>NZ_CP197240.1:3747500-6603980 GCF_052076055.1 Tardiphaga sp. 215_C5_N2_1 | reverse complement strand
GCACATCCGAGCAGCTCAAGAACGACTCCACCGTGAAGGACCGTTTCCTCCACGTTTGATCAACTGTTTTCGAGTACCACCCGACGCGTCGTAATGCGTGACCCAAGGAAGGACCAACCATGAAGACCGAGATCGCCGGCATCACCCGCGCCAATGAAGGCATGCAGGGCATCACCTGGAACATCCTCGGCCAGACCTATGTGCCGAAGAACTGCACCGAGGATTCGTTCTCGTGGCACGCCACCTTCCCGCCCGGCACCTTCGTGCCGCCGCACATCCATCCCGACCAGGATGAGTATCTCTACATTCTCGAAGGCAAGCTCGACTTCTTCCTCGGCGGCTCCGAAACTTCGGCCACGCCGGGCGATCTGGTGCGCCTGCAGCGCGGAATTCCGCACGGCATCTTCAACAAGTCCGATCAGAACGCGAAGGTGCTGTTCTGGGTCTCGCCGAGCCGCCGGCTCTATGACCTGTTCTGGGCGATCCACAATATGAAGGAACAGAAGCCCGAAGACGTGGTGGCGCTCGCTGCCGAATACAACATCCACTTCCTGCCGCCGCCTCCCGGCGCCTAAGCGCGGCTCTTCGTTCAGCCACATACCATCATCGACGTCATGGCCGGGCTTGTCCCGGCCATCTACATCTTAAGCGGCGCCCAAAACGTGGATGCCCGGGACAAGCCCGGGCATGACGAAAGCTAAATTCTCGATTTGCAGCGAGCTAGATCAGCCGTTCACCACGGCCAGCCCGGGCTGCCCCGCAAAGCCAGCCTTATGCGCGTAGCCCTTCACGATGGCTTCGCGCTGCGCGTAGCTCAGGACATTCTCGACATTGTCGAAGCCATCCGGCGCAATCTGTTCAACGGCGTCAATGACGCCTTCCGGACCGCCCCGACGGTTGGAGCGCACGATCTCCGCGGTCATCGGCAGGCGCTTGCGCTCATAGGCCATCAGCGCCTGGCGCGGATGTTCGGCATGGGCCAGCGAGTCAGCCAGCGCGCGCGCATCGAGGATCGCCTGGGAGGCACCGTTCGAGCCGACCGGATACATCGGATGCGCGGCGTCGCCGAGCAGCGTGACGCGGCCGCCCGACCAGTATGGCAGTGGGTCGCGGTCGCAGCAGGGATATTCCCAGAATTCCGGGGTTGCCGTGATCAGCGCCGGCACGTCGATATGGGGCACATTGAAACGCGCCACATGCGGCATCAGTTCTTCGCGCTTGCCGGGACGTGACCAGTCCTCGCGGCGCGGCGGCAGCGTGCCCCCCTCGCCGGTCTTCACCAGCACGGCCCAGTTGGTCAGCCGGTTGCCCGGCGTCTCACCTTCGGCAATCGGATAGATCACGACCTTGGCGTGGAGACCGCCGGCGACGATCATCGAGTTGCCGGTGAGGAAAGCCGGCCAGTCGCGCGCACCGCGCCACAGCATCAGGCCATTCCAGACCGGATGTCCCTCGTTCGGGAACAGCGTGCTGCGCACCTTCGAATGGATGCCATCAGCGCCGATCAGGATATCGCCCCGCGCGGTTTCGACATGGTTGTTATTGCGATCGAAGAAATAGGCGGTGACACCCCCCTCGTCCTGCGTGAAGTGACCCAGGCGACGACCGGTGTGAATCGCCTCGGCGCCAAGGCGCTCTTCCACCGCACGATGGATCGCACTCTGCAGGCGGCCGCGATGGATCGAGAATTGCGGCACGTCATGGCCGGCGCCGAAGCCGCGCTTCTCGCGCCAGACTTCCTGCCCGTGACGGTTGAGATAATGCAGCTCATCGGTGCGGATCGCCACCGCATCGAGGCGATCGAGCAGACCGAGACCAGCGAGTTCGCGGATCGCGTGTGGCAGCGTGTTGATGCCAACGCCGAGTTCGCGGATTGAGTCAGCCTGTTCGTAGAGTTCGCAATTGATGCCCCGCGCCCGCAGCATCAAGGCGGTGGTCAGACCGCCAACGCCGCCGCCCACGATGATTGCTTTCATCAGCTCAACTCCACTCGATACAATGCCGTAGGATGGGTAGAGCCCTTGCGAAACCCATCAACGATACGCGCCGCAGTCATGGGTTTCGCTTCGCTCTACCCATCCTACGTTTGTGATCAATAAACTCGCATGCCCAGTCATTCAGCCGCAAGTGGCTTGGCGGCCTCCGCCCGCATCTCGGCGCGGGTCTTCGGCTTAGCCTTAATTTTCAGGTCTTCGAAATCCTGCTTGTCCCTGACGCTGTTGCGGAAAATCTGATCCTTGCCGGGCATATATTGTGGCGGGCAATAGGCATCCTTTGCACCATACCAGGCGGCCGCCTTGATGGTGAAGGACGGGTCGGTCAGGTGCGGACGACCAAGCGCGACGAGGTCCGCACGGCCGGCGGCCAGGATCGTATTGACCTGATCGGCGGACGTGATGTTGCCGACGCACATAGTGGCAACGCGGGCCTCGTTGCGGACTTGATCCGAGAACGGCGTCTGGAACATCCGGCCGTAGATCGGACGCGACTCCTTGACGGTTTGGCCTGTCGAGATATCGGCGAGATCGACACCGGCTTCGGCGAAGGCGCGGGCGATCTGCACCGCATCGTCACCGGTGTTGCCACCTTCGGCCCAGTCGGTCGCCGAGAAACGTACCGACATCGGCTTGTGTGCCGGCCACGCTTGACGCATCGCCGTGAACACTTCGAGCGGGAAGCGCAGACGGTTCTCCAGGGAGCCACCATATTCATCGGTGCGCTTGTTGGTGAGCGGCGACAGGAAACTCGCCAGCAGATAGCCGTGCGCCGTATGCATCTCAAGCATGTCGAAGCCACAGCGCTCGCCGCGGATGGCCGCGGCGACGAACTCCGCCTTCACACGATCCATGCTGGCGCGATCGATTTCCGCGGGCACCTGACTGTCCGGATAGTAAGGCAGCGGCGACGCCGAGACGATGTCCCATGCGCCATCGGCGAGCGGACGGTCCATGCCGTCCCACATCAATTTGGTCGCGCCCTTGCGGCCGGCATGGCCGAGCTGCAGACAGATCTTGGCGGCGGACGTGTTGTGCACGAAATCGACAATGCGCTTCCACTGCGCTTCCTGCTCGTCGGTCCAAAGTCCCGCACAGCCAGGCGTGATGCGCGCGTCGCGGCCGACGCAGACCATTTCGGTGAAGACGAGACCTGCGCCGCCAATGGCACGCGAGCCGTAATGCACCAGATGGAAATCGTTCGGCACGCCCTCTTCCGCCGAATACATACACATCGGCGACACTACGGCGCGATTGGCAAGCACCATATCCCGCATCTTGAACGGCTGGAACATCGGCACTTCCGGCTTATCAATATCGACGTCGAAGCCCTGCGCGCGCACCTTCTGCGCAAACGACTTGTCGACTTCCTTGACGAAGTCCGGCGCGCGCAGCGTCAGGTTATCGTAGGTAATCGCCTTGGCACGGGTCATGACGCCGAAAGCGAACTGCACGGGGTCGAAATCCCAAAAGCGATCCACGTGCTCGAACCAGACCAGCGACACATCCGCTGAATGCTGGATCTTCTCGACCTCCTCGCGGCGACCGTGTTCGTAGTCGTGCAAACCGGCCTCAACAGTCGGGGCCTTCGCCATTGCATCATGCAGCGCGATGGCATCTTCCATCGCCAGCTTGGTGCCCGAACCGATGGAAAAATGTGCCGTCGCCTTGGCGTCGCCAAGCAGCACCATGTTGTCCTTGACCCAGCGCCTGTTGCGGATCATCGGAAAATTGCGCCACATCGAGCGGTTGATCAACAGCTTGTGGTCGCCAAGGAAGCCCTTGAAGATATCGTGCATGCAATCAGCGGATTCCTGCTCGCCGAGGCCTTCCAGGCCGGCGCGCTTGAAAGTTTCAGGATCGGTTTCGAAGATCCAGGTCGAACGGCCAGCCTCATACTGATAGGCGTGGGCGATGAACGGACCCCACTCGGTTTCCTGGAACAGGAATGTGAAGGCATCGAGCGGCTTGGTCGAGCCCATCCAGGTGAACTTGTTCGAACGCAAATCCACTTCGGGCGCGAAGTGCTCGATATACTTGTTACGGAAGTGGCTGTTGATGCCATCAGCCAGCACGATCAGATCGGCATCGGCGAAACGTGCTTCGTCGGTGATATCGACTTCGAACAGCAGATGGACGCCGAGTTCACGGGCACGATCCTGCAGGATCATCAGCAGCGTGCGGCGCGAACAGCCGCAGAAGCCGTTGCCGCCGACGCGGTGGACAGTGCCGCGGAAGTGCACGGCGATATCGTCCCAGTACGCGAATTCCTGGGTGATGCGCTGATAGCTCGGAAGATCGTATTTCTCGAAATTGTCGAGGGTGGCGTCGGAGAACACCACACCGAAACCGAAGGTGTCGTCAGGGCGGTTGCGCTCATAGACCGTGATCTCTGCCTGCGGCCGCTGCTTCTTCAGCAGGATCGCAGAATAGAGGCCCGCCGGCCCGCCACCGATAATCGCGATCTTCATGACAGCCTCCGCAGTCGTGCCTGGATGGAGATATTTTAAACCTAAAACAATTCCTGGCAAGCCTGACAAACCGGCAATTCGCCAGCTTTGATGCACATCAAATTGTCAATCGGCGCGATGCATCTTGAATTTGCTCGCGCCCGCGCGAGGCGACTTGTTGAAAACTCTGTCATGGCCGGGCCTGACCCGGCCATCCATCTTACCACCCGCATTGCCGCCAAAGATGGATGCCCGGGTCAAGCCCGGGGCATGACGGTGCGTGTGTCTCAATTACCCTCGAACTTCGGCTTCTGCTTGTTCGCGAAGGCATGAAACGCGCGGGCGAAATCCTCCGTGGTCATGCATAGCGCCTGCGCCACCGCCTCGGCTTCGATCGCCTCTTCCACCGACATCGCCCATTCCATCGACAGCATGCGCTTGGTCATGGTGTTGGCATAGGTCGGGCCTTCGGAAATCTGCCTGGCCAGTGTCTGCGCCTGGCTCAGCACCTCTGCAGGCGCGACGATGCGGCTGAAGAAGCCCCAGCGCTCGCCCTCCTCGGCCGTCATGAAGCGGCCGGTATAGAGCAGCTCCGACGCACGGGACTGGCCGATGATGCGCGGCAGGATCGCGCAGGCGCCCATGTCGCAGCCGGCGAGGCCTACCTTGTTGAACAGGAATCCGACCTTGGTGCCGGTCGCAGCCAGACGCATGTCGGAGGCCATCGCCATGATGGCGCCGGCGCCGGCGCAGATGCCTTCCACTGCGGCGATGATCGGCTGCGGGCAGGCGCGCATCGCCTTGACCAGATCGCCGGTCATGCGCGTGAAGGCCGTCAGATCCTTGGTGTTCATCTCAATCAACGGGCCGATGATTTCGAATACGTCGCCGCCCGACGAGAAGTTGCCGCCGGCACCGGTGACGACCACAACCTTGACGTCGTCATCCATCGCACAGGCGCGGAAGAAATCCGTCAGTTCGCGGTAGCTCTGGAAGGTCAGCGGATTTTTGCGTTCCGGCCGGTTCAGCGTCACCGTCGCGATGCCATCGGCCACCGCCAGTAGGAAATGCTCAGGCTTGAACTCGGCCAGCGGCAGCGTGACGGGATTGGCGACCGTGTTCTTGACCATGACTGACATATTGGCTCCCGGTAATTTGTTCGGTTCTTGTTGTTGCGGTTCGATCAGACTTCGCCGCCAGCGACGGCGATGCTCTGGCCGGTGATGGAACTGGCGCCGGCGCCGCACAACCACAATACGGCATCGGCGACTTCGCCGGGCGTCACCAGACGGCTCTGCGGATTGTGCTTCGCCAATTCGGCAACAGCTTGTTCGCGCGTACGGCCAGTCTTGCTCATGATGTTGTCGATGCTGCCTTCGAGCAGATCAGTCTCGGTAAAGCCTGGGCACACAGCATTCACAGTGACACCGCTTTTCGCGACTTCCAGCGCCACCGAGCGCACGAGGCCGATGACAGCATGCTTCGCTGCACTATAGGCGCTGACATAGCCGTAGCCCTTGAGGCCAGCCGTCGAAGCAACCGCGACGATGCGGCCACTCTTGCGCTTGACCATCTCGGGCAGCACAGCCTGCGTCGCATAGACGACGCCCATGAAATTGACGTCCATCATGCGCTGGAACAGCGCGGCATCTGATTTCACGAAAGGCGCGGATTCCGCGGCACCCGCATTCGCCACCAGAATATCGATCGGCTGGCGTTTCGCGGCATCCGCAATCGCGGCATTCAGCGCGGCCTGATCGGAGACGTCCGCCGTGATCGCATGATGCGCCTCACCGGCAGCGACGACTTCATTCAGCACCGCGAGATTGCGGCCCATGATGGTGACCGTCGCGCCGGCCTGCACCAACGATGCTGCAATGGCGCGGCCGATGCCGCGGCCGCCGCCGGTCACCAGAGCGTGGGAGGAGCGAGACAGTCCGGACATGCATCACCTTCCGCAGGCTCTCCATGAGCCTGCCTGGATATTATTTTAGACTTCAAGCTTTTGCAAGAAACAGGCAGGCCATGCTGCTAGCGGCTGCGGCGGAGCGTATCCGACGGGCTCTCGCCATAACGGGCACGGTAGAAGCTGGCCATCCGGCTCGGATGGGTAAAGCCGAGATCGAAGGCCATATCGATGACCCGCTCGCCCGGTGCCGCCCGCAACAGTCGTGCATTCAAATGCGTCAGCCGGATATCGAGCAGCGCATCGGAAATCGACATGCCGAAATGCTTCTGAAAGCCGAGCTGCAGCGAACGTATCCCGATGCCAGCCGCGCGCGCGAGCCGATCGAGATCGAGCGGCTCAGTGGCATGGACCTGAAGATAGTCCCGTGCCTTTCTCAGCACTGATGGCAGCGGACCAAGGCGCGCCAGGGAGCGATCTATGGTGTCGGTCAGCGTATGTCGCTGACCGGTCAGCAGCAGTCCAATCACGGAGTCACGCAGGGTCGCCGCCATCATCGGCGAGATCTGCTGTCCGGGTCCGCGATGCTCCGCGAGATCGACCAGATATTCGATCTGGGACCGGATCGCGAGACCGAACGGCGTATTCAGATCGACCTGCGGATCGAACTCGATCACGGCACCAGATTTCTCCGCCAGCACCGCCGCGCGCTCCTCGACGAGCCGTCGTTCAACCAGCAGGATCAGCTTGGCGCAGTCGCCCTGCCAGACCATTTTTGTCGGCATGGTCGGCGACAGCAAGGACGCGGAACGCCCTGCCGACACTTCGATCGTCCGGCCACCCGTATTGATACGGGCACCGCCATGCATCGGGATTTGCAGCAAGAAGAAGCGATCGAGACAGCCGGGATCGATCGCCACCGAGCCACCATAGGAGACGTAGTTCACCGAGAAGCCATCGAACGCCGCACAGTTATGGAGCGCATGAAAATCTTGCCGGGAGCGCTGTAACGGGTCCAGCGCATGCGGACAAAAAATACGCCCGATCGAATCGGCAGCCTCGTCGATATCCGTCGTGAACACACGAGAGAATGCCGCAAGCCTTGCGGCGCGGGCCGGCTGGGCATTCCCTGATACGGCTGCGTCCAACACCATGGTCCGATCGCCTGCGTTATTTGAAGCCTAGACTATCCATGTCCCGTCACGCCGCATAGTCGGCGCCCCGCCGCAAATGTTGCCGTGCTGCACAACGAATGCGCAGGCCGGCACCTACCAAAGATGAGTGTGCAGCGCAGCGTACGCGCGCCCCGCCTGCGCCGGTAATTATTTCGTCGTTTGGATAGCGGATTCGTTCAACGGCTAGAGACAGACCCCGAGGTCACGCAGCATCCTTGCAGACGTGAAACCCAAGGGAGCAGGACCATGGCGGCACTTGAAAAAGGCATCACCCAGAACGGCACCGGATATGGGGGCACCACGTGGAATATTCTCGGGCAGGTCTATTTTCCAAAGGCCGTGACCGACTCCACCTTTGCCTTCGAGACCAACAGCGATCCCGGTCAGTTCGTGCCGGTGCATATCCATCCGACCCAGGAAGAGTTCATCCTGGTGCAGGAGGGTATTCTCGACCTCAAGCTCGACGGCCAGTGGGTCCGCGCCCATGCCGGCGACCTCGTCCGCCTGCCGCGCGGCATTCCGCATGGCTATTTCAACAAGTCGGACAAACCGGCTCGCGCGCTGTTCTGGGTGTCGCCGACACAGAAGCTCGAAGCCTTGTTCAGGCAATTGCACAACATGAGCGACATCGAAGCCATCGTGCGGGTCTCCGCTGAGCATGAAGTGAACTTCCTGCCACCGGAAGCCAACGACTAGGCGTCAACAGCCGAACCCAGTTTTTTTCACGCATCGCGGTCGTTCCGCGCAGACACCCGTCTGCGCGCGTGAGCCCGCACGCCCGCGATGCAGCGCTGCATTCAGACAGGAGACGAGCCATGGTCAAACAGAAGAGTGTGTGCGTCATCGGCGCCGGCATTGCGGGCCTTGCCGCCGCCAAATCCTTCACGGCGCACGGGCACAAGGTCACGGTGCTGGAGCGCAGTGGCGATCTCGGCGGCGTATGGGAGCCCGCCCGCTCTTATCCGGAGGTGCAGACCCAAAGCCCCAAGGAACTCTATCGGTTCACCGGCAAGCCGATGCCGGCGAACTATCCGGAATGGCCGAAGGGACCGCAGGTCCATGCCTATCTCACAGACTATGCACGCGACTATAATCTGATCCCGCTGATGCGTTTCAACACGACCGTCGTGAGCATGAAACGCCGCGAAGATGGACTCCCCGGCTGGACGCTTGAGACACGCGATGCGGCTGGCAACACCGCGCAGGAAACATTCGATTTCGTGGCGGTCTGCACCGGGCAATTCAACGAGCGCAAGGAACTGCATCATCCCGGCGAAGACGCGTTCAAGGCCGCCGGCGGCGTGATCCTGCATTCGGCCGAGCACACGGATTCATCCATCGTCAAAGGCAAGAAGGTCATCGTGCTGGGCGGCTCGAAATCGGCCACCGATATCGCCGTGCATTCGGTCAATGCCGGCGCCAGCGCCGTTACCTTCGTCTATCGCGAGCCGGTCTGGCGCATTCCCTATTTCATCGGCGGCCTGATCAACTTCAAGCGCATCCTCTATATCCGCGCCCAGGAGGAGATGTTTCGGGGCTGGGGCCTGAGTGCGCTCTCGCGACTCAATCACGCCATTGCCAAGCCATTCATCTGGGCCAACTGGCGCGGGCTGGAGGCCATGTTGAAGACCCAGCTCAAGCTCAAGAAATGCGACATGGTGCCGGAAGGCCGTATCGAGGACGGCATCAACTGCTCGGTACCGATCGCTACACCTAACTTCTTCCCGATGGTTGCCGACGGACGCATCAAGGCCATCCGCGGTACCTTCGATCACTACGACGGCAAGACCATTGTGATGTCATCAGGCCAGCGCGTCGAAGCTGACGTTGCCGTGCTGGCTATCGGCTTCACACTCGGCGTACCGTTCCTGCCGCAGCAATATCGCGACAAGCTCATCCAGGACGACGGGCAGTATCGGCTGTATCGCGTCATTGCCAATCCGGATCTGCCAGACATGGGATTTGTCGGCTTCAACTCCAGCTTCTGCTCGGTGCTGACGGCGGAAATGGCCGCCAACTGGCTGGTGCGCTATGCCGACGGCAAGCTGGCGAAACAGCCGACCGCCGCTCAGATGCATGCGGATATGGACAAGATGCTGCATTTCAAACGCGTCGAACGGCCCGCAGCCGGCGTTTATGGCGGACTATGCGTGGCGCCCTATCACTTCAAGCATTTCGACGAACTGCTCGACGACATGGGCGCCACCAGCAAACGGCGCAGCACGCTGGTGGAGAAATTCACGCCGCCAGATGCGGACGCCTATGCGCGGTTTCTTGCGTCGGCTCCGAACTACAAAGCGGAGGCGACAGCCGCGTGAGGTGTCAGGCGAGCCGCAATCGGCTCGCCTTTTCCGCTCAATTGGTCTGCGCCGCCTTGATCAGCTCGCGACCGATGATGACCTTCTGAACTTCGGTTGCGCCTTCATAGATGCGCAGCGCGCGAATCTCGCGATAGAGCTCCTCGACCTTGACGCCCGACTGCACGCCCATGCCGCCGAAGATTTGAACCGCGCGGTCGATCACTGTCTGTGCCGCTTCGGTCGCGAACATCTTGGCCATGGCGGCTTCGCGTGTGATGCGCGCCGCGCCCTGATCCTTGGTCCAGGCCGAGCGATAGACAAGCAGGGCCGATGCATCGATGGACGTGGCCATCTCCGCGAGTCCCGCTTGCGTCAGCTGAAGATCGCCCAGCGTATGGCCAAACATTTTTCGCGTGACCGAGCGATGCAGCGCTTCATCGAGCGCGCGTCGTGCGAGGCCGAGCGCGGCAGCACCGACGGTCGAGCGAAACACGTCGAGCGTCGCCATCGCGACCTTGAAGCCTTCGCCGTCCTTGCCGATACGGTTCGCCAGAGGCACGCGGCAATCCTCGAATTTCAGCGTGGCCAGCGGATGCGGCGCGATCACATCGATGCGCTCCGCAATGGTGAAGCCGGGCGTATCGGCATCGACGACGAAAGCACTGATGCCACGCGCGCCGGATTCGCCGGTGCGCAGGAACACGACATACTGGTCGGCAATGCCGCCATTGGAGATCCAGGTCTTGAGGCCATTAATGCGGACATGATCCGGACCATCAGGCATCGCCGTCGTCGTCATCGCAGCGACATCCGAACCTGCATCGGGCTCTGACAATGCGAAAGCTGCAATGGCCTCACCGCTGGCGACGCGCGGCAGATAGCGCGACTTCAACGCTTCCGAACCGAACAGGCTGATCGGGCCGGTGCCCAATCCCTGCATCGCAAAGGCAAAGTCTGCGAGACCAGTCTCATAGGCCAGCGTTTCGCGGATCAGACATAGCGAGCGCACGTCAAAGGTTGGAAACATTCCGCCATGGCTCGCCGGTACTGCCGCGCGCAGCCAGCCTCCATCACCAAGCGCCTTCACCAGACGTTTGCAGGAGCCATCGACGTCATGATGATTGACCAGACCGGGCAATATCGCCTTGGCCCAGCGCGACAGGCCGGTGGCCAGTTCGCGGTGATGGTCCTCGAAAAACGGCCAGGACAAAAATGACTGATCGGACATGGCTTCCTCCCTCGATGCATAGGCAATCGACATTGTTTTAAACCTAAAGAAATTTCGGACAAGGGCGATGGCCGAACATCACAACATCGCCAAGCGGAAGGCGCAGGGTCCATCACTCGGAGACCCGACCCCTAACAACGACGTGCCTCCGGATGAGGCAATCCACAACCCTTTAAGTCTAAAACTATCGCTTTTCATATATTTCGGACATGCTAGGATCACCTTGTCCGACAGCACAGGAGGCCTATGCGTGCCAAATTCTGCAGCCCTGACGACGAAGGACGGCCGCTTCGGCTTTGAAGCCAAAGGCGATTCCGCAGCAACGCCGCTGGTGTTTCTGCACGGGATCGGCGGTGCCGGTCGCGGCTGGCGCCACCAGCTCGAAGCATTCGGCGACCGCTACTACGCCATCGGCTGGGACATGCCGGGCTATGGCGGCTCAGCACAGCTACCGGCGCCCAGCATCCCGGCCTTCGCCGAAGCCCTGAAGGATTTCCTCGTGCAGATTGGCGCCAGGAAGCCGGTGCTGGTCGGCCACTCCATCGGCGGCATGATCGTGCAGCGCTTCATGGTGGACTATCCCGATCTCGCCGGCGCCATCGTGCTGGCGCAGACCACGTCGGCCTTCGGCAGCTCCGACGGCGAATGGCAGAAGAATTTCATCGACGCCCGGCTTGGCCCGCTCGACCGCGGCGAGACCATGGTCTCGATGGCGCCGAAGCTGGTGGCAGGCCTGATCGGCGACAATCCGGATCCTGCCGGCCTAGAACTCGCACGCGACTGCATGGCGTCTGTGAAGCCCGACACCTATCGCGCCTCGATGAAGGCGATGATCGGCTTCGATCTGCGCAAGAACATTGCGGACATCAAAATACCGACTTTAGTCCTAACTGGATCGAAAGACAACAACGCGCCCGCGAAAACCATGGCCAAGATGGCCACACTCGTGCCGGGCGCGACCTATGTCGAACTTGAAGGCGTCGGGCATCTCGCCAGTTTCGAATGCCCGCGCGAATTCAACGAAGTGCTCGCCGACTTCCTCAAAACCAGCCACAACCTTTCGGGGTCATCTTCATGAACAAGCCTGCCAGCAAGCCCGATCTCGACAGCATCGTTCTCGACAAGCCGATGTTCGATCCGAAGGCCTATCGTCTCGACGACGAACAGGCCGGGCTGATCGCCAAGGCGCGCGAGCTCGCACAGGCCAATTTCGCCGGCCGTGCGGCGAAGTGGGATACCGAGGCCACCTTCCCGCTGGAGAACTACAAGGACCTGCACAAGGCGGGTCTGCTGGGCATCTCGATCCCGAAAGCCAATGGCGGGTCGGGCGCCGGCTATCAGACCTATTCGCTCGCTGCTGCCGAAATCGGCCGCTATTGCGGCGCCACCGCGCTGACCTGGAACATGCATGTCTGCTCGACGCTGTGGTCCGGCCCGCTGGCCGACGACCTCGACATGGATGACCAGATGCGCGCCGAACAGCACCGCCGCCGCGCCATCCACTACAAGCGCATCGTCGAAGACGGCGCGATCTATTCGCAGCCGTTCTCGGAAGGTGGCGCAGCCGCCGCAGGCGGCGTTGCATTCGGCACCGAAGCCAAGCCCGTCAAGGGGGGCTGGATCGTCAACGGCAAGAAGATCTTCGCCTCGCTGTCGGGCTTCGCCGATTACTACGGCGTGCTCTGCACCGAGGTCGCTGAGGGAGAGAAGGCTTCGCGCCGCAACACGCTGTATCTGGCGATTTCCGCCAAGTCCGAAGGCGTCTCCGTCGTCGGCGACTGGGATCCACTCGGCATGCGCGGCACGGTCTCCCGCACGCTGATCTTCAAGGACGTGTTTGTGCCGGAAGATGCAGCGCTGATGCCGCGCGGCGTCTACTTCCAGGCCGCGATGCGCTGGCCGCACATGTTCCTGACGCTGTCGCCGACTTACGTCGGTCTCGCGCAGGCATCGTACGATTTCACCGTGAAGTATCTCCGCGGCGAAATCCCGGGCATGCCGCCAGTCAAGCGCCGGATGTATCCGACCAAGCAGATCGCCGTGGCGCAGATGCAGATCAAGCTCGAGCAGCTCAAGTCGACCTGGTTCCAGGCCGTGACCGAGGCCTGCGCCAATCCGTCAAAGGAGCAGGTGCTACGCGCCTACGCCGCCCAGTACACCGTAATGGAAGGCGCCAACGAACTTGCGGCACTGGCGATCCGCACCTGCGGCGGTCAGGCCATGCTGAAGACGCTGCCGCTGGAGCGCATCTATCGCGACAGCCGCTGCGGTGCGCTGATGCTGCCCTGGACCGCCGAGCTTTGCCTCGACCGTATCGGCCGCGAGGCACTCTATGAGGCCGGTGAGAAAGACGAGTAATCGTGGATCTCTCCAGCCTCATCGCCCGCAATGCCGCATTTACACCCGACAAGCCCGCGATTCATTTCGAGGGCAAGACGCTCAGCTATGCCGCGTTCAACGCGCGGATCGAGGCAGCGGCGAAGGCACTGAAGGCGGAATGCGGCGTCGGTCGCGGCGACCGCGTCGCGATCCTGAGCATGAACCGGCCCGATTATCTGGTTCTGCTCTATGCCTGCGCCCGCCTCGGCGCGATCATGGTGCCGCTGAACTGGCGCCTCGCGGTCGCCGAGCAATTGTTCATCCTGTCCGATGCTTCGGTAAAGGTGCTGGTGCTGGAAGAAGGCTTTGCGGCGATCCTGCCCTCGCTTGCGAAGGACTTGCCGGATACGCGCGTGATCGCGCTCGATTTCGCGCCTGATGCCCCCGGCCAGACATTCGACACACTGCTATCCCGCGCCTCCGGCGATGGCCGCAATCCACATACCGACCTCTCCTGCCCGCTGCTGATCGTTTACACGTCGGGCACAACAGGGCGCCCCAAAGGCGCCGTGCTGCGTCAGGAAGCCGTGCTGTGGAACGGCGTGATGAGCCAGCACATGCATGGCATCACCTCGGACGATCACGTCCTGACCGTGCTGCCCTTCTTCCATGTCGGCGGCCTGAACATCCAGACCACGCCGGCGCTGCATCACGGCGCTACCGTAACAATCCATGCGCGCTTCACACCCGACTCCACGCTGGAAGCGATCACGCGGGAGCGACCCACCCTGACCGTTTGGGTACCCGCGATCATTCAGGCCATGAGCGAGCATCCCGCCTGGGCTGCGACCGACGTGTCCTGCCTCAAGGCCGTATCCACCGGCTCCAGCATCGTGCCGCCGCATCTGATCGAACGCCTGACAGCGCGCGGCATTCCCGTGCTGCAGGTCTATGGTTCAACCGAGACCTGCCCGATCGCGGTCTATACGCGGCTGGGCGGCGACCTGTCGCGTACGGGATCGACGGGTTTGCCCGGCCTGTGCTGCGAAGCCATCATCATCGACGACGACGGCAACGAACTGCCTGCCACTGCCACCGGCGAGATCGCTGTGCGCGGCCCGAACGTGTTCTACGAATACTGGGGCAACGAGGGCGCGACGCGCGAGGCGCTGCATGACGGCTGGTATCGCACCGGCGATATCGGCACGCGCGACGATGACGGCTATTTCTGGGTCCACGACCGCAAGAAGAACATGATCATTTCCGGCGGCGAGAACGTCTATCCCGCCGAGGTCGAGCGCGTACTGCTCGAACATCCCGATGTCGCCGATTGCGGCGTGGTCGGTGTGCCAGATCCGAAATGGCAGGAAGTACCAGTCGCCTATGTGCTGCTGCGGCCGAATTGCAGCGTGACCGCCGAGACACTGAAGGCCCATGTTCTCACGCAGCTCGCCCGCTACAAGCAGCCGCGCGACATCGTGTTCGTCACAGACCTGCCGCGCACCGCGCTTGGCAAGGTGCAGCATTTCAAACTGAAGCAGGTTCAGGCGGCAACGCCGAGCGACGGAGAGACCAATTGAAGATCGCAGTATTGGGTGGCGGCAACGGTTCGTTCGCAGCCGCGGGTGATTTCGCACTGCAGGGCCATGACGTCCGCCTGTGGCGCCGCGACGCCGAGGCTGTCGCCGAACACAACAAGGCCGGCTCGCGCATCAAGGTCAAGAATGCCCAGGGCACGCACGATACGCAATTGACGCTGGTAACGACGGACATTGCGGAAGCGATCAAGGACGTCGAACTGATCCTGTGCCCCGCACCCGCCTTTGCGCAGCCTGATATCGCCAGGCGGATCGCGCCGTATCTCAAGGATGGTCAGGTCGTCTATCTGCCGCCGGCGACCTTCGGCTCGATGATCTTTGCCAAGGCCGCACATGACGCCGGCAACACGGCCAAGGTCGCCTTTGCGGAAACCGGTACACTGCCCTGGCTCGCGCGTAAGCACGGCCCGTTCGAGGTCGCCATCACCATCCGCGCCAAGCGTCTGCCGACCGGCGTGTTCCCGCTTCACATGATGGACTATGCCTGCAAGGTCATCGACAAAGCCTTCCCCGGTGTGATCGAGCCATGCGGCGATGCGTTGTCTGGCGCGCTGATGAATGCCGGTCCGATTATCCATCCGCCACTCATCGTCATGAATGCCGGGCCGCTTGAGCATTTTCCGACCTGGGACATTCACAAGGAAGGTACGCAGCCCGCGATCCGCCGCGTCACCGACGCGCTCGATGCCGAGCGCATCGCCATCCGCGAGGCCTTTGGCTACAACGGCGCGCATTTCCCGCTGGCGGATCACTACGCCAAGGAAGGCGAAGAGTGGATGTATGGCCGCGGCTCGCATGATCGTCTCACCGACAGCGGTGACTGGCGCGAGCAAATCGTGCTCACCGAGCACCGCTACATGCGCGAGGATCTGCGCACGGGTCTGTCGTTCTTCCTGTCCTGCGCCACGCTCGCGGGCATCGAGACACCACTGGTCAAAGCCTTCCTCGCCATCGGCGGCGCGATCTGTGGCGAAAATTTCCTGCAGGGCGGCCGCACGCTTGAAAGCCTCGGCTTCGGCGATCTCGATCAGGCCGCGCTGCTGAAGCTACTGCGCGAAGGCTTTGCCGCATGAGCGCCCGTGCCGCCATCGCATGTCTTGGCGCGGGCCGCATGGGCCGCGGCATTGCCGTCGCCTTCGCCTATGCCGGCCACAATGTCGCGATCGTCGACTTCAAGGCGCGCGACCTCGACAAGTTCAAGGCGCTCGAAGCCGAGGCGATCGGCGAGGTCCGCAAGACATTCGCCAGCATGGCGCGTTTCGGCCTGCTCACTGAGGTTGATATCGAGACGCTGGTGTCGCGCGTCAGTGTCGTGCCGGAAGCCGGCGCAGGTGCCGCACTGAGCGGTTCGGCGATCATTTTCGAAGGCGTGCCCGAAGTGCTCGACCAGAAGCGCGATGCGCTGGCCCGCGCGTCAAAGCTCGCAGGCCCCACGCCGATCATCGCATCGACGACGTCGACCATCCTCGTCGATGACATCTCCAGCGCCGTCGAGCATCCCGAGCGCTTCCTCAACGCACACTGGCTGAACCCGGCCTATCTCGTGCCGCTGGTTGAAGTCTCAGCCGGCGCCAAGACCGATCCGGCAATCACCGCGCGGGTGAAGGAGATGCTCGAAGGCATCGGCAAGGTCCCCGTAGTTTGCGCCGCGACGCCCGGCTATATCGTGCCGCGCATCCAGGCGATGGCTATGAATGAAGCCGCGCGCATGGTCGAGGAAGGCGTTGCGAGCCCCGAGGATATCGACAAGGCGATCAAATACGGTTTCGGATTCCGCTTCGCAGTACTGGGCCTGCTTGAATTCGTCGATTGGGGCGGCGGTGATATTCTGTATTACGCCAGCAAGTACCTTACCGGTGCACTGAACAACGATCGCTATTCGTCACCGGAGATCGTCGGCCGCAACATGGCCGAGGGCAAGATCGGCCTGAAGACGGGCGAAGGCTTTCTCAATTACGGAGGTCTCGATGTCGATGCCTATCGCGAGGGACGGCTGTCGGCATTCGTCGATCTGCTGAAGCACTTTCAGCTGCAGAAGCCGCCGGTTTTGTAGCGACTGCGAACTCGGCCCCTCATCCTGAGGAGCCGCGCACTTGCGCGGCGTCTCGAAGGATGGCCGCACATCCATTCATGGTTCGAGACGGCGCCGAATAGGCGCCTCCTCACCATGAGGGCTGAGTGTTTTGATCGAAGGTCTTCACACTTCCGGGAATCCGCGCAGCAGATAGCTGCGCAGCCAGTGCAGCAGGCTGTTCAGGATCAGACCGAGCATCGAGATCATGATCAGCGGAACGAACATGTCCACGGTCTGGAACGTGCGCGCGGCCTGCACCAGCATGTGACCGAGGCCATCGGTCGAGGTGATCATCTCGGCGAGGAATACCACGATGCAGGAGATCACGAGGCCGATGCGGCAGCCGGTGAGGATCGATGGCATCGCGGCGGGCAGCACCACCTTGAACAGTATCTGCCAGCGCGGCGTGCCGGCGGCCATCGCGGACCAGATCAGCTTCTGCTCGACCATCGACGCGCCGTAATAGGTCGAGAGCAGGATCGGGAACAGCGCGTCGGCAGTCACCAGCGTGATCTTGGAGGCGTGGTCGAAGCCGAGGATCAGCAGCAGCGCGGGATACAGCGCGATCTTCGGGATCGGCGCCAGCACGCGCACCAGCGGCTTGACCACGGCATTGACCGCCGGGCTGACCGCTGCAGCAAGACCGATGAACACGCCGACGACCACGGCGATGCCGAAGCCGGCGAACAGACGGATCAGTGTTGCGGCGATATCGTGCAGAAAGTCGCCGTTGAAGAAGTCCTTCGCCAGCTTGCCGAATACGGCGCCTGGCGGTGGCAACAAACTCGTCGGTGCGAAGCCGAATGAGATCAGCGACTGCCACAGCGCGATGAACAGCACGATCGGCGTGATGCCCAGCAGAACCGAATTGATGCGTTCCTGGTTCATGTCGTGCTCACGTGAAGCTGAGAGGCATGTCGTCGCGCGGCTGCGACCAGCGCACCAGCGACAGGCGAAGCTTCTCGAAGGCCGCATCGAAGATGATGCCCATGGCGCCGATGATCAGGATCATCGCAAACACCGTGTCGTATTGCGCCATGTCGAGCGAGTTGAACAGGATGTTGCCGGCGCCGGACTGGCGCGCGATCATCTCCGAGGTGATCATGGTGATCAGCGCCAGTACGAGCCCGGTGCGGCAGCCCGTGAGAATTTCCGGCAGCGCCGCGGGCAGCACGATACGCAGCATGCGCATTGGCGCCGACATGCCCATCGCCGCCCCTGACCACAGCATCTTTTCTTCGACGGCTTTGGAGCCCTGGAAGGCGTGATAGATGATCGGCAGGCTGACGCCGAGGAAGATAACTAGGATCTTGGAGACGTCGCCGACGCCCATCCACAGCATGATGATGGGCATTAGCGCTGCTTTTGGCACGGGATAGATGATCATCATCAGCGGATTGAAGAAGGCCGCGACAGCCTTGATGCGCCCCATCAGCAGACCGAGCGGGATCGCAAACATCACTGCGAGCACGAGGCCGATGGCCATACGACGGATGGAATCGAGAATGTTCAGCAGCGATCCCTTGTCCCCGAGGATCGACGGAATGGCCTTGATCGACTCCAATGCCGTTGGGAAGCTTTCGGTATCCAGCCGCAGCGAGGCAATCTGCCAGACACACAGCAAGCCGATACAGGCGAACAATGGCGAAAGTGTCTTGAGCACCCCGCGCATGGTCATCACAGATGGTCCTTGCCGTCGTCGATCATCTTCTCGATATCGACGATGTATTTCTGGAACCGTGCGTCGAGCAGCAGATCGGCGCGCTTGCGCGGCCGCGGCAGATCGATATCGACGATTTCCTTGATGCTGCCCGGCGAGCGCGACATCACGATCACCTTGTCGGAGAGATAGACGGCTTCCTCGACCGAATGCGTGACGAACAGCACGGTCTTGCGCTGTGTATCCCAGATGTCGAGCAGATCGTTCTGCAGCCGCGTGCGGGTATGCGCATCGAGCGCGCCGAACGGCTCATCCATCAAGAGCACGGCAGGATCGTAGGCCAGCGTGCGCGCGATCGCGACGCGCTGCTTCATGCCGCCGGAGAGTTCTTTCGGATAGAAATTCTCGTAGCCCTTGAGGCCGACCATCTCGAGCAGCTTGCGGCCGCGCGTTTCGGCTTCAGCCTTCTTCATGCCCTGCTGGCGCATGCCATACATGACATTGCCGAGCACGTTCTTCCACGGAAACAGCGCGAATTCCTGAAACACCGGACCGCGATCGGGGCCCGGTCCCGTGATCGCCTTGCCCTTCACCTTGGCGACGCCATCGGTGGGCTGCACGAAGCCGCCGACAATATAGAGCAAGGTCGACTTGCCGCAGCCCGATGGGCCGAGGATCGAGACGAAGGCGCCGTCTTCGATGGTGAGGTTGATATCCGACAGCGCCAGATGGCTTTGCTTGCCGGAGGTCTGGAAGCGCTGCGAGACGTGATCGATTTCGATCATGGCTGAAGCTGGTTTGCGGCCGGATAAAGGTTCCGACTCGGCGTGAGCGTCCGAACGTAGCGACACCACCTGCATTCCCGGTCCTTCATTTGCCATGCACGCATTGCAATCACGACGGCCCGACTGTGTCCATCATGCTGACGGACGCAGCCTAGCCGGAAACTGCAATTACTTTAAGCTTCAAATTTATGCGGGCAACGCCTTTTTGCTAGTCAGCGCCTGCTGCGAACAGGTCAGCTTCCTGCAGCAGGGCTTTCGGCGCTTTCGTGGCGTTAGTCGCGGAAATACGGCTCAACAGAGCCGGTCAGCTTGATCAGCAGCGGATTGCCGTACCGGTCCTTTGCCGCACCGGCGGGCACCTTCACCCAGCCTTCGCTGACGCAATATTCCTCGACATTGGTCTTCTCGGCACCCTTGAAGCGAATGCCGACATCGCGCTGCAGCACTTCGGCATTGTAGAACGGGCTTCGCGGATCGGTGGACAGGCGATCAGGCAGATCGGCTGATGCATTGGTGTTGTCGGTCATAGCAGCGCCTCGATTTTCTCTCGCAGTGATTCAGGTTTGGCGGTCGGCGCAAAACGCTCGACGACCCGTCCGGAACGGTCGATCAGGAATTTGGTAAAATTCCATTTGATCCCCGAACCCAGCAATCCGGACTTTTCAGATTTCAGGTAATTATACAATGGATGCGCCCCGGCGCCATTCACGTCGATCTTCTCAAACAGTGGGAAGGTGATGTGGTAATTGGCCTCGCAAAAGCTCTCGATCGCCTTGGCGTCGCCGGGCTCCTGTGCGCCGAACTGATTGCAGGGAAAGCCCAGCACGGAAAATCCGCGCGGCGCAAAATCCTGCTGCAGTTTCTCCAGCCCCGCATATTGCGGCGTGAATCCGCAGGCGCTGGCGGTATTGACGATCAGCAGCACCTTTCCTTCGAACTGCTTGAGCGCGACAGGCTCACCTGTCAGTGCGTTCGCAGAAAAATCGGAGATGCCGGTCATCACACTGATCCCTCTCAGGCCGTCACGGGGTCGCAAGGCATCGGCGGGGTACCGCCGGCCTCGATGGCTTCGCCGGCCAGCAGACACAGATCCTCGCGGTAACGGCCGGCCACGACCTGCACGCCGGTCGGCGCACGGCCGACGAGGCCTGTGGCGACGCTCAGCGCCGGCAGGCCCATGAAGGGAATGCCAATCTGCGGCATCTGGGCGGCCCAGACGCGATCGAAGCCTTCCTGGCCCTGCATATCCAGATGATCCGGGAACGGCAGCTCTCCGGACATCGGCATCAGCACCACGGCATAGCGCTGCAAGAACATTTCCCAGTCGCGCACGAAGGTGGAACGGCGCACCAGCGCGCGGGACAGGCCGCCATTCTCGAAGTCCTTGAGCTTGTCCTTCTGTCCGCGCAGACAGACCAGTGCTGCGGGATCGCCCTCGCGTTCGGCCGCATCCAGCATGCCCTGATAGCCATCGCCGAACCAGAGCTGCGTCTGCAAGGCGGCGGCCTCGCGCAGGGCCGGCGTGTTCTCGACTTCCTCGACGACCCACCCTGCCCGCTCCAGCCGCTTGCCGGCATCGCGCACGGCAGCTTCGACGTCGGCGGTGATGGCGAGACCATCAGGCCGTAAGCACATGGCGGCACGCTTCTCGCGCGTCGGTCCTTCGAGCGGCGCCGGCACCCACCAGGGATCGCGCGCGTCGGGCTGCGACATCGCGGCGAGGCCAAGACGGACATCGTTGATGGTGCGCGCCAGCGGGCCGGACACCGCGGTGATCTGGCCGGAAATGATGCGCTCGGGCAGCGCCTGATTGTAAGCCGCGATGCGGCCGAGCGTGGGACGCAACCCGTGCACGCCGCAGGCATAAGCGGGATAGCGAATCGAGCCCGCGATATCGGTACCATGAGCGATATGACCGATGCCGGCGGCGACCGCGCTGCCTGCGCCGCCTGATGATCCGCCCGGCGTCAGCGAGGGATCGCGCGGGTTTTTGGTATCACCATAGAGCTGATTGGTGGTGAACCAGCGATAGGAAAATGCCGGGCAATTGGTGCGGCCGATGATGACGGCGCCAGCCTTCAGCAGATTGTCGATCACCGGGCTGTTGGTCTTGGCGATGATCTCGTTCTGGATCTTCACGCCATTCGATGTCGGATAGGTCGCGTAGTCGATATTCACTTTGACGGTGATGGGCACGCCGCCGAGCGGACCGACATCGTCGCCGCGCGCAATCGCCGCATCGACCGCATCCGCCCGTGCCAGCGCCTCATTGGGTCGATGGTCGACCACGGCATTGATGGCAGGGTTCACAGCATCGAGCCGTGCGAGGCCAGCCACCGTCGCCTCCTTGGCGGACACCTTGCGGTCGCGAATGAGTGCGGAGAGGTCAGTTGCCGACAGGCGCCAGAGATCGTTCATGCAGTGCTCCATTGCTTGTCGCTTGTTAACGCAGGCGGCCGGAGATTGCCAATCAGGCACGATTTCGCAGTCTCGCGGCGCCGAAGCGTCCGAGCTATGAGCATTCCTTCCCACCCTCAATCGAGAGGGCGTGCGGAACGCCGGGTGCCCGTTGCACCCTTGGGCCTGATGCGAATGCGGTCTTCCGCAATCTAGAGTGCATCAGGACTTTCGGAGGCGCCGAGCAAGTGCCCGACGTTCCGCATACGGTGTTTTTTCGGTTGCCTGCACATCTGCCATGGCGAACGGTCCCATCACCAAAATTAATGTCCCAGGGCGGAGGGACAGGGTAGCCTCAAGCGAGTAAGCCGAACGCGTTTTGACTTGGTCGTCCGTCACACTGTCCAGGGAGTCTTTCCATCCCAAGATCGGCCGTCTCCTTGCCAGTGGCAGTGCTGGCGCAGATCCGTCCTGCCCGAAGACAGACGTCACCCCCAAACCGCGTAACGCCGCATCTCCGGCGTCCACCGCATCCAGCCCCGCGAACGTGACGATCGCGCTCGCCCCTCTCATCGGGGCCGGACGAAGGGGAAAATAATCCATGGCGGGATATTGTCAATAAGAAATAGGAAAAAATGTTAGGTGCTGGCTCGCCGCCCCACACTCGTCATTCCGGGGCGTGGCCGGCTCTTGCCGGACGCGAACCCGGAATCCCAGCATGTTCAGCGCAAAACACTCCGAGATTCCCCACCATTCCAAGTGGAATGGCTGAGGTTCGCGTCCGGCAAGTGCCAGCCGCGCCCCGGAATGACAGTGGGAGCTGAACATGTCGGGATTCCGGGCTCATTCCGGTCCGCTGTGCAGCCCGGCCTGCCCCGGAATGACGTCGCGCGGGGGAGCCCGCGCGACGTCACTTCACCCTTGCGAGAAAATAAGCCAGCTCCACGATTTGCGCTTCGGAGATCGACTGCATCACATCGGCCATGGTGGCATCGTAACCGTGGCGGGAGTTGTCCTTGTATTCGCGCATGGTCTTGGCGAGGTAGTCCTCGCGCTGGTTGGCAATGCGCGGGATATTGTCGCGGCCCGAGAAATCAGCGTTGTGGCAGCTATCGCAGCGAAATTGCGATGTCAGCGCCTTGGCGGCCTGCATCCGCGCGGGATCGCTAGCGATCCCCTGGGGATCGCCCGCCTCCAGCGCTGTCGGTTTCGGCAGCGTCGCGAGATAGTCAGAGAAACTGCGCAGGTCGTCGTCGGTAAAATCCTTCACCATGTCGTTCATCGGCTCCGCGACGCGGAGCTTCTCGCGAAACATGTAGATCTGGATCAGCGAATAGGCCGGCTGCTGCGCGCCGAGCGACGGCGTGTTCTCGGTTTCGGAGGTCCCCTTCTCGCCGTGGCAGGCGAGGCACGGCGCGGCGCGCTCGGTGATGGGTTCGGCGGCGAAGAGTGGGGACGTCGAGAGAAAAAGAGCTACGATGACGGCAAACGGGCGCATCGGCTTTGAACTTTCTGAATACTGAAACTCCGGCGTGGCGAATTCCTTCTCCCCGCTTGCGGGGAGAAGGTGAGGATGAGGGGGACTCTCACCGCGCTCGGAGCAAGTGGAGAGTCCCCCTCACCCGACTTTCACGCGCTTCGCGCGTTGCAGTCGACCTCTCCCCGCAAGCGGGGAGAGGTGAGAAAACGTCGTCACTTCTTGTCCGCCACCTTCTGCTTGCCATAGCTGATGCGATAGATCGCGCCGTTCCAGTCGTCGGAGACCAGCAGCGATCCGTCCTTCATCTGCAGCACGTCGACGGGGCGGCCGACATATTTGTTGTCCTCGATGAAGCCGGTGAGGAACGGCTCGACGGACTTCACCGTGCCGTCCTTGTTCAGCTTCGCGACAACGACGTCTCCGCCGAGCTTCTGAGTCTTGTTCCAGGAGCCATGGCGCGCGATGAAGATCGCATCCTTGTAGGCGGCCGGGAACATCTTGCCGGTGTAGAACCGCATGCCCAATGCCGCCGTATGCGACCCGAGCAGGCCGACCGGCGCGGTGTAGTCGGCGCAGGACTTGCCCCAGCCGAATTCCGGATCGAGGATATTGCCCTGCAGGCAATATGGCGCGCCGAAGTCTTCACCCGCCTTGGTGACACGGTTGAGTTCATCTTCCGGCACCGCTTCCGACATCCAGTCGCGGCCGTTGTCGGTGAAGTACATCTGCTTGGTGGTCGGATTCCAGTCGAAGCCGACGGTGTTGCGGACGCCCTTCACATAGATCTCGGCGCCGGTGCCATCGAGATTCATGCGGCGGATCTGGCCATGGGCCTCGTCATGCAGCACATTGTTGCCGGGCTGGCCGACCGGCACATAGAGCTTGTTGTCCGGGCCGATGCCGATGAACTTCCAGCCATGGGCTTCGTCCTTCGGCAGGTTGTCGTAGATCATGGTCGGCTTCGGCGGATTTTCGAGATTGTCTTCCACCTTGTCGATCTTCGAGATCTTCGACAGTTCGGCGATGTAGAGCGTGCCGTCCTTGAAGGCGAGACCGTTCGGGCGATAGAGGCCGGAGGCCAGCACCTTCACCTGGCGCTTGCCGTCCTTGTTCATGACGGCATAGACCTTGTCGACCAGGCGCGAACCGACAAACACGGTGCCCTTGTCGCCCTCGCGCATCGAGCGCGCATTGGCCATGCCGGCCGCATAAACTTCGATGTTGAAGCCCGCGGGCACTTTCAGTTTGGCAGTCGGCAGCTTGTCGGCGGCCGATGGAATCGGCGGCGGTGCGACCGGCGCGAGCCTGGCTGCGGCGGCGCCATCGGGACGGCCGATCAGCGGCGAGCCGGGCGGCAGCGCAGGCGCTGTGGCAACGGCTGGCGCTGCTGCAGGTGCCGGAGCGGCAGCCTGCGGGGCGGCTGGTGCCGGTGCAGGAGCCGCTGCGGGAGCAGCAGGCGCTGCACTTGGTGCGGCTGCAGGAGCCGGTGTTGCAGGTGACGTATCGGACTGCTGGGCAAAAGCGCCGCTTGTAAAGACACCGATGAACGCACCGGCAAGCAATGCCCGGCGCGCGGACGTGTAGACACTCATGGATCTCTCCCCTTTTTACGGAAGCCTTCTCTGCTCGCAGCACATGAGATGCGCCGCCCCGAGGCTTTCCGGATCGCACTGTTGGATATTTTTATGTCGCTGCGCAATCAAAACATGGCGCGCGAGCAAGCCTGCACCGATTCCCGCAATCGGCTAGAGCCTTCTCGGTTCTGATAGAATCAGAACCGAGGCTCTGGCTTTTTGTATTGACGCGTTTTCTTGACGCGAACCGGTGCCCACTTCGCTCGACAACGCTCTAGTGCCGCGTTGCGGACTCATCGGTGGCATCGAGCAGTGCTTCGGTGAACGGAAATTCAAGCACGATCTCGCCGTCCTTGTCCGTGACTTCCAGCACCGCTTTGAGCAGATCGCTCGGCGTGCCCTCGGAGCGCAGCAATTGCAGGATCATCGACCGCGCCACATCCCAGGCATGATCGGGATTCCGCAGCTCCTCGCCTTCGGGATCGACCACCAGCTCGTCGTTGATGCGTGTGTTGAAGAAATAAAGCGGCATGGCAATTCTCTTGGCACTGGGCTTGGGCGCGGACGCAGAAGACCTCAGACCACGCGAATATCCCGGAAGATGCGGCGGGCTGAGTACGAATCAATGCCTTTCAACCGAAGGCCTTCGCTATCTATGGAACGTTCTCGCCATTGCAATGTTGCAGCGCAATCGATTGTGCATTGCACGCATATTGTACCCCTATCGCTTCACATTGTGATGACGAAGTTGTTGGCGAACCTTTGAGCAGGGATTAGAGTTGTGGTTATGCAGTACCTGACTGCAGAGAAGCGGGAGATAAATATGGCCTGGAAAGCACCGAAGATCGTCGAAGTTGCAGTCGGCATGGAAATCAACATGTACGCCTGCGCAGCGCGCAAGTAAGACTTGAGCTCACGCTAAGATCTTAAGTTTTGGGGGCGCCTTCGTCACTGACGGGCGCCCCGCGTCTTTTTACGAGACGCGAATTGGCCGGGATTCAGGGCGATCTCATGTTGCGTGTTGTCGTTCTTGGAGCCGCGGCCGGCGGCGGTGTTCCGCAGTGGAATTGCGGATGCCGGATTTGTCGTGCGGCGCGCAGCGAGCGACCCGAACTGCAGAGCGGCCAGGCCTCTATCGCGGTGTCGGCCGACAATGCCAACTGGTTCCTGATCAATGCCTCGCCCGACCTGCGACAACAGGTCACCGATACGCCCCAGCTTCATCCCCACCCCGATCATGTCAGACACTCGCCGATCGCAGGCGTGATCCTCACCAATGGCGAGGTCGATGCGGTGGCGGGGCTCTTGTCGATGCGGGAAGGTTCGCCATTTACAATCTATGCGCACACACGTGTGCTGGCGATCCTGAAAGCCAACAGCATTTTCAACGTGCTCTCGGACAAGAATGTGCGCCGCGAAGCCATCGAGATTGATACGTCTTTCGAACCGAAGCTGCAGGATGGCACGCCGTCCGGCCTGGAGGTGTTGCCCTTCACCGTGCCCGGCAAAAGCGCGTGGTATCTCGAAGGCCAGGCGCATCCGGCCGGTGAAGATGGCGACGGCGACACGCTGGGTCTGCGAATTGCCGAGAAGGCCACCGGCAAGTATTTCTATTTTATCGCGGCCTGCGCGCGGGTAACGCCCGAACTGAAACAACGCATTTCCGGCGCGCCGCTGGTGTTCTTCGACGGCACCGTATGGCGCGACGACGAGTTGATCGCGGCGGGATTGGGCCAGAAAACGGGCCAGAGCATGGGGCATCTGTCGATGTCCGGCGCGCAGGGCGCGATCAGCGAACTGGCTGATGTCGGCATCGCCAGAAAGTTCTTCCTGCACATCAACAATTCGAACCCGGCGCTGCTGCATGATTCCACTGAGCGCGCCGCATTGACCACCGCCGGCTGGCAAATCCCCGGCAATGGCATGGAGATCACGCTGTGAACGCACCCAGTGCAAACACGCTCGGCGACAGCGCCATTTCCGCCTATTCGATTTCGCTAGGGGTGCCGCTGGACAACGCCGCGCAACTGGAAGAGACGCTGCGCCATATCGGCGCGACGCGCTATCACAGCCTGCATCCGTTTCATAAGCTGCTGCATGGCGGCAAACTCAACAAGGGTCAGGTGCAGGCCTGGGCGCTGAACCGCTACTATTACCAGAGCACGATCCCCATCAAGGACGCGGTGGTGATCTCGCGCTTCCGCGACCGCGCGACGCGGCTGGAATGGCGGCACCGGATCGAGGATCACGACGGTGATACCGGCGCAGAAGGCGGTATCGAGCGCTGGCTGAAGCTCACCGAAGGGCTCGGCCTCGACTCAGCCTATGTGGAATCCACCGAAGGCATCCTGCCGGCGACGCGTTTTGCCGTGGAGGCCTACGTGCATTTCGTGCGCGACAGGACGCCGCTGGAGGCCATCGCCTCGTCGCTAACGGAACTGTTCGCCCCCAACCTGCATGAAGAGCGCATCTCTGGCATGCTGAAGCACTATGACTTCGTCAATCCGGACATCATGAGCTATTTCAGCCGCCGCCTGACCCAGGCGCCCCGCGATGCCGGCTTCGCGCTGGATTACGTCAAGCAGCATGCCACGACGCCGGCCGAGCGCCGCGCGGTTTGCAATGCACTGATCTTCAAGACCAATGTGTTGTGGGTGCAGCTCGATGCGCTGTATCATGCCTATGTGGACGGCCATGTGCCGCCGGGCGCGTTCGTCCCGGCCAAGTAAGAAGGCAACGATGACGGAGTTGCGCAGCAATCGTCGGATCAGTGTCAGCGAGGCGAGCAAGCCGGTCTTGCCGCGCCACGCCAAGCTGAAGTTCGACGAGACGCGCCAGCGCTGGGTGATCCTGGCGCCGGAGCGCGTGCTGGCGCCGGACGATATCGCCGTCGAAATCCTCCAGCTTTGCGATGGCGAACGTAACGTCGCCGATATCATCGACCTGCTGGCGGCGAAATACGCCGCGCCGCGCGACGATATCGGCACCGATGTCGTGGCCATGCTGCAGGACCTCGCCGACAAGGGCTTTCTCACGCAAGCGCGGGAGAAGACAGCATGAGTCCTACGCTTACCGACGCCAGTCCCGTCTTCACCGATCCCGCCGACAGTCTCGCGATCATGGAGCGCACGCGCTCGACCGCGGAAACCTTCGGCATTCCCCTCGCCGTGCTGGCCGAACTCACCCATCGCTGCCCGCTGCAATGTCCATACTGCTCCAATCCCGTGGAACTCGACCGCGGCAGCACTGAGCTGACCACCGACGAATGGAAGAAGGTGCTGTCCGAGCTCGCCGAAATCGGCGTGCTGCAGATCCACTTCTCCGGCGGCGAACCGACCGCGCGCAAGGACATCGTCGAGCTGGTGCAGCACGCGACGGATGTCGGCCTGTATTCCAATCTCATCACCTCGGCGGTGCTGCTGACGCGCGACAAACTCTCCGCGCTCGCCGATGCCGGGCTGTGCCATGTGCAGATCAGCTTCCAGGGCAATGAGCCCGTGGTGGCGGACCGCGTCGGCGGCTATCGCAATGGCCACGTGAAGAAGCTCGAAGTCGCCAAATGGACGCGCGAACTCGACCTGCCGCTGACGGTGAATGCGGTGATGCACCGGCAGAACCTGCATCAGCTCGCCGACATCATCCAGATGGCCGTCGATCTCGATGCCGACCGGCTGGAAGTCGCCAATGTGCAGTATTACGGCTGGGCGTTGAAGAACCGCGCCGCCCTGATGCCGACCATCGACCAGATCGACGAGACCAGCCGCATCGTCGAGGACGCGCAGCTGCGCCTGAAAGGCATTCTCGATATCGACTATGTCGTGCCGGACTATTACGCGCTGCGGCCGAAGAAATGCATGGGCGGCTGGGGCCGGCAGTTCTTCAACATCTCACCGGCCGGCAAGATCCTGCCGTGCCATGCCGCCGAGACCATCACCGGGATGGAATTTGAATCCGTACGCTCCAATCATTCGATCGCCTGGATCTGGCAGAACTCGGAAGCCTTCAACCGCTATCGCGGCACCGGCTGGATGCCCGAACCGTGCCAGAGCTGCGCGTTCAAGGAAGTGGATTTTGGCGGCTGCCGCTGCCAGGCCTTCGCGCTGACCGGCGATGCCGGCAATACCGACCCCGCCTGCACGCTGTCACCTGTTCACGCCGAAATCTTCAAAATGGCCGAGACGGAATCCACTGAGGGCCGCGACCGCTTCATCTATCGCAACTTCAAAGGCGGCACGCTGGAGCCGGACGCGGACGACGTCCATGGCCGCTGATGTCCCCGCCCCGGCGAGCGCCGATCTGTTCGCGCCGCTGACCTCGGAACATCTGGATGTCGGCGACGGCCACGCAATCCATGTGGAGAGCGTCGGCCGCAGCGACGGCATTCCCGCAGTCTATCTGCATGGCGGCCCCGGCTCCGGCTGCCAGCCCGATCACCGCCGGCTGTTCGATCCGCAGCGTTTTCACACCGTTCTGTTCGATCAGCGCGGCGCCGGCCGCAGCAAGCCGAAAGGGCTGCGCGAGGCGAACACGCTGCCGCATCTGATCGCGGATATGGAAACGATCCGCACCCAATTCGGCTTCGACAAATGGCTCGTGGTCGGCGGCTCATGGGGGGCGACGCTGGCGCTCGCCTATGCGCAGGCCCATCCGGATCGCGTGACCGGCATCGTGCTGCGCGCAACGTTTCTCGGCACGCGGGAAGAATTGCATGATGTCTTCAACGTCATGTTGCCGCGGCATTATCCCGGCCTGCATGGAGATTTTCTGAGCGCCCTTGCCGAAGCCGAGCGCGCCGATCCGCTGCCGAACTTCTATCGCCGCATTCTCGATGCCGATCCGGCCGTGCATGTCCCGGCGATCCGCGCCTGGGGCGGCACCGAAGCCATCCTGTCGGAAATCGCGCCGAAGCGCACGCGGCTCGACCGTGCCGAACTCGGCAACACCACGCGGATGATGCCGGCGACACCCGCGATGGAAGCGCATTACTTCAAGCACGACTGCTTTATGCGGCCGCAGCAGCTCATGGAAGACGCCGGCAAACTCACCGGCATTCCCGGCGTCATCATTCAGGGCCGTTACGACTTCCTCTGCCCGCCCGCGACATCGCACGCCCTGGCCAGGCGCTGGACGGATGCTGAGGTGCGCATCGTTGAAAGCGCCGGTCACAGCCTGTATGACCCCGGCATGCGCGATGCGGTGATGAAGGCCATCGCCGATGTCGCGTCGAAACTGAAATAGGACTTCTGGAATGCCGATCAAAGGCACGGGAATGCTGATGACGTCGATGGATATCGACGCCAGCCATGAGCAGGAATTCAACCAATGGTACGACCGCGAGCATCTCGCCGAGCGCGTCGCCATCGAGGGCTTCGTCGAAGCCCGCCGCTATGTGGCCGTGAACGCCAGGCCGAAGTATCTCGGCCTGTATTCGACCGCGACATTCGACGTGCTGGACAGTGATGCCTATCGCACGGCGCTGGCGAACCAGACCAAGTGGTCGCTGACCAATATCGGCCGTTTCCAGAACATGCTGCGCTCGGTGGCGCGGATCACTGTCAGTCGCGGTCAGGGCCGCGGCGCGGCGCTGGGTCTGGTGCGCATCCGGCCACCCGCCGAAGGCGCTGACAAACTGCGCAGCGCTATCGAAGCACAGCTCGACCCTGGCGATATCAACGGCATCATCTCGATGCATCTGATGGAGAGCGATCCCCGGCTGTCGAAGCCACTGACCGACGATCCCGCCGCACCCAATCCCGCGGCGCGCGACTGGTATGTGATGATCGACGGGACGGATGTCGAAGCCGTCGCTGCGACCATGAAAGGCCGCTTCACTGCGGCCATTGCAGCGGCAAAGGCAGAGCTGATTTCCGAGGGGACCTACCGGCTGATGTGGGACCTGGCGAAGAGCGATCTTTGAATTCACGGTCGACGCGACGCTACCTAACCTCTCCCCGCTTGCGGGGAGAGGTCGGAGTCGGCGCGCAGCGACGGCTCCGGGTGAGGGGGAGTTAGAGGTGAAGCTCAGCAAAAGCCCCTCACCCCACCCTCTCCCCGCAAGTGCGGGGCGAGGAAGTGCATCGACCGCGCCCAGCATCGATTGAACGCATCCCGCTTCTGACGCGACCAAGGTGAACTGGCCCGCAACGGGCCGCCTCACCTTGCGAGACGTCGATGACCATCCGTGTGCTGTCCCTTGTGGTTCTCACTACCGCTTTGATCATGAGCGGCCCGCTGGCGCGCGCCGAGGACGAACCGGCCAAGGTCGATGCGGTGAAGGCAGCCGAATTCAACAAGCGCATGTTTGCCGGCCCGCTGGGTCCGAAGCTGACCTATGCCTGCTTCGTCCGGCGCTATGACGCCGAGCATTTAGCGCGGCACCCTAAGCAGAAGGTCAGCACCATGAAGCTGCTGGTCGTCGCCGGGCATCCGCCCGAGGAAAGCTATACGCCCTACTCGTTCCGGCTCGGATTCAAATATCGCCATCGCAAAGGCGACTGGGATTCCAGCGGCTCCTGCGGCCAGATCCAGGATACCGACAAGGGCCAGGAGGTGAAGTTCGCATGCAGCGTCGATTGCGATGGCGGCGGCATTGCGATCGGCCTGGCCAAAGACATCGACGCAACGCTGGTTCGCGTCGAGCGCGTCCGCATCTGGCAGAACAGCAAACCCGATGAAGAACCAGGCGCCGACGCGCTCACCGGCGGCGAAGACGACAAGATTTTCCGGCTCGATCGCACGAGTCTGAAGGAATGTGAATCCTTGATCACAGACCGCAAGGAACTCGCAGCGATGCGCAGCAAGTAAGCGTGATTGACGCCAAATCGGAGCCAACCATGAATCGACGCAGCCTATTGTGGACCGCCCTGTCGACGGTCGGCGCGGGACTATTGGCATCGCGAGCGAGTGCCGCGACGGCCGACCAGAAGCCGCCTGCCAAGCTCAAGGTCGTCTATCATCTCGCCGATGCCGACCGGGTGAATTTCGCGCTTGGCAATATCCAGAACCATTTCGACGGTGTCGGCGGCCCCGACAACGTTACCATTGCACTGGTCGTGCTTGGCCCGGCGCTGAAGTCATTTGCCCGGGCTTCCGCCAATCCCGACATCACCGCACGGGTTAACAAATTCACCAAGGCCGGCCTGCAACTGGCCGCCTGCGGCAACACCATGAAGGCGCAGGATGTGACGCTGGACGGCCTGCTGCCGGGCTTCACCATCGCCGACCGCGGCGGCGTGGTCCGGATCGCGGAGCTGCAGTCGCAGGGCTATCTGTATATTCGGCCCTGACTCCCTTCGCCGTCATTGCGAGGAGCCCTTGCGACGAAGCAATCCAGTCTTTCTTCGCTTGTGCCCCTCTGGATTGCCGCGTCGCTTCGCTCCTCGCAATGACGTGAGGGCTGGAGGCGCTCCCCAACCCACAAAACCGACGCACAAAATTTGCACAATTGTCATGCCGCCGGGCCAATCTGGCGAACACGGAATTGCGATCCGGCTCCCGCGCCCTGAATGGAACCGTTCGGCTTGCCATGCGTATGGGTTTGGGGCGATCATTGGAACCGGGCCGCGGAACGTTTCGCGCGGCGATCGGCCTTTTGATAATTGTAAGCAGAACAAGGCATCATGAATCCCGTCAAAGCACTCGAATCTCACGGTCAGGCCGTCTGGCTGGACTTCCTCGCCCGCGGCTTCGTCGCCAAAGGCGACCTCAAGAAGCTGATCGACACTGACGCCGTGAAGGGCGTGACGTCGAACCCGGCGATCTTCGAGAAGGCGATCGGAAGTTCGGACGAATATGATGCCCCGATTGCCGAGGCGTTGAAGTCCGGCGACAAGTCGCCTGCCGACCTGTTCGAGCACATTGCCGTCGAGGACATCCAGCACGCCGCCGATGTGCTGAAGCCGGTCTATGACAAGATGAAGGGCGATGATGGTTTCGTCAGCCTGGAAGTCTCGCCTTATCTCGCCAATGACACCAAGGGCACGGTCACTGAGGCGGAGCGCCTGTGGGCGAGCGTCAAGCGCCCAAACCTGATGGTGAAGGTGCCGGCAACGCCGGAGGGGCTGCCCGCGATCCAGCAACTGATCGGCGAAGGCATTAGCATCAATGTGACGCTGCTGTTCGCGCAGAAGACCTATGTGGAGGTCGCCGAGGCCTATCTCAACGGTCTCGAAAAGTATGTCGCCGGGGGCGGCGATCCCTCGCATGTGGCGAGCGTTGCGTCCTTCTTCGTCAGCCGCATCGATGCGCAGGTCGATAAGCAGCTCGACGACAAGATCGCCAAGGCCAATGATCCATCCGAGAAGGCGCGGCTCAAGGACCTCAAGGGCAAGGTGGCCATCGCCAATGCGAAGCTCGCCTATCAGGAATATCTGAAACTGTTCGCCGGCCCGCGCTGGGAGAAGCTCAAGGCCAAAGGCGCAAAACCGCAGCGCCTGCTCTGGGCCTCCACCGGCGTGAAGAGCAAGGACTATCGCGACACGCTCTATGTGGAAGAGCTGATCGGGAAGAACACCGTCAACACTGTGCCGCCCGCCACGCTGGACGCGTTCCGCGACCACGGCGAGGTGCGCGACAGCCTCGAAGAGAATGTCGAGGATGCGAAGAAGGTGCTCGCCGATCTCGCCAAGACCGGCATTTTGCTCGATGCGATTACGACGCATCTCGTCGAGGACGGCGTCAAACTGTTCGCTGACGCCGCCGACAAGCTGTACGGCGCGGTGGCGCACAAGCGCGCGACGTCGCTGGGTAACGGGATCGGATCGCAGAAGCTGGCGCTGGGCGACGGCTTCACAAAGAAGGTCGCAACCTCGACCGAAGACTGGCGCGCGTCCGCAAAGATCCGCCGGCTCTGGCACAAGGACAAGTCGGTCTGGACCGGATCGGATGAAGACAAGTGGCTGGGCTGGCTGAACAGCGCCTTTGACGAGAAGGCCAAGCTCGCCGACTACAACGACTTCGCCAAATGGGTGAAGGCGCAGGGATTTACCGATGCGGTGGTGCTCGGCATGGGCGGCTCGAGCCTCGGGCCGGAAGTGCTGGCGCAGACTTTTGCCAAGGTGTCGGGATTCCCGAAACTACATGTGCTGGATTCCACCGATCCCGCACAGGTGCGCGCCATGGGCGCTGCAGTGACCATTGCCAAGACGCTGTTCATCGTCTCCAGCAAGTCCGGCGGCACCACCGAGCCGAACGTGATGAAGAACTATTTCTTCGACGAGGTGACCAAGGCGGTCGGCGCCGACAAGGCCGGTTCGCATTTCGTCGCCGTGACCGATCCCGGCTCGTCTTTGGAGAAGGTCGCCAAGACCCAAAAGTTTGCGCGCATTTTCCATGGCGATCCGACCATCGGCGGGCGCTATTCGGTGCTGTCGCCGTTCGGCCTTGTACCAGCCGCTGCAGCGGGCGTCGACCTCACCAAACTGCTGGATCTCACGCTGTCGATGGTCCGCTCCTGCGGACCGGACGTGCCGCCCGCTGAAAATCCCGGCGTCCAGCTCGGACTCGCGATGGGCAATGCCGGCCTCGATGGCCGCGACAAGGTCACCATCCTGTCCTCAAAGAAGATCGCCGATTTCGGCGCATGGGCCGAACAGCTCATCGCCGAATCCACCGGCAAGGATGGCAAGGGCCTGATCCCGATCGATGGCGAGACGCTGGGCGAGCCCTCCGTCTATGGCACCGATCGCTTCTTCATCGACTTGCGCACATCGGGCGAAGACGACAAGGCCCATGACGACAAGCTCGACGCGCTTGAAAAGGCCGGTCATCCCGTTGCGCGCATCGTGATGCCGTCCATCGATCATCTCGGCCAGGAATTCTTCCGCTTCGAGATCGCGACGGCTGTCGCGGGTTCGGTGCTCGGTATCAACCCGTTCAACCAGCCGGACGTGGAAGCCGCCAAGATCAAGACGCGCGAGCTGACCGAATCCTTCGAGAAGACCGGTTCGCTGCCGCCGGAGACGCCGGTGGTGTCGTCGAAGGAGGCCGATCTCTATACCGACGACAGCAATGCCGAACTGTTGAAGAAGGCCGGTGCCAATGGCGATCTGACCTCGTGGCTGAAGGCGCATTTCCGCCGGATCACGCCCGGCGACTATGTCGCGCTGCTCGCTTATGTCGAACGCGACGGCGAGCATATCGACACGCTGCAGCACATGCGGATGGCGGTACGCGACAGGAAGAAGGTCGCGACCTGCGCCGAATTCGGACCACGCTTCCTGCATTCGACCGGTCAGGCCTACAAAGGCGGACCCGATACCGGCGTGTTCCTGCAGATCACAGCTGACGATGCCAAGGATCTTGCCATTCCCGATTACCGCGCCTCGTTCGGTGTCATCAAGGCGGCACAGGCGCGTGGTGACTTTGGCGTGCTGACGGATCGCAACCGCCGCGCCCTGCACATCCATCTCAAGGGCGATCTCAAGGCCGGACTTGCTGTTCTCGACAAGGCGATTACTGCCGCATTGAACTAAACGACGATCCGCATGGCCCGGACATTGCTTCGGGTCATGCGCAATCAATAAAGGACATCACACAATGCAGCTCGGCATGATCGGTCTCGGCCGAATGGGCGGAAATATTGTCCGCCGCCTGATGAAGAACGGTCACAGTGCCGTGGTCTATGACAAGGACGCCAAGGCCGTCAGCGGCCTTGCCTCCGAAGGTGCCACCGGCGGATCGTCGCTCGAAGATTTCGTGAAGAAGCTCGACAAGCCGCGCGCGGTCTGGGTCATGCTGCCGGCCGGCAAGATCACCGAAACCACCATCGATGCGCTGACCAGGCTGCTGGAGCCCGGCGATACCATCATCGATGGCGGCAATACCTTCTGGCAGGACGATGTTCGCCGCGGCCAGGCGCTGAAGGAGAAGGGCCTGTATTACATCGACGTCGGCACGTCCGGCGGCGTCTGGGGCATTGATCGCGGCTATTGCATGATGATCGGCGGTGAAAAGAGCGTCGTCGATCGGCTCGATCCGATCTTCAAGACACTGGCGCCGGGCATCGGCGACATCCCGCGCACGCCGGGCCGCGACAACAGCGATCCCCGCATCGAGAATGGCTATATCCATGCCGGCCCCGTCGGCGCCGGCCACTTCGTCAAGATGGTCCATAACGGCATCGAATACGGATTGATGCAGGCCTATGCCGAAGGCTTCGACATCATGAAGAACGCCAATATCGAGGCGCTGCCGGAAGCGCATCGCTTCGATTTGAATTTGCCAGACATCGCCGAAGTCTGGCGCCGCGGCAGCGTGATCCCGTCATGGCTGCTCGACCTCACCTCCTCCGCGCTCGCCAAGAATGAGACGCTGGATACCTATTCGGGCTTCGTCGAGGACTCCGGCGAAGGCCGCTGGACGGTGAATGCCGCCATCGACGAGGCAGTGCCCGCTGAGGTTCTGACTGCTGCGCTGTTTGCGCGGTTTCGCTCCCGCAAGGAGCACACATTTGCAGAGAAGATTCTATCCGCGATGCGCGCCGGTTTCGGCGGCCACAAAGAGCCCGATCAGCATCCGGATCCAAAACGGCAGGACGCGCCTGATATCATCAAACCAAAGGCGTAGCCCGCATGACCGAGATACAAGCTCCAGGCCCTGCCAAATCCAAGAAGAAGCCAGACCCTTGCGCATTCGTGATCTTCGGCGTCACCGGCGATCTCGCCCACCGGCTGGTCATCGCGGCGCTGTATAACCTGCAGGCGGCCGATCTTCTGCCGGAGAAATTCTGCGTCGTCGGCATCGCCCGCAAGGACATGACCGGCGCGGAACTCCGCGACGACCTGATGAAGGGCCTGAAGCAATATGCGACGCGCCCGGTTGACGACGCCATCGCGCAGAAGCTGCTCAATTGCGTCACCTGTATCGAGGCCGATCCGGGCGAGCCGGATTCCTTTGATCGCATGCGCGACCAGCTCGACAAACTCGAGGAAGCGCGCGGCACCGGCGGCAATCGCCTGTTCTATCTGGCGACGCCGCCTTCGGCCTTCGCGCCGATCGCGCGTCAGCTCGGCCGCACCGGCATGCTGAAGGAAAACGGCTCGTGGCGCCGCCTCGTGGTCGAGAAGCCGTTCGGCACCGACCTTGAATCCGCGAAGAAGCTGAACAGTGAACTGCTCGGCCTGATGAACGAGCAGCAGATCTACCGGATCGATCACTATCTCGGCAAGGAGACGGTGCAGAACATCCTGGTGCTGCGCTTTGCCAATGGTATGTTCGAGCCGATCTGGAATCGCAACCATATCGACCACGTGCAGATCACCGTGGATGAGAAACTCGGCGTCGGCCATCGCGGCTCGTTCTACGACGCTACCGGCGCACTGCGCGACATGGTGCCGAACCATCTGTTTCAGCTGCTATCGCTAGTCGCGATGGAGCCGCCCGCGCGTTTCGAGGCCAATGCGGTGCGCTCCGAGAAGGCCGAAGTGCTCGCCGCCGTCACCACGCAGACCGAAGCCGAAGCACTGCAGAATTCGGTTCGCGCGCAATATGTCGCCGGCCATGTCGGCGATACCGATATCGGTGACTATCTGAAGACCAAGGACGTCAAGGATGGCAGCACCACCGAGACCTATGCAGCGATGAAGCTGTCGATCGACAACTGGCGCTGGGCCGGCGTTCCCTTCTATCTGCGCACCGGCAAGGCACTCGGCATCAAGCGCACCGAAGTGGCGATCAAGTTCAAGCAAGCACCATTCGCCATGTTCCGTGACACGTCGGTGGAAAGCCTCGCCGAGAATTTCCTCGTCATCGCCGTGGAGCCGAATGAAGGCATCTCACTGAAGTTCAACACCAAGGTGCCCGGTCCGGCCGTGGAGATCGACGGCGTCGAGATGAAGTTCCGCTACAAGGACTACTTCCAGGCTGCGCCAGCCACGGGTTACGAGACGCTGATCTATGACTGCATGATCGGCGACAACATCCTGTTCCAGCGCGCCGACAGCGTGGAAGCCGGCTGGCGTGCCGTGCAGCCGTTCCTCGATGCCTGGAAGAAGGCCGGCAAGGACGGGCTCAAGACCTACAACGCCGGCAGCGAAGGTCCCGAGGAAGCCGACGACCTGCTCAAGCGCGATGGTCGTAGCTGGCGCGTGCTGAGCTAACGCGATGACAGCGCCCAATCGCCATATCGTCGTGGTCGAGGATGCAGTGGCTCTCGCCGAGGCCGCAGCCGACCGGCTGATCGAGCGCATCGAAGCCAATCCCGGCCGCATCGCCATCTGCATGACCGGCGGATCGAGCCCGAAGCGGCTCTATGAACTGCTCGCCACCGAACCCTATCGCAGCGAAATCCCCTGGGATCGCGTGCACTGGTTCATCGGCGACGACCGCTTCGTTTCTTCAAGCGATCCGCTCAACAACATGACCATGGCGCGAACTGCATTTCTGGATGCATGCGCGCCGCTTGCGAATGTGCACCCGATCAAGACCGATGCGGCGAATCCGGATGACGCGGCGGCGCTCTATGCGCGCGAACTGCAGTCGTTCTACGGAGCCGACAAGCTCGATAAAGCCAAACCGCTGTTCGATCTGGTGTTGCTCGGCGTCGGCCCCGATGGCCACGTGGCGTCGCTATTTCCAAGCTATCCCGCCATCGAGATTAAGGACCGCTGGGTGGTCGGCGTGCCCGAAGCGCATGTAAAGCCGTTCGTGCCGCGCGTCAGCCTGACGCTGCCGGCACTGGCCTCAAGCCGCGAAATGCTGTTCCTGATGAGCGGCGAGGACAAGCGCGCGATCCTGACGCGCGTGCTGAAGGGCGAGGATCTGCCCGCCAATCGCGCGCGGTCGGACGGCGAAACCGTGTGGCTGTGCGACAAGGCCGCCCTCCCGGACGACGCGCGTGGCTGACACCGCGCCCAAGACCCTGGCACCCAAGGCTCTGGTGGTGATGGGCGTCTCCAGCTCAGGCAAGAGCACGATCGCGAAGACGCTTGCTGAACGCCTCGGCTGGCGCTTCGCCGATGGCGACGATTTTCACCCGAAGGCAAATATCGAGAAGCAGCGCGCGGGCCAGCCACTCACCGACGACGATCGCTGGCCCTGGCTGCAGGCCATTGCCGACGAGATCGACCGCGTCACCGCCGATGGCCAAAAGCTTGTCGTCGCCTGTTCTGCGCTCAAGCGCGCCTATCGCGATCTGCTATTGCACGGCCGCGACGACATTCGCATTGTCTATCTCGACGGCTCCAAGGAGCTAATCGCCAAGCGCATGGCGGCGCGGAAGAATCATTTCATGCCGCCGACGCTGCTCGACAGCCAGTTCAAGACGCTCGAAATCCCCGGCCCAGACGAACGCCCGATGACAGTATCCATCGACGACGATGTCGACGGCATCGTCTCCGCCATCATCAAACAAATGCCGGCCTGAAGGATCAGACCATGACCAAGATTGCTCTCGTGGTGTCCGATGTCGACGGTACGCTCGTCACCCACGACAAACGCCTCACCGACACAGCCAAGGCGGCCGTGAAGAAACTGGAAGACGCCGGCATCGGCTTCACCATCACGTCGAGCCGCCCGCCCGTCGGCATGCGCATCCTGGTGAAGCCGCTGGGGATCACGCTGCCGATCGGCCCGTTCAACGGCAGCTCCATGGTGGACGGCGACCTCAAGCCCATCGTGCAGCACCTGATCCCGGAATCCGCCACCAAGCGCGCCATCGAAGTGTTGGAAGACCACGGCGTCGATATCTGGATATTCACCAATGATGAATGGGTGATCAAGCGCGACGACGGCAAATATGTGCCGCATGAGCGCGACACCATCCAGCATGAGGCCGTGATGGTGGATGACTTCTCGCCCTATCTCGCCAAGGCCTGCAAGATCGTCGGTGCGAGCTCCGACTTCCCGCTGCTGGAACGCTGCGAGGGCGTCATGCAGAAGGCGCTTGGCGATACGGCCGTCGCGGTACGCTCGCAGAACTATTATCTCGACATCACGCCGCCCAATCAGAACAAGGGCACCTTCGTGCAGGCGATGGCGCAGCGGCTGGGTATCTCCCTTGAGGCCATCGCCACCATCGGCGACATGCGCAACGACCTGCCGATGTTCAAGGTGTCGGGCATGTCGATCGCCATGGGCAATGCGAGCGACGATGTGAAATCGCAGGCGACGGATGTGACGACGTCGAACGAAGAGGAAGGCTTTGCGGGCGCGGTGGAGATGATTTTGAAAAGGAATGCGGGGCGCTGAGGCGCTCTGGCACCCGTGGCTTCCCTCCCCCAAGCGGCGTAGCCGCGCAGTGGGGTCTGGCGGACGAATTCGTCCGCCATGGGTCGGCCGATAGGCCGGGGTGGGGTGTCCCAGCAGACGACAAAGTGAGCGGAAGCACCCCACCCGTCTCGACCGCTGCGCGGTCGATCCACCTTCCCCACTGCGCGCAGCTTCTCTGCGCTTAAGGGAGGGAAAAGGAAGAGCTACTTCGCCCGCTCCACCTTCTTCTCCTGCGGACGCTTGGCGCTCGCCAGATTATGCGCCACGGCGATCAGCGCGATATGCGTCAGCGCCTGCGGGAAGTTGCCGGTCTGACGTTTGACGCCGCTGTCATATTCCTCCGCCAGCAGGCCGACATCATTGGCGATCGCAACGACGCGATTGAACAGTTCTTCCGCCTTGGCGATCTCACCCATCTTGATATAGGCCTCGGCCAGCCACAGGCTGCAGGCGAGGAACGCACCCTCGGCGGGCTGCACCTCGCCAGTGACCTCGCGCGGATCGTGGCGCAGCACGAAGCCGTCGCGTATCAGATATTTCTCGACCGCAGCGATCGTGCCCTTCACGCGAGGATCGTCGGCCGGAAGAAAACCCAAAGCTGGCAGCAGCAGAATGGCGCCGTCGAGCACGTCCGAGCCATAGGATTCCACGAAGGTGTTTTCGCGAGGATCGAACCCTTTCTCGCAAACGTCGCGATGAATCTCCTTGCGCAGTTCCTTCCACTGGTCGACGGGGCCTTTGAGATTGAAGCTCTCGGCGCTCTTGATGGCGCGGTCGAACGCAACCCAGCAGCCGACTTTCGAAAGCACATAGTGCTTGCCGGGGCCGCGTCGCTCCCAGATGCCGTGATCGGGCTTATTCCAGACAGAAGCGAGATGTTCGAGGATCTCGCATTCCACCGCCCAGGTGCCATCCTCAAGATCGAGTTTGGCAACGCGGGTCTGGTGGAAGGCATCAATCAACTCGCCATAGACGTCGAGCTGCAATTGCGCATGCGCAGCATTGCCGACGCGTACCGGCAGCGCGCCGCCATAGCCGGGCAGCCAATCGGCCTCCCATTCGAGCAGGCGGCGCTGGCCCATGATGCCATACATGATCTGCATCTCGGCGGGCGCGCCAGCGACGGCGCGCAGCAGCCAGCGATACCAGGCGCGCGCCTCATCCGTGTAGCCGCTGTTCATCAGCACGAGCAGCGTGAATGTCGCATCGCGCAGCCAGCAGAAGCGATAGTCCCAATTTCTGGAGCCGCCGAGCTTTTCGGGCAGCGACGTGGTCGGCGCCGCGACAATGCCGCCGGACGGCGCATAGATCAGCGCCTTCAGCGTGATCAGCGAGCGCATCACGAGATCGCGGTGCTCGCCTTTGTAGGTGCAGCGGCTGCTCCATTCCTTCCAGAATTCCTCGGTGTCCTTCAGCGCCTCGTCGACATTGATCGGCGCTGGCACTTTGAGATGCGAAGGCCCATAGGTCAGCACGAACGGGACGCTGTCGCCCTGTTTGACTTCGAATTTCGCGACGGTCGTGAGGTTCTCGCCGTGGGTCTCGACGGGCGTGTGCAGCACGGTCATGTCGGGCCCGCAAATCGCCAGCACTCCGCCGTCCTTGTCGCGCTTCACCCAGGGGATGGCCGCGCCGAATCCGAAGCGGATGATCAGCTCCATCCGGACCGTCACCGTGCCGCGATCGCCGCGGACGATGCGCACCACATCAGAGGCGGCGCCGCGCGGCGGCATGAAGTCGATCAGCGTGATAGCGCCGTCGTCCGTCTCCAGCGTGGTTTCCAGAATGAGGGAGTCGCCGCGATAGCGCCGTTTGCATGCCGTGATCGGAGCGTCGGGCGTGATTTGCCAGCGGCCGTGATCCTTGGTGCCGAGCAGCGCGGTAAAGCAGGCGTCGGAATCGAAGGCCGGCCAGCACAGCCAGTCGATCGATCCGTTGCGGTTGACGAGAGCGGCGGTCTCACAATCGCCGATCAGCGCGTAATCTTCAATATTGCTGTACAATGTCTTTCCGCCACCTGACAAAATTTACGTCAATGCGGACAAACTCCTGTCCGCGGTTGCAATGTGCAGCGCCTCACGATCGATCGACGTGGCCATCGTCTCCACCGTGGCCGGCAGCCGCTGCCGCCAGTTCGGATGTTCATTGATGGTGCCGGGAATATTCGGCTGATCGATCACACCCAACAGGTCTTCCAACGCGACGGTCAGCAAACGGGTCCGCGTGCGCGCGAGAAAGTGAGCGACAGCGTAGAAGTCTTCGGTATTGATGCCCTGCGCTCGCAGCGCCTCGCTGAGCATCTGCAGCGCGTAGCGGCGGGCATCGTCGCTCTCGCCGGGATCGATGCCCAGCGAGCGCTTCAGCTGCAGATCGTGCAGGCTGCGCCAGCCGGCATAGGTCGGCAGATCATGGGTATTGAAGGTCACCAGCGCATTCGGTGCGTAATAGTCGATACCGCGGAAGGCATAGCGTTCATCACGCTCGAACATCATCACCAAATACGACCAGATGCCCCAGGATGCGAGATGATCGCGGAAGCCGTCCGGCACGGTACCGAGGTCCTCACCGATCACCACACAGCGATTGGCGACGCTCTCCTGCGCCGTCACGGCCAACAGTGCTTCCAGCGGCATCTTCACATAGGCGCCGTTATCGGCGTCATAGCCATGCGGCACGACGTAGAGGCGATTGAGGCCGAGCACGTGATCGAGCCTGACGGCGCCGGCATAGCGCATCGAGGCGCGCAACATGTCCTTGAACGGCGCGAAGCCCTGCACTTCCAGCCCTGCGGCATTGAAGCCGGCGAGACCCCAGTTCTGCCCGGCGGGCTGCAGCGCATCGGGCGGCGCACCGACGGAGAGATGACGCGAGATCGCGATCTGCTCGTTCCAGGCATCGAAGCCGCCGGACTGCACGCCGACGGCGACGTCGAGATAGAGGCCGACGGGCATGCCGAGCTTCGTCGTCAGATCGAAACACGCCTTGAGCTGCAGATCGGCATTCCACTGCACATACTCGATGTAAGCCACTTCCTTGCCGTCAGGCCCGGCGCGGAAGGCGTCGCAGGTCGCATCATCGGGCAGCAGCCATTCCGACGGCCAGTCCCACCACGCGGTCTGCTGCTGATGCCGCAGCACCTCGAAACAGGCGAAGCGTGTCAGCAGCGGCGCACGTTCGGCGCGGAATGCGGCGAAGGCCTTCTGACGCTCGGATGTCGGATCGGCATAAAATGTCTCAAAGGCGGCACGCATCGCTGTCGACTTCACCGCGGCGATATCGACATAATCGACGAACTTGCTGGCGCGCATCTCAGCCAGCGTGTCGCCGCTATCGTTCGCCGCATATTCGGGCAGCGCCTCGACGTCGATATAGAGCGGATTGAGAAACAGCCGGCTGTTCGGCGAATACGGGCTGCATTCGGCCGGTCTGTCGTCGAAGAGCGCATGCAGCGGGTTGAGACCGACACCGCCGGCGCCGATACTGGCGGCCAGTCTGATCAGGTCCTGCAGATCGGTGAAGTCGCCGATGCCCCAGTTGCGCTCGGAGCGCACGCCATAGAGCTGTACGGCGAGAATCCAGGACCGATCGAAGGTGCCGGGAAATGCCTTGGTCGGCGCGACGATGAACGGCGCCTCGTCGGGGAATTTCTTGGCGTCGACCAGCCTGAGCCGGTGCACGCCGACCGGCAGGTCGCGCGGCCAGGTGATCTCGCGCCCCTCCGTCGTTCCCTCGGCGATAACCTTAACCCCGTCGAGAATTTTCCAGGTCAGGGGAAACGTGGCAGCCTCATTGAGGACCGTGCGGGCACCCTCGCCGGCCCGGACCACGACCGGACTCGCCACGAAGCGATGCGGCGTGCGCACCGGCATGGCGTCCAGAATGAGCTTCAGGGCGGCTTCGCCCGTGGTGTGCCACTGGCCCTGACCGTCGTGAAAACCGGTCTGGATTCCGAGTTCGGCAGCTTTGGTGAAAAGGTCCATTCGGCACGCTGTTTGCAGAGCAACAATCGAAAGTTGCTGGGAAATTTCTGAATTTGCGGAAGAGGATAGCCGATTTCAACGCGTCGATCTAAGCTGAGTTCCATGGGGAACCAAACCCCTGTCACGGGGCTTTGTATATGATCGCACCGTCTCTTTTTGAAAAATCGAACAGGGACGACACCTCATGATGGCATCACCGTGAACAGAACATCCCAAATCGTGGACACCGCCGGTATCGGCGGGGCTTTCCATATCGAAAACATCTATCCGATCATCGACGCTGGCCGCTTCCCGGTCAAACGCATCGTGGGCGAACCTGTCGCCGTCTATGCCGACCTGTATCGCGATGGTCACGAGATCATCGCCGCGGCTATCGTCTGGCGCCGCGAACAGGACCGCGAATGGAATCGGGTCCCGATGACGCTGGAAGTGAACGACCGCTGGGGCGGCTCATTCATCCCCGATGGCATCGGCCGCTATGTCTATGCCATCGAGGCCTGGACCGACGAATTCGCGACCTGGCGCCACGGCTTCGAACTGAAGCTGAAGGCCGGACAGGATGTCACGCTGGATGCGCTGGAAGGCGCCGGCCTGATGACCAAGGCGCAGAATGGCGGACCCGAGGCTTCGGCGCTCATCGTCAAGCAATGTGAGAATTTTCTGCAGACCGGCGACAATGAGCCGTTGCTGTCACCTGAACTGCGCACCGCCATGGCCGAAGCGCAATTGCGGCCTGACCTGACGCGCTCGCCTTTGTTGCCGCTGATGATCGACCGTGAACGCGCCCGCAACGGCGCGTGGTACGAGATGGTGCCGCGCAGCCAGAGCACGGTGCCCGGCCAGCATGGCACGTTCCGCGACTGTATTGCCCGCCTGCCCGACGTGCAGGCCATGGGCTTCGACGTGCTGTATTTCACGCCGATCCACCCCATCGGCAAGACCAACCGCAAGGGCAAGAACAATTCGCTGACCTCCGAACCAGGCGATGTCGGCAGCCCCTATGCCATTGGCGGCGCCGAAGGCGGCCATGACGCGATCCACCCCGAACTCGGCACCATGGAAGATTTCCATGCGCTGATCGCTGCGTGCAAAGAGCATGGTCTGGAAGTCGCTATCGACGTCGCCGTGCAATGCTCGCCGGATCATCCATGGGTCAAGGACCATCCAGACTGGTTCAAGCGCCGGCCGGACGGCTCGATGAAATATGCGGAGAACCCGCCAAAAAAATACGAAGACATCCACAATCCCGACTTCGACTGCGAGGACGCGGGATCGCTGTGGAACGCGCTCCGCGACATGCTGCTGTTCTGGTGCGATCAGGGCGTGAAGATCTTCCGCATCGACAATCCGCACACCAAGCCGCTGCGGTTCTGGGAATGGGCGATCCACGAGGTGCAGTTGAAGCATCCCGATGCGCTGTTTCTGGCGGAAGCCTTCACGCGCCCGAAGCTGATGAAGGGCCTCGCCAAGCTCGGCTTCTCGCAGAGCTATACCTATTTCACCTGGCGCACCGCGAAGTGGGAAATCGAGCAGTATCTCAACGAACTATGCGGCTATCCCGAGCGCGAATTCTATCGCCCGAACTTCTTCGTCAACACGCCGGACATCCTGCCTTATCACCTGCAATCCGGCGAAGCCTGGATGTTCAAGGCGCGCGTGGCACTGGCGGCCGCGCTGTCGTCGACCTATGGCATCTATAATGGCTTCGAATTGCTCGAACACGAGGCCATTCCGGGCAAGGAGGAATATCTGAACTCGGAGAAATACGAGATCAGGACCCGCGACTGGAATGCGCCGGGGAATATCAAGCCCTACATCACCGCCCTCAACCACGCGCGCCGTGCCAACACGGCGTTGCAGCAGACATCGAACCTGCGCTTCATGCCGGTCGACAACGACAACATCATCGGCTTCGTTAAGGAGTCGGTGGATGGTACCAATACAGTCGCCGGCGCCATCGCGCTGTCGCGCGATCCGTATGAATTCTGGCTGCCGATCGACACGCAGGTGATGGTCGATGGCGAGCGGCGCAATGTTGCCGCCGTCGAGAACATCATTACCGGCGAGCGCCATGGCGTCGAATGGGGCGGCATCCGCCTGCGTCTCGATCCCCAGCGCGATCCCGCCATCTTCTTCCGTTGCCTCGCCTGAAAGCGTTGACATGAACGTAATGACCGATATCGACGTTAAAGCGAAACAGCGCGCCGAGGAGATCGACAAGCTCTGGTACAAGGACGCCATCATCTATCAGCTGCATGTGAAGACATTCGCTGACAGCAACCATGACGGCATCGGCGACTTTATCGGCCTGACCGAGAAGCTGGATTACCTGCAGGATCTCGGCGTCACCACCATCTGGCTGATGCCGTTCTATCCGTCGCCTGGCCGCGACGACGGCTACGACATCGCCGACTATGGTTCGATCCATCCCGACTTCGGCACGATGAAGGACTTCAAGCGCTTCATCCACGAAGCCAAGCGCCGTGGCCTGCGCGTGATTACCGAACTCGTCATCAATCACACGTCGGACCAGCATGACTGGTTCAAGCGCGCCCGCCGCAGCCCGGCCGGCTCCAGTGCGCGCAACTGGTATGTCTGGAGCGACACCGACCAGAAATATCAGAGCACCCGGATCATCTTCACCGATACCGAAAAGTCGAACTGGACCTGGGATCCCGAAGCCAAGGCCTATTACTGGCACCGCTTCTTCTCGCATCAGCCGGATTTGAATTTCGACAATCCGCGCGTCGTCTCTGCCGTGGTGCAGGTGATGAAACGCTGGCTGGACGCCGGCGTCGATGGCTTCCGTCTGGACGCGATCCCCTATCTTGTCGAGCGCGACGGCACCAATAACGAGAACCTGCCCGAGACCCACAAGGTCATCAAGCATCTGCGCGCCGAACTCGATGCCTATGCGCCGGGCAAGCTGCTGCTCGCCGAAGCCAATCAATGGCCGGAGGACGTGCAGGAATATTTCGGCAACAGCGACGAATGCCACATGGCATATCACTTCCCGCTCATGCCGCGCATCTATATGGCGCTGGCGCAGGAAGACCGTTTCCCGATCACCGACATCATGCGGCAGACGCCGGACATTCCCGGCGACTGCCAGTGGGCGATGTTCCTGCGCAATCACGACGAGCTGACGCTGGAAATGGTCACGGACGTCGAACGCGACTATTTGTGGTCGACCTATGCGAACGATCCGCGCGCGCGCATCAATGTCGGCATTCGCCGTCGCCTGGCGCCGTTGATGGACAACGATCGCCGCAAGATCGAGCTGCTGGATTCACTGTTGCTGTCGTTCCCCGGCACGCCGATCATCTATTACGGCGATGAGATCGGCATGGGCGACAATATCTATCTCGGCGACCGCAACGGCGTGCGTACACCGATGCAATGGGCGCCGGACCGCAATGGCGGTTTCTCGCGCGCCGATCCCGCGCGGCTCTATGCACCACCGATCATGGATCCGATCTATGGCTACGAGTCCGTGAACGTGGAGGCGCAGTCGCGCAGCCTATCGTCGCTGCTGTCGGCGACCAAACGGCTCATTGCTGTCAGGAAATCGACGCTGGCTTTCGGCCGCGGCACCATGACCTTCATCCGCCCCGACAACCGCTCCGTTCTCGCTTATGTGCGCCAGCTCGGCGACGAAGCGATCCTCTGCGTCGCCAACCTGTCGCGCGCCGCGCAGGCCACCGAACTCGATCTGTCGCCGTGGAAGGAACGCGTGCCGCTGGAAATGCTCGGCCGCACCAAATTCCCGCCGATCGGCGATCTGCCTTACATGATCACGCTGGCGCCTTACGGCTTCTACTGGTTCCAGCTGCAGCTCCGCGATGTCTCCGAACATTCGCAGCCGCCGGTGGTGCCGGAATTTGAAACGCTGGTGGTGCCGCTTGGCTCGACCTGGATGACTCTCGCCCGTACGCGCGGTGTGTTCGAGCGCGACGTGCTGCCTTCCTTCCTGGCGCGCAGTCGCTGGTATCCGGAGCGACAGCCAAAGGCGATCCAGCCCGTGCTTACCGGCGCGATCCCGTTCTGCGAGATCGGCGACAACCGTCCATGGCTGGTGTTCTTCGAAACCACGCAGCGCAATGTGGCGACGCGCTATCTGCTGCCCATGCAGATCGAGTGGACCCGCTTCGATCGCGAACGCTACAATCCGAAAGCCTTTGCCGCGGTTCGTCAGGGCGCACGCGAAGGTACCCTGCTCGACGTTGCCACCGACCACATCTTCATTGCGCTGCTGTTGCACAATTTGCGCATTTCACTGACCGTCGAAGAAGAGGGCAACCGTCTGGAATTCCGGCCAACGACCAAGCTCGCCGAAAAGCCGGCTGCGCCGCTGGAGAACATCCGTGCGGTCGAAACCGAACAGTCCAACAGCACTGCATTGGTCGACAACGACTATGTCGTGAAGATCTATCGCAAGCTGCAGGCCGGCATCAATCCGGAGATCGAGGTCAGCCGTTTCCTGACGGATATCGCCGGTTTCACCAATACGCCGGCTCTGCTTGGCAGCGTCGAACTGGTCGAGGGTGATCAGCGCACCGCCGTCGCCATCGTGCATGCCTTCGTGCAGAATCAGGGCGATGCCTGGACGGTGACATCGGCCTATCTCGACCGTTTCGCCGATGAGCAGCGTCTGCTGGCGGTGGATGACCACGCCCCGCACAGTGAAGAGCAGGTGCCGTATCTGCTCTATATGTCGCAGACCGGCCGCCGCGTCGCCGAGATGCAGATGGCACTGGCCAGCCGCGACGACATCCCGGATTTCAAGCCGGAGCCGACGTCGCCTGACGATATCAGGCTCTGGATCAACGAAATCGTCACGCGTGCGGAGCCGGTATTTAGTGCGCTCGCCCAGCGTCGCAATGCTGCAAAGGATTCGGATCGCGCACTGATCGATCAGGTGCTGGAACTGCGCCACGGCTTGCGGGGGTGGCTGACCGAGCTGCTGCCGGAGAATATCGACGGACTGAAGATCCGCCATCACGGAGATTTCCATCTCGGCCAGATGCTGATCGTCAAGGATGATATCTTCATCATCGACTTCGAGGGTGAACCGCGCAGGTCGATCGATGAGCGCCGCCGCAAGGCGCCTGCTGCACGTGATATCGCCGGGCTCATTCGCTCGATCGATTATTCGGCAACGGCAGCGCTGGAACGCGCGCTCAAGGTAACTTCGGACGACACCGGCAAGCTGGCTGCCGCGCTGGACGCCTGGCGGGAACGTGCCACCACGGCTTTCGTTGACGCCTATCGCGAGACCATGACTGATGCACGGCTGTGGCCGGCAGACGCGGGAGCCACCAAAGAAATGCTGAACTTCTTCCTTCTGGAAAAGGCGCTTTATGAAATCGAATACGAACTTGCGCATCGGCCGGATTGGCTGCGCGTGCCACTGACTGGCATCCTGCGCATTCTGAACCAGTATTCTGAGGAAGCCGTATGACCAATTTGCCCGCCGAGGCTTACGCAATCGTCGAAGGCCGCCACTCCGATCCATTTCACTATCTCGGCCCCCACGAGGAAGCCGATAAGACGGTCGTGCGCGCTTTCCTGCCGGAAGCTGTGAAGGTCGATGCCATTGACGATCACGGTGCGACGACCGCGTTGGAGCGCGTGCATGACGCCGGGCTGTTTGTCGGCGCACTGGCCAATGGCTCGACCAAGTATCAACTGCGGGCGCGCTATGGCGACAGATCCGTCGATCTCGACGACCCTTATCGCTTTCCGCCGATCCTGACCGAATTCGATCTCTATCTGCTCGGCGAAGGCACGCATCAGCGGCTCTATGACAAGCTCGGCGCCCATCCGATGGTGCTTGAAGGCGTCAGCGGCGTCGGATTTGTGGTGCTCGCGCCTAATGCGAAGCGGGTCAGCGTGGTCGGCGATTTCAATTTCTGGGATGCGCGGCGTCATCCCATGCGCGTGCGCGGTGCGGGCTACTGGGAGCTGTTCATCCCGGGCGCGACGCCCGGCGATCACTACAAGTTCGACATCATCGGCCCGCATGGACAGTTGACGCAAAAATCCGACCCGATGGCCTTCGCCGCGGAAATGCGGCCCTCCACGGCGTCCATCGTGCTCGACGAAACCAGGATCCCGCATCCGCGCCCTGCCCCGGATAACATCAATGCGCTGAACAAGCCGATGTCGATCTATGAGGTGCATCTGGGTTCGTGGCGCCGCAAGGGTGACAATGAATGGCTGACCTATCGCGACCTTGCGGAGACGCTGCCGCGCTACGCTCGCGACCTCGGATTTACCCATGTGGAATTCCTGCCAGTCAACGAGCATCCGTTTGACGGCTCGTGGGGCTATCAGCCGACCGGCATGTATGCGCCGACCAGCCGCTTCGGTACGCCGGCAGAATTCGCATTGCTGATCGACGCTTGCCACGCCGAAGGGCTCGGCGTGCTGCTCGACTGGGTGCCCGGCCATTTTCCGGACGATCCGCATGGCCTCGGCAATTTCGACGGCACGGCCCTTTATGAACATGCCAACCCGCTGCAGGGCCGGCACATGGACTGGGGCACGCTGATCTACAATTACGGCCGCACCGAAGTCGTAAACTTCCTCGTATCCAACGCGCTGTTCTGGCTTGAGCGTTACAATGTGGATGGGCTGCGCGTAGATGCCGTCGCCTCGATGCTGTATCTCGATTACAGCCGCGAAGCCGGCGCCTGGATTCCGAACAAATATGGTGGCCGCGAGAATATCGAGGCCGTCAGCTTCCTACGCCGCTTCAACACCGAAGTCTTCGCGAAATTCCCGAATGCGACCACGGCGGCGGAGGAATCTACTGCATGGCCGCAAGTATCGCGTCCCGTCGAATTCGGCGGGCTGGGCTTCGGCTACAAGTGGAACATGGGCTGGATGCATGACACGCTGAATTACATCAGCAAGGATCCGATCTATCGCAAGTATCAACACAACGACATCTTGTTCGGGCTGCAATACGCCTTCTCGGAAAATTTCGTGCTGCCGCTATCGCATGACGAAGTGGTGCACGGCAAAAAATCCATCCTGGGCCGCATGCCCGGCGACGACTGGCAGCGGTTCGCCAATCTGCGCGCGTATTATTCCTTCATGTTCGGACATCCCGGCAAGAAGCTAATGTTCATGGGCTGCGAATTCGCCCAGGAGCGCGAATGGAATCACGACACGTCGCTGGACTGGCACCTGCTCGAGCAGGACAAGCATGCCGGCATCCATTCGCTGATCCGCGATCTCAACGAGCTGTATCGCAACCAGCCGGCACTGCATGAACTCGATTGCGATCCCGCGGGCTTCGAATGGATGATCACCGACGATGCCGGCAACAACGTTTTCGCCTGGCTGCGTAAGGGCGCCAACCCGCGCACGCAGTGCCTCGTGGTCGTGAACTTCTCGCCGAACGTCTATCACGATTACCGCGTCCGCGTGCCGTTCACCGGCACCTGGCGCGAAGTGTTGAATTCCGACGCCGCGCATTATGGCGGCAGCAATGTCGGCAATTCGGGCGAAGTCATTGCCAAGGGGCTTGTCCCCGAACTCAGTCTAACCCTTCCACCGCTGGCCGCACTCTTTCTCGTACCGGAATTCTAGAGCATGAGACTATCCGCCGGCATGCCCTCCCGCCTCGGCGCAAGCTGGGACGGACGGGGGACCAACTTTGCCTTGTTCTCTGCGAACGCCACCAAGGTCGAACTGTGTCTGTTCGACAGCCAGGGGCGGCGCGAGCTTGAGCGCATCGAACTGCCGGAATATAACGAGCACGTCTTTCACGGCTATCTCAACGATGTCTCGCCGGGCCAGCTCTATGGTTATCGCGTGCACGGCCCCTATGAGCCGGAGCATGGGCATCGCTTCAATGCGCACAAGCTGCTGCTCGACCCCTATGCCAAGAAACTGGCCGGGCGTCTGGTCTGGAGCGACGCTCACTTCGGCTATCGCACCGGCTCGTCGCGCGAGGACCTGTCCTTCGATCGCCGCGACAATGCGCGCGGCATGCCGAAGGCCGTGGTGGTCGACGAGACCTTCAACTGGGGCCGCAAGGAAGCGCGTCCCAGCGTACCCTGGGAAGACACCATCATTTATGAGGCCCATGTCAAAGGCCTGACGCAGACCCGCAAGGACGTGCCGCCAGGGCTGCGCGGCACCTATCGCGGCCTGTCGTCGCCGTCGATGATCGAGCATCTCAAACGGCTTGGCGTCACCACCATCGAGCTGCTGCCGGTGCACAGCTTTGTCGATGACCGCCGGCTGGTGGAAATGAAGCTGGTGAATTACTGGGGTTACAATACCCTCTCCTTCTTCGCCCCGGAAGCGCGCTACGGCACCGACAATCCGCTCGATGCGTTCCGCACGACGGTCGCCCGGCTGCATGATGCGGGCATCGAGGTGATGCTCGACGTGGTCTATAACCACACCGCCGAAGGCAATCATCTCGGCCCGACGCTGAGTTATCGCGGCATCGACAACGCCTCCTATTACTGGCTGATGCCGGACAATCCGCGATTCTATGACGACTTCACGGGCTGCGGCAGCTCGATGAACCTTACGCATCCGCGCGTGTTGCAGATGGTGATGGATTCATTGCGCTACTGGGTCGAGGTGTGTCACGTGGATGGCTTTCGTTTCGACCTTGCAACCACGCTGGCGCGCGGGCCGAATGGCTTCGATCGCAATAGCGGTTTCCTCACCGCCATTCGACAGGACCCTGTCCTAGCGAACGTCAAAATGGTCGCCGAACCCTGGGATCTCGGCATGGGCGGCTATCAGGTCGGTGCGTTCCCGTCGCAATGGTCGGAATGGAACGACAAATATCGCAGCGCCATGCGCCGCTACTGGAGCGGCGAAGGCTCGCTGATCGGCGAAGTCTCCAGCCGCATGACCGGTTCGTCAGACGTGTTCAATCATGACGGCCGCAAGCAGCGCGCCGGCATCAACCACGTCACCGTGCATGACGGTTTCCCGCTGGCAGACCTGTTTGCCTATAACGAGAAGCACAACGAAGCCAATGGCGAGGACAATCGCGACGGCTCCTCGGATAACCTCAGCAACAATTTCGGCGTCGAGGGCCCGACCGACGATCCCGAGCTGCTGGCGCTGCGCCGACAGCTGCGCAAGAACCAGCTCGCCTGTCTGTTCCTGGCCCAAGGTGTGCCGCTGCTGCTGGCCGGCGACGAGGTCGGCAATACCCAGGGCGGTAACAACAATGCCTATTGCCAGGACAACGAGATCGGCTGGGTCGGCTGGGACAATCTCGGCGACAAGGACGACGATCTCACCGACTTCATCGGCCATATGGCGCAGCTGCGACAGCGCTTTCCGCAGATCACCACGCAACGCTGGCTCGACGGCCGCCGTGCCGACGGCAGCTATGGGGTACTGTGGCTGACGCCCTCGGCCGACGAGATGACCGAGACGGACTGGGCTTTTCCAGACGGGCGCTTCCTGTCCTATGTGCTTAGCGCTTCCGGCGACAACACCAACCCGATCTTCATCGTGCTGAATGCGGCGCCTGAGGGCATCCCGTTCAAGCTGCCGAAGATGCTGGAATACAAGAACTGGCGGCAGGTGCTGAACACCGCCGACGAGAAGCTCTCCATCGCGATCCTGCCCCCCGGTAGCGACATCGATGCGCCGCCGCGTTCGGTACTGGCCTTTGCGGGGACGCCAGCATGAGCGCGCATTCGTTCGGACCACGGCTCACGGAGAAAGGCGCGATCTTCCGGCTCTGGGCACCGGCAGCGCTGCACGTAGATGTGATGCTCGGCGATCAGACACATCCGCTGAAGCCCGGCGAGGACGGCTGGTTCGCCGCCGAGATTTCCGATGTGAAAGCCGGCGCCACCTATCGCTTCAGGATCGACGGCAAGACCGACGTGCCCGACCCCGGCTCACGCTTTCAGCCGAACGATATCGCCGGCCCTTCCGAAGTCATCGATCACAGGACCTATGCGTGGCGAGCAGCCGACTGGCGCGGGCGGCCGTGGGAAGAGACCGTGCTGATTGAAACCCATGTCGGTACCTTTACGCCGCAGGGCACCTATCGCGCGATGATCGACAAGCTCGATCACCTTGTGGCGACGGGGATCACCGCGCTCGAATTGATGCCGTTGGCCGATTTCACCGGCAAGCGCAACTGGGGTTATGACGGTGTGCTGTGGTATGCGCCGGACGCGATGTTCGGCCGTCCGGACGATCTGAAGGCGCTGATCGACGAGGCGCATCTGCGTGGGCTGACGGTGTTTCTGGACGTCGTCTATAACCACTTCGGCCCGGAAGGGAATTATCTCGGCCTCTATGCGCCGTCTTTCTTCGGCGATGCGCATACGCCGTGGGGCTCGGCGATCAACTATCACCTGCCGGAGGTGCGGGCCTACGCGATCGAGAATGCCGTGGCGTGGCTGCGCGACTATCGCTTCGATGGGCTGCGGCTCGATGCCGTTCATGCGATCCCCGAACAGGGCGAGATCCCGATGCTGCACGAGCTGAGCCGCGAGGTCGGCAAGCTGGCCGCCGACACCGGCCGGCTGATCCATTTGGTGCTCGAGAACGACGACAACCGCGCCACTCTGCTCGATCCCGCCACCAACCCGCCGCGCGGCAAATATCGCGCGCAGTGGAACGACGACTATCACCATGCCTGGCACGTGCTGCTCACCGGCGAGGACAAGGGCTATTACAGCGACTACGCACCGAAACCGCTCGATCATATCGCACGGGCGCTGGGCTCGGGCTTCGCCTATCAGGGCCAGTCGTCGGCGCATCGCGACGGCGCACCGCGCGGCGAACCATCAGGCGAACTCGCACCGGCCGCCTTCGTGAATTTCCTGCAAAACCACGACCAGATCGGTAATCGTGCGCTTGGCGATCGGCTGGAGACCTTGGCCAAGCCCGAGGCCATCGAAGCTGCGCTGGCCGTTACATTGCTGGCGCCGATGGTGCCGATGCTGTTTCAGGGCGAGGAATGGGGCTCGAAAGTACCGTTTCCGTTCTTCTGCGATTTCGAGGGCGATCTCGCCAATGCCGTGCGCAATGGCCGCAAGAAGGAATTCGCCAGCGCGTACGAAAAGTATGGCGACGAGATCCCCGACCCGCTGGACGAGAGCTCGTTCCGCTCGGCCTTCGTCGATTGGGACAATCGCGAAACGACCACGGGCAAGACGCGGCTGACGCTGGTTCGCGAGCTGCTCGCATTGCGCAATCAGCACATCGTGCCGCGCCTTGCTGGCGCACGGTTCGGCCAGGCTGAGGCGAGCGACGACGGTTTGCTCACGGCCTTCTGGACAATGGGTGACGGCAGCAGGCTGCATCTCACGGCCAATCTTTCCGACAACGCCGTCAACGCGGCACCGCCGAGCACAGGTACAACAATTTGGGGCAACACTACCACCGGCGTGGGGACGCCGTGGTCCGTCGTTTGGCGGATCGGAGATAGATAATGGCTCCTGCGATTCCCGTCGCGACCTACCGTATTCAACTCACCAAGGATTTCGATTTCGATGCCACCGCGGGCATCGTCCCCTATCTGAAGGCGCTTGGCATCACCCATCTCTATGCCTCACCCTTCATGAAATCGCGCGCCGGCTCGACCCATGGCTATGACATTGTCGATCACACCAAGCTCAATCCAGAACTGGGCGGCGACGAAGGTTTCGAGCGCCTGAGTGCCGCGCTGAAGGCCAACGATATCGGCCTGATCCTCGACTTTGTGCCCAATCATGTGGGCGTGCATTTCGCAGACAATCCGTGGTGGCTCGACGTGCTGGAATGGGGACAGGCCTCGCCGCACGCCGTCTCCTTCGACATCGACTGGGACACCCTGCCCTATCGCGCACGCGGCGGCCTGCTGCTACCGATCATCGGTAGCTCTTATGGCCAGGCACTGGACAACGGCGAGATCGAGCTGAAATACGACGCCGAGGAAGGCAACTTCTCGGCCTGGTATTTCGAACATAGGCTGCCGATCGCGCCGGAGCGCTACAGCGAGATGCTGCGCACCATCGTCAAGGAAGCCGACGCCGGCAACACGCCAGCCGGCCGGGCAATCCTGACACTGGCGGCCAAGCACAAGGGCCTCCGCCATCCCAACCGGCGGGAAGCGCCGGCTTTCAAGCAGCAGCTGGCGTCGATCGACGGCGCTGCCGAGGTTATCACGCGTGGCCTCGACGCCTATCGCGCCGGGCTGGATCGGCCCGCCCAGATTCAGGCCATGCACATGCTGCTGGAGCGCCAGCACTACAAGCTCGGTCAGTGGCGCCTGGCATCGAGCGAGATCAATTACCGCCGCTTCTTCGACGTCAATACGCTGGCTGGTCTACGTATCGAGGACACCGATACGTTCGAGGCGATCCATTCGCTGGTCAAACGGCTGATTACCGAAGACAAGCTGCAGGGGTTGCGGCTGGACCATATCGACGGCCTTCACGATCCCTCGCAATATTTCCAACGACTGCGCCGGCTGATCCGCGAGGCGCATGGCAACAGCACCAAACCGTTCTATGTCGTGGTCGAGAAGATTCTCGGCAAGCACGAGAAGCTGGTGCCCTTCGCCGGCGTGCATGGCACCACCGGCTATGAATGGCTCAATGTGATCACGCAGGTGCTGGTCGAAGAAAAAGGCCTGGAACCACTGGGCGAAACCTGGCGACAGGTGAGCAACGTCTCGCCGAAATTCGAACCACAACTGGTGGAAGCCAAGCGCCGCGTGCTCGATACGCTGCTGCTCAGCGAATTCACCGTGCTGACGCGTCTGCTGGCACGGATCGCCAACGGGCATTATTCGACGCGCGACTTCTCCGCCGACACGCTGCGTCAGGCTTTCGAACTCTACGTGCTGCATTTCCCGGTCTATCGCACCTATCTCTCCACCGCCGGTCCATCTGCCCTCGACCGACAACTGATCGCCACGACCATCGAGAAAGCTCGCGCCGACTGGTTCGGCGCCGATGAAGGCTTGTTCGACTTCTTGCGCGACGCTCTGACGCTGGACCTGCTGAAACCCGGCCGCCCCGCACATAGCAAGCCGCGGGTGCGACGCTTTGCATTGAAGGTGCAGCAGTTCACCGGGCCGACGATGGCGAAGTCGCTCGAAGACACCGCCTTCTATCGCTATCATCGCCTGCTGGCGTTCAACGAAGTTGGCGGCGAGCCGGCAGCGGAAGCGATACCTGTCGCCACGTTCCACGAGATAATGATCACACGCGCGCTCGAGCGGCCGCATGGCATGACTTCGACCGCCACCCACGATACCAAGCGCGGCGAGGATGCCCGCGCGCGTTTGCTGGCGCTGGCCGAAATGCCCGGTGAATGGGCCAGTGCTGTCAGCCGCTGGAAGTTGCTGAACGCGCCGCATCTGATTGTTGACGGCGAAATGCGCGCGCCCTCAGCAGCGTTTGAGTATATGTTATACCAGGCGCTTATCGGCGCATGGCCGCTCGGCGGGCAGGACAATTCCTTCCTCGAGCGGATGCAGGCCTATGCGCTGAAGGCGGCGCGCGAGGGCAAGCAGGAAACGAGCTGGCTCAACCCCAACGACACCTATGAGAAGGGTCTGCGCACGTTTCTGGAGCGCATTCTCGACCCGGCCCAGTCGCCGGAATTTCTTGCAGCGCTTGAGACCTTTGCCAAACGCACATCGCTGATCGGCGCGTTGAGTTCACTCAGCCAGATCACGCTGAAAGCGACCATTCCCGGCATGCCGGACTTCTATCAGGGCACCGAATTCTGGGATTTCTCGCTGGTCGATCCCGATAACCGCCGCCCGGTGGATTTCGCCGAACGCGCGAAAGTGCTGAAGGCACTGCAACAACCGGATTGGGCGGCACTGGCGCAGCACTGGGATGATGGCCACATCAAGCTCGCCTGGACGCGCGAGCTTTTGAAACGCCGCACCGAGATGGCAGCCGTCTTCACCGATGGCGATTACGAACCACTTGAAGTGACCGGACCTCATGCCGCGCACATCATCGCCTTTGCTCGGCGGCATCAGCGCGACGCGGCAATCGTCGTGATCCCACGCGCTTTTTCCGAAGCGACACAAGGCGGGCGGCATTGGCCGGAGGCGACGGCCTTCGACGCGACAGTGATCGCGCCCGGCTACCTCGTTGAAGGTTCTGCGCAGAAGAACGGCGCGATCCAGCTCTCCGTTGCCAAGCTCTTCAGGCAGATTCCGATGGCGATCGTGAAGGCACATGCCGCGCCGAAACGCATTCGTTCGACGCGTTTGCGATAGCACACACGACAAGGCCGCCCGGGATCAACGGCCGGGCGGCCTGGCGGATGTCGTGCCGACTCGAGAAAGGTCGGTTCCCTTCCTCCGCGTGCTTAAAGCTTTTCATCAAATTGTTTGCGAGTGGTTTACGATCAAACTCGTGTGCGCCGCACTATCGCACGGCATTTTTATGCTGCAGAGCGGCAGGCACGGAAGATGCGTGAGATTTTCTGCACGCCGCAATCGCCGCTTCAACTCTTTTTCGTGAGCAGCAGATTTCCGCGCGATTTGATCGCTGCCTGCGCCACTTCCGCGAAACGCTGCAGCAACCAGGGCAGCACCACTTCGACGGTGACATGATCCTCGGCAACATCGACATGACCGGACGCCGCCTGCCCCATGGCACGGACGCGGAAGATCATCCGGTCGCCGTCCCAGCGCTCCTCGTCAACTTTCAACATTGGTACATTAGTTGCTGCGCGTGTCAGTCCTGTCTTGAGCCGGCGCGCAGCTTCCTCGCGGCCGAGACTGTGCGGAATGGAAACGACGAGCGGTGCAGACATCTCATGATCCTTTGTTAGCTCACACGGATGTAAGCGCGATTTCGCCCGACGGTAGTCGTAATCAAAGTTTCACTCATGGAACCTTGGGGATGCCTGCGCGTTTTTATCGCATGAAGGCAGCAGGCTTGTCCGTCTGCCAGGCTGAGGAGAAATCCATGTCCATTGGTACTATCATTCTGATCATTCTGATTATCGCCTTGCTTGGTGGTTTCAGCGGTATCGGCGGCGGTCCGTTCTACGGCACCGGCTATTACGGCGGCGGCGGTCTCGGCCTCATCGTGGTAATTCTACTGATCCTCCTGCTGCTTGGTAAGCTGTAAGAGCGGATATTGATTTCAAGGCGCGCGATCCGGAAGGATCGCGCGCTTTTCCATGTGCGTACGCTCTCACCGTCATCACCCGCGAAGGCGAGTGATGACAGTGAGCGTCATTTCATTTTCCCGATCGCCGACTTGATCGACGACGCAGCATCCTCGTAACCCGCCCACGCCTTGCTCTTCGCCATTAGCGACGGGACGCTGCGCACAGTGAAATTCTTCGGATCCAGATCTTTGCGCAGCTGGGGCCATGTCAGCGGCATCGACACCGTGGCCCCCTTTCGCGCCCGCGGCGACAGCACCGAGACCGCGGTCGACATCCGGTCGTTGCGCAGATAGTCGAGGAAAATCTTTCCACCACGCAGCTTCTTCGACATGCTGAGGAGGTAGCGCTCGGGGTCGTCACTGGCCATCTGCTGGCACACGGCCTGCGCAAAACTCTTCGCCGTTTTCCAGTCGACCTTGTCCTTCGCGCCGTGCAGCAGCGGTGCCACCACATGCAGGCCCTTGCCGCCGGTCGTCTTGCAGAAACTCTCCATGCCGAGGCTCGAGAGCCGTTCGCGCATCTCGCGTGCCGCATCCATGACGGCAATGAACTCCACATCAGGCGCCGGGTCGAGATCGAACACCAGACGCCCCGGTGTATCCGGCGCATCCGGCGCGCAATTCCACGGATGCAGTTCGAGTCCGCCGATCTGCGCGACAGCCGCAAGACCCTCGACGCGATCGATCTGCAGGTAAGGCTTGCGGTCACCGGAGACTTTCACGAGTTCGAGCAGGTTGGATGTCCCCGGCATTGCGTGGCGCTGGAAGAACTGCTGCCCGTCGATGCCGTCGGGCGCGCGTACGATCGAACACGGGCGGCCCTTGAGATAGTCCATCATCCAATCGCCGATGGCCTCGAAATACACCGCGAGATCGCGCTTGGTGACCGGCTCGCCATCGCCGGCATCCGGCCACAGCTCCTTGTCGGGTTTGGAGATCGATACGCCCATGACAACGGCATTGCCTGCCGCAGCTCTTGCGGGCGCGGTTTTTCTTGCGGAGCTTTTGGCAGTCTTCTTCGCGTTGCGCTTCGGCGTCGGCTCGGCAAGTTCGGTCTTCTTGGGAGTCTCGGCCTCGACCTCATCGGCTGGCTTGTCCTGCCGCAGCCCCTTGAATGACGCCTGACGCACCATGCCCGCGCCGGTGAAGCCTGCGAATTCGATCTCGGCCACCAGTTCGGGCTTGAGCCAGTGCACGTCCCGACCACCCGGTGGCGTCTCCTTGCCGCCGAACGGGCTCGTCTTCGCCGCTGCTTTCTTCAGCGCCGGCATGATGCGCGTGACCTTGTCCTGGCCGAAGCCGGTGCCGACGATGCCGACATAGGCCAGATGATCGCCTCTGTTGAGGCCGACCATCAGCGACCGGAACTTGCCGGCATTACTCTTCCATCCGCCGATCACGACCTCATGGCCGGCCCGGCATTTGGCCTTGGTCCAGTTTTGCGAGCGGCCGGACATATAGGGCTCCGACAGCTTCTTGGAGACGATGCCTTCCAGCGACAGTTTGCAGGCCGACTGCAGAATGGCGTCACCACCAGTCTCGAAATGATCAACATAGCGAATGAGGCTTTCCTTGCGACGGCCGCGGGCTTTGTCGAGTAGCGCCTTCAATCGCTCCTTGCGCTCGCCGAGCGGCAGCTTCCGCAGATCTTCGCCTTCAGCGAACAGAAGGTCGAACGCGAAAAAAATAAGCGTATCGGTCTCGCCATCCGACAGCGCCGCCTGCAGCGCAGCGAAGTCCGGCGCGCCATGTGCATCAAGGCCGACAATCTCGCCATCGATGATAGCGTCCGGCAGGCCGGTGGCTTCCTTGGCGATGGCCTGAAACTTCTCCGTCCAGTCGAGCCCCTTGCGTGTCTTCAGCGTGGCTTCGCCGTCTTCGACGCGGAGTTGCACGCGATAGCCGTCGAACTTGATTTCATGCGCCCAGCCATCCGCGGAGGGCGGCCGATCCACGACGGTACAAAGTTGAGGCGCGACGAAGCCAGGCATCCTTGCGACCTTGGCCGGCTTCGCCGATGGTTTGGCCGCCTTCCTTGTCACGGCATTTTTGCCTGCAGCTTTCTCGGTCCTCGCCCCCCCTACATCAGCCTTGGTCTTGCCGCCCCTATTAGCGCGCGCATCGGCAGCACTGCCATCGCTGGAATCCCAGATAGCATCGGGTTTGATCTTTGCCGTCTTCGCGATCATGAAGGGCTTCGGCGCCTTCCCTTTTCCTGAGGCGATGGCGCTCATGGTCCGGCCGGATGCCACTGACTTGTCATCGTCGAGGATGGTGTTGGCCTTGCCCTCCTTCACGAAGTCGTCGCGGTGCTTGATCAGCAGCCAGTTGGTCCGCTTGCCGCCATTGCGGTCATGCTTCATGCGCACCAGTACGAAGCCGCCATGCAGCTTCTCGCCGTCCAGCGTGAATTTCAGGTCGCCCTTCTTGAGGCCCTTGTCCGGATCGTCGCTCTCCCAATAGCCACGGTCCCACAGCTGCACCGTGCCGCCGCCGTATTGTCCCCGGGGAATCGTGCCTTCGAAATCGCCGTAATCCAGCGGATGGTCCTCGACCTCCACAGCGAGGCGCTTGTCGGCAGGGTCCATCGATGGCCCGCGCGTGACGGCCCAGGACTTGAACACGCCGTCCATCTCCAGCCGCAGATCATAATGCAGCCGCGTGGCATCGTGTTTCTGGATCACGAAGCGGCGGCGCTTCGCCGGCGCGACCACGATCTGACCGGAGGGCTCCTTGGTGAGCGCGAAATCGCGTTTCCGACGATAGATCTGAAGCTGCTTGTCGGCCACACCGTCCCCCACTCACCACATTGGGCGCATGATCCGGCCCGGAACCAAAACCGGCAACTGCCGTTGAAGTTCCTGGAAATCCACGCCAGCGCAATACTTTGCGTCCTGTGCGCTTCATTTTGTAGATCGAGTTGGAGGACGAGTATGGCCCCGCCCCGCGCCTATTGGAAAGGCTCCCTCAAGCTGTCGCTCGTCACCTGCCCGGTGGTGCTGTATCCGGCCGCGACCACGATCGAGAAGACCAAATTCCACATGATCAACCGCGAGACCGGCAACCGGCTGAAACAGCAGATGGTGGATGCCGAGACTGGCGATGTCGTGGAGAAGGAACAGAAGGGCCGCGGTTACGAGATCAGCAAGGGCGAATATGTCGAGATCGAGAAGGAAGAGCTCGAGGCCGTGCAGATCGAGAGCAATCACACCATCGATATCGATAATTTCGTGCCGCGCGACGAGATCGATCGGCGCTATCTGAACAATCCCTATTACATCGCGCCCGACGGCAAGGCCGGTGCCGATGCGTTCGCCGTGATCCGCGATGCCATGAAGGACAAGGACCGCGTGGCGCTGGCGCGCATCGTGCTGACCAATCGGGAGCACATCATCGCCATCGAGCCGCTCGGCAAGGGCCTGCTCGGTACTACGCTGCGCTTCCCCTATGAAGTGCGCGACGAGGAGGACTATTTCGACGATATCAAGAGCCCGAGGATCTCCAAGGACATGATCGACCTTGCGGCGCATATCCTCGACAGCAAGGCGTCGCATTTCGATCCCAGCAAGTTCAAGGATGAATATGAGACCGCGCTGAAGACGCTGGTGAAGCGCAAGGCTGCGGGCAAGCCGGTGAAGGTCGTCGAGAAGGAGGAGAAGCCGGACAACGTCATCAACCTGATGGATGCGCTGAAGGCGAGCCTCAAGGGTGGCAAGGGCAAGTCGACCAAACGCGCTTCGTCATCACGACCACATGTAGCACGCAAGCGTCCGGCAAAGAAGGCTGCGCGGTCATCGGCGCGACATCGCAAGGCAAGCTGAGCGCATGAAGATTTTGGGAATGATCATAGGCATCGCGTTGATGCCGACCGTGGCAGCGCAGACGCAGCAGCTACAGACAAGGGAATGCAACGCCTCGAATATCGCCTTCGTCGCCGAAGCCATCGCCAAGATGGCCGAAGGCAAGCAAAAGAAGACCGCTTCCGACGAGATCGGCCTGGCCAGCGAAGCAATGGCGGAGGGCAAGGACGATGAATGTAAGGACCACCTGCTGAAGGCGACCCTACAGACAAAGTGAGGCGATGACGCTTCGGTCGAAACTATCATGGCCGGGCTTGTCCCGGCCATCTACGTCTTTTCTCTCCCCAAGACGTGGATGCCCGGGACAAGCCCGGGCATGACGAAGATTGGGTCATATGCGTCGATCAACGTACATCGGCGCTGCCTCAGGCCTTCGTCGACTTCCGGGATTTTTTTGCCGCTTTCTTTTTCCCCGCCGTCTTCTTGCTGGCTTTCTTCACCGTCTTTTTCTTCGGCGCCTTCGGCACCTTCTTGCCCTCGGCGCGAGCTTCCGACAAGCCGATGGCGATCGCTTGTTTGCGGCTGGTCACCTTCTTTTTCGAACGACCACTTCTCAGCGTGCCGGCCTTCGCCTTCTTCACCGCTCGCGCGACCTTCGCTGCCGCCTTCTTGGAATACTTCGCCATTCCACGCTCCCTTTATGATCGAAACGATCAATCGCCGCCGCGGGTGATGGTTCCACGCCGACGATTGGCGAACGGACGCACTTATGAAATCCCTATAACGCGGCGCCGCCACTCATCTCGTTTTCAAACGGGCGGCCGATCATCTTGCAGCCATTCGCTCAAGCGAATGAACTGGAGACTGCAAGTGATCACCATCGAACCTCCCTCGTGTAGCTCATCCCTCGTTTTCATCGGCAAGAACGGCGGCGGCCAGTGGGTCGCGCAGGAGCAAAACGGCCTATTCGGCGGATTGTTTGTCAGCCGCGCGAATGCCGTGCGTTATGCACTGTTCGAGAACGGTCATCGCCCCGAAGCTATCATCGAGACGGCGGGCCTCATCGAACTCGATATGAACGCCCTGCCTTTCACGGCAGCAACCTCTGTCGAACGGTTACAACAACGGCGCGTCGCCTGAGCTTCCCGCCATGTCCACAGTTGCTCTTCGGGCTCATGCCCTCCCGCAAGCTCATGCCTCCCATCGCGCCAACGACTGGCTGCACGGCATCATCGCCGATGTGCCGACGCCGTTCGACACGCATGGCGCGCTCGATCTCGTCACTTTCGCACGCCTGTGCGAGCGACAGGTCTGTGCCGGCGCTAGTGCCATCGTCGTCGGCGCGACCACTGGCGAAGCCGACACGCTCACCTCGAACGAGCGCGCCACGCTGATCCGGACTGCCGCCGGCGTCGCCCGCGGGCGCATCCACGTCATTGCCGGCGCGGGATCGAACTGCACCAGCCGCGCCATTGAATCGACCCGGCTGGCATGGGCTGCCGGCGCCGATGCCGTCATGTCGGTCGTCCCGTATTACAACCGCCCGATGGCAAGTGGCATCGCAGCGCATTTCCGTGCGATCCTGGAGGCGACATTGCTGCCGGTCATTGTGCATGACGCACCGTCGCGTTGTGCCCGTGCGCTGACCGACGACACGCTCATCGGCCTCGCCGCCTCGCCACGATTGATAGGCCTGCGCGACGACACCGCCGACGCCGGCCGGCTGGCGCGATTGCGGCCGCTGCTGCCAGCGGGTTTCCGGATGCTGACGGGACAGGACACCGCAGCCCTGCCTTATCTGCTGCTCGGCGGCGACGGCGTTGTCTCCGCGATGGCCAATGTGGCGCCGCAGCTCTGCCGCGGCATGTATTACGCGGCCCGCCAGGGATGCCCGCGCTATGCGACGACCATTTCGGACATGCTAGCGCCGCTCGCAGCAGCTCTGCCGCCGGACCAGGTTACATCGGCGGTGAAATTTGCATTGAGCCTGCGGGGCTTGGGGAATGCCGCCGTGCGCCTGCCGCTGACGGCGCTCACAGAGACCGAGCAGCGGCTGGTCTACACCGCGATGGAAGCGATCTGGGCACAGCCCGACGACGCACCGCCCCTACGCCGCGCCCGCTAGGCTTGCGGGCGCTCGTTCTTCTCACGACATTTCGGGCCGGGTCCGCGCATATAATGCGCGGCCGGCCGATAGACAGCAGGTCCAATGACGAAACGCCATAGCCGGGCGAGAATGCCCGGCATGATGGTCGCATAGGAGGCAATACGCGCGAGCAGCGCTGCAGAACGGTCTTCCCTCATGGCACGCTCCGGCGATCCGGAAGCACCGGCGTATCGGCGGCGCGCACACGGACGCGCGCCAGTTCACGCCGCGCGCGGCGCATCTTGTCGGCCACCAAAGCCATATGGATGGCGGCGAAGAAGCCCTTGATGTGGTTACGCGTCAGCCTGATGGTTACGCAGAGCCGTTTCCATTGGATATCGCCCGAGTGATGGACGATCGGCGGCTGATTGCGGCTGATGAGGTAGCTGCGATAGGCGCTGTCGGCCGAGAAATCGTGCAGTTGCGTATCGCGATTGTAGAACATCGTCATGGTCGTTGTCCGTCTTCTCAAATCCCTGGCGCATGAGCGCGTCGGGATGGTGAGAAGATGCGGACATCGCCATATGAAATCGAGACGGGCAGCCGCGCCTGTTCATAGGCGCGGCATAAAGATCAGGAGGCTGGAACTGCCGGAAAGACCAGCGCTCGCTCAGCTCTTGGCCATGCAGTCTTCGATGTAGAACCAGCGGTCGTCGCCGGCGAGGCCCTTGACCTTGACGTCCTTGCGGCAGGCCTTGAGCTTGCCCTTGTTGGCGCTCCACTTCGCCTTCATGTCCTTCAGACTCTGCTTGTTCAGCTTCATCTTGGCGGGCGCAGCAGGGGTTGCCGGCGTCGCAGGCGCCTGTGCCGAAGCAGCGCCCATTGAAGTCGCAACGAACAGTGCGGCCAAGAGGCCCGTAGTGATGCGTGTCATCGTTATCCCCGAATGTGCTTGTTTTGAAGATTGTTCGTCAGATGTGAAACGGGACCGGAAGCTTTCGCTGCCGGTCCCGCGCAGGTTTTACTGGAAGATGCGCGCGGCGCTCTGCAGCGTCAGCCAGACACCCCAGCACAGCGGGACACCGACGAAAGCCCAGAAGGCAATGGCTGCGCCGTCGAAACCGCCCTTGCCGATACCATAGGAGCCTCCGCCGGCCGACGCCGCCTCGGCGCCCTTGGCCTGCAACTTCGCGACTTCCTCCGGCTTCATGAACCAGTGCGGCGCCAGTGGCTTCACCAGCATGTTGCAGATCAGTCCCAGCACCAGCATGCCGGCGAGGATATACATCGTGAAGTCATAGACCTGCGCCCGCGGCACGCCGGCAGCGATCTGGAATTCACGGATGTAGTTCACCACCACCGGACCGACGATGCCCGCAGTCGCCCAGGCCGTCAGCAACCGGCCGTGGATCGCACCCACGAACTGGGTGCCGAAGATATCGGCGAGATAGGCCGGGATGGTCGCGAAGCCGCCGCCATACATCGAGAGGATGATGCCGAAGGCCAGCACGAACAGAACCTTGCTACCCATCGCCGCGAAGGTCGGCACCAGTGCATAGAGCACGATGCCAAGAATAAAGAACGTGTAGTAGGTGTTCTTGCGGCCGAGCTTGTCCGACAAAGACGCCCAGAAGAAGCGGCCGCCGATGTTGAACAGCGAAATCAGACCGGCGAAGCCGGCGGCAATGCCGGCGATCGCCGTCTTCTGTGCAGCCGAGAGCTGGCTGAAGGAGAGGTCAGGCGCACCGATCAGCTTGCCCGCGAAGATTTCCTGCAGCATCGGCGAGGCCATGCCGATGACGCCGATGCCGGCGGACACGTTCAAGCAGAGCACGCCCCAGATCAGCCAGAACTGCTTGGTCTTGTGCGCATTGTCGAGATGCACGTGGCCGGTGGTGATCATCGCATTCGCCGTAGCCGGCGGGGTCCAGCCTTCCGGCTTCCAGTTCGGTGGCGTGATGCGATAGGAGAACGCGCCAATGGTCATGAACACGAAGTAGATCACGCCCATGGCCAGGAAGGTCTGCCAGACGCCGACATCGGTCGGGGTCTTGAAATAATTCATCAAGAGGTTAGCCAGCGGCGAGCCGATCATCGCACCGCCGCCGAAACCCATGATGGCCATGCCCGTCGCCATCCCGCGACGATCCGGGAACCACTTCACCAGCGTCGATACCGGCGAGATGTAGCCGAGGCCGAGACCGATGCCGCCGATCACGCCGGAGCCGATCCACAGCAGCCAGAGCTGATGCGTGTAGACGCCGATCGAACCGAGCACGAGACCGCCGCACCAGCACATCGCCGAGACGAAGCCGGCCTTGCGCGGACCGACCCGCTCGAGCCAGCCGCCCCAGATGGCGGCGGAGACGCCGAGCAGCACGAAGAACAGCGTGTACATCCAGCCGAGGCTGGCGACCTTCCAATTACAGGTGGTGGTGAACAGCTCGGTGGCGAGGCTCATGCCCTCGCACACTTCCTTCGAGGCAGGTGTCGTGATTGCTTGCGACAGCGGCAGCCAGAACACGCTGAAGCCGTAGGCCATGCCGATACAGAGATGAATACAGAGTGCAGCAGGTGGAACCAGCCACCGGTTGAAGCCGGCGGTCGCAATGATGCGTTCGCGTTCCAGCAATCCTGGCTTGGTGCCAGACAGTGTTCCGGCGTTGCCCACACTTGTCATGAAAGTTCTCCCCTGCAGCCGACCCTTCTGAGCCGGTCTGCGATTTGAAAAAGTCGCTTCGTCAATTCCCCTGCGGCGCGCGGACAAAGATTCACGCACGCTCGCACTTTAGAACAGGGCCAGAAGCGACTGCGGGAGTCGATAGTCCAAAGGTATCAGGAGCGAAAATTTATCAATGATTTCCACTGCATCGCAGCAATTCAATCGCGATTTGCAATCGCAGCATTTCGTTTTTCGATGAAGAAAACGATCACATCGCCACTGCGTTCGGAGGCTTCGATCTGATCGCCGCTTTGCTGAATCAACGCAGGGATGTCGATCACCGCGAGGGGGTCCGTGCAGTGGACTTCAAGTCGATCGCCCACCGACAGTGCCTTCATCGCCTTGCGCGTCATCAGCGCCGGCAACGGGCATTTCAATCCGGTCAGGTCGAGCTTGGTCACAGGCATCGCGCGGTTCCACTTGGTGCAACTGCGTTATATCGGGCTGGCGTCAAATGTCATATGCAGCGGTATGACGATGACGAACACATATCCGGCCACGCTGGGCGTGCTTCTCGCGGGCGGTCTCGCGCGCCGGATGGGCGGCGGCGACAAGCCGATGCGCGAAATCGGCGGCCGCAGCATCCTGGCCCGCGTGATCGCGCGCATCGCGCCGCAATGCGACGGGCTGGTGCTGAACGCCAATGGTGATCCCGCGCGATTTGCGTCCTTCGGTCTGCCGGTGATTGCCGACGACGTCGCGGATTTTCCCGGCCCCCTCGCCGGCATCCTTGCGGGTCTGGAATGGACAGCTGCCAACCGACCGGATGTCACATGGATGCTCAGCGTCGCCGGCGACTGCCCGTTCCTGCCGCGCGATCTCGTCTCGCGTTTGCATCACGCCCGCAGCGCGGAGAATGCGCAGCTTGCTGTCGCGTCATCGGCCGGACAGTCGCACCCCGTCGTCGGACTGTGGGACGTCGCCCTCCGCCATGAGTTACGGCACGGACTCGTCAACGAGGACATCCGCAAGGTCGGCCGCTGGACGTCCCGCTACGGGCTCGCAACCGTGGAATGGCCGACCGATCCTATTGATCCGTTCTTCAATGCCAATACGATGGACGACATCGCCGAAGCCGAACGGCTTGCAAAGCTGGATGACAACTAACGACATATCGCCGTTTGGAACGACATCGACCGAGAAGCGGCCGTCAGGCCGCCTCTCGACATGATGCGATCGCGTCAGAACCTGACAGCGAAATTGCCTCGCAAGGTCTGGTCGGTGACACCGGAGCCAAACTGCCCGCCATAGGTGAGACCAAGAACGGCGTCTGGCGTGACATTGACGTCAAAGCCAAGGTCAGCGACGGCGCCATTCCTCGCAATCGGGACGCCAGCAACGGTGAACGGCGATCCACCGGCGAAGGCCATGGTCGAGGTCAGCGTGACGTCGCCGAAGGCATGACGCCAGCCGAGCATGCCACGGGCCGTCGCGGTCATCCCGTTGCCGAGATCAAAGCCTGTCGACGCCCGAAGCCCCAGCGTCGTGAAGGTGACGCCAGTGGTATCGCCCCGGCTGGTGAGCGCGGCGGCGCCGCCCTTCTCGGTGAAACCATCGGTCGACAGATTCACATAAGCGAGATTAGCGAAAGGCTCGAAAGCGAGATGGCCGAGCGGCGTCCGCCCTGCCCTGATGCGATAGCCGAACTCGCCAAAGGTCTGCGTGGTGCCGGCGCTGTAGTTGTTCCTCAGCAACTCGGCGACGCCCGGAAACCCTACCGAGCGATTGATCGAGAGATCGTGCCGCGTATAGGCAAGACCGGAGCGGAAAGCGAGATCGCCCCACTGCGTGCCGCCATAGAGGCCGCCATGGTAGTTGTCGCTGGCGCCGGAGGAATTACGATCGCCAACGCGGAAACTCGATCGGCTGTAGCCGCCGATTGCACCGACGCGCCATCCATCGACGAACGGCGCGTCGGCACCGACCATGAAGCCGCCGATATCGCGCTTGACGGTTGCAGCATTGCCGTCGCCGTTCCACAGCCCCCAGGAGCCGAAGCCGCGGCCCCAAACCGCAATGCCGTCGGTGGCGGCTGGTGCAAGCACGGGGCGGCCGTTGACATAGGTCGTGACCGGCGCGGCAGCCGCGCCGACGCCGTCAAACGCAGCGCGCAGCCGATCGATCGCTGCCTCGCGCAGGAAGCGGCTATCCTCGATCATGACGCCCTTGACCGAGGCATGCACCTCGCCAGAGATCTGGTCGAAGGCCCCGCGGGCCTGCGCCACATCGAGCTGCACCAGTGCGCCCACCAATGGACTGCCAACCGGTAGACTATCTGCTCCTCCACCAGCCGCGATCTGATTGCGGGTCGATCCGACCGAGGCGAAGGTGACGTTGCTGCGGCTGACGCCAAGATAGACGTTGGTTGCATCGTAGGTCAGGCCGTAGGCCAGGAACGGCGTCACCGTCGCTCCGCTGGCGCTGGCGAAAGTGCCATTGATGCCGCCGGCTGCCGTCAGGATCGTAAACTGGCTCCCGAGAGGCGCGGCACCGGAGGCGACGATTGTGCCACCGTTCAGCGTCGCGCTTCCTGTCGCTGCAATTTTATCCGACTGCCCGGCTGCATTGGTCTCCACCTGATAGATCGATCCCGCTGCAAACGTCACATTGCCATTGACGTTCAACGTACCGATCGAATTGCCGGGCCCGACGATGCCGCCACTATTGGCCGCGATGCCGCCGACCGTGCCCGTGCCGCCCAGGATGCCGCCGCCCGACACCGTCACTACCGAATTGGCGAGCGAGCCGTTCACGGCCAGCCGCCCACCGGTCACACTGGTCGCGCCGGAGAAGCCGCCCGAATCGCCCGTGAGGATAGTTGTGCCGGCAAGCTGGTTGATCGATCCGGGCCCACTGATATCCGGGGCAAAAGTATAGCCGGTGCTCGTATGATTGAAATTGATCGCGCCGGTCCCGTTGCCGAAAAAGACAGACGCACCATCGAGCGTGCCCGGCGCGGTCGCCGCCGCTCCGGTGCCGCCGCCGATATTGAGCGTACCCACCGAGCCTGCTTGAAAGCCAAGAAGCACATTGCCGCTGACCGATACGACACCACCATTTGCAATCGTGAGCGTGCCGTTTCCCATTTGACCGATAGCGAGGCCATTATTGGCGACGATCAAATGGGAGCCCGGGCCTGTGACCGTTGCCGTGCCAACCGAACCTGCGGCCTGCCCTATATAGCTCGTCCATGTTGTACCAACGACCGTGCCGCCGTTCGAAACCACCAGCGTGCCTGTTCCACCGTTACCAACAACAAAATCGCTGGCGGTCAAAATCGAACCTGCACCATCGACGGTCGCCGCCCCGGAACCACCAAAGTGATCTCCGATAGAGAACTCCCACACTGAGGTGCCGACGGCCGCACCGTTCAGGATATTCAGCGTGCCGGCGCCACGATAGCCGACCACCATTCCCTCAACATTCCAGACCGAGCCCGCGCCCGTAACGGTCGCAGTGCCAACCGAGCCGAACAGATTGCCGAGGAAGGCCTGACCGCCCGCCAGGGTGCCGCCGTTCGAAATTGTCAGCATGCCGGTATTATTCAGGCCGATATTCGTTGTGCCGGCCGCCGCCGTCCCGCCGCTGATCAGCGTCGCATTGGGGCCGGTGGTGTTGATCACGACCGATTGGACTGACGTCGGGATCGCGTTGAGATCCCAATTTCCGGATGTGTACCAGTCCGTGGATATCGTCCCCGTCCAATCGACCGCCATGGCCGGAGCGGGCAAGGCAATGCACACAAGCGCCACGCAGCCAATCGCGAGCGCCAGATGACTGGCATTCGTCAGGTATCGCCGGGATCTCTCGATGGTGCTGGTCGTCGAACGTGGAGACATATATTCCCTCTTGCGAACCGGTAGCCGTGCACCAGAAGTCGCATTGCTGCGAGGCGCTGTCTTGGGCTGGAATGCAGAGGAATTGTCCTGGAGAGAGACGCGTTGCTTTCCCGAACGGTGTGCCCGTCAGGCAACGCTTGATCGGTTAACAGCGCCAATCGTCATTGCGCACGTGCAACTGCGTGATCGTGTAGTGACTATCGCGCACTGCTCGGCGTGCATCCGAAGCGGCGGCGGAAACAGCGATTGAAATAGGCGATATCGTTGAAGCCGCAGATCATGGCGATCTCGCTGACGCGCATTGCACTGCTGTGCCTGTCCTGCAGCATCCTGTAGGTCTTCTGCAGTCGCAATTCGAGCACGCGTTCAGAAAAGCTGATGCCGGTCTCCTGCAAGAGATCATGAACGTAACGCGCCGACAGCTTGAGCTCCCGCGCAACGCCTTGCGCCGAAATGCCGTGGTTGGCGTAATTGTCTGCAATATTCGCCAGGACCGCCTGCAGCCTCGCCGCACGGAGCCCCCGCAGACCCGCCAGCTCGGCAGTCCCGCCCTTCGCACCCGTCGCCAGACCGATGAGGTCGACGATCGTCGTTGCCGCATGCGCAATGAGACCCGGATTCACGAGGGCCGGGCCGGTTTCAAGAAGGTGACAATAACGTTTGAGGAGAGCGAGCGCCTCGTTGTCGGCCCCGATTTTTAGCGCCAGCCTGGTATCGATCTGCGGAAATGCTTGCGACAGAACTTCGCGCGGGATCACCACATTCATCCAGACATTCTCGTCGGCGCCAAGCATTTGCAAGGGCTCGGATGCAGTGACGAGGGCCGCTTCTCCCCGGCCGACAGCATAGTCCCGACCGACCTGCCCGCCAGTCAATTCAGTGCCGGCCTTGTTGATCAGCAGAAGATAGCTGTCATTGCTATCATCGGCGATGTTGCGTTCCTTTCGCGTCGCCTGCCTGATCGTTCCGGCCATCTGGCCGACAACCACCGGCCCGATACTCGTAGCTTCGATCACAGCTTCGAAAGGGAGTTTGTCGGACACCGCGTATTCGACCGACCAGATCTCCGCAACGTGAATATCCTGCCACAAGTCAAACTTGGCCTTCTCGCCGAGATGAAGCGGCAAGTCCTTGGACGAAAACGCAGTCTTTTGCACAGGCGGCCTTTCGGTATTCAGGATTTTGGGATGATCGCGTCGGCATCTTTACCGAAGGTCCTTGATCTCCCCGTCCACAGCTCATGGAGCCTTACACGTGCCGAACGGGTTATCGGTCAAGCGCCTCTGGCAAGGCGCAGGCATGTGTCGTGTTGAGATCGCACTTCGTTCGATCCGGCACGGCAACTTTGCATTCCGCCCCATCGAAAGGCGAGCGCGTTGTGATGATTTCCGCTGCGCGCGGCAACTAGCATACAACTACAATATGTCAAAGCGTCGTGATGGGCTCTGCTCGCCTGCTATATCAAGCATTGGATTTCATGCGCTATCGTACTTGTTGCGCCCTCACACCTGCTGCATGATCGGCCCAAAGCTGGGACGTGCATGTGACGCGTAACACAGCTAAAGCACCGGGGAGGCAATATTCATGCGCTTGAAAAGACTGACCGTCACACAACTTTCACTCGCTGGCGCTTTTGCGCTTGCGCTGCTCGCCACATCCGCAAACGCCCAGGTCTCCGACGATGTCGTCAAGATCGGCGTGCTCACCGACATGAACGGTCCGGCCTCGACGCCCTCCGGCCAGGGTTCGGTGACGGCCGCGCAAATGGCCGTGGATGATTTCGGCGGGACCGTGCTGGGCAAGCCGATCAGCATCATCATCGGTGACCATCAGTTGAAGCCCGATGTTGGCGCCAGTCTCGCGCGGCGCTGGTACGATGTCGATCAGGTCGATCTCATCGTCGACGTGCCGGTGTCTGCCGTCGGCCTTGCCGTTCAGAACGTCGCCAACGATCGCAAGCGGCTGTTCATCACCCATTCGACCGGCGCTGCAGACTTCCACGGCAAATTCTGTTCGCCCTATACGATGCAATGGGTGTTCGACACCCGTGCGCTCGCCGTCGGCACCGCGCAGGAAGTGGTGAAACGCGGCGGCGACAGCTGGTTCTTCATCACCGATGATTTTGCCTTCGGCCATGCGCTGGAGCGCGATGCATCTGCCGTCGTCACCAAGACTGGCGGAAAGGTGATCGGCTCGGTGCGTCCGCCATTCGGCGCGTCGGACCTCTCGTCCTTTGTGCTGCAGGCGCAGGCCTCGAAAGCCAAGATCATCGGCATCGCCGGTGGGCCGCCGAACAACATCAACGAGATCAAGACTGCCGGCGAATTCGGCGTGTTCAAGGGCGGCCAGCAGATGGCGGCGCTGCTGGCGCTGATCACCGATATCGACTCGCTGGGGCTACAGACCGCACAGGGTCTGCTGCTGACCACCGCCTTCTACTGGGACATGGACGACAAAACTCGCGCCTGGTCGAAGCGCTTCTTCGAGAAGACCAAGCGGATGCCCACCATGTGGCAGGCTGGTGTCTATTCCTCCACCATGGTCTATCTCAATGCCATCAAGGAAGCCGGCACCGACGAGCCGCTGAAAGTCGCCGCCAAGATGCGCGAGAAGCCCATCGAGGATTTCTTCGCGCGCAACGGCAGACTGCGCGAGGACGGCTTGATGGTGCACGACCTGATGCTGGTACAGGTCAAGTCGCCCGAAGAGTCCAAGTATCCGTGGGACTACTACAAGATCCTCGCGAAGATTTCCGGTGAGGAAGCATTCGGGCCGCCGGACCCGGCCTGTGCATTGGGGAAGAAGTAGTAGACGAAAACTATCGGCGGCGCTCCACTTTCCCTCTCCCCTTGCGGGAGAGGGTGGCCGCGCGAAGCGCGGACGGGAGAGGGGTGCACAAAACTCGGAGTTCGTGGCGCCCCCTCTCCCGTCTGCACGCCTTTCGGCGCGCATCCACCCTCTCCCACCTAGCGAAGCTGCGCTTCGCCTGGGGGAGAGGGGAAGCAAGAGCGATCCACTACGCTACTTGACCACCCCAATCTCTCTGAAATACTTCAGCACCCCGGGATGGATCAGCGCCACATCGGGCGCTGACGCCACCGTATTCGATGCCGTCGTCTCCTTCGCCTGTGCGAGCCGCGCACCGAGCGTGGCTTCGGCGCCGTGCAGTGTCTTCGCCAGCCGATAGGCGACCTCATCCGGCAGCGTTTCGCGCGCGAGGATGTAGCTCCACGAGCCCACCGACGCGATCGGCATCGGCTGGTTCGGATAGCTGTTGGCGCCCACCAGCATCGGCTTGAGGAAAGTATGTTTGGCGCGGATCTGCGCGATCTCCGCCGCATCGGGCGCAATGAAGCGCGCGCCGCCGGGGCTTTCGCTCATGGCCTTGAAGCCGGGCCAGCCCAGTCCTGCGCCCCACAATGCGGCCACGCGGCCGTCCTGCACCATCGCCGGACCGTCGCCGGCGCGGTCGAGATAGACCGCCTGAAAATCCTTGTCCTGATCGAGGCCGATCCCGTCCAGCACATAGCGCGACAGGAATACGAGGCCGGAGCCTTTCGCACCGAAGGCGATCGGCTTGCCAACGAGATCGCGAATCGTCTTGTAGGGGCTGTCAGCGCGGACCACGAACATGCCGGGATTGGAATAGAGCGCGGTGATGATCTTCAGCTTCGTCGGCGCCCGGCCGATGCCCTTGAACGCCTCGTAAGCGGGCTCGCCGGCTACCAGCGCGAGATCGAGCTGGCCGGCTTCGAGCAACGGGATGTTCTCGGTCGAGCCTTTGGTGTTGCGCGTCACGAGCGTCAGCGACGGATCGGCCTTGTTCATCACCTCGGCAAAGGCGTCGCCATAGAGCGGGAAGCCGCCGCCGGGCGTCGCCGTGCCGAGACTCAAGCTAAGAGGCGTGGTGGTCGACATCGGTTTGGCTCCCTCCTGCGCAATGGCTGTCGTGACAGTCAGGAACGCTGCGCAAACAAGCGGCATCATTTTCATGGGCACCTCGACGTCGATCAGCCTGCATCGTTCGACCAAGCTTGTAGGCAAAATCCGAATTCTATGAAAGCATGGAGGTAACGGGCAGCAAGCCCGATCGAACGACGTCGCGCATCAGCGCTGCGATTTCCATGTCTGGGAGGAACTATGATCGCTTTTCTGCGTGCTGCTGTGCTGTGTCTCGTCGGCTTCGCCAGCCTTGCCACGACAACCCTCCCCGCTTCCGCTGCCGGCTATCCGGATCGCCCGGTGCGCTGGCTGATCGGCTTCGCTGCGGGCGGCCCGGTCGATATCGTGGCGCGCATCATGGCACAGTGGCTGTCGGATCATTTCGGCCAGCAATTCGTGGTGGAAAACCGCGCCGGCTCCGGCGGCAACCTCGCCGCTGCCGCGGCCGTGACCTCGGCGCCGGATGGCTACACGTTGCTGTTCGTCGCGCCGAACAACGCAATCTCGGCCTCGCTGTACAAGAAGCTGCCTTACGATTTCATCCGCGACACCGTGCCGGTCGCGAGCATCATGCAGCTCACCAATATGCTGGTGGTGTCGAATGGTATGCCGGTGAAAACGGTCCAGGAGTTCATCGACTACTGCAAGGCCAATCCCGGCAAGATCTCCTATGCGTCATCGGGCAATGGCACCTCGGTGCATATGTCAGCCGAATTGTTCAAGGCGATGACCAAATGCGACATGATCCACGTGCCCTATCGCGGCTCGGCGATCGCCTTTCCCGACATCATCTCCAACAAGGTGCAGTTGATCTTCGACAACCTGCCCACGGCGCTCGAACAGTCGCGGGGCGGCACTGTCCGTGCGCTCGGCGTCACCTCGCCGCAACGCTGGCCCATCGTGCCGGATGTCCCGGCCATTGCCGAGACGGTGCCAGGCTTCGAGTCCATCGGCTTTTACGGCATCTCCGCGCCGAAGGGCACGCCGCCGGAGGTGATTGCCACCCTCAACAAGGCTGTGGGCGAAGCGCTGAAGGATCCGAAGCTGATCGCACGGCTCGCCGAGACCGGCGGTGTGCCGAAGCCGATGACGCCCGAGGAATTCGGCAAACTGGTTGCCGCCGAAACCGAGAAATGGCGCAAGGTGGTGGAATTCGCCGGCGTCTCGGTCGACTGAGCCAGGGTCGGTTGATCCGGGGGCGACTGAGCTAGACGCTCACCGCGACCATGGCGGGCAGCAGTTCAGAACTGCTGACCGCCCCGGCGACGAGATAGGCGAAGCCCAGCAAAGCCAGGAAGCCGAGGAAGAACAGCGCAAAGAGGATGATCGAGAGCTTCTTGGCGAAAGCCGAGATGTTGGTGAGGCCGAGGCCGCCGGCAATCAGAGAAATGATCAGACAGATGACAGCCCAGCGAAACACCCGCGCCTCCCGACGTTGAAATTGCGCGGGCCAACGCCACCGCCCGGCCAAAGTTCCGCCCCCGGGAACGCGGCATTGCCGACAGGCGATGGCCGATATAAGGAATGCCTGCACCGCCGTCCCCGGTCCTCACGCCCGCTGGACGCCGGCGGGGCCTGTAGCTCAATGGTTAGAGCCGACCGCTCATAACGGTCTGGTTGCAGGTTCGAGTCCTGCCGGGCCTACCAGCTTACCCCGCCTGACTGCACGGTTAGGTTGGGTTGATGAGAAATTGTTGGCTCCGCCGACTTTGTCGGTGGGGCCAACAATCATTCGAAAATGCTTGAGGTCCTCCTCTAGGATTGGAGCGGAGGATTTGTCTGTTCTGGCGATATTTAAAATCCCGGCAAGGTCCCCGTATAAATCGATCGTGAGGTCGGTATCGGAATCTGGATCGGGCGTCAGTACGACTTTGTCAATCAGCGCCCGCACGTATTCCGCTGCCTCATTGAACTGCTTCGGATCGTTGAGAGCCTGGACCAGCTTCGATACCTCCTTCCGATATTTTTCAGCCATGTTCGGATGCAGAAAAATCTTCTCTTCCGGCGCATCCATCAGTAAACGTCTGATTTCGCTCTTTCGATCTTCAATGAAATTTGCTTCACGTTTGAGCGCTTCGTTGTAGAAGCCATTTTTGATCGCTTCGATAATTCTGCGTTCCTCTTGGTGAAGCTTTTCAAGCTCGCGCTTATGCTTTGCGACATCGCCGTTTCGTTGTCCGCGAAGTCGATTGATGTGAGCGGTGTACTCTTTGCAGAACACCGCGAGAAGCTCGGGTTTCATCAATTCATTCTGCAAGGCCGCTAAGACCGCCGCCTCCAATTGATCTTGACGAATGTTGCGGCGGTTCGTGCAAACAGTATCGCCTTTGTTACGAGCTGCGGAGCAGCCGTACATAAGGTTTGAAATTTTCGACATGCCACTGTCGCAGCACCCGCACTTCAGGCGGTGCGAGAGAAGATATTTTGAACGCTGATACGCCCAAAACGGTTTTCTGCCCTCGCTCACCTGCTCACGCGTCTTGTTAAGACGTTGTTGAACGCGGTTCCAAAGTTCGTCGTCAACGATGCGCAGTTCGGGCATATCTGCACTGACTCGCACAGCAAGGTCATTTGTACGACTGACATGTTTGCCAGTATCAGGATTTTTTGGGTAGCTGGCGCGGTTCCAAACGTAACGCCCTGCATATAGAGGATTGCGCAAGATTCCAGAGAGACGATGCCAGTTGCCATAGATTGTGCTCGGTTGCCACTCTGCTCCAACCGGGCCAGGAATGCCCTCTTTGTTCAACAGCGTAGCAATCGCTTTGGGCGATACACCGTCAGCATAGAGTTTGAATATGCGATTGATTACCTTGGCATGCTCCCGATTGATCGTGCGCTCACCACGAATGATTTCGCCCTTGGCATCAACATTCTTGCTCACGACATAGCCGTAGCAATTACCAGCAGCAATCTTGCCCGCGAGAACGCGGCCTTCCTGACCGCGCTTCACTTTGATGCCCATATCGGAAATATAGCTCTCCGCCGTGAATCCTTTCATCGCGATGTGCATCGGCGTGATTTCGCCTTCGAGCACGGTGACAAAGCGCGTTCGTGCGAATTTCGCACGGCTGTAGAGGCCCGCACCATCTTCCATGGTACGAGCGATGCGATCCCACGCTTCGCTGAGTATAATGTCGAATTCGCCCTTCATGACGCGAGCCATCAAGTAATTGATTTCCGTGCGCGTGTGTAATGATCCCACACCCGCCGATTTTTCGTACTCGTCAAACTCTGCGACTACTTGCCAGCCATTGCGCTTTGCGTAAGCCCGGCAGAGCCGACCCTGATCTTCGATTGAAGTGGGATTTTGAAGATCGCTCGAATAACGCTTGTAGATCGCAATGCGCAGGGACATTTAATTTCTTCTTTCTTTAGGGTCCATCCAGCGTTTGCCGTTTGGCAGCTGCGCGAAATCACGCTCGGCCGCCGCGCGAGCCAGCAGCTCGACCAGCTCCACCATTCTCACGAAGAGCTTCTGCTCGTCTCGATTCTTGTGGGTGGGGCTATCCGTGGTCAACTGCTTCTTTCCTCTCATCCTCCGGTTTGAACGATAGAACAAAACCGGAACAATCATGCCGGAACAACGAGCCTGAAAGCAAGGAATTTTAGGAATATTGTCCTTTTATTTGTTATTTTTGTCTTTATGTAAAACTACAGTGGGCGACAAACCCCGTATCCCGAAAGATTTGCAAAGCTCCGCACGTTCAGCTGAAAGCCTGTCGCGTTCGTCCTGATCTCGTTCCAAGATTTCAGATACGTCCCCGTTCGCAAGAAAACCGATCGACTTCCCAGCGTCCGAGTCTGCTGCAAGCATCATCTCTAAACCGCGGCTACGAATGGCATCAAAGCCAAGCTGGGGAATATGGCTGAGAGCGGTGTGTAGATCGCTTGCTGAGCAACCCAATTGCTCGGCGACCTCAATGGCCGTCATCGTAGGACCGCCGACGCACCAGATTCGGCGCGCGTCTCTCTCCAGTCGCCATATCCAAGAACAGGTCATAGATGGCTCCAATCCAGCGGACGGACTGTAGATTACCATAACTCCTCCATATGTCAAACTAGGAGGTGTTTCGCCATGTGACCCCTACTGATAGGGTAATGTTATATTTTGGGTGAAAGGCGGCGTTGCGTTGCAGTGCGAACGGATTTTTTCTCTTCGGAGGTCATTTCATCGTACCCCCCCGCTGCTGCACGAGCGATGCGCTCGGCGACCTTCTGACGGATGGAGGGCATACGGAGATTTTCCGGCAAATTCTTGAAACCAAATTCTTTAAGCGTAGCTAGCAGCTTCGGATCCTTGCGCTTAAGATACTCGCGCATCGCGTTAGCGTGTTCAGGAAGGTAATCACCATAAACCTCCTCGATATGAGCGATTAAAACTCTATCTCGCTCACCCGCAGCTTTCCCTCTGAAATCGTGATTCCAAAGCTTGGGTTGCGCTGGCAGCTTGCGAACCGAGCTATCGGAAGCATTTCTGAATTTTTTTGTGGTGCCGCTTCTGCCTATGGGTCCTTCGCTTGCAAGAGGATTTTCGAAGGTTACCGTTTTCAGGGCTTGGAATTCAACTTTTCCTTCCTTGCCGTCCGAAACATGGCCTTTTCTGTATCGTTGCAGCCCCAGGACCCTGGCTGCTTTACTAACCGCAAGCCCAGTACCAGCCATTCGAGCCGAACTGCCTAATGCGTCGCTCTTAAAGGCTCGAAATAGCGCTTCCCTCGCCTCACGTTGGGCGGTTTCTCTGGAGGGCGTACTTTGGCGGCGGCTTGATCGATCTAAGGGTCGATATGAAGCGGCGGACGTGCTTATCGCCCATCCATGAGTCTTCCAATGTCCACGCTCACGACCATCGAGAATAAAACCCTTCGTCCGTAGCCAAGCGATGAACGCGTCCACCTCGAACTTGAAGCGCTTTCGAGGATTACGATTTGTGATCTGTGCGGCGGTCTTGGGCGCATCGAGTTGCGGAAGCCCGCCAGCAACGCGGCCCCCGGTTTCAGGCTTTGTGGATCGACTGGGCCTAGACTTGGCCTCGCTGTTTCGTGGCATCAAAGAACCCGATTCTGAAGTCATTGAACTATAACATGGCTCGTTGCTTCGCATCGCAAGATGTGTGCGGTAATACCCGCACCATCTTGGCAAGGGGTCCCGCTGGCGCGCCCCCGTTGCATCCCCCCGGCTCATGGCGCGCCTTTCGGCATCGAGCCTCGACGACGCCAGCGAAACGTTCGCCCGTTTCATCGCGCTCGGGATGGGCGTTCCTGACCCGCTCCCGAGACCCACCCAAGACCTAACGTCATCGCCGCTGGACCTGCGACCTAAAGGCATCTGCCGCCTTTGGAAACCTGCATCGAGGCTTTCGCGCCTGAAGACGACCAAAGGGCCTTCGTGCCCATCTGGACTCCTGACGAGGGGCTTTCGCGCCCCTTCGAACCACGACCGCCGTTTCGTCTGCGGCATCCGGCCATACAGCGCTCTAAACCGCCGCACCGAAGATTTGTGCTTAGACCTGCCCGGCTGGCTTTGTAAGTTTTGTGAGCGGCACGTTCGGTATGATGCATTCGCCCGTGTCTTCGCCGCCCTCTCGGGTGATGAGTTGCCGTGGCGGTGAATCCGGATCAACGCGCACCGGCAATCCTGTCCAATCACAATCTGCGCACGCGGGCCGCTCCCATACGGTGTCCGGGACTTCGTCGGGCCTCGCTTCCTGCGGCGAGAGATTTGGTGAACCGCACTTCGGACATTGCTCAGGCACGAGCCGGATTATCCGTAGCAATTGCGATGTGCCGAAGCCGATTGCATGATCCACGGTCGTCTGCGCGGCTTCCGCATCGTGCCAAGTCGCGCTTTTCGTATGCGTGAGCCAGTTCGCGAAGGTCCATGCTTCGTTGAAGAGCGATTTAAACAACCGCCGCCGTTCCTGTTGAGACTGGCCGCCTAATACGGTGTCGAAAATGATATCGACCCAAGCCCGGAAATTCGCCCTTTGCGGCGGCGTCTCCACAGGCCATATGATTGCATCCTGCGCTGCGCCGACGAAGGACAGCAGCAGCTCTCTGCACTTAACGCCAATGCCCTGATAGTCAGACAAGCTCTTTGCCTGACCCAAGGCATCCGGAAGGCTGTGAAGTTCATTCAACAGCGTCGAAAAAGGCGTGAAGTAGGCGTCTGCCGTTTCCTGCTCGTCCGTTCTGGGGATGCGAACGCACAGCCCCAGATGGAAGGTCACCGCATAATCAAGATTGGGGAATTGGGTCTGGGAGTACAGATTGGTCGGATTGGTGATCACCCACCAGCGCCCGTCACTGGCATGGACGTCCCAAACGTCATGCTTATGACCGGCAACGGTTTCGCAATAGACCTTTTGCAGGAAACTGATGGAAGCCTTCGGTGATTGCCAAAGAAAATACCCCTCAACGCTTTCCCGCTCTTCTTGAGTTGACGCTAACATAGCCGCAATCCTGACCTTTCCGGCTGCAATTCTAGCACATGTCGCAATTGCAAGCTGCTCCGACCCCCTATGGTCTAGCGTCTTGCCCCTTCGTCCACCTTAGCGCTAAACGCGACGGCGAATGAACTGCACGCGGGAAACTTCGCTTCTCCCCGGCCCCATTGAGTCAGGACGTTTCGCCGCTCCGACACACACACGAGTCGTAGAGACTAGATCACAAAACTTGTACCGGCACCTGGATCGGCAGCATCGGCTCAAGGATGTTACGGTATTTTCGGACAATCAGATCATACAGATCAGCGTGCTTCGGTGCCTCGATCGTTATTACCAAAGCATATTTGATCTTCGGGCTTTGGTGCTCGACATGGCCCTCGTCGCGAGCGACGTAGTGAATATCGAACACGGGGTCCTTATAGCTTTTTCCCATCTTCTTCAGGTTTCCATGCAAACATGTTTCCCACTTGTGGGCATCCCGACGCATGGATTCTTCTGTGTGATCGTAAAGTTTCGACATGGAGAAGAAGCTTTCGGTCTTCGGATGTGCCGCTTCCGGGGCAAATCGTTCCGCATGCGGACGGAAGAATATCTCAAGCCCGCTCCGGGTGTAAGTTCCTGGATGGGCGGAGTCGATCTCTGTCGAATAGCAAAGCGTCGCTTTGATATTTACTTTTCCTTTCAAATCCACATCAGGCAGTGGAATTGCGGCCCGCAGATATTTTGAGGCGGTCAACTCGCCTTGATAGACGACGCGAACAGTTCCGTCCGGGCAAATCGCGATTTTATCGATGTCGTGCTGAACGCGGCCCCAGCCGATATCGGATTGCGGCTCCTGACCTTCCTCCGCTGTGTGGATCATGAGGGCTTTAACGGCCAAGGCCTCAAGCGAGCCGCCGAAACTCGCTTTGACACCAGTTCCAATGCGAAGGGCGTGCGGAGCGGCAAAGCTTGTGCCGCATTGTGGTACCAGTGCGGTCCCGGAATTCGGACCAAGCACCCAATATGGCGTGTCCTCACAACCACCGAACGCAACGATGTCCGGCTTTACAATGCCGGGACTTCGGCCGGGGCCGACCGAGCTGTAGCTTGCACGCTTCCAGACCAATTCTTCGCAATTCGTGGCACCTATAGCGAGGCCATTGACAGTATCAGACGGAACTTGAATCCGATTGAGTCCTTGCGCTGCATCAGCGTCCCCGTCGTTTCCAACGGCCACGGTTGCCACGCACTTGCCATCCGCAAGATATTCATCGAGCACTGACGTCCACGCATGTACGTCATCGTCTTCTACAGTCAGGGAAGGTCCAAGGCTGAGATTGATGAAGTCATATTGCGGGGAGCTATCGAGCGTATTCTTGATGCGCTCAAGAACGTCGTACAGTTCGAGCGGATCCGATCCGGAGTCTTCGTCCCAGACACGGATATGATCCACATTGGCAAAAGGGGCGGATGCCTCGCCGGGGCTGTGCGAACCAAACAGCACTGCGCTCGTCACTGCGTAACCGTGTTCGAGGGCTTCCGGCACAGGCGCTCCAATACCGGGTGGATCGAACCGCGTTACCCACGGTTCCAAAATAGTCCCCTCCGGCATCCCTCCATCAAACACAGCCACACGGACATTCGGATCCATCGCTGCGCCGCTAGGCAACTTTACGTGCGCTAGTTTACTCGTTTTAAGCGAACGAAGAGGCAGCAAATCGCGCAGCCGAGGCATTTCTCGTAAAGCTCGAAGATAAGAGAACTTCGCGATTTGGGTAAAGCGTTCACGCGGCGCGCGCATCCGTATGAAGCACAGTCCACCCGCGTGAAAACGGTGATCGAGATCCGCTTCCAGGCCAAACGATGCGAGGTAATCTTGAAACGCGTCGATGATGTATAGGTCGCTGCGGAACTCGCTCGCATGCAGCACGACTTCCAGCGGGCTTATCTTTGCGTCCGTAAACCGCCCCTTGATCTTAGATTCCGCGTCGATGGCATCGACCTGTTCCATCGCTGTCAGATCACCTTGGACGGATTCAACAATCGAACCTTGCTCAATGTCTGCCAGAAATCTGCGGAAGTTGCTAACGGCACCAGCAACATAGAGCCGCGTCGTCGGCTTTTCTTCCGGCGGTCTCCCACGACTGCGTTTCTCCGGCGTGACTAGCGTCGGCTTGCTACCGACAGATTTCAGGCCGTAATATTTCAGCACGCGTTCTGGGTAGTAGCTCTTGGCAATGTACTCTGGATTCAAAACGATTCCGCCGACCACTTCGCCTTTTGGCTTCGCTGCTTCCGGAAGCTCTGCAAAAGCCCGCATTGTCCGATCAAGCATCGGGGCCAAGCGTGACCTTGCTTCATCGAACGTGTACGGTGGCTCCTTATCAAGCTTGCGGCCTGATGGCGTCACCGGCTCAGTAAGACGTTCGCCCTTGCCCAGAAAGAAATTCCGCTTATCAGCCATTTGAAGCCTCCTGGCCTAAATCTTTTGAGTCTTTACTGTCGCTTTTTCTTAATGTGTCACGGCTGACACCTGTCAACTCGGCTGCCCTGCGTTGCGACATGCCTTCAACCGCGTAAAGTCTTTTTGCTAACGAAATAACTTCTACGTGCGGCATGGATTCTACTGCGCGCTGGAGATAACCCTCAATCTCTTTAGTTATATCAACGTTGTTCATCGTCGCTGCGCGACGGATCCCTGTAACCCGTTTTCTAATGTCACTGAAATTGGAAGCGTGGAGCAGCATGGACAAAATGCCAATCCACTCGTCGCTGACGCCGCTCTGTTTGCCGAGATATTCAACAATCGCGCGCTTCACATCATCCCGATTTGGTGAAGGAAAGTTGATCACGGAATCAAATCTGCGCCATACGGCCGGATCTAGAAGTTCGGGATGGTTTGTGGCCGCGAGAAGAAGGCCGTCCGCAGGCCATTCGTCAATTTCCTGCAAGAGAACGGTTACAAGTCGTTTGAGTTCGCCAATTTCTGTCGCATCGTCCCGCCGCTTGGCAATAGCATCAAGTTCGTCGAGAAGAAGAACGCAGCGTTGACGCTTAGCGTAATCCAGCACGGCGCGAACGTTGTTGCCCGTCCGTCCAAGGAAGCTACTCATCACAGCTGACAGATCGAGAATGAATAAAGGCAACCCCAATTGCGATGCGATCCATCGCGCCGTCATCGTCTTTCCAACGCCGGGGGGGCCAACAAATAGAGCAGACCGGGTTGGTTCCAGATCAGCATCAGACAGCAGTTCGACTTGCTGGCGTTCCTTGATGAGAGTTCCGATGTCGCGCGACACGGCTGGAGGAAACACTGGAGCCGTCATTCCTGGCTCGGGCTTCTCCATTCGAATTAGATGCAAGCGGGAGTCGTTATCGACCGGAAGTGGCGTCGCAGTTTCTCTGCGAAGCGCGGAGCTTCGTCCAGAAACATTCTTCAGGAGGGTGCCAATTTCCGCTGCCACTTCCGGAGCAGCCTCGCGGTACTTCCGCGCAATCTTTCCAAGATAAAGCGGCACATCTTGAGCGCGTTCACCGAGCGCGAGTCGCGCCAGCGTCAAAAATTCTTCTTTTCCTTCAAACACTTTCTTGTCCGCCACGGTGTCCTCTTCATGTTGAGAATCATCGTAGCATCACCGCGGACTAACATCCAGTATAATTCATGTTACTAGTCCACAATGATTATAAACTATTGAATTTGCTGTATATTATTGCGGACTATAATGTACCAAAATATCCCATATCTAGTCCGATCGTATTCTGGGCCGATAAGGGATTTCGACCGGGTGGTGTCGGATTGGACCACAGATCTGACTGGCCCTGCCGCAGGTTCGAGTCCAGCACAGCACGTCTGCTTTTTCGGGACGGACCCGTTCTTCCGAATCGCATCCACCAGCTTGCGCGCGGAATTACCGACCGGGTTCAGTCGCTAGCGCTTACCGAGCCAAGCCGGTATTGCAAAACAGCGGAACGCTTGTCTCTGCCTTCGGTGACGATCCGTCGCTCAAGTAAGCGGGGTGTGCCACCCCTGCCGTCAAGGCCAAGTCCTTTGGACGAAAGCGTCGGCCCGTGTCGTCGCATTGCTCCAGCCCGCGCCAGCCATCCGCTTGCGGCCTTGTACGGGCCGATCCCCGCTCATTGCCGCTGGGCTAGTCGGTTGCACGAGCAACCCGCCTCTGAGAACCCATTACGAGTCCGACAGCCGCTTCTGCAATATCTTCAGCGAATTTGCGAACGCAATATCTCCGGCCATTCGACGTATGGCGCAGCGGCGATAAAGATCGACAAGTGTGTTGTCCCGTCCGCCCAGCTGCCTGCCGACCAGGATCGAATTTAGCTCGCTTACTCTGCTCGCGAGGTACGCCGCAGCGTGGCGAGCGGGCAAAACCTCCCGCGTCCGTATGCTGGATACAATCTCTGCGGGCAACACTCCGAATTGGAGCGCAACCGCATCGATCACATCGTCCACGCTTACCGTCCCCACCGCGATCGCTCAAACGGCAAGATCTCCTGGGCGAACTTGCAGAAGCTGGTTTGAGGCAGGTCTGACGCCCAAACGACGCTTGCGCGGCTGAAGTAATACCAAAGATTGATGCCGACGATTACGGCGATCAGACTTAGTGCGACGATGCGCGGAATCTGGGTTTTGCCCGGGATGGCCGCACGCAAGCCGATAAATAAGACAAAGGCAAGTACCGGCCCAAATATCTGGAACAGCTGAAGCCTGGCAGGGCTTACATTGCAGTAAGCGAGATCAGTCATCTCGAAGCCCGCCACAAAGAGATGAAAGAGGACGAAGAGCGCGAGAAAGATGCTTGTCACCCATAGTCCTGCACCTCTACTGAAGACAGTTCCAAAGATGGCTCGCGCCTCGTTCTGATCCATCGCAAATCCCCTGTTGTTCGCCTGTAGGCAGAGTCCGGGTGGGCATTTGAGGCGCGCAACAGAATTGCCAATTCTGTCGCATCACAAATTCTGGCACGGGGATTCTTGATCCGGATTCAGTGACCTGCTAAAAGGTCCGGCAATCGAGAGCGCGAAATAGCAAGATTTTCAGCGCTTCGTGGCATTCAACAGAATTGGCAAGACTGTCGCACTTTCGACGACATCGTCGTCCGAAGGAGCGAAAAATGCACACAATTACCCAGCCTTACGCGGCAAGCCTGTATTCGGCGAACGGCCAGCGCAAATATCTCAACGGTCCGGAGCGGACGCGTTTCATTGCCGCCGCCATGGAGTGTCCCCGGTTAGAATTGCGGACCTTTTGCCTCGTGCTCGCCTTTACGGGGTGTCGGATCAGCGAAGGTTTGAATCTGATATCGTCGAGCATCGAGACCGGCGAAACATCCATTGCACTGCGTAGCCTTAAGAAGCGAAAGAAGGCCGTCGTCATCCGTCAAGTGCCTGTCCCAGCGGCATTGATCGAACGATTGCAGGAACTCCACGATTTATCCGTTCCCGGCGCGCGCCTTTGGGGCTGGTCGAGAAGCCGCGCGTGGCAGTTGGTAAAGGCTGTCATGACCCAGGCGGCGATCAACCCGGGGCTTCACGCCACTCCGAAAGGCTTGCGTCACGGGTTTGGCGTCCATGCCATCCGCACTGGGATTCCTCTAAATCTCGTTCAACGCTGGATGGGACATGCCAGCATGACAACAACCGCCATCTATCTTCAGGTTATTGGCGCGGAAGAGCGCGAAATCGCCGAGCGCATGTGGCAGTAGCCAAATGAGCCTGCTTCAATCGATGAAGGCCGCCAACTCGTCAGGCGTTCCCTTTGGAAACGCTTCTTTCAAGAATTCGAGGAAGGCGGATATTCGAAGTAGTTTGGGTCAGTGATCGTATCCCGCAGCTCTTGGAGAGCATTCATCGCCTGAACGCTGACCATATGCGCGAAGTCGTGGCTGTAGTCTTTCGAGGTGATGTGAATGACGTTGCCATTCCTCGCGTACATTCCGACCGAATACGTCACGTTGGATCTTTCAGGCAGCTTGTGGGACAGCTTGCCGACCGACGTGATGTATCGATGCGAGCCGTCGATATGATCTTGCCGAAAATACCCCGGCACACCGCTTGGCATCAAAATGCGCCCGTCGCGGTGGAAGATGATCGACCGTTCCGCATAGCGCCACTCATCCCAAAGTTGACACCCACCGTATCCAATCGCCGTGCTCAATACGAATGTCGCCGTCATTTGCCAGACAGTTATCGGCATCTGGTGTCCTCTCATCGCCATAGCGATGCAGAACACAATTCCGCCGACGCCGATTGCGACGCCGACCACCGCAGCAAGGGTCACGTAACTTCGCTCCTCCTGCCACGCATAGCCGCAGGACATCAGATTGCCTTGCGTATCGTGCGTTCGAACGATCTCGCTCATCTGCGCGGCTCCGGTTCGAAGCGGTCAAGACAGATCGGCGGCTGACCTGGCACGATGATGAGCTGTCGGTTGGTTTCGCGGGCGAAGTAATGCGATATCTCGCCAGGGTCGAGTAGCCGCGTGTTCTCGACATGATCGCGCCTCCCGATATCGCCTTGGCCGCGCGCTTCGCCGGACACAAAAACATCGCGGGAATCGACGATGCGCGTGTTGCCGAGCAGCTTGGATATGTATTCCGTTGTGGTTATGTCAGCGCCGGCGAAGGTCTGTAGGATTCCGGCGTTGCCAAGAAAGGTTTCCCAGGATTTGGGAAAGTGCGTCTTAAGCTGGGAAAGATCCTGCAGAATGGTCCATAGGCGAACACCAAACCCAGCCATGAATCCGGCGGCGTATTCTATCGGGCGCATGTAGCCCAATGCCGCGAACTCTTCGAGCATGAGAAGTACCGGATGACGCGGGATGGTCTGGTCGCGCTCCATCTCGATCAGCGTCAGCGTGACGATAAGGCGTAGCCACCGCGCATGAGTCGCAAGCCGCGTTACGGGCAGACATAGATAGATCGTGGTTGGGGCAGACTTCAGATGCTTCAAGCGCAGCGACGACGATTTCAGCGCCTTGGCGAGCGGGCGCGAATGTAGGAATGCCAGTTGCTCGCGGGCAGTCGAGAGAACCGAACTCAACTCTCTTTCGGACTTGTCGAGAAACGATTGCCCGATCAAGGCGACCCGGCCATCGAAGCCTTCCTTCGCCGCCATACGCACGAAGAAGAAATCATTCAGATTGTCGTCCTTGCCGGGCGACATCAAAGAGCCTTCAGCACCCAGCAGAATTTCGTACATGCGGGGCAGCGAGCATTCGCCCGTAAGCGCCATGTACAGAATGATGCCGCGAACGAGATTCTTGGCTGAGTCAGTCCAATGCCGGTCCTTCTCGGCATCGATAATCAGCGCATCCGCGACGAGCGCGACATCATCGACGTAAGTGTCGGAGGCCGAGTCCAGTTCATCGAACGGGTTATAGGATGACGACTGCCAGCCAGAGACGCCGAACGGATCGAGGATGGCGACGTTCTGTTTTAGAACCGCCGAGCGATAATCTGCCGTCAGCCGCGCCAGTTCGCCTTTCGGATCGATCACCAATACCGACCCCAGATATCGCTTAAGCTGGGGAATCAGGACCGACGACGATTTTCCAGCGCGGGACGCTGCTAGCGTCACGATATTCCGGTCATCGCCGCTGCCTTTAGGTGCACGAGGCCGATCAGGCTCGGCAATAATCCGTCCCTCGAAAACCCCAAGGCTAATCTTTCCCGGAGCATCGTCCCAATGATGGCCCAGAGCCTTCGCGTTCGCCCAGACCCGCGACGGGGCCTGTTCTTTCGCACCGACGATACCAGTGCCGCGCGGTGGAAATGTCCTAGCCATGGTTTCGTACTCCTACAATGACAGACCAAGATCGTGATGTTTCTCGCGCGCGACGCGTGCGAACACAATAAAACGGCGGACAAGCTCGCGGTTTTCTTGCCGGTGTGTGCGCTCCATTTCTGCGATGTGCCGGTGCAGCGCTTCGCGCTCTTTCATCTGGGCGAACACGAGGCCTTCGCGCTGTGCGCGGTCGCGCAAGGCGCAGTCATAAGCCTCGCGTTCGTTTTCTTTTTTGGTCGCGAACAATCGCCCGGTCAGAACATCCATGACCGCGCCTAGGCCGCGCCGGAATTTGTCCGCGCGCGCTTTGGTTTCGGCGATGCGGCGCACGGCCTGTCGGTCATCGAGGATGGACCGCTCTTTGCGATGATGCTTGACCAGCATCCGTAACTGTTCGCGATACGGTGTTACCTTGGCGCGATTGGCGTCCCGTTGCGCGGCAATCGTCTGCCGCGCCCGGTCACCACCGAGCGCTTGAATGCGCTGGCGCGTCGCATCGACGCTGGCAAGCGTGGACGGCGATCCCAGGCGCTGTCCAAGTTCTTTCGTCTTCACGCCTACAAAACGGGCGACAGAATAGACTTCACCGTGAACATCAAGCGCGACAAACCCGCGCCGGTCACCTTGCGCCAGGAAATAGCCATGGCTTTCCAGCGCATTCTTGAATGCGGGCAAGCCATCCGATTGCCGCCATGCGGATTGGAAGACTTGCTTGATCTCGCGCGGGTCGAGACCAAGCCGCTTGGCTTGCTGGAATTCCGCCAAAGTGAAATTCAGCGGGTTCTGCCACCCGTTTTCTTTGAGGCCATCCGGCAGCTCCCAGCCGTGTTCGAGGTAGAGTTCCTTGGCGAGGTCGTTCAGCCGCGTCTTGAAGAACGGCAGATTGACCGCCTTCATCTCCGCCGCGTCGATGCGTGACCAGACGGCATGGGCGTGCCGCCGTCCGTTTTTCTCGTGAATGACGATCGCGCGCGGCTGGCCTTCGAGACCAACCGCCGCTTCTGCCCTGTCGGCGGCGGCAATTAGGTCATCGATTGATGCCTCAGCGTCTTTGGGCGGGTTGAGACTTAAACTGAAGACGGGCTGCTGGCAGCGGGTGCCTTTCGAAATGGCGAGGGTCTCAGTCATCGCGCCGTGCAGGTCGTCGGCTATGAAACCGCGTAATTCCTGCACGGTGACATGGTCGTTGTCCGCCAAATTGAGCAGATGCGCCGCGAGTTGACGCGGCCCGCCGCGTTGCGAGGCTTTGAGGATCATTTCTGGATCCTCCCAACGGCATCGGCGAAACTGTCCGCGAGCGGCGAATCGTCCTGCACTGCGTCCAGTATCTGCATGCCAAGGGCGCGAAGCAGTAAATGCCGCATCTCGCGGATGTCGGCACAGGCTTGGCTAAGATCGGTTTCCAACTCTGCCGTCACCGGCAGACTGCCTTGATTTGCAGCTTTAGCTAGCTGATTGAGATTATTCGCCAAGCGAGATTGGCCCAACATCCCAAGCAACCGGCCCAAAGGCTCGGCATCTTTTAGAGGGTAACGTTGGGCCGCGACGGCAATGACCCGCTCATCGCCGAACACCAAATTGCGGATAAATACGCCTAGCGGAATCGAACCCGCGCGCTTGCGTAGCTGCTCCTTTTCAGTTTCCGTCAATCGGATTGAGAACGGCTGAGCCTGCTTTACATCGCCAGATTTCGTCATTGTCTGCTCGCGAAGCTATCAAACAACCGAACAAGCTGGAGCGCGAGGTTTGTGCCTCTTGGCCCGATTTGGCTTATGTTTCGGGGGTTTGACACCTAATGCGCAGAAGAGCAGGCTAAGCGGGTTGGCCTCCGGGCCCACCAGTGATTTGGTGTTTTAGAACCAGTCTGTGAGGGGCTGCTTTTTGCAGCCAATCCATTCGATACGCATTCTTCCTCTGAAGCGTTTGCTGATCGCCCGCATGAGCCGGCCTCAAGCCCGGTGAGACAATCGTTGCCGGTGGCGGACACTTTGGCGATCCCGACTCCGGGGATCTTCGTCAGTAGCGGAGAGGGTTGGATCGATGTGCCAAGACTTTGCGCCTGCAATCTCGCGCGGTCGGGATGAACTGCATCGTCGCTTCAGTATAGTCAGTATAGCCATACGCTAGCTCAGCATCGTTGATCGCCCGGCTCCTGCCCCTGGCTTTGAAATCGCATCTCGGAGTCGCCCAGCGCATCCAGGACGGTGATCGCGCGCTTGATCACGGCCTTCAGGGCGACGTGCAGTTGCTGCGTGTCATGCCGGCACCCATTGCGTATTGCCGGCTCTGTGGCACGATGAAGCGAATTTCAGCAGTCGGTTTGTGTACAAATGATCTTTGAACCAATTCGATTGATGCCTGAGGCGCCCGGGCAAACCCCGGCGAGGAACCGCACGATCTTTTCTCTCCTGGCGGCGGTTAGATGGGTCCAGCGTTACGTTGACAGCGAAGCCAAGACAACGCCGCGGTGGACGAAGCTGATCGCTGTTCTTGATGAGGCGACTGTCGGGAAAATTGAGCCGCCCGACGTTCGAACCGCGCTCCATGTCGCTTTGATGGCTGAAGGATGGGCGATGCCAGACGAGCTTGAGCAACCAGATATATTCACGTCTGGCCGAGCGGATTCCCCGTAACATCAGCCGGGATCGCAGCTCCACCGGTGGAGGCGCCACCTTCAAGTGGACGCTGGTATCTGCCATAGTGCAGGCTTTACTGCTCGGAGAACGCTCATGTTGTTCCCTGTCGGTAGTCGACGGCTCGCGGCAATTCTCGCGCTGACATTTTGCACCAGCGCGAGCGCCGGCGATGTGCTCTTCGAAAATGTTCGAATCTTCGACGGAAGAAGCGCCACTCTTTCTGCTCCGTCACATGTACTGGTCAAGGGCAACGTCATCGAGCGTATTTCTACGGCACCGATAGCGGCCGCAGACGCTCAGCGTGTTGCAGGAAACGGGCATACGCTGATGCCCGGCCTGATCGACAATCACTGGCACGCGATGTTGATACGGGTGACGCCGGCACAGGCCTTCGGTGACGTCGGCTACAACAATCTGCTGGCCGGCAACGAAGCAACCGATACTCTGATGCGCGGCTTCACCACGGTTCGCGATGTTGGCGGGCCGGTGTTCGGCCTCAAGCGTGCCATCGACGAGGGCATCGTCAAGGGCCCGCGCATCTATCCGTCCGGCGCCATGATCACTATCACGAGCGGGCATGGGGATTTCCGGCAGCTAACCGATCTGCCACGCACGATCGGCGGCATGCTCACCCGCATGGAGCAGGTCGGTGGCGCGATCGTCGCGGACAGCCCTGACGAGGTGCGCCTGCGCGCGCGCGAGCAACTCATGCAGGGCGCCTCCCAGGTCAAGTTGACGGCGGGCGGCGGCGTGTCGTCACCTTTCAGTCCGGTCGACGTGACCACTTTCACCGAGGCCGAACTACGCGCCGCCGTTGAAGCGGCCGAGAATTGGGGCACATATGTCGCCGCGCACGCCTTTACTCCGGCTGCGATCCAGAGAGCCGTTGCCGCTGGCGTGAAGTGCATCGAACACGGCATGCTGATGGACGAGGCGACCGCCAGGCTGCTTGCCGAGAAGGACATCTGGTTGAGCTTGCAGCCCCTCCCCGAGGACCTAAGGCTTGGCTTTCCGGTGGGTTCAGTCCAGCGGGCCAAGGCGGATGAGGTCTGGCCCGGCATAGCCAGGTCCTACGAGTTTGCAAGGAAGTACAAGATCAAGACGGCGTGGGGCACCGACGTGCTGTTCTCGCGCGCGCTCGCGCAGCAACAGGGGGCAATTCTGGCCTCGCTGACGCGCTGGTACACCCCCGCCGAAGCGCTGGTCATGGCGACATCGACAAACGCCGAACTGCTGGCGTTGTCCGGCAAGCGCAATCCCTATCCCGGCAAGCTCGGCGTCGTGGAACAGGGCGCGCTCGCGGATTTATTGCTTGTCGACGGCAATCCGCTGGACAACATCAACCTGATTGCCGATCCCGCGAATAACTTCAAAATCATCATGAAGGACGGCGTCATCTACAAGAACACTTTGAGCAAGTGAGCCTATGCGCAGCCTCCTCTTTCTTGTCGTCATAGCGATCGGCCTCGCATCGCCTGTCCGTGCTGCGGAGGATGTAGCGGCGGCGCAGAAGATCATCAGCTCCCAAGCCGATGCCCTGGCGCGCGACGATGCTGTGACTGCCTATGGGTTCGCGGCCCCCGGCATCCAGAGCATTTTCACCGATCCCGACAGCTTCATGGACATGGTGCGCAACGCCTATGCACCCATCTATCGCCATCGCAGCTTCGAATTCACCGAGAGCAACACATCTGACGGTACAATTGAGCAGAAAGTCCATATCGTCGATGCCGATGGTGTGCCGTGGGATGCGCTCTACACGCTGGAGCCGCAGCCGGATGGCAGCCTGAAGATCAGCGGCTGCATGTTGCTGAAAGTCGGCCAAGCTGTGTGACACCTCACAGCGGCATTCACATTCGCACCTCACATCATCTATAATAGGTCCTGCACCTCTCTCGTCCTACGGTTGCTTCCCGGGTGAATTTGTTGCGGTACCTGTCCCTCAGCACACTGTCTCCCATTGTCCTGGGCAGCCTGTTGGCGTGCGGGGTGTCGACCATCGCGATGACTGACACGCGTCGCCTGTCCCTGATGCCCGATCCGCGCGGCGAGTTCATCCGACTCTGCGCGCCCTTCATGGTGTCGCGCTATGCGCATCCCGAAGCGATCTGTGACTGCGTCCGCACCGCGCTGATCAGCGAGATCGGCGATCGCGATATCCTCGACGCTATCCTCTACGGAGTCACCGAGCGCGGCGTCCCCACGCTGAACGAGAACTGGCTGCCGCCGGACAAACGAAGCTTGATCCCGCGGACCATGACGGCGATTGCGGAGCCGACGCTTGATTGCATGTTCGGTAGCGGCCCGGCCAAACGCGCGCTCGAAAACGTGCCGATCGATGGATTTCCGGCGATGCCGCCGGTGCAGGATCTGACGCCTTAGGCGACTGACGTCCCCGACGAGAAAATCAACCTGCGGCGCGCCCGCAGCATCAGCGCCGTGATGATCGTGACGTTGAGTGCATTCCAGGCGAGGCCATTCATGAACGCTGCCGCGTAGGAGCCCGTAGCGTCGAAGATGACGCCCGACATCCAGCCGCCAAGTGACATGCCTCCTACCGTGCCCAATATGACAATACCGACACGCGTAGCCGCCTGCGATGCCGGCATCGCCTCGCGGATGATGATGGCATAGGCCGGCACCAGACCGCCCTGGAACAGGCCGAACATCGCCGAGATGATGTAAAGCGAAGCCAGGCTGTCGAAGAACAAATAGAACAGCAGTGCGAATCCCTGCAGCAACGAGCCGATCAGCAGCGTGCGAATGCCACCGATACGATCGGCCAGAAAACCCGAGCCAACACGGCTGACAATCCCGCAGGCCAGCATCAGCGACAACATCTCGGCGCCGCGCGTCACGCCGTAGCCGAGATCTCCGCAATAAGCGACGATATGCACCTGCGGCATCGCCATGGCGACACAGCAACCGATGCCGGCCACGAAGAGAAGCGTCGTCAGTGTATTGTTGCTGAGCTGCAGATCGACCTTGGGCGGCGGCGCATTGACGTGACTACGCCGTGTGACTGCACCCATCTGCGCGCGCAGAACCGCGAGCATCAGGAGCATCAGGACGGTTGTAACGATCCCGACACTGATATGCGTCGAGCGCCAGCCAAAAGTCAGAATGCCCCAGCTGACAATCGGCGGCCAGAGCGTGCCGCCGATATAGCTGCCGGTTGCAGCGACAGTCACCGCGATGCCGCGCCGGCGTTCGAACCAGTGCGACGCCTCCGCCATCAGCGGCCCGAAGGTTGCCGACGATCCTGCCCCGATCACCACGTGAATAAGATTGAACTGCCAAAGCGCCGTGGACTGCGACGCGAGAAGATAACCGGCGCCCATCAGCACCGTCGCAAGCGCAATCGTGGCCACGATGCCAAACCGGTCCGTGAGCCTGCCGGCGACCACGCCGCCGAGGCCGAAGCCGACCATGGTCAGGGTAAAGGCCAGCGACGCCGCGCCGCGGCTGGCCGCGAAGTCGGCCTGCACGGCCGGGAGCGCCACCACCACCGACCACATGCCCACTGACCCCAGTGAGCCGATGATCAAGGCAAGCGACAGCCTGATCCAGGCCTGACGGGAGTCAGGCAGGAACGGCATCGAATCTGAAGTGGGGGTCGCGATGGTCACGGCGGCAACATCCTCGGCGTGTGCCCACGGGTCAAGCGATATGCCGAAGGATTAGGCATGCAGAAACAGTGCAACAGACCGTTTCGGCCAAAACTGGCTCCGGGCTTGTGGCAAAGCCGGTCAGTAACGCCTCGTTAACCCTTTGCTAACCATACACACGGCAAAAATTGCCGAGTGGAGTCGCGTCTCGTCAGCTGACCGGGGGAATGCCCGTGGATGCCAGTGCGGTGCCTCACTTGCGGATCGGCGGCCCTTCGGCCGCCGCGCAGACGTTCGGCAGTCGCGAACGACATTCGCGCGGGGAAGCGACATCGATGACGGATTTGATCGCGGGTCAGGGTCTGGGCGCACCCAAGAGCGGCGGTTTCGACTTCGCCAGCATCAGGACGAACGTCTTGCGCGGCGATATCGGCCTCGCCTTCGGCGTTCTGATCATCCTTGTCGTCCTGATCATGCCGCTGCCAGCTATCGTGATGGATCTGTTCCTCGCGATCTCCATCACCATGTCGGTGTTGATCCTGATGACGGCACTGTTCACCCAGACGCCGCTGGAATTCTCGTCATTCCCCACCGTGCTGCTGATCTCGACCATGTTGCGGCTGTCGCTGAACCTGGCCTCGACCCGCCTGATCCTGTCGCATGGCCACGAAGGCACCGCCGCGGCCGGCCACGTCATCGAGGCGTTCGGCAATTTCGTGATGGGTGGCAATTTCGTCATCGGCATCGTCGTGTTCGCGATCCTGGTGATCGTGAACTTCATCGTCATCACCAAGGGTTCGGGCCGTATCGCCGAAGTCGCGGCACGCTTCCAGCTGGACTCGATGCCCGGCAAGCAGATGGCGATCGACGCCGATCTGTCGGCTGGCCTGATCGACGAGGCCACCGCCAAGGCGCGCCGCAAGGACCTCGAAGACGAAAGTGGCTTCTTCGGCGCCATGGACGGTGCTTCCAAGTTCGTCCGCGGCGACGCCATTGCCGGCCTGCTCATCACCGCCATCAACGTGATCGGCGGGATCATCATCGGCGTCGCGCAGCAGGGCCTGTCGTTCTCGGAAGCCGGCCGCACTTATACGCTGCTGACCGTCGGCGACGGCTTGGTCACCCAGGTTCCGGCGCTGATCGTCTCGACCGCCGCAGGCCTGCTCGTCTCGAAGGCGGGCATTACCGGCGCCGCCGACAAGACGCTGATCAAGCAATTCTCCGGCTATCCGCAGGCGCTGGGCATGTCGGCCGGCGTCATGCTGACGCTGGCGCTGCTGCCGGGCATTCCGATGCTGCCGTTCCTCGCACTCGGCGGCGGCGCAGCCTACCTCGCCGTCACCGCCAACAAGCGCAACAAGGTTGCGCGTGCCGAAGTCGCGCATCAGGCTGCAGCGCCCGCCGCCGCCGCCGCCGCACAAGCCGCCGCCGCGGACGAGCCGATCTCCGCATCGCTGAAGATCGACGATCTCAAGATCGAGCTGGGCTACGCGCTGCTGCCGCTGGTCAATGGCCCGGACGGCACCGATCGCCTGACCGAACAGATCAAGGCGCTGCGCAAGTCGCTCGCCGTCGAAATGGGTTTCGTGATGCCGTCGGTCCGAATTCTGGACAACGTGCAGCTCGAAGCCAACACCTACATCATCAAGATCAAGGAAGTGGACGCCGGCACCGGGCGCATCTGGCCGAACCAGTTCATGGTCATGGATCCCGGTGGTAATCAGGTCAACGTCCCGGGCATTCACACGACAGAGCCGACCTTCGGCCTGCCCGCGACCTGGGTCGATGCCGGCCTGAAGGAAGAAGCTTCGCTCAAGGGCTACACCGTGGTCGACGCCGCCACGGTCTTGTCGACGCATCTGACAGAGCTGCTGAAGGGCAATATGTCGGACCTCTTGTCCTACGGCGAAGTGCAGAAGCTACTGAAGGACCTGCCGAAGGAACAAGGCGAACTGGTCAAGGATATCGTCCCGTCGCTCATCACCGTGTCGGGCATCCAGCGCGTGCTGCAATTGCTGCTCACCGAACGTATTTCGGTGCGCGATCTCTCGACCATCCTCGAAGGCATTGCCGACGCCCTCGCCTTCTCGCGCAACCCGTCGACCATCGTCGAGCATGTACGTGCGCGCCTCGCGCGACAGATCTGCGCGCAGAACACGTCCTACAACGGCTACCTGCCGCTCATTGCACTGTCGGCGCAGTGGGAGCAGGCCTTCGCGGAATCGATCATCGGCACCGGCGAAGAACGCAGTCTCGCGATGCAGCCGTCGAAGCTGTCGGAGTTCATGACCACCGTGCGCGATCGTTTCGAACAGGCCGCGCGCGAAGGCGAAGCGCCGGTGCTGGTCACCTCGGCCTCGATCCGGCCGTTCGTGCGCTCGCTGGTGGAACGGTTCCGTGCGCAAACCACCGTGCTGTCCCAGGCGGAAATCCACCCCCGTGCGCGCCTGAAGACCGTCGGAAGCGTCTGATTCGGCGGCAAGAGGCTAGCAACCTTGCCCGAAACCGATGTAAATTCGTCACAGACAAGAGATTTGCCAGAATGTCGCATCCCGAGGCCATTTCGGGGCGACGGCACGAATCAATCTCAACGCTCTGATAATAAATAATAATTTATGAATTTCAGGGCCAAGCCGGGTGCTTCAATCGCGCCGGATCACGTCTTATCACTGCCTTGTGATCGACTATTTGGAACGGAACGACCCAACACCACGTTTCCTATGCGTGATGAGTTGAACCTGCCGACGCGGACACGACACAAACGGTCGTAGGCAGAGTAAGACGGCAGGGAGCGTTTCCAATGAACCACTCGATTTACAGCGCGGATCGCATGACCCACCTCAAGGTGGTGATCGTTGCTCTGGTCGCCGGTATCTTCGTGGCAGGCTTCGGAATCTCGGCCCGCATGAATGCTGACGAAGGCTACAGCCAGACCGCGAGCGCTCGTGTGATCAAAGCAGGCCAGCCGGTTGCTGTCACTACTTCGAACGCCAGCATGGTCCGCTAAGGAATTCAGGAATTCGCGTGGCGATGTCCCCCAAGGTCGTCAGGTGAATACATAGAAGCTCCACTTCCCCCCGAGTGGACTTCTGAATGGAAAACGCCCGCTCCCCACGGGCGTTTTTCTTTTGTGGGGTGCTTTCTTGCTTCTCCCTCCCTCAATCAGCGCAGCTGCGCAGTGGGATACTCTGCGCGCCAGCGCGCCATCACAGATTCAAATATCAAACAGCCAAACTCTCGCAGTCTCGCGGCGCTTGCGCGTCCGAGGTATGAGCAGTGCCCCTCGAAAATATGAGGGGTGGCAGCGCGCCGTGAGGCGCAAGGGGTGGTTTCTGTCGCGATCCGCTCCGCCGGAACGCCGGCAAGCTGCAACCGCGCAACGCCTCACGGCGCGCCACCGCGGCGATTTCTGTCCCCGGGACCGTTCTTCCGGGCAAAGGCGCAGAGCTCCGCACTCCGCTGATCCCGACGGTTTCCCGCCGTTCACCAATGCCACGTCCAGCCAGCATGAGTGGCAGACCCCCGTAGTGGGGCCGGACGGTGACCCAAGGCCTCCCGAGTGCGCGGGGTACGTCACCCCACACCCGCAGGCGCCGCATCCCTGTCCCACTTCAAGACGCCTCATGAAGCGCCCCTCGCGAACCGGATGAGCGGAGGATAATCCTGTTGGGGATATTGTCAAGAACAATAGGAAAAAATGTTTAAAGCCTTCCTCTTCCCATTGTCATTCCGGGGGCGCGGCCGGCACTTTGCCGGACGCAAACCCGGAATCTCGACATGTTCAGCGCAAAACATGTCGGGATTCCGGGTTCACGTGCGCGAAGGCGCGCCCGCGCCCCGGAATGACAGTGGGAGCAACACACATCGAGATTCCACGTCACTCCCCACGGAGTGACTGAGGTTCGCACTTCAGCGGCTTTGCCGCTTTCATGCACCCCGGAATGACGAACATAGGACCAATGCCGGATGACGAGAGAGCCAAACGATCACCGTGCCGGCGGCACCGTTTCGATCAGCTTGCCGGTGAAAACGATCGGGCCCGTGGCTGCACCGGTCGGCGAACCGCCTTCCGGCTCCACGGTCACGGCATAGGTGGCCTGATTGACGACATCGGGATCATAGGCAGCGAGTGCAGCGCGCGATGTGAAGTCGTTGCTGCCGATCACGCCGAGCGAACGCGGGCGTTGCAGCTTGTCGGACACAATCCAGAGCTCGTAGCTTTTGCCGGCCTGCGGTTCGGCGCCAACCTTGCGCACTGTAAAGTTTTTGGTCGCCGCATCGACAGTGAGGATGAATGCGGGTGACGCAGCGTCGGTCTGCAGCAAGGCGACGTATTGCGACTGAGCTGCTGCGGGCGGCGCTACCGGCGCTGGCGCCTGCACCACCTGTTGCGCTGCCTTCGGGCGTAAACCCGCCGGCAGCAATTCGGGGCGATAGGCCTGTACGGCAATCAGCGCAACAAGCATAGCGGCAACGGCGGTCATGCCGGTGGCGACACCGCGCCAGCGTTTTGCCTGGACCGAGAAATCAATCACGTTCGAACGATCGAGCGTCGAACGGTCTATCGCAGGCTGCTCAGCGACGACCGCCGCTGCAGCGACCGGCTGCGGCGCTTCCGGATGCACGATCGCTTCTTGCGTACCGGCCAGACCGATCGCAACGCGGATTTTCTCCCAGACTTCAGGACGCGGCTCGACAAGGCCGACCATCTGATTCAAAACGCCGAGCTTGCGCTCCCACGCCTCGACCACAGCGGCAAAATCCTTGTCGACGGACATCATGGTCTCGACCTGCACGCGCTCTTCGGCACTGAGCGTGCCAAGCGCATATTCCGCGGCAAGCGCGATATGGTCTTCGCTATAGGCCATCATGTCAGTCCCAGACACTCCCGGATGTCCATCATACTGCGGCGCAGCCACGTCTTCACTGTATTGACCGGCGCTTCGAACTTCGTCGCGAGTTGTTCGCGGCTCCAACCATTGTAGTAAGCAAGCAGCACCAGTTTCTGCCGGTCCGGCTCAAGCCGGCCCACGCACTCCAACAAGCGCTTCAATTCTTCGGTCATTTCCTGTCGCGCGAGCGGGTCAGGTGTATCGGCTGCCACTTCCATTGCAGCCGGCTCTTCCTCGATAGACGTTTCGCTTCTCTTGCGAACGACATCGATAGCCCGGTTACGAGCGATCGACGCCATCCACGTGATCGGCGAGGCAACACCGGGATTGAATTGCCCGGCGCTGTTCCAGATCTTGACGTAGGCCTCCTGGATGACTTCCTCGGCGAGATCCTGTCTGCGCAAGATACGGATCACGACGCCAAAGAGTTTCGCGCGCGTCGCTGCATAGAGTCGCTCGAAGGCGGCTTCATCCCCTTTGGCAACTGCGGCAAGAAGCCAGACCAGCTCAGCCGGCGTCAGCATTACGTCTCCCCAACCTCAATATACCTTTCGCCTTACGGAGGTGCCGCCCGGCGGTATTACCTGTCGTAACATAGATTATAGCAAGCGGGCCATGTCGCTGTTTATGCTGTGGATAGACCACAAACAGCAAACCCGGACCTCGCGGCCCGGGCTTGATGACTTCAATCTTTGAGGCTCGTTGGCTCGCCGCTTCTGCGGATCAGGCCACTGCGCCGATGCGGGCACGCATCAGGCCAATGCTGTCGAGGTCGGCCTGTTCGCGTGCGTTCTCTTCGTCGCGTGCACGGGCCTGGTCGCGCTCGTCGAGCAGTTCGACCTTCTTGAGTTCTTCGAAAGCTTCACTCAGCAATGCCTTCGCGTCTTCGAGCTGCACGCGCAGCTCATCGGCCGAACGTGTCAGGTTCTCGCGACGTTGAATCGCAGCCTTCGCATAGGTGGGATAGGCAAAGTGAGTGGGATCCTGAATACCGGCGCGATCCTGTTCGGTCTGGATCTCGCGCTCGAGATCGACCGACATGCGCTGGAAATCCGCGATCATGCCTTCGATCTGATTGACCCGGCGGCGCTTCTCATCGACCTGGAACTTCTTCAGGCGGATCAGGGTGTCACGTGACTTCATCGACTCATACTCCCCAGAAGTCCCAGTCTCAACGCGGGACACAACCGGACAACCGCAAGGGGCTGACCGGCCGAAATTCTTCTCTGAGGGTCATGATGGCCTGACAAAGTTAGCGTTCCGTTTCCAAACCACCAACGATTTGTTGCAGTTGCTGATAGCCTTGGGCCAGTCCGCAGACTTCGTCCTTGCGTTGCCGCAGGAATGCCTCAAGCGGCTCATGGAGCCGGATCGCCTCGTCCACTTCCGGACTGGAACCGGCGCGATAGGCACCAAGCCGGATCAGTTCTTCCATATCCGAATAGGTCGCCATGATCTGCCGGGCTCGCGTGATCGTCGGCAAATAGGCTGGATCGCAGGACCGCGGCATGGTTCGCGACACCGACTTCAGGATATTGATAGCAGGATAGCGGCCACGTTCGGCGATACCGCGTTGCATCACGATATGGCCATCGAGAATGCCGCGCACGGCGTCCGCAACGGGTTCGTTGTGATCGTCGCCGTCGACCAGCACCGTGAAGATACCGGTGATCGAGCCTTCATCGGTGCCCGGCCCTGCCCGCTCCAGCAGCTTCGGCAATTCGGTAAACACCGTCGGCGTATAGCCTTTTGCAGTTGGCGGCTCGCCGACGGACAGGCCGATCTCACGCTGCGCCATGGCGAAACGCGTGACCGAGTCCATCATGCACATGACGTCTTTGCCCTCGTCGCGGAAGAATTCCGAGATCGACAGCGTCAGATAGGCCGCCTGGCGCCGCATCAGTGCAGGCTCGTCCGAAGTAGCCACGACTACGACGGCGCGTGCGAGACCTTCTTCGCCCAAGTCCTCCTGCAAGAACTCCTGCACTTCACGGCCACGTTCGCCGATCAGGCCGATGACCGACACGTCGGCATCGACATTGCGTGCCAGCATGGACAGCAAGACCGACTTGCCGACGCCGGAGCCCGCAAAGATGCCCATGCGCTGGCCGCGGCAGCAGGTCAGGAAGGTATTGAGCGAGCGCACCCCGAGATCGAGCGGCGCGCCGACGCGTTTGCGAGAATGCGCCGGCGGCGGAGACGCGCGATACGGCATCGGTGCCGGGCCCTGCAGCAACGGCCCCTTGCCGTCGATCGGCTCGCCCATGGCGTTCACGACGCGGCCGAGCCAGGCAATCGAGGGCCGCACCTGGCTGGCGGCATTGGCGATCACCGCCCGGCAGCCGCGACGTACGCCTTCCAGTCCGGCAAAAGGCATCACGACGGCGTTGTCGCCACTGAAACCAATCACCTCGGCAGGGATGGAACGGCTGGTGCCGGTCTCGATGGTAATGCGGGCACCGACCGACATCGCGTGGATCGGCCCGGCCACCTCAACCATTAACCCGCGAACACCGACCACCCGGCCGTAAATATTGACGCCATCGAGGTCAGTAATCTGTTCCGCAAGGGCTTTCATTGCAAAACCCTTAAGTTTCGCTTCATTGCCGGCTCGGCCTTAACCCCGTGTTTACCCGCATCGTTAATCATTACGTCACTGTCTTGGATGACTGAGAGCATTCGCGCCATCAGAATGAAGGGGCGAGTCGATGGAGTCGGTTAGGTCCGGCTCTTAATGTGGAGCTTGAGCGGGTACGGGTACAAAAAGAGTCTTTGCTGCAACATCTTATGGCGATTCGACAAAAATTGCACGATTAGAGCTTGCGCTGAAGAATCAGGTTTTGTTAACCATATCCAGTCAGGATCCGAATCAGTTGTTCGTAGGCGTTTTTTGGTGCCGCAAGTATGGCGGCCGACCTGACGCCCGGAGCGGCGACTAAAGGGGACTGGCATGCGCGTTTTGCTAATTGAAGATGATAGCGCCGTTGCGCAGTCGATTGAGCTGATGCTCAAATCCGAGAGTTTCAACGTCTATACGACGGATCTCGGAGAAGAGGGCGTCGATCTCGGCAAGCTCTACGACTACGATATTATCCTGCTCGATCTCAATCTGCCGGACATGTCCGGTTACGATGTGCTCAAGCAGCTGCGGGTGTCCAAGATCAAGACCCCGATCCTCATTCTCTCGGGCCTTGCCGGCATCGAGGACAAGGTCAAGGGTCTCGGCGTCGGCGCCGACGACTACATGACCAAGCCCTTCCACAAGGACGAGCTGGTTGCCCGCATTCATGCGATCGTGCGCCGCTCCAAGGGCCACGCCCAGTCGGTCATCCAGACCGGCGACCTGGTGGTCAATCTCGATACCAAGACGGTGGAAGTCGGCGGTCAGCGCGTCCATCTGACGGGCAAGGAATACCAGATGCTGGAGCTGCTCTCGCTCCGCAAGGGCACCACCCTCACCAAGGAAATGTTCCTCAACCACCTCTATGGCGGTATGGACGAGCCCGAACTGAAGATCATCGACGTTTTCATCTGCAAGCTGCGCAAGAAGCTGGCGAATGCTTCCGAAGGCCGCAACTTCATCGAAACCGTCTGGGGCCGTGGCTATGTGCTCCGCGAGCCGCACGAAGAAGAGATCCGCATCCCGGCTTGAGTTTCAAACCGGCTTAAGCGTCACTCCCCGAAAGTTCTCACGAAACCCCGCCGAAAGGCGGGGTTTTTGTTTGCGTGGATGAACCCACCCTTTGCTTACAGCGACGAATGCCATAGGCGAATACCAAGCGATCATGTTTGGCGCACATTTCGGGGGCGGAATGGTTCTGCAATCTCTGGTCGGGCTGCCGGCCTTTCTGGTCTATTTCTGCACCGGCATTGTCGCCGTGCTGCTGTATCTCTTCGTCTATCTGCGCGTCACCGCACATGACGAGTTCGCACTGATCCGCAAGGATTGCGCGCCGGCTGCGATCGCACTCGGGCTCAGCCTGCTCGGCTTCGTGCTGCCGGTGGCTAGCGCGATCGTCCACTCCGCCAATGTCATCGATTGTCTGATCTGGGCGATCATCGCGCTGATCGTGCAGATCGCCGTCTATTTCATTCTTCGCATTCCGGTGCCGCAATTGTCGGATCGCATAGCCAATGGCGAGATGGCCCCGGCCCTCTGGCTCGGGCTCGCCTCCCTTGCCGCCGGCGTGCTGAACGCGGCCTCCATGGTGTATTCGCCATGACCAGCGAGCCCGCAAAGAACTTCGGCAAGCGCCAACCCGTGCAGCCAATGCATGAGGAAGCCCCGTCGCGCAAACGCTCCAACCACGTGGCGCTCCTGCTCATGGGCACCATGGCTTTGGGCGGCGGCGCCTATGCGCTGATGCCGAGCGAACATTGCGACCCAAACCGCGCGGCCATCGCCGGCCAGCAGCAGGAGTGTCAGCAGCGCAGTTCGTCGTCATCCTCCGGCGGCCATGGCTATTCAGGGGGCAGCAGCAGTTCCTCCGGACGCAGCAACTTCGCCAGCACCGGATCATCATCCAGCGGCGGATATGACAGCTCGTCATCCAGCAGCAGCCACGTAACCCATGGTGGCTTCGGCTCCTTCGCCTCGCATTTCTCCGGCGGCGGCTAGTTTCTCATGCAACGCATCGCATGTTCCGAGCGCGACGATTGGCAGGCCACCGCAGCCGCGACGGACTTCGTATTTCATACCGAGGCCGGTGACCGCTATTGGGACGAGCGCGCCTACTACGCGTTCACGCTGGATGAGATCGAGCGCCAGATCGAAGCCCCGACTGCCGAACTCAACGCGATGTGCCGCGAGCTGGTCAGCCGCGCGGTCAAGGATGAGCGCTATCTGCGGCTGCTGAAGATTCCTCAGGCCTACTGGACCTTCATCGCCGCAAGCTGGCAACGGAGCGACCCCAGTCTCTACGGCCGTTTCGATTTCCAGTTCGACGGCAAAGGCCCGGCAAAGCTGCTCGAATACAACGCGGATACGCCAACCTCACTGTTCGAGGCCGCGGTGTTTCAATGGACCTGGCTCGAACAGGCGATCGAGCGCAAGATCATCCCGAAGCGCGCCGATCAATACAACTCGCTGCATGAGCGACTCATCGAGGCCTGGCGCAAGATCGGCACCGACAAGGCAATTCATCTCGCAGCCACCATGGACAATGCCGAGGACCGTGGCACAGTACAGTATCTCGCCGATGTCGCGCAGCAAGGCGGGCTCACACCGGCGCTGATCGACATCAAGGACATCGGTTATGCCGACAGCGGGCACTTCGTCGATCTCGAGGACCAGCCGATCGACCTGATGTTCAAGCTTTATCCGTGGGAGTGGATGTTCCGCGAGGCATTCGGCGGCCGTCTGAAAGGCGCATCGACGCGCTGGATCGAGCCACCGTGGAAAGCCATTCTGTCCAACAAGGGCATCCTGCCGCTGCTCTGGGCGATGTTTCCGAACCACCCGAACCTGCTGCCGGCCTATTTCGACGATGATGCTGCAGCCGCTGAGCTTGGCACATCCTATGTGCGCAAGCCGCTCTATTCGCGCGAAGGCGCCAATGTCACGCTGGTGAGCGGCGGCAGCGCCATCGATGCGCAGCCCGGTCCCTATGGCGAAGAAGGCTTCATCCGGCAGATGCTGATGCCGCTGCCGAACTTTGCGGATCAGTATCCGGTGCTGGGCAGCTGGCTGGTCGATGAGGTGCCATGCGGGCTCTCGATCCGCGAGGATGAGAATCCGATCACCGGCAACATGTCACGCTTTATTCCGCACGCGATCCTATGACGGCGCTCAACGCGCCGGCGAAGCAGCGGCCTTGAGACCCACAGGTGTCATGCTCGGCACGATCGACGGTGCAGCACGGACGACGTTCGGACGGTACAGGCCACGCTTGTCGGCATGCGGCTTGAACGCATCGGTCAGACCGACAACGGTCTCTGCGGCGCCCAGCGCCAGGAAGCCATCGGGCTCCGTGCACTTGGCAAGGCGGCCAAAGATCTGCGTCTTCATGTCCTGATCGAAATAGATCAGCACATTGCGGCAGAAGATGATGTCGAACTTGCCCATGCTGGAGAAATCCTGCAGCAGATTGAGCGGCTTGTACTGGATCATCGACCGGATCTCCGGATTGATCTGCCACATCTCGCCGGTCTGCTTGAAGTATTTGACCAGCAGCTGGATCGGCAATCCGCGCTGCACTTCGAACTGGGTGTAGATGCCCGACTTCGACTTCTCGAGCACCTGCTGCGAGATATCTGTGCCGATGATCTCGATCCGCCATCCGGCGAGCTGGGCGCTCATTTCCTTGATGGTCATCGCGATCGAATACGGCTCCTGACCGGTGGACGCAGCCGCACACCAGATCCGCAGGCTCTTGCGGGCGGCACGTGCCTGGATCATCTCCGGCAGCACGACGTCACGCAGATGGTCGAATGGAAGCTTGTCGCGGAAGAAGAAGGTTTCGTTGGTGGTCATCGCCTCGACCACGTCGGACGCAACCGTGGAGGAGCCGTTCTTGATCTTCTGGACCAGCTCTTCAATGCCCGACAGGTTGGCCTTGCGTGCGAGCGGCATCAGCCGGCTTTCGACCAGATACTGCTTGTCAGCAGACAGATCGAGACCCGAGCGCTCCTTCAGGAACTTGCGCAGGAAATCATAGTCTGCCGGTGTCATGACCGATCTCCCGAGAAAAGACGAACCACTTTCGAACCGATTTGATTGAGCGGCAGGATAGCCGAGCAGATGCCCGCATTGGCGGCAGCGCCGGGCATACCCCACACCACGCTCGATGCTTCGTCCTGCGCGATGACATTGCCGCCAGCCGCGACGATATCCTTGCCGCCGCGCATGCCGTCCGAACCCATGCCTGTCAACACGACGGCGAGAATGGCGCCGTGCCAGACGTCGATGGCAGACGTGAACAGCGGATCGACAGCAGGCTTGCAGAAATTCACCGGCGGACCGTCATCGAGCGCGATGGCGATGTTGGCACCCTGCTTGACGGCGCGCATATGCTTGCCGCCCGGCGCAAGATAGATCTGACCGGCCTTGACGATTTCGCCATCGACACCTTCGCGAGCCGGACGCTTGCTGGCCCGGGCGAGATGTTCGGCAAGAATGGTCGTAAAGGTCGGCGGCATATGCTGCGTGATCAGAACGGGCACCTTGTCGATCACGGCGCCGATTTCGGCAACCAGCGTCATCAGGGCTTGCGGACCACCAGTGGACGAACCGATCAGCAGCGCGCGTGGCATCGTGGCGCTGAAAGGACGCTTCACGAGCTGCGCCTGCGCGGCGACTGATGTCACGGACTTGAAAGACGGTGCAGCCTCACGCGCCGCGGGAGCTGGCACGATCGACGGCGTCGTCGCCGACTTCAGGCGGCGAACCTTCGCGCCAAGATGACGGATCTTCTGCAACAGGTCGTGCTTGAAGATGTCGGCTGCGGAAATCTCCCGGGTGCTCTCCGGTTTCGGAATGTAGTCGGCGGCGCCGAGCGACATCGCCTTGAAGCTGATCTCCGCGTTGCGGCGGGTCAGCGTCGACGCCATGATGATAATGAGATTCCGCTTCTTCGCCAGCAGCTGCGGCAGCGCCGAAATGCCATCGAGCTCCGGCATTTCAATATCGAGAATGGCAACGTCGGGATTGATGCGCTCGATCTGGTTGACGGCATCGAGACCAGTACGAAGCGACGCCGCGACGGCCATATCAGGCTCGGCCTCGATCCAGCGCGAGATCAGGCCGCGAATGACGACGGAGTCGTCCACCACCATGACTCGCAGTGGCTCATACCGCGAATCGACAACAGGAGGACTTATCACATCAACACTCATGAACTCACCGGACGCAACACAACGCGACAAATGCACTGACAAAACAAATGCACAAACAAAAAGGCGGGCGCCGGAAGTGGAATACGCAATTCCGGCGTAGAACTTAGATCAGGCCGACTTCCTGAAACTTCGCCGACACGATTTCCTTGTCGAACGGTTTCATGATGTATTCGTTCGCGCCGGCATGCAGCGCGCGCGCGATATGGGCCACGTCGTTCTCCGTCGTGCAGAACACGACCTTCGGAACGTCGCCGCCAGGCATGCGGCGCAGGTTACGGAGGAACTCGTAGCCATCCATCACCGGCATGTTCCAATCAAGCAGAACAGCGTCCGGCAGGTTCTGCTTGCAGATTTCGAGCGCTTTCTCGCCGTCTTCAGCTTCGGTAATCTCGAAATCGAGACCTTCGAGAATCCGACGGGCGACCTTACGGATGACACTGGAGTCATCGACAACCAGACATGTCTTCATGTGAGCCTCATTTTCACCGCGGACAAAATTGTCCAAGTGCTGGTCTTAGGCGGCCAGCTTGTCAGGCGAGATTTCAAGGATGCGATCAACGTCGAGTACGACCATCAGTTGCCCATCGAGACGATGGACGCCATCGGCCATCTTGGCCATGCGCGGATCCAGATTGACCGGATTCACCTCACGGCTCTCATCGGCGAGCTTCAGGACTTCGCCGATCGAATCGATCAGCAAGCCGTAGGATTCACCGCGGAGATCGACGCCCACAGCCATCGGCGGCTTGCCGTCATCGTTCTTCGGCAGGCCAAGGCGCGAACGCATGTCGATCGCGGTCACAATTCGACCGCGCAGATTGAGCACGCCGGCGACGTCGCTGGAGGACAGCGGCACGCGGGTCAGGCGCTCGGGCATGAACACGTCCTGCACGCGCGAGATCGGCATGCCGAACAGCTGTCCACCGATCATGGTGGTCACGTATTCGGTAATCGCGCCGTCAGCGCTCGGAGCCTTGGTGGTGGTGGTCGTAGTGGTGGTGGTCATTGCGATTTCCCTCACGCAGCCTGGCGAACTTCAGTGGTCTGTTCTTTGAGCGCCGCAATCAGGCCGGGGCGATCGAACTTGGCGACGTAATCATGGAAACCTGCGAGGCGACCGCGCTCGATGGCAGCCGGGGAGATCATGGCCGAGAGAGCAATGATCGGCGTGTGGCTGAGTTTCTGATCCGCACGGATGGTCTCGGCGAATTCGAAGCCGTTCATATCCGGCATTTCGATGTCGGTGAGGATTACGTCGACCTCCTGACCCGAGCGCAGGAATGACAAACCTTCCTGGGCGTTGGTGGCGACACGTACCTTGTAGCCGGCAGCCTTGAGCACGGGCGAGAGCATGTTGCGGAAGAACGCGGAGTCGTCGACCAGCAGCACCGATTGGGCGGTTGCCGAGACACGCATTTCCTTACGCGAGAACCAATCGGCGAAAGCCATCGGCAGGAAGTGACCGACGTCGATCACTTCGGTCGCGAGACCCTTGATGACAGCGGAGCCGAGGATTCCCTCGCGACCGCTGGCCACTTCGATATGCAGGCGCTCTTCGACGATATCGACGATTTCGTCGACGACGAGACCCATCGAGCGACCGTCGTCTGCGAAGACGAGGATTGGCTGGGTGCCCGACGTACGGACGGTCACGCCTTCCATCTGCACCAGCGGCATCAGCTGATCGCGGTATTGGACCATGTAGCGGCCGTTCGACAGCTCGACCTTGTCAACGCCCACTTCTTCGAGACGCGTGACGAGACCGAGCGGCACCGCCTTGGGCTGTGCGGAGCCGGCGCGGAACACCAGCAGCGACGTCAGCTGTTCTGCATTCATCGCGCGCATCGCGGCGTTCTCGTCAGCGATCTCGTGAGCGTTGGATGCCAGAGCACCAAGCTCCTGCGCGATGCCGTTCGGATCGACGATCATGATCACCGCGCCATCACCCAGGATGGTGTTGCCGGAGAACATACCGATGTGACGGAGCTTGGTGGACATCGGCTTGACGACGATTTCTTCGGTGTGGAAGACGCCATCGACGACGATGCCGAAGGTCTGGTTGCCCACCTGGGTCACGACGATGAAGCCGTTCTCCGGATCGGCCGACGAGCCGTCATCGATCTGCAGCAGCTTCTTCAGATGCATCAGCGGCAGCAGCTTGTTGCGCAGACGGAGCACCGGGGTGTCCTTGATGCGCTCGATGCGATGTTCGGAGTTGGCGCGCGCACGCACCAGTTCGACGACCGCGAGCTGCGGGATCGCGAAGCGATCACCACCGGCCTCGACGATCAGCGCCGACACGATGGCCAGCGTGAGCGGGATCTTGATGGTGACGCTGGAGCCCTCGCCGGCGACCGACTTGATGTCGATGGTGCCGCCGATCTGATCGATATTGGTGCGCACCACGTCCATGCCGACGCCGCGGCCGGAGACGCTGGTAATTGCAGCTGCAGTCGAGAAGCCCGGTGCGAAGATGAACTTGTGGATCTGGGCTTCCGACATCTTCTCGATATCGGCTTCGGTGGCCAGACCGTTCGAGATCGCCTTCGCCTTGATCCGCTCGGTGTTGAGGCCACGGCCGTTGTCGGCGATGCAGATCAGGATGTGGCCGCCTTCATGATAGGCGGACAGACGGATGGTGCCCTGCTCCGGCTTGCCTTCGGCAGCGCGCTCAGCCGGCGTTTCGAGGCCGTGATCCGCCGAGTTGCGCACCATGTGGGTGAGCGGATCCTTGATCAGGTCGAGCACCTGGCGATCGAGTTCGGTATCGGCGCCGTGCATCTCGAGTTCGATCTGCTTGCCGAGTTCGCCGGCCAGATCGCGCACGATACGCGGCAGCTTCTGCCAGGCGTTGCCGATCGGCTGCATGCGGGTCTTCATGACACCGTCCTGCAGTTCGGCGGTCACGGTGGACAGGCGCTGCAGCGGCACCTTGAATTCGGTGTCTTCATGACGACGGCTGATTTCCAGCAACTGGTTGCGGGTCAGCACCAGCTCGGAGACCATGGTCATCAGATGTTCGAGCGTGTCGACGTTCACGCGGATCGACTGGTTTGCGACCTTGTCGGCTTCTGGCTGGTCGACCTCGACTGCAGTCTTCTTGGCAGCGGGCTTCGGAGCGGCAGCCTTCGGCGCGGCGGGCTTTTCAGCAACCGGAGCCGGCGGCGCGACAGGCGCTGCAGCTGCCGGCGGTGCGACTTCGATGGCGGTTTCCTGGAAGGCGCGCTCAAGCTCTTCGAGCGAGACTTCACCGGGACGCAGCTCACGCTCGAGGGTCGGAACGATCAGCGGGGCCGGCTCCGCAGCGACAGGCGCTTCCGGTGCGATCGGAGGTGCGGACTCAGTCATCGATTCCATGCCTTTTTCGACCATGTGATGCAGTTCGCCGATCAGATCCTCGTCGACGCCTTCCGGCTCCGCTTCCGTGGCTTCGAGCTGACCGAGGATTTCCTTGATGCGATCGATCGTGGTCAGGATGAGCGTAACCGCCTCTCCGGTAACCGGCATTCCATCGCGGAATTTGCCCATCAATGTCTCGGCGGCGTGGGCCAGGGCTTCGAGACGGGGCAGTCCGAGAAATCCGCACGTGCCCTTGATGGTGTGAACCAGGCGAAAAATATTATCGAGAATTTTCGCGTTATTCGGGTCCTGTTCGAAGCGGACCAGCTGATTGTCAACCGTATCCAGGCTCTCGTTGGTTTCCGTCAAAAACTCGCGGAGAAGATCATCCATGAAAATAGGCCTTCACACTCCAGGCTCGCGACTTTCGCTACGCCTTTCGAAGTCTGGCTACTTTCCCCGCAAAGCGTTTAATATTAGTTGAGCATTCCCAAAAACAATGAATGCGACATTTAGCTATATGCTCGCACACGTACGAGCCCGCCAAACGGCGGACTCGTAAAGAGTTCATTAAGAGTTGAATGAGTTTGCGATCAGATCGCGGTGACGACGATGGCGTCGCCTTCGGGCACCAAGGTCACCTTGAGGCCGCAAGCCTGCGCCAGGAGCCGCGTATAGTAAGGCTGCACGGCATGGGCATCGATGCTACCAACTTGTTCCGCGGCCAGCATATCGACAATAGCCTGCGGCAGGCGCGCGTTGAGGCCTGCAGCGGTGATCTTGAACCCCTGCGGCTCACCTTCGCCGATGCCATCGATCTTGAGCACGCCGCCGCGCGGAATCGTCTGCTGTGCGATTACCAGCATGTTGAGCAGCAGCTTGACCTTGTTCTTCGGCAGCAGAAGCCGCGGCAGATTCCATTCGATCTTGGTCTTGGCGTCTTCAAGATGGCCGCGCGACATGGTCTGCGCATCGCCGAGATCGATCTGCGCGCCAGCGGAACCGGCGGCGCCGAAGGCGAGCCGGCAGAACTGCAGGCGGGCCGATGCGGTCTTGGCGCTCTTCCGGATCAGATCGAGCGCGAATTCCTTGTCTTCCGGCTTGGGATTGTCATCGAGCACTTCGAGCCCGTTGACGATGGCGCCCACGGGGCTAATCAGGTCGTGGCAGACGCGCGAGCAGAGCAATGCCGCGAGTTCGAGAGCATCGGGGGCCGGACCTGGCGTGGGGGTGTCGGACATGAAATGCGCTCCTGGGGCCACACAGAATGAACGGCGAATCAAGCATTTGCTTTACGGTTAGATACACCGCAGATGGTGGCGCGACCACAACAAGGCTGGCACAGTCCACCGGTGCAACAGGCGCGTGTAAAAATGAACGGGGATGACATGCAGGGGATGAAGGCTAGTCGATGACGGATGATTCGCGACCTCGCATGGATGCCGCGCGGGCTGCCACCCTGATGGCGCCGCTGACCGAGCTCGCCGCACAGGCCGGCGCTGCCATCCTCAAGGTCAACCGCACTGTCATGACCGTGGATGGCAAGGCGGACGGCTCGCCCGTGACCGAAGCCGATCTCGCGGCCGACCATGTCATCGGCGAAGGACTGGCCCGGCTGTTTCCGGGAATCCCGTCGCTGTCCGAAGAGCGCCTGCACCTGGCGACACCGCCTTATGCCGGCACCCTGTTCCTGATCGACCCGCTCGACGGCACCAAGGAATTCGTCGCCGGCCGCCAGGAGTTCACTGTCAACATCGCCCTGATCGTCGATGGCGCACCATTGCTCGGCATCGTCGGCGCCCCCGCCCTCGGGCTGATCTGGCGCGGGCTGGTCGGGCGCGGCGCCGAGCGTGTCGAACTCGCACCAGACCTGTCCATCCGCAAGGTCACACCGATCCGGACCCGCGCTGCGCCTGCTCCGGGCGCGGCATGGACCGCTGCGGTCAGCCGTTCCCACGGCGACCAGCGAACCGAGGCTTTCATCGCCAGCCGCCCCGGTGCTGTCAGACAGGAGTTCGGCTCGGCGCTGAAATTCTGCCGCGTGGCCGAGGGCCAGGCCGACATCTATCCGCGGCTGGCGCCGACCTGCGAATGGGATGTGGCCGCCGGTCATGCCGTGGTGGTGGCCGCAGGCGGCAAGGTGACCGACACCTTTGGCAAGGCGGTTCGCTTCGGCGGCGACCGGGAAGACTTCGTCGTGCCGGAATTCATCGCCTGGGGTGACCTCACCGCGAGCACGCACGGCTGAACCCGCGCGCTATTTCGCAAGGATATCCTGCACGCCCGGCCAGCGCTTGCGCGCGCCGGGCAGGTATTTGGCCGGGGCCGCAGCAAAGGCGTCGCGGGTTTCCTCGCGGCCGAACAGGTAAAGGCGTTCGCCCGTAATGAGCCACAAACGCGGATTGCCGGCGAAGGCGACGCCGCGGGCGACGTCGACGGGATCATAGCCACCGAATTGCGGACCGTAGATGTCCGGATGCGCGGCAAAGGACGCGCGGTTACCCTCATTGCGGAAGCGCCAGACGGTGCCCTCTTCCGACATTTCGAAGTCCGGCTGCCCCAGCGTCGGGCGGCCTTCGGTGAAATAGGCCACCGGATCGAAACCGCTGATCGCGAGACCCGTATATCGGTCAGTGACCACGCGCTCACTGGTCGCAGCCTGCGCGCCCGCCGGGACCAGAGCGGCCGCCAGCAGCAGAATCAAGGCAATTCCACGGCTCCAGCCTGACAATTCCCGCCGTTGTGCCGTCATAGTTGATACCGATAGTATAGGGAGTCGGGGACAATGACTGCAGAGTTAAACCGTGCTTCTCAGCATCCGGTTAAAGCCGCGGTCGCAAATTTGAAATACCAGGGGTTCTTTTCATGACCTTCGCATCACGCCTGGCAGCGGTCGCGCTAGCCACGTTCACGCTCGCCTTCTCGCCGGCTTCTGCGCAGCAACCACCGCGCGGCCAGGCCGCACCGGACACCTATCGGTCCGAAGAACTCATGACGGCCGGACACCGGTTTTTCGGCAACGTCTCGCGCGGCCTCGCTTCGGTGATCGAAAAGGCCGTCAGCCAGTGGGGGCTGCCGAACGGCTATATTCTCGGTGAGGAAGGCAGCGGCGCGATTGTGGCGGGCCTGCGTTACGGCGAAGGTACGCTCTATACGAAGAATGCCGGCGATCTGCGCGTCTACTGGCAAGGTCCCTCGGTCGGCTTCGACTGGGGCGGCGACGGCGCCCGCACCATGACGCTGGTCTATAACCTGCCCGCCACCCAGGCAATCTATCAGCGCTTCGCCGGTATCGACGGCTCCGCCTACATCATCGGCGGCTTCGGCATGACGGCACTGACGGCCAACAACGTCGTGCTGGTGCCGATCCGTTCGGGTCTCGGCCTGCGGCTCGGCGCCAATATCGGCTATCTCAAATATACCCCCAGCGCGACCTGGAACCCGTTCTAACCTCTTCGATCGGAAAGGCGTGCGATCAAGCGCTTCTGAACGGCTGAATAAAGGTTAACGAGGCGTTACGCTGTCTTTGCCGGCGGTGCCATGGCATGCTAACCGCTGCATTTTGAGAGCGTGGGAGCATTCGTCATGGTTGAACCGATCATGTATCTGGCGATCGGTTTTCTGATCTCGATGCTGTGCGGCCTGATGATCATGCCGCTGGTGCATAACCGCGCCGTCCGCCTCACCACCCGCCGGCTCGAAGCCGCCACGCCGCTGTCGATGGCGGAAATCCAGGCCGACAAGGACCAGCTCCGCGCGGAATTCGCGATGGCGGCACGCCGGCTGGAAATGAGCGTCGACCAGCTCAAGAACAAGACCACCAGCCAGCTCGCCGAACTCGGCAAGAAGTCCGACGCCATCAACCGCATGAAGCTTGAGCTCGGCGAAAAGAACGCCACGATCTTCGCGCTGGAAGCCCGTGAAGCCGCCGTGAAGGAAAAGCTCGGCCTCACCGAGGCCGACTTCACCAGCAAGACGGAAGCGTTGCGCGCCGCCGAAAAGGCCCTGAGCGACAAGCAGAGCGAACTCGCCAAGCTGAACCACGACCTCTCGGATCGCTCCATGGTGGCCGACACCCGCCAGGTCGAGCTCATCGCCGTGCGTGCGCAGGTCGAGGAATTGAAGGGCCGTGTCGGCGATGCCGAAAAGGAATTCGCCAATACGCAGCACCGGCTGGAGCTGCAGCGCGGCGAGTCCGACACCGCAACGCGTGAACTCACCGAGGCGCGCGCGCGCGTCGAGAATCTCAGCCAGCGCGTGACTGATCTCGATCAGCAGCTCACTATTCAGGTCCGCGAAGCCGAACAGCTCGGCGCCCGCGTCACCGATCTCGAGAGCCAGCTCTCGACCCAGACCAAGATCCTCGCCGAGCGCGATTTCGAGAACAGCCAGTTGCGCCAAGCCAATGACGCCGCCGAACAGATCGCGCGCGACCTACGCGTCGAGCTCGCCGCCATGAACGGCGCCAAGGGATCGCCCGTCATCGAGAAGCTGCGCGCCGAGAAGGCCGCGGTGGAGACCGAGCTCGCCGCCGCCCGCGAGGAGCGCGCCAAGCTGCAGCGCGACCTCAACGGCGTCCATCAGCAGGCCGAGAGCGCATGGGCCACCGAGCGGATGGAAAACGCGCTGCTGCGCGAGCGCATCAACGACATCGCCGCCGAAGTGGCCAAAATGGCGATGACACTGGAAGGGCCGAATTCGCCCATCGAGGCAATTCTGGCCGCTGAACCGGCCCCAACAGCTCAGCCGCGCCCCGCCAATGACGCAGGTTTCGCCCCCAACAGCACCCTCGCCGACCGGATCCGGGCGCTGCAGTCCCACGCCTCCCGCGCCCCGCAGCCGGGCTAAATCGCGGGCCTGGAACCCGGATTGGCCGTCCGGCCGGACGGGGAGACTTATTGTGCTGACTTGCGGCAGGGTTTGCTTGACACCCCCGCCCCCTATTCCCTAAATCGCGCCATTGACGTCAGTCCCCGCCGGGCCATTACCGCCCGGCCTTTTGGTCTGTACGGCATCCCGGGCGCATAGCTCAGCGGGAGAGCGTTCCCTTCACACGGGAGAGGTCCAAGGTTCGATCCCTTGTGCGCCCACCATCTAACAGCTGATTTTCCTTATCTTTTTTGAATTGGGCATGATCGTTCTCGGCAACTGCCGGCAGAACGATACGCAAACATCACGCATCCAATCGGGGAAAAACTGCGGAGTTTGTTCCGGGAACGTTCATGGCAACACCACACGTCATGAACTCGCAGCAACAGCTTCGCACACACCGACCAGGTTCGAATCTTGGACTCGTAAGCACCGATACCGACATTCGTTGATGGTGGCCATCTGACGCGAACAATCCCTGCGTCCCGAACGCTGTGTACACCCTTTAAGCTATTGATTTTTCTCACTGTGACAGGTGCTACCGCCACGTTTTGTTCACGGACGTCTCATGCAATTCGTTGCGATATCGTTGCACCGTTCTCAGAGAGAACTACAGTAGTTGCCTTGGTTCATTGGGCAACGCGCCTTATGGGAGTTATCCTGATGGCCGTCGAGAATGACGGGCACATTACGGCGATCCCGGCAGCAGCACCTCTTCGCCCAGCGAATAAGGCGAGGACGCCGAAAGCGTATCTGGCCTATCACGTATGAAACTCGCTCCCAGGCTCGCCGCCGTTGCCCACAACATAACTGGGGTAGCGATCTCGGTCGATGGCTGTACCGCGAAATAGCAGCATATCTGGCCATCACGCCAATGGCGTTCCAGTAATGCTCAAGTCGCTAGCAATGTTGCCGCGCAGCCGGAACACCGAGCGATTCGGCAATCGAGCTGACCACTCGTGTCTGGCAGAGCGGCTATCGCACCGAGACTTTCCGAATCATCGTCAGTAACCGCGGGACGGGATGACGACGTTTCGCAAAGGCTGTCCGCTCAGCCATCTCGTCAGGTTTTCTAGGAAGATAGCCGAACTCGCCGCCGTATATCCAACGGAACTGTCCGACGAGACATGGGGGAAAATCGCAAGATTGGGCACGTCCCAGAGTTCGGACTCGGCAGGCAAGGGTTCCTGCCGGAAGACATCGAGGACCGCTCCCGACAAGTGCCCCCGGCGCAAGGACTCGACCAGAGCCTCTTCTTCGATGACGTCGCCACGGGAGATATTGACCAGTCCAACTCCTGGACGCAGCCGGGCCAATTCGGGCGCGCCGATGACCCCTCGCGTTTCGGGAGTCAGCGGACAGGAAAGGAGCAAGAAGTCGACCTCGGCGAGCGCACCGCGAAAATCTGCAGGCGTATACATGCGGTCCACCGCCGGGTGTGGTGCGCCATCTCTGCGGACGCCCCATACCTCCAATCCGATGCACTTGGACGCCTCGGCGGCGGCGCCACCCAGCGAGCCTACGCCGAAGATCATCACAACCTTCCCACGTATCGGATCGCCAAAGGTCCGTTGCCATGATCGGTCGCGCTGCAAGCTAGCATAGTGAGGCGCGCGGTTGTTCAGCATCAACAACGCCATCATCGAGAACTCGCCTGCCCGCGTACCGTGAATGCCCCGGCTATTGGTCAACACGGCCGAGTCCGGAAGCCAATCCAGCGGCATGAGCTTCTCGACGCCGGCGTTGAGGGAGTGGACGATCGCAAGCTGCTTCGCGTGCCGCTTCAATCTTTCCTTATCGATCTGGCCGCCGATAAAGAAGGTCGCCTTCTCCAGCGACGGGATATCGGGCGTGTCAGTCGTGGCTTCGACCACATCGATCCGGGGAAATATTTTCCTGGCGGATTCACTGATGCTTTCGGCATCGATGCGGTGAACCGGCTCGGCGTCCCTCGCATTCTCGACATAGATGAGGATTGATTGAGCGTCAGACATTTTTCCACCAGGCAAGTGTACTGAGGGCCAAAGCGAGTTGCGCTTCGGATGCGCGCAAGGCGAGAGTGACCGGGTCGTTGTTCTCATTTTGCCGGAGGCTCCCCGCCAGAGGCGGGGCCGCGAACCCGAAGACCGAGCATCGCGCGCGCGGCCGTTCAGCTGCCCTGCGCCGCCGGGCAGCTCTCGGCTAATGGATTTCTGGCTCGGGAGTAGCAGGCCCCCTCTCGAGGAAGGAGAAATCGCAGCCTTGATGGGCTTGCGTCACCTGGCTGCTATAGATCGCGCCATAGCCTCGCGCGAAACGGGGGGGAGGCGCGGTCCACCTCGCTCGGCGCGCGGCAATCTCCTCGTCGCTGACGAGGAGATTGAGCTCGCGGCTCGCGACGCTCAGTTTGATCCGGTCGCCGTTCTGGACGATGGCGAGCGGACCGCCGACATAAGATTCCGGCGACACGTGCAGGACACACGCCCCATAAGAGGTTCCACTCATCCGAGCGTCGGAGATTCGAACCATGTCGCGGACACCCGCGGCGAGGAGGCGTTTCGGCAGCGGCAGCATGCCCCATTCCGGCATGCCCGGGCCGCCGACCGGCCCGACATTCCTCAGGACCAGAATCGTGTCAGCCGAAACCTCCAAATCATCCCGGTTCACGGCATCGTTCATCTCGCCATAGCTGTCGAATACGAGCGCGGGACCGACGTGCTCCCGCAGGTGGGCTTCGGCCGCATGGGGTTTGATCACCGCGCCTTCGGGAGCCAAATTCCCACGCAGGACGACTAGCCCGCCGCGATCCTCGACGGGCTCTTCCAGCGTCTTGACGACGTCGTCGTTGAACACAGCCGCACCCGAAATGTTGTCCATCACGGTCCTGCCGTTAATGGTTGGCCGATCGGTGTGGAGCATGCCGGAGATTCGGTTCAGCGCCGCCAGGATACCCCCAGACGCATAGAAATCGTCCATCAGGTAGGAGCCGATGGGCTGGATATTCGCGATGACGGGCGTTTTCTCTGCGATGTCGTTGAAATCGTCCAGTGACAGATCGATGCCGCTCCTGCTCGCCATCGCGATCAGGTGGATCACGGCGTTAGTGGAACCGCCCAGGGCCATCAATGCGGTCACCGCATCGAGATAGCCCTCTCGCGAGAGGATCTTTGACGGCTTCCTATCCAACCAGGTCGCCTCGACGATGGTGCGGCCGCTCTCCGAGCACAGCCTGATATGCTGCGAATCGACGGCGGGGACAGACGAGAAGCCCGGCAAGGTCAGGCCCAGGGTCTCCGTCAGGGCCGACATGGTGGAGGCTGTCCCCATGGTCATGCAGGTGCCTGGCGAGCGGTTGATGCTCTGCTGGATGGTTTCCCATTCCTGCTCGGAAAGCAGTCCGGCGCGACGGTCTGCCCAGTATTTCCAGCTGTCGGAACCCGAGCCCATCGTCTTGCCGCGATAATGGCCTCGGATCATCGGGCCGGCACAAACAAAAATAGTGGGTAGATCCATGGAGATCGCCCCCATCAGCAGCGCGGGCACGGTCTTGTCACAGCCTCCCATCAACACGACGCCGTCGACGGGGTAGGAGCGCAACAGCTCCTCGGTTTCGAGCGCGAGAAGATTGCGATACATCATCGTCGAAGGCTTCTGGAACGGCTCGGACAACGAGATCGCGGGCAATTCGATGGGGAAGCCGCCGGCTTGGAGCACGCCTCTTTTGACGTCGTCGACCCTCGTTTTGAAGTGCTGGTGACAGGGACTGATGTCGCTCCAAGTGTTCACGATACCGATGACGGGCTTACCGAGATATTCCTGCGGGGAGTAGCCCATCTGGCCAGCGCGGCCCCTATGTCCGGAGCCGCGCAAATCGTTGGCTGCGAACCAGCGCGCACTCCGCAGGTTCTTAGCCGAAATCCGTCCGTTACTCATGGGAAACTCCCGACAATATGGGCTCTTGCCGTGCGCCGGGAAAAGGCGGTGCGGCGCGGTTTTTTCTATTGAGCAGTTATAGCGTCGGGCCGATGCCGGCTTGCAGGCCAGTCCCGCTTCGGCGCCGGGGCCTGTTGGCAGGCCCCGGCGCCGAAGCGGTCCAGCCCAAGATCTCGAAGCGCTCGATCACGAGGCGAGCCGGATCGAATCATGACCTTCTGACAAAAAGGGCAGGCGCGGCGGGCTCCTCCTCGATCAAAAAGCGAGTACGAAGCTCTTGCGCCCAAACGTCCCAGGGCGACCACGGATGACGGCTGGGCGACATCGCTCGCGAGGACATGAAGCGGCGCATAAAAAAAACGTGGCCGGAACCGGCCCCGTTCTCTTCACTTGTCGCGGTGCTGCGTCACTTTACTGGATCCAGGCATTCCAGCGCTCGACCAGCATTGCTTGGTTGGCGTTCAACCAGTCCAGGTTCGGCTCGATCAGAACGGTGGCGGCGCCCGCAGCGGGCAATTTCGTCTTGGCCTCCGTGCTCAACAAAGCGAGCGCGGCGTCGCTGGGCGGGACCACACCGGTTAGCTCTGAATAGCGGGCCTGGATGTCCGGGTTCTCCATGTAGAACTTCAGCAGTTTCAGAGCCGCCTCGCGGTTCTGGGCTCCCTTTATAACCTGCAGGCTGTCGCCGATCATGAACGCTTGATTGAACGAGACTTCGATTGGCTGTCCTTCGTCGCGAAGTGTGTTCGCGCGGACCGCAAACAGCATGCCCAGCACATAGTCACGGTTCCTGAAGCCTTGCTGGCTCTGGTCACCGGTGCGCCACCAGAGGTCGATCTGTCGCCGGATCGTATCCAGCTTCTTGAAGGCGCGATCGACGTCCAGCGGGAACAGGTTCGACGGGCTCACGCCATCGGCCAGGAGAGCCGCGGCCAGCACGCGCCAGGGATCGCCGAAGCTCGGCAGCGCCCGACGCCCGGGAAATTTCTCGACGTCCCAGAAATCCGCCCAAGACGAAGGCTTCGCGCCCGCGAAAGCCTCCTTGTTGAACACCATGGTCGTCGCATTCCGCGAAAAACGCAGCCCGGCGGCGCTACACGTCCCGGCTGACAGCTTTGGGCTGCCAACGTATGGCGCACAAAATTGCGACAGATCCTCGGTGATGGCGCGGTTGCCGCTGGAGGCTGCCAGGATCTCATGGTTGTTGAAAATATCCCATTCGACCCGCCCTGCGCGGACCATAGCGGAAGCTCTTGCCCTTTGTTCCGCGTCGGTGGCGACCACGCTGATCACCTTGATTCCAGTGGCTTTCGTGAAAGGGTCGAACCAAGCCGTTCGCAGCGCACGCTCGAAGGATCCTCCCGCCGTCGCAACGACCACCCGCTCTTCTGCTCTGGAAGGCAGCGTGCCCAAGAGCATGCCACCGATCAACGCGGTCGCGACCAATGCGGACCGGCGCAGCACTCCACAACGATACCTGATCGACATTATCGCGATCCTTTCATGGGTAAGGGAAGTTCAGATGGAGATAGGCAGGATCAATCTTGAGGCGCCGGCCGGCGCATTCTTTCGACAAAGAACATCAAGAGGACGGAAATCAGCAAAATTACTGACGATACTGACGCTATTACGGGCGTGAGATTGTAATCGATGTCCTCAAACAGCTTTCTGGTGATCGTCTTTCCTTCGACGCCAGAGAGGAAGAACGACACGGTCGCCTCGTCGAAGGATGCGAGGAAGGCGAAGATTGCGCCGGCGGCGACACCGGGTGCGATGTTGGGCAGGACGATCAGCACGAAGGCCTTAAACCTCGAGGCCCCACAGCTCAACGCAGCGAATTCGAGACTGGGATCCAGCTTCTGCAATGAGGATGTGACCGTGATCACGACATAGGGAACCGACAACATCGAATGGGCGATGAGGAAGCCCAGGAAGCTGCCGGTCAGCCCGACCGGCGCGAACACCAGGTAAAGCGCGACGGCTATGACAATGTGCGGCACGACGAGCGGCGCGAGTGTCAGGACCTGCAATGCGGAGGCAAACCTCAGGCTTCCCTTGACCAGGGCAAGCGAGGCCAGAGTCCCGATGACCGTTGCCATAACCGTCGTGGCGACTGCGATCTTGAGGCTGAAAACGAACGAGGCCATCCATGCCGGGTCCGTGATCAGTTCTCTGTACCACCGCAGCGAGAAAGAGCGGGGCGGAAACTGGATGAAGGGCTCGCTTCCCAACGAGATCGGGATGATCAGCAACGACGGGACCATCAGGAAAACGAGAACCGCCGCCGCATAGGCGTTGAGGGAAAGGCGTCCCCAATTGATCGCTTTTCGGGATTGCATCGATCAGGCGCCTTTTCCGATGCGGAGGAAACGGCCAAAGACGGACACCAGCCCGAGGGTTGCGGCCAGGAGGATGCCTGCCAATGCTCCGGCAAACGGCCAGTTCAGCAGTTCCGTCGTCTGTTGGGCGATCAGGGTGGCGATGGTCATGCTCTGCGGGCCGCCGACCAGAGCGGGCGTCACGTAGAAGCCCAGCGCCAGAATGAACACGATGATCGTTCCGGCGTAGACACCTGGCAGGCTGTTGGGAAACACGATCCGGAAAAAACTGCTGATGGGCCCGGCGCCAAGGTTCCTGGCTGCCCTGTCGAGTTCGGGCGGGATCGCGGACAACGCGGAATAGATCGGCAAGATCATGTATGGCAGGAGGACGTGTGTCATCGCCAGCATGACCGCGGCGTCGGTAAACAGCAATTTTAGCGGCTCGCTGATGATCCCTGCATCTATCAGGGCCGTATTCACGATGCCCTTGCGCTGAAGCAGCACGATCCAGGCGTAAGAGCGGACGAGAACGCTGGTCCAAAGCGGGATTAAGACGCAGGCAGCCAAGTAAATAACGCGTCTTCCCTTCTGGCGCGACATCACCAGTGCAACCGGGTAGCCCAACAGGAAGCACATCGCCGTGACGACACATGCCGTCCGGATCGTTCGCATCAGCACGCTGAGGTACAAGGGCTGCGTGAGGCCCTTGGCGTAGTGTTCGAACGTCAGATCAGGCGCGAAGAGGCTCTCGAAGATCAGCACCAGGATCGGCGTGACGAATGCGCCGGCGAGAAGCAGGATCAGGGGCAACAGGAGCGCGAGGGCCAGGGCGTTCGGTAAGGTGCCTCCGCTTGAAGCTGCCTTGGAGACGGCTGGCGAACTCATTCGGCTCGCTCCGGGAAAATCGCGACCATCTCGCCGGAAAGCCGCAGCGAAACCGCCTCGCCTTCGTCGAGATAATCGCGGCCGGCCGACTGGACATCGACGCGCGCGCCGCCGGGGAGCCGGACGACGTAGGTGGTGTAGGACCCCACGAACACGACACTCTCGACGATCCCGTGCAGCGCATCAGCGGTGCCCCGGATCACGTCGATGTTCTCCGGACGAACGGAAATCTCGACGGCCTGACCGAGCTCGGCATTGCTTGATGCCATGTACCGTTCGCGCGGAACCGTCAGCCTGAGGGACTGAACGTCGATCGTGAGGCTGTCGTGAAAAACAGCTGAAACGGTGCCGGCCAGGAAATTCGTCTTTCCCACGAAGTCCGCGACGAAGCTGCTGCGCGGGGAGGCGTACAGACTCCGGGGATCGCCGACCTGTATGATCCTGCCGTGGTTCATCACGGCTATACGGTCGGAAAGGGTGAGGGCTTCTTCCTGGTCGTGCGTGACGTAGACGATCGTCAGGCCGAGATCGCGGTGCAGCCGCTTGATCTCGATCTGCAGGTCCTCGCGCAACTTCTTGTCCAGTGCTCCGAGCGGCTCGTCCATCAGGAGAACCGGGGGCTCGAAGACGATCGCGCGGCCGACGGCTACGCGCTGCTGCTGCCCGCCCGAAAGCTGCTGAGGGAGCCGGTCACCATAGCTTTCCAGACGGATCATGGCGAGCGTCCGGGCCACCTTGGACCGGATCTCGTCCTTGGAGAGGCCGCGCATCTTGAGCGGAAACGCGATGTTCTGCGCGACCGTTAGGTGCGGGAAAAGGGCGTAGCGCTGAAACACCATGCCGATGCCGCGCTTGTTGGGTGGCACATGGGTGAGATCGCGCCCCGCCATCGTGATCGCTCCAGAGGTCACCGTCTCGAAGCCTGCCAACATCATGAGCAACGTCGTCTTGCCGGAACCCGACGGTCCCAGCAAAGACATGAACTCGCCGGGCTTGATCTCGCAGTCTATGCCGCGTACGGCCTCGACTTCCCCGTATCGCTTATAGAGATTCGTAATCGACAGGTCGGCGCCTCTTACAGCGCGACCTTCCATCCGCTCAGATGCCAAAATCCACCCCTCTCGACTAGCGATCGCGCCCGTTCGGGGGCCGCGTAATCTGTCTCATCGCTGCGAGGGGAAAACAGTAGGCCGGGGTAGAACCAGTCAAAAGGCCAGTTCATTAGATTCGTTCAAGCCAGATTGCCTAGTCGGACGGGCCGACCACGTCGATCGGCGTTGTTGTTGAGCGGAAGCTGTCGACTGCGCCACGGCTCTAGATGTGACTAGGCTGCGGCAAAGGCGGTCTCGCAACCCAAGTCGACGGTCCGTTCGATGCGTCACGCGTAACGCCCGAGCGCCTCAGAAGCCTCGCGAGGAATTCGATTTTTTCGGGAATCGTCTTCACATCCATACGCCCCGTCCCAAGGACGATCCCCTGTCGACGCGGGGTCGTCAGGTAGAGGCTCGACATATCGAACGCCGGGATTCCGACCGAGCGCGCAAGCCGTGCGACGTCCTTGTCTGTCAGAGTCCCGCCTGCGGCGACCAGCCAGGCCGGCAGGAACAGGCTGGGCGATTGAATGTCGAGTTCGAACCTGCCGGCGGCCTTGAGAGCGATTTCCTGCTTCGTCAGATATTGCCGCTCACTGTAGATTTTCTTCATTCGCCGGATATGCGATTCGAGATGGCCTTCCTCGATGAAGGTGGCGAGAACCGGCTGCGGCATCAGCGGAGGAAAATAGTCAATATAATAACGCGCTGCTTCGAGCGCTAAGACGACATCTGGATGAGCTATGATGTATCCGATCCGCAAATGAGATCCGATCGATTTCGAGAATGTGCCCATATAGGCCACCCTGTTATTGCGGCCTAGGCTGAAGAGCGGAAGTATCGGCTGTCTGCCGGACACCAGCTCGCCATCGTAATCGTCCTCGAATATCCAGCCGCCCGTGCGGCTAGCCCAAGACAACAGCTGCATTCGCCTTTCGAGCGACAACGTAGCGCCTGTCGGATAGTGATGGCTCGCCGTCACGAGCGCCGCCCGAGCGTCGAACGCCAGGTCGATGCCGAGCTCGACGTCCAACCCCGCCGCGTCCACGTCCACCGGAACCAGTTCGAGGCCTTGTGCGCGTGCCAGCAACGCAGCCTTCGGCCTACCCGGGTTTTCGACGATCAGCTTATTACCGGGATCGAGCAGAACACGCATGAGCAGGTCGAGCGACTGAGTGGTGCCCGACGTGATCAGAACCTGGTCACGAGAGCATTGTATGCCGCGCGTTCGCTGCACAAGCCTGCAGATGGCCTCGCGCAGATCGAGATGCCCGGACTTCTGGGGCGACGCGCCCAGGAGCTTTTTCCCGCCGCCCCAAATTCGCGAATGAATGCGGTTCCAGATCTCTAACGGGAAAAGCGAACTGTCGGAAGCGCCGACGATCTGAAGCGGATCTGCCTCGTCCCGGGCTCTCATTTCCGTCAAGTGCTGGCCGAATGCGCTCAATGGCGGCATCGAAAAGGTCGCAAGGTCGTTGTCGCGACGGAGCCTCCCGTCGGGAACCATGTCCGCAGGGAGCTTGGCCACGAAGGTCCCGACACCATGCTCACTGAAGAGCGTGCCTTCGTCGACGAGATGGTCGTAGGCGGTCGCCACGGTATGGCGCGAGCATTTGATCTGGTTCGCGAGAACTCGGGGCGATGAAAGCAACGTCCCCGGCGTAAGCGCACCGGCGTCGATCAATCGCTTCAGCTCGTTGTAGATTTGCCGATAGAGCGGCACCTCGCTGCCATGTGCGATGTCGATGCCAGTTAGAAGCGAGATCTGAGATCTATGGCAAGGTGATTTCCTGCCGTTCTTCAGAGCAATTCTTCCATTACGGTCGGCGCTGATCATGAATTTTCGCTTCTATTCACGCGATCACGGGGCGGCGGAAAAGGCGGCGCTCTCGAAGATTCCGCCGATCTGACGTCTGGTCCCCAGGTGAACGGTCGACAGATCGGAACCAAATGATTTTCTTGACACAAGTATGGATCAAATGGTTCGAAGGCGTCAAACGGCAATATCGAGGAGCGCGATGGCACCTGCCGAGTTGAGGCAACTGCATCGTGAACTTATCGATTCGGTGCGGCGATCACCGGCCCCAGCGGCGTGCTGTCCGAAGCGGCCGACATGGAAGGCTATCTGACCGATTGGCGCCGCAGGTACACTGGTGACGCTCTGATCTGACCGGGCTTTTTTGGACCAAGCTTTGTGAGAAAGTGAGCTTGGAAAGGAGCTTTGGTCATGCCGAAGAAGAGGTTCAATGCGGAGCAGATCGTGGTTCTGCTACGCCAGATTGAAGTGTTGATGTCGCGGCGCCGACATTCCCGAAACCAACGATTGCCGCTCGGTCCCCGGTCTTATATTCCGCCCATGGTCGCATTGGCATTCCTGGAATCTCTAGGCTGAGCAGGCGCGTGTGGGACCAGCGCCGCGTCCGACATGTTCAGAGCAACCCGTCAGAGCAATTGCGACGAGAGCAATGGCAATCAATCTTTCCACGATGATTTTCTCGCAGGATATTTCATTTGAAACCATGACGGCCGAGGCCCAGCCATCATTGGTTGATCGACACCCTTTGATGCGGCAGTTCCATTAGAGGAATCTTACGAAAATCGTGGTGATCATCCTCCCGTTAAGGCGTCCGCCCTGATTGGGATCGACTTGGCTGCTGCCCGCTTTCATCCTGATTGTGCACGGGCAGCGATATAACGAACGTGCTTCCAACCCCCGTCTTTGGCTTCAGAACCACTTCACCTCCGTGGGCGCGGGCAATATCCCGAACCATCTTCAAACCGAGGCCCGCTCCGCTTCCATGGGGGTTGAACCGGTAGAATGCCTCGAAAATGGGCTCGCGCTTTGCGTCATCGATGCCGGGACCCTCGTCCTCCACCTCGATTACGCCGCTCTCATATACGCGTACCGAAATACTCCCCTTCTTGCCCCCGTGCTGGACAGCATTCTGAATCAGGTTCACCAGCATCCGATCCAGCGCGGCGGCATCTCCGTTCACCCAGACCGGATCTCCCGGGCAGTCGAGAGAGATCGTGTATCCTTCGGCGACCGCGTAGGGAGCGAGATCGGCAATCGCTTCAGCGACAATCTTGCCGAGATCGATTAACCGGCGCTCTGGCGGGTTCTGTCGGAACGTCTCGATATCAAGCAGCTGATTCACGAGAACGGCCAGTCGCCGGACGATGAGCTTGAACTTGTCCGTCTCCGGTCCCGGGTCGAGCGCTTCGAGACGGACCTGGAGGATGGCGATCGGCGTTCGCAGCTCGTGGGCAGCGTTGACAAAGAAGCGCTCCGTCAGTTCCGAGCCTGCGTCGATCCTGAGGAGAGCTTTGTTCATGCCGCGTACCATCGGCAGGATTTCGCGAGGCAGTTGTTCGCCTTCAATTTGGGTTCCTCTCGCCTCGTAGTCGATCTGGTCGATCTGGCTCGCAACCTGTTTCACCGATCTCAGACTGAAATGAATGACCAGTGGCACGCCAATCGCGGTCAGCACGATCAATGCGAGGACGGGAAAAATGACTGCGATGCCGCCGAGACGCAGAACCGCGCCGACATCGGACAGGAAGCCACCGCCGCCGGTCCAGATCGTGGAACGGCCGACTGCCGTATCGAGGTTGTCGAAACGCGAGGTCAAATAGTCAGCGCGGTCTGTCGTCCGAATGTCGATCGTCCTGATGTCGTTGGCCAATGCCATCACGGCGGAGGTGATGTCGGGTACCGGACCATAGGTCAGTTCCTCCCCGTCAGGCGAACGAGCACGGATCCAGAGGCTGGGCGAGGCCGACATAAACTCCTGCAGCTCCGCAGTCGGCGCGAGTGCAATTCGCCCACTCGCATCGCGGATCAACGACCGGGCGATCGACACGGGCAGTCGCGGATGGATAACGACGCCCTCTGACGTGGCCTTGAAGGCGAGCGCTATCCCCAACGAAGCTAAGACCAGCAGCGTCAAAGCCTGGAAAATCATAAGACCCACGGTGACGCGCCGACTAAGTGACCAGTTGCTTCTCATCGCGCAGCACTCGACTTGATGAAGTAGCCGACGCCGCGGATATTGTGGATTTCGGCACACGCCCCTGCTTCGATCAGCTTCTTTCGCAGCCGTGAGACATTGGCTTCCAGCGAATTGGAGGCAATCTCGTCGTCGAAAGTATAGACGGCGTCCTCGAGCACGTTCTTGAGGATGGTTCGTCCCGGACGTCGAAGGAGGCTTTCCAGGATCAAAAGTTCCCTTCGGGTCAGCGCCAGCCGAACGCTCCCGACATAGGCCTCGCGAGCCTGAATATCGAAGTCCAGGCGACCAAGCGCAATCTTTTGGGTTGGAATGTCCGGCGATCGTCGCAAGACCGCCCTGATGCGGGCAAGCAACTCGTCAACCTCGAAGGGTTTAGACAGGTAATCATCCGCGCCGGTGTTGAGGCCTGAAATCCTGTCCCTGGCCGAACCGAGCGCGGAAATCACAATCACAGGTATCTTCCTTTCGCTGGCTCGGAGTCGCGGAAGGAGCGTGATGCCGTCTCCGTCCGGCAATCGGCGGTCAATCAGCACAACATCATGGACATCGTGCTCCAACGCCTCGCGGGCGATGGAGAGGTTGGGTGCGAAATCGACGATGATGCCGTGCCGCCGAAGGACGGTTGCCAAGGCATCGGCCATCTCCGGCTCGTCCTCGACCAGAAGAATTCGCATCTACCGTACCCTTTGGAATCCTGACATTGCTTGGATTTACTATTCTGTTTTTCATCAGTCCTCTCAATCGGACAGAATTGCGTGATTCTTACAGTAGCGTTGCAGCCGTTGCCACCGCCTTCGCTTCCATGTGTGCAATCGTCCAACCCATTGCGCCTGAATGCGCCGGATGTCTGCTCATGGAAATGCGGGCGTGCTTGGGGCGACGATCCGCGTCCTGTGCATCGGCGTTGGTGTCGGCCGGAGCGGCTCGACGACCGCTTCGCCCCATCTGCCCGAGCTTACTGCTACGTCAGAGTTCGCAGCAAATCAGGGCTGCTGTTCGGTCCTTTGCGAGGCGGAGGCAATTGCCACCTTAATCTCGTCCAGGCTTAGAAAACCGTCACCGTCGGAATCGATATCGCCGAAATAGCCGTCGAGTGCAGCATTAGCTTTCGCCTCTTCCCGATCGATCTTCCCATCCTTGTTGATATCCAATTCCTTGAAGCCTTCGTCGAGCTGTGCCCGCTGCTTCCCAAGGATATCCGTCATGTACGCACCGAATTCCTGGCGGTCGACTGAGCCATCCTTGTTCGTGTCCATTTGCTCAAAGGCCTCGTCGACCGTCATTGCACTGGCCGAGAATAGGACAGTCGCCAGCATCGCAATTTTTATTTTCACAGTGCTATTCCTTGCCCATGCTATCAGTAGCGGCGGACAGGTCGATAGTGGCCGTGATAGCGAGGAGGCGGCCCACGACGCCAATCACGGCGGTCGTCCCGCCACGAGCGGCGATTGTCATTTGTGAGGGCACCGCCAATTAGACCGCCCGCGACAGCGCCGCCAATCAACGCACCTGGATCGCCTTGTGAAGCGATGGCGCCGCCGAGAAGTCCCAGGCCGATCCCCAGGGCAATGTTGCGCTCCTTCTTTCCTGCGTGGGCCAGTTCGGGCACGCTTATGAGCGACAGGAAGACCGCAAGCATCGCAGTCACTTTCCCTAGTCTATCAAAATTCATTCGGAATGCTCCTTTCCGATGCTTAGTTGCATCTTGAGAAAGGGATCGGGTCGGCGCCTTACGGCAACATTACGCGTTCCGAAAAATGACGGGCGTGACGTTCGCAGGATGGCAGCCGTTCGGCTACCACCATGCTGCGATGACCGCTTAGGGGAGCAACGCTCTTGGTGGACGGTGAGTACAGGAGCGACGTGAGACTCTCTCACCACCCGCGGGGCATCGGTACCGGCCTTCATCTGAGCTTCAGCGGTCGGCTCCGGAGCGAGTTTCTGAATGAGACGCCGTTCATGAGCCTGCGCGAAGCCACCGAGCAGATCTCGAACCGGGTGGCATAACCAGAACTACCACTTCCAGCACGTCGGATGCACACATGATGAGAAGGCGCTGCTCGATCATTCACACAAGTAATTGTCAGGGTTTTCCACAGATCCGTCGCCTTTGTATCGTGCGACTCGCGGATATGCGCAGACCGGTCTGCTACGCATGGTTTTCGTTTCCAGTCCAAGCATTACAGAAAGAATGTTGTCGGGCTGCGTTGCAATGAGTCGGTCACTTGCTGTACCGGTCTCATCCCAGCGGCGTAGCTCGGCCAAGTAACCGATCATGCTGGGTCCCCGCCCCCCTCCGCAGTGGGCCATTCCCGGGACCATGAAGAGACGGGTCTGGCTAGGAGCCAGTTCGCCGCTTGCTTCCTGCATTGCAGAGAAATACTTCAGGCTGTTTCTAGCCGGAATCGCCGCGTCGTCCCAGCCATGATACATCAGAAGCTTGCCTCCTCTCTCCAGGAACTGGCTAAGGTTGACATCCACCGCATCGAGAACAGGACCCAGTTTGTTACGTGCAACCGCCAAGTCTCGATCCAGCTCGAAGCTCGACGGTGTCCAATCGGGATCTGCAAGCACCATATATCGGTAGAAGTCCAAGCCCATACCAGCCCCCAGGCTGCCCGACTTGGTGAGCCATGCCTCCCATTCATATTCGCTGCCGATCGGGAGACCTGGCATGACCTGATCGTTAGTGCTGGTTCTGACCCCGGCGTAGATGTGCTTTACAGCAGCAATCTCCGAGCTACGTAGACAAACTCCGCCTTCACGGGGGGGGCACTGAAGGACGCCTGGATCGAAGTTGCATCTCTCCGGTGCCGCGATAAGCCCGTCCTTCACACCATCCATCGCGTCACATTGAGCAATAGCTCTTTGGTGCAGTAGTTCGAGCTTGGGTGCGCTGAGGTTAACGTCCGGTGCCTGCAATATCTTACCGTACTCAACGAACGAGGCCATAAGTCCCGTAAAATCGTTTGCGGGCGCTCCTACAGCGATAAGGTCGTAATCTTCAGGATAGCGTTGAGCGAGCATGAGCGCGTCCCTGCCACCGTTTGAGCAACCTGAGAAATAGGCACGATCAGTTGCGCGGCCATAATAGGCTGCAACCACCGCCTTCCCTATGACGGCAGCAAGATGATTGGCGCGATGACCGTAGTCGGCGACTTTCACGGGTGCATCAACGGCCCATTCAGGATGCGGCGCTACATCATGGCCAGCGTCACTCATGACCCCTGCATATCCACCTCTCACCACACTCGGCAGCAACACTGTCGCAACTGAGTATCCGCCTTCAAATCCACCGCCACCGAGACCGACGAACTTCCCGTTCCAGTCGGTAGGAAGCCATACCTCCAGCTTGATCCCCGAACCAGGTGCCGACGCAGTCTTCATCTGGACGCGGCACAATTCCACCGGCGCCTTTATATTCAACGGAGGCAGTGGGGTTCCCTCGGCAACGAATTCGGTATTAACGACGTCTGCTTCTGCGATCCTCTGGTTGCGGAACTCTTGACAGAACGACACATCCCGAACCGTCACGGTATCGGCGGCGAGAGCCGAATGTCCGAAGCCGGCCGCCATGAAAGACATCAGCCTAATTAAACGAGCGGATTTCAATGCTGGGCTTCCTGTTCAGTAATTGGAAGAACTTGTGTGTAGAGGTTGGAGCTAGCCCCGCACTCTGACTGCTGACGGCATGCCGCCCTGCAAGTGGTCTCGCGGCATGCTCGAACTTCGTATCGGCATCTATCAGAACTCAGAGTATTACGGGAAGATTACGCCGAACACTTGGGGTGTGGCCAGGCGAGCCCCTAACGTCGATGTGAGCTGAGGGTCCGCAGGTCTAATATGGGCGCCGACATCGTTTGATTCGGAGTGCTGTCTTGATCGCGCTATCAGAGCGACGCCCTTAAGCTTTTGCGCGAAATCGCAAAAAGTGGCGGCAGGAAGTACACGGCCGGCGCCATCGATCGCAAACGATATGCACGCCTCGAAACAGTTGGTTTGCTCAAAGGGCAAGCGATCAGCCTGAGTGACGTGATCTATGAGTTACTCCCTGCAGCGAACGAGCACATTCGCGACTAGAGACCGTTTCAAATGGCGAGGACGTGACCGCGTCATTCCAATCTCGCCTGGCGTCAACACCACGATGCAACGATCGACACCGGCTTGTCGGGCGCAGGCCTTATATGTGCTGTATCCTATTAGCTCGGTGAGTATGTGCGCGCTGGTCGCGCTGAAGCTTGTGCTTGAAGAATTCAAGCCATCGCCGCGGCTTGTTCATCTTCTCTATAACAGACAAAACCGATTCCCATTAAAGCTGCGCGCCATTGTAGGTTTCGGAATGCCGCGCTTGCGAGTTCAACTTGAAAGAGCGGTCCTTTGACCAGATATGCAGGCCGAATGACACGTAAACGTTCCGCGACGACTACCCCGGGCATCACCGATAAGTTCAAAGAAGCAAAGCGTCTTTCTGGCGCCCTCACCTACGCACAGGCGTGCATCTCGGTTATCGATGATTATCTAGAGAAACGACGTCGGCAGAAGCGCTTAGGCAGCGGCGTCGGCCTACGGCATAGACGGCTCAGTTTTACCGACAGGTAAGTTACCCGCATAGGGTCCATATTGGTCGAGGACATCCCGCCTGAAATCGAACGACGACCTCCAGGAGCAGTGCAAACGGCATGAGCTGATGTGCCGAATCTGCACCGCAAAAGTTCACCATCAGGGTATCCATCCCATACGGACCCCTCCCGTATGAGCTACAACCTAAACCACAGTCAGCGCCCGATACTGGCAGCTTCCGCTGCCGCGCGTTGCATGCTTGACGACATTTCGCCGGTCACTGTGCTTTGCTCTTCAACCGCAGCCGCAGTAGCGGTAACATACTCGCTGACATTCTGAATTTCTTGCTTGATTGCTTCAAGCGCGGTGACGACGTCACTGGATATGCCGTTCAAACTGTCAATCTCGCGAGTAATCTTGTCAGTGGCCTGCTTGGCCTGATTTGCAAGATTCTTAACCTCGGACGCGACGACAGCAAAACCGCGTCCTGCCTCGCCAGCGCGCGCGGATTCAATCGTGGCATTCAGGGCCAACAGATTGATCTGCCCAGTGATATTCCCAATCAACTCGACGATACCGCTCATGGCCTGCGCTGCCGCGCTGAGGCGCTGCGCCTGCCCATCGGCGGATTCAACTTTGCCCACCGCCGACATCGCAGTATTCTTCGACTTGACCATCGCTTCAGAAATTTCTCGTACAGAAGCGTTTAGTTCTTCGGCACCTGCGGCGACTGACTCCATCATCGAACGGACCCGTTCGCTCTTCATGCGGGCAATTACCTGAGCCGTCGTATTAGTAGCATATTTGACGATTTTAAAAGGCCTACCGTTGAGGTCCAGGATGGGATTGTAGGACGCCTGAATCCAGACTTCCTTGCCGCCCTTTCCGATCCGCTTATACTCGGCGGCCTGGTATTCACCACGGTTCAGACTTGCCCAAAACTCGCGATAGGCAGCACCATCACGCTCCGAAGGATCGACGAACACGCCGTGATGCCTGCCCTTGATTTCTTCTAGCGAATATCCCAGCGCTTGTAGGAAGTTCTCATTGGCCGTCAAGACGATGCCATCCATACCGAATTCGATCACAGCCTGTGATTTTCCGATCGCAGCGATCTGTCCGGCAAGGTCCACTGTCTGGAGTTTTTGTTGGGTGACGTTGGTGGCGAATTTCACCACCTTGAATGGCTTACCTTTCTCGTCGAGGACCGGATTGTAGGAGGCAAGAATCCACACCTCTTTGCCGCTCTTGCCAATCCGCTTGTACTCGGCGGCCTGGTATTCGCCACGGTTCAACTGCGCCCAGAATTCTCGATATTCCCCGCTTTCGCGCATCGCCGGTTCGACGAACATGCTGTGATGCTTGCCCTGGATTTCAGCCAACGCATAGCCGAGCGCGTCGAGAAAGTTTTTGTTCGCAGTGACAATAGTTCCGTCAAGATCGAATTCGATTACGGCTTGCGCGCGCTCGATTGCCGCGATCTTGCTGGATTCCTCCATACTCAAGATCTTCTTCGCGGTGATGTCAGTCGCGATCTTGATGACCTTGATCGGCTTACCACTACGATCGATGATCGGATTGTAGGACGCCTCAATCCAGATCTCCTTGCCGCCCCTGCCGACCCGTTTGTATTCGGCGGACTGAAATTCGCCGCTGCTGAGGCTCGCCCAGAACGCTCGGTATGCCGAGCTATCGCGCATTTCCGCTTCGACGAACATGCTGTGATGTTTGCCTTGGATTTCGGCAAGTGTGTATCCAAGCAAAGTAAGGAAATTCTGATTAGCTGTGATGACCCCACCGCTCATATCGAACTCGATGACCGCTTGCGATCTGTTGATTGCCGCCAACTGGGCAGCTGCGCTGTCGGATTTGGAATGTTGTCGCCAGAACGCCATTTTGTGCGGTTCCTCGTTTGCAATGTAGCGCATTCAATCTGAACTGCGGGCGCGCACCAGCAATCCTGTGCAATCGCGCTTCAAAGAGACTGCACTCGCGCCTCACGGGCTTGAACTTTGCAATCCGTCACGGTCACGCCCAGTTCATGATTGCGACGGGCCGCATGAGTTCCTCTGAACCCGACTACTTAAATATGTGACTCGGTATAAAGAGACGCGTTTAAGATTCGGTTAGTCCTTACAGTGCCTGGCGAATTCCTGTAGCGACACGCCAACTTCTGATGTGAAGGTGCCAAGAGGCATCAATATAGTCCGCGCATCATGCGCCGATCCCGAGACCAAACTACTAACGGTATTTAAGCACCTAGTCGGGTGCGCTCGGACCGAAGATACGGATGTTATTCAGCAACGTTTCGGCATGATCCCCCTGAATTTTTCTTACGAGCAGTATCGCAAGAACTCAAACGACCGAGGAAAGCTCATGCGTTGAAAAACGAAGTGGGTTATGCCGTGGCAAAACTGCAATGACATCAAGAGCAGGAGCGAAGCGTTTCGCCATAGGCTTCCAGTCGCTCGCTCGCAACCTGCGCAATATCGAGATCATGTCGCCCAAACTGTAGGATATTAACGCTCGGCAGGAGTAAGAGCTAGGCGTCAAATCGAACCGACTTAACCTGGCTGAAACGCGATTTGCGCTATCTCGCGCCTTAGTCAAAGGCAGAGCAATAAAAGCGGCTACTGTCGTAAAATGCTAGGCGGTGGATCGTATGGTCTTTTATGATCCAAACGATTCCAGAATTAGTAGACGAATAGGACGGAGCGCCGAACCATAACATCTGGATGACGCCCATGCTTGAACGTTTTCCCGGCTTCCATACGAAAAATCCGGAAGTCAATCGTGAAATACTTTTTGCCAACTTCAACGTTAGCCATTTTGACTGTCAGTTTCGAGAGCAACCATTTGTCGCCAAGGCAAATTGGGTCGACACCAAGTATGTCCGGGTCACGAGCGCATTCTGCAGCACGTCCACTGACATAACATATGATGCCGCCCCGGTAGTCCGGCAGTTTCTCCAAGCCCGCCCCCGAACACACATAACGTTCAATCACAGTGCTCGATCGGATGTGCTCTCGGCGTCCAACACCTCAGTCGTGATACCTGCAGGCTCTTCGTTTCGGGGAATCGCCTCCGGCGCGCACGGAGTTGTGGCCCTGAGAATCGAGATTTCTGCCCTAAGGACCGTCATTAGCGCGATGCTCGGAGAGGATATTCCGGCCGAGCAACTCAATGCCGAGCCATGGACAAATGATCGTTTCGGAAACAGCATGAGAGCTGCCGCCATCCAATTTATTTCAGATCTGGATTCAGTGATGGAAGGCGATTCATTTGCTGCTGAAATTTTTGGCCAGGCGCTTCTCGTCCGGTTGCTGATGAGTTGCTCAGTACGTTTTAGTCCGAGACTTAAAGGCCATGTATCATCTCCCTCTTTGAACCAGCTGCGTCGGGTTGAGAGCTATCTTGCTGCAAACTGGCAGAAGAATATCGACATTAAGGATATAGCCGACGAGTTCGGGATGAGCGTTCGAAGTATCTTCCGCTATTTCAGGTCGCTCCGGGGCACAACTCCTAATGAGTTCATGCGGCAGCTCAGACTGGAGAGGGCGCGGAGTATGTTGGAGGTGGCTGAAGACCCCGACACAGTCATGATGATTGCAATTTGCTGTGGCTTTCAAAGCATGGGACATTTTGCACGCGCGTATCGCACTACGTATGGCGAGTTACCCTCGCAAACCTTGTTAAGGAAGAGATCCAGAACGCCTGACGCAGGTTCATAGAGGGCGTCTTCAGGCGCGTCTGCGCCTATCCGCGCGATGGAATTGCACGGCTAGGCCCCCCCACACCCAGAATCTATTATTTCCGTGCACGTCACGTTGCATGTTAACAATATTGAGGTAGATTCGCGATGCAGCCCTTCGCTCTTAAGCAGGCCAGCTTATGGACCCGCTTGATCGCCCCATTCAAGCGAGACATGCGTCCGACAACGACTTCATTGCCGCAGGTAATTTCAGCTGATTTTCCCGTTCTTATCAAGAACAGTCACGTCGCCTCTATCACGAGGCGACCGCGATCGCATCGATTTCGATGACCGCACCAGGCGCAGCGAGCGCGGCAACGCCCACCAGTGTGCTTGCCGGCTTGGTGTCGCCGAATACGCGAGCACGAACTTCATTGACCGGTCCGCGTAGAGTAATGTCCGTCACGTATGATGTCATCTGAACGACATCGGAAAGCTCCGCACCAGACGAACGCAGGATTTTCTCAAGGATTTGGAAGATTCGTTCGGCTTGCGGACCGGACTCCCCCGGCGCGACGATCGCGTTCTGATCGTCGAAGGCGAGCAGGCCTGCAACATAGACGGTGTTCCCTGCCTTCACAGCGTGGCTGAAATGCCCGCGCGGCGCGGGCAGATCGGGGCTGACGATCTGGGTATTCGATGGCTTGCTCATTGGATCGCTCCTTTTGATTGCGTCAGGCCGCGGCCTGATCGATGGCCTGAAGGGTATCGTCGAAAGCCTGCAGTACGAGATCGACGTCAGGATTCGTGTAGGGTGCGATCGGACCGAAGGTACGCGACGTGATCGCCATGCCGCGATTGGTGACGCCCAGGCACATCACGCGCCATAGATCCTGCTCGGCACGATCGGCGATATCCGCATTGACGACATCTTCCGCCGTAAAGTGGATACCGGCACATGGTCCGGCACCCGTGATCTGAACCGGAATGCGCAGACCGGAGGCGATCTTGCGGAGGCCCTGACGCAAATATTCGCCCTGAGTCGCGACGCGGGCGAATAGCTCCGGCGTTGCGAGCTTCATATTTGCGACCGAGGCCGCCATGGATACCGGATTTTGCGCGTAGGTGTTGGAAGCGCTGATCGGCTGCTCGAGCAGATCGGCCCGTCCGACGACCGCGCCGATCGGAAGACCGCCGCCAAGCATTTTGCCCATCGTGATCATATCCGGCGCCGGATCGAGACGGAGATATTCGGTGGCACCGCCCACAGCGAAACGATTTCCCGTGATGATCTCATCAAGAATGAACGGAATGCCCAGTTTGAACGCGGCCGACCGAATGGCCTGGATATAGCCGTCGCGTTGATGAAGCGCGCCGGGGATCGTCATCATCGGCTCCGCGATGACGGCCGCAAGCTCAGCGCCATGTTGCTTGATGAGCGCGACGGACCGTTCAATGTCGTTATAGGGCATGTCGATGTGCCAGTCCGACGCGCCCGGCGAAATGCCGCGCAGCGAGGAGCCCCCTTGTAGCAGATGATCGTTCTGCCCATGGAAGCCGCCCCGGACACGGAGCACCTTGCTGCGACCGGTCGCGCTGCGTGCCAGCCGCAACGCATAGGTATTCGCTTCCGAGCCTGAGGGGGCGAAGAGAACGCGCTCCGCGCCCGGAATGCGGCTGCATAGGAGATGCGCGAATTCATCGCGATTGGCACTCGGATTCATCGCCCCGCCCGGCGCGCCAACGCGTGTCGCGGCGTCGGCGACAGCTGCGGCGATCACCGGATTGCCGCGTCCAAAAAAGGACGCGTTCCAGCCCGCATTGCAATCGAGAAACTTGTTGCCATCCACGTCGGTGAACCAGGCGCCTGAGCCTTCCGCCACGTAAACGGGAAACGGCATGCCGGAATTGAAGCGTGTTCGCTGGGTCAGCGCGATGACGCTCGATGATGCGGCATTGGCGGTCGCCGACTTTGCATGCTTCTGCCCATACTCTGCCTGCCATTCCGCTCGTAGTTTCTGGATCGCATCGCTTTTGCCAAAGCCCTGTTCGTACCCGTTCGGGTTCGTCGTCTTTACAGTCTCAGTCATGAGTCTTGCCTCTATCTTTACAAATCGCTTGCATTCCAGGGCATGCGACGTCGATCAATGTCATTGTGGGCACTTGATGCTTTTGGTAACCGGCGCACGTCACGCGATCCGCGCCGGTTCGTTGTTTCAAGCCGAAAGGAACGCCTCGTTCTCGAGGCGCACGGCCTTTGCGACCTTAATGTCGAGCCATTTGCGCGCATTGACGGTGACGATGTCCCCGGAATTAACGAGGACCGTTGTTGTTTCTGCTTCGATGATCGCCGGCCCATGAATGACATTGCCCGGAACGAGCTTCTCGGCCGCATAGACATCAACCTCCTTCCATTCGCCGAAGAATGCATTGCGTTTCTTGAGCGGCTGAACTGGTACAGGCGTGATCGTCCCAACCTGATCTTCCATGCGCGGGATGACTCCGACGGCCGCGACGCGGCCGTTCACCAGCACGACTTCTTCATCGGGCAACGAGTAAGTGTAGAGATCTTCATGCGCCTGATGGAACCGGCGTTCGATCTCGCTCATGAAGTCGGGCGCACCGAAATCGATATCAGACAGCGACACGTCGACTTCGAAGACCTGTTCTCCGTAGCGCATCTCGGCAGAACGCTCGATCTTCATCTCACCAGGGAACCAGGCACGAAGCCGTTCGACGGCCTGCTGTTCGAGTTCCGAGAACATCTTGCGGATCTGCTCCTCCGCGCTCTCACCGTCGGCTCGATAATGTGTGCGGCTCATTTCGTAGCGCAGATCACTGGTGAGCATGCCCCAGGCCGAGAGTACCGATGCCTCGGTTGGAACGATGATCCGTTCCATCTCCAGTTCGCGCGCCACCTCCGCCGCATGGATGCCGGCTGCGCCACCAAAAGAGAGCAGCGTGAACCGACGAGGATCGACGCCGCGCTTCAAGGTAGTCAGGCGGATGCCGTCAGCCATCGCCAGATTGACCAGACGGTAGACGCCAGCTGCGGCTTGGTCGCGCGGCAATTCGAGCGTAGCCGCCAATCGGTCGAGCGCAGCTTCGCAGTCCGGCATATTAAGCGGGCGGCGACCGCCCATGAAGTTGTCGGCATCGAGATAGCCAAGAATCAGATTGGCGTCCGTCACCGTCGGCGCTCGGCCGCCATTGCCATAGCAGGCAGGACCCGGGACGGAGCCTGCACTTTCGGGCCCGACACGGAAGATGCCGCTGGCATCGACGCTGGCAATAGAGCCACCTCCGGCCGCAATGCTGGCGATATCGAGGCTACGCAAAGCGATGCGCTGATCCGCGAGCCCGCCATCCGCCGAGAGCGACGCGGCACCGTTGGCGATCAGAGAGATATCCGTGCTGGTGCCGCCCATATCGAACGGAACGAGGTCCGGAATGCCCGCGAGCTCCGCGCAGCGACGGCTTCCCGAAATGCCGCCCGCGGGACCGGACAGCACCGTGCCGGCTGCGAGCCGCCACGCATCTTCAACAGGCGCCATGCCGCCATGAGACAGAATGATGAAGAGGCTGCCGCCAAAGCCGGCCTCAGCGAGGCGCTTCTTCAGGCCCTGGAGATAGTGACGCACGGCCGGTTCGACATAAGCGTTGACGATGGTCGTCGAGACGCGTTCGAACTCCTTAATCTGCGGCAATACATCCGACGACCGCGACACGCTGACATGCGGCAGATCGCGGGCAAGACGTTCGGCCACGGCGATCTCATGCGCGGGATTGGTGTAGGAGTGCAGGAAGCACAGCGCCACCGAGGTCGCGCCTGACGCACGAATGGCTTCAATCGCTTCACCGACCGAATCTTGATCCAGAGGAACAATCACCTCGCCCTGTGCGCCGATGCGCTCGCGGACACCAAAACGGAAATTGCGGGGCACCAGCGGCGCCGGCGGCGGCGAACGAAGATCATAGCGATTGCCCTTCAAGCCTTCGCGCATCTCGATCACGTCGCGATGGCCCGCGGTGGTGAGCAGCGCAACCTTGGCGCCCTTGCGCTCGAGCAACGCATTGGTGGCGACCGTCGTGCCATGGACAATGCGTTCGGCCCTGGCGAGCAATTGCTCGCGCGACATATCGAGGCGTCGCGCAAGCTCTTCGAGGCCGACCATGACGCCGACCGACTGGTCCTGTGGGGTCGATGGCGATTTGGCGAAAACCGTGCGACCGGCTCCGTCGATTGCGACGAGATCGGTGTAGGTGCCGCCGACGTCGATTCCGATAGTCAACATGTTATGAACCCGTGTTTCACTTCAAATCAATTCACATAGCCAAGTTCGCGGTCGAGCTTCCGCGCCGCCTCTGATCGCAACTCAGGCGATCCCCAGCCGCCGCCGCCGGACGAGCGAACCTCAAAGCAGTCGCCCGGCAACACTTCGATGCCAATTTCCTTGGTGGCAAGTGCGCGTCCCGGTTGTCCTTCGGATAGCAGGCTGTAGCGATGCGGGGCGCTATCACTGCCGCCGAGCAGGCCGCATGATCCGTGACGCACGCCCTCGCCCGCCGTATTGGCGATCGCCGGCTTCTCGGTCTGAACGACGAGATCGAGCGCGACACCGAGGCCACCGCGGAACTGACCATCACCCCCGGAATTAGCGAGGAATTCGTGATGCCGGAACAACAGCGGGAAGCGCGCTTCGGCGACTTCGATACTGCCGAATTTGATGCCGCCCACCGAATGCCATTCGCCGATCGACGACCAGCCGTCGCCGCCGGACGACGCGCCCCCGCCGGGGCGCGCCTGGAACATGTGCCAAATGAACTGGCGTCCGGTGCGGGGATTTTCGCCCTGGATAGCGATCCGGAAACGACGGCCCCAGCCAGCCATCGCGCGATCAGGACAGCACTGCGCCATAGCCTTGACGATCGCTTCGATGATCTCGTTCGACGGGTGACTGGTGCAAAAGCTGACGGGCAGACCTTCATCGGACCAGACCACCGTGCCGCGCTTCGCCTTCACCCGTAAAAGACGCAGCGACCCAGCATTCTTCGGCACGTCGGCGTCGATGAGATAGGCAAAGGCCATTACGCAGGCGGCTTGCATATTTGCGTGGGATGAATTGACGAAACTGTCGGTCTGCGGATCGGAGGCAGAGAGATCGATCTCGATATCCGATCCCTTCTTGGTCACCGTGGCGGCGATGCGGATGTTCTCGCGGCCGCGTCCGTCATCGTCGAGGAAGGCTTCGCCATGGAACACCCCATCCTTCCAGGACGAAACGATGTTCCGCGTGCGCGTTTCGGCGGAATCGAGGATCATCTCGATCGCCTGATGCACCACCGGCGCGCTCAGTTCCTTGAACAGGCTGGCGAGACGACGTTCGCCAAGATGGGCTGCGCCGATCATGGCCGAGAAGTCGCCGTGGAAGTCGCGCGGATTGCGGACATTCAGCGCCAGCATATCGATGATATCGCCGCGGCGCTTGCCAGCTTCATAGATCTTGATCGGCGGAATGCGAATGCCTTCCTGCCATATCTCCGTTGCCTTCGGATTGTAGCCGCCATAGGTCGCGCCGCCGACATCGCTGAGGTGCGCACGCACGATGGTCCAGAACAGTCGCTTGCCCTGATCGAAGATCGGAACGAAGATCGTCATGTCTTGCAGATGGCTGCCGCCATGATACGGGTCGTTCAACAAAATGACGTCGCCTGGGGCGACATCGTCGAACCGTTCCTCGACCGCACGCGTTGCCCATGGCAATGCGCCAACGTGAATCGGAATGTGATCGGCCTGCGCCACGAGCCGCGCGTTCGTGTCGCAGATAGCGATTGAGAAATCTCTGCTGGAGTTCAGAATCTGAGAGTAGGATGTCCTGAGCATTGCTTCTCCCATCTCCGTGACGATGGATGTAAGGCGATGCTGAACCACGGACCGGGTAATCGGATCGACGGACGGTTTCATTTTTTTGACCTACAGACTTGCTGTTTCCGATAAATGTTCGAATTTGTAACGGGCCGCATGCGAGGCACACGGCGCCTGCTTTTCAACGACCGAGATAGGCTTCGCGCACACGCGGATCGTTGCGCAGTTCGGCCGCGGTGCCGTTCAAGACAATCCGGCCAGCTTCAAGAACATAGGCCCGGTCGGCCACCGCGAGTGCCAACACGGTGTTCTGCTCGACCACAAGGATCGTCAGCCCCGTATCTGCGATGACTTTCACACGCTCATAGACTTCTTCGGCGAGACGCGGCGCCAAACCGAGAGAGGGCTCGTCGAGCAACAGCAGCCGCGGACGTGCCATCAGCGCACGGCTGATGGCCAGCATCTGCTGCTCGCCGCCGGACAATGACCAGCCGAGCTGCGATCGCCGCTCCTTCAAGCGCGGAAACAGCTGAAACACCCGGTCGAGATCTTCGGCGCAGGATTGCCGCCAGCTCTTCCAGCTCGCCGTCGCGACAACGAGGTTTTCCTCGACTGTCAATCCCGGAAAGATCTTGCGGCCTTCCGGCGACTGCGAAATGCCGAGAGAAACGCGGCGATCTGTCGGCATTGATAGGATCGATTTGCCTTCAAATGCGATGTCGCCCGTGCGCACCCTATTGAGCCCGGAGATCGTGTGCAGCAGCGTTGTCTTACCGGCACCGTTGGCACCAATCAGCGCAACTGTCTCGCCAGCGCGAACCTCGAGATCGACATCCGACACCGCGACAACGTCGCCATGTGCAATGGTCAATTTGTTACAGACGAGCATGAACGTATCCCTCGCCCAGATAAGCCGACAGAACGGCGGGGTCGGATTGGATTTCGACTGGCGTTCCCTCGGCGATCTTCTGTCCGAAATTTAGAACGAAGATCCGCTCGGCAAGGCGCATGACCATGCCCATATTGTGCTCGATGAGCACGACGGCGAGCTGGTGTTGTTCGCGCAGATGCGACAGGCGTTCGACAAGAAGGTCGACTTCCGCCGAATTGAGACCGGCGGCAGGCTCGTCGAGAAGCAGGACCTTAGGTTCGCACGCAACCGAGCGCGCGAGCTCGACCATACGGCGGTGGCCGTAGGAGAGTTTGCCTATCGACTCGTGCGCAATGTCTGCCAGACCCAGTTGATCAAGAACCTGAAGCGACTTCTCGCGCAAATCCCGCTCGTTCGCTTTGCTCTCCAACGCCGCGCCAACCATGACGTTTTCAAGCACTGTCAGACGCCGAAACGTGCGTCCGTGCTGGAACGTCCGGCCGAGCCCCGCCCTCACCCGCCGGTTGGTGGCCATGCGTGTAATCTCCTGGCCACCCAACGTGACCGATCCACGATCGGGGACGACCAGGCCGGTGAGCACATTCAGCAGCGTCGACTTCCCAGCGCCATTGGGACCGATGATCGCGACGAACTGACCGGGAGCAACGCTCACATCGACATCGGTCAATGCCGCAAGTCCGCCGTAGCGCTTGCTGATGGCGCGTGCATCAAGAATGGTCATGAGCGCACCTCCGCAGTTTCAGCTCGGCGATGCCCTGACCAGGCTTTCGCGTACTTGCGCAGGCCGACGATGCCGGTCGGAAGGAAGACGAGAACGGCGAACATCAGCAGACCAAACAGAGCGAGATAGGCATTGCCGAGGAAACGCAGCCATTCCGGAAGGAAGGTCAGCAGTATGGAGCCAAGGATCGCCCCCAGGATCGTCCCCTCGCCGCCCACGATGAGCATCGCCAGATAGGTGATGGAATGCGCGTAATTGAAGTCTTCCGGTGAGATGAACCGGATGTGGAAGGCAAACAGTGAGCCGGCGAATGCAGCGCACGCCGCCGAGATCGCGAAAGCGATCAACTTCAGCCGCGTGGTATCAAGCCCCGTCATCTCGGAGGCCAGTTCATCGTCGCGCACGGCGATCAGGGCACGTCCATAACGCGACCGATGCAACAGCGTCGCCAGAACGACGGTCACGGATAGACATACCAATGCCAACCACAGGAACGATCGCTCGTCCTCCACTGCGAAATGCAGCACGTGTAACGCCGGGATCTGCGATACGCCATTCGTACCGCCAGTAACCTCGATCCAGTTCGAGGCCACGATGACGAAGGACACGTTGAGACCGAGAGTCGCGAGAGCCAGGTAATGCCCCTTGAGACGCAGCAACGGGGTTCCCACCGCGGTGGCGAACGCGGTGGTCGCTACGACGGCAACTGCGAGAGCCAGCCATGGCGACAGCCCTGCCCGCGTCGTCAGCAATGCTGACAAATAGGCACCGACCCCGACAAATGCAGCATGGCCGAGCGAGATCAAACCGGCATACCCGAAGGCGACATTGAGTCCGATCACGGCGATGGCCGAGATCAGCGAGAGGTTGAGAAGTCGCAGGTGATATTCGGGCAGAGCTAGTGACATCGCTGCGCCGACCACGAGAATAAGAGCGGGAAGACCGAACGATCCAAGGAGGCGCATCGATTATCCCCTATCCTGGATCTTCTCGCCGAACATCCCTTGCGGACGCACGAACAGGAAGGCGATCATGATGCCGAAGGAAATCAGGTCCTTGTAAGCAGAGGAGACGTAAGAGGCGCCGAGTACCTCACTCAATCCGACAAACAGACCACCGACAACCGCACCAGGCAGGCTGCCGAAGCCGCCGATGATGGTGGCAGCGAAAGCTTTCAGCGCAACCGGATCGCCCATATTAACGTCGGCGAACCACATTGGCCCCAATAGAAGGCCCGCAGCGCCTGCGAGCAGCGCGCCGAGAATCCACGACATTGCAAGCACCCGATTTACCTTCAAGCCCATTAGCCGCGCCGCCTGGACGTCTTGCGCCACGGCCCGCATACCGATGCCGAATCCGGTTCGATGCAGCAGAAACCACAAACCGCCCACTAGTAGCGCGGTGACGGCCAGTGCCATCAACGTGTGAAGTGAGACCACAGCACCACCGAACTCGACGGTCATGCCTTCGATCGGCGACGGGATGCGCACCGGCCACGACCCGAAAGCGAGCAGTGCCGCATTCTGCATGGTAATGCTGATCGCGACCGTTGCGATGATGACGGTGACCGCAGGGCTCACCCGCAGCGGCCAATAGACGGTGATGAAGAAAATGGCGCCAAACGCGCCCATCGCCAGCAGCGCGACGACATAAGCGATTGGCCATGGAAGCTGTGCATTGACGAGCGTCACGACCCCGGCAAAGGTGCCGAACATAACGAACTGACCAGCCGCGAAATTGACGACGCCTGTCGCCTCGTACACCAGCACGAAGCCGATGGCAGCGAGGGCATAAACGCCCCCGATGGCCAGTCCGTTGATGGTGAGCTGAATGAGATCTGCCATTACTACCTCGGTAACAGGGACACAGACCGACCTAATCAGGTCGGCTGAACCTTCTTCACGAATTCGAGCGTCTTCGTACCGGCCTTCGGCTTGACGATGACGACCTCGTGGACGCCGTTGCCTTTGCTATCGAATGCATAGTTATGGGCGATTCCCTCCCAACCCTTGTTGCTGAGGAACCACTGGCGCAGAGCCGCAGGCTCCAGCCCGACCTGACGCATCGCTTCGGCCATCAGCATGGCACCGTCATAATAGGCGAGACCATATGGATCGGGGTCGGTGTTGAATTTCGTCTTGTAGCGGTCAATGAAGTCCTTCATGCGGGGGCTGACCGCGGGATCGACCAGAGCGTCCATGACGCACAAGGTATTGGCAAGATCGGAGGCCGACAGAAGCTGGAGCGCTGCGGTCACATAGAGCGATGACGAGCCGACCAGCGGCGCCTTCATGCCGAGCGACTTGTATTGCCGCAGCAGCAACGCACCGTCCTGCGGGTGGTTGAAGAGCAGAACGGCATCGACCCCCTTGTTGCGGAGATTGATGACCTGCGCTGAAAAGTCCTTGTCGTTCTGTCCGTAAGCTTCTTTGCCCACCACTGCGACGCCTCGCGCTTCCAGCGCTTTGGTCGCAGCCTGTGCGCCACCCTGACCAAAGTCATTCTGGACGTAGAGAATGCCAACCTTCTTGGCGTCCAGAACGTTGACGACACAATCGACCATGCCGACGGCGGCAAGGCTGTCGGCCGGGCGAATGCGGAACATCCATTCGTTGCCAGCCTCGGCAATGGAATCAACACCGCCTGCATACATCGACGGAACCTGTCCCTTCTTGACCTCGGGAGAGACCGCAAGGTTCTGGGTCGAATAGCTCGACAGGAAGAAGAAAGCCGGCTTCTTCTCTTGCGCCACCTTCACGTAGGCATTCACCGCAGCGCTGTTCGTTGCTTGCGTATCCTCAAAGGCGATCTTGATCTTACGACCCTTGATACCGCCGGCCTTGTTGATGTCCTCCTCCGCAAGACGAAGGGTGTTGTAGTACTGCAAACCCGTGAGCGAGAGAGGACCCGTCATCGGCACTGTCGCGCCCACAACAATGTCTGCATCCTGCGCATGCGCGGACACGCCAACGAGTGGAGCGATCGCAACCGCCGCCATCGACTTCAGAAAATTCTTGCGAGTGATCTCCATACGGCTCTCCTCAGATGTCTCACTTTTCGATACTTTATCTCGAATATCGAGACCGTATGGATTATGGAAATCAGTGTCAAGTTTGTTCGATGGTGCAGTTGCGAACAGAGAACGTTCGAAGACGCCTCAGAAACAAGCATGTGCCCATTGCTGTTGCGGTGCATCGTAAACTCACTTAACTCTCGATGTAGTAATCCAGCTTGACGGTGATGCAGCTCAAATGCCCACAGAAGACGAATCTCCCGGCCCGTTGACGCGATATTTCGATGTGCTCGAACTGATCGCATCCTTCTCCGGAGCAATCACGGCCGCCGACGTTTCATCGATCCTTGACCTTCCGAAAGCGACATCCCATCGGCTTTTAAAGGCCCTCGTCCGCTCAAACTTGGTACAGGAAGGACATGCCGCACGGACCTATGAACTGGGCGAGCGGGTCACTCGCTTGCTTCATATGAGCGCAGAAGATGGATGGCTCACATCGCTGGCAGGCCCCCAGCTGCGTGCATTATCTGAGGCGACGTCCGAAGCGTGTTTCCTTGCTCGCCTGATAGGTTCGCAGGTCTTCGTCGCCGTGTCGCAAGCGCCGAACGGGAAATGGAGACAACACGTCACCGAGGGGCTCGAAATGCCGGTCAACGCTGCCGCCTCTGGCAAGGCTATTATGGCCTTTCAGTCCAAAACGTTGATTGCCGAGGCGCTTTCTCAAGACTTGCCGAAACCCACCAGCCAGACTCACAACAGTCGACGCTGGATCGAGAAGGAACTGGCTGTCGTGCGAGCGCAGGGCTATGCCTCATGCGTCGGGGAGATCTACGAAGGATCAGCAGCCCTCGCCTGTCCTATCGTCCTCCCCGGAGGGAGCGTCATGTATTCTGTGGCAATTAGCGGGCCGATTGACCGCATCATGGATAAAAAGATGTCACAGCATCTTCAAGCCTTGCGTGAAACCGCGGACACTCTTGCGAAATCTCTGTCGATTGGCGCAAGCATCAAGTCACGAGCCTGACCGCGCAGCATTCGTCGAGCGACAACTAACAGGAATATTGATGAGCGCTGCTTCTGCTTTCGTATCGTCCGAGATGACCGTGAATCCAAGCTGGATCGATTATAACGGTCACTTGAACATGGCCTATTATCACGTCTTGCTCGATCGCGCGTCCGACGAATTCTGGTCGCAGTTCGGCCTCGGTCCAGACTATGTCAAAGCAACCGGCCACTCCACTTTCGCTGCTGAATGTCACATTCGATACATCAAGGAGCTACAGGTTCACGATCCGGTGCGGGTCACCGTTCACCTGGTTGGAGCCGATGCCAAGCGCCTTCATACGTTCCGGGAGCTTCGCCATGCACGCGACGGATGGCTAGCAGCTGCTTCCGAGAACATGTCGCTTCATGTTGACCTCAACCTGCGCAAGGTCGTTCCATTCAGCGACAAGATGCAGGCCCACCTGCAGGAGATTGTCGAGCGCCATCGCCTTGCAGGACTACCGCACGGCATCGGACGACGAATTTCGATGCAAAAAGGTGCGTGAACCCGCTCGCATCCGCCCGTCTCCAACCCGGCTATCAGGATCGAGCGACGTCGGCCTGCGAACCATCGCAGCTCCGCCGTCTTTCTGCCGCCGCTGAAACGTCGCCGACCTCAGCTGACCGATGCCGCGGCCTTTACGCCCGCGGCGCAGGCGCTATTGATGGCATCGATATCGACGTCCGTCATCGGCAGCGACAGTGCCATCAGACCGGTGCTTGCCGCAATCACCCCGTGGTCAAGCAGCGTCGCCACGAAACGACCAAGCCGCCTAGTCTCCAAAGGATTGGCATAAGCGGATCGGTAATCGCGGACATGGCGATCCGTAAAATGCACGCGAAGCAAAGAGCCGCGGCCAACAGCGCAACCAGGAACACCGAATTCCTCGAAGTTGGTATTGATGCTGTCCCGAACGGCCTGCCCGATCTGGTCGAGACGTTCGAAGGCGGCCTCGTCCAGCAATTCGAGCGCAGCGATGCCCGCACGCATCGTCACGGGATTGGCCGAGAACGTGCCGCCATGAGGGAGCAACGGCTTCCCGGAAGAAGGATCGAAGACCGCCATGAACTCTGCTTTGCCACCGACGGCGCCGACCGGGAAGCCGCCTCCAATCACCTTGCCCAGTGTGGTCAAATCCGGATCGATGCCCCAAAGGCCTTGGGCGCCCCGGAAACCGAGGCGGAACGCGATGACCTCGTCCAGAATCAGCAGCGCACCGACTTCCTGCGTCGCTTTGCGCAATGCTGCCAGATAATCCTTTTCGGCCGGTACGAGGCCTGCTCGGTTCGGCATCGGATCGACAAGAACGGCGGCCAATTCTGCGCCGTGTTCGCGGATGATGCTGACAGCCGCTTCAGGATCGTTGAAGGGGATCGTGACCACGTCCACAAGCACGTTTGCAGGAGTCCCTTTCGCATACGGAACAGAAACGGGCGTGTTTGCACCCCAGTCCGACGGTGACGAATCTAGGCTGACCTCCGCGTAGTCGTAAGACCCGTGATAAGCGCCCTCGCATTTCGCGATCTTTGGACGTCCCGTATGGGCGCGCGCCGCCTTAAGCGCCATCATGACGGCTTCCGTTCCGGAATTCGTGAACCGTAGTTGCTCGACGGACGGCAATCGCGAGGCCAGCAGCTCCGCCAGAATGATTTCGGACTCCGTCGGCATTCCGAAAGCGGTGCCGAGCGCCAGCTGCTTTACCGCAGCCTCGGTGAGCGAAGGTTGCACATGGCCATGGATCAACGATGTGAAGTTGTTGATGCAATCGATGAACTCGTTTCCATCGACGTCCCATATGCGGCAACCGGACCCACGGGCCGCGTAAATGGGAAACGGCTTCATAAAGACCGTCGTTCGGGTGTTTCCGCCCGGGAGGCTCTTCCGAGCTCTCTGATAAAGATCGCCGGACTTCTTGTGATCGTTCGGATACATTCTTTTATCTTTCAGCTATCAAATCCATTACCGTGATATCGATGATCACGGTCGTCGCTTCCAAGTGGCGCCGCAGCTTTCGCAGCGACGCTTTTCTGGCGCACACACTCTATCCGCTCGAAATGGGCTTGCATGTGTGAGACTACAACTACGAGAACTGCATCTCTTTCCGGATCGGACCAGCCACAAAACTGGGGATCGCTGCAAGGAGCTCGCGCGTGTACTCCGAACTCGCACTAGTGAATATCTTGTCGGCACTCTCCTCTTCGACGACCGCACCCGCCTTTAGAACGATGATCCTCTCGCACAGCATCCGCACGACATTGAGATCGTGACTGACAAATAGGAACGCGAGTCCCTCCTCGCGCCTAAGGGTGTCCAAGAGTTTCAGAACGACAGCCTGCACTGATACGTCGAGCGCAGCAGTCGGTTCGTCCAATACAAGTAATTTCGGACGGGTCGCTATCGCTCGGGCGATCCCTACGCGCGCCTTCTGCCCGCCAGATAGCTGATGCGGAAAGCGCGACAGCAGCTCGTGCGGCAAGCCGACCCGCTCTGCACACTCTTCCACCCTCTGCTTCAGCTGCCCTTTCCGATCATCGATTCTCAGCGTTCGCAATGGGTGCGCAATGCAATCGAAGGCGGAATAGCGCGGGTTTAGGCTCTCGTGCGGATCCTGGAAGACGATTTGAATCTCGCGGCGTAGCGGATGCGAATTGAACCGGGCGGACGAAATATCGCCGATATTGACGCCGTTGAAGTTGATAGTCCCGTCAGTCTTGTCGATCAGGCGCGTAACCAGTCGGGATATCGTGCTCTTTCCGGAACCGGACTCGCCTACCAATCCGATGCTCTCGCCTTGTCGTAGTTGGAATGAGACACCGTCCACCGCCTTGAACTCATCATAGACCTTTTGCACACGCAGCAATTCCAACAAAGGCGGTGTTCCAAGGGGTAGCTTCGGAAGACGGACGACGTTTTCCACGGGTGGTGACCCGTCTTCGCCAACCAATTGATTGATCGTCGATGTCGCGGTCGGCGATGCGGCAACGAGCTTTCGAGTGTACGGGTGTTGCGGATTCAGAAATACTTCCTCGACCGAAGCCGCCTCGACCACCTTCCCTTGCTGCATAACGCAGATATCGTTGCAATATCGTGCCGCGAGGCCCAAGTCGTGGGTGATGAGAATGACCCCCATTCCGCGTTCAGCGGCGATTTTTGCCAGAAGGTCCATGACAACCTTCTGCGTCGTCACGTCCAACCCCGTCGTGGCTTCGTCTGCAATGAGCAACTTCGGATTACAGGCGATGGCCAGCGCGATCATCACGCGCTGGCACATTCCCCCGGATAGCTCGTGAGGATACGACCTCAAGATGCGTCCGACGTCGCTGAGCATGACGTCGCGTAGAAGGCCGAGAGACCGTTCCTGCTGCTGCGACTTGCTCAACGCTGTATGGGCCGCCAGCGCATCCGTCAATTGCTGACCCACGGTCCGAATTGGGTTCAACGCGGCACGTGCATTTTGAAAGATCATCGAAACGGCTGGTCCGCGGAGCCTGCGCATATCTGCCTCGCTCAACGACAGCAAGTCCCGCCCGCCAAATTCGATCTTTCCAGCCGTCACCTTCCCGGCGCGATCCAGAAGCCTCGTAATCGCGTAGGCCGTGACGGACTTTCCTGATCCACTTTCGCCTACGATGCCTAGCGTTCCGCCAGGATTCAAGCCCATCGATACGCCGCGCACTGCGCTGACAACTCCATGACGCGTTGCAAATTCGACCTCCAGATTTGATACACGTAGCAGGAATTCGTTCATGTGCGCATCCGTGGGTCGAGAATATCGCGGAGCCCGTCGCCGAGCAGATTAAAGCAAAGGACGGTCAGCATCAGTGCCGCTCCCGGAAACGCTACGAGCCACCACTGGCCGGACAAGATGAACCGCGCCCCCTCGGCGACCATGATCCCCCATTCGGGAGTCGGAGCCGTCACGCCGAGGCCAAGAAACGATAAGCCAGCGGCGTTGAGAATAGCCCAACCAAGATTTAGCGAAATCTGGACCGCCATGGCTGGGAGGATGTTAGGAATGAGCGAGTTCAGAATGATGCTGAGATGGCTATCGCCGCAGGCCCGAGCGGCCTCAACCCAGCCGAGATTCCGGCGCACATTCACTTCCGCGCGGGCGAAACGAATATAGAAAGGTAAATTGATGAAAGCCGTCGCAATGACGATGTTCTCCACGCGATTGCCGAGCACGGCAACCATCGCCATGGCCATTACAAACAGCGGGAACGCCATTAGGACATCGACGATGCTGCCGATGACCCGGTCCACGCGCCCGCCGATATAGCCGCCCACGCTGCCGATCACGGTGCCGACCACGAAAGAGAGGGCAACCGCTGAAGCTGCGATCATCAGATCGAGACGCGTCGCGGCGATCAGGCGGCTAAGAATGTCACGGCCCAACTGATCTGTTCCCGCCAGATGTACCGCAGACGGCGGCTGCAGCGCCATGGTCACATTGGTGACGATAGGATCGAACGGCTGGAGCCACGGCCCGAATGCCCCCAGAAGAAGCAAGACGAGGAAGCCAGCCGCCGCGATACCCGTGACGGGGTTGCCGCGAACGACCCAGACGATGTGATTTGCGGCTGCTGTCATCGGATCGACACCCTTGGGTCTGCAATGCCATACAGAGTGTCGATGATCAGGTTCACCAGTACGAAGATCGTTGCCATCAGCAGAACGAAGCCCTGCACCGGCGCATAGTCCGATGCCAACAACGCATCGAGTGCGTAGGAACCGACGCCTGGCCAGGCGAACACCTTCTCAACCAGAACGTTGGCACCAAGCATGGTAGAGAATACCACGCCGCTAATCGTGATCACCGGCAACAATGCATTACGCAGCCCGTAAGCGACGATTACTTTCCAGCGTGACAGTCCGATGGAATGCGCCGTCCTGATGAAGTCACTGCCAAGTGAGGCCAACATCGAGGCGCGCGTCATACGCGAGAGCGGCGCGAGAACGAATAACGCCATGGTCGAGGCTGGAAGGATCAGCTGCGAAGCTGCCGAGCGCCAGCTATCGAGATCACCAACGAGAAGATAGTCGATCAGCAACAGACCAGTGATACCGGGCGGTGGTGCATCAAACGCGCCGATTCGGCCGGTTGGGTCCGGCGCGACGCCAAGCACGACATAGAACACATAGATCAGCACCAAGCCGCACACGAATGTCGGAACGCAGACGCCCAGCGAGCATATGAACCGCACCGTGTGATCGATGATGGAGCCTTGCTTCAACGCAGCAAGAATTCCGAGTGGTATCGATAGCGAGAGCGCCAAGGCTAGGGCGACGAATGTGAGCTCCAGCGACGCTGGCAGACGCTCTTTGAGATCGACTAGTACAGTCTGTCCAGTCGACATCGAACGACCGAGATTACCTGTACCTATGTCGTGTAGATAGATGCCGAGTTGAATTGGAAGCGGCTTGTCAAGGCCCATCGCAGTGCGGAGCCGCGCGATCTCTTCGACACCCGCGTTCGGGTCCGACGAGAAAAAGGCGGCTGGATCACCAGGTAATACCCGCATTAGCAGGAATGTGAAGACTACCACACCGAGAAGCGCCGGCACGGATGAGAGCATCCGTTGGCCGACACGCATGGATATATTCGCAATTGCGCGCATGATCAGGCCTGCCACGATGTTAGGTGAAACGCGTTGTGGTGTCGCATCTTCGCAATGCGCGGTCACTTGCGCATCAGATCGCGATAGTCCGCATTGCGATGAAACCAGTACGTATAACCATCGATATCTTTTCCAATGACGGCGTCATGATTAGGACTCCATAGCATTGCGACCGGATCTGCATCGGCGAACATCTTCACCACGCGCAACATTTTCGAATCGTAGTCTGCCTGGTCGAGCGCGAATCGCGATTCCTCTGCGAGCTTCAGCACTTCCGGATCATTCCATCCGCTCGAGTTCCAGCGCCCGGTGCCCGAAAAGAAAACTCGGGTGAAGTAGTCCGGCGAAGGCAGCCATGACGTACCGAAGTCGAAGAACATCGCGAGCCGCCTTTCGACCACATTAGTCGTGAATTGAGCATCCGGCAGTTTCTGGATCGCAACCTCGATGCCGATTCTTGAGAGGCTCTCCTTGATCAGAGCCGCCATCGGTTCGACCGTAGCTGCGACGCTAGCAGGAAACGCGAATGACGTTTTCAGCCCGCCGCCATGACCCGCTTCTGTGAGAAGTTTCTTGGCCAAATCGAGATCGTAACGGTTCGGCATCGGTTGCATCAGCGAGGGCTCGCTCGGTTCGGTCCACGTCGCGCCGTAGAGTTTCTTACCGCGGCCGAAGATAGCCGCCTTGAACATGTCGTCATATGGCAATGCCATAGCGATTGCCCTGCGCAGCTTGACATCGTTGAACGGCGCTACCGTGGTATTGAACGACACGCACTGGAACACGTTCGTCTGCGGGATGGAGAACACCCGCGCGCGGCCGCGCTGTTCGATCCCAGGAATGTCGCTTGCCGCGGCATCGAGCGTGAGATCGGCATCGCCGCGCTCGACAAGACTGGCGCGTGCGGACACGTCAGGAATGGTTTGGACGATGATGCGCTGGAACGCCGGAAGCTTGCCGCCCGGACCGTTCTTCCATTTGTCGTTACGCTTGAGCGTCAACTGCTGGCCCGGCCGATGGTTCTCGACGAGATACGCACCGCCCGCTGCCGTGTTCTCCTTCAGCCACGTCATGGCCCATGGATCGTCAACCGTCGCATGCTGTTTTGCGAGCTTGCTGTTGTAGATCGGCAGGAACGGCACGCACAGTGTCGCCACCGCCAAACGGTCCGGCTTGGGCAGGTTGATCTCGACCTGGCGCTCGCCGACGACCTTAATCTGATCGGTGCTGGTCACCGAGCCGTTGGCGAGTTGCGCCTTTCCGAGGTTTGGCGTCGTAACCGCACGATCGAGCGACCATTTGACGTCCGCGGCCTCGACAGTCGAGCCATCGTGCCAGGTCGCGCCTTCACGGAGGTGGAACGTGATGCGCGTGCCATCCGCCGATCGCTCAAAGCGGTCGGCGAGTTCACCGCGGATGTTGTCGAAGTCAAAGACGTAGCCGCCCGCGGTGGGCTTTCGCTCGAAAGCGACCAGGCGGTCGTAGATGTTCATTGTTAGCGGCGGACTTTCGCGGGTTGCCCCCTGAAGTGACGGGTCCAGAGACGTGAATGTGGCGCCGGTCACATGACGGAAAGTGTCCGCACGCGACTGCGCCATCGCAATGGTACTAGTGGCCGAACTACCGAGCAGGCTTCCAACGGCGAGCCCGGCCGCACCCTGAAGACACTGGCGACGATCAATCTTCATGTTTGTCCCTCTGTTCCACTCTGTTTTCTGGTTGGCTTTATTTTTGAATGGCGCGTGTCTTGCTGCACGGCTCCGCGGTCGGCGGCAGCGATCCGACCGCCGAAATCTATATTCGCTCTTAGACGCGCAGTTATGCGGTCCCCGTCCAGTCAACGATCTGCCATCAGATCGCTCTTCTCACTCCCGACCGTTGCAGCCTTGTCCACGGTTCCAAAGTTCATGCGACGATCGCGGCGGACGATTGACCTCACCACGATCGGTCGTCGCCGCCTTAGCGCCTCGCCGCCGTCGATAAGATCGACTTGCGATCTGATGAGATCTCGACGCCATAGACTTGCGCCGCCTGTTCGGGCGACACGAGCTCATCGCGAACGTCACGAAGTACGGCCTGCGGGTCGCGCTGATGCGGGTGGCCCCAGCCGCCTCCGGCCGACGCTTCGATGACCAGCTTGAACGGCTTGACCTGCTGCACGCCGTATTGGGGGCTGTGAAATTCCTCGCCAGTCGCAAGATCGAAAGTCCGCATCGATCCCTTCGCACCCCAACCGCCGCCATTCGTTCCTGTACCAGTGGGCTTGCGGGACCCTTCACCGCGCAGCAGATGCTCGCCGCCCACAAGAATGTCAGCCACATAATCGACACCCGTGCCCCCCCGGAATTGCCCTGCTCCGCCCGTGTCCGTACGCATCTGATACTTGTGCACGCGAAGCGGATAGGATTGCTCGTACGTCTCTACATTCGGGATGAACATCCCGCCGAGGGTCATCTGGTGGCTTGATGTCGGGAAGCCATCGCGGCCCTTGAGCGCTCCCCCGCCCGAGCTTCCGTGCCAGTGATACAGCACGAATACTCCGCCCGTCGGCTTGGTGCCTGCCGAAATACCGTAGACCGACTTACCCCAGCTGGCGCAGGCCCGGTCCGGATCGGCCTGGCCCAACGCACCCCAGCAGGCGTTCATGATATCGATGGCCGGAAACACGGTGTTCATCGTCATCGGAGCCGGCGGCAAGCAATTCACCGTCGTACCTTCGGGAGCTATGATCCTCACACAGCGATAGACGCCTTCGTTGCGCGGAATCGCCGGGTCCAGGAACGACGATAACGCGCAGTAAACGGACGAATGCGTATTAGCGATGCCGCTGTTCTTGAAGCCCTTGATCTGCGGCGACGTCCCCGTGAAGTCGAAGGTGATTGTATCTCCGCCAATCGTAACCTTCACACGAGTCTCGACATCGACGCTTTCGAAGCAGTCGTTGTCACTGACGTCCATGGCGCTCCATGTGCCGTCCGGCAATTCGGAGATGGCTTGACGCATCCGCCGCTCGCCATAATCGAGCAGTGCGGTCAGATAGGCATTGCCCTCGTGCACGCCGAACTGCGTGATCACCTCAGCCATCCGCGTTGCACCTATGCGTGTCGAACCGATCATCGCACCTAGATCACCCTCCATCAGATCCGGGCAGCGGGAATTGAGCAGAAGCAAGCGCCACAGATCGTCGCGCAGGTTGCCCTTCTCAACCAGCTTGAGGACCGGCAGCCGAATGCCTTCGTGGAAGATCTCGGTTGCCGCAGCATTATAAGTGCCTGCGGCGCCGCCACCGATGTCGGACTGATGCGCGCGATTGGTACAGAACCCGACGAGCGCATCACCGACAAACACAGGGCGGACAACGGTCCAGTCCGGCAGGTGATTGCCGCCTGCAGTATATGGGTCGCTGAGAATGAAGACGTCCTCGTCGTCGATCCGCCCCTTGAAATCACGCAGGAGAGCGCGTACGGCGAAGCCGCCGCTTCCGGAATGGATCGGGAGACCGTCTGCCTGCGCGACCGTTTCGCCATTCGCGTTGCTCAGGAAGCAGGAAAAATCGTGGCTCTGGCTGAAGATCGGGCTCCGGGCGGTGCGGATCATGATCGCGCCCATCTGCAGGCTGATGTGGTCGAGTTGCCGCTGCAGGATCGCCAGCTGAACGGGATCGAATTGGATTGCGGTTGTGCTGTTCATAATTTCACCCAGTCAGGCTTCGGTCGTATAGAAGGTCGACCCTGCCACGTAGATCGCTCCGCGAATTTGCTGTCCTGCGAACGCTACCGCAGCAAAAGCGTCTCCCCTCGCAAGTCGGCTCATGAGACCCTCTTCTTGTGCGCGATCGTGACGTGATAGTTGCCGGCGTCAGTCATTCGCAATTCATCACCCGGCCCAACGAAAATTGTTGTGGTCGCCTCTTCGATGATGGCCGGACCCGTCAAGCGTTGACGCGGGGTCAGGATGGTTCCGTCATAAACCGGCGTCTCTGTGAAGCCGATTTCTCGATCGATCCAGACCCTACGTTGTGCATGTGGCTTGGGATCTGCGACGGCTGGCGGCAGTTGAGCGACTTCGAGCGCGTCCAGCTTGCCGATCGCCGCTAGGCGCAGATTGACGACCTCGATCGCTCCGCTCGGCTGCACATAGCCGAACAGACGCTGGTAGACGCATTCGAAGGCCGCACGGACGGCCGCCGGATCCGTTGACGGGCAATCTATCGCCACGGTCCACTGCTGCCCGAAGTAGCGGAGGTCGTATGCGCGAACGAGAATCGCTTTGTCGCCTTTGAATCCCTCGCGGGCTAAGACCTCAGCGGCAGTAGCTTCCAACTGCCGGAATGCTTGGTCAGCTGATTCAGACTTGGATGATACTGGTACATCCAGATCGCGCATCCAGCTACGCACATAGTCATGGCGCAGATCGGAGTTGCACATGCCGAAAGCGCAGAACACACCTGCCAGTCTTGGAATATAAAGACTCGGGCTGCCTAACAGGCGCGCGGTCGCGGGCCCGTGCAATGGTCCAGCGCCGCCCGCGGCAACCAGTGTGAACAGCCGAGGATTGTAGCCCTTCTCAAGCGATGCCTGCTCGACCGCATGAAGGATGTTCTGCTCGACGAGCTGAATGACACCTGCAGCGGCGTCCTCCACCGACAGTCCTAGAGGCTTGGCGACATGCGTGCTAATCGCCTCTACCGCCTTGTCCAGATCCAACGAGATAGCACCACCCGCGTAGGGCCCAGGCTTTAGACGCCCCAGTACCAACTGCGCATCAGTTACCGTGGGACGCTCGCCCCCACGCCCGTAACTGGCTGGGCCCGGCATCGACCCCGCACCTTCCGGACCGGCATTGAGCAAACCAGCGCCATCCACCGACGCAATAGTACCGCCACCAGCACCGACGGTATGAATATCCACAGCCGGAATGTTGAGATGATATCCATCGACAACCAGTTGATCGGTCATGCTGACTGCATCATTCTGCATCAGTGTGACGTCGCAGCTCGTACCACCGACCTCGATCGAAATGAGATGCTGGGATCCCGTATCTTGCCCAAAGAACTTGAGCGATCCCACGCCGGCAGCTGGTCCCGAAAGAACGAGGCTAGCCGGAGAGTGGCCGATCTCGTCGATCGAGATCGCGCCGCCATTGGACTGGATCATTAGCAGTTTGCGCTGAAGACCCAGTTCACTGAGCCGGCTTGCAAGGCTCTTGAGATAGGGAACGACCCGCGGCGCGACATACGCGTTAACAACCGTCGTTGACGTCCGCTCGTATTCGCCGATCGTTGGCGCGATCTCTGAAGATGCAGTGACCCAGACATCCGGAAGCAGTCTATTCAGCTCAGCCTTTGCAGCGCGCTCATGGTTCGGGTTCGCGTAGGAATGCAGAAAGCAGATCGCCACTGCATCGACCTTCTCCTCGGCAAACACGCGGGCGGCCTCAGCGACGGAGCTGGCGTCGAACGGTATGCGCACACTGCCATCATGCTCAATCCGTTCCTTGACAGGCAGACGCAGATAACGCGGTACGAGAACCTCGGGGAACGGCTTGCGGTGGTCCCACACATTCTCTCGAATGGAGCGTCGAATTTCCAAAGAATCCCGGAATCCGTCGGTAACGAGGAGACCGACTTTCGCTCCCTTTTTTTCGAGCAACGTGTTCGTTGCCACAGTGGATCCGTGGACGAACAGTTCGACATTGGGCAGGAATGTTTCGGACGTCCCCCCCAGAGAGCGAGCGGCCAATTCGACCGCGGTCAGGACGCCTTCTGTTGGGTTCGACGGCACTGACGGCGATTTAAAGGCCTGGACTTTGCCATTGGCGTCCACAAGCACAAGATCGGTAAACGTGCCGCCGACATCAACTCCGACGCGGTAAGGTGCAGCTAACATTGACGGTCTCATCAATCGATTTTTCTTTTCACGTAGTGATTGGATAGGTGCATTGACCAGCGCGATTGCGCTCGATCATCAGACCCTCGTGCTCAGCTCTTTGGCAACGACCGCGCCGAGAGTATCAGCCAGACGCGATACTTCGGTTTCGCTCATCGGAGTGGAGAGCGCTCCTGAACAGTTCGGGGTGAGCAGAATTCCCTCGTCGAGCATTCCACGATGGATATTCTTGAGAGTCTGGCTGGTCTCCGGTCCCGCGTAGGCACTCCTGTAGCCGGTTACTTTTGCCGCTCCGAGATGAAGACGGAACAAGGATCCCAGCCCGCTCACATGCGCCTTGATGCCAGCTTTTTCGAACCCATCATGCACCTTATTACGCAGAAGGTCGCCCAGGCCGTTCAACCGCCCGACCGCGGCCTGATCATAATTCGCCAGCGAAGCGAGGCCTGCAGCCATGCTCAGCGGATTACCGCTGAACGTTCCGCCCATCGAAACCTTTGGCTTTCCGTCAGCATGATTGAAGACGGACATCAACTTTGCTGACCCGGAGACAGCTCCAATCGGGAGACCACCGCCGATGATCTTGGCGGTGGTCACGAGATCGGGTTGCAGACCGAACAGCGGGGACGCGCCGGAAAAGCCGAGACGGAAGCTGATGACTTCGTCCACAATGAGCAGAGCGCCATCGCGACGGCAGGCCTCCTGCACGACTGCGGTCGTTTCCCGAGACATCGGTACCGCTCCCGCGCGCGACGCGTGGGGATCTAGGATCACCGCTGCCAAGGTCGGTCCTTCGCGGCGCAGGATCTCTGCGCAGCGCTGCGGGTCGTCATAGGGCAACACGACAACTTCGCGCAGCACCGATTCCGGCGTACCTGCATTTGTTCCGATCGATGCCGGATTGCCGTTCTCATCATTCCAATTGGCGGGGGTCGGATCGAGACTGACTTCGATCCAGTCATATGCGCCGTGATAGCAGCCTTCGAACTTTGCGATACGCTCACGTCCGGTAATCGCGCGCGCCGCCTTGACAGCGGCGAGCACGGCTTCAGTGCCGGAATTGCAGAAGCGCGTCTGCTCAAGTCTGGGATTGCGGGCCGCCAGCGTCTCCGCAAGCATGATCTCGCTTTCCGTTGGCATCCCGAAGGCCGTACCCTTCACCATCGCCTCCTGTACGGCTGCAAGCACCGGTGGAAACGCGTGACCGTGGATCAGCGAGAAGAAATTGTTCGCGCAATCCATAATCCGTCGACCATCAATATCAACGATAAAGCAGCCTTCGCCGCGCGCGGCATAAGGAGGATGAGGCTTGAACCACGACGCGGCTCGCATCGATCCGCCCGGAACCACTTTGGCTTCGCGCAAGTAAGCGGCCTCAGACCGCGATGTAGCTGCGGCTGTAGCGCCGCTGTTATGTCCTTGACCTGGGCTCATCATCGTTTCCCCGACTTGAATGGCGACAATGAACGATATGATCCATATAAATGTCAACTGGATCATTTGATCCATTTAACGTCACGATGCTTCTTGCAGAGCAGCATTTTGACTAACGTGAGTGCAGAGGTATTCGGCTAGGTTAAAAATGCTGCACGTCGAAACTCCGCATCTTCTTCAGAAGATGCAGGTCACCCGCGCTGCTGACAAAGTTTTGGCGAGAAGCTAATCCGCCGTACGACGACGCCGCGTCGTCTTTCCGGAAAGCAGATACTCGCCCGAGCCAACGAGGAAGCGCTCGTTCTCTCGGATTCGCTTCTGCGCCGGCTCTCCGAGATTGCTGATCGTAAGAGCCGCCAGCAGTTGCGCCATTGCCACGGCACCAAGCATCGATTCGGGAAATGCTTGGCCGGACGATTGCGCCACGAAATGAAGCGGACCAGCCAATTCTCCAACCGGTGCCGCGAAACTGTCGGTAAGCGCTATGATCCGCGCACCAGCAGCAGAAGCTTTCTGTGCAAAATCATGAACCAGCCGATTGAAGGGTGCAAACGTGACTGCGACAAATACGTCATCGGATGAGATATCTTCGAGGGGACCTTCAGGCGCCCCTCCGGGACCATCGAGCATAACGACATTCGGCCGGGCCTTGCGAAGGGTATATGCCAGAGCGTAAGCGGGAGTGAACGCCGTTCTCCTGCCATAAACATACACGGTCCGAGCTTTGGTCAGGGCTTCGACGGCTACCGTCAACCGCTCTTCCGAGAGATGGGCTCGCGCCTGCCGTACGACATCCAGTTCGGCTGCAAAGAACGAATCGAGGAACCCCGTGAGCCCCGCATCTTCGCCGCGTTTCTTGATGAGAGCTTTCGCAGACTGTTCGTTGCGCGAGGTCGATTGACGATCCCGGCGCTGGCGATCACGAGCAAGATCAATAAATCGCTGACGTAGTTCGCTGTACCCGGCCAAGCCGAGACGCTGCGCCAATCTGACAAGACTGACGGGAGGCACATCCGCTCGCCGTGCGATCTCCCTCATCGAGTGAAACGCGACCTCGTCTGGGTTGTTGATCAGATAGTGCGCCGCGTCGATCGCCTGACCCGAAAGATCGGTGCAAATTGCTTTGATATCTTCAATCAAATCCACAGATCCCACGCGGCCAGCTCCAAATGCCTCAAGCAGTCAACCGATAAGCCATCGCGGGCAGGATCCGCGGGCACACCGGCAAGCCTTCCGGACGGCGAACTTAATCGGCGACCATTGTGGCACGCCAGTTTTAAGGGAGCGAGCGGGCCAATGCCAGATATCCTTTCCGGCGTTGCTGCCCCTCACGAGCCGTCCGTTAAGGCCACATCGGCGGGAGGCCTAGCCGATGGTCACGTCGGAGTTCCCGAAGAGATCGGTGCGCACGACACGGTTTCGCAATTCGCCCAGGCCGGTCGCCCTCACCACCACCTCGTCGCCATCGGCGAGGAAAATCGGCGGCGTCCGCGCAAACCCGACTCCGCTCGGAGTTCCGGTCAGCAACATATCACCCGCTCTGAGTGTCATCCCTAACGAGAGTTCGGCGATCAGCTTTGCGATCGGAAATGCCATCTGGGAAATGAGCGCGTTCTGCCGGACGATTCCGTTCAGCTCGCATTCCAGCCTGACCGCGGCCAGGTCGACTTCGTCCTTGGTCACCACATAGGGCCCGATCGGCATCGTACCGTCGATGCTTTTGCCCTTGAGCCACTGGCCGCCATGGCGACGCTGCAGATCGCGCTGCGAGATGTCGTTAGCCAGACAATATCCGAAGATGTGCCTCTCTGCCTCGTTCTCGGAAATGCTCCGACCGGTCTTTCCGATCACGACGGCCAGCTCTGCCTCATAGTCCCATTGCTCGGACAGTCGCTCGTCGAATGCGATCGGATCACGGGACCCGATCACAGTATTCGGGCCTTTGGTGAAGAAGGTCGGTGCCTTAGGCAGCTCTTTCGCCGGCTCTCCCCGCTTTGCCTGCCCTTCGGCAAAGTGATCCAGATAGTTCCAACCGGTACAGAGAATGTCCCGATGGAAGCGCCGGATCGGTGCCAGCACTTTGAGATCCTTCAACGCCGTGCGCTCGCCGCTACCTGTTTCGATAAAGCGCTGCACCTCGGCAAGCACGCTTTCCCCAGCTTCGATAACGTCAAGGACATCGCGGTAACGGTCGGAAAGCAGACAGACATCTTCGCCACGAACGATGCCGACGCGCGCGCGCGCGTTATATTCGAACGACACGAACTTCATGACATTGAGTCTCCGGTTTACGAATGTGGATGGGATCGACGATCGTCGTTCCTTGGCGGTGCTATTTGCAACTGCGAAGAATTTTTCCTGGATTCATGATGTTGTTGGGATCGAGTGCCCGTTTGATCCTCATCATCAATTCCAGATCAAGCGCTGGCTTGAACGTTTCGAGTTCATCGACATGCATCATGCCGATACCGTGCTCGGCACTGATACTGCCGTCGAGGCCGACGCTAACCTCGTGAACGATGTAGTTCACCTTGCTGGCAGCCTCCTCGCGCTTTTCAGCGGTGTTGTAGATATCCCTGCTAAGGATCACCACGACGTGGATGTTGCCATCGCCAATATGCCCACAATGGACCACATCCGCACCTGCGAATTCCCCTCTCAAGCGATCGGTCACCTGCGCGATAAATGCTGGCAATTGCGAGACAGGCACCGAGGTATCGTTCGAGATTGAAAACCCTTTTCGGAGATTCGCCTCCGACGTGTTGTGGCGGAGCTCCCAGAGCCGCTGGGCTTTCGTGGAATCCGCCGCGACGATCGCGTCATCGATCATCTGAGTATCGGCGGCTTCCGCGAGAATTTCTTCCAGACTTTGCGCCGGATCCCAATTGACGCGGGAATCCGCAAGCTCGACGAGGACGTACCACGGAGACGACATCGCCATGGGTGGCTGCCGGCCGAGATGACCCAGGACGTTCTCCAGCTGCCCGAGCGACATGATTTCGAAGGCTTCGATAGTGTTGCCAGCCCGGTCGCCGAACAGCCTGAGCAGCGCCACGGCGGCCTGGACGTTGGGAAGCGCGATCATTGCCGTACCGCTGCTGATCGGCAGAGGAAACAGCTTCAAGGCCGCTGCGGTGACGATGCCCAGCGTTCCCTCGGCGCCGACAAAGAGTTGCTTGAGGTCGTATCCTGAATTGTCCTTCCGGAGGACCTTCAGTCCACTCCAGATGCGGCCGTCGGGCAGAACCACTTCGAGGCCCAGTATGAGGTCGCGCATGTTGCCATAGCGCAGGACACCGGTCCCGCCTGCATTGGTCGAGACAAGCCCGCCCACCTCGCAGCTTCCAACACTGCCAAGCAGCATCGGAAAGAGCCTGTTGGACGCTTCGACAGCATCACGCAAGTTGGCGAGAATGCAACCAGCCTCGACGATCACCGAATTATTGAGACCATCGACCTTTCGCACTTTGTTCATTTTGGAGACATTGATGATCATGGCGGGCTGATCCGCGGGAGGAATGGCGCCTCCCGTAAACCCGGTATTGCCGGCCTGCGGGACGACCGCTACTCCCAGCTCGCTACAGAGGCGAACCAGTTGCGAGACGTGCTCAGCACTGGTCGGAAACGCTACCGCCAGCGCACTGCCTTGATAGCGACGACGCCAGTCCGTCAGGTAACCTTCGATGTCCGAGGGCTCCGAAAGAACCCCGTTAGCTCCGACGATCGCCGCAACGGCCGACAACAGCCGCTGTTGCAGGGTTTCCAGACCTTGGTCCACCGCGCTCTCCTGATGCTTACGCGCTTATGTGAACCATTTGATCCACCAATATGTCAATATGATCATATGATCCATTTTTCTTGACATCGCATACGTCCGGCTGCGACGTTAATCCTCATGCAGGTAGCGTTTCATCCATGTTTTCCGGGCTTCGCACCCGCGGAGAAGTGCGGCGGTCAGGGTATCAACTTTGTCGGCTCTTCCGATATCGAAGAACTCGGCGCGCTCGCCCGCGACAGCGACGCTCTTCTGATCCTTGCGACGGACTATACAGCGCCGCTGGCACACAGCGTGATGCAGCGCTACTCACGCCTTCGTTTGGTTCAATTTCTTTCCGCGGGATATGAAAGCGCTGAGTTTTTGGGCGTTCCGAAGGGCGCCGCGGTTTGCAACGCCAGCGAGATCTGGTCTCCCGTCGTCGCCGAACACGCCGTCGCGCTGATGCTGGGCTTGATCCGCCGCCTGCCGCAGCTCGAACGACGCCGAATCGCCCGGCTGTGGGACCGCGGCTCCTTGAATGCCTCGCTCAGTTCGCTCGATGGCGCGACGATTGGTATCCTGGGCTATGGCGCCATCGGCCGCGAGATTGCGCAGCGGCTCCGCCCGTTCGGCGCAGGGGTCATCGGCTTTTCCCGTTCAGCCAAACCATGTGCCGTCGCCTCCCGTGTCGCGCCGATGTCCGGCCTTGACCGAGAACTCCCCGACTTGGACATGCTCGTCAACGTAATGCCGTCGAGCGCAGCCACGCGTCATTTCATCAATCCCGACATCCTCTCACGGCTGAAACTCAGCGCCTTCTTCGTGAATGTCGGGCGCGGGGCGACCGTCGATGAGACTGCGCTTATCGACTATTTACGCTCGAACCGGATCGCCGGCGCCGCGCTGGACGTGTTCGAAACGGAGCCACTCCCCTCCGACAGCCCACTATGGGACCTCGACAACGTCATCCTGTCACCGCATGCCGCAGGATACGGCAGCACTGGGATCATTCATCGCGCCCACGAGCTGTGCCGTCACAATTTGGCGGCCTTGCGTGACGGTGGCGCTTTCCGAAACGAAGTCCGACTAAAGCGCTCAGCGTCTGAATAAACCGAACACCGTTCGGAATATTCGAATTCGTCTGAACAGGGTCCAACGGTGAAGACGGCAATGATGGAGAGTTCGATGCCAGCCAAGAAGATGCGCGATATTCCGGTTCAACTCAATTCGTCTCCTTCGACGAGCGCGCAGAAATCCGCCCGATACTATAATTCCGGAACCGCCTTCCAGCTCAAGCAAACCGATGTACCGCCCGCGACTTTCGTCGATGAAGCAAATCGTGCGCTCGATCCGAACACACCGACGGGCGTCATCAACTGCGATATTTCGTCGAGCCTGGGCCTAAACGCCCCAGCGACGACACCGAACGTCCTGGCCCGCTATGTGGTTGTTCGCCCTAACGAGAGCCTGCAGTTGAAGGCCGCGGCATCGACTCTGGTTTTCTATGCCATCGCAGGCAGCGGTCAGCTCGATAGCGACGGCACGAACATCTCGTGGCAGGCTGGCGACGTCTTCCTGATGCCGGGCGATGAAGCGATCGACCTGCGCGCGCAAGGCGATCACAATAGCATTCTCTGGGTGGTTGGCGATGATCCACTAGTCCGCTTCCTTGATGTCGATGCGAAATCGACCAAGAAAGCCGCGATCGCTCCAGTCCACTACCCCGCCAAAGACATCAAAGAACAGATTGACCTGATTTATTCAGCGGACCAGGAGGCGGACACGGCCGGCCGCGCCCTGATTTTCGCAAGCGAGCGCCACGACTCGATCCGCAATATCGCTCCTGTCCTCACGCTTGCCCTGAATACGCTCGATCCCGGCACGCAAACGCGGCCGCACAGACACAACTCGGCTGCCGTGATGCTCGTTCTAGCCGGTGAACATTGCCACAGCACCGTCGATGATAAGGTCAAGGAATGGTCTCATCTTTCGACCACGATCACACCGCCCTTCGCTTGGCATGCACATCATAACAATGGCGGCAAGCGCGCGGAGTTGCTAATCATTCAGGACGGCGGCATCTTCACGCATTCGCGCGTGAACGGCTTCAGCTTCGCCTGACGCGACCTGTCGTATCAAAACAGAAAAAGATCGCCGAAAGGCGATCTTTTTCGATAGTGCGGATAGGGAGGCCTTTCGCCACCTCCAGCAATTCCTGCAAGCTGGCCAGCTACTCCACCATCTCCGCCACGGCCTTGCCGCACGCGCCTGTATCTGCCTGACCGCCGAGATCGCGCGTCCGCAGCGTGCGCTCACCGAGGGTGCGCTCGATCGCCTTGACGATCGAATCCGCTGCAGCCTTCTCGCCGAGATGTTCCAGCATCATCGCGCCGGACCAGATCATGCCGATCGGATTCGCAATGCCTTGCCCGGCAATATCCGGCGCCGAGCCATGCACCGGCTCGAACACCGACGGGAAATCGCCGGTCGGATTGATATTGCCGGACGGCGCGATGCCGATGGTGCCGGTGCAGGCCGGGCCCAAATCGGACAGGATGTCGCCGAACAAGTTGGATGCAACCACGACGTCGAACCAGTCCGGATGCATCACGAAATTTGCTGTGAGAATGTCGACGTGATACTGGTCCCACTTCACATCGGGATAGTTGGCGCCCATCGCCTTCACGCGTTCGTCCCAATAGGGCATCGTGATCGCGATGCCGTTGGACTTGGTCGCCGAGGTCAGGTGCTTCCTCGGCCGCGACTGAGCGAGATCGAACGCGAATTTCAGGATGCGGTCGACGCCGGTGCGGGTCATCACCGTCTGCTGGGTGACGAATTCACGGTCGGTGTCCGGGAACATGCGACCGCCCACCGATGAATATTCACCCTCGGTGTTCTCGCGCACCACCCAGAAGTCGATGTCACCGGGCTTGCGGCCGACCAGCGGACAGGGCACGCCGGGCATCAGGCGCACTGGGCGCAGATTGACGTATTGGTCGAATTCGCGCCGGAACTTGATCAGCGAGCCCCACAACGAAATGTGATCCGGAATCTTTGCCGGCAGGCCGACGGCGCCGAAATAGATCGCATCGTGCTTGCCGATCTGCGCTTTCCAGTCGTCCGGCATCATGTGGCCGTGCTTCTCGTAATAGTCATAGGACGAGAAGTCGTAATGATCGAAATGCACCTTCACGCGATGCTTTTTCGCTGCTGTTTCAAGGACGCGCAGGCCTTCCGGCATCACTTCCTTACCGATGCCGTCGCCGGGGATGACCGCGATCCGATATTCTTTTTGTGCGCTCACGTGGGGTTTCCTTCCCGTCGGCAGGAATGCCGGGGACAACTCTTCACCGACGTTCCGTGCTTCGGCGACATGTTTTGAGTGGGCCGCCGAGCCGCCTCAGTGGTTGTCGCGCGGCAGCCCGAATGTCGTATGGATGCGCTGATATTTGACGGCCGGCTTGAGAACCATGCCGTCAGATAGTTCGCCGACGATATCGCGCTGTATTTCCTGCCAGGGGGTCTGGCTTACCGGATAGGGGTAGCCTCCCGACGCCTTCAGCGCCGCCCGCCTCTCATCCAGCTCCTGCTCCGGAATCAGCATATTCGCCGTGCACCGGTTCAGGTCGATACGCACCCTGTCGCCTGTCTTGATCAGAGCGAGACCACCGCCGGTTGCAGCTTCCGGGGAGGCATTCAGGATCGACGGCGACCCCGACGTACCAGACTGGCGCCCGTCGCCGATACACGCAAGGGCGGTGACGCCCTTCTTCAGCAAATAGCTCGGAGCGCGCATGTTCACGACCTCGGCAGCTCCCGGAAATCCAATAGGTCCAACGCCGCGCATGAACAGGATGCAATTTTCGTCGATCTCCAGAGACGGATCGTCGATACGGCGTTGATAATCTTCCGGACCGTCGAACACAATCGCTCTACCCTCGAAAGCCATCGGATCTCTCGGATTCTCCAGATAGCGGCGACGGAAATCCGGCGTGATGCCGCTGGACTTCATGATGGCAGAATCGAACAGGTTTCCACTCATGTTCAGGAAGCCTGCCTTCTCCTTCATAGGCGCGTCGTATTCCTTGATGACGCGTCGGTCCGGCGAGAAAGCTCCTTCGCAATTCTCGATCAGCGTCTTACCATTAGCTGTGATAGCCGGCTTCAACTTGTTCTTCGCGATCAGTTCCGCGAGGACGGCAGGAACGCCGCCTGCACGGTAATACTCCTCGCAGAGATATTCGCCGGCGGGTTGGAGGTTCACGAGCAACGGCGTATCGTAACCGATCGCCATCCAATCGTCGTTATCGAGCGCCACCCCCACATGTTTCGCGATGGCATTGATATGGATCGGAGCATTTGTCGATCCGCCGATCGCCGAATTCACTACGATCGCATTCTCGAAGGCGTCCCGCGTCAATATCTTCGAGGGAGTGAGGTCCTCCCAGACCATCTCCACGATACGCTTGCCCGTCTGATAGGCCATCTCATAGCGATCGCGGTAGGGGGCAGGAATTGCTGCCGCACCCGGCAGCGTCATGCCCATGGCCTCCGCGAGCGAATTCATGGTCATTGCAGTGCCCATCGTATTGCAATGACCGGCCGAAGGGCCGGACGACGCCACGAGATCGATGAAGCCGTGATAGTCGATCTCGCCGGTGGCCATCATCTCGCGAGCCTTCCACAAAGCCGTACCCGAGCCGGAGCGCTCGCCGCGGAAGAAGCCGTTCAGCATCGGACCACCCGGTAAGGCAATTGCGGGGATATTCACGGTCGCCGCGGCCATCAGCTGAGCGGGCGTGGTCTTGTCACAGCCAGTGGTCAGCACGACGCCGTCCAGCGGATATCCGTAGAGGATCTCGACCAAGCTGAGATACTGAAGATTGCGATCCAGGCTTGCTGTGGGCCGCTTGCAGGTCTCCTGCACGGGATGGATCGGAAACTCCAGCGGCACGCCACCCATCTCGCGAATGCCGTCGCGCACACGCGAGGCCAACTCGATGTGATGCCGGTTGCAGGGCGCGATATCCGATCCAGTCTGCGCAAGTCCGATGATCGGACGGCCGGACTGAAGCTCGGCGCGTGACAGGCCGAAATTCATCAGACGCTCGATATACAACGCGGTCAGCTCGGCATTTTCCGGATTATCGAACCAGGCCTTCGAGCGTAGCTCTCCCGGCTTAACGCTGCGATTGGGATTTTTTCCGTTGCTTTTGCCAACGGTCGTTTGCTTGCTCATCTGGAGTCCTGCTGCAGTGCAATTGGACGTCTATCGGCCGTGCGCCGACGCTCGGCGCCACGATAGGCACCGAGACGTCATCCGATCGCGAAGTGGCTTTCGTGCTTCTCTGCGATCACGCACGCTTCAGATCGCGATAATCGGCGCCGCGATGGAACCAGTAGGTATAACCTTCGATGTCACGCCCGACGACCGCATCGTGGCCAGGTTGCCAGAGCAGACAGACAGGCACTTCGTCTGCAATATGTTTGACGATGCGAACGACTTTCTGATTGTAGACCTGCTGGTTTGTTTCGAACCTGGCTTCCTCCGCAAGCTTGATGACTTCCGGATTGTTCCAAGCGCTCGCATTCCAGCGCTGGGGGCCGGAGAAGAAGGTCCGGATGACATATTCGGCAGCAGGGAACCACGACGTCTCATAGTCGAAGAACATCGGCAGGCGCCGCTCGGACATCATCTGCACGAACTGCGACTCCGGAAGTTTCTGAACGGTCACTTCGACGCCGATCTTGGCGAGACTCTCCTGTATCAGCGAAGCCATCGGCTCGTTGAGTGATGCAGCGCTGGCCGCGAAGGAGAACGTTGTCTTGAAGCCGCTGGCGAACCCTGCTTCGGCCAACAGCGTCCTTGCTTTACCGATATCGGTACGGTTGGGCACCGGCTGGAAAATGAGCGGCTCGGTCGGCTCGGTCCAGGTCGCTCCGTACAGTCGCTTGCCTCGCTCGAACAGTGCGGCCCTGAACATTGCTTCATAGGGGATAGCCATGGAAATCGCACGGCGCACGCGCAAGTCGTTGAACGGCGCGAGCTGCGTATTGAGCGCGATCTGATGAATCGCGTTATTCTGCGGGACGGCAATGACCCGCGCCTTGCCGCGCTGTTCGATACCCAAAATGTCGCTGGTGGCGGCATCAAGGGTCATGTCTGCATCGCCGCGCTCAACCAGACTTGCTCGGGCCGACACGTCGGGCACAGTCTGCGCGATCACACGGCGGAAATACGGAAGCTTACTGTCCTTGCCGTTCTTCCAGCTATCGTTCCGCTTGAGCACGATCTGCTGCCCAGGCCGATTGCTTTCGACCATATAGGCGCCACCGGCCGCCGTGTTTTCCTTTAGCCAATTACCCGCCCAAGGATCTTCATCGGTAGCGTGACGTTTGGCGAGCTTGCTGTTGATCATGAATACTGACGGCACGCACAGCGTTGCGAGAGCAAGTCGATCTGGCTTTGAGAGTTTTATCTCAATCTGCCTATCCCCGACGATTTTGAATTGCTCGGTACTGGTCATGGAGCCGTTCGCTGTCTGCGGTTTGGCCAATGACGGCGCCGAGACAGCGCGATCAAGCGACCATTTGACGTCGGTAGCCTCCACTGGCGTCTCGTCATGCCACGTCGCGCCTTCGCGAATATGAAACGTGAAGGTCAGGCCGTCACTCGACCTGTCGATGCGATCCGCCAACTCTCCGCGGATATTGTCCATGTCGAACGTCAGGCCGCCTGGCGTCGACTTCTTCTCGAAACACGCCAGCCGGTCATAGATATTCATCGACAGCGGCGCGCTCTCGCGGGTAGCGCCCTGCATGGTCGGATCAAGGGAGGTAAAACTTGTGCCGAGCACCTGGCGCAGTGTCTCTGCTCGCGACTGCGCGCCTGCTTGTTGATGGGGCAGCATGCTGCCAACCGCTAATGCAGCTGCGCCCTTTAGACAGTCCCGTCGATTAATACCCACGTCGGCCCTCCGATCCAATAGCGTGTTCTGACGCGCGACCTGCGAAGGTGGCGCTTGTCCCTCTTCCCACCCTGGCTTCTCGGCGGAAGCATCGAAGTCAATGAACGATATGATCCACCTTTATGTCAACAGGATCATTTGATCCATTTAGAGGCACTCATGCGCCAATTTGCGTCACATGCCCCTACGCCGCACCGCCTCCAGTTTTGACATTTATTGTGAGGACGCCATTTCCCGTCGCGGTGGGTCCAATGCGGGAGGCTTAAGATCGGGCTCTATTGATCGCCTTGCGTCGTGGCGTGGGCCAGCTCATTGCGCTGACTTGTCGTCCTTATGCGCCGAATCCCTCTTTGATCGTAAGACCGCTCGCGCGACGGGCCTTCCCCGACGGTTGCGCGAAGAATCGAGAAAGTCTTCGCCCGCAACGAAGAGTCGCTGGCCGCGAGGTCCGAGGATTGGATGAATGGGACGTCGCGGCAATCCGGGTGGGCGGCCCGACGCCAGGTCATTCTTTGCATGTCCCGCCAATTTCTATAATCGTCTTGCCCATTCCGCTTCCCGAAAGTGCATAGGTCATAGCGTTCTTGAACTCCGTGAACGCAAAATGGCGTCCCACCGCAGGTTCGAGATTTCCGGAAGCTGCCCATTCGAGCAACTGGTCGACATGGTTTCGCGCTCGGGGCGCTTCCAACTGAAAGAACTGCCGCACATCCACCCCTACGAGAGCGGCCCCCTTCATCAAAGCCAAATTAACGGGCAACGCGGGAATAGGTCCCCCCGCAAATCCAACGACGAGATGACGGCCGCCCCAAGCTTGCGACCTGTACGCGGCCTCGAACAACGGACCGCATACGGGATCGAAGATCACATCGGGCCCGCCGCTGCACACAATCTTCAATCTCTCGCGCCAACCTTCCGGAGCCGTGTCAAGCACGTGATGGGCTCCCTTGGACGCAGCATAGGCGCGCTTATCTTCGGTAGAGGCCACGGCGATCACCTCCGCGCCAAGCAGCCTTCCGATCTGTACCGCCGACGTACCAACACCTCCAGCCGCGCCGAAAACCAGAAGGCGTTCCCCTTTTGCGAGCGATGCCCGGTCCTTTAAAGCATGGAGAGCGGTCACATAGTTCGTTCGGAAAGCTGCTGCCGCTGGAAACCCCAAGAGGTCGGGCAGCTTCCAGGTCGAATCTTCGGACGCTATAGCGTACTCGGCCAACCCGCCCCCGAATGTCGATGCCATCACCCGGTCCCCTACGCTTAGTTCAGATACCTCCGCACCAACCGCAACGACTACGCCCCCAATTTCGAAGCCGGGTGTAAACGGCGTTGGCGGTTTCACTTGGTACCTGCCGAGAGCAACCAGCGCATCAACGTAACCCATTCCGCACGCGCGGACCTCCACCAATAGCTCCCTTGCTCTCGGGGTTGGAACAGGTGATTCAATAATCGCATAATCGTCGACATTGCCTATCGTTTCGGCACGAACAATCTTCACGGGGCGCTCCTTATACTGCGGAAGGAAACTGCTACAACGCTCGAGCATTCAACCTGCACTCGATGCCCACTCATTGACCCTTAGGAGAATACAGGAGCTTCTCGCCAACGGCAGAAAGGCTTCGTCAGATGGAGTGGACGCCAACAGCTTATAATAATCTCACGGTGCCTTTGATTCCGATGGCGCCTTTGCTTCAAAGAGGTATGCCGGATGAACTTTTCGCCCATTACGCTCGATCTTACCCTTGCCAAAAGCGAGGCCCTCAGTCGGCCACGATTTCATCTTTTCAACTACCTTTATCCCATCATTCCTCGCGCTTCCGATCGCGTCGATCTCCTTGAAATAAGGCAGTAGGGACGCGTAGACGCCAGCTTGAATCATGGTGGCTTGGCTTAACTCTTCATCCGTTTCTGAAACCTCGATGAGAAGTCTCGGTTGCCATCAAGGCGGTTGACGTGATCGACCTACTCGCCGTCGGCCTGTTAGGCGAGGCAGCTCGAGGTGCACGCGCCCTGTAGTTCGCTCCGTGTCGCTCGCATCGCAGCCGGACGGCGATTGAAGCCGGCCGGCATCCTTGGCGGCGGAGTTGATCACGGCATCGAGTAGGCTTGGAAAGCGCGCCTCCAAGTCCTCGCGGCGCAACCGCAGGAACCGATTGGTCCCCGCGACGCGCATCTGCGTTACCCCGCATTTGCGTAGCTTGGCGAAGTGATAAGCGAGGTTCGATTTTCCACCGAGGTTGCTGAAATCGCCGCAGCGCGGTTCTCTGCTGGCATGTTCCTGCAGGGCGAGCTGATACACGATCGCGAGCCTGATCGGATCGGCCAGACAATCCAGGACGATCGGCAACTCGATCTGCTCTCGGGTGGGATGAAGCGGCGTGCGGCTCATGGCCTAAATGATAGCGATCTGCCGACATTGTTCAACAGTTCCTGAATAAATTGACCCCGGCGCTTCACAATCAATGGGTTTTTGCAAAATGAGCGTACGTATTTTAGTAGTCCTTCGCATTCAATAGACTTCTCAGCGTGAGAAGCGAGGCTGTGGGCAAACATTATGGAGCCCACGTCGTGAAGCGAAGCGACGACGGTGATCGACATCCATCGGTCCGACGGGCATCAGTCGGATCGTGAGATCTTGATGCAGCTGCGTGGCGAAGCCGACCTCGGCAACACAAGGATGCGCGGATCGGACTGGCGCGCATGGTCAGTGTCGTTGTCGTCTGCTACGTTCATATTTTGCAGCGCGAGTGACGGGCGGAAAACGGATGGGAAAGGGCACGATGGACCAAGTTCGTATGGACGTTATGGACGAGCGGATTTGCCGCCGCCGTGAGATCGAGATCGACGACTGCTCGGGTGGCCGCATTGCCGCGATCGAGTTCGGTTCGACCGACCGCCCTATCGAGGTCGTGTTCGCCCATGCAAACGGTTTGAATGCCCTGGCCTATCGGCGCATCCTCGATCCGCTCGCGCACCAGACGAGAGTGTTGGCGTACGATCATCGAGGCCATGGCAGATCGACGCTGCCGCCCCTCCAAATTGATCGGCGGGATTGGAGTGACATTACGGCTGACCTTGTCGCTCTTCTCGACCGAGTGGCGGAAGAACCTGTGCTTTTGGTGGGACATTCCATGGGTGGCGCAGCCGCCTTCCTAGCCTCCTTGCAAAGGCCCGCACTCGTTTGTGGTGTCTTGATGTTAGATCCCGTCTTGCATCCGTCGTTGCCCAGCCCTCCGGAAGCGACTGGCATGGCAGCGGCCGCATCCCAGCGACGTTCGACATTTCCTTCGCGACAAGATGCCATAGAGGCCTACCGCGGGCGTGGTGCTTTCAAGACTTGGCCTCCGTCGTGCCTCGAGGACTACGTGACGGATGGATTTCGAGATCGGCCGCTCGGCGATGTGGAGTTGTCCTGTCCGCCTAGGTGGGAGGCTTCCAGCTTCATGGCTACCGGGCACGACGACTGGGAAGCGCTGGCAAAAGCGTCTCTTCCGACACGCATCCTACGAGCTGAGAATGGGTCTTTCGCTTACTTGCCGCCCAGGATCGGCCCTTCGATTGATGTGATTACGGTTCCGGGCACTACTCACTTCCTCCCGTTCGAACGCCCGGACGTGGTCCGCAATCACGTGATCGCCGCCCTCGAACAGAGAGTTCGCGCAGTCCGTTAAGTGGCCGGATTTTATCGGAACAGACGATTCTTGCTGCGAAAGCGATTGGTTCACGCTCCTGCAGTTCTGCGAATGCCTAAGCAGGTTGAACGAGGGGCTCGACCGCACTTCCATTCTCGCGGCGACCAGATAGGCCGCCGTGCCGTGCCAACAGCTTACGCATAAGCCCTGCGTCTCCCCTTCTTGTTCTGTTGTAGGAGCTGTGAAGCTCCGGCAACATTCGAAGATCTTACCTATTATGGTCGATTTTGCTCGTCGAACCGCCTCCATCGGGGCGAAAGCGGGCTGCTGGAGTTGCGAACTAGCTCTTTTTCCGGGAAGCGAAGGCCGCGATGCGGTCTGCCATATCTGGACCCTTGCCCTCGCTGCGGAAGACCTCATGCGCCAAGCCCGCCGGCAGAGGCAAGCCGTCGGTGCTGTCGAGCAGCCGCTTGTTGGCAGCGTGACTAAAACTTGAATTCGAAGCGATCTCGTCAACCCAGCTCTCGATGCCAGTCTCGAACTCATCGTCCGGAAAGCAGGCGTTAACTAGACCCATTGCTTCGGCCGCACGCCCGGAGTAGGTGCGGCAAGTATACATCATCTCGCGCGCCTTACTCGTCCCGACCCGTCTCGGTAGACGCTGACTGAGGCCCCATATCGGAGTCAGCGCCCATTTCGCGTGAGTGTCGGCGAACCTCGCGTTCTCCGCCGCCAATATCAAATCGCCTGACAGCGCGAGTTCCAAGGCACCCGTAAAGCAATGTCCGTGAACGGCAGTGACGACCGGTAGCGGCAGGCGGCTTATCCGCTCAATTACTTTGGACTGATAATTGGGCTCTGGTGGTTTTTCGCCAGCCGCTATGTCGCTCAAATCGTGACCTGCGGAAAAGCACTTTCCCGCACCACGCAGCACCACTGCCGCGACGCGAGAGGGATCAGCTGCGATCTCTTTTACGTGAGCATCTAGAGCTTCGAAAAGCGCCACATTGAGCGAGTTGAGTTTTTCCGGTCGGTTCAAGATCAGATGTGCCGTTCGACCGCGGCGTTCTAGCAATACGATATCCGTCATAAGCGCTTCCTTCTGCCCCGATGTAAGTGTACGAGGTCAAACTTATTGCCTTGTCAGGAGAGCCCAACCTACGCAGCCCCGCCCCTTGTCGGACCGCGTCTTATGCGCACGAACGCTTATGCCAAATGGTCTCTGCTGAGAGGTTAACGCGCGCGAGCCTCAGGTTCTAGTGCTCACGATGGTAAGCGATATCGCATTACATTTGTAATTTACTTAGCGGCCACGGCTTTCAACCGCAGCCCATGCAGGCGCAAGTGAAGCCTGACCGTGAACAGATACGCACGCATCTAGCACCCGAGGCACGCATCGCCTTCATCGCTTCATCTAGGGACCCGGGGTCGAGTGGCATAACCGCCTCTCCCTAGGAGCTAATGCGCTCACCGACGCCAAAGCGCAGGTCGCGCGGCGCCACGCGCGTCGCTGGAGAGAGCGTTAGATTATAGCGGTCCCCTCCAGGCGCTCGCGCATCTCGATGACGCCGCGATGACTAGCCGTTGTGAGGAGCGCCACCTTGGCGCCCTCGCGCTCCAGAAGGGCGTTGGTCGCAACCGTCGTCACATGAACGATCCGCTCGGGCTTACCGACCATCTCTTCTCTTCGCGCGAAAGACCGAGCCGCTGCACCAACTCTTCGAGCCGAATCATGACGCCTACAGATTGGTGCTGCGGCGGCGGCTTACCGGATTTCCATGTGGAATCCGTTTTCTGCACGTTAATCCGAATAGTCCGGTTTTTGAAGGCCATGGATTCGTGCAAAATCGATTACAACGAAAGTGTAACGCTCGATTAACCTCATACCCTAACGTGACCTTAGCTCAATACGACTTAACTCGTGGACCGAGTGAGGTCGAATCCGATGGCTACCATAAACCAGCTAAAGCGCATGTTCGCCGCCCTGAGTGCTGCGAACGAAGCCATTCTTCGCGCGCGGGACCCGGACGAGATGCTTCAGATGGTATGTCGCGGTGCCGTGGATGGCGCCAAGTCGATTGGAACAGCCATTTTCTTCCTCGAGGCCAAATCATCCACGCTGATGTTTCGCGCTGGCGCCAGCAACTTCGAGCACGTCTTTCCGCTCATGCGGATATCGGTCGACGAGCGAGATCCCAACGGTAGCGGCTTAGCAGGCATTGCTTTTCGGACTGGCAAGACTCAAGCTTCGAATGACGTGCGGAACGATCCGCGCTCGAAGCCATGGCGACACTTGGCAGAAATGACCGGAACGCACTCTACGGTGGTTGTGCCACTCTTTCGAAAGGGTGAGACCGTGGGCGTCATGTTTTTCTTGTTCGATAAGAGGACAGGAACGCTAAATCGCTCCATGATCGAGTTGATGGAGCGTTTAGCGGAGAACGTGGGCTACGGGTTGGATGCATTCGTTCGAATCGAAGAGAAGAGGCAAGCCGACGAACGATTGCAGTTTCTTGCCACGCACGACGGACTCACAGGGCTCCCCAATCGGTCGATGTTCGAAAGTATCTTGAAGGAGGCTGTCCAAGGTCCCGGACTGATGAGGTCCGCGTTCGCCCTCCTGTTGCTCGACCTAGACGGGTTCAAGTCCATCAACGATACGTTAGGTCACGCCGCGGGCGACGAGTTGCTGAAGGATATCTCTCGGCGGCTGCGCACGGGAATCGAGACCGAGGGTGTCGTAGCCCGGTTGGGCGGCGACGAGTTCATCATGATAATCGAGAACGTCGCAGATCGACATGAGGTCGCCAGAATTGCTAGTGCTCTCCTCGCCTCGGTGATGCGGCCCGTGGCTCTAATGGGGCAGGAATGTCGGGTAACGGCCAGCATCGGGATCGCTCTATTTCCCGTAGACGGCTGTGACGAGCGGACACTGACCCAGAATGCCGACGCGGCGATGTACTTGGCCAAGCGGGAGGGTAAGAACGATGTGCGCTTCTTCTCGAATGAGATCGAGATGGCCTCGGAAGAGCGTCTAGCACTCACGACAAGTCTACGTCGCGCGGTCGAACACGGCGAGTTCGTAGTTCAGTATCAGCCAATGCGGGAGCTTTCGACGGGCGCAATCGTTGGGGTCGAAGCGCTCCTGCGGTGGATGCATCCGGATCTCGGGCTAACGATGCCCGATCGATTCATACATGTCGGAGAAGAAGCCGGTTTGACGGTCCCGATTGGTCGCTGGCTGCTCAAAACGGTCTGCAAGCAGAACATGGAGTGGCAAAGTCGCGGGTGCCCTCCGCTCCGAATGGTTGTCAGCCTCACGCCGCGTCAGCTACGTGACCATACGTTGTTTCGGGATGTTCAAGCCGCTCTCTCCGAAAGCTGCATGCCGGCTCATCTCCTGGAACTCGACGTCCCCGAAAAATCGGTGTTCCAAGGCGGAGCATCCATCGACTTGCTTCAGGGGCTAAAGACGCTCGGTGTGCATCTTGCCATAGACGACTTCGGGATGGCCTATTCTGCCGTTTCCGAGAGGAAGCCATTCCCGGTCGATACCGTCAGGATCGGCCGGTCATTCGGTCGCGGTATGGAGCAGGATGCGGGCGAAGATGCAGTGGCGGATGCCATGGTAGGCTTAGGAAAGGCAATGGGCTTCACCGTCATACCAGAGATGTTGAGGACGTCCGGCCAAGCGACGGCGCCCATGGGGTACGCCTCCAATCACGCGCCCGTCGGACGCGCGATCAGCGCGAACGACATGGAATCTCTGCTCCAGCATACACTCGCGCTATCGCCCCCTTTGCAACCAAGCGACCATGAAGAGAACGCCCACGGTGCACATAGGACGACCGATCAGATTTCGACGGTAAAGACGACGAGTAGCGGGGACTGAATACTGTCGGCAGTTCCATCGGCCGACGCTGTCGTATTGGCGACGCGGAGGGGGCACGGTCTGGCGCGACGAACGCCGCGCCTCCGACCGCCCGGAGTGGCGCCGCCCCACAGTTCCAGCATTTTGACGATCAGACAAGTTGGCCTTCCGGCTGAGCACCCGAGCGCAACTATACGGTACGAGTAGTTCGGCGTCTGACGTGCTTGCTGCTCTTGGTAAACGACCTGAACTTGTCCAAGCCCCTTTCAAGGATGATGAGGCGCCGACGCTCGCAACCATTCATGAAGCCAACTCGAAGCCCTGATAGTCACTGGACCGCATCCTGTCGCAGGCCTCCCGATACGCCGGAATGCCGCCCAGGTAGGCCAACAACTCGCGGTCGGCACCATCCGGCCCTTTACGACGATACCAGGAGTTGCGATTTTGACCGATCAACGTCGGCTCCGATACCGATTCATGGTGTTCCATCCATGCCGCCTCTGTTGCGGCAGAGGGTTGGATGGACTTCAACCCCTTTCTTCTTACGAATCCAATGGTATCGGCGATCCAATTGCACTGTTGGTCCACGCACACCGGAACGTTACAGAGTGCCGCCGCCGGCGCAAAGGGAGCCATAGTCATGAACAAATTCGGAAACCCATGTACCTGCATTCCGACCGTTGTTCGGACTGATTCCTCCCAAAGACTTCGAAGCGATGCGCCACCGACACCGCGGATGTCGATTTTGCTGATTGCGCCCACACCGGCGTCGAACCCGGTAGCATAGATGATGACGTCCAGATCATAGCGGCGAGCCGCGGTAATGATGCCGGTCCTGTCCATGGATAAGACAGGCTCATGGCGCAAGTCGACAAGCTCGGCGTTCTCGCGATTGAATGTTTCATAGTAGCCGTTCTCGAGCGGTACGCGACGGCTCCCGAAGTAATAGTCGGTCGGAATCAACTTGTCCGCGACTCTTGGATCGACAATTCGAGATCGGATTTTCTTTCGCACGAAGTCGGAGACGTAGGCCGCGGCCTCCGCATTGACGCTTGCATCCGCGAAACTCTCTCCCCAGAGGCGGAGGTTGCCTTCATTCCATAGTGCTTCGAGGCGCTGGTCGCGCTGGCCGGACTCGAGGTCGTCGAATTTTGGCGGAGCGACGTCGTCGTATACGAACCCGCCGCGCGATCTTTGCACCCTTTCACGAAGATCATCAAAGGACAGCCGCATGCTGCGCAGATCTTCCGGAAAGATCCCTGTGTTCCGGATAGCGATTGCGTATTGTGGCGTCCTTTGGAATACCGTCAGTCGTGCAACCCTGGAAGCAATTGTCTGAACGACCTGGATTCCGGTCGCTCCCGTGCCGAAGACGCCAACTCGCTCGCCCCCAAGCTCCACGCCTTCCTTCGGCCAACGGCTGGTGTGGCAGCTGCGCCCGGCGAAGGTTTGGTGGCCTGGGAACGAAGGTACGGTCGGCTCAGACAATCCGCCGGTGTTGAAGATAAGAAACCGGCTCCGGACGACTTCCCCTTTGTCGGTCCTGACAAGCCATGTTCCCCTGTCTTCTTCGAAGTCGGCCGAAGTTACACGGTTCGAAAACGAGATATGGCGGCGAAGATCATACTTTTCGACCACACGGTTCAGATATCGTTCAATTTCCGGCTGAGCCGGAAACCGTTCCGACCACTCGGCCTCTTCCCAAAGCTCCTTCGCGAACCAGTACTGGTAGAAGGGAAAATGCGAGTCTACTCGCGCGCCTGGATATCGATTCCAGTACCAGACGCCGCCAACCTCATCGGCCGTCTCGAACGCCCTGCATGTCAAGCCATCCTTCAAGAGCCGATGAAGTTGATAAATCCCTCCTAGACCTGCGCCGACGACTACTGCATCTACTAGCTGCCCTGTCGCGTCGTTCATCGGTCTCTCCCTGCTGTGGTCCCAACCTAGCTGACTTCGCTGCGATCCGACCTCGAGCAAAGGAGAACCATGCTGCCTCGACTCCGCGAGTTGGCTAAGTCGCGGCCGGATGCCCCAAAAGTGTTTGCGCTCAAGCTGGCATGGGGGCGACGTAAGGAGCAAGCCGCAGGCTTGTCGAGAGCGCAGACATTATGTTTGTAATGGAACGAGCAGTGATGACGCCTCGACCTGACGCATATCCAGGCGACGCGAGGGGGCGGAAGGAGCTCCCTCATACTGTCGGTTCGTCCTCTTCGAACCGACCCGACAGAGATCCTAGGCCTTGGGCATACTCAACCGACCGTGCCGATCTCACCAACATGGAGCGCAAAGGGAAGCGGCGTCCAGGTTATCAGATCGTCCAGAACCAGTAGTCGCAACACAAAATCGCTCGCTGTCGCTACCGCGGCGCCGGCCAGCGAACTCAGCTGAACTAAGGGCAGTGTCAGGAGCAACGGCCGAGGGAGGGTTGCTCAAGCCAGAAATGCTGCCAACTGCGTGCGACGCGAGCCTGGCTTGGGCGCGGCGCAGGCCCGCTATGATCAAGCTGCGCTTCCGAATCATGTGTTCGGTCGGGCCGCCGACGGCGATGGCCAGAGGAATGCTCCCGACAGGACAGGGCAACGTGACGGCGATGACGGAATGGCCAGGCCGTATGTCTCCGCACGTTTCCCCAAAGCCTTGGGCTCGCGTGCGTGCTATAACATCCATAAATTTGCCGGGCGAGACGCGAAGTCTGTCGTCGGTGACCGCCGCATTACATCGGCGCACGAGGAGGCCGATCTCCGCGTCAGTTTTCAGGCTAAGCAAGAGGCGGCCGACGGCGGTACATGTGAGCGGCCTCAGCATACCCGATTGAACTTCCATGCGTGAAGGATAGGCCGCCATCTGCGCACTTACATATTGCGAGAACATGCCGTTCTGAATGCCGACGAGAACAGTTTCTCCGGCCTCGCGGATCAGCTCGTCGAGGGCAGCCTCCAGGTCGCTGTCTGCATTGAACCGACGATGGATCCAGCTTCCCAACAGCATGATCCGGATGGTGGGAATGTAGGTTTTCGTCGAACGATCATGTTCGATGTATCCTAGCCGTACGAGATTGCGGACGAGCATCGTAACGCTGGGCTGCGGAGCGTCCAACATGGCGGCGATTTGCCCGATCGTGAGCGATCGTTGGTGCAGCGCGAAAAGCTCGAACAAAGCAACCGTTCGCTCCGCGGACTTGACCGAGCGAGCCGACTGATCGGCAATCTGGCGCCCCCAAGGCACCGTCCAATTGATCCGATAATGCGCTTGTTCAACCATTGAGTCCTCCCAAGGCGCGCCTCTTTTTCGAGGCTTGGTACCGTCCCGGTCGCCGAACCTGACGCACTGCTGTCCGCGAAGCGATCGTGGGCCAAGCGCAATTCCCGAAGGCCGGCCATTCCAACACATACGTAATGGCTTTCAAACCTGTCCGCGGTCCGGCGGGCTCGATTTTTACACTTGTAATAGATCGGACCTGACGTTTGCCGGTGCTGCGTTCCGGCGTGCGAACTGAGCGCGTCCTGTGACAGATTGGCTAACAAGCGAGCCAAGCGACTTGCTCGAACAACGGGAGACACGCCATTGCATCCGAATTCCGGGCGGAGTGCCGAGGAAGAACAGATCGGGTTATCGGACAGCCCAGTCCGGCAGCAGCCTTTCCCTCGATCGACGCGTCCATCTCGGCAGCGCAGGGCAAAGCATCGGCACCCGAACCTCAGTCCGGGGCAACGCCCACCGATTGTGAGAGTCCCCGGAAGAGTATGCCTGGAAGCGCCCTAACGCTGCTGCGGGCGCTGGGCCTTAAACTGAGACCGTCGCTTGAGCGCTGTGACGAGGCAGCAGTAAGGGAACCGAAGCGCCACGTAGATGCGTGACTCGCTGAACGGGCGTGTCCGCCGGCAACAAGACCGGCAACAAGAAGAGGGAGGTAGATCTTATGACACCGGCACTCGAAACCAACCTGGTGAATGTCAACTTGGTCCCCGAGGGCGGCGGGCCGCCTTACTCGCTGTTCGCGGCGTGGCGGGCCCAAGATCCCGTCCACTGGAATCCGCCGCCGCCTCCAGGAACCTACCGGCCGCTACAGCCCGGCATGGACCTCCACAAGGGCTTTTGGGTCCTGACCCGCTACAAGGACGTGTCGGAGGTCTCGCGAGATGCGGAGCTCTTCACCACACATATGGAAGGCATGATGGTGTTTGACTATGAGCCGGCAGCGCTCGAGCAACAGCGTGCCGGAATCATGTGCATGAGGCCGAAGACGCATATGCAGGTCAAGCAGATCGTCGTGCCGCCGTTCATGCCCCGATCGCTCGACGCCTTCGCGCCAGAGATAGCACGGGTCGCCCAGGACATCGTCGATGATGTGATCGAGCTGGGCCAGTGCGAATTCGTGTTCGATGTCGCCTCGAAGCTTCCCGTGTACACATTCTGCAAGCTGACCGGAATCCCCGATCGTGATCGCGAGAAGATATTCAAGCTCGGCAACAAAGCGGCCGACTTCGAAACGGCGCCGGATCCGGAAGGACCTGCCAAGGCTCGCCTGCTCGCCTACTCGATGAATCTAGTCAAGGAAAAGAAAGCGTCGCCCGACAAGTCGTTGATGAGCGCGCTGGTTCATGGGCAGGTCGACGGCGACCGCTTGTCCGATGAGCAGCTTGGGATGTTCTTCTTCATCATATCCGTTGCCGGACATGAAACGACGCGCGGCACGGCGGCGCACTTCATCCGTTTGATGAACGAACACCGGGACCAGTACGAACTTCTGCTCTCCGATATCGACGGCCATCTACCGAACGCCATCGAGGAGGTGCTCCGGTTCGCCCCGCCGGTCCTGAACTTCAGACGCACCGTTGCAAAGGACACGGTCGTCGGGGGACATCAATTCCGCGCCGGCGACAAGATCTACATGTCATATCCGGCGGCGAACCGCGACCCCGACGTATTCGCAGATCCCGATCGCTTCGATATCACGCGGAAGAATGCAAATCGTCATCTGTCGTTCGGGGTCGGTCCGCACGTATGTCTAGGCGCGCGTCTTGCGCGGCTCCAGCTTTTCGAACTGCTGAAGGCAATCATCACGCGGATGCCCGACATTCGCATGACGGCAGAGCCGGCATACCTGCGCAGCATCATCTTCAATGCGATCATCAACATGCCGGTGGAGTTTACGTCCGGCCGGCGTATGGGCAACTGAGAGGCATCTCCGCACAGCAGCGGCTTGAGACGAATGCCGGCACCCACCTCGCCCTCGCCGGTCCAGGCGCCAGAAGTAGGATGTGGAAGTCAGAAGCTTGTCGAAGGGACAGGCGAATGTTTCAGAGGAGCACGTATGAGGGACTATCAATCCTTGCGTAGGAGCGGTCTTCCATTCTTGTTGGGCATGGCGATCTTCAACGCGCCGACATTGGGAGCCGAAACCAAATATGACAAAGGCGCCAGCGATCGCGAGATCAGGATAGGCAACACGTTTCCTTACAGCGGTCCGGTCTCCGCCTTCGGGGTCATCGGAAAGACGGAGCTAGCCTATTTTCAGATGATCAACGATCAGGGCGGGATAAACGGCCGCAAAATCAAATTGATTAGTTATGACGACGCATACAGTCCTCCCAAGGCTGTTGAGCAGACGCGCAGGCTGGTCGAGAGCGACGAGGTGCTTCTGATCTTCAACACGCTTGGCACGCCCTCAAATACGGCTATCCAGAAATATCTGAACACGAAGAAGGTCCCTCAGTTGTTTGTTGCGACGGGTGCCGCAAAATTCAACGATCCTCAAAACTTTCCCTGGACGATGGGGTGGTCACCCAACACTCAGCATGAGGGCAGGATTTACGCGAGCTATGTGCTCGAGGCAAAACCGGACGCGAAGGTCGCTGTTCTTTATCAGAATGACGAGTTCGGCAGGGATCTACTCAGGGGGTTTAAGGAGGCGCTGGGCGACCGGGCGCGATCCGCAATCGTGATCGAAGAAGGCTATGAAGTCGCCGAACCCACGGTCGATTCGCATGTCGCGAAGATTGCTGCCACCGGCGCGGACACCTTGCTCAACTTTTCGCTGCCAAAAGTTGCGGCGCAGACCATCAAGAAGGTCGCCGAGCTGAACTGGAAGCCATTGCACATCGTGCCGACGTCCAGCTCGTCTGTTGGAGCCGTGATGCAGCCTGCCGGCATCGAAGCCGCTCAAGGGATTGTGACATCCTTCTACGTGATGGATGGGTCGGATCCACAGTGGGTCGATCATCCGAGCATAAGACGATGGAACGAGTTTCTCGAAAAGTACCTGCCGGGCGCCGACCGTTCCGACGTTGGTTATATGTACGGCTATGCCGTGTCTCAGACACTGCGGCACGTCCTCGAAATGTGCGGTGATGAGCTGACGAGAGAAAACGTGATTAGGCAGGCCGCCAATCTCAGATCTCTTCAGATCGATGGTCTGTTGCCAGGAATCACACTGAACACCAGCCCGACCGATTATGCCCCGATCAAGCAATTGCAACTGTCCCGGTTCAAGGGGCGGAAATGGGAACGGTTCGGAGAGGTTCTGAGTATCCAAAGCGGAACTAAGTGATCTTGATCGGTCGCCCAACCGTCGGGAGTTCGAACGGCGTCGCGACGCGAATTGATGCGCGCCACGCTACGGCCCTTGCTGGCGACGCTTCGAATGCATGGCCGTTTGCAGGAGAAATTAATGACACTTGAAATCGGGGCAGAAAGTCGCGAGAGATTGGCGCGCCTCGGGCCCATGTTGGCCGGCTCTCCGACACGTATTGACAATTTAGAACGTCTCTCGGCGGGGGCGTCGCAGGAGATATGGCGCTTCGTCCTAACGGGTGCGAACGGCGAGCGAGCATTCATACTACGTCGCGCCTCCGCGAGCGGCGTACTGAGCGGCGGCATCTCTCTGGATCTGGAGGGCGCAATTGTCTGTGCCGCTGGCGAGGCTGGCGTACCGGTCGCGGCGGTGCGTCATATTCTGACCCCCGATGACGGCCTCGGTTGTGGCTACATCATGGATTATGTCGAGGGGGAAACCCTTGGCGGACGCATCGCGAACCATTCCCAGTTCGCGACAACGCGCGACATGCTGGCGTATCAATGTGGTGAGATTCTCGCCAAAGTGCATTCGATCCCGCAAGACAGATTTCCGATGCTCGCCCGCCGCTCACCGGCGGAAGGAGTCGAGTTCTGGCATGGGGCCTACCGCGATAGCACGACCATCAGGCCTGTGTTTGAGCTTGCTTTTCGTTGGCTGGCAGACCATGCGCCGCCGGTCTCTATTGCGGCACTGGTCCACGGCGATTTCCGGAATGGCAACTTGATGATCGGAAGCGAGGGCGTTCGCGCCGTTCTCGACTGGGAGCTCGCGCACGTCGGGGATCCGATGGAGGACCTGGGATGGCTCTGCGTCAATTCGTGGCGGTTCGGCCGGATCGATCGTCCGGTGGGCGGGTTCGGCAATTACGCGGATCTCTACGCCGGATACGAATCGTCTGGAGGCGCTCCGCTCGACCGCGATGCGCAACGATGGTGGGAGGTGTTCGGGACGCTTCGCTGGGGCACCATGTGTGCGGGTTCCCTGAGGAAATTCCGGGAGAAGGATGGCTCAGTCGAGCGCGCCCTCATCGCGAGGCGCGCCTCCGAGACGGAAATCGACCTCCTTCGGCTCATGGAGTGCTGAACGATGCAGGACAAGCCCGAGCCGGTGGACATTCTCTCGGCTGTCGCCGAATTTCTGCGCAACGAAGTTGGGCCGATTGTGAAAGGGCGTCTGGCCTTTCGAGCACGGGTGGCAGTCAATGCGATCGAGCTGGTCAGGCGACAGATCGAGCTCCCGCAGCCGCTCGAGCAGGAAGAGGTCCGTCGCCTTGCAGAGCTGCTCCGGCACGAAACGAGTCTAGACGAAGGAAATCGCGAGCTCGCTCAGCGCATCGCCGACGGCTCAATTGGTCCCGATACCCAAGGTTTGTTGGATCATCTCCGATTGACGACATTGGCGAAGTTGGCGGTCGATCAGCCTCGCTATTCCGGATACTTGGCGGCGCTTCCCGCCGCCGTCACACCTGAGGGGAACTGAAATGGACTTTGCGCTGCCAAAAGCATTGCTCGATTATTTGGACGAGCTCGATCATTTTATCGACGCCGAGATCAAGCCGCTGCAGGCCCAGGATGACAATGAGCGCTTTTTCGATCATCGGCGCGAGAATTCCCGCACCGACTGGGATCATCACGGGCTGCCCCGCCCCGAGTGGGAAGCTCTGCTGGCGGAAGCGAAGCGTCGCGCGGACGCGGCCGGGCACCTGCGTTTCGGGTGGCCACGCGAATATGGTGGTAAGGGCGGTTCTATGTTGTGGCTGGCGGTGATCCGCGAGCATCTCTCATCGAAGGGACTTGGTCTGCACAACGATCTTCAGAACGAGCACTCGATCGTCGGCACTTTGCCTTTCATCACCATGTTCCGCGAATTCGCGACCCCCGCGCAGGCCGCGCGGGACGGCGATGGGCTATTGAGCGGAAGGATGAAGACCGCGTTTGCTCTGACTGAGCCGAACCATGGGTCCGACGCCACCTTCATGGAATCGCGCGCTGTCCGCTGCGAACGCGACGGCAAGCCCGGCTGGCTCATCAATGGCGAGAAGATGTGGGTGACCAACATGCACATAGCTACGCACGTGATGCTATTCACCCGCACGTCCGGTGCGGACGGGGATTCGCAGGGCATTACCTGCTTCATCGTGCCTGTCGGCACACCAGGCGTAAAAGTCGAGGAATGGTTGTGGACCTTCAACATGCCCACCGATCATCCGCGTGTCAGCTTCACTGACGTGTGGGTGCCGGAAGACAGCTACTGGGGGGAGATCGACCGCGGGCTCGGTCTCGGGCAGAGCTTCGTGCACCAGAACCGTATCAGGCAGGCTGCGGCCTCGCTTGGGGCCGCGGTGTACTGCATCGAGGAAAGCGTCAAGTATGCTCGCGCACGCAAACCCTTCGGAAAGCCACTCTCCGACAATCAAGCGATCCAGTTTCCGCTGGTCGAATTGGCTACTCAGGTCGAGATGCTGCGGCTTCTGATCCGCAAGACCGCTTGGCAGATGGACCAAATGGATCAGAAGCAGATCGCGCGCGAAATCTCCGACAAGGTTTCGATGTGCAATTATTGGGCAAATCGGCTGTGTTGCGAGGCCGCCGATCGCGCAATGCAGGTCCACGGCGGGATTGGCTACTCGCGCCACAAGCCGTTTGAGCACATCTACCGACACCACCGGCGCTACCGCATCACCGAAGGTTCTGAGGAAATTCAGATGCGTAAGGTCGCGGCCTTCCTGTTCGGCTACGCCGGACCGAAAAAGGTCGCGGACCGTGCGACCAAAGCTGGTGTCAGCAGCTGAGGAAAAGCCGCGCCCTCGGCGCGGCCTGCAGCTGTTGGTCTGCGGGAATGCCGGCCGCGGCGCGGAGGTGACCCGTCGTCGCGGGCAGGTGTTCCGAAGCGCTACTTGGGACGCGCAGCGGGCGCTCCTCTTGCCGGGACGTACTGCAGAACCATGTGCCGGAAAACACCCGGCATCGATCAGGCACCCTGCTTCAATTGCGGGACGTGCCATCGACGACAGCGCGCATGGCCGCCCGCGCGTCATCGTACTCCGCTCGGAGCCGATCACAGACAGCGACGGCACTTTCCACGGCACTCACCATGCCGACGCCCTGCCCGCATGATTTCACCTTCGAATAGCGTTCACGGACCTTGCCTGATGCCATGATTTCGCCCGGAATCGTGGTCGCGAGCTCGTTGAGATCGACGCCGCAGTCGATCAGGCTTTGCTTGATCCAATTGGCCGGCGCTCCATCGAGCGCAGACGAGAAGAACACGTCCCTGGCTGTGCTGTCGATGAGCAGTTGACGATACTTGTCATCGGCGCCGCCTTCGGTGGTGGCGATGAACCGCGTACCCATGTAGGCTGCGGCAGCTCCCATAGTTTGGGCCGCCAGGATGTCACGGCCGGTGCTCATCGCACCGGACAGGATGATGGGCTTGTCGGTCACTTGCCTGATCTCGTTGAGCAGTGCGAACGGATTGATCGTCCCGCAATGTCCGCCAGCCCCGTCGGTGACCGCGATAAGGGCGTCTGCCCCGGCGGCGGCGGCCTTTTCGGCGTGCCGCGCCGACGCGACGTCATGGAACGCGACGCCGCCGTATTCATGAATGCGACCGAAAATGCTCTCGGGTGCGCCCTTCGACGTCAGGATAACAGGGACCTTCCTGTGAATGGAGAGCTCTAGATCGCCCTCCATCCGCGCATTGGTCGGATGTACAACGATGTTCACCGCCCAAGGCGCGGGATTCTCGAGCGCCGCTACACCTTCCATCATCTGGGCGAGCCAATCGGCGAAGACGTCGCGGCTGCGGGTCGCGTGGGCCGGAAACGAGCCCATCACCCCGCGACTGCAGCACGCCAGCGCCAGTGCCGGGGTGGACACCAGAAACATGGGAGCTTGGATAAGCGGAAGGCGCAGCCGGCCGCCGAAGGTGAGATCTAACATAGTCCGACAGCACCCATCCGTTCGACGTTACCATGACAGATCTCCCTGTGGGGCCGACCACCGGAAGGCCGGTGCCGCTCGGGCACTTCAAGCGCTCTGAAGTCGGGCATCAGGCGGGGCTTCCGTAGCCAAGGACGGCCTTCACCTCGAGGTACTCTTCAAGGCCGAAGATGCCGAGTTCGCGGCCATTACCGGATTGCTTGTATCCCCCCATCGGGATGCTCGCCTTGTGGGCTCCACCATTCATGTAAATGCGACCGGCCTGCAGCCGTTTCGCGACGGCCCGAGCGCGGTCCAGATCACCACTGTGAACATAACCGGCAAGGCCGTAGCTTGTGGCATTGGCGATCTCCACCGCCTCGTCTTCTGTCCTATAGGTTATGATCGACAGGACCGGGCCGAAGATCTCCTGCTGAGCAATCTCCATCTTTCGGTCGACGTTCCCGAACACCGTCGGCCGAACAAAGTAGCCCCGGGTTAGCCCCTGGACACGGCCGGGACCGCCACAAACGAGAGTCGCACCATCGCGGATACCGCGCTCGATGAAGCGCTGCACCCGATCGAACTGAGCACTACTGACGAGCGGTCCCATGGTGGTTGCCGGATCGAGAGGATCGCCTACGCGGCATTGGGCGGCCGCCTCGCGGGCAATATCAAAAACGCGCTCCTGCTGGGAGTGGTGGACAAGCATTCGTGTGGGCGCCTGGCAGGATTGGCCGGTGTTGGCGAAGCACCGCGCGACACCCGCTGGAACGACCCTCTCGAGATCCGCGTCGGGTAGGATCACGTTGGCAGACTTGCCGCCCAGTTCCTGCACGACCCGCTTGACACTGTTGGCTGCCGCCTTGGCGACCAGGATGCCGGCACGCGTCGAGCCGGTGAAAGAAACCATCGCGATGCCGGGATGGCTAGCGATCGCCTCCCCCACGGTAGCGCCGCTGCCATTAACGAGATTGACCACCCCAGGAGGTACTCCGGCATCCTTCAGAATGTCCATGAACAAGATGGTACTCAAAGGGGCGATTTCGCTCGGCTTCACAACAACCGTACAGCCTGCTGCCAGCGCTGGGGCAAGTTTGGCGGTGACCTGGTGAAGGGGCCAATTCCAGGGCGTAATCAAACCGCAGACGCCGATAGCCTCGCGCCGCAGGAGCGTGTCGTCCATGAATCGCTCGAACTCATAGGTCCTCAGGACCGCGACCATCTCCTTGAAATGAGACAATGCGACCACGACCTGCATCTGCCTGGACTGCGTGATCGGCGAGCCCATCTCGGCACTTATTAACAGCGCGAGCTCTTCACTGCGCGCCTCGGCGGCGATCAGGATACTCTGGAGCATCTCGGACCGTTCGGCCGAACTCCTCCCCGCGTAGACTGGAAGGGCCCGTCGCGCGGCCTCCACGGCGCGGTCGACATCGGCTGCAGAACCCAGTGCGACTTGGGCTACAGTCTCCTCGGTCGCCGGATTGTTGACGCTGCAAAAATCCGACGAAAAGGGATTCACCCATGTTCCATCGATGAAGAACTTGCGGCTATTTTCCATCTTCTGGCCCTCGACTCGTCCTGACTTCTGGAGACCTCGTTGTCCGTAAATGGGCTCTCTAAAGAGCCGGGCCTCCCAGCAACAGGACCGCCCTAATGTCGTCCTCCGTCAGGATAGGACGCAGATTGTATTTCATGACACGTGGGTGAGCGACGGCCAGGGGGAGCATCTCTTCCACCAAAGTCTGGCGGATGCCGAGTTCCGCTAAGGTCGTGGGCAGTTCTAGCCGCCGTAGCAATCCAAGAAGCAGTTCAGAAAATTTTTCGTCTGGTCGGCCGAGTAGAGCGGCGATGCGGCTCAGCGGATGCTTATCCATCGCCTCGATCCATCTGGCTTGGGCGAGCATCAACACGCAGGCGGCATCGCTGTGCCGCACACCTGCATAGGGACCCAGCACGTGGACCATCATGTGGCTGAAGCCGTGCGGAACGGCGATCTGTCCCATGCCCGTGTACCAAGTGGCCAGCTGGGAGGCTCTCAATGCCTCGCGGTTCGACCGATCGCGCTTCAGCTTGGGGAGATTGTCGAAAAACAGCGGAATCGCTCGTTCAACCAACACGCTCGTGAACGGGTTGGGTTCCGTCGAGCAATAGGTGTTCACGGCGTGGTCGAGACCACGGATGCCGGTCGAAAGAAGCAGGTCGGTAGGTGTCTCGGCGAGGACTCCGGTGTCGTAGACGATTGCCTGAGGCGTGCCGTCAGGAACGATGAACCGCGCCTTCAGCCGGGTGTCCTCGTCGACGGGCGTCGCTGCCGGAGTCCACTCCGCCGTAGCCAGTGTGGTCGGCACGGCGATCTGCCGAATGGCGGCCGGCTTCACATCGACGGGCCGATACTCGCCGAACGCAAACTTGATGAAGTCGAATTTCGGTTGAAGATCTAGCAATTCCGATTTCGTATAGACGTCCTCCGAAATCGCTACTTGGATCATCTTTGTGGCGTCCATCACCGAACCGCCGCCGATGGTCAAAAGAACATCCGATTTCAGATCCTTTGCCTGGCGAGCGATGGCAAGAAACTTCAGGATCGGCGCATGGTCACCGACGTCGTCCGAGAGTCCTACCACCCTCTCGCCGAGGGCCTCGCGTATGCGCGCCACGATGTCTGTCTTGGTGTTCAGCGTGCGAGAGCAAATGATGAAGGCTCGCTTATAGCCGAACAAGTCGAACAGCCAGGGTAGCGCCTCCTGCGCCGACACGTCCGTCAGGACGCGCTCGATCCCCTGCGGAAATAGGTACTTTTCCATCTTTGCTCCTTACACGACGCAGATAGTGCGGCATCCTCAGGTACACGGGGCCGATGAGACTTGTTCGCCTTGCGAGCGCTCGCAGGCGTGAGGAAATATCCCCCCCTCGCTGGCCGCGCTGCAAGCGCCGCCGGCCGTTCATTACAACTGCAATAAACTCGACGGCAGAGTGCGCGCGCAGGCCGTTTGTGCGTCCTTCTCGTGGATATGCGCTATCGTTGCCGGCGCCAGATGTCCCAGAACTGCTGGCCGGAGGAGAGAACATGCGTCTGCTGGGCGATTTGACCCTGGTGGAGCTTTGTCGAAAGAGCTCGCCGCTATGTGTGCGGCTGGCAACGGCGATGGCAGCCAAATGCTTTGCGGGATTGGGGGCGACCGTCCTTCGGCTCGAGCCCGCGTGCCGCGATCCCCTGCGGGACGTGCAGCCGCTGCTTCCCGATGGGAATAGCGCCCTTTATCATTTTCTCAGCACCGACATGTCGATCCTTTCGCCAGCTGACGACGACGAGCAGGCCGAAGCGCTTGACCGCCTGATCGCCAGCGGGGTGGACGGAGCGATCCTCGCCGAGGGCGATCCAGCGCACACGCTTCTGAAGATTAAGGGCGTGCCTACCGTGCGGATCGCGACCTGGCCGGCCGCCCTCGACGAGGAATGGGCGGTGCGGCCAGTCGACGAGTTCCAGATCCTGGCGCTCGGTGGCCTGCTCGACATGATCGGCGATCCGGACAGAGAGCCCCTGCGCATCGCCGGCCACCAAATCCCTTACGCGGCGGGTCTGTCCGCCTTCACGTCAGGAATGGCAGCCATATTGCAGCGTGAGGCCGGCGGCCACGCCATGCACGCACGTGTTTCACTCGTCGAAACCGTCACGTGGATCAACTGGAAAGCGACGGCCGGCGCGGTGGCGGGCGCGCCCGTCTCCCGGCAAGGCATGAAGGCGGAATACCAGGTTCTTCCATGCAAGGACGGTTGGATCGCATTCGTCTACACGCCCAGCCAATACGATCGCGTTACCGCGATGCTCGGCGATCCGGAGGCGGACGATGCGCGCTTCGCCACAAGAGCAAGACGGTCCGCCAATGTGGAGGACCTCATGACGATCGTTCGCCGCTGGTTGTCTTCGCGGAATCGCGAGCAGGTCTATGCGGCTGCGCGGGAGCATGGGGTGCCTTTGGGACCGGTCTACGAGCCAAGTGAATTGCTAGACGACGAACAATATCTCGCTCGGCGGTTCCTCACATGTGTAAGCCAGCCTGGCACCGGCAGTTTTTGCACACCTACCTTGCCGATGACTCTCAACGGTGAGCGCGGCTCGACGGCCCCGCCAAAGACAATGACAGTTGCGGATATTCGGGGGGACACCCTATGACGATCCAGTCGTTTCGTCCGCTTGCCGGCATTCGGGTGGCGGACTTCGGCCTGTTAACTGCCGGCTCGAACACGTCGGCGATGTTCGCCGACTTCGGCGCCGACGTGATCAAGATCGAATCGGGGGCGTTCATGGACCCATTTCGCCGCTGGAATCCCGACGGAAAAGGCGATTGGTGGAATAACTCGGCTCAGTTCCACTTCACGAACCGAAACAAGCGAGGAATCTCGGTCAATCTCAAGAGCGCCGAGGGGCGCGTCGTTGTACTCGAGCTTCTAAGGCATTGCGACATTTTGGTCGAAAACTTCAGTCGCGGTGTGATGGAGAGGATAGGGCTGAGTTATGCGGAGGTCAGTGCTGTCAATCGGGCGCTTGTCTATGTGTCGATTACCAGCCAGGGGGAAACAGGACCTTACCGACAGCACCGGACCTATGGGTCGACCCTGGAGGCGATGGGGGGCCTGGCGGCGATGACAGGGTACCCGGACGGCGAACCTTTGATCAGCGGCGGAGATGTCAACTATCCCGATCAGGTTGTCTCGTTGCAAGCGGCAGGTCTGGTAATGGCGGCGGTCCGCGCTGCACGCCGCTCAGGCAAGGGTGCGCACGTAGACATCTCGCAGCGCGAGGTCGTCAGTTTCCTGCTCGGCGAGGAGATCGTGAGCGCGTCCGCCACCCGAACCTCCAAGGCGGCGCGAAAGGGCAATGCAGAACCGGGAATCCTGCTTCAACAGTGCTTCCGAGCGAGCGACGACAAGTGGGTTGCCGTCACCGTGTCAGGTCCGCTGGACGAAAGGCATGCTCGGACGCTCGTCGGACAAGAGGGCAGCTTGGCCAATGCCTTGGCTTCATGGGTCTCCGTCCGCGACGCCACCTCGGCGTCGCAGCTCCTGTGCGAGGTTGATGTGCCTGCGGCCCCCTGCAACAACGGCGACGATCTCCTGCGTGCACCCGAGATGCTCGGCGAAAGTATCGTGTGGTCGGAAGGCGGCGTGATGCTGAAAGGAATGCCCTACAGCTTCGACGACGCACCGTTCGTGATGAACCGTCCTGCTCCGAGCCTTGGTGCACACACCCGCGAGATATTGCGATCCATACTCGGCTTTGACGAAGCGAAGATCGATAGGCTGGAAACCGAAGGTATCCTGAGCGATCGGCCGACGGTCGATGCGCCCTAGGGCTCTCCGATTTCGGCCCTTACAGGGTGGATCAGGACAATGATCTGCCGATCGCGACGACGCGCTCGGCCTGCAAGAGATGCAGCCGTTCGACCATCCGGTTCTCGATGCGAAGAACGCCCTTGCCGGCATTTTCCGGCAGGTCGAAAGCCGCGATTATTCGTTTGGACCACTCGATCTCGGCGTCTGACGGCGAGAAGGCGCTATTGCAGATGTCGAGGTGCTTCGGATGAATGAGGCTCTTACCGTCGAAGCCGAGTTCGACACTCTGACGGCAGGTCGACTCCAGGGCGTCCAAATCGTCGACTTCATTGTGAACTCCGTCGAGCACGATCAGTCCGTTCGCATGTGCGGCAGCGACAGCCAAAGAGAGAATGGGGAGAAATGCCTCTCTCGACGCCGTCTGAATCGCGCGCGTTTCCTTGGCGAGGTCGTTTACGCCAAGTACCCAGGCAGACAAGCGCGTCGTGCTTGCACACGTGGCAAGTTCCCACAAGTGGAATGCCGCCTTTGCGGTCTCGATCATGCACCACAGGCGTGTCTTTTGCGGAGCCTGCGAAATCGCATGATCGTAATTCGCGACATCGGCGGCGTCGTTGACCTTAGGAACTAGAATAGCGTCCGGACCTGCGGATACGGCTGCTGCCAGGTCCTCGGCTCCCCACGGACTGTCGAGACCGTTGGTCCGGATCACGACCTCGCGGCGTCCGAATCCACCCGCGCGAACTGCCGCGACTGCGGCCTCGCGGGCGGCTGCCTTCGCATCGGGCGCGACGGCGTCCTCCAGGTCCAATATGACGATATCGGTGGGTAGCCCACGGGCCTTCTCGATGGCCTTTAGATTGGAGGCAGGCATATAGAGCGCGCTGCGACGCGGTCGGATTGAGTCCACGATCGACCTCCTTTTTTTTCTGAGTTCTGGCTCTAAGCCGTGAGTACGATGACGTCGGCATCCGGGACGTCGGCATACAGCCGTTCGACGGCCTCCGCACGACGCGTCGCGACGGCGCGCTGATTGACGTAACCTTTGTCGGTAATCTCGCCGGCTTCAATCGAGGGGGACTCGTGAAGAATGAGGATGCGAGCGATTCTGGTGCTCGATCCGCCTGCCCTGTCGTTGTACTGCGCCAATCCAGCCTTCAAGATGGAAAGAATCTCACCGCTCTTTGCCAGTTCTTCGGGGCGGCCATCCGGAAGCCCCGCGAGTTGACGGCAGGCCTCGGTGTCGAGCCAAACGAGTAGTCCCACGAAGTGCCGGTCCTGTCCGGTAACCACGGCGTCGCGTAGGACGGGCGAAGCGGCCGAGATGGCCGCGGTCCGCAGCGGGCCGGAATGAACGAAGGTACCGGTGGAGAGCTTGAAATCCTCGGCGATACGCCCAGCGAACCGAATGCCGGCCGAGGGATCATCTTTGTCCACGAAACGGCCGGCATCCCCTATCTTGTAGAAGCCTTCTTCGTCGAATGCGGCTTCCGTCAAATCGGGCTGACCATGATAGCCGGGAGTAACGGTGATCGCCCGAAGGCGTAGCTCGAACTTGTCCTCGATGGGGACGAGCTTCATTTCAACGCCGGGGTGAGGCAGGCCGACAAGACCTACGCCTTCGTTGTTCCAATATGTCGATGCTGCCGTGGGAGCGGTCTCCGTCGATCCCCAGCCCGTGTAGAAGACTATGCGGCTGCCTGTCCATCGCACGGCCAGTTTCTGCATGCGCGCATAGAGATCCTCCGATAGCGCGGCGCCACCGTACGTGAGCACTTCGAGGTTTTTGAAGAACTTCTCGGCGAGTACGTCGTCGGCTTCCATAGCGGAGATCAGAGCGGAATAGCCGGCCGGAACGTTGACGAAATATGTCGGCGAGATCTCTTTGAGGTTGCGCAAAGTCTCTTCGAAAGGCCCCGGGGGCGGCCTGCCATCGTCGATATAGAGCGTCCCGAGGTCCGCCATTACCGAATTGAACATCATGTTCCCGCCCATCGTGTGATTCCAGGGCAGCCAATCGAGCACGACCTGGCCAGGTCGACGTATGCGGCATTGCTGACTCATCGCCACGTTAGCGCACATCATTCTATGCGTGTTGACGACGGCTTTCGGCAGGCCAGTAGATCCGGACGTCAGGAGAAATTTGCCGATGGAATCAGGAGTAATCTCGCGAAGCGACCCCTCGACGTCGGGAGACGCATCGCGCCTTACGAGGCCGGCATACGCGATACTTGCCACCTTGTCGGAAGGCTCGTCGACGTGGATGATCGGGACGTCCCGCAGCTCAAGCGCGTTGATCGCCGCTTCGAACTGCACGCCGCTTTGAACGAAGATCGCGCCGGGCCGGATGAGATCCATGACGTATTTAAGTTTCGAGTGGTCGTGGCTGGCGAGGGAGTACGATGGCGAAATTGGGGCCGGCGGCCGTTGCGCTTGCATGGCAGCCAGCGTGAGCAGTCCATGCTCGATGGAATTTCCACTGAGAAGCGCAATGGGCGAGCCCGAAGGAAGCTTCAAATCCAGGATGGCCTGGGTCAGGGCATCGACAGTACGCTTGCCTTGCGAATAGGAGACCGTCCGCCATGAGCGAGTCGCTCCCCGGCGTTGGGCGAGCCAAGTGCGGTCCGGCACCTGATCTGCCGCCGCGGACAAGAGCGCTGGTACGTTTGGCGCATAGGATCGAAGCGCGTGCCGCGACTGCAGGATAATCGATCCGTCGTCCCGACGAGTTACATCGATATCTCGTGAGAGCCACTGCACCTTCTTGAAAGGCACTCCGCTTGTAACTCGAGAGCTGGTCATTGCGTCGAAACTCATCTTGGCGTTCTGCGAACTAAATCCGCTCGATGTCGGTACTTTGCGCCGGCCAATTTATCCGGTGTTCGCAGCCGCGCACCGTCTCAGGTCGAATATTGCATGCGTAATCGTAATCTGGTGGCCTTGATGAGTTCGGCAACGCCTGCTTCTGTCCGAAGGCTCAAACGCGGTCGCCGTCGGTCGGGCCGAGCCATGACACGCCGCGGTGCGCCTAGCCGCGACAAGCCGATACGGTGTTCGAAGGTCGGGAGTGCAGCAAAGATGAGTACCCTGCCGTACTATGAAGCGTATGCAAGCGAGATGACTGCGCCCCACTTGGTGTTGGTACACGGCTTCTTGTCCAGCCGCGCACAATGGCGCGCAAACCTCTCGGCTCTTAGTAGAGTTTCGAGGCCGGTCTGCATCGAGTTGTGGGGACATGGGCGCTCTCCAGCGCCCACCGACCCGGCGGCCTATCGGGTGGATGCTTACCTCCAAGCCTTCGAAACAGTGCGACGCCAACTACGAGTCCGGTCCTGGTACATTTGCGGCCAATCGTTCGCTGCCGGGCTGGTCGCGCAATACTCTCTCCTGTATCCCGACTCGGTCCGGGGGCAGATCATCACGAACTCGACGTCAGCGTTCGCGCCCGTCGCTCGAAACCGGAGCAACGATGAGCAGGCCCGTCGTGCCGATGCCATCAAACGGGAAGGCCGGTCTGCAATCGAGATGCTTTCCATCCATCCGAGACACGCCACCCGCATACCGGCCGCGATCCAGGACGAGCTGATCGCCGACGCGGCCATGGCATCCCCTCTCGGCATCGCGAATTCGATTCGCTACACGGCGCCCGGATTGTCAGTGATCGGTTGCTGGCACAACACTGTGGTTCCGACGCTTCTGGTGAACGGTCGATGGGAGAAGGCGTTCCAGCCGCTTCGTGACCACGCATCCAAGCTGTTGCCGGACGCCATTATTGTTGATCTCGATGCAGGGCATTCGGTGAACATCGAGAACGCGGACGGCTTCAATTCAGCGGTCGCGGCTTTCATGAAGAATGTCGAACGCACCGGCTGATCGCCGCCGGCACGTGCCGTTCGCGATCTTCCAAGCGTCCGCGCATGTCTTACTTCAATCGTCGCGAGCGTCCTCCAGCTCCACCGGATCACCCAAGGGCGTCCAGCCAGCGCCATTGAACTGCTGAAGCTGCAGTTTGCGATAAGGCTGATAGTTGTTGGAAGACGTCGTGAGAGTGACTCCCGGAAGGAGCATCGGGAGCTCCACCTCCTTAAGGGAGGTGGCGACGCGGAGCAGGTTGTCACGAGACAGGTCGTCCCCACAAGCCTTGAGCATGTGCACGAGCAGGATGGCGACGTTGTAGCCGGTAGCGCTTACGGAGTCGCCCGGGTCGGCATCTGGCACTCTTGCCTTCAAGAACGTCAGATATTCTTGCACACCCCGGTCGGTGCTCCAAGCCGGGTCCGTGGCTGCCTTCACCGCGACTCCGGAGATGATACCGATCGAATTTTCGATACCGGCTGGAACGAACACGGACCGGAACGAGGTCGAAAATGCTGGGACGATATGAGTCGGCTTCCATCCCAATTCCACCACTTTGCGGATGGCTTGAGCGGCGAATTTCGGCGTCGCCAAATCGATGAAGACGTCGGCCCCCGACGTTTTCAAGAGCACGACTTGCGAGTCCACCGTCGGGCTCGAGGTTTCGTAGCTGGCCTCGGCAACGATCATTGAGGCGGCCTTGGCGCCGAGACCGGCCTTCAGGCCCGCTACGTAGTCCTTTCCGCCGTCATCGTTCTGAAAGAGGATCGCGATCTTGGCATCCGGCTTGTGCTGCAGAAGATAGCGCGCATAGACCTTGGCTTCGGATCGATAGGGAACGTACAGCGGCATCGACCAAGGGTACTGTTGCGGGTCGTTCCATTTCGATGCGCCAGACAGAACGAGCAGTTGGGGGACCTTTTTGGAGTTGAGATACTTGCGTACCGAGAGACTTGTCGCGGTTCCGACGGAGCCGACTATCGCGAGGACGTCATCGGATTCCACGAGTCGGCGCGTCTGCTCCACGGTCTTCGGAGGACTATAGGCATCGTCTTTGGAGAGGAGGTTGATCTTTCTGCCGTTGATCCCACCTCCCTCGTTGATCATCTGAAGATAGGCGGCGGTAACTCTCCCTTGGGTCGAGAACGCGGAGGCAGGCCCGCTGTAGGGTAGCGTTTGGCCTATTCGTATCTCCGTGTCCGACACGCCCGGCAAAGCCGGTCCCGCGGCCGCAATTCGCGATGCGGCCATGACGCATGCCATCACGATGCCCGCTACCGTCGACAGCCCGTTCGTTCTGCCAGAGTACATTTTCAATGATCCTTCTGGTTGCCGACTATGTCTTTCCTTGAGCCCGGACAGCGTCGTTGTTGCTATGTATGGAAAATGTTTCACGCCGAGAGCGAGCAAACGACGGCTTCCGATGACGATCGTAATGCCGGGGCGCCGCTGCCCGCGGAGGCGAGATCAGCAGCGTGGAAGCGTTGCTATCCTCCGCCGTCAACGCAGATCCGTTGTCCGTTGGTGTAAGAATTGGCGCCCGAAGCGAGATACACGATCGTGGAGGCGACCTCTTCTGGAGCGCACACATGTCCAAACGGTTGCGAAGCGTCCAATTCCCTGATGTCGCCTACGCCGTAGATCCTCTTGGCGCCTGACTTCCCCATCTCCGTGTCCGTCAAGCCGGGAGCCACGATGTTGCAGCGTATTCCGTGCTCTCGCTCCTCTTTCGAAAGCACGCGAGCGAGGGCTTCCGCGGCGGCTTTGCTCATGCTGTAGGCCGCGGAGTAAGGTCTGAGGTTATGGGTCGCGATGCTGGAGACGATGACGATGTCGCCTCGCTTCTGCTGCCGCAGATGAGGGATGGCGGTTTTCGCCAGCAACAGAGGCGACAGGGCGTTGACGCGAAAGGCATGCTCCACATCGGAAAGGTCGCTGTCCACCACCTTCCGGCCTTTGGGCGCCACTCCCGCATTGCAGATCAGTACGCTGAGGGACCCAAACTCGCGAATGACGTCGTTGATTAGACGCTCGTTGTCCTCGGCCTTCTCTACTGCGGCTCCGAAGCACGCCGATCTGCGGCCCATCTCGCGGATTTCCGCTACGGTATCGCGCGCCCCCTTCTCGTCGCGATGGTAGCTCAGTGCGACATCCGCACCCGCCTCGGCGAGCGCCAACGCCGTAGCCCTCCCGATGCCGCGGCTGGCGCCGGTGACAAGTGCCACGCGGCCATCGAACGATATCTTCAATGGGTGCCTCCCCTTGCGCAAGTCGTCTGAATGCGACGGTTATCCCAAGCTGCCACCCTATGGCGCGGCGGGCAATCTAAATTCGCACATGTGAGCTAATATTCGTTTGCGTACCCGGCGAAGCTTGATACGGTTTGGAGGTACTCGCCCGAAGCACGGGCAGCGATGCGGACTCGCCGCTTCGTTAGGACCGGACGACCCCCCTAAGGAGCGCAAATGAGCGACTACGAATTGCTGCTGATCGATCATCCCCGCCCCCACATCAAGCGCATCACGCTCAATCGGCCAGAGAAGCGGAATGCCCTATCCAACCAGCTGCGCACGGAGCTTTTCGACGCGCTCGAGCACGCGGACCGCGATCAGGAGATTGGGGTCAGCATTCTACGGGGAGCCGGGACCTGTTTTTCGTCCGGATATCAGCTCGGAGGCGGCAACGATCAAAACCAGCCGTACTACACACCGGGTGGTCCCGGTCAGTGGGCCAGACATGTGATCGAGGGATCTTTTCGTATCTGGGACATGGCGAAGCCTGTGATAGCGCAAGTTCATGGATTCTGTCTGGCGGGAGGCAGCGAACTCGCGACTGCGTGCGACCTGGTCTACGTGGCGGAGGATGCGCAGATTGGCTATCCCCCCGTCAGATCGATGAGCCCTCCCGACATGCAATTTCATCCTTGGATGATGGGGCTGCGCGACGCGATGGAAATGATGTTGACCGGTGACTCGATCACGGGATTGGAGGCGGCTCGCAAAGGGTTCGCCAATCGCGCCTTCCCGGCCGAGGAACTAGAGAGCAAGGTTCTTGAGATCGCAGAACGCGTCGCAAAAATCCCATTCGAACTGCAGCAAATCAACAAGCGCTCCATGCATCAGGCGATGGAGATCATGGGTATTCGTGCCGCAGTTCGTGCCGGCGCGGACCTTCAGGCGCTGGCGTTCACGACGGAAGCCAGCCTCTCCTATCGCAAGGAATTCGCCAAGGGCGTTTCGCACGCCCTATCGGTGCGTGACAGGCAATTTGGAGACTATCGCGAGGGAGAAAAGAGCGAAGGAAACAAGCGCGGCTGATATTGAGTTGATGCGAGGCATCTCTCGGGAGCTCCTCCTCAAGATCGGTGCGTCGAACTGGCGGCTTGCCGGCCGGCGTGTTTGCCGGCCTGTCGTCCGAACACCAGCCCACGAAGCACCGACGTCGCTCCCACGTATTCGCCGTACAGGATGCCGACCGTCTCGCCGGCCGCATAAAGTCCCCGGATCACGGCCCCGCTGGTACTGACGACCTGAGCGTCGCGAGTCACCTTCAATCCGCCGAACGTAAACGTGTTCGAGGCGATTATCGGATAGCAGCGGAAGGGCGGCTGTGTCACAGCCCGGGCCCAGTTTGATTTGGGAGGATGGATTCCGGCGGTGCATCTGCCGTCGAACAGTCCCGTCTCGACGGGCGCCCCGTCGCACGCGCGGTTGAATGTTTCGACCGTTGCTTCGAGCCGGTCGACGGGAATCGCGAGCTTTTGGCCAAGCTCGGCGATCGATCCGGCTTCGATTGGGGCTTGGTCCGATCGGATCATGACCCGCCAATTCGGCGTGTGTTCAATCTGCTTGTCGAAGATGAAGTAGGCGATACCGCCCGGCTGGCCATTGATCGCTCTCAGGGGCGGTTCGAGGTAGCCGCCACGCTCGTTGGGCGCTTCGTCCATGAAACGATCACCCTTCGCATTCACTACTATGCCCAGAGGATAGGCATGTACCAAGGCTTCCGACACGCTCGATCGAGGATCGATGGGTTGGCGGTGGCACTCCGCATAGTCCCCTGCTGGCGCGGCATTGACGCTTAGCGCCATCCGGATACCCTCTCCCTTGTTGTACCAGCCACCACGCGCGACCGGCCGCATATAGCGGGCGTTCGGGCCCATGTATTGCACGACCATCGCCTGGTTGCCCTCGAAGCCCCCGCTGGCGAGGACGACGCTCTTTGCATCGATGTAAATCGACGCATTGTCTCGGTCGGTAGCCTTGACCCCAACGATCCGATTATCCTCGTCTTCCAGCAATTTGACCGCGGTGGTGTCGTAAAGAAACGTGCCTCCTTGGCGCTCGATAGCCGGACAGAGCGCTTCGATGATGGCAAGGCCGCCGCCATAAATGCCGGGCATCTTGGCACCCATCGCCGGCACGAGCGGGTACATGCTGGGATGGATCCGGATCCCGTGTGGCGCCAACCATTTGAGGACCTCGGGCGCGCCTTCCGCGAACATGGAAAGAAGCTCCGGATCAGTGAAAGGCAACGACTTCAGAATGCCAGGCCAGCTATCGTAGTCGCCTACCGTCGCCTGGACGAATTCCGGGGCGATATGGTAACCCGCGTTGGCGATCAAGTTCGGGACGAAGTCGTCTCGAACCTCGCCATCGTCGGTCATTCGCAACAGCGCTTCGGTCCAGCGTGTGTTGCCGCCTCTTTCCTCGCGCGGCGCTCTTTCGAGGACGATGACGGAGGCCCCTTCTTCGAGGGCAGCCATAGCAGCGGTCAAACCTGCAGCGCCGCATCCGACCACCACGACGTCACATCGCAGTCGTTTCATTTCGTCTCCTCATGCGACTCGCATTGCCGTCCGACGCGCGTTCGATCCGAGTGTTCCATCGGCTACTCAGCCGCGTTTACCGCCGCGGCCTAATCCGTTGTCGTCCGTCAGCGGACGTCAGGAGCAACGACCTCGGCCCGAGAAATCCAGTCCTTGACCCGGGGCAGCCGATCGACGGTTCGGACGACTTCTTCCGCATATAGAAGGGCCTTGACCTGAACGAGGACTGCGATGTCCGCCAGCGATACCGCGCTGCCGACGAGCCAGTCTCCCTTGCTCAGCAAGCCATCAAGCGCATCGAAATGCCGATCTGCGTCTGCCACAATTTGCTCGACCGGCTTTCGGTTCAGGCCCTGCGCAGTCGTTATTGCTGTCACCGCCTTCACGATGCGAGCGAGCACTTCCTCGACGGAAACCCCCGGCATGGTCGCAGCAAACTCCCGAGCGACTCTCTTGGCGTTATGTTCCCACGCCAGGCGCATGGTCATTTCATAGAAATAGAGGCTTTCGTCCGCCCAGTCTTCGAGAATGTGAACGGCAGCGGCAAGAGCAGGATCGGCAGGAATAAGAGGCTTCTGCGGAAACTTACGCTCGATGTACCGCGCAATATCGGTCGAATCCCAAACTGCGTGTCCGTCATGCTCGATGGCGGGAAACTTTCCGGTAGGGCTTACCCTCGCGTACTCGGCGACTTTGGCGCGGGGCACTTCGTGAAGTTCGTATGGAACTGCCTTGAAATTCAGGATACGCCGTACCTTTTCGCAGAATGGCGAGGTCGCAAATTGATAGACCACGATCATGCCTTTGAACTCCCCTGAGCCACGTTCGAAACGCGTCGAACAACCGCGTTGACGTCGTAACGCTCGCTTTCCGGTGTGAATGGGGCTTGGACGGCGAATGCGGCTTCGATCTCTTCAGCTCGCCGGCGCGCCGCAACCACAGAATACGGATGCGTAAAGATGTAGAAGTCGCCGCGCTCGACGCCCGCCGCGGCTCTTCGTCCGATCTCGGCCGGATCCATTCCCTCCTCGAGGATGGCCTTCGGTCGACCAAGCGACGCAACGTCGAGTGGCCCTCCAAGATCCTGGGGCCGATTTCGGCTGGAATTCCAAATGTTGGATCGCACCAAGCCTGGGCACAGAACGCTGACCCCGACGTGCGACGGCAATTCTTGTCGAAGGACATCGGAAAGCCCCAGCACGGCATGCTTGGACGCCGTGTAGATTCCCGTTCCCGCGTGCTGCATGCCGATCGAATGCTCGGAAGCCGTATTGACGATGCGGCTTTCCGAGGCCTGCTCGCGGAAACGCTTTCCGAACAAGGCGCAGCCGTTCCAGACGCCCGTGAAGTTGACCGAAAGAACCCACTGAACGTCCTGAGGACGTGCATCGAGAATCGGGCCCCCTCCTGATACTCCCGCGTTGTTGAAGAGCAGATCTACCGTTCCGAATCTCGCCCAAGCCGATTGGGCAAGACGGTCGACGTCGTCGTAGCTTGCGACGTCGCAGACGGCGCTTTCGGCCTCGCCACCGCTTTTCTGGATCTCGTCCGACACCGCGGCCGCGGCAGACCGCTCGATATCTGCGACCAATACGCGACATTTCCGCTCGGCCAGAGCGAGCGCAATACTCCGGCCGATTCCGCTACCTCCACCGGTTACGACGGCGGCTTTACCGGCAAGTTTCATCTGGTGGCCTCCATCAAAGCTTGATCGTTACACATTTGAGCTGGGTGTAGTGATGCAGCGCCTCTACACCTTTCTCGCGGCCGTATCCGCTACCTTTGTATCCGCCGAGGGGCGTTTCGACGCCGCCTGCCTGATATTCGTTAACGTAGATTTGGCCAGCCTCGAGCCGAGCCGCCACGCGGAGCCCACGAGAAAGGTCGCGCGTCCAGATGCCAGCGGCGAGCCCGTATTCGGTGTCGTTGGCTAATCGTATGGCATCTTCGTCGTCGGTGAACGGAATGATGGCGAGAACTGGTCCGAAGATTTCTTCCCGGGCAATCCGCATGTCGTTGGTCACGCCACTGTAGACCGTAGGCTCGACGAACCAACCCGCCGTCGATTCATCGTTGGCCAATTTCTGACCGCCGATTTCAAGTTTCGCGCCTTCCGACTTGGCGACGTTGAAGTATTCTTGGACCTTCTCGAATTGGGGTTTCGTCGTAAGCGGGCCCATCGTCGCGTCTTTGTCAGCTCCGACCTTGATGGCTTTCACCGCGCGCGTCACGCGTTCGACGAAAGCGTCGTGAATGCTCTCCTGCACTAGACAGCGCGTTCCGGCGAGACAGATCTGGCCCGCGTTCGCTGTGAACGCCCTCACCGAACCTGGCACCGCGAGCGACAGGTCGGCGTCTTCGAAGACTATATTCGGTGATTTGCCGCCGAGCTCAAGCGTCAGCGGAATGATGCGCTCCGCCGCAATCCGACCGATCTCGCGGCCGGCCCGAACGCTTCCCGTAAACGCGACTTTGCGCACAAGCGGATGTTCGACGAGCGACTTTCCGGCTTCCTGCCCGGCGCCGAGCACGACGTTCAGAACCCCAGGGGGCAATCCGCACTCATCCACGGCTAGGCGTGCCACCTCAAGGAGAGATCCAGATGTTTCTTCCGACGGCTTCGCCACGACCACGTTCCCCACCGCCAACGCGGGAGCTATTCCGCGGCCGCCCTGGTTGATCGGCGCGTTCCAGGGAGTGATTACTCCCACCACCCCGTAGGGCTCCCGGCGGGTATACGAATGATACGCGGCACCGATATCGATGACTTCGCCGTGCATAACGTTCACGAGGCCGCCGTAGAACTCGAAATATTGAGCTGCGCCCTCGACTTCCCGCAGGGCCTGGACCAACGGCTTGCCGGTCTCTCGCGCCTCGATCGTAGCGATCTCATTGATCCGCTCGCGGATTTTCTCCGCTATTTTCAGGAGAATGCGCCCCCGCTCGATAGGTCTGCGATCACGCCACGCGGGCCAAGCCGTGTAGGCGGACTGTACGGCCTTGTCGACATCGGATTTGTCGCCTGCAGCCACTTGAGCGAGGGGTTTGCCCGTTGCCGGCTCCATCTTAGGCAGGTACTTCCCCGAAGCCGGCGTCGAGGATGCTCCCGCGATGAAATGGTCGAACCTGTATGTCACGTCTCTCTCCCGCTCATCGTTCTTGGCCCGCCAGAATAGCGGGTTGTTTGAGAGATGCTCGGGAGATCGGCCTCGGGTCTGCGGAGATTACAATTGTAATAGCTGTGGGACCAAGGAGGGCTGCGCAAGCATTTCCCTCAACCTTGCGTCTTGGGAAGCCTGACGATCAAGCCTTCGAGCGTAGCCGTCACGACGATTTGGCAAGCAAGTCGACTGGATGTCGTTCGCTCCTCGGCCACTCCTTCGAGAATCCCATCTTCCGCTTCGTCCATGAGGGGAAGCTTGCCGTGAAATTCCGGATCGACGTAGACGTGGCATGTCCCGCACGTCATGCACCCCCCACATTCCCCGCTGATGCCTTCGACGCAATTGTCGACGGCAGCCTGCATGCAGGTCGTTCCCTCAGCGACTTCAACTGTATCTGCCATACCGTCGAACGCAATGAAGCTCACTCTGACCATTTTGTTCGTACCTGCGGATTCTGTTTCGAAGCAGGACCGACTTTATCGGCCCTCAGTGATTCCGATAGTTGGCGGCCACAACATTACAGGTGTGATGACAATCGTAAACGGAGCTTGGCCTCTTGTGGTGGTGGAAGCACCCATTAACGTGTGACGCCTCTGAGCTTGCTATGTAAGTCCCAGGGCAACAGAAACGGAGGAGCGCTTGGCACCGGTGAGCGCCGAAGAAGGCCTATACGATTTCGTTGTTGTCGGAGCCGGATCGGCCGGTTGCGTGCTGGCCAACCGCCTGTCGGAAGATCCTCGCAATCGGGTTATCGTGTTGGAAGCCGGACCGCCCGACCGGAACATCTGGCTCAAGATACCTGCGGGCATCTCTCGCGTATTTCGACACAAGACGCTGAATTGGGGATACTTCACCGAGCCTGAGTCTCATCTCGGCGGCCGGCGTATCTACTGGCCTCGGGGAAAGACGCTTGGCGGGTCGAGCGCGATCAACGGCATGGCGTATATCAGAGGGCAGCCGTCTGACTACGACCACTGGCGCCAGCTAGGGAATTCCGGATGGAGCTGGGACCATGTCCTTCCCTTGTTTAAGCGCGGGGAAAACCAACAGAGAGGCGCCGACGAATTTCACGGGGCGTCTGGCGAGTTGAGTGTCTCCGATCCGCACTTCCGCCACCTCGCTTCGCGCGCGTTCGTGGAGTCGGCACGGAATGCCGGTGTTCGATCCAACGCAGACTTCAACGGTGCCGACCAGGAAGGCGTAAATTTCCTGCAGTTCACGATCAGGAGCGGAGTGCGTCACTCCACCGCGTCCGCCTTCCTCGACCCGGCGCGTAGGAGAGCGAATCTTAGAGTCGAAACCGGCGCCCACGCCGAACGCATCATGTTCGACGGGAAGCGCGCGCGCGGAATAGTCTACCGAAAGGACGGAGTCGCACGCACGGTGTTCGGCCGAGAGATTGTGCTCTGCGGCGGCACGATCAATTCGCCTCAGCTACTGATGATTTCCGGCATCGGTCCGGCCAGTCATCTCCGAGACCGGTCCATCCAGCCGATCGTGGACCTTCCCGGCGTAGGAGAAAATCTCCAGGACCATCTGTACGTTCACGTACGCGCAAACGTGGAACGGGACTATTCCTTAAATCCGATCCTGAGAACTTGGCGCATTTTTCCGGAGTTGCTTAGATATGCATTGGTCCGGGAGGGCCCGATGACGCTTGGTGCCTCTCAAGCGTGCGCCTTCGTGCGTTCGGGTGCGCACGTCGATCGCCCGGATCTTCAGATAAATTTCCGTCCTGTAAGCACCAACTTCGACAGTAACGGAAAGATGGTGCCGACCCCTTATCCCGGCGTTACCGCCTCGGTATGTCATCTGCGGCCGCAATCGCGCGGACGCGTAAGTCTAAAATCGGCCGATCCCTATCAGCATCCCGCCATCAATGCCGACTACTTGCAGAATTCCGACGACCAACGCGCGCTGATCGCGGGAGTGCGATGGATCAGATCGATCTTCGCGCAGTCTCCGTTGAGGGATCACATAGTCGAGGAAACGGCGCCCGGATCCACGATCGCGTCCAGTGATCAGATCGGACGGTTCATACGAGAGAACGCGCAATCGATGTATCACCCCGTAGGCACATGCAAGATGGGAAATGACGAACTATCCGTTGTAGACGAGGAGCTCAGCGTCCACGGAACTTTCGGACTCCGCGTCGTGGATGCATCCATCATGCCCAGTATTCCTTCGGGCAATACAAACGCGCCTACGATAATGGTGGCGGAGAAAGGAGCTGACCTTCTACTGAAGTCCAGGTGAACAGTACCATTTTGACTGGTCGCCACCGCAGCTCAGAAGCCGGCGCCGCTGGCGACGAATTGTACCAGTTCTATCGGCCGCGCAATTCTCCGTCGATAGAGTTTTGAAGCCCCAAATGCGGCTTGCTAAATTACATATGTAATCGTACCTTCAAGAAAAAACGGGAGGTCAAGTTGGTACGCACGGTAAAATCTGCGGAACGGACGTTAGCGCTTTTCGAAATGTTCTCCAAAGTGCAACGGGGTCTCACCGTCGGGCAGATCTCTCAGGAACTCCACGTCCCTCAGCCGAGTGCAACCATGTTGTTGCGCAATCTGACCGCTCTCGGCTATCTCGAGTACGACGTCGTCAAGCGTACTTACATCCCGAGCATTCGGGTTGTACTTCTAGGCAGCTGGATCGAAAGAATGTTCGGCGAGACCCAGTCGCTCATCACGCGACTCGACACGCTGCAGCGGAGAGCCGGGGAGACGGCCTACATCGCTGTCCAGAACGGATCGCAGGGCCAGTACGTAATGGTGCAGCATCCCGATACTCCTAATAGTTTGAAGGTCGAGTCTGGCAATTTCCGCACTCTGACCTGCACTGCGTTCGGGCGAGCTCTCTTGGCACTCAAACCCGACGCCGAAGTCCTATCGTGGATGAAGCGCTGCAATTCGGAGGCAGCGGAAGAGCGCCTTAAAGTTTCGCGCAGTGAATTCATGCGCATCATGGCCGAGACCCGCCAGAAAGGCTACGGGGAGAGCAACGGCGAGCAGACCCCCGGCTTGGGAGCATACGCCGTGACCTTCCGGTTGCCGACGAGTTCGATGCATTTGGCCGTCGGGGTCGGCGGCCCGCTCGCCCGGATCAAGAGGCGCGAGCGCTTCTTGATCCGGGCGCTGGAGGAGTTCCGATATAGCTTCGAGTCCGAGCCCGCCAAATCGGCTGTTCTAGAGGCCGTATAGGTCCGCCTTGGCGAGGGTATTGCCAACGATCCGCAGAACAGCCACATCGATCATGACCCCGTCGACTTGGACCGCCCCGAGCCCTTTCGCTTCGGCTTCCTTGTAAGCCGCCGACACCTTCCTCGCGCGGCTCACCTGCTCCAGGGTCGGCGAGAAGACCTCCAGGGCCGGATCAATTTGGGATGGATGAATGGCCCATTTCCCCACCATCCCGAGCGACCGCGCCCGAACGGCCTCGGTCCTGAAGCCTTCTTCATTCTTGAAATTCGCATAGGGTCCATCCACCGCGTCAAGACCCGCCGCCCGCGCCGCCATCGTAATCCTGAAGCGGGCGTAGTGAAAGATATCGCCGGGATAAGATCCCGCTTCGCCGATCGACTTTAGATCGATGCCCTGCGATCCCGAATAATCGCCCATGCCGAAGATCAGGCATTCCAGGCGATCCGAACATCGCGAGATCTCCTCCACGTTCTGAAGCGCCTGGACTTCCTCGATGAGTACTTCGATGCCGATTCTGCGTTCGAGCTTGTGCTTTTTCTCAAGCTGGTTGAGCATGCGGTCGAGGAAGATCACGTCCGCCGCCGAATACGGTTTCGTGAGCATAATGGTGTCGAGGTTGCTTCCGGCCTTTTCGACGATCTCGATGATGTCATCATGACACCACTCAGTGGTGACGTCGTTGATGCGAACGCACCGTACCTTCTTGTCCCAGTTCAAATTGTTGAGGGCCCAAGCGATCTTGCCTCGCGCCTCGACCTTCGCGGACGGTGCGACAGCATCCTCGAGATCGCAAAAGACATGATCGGCCTTCGAGATCGCCGCCTTTTGTAACATCTTTTCGCTGCTGCCCGGAACTGACAACTGGGAGCGGCGCGGGCGGGCTGGACGGTTGGACATGTTATCTCTCCTGTTAGACGATCGTTGAGGCCGCGCGGCACGCGACAAGATTTCCGATCTCTTGTTCGCTGAGCCCCGCTCTACGCAACTGCTGCAGTGTGTCTTCCCCGAGAAGGGGGGCCCTTCGTCTCACGGCGCCCGGTGTGACCGTCATTTTGATAGGAACTCCGGCAATTCGGATGGGGGCGGCGCCGGGTTGCTCGACGTCCACGATCATCTCGCGGGCAGCGAAATGGGGATCACGCGAGATTTCGTCGATGTTCATCACCGGCCCGAACGGTATGCGGCCGCCAAGTCGCTCCATGAGTTCGGACTTGGTGAACCGACGCGTGTGCGTACCCAACGTTTCGATCAGCAGCAACCGGTTCTGGTTGCGGTGCTCCTTGGTCACGAACCGAGGGTCTTTCGATAGCGAAGGCACCTCGAGCCGTTCGCAGAGGATTTCGAAGAAGGCCTGCTGTTGGGCCGCGACCGTGACGAAACCGTCCGCAGCCGGAAACATGCCGAAGGGTACGATGAAGGGATGATGATTTCCCTCAGGCCCAGGAATGAGTCCCTGGACGGAGTGCTGATAGACCATGCGTTCGGAGATCGCGAGTATCGCGTCCGTCATCGAGACGTCGACGAACTGGCCCTCCCCGGTCCTCCTTGCGTGATGGATCGCAGCTAGGACGCCGAAGGCCAGCATCATTCCAGGAACGGTGTCTCCGATGCCGGGCCCGACCTTGGTCGGGGTCTCGCTGTCCGGGCCAGTGATCGCCATTATCCCGCCCATGGCCTGTGCGACGACATCGAACGCAGGCCAGTCGACGTAGGGAGATGCGCCGGTGCGACGGTCGCCGAAGCCGCGGAGAGCACCGTAGACCAGCTTCGGGTTGACTTCTCGGAGCGTCTCGTAGCCCAAGCCGAGTCGTTCCATGACGCCGGAACGGAAATTTTCGGTGATGGCATCGGCCGTCTTGATCAGCGCCAGCAAGGCATCGCGGCCTCGCGATTGCTTGAGATCCAGGCAGACACTACGCTTGTTGCGGTCGACGCTTTGGAAGTAACCACCCAGTACACGCATCGAATCGTCCGCCCGAAATGGACCAGCGTTGCGCGTCATATCGCCGTCAGGTGGGGCCTCCACCTTGATCACCTCCGCGCCATGATCGGCAAGCATCATGGTGCCGAACGGCCCGGCCAGCATCTGGGTCAGATCGATGATCCGGATGTCGCGCAGAGATCCGAACGATGTATCGGATTGCGTCACTTGCCCGCCCAATCGTTGCGCCGCTTGATCAGAGCCCGACGATCGACTTGAACGACCGTTTCGTCGTTCTGATTCACCCCGTAGTGTCTGAACGTCACGACGCCGGCGTCATCGCGATCGGAGTCACTCTTGGCGAGCACTTCGCTGTAAGCGTAGAGCGTGTCGCCATGCGTGACCGATTTCGATAACTTGATGTTGTCCAGTCCGAGTTCCTCCAGAGCATTCTCGCAGCAATCCTGCGACGAGAGCCCAAGGATCATCGAAAAGTTCACGCCTCCGTAGGAGACAATCCCGCCGAAGGCTGACTTCTGCATTGCGTGCGCGTTGAAATGACCCTGCGCGGTGTTCATGACCAAGTTTGTGATGAGCACGTTTTCGAGCGGCGTGATGGTCTTGCCGCGGGCGTGACGATAGACCGCGCCCACCTCGAAGTCCTCGAAGTAGTTGTCGCTGCCGGTGAGATTCGAAATTTCACCCATCTATTTTGCCCTCTTCGGATCCCGCAGACGCACGATATTGGACCGTTTGAAACCGACGAGCCGCTTTCCCTCGGCGTCCACGCCTTCGGTTCGCCAAGTGACGATTCCGTTGGTTGGATTGCCGCTCGAAAGACGCCTTTCGAGCGTTTCGGTGCGGGCATACACCGTAGTGCCGGGGTAGATCGGTCGGTCATATACGAGCTCGAACACGCCCAGAAAGGGTCCGCCGATTTCGCTGCAGTCCTCGACCGACAGGCCGAGCACCACGTTGAAGAGGAGGTGCGGATTGACGACGATGTCGGGGTGACCATGCGCCTTCGCGAATTCGCGGTTGAAGTAAAGCGGATTAAACGACAGAGTCAGCGTCGAGAAGAGGATTGTATCGCTCTCCAAGATCGTCCGCCCCCAGTGATGGATGAACCGCTGCCCTGTTTCGAAGTCCTCGTAGAGACGGCCCTTCGGCTTCAAACGCGCCTTCTCCCGGAAACTATCCGCCATCACATATCCTCCATGTGGCGATACTTGCTTCGGACGTTGACCCAAGACAATCCGTGTGGACGGCCAAACTCCATCTATTACATATGAGATGGCGACGGCCGCCTTTGCTGCTGTAGTCTGGCGAGATGGCATCAACGATCATGGGATTGCGGAACAATGGATCAAGAGGTGCGACCGGCCGATGAAGCGTCTCACCTCACGGGCATGCTTTCGTCGCGCATCAACGCGCTGGAGTATCGCGATCTTCCCGCGGACGTGCGGACAGTCGCGAAGCAATGTCTCCTGGACTGGATAGGCGTATCGCTCGCCGCGCGAGCGGACCCACTCGTTGGTATCATTGTCGACGATTGCGTTGCCGAACAAGGTCCGGGGACGTGCACGGTTCTTGGCCACCGGGTCCGACTCCCGGTGCTGCAGGCGGCTCTCGTCAACGGCGCTATGGGACACGCACTGGACTATGACGACGTCCTCTCGGATGTCGGCCATCCCACGGCACCAGTCGCACCCGCGGCCTTCGCGGTCGGCGAGCAGATGGGGGCGTCGGGAAGGGACATTCTGACCGCATTCGTGGCAGGCTTCGAGACGGAATGTCGCGTCGGCCTCTTCATGGGGAGATCGCACTATGCAAGAGGCTGGCATAGCACTTCGACCTACGGGACCTTTGGCGCGATGGCCGCTGCAGCAAAATTGCTTCGACTGGACGTAGGCCAAATCGGTCATGCCTTCGGTCTGGCAGGCACTCAGGCTTCTGGTCTGAAATGCGTGTTTGGAACGATGACCAAGCCTTTCCATGCGGGCAGAGCCGCCCATAACGGAATCCTAGCGAGCCGCCTCGCATCGCGAGGGTTTACAAGCTGCCAGAACATTCTCGAGGCGCCTCAGGGTTTCGGAAGCACGCAATCGGACGCATGTGACGCCTCCGCGGCTCACTCTCACGAGGGCCGGTTCCGCATTTTGGATACGCTCTTCAAGTATCACGCCGCCTGCTATCTGACGCAATCTTCGATTGAAGCGGTCCGATTGCTCCGACAAACGAATGGTATTCGCCCAGAGATGGTCGACCGAATCGTGATCGGCGTCGCTCCAGGACATCTGAACGTTTGCAACATTCAGAGGCCACGCACGGGGCTGGAGTGCAAATTTTCGCTGCGCATGACGGCTGCGCTTGTGCTGAGCGGGGAGAATACCGCGGACGAAAGAACGTTTTCGGACAAGAACGCTGTTCGCCCGGACCTTGAGCGGCTCTGCGACCGCATCTACGTGGAGCCCTCTTCTATGGGGACACTTTCGACGGTGGACGTGCACCTTCGCGATGGACGCCTCCTTTCGGAGAGCGCCGACGTCGCCGTGGTCGAGCGCGACCTCGAGCGACAGCAGAGTCGCATCGAGGCGAAATTCTACCGAGTCACCCGCGATGTATTGGATCCGCGACGATCCAAACGGATCGTGGATCTGATCTCGGAGCTCGAAACGATCCAGTTCAGGGAACTCACGCGGGCAGCAGCGCTTTGAAGCAGATCTCGGGCAAATATTTGACGCGATAACAGCGACCTTTGACTACGGACGATGGTCGGGGCAACGCATTACAAGCATAATGTTTCGCCTAGCGTGTAGCCTTGGCGTTGACAGCTTCCGTCCGCCGGACCCAACTCAGTCCGACAAAACGGGCCTCGATCGAATCTGCGGATCGACGTGCGCCCGAGAAAAAAAGGCGCGCCAGGTGAACCGGCGACGCGAAGGCCGACGGAGGAAAGAATGAACGCCAACGATTTCGCGCTGAATACGAATCTGATCGATGCCGATCTGTTCGTGCGTTACCAGGGCCCCCCTCACGAGTTGCTGCGCGCTTGGCAAGAACACGATCCGGTGCACTGGAATCCGGCGGTCGATTCCTACCGCAACCCTCGAGGCCGTGTCGTCCGCAAGGGCTTCTGGGTTCTGACCCGGTACGCTGATGTGTTCGCCGTATCGAGGAATCCGACGGTTTTCTCATCCAACGTCTCGGGCTTCGTAGTCTGGGACCCCGATCCGGCCGAACTGGCCGTTCAGCAAGCTGGCTTGATGGCAATGGATCCGCCGCATCATGCCAAGTTCAAACGACTGGTCATGCCGCCCTTCTCGCCCAAGTCGCTGGCGGCGTTCGAGCCAGAGGTTGCTGCGATGGCGAGATCGATCGTCGACGGCATCGCCAAGGAAGGGCGCTGCGAGTTCATCTTCGATGTCGCGTCCCGGCTGCCGGTCTACACGTTCTGCATCCTGATGGGTATCCCTTCTAAAGATCACGAGATGATCTTCAAACTCGGAAACGCCGTGGCGGACATGGAAGCCTCGACCTACGTGGACATCGATGCCCAGGGTCAGCTGTTCAGATACGCCCAGCAACTGGCCGAAGAGAAGCGAGCAAATCCCGACAATTCGATGATGAGCTGCTACGTAAACAGCGAAGTCGATGGCGAGCGGCTCACGGGTGCTCAAGTCAACCAGTTCTTCCTGACTGTGTCGGTTGCCGGCCACGAGACGACGCGAAATACGGCGGCCCACTTCATCAGGCTCATGAGCGAGTACCCCGAGCAATACGAGTTGCTGCGGTCCGATCTGAATCGCTATCTTCCCAACGCTATCGAAGAAGTGCTGCGTTTTTCCCCACCGGTCACGAATTTCTGCCGCACTGCCCTCGAGGAGACGACGATAGCAGGCCACCAGATCAGGAAGGACGACAAGATCTACCTGTCTTATCCGGCGGCGAATCGGGATCCGTCGGTGTTTTCCGAACCCGACAAGTTCGACATCACGCGGTCGAATGCCAATAAGCATCTTTCCTTCGGCACGGGCGAGCACGTTTGCATAGGTGCAAGTCTGGCCCGCATGCAGCTGAAGCATCTTCTTAAGCTAATCGTCACGCGGATTCCGGATATCCACCCTGTCGGCGACACAAAGCAGCTCAGGAGCATCTGGTTCAATGCCATCATGGAGATGAACGTCGAGTTCGAACCGGAACGGACTGCCGCTACCATCTGACCCAAAGGCGAGGCCGTGGCGTTCCCGTCCAGTGTGTCGCGACGGGAGGCCTCGGCTTTCGCATACGGGCGATATGGCTACTCGGGACTACCGACCTCACCCCGGAGGACCGGACCGAATGTTTGCCAGCGCTCGCCCGTAAATCGCATCAAGCGGACCTGCTCGATCGGAAAGTAATCTGCTGGACCGGTATCTATAGTAACGCCGTCGGTCAGCATCCCGAGGACGACGCCATGGAGGTTGGCTGCTTGCCGCATGACGTTCTCACGAGTGAGGTCGTCGCCACACTGCTCCAGCACCTTTACCAAAGTCTGGGCGAACAGGTAGCCGCGAATGGTGTTGCTATCGTTCTTGTCGCCGTCGGGATAGTATTTGTCCATGAACGCCGTCCACTCTTTGACTGCGGAATCGTCACGCAATGACGGATCCTCGGGGTCCTTCATGGAGGTGATGGAGATCAGCCCTTGAGCGTTCTCGAGACCGGCCGGTCTTAGGACGGACGAAACGGCGTTGGAGGTGGCGCTGACGAGGTGGGTCGGCTTCCAGCCCAGTTCCGCCATCTTCTTGATGGCCTGCGATGTCGCTTTAGGGGTCGTGAAGGACACCACGATGTCGGCGCCGGCGGCCTTCAGCGTAACGATCTGGGAGTCGATCGTGGGCTCGCCGACCTCGTGGCGCACCGCGGCCGCAATCGCCCGCTCGGCTACCGGTCCCAACCCGTCCCGAAGGCCCTTGAGCCGATCCTGGCCCGAGTCGTCGTTCTGTAGAAGTACGCCGATCTTCGGATCCGGATGATTGTCGAGGATGTATTTCGCGAATATCCGTCCCTCCGATTGGTAGGTGGATGGCCAACCCATCGTCCAGGGAAAGGCCTTATAGTTGCCGAACCGCGTGGCGCCGCTTGCGACGAACAGCTGGGGCACGCCTTTGGCATTGAGGTACTTCTGCACGGCAGCGTTCTGCGGAGTGCCGAGCGCCCCGAAAAGCAAAAGCACCTCGTCGCCCTCGACGAGCCTGCGTGTTTGCTCGACTGTTTTTGGCGGGCTGTAGGCGTCGTCGTAGGAGATGAAGTTTATCTTGCGGCCGTTGACGCCGCCCTTACCGTTTATCATCTTGAAATAGGCCGCCTCCGTTCTGCCGAGCGAAGCGAAAGGCGACTGCGGGCCGCTGTAAGGCATTGTGTTTCCGACCTTTATTTGCGCATCGTCCGCTCCCTGATCGTATTTCCTTTGTGCAATGGAAGGGTTGATCGAACCGACGAAGGCGACAAGAAATGCCGCGGTCGAAACAGCGATGGCATGCCGCATTGAATCCTCCTGAACTTTGTTTCTGCGCCGATCATAGACGCTTCGGTCGGAGGTGGACGGGCATGGCTGGACTCAATACATATGCAATAGCCCGACGTTGACACTGGGGTCGAGAGCCGCCGGCACCGGCGCAATCTCTATGCAGCGCGCAGTTTGCTGAGGAAGCTCGTCACTTGGCCGCCGAGAGTGTGTGACTGGTAGTCGAGAAGCTCGGAAGCACGGCTTACGTCCCCGGCAGCTGCGCCTGTCGCGACCGCGTCGGCACTGACGCCGCCGATATTTTCGGAGACGTTCCTGGTCCCCTCCGCTGCCTGCTCCGTACTACGGGTGATTTCCTGCGTCGCCGCACCTTGCTCCTCGACGGCGGCGGCTATCGCCGTTGCGACCTCGCTGACCTCGCCGATGATGTCGCTGATCGACTGTATGGCACGAACTGCGTCCTTCGCGACCTTCTGGATATCGGTGATCTGTTCCGAGATATCTTCCGTGGCTTTCGCCGTCTGACTCGCAAGCGATTTCACCTCGGCGGCCACAACCGCGAAACCACGTCCGGCATCGCCCGCTCGTGCGGCCTCGATGGTCGCATTCAGCGCGAGTAAGTTCGTTTGAGAGGCGATATCGTTGATAAGCCCGATAACTTCACCGATCCGGTTGGCGCTCTTGGCCAGGCCCTGCACCGTGCCGTCGGTCTCCAGCGCGCGGCTCACCGCGCGCCCGGCTATACCTGCAGCATGGGCAGCCTGACGGCTGATGTCGTGGATCGAGGCGCTCAACTGCCCGGACGACGAAGCGACGCTCTGCACATTGGCCGACGCCTCCTCGGAAGCCGCAGCTGCGATTCCGGCGCGTGCCTTTGTCTGGCTGGACACCATGGACAAGCCCTCCGAGGTGCCTTTCATGTCGGAGGACGCGTCGTTGAGTCGTTTGAGGGTGTCGGCGACCTGCAGTTCGAACTCTCGGGTGTAGGTGTCGATTGCCGCTTGGCGGGTTGACATGCGGGAACTGGCTTCCAGCGTCTGTCGTTCGATGCCGAGCTTTTCTTCGGCATTCTGCTTGAAGACGCGAAGCGCACCGGAGAGCGCGCCGATTTCATCCCGACGTTCGACGTGACCGATATCGACCGTCAAGTCTCCGTTGGCCACTTTCAACATATCGTCCCTAATCGCATGAAGCGGTCTGACGATGCGGCGGCTGACAGTGGCCATGGCGGCGAGCGCCATCACCACGGCACCGACGAGCAACAGCAAATCCCGAAGTAGCGAGCTCATTGCATCGGAACGCAGAGCTTGCGTATGGATGGTCGCCTCCTCCAACGCACGCTCGGCCACTGCGACCGCGGACGTAAGCCTCTTGATGGCAATAGAGCTCCATTCCGTAACGCCGATCTCCGGCTTCTGGCCTGATGTCAACGCCTTGACCAACCGATCTCGCAAGGCGAGATACGTAGCTTCAAAATATGCCGCCTTCGTCAGCGACAATGCGTCCGCAACGCTTTGGAGCGCCAAGCCGTCGGCGACCGTTTCCAGCGTTGCCCACGCGGTCTCGGCCGCCTGAGCAGACTTACCGTAGCTTTCCGCGGCGTCGGGCTGCAAGTGTCCGGAGTTCATTCCTGCAGATACCAATGCGACCACCTGCCCGCCCGAATTACGAAGCGTCCAAGCGGCTTGTTTGATCAGTAGAAGTTGGTCGATCAGAGGATCGCGATGGTGAACCGCCAAGGCTACGTCGCTGCCGAGCTTTTCGAGGCGTCCAAGAAGCGCCGAACTCACATCGGAATATTCCTTGGCCAGCTCCGATCGTCGCGATGGCTTCGGCTGACGCATGGCGGCCCAGCTTTCGGTCTGTAATTCCGAGAGTTGGACGGCCATCTGTTTCAGGGCGGAGCCTAGCGTCTGCAGATCTTTGATCTCCACGGTCTCGATCATTGCGGTGACCGATCTCAGGGCCGAATTCTCGGCAGCGCGATAGAGAGGCAAGCTCTTCTCGACCTCCGGATCGAGGACCGAGTCCGCGTTCAAGGCGATGCCCGTAGAAACCCGGTCGGTCCGCAGGTTGTGCATGGCGACGAACGCGAAGGCGGAGACTTCGGCAGCGGTGGCCGTTTCCTTTGCCGACCTGAGGCGGCTCCAGGAATCCACGACCTTCGCCGATAGCGCGATGACCACGCAAGCCGCTAGGAGCACGATGATCGATTTAAGCAAAACGGAGACCGAAAGACGGTTCAGCATGAATGATTTTCCTGGCAGCGCCGGCGGCGATTGGCTCTCCGGCTGCTGGAGCTAAAAGACAGGCGCGTTCCAAGACTCGACCATTCTCGCTAAACAAGCGTTAAAAGTCGCACGATAGTGCGAAAAAGTTCTCGGTTATTCCGAAAGCGTTCGATGTCGCGTCGCGTCGTCTGGACGGCGGTTCGAACGACAGCCCGCGTCGGTCGCGGCTCGAATACATATGAAATATACCGCGGCTACGCCGGCGAGCGCTTGCTTTGAGACGTCCGTCGCCCGAACGTGGTGACGGAAACGTCGTCGCCGAGGCTAACAGTCCGACAATGGTATCTACAGGCTATATGCGGAAGAGATGCCAAGCGCGGACGCAGTCGCCGTGCCGGAGCCGCAGCTCGTAGACGACGACGGCAAGAGATACCCGGAAGCCGGATCAATTCAATGTTCGAGATTCTAAATAACGCCACTCGGGGCAACCAGGTGTTGGCATGGCAGGCGCGCTTCACCGACCTCAGGATCGGAGTGGACGCGGGTGACGATGGCTGGACGATCACCATACGGAACGGTGAAGTGGCGGTCGCAAGCGGCGATGAAGGGCCTCACGACCTTCGACTGAAGGCGCAGAGAGAATCCTGGGACAAATTCTTCAAGGCCCTCCCTCCGGTCGGATTCCAGACACTGGGCGCCATGTTCACGACGCACCAGATGGATGTGGTCGGCGATTACCTGAAGTTCGCGCGTTACATGTTCCTGATCGAGGGCATCTTCGCCGCCGGCCGGCCATCCGCTCCGCTAGAGTCCGTCGCACCGTTTGCGGAGCCGCGGATCGAGGACGTAACCGGTCGGTATCTCCATATGAACGTCAGCGGACGCCCTCACCGCGTGTATTTCGAAGAAGCCGGGCACGGCATACCGCTTCTTTGCCTACACACGGCAGGTGCGGACGGACGCCAGTATCGGGCTCTCTTGAATGATCCTGAAATCACAGCGCGCTTCCGCGTGATCGCGTTCGACCTGCCTTGGCACGGCAAGTCGTCGCCACCGCCGGGCTTCCAGACCGAGCTGTACTCCCTGACGACGGACCGCTACGTCGAGACCATCATGAGCTTCAAACGCGCCCTAAAGCTTGATGCACCCGTGGTCATGGGCTGCTCAATAGGAGGGCGCGCGGTGCTCCATCTGGCCTTGCGTCACGGAGAGGAATTCCGTGCTGCGATAGGTTTGCAGTCCGCATTGCATGCTGAAGTCCGGCCGACGGAGGGCGCGGAGGGCCGCCTCTACCGCCCTGACGTGAATGGTTCGGAACTGTGTGCGGCAACGGTGGCCGGGGTCATGGCGCCGGGGTCCCGCCCCTCCGACGCTTGGGAAACGCTTTGGCACTACATGCAGGGAGGCCCAGGGATCTTCATGGGAGACCTCTTCTATTATCTGTCCGATGGCGATCTTCGTAACGGGCAGGCCTGTGGCATCGACACGACGAAATGTCCACTCTACCTGCTCACAGGCGAGTATGACCTTTCGGCCACGCCCGAGATGACCGCCGAACTAGCGCGCCAAGTGAAGGCGACATCGTTCGAGATCATGAAGGAATTGGGTCACTTCCCGATGTCGGAGAGCCCAGAGAAATTTCGGAGATACATCATGCCCATCCTCGAACGTATCGCAGGCGGAGCGCATTTGAGATGATGCAGCACGAAACCGACGCTCCGTATCTCTCCGAACAAAGGACGATGATCAGGGACTTGGCCCGGGAGTTCACCCGCGAGCAGGTCACGCCGCTCGCGAACAAACTGGATCCCGAAAAGGGGGACATGCCCCGCGACCTGATCGAAAAGATGGGCGAACTGGGCTTTTTTGGAATTCTGATTCCCGAGAAGTTCGGCGGACTTGGACTCGGAGCGTTCGAGTACTGCCTCGTTGCGGAAGAACTAGCCCGAGGTTGGATGAGCGTCGCCAGCATTATCGCACGAGGCAACGGCTTCTACCGATCGGTTACGGGCACGGACGAAGAACGGCGAGCGAAGATCGCGGCGATGGCAAAAGGGCGATATCTGGGAGCGGCAGCGCTCTCGGAGCCGCAGACTGGATCCGATCTCTCGAGCGTTTCGTGCCGCGCCCGCCGTGAAGGAGATGAGTGGGTCATCACGGGCAACAAGTACTGGTGCACGTTCGCGGACGGGGCAGACTTCATTCGCGTGCTCTGTCGACTCGACGGGCCTGCACAGACATCCGGCGAGCAGCGTACTGTCGCCATCAACGTCGAGAAGCCCCAAGGACAGCTGCCGGCCGGCGTGACGGGAGCTCCTATACCGAAGATCGGCTATTTCGGCTGGAAAACCTGGGAGCTTCGGTTCGAAGGCGTGCGGGTCAAGGCCGACCCGCTTGGAAGCCAGGATGACGGACGGGGATTTCAGGCGGCGGCGGCCAGCCTGGAGGTTGCCCGTGCCCACACCGCAGCACGCTCGATCGGCCTCGCTCAGGCGGCCCTCGATCATGCGAGCGCCTACGCGAAGGAACGCATTCAGTTCGGTGAGCCGATCTCGAACTTCCAGGCCATTCGGTTCAAGATAGCGACTATGGCCACGGAGATCGAGGCGGCCAGGCAGCTGATGTACCGCACGTGCAATGAGATCGATGCCGGCCGACCGGCCACTATCTTGACATCGATGGTGAAGTACTTCGCGTCGGAGATGTCCGAGCGCGTCACCAGCGAAGCCCTTCAGATATTGGGCGGCGCCGGCTATACAACTCTGCATCCCGTGGAGCGATATTGGCGCGACGCACGGCTGACGAAGATATTCGAGGGTACATCCGAGATCCAACAGCGCATCATTTCAGATCGTTTGCTCGGAAAGCCGATGGCAGCCGCGGGACGTCGGCCTTAGAAGGACAGTCGGTCGCGCTGGACCGGATTGCCGAAACGCCGCGCTTTCCTGCGTCGCTGCCGTGCAAGGGAAGCGCCTCGCCCTCGGCTGGCAGTCCCAAAAAACAAAACTCGCATGAACGTGCGATTTCGTGATGCAAATCTTGGTGGCGATCGACCTATGGCCGGCTCTTCAATGCGCAAGGTCGATCCGCTCCTAATTCGTTTGGCCGAAAGGGACCAATCATGGCTGTCGATCCGGAAAGCTTCTCGATCCTTCAGGAGAGCGTCGCCCGCTTCGTGCGCGAACGACTTCTGCCACGCGAGCGCGAAATAGCGGCATTGGAACAGCCTCCGAAGGACCTTCTTGATGAAGTCAGGGAGCTTGGCCTTTTCGGCCTGACGTTCCCGGAGCAATACGGAGGTCTCGAGCTCGATCCGCTTCAGGAAGTTAAGGTCGGCTTCGAACTGGGCCGAGCAAGCCCTGCCATGCGCAATTTTATCAGCATCCACAATGGAGTCGCTGGGCAGTCCTTGAATTTTGGCGGGACGGCGGCGCAGAAAGCCAAATACATGCCGCGCCTGGCGAGCGGCGAGCTCATAGCCGCCTTCGCGCTTACCGAACCCGATGTCGGATCGGACGCGAGAAGCATCCAAACTAAGGCGGAGAAGACGCCGGACGGCTGGGTCATCAACGGTAGGAAGCGGTTCATCTCGAACGCTCCGTTCGCCGGTTTGATCACCGTGCTGGCGAAGACGCAGGAAACGGACGGGGAGCTATCAGTGAGCGCGTTTCTTGTCGAGGCGAATACGCCGGGGATGTCGATCGCCCGCCCGGAGCACAAGATGGGCCAGCAAGGCGCTCCGATCTGCGACATCGTGTTCGACGATTGCCGATTGGGGGGCGAAGCTTTGCTTGGCGCCAAAACCGGCATTGGCCTCAAGGCCGCGATGGCGGGGCTCGACCGGGGACGTCTGTTCATCGCTTCGTGCTGCGTCGGACTAGCATATCGATTGCTGGAGGATGCGACCGATTACGGCCTTCAGCGAGTGCAATTCGGCGTGCCGATCGTTCGCCATCAATTGATTCAAGCGCTTCTCGCCGACTCCCTCACGGAGGCCTACGCCGCCCAGGGCATGGTCGAGAACGCAGCTCGCCTTGCGTCGGTGGGCCGCCCAATCGGCTGCGAAGCGTCCATGTGCAAGCTCTACGCGACCGAAATGGTGGGCAGGGTGGCCGACCGGGCCGTCCAGATCCATGGAGGCAACGGCTACATCTCGGACTACATGGTCGAGCAGCTCTATCGCGACGTGCGTGTGCTGCGGATCTACGAAGGTACCAGTCAGATCCAGCAGACGATCATCGCGAAACATCTGACCGCGCGTCGGCAGAACGGCGAAAGATTGGGTTAAGCCGCTATAGAGAGAGGCCAATTGCGTCAAAAGTCGCCTTCTCGTTGAGGTACAGCGGAGAGCCATTGGCGTGCCGACGGTCAGCTCCAGCACACATGCAATATAAGTATCCGGCGCGCGCGGAGTTCTCGCAAGCCGGTATGGGTGGGTGATCCACTCTCATTGGACTATCCCCGTCGAAAGGAAGTATCATGGCCGAAGCATACATCGTAGCTGCAGCGCGCACCGCGGGTGGGCGAAAAGGGGGCCGTCTCGCTGGATGGCATCCCGTCGATCTGGCCGCAGCAGTATTGGATTCGCTGGTGGACCGAGCCGCCGCGCCTCCCGATCTGGTCGAGGACGTAATCCTGGGCTGTGTGATGCAGACCGCCGAGCAGTCGAACAACGTCGCCCGCAACGCGGTTCTGGCTTCGAAACTGCCCGAAAGCGTGCCAGCGACGTCGGTCGACCGGCAATGCGGCTCCTCGCAACAGGCGTTGCATTTCGCGGCGCAGGCCGTCATGTCCGGCAGCATGGACTGTGTGATCGCCGCCGGCGTGGAATCGATGACGCGGGTGCCGATGGGACTTCCTTCTTCCCTGCCCGCCAAGAACGGCTTCGGCTATTACAAGAGCCCGAACCTCGATAAGCGTTATCCGAACATCGTGTTCAGCCAGTTCGCCGGCGCGGAGATGGTGGCCGAGAAGTATGGTCTCTCGAAAGACAAACTCGATGAATTCTCCTACCAGAGCCACCAGCGCGCGATCACCGCGACTCAAGCGGGTCACTTCAGAGACGAGATACTGCCGCTGCAGATCACTCGTGACGATGGGACGACCGATACCCACAAGGTCGACGAAGGGATCCGCTTCGATGTCAGCCTCGATGGCATCAGGAACGTGAAGTTGATCGCCGAAAACGGAAAGCTTTCTGCCGCAAGCGCGAGCCAGATCTGCGACGGCGCTTCAGGTGTGATGATCGTGAATGAAAAGGGATTGAGATCCCTGGGGATCAAACCGCTTGCACGCATTCATCATATGGGCATGACGGGTGGCGATCCTGTGATCATGCTCGAGGCACCTCTCCCGGCGACCGAACGGGCCTTGAAGAAAGCCGGCATGAAGATCGAGGACATCGACCTTTACGAAGTCAACGAGGCGTTTGCTTCGATTCCGATGGCTTGGCTCGCGAAGATCGGCGCCGATCCTGCGAAGCTCAACGTCAACGGAGGCGCAATCGCGCTCGGCCACCCCCTCGGCGCTTCCGGGACGAAGCTGATGACGACACTGATTCACGCGCTCAGGCAGAACAACCGGCGCTACGGCTTGCAGACCATGTGCGAAGGCGGTGGCATGGCCAACGTGACTATTGTGGAGCGACTCTAGCTCTCGGGCAATCACTCGAGGTCGTCGCATCATGGAGGTGCGACGACCTCGATGCGGCGGTTGGGCGAGCCGATAAGTCTCGGCCAGCCCGAATGAGGCCGTTGCAAAGATCGGTAAGCGTTCCCCGTCGCCGCAGCGGATACGCAAAAGGGCAAGAAGCTATACAGATCCTGTCGGTAGAAATGGGCCTCGAGCCGTGTATGTAGGCGGTAGCTCCAGGCCGACGGAGCCGGGCGCTGGAGCCGTCTGGCCTTGTTTTCCGACGACAAGGCCCATCGGCATGCCACGATGGCACCGTCGGGGCGCGTCCGGGCGGCTCTCAGCCCCCTTCCCCGCCTACTAGGCTGCCGAACGGTTCCCAGTTCTCGCCCTTGAACTTAATCGGCTGCATCTGCTTGATCGGGCTGAAGTCGTTCGGACCGGTCGTCAGCTTAATGCCCGGAAAGTAGACGCCGGGGTCGAAATTCAGCCTAGCGGCCTGCCTCATGAGGTTCTCACGCGTGAGATCGTCGCCGCATTCCTTGATCACGTGAGCCAACGTTCTCGCCACGCTGTATCCGAAGACCGCCGGGAAGTCGTCCTTGTTCCCGTCCGCGTAGTACTTTTCCATGAATGCCTTGTATTCTCGCATGCCCGGATCGGACACCCACTGCTTGTCGGTGGGATCCTTCATGTAGCTGAAACTGATGATGCCCTGAGCATTCTCGAAGCCAGCGGGCCTGATAGTACCCGCTATATTGATCGAATTGTTGGTCAGCAGCTGGGTCGGCTTCCAGCCGAGCTCTCCGACTTTCTTGATCGCTTGCGAAGCCGCCTTGGAAAGACCCAAGTTGATGAAGATATCCGGTTTCGCCGCCGCGATCTGGAGCACCTGCGAATCGATGGTCGGCGAGGTGACTTCGTATGCGAGTTCCGAGACGATGAGCCCGCTCTTTTCACCCAGCGCGACGCGCAGCGCAGCCACATACTCCTTTCCGAGATCGTCGTTCTGGTAAAGAATCCCGATCTTCGCATCCGGATGCGTCTTAAGGAGGTATCGGGCGTGGATACGAGCTTCGATCGTCGAGCTCGGAAGCATACCGATCGTCCAAGGGGAGTTCTTTGGATCTGCGAAGCGGCTGCCCGAGCCGAGCACGAAGAGATGGGGCACCTTTCGGGTGTTCATGTACTTCTGGATGGCGGCATTGGTCGGAGTTCCGACGGGACTGACGATAGCGAAAACTTCGTCGCTCTCGACGAGCTTGCGGGCTTGCTCGACGGTCTTAGGCGGGCTGTATGCGTCGTCGTACGAGATCAAAACGATCTTGCGGCCGTTGATGCCGCCCTGTTCGTTGATCATCCTGAAATAAGCTTCTTCGGTTCTACCAATGCCGGCCATCGAAGATAGAGGACCGCTGTACGGCATGATGGTCCCGATCTTGATTTCGGCATCCGTCGCGCCTTGGTCGTATTTCTTTTGGGCGTGGGCAGGCGTGACGATCGCCAACACAAGAAGCGCCAAGAGACCGCGCACATTCGATAAGAAGCTTTTCCCGCGAAGCATTTCGTTCCTCCAACTGCGGCCGGAATGGCGTAAAAACGCGACCGCCTTGCTGCTTGCTTATTTTTTCGTGACGGTCGGCATTGAGCCTTCGCGACACCGGCGCCGTCCTCCAAATGTCGCATGATCGTGCGACTTGTGCGGTGTCGGGGGAAGAGGCTTTTGCGTCCGCCGTCTTCAATATTACATGGGTAATCGCGTCTCGCCGACGGTTGGACGTCGCGTCGCCTTCCCGGAGCGCCGAAAGGCGCAAGCGGGGCACGCACCGCAGCGCCGCATGCCCATGCTTAATAGTTCTTCATGCGCGCGAGCTGATCAGTGTGGAAGTTGCTGTCACCGAAAAGCTCCTCGCAAACTCGCGCTCGCTTCATGAAGAAGCCAACCTCGAATTCGTCGGTCATGCCTATACCGCCGTGCATCTGGACGGCTTCTTGGACCGCGAGCGTGGCGGTCCGACCGGCGCGCGCCTTTGCTACCGCGACTACTCCGCCGGAATTGCCGACATCGGTGTCGAGCGTTTGCAAGGCCTTCAGCACCGCGGCGCGCGTAATCTCGAGTTCGATGTGAAGCTGGGCGGCCCGGTGCTGGAGCGCCTGAAACTCGCCTATGAGCCTACCGAACTGCTTCCGCTCCTTCAGATACTTCACTGTGCGGCCGAACGCTTCCTGGCTTAGTCCCACCATTTCCGAGGCCACGGCCCCGCGACCGATATCCAGAATTCGCTGCAGCCATATGAATCCCTGGTCGACCTCGCCGAGCACGTCATCGGCACTTACGGCCACGTTTGAGAATTCGATCCTGGCAGCATTGTGGGCATCGACCATCGCCGTGCGCTCGATCGCGACGCCCCTACTTTTTGGATCTACCAGAAACAAAGTCAGGCCGGTCGGCTCGCCGGCATGTCCCGCCGAGCGCGCCGCCACGATCAAAAGGTCGGCCGTGTGGCCATCGACCACGAACGCCTTCGCGCCACTCAGCTTGAAGCCATTGCCGGAATGCGTGGCCTGTAGGTCGATGTCGAGGGGCCGGTGTTTCGTCCCTTCGTCGACCGCGAAGGCCGCCAGGAGCGAGCCGTCCGCGATCTTCGGCAGATAAGCCGATTTCTGAGCCTGGCTGCCGCAAAGGGACAATGCGGAGGCGGCCAGCACGGCGGTCGAGAGGAACGGCGACGGCATCAAGGTAGCACCAATTTCCTCCATAACGATTCCGGCCTCGACGCATCCAAGGCCGCTTCCGCCGAATTCCGCTGATATCAGCAGACCGGAGAAGCCCATCTCGGCGAACTCTTTCCAAAGCGCGCGAGAAAAGCCGTCCGAATCCGCGGTATCCCGCAGATTGCGGAGGTGCGAGACCGGAGCCTTGTCGTTAATTAGCCCGCGGGCGCTGTCGCGCAGCATGGATTGTTCTTCGGTGAGGACGAGTGCCATGAGATCCTTTCAGACGCTTGTGTTTGGAGGACGCGATCTTTCGCCTGAAGACCGGCCGTGTGATCAAGATCGGCAGAGCGCGTCGATAGACGACCCGAACCGATCGCGACCGCCGCAGCCTCTATGCTCCAGGCAGATCGAGGATGCGCTTGGCAACGATGCCCAGCATGATCTCGCTTGTTCCGCCTTCGATTGAATTCGCCTTGGACCGAAGCCAGGCGCGTGAGCGGGAGCCCGCTCCGGAGCGCTCGCTTTCCCATTCCAGCCCGTTAAATCCGCCGGCCGACATCAGGATCTCATGGCGGCGTTTGTTGAGTTCGGTCGCGTAATATTTCATAGCGGAAGATGAGGCCGGATGCGACTGTCCGACTTTGGCAAGATCGGTCATCCGTTCTCCAGCCGCAGCCAGGGCCGCTTCGTCGACTTCGAGGCTTGCGATCTGGCTGCGCAGCATCGGGTCCTGCAGCCTGCCTGCATCGTCCATTCCGAGTGAATCGGCGGCGATCTGGCCCAACGGGCGGCCGATACCGCGGCCGCCCGAACCCGAGATCATCGCGCGTTCGTGCTGCAACAGATATTTGGCCACGTCCCAGCCGCGGTTGACGGCGCCGACCACCTGCGATTTCGGGACGCGGACATTGTCGAAGAAGGTTTCGCAGAAAGGCGAATAGCCCGAAATTAGCAGGATCGGTTTGGTCGAGACGCCTTTTGACGTCATATCGAACAGAATGAAACTTATACCGTCATGCTTCTTTGCGGAGGGGTCGGTTCGTACCAGACAGAAGATCCAATCGCAGTAATTGGCGTAGGAAGTCCAGATCTTCTGGCCGTTGATAATGTAGTGGCTTCCATCGCTCTCGGCGCGCGTCTGCAGTGACGCGAGATCCGATCCCGCGTTCGGCTCGGAGTAGCCTTGGCACCAGCGGATCAGGCCGGCAGCGATTTTCGGTAGATGATCCTTCTTCTGCTCCTCCGTGCCATACTTCAGCAGCGCCGGCCCGAGCATCCAGATGCCGAAGCTGTTCAGAGGCGAGCGAGCGCCCATTATTGCCATTTCCTCGCGCAGCACCTTCGTCTCGCTCGCATCGAGCCCGGCGCCGCCGTATTCCTGCGGCCAATCCGGTACGGTCCAGCCTTTATCACGCATTCTTTCGAACCACACTCGCTGCGGTTCGGATGCGAACTTGGCATTGCGGCCGCCACGGTATGGATCATCGTCCGAGATCATCGGCGTGCGCATCTCGGGTGGACAATTGGCTTCCAGCCACGCCCTGGTTTCACGGCGAAAGTGGGATAGGTCTGACATTGGCAACTTCCGGTCCGGGCTCGTGCTAACGGGGCGCTTGTGTCTCGGCGATCATCGTCGTGAACGATAGTTGCGACGGACAGCCTCGTGGGTGTGATTACGCCAGTATGCCTTCATCCGAAGCAGGTAGCAGGGCAGCATCCGCAAAATTACACATGCAATGGGGTCCGTTCCGATCGGATTGCAGCAGTGCGCGCACAACGAGCGACGTGCCGGAGGCGACGCGCGGCCGCAATATGCCCCTGTTCCACTCCGCAGCTCCGTCGTAAAGAGCCTGTCGGATCATTAGGAAGGGGCTTCCGAAACGCTTGTCCGCGGCGCTCAAGATGCGAGAAGGACGTCCCTGCTGTCTCGATGGAGACCGTGAGTGACGTCTCCTAGAGCGAACGACCCGTCCAGACGCCCAGTATCTCGCGGGTCCTCGTCCCGATTCCTCCCGAGATGAGCTTGAAGAAACCCTGCGTCATGGCGACCTAGAGGGACCCATAGTATGGCAGAGCGACCGGAATGCCGCGCTTCCGGGTTTCGGTACGGGCTGTGCCAACGAGAGATGATCGCCTGCGATGCCCGTCATAGCCCCGCGAGCAATCCGTGAACTATCGAGTGACGGCTGAAGACCAGCGGCATCCGAGCGCTCCTCACGTTCGTGCTTCGGCTCTCGCCTCGAATCGTGGCTCTACTCGATCGAGTTCGCGCAAGACGGCGTCACCCATCTGGCGACAGGAAATTACCGGAAGCCGTTCCTCTCGGATGTCGGACGTCCGGGCTCCCGCATCGAGAGCAGCTCCGACCGCACCTTCGAGCAGATCTGCTTCCGAAGGCCGTCCTAGCGACAGCCGCAAAGCCATCGCCAGGCTGAGAATGGCACCCAGCGGATTCGCGATTCCTTTTCCCGCTATGTCCGGTGCGCTGCCATGCACGGGCTCGTAAACGGCCGATCGCCGCCCGCCCTCTCTGGCGGGCCCCAGGGATGCCGAGGGCAGCATTCCGAGAGAGCCGCATGCCATCGCGGCGCAGTCCGAAAGGATGTCGCCGAAGATATTGTCGGTCACGAGGACGTCGAATTGGGCCGGAGCCCGTACGATCTGCATCGCGCAATTGTCCACGTACATATGCGTCAGTTCGACGTCCTGGAATTCGGCATCTCTGAGCGCCTGCACCTCCTCGCGCCAAAGAACGCCGGACTCCATTACGTTCGCCTTGTCGACCGAGCATACCCGACCTTTCCTGAGGCGAGCCTGTTCGAAAGCGAACCGTGCTACCCGGCGGATCTCCGAAGACGTGTAGGTCTGGGTATTGAAGCCGCGACGTTGCCCGTCCGGCAAAGTCTCTATTCCGCGAGGTTCGCCGAAATAGATCCCGCCGATAAGCTCCCGCACGATGACCATGTCGACGCCTTGCAGAACCCGGTTCTTGAGCGAAGAGGCCTCGTAGAGGGCCGGTATCGTCACGATGGGCCGGACGTTGGCGTACAGCTCTAGCGTCCTACGTATGTGGAGCAAGCTCCCCCTTCGGCGCTCGACCTTGGGAATGGCGTCGAACTCCGGTCCGCCGGTGGCGCCGAACAAGATGGCGTCGGCCTCTTGTAGGGCTTTTTCGGTGGCCGGCGGAAGCACTGCTCCAGTCAGACGATAGGCCTCCGCTCCGTACTGAAATTCCTGCACCGTGGCCGGCACTCCGCGATGCTCGATCATCCAATTGAGGACACGGCTGGCCTCGGCCATCACCTCGGGACCGATACCATCTCCGGGAAGCAGGACGACGTTCATCTTCTTGCTTGGCATTGGAGGCTCCATCAAACGTCGTAGATCCACGGGCGTCGAGCGCGATCTGCCGCCTGGAAGGTGTCGATCATGGATGCCCGCTTCAACGTCAGTCCGACGTCGTCGAGTCCATGGAGAAGCGATTCGCGCCGCAGCGCGGGAATATGAAACTCGCTTTGCGTTCCGTCCGGCGCGAGCACCTGATTTGCGACTAGATCAATCGTGACCTGATTTTTTTCCGGATCGGCTTCGACTTGGCTGGTGATGGCATCGATCTTCGAACGCTCCAGTTGGACCGGAAGCATTCCGTTTTGGAAGCAATTGTTGAAGAAGATGTCGCCGAAACTCGGCGCGATGACCGCGCGAAATCCCATGCCCATCAGGGCCCATACCGCTCCCTCCCGGGAGCTGCCGCATCCGAAGTTGGAGCCGGCCATTAGGATACGCGCCCTTCGGTAGGGATCGCGGTTGAGTAGAAAATCCGGGTTCTCGGACCTGTCGGGCAGATAGCGCCACGATTCGAAGCAGAAGGACCCAAGCTCGTCCCGAGGGATAGATCCCCCCAAGTGCTCGATCCGGATGATGACATCAGTGTCGATGTTGTTTCGCAGCATCGGCGCGACGATGGAGCGAAGGATCGTGAACGTTTCCATGATCAGGCCGCGTCCAGTGTGCGTGGATCCGAAATGACGCCGGCGATCGCCGTCGCTGCGGCCGTGGCTGGGTTCGCGAGATGCGTCCGTGCGCCGGGTCCTTGGCGGCCGACGAAGTTCCGGTTGGACGTGGAGACCGAACGCTCACCGGGCGGGATGGTCTCTCCATTGGCCGCCAAACACATGGAGCAGCCCGTTTCACGCCACTCGAACCCCGCATCCTTGAAGATCGCATCGAGACCTTCCGCTTCGGCTTGCCGGCGGATGTTCTCGGAGCCCGGAACGATCCAGGCCCGCACGTGCACGGCGACTTTCCGGCCTTTGACCACGGCCGCAGCAATGCGTAAGTCGGATATTCGGCTGTTGGTGCACGAGCCTATGAAGACCCAGTCGACCCTCGTGCCAGATATCGGCTGACCCGCCTTCAGGTCCATGTACGCGAGCGCCGCCTGCATCGCGGCACGTTTCGCTCCGTCGGAAACATCGGCCGGATCCGGAATCATCCCATCGACGCCGATGACATGTTCGGGACTGGTACCCCACGTGACTTGAGGCACTATACCCGAAACATCGATCGTGACTTCGCGATCGAAGATCGCCCCCTCGTCCGTTCGCAAAGTTTGCCAGTAAGCGACCGCCCGGTCCCAAAGCTCTCCGGACGGCGCTTTCTCCCGCCCGCGGAGATAGGCGAACGTCTTCTCGTCCGGGGCTATCATTCCGATCTTGGCCCCGAGTTCGATCGAAAGATTGCAGAGCGTCAGACGCCCTTCGATCTCGAGTGCGCGAACTGCCCCCCCCGCATATTCCACCGCGTAACCGGTACCGCCGGCGGCGCCGATCTCCCCGATCAGGTGAAGGATCATATCCTTTGCCACCACGCCGTGACGTCGTGTGCCGGTAAAGGTCACGCGCATGGTCTTGGGACGCTGCTGCACCAGAGTTTGCGTCGCCAGAACGTGCACAAGCTCCGTCGAACCGATTCCGAAGCCCATCGCACCCAGGCCTCCGTGCGTGCACGTATGACTGTCTCCGCAAACGATCACGCTGCCAGGAAGACTAAGTCCGAGCTCGGGACCTACGACGTGGACGATCCCGTGACCAGGCTGGCCCGTATCGAAGATCTTGATGCCGAATTCCCGAACCCCCTCGCGAAGGCGAGTCAGAGATCGCTGGCCGCGCGCGCCTGTATCGGCTCGTCCCGGAGTGGTCGAGACCGCGTGATCGGGCGTCGCGAACGTGAGTTCGGGATTGCGAACGCCATAGCCGGCTTCCTTCAGCGCCACCAATCCGGCGCCGCCTCCCTCGTGCATCAAATGCCGGTCGACATGCAGCAGAGCGAAATCATCACCGAGATCAGCGACGACATGGGAATCCCATACCTTCGCGAATAACGTCTTCATCGAAGACCCGCCCCTTCGCGCATCACGAGGCGCCTGACACTGCATCTGACCGCGAAATCGCGCGCAATTCTCGCGCGCCAGACGGTGTTCCTCGGCATCCGAATCCTCCCGCGCCTTTTTTCTCCAGCGCTGACGGCATATCATCATGACGATATAACGTCTTGTCAAGGAAAGCTCCGGTTGACTTCGGAGGCCTGGTAGGTCGATTTAGGGCGATCATTCGAGGAATAAATCAATGCACGGTCTGAACCGGCAACTGGGCGCATCGCTGCATCACCAGATTACGACCGTTTTAAAGGATGGTATCATAACGGGCCGCTATCCTGCGGGCGAATCCCTTCCAAGCGAGGATGCGCTCTGCGGCTTGTTTTCGGTTTCGCGGATCACGGTGCGCCGGGCCGTTCAATCCCTAGTGGAGCAGGGCCTGGTCGAGCGGCGCCAAGGCCGCGGCTCCTTCGTCATGCGGTTGCCGAACGAGCCTATCAGGGCCTCTTTTTCCAGCTTCGCGAAGAGGGTGGCCGACATATCGGCGACGACGCGAGCCGTGGTCGAGGAGTTCTCCTGGGTTTCTGCCCCTCTTCGTGTGCGAGAGGCGCTTGAACTCGATGCCGTCGCGAATGTTCTGCGCATCGTCCGCATCCGCAAGAACGGCAAGCAGCCCATTATGCAGATCTCCACCTATTTGCCCGAGCCGGTCGGCCGCAAATTCAGCAGGGACGATTTCGCCAATCCATCCATGTCCGCCCTGATCGCCGATGCCGGCCACGTCCGTCACCGGGTAGAGTGCACCTATGGCGCCGTCCTTGCGGATCCGGTCGCGGCGGTGCGCTTGCAGGTGTCAGTCGGGACTGCATTGCTCGACATACATCGGCGGTCGTTCGACAGGAAAGGTCGTCCCTTCGAATATGTGGAGGCGATCGCTCCTCCCGACCGTTATCAAGCCTATCTCGTGATGACCCATCCGACCGGGGAAGATCCGCACTTCTGATAGCTATGACTGGTTACGAAGCGGGTTGGGCTGCCTTCGGCCACCGTCACCACTCGATGGGGCAGAATTGCATCGCTCTTCTTCTCATCTCTGCTTCGAGGGCCGCGCCGTACTGTCGAGCGGAATTCCCGCTTGCGAAGCCTTCGTGTCCACCATCCTTCATGGACTTCTTATCCATCTCGACCTCCTTCCGGAGGCTTTCGTGGTAGCGCGCGATACTCTCGTCGTTCAAGGCGTGTAGGCTCACTCCAATCTCCTTCCAGGCTCCGGCAGGTGCGGTGGATCCGTTTGCGCGACGGAAGCGACGCAGACGGAAGCGGTGCGGAGCATTATTAGCCCGCGACGATCAGGACCGGTGCCAGTCCCTGAGTATTTCGGCAGCGGTCTGGAGTGAACCCGATGGCGATCGTTGTACAGCCGAAGGCGTTCTGGAGAACCGAGGCGCTGGGGCCGGCTGATCGAGCCCGTCGATCTTTACGAACCCGCTCCTCGCCACGAGATGAGGATGGTCCGAAGCCTCGGCCAGGGAGAAGACCGGCTGAGCGCAGGCATCCGTATCGGCAAGGAGAGACGTCCATTCGTCGCGCGACTTCGTTCTGAAGATTTCCGCTGCCTTCCGCTTCAGATCGGGCCAGCGATCGCGATCAAGCTGGGGCTCGAATTCGGGATCATCGAGCCCGACGAGCTGGCGAAGGGTGGCATAGAACTGTGGTTCGATCGCGCCAATTGCGATGTGACGACCATCGGCACATTCGTAGGTCTGATAGAAGTGGGAAGCTCCCTCGAGCATGTTTCCCCGAGGCTCGTCCCGCCACAAACCGAGCGCTCTTCGGCTGTGAAAGTAGGTCATCATGTTCGAGACGCCGTCGCACATCGCGGCATCAACGACTTGTCCCTGGCCGGAGATGCGGACCTCGTTCAGCGCCGCGAGAACGCCGGCGACGAGATAGAGAGCGCCGCCCCCAAAATCTCCGACGAGGTTGAGCGGCCAGACCGGGCCGCCCTCGTTCGACCTAAAACAGTCGAGAGCGCCGGTGATCGCGATGTAGTTTATGTCGTGTCCCGCGGACTGCGATAACGGCCCGTCTTGGCCCCAGCCAGTCATGCGTCCATAGATCAAACGCTGATTTCGCCTAATGAGCGGTTCCGGGCCGAGTCCGAGACGCTCCATGACACCTGGCCGAAACCCCTCGATCAGGATGTCGCAGGACGCAGCCAGTTTCCCAACCGCTTCGAGGTCAGGCGGATTCTTCAGGTCGAACTCGACGACGCGTCGCCCTCGATTGACGAAGTCCCCAGCTTTGCGTTGACCCTGCCCCGGACGGGCGACCGTTACTACCTCAGCCCCCATATCCGACAGCAGCATGGCCGCAAAAGGACCGGGACCGATGCCGGCGAATTCCAGAACTCGGATATTTCTCAGCGGTCCCGTCCTATTGGAACTCCGACCATCGTGTTGCACGTGCACATCCCTACCTGCATTGCCCATTTGTTGACATGGCTTATCGGCTCTCACGTCCGCCTCTCAGATGACCGCTCCCTAACGAGCGCCCCCGTGCATCAACCTCTAAACCGGTTCACCCCGGCATTTCTCTTCGAGGCGGATGTTGATCGATTCTCGTGTACGAACTCGCTCGCCACGAGCTTGTTCGTACGAGGGCTATTAGAAACCGGCCGCACCAGGGCTCTCTACATTATATAGGTGTCCTATTTCGCACAAACGTGCAATTATTATTGTCGCACGTATGCACTACATTTCGTCCGTGCCGATGAGCATCGAGGTCCGGTTGGCGCCTATGCCGGCGTGACGGACGCAGTTCAATTTCGCGCAGGAGGTTACCGATCAGCTCCGGGCAATCACTGAAGACCCTCATTTACGAGCTACCTTCGGCTCGTCGTTTGGAAATCAGCTGCACAAGTGACGTCCCAGGGCAGTGGCTCGTGATCAAGCGGCTTGAGGCAATCTACGGCTGGTCCACCTCGCGCGGTTCGCTCGACCGAATAAGATAGCACATTTGTGCAGTTTTTATCTTGCGCCACTCCTGCCTGCGGAGTAGACCAATCGAGCTGGGTTGGATCGGCACGGCTAGTCCGACGCAGCGAAGCGTCCGTTTGGGCGCTTCCTCCCTTGACTAGAGGTCGATTTCGGCGACGGGATCGACCTTTTTTCTGTGCCTTTGCGGCGCGCAGCCCACCGCGCAACGACTTAGCTTTCCCATCGGGAAAAGCATAAGAGAGCTTCGGCGGTCCGCCCGGACCACGACCGGAGCATTCCGCAGTCTACGAGCGGGCGGACTCGCCTGAGAGACGAACTTGGTGGCGAGAAAGCATTCGACTACCTCGCTCTCGCCTTCCGAGCCGTAGCCGGAATCTTTTACGCCCCCCGAACGGCACTTCGGGAAACGCCAACCCGCAGTGGTCCGTCGAAAGCATCCCAGTCTCTACGCCTGCCGCCAGCGATGAGGCGGCATGCGACGAGCGCGTGTAGGCATAAGCGGGAAAGCCCGTACGGAGCCGATTTGCTTTGGCCACCGCTTCATCGAGATCCATGAATTTGTTGATCAGTGTCAACGGGCCGAAGGGCTCTCCGTTCATCGCGCGCGCATCCTTCGATACATTCGAGAGCACCGCTCAGCAGCTTTTCCCGCCGTAGCGAACCGCTGTGCCTGTAAATTGCACAGTCATGATCATCGCCGCCGGAGGAAGACTGCGCCGCCACCCTTCATAACCGCCGAGCGTTGTTCGCGGTGGCTTCGAGCCCGAAGCTGGAACGGCAGGACGGCGAGCCGACAATGCTGCCGTCGTAGTAAAAAAGGTCCCGGCGGAGCTTCGGCGGTCAATCCCGAAAGCAAAAAGCCTCTGCGCACGCATACCCTTTCGGCCACGTCCGTGCCGACGCAGGCGCCCCAGTTGAGTGACGCACCATCTCGCGTCGCGCCGGTCGGAGCGCGTCGGCTATGCGCGAACCGCGCTCGGTAACACAAGAGGCAGTCAATCCAGCGTCAAATTCAGCTCTTTGATTGCTGTAAGAACAGGTCGGGACTCTTCGCTGTAGGCTCGTTCGGCCGCTTGCCATCCCGAGGCAGCCTCCTCGATGCCGAAATTCTCCAACATCTTTTGCATCCGTTCGGCTTTGCCGGCCTCCACCATGAGTCCTGAAATCCTCTCCCGCAAAGCGGGATCCAGCCCTGCAGGAGCGATCAGCACATGCCAGATCCCGAGCCCGAAGATGGGATTTGTAAATCCTTGCTCAAAATAAGTTGGTACGTCCGGCAGCGATCTCAATCGGGATGAGGTTGGTACGGCTAGAGGCTTCGCCAGCTTCTGTGAGTACAAGCTTTGGGCTGAGCCATAACTACCGACGGCGGCTTGGAGCGAACCGGCAGCCATGTCCTGCCACATCGGCGCCTCGCCCCGATACTGCACGCATTCCATGGTCAGGTCGTAGAGCTTGTTCAACTGGGCGCAAACCAGATGACCTAGACCTCCCGGGGCGTACGATCCGAAGTTCAAAGGCTTTCCCTTGGCCCAGGCCACGAACTCGTTCATGTTGGTCGCCGGAACAGAGGCGGCCGCGCTGAACGGCAGTTTACCTCCAGGGATGTAGGCAATTTTTGTGAAATCCTTATCGGGGTCGTAGGACAGCTTCGCGTAGAGAGCCTTGTTCTGGATCAGTGCGGTCGAGGTCGTGTACAGAAGCTTGCCGCCGTCCGGGGATGCCTTTTTCAGTTCCTCACAAGCGATGATCGATCCTGCTCCAACCTTGTTTTCGACGACGAATGGCTGACCGGTAAGCTTCCATAAGCCCTCGGCATACGCTCGCGCGAAAACATCTGTCTGGCCGCCTGCGGCGTAACCGCATAGAAGCCGAACAGGTCTGCTAGGCCATGAACCCTCAGCGCCTGCGGACGTCGAGAGCGAGCCCATTAGACCGCCGATGGTCCCCTTCGTTGCAGTAGTCAAAAGGGTTCGCCGAGTGATAGCCGAGTTCATATTCACCTCGTCGGCAGCATTGTTTCGTTTGATAGTCGATCGCTCCGGACGATCACAATCGGCACTTGCACCATCACCCTGCCGTCCCACGACGGAAGAACCTTGGGCCGGTCTTTTCGTTCGCCTCATGGAGGGCAGCCGCCTCAGATGACAGTGGCACCGTGAATTTCAAGCCGCAAGACGTAATTGCACAAATGGGCGAATTTTACTCCAGGGCGGATCAGGATGCAGTCTAACCGGATCGACAAAAAGGGCTGCATCGATTGAACCCGCATTTGCGCGGCCGTTTCCAGCAATCGCGCAGAGTACCCGAATGTTTTTACCGCCTTCGTGGAGGCAGTCATTGAACAGTTCAACGACATGCGGGAGGATCTTGGGCGGGAACGCAAGTTCGTCGGCTGTGGCAAATCGTGAGAGGCAGATCATTTCGGCGATCGACCCGACTAGGAATGGTCAGTGAGTTCCAGGCGATCGGGGGTAGATCCCCCGCTGCTGTCGAGCGATGATCCCGGCACCCTCGAAGGCTCGACGACGAGGGCGGCAACGCGGGCAGTAGTCGTCGCCGAAGTTCGGAGAGCTAAGGTCGAGGCGGATCGCGAATGCTTCCCGGTCACCTATTGCGCGCCTTGAACGTAGGCGCAGCCGCCCTCTTTGATGGGACGGATGATCGATGCCGCGGGTATCATAGACTTGACCTTCAGCAAATCCCACTCCCCCTTGCTCTCCGCCGGAGTCTTGCCCTCGACGATCAGCATATCCCTCATCAATCTGCCGTCCTCACGCAGCTTCGCGTCCTTGGTCATGAAGTCGTTGACGGGTATTTCCTTCATCTTCTTCATGACGGCTATGCCATTCGTGCTGTTGGCTGCCGCCACGCCCTTGAGATAGTGGTTGACTGCGCTGTACACCGCAGCTTGGTATTGCGAAGGAGGTCGTTTCATCTTTTCGGAAAAGCGCGCCGCGAATGCGCGGCTGGCTTCGTCATAATCGTGATAGTAGCCCTGCATGAAGACGACATTCTGGGAAAGCTTTGCTCCGATTGCGTGGACCTGAGTGATCGCGAAAATCGGGAGCGCGACGGTTACATGTCCTGAGAGTACCCCGAACTCGCTTGCCTGTTTGAGCGACACGATTGTGTCGTTGCCGGCGTTGAGCAGAGCCAGGACGTCAGGGTTGGTTGCCTGGGCCTGGAGTAAGAACGAGCCGAAGTCCGACGTGTTCAGGGGATGTCGCACCGAACCGGTGATGGATCCATTCAATCGTTGGACCTCGTGCGTCATTTCTTCCCGCATGGAATGGCCGAACGCGTAGTCCACCGTCAACAAGAACCACTTCTTGTGCGTTTCGTCTGTCAACGACGACGCGAGACCTTTCGCCAGGGAATAAGTGTCGTACAGCCACTGTGCACCCGTCGGCGAGCACGCCTTGCCGTAGAGTTCAGCCGAAGCGCTCGTGACGTGGACGACTACGCGATCGTTATTTTTGGCGATCTCCTGCACGGCCAGCGAGACGCCAGTGTTGGCGATGTCGAAGAAAGCGGCGACGTGATCCACGTCAATAGCCTTGCGCGCGAGCGACGCTCCGAGATCGGGTTTGTTTTGATGATCGAGAGCAAGAACTTCGACGGGAATGCCCCGCACCTTGCCTCCGAAGTCGTCAACGGCCATCTGCGCCGCGATCACCGAACCCTTTCCAGAGTCGTCAGAGTATACCGAGGTTTGGTCGTTCATCACGGCGATCCGGACCGTCGGCTCCTTGAGCTGAGCGCGGGTCGGGCCGGCAAAAGCGAAGAGCGAGATCGCGAACAGCGCCGATCGGGCAAGGCGAGCCAGACAAGCCCTGCCCAGATTCCTAAGCGCGCGGAACCCCGGCGTCCCACGCGAAACCGCGATCTTCAGCGTCATATAAGCCTCCCCGCGATAAATACCGTCGAGCGAAGGGCCCGCCAGTCTAAATTGCATAAGGAGTTTCATATTTCGCACATACGCGCAATATAATTAGCACAGATGTGCGAAATCCCTACTTGTGCTTCTTCTTCGATCAATCTCGCGCTCTTGGTGCCTCCTCGAATTGGCCGAAGCCATTTCCTTCTTCTGAGCTTTCGTGACCGAGCTTGAGTCCAATTTTCAACACCTGAACGCCGACCTTTGCATTGGCGAACTGATCCGCGCGCTGGTGACCGTCCGGGATGTGCTCGAAACGGTAGTCAACCTCGGTCATGAGCGCTGTTCAGCTCGAAAGATTGATACAATCAGACATTGCATTACATGAATAATGCATAGGCGATATGCCTTGTGCTGATTGGTCCATACATGAGCCTTTAACGATAGGCGGCAAGAATGCGCCAGCCATTGAACCCGTTGATGATTTCAGATGGTGCCTTAGTTAGGGATCTTCAGCATGCTCGCCCGCTATTCCATCCGCGCCAAGATCACGATCGTTGTCACCTTCTTGCTGATCGCCATGTCTGCCATGGGCGGTCTCGCCGTGAAGCAAATGAGTGATATCAACAGTTCGACGACCGAGATCGCCAACAGTTGGCTGCCGAGCGTGCGCGCGCTTGGGGAAATCCGCGCAGCGACTATCACCTACCGCGCTATTGTTCGTTCGCACCTGCTTGCGACGACCGAGCCAGGCAAGCAGGCGCAGGAAGTGCTGCTGGCGAAATGGCTTGATATTCTGGCTGCGGCCCGCAAGAGCTATGAGCCGCTGATCAACTCAGCTCAGGAGCGCGCCTTTTACACCGAGTCCAACGCCGCGTGGACGGAATACCTGGACGGCGTGAAGCAAGTTCTCGTGTTGTCCCGCAAGAACGAAGATAACGAAGCGCGCGCGCTGCACGCCAAGGCATCGCTCGTCGGTGTCAAGTCCGATGAAATTCTTCAGAAAGACATCGACCTGAACAATAAGGGCTCCGATATCACCGCCGTCAATGCCGCGGCCAGCTACGCTTCCGCCATGAAGATGGTTATCGTATCGCTGACACTGGCCATGATCATCGGCATCAGTGCTGCAGTCCTGCTCGTACGCGATGTCTCCGCCGGTATCAAATCGATCGTGATGCCGATGGAGGCACTCGGAGCCGGCAATCTCACGGCGGTCGTGCCGCATCAAGGTGAGACGACCGAAATCGGCGGCATGGCCGATAGCTTGCAGGTCTTCAAGGAGGCGCTGATCGCCAAGAAGGCTGCGGACGATGCCGCATCGTTCGATGCTGAAGAAAAGATCCGGCGCGGCGAGCGCGTTAATACCATCACGCGTGCGTTCGAAAATCTGATCGGCGGGATCGTCGAAACGGTGACCTCGGCCTCCACCGAGCTTGAGGCGTCCGCCGCCACGTTAACTAATACAGCCACGCGTTCGCAGGAACTCACTGCCATCGTCGCCACCGCCTCTGAAGAAGCGTCCACCAATGTTCAATCGGTGGCATCGGCCACCGAAGAAATGACGACTTCGGTCAATGAAATCAGCCGTCAGGTGCAGGAATCGGCCAGCATCGCCAATCAGGCGGTCAGCCAGGCCCGCGTGACGAACGACCGTGTTGGCGAGCTGGCAAAAGCAGCAGCGCGGATTGGTGATGTCGTCGAACTGATAAATACCATAGCCGGGCAGACCAATCTGCTTGCCCTCAACGCCACGATCGAAGCGGCGCGGGCCGGCGAAGCCGGCCGCGGTTTCGCCGTCGTCGCTTCCGAAGTGAAGGCGCTGGCGGAACAGACGGCGAAAGCCACCGGCGAGATCAGCCTGCAGATATCCGATATTCAGTCTGCGACCCAGGAATCCGTTGGCGCCATCAGGGAGATCGGCGACACGATCGGGCGTATGTCGGAGATTTCTTCTGCGATTGCCTCTGCAGTGGAAGAACAAGGGGCAGCCACGCAGGAAATTTCGCGTAACGTTCAGCAGGCGGCTCAGGGGACCATGCGGGTATCGTCGAACATCAGCGACGTCCAGCACGGCGCATCGGAAACCGGCTCGGCATCCACACAGGTCTTGTCATCCGCGCGATCACTCGCCTCCGAGAGTAGCCGGCTCAAGATCGAAGTCAGCAAATTCCTCGATTCGGTGCGGGCGGCGTAGCCAATTGAACGACCTGACCAGGGCTTATCGCTTCTAACTGCCCCTCGCCGATCCCGTTCAAGGCGTCGGCGAACACGTCGATGGCAAGTCGCGTACACGTGTACTCGCCTGAACAGGGCTACAGCGATGGCCGGCGGGCCGCCAGACCTTGCATTTAGATTCGGTCACGCGCCGATTGAAAGGTGTAAAGTAATGCCTGCTTACGTCGTAAACGAGATCACGATCACCGATATCGGCCGCTACAGGGAATACGCCGAGCGAATGCCAGACACCCTCACGCCTTTCGGTGGGATCTTTTTGGCGCGAGGCGCACCAGAATCAATGGCGGGTGAATTACCCAGTCAGAGAATTGTTATTCTCTCTTTCCCGGATATCGAAAGAGCCAGGCTCTGGCGCGATTCCGACGCATATCAGTCGCTATTGCTTATTCGCAATGCGGCATCGACATCGCGGGTTTACGTCGTAGCCGGCGACAATCTCGACAAGTTCGTAAATTAAACGCGACTGGCATCGATTTAGCCTGCGGCCACGCTCTGCTCTGCTCAATAGCGTTGGGAGCCGACAGTAGCTACTGTTTACTCGTGGCCACCCACCAAAGGTGGCGCTGGACTCGCATAAGCGACTCCATATCAATACTCGGGATGCGATGCGTTCCAGCAGCGCTGTTATCCGCCACTGACTCAAATTGATACTTAAGATCACGCCCTGCAGAGATCGCAGTCCGGCTGCCTATGACCGGGATGATTTCCGTGGCCGAACCAGGCGCCCGCCCTGCCCGGACGCTTGGGGTTTCCGGCTCCAAAGACAGCCTTCAGGCTACGCGAACCCGCCGCGATCTATGCTGTCCTGGGCGCAGGGCGAGATCCTCAATAGATGACCTTGCCCTGCACGCTGATAGATCGCGCGCGAATGTGCGGTATTTTGTCGCGAAAATTACCTTGCGGATGCATCGCGAATTGTTTGGCCAAATCGCCGTTTCGATAACGGAGCTCAATCGAGGCGCGCTCTCTCCGGACCTCAGTCGACTTTGAAATCGCCACAACGATTCATTGTTCAGAGCCGCGGCAGAAATGCGTAAAAATCGGCGTTTTTCGCCGCAACGCTAGCGCGCGGACGATTCAGCCGATCCGCGTTTGGTGGTGATACGACGCGCTCGCGCCGGAGTGCCACCGCACTGCACCAGCGAGAAAAATTGACAATCAAAAACGGTTGAGCACTAATCCTATGAAATTGCACAGACGTGCGATTTAGATTGATGAAATTTCTTCATTCGCTCCGACTGAGGGCTGTATCAAGCCGCCGGAGCAGCATCGGTAGTCGAAGGAATACAAGCCATGTTACTGCTCCGTTCGGTTTTATCGCTGACCTCACTCGCCCTACTGCTCCAGCTGGGGTCGGCCTCGTATGCCACGAATGCGGGATTTCCCGATCGGCGCGTGACGTTGGTCGTTCCGTTTCCAGCAGGTGGCGCAGCCGATAACATTGGGCGTCTGTTAGCCAACAGATTGTCAGATGTTTGGAAGCAGCCTGTCGTCGTCGAGAACAAATCCGGCGGCGCTGGGATCATCGGTAACGATTTCGTCGTCAAGTCACCCGCCGACGGATACACGGTCCTGATCGGAATTTCGCAGCTTGTGCAGGCACCGAACGTCGGGACGAAATTGCCATACGACGCTTTCAAGGATCTCAAACCTGTTACGCAGGCGGCGCTACTCGCCGCCGTTTTTGTCGTGCCTGCGGACCGTCCGGAGCACACTCTGGCAGAATTTGTGCGATCGATGACGGACAGCAGGGGGGCAGGTTCATATGGCTCTTACGGGAATGCCACGACCTCGCATTTGTATGGCGAGCTTCTGAACAAGAAGGCAGGCATCAAGATGACGCATATTCCATATCGTGGCGCAGCTCCCCTTGCCAACGATTTACTCGGCGGACAGATCAACTCGGCATTCCTGGAAACCGCCACGGCGGCTCCTCAATTGCGAGCCGGCAAGATCAGGGCGCTCGCAATAAGTGGCGATAAACGCAATCCGCTATTTCCTGAAATCCCGACATTCGCCGAGCTTGGCTATACCGGATTTGAAGCGAACGGATGGATTGGCGTATTCGTGCCAGCCGCAACTCCCAAGGATATCGTTCAGAAGCTTGACCAGGAGGTTTCGCGCATCATCAAGACAGAAATTGCAGATCAGATCAGAGGAATGAGCTTGGTACCCGTCGGCGATGGTGCCGATGCATTCGCGAATGCTATGCGCAAGGATTTGAAGCAGTGGGGCGACGTCGCGCGCGAGTCTGGCGTTAGAGCCGATTAGCCCTCGTTGGAAAGTGAAATCCGCAGCATAACGACGGTTTAAAGGCTCCGATGACTGATAGGGAACCGCGCGATCGTCCAATCGAGGGCCACCTAATGGCACGACAGGCCGCCTTCGTTCACCGCAGCTAAGACGCGCTTTCGCAGATCAACCGAATGGGCGCGTGCCATCCATGGCTGTCCCATTTCAGTCAGCACGTCGGATCAGAACGATCCTGATCTTCGAGCCCAGGAGGTTCAGCTCAAAGTCATCGCGATCCATGCTGACAAGCATTGCGGAACGCAGCCGGCCAAAGCATGTGGCCTCACCTGAGACCTATGTGTGACCAGCCCTATAGTATATCGAGGCAGCTATTGCCAGGACCTTCGCGGTGAACGCCGAGTGATCAAGCATGATACTATTCCATGCTCCGGCAGCATCACGCTGGTACACAAGCAGAGCATCTGTGCCTGCGGCAATTAGGTCAGCCGGCCGACCCATTTCCAGGAACTCGTCAAACCCGGCAACGCCTTCGAACCAGTCAGAACTCGTCGAGACAATCGCGGCCCGGTTCTGTGTTCGAGCTGTCGCACGTATGATATTCGACATATCCGCGTCCGAGGTCACTATCAGTTTAGCCCCGCACCGCTGGAGCAGGTCCGCAAGATCGTCCTCGCTGGCATGCGTGGGCATTGGTACTGCGATAGCGCCAATTCCGATCACAGCCAGTAAGGAAACGATGAGGTTCTCTGTGTTCGGCATCACCAAAGCGACAGTATCGCGACGCGTCAATCCGAAGCCGATCATGGCGCCGCCGAGTTTCGCTGCGCGCTCCATGGAACGCGGGAACGCAATTTGGGATTCGCTTTGATGATCCTGCGGCTGCTCGATATTGTCGCCCAACTGCGTTGCCAGATAGCTGAAGATTGACGTTGTAGACATGCACACCTCGCATCCTAGAATGTCAGTTGGCCGCTATATCTCGCAGTAACGACTTGTAGATCTTCCCGGTCGGTCCAACCGGAAGTTCACTCTGCAGGATGATTTCTGCTGGCCGCTTATAGGGCGCCAGCCGATCCCTCGCGAAGTGCGCCAAAGCGTCGGTATCGAGAACAACGCCATGAGTTGGTTGAACGAAGGCAACGACTTCTTCATTTCCCTCCACCTGTCGTCCGACGACGGCAACTTGCGCGACGCCTGGATACAGGGCGAGCACAGCTTCGACCTCGGCCGGATAGACGTTAAAGCCGCTTCGAATGATCAGTTCTTTAGAACGGCCGACGATATAGAGGCGCCCCATGGCATCAACCGTCGCCAGGTCTCCCGTCGCGAGAAAGCCATCGGGTCGCATCGCTGCCTGCGTGGCGTCCTTGTTGCGATAGTATCCCAGCATCAGGGATGGACCTTTCGCCCACAACTCTCCTCGCTCATCGACGCCAGCGTCTTCACCATCGTCTCGGACAATTCTGACCGTCACGCCTGGCTGTAGCTCACCGACCTCGTTAGTTTCGACGCCGGCGGCTGATCGCGCGATCGGATTGCATTCCGTCATTCCGTACGAGTTTCCCATGCGAAGACCGAAGGCCGACTCGACCTTCGATTTCAGCGCCATGTCCAGCGGTGCCCCGGCCGTCGCGATGATACGCAGTCTCTTCGATCTCAGGGAAATCCCTTTCTGCTCGGCAAAGTCCAAGATACGCGCAAATAACGTCGGGACCGCCGTAACGCTGCTAATCCGCTCTTGTCGCAGGGCCTCGACGAAATGCTCGGCCGTGAATTTTGATACCAGCTCTGCGCTGGCTCCGGCCCAGAACGCCGTCATCAAAACAGTCCCGAGGCCGATTGCGTGGCTGATCGGCGACGAGTTGTAGAAGACATCATCAGAATTGATCTGGCGTATCTCAGCCATATTGGCGCCCATATAGATCAGCGCCTGGTGGCTAACCCTGACCCCTTTTGGAGCCCCTGTCGTACCCGAGGTGAAAACCAGCACCGCGGTCTGGTTTGCCATGTCCGGAAAGACCTGCTCGGCATTTGCCTGATCGTTCAATGCGCCGATGACGAGAGGGCCAAGTAACTCGGCGCTTTCATTTGCGCCGCTTGATTTCGCGTGTTGTTCGGCGCTCCCGGAGTCGCCCACGCAATAAATGACCCTGCGGCACTCGGCGAAGTCGCGAATCGATTCGATCTCGCGCCAGGACATGCGCGCATTGAGCGGAGCTGCCCAGGCATCTATTTCGCTCGCCGCAAGGAGCAGCGGTACGATCTGCAGACCGTTCTCTCCAACCAGCATGACGCGGTCGCCGGCGCGAACGCCGATACCTTTCAGAAGCGCGATGGCATCCACCGTCGCCGACCACAGTTCGGAGTAACTCATGTTACGGCCGGCGAAATGCAGTGCGCGTCTGTGCGGCGCCCGCTCGGCCCAGTTTTTCACAACCCGGCTATATCGCTCCGGCATCTGCGAGAGAAGTCGGGTGGGATCCGCACCTTGCAGGCGACCATCGCGTTGCCGGATGGTCGGGTCCGAACGTTTGCTCTGCATTGCTGCACTGCTCCCTACCCGCATGAATTTTTCACCACCCTTAAAGCGTCAAGAGGTGGTCCTGTTATCCGGATAGTGCACACAAATTCAAAAATCGCACAAGTGTGCAATTGTAAAAGATGGCGCTCCCTTTGTCCCCGATCTGATGCGACGGCGTTTTGTCGCCAAGCAGCCAGGACTACTGAGCGTCTTCCCGATGAGATTTCGCGAGGCTTCTAGCGGCTCTGCGCCGACCTGCGCGAGGGGTCCGCCTGTTTTCGAGCCGGATTCTCCAGTATTATCTCCGCGAACTTGGCATCGATCATCGCCTTGGCAAGCTCGCGCGTAGCCGGTGTTGGTGACTGAATCTGGCGCAGCACCAACGCATCGCCCAACAGCAGCAATTCGTCCGCCGTCTTCTCAGCATCCACGGCCGGGTCGATTTCACCCGCCGCAATGCCATCTCTCATTAGTTCTCGCCAAAACTTCCGCTGCTTAAGATAGCGATCATTCTGTCTTCGTCGCATCTCATCATCGCGTGTGCTTTGCGCGGTGTAGTTGATCCAGAAGAGCCAGAACCGTTCGCGCGAGGTCCGAAACACATAACCCATTGCCAAGCGTCGAAGCTGCGCCAGTGGCGAACCTTCATATGAGCGCCAGTCTTCAGGCAGCTCATAGGCCGCCTCCAACGCCAGGATAACGAGGTTATGCCGGTTCTTGAAATGATAGTTGATCGTACCCGTGCTGATCTCAGCTGCTTGCGCGATCTGCCGCATGGTCACGGCATCTATGCCATGCTCCGCGATCAACTCATAAACGACCCCCAGTAGCTCTTTTCGACGCTGGAGAGTCTTGGGGCGCGAAGACGCGATACTGCCAATTTCGTTGTTTTTTGGGGAAGTCGCCACAAATCAACTTTCGATCGGTACATTTTGCAATTGTCCCATTATCGCATAACCGATCCGATATGTCAGCTACATCGAAAGAACCGATGGCTGGCTGCAGGCAAACCGGCCTGCAGCCTTTGTCCATTATGCCGGTTCAAATACCGGAACATTGAAGTCATCGTTCAATGCTTCCCAAGAAAGCTTCATCGGCATTCCATCCCGAAGCTGGGAGGCCTCGCAGTTCACCAGATTGACCAGCATTCTTACGCCCTCTTCCAGATCTACAAGCGCGCAGATATAGGGTACGCGGGCCTCGTGCCCCGGCCAAGGAACGACGGTATTTGTCCAAGTATAGAGGCTCGCCTTGCCTGAAGCCTCTCGCCATTCCAGATTCCGCTTGCCGGAGTAGATGCTGACGGGACGCGGGACCCATTGGTATTGGTTCGTGTCCGTGCAGTATTGGAGCAAGAGCTTGTGTTCTTTCGCGGCATCCCAGAAGGGTCGCGTCTTGACGTAGATGTCCGGACGCGGTAGCGGGCGCGGGGGTGTTTTCTTTGCTTCACTCATGTCACTTCTCCAGAATCATGACGTTCGAGACACCCCAGTTACGCCCATAGGGAATGACACCGATGCCGGTCGTCATGGCGTTTTTCAGGCCGGGAATTTGACGGTCACCGGCTTCGCCGAAGAGTTGCCGGACTGCCTCGACGAGATTGAGACCACCACCCGCCAGACCAGGTTGGCCGGCTGAGATTTGACCTCCACTCGTGTTCAGGGGAAGTTTCCCTTTGAAAGTCATATCTGTGCCCAGAATAAAGTCAGATCCCTCGCCGCGTCCACAGAAGCCGATCTGCTCAAGCTGGATCAGGATAGCGATCAAGAAGTCGTCGTACGGGCAGAAGAGCTGGATATCTTTTGCCTGCAATCCGGCCTGCTTCAATGCTTTTGGACCCGCAACCGAGAAGCCGGTTTCGGTGATGTCCGATTTCGCTTTGTCACCGTTGAAATTAGTGATCTCACCGTAGCCGGTGGGATAGACAGCTTTCTTCAATCCGAGACGTTTCGCATTCTCGGTTGACGTCACCAGCACGCCGTTTGCTCCGTCACAGACCATCACGCTATCCAACATGCGGAGCGGTTCTGAGACATAGCGCGATTTGAGATAATCGTCTTCGGTAATGGGCGACTGCAGCTTGGCGCAGGCGTTTGGATTCATCAGCGCGTGATTACGTTGCGTCACTGCCAGTCGCGCAAGCGCTTCGTCCTTCAGGCCATATTGCAGTTTATAGCGCTGGCTGAGCAGACCGAATACGCCGACCGGGCCGCGCAGGCCGGTGGGATACTGGAATTCCCAGCGATAGGCACCTTGCTCGGTGGGCGGATAGCTTGATTGAGCGTCAGACGCGATCACAAGCACGGTGTTGCACAAGCCATCCCTGATCGCAGAGGCAGCTCGCACGATGCCAGCGATGGTCGATGCGCCACCAAGGCCATTGATCTGGGTCCAACTGGGCACAAGTCCCAGCGATTCTGCCATGAAAACAGCCCAGAAGGGGTTCGACGTCTCGCTCATCGTCTCCGATACGCAAATTCCGTCGATCTCGCTTTTGGCGATTCCCGTCGAATTGAGGATCTGCTCGAGAACCTCACCGGCAAGATCGTAAGAACTACGACCGCCCTTCAGTTCGACTTTCGTTTCGCCGAATCCGACGACCGCGATATCACGCTTTGTCATTTCTGCTGCCCCCTTAATTACCCTTGAACTTCGGCGCTCGCTTTTCACGGAAGGCCGCGAGGCCTTCGTTCCTGTCCTGCGAGAAGCTCAGCGCGAAGAAAGCATCGGCTTCCGTTGACATGCCCTCTGCCAATGAACTTTCGAAGCCACGCTCGATGACTGATTTGGTGAACATGACCGAGAGCGGGCCCTGCTCGCCAAGAGCCGTCATGATTTCGCGCGCCTTCTCGATCGCGGTTCCCTGCGCGACGACATGATTGACGATTCGGAGCTGCAATGCTTCGTCAGCCTTCAATCGCCGCCCCGTCCAGATCAGTTCCTTTGCAAGCGGCTTGCCTATGATGCGCGGCAACGTCAGCGTACCCGCGCCACCCGGCATGAGTCCCAGCTTCGCTTCGGGCAAGCCAAACTGTGCTTTCTCGCCAGCGATGATGAAATCGCAAAGCAATGCGACTTCGAATCCGCCGCCAAGTGCATAGCCTTCTACGGCAGCGATGACCGGCTTGGTGAATTCCGGAAGCGCGCGGAAGAACTGATTGACCTTCCGCGATCGCTTACGGCGGCGCCAGAGTTCGAACGCTTCGTCGGGCTCGTTCTTCTGTTCGCTCGTATCGACCCCCGTGCAGAATGCTTTCTCGCTGCCGGTAATGATCAGTCCGCGAAACTGCCGCCCTGACTCGACCTCTTCCATCACGTCAAGGATCTCGATGGCTGTCTGCTCCCTGATGGCGTTTAGCTTCTCCGGACGGTCGATGGTCACTTCGATCCACCCGTCGTGGCGTGCGATTTTGATATCCTCTGCCATTTCTTCTCCTTTGGGGTCGTCTGCGGCGCCATTGAGAGCCGAGAACCCATGTGTTTGAGCGAGCATCCTTGGATTCCACAGCCCGCAAGCATCGTCAATCATTTTCGCACATTTGTGCGCTTTTTATCGTTGCGGCCCAACCGCAAGGCCGACGCGCGATCCGAGGCTTCACGTCCTCACAGCCGATCAGTCGGCCGGGCTAGCCTGGGAAACAAACTTGGTGGCAAGGTAGGATTCTACGGCCTCAAGCCCCCCTTCGGATCCGTATCCGGAATCCTTCACACCACCGAACGGCAGTTCGGGCAATGCGAGCCCATAGTGATTGATGGACAGCATTCCACTTTCGATCGCAGCGGAAATCGCGGTCGCGTTCCTGATGGAGCGCGTATAGGCGTAGGACGCCAGGCCGAATGGCAACCGATTGGCTTCTTCAAGCGCGTCATCGAAGGTCTTGAACCTCTGGATCAAGGCAAGAGGCCCGAAGGGCTCTTCGTTCATCGCCCGTGCTGTCGTCGGGACATCGATCAGGACCGTCGGCGCGAAGAAGTATCCCTTATTCTGGCCGCGCCCGCCGCCAGCCGCAACTTTGGCACCAGATTGCACAGCGTCTTCGACGAAGGACGACAGCGCCGCCTGCCGCCGGTCGTTGGCGAGCGGTCCAATGGTGACGCCCTCGTCGAACCCATTTCCCAGCTTCAGGGCGACGGTTCTCTCGACGAATTCGCTGATGAACTCTTCATACAGAGCATCCTGCACCAGGAACCGCGTCGGCGCGATGCAAACCTGCCCCGCGTTGCGATACTTGCCGGCCGCAAGCACCGTCGCCGCAAACTTCACGTCGGCGTCGTCGAAAATGATTGCAGGCGCATGGCCGCCGAGCTCCATCGTGATCCGCTTCATGTGCAGCCCCGCCAGCGATGCAAGCTGTTTGCCGACTGGCGTGGATCCGGTGAACGAAATCTTTCGAATAGCCGGGTGGGCAATCAGGTAGCTCGAGATCTCCGCCGGAGTTCCGAAAACCAGATTGACGACCCCCTTCGGAAGCCCGGCATCGGCCAAGGCTCGCACGAGTTCGGCAGGAGACGCAGGTGTTTCCTCCGGTGGTTTGATGATCACCGAACAGCCCGCAGCGAGCGCAGCTCCGAGCTTGCGCACCGCCTGACTGATGGGGAAGTTCCACGGCGTGAAGGCGGCCACAGGTCCGACCGGCTCCTTGAGCACAAGGTTGTAGATGCCCTCCCCCCGCGCCGGCACCACGCGCCCATAGGTGCGCCGCGCTTCTTCAGCAAACCAGTCGAGAATGTCAGCGGATGCATTGATCTCGGTCTTGGATTCGGCGACGGGCTTTCCCTGCTCCAGCGTCATAACCGTCGCAATGCGATTGATGCGCTCCCGGAGCAGATTGGCTGCCGTTCGCATGATGTGGGATCTGTCGAGAGGGGACATTTTTCGCCAGATTTTGAAACCCTTCCCGGCGGCTGATACGGCATCGTCGAGATCCGCGTGCCTGGCATGCGACACGCTTCCGATAATGTCCTCAGTCGCAGGGTTGACGACGACGATGGTCTCGGCGGAGCGGCTTTCACGCCATTCGCCATCAATGAAGAGCTGGGTATGTTGCATTTGCTGTCCTGACGGTACGCTAAAGAAGAGGAAACGTGCTCAGTGCATCCACGGAGCCATCGTCAACGACCAGCGTCTGGCCGGAGACGAAATTGCTGTCGTCTGAGGCGAGGAAAAGCAGCGCGCCTATCAAATCGTCCGGCACCGAGTCGCGCTTGATCGCCCGGCTGGATGCGACAGAGACCGAGATCTCCTCCCCATCAGGGTGACCTTGAACGTTGGGCTAATCACCAGACCCGGAGCAATCGCATTGACGCAGATGCCGCTGCTTCCAAGTTCGCGCGCAATGGAACGGGTGAAAGCAATGACATCTCCCTTCGATGTCACACAATGGAGCGAGGTCCCCTTGAATGCCGTCCCGGAGGAGATGTTGATGATCTTCCCTCCACCGTTCTTTTTCATCGCAGGGGCCGCGGCAGTGCTGGCCAGCCATACGCCCCGCACGCCATAACGCGATCCCATTCTTCGATGTTGATCTCGTGGTAGCTCTGCATTTTCAAGACACTGAATAGCCCGGCATTGTTCACCAGAATATCGACACGTCCGAACTTATCTTCGGTATGCGTCACTTGCCTTCACCTTCGTCATGGCAGCGCCTGGCGCTCGCCTAGCTTTTTGCTGGAAACCGATCCGGTTCATCATACGGCGAATCGCGCGCTCGCGTTCAGTTCCGGGGCTGGTGCCGGACTCCAGGACCGATTGCCAGCCGTTGAGCACAGCCTGAAGCTGCTCATACCGACCCACCACGAAAACTTTCCATCGCTGCAACCAGAGAACGTCTCGCATCTCGTGGTGATACGCAGAACAGTTCACGATGTATTCGGAGGCGAACGGATTGATGTTGGACGTTCATGTGTCGGCGGAAACCTGTGCTTGCATCTTTTCTGTCCTGTTTCTTACGATCGTGCCCCGCCGTTCTCAGCGGCGGCTCGTCTCTCGCTCGGTTGCCGGCGAGGCTCCCGATATCTGGCGAGCGACAGTCAAACTGCTATTTGTAGGAAGTTGTCATCCCAACTTGGTGCTGTCAATAAATATCGCACAACAGTGCGATTTTTACGACTGGTCATCGGTACGATGCTGTAGCGAAAATCAGAAGTTTTCTTTACAAGTACGGCGTTGAATAGCCACTCGTGAGTGGTCATTGCGATTGGCCGGTGACGGTCGCTGTCGCCAGACGCCACACCGCGACTTCGATGACGAGGATCGGCAGCTCGCATTTGGCCCGGTCGCTTCGATAGGTCCGCTCGCAAGATCCTGCCTACGTCCACGCCCCCTTGCCGAACATTTCTATGTAGTGGGGGTTCTTGAACCTCGGGCACTTCTCAAAGGGCTTCGAATTGAGTTCGGCGAAGCCCCTTCCGGTACTATCAAAGTTCCTGCGTAAGCTGGGCCCGAGTGATTTTCCCCGGTACGCTCGAAGAGCGTGAACTCGGTACGGCGGCTGATCTTCCACACTTCATTGCGTCATTCGTTCGATCGCATGTTAGCCGCGATCGACATCTGGCGCTTCAGTCCGTTAGATCCTCCGATCATCACATCGGCATGGCCCACGTCAAGCGGCTCAGCATGCGCACCCCTTATCAGCGCGGTGGCGTAGGATGAGCCTGCCTGTTACCTCGCCGTTCTTGAGCCGAGATAGCGCGGCGTTAACCTTTGAAATTGGCAGATCCTCGACGGGGATCGGCAGAACTCCCCCTTTACTGACAAGGCTCACTAACTCTCTCAATTCACGAGGACTTCCTACATAAGATCCCTGTACCGTTAACGCCTTCATTGCCATCAGGGGAAGCGGCAGAGAGAGCTCTCCCCCAAAAAGCCCGACCTGCACCAACTTCCCTCCCTTGCCCAATGCATCAAAGGAAAACTTAGCGGTGCGCGAGTCGTTCACCAGATCGACGATAGCGAGAGGGTTCTTCGAGCATAGCGACACCAGGCGCGCAGTAACGTCGTTTCCTTCGGCGCGTAACGAAGCGGATGCACCGAGCAGCTTGGCGGTCGAGAGACGATCGTGATTGATGTCCACGATCACGATATTCCGATGGCCAAGAGCACGCAGTAGCGAAATTGCGGTGAGACCAAGTGCACCCGCCCCAATGATGACTACCGGCTCTTGCGGCGGAAGCGGAAGCACCTTTTTTACAGCCGAGTACGCAGTAATTCCAGAGCACGCCAGCGTGGCCGCGACGCTTGGCGACACCCCCTCTAAAGGAATGAGATGCCGCGAGGACGGAACCACTACGTGGCTTCCATAGCCACCGTTTTGGATAATACCTAGCGCGCGCCCCTCAACGCACATCTGATCCTCCTCTGCCAGACATCGATCGCAATGACCGCACCCAACCCAAGGGAACACCACCCGCTCGTCGCCGATGGAAACCCCCGATGCCTCCGGACCGAAGCTGACGACCTTGCCTACGATCTCATGACCCAAGGTCAAGGGCAGAGTGACCCCCCGGTCTTTTATCGACATGCGCCGGCCGCCGCCGAGATCATAGTATCCTTCCCACATGTGAAGATCGGTGTGACACACTCCGCAGTGAGTCACAGCAATCACAACCTCGGTACCATTCGGCACGGGATCCGCACATGTGATCTCCTCGAGGGGAGCTCCATTTTCAACAACGGCCCAAGCACGCAAGATGCATCTCCTTATTCGTTTGCGTTAGCACGTGCAGCGATCTGCCACGTTCAGAGCGTGCGCACAGCAGACACTGCTAGTCCATTTTAAGAGATCAAGTACTCAAGGTCTTCGATCGCCGCGAGGAAGTCTTCCTTAAATCCCTGAACGACCGTCGTGCATGACTGGACGCTATCAACTAAGCCGACCCCCTGGCCTACGAAGTAGCTCACCAGCTGGACCGCTTTCGCATTACCGGAATCGGCTGCGCGATTGATCGCCCGGAATGCCTCGTCGCTCACTAAGCTCTGTAGTGGCATAGCAAGGGCCCCCGGAGAGTTAGGATCACGATCCCACGCATCGGTCCATGCCGAACGAAGCTGCCGAGCTGCCTTGCCGGATCGGCTTTTCGATCTCACCGCATCGCGCGATGTCGCATCGATCATCTTTTGGCGAAAGATCTCAGTTGTTTCCGCTTCAACCGTCGCGAGCCATACAGATCCGGTCCAAACGCCCGCCGCCCCCATCGCCATACAAGCGGCCATCTGGCGGCCGGTCATAATTCCACCTGCTGCAAGAACGGGTACTTCGCGAACTTGTTTGACGGCTTTGATGACCTCGGGCACCAAGACCATGGTTGACACTTCGCCACAGTGCCCCCCTGCCTCCGTCCCCTGGACCACAAGGATGTCCACTCCGGCAGCCACCTGCCGTAGCGCGTGTTCTTTGGCTCCGACAAGAGCGGCGACAGGTACGCCGTGCTTACGTGCTTTCGATATCATTTCTGGCGGGGGAACGCCTAAGGCATTTGCGATCAATTTGATCGGATGCCTAAACGCTACGTCGAGGACGGCAAGCGCCCGCTCGGGATCATATGGCTGCCCAAGGTCGTCCGCAGCAGGTGTGTAAGTCAGCGGAACATCAAACTTCTCTAGCAACTCCTTGGCAAATTCGCGGTGCCGGGCCGGCACCCGCCCCTCCAAACTGTTGTAAGTGACGCTCCCTTCACCCGCGGTAGCGATGCTGCTCGAAATAAGAACGTCCAAGCCGTACGGTTTGCCACCCACGTGGTCATCGATCCATCGAAGCTCCTCCTCGATGCTCTCGGGTGTGTGTTGCAGCGCGCCAAGAACTCCGAAGCCCCCAGCTCTACTTACCGCAGCAACGACATCACGGCAGTGACTAAAGGCGACAAGCGGAAATTCAACACCGAGCATCTCACAGATCACAGATTTCATCAGCAATTCCTCGATATTGATTTATGTGTCACAAGCTTTGGACGTATCGCCTTGCCAGCCATTATCCGATGCGTTCGGGTTGTTTCGACCAGTAGCGATCGCGAAGAACGCCCTTTTGCAATTTTCCGCTTGGTTCACGCGGTAGCTCCGCGATGAAGTCGATACTTTTCGGGCATTTTATTGGGGAAAGCTTTTCGCGGCAGAATAATATAAGCTCCGCCTCTAGATCACATCCAGCTTCCAATCCATTGGCCAGTTGAACGACTGCCTTCACCTCCTCTCCGAACTCCTCGCTCGGGACGCCGAAGACTGCGACGTCACTCACTTTGGGATGATCTACGAGAGTATTCTCAACTTCCTGCGGATACACATTGACCCCGCCCGATACTATGGTGAAAGCCATGCGATCGGTGAGATAGAGGAAACCTTCAGAATCGAGATACCCTATATCGCCAAGGGTCGACCATCCTTTTTCGTTGTATGCGGCCGCGGTTTTTATAGGGTCTTTGTGATAGACGAACTTGCGCCCGTTAGCGAAGTAAACGACACCGGCGGTATTTACTGCTAGCTCCTCGCCGCTTTTACCGACAATTTTTAAGTCGGCGACGACAGCCTTACCCACCGATCCTCGGTGACTTAGCCATTGCATCGAGTCGATTGCAGCAATTCCATTTCCCTCGGTACCTCCGTAGTACTCAAAGACAATCGGACCAAGCCACTTAATGACTTTATCTTTGATGGTCGGGGCACACGGACCGGCGCCGTGCACTACGCACTTAAGGGAGGAAAGGTCGTACCTCGCTCGCGCTTCCTCCGGCAACTTCAAAAGGCGCACAAGCATCGTTGGGACCAGCTGCGTGTGCGTAACCCGATGTTTCTGGACAAGAGAAAGGAACGCCTCGGCATCGAAGCGTTCCATGACGATTGAGGTACCTCCCACAGCCGCAACTGTGAGGTTCGCTCGCAATGGCGCGCCATGATAGAGAGGGGCAGTCGACAGATATATCGTATCCGATCCGAATCCGAATCGTTCGATGAACAATTTGCGAAGAGCGGATTTGGATGGCGCATCGAACGGCTCATTGAGGAACGGCACTTTTACGCCTTTTGGCCGCCCGGTCGTTCCTGACGAGTACAACATATCGTAGCCGGCGATTTCGTCGTCGATGGGGGTATGTTTCCGTGAAGACAATTCATGATCCCAGTCGCGGTGTCCCTCGACCAGTCCACCGATCGCTAATCGATGCCTTACGCTCGGCGTCATGCACCGCAAGGCGCCCGCAATCACTGCGTATTTGTCTGAGGTTATGAAGACATTCGCGTCGCAGTCTTCGACAATGTACGCAACTTCAGCCGCCGTTAATTGAGTACTGACAGCAGTGTAGTACAGCCCCGCCCTCTGAGCGGCCCAGCAAATCTCTAGTAGCTCAATGCGATTTTCCAGCAGGAACGCGACATTATCTCCGGCCTTTAAGCCCAGAGCCCTGAATAGGTTCGCTCCCTGGTTGGATCGCTCCTCCAATGTGCGATATGTAACACGCGTGGTCGACCCCGCCACTTCGTAGGCAATCTTTTCTGGCGTACTCTGAGCGACGTAACGAGGATGACTCATTTGGAACACCTCAGAAAGTTGGGATAGACGGATGCGCGGTGACGAACGACCCAAGAATGCTGAGTACGTCCCTTCACGGAGACCTAGCGTCTTCACATCTTCCTATCACTCAAGTCAAAACGGCCTGTCGCGATCCTGCTGAAAAATCGCGATTAGACTGGAATAATACCTGCAGCGCGGATGAGAGGGAGAAGTCGCTTCTCCTCAGCATCTCGAAATTGAGTGATTTCAGCCACGGACGTCGGCCAAGGCATCGCGCCGAGCTCCGCGAACTTCTTTACGATGGTTGGATCGCGGAGACTTTTCACCGCTAGGCCATTCATCTGAGCGGTAACCTCCGACGATTGCTTGGCCGCCGCACAGAGAGCAGTCCATGACGTCAGATCGAAGCCTGGCATTACCTCGTTCAAAGAAGGCACATTGGGAAGAATTTCGCTGCGCACTGCGGAGGTCACCGCAATAGCTCTAACCGAGCCATCGCGAATTTGTGGAAGCGATCCCGACAAATTGTCGAAGAGCATCGGTATACGACCGGCTATCAAGTCCACCAATGCCGGATTTGCTCCACGATAAGGCACATGCCTCATGTCGACGCCGCCAAGTGATTTCATCATCTCTCCGGAGAGGTGAAGCGTCGTACCTATCCCAGGCGATCCGTATTCGAACTTCCCGGGATTGTTCTTCAGAAGCAAAAGCAGGTCGCCGATGCTCGATGCAGGCAGATCCTTGTTTACAACAAGGACATTTGGTATCTGCCAAAGACCGCTGATATAGACAAAATCTGAGGCGGGATTATATGGCAACTTCGCGAACGTGCCCACAGCCAGTGCATTGCTGGCTATACTCGCCATTCCGACGGAATAGCCATCAGGCGCCGCCTTCGCTACCGCATCTGCGCCTATTACGCCGCCTGCTCCTCCCCGATTTTCGACGATAAACTGCTGTCCGGTCAACTCGCTCATCTTCTGGCAAAGCACGCGTGACATAACGTCCGGCCCGCCGCCCGCGGCAAACCCAACCACGTAACGCACTGAGCGTCGCGGCCACACCTCTTGAGCCTTTGCGGTCCTAGCAGCGATTATAGATCCGCCAACCAGAGCAAGAGCACTCCTCCTTGTTATCATAGGTCCCTCCGACTTTTTTCCGTCGTTTGATTGAGCCACGTTGCACCACAACGCGCTGTATTGCTGCGCGGCAAGACATCCAAATCTAATGTGCGACCGGCAATTCTCCTTAATCACGTAGTACCGTTTATTCTGTCGAACTTGAGACAGAAGCGCCGACTTTTCTGGATGGCGTTTTTTTGCCAAGGATCGACGCTGCAGATGATCTTACGGGAAGGCTGCTGTAGCTCCACACTTTCGAACTAAGATGGCTAACATCGGGATCCAACCTTGTGACTTCCGCTTGGCTTACCGACACCAGCTTATTTTCCGCTCCAATTTGGAGCACGCTTCTCTGCAAATGCAGCTGCCCCCTCGCGCGCATCTGAAGATGCAAAAATTGGCGCCATGATATCTTGCTGTTTTGTCCACATCTGCTCATCCGTCCATAGACGCGATTCAACGATCGTCTTCTTGGATGCTTTGATAGCGAGTGGCCCGTTTTTGCTGATTGCTTCAGCCAGGATTTTGGCACCCTCAATCGCAGGTCCGTCAGTCAAGCGGTTTACTAGACCGAGCTCATACGCTCTTTGAGCAGAGAAAAATTCGCCGGTCAGCGCGTATTCCATCGCGATCCTATAAGGCATCTGGCGAGGCATTCGTATCAAGCCCCCTGCGCCCGCAGCTAACCCCCTTTTCACCTCGGGTATGCCGAACATCGCTTGTTTGTTGGCGATGATGAGGTCGCACGCGAGAGCGAGCTCCATTCCACCTGCGAGCGCGAACCCGTCGACAGCTGCTATGAGCGGTTTGGCTGGCGGAGCTTGAACCAAGCCGCCAAACCCCCGACCGGGTATCGATGGCCGATTTCCTTTCAGGAAGTCTTTCAAATCCATTCCCGAACAGAACGATCCCCCCGCCCCTGTGATGATACCGACGCTCAGATGGTCCGTGCCATCGAGGTGATCGATGGCATTCGCGATCGCTAGAGCCATAGCTGAATTCATCGCGTTCTTAGCTTCGCGCCGGTTGAGCGTGATGACGAATATCGTACCGCGCTCTTCCGTGAGAATCTGTGTGGCACCTGGTTCTGTCATGGCAATGGCTACTTTGTTCGGCTCCGGGCGGAGCATTGAGGATGCACCAGGTACAAGCTTACGTGTCTGCACGAGGCGGTCTTATGACCCTGCTCTGCTCTCTGCATCGGCAGAGCTCCAATCTCCCTCTTGTGCCATCACAAGACAGCCATGTTTTATAATGTCGATCTCTTTCCCGCACTGCGGGAGCGGCAGAGACCTAACTAATTTTCGTCAGTTAGGCCGCTCCTGCATAACGATCAATTGGCGGATGCTCATCACAGGAGGAGTTTCGTCAATGAGCATGGTGCACTGCGATGAAGATTCTCCCGGGGCTCTTTACGTGGAGAAGCTTTCCTTCAACGTCCGCCTATGCTCTCATCCTACTGCAACGGTTAGGACCGGCTCGGAGACCCCGACCTAGGCTACCGGAGCGTTCTCCGAAGGAGCGGCTTCTGACATTAGATGACGCGTGTCAGTTTTCGGATTGTCCGATTATTGATATTTTCTCCGCTGATACTGAAACAAAGCTAGTGGCATCCGCTCCAGATTTGATCGCAGAACGAGAGTGTTAATGGGTGGTCTGCCGATAGATCTTCGTCTGGTCCGCACCTTCATCGCTGTTGCCGACGAACGTCATTTCCGACGGGCAGCGGATCGCCTGAATGCGACGCAGTCCGCTGTAAGCTTGCAGGTTCGCGAACTAGAGCGCCGGCTCGGCGTCGCCCTTCTTCTTCGTGATAGGAGGAGTGTGACATTAACCCCAGCCGGGCAAGCGCTGAGATCGGAAGGGCAGGCGCTTCTGGAGCGATCGGAAGCGGTTGCCCGGAACGTCGTCGCAGCGCAGGACGGTCGTCGCGATGTTATCTCCATCGGGGGTGTCGGAGCTGCGACGTTCGAGGTCTTGCCAAAGCTGATCGAAGTCACGCGCAAGCATGCTCCATCACTCCAGTATCGTTTTTTCGAGATGAGTGCGCTCAGTCAACTTGAAGCACTAAGGGTGGGCGATATTGACATCGGCCTGGTTCGATCCGAGTTGAAGGCACCCGGCCTTGCCTTCAAGACCATTCAAGTTGAGCCGGTCGTTTGTCTTTTGCCGACGGGTCATCCGCTAGAATGCCGGAGCGAAATCCGCATACCCGAGCTAGAGAATGAACCAATAATCAACTTGTCACGAGAGCACGATCCGGCAGGTCACGACTTCTATATTTCGATCTATCGCGCAGCGGGATTTGAGCCACAAATTATTCAAGAAGCCAGCCAAGCCACGGCGATTCTTTTTGCGGTCTCGACCCTACGGTGCTTGGGACTTGGACCTCGCGGCTGGCGTGTACTGAAGCGTGACGGGGTTGTCATAAGACCAGTCGCAGAACCTATGCCGATGATTACGACTAGATTGGTTTGGAAACCGAGCAATTTGAAGCCCGGTGTCCGTGCAATACTAGAGGCGGCCGCGGAGATCGCCCCGTGCCTACTTTAGTGCCCGGCCCCTAGCGGGTCTTAAATCACGGGAATTGGACGCAAAGAAAGACCTGCGTTTCCGATCAGGAAGCGTATGCGAAATCCTGATATTCAGGCCCGGAGACCGGAACTGAGCCTGAAGGAACGCGAACGGCTCACTTGTCCCGGCGTGCAGGTGCGCGTGATGCCCCTAGATTCACGAGAACGTTAACAGCCAGCGGCGAGAGCAACGACGACCTAAGATCTCAAATTGGGGTCCCGCCGAGTAGATTGAAGCCTTGGTAATTCTGTGCGGCGATCCGATCGCACGCTGAACGGTACACATGGACGCCGCCCGGGTATGGCATGAACACACGCGGCTTACCGGGAACATTTGCGCCAAGGTACCAGGAGTTCGCCTTATTATAAAGCGTCTCTGCGGCCAGATTGTTGACGTGGGTTACCCAGCCCAGCTCGGCCTCCAGAAGGGGCTCGATACCATCATGTTGCCTGGCCGTAAGCCAAGCGATGCAGTCCGCGATCCATTCCACGTGCTGTTCTATTGAGAGGATCATATTACTCAACACCGAAGGGCTTCCTGGACCGGTTATGAAGAAAAGGTTGGGAAAACCAGACGTCATGAGGCCGAGATATGTTGCAGGCCCGCCGGCCCATTTCTGCTGAAGGGTCACGCCATTCCGCCCCTTAATATCGATCTTGAGCAGAGATCCGGTCATTGCGTCGAACCCAGTCGCAAAGATAATCGCGTCGAGTGGATTCATCCCGTCTCGCGTCCTAACGCCTCGCGATTCGATCCTCTCGATAGGCGAGCTTCTGAGATCGATGAGCGATACGTTTGGCCGGTTGTAGGTTTCGAAATACTGCGAGTCGACACAGATGCGCTTGGCCCCCAATGGGTAGGTCGTTGGCGAAAGCGCCGCCGCGTTTCGCGGGTCTTTGACCGTTGCTCGGATCTTGCCGCGAACGAATTCCGCACCCGTAGCGTTGGCCTCCTCACTTAAAAGCAAGTCTTTGAAGGCTGCAGTAAAACCTGTGCCCGCTGTTTTCCAAGAATGTTCGTAGACCTTCAGGCGCTCATCCTCAGAAACTTCTAATGCCGAGCGCTGGTCAGCGCCTGACGTCCTGAGAATGCCCACCGGCGTCTCGCGGGCGCGGCGCCTCCTTTCAGGGTATTCCCGCTTCCAGGAGCGCTCATATTCCTCGCTCATCGGTTTGTTGTTAGCGGGGACGCTAAAGGTCGGGGTCCTCTGAAAGACTGTGACGTTAGCGGCCTCTTTTGCCACGATGGGTATCAGCTGGACGCCTGATGAGCCGGTGCCAATAACGCCGACGCGAAGCCCAGTAAAATCGACCTTTTCGTGCGGCCATTGCCCTGTGTGATAGACCCTGCCGGCGAACGAACTCAAACCATTGATGTCCGGAATCCGCGCTGTGGAGAGACATCCCGTAGCCATGATGCAGAATTGCGCGGACAATCGTTCGTCCCCGTCGGTCCGAAGGTGCCACCTCCTCCCTGTCTCGTCGAACTCTGCACAGGAGATACTTGTATTGAAGCGTATGCTACGTCTCAGATCAAAACGGTCGGCGACGTGCTGCGCATATCGGAGTATTTCAGGCTGCGTGGCGAAAAGCTCGCTCCAGCGCCATTCTTGTTCTAGCTCAGCTGCGAACGAGTAAGAATATTGCATACTTTCGATATCGCATCTGGCTCCAGGATAACGGTTCCAGTACCATACGCCGCCAACGTCAGCTCCCGTCTCGAAGCCAATCACCGATAAGCCAAGCTTCCGCAGTTGATAGATCATGTACAAGCCAGCAAACCCAGCGCCAACAACCACCGCGTCCACTTGCTCGACGTCTTTGGTATCTGACATTTCCTTCGTTCCGGCCTTCGTTTTAATGCCATTGTTTGGAAAACGGCGCCGGGGACGCCGTTACATGATTAGCCGGGTCTTCCGTCAAGCCACCGGCTAATCAGATGAAATCCATTAGCCTCTTGCTCCGTATAGGGGCAATCCAGTAAACGCGATCACAGGATGAGTAACTCAATCACTGAATTTTCGCCTGTGTCGCGTTGTGCGATGTTTCCGCGGCGGACCGTCGTTTCATCTGAACGGCTGAGACATGGTCTGCCGTCCGCTTGAAGATTTAAACCTGATGCGTCCGTATTGCGTTGCCCGTTGGGAACGGATGGCACAGCAGTTCGCTTTGTGCCGACAAACCTTCTTCGCTCCCTGCGGACATGCCTCGACGGCCTGCATCAGATAAGATGCCGTGGACGCAGCAACGACGGCGCCGTAGTTACCGTCCTAATGCAGTAGAGCTCCCCAGGCGATTGTTCAGCCATGTCAGATACGCCTCGGGGATCGCAGGGAACAACACGCGCGGCCGAAAGGATGTCGTCGTCGTATCGCCGGCTCATTTACCTTCTATGTTCGCCAACAACGATCTGTAGGCCGCATGCGCAGACGTTGGGTGTGACGCATCGTCGTGCGTCAAGCACCGACGGGAGGCTTACGCCATGACCCATTCGCCAAGTGTGTCTTCGCCTTGGATAACCGAACCCTGGAGGCCAACAGCGCTCCGGTCCAATGCCGTTAATATTTCAATCTCGTGACGATTGCTTCCAGGAATTCGAGCCAGCAACCTCGCGCCCGACCGCGCCTTTGCGATCACTACCCCGAACTCGGGCTTGCTTTCGCGATCGTAGACCACGGTGTACGTCTCGATTTCTGCGGGGCCGCGATAGCCAGGATCGATCGGCGGCAGCGGTCCGCGGGCCGCATCTGCCGCGTCTTGAGTGGATTGGTCCTCCCGCGCCAGCCCGTCGACGTCGTGCGGTGGCGTACGCGATAGAACCAACGCGTGATGCTTCGTGACGATCTCACCCTGACCATACAGAAGGCCGGCCTCTCCCGAACCTCCGCGCAGCGAGCGCACCATCGCCGCCGCCGCATGGCTCATGTAATTGCTAAGCGGGGCTCCGAAGAATGTAAGTCCCCCTGTCACGGTCAAGGGTGTACTGCTAGAAAGATAGAGGCTACGCCGTGCCATCTTCGGAACGGTGGGGAAGCAACTGTAGAGTTCGACCATGTCGAAACCATTTGATCTCTTGTCTGACATCTTCGTCGCCGCGGCGAGTACAGCATTCATGGCAACCGAACCGTGATAGTGGTCGCGGGCTAGAATGTCGCGCGGCTCCCACGCAGTCGCGCCCCCGCGAATAAAGATCATCCGGTTTTCGGGAATTTCGAGCGCGCGCGCGCGCGCGTAGCTCATCACGATCAGAGCACACCCTTGATTGACCCCGGGCTGGGCGATCATCAGTTTGGTGTAAGGCCACGCGACAAGGCGATTAGCGGCTGAAGGCTCCGCAATCTCGCTAGCGCCGTGCACACGTTGCAACCAAGCATAGGGATTGCGGGCAGCAACGTGGGATAGGTCGGACCAGATTTGGGCCGATTCAGCGCACCCCTCCCTTGGCGTCTGTCCCCAAGCCATCTGACAAGCGTTCTCATAGAACGGATAGATTCTTAGCGGAACGTTCAGCCCATGTTCAAGCGTATGAGCACTTAGAACATCGGTCAGCCGAGTGACTTTTGCACGGTTCTCATCCTTTGTGGTCCAGGGAAGCTCGAGTCCCGCACGCGCCGCGGCATTGACCGCCGCAAAGGCCTCGGCGCCACAGACCATCGCGATCTCCGACTCGCCCCGGGCGATAGCACGCGCCACTGCGTGCAGGTGGGTGAGCGGCATCTCCCCCCCTATGCCGCCATAACTCGTCGACCGCGGCGACATACCTGTCCTTTGTACAAGACTGGCTGGAATATCCCGATAGGGCCAGGACATTACGTTCACAACGTGCAGAAGATCGACGCCGCATACATCTATGCCTGCGTCATCGGCGGCTCGAGCGGCGGCTGTCTGCAACAAATCGAGCGGCTCCATGGCCTCCATGGGGTCGTTTTGCCGATCGGTAATTTCGCCTACCCCGACGATCACAGGTGCGCGGTTATTCAATCTGTTGGCCACGAGAACTCCACTCGAAGATTGATGGGGACGAAATCCAGTAGCTGCCTCGGGAGCCGTCTATTATAGATGCGAAGCGGTCCGAAAAACGCCGCATGCCTGCTAGACAATTTTTTGCTCTTTGAGCAGTTCGTAACGCTCGGCGTTCATGCCAAGAAGTGTCCGGTAGACATCTTCATTATCGGCACCTAACTCGCGTCCGGCCCAGCGAATTCCGGGAAGAGATCCGCCTTGATCGAACTTCGGAACGATGCCGGGATGAAGCACACTACCGAAATTTTGATCAAAAACGCTCTCAAACGCCTTTCTCGCTACAAACTGAGGGTCCGCCACGCAATCTGCTATTGAGTAAACGCGGGTCGCCGGAACGCCGGCAGCTTGAAGAGTTTCTTCCGCTTCAGAAGCAGTTAGGTCGCCGGCCCATTTTCCGATGATCGCGTCAATCTCATACCGGTGCATAAGGCGCGCGGAGTTGTCGGTGTACCGAGCGTCGTTGATTAGCTCAGGCTGGCCTATGGCTTCAAATAGACGTCCGCAGACGCCGTTAGCGCTCGCGGTCACGAAAAGCCAATTATTATCTTTGCAGAGGTATGAATTGGATGGCACGAATGTGGCTGTAGAACTTCCTGCCGCCTCGCGGATTGTGCCGAGCACGCTGTAATCAGTGACCACGGAATCTAGCATCGCGAAGACGCTTTCATACATAGCAACGTCGACGCAACGCCCTTTTCCCGTACCTTTGACATCACGCTCGTAAACTGCCGCCATCACCCCGAAAAGTGCCTGCATGCTGGTGATGCTGTCGCCGAGACTGACACTGGCTCGCACAGGCGGACGTCGACCGGCGGTCTCCGGATCGGCGGTTATGTAGTTGAGACCACCTGCAGCCTCTGCGATGGGAGCGAACGCCACTCGATCACGGTAGGGCCCCGTCTGTCCAAAGGCCGAGACCCTGACCAAAATAACGCGGTCGTTTGCCGCCTGGAGATTTTTCCAACCGAGATTCCATTTTTCCAGTTGGCCCGCACGGAAGTTTTCGATCACTACGTCGCATTTGGACGCAAGCTCAAGTGCCACTTTCTGGCCTTCAGCTGTCCGCAGGTCTAACGTCACCAACCGCTTGTTACGGGCGAGAGACGACCACCACAAGGACTTTCCTTCGGAGCAAATTCCGTTCAATCGCATCGGGTCGCCGCCATCTGGTGCCTCGACCTTAATGACTTCTGCGCCGAAGTCAGCGAGTATTCGCGCGCAGAAGGGCACCGAGACAAAATGACCGAGTTCGAGGACGCGAAGCCCCGTCAACGGCCCGGTCATTCCCAAATCGCTAGCGAGCTGATCCATATATGTGTCCTAACTATCGCAAGCGCGATGCTGCACGTTACGCGTGGGCGTTCATTATCTACAGTCGACTGGCGTGTGGTTAGAAACCCATCTGCCTGCTCGCAAGATCCTTCATGATCTCTTCCGTGCCGCCGCCTATGGCGGTGACTTTGACTTCTCGGTAGATGCGCTCGACCTTGACGCCGCGAATGAACCCTGCGCCACCGAAGATCTGCACGGCTTCAGACGCACAAAACGCCAGGGTTTGCGTGGACAAGTTTTTCAGCATGCAGATCTCAGCGACCGGACTATCACCCTGATCGAGCCGCCAAGCGAGGGCTTCAAGCATGTACTGCGTCGCAGCAACCCGCTGGGCCATATCCACAAGTTTGTGTCGAATTACCTGATGTTGAGCGATCGGCTTTCCAAACGCTCGACGTTCCTTTGCGTAAGCGATCGCTTCGTCGACGCAGACTTGCGCAAAAGCTGCGCATCCTGCAGCCAGACCCATCCGCTCACTATTAAAGTTTCTCATGATGACCTTGAAGCCCCCCCCCTCCTGACCGATAAGATTTTCGGCCGGAACACGGCAATCGTCGAAGTGGATTGTCGCAGTGTCAGAGCACCACCAGCCCATCTTCTTCAGCGGCGTCCTGGAAATGCCCGGTGTATCCCCATCAATCAGGAGGAGGCTCACGCCGCCTGCTCCGAGCTCCCCCGTGCGCACAGCAACGGTCAGATAGTCGGCTCTCATACCGGATGTGATGAAAGTCTTCTCTCCGTTGACAACGTAGTGATCGCGATCACGGCGGGCCGTCGTAAGCAGATTGGCTACGTCAGAGCCCCCACTGGGCTCAGTAATGGCGAGCGCCGAGATCTTCCGACCAGAGATGATCTCTGGCAAAACACGTGCTTTGACCGCCTCATTTGCCGCTGCTGCTATGGGCGGAGCACCGATATTGCTACTAAACAGACTTGCTTTAATGCCGCCGGAACCAGCGCGAGACACCTCTTGAGCGGCGATGATCTTCATAAAGTTGTCCGCTGGCACGCCGCCATATTCCTCCGGCAACCCGAGACCGAGAAGGCCCAATTCTCCCGCTCTCTTGTACAGCTCTCTTGGAAATGCCTCTGCCTCATCCCACTCGTTGATGTGCGGCTCGACCTCTTTCTGAACGAAACGGCGAACCGTTTCGCGAAAGGCATCGTGATCTTCGCTATAAAACGGACTGCTCATTACTATTGATCTCCGGTTGAATTGCGCAATCGCACCAGTTTTAACCTACCATCACTTCTGGCCGGAAGGACGACGTGCGACGATCGACCGATTAAGGGTACTCTCGGAGGTACGCCAGACTTGCTGATCCGTCGAACCTATGTCGCGAGCTGTGCCGGTTCTGTTGCCTGATGACCCGGCGGCTCAATGCGGCTAGAGCTTCGGTTAATCCGTTTCTAGAACTGCGCCAAAGAATTCCCATTTTTTCCCCACGATACGCATCATCCGGAGCTGTTGTAGGGGAGCGAAATCCGTGGGGCTCGTGTTGATAGTTACTCCTGGAATCATTAAATCTGGCTGAAATTCACGCAGAGTCTGCGCTTGCCGCATGATATTTTCTCGCGTGAGGTCGTCTCCACATTGAACCAGAACCTGAATGAGCGTCTGCGCTGCCGAGTAGCCGTAAGCAACGTATTTATCGTTGGAATCCGCATTAGGCGCGTATTCGGAAAGGAACCGTTTGAATCGCTTTACCCCTTCGTCATCCACCCACTGTGCATCCGAGGGGTCCTTCAGGTAGTCGCTCGAGATCACGCCTTGCGCGTTTTCAACGCCGACCGGCTCAATGGTAGCACTTAAGGAAACGGCTATGTTCGGTATGATCTGCAGAGGCGTCCAACCCAGTTCCGCGACCTTTCTGATCGTTTGTGCCACCGACTTCGGCAGTCCAATGTTCAACAAGACGTCCGCGCCAGACGATCTAAGCTTGGCGACATGAGACTCTACCGTGGGCTCGGACACCTCGAAGCTTTCCTCAGCAACGATCATTCCTACCTTGCTCTGCAAGCCCTCCTTGAGACCTTTTAGGTAATCTCTTCCGAGATCATCGTTCTGATAGAGGATCGCAATTCTAGCATCAGGCCTCTCTTTCAGAATGTACTTTGCATATAATTTCCCCTCCTTTCGATAGCTTGGAGACCAACCCATCGTCCACGGATACTGTTTGGGATCATCCCATCGTGCCGCGCCTGATCCTACAAACAGCTGTGGGACCTGCCTGCCGTTGAGGTATTTTTGGATCGCGGCATTCTGAGACGTACCGACCGCATTATAAACTAGCAACACGCCGTCGCTCTCTACCAACTTCCGCGCCTGCTCGAACGTCTTCGGGGGGCTATATCCGTCGTCATAACTTATGAAGTTCAGTTTCCGGCCCGCGACACCGCCATCGTCGTTTATTTTCTTAAAGTAAGCCGCAGCGACTTTTGCCGTCGTACTCACCGCAGCGACCGGTCCACTATATGGCGCGATATTCCCTATCTTAATCTCGCCATCGCTCGCGCCCTGATCATACTTTTTTTCGGCTCTTGCGGTAGTCGCCAGCACCAAAACCGCAAGAACGGTGAGCATCGCGAGACTTTTGGCAGCTATACCCATCATAATTATCTTTCTATGAAAATATCGGAAGACGGGAAGAGGGCCAGACCACAGCCGCGTCAGATCGCTCCGAAATCGGTAGATCGACCACATTAACGCAAATGGTTTTACGTGCGCGAACACGTGAACGCTCTAACCGGACGATCTAATGCCGCGCTTGGCTCAGATCATCGTGGCGTTCGCGCAACAGATTAACTTTCCAGCAGTCTTCGCAATGCCGATCGGCGGATTTCCGGCGGCGAACCATCGGCCGATCACATATGAGGACAACGACATAGTTCATTCGAACCTCCCGTCTTCATGTTTTTCTTTGGAACCTGACGTTCGCTCTGACCTCGGACTCGCCGAGCGTTTAGAGAACCGCCGTTCACTTCGCTGCACGATATGTCAGGCTAGGGAACAACAACATGGCGGCTTTCTCATCACAGGATGAGTTTTTTCGAACTTCCGGCGGCGCTAATTGTCGAGGCTCACCACCTACTTTATCAGGTTGAGTGTCGGCGGCCTGGGGCTGTCGTACCCTCGCATTTAGCGCCGCTTGACTCGGCTATTTGAGGACTTCTGAGCGCATTCATCGAGCCTCTGCTTCAATTTCCACAATATTCAATTGGACCAACATCACACGCATCAATCAACGATCTGACTCCCACATGCATGGAAGGCCAATCGAGCTCAACGCAACCGAAGGGCTGCTCGTCGAAGAAAACTAAACATCCGGAAGCGGATCGAAAGAATAACAATAGGAGGGTTCACTGTGTCGATTCAGAGTAACGGTAATGCGCTCAATTCTAACTCGTTGGATGTAATGATTGTGGGCGCTGGATTCGCCGGCCTCTATTTAATCCACGAACTGAGAAGTCGGGGCTTCAACGTTCGCGCATTCGAAGCAGGCGACGGCGTAGGTGGCACATGGTACTGGAATCGTTATCCGGGCGCGCGCTGTGATGTCGAAAGCTTGCAGTACTCTTACTCCTTTTCCGATAGAATTCAGGAAGAATGGCAATGGACCGAGAGATACGCGAATCAGAACGAAATCCTTTCTTACCTGAACTACGTAGCAGACACGCTGACCCTTCGCTCACACGTCCAACTCGGCACAGAAATTAAGGCCGCTACGTTCGACGAGAATGAACGACGTTGGACAATCACCACCGATGGTGGCGAAACGTGGAATGCCAGGTTTTTGGTACTCGCCTGCGGGACACTTACTTCGGTCCGCCTCCCCGACATTCCGGGCTTAAAGGACTTTCGAGGCTCGACGCTCCATACAGCTCGATGGCCATCTGAGAATATCGATTTCAGCGGGAAGCGGGTCGGAATAATAGGAACCGGCTCAACTGCCATACAGGTAATACCAGAAGTCGCAGCAGCCGCGAGCCTTTTGACCGTCTTTCAGCGAACGCCAAACTTCGTTGTGCCATCCGGCGCTCAATATCTCGACCCAGACGAACTGGCTCACTGGAAGGCCCACTACCCCAAAATTAGGGATGAAAGTCGTTGGACGAGAGGGGGCGTTTACGATCCCAACCGCAATGATCAGAGCGCTCTGCAAGTTGGGAAGAGGGAACGTGACGAAAGATACTCAGCCGCCTGGGCAAAGGGCGGCGTCCTCTTCCAGTTCACCTTCAACGACATCCAAATAGACAACGAGGCGAACAAAACAGCTGCGGATTTCGTTAGATCTCAGATTCGCTCGATCGTTCACAATCCTGCGACGGCTGATGACCTAAGTCCAACCGATCACCCACTTTCCGCCAAGCGGTTGTGTGTTCACAGCGACTACTATGCGACGTTCAATCGACCCAACGTGAAGCTAGTGAACCTCCGACGCAATCCCATCCAGAGGTTCACGTCGAGTGGAGCAAAATGCGAGTCTCTAGACGAGATCCCGTTGGACATCCTCATCCTTGCCACCGGTTTCGACGCAATGACCGGTTCACTGAAGGCAATTGACATACGAGGCCGAAACGACGCAGCTCTCACCGAGGCTTGGAATGCCGGGCCAGTCACCTATCTCGGCCTGCAGGTCCACGGATTTCCCAACATGTTCCTTGTGACAGGGCCGGGAAGTCCGTCGGTTCTTAGCAACGCTGTCGTGTCGATTGAGCAGCACGTTGGCTGGATCGCGAAATGCCTGGAGGATCTTCGCACAGCTGGAAAATCTATGATCGAAGCGAATCTTGATGCTCAGAGAGATTGGGTGGACCACGTCAATGCTGTTGCCGACACAACGCTCTTTCCGCATGCAAACTCGTGGTACAACGGATCAAACGTGCCTGGAAAACCGCGCGTTTTTATGCCTTACGTGGGCGGAGTGGGTTCATATCGTAAGCGATGTGAGGAAGTGGCGGAGCGCGATTACGAAGGGTTTACTCTCGACTGAGCTTCGCGCGTCAATCCGTAAACTAAGCAACAGAGATCCTGAATGAAGCGCTATGTGGGACCAGAAGAATGACCATTGAAGTCGTTGGACTGGATGCCTGCGGGGCGTCGGTCCAAGCTGTAGCGGGTGACCTATGCCACTCGGATTCACGTGAGATTACTGGGTGCCTGCTGAGAGAAACCTGGTTGCGGTATTTCGCGCCGCACGTGCTCCGCATCGTCAAAGCCTGGGGACGCAAGCTCGCTCTTTAAGCGAACCCAATCATCATGATGGAGAACATAACTATCCACATCGTCGCCGTTCCGGCGACGGCATTCTCACTCCGCTGCCTCCGATTGCGGCGAGCTCGAACTGCGCGGCTCACCCGCCGCCGGAACAATAATCCGCAAACCTCGCTTCATATGAAGCTGTGGGGGCTGGCGGCGATAAATTTCGGCTCAAACAAACTCGGAGGCTTACAATGAAGGCTGATTATCAAGAGATTAAGAATATGAAGGAACTTCGCGTAGCTCTCATGCGCGAAAGAGCAAAGGCCCCCCAAAGCCTCGAACAATTTCGACTAGAATTTGAGACGATCAACGCGAATATCCCCTTGCCCGACGGCTGCAAAACCGTACCGATCGGTGCTCCTCGTGTATCGGGGTACTGTATTACACCGTCGGGATGCGATACGCATCGCGCCCTGCTATACCATCACGGCGGTGGCCACACCTTTGGTAGTCCCGAGAGTCATCGCCATCTGGTTGGTCGTCTTGCTGAAGCCGCGCGGGTCGTGGGCTTTGATATGTTCTATCGTCTGGCGCCAGAATATCCCTACCCCGCGGCTCTCGAGGACGCACTAGAGAACTACCGATGGCTGCTGGGTCAAGGATTTAAGCCCGAGAACATTATAATCGGCGGCGAGTCGGCGGGTGGGAATGTGACGGTAGCACTAGCATTGATGATACGTGAGCGCGGGCTGCCGCAGCCAGCGGGGATGTATCTACTTAGTCCTTGGCTTGATTTGAGACACCAGGGGGTATCGCACAGCCAGATGAAAGAGGCTGATGTCATATTAAACATGGAATTTGTTGAACGGTGCGCCGCGGCCTATTGTGGAAAGAGCTCAGCACGAGACGATCCATTCGTATCACCACTTCTTGCCGAACTTAAAGGTCTGCCCCCAACGATGATTCAAGTGGGAACCAGCGAAATACTCCTCAGCGATTCCCTCGATTTCGCAGCCGCGGCTGCGTTAGCAGAAATGGACGTTACTCTCCGGATCTGGCCTGGTCAGATTCACTGTTGGCCAATTTTCCATCCGGCGATGCCGGAAAGCGCAGGGCGCGCGATTGAAGAAGCTGCCGCTTGGATCAGCCAATGCTTGGCAGGTACCTTACGATGAGCTCAAATGTCTTTGCCCATGCGTCGCATCCTTCCGACGCATACCAAGGTATTTACAGAACATTCATACGGCTGAAATTTCGGAACGACTGGAGCCGGATTGGAGCGAAAGGGGAGCGCAGGAAATTCCCGGAGGATGGCTCGTCTCGACAATCTCTCCGCGCGAATTCTTAACACGCTGCGCCTGAAGCATGCGACGATTGAAACTTGCGTCGATCCTAGCAGTCGCCCCGCAAACCATGCAGTTCGTGTTTGATCACAAGACGCACATTCTAACGATGGAAGCTTCAGAGGCTCTTGGGGTGTAATCCGTATGGCCGCGAAGATCGCACTTGCATGTTACCCGGGACCGATCCGTCTATATGAGTTGATATTAAGTCGATCACATATCGATCAAACGCTCCATGCGCTCATGAGCGCTACTTCCCCCACCGCTAACCTGTCCTGTCGGATCGGACCAACTGCAAGTTATCACCCCCACGCCGCAGAGCCAACGTCGCGGGTCATTGACGAAGGCGGTGAGCGCAGCGCCGGTTGATATCCATGTTCGCCAAGAATTTCGCTTGGAATCCGCGTTCAGACAGTGGGATCTCGCTGTCTAGCCGAGATGAGTGGATCCTTTGCCGGAGGAGTATCGTAAACCTTGGCCAAACGCCCGGGCGAGGCCAATTCGAGCAAACCATATCATGGCAAGAGAGCCTGCGAGCGGCTCCGCGATCAAAAGCCCGACAAGAACCACCACCATCGGCGCGAGAGTCGCATGCGCAACGTTGTACATGCAGACTCCGGCTCGACGGCCGAACACATATGCGATAGCACTTAGATCGGGCGCGAAAAAGAACAAGGCATAATGTGTCAGAGGCGCTCCAGATATGTAATAAACGAATGTCATACCGACAAACAGAGCCACGCCCTCCCAGCGCAGCAATTCACGCACACCACCGGTCGCGGCGCCGCCTTCCTCAATCAGATTTTCGGCCATTATTGATCTTCCTCAATCGCGCGGAATTTTCTTGGCAGTCGATATCCGCGCGAAGACCCTGTATTAGGCGGCGAGGACTTTCCCTATGCGCTCACGAATTAAAGTGCGCACTTCCGGCGGCGTGTCTCTGTCGAAGCTCACGTCGTAGGCAATCATGGCCGGACGTTTCAGGACGACAATACGATCACCGATCTCCAAAGCTTCACTGATCGAGTGAGTAATGAAGACAGCGGTCTTGCCGTTTTCCTTCACTAAGCGCACGAATTCTGCCCGCAGCTTGCCGGCAGTGGACTCGTCCAACGCGGAGAACGGCTCGTCGCAGAGGAGTATCTGCGCGTCGGTCGCGAATGCGCGAGCGATCGAAACGCGCTGCCGCATGCCGCCGGACAGCGCGTGCGGATAGTCGTCCTCGTGGCCGCCGAGCCCAAGCTTGACCAGCCACTTGCGGGCCCGCTCTTTGCGGTCCGGCGGCGGATTATCGAGCATCTCGAGTCCCAATTCGACGTTCTGGATTGCCGTGCGCCACGGCAGCAGTCGGTCGCCCTGGAAGACGATTGCCATCCTGCCCCGGAACGTGTCGAATTCCGTGAATGGATCCCGGCCGCCTACTCGGACCACGCCCGACGTTGGCTCCGTAAGGCCAGCGATCATGTTAAAGATCGTGGACTTGCCGCAGCCAGTTTTGCCGAGCAGCGCCAGCATCTGGCCCGGCGCCACGTCGAGGTTCAGATGGTCGACGGCCCGGTAAGCGCCAACGGAGCCCTCCCGGCCGAATACCTTCGAGACGTCGAGAAGATGGATGGTACCTTCGTCTGCTCCCGCGCCGGTCGAATGCGTCGTCGTCCGTGTCGTGCTGATGGTGGCGGTCATAATGCACGCTCCGAGACGGCGCGGTAGCGGAACGCCGTAGTTTCGATCAACGTCAGCGCGCCCTGCACCAGCAGCACGAAGAAGACGAGCTGCAGCGTCCAGGCCAGCGCGCCAGCCATGTCGAACAGCTGCTGTTGCTGGAGAAGCTGGTAGCCTACGCCCCCGCTGGCGCCGACCAGCTCGGCCACGACAACGACACGTGAGGCGTTGCCCAGGTTGACCTTCCAAGCCGTCAAGATGTCCGGCAGGATCGCCGGCGCAACCATCGTTCGGAACATTTTCATCCGCGTAGGCCGGAACGAGAACACCATTTCCGTTAGGTCCTTCGACATTCCGCGCAGTGCACCGATCACCTGGAAAGTGAATGCCGGAAGCGTAGTCATGACCATGATAAAGAAGATGCGAAACTCGGTGCCATGGAACCAGATGATCGCGAACACCACCCACGACAACGCCGGAATGCCTTGGAACAAGGTCAGGATAGGCGACAGAAATTTGTCGACCGGCTTCGACCGTGCCATGACGAGTCCAAGCAAGCCGCCAATGACGAACGCGCCAGCAAGGCCAGCCAAGATGCGCAGCACCGTCGACGCCACGTTCCAGAACATCGCACCGTCCGAGAAAATCTCGAGGCAGCGCCAGAATACATCGATCAGGGAAGGAAACAGCACGCGCGGGAAGAACAGCGACGCGAACTGCCACAGGGCAATCACAACGACGAATGGCAAGACCGACATCACGATGCTCTTGATCCATCCGAGCGCCACGCCGGGCTCAGCGGATGGCGCGGGGTGAGCTGCGTCCGTCATTTTGCCGCCTCAAAGATCGTCGCAGCAGAAGGATCGGACGGCAGGAACGAGATCGCTTTACCGGCCGAATAGACCGACTGGATTTCCTTGCGGACGTCGGATGCCCATTGCACGTTCATGCCGAGGCGCTCCTTGTGGACGATCAGATCGGCAATTGCCTTCTGGTCATCAGGCGTCCCCTTCGGCGAGATCAACTTGGCGGCCTGCTCGGGGTTCGCCGACACCCATTCGGCGGCTTCCTTGTAAGCTGCGTAGAGCTTCGGGATCAGCTTTCCGTTCTTCTCGATCCAGCCGACATGCGCGGCCACCCCGAGATAGGGAATGTTCGTGCTACCCGTAAACTTCTTCCAGCTGTCGCCTATCCCGATGTCGATGGTGCGGATTCCCGGCTTCTTGGCGACCAGCGTCGTATAGGCCGGCTCCCACAGATGGATGGCCGCCGCGCGGTCCGCCATCGCGTAGCCGACAAGGCCTGGCGTGGCTGTATTGACCACGGAGAATTTTCCGGTATCGGCACCGAGCTGACGCGCGAACCAGTCGAACATTACGTAGTTGGTCGTACCCTTGGCCGCCGCAACCTCCTTGCCCTCCAGATCCTTCAGCGTCTTCACTTCGGGCCGGGAGGTGACGACCGCACCCCAGAAATCAAACAGGTTGAAGAGGTAGGCGACCTTGACGCCGCGCACGTCGGCCAGTCCGACAGTCAGCAGCGCCGCGCTGCCGCCGACCTGGAATTCTCCAGAATTGAACTGTGCGGTGTAGGCGTCGGGCGTGCGTTCCTCAAACTTGATCGCCAGGCCGTTCTTCTCGTCCAATTTTTGCGCCTTGATCACCGGCGGCAGGAACGCGCCCAGCGAAGGCGCGCCGAACACGACGATGGAGATGGACTCCGGCGCCTGTCCAAACGAGGGCGAGACCACGAAGCTGGCAGACAGGCAAACGAGACTCGTCAAGATTTTCTTCATGGCCATCCCTCCCAACTATATTTTTTGATGTATTAAGCAGCACCAGCGACCGGATTTTCGAATTCTTTTCGCAACGTCGTGAAGAACTTGCCGACCAGATGCTTCGAGACACTGGTCAGGATGCGTTGACCGACGCCGGCGACGAGACCACCGATCTCGCCAACGCCCTGATACTTCAAGCGGCAGACATTCGACCCCTCGGGAATGATCTCGAAGGTCGCGCTGCCATTGCCGTGCCCGAGCGTTCCGGCACCCGACACCTTGATGCTGCATGTCTTCGGCGGCATCTTGTCGAACAGCGAAATCTCGCCTTCGAACGAACCGCCAACAGCGGCCACGCGCAACTGCATGTCGACCTTGTAGTTGTCAGGCGATGTCTCGATCATCGCCCTGCAACCAGGAATGCAGCGCGTGAGCACCAGTGGATCGTTGAGAGCCGACCACAACTGTTCGACAGACGCCTGAACGGTTTCTTCGCCACCGATATCGAGTTTCATAATAAGCTCCTCAGAGTCCGAACAGCTTCTGCGCAAGACCACCATTGATGGAGGCGCGCTCAACGTCGCTGAATTTCGAGTCGGCTACGATCTTCAACGGCGACAGATCGCCGATCGGGAACGGCATGTCTGACCCCATCATGATGCGATCTGCACCAACGATGTCGGCGAGATAGCGCAAGGTGCGCGGATCCTGCACGATCGTGTCGTAGTACATGGCAGCCAGCGCGGCATCGGGATCGCCGAGCTTCTTGTCGAGCGCGTAATTGGTGCGCAGGCGACCCATGATGTAGGGCAGACCGGCGCCGCCGATTAACGCCAGGAACTTCATATTCGGGAAGCGGGTGAAGTGGCCGGCATAGATCATGCGCGAGACCGCGATCATGGTATCCGTGACGCGCCCGACCGCATTGGCCATGCCGTAATCATGCACGCGGTCGTCGCCGCTCTCGAACACCGGATGCGGTGACACGATGGAGCCGAGCTCGTTGGCAGCCTCCCAGAACGGATCGAGAGCGGGATCGTCGAGCACGCCGCCCCTGCCCTTTGGCTGGGTGCCAATCATGACGCCCTTGAAGCCGGACGCATGCGCCTCGCGCAGCACTTCGGCTGCAAGTTTTCCGTCCTGCAGCGGCACCGTGGCGAGCGGAACGAAGCGCGGCTGCTCCTTTGATGTCTGCATCAAGTGCTTGTTGATCAGACGGGCCCAGGCAGCGCCTTCGGCCGCCGGAAGATCGTTGCCATACATGTCGAGCCAGCCTGCCACGACTTGACGTTCGACCTTGTTGTCATCCATCCACTTCAAACGGCCGGCGAGATCGCTGAGCGGCTTCGATACCGGGCGCGTCGGCTTGCCCCCAGCAAAGGAGAAGCCGAGACTGGTGCCGTCCTCGATCAGGCGAACCGACGGGAACTGGGCGGTCTGTGACTTGATGTCCTCGATCAGGGCCGGAGGAACGAGATGAGCGTGACAGTCGATAATCATGTGGCTTGCTCTTGTGGTTTGCCTTGTTGCGCATCCGCGATGGCGTCTCCGATCGCGGAAATTCGAATAGGAAGCTTGTTGAAGGAAATGCCGAGCTCTGCGACGGCATCGTTGATGGCGCTGGAAATCGCCGCGGGAGCGCCCAGATAACCGCTTTCGCCGGAGCCCTTTTGGCCGAACACCGTATGCGGTGACGGCGTGCAATGATGTACAATCTCGACTTCCGGCATCTCGTGCGATGACGGCAGCAGATAATCCATGAAGCTTTGGGTTATCAGGTGTCCCTGGTCATCATAGACGAACTCTTCCAGCAGGGTCGCACCGAGGCCATGTGCGATGCCACCGAGCGTCATGCCCTTGACGATATGCGGGTTGATGACCGTGCCGCAGTCGTGACCGATGACGTAACGCTTGATCTCCGGCTTGCCGAGGTCGGGATCGATCGCCAGAAGCACTACGTGGAACTCGAACGAGTGGCACGGATACATCTGCACGCGGCCATTCTCCGGCAGCTTGTTGCCGGTCGGCACCTGCATCACATGGGTGGTCTCAAGACCCGGCTCCATATCCTGCGGCAGCAAATGATAGTTGCGGTGCGCGATATTGACGAGCTCGGCCCAGTTCAGCGAATGCCCGGCCTTGTCGCTGGCAGCGCCTGACGCGAAAGTCACGTCGTCCTCAGTGCAGCCGAACTGATACGCCGCGATCTTGCCGAGCTTGGTCTTGAGTTTCTGCGCCGCATGGAACGCGGCACCGCCGAGCATGATCGCCATGCGGCTGCCGACCGGCGAGTTCGACGGCAGGCAGGCTAGCGTATCCGGCCTGATGATGCGGATCATCTCCGGATCAATCTGAAGCACCTCGCCCACGATGGTGCCGACCAGCGTCTCGTGACCCTGCCCCGACGAGGTGGTGTGGATCGTCACGGTGACGAAACCCAGACCATCGACATTGATACGGCAGGAATCCATCCAGGTCGTGGTGGTGTTCTTCTCGTTCAGCAGCGGCTCGAACGACGAATTGCCGCCCGATGGCTCCAGGCACGCAGCGAAGCCGATGCCGGCCAGCATGCCCGACGCGCGCAGCCGGTCGCGTTCCTTTTCCATCGAGGCGAAATCGATATGCTTGAACACCTTGTCGACCACGGTGTGATAATCGCCGCTGTCATAGGTGCTGCCGCTCGGGATCAGATAGGGGAACTCCTCCTTGCGGATAAAGTTGCGGCCACGAACTTCCATGCGATCCAGTCCGGTGGCAGCCGCAACCTTGTCGATCGCCGTTTCGATCGCGTAATTCGTCGGTGCCTGACCGAAGCCGCGCACGGCCTCCTGCATTGCCTTGTTGGTGGTGACCGACTGCGCACGGTATTGCACGCTTTCGATCTTGTAAGGACCGACGATGGCACCGATCGGCTTGCCCAACTGGAATGGCGCGCGGCCTGCATAGGCGCCGGCGTTATCGAGCGCCCGGATCTTCATCGACTTGACGATACCCTCGTCGTTGAAGGCGACATCGACGTCGAAGATGCGCTCGGGTCCGTGAGCGTCGCCGCTGCGCATGTTTTCGAGGCGATCCTCGATAAAGCGCACAGGGCGGCCGAGACGACGCGCCAGATGCGCGACCAGTACGCTCTGCTTGATGCCGCGCTTGACGCCATAGCTGCCGCCGACGTCGACATCGTGATGGACGCGGACATTGTTGGCAGGAATGCGCAGTGCACGCGCGATCTGATCCGGATATTTCGGCATCTGGATCGAGGCCCAGACGTCGAGAATCTCACGCCAGGGGTCCCACGACGCGGCAACGCCAAACGTCTCGATCGGCACCGTGGAATTACGCCCCCAGGTGACGCGGAACGACAGATGGCGCGGACTCTCGGCGAAATGCTTATCGACCTCGCCCCATACAAACAGCTTGTCGAGCAACACATTCGAACCATGACCGGCATGCACCGGCGTGCTCTCGGGCTTCAGCGCCTCCTCTGCCTTGATCACGAACGGCAACGGTTCATAGACGACGCGCAGTTTTTCGGTGGCATCCTCGGCCAGCGCACGGGTATCGGCAACCACAGCCGCGATCCACTCACCCGCGTAACGAGTTTGGCCCACGGCAAGCGGAAAACGCTTTACGTGCGGAGTGTCGAGGCCGTTCATCAACTGATCGGTCGCGCTGGCGAGTTCGTCACCGGTCAGCACATAATGCACACCTGGCAATGCCATTGCAGCGGTCGTATCGATCGAGACGATCTTCGCAGCAGGATGCTGCGACGGCAGAACGGCAACATGCAGCATGCCTTCGAGCGCTATATCGGCGACGAAACGCCCTTGCCCTGCCACAAAACGTCGGTCCTCGCGAACCCGGCGATTGCTGGAGACAAATCGGAAAGTCGAAGGATCGGCGCTCATCGCACGGCCTCCGTCGGGGCGTCGGCCCCGACCGCTTCGAGAATGCCTCGTTCCGGCGCATCATGCTCGGCGCAGGGATTTTCGTGCTTGGCAGGCTTCGACCGCATCGCGTTGGACTTCTGCAGGCGATCGGCGGCGAATTGCACGGCCTCGACGATCTGGCCGTATCCGGTGCAGCGGCAAATGTTGCCCGAGATCGCCTCGACGATGTCTTCGCGGCTCGGCGTGTGCGTATGTTGCAGAAGCGCATGTGCCGACAGGATCATACCCGGCGTGCAATAGCCGCACTGCAGACCATGAGTCTCGCAAAACGCGTCCTGAATGACACTGAGTTCCCCCGGCGCGGGCGAGAGGCCCTCGACGGTGGTGATCTCGTAACCATCCGCTTGTGCCGCAAACATCAGGCAAGACCGCACCGGCTCCCCATCGAGCAGCACAGTACAGGCGCCGCAGACACCATGCTCACAGCCAGCATGCGCTCCGTTGAGCAAGAATTTTTCGCGCAGCGTATCCAGCAGCGTGTTGCGCGGCTCAACTTCGGCCGAGCGCATGACACCATTGACCTTCAGTTCGACCTTCATCACGCCGCTCCCTTTAGCGCACGCGCGCTGGCGTCGGTTCTTGCTTGTTCGATCGCGCGCTTACTCAGGGTGATCGCGACGCGGCGGCGATAAGCCGCGCTGGCATGCAGATCGCTCGAAGCTTCCATATCGCCTGAGACGGCGTGGACAGCCTCTGCGACTGCCGCCGCTTCAAGTCTGGTACCGACCAGCGATGAGACGTCGAGCCGCAATGCACGATCACCGACGCCGCCGACGCCAAGCGCGATTTCGATGCAACACCCATCGTCATCAAGCGCTAGCTGTGCCAATGCCGAAGCGAAGGCGAAATCCGACTTGCGTGCACTGATCTCGAAGAAGCCGACGCCGATATTTTTGTGCGCCCAGACCGGAAACTTGACGGCGCTGATGCATTCGCCCGGCGCGATCGTCGTCAACATCGGGCCGATGAAAAAATCGTCAGCCGGCATCGACGACAGACCATCCGGCGTTGCCAGCATGATCTCGGCGCCGAGCGTGACCGCGACCAATGGAATTTCCGCGGACGGATCGGCGTTGGCGATCGAGCCGCCCACGGTCCCGCGATTCCGGGTTGGGGGATGCCCAACCCATGGAAGCACGCGGGCCAGCGTCGGCACCTGCATGCGGATCAGGGCGTCCTGTTCGGCAACGGCCTGTCGCGTCGTCGCGCCAACGATCACGGCGCCGGCTTCCGCACGGATACCGGCCAGTTCAGGCAGGCGCATGATGTCGATGAGCTTGGCCGGCCGGGCCAGGCGCATGGCCAGCATCGGCACCAATGTCTGCCCCCCCGCAATCGCGCGGGCATCCTCATCTTCGGCCAGCAATTTGCACGCCTCAATAAGCGAGTGCGGCCGAATATATTCGAACGGCGCGGGCTTCATGGCGACCTCAGCTCAGCAGCAGACCGGCAGTTGCCGGTAACAGCACGGAGATCGACTGGTTCTTCAACAGTGGACCGTCGGTCTCGCTCGCCGTCTTGGCGGCAGCCCATTCCGGGTCGGCGCCGAAGTCCGCCCAAGCTTTCTTGCGGGCGTCTTCGTCGGCGAAGCGGGTCATGTAAGTGAGGCGACCGTCTTCGGTCTGGGCTGTGAAGGCACCAATCAATTCGATCCTGTGCCGCGGGAAAAACTTCGCAGCAACCACATCCAAAAAGCGGCGACGCATAGCGTCGGCCTTACCTTCCGCAGCTTCGTAAACGCGAATCTCGTAAATCAAAATACGCTCCCTTTGGTGCAGCGGCTTCTCAAAGAGCCCGTTGTTGTCTGGCCGGGAGCTAAAAGGTTGACCGAGCCATTGTCAAACATAAACTAAGTCAATCATGCCTAGTATGCTATATTGATATACTTCAATTCGTGCGGTGCAGCATAATTTTAGCTCAATCAACCGGAAATTTCGGAGAATAATGGTATTATAGCAGCACAATTCAGTCGGCTCCAGAAATTGCTCTAAAATCTGTTCAGATCGCTGAGTGAACATTGCAACAATTCGTAAATTGTACTATTTTATCCTGCAATGATTTATCCGCCCTCACGCGGCTTCGAAAATGGACCAAGATGACCGATTGGGTGCCTAACCTCGCGCCGATTTCAGGCCCTCGTTATCTTGCTTTTGTCCTGGCGTTGGATGCGGATATCGCTGCCGGCCGCGTCAAGCCGGGTATGCGGCTGCTGCCCCAACGCGACATGGCACTACGGCTTGGTCTGAGCGTCGGCACGGTGTCCAAGGCCTATACAGAAGCCGAACAACGCGGACTGATTTCCGGTGAGGTGGGGCGCGGCACCTTCGTTCAACGTCGCCGGCCGGAGCCGCGCCACGCGCTCGGCACCTCCGATGCTGCGATCAACCTCGCTCTCAATGTGCCGCCCTACACCGGTGAGGATGACGTGATCGCATCGACGATCGGCGACATCCTTGCGACCGGCGAAATGGGGAATCTGCTAGGCTATCTGCCGCATCAAGGCCTTCGCAGGCACCGCGAGGCCATGGTGAGCTGGCTGGCTTCGCTTGGCGTGGCGGCCGAGGCCGACCAGATCTTCATCACCCACGGCGGTCAGCACGCACTTTCGATCGCCGTCGGCATGGTCGCTGCTCCCGGCGATACGATCCTCACCGAGAGCTTTACCTATTCCGGCATGCTCGCTCTGTCCGTGCAGAACAACTATCACCTGCATGGCGTCGCTACCGATTCTGAAGGCCTCGTGCCGGAAAGCCTTGATCGGGCCTTCACCGAAACCGGCGCGCGCGTTCTCTATTGTATGCCGACGCTACAAACACCGACTGGCGCCATCATGCCGATGGCGCGACGCCAGGCGATTGCCGAGATTGTCCGCAGGCATGATGCTTATCTGGTCGAAGACGATGCTTACGCCTATCTGTTGACGCCACCGATACCACCCGTATCGGCACTGATCCCCGAGCGTAGTTTCTATATCCTGAGCTTCGCCAAATGCCTTGCGCCCGGACTGCGCATCGCGGCCATGATTGCACCGGATTCCTTCCGCGATCGCTCGATCAATGCCGTGCGCGCCACCGGCTGGATGGCCGTGCCGCTGATGGCCGAGGTGGTCGCGCGACTGGTCACGAGTGGGGATCTGGCACGCCAAGCGCGGATGAAACGCGAGAAGGCTGCGTTGCGAGATGCCATCGTCCGGCGCGTCTTGAAGGAGTGGCTTCCGCCGTCCTCGCACGCGCCGGGGTTCCATATCTGGCTGCCATTGCCGGCGGGCCGCACACTTAATGCATTGGTAACGCAAGCCGCACAGGCCGGCATCACGCTGGCACCGCCTGGAGCGCTTCAGCGCATGCAAACCGAGAAACTCGGTATCCGGCTTTGCCTAGGGGCACCCGCCACCGAAGAACAACTCGAACGCGCATTAGTCGAAATCCGTCGCATCCTCGAAATGGCAGAGGCCATATCCTTCGTATGATCAACGAGCCAACTCGTAGCCCTGAAGACGCATCCCACCGTGAGCGGGTGCCATAATCACTAGAGAGAACCTAGCTGAGTTTTCAGCCAAATCCGCGGTGTCGGCCATATTTCAATTGCCAACTTTTGTCGAAATTGACATTTGAGTCCCTGGCTTGAGCGGTTACACCCCCGCAAAGTGGCTCACATACTTGATGGTCTGGAATTCCTGCAGCCCCTCAATGCCGCCTTCCGAGCCGATGCCGCTATCCTTGTAACCACCGAATGGCGTTTCCGGCAGTGATGCCTGCCAGTGATTGACGACGACATTGCCGCTCTGGATCGCCTCGGTGATCGCCGACGCGTTGCGCATGTCGTGGGTCAACACATAGGAGGCCAGACCGAACGGCAAACGGTTAGCGAGGCGGATGGCATCGTCCATGGTTCGGAACGGCGCGGTTGCCGCGAGCGGGCCGAACGGCTCGACATTCGAGGCCATGCAGTCGTCATCCACATGCGACAACACGGTCGGACGATAGAAGAAGCCCTGGTTGCCGCAGCGCTCGCCACCAGCGGACACCGCTATCTTTCGCGATCGCGCATCCTCGACGAAGCGCTCGATGGCTTCGACGCGGCGCTCATGGGCGAGCGGGCCCATCTTGGTCGACGCAGCAAAGCCGTCACCGACCGTGATCTCGTTCGCCAGTTCGGCGAGCCTCGCCGCGAAGCGATCGTGGATCGATTCATGCACAAAAAAGCGAGTCGGCGAGGTACAGACCTGACCGGAATTGCGAAACTTTGCACCGACCGCCGAGATTGCCGCAGCTTCCGGATCGACATCGCCGAAGATCAGCACCGGCGCGTGACCGCCGAGTTCAAGCGTCATCTTCTTCATAGTCTGCACGGCCAGCGCACCGAGCTGCTTGCCCACCTCGGTGGAGCCCGTGAAGGTTAGACCACGGGTGATGGGTGAGCCCAGCAGCTTCCGAGAGATCAGCGCGGGATTGCCGAACACGACATTGAGCACGCCGGCCGGAAGGCCTGCGTCCTGCAGCGCCGAGGCAACGGCGAGCGCGGTGGCCGGCGTTTCCTCGGCCGGCTTGATGATTACCGAGCAGCCGGAGGCCAGCGCGCTCGATATCTTTCGCGCCGGCGTGATCGCCGGTGCATTCCATGGCGCGAAGGCTGCGATCGGGCCGAGGGGCTCGCGGACCGCAATCTGCTGAATGGCGCGGCTTCGCGACGGAATCACGCGGCCATAGGCGCGGCGGCCCTCCTCCGCGTTCCAGACGAACATGCTGGCGGCGGTCTCGACCTCGACACGGGATTCCGCAATCGGCTTCCCCAGTTCCAGCGTGATCAGATTGGCGATCTGCTCCGAACGTTCCTGAATCAGCACGGCGGCGCGCTGCAGGACACGCCCGCGATCAACCGCCGACATCTTGCGCCACTGCTCAAAGCCGCGCGCCGACGAGGCCAACGATTCGTCGAGATCGGCTTCGCTGGCATGCGGCAGCTCACCGAGCACCGCGCCGGTCGATGGATTGAGCACCGGCTCGGTGCTGCGGCCTTCTCCGGTGCGCCACGTGCCGTCGATGAACAGTTTGAGCGCGGGATAGTCGACCATCCTAAGTCCTCCGTCCGAAGCAGAAACGGGCACGGCGATGCCGTGCCCGTGAGTTTGAGTTCAGTTTATTGAGACGCCGCTCTTACTTGGCTGCGCTGACCAGCGGGCAGTTACCGTCCTTCAGAGGCCGGAACGCCTTGTCACCGGGGACGGTGTCGAGGATCTTGTAATAGTCCCACGGATACTTGGATTCCTTGGGATCTTTAACCTGCAGCAAATACATGTCGCGGATCACGCGACCATCTTCGCGGATCGAGGCATTGGCGGTGTAAAAATCGTTGATCGGAGTCTTCTTCATCTGCGGCACGACGACCGAGCCGGCGTCGCTCTTGGTGGCTTCGACCGCCTTCAGATAATGCGTCACCGCGCCATAGACCGCGGCCTGCAGGCTGCCCGGCGCCTTGCCGTTGAAACGCGCCATGAAGCGCTTGCTCCATGCGCGGGTCTTGTCATTGGCATCCCAATAGAAGCTATCGGCAAAAATGAGACCCTTGGCACTGGCGAGGCCAAGCGCGTGGATATCCGGCAGATTGACCAGCAGCGCAGCCATGCTCTGGCCGCCCGCAGTGATACCGAATTCGTTGGCCTGCTTCAGAGCGGTCATCATGTCGGCGCCGGCATTGGCGAGGCCGACGACCTGCGCCTTGGACGCCTGAGCCTGCAGCAGGAACGACGAGAAGTCCGATGAATTCAGCGGATGCTTGGATGAGCCCAGCACCGTGCCGCCATTGGCGGTAACGACCTTCGACGCCTCGGCTTCCAGAGCCTGGCCGAAGCTGTAATCCGCTGTCAGGAAGTACCAGCTCTTCAAGCCCTTCTGCACCAGCGGCGCGGTGGCGACATTGGCCAGTGCATAATTGTCGTAGGCCCAGTGCACGCCGTTGGGCGAGCAGGCCTTGCCGGTGAGGTCCGGCGTGCCCGGCCCGGTCGCCAGGAACACTTTGTCCTTCTCGCGCGACAGCTGCTGCACGGCGAGCGCCACGCCCGACGACACCACTTCCGTAATGGTATCGACACCTTCGGTGTCATACCACTTGCGCGCCAGCGCCAGGCCAATATCGGCCTTGTTCTGGTGATCGGCGGAGATCACCTCGACCGGCATACCGTTGACCTTGCCGCCGTAGTCCTCGACCGCCATGCGGGCGGCAAGCATCGAACCGGCACCGACATTATCGGCATAGGGGCCGGACATGTCGGTAAGCACGCCAATTTTCACGGTGCCGTTGGAAATTTCAGCGGATGCAGATGTTACGAATGACAGCAGCGCGGCCATCATGAGCAGCTTGTTGATCTTCACGCGTTTCCCCTTTTCCATTTATTCTTAGATCTGGTTCACTTGATCGTTTCGAGCACCGGCAGCAGATAACCGAGGAATTTCTTGGGATCCTCGCTCATCGGGAAATGGCCAAGGCCCTTCATGATGGTGACGTGGCTGCCTTTGACACTGCGGGCCACGGCCAGCGTCTCTTCCGGTGTGCAGGAATAGTCGTATTCGCCCGACAGCAGGAACAACGGGCATTTCGACGTGTCGATCTGCGCCACGCGTGCGCGGATGTCGCCGTCGAGCTTGTAGAAATACAAGTCGCCCTTGAACACCCCGGGGCCACCCTGCATGTAGTGCCACAGCGTTTCCCAGCGGTGGAAGTCCGGCGCATCGGGTCCGACGAGGCCCGAGACGATCGCCGCGCAGACTTCGCCGCCATGCACGTCCGGGCGGTGCAGGAAATTGAGGTCGTAATAAGGATCGACATGGGCACCGGCCTGCAGGCCGATGATGGCGCGGAAGCGCTCCGGATGTTCCAACGCCAGATGCAACACGATACGGCCACCGATCGAACAGCCCATCACAATAGGCTTGTCGAGTTCGAGCGCATCCGAAACCGTGAGGATCATCTCGGTATATTGCGCAGAGGTGAGCTGATATTCTTCATTGTGCCAACCGGCCGGCGGCGACGATTTGCCATGCCAGGGCATGTCGAAGGCAATGACGCGATGGTTCGCGGTGACGCGCTCATCGTTCATCAACCCACGATACTGGCGGCCGTCGGCACCCGCGGTGTGCAGACACAGCAGCGGCGTGCCGTTACCGGCTTCCTCGACATAGATGCGATGCTTGCGGCCGAACAAATCGAGATGCAGATAGCGACCGATGGTGGATTCGAAATGAGCACTCATGCGGCGGCTCCTGCGCGCAGTTTCACCAGCGCTTCCTTGAAGTAGCGCAAGTTGGCCATGAAGACGTGCAGATTGCCTTCGGCCTTCAATGCGCGGCGCTTGATCAGCGCCATCAGATCGTTCGAGCCGGGCCGCGGCTTCGCACTCCAGAACTTGCTCCATTCATCATCGGATGCGCGCAGCGCGAATGACCATGACGGCATCACGAACGGTCCCTTGGTCACCGTAACGATCTTGCCTTCAACGATGGCGATCAGCCAGGTCGTCGATCCGACTTCGAGCAGGAACGTAGTCGACAGAAAACGACCGCGTTTCACCAGCATCTCGTCGGCATTGACCTTGTTTTTCAGATCTTCAATCATGCGTTCCCTCCCCTCAAGCGAGTGCAACCAGCGCGTCGACGGCGACGACGCCCTCGCCCACCCGGTTAATGATCAGCGGATTGATCTCGGCATCCACCACGCCCGTGCTCTCAAGCGCAAACTGCGACATCGCGACAATGGCCTGCGCAAGCGCTTCCATATCGCCGTGCGGCTTGTTGCGGAACCCCTGGAAGACTCGACTGATTGACAGCTCAGCGATCATGCTGCGCGCGGTATCGAGATCAACCGGCGCAAGGCGGATGCTGCGGTCGCGGTAGATCTCGGTATAGATGCCGCCGGCAGCCAGCAGCACCATTGGCCCCGCTTCGGGATCGACGCGGTAGCCGAGCAGCATCTCGCCGAGACCGGATGTCATCGGCTGCACCAGCACCTGCGATACGTCGGCATCGGGCCGATGGATCTTTACGCTGATAGCAATCTTCCGGATCGCAGCCTTGAGCTGCGTCTCGTCAGCAACATTGAGAACGACGCCGCCGACTTCGGTCTTGTGCGCGATCTCGGCGGACAGCAGCTTGACGGCAACGGGATAGGCGAAGGGCAACGTCACCGTCGCGGCATCGATGGCGAGTGCCACTGCCGGCGCATGCGGCACGCCGACCTTCTCGAACAGTTGGTAGGCCGCGATCTCGTCGAGCTGCCTGGTTGCTTTCGCCGTGATGTCGTGCGTCGGCTTGGCGAGCGCCATTGGCTGTCGCCGCAACAAAGCGGCGGCAACCGCATCGGCGCAGGACTCCGGCGTGCGAAAATTCGGTACGCCGGCGGTGGTCAGCATGTTCAGCGCATCGGGTGCGTCGGGCACCAGGAACGTTACCAGCGGTTTGGCGGAGGAGGCACAATCAATCACCGGCTTCACCGCGAGCTCCGGCTTGAACCGTGCTGATGAACCGATCACCGCGACAACGACGTCGAATTCTGGCGCCGACAGCATGGTGTCGAGGGCCGCCTTCATCACGTCGTAGCGCGTACCGGCCAAAGTGAGATCGGTGATGCGCTCATGATTGGCCTTGACCCCGGCTGCCGCGAGGCGCGCAAAGGTCTCGCCGCTCGGCTTCACCACATCGATGCCGCGCATCGACAATTCGTCGACCACCATTGCGGCGCCGCCACCGGTGGTGGTGACCACGCCGACGCGCTTGCTGCGCACAGCAATTGGCCGCGCCGGCATCCGCTGTAGCAGCGGCAGGCTTTCCAGCAGGGTCTCGAAATTGAACACGCGGGCGATGCCGCAATCGGCGAGGAAGGCGGCGGCGACATCGTCCTCGCCTGCCAGCGCACCGGTATGCGACAGCGCGAGTTCGGCGGCGGCCGCCGAGCGGCCGAGCTTGTAGGCAACCACCGGCTTGCCGCGTTCGGCAGCGGCGAGCGCAAAGGTGCGCAGGTCCTGCGCGTGACGGATGCTTTCGAGGAACAGCATGTAGCTGGTGACGTCGGGATCATCGAGCGTCGCCGAGCAGATCTCGCCGAGGCTGAGATCGATCTCGTTGCCGACCGACACCAATCCGGCAAAACCGATATTGCGCGCCTTGCCGCGTGAGATCAGCGCGCCGAGCAGACTGCCGCTATGTGACGCCACAAAGATTCCGCCGGTCGGCAGGTTCGGTTCGGCAAAGGCGGCATTGGCGGTGATGATGGTCTTGTGGCGCAGATTGATGGCACCGAGGCTCGACGGGCCGAGAATGCGCAGGCCGGTGTCGGTGCAGAATTTCTGCAGACGCACGACGAGCTTGTGGCCTTCTTCTCCGCCTTCCGTGAAACCGGAGGCGAGGATGGTCGCCACGGGTACGCCGAGCCGCGCGCATTCGGCAGCGGCATCGACCGCATCTTCAGTCGGCGTCAGAATAAAGGCGTGATCTGGTACCGACGGCAGTTCGGCGAGCGACGGCCATGCGGTCTCGCCGAGCACCGTCTTGCGGCGCGGGTTGATCGGATAGATCGTCCCTTCATAGCCGGCTTGCCGCAGATATTGCAGCGGACGCGCCGAGGTCTTCGACACGTCGTCGGACGCACCGACCAGCGCGATGCTGCGCGGCGCGAGTAGCGCCTGTCCGAGCGACGGCTTTATCGTCTTAGCTTGCACGTGCGGCCTGTCCACGCTGATCGAAGCGACGGTCGAACACGTCTTCCGCGATCCGGTTCTTGAGGATTTCCGTCGAACCGCCGGCGATCATCCAGCCGCGGGTGCGGCGCATGCAGTATTCAGCGAGGGATTCCTGGCTGTAGCCGAGACCGCCCATCACCTGCACCGCTTCATTCGCCACTTCAAAGCCGGCCTGGTTACACGCCAGTTTGGCGATCGCGGTCTGATACGCCGACGGCAGGCCTTCGGTGACGCTGGCGGCGCGATAGAGCAGCATCTGCGCGGATTCCAGCTTCAGCGCCATGTCGGCGAATTTCCACTGCAAGCCCTGAAACTCGCAAAGCGGCCGACCGAACTGCTTGCGGATCAGCGCATGTTCGCGTGCGAGGTTGAAGGCATAGCGACCAAGCGCCAGCGAACGCGACGAATTGCCGAGACGCTCCACGTTGAAGCCGGCGATCTGCTTCTTGAAACCACCGACGCCGAGCAACACGTTGCGCGCGGGAATGCGGCAGTTCTCGAAATAGAGCTGGCTCCACTGCTCACCGCTCATGAACGGCGTCGGCTTGCCGATGGTGAAGCCGGGCGTGTCGCGCTCGATGATCACCGAGCCGATGCCGTTCACACCGGGCCCGAAGCGCACATAGACGAGATAGATCGCAGCATCCGGGCTGTGGGTGCCGAACACCTTGCTGCCGTTGATGATGAAATCGTCGCCGTCCTGCGTCGCCGTTGTCTTGAGTTCGGTCACCGCCGAGCCCGCATCGGGCTCGCTCATGCCGAGGCTGATGCAGATGTTGCCGGCCAGCAAATCAGGCAGCCAGCGCGCCTTCTGCTCGGCGGTGGCATATTCGACGAAGGTGCGGATCGGGCCGAAATTGCCGGCCTGCACCACATCGGCACTGCGCGGGCACACCGAGGCGATCTGTTCGATGGCGATCACCGAGTCGAATAGCGTGCCACCCTGCCCACCGTCTTCCGGATCGAAGGCAATGCCCATCAGCCCCTGCTTGCCGAGCATCTGCGCGACATCGCGCGGGAAATGCGGATCATGCGCGCGCTCCAGCGCGCCGGCCTTCAGGTTGGCTTCGGCGAAACGGCGGACCGAGTCGGCGAAAGCCTGCTGCTCTTCATTCAGTTCGAAATTCATCTGTCTGGCACACCTGCTGGAATGTGCCCCTGTTTCCCAACCGGAGCTTTGACCGACAACTGCAGATCGGTTATATGGTCATTACCTAATGTAATGCCAGAAACTGCGAAACCTGATCGGTGATCCCTCCGCTCAATCCGCTACATGTGTTCGACGTGGCGGCGCGCCATCTCAGTTTTACGCGCGCGGCGGCTGAGCTGCGCGTGACGCAACCAGCGATCTCGCGCCAGATCAACACGCTGGAGGGCTTTCTCGGCGTACGGCTGTTCGAGCGCGACAAGCACGGATTGCGACTGACGTCCGAGGGCGAGGAATTCCAGCGCCAGATCGCGCCGGCCTTCCGCATCATCGCCAATGCCACGGCCAGCCTCACCGCCACCGGCAAGGCCGAACCGCTCAAGATCAGGGTCTACACGACCTTTGCCGCAAAGTGGCTGATCCAGCGGTTGCCGTCGTTCTATGTCGCCTATCCCCAGATCAGGTTGAATATCAGCAATGTAGTGGCTCCGATCGACTTCGAGAAGGACAAGGTCGATCTTGCGATCCAGTTCGGCGACGGCAACTGGCCGGGCGTCGAGACCGAATTGCTGTTCAGCGATCTGATCCAACCGGTGTGCAGCCCGAAACTGCTGAAGACCACGCGGCTGTTGGAGGTCGATGACCTTCGCAAGGTTCAATTGCTGCACTCGCATTATCGCCGTGCGGACTGGCCGGACTGGCTGATGGCCGTCAACCGCCCCGATCTACTCACCGATGCCGGGATCAGCTTTCCCAGTTCGGTCCTGACCTATCAGGCCGCGATGGAAGGCGTCGGCGTCGCCGTCGGCCAACTCTTTCTGCTGCGCAACGAAATCCAGGACGGGACGCTCGTACCGTTGTTCAAGGCGCCGTTCGAACGGCCGCTGGCCCATTACGTGGCTTGGCCGAGGCACCGCCCGTTGGGGAGAAAGTCGCGCAGCTTCATGCACTGGCTCAAGGCGCAGGTGGCAGACTTTCTGGCGCCCCCGCCGTAGCGTCTGGACGAGCGAGCCAAGACGCAGCACGATCGCAAAAATGAGCGCGCGATGGTCGCTTATAGACGGTTGCTTCCTTGAATGAGTTGCAGCGGATCTTCTGTGCTGCGTCGCCTCAATCGCTGAGGTGAAAGCGGATAGCCTCGGCCATCAGACCGGCGAATTCCTTCTCCTGCCTGATCAGGGCATTTGTCAGCCCCGCCACACAGATGGCGAGGGGCTCGTGGGACTCGTCGAGTTTCGGCAGTGACATGGCGACAACGCCAGCGCCGGGCGTCACAAGGCTGAGTGACAATGCGTGCCCCTGTTTGCGGACCTTCTCGACTTCAGCGATCAAGGGTTTGATGTCGACGAGCTTGCACGGATCGGTCTCGCAGGCATTCAGCAACTTCACCAGTCGGCGGACTTCCTTATTGGGGTAACTTGCCAGCAGTGCATAACCGAGACCCGACTTCGCCAATGGCCGGAGTGTGCCGTTCCGGACATGCAGCCGCATCGGTAGCCGTGCCTGAATGACATGGATGTATTGTGCGGCGAGCCCGTTGCGCAGGCCGACCATCACGGTCTCGCCGGTCCTGACAGCCAGATCTTCCATCAAGTTGATTAGACGTCCCTTCTGGAACAACACCGGACTGATCCAGTGACCGAGCATCGACAGCCGCGCCGTCGGAATATAAGTGCGCCGGCTGCCGTCGTAATGCAGATAACCCATCGTGGTCATGGTCCGCATCAGCGCCGAGGTGCTGGATTGCGGCATGTTCAGGATGGCAGCGACCTCGATAGCCGACGCGTCCTTCTGGTGCTCTTCGAAGAATTCGAGCACGTCGAATACTCGCTTGGCAGATTTGACTGCGCTGTCGATCTTGCGGCCGGGCTGCTCCGAACTCTGCGCATCGCGCCGGACTTCGCGGCTCGGTGACAACGTGGCCTTGCGTCTTGCGACCTGCGCTACTGAGTCCCGTTTCAACTGCGATCTCCCCTAGCGGCCTTGCTGGACGGTGCGGCGCTTGAGCCACCAGCCATACTGATCTGGCCACCCTGCCCATTCGGGATCACAGCCGAGCTGTAGCGCGGCCTGCGCCGGCCAGTTCGGATTCCACAATAGTTCGCGACCGAGCGCGATTAGCGTGGCCTGGTCTTTCTGCAAGATCTCTTCGGCATATTCCGGCTCACGGATCAGCCCTACCGCGATGGTCGGCATCGCCGCCTCACGCTGGATCTGCTCGGCGAACGGCACTTGGAAACCCGGCATACGCGACACCAGCGAATTCCCGCGCGGCAGCTTCATGCCGCCTGAAGAGCAATCGACCATGTCGATGCCGATTTTCTTGAGTTCTATCGCGAAGGCAACCGAGTCCTCAATCGACCAACCGATATCGACGCCGTCAACGGAGGATATTCGAACCAGCGCGGGCAGATGATCCGGCCATTCTTCACGCATCACGGCGGCGATCCGCAGCGGCAGCCGCATGCGGTTCTCGCGCGATCCGCCAAAGTCGTCGTTGCGGTTGTTGGCGAGCGGCGACAGGAACGAATGCATCAGATAGCCGTGCGCGCAATGTAGCTCGACAACATCATAGCCTGCTTCGCGCGCGCGGCGGAATGCTGCGCGGTAGTCGTCGACGGTCTGGTCGATATCGGTCGCCGTCATCATATGCGGCGCCGGCCAGCCATTGTCGAACGGTATACTGCTCGATGCCGCGATGTCCCATGGTCCTTCGCCGCGTGCGGCGACATCGGTCTCACCAAGCGGCTCGCCCCCCTCCCAAGGCCGCTGCGACGAAGACTTGCGGCCGCCATGCGCAATCTGAATCGCCGCCTTTGCATTGAGGTCGTGAATGAGCCTGGCGAGTTTGGCCAGGCCCGACATATGCGCGTCATCCCAGATACCGAGGCAGCCATGGGTGATGCGTCCTTGCACGCTGACCGAACTCTGCTCGACGAAGACGAGCCCGGCACCGCCGGCCGCCAGCTTGCCGACATGGCTGACGTGCCAGTCAGTGGCGAAACCGTTGCGGGCGGAATAGGTCGCCATCGGCGATACGACCACGCGGTTCTTAAGCCGGAGATCACGAATCTCGATCGGCGTAAACAGAAGGGGCTGGTCAGTCATCGGTGCTCGCTCCACACAGTCGACCACGAACGGTGGCGGTTCACTTTTTCAGCAGCGGGCATGCGCTTTCCTCCGGCGTCACAAACGCCTCCTTGCCAGGGATCACCTGCATAAGTTTCTCGTAGTCCCATGCGCCCTTGGATTCCGATGGCGACTTGACCTGGACCACATACATGTCGTGGATCAATTGCCCGTCCTCGCGCAGATAGGCATTGCGCGCGAAGAAGTCGTCGATCGGCATGGTCTTCATCTGGGCAATGACCTTGAGCCCTTCGTCGGTGCCGGATTTGTCCACCGCCTTCAGGTAATTCATCACGGCAGAGTAAAGGCCCGCTTGCACCATGGTCGGCCGTTTGCCGGTCTTGGCCATGTAGCGCGCGGTGAATTCGCGCGTCTTGTCGTCGAGATCCCAGTAGAAGGCGGTGGTCAACTCCAGGCCTTGGGCGGTCTGAAGTCCGATGGCGTGAATGTCACTGGTCTGCATCAGAAAGGCCGCCAATTTGCGCTTGCCCTTGGCGAGGCCGAATTCCTGCGCCTGGCGAATCGAATTGGCGAGATCGCCACCGGTATTGGCGAACGCGATGACGTCGGCATTCGATGATTGCGCCTGCAGCAGATAGGACGAGAAATCCATGCTGTTGAGGGGGTGACGGACATCCCCCACCACCGAGCCGCCGACCTTTTCAACGGTCTTTGCAGCATCGTTGCGCAGAGCGTGACCGAACGCATAATCGACCGTAACGAAGTACCAACTCTTTGCGCCCTCTTTCACAAGTGCGCGCGCGGTGCTGTTGGCGAGCGCGTAAGTGTTGTAGGTCCACTGCACCGAATTGAGCGAGCACCCCTTGCCGGTGAGATCCGACGAGCCGGCCGACGAAATCAGAATGGCTTTATTCTTCTGCTTCGCCAGTTCGGAGACCGCGAATGCTACGGCGGAATTCGCAAAGTCGACGATGATGTCGACGTTTTCCTGATCGTACCAGCGGCGCGCGATTGTGGCGCCGATATCCGCCTTGTTCTGATGGTCAGCATCGACCATCTGAATCGATTTTCCTTTCACCTTTCCGCCGAAATCCGCGATCGCCATGCGCACTGCCTCGACCGCGCCGGGCCCGGCTGCATCGGCATAAAGGCCGGTCTGATCGGTCAGGACGCCGATCTTGACGACATCGTCCGAGACCTGCGCCTGTACGGCCTGCATTGCGAGCAATAGCCCGAAAGCGGCGCCACCTGCCGCTCTCAAGAAATGTCCCGTCATGTATTTCTCCCCGTGTTTATTGATTGGCCGTCTTGATCGCGGCAGTCTTGTCGGCACGAAAGTCGAGCATTCCGGGATACGTCTCCGGATCACGCTTTGGTTCGAGCAATTGGTGTTTTTGGATCTTGTTTGTGGATGTCATCGGCAGTTCGTCGACGAATTTGATCCATGCCGGAAGCTTGTATGGCGCGATCCGCGCAGCGCAGTGTCGGAATACTTCGCTTGCGGTCGCCGCGGATCGATCGGCCTCCCCGTCGACGACGACAAAGGCGGCCACCTCTTCTTCGCGTACGGGATCGTGGGCGGGAACGACAGCAGCCTGCCGGACCAGCGGAAACGAGAGCAGCACGCCCTCCACCTCGGCCGCCGAGATGTTCTCGCCCGACCGCCGGATCAGATGCTTGAGCCGGTCCACGAAGATGACCGCACCGTCGTCATGCTGCCAGGCGCTGTCGCCGGTATGAAACCAGCCATTGCGCCACGCCGCTTCGGTGGCATCCGGGTTTTTCAGATAGCCTGAGAAGAAGCCCTTGCGCGGCGTTGCCGCGGAGTGCCGTACGCACAATTCGCCGACCACTCCGTTCGGAACCCGATCGTCCTCCGCATCAACCACCTTCATCTCGAAGCAGGCTTCGCTGCGACCGATGGAATTCAGCTCGAGATGCCGCGGCTCCGTAGTGTTGAACGGACTGCGGCCGGTTTCCGTCATGCCCCAGCCCTCGATGAAGGCAATGCCAAAACGGGCACGCGCGCGAGCACGCAAATCGGGATTGGCACCGACGCCCAACGAAAATCGTAGCGCGTGGCGCCGCTCGTCCTCCGTTTCAGGCTGTCCGAGAAGCGCTGCGACGATGACACCGAGATAATGTAGCACGGTGGCCCGGCAGCTGACGATGTCGCTCCATGCATATCGTGGATTGAAGCGCTCCGGCAGGATCAGACAGCCACCGGACAACACCATCGCCATGAAGGTGCAGGCGAGCCCGGCCATATGAAACAGCGGTAATGGGCTGTACAGCCTCTCCATCCCGACGTGATAGGTCGCCTCCCCACCGCGGCTCAAATACCAGCGCCCGGTGACGATGAAATATTCGTTCGTGAGGATACAACCCTTCGGCTGGGCCGTCGTCCCCGACGTGTAGAGCAGCGCGGCCTCGCTCATGCTGGTCGGCACATCGTCACGCGGCGGCTTCCGCAGTGCCGATGGGATCTGCGCGATGCTACGGCCAAGGTCGCCGCCGTCGACGCGAAGAACCGCAATCTCCCCGCCAATCCTCTCCACGGCGGCTTCGAGTTGGCGCTGCCCGTGCAGGGTGACCACCAGCACCGGCTCGGCATGCGACAGCAGATATTCGATTTCGGCAGACCGATAGGCAGGATTAATCGGCACCACGGAGACGCCGATTGCGTTGAGTGCGAGCCAGTGAACGATCAGATCAGGCCTGTTCTCCAAAAGCAGGCAAACGCGATGACCGTGACCGTACCCGGCTTCGGAGTAACGCGTTCGTAACTGATCAACACCAAATGCAATGTCGCCATAGGTGAACTCGATCCCTTCAGGAAAGTATGGGCGATCGGACCGCGCTGGCACACAAAGAAACGGCCGATGGGCCGTGGCGTCAGCCGCGGCAGCGAACATGCTGTGCACGGTGTACATCAACGTTGCATCTCCCATGTGGACACGAAGCACACTGTTACGACAAACCTGCAGAGCGGCCTGCCAGAACCCATGCATGCTTTATCCAGGATGCGACGCGGCTCTTTCTTGTGAAGACCTGCTCACATCCGGTGTCCACGCTATCTGCGAAGCAATTGCGGTGTCAAATCGATAAGGCATTTCTTAAAACTGCATATGAGTTTTGACGGGCATTCTCAGCGCGATTTTCTGCCGCTCGTTGCCGTTGTGCGGTTGACGCGCGCCAGGATTGTTCGCCACGTTGCATCACGACGAACCAAGAAAAACGGAAACGCCGAAATGAAAATGAACATCCTGTCGGGTGGCCGCCTCAAGATGGTGAAGCGCACTTTCGTTCCCGATGCGCCGCGCGGCGAAATGATCGACCTTCCGGTTTCATGCATCCTGCTGCGCCACGCACAAGGCAATGTGCTGTTCGACACCGGTTGCCATCCCGACGTCGCGGATGATCCAGAAGGACGTCTAGGCATCCTCGCCAAATACATGATCCCGAACATGTCGTCGGGCGATCACGTGCTCAACAGTCTGAAGGCTATGGGTCTCGCTCCCGACGATATCGACGTCGTCGTCTGCTCGCATCTCCATACCGATCACTGCGGCTGCAATCAGTTCTTCAATAAGGCAACGTTCTACGTACACGAGTTCGAATTGAAGGCGGCCAAGGAGCCCGGGGCGATCGAGAGCGGCTATCTCGATGCCGACTGGGATCATCCGCAGCGCATGGAAGTGATCACAGGCCCGATCGACCTGTTCGGCGATGGCAAGATCAACCTGATCCCGCTGCCAGGTCATTCGCAGGGCCTGACCGGTGCTTTGGTCAAGCTCGACAAGGATGGCGAATTCTTGCTGCCGTCCGACGCGCTTAGCTTGCGCGAGAATCTCGATAACAATACGGTGCCACGCAATACTTGGAATCCAGAACTCTTCCTCAGATCATTCGAGGACATTCGCAAGCTGGAAAGGTCGGGTGTGAAAGTGATTTGCAGCCACGATCTGAAGGAGTGGGAGACGCTCCGTAAAGGAGCAAACTCCTATTACTAGGACGCACTTTCACCTTGCACACGGACATGTATGCCGGCGACAACGCGGCCTGGCGATTGCTGTCGCCAGGCCGTCAGTCTCACTTCTTCAAGAGCGGGCAAGTACTCTCGCTCAGCGGCATGAACGCCTCTTCGGCCGGGATCGTGGCGACCAGCTTGTAATAATCCCATGGCTTCTTGGATTCTGAAGGTGTCTTCACCTCGAACAGATAGGCCGGATGGATCTTCCGTCCATTGGACTGCACCACGCCTTTGCCAAAGAGGACGTCTTCCGTCGGCAGAGATTTCATCTTTTCAACGATCTTGATGCCATCGTCGAAATTGCCCCCTAACGCTTCTAGCGCTTTGAAATAATGAAGCAGCGATGAGTACACGCCCGCATGCATCATCGTCGGCATGCTTTGGCCTTTCATCCGCTTTTGGAAGCGGTTCGAGAATTCGCGAGTACCCTCATTCATGTCCCAATAGAACGGCTCCGTGAAATTCAGGCCCTGCGCAGTATTAAGTCCGATCGCGTGGATATCGGTGATCAATAGAACCATCCCGGCCAGTTTCTGGCCGCCCTTTACGATCCCGAACTCCGCCGCCTGCTTGATCGAATTCACCGTGTCGCCGCTGGCGTTGGCAAGACCGACGACCTTCGCTTTTGACGACTGTGCCTGCAGCAGAAACGAAGAGAAATCCGGAATATTGGTCGGATGTCTGACCGATCCCATGACCTTGCCGCCGTTCGCCTTCACCGCGCTGGTCGTGTCGCGTTCCAGGGCCGCTCCGAAGGTGTAATCTGCCGTCAGAAAGAACCAGCTGTCGCCGCCGTTCTTGGTCACCGCCGTGCCGGTGCCATGCGCCAGCATGTAGGTGTCGTAAGTCCACTGGATGGTATTGGGCGAGCATTGGCTATTGGTCAGATCGGACGTCCCAGCGCCGGACGCCAGCATGACCTTGTTCTTTTCCTTGACGAGATTGTTTACCGCCAGTGCAACCGAAGACGTCACGACGTCAACGACGACATTGACGTTTTCCCGGTCGAACCACTGGCGGGCGATATTGACGCCAACATCCGGCTTGTTCTGGTGGTCGCCAACGACAACCTCGATTTTCCAGCCTTTTTTTGTCAGACCGGAGTCCTCAACCGCCATTTGTGCTGCCAGCGTCGATCCCGGACCCGATACGTCGGCGTAAAAGCCCGATTGATCGTTGAGCACGCCAATCTTAACGGCCTTCTCCTGTGCCGCTGCACCACCGACATTTGCAAGTGCGATGGCTGATGCCATCAGCACTCCGTGGATTTTCCTATTCATTTCATTTCCTCCGTTTTGATTTTTGTGTTCGAGTATTGAACCCCAGTTTCGCGCCTTCCTTCTCCTCGGTTTCTTGTCCCAAGTACTTTGGTTCAGTTGCGCAGCGGCTTGTTGGTCGACCGCAAATGTTCAAGGCGGGCCAGCGTCGATGCCCGCTTGGCGAGTTCGACGATTGCATCAACTTCCAACGCCATCATCGCGGTCTCGGAAATTTGCAGGTCTGCGGACGCCCCGCCGGTCAGCACGATGGCCAATTCCTCGGCGATACCGGCGTCCGTTTGTGTAAACTTCCGCTCGGCGAGTTCGGCGTCGATCTTTGCTTGCAACGCGGTCCGTCCTTGCGATCCGCTGATCATGATGGCCGCAAAGTCCGGCGCGCGGTAATCGTCAACCAGCTTGAGCGCCAGGGTTTTTGCACGGTCGAGGACATGCGCCTGGCTCATCAGGACATGATCGCCCGGTCGCAACAACGCAGCGTCACGTGCGAACAGTGCCGAGCGCGAGATGTCGCATCCAACGATCGTGATGAAAGCCTGAAGCGCGGCGGCCTCGGGAGCCGCACCGCGCTCAAGATGCCGTAGCAAAAGTTGCGTCCCGCCACCCCAGCCCGGAATGATTCCCGCATTTCGCTCGGGAAATCCGGCCTGCAGTTCGGAATGGGCGACGATAGCATCGCAATGCATCATCAGTTCACAGCCACCCCCGAGGGCCAGTCCCCAGCTCGCGGCAACCACGGGAAATGGTGCATATTTCAACGCCAGCAATGCGCTCTGTCCCGACGCAACGAAATTGCGCAGACCAGCCCAATCGTTTGCCTTCACGTGCGCGATAAACACGTCGAGCTTGGCGCCAGCCGAAAAGGCCCGTCCTTCGCCGGAGCCGATCGTAAGGGTTCGGTGACCATGCGGCACGAGCCGGACCGCCTCCTGCAGTGCCTCCACCACATGCTCGTCGCACGCATTCAGCTTGGTGTGAATCTCAAGGCAGGCCACGCCATCGCCGATATCCCAGAGCGATGCCGAAGAATTGCGGTAGATAGGCGCACTCTTCTGCTTGATGTCGATCAGTCGAAGCTGTCGGCCCGCTCTTTCTCGGCTGGCCGTCGTTGACGCGACTTGCGGTCGAAAACCGCCGCGGCTGGCGGCTTCCCGAAGCAGAGGAGGAACGTCTCTGCCCTCCTGCTCCAGCCGCGCGACGATCCAATCGGCTCCGACTTCGTCTGCAAGCTCGAATGGTCCGAACTTCCAGTTGTAGCCGATGCGCATCGCCAGATCGATGGCGTCGATGTCATCCGCAATCTCGGATGCGATGCCAGCCGAGTACTGGACCAGATGGGATAATACCTTCCATGCGTAATCACCCGCAGAGCCGGCGCTCTCGCATAGCGCGCGAAGACCGCGATAGTCCGCCGGAGACGGAGATTGACGCTGACGATACTCGCCACTCTGCAAATCGATAACTTCATCGACCTTGCTGCCGTCCGGCAATGCCCGGCGGTAGAAGCCGCCGGGGCCGAACCGCCCCGTAAGCCCTCGCCGCAGCATCGATGCGAACAGCGCATCGTCGGTGATATCGTGGCGGTGATGCGCGTCGTCCTGCGGCAACATGCCAAGCAGGCTTTCCCAAACCAGCGGGACAAGATTGATGCCGACAAAGTCGAACAGGCCGAACACGCCGGTGCGCGGCACGCCGAAAGGCTGTCCCACTGTCGCGTCAGCTTCTTCTACCGTAATCCCCGCCTTTATTGCTTCCAGCGACGCCACCGACATCCAGTAATTGCCGATGCGATTGGCGATGAAGCCCGGCGTGTCACGGCATGCGACAACGGACTTGCCGAGCAACTCCGTCGCCCAGCGCTCGACGCGAAGATGAGCCTCGCGGTCCGCATGGCCCTGGATAACTTCCAGCAACTGCATCCGACGCGGCGGGTTGAAGAAATGGGTGATTGCAAAATTTTGTCTGAACCGATCGGATCGACCTTCAATCAGATCTTTGAGCGGTATTGTTGAGGTGTTGGATGAGACGATCGCGTTTTCCCTGCGGTACCGCTCGATGCGGACGAACAGTTCCCGCTTGATTGCGAGATCTTCGACGATCGCCTCGACGATCCAGTCTGAATCTCCGATCGTCTGAAGGTCATCATCGAGATTGCCGACTTCCACCAGCGCCGCGGCAGCCGGATGGATAAACCCCTCGGCCTTGAGCTGCCGCTGGACGCCACCTTGCGCGATCGCATTGCGATCATTTACCGGCCCCGCCATGTCCAGCAAGCGAACGGACACGCCGGCACTCGCCAGCAGCGCTGCGATGCCCGATCCCATCGAGCCCGCCCCGATGACGGTCACCTTGCGGAGGTCACGGTCCGCGAACAGCGCGTTTACGGTTGTTGCGTGGGGGATGTCGGACCGTACCGCTGTCGACGCTTCGGAATTCTCGACGGCTCTCATATTCATGAATCAGGTTCTCGGATTTTGGGATGCATAGTTCGGATTAGTTGAGGCTTTCGACGACCAGCGCGATGCCCTGTCCACCGCCGATGCACATCGTCACGACGGCATATCGCCCCCCGATCCGACGCAGTTCGTAGAGCGCCTTGACGGTGAGGATCGCGCCCGTCGCGCCGAGTGGATGGCCGAGTGCAATGGCGCCGCCATTGGGATTGATCTTGTCTGAAGAGAGGCCGAGCCCATCACAAACCGCGAGCGCCTGGGCCGCGAAGGCCTCGTTGGATTCGATGACATCGATGTCCGCCAGCGTGAGACCGGAGCGCTCGAGTGCAATCGGCACGGCCTTGACGGGCCCGACACCCATGATTTCCGGCGGCACCCCGGCAAGGCCCCACGATACAAGCCGACCGAGCGGCGACAGGTTTCTGCGCACGACTTCCGACTCGCTGGCTAAAACCACCGCGGCGCCGCCGTCATTGATGCCCGACGCATTGCCCGGGGTGACCGTGCCATTCTGCCGGAACGCCGGCTTCAGCTTGGCGAGATCATCCATATTGGCACCGAAACGGGGATGTTCGTCGGTGTCGAACGTGGTCGTGCCCTTGCGTGTCTTGAGTTCGATCGGGACAATCTGCTCTTTGAACCGCCCCTCGTTGATTGCCGCGCCCGCACGGCTCTGACTGACAAGGGCGAATTCGTCCTGGCGCGTCCGCGAAATCTGATGCAGTTCGGCAACGTTTTCTGCTGTGCACCCCATCGCGCCGTGGCCGAACGGATCGGCGAGCGTATTTGTCAACCAGTCATAGATGACGGCATCGCCCATCTTGTGACCGTATCGCATGCCCATGATCGAGAATGGCGAGCGGCTCATGGACTCGGCACCGCCTGCGATCGCGATCTTCGAGTCACCATGCCGGATCATCTGCGCCGCACTGATGATGGCTTGTGCGCCCGACCCGCACAGTCGGTTAACGGTGAGCCCTTGCGAATCGGTCGACATGCCGGCCTCGACGGCCACGGTGCGCCCGAGAAACAGATCGGCTGCCTCGGTGGGGATAACCGTTCCGAACACGGAATTGTCGACCTCGCCAGGTTCGAGTCCGGCGCGCGAAATTGCCGCGCGCGCAGCGACGGCGCCGAGCGCTGTGGGCGACTTGTCTTTGAGACTGCCGCCGAACGAGCCGATGGCGGTGCGCGCGCCGCTGACGATAAAAATGCCTTCAGCCATGGGAGACGTCCTTCATGTTGCGGATGGGAAGATGATTTCTGCTGACGGCGGATCGCCGAACAGCAAATCCACGAGATCTTTGCGTCGGCTCAGGACAGCGCGCTGGTTGAGATATCCTTTGTCGGTGATCTCTCCGTCGCCCATCGAAGGCGGCTCTGTCATGAGGAGGGCCCGGCCGATGCGCATCGACGATCCGCCTCGCGCCAACTCCGAGAGGCTTTTGAGTAGGTGCCGCCGCACGGCGGGATCGGCGACGAGTGTCTCGAGCGTCGCATTGGGCTTTCCCGCGACCTCGCGGCATCCCGCCAGACTCGGAAAGATCAGAAGCCCGACTTCGTCGCGGTCTTGCCCGGCCACGACAGCATCCTGAATCGCCGGAGCTGCGGCGCTGATGGCCGAGACACGGACTTTGCCGACCTGGACCCAAGTGCCCGTAGTCAGTTTGAAATTTTCTGCGACCCGCCCGTCGAACAGCACCCCCTTGCCTGCATCAAACGGATCAACGAGCCGCCCGGCATCCCCGATCCGGTAGTATCCGTCCTCGTCGAATGCATCCGCCGTGGCCTGCGGGTTGCGCCAATAGCCGGGCGTGACCATCGGTCCACGCAGACGCAGTTCCGTACGACCGTCGGCCGCGACGAGCTTGATTGCCGCACCGGCGACGGGAGCGCCCAAATTGTTGCAATGCCTGTTGTCCGGCGGCGTGATCGAGACCACGGGAGAAGTCTCGGTTGAGCCCCAACCGATGTAGATTTGGAAATTGGCTCGCCCGTGTTTTCCCGCCAACTCCCGAAGTTGATCCCATGTCGTTTCGGGAAGAGCTGCGCCCGCCGAGAAGATTGCGCGAAGACGACTGAAAAACCTGACGGCGAGATCTTCATCCGTCCTCATGGCCCTAACCAGCTCCGTAAGGCTTCCAGGAACGGATAGATGCATGGTCGGCGGCGACCGCTTGATGTTGTCAATGGTCTGCTGGAAATGGCCGTGCAGCGGTCGACCATAGTCGATCACCAGCGTACCGGCGTTCCGCATGACTGCGTTGAAGACCAGATTGCCGCCGAACACGTGATTCCACGGCAACCAGTCCACAACACACAACGGCTCTTCTGCGAGAAAGGGCCAGTTCTGCAGGATGGCCTCTTGGTTCGAGCACATCATCCCGTGAGTCACGATCACACCTTTCGGTGCCCCGGTAGAGCCCGAGGTGAACAGGACTTTCGCAACGGTTTCCTGGGACGGCGAGACCAAGGGCGCCCTCAGGGCGCGGCCCTCGTCAACGAGATCATCGAGCGAGGTGACCTGCCCCGGCCTCTTGGTTTCCGCGACAATCGCGGGAATCCCGAGGCTTTGCGCGAACTGAAAACCGTTGGCGCATACGTTCTCGTCCTGCGCGAAAACGGCACCCGGGGTCAGCAGTGACAGAATAGCCTGCAACCGACGGATATCCTCGCTTTGCGAATAGGCTACGGATATGGGGGCGACGGGAATTCCTGCCTTCATGGCTCCCAGACTCATCAAGGCATGTGCGATCGAATTCTGCGACAGAATAGCCAGCGGCCTTTCCGGCCCCAGCCCACGTGCGACCAGCGCATTGGCAATCAGATCGCTTTGTCGATCGGCGTCTTGATAGTTGAGTGAGATCCATCCACCGGGGACACGCTGTTCCAGGAATAAACGTAACGGCGCATGTGCCGCCGCGCTCGCAAGCATCTCGCCGACGCTTCTGAAGCCGAGCGATTTGACCGCCGGTCCTTCAATGATCGTCGTTTTGGATTCGCTCAGACTAAGCACGGCCACCTCCCCATCAATCTGCCTTGAGCAATTGTTGCAATATAGATAACACCATTATCTATATTGCGCAAACCGAATTGAACGCCTCCCGGCGTCTTTTCCGCTATAGTGAGTCCGCTCATCGGAGAATCGCGTGGCCAGCCAAGTATCAAAGAAGCTTCGTCCCAAACCTCGCAAACCGAGTTCGAACCAACCCTCGCGAGCCGCGCCGGCTGACGCGCCGAGTTCTTCGAAGACGACAGATATGTCGTATCTTGAAGGCACGATCGGTTACGCGATTAAGCGCGCGCAGATAGCCGTATTCCAGGACATCTACCGGTCATTCGACGAACATCGCGTAACAGCCGTCGAGTTTTCGGTTCTCGCCGTCGTTGCGGACAATCCGGGCATCAATCAGGCAGATTTAGCTCTTGCGCTTGACGTCGAACGACCAAGGATGGTTCCGATCATCAATAAGCTGGAACAGCGCGGCTTGGCTGTGCGCGCAACGTTCGCGGACGACGGCCGCGTGAGGCTGATCAACCTCACCAAACCCGGCCACCAATTGCTGGCGATCCTCAAGGAGCGTTTTGCAAAGCACCAAGCGAGAATGCTCGAACGTCTCGACATGGATGACGCTACAAAGATCCTCAGACTTCTCTGGAAGCTCGTTCCGGAAGCCTCATCGTAAAACCATAATTTACAGTCGATGCGGCCGCCAACCATATGCCCATACGTGACGTAGCGCCTGCGCTACACGCGAATTCTTGAGCCTATATAGAGATCGGCGCTGACAGGTGGTGACCGATCTCCGCTTCCACCTGGTCGATGGACTTCATGCCATCAAAGGTTAAAAGCGCTCCCTTTTCCGAATAGTAGTGCACGAGGGGTGCGGTCGAGGCCCGATAGCTCCCGAGGCGCTTCGACAGCACTTCCGGAGTATCGTCGGCGCGTATCGTCTCGCCACGCGCGGTCATCTGCGCCACACGCGCTTCGACGCGCTTTAGCAGTTCGTTTTCATTGACGCGCAGTTCGATTGCAGCGTCGAGCACAAGCCCCTTCGAGGTCAGCAGTGCATCCAGCGCTTCGGCTTGCGGCACCGTACGCGGAAAGCCGTCGAGGATGAAGCCATTGGCCGCATCGGGCTGCTCGATCCGGTCCGAGATGATTCCGATCACGACTTTGTCTGGAACGAGACCACCAGCAGCCATGATATCCTTCGCCTTCAGGCCGATGTCGGTCTCGGCAGCCACGGCAGCACGCAGCATGTCACCTGTGGATAGCTGAACGATGTTGTGACGTTCCACCAAACGAACTGCCTGCGTCCCCTTGCCCGCCCCCGGCGGACCGAGAAGAACCACCCTCATTTGCGCCAACCCTCAACTTCTGTCGGAATCCAGTCGATAGTCGCCGGAGAGAAATTCGCGATTGCCATCAAATTCCTCCCATGCAGAGATATTTGATCTCAAGATAGTCCTCGATGCCATATTTGGAACCTTCGCGCCCGTTTCCACTCTCCTTCACACCTCCAAATGGTGCGACCTCCGTGGAGATGATGCCCTCGTTGATTCCAACCATACCGTACTCGAGCGCTTCGGCAACTCGCCAGATGCGGCCGATGTCGCGACCGTAGAAGTACGCTGCCAAGCCGAACTCTGTGTCGTTGGCGAGCTTGATCGCCTCTTCTTCGGTCTTGAACCGGAAGATTGGCGCGACGGGTCCGAATGTTTCTTCTCGGAAGATGAGCATATCCGGCGTCGCGTCGGTGAGAATGGTCGGCTCGAAGAACGTACGACCCAGGTGGTGCCGGCGACCGCCGGCGGCAATCCGCGCACCCTTGCCAGTCGCATCCTTGATGTGTTCCTCAACCTTTTCGACGGCCGCAGTGTTGATAAGCGGCCCGATGGTAACACCATCCTCGAACCCATCCCCCACGCGGAGAGCGCGCACGGCTTGCGTCAAGCGCTCGACGAAACGCTCATAGATGGCATCCTGGGCGAAGATTCGGTTCACGCATACGCAGGTCTGCCCAGCATTGCGATACTTCGACGCCATGGCCCCTTTCACCGCAGCATCAATGTCAGCGTCATCGAAGATGATGAACGGTGCATTGCCACCCAATTCCATCGAGGTCCGTTTCACTGTCGATGCACTTTGCTGCATCAGCATTTTACCGATTTCCGTCGATCCGGTGAACGTCACTTTCCGGACGATTGGATTCGACGTCATTTCACCACCGATTGCCGCCGCCGAGCCAGTCACGACTGAAAACACCCCCTTCGGCACGCCAGCGCGCTCGGCCAGGATGGCAAGTGCGAGCGCGGAGAGCGGGGTCTGACTCGCGGGCTTCACAACCATCGTGCAGCCAGCCGCGAGAGCGGGACCGGCCTTTCGAGTGATCATCGCGGCAGGAAAATTCCAGGGAGTGATTGCGGCGCATACACCAATCGGCTGTTTGAGGACCACGATGCGCCGATCGGACGAGAACGAGGGAATCGTATCGCCATAGACTCGCTTTCCTTCTTCCGCGAACCATTCAATGAAGCTTGCGGCATACGCAATCTCACCCCGGCTCTCCGCCAACGGCTTCCCCTGTTCGGCGGTCATGATCCTGGCGAGATCCTCCTGGTTCGCCATCATCAGATCGAACCAACGCCGCAGAACGGCGGACCGCTCCTTGGCGGTGCGGCCGCGCCATGACGGCAGTGCATCATTGGCGGCCTCGATCGCCCTGTTCGTCTCTGCGGCTCCCATCTTCGGAACGCTGCCGATACTCTCTCCGTTGGCCGGATTTTCGACCGTGATCGTCTCTCCCTGCTCGGCCGCGATCCACGCGCCGTCGACATAGCAGGCATCGCGAAGCAGAGACTGGTCTTTCAGGGATGACTTCAATGTCATGGTCATGAGGCCTTATCGATTGGAGCCGCCAGCGACTCTTTAAGCTTGAAGCGGATGATCTTTCCCGAGCCGGTGCGTGGAATTTCTTTCACGAAGTGAACCGAGGCTGGCACCTTGTAGGAGGAAAGATGGATCTTGCAGTGATCGAGGATCGCCGTCCCGACGAGTTCTGTATTGGCCCGCGGGACAACGAACAAGGCAGGCACCTCACCCAGAAGGTCGTGCGGTACGCCCACGACGGCGCATTCAACTACGCCCTCGAACGCATCGACGACCTCCTCGATTTCGGCGGGCGCGATGTTCTGCCCGCCGCGGATGATCAATTCCTTCAAGCGGCCTGTAATTGTCAGAAACCCATTGATGTCACTGCGCGCCAGATCACCGGTGTGGTACCAGCCATTTTTGAGCGCAGACGCGGTTTCCTCCGGCTTGTTGTGATAGCCGCTCATCAGGTTGGGACCGCGAACGATGAGCTCGCCTTCCTCGCCGACCGCTGCATCCAGGTTCGACGCCGGCGAAACAATGCGCACGGCAACGCCCTGAAGCGGCAAACCGCACGATCCCATCACCCGCGCACCATCGAGACCGTTCATAGTGACCATGGTCGAGGTCTCGGTGATGCCGTATCCGTCGAGCAGCTTGATACCGAACCGCTCTTCGAATTCGCGGTTGAGCGCCGCGGGCAGGATCGCTCCCGCAGACATACTGACGCGGAGAGACGGGAATATAGCGTGGAGATCGTCCCGAGTTGCTTCCAGAAGGTAGTGGAACATCGTCGGGACGCCGGGCAGGACAGTGAACTCTCCGGTTTTCAGAAGACGAACCGCCTCCTTGACCGAGAATTTCTCCATAATGTGCTCGGTTGCTCCCGTTGCGAGAATTCCGAGGACGGACAAGTTCAGCGCATACGAATGGAAGAGCGGCAGAGGCGACAGCACGACGTCGGCGTCGGAAAGCTGCGCAATCGGTGCCCAGCATGCCGCCACGACCCACAGCATGCTGTGGACCGACAGCAGGACGCCCTTGGCGCGCCCCGTTGTTCCTGACGTGTAGATGATGAAGGCTGGCTCTTGAATCCCCATGCCGTCACGAGGCGCAGTCTTGGGTGCCGTCGTCGCCATGTCGGAGTACCGAGCGACAGTCCCGAGAGCCTTGCCCTGGCCGACAAGGACGACCGCCCGCAGAGTGGGCGCCTGATCTTTCAGCTTGGCCACGAGCTGTGAACGATCATCGGTTGTGATGATCGCCGTGCAGCCCGCATCCTGCAGACGATACAGGATTTCGGATTCCGTGGCATCGTGACTGATCGGCACGCTTACCGCTTCGGCGCGGTTGATCGCAAAGCAACTCTCCACCCATTCGACAGAATTGGGCAGGAAGATCGCGACTTTCTCGCCAGGCTCCACGCCGAGATCTGCAAGATGCCCCGCAAGCCGAGCCGTGCGGTCGGCAAGGGCAGCATAAGTGACACTCGATTTATGATCACGATATGCGGTCTGCGAGCCGCGTTGCGCGGCATGCCGCGCAAGCAGATCGGGTATGGTCGCGATGAGATCCGTGTGAATCATTGAACCGCCCTCCGCCTTTCCGGCGTCAAACCATGCTGAAGCCGCCGCTGATGCTGATGGTCTGGCCGGTGATCCAGGCGCCATGCTTGGAGGCCAGAAGCGAAACCATCGGCGCGATGTCGGACGGGAAACCGAGGCGCTTGAGCGGGTAAAGCTTGGTCAGTTTCTCGCGGTTGGCGTTGACCCATTCGAGGTCGTGCGGCGTCTCAATCAGACCGAGCGAGAGCGTGTTTGCCGTCGTCCCGAAACGGCCCATTTCACGGGCGAGCGACTTCATCAGAGCAATGACGCCGCTGCGCGCGGCGGCAACGATCGCCAGCCCCGATTCGCCGACGCGCGAGGAGTCACCGACCAGCGCGATGATGCGGCCGTCGCCGGCTTTCTGCAGATGCGGCGCCGCCGCCTTCGAAATGTGAATCGCGCCGTAAAGGCAGATGTCGATCTGCTTCTTCCACTCTTCCGGAGTGGTGTCGATGAAACGGTTGCGCAGAGCAACCCCCGCATTATTGACGACGATATTGAGACCGCCGAGATCTGCCACGACCTTCTCGACCATGGCGCTCACCTGACCGAAGTCGGCGACGTCTGCCTTATATGCGATCGCCCGGCCGCCCCGGCTCTCGATATCGGCAACCACCTGCTTCGCCTTCTCGGCCGAACCATTGTAGTTGACCGCGACGGCCGCGCCTTCTGAGGCAAGCGACAGCGCGATTTCCCGACCTACATCGCGTGCGGATCCAGTGACCAGTGCGACTTTACCCTTGAGTTCCATATCCATCTGAAATTCTCCGTTCTGTTTTTTTTCAATTAGTGATCCGAGTGCGCCGCAGGGTGCAGCCTATTCGTACGCGTCCGTACCCTTGCGGAGGGCATCCCATTGTTCGAGATCGTGGCCGCAGATGACTTTAGCGCCCGCCTTCTCAAGACGCCGGACCTCGGCGAAGGACTGTCGACACTGTTCGACATTCCAGGTGTTCTTCGGGATGAAGTCGTGGTCGAGGTTTGCCCGCAGGCCGACCGCATCGGACGCCAGCAGAAATTGTCCATCCCGGTCGAGTTGGACCAAGGCTCCCATCATGCCCGGGGTGTGACCGGGCAACGGAATGAGCACGATGCGTCCGTCCTCGAAGAGATCGGTCTCCTTATCGACTACTCGCATGGGCATGGGATGATCCCAGTCTGCGGATAGATACCCGGCATTCGTCGCTCCCGGCTCCTTGGCAGCCGCAAGTTCACGGTCGTGCACGACTACGGTCGCCATCTGAAAGAACTCATTGCAGCCGCAGTGGTCTGGATGAAGGTGAGAACAAATGACAAAATTGATTTCGTCGGGCTCCACCCCGACCGCCTGGAGTTCGGTTAAAATATTCGTTTCCCTCGCCATGATCGGCGTCATGACTTTCGCCAACGCGCCCCAGCGGCCTTCCGGATCTGTCGCAGCAGAGGGGTGGCAACCGGTGTCGAACAACACATTGCCCTTGGGGTGCTTTAACAAGATGCAGGACACCGGCATCTCGATCGTGGCATCCTTGGCGACGTCCGGGAAATAGATGCTCTTGCGCATTCGCAATCGACCACCTGACAATACGTGCATCTTCATCTACGTGATCCTCAACTTCCTCGGAAATCCGGAGACCGCTTCTCGGCAAATGCCCGACGGCCTTCCCTGTAGTCGGCGCTGTCGGATACGCGGTCTATGAAGGCATTTGCCTCCGCGACATCCAGCCTCCCCTCACCCATCGCAATGCCCGTCAGGATTCGCTTCGCGCCCTCAACCGAGAGTGGGGCAAGCGCGCCGATACGTTTTGCGTATTGCAGGGCATCGCTCATCGGGTCTGCCGATACTTCATCGACTAGCCCCATCGATGCGGCCTCGGCCGCCGTGTACCGGTCCGCCGAGTAGAGTACGCGCTTGGCGTTGGTCAGTCCGACCAGGGACATCAGCCGCTGCGTGCTGCGAACGCCATAGACGATCGACAGCTTCGCAGCCGGAATTCCGATTGCGGCGTCGCGCTCGGCGAAGCGAAAGTCGCAAGCCATTGCCAGATGGCAACCACCGCCGAGGCAGTAGCCGGCAAGAACGGCGATCACTGGCATGCGGGCGTTTGCAATCGCTTCCGACGCAGCATCCACGGCGACTTCGTAAGCTTTGCTCTGAGCGCCATCCGACCGAACTTTGCCGAACTCCGAGACATCGGCACCGACGCTGAAATTCCCGCCTGCGCCCGTGAGGATGACACCTCTGACCTCGGTATTGGCATTGAAGCCTGCGAAGATTGAAGCAAGCTCCTTCCACATTGCGTGCGTAACCGCATTGCGCTGCGGCCCCCGATTGAGAGTGACGATCGCAACTTGGCCGTCCTTGGTGATTTCGATATCGGACATTTCGGCCTCCTATGCGGTCAGGCCGGATACAACGGACCGCAGCGCTTCCGGAAGCTGCACAGGACGTCCGGTTTCACGGTTCACGTAGACGTGGACGAAGTGCCCCTGTGCGGATGCCTCATCTGCCTGCTCATCGAACAAGCCGATTTCGTACCGAATGCTGGTCGTGCCCAGACGACCGACGCGAAGGCCAACCGTGACCTTGGACGGGAAACCTAGCGACTTGAAGTAGCTGCACGTCGTTTCGGCGACCAAGCCGATGACTTCGCTCTTTTCGACATCCAGAACACCGTTTTCGATCAGGTACTGGTTCACGATCGTGTCGAAGAACGCATAGTAGGTCGTGTTGTTCATATGGCGATACGAGTCATTGTCCATCCAGCGCGTTGTCATCGTCTGGAAGTACCGATAGCTATCCCGCCGGTCGGGTGGTGCTCGCCCGCTCACAGCGACGCCTCATAGATTGCGCGAGCATCCTCTTTCGTTACCTCTCTGGGATTGTTCATAAGGAGACGCGTCTGGTTCATCGCGTCGCTTGCGAGTTCCTCGATATCCTTCGCCGCAATTCCGACATCCCGGAGACGTGTCGGAAGTGCGAGCTTTTCCGGAAGGGCGGACAACATCTCGACCAACGCAACAGTCTTGTGGCTTGCTGACCCATTGGCCGACGGCAGAAGAATGTCGGCAATTTCCGCATAAAGATGTTCGGCAGCGGGCGCGTTGAATCGCAACACTTGAGGCAAGACCAAGGAGTTCGAAAGGCCGTGCGGCACATGGAATCGCGCTCCGACCGGGTAAGCCAGCGCGTGAACGGCGGCGACCGGTGCATTTGCGAATGCCATGCCAGCCAGCATCGATCCGAACAGCATATTCTGACGGGCGGCCAGATTCTGACCGTCTTTGCAGACCGTATGAATATTCCCACCGAGAAGACGCAGGGCTTCGCGCGCAAGCGAGTCCGACAGCGGGTTCTTTAGGCGCTTGCTGGTATACGCTTCGATCGCATGTACCATCGCATCGATGCCGGTCGCAGCCGTCACCGCCGGAGGCAGTCCGAGCGTGAGCTCCGCATCCAAAATCGCCCAATCCGGCAAGATTACGGGGGACACGACGCCCTTCTTTTCACCCTCGCCCGTCGTCACGATGGAGATCGGCGTGACCTCGGATCCTGTACCGGCTGTGGTCGGCGCTAATACCAGGGGCAAGCGGGGACCCTTGGCCACACCGACACCGTAGATATCGTCGAGCCGCTCGTTGCCTACCGCCAGCAGCGCAACGAGCTTTGCGACATCCATGGAGCTGCCACCGCCGATAGCGACGACCCCATCGACGTTGGCTTCCCTCGCGATCGCTACGGCCTTGTCGATCACGTGAACCGGCGGATCCGCCTCGACATCGGTGAACAGAGTAACGGCCACGCCAGCAGCTTTTAGACCTGCGAGCCCATTCTCCAGTAAGCCCGCTCTCTTCACGCCGGGATCGGACACCATTAGCACCGAAACACAGCCGAGCGCCTTCACGACTTCACCGATACGCGCCGAACACCCCGGTTCGACCATCATCGACTTGGTGGACTGAAAGACAAACCCCTGCATCCTGGACTCCGTGAGACGGGAGCGCGCGGCTCGGTTGCGCCGCGGCTTCGCGCGAGTTTCGTTAGATTTAGTGCGATCACGCGAGGAGAGTTCAGAACTCCCGACACATGACTTGCATAACTAGACTGTTTTGCGTTCGGGATGTCAACTCACGAAAGCGCATCCGCCTTCTCGATTTTGCGCTGCCTCTCGATCCGAAGATTCTGAAACCACGCAGTGATCTCTCCGACGACACCGCGGCGGAACAGCAACACACAGGACATGAAAATCAGGCCGATGATCACGGGCACCTTGGTCGAAAAATCTATCGACCAGCCGGCCAGTTGCACCGTGCCGAGGCCCGACAGTTTGCTTTCCAACGTGACGATCAGAATCGCACCCACGATTGGACCGAGCGGTGTACCCAGACCGCCCAGAAGACACATAAGAATGACGCTTCCGGATTGAGTCCAATGAACATCCGGAAGGCCCGCAAACCCAAGGGTGAGCGCCTTCGTGCCTCCTGCCAGTCCCGCGATCCCCGCCGAGATCGTGAAAGCCGAAAGCTTATAGGCTTGAACATCGTAGCCGAGCGAGATCGCCCGCGGCTCGTTATCGCGAATCGCGAGAAGCACCTGTCCGTATGGTGCTTCCATAAGACGCTGCAACGCCCAAACCGACAGCGTAAAGATCAACAGAAGGACGATATAGAGCGCACTGTCATTCGAGATATCGACCAATCCGAACAACGGACGTCGCGGGATGCGCTGGAGGCCGTCTTCCGCTCCCGTGAATGGAGACTGGACACAGATGAAGTAAACCATCTGGGCCAGAGCCAAGGTGATCATTGCGAAATAGATGCCTTGCCGACGGATCGCCATCGCCCCCATCACAAGGCCGATCATCGCACCGACAACCATGCTGAGAAGCAGCGACACTTCTGGCGTGAATCCCCAGGATTTTGTTGCATAGCCCGCAGCATACGCTCCGACACCAAAGAACGCGGCGTGGCCAATCGAAAGCAAGCCGACGTTTCCAGTGAAGAAGTTGAACGCGACCGCGAACAGAGCGAGCGCAATGCACTTCATCAGGAACTGCGTATAGAGTCCCGTAAATGGCAATATGGCGCCGACTACGATGAGACTGAGCGCAAGGAGCGTTGAATTTCGGAATGACATGGTCACGCTCCGCGTCCAAAGAGGCCAGCAGGGCGCGTCAGAAGAACAAGCGCCATGACGATGAAGACGATGGTGGAGGAGATCTCGGGATAGATGACCTTGGCCAACCCCTCGATGACCCCAAGGGCAAGTCCGGTCGCAATCGCCCCCGCCGTGGATCCAAGACCGCCGATGACGACGACCGCAAAGGTCACGATCAGGATGTTCGAACCCATAAGCGGCTGAACCTGGTAAATAGGTGCCGCGAGCACGCCGGCGAACGCCGCCAGTGCCGCGCCGAGCGCATAAACCATCGTGACCATCAAAGGGACGTCGATGCCCAAGGCCTGCACGATCCGCGGATTCTCGGTTCCAGCACGAAGATAGGCCCCGATCTTCGTTCGCTCGATAAGATACCAGACGCCGACACATACGATCAGCGACACTCCGACGATCCAGACCCGGTAGATCGGCAGACGCATGAAGCCAAGATCGACGAGGCCGCTCAAGCTGGGCGGTGCTGGATACGGCAATCCGGCCGAACCATAGATGTCTCGGAAGATTCCCTCGAGAACCAATGCCAGGCCGAAAGTGAAGAGAAGACTATAGAGGTGATCGAGCCCGGAGAGCCTCCGAAGTAAAACACGCTCGATAAATGCTCCGAAGGCGCCGATCACGAGCGGCACTAGCAACAACGACAGCCAGTAATTTACGCCCAACTTATGGAGAGCGAGATAGACGCCGAACGCGCCGAGCATGTAGAGCGCGCCATGCGCGAAATTGATGATATTGAGCAAACCGAAGATCAGAGCCAGGCCCAGACTGAGGATCGCATAGAACGATCCATTGACCAGTCCGATCGTAATCTGCCCAAGCCATACCTGTAGTGGAATTTCGAACATACTGACCTCAAACGCCAAGAGTGCGATCGACCATCGCCGACTTTTGCTCCAACTCGTCGGCGGTCAGGCGCATCGCGACTTCCCCGTGTTCGACGACGACGAAACGGTCCGCCAACGGAGCCGCGAAATTCTTGTTCTGCTCGACCAGAAGGACCGCGTATCCTCGGTCCTTCAATTCAAGCACGAGGTCGAAGAGTCGATCGACGATGACCGGCGCCAGTCCCTCCGAAATCTCATCAAGCAAAAGGATTTTCGCGCCGGTCCGCAAAATTCGGGCGATCGCGAGCATCTGCTGTTCGCCACCCGACAACTTGGTGCCCTGCGTGTTTTTCCGTTCAGCCAGGTTCGGCAGGAGCTCGTAAATCTCTTCCACCGACATGCCACGCCCAGACTGCTGCGGCGGAAGAAGGAGATTTTCCTCACATGACAGCGATGAGAAGATTGCCCGTTCTTCCGGACAGTAACCGACACCCAGACGCGCGATCTTATGAGGCGGCATTTCAATAACGTTGCGGTCGTAAACGTTGATTCGACCACTCCGCCGACCTACGAGACCCATGATAGCGCGCAGGGTCGATGTTCGGCCGCTTCCGTTGCGGCCGAGCAGGGCCACAACTTCCCCTGCGCAAAGGTCCAAGGACATACCGTGCAGGACGTGCGACTCGCCGTACCATGCATGCAGGTCCACGATCGACAGAACCGTTTCGGCCTCAGAAACCTGTGGGTGAGCAGCCACCGTCATCGCTTCCTCTCCCGTCGCGATTTCGATCCCAAGTATGACTCGATGACCTCTGGATCGCGTGACACGTCCTCGTACACGCCTTCGGCGATGATCGATCCGCGCCGTAGAACGCTGATCCGGTCGGCGATGCTCGCAACCATTTTCATGTTGTGCTCGACCATGACGACGGTGCGACCGATCGCGGATTGCTTGATGAGTGCGGTGATGCGGTCGATATCCTCGTGGCCAAGGCCTTGGGTAGGTTCATCAAGAAGCATGATCTTCGGCTCGGCCGCCAAAGTGGTCGCAAGCTCAAGCGCGCGCTTGCGGCCGTAGGCAAGATCTCCCGCGCGATGCTTCGCGAACCGAACGAGATCAACCTGCTGCAGCAATTCCTCGACGCGGCCGGTTACATCGCCGAGCTGCCGACGTCCGCGCCAAAACGCCACAGGCGATACGCAAGACCTCTGTAGTGCGACAATGATGTTCTGGCTCACGGTGAGATGCGAGAACACGGCCGATATCTGGAACGACCGCACCAAGCCGCGTCTCGCCAATGCCGCCGGACGTTCGCGGGTGACGTCCACTCCGTCCAAAAGTATTTGCCCAGCGGTCGGTGCCAGAAACTTGGTCAGTAGATTGAAAACGGTCGTCTTTCCGGCGCCGTTGGGTCCGATCAGCGCGTGGATATCGCCACGTCGCACATCAAGATTGACGTCGGAGACGGCAGAGTATCCGCGGAAATCCTTCCGCAGCCCCCGTGCGCGCAGCACGACTTCCGTCTCCGGATGATGCGGATCAGCCGCCATCGCTCTCCTCCCATTTCGTTTGCACTGCAACCGAAAGATCACGTTGCAAGGTCATTGACAGCTTCATATCAAATTAGTCTAGTTATGCAAGCCTATTGCGCCGCTGGTCAACAGAACATGCAACGGGCCAAATTTTTGGGAGGGATTATGAAACGTATCGCACTATCGCTAACCGTGGCCGCAGCTCTAACGGGTCCTGCATTAGCTCAGTCCAAGTTATCGGATGACCTGGTCCGCATCGGCGTTATGACCGACATGTCAGGACAATTCTCGCACGAGTCAGGCGAGGGCTCGGTCGTCGCTATCAAGATGGCGGTCGAGGACTTCGGCGGATCCGTTCTCGGCAAACCGATCGACGTCGTGGTTGCGGATCATCAGAACCGCAATGAAGTGGCAATTGCAAAAGCGCGCGAATGGTATGATGTCGGCAAGGTCGATATGATCGGAAACCTGATCAATTCGTCGATTGCGCTTGCGGTGACGAATATCGCTCAGGAGAAGAGCCGGATTGCGATCGTGAACGGCTCCGGTTCATCCCGTCTCACCGGAGACTCTTGTACTCCCAACAGCATTCACTACGCCTACGACACCTATGCATTGGCTCAGGGCACCGGCAAGGCACTCATCAAGGAGGGCTTTGACTCCTGGTATTTTCTGACTGCGGACTATGCGTTCGGACACGCACTGGAAAATGATACGTCCGCCGTCGTGAAGGCGAACGGAGGCAAGGTCATCGGCGCGATCCGGTATCCTATCGATACACCAGACCACTCATCCTTCCTTCTGCAAGCCCAAGCATCAAAAGCAAAGGTTGTGGCGATCGCCGGTTCTGGCACAACGTTCATCAATGCGATGAAGTCGGCAAAAGACTTCGGTTTGACCGATGGCGGCAAGCAAACCCTTGCGGGATTGCTCGTCTGGGATACCGATATCGATTCGTTGGGTCTGAAGTCAGGCCAGGGACTTGTATTGACGACCGGGTTCTATTGGGACCGGGATGAAGAGACGCGAGCGTTCGCCAAGCGCTTCTTCGAGCGCACAAAGCGAATGCCTCATATGGGCGACGCCGGCGACTATTCGTCCACGATGCATTACCTCAATGCGATCAAGGCAGCCGGAACCGACGACGCGAAGACCGTGATGGCCAAGATGCGTGAAATGCCCGTCAACGACTTCTTCGCAAAGGATGGTCGTCTGCGGGAAGACGGTCGCTTCGTCCATGACATGTACGTCTATGAAGTCAAGAAGCCGTCGGAGTCGAAGTATCCGTGGGACTATTACAAACTCCGAGCGACCATCCCAGGAAACGAGGCCTTCCGGCCGTTGTCCCAAAGCGCCTGCCCGCTCGTGAAGAAGTAACCCGATCCGGAAGCGATCAATTGCTCCATCAACGGCCGGGTATCGCCCGGCTGTTTTTGCGCCCGCCGAACTGATCCGGATCGTAACGCATGCGGTACTTCATAGCATAAGCCAATACGGGCTTCCCGCAGCGATTGCACAGCACTTGAGGCTGCGTGACGTTGCCGCAGGAAAGATGCTTCACCAACATCGGGGGCTGGCCGTCCGCCCTCCATCGATCGCCCCAAGCCATCATCATCATGAGCGGCCCATGGAGCTCACTGCCCATGTTGGTGAGCACGTATTCGAAACGCTCAGGCGACGTCTGATATAATTTCTTTTTGAAAACGCCCTGCTCAACCATGCGAGCCAGGCGGTCCGTCAGAATGTTCGTGGCGATATGGAGTTCGGCCTGGAATTGATCGAACCGATTGGAGCCCAGAAAAGCTTCCAGTAACAACAGCACGCTCCAGCGATCTCCAATGACCTCGAGCGCCCGCGACACGGAACTGGGTCGCCCTCGCATATAGTCTTCCGACGTGCGTCGGGATCGCCGTGCGGGCTCACTAACCGACACCCCAGCGCCCGGACCGTCCAGATACGTCACTTCGCGGCATATGAGGCGCTCCTGGCAGCAGGAGCAGGCGACGAACGGCTTGCTGACGCACCCGCAGTCTTCATGGACCAGTTGCAAGGGGCCGCTTTTCGGGTCGAGCCATCGGTCGCCGAATTGCATCATCGCCATGAAGGTCGGATAAAGATCTATCCCGGATTTGGTCAGCTTGTATTCGACACGGCTTGAAGTTTCCGAGTAGCTGACTTCCCTGAGAATCTCCTCGCGGGTCAAGCGGCGCAGACGATCGGTCAAGGTCGCGCGGGTGATTCCGAGGGAAGTTCGAAATTCCTCAAACCGCCTTGCACCAAAGAACGCTTCTCGGATGACGAGGAATGCCCACGCATCCGACAGGATATTGACGGTCGACGTGATCGAGCAATTTCGCTCCATTCCCTCGGAAACGGCGTGGGACGAACGAACCGGTGCATCCGGTTTTTCTGCCTCCAGGAGCTTTCTGATCTTTGCTGTCGCTGCCGAACGCATCCCAGGGCCCTATCCGTCGCGAGCTATGATCAATGTAGCCCGCTTCAATGCCTTGTATACCAGCCACGAGTTCGAGAACAACCCGTACTGCTTCCGCGCGACCTCCGTCTATCCCGCCGCCGAGCGAGCGCGGGCAGCTAGAACCAAGCGAAAAATTCGATCGGGGGTCGCTGGTAGAGTGTCAATTTCGATGCCCAGCGGCGACAACGCGTCGGAAATGGCATTCGCGATCGCGGCAGGCGCGCCGATCGTTCCGCCTTCACCCATTCCCCTGAAGCCACCCAAGTTGTTCGGCAGATCGGCCTCGACATGCACGATGCCAATATCTGGGACATTCGTTGCGACCGGCACAAGATAATCGGCCAAGCTGGCAGTGACAAATTGTCCCTTGTCATCGTAGACGATCTCTTCGAGCAAAGCCGCTCCGATGCCCTGGGCGACTGCACCATGTACCTGGCCATCAACGATCATCGGATTGATGATGCGGCCGCAGTCCTCCGCAACCACAAAACGCTTGATTTGTACGCCGAAGGTTTGCGGATCGATCTCGACCATCGCAAGATGGGTCGATGAACACGCGGTGCCGAGAAACGGATCATAGGTTTCAGATGCCGAGAGATCCTCTCGCTGCTCGCGCGGAATACGCCCCATTTGCGAATACACGGCGCTGGCGACTTCCTTGAACGTCATCGACGCATTGGAGGATCGGGCTCGGATGATGCCGTCGGAGGCCTCGAGATCCTCGACAGGAACCTCCATCAAGTAAGCCGCCGCCCTCAAAACCTTGGCCTTGACGACTCTCGACGACATCGTCGCTGCGCCCCCTGCCAAAACGGCCGATCGGCTCGCATAGGTGCCGCTGCTCATCGGGACGAGCGAGCTGTCGCCATGCAGGACTTCGACGTCCTCCATCTTGCAACCGAGTTCATCGGCAATGACTTGCGCAAGCGTGGTCTCCAGCCCCTGCCCGTGCGATGAGATGCCGAAAGCGGCCGTGATCGCGCCGGTCGCGTCGATTTCGATCTTCGAGGTCTCAGTCCCGGTATTGATTGGCATACCAGGCGCAACGGAAATTCTCGTTCCGATGCCCGTCAATTCAGCGTAGCTCGACAATCCAATACCGACCCAGCGTCCTTGCTCACGAGCCCGATCCCTTTCGCGCACCAGACCTTCATAGTCAGCATGCTCGCACGCCCCCTCCAGACACTCCTGAAATGCAGATTTGTCCCATATGATGCCCGAGGCGGTCCGGTACGGAAATTCGTCAGCGGTCACAAGATTTCGCCGCCGGATTTCGACGGGGTCCATTCCGAGCTTGCGCGCCGCCATGTCGATGAGACGCTCCATCGCGAATGTCGATGATGGGCGACCAACGCCTCGATAAGGACCCGTAGGCGGCTTTGGCGTCAGAACGCCCCTGACACGACCACGATAGTGTTCAAGGCGATAAGGCCCGGGAAGGAAACTGACGACCTGCACAGGCTCCAGCGCACCGGTCCAAGGATAGATCGAATAGGCTCCGATATCGCCGATGACATCGGCTCTCAGGCCGAGAAGTTTGCCTTCATTGTCTACGGCGAGTTCGGCCTCAATGAGCTCGTCGAAGGCCTGGCTTGTCGCGGATAAGTCTTCGAGGCGATCGCTGGTATATTTAATGGGACGCCCGAGCTTGCGCGCCAGAACCGAAACGAGCATTTCTTCGGGATAGAGCGATCCTTTTCCACCAAAACTGCCGCCGACATCGGGAGCGACGACCCGCAAGTGGTTCCCGGAAAGGCCCAAGCATCCAGACAAAACGTCCCGGATAATGCCGGGAATATTGGTCGAGGAATGGAGCGTCAGCGATCGGCGTCGCTTGTCCCATTCCGCCAGATAGGTCCGGTTCTCCATGGACACCGCAGTCTTCCGGGTCATCCGGAAGGTCCCCTTTACCACGATAGGCGCACCTGCTATTGCGCCATCGACGTCGCCGCGGGCAAATTCACGCGAGATGATGACGTTCGTTCCCGCCTCTTCGTGAAGGAGTGGAGCATCTTCAGCGACAGCATCCACTTGCCTGATCGCAAACGGCAGCGTTTCGTATGCGATGTCGATTAATTCCAACGCGTCCTCGGCGGCATATCTGCTTTCCGCAAGCACAGCCACCACAGGTTCGCCGACGTAACGGACCTTGCCACGTGCCAGCGGCCAGATAGGCGTCGCGTAATAGTTCTTCATGCGCGACGTGGGCAAAGCTGGCAACGTCTCGCCTTCGATATCGCTGGCGTCGAAAATCCCGACGACGCCTGGAATAGCGAAGGCCTCGCCGACATCGATGGATTTGATGCGTGCGTGCGGCTGGTCGCTACGGCGAATGGCGAGATGCAGCGTTCCGGAAGGCGTGATGTCGTCCACATACCGACCGCATCCCGTCAACAGGCGTGGGTCCTCCGTGCGCTTGATGCGCTGACCGACGAGTTTCGGGCGAAGTTCGATGGATGCCGGATCGTGAATTCTCATAATGCCCGCGCCCGTCCCTCGGATTCGGCTTCGAAACGCTTCAGCTTCAAGACATCCCGTTCTTTCACCAATTCACGAACCGCATTGACGATGTGTTCGTATCCCGTGCAGCGACAGATGTTGCCGGAGAGAGCCTCGCGAATTTCCTCGTCGCTCTCCAATTGGTGGTGACGCAAGATATCCGTTATCGTCATGATGAAACCGGGTGTGCAGAATCCGCATTGCAGTCCGTGGTGATCCCGGAATGCCTTTTGCACACGACCCAACGTCTCAACCGTTCCCTGGCCCTCCACGGTCTCGATGTCCGCATCGTGCACTTGCACGGCAAGCGTGAGGCAGGATCGCGCACTGCGGCCATTCAACAGGATGGTGCAGGCGCCACATACACCATGCTCACAGCCGACATGCGTCCCTGTCAGGCCGAGTTCGTGACGCAGAAAATCGGAGAGCAGCATGCGCGGCTCAGCTTTCCCGGTATATTGAAGCCCATTCACCGTGACGGAAACTGTGACAGGTGCCATCACGCATGCCCCCTGTTCGCGCGCGTCCAGGCATTAGAGATCGCGCGACCGAGTAGAGCGCCGGCCAAATGTCGACGATAATCCGCAGATCCGTTAAGATCGGAATTGGGCATGATCGAATCGCCGAGAGCATGGATTACATCGTCTTTGAGTCGATCGTTCACTGCGTTGCCCGCAACCATCTCTTCCAGCCCCGATATTCGCAGCGGCGTCTCCCCGACGCCCATAATCGCGATACGTACGTCCCTGGCGACTCCCCCACTTGCAACCATGGTTACCGCCACGGCCGCCAGGGCGTAGTCTCCATGGCGGCGAGAAAACTCCTCAAATCCCCAGCCGGCACCTTCCGGAAGCGTGTCGATATCGATCGAAGTGACCATTTCATCCGATTCCAACACGGTCATAAGCGACCCAGCGAAGAACTCGTGAGCCAAAATCGTCCGGTTTCCACGAACGGACGAGGCGTTCACCACGCCATTCAAGAGGAGCGTCATCATCGGCATTTCGGCAGCCGGATCGGCATGGCACACGCTGCCGCAGAACGTCCCGCGGTTACGGACGGTCAGATGAGCTACATGCTTCATGGCCGCGTGGAGGATCGGTATGGACATGGTGACGTCCGCGCTCTCGGCCGTCATGCGATGCCGAACGAGCGCGCCGATCCGTAGCTTGTCGCCAACGCGCTCGATACTATCGATCCCGGAGATCGAGTTGATATCGACCAGCAGCGATGGCTTGACCAGCCGAAAGTTCATCATCGGCATCAAGCTCTGCCCGCCAGCGATGATCTTCGCGTCGCCTCCGGCCCCGGACAACAGCCGAACGGCGTGCGCAATACTTTCTGCGCGAACGTAATCGAATGACGCAGGCTTCATGAACCCTCGGCTTCGTTTCCAGATGCCCATCGCTTGGCGCGCGATTTGTTCGTTACAGTGACTTGCATTACTGGACTAACGGCTGCAATGTCAACCTGTCGCGCGAGCGGCGGCCATTGCCGTTCGTGATAAAGCGTGAAGTGAGCACGCCCGGATGCGTTCGGCCGAAGGAGGATATTCCATGGAAATGAAGGGTCAGCAGCAGATAGCGGCGAGCCGCGAGGTCGTATGGGCTGCGCTCAACAACCCCGACGTCTTGAAGGCTTGCATTCCTGGCTGTCAGGAATTGACGAAGACTTCCGACACCGAGATGACGGCCATAGCGGTCATCAAGGTGGGACCGGTCTCCGCCAAGTTTCAGGGCGCGGTCACGCTGTCCGACCTCAATCCTCCCAACGGCTATCGCATCACTGGTGAAGGGCAAGGCGGCGTTGCCGGCTTCGCCAAGGGAAGCGCTGTCATTCGCCTCGAAGAGCGGGATGGCGAAACACTCCTGAGCTACGAAGTCTCCTCTGAAATTGGCGGCAAGCTTGCTCAACTCGGGGGACGACTGATTGACGCGACGGCTCGTAAGATGTCGGATGCCTTCTTCAAGAAATTTTCCGAAGAAATTCGGACAAGAGCTTCCGGAAGCTCTGATATCGACGCTCCCGCGGCCCCTTCAGGCTCTCAAGGCCGTCAATCCGCGTTGCACCAGCAAGGCGCCGCCGGGCAAGCCGCACCGGCAATACACCGTCCGCATCTCGTGGCTGCAGCACCGCAATCCGATAAAATAGCACAGGCGCTGTTGTCCGCCATTTTGGTCGCGATCATAGCCATAGGCCTTTGGTTGATAACAAACAAGACGAGCGCGATCCCGACGATGACACCGGCTCCCTCGTTCGAGTTTGTGGCGGCCCTCTTCACCCTGATCGTCGCGGCGATAGGCTATCTACTCGGGCGCATCCAAAGCATTTCTGCCAATGTTGGCGTCCATCTCGATCCGCACAGCTTCCACGCGCTGCTGCTATCGCAACGAGAAGGCGACTGACCTGTTGACGGTGTCCGACGCGTCAGACCTGTCGCGGCAGGCACCCGCGGTCAGGAACAACTCCGTCGATACGGAGTCGGTCATCGCGAAAGGTATGGACTTTCCTCATTCTACGAGAGTTTTTCGCTGAGGCGGCGGATGGGCCGCCTTAACCCGTCCGCATCTTAATGCCTTTAGACATCGTCGTGTGCAACTGCTGCCGCACTCCATTGGAGGATGAGGAAATGAGCTACGAATCAAACATTAAGTTCCCGTTTGTCCTGTGACGGGTAGTCGGCAAGCGGGACCACGGCGAGACACCACGCGCCGTTCGTCGTGAAGACCTTTATGCTCCGCCTTGAGCGCTGCCATGCACCGCATTTATCAGACGTTTGTTGATCGGCTCACAGAAAGTACGAGCGCCGCGGAACTAAAGAACGGCATGGCGGAAACTGCCCGTGCGCTCGACTTGTCTTGTTTCGCCTACCTGCGCATTTCAAGACGAAAAGGCGATACTCCGCTGTTAATTTCAACTTATCCGTCCACCTGGACTGAGCATTATTTGAAGAATCACTACGAACGTTTTGATCCAGTGATCACCCAAGCGCTCGAAGTCGCTGAACCCTTTCAGTGGGGTCTCAACTCGACAGTGAGAAAACTATCGCGACCGCAGCAGGAATTATTCGAAGATGCCGCCAGATTTGGCATCGCGTGTGGCTTTACAATTCCTATTCACGATGGTCGTGGTCCAATTGCTGCCGTCACCTTTGCTGCGGACAAACATCTCAGCGCCGCCTTCTCTCGGCGAATCGAAGCACATGGACAAGTACTTCAGCTCATGGCGATGTATTTTCATGCGCATGTTCGATGCAAGTTCCCATCCGAACGGGTCATCAATGGTATAATATTATCGCCTCGCGAATTCGAATGCCTTGGATGGGCAGCGCAAGGCAAATCTGCCTGGGAGATCGGGCGCATCCTCGGCATTACACGTCGCACGACCGCCTTCCACTTGGAAAACGCCAAGGCAAAACTTGGCGTGCACTCGATCTCTCACGCTGTCGCCCTATTGGTTGCCTTCAGGCAGATAATGCCCTGACTATCTTTCGGCACACCTGTGCATCTGCACAGGATGCGCCGAAGCACCAATTCGTCTCAATTGCTGAAAGGTCAGCAACTGAGGAGGCGATTATGATGCAACTGATAACGGCCGATCACTTCGGTAGTTTTATTGGTGAGATTGCGGAGATGCACCGCCTGCGCTACCGCGTTTTCAGGGAACGACTGGATTGGGACGTCCAAGTCAGCGGCGATATGGAAATCGACGCGTTCGACGCCCTTCTGCCCTGCTACTTGCTACAGCGAGCGGGCGATGGACGCATCCAGGGCTGTGTACGCCTGCTCCCTTCGACCGGCCCCACCATGCTCCGCGACATTTTTCCTGTTCTCTTGGACGGTGCATGTGCGCCCGCTAGTCCGGCCATCTGGGAAAGCAGCCGCTTTGCGCTCGATGTTGCGGACGACGCGCCCAAGGGCGCTCACGGCCTGGCAACGGCGACCTACGAACTTTTCGCCGGTATGATCGAGTTCGGTCTGTCGCGGCAGCTTACCGACGTCGTCACCGTTACCGATGCCCGAATGGAGCGGATCCTGCGCCGCGCCGGGTGGCCCTTGCGGCGGATAGGTAAGCCTCGCCCGCTCGGCAGCACTTTAGCAGTTGCGGGCTATCTCGAGGTTTCGACAGATGCCTTGGAACGCGTGTGTACCGCGGGTGGGCTGCGTGGACCCGTGCTGTGGGCTCCCGTCGCGTCTATCGCTGCTTAGTTCCCCTCATTAGGCATCACGAACTTTTGTCTTGCAACGTCTGCGCGCAGACGTCGCGCAACAAACGCCCGACTATCGAACATCAAAACATGGCGGAGAGAACCATGGCAAACGGTAAGCGGCTGGGTATTGATCTACAGCAGCTGCGATTTGCGGTGACTGCCGCGGATACTGGTAGCTTTCGACAAGCTGCAGATCTATTGCGGCTTCGTCAATCGCAGATGAGCCGCTCAGTGCGCCAGCTTGAGCACTCGATTGGGATCCTCGTGTTCGAGCGATCAAGCGGCGGAGTGAGACCAACACCGGGCGGCCGCGAATTTCTCAAGTCGGTAAGAGCAATCTTGGAACAGGTCGACGCGCTCGTTGCGGGCGTAAAAACAACCGAGCCCGGAGAAACCCGCAGACTAGCAGTAGGCCTTTGCACGTCGCTTTCCTCGGGGAACTTGCGTGCAACGTTACTCGATTTCAAGCTACGCTACCCGCATATCGAACTCGTCACCGTCGAACGATCACGCGCGCGCCTGGCGACTGCGCTACGAAACGGCACAGTCGACGTTCTCGTCGTAACCAGCGCTACGCTTTCTCCAGAAAGCCAGACCCTTCCGCTCTGGAGCGAGCGGATCCTGGTTGCGTTGCCAGAGGATCATCCCTTGACGACGCGTGACGTCGTTTTGTGGACCGACCTTCGGAATCAAACCGTTTTGCTGAGTCAATACGACCCTGGACACGAACTTGAGGGTGTCCTGATCTCTAAGCTCCCTTTGCCTGGGGACAGACCTCAAGTTCAGCGTCACGACGTCGGTCGGGGCATCATCAAAAGCCTGATCAGTATGAGGTTCGGGATCAGCCTGATCATGGAATCAGATATCGGCGCCCGCTTTGCCGGTTTGGTTTATCGCGAACTGAGTGACGGGACACGACCGAATTATCTGAATTTTTCAGCACATTGGCGCGGCGATAACGAGAACCCAGCTCTACACGGCTTTCTGAAACTGTTGGCCGAGCGCTACCCGTCGCCGGTGACTGGTGAGTGAATCGCCCGACGCGATTTCGCAAATCCCCGATCCGTCGCCATGAATCGCGTCAACATGGGCGCGATCAGCTTTGACGGATCATTGACCGGCTGGCCGGTTTCACGTGAGAGTGCTTCCGCATAGGCGACGAGATCACGATGCACCACGGCCGACAATTCGACGGTGACCTTGACTGGCTTGTCGTCAGCGAGCGCCCTGATCTTAAGCTTGGCCATTCTTATTCCTCACCCTCTGTAAGGCTCTAATACCAGGTCGCGATTGACGATCACGCGGACCGGGAATCCCGGCCTGATTGTTAGCGTTGGCTGAATATTCAGACTACGTTCAACGATCTTCTGGCCAGTTCGATTGAAGCTATCGCTCGATCCGCGGCGAAGGGCCTGAATGATGTCACCGTTGTTGCCGGTGTCGGAGCCGGCTCCCACTTCGCTGCCGACTGCCAGCAAAGTGGACAGCATTGCCGCCTTGAAGAGAGCGGCCCAATGATTGTCGACGTCGTCTTCCAGACCAGCATAGCCGCCCGAATCCGCACCTGGCTGGCGTTCCAGCACGATCGAGCGGCCGTTCGGCATGATCAAGCGTGTCCAGACCAGCAGCACGCGTGACTGACCGAATGCGATCTGGCTGTCATAGGTTCCGATCAGACGAGCTCCCTGCGGGATCAGCAGCAGGCGACCGGAGGGTGTGTCAAAAACATTCTCGGTCACCTGCGCCGTGATCTGCCCGGGCAAATCTGAGCGAATGCCGGTGATGAGGGCCCCTGAAATAACCGTTCCTGCCTGAACCACATACGGCGAAGCTGGCTTCGTGACGCGGTCCGGGCTCGTGGTACGGTGATCAACCGATGCATTGACGAAGGCAAGTTTGCGATCCTGGCCGTTCTGCGCAAAGCCGTCGTCAGTGCCCGGCATGGACGATGTGGCGGCTCGGTCCACGTTAGAGGTCTGAGTTGCTGCAGGCGTCGTCTCTCGGATATTGGTGGAGGCGAACACACGGCTGACACGTGCGGCTTCGGTCTCCTGGTCGCGGCGCTGCTGCTCCTGATCGAAGCCCGTCGCGGTTGTGGTTGGCGGCTGTCCCTGCGCGGCAAGGATTGGCCGGCCGAGATCACCAGGAAGCGGTGGGCCCAGCGAGGGCACCTGACGCGGAATGCCAGCATAGTCCCGCGGCAATCCGGCGAGGCCATCAGCGACGTTATGGTGATCGGTGCTGTAGAGTTCGTCCGGCGTAGGCCCGCGGGAGCGGTTGTTTTGAAGGGCCCAAAGCACGGCACCTCCAACAAGAACCAACGCAACAGCACTCCCTCCCGCCAGGACCTTACGGGACAGCCGCGTGACGCGAGGATGATCTGCCCGCAACCGGAACCCCTGCGCCAATTCTTCCGACCTGTTCGGCTCGCCGGGCTGCTGGTTGCTCTCATCGCTCTGAACTGTGCTCATGACGACGACCTCCCGTCGGTCCGGACAATCCGGACTTTCTGCTGGTGCTCGCCCCCGAGCCGCAACTCCGCGGCAGCAAAGAGCCGGTCGACGATCAGGACGTTGCCGTAAGCGCGGTAGTTCGCGATCTCGGTCTTGCCATCGTGGCCGATAACGAAGAGAGGCGGCATCTCGCCTTGAACGATGCCCTGCGGGAACTCGATGTAGACCTTGCGTCCATCGTCATAAGCGGTCAGAGGCCGCCAAGGCGGACTGTCACCTTCAATGGCATAGCGGAAACGCCGCTGCGTCGGATCGGGCAGCACCGGCGTCAACGGCACGGACCGCACCCTGCCCGACCGGTCCTCTGGATAGTACCAGGCAACCGAAGGCATATAAGGTTTTTCGCCGGCACGCAGCTCGATCAGATAGGTGCGCCGATCGGTGTTGACGACAAGATTTGTTTCGATCGAAGCGCGCGTAGGCTTCACCAGAATATGGACGCGGCGGGTATCTCCGTTGCCGCTCTCGGTATCGCCGACGACCCAACGAACGGTGTCGCCTGCCGCGACAGGACCCGATCCCGTAAGTTGTTCGCCCTCCTCGAGCGCGATATCGGTGATTTGTCCGGGCGCGGCATAAACCTGGTACAACGCACCCGGACTGTAGGCGTAAACCTGCGCGGCGTTGAAATATCCCTTTTTGCGCGGCTCGACCCGGGCTGCACTGTTCGCCGTCTCGACCCGGCTCACCGGCTCGGTCTCCTCCTTGCTACCGGACTTACCGCCAAGAGCCGGTTTCCACAGTGGAGGAACATGAAGCGGCCGCGGCTTGTCGTCGAAAGGCACGGGCGGTTGAGGCAATGGCGGAACATCACTGTCGTAGCTGATCTCGGGCGGCTTGAACGTGGAGCAACCACTCAATGCCGGAGCGCACAGTAACAGTGCTGAAAGTATCGCTGTTCGGAACGCCGAAGCATCTGATCTGAGCCAGAGGGAGCGACTGCAGCAAGTCTGGTGCGGAGAAGTCCTATTGCGAACTAACGTATTCACTGCCCAAGCTCCTTCGACGAGTTGATGGCGTGGATGTAGACGCCGAGAGGATTCTTGCGCAGCCGATCGGCATCGTGCGGCGTCTCGATCACGACGGAGAGAATGGCGGTCCAGCGCTCGGTCGAACTGAGAGATCCGTTATCGTAGGCACGCTGAACCCACGCCACCCGAAAACTCTCCGGCGATGCGCGAATGACGCTCGATACCTCGACCGACACCTGCACTTTGCCGAGCCTGGCAAAGGGATCGTTAGTTCGGGCGTAGTCATTGAGAGCGGCAGCACCGCGATCGGTCGTAAAGTCGTAGGCGCGCAGCCAATTCTGACGCAACACGATGGCGTCAGCCGGCAGCCCCCGGACATCTTCGATGAATCGCGCCAGGTGGTAGGCGATCTGCGGATCTGTCGGTTGGTAGTCTGCATTAGCCGGTGCCACGCGCTGTGCCTGGCCAAGACGATCAACCTCGACCACCCAAGGCGTGATCGTGCCTTGACCCGATTGCCAGACAAGGCTGCCGGCGAGGCCCGTTGACAGCGCGAGGCATCCAAATGCCATCAATCGCCAGTTTTTTGCCTGCACGCGGGCCGACCCGATGCGGTCGTCCCAGACTTGCGCTGCTTTTTGATAGGGCGTGACCGGCTCGGGTGTGCGGCCGTAGTGAACGGATGGACGTTTAAACATCAGCGGTTTCCTTCAGAGAGATCGATCGATGCGCCGCCTCCACCATGGTCGCCCGAGCGAACGGCATGGGTGACGGCTGATGCGCCATGGCTGACGGTTTGGGCACGCTTCATGCGTCGCGCCCACTCGGGCGGACCATTCGGCGCGGTGTTCCCGGTCTCGGCACCGGCCCCCCCAGTGGTTGGCGCCTGGCCAGCCGATTGATTGCCGTTACTGAGAGTTGCCGCGGCCCGACGCAGCGGGCTTGCCACTGCCGAGAGCCCGGCGTCGGCGACACCGCTGAGGCCGCCACTGCGATAAGCCGCGGACGCGCCGCTTGTGAGCGCAGCGCCGCCCCGCGCGGCTCCCGCCATCGCTCCACCAGCGAGACCAGCACCGCCTGCAGCCAGACCCGCGCCGGCGACAACAATGCCGCCCGCTGCAAGTCCTGTCCCGACCGCGGCACCCGCGCCGAGCTGAGGTCCACCGGACACCAGACCGTTCGCGATCCCTGGACCGAAAATGCCGAGACCGAGCAGCGATAATGCCGCCAGTACCAGCGCCATAGCGTCTTCGATGGTCGGCTGTCCGCCGTTAAACCCAGACGTGAATTGGGAGAACAGTGTCGAGCCGATGCCAACAATGACGGCAAGAACCAGAACTTTGATGCCGGACGAGACGACGTTACCGAGCACACGCTCCGCCGCAAACGCGGTCTTGCCGAACAAACCAAAGGGGATCAGCACGAAGCCGGCGAGCGTTGTCAGCTTGAACTCGATGAGGGTCACGAAGAGCTGGATCGCCAGAATGAAGAAAGCGAGCAGCACAACGACCCAGGCGAATAACAGAACGACGATCTGGACGAAGTTTTCGAAGAAGCTGATGTAACCCATCAGACCGGAGATCGAGTCGAGGATCGGTCGGCCAGCATCGAGGCCTACCTGGGCGATCCGTCCTGGCCGCAGGAAATCCGCTGATGACAGGCCTGTGCCGGACGCCTTCAGCCCAAGACCGGCAAAGCTCTCGAACACGATGCGGGCGAGATTATTCCAGTTGCCGATGAGGTAGGCGAAGACGCCGACAAACAGCGTCTTTTTGACGAGCCGCGCGATCAGATCGTCATCGGTCCCCCAGCTCCAGAATAAAGCCGCAAGCGTAATGTCGATTGCAGCCAACGTCGTTGCAAGAAAGCCAACTTCGCTGCCCAGAAGACCGAAGCCAGAATCTATATAGCGGGTAAAGGTATCGAGGAATTGATCGATCACGCCGGTACCGGTCATGGCTTACTCACCCTCCGGGAAGGCCACCGACGGATAACCTTGTGGCATCCGGCTCTGATCCTTTGGCGGCAACTCAAGTAGTTGGCTGGAGAGCGCATCACTGCCAGCGGGAGCCGTCGCACTACCCTTCTGACCGAAAAACCGACGTCGGTTCTCAGCCCAGATCCGGCGGCAGTAATCGTAGGTCGCCGTCTGCTCCGGCGTGACCGTCCCGCAGCGCGCAAGACTGGGAGCGAGCGTGCCCGTGGTCTTTGGGGCCGCCGGGTTTGACGAAGCTTCGTCGCCGTCACCGCGGAGCTGGATGGCACATGCCGCCATCACCAACATCATGGATGCCGCTGCCGCGACAACTGGCAGTCGTTTGAACCTGCTGAACGCACTCATCAATGAAACATCTGCACGTTTGAGGATTGATAGCCTTGGCCCGGGGTCAGAAACCGCCGCAGCTGCTCGCGGCCCTGATCCTGCGCCGCTGCACGTTGAGCCGATTCAAGATTTTGCGCCCTGCCCTGCGCTGCAACGGTCGCCGTGAGATCGGCGAGTTGCTGAGCCTGAAGTGCTAGGATCTGGTTGCCGGCCTGTGTCGCCTGTAGCGCGCCGCTTGCGCCCTGGCTCGAAGTCACCAGCGCCGACGTCTGGGCGCGGTTGGTGTCGAGATTGCTGACAACGCCGGCCTGCACACGCAAGGCGTCCTGCAGTGCGGCGACCGAGTTCTGCCAACGCGATTGCGCGTTGGTGATGAGCGCCTGACTGGATTGGCCGCTGGTCGCCGGCGCATAGTTGGTCGAGAATGCGTGGTCGATCTGCTGCACGTCGTAGGCAATGCGTTGCGCTTGGGCGAGCAGTTGCTGGGTACGTTGGATCGACGATTGAAGTTGCTGCAGCGACGAGTATGGCAGGCTCGCCAGATTCTTTGCCTGATTGATCAGTGACTGCGCCTGGTTTTGCAGCGACGTGATCTGATTGTTGATCTGCTGCAGCTCGCGCGCCGCTGTCAGGACATTCTGGGCATAGTTGTTGGGATCGAAGACGACCCATTGCGCAGATACCGGCGACATCGCGGCAAGCGACAACGCGACAGCACCCGCCGCTGCAGATAAGCAAAGACGTCTCATAACGATGGCTCCAGATTGCTCAGATTGGGGATCAGATCCGCGGCCCACAATGCATTGCGGTGTCGGAGCCAAGCGGGCACGAAGCCGTCGCGGCCGTGTTCTGCGAGCAGGCGTTCGATCGCCGTCTGATCGGTCTTGGAAGAAGCGGCCGTAAAGGCGAGCGCGACCTCACCGAGGCTCAACTCGAACATCCTATTGCCGCGGCGGGACTGGCAATAATAATCGCGCTTCGGTGTTGCCCGACTCAAAAGCTCGATCTGCCGATCGTTGAGACCAAAGCGGCGATAGATCGCCGTGATCTGCGGCTCGATCGCGCGTTCGTTCGGCAGCAATATGCGGGTCGGACAGCTCTCAATGATGGCAGGCGCAATCGCTGAGCCGTCGATGTCCGAGAGCGACTGCGTGGCGAAGATGACGGAAGCGTTCTTTTTCCGCAACGTCTTCAGCCATTCGCGCAACTGCCCGGCAAAGTCCTCGTCATCGAGCGCCAACCAACCTTCGTCGACGATGAGAAGGGTTGGGCGACCGTCGAGTCGATCTCCAATCCGATGGAAGAGATAGGCAAGCACCGCGGGTGCGGCGCCGGTGCCGATCAATCCTTCGGTTTCGAAAGCTTGAACCGATGATTCACCGAGGCGCTCGAATTCGGCATCGAGCAACCGGCCGTAGGGTCCTCCCAGGCAATAGGGTTGCAAGGCCCGCTTTAGCGCGCTCGACTGGAGCAGAACGGAAAGACCGGTCAGCGTGCGCTCCTGGATCGGAGCCGAGGCCAGTGACGTCAAGGCGGACCACAGATGATCCTTGGCCTCCGGCGTGATCTCGATTTTTTCCCGCGCCAGGATCGCGGCGATCCATTCGGTCGCCCAGCTCCGCTCGGAGACGTCGTCGATCCAGGCCAGCGGCTGCAGCGCAACGGGCTCGGACGCATCGTCCGACAGCGCCCCCCCCAGGTCATGCCAGTCGCCACCCATGGCGAGTGCAGCGGCCCGGATCGATCCGCCGAAATCGAAGGCAAAGATCTGCGACGCCGGATAGCGGCGGAACTGCAACGCCATCAGTGCCAGTAGCACCGATTTCCCGGCGCCGGTCGGGCCAACCACCAGCGTATGACCGACATCACCGACATGGAGAGAAAATCGGAACGGGGTCGAACCCTCGGCTTTTCCGAACAGCAAAGGCGGTGCCGCGAAGTGATGATCCCTCACCTCTCCGGCCCAGACCGCCGATAGCGGAATCATATGGGCGAGGTTGAGGGTCGAGACCGGCGGTTGCCGGACATTGGCATACGCATGGCCGGGCAAGCTGCCGAGCCAGGCTTCGACGGCGTTCACCGTCTCAGTCATCGAGGTGAAGTCGCGACCCTGGATCGTCTTTTCGACCAGCCGCAGCTTCTCATCGGCCACGCGCGGGTCGTCATCCCATACGGTGACAGTCGCCGTGACAAAAGCTTCACCGATCTGGTCGGAGCCCAGTTCCTGGAGCGCGGCATCGGCATCGACAGCTTTGTTGTGGGCATCGGTGTCGAGCAGCGTCGATGCCTCGTTCGTCATCACCTCTTTGAGGATGGCGGCGATCGACTTCCTCTTGGCGAACCATTGCCGGCGAATCTTCGTCAGCAATTTGGTGGCATCGGTCTTGTCGAGCATGATCGCACGCGTCGACCAGCGATACGGAAATGCCAAACGATTCAGTTCGTCGAGTATTCCGGGCGTCGTCGCGGTCGGAAACCCGACGACAGTGAGAACGCGCAGATGCGATGTACCCAATATCGGCTCGAGGCCGCCGGTCAGCGGCTGATCCGCGAGCAGTGCATCGAGATACATCGGGATCTCGGGCATCCGAACGCGATGACGCTTCGTCGACACGCAGGAATGCAGATAAGTCAGTGTCTCCGGGTCATCGAGCCAGGCGCATTCCGGCATAAAGCCCTCGACCAGCTGCAGCACCCGATCGGTGCGGTCGAGGAACCCGCGCACCACCTCGCGTGCGTCAGCGTGCTCGGTGCGATCGCGGCCCTCGTACAGAAACCGCTCGGCCCGTGCAGCGTCCTCAGCCGGCGGCAAATAGAGAAAGGTGAGAAAATAGCTCGACTCATAGTGAGCTCCCGCCTCCTCGAACTGGGCTTTCCGCTCGGCATCGACCAGGGCGGACGCCACGTCCGGAAACATGCTTGTTGGATACCCGAATGCAGCATGGCGCTGCGCTTCAACAAAAACGGCCCAGCCTGCCCCGAGACGGCGCAAGGCACTGTTGAGGCGGCCAGCGACGGCGACGAGTTCGGCCGGGACTGCGCTGTCGAGATCCGGTCCGCGGAACCTTGCTGTGCGCTGGAATGAACCATCCTTGTTGAGGATGATGCCCTCCCCGACCAACGCGGCCCAAGGCAGGAAATCCGCGAGGCGGGTATTTGAGCGGCGGTATTCGGCAAGATTCATCATGACTGAAAACTCAGATGCTGAGATGACCGGGAATTCGCAGATGACGGCGCACCACATCGACGAAGGCGGGATCACGCTTGGCAGCCCACACCGCGGCCGCATGGCCGATCGCCCACAACAGAAGACCTGCGATCCAGAGCCGCAGACCGAGACCAAGGGCGGCTGCGAGCGTGCCGTTGACGATGGCGACCGCCCGTGGCGCGCCACCCATCAGGATCGGTTCGGTCAGCGCGCGGTGCACGGGCGCCACGAAGCCAGCGACGGGCTCATCCATCAGACCAAGACTCCGCCGCCGAACGAGAAGAACGACAAAAAGAAGCTCGATGCGGCGAAGGCGATCGAGAGGCCGAATACGATCTGGATCAGCCGGCGAAAGCCACCGGAGGAGTCGCCGAAGGCGAGCGTGAGACCCGTGACGATGATGATGATCACCGCGATGATCTTGGCGACCGGCCCCTCGACCGATTGCAGGATCTGATTGAGCGGCTGCTCCCACGGCATGTTGGAGCCGGCAGCCCAAGCCGGAGCGACCGTGAATAGAACCAATCCCGACGCGGCAATCGACATCGCGCAAGAATGAAGTGATAGAGGTCTCATGTTTGGTCTCCTGCTGGTGAAAGGCTGTAGTCGCCGGCGGGTCCGAGCCCGGTGACGCTGGCGAGTTCGGTGAGACGACGATCCGCGCCGCGGCCGGCAAGCACGGCAACGATGTTGATGGTTTCTGCGATCAGGGCGCGCGGAACGGTGATGACCGCTTCCTGGATGAGTTGCTCGAGCCGGCGCAGTGCGCCCAGCGCCGTCCCCGCATGAATGGTGCCGATGCCGCCGGGATGGCCGGTGCCCCAAGCCTTGAGGAGATCGAGTGCTTCAGCGCCGCGCACCTCGCCGATGGGGATGCGGTCGGGACGTAAGCGAAGTGACGACCGCACGAGATCTGACAGTGAGACCACGCCGTCCTTGGTGCGTAAGGCCACGAGGTTTGGCGCCTTGCACTGCAATTCGCGCGTATCCTCGATCAGCACGACGCGGTCAGTGGTTTTGGCGACTTCCGCAAGAAGGGCGTTGGTCAAGGTGGTCTTGCCGGTGGAGGTACCGCCAGCGACCAGAATATTCCTGCGCTCAGCAACCGAGCTCCGCAGGGCCTCAGCTTGGTCCGAAGTCATGATGCCGGCGGCGACGTAGTCGTCGAGCGTGAACACGGCGACCGCCGGCTTGCGGATCGCAAAGGCTGGAGCCGCGACCACCGGTGGCACCAGACCTTCGAAGCGCTCGCCGGTCTCAGGTAGTTCAGCAGAAACGCGCGGCGCACCAGCATGCACTTCGGCACCGACGTGGTGCGCCACCAGCCGAACGATGCGTTCTCCGTCAGCGGCCGAGAGGGTCTCTCCCGTGTCCATCAAGCCGCTCGACAGCCGATCAATCCACAACCGGCCATCGGGGTTGAGCATCACCTCGACGATCGAGGCGTCTTCCAGGTATCGCGCAATATCGGGGCCAAGCGCGCTACGGAGCATGCGCGCGCCGCGCGAGATCGCCTCTGCTTGAACCGAATGAATTGCCACTGCCGCCCCCACCAACGAGGCCGCTTAAGAAGCGCCCTCAGATGGGGATGAATAGAAGAGGCAGGAACCGGCCCTGCGCAACAACGCTCCCAAGGCGATCGTAGATTGGCGTAGAAAGAGAAAGACTCGGCGAGATGGGTGATACCGACGACTCTGCTATCGAAGCTTTGGCCAACACGCTTCTAGCCTGTGATAAGCCGGTCCGTCAGCGCCCGGTGGCCAAGGACCTCGATAGAACTTTTCAAGCCGCTCATAGCAGCTGATCCGGGCGGCGGCGTTCGGCAAGAGCGGCGTGATCGTCAGCCAGAAGAAGGCGAAAGGCGCAGTGTTTCGGCGGTGACGCCGAGATCGCGTTCGCGACGTTGGAGCTGGCGCGAACGCCGCCTCGCGCCGATCCTCCTAGTTCGGAGATAAGAACGAGGCGACCGCCGCTTGAACGATCACCGATCGAGAAAGCATCTTGCGGTCGACAAGATCGATGGTCTGCCACAGGAGCTCCGGCGAGAAATGCATAATCACCGTTCGCGCATGGTCTCACAACTCCGTGCCATCTGTCGCTCGGCTTCAGATCGCTGCGCAGCGTCCGTCTGCCGGATTCAGCTCCGCGAGCGACTCGCCGATACGGCGGATCTTCGACTGATGCCCAAGCCGCGGCATAGCCTCTCCCTCCTGGACCTGTCTGGCGGTAAGCCATGTCATGCCGGTGAAAGCGACGACGTGACCGCCCTCAGCCGGTACACACTTCTGCAACCTCTATGCGGCCGAAAGTGCACCCAGAACGGAGACAACGGGCTCCTGATGAACTCGGCGTCATTCGGTCACGCATCAATGCGTGTAACGCTGCCCCCGCTTCGCCCGCCATATTGTTTCCACTGCCAACCATCTTCTGTGGTCGGATCACCGCTCCGCGCGAATGTACTCCAGGCCGATCTGACGCGCTGACCGAGCCTCTCTACAACATCCCATGGGGTCGTACCCAGCATCGGCGCATGTTGCCAAGCCGCCTTATCTCCAAGAAGCAGCGGCAAATCCAAACAGTGGCACGCACCATACCTGGAGTCCGACGGTTGCCAATCGAGGCTGTAGACATACATTTTCGCCTTGCCCGACGTCATTCGCGCGAACTCCTTTGACGGGCCGGAAAATTTCGACTGCGACAAACGCCACGTCGCGACAATGGCTTGCAACTTGTAGCGAACCGAACTCTCGGGCGGCTTCAGAGCCAGTGCCACGAAGGGAGAAGCATCTTGCTTCGTCCACCCCACGAGAACGTCCAGACCCGCGCGTCCGGAATAGTCCGGGGTCAATACCGGCCCGATTGGCATCGCCGATGTAGACAGCGATAGTGCCCGCCGCTGCGCCAGCAGCAGCTCTTTTGTAGTTGCGCTGTGATGATCCTGCCCCAACGCTTCGTGAAAGGCGCCAGCGAAGTTTTCGGCGTCACGCTTGTTCTGCCAGGTCCCTAGCGGGGCGCTTTGAATGATTGCGCGCTTGAACGGCCTGTTCCTTTCGCCCTGACTTAGCATGGCGGCGATAGAGTGCCCGCCAGCCGACTGCCCAAACACGGTCACCCGCTCGGGATCTCCGCCGAAGCGGTCGATGTTGGCCTTGACCCAGTGGAGAGCAGCAATCTGATCTTTGAGTCCGAGATTGCGTGCACCTTCTTCGGCGGACCAGAGATAGCCGAATACTCCCAAACGATAGGTAACGGAAACGACTACGACATTCCCCTCGACGGCAAGTTTTTGCGCGTCGTACCAAGGTAGCTCACCGCCGCCAGTGAGATACGCTCCTCCATGTATCCACACCATGACCGGAAGGAGGAATGCTCTATCCGGAGTGCTTATCGACAAATGCAGGCAATCTTCTGATTGCATGGCTGACAACGGCGAGGCCCCCATAACGATCTCGAGCCGCGAGGGAGACTGAGGGCACACGGGTCCCGGAGACTGTCCATCGCGGGTACCCGTCCAGGCACGCGCGATGGCCGGAGGCTCGAAGCGTCGCGCCTGGGCGTATGGTACGTTTCGGAATACTCTAACTCCGTCAAGTTGCCGCCCGAGCACCCGACCTCCGGGCACCTCTACAATTGTCGATTCGTTCACATCCATATCCTTGATGCCGTCAGCCTTGATCTCGGGGATCCTGCTTTTCGCCGAGACGTAGCTGAGACTTGTCCTGCCCGGGACGATCGTGATCGGAGCAGCGGCTTGCTCGGCAACGGCTCTTGCTGATTACCTTCCAAACTTCAGGCGCGGCGTCGAGGCACCGTATCGGGAAGGCCCGTTCCAATTCTGGAACGCGGCCATCCGTTTCCAACTGAGTCCACGTCGGCGCTCAGCGTGCTTGGTAGAGCAGAGGGCATCCGGCACGGCTCTGAAACGGTTACCTGCAGATCACCCGTCGTCACCGTTCCTGGATCCAGGTACGTCTAGGCCCTCTGAGACGAAAACCGCTGTGCAAGTGGATCGATCATAAGCTTCTCTCCGACCGTGAAGAGTATGGTTATGACCACGCAGGTCGCGATGACCGTCGTCATGTCAGCCGCCCCCTGCGCGCGAAGCATGAGATACCCGAGACCGGAGCTCGAACCCAAAAGTTCGGCCACCAGCGATATTTTCCAAGCGACTCCGTAAGAGATCCTGAGCGCTGCGATCAGATATGGAAGGAGCAGCGGCAATGTTACCCGGAAGAGCACTCTTCGCCGATTTCGACTGAAGCTACGTGCCATTTCAAGTGCATCATCGTCAATTTGGCGAAGCCCTTCGGACATATTGATCAGGCAGAAGGGCGTCAATATCGCCACTTGCACAAAGATGATCGAAAAATTATCCGGACTGAACCAGATGGCCGCCAGAATTGCCCAACCTATGGATGGAAAGGAATTCAGAAACGGTGCGATAGCTCCCCTAATGACCCAGTCCAGAACCAACACATATCTGTGGATCAATGCGATGCCCGTTCCGATCACCAGCGCCAGGAAAACTGATGCGAAGACACGCCATGTCGAGGCGATCATCTCGCCAAAGAAATTCCAATCGAGAAAGAATGAGGCAATGCGCTCCGCGACCGCTATCGGGCCCGGCAACACATATGACGGGAGGTTCGCAGTCCCGCAGAACCATAGGCCGAGCACCGCCAATGACAGGGCATCTGCAATCCACCACGACGCGCCACGCTCCAGCATTTTCCTCATCGCCCGCCTCCACCGAAACGACGGGCGGTCGAACGCGCGATCGGCAGGAAGATGAAACGGTCGGCCGCATAGACCAGGAGCACGATGAAGATGGTCACCGTGAAGATCGTTCTTGTATCAAACTCTTGCCTGGCCAGATTGACCAGATAACCCAGGCCTGAACTCCCGCCGAACAGCTCCGCGGTTAGGGCGACCTTCCAGGCGACGCTGAACATGATCCGCAACGTGGCGGCGGCGAACGGAAGCATGGCCGGCGCAACGATGAGGCAAAACTGGCGCAGTCTGGAGCGACCGAAGCTTTTGCCCATTTCCCCGAGATCACCGTCAAGGGACACAAGCCCCTCGCGCAAATTTATCAGTGCAAAGGGAATAAGAACGACAGAGATGGAAAAGATGACCGTCGTTGTCGATACGCCGAACCATACGACCGCTAGTAGCGTCCATCCTATGCCCGGAAACGAATTGAACAGCGGACCGAGCCGATGATGAACAAGGGGTGCGCTCAATGGAAGATAGAACGCCAACAGCGCCAAAAGCGCTCCAACAAAAAAGGAGAAGGCGATGGAAGAGCCGATCGAGAATATCGTCGACCCTAGATGACCCAAACTCGCGCGAGACGTGAAAAACTCGGCCGTTCCCGCCAGCACGTCGGGGACGGAAGGCAGGATGTAGGGCGGGAGATAGTGTGCGCCTATCGACCAGGAAAGAAGGACCGTAGTGCCGAAGATAGCCGCCACCAGGGCTTTGGCCCTGGTCGATGGCAGCTCTGCCCCTTTCATGCCCGAAGTACCCGATCCCAAACAAGACTCTCTACTTTCGGCGCCCCCCCAATGACTCCGTGCACCTGTGCGATGTTCCAGGCTATTCTCACGGCCCTTTCATGGGCGGCGGTAAACGTACCGGGAATTTCGCTCGTCCGATCGAACCACCAGTCGAAAAAGGCTGGATCTATGTTTGCATCTCTTGCGACCGCCGCGAACACTTCGCGGCGGTTCTCCAAGGCGTAGGTCACCGATGCCCGCATAATGCGCAGGAACTCCACAAAAGCTTCCGGTCTTTCTTCCAATCTCTCCGGATATGCGACATTCACGGCGGCGACCAATCGCCCGTAAGTTTCGTTCAGAATTTTTCCCGTTTCGACGACGCTCACAAAATCGCCAGATCGCATCGCACGATACGCTTGGCTGTGAATGAGCGAAGCCGCGTCGACCTTACCGGTCGCCAAGGCAGCCGGAAGATTTGGAGCCTGTATCTCGACCTGTTTAAGATCGCCATTCTCCAGACTGACGTTCAATCCGTAACGAACCGCGAGGGCGTCTCGTTGGAAAAGATATCCGGTTGACCGCAGACCGTAGGAGCCAATGGTCTTCTGCTTCAGATCGTCACCGCTCTTGATCTCACTGTCTTTCCTGACCCAGATTCCGCCCCCTTCTCCGTGACCAGAAGCATACAGAGCCGTCGAAATGATCCGGAGGCTCAGTCCGCGGGCAGCTGCCGCAGCAACGCCCGTAACGGCAGTCATTACAACGTCGTATTGCTTGGTCGCCGTCGCCTGAATAAGCGCCGCAATGTTGGCACCGGTCGCTTCGAGCTCAATGAGATCCGACTTTACCTTTCCATTGCGAATACCCCACAGGGCAACATCGAAGACCGGGTCGAGCAGGTACAGATAGCGAATTTTTTGACGAGCCTGGCCCCTGGCCATCGTCCCCGGTCCCAGTACCAAGGGCGCAGCAAGCAGCTGCAGAACCTGTCTCCGCCTCCATGGTGTTCTCATCGTCATTTGCCTTCGATTGAAAGGAAAAGATTGTTCAGCTTGATACGAACGTCTTGAAGCGCGGGGTCGGACATCACGGTTCGGGGCCGGGCCGCGTCGATTTCGACTATTTCCACGACCTGGGTCGGCTTCGGCGAAAGCACGATAATCCGGTCAGCCAGCGAGATCGCCTCATCGATGTCGTGCGTGACGAACACGACCGTTATCCCGGTCTCAAGCCAGATTCGCTCGACCTCGACTCTTAGCCGGCGTCGGGTATTTGGATCGAGGGCAGAAAATGGTTCGTCCATAAGCATGATGGACGGCTCAACCGCGAGAGCTCTGCCTATTGCAACGCGCTGCCGCTCTCCACCCGACAACATCCACGGATACTTCCCGCCCGCATCACCCAGACCGACCATCTCAAGGAGCCGCTTGCCCGCACCGACCCGTTGCCTGGCCTCACCGCTCCCAAAGCGCAGATCGACACCCAGCATCAAATTGTCGAGCACGTTTCGCCATGGCGCCAGTCTCGGTGACTGAAACACGAATGCGATCTCGCTCCATGCATCCGCCGGACGGAGTCCCTTAACGTTCACTTCACCACCATCATACTCCAGCAGGTCACCCATGATCCGTAAGCTGGTGGACTTCCCGCATCCCGATGGTCCAAGAATGCAAACGAACTCGCCTTCGTGGATCGAGAACGTAACGTTGTCGTAGATTCTCTCTCCATTGAGGGTTAGCTCGACGTCCTTAAACTCAACCGCACTCATTGATGCCTTTCGAATGTCATGTCTTATGCCGCCGGCTCATTCTCGGGCCGGCGGCTCTCAGGTGCCGCTCTATCGCGTCTCGTCAAAAGCTTCGCAGGATTTGCACAGACCCGTCGAAAAGGTTCTGGTCCTTCAATTCATAAGTTGAGCCATTGGGCTTCCCGGCTACGTTCCCGGCGTACGTTCCGACCAGATTCTGGTTCAATCGGCTGAAAATCACCTCTGCGGAGAGGGTCAAATTTTTCACAGGCGTCCAAGCAGTTCGCGTTCCGACCTGTGCTACGGCGAGGTTGAAGTTACCACTTGCGTTCAAGACGCCTGCCTTGGCGCCGACACCCGAGGTATTCACTCCGAGACCGACGGCCCCCGGAGAGGAGAATGAAGCGAACAGCAGGTTCGTAGCGTTGGCATTGTATTCGATGCTGCTATAGGACCCGAACAAAGACGTGCGCCATTGAGGATTCCAATAGTGTTCATAGAACGCACTCACATCCCAAGCGTTGCTCTTTTGGATTTGAGTACCGTCCGCAGCGCTGGTGCCGCTGAACACGCCGTCCAATGCGTAACCGAACGCTAAGCTATTGCGTGCGCCGGGGAGGCTGGTGCTTCCAAATTTTGCAAAACGGCCACCGCCGATCACGTCAAAAGTCCCACCGAAGACGTATCGGGCGGCGCCATTGGCGAATGTCGCTTCGAGCTTGAGGCTGTCACCTGTACCCGTTGGAAGGTTCTTGAGCTCCACCGCACCGGTAAGTGCGTATCCCCAAGCATCGTTTGGATGCCCGCTGATCTGATTGGCCGGGTTGTAGTACGTTGCGGTGATGTTATGAAGCGCAGCGCCAAGATGGGCCGTTCCCCATGTCTGATCTGTGCGCAGATTCGTCACCACGTCAGGAACGTGAATGCCCCCTTCCGAATTTCCCAAAAAGTAGTTGGCGCCTGTGGGCGAGGCCGACCCTACTCCGAGAAACGTATTTTGACCCGGCGCGATGATGTAGGTCGATGCATTGTAGAGGCCCATGCGCCTGAACGATGAGGGGTTCTCGAGCGAGATGGTCGCGGAAGCGACACTCCCGATTTGCGCCGTATAAGCAAGCTGCGGAATGCCGGTTGCGTTGTTTGACCCGCTCAACAGGCCAGAGGTAATGTAGGGCCGCGAGAGCGTCCATTGTGGATCGAATTGCGACACTGCTTTGCCGAAAGTGAACCCGACGAATTGGATGAAGGCGTAGTCCGTAGCGACGAACCCGCCCGCGATACTTTCCCTTCCGTCGAAGAAATCGAGTTGAATATTCGAGTATGTTCGCAATGAGCCGTAATCGGTACTTGTGCGAGTATCGATGTTCATGTTTACCCGCTCTCGGGAATTAAAGTACGGCTTTGTGAACAGGCCCGAAGATCCGGCGCCCGACTGATAGAATGGCACTTCGTAGCCACCGGAGTTGAAGGAGGTGTCGATGCGAATTGCCCCCCCGATCCGTATGCAGGTATCAGCGCCGGGGATGCTCCAGAATCCTACTCCGTGCTGAGAACATACTTTGACGTACTCGACCGGCTTCGCTTTGAACGCATTGTCTGCGGCTTGCGCAGCGACCACCGACGCGGAACAGACTACCGCGATCGTCAGAACCTTTGCTTTTACTGCCTTGCCGTGCCCGCCCATAGAATACCCCCGTTTGTGAAAGCCGCCTGATGCCAAGTGCTTAGAGATGCCGGTTCGCAAACTTGCGTGCGCTGCAATCCCCGAGACCGCGCCCCCCGTCATCGCGATGATGTGCAACGAGGTTCAGTTTTTCCGTGTGGAGTGTCGAGATCTGAGGCTAGGATGCACCGTTCCGTTTTCAGAACGATGAGGTGCCGTGTGGGAATTGCCGATGATCTGATGCTCTTGGTCGAAGTCATCGAGGCGGGCAGCATATCGGCTGCCAGTCGAAAGACGGGGATTCCCAAATCAAGGTTGAGTCGACGGATCGAGGACCTTGAGAATAATCTGGGCGCCCATCTTTTGAAGCGTGGCCCCCGTAATATTTCGGTGACTGAGATTGGCCTTACGATATCAAAACACGGTTTAAAGATTCGAGATGAACTCCAGGCCGCCAAGATACTGGCTCAGGATCGACACGAGCGCCCGTCCGGCCGGCTGCTTGTTTCATGTCCGATAGTTTTGACCGAACTATTTCTCGCGGAATTCGCGACCACGTTCGCCGTTCACTATCCCGATGTCCAACTGACTTTGGACGTGTCCAAGGGATTGTTCACTCCCGACATGAATCACTACGACATTGCGATTCAGCCATCTCAGGAAGGATTGCCGGATTCCGACATCGTTTGTCAGAAATTGGCGTTGGCTCCATACGTCTTGGTAGCCGCACCTACTCTCGTCGACCCCCGCAACAAGAAGCTCGTTCTGTCGGATATCGAGAATATCGACGCTGTGGGGTGGGGAGCGGACGGTTATTCTTCTCGCTGGAAGCTTTACGGCATCGAGGGAGAGGCGGAACTCGATGTGCGTCTCCGGTTTTCTACAAATAGCCTTAAGGTGGTGCACACAGCCGCTCTCCAAGGATTGGGTTTGGCGAGATTGCCTATACGCCTATGCAAGCGCGACTTAGAGGCGGGCCGGCTGTTCCTGCCGCTTCCCGACTGGACGCCCCGGTCCGTCTCGATCTATGCGATCTACCCGTCGCGTCGAGCGTTAACCCGGGCGGGACGTGTCTTCGTCTCCGAGCTGTTGCGGTACATCGATGACCGAAGCGAAAAATCCGTTCCAATGGTAACAACACAGGACTAAGAGTCGGCATCGATGGGCGTCATCAGAAATGACCCCTAGGATTCTGCTGCCAAGCAGTTCCACGCAGTCGCAGCTTCGCACTAACGCGGGCCGCCGTCACGACCTCGTCCGTGGCGTCGGCTTCAAACGAGTTCTGATCGCGACTTTCGGAACCGAACGTCATGTCAATCGCATCCTGAAGCTCACGCGGCGCGGCGACCGCCTTCAGGCGAGGTGTCACCAGGCAACAGATCGCTCGTTGGAGATACGCTTAGCTCCCGCGTCCGCCTTCACGGACTGGTTGATCCCGCCCAAGAAGAGTGCCAGATCCCTGTCGGGGGCGCCGGCATCGTATGTTCCTCTGGAACACATCACGAAGTACGACATCAGGATTCTGATGGATCGCACATTGGCGAATGCGGTATCGGCATCCCTCGCACCAACACCAGAGCGGCAGCCGAAGGAGAGCTTGAGTAACGTGGGGTCCTCTTTCGACATAAAGCTGCGCAGTGTTGCGGCAGCCTCCTGAAGCCTGTCTTGCTGCAGCCAATGCCTCGCTATGAGTGGTACCGAAGACTCCGTGATCGACCTCTTGGCCCGGAAAATATAGCCTTCTGAGAAATCGATCAATTCCGATCATCCGATTTTTCGTTCACAATGTCGTCCGGGATCTCGCGTAAGAAACTCTGGCCCTTCTGCAAGCGGCGGCCAAGCGCCTCGATAAAACCTTCAAACCGCTCGCGGCCCTTGATCTGGGCGGCCGCCTGCGCGTCGTTCGGCAAGGGCGGCGTGATCGTCAGCCAGAAACGGACAAACAACGCCAGTGTTTCGGCGGTAAGGCCAACATCCCGCTCCAGCCTCTGCATTTGTCGCGACAGCCGATCGAGGCGGCGCGCAAACGCCGCCTCACGTCTGTCCTCCCCGTCCGGCGATAAGAACGAGGCGACTGCGGCTTCGACGATTGCCGATCGAGAAAGCTTCTTGCGGTCGGCGAGATCGGCGATCTGCTTCAGAAGCTCCGGCGGAAAATACACATTCATCCGGTCCCGCATGTCTCACAACTCCATGCCATCATTCGGGTCAAGCGAGATCTGGCGGGCGATGCCACGCATCTGCTGGCGCAGAATGCGGGCCTGACTGGCGGCATCGTCCGACTCGTCGTCGAGCACAATGGCAAACTCTTCCGCCGGCTTCGGGTCGGTCGTCTCCTTGGCGATGGCGACATGGTCGGGAAGCTCGGGTTCGCGGCGCAAGCCGCTGTTGGCGGCGTCCCCTTCTGCCCGCTCGATCGCTGCGAGCAATACCGTGTCCGACGTCTGCGGCTTCAGCAACGACCATCCGTCCGTCCGTGACGACCGGCCGGACTTGACGGGATCAGGTGGCGTCAGCACCCGTTCGGTAAAACGATGGTCCTCGTAATAGCGAGCTTTCTTCGCCCGGATCGGCGGCGTACCGGCAATCATGACGATCTCGTCAGTGGGCGGGAGCTGCATCACCTCGCCCGGCGTCAGTAGCGGCCGTGCCGTCTCCTGTCGCGAGACCATGAGGTGACCAAGCCACGGGTTCAGCCTGTGACCAGCATAGTTCTTCATGGCCCGCATCTCGGTCGCTGTCCCCAGCGCATCGGAAACACGCTTCGCCGTGCGCTCGTCGTTGCTGGCAAAGCTGACGCGCACATGGCAGTTGTCGAGGATCGAGTTATTGGCGCCATAGGCTTTCTCGATCTGGTTCAGTGATTGCGCGATTAGGAAGCTCTTGATGCCGTAACCTGCCATGAAGGCCAGCGCGGATTCGAAGAAGTCGAGCCGGCCGAGCGCCGGGAATTCGTCGAGCATCATCAGGATACGGTGGCGGCGATTCCTGGCATGCAGATCTTCGGTGAGCCTGCGGCCGATCTGGTTCAGCACCAAGCGGATCAGCGGCTTGGTCCGCGAGATATCGGACGGCGGCACCACAAGATAGAGCGTGGCGGGCTGCGGATCGGCGATCAGGTCGGCAATCCGCCAGTCGCAGCGGGACGTGACCTCAGCAACGACGGGGTCGCGGTAGAGGCCGAGAAACGACATGGCGGTGGACAGCACGCCCGACCGTTCATTATCCGACTTGTTCAGCAGCTCGCGTGCGGTCGATGCAACGACGGGATGCGGACCTTTCTCGCCGAGGTGCGGCGTGGTCATCATCGCCTGCAGCGTTGTCTCGATCGGCCGCTTGGGATCCGAGAGAAACGCCGCGACGCCGGCCAGTGTCTTGTCCCTCTCGGCATAGAGGACATGCAGGATCGTGCCGACGAGCAGCGAATGGCTGGTCTTCTCCCAATGGTTCCGCTTGTCGAGCGATCCTTCGGGGTCGACCAGCACGTCGGCGACGTTCTGAACGTCTCGCACCTCCCACTCGCCGCGGCGGACCTCCAGCAGTGGATTGTACGCCGATGACCTGGCGTTGGTCGGATCGAACAGCAGAACCCGGCCGTGCCGCGCGCGGTAGCCGGCGGTGAGCTGCCAGTTCTCGCCCTTGATGTCGTGAACGATCGCCGAGCCTGGCCAGGTCAGGAGCGACGGCACGACCAGGCCGATGCCTTTGCCGGAGCGGGTCGGCGCAAAACACAGCACATGCTCCGGGCCGTCGTGACGGAGATACTCATGGCCGAGCCGGCCGAGCACGACGCCATCTGCGCCGAGAAGCCCGGCGGCCTTCACCTCGCGCGGATCGGCCCAGCGCGCCGATCCATAAGTCTCGACGTTCTTCGCCTCCCGTGCCCGCCAGACCGACATGCCGATCGCCGCCGCGATCGAGATGAAACCTCCCGATGCTGCAATGAAAGCGCCCTCGACAAAGACCTGTGGCGCATAAGCATCAAAGATGTACCACCACCAGAAGAAGACCGGCGGATAGTAGACCGGCATCCCGGCGACTTCGAACCAGGACCGGCCGAGCTCAGGCTGGAAGCCTAACCGCCACGCCGTCCACTGCGTGGCGCCCCAGGTCGTGAGCAACACGATCAGGAACACGACGGTGATCTGGCCCCAGAGGATTTTGGTCGCGGACATGGCACACGTCCTTCTTGTGCTTAAGCGTTCTGGAACGACGGAACTACAAGCCCAGGCCTGGTTTGCGACCTAAGGCCCACTCGATGCCACCACCGTCCTTGGCGACGCCGGTGACGTACTGGCCGAGCTTCTTTTCGATCTCGCGCGACCAGGGCACGAGCTGGAAGCCAAGGCCGTTGTCGATCATGGCGAAGCGGCCGGAGGAGAGCGTCAGGCGCTGACGATAGGTGCCGCTTACATGCTCGCCTGTCGCGGTTTTCATGTGGGTCAATCCCGCCTTGGCTGAGAGTTTTGCACCCGCCGCGTCCAGTTCGCGCCCTCGCAAGGTGTTCAAGAGATCGCGCTGCAGGATGATACGCTGACCCTGTCGCCGGGCGAGCCCTTCGCCGGCGAGATGTTCGGCACGGGCCTGCGTGGCGTCGCGCGCTTCGCGACCGAACCCGCCCATGGCCAGCGGCATGGGGTCGCGCTCGACAAGTCGGTGGTCAATCCAGGTCGCGCCGGGTGCGGTGATCTGCTGATTGAGGTCGAAATCGGAGCGGTTGGCGAGCACCAATGTCGGGCGCCGGTCGTCCGGCCCACCAAAGCGGCGGACCTCGACTATCCCTCCGATCGGCGGGGCGTGCTCGAACGCCTCGATGCCCCGAAAACGAACATGGTGGGCGCGTCCGTCCGTACCATCGATCACGGCATACGCCTCGCCGGACAGCTCGTCATGCAGTCCCCTGTCGACCAGCCGGCCGATGATCGGTGATCCCGGCTTCTCACCATCGATCACATAGTCGGCAACGCCGCGTGTCTCCCCGCGCTCCGTGAAGGCGCGGTGCATGGTCTTGATGACGTCGCCGCGCATGCCGAGGTCGCGGAGATTGCGCTCGGCCTCCAGCCCGACCATCCATTCGCCGGGGCCGGCCGGCGCGGCAAGGCCCATCTTCTCCAGATGCTGGAGCCGGCCGATCATCAGGCGGCGGATTTCGGGATCGGCCGCGCCGGGATGTTCAGGGCGCAGGTCGATGTCGCCGGTTTCATCGGCGGCCATGCGGATCTCGGCGTCGAGCCGCGTCCAGCGTTCGGCCGCGATTTCCTTTTCCAGGGCATTGCGAATCTCGTGCTCGGGCTTCGGACCAAGCTCGATAGACACCAACTCCTCGGCGCGTGAGCGCAGGCCCCGGCTGATGTAATCTCTGGAGATCACGAGGTCGGCGCCCGTCTGATCGACGCCGCGCACGAGCAGATGAACGTGCGGATTGTCCGTGTTCCAGTGATCGACGGCGACCCAATCGAGCCGCGTGCCGAGATCGACTTCCATTTGCCTGGCGAGATCGCGCGTGAAGGCTTTGAGATCGGTCATCTCGGCAGCGTCCTCGGGCGAGACGATGAAACGGAAATGATGCCGGTCGTCCTCGCAGCGATCCGCGAAGGCCGCGTCGTCCGTGCGCTCACTGCCTGCATCGAACATCACCGCCTTCTCACTGTTACGAGTGACGCCGTCGCGCTTGAGATAAGAAAGATGCGCCGTGAGCGGCGCCGAACGGAAGGATCGTCCCTGGTGACGAACGACGCGCGCCTTCACCACCACGCGCCGCTCCGGGTTGAACAGGTGACTGCGGCTAAAATTGATCCGGCCGCGCCCGAAGGTCGAGCGCCCGTAGCTTGGGGAGCGCTTCCCCGCAGCCGCATGCGAAGGGCTGTGACCAGCCTTCTTCGCCGCACGCAGCACCTGATTGATGAAGCTATTGGGCTTTGGCGCTCGCGTGCGGCGGATGCGGCCAGGCCGGATGCGTAAATCGCTGTCGCCTGCGCTCATGGCAAAGGCTCCACGAATGGGAAATGGGGAGCAGTGCCGGAAACATTCTTGAATTCATTGGCGAAAGCATCAGGCGCGGCACGCGCCCCGACCGACCGGCACGGCCGAACCCAAGCCATGTCAATGGCTTGCGGTCCGGCCGGCGAGCCGCTTTTATCTCGCCGTCCCGCTGTCGTGTTTCCACGCTGCCTTCGCCTTCCCCACGATCCTATCCCAGAGCACGCTATTGCACGCCGGACTGCACATCCCGTCATGGCAGATCTCCCCCACTGGATCGAACGACAAAAAGGCTGCGCGCTTGCGGCACGAGCGCAGGAATATTGCGCATCGGATCACTAGCCGGAACGCGGTCCGATCGACTCTCAGCCGACACCCGATCGGCAGCGGTTGCGCGTTCGGGTCGCGCGATGAACAGCGGCGCCTCGCTAACTGACTTCGAATGAACCGCTGCGACGGAGATTGGACCGGCGAGTTCACCGGCACCGAACATGGGAGCAAGCGTTGCCACATAGGCGCGGGTCTCGGCCGGCAGTGGACGACCCGCCAGATAATGTTCGTAGCGGCCTGGTCCCGCATTGTACGCCGCGAGGAAACCGGGCGAGCCGTAGCGGTCGTGCAGCTCGCGGAGATACGCGGCACCGGCCAGAATGTTGTCATGGGGATCGTAAGGATTGTTGCCGAGGCGGTGACGCATGCGCAGGTCTGCCCAGGTCTCGGGCATGAGCTGCATCAACCCCCTTGCGCCTTTTGGCGATCGGGCGCGCACGTCAGCGGCACTTTCGACGGTCATCACGGCGCGTATCCAGTGCGCCGGTACGGCGAAGCGGCGTGAAGCCTCTTCGATCAGATTTGCAAACGACCCGGCGCGCCGTGCGCTCGCGGGATGTACGATTGATACACTATCAGCTTGTGCGACATTCACCGGCACGATCGCAAACGACAACACCATCACGACGGTACAAGCTGCCGTCCCTAAACGACGCAAACATGCCACCGTGCTCGCGCCCGTCCAGGGTAAAGCTGCTTCGCGCCGGCCTTGCGGCCGCCCTGGACCGCCGCTGCGCGCGGCGGCGTTGCGAATTCTGGGCGGGACGGAGGAATGGTGCAGCATCCGGTCGAACAGAGGAATGGCAGATCGAAAAAGAAAGATGCACACCATCACTCATCTCCGATCCACACAGGGAATGCACGGCCAATGACGGAGGATGCCGCGATCGGTCCGAAGTACCGGCCGTCCAGCGAGTCCTTGGACTGCCAGTTCATGAGAAAGAGTTCGTCATCGCCGACAACACGACAGCCGTGCCAGACCGGGAGTGGTCGGCCGCGGCTGTCTCGCTCGCGCGCTTCTCCCATGTCGATCGCATCGACCGAAATTGTGCGCCCGCTTCTGCAGACCGTTTGCCCCGGAAGCGCCAGCACGCGCTTCAACATGGGAAGGCCGACTGGCAAATAGCCGTTCAGGTCAAGAAAACTCGCCAGCGGCTCAGGTGGCTGCACGACGACGAGTTCGGTGACAAACAGCCTGTCTGCGGGCCGCAAGCGATAAAGCCCAAGCGGCACACTTTCGGAAGCATTCCATACGTAGAGTGGAGCCGGCGCCACGACGACCGGGGCAACGAGAACGGCGATCCCAACAAGCATGACTGCGAGCGCCCCGAACCGACCATTCATGGCGCAATCCTCTGCCGGTGAAGCCAAGCCTGGTGACGCGACTTGGCGTAGGCCCGTGGCGCTTCGTTGACGGACAGGCGGTTATGGACGTGATGCCAGTAGTCAGGTGCAGCGTCCGCGGGATCGATGCCGAGCGCCTCGATCACATCGACCAGTTGCAGCACCCGCTCGACCTTGGGCCAACCCGACACCCGCAACAGAATGTCGCCGCCGGGTCGCACATAGGGCACCGTTGAACAACGCTGACCGGTCGCGACTGCGCGCAAGATGTCGATCCGCGAGATCACCGTGCCGAAGTCATTCGAGGTCCAGCGGACGAACGCAAAAATGCTGCCGGGCGCAAATGACACAACGCGCCGTCGTCGATCGAGAATCTTCTCGTCGACTATCCGGCCGAAGCGAATCCGGTTCTCAATCCGTTTCTCAAGCCACAGAATCTCGACCTGCGTGAGATCGCTCATGAACCTCCTCCATGTTTGGAAAAATGAACCCAGTTGCAGTTCGACGGCGACGATGCGCGTCGGCCATGCTCCATGGATTGCAGACACCGATCGCGTGGGGTGAACCCTGGCAACCGACGTGGATGCTTGAGCGACAGCAATGCCGTCGCGATCCAGCTTTGCGCGGAGGGCGCCTGTCGCCCGCAGCGCGTCTTACCAATGCGCTTGCTCTGAAGCGGACTCGGGAGCGAAACCAGAACTGTGCTCGCGCTGAGCCTTTGCTGGTTATCCCCAGAAGCGACCCATGCCGCGTCCGTTAGAGAAAATCCGAAGGATTTTAGGTTAGGAAAGTTACGGGTGCTGCAAAGCGTTGCGCGACAAGGCCTTAGACCCGATTTCGGTCCCCGATAGCACGAGGATCTGGTCCCCGATGGCACGAGGGTTGCGGTCCCCGATAGCACGAGCTGATTCACAGGCCGTCCACCGATTGAGGAACGAGCCCGCGCCTGCGCAGCCGCTCAGCGAATGGATCGACCGGGTGAGGTGCGAAGATGAGACGCTCGGTGCCGCGGCGGTCACGCTCGATCATGAGCCGATAGCCCGGCAACGTCTGGCGACGGACGATCTCGCGCAGGTCGTAAGCAAAATGCTTGAGCGGCGAGAGGCTGCCCGACTTGGCGTGAAGGTAGACCAAGTCGAAGCTCCAGCCGCCCTCCTGGCGACCGCCATGTTTGCGGACCAGCCGATAAAGCCAGCGCTCAAGTCCACCGGTCAGATCGAAATAGGCGGGATCAATCGTCAGCACGAGCGCGTCGTCCAGGACGCCGGCATAGAACCAATCGGGCAGGATCAGCTCGAGGCCAAACGGTCGCCCATGTGCATCGGCGGTCTCTTTCCACTCGTTAATCCAGGAGAAGCGATGTCGGCGCCGCTCGATCGGCTGACGGATCGAAGTCAGCACCGACGTTGATTGCAGCCTGTCGAGGCCGGCCTTCAGCCGATCGTAATCGCGTGCACCGGTGCCGCGGCCGACGAAGGTCAGAATTTCGTATGGCGTTGCAGCCATCAGGCGCGACGTCTTCCGGCCGGCGTCACGTGCCTCGACAATCTGCGAGGCAGCCCAGATCAGAACATCCGCATCCCAGATGGTCGCCAGGCCATGTTCGGGCACGGCCTCGACACGAATAGCGATGGTTCCCGCGCGAAAATCGATCGGTACGACACGCTTGGATTTGGCGAGGGAAAAGAACGGATACGCCATCAGATCCTGCGCATCCCGCGGCGCGAGATCGCCGGGCAACGCGCGAAAGAGATCGAGCCGTTCGCGCTCCGATTTATGCCGATGCCTCGTCACGATGCGCCCCCGTGACGATCAGCGGCGCACTTGGCCGGCATACGGCAGCGGAACATGTCGCTTGGCAGGCAGTACGGTTTCGGCGCCGGAATCGGAGGTCGATTGCCGGATTCCGCGTTTGGCCCAAGCTTCCAAATCGGCGATAGCATAGACAACGCGACCACCAAGCTTTCGATACGTGGGACCGGTCCCGTAGGTCCGGTGCTTCTCGAGCGTGCGGCCTGAGAGGCTGAGAAATCGCGCGGCTTCAGGCGTCCGTAGGTAGCGCGGCGGAGAGGCGGCGGTAGTATCTGGCATCTGAAGGCCTCCGTGATCTCATGGAGCGCTGGCGAGGTGCGCGGCGCGTCCGGGGTCACGATGGCGGAGCAGACATGCGATGGGGGATGCCGATGACGAGGGGGTGCGTTAGCGATACCCCTCGGAGTTATCAGCTACTTCTTGCGACGCGATTGCCGGAGGAGTTCGCGATAACCGCCGCGCATCAGTGCTAAGCCGCTTTGCACGAGACGGATGGTCCGGTTGCGGAGGTCGTGGGTTTTCCAGGCGCGCTCGGGGATGCGCGTCTTGCCGAACAACACTTCGGCGACCGCACGATAGGTGCCGCCGTCCATACGCCCATCGAGCGCACGAACCGCCAGAGCCAAACGTTCGCGGCGTTGAAGAGATAGTTCGTGAAATGCCGGACCGGGCGCACGTCCATTGATAGCCCGCCACAGCCGATGGGCAGCGTGCGCGCGAACTTCGAAGTCAGAGTCTAGCGGCAGTACCGACGTATACGACATGCTCATCGTCGGCGGCTCCATCAGCCACAGACGATGCTCAGATCCACGAATGCGCAGAACCGCATGCCAACCGTCGGACGCGCGGCGCAGATCGCCCGCCGTCAGATCGACGAGCGACTGGCCTACGCCATCAACATTCGAAGAGGATGCAGGCCGACCGATCGGCACCACCGTCGGCAGAGCCTCCGGCGCCCAGAAGATCGCCTGTGCGTTGAACGACCCTTGCGGGTCATGAGCGAAAGCAGAGGCCCCATCTCCTCCTGAACCCGGCTGTCACATGATGGACGCGTCCAGCCCTGACCATCTCTTCGTAGTCACGGCGATAATCCGGGTTGCGACGAAGGTACTCCCAGGCGATGGCAGTGATTTCGGCATCTTGTACGCGCTTGTACGACTCTGGCACTCGCCAGTCGAATTCAGGCATTGCTCTGATCCCACACAACATATCGAAGATTGCGGGGCAATAAATTCGGATCCAAGAGGTTGCAGGAAGTCCCGAATTGAGCATCGCGCGCGATGCTTCAAAGTGATCACTGCACGAAGAGAATTGTTTTTCTCAAATGAAAGTTTGCGTGGCTAATTTTCGCTATTTGGTCGGGCCACCGCGTAGCAAATGACGATAACCATGCTCAGTCATCCATTTGGCGCGGGCCAGATGGCTTTCAAAAGCATTGCGCGCGCGATCAGGTTCGCGGTCAGGATCAAGATGCAACACGACCCGCGCGACTTCTCGCCAGTCCGCCCCCTCCGACTCGGCGGCAAGAAGGCGCATGTACGTCACTACATGCTGTTCATCATAGCCCGTCAGCGTCGGATCGATCGGCGCAGCGTCGGCAACGTCGGGATCAAGCGGCGGCTTCTTCATGAAATTCCTATTCAAATATTCACAATCTCTATATCGCCATTGTACTTGCTGAAAGGGATCAACGGTTGCACCTGAGTTTTGTAGAGAATACTCCGTGGTGAAATACTCTTCAAGACGCTGCCCTCTCGGACATGGATATACGAGAGGTACTGGCACTCAATTTGCGAAAGCTCCGACGGGTTAAAGGCCTGTCGCAAGAAGAATTGGCCCATCGCGCGGAGATTGACCGTACCTACATCAGTGCACTTGAGCGAAGCGTTTACGCTGCCAGCATTGATGTTTTGGATAGGCTTGCGCGAGTTCTGGGTGTTGAGGCGGCAGATCTGCTCACACGGCCATCTCCGACCAGCGAGAAAAAGAGGCCGAAGTCCGCCTAGTGCTTTCTCGGTGGAAGATGACAGAAGTCGGCCAGTGCTTTTGCGAGCCGGGCCGCAGGCCCGGCGAGCCACGGACGCGTATCCGCGTCCGCCGCCGATCCGCCGCAGGATCGGCGGAAAATTGCAAAGTTTAAAGCCTGGAGAAGCGCTTGCCGCGCAAGCCGGACTTCCGGCTGCGCGGCCATTCGCTCATCAGGTGGCGCGTTCCAACAGCCGCTTCGCGTTGCCATCAAGCTCAAGACGCGCGACTTGATGCGCCTTGCCACGCGCAAGCGCAGTGATCCCTTGCACGAATTCAAACAGGCTTCCGGCGAGCGGCCTTCATGCAATACGGTCTCGATGATGTTCTTTGTCTCGGATTTGGAGAACCCGCGCTTGCGCAGGGAACCTCATGAGCAATACGTCGCCGACGAATTTGGAATGGCGAATAGTGATTTCCTCAAAGCTCTCAGCGCCCCGACAGATTGCCTTCGGCTATCCCGAACGAATCGGAGGCGTTGACACGTGACACGCACAATTTGCGCGAGTGGACACTCCGCTCACGGTCATATTTTTTGATTCTTCTCATTGACGAGGACAACGCGTGGCTGAAAGGTGGGCGCTTCAACGTTGTCGAAATTCGCGTAGGCAACGATAATGACCTTGTCACCCATCATCGCAAGGCGTGCGGCAGCGCCGTTGAGACCGATAATACCGGAGCCAGCAGGGGCTTCTATCACGTAAGTCGAGAAGCGCGCGCCAGTGTCAATATTGTAAATGTCGACACGCTCATTGATTAGGAAGCCAGCGGCCTCGATGAGGGTTCGATCAATCGAAATCGAACCCTCGTAGTGCAAATCCGCCTCCGTAACGCGCGCACGGTGGATCTTGCCTTTCATCAAAGTCACTTGCATTGAAAGTATCCTGTCCCGCGTACGTCAGACTTGCTGACCATCGCACTAAGACGGCCTCGCCCGCAGGTCAATGCTTCGGCTGCCCTAAAGATACCGCGGCGTGCGCGGCGTCATGACGCCAACGAACATGATGGCCGAGGCCTTTAGCAAGGTCAGACAGAAAATTCTCGACACAACCCCAGCCATAGCAAAAACCATTCTTCCAGCCGTGTTTACAAAGTCAAATCTCACTCGTTGTGCCCAGACGCAAGATAATAAACGTCAGATATCTGGCAACGCTGTTTCGCAAACCGGCCATACGCTTGGCGAGCAACAGAGGGTATCCCTGTCCGCCGCCGACCCGAAAGCCGGATCGACAGAAGAGGAGGTGACCACTGGGCCCGTAACCGGATTTGGCATTCAAGTGACGCGCTCCAACAATCGCTTCGCCTTCCCCTCAAGTTCAAGACGCGCGTCTTGATGCGCCTTGCGACGGGCCAGCGCGGTGATCCCCTGCACGAAATCAAATACGCTTTCCGGCGGACGGCCTTCCTCATGCAACACGGTCTCGATGATTTTCACCGTCTCGGATTTGGAGAATCCGCGTTTGCGCAGGAAGGTCTCGCGGTCTTCCCCTGTGCGAGCGACGATCCGTTCGCGCGCAGCCTTGATGCCCGCGATGAACGGCGCGGGCGACGAATCGGCAAAGCTCTTGAGAGCGGGTGCCGCCTCATGAGCGAACCGCTGCGCGGCAAACTTGGAATGCCGGATGCTGATTTCCTCGAAATTCTCAACGCCCCAGAGATTGCGGTTCATGCAAACCGCCCGCAGATAAAACGAGGCGATGCCGAGCGTCTTCGATCCAACTTCGCTGTTCCAGCAATAGAATCCTCGAAAATACAAATCCGGCGATCCGTCCGGTAAGAGTCCCGCCTCGATAGGATGGGTATCATCGACCAGAAACAGGAACACATCCCGGTCACTGGCGTAGAGCGTCGTCGTGTCCTTCGTGATATCCACGAAGGGGTGGTGCATCATCCTACTCCAGTCGAGCACGCCTGGCACCTTCCACCGCGTATCTCCGGTCCCATTGCCCGCGATCTTCATAACTGCGGCGACAAGTTCGTGATCCCAAATGCGGCCATAGTCCGGGCCGGTCACGGCGCGAAGCTCAACGCGACCATCATCAGCTTCCAGTGTTTTCACCAGTTCAGCGCGGTGCGACAGCAAGCCGTGTTGCAGATTGATCCCGGCCAGCGGCGCGGGAAGCTGCCGCATATAGGATGACGGCGCGCCGACAAGGCTGCACAATTGCCCAAAACTCCAATGTGTCGGCGCAACCGGCTCGTCTCGCCCCGGCACGATCAAGGCCAGCCGCTCGGCATTGTCGCGGCTCGCCTCCACCCTGACCGCGCGGCTTTCCACGGTGCGGACCTGTGCATGCTCGGCGCGGCGGCGCACCGCGTCATAAAGATCAGTCAGACTAAGAAATCGCTCGTCATCGGGGCGGGAAAACCATTCTGACGACACGCGGCCAACACGCTCGCCGCGCGACACGTCGACGCGAAAGCCATTGGAAACAGGCTGCTCGTTCTGGGTCTGGGTCACCATGGTCATAGGTCATTCTCCTCATGTAGCTGGGTGAAAGCGCAGCGCTGCGCTGCAACCCTGCCCGTCGGCGAGACCGGGGTAGCAAGGGCAAGGGCGGCTGGAGTGGAGGGGGATCACCCGCCCAAAGGGGTGCGCGGTACGCGCGCGTCTGCACGCGCCTGGCGCTCATCATGTCGTCATGAAAATTCTGCGAGGGCGCGGAAGACCGGGGAGACCGCTCCGGCCGGCACCGAACGGTGCTTTACCCTTGCGCGCGCGAGGGCGGAGCCCTTAGCGATGTTTATGCGGACAAGGAGACCGAAGTTATCCCCCTTAATTCTGCGCAACGATGGCCTAAGCGCAAAAAAAGCCCCGCCTCGAAGAGGCGGGGCGCGTCGATCCGTTGGATCAGTCGCCGTTGCGGCGGGACCAGATCAGCGTGAAGCTGTTGTCGCCCTCGCCTTTCACCAGCGAGGCGTAGATCGGTGCCGGGAAGCTCGGATCGTCCAGCTTGACTGAGAGATATTCGCGATCGGTCTCCCGTGCGGTCTTCTTCCAGGCAGCGCCGAACTCGGTGGCGCCAGTCACGATACGATAGTCCGGAGCCTTGTCGTTCTCCTTGTCGGTCGCGACGAATGTTGCCTTGACGTTGAGCGTCAGTGTCTTGACCGAGCCGGTGAAGCCATTGTTCGACGCAGTGAAGGTTCCGATGGTAGCCATGGTGGTCTCCGTTCTGTTGTCGGGCCGCGACCATCGCAGCCTCGATGGCGGTCCTTGGCCCGGGGAGCGATCGGCCCGCAGCCGTCAGGCCCGCAGCGCAGCGAAGGACGGCGGCAGACGGCTTTTTTGCCTCGCGAGGAATGCCGCCACTTCGCGGCAGGGGAAAAAAGCAGGCTTAGCCGTTGCGGGAAGGCGATCGAGGCGCAGCCGGCCCTCGGGCCTGATCCGTCCATTCGAGGTTGCGTGTGACGCGCCCATCAACGGACTGATGGAGACGACCATGAGCGCTGCCATCGCCGCCGCACAAGGACATGACCTCACCGGTCGCACAAGGACCTGCGCCCGCGCGTCAACGACAGTGAAGGCGTGCTCCGACGAACGACCGCGCATGATCTCGCATCACTGCGCGCCGGTTGGCGTGCCCTCAACCCCGACCCGTGGAGTCCGGCTCGCGATCGCGATGTCAGGAACGATCGATACGCCCGTCACGATCTAACCTCGCGGATGAAAAGCGAGGCCATCGATCAGCCGCAGCCAATATCGCAGTCGCGCCAGGGCGTGAACCACGGTGACGTGCCGTCCTTCGGGCGGGCTCATTGGCGCCGACCATAGCGGGCCCTTCCCTACTGTCCTGAGCTTGAAAAACGTTTCGCTTCCTGGAATGCGCCCAATCGAGGGCGTGAGCATCGTGACATTGGCCGCACGCCCGACGGTGCGCGGCCAAAAAATTTTCTACATCCGCACAGTGAACGGCCGGGACCGCGTGAGCGGTCCCGGCAGCTCGATTACTCGGCGGCGACGGAGTAGGCGTCAGGGTTCGTCTCCGTGACGGCATCCGCTTGGGGGTGTTCGGCAGACTCTTGGGCGGCACGCGATGTCCGCATCAGCACGGGCAGCCAGCCGGTGCCGACCAATAACTGCTCGGCGGCTTCCGCCATGTCCTGCTTCTTCATATCCGCCATCCGGTCGCCGGCCTCGATGCTGACAGCTTCCCGCACGGCGGCAAGAATATGCGTTTTGGTGACACGACCAAGATAGGTCTCCACGGTCGGTGCCCAATGCGCGGCCATGTCGAGCGACACGGCCTCCGCCAGCCGGTTCGCCGTTGCCACCGCACGGGGCCTGCGCTCCGACGGCAGTCTCACCGCGTTGGTCGTGAGTGCGACACAATGCGCAAACAGCGCCATGCGGCTATCATGGTCAAGCTCCACGACGAACGTCCACAGGTCGGATACGTCGCGCGGCACCTGCGCCGCCCAACGAACATGCTGATCCGCCCATGCCCTCCCCGCCTTCGTGTCCTCAATACCATCCGCATGGGTAGCCAGCATTGTACTGACCGGACGGATATCGAGAACGTGGGCGTCCGCGCCGCGATAGAAGATTTGCGCGGCGAACGCATGGGTCACCGCAACAATGGCGACCTCTGGCTGTTCGCTCACAGCGAGGCGAAGCCCGAGGGTCCGGTGCGCAGTGAGATCGCGGACCAGGATGTCCGACAACGGCTTGTGATCGTCGCCATCCTCCTCCGCGTCCAAATTGTCACCCTCGGCTTCACCGTTCGAACCGTTTCCGCCGTCATAGACGGCGTCACTGCCCTCTCCTTCGCCGCTTAGGTCCTGCGTTTCCGGCTCCGCTTTCTCGTCTTCAGCGCACGTGAAACCGCGTTCAATACGCAACGTCCCGTCATGATTGAGAAGCACGAAGGCTCCACATCGTGCGATGTCCGCGGGGTCATAGGCCTGACGCTTCGCCTCAAGCCGCTCGATCTCGGCTTCAAGCTCGCCGAAACGCGCATCGACATCATCGGGCAGTCCCTCGGCGCTCTCATGCTGCTCCGTCAGGCTGTCGAACTCAGCCTGTGCCGCATCCAAGGCGGCTCGATCTTCCGCCGACAGGTCCACCGGTTGCGGATAAGTCCGACGCAGACCGTGACTGTGGGGATAGTCGAGATGGACTTGCGTCCACTTCCATCCCTCAGCCTCCTGCAAGGCGGTCGCTTCACGCCCCAGCTTCGCCATCACGAGCAGGTCGAGAAGCGCCACGTCCTCGAAATAGCCGCCGCGATCCTCGGTGAAGAGATCGCGGAGGATCGTGCCACCCACCTCGGTATAGGCCTCCGCGCCGACAAAGATCGCACGGCGATCGGTGGCGGCGACGTGGCTTTCCGTGAGCATGCGGCGGATCGTGCTGGCATCGCGGTTATAGGACAGTCGCTCATAGGCCGCTTCCTGCCGGGCATGGTCCTCGGTGATGGCAAAGGCCATCAACTGGTCAAGCGCCAGATCGCCCTCACGATAGATTTGCATCAGCCTGGGCGAGATCGCACCCAGACGAAGGCGTTGCCGCACCACATGGGGCGTCACGCCGAAGCGGGCGGCGATTTCTTCCGCGCCGAACCCGCGTTCTTCCGCCAGCGTCTTGAAGGCCTCGAACTGATCGGCGGGATGCATGTTCTCGCGCGTGACGTTTTCATCGAGGCTGATTTCGAAGGCGTCGTTCGCGGTGTCGATGACGCAGCGGATCGGCTCCGTCTTCTTGATCTCCTTGCGTTTGACGCGCAGAAGCTGCGCCAGTCTGCGGCCTTCGCCAATGGTGACGAAGTAAAACCCGGTTGCCGTGCCGTCCGCGTCCACTTCCGGCTCAACAACGAGATTTTGCAGAATGCCTTTCGCGGCGATACTGGCCGCATAAGCCTCAATCGACGCCTCGCTGTGCGGCGTCTTGCGAGCATTGTTCGGAGACTTCTTGAGTTTGTTGAGCGGAATGAAAATCTCGGTCCCGCTCGCCGTGACGATTTCGACGTTCTTGGCAGACATGATCGTGCTCCTTTCGGGTTTGGGGTGCAAGCGCAGCGCTGCGCTGCACCCCTGCCCGTCGGCGAGACCGGGGTAGCAAGGGCAAGGGCGGCTGGGGCGGAGGGGGATCACCCGGCCTGCACAAGCGGATTCCGATGGTGGCAGCTGTCCAGTCTTGACGTCAGCGCGGAAGGTCGGGGAGACCGCCCGGGCCGGTCCCGGATCCCCCGGGACTTCACCCTTGCCCGCGCGAGGGCGGAGCCCTTAGCGCCCAAACAAAAAAGGGCGTCTGTGCCGCAGCGAAGCGAAGGCCAGTCGGCAGTCGCGAAGACCGGTTAACAAGGCACCCGCAGGAGGGTCAGCATAGCGCCGCCTTTTGGCGGGACCCGGGATCGATTGCCTCCGGCGAGCGACGGGATATAAGCAGCCGTCGTATCAGAAGCTATTTTTGAATGAAGAGCGTGGCCGGCACAGCCTGACGCGCCTGATTAGAGTATTTAAAGTTGGATTCTATTGCTGGTGGCGAACACATAGTTTGCCGAGAATAGCGGTGGTTACTAGCGGGAGGTCCGGCTATCCACGCTTTGAAAGCACTTCTTCAAGCCGAGCAACAAGGATGGCGCGCTTGTTCGGCGACAGCTTGTCGAGATTCTGCTGGCGCCAGCGAACGGCGGGAAGCTCGGCCGCATTTGGTAGCCCCAATAGGTCCCAGTTGGGCTCGCCCCGTTCGAACGAAATGAGAAATTTGCGATGTGCAGCAGGCATATCGCCGACGATAGACTTTATCAGCGCTGCTCTCGCGGCGAGTAGATCGGCAAGCTCCACGGGGTCTCGCGTCATTCCCGAAAAGCCATGCTTGAACGCAGCTTCGATGTTTTTGAGGGTAGGTTCTAGCACCTCGGACATGGGTCGATCATGGCTTAGCAGGTAAACGATAAAAGCCTGACGTAACGCGTCGCTGATGCCTTCATTCGCCAACAAGTCACGCACGTCGAAAAGATCGCGGGGATGCTGACGGTCCAACGCGGCGACGATCTTCCCGGCGTAGAGGTCTTCAAACGATACGGTACGCGCCTCCGCAAATCCAAATTCCTCTTCGACGGCTGGCTTTACCGTAACTAATGCGGGTTCGAAGACGCAGCCGCGCAAGACCGGCGTCACTTCAATTTTGATCTGGATGCCCTGGGAACGAACGATCAATTTGACGACGGTATTTTCAGTCTTGGACTCGGTGATTTGCGCATCAGGAATAGCGGCTTTGATCTTGCCTGCAATGCGTTTCATGGCGGCGTCGATGTCGGCAAGGGATTCCGGGCGCGGCGCGACCGGCAAGTAGGTCAGATCAATATCCACCGAGAGGCGCGGAAGGTCGCGAACAAATAGGTTGATCGCCGTCCCACCTTTCAGAGCAAAGCATGCTTCTTCCGTGACGAGGGGAAGAACGCGGATCAGCAAGGCGACTTGCCGTTTGTAGACGTCAGCGAACGCCATTCAGATCCCCAGGAACGGTGATGTGGTAGGTCGGGTCAAGCACCCCGCCTTTAACAAGCATACGCTTGCCGCTGCCGAGATCGATATCTTCTTTTTTCAGGCGCTTGAGCCACGCGTGCTTGTGACGATCGGAAAAATAGAAGAAGAGGCGCTTGACCTTAACGCTAGCGCAATCCTTCAACAATTTTTGCAAACGATCGGGGCGCAGATTGGCGAGTCCACCGAACAGGGCATCGACCTGTTCAAAGGTCTCGCGGTTGGGTAACTCGTCGAGCAGTTCGAATATCGCGCGCTCCGGCGTGGACAGCGTCAAGGGCCAGTCCCACTGACCCCAGGTCAATTCGGTTATGTCGCCGCCACGGAAGCTCGTCACATCGAGAGCCTCACCTTTGTCGATATTCCATTTGACGCTGTTGACGCCCTTGGTAACCGGTTCGTTTTTGAAGAGCCGTCGGTCATTGTGATAAACAAATTTGACTTGGAGCGGCAGTTTCTGAACCCAACCCGGCGGTGGTTTCGGACCGTAGAGATGCACGACGGTGGTCGATTGCGAAAGGTAGTGGGCGTAGCCCTGTAATTCGAGGGCGGTACGTCCGCCAACTGTGAGCGGCGAATAATTGAGGATGGTCTGAAGCGATATGACGACCTGCTGCCAGCTCAAGACTCCGCGCGGCCGGCGAAACACACTGCGTGCGGGTTGTTCAAGCCAGCCTGATTTCACATATCGGTGCTGGAGTTGAGTTGAGTAGCCCTGGGCGTTGAGCCAAGCGGCGTCGACCAGCATACCCTCGGGGAGCTTGCTCGCGAGCCGGTTTAGAAGTCCGCTTTTTTCTCTACTCATGCTTGATAATATTGCATATACCCAAACCGAACTCCAGTTTGAAAATATCCATTAAAATAAACTATGTGTTGATTAATTCACGAACCTCCAAACCCCCGGCGGGACGATATCCCGCATCGTTGGGGGTAACCGAGGTTCAGCGTTGCATATCGAACAAATAGAGAACACAATAAATTGTGTCCCAATCGCCCCAAATCGCACCGCCGCAGCTAGGGGTATTTGCTGGCCGTGACCGCCAAATGGGAAGCGCCCACGCCAGCAAAGGAAGTCGTCGAGTTTCGTATGTTAGTCGCCGAGCTTGACCATCAAAAGTATGTACGTGTGATCGAGTACACGCTCAACAACAAGCAATGGGCGACAGAAGGCAAGTGATTCTATGCTCAACAGCTCGAACGTCAATCTCTTGGTTTCGGTGCTAGTGGTGCTATCACGCGCGCTCCCAGTCATGCAGCGTTGATTGGCGGCATGCGCGACCTTTACAAGAGTTGGGCCGAAAGGCGCTTGCCCTCTGATCAAGACAACATGGCCGGGTTCTGCGGATTCTTGAGTAGCGACGCCGGGCATGTACTCCGGATGGATGGCCTCCAGTGGATTTCTACCGTCATGCGCGCCGACCCCGAAGCCGGCAAATGGTATAGGGATTCCACTTCCAACGTATTCATAGGATTATTAGAAGCTGCCGTCTTGGAAGACGCCGACGAACTGATGAAGAACCCAGCCGTCCGGCAAGCCCTCATCGATCTCACTGCCCATGCCGTAGCACGGCAGTTACCACGGGCGCTCGCTTTGCAGGAACACGTGCGTCGATTGCGCTAACCTGCGCAGATAGGCAAAGGATTTCATGAATCTCATCTCGACTATCACGCGCAGCTTGTACGTTGTCGACCGTTCGCTCCGGAAGGAATTTCTGGAAGATTATTACAAGCGATGTATGTACGCCGCGTTTGGCACCACAGTCCTCCTGCAGGACGCGGGATTCAAGGCAAACATTGCGGGCGGCGATTTTCTGGCATTTGTCGTCGCAAGGTTCGAACAGCGCGCAGGTCTTCAAGGGTTCGGACTGGGCGCTGACCAACCTTCACATTTCTGGGTAGAAGTTGACGATACAATCGTCGACGTCGGACCACATTACCTTCCTGATGACTCGCGCTTTCCTGCCGCTTCCATGCCATTCATTGCGTGGTCGCCCGTTTCGAAGCTTCCTTTGTATCTGCGATATCGCAGAAATGTGCAGTACGATCCCCGCGCCCGGCTTGATTCGACGCCCGAGATTGCCAAGCGGCTAGACGCGTTTATCGCAACGTGCCGGGCGCGCTACGCGGCACAAAGCGGCCAACCGAAACTGCGGAGCTGGCTCCTAACAGGCGGAAATTCACTGGAAACTGCCGCACGGGCTGGCGATGCCTGGGCACAAAATGCGATCCGGTTCGCAAACGGCATCAAGGAAGAACAGATTCCATTTTGACGGCGCCGCGCTAAGGACCGCGATCTCGACGTCGCATCGGATACGACAATAGTTGGCCGTTGCCTATCATCAGAAAGAGCGCTGGGACTTGGACGTCATGGTTCTCTAGCGAACCGATTGCTTTTTGTTTACGCGCAGATGACGCTTTGCAAAGCACCAACCATCGTAACCGAGCCCCCGATGTCTGAAGACATTCCACCATCAATCGACAGCATGATCGCCATGATGGCGGCTGCGCAGGGCGACGAGAACGCTCGGCTCGCGGCTATCGTGAAGCGCTGTCCCACATTGGTGCGCGCCCTCAAAAACTTTAGTTTCCCAAAGGTTGCACGGCTATTGGCCGGGCTGACCACCTTGCCGGAGAACCAGCCAGCGGACCTCCGGTTAACGGCAATGATTCACTTGGCAGCTCTGTTCTGCGCAGGCGGCGAAGAACCGACCCTAGCCCAACTCAGGCGATGGCTGAACGAGATAATTCTGAAAGATCCCATTACGCAGCACGAGGATCCTGTGGAAGACGTGTTCGTTTCCAACGTCGTGACATGGTTTGGGAATGCGCGCCTTTTCGACGGTGGATGGTCGGACAATGATTACGCGTTACAGTCGTTCTTGGCTTGCATAGTGCGCTTTCGCAAAGAGCCATGGATGGCCCCGGTTGAGCGCTCCGTCACCGCGCTTCTTAAAATGAGCGAAACTGTCGCAGAGCGGGCTTCGCTCTCCCGTTTTACTCTCACCAAGGCACCGCCGCGTCAACCGCTCCGCGTTGCACAGAACTCGGTGAAGCCGGCGAGCGAACACGTTACCTTCATGCCCGAAGAACTCGCCGCAATGGGCATCGCGCGAGCCGACATTGAACCATTCGAGTTTGTCCCAGATTTACGACAGTCTCTTACCACGGAGACAATTGGGCACACAGCGCTTGAGCGCCACCCCATCCTCTTTAGTGAGGGGCGCGTTCTCCTTACACTTCCTACGGCGGTAAGCGCGGCCTTGCGCCGTTACATGATTGAAACCGCAGTTGCCGCTGGCACGCTTGCTCGGCTTCAAGAAATGCTGACCAAATATCAATTCGACGAATTCCACCACTTCGGCTTAAGCGGATGGGAAATCCGCCAATTTGACCCGCCGGAGACGCCGGCTGACCACGAAGTTATCGGGCGCTTCGACGAGGGCGGGTACGCTCACATTGTCTTTATTCCCGACTCGCTCGAAGAAATTCTTAAGGACGGCCTGCAGAGCATACACGAGGTTCCTGATGAATTTACTGCGCGGCTCGACAAGGTCGCTGCTGATATAGCAAAGCGTCCCGATTATCAGCGTGGGATGACGTTCATCGTGCATGGTGGAAGCGGGCGCGGCTTTTCGTTGGGATTCAATGAACCGCCGCCTCCGCAGTGGCAACGGCTCGTCCTTGGCGCCGCTGATTTCATACGGCTTGCCTGGGACAATGAGATGACTGCGTTACGCGCGTGGAAATTGTTGGAACAGGAAGACGAGCTTCGGAGACGGGACATTCAATTCGTCAACGTCAACGGCTTCATGAATCTCTACGGGTATGCAGAACAAGAGAACTATGAGCTCGTGCCGAACGCGATCGCCGCCGGTATGCTTATGCTTGCGACCGACTATCTTACACCTGTAAGGCACCGGCTTCGAACGTCACTGGACCAACATGCGGCTGTGCTCAAGGCTTCGCGCGCATATCTGTCGATACAACGACAGACGACGAGCGGCTATTTCGAGCAGGTCAAGAACCTGCCTATCTACATCAGCGCGGCCCACGCTGCGTCGGCGCAGTTGTTGGGTTGCGTCGAAACAGCATCACGCCCTTGGTGGGTTCGATGCAATGAAAGATCGGGGGATGCTCGCGCAAGCAGCGTTATCTATCAAGTCTGGGAGCTGGTGCAAAGCTGGCTGGTTCGGACAGCCCCGACGGTCGAAGCGCTATTGCCCGCGCTACCGTCGGGACCGGTCATGATTGAACTCTTCTTTCCAGATGTGGGGACATTTGTCGCCCGGCAGGGCGACCGTGTCGATCCTGTCGTTTCGCCCACCATAGCAATCGAGAAAGGAGAGATTCACATCACTTGTCCTGTGGCCTACCTGCGGTCTTTTGCTAGCGAAAAAAATATTGGCGACCGGATGATGGTCGCCGCTCTCGTCCGAGCCGCATATGCCCTGGCGGAAGAGCCTCAGATTGACGAGGCAATCGAAGAGTTGACGGCGCAAACCGTCAAGAATGACGAAGCCCGGTTCTTCCACACCATTCCGGCAACCACGCCCCGGGAACGACTTTACGCTGCATTGACAGAGTTACGCCCACGCTTTGTCCAACCCGAGGACAGGGCCGCTAGTTGGCTGAACCTCGCGCAAGCCGCGGGATGGAAGAAGCCGATTGGCCCTGTACCGAACGATCAGGCGCGCGGATTATTGAATGGCGCGGCCGCCATTGCTTGGCAGCGGCTCAAAGAGCGCCTGCTTACGTTGGAACGCCAGAGCGTGGTTGAGCGCGCTATCAAGAACGATTACGCGATCTACCGGGATCGGACCACATGGCAAATGACAGCGGCGGCGCTTTTGTCGCTGCATGAGGATCAGGCCGAGGTGGTGGCGGCTGCGAATGCGCGGGAAGGTCAACGGGGGCTGGCGGCGCTTGCCAGCCGCGTCGTTGCCGAAATGGCTGTTTGCGTTTCACCATTCGGAACCGGCATAAAGTGCAGCACCGCCGATCTAGATTATTTGGTTGCGAACGTGGCGATACTACTTGAATGCGCCAGCCAGAGTGACGCGATTCACTACGGTCTTTCCTCCCGGAACTTAGTTATCGAACCGAACGGCACGTTCACGTTCGATACCACCTTCCTTGAGACCCTACATGCTCCGTACATGCACAGTCACGGCGAGCGCGGCTTCCGCGCCGCGGCGGCAGACTATGGCGATGCTTTTGAGACGCGCGACGGCTCGATCAAGACAATTGACGCCCAGTTCCAGGCTGCGTTTCTTGAAGAATTCGGACTTACACCCCCGCAATTATCGGAATTTACCTATCGGGTATCAGACATCTCGATCAGCACCGGCCACTCGACATTCTCTCTTCGGCGCAGCGAGTTAGAGGAGCACTTCAAGCAGGTCGGTGTGGCCCACTCCGCCCGAGCATACGAAGCCCTGTCGTTAAAGCCGCGCGCGAAATGGGACGATCCAAAACCAGTAAACGCAAGAGCAAAGGATTGGTACCCATGGCGTTTCAATCGGCGCTTGTCGTTAATGCGGCGCGCATTGGTGCAGCTCAACGAAGGCGACGACCCCCACGTGCTGATAGCACCAGCGCTGATCGATCGGTCAGTGGAATATCTCTACGGAACCTATCCAGGTCGATTGCCGGAAGACTTGTTCCAAAGCGAGGCTATGAAAAGCTGGATCGGTACAGCAGTCAATAAAGACGGCCACGCCTTCAATCATACAGTCACGGCACAGTTCAAAGAGCTGGGATTCCAGGCGCGGGCGGATGTAAACATAACGGAGCTCGGTGGAACGCGAGCAATGGGCGACGTGGATGCCCTTGCCTGGAACCAAGAAACGGGAATAGTTTATGCAACCGAATGCAAACGATTGCTGTTCGCGCGGACGGTTGCCGAGATAGGCGAACGCTTGCAGGAATATACGTCCATCGCCAAGCCGGGCGAAGACCGCACACCGATCCAAAAACATCTTGACCGTATCGCGTTCCTTCGGAACGCATTGCCTGCCATTTCGAAAACGACTGGCATCGCCGTTGACAAGATTCAACTCCGGTCAGCGCTCGTGACCGATTACCTCGTACCGATGCAATTTTTGGAGGACACCGCCAAGCTTGTGGATGTGGTTACTGACATATCCCTTTTGAACGAAGCAGTTAAGAGCGGCGCATAGGCGACCTAGATCGCCCATGAAATACGTCAGGAGTGCGCAAATCGCATTGGTGAAGTCGTCATCGCTTCCATTCGTCTCGCCAGCGATCGAGATACATGGGAGAGACTATCCCATTCTCCGGCGTCGGCCGGCTCCGTTCTTCGTGGTGCATCGCCAACGAAAGATAAATCATTCCTGCGCGTGCTAGCCGCAGCACCCGGTATGTCTTGCGATAAAGATCCTCCCGTTGAATGGAGTATGCAAGGCGATCGTTAAAAATGTCAGGCCCCTGCCTTGGCACCAACATGTCGTGGACCTTCAGATAGGTGTGCTCAAGGCAATTACGTATAGTGTAAAGCTCTTGCGCATCGGGTTCCGCAGTCTCTTGCAAGTCCGGATCAAAAATATCCTTGGACAGCCAAAACAAACCTCGTAAGGGCCAGTTATGCGAGTTTGCGAATTCGCTGTGCACGGCCCCTACTCGCGCATTCTGGTTTTCATACCAGATCGTTTTAAAATAAACGCTCCTTGGATTCACACCGAATTTCCAATAGTCGTTTACGAAAAACGCGATCTTATCGAACAGCGCGTAGCCCATCCGGAAGGCCGCCTTTATCTTCTCGACAGCTATCGAATAAGAGGGATAGTCGAGGGTATTGTAGAGGAGCACATCGCGATCTGCAAAATGCGGAGAGTCCGCAGCCATCCCTTCGTACAGAAGCCAACGAGCCGAAGTAAATTCCTGCTTCATTTGGTTAAATAGACCGATGAGCGTTGGCGGTTCATCAAGGCTGGTGGTGAACATCGGCAAGACGAAAATGTCTTGCGCCGCGATGGTGTGAAAGCCAACGTCATTGAGCGGATTGAGAAACAATCCTTCGTGCAGCATCCGGCGGCGATATTCTTGCTCTTCTACTGTGTCTCCCAGACTGTGGTCATCGAGGTGCAGCGACTTGCCAACCGCTTCAACGTCGATGCGCTTTTCGATCTGCGCTCGCCTGTTCGCAAAGGCTGCTTTGGCGTCGCCGTGATCGTAGCCTGCGAAGTCTGCAGTTTCGGATAATGCGGCGCTGAGATCGCGATGCGCGAAAAACAGGAACGCTGCTTGGTGACCGTGATCGTACAAGCTGCCTCCGTATTCCGATAGACCCATTCCCCTGTTTCCCAGCGCCATGCCGAATTTCGGATTAACGGAAAGAGCACTGGTCCAAAGCGGTACGGCATCGACAAAGCGGCCCAAGGAGTTGAGTTGATTTGCGAGATTTGTGAAAATCTGCGAGCGCCTCACGGCATCAAGATCATCAAAACCCTTCCCACGCACAGCCAACCGCAGCGCCGATATCTGCTGCAGGACTTCAGGTTGGTTCCATTTCCACGCGACGTTTGAATCCGTGTGCTTCGCCTGTTGGCGGGCGTGCCACGCATTGGCCCGGAAGTAATATAGCAATGCAAGGTCGGCCGGACTCAACCGCCGTTTTTCAAGTTCATCGCACCATCCAAGCGCCTTATCGATTCCGTCGCCCCGTTCAAAGTCGGCCGAAGCGTCAATCACGTGCGCGACTACTTCCAGCGCTTTTGCATCCGGAAAGCTAGCGAGGTCGGTAAGCGCTAGGAGCTGCTCAAGGAGAGCAAGTCGACTATCTGTCGTTCGCGTCATGGAGGTGATCCGAAGAGAGCTCGCGTCGCCTGCATCCATTTAGCTCCATTTTAAGTTAGCACGTCTTTGTTTTCGTGCAGGAGGTGGCGGATTCAGCAGTTTAAACTTCCTTGGAGTGGTTTTTCCCACGGAGAGAGATGCCACCCAGCTTTGGTCCGGGCCCGCTTGTCGCCCTCTCCCACTCCGCCGCCATTTTTAGTTTTACGTTCCTAAGCTGCTTTGAAAGATCAGCAAGTTCGGCTGCGCTGGGAATTGACTGATGCTCATAAATCAGCTGGAGGCGAATGCCGTCTAGCTCGACCCGCATTCTTTCGTGCCAGTTAACCGCCTTCACGCAATGAAGCTGCTGCGAGAGAATCGTTGCCACACTGGTGAGCGCTCCAATGATACCAGCCCACTTTCCATAATCGTTTCCTCCATTCGCCATCATTCCGAGGGTGAGCGACGCAAAACCCGCTACGGCGGCTCCAATGACTAGGACTTGGTAAAGCCATGCGTCCCACCAACGTTTGGTATTGTGCGACGCTATCGCCGTGATCAGCTCGGCCAGAAAGGCGTCAATCGTTTTTTGATGCTCACCGGTATCAGCCATGTATTCCCCTAGCAGACTGTTTGCAGATACCCGCATCCGCGGTCGGTTAGCCGGACGGCATCGCGAACGGGCTTGGCGTCAGGTTCGCTGTTGAGGCGGCGCAAGTGGCTATCACTCTTACCCTCTCCATCAGAACGGGGCCAGTTTCGACATGATACGCGTCGCTTGGGATTCGAGATAGCGTGTTGCCGCGTCCACGCAGTCGCCCCCGTTGGTTCGGGTTCTGATCTCGGCGTGCACTCGTTCCCAATGCCGGGCTGGCCGGTTGGGATCGACGGTCGTCTTGCGAATCTCGTCGACGGCGCGGGTGCGCGCCACATCGTATGCTTCCTCACCATAGCGGGCAATCAGGTCTGCGGTATCGCTCTCAACAAAGGCATGCCGTTCCCGGCACCACCGCCAGAAGTCCATTATTTCGGGCTCTGTTTCTCCCACCGTCTGCCAAGCACTAAATTGGCAGCACACGCGCGTATCGAACGCATGAACGTGTGTAACTAGCAACCAGACCTGAAACGGCATTGGCTGCGCTTGAGGTTGTGAATAGGCTGCAAGCGACGGGGAGTGTAGCCATGCCGAAGAACATTGTCGTCTATTCAGACGGTACCGGCCAGGACGGCGGGGTGCACGTCGAACAGCGCATCAGCAACGTCTACAAGATGTACCGAGCATCACGCGTGCATCCGGAAAACGAGATCAAGCCTACCGATCAGGTCTGCTTCTACGATCCCGGTCTAGGAACAGACAGCGGTGCAAGCGGACTGACCAGCATCATGCGCAGGATCGATAAGCTGCTGCAGTCGGTGACCGGGCGCGGCATCACCAGAAACATGGCTGACTGCTACGAGTTCATCATTAATCATTACGAAGAAGGCGATCGGATCTACCTTATCGGTTTCAGCCGTGGCGCGTACACCGTCCGCTGTCTTGCGAACACCATCATGCTCTGCGGCATTCCGACAAAAGCAGAGAGCGACCCCTTGCTGCGCTACCGCAAGCAGATTCATGATATCGCCAGAGAAGCGGTCGAAACCGTCTATGAGCATGGCGCGGGCCATGCTCGCGGCGAATACGAGACCGAGCGTGATGAACAGGCCCGAAGATTTCGCGCAAAATACGGCTCAAATTTTGTCGGCGAGAGTCCTGACAAGGATAGGTCAAATGCAGCGGCATACTTTGTTGGCGTCTTTGACACGGTGGCCGCACTCGGCGCGAGCGGCATGCGCCGGTTTCTGATCCAGGCGGGCCTTACGGTTCTTTTCACCGGAGTTGCAAGCGTCGCATCCGCCGCAATCGCCATCTTGCCGTCATTAGCCGCGAAGTACTATTTCGGCCTCGGCTTCTGGTGGTCGGAGCTCGCGATGAGTGCCGTGCTGGTCGCGCTGGCGGTTCTTTGGTTTCTCTACAGGCAGCACGCGCAATATACGAAGACCATCCACGATTTCCCCACCAAGGGCGAAAGCCGTTCGCATCAGGCCGAATGGAAGTCAGGTAACTTTGACCGTCTCTTGTCGAAGTATGTCGGCACCGCCCGATCGGCCAACGCGATTGACGAAAGGCGCAAGGATTTTGACCGCGTCACATGGGGCCAGGCGGACAGTACTCAACTGTCGCAATGGTGGTTTGCAGGTAACCATTCTGACATCGGCGGCAGTTATCCGGAGACAGAGTCACGGCTCTCCGATATCTCGCTGCAGTGGATGCTCGAGGAGATGCTTAAGCTGGATCAGCCAGTCAAATTCGGACCGGTAACGGTCAACGGCGAAGCAGTGGCGGGCGGTGGCGCCATCGGCACGCCTTTGCATCTCTACCCCGACGCGACGAGCATGCAGCATAGCGAGATTTCAGGCATGCGTGATACAATAGATGCATTCAGGGAACGTCTGCCATACATGCTTCGATGGTTGCTGGCTAACGCCAACTACGAGATCATCAAGCGATCAATTCCGACGAAAGCGAATATCCATCTTTCAGTGAAGGAGCGATTTGCGCGCGAAACAGTTGTTGACTGCGCTAGCCAAAAAGTCGGGGACTATCGTCCGGAAGCGCTTCGTAAGCACGATGACTTCAAACAGTTTTATCCTGATCCTCCTCCAGCAGATGCACCGCCACCCGGCAAAAGCGAGGAACCTACGCTGCAGGCGCAATTACCTCCGTAAGTGCTCGCAAATGCGTGGCACGCTGGGGGCCATCAGCCCGACCTTCAGACTAGGGAGTCTTCCGTAGCCCGACGAAGCCGATCGAACTAGTCATATGTCCGATAGAATTTACGCATCTTCATTGAGCGAAGATCGCGCTTTTCCCGGCCAGACCCACCGACCGCTACCCACATCTTCTGCCGCCTTGTCGCTGCTTTCAACGAAACGCGCATCAGATACGCTACAGCAAGGGGCGATTTGCCAGAATCGAACAGTCGGTAGCAAATTTCAACACCGCGCGCAGTGAGATTGCCCGACTCATAGCGATTGAGTGGGTGATAGGGATGTCTCTCATCAGTCAGACCTGATCCATCAAGACGCAGTTCTTCCTTGAGCTTTGCGTTCGATAGTTTTCGCTCCAACAGCTGCCGTTCAACTCTATGCCGCAAGCGCTTCAGTTCTAGTATCAGTGCTTTCTCTGCAGGCTCAAACAAGAGCGGCGCCATCGATAGCCGCCAGACGTATCTGGACGTGGCGCGCTCGCTAATCATTCTGCGCAGGCCCCGAAGACGTTCTATTGCCTGATAATCGTACCCAGGCTTTTCCTTGCGCAAGAATTGAGTGAAGCTTTTTGCGTATTGCGTTGGGTTCAGGTCGACTGTCAATTCATGCAGCCGATGCGCAATATCATTACGAAAATCGATTAACCGCTCAATTTCTCGTTTCTCATCCGCGCTTAAAATTCCATCAGCAATAAAAATGTTGAGAGCTTTTTGCAAAGCCCTATTGGTGCCTGGAGGAATACGGGGTTCAGGCGGTGTCTTACCATCAGCGGCCAACTTGAATTCATCCGATGCCTGGATACAACCAATCACAGTCTCACGCAGATCTTCCGTATAAAAGAGCGCGAGCACCATTTCCAAAGCGCGGTACTTCAAAATGTTTCGCTCGAGCGCCCGTAAGCGACTCCCGCGTGGATTTTCGTTATGCCGCATGCGAATTCGCAGGCCTATCGTCCCACCCACTGTGGGAAAGCTGGCTACAGTTCAATCGGAACTTCAATGCCTATCTGCACAGCAACCGGCGTATAGATGTCCACTTCGGTGTCCGGTGTGGAGATAGAGACTATCAGGGTATATCGCACCGAGCGTTCAAATCTGTTTTCTGCAGGACGTGTGCGCCACCAACCGATCGTTGGATGAACCGCGACATAGCTGCGGTTGGCAAGTTCCGCAGCCGAACCTCTCCACACGTTTGAATGGATAGAGCCGTTCGTAGGTCCGGTCGTGCCGAGATCCCAAGTGCCCGCCTCGTTGGCGTGGTCCTCGTCGTAATCTTCGTCTCGGTCGTGGGCGTTGATGCGCAGTTTGAACTCTGCCAAGCTTTCCGTGGGCCGGATGACCTTGAAGCGCAAGCCATGCGACGGATAGCCGTATTTGCGATCCCAACCACGCTCGCCCGGGCTCGGCTCTACAAAATATGACAACGTGACCCGCATTTCGATTGGCGTGTCGAACGGCAAGGCGAGCAACGCATCTCGCGGCCATGGCAGCTCATGGTACTTGATATCATAGGACTTGACGTCACCTCCTTGCGGCCGGAAGAACGGCTGAATGGTGTCTTCCGCAACAAGTGTTAGATTATTCTGCGCACTGTAGAACAGGAGTTCTGGCATCGGCACCCCGTAACCGAACGTGCGAAGCAGCCGTCCTGTGTCGAGCGCACCGTTTTCGTCGGTGGCGCGCGCAAGCATGGCTTCAGTCCATCTCGCGCTGTGCACCATGAAGCCGCGCACGGTTTCGGGAGAATAGTCGGTGTAGCGAGCAACCAATTTAGTGGCCAGATTCGCGGCCAAAGCGCATGCGGCGCTCGTGTCATGAAATTCAACAAAGGGCGCAACGCCCACGGCGAATTCGTTATTGGTGGTGAGGACTTGAAGCTCAGGCAAATAATCCGGCTCACCCCCACCGGGTGGCGAGCCCATATTCCCCGCCTCCATGACGATGTCGGGCTTAAAAGGGGTTTTCATCGAGCGCGGCCACGTCATCGATGTGGTACTCGATGGGGCAAGGTCGCCACGGTTCGCCAAAGCTGCCCAACCAGGATTAGCCTCATCGTCGATGAAGGCGCGCTCGGTGTACCCGCCGACCGTAAGTGCGTTCCAGGCCTGGGCCGGATCTTGAATCGAAGCCGTTTCGTTGTAGGCCGGATAAAGTACGCGATCCCCGGGCCCGGTATTTCCAGCCGCAATCACGATGAGACGGGGCGTTTCATTGATAGAGCCAAAGGCTAGATTATCTATCGCGGCGGACCAGGAGGACGGCCGCCCTCTGTCGCGCGCATCTGCTGTAATCGCCAAGCAATAAACCTTGCGGCGCAAGCCTTCAACTTCCAACCGCGAAATGCCTTCGATCGTCACCGTGCCATATAGATCTGGTCTATGAGGATCCGGAAGATGAATGAGCTTCAACGACTGAACACCATGTGTGAGCTCAATCGGTCCTTCGCCATCAAGCACATCGGTTAAATCGCCGTAGATCGCCAAACCGGCCATCTGCGTGCCGTGACCATGAAGATAGGTGTCGTGCCCACCCCACCCGGGCTTCAGCTCCTGAACGTCATCATCTGACATAATGGGCGACAACAACGGGTGGCCATGATTGACGCCCGTATCCAACAACCCGACGACGGGGGAATTTGCGGCCAATTGACCTAAACGCGCGACCAAGCCGTCTGCCAGCTCGTGCTGGGCCGCAGCAGCCTGGGTGGAATAAAAGTCAGCCGTCACCTTGGCTTTGCGTACTTCAGCAATAACGCCAAGGACCTCTGCGCTCCGTGACAACTGCTCACGAGTACCTCGGGTAAGCACGACGGTACGATCAACAAAAGTCAGGTCGTTTGAGATCACCTCATATCCAAAGTCCTCGGCGCCATTGCGGACACGCTCTATGGATGAAGCCTCGCCGGCCACTGGGCGGCGCAGCCAAACTTCCCAGGTAATGACGGTGTTGGCGGCAGGATATAAATCGCGATCATCGGTCCAATATTCTCTCAGCGTCGCGAGCTTGATGTTGGCTATGCTCTCCACAAGCTTGCGGTGGTCGCGAACGCGCCTCGCGTCCGGATTTGCGTCGCGGTACGTTTCGAGCCTCCGCAACAGGATTTGCACCTTATCGTCTGGCACGTGAACGGTCGCGATAGTGCGGTTATCTTCGTCAGTAATGACCGACAGAAGCTGGATCTTGCTTCCTTGCAAATCCAGGCTTTCGAACGCCAACGGGAAATTCGGATCACTCTCGAAGGACAGCGTTAGCCCTGGCGATTCATAGAATCCGTTGCCTACCTTAACCGGAAACTGTTCACGCAGGCCCTGCGCCGTTTGTAATGCCCCAATCACATGAGCGGCATGCGTGGCTCGCACTCGGTCGGGGTTATTGAATTCCTTGGAAAACCCGCGGTTCGCGGTGTATCGCGCAGTGTCTGCAACGTTTACTAGAAACAAATGCGGGTATCGTGGCATCGACAGCCTTTAATGATTTGAATTTATCTCTTGGAGCTTCCGTGCAGAAGAGCGGCTTTTCGCTCTGCTATGGAGGAAAGCAAATCCGCGGAAGTAAGCGCGCGACCTTCAATCAGAGCGTGCTTCAATGCATCGCCCGTGGCGCGGGTCACATCAGCGTAGCTGAGACCTTTCGCCAAGGCTGAAAGCCTGACCCAATTCATTTTGGTAGAAGTCTTAGCACCAGAAAGTTTAAATTTCAGAGTGGTCTGAATTTCGCTGGTCGACGGCAATGAATATTGAACGATATCGTCAAAACGACGGAAGAGAGCACGGTCAAGAATGGCCGGGTGATTTGTTGCGGCGATAATCAAACTGTCGGAGGTATCCTGCTCAACCATCTGCAGGAAGCTGTTAACGATACGCCGGATCTCCCCGACATCATTGCCGAGCCCGCGTTCTGACCCAATGCTGTCGAACTCGTCGAACAGATATACGGCGCGTGTTTGCGCGATCGCATCGAATATCAGCCGCAGCTTGGTCGCAGTCTCTCCCATGAAACGCGTAATGAGGCGGTCCAGCCGGACGACGAATAAGGGCAGTGATAGCTCACCCGCAATAGCAGACGCGGTCATGGTTTTGCCTGTACCGGGCGGCCCAACCAACAGCAGCTTTTTACGGGGAGACAGTCCGTGAGCGCGAATGTCGCGGATCGTTTTGTGTTCCCGAATAACGCGGTCCAGGATTTTCCGCGTTTTGGAATTCAGCACCAAATCCTGCAAGTGAATATGCGGATAGGTGACCGTCAATAGATCGGCAATTTCCCCGCGGGGACGGGCCATTGGAATCGGCGATGGGCCGACGCTCGGCACACGCACACGGGACTTATCGATCAGTTCGCGCAGTTCTTCGGCAAGCTTACCATGGCCAATGCGCGCCTCGCCCGCCGCGATTTGCATTGCGATCGAATGAAATTGCGCGTCATCGCCCAAGGCGTAAGCCTTGAGGAGCGCTTTGAGTTGGTCGGCGCTGGGCATGAGGCGAGCTTTATTGGACACGCAGGAGTCTAACCGTAGAGACGAGATTCTGGCAACCGAAAGTGTGCGGTAGCGTTTATTTGCAATGTATAGGTGGTGCCAGACGACCGAATTCGAACCGATACGGCATCTGCAGGTCTATCCTCGTAATACGTGCCTGCCAAGCAGGCCAAAGAACGATTCGTAAGAAGAGAAGGGCCCCTCCGCCTCTAAGAAGCAAGCTTACTGGGCCTGCTCGTAGAGTTCAGTACCGTTCTCTTGACACGGTGCGGGCTTCTTCCGCACCACCGACTTTGGCTTCGGCCGAACCACATCGATAACTGCACTGGAAAGTGATGAGCACTTGAATGTACGATCGCCCAGCGTCTCTTCGCAAGCCAGCTATTCGATACTCCCGATCGAAGCGATGATGAACTTGCCTACCATCTAATGCTGATCATCGATGAGGGTAGATACGCGATCAGGCGCCGGCCTATCCGAGACTTTTCACGAGCGAAAACCGTTTGAAAGCCGTTTTAATTTCGCCGTCTCAAACGGCGTTTTTCCGCAAGTGCTTGATTTTATTGGCGCGCCCGAAAGGATTCGAGTCTCTGCCCTCTAGATTCGTAGTCTGGACGTTCGGAGCCCCGATCGCGATTGCGGCGATTGTCTCATCGTATTTGCATCCCCGTCCGATTTCTACGCCATAGCTATCCAAATCCCCCACGCACATTGGATCGCCCTTTCCCGCCTCGCACGCGTCGGTTTCCATATCGCAAATCCGATTTGGCTAGAGGCATGGGAACTAGAGGCATCGGAATATGGCAGCAAAGAACGAAGGGGCACCGATTTATCCGTTGGCTTTCACCGCACCTGAAGCACCAGACCCGACGGTTAGTGCTCAGTTCGAAGATGCGGCCCTACGTCTAACCCGCCCGATTAACCACCGGATAGCCCTCGAGGAGTTCGAGCAGCGACACAGCCAAAAAGCGAAAGGGGCAGCTGACGCTAAGAAGCGGAAAAACCGGCATGACGATCCGAGTTGACACAAGATCGCATGGCGGAGGATCGCCCATGACCGCATCAATCTATTCCATGGAGGGAGCGGCCAAGGCTCTTTTGAAGAGCCGCCGCTGGCTGCAGGAATGGCTGGGGCATCATCCCGTGGATGAGAACGGAATCCCCTATTATTCGCCCCTTGGCCGATCCAAGACGTTCGACGATAATGATCTGGTTCGGATCCGTGCAGCCTGCAGGGAGGAAGAGCGATGCCGATTAAGCTCATCCCGCCCCGCGCGGGCAAAACCCCGTACTTCGCCGGCCGCGGCACCCACTTCGGGCGATATGTTGACCGAAGCACGAAGGCTCGCGAAAAGCGGGTCGCGCTCCAAGTCATCAGAAAATGGGAACGGGAAATCGAGCGTGGTGAATTTTCCACGCCAAGCGAAGCGACATTCGCTAGCGCCGTCGTCGCATACCTGAAGTCAGGCGGCGATCCGCGGCCGACAGGTCCGCTCATCGAATACTTCATCAAGCCGGACGGCAAATCGACTCCGCTGCGCGAGATCAACCAGACCGCAATCGACACCTGCGCGCTGGCGCTCTTCCCGGATCACACGCCGGCAACCCGCAATCGCGAGGTCTACACGCCGATCTCGGCCATCCTGAAAGGTGCCGGGCCCGACTTCGATTTCAAGATCCGCCGGCCGAAGGGCTCGCGCGGCAAGGTCGTCACCGGCTGGCTGTGGCCAGAACAGGCGTTCCGGATCTTCGATGCCGCGGCGACGCTCGACGCCGAGTTCGGCATCTTCCTGCACTATCTCTGCTACACTGGCTGCCGCATCAGTGAGGCGCTACGACTCACCTGCAACGAGCTGCGCGTCAGCGAGGCCTTCGCTTTCCACCGCATCACTAAGAACGAGGATCCGCGCGCGGTCTTCCTGCCGCCGGTGCTGGTGGCCAGCCTCGCCAATCATCCCCGCGGCCTTGAGCGCGGCACTCAGCGCGTGTTCCGATTCCACCAGGGCGGATCACTGCGCTACATGCTTCAAGCGGCCTGCATGATCGCCTGCAGCCTTCCTCAGCCAAAACGCGTTCGGAAAGGCAAGACGCCGCCGAAGCCGGCCTATGAACTCGACTTCGTCAACTTCCACACGTTCTGCCACACCTACGGCACCTGGATGCGCCGCTACGCGGGCCTCGACATCAAGGGCCTGGTCGGCACGGGTCGATGGAAGAGCGAACAGTCCGCATCGCGCTACGCCCATGTGGTGCCGAGCGAGGATGCAGTGAAGGCGGCAGTGCTGCCGACAGCGAACGGTTCAAAGGCTTCGGCATGACTGGAGAGGAACGGCAGTGGCACTGGAGCGAGGGTAACAAATACGCACCGAATGTATGAAGGCCGTGTTGTTGTTGAACGGCGGCAGCGCGCTCGCTCTCTTGCCGTTCTTCGGCAGCCGACCGCGAATGTTGAGCACGGTCGCCACGGAAGCGGTTGGTAACGCGCTGTTCAGTTTCGGAATAGGCACCACCGGTTCCGTAATGGTCTTCCTGTGTGCCTATCTAACGCAGCTCCACTACGGCAACGAGGGCACCGAGATTCGCCCCGGCCGACAAGGAGTCATTTGGCACAATCTTGCCTATGGCGCCGTCGCGATAGCTGTCGGGCTACGCAAGGACCGCAACGCCCTCCGAGAACAGTTCAGGACAAAGCACTTCGGCCTGGGCAACAAATCATAACGAAAAAAGACCGATTCCCCGACGACCGGCCAAGACGATGACTGAGGTCCGTATTGATGTGAGCCGATACCCAGGCATCACCAATAAGTTCAAAGAAGCAAAGCGTCTTTCTGACGCCCTCACCTACGTTCAGGTCTGTATCGCAGCTATCGATGATTACCTAGAGAAACTACGTCGGCAGAGGCACTGAGAGCAGCGTCGTCGGCCTACGGCATGGACAGCTGAGTTTTACCCTCCGGGAGGTCACCCTTGTAGGGCCCGTACTGGTTGAGAAAGTCTCGCCAGAAACGAATGACGACTTCCAACAGGAGAGCAAACGGAAGCAGCTGCTGTGTCGGATCGCTTCCGCCAAGGTCCACCGTCAAGTAGCCCGTTCCATACGGTCCCATTCCATAGCCGCCCTGCCCGTACCCGCCGATGCGAGCCGTGCTAACGCTCTGATCGCGCAGGAAGTGTTTACTACCATTCGAGATGTCTTGGACCATGGCGTACCACACCGATTGACCATCGATCCACGACTTGAAGTCCGGTCGATTCTTGATGCCCAACTTCATCCGCAGCGCAGCATCGGCCTTCAGGAAGTCGACCCACACCCAATCTGCCATATGATGCGCTGTGATTGCGCAATTCATGCCATGGCGCGCTGAGTCCTGATGGCCCATAAAGTCATCGAAGTCTTCCAGCAGCTTTTGGTAGAAATCCCGTGAATTATTGATGTCGAACATGTCAGATCCGTCCGCCAAGCTGCCGAAGCATCACTATATCCCTGTGCTCTACCTTAAACAGTGGACGAAAGACGGACGATTCACGGAGTTCAGTCGTCCATCTGGGCGAGGTCGCGTTGAGCCGCGCGGTACAGCTGCACGCGGCACTGGTTATCAGCAGGGCCTGTACCGCCTCATGTCGCCAGGCATCCCTGAGGATCTGGCCGAGCAGGTCGAGCGGAATTTCATGGGCACGGTCGACAACCTAGCCAAGGACGCATTGGACATTCTGCTGGGGTCATCGCATGCCAAGTGGAATGACAAGACACGCAGCGCCTGGGCGCGTTTCGTCAACGGGCTGCTCTTCCGTGTTCCTGAGCGCGTCGCCTCGGCTCGAAAGTTCTTGGAGGACTTCTGGCGGGCCGACTTCGAGCGGCATAAGGCGGAATACGACGCCCAGAAGGGTCCCGAAGATCCAGAGTTTTCCGACTACATCCCGGAAGCGGTCAATCGTGAGACACTCCAATTCATAATGACGCAGATTGACGACAGGAGGATTGGCACTCTGCTCGGTCGTATGCGATGGCGCACCATCGACGTCGAGGCGACCGGGCGGCGTCTTTTTACTTCCGATAGGCCAGTCATCATGAGCAACGGCCTTGCATACGAAAGCTCTCACATGCTTCTGCCAATCAGCCCTACACGGTTCTTTGTCGCTACGCATACACCAGCGATGGAAAATCACCTCGCCAATGTCATTCCGCGGCGTGAGCTGGTGAAGATATGCAATCGCCACATTATTCGGCGAGCGCAGAAATACGCCTGGAACACGAATGACACAGAAATTGATTTCGTGCGTAAGCATCTGTCAGCAGAAGCAGATATGGACAGCCGCTTTTGGGAAGCACTACCCGACAGGTTTACTCAGTTGAACAGCGGAGTGTCGAGCGCATAGGCAGCGGCCCATGCGGCATCCGCCTCGTCTTCCTTTAGATCAACGCCCCAGCGAGCATGCGCCGCACCCTGCATGTCCGGCTTCTTGGCGTTGCCCTTCCCCGTCGCATGAATCTTTAGTTGAGCGAGATGGATCGCCGACCACGGGAGCCCCGCCAGCTCGCAGGTGAGTACGGCAGCTCCAAGCATGGGGAGGAGAGCTTTGACGCCGGAGAATTGCCCGGAGAACAGTTCCTCGATGCACACCCCGACGCAATCCAGTCCCGCAAAGCGATTGATAATGCCGGCGACGCCGACCGTGCGACTACCGATGTTACTTTCAAGCCGAACTGTGGGCATCCAACCCTCCATCCAGGAATACCCTTGCCACGCCGAGATTCGTTCCGAGGAAGCAGATCGGACGCTGCGATCAACATTAAGCGCACGGGCAAGGATGGCCCGTTTGACTGCCAGACACATCGCAAGCCCACCTATTAAAGCGACACCCGAGCTTGAGCGCTCTAAAGTCCGAAACGATTTTACTCATGCAGCCTCCATTGAAGGCAGATCATACGCTGGCCGCTCCCCTGTTCAACGAGCGTGTTGAGGCATCAGAGATCATCGTCACCGTAATAAGGCGTGTCAGGGAAGCGTTCGCTGTTGATTCTACGGATAGCCGTTAAGTAAAGCTCCGGGTCAAACTTCATGTGCCCTCCACGCGCATCAACTTCCTCCATCAAGGCCGTCTCGGCCTTGGGGTATGATGCGACAATCATGCCAAAGGTCTCCCGAACAACCCGAGCATGCCTTCGCAAAGAATTTTCTCTCCCGGCAAAGATTGAGGTTCCGAAGTCAAGAAGTTTGATCATTTTGAAGGCGTGAGTTGGCTCCGCAAAGACCATCACGTTTCCGGTATGGGCGTCGCCGTGATAGAGAGTATCAGTAGTTGTCGCCGAAATAGCCCGCCAATACTCTCCCGCCAAATGCAGCGGTGAATACCTTCTCATCTTAAGCGCCTCACTCAGCGTATGTCCGTTGACCTTTTCCATAGATGAGTAAAGGAAACCGCCGACTTGCTCGATATCATGAATGACAACCACCCAATCGGGGTCAGACGCCGCAAGTTTCCTAGCCTCTGCGATTCCTTGCGCAACCTTGTCTCTACGATCTGCCTTCCGTAGCTTCATCCATACTTTTACCGCACGGGGCTGTTTGAGATGTCGGTGAAGCGCATTGAAGACCACACCGTTCGCATTCGAGCCATCTCCAAGTGTTCCCAATATCTCGAATTTGTCTATTGGCTTGCCGCCAAGATGCAGCAGGCCATCCTCGACATAGACCGCTTCAGATACCTTGATTGAAAAAGCGGTCATTGACGTCGGCCAACATGGAAATCATCTGACTTAACCTTAGATGCCTTCATCTCCTGCCGCCTATCCTTCTTGCCGCAATAGGTAGGCTTCGGATTCGCGCGTGTTTTCTTGGCCGTCGGCACTCTCACGGTACGAGAGCCGCTGCGCTTCCGCCTTGAGAGCTTTCAGGCGGGACTTCCTGTGCGTGCCATCGTGGACATTGGCATGCGCATGCTGTCGCCGCGCGAACTTTACCGTGCACAGGTTTTCCCCGATTCCTACATCATCGATCGCACGAAGGAAGGCAAGCCGCTTTCCAAAGCGTCACAGGTTCGTATGTGCGGCAATTCAGTAAGCCCGGTGCTGGCCGAGGTGTTGGTGCGAGCCAACCTGTCCGAGAGCATCCTGTTTGAAACGCCTGCAAACGATAACCAAGAGAAAGCAGTGGCATGACGACTGCCCCACAGATCGAGAGCCAGATTTCCTATTTAAACGTCACATTGTAGTTATGCTTGAACATATCGCGCCGCACAGGTGACTGATTGTCTGGATGGTCACACGCGACACTAAGCACAACATCATTCTCCTTTCCCCCACGAATAATTGAATAAACAATTCTGCCTGGATTAGAGTGAGGCGTACCGACAAAACCTTCGTTGTATCCATTTACGCGAAGCGTGTTCGCATTCCCCTCAGGAACCAATAAGTCATTTATCTCATAAACTTTGTGGGGCTTTGGCTCACCGTTAAATGGAAAGTCGATCCGGTTTAAGTTGAAGTACATCTCAACTTGATTGTCTACAAACTGAAGAACAAGCTGATAGCGCACGCTTTTCTGAAGCTCGAGAGCAGGAACAGGCTGCGCGCAGTCAGCAACGGCAGATGCTGGCGTCGCAAGAAGCAAAATCCCAATGACAGCGAGCGTGGAAACTTTCCGAATTGAAAGGTATGAAGATTCAAGCAACATTTTGAACTACCTTTGGATGATGAATTAATTTGAGCATTGTGACGAGGTTTAAGCCGGACACAATGCCCGCTCTGGGTTCATCTCAGCTCGCCCACACCTTCTAAGAACTTACCGAAGCCCCGCCTCCGGCGCTATCGCCAAGAGGGCCCCCCTATCCGCAACAACGCCAACCGCCCTGGTCGTCCTTGATCAGGGACCTGTGGCGGCACGGCTCGTGAGAGCGGGGGATCGCGGGTTACTATTCGGACCAGAAGGTCCGTCTTGTGCGTTGGGACGCTGTCAAAAATGTCGAAACCGTCGCTGGAAAAACTGAGGAAAAACGCCGGCCTTCGGCATAACGCTTTGATTTTGTTGAGATAGGATTTCCCTTCACACGGGAGAGGTCCAAGGTTCGATCCCTTGTGAACCAACCATTATTCCAGCATATTCAAGTATTTAGCGGCCTTACTCCCTCGAAGTGTGCCCCGGAAAAGCTGGGGCACAGCAGGGGCACACTCGTTTCGGCGCTTGATCATCGTCATGGATTGGCCGGCGCAGCTCTCTAGCCGCCAAGTTAGACTTTCGTGAAATCGGGCTTTCGCTTCTCTGTAAAGGCAGAGAAGGCCTCGCGAGCTTCCGCGCTCTGAAGCCGCTCTTTGAAAAGAGCGCTTTCTTCAGCGATCCTTTCGACCATTTCCTGCTGCTCTCGCATCAAAAGCTTTGTATGGCGAAGTGCGCCCGTCGGACGCTGCGTCAAAGTCAGGGCGGCGGTCGCCGCCCTCGCACGAACGTCGCCGATAGGGACAACGGCATTGGCAAGTCCGCATTGAAGTGCGGTTGCTGCATCCATCGGCTCTCCCAACGCGAACATGGCATACGCCCTCACGTGCCCGATCCGCGAAGGGAGTAACCAACTCGAGGCGGCTTCGGGCACAAGCGCCAGATTGACGAAAGGCGTGATCAGGCGCGCATTCTCCGCCAAGTAGACCAGATCGCAATGCAGGAGCATCGTGGTTCCGACACCAACGGCGTTTCCCTGGACGGCCGCGACGAGCGGCTTGGTCGCCTTTGCTAAATTGCCGATAAAGCGAAACGCGGGACTGTCAGTGGTTTCGTTTGCCGTGGACTGGGCGGCAAAGTCCGCCAAGTCGTTGCCGGAGGTGAAGCTGTCGCCGTCGCCCTGAAACAGAACGACCTTGACGGCGGGATCCCTTTCGGATCGTTCGAGGCCTTCCGACATCGCGTCGTACATCGCGCCAGTCAGCGCGTTCTTCTTTTCGGGACGCGAGATCGTGAGCGTCATCACGCCATCGACGACATCCGTCTTCAAATGATCCGTCATGCCATCGTCCTCAGCTTGCGGCGCGCAGGGGTTCGCGGGCAGAGGCGTCGAGAAAACCGGTCAAGCGCTGGCGGATGATGCTTTCGGCGTCCGCCATGATGCGATCGATCAGTTCCTTGACGGTCGGGATGTCGTTGATGAGGCCCGCAACCATGCCGCAGCTCCAGGCGCCGGCGTCCATGTCACCGTCGACCATGACTTTCGGATACACGCCCGCCACTTCATTGATGATGTCGCCGATGACCAATGAGTCACCCTTAGCTCGTTCGGTTGCGAGCAGCCGCTCGACTCCGGCGTTATTGAGAACGCGCTCGGTATTCCTGAGCGAGCGCATCACCAGACGGGTGTCGAGTTCTGACGCCTTCACAATCGCATCCTTGACGTTCTGATGAACGGGCGCCTCTTTGGTCGCCACGAACCGGGTGCCCATGTTCATGCCCGCAGCGCCCATCGCGAGCACCGCAACCAGACTACGCGCGTCGGCCATCCCTCCCGATGCAACGAACGGGATCTTCAGCTCTTCGGCAGCGCGCGGCAGCAGAATCATGTTTGGCATGTCGTCTTCGCCGGGATGGCCGCCGCATTCGAAGCCGTCGACGCTGACGGCATCGCAACCGATCTTCTCCGCCTTCAACGAATGGCGAACGGAAGTGCACTTGTGGATGACCTTGATCCCCGCCTCTTTCAGGGCTGGCATATATTGCTCAGGGCTTCGACCTGCGGTCTCCACCGCCTTGATGCCGCCTTCCTTAATGGCGGCGATGTATTCTGGATAGGGCGGCGCGTCGAACGTCGGAAGAAATGTCAGGTTCACGCCGAACGGTTTGTCGGTCATGTCGTGACAGCGCGCGATTTCCTTCGCGAGGTTCTCGGGCGTTCTCTGCGTCAATCCGGTGATGATGCCCAGGCCACCGGCATTCGAGACGGCCGCGGCGAGTTCGGCAAAGCCTACATAGTGCATGCCGCCCTGAATGATGGGATGTTCGATCCCGAACAGGTCTGTGATCGCGGTTCTCATGATCGTCTCCGAATCTCGCTGTTTAGGTTTCTTATTATCAGTGAACGATTTCGAGCAAACCCGCTGCGCCCATCCCGCCACCGACGCACATCGTGACCACCGCGTACTTCGCCTTGCGACGACGCCCCTCGATCAATGCATGCCCCGTCAGTCGCGCGCCGGTCATGCCATAGGGGTGACCGACCGCGATGGAGCCGCCGTTGACGTTGAGCTTCTCGGGATCAATGCCGAGCTTGTCGCGGCAGTAGATGACCTGGACCGCGAATGCCTCGTTCAATTCCCAAAGGTCGATGTCGTCGATCGTGAGACCATGACGTTTGAGGAGACGCGGAACGGCGAAGATCGGCCCTATGCCCATCTCGTCGGGCTCGCAACCCGCCGAGACGAATCCACGGAAGATTCCGAGCGGCTTTAGGCCCTTTTTGGCGGCGAGCTTGTCGCTCATGACCACGGTGGCGCTGGCACCGTCCGATAGCTGGCTCGCGTTGCCGCCGGTGATCGTGTAACCGGGGCCCTTCGCGGGCTTGACCTTGGCCAACCCCTCGGCGGTGGTGTCGGGACGCGGGCCCTCGTCCGCCAAGAGCGTGATCTCGTTGTAGGAGATGGCGCCGGTCTCCTTGTTAGTCACGGCCATCGTCGTCTTGATCGGCGCCAGTTCGTCATTGAAGCGGCCGGCCTGCTGCGCGGCCGCGGTGCGGCGCTGACTTTCGAGACTGTATTCGTCCTGCGCGTCCCGAGAGATGTCGTAGCGTTTTGCGACGTTTTCGGCCGTATCCAGCATGGCGATGTAAGCGTCGCCTTTGATCGCCAGAAGCTCCGGATCGACCGCGTGCCACTGGTTCATGTGCTCGTTCTGGACCAAGCTGATGGATTCACCGCCTCCGCCGACCGCGACCTCCACGCCATCGAAGATCACCGACCGAGCGGCAAGCGCGATCGCCTGAAGCCCCGACGCGCACTGTCTGTCGATGGTGGTGCCGGCGACCGTGACGGGAAGACCGGCGCAAGCAGAGCCTTACGCGCGATGTTCGACCCCGTCGTACCCTGCTGCATGGCGCATCCCATCACGACGTCCTCGACTTCTCCGCCAACGATGTTCGCACGTGCGAGCGCAGCCGAAATGGCGTGTCCCATCATGGTCGCACCTTCGGTATTGTTGAGCGCGCCCTTATAGGCCTTTCCGATCGGGGTGCGGGCGGTCGATACGATTACGGCTTCGGTCATTTATTATTTCCTTGGCTGGATGGGACGGGCGTGACCGCGCGTCATGCGGCGCGGGCGAATCGCATCAGATGGAAAGCGGGGTCGCCGAACTGGATGTCGATGGCGCCGATACGCTTGAAATAGTGACCGACCTTGAGCTCGTCGCTCATGCCCATGCCACCGTGCAGTTGGATCGCCTGTTCGCCGATGAAGCGCGCAGCATATCCGACCTTTGTCTTCGCGCCGGAGGCTAGCTTCGTGACATGGGCGTCGTTGGACGCCAGCGTCAGGGTTAGATGCTGCATCAACGAGACGGCTTCCTGCAGCGCGATAAACATGTCGACCATTCTGTGCTGCAGCACCTGAAACGATCCGAGGGTCACGCCGAATTGCTTGCGGGTCTTGCTGTAGTCTAGCGTCGCCGCATTCAGCTCGGTCATTGCGCCTATAGCCTCGGCACACAGTCCGCCGATGCCGCGGTCGCGACAGCTCTCGAGCGCGACGACTCCCTGGCCTTCGCGTCCGAGCAGGTTGACCGCCGGGATGCGAACATCCTTCAGCGTGACCTCGGCGGCGCGCCTGCCGTCGACCGTCCGGTAGCTTTGCATGTGTAGACCGGCCGCCCGGCTGTCGACGATGAACAGGGACACGCCGTCACGATCGCCATCTCGGCCGGACGTTCTCGCGGAGACGATCAGCCGGTCGGCCCACGGAGCACCGATCACGGCGGCTTTCGTTCCCGACAGGACGTAGTCATCACCACTTCGGTCCGCAGACACCGATACCTTGTTGAGGTTGTACCGAGATCCCGGTTCGGCCCAGGCCAACGCCCACGTCGCCTCGCCCGCTGCGATCTCGGCGAGCAATTCCCCGCGTTGGTCGTCGGTCCCCAATGCCTCGATTAGCCCTCCCGCCAGCACAACCGTCTCGAAATATGGCTCGACGACGAGGCTGCGGCCGAACTCCTGCATGACGATCATGGTCGTCAGCGGGCCGTTCCCGAGGCCGCCATATTCCTCCGCGAACGGTGCCGCCAGAAGACCGAGGTCGGCGAACTTTGCCCACACTGCGCGACTCCAACCATCTTCGCCCGCGACGATCTTCGCTCGGTCATCGAAGCCGTATTCATCCTTCAGGAACCGTTGCACGCTGTTGCGGAGCAATTCCTGGTCTTCGGTCAGTTCGATGTCCATGGACGCCTCTCCTGGTGCGGGTCAAAGACCGAGCACGGCTTTCGCGATGATGTTGCGTTGAATCTCGTTGGATCCGCCGTAGATGCTGAGCTTGCGCGAGTTGAGGTATTTTTCCGCCGACGTATGCCCATAGTCAGGCCCGGGCATGAAACGGTTCCCGCTGACGGGATGCTCTCGAAGAGCAACGCCGTAATTGCCCATCGCGCGGTGCGTGAGGTCGGTAATGCGCTGGAAGATCTCGGTGCCTCTGATCTTGAAGAGCGATGCGGCCGGGCCGGGATCGATACCGCGCGACATCTGCGCGACAACCCTCAATTCCGTCGCTTCGAGGGCCAGCACATCCAATTCGACACGGGCGATCTCACGGATGAACTCCGCGAAACTCGGATCGTCCTCGGGAATTTCCGCCCTGACGATGTCCTTGAGCCGCCGCAGGTACCGCGTCGAACGACCGATACCCGCCATGCTGGTGCGTTCGTTGCCGAGGAGGAATTTTGCGTAGGTCCAGCCCTTGTTCTCCTCGCCGATCAGATTCTCGATCGGCACCCGCACGTCCTCAAGGAAGACATCGTTGACCTCATGTGAGCCGTCGATCGTGATGATCGGCCGAACCGTCACACCCGGCGTTTTCATGTCGATCAGCAGGAACGAGATTCCTGCCTGGGGCTTCCCGGACGGATCGGTGCGGACGAGGCAGAAGATCCAGTCCGCGTGCTGCGCGAGAGTGGTCCATGTCTTGTGCCCGTTGACGACATAATGATCGCCATCACGAACCGCCTTGGTCCTGACCGAGGCTAGATCCGACCCCGAACCCGGCTCCGAGTAGCCTTGGCACCACCAGTCCTCGCCCGACAATATGCGTGGCAGGAACCTCGCCTTCTGCGCCTCCTTCCCGAACGTGTAGATGACCGGGCCGACCATCGTCACGCTGAAGGCGAGCGGAGGAAGCGTCCCCGCACGCGAGGTCTCCTGGTCCCAGATGAAGCGCTGGGTGAGAGACCAACCGGGTCCGCCATACTCCTTCGGCCAGAGCGGCGCGATCCAACCCTTCTTATGTAGGATCTTGTGCCAGAGAAGCGATTGCTCCTTGGTCAGGTCGGTCTCCGGGTTGGCGACGCGCATTTCCTTGGGGTAATGCTCCGCGATAAAGGAGCGAACCTCATCGCGGAAGGCTGCATCTTCGGCAGAGAGATTCAGCTCCATGGCAAGCTACCACTTCTCGCCAAATGGCCGGATCTCGTGCTCGAACGTCCATGCGTCACGCGGCTGCTGGTAAAGTGCCCAGTAAGCCTCGGCGACAGCAGCCGGCCGCATCAAACGGTTCGGATCGAGGTTTTCCATCGCCTTCGGCCCTTCGCGGCTGGTGATCAGCTGCCGCACCCATTCCGTATCCACGCTCGAGTCGATGATCAGGTGCGCGACGTGAATGTTCTTTGGGCCGAGCTCCCTGGCCATCGATTGCGCAACGGCTCGGAGACCGAACTTGGCGCTGGCAAAAGCGGCGAAACCGTTGCCGCCCCGCAGGCTTGCCGTCGCGCCCGTGAAGAAGATGTTGCCCTTTCCGCGCGCCAGCATCGCCCGCGCCGCCTCGCGGCCGGCCAGGAAGCCGGAGTAACACGCCATCTCCCAGACCTTGCGGAACACACGTTCGGTCGTCTCCACGATCGGAAAGTTGACGTTAGCACCGATGTTGAAAACACAGATCTCCAACGGCGCATGGGCGTCGGCGTCGGCGATGAATTTCACCATCTCCTCTTCCTTGCGCGCATCGAGAGCACGCCCAAATACGGTGCCCCCCGCGGCCTCGATCTCCTTGATCAGCGGCTCGAGCTTCTCGCCCTGGCGGCGCCCCACGAAGACCGTGAAACCTTCCGCAGCGAATTTCTTGGCGATCTCGCCGCCGATGAAGTCACCTGCGCCAACGACGGCTACTGTTGCATTGCGTTTTTTCAACTGAGTTCTCCCGGATGCGAGTACGCGGCGGCGAACGCCACCGCAATCTGCTTAGCTGCGCAGCGATTCCGCCAGCTTGTGCTTCAGAATCTTGCCCGTGGATGTGGCCGGCAGCGCCGGCAGCACGATGATCTCCGACGGGCGCTTGTAGGATGTGAGCTGAGGGCTGACATGCGCCATCAGATCGGAGGCCGTTGTCTCGGTCCCCTGAAGAAGCTGCACAAAGGCGACGACCTCTTCGTTACCGTCCACCGGGCGCCCCACGACCGCACACTGCACGACCGAGGCATGCGTACTCAACACCGCTTCGATCTCGGCGGGGTAGACGTTGAAGCCCGAGCGGATGATCATTTCCTTGGTGCGGCCGACAATGAAGAGACAATCCCCCTCGAAGCGGGCCAGATCGCCGGTGTTGAACCAGCCATCCGGATCGATCGCCTTCGCGGTCAGATCCGGCGCCCGATAATAGCCGCGCATCACATTCCGCCCGCGGACATGGAGCTCGCCGACCTCGCCGGCAGTCTTGTGCGATCCGTCGAGACCCACAATCCTGGCCTCGACACCAGGCAGCAGCGGGCCAACCGCCTGATCGTCGCGCGGCGCATCAATGCGCACGCCGGATAATCCGGGTGAGCACTCGGTGATGCCATAGCCGTTCAACAGTGAGAGCCCGAGTTCGCGCTCGACGCGCGACTTCAGGTCCAGGTCGAGCGGCGCACCTGCGACCGCAATAAGACGCAACGAGCCTCGATCGAGCTTGCTCAAACCGGTAACCGATTTGTATTCCAGCAATCGCTGATAGGTCGCCGGCACGCCATTCAGGATCGTGATGCCTTCGTCCGAGATCGCCTTTGCCAGTGCGGCCGGATCATACTTGCTTGCCAACCGGACGGGCGCACCCGTCATCAAGGTCATCACCAGCAACGAAATGCCGACGATGTGCGAGATCGGGAGAACGATGTACTGCTTGTCGTCTGGCGTCATGCGACGGATGTCGGCCGTGGTCTTGGCGCTGAACAGCAGATTCTCGTGCGTCAGCATCACGCCTTTGGGCGTGCCGGTCGTACCCGACGTATAAATGAGAACGGCCACCTGATCTTTCGGGCTGTCCTCCACTCGCTCGGGTGACGTGCCCTCGTTGAGAGCGGTAACGGCCACCTCCGATAGCGGGCCGATCCGATGCGTTTGGGCTTCATACCGCGCGGCATGGCTCGCAGCTTCCTTGGACACGCCGACCGTCAGAAGCACACGGCGTGCGCCGCTGTGATCCCTGATCTGATCCAGCTCACGAGCGGACAGCCGTGGATTGACGACGATCGCCCAGACATTGAGGCGACTTGCCGCGAGCAGCAGACCTGCGAGCGGAATGCTGTTTTCGCTGACGATCATCAGGCGGTCGCCGGGCCTGATGCCGAGCTTGGTGAGGTCAAAGGCAATATCCGCGACGGCCTTATGCAACTGACCATAGGTCATGCTGTCCCCGTCGTCGATCAACGCTATCCGATCGGGTGTTTCGACAGCATGGCAATCAATGACCTGGTCGATGCGGCGCGGCAACGCGGAAAGTATGCGCGCTGCCTCATCGGTTTCCACCGTCTTCAACATCTTCGTCCTCCCGGGAAAAGAGCCGCTTGGTCGCAGCTTCTGGATTGTATGGTCAGGTAACCTAGGCCGTCCTCGTTTTCAGGAAGGAAGCCTGCTCAACGATCGCCTCTTCCACATCCCTGAGACTGTCCTTGCCGAAGAATATCTCGTTGCCGACGAAGAACGTCGGCGACCCGAACGACCCGCGAGCAACCGCGTCATTCGTGTCCTTGATGAGTTTCTGCTTGACGTCGTCCTGCTGCGCCCGCGCGATCAACCTGTCGATGTCGATGCCGGAGGACTTGAAGGCCGCGGCGAAGACTTCGGGGTCGTCCATCTTCTTCGGCTCTTCCCACATATGGTGGTAGGCCGCCCTAAAATACGGATCGAACACACCTTCGAACTTAGCCGCGACAGCGCCGCGCATGAGCATAAGCGTGTTGACCGGGAAGAACGGATTGCTGTTGAACTTGGTGATACCGTGGCGCCGGATGAAGCGCTCGGACTCCAGCCTCTGATATTCAGGCTTGTTCTTGATGCCGCGCAACGACTCCGCAGGCGACATATTACCGGTAGCTTTGTAAATCCCGCCCAGCAGGACCGGAATATATTGAAATTTGACCTTGGTGCGTTGCTCGATACCCGGGAGTGCGGCTTCGGCGAGATAGGCGTTCGGGCTGCCGAAATCGAAATGGAATTCCGGCTGCGATCGATCGGTCAACGGCGCCTCCCCTTTTATCTTGATGGGCACGATCAAATGTCCGCCCCGACCGAACGCTAGAGTTCTATTTTAGAACTGTCAACGGCGAAACCTGCTTTGAAACCGGAACGACGACAACGGTATTGTTTTGAGGTCCATGCCAAAATAGAATGCGCGGAATGGGAATGCCGGAGACGTGGGATGAAATGGGATTCGCTTGAGGAAGAGCCGTGTTCGCTGGCCCGCACCGTCGCGGTGATTGGCGACCGCTGGACGCTTATGATTTTGCGTGAATGCTTCCTGCGCAAGCGTCGCTTCGACGCCTTCCAGACATCGCTGGGAATTACACGGCACCTGCTCGCCGACCGCCTCAAGAAGCTGGTTCGATTCGGTGTGCTCCGGCGCATTCCCTATATGGATGCACCCAAGCGATACGAGTATATTTTGACCCAGAAGGGACTGGACCTTTACCCGATCATCATGTCGGTCGTTCATTGGGGTAACATCCACATGGTCGACTCGCGGGGGCGACCGATGCTTCACGAGCACAAGTCATGCGGCAAGCACTTCGATCCGCTCATGATCTGCTCGGAATGCGGCGAGCCGGTGCTTGCGAAGGAAGTCCACGTCCATGCGGGGCCTGGCGCTCGCGAAACGGCAATGCCGAGGACGCAGATTGCCAAGACACAGGTTAAGGTGCAGGCGCCGAAAGCCACCGCTTCCAGGGCAAAACGCGCCTGAGGCCAAGTCCGGACGAAGAACAAGCCGGACTTGGCGACGACTGCGTTACTCCGAGCTCGCGTCCAGAAGACCGCCGAACTGGTCCCAGGAATTCCCGTTCCAGCGCTGCAGCTGAAGCTGGGTATAGGCCATGCTATTCTGCGGTCCGGTATTGATAGTAATTCCCGGCATCAACGTCGGCAGGGACAGGCCCCGAATATTGCGTGCCTGCTTCACGATATTCTCGCGGGAATAATCGCCAGCGCATTGTTTCAGAACCTGCTCCAGGATCTGGCCCTGCTCCGTGCCATACACATAGTTCGCATCGCCAATGTCGGCACCGGGCAGATATTTCGCGAAGTGGGCTTTGTACCACTGGACCCCGGGATCATCCGCCCATTTGCTGTCGCTCGGATCCTTTGCGATGGTCGCCGCGACGATACCGATCGCCTTGTCGGGTCCTGCAGGCACGATTGTCGACGAGACCGAGCTTGAGACGTAGTTGATCAGGAACAGCGGCTTCCAGCCTATTTCGGACGCTTTCTTGATCGCCTGCGCGGCGAACTTCGGCGTGCCGGCAACCAGGAACGCTGCCGCGCCCGAGGCTTTCAGATTCACCACATGGGAGTCGATGGTGGGCTCACTCAGTTCATATGCGGATGCCACGACCTTCTTGTCGAAAGCGTCCTTGAAATACGCCTTAAACGCCGCGAGGAAGTCCTTGCCGAGATCGTCGTTCTGATACAATAGCGCGATCTTCGCATCCGGCAGCACCTTCGAGATATATTTGGCGTAGATCTTTCCCTCGGTGTCGTAGCTGGGCAGGCCCGTCGTCGTCATCGGGAATTCTTTGAAGTTCGTGAACTTGTTGACGCCGCTCACCACGAACAGGTGCGGGACCTTCTTCGCGTTGACGTATTTGATCGTCGCTCCAATTCCAGGCGTGCCCTGCGGGCCGAACAGGAACGCAACTTCGTCGCTCTCAACCAGCTTGCGCGTTTGTTCGACCGTTTTCGGCGGGCTATAGGCGTCGTCATAGGTAACGAGATTGATCTTCTTGCCGCCGATGCCGCCGCGATCGTTGATCGAGTTGACATAGGCAATGAGCCCCTTGCCGGTATTGCTCAAGGGCGACGCAGGTCCGCTGAACGGAAAGGTCGCACCGATTTTGATTTCGGTATCCGTGACGCCGACTGTCTCGGCTCGCGCCTGCAGTCCGAACAGCGTCGCTGCCATTGCAACGCCAACAAACATTCTTCTCATCATTGTCCGCTCCCTCCAGTGCCGCAAGCTTGACTGCCTGCTATTTAAAATTCTCGAATGAAGAGCTCTCGCCAACGTCGCCGAGAGAAACAGCCCTGCACATGACCCATCGGTGACAGCGACATGCGCCCGGATCGGCCATCCCCGGGGTGCCGTGGCTCGTCAGGGCAGAGGCCGGCCAAGCCCGGCGCTGCTGCGTCGTTCAAACCCGGCAGCCCTCGAAATGAGTTTGACTATCGATCGATGGGCCGATGACGCGCGATCCCACCGGCACCGATCACCGCGCCACGTGGTGCCGCGCGCGGCATGCACCGCCATTGGGATCGCAAACCATCAACGCTGTCGTGATCCGGCGCATCATATCCTCCCCTGGCTCGCCGCAATGATCGCGGCGGCGTGCAATCATTCGATCGCAATTACTAGTCCATAATCTTGGTGATCAAGGTCAGTTCTTTTAAAGAACTTGTCAATCGCCAAATTGTCGCCGCGCAAGTGGAAGCTGACGCGACGCCGCCCGTCGATGAGACGGGGCTGAATCGGACGCTAGGTTTTCCGATCTGCGATTGCCTGCTTTGCAAGGTCGACCCAGATCGGCGCTTCCCGCGCATAGAGTTCGCGTGTCGCCTGCATCGACATCGGTCCTTCATCGATACCGAAGGTCGCGAACATGGTCCTGACCTTTTCGGTCTGCGCCGCCTGCATGATGAGATCCGACAGGCGTTCGGCAATGGCCGTTGGCGTACCGGTGGGCACCGCACAGCATTGATAGGTCAGCAGTCCGAAGAGCGGCGAATCCGCCCCCTGCTCGGCAAACGTCCTGACTTCCGGGAAGGTCGTGAGCCGCTTCCGTGGCACGGCGACGACTGCACCCGCCCCGCTCTGTAGGACGGGCTGCGCGCCAACGATCGTACCGATACCGCCGTCGACCGTCTGTGCCAGCATGTCGGTGAACATCGGCGCCTCGCCGCGATAGTGGATCGGCTCGATGTTCAGGCCATATTGCTTGTTGAGCGCGAGGATCGTGAGGTGCGGAGGTGAGCCGACCCCGAACGTTCCGAGCGTCATGCGCCCCGTCGCGCGCGCATGGCGAACGACGCCGTCGAGGTCGGTGATGCCCAGCTGCTTGCGCGTGATGAGCGGCAGTCCACCCGTCGGCATCGCCGAAACCAGCTGAAAATCCTTATCCGTGTCGTAGGCAAGATCCTTTACCAGCACGCGGTTCACGGTCATCGCGCCAGACGTGTTGAACAGAATGGTATAGCCGTCCGGCGCTGCCCGCTTGACCTCGGCCCCGGCAATCGAACCGAGCGCGCCGGTCTTGTTCTCGACGATCACCGGCACGCCGGTCTGGCTTCCGATGAACTCGGCATACATCCGCGCATAGACGTCGGTCTGTCCGCCCGGGGCGAAGCCGACGACGATCCTGATCGGTCGCTGCGGCCAGGTGTCCGCCGCCGATCGTGCGATCGACGGGAATGCAACGGTGGACGCCGTTGCGGCCAAGAAAGACCGGCGCGTTATTTTCATTCTTCATCCTCCCTCTGATAGGCGTCGTCATTTTTCCGTCCGCGTCATTGAGGCCTGTTCGGCTGCGGATCGTCGTCTTGAGGCCGGGCGCAATTTCGCTTACGCGCGGCCAGCGTCGCCGGTGTTACGCTGCAACGCCGCCCGGTCTTGTCGGAGCGATCAGCCCGGCTTGTTGGCCGCCGAGGCATCCCGATAGGCGGGGCGATTCAGCACACGGTCGAGATAAGGCGTCGCGCTGTCGCAGATCGCCACCTGATAATCGATGGCCCAGGTCAGACACGTGGTCAGCAGGATGTCTGCGGTGGTGAACTGTTCGCCCAGGAGATATTCCCGCCCGTCGGACAGCGCGGCATCGACGTGCTTCAACTGCTTCCGGAAATACTCCGCAGCCTGGGCGACAACGCCCGGTGCATCACCATAGATGTGAGACAGTCCCTTGATCTGCCCATGCCGCCTCATAACGTACAGGCTCGTGGAATCCAGTTCGGTGACGATGAAGAAACACCATTCGAGCCACTTCGCGTAAGTCTCGGAGTCTTTCGGAATGAGGGAGGCGGCCTGGTCGGGATAGGTCTTGGCTAGATAGGCGATGATCGCAGCGCTCTCGCCGATGACGAGCGTGTGGTCCTGCAACAGCGGCACCTTTTGCCGGGGATTGAGGGCCGTATATTCGGGCGTTTCGGTCTCCCCCGTCCGCGGCAGGATCGGCTTTCGGGTATAGGGGAGCTTCAATTCATGAAGCGCCCAGTGAGGTCGGATGGTCCGGCTGGTGCCAACGCCCCACAACACGAGTTCCGGGTTCATCACCATTTCTCCGCAGCCGGCCGAAGATCGAGTTCATGCGTCCATCCGTCTCGCTTCTGCGCATGGGCGAACCAATAGGCTTCCGCAATCGACGCCGTCGTGGTGAGGCTGTCGGGCTGGCGGGCTGCAGGATCCAGGCCCCGGCTCCTCATCCGTTCATGGATCGCCTCGCTGTCGACGCCGGCATCGATCAGCAGGTGCACGACGTGGATGTTCTTCGGTCCGAGCTCTCGCGCCATGGCCTGCGCGACGGCCCGCAGACCGAATTTCGCTGCCGAGAAAGCGGCAAAGCCGCTGCCGCCGCGCATGCTGGCCGTCGCGCCGGTGAACAGCATCGTGCCGGCGCCGCGCGGCACCATATGCTTCGCTGCCTCACGTCCCACCAAGAAGCCGGCATAGCAGGCTAGTTCCCAGGCCTTGAAGAACAGCTTCCCGGTCGTCTCGAGCAGTGGCTTCTGCACATTGGATCCGGCATTGAACAGACACACCGCGATGGCGCCCATCTCATCTTCGACCGTCTGGAACAGCCGCTGCACTTCTTCCTCGTTGCGCGCGTCGATCGATCTGGCGTGGACATCGTGGCCCTGTGCGCGCAGCTCCTCGACCAGGCCCGCAGACTTTTCAGCATCGCGCCGCGCGATACAGATCGCGTATCCCCCCTGTGCGAATCGCCGCGCGACGGCCGCGCCAATTGCATCCCCCGCTCCCACCAGGAGCGCCACCTGCTTCTTGTCAGTCATGTCAACGTCCCTCGCCTTCAATTCGGACGACCTTCGACAGGGTCATTTCCGTGATTGCCGCATCGTCGAATCCAAGATCACGCAGGATCTCCCGACTATGCTCGCCAATGCGTGGTGCCGGCCCGCCTATGGCCGCCGGGCGCTCTTCGAACCGGGCCGCAGGTTTCGGCTGACGGACGCGGCCGACGGACGGCTGCTCGAACTCTTCGATGATGCCGCGCGCCACCACCTGCTCGTTGGCGACGATCTCGCTACGGCGCAGCACCGGTGCACATGGCACGTCCGCGGTGTCCAGCCTGGTAAGCCATTCGGCCGTGGTCCGGGTGGCGATGTATTCCTGCATCTTGTTGATGCGCGCGGTGGCATTGACCGAGCGCCCCGCAGGCGTCGCGAACCTCTCGTCCTTGACGAGCTCGGGGTCGTCGGTGGCGCGGCAGAAGCCCTGCCACTCGGAATCCGAGATCGTGCCCGCGGTGATATAGCCGTCCACAGTCTTGAAGATCAGATCGGGGCGATCATTAGGATCCGGCGACGAGGCCTCCGCGCCGACGACGGTGTGTTGCATCATGCCTTCAGGCCACAGGAACGACAGCATGGCGTCCAGCATCGCGACCCGAATGTGATCGCCGCGTCCAGTCTTCTCGCGCGCATAGAGCGCCGAGGACACGGCCTGTGCCGTCAGCACTGCCGTCGTCTTGTCCGCGACGATGGTCCGTATCATCTGAGGTCGGTTGGTGCCGGCCTGCGACTGGATGTCGGCGAAACCCGAAAGCCCCTGGACGATCGGATCGTAGACGCGTTTCTTGGCGTACGGCCCGGTTTCACCGACCCCGCTGATCGAAACGTAGATGAGGCGCGGATATTGCGCCCGGAGCTCGTCGGCTCCCAACCCGAGACGCTCCATCGTACCCGGGCGAAAGTTCTGCACGAGGACATCGGACTGAGCGATGAGCTTCTTGACAATCCGCGCACCGGCTTCGCTTTTGATATCGAGCGAGATCGAGCGCTTGCCTCGGTTCGACGAGATGAACAGCGCCGAGAACTGCCCGGCCTTGTCGATGGCTGCCCGGCTGCGGCGCGTGATGTCACCGCCCAGCGGCTCGATCTTGATGACCTCAGCGCCCTGGTCCGCCAAGAACATGGTTGCAAATGGACCCGACACGACGCTGGTCAGATCAAGTACGCGAACTCCCAAAAGAGGCCCTGGCATGCGTTCCATTCCCACTGCATTCGGCGCACGACGCACCGTTGAGTGGATCTGTTAGAAGAACGCGGGCGACCAGGCTTGCCAGATAGTGCCGGATCTACGTGAAAGCGACATTGCTTTCCGACTTTGCTAATGCCGCACCGCGGCGCGAAAGCCCGACGGACAAAGACCAGTGTGCTGTTTGAATTTCGTCGTGAAATGTTGCGAATGGCTGAAGCCAACTGCAAGGCCAATTTCCGTCAGCGAACACTTCTCACTAGTAATAAGGTATTTGGCGCGCTCAATGCGCCGACCGATGACATACTGATGCGGGGTATCACCGGTACTTTCGGAAAATGCCCTAATGAAATGTCGAGTGCTCAATCCGACCAGCGAAGCCATCTCCATCAATCCGATCGACCGACCGAGGTTTTCCTCGACGAACTCGGAGATCCTTTTAAGATTGCACTGGGTGAGACCGCCTCGGTTGCCAAGCGGCGTCTTGGTGCCGCTCATCCGCTTTAGAACAGCGAGTGTCTGGATTGCCCAGCCCTCTGCCATCATCGCATAGACATCGTCGTCATGATGCGGCTCGCTGCACAGTTCTTCCAGTCCGAAGGCGATTGCGGGGTTATCGAACCCCAGTCTCGGCGCTGCCGCAAAGCTTGGAAGTCGTTCCGATATAAACGTCTGGTCGAAGAACACGACTGTATAATCCGACTTTGCCGATGTGACGGTGAATTCGCCGTCGATCTCCAAGCCAGCCGGATAGACGGCCAAGTTGCCGGCAAGTTGCTGGTCGAACGACTGACCATCCATCTTGCCGCGCAGCTTCCGCGCACCCCTCCTATAGAAGAAGAGCGCTAGTTCTGGCTGCTTGAAATGCCATTGAACCTGCTTCGACACGTCCCTGCGGAAGCTTTCAATCCGGATTACGGGCGTGCGGACGACGGTGTTAGACAGCACGCGACCGCCGACGATCCTGATGAATTCTCCATTCTCGGATACATTGCTCATGCGACTGTCTCCCCTGCGCGTCGATGCACAACTCGCTCGGCAACCGCAACGCCTGGATGGCTCGAGATGAGGATGCTGTTTCCACGCGACCGGGCACAACATCGCTCCGTCGGAAGTCCATCGGACTTCGCGGACAGACCGCGCATCTATTTCCTCCCGACGGTCATTCAGCCGTCTTTGACAATCGGCTCAAGCGGAGACGATCCTGCCTTGCAGCCTCTTGCCCGAAGATTATAGTTCTATTTTAGAACTGTCAATTTTCGAACAGTGCACGACGGGGGGACTCTTCATGACGATCTTGACGCCAGTTTCGGTCGAAACGGGAACGGACGAATTGCTTTGTCATATCGACCGTCGGGTCGCCGTGATCACGCTCAATCGCCCGGCGGCCCGCAATGCGCTGTCGGACAAACTCACACCCGCCCTGCGCCGGATGATCGCATACTGCTCGACCGACAATGGCATACGCGCGGTGCTGATCACCGGCGCCGGCGAGGCTTTCTGCGCGGGTGGCGATGTGAAAGGCATGGGCGACCGCAGCAGCACAGACGAACTAACCTTTGGTCAGAAAGTAACGCGCCTGATCGAACGTCAACGCACTTTGACCGGCGCGCTGTTCGAGATGCGGAAGCCGACGGTCGCGGCCCTTCCCGGTGCGGCTGCAGGCGCAGGCCTCTCGCTCGCATTGGCCTGCGATATCCGCATCGCAGCGGAGCAAGCATTCGTCAGTACGGCCTATGCCAGAATCGGGCTGAGCGGCGACTACGGCATCGCCTGGCTACTCACGCGAGCGGTGGGAGCCGCCCGCGCAAGAGAACTGATGTTGTTGTCCGACAGAGTCGATGCACAACGCTGCGAAACTATGGGATTATTCAATCGGATCGTGGCCGCCGACAGGCTGGCCGAAGAGGCGTTCATGATCGCGTTGAGATTGGCGAATGGACCCGCTGAGGCCTACGGTGCCATGAAAGACAACCTGGACGAGGTGCAACACCTCGGCTTCGCCGCATCTTTAGACAAGGAGGCCGAGCGGCTGGTCCGCTCCGCGCAGACCGAGGAGCATCGCGAAGCCGTCAGAGCGTTCGTCGAGAAGCGTCCAGCGGTGTTTCGGTGAGCGCAGATGGCAGACAATACGCGTTGCCTGAGATGCCGTTTCCAGATGTCTTTAGATCGACACTGCAAGTACGACGACGGGGTCGAGGTGAGAGTCTACCTATGCAAGATCTGCACGTATATTCACGTCGAGACCGTAAAACTCGACGACGCTCATAACTGGCACGGCGTGCACTACGTCATTTGACGCCGACCACTTTTCGTTCACCTGTTCACCGCTCTTCCACATCTAACTGTACACCACCGCGAGTTCGACACTGATACCGAGGATCTGCGACGATGTAGACCTACACCAGAGCCGCGACCGACGTCGCGAGCAATGAAGTATGGGTCCAGCTTACAATCGCCAAGAATTAATCGCACGGCAGGCTATCGCTAGTTGAAACCAACGTGTTGATGCTGTGCGGCCATCCGAGCGGCAACGATGCTACGAGGGAGATTTCGTGGGTCAACGATGTCCGCTTTGCGCCATGAACTGCCCTCGCTCGGTTTTCAAGGATCTTGGCACCCTGGCGGGAGTCACTGCGGTATCTCAGCGATGGCATAACAATGCGCAGGTCAGACATGTTAAATCCCGACCTGATGCGACAGGTCGGGAGCCGTTTTCAAGGCTGCGCCATTCATCCCGTTTGCCGCGGTCGCATTTGTCGCGTGCGGACATAGACGTGGACACCGGCCGCAAATAGCGCGAGCACAGCACCGAACATGCTCACGGCAATCCAGCCTCCCTCGTTCCAGGCGATCGTCGCACCGGCCGATCCCAGCGATCCGCCGAGAAACATGCCAGTCATGAAAATCGTGTTGATTCTTCCGCGCGCCTGAGGATGAAGCCCGAAGACCACGTGCTGATTGGAGATCAATGCACTCGTCACGCCGAAATCGAGAACGACGACGCCGACGATCAGCCCAAACAGGCTGCTCCAGAAGCCGAAGATGAACCACGAGGCGACCGTGATCGCGATTCCGACACCGGCGACCACGTGCGGACCGCGACGATCTGCAAGCCGACCGGCCATCGGGGCCGCAAAGACGCCGACGGCACCGACAATCCCGAAGAGACCCGCGACATCCGCGCCGAGCGCGAGATGTGGCTCGCGCAGGTGCAGGGCGAGGATGGTCCAGAAGACCGTGAACGACGCGAACAGAGCGGCTTGCACAATGGTCGCCGAACGAAGCGTTGGCTCGGAACTCCACAGCTTGACCATGGACTTCATGGCGTCGCCATACGGCATCGCCACGTAGGGATTGTTACGAGGAAGAGCGGTCGCCATCGTAGTTCCGGCAACGATGGCCAGAGGAGCCCCCAACCAGAACATGTCGCGCCATCCTGCATGGCTTGCGACGAAGCCTGCCAATGTGCGGCTGAACAACAACCCGCACAACAATCCTGACATGATCGTGCCGACGGTCTGGCCGCGCCGCTCCGGCGACGCCAGAGAGGCCGCAAACGGAATTATCTGCTGCGCGACGGTCGACGTCATTCCGACCACCAGGGACGCCGCGACCAGGGCCCAGGCGGTCGGCGCCAGGGCGGCGAGTGCGAGCGCAACGGCCAGCAAACCAAATTGCACGATGATGAGTCGTCGCCGATCCATCATGTCGCCCAGCGGCACGAGGAGAAACAGCCCGGCGGCATAGCCGATCTGGGTGGCCGTCGGGATTAGCTCCGCAGCGCTCTGGCCGGGGAATGCGGCCTGAATCACCCCGAGCATCGGCTGATTGTAGTAGATGTTGGCCACCGCGATGCCGGTCGCGGTGGCCATGACGAAGGCCAGAGGGCGCCCGAACGGTCGAGCGACGGTCTCGACGGAGGGCGTTGCAAGTTCGGACATCGGAAACCCTTTTGAATGCGTTGCTGAGCCACAACTAGCGTTGCATCGATTTCCGCGGTAGTGTCCCCAATCGATAAGCCGTCATATCGGATTAAGATACAATGGACACCGACGCCGTCGCCGTACTGGTCGATGCAGCCTTGGCGGGAAGTCTTGCGGGGGCCGCTCGCCGACTGCAAATCTCTCCCATGGTGGCGACACGCCGGCTGGCCGCTCTCGAAAAGGATCTCGGCGTCCGGCTGTTTCACCGGACGACGCGTTCGATGTCGCTAACACCGGAGGGCGAAGCGTTCCTGCCCTACGCGCAGGCGCTCGTCGAAGGCGAACTCGCTGCACGCGCCAATCTTCGGGCCGCCAGGGAAGGCGTCTCCGGAACGCTGCGGGTAAACACCTCGACGGCCTTCGGACGAAAGCTCATCGCCCCCATCGTTCCGCGCTTGCTAAAGACCCACCCTTCACTTCGGATCGATCTGGAGCTGACCGACGACGTCGTGGACATCACGGGGACAGGAATGGACCTGGCGATCCGATTTACGGAGCCCAGAGAGAATAGCCTGGTGGCCCGCCCAATCGGAATCAGCCCCCGCGTGTTGGTGGCGGCGCCCAGCTACATCGAAGCATTCGGACGGCCTCGCACCGCCGCGGATTTGAAGCACCACGCATGCCTGTCGCTGTCCGCGATGAACCGCTGGCCGCTCCGGATCGATGGCCGCGAGCGGCAGGTGGCCCTCAACGTGCGCCTGACCGCCACCGCCGACGCCCTGCACGATGCCTGTGTGCACGGCGCAGGGATCACGCTTCTTTCTCATTGGAACGTCCGCGAGAACTTGCGGGACGGCACGCTCGTTCGCCTCGAACTCGACGACGCCAGCGCGGGCGATCACACCATCTGGGTCGTCTACCCGAGCGCAAAACTCGTGCTGCCGAAGGTCCGCATGTTCATCGCAGAACTCGAAAGTATACTTGGGGTGGAATACGCGGGACGGCGGTAGGGATCCGCAGAGTGCTACATCCGCATGCAACCCTTATCCGCCAGTATGGTCTGCATAACTGCACATTTGATCCAATGAGCTTAGCTCACGCAGAAGCTTTTACGCGTGTGTCCGCTTTGCGCCAAAAGCAGACAAGCGTTACTTGCGCCAACGAACGCACGCGCCGGAGGGTGTCATCAAAGAGTTCGACGCTTGACTGCCGTGCCGTTTTTTGTTCACTCCAACAACATGATGAATCAACCCGCGCACGCCGGTGCGTGACTGTCGACGCATCGCGTCCATAGCTTCAAATTTGCGGATCGCAGCTCAGCTTATGTTCTGGATATCCGCCACTATATCGGATGATAAGATCGCCGCGACACGAAACACGAGTGCGTCAGCGCCACACGCACCGCAGAGCTGTATGCCGATCGGCATCCCGTCATCTGCTGGATCGCCGGGGATAGAGATGGCCGGAAGGCCCAGGGCATTGGCGAACGCCGTGAAAACGGCATGCCCGCGAGGTCCCACCGGTCGCCCGTCAATCATAGTAGGATGCGACAAGCCGATCGGCCAGGGCTGTGCAGCTGCCGTCGGCAACAACAGAACATCAAAGCGCGCGAACAATGCGATGAATTCATGCTCCACATCGGCGACCGTCTGAAGCAGGTTCAAGTAATCCCGCGCCGTATGCAGACGACCGCGCTCCGACATCGCGGCGACACCGGCACCGACGTCGCCATCCCGATCAGGATACCGATCTAGTAGCCAAGCGACGCCGGTTTCGCTGAGCGTCGGCCAGATCGCGCCGATTGGTTCAGCCAGAACGAAATGGTCAAGTCGCTCCACGTGATGACCTTGTTCGGCAAAAGCTTTAGCAGCCGCTGCGACACTACGGGCGATAGTCGGATCGACCGGCGCATCGGAGAATGTCGGGATGTAAGCAATGCGCAACGGTCTCGAAGTGGCTTCCGGAGCGATCGACTCAGTACCCGCGATGATATCAAGCATGATCTTTACATCGCGGAGGCTCCGGCCGATCGGTCCGGCAACTTCGAAATCGTGCAGGATCGCAGGCAACCCATGCGCGCGTGGCACCAACCCGCGTGACGGCTTGAAGCCGACGAGCCCGGTGTGACCTGCAGGACGCCGGATCGAACCGCCGCCATCGGTGCACAGAGCCAGCGGCCCAATACCCGCAGCGACAGCTCCAACTGCACCACCACTCGAACCACCTGGTGTCAGGTCGGGATTCCACGGATTGCGCGTCGCGCCGAACAGCGCGTTGTCAGTGATCCCCTGCACGGTGAATTCCGGCACGTTTGTTTTCCCGAGAATAATTGCGCCGGCGTCGCGCAGTCTTGCGACAGGTGTTTCGTCGCGCGTCGGGACGTGATCGGCAAAGAGCCGGCTGCCCCAGGTCGTCCGTAGCCCGGCGACATGGATGTTGTCCTTGATGGTAATCGGAACACCATCGAGGGCACTTTTGGATGCACCGGCGCGCCACCGCGCCGTGCTTTGTGCCGCCGCGATCCTGGCACCGTCGCGATCCAGCGTCACGACGGCGTTGATGCGCGGATTGACCTCGTCGTGGCGGGCGAGGATAGACTCCACTGCGTCACTCGGTGTTGCGATCCGCGCCGCAAAAGCCTGATTCAGCTGAGCTGCGGTCAGTGTCCAGAGCGGAGCGGTGCTGCTCATATCCGGACGATCGCCGCGATCGGCGCTTCGCCCGGTGCGCATTGATGCTCTGTTCCGCCCGACACGAAGATTGCGGTATCAGATGTCACTGATGCGATGACAGCGCCCAAGGCGGCGCGCGCGTGCCGCTCATAGTTGATGTCGGCATCCGACAGCATGGTGTTGCGATGGCCCCTGATCTTGCCCGTCGGGCTGGCCTCTGCTTTCGCGAAGATCGCCGCAATCCGGGATGTCTCATCCTCCGTCGGCTCTGCCGACAGCGACAGCCCCGCACTGGCCAGCGCGCGGCGAACGCCGCTGGCGTCGATCGCGTCTTTCAGGATTGCATGGCCCATGCGGCACGGGCTGGTTGCCTGACTTGAATTGCCAAACAGCAGAATCTCGCAGCTGATGAGCTCGCCGCCTGCCGATGTGGAAGCAACTGCCGAATAAACATCGAGATCGCCAGCGATCCGTGTTGTGTCGAACGTCTCCTGCGTGATCTCGCCGAGACCCAGGGCTACCCCCAGCGCCATCGCACCGCGCGCAAATGCCTTCGAGCCGTTCGGATCGCGCGTCGCGGTGGCGACGCCGCGCCGGTCCGCATCCGCGATGCCGGCCGGAGTCAAAAGCGGCCCCTTCACCTGGACGTAGTGCACATCATCAAGGTTGTTAATGCCGGCCTCCACCAAAGCCTCCCGAACGGCATCGGCGACAGCAGATGCATGCCGCTTGGTCCCGATCTCCTCCGGCGCGATCGTACCTGTCATGGTGATGCCGATCGCCAACCGCTTGGTGCCGTCCGGCGTGCCCTGTGCCGGCGTTCTTGTCAGGATGGTCGCGTGAGGCGACAGCACGCCCTCGGTGCCACCGGACCAAACGAATGCGATGCGCTTGCCTACGCCCTCAGGCGAAATAGCAAGGTTCTTGGCGAGCAGCAATTGATAGGACAGCGTGGCGAAACCGCGGGTAAAATCATTGGCGCCGCCATTGCCTTCTGTTTTTCCGATCAATGCGACGATCGTCGCAGGATCGATCGTGCCGGCATCGATCAGCGCAGCTAGCCCCGAAACGTCACTCGGGGAAGCCATATCGACCTTGTGAACGTTGATATGCATAGGGACTCCATCGGATCAGCGTGTGTATTAATGTCGGATGAAGGGAACACCGATCGCCGCCGGTAGGCGGGCGGATCGACTCACGCCAGCGAGCAATGCGAGCGCGAGGCAATAAGGCATCATCTGCATCACGTAGGAACTGACCGGCAAGCCCCAGCTTTGGGCGCGCAGTTCCAGCGCGGACACGAAGCCGAAGATCAGACATCCAGCGATGGCACCGACCGGTGTCCAGCGGCCGACCATGATGGCAGCAAGCGCTATGAAACCGCGACCGTTCGTCATGCCGTCCGTGAAGCTGCCGACCTCCTGAAGAGCAAGCACGGCCCCGCCCAGCCCTGCCAAAGCGCCCCCCGCGACGATAGCGATCATGCGGATGCGGATCGGATCATAACCGGCCGCGAATGCGGCTTCCGGATTTTCACCAACCGCCCGCAATGTCAGCCCTGCCCGCGTCTTGGTCAGAAACAGTGTCAACGGAACAACGAGTAGGAACGCCAGATAGACAATCGCAGACTGTCGAAACAGGACAGGTCCCATGACTGGAATCTCCGAGAGCCAGGGCAACGGCCATGTGCCCGGGGGCGTCAGTCGGATTACGGGAGCACGTCCGCCGAACAGTCCGCGCAGCAAGAAACTGGACAAGCCCAGAACCAGCACGTTTACAGCGAGGCCTGTCACCATCTGGTCGGCGCGGCAGCGCGCCGTTGCGAAAGCGAGCAGGCTTCCCGTCGCTGCACCGCCCAGTGCGGCAAGGGCAAAACCGAGGGCGACGTTGCCGAACACAAATGCCGAGATCGCGCCTGTGAATGCTCCGGCAAGCATCATGCCCTCGATGCCGACGGCGAATGTGCCGGCCTTTTCGCTCAACAACCCGCCCAGAGCGGCAAACAATAGCGGTGTCGAAATCCGGATGGTGGCAGCGGCGAGATCCGCAATCATCATGAGATCCATGGTCACACCTTGCTTCGCTCGCCGCGCAATCCGAGCGCGCACAGCACGAACACCATCGTCAGTCCCTGAATGACGAAGACAAGCGATGACGGCACGCCGACCTCACGCTGCATGGCGAGCGCACCCGCTTCCAGAAATCCAATGAACAATCCGGCGGGCAGAACGGCCAGGGGATTGAGCGAGGCCAGCAATGCTACGCCCACGGCGTTGAAACCGAATCCTGCCGAGAATCCCTCGATCAATCGATAATGCACACCGAGCACTTCGACACCGCCGGCCAATCCCGCCAAGCCGCCGGCGGTCAGCATCACGCGCATGGTCTGCCGGATACTGGAAATACCGACATAACGTGCGGCATCCCGGCTGGCTCCCATGATCCGCAGGCGAAAACCAAATGTCGTGCGCCAGAACAGGATATGACAAGCAACGGTCGCGATCACTGCCAAAACGATGCCGATATGCAGATCAGTACCGGCCACCAGCTTCGGCAACCAGATGGCCCGCGGCAGCAACGGTGACTGCGGAAATCCGGCTCCCGGTTCGCCCAGTTTCCCATGCAACATTTCGCTGACAAGAAGGACGCCGACGAAATTCAGCAACAGCGTGCATAGAACCTCATGAACGCCGCGCTTGAGGCTGACGAAGGCGGCAAGCCCAGACCACGCAGCGCCGCATACAACACCCGCAAGCAGCGCAAGCGGCATCAGCAATAGGCCGGGCAACGCCAGGCCGCTCAGCGCGACCGCCGTAGCGCCGATACCGCCGACCGCGATCTGCCCTTCGGCGCCGATATTGATGACATTGGCGCGAAAGCACAGTGCAACGCCAAGACCGGCGAGAATATACGGCGTACTCTTGTTGAAGCCGAATGCGATGCGGTCGATCGAGCCGAATGCTCCCTTTAATAGCGCGGCATAGGCAAGCAGCGGATTTTTGCCGGAGATCAGGATCAGCACCGCAGTTACGAGCAGCGCCAGCGCCACCGCCAGGGTCGCGCGTGTCGCCGTACCTGCCAGCAAACGCCGCAGTACGCTGGCAGCTTTCATGAACGTGACCTTCCGCGGTGGAGGCTCATTGTTCACCGTGTCGATATTAGAGAGGATGGTCATGCCGCGGCGCCATGGATCAAGCTGTCGTCCCCTGCCATCATCAGTCCGATCTGCGTCAGGTCTACAGTGTCGCGGTCGATCGGGATTGACAGCCGCCCCCCCTGCATCACCGCGATGCGGTCGCCGAGCGTCATCACTTCTTCCAGAGACGATGAGATATAGATGATTGCGCCGCCAGCGGCCCGCAGCGCCAAGATCTGCTCGATAACGAAATGTGTGGCGCCGGGATCCAGCCCCCAGACCGGCTGGTGCGCGATCATGACTGCAGGATGTCGGCCGATCTCCCGCGCCAGCACGATCTTCTGCTGATTGCCGCCCGACAACGTCCGCGCGGCGATGTCAGGGCCCGAGGCCTTGATCGCGAAACGCTGTGACATCTCCCGGGCGCGTTCCGCAAAGTAGCTACGTGCCAGGTATCCACCCCGGGACAGCGGCGGCTTGTCGAAATCGCGCAACGCCAGATTGTCGGAGACGCTCATTCCGGTGACCAGCGACATCGTGGCTCGATCGACGGGAATATAGGCCATCCCCAATTCTGTCCGCTCGCCGACGCTTGCCAGCGTGATATCGTGACCGTCGAGGTCGATACCGCCTGCCGTCGGAAGCCGCAGGCCCGCCAGACATTCAGCCAGTTCAGTCTGTCCGTTGCCGTCGATCCCTGCGATCGCGAGAATTTCTCCGGCACGCAACGAGAATGAAATCGGAGCCAGACGTTCCACTCCACGCTCGGTTAGCGCCATCTGTCCGACATGCAAAACGTTGCGGCCCGCGGCGGTAGCTTCGCGCGCGATGGGTGGCGGCATGTCCCGACCCACCATCATCCGTGCCAGACCGGCGCGTGTTGCACCTTCCACCCGGCATGTTCCAGCAACTGCACCATCGCGCAGCACTACGACTTCACTGCAGATCGCGATCACTTCGTCGAGCTTGTGCGAGATGAAGACGATGGCCCGACCCTGGTCACGCAACCGAGCCATGATGCCCAATAGTCCTTCGACTTCCGGCGGGCTGAGGTTGGACGTCGGCTCATCCAGGATCAGCAGATCCGCGCCGCGCAGAATCGCCTTGACGATCTCGACGCGTTGCCGCCGGCCGTGCGGCAGGTCGCCGATCATCGCGTCGGGGTCGATGTCGAGCCCGTAAGTCGCACTCTCCTGCCTGATACGGCTGGCCGTCTCGCGCGGCGACAGCCATGGACTCGAGCCAGGAGCACCGAGCATGACGTTTTCAGTCACGCTCATCGCTTCCACCAGCGTGAAGTGCTGATGGATCATGCCGAGGCCAGCAGCCATCGCCTGCGCGGGGCCATGCCCAGAGAGCGGCTTGTCCTTGAAGCGGATCGTCCCGGCATCTGCGCTGACGACACCGAACAGCAGCTTCATCAATGTACTTTTGCCGGAGCCGTTCTCGCCGAGTAGCCCAACGATCTGGCCCGCCGCGACATCGAGATCAATGCCGCGGTTGGCCTGCACAGTGCCATAGGCTTTCTTGATGCCGCGCATCTCAAGCATGGGCATCAATCCATAGCCAAGGGTCAGATTCCTCCGTGCGCGTCTTCGCGGTTGACAGCGATCTTGAGCGACCCGTCCTTGAACTTTCCTTTCAACGCGTCCAGTTCGTTAGCCACGCTCGCAGGCACGGCGGGATTCAACGGCTGTGTCGCATTGTAGGCAAGCTCGGCGCCAGTGCTGCCGGGCGTGTTCAGGCCGTAGAGCACGTATTTTCCACCGACTCCGCCGGACTTAGCCTGCTCCTGCGCCGTCTGCGAATACATGTCGGACCATTTTTCGACGATGTTGGTCAGCACGGCATCTGGTGCGATCTCGCTGTGACCGAACGAACGTCCGTTGGCGTAAACTCCCTTTTCCTTGGCGGCCTGAATGATGCCGGTCTGGCCGGCATTCAACTTTCCGCTGATGAAGTCGGCTCCGCCTGCGATCAGCGACAATGCAGCCTCTTTGGCTTCGGCCGCGTCTTCCATGCTTTTGATGTAGATGACCTTAACCTCGATGTCGGGGCGCACGCTCTTGGCACCCTTGCGGAAACCGCCGACTTGCGCGACCACGTTCGGCAACCCTTCGAGGCTGTTCACCGAACCGATCTTGCCGGTCTTGCTCATGCGCGCGGCCAGCACGCCCATCATGAAGCCGAACTGCGTGTTGTCGTAGTCTATTGAGGTCACGTTAGTCCCGGCGCCGGCTGAGCCCGAACCGACAATGAACAGCGTCTTCGGGAAATCGGGACCGATACGCTCCATCGCCGATAGGAACCGGCCGGTGTGACCGACCACAACCTTGTAATCCTTGCGCGCATAATCGCGCAGCGCCTCGACCATGTCGGCGACCTGCACGTTTTCGGTATAGGCTACGTCCCAGCCGACAGCCTTGAGCTTCTCGGCACCCTGGTAGCCCTGCGCGTTCCAGCTCTGGTCGTTGATGCTGCCAGGCAGCAGGAAAGCAGCCTTTTCGGCCGCACCAGCCGGTCCGGCAAAGATGGCGGCACACAATCCAAACAGGCCAACAAACGCAGTGCGCGAACGGCTTGTCGGCGAATCCTTGGTCAGAACACTCATGGCAGCTCCTTGCACAGGCGGTACATGACCTCACCAAGCAAGACTGGCACCACAACTGGCCCGCGCGATCGTCAATGCAATCCTATTCCACGTGGTGAGATGGCCGACCGAAGATCGCCAGCCTTCTCCAAGGCCTCGGCCCGCTACGGGCCTAGCGTAGCGCCGGCCGACCGCTCCAGGCCGTCGTGATATCTCCAGCCAGGGAGGCGATCATGCTTCCCAGTTGAGCAACTTGCTGAAGTTTGAGGCGTTCGATAGGGGCCGCCATCGACAGCGCCGCAACGGGCCGGCGATACTCATCGGAAATCGCCGCAGCCAGGCATCGTAGCCCTAACGTGTTTTCCTGGTTGTCGACGGCATAACCGTCGCGCCGGATCGACTCGAATTCCTGCCGCAGAGCATTCTGCGAGAGCAGCGTATGCGGCGTGAGCGGGACGAGCGTATTCTGCTCCAGGCACGACTGAACCTCGCGCTCGGGCATCATGGAGAGCAGCGCCTTGCCGATACTGGATCCATGAGCCGGGATCCTAACGCGCGCCTCTGGAACGTAGCTACGGCGCGTTCGCGGCTCGACTCGATAGAGAAAGGTCACGTGACCGTCTTCCAGCAATCCGAGATTGATGGTCTCGCCGCACAGGACCGACGCCTGCTGCATGAAAGGCTGCGCTAGTGCGACAATATCGCGTGACGCGGCGTAGTTGGCGCCTACATTGAGCGCCGAACGCCCAATCATCCAACGGCCCGTTCGCCGTTCAAAACGAACGAAACCACGTTCCTGTAACGTTGTCAGAAGACGATGCCCCGTCGAGGGCGATAGCGATAGCTGCCGAGCGACGTCAGCAAGCGTGGCACCATCATGGCTGCCCGCAACCGCTTGCAGGATCGCCAGTGCACGATCGACCGAGCGAACGCCTGATGTCTGTCCAGTTTCGGGGTCTTGCGCCACGGGTCTCTCCGGTTGATGTCCGGCGTTTACGCGCCGACGCTACCATACCAGAAGTCAAGCCTGCACGATAAGTCCTCAGGTATCCAATGCGGCCAGGTCGCGCGTCTGCCAGCTCTGCAGGCCTTCGAGATAGAGCGCACTGTCCTGCTTGAAGAAATAGCTCTCCACACAGCCGGCCAGCCGGGCCATCCCGAAGCGAATACCGGACAGGCCGATCGTCTGCGTGCCCATCGACAACTGCGCGCCACGTGAGAAATTGAACACTTGGTCATGCCAGCTGCGCATACCGCCCGGCTTCGGGCAGAACGTGAAATCCGGGTTCAGCCAGGGCGCGAGTTCGAGGCCATTGCCAGGCAGGTCTGCTGGCGGCGTGTACATATCGCGCCACAGCGCTATATCGTCGAGTTGATCTTTCAGCGCCGGGACGGCGGACAGATCAAGACGGTAGCCTGTGCCGAGGATCAGGAAATCCGCCTCGTAGGTGCCGCTGGTCGCCGCAACCGTTAGACGATTGCCCTCGTGAGCAATGCTGGTCCAGCTTTCACCGGGATGAATGGCAAGGTTGTCCATCGACTGCGCCCGCTTCAGCGTGGCGATTGGCGGTCCGCTCTTGATCGTGCCGAACGTCTTGGCGAACCGCCATTTCGCCGCCGGCGGCAATTCGACATAATGTGCCAGATAGCCGTTGAATTCACCCCAGGTACCCGGATTGACCGACACCAGCTCTTTCACGCGATGGAACACGTGCACGTCGGCGCCGGCCTCCGCGGCCATGATGGCATTGTCGTATGCAGAGGCGCCGCCGCCGAGCGCCAGAACTTTCTTCCCTTTCAGAGCGGCAAAGTCGATGTCGTCCTGGGTATGCGCATAGAGCGCGCGCGGAATGTCGTCGCCGATCAAACTGGGCAGATTGCGAATTCCATTTCCCTCGATACCCGTGGCCAGCACCAGCGCGCGGGTGAACAAAGTATAGCTCCCCGCCGGTCCCGTAACCTGCGCGGCGATAAGTCCAGACCCGTCGCGGCTGAAACCTTCGAAGCGCGTCTCGTTGCGTACCGGAAGTTCAGCGACCTCACGAAACCACGAAAGATACGCATGCCACGCAGCGGTCGGCACCTTATAGAGCGCCTGCCAGCTGCCGTAGCCGTGCTGCACTTCATACCAGGCCCGAAATGACAGCGAGGGAATGCCGGCCTCAAGACCACCATTGTCCTTGTGGGTTCGCAGCGTCGGCATCCGGGCATATGTACCCCACGGGCCTTCCCTGCCCTTCTGCTCGGCCTCGACGATGAGGATGTTATCGATGTGCGAGCGCTTGAGCACATGAGCAACGCCAAAACCAGCCTGCCCGCCGCCGACCACCAGCACGTCCAGTGCCTGCGTGCCATCCGGGCTGGTGCGCGGCAGACACCAATGCTTGGATGGATAGCGGGCAATATTCATTTCGCGGCGCGCATGGGCGGCCAGCTCACTTATCGTCTTTGGCAGTTGCACCTTGCCGTCCGCAAAGGCGCTTTCGTCGGCATACGGCACCTCGGGCATCCAGCCAGCTACGTCGACGGCCTCCGAATGCTGCGGCGACGTAAACCTATCGTCTTTCACATATTTATTCATAGAAACTCCAAGGCGCCGCGGTCGCGAGATTGACGCATTATCGACCAGCCCAATGGACGAACCGGCGTTCTGTTATGAAGAAAAATAGATTCAGCGTATAACCCAGCAGCCCGGAACAGAAAATCGCCGCATACATCCCCGGCATATTGAACAGCTGCTGCTCCTCGAAGATCCGCAAACCAAGTCCATCGATCGCACCGAGCAGCATCTCCGACGTGATCATCAGCACGAGCGCGAGGGTCGCTCCCATGCGCAGGCCGATGAAAGTTTGCGGCAACGATTCAAGCAGCACTACCAGCATCCGCTGCAACGGCGGCGCACCCATGATCTTCGCAGCAAGCACGCGTGTCTTGCGCGCGTTCATGACGCCATAAGCAACATTAAAAATGATCGCGAGCGATGCGCCGAAAGCGGAGATATAGACTTTTGTGATCTCACCGACGCCGAACAACAGGAGAAACAGCGGAAAGACGGCCGATGCCGGCGTCGAACGAAAAAAATCGATAATGAACTCGACGGAGCGGTAGACGTTTTCCGACGCCCCAAGAATGACGCCGACCGGAACGCCTATCACCGTCGCCAGCGCAATGCCCATACAAGCGCGCTCGACCGTCTTGCCGAAATCGAAGGCCAGCCGGCCCTGTTCGAACAGTCCGGTGTAAACAGCCGAGAACGTCTTGCCCGGCGACGGAAGCAGCACAGGGTCGACGATCTTGAGCGCGACGATGGCCTGCCATATGCCAATGAGGATCACGACTCCAATAAACGGACGCAGCCGATCAAGGGTCTTGCTCTTCATTTTCTGACCTGCTGCTGGAAGATTTCGAGGCAATGCCCCTTAACGCGGTTGAACTCTGGATCCGCCAGTGTCAGCGCATTGCGCGGGCGCGGCACATCCACTATCGGAAAATCGACGACCTTGGCCGGCGCGCGAGACAGCAGCAGGATGCGGTCGGCGAGATAGACGGCCTCGTCGAGATCATGGGAAACGATAATCGTCGTCGTTCCGGTTTCCTGGAACATGCGCTGCATCTGGTCGCGCATGAACAAAGTCATCTCATAGTCGAGGGCGGAGAATGGCTCGTCGAGAAAGAGAATCTCTGGATCGACCACGAGCGCGCGCAAAATCGAGACAAGCTGTTGCTGTCCGCCGGACATCTGATACGGGTACTGTTTCAGATTGATGCGAACATCGAATTTCTTCACTAGCGCATCGACGCGTCTGTTGCGCTCCGCCTTCGGTACTTTCATGAAGCGCAGGGGATAGGCGATGTTGTCCCACGCGCTGATCCACGGGAACAGGGCGTCACGGTAGTTCTGGAAGACATAGCCGAACCGGATCTCATCGATGGTCTGGCCGTCGAACAGAATCTGTCCTTCGTCCACCGGGATCAGGCCGGCAATCATGTTCATCAATGTTGATTTTCCGCAACCGTTTGGGCCGAAGATCGAAACGAACTGCCCGCGCGGCAGATCGAGATCGAACTTCTCATAGATCGTGCGGTCATCGAAACGCTTGGTAAGCCCCCGCACGGTCACGTGCGGGCGCCGGAACTTTGACGGGCGGGTATCGACCGGCGCATCGGGATTGCCCGCGACGGACATCGGTTTCAAAATGGAAGTGCGAGCGTCCGCGCTCATCAGAACTTCACGATGTAACGCCGGACAGCGACGGCGCCGGGGATCACACCGATTTTTACCGAGAAATCGATATACTTCTGGAAATTCTCGATATCCGCCTGACTGACATCCGAAATTTTCGAGAACAACACCAACGGCACGTCGTTGACGATCTCGGGTGCAGTCGGCGTGTATTTCAGAAGAGTCTGGCGCGCCTCGGTCGGCTTCTGCTTGATGAAATCGAGCGCCTCGTCCCACGCAGCGACATAGCGCTTTGCGACCTCCGGCCGATCCGCCAGGAACTTCTGCGATAGTGCACCGCCCGCCATATAGGCCTTGGCCTTGCGGTTACCGAGCACGATATCGGCAACGACGCCCGCCTCGACCGTGTAGGCGACATCCTTGGCCCTCATCATGGTGGCATTGGGCTCGAGGGTGAAGGCGCCATCATACTGGCCGGAGGTCAGCACGTTGATGTGCTGGGAGGTGTCGAGCTGATCGAGCTTGTAGTCGCCCTCTTTCAGACCTGCCGCCTGCAGAGCCGCCTTGGCGATTGTCACATTGCCGATGCCCGGCGCCGCGACCAGCTTCTTGCCCTTGAAATCCGCAAGCGACTTGATGTCCACACCCTTGCGGGCAACGAACTGCTCCATGCGGTAGTCGTCGCTTTGTGCGTTCAACGAAATATAGGTGATCGATCCCGGCTTGACGAAGTTGCCTGCCATGCCCTCAACCGCCAGCATGACTGCAGCGGCGTCGATCTGGTTCGCAATCAGCGAGCTTTGCAGATTCGAATTGAGCGGAATCTTAGCGCCTTCGATGTCGATGCCGTGTTTGGCGAAAATACCGGTCTCGACGCCGACGAAATATGGAAGCGCCGTGGTGCCAGTTCCATATCCAACGATGACCTTGTCCGCCGCGAAGGAGGGCGCTGCAAAGCCGGTCGCCGCAAGCAGAGTGGCCAGAAGTATGATTCTTCTCATGTCCGTTCCTTAGTTGTCCCAAGTTCCGACAATCGAATTGATATTGCCACGCAGGTGGAATTCGACCTTCTCGGCGGCGATCTGCCCGGCGAAAACGCGAGGGCGCAAAACAGTCAGGCCGGTGGATGCGCTCATGCGCGCAGAGGTTGTCGACAACCCGTTGGTGAAAGTGGCCATGGCAGCTCCTTGCAAAGGCGGTAATCACCACAAAGCAAGACTGGCACCACAATCGGATCGCCCTGTATTCACGACGATCTTATTCCACCTGATGAGATGGCTGACCAAAGATCGCGAGTTCTTGCCGGCCGCGTGCTCCCCCAGGAACCCAATCAGCGACCGGCTGGCCTACCGAGACCGTTGTGATATCCCGGCCCAGACGGCGACCATGCTATCCAATTGAGCGACTTGCCGAAGTTTAAGGCGCTCCGTTTCCGCGCGATGGCGCCTCCATCCAGCTTGGCGCCCAATGCGCCGACCGGCAGAGCAAGACCGCATAGCCAGCCTTCCTCGGCACACAATGATTGTGCGATCAATACAATGGCTGAACACATCGCCCCTCGCCAAGGAAGTCCGCTGATGAACGCACGTATTGCCTATATCCCCATCACCAAGCGTCCCGACCTGCGCTGGCCCGGCGGCAAACGGATGGCGTGCTGGATCGTCCCGAATGTCGAGCACTACCAATATCTAGGGGACGTCGGCCAAAAAGTTGATCCGTATCCGCGCCTGCCACATCCCGACATGATGGTCTACACGGACGTCGACTACGGCAACCGGATCGGCTTCTGGCGCATGCTGGACGTGTTCGATCGCTACCAACTGCCGATCACCTGCTCGCTAAATCTTGCTGTGTACGAGATGTTTCCTGAAATCCGCGAGGCCGGCGAGGCCCGCGGATGGGAAGTCATGAGCCATGGCATCTACAACAGCCGTCACCACTGGGGCCTAAGCCGCGACGATGAGAGAGCGGTGATCCAGAACTCGATCGACCGGCACAAGGCCCTGACCAGACGCGACATGCGCGGCTTCTTCGCGCCTTTTGCCGCATCGACCGAACATACCGAGGACCTCTGCGCGGAACTCGGCCTGAGCTACTACGTCGACTACGGCTTCGACGATCAGCCGACGCCACTGCGTGTTCCGAACGGGAAACTGCTCGCCATTCCTTATTCGTTTGATGTCAATGACGGCATGAACTTCCGCGGCAATGTGGAGGCAAAGGCCTTCGCCCGGAATACGATCGCTTATTTCGACCAGCTCTACAGCGACAGCGCCCATGGCGGCGGGCGGGTCGCCTGCATTCCGATCCATCCATTTTTCCTCGGACAGCCGCACCGCGCCAAATATCTCGACGAGATTCTGGCCCATGTTAGCCCGCATGACGATGTTTGGTTCGCAACGGGGAGCCAGATTGCAGACTGGTATTACGAACATCACCATCCGCTGATCGAACCGCTGTTGCGCGAGGCCGGGTTCTTCGAGGAGAGCCGTCAATGATTCCCTGCAAACCGAACGTCCTGGACCAAGACATTTACCCACACTCGCCGCTGCCGGGGCGCAAGCCATGGAAGCCGCATGGCGCGGCTCGCATTGCCTTCGTCATTTATTTGTACTTCGAGCAATTCGAGGCGATGCCGCCGCAAGAGGCGATCTTCGACCGGCGCTATATTCAGGGCTTTGCACGGCATGCTCCGCATTTGCGCGCCAACGCAGCCTTCGAGTATGGCAACAGGGTCGGGATCTTCCGGGTCCTTGATCTTCTTGACCGGCACGGCCTGCGCGCGAGCGTGGCGGCCAACAACGCGGCGGTCACTGCCTATCCTTATCTGGTCGATCAATTCCTACAGCGCGGCTTCGAATTCCTGGCACACGGCGACTATGCGTCGCGGATGATCACGTCCGCAATGCCATTGGCGCAACAGCGGCAGATCGTGGCGCGATCACAGGACACACTTGAGAGAGCGACAGGGCAGCGGCCTAAAGGCTGGCTATCGCAAGACTACGGGCAATCCCGCGAACTTCCGTCGATTCTGGCAGAGACGGGCTTTGATTATCTTTGCGACTATGGAAATGACGAACAACCCTACGCGACCACGACAACGCCTCCGCTTATCTCCGTTCCTAACCAGTCGGAATGGAACGACGTGGAGATGCTCGTCCATCGCAAGGTGACCAGTGAAGACTATGCGCTTTCGGTGATGGATGCGTTCGACGGCCTTTATGCTGAAGGCGCCGCATCGACCAAGTTCTTCGGTCTCCACATCCATCCGTGGATATCAGCCCAGCCGGCGCGGTTTCGCCATCTAAGTGAGATTGTTGAGCATATCGCCAGCCACACTGAAATTTGGCACGCGACCACGGGAGAAATCGTCTCCAGAGTCAAGTGAGATTAGACTACTCCAATGTGGGGACGATCATTCTGTTACAAGCGCAATCAACCTGCTGTTCAGAATGCCATTTTTGCATCCCTATAAGGTGCTTTCGCGGATTGGGCGTAGTTCGTCACCGCCCCTATCCGGAGGTTCGGAATCCAGTGTTGAGCAACGTCCGCTTTGCGCCAAAAGCGGTCTGTCACGGGACTAAAATCCGAGCGCAAGGCCGTCCTTCCGATGGTCCGATGCGCCAAGCAGGACGCCGCGGTCGCGGTCGATCTGGATCGCCTGACAACCTCCAATTCCGGCATCCGCCCACCTGATGCGATGCCCGCGTGCGGAAAGCTCGTTTTTCATCGCCTCCGGAATTGTGGTTTCCAGCTCCAGCATGCCGTCGAAAGCAAATGAGCGCGGCGCTTCCGCCGCTGCCTGGATATCCATTCCATGATCGAGCATATTGCAGAGGAAGTTTGCGTGACCACAGGCCTGATAATGGCCGCCCATCACGCCGAACGGCATCACCGCACGGCCGCTCTTCATCAACATCCCCGGGATGATTGTATGCATCGGACGCTTGCGCGGTCCCAGCGAATTCGGGTGGCCAGGCGTGGCGCGAAAACTCCAGCCGCGATTGTGTAGCAGCACACCCGACTTCCGCGCATAAATTCCGCTGCCGAACGGATAGAATAGCGAGTTGATCAGCGATACCGCGTTGAGGTCGCGGTCCACGACCGTGACATAAACCGTGTCGCGATGCTCAATGTCGTCCCAGCTTTCCACCGTGGAAGCTTTCGCCATGTCGATTTTTGCGCGGATGGCGGCGATGTAATCATCGGACAGAAAGTGCGATGCATCGACCGCATCCGTTACCGGATCGCAGAAATATGCATCGCGGGCACGATACGCCGCCTTGGTTGCCTCGGCCAGCAGATGAATGCGATCTGCCTCGGACAGATCACCCATGCTGTAGCCGGCCAAGGTGCGCAGGATCATCAGCGCGGCAAGACCCTGCCCGTTCGGCGGACACTCCATCACGTCGTGATCACGGTACGACGCCGAGATCGGCGTGACATATTCGCTGCGCTGGGCGGCAAAATCTCCGGCTTCATGCACACCGCCGAGCGAACGCAACGTCGCGACGATGTCGTCGGCAACCTCGCCCTCGTAGAAGCCGGCACGGCCTTCGCGCGCTATGCGCCGGAATGTGGTTGCCAGCGCAGGTTGGGCCCGCTTGTCGCCGACTGTCGGCGCCTCACCGTGCGGCAGAAACTGTGCTGCGGTGTCCGGAAGGCTCTCGACCCGGCTACGGAACGCTGCCCAGTCGGCGGCAACACGCGGCGTAATGCGAAAACCGTTCTCGGCTGCGTCAATGGCCGCCGCAAAAACCTTGGAAAGCGGCCTGCTGCCGTAGTCGGCGCTCAGCCTGCACCAGGCGTCGATCGAGCCGGGGACGGTCACCGCCTCGGGTGAGGTTGGCGGAATATCGCGGCCGCCCGCGTCAGCATATCGGCTGGCATCGGTCTTGGCCGGTGTGCGGCCAGAGCCATTGAGCGCAACGGGAGCGCCACCCTTCGGCGAATACAGTGCGAAGCAGTCGCCGCCAATTCCGGTCATCTGCGGCTCGACAACGCCTTGAACCGCAACGGCCGCCAGCGCCGCGTCAATGGCATTGCCGCCGGCCTTCAGCATTTCGACCGCCGCAAGCGTCGCCTGCGGATGCGAGGTTGCTGCCATGCCGCGTTCGGCGACGGCTACGGAACGGGCGACAGCCATGAAGTCACGCATGATGTTTCCTCATCAATAGATGGCTCGGATCAGCGAACCAACGTGGCGCGATCGATGGCCGAGCAGATCGGCCCAAGCGGATGGCTCACGATGCCTGAGATGCCGACCGTCAACAGGCCCAACGTAACCGCGAACGCCAAGCCGGCGGCGATTGTGATCTGCCTGGCCGCGGCATGACCTGTTGTAATATGACTGCGATGCACCGTGCAGTGACCGCGACCGAGATGATTTCGGCGGAGCATCGACAAGCCGGGAAGCGCTGCAAGCAGCGCCAGCAAACAGCAGATCATCGCCCCGGCCTCTCGATCATGACGATCAGGATTTGCCGCAGCATGACGAAGCCGTCGCAGCACCTGCAGTGTCCGCACTCAGCACGCTGCGTCCGTTGCGCTCCGGAGCAATGTCATTGGCCGGATTTGCAGCAAAGAAACCGTTCGGCTTCAGCATGAAGCCCGCATATTCCACTGGCATCACGGGAAAGTCCTCGGGCTTGCAGACATGGGTGTGGCCAAACGAGTGCCACAGCACGATGTCAGTGTTCTCGATATTACGGTTCTGCTCGATGTAATGCGGCAGGCCGTCCCCGCCAGCATGCACGTTCGGATAGTCGCCGCTGGCATATTTCTCCGCGGGATCGTAGGGCGTGACCCAGACATGCTTGGTGGCGAAGCCGCCGCGCTTGCGTACGAAGCTGCCTTCTTGCGCCAGCATCACCGGGCTCGGCGTTACGATCAGCTTGTAGCCGACGGGATTGCCGACGCTGTTCTTGCTGTTCGGATTGGTGACCTTCCAGTAACGCCCGCTTTGCCCGTCGGCGATGGCCGCTGCATCGCGTTCGCGCGACAGCGTCTTGCTCTTGAGATCGAAAGCATTGCCATAAGGGTTGTCCGTGCCCCATGGGCGCTGCGCGAATTCATGTTCAGTGACGGTGTTGCCGCCGCCATCGAGATCCATATGTATGCGCACATTGAAAAAATGCTGATGCGTAGGGCCGCCGAGATTGTCATCTACCATGCCGCCCCACGCATATTTCTCGCCGGGCATCACCGCCGCAGTCTGGATGATACCGGTGAGCTTGGCCTCAAGCTGAATGGTGCCGTCCTGGTAGAGATACCAGTAAAAGCCGTAGTCATAATTTCCGACGGTGGCGAAGAAGCTGATCACTAGGCGCCGCGAGCGACGCACCTCGAACAACCCGTTGCGGAATTCGTAGTGCTTCCAGAGGATGCCGTAATCCTCTTCGTGCATGCAGACCGCATTCTTCATCTCAAATGGCTGGCCCTGCTCGTCGGCCGCCGGGATATTGAAATAGTGGATGTTGCCGAGGCAGTCGCAGCCAAGCTCCAGCGCATTGGCGAGCATGCCGAGGCCATATTCGCCGGCATCGAAGGCCGACTTCCAATAGTGATTGGCGGTCGGGTCGGCGTAAGGCACCACCATTTCGGTGACGCTCGCGCGATGGATGATAGAACGCTTGCGATCTCCGTCCTGATAAGACAGCTGATGCAGCACCAATCCTTCGCGCGGCGTGAAGCCGACGCGAAAGCTCCACTTCTGCCAGTCTACCTTCCAGCCGTCGACCTCGAAGCTCGGCCCTTCCGGCTGCTCAATGTTCAAAGGCTTGATGTCGGTACGCGGATTAGTGTTTTCATGAGCGCCGTAGTTGCGCTTTTTCTTCGGGATCGGAATGACCTTGTCGTCATCCAGCAGATCGACCACCTTCTGATGGACGAGATCGACGACAGCGACGACACCTTCCACTGGATGTGCATAGGCGTTATCCTTGAGATCGTCGCGGAAGAATGTCACCGCGCGCAGGATGCGGCGCCCCCGTTCGAAGTCCCTATCGAAGAACCCCGACGAAAACGGATCGACCTGCGCCATTTCCATGTCCTTGTCAGACATTCCGCGGCGGCGCATGGCAGTGCGCCAGCCCTCATCTGCCTTGACGATTTGCTCGCACAGCATGAATTCGGCGATCATCACCGGCGGCTGGCCATAGGGCGCATCGGCATTGGGCAGCAGCTTGGTGTCAACGATGCGAGCCGCCGTCAAATCGACGATGAACTCCGTCGCAGCGCCAGTCTCGGATTCCAGCGCCACCACAAAAGCCAGTCGCGGCAACGGCGCACCTGTCGCATGACTGCGTAACTCGGCCTTGCTTGGCTCTTCCAGCCGTACGATCGGGAAGCGGCACCGCGGCGTGACCTTACCATTCGCCTTGACGAGATCGCAGGCGGCGCCGATCTCCTCCAGCGTCAACGGATCGAGCGGATGGATGGCGGCGACCACGGCATCGTTCTGGATTTTCTGCATCACCGTCATGACGACACTCCTGAAGGCGCATCGCGCCGGTAGGTTGGAAGATTATTGAAGACGCTCGCGGCCGGGCGCAGCAGCGAACAGCGCGCGGGTATAGGTATGTTGCGGATTGGCAAAGATCTCCGCGGTCGGACCGCTCTCGACGATCTCGCCGGATTTCATCACCATGATGCGATCGCAAAGTTCGCCGGCAACGCGCAGGTCATGGGTGATGAACAGCATCGCCAGGCCAAGCCGGCTGCGCAGGTCAGCAAACAGCTTCAACACCTGCGCCTGAACGGTGACGTCGAGCGCCGACACCGCTTCGTCGGCGATCAGTATCTGCGGCTCCGAGGCCAGGGCACGCGCAATGCAAATGCGCTGGCGCTGGCCGCCGGAGAATTCATGTGGGAAGCGATGCATCACCTGCGGATCCATCCCGACCAGTTCGAGCAGCGCCGACACCTTTTCGCGTGCGACCTGCGGAGAGGCACCGAAATTCACCACGCCCTCGATCATCGACTGTCCGACCGACAGGCGTGGATTGAGCGAGCGATAAGGGTCTTGGAAGACGACTTGAATGTAGCGTCGGTGTGGCCTTAGCGTCTCATTGGAGACAGCGGCGATATCCGTGCCGAGCAGATTGATCTCGCCGGATGTCGGCTTCATCAGCCGTGCTACGCAGCGCGCCAGCGTCGATTTGCCGGAACCGGACTCGCCGACTACCCCGAGAATCTCGCCGCGGCCGAGCGTGAAGGCGGCATCGCGGACCGCATGGGTGACACGACCACGCCCGAATAAGCCACGATGACCATAGGTCATCTTCAGACCCTTCACCGCGAGCACATCGGGCGCCAGCTCGCGCGCGGACGTCGGGATAGTGATGCCCTTCGGCACGGAGTCGATCAGCAAGCGCGTATAGGCCTGGGCGGGATGCCCGAGCACCGCGTCGGCGCCGCCACTCTCGACCACCGCGCCCTTTTGCATCACCACCACCTGATCGGCGATGTCGGCAACCACGCCAAAATCATGCGTGATGAAGAGCACACCGATATTCTTGCGCTTCACCAGATCCTTGATGAGCATAAGGATCTGCTTCTGTGTGGTCACGTCGAGTGCCGTGGTGGGCTCGTCCGCGATCAGCAGCACCGGCTCCAGCAGCATCGCCATGGCGATCATCACACGCTGGCGCTGGCCGCCTGACAGCTGGTGCGGATAGGCATGCATCATCTGCGGTGCATTGGGCAGCAGCATGTCTTCCAGCGCCGCCAGCACGCGTCTATTGACCTCGGCTTTGCTCGGCCGAACGTCCGAGTGCCATTCGATGAGCTCGGCGAGCTGCTCGCGGACGGTCATTACCGGATTGAGCGCCGTCATCGGCTCCTGGAAGATCATGCCGATGCGGCTGCCGCGCAGCGCGCGCATGCGCTCTGTTGATGCGCCAAGCAATTCCTCGCCTAGCAGCTTAATCGAGCCTCCCACCGGTCTCAGCCCGTCAGGCAACAGCCCCATGACGCTGAAGGCCGTGACCGATTTGCCGGAGCCAGACTCGCCAACGACGCAGACAATGCCGCCCGATGGCACCGTGATATCGATATCTTTGACGATACGACGACCATCGGCCTCGCCGCTCAGGCCGACTTTCAAGCCGCGGATGTCGAGCAATTCTTCGCTCATTTCGGGCCTCCCACCGATCGGGCCAGCCGCGGATCGAGCATGTCACGCAAACCGTCGCCGAGCCGGTTGATGCCAAGCACCGTCAGCGCGATGCAGATGCCGGGAAACAACATCAGTCCCGGCCGCACCTGAAAATAAAGCCGCGCATCGGACATCATGTTGCCCCAGCTTGGAATCTCGTCGGGCATGCCGATGCCGAGGAACGACAGCGACGCCTCGATCAGGATTGCGGATGAGGCGATATAAGTCGCCTGCACGATCAGCGGCGCCATGATGTTCGGGACGATATGCCGAGCCATCAGCACCGGCAGCCGCGTGCCCATGCTGACTGCCGCCTCGACATAGGCCTCCTCGCGCACCGTGAGCACCACACTGCGCACCATGCGGGCAACGCGCGGGATTTCGGGGATCGCGATGGCAATGCAGATGGTGGTGATGGACGGTCCGAGACCGCCGATCAGCGCGATCGCCAGCAGGATGGCCGGAATCGCCATCATCCCGTCCATCATGCGCATCAGCACATTGTCGATCCAGCGCACCATGCCGGCGATCAGGCCAAGCAAGCTACCCAATGCGACGGCGATGAAGGCCACCGAGCCGCCGACGACCAGCGAGACGCGGCTGCCATAGACCAGCCGGCTCCAGATATCGCGACCGAGATTATCGGTACCGAGCCAATTGACCGCACTGGGCGGACGCAACCGCAAGCGCGGCTTGATGGCCGCTGGATCCACCGTCCATAGCCAGCTGGCAAAGATCGAGATCAACGCCAACAGCACGAGGATGCAGAGGCCGAACAGCACTGTCCTGTTGCGCAGCAGTCGGCCGGCGAAAGCGCGAATATTGATCGATGAGGTGGGTGCAGAGACCGTGATCGCGCTCATTGCTGGCTGATCCTTGGGTCGAAGAAGGAATAGCTGAGATCGACCAGCAGATTGATCGCCACATAGGCGCTGCCGAATACGACGATCACGCCCTGGATCACCGGATAGTCACGCGCCAGCACCGAATCCACGACGAGACGTCCGAGGCCCGGCAGATTGAACACGCTTTCGGTCACCACGACGCCACCGATCAGCAACGCGATGCCGATGCCGACGATGGAGACGATCGGCACCGCCGCATTGCGCAGCGCATGCTTGAACACCACGATCCGCTCCGGCAAGCCCTTGGCCCGCGCGGTACGGACAAAATCCTCCGACAGAACTTCGAGCATGCTCGTGCGCGCCACGCGCGCGATCAGCGCGATATAGACGAGGCTCAGCGTCAGCGTCGGCAATGTAAGGTGCCAGAGAAACAGACCGAGCCCATCACTCAGCGGCACATAACCCTGCACCGGAAACAGCCCGAACTGCATCGAGAGAAGATAGATCCAGAAATAACCGATGGCGAAGGTCGGTACCGCAAAGCCCGTCACCGAGGTCCACATGGCGAAGCGATCGAGCCAGCCGCCGCGCCGCCATGCGGCGAGCACGCCGATTGGCACACCGACCACCACCGAGAACACGATCGTGGTGATCGACACGGCCACCGTCGGGCCAACGCGTTGGGCGATCAGCACCGTGACAGGCTGGCCGGACACGATCGAGGTGCCGAGATCGCCATGCAACATGCGCCATAGCCAGTTCAGGAACTGCATCGCCAGCGGCTGATCAAGTCCGAGACGCGCTCGGATGGCAGCGATGGCCGCGGGATCGGCATTATCGCCGGCGAGCTGCGCCACCGGATCGCCCGAGGCGAAGCGCAGCAGCATGAATGCGATCAACGCCACCACCCCCAGGACGGGAATGACGGAGACCGATCGCTTCAGGAGGACGCCGGCGACTGCCATGCTCAGGCCGTCTTCTCGACGTTCCAGAACAGCGGCGCCGGTGCGGTGACGATGTTCTTGAGCGCCTTGCTGTGCGACACCGGCTGCTTGAACTGGCCACCGGGAATATGGGTCATCACATCATAAGCCCGCTTCTGGATCGCTTCGGCTACCGTCTTCTGGGCAGCGGCATCTGTCTCCAGCGCGAACTTGTTGCGCAGGCTTTCGATCTCCGTATCCTCCGGCCAGCCAAAGAAGCCGCCGGTCTTGCCGCGGGTGTCGAGCACTGTGCTGGCCAGTGGATTCATCAACTCGGTGGTCGTGGTGACCCAGTGGGTCATCGACCAGCCGCCATTCGCTGTCGAATCCTGCTTGACGCGGCGCGCCAGCAGCGAGCCCCAATCCATCGTCTGCACCTCGACATTCATGCCGATGGCACGCAGTTTTTGTGCAGTGACCGTGCTGGAGCCAGACAGCAGCGGCGAGTCGGTGCCCTGCAGCATCACCACCTTCTCGCCCTTGTAGCCGCCCTTCTTGAGCAGATCCTTGGCGCGAGCGATATCAGGCTTGGTGTTCCAGCCGACTTCGCTGGCCAGCGGCGTGGTGACGCCGAACATCGCTGCGGAGGCCTGATAGTAGTCGGGATTGCCTACCTGTGCGTCGAGCCAGTCGGCCTGGTCGCTCGCATACATGACGGCCTGGCGGATTTCCTGCTTGTTGAACGGCTCGCTGAGCCAGTTCATGCGCACCACCGACATGAAGCCGAGCGGATTGTAATCGGCCACGGTGACGTCCTTGGCCGCGATCAGCGACGGCAGCATGTCGTGCGGCGCGGCTTCGAGGAAGTCGATCTCCTTGTTGATCAGCGCATTCGCCGCGGTCTGGAAGTCCGGCATGCTGATCCACTCGTAACGGTCGATCTTCACAATCTTGCCGCCGGCGAGGCCGTCCGACGGCTCGTCGCGCGAGACATAGTCCGCATTACGCTCATAGACCGCGCGGCTGCCCGGACGGAATTCGGAGGTAACGAAGCGGAATGGGCCGGAGCCGACAAATTCGGTGACCGGCTGTTCCGGCGGCTGCGCGGCAAGGCGCGCCGGCATGATGAAAGGCATGATGCTCGACGGCTTGGCGAGCGTCTGTAGCACCTGGCCATAGGGCGATTTCAACACAAGCTGGAACGTGCGCTCGTCCACTGGCTTGAGTTCGGCGACGAAGGTCATCATTCGCGCGCCCATGGTGTCGCGCTTGGCCCAACGTTGCAGCGAGGGGATGACGTCGGCGGACGTCACCGGCGCGCCATCGTGGAATTTCAGCCCGGAGCGCAGCTTGAATGTATAGGTCAGCTTGTCGGCCGACACCTCATAGGTATCGACCATCTGCGGACGGATCTGGAATTTGGAGTCGGTGGAGAACAGCGTGTCATAGATGTTCAGGCCGTGATTGCGCCCGGTCCAGGCCGTGTTGATGACCGGATCGGTGGCACGCAAAGGCGCATGCATCACTGCACGGATAACCTTGCCAGACTGCGCACGCGCGATGCGCGGCATCATCCCGGCAGCAAGCCCTGCGGCACCTGCCTTGAGCAACGAGCGTCGGCTGAAATCATTGAACATGACGATCTCCGGGGCAATGGGAATTGAAATCGAAAGGACGATGTCGGACAACTACGCGGTCAGATGCGCACCGATGGCTCGGAAGGCAGCAAGCCAGCGATGATCGATCGCGATATCCATCGGACTGGGCTGGGCGGCGACCTTCACGATCACGGCGTCAGTCGATGGATCGACATGGATCCACTGACCGTGAATACCCACCGCCGCGAGATCGTTGCGCGCGGGATCAATCGTGTACCAGCAGGCACGGTAGCGGCCGTCTGGAAACACGAATGCCAGATCGCCGTCTTTCCAGGCCTGCTTGTCGCCGTTGGCATGGATGTCGTCGATCCACGCCCCCGGCACCACCTGCGTGCCATTGGCGATACCCCGCTGACGGATCATTTCACCGAACCGTGCGAGATCGCGCAACGTGGCGCAGATGCCCCCGGCCGAGCGTGACGCGCCATGGGTGTCGAGGGTGATATAGGCATCGTCCGCAGCCCCCATCGGCGCCCAGATATAGTCCGAGAGAATCTGCGCATAGGGCTTGCCGCAGGCCTTTTCATAGACCCAGCCGAGTACGTCCGTATTGGTCGAGACGTAATGAAAGACCTTGCCATGCGACCCGCCATTCGGCCGCAGCGTGGCGAGGAAGCTGCGCTGGTCGCCTTGCGCCGTTCCGTCCGGCAGCACGTCCCAGCCATTGCATAGCCGATACTTGACCACGTCGCCTTCGGGATCGTCGTAGTCCTCGTCGAACTTGATCGCCACGGTCATATCGAGCAGGTCGCGGACCGTGCAGCCGCCATAGACCGATGACGCGACTTCCGGGACATAATGCGTGACCGGCTTGTCGGGATCGAGCAGGCTGCGCTCGACCAGCACGCCGCCGAGCGTGCCACAGATCGACTTGCTCACCGAGCAGACCAGATGCGGCGTGTGCGGGGTCATGCCCTCGCCGTACCACTCGGTTACGATCTCGCCGCGATGCAGCACGACGAGGCCATCGGCATAGGTCTGGGCCAACGTCTCTGCGAGCGTTGTTGAGACGCCCTCGCCATAGGTGAATGCAAGGGCGCCGAGATCGCGAAATGCCGTCTTGAGCGGCCTTGGCGCCGCACCGCGCCGTATATCGGCGGTCGGCAACACCTGGCGGACATTGCGAAAACTCCACTGGCTGTAGGGATATTTGCGCCAGTTGAACCGGGTCACGAGCGCCTCAGCGGCGGGCGGAGCACCTTTCATGACATCGCTTGGCTTCATCGCATCCTCGCAGAACATGTCCGTCGCCCGGCATCAGCATTGATCCGGACGAGCGATCATCGGCGAGCATGCGAATTGACCGTTATCAAAAATCAGCAATTCTTGAGCGCCCCGCGGCTCACAGCGAGATGGCATGTCGCTTGCAAAACGGTCTTTCGAAAGATCAATCTATGTCTGGCACCGCCTGAATGGCTGTCCGGAGGGCCTGCATGTCGCTAAACGCCTCGGATCATTGGCTGTTTGCTGCGTCGAGCAACGATGTCGATGCACATTGCGCCAATCTCGGGCGCTGGCGGCTTGACTATGATCAGATCAGCGCCGGCGCGTTTCGCGGCAGTTTTGTCGAGGTGCGGCTGCCAGGTATCCAGGTCTTCCGCGAAACCACCAGCCAGCGTGTTCGCCAGTATGGACACCTCGGGGTCGATAGTTTCGGCATTGCCCTGCCCTGGCGCGCTGGCGACATCAACTTCAATGGCGCCTGCATGTCGTCCGGCAATGTGATCGCGTGCTTTGATGCCGAAGTCGATATGTGCACCCCGCCCGAATTCGAACTGCGCGGGGTTGTGATGAATGCTCAGCTGCTTGAGGACACGCTGCAGGATATGCAGATCGAGCTGCCTGAGGGCATCTGGCACCAGCTGCGGGAATTGCGCACCGATCCCGTCGCTGCGCAACGTCTTCGCCAATTGCTGGAATACGTCCAGGAGATCACCGACGACAATCCGGCAATCCTCGACAATCCCGCAGCACGGCAGCAGCTCGAGGATAACCTGCTGACCGAGGTGATCGATCTATTACCGAACCTCGAGCCATGCGATGACCTCCGTAGTGGCGGCACCCGCAAGCGTCTCGTTGATCGGGCCTGCTCCCTCATGCTGTCCACGCCCGAACAGCCGATGACCATCCTCGACATCTGCAAGGGCGTCGGCGCCAGCCGTCGCAAGCTGAACTACTGTTTCCAGGACGTACTCGGCAGCAACCCCATCCACTATCTACGCGCCGTCCGCCTCAATCGCGTGCGCCGCGAGCTCAAGCACTGTGTAGACGAGCGGATCGGCGTCTATGATATCGCGGTGAAGTGGGGCTTCTGGCACTTCAGCCAGTTCTCGCAGGACTACAAGCGACACTTCACCGAACTTCCGTCCGAAACTCTGCGGCGCGCGCGTGCGGATGCAAATCTGGAACTAACTCGTAACAACTAGACCGATGTCCGCTTTGCGCCGAAAGCTGCCATTTGGCTATTCTGGAACGACTATGTCCTGGGTTCACGCACGCGAAACGCAACAGACTGCCTATCCAAGACGGCGACGCCAACGTTCGATCGATTCGACTGTAGTCCCGCAACGATGCAATCTCATCGTCGTATGCGTCGCCCTGGTCCGGGCATTCCCAATAAAAGGTTCTAGCAAGTCCTGTAGCTAGCCCTCGCATGAAGAGCAGCTTTTGTCTTCCCTGATCCATTTTCATTATTGCCTGCAATTCGAAATGAATTCCCTGTTCGATGGCACAGGGAATTCGACGATTTTCCCCCTTTAATCCGCTGAATGGATGGGTCGAAAATGAACACCGGTGTCGAAAATCGCAAATTCCCTGTAAAATACCCTGTTTGCAGGGAATTGACACGGAGACAGGTGCGAACGGCACTCCCGCCCCAGCCAAGCAGTCCGGCCAAACGGCCGATAGCCCCAATTTGTCGAGAAAGGCCCGTATTGGGCGGCTTTTCAGGCGAGCGGGAAAGTCTCCGGGTGGCAAAATCGGCCCCATAACCCGCCCAATTCCCAAAAATCTCCGGCTAACACCGCAGAAACTCCCGTTTTCGGGAGACTGCGCGCGGAGACTTGGTTCGATCTTCGCTGGATGGCCGGCCCAGAGTGGGCTTCTCGCCAGTCTTCAAACGCAATGGGCCGATTTTGGGGTTTTCCGCCGCGCACTGCGCGGCGGATGAGCGCAACAGGTTTCTTGGGCGTAGCTACTCCATCCGAAAGTGGCGTTCATTTGCTCTACTATTTCCGGCAGGAGAACAATCTCCAGAAAGGCATTTCTGAAGGCGCAGATCGCGGAATTTCTAGAGGGGCAAGGCTGACGACTGCCTCTGTCCGCTTTGCGCCGTGTTGAAAAACTCCGCCTTTGAGGCTTGCCACCGACTACCTCACAGCCCGCTCCAAACGCGACAGCATGTAGTCGACCTCCTCGCGCGCCTTCACCGAGAGAACCGAGCCGGGCTTGCGCTGGGCATCCGATGCCAGGAACCCACGCTTCATCATCACATATTTCCGCACGGCGAGGCCAACGCCCTGCTGCTGTTCGTATCGCAAGAGCGGCAAGTGCGCATCGAACAGATCATGCGCCTCGTCGCGCTTGCCGGCCTTCTGCAGCTTGACCAGCTCGACCAACATGTCCGGAAAGGCGTAGCCAGTCATTGCGCCGTCTGCACCACGCTCCATTTCGAAGTCGAGGAACAGTCCGCCATTACCGGTCAGAATCGAGATCGGTCGCAACGACCCTTCGGCCTGGAACGCACGCAGCGTCGATATCTTTTCAAGACCGGGCCAGTCTTCATGCTTGAGCATAATGCAGGAAGGATTCTCCTGCACGATCTGACGGATGACTTTCGGCGTCATCTGTACCGACAGTGTCAAAGGATAGTCCTGGATCACGAACGGAATGTCGGATCCGATCGCTTCGATCGCCTGACGGTAATAGCCGGTGATTTGATCGTCGGTACGCAGGCTCGGCACAGGAGCAATCATCACACCCGCCGCGCCATTCTCCATCACGGTTCGCGACAGCGCGCGCATCGCTGCGAAACCGGACGCCGAAACGCCGACGATCACCGGCAGTTTTCCGAAGCCCTTCACGAAATGCTTAGCAATCGCGATCGATTCCTCGGGCTCGAGCTTCGGCGCCTCACCCATGATGCCAAGCACCGTGACGCCGGTTGAGCCAACCTTGAGGTATCCGTCGATCAATGTGCCGAGCGAGGCCTCATCAAGACGACCATCGGGATGAAACGGGGTGGGGGCGATTGGGAAGACGCCAGAGGCGGTTGCGTCGAGAGCCATGATTTGATCCTTCAGATGCTAGTAATGAGACCACCATCGACGCGGATGACCGAGCCGTTGACGTAAGATGCGCGGGTGCTGGCGAGAAAGGCGACCACATCAGCATATTCTTGTGGCTCACCATAACGGCCGGCAGGAATACTGGCGGTGCTCTCCGCAGACACGTCCTCGACGGAGCGACTTTCACGCTTTGCCTTCTGCTCGTCCAGGAAACGGATGCGACTGGTGGCAACCCGGCCTGGAAGCACGATATTGGCTGTGATGCCGTCACGCCCAACTTCGCGGGCCAGCGTCTTCGACCAGCCCACGAGCGACAATCGCAGTGCATTCGAAATGCCGAGATTGGGAATCGGCGACACCACGCCAGACGATGTCGATGTCACGATACGTCCCCATTTGCGGGCGCGCATGCCGGGTAATACGCGATCGGTCAGCGTGATGACCGACAGCACCATCTGCTCGAAGCTCCTGCTCCACAGTTCCGGGTCCTGCCCGGCAGCAGGCGTCGGCGGCGGCCCACCGGTATTGTTGACAAGGATGTCGATGGGGCCGAACGCTGCCTCGATGGCACTGACGCGCGCATCCATCGCGGCACGATCAGCCAGATCGAAAGCGGCGGCCATCGCGTCGCCTCCACCCTGCTTGATCTCCGCGACGACACGATCGAGCGCGGCCGCGTCGATGTCGGCAAGCGCGACACGCACGCCTTCACTCGCCAGCGTCTTCGCGATAGCGCTTCCAAGGCCGCCGCCGGCGCCAAGCACCAGCGCGACCTTGCCCTGAAGTCCGAGATCCATGTCCTGTCCTTTGTCGAGATGCGGAATCGATATGCGTGTTGGCCTGTCAGTCCGGCCCTAGATTTGGGCCGGGCACGGCCACGCGTTGCAGGTAATCGGCCTTGCTGGAGTGCATGTGCTCGACGCAGAGCTGCGACAGCGCCCAATTGTCGTTGCCACGCAGCAGTGAAATCATCATATCGTGCTGCTGGATCGACACCTGCAGCCCGTTGTGATCGGCAAGGTTCTTGGCACGCATGGGCAGTGTCAGGCCCATGTAATCCTGCAGCGATCGCACCAGATACGGGTTTCCGCACGCCGCAAACAGAGCGATGTGGAACGCGTCATTGGTGTCGTGAATGCCGCGCAAATCGCCGCGCTCGGCATACCGCACATATTCTGCTTGAATGGCTTCGAGCTCCATGATCAGCGACGCCTTGGCTGGCAACGGGATCATCAGTGCGGCCTGGCGCGTGAGCATCTCGCGCACTTCATAGATCTGCTTCACCTCGGCCGTCGAATAGGAACGCACCGTCGCGCCCACATTCTTCTCCCTCTGGACGATGCCGGTATGCTCGAGATGCACCAGCGCCTGGCGCACGAAGTGCCGCGAGGCGCCATAGCGTTCCATCAGGTTGTCTTCGATCAGCCGCGCGCCGGGCGGTAATCGGCCAAAGATGATATCCTCTTCGACACGTCGGATGATCTCGGCCTGTTCATCGGCGCGTGACGCAATTTTGGTGACGGTCATCTGGCATTGCCTCGAGATGCTTCGCGCCCTGACAACCGGTAGCAATCCTCGACAAGGCGCAGGGTTTGCAGATTGTCCGCGGGAGAGGTCTCGAAAGGCGCGCTGCTTTGCAGCGCATCGATGAAATGCGCGATGGTCGCATCGTAGGAACCCTGATAGGTCGCAGCTAGATCGTAGGCGCGGATCTCGCTTTGCGCGCCCGTCAGCTTCAGCTGCGTACCTTCGAGCCGAATTGAGCCAATCGTGCCAAGGATTTCGAGTTGATCGGCCTGCGATATCGGCGCGCCATGAGCTGCAAAGCTCGCGAACAACGACACACCGGCGCCGCCGCGGGATCGCATCTGGATCACGGCACCGTCTTCACCCGCAATATCCGGACATGTTTGGGTCAGCGCCGCCGCGATCACATCCAGCGGGCCTAGCAGCATGCGCAAAGTATCGAGATGGTGAATTAGCACTTCAGCCACCAGCATGCGGGACTCGCCGCGCATGAACGGCTGGCGCTCGATCGCAGGATATTGGCCGTTTGCATCGGGAATCGTGCCCGATGTCAGCAGCGTCAGACGGGCAGCTGTCACCGCCCCGATACGACCGTCCCTGATCCAGGATGCGGCATCGCGATAGTATGCACGAAAGCGCCAGTTCTCATGCACCATCAACCGGATGCGACCCTCGACATCACGCGCCAACGCCTCGGCTTCTGCGAGTGTCGGGGCGAGCGGCTTCTGGCAAAGCACCGGCAGACCACGATCGGCGACGAGGCGTACCAAAGGCGCATGGAAGGCACGCGGCGCAGCAATATCGACCGCATCGAGTTCACATGCCGCCAGCATGTCTTCCGCGCGCGAAAAGCATTGCCCGATACCGAACTGCCGGGCGCGCGCAGCAGCATTCTCCGACGAGGGATCGGCGATCGCGACGACCGCGGCACGCCCCGCGAGCTTCTGCCATGCCAGCAGATGATATTGCGTGACCCACCCCGCACCAATCAATCCGATCCGCAACGGCTTGCTCATTGCCCGATATCCCGACGCTTCTCGCCGATGACGGCCCGGCCCGTCGTTGCGTCAAACACGAAGACCGCATTGACCGGGAAATACAGATCGACGGTCTCGTCGATGGCGACAGGCACATGACGCGGCAATCGCGCCGTCCACTCCACGTCGGGTTCGATTTCGACCAACAGCAAGGTTTCCGCGCCCAACGGCTCCACCGCGATCGTACGCCCCCGCACATGGCCCGCAGGCTCGCTGCCCAACGCCGCCTTGTTGATATGCAAATCCTCGGCGCGCACGCCGATTGTCACTTTTTGGTCTACCAGCTTTCCCAATAACTGAGGCGACCAGCGCGTCAGCGCCGTCTCAAGGCTCTGGCTTCGTGCCACAGAGCTTTCATTGGCCGAAGCGACAACCGCCGTCGCCAGATTCATCGGTGGCGATCCCAAGAATCGGGCGACGAACGTGTCCGCCGGCTCCCAATAGACGTCGAGCGGCGCGCCGATCTGAGCAACGCGACCGGCATTCATGACGCAGATCCGCGTTCCCATGGTCATGGCCTCGACCTGGTCGTGGGTCACATAGATCATCGTCGATCCCAGCCGCTTGTGCTGCTTGATGATCTCGCTGCGGGTGTTGACGCGTAACGCAGCGTCGAGGTTGGACAGCGGTTCGTCGAATAGGAACACCATCGGCTCGCGCACCATGGCGCGCCCGAGTGCGACACGCTGGCGCTGGCCGCCGGACAGCGCGCTGGGCTTGCGCGTCAGCAGCGGCGCCAGACCAAGAATATTCGCCGCATCCTGCACCCGGCGTTCGATCTCGGCAGCGGCGAAATTGCGCCGGCGCAGGCCGAAGGCGAGATTGTCCGCAACGCTCATATGCGGATAGAGCGCATAGGACTGAAACACCATCGCGATGTCGCGATCCTTGGCCGGCACCTGATTGACTACGCGATCGCCAATCGAGAGCTTGCCGGAGCTGATCTCTTCCAGGCCCGCGATCATGCGCAGTGTCGTCGACTTGCCGCAGCCTGAGGGCCCGAGCAGAACCATGAATTCGCCGTCGCCGATATGAAGATCGACCTTGTCAACGACTACCGGACCTGTCGGCCCATATTGTTTGGAGAGTTTGTCGAGGGTGACAACGGCCATGGCTGCCTCTTATTTGATTGCGCCGGCAGTCATGCCGCGAATGAGTTTCTCTGAGAAGAAAACGTAGACGATGATCACCGGAATGACGGAGATCATGACGCCGGTGGCGATCATGCCGATGTCCTGGAAATGATCGCCCATGAAGGCGCGAATGCCGACCGGCAGCGTGCGCTTATCAGGATCGGTGATCAGCACGACGGCAAACAGAAACTCGTTCCAGAGCTGGATAAAGTTCAGGATCAGCGTAGTGGCAATCGCCGGCATGCCGATGGGCAGCACGATGCGCCGGAAAATTTCGAGATCGCCGTAGCCATCGATCTTGGCGGCGTCGAACAGATCCTGCGGAATGCGCGCAAAGAACCCTTCCAGAAGATAGATTGTCAGCGGCAGCTGCAGCGACACATAGACCAGCGTCAGCCCGAGCAGGCTGTTGTAAAGATTGTAGTCGACCAGGATCTGATACAGCGAGACCAACGTAATCTGCGGCGGGAAAATGATCGACGAGAACAGGATGCCGTAGACCAGCCGATTGCCGCGGAAACGATAGCGCGCCAACGCATGCGCTGCTGCGGCGCCAAGCAGCGTCACGACGGCGACGGCGCCCACCACGACAATCGTGGAATTCCAGAAATAGGTCGCAAAATCGGAATCGACCCAGGCGATCCGGAACTGCTCCCAGTGGAACACTTTGGGCCACGCATAGTGGTCGGCGCTGATCTCGGCGGTGGTGCGCACCGACATCGTGGCGAGCCACAGGAACGGTCCCAGCGTGTAGATAGTGTAGAGGCCCAGCACGAGAGCAAGCGCTCCGCGGCTGAAGAAACGCGGCAAAGGTGCGCGTTCCGCAAGCATGGCAGCCACGATCAGTACTCCAGACGTTCGCGGGTCGCCAGAAGGCGATTGAGGATGATGACAGCGGCGCAGACCACCACGAACCACACCGACGCGATGGCGGAAGGATATCCGAGATCAAAGGTGTTCCAGTTGAAAGCACGCTTGTAGACGTAGGTGGATACGGTTTCGGTCGCCCATAGCGGGCCGCCCTGGGTCATGATCCAGACCAGATCGAAGATCTTCATCTTGCCGATGAAGGCAAGAATATAAAGGTTCAGCAAGGTCGGCCGCAGCATCGGCACAATGACGTAGCGCAGCTTGGCGCCCCAGCCGCAATTGTCGAGTTCGGAGGCTTCTAGTACCTCGCGCGGCAACGAATGAATCGCCGCGAGACAGACCACCATGTTGAAGCCTGCCCATTTCCAGGCATGGGTCACGATGAGTGCGCCGAGCGCTAAATTTGGATCACCGAGCCAGGACGACGCCAGTGCCCCAAGCCCGACGGCGCGCAGCATGGCGTTGAGGATTCCCCAGTCGTAGTTGAATATCCACATCCAGAGGATCGCGACGACGACGTAGGATAGAAGGACCGGAGTGAACCACGCGACCCGCAGGAAGCGCGCGGCAGGAACGCCCGCATATAGCGCCAGTGCGAGCAGCAGGCCTGTCACAACATCGAGCACGGGCGCGATGAACGACCAGATGAATGTGTTCCGCACCGACACCCAGAACGTCTCGTCGGACATCAGCGCGCGATAGTTATCCAGGCCGACGAAGGTCGCATCGAGACCTTCAATGGTGAAGAAGCTGTCATAGAAGGTTCGAAACGCCGGATAGGCGGTCAGTCCGATATACACCGCCAAAGCCGGCGCCAGAAAGACGGCCAGCACCCACCAGCTCGCCCGGCGCGGATCGGCCAGCGAGGGGGCTGCGTGCTGAGCCCCCTCCTCGGCAGCGGATGGAATGCTGATCGATGTCATTGTTAGTACTCAGCTCTTGAAGCAGGCGCTGTCCATCTTCTCCGCGGCTTCCTGAACGCTCAGAAGGCCAGCCGGAAAAGCGTTGTTCATGACCTGGGTGTAGGTCTCCGCACACTTGGCGCGGTAATACAGCAGAGGCGTGCCGAAGAAGTATTTGACGTTCTTGTTGCGTGCGTTGAGCTCCGCAAAGTAGTCCTTGCGCGGGCTGTTGATCTTGGCCGGGTCGGATTTCAGACCGGTCTGCAGCGAGACCTGCTCCATCCACTTGGTGCCATTCTCGACGGTGGCCATGGATTTCATCAGCGCACCGGCGCAATCCTTGTTCTTGCTCTTTGAATACATCACGAAGCTGCCGGCGACGGCGAGCGTCTTGCAGTCCGGACAAGCGCCCTTGTCCATTGCCGGAAATTGCATGATGCCGAGCGGGAAATTGGCCGGCATGCCACCACCTTCCGGTGGCGCAAAGGCGCGACCCGTGAACCAGCTCGGATCCGGGAAGGTCAGCGCGCCCGGCGTGTTGTAAAAATAGAAGTGGGACTCACCGAGCTTCAGCGTGGAAAAACTCTTCGGATAGGCACCGGCATCGACCAGCCCCTTCATCCAGGTCATGACTTCAACGACGCGCGGATCCTTGAACGACAGCCCACCATTGAGCAGCTTGCCATAGTCCTCGATACCGAGCTTACGCAGCAGCGACTCGAACAGAAGCAAGCCACCCGGGAACGGACGATCGCCGACGCCCTGCGACACCGGGGTGATGCCGGCGGCAACGCCCTTCTTCACCAGATCGGTGAACTGCTCCTGCGTTAGCTGGAACGACGCCGGTACATCCACGCCGACCTTCTTGACCGCGTCCTTATTGTAGTAGAGCTCGACCGTATAGGCCTCGACCGGCAGGCCGTAGACTTTGCCCTTCGATGTCCAGGCTGGTTTCGACCAGTCCTCGTATTGCGCCAGATCGACATAGCTATCCAGCGGTTCGAGGAAGCCTCCGGCGAGAAATTCCGGCTGATCCGGCTCCATGTAGAAGATGTCGGGCGCCTGCCCGGTCCGCACCGCTGATTTGGCCTGGGTGTAGAGATCCGCTTTCGGGATGAAGCTGAGCTTGACCGAACACTGCTTGTTCGCAGCCTCAAAGTCCTTCACCCGCGTCGTCACCCAATCCTTCTTGGCGGGCTCGTCGGGCCAGTTGCTCCACATCGTGATCTGCGTGGCCTGCGCAAAAGCGGGAGCAGCGCTCGCGATGGTGGCCGCCGCGACAACCGCAGCCAGTCCAATTCTCCGTGCCGTCATGGTGATCTCCTCCGGATGTCTGTTTTTTATTGGGCCGGACCCTGGAACAGGTCCAGGTATATTGTCAATAATAAATATCCAATTCCGCGGTATTAGCGATTATATCCGCTGTATCGAATAGGATTATTGACAATTCCAACGACGCCGGCGATGTAACGAAGAAAATCGGCTTTGGTGGCCGCAGGGGAAACGACATGTCCAAAGGGCTTCGCAAAGGGCTGACAAACTATGGCGACGCGGGATTTGCGCTATTTCTGCGCAAGGCGTTCATCAAGGCGATGGGCTATTCCGACGATGCGCTGGAGCGCCCGATCGTTGGAATCACCAACACCTACAGCGACTACAATCCGTGCCACGGTAACGTCCCTGCCATCATCGAGGCGGTGAAGCGCGGCGTGATGCTGGCCGGCGCGATGCCCATGGTGTTCCCGACCATCTCGATCCACGAAAGTTTTGCGCACCCCACCTCGATGTTCCTGCGCAACCTGATGGCCATGGACACCGAGGAGATGATCCGCGCGCAGCCGATGGACGCCATCGTGGTCATCGGCGGCTGTGACAAGACGCTGCCGGCCCAGATCATGGCCGCGGCATCCGTCAATCTGCCGACGGTGGTGATCCCTGTCGGCCCCATGGTCGTCGGTCATCACAAGGGTGAGGTGCTCGGCGCCTGTACCGATTGTCGCCGCCTCTGGAGCGCGCACCGCGCCGGCGAGATCGACGCCGAGGAAATCGAGATAGTCAACGAACGCCTCGCGCCCTCCGTCGGGACCTGCATGGTGATGGGTACCGCCAGCACGATGGCCTGCGTCACGGAAGTACTGGGCCTGTCGCTGCCGATGAGCGCGACCATCCCTGCCCCGCACGCCGAACGTTTCCGTCTCGCCGAAGCAAGCGGCAAGCGCGCCGCCGAAATGGCGGTAAGCGGCGGACCACGTCCCTCGGAATTGCTGACACCTGCAGCTTTCCGTAATGCCACCGTTGTCATGCAAGCGATCGGCGGCTCCACCAACGGCATCATTCATCTCACCGCGATCGCCAACCGAACGCCCTATGGTTACGATCTCGACATGCTCGACGAGATCGGTCGCATTGCGCCTGTGCTGATCGATCTGAAACCCTCGGGCGCTCACTACATGGAACATTTCCATCACGCTGGTGGCATGCCCAGGTTGCTTGCAGAACTTGGCGACCTTATTGATGGCAGCGCGCCGACCATCGCAGACAAGACGCTGGGCGAGATTGCGGCCGAAGCTGAGATCGTCCCCGGTCAGGACGTCATCCGGCCGCGCAGTAATCCGATCAAGGCCGAAGGCTCCATGGCCGTGCTGTACGGCAACCTCGCACCAGGCGGCGCGATCATCAAGCGCTCGGCCGCGACGCCCCGGCTGCTGCAGCACACCGGCCGCGCCGTGGTGTTTACTTCTGTCGAGGACATGGCACTACGGATCGACGATCCCGATCTCGACGTAACGGCCGACGACGTTCTGGTATTGCTGAACACCGGCCCCAAAGGCGCTCCCGGCATGCCGGAAGCGGGCTATCTACCGATCCCCAAAAAGCTCGGCCGACAAGGCGTGAAGGACATGGTGCGCATTTCAGATGCCCGCATGAGTGGCACTGCATTCGGCACAATCGTGCTGCATATCACGCCCGAATCCGCGGTGGGCGGCCCGCTCGGACTGGTCCGCAACGGTGATCAGATCAGGCTTGACGTCGATGGGCGGTCCATCAACCTCCTGGTCGATGAATCCGAACTCGACGGGCGCCGCGCAGCACAGTCAAAGGTTCATGCAGTCCTGCCTGAACGTGGCTACGCTCGCCTGTTTCAGCAGACAGTAACGCAAGCCGATAAGGGCTGCGACTTCGATTTCATGATCGCGAAAAAGACGTAAGACTTTACCTCGCGATCACGCATCGCCTGCAATCCGCCTTTACAAACGGATACTATCAAAGATTGCGTTGGCCCACTCCCGTGAGCTCTGAGAATGTCCGCTCATCTTGAGAAGAATGACTTCAACCGTTCGTTCATAATGCGCCGTAAGCAAGCTATCCATCCCAGGCTCGTATCAATGTCCGCTTTGCGCCATAAGCGGTCAAAAGCGATCTACAAAGGGAACTGTCGACGCGTCGATACTTTCCCCTACACCCGCATCCAGAACGAAGAATTGCGTCCACGGTTTCATGAGAGACTAGCTGCCAAACTCAACCGAGATGGCTCACGAATTTTGTACTCAAGTAAGCATTAAGCCCCTCAATACCTCCCTCGTGCCCGTAACCTGACTCTTTTACGCCACCAAATGGCGTTTCCGGAAGCGCGATACCAAAATGATTGATAGATACCATTCCGTGGTCGAGTCCATCGGACACCTTGGTTGCAGTCTTCGCATCCTTGGTAAAGGCATAGCTCGCAAGACCGAACGGCAGACTATTGGCGCGCTCCAGCACTTCATCGGCATCCTTGAAACGTAGCATCACCGCGATCGGGCCAAATGGCTCCTCGTGCATAATTCGCGCATGAGCGGGGACATTCGTCAGTACAGTCGGCTCGAAGAAGTTGCCCGCATTGCCAATGCGCTTGCCACCCGTTTCGACTTTAGCACCCTTCTCCTGGGCATCGAGCAGAGTGGTTTCCATCGCATTGACCCGCCGCGGATTGGCAAGCGGTCCCATTTTGCTGTTGGGATCAAACCCGTCTCCGACTGCGATACCGCGCGCAAGGTCCGTGAATTTGGCAACAAACTTGTCGTAGGACCTCTCCTGAACAAAGAACCGCGTTGGCGAAACACAGACCTGGCCCGCGTTGCGATATTTCATGCCGGCCAGAAGTGTAGCAATGCCATCGGTCTCGACATCGTCAAAAACTAGCACGGGCGCGTGGCCGCCAAGCTCCATGGTCGAGCGCTTCATATGCTGTCCGGCAAGCGAGGCCAGATGCTTGCCGACCGGGACAGATCCCGTGAACGATATCTTGCGGATCGCCGGTGAGCTGATGAGATATTCCGAGATCACGGCCGGAACGCCGTAAACCAGATTGATCACACCGGCGGGCACACCGGCCTCTTCGAAGCATTTTACGAACTCGATTGGCGAACCCGGCGTTTCCTCGGGGCATTTGATGATGATCGAGCAACCGGCGGCAAGCGCACCGGAGATTTTCCGAGCAGCCTGTAACACCGGAAAATTCCAGGGCGAGAAGCCCGCCACCGGACCAACAGGCTCCATCAGCACCATGTTGCGGACGCCGTCGGCGCGCGCCGGAATGATGCGGCCATAGGCGCGGCGACCTTCCTCGGCGAACCATTCGATGACGTCGGCCGAGCCCATGACTTCGAGCTTCGCCTCGGCCAGGAGCTTGCCTTGCTCAAAGGTGAGAATGGTGGCGATCTGCTCGACCCGCGCGCGCACCAGATCGGCAGCCTTGCGCAGGATCTTGCTGCGCTCGAAGGCGGAGACGCGTCGCCAGGTATTGAAGCCGGATTGAGCAGCCGCGATCGCCTTGTCGAGATCGGCCTTTGACGCATGCCCGAGTTTGCCGATGGGCGTATTCGTGGATGGATTCATCACGTCCTGGTAATCGCCCGAGGTCGGCTGGACCCATGCACCGTTGATATAATGCGGGAGCGTATCGAGATATTGTCGCTGCATGGACTGAATCCTGTTCCAGATTTCGGTTTGTCGTGAATTGAGTTACGAGTCTATTCAGGGGGCCAGCACACCAAGATATTGGCGGACATCGGGCTGGCTGGTGAGGTCATCAAAATGAGCATAGTTGGTGACCGCTCCGCCGCTGACGAACAGGAAACGCTCGCAGATCTCCTTGAGGATCGTCAGTTGAAACGTCGCCGTCGGATGCAGGCAGATGAAAACGAGCCGCTTCTCACTGCGCAGCTTGCGGAAGAAATCCAGCATGAATCCGATATAGCCATCCTGGGTATTGAACTGCGGTTCATCGAACAGATGAACGAGCGGATAGGCGCTTGCAGCCTGCTCCATCGTGAAGGACGGCCTCGTCTTTCTGAACTGACGGACTTGATAGGACTGATGGTAATGAATCGCGAGACGATCGCGCTGAAGATAGCGAACTCTCTGCATGTCCTGACCGGCAACCATCACACGCCCTGCCGACGGCACGTTCGATCCCGCGATCATCTCGAATAGCGTCGTCTTGCCGGCGCCGTTTGGCCCCATGACGCCCACGATCTCGGGCTGCATGAAAGCGCGATCCACATGCAATTGAAATGCGCGCTCCCGGTCGAGCAAGCCGCGGCGATAGATCTTGTTCACGCCTTCCAGCGCGAGTAGCGGCGTATCGCTCATGACAGCCCTCCCAGAAGCTTGCGCTTGAGGCCGGCATCTGCAGTCAGTTCCGCCGCGTCCCCCGTCCAGGCAATATGCCCCTGCGACAACACGACGACCCGATCGGCAACGCTCAATGCGACATCGGCATTCTGTTCGACCACGATACTGGCAATGCCCGCCTGCCTGAGGCGCCGGATGACAGCCATCACGTCATCGACGATTTTCGGTGCAAGGCCCTGGCTCGGCTCGTCGAACAGCACGAGACCGGGTGAACCGAGCAAGGCGCGGGCAATGGCGACCATCTGCATCTCCCCGCCGGACAACGTCTCGGCCTCGCGCGCCATCAGATATTTGAGCGGCGTGAAAATCTCGGTGACTTCTCCAAGAGACCACCCTCGAAAGCTCGTCCGCTTTTCGCCCAACGACAGATTTTTCGCCACGGTGAGTGTCGGACAGAGGCGACGGTCGTCCGGCACCCAGCCAATTCCTGCGCAGGCGATATGATGCGTCGGGCTTGCTGCGATGGACTTGCCCTGAAAACGGATGTCGCCCCGGCGGGCGCGCGTGAGGCCGAGGATGGAGCGAAGCACCGTGGTTTTGCCAGCGCCGTTGGCGCCGAGCAGAGCAAGCACCTCGCCTGCGCGTACGGATAACGAGACCGAAAACAGCGCCTGCGTCTCGCCGTAGAACGAATCGATACCGGATACATCGAGCATCAGTTGAGCCGCCCCAGGTTGGAAGCCTCAACCCATGGATTCGTCTTGAGTGCGGCCGGCGTGCCACGCGCGATCACCTGCCCCCAATGAATCACCGATATCTCATCGGCCAGCGAGAAGAGGAATTCCATGTCATGTTCGATGATGACGATGGTGAGATCACCTTTGAGCTGAAGGATGAGATCGGCCAGTCGCGCGCGCCCGTCGCTGCCGAGACCCGCAGTCGGCTCATCGAGAAAAAGCAGCTTGGGACGACAGGCCAGCGCAACGCCGATTTCGAGCGCGCGCCGCGCACCATAAGAGAGCGACTTGGCCTCATCGTCGGCCCGCCCTGCAAGACCCACCTTTTCGAGAATGTTGTGCGCTTCTTCGACCAGAGCGGTGGCGGCATATGCCTGAGCAATCATGTCATGCCCGCGCCGGCGCGTGCCCGGAAGCGCAATGGCTATGTTCTCGAATACCGTGAACTCGTCGAACAGGTTCATCAGCTGGAACGACCTTGCGATGCCCAGCCGTGCGATATCCTGCGGGCTTTTCCCGGTGATATCATCTCCCTGCCACAATACCTGCCCGCGATTGGGCTTGTAGCGGCCCGTCAGCACGTTGAAACAGGTCGTCTTGCCGGCGCCGTTCGGCCCCATGATGCCGGACAACTGGCCGGCTTCAAATGCAAGCGAGACATTCTCGAGCACGACGCGATCGCCAAATCGCAGATGCAGATCCTTGGCTTCAAACAGTGGCATGGCTCACCTCGCCTGCGATTGCGGAGCGGCGGCAGGGCGCGGAACGATTTTGTCTCGTCCGTTCATGACGCCGGCAAACATGCCGGCGATCCCCTCCGGCTTGAAAAGCACCAAGACAACAAACGACAGGCCGAACCATAGCATCCATCCGGTGGTGAATGATCCGATGACGTCGCGTGCAAGGAAGAAGGCCACGGCACCAATGACGGGCCCCCAGAACGAGACAAGCCCGCCGCCCACCAATGTCATCATGACGACGTAGCCGGAATAGTGCAGACTCATCACGTCCGGGAAGGCGGACGTCTGTGCCATCGCGAACAATCCGCCCGCGAGTCCCGATAAGGTCGTGGATACAACCAGGACCGCCGCCTTGTAGCGCCAGACGTCGTAGCCGACGAAACGAGCACGTGTTTCGTTCTGCTTTATGGCCTTCACCACCCGCCCAAACGGGGAATGCACGAGCCGCCACAGCAGGAACGAGACGACAGCAAAGACTGCAAGCACGAAGTAGTACAGCGCGATGTTGCTGCCAAGGTTGAACGTGGTGATGCCAAGCGAGGCGGGTAGCCTCTCAATCTTGAGCAAGCCATCTTCGCCGCCGGTTATCCGGTGCGCCTTGATCGCGATGAACCAGAAGATCTGCCCGAAAGCGATGGTCATCAACGCATAATAGATGCCTCGCCTGTGCGAGATGAAGAGCGCCACAAAAGCGCCCGCTATTGCGGCCGTAAATGCAGCAACCGCAAGACAGACCCACAGGTTCGACGCGATGTTTGATTGCGCCAGACCGAATGCGTAGGCACCGATCCCGAAAAATGCGCCATGCCCGAACGACGGCAATCCCGCATGGCCCAGAACCAGATTGTAGGCCAGCGCATAGAGCGCAAAGATCAGGATCTCGACCCCGAGATATTGATAGAGGCCGACCCGCTCGATCCAGAACGGAACGGTTGCAAACAGGATCCATGTAACGAGCATCGCAGGCGTGAAGCTGGGAACCGTACGGGCTGCTGCCATATCAAGCCTCCAACACGCTTTTCTTGCCGAACAGGCCCCGTGCGCGGAACGTCACGACGACAATTAACAACAGATACATGGACAGCATCGACCATTCGGAGGCATAGGCACCGGACAGCCCGACCACCATGCCGACCAGGAGCCCGCCCAACGCCGCCCCCCAGAAGCTCCCGACACCACCGAGCACGATGATGAGAAATGCCGGGACAACGGCATCGACTCCCATATGCGGCCGGATTCCCCAAAGCGGCGCCATGATCACACCGGCGAACGCCGCGAGCATCGTGCCAAGGACGAACACCCAAACCCGCAATCGCGTCAGATCGATGCCGAGCGCCTGGACGATTTCGCTGTCATGGGCGCCTGCCTTGACCATCGCACCGAAACGCGTGCGTTCGACGATGAACCAGACGGCTCCCATGGCCACGATCGCCATGCCGGCAGCCCAGAAGCGATAGGTCGACCAGATCAGATCGAGCATGATAAAGCCGCCGGACATGTCACGCGGTACCGGCATCATGTAGTCGCGCGTGCCCCAAACCACGCGGATCAACTCCTCCAGCACCATGGCAACACCAAAGGTGAGCAGAAGCCCATACAGCGGATCGCGCCCATAGGTGCGGCGCATCAATCGTTCAAGCACAAGGCCAAAGGGCGCAACCAGGATCGGGGCTACGACAACTGCTGTGGCAAACCGCAAGCCAAGCGGCACACCGGCCCACGCGATCAGGACATCCGGCGGCAACGGCAGTTTCGCCCCACAAATAGCGTAGGCAAAGTACGCCCCGAGCGCGAACAACGAGCCATGGGCAAGGTTGATCTGCTCCATCAATCCGAGGATCAGCATGAAGCCAAGCGCAATCAGGGAGAAAAGCAAGCCGAGCGCTATACCGTTCAGCAAATGCGGAAGGAGATTGAGAGGCGACATAAGCGTTCATCTATTCCAATGAGCGAGCACGAGCGCCCGGAGAATGTTCCGGACGCCCAGGCGTGAGCTTTATGTGTCGAAGACTGGAACGTCGGCGAGCGCCTTCATCTTGCATTTTTCCAGTGAAGCATCGTCCACCGCTGTTTCGGGCTTGGTCCAGCTGATGACCTCGTACAGATCCGTCTTGTCGACGGGTTTTGTGTTGCGCCGGGCAAGATAGATCGTCTGCTGCACTTGATGCGTCACAGGATCGATATACGCATCGAAATGCTGCATGCGGTCGGCAGCGAGCATCCTGTGCCCTTCCAACTGCTTGATCACAGCATGATTGCTGGTCGTACCGGCGCGCTCGATCGCGCGCAGCAATTCGCGTGTCGCGATGTAGCCGTTGTAGGAGACATTCCCCGGCACCGGAATGGGCGACTGAGGATAGGTCGTTTGCCAGCGCTTGACGAATTCAGCAACGCCGGGGAGCGGCAAAAGATGATACCAATTGGTGCCGAAGACGCCGAACAGCGTATCTTCCGCGCCCCAGATATCGGGCCAGTCCTGCTGATTGTTCACCCAGGCTGTTTTCTCTTCCAGCTTCAGCGCACTGATCTGCTGACGTAGCGCCTTCATGTCGTCGCCGCCAACCGCCATCGCGACCACATCAGGCTTGGCCTGCTGCACCTTGAGGAGATAGGAGGTGAAGTCCCGGGTGTTCTGCGGGATCAGCAGATTGTCGATGATCTGTCCGCCGGCTTTCTCGACCTCGGCTTTGGTCGCGGCCGATGTCGTGTGCCCCCACACATAGTCGTTGGTCAGCAACAACCACTTCTTGCCTATCTTCTGAACCGCGTTCTGGACGGCGGCCTTGGAAAAATTGGTGCCGTTCCCATCCCAGACAAATTTGATGCGCGAGCAGTTCTCACCTGCCTCACTCGGTGCCGACGAGTTGGTGTTGAAATAGACGGTGCCGTATTTATTCGCGACTTGCGTGATGGCATTGGCGACGCCCGAATGCACGGCGCCGATCAGAAAGCCGCACTGCTCCTGCGTAATGAAACGCTCCGCGATGCGTGTACCTGTCGCCGCATTGGTTTCGGTGTCGGCCGTCGTCCATTCAATCTTGCGACCGAGCACGCCGCCTTTTGCGTTGAATTCATCAATTGCGAGGCGAATGCCACGCATATCGTCCTGCCCGCTATTGCCGTATTGGCCGCTGGCATCACAGGTGAGCCCCAACTTGATTGGCTTCTTTTCTCCCTGCGCCAGAACACGTGTGTGTTGCCATGGACCGAAAAATGTCGCTGTGGCAGACAGCAAGCCGCCCTTCACGAGGGCACGCCGGGACAGCCCGGACGTATCGCTACGTCGCTTCATTGTTTCCTCCTGGAATCGGCGGCTCTTTTATTGATGTCCGCGCATTGTATGGATTTAGAATAAACATTCCACGAAGTATGTAAAGTAGAATATACAAGTCAGAGAAATCGATGACCGCAAATACGAGCCAACCGCATGCCCACTAAAGCCAGAGCCCCCCAGCACGGCACTTATGAAAACCTCCGTCATGAGATCGCACGCCAACATCCGGATTTTTCAGATCGCCTCCGGGTGATCGCTGAGTTTGCACTTGAGCATCCCACCGAGATGGCGCTCGGGACCGTCGCGGAAGTCGCACAGCGTGCGAAGGTTCAGCCGTCCGCCATTGTGAGATTTGCGCGTGCACTGGGCTATGGCGGCTTCACGGAATTGCAACAGGTGTTCCGTTCAAGGCTCGTCGCCAGCGTGCCACCGAGCTACAAGGAGCGCATCACCGGGCTGCGACGCGACGGCCGCTTTCAGGATGCGAACAATCCTCAGGCGGTTCTGACCCGCTTCGCGTCAGAAGGCATGGTCTCGCTCGAAAGCCTGCAGGACCGCGTAAGGCAGGCAGATCTTGCGCGCGCGATCGAACTGCTTGGCGCCGCAGAGACGATCTACGTCCTGGGCCTTGGCGGCTCTTTCCCGGTCGCAGCTCATCTGACCTATGTTTTGCGCAAACTCGGGCGCCGCGTTGTTATCCTTGATGGACTTGGCAGCGCGCTTGGCGACCAGGCCGCTTCGGCGACGCCCGCCGATGCGCTCGTTGCCATCAGCTTCAGGGTCTACAATCCCGACACAGCGCGACTGTTTCCGGAACTCGTAGCCCGCCGCCTGCCCGTCATCTCGATCACGGACAGCTTGCTCAGCCCCATTGTCGAGGGTGCCAGCGTCGTCTTCGAAATTCCGGATATGCCGGAAGCCGCACTTCGTACGATGGTCGCCCCCATGTGTCTCGCCCAGACACTTGCCGTCGGTCTCACGCTTACACTCGACTGAAGATAACTCTCATTTAACTGACAGGATGAAGTCATGTCCGCTCGTATGCTGGAAGGCCAGGTCGCACTTATCACAGGTGCAGGTCGCGGGCTTGGCCGCGCCTTTGCCGAACGGCTCGCAGCCCTCGGTTGCCATATCGCTATTCACGGCATGCGCGAGCACGGCCCTGCCGAATTTGGTGGTACCGAAACGCTTACGGATGTCGCTCGATCGATAGCCGACAAACACAGCGTCCGCACTTTCAAGGTTCTCGGCGATCTTACGATATCGGAAGACATCGAGCGGGTCGTTCAAGTCACCGAGACCAATCTCGGCCCCATCGACATCCTCGTGCATAATGCCGGCGGTGACATCGCGGCTGCAGGCGGAAAGCCAAACCCAAATGATGTCGTAAATATCAAGGCCGAAGATGTGCGGGCCGTCATCGACCGTAATCTTCTTAGCACAATCTTCGTCTGCCAGCAGGTGGCGCGAGGCATGATGGACCGACGCCGGGGGCGTATTATCAACATCGGCTCAGTTGCAGCATTCAAAGGACGCACAAATGCATCGATCTACGCAACGGCGAAAGCCGGCGCGATGCATTTTACCCGGTGTCTCGCCGACCAGATGCGAATCTATGATGTCACCGTCAACACGATCGCCCCAGGCGACACACGCACGGAGCGGTTTATGGCAACACGTACCGTCGATCCGGCGCGGCTGATCCAGGAAGGGTCGCTCGACCGGATTGCCACCATAGACGAGGTTGCGCGCGTCATTGAGTTATTTGCCGGACCTATGGGAGCGTTCGTATCGGGGCAGGTCATTCGCGTCGACGGCGGCGGCCAGCTCTGGCCGGCATGAGCCTCAAACTCTCAGCTAGGTGACCATCGGGAATGCAGGAACCGCAATCAGTTCGGTATTAGTTGCAAGCCGCTGCGCAACTTCGCCACGAAACCTGCGGCACCTTTTTCACAGGAGTCCGCTTTGCGCCAGGAGCGGACATAGACCTTGCAAGCGAATAAGTGACATCCCTTTGTCTCGCAAGCCGACGGATCGGCGGATGTGACCGCACCTATTGCGGCGAACAATGCGTGCCGCCCTATCTTCTCGGTGACACGCCAGGCCCAGCGTTATCGTGGGTGGCGCAGCGCGCAGATCCGCCGCGTCCTGCAGGCGATCAGCGCCCGCAGCAGTCAATGGAAGTGGGTGGCCCCGTTGATATCGAAAATCGCACCGGAGGCGTAACCACTGCCAGCGCCGCATAAGAACACCGCGGTGGCGGCGATCTCTTCCGGCTTGGCCATGCGCTTCAACGGATAGAGCGATGTGTCATAGCCTTTGCCCTCGGTCATCGCGGTCTCTACCGGCCCCGGCGCAATGCCGTTCACGAGGACGTTGCGCGGTGCGGCCTTACTCGCCAGCCAGCGCACGAAGGAATGGATGCCGCCTTTGGCAAAGGCATAATGCGGCCCGGTGCGCAGACCGCCCATCCACCCGGCCACCGATCCGCACAGCACGATGCGGCCTTCGCCGGCCTCCATCATGCCGGGCAGGAAGGCGCGGGTCAGATTGATCGGCCCCTTCACATTGGCGCGAATGACGCGATCAAGCGACTCTTCCCAGTCCTCGGCCATCCAGTCGTCATGCGGTGCGATCGCCGCCGTATCGATCAGTCCATAGACCGGTCCAGTCTGCCTCGCGAGCGCCGTCACGTCGGGCCGCGAGCCGGTGTCGAGGCCGTAAATTTCAGAGCGGTCCGCAACCTCGGCACCGACGCGTTCGCGGATACGATCCTTGCCTGCGATATCGACCAGCACAAGCGTCGCGCCTTGCTGTGCGCATAGCTTCGCCGTAGCGCTGCCGATGCCGCCGGCCGCGCCCGCGATCACAATGCGCTGTCCGGTGAGATCGAATGGGGATTTTTCAGAAGACGTCATGACGATAATTCCCGCTTGTGTTACCACACCTCTGTAAACCCACGCAGAGTACGGTGTTCAATTCGGTTGACGTGACGACGGTCAGCGCGCCGGCGGCACGCCGCCATAGGTCGTCAGATGCGAACTCGCGAGCCACCCAGCATCAATCGGAAGATTGATCCCGGTAACCGCCGACGCGTCGTCGGACAGCAGAAACGCGACGCCGCGTCCGATTTCTTCCGGATCGACCATGCGTCCCAGCGCGGAGCCTTCGATCAGCAGTTTCGGATCTCGCGTCCCACGTTCGATGTTGGCGAGCACCGGTGGGGTTCCCACATAGCCCGGCGACACCGCATTGACCCGCACACCCGAACGGCCCCAATCGGCCGCGAGGCACGCCGCCATATGAACCGCCGCAGCCTTCGAGGGCGCATAGGCGTGTAACGGCGCTGTGCGCGATGCCGTGACCGAGCCGGTGATCACGATGCCGCCGCGTCCGCGCTTGGTCATGCGCTTGCCGGCCGCGAGGCAGGACACGTAAACGCCGCGCAAATTGGCGGCGATTACCCTGTCGAATTCGGCGAGCGGCAGGTTCTCTGCACGGCCGCCGGACTGGATCACGCCGGCATTGGCGAACAGCGCCTCGATCGGCCCCAGCCGCGCCTCGATATCCGCGAAAGCCGTTTCGGTCGCGTGTTCATCAGTCACGTCGAACGGCACGGAGTCCGCGCCGATCTTCGCTGCAGATTCCTGATTGGCCTTCGCATTGATATCCGAAATGACGACGCGCCATCCGCGCTCGATCAAGATACCGGCTGTGGCTAGGCCGATTCCGCTTGCTCCGCCCGTCACCACGGCGATGCGGCCGCGCCCCTCGTCTCGTTTCATCCTGCACTCCCGTTGTCCGTTTCTTGTTGCACGCAGCAAAGCTGCGCGTTTGACGATGGCGACGGCGCTAGACCGCAAGATAGCGTTGCTTGATGTCCTCGTTGTGCCTGAGTTCATCTATGGTCGCGCGATACACGATCTGTCCCTTGTCGATCACCGTGGCATGGGTCGCGATACCCAGGCAGAAATGCATGTTCTGTTCGGCCAGCAGAATGGTGACGCCCATGCCGCGCAGCGTCTTGATAAGTTCGCCGATGGCCTGGACGATGATCGGCGCGAGGCCCTCACTGGGCTCGTCGAGCAACAACACATCGGGATTGCCCATCAGCGTGCGGGCGATGGTCAGCATCTGCTGCTCGCCACCCGACAGCCGGCCGGCCAGGCGGTCCTTCATCGAGGCGAGGATCGGAAACACCTCATAGATGCGCTCGCGATTCCAGTGATGGTCGCCGCGCGGCCCCTTCTTGGCGGCGACGATGAGATTGTCATCGACCGTATGGTCGGGGAACACCTGCCGGTTCTCCGGAACATAGCCGATCCCCGCGCGCGCGATCCTGTAGGACGGTCGACCGGCCAGCCCTTGACCTGCAAGAGCAACCTTGCCGCGGCGTGGCGGCGCGAGGCCGGCGATCATCTTGAACGTCGTCGACTTGCCGGCGCCGTTACGGCCGAGCAGCGCCATGGTTTGCCCCTGCTCGACCGCGAGATCGACGCCGAACAGGATCTGGCTGGCACCGTAATAGACGTCTGCCGCTTCGACATGGAGGAACGGGTCGGTCATCATGCCTCTCCCACTGCTGCGGAGAGATGGTGATCGGCACCGAGATAGGCGTCGATGACATCCTGATTGCGCCGGATCTCGTTGGCCGTGCCCTGCGCGAGCACGGCGCCGTATTTCAGCACATGGATTTTCTGGGCGATCTTGAAGACGATATCCATGTCATGCTCGATGAACAGCACCGTCATCTTCTTGACCTGCCACAGATGCTGCACCTTGCCGATCATGCGCCAGCGCTCGTCCGGCCCCATGCCCGCGGTCGGCTCGTCGAGCAGCAGCACCTTTGGCTCCATGGCGAGCGCAAGGCCGATATCGAGCAGCTTCTGGTCGCCATGGGAAAGATTGCGCGAGAGCGTCCCCGCCTTGTCCGCGAGCCCGAGCAGTTCGATGATCTCTTCCGTCCGCGCCTTGGCTTCCGCGACAGGAAACCGCCGCAGAAAGGTCCATGACTTGCGCAAATGAGAGATCACCGTCGCCATGATCGCCTCGGTGACGGTCAGGCTGGGGAAGATCTCGGCGACCTGGAACGCCCGCGTCATGCCGAGCCGCACGACCTCGAGGCTCGATTTACCAACGATATCCTGACCGTCGAAAATGACCTTCCCCGAATTCGGCCGGAACGCGCCCGAGATCAGGTTGAAGAAGGTGGTCTTGCCTGCGCCATTCGGTCCGATGATCGCCGTGAGCGAGCCGTCGGGAAAATCGATCGAGACATTGCGCGTGGCGTGAACACCGCCGAAGCGTTTGTCGAGGTTCTGCACCGAGAGCATCAGGCAATCCTCTCCTTGGCGAAGGCGGCATCCTTGGCGGAAGCGTCCTGGGCAGGAGCCACCCTGGCCTCTTTGCGTCGCTGCAGAAATTCGACGATGTAATCGGCGATGCCCTGCCGCAGACCGAGCACGATGGCCAGAATGACGATGCCCAGCACCAGGCCGTGATATTCTGTGTAGATGGATACGAAATGCTCGAGCAGGCGCAGCAGGATGGCGCCGATGATCGGCCCGACGAACAGTTGCGAGCCGCCGAGCATGATCATGAAGATGGCCTCGCCCGAGGTCGTCCAGAAGCCGAATTCCGGATAGGCGCCGGAGACGAACAGCGACAGCAGGATGCCGGCAACGCTGGCCATCGCACCGGCCAGGATGAACACGCCGAGCTTCATGCGAACGATATCGACGCCGAGGTAATTGGCCCGGTTCGGATTGTCGCGGATCAAGCGCAGCGTGTAGCCGAACGGCGACTGCCAGACCTGACGCATGATCAGGATACAGACGACGAAGACGCAAGCCGAGAAGATATAAAGCGACACACCGCTGCTGAGATCGATGCCGAAGAACGGGGGCCGCGGAATGCCGCCGCGCAAGCCCTGATCCCCGCCGGTCAAGCTGACCCATGTCAGGATGATCGAGTGGATGAACATCTGGAAGGCCAGCGTGATGAAGGAGAAATAGATTTCCTTGAGCCGCACGCAGATCGCACCGATCACCAGCGCAAGCACCGCAGTGCCGAGCACCGTGACGAGAATTGCAACGGGGATCGACACGCGGCCGGACTGCATCAGCAGACCGAACATATAGGCGCCGGACACGAAGAAGGCCGCATGCCCGAACGAGACCAGCCCCGTGAGCCCCACGAGGAGATTCAGCGACATCGCCAGCAGGCCATAGGCCATCACATAGATGAGGAAGTCGCGCAGCGATGGCTTGGTGAAGATGAACGGTACGACAATCAAAACGATCAGCACGGCAGCCGCAAAGAACAGATCGCGCAGGAACCCCGCTTTCATCATCGCGCGATCTCCCGGCCGAGCAGACCGCTGGGCTTGACGATCAGAACGACGGCCATCATGCCGAACATGATCCCGTCAACGAAGAGCGGGAAGCCGATCGCTCCGAAGGCCCGCGTGAAGCCGATGAGCAACGCTGCGATCAGCGCGCCGACAATCGATCCCATCCCGCCGATCACGGTGACGATGAAGCTTTCGATCAGGATCGATAGACCCATACCCGGCGTCAATGTGCGTGTCGGCGCCGCGAGGGAGCCGGCGATACCCGCCAACATGCTGCCGACGCCAAACACGGCCGCGTAGAGCAGCGTCGTGTTGATCCCGAGTGCGCCGACCATCTGCGGATTGATGGCGAGGGCGCGGATGATCTTGCCGATCCGGGTCTTCTCGATTGCGAGCCAGAGCATCGCGCCGATCGACAGGCTCGCGACGATCATGAAGACGTAATAGGCCGGAACGAAGCCGCCGGCGAATTCAAGCGGCGGAAGCGCGAACACGTCGGGCATGCCCATCATCTTGTATTCCGGGCCGGCAATGATCTTCACCAGATCGTCGAAGATCAGGATGATGGCGTAGCAAACCAGCAACTGCATCAGGATGTCCTTGCCATACACCTTGCTGATGATAAACCGCTCAAAGATGACCCCGATCAGGCCTGCCCCGAGCGCGCCGGCCAGGAATGCCAGTAAAAAGCTCGATGTCGCCTGATAGGTGAAGAAGGCGATATAGGCGCCAGCCATATAGAACGCGCCATGGGCGAAATTGATGACGCCGAGCACGCCGAAGATCAGCGACAGGCCGGACGCCACCATGAACAGCAGCATGCCGATGATGAGCGCCGTCGATATCTGCGTCACGGCGCAGGCTGACGATGACAGGCAGGAGGCAAGGGCTTCGAGGTTCACAGCGCAGTCCTTTGATGGTCTGACCTTCGATGGTCTGAACGAGCCTGTTCCGGCCGACGCGAACGGCAGGCCGGATGTGCGACGGAGCGGCCGAGCCCGTCGCCATGCGACGGGCCACGTCATCTAGCGACGATGCCCGCAGACAGCTCAGGCGTAACCCTTTTCCTTCTTCCACTCCTTCTCGAGCTCGACGATCTTCGACCATTCCGTATCGACGTAATCGACCACCCAGGGTGACTTGCTGACCGTCTTGCCCCATGCGACGGGGTAATTGATGATCGTATGATCGCTGTCACGCATGGTGATGCCGGCACCGCCAAACGGCTTCTTCACCGTCATGCCGGAGATTTCCTTCGCCAGCGCAGAACTGTCGGTATTGCCGTTCGTGCGACGCAGCGCCTCGATAATGAATTGCGACGCCGCGTAGTTCTGCCACGCCCAGTTGGTCGGCTCGTGCGGCGCCACCTTGACATAGGCATCGCAGAAGGCGGTGTTCTCGGGTGAACTCGGAAATCCGTTGTTATACCGATAGGCCGTGTTGAGTCCCTGCGGCAGGTTCTTGATGGCCGTCAGGATCGGCGGATCGCCAAGACCACCGGAGAAATAGGCGGTGTTCTGGAACAGGCGATACAGGTTCGACTGCTCGATAAACGCGACGAGATCGCCGCCCCACAGCGCCGAATAGACCGCCTGCGGCTTCACCTGCATCAGCTTGGTGATGCTCTCGGTGTAATCGGGCGCAAACAGTTTCGGCCAGAGCTGATCGACCACTTCGATCGACGGCTCGAACACCTTGGCGTATTGCAGAAATTCCGCGGTGTTGTCGCGGCCATAGGCGTAATCGGGCGAACAGGTCGCCCACTTCTTGAGCCCCTTCTCCTTGGCAATCTTCGCTGCGTAGCTACCACCTGCGACGGCATCATGGATGCCCTGTCGGGCGCATCTGAACACATTCTTGCTGAACTGCTTGGGGTCTGCCGTCAGCGACGAGGTTTCGCTGCAGGTATGGAGGCAAAGGATGCCGAGATCGCGCACGACCTCATGCACCGCGAAGCTGCCTGACGACGCCTCGCCATCGACGATGATATCGCAACCGTCATTATTGATGAGATCGCGCGTGACCTTGGCGGCTTCGTCGGGACGCCCCTTGGAGTCGCGGTCGACCACTTCGAATTTGCGGCCATTGATGCCGCCGGCTTCGTTTATCTGATTGAAAGCGAGCTGGACTGCAAACCGACTGGACGTGCCGAGGATTGCAACGCGTCCCGACAGGATCGTCGGCAGGCCGATCTTGATGACTTTCGCCTGTGCACCGGCGATATGCGGCGCGCCGAATGCGGCAAGGCCTGCCATGGCGCCAGCGCCCTTGAGGACGCGTCGGCGTGAAATGCCCTTGGTCGTCTTGGTCATTGAACCCTCCCTGATTTTGATGTCCGGCTTTGCCGGTACAGATTTTATTATTTCCAGATCAGCGTCGTCTTGGTGGCTTACTCTCCTCACTCGGTCCTTTGGTCGATCAGCGCAATACGAAGATCGTGCAGCAGGAACGGCGCGCTGTCCAACGGACTTTCCGAATGCCTCGCGTAAATTCGCCGCAGCGAGGTCGGGGACCAATGCTGCGGCGCCGACTCCTCTTGCCCGCGGCTTTCGCTCCGTCGGCCGCGGCATGGGCAGTTAGCTCAGCGCGAAGCCGCGATAACCGCTTTGCGCAACGTCGTCACAGATCGAGGTGTAGCGCGCCAATCCACCGGCGTAGGGCATGAAGACACGCGGCTTGCCCGGTACATTGGCGCCAAGATACCAGGACGAACTTGCCATGGGCAGCAGCGTCGCATCCGCGGCTTCGTTGACATGCGCGACCCACTTTTCGGTCGAGTCGGTATTGGCCTCGATCCGCTTTTGGCCGTTCGCGCGCATGTCGCGGATGCAATTGGTGATCCAGTCTACATGCTGCTCGATGGCAATCGGCATATTGCACAACACCGACGGGCTGCCAGGACCGGTGATGGTGAACAGATTCGGGAATTTCGGCGACTGCAGGCCAAGGTAAGTGCGCGGGCCGGCCGCCCAGGCATCCTTCAGCTTGATACCCTGGCTGCCGCTGATGTTTAGATTGACGAGTGGTCCCGTCAGTGCGTCGAAGCCTGTCGCGAACACGATGATGTCGAGCGCGTAGTCCTGCTTCGTCGTGCGGATGCCGTTCGCCGTCACCTCGACGATCGGTTCTGCCTTGAGATCCACCAGCAGCACATTGTCCCGATTGAACGTTTCGAAATAGCCGCTGTCGATCGGCGGACGCTTGGTCGCGAATCCATGATCGCGTGGCGTCAACATCTCTGCGACCACCGGATTCCTGACGACGGTCTTAATCTTGTCGCGGAGGAAGTCTGAGGCCGTGAGGTTTGCCTCGACGTTCTGCAGGACATCGGAAAACGATGCACGGAAGCGCAATCCGCCGCGCTCCCACGCCTTTTCATAGATCTCCTCCCGCTCCGCATCGGACACCGACAGCGCGGAACGCGTCGAGATCGTGAACGGATGTCCGTTGGTACCGGCGCGTGCCAGCCGCCAGATCTCGTCGTAATTGTCCCTTGTATGCTTGATGTCGTCCGCCGTCACCGGGCCGTTACGCGCCGGAATGCTGTAATTTGCCGTACGCTGGAAAACCGTGAGATGTTTTGCCTGCTCGGCAATAACAGGTGCGGTCTGAATCCCGGTCGATCCGGTTCCGATCTGGCCCACACGCTTGCCGCTGAAATCGACGCCCTCATGCGGCCACAGGCCGGTATGGTACCATTGGCCCTTGAAGCTATCGAGGCCCTTGATATCAGGCACATTGGCTGTCGAGAGACACCCCACTGCCGTAATCAGGAATGGCGCGGAGAAGAACTGTCCGTTCTTCGTCTGCACCGTCCAGAGATTGGCATCGTCATCGAACGCGGCCGAGGTGACCTCGGTGTTCAGCCGGATATCGCGCTTGAGATCGAGCTTGTCGGCAACGAAATTCAGGTATTTCCGGATTTCAGGATGTTCGGGATAGCGCTCGCTCCAGCTCCACTCCTGCTCGATCTCCTTGTTAAAGGAGTAGCAATAGTAATAGCTCTCGGAATCGCAGCGCGCGCCCGGATAGCGGTTCCAGAACCAGGTCCCGCCGATGCCATCGCCCTTTTCAAGCACAACGACGTCGAGGCCGAGTTCGTCCCGTAATTTGTGCAACTGGTAGAGGCCTGAAAATCCGGCGCCGATAATGATCGCGTCACAGGCATGGCTCGATTGTTCGTTCACTGCAAAAGCAGTGCTCTCCTTGCTCGCCAACGGTCGTCTCCCCGTTCGTTTATGAGCGGCTTCGCATGGCCGCGCTATTGCCTCGAAGGCTAGAGATTTGCCGGATGGCTTTCCATACTCTATCGTTCAAACCTGATGTGAATTTCCGTCACAAGAGAAAAACGTGAACCGCTACACAGAGATGCAGGTTTTCGTCAGGGCCGCGGAAGACGGCAGCTTCTCTGCAGCGGCCCGGAACCTTGCCATCACGCCGTCCGCAGTCAGCAAGCTGATTGCGCGGATGGAAGAACGGTTGGGCGCGCTGTTATTCCGCCGTGCGCACCGCAACATCGTCATGACTCCGGAGGGAGAGGTCTTCTATCGGGCGGCGCTTGCAGCCATCGAAGCCGTCGAGGCCGCTGACGCGACGATCTTCAGCGGCAAGCTCGGTCGCGAAACCCTGCGCATTCGCTCGATGCCGATCTTCGGACAGGTCATCCTCGCCAAGAAGCTCCCGGAGTTCTGCCGGCAGCATCCCGACCTTCAGGTTGAACTTCAGCTGCGGATCGATCCCGGGCCGCTACTTGACGAGGGAACCGACGTTGCGATTCATGTTGGGCACCTCAATGACTCCTCGCTCGTGGCCACGCGATTTACGAGCACGCGATGGATCATTTGTGCGTCGCCGAGCTATCTGGCCGAGTACGGCACGCCGTCACATCCCAACGAGTTAGCGGACCACGCCTGTCTCAATTTTCATTCGTCCATTGCCGCCAGCACATGGACCGTTCGCGGTGCCGATGGCTTGTCCACACCGCTCGCCGTCAAGAGCCGTGTACGCTCGAACCAGGCTTCGATCCTTATCGAGTTCGCGCGCGCTGGCCTCGGCATCGTGCGATTGGTCGAAGTCCAAATCGCCGACGATCTCGCCCAAGGCCGCTTGGTCGAGCTCTTTCCGGAACATCAGTGCCCAGAGGAACATCCCATCTATGCGGTGTATCAGAGCCGCCGACTGGTAAGTAACCGTGTCAGGGTCTTCTTAGACTTCCTCAAGACGAAACTACCCGATCCGCCGCCTTGGCGGTATTGGCGGGACCAATAGACGTCCGCTTTGCGCCAGAAGCGGCCGCCAAGTGTATGTAATTCTCCGATTGACGAGATATAAGCGGGCCGTGAGTTCTTTCGGTGTCTGTCCCCCGTTACGAATGCCTCCGGAAGACGGAACCGCTATTTTGGTCAGATCGTCTCGGCGTGGCAGCCGCTATCTGTGCAACGTTACTACAAAAAGACTCTTTAAAAGCAGGTGCCGCCAAACCGCTCGCGGCCCTTGATCTGGGCGGCAGCCTGCGCATCGTTCGGCAAGGGCGGCGTGATCGTCAGCCAGAAGCGGACGAACAGGGTCAGCGTTTCCGCGGTAACCCCAAGATCGCGTTCGAGACGTTGGACTTGGCTCGACAGCCGGTCGAGACGGCGCGCGAACGCCGCCTCGCGCCGATCCTCCCCATCCGGAGACAGAAACGAGGTGACCGCCGCTTCCACGATCGCCGATCGGGAAAGCTTCTTGCGGTCGGCAAGATCGGCGATCTGCTTCAGAAGGTCCGGCGGGAAATACACATTCATCCGGTCCCGCATGGTCTCACAACTCCATACCGTCATTCGGGTCGAGCGAGACCTGGCGAGCGATGCCACGCATCTGCTGGTGCAGGATGCGAGCCTGACGGGCTGCATCGTCCGACTCGTCGTCGAGCACAGCGGCGAACTCTTCCGCAGGCCTCGGATCAGTCGCCTCCTTGGCAATGGCGACATGGTCGGGAAGCTCGGGTTCGCGACGCAAGCCGCTATTGGCGGCATCCTGTTCCGCCTTCTGAATCTCACCAAGCAACACGGCGTCCGGTGCCTGCGGCGTTAGAGCTGACCACCCATCCGTCCGTGACGACCGGCCAGACTTCGCCGGATCTGGCGGCGTCAGCACCCGTTCGGTGAAACGGTGATCCTCGTAATAGCGAGCTTTCTTCGCCCGGATCGGGGGCGTGCCGGCAACCATGACGATCTCGTCAGTGGGCGGGAGCTGCATCACCTCGCCCGGCGTGAGCAGCGGCCTTGCCGTCTCCTGCCGCGAGACCATGAGGTGACCAAGCCACGGATTCAGCCTGTGACCAGCATAGTTCTTCATGGCGCGCATCTCGGTTGCTGTCCTCAGCGCATCGGAGACACGCTTCGCCGTGCGCTCGTCGTTGGTGGCAAAGCTGACGCGGACATGGCAGTTGTCGAGGATCGCGTTGTTGGGCCCGTAGGCTTTCTCGATCTGGTTCAGCGACTGCGCGATCAGGAAGCTTTTGATGTCGTAACCTGCCATGAAGGCCAGCGCGGATTCTAAGAAGTCGAGCCGGCCGAGCGCGAGCCGGGTGCCGAGATCGACTTCCATTTGCCGGGCGAGATCGCGCGTGAAAGCTTTGAGATCGGTCATCTCAGCGGCGTCCTCGGGCGAGACGATGAAACGGAAATGATGCCGGTCGTCCTTGCAGCGATCTGCAAAGGCCGCGTCGTCAGTGCGGTCATGACCGGCATCGAACATCACCGCCTTCTCGCTGTTACGGGTGACGCCGTCGCGCTTCAGATAGGACAGATGAGCGGTCAGCGGCGCGGAACGAAACGAACGGCCCTGATGGCGGACGACGCGCGCCTTCACCACCACGCGCCGCGCCGGGCTAAACAGGCGGTTGCGGCCAAAACTGATCCGGCCGCGCCCGAAGGTCGAGCGCCCGTAGCTTGAGGAGCGCTTCCCCGCAGCCGCAAGACTGGAGGTGGGACCGGACTTCTTCGCCGCGCGCAGCACCTGGTTGATGAAGCTCTTGGGCTTTGCCGCTCGCGTGCCGCGGATGCGGCCAGGCCGGATGCGTAAATCGCTGTCGCCTACGCTCACAGCAATCGCTCCACGGGCAAGGAATGGGGAGCAGTGCCGAAAACACTTTTGAATTCATTAGCGAAAGCATCAGGCGCGGCACGCGCCCCGACCGACCGGCACGGCCGAACCCAAGCCATTCCAATGGCTTGCGGTTCGGCCGGCGAGCCGCTTTTATCTCGCCGTCCCGCTGTCGTGCCTCCCCACTGCTCTCGCCTTCCCAGCCATTCTATCCCGGAGCACGCCATGGCACGCCAGACTGCACATCCTGTCATTGCAGGTCTCCCGCGCTGGATCGAGCAACAAACAAGCTGCGCGCTTGCGGCACGAGCGCAGAGATATTGCGCGTCGGATCGCTCGGCGGAACGCGGTCCGATCGCCGTTCAGCCGACACACGATCGACAGCGGTTGCGCGTTCGGATTGCCCGATGAACAGTGGCGCCTCGGTCCATGACTTCGCGTGAACGACTGCGACGGAGAGCGGACTGGCGAGTTCGGCGCCACCGAACAGGGGAGCAAGCGTTGCCGCATAAGCGCGGGTCTCGGCCGGCAATGGACGGCCCGCGAGATACTGTTCGTAGCGGCCTGGTCCCGCGTTATACGCCGCAAGGAAACCGGGCGAGCCATAGCGGTCGTGTAGTTCGTGGAGATACGCTGCGCCTGCCAGAATGTTGTCGCGCGGATCGTATGGATTGTCGCCAATGCGATGACGTATGCGCAGGTCTGCCCAGGTCTCGGGCATAATCTGCATCAACCCCATCGCGCCTTTTGGCGATCTTGCCCGCGCGTCACCGGCACTTTCGACGGTCATCACGGCGCGTATCCAATGCACCGGTACGGCGTAGCGGCGTGAGGCCTCTTCGATCAGGTTCGCAAACGAGCCGACAGACCGTGCGCTCGCCGAATGCTTGGCTGATGCGCTGCCAGTTTGTGCGGCATTCAGCGGCACAATCGCAAACGACAACGCCATCACGGCGGTACAAGCTACCGTCCCCAAACGGCTTGCGGCCGCCCTGGACCGCCGCTGCGCGCGCCGGCGTTGCGAATTCTGGTCGGGACGGAGGAATGGTGCAGCGTTTGGTCGAACAGAGGAATGGCAGATCGAGCAAGGAAGATACGCACGCTCACTTCTCCCCAGTCCACACCGGGAGTGCACGGCCGATGACGGCAGATGCCGCGATCGGCCCGAAATACCGACCGTCCAGCGAGTCCTTGGACTGCCGGTTCATGAGAAAGAGTTCGTCCTCGCCGACAACACGACAGCCGTGCCAGACCGGCAGCGGTCGGCCGTGGCTGTCTCGCTCGCGCACCTCACCCATGTCGATCTTATCGATCGAGATAGTGTGCCCGCTTCTGCAAACCGTTTGCCCCGGGAGTGCCAGCACGCGCTTCAGCATGGGAATGCCGACCGGCAGATAGCCGTTCAGGTCAAGAAAGGTCGCCAGCGGCTCAGGCGGCTTGATGGCGACGAGTTCGGTGACAAACAGTCTGTCTGCAGGCTGCAAGCGATAGAGGCCAAGCGGCACACTTTCGGAAGCATTCCACACATAGAGGGGAACCGGCTCCGCGACGACCGGGGCAACGAGAACGGTGATCCCAACAAACATGACTGCGAGCACCGAGAACCGGCCATTCATGGTGCGATCCTCTGCCGGTGAAGCCAGGCCTGGTGACGCGATTTAGTGTAGGTCCGTGGAGCTTCGTTGACGGACAAGCGGTTATGGACGTGATGCCAATAATCAGGTGCAGCGTTCGCAGGATCGATGCTGAGCGCTTCGATCGCATCGATCAGTTGCAGCACCCGCTCGACCTTGGGCCAGCCCGACAGCCGCAACAGAATCTCGCCGCCGGGTTTCACATAGGGCACCGTGGTGCAACGCTGACCGGCCGCGACTGCCCGCAAGATGTCGATCCGCGAGATGACCGTGCCAAAGTCATTTGAGGTCCAGCGGACGAACGCGAAGATGCTGCCGGGTGTGAACGACACAACGCGCCGACGGCGATCTAGGATCGGCTCCGAACAGTGCCCCCACAGATGCCAGGTCCATCAGACAATTAGGATGCCGATCGCCCCCTACGATTCACAGTTGCTCGTCAACTTCGCGGCAAAAGGGGGCGATTCGTCCTATTTGTACGCCACAACTACACAGCAGCCATACCAGCGCTTTATATTTCTTTCTTGCTGGAGAAGCCTACGATCTTATTGTCTGAGACCGATGGTGGTTCGGGGCGGAGGCATGGGCGGCAAGAACGAAAAGACTCGGATCGAGGCATTTGCGTCGCCAGGTAGGGGGAAAATGCCGCGTGCCACGAAGCGCCCTCGCAAGAAACGTGGCATGCCGCCGCCAGCGACGTTCGATATCGATACGCTGCCGGGCAGCTCGAATTTGACGGCATTGGAAGCGGCCGCGGTCATCCGGCGCACGCCCGGAGCGCTGGAGCAGTGGCGGCGCGATCGGAACCATCCCCTGAAATGGCGCCATGTCGATGGTCGCCCGCTCTATCGGGTCGATGCGGTGCGCGACTATCTAGCCAGATGCGATAAAGCCACTAAAACGCCTCCGCCGCATAATGCTCGCGAAGACGACCGAGCAGCTCAGCCTTGATGGGGTCAAGTGGATTCGTCCGTTGCAGGCGCACGACCCCTCCGACCCGTTGCGCACCGACCAACTGCGCGATGTAGTCATGAGCAGCTTCGAACGCCATCTTGCGGATGATCCACTGTTCGTCGTGATTGTAGACCTGATCGATTCCGCGCGGCTTTTGCCCGACACATAACCGCTGGATTTCGTTGTCGTAGCCGCACCGTGACATAACGGTGCGCAAGCTGCGCCTCAAATCGTGCATGGTGAACCTGGCGACACCCGCTTCCTTAACCAAACGGTTCACCATCTTGGTGAAGCCCGACAACTGGCCGCCGGTCTTTGGTGACGGGAAGACGTAGTCGGACGTTGCGCGCTGGAAATGCTTCGCAGCTGTAAGCACCTCGTCAACGAGATGAGTGCGCGGCACGTCGTGATGCAGGCCCATCTTGGTCCACGCCGCATCGAAGGTGATGCGGTCATCCATGATGTGCTTTCGCCACTCAATGATGGTTGGCTCGCTGCGGCGCGGACCGCCGAGCAGGCACATGCGTGCTAATTGTCCAAAAGCCCCGAGCTTGCCGGATGCGTGCCAGACCTTGATGATCTCCTCATCCATCAGCGCGCGGCCCTTCGTTCGGCGCCCGACCCTCTGCGCACGGGTCTCTTTCGGCGCGCGATAGCCGGCAAGCACGTTGTGCTCGACGTAACCTTCGCCGACACACCACTCGAGGAATGTGTGGGTGTGCTTGCGCAAGTCCCTGGCTGCACCGCGCTTACCGGTCTTGGCGGTCTTGTCCACTGCCGCCATGATTTGCCGGCGCGTCAATTCGCCGATGGCGAGATCGAAATGATCCTTGAGACCGCGCCGCAGCGCCGACATCGCAGGCCTCCAGTTCACGACTTGGCGTCCGGTCAGGGATGTCTGATAAGGGCCGTCTTCACTGATCAAGGCCACCAGCGTAGTGCGCTGCATCTCGGCCAGTTGCCGGCGCTTGGCTTCTCGTTTGGCGTCGTTCGGATCGACCCCTGTGACCACCTCACTAGCGGCGATGGTGGCGGCCTTCCGAGCCGCCCGCTCATTGAACCTTGGCCAGGCCCCGAGGGTCTTGCGCTGAGTGCCTCTCACTCCCGGCTTGGTGAACAGGTAAACCCAGGTCCGGCCGCCCGTCGCGCGCATGCGCAGCGCCAGACCGGGCAGCTTGTCGTCGTGGAGGTAATGCTGCGCCTTGCCCGGTGGCATTGTCGTGTCGCGGATGACCGTGTCGGTCAGTGTCAAATAGTTGATCGGCTCTCCCACGGTCCCTGCCCTTTTGTCTTGTGCTCACGCGGGAATGATCGGACCGGCAAGAACCGGGTCTCAGACCTTCCCTCGACTGTGTGCCCCAAGGGAAAATTCGCGGGGGGCACAACAGGGGCACACAAGATGTGCTATGGCCCACCATGGTCAACTATGGTCACACACTACAAAAACACCATAATTAACAGGCCGTTATGCAAATTTACTATGGTTAGGGCTGGCTGGCTATGGTCTACATATTGCGGTTCACACGGGAGAGGTCCAAGGTTCGATCCCTTGTGCGCCCACCATGTCTTCGTCGAATTCAATGACTTAACGGTCCAATTCCCTTGCGGGGTGCCCCAGAAGAGCGGGGGCACAGTGCGGCACATCGGTACGACACGGTTGCCAAAAATGACTCGGCCACCGCGCCCACCCAACTGCCGCTTTCGGGCTCAGGCAAGTCGGTGTTGTGGTCAGACTGCATTCCGACATGAATTAGCGAATGGTCAGCGTGAAGGGCGCCCGCCCTTGCCGTGCGCGTCGCGTTGCAGCCTCATGCTAAAATATCCGCGTGGATTCGCGATGCGGCCTTTCACCCTGTCCCTATGAACACTTAAGCAGACCAGCTCATGGACCCGCTCGACAGCCCCAATTCCAGGCCAGCGCTGGCAGCGCAGTCATCGCCGCAAGGAATTGCGGCTGATCTTGTTGCAGTGCTGGTAGCCGTTACCTCGGGTGAGCCTCGTGTTCTAACGATCCAGGATCAGCGCGCCCTGCCCTCCGGGCCTTTCGAACTCGCCCATCGTTCGCTGCAATCGGGGCTCCGTGCCTGGGTCGAACGGCAGACACGGTTGCCGCTCGGTTATGTCGAGCAGCTCTACACTTTTGCCGATCGTGATCGCGCTGGCGCCACCGGGCAGCATGTCATCTCGATCAGCTATCTTGGCCTAACACGAGAACAACCGGCATTCGGCGAACACGAGGCCAGGTGGCGCGGCTGGTATGATTACTTCCCCTGGGAGGATCATCGTGACGGCCCGCCGCCGCTGATGGAGAAAGCTCTGCAGCCAGGGCTCAAAGCCTGGGCTTCTGCAGCTTCCGATCGGGCAGCACAGCGCGCGCGTCGGCACCGCGCCGCAATGCTCTTCGGTTTCGAGGAGCACGGCTGGAACGAGGAACTGGTTCTGCAGCGGTACGAACTACTATATGAGGCGAAACTGATCCCCGAGGCGACGCGCGGAAACACCTCGACATCCGCGTCCACCCGTGCGGCTTCGCCGAACACGCCGGGTCACCCGATGATCCTGGACCATCGCCGGATTCTGGCCACTGGAATCGCAAGACTCAGGGCCAAGATCAAATACCATCCTGTCGTATTTGAATTGATGCCGGACACATTCACGCTGCTGCAATTGCAACGCTGTGTTGAGGCGCTGGCGGGACGGCAAGTGCACAAGCCGAATTTCCGCCGCCTGATCGAGCAGCAGGAACTCGTTGAGGAAACTGGCGAAACGAGCCAGGACACCGGCGGACGTCCGGCAAAACTCTTCCGCTTTCGCCGCGCCGTCCTTGCGGAACGCGCCATCGCCGGAACCAAACTTCCCGTCTCGGGGGCTTGACAAGGCTTATACTCGATTACAGTATAACATATGCTCAATGAGAGTATATGATATGCTGTCCATACCCGACCTGCGTCCTTCGGAACATCTCTACGCGAAAGTGCGCCACGCGATCCCCGCGATCGAATGGTCGATGCTGTCAGAAGACATCGACGCGATCATCGCGTTGAAGAAAAGCCGCAACGCGGTCATCCTTGCCCACAACTATCAGACACCGGACATCTTCCACTGCGTCGCGGACATTGTCGGCGACAGTCTCGCTTTGGCGCGTGAAGCGATGCACGTGGAAGCAGACGTCATCGTTCTCGCCGGTGTTCACTTCATGGCCGAGACGGCCAAATTACTCAATCCGTCGAAGACCGTGCTGATTCCGGATCGCGGCGCCGGCTGCTCGCTCGCCGACTCCATTACGCCCGAGGACGTGAGGCTGCTGCGGCAAAATTATCCCGGCGTGCCGATCGTGACTTATGTGAACACTTCAGCTGCGGTGAAAGCCGAGTCGGATATCTGCTGCACCTCGGGCAATGCCAAGGCGGTGATCGAGTCGCTTGGCGTTGAACGCGTGATCATGCTGCCGGACGAATATCTGGCCAGGAACATCGCTGCCGAGAGCAATGTCAAGGTGATTACCTGGACCGGTCATTGCGAGGTGCACGAGCGCTTCAGCGCCGACGAGGTGCGGCAATTGCGCGAGAACCACCCGGGCGTCGTCGTACTGGCGCACCCGGAATGCCCGCCGGACGTGCTGGCGGAGGCCGATTTCTCCGGCTCCACGGCCGCCATGTCGTCCTACGTCGTAAGCAAACGACCACCGCGGGTCGTGCTTCTGACGGAATGCTCGATGAGCGACAATGTCGCCATCCAGTACCCGGACCTCGAATTCATTCGTCCGTGCAATCTTTGTCCACACATGAAGACGATCACGCTCGGCAACATCCGTCACGCGTTGGAGACGATGCAGCACGAGGTCACGATCGACGACAGTGTCGCAGCGCGCGCACGCCTCGCGGTCGAACGAATGCTGGCCGTCACATGACAGCATTACACGATACGGACGGCGCTCCCGTCATTATCGGCGGCGGCATCGCCGGCCTCATGACCGCCCTGGCGCTGGCGCCGCGGCCAGTATTGCTTCTGACCGGCGCGCCGCTGGGCTCGGAATCGTCGAGCGCACTCGCGCAAGGCGGTATCGCTGCCAGTATCGGGGCGGATGATAGTGCTTCGCTGCATCTGGCGGACACACTCGCCGCCGGTGATGGCTTGTGCGACGAAACCATCGCGGCCTCAATCCTCGCCGCAGCGCCCGCCGCGATCGAACAGTTGGCGCGGCTCGGCGTCATTTTCGATCGGGATGCCTGCGGCAAGATCGGCCTCGGCCTCGAGGCCGCGCATTCGCGCCGCCGGATCGTCCATGCCGGGGGTGACGCAACAGGCCGGGACGTTATGCGAGCCCTGGTCCGCAAGGTCCGCAAGACGCCTTCAATCACGGTGATCGAGGGAGCCACGGCACAGCGCCTGGTCGTCGAAGACAATGCAGTGGTGGGTCTTCTCGGCCATACCGGTCGAGGACCCGTGCTCTTTGCCACCGATCGTGTCGTCATCGCGACCGGTGGCATCGGAGGTCTGTTTCTGCATGGGACGAATCCGGCTGGATCCTTTGGCCAGGGCCTCGCGCTCGCAGCACGCGCCGGCGCCGTCATGGCCGATCTTGAATTTATCCAATTCCATCCGACGGCGCTCGACAGCAAGTCCTCTCCACTGAAGCTCATCAGTGAGGCCGTACGCGGAGAAGGCGCGATCCTGGTCGATGGAAATGGCGATCGCTTCATGGCCGGTGTCCCGGGCGCCGAGCTTGCGTCCCGCGATATCGTGGCACGTGCCGTCTGGCGGCACATGGCGGCGGGGCATCGGGTTTTTCTCGACGCAAGGGGCGTGAAGGGACTCGACTTTGCGCGGCGGTTCCCGGCCATCACGGCACTTTGTCGCGATGCAGGAATCGATCCGGTTACGCAGCCAATCCCAGTCCGTCCCGCTGCGCACTACCACATGGGCGGCATACTCGTCGACCGGACCGGGCGGACCTCCGTCGACGGTCTGTGGGCCTGCGGCGAAGCTGCCTGCACTGGCCTGCACGGCGCAAACCGGCTTGCCAGTAATTCACTCCTTGAGGCGGCCGTGTGTGGCGGCTGGGTTGCCGAGAATATTGCCGCAACGACCTCCATCCGGCGGCGGCAGCCACTGTTGCCCGGTGGAGTAACAGGCAGCGATCCAAGTTCGGTGCGCCCTATTCTGTCGCGTGCCGCAGGCGTGTTGCGCGATGGCGAAGGCCTGCGTGCCGCCGCCCGCGCGCTCTATCCCCTCGCGATCTCGCAGCAAGCTGCGAGCGATCCCGCAATTGTCGGCCTGATGATCGTGATCGCTGCCTTGCGCCGCCAAGAAAGCCGCGGCGCGCATGCACGCACCGACTTCCCGAAACACACGAGTCTGGCACAGCGTTCGACGCTGCGCCTTGATGACGCGCTTCAAGCCGCGCGAGACGACATCCCGGAACTCGTCGCCTAACCCAAAGGATCGCCATGACGCCCTCACCGCTCCCCCATGTCATGATCGAGCCATTGGTTCGCATGGCGTTGCTTGAAGATCTCGGACGAGCCGGCGATCTCACGACCGATGCGATCGTGCCAGCCGGCCGACGCGCCACGACACTTCTTGTTGCGCGCCAGCCCGGCGTGGTGGCCGGGCTCGACCTCGCTCGACTGGCCTTTCAACTGATCGATCCCGCGATCGAGATGCATATCGAGCGCAACGACGGCGCAGTCCTGGCGCCCGGCGACGTGATCGCCACGATCACCGGCCCCGCGCGAGGTATTTTGACCGCTGAACGGGTCGCATTGAATTTCCTGTGCCGCCTGAGCGGAATCGCGACGGCGACTGCCTCTGTGGTTGCAGCGGTCCGAGACTACCAGACGAAAATTGTCTGCACGCGCAAGACAACGCCAGGGCTGCGCGCCATCGAAAAATATGCGATCCGCGTTGGCGGTGGCAGCAATCACCGGTTCGGCCTCGACGATGCCGTGCTCATCAAGGACAATCACGTCGCCATTGCCGGCAGCGTAACCGAGGCGCTGAAGCGGGCGAAAACCGGTGTCGGGCATCTGGTCAAGATCGAACTCGAAGTCGACACGCTCGATCAGCTGCGCGAGGCGCTCGATCACGGTGTAGACGCGGTACTCCTTGACAATATGGATCCACCCACGCTCACGGAAGCCGTCGCGATGGTCGCAGGTCGGGCGGTAACCGAAGCCTCCGGCCGCATCACGCCCGCTACAGCGCCACACATCGCTGCGACCGGCGTCGATCTGATCTCGATCGGATGGCTCACCCATAGCGTCGGCGTTCTCGACATCGGGCTCGATTTTAAACCGGACGATTTGAAGATGTGAGTCAGGTTGATGTTGTTGCGGTCGAACTCAACATCAGCAGAAAGCCTCAGCAACTATCCCGATTGCAACTTTTTACCAGTAGCTTCGTCGATCCCGCGTCGCGCGGTCTTCGTCCTCTAGCCCGCTTCTCTCGGGAGATCGAAAGCATCAGATCTTTTCACTGCTCGGCGCAAAAATGCACATCCGATCGGTAAAGCACCGTCACGTTCTAACTTCGCGTGGCGACGTTCTTCAACGCCTGAGTATCGAGAAGGACAAGTGTACGATTCTTGACCAGAACCCAGCCGCGATCGGCCCAAGCGGATATGATTTTATTTGCGCGCTCCCGCGAAATGCCCACCATCTCGCTAACACTCTGTTGCGTCATATTCACCACAAGGGGTCCATCCATTTGCACATTCGGCTCCGCAAACTTTATGACGATATGGGCAAGACGAGCCTCGAGACCGTGAAGGATCACCTCTTCCAGATGCTCGCTCGTCCATCTCAGGCGCGCGCATAACAAGTCAATGAACTTTGCAGCCAAAGCCGGCTCGGCTCTAACCAGGGGGATCAGATCGCGCCGCGCAATTCCCCAGATTTCACAATCGCTGTTCGCGATTGCATCGGTTGTTCGGTCGAGGCCATCCAAAACAGCAATCTCGCCAAATGTCTGACCGGCACCGATCAGATTTAATACCGCGCTCTTACCGTCAGGAGAGGATGCACACATCCTCACCGAGCCTTCCACAACTCCAAACAGGCACGTCCCAGGGTCTCCGCGTCGAAAAATGTAGTCTCCCCGTTCGAAGGTCTGGAAAGACGCGCGATGAAACAGCTGGGCAACCGTCTCGGGCGCGAGGTCGCTGAAGATCGCGTTCATGCGCATTGCTGCCTGACGGCTCGCTGAGCTCGCTGCCTTCGCTTTCGACACCGCGATGTTCCCTGTGCTCCGCACCGGTCCCAAATCAAGGTCTGTTTGGACGTCCGCACCGATCCAGCCGGCCAGCCCCGATCCGCACAGCCAATGGTGAGCCGGGACCTGGCGCCTTTGTGTCTCCTGTTTTCGCGATGCGCTGTACGTCCGGACGATCGCAAGCAAGCTGCGAAATCATCAACTCCGAGATCAACCGTGTCACCTGCGGAGCCGCGACACTTGTCCCATTCATCGTCACAACGGAACCGCTGCGTGTACCGGCGGCAAGCAGATTCCTGTGCACTGGCGACTCGTCTCCAACTGCCGACACATCGGGGCTTCGGATGGGGGACGTGCCACCTGATGTCGCGCGCCCTCCGGCCCCCGAATACTCACTGACGGCCTTGTCGCTACGAAGATATGCACCCACGACGATCGCGTGCGTTCCTGTTGCCAATGCGTTGATCGTACTTTCTCGCCGGACCGGGCTGGAGCCCTTGTCATCTTGCTCCGGTCGTCCGGCAAGATCGAAGCGCACGTAATTCTCGTCTTCAAGCCGAGATTGTCGCCCTGACAACGGATAGCCAAATGGCGTGTCGCCGCGCTGAACCCAAACATCGACTGTCGTGGCTGCCCCTTTGTTTTTGAGTTCGATCAGCCATGTCCCGGACGGCGCAGTCAGCGAGGGCATTGCGAGATCAGCCGTGGGCGCCATAGCAAGGAATATCTGCGATCGCTCCCCGACTGCAGTGTAGTATTTCGCGAAAAACCGGAGCTGGCCTGATATGCGCCACTGCCAGTTCTGGTTAGCCCCAATCCAAGGACTGCGCTGGTTGGTCGGAGTGGTAATCCTTATGGCGATTTCGGGCTGGGACTTCTCTGTTGCCTGTTTGGGCAGCCACAGCTCCATAAAGCTGTTGGCCTTATCGTCGGGCTGCACGCGCCACCGCAAGCGCTTGGGCGATTGGCCAGGGCTTGATGCCTGAGACAGTTCGACCAAGGCATGACATCGCGCCAGATAGTGATTTCCGGCTGGCAGAACGACCCTGAGCGGTGCGGTGCGTGACGCTATCAACTGATCGATCGCAGCTTCCAGCTGTGACGTACCATCGTGCGGGCCGGCAATGGTCCCATAACTCAAATTGATGACCACAGGGATCGGCCCCGTTCCTTCGGCGGCCGAGATCTGATCCGCACGACTGAGCACATAGGAGATGGCGGCGTAAACATTCGGAGTCAGGAATGCGCCCGACGTCTCTTCTGTCACCCACTTCGGCAATTGAACGCCGATGATATAGGGAAGGCTGGGATCTTCGGGAGCCGCATGTTTCGGATCGAGCCCGCAAGCAATGTCCATGACGTGCGTACCGTGCTTGGCGCGGCGAGCAGCCAGCTTCTGACCGGCCAACCGATAGAACTCATCCTCATCCAGCAATCCCGTATGCGTGCAGGACGCCAGAATTTGATTGATCTCGTTCTCCTGCAGCTCGCGCCCCCAGCCGAAGCCGGCCGGCATGCCTGTATTTGTGTGATCGTCCTGGTTCCACAAATACTTCACCCGCGATCGGCCATCCTGAAAGCGGAATCTCTCATGGGCGAACGCCAATCCGTCATCGATGATCGCGACAATTGCCCGCCGCGACGGACTCGTGGCGAGCAACTGCTGCTCGATCGGTTCAGTCTTCTCGAACAGATTCGTCGTCGGCGTTCCAAGCTCGATTCGATTGATCGAGGACAGCAGGGGCGCAAACTGTTTGGCGTCGCCGCGCGATACCTTGCCGGAAACAAATGCGGAAAGAGCCTCGCGTCTCGCAATCGCCATACAGCATGTTAGATCGGCACCTCTCAGCGACGGTGGCGCCTCCTGATAGACCGCGGGAATTCGAAGGAACTGATCTAGCCCCGAGCGCACAACGGAACGGGCAAGGGCTTCTGCTGGTCCATCAAGCTCCAGCAAGACCCAGAACCACTCACCCGGGAGATAAGCGAACTCCGTCAGCACCGCCCATTCGAGATAAGGTGAAACCCGCTTCCGTTGTTCTGCCATAACGCACACCTCGCGAATGCGATCGCCCTACCGCCATTTCCCAGCAGCTACTTCACCTCTGCAAGCGCCGCGTCCCACAGCCACTTCATAATCGGTGATACAGCTGGCGGCGTGGAGGCGAGAAAATCGACATAGGGCGGATCAATCAGGGGGCTCAGCTTTTCCTGTCCGTTTGCTGGATTATAGAAATCATGGAAATTGAAGTCCTGAGTAGCTCCGTATCGCCCGCCGTCAAAACGCCAAGCGTTGAACCTCGGCCCACCTTTCGCCCGCAGAATAAAATAGCGGGCAAGTGACAGTCCAAGCACCTGACCGGCCGCAGTGTCGACCGGGAAATGGACACCCGCCACTGTGCGGTTGACCGCGATGCGCGCCGCCTGTCGCATCAACTGCTCACCTAGTCTCGGTTCGCGCCCGTACAGCTCCCACAGGATGCGCGCAATCATGTGATTTTCGGTTGAATGACCGCTCGGAAATGTACCGTGGCCCGGTGTCAGAATGATTGGTTGAACCTGAGACGACAGCTCATACGGCCGCCAGCACGCCAGAGCATGCTTGATGCGCATTTCCACCGCGGTCGCAAACCGAAGCGCAGCATCGAGCAGCTCGATCGTCTTCTTGGTGCGATCCGGATGCAAGTTCACGACCGAACTCCAGAACGCATATTGAGGGCCGAGCTGGGTCACGATTTCCGAAACACGATCCTCGCGAAGATCGGCGTATTGATCCAGAAAATCCAGCTGGCCTTTGAAAGTGTCGACCGGCGGGCGAATCAAAGTCGCAATTCGGTTCGATTTCGCTTTGGGGGACGGATCAGTCGCTGTGGTTTGAACGTGGAACTGCCAGACCGTGACCGACTTCTCGCTCGGTGTCCGGGAGACGTTCTTGCCCTGATGCTTGTAGCTGAATTTCTCTGAGTGGCTTGTAAAATGGAGGTGCGACAGCAGTTCGAAGTCTATGACCGCCGCCCGCACCCACGGCTCCCAGAGCGCGAGGTTCTTCTTGTCGTCCAGCGCACGTGGCGACCGATTGACGGTCTGACCGAGCCAGCTTCCGACGATACCGTCGCGGTGCTTGACGAGTGCATCGGCAACCAGCGGCGATCCATAACTGCCGTAGGGCCCAGCTCCAGCACCGCCTGCACCTCCGGCACCGCCCGCTCCCCCAGCACCACCGGCGCCGCCTGCGCCGCCCGCACCTCCTGCGCCGCCTTCAGGACCCATCGTGCACATGTTTTTGCTCCCGTTCTGCTAATTCGGTACGCCAGCTCCCTGCAATGCGCTCGACCAAATGCGGCCAGTTTCATATCCCCCACTAGGGTGACGCTCGCGATATTTCGCGACGGTCAAGCCCGGCTCAAGTTTCATCAATTCGGTCACCGTCTTGCGTGCCTCTTGATGAAGGCCGAGTTGCCATTGCGCGATGGCCAGCGCGCGAAACGTGGATGTATGCGTGCGATTTGCGCGCAACGAACGGTTGGCAAGATCGATGGCACGCTTGTATTGCCCGGCGGAGAGAGCAGCCGTTGCGGCCAGGGAATCGTAGAAGTATCTGTGAGGATCCAGCGGCGACAGTTTCAGCGCGTGCTCGGTGTGCTCGACTGCCGACTTTCCTGCATCCTTGAAGGCGAGAAGCGTTCCCTTTAGCAGCCACGCCATCGCATCGTTGGGATTGACGCGCAGCGCGAGGTCATACTGCTCCTGCGCGACGTCAAATTGTTTCAGCAGATTGGTATGAGCAAAGCCCATAACCACCAGCGCGAGGGAACAGCGCGGATCGGCACTCAGCGCTCGCCGCCCGCAATCGAGCGCCAGTTGCGTATCCGCACTCCAGTCATCGGTCCATCCCTGCTGGACCCGCAATATGTGCCACTTGGCCATCCATGCCCATGGTACGGCCTGGCGGGGCATACGCTCGGTCAGGACCTGGAGCATCTGACGCGACCTGTCAAAATCCTGCACCGAAAGGCGATGCATGAGCGCGATCGCCCCCATCAACAACGTGTAGCTCTCGACGGTCGGGAGTGATTGCGACTGCGCGCGTTCAAGCTCGCGCGCCATGATCGCCAAGCTGACCGCCGTCACAATACCCGCGACAGCACCGTCCTTTCCGCTGATCAAAGCTGTCGCGCTACAAACAAACGAATCAGACCAAACGATCGTCAGATTCGACGAAGATGCCAGTTCGAGGTTCACCCGCAACTTACTTCCGGCCTTGCGGTAAGAGCCCGACAGAACGTAGTTCGCCGTCAAATAGCTACTGATCTCCTCGACCGAACTATCCCGCCCGCGAAAGACAGACGTCGACAGGCGCGAGATGACGTTCAGCTCCGATGAACGCGAAAGCGCGGATATGACTTCGTCGGCGAGCACTTCGCCAATGACCCGATGTTCCGGACCATCATCCAGCCCGGCAAAAGGCACGACCGCGACAGTGGCGCGCAACTTCGGCATTGATACAGCACCTGGCTCGATCACGGGTCGCGGCCCTGGTGGGCCGACACGATACGCTCGAACGGGTTCATGCACATGTTTAAGGTAACAAGCTCCCAAATCCTCGACGTCGGCATCCAATACAGGCACGAGTTGGTCGCGAACATCGGCCGATACAACAATTTCCCCCGGCCCCGCTAAACCTGTGAGTCGGGCTGCAAGGTTAACGTCAGCCCCGTAAACATCGTGCTCGTCGGCAAGAAGATGACCGACGTGAGCTCCTTCACGGACGAGGATATACTGATCTTGCGGAACGCCTTCATTGATAACCGCACACGCATTCTGGACTGCAAAGGCAGCTTTCACCGCGAGGGGAGATTGAGGGAATTCCATCAGGAGCCCATCCCCAAGGCTCTTTACAAGCCGCCCCTCGAACCGCGGCAGGATATCTTCATCTATCATTTTAACGAGTTTACGCCATCGCTGTACGGTGCTGGCCTCGTTCTCTTCCATCAATCGCACGGACTCGACCACGTCCACGAAGAGCAGTGTGCGCACCACCCATTCCGGATTCTCGAATGCGAGTGAAGCGCTTGATCTAGCCATCAGCCTCGCTGGTCACTGTTCTGATCCGCACTCTTGTGCACTAATGCGCACAAACTCGGTATCACGGGCGGATCACACTCAATTTTTCCCGCCAAGAACTTGTTAGCTAGACTTGAACAACGGCGATTTCAGGACGCCGCTCCTGACGACTAGATTGCAACCACGTCGCCACGCGACTCGACTTTGATACGCCAGCCGTTGTCATCGATACCTGCCGCCGGACCGAATGGTACTATCCCGATCATAGACCAGGAGTTCTTCAGCCGACAACTGCGACCTACGCGTAGCGACGGCTCCTCCGCCCCTGACGACGGATGTACATCGTTAAAGCCTGAAACGATTTGCTTCATGATGGCGGGGACTGCGGCGGTTTGCCCAACCACGATCGCACACATGAGGACGGCGCAAATCACTCCGGCCCCGATCATCAAGCGATGGTATAATCGACGATAGGACTGCTCCAGTTTATCTTCCGATGCACTCATGATTGCCTCCAGATAAGGCACATAGCCTTACTGCGTCCCGCTGGAGGTGGATGTGACGAGCGTCACATCCCGGGATGATTCTGTCTGATTGCCGACGCTCTTTGTCCCGGCCTGGCCGCCCCTTGAACCAAAGATAGCGTATCAGGCTACGCGCGGCTTCGAGGAAGCGCAGCGAATTCTTGGTCGTAGCTGGCGTAGGATTCCTTGAGCGTCGCCAGATTGAGCAGCATCGTCGCGACCTGCGCGTTCGAGCTATGGAAGACTTCGGTGCGCACCCACAGACTCTCGGTGCGTTTGCTGCCGGACATCGCGACGACCTTTCGGTCTATGCGGTAGTCTTCTCCAACAAACAACGGACCTCGTAACAACCGGATTTCCTGATCGGCGAACAAGCCGACTGCCGGCCCCTTGACCGGCAGACGATCCTTCTTGCTGCCGTGCTGAAATAACACACTGAGCATTTCCATCGGAATGATCGCGCGTCCCCATGGCGAGTTGCCAGCGCTCTCTGGCGCGTAATAGGGCGACGGCTCAGTGATGACCTTAAGCTTCTGTTCAAGCGAGAATGGATAGAGCTCGCCCATGTTCTGATCGAAATCCATCCGGACAATCTGCGGTGCTGTGGTCATGCCGAGCTTGATGTCGCGCAAGATTACGGCATCACTCAGCGGCTTCAGCTCAGTGAGTCGGATATCCAGGGCGGAGGCCGGCGCGTCACTGCCGATCGATGCACTGCCGCGCAACACTTCGGTGCCATCACGCTTCACCATCCTGATCGTGCAATAATGCCCGCCATCGATCGGCTTTTCGACAATGGCCTGTACCTCCTCGCCCTCAAAGGCGGCAGCACGATAATGCGCCGAGATGCAGCCCGTCTCGAACCAGTCCTTGCCCCACAGTCGTTCGCAGAGCGGTGCAAACTGGCTGAAATGGGTCGGGCCCTCGATGGTCCCGCCCTTGAAGCCGAGCTTCTGCGCGGTGGCATCGTCGTGGATGGATGCGTGAGAGTCGTAAGTCTGCGCATGGAGCATCTGTCGGGGCTGTCGCCACGGGCCGATCAGTGCATTTCCGGCGTCCTCAATCACCGTATCGAATGCTTTTGATATCATTGGAAACTCCTCCGGGAATGTGAGCCGTCGGTTCGTTGTGGCTACCAGGTATCGACACAGGGGCGCTTGCGACCCTCGCGTTGCGGCGGCTTCGGCACCGAACGCAGGCCGGCCATCACCCAGCGGCGCGTCTCGGCGGGGTCGATGACATTGTCGATCTCGAACACCGAGGCGATCGAGGTCGCCTTCCCGTTGGCATAGAGTTCGGCGACCTTGTTCTTGTAATAGGTCTCGCGCTCCACCGGATCGGCGATTGCCTCCATTTCCTTGCGGAAGCCGAGCCGGACGTAGCCTTCCAGCCCCATGCCGCCGAATTCGCCGGTCGGCCACGCCGCGGTGAAGAACGAGGCATGAAAACCGCCGCCGATCATCGACTGGGCACCGAGCCCATAGCCCTTGCGCAGCACGATGCCGAACAACGGCACTGTGATGCTCGCGCCGGTGACAAACATACGCGCGACATGGCGCACGATCGCGGTCTTCTCCGCCTCCGGCCCAACCATGAAGCCCGGCGTATCGCAGAGTGACACGATCGGAATGTCGAATGCATCGCAGAGCTGCAAGAAGCGCGCGGCCTTGTCGCCGGCCGCGGCGTCGATGGCGCCGCCGAGATGTTTCGGATTGTTGGCAATCAGGCCGAATGGCTTGCCTTCGATACGAATGAACGCAGTGATCATGCCGACGCCGAAATCGCGCCGGATTTCGAGCACGGAATCCTCATCAGCGATCAGATCGATCACCACGCGGATGTCATAGACGCGCAACCGGTTCTCCGGAATCGCACGCCGCAGCAGGCGCTGGTCAGGCGCACGCCATTCGGTGACGGCGCCTTGGAAGTAGGACAGATATTTCTGCGCGGCCCGTGTCGCTTCCTCTTCGTCCTCGACGAGAATATCGATGACGCCGTTCGGTGACTGGAAAGAGACGGGTCCGACTTCGGCCGGATGATAGACGCCGAGACCCCCGCCTTCGATCATCGCAGGACCCCCCATGCCGATCGAGGCGTTCTTCGTGGCGATGATAACGTCACAACAACCGAGCATCGCAGCATTGCCCGCGAAGCAATAGCCAGACACCACGCCGACCACCGGGACGAGACCCGAAAGTTTCGCGAATTGCACGAAAGACGGCCCGTCGAGACCCGTCATGCCGAGCCGATCGGTATCGCCGGGACGACCACCGCCGCCTTCGGCATAGAACACCAGCGGCATTTTCCACTGCTCGACCAGCGACAGCATGCGGTCGATCTTCTTGTGATTCATATGGCCCTGGGTACCCGCCAGCACGGTGTAATCATAGGAAATCACCATGCAGCGAGCCTCATGCTCGCCGAATTTGGCGGCATTGACCGTGGCCGGACCGGCGACCAGACCATCGGCCGGCGTGTTCTTGATGAGATCATCGACCGCGCGGCGGCGCCGCTGGCCGGCGATGGCGAGGCTGCCATATTCCATGAACGAGCCGTCATCGACCAGTTGCGCAATATTCTCGCGCGCGGTGCGCTGATTGGTCTTGCGCCGGCGCTCGACCGAAGAGGGCCGGTTTTCATCGAGCGTGATCCCCTGGCGAGCGATCAGTTCGGCAAGGTCGGGACGAATGTGGTCGAGATCGATATCGGCTTCTTGCGTGGCGAGGTCGCCGGCCACGTCCTGCGGTTCGATGTAAAGTATGGGCTCGCCCTGCATCAACGTGACGCCATCGGATGCCGCGATCCGGGTGACGCGACCGCCCTGCTCCGCAGTCACCAGATGCTCCATCTTCATGGATTCGATGATGGCGAGTTGCTGGCCGGGCCTGACAACATCGCCTTCGGCCACCGGAATGGACACGACCGTGCCCTGCAGCGGCGCCGCGACCGGGATCGATCCTTCCGGCGCGGGCTGTACGACGCCGGCGGAGGTCCGTGCATCACCGATTGATCCGCTGGCGGCGAATAGCGGCTTGCCCGCTGTCAGTGTGGCAGCGACCAGATCGGAGACGTTGCGATCGATGAAGCTGGTGTTGATCCGATTGGCCTGGAAATCGGCGTTGGCCAGGATCGCCTGCATCAACGGGATATTGGTGGCGACGCCCTCGATGCGGAATTCGCGTAACGCCCGCGTGCCCTTGGCGATGGCGTCGGCCCATTTCGACGACGGCGTGTGGACGATCACCTTGGCCAGCAACGAGTCGAAGGCCGCACTGGTCTTGTAACCGGCATAACCGAACGTATCGACACGCACGCCCGGGCCTGACGGTGGCTCGAAAATCGCGAGCGTGCCGCCGGTCGGCTTGGTGGCGCCGGTGGCATCCATGGTCTCCATATTGATGCGGAGCTGCATGGCGAAGCCGCGCGGACTCGGCACCGAGGCCTGATCGAGACCGAGCGACGCCAGCGTGGCGCCACCGGCAACGGCGAGCTGCGACCGCACCAGATCGACCGACAGCACTTCCTCGGTCACGGTGTGTTCGACTTGCAGCCGCGGATTGGCCTCGATGAAGGCGAAGGCGCCATCGCCCTCGCCAGCCTCGCCATCGACCAGGAATTCGAACGTGCCGAGGCTGTCATACTTCGCCTCCGCCGCAAGATTTTTGGCAGCTTCAACGATGCGGCTGCGCAATTTATGTGACAGCGACGGACTCGGCGCAACTTCGACCAGCTTCTGATTGCGGCGCTGGATGGTGCATTCACGCTCCCAGAGCTGACTGATATCGCCGTGCCGATCACCGATGATTTGCACTTCGATATGACGGGCATTGCGAATGAGACGCTCGACATAGACGCCGTCGCTGCCGAAGGCCGCCTTGGCTTCGGACTGGCAACGCGCATAGGCGTCGTCGAGATCCTCCGCGCGCTCGACAACGCGCATGCCGCGGCCGCCGCCGCCAGCCATCGCCTTGATCATCACGGCGGCATTGCTACCCAGCGATGTGAAAAACGCTTTCACCTCATCAAGCGTCGAGGGGCCCGTGGTGCCCGCGATGATCGGCACACCACAGCGCTTGGCGAGTTGCTTGGCCGCGACCTTGTCGCCGAACAGCTGCAATGCCGCGGGTGACGGGCCGACAAAGGTAATGCCCTCTTCGGCGCAGCGGCGGGCCAGATCGGCGTTCTCGCTGAGAAAGCCGTAGCCCGGATGCAGCGCGTCACAGCCGGTGGCTTTCGCGGCACCAATCACACCTTCGATATCGAGATAAGCACGCGCACCACGGCCGGGGATTTCCGTGGACTCGTCAGCGATCCGTACATGCAGCGACAGCGCGTCATCGGCCGGATACATCGCGACGGTGGCAAGGCCGGCGTCCGCCGCGGCGCGTGCGATACGAATGGCGATCTCGCCACGATTGGCAATCAGCAACTTGCGAAAGGGCATTAAAACTCTCCGTGAACAACAGACGCGATCCGGGGTGGCATCATCCACACCCGGGGCCATGTAACGTTTCGATTTACTGCGGCGCGTTGGCGTCGAGTTCCTGCTTCTTCACCTTGCCGGTGGCCGTCATCGGCAGCGCGTCGATGATGCGGATCTCAGGCACCTTGTAGACGGCCATTCGTTCGGCACACCACGCCTGCAGTTCTGCTGGCGTGATGGTGCCCCTCTCTTCGGGCTTGAGCTGGATGAAGGCAACGGGCATCTGTCCCTTGCTGGCATCTTCGCGACCGACCACGCCCGATCCGAGAACCTTCGGATGCTGACCGAGCAGCGCCTCGATCTCCGGCGGGAATACGCTCATGCCCTTGACTTTCAGCATCTCTTTGCGACGACCGAGGAAATGCAGGAAGCCGTCGGTATCGATGGTGCCGATATCACCCGTCCGCAGCCAGCCATCGATCAACGACTCCGCTGTTGCTTCCGGCTTATTCCAGTAGCTCTTTAGCAGCGATGGTGTCCGCACGCGGATCTCGCCCTCGCCACCGAGCGGCACGAGTTCACCTGTCTCGAAATCGGTGATCTTGAACTCGGCGCCGGGCACCGGGAGCCCAACGAAGATCGGCTGCGACAGAAGGTCGAAATCATCGTCCTGGAATCCTGCCGTGAGGGTGTTGGACGTATGCGTTTCCGTCATCCCCCACGAAGCCTCCGTAAGGATCGTTCCGGTGAGATCCTTCCAGCGTTTGCGATAGGCCGGATTGAGCTTCTTCACGAAGGACACGACGCGCACCTGATTGAGCGACGACAGGTCGAATTCCTTGAAGCGCGGATGGTCCATCAGTTCGACAGCGCCATCGACCGGCATCGCAGTGACATTGACCTTGTAGCGAGCGATGGCCGACAGTGCCCCGATCGCATCCCAGCGGGCCAGCAGGACAAGCGTTGCGCCCGTAAACATCGGAAAGATCAGGCCGAAATTCTCGCCGGCAATCCAGAACTCCGGGAAGAACGACAGAAAGACGCTGTCTTCATTGGCGACGACGGAGATGCCGTGATTGGCGGCGGCCGTATAGACCATATCGCGCTGGGTGTGCACGCAGCCTTTGGGCATGCCGGTGGTGCCACCGGTGTAATTCAGCGCAGCGATATCATCGAGCCCGGCGGGCGGCAGCGGCTTTGGCGCGGGCAGCGCAGCCAGCGCCGGTAACAGATCGGTCGCACCGGATATGGCAATGCGCGGCGCACTGATCGAGTCTGGAACGGGAATGGTCGGCTTGGCCGGAAGCACATCCGCAAAACTGGTAACGATCACTTCGCGCAGCTTGGACTCGCTCCGCACCTGGTCGACCACAGGCGCCAATTGATCCAGCACCACGATGACCTCGGCGTCGGTATCATTCAACTCGTAGGACAATTCGAACGCGCGTGACAGCGGGCTCACTGGCACATGAATGGCGCCGAGCTTGAGGATGCCGAAGAACACGATATGGAATTGCGGGCAGTTCGGCAGGAACACCGCGACACGGTCGCCCTTGCGGACGCCCTTCTCCATCAGCAACGCTGCGAAGCGATCACTCTGCGCGTCGAGTTCGGCATAGGTGGTGACGTGACCGTAAAAGATCACCGCAGGCTTTTCAGGATTACGCTTGGCCCACGCGCGCAAATATTCGGTGAGCGCCACCTCGCCATGCAGATATTGCGGCTTGTCCGGCGTGCCCTTCGGCCAGGCCTTAGCCCACAGCTCGTGCAGCATGGCGAGATATTCAGTTTCTTCAGCGCTTGCGGCCATCACCGTCTTCCTTGTTCTTGGTCTTGGTCAGTTGCGTTTCATGGTCGGGTCGAGCGCGACGCGCAGCGATTCACCCAATGTGTTGAAGGCCAGTGCGGTGAACAGGATGGCGAGGCCGGGCGGATACATCTGCTCGGGCGCGATTTCCATGTTCTGATAGGCGCGCGCCAGCATCGAACCCCAGCTCGGATCTGGCGGCTGGATGCCGAGACCGAGGAAGCTGAGACTGGCTTCAGCAAGCAATGCCGCTGCGAGCAGTAGCGTTACCTGAACGATCACGGGCTGGATCGCATTCGGCAGCACGTGGCGCCACAGGATACGCGGCGTTGATCCGCCGAAGCAACGCGCGGCATCGACATAAAGCTCATTGCGCACCACCAGCGTGCGCGCACGGACGAGGCGCGCAAGCTGCGGCGAAAACACGATGCCAACCGATATCATGCCGTTCGTGAGGCCGATGCCGAGTGCACCTGTCACGGCGATCGCCAGCACGATGGCCGGGAACGACAGGAAGCTGTCGATGACGCGGCTGATCACCGTATCGACCCAGCCGCCAAGATAGCCGGCGAGAATGCCGACCGGCACGCCGATCAGAACGGCGATCGTGACCGCAAGGAAGCTCGCATAGAGCGACGCCATACCGCCATAGATCAGGCGGCTGAGCGTATCGCGACCGAGATCGTCAGCGCCCAGCCAATGTTGAGTCGACATGGTCGCCAACGCCGCGTCGAGATCCTGTGCGGCCGGCGCGTATGGCGAGATCCACGGGCCGAGGACCGAGATCGTGAACAGCGCGACGAGGAAAGTCAGGCTGAAAGCGCCGCGTAGATCACTGACGAACCAGCGTACAAAACCCGAGAAACGTCCCGGCCGGCGCTCGGGCGCCATCACAGCATCCGTCATGATGAAATCCTCGGATCGAGGACGCTGTACAGAATGTCTGTGAGCAGATTGAGCGTGACGACAATCAGGACCATGGTGAACACCACGCCCTGCACCACGGGGAAATCGCGGTTCATCGCGCCGTTGACGATCAACCCGCCCATGCCGGGAATCGCGAACACGGCCTCGACCACGACGGTCGCCGCGAGCAGGCGGTTCGCGAGCAGGCTGACGACGGTGAGCAGGTTGACGCTGACATTCTTCAAGCCGTGACGCCACAGGATCGACGATGGCGGCAACCCCTTGGCGTGCAGCGTGCGAACCTGTTGCGACGACAGTATCTCGACGAGTGACGACCGCAATTGCCGCGCCACCTCGGCAATGCCTCCGGACGCGAGCGCTACCGCCGGCAGGATGGCATGACTGAGCGACGCCCACGGATCTTTCATGAGCGATACCGCACCCGTGGCCGGCAGCCAATTGAGCTGCAGCGAGAAGAACGCCACCAGCAGCATGCCGAGCCAGAAATTCGGCACGGCGACACCGAGTGAGGCAATCGCCATGACGAAGCCGTCGATCCACGAGCCGGGCTTGGTTGCCGCGGCAATGCCCAGGGGGATGCCGACCAACATCGCCATGAACAGCGCGAGTGCGACGATCAGCAGCGTATGCGGCAGGCAGCGCTGGATCGAGGTCAGCACCGCTTCGTTGGAAATCAGCGAGCTGGAGAGATCGCCATGCGCCGCCTTCCAGAGCCATGAGCCATATTGCAGCAGGAACGGCTGGTTCAGGCCATAGAGCTCGCGGATTTCGGCGATCCGCTGCTCCGACGCATTGTCGCCAGCAAGCGTCACCGCAACATCGCCCGGCACCAGTTTGAGCAGGCCGAACACGATGAAGGTCGACAGCACCACCACCGGGATTGCCTGCAGCAGGCGACGACCGATGATGCGGAGACGTCCGGAATTCAACATGCGCAATTCACACCAGTTAGGGACGCCGCGATGATCGCGGCGCCGGTTGCTGTGTCGGACGGATTAGCCGAGCGAGATGTTTTCGAATTTCGGCTTGCCGAGCAGATTGGGCTTGAAGCCCTTCACCTTGGCGGACAGCGCATCGAGTTCAAACTGGAATGCGAGCGGTGCCGACAGGGCGTTCTCCACCGTGAATTTCTGGATCTTGGCGAACACATCGGCGCGCTTGGCGAGATCTTCGCTGACACGGCTCTCCTGGATCAACTTCGACAACTCCGGCTCACCGCTGCGGCCCGCATTGTAATAAGCGCCTTTGTCGAAGCTCAGCCCGTAGGTCATGCTCGGATCCGGACGCCCGGTCCATGCCGAGACAAGAAGGTCGAACTTTTTCTCGGTGGCAAAGAACTGCGCGCTGATTTCGGCGATGGTGCCGCGGGTGAATTTCAGGCGGATACCAGCCTTGCCGAGCTGATCCTGGATCACCTCGCCACGCCGCACGGAATCCTGATCCATATAGCCGCCTATGGTCAGTTCAAGACCATCCTTGTAGCCGGCCTCGGCGAGCAGCTGCTTCGCTTTCTCCGTGTTGTTGGGATACATCCCCGCGACGTCCTTGTTGAACGCCCAGTGCGAGCTCGGCAGCGTCATGCGCGCCGGTTCGCCAAGGCCGTTGAGCGCCGCCTTGACGAAAGCATCGCGGTCGAGCGCGAAGTTGATCGCCTGACGGACCTTGACGTTGTCGAGCGGTGCGCGGCCGTAATTGAAGTAGACCTGAATACAATACAACGTCGGCGAGCTGACAGTTTCCAGATTCTTGGCGCGCTCGATCACCGGCTTCAATCGCGCCGGCAGCTGGAACGCCATATCGTTCTGGCCGGCGACGACCGAACGCAAAGCGGTAGCATTTTCCGGGATGATGTTGAATTCGATGCCGTCCAGATAAGGTCGGCCCTGACGCCAGTACTGATCATGGCGGGTGACGACGATGATCTCGTTGTCGTTCCAGCGTACGAATTTCCACGGCCCGGCGCCGACCGGCTTGCGATCGGTCTCATTGCCGAGCGCCTTGATATTGGTCGGCGACACCATCATGCCGGCGCGATCCGACAGGATCGCCGGCAGCGCGGTGTCGGGATTCTTCAGCTTCAGCGTCACCTGCAGCGGACCGGTGACCTCGACCGCATCCACACTGGATAGATCGGGCTTGACGTTGGAGCGCTGGTCGGTGCGGTTGCGCTCGAGGTTGAATTTGACGGCCTCGGCATCCATCGGTGTGCCATCGTGGAATTTGATGCCGGCGCTGATGTCGAGCACCATGGTCTTCGGATCGGGGAACGCCCATTTCGCCATGCCCGGCTTCGGCTTCAGCGTCTCGTAGTCCCACTCCACCAGCGTGTCATACATGGTCCACAGAATGCTGTGGTCGGAGCCGGCGCCGCCGGTGGCCGGATCGAGCGACGACGGATTGGCCGGCGCGGCGACCTTCAGCACGCCGCCTTTCTTGGCCTCCTGCGCCCAGGCTGGCAGGCCCAGCGCGCCCGTGGCGGCGGCGCCACCCATCAGCGCGAGAATGTCACGACGGCGTAGCGTCCGCTTGCTGAGGTCGATGGTGGTCATTCGAAAATCCTCCCGATGATTATGATGCGCGTTGCGCTTTTTGATTGTCTGGCGGTGGACCGTCCGCCGTGGCGAAATGACAGGCCACGCGGTGTCCCGGCTTGACGTCGCGCCAGGCTGGCACTTCTTCGGCGCAACGCGGTTGCACCGACGGGCAGCGCGTGCGGAAGCGGCAACCCGATGGCGGCGCCACCGGGCTCGGAATTTCACCTTCGAGAATGATGCGGCGGTCGACCCGCAAATGCGACGGCAACGGCACCGGCTCGGCCGACAGCAGCGCACGCGTATAGGGATGCAGTGGCCGCTCGACCACGTCCTCGGTCGGACCGAGCTCCATCAGCTTGCCGAGATAGGTGACGGCGATGCGATCGGAGATGTGCGAGACCACCGAGATGTCATGGGTGATGAACACATAGGTCAGGCCGAATTCGCGCTGCAGATCGGCAAACAGATTGAGCACATCGCCGCGGATAGAGACGTCGAGCGCCGCCACCACCTCGTCGCAGACGATGACCTTGGGTCGCAGCGTCAGCACGCGCGCAATGTTAACGCGCTGTTTCTGGCCGCCGGACAGCTGATGCGGATAGCGATCGGCGGCTTCGGCGGCGAGGCCTACGCGCTCCAGCACCTCGATGCCACGGCGGTGGCGCGAGGCATGATCGCCCTCGCCCATGATCTCCAGCGGCTCTACCACGCTGTCGATGGTCGTCATGCGCGGATTAAGCGCGGCATTCGGATCCTGGAAGATGATCTGGTAATCGCGGCGGTGCTTACGGAATGCGCTGGTGCTGAGGGCAGCCGGATCGGTGCCGTCATGCAGGATCTGGCCATGACTCGGCGGCAGCAGCGACACCAGCGCACGGCCGAGTGTGGTCTTGCCCGAGCCGGACTCACCGATAATGCCGAAGGTCTCGCCAGCGCGAACCTCGAAATCCATGCCGTCGATCGCCTTGACGGTGTCGCGGCCATCGCGGGTCGGAAACAGGATCCGCAAGTCACGCACTGCGAGAATCCCGCTGAGAATGCCGCTGTCCCGATTGTGGTCCCGCATGCCTGACATCAATTCACCGCCCCCGGCAGCACGAGTTCGGGAGCACGCCAGCAGCGCGCGGCACGGCCATTCCCGCTCTCGACCATCGGCTGTTTCTGCTCGCAGCCGGCAACGGCGTGGCTGCAGCGCGCGCGGAAGCGGCAGCCGGCGGGCATTGCATTGGGCGATGGTACGCGGCCGGGAATCGAGGCCAGCACGCCGCGGCGCGGGCTGAGGCTAGGCAGCGAGCGCAGCAGTCCGGATGTATAGGGATGACGCGGCCGCGTCAGCACATCGTCCACCGGGGCATCCTCGACGACCTCACCGGCATACATGGTGATCATGCGGGTGCAGGTTTCGGCGACGACGCCGAGATCATGGGTAATGAAGATCAATGCCGTGCCGGTGCGCTCGCTCAACGAACGCAAGAGATCGGTGATCTGCGCCTGCACCGTGACATCGAGCGCCGTGGTCGGCTCGTCGGCGACCAGCAGCTTCGGCTTGCAGATCAACGCCATCGCGATCATCACGCGCTGGCGCATACCGCCCGAGAGTTGATGCGGATATTCGTCGCAGCGGCGTTCCGGCGCGGGGATACCGACTTCACGCAACGCAGCGATGGCGCGCTCGCGCCCCTCCGCGCGACTGACCGGAAAATGGATGCGATAGGCTTCGCTGATCTGGTCGCCGACCGTGAAGACAGGATCAAGCGCGCTCATAGGCTCCTGGAAGATCATCGCGATCTCGCGCCCGCGCACGGCGCGCATGCGTCGCGGCGACAGAGTGGCTAGATTAATCCCGTTGAACAGAATATCGCCTTCGATTCGCGCCGATTGCGGCGGCAACAGTCGCAGCAGCGAGAGTCCGGTAACGGTCTTGCCGCATCCGCTCTCTCCGACCAGACCGACGCGCTCGCCCGGCGCGATGGTGAAATTTACGTTCCGGGTGATCGGCAATGCGCCGCGCGCCGTCGTGAATGACAGCGAGAGATCGCGCACTTCGAGTAAAGGCGGCTGCGGCGAAACGCCCGCGTCGGGCATTCCAGCAACGCGCGTTGCCGTGGGAGCGGAGATGTCGATCGCACCTGTCATCGCGCTTCGCCAGCAGGAACACGGCCAGTGACGCCGCGCATCATCCACTGCTGCAGGGTTTTCCGGTGCTGCACTTGCACATACGGATGAAAGCCGCAGACCCGTGTCTGTTGGGGTGTTGTCAGTCGGACATGCGCCGACGCGAACAGAGCCGCCATGTTCACCTCCCTTGCCATCCCTGTTCTGCAGATCCTGCATCGGGACGTTCCATCGCGGTCCGGCTTGTGCCGGTATGTATTGAAGCGACAGTAACCCAATGAAAGGTCATCGACTGTCAATTGTCAACAATTGACTTCTGCAGTAGACAGGACCGTATGACGCGGCAAGCGTGCATCGACAGGAGGCGGCCATGGCAGCGACACTTCGCAGGCCATTCAATGATAACCAGCACGACGTCGAACGGAGATTTGCGCCGCGTACGATCCCCGATCAGGTTGCGGAGGAACTCGGTGCCGAAATCGTCTCCGGCCGTCGCAAAGCGGGCGAGCGTCTTGTCGAACTCGACCTCGCGCGCGATTTCGGCGTCAGCCGTGGCCCAATCCGTGAAGCGATCCGCATTCTCGAGCGCCGGCGCCTGGTCGACATCTTTCCGCGGCGCGGCGCCTATATCAGACCGCTGTCACTCAAATCGGTGGCTGACCTGTTTAATGTCCGCACCGCACTGTCGATGCTGGCGGTGCGCACCATGGCGACCACGCCGGTCGAAAGCTTCATCGACACACTGGCGCGCCGCTGCGACGAGTTGAGAGTCGCAGTCGAGGTCGATGATCCAATGGCTTTCGCACACACCACGACGCGCGCGGTAAAGACCATTGCGCGCGGCTCGGGCAACGAACTGCTCGTCGAACTGCTCACCGACCTTGCCAATCAAACCGTATGGGAAACCATATGGAAGACGCCGCTGGACTATCAGACCCGCGACATCCGCCGACTCAGCGCCGACCTAATGGCGTCGACATTGAAGGCGATCCGGCAGCGCAAGCCAAACGCTGCTGTCACACATCTCGGTCAGCTTCTGGAAAGTGATCGCGACCGCGCCTTGTCCACCCTATCGCGCATTCGCGGAGAGACATTCGACCTGAGTGCGCTAACACATAGCGATGGGCACGATATTATGCCGGCTGAGATTGCGCCTGCTCCGCGCGGATGAAATTCGACGGGTCGGCAGGCTCAGACGGCAGCTACCGCAATTCATCAGCGAAAACGTAACAGGCGATCGGAGAAGGACTGGTGCTCGCCATCAAGCTGAAGGCGCCGCTTTCGCCGGAGATCGTCGCCGCGGCCGGGTATTTGTGATATCACGAGAGACCGAAGCCGACGCAGATCGAAGAGCTGCGCAAGGAGCTCCGTACTGTCGTCGAGGTGTTCGGCAAGATGCAGTCCGCCCTGCGTCGCAGGCAACTGGGTGACGATCGGATCGCTGCCGACTGCACAACTGGAAACGATAAGCCGACAATGATGAAGGCCGCCTGACAGCCCAATCCACTGCTCTTGCTGCTCCACTGAACCCGAGCCGCGCTATCTGCGACTAATCGGTATGCCACATGCCCTGACACGCGCCTGGACGAGATTGATGGACTGGATCGAGAATGCCGTCCACTTCGTGGACTGGCTGACGGACGACCCATCCCCGACCAACAAATTTCTGGAAGAGCCGCCAATTAAGGAACGAGCCACACCGGACAAACGCTCGACACGCTAGCGCGACGTCACACGGATTTCAGTTGACCGAGACCGATCGCCGGCCACGGGAGCCGCGCCAGCTTGCTGGCGCATAGGGCAGCGCCGTGTATGCCGATGAGCGCCTCACCGGTGCGGCGCCACGCGACACGCGGTTCTTCGGCGCAAACATCCATCCGATCAGGCCAAGCGTTGTTTTGCACGCCGTCGCGGGCGTCGACGCTGCAATCGATGTCGACTTCAATCCAAATTGTCTGGGCATTCAAACCTCCATCCCGGAATTCCGATTACGCCAAAAGGGCGCTCCGAATCCCAGCCGAGATTGAATTTATACACCGCGAATCTTGTGGCGCACTTGCGCTGCATCAAGTCACCAATCAGTGCAGAACGGCGTGCGCCATCTGCTCATCGAACGGCCGTGCGGCCATCTGCGCACGCAGCTCGGCCAGTTCGGTCTCGAGTTGCTGATTGACGAGAATGAGTGCTGCCACGGTACCGCGGGTGTCGCCGTGGCAGGCGGCGATGAGATCGTCGACTTCCGCGTCTAACTTGGTCATTGAAAAAATCTCCTGCCGCGCTTTCGGTTGCCTTCAATAATCGGCTGAGCGTTGCATCAATATTAAACGATACCGGAGTCGTTGGCGTCATCGCCAACGTGCATGAATACCGGTTAAGAGCGCCTTTCCGGGCTCAAAGAATCCACAAGCGACTTTCTGCAATCGGTTTAAGCGACCCGTTTCAATCACCGCGCTGCAACCGCGCGTTGATCGCAAAATCACCTGTTTCTGATTAGTCATAGTCCGCCGAACCGGCTACCGCCGTCAGGCCGATCACGATGCAAATTCAAGGACATGCCAATGATGAACGATGGTCGCCCGTTCGGGCTTTATATCAATGGCCGGTTTCAGCCAGCCTCGACCGGCCGTACCATCAAGATCGAGAACCCGAAGGACTGCAGCCATCTGGCCGATGTCGCCGAGGGGGACGAAAAGGATATCGATCTGGCCATCGACGCCGCCGAACGCGCCGGCAAAATCTGGGCGGCGACACCGGGCGCGGTCCGCGGCGACATCATGCACCGGGCCGGCGAACTTCTGGCCAAAAAGCTCCCCGAACTGGTGACCATCGAGGTCGACCAGATCGGCCGCGCCCGCCGCGAAATGACTGCCCAGCTAGGCCGGCTGCCGGAATGGTTTCGCTATTTCGGCGCTCTGGCGCGCACTCATGAGGACACCGTGCCGCCGTTCGGCGGCAACTTCCTGAATTATACCCGCCGGGTCCCGCTCGGCGTCGTCGGCCATGTGACGCCATGGAATCATCCGCTCCTGATCCTCACCAAGAAGATCGCGCCGTCGATGGCGGCCGGCAATACGATGGTGGTGAAGCCGAGCGAATTGGCGCCGATCACACCTCTGCTGCTCGGCGATATCTTCAAGGAAGCCGGCGTGCCCGACGGCGTCTACAATGTCGTCCCCGGCTACGGTGCCACCGCCGGCAAGGCGCTCACCTCAAGCAAGCGCATCAAGAAGATCGACCTCACCGGCGGCACCGAGACCGGCAAGATGGTGGCTTCACTGGCCGGTGCCAACCTCACCAAGGTGGCGGCCGAGCTTGGCGGCAAGGCTGCGGTCATCCTGTTCGATGATACACCCATCGAGCGCGGCGTCGCGGCGGCCCTGTTCGCCTCGTTCATCGCAACCGGTCAGACCTGCGTGCAAGGTGCTCGGCTGTTGGTGCAACGCTCCGTACATGACGTCGTGGTCGCCGAACTGGTGAAGCGCACTAACGCGATCCGGATCGGCGATCCGCAGGACATGGCGACGCAGATGGGCCCGCTGGTCTCGGCCAAACAACGTGAACTCACCGAGCGCTACGTCAAGATCGGTCTGGAAGAAGGCGCGACGCTTGCCGCCGGCGGCAAGCGGCCGGACGGCAAGGCCTTCGAGAACGGCTATTATCATCAGCCGACGATCTTCACGAACGTGACCGGCAGCATGCGCATTGCGCAGGAAGAGATCTTCGGGCCAGTCGTCGTCGTGATCCCGTTCGACACCGAAGAGGAAGCCATCGCGCTGTCCAACGGCACCGAGTTCGGCCTGGCCACCTCGATCTGGACCCGCGACGTCACCCGCGCCCATCGCGTTGCGCATCGGCTGGAGAGTGGCATCGTCTGGATCAACGACCACCACCGCATCGATCCCTGCTCGCCCTGGGGCGGCTTCAAGATGAGCGGTATCGGCCGCGAGAACGGCATTGTCGCCTATGAGGAATACACCCAGATCCAGAACGTGATCGTCAATCTCTCGGACGAGCCGTTCGACTGGTATGCGGACGATGGTCAGGAGAAGCGGTACAGCTGAGACGAACGTCGTTTCATTAGACAGGCAACGCGCCCCTCCACTCGGTCGCCATACGCGGGCTTGACCCGCGTATCCATCCTCGCCCAACGCTCGAACATGCGGCCTGAAGTTGGATTGCCGGGTCAAGCCCGGCAATGACGTGAGGAGGGGTGCGAGCGCATCACCATCGATTCTAGCTTTCTAAAGCCAACACTAACCGAACCCCGCCACGGCATGCGGCACATACGGTGCTTCGAGCGATGCAATCTCCTCACTCGTCAGCTTCAACGACAGCGCCGCCACCGCATCGGTCAGATGCGCCGGCTTCGATGCACCGATGATCGGTGACGTGATGCCTTTTTTCTGCAGCAGCCAGGCCATCGCGACCTGCGCCTGCGGAACGCCGCGCGCCTTGGCGACGGCAGCGACGTGCTCGACGATCTTGCGATCGGAATCCTCGGACTGCACATAGAGCGTCTTGCCGAATTCATCGGTCTGCTGGCGCTCGCTGGTCTGGTCCCAGGCGCGTGTCAGACGTCCCCGCGCCAGCGGGCTCCACGGCATCACGGCGATCTTCTGGTCGGCGCAGAGCGGCAGCATCTCGCGCTCTTCCTCGCGGTTCAGTAGATTGACGTGGTTCTGCATGCTGACGAATTCGGTCCAGCCGTTCAGCCGCGACGTATACAGCGCCTTGGAGAACTGCCATGCATACATGCTGGATGCACCGATATAGCGGACCTTGCCGGCTTTCACTACATCATGGAGTGCTTCCAGCGTCTCCTCGATGGGCGTGTTCTTGTCGAGACGATGGATCTGATAGAGATCGATATAATCGGTGCCGAGCCGGCGCAGGCTGTGATCGACCTCGGTCATGATCGCCTTACGCGACAGGCCCATGCCGTTCGGGCCCTTGCGCATGCGGTTATAGACCTTGGTCGCGAGCACCACGTCGTCGCGCCTTGCAAAATCCCTCAGCGCACGGCCGACGATTTCTTCCGAGGTGCCATCCGAATAGACATTCGCCGTGTCGAAGAAATTGATACCGAGCTCAATAGCCTGCTTGATCAGCGGCCGGCTCTTGTCCTCGTCCAGCGTCCATGCATGCGCGCCGCGATTGGAGACGCCATAGGTCATGCACCCCAGACACAGACGTGAGACACCCAGGCCGGTATTTCCAAATTTGACGTAGTCCACGGCGTTTCTCCCTTGTCGTTCTATTTGGTTTTCTATTTGCGTTTGACGAAGTCCGCAAAGGCGTCGGCATAATCGGGGTGCCAGCGCGACAGCGCCGGTCTGTTCTCGACGACGTCGCCGATGGCCCACAACATGCGGCGCGCGTCGAGCGCGCGCGGCACATCGTTGTCTGGGCAGAGAATGTAGAAGTCGCTGGCTTCGAGCCGTTGCATCATGAAGTCCACGGTCTGCTCGGCTGTCCACGCTGCATCCGGCTTCTCGCTGCGCCCGCCAGCTGCGAGCGGCGTGAAGACAAAGCCGGGGATCAGCAGATGTGCGGAGACCTGACATCCCTCGGTGTTGCGCAGCTCGTGCGCCAGCGCTTCGGTATAGGCTTTCACGCCGGCCTTGGAGACATTGTAGGCGGGATTGCCGGGCGGCGTTGTGATGCCCTGCTTGGAGCCCGTATTGATGATCAGGCCCGGCCGCTTGCGCGCGATCATGTCCACAGCGAAGGCCTGACAACCATTGACGATGCCCCACAGATTGACGCCAAGCAGCCGCTCCCAATTCTCGCGTGGGCCGAGCGCCGAGGTCGGCACCTGAATGCCGGCATTGTTCATCAGCACATCGCAGCCGCCGAAACGGGCCTGCACATCGGCCGCGAGTCTGGTCATCACGCCGACGTCACTGACATCGACAGCGGCGGTCATGACATCGTCACGCCCACCGCGCGCCACACCGGCGATCTTGCCAGCCGCCTCAGCCAAACGATCCTCGCCAAGATCCACGATGCAGATGCGCATTCCCAGTCGCGCAAAGGCCGTCGCTACGGCCAAGCCGATGCCTGACGCACCGCCAGTAATGACGGCAACAGAGCCTGCGGACAGAGCGGGATGGGACATGATGTTCTCCAGAACTGGGAGGTTTGCGCAAATGCGTATAGCATCAACGCGCGCCTTGGCATCTCACAACAGCGCTAACGCATGGACCGGCGTCCGTTCGCGCATGGCTATGAATTCTTCCCGTGAAACACCTCGTTCACGGTCTTGATCGCGCCGGTATCGGACGCGGCATAGCCCGGCAGCTTCACCAATGCGTCACGGAACTCGGCGCCGCGCAGCACCGCGAGAATGTGCTGCATCGAGGCTTGATCGAGCAGCGTCTCGCGGCACACGAAATAGTAGTCCTCGGTCAGCAGCCGGACGAAATCCAGCCCAAATTGCCGCGCCGCAGCCTCGACGCCGAAGGCGACGTCGGCCATGTCACTGGCAACATAAGCGGCGACTGCCGCATGAGTGAACTCCACCTGCTGATAACCATTGATCTGCTCGGGATCGATCTTGTGTTGACGAAGCAGCTGATCGAACAGCAACCCCGTGCCGGAATCCTGATCGCGATTGACGAAGCGGATCGCGGGATTGATCAGCGCTTCCATCGATGTGATGCGCAGCGGATTGCCGGGCTTCACCATGAGGCCCATTTCGCGGGTCGCGAAACCGACGACGCGATGGACGCGGTTGTCGACCCACTCCTTGCAGGCATTGACGCTGCGCTTGCGCAGTTCGCCGCGCGGCAGATGGACGCCGGCGAGATCGCAGGTGTTATGCGCCAGCGACACCAGTGAGGTCTGGTTGCTGACATAGCGCAGATCGATACCCGTGCCCGCCGTGGTGTTCAGCATCTCGCGCAGTTTCGACACGGCAAAACCGTGACTGGCATGAACGCGGATGACCGCAGGATGGTTGGGCAGCAGCTCCTTGAGTTCGGTCGCCAGTTCCTGCGCCAGATTGTCGAGCTGCGGTCCGAGCCGCGCTTCCAGCCGTTCGCCGGCCCAGACCAGTTTCTCGCCAAATGCCGTCAGCTTGGTGCCCTTGCCCTTGCTGCGCTCGACCACCGGCACGCCGAAGAAGGCCGACCAGTCATTCACCAGGCTCCACGCATGGCGGTAGGACAGCTGGTTGCGGCTGGCCGCGAGCGTCAGCTTGCCGGTTTCGTTGATGTCCTTGAGAAAGCCGAGCATCACCGATGTCGGCTGGCGCGAACCCGGCTTGCGGAATCGCCAGATGGTTTCGATATCGATGCGCATCGTGCTTCCTATCGCCCTGCCACCTATGTTCGCGATTGCATATGTGCCGCCGCGCCGTGACTCACGTTCTCATATTTACTGTCGATGCCCCTCCTGATCCGATCGTCGAAACATCGAGAGGTATACACTATGCCAGCGATCTCACATGCTGATCTTGCCATTTCTGCATCGTCGAAACTGACGCGCAAACGTCTCCTCATCGACGGCCAGCAGGTCGAGCCGTTGTCCGGCCGATATTTCGATGTCCTCAATCCCGCGACGGGCGAGATCATCGCCGTTGTCGCCGAAGCCGACAGCGGCGATATCGACCGTGCCGTCCGCGCGGCGCGCAGGGCGCTTGAGGGTCCGTGGGGCCGCATGCGCGCGGCCGATCGCGGCCTCGTGCTGCAGCGTTTCGCACAACTGCTGGAAGATCACGCGCAGGAACTGATCGCGCTGGAAAGTCTCGACACCGGCAAGCCGCTCGCCGCCGTGCAGCGCCAGGACCTGCCTGCCGCCATCGACACGCTGCGCTACTATGCGGGCTGGGCCGACAAGATCAACGGACAGGTGATCCCGGCGCGCCATGACGCGCTGACCTATACGGTGCGCGAACCGATCGGCGTCGTCGGCGCCATCGTGCCGTGGAATTTCCCGCTGATGATCGGAATGTGGAAGATCGCGCCGGCGCTGGCCTGTGGCTGCACCGTCGTGCTGAAGCCTGCGGAGATCACGCCGCTGTCGGCGCTGCGGATCGGTGAACTCGCGCTGGAAGCCGGTCTGCCGCCCGGCACGCTGAATATCGTGCCCGGATTTGGCAAGACCGCCGGCCGCGCCATGGTCGATCACCCCGACATCGACAAGATCACCTTCACGGGATCGCCCACTGTCGGCCGCGAAATCCTCGCCGGCGCTGCCGGCAATCTGAAGCGCGTCACGCTCGAACTCGGGGGCAAATCGGCCAATGTGATCTTCGACGACGCCGATCTGGATTCCGCCACCAAGGCCGCCGCTTCCGGCATCTTCTTCAATTCCGGCCAGGTCTGCTCGGCCGGTTCGCGCATTCTCGCGCATGCATCCGTCTATGACGAGGTCGTGGAGCGCATGACGGCCCGTGCCAAGGCAATCCGCGTCGGCGATCCCACGCAGTCCGGCACGACGATGGGACCGATCGTCTCCGAATTGCAGATGAAGCGTGTGTTGGAATATGTCGATATCGGCACCAAGGAAGGCGCCACCGTGACGACCGGCGGCACGCGCATCGGTGATCATGGCTATTTCGTCGCCCCCACAGTGTTCGCCAATGTCGAACACGAAATGCGCGTCTCCCAGGAGGAGATATTCGGTCCCGTCGTCAGCATCATCAGGTTCTTCGACGAGGCCGATGCCATCAGCAAGGCCAATGGCACGAAATACAGCCTCGCCGCCGGTGTCTGGAGCTCGGACATCGGCCGCGTGCAGCGCTTCGCCAAACAGGTGAAAGCCGGCACGGTCTGGATCAACACCTATGGCTATACGGATGTTCGACTCCCCTGGGGCGGCTCGCGCGATTCCGGCTTCGGCCGCGAACATGGCGATGCGGCGCTGGAGAACTTTACCGAGCCCAAGGCCGTCTGGATGAATCTCAACGTCTGAGGCAACCAGCGGCGTGGTGCGTCGCGCAATTGGTTGTTGATCGTTATATTCTTATGGATATAACGATTGCCGGTCAATTGCGCGTGAGCTTTCCTTCATGAACCGTCACCGGCGTTCTGCCGTCGCCCTGCGTCATGTCGCTTTCGAGGACCTGGGCCTGCTGTCGTCGGTACTGGATCGTGAGGGATGGGACGTCTCGTTCTGCGATGCCGCCATTGATGACGTCTCCCACCGCTCCATCGAAGATGCCGACCTCCTGATTGTGCTGGGCGGCCCCATCGGCGTCTATGAGGCCGACGCCTACCCGTTCCTGACACGTGAGATCGCGCTGCTGGAACGCCGTCTCGCGCAGGGACGCCCGACGCTCGGCATCTGCCTTGGCGCATAATTGATGGCCCGCGCACTCGGCGCCCGCGTTTATGCCGGCGGCATCAAGGAGATCGGCTGGGGCCAGGTGTCCCCGACCAAGCAGGGCACGGCCTCATGCCTCGCGCCGCTGGCAGAGGATGGCGCCAGCGTTCTGCATTGGCATGGCGACACGTTCGATCTGCCGGAGGGTGCCATCCGTCTGGCCTCGAACGATGCCTATGACAATCAGGCCTTTGCCTATGGTCGCCATGCATTGGCGCTGCAGTTCCATCTCGAAGCCGATCCACGGCAGCTCGAGGAATGGTATGTCGGTCACGCGGTCGAACTGGCCGCCGCCGGCATTTCCATCGCGCAACTGCGTTCAAGCACCGCTGCCGTCGCCAACCGACTGCCAGCCCAGGCCGATCGCATTTTTACGCGCTGGATCCACGAGATCAGTTGAACGATTCCAAGCATCAATTCACGATCGTGAATTGGTCGCGAAGACCTCCCATGCAAGTCGTTTCGGGTTCCCCGCCTTTACCCGTTTCGCGAAAACGATATATTCCGCGCACTACAACGGCACTTCAAACAAACGTCCGGGAGGATCACATTATGGGCTTGATGCAGCCAATCTCTGCCACCGCGCACCCCTACGCGAACGGCTCCTACAAGCAGATGCTGATCGACGGCAAATGGCAGGACGCCCAATCCGGCAAGAAGTTCGAAACGCATAATCCAGCCACCGGCGAACTGCTTGCCACCGTCGCCGAAGGCGATGCTGGGGATATCGACCTTGCGGTCGCCGCCGCCCGCCGCGCCTTCGAAGGCCCATGGAGCAAGGCCAAGCCCTACGAGCGCCAGGCGCTGCTGCTGAAATTCGCCGAGCTTGTCGAGAAGCATTTCGATGAACTCGCGATGCTCGATACACTCGATATGGGCGCGCCTGTCATGCGCACTTTCGCTGGCAAGCAGCGCATCCTCGGCATGCTGCGCTTCTATGCCGGCCAGGCCACGCTGATCTACGGCGAGACCATCGAAAACTCACTGCCGGGCGAAATCTTCTCCTACACGCTGAAGGAGCCCGTCGGCGTCGTCGGCGCGATCATTCCGTGGAACTCGCCGCTGTCAGCCAGTATCTGGAAGATCGGCCCTGCCATCGCCACCGGCTGCACCATCGTGCTGAAGCCGGCTGAAGAAGCCCCACTGACCTCGCTACGCCTCGGTGAGCTGGCCTTGGAAGCAGGCTTCCCGGCTGGCGTCATCAACGTCGTGCCGGGCTATGGCGAAACCGCCGGCGCCGCGCTGGCCTCGCATATGGACGTCAACAAGGTCGCTTTCACCGGTTCCCACTTCACCGGCCAGTCGATCATCCGCGCCTCGGCCGGCAACCTCAAGCGCGTGTCGCTCGAGCTCGGCGGCAAGTCGCCGAACATCGTGTTCTCCGACGCCGACCTCGATGCCGCCGTTCCAGGCGCCGCGATGGCGGTGTTCGCCAATTCCGGCCAGATCTGCAGCGCCGGCACCCGCCTGTTCGTCGAAAAGAGGATCTATGACGAATTCGTCGGCCGCGTCGCCGAATTCGCCAAGAAGCTGAAGGTCGGCAACGGTGCCAATCCCGACACCCAGCTCGGGCCATTGGTCTCCAAGGAACAGCTCGATCGCGTCACCGGCTATCTCACCACCGGAAGCGGCGAAGGCGCCAAGGCGCTGTCCGGCGGTGGCCGCCTGACGGATGGCGAACTGTCGAAGGGCTTCTTCGTGCAGCCGACCGTGTTCGCCAACGTCCAGGACAGCATGAAGATCGCGCAGGAAGAGATATTCGGACCGGTGATCTCCGCGATCTCGTTCACCGACATGGACGAACTGGTGCAGCGCGCCAACAACACGACCTTCGGTCTCGGCAGTGGCGTCTGGACCAGGGATGTCAGCAAGGCGCATCGCCTCGCGAAGTCCCTGCAGGCCGGCTCGGTCTGGATCAATTGCTATCAGGCGATGGATCCTGCCGTGCCGTTCGGCGGCTACAAGATGAGCGGCTATGGCCGCGAGTCCGGCGTCCATCACATCGACGAATATCTCAACATCAAGGCGGTCTGGATCAACACCTGATCGCCGCTGTCATCGAAAAGAAAAGGCGCCGAGCAACGAGCCCGGCGCCTTTTTTTTTGCGCCGTCATCGCACGGAGTCCTTGCGACGACCATTGGCGATTAAGCGACCGGCGCGGCACCGTATCGATCGCGCAGCTTGCGCTTGAAGATCTTGCCGGTCGACTCGCGCGGCAGCGCATCATGAAAATGGATTGTCTTCGGCACTTTGAAGTTCGCCAACCGCTGCTTGAGATAGGCTTGGATCTCGGACGAGGAGAGCTGCGCATTATCTTCGAGTTCGACGCAGCCCACCAGCCGTTCGCCGAACTCGTCATCAGGCACACCGAACACCGCGCAATCACGCACGCCGTCCATGCCGATCAACGCGTTTTCGATCTCGGCGGGATAAATGTTCACACCGCCAGAGATGACCATGTCGCGCTTGCGATCACACATGAAGAGATAGCCGTCCTCGTCGAGATAGCCGACGTCTCCGACGCTGATCAGGCCCTCACGACCGGCTTCCGCCCGCGCGTCCGGGCGGCCCTGATAGTCGAAATCCGGCACCGAGGTCTGCCGCATAAAGATTTCACCGGGCACATTGACCGGACATTCCTTGCCGTCCACATCGAAAATCTTGACCACGCCCCCCTCGATGGTGCGACCGACAGTGCCCGGCTTCCTCAGCGCCTCCTCCGACGAATGCCAGATCGGCACCCCGGTTTCGGTGGAGCCGAGATATTCGTTGATCACCGGTCCCCACCACGCAATCATCGCCTGCTTCACATGGATCGGGCACGGCGCTGCGCCATGGATGATGAAGCGTAGCGACGACAGGTCGTAGCGCGACTTCACCTCGTCCGGCAGACGCAGCAGCCGCACGAACATAGTCGGCACCATATGCATGTTGGTGATGCGGTGCTTCTCGGTGAGCTGCAGCAGATCCTCGGGATCGAAACGCGGTTCGAGCACGATCGTGCTGCCATGACGGAATGCCATCAGCCCATAGGAACTCGGCGCCGAGTGATACATCGGCCCGTTCATCAGGATGATCTGATCCTCGTTTGGTTTCAGCCCATAGGCGATGCCGCCGACGCGCTCGGATGCCGCTGCCTGTTCGGGCGTCATCGGCGCACGCGTCACGCCCTTGGGACGGCCCGTGGTGCCCGACGTGTAGAACATGGTCAGCGCGCGCTTCGGCGCGTTCTCCACCGGCGCATGCAACTCGCGCCAGGCATCGAAGTCCGTGGCGCCTGCAGGCACCTCGGTCGCAGCTTCGGCAACGCCATAGGCGACTGCGATCTCCGGCGGCGTGCGGACGATCAAGATTGGAAATCCCGCGGGCAAATTATCTTTGATCTGCGGCAAAAGATCAGCGTGGCAGACCAGCAGTTTCGCACCGCTGTCGGCGAGGATGTAGCTGACCTCCTCACCTTTAAGATGCCAGTTGATCGGGACCACACGCGCGCCGAGCGCACCTGCGCCGAACGCAGTCTCGAATAGCGCGAAATCGTTGCGCAGCATCATGCCGACCGGCGCATCGGCGCCTGCGCCGAGGCTCTTGAACCCGGTCGCCACCTTGGCGATGCGCTGCATGATGTCCGGATAGCTGATCGCCCGGTCGCCGCTGATAATCATTGTCCGCCCTTATATTGTTTTTGAATCGATCGAAGCCATCGCTGGCTTCGATCCTTGTTCTGTCGATGTGATGGTACAGATGCTCACTGGTCGTCGAGCAATTCGCCAAAGCCTTCCCAATTCTTGCCGTTGAAACGGCGCAGCCGCAGTTGCTGGAACGAAAGATAGTCATCCTTGTCGGTATTGACCGTGACACCCGACAGCAACAGCGGCAGCTTGACGTTCTTCATCGACATCGCCTGCCGCAGGATATTCTCCCGGCTGACGTCATCGCCGCACGCCTTCAGGATATGCGTGATGAGATGCGCATTCAGGAAGCCGGTCGCATAATTGGTGTTGCGCGGATCGGCTGACGGCAGACTCTCTTTCATGAAAGCGAAATAGGCCTTCACGTCCTCATCGTTAGCCCATGACGCGTCGTTGATGTCTTTCTGATAACTCGACGTGATCAGGCCGGTGGCGTTGTCCAGACCTGCCGGCTCCAGAAAGGTGATCGACGAAGCGGACGTGGGGACGAACATCAGGTCCGGCTTCCAGCCGATTTCCGCAACGCCCTTGATCATCTGCGACGAGAATTTGCCGACCACCGCGCCAAACAGCACATTCGCGCCGGACGATTTGAGCGCCGCAAGCTGCGACGAGATCGTCGGCGCACTGGTCTCATAGGTCGCTTCGGATACGATCATACTGGCGGCCTTGTCGCCCAGCGCGCGTTTAAAGCCAGCCACATAGTCTTTGCCGAGATCGTCGTTCTGCGCGAGAATGGCGATCCTGGCATCCGGCTTGGTCTTCAACACGTGCTTGGCGTAGACAACGCCTTCCGATTCATAGGCGGCCATGCCCGGCATGGTCCACGGAAAACCTTTCGGATCCGCCCATTTGGTCGCGCCTGATAGCACGAACAGCTGCGGGATTTTCTTGCTGTTCAAATAGCGATGCACCGCGTTGTTGGTCGCGGTGCCGAGCGTCCCGAACATCATCAGGACTTCGTCCTGCTCGACCAGCTTGCGGGTTTGCTCCACGGTCTTCGGCGGCGAATAGGCGTCATCGAGACTGATGAACTTGATCTTGCGCCCGTTGATGCCGCCTTCGGCGTTGAGCTTGGCAAAATAGGCTTCCTGCGCGCGGCCGATCACGCCGAAGCCCGAGAGCGGACCGCTATAGGGAAGCGTCTGCCCGATCTTGATCTCTTCCTTGCTGTTGGCCGCAGCTTGCGTCGGCGCATTCACGCAGACGGCAAAAGCGAACAGCCCAAGCGTCCTCAGCATGACTGAGGTCATGATTGTCTTCTCCCCGTTATATTTTTATCGGGCCGCGCTTATGCGCGTGCCCGTCTCGCAAAGTCAGAGGTCGCTTCCGCATATTCGCGCTTCAGGCGATCCACGAGTTCTGCCACCGGGGGAGCATCAACGATCTGGCCGATACCCTGGCCGCAACCCCAGATGTCCTTCCAGGCCTTGACCTTCATGTTACCGCCGGAGCCGAAGTTCATCTTGGTCTTGTCAGCCACCGGAAGATTGTCGGGATCGAGGCCGGCGGCTGCGATGGACGGGCCGAGATAGTTGCCGTGAATGCCGGTGAACAGGTTGGTGTAGACCGTGTCATGCGCGGCGAATTCGGTCAGCGCCTTCTTGTAGGCCGGGTCGGCATTAGCTTCTTCGGTCGCAATGAAGCGCGTGCCCATATAAGCGAGGTCTGCGCCGAGCGCGAGCGCCGACGCAATCCCGTAGCCGTCGGAGATTGCACCAGATACCAGCACAGTCCCCTTGAACCACTGCTTCACTTCGCGCACCAGCGCGAAGGGTGACAACGTACCGGCATGACCACCGGCACCGGCGCAGACCAGGATCAAACCATCGACCCCCTGCTCGACCGCCTTGCGCGCATGCTTGACGTTGATGACGTCGTGAAACACGACGCCGCCATAGGAATGCGCGGCCTCGACGATCTCCGAGGGCGGGCGCAACGAGGTGATGATGATCGGAACCTTGTGCTTCACACAGGTTTCCATGTCCTTCATCAACCGGTCGTTGGACGCGTGGCAGATCTGGTTCACCGCATAGGGCGCGACCTTCTTGCCGGGATTCTTCGCTTTGTATTCGCCGAGCTCATCCCCGATGCGCGTCAGCCACTGATCGAGCACTTCCACCGGCCGCGCATTCAGCGCTGGAAACGAACCGACGATACCGGCCTTGCATTGCGCAATGACGAGTTCAGGACCGGAGACGATGAACAGCGGGGAACCGAGCACAGGCAGCTCGAGGGTGCCATCGAGAGCTTTGGGGAGCGACATAAGCGTTTCCTTATATTTTTATAATCGAACTATAGGGGTTGACCGCCCGTGCGTGTTGTTCGAATTTGAACAATAAGCCTTCCGGATTTGATCACATGGACTGGGATCTCTGTCGCACCTTCAATGCCGTGGTCGACGCCGGAAGCTATCTCGGCGCGTCCAGGCAGTTGCGCACCAGCCACCCGACCGTGAGCCGCGAGGTCGCGGCGCTGGAGAAGCAACTTGGCACCAAGCTGTTCGTGCGCTCCGACGAAGGGCTGGTGCTGACTGCCCGCGGGCGGCGCTTTCATGAGAGCACCAAAGCGATGGCCGAGGCCGCGCTGAAAGCAGAAGCTGCCGCCGGCGCGTCGGGCCAGAGCGCACGCGGCGTGGTCAAGGTGTCGATCGGACCGACGCTGGCGAATTTCTGGCTGATGCCGCATATCGGCGCTTTCATCCGCCAGCATCCGCATGTCGAGATCCAGCTGGTGACGCATCCCTTCCCGGTCAGCGTACGCAAGCGCGAAGCCGACATCGTGCTGCGGCTGTATCAGACCGGCGACGAAAATCTCACCGGACGGAAAATCGCCAAGCTCGGCGTTGGCTTCTACGCCTCGCGCGATTACGCAGCGCGATGCCCGCTGCCCGAACAGCGGGCCGCTTGGAAGGACCACACTGTCATCGGCTTCGCCGACAAATCGTCGAATTCCGAACTCGGACGCTGGAGCGACCACATCACCAGGGACGCCACCGTCGCCATCCGCTGCTCGTCGCAAGCGGATATGCTTGCAGCCGTCCGCGCAGGAATTGGCATCTGCGTGCTGTCATGCATCGTCGGCGACGCCCATGCGGATCTGATCCGCGTGGCACCGCAGAAGCTGGCCAGCCTCTCAGACATCTGGCTGCTGGCCCATCCGGACCTCATCGATCAACCGTCGGTGCGCGCCGTGCTGGAATTCATCACGGCCTGCGCGCGCGACGACCGCGCGCTGTTACGCGGCCGATGATGTCGCGCCCTTGCCGGGAAATGGCGCCGCACGGCTGACATAGCGTCCCTCGCCTTTTCCGCCGACTAGCTTGCCGCCACGCGTCACGAATTTCCCGCGCAGCATCGTTGCCACCGGCCAGCCCGTAATCTCCAAACCTTCATAAGGCGTGTAATCGGCGCCGTGATGCAGGTTCGCCTGGGTGAGCGTTGCTTGGCGCTTCGAATCCCACAGCGCGATATCGGCATCGTAGCCGATGGCGATGGAGCCCTTGCCGGTGAGGCCATAGGTCTTCGCATGATTGGTCGAGGTCAGTGCCACAAACTGGTTGAGCGTGATGCGGCCCTTGCTGACACCTTCCGAGAACAGGATCGGAAGGCGCGTCTCGACACCGGGAATGCCGTTCGGAATCCAGCGGAAGCTGGTACGCGCGTTGGGTGGTTGCTTGCCCTGCACGTCGTCATAGCGAAACGGGCAATGATCCGACGAGAACAGGGAGAATACGCCCTGCTGCAAACCTTCCCAGCATGCCTGCTGGCTGGCGAGATCGCGCGGTGGCGGCGAGCAGACATATTTCGCGCCCTCCATACCCAGATCCTTCAGATCCTCTTCGGTCAGCACGAGATATTGCGGGCAGGTCTCGCCATGGATCGTCAACCCGCGCATCTGAGCGCGGCGGATCTCTTCCATGGACTCCCGATTGGAGACATGAACCACCACCATCGACACATCGACCAGTTCCGCCAGCGAGATAGCCCGGTGCGTGGCCTCGCGCTCAACGACGATAGGCCGCGACTTGGCGTGAAAATACGGGCCGACATTGCCGTCGCGTTCGAGCTTGTCGACCAGAAAGCGGATGGCGTCGTAATTCTCCGCATGAACCTGAACCAGTGCACCGGATTCACGCGCCACGGCCAGTACCTGCAGGATCTGCAGATCGCTCAGTGCAAGGTCTTCATAGGTCATGAAGACCTTGAGCGAGGTGTATCCATCGGCGATCAAGGCTGGCAGCTCCTGCCCGAGTACCGCTTCACTGGGATCGGCGATGATCAGGTGGAAGGAATGATCGATATGGCAATTCTGATCGGCAAGCGTGTGATAATTCTTCAACGCCTCGCGGATCGGTTGGCCCTTCGCCTGCAGACAGTAAGGCATCACGAAAGTGTTGCCGCCGAAGGCTGCGGCGCGCGTGGCGCTTTCGAAATCGTCGGCCATCACGATGCCGGGGCCGGATGGTTGCGCAATATGAACGTGGCTGTCGATACCGCCGGGCAGCACCAGCAGACCGGTTGCATCGACCGTCTCGTTCGCGTCGGTCAGCGCTTCGCCGATGGCAACGATGCGGCCGTTCCTGATACCGACATCGGCTTTGTAGGTTTCGCTCGCGGTTGCAATGGTGCCATGACGAATGACGGTATCGAAAGCGGTCATGAGCAAAACCTCATCAATTCAGCAACGCAGGTTGCATACAGACAAATACTAGACTTGCTGAAACAGCGATCCCCATTGGGTGACGCGTTTGGTATCGACGCCAGCCATCTTCAGGCATTTCCAGACCACCGTGGCAATGGTGTCATAGACCGGAATGCCCGTCTCCCTTTCCAGTTTCGCCGCGGATGGTGCAACTCTCAAATTGGTGCAGATGATCGTGATAGCGTCTGGCTTTTCCTTGGCCACGTCCCGCGTCATATCCTCAAGTTGCACAACGGGCACTTCGGAGAACGAGAAATTATCCTGCAGGCCGAGATGGCGTTCACCCTGGCACGCAAAGCCCAGCTTTTCATAATTCTCCAGAATCCTGGCCTGAACATCGTCCAGATATGGCGTCACGTACCCCAGACGCTTCACCTTTTGATGTTCAAGAATCTCATTGAGAGCCAACATCGACGTCGTCGCAGGAATCCCGGTTGCTGCGGTGATCTGCTCACACAGGCGGACATCCGCCTCAAAGCCGAGCCAGCCAGAGGATGTTCCATTCCAGCCGATGACATCGACCTTCGCATGAGCCAGCAATTCTGCGGCCCGCAGGATTTCCGAATTATCGAATTGGGCGAGCGCCTTGTTCGACAGCGCGATCTCCGTGACCTTGAAACGCGAGAAATGCGCCGAGACTTCGGGCAATTCGCCAAGCATGGCAGTCGTGATCGGCTCCAGCGCCGTGTTCGACGAAGGCGTCAGCATTCCGAGAAGGACACGTTTGGTCATGGTTGATCCAGAGTTTCGAGGGATGGTTTCGTCCGTTCAGATCGAAGCAGATCGAGAACGTGACGTTTGATTTCGTTGAACTGCGGGCTGGTGATGTCGCGTGGCCGCGGCAGGTCCAACGGGATGATTTCGCGTATACGCCCCGGGCGGGCACTCATCACGGCAACATGCGTGCCCAGCGTCAGTGCTTCGTCGATACCGTGCGTCACGAAAACGATCGTGCCCTGGTGTTCCTGCCAGATCCGGACGAGTTCATTCTGCATATCCATCCGGGTCTGCTCATCGAGCGCGCCGAACGGCTCATCCATCAGGATGACCTGCGGATTCATCAGCAATGCACGGGCGATGCCGACGCGCTGATTCATGCCGCCTGACAGTTCGGACGGATAATGATTTTCAAATCCCGTGAGCCCGACCATGTCGATATAGCGCTGTGCTGTTTCGCGGCGCACGGCCTTCTGGCCACCGCGCAGCAGCAGGTGGAAGCCGACATTCTCCCAGACCGGGAGCCACGGCATCAGGTTGGCCTGCTGAAACACCACGCCGCGCTCCGAACCGGGCGCCGTGATCAATTGACCATCGACGGTGACGGTGCCGGATGACGGCTTCTCGAAGCCTGCGATCATATTGAGAAGCGTGGACTTGCCGCATCCGCTGGGGCCGAGCAGACAGAGAAACTGATTCTTCTCCACCTTGATATTTATGTGGTCGAGAGCCGTGACATCGGCCTTGCGTTTCGCGTCCTTGAAGATTTTGGAGACACCGGAGATTTCGATCGTCGCCATGACCTAGCTCTCCCCGCTCTGGATCGTCGTGTTGCGCTGCCAGTGCAGCACGCGCGCCATCACGAGACGGATGCCGAAGTCGCTGAGAAAACCGAGCAGACCGATGCTGGCCATCGCAGCCAGCACAAGGTCGTAGCGCAGGAAATAATAGGAATCCCACAGCACATAGCCGAGACCGCTTTTCACAGCGACCATCTCCGCCGTCACCGTCAGCATCCAGGCCGAGCCGATGCCGATCCGCAGACCGGCAAAGATGCTGGGCAGCGCGGCCGGCAGCACGATGAAGCGCAGCAGTTGGCGATTGCCGCCGCCGACCATCGCGCCGGCGCGGATCAGATTGCGATCGCAGGTCTTCACGCCGTGAATCGTATTGAGCAGGATCGGAAAAAACGCACCGAGGAACACCAGGAAAATCGCCGGCTTGTTGGCGATGCCGAACCAGATGATGGCAAGCGGAATCCACGACACCGGCGGGATCGGCCGCAGCGTCTGCAGCGTCGGCTCGATGATCACCTCGACAGTGCGGGACCATCCGATGGCGACTCCGATCGACACGGCCAGCGCCGTGGCGATGGCGAAACCCGCAAGAACGCGCGACAGGCTGGCGAGCATGTCGAACAGCCAGTTGCCGCTATAGGTCTGGGTATTGCCATCGGTGCCGAACACCCAATCCGCCCAGGCCCACGCCACGGTCGACGGGGCCGGCAGCAGTGCTGCTGGCAGCGCACCCGATCGGGAAAACGCTTCCCAGCCGGCGAGGATCAGGACCGGCACGATATACCGATCCAGTCGTCTGAACATTGCGAGAGCCCGGAGCATGACCAGGCTCAGTAGCCGAGTTCGGATTTCGGCTTGCCCGTGGCGGCCTCCAGGAAGCGGTAGTCCATGTTCTTCTCGACAGCCGCCGAAACGTCGGAATTGATGTATTTCAGGTCGCGCATCATCGCCGCGATGGCGAGCGCCGATGCGCGGTACATCTTCGGATCCGGATCGAGGTTTTCGACAGCGCCTGTGGCGATGGCCTTGTCGAGGCCGGTGATCTTGGAGATCACTTCGATTAGGGCACCCTTGTCCGCCGCGACGAATTCATCGACTTTCACAACCGCACGCACGGTCTCTTCGAGCTGCTTCGGTTTGTCCTTGACGACATCCGACCGCGTCAGAATCAGGTTGGTGAGCTTTCCCGCAGCCTGATCGTAGGGAAGGCCGAACATCTTGGCGGCCTTGGCCTGAAGGATCTGGGTGGCGAAGGGCTCCACGGTGCAGATCAGCTCGATTTCACCGCGACGCAGCGCCTGAAGGTGATCGGAGGGATTGGGAATGTTGACGAACTGCACATCCTTGTTGATGTCGATGCCCTGCTTGGCGAAGGCGCCGCGCATATGAATGTCCTGCGCGTTACCGCGGGACGCCGCGACGCGGAATGGCTTTCCCGCTGTCTTGTAGTCAGCGATGACTTTCTTGAGCGAAGCCCAGTCATTAGGAACGATCGACAGATCATTACCGACCAACATTGCCGAACCGCCATTGACCTGCCCGGAAATGGCGACCACGTCGAAACCCTTGTCGAGCGCGATCGCATAATGAAGATAGGTCACCTGGGCGACGTCGATATTCTTCGAGACAAGCGCAGTCAGCGCATCCGTGCCTGTGTTAAATCCAACCGCATCGATCTGAACGCCCTTGGCATATTGCGGGGTGAGTGACATCGGTGTGCAATGCGCACATTTCGCATAGCCGAGCTTGATCACCGACTCGGACTGGGCCATCGCGGCCGGGGCGATCGATGCCAAACAAAGCGCAATCAGAATGCCGAGCAGATTTTTCTTCATCGTCGCAATCTCCGGAGCGGGTGGCGGTGAATTCACGATACGTCCACCACCCAGCAAGCCTCATGCCAATCCGGATACGATATACAATCGTAAAATTATATAGTAATATCAATTACTATGAATTATTATCATCTCGATTTCGATGCTGCATTTTTGGGCGAAGGATGTCGTTTGGAGGCAACCTCGCCACCCGAGAAACTGAACCATGAGTGAGATTGCCCCACGCGCGAAGCTTCGGACGCGCTTCAAGCCGACACGGCTGAAGCTCTCCTCGGATCATTCAAAACGGCCGCTGGACCGTATGTCGCTGCACGATCAACTCGTCGCGAAGGTGCGCGAAATGATTGTCGATGGCGAACTCCAGGCCGGAGCCCCTTTGCCAGAAAAGATGTTGTGCGAAACGTTCGGCGTATCGCGCACACCGTTGCGCGAAGCATTCAAGATACTGGCCTCCGAAGGGCTGATCGAACTGCGCCCTCACCGCACCCCTGTCGTCACCCCGGTCGACAGGGAAGAAATCGCAAACAGCTTTGCGATCATGGTCGCACTGGACGGCGTTGCCGGCGCCGAGGCCGCAATGCGCGCGACGGATGAAGATATTGCCCGGCTCAGTGCGATGCACGACCAGCTTGTTACCCTTCATCGCGAAGCATCGCGCCCGGCCTATTTCAGGCTGAACCAGGACATCCATATCGAGATTACCAGGCTCGCCAAAAATCCCGTGCTCCTCAATATCTGGACGACGTTGAACGCGAATATCTATCGGGCACGCGCCACCGCCAATTATGATGCGGCACGGTGGACGGAATCCGTAAAGGAACACGAGGCTTTCATGGCTCTGCTTCGCGCGCGCGATGCGCAAGGATTTGCAGCCTCCCTCAGCGCGCATACGCGCAAGACGGGCGATGCCGTTCTTGCGACATTGAAGATTGCGACCGATGCGAAGACCTAGCAGACCTCTATCACGACGAATAAAGCCTGGGCCCGTATCGCTGCACACCGCATAATCGCCACACGCCTGCAAAACGTGCTTGGGGCATCGAGCGCGATGGTCCAAACAGGGACGAAGGACCGCCTCGCGGTTCACAGGTTGATCGATGAAGATTCTCATTTTTGGCGGCACCGGCTTTGTCGGGCTGAATATCGCGGAAGCCCTGTTGAAGCGCGGCCATGTGGTGACCCTGTTCGACCGTTCGGGCCTGCCACCGGCGGCGCAGCTTGCCTTCGCTGACTATGGCGATAGGCTTTCGGTGATCATCGGCGATGTGCTCGACCGGACATTGATCGACAGTGTCGTCACCACCGGCTTCGATGCCATTGTTCTCGGCGCTGCGATCACGGCAAGCACAGAGCGCGATGCCGCTGATCCGGAAAGCATCCTGCAAGTCAACCTGATGGCGCAAACGCCGATCCTCGCGGCAGCACACCGCCATGGCGTCAAACGCGTGATCAATCTGTCGTCCGCCGGCGCCTACGGCGCCTCGGCGTTCAAATATCCCCTGCTCGATGAAGAGCTGCCCTGCGATCCCGTCTCGCTCTACGCCATCACCAAATTCGCATCCGAGAAGGTCGCATCGCGTCTTGCCGCGCTCTGGCAGACCGATTTCATCAGCGTGCGGCTCAGCGCCGTGTTTGGACCATGGGAGCGCGCAACAGGCGTACGGGATACGCTCAGCCCGCTGATGCAGATTTTCGCGGCGCACGCGAAGCAGAGCGCCGCCATTCTGGTCCGTTCCGGCGTGCGGGACTGGATCTATGCGCCTGATGTCGCCGATGCCATGACTTTGCTGATCGAAGCGCCGAAGACGCAGCATCGCCTCTACAACATCTCAACCGCCACCCGGTGGTCAGCGCTGGAATGGGGTCAACAATTGGCGGAATCCAATCCGGGCTTTGTTTGCCGCCTGGCCAGCACCGGCGAAACCCCAACCATCGATCTGCACAGTGACAGCGACAGGGCACCGCTATCGGTCGCGCGATTGGAGCAGGAATTCGGATGGCGCGCCAAATTCGGCTGCGCCGACTCAGCCGCGGATCTGATCGACTGGTCGGCGCGGCACAGCATAGGATGATGACATGAGACTTCAGGGGCGTACGGCAATCATCACCGGCGGAGGCTCTGGCATCGGCCAGGCCAGTGCCAGGCTGTTCGCACAGGAAGGCGCGTTTGTCGCACTGGTCGATCGCGACGAGGCGGCGTTGAAAGAAACACTGGCGATGCTGCCTAATGCAAACGAGGCATCGATGCATGTCGGCGATGTCGGCGACGGCGATTTTGCGCAGACCGTGGTCGGGGAGATCGTCGCGCGACGCGGTCAGCTTGACGTGTTGATGACCTCGGCCGGGTTCTCCTGCGGCGGCACCGTGGTGACCACAGCGCCAGAAGATTGGGACGCCGTGTTTCGCACCAATGTCGGCGGCACCTGGCTGTGGGCGCGTGCGGCCGTCCCGCAAATGCAGAAGCAAGGTAAGGGCTCGATCATTACGCTGGCTTCGCAGCTCGCGATCGCCGGCGGCAAGGGCAACAGCGCCTATATCGCGGCGAAAGGCGCGATCATCAGCCTGACGCGCACCATGGCCGTGGATTTCGCGACTGATGGCATTCGCGTCAATGCCATCGCGCCGGGCGCTATCGACACGCCGCTGCTGCGCCGCAGTTTCGCGCGCCATGCGGACCCCGAACCCGTGCGCGATGCCTCGCGCAATCGTCACGCCATGAAGCGTTTCGGTCTGGCCGAGGAAGTCGCGCAGACCGCGCTGCATCTGGCGAGCGATGCATCCTCGTTCACGACCGGCACGGTCATGCCGGTCGATGGCGGATGGCTCGCAGCATGAGCGACGCTCTCGCAGCGCTGGAAGCGCAGGTCCGCGACGATCTCCACAAGATTGCCCACCCGAACATGCCGTGGCTGCAGCCGAAATCCGCGCCGGACGGCACAGCCGCGCTGGACGTGCTGATCGTCGGCGCCGGACAGGGCGGCGTCACAGCGGCCTTTGGCCTGCTACGATCGCAGGTCACCAATATACTCGTTGTCGACAAAAGCGCCGAAGGCCGCGAAGGCCCCTGGCTCACCTACGCCCGCATGCCGACGCTGCGTAGCCCCAAACACTTCACCGGTCCTGATCTGGATATCCCCGCTCTCACCTATCAGTCATGGCACGAAGCCATGTTCGGGAAGGATCACTGGCAGGCGCTCGATCGCATCCCGCGCGGACACTGGGCGGACTATCTGCTGTGGTTCAGGCGCATTACCGGCGTGCCCGTACGCAATGGCTGCGAGGTCCTGGACATTGGGCCTGCCGCGAACGGCTTGCTTGCAGCAACCGTACAGAGCGCCGGCGGCATCGAAACTGTCCATGCGCGCAAGGTGCTGCTGGCGACAGGACAGGAAGGCATGGGCGACTGGATGATTCCGGAGCAACTCCAGCACCTGCCATCGTCGCTTTGCGTGAATGCATCCGCGGATATCGATTTCGATGCTCTGAGCGGCAAGACCGTCGCCGTGATCGGCGCCGGCGCATCCGCCTTCGACAATGCGGCAACCGCGCTCGAAGCCGGCGCTGAGGTGCACCTGTTGTGCCGCCGCGCGGAAATCCAGATCGTCCAGCCCTATCACTGGCTGACCTTCCGCGGGTTGCTGCGGCACTTCAGCGAGCTCGACGATGCCTGGCGCTGGCGCTTCATGCGCCGGCTGATGGATTTGCGCGAAGGCTTCCCACAGCCGACCTGGGATCGCTGTGCACGGCATGCCGGCTTCCATCTGCACGAAAACGCGCCCGTTCAGTCGGCACAAAAAATAGGCAACCAAGTTGCGCTGCAGACACCACAGGGTACCTTCACCGCAGACTTCGTGATCTGCGGCACCGGCATCGACATGGATTTCTCGACTCGCCAAGAATTGCAGAGTTGCGCCGGCAATATCGCGATCTGGTCTGATCGCTACCAGCCGCCGGATACCGAGATCAGCCCACGCCTCGGTCGTTTCCCCTATCTCGCGGACGATTACGCGCTGATGGAACGCGTTCCCGGCACCACGCCGTGGATCGCCGACATCCATCTTTTCGCAATTGCGTCCACCATGAGCTTCGGCCCGTCGGGGTCATCGATCAATGCGATGACCACCGCGATCCCGAAACTGGTGCATGGTCTGACGCGCGGCTTGTTCCGCGCGGATATCGAGCGATACTGGACCGCGTTCGAGGCCTACGACGTTCCACAAGTGACCATTGCAAGGGCGACGGAAGCTGCGGCAAAAAGCTAAATGACCAAATTATCCCGACGGGGAAAGTTCTCCGCTTGGCACCTATCGACCATCGTTTGGCGCGTTCCTTGCTTCAGTGGATGCGTCGCTCGACAGCCTCGGCACTGACGAGTCCGTTCAGAGTTTCCGTCGAATTCAGAGGATAGGGTTATGGGACTGATCTATTCCAAGCAGATGCTCGGCGCCGCCGCAGCGCTGGCATTTTTCACCGCTGCCGTTCCTGCCAAGGCGCAGACCCGCGCCGAGACGCTGCGTTACGTGACCGGCGCCGCCGTCAACACGCTCGATCCCAATATTCCCGGCTCGACCCGCGAAGCCTTCGCTGTCAGCCTCTCGACCTATGATCGTCTGGTGTCGTTCGGCCGCAAGCAACTGAATGGCAAATGGGTGTTCGATCTGGACACCATCCGCGGCGAACTCGCAGAGTCCTACACGGTCAGCCCGGATGGCCTGAAAATCACCTTCAAGCTGCGCAGCGATGCGAAATTCCAGGACGGTTCGCCGGTCACGGCCGAAGACGTGAAGTGGTCGCTCGACCGCGCCGTCACCGCCAAGATCCTTGGCAAGGCGCAGCTGCTGACCGGTTCGCTCACCGATGCCAGCCAGTTCAAGGTGATCGATCCCACGACATTCGAAGTAACACTGCCGCAGCCGGACAAACTGGCGCTGCCAAACCTCGCCACGGTCTATCCGATCATCATCAACTCGAAACTCGCCAAGGCCCACGCCACCGAGGAAGATCCGTGGGCACAAGCTTGGCTGAAGGAAAACACCGCCGGGTCCGGCGCCTATATCGTCGAGACCTTCAAGCCCGGCGAGCAGGTCATCCTCAAGCGCAACGACGCCTGGAATCGTGCCGCCGGCGACAAGCAGGCCTTCTTCAAGCGCCTGATCATCCAGTCGGTGCCGGAGCCGGCAACGCGCGCCAATCTGGTTGAAAAGGGGGACGCTGATATCGTCATCGACCTGCAGGCCAGCGACGCGCAGGCGTTAGAGGCCAAGGGCAAGCTGCAGGTGATCTCGACGCCACAATATAACGCCATTACCTTCATCTCGATGAACAACCAGATGGCGCCCTTCGACAAGCCGGACGTGCGCCGTGCCGTGGCCTATGCGCTACCTTATGACGATATGTTCAAGGCGGCACTCTTCAGCCGCGGTGATTTGCTGGCCGGCGCGACCTGGGCCGATGGCAAGCCGCCGAGCGGTGCATTTCCGATCAAGCAGCCGATCAAGCTCGACCTCGAAAAGGCCAAGGCCTATCTGAAGGCCGCAGGCTATCCGGACGGTTTCTCGACCACGTTCAGCTTCAATGTCGGCCAGTCGGCGACGGCTGAGCCGATGGCTGCGCTGCTGAAGGAATCGCTCGCCAAGATCGGCATCAAGGTCGATATCCAGAAGCTGCCGGACGCACAGATGTCGACGCAGATCACCGAGAAGAAGCTGCCCTTCTTCACCGAAGGCATCGTTGCCTGGCTGCCGTCGACCGACTACTTCTACCGCAACTTCTACACTGGCAACCAGCGCTGGAACTACAGCTCTATCGACAATGCCGAGCTGACCGCGGTCGCGCAAAAGGCTCGTTTCGAGGCTGACAAGGCCAAGTACGAAGCCGACGGCAAGGTGCTGAACGCGATGAACTTCGACCTGATGCCCCAGATTCCGTTGTGGCAGCCGAGCCAGGACGCGGTGATGGCCTCGAACCTGACGGGCTACACCTATCAGTTCCATCGCCAGGTCGATTACCGCGACCTCAGCCGGAAGTGATCATCCGAGCACCATGCGAGCGAATCCCGAAGCGCCCCTCAGCGGCGCTTCGGATCTACGCAGCTTGCGAACTTAACTTCAGCGAGCTGCCCATGACTACGAGTAACCGATCATGACGACTCTCGGCGCAACGGCCATCCGTGCAGCGCGACGCTTCGCATCCTCCTTGCCTGCGTTGTTCGGCGTGCTGATCTTCACCTTCCTGTTGATGCGCGTATTGCCGGGTGATCCCGCCGTGTTCTTTGCCTCGGGACCCAACTCCGGCAAGGAAGAGATCGAGACCATCCGCAAACAGATGGGTCTCGACAAGCCCGTGCCACAGCAACTGTTCCTTTATCTGTATGACGTCGGCCGCGGCAATCTTGGCCGTTCGCTGATGACAGGCCAGAACGTCACAAAGGACTTGCGTGAGCGCCTGCCGGCCTCCCTCGAACTCACCTTCTCGGCACTTCTGATCGCACTTGTTCTCGCAATCCCGCTGGGTGTCCTTGCAGCGCTGAAACCAGGATCGCTGGTCGATCATGGCGTGAGGCTCTTCTGCGCGCTCGGGGTCTGTGTCCCGACCTTCGTGTCGGGCCTGCTGCTGATCTATATATTCTATTATCTGTTCGGCGTGTCGCCCGATCCGACCGGGCGCGTCGATATCTTCACGACCCTGCCGCCAGCACATACCGGCTTCCTGTTGATCGACTTTGCGCTCGCCGGCGACTTCGATGGCTGGTGGGCCGCGTTCAAGCAATTGATCCTGCCGGCCTGCACCATGGCGCTGTTTGTGATCGCCCCGTTGGCGCGTATCACCCGCGCCTCGATGCTGGCCTCGCTCGGCAGCGACTTCGTTCGCACTGCGCGTTCTGTCGGGCTGTCATGGTGGCGCATCATCGTCACCTATGCGCTGCGTAATGCGATCCTGCCTGTCATCACCATTGCCGGCATCGTGTTCTCGACCATGCTCGGCGCCAATGTGCTGGTGGAGAAAGTGTTTTCCTGGCCAGGCGTCGCCTCCTACGCGCTCGACGCGCTGCTGTCGTCGGACTATGCCCCGGTGCAAGGCTTCGTGCTGCTGATGGCTTCGGTCTTCGTTATCGTCAATCTCGTCGTCGATGTGCTCTATGGCATCGCCGACCCCAGGATTTCCATCGGATGAGCAGCGCAACACTTCAACACGCCGCCTTCATCCTGCGCGGCAATCCCATTACCGGCATCGCCGCCATCGGCGCCGCGCTGCTGATCTTTGTCGGCATCTTCGGTCCGTGGATCGTACCCTATGATCCCATCGCATCGAACGTTCAGAATGCGCTGATGCCGCCGAGTGCTGCGCATTGGGCCGGCACCGACCAGCTTGGCCGCGATGTGTTCAGCCGCATCATCGTCGCCGCACAGCTCGACCTCGCCATCGCCGTCTCTGCGGTTGGCATCTCCTTTGCGCTGGGCGCTGTCATCGGCGCCCTCTGCGGCTATTCGGGCGGCAAGCTGGATCGCGCTGTTGGCCGCTTCGTCGACGTGCTGATGGCATTCCCGCTATTCGTGCTGGCCATGGCCATGGTCGCTGCCCTCGGCAATCGCGTCGAGAACATCGTGATCGCCACCGCAATCATCAACCTGCCGTTCTATATCCGCTTTGCACGCGCAGAAGTGAACGTGCGCCGCAACCTCGGCTGGGTCGAGGCCGCTCGCGCTTGCGGCGACAGCCATGTCTCGGTGGTGCTGCGCTTTCTGTTGCCCAATGTGCTGCCTGCGATGGTAGTGCAGATGTCGCTCAATCTCGGCTGGGCCATCATCAATGCTGCCGGCCTCTCGTTTATCGGGCTCGGCGTCAAGCCGCCGACGCCTGAATGGGGCATTATGGTCGCTGAAGGCGCGCGTTTCATCTCCACCGGCAAATGGTGGCTGGTCGCGTTTCCCGGCCTGGCGCTGATGCTCGCCGTGCTTTGCTTCAATCTGCTCGGCGACGGGCTGCGTGATATTCTTGATCCGAGACAGCGAACGTGATGACGACACCAAAACCGCTGCTCGATATCGAGAATCTTCAGGTCACCTTTTCAACGCGCCGCGGCCCGGTTGAGGCCGTGCGCGGAATTTCGTTGTCGCTTGCCGAGGGCGAAACGCTGGGGATCGTCGGTGAGAGCGGCTCCGGAAAATCCGTCACGGGTTTTGCGATGACGCGCCTGCTGGATACATCGGGTAAAATTTCCGGCGGCCGCATCAGTTTCCGTGATCGCGACATCACCAAGATGACCAGCGCCAGCCTGCGCGAGATGCACGGCTCGGCGATGGCCATGATCTTCCAGAATCCGCGCGGCGCGCTGAACCCGATCCGCGCCATCGGCCAGCAGATCGCCGATGCCATTCTGGCGCATCGCAAGATCTCCGCCTCCGAGGCACGCGCGCAATCCCTCGAATTGCTGCGGGCGGTGAAAATCCGCGATCCAGAGAAGCGGATGAACGCGTATCCGCACGAGCTCTCTGGCGGCATGTGCCAGCGCGTCATGATCGCCATGGCGATCTCCAGCAATCCGGCGCTGCTGATCGCCGACGAGCCGACCACCGGCCTCGATGTCACCACGCAAAAGGTGGTGATGGATCTCCTCGCCAGCATCGCCGCCGAGCGGGGCATGGCGACGATCCTCATCACCCACGATCTCGGCCTCGCCGCCCGCTATTGCCGCCGCGTCGTGGTGATGGAACAGGGCAGGCTGGTCGAGGAAGCCGACGCCTTGACGCTGTTCCGGTCGCCGCAGCATCCCTACACCAAGCGGCTCGTCGCAGCGTCGCCAACCGCGACCTCGCGGGTCGAGGATCTCGTGACCGACGACGAGAAGTTACTGGTACCGGCCGTGCCCCTCGCTCCGCCGCCAAAGCCGGCGCATGGCACGCCGCCGCTGCTGGAAGTTCTCGATCTCGTCAAACGTTTCGACGACGGCACTGTCGGTGTCGCAAATTTCTCGATGGCCATCGCGCCCGGCGAAAGCGTCGGCCTGGTCGGCGAGTCCGGCTCCGGCAAGAGCACGACCTCGCGCATGATCTGCCGCCTGCTCGATCAGAGCGAAGGCACCATCAATTTCAAAGGCCAGTCGATCAGCCATATTCCCGCGCGAGACTTCCACCGGGCGCCGCAGCGCCGCGAGATCCAGATCGTCTTCCAGGACCCGAACGACAGCCTTAATCCGCGCTTCAACGCCTTCGACTGTATCGCGCATCCGCTGATCCGCCTGCTCGGCATGCGCAATGGAGCGGCGTTGCGCCAGCGCGTCGGCGAATGCGCTCACCGCGTCGGCCTCCCCGCCAATCTGCTGGAACGGTTTCCGCACCAGCTATCGGGCGGCCAGAAAGCCCGCATCGGCATCGCGCGCGCGATTGCCTGCCGGCCGAAGCTTCTGGTGCTGGACGAGCCGACGGCCGCGCTCGACGTCTCCGTTCAGGCGGTGGTGTTGCAGCTCCTTGACCGTCTGCGCCGCGAAGACAATCTCGCCTTCCTGTTCGTCAGCCACGATCTCAACGTCGTGCGCATGATGTGTCAGCGGACCATCGTGCTGCGCAACGGCGCCATCGTCGAAGAAGGCGAGAGTCATCAGCTGTTCGACAGCCCGAAAACCTCCTATACCCGCGAGCTCGTCGATGCAGTTCCGCATATCGAGATGATCGCCGCGGAAAAAATGGCCGCCGGCGCCTAGCCGCGGGTGGCCAGCGGCGAAAGGCCCCAACTGTCGGCCTTGTCCGGTTCCATTGGCGTAACCATACCGACTATAGTGTGAGTTGTACCGGCGCCGGATACCTTGCATCCGCGCCTTATCTCGCAGAACATAAGACCAAGCGTCCCCAATGACGCAATAAAATCGGGAGGATTCCGTGCGGATCAAAGCCGTTCACGTTGCCTTGCTTGCCGTCATGGCGAGCTGTTCTGCGATCACGACCGGCGCGCACGCCCAGTGGCCGCAGAAACAAGTCACCTTCATCGTTCCCTTCGCCGCCGGTGGTGGCACCGATGCCTTTGCGCGGCCGCTGGCGGCGCAGCTCGACACCCAGCTCGGCAAGCGCGTCATCATCGAAAACCGCGCCGGTGCCGGGGGCACGGTTGGCGCTTCGGCGGCTGCCAAGGCGGCGCCTGACGGCTACACCTTCTTCATGGGCGCCGCGCATCACGCGATCGCCCCGTCGCTCTATCCCACCCTCGATTATGACATCGAGAAAGACTTCATCCCGGTGGCGCTGATCGCACGACCACCGCAGGTTATCGTGGTCAATCCAGACAAGGTCGCCGCCAAGACACTGGGTGAATTCATCGCCTATGCGAAGGCCAACCCGGACAAGCTCTCCTATGGATCGGCCGGCGCCGGCACGACGCATCACCTGGCCGGCGAGCTGTTCAAGATCCTGACCCAGACCAAGATCCAGCACGTGCCCTATCGCGGCGCCGGACCGGCCATGCAGGACCTGATCGCCGGTCACGTGCCCGTCGTGTTCGACGGTCTCGGCTCGTCCGCCGCGCCAATCCGCGCGGGGCAACTCCGCGCGCTGGCGATTGCCGCTCCGAAGCGCGTGGCAGCCTTCCCCGATCTGCCGACCGCGGCGGAAGCCGGTTTGCCGAATTATGAAGTCGCCACCTGGTACGGGCTGTTCGCCCCCAAGGGCACGCCGCCCGACGTGGTCGAGCGCATGGCGAAGGAATTGAAAGCTGCATTGCAGGTGCCGGCGATCAAGGAAGCGTGGGAACGCAACGGCTCCGATGTGCCCGATGTGGCCGGTGCCGACTTCGGCAAGATGGTGTCGGCCGAGGTGGCGCGCTGGCGCAAGGTCGTGACCGAGGCCAACGTCAAGCTGGATTGACCTGGTAGAATTACGAAGCCCGCCAGACGCAGAGTCTGGCGGGCTTAATTTTATACGGAAACGACTTCCGCCTGCCTGGCACCCGGACCGGCGAACATCGCGCGGCCGGGAATCGCATCCAGCAGCGCACGCGTATAAGCGTCGCTCGGATTCTGGAAGATCTTCTGCGTTTCGCCCTGCTCGACGATCTCGCCGCGCCGCATCACCACGATGCGGTCGGCGATTTCGGCGGCGACACGCAAGTCATGGGTGATGAAGATCATGGCCAGATTCATCTCCTCGCGCAGTTCGGCGAGGAGCTGCAGCACCTGCGCCTGCACCGACACGTCGAGCGCCGAGACGGCCTCGTCCGCCACCAGCACCGAGGGCTTCAGGGCCAGCGCACGCGCGATACAGATGCGCTGCCGCTGACCGCCGGAGAATTCGTGCGGATAGCGGTTGGCTGCGCTCTCCTGTAGGCCAACGCGGGCCAACAGGCGCTTGGCATCGGCCATGGCTTCCTTGGAGGGCGTGCCATAGGCAATCGGGCCGCCGGCAATCGCGTCGCCGACCTTCTGCCGCGGATCGAGAGCCGCGAAGGGATCCTGGAACACGATCTGAATCTTGCGGCGCATCTGGCGCAATTTCTCCCCGCGCTGTGATAGCAGATCCTTGCCATCGAAATGCACCGAGCCGGTATCAGGCTCGATCAGCCGCATGATCAACCGACCCAGCGTGGACTTGCCCGAACCGGACTCGCCGACGATGGCCACGGTCTCGCGCGCCTTCAGACCGAGCGAGATATTCTGTACTGCATCGGTCCGGCGCGGCGGCAGGAACATGCCCTGCTTGGTGATGAAGGTCTTGTTCAGCCCGACCGCATCGAGCAACGGCTCACCGGTGATCTTGCGATCGGCTTTGGTCAGCGAGCGCGCGCCGGGGACGGCGGCGATCAGGCTCTTGGTGTAATCGTCCTTCGGATTACGCAGGACCTCGTCGACGGTGCCCTGCTCAACGACACGGCCGTTGCGCATGACCACGACGCGATCAGCGACATCGGCAACAACGCCAAAATCGTGGGTGATCAGCAGCACGCCCATGCCGCGCTCCGACTGCAGCTTCTTCACCAGCGCCAGAATCTGCTTCTGCGTGGTCACGTCGAGCGCGGTGGTCGGCTCGTCGGCCAGCAGCAGCGCCGGATTGTTGGCCATCGCCATCGCGATCATGATGCGCTGGCGCTGGCCACCCGAGAGCTGGAACGGAAAGCTGCGCGCGAGCGCCACCGGATCCGGCAAACCGACGTCGCGGATCAGTTCCTGCACGCGCGCATCCACCGCCTCCTTGGACGGCGTCGGCTTGGTGTGTGTGATGATCGATTCCGCAATCTGCTGGCCGACACGGGCCAGCGGATTGAGCGCGCTGAGTGGCTCCTGGAAAATCATCGAGATCGCGCCGCCGCGCAGCTTGCGCATTGTCGGCTCATCGGCCTTGGCGATGTCGTTACCATTGAAGCTGATGCTGCCCTGCGCAACGCCCGTTCGGTCGGGCAGCAGTCGCAGGATCGCATGCGCGGTCATCGACTTGCCGGAGCCGGACTCGCCGACCAGACAGACGATTTCGTTGCGGTTGACGGTGAGCGATACGTCTTCGATGGCAAAAGGACGATCTGCGCCCGGCGGCAGGCTGATAGAGACGTTCTCGATGGCAAGCAGTGTTTTGTCGGTCATGGATACTATCGCTTGCGTGAGATACGGGGGTTCAGCGTGTCATTGAGACCTTCACCCACGAGATTGATGGCGAGCACCGTGAGCAGGATGGCTAGACCGGGAAACACGCTCATCCACCACGCCTGCCGGATCACGGTGCGCGCAGCGCCGATCATGAAGCCCCACGACATCAGATTGGGATCGCCGAGACCCATGAAGCTCAACGCGCTCTCGATCAGGATGGCGCTGGCGACCGCAAGCGATCCGGTGACGATAATCGGCGAGATCGCGTTCGGCAGGATGCGGCGCAGCACCACGGTCAGCGGACGCTGGCCCTGGCAGACCGCAGCCTGAACGAATTCACGCCCACGCAGCCGCATGAACTCGGCGCGCGTCAGGCGTGCCAGCGGCGGCCAGCTGACGATGCCGATGGCAAAGATGATGTTGGAGATCTTCGGTCCGATGGTCGCGACCAGCAAAATCGCAAGAATGAAGCCCGGGATGGTCTGGAACAGCTCGGTGATGCGCATCATCACCTCATCGACCTTGCCGCCGAAATAGCCGGCGATGGCGCCGATGGTGACGCCGATAACCAGGGAGGTCAGTGTCGAAATGACGCCGATGATCAGCGAGATGCGCGCACCATGCGCGATGCCGGCAGCGACGTCACGGCCGAGCATATCGGAGCCGAGCCAGAGCCCTTCGCTGAACGGCGGCTGGAACGGCGCGCCGACCATATCCCAGGGGTCGTCGGGGAACAGCCACGGAGCCGTCACCGCGAGGAGGACCACCGCGAGGAGGACGATCAGACCAATCATCCCGGTGGGATGGCGGAGAAACGATTTGAGCGTAGACATCATATAATCCCGTTCACGATGCCGCACGCACGGAGACGCGTGGATCGATCACCCGGTAGATCGCATCGGTGAGAAGATTGAGCGCAATCACGATCACCGACATCACTAGGAACACGCCCAGCAACACCGGATAATCGCGCTGCAACAGCGCGTCATAGATGAGACGGCCGAGACCCGGCCAGGCGAACACGGTCTCGATCACCACCGCACCGCCAACCAGCGCACCGGCCTGCATACCCGCGACAGTCACGATGGGCAGCATCGCATTGCGCAGGATATGGCGAATGATGATGCGGCCCTGCTTCAGCCCCTTGGCCTTCGCGGTCTTGATAAAGTCCTGATGGGTGACGTCCAGCACCGACGAGCGCATCAGACGTGTATAGATCGCGAGATACACCGCTGCGAGCGACACCGCCGGCAGGATCAGATGCATCCCGATATCGCCCATGCGCTGCAGTGTCGTCATCGGCACGCCGATGGTGACATAGCCGAAGGCCGGCAGCCAATCGAGTTGCACCGAAAACAGCAAAACCAGCATCAGTCCAAGCCAGAACACCGGCGTTGCATAAAGCAGCAGCGACACGATCGTCAGCAACGTATCTGACCACTTGCCAGCACGAACACCGGCCAGCGTGCCCAGAATGATACCCGACAGCAGTGCGAGAGTGAAAGCCGTCGCCGTCAGCAGCAGTGTTGCCGGCAGACGCTCGAGAATGAGCGACGCCACGGTCCGTTGCTGGCGATAGGAATAGCCGAGGTCGAGCGTCACGACGCGCTTCAGATAGGTGGCGAGCTGAATCGGATAGGGCTTGTCGAGCCCATATTCAGCGCGCAGCTGCTCCAGAAGCTTTTCATCCGATGCGCCGCTCTGGCCGGCGATGACCTGCGCGGGATCGCCAGGTGCGGCATGAACGAGAATGAAGTTGAAGGTCGCAATGACCAGAACGACCGCGACGAATTTGACAATCCATCCCGCGAGCGCGAGGGCGACCGCGAAAACGCGACCGCCTTTTGCATCGACCGACACCGCCGTCATCCGAAGCTCACGTCGCTGAACGATTCATGCACGCCGATCGCTGTTGTAGTCACGTTCTTGAGGCGCTTGTCGATGAACGTCGGATAAGCCTGCTCGAACATCCAGACCACCGGCACATCCTCGACCAGGATCTTCTGAACCTGGCTGTACAGTTCCTGACGCTTGGCCTCGGAGGTCGAGGTTGCAGCCTCTTCGAACAGACGGTCGACTTCCGGATTGGAATAGCCTGCCGTGTTCGAGAATAGGATGCCCTTCTTGATATTCGACGAGATGTAGGTGCGCGACACGCCGAGCGCGGGATCGCCGAACTGATAGACCAGATTGCCGGTCATCTCGTAGTCCCAGTTGCTGAACTTCTCCGCCCAGCCACCGACGTCGGTGTTCTCGATCTGCACATCGATGCCGACGCGGCCGAGCGACTGGCGAATGAACTCGGCCGCGCGCTGATAGATTTCACCATAAGGCGGGGTGAGATACTTGATAGTAACGCGTTTGCCGCCGGCACCCGGCTTAAGCCCCATCTCGTCGAGCAGCGCCTTCGCCTTGTCCAACGAGTAGTCGTAACGCTTGACGTCCTTCTCGTAGAACCTGGTCGCTGATGACACCGGACCGGTCGCAACCTTGGGCAGACCAAAGTAAACGCGCTGTGCCATCGATTTCAGATCGAGCGCATAGGCAATGGCCTGACGGAAACGCTTGTCGTCCATCGGCTTGATGCGGTTGTTGAGTTCGAGCCACTGATGCGGAGCGAAATATTCATAACCCTTCGTGGTCATCTCGAAATTCGGCAACTTCGACAGCCGCGCTACATCGAACATTTCGATGTCGTTCCACTGCGTCAGCTGAATCTTGCCCTGCTCCAGCGCAACGGCGCGCGATGCCGAGTCGGGAATGATGCGGTAGATGATTTCGTCGAGATACGGCTGATCCTTGCGGTAGTAGCCTTCGTGCTTGACGAGATGAACATGCGAGCCCTTCACCCATTCCTTGAGCTTGAACGGGCCCGAACCGATCGCCTGCGCGTTGGCCGGATTCTTGCGATATTCTGTGCCGGCATAGATATGCTTCGGCACGATCGGACCCGTCGTGCAGTCGAGCGCGGTCAGGAACGGGGCAAAGGTCGACTTCAGCTTGAACACCACGGTGAGCGGATCCGGCGCATCGGCCTTTTCGATGCGCGAGTAAATACCGCGCGCACGTGCATGGGTCTCCGGCAGCAGCTTGGTCATCGAGAAGATGACGTCGTCAGCCGTCAGCGGCTTGCCGTCATGAAAGGTAATGCCGGGGAACAGTTTGAATGTATAAGTCAGGCCGTCCGGCGACACTTCCCACGACTGTGCGAGACCCGGCATCGGCTTGAGGTCAGGGCTGTAGCGCAGCAGGCTCTCATAAATCTTGCCGCCCAGTGTCAGCGTCGGCTGCTGCTGGTTAAGTGCAGTGACGAGAATCGGAGGCTCTGGCTGAATGATCGTGTTCAACGTGCCGCCCTTGGTCTGACCAGCGGCACGAGTGATGCCGAGGGGGATACCCGAGAGCGCAACCGCACTCACGCCCATCAGCTTTGCGAATTCACGTCTATTCATAACCTAGTCCTTTAACAGTGCATCTAACAGTGGCTGCAGCCAGACGCTTGCACATCTGGCTGCAGCCGAGTCATCAAGTGACTTTGAGTGACCCTATCTTCAACCGAGCGTCACGGCTCCAAAAGTCTCGTGCACACCGATGCCGGTGGTGATGACGTTCTTCAACCGCTTGTCGATGAAGTTGGGGAAGTCTTGCTCGACCATCCATGCGATCGGGACTTCTTCTACGACAATTTTCTGCACGGCCGTGTAGAGTTCCTGACGTTTTGCGTCAGAGGTCGCCACGGCGGCTTCCTCGAATAGCCGGTCTACTTCCGGATTGGAATAGCCCGCGATATTTGAGAACAGAATACCCTTACGGATATTCGCCGTGATGTAACTGCGCGACACGCCCAGCGCCGGATCGCCGAACTGGTAAAGCAGATTACAGGTCATCTCGTAATTCCAGTTGCTGGTCCGCTCGGCCCAGCCGGCGAGATCGAGATTTTCCAGTTGCAGATCGATGCCGACACGACCGAGCGATTGCTTGAAGAATTCGGCCGAGCGCTGCCAGATTTCGCCATAGGGCGGAACCAGGAATTTGATGCTGACGCGTTTGCCGTCAGCGCCGGGCTTCAGGCCCATCTCGTCGAGCAGAGCTTTCGCCTTGTCCAGCGAGTAGTCGTACTGCTTGACATCTTTTTCGTAGAACCGGGTCTTCGACGAAACGGGTCCGGTCGCCACCTTCCCGAGATTGAAGAACACGCGTTGCAGCAGCGCTTTGCGATCGACCGCAAACATGACCGCCTGGCGGAAGCGCTTGTCGTCCATCGGCTTGACGCGAAGATTGAACTCCAGCCAGAAATGCGGCGCGAAGAACTCGTAGCCCTTGGTGGTCATTTCGACATTGGGCAGCTTCGAGAGACGCGCAACGTCGAACAGTTCGACGTCGGTCCACTGCGTCAATTGGACCTTGCCCTGTTCCAGCGCGACGGCACGCGATGCGCCGTCCGGAATCACGCGATAGATGATCTCGTCGAGGTGCGGCTCGCCCTTGCGGTAATAGCCCTCGTGTTTGACGAGATGGACGTGGGAGCCCTTGACCCATTCCTTGAGCTTGAACGGGCCCGAGCCGATCGCCTGCGCGTTGGCAGAGTTCTTGCGGAAATCGGTGCCGTCGTAGACATGTTTCGGCACGATCGGCGCGGTCGTGCAATCGAATGAATTCAGGAACGGCGCGAACGGCGCTTTCAGCGTGAACACGACCGTGAGCGGATCGGGCGCTTCGGCCTTGTCGATGCGCAGGAAGGTGCCGCGCGCACGCGCGTGAGTTTCGACGAGAACCTTGGTCACCGAAAACACCACGTCTTCCGAGGTCAGCGGCTTACCGTCATGGAAGGTGATGCCCGGAAACAGCTTGAACGTATAGACGAGGCCATCGGACGACACGGTCCAGGATTCAGCGAGACCGGGCAGCGGTTTGAGATCGGAGCCGTAGCGCAGCAAGCTCTCATAGATCTTGCCGCCCAGCGTCAGCGTCGGCTGCTGCTGGTTGAGCGCGGTCACGAGGATCGGTGGCTCGGGCTGGATGATCGTGTTGAGCGTGCCGCCCTTGGTCTGACCGACGGCGCGGGTGACGCCGAGAGGAATTCCCGAAAGCGCAGTCGCACTCAAACCCAATAGCTTCGCGAATTCACGTCTGTTCATCTTAATTCCTTTGTAGCAAAGATATTTGAAACCTTCAACGTCATCCGAAGCTCACCGCCCCGAACGTCTCGTGCACCCCGATCGCCGTCGACAACACGTTCTTCAGCCGCTTGTCGATGAAGTTCGGATAGTCCTGCTCGAACGTCCAGACCACTGGAACGTCCTCAACGAGAATTCTCTGGACCTGGCTATAGAGCTCCTGCCGCTTGTCATCGGATGTTGCCACGGCTGCTTCTTCGAACAGGCGATCAACTTCCGGATTGGAATAGCCGGCAGTGTTCGAGAACAGGATGCCCTTCTTGATATTCGATGTGATGTAGGTGCGCGCGACGCCGAGCGCGGGATCGCCGAACTGGTAGACCAGGTTGCCGGTCATATCGTAATCCCAATCGGCGAACTTTTGCGCCCAGCCGGCGATATCGGTGGTCTGCAATTGCAGATCGATGCCGACGCGCCCGAGTGACTGGCGCAGGAATTCGGCGGCCCGCGTATTGGCCTCGCTGACCGGCGAGATCAGATAGCGCAGCGTGACGCGCTTGCCATCCGGACCCGGCTTCAGCCCCATCTCGTCGAGCAGCGCTTTCGCCTTATCGACAGAGTAGTCATAGGTCTTGACGTTCTTGTCGTAGAACCGTGTCTTCGACGAGATCGGGCCGGTCGCCAGCTTGCCGAGCCCGAAATAGATTCGCTGCAGCATCGCCTTACGGTCGATCGCATGCATCACGGCCTGACGAAAACGCTTGTCGTCCATCGGCTTGATGCGATTATTGAGTTCGATCCATTGATGCGGCGCAAAGAACTCGTAGCCCTTGGTGGACACCTCGTAATTCGGCAGTTTCGACAGCCGCGGCACCTCGAAGAATTCGATATCGCCCCACTGCGTCAGCTGCACCTTGCCCTGCTCGACCGCCACGGTACGCGACGCACCATCGGGGATCGCGCGGTAGATGATTTCGTCGAGATAGGGCTCGCCCGGCCGATGATAACCTTCGTGCCGGACAAAATGAATGTGCGATCCCTTGACCCATTCCTTGAGCTTGAACGGACCGCAGCCGATCGCCTGCGCATTAGCCGGGTTCTTGCGGTAGTCGGTCCCCTCATAGATGTGCTTCGGCAGGATCGGCGCCGTGGTGCAATCCAGCGACGTCAGGAACGGCGCGAAGGGCGACTTCAGCGTGAAGATCACCGTCAGTGGATCGGGCGCTTCCGCCTTTGCGATACGCGCAAATGTCACGCGACCGCGCGCATGGGTTTCCATCAGCACCTTGGTCATGGTGAAAATCACGTCTTCCGACGTCAGCGGCTTGCCGTCGTGAAACGTGATGTTCGGGAACAGCTTGAATGTGTAGGTCAGCCCGTCCGGCGAAACCTCCCAGGATTTGGCGAGGCCGGGAATCGGCTTGAGATCGAAATCGTAACGCAGCAGGCTCTCATAGAGTTTGCCGCCGACGGTGAGGGTCGGCTGTTGCTGATTGATCGCCGTGACCAGGATCGGCGGTTCGGGCTGGATGATCGTATTGAGCGTACCGCCTCTGGTCTGCCCCGTGGCGCGGGTGATGCCGAGCGGGATGCCCGACAGCGCCGTAGCGCTCAGGCCCAGCAATTTCGCAAACTCACGTCGATTCATTCAGCTCTCCCGATGGACACAGAGGGTTGAACGTCAGGGTTGCACTGACGCGCAAGGATGAGCTTGCAAAATTCAAGCCGCCGCCGTCGCCGGGCCGATCATCATCGCGATCGGGCCGGCGTTGTCCGAGAACCGAACATGTTCCGTGAATGAGCAGGCATTCAGTATCCCAGTGCCGGATCGACGCGGTTGAGTAGAATCTCTCCAGTCTTGAGACGGCGGATATTCTCGGCGATCTGGTCGGCAATGACGCGTGGCTTGGCCAATCCGGCCATGTGCGGCGTCACCAGAATACCCGGCTCCGTCCAGAGAGGATTGTCAGGCCGCAACGGCTCCTTGTCGAACACGTCGAGAACCGCGCCGCGCAGATGGCCCGAACGCAACGATGCGACGAGATCGGGGACATTCAGATGCTCGCCGCGGCTGCAGAGAATAAGTGCCGCCCCTTTCGGCAGGCGGGCGAAACGGTCAGCATTCAGAATTCCCACCGTGCTCTGCGTTAGCGGCAGCAGACAGACCAGGATGTCGGTCTGCACCAGGAAATCGTCGAGCGCGGCGTCGCCGGCGAAGACGTCCACACCCTCGACCTGTTTTGCGGAGCGCGACCAGCCGGAGACCTCGTAGCCAACCGATTTCAGCAGCGTGGCAGCCTGGATTCCGAGGGTGCCGAGACCGAGGATGCCGACGCGCTTGTCAGCGGCCGCGACCTGATCGTAGCGATGCCAGTGCCCATTGCGGGCATTGGTGGAGACGCGATCAAATTCGCGATGAAAATACAGCGTGCCCCACAGCACATATTCGGCCATCGCTCTACCCAGCAGCGGATCCACGATCCGGCAGAGCGGCAGGTCCGGCAGTGCCGTGTCGGACAACACATTGTCCACACCGGCGGCGATGGAATGGATCAGCCGCAAATTCGGCATAGTCGCCATCACGCCCGCGGGTGGTTTCCAGCAGACCACAACCTCCCCATCGAGCGCCCCCTCTTCCGGCCAAGTGGTCACGAGCGCGCCGGGAACCACCCGCTTCAGATGGTCCTCCAGAAAGCCCATGGTGTTGGACAGGGTTGTCATGAGAGTAATGCGGGTCATCGAATTCCTGCGTTTGTTTCTGCCCGAGCCTTTTCCGTTCCGATTGAATCGGAACGGGGCTCAGGATTGTTGTTTTACGCGTTTTCTTAATGCGAACCGGTACCCACTTCGCTGGAAAACGCGCTAGTGGCATGAAGCCTGCTTTGAGAATGGCAACGTCCGGAACGATGCGCCCAAAACCTCTATCCTAGGGTACGATGTCGGCGCATCATCTCCGTCTTCACAGGGTCAGGATTTGTCGCGTATGGGCCATATCTCTTCAATTTCGTGCAACACGCCGCGCCAGCGCGTCGCGCCGCCGGCCATGGTGAGTTTTTCCGGCTTCGAGGCCAGCGGCCGCCGCGCCGATGCACTCCAGGCCGCACAACGCCCGGTGGTTGCGATGGCTGCCGAATTCTCCTCGGGCGGCGTCGGAGTCCGGCACAGCCACCGCCGCGCGCAATTTCTCCACGGCCTGACCGGGGTCATGACCGTGATCACCGAGACCGGCAGCTGGACCGTATCGCCGCAGCATGCGCTGTGGATCCCGCCCGGCGTCGTCCATCAAAGCCGCTGCTGGGGCACCGTGCAGCTCCGTACGCTTTACGTCGAACCCGACGCGACGGTCGGCCTGCCGACCTCGTGCCAGCTGATGGAAGTGTCGTCGCTGGTACGCGCGCTGCTCAACGAGGCCGTCACCTTCCCGACCGAATACGATATGGACGGCCGCGAAGGCCAGATCATGAATTTGATGCTCGCTGAAATCGGCCGCATGCCGGCCGTGCCGCTGCGCGCGCCGATGCCGCAGGACCGCCGCCTCGCGCGTATCTGTGAAGCGATCCTGCGCGAGCCCGGCAACAATCAGGATCTGGAATCCTGGTCGCAGATCGGCGGCCTCGGCCGACGGACGCTGACGCGGCTGTTTCGCCGCGAGACCGGCATGAGCTTCGCCGAATGGCGCCAGCAGGTGCGATTGATGGAAGCATTGTCGCGCCTGACCATGCGCGAGCCGGTGACCAATGTGGCGCTCGATCTCGGCTATGATAGTCCAAGTGCCTTCAGCGCTATGTTCCGTCGCTCGATGGGAATTTCACCACGCGACTATCTGCGCTGGAGCGAACAGACGGAGGACTTGGCAACGTGACCGACGCGCACCAGCTTAGGACTCGACCGCTGGCCGCGCTTCCATCGAAGCACGCAATCGGCGAATACCGGCTTCGATCTCGCGGATGTCGTCGTCGAGCTGCCCGAGCAGCACCCCGAAATTGAAGTCCATTCTGTTGCGGACGGACGCCGCCAGCGTTTCGCGATGCACCTTGAGATCTTGCAACGCACTTAGCTGGTTCGTATCGACATAGGCGGCAACCACAAGCTCAATCGCGCTTTTCACCGCAACGCTTTCTTCTCGGCTTCATCGATTTGGGCCTTCAACCGCGCTTTGGTCGCTCGAACACCGGGGAACGGTGCTCCCAGTCGGCGCGCCTGGATCTGTACGGAACTCTGCGGTCGTTTCATGATCACCGCGGCTCTGGCCAGCGATACTTTACGCGCGATAAGCCCTTTCAAAATTTCAATCTGTTCCTCGTCCCAACGATTTTTTGCCATCTGATCTTATGAGTGCGCTGAAATAACTTGTCTGTACGGTAGCTGTCCCTTTGCAACGCGATGTTCACAACTATTGTTCCCGATGCGCCCAGGTTGCAGAACACAATCCCTGCCGGAGAAAGCGCTGCGTGGAATTGCGCCGAAAAATCGGAACGTGTTTCAATTGATATCGTTTCGCCAGCAGGGAACAGTACTGAAAAGGCTCCGGAGTGATCCGGAGCCTTTCTCTATTTGGCAGGCACCCCGCTTGGTAGCGGGGTATTTGGCAGCTGCGGTGATACCCGCCGCTTACATCACGACTTCGATCAGCTTCGGACCTTTCGCAGCGATCGCGTTGGCGAGCGCCTTGTTGAAGTCGTCGACGTTGGACACCGAAACGCCGGGGACGCCCATGCCCTTGGCGAGCGACACCCAGTCGAGCGTCGGACGGTCGAGGTTGAGCATATCGAGGGCGCGCTGGCCCGGCTCGCCGGCATCGACGCCGGCGAATTCACCGAGCAGGATTTGATACTTGCGGTTGGCGAACACGATAGTGGTGATGTCGAGCTCTTCGCGGGCCTGGGTCCACAGCGACTGCAGCGTGTACATCGCGCTGCCGTCACCAACCATGCAGATCACCTTGCGGTCCGGGCAGGCCACGGCGGCGCCGGTGGCGACCGGGGTCGAGAAGCCGATCGAGCCGCCCATGTTCTGCAGCCAGTCATGCGGCGCAGCCGCTGCGGTCGGCGGGAAGAATCCGCGACCGGTGGTCAACGACTCATCGACCATGATGGCGTTTTCCGGGATCGCATAGGCAATCGCCTGCGCAATCGTGGTGTGGTTCAGCGCGCCGGTCGGCTTCACCAGTTCGGCGAGCTTCTGCGGCTTCACATCCGACGGCTTGGCGCCGAGCGCGCCGGCCAGTGCTTCGAGCGCAGCGATCGAGTTCTCGCCGCCGGCGGTGATGCGATGCACTTCGCAGCCTTCCGGCTTCAGCATGCTCGGCTTGTTCGGATAAGCGAAGAAGGCCACGGGATCGTTGGCTTCCACCAACACGATGTTCTTGAAATCCTTCAGCAGCGGAAGTGCGGCTTCGATCACATAGGGAATGCGGTCGATGGAGAACCGGCCGCGGCCGCGCGCCATGCGCGGATTGTAGGTCTGGCCCATCACCTTGCAGCCGGTCTTGCCGGCGATCTGCTCGGCCAGCGCCAGGCCCTTCTCGGTCAGCCCCTGGCCGGTCATCAGCAGCAGCGTCGAGGCGCCACCGTCCTTCATGATCCTGGCGGCGGTCTCGACGGCCTGCGCCGAATAGCCGGCGCTCTGCTTCTCGGCCGGCACCGGCGCCACACCGTCAGCCGCGCCCCATGCGGTGTCAGCGGGCAGGATCAGCGTCGCGATCTGGCGATCCTTGGCGGCGGCAATTGCTGCGGCGCCGTCCTTGGCCACCGACTTGGAATCCGGCGAGGTGTGCACCCACTGCGACATCGGACGGGCGAGGCCCTCGATGTCCGAGGTCAGCGGCGCGTTGTATTCGATGTGATAGACGGCATGCTGGCCGACGATGTTGACGATGCCCGAATTGGCCTTCTTGGCATTGTGCAGGTTGGCGAGGCCATTGGCGAGGCCGGGGCCGAGATGCAGCAGCGTCGAGGCCGGGGTGCCCTTCATGCGGAAGTAGCCATCGGCCGCGCCGGTGACGACGCCTTCGAACAGGCCGAGCACGCAGCGCATGCCTTCGACGCGGTCGAGCGCCGCAACGAAATGCATTTCCGACGTTCCCGGATTGGCAAAGCAGACATCCACATTGCCCGCCACCAATGTCCGCACCAGGCTTTCCGCACCGTTCATCGTCTCACTCCGTTTGATTCAGGGTCGTATCTCGGTTTCTTGATCTCGGGGGCTGATGAACCATTGTTCGGAGGGCCCGTCAAAGGGTCGGAACGCAAGGCTTCGTTGTGAGGGCCGCGGGGCGGGCTGAACGCCGGTTATTATCGCTCCATCCGGGCTGTCCTCACACGGCCGTGGGTTGCGGATCGGGGCGATTTATGGCCTGTCTTGGGCCTCAATTTTTTCTGGCGAGGACCATGATGAAGCGCCTTTTTGCTCTCTTTTTTGCCGCAGCCGCGTTCACCACAATTGCGTTTCCTGCCGATGCACGCGTTCGCAACCAGCCGCCGGCGCAGGACTTCGAGGTCGACGACGGCCCGTCGCTCTCCAACTTCTTCTCCAATTTCGGCAATGGCGGCGGCAACAGCTCCGGCCCGATCCAGCGCCAGACCGTCGGCTTCCACAGCAATTACGCCCCTGGGACCATCGTCGTGAACACCGCCGAGCGCCGGCTCTATCTGGTGCAGCCGGGCGGCCAGGCGCTGCGCTATGGCATCGGCGTCGGCCGCGATGGCTTCCGCTGGGGCGGCGTCCACCGCGTCACCGCCAAGAAGGAATGGCCGAGCTGGACCCCGCCGGCCCAGATGCTCGCCCGCCGGCCCGACCTGCCCCGCCACATGCCCGGCGGCATCGACAACCCGCTCGGCGCCCGCGCCATGTATCTCGGCTCGACGCTGTACCGCATCCACGGCTCGAACGAGCCGGAGACCATCGGGCAGGCCGTGTCCTCGGGATGCTTCCGCATGACCAATGACGATGTCACCGATCTCTATAACCGCGTCTCGGTCGGCGCGACGGTCATCGTCAAGAACTGAGCTTGACCTGAGAACGAAGGCTTCCTGCGGGAAGCCTTCGAATAGTCCGCGGGGGCGGCACTGAACGCTTGCGCAAATACGCGCATTGCGAGAACTTGAGTAATAATGCCCGCCCCGACACCAGATCGATTCATCGTCCGGACGATTGCCGCGCTGCTGGCGCTAGCGTCTTTGACCGCCTTTGTGCCGCAGCCGTCTTATGCCGGCGCGAGCGAGCCGCCCGCCGTTACGGCGCGCCAGCGCACCGAGAAGAAAACCTTTACCGACAGCGAGATCATCGACGGTTTTTTCAAGACCGCCTTTGGCGCCGAATATCACCTCGCCGGCCGCGTCGACCGCATTCGCAAATATGAGCTTCCGGTGCGGGTCTTCGCCGAAGGCCGTGCTGACCGCAAGGCTCAAATCGCCAAGGTTGTGACCGACATCGCGCGCCGGGTGCAGCATCTCAACATCGCTATGGCGGACAACCGCGACGACGCCAATGTGCTGGTGAAGCTGGTGCGCGACCGCGATCTCTATCGCACCATCTCGACCTTCTATGGCACCGACCGGGCCAACGAGATCCGCGACTCCCTGGACCCGCAATGCCTGTCCGGCTTCCGCAAGAACGAGGCCTTCGAGATCGAACGCTCCGACGTGATCCTCACCGTAGACAATGGCGACTTCGTCTTTCTCGATTGCGCCTATGAGGAATTGCTGCAGTCGCTGGGCCCGATCAACGATACCAGTACGGTGCCGTGGACGATGTTCAACGACAACGTCCAGATGGGCTTCTTCGACGTCTACGACCAGTACATCCTCAACATCCTCTACGATCCCCGCATCAAGGCCGGCATGACCGTGCAGGAGGTCAAGGACGTGCTGCCGCAGGTGCTCACTGACGTGCGTATCTGGGTGAGCAAGGTGAACGAGCTGCAGGATTAGCGGCGTTTCTCTTATCCCTCCCCCCGCGCGAAGCGAAGCTTTGCCAGGCGGGGGATTCCACGAACGCCTGCGCGTCCCAGCTTCTTCGAATGTCAAACAGCCACTGCTCTGCAGACATGCGTCATCACCCCTGTTATTTGCGGCGCGGGGGCGCCGTCGTTGCTTGCATTCCCGCCCCCTGTGAGAGGGCGTGCGGAACGCCGGGTGCCCGTTGCACCCTTGGGCCTGATGCGATGCGGTCTTCCGCAATTTAGAATGCATCAGGACTTTCGGAGGCGCCGAGCGAGTGCCCGACGTTCCGCCTGCGGTGTTTTTTCGGTTGCTTGCACATCTGCCATGGCGAACGGTCCCATCACCAAAATTAATGTCCCAGGGCGGAGGGACAGGGTAGCCGCAAAGCACTTGGCCGAACGCGTTTTGACTTGGTCGTCCGTCACACTGTCCAGGGGTCTTTCCATCCGAAGGCCAAACGTCTCCTTGCCAGTGGCAGTGCTGGCGCAGATCCGTCCTGCCCGAAGACAGACGTCCCCCATGAACCGCGTGACGCCGCATCTCCGGCGTCCACCGCATCCCACCCCGCGAACGTGACGATCGCGATCGCCCCTCTCGGTGGGGCAGGACGGAGGGGAATATAAGCCTGATGGGGATGCTGTCAATGAGAGATAGGAAAAAATGTTTGGGTGCTGTCTTGCCGCCCCACACTGTCATTCCGGGGCGCGGGAGCACCTTTGCGCACGCGAACCCGGAATCCCAGCATGTTCAGCGCAAAACAGTCCGAGATTCCGGGTTCGTGCTCTGCCGGCTTCGCCGGCGACGCACGCCCCGGAATGACGAGTGAGGTCGCCTCGTCCTCTCACCCCCGCGGCTTTGGCGTGAACGGTCCCTTCGGCGCGTTGCCGATCAGCGACACGACGATCAGCGCTGCCATCGCGAACCAGAAAGTGAGCCAGAAGCCGTCGATATAGGCCAGGGTATTGGCCTCGCGCTGCACGAGGCTTGCGAGGGTGCCGATGCCGCGGGCTTGGGCAAGGCCCTCGCCATGGCTGGCGAAGCGGCCGGTGAGTTTGGCAAGAATGCCGACGACATCGGCATCGCCGCTGGCGACATGCTGGCCGAGCAGATTCGAATGGATCTGCTCGCGCACGCGCAGCCAAGTCCCCATCAGCGCGATGCCGATCTCGGCACCGCCGAGTCGGAAGACCTGGATATAGGCCGCAAAGGCGGTGGCGCGCGACGGATCGGAATTCGACAGTGCGATGATCACGATGGGCAGCAGCGTGAAGCTCTGCCCAAGCGACTGCAACATCACCATCGGGATGAAATCGCCAAGCGCCCATTCATGGGTGAGCTGCGTGCCCAGGAGAGCGGCGGCGGCGAATGCCGCAAGGCCAATGATCAGCGTCAGCTTCACGTCGTAGTAGCGAATGAGCCAGATCGACAGCGGCACCAGCACGATCATCGGCACGACGGCATAGAGCAGAAACAACATGCCGGACTGCTCCGGCCGCAACAGCGCGATGTTGGTGAGAAAATTCGGCGCCAACGATGAATTGGACAGGCTGGTCATGGTGTAGAGAATGATCGTCAGCAGCGCGAGACCGATATTGCGCGACAGCAGCACCTCGGCATGCGCCCATGGCCGTTTGACCACCGACTCATTGATGAAGAAGCCGACGGTCAGGACCGTGCCGCCGCCAAGCAGCGCCACCACCGTACCCGAACCCAGCCAGTCCAGCCGGTTGCCCTGATCGAGCCCGGCATAGATCATGGCCATGCCGGTGCCGAGCAAGAGCATGCCGCCCCAATCGGCCTCACACAGCACGAAGCGATTGATCGGCTCGCGCGGTGTGCCGAGCCAGACGAACAGCGCGAGCAGCGGCGCGATGATGACATCCTGCCAGAACATCCATTGCCAGCCGATGTGGCTGACATAGAAGCCGACCAGTGCAGTGCCCGAATTGAGCGAGAAGCCGACGCGAATGGAATAGATCGCAATGGCCGGTAGCCACCACTTCATCGGCAGATTGCGAAAGATGATCAGCAGCGTTGCCGGCACGAAGGTGCCAAGCAGCATGCCGTGCACGATGTTCAGCACCAGCAGCAGATTGTAGTCGCGCACCAGCGGGATCACCAGCGAGATCGCCGCATAGACCAGAGCGGGAATGCCGAGCACGCGGCGGAGCCCGAACACGGTGGCCATCCAGGCCACCGCAGGCGCGATGAAGATCTGCGACGCTGTTCCGGCGGTGGAGAGCCACGCGCCTTCATCGAAACTCAGCCCCAACGCCCCGCGCAGATCGGCGAGGCCGATGGAGAAGATACGCGTATCGAAATTGGCGAGGAATGCGCCGAGCAGCACCGCGCCGACCGCAAAGATCGGATGGTGCGAAACGCCCCCGGTCGAGACCGGGCCGCTTTCGATGACCTTACTTTCCGCCATTGCCGGCCGCCGGCGCGTCGGTGTTGATGCTCGCGGTTACCGACATGCCCGGCAGCAACCGGTCGAGCAGCGGCTGTCCCTTGTCGAGCGTGATGCGGACCGGCACGCGCTGCACGACCTTGGTGAAATTGCCGGTGGCGTTATCCGGCGGCAGCAAGGCGAATTGCGATCCCGATGCCGGCGAAACGCGCTCGACGCGGCCACGCAGCGTCTCCGCCGAGAACGTGTCGACCACGATATCGACGGGCTGGCCCGGCTTCACGCGCGTGAGCTGCGTTTCCTTGAAATTGGCGATGACATAGACGTCGGGCAGCGGCACGATGCTGATCAGGCTGGAGCCGATATTCACATAATCGCCCGGCTGCACCTGACGCTCGCTGACCACGCCATCGAAGGGCGCCACGATCTTTGTATAACCGAGGCGTAGTCTGGCGGCATCGAGGGTAGCCTTGGCGCCGAGCAGATCGGCGGCGCGCTGCTTGCGCGTGCCAGCGAGAACTTCGAGCTGATGTTTTTGCGCAGCGATCACCGCGCCACTCGCCTTTACATCGGCCTGTGCCTTGGCATAGGCGGCGGTTGCCTGTTCGAAGCGCTGCCGCGTGCCGGCTTCGGTCTGCGTCAGCGACGCCTGACGTTCCCGCTCCTGCTGCGCCTGCACTTCCATCGCCTGCGCAGACACACGCTGCGCCTCGGCCTGCGCGATGGTGGCGTATTGCAGCTCGACCTGGTTGGCGAGATTGTCCAGCGCCGCCTGCGCACCGGCGACGCCGGCTTCGGCTTGCGCTACCTGCGCCTCGTAATCCGCGGGATCGATCTGGATCAGCAGATCGCCGGCTTTGACGTGCTGGAAGTCGTTCACCGGCACGGCTTTCACGGCACCGGCCACGCGGCTCGACAGCCGCGTTGTCTGCGCGCGGATATAGGCATCGTTGGTGGTTTGCACCGCGCGGTTGCCCATCCAGATGTCCCAGCGGGTGGTGGCCAGAACGATGAAGACAACCGCGGCAGCAACGGCTAGCAGCGGAATCGCAAGACGACGCCACGCCTGCTGTGCTGGCGTCAACGCCGCAGGCTGTGCGGGCGGTTGCGCAGCCGGTTGTGCCGGTGTCGGCGCAACAGGTTGTGACGGCGCCGGTTGCGGCGTTGGGGATGCATCAAGCTGGGACATGTCTTCCTCGCAGCGACTGAGTGACATTATGTCTCATGTCGTCGCACCCGATTCAATCGCCCGATATCGGCAATCCATACCGGTGCCGCAGCATTCGGGTTCGATTCGTACCAAAGACCGCAGATTTTATATCTTTTTGCGGCGTGCCGGTTTGTCGCCGCCCTGAGATGGCGCCGGAGTATCCGGACCGCGCGGCTGCAGATAGCGTTGCAGCGCAATGGCGCGCTCGCTGGATTCGACGAGTCGCTCGACGCTCCCCAGCAATTGATGAAATTCGTCCGCGTTGAGACAATCGAACTGCACGTCGTTGACCTGACGCTGCGTCGGATTGAGGCTTGCGAGCAGCGCATCGCCGGCCTGCGTCACCATGAGACGCAGGCGCCTGCGATCGGCGGGATCGACGAGCTTGTCGAGCAATCCCATCTGCTGCAGCTTGTTGGACACCGTGGTGACGAAAGCGCCGCTGAGATGCAGATGCGCCGCGAGTTCGCGCACGCTGACATCGCCTTCAGCGGCCAGATATTTGACCGAGATCAGCACAGTGTATTCGATCCCCGCCAGGCCGATCGCGGCGGCATGCCCCTCACGCACGGTCTCGTGACGCGCGAGGAACGCCAGCAATGTGTGCACGAGTTGCCGGAATGCATGATCGGAGCCATCGACCAGCAGCGCCTTGCGCGACGTGGTCAGCGCCGGAGCCGGAAGTTTTGCCTTGAGCGCGGTTTTGGCTCCCGTCTTCACTGCGGGCTTGGCCGCGGCCTTTTCGGATTTACGCAGCGCCGGCGTCTTGGAGAGCGGCGCAACCTTGGAACGAGACATACCGCTTCCCAGTGAACGATCCGCTACAGGATTGGCTGGCGCCCTCTGCTTCGTCAAGCGATTCTGCATACCTTCTTAACGAAGCTATTGATCAAATGCATTTACTGGGTCAGGATCGGCGCCACATCGGACGGGAGAACATCATGAAACTCGATATCAGGCGCCTGCTCTGCTTCACCGACCACAAGGAGGTCGAGGCCGGCCACCGGCACGAGCAGCCGCTGCGCCGCGTCGCCGCCGTGGCCATCGTCGCCAATCCCTATGCCGGACGCTATGTCGAAGACCTCTCCGAGGCAATTGCCGCCAGTGTCGAGGTCGGCGCCGTGCTGGCCAAGCTCGCTGTCGAGGCGATGGGATCGTACAAGGTGGAAAGCTACGGCAAGGGCGGCGTCGTTGGCCTCGGCGGCGAACTCGAACATGCCAATGCGATGCTGACCACGACTTTCGCGACGCCGCTGCGCGAGGCCGTCGGCGGCGCTGAAGCGTGGATCCCCTCCTTCACCAAGCTCGCCGCCCCCGGCTGCCTGATTGACGTTCCCCTGGCGCACAAGGACGCGCTCTATGTCCGCTCGCATTACGACGGCGTCTCGGTGACGCTGCCACCCGATGCGCCGGCCGCCGATGAAGTCGCGCTGATCGTCTGTCTCGCCAATCGTGGGCGGCTCAATGCGCGGGTCGGCGGGTTGAATGCGAGGGATATCGGCGGCAAGGACGGCTTGCGCTAGGCTGCGGCTTGTGCGGCCTTGGACGGCCTTGAGATTGCGGAGACGGGTATGAAAACGGCCATCGTCAATATCGGCACCATCGTCACCGGTGATCTCAAGGCGCCGTTCGCCGACGGCGACGGCATCCTGATGCAGGATGGCCGCATCAGCGCGATCGGCACGCTGTCATCGGACCAGGTCTCATCGGCCGATGTGGTGATCGACGCCGCCGGCACCACGGCGATCCCCGGCCTGATCGACAGCCACGTCCACATCACCTTCGGCGATTACACGCCAAGGCAGCGCGTGGTCGGTTATCTCGAAAGCTACGTGCATGGCGGCACGACGACGTCGATCACGGCGTCCGAGGTGCACACGCCGGGCCGCCCGAAGGATCCGGCCGGGGTGAAGGCGCTGGCGCTGGCGGCGCGAGCCTGTTTCCTCGACTATCGCCCCGGCGGCATGCGCGTGCATGCCGGCTCGATCATCCTTGAGCCGGGACTGACAGAGGCCGATCTGGAAGAACTGGTCAAAGCGGGTCTGTGGCTCGCCAAGGCCGGCTTCGGCGCATTCGAGACACCGTTCGACTATGCGCCCTTGATGCTCGCCGCACGCAAGCTCGGCATGGTCACCACCATGCATACCGGCGGCTCATCGATCCCCGGCTCATCGGGCATCTGGGCCGAACATGTACTGAAGTCCAATCCAAGCGTCTCGTTCCACGTCAATGGCGGACCGGTGGCGATGCCGGAAGCCGGCTTTGCACGTCTCGTCAATGAAAGCGACATCGCGCTGCAGCTCTGCACCGCCGGCAATCTTCGCACCGCGCTGCTGACGGCGAAGCTGCTCGACGAGGCCGGGCAGCCGGAGCGACTGCTGATCGCGACGGACACGCCGACCGGCAGCGGGATCATGCCGCTCGGCATGTTCTACACCATCAGCCATCTCGCCAGCCTGGGCGGCATGCCGCCCGAACAGGCGATCGCCGCGGCGACGGGGAACAATGCGACGGTCTATCGGCTCAACAGTGGGTTCCTAAAGACAGGCAACGATGCCGACGTGGTGCTGATCGACGCCTGCGCCGGCGGCTCTCAGAACGATGCGCTGTCGGGCCTGCGCAATGGCGACGTGCCCGCGGTCAGCGCCGTGATCACTGACGGCGTGCCGCGCTTCGTCGGCCGCAGCCGCAATACGCCGGCGGGTATGCGGAATGTGCGCGTGGCGGAGACGAGATTGCCGCGGGATTTCTCGGGCGCGGCGGCGCATTAGCCGTATACGCAGGTACGCTGCACACGAGCAACCGCACACACCGATGTCATACGCGGGCTTGACCCGCGTATCCAACTTGCACCCAAGCTTAGAAAGATGGATGGCCGGGTCAAGCCCGGCCATAACGTGGGGAGAGAGAAGCGCGTCGCTGTCGCGCGCCGTTTAAGTCGCACCAAACTCCGGCAAATCATACTTCGCCGTCATCTTCTCGGCCATGCCGCCCGCGCGCTCCCAGTCATAGGTGCGGTAGCTGTGGCCGCGGGTGACGAACTGCGCGCCGGCATAGAACATCTCATATTGCAGATGGCGCGAGGCGAATTCGGAGCCAACGGCGTCCCAGGTCAGCTTCAGCAGCTTGACGCGATCCTGGCCCGACATCGCGGGCGAGATCTGGGTCAGCCCGATAATGTCCGCGATTTCCGGATTGCTGAAATCATCCACCGACGACGGCAGCATCAAGAGCGCACCGCCGGCGAGTTCGCGGATGGCGCTGATGATCTGCGGATACATCTCCTGCGACTGCACCTGTGCGGCGTAAAGCAGATGCTTGTTGGGGAGGAAATAATCGCCGCGCATCGCGCCGCCGGCTTCCATGCCGAGCACCATGCCCTCGATCAGCGCGGCCTGCGAGGCCAGCTTGCCGAGGACATCCACCACCGGCGGGAAGTTGATGGTGCCGATGGTCTTGGCGATGCCGCGCGCGAGGCCGACCAGGAAGCGGAGCTTCACCGACAGGCGGATCTGCGCCTGATAGTTCTGATAGACATGGGCCGGTGTGTCATGGAGCTGGGCGCGGCACATATCGGTGTTGCGGAGCAGGAACACGCGCTCCCATGGCACTTTCACGTCGTCGAAGAACACCAGCGCGTCGTTCTCGTCATAGCGATAGGCCAGCGGATTGTCGTATTCGCTCAAGGCATGCGCCTCGAAACTCTTGCGCGACAGCATCTTGAGGCCCTTGGTCCCCATCGGCAGCGCGCAGGAGAAGGCCAGATGTTCCTCGCCCGGCCGCAGCGGCTGGCCGGAGCCGACGAAGATCTCGTTGGCCATGATGGCTGACGTAGCGAACAATTTGGCGCCGCGGATGGTGATGCCCGACGCATCCTCGTCGACAATGCGCGCGACCATGTCCTGCGCATTCTTGCCCTGATCGCCGAACGCCTTGGAGCGATCGCCCTGCACGTTGTTGATCACATAGGTCAGGAACAGGTCGCTCTTGCGGGCGTAGTCATACCAGTCACGGAACGCCTGCGCGCGCTTCGGGTCGTAATTGTCGAACACCTCGATGCCCATCATCATGCCGGACATGGACGAGGCCACGTGATCGGGCGAGCGGCCGAGGAAACCGCCGGACAGTTCGGCCCATTCCACCAGCGCCTTGCGGCGCTCGACCAATTCCGCGTAGCTGGTCGGCAGTTGCCAGGCGCGATTGACTCGGCGGCCACCACCGACATCGAAGGTCATGCGTTCGATATTAGCGGGGTCGGCCTGATAGTCATACAGCGCGCCGGCCGAGGCGACCGCATGGCGATAGGCCGGATGGGTCGAGACGTCATCGACCTTCTTGCCGTCGAGATAGACCGCACGGCCGTCGCGCACAGCGGCGACATGCTGGGCGCCAGTCTTGACGCCGGCAACTGCCGCCCCGGATCCAAATGCCTTGTTCATCACTTTTCTCCGTCAGCTACTGCCGGCCGCGTGCCGGTCATCTTCATTAATAGCTATCATCCGAAGCTATTTTAAATCCGTTGTCAAGCGGACCTGTGGCATTCGCACACTTGCATCATTCGTCGTGATTGCAATTACCGCACGAAGCCGCCAAGCTCGGGCAAGTTTTGATACATGGGATCATCACGTGGCCAAATCCGCAGCGCGCTCCACTTCGATCGGCAAATCAGTTGGCAAGGAGATCAGCAAGAAGCCTGCCACAGGCCGGCCGGCGTCCCGCGCCGCATTGACGGTCTCCCGTCCGGAGCTGCTGGTGGACGGCTCGGACGCCCAGTTCCGCCGCCTCGTCCATAGCCTGTTCGGCTTTCTGGTCCGCCACCAGACCTTGCGCGAAGGCCACGCCGCCGTCATCGGCCTCGCCGGCATCGAATACACGACCCTCATTTCGATCCGGCATCTGTCGGCGCAAGGCGACGTCCATGTGCGCGCCGTCGCCGACCACCTGCATCTGAGCGGCGCCTTCGTCACCACCGTGACCAACAAGCTCGAAACCAAAGGGCTGATCACCAAGACCTCGCACACCGGCGACCGCCGCCGCATCAGCCTCGTGGTGACGCCGCATGGCGCCGAATTGTTGGAGCGGCTCGCGCCGACTCAAGCGCAGGTGAACGACGTGCAGTTCGGTTGCCTCGGCACCCGGGAATTCCACCAGTTGCTGGACATGGTGCAGCGACTCGTCGATTCCAGCGACCGCGCCATTGCGTTGCAGCGTTATCTGGCCGACACCAATGTGAAGCAGCTCTCGCCCGAAGCGCAATCGATCGCCGTTGCCAAGCGCGGCAAGCCGCGCAAGGGCTGAATCTGGCCTGCAATCTGACCCGCGTCAGGACCGGCGGTTGCACCCGGCCAAGGCCCCGGGGATAGCCACTGCCCGCGCCGCCATTGCTGCGACAAAACGGCACCGGGGGAGCGTAGCCCCTTCCCGCCCAACGGCGACGCGGGAATCAGCCGCGACGCGCCCGCAACACCAAACACCCGTGAAACAGGCAATTGCGCGCATTCCCGCCAGCTTCGAATTGCTGCATTTCCGGGCCGCACTGCCGCATAAATTAGCTTCTTAAGAGAACTATTTTATAAAGATACTCAGAATGACGATTGTCAAAGCCTGAAATTTATTGGACGATCCAACCAACGCTGTCATTCCGCTGTCACAGCTGGCGATGGCACATGGCGTGCATAGAAATCTTTATCTGGATTATGCTGCGGATCACTGCAGCAAAAGCATCAGCAGAAGAGGACGATCGTCGATGTCACGGATCCAATCGAATTTGCCGCGCGTATTGGGCACAGTTGCCGCCGTCACGCTCTCCGCCATGGTTGGCGGCCAGGCATGGGCGCAGGAAATCGCCATCGGCGCGGTGGTGCCGAGCTCGGGTCCGTTCGCCGAGTGGGGCCGCAGCAACACCGTCACGCTGAAGATGCTGGAACAGCAGACCAACGATGCCGGCGGCATCAATGGCGCGAAGCTGAAGATCACCATTCTCGACGACGCCGCGAAGCCGGCGCAGGCCGCAAGCTCGCTGCGCAAGCTGGCCGGCGACGAGAAGGTTCTCGCCGTGGCCGGTCCGCTCACCTCGAGCGCCGCCGAAGTGACCTTCCCCGTCGCCAATGAAATGAAGGTGGTCTCCACCTCGCAGGCCTCCTCGAAGCCGGGCGTGGCGAAGCTCAACCGTCCGTGGGCGTTCCGTAACACCATCGACGAAGGCGTGCTCGCCAAGACCACCGTGCCTTTCTACAAGAAGGCCTTCAACATCAAGACCGTCGCCGTGATCTTCGACGCCAAGGACGCCACGGCATCCACCGTCGGCAAGGTGATCATGCCGGCCGTGCTGAAGGCCAATGACATCACCGTCGCCAACGAGAACGATCTGCTGTCGTTCAACACCGGTGACCTCGACGTGTCCGCACAGGTCACCAAGCTGAAGGCCCTGAATCCCGACGGCGTCGTTGTCAGCGCCGATTACAGCCAGGCCATCACCGTGCTGCGCGAGATGAAGCGCCAGGGTCTGATCAAGCCGGTCGTCGGCGCCACTCAGTTGATCTCGTCGGCGATTCTCAAGGCTGCGCCGGAAATCCCGGTGATCGCGCCCGCGACCTTCTACGCCACCATGACAGGCCCGGCACCCGAGAAGTTCACGGCAACCCTGACGCCGCTGCTGCGCAAGGAATCGGGCCTGCCGAAGGACATCGAGCCCTCGATGTATGACGCCAACATCTACGAGATCGTCTCGATGTATATCGACGCGATCAAGAAGACTGGCGTCACCGGCAAGCCGGCCGATCTCGAAGCCGACCGCACCAAGATCCGCGATCATCTCGCCAAGCTCGAAGGCTTCGCCGGTCTCGGCGGCCCGATCGGCTTCAATGACGACGGCGACGCGATCAAGGCCTTCTACGTGCTGCAGGGCCAGAACGGCGCCTGGGACACCAAGGTCAAGGGCTGCAGCTCTGCGCCCGGCCACCCGGCCTGCTGATCTTCCGCACCATCCACGCCGCTGCGGCCGGGAAGTCCTCCCGGCCGCAGTCATGATGACGACCACCTGATTTAACGATTGCGATTCCCATGCTGATACAGCAACTCGTCAACGGCCTGACGCTCGGAGCGGTCTATACGCTGCTGGCGCTGTCGTTCTCGCTCGTGATGGGCATTCTCGGCATTCTCAACCTCGCGATTGCCGAACTGTTCATGATCGGCGGCTATCTCGGCTTCACGCTGATCACCGCAGGCTTCCCGCTTCCGGTCGCCGTGCTCGGCGGCATGCTCGGTGCAGCCGCGATCGCCATTGCCATCGAGAAGATCGGCTACCAGCCGCTGCGCGACGCGCCGCTGGTGACGCCGATGCTGTCGACGCTGGGTTTCTCGATCATCCTGCAGAATGTCGCCACCAATATCTGGGGCTCGGATCCAGCCCAGCTCCCCGACGAGTATTTCGGCAAGCAATATGCGTTCGGCCCGGTCAATATCGGCGAGATGCAACTGATCGTGCTCGTCGCCACCGTCGTGCTGGTCGCGCTGGTTGCCTATATCGTGCAGAAGACCCCGATAGGCCGCGCGCTGCGCGCCGTCGCCGAGAACCGCGAAGTCGCACGAATCCTGGGCGTCTCCGCTGACCGCCTGACCATGCTGGCCTTCATCCTGTCGGGCTCGCTCGCCGGCGTCGCCGGCGTGCTGATCGCGCTGCATTACGGCACCATCACGCCCTATCTCGGCGTCGAGATCGGCCTCAAGGCCATCGCCGTGATGGTGATCGGCGGCACCCGCCAGATCTGGGGCGCGCTGGTCGCGGGTCCCTTGATCGGCATCGCCGAAGTGCTGACCGTCGCTTACGGCGGCTCGCAGGTCCGCGACTTCGTCGTCTACGGCTTCATGATTTTGATTTTGTTGCTGCGTCCGCAGGGCCTGCTCGGCGGCGCGCGGTCAGATCAGGGGCAGCGCGTCTGATGTCGACCTATTATGCAAGCCTGCTAGCCGAGTCCGGCATTCTCCTGCTCGGCGCACTCAGCGTCTATATTATCCTCGCCACCGGCCAGCTCTCGCTCGGCAATGGCGCCTTCATGGGAATCGGCGCGTATCTGTCATCGTATCTCACCGTCGCGCTGAACGCGCCGCTGACGCTGGCCCTGGTGATCTCGGCGATCGCCGCCGGCATCATCGGCGCCATCGTCGCCTTCCCCGCGCTGCGGCTGAAAGGCATCTATCTCGCCATGGCCACCGTCGGCTTTGGCGAAATGGTGCGCAGCTTCTTCCTCAATTTCGACGCCATGGGCGGCTCCGGCGGTTATCGCGGCATGCAGCACATCTCGGTCGGCTATGTCTGGCTGTGGGCCGGCGGCATCCTGATCGCCGTGATGCTGCTGGAGCGCTCGCGCGTCTGGCTGGAAATGCAGGCGGTGCATGACGACGAGACCGCCGCGGGGCTGATCGGCCTCAACACCACCGTGACCAAGATCGGCGCCTTCGGCGTCGGCGCGGCCGTGGCCGCCATCTCGGGCGGATTGTTCGCGCATCACAATGTCTATATCGAGCCGGCCAATTTCGGCTTCGATCGCTCGATCGAATTCGTGCTGGCCGTGATCCTCGGCGGCTCCACCGTCGGACCGGGCTCGCTGGTCGGCTCATTGCTGCTGGTGTTCCTGCCTGAATTCCTGCGCCCGATCGCCGACTGGCGGCTCGCCGCCTTCGGCACGCTGCTGATCGTCGTGCTGCTGGTACGGCGTCAGGGCATTCTCGATCGTTCGCTGATCCGAACGCTCACCTTCCGGAGGGCTGCGGCATGAGCAATGCGCTGCTTCAACTCACCGGCGTCACCAAGACGTTCGGCGGCATCCATGCGCTGTCCGGCATGGTCTGCGAAGTGCCGGAAGGCAAGATCGTCGGCGTGATCGGCCCGAACGGCGCCGGCAAGACGACGCTGTTCAACACGATCACCGGCGCCTATCGCGCCGATGCCGGCGAAGTGAAACTCAAGGGCGTCGATGTCACGCAGTGGCCGTCCTATCGCATCGTGCGCGAGGGCATCGCGCGCACGTTCCAGAACATCCGTCTGTTCGGCAGCATGACGGTCTGGGAACATCTGCTGGTGGCGCAGCCGCATAGCGAAAGCGCGTGGCGGCGTCTGCTGCCGATCGCCTGGGCCAATCCGGCGGCGCAGGAACGCGCCGAGGAAGTGATGGCGTTCTTCGGCCTCACCGAACTGCGCGACCGCCCGGCGAAATCCCTGCCCTACGGCATCCAGCGCAAGGTGGAGATGGCGCGCGCCGTCACCGCCAGGCCGAAGCTGCTGCTGCTGGATGAGCCCGTCGCCGGCATGAACCATGACGAGGCCGAGGAGATCCGCGCGCTGATGATCCGTCTGCGCGACACCGGCCTCACCATTCTCCTGATCGAACACGACATGAATTTCGTGATGCGGCTCTGCGACTACCTTTATGTGCTCGATTTCGGCGTGCTGATCGCCGAAGGCAAGCCCGAGGAAGTCCGCGCCAATCCCGTCGTCCTCGACGCCTATCTCGGAAAGGACTCGTGATGCTCACCATCCGGGGCTTGCAGGTCCGCTACGGCGCCATCACCGCCGTGCGCGGCGTCGATCTCGACATCAAGCAGGGCGAGATCGTCGCGCTGCTCGGCGCCAATGGCGCCGGCAAGAGCACCATCGCGCGGTCCATTGCAGGGCTTCTGCCATTCCAGGGCGACATCACCTATCAGGGCGAGAAGCTCGTGCCGAATGCCGCCGAGAAGAACCTCCGCCGCGGCATCGCGCTGGTGCCGGAAGGCCGCGGCATTCTCGCGCGCATGACGGTCTATGAAAACCTGCTGATGGGCATCTACACCCGCTCCGACAAATCCGAAGCAATGGCCGACGTCGGCAAGATGCTGGAGCGCTTCCCGATTCTCGGCAAGCGCCGTGACGGTCTTGCAAGCCTGCTCTCGGGCGGCGAACAGCAGATGCTGGCCATCGGACGTGCACTGCTGTCGAAGCCGAAGCTGCTGCTGCTGGATGAACCGTCGCTCGGCCTCGCGCCTCTGATGACGGCGAGCCTGTTCAGCATGATCGCGCAATTCCGCGACGAGGGCCTGACGGTGTTGCTGGTGGAGCAGAAGGCACGCCAGACGCTGAAGATCGTGGACCGGGCGTATCTGCTGGAGACCGGGCGTGTGGTGACCTCAGGCACGGCGCAGGCGTTGATCAATGATCCGACGGTGTCGGATGCGTTTCTGGGTGGGACGCACTAACGCAGTACTTGTCTTAGCCACACTCTGTCATTCCGGGGCGCGGCCGACTCTTGTCGGACGCGAACCCGGAATCCCGAGATAGTTGAAACGCCCGGGAGCTAAACACTCCGGGATTTCGGGTTCGGCGCGTCGCCTGCGGCGCCGAGCCGCCCCGGAATGACGAGTGTTTGGCAGCACGCGTGGCTACGCGCCATACCGCGCCAGCACCGGCCAGGTCTCCACGCCATTATTATGCCCGACCACCTGATACGCCGCGTGCAAATTCACCGTCGGGTCGCAATGTGTCGTCAGCAGCAACACGCGACTGCCGAGCTTCGGCGCCTCCACACCCGCCGGCATGGTGATCATGCCGTGCTCGTCGCCGCCGAAGCGATAGGTCGAGCCTTCCGGCACACCTAACATCAGTGACGGCACCGGGCCGTTGAAGGCCATCGCCTTGACGCCGGCATCGACGGTGAATTCGCCGGCGCGATTGACCGACGTGACCGTCGCGAGAATGAACAGACTCGGATCGTAAGGCAGCGCACCGCCCTCGTGCTCCAACTTGCCGTAGTCGGAATCCATGAACACGTAGGAACCAACCTGCAGCTCCGTATAGGTGCCCGTGGCATCATAGGCGCAGGCGCCCGTGCCACTTCCGGTGACGATCTCCGCCTTGATGCCAGCTTCCGTCAGCACGTGCTGATGCTCGTCGAGCATGGCGCGCACGCGCGCAGCACCTGCCCTGCGCTCCTGCGAGTCAATCATGTGCTGCACATGACCCGCAAAACCCTGGATGCCACCGAATGTCATACTCGGCGTGGCTTCGATCAGGTGCGCGAGCACGAGTGTCGATGCTGTGTCAACGACACCGGTGCGGCGCTGGCCGACATCGATATCGATCAGCACCTGCAGCGGACGGCTGCCCGCATCGAGCAGTTCATGCAGCACGTGAATCTGGTCGGCGTGATCGACGACGATGCTGATATCGGATTGGTCGGCGACAGCGGCCAGACGCGCGAGCTTCGGTCGGTCGGCCACCGGCGTGGTCAGCAACAGCCCTGTGATGCCAGCCTGCGCAAAGGCCTCGATCTCGGCGACTGTCGCGCAGGAGATACCCACAGCTCCGGCTTCGATCTGCAGCTGCGCGATGCGCGTCGACTTATGAGTCTTGGCATGCGGGCGCAGCGCAACGCCATGCGCTTTGGCGAACTCGGCCATCCCCTGGATGTTGCGTTGAAGCGCTGATGCATCCAGCACCAGCGCAGGCGTCTGGATATCCGCAAAAGCCGGCAGATTGGGATCGAGCGTGTTTGGCATCACAGCAGCTTCGCGCCAAAATTCTTCGCCGGGTCCATCTCGGCAGCGAGCCTGCCCGATGGCGCCGCGGCCTTGCCGCCCTCGCGCAGCATCAGGCGTCCCTCGCCCGGCTTGCTGGTGAAGGTGTCGCCATCGACCAGCACGCGGCCGCGCAACAACACCTTCTCGGGCCAGCCGGTGACGGTGCGGCCGGAGAACGGCGAGAAGCCGGTGAGATCGTGCATCATCTCGTCCGTCAGCGTCACCTTGCGGACGGGATCCCAGATCGCAATGTCGGCATCGTTGCCGATGGCGATGGAGCCCTTCTTCGGCAGATTGTAGATCTGCGCCGGTGCAGTCGATGTGAGCTCGACGAATTTCGACAGGCCGAGGCGCCCCTTCGACACCATGGCGTCGAACAGCAGCGGCAGGCGTACTTCGAGGCCCGGCAGACCGTTGGCGACCTGCTTGAAGGTTGGATTCGGGCCGGCGCGGAGCTTGCCGGTCTCGTCATAGCGATAGGGCGCGTGATCCGACGAGATCAGTTGCAGATCGCCGAGGGCCAGCGCGTGCCACAGCGCCTCCTGATCGTCCGTGGTGCGCGCCGGCGGGCTGCACATCCACTTCGCGCCTTCGGCGCCGGGCTTGTCCATGTCCTCGGCGGTCAAGAACAGATATTGCGGGCAGGTCTCGGCGAAAATCTTGACGCCGCGGCCGCGCGCCTCGCGGATCACCGCGGCGCCCTCGCGGGTCGAGACGTGGAAGATCATCACTGGCTGGTCGAGCAATTCGCTGAACGCGATCAGCCGCGTGAAGGCTTCGGATTCCGAGACGCGCGCATGGCTGACGGCGTGATATTGCGGCGCGGTGTAGCCCTTGTCGATCAGGCGCTTCACCATCCAGGCGATGACGCCGTGGTTCTCCGCGTGAACGCAGACCAGCGCCCTGGCTTCGCGCGCTGCGGCGAGAATATCCAGCAACTTCTCGTCGTCGACCTTGAGTCGGTCATAGGTCATGAAGATCTTGATCGAGGAATGGCCTTCCCTGACCAGCGCCGGAATATCCTCGGCGATGACCTTGTCGGTGACGTCGGAGACGATGATGTGGAAGGCGTAGTCGATCATTGCGCCTTTCTTTGCGAGCACCGTGTAGTCGGTTACGACCTCCTGCACATCCATGCCGACATGTTGGGCGGCGAAGGAAATCACGCTGGTGGTGCCGCCGAACGCCGCCGAGCGCGTCGCGCTCTCGAAGGTGTCGGCATTCATGATGCCCGCAGCGGAGAGCTGTTCGATATGGGCATGGGCATCGACGCCGCCCGGCAGAACCAGCTTGCCTGTTGCATCGATTTCCGTCTTGCCGGCTGCAAGCCCACTGCCCAATGCCACGATGGTCTCGCCGGTAATACCGACATCAGCGGCAAATACATCGCTCGATGTGGCGACGGTGCCACCGCGGATTACGAGGTCGTAGACGGGATCGGACAAGGGCAGAACTCCAGGGATGAGATCGGATATGCGAACATTTTACAGGCTTTGAGGACGCGCACTTTCCGGTAATACTGCTGTCCTGACAAGGAGCCGAATATGCAGCCCCGCAAGAAGATTCTGGTGGTCAATCCGAACAGCAACCCGCAGGTGACGCGCAACCTCGCGGAGGCGTTGCAACCGGTGATGTTCGAGGCCGGGCCCGAGATCGAATGCGTCACGCTGGCGGAAGGACCATTGGGCGTGCAGACGCAGGCCGATCTCGAAAGCGTCACGATACCGCTGAGCCGGCTGGTGGCCGCCGACAACTCGGCCGATGCCTTCGTCATCGCCTGCTATTCGGATCCCGGCCTGCATGTGTGCCGTGAGGCAACGCAGCGCCCGGTCTTCGGCATCGCCGAATCCGGTGTGCTGACGGCCCTGTCGCGCGGCGACCGCTTCGGCGTCATCGCTGTGGCACAGAGCTCGATCGGTCGGCACATGCGTTATCTCCGCCAGATGTGCCTGATGGATCGCTTTGCCGGCGAACGTCCGCTCAACATGACCGTGGCGGAAGCGGCCTCCGGCGACGACACGCTGGCGCGCATGATCAAGGTCGGCCGCCAGTTGAAGGACGACGACGGCGCCAACGCCGTGGTCATGGGCTGCGCGGGCATGTCGCGTCATCGCAGCGCGCTCGAGGATGCGCTGGGCATTCCGGTGATCGATCCGACCCAGGCCGCGGTGAGCATGGCCATTGGCACGGTGATGTTTCAGTAGCGGATTTCACTCCGGCGGGAATGCGCTCCCTCGCCCCGCACTGCGCGGGGAGAGGGTCGGGGTGAGGGGCGAGGCACGAACTCAGCCTTAACTCTACAGCAAGCGAACTGCTCGACGATCGACACGAGAATCCGACATTAACGCGACTGCGGTGAACCGCCCCTCACCCGCCGCGAAGACGCGGCGACCTCTCCCCGCCTAGCGAAGCTTCGCTTCGCCCGGGAGCGGGGAGAGGTTAGGTCAGTGCTTCTCGTCGATTTAAGAGCGTCGCCTTACTCCGGCGGCAGAACCACGCCCGTCTGGCTGGTGATCCGGCCATAGTGCTCGACGCGGCGGTGACGCTTGAAGTCGAAGATGGTGTCCTTGCCGAACTTGGTGTCGTCGAGATCGACGGTGCAGACCAGCAGCTCATCGCCTTCAGTTTTGGCTTCGGCGAGAATGACGCCGTTGGGATCGACGATCAGTGAGCCGCCGATCAGGGGATGACCGTCTTCATCGCCGGCCTTGGCGACGGCGACCACGAAGGTCGAGTTCTGATAGGCGCCGGCCTGCACCGACAGGCGGTTGTGGAACAGGCGCTGCTCCGGGCCCTCGACTGACTTCTGCGAATTCACCGACGGCGTGTTGTAGCCGAGCACGATCATCTCGACGCCCTGCAGGCCCATCACGCGGTAGGATTCCGGCCAGCGGCGATCGTTGCACACCATCATGCCGAAGATGCCGCCCAGCGCGCGGAACACGGGGAAGCCGAGATCGCCCGGCTCGAAATAGCGCTTCTCCAGATGCTGGAAGGCGCGCTCGGTATCGAACTCGACATGGCCGGGCAGATGCACCTTGCGATATTTTCCGACGATCTTGCCGGTCTTGTCGGTGAGGATCTGGGTGTTGAAGTGATGGCCGTCGGGGGTCAGTTCGGCGTAACCGATCGACAGCGCGATACCGGCCTTGGCGGCGGCATCGAACAGCGGCTGCGTCGCAGCGTTCGGCATTTCCGACTCGAACCAGGTGTCGACCTCCTTCTGGTCGGTCATGTACCAGCGCGGGAAAAATGTCGTCAGCGCCAGTTCCGGGTAGACGACGAGGTCGGCGCCCTTCCCTTTGGCTTCGTCCAGCAGCGCCAGCATGCGCTTGACCACGGCCTCGCGGCTTTCGGCTTTCTGAATTGGGCCCAGTTGGGCAGCGGCGACGGTAAGCTTACGCATAAAATTATCCGGGTTCGGGTTGCGTGCGGTTTGTACCAGAACCGAAAGCAATGATCGAGCCAACACGAGGCCCTTCCGGCCCGCTGGGACCGGGCGGCCCAGACAGGCCTGATCCGGGCCTTCGCCCCCTGCCTCATTTGGTCCGGAACACAACACGATTGATCCGGTTGTGCTGACACCTGATGACCTCGTCCAAACATTGGAAAAATCATGAAACGCCGCACCATTATTGCCGCGAGCCTGTTGCTCGTGTCCTCCGCCCTCGCCCCAGCCGTTTACGCGCAGTCCGTCGGCGAAAAGACGGGAGTCAATTCCGTTCTCGGTGTCAGCCCGAGCACCCCTGATTTCGTCAAGCAGGTCGCGATCAGCGACATGTTCGAGATCCAGTCCAACACGCTGGCGGAAAGCAAGGGAAATGCCGCCGAGAAATCCTTTGCAGCCATGATGGTGAAAGATCACACCAAGACCAGCACCGAGCTGAAGGCGATGGTCAGCAGCGGCAAGGTTAAGGCCGAACTTCCGGCAGCGCTCGACAGCGCGCATCAGAGTAAGCTCGACAAGTTGAAGGAACAAAGCGGCGCTGACTTCAGCAAGAACTTCAATTCGGTCCAGGTCGACGCCCACAAGGACGCGGTTGATCTGTTCGAGCGCTACGCCAAAAGCGGCGACAATGCCGAATTGAAGGACTGGGCCGAAAAGACGCTGCCGGCGCTGAAGCATCACCTCGAAATGGCGCAGAACCTCGGCAAGTAGCGCCTGCCCAACGCCGAACTCCCTGAGGCCCGCGAACGCAATCGCGGGCCCTTCTCCCGGTAACTTCTGCGAGACATCCCATGGCCAAATCATCGATGCCCAAAAGCGGCACCACCAATGCAACGATTCACGATCAGACGCTCATTCGCGGTGAAGGCGGCGAACTCCATCAGATCGCCGGACCAGATGACGCGTTGCTGACGACGGCCCAAGGCGGCCCGGTTTTCGACGATCAAAATTCGCTCAAGGCCGGATCGCGCGGACCGACATTACTCGAGGATTTTCACTTTCGTGAAAAGATCTTCCATTTCGATCACGAACGGATTCCCGAACGCGTGGTCCATGCACGCGGTTACGCGGCGCATGGCTTCTTCGAAAATTACGGTTCACTGGCCAAGCATACCCGCGCAGATTTGTTTCAGCGCGCAGGCGAGCGAACCCCCGCCTTCGTTCGATTCTCGACGGTCGCGGGCAGCAAGGGCTCGTTCGACCTCGCACGCGACGTGCGCGGCTTTGCCGTCAAAATCTATACCCAAGAGGGCAACTGGGACCTGGTCGGCAACAACATCCCGGTGTTCTTCATCCAGGATGCAATCAAGTTTCCCGATCTGGTCCATGCCGTGAAGGAAGAGCCCGACAGCGCCTTCCCTCAGGCGCAGTCGGCGCATGACAACTTCTGGGATTTCATTTCGCTGACGCCCGAGAGCATGCACATGGTCATGTGGCAGATGTCGGACCGAACGATTCCCCGCTCTTTCCGCTTCATGGAGGGGTTCGGCGTCCATACGTTCCGCTTCGTAAACGCCAAGGACGAATCGACCTTCGTCAAATTCCACTGGAAGCCGAAGCTCGGTCTGCAATCGGTGCTGTGGAACGAGGCCGTCAAGATCAACGGCGCCGATCCGGATTTTCATCGCCGCGACTTGTGGAGCGCTATCCAGTCCGGCGACTATCCCGAATGGGAGCTGCGGGTGCAGCTGTTCAACAACGAGTTTGCTGACAAATTCGATTTCGACGTGCTCGACCCCACCAAGATCATCCCCGAAGAACTCGTGCCCCCGATCGCTATCGGCCGTCTGGTGCTGGACCGCATGCCGGACAATTTCTTTGCTGAGACCGAGCAGGTCGCGTTCATGACGCAGAATGTTCCGCCCGGCATCGACTTCACCAATGACCCGCTGCTGCAAGGCCGCAACTTCTCCTATCTGGATACACAGCTGAAGCGACTCGGCAGTCCGAACTTCACCCATATCCCGATCAATGCTCCGAAATGTCCGTTCGGACATTTCCAGCAGGACGGGCACATGGCCATGCGCAACCCGGTCGGTCGCGTCAACTACCAGCCAAATTCGTTCGGCGTAGGCCCGCGCGAGTCAACCGCCAAAGGCTTCAAGACATTTGCTGACATAGAGCAAGGCGCGAAGCGTCGGCTGCGCGCGGAGAGCTTTGCGGATCACTACAGCCAGGCACGGCAGTTCTTCATCAGCCAGACCAGGGGCGAGCAACACCATATTGCCGCAGCGCTGACTTTCGAATTGAGCAAAGTGAAGACACCGGTGATCCGCGAGCGCATGGTCGCGCATCTCCTGAACATCGATGAAGGACTGGCCAACAGGGTCGGCACCATGCTGGGTCTTCCGACGATGCCGAAGCCTGCTGACGCGGCGATGCCCACGCGGCAGGATCTGGCGGAGTCGCCAGCGCTCAGTATTGTCGCAAATGGCCCGCAGCGTTTCGAGGGCCGCAAGCTCGGCATCCTCGTCACCGACGGGGTCGATGCCAAGCTGCTTGCCTCCCTGCAAGGCGCGGTGACGGAGGCCGGCGCAACATACGAGATCATTGCGCCAAAGGTGAACGGGGTTGAAGCCAGCGATGGCAGCCTGGTCGCCGCCGACCAGATGATCGATGGTGGCCCGTCCGTTCTCTATGACGCAGTGGCCGTGCTCCCGGCGGAAGCCGGAATCGACGACCTCTTGCAGGAATCAACCGCCCGCGACTTCGTCACCGACGCCTTTGCCCACTGCAAGTTTATCGGACATTCCGAGGCCGCCGAGCGGTTGTTCGCCAAGGTGGGAATCGCGGACGACCTCGATGAAGGCGTCGTTGCGCTGGGCAGCGCCGACGACGTGGCGGGCTTCATGGACAAGCTGGCCAAGCTGCGGCTCTGGAGCCGCGAACCGAGCGTCAAGATGCGCTGAAGCGTGCAGTTGCCCGCCCTGTGTGCGGGCCGGCATAACTTTTGAGCAAAGCTTTCAGATCGAAGCAATGGCGCGGCATTTTATGCTGCGCCATTGCCATGTCTTGCAAGAATTCTCTGAGCCGCCGCAGCATTAGGGAATGACTTGGCCGCCGGTTATGCCCTAGGTTGCGCGGGCTATGCGCTGGTTCCATCGTGCGCAGGCACGACGCAGGAGACTTCGACACCATGACCCGCCTGGAAATGACCCGCCGCACGGCGCTGCTGACATCCGCCGCCATTGCCGCCAATGTCGCGAACCCGCTGCGCGCCTTCGCGCAGGAAACGCCCCGCAAGGGCGGCGTGTTCAATGTCCATTACGGTGCAGAACAGCGTCAGCTCAACCCCAGCATTCAGGCCTCCACCGGCGTCTACATCATCGGCGGCAAGATCCAGGAAGCACTGGTCGATCTCGACGCCAATGGCCAGCCGGTCGGCGTGCTCGCGGAGAGCTGGGAATCCACGCCGGACGGCAAGACCATCACCTTCAAGTTGCGCAAGGGCGTGACCTGGCACGACGGCAAGCCGTTCACCTCGGCCGACGTCCAATTCACCGCCATGAACATGTGGAAGAAGATCCTCAATTATGGATCGACCCTGCAGCTGTTCCTCACCGCGGTGGAAACGCCCGACGCGCAGACCGCGATCTTCAAATATGAGCGCCCTATGCCGCTCGGCCTGCTCCTGCGCGCACTGCCGGACCTCGGCTATATCTCCGCCAAGCACCTCTATGAGGGCAGCAGCGACATCCGCCAGAACCCGACCAACCTTGCCCCGGTCGGCACCGGCCCGTTCAAATTCGTCAAATACGAGCGTGGCCAATACATCATCGCCGAGCGCAACGAGAACTACTGGCGCCCGAATGCGCCCTATCTCGACCGTATCGTCTGGAAGGTCGTCACCGATCGCGCCGCGGCCGCCGCCCAGATGGAAGCCGGCGACATCCAGTACAGCCCGTTCACGGGTCTCACGATTTCCGACACGGCGCGACTGAGCAAGGACAAGCGTTTCATCGTCTCCACCAAGGGCAATGAAGGCAACGCGCGCACCAACACCATCGAGTTCAACTTCCGCCGCAAGGAACTCGCGGACATCCGCGTTCGCCGCGCCATTGCGCATGCGATCAACGTGCCGTTCTTCATCGAGAACTTCCTCGGTGACTTCGCCAAGCTCGGCACCGGCCCGATCCCCTCGGTCTCCACCGACTTCTATCCGGGTCCGGACACGCCGCAATATGCCTATGACAAGAAGAAGGCGATCGCGCTGCTCGACGAGGCCGGCTTCAAGCCCGGCGCCGGCGGCACCCGCTTCTCGCTGCGCCTGCTGCCCGCGCCATGGGGCGAGGACATCTCGCTATGGGCGACCTTCATTCAGCAGTCGCTCGGCGAAGTCGGCATTCCCGTCGAGATCGTCCGCAACGATGGCGGCGGCTTCCTGAAGCAGGTCTATGACGATCACGCCTTCGACCTCTCAACCGGCTGGCACCAGTATCGCAACGATCCCGCCGTCTCGACCACGGTCTGGTATCGCTCCGGCCAGCCGAAGGGCGCGCCCTGGACCAACCAGTGGGACTGGAAGAACGAGGCGATAGACAAGGTGATCGACGACGCGGCCACCGAGATCGATCCGGTCAAGCGCAAGGCGCTCTATACGACCTTCGTCAAGGAAGCCAACACCGAACTGCCGGTGTGGATGCCGATCGAACAGATCTTCGTCACGGTGATCACGGCCAAGGCGCGTAACCATTCCAACACGCCGCGCTGGGGATCGTCGAGCTGGCACGATCTTTGGCTTTCCGCCTGAGCCAAACTTCGCCACAATAGCCAGATGCGCATCCTGAGCCTTGCGGGGCGGCGGCTCGCCGCCTCGATACCCACACTATTCCTGATCCTGATCGGCGTGTTCCTGCTGCTGCAATTCGCACCGGGAGACACCGTCGATGCCATGATGGCACAGATGGGCGGCGGCGATGCCGCAACCGCCCGCGAGCTCCGCAAATTCTACGGGCTCGATCTCTCGATCCCGATGCAGCTCGGCAACTATCTGTGGCGACTGATCCGCCTCGATCTCGGTTTCTCCTCGATCTATGGCAAACCGGTCGCGACCGTGATCCTCGAACGCCTGCCGCCGACGATCCTCTTGATGACCGCGTCGCTGTCCTTCGCGTTTTTCTTCGGGCTGCTGCTCGGCGTCATCGCCGCACGCGGCGTCAACAAATGGCCGGATACCCTGATATCCACGCTCGGCCTCGTCTTCTATGCCACGCCATCGTTCTGGTTCGGGTTGATGGCCATCGTGGTGTTCTCGATCTATCTGCAATGGCTGCCGGCCGGCGGCTTCGAGGATATCGGCGCCGTACAGACCGGATTTGGCCGCACCGTCGACATCGCGCTGCATCTGATCCTGCCGACACTGACGCTGGGCCTGATCTTCCTCGCCATTTATCTGCGCATCATGCGCGCCTCGATGCTGGAAGTGCTCAATCTCGATTTCGTGCGCACCGCGCGCGCCAAGGGCCTCGACGAAACCCGCGTGGTGGCAAAACACGTGCTACGCAACGCCCTGCTGCCGATGGTGACGCTGATCGGCCTGCAGGCCGGCACCATGCTCGGCGGCTCGGTCGTGGTGGAGAGCGTGTTCTCTTTGCCCGGTCTGGGGCGCTTGGCCTACGAATCCGTCGTGCAGCGCGATCTCAACACGCTGCTCGGCATCGTCTTCGTCTCGGCGCTTTTGGTCATCCTCGTCAACTTCCTCGTCGACCTTCTCTATGCGCGGCTCGATCCGCGTATCCAGGCGGAGGGCTGACGATGGACGCCGTAAAACGCTATTTCCGCAGCCCGGCCGCCGTGGTCGGCCTGCTGTTGCTGCTGGTGGTCATCGTGATGGCGATCACCGCGAGCTGGATCTATCCGCGCGATCCGCTGGCGCTGGCTGGTCGGCCGCTGATCTGGCCGTTCTCCAATCCGCGCTTCCTATTGGGCACCGATAATTCCGGCCGCGATATCGCCGCGCAGATTTTCTACGGCGCGCGCATCTCGCTGCTGATCGGCGGCGTCGCGACTGTGATTGCCGTGGTCATCGGCGTGCTGATCGGCGCCTTTGCCGGCTATTATGGCGGCTGGGTCGATACCGTCTTGATGCGCATCACGGAGGCGTTCCAGACCCTGCCGAACTTCGTGCTGCTCTTGGTGCTGGTCGCCGTGTTCGGCTCGACCATCACCACCGTCACCATCGCAGTCGGCATCGTCTCATGGCCGGCACCGGCGCGATTGACGCGCGCGGAATTCATGTCGCTGCGCAGCCGTGAATTCGTCCAGGCCGGACGCACGCTCGGTATGAAGGACATTCAGCTCATTCTGGGCGAGATCCTGCCCAATGCGCTGCCGCCGGTCATCGTCTATGCCAGCGTGGTGATGGCGCTGTCGATCCTGCTGGAAAGCGCCCTCGCCTTCCTGCGTCTGTCCGATCCCAATGTCGCATCGTGGGGCAATCTCATTGGTCTCGGCCGCGACGTGCTGCGCGTGCAGTGGTATGTCTCGGCGATCCCCGGCATCGCCATTCTGCTCACCGTGCTCGCGGTGTCGCTGGTCGGCCAGGGCCTCAATGACGCGCTCAATCCGAGACTGAAAAGCCGATGAGCGCCGTGGACAATCCGATCCTCACCATCGACGGGCTCAGCGTGAAGCTGCCGAAAGGCGCCGACCGCTCGCACGCGCTGGGCGGCGTCTCGATGGCGATTGCCGCCAATGAGATCGTCTGCGTGGTCGGCGAGTCCGGCTCCGGCAAGTCTGTCATGGCCAACGCCATCATGCGGCTGCTGCCCGGCGAAGTCGCCATCGATGGCGGCCGCGTGCTGTTCGAGGGCAAGGATCTCGCCAGCGCGTCGAATACCGAGATGCGCAAGGTGCGCGGCGCCGGCATCGCAATGATCTTCCAGGAGCCGATGACGGCGCTCAATCCGCTGCGCACCATCGGCGACCAGATCGGCGAGATGTTCGAGATCCATACCGAGCTCTCCAAGACCGAGATCAAGGCGCGCGTGCTGGGGCTGCTGCAGGACGTGCACATTCCCGATCCCGTACAGGCCGCACGTGCCTATCCGCACGAACTCTCCGGCGGCCAGCGCCAGCGCGCGATGATCGCCATGGCGCTCGCGCTCGATCCGCGTCTCCTGATCGCCGACGAGCCGACCACCGCACTCGACGTCACCACACAGGCGCAGATCCTCAAGCTGATCAAGGAATTGCAGACCCGCAGGAATACGGCGGTGCTGTTCATCACCCACGATTTCGGCGTGGTCGCCGAAATCGCCGACCGCGTGGTGGTAATGCAGCATGGCAACGTGGTTGAACAAGGTGCCGTGAAGGATGTGCTGACCAATCCGCAGCATCCCTATACGCAGCAGCTGATCGCCGCGGTGCCACCATTGACGGCGCCGCCGCCGCGCGCACTGTCCGACGACATCATCCTGACGCTCGACAACGTGTCGAAGACCTATCGCAATGGCGGCTTTCTCGGACGCGGCGTGCGTGTGACCCATGCGGTGAAGTCTGTGTCGTTGAAACTGCCGCGCGGTGCGACGCTCGGCATTGTCGGCGAGTCAGGTTCGGGCAAATCGACGCTGGCCCGCTGCATCATCAGGCTGATCGATCCCGATGGCGGCGCGATCGTGCTGGAAGGCAAGGACTGGGCGAAGCTCACGCGCGACGAGGTGCGCCGCGAGACCAAGCACATCCAGATGGTGTTTCAGGACCCGTTCGCCTCGCTGAACCCGCGCCGCAAGGCCGGCGACCTCGTGGCGCAAGGCCCGATCGTGCACGGTACGCCGCGTGCGCAGGCAGTGGCACAGGCGAAGGAGCTGTTCCGACTGGTCGGCCTCGATCCCTCGGCCATCGATCGCTTCCCGCACGAATTCTCCGGCGGCCAACGCCAGCGCATCGGCCTCGCACGTGCGCTCGCGCTGAAGCCCGACGTGCTGGTGGCCGACGAGGCTGTCTCGGCGCTCGACGTCTCGGTGCAGGCGCAGGTGCTGAAGATGCTGCACGAACTGCGCGAGCGGCTTGGGCTCTCGATCGTCTTCATCACGCACGACCTGCGCGTCGCCGCGCAGATCTGCGATCTCGTCGCTGTGATGAAAGACGGCGAAGTCGTCGAACATGGATTGGCCGGCGAGGTGTTCGGCAATCCGCAGCATGCCTATACGCAGGCGCTGCTGGCTTCGATCCCCGGCGGCGATTTTGCGCGCAGCAGGAAGCCGGTGGTGGTGTAGCTCCATCCCTCATGGTGAGGAGCGCGCACTTGCGCGCGTCTCGAACCATGAGATGGCTAGGTTCCGAGCTCGCGCCCATCCTTCGAGACGCCGCTGCGCGGCTCCTCAGGATGAGGGCTGAGTGTGTGGCGTACGCTAAGCCATTTCTTTCGCGTCCCTGCGGCGATAGACCAGCAGCATGAACGGCGCGAGCAGACGCATCAGTCCGTGCGCTGCGATTGGCACCGGCTCGGAGAATGGCAGCGCCAATTCGCTCTCCGGCACGCCGCGCACCACCTTCGAGAATTCATCGCCGAGCGCCACCGACAGTGCGACGCCGCGGCCGTTGCAGCCGGTCCAGCCATAGGCATTCGGCCCGAGCTTGTGCATGCGCGGCAGGAAGTCGGTGGTCATGCCGACATAGCCGTTCCAGACATAGTCGAACTGGACATCGCCGATCTGTGGCCACAGCCGCTTCAGACGTTCCGCGACCATAACTTTCAGCCGCTCCGTCTTGTCGCCGAGCCCAACGACATTGCCGCCGGTGACGAGGCGATTGCGCGCGTCGTAGCGCGCGAAATAGAGCTCACCATGCGTGTCGGACATCGACTGCCGACCGGGGATGATGGTCTTGCGCGCCTCGTCCGACAGCGGCTGCGTCGCCATCTGCCATGACAGCACCGGCATGACTTCACTGGCGATGCCTGGTGAGAGCTGCTTGGAGAATTCGCCGGTATAGGCATTGGTGGCGACGACCAGGCTGCGCGCGCGAACCTCGCCGTTCTTCGTTCTGACGATCCAGCGATCACCCTTGCGCTCGTAATTCTCCACCGGCGAACGCGCATAGATGCGACCGCCCTGCTCCAGCACCACACGCGCAAGGCCGCGCGCCAGCGCCAGCGGATTGATATGGCCGCCGGTCTTGTTCCAGAAGCCGCCGAACCACGCGTCGGAGCCGAGCAGCCCGCGCATCTGCTCGCGTGACAGCAGCTCCACCGGCGCGCCGTGTTTCGACCACTGCCGCACGCGGCGCTCGGCGATCTTGATGCGGCCGGGCGAATGCACCGGCTGAATCCAGCCGTTTTGTTCGGCCTCGGCCTGGATCTGATAGCGGCGCGTGAGATCGAACAGGATCGAGGCGCTGTCGCGGATCAGACCGACGAGACGCTCGCCGGCGGCGCCGTAGCGCTTGATGATGTCTTCGGGATCGGGCCGCGACAGCGTCGGGATCACCTGGCCGTTATTGCGCCCCGACGCGCCCCAGCCCGGCTCCATCGCTTCGACGACAGCGACATCGACACCGGCTTCACGCAGATGCAGCGCCGTGGACAATCCGGTAAAGCCGCCGCCGATGACGACCACATCGGCTTCCACAAGGCCTTTCAGCTCGGGCAAGTCCGGCCCCGGAGGCGTGACGCCGGCCCACAGCGACTTCGGCCAGGGCACAGTTGCGGTATCCATCATCACGCCTTTCTGCAGCATCAATCATGCATTGCGCCGCGCAAACCGAACATAACCGTTCTCTTGCGGCACCCCTGCATTCTGCATAGTTTACGCACCTGATCCATTGCAAGGTAATGAGCACGTGACGCTGAAAAACATCGTTGGAATCGACCACGCCGTGGTCGTCGTCAAGGACCTCGACGCCGCCGCCGCGAACTGGAAGAGCCTCGGCTTTACGGTGTCGCCGCGTGGCACCCACAGCGCCAAGATGGGCTCCGGCAATTACACCATGATGCTCGGCCCGGACTATGTGGAGCTGCTCGGCGTGCTCAACGAGACCGAGCACAATGCGCCGACGCGGGCGTTCCTCGCCAAGCGCGGCGACGGCATCGAGCGCATCGCCTTCACCACCACCGACGCCGCCGTGGGCGCCGAGGAAATCCGCGCACGCGGCTACACGCCGATCGGCCCGACCGATTTCGAACGTCCGGTGACGATGCCGGACGGCAGCCTGAGCGCGGCGAAATTTGCCACCTATCAGTGGCCCTATGAAGAAGCGCCCGGTGGCCTCCGCATCTTCGCCTGCCAGCACAAGACCCGCGAGACGGTCTGGATTCCCGAGCTGCAGGTGCATGCCAACACGGCCAAGCGCCTGAAGAAGGTGTTCATCGTCACGCCGGAGCCGGAGAAGGACGCGCAGCATATGGCGAAGCTGATCGACGGCGCTGCGCGCAGCGAAGCCGATGGCACTGTCGTCGTGCCGTCAGGCGGCGACCGCGCGGACTTTGTATTCGTCACCAAGGACGTGCTTGCGAAGCACTTCCCCGGCACATCGCTGGCCGGCATTCCCGAGCGTGGCGGCATTTCGCTGGTGTTCGGCGTGGCTGATATTGCAGCGGCCGAGAAGGCCGTTGGATCAGCTGGCAGCCGCAGCGATGTCGGCGTCGTCGTGCCGCCGAGCAAGGGCAACGGTGTGTTGCTGGCGTTTGTGAAGGATTGAGAGGGCGCTGCCCCCTCCTCGTCATCCCCGGGCTTGACCCGGGGATCCATCTTTTTGAAGATGACGGGTGCGAAAGATGGATGGCCGGGTCAAGCCCGGCCATGACAGCGCAAAGCACGAGCGCCGTTGCTCATCGTTACTATCGCAACGATTAGGCCCGCACAGGCGCCTCACCCAAATCCCAGAACAACCCCGCCATGATGTTCAGCGCCTCCTCCGTCACCGGCAAGAGAATGTGTTCATCCGGCGCGTGCTGCGAGCAGCCGGGATAGGAATGCGGCACCCACACGGTGGGCAGGCCGAGAATATCCGTGAACACGTCATTCGGCAGCGAGCCGCCGAAATTCGGCAGCAGCGCCGGCGCGCTACCCGTGCTCTTGCGAACAGACTCGACGGCCCAGCCAACCCAGGGATTGTCGATATCGGTGCGTGAGGCCGAAAAATATTGCGACTGGCTCACCTTGATGTCGGCAAAACCGTTTGCGGCAAGGTGTTTCTCGATTGCCGGTACGACATTCTCGATGTCGGTGCCGACGACGAAGCGAAGCTGCAGCACCGCGCCGGCCTTGCCGGGAATGGCATTGGCGGGATTGTTGATATTGCCCGCATTGATCGCCAGTACTTCCAGCGTATTCCAGGCATAGAGCCGTTCCGCCGGCGACAATCCGTCTTCGCCCCAATTCTCCGACAGAGCCGGTTCATCAGCCGACGGCGCGACGATCACGTCAGCCAGAGCCGCACGGACCTGATTGGAAATGCGCGGCGGCTTCAGTGCGTCCAGCAGGATGCGGCCGTTCCTGTCGACCAGCGTCGCTATTGCCGAAGCGAGGATCGTCGCGGGATTGGCGAGCAGCCCGCCCCAGTTGCCGGAATGGTGCGCGCCGTCGCGCAGCTCGATATCGAGATGAATGCGGCGGCCGCCGCGACAGCCGAGAAAGATCGTCGGGCGCTCGGCCGACAGCCGCGGGCCGTCGGAGGCGAGAAACAGATCGGCCTTCAACGCATCGCGATGGGCTTCGCAGACTTTGGGAAGATCGGGGGAGCCGATTTCTTCGCCCATCTCGATGATGAACTTGGCATTGAAGCCGAGTTTGCCGCCGCGCGCTTCATGCACCGCGCGAAGAGCGGCGATGTTGATGGCATGCTGGCCCTTGTTGTCGGCGGTGCCGCGGCCATAGACGCGCTCGCCAACACTCGTGCAGCGCCACGGATCGAGCCCGTCGCGCCATTCGCCTTCCATGCCGGGGACCACATCGCCATGGCCATACATCAGCACGGTCGGCAGATCGTCGCTCTCATGATAGGTCGCGAGCAGATGGGGCCCGCGCCCCGATGGCGACGGGATGATGTCAGTCGTAAAGCCGAGCGCCGTGAAAGTCGGCGTCAGTTCCTGCTCGAGATAGGCGCGCAGATCGTCGGCGCGCTTGTCGCTCTGGCTCTCGGTCTTGTAGCCCACCATGCGATCGAGCGTGGCGAGGAAATCCCCCGACGTGAACTGCGCGTTGACCCGCGCGATGGCATCAATCCGTGTCATCTCAGAGCGATGCCATCACGGCTTCGGCCTCGGTCAGCAGCCGGTCGGCATTTGCCTCGGTGAAGACCAGCGGCGGACGAACCTTCAGCACATTGGCATGAGGGCCCGTCGCCGAGATCAGCACGCGGCGCGCGCGCAGGCCATTGACCACGGCAGATGCCGCGGCGGCATCCGACTCCTTGGTGCTGCGATCCTTTACGAGTTCGACGCCGACATAGAGGCCGGAGCCACGGACGTCACCGATCTGCTCGTATTTCTTCGCCAGTGCATGGAAGCCGTTGCGCAGGACCTTGCCGACCCGGAGCGAATTCTCGACCAGCTTCTCGTCGCGAATGACATTCAGCACCGCCTGCGCGGCCGCCATCGCCACCGTATTGCCACCGAATGTGTTGAAGTAGCGGTTGTCGCGGCCGAATTTCTCCACGATCTCCGGCAGCATCACGGCGGCAGCAACGGGGTAGCCATTGCCCATCGGCTTGCCCATGGTGATGATATCAGGCGTGATGCCGTGGCGCTGATAGCCCCAGAGCTTTTCACCGCTGCGGCCGAAGCCGGACTGCACTTCATCGGCGATGAAGACGCCGCCCGCCTTGTGCACGACATCGAGCACCGGCTTCAGCACGTCGGTCGGGTGCGAGAAGATGCCATCGGACGAGAACATGGAGTCCGCGATGAAGGCGGCGACACCGACGCCGCGGCGTTGCAGGTCAACGATCTGCTCGGACACCTTCTCGGCCATCCACGCGCCGATCTTTTCCGGCGCGATGCGATAGGAATCCGGTGCGGGCACGCGACGCACATAGGTGCCAAGCGGCGAATACGGCCCGAGCGACGGCGAGAAGCCCGCAGTCAGCTCCGAATTGCCGTGATAGGCTTCTTCGGTGATGATGATGCCCTGATTGCCGGTGTGATGCTTGGCCATGCGGACGGCGAGATCATTGGCTTCCGAGCCGGTGCAGGTGAACATCACATGCCGCTTCGGCCCGTCGAACGTGCCGAGCAGATCCTCGGCATAGTCGAGAATGCCCTTCTGGATATAGCGCGTATGGGTGCAGATGGTCTGCGCCTGCTGCGTGATCGCATCGACCACGCGCGGATGGCAGTGGCCGACCGACACCACATTGTTATAGGCGTCGAGATATTCGTTGCCCTCTGAATCATAGAGCAGCACGCCCTTGGCGCGCGCGACCTCGACGGGGTTGCTGTAGAACAACCGATAGGCCGGGCCGAGCAGATCGCTGCGTCGCGCGACGAGCTTGCGGCTCTCTTCGGTGAGGCCGGTTGCCGTGGCGGGGTCGAAGCCGTTGACCATCTTGCCGCGCGGGGCGCTGGTGACTGCGGTCATGTTGTTGTTTCCTCTGGAAGCAGGGTCGGATGTGGCAAAGATTATCTGGCGAAGTCCATCAACTGATCGGAGATCTCGTCCATCGAGCGGGCGATGAACCAGTCCATCTGCACCCAGGTCTGCTCATTGTTGCGCAGGACATAGGCGGCGACGGACGGCACCCGGTTGGCCATAGCCGTGGACAGCAGCAGGCGCGTCGCCAGACGCGAGAAGATCAGATGCGGAATGAGGCTCAGTTCTTCCGCCGTCAGATCGGCGATGGACAGATAGCCTTTGAGCAGATCGCGGCCATCGGCAAAGACATCGCCGTCCATCGCGACGGGCAACTGATTGAGCATCGCTGTCGAGGCGTCGATGGCAATCGCGGTGCGGACCGTGTCGCCGAAATCGATGATGCCGCTGACGAAACCCGGCAGCGACGCATCGACGACAATGTTGGAGCGGGTGAAATCATTGTGCAGCACCTGCATGCGGCACTGTTTGAGCCGGGTTTCGATGGCGGCAAAACGCTCGAGCGCCGCCTCGACCTTGCGGCGCTGGTCGGCATCGGTGATTTCCGCCAGCAGGTCGCGCAGCGTGAGCAGGTTCTTGACGTCCCATGCGACGACCCGGGAGTCTGACGGATGGCTGAAATCCGCCAGTGCGAGACGGAGTCGCGCCAGCAATTTGCCGATCTCGGCCCGTCCCGACTCCGTGGACGGCACCTCACTCAGGGGCTGGCCTTCGAGATAGGACATCATCCGCACCTGCCGGTTCTGGCCGGCACGATCCACATAATTGAAATGCCGTTCACCCTTGTCGTTGGGGATGACACGCGGCACCGGCAGATCGGGCGCACGCGCCGCGACGTGATCGAGCACCTGCACCTGCAGATCAATCTCGGGGATATCCTCGATGGGGTTCGCAACCTTCAGGATAAAGCGCGGCCCGCTTGCCGGCGCGATCCGGAAGGTGTCGTCCTTCTCGGTTGCAAAGCGCGTCGGACGGCCTTCGATGCCAAAACGCTCGCGGGCGAGATCGACGGCCTCATCATCCGTCATGTTTATATACGATGCCGCGAGTCCGCCCTGCATTGCACCCGGACGCGCGGAAGGCTCAAATGTCACCTGAACTGATCCATCTCGATTCGGAATCCGGCACGTCGCGGCCGGTACGCGCGACCATAGCAACGCTGTTCCCGCTTGTCAGGGTGTCCGCGCGAATGCGGGCATTTTCGACGAACTAAGCCCGCATTTTCTGCCTTTGCTGCCCATTTGGGCACGGATTTCGCAGAAGCCACGTCGCATACGCGCCGCATCCATCCATGCGACACCATCTACGCTATGGCGCTGGCCGGCCGGCGATGCAGCAGGCAACGACGTAAGCGCCGTTGCGGTGGCCTTGGCTATTTGCCCTTGACGACACCTGGCCGCACATCGCTGATCGGCACACAGCTCTTCTTGCGACGCTGGTTGTTCGGCGCACCTTGCACCTTCAGCACCTTGCCCGCCGAACACGAACCGTTGTCGACGAACACGGTCGCATACGGATCCATCATCAAAGGTTCGAAGGAGAGAAATTTTTGCGCGAAACACGGCTGGGCGACGGCCGTCAGGAACAGTCCAAGTAAAATAGTACGCACGACGATTATCTCACATAGATGACAAGACCGCCGATGATCACCAGGGCCGCGATAGCAAGAACATGGGCGCATGCGATCGAAACCGCCTCGACGGCGGAACCGACCTTCTGCCTGAGCTTCGACTCCTTGAATCGGAGCATAGGCATGCGAGACGCCACTTGCGCCTTGAAACGAGAGTCAGTCAATGAGCAGTCCCCAAATGCCGGCGCAAGATGTGTCCCACTCTGCCGACGAGCAAAGACTTGCGGTCAAATGAGGCGACAGTGAGTCAGGGTAACAGCCGACAATGATCACCGGGATTCGTCGGTCAGTTGGATTCCATGATCCATGCCCTGCCCGCTTGCGCGACGGACGGCGCAACATCGCGGCCGCAGAACTCCGCAGCGCGCTCGAATTGTTCCTGAATTTCCGATGTTACCACCCCATTTGCGGCATCGAGTTCCCGCAGCGAGATGGTCGATGTGAAGGTTCCGGCAAAACAGCTGCAGAACTTTTTGGAATCGCTCGAAGGTTTATTCGGCCGCTTGCGAAAGTGATTCGAACAGCTTGTTTCCAGATTGTTCGCCATCTGATCGATTTCGTTCGCATAGATCGGGGACGCGATCACGGCGGCAAGTGCCAGTATAAATGTAGTTTGTCTCATAGTGCGATCATAACCTCGGTACTCCAGCAACGCATCGTCACTCTGTCGTCATCCTCATGTTCCATGGGAGAAAGCTCGTGCTCACGCGCCTGTGTTCGGTATTCCGACATTCGGGGTTGAATTGTTGCAATTGTGACGGTTGAACAAATGAGCCGCATTGGCGATGTTCGCGGATGGGGCGGATGCCGAAAGTGATTGTGATTCTGCGATCTGCGGTCTGAGCGCCGCATTATTCGCTTATTCAATGGGTTCTCTGCTACGCGACGATCTCGGCATTTCCAGCAGACATGTCAGGTCGATAACGCTACACTGTCCGGGATTGATTGCGCTGTTGCTTGCGCTCGAATTCCTGAGCACCAACTGGACCACGCCGTTGCAGGATAGCGGCATGCCCCATAGGGACGCCTTCATGGACAAGATCGCTCCGCATAAAGTCACGAAGGCCGATATCGTCTTCTCCGTCGGCCGCGGCCTCGTGATGGCCGCAGCCATCATCGGCGCCACATATTTCCTTGGAAGCTGGTATCTCGGCGGCAGCGACCTGGAATCGATCTACCAGACTGAAAGCTATAACGACGCCTCCACGACGCCGCGAAGCGAACATGCGACTGCGCCCGGCACAACGGAGGAAGCGACGCAGTAAAACACTGCGCGCCTCCTCGCATCTGCGCAGATGCGCTGGCTAGTAAGCCACTGCTTGCGGCCGCCCGACGCCGCTATAGAGAAATCCGTTCCGCGTCACTTCATCCGGCGAATAGATGTTGCGGAGATCGATGATCACCGGACAGGCCATGATCGCCGCCATCTCCTTCAGATCGAGCGCGCGGAACTGCTCCCATTCGGTGACGATGACCATGGCGTGACACCCGCGGGCGCATTCATAGGGCCCCTCGCAAAAGGTGACATTCTCGAACACCTTCTTCGCCTGCTCCATGCCCACGGGATCATAGACCCGCACCTCGGCGCCCATATCCTGCAGCGCCGTGATCAACGGGATCGACGGCGCGTCGCGCATGTCGTCGGTATTCGGCTTGAAGGTCACACCGAGAATGGCGATGGACTTGCCGCGCAGATTGCCGCCGAAGGCATGCGCCACCTTGCGTGCCATGGCGCGCTTGCGCTGGTCGTTGACGGCAACCACGGTCTCGACGATGCGCAGCGGCGCTTCGTAATCCTGGCCCGTCTTGATCAGTGCCAGCGTGTCCTTCGGAAAACACGAGCCGCCATAGCCCGGTCCGGCGTGCAGGAACTTCAGGCCGATCCGGTTGTCGAGGCCGATGCCCCGCGCGACTTCCTGCACATTGGCGCCCACCTTCTCGGCGAGATCGGCGATCTCGTTGATGAAGGCGACTTTCGTGGCCAGGAATGAATTGGCGGCGTATTTGGTCAGTTCGGCCGTGCGGCGATCCGTATACATGATCGGCGACGAGTTAAGATGCAGCGGCCGGTAGACTTCGGCCATCACGTCCTTGGCACGCTGGTCGCTGGAACCGATGACGATACGGTCGGGATGTTTGAAGTCTCTGATAGCCGCGCCTTCGCGCAGGAACTCCGGATTCGAGACCACGGCGAATTCCGCCTCCGGGTTCTCCTCGCGAATGATGCGCTCGACCTCGTCGCCGGAACCGACCGGCACCGTCGACTTGTTGACCACCACGGTGAACTTCTTGATGGCCTTCGCGATCTCGCGCGCCGCTGCATAGACATAGGACAGGTCCGCATGACCGTCACCACGCCGCGATGGCGTGCCGACGGCGATGAACACCACCTCGGCCGCACCGACAGCAGATGTGACATCGGTAACGAATTTGAGACGTCCCTGCTTGGCATTGCTCGCGACCAGCGCATCGAGACCAGGCTCATGGATCGGAATCTCACCGTTGTTCAGCGCATCGATCTTTCCCTGATCCGTATCGACGCAGGTGACGTGATGGCCGAAGTCCGAAAAGCACGCCCCCGACACGAGCCCCACATAGCCAGCGCCAATCATGGCAATTCGCATTGCATGTCCTGTCTTGTAAACAGTCCGCGGTCAGAACGACCCGGACATCCCCCGAGAATTCCGCATGCGCCTCAGCTGTTGAGGATCAACTCGCCGTCGAGATGCTGCGGAAAGAAAAAGAAGTTGTTGACGTAAGCTTGCCCGGGTTTACGGCCACCATTGGGCAACAGCGCATCGGCGTCCTGCATTTCCCCGGCGTTGAAATGATCGATGGAGATCACCTCGTCGTCCTGGAGGAAGAAGCCGCGATAGGATTTGTCGCGAAAGAAATCGAACACCGAGCGCGTCGCCTCGGCACGGTGGCGATCCTCAGCCTCGACAAGGAAGACCGGCTGGCACCGGTCGATCAGGCCGACGGCTCCGTGCAAGACGCTCAACTCGTGCCCCTCGACGTCTACCTTCACGAAGGACACGTCCTCGCGCACGACACCATCGAGACGCGCCAATGGAACATGCGTCGTGATCAGTTGCTTCACCGACGGCTCATATTGTTGTTCGAGCGATGCCCGCCCGTAAACAAGGCCATCCTCGCCTTGCGGTGTGTAAAGCTCGGCATCGCCTTCATGATCCGAGAGAGCCACTTCATGGATGCGGACATTGGACGCGGAGGTGCGCCGAAGCAGATCGGCCATCTCATGCGACGGCTCGAATGCATGGACCTGACCGGACAGCCGCGCCAGTTGCTGGGTGTAGAGACCGCAATTGGCGCCGACATCCACCGTGACAGCCCCCTGCGGCACGATCTTGTCGAGATAGGCCAGTTCACGCTCCGCCGATTTGGGACGCTTCAGGAAGCGCCAGCGCAAATACATCGACGGGAAAGCGTCTTTCAGGAGCTGCTTGGTCCGTTGCGTCGCCGTCATGGCTGTCACCCTTCGTTCGAGGCTGGTTTCAAGGCAAAACAATTCCAGGCGCCGGACGGAGGTCCGCCAGCGCAATGTCTGCAATGTGTGGTGTGATCGATGCCGCCGCTCAATCGGTCGGGGGCATCAGAAGGCATTACCGGAGAGGAATTCGCGCCGGACGGTTTGCACAATGATCATGATGTCCATACGCATCGACCATTTCTCGATATATTCGAGGTCGTAATCGATGCGCGAGATCGCCCGTGGCGCCTCCACGGTGCTGCCCCGGCAGCCGCTCACCTGGGCCAGACCGGTGATGCCGGGCCGTGCGCTGTGACGCGTAAAGTAATACGGCACGAGATCTTCATAGAGCACGTTGGCGGCCAGCATGCCCGGTACATGGGGCCGCGGCCCAACCAGAGACATATCGCCCTTGAGCACGTTGATAAGCTGCGGAATTTCGTCGAGGCTGGTCTTGCGCAGCAGCTTGCCGATCCGCGTCACCCGGGCGTCGCCTTCGACCGTCTGCTGAATGCCGCGCTTGTCGCCGGCATCGGTGCGCATCGAGCGGAATTTGTAGATCTTGAAGAAGCGGTTGCGGTAGCCGTAGCGATACTGGGTGAAGAACACCGGTCCCGGCGAGGTCGCCTTGATAATGATTGCGATGGTGATCAGCAGCGGCGCGAGAAACAGCAGGGCTGAGCCCGCGGCCGCAATGTCGAACAATCGCTTGGCAATCGATTCCGACGGCTCGCACCGGGCAACCTGGTTCGTCCGGCGGCTGCGATAGGCGCTGTTGCGATAGGACCCGTGGCCGGCAAACTCGACCGGCCGCACTGAAATGAACTGCCGCTCCTTCCAGAGCGGCGTCACCTTGTTGCGATCAAAACCAACTGAAACTGTAGAGGCCATGCTCTCGCTCCCTGCTGGAACTTTGGTGCGCGATAATCGAACAGAAACATGCCTATGTGGCAGGCATGCGAATTCAGAACCCTTCCCTTCGACGAACATTCGCAATTGCGAAACCATCTTCGTCGATCAGCAAGAACCTTCATCACTGAAGATTTCTTAACTGTGCGAACGAATTAGGGCGGCAAAACGGTATTGGCGTGTAACATTACGCAGTCGCAATATTGATATAATTGTGCGGCGCGCAAAATTCGTTGTGCACGGAAGCGCTTAGATCGTTTTGTCCGTCTATTGCGCTGCATCACGCTCACAGCAGCCATGCAAAATAATTACACGACGCAGATCGATGAATTGCATCGCGTCGCTTCGAGATCGGGTGCATGATCTTCGCAATTAACAAATAGCCACCAAGCGGCAATCGATTCGAGCTTGATTTTTCACTCGATACTAAAGCGCGCCCTTTATGTTGCGCACTGAGACTGCTCACTCCGCCAGATATTTCGGCATCGCCATGGTCGCTCGACGAACACCTCAGATGACTACAGGGGACATTTCATTTCCCCCGCGCGCGATTGCCGTGGATAAGGCCGCGATCTCCAGCCCTGTGGACAGTTCTGCCAGCGATGTGCACAACGCATCCGGCCGCAAACTGCGAAACAGACTTCTTCTTATCAATGCGGCCGTCTGGGTCGCTGTGATCGTCGCCGTTCGCATCATTTTCTTCTGAGCTCATCGCTATCCCCAAAGCTTTATGAGTCCCAAGGCGTTGCGCGGCCGATTGAATTTGACCGCGACGGTTCCCTGATCGTAGCTTGCGCGCAATGCCGCGCTCCCTCTCCAGGTCAGATTCGAACAAGGCGGCACTGCCGCCCGATACGCGCATCTATGCCATCGGTGATATTCACGGACGCGCCGACCTGCTGCAGGAAACCATCGCGCGCATCGATGAGGACATCCGACGTCGCCCGATCACCTATGCGGCGGAAGTCTATATCGGCGATTACATCGATCGTGGCGCGGATTCGAAAGGTGTGATCGATTTGCTGGCAGTCCGCATGGTGCACAACCATGCAATCTGCCTACGCGGCAATCACGAAGCCATCATGGAAGACTTCCTGGAGGATGCCAGCGTGCTTGAGCACTGGCGCCAACTGGGCGGACTTCAGACTCTCGCGTCCTATGGCGTTTCTCCATCGCGCACGGCAACGGCGCGCGATGTACAGAACGCCTTTCGCGCCGCATTCCCTCCGGCGCACGACGCTTTCTTGCGTTGCCTGCGGAACAATATCAGATGCGGCGACTTTTTGTTCGTTCACGCGGGCATTCGTCCCAATGTACCGCTGTCATCTCAAGATCCACATGATCTGATGTGGATCAGGGACGAGTTTTTGGATTCCAAGCGCGATCATGGCGTCTATGTGGTGCACGGACACACACCGGTTCCCCATGCAGATATTAGAGATAACCGTGTGAATATTGACACAGGTGCGTGGCGCAGCGGCATCCTCACGTGCATTGCCATCGAAGGCACAGAGATTCTGGTTCTCTAAGAAGACATTAGTACGCAATCTGCGCACTCTCTGAGTACGCCACATTCTTTCGCCGTTTTTTGCCGGACACTCTCGCGCAATTGTCGTCTGCATCAATTGTCATCGAATTGATGCAGATGATCACATTGATGTTGTGTTGGGGGTCTACCATGTTGCGAACGAACCGATGCGCCGGCATTTTGATAGTACCGGTGCTTTCATTTTTCCTTGCTGGCGTCGCTCCGTCGATCTCGCTCGCACAGGACCAGCGGGTTTCTGCGGCTTCGCCGTCAGGCACCTATCTTCTTGGACCAACTGACAGGATTCGTCTGAAGGTCTATGGCGAAGCTGATATCACCGGTGAATATGAAGTCGACAGCAACGGATTTGTATCGATTCCCCTTGCGGGCCACGTGAAGGCCGCTGGACTGACCACACGGCAATTAGAGAAGGGCATCTCCTCCGCGTTGGCCAAGGGAATCGTGCGAGACCCACGCGTGAATGTGGAAATCGCGCTGTATCGCCCCTTCTATATCCTCGGCGAAGTGAAGAAGAGCGGCGAATACCCTTATCGCATGGGCCTGACCGTGATGGACGCCGTCGCAACTGCCGGTGGATTCACCTATCGCGCCAATGAGAACAAAGTGTATTTGCGGCGATCGGGCTCAACGGTCGAAGAGACCTATGCGCTCGATTCGCCAGTCCTGGTATTTCCCGGCGACAATGTGCGTGTCCCAGAACGATACTTCTGAACTCATCATTTTTGATTTTGTCTGATGTGTAGTGACCGATGCGCGCCTTCATGTCGCGCGTCGCCATAGTCTCGACTTTTTGCGGTGCGTATTCTTGTGCAGTGCGACGAACTTTACTTCGTACTTCGCATTGTGGGCAGCAAAGAGAAGGGCGTTTCATCAGACGAGTGTTGAGTGCGCTAGTGGGGGCGCGACATTCATCACGGGCTTGCTGAGTTTGTAAGCGCCGGGATGAATTTCTAAGCGGCAATCAAGTCTCGACGACAATTCGATAGCGGAGGAATGCATGTCCTTCGCAAGGGATGAGTGATGAAATGTACGTTTGTATCAGCAGGATCGGATGCGATCGGCGAAGGACCGGAGGGGCTGCGGCCGATTCCCGTCACGCGCCGCGCTCTCCGTATCGCGCCATGGCCGGTCACGGCGATTCTGCTTGGTATTGCATCACCCGCCAATGCTCAGGCGATCCCGGCAACCAGCGACGAACTCGCGCCGCCCTGGAATGCGCAACGGATTTTCGAACCGTCCGCGCTGCCCGATCTGGTCGACCGGGATAACCGCGAAGCAGTAGCGCCAGAGGACATGCCAGTAAAAAAGCGACAGCAACCTGGTTATGAACCCGTCGGCATCCGCCAGGGATCCTGGATGTTCAATCCGTCGCTGATGACGGGCGCGCTCTATGACAGCAATGTGTTTGCCTCGAACACCCAGAAGCGCGGTGACGTCGCGGCAGTGATCGAACCCAGCCTGCGTGCGCACACGCTGTGGGAACGACACGGCATCGACATCAAGCTCAATTCACGAACCACGGCCTATAATGAAAACTCGAGCCTCGACCAGACCGATGTGAGCCTGAAGGGCGCCGGCTGGATCGATATCGCCAACGATATGGTCGTGCTGGGCAGTTTCCAGATCGCGCATCTCAATGAGGGTGTGGGTTCGCTGAGTTCGCCTTCCAATGCCGTGACACCGACGCCTTATAATCTGATGTCCGGCGACCTGACCGTCCGCAAGGAATTCAACCGGCTGGCGACATCGATTGGCGCACGCGTCGACTCGTACGATTACGGCACGGCGCGCGCGCAGGATGGCAGTCTGATCGACCAGAGCAGCCGCGACGGCCAGATCTATGCGCTTCACGGCCGTGTCGATTATGCGTTCTCGCCTGTGCTCGGCTGGTTCGGCGGCGTCGAAGGCAACCAGCGCAACATCCGCGGCGTGCCCGGCCAGACGCTGGACTCCACCGGCTATCGCGCATTGTCCGGCTTGACCGTCGGTTTCGGCAATCTGCTCCGCGGCGAGTTCGGCGGCGGCTATGTCGAACAGCGCTTCGACAATCCTCTGATCGGCACCGTCGACGGACCGTCCTATCGCGCCAAGCTCACATGGAGCCCGACGCGATTGATGGACATCCACGTCAAGGCCGAACAACTGGTCACGCAGACATCCGATACCAGCTCGACCGGCGTGCTGGCCAATGCGGTGCAGGTCGGCGTCGACTACGAACTGCGTCGCAACGTCATCCTGTCGCTGGCGGGCGCCTATGAGATCGATCGCTTCTTCGGCCAGGCCCGCAAGGACCGCGTGACCACGACCAATGCCAGCGTGAAGTATTTGATGAACCGCTTCAGCGCGATCTCGGCCTATCACCGCTACACATCGCGCGACAGCGATATACCCACCTTCAGTTACGACAAACACCAGGTAGGGCTCAATGTTACAGCGCAATTTTGATCAGCCTTATCCGGCGGCACCGGAACCGGTTCCGACCGCCGTTGCCGGTTGGCAGGCGCCGACCGTCGATCTCCGGGAAATGGCGCGCATCCTGCGCCGGCGCTGGCGAGCGGTCGTGCTGCCCGCCGCCGTGCTCGGTGGTATCGCCCTCGCTTATGTGGCGACGGCGACCACACTCTATACTGCGAACTCCACCGTACTGGTCGATCCCCGGCGCGCCAATGTGGTCGAAACCAATCAATCGGTGCTGACCAATTTCGGCACGGACGATGCGACCATCGAAAGCCAGACGCTGCTGATCCAGTCGCTGACCATTCTGCAGCGTGTGGTCGACAAGTTGAAGCTGACGCAGGATCTCGAGTTCATGCCAAAGCCCGGCCTGCTCGATCCGATCCGCAATCTGTTCCGCAGCAGCAGCCCGGTCGATGGTGTGAGCCCCGAAGACGCCGCGCGTGCATACTCTATATATCTGCTCCAGCGCCGCATGAAGGTGACACGACAAGGCACGACATTCCTGGTCGATATCGCCGTCAGCTCGGAATCGCCGCAGAAAGCCGCGACCATCGCCAATGCGGTGGCTGACGCCTATTTCGAGGAACAGGTCCGCGCCAAATTCGACGCGACGCGCATCGCAGCCAAATGGCTCGGCGGCCAGATCGATGCGCTGAAGAACCGCGTCGTCACCTCCGAACAGGCCGTCGCGGACTATCGTTCCGCCAATAACCTCGCGGTCTCGCAGGGCGTGACGGTCAACGACCAGCAGATCACCGATCTCAACAGCAAGCTGATTGCTGCCCGGGTGCAGACCGCCGAGGCGCGTGCCAAGTTCGATCAGGTGCAACAATTGGCGAAAACCGGCGGCGATGCCGGCGGGCTCAATGCCGCCGTCTCCTCGGAGATGGTGACCAAGCTGCGCGCGCAATATGCCGATATCGCCAAGAACGAAGCCGACCTGACCAGCAAATATGGTCCGCGGCATCCGCAGGTCGCCAATGTGCGGGCACAGCTCAAGGACACGCAGCGGCTGATCAACGAGGAAATCGGGCGCATCGTGCAGGGCACGGCGCATGATTATGACGTTGCGAAATCGCGCGAGGCGTCGCTGCAGGACAGTTTCGACAAGCTGCAGGGCGTCTCCAGCACGTCCGGTCAGGCCGTGGTCCGGCTGCATGAGCTGCAGCGCGAGGCCGAGGCCAACCGCACGCTCTATGAGTCATATCTGGCGCGCTCGAAGGAGACGACGGCGCAGGAAAGCCTGGAGATGCCGGACTCCCGCATCGTCAGCTTTGCCAGCATCCCGCTCAAGCCTTCCGCGCCGAAGACGATGCTTATTCTAGGCTTTGCGATCCTGCTCGGCCTCGGCGGCGGCACGGTGCTGGCATTCCTGACCGACTATCTCGACGGGCGGATCAAGACGTTGGAACAGGCCGAAGAGATATCGGGCGTTCCCGCGCTGGCCGCTCTACCCTCGATCAGCAGTCGCGAACTCGCCGGGCGTGCCAAACGCGGCCGCACCGAACTCGGCAATTACGATCCGCGCACCATGCGGCTGCTGCCGGCTGCATTGCAGCCACCACTGATGCGCTATGCCATCGAGGAGCCCGGCACATTCTTCGCCGAAGCGATTCGCGCGGTGCGTCTGGCGATTCAGCGTGCGCGCAAGATCGACACGGTCAAGGTCGTGCTGGTGACATCGGGCCTCGAAAGCGAAGGCAAGACAACCTTCGCCGGCAATCTCGCACTGTCCTTCGCCACGCTGGGCATCAAGACACTCCTGATCGACGGCGATCTGCGCAATCCCGGTCTGACCCGCGCCGTCAGCCCCAATGCCGATGCCGGCCTCCTGCAGGTGGCGACCGGCGAAGTGTCGCTGGAGCGCGCCATCCTGCTCGATCGCAGCACCGGCCTCTCGATCCTGCCCTCGCCCGCTATCAAGGATGTCGATGCCATCACCGAGTTGATGTTCTCCGAGCAGATCGTCGAAATCCTCGACCGCCTGAAGTCACATTATGAACTGATCATCATCGACTCGCCGCCGCTGATTCCGCTGGTCGACGGCCGCGCGCTGGCCGAACTCGCCGACCGAATTTTGCTGGCCATGGCCTGGAATCAGACACCGCGCGAAGTCGTCGCCCACACGATGGAGCTGCTGGCTCCGGTGCATGATCGCATTCTCGGCACCGTGCTGACCCAGGTCGATCTCAGCAAGATCCGCTTCTACGACTATTATCGCAGCTCGGCCTATCTGAAGCCCTATGGCGTCGCCGCCGCCAGTGCGGGAGCTGCGCGTTGACATTGGCCCGGACCGCGCCGCTCAGGCTGCATCGCAACGGCGCCGTCGCCGCGGCGGGCTCGCGTGCACGCGTTCCGCAACGACGCCAGATCGTCAACACCGCCCAACTCATTAATTTAATGATCGTCAGCGTGCTGCTGGGCGCCATCGTCGCGATTTTCACACTGTCGGGCGGCGTTCTGACTAATCTCAAGATTCACTATCTGACACCCGGCGGCAATTTTCTCGAGAAATTGCATCCCGGCACCTATGCGACATTCATCGCGACGCTTTTGCTGCTGATGCGCGACGGTGACCCGATTGGTGAGATCAACCGTGCCTTCACGGACGCCAAGCTTTTGCTGGTGCATCTGTTCTGCTGGTTTGTCCTGCTGATCCAGATGTTCGTGCTGGAACGCCCGTTCACGGTCATCATCGACACGTTCCTGCTGCCGGTCCTGCTGTGCCTGCTGATTTGGCGGCTCACGCCGGCGCAGCGGCGGCCGCTGGTCTGGGCCATCCATGCGACGCTGCTGCTCAACATCCTGATTGGTTATTACGAATATTTTTCCGGCCATCGCATCATTCCGCTGACACTCGGCAGCGTGCTGGTGGTCGGTGAATGGCGCTCGGCTGCGCTCCTCGGCCATCCGCTGACGGCCTCGGGCATCGTCGGCGCCTATATCATGGCGCTGGTGCTGCGACCGGCCATCTGCCCGCCGATCATGATCCGCGTGCCATTGATCGCCTTCAGTCTGGGCTCGCTGATGGCCTTCGGCGGCCGCACCGCGCTGATGACGGTATTGCTCGTGTTGGCTTGCCTCGGTCTGCTTGAGACCATCCGGCTGATCCGCGGCAAGCGCGTGCCGCTGCTGTTCGCCGTCGGCGCAATCTGCTTTCTTTTTGCGGCGGCAGGCGTCGTGTTTGCTGCGCTCTATCTCGGCATCTTCGACAAGATGCTGCTGCGCTTCTCATCGGATAAAGGCAGCGCCCTGGCTCGCTTTGCGACCTTCGACATGCTCAATCATTTCCAGTGGAGCGAACTGATCCTCGGACCCAATCCGGTTCGCGTGAACGCGCTGCAGTCGCAGCTCGGTTTGAATTATGGCATCGAGAATTTCTGGGTGTCCTGCATCGTGCAATTCGGCCTGATCCACACCATCCTGATCACGCTCGGCCTGACCTGCTTCTTCATCGAACTGCTGCGCCGGTCGGACCGCGCAGCCTTCGCCATCTTGCTGCTGATACTGATGATTGCGGCAAGTTCGGTGAGCTTCTCGTCGAAGAACATCCAGCTCGCGCAGCTCGTTCTACTCATCGCGCTGCTGTTGCCGCGCGAACGCGCGCCGGCCGTGGCGCCACCCCGCCATGTCCATCAACGTCCGCCGATGGCCGCCCCGCATGTCCGCGCCGTCCCCCGGGATCAGGAGTTTGCATGACTATCTATGTCGATCACACCCATCTCGGACGCCATGTGACCGGACTCGAACGGATCACGCTGGAGCTGTTCTCGGAACAGGCGCTGGCGCCGCTCGATGTCGTGCCCATCACCTCGCGCGGCACCGGCCAGATGGTGGCGACACAGACTTTCGGTCTGCCGATGCGCCTGGCGTCTCCCTCGTCGTTCCTGCTCTGCCCCGGTTTTCCGCCAAGCCCGCTGCTGCGGATGTTTTCATCACGCGTGCTGCCCTATATGCACGACGACTTCCTGCTGACGCGACAGGCCGATCTCAATGCCCGCGCGCGACTCTATATGGCGACACCCTTCAAGATCGCGCTCAAAAACTATCCGCGCTTCCTGACCAATTCGCGTGACACCCAGCGCAAGCTGGCCGAACATTGTCGCCCGGACGCCGAGATCACGCTGTATCGCCCGCCGGTGCGCAACGTGTTCAAGCTGGAATCCGCCGAGCGCGCCGAGCGCGAGCCCGAGACGTCGCCGCTGCGCGTCGTGGCCCTCGGCACCGTGGAGCCACGCAAGAACTTCATCGCCGCGGCCAATATCGTACGTGAATTGCGCCAGCACGGTTTTCCCGGCGCCACCCTCGACATCGTTGGCCGCAAGGGCTGGGGCGATGACTGGAAGACACTGGAACGCATGTCATGCGTGACCCTGCATGGCTATCAGTCGTCCGAGAACGTGGCGCGCATTCTCAATGAGGCCGATATTTTCCTGTGCACCTCGCATGATGAAGGTCTGGGCTTGCCACTGCTCGAAGCCCAATATGCCGGCCTGCCGATCGTGGCGCCGAATGCGCCCGTCTTCCATGAAGTTCTGGGCACATCCGGCATCTTCATCGATCCGTCGGACCACGGCACCGCAGCGTCGCAGATCGGCGGGGCCATCGCGGCTTCGCAGTGGCGCAGGCAATATGTTGCGGCAGCGACCGAGAACCTCGCGCGCTGGAACGCGCTGGCAGCGAGCGACCACGACATCGTCATCGACCTGATCGCCGAACTCGCTGGCGGACAGCTGGCCGGCCGTCGTTCGGCGGCGAAGCCCAACGTCGCGCATTAGGACCGTGACGCCGGCACCCATGCCGGATCGGGGCCGCGCTTGGTCCATTCAACAGGGATATGGCTTCTTGCAGGATATCGACACCAGCACACGACATCTGGACGGGCTGCGCATCGTTGCGGCCAGCGCCGTCGTGATCCTGCACTATTCGGATTACATCAAGGAACTGCCAATTGGTCGCTTCATGGTGGACCACACCTGGCACTTCAATCTGTTCGTCGACCTGTTCTTCGTCATCTCCGGCTTCGTCATTGCCAGCCAGTATCTGGCGAAAGTTGGCTCACCCGCCGCGGTCGGCCGCTTCCTGTGGCGGCGCCTCGCGCGGATCTATCCGCTGCATCTGGCAACGCTGGCTTTCTATATCGTGATCGCACTGGCGCTTCATGCCGGCATCGCCAAGACCGACAACCCGGCGCGCTATCCCTTCTCCGATCTTCCGGCGCAGTTCCTGCTGCTGCACGCCATCGATGGCGACCGGTTGACCTTCAATTTTCCGAGCTGGTCGCTGTCGGCTGAGTTCTTCTGCTACGTGCTGTTTCCGCTGATGGTGCTGACGATCGCGCGGAGCAGGACGGTGATTGTGGCCCTCGTTGTGCTGCCGCTGCTGGCCAACAGCATCTATGCCGTTGCCATGGGCACCGAGCCCTGGCCGGACTGGATCAATAGGGGCGGCGCCTTCCGCGCTTTACCTGCCTTCAATCTCGGCATCGCGTGCTGGCTGTTTCGCGACCGGATTGCGCGGCTTCCGGCGATGCCGGGCCTACTGACCACGGCCCTCGTCCTGTTCCTCATCTTCGGCGCGCAGCTTCCGATCATGGCAGCGCTCGCAGTCATCTATCTCATCGCTGCACTCGCCATCCATCACGACCTCTCCAGCCAGACCACCCTGTTCTCGCGCCTTGGCTTTGAGCGCTGGTCGTCGCTGACCTATTCCTCTTACATGCTGCATATTCCAGTCGCGACCGTCGTCCTCACGCTGGCGGCACGCTTCCTTGCCCCCGTCATTCCCGGCGGCAAGCTCGCCCTGGTGCCGCTGGCCATCGCCGTTCTTGCCGCCGCCAGCATTCTGTCCCTGCGCTATTTCGAGACGCCCATGCGGCGCGCTCTCAATGAGGCTTATGATCGCCATTTCAGCACGCGAATTGCCGCGGCGACGGTGCCAAGGCAGACGTGAACTGATGGTCAATGCAACGCAGATAATGTCCGGGACGGCGCGGCCGCTGGCTCAAACGAGGACGGCCAGCCGGGACGTGGCCATCGACAGCATGCGCGGCCTCGCCATTCTGATGGTGATCGGCATCCATTCGCTGCAGCAACCGCTCGATGCATCGTGGAAGACCATGCTCGATGCGGCGTTGCGTCCCTGTGTGCCGATCTTCCTGTTCGCATCCGGCTATCTGACCGCTCTGTCGGGCCGCGTTCCACTCGGCAAGCGCGTCATGGCCGCATTGATCCCCTACGCCATCGCTTTCGCTGCGGCCTATCTCTACATGGCGCTGCAGAACCCGGCGATGGATCACCGCCCAACGACAACGGCTGCCCGCTTCGTGCTCGCTTACGTGTTCGTGTATTATTATGTCTTCGTTTATCTCGGCTGTACGCTCATGCTCTGGCTGACCCTGTGGTTTGCTCATCGTGAGCCGACCCAAGCCAATGAGCGACTGCGCCTCGTCCTGATGCTCGCCCTCGCCTTCGGCCTGATCATCGGCAGCTACGTCGATCCCCTGCTGATCCAGCGCGGACTGTCCGATGGGCTGATCGAGGAAGTGCGCATGCGCGATATCCCATTCTGGTTCAGCTTCGTGGCCCTGGGAATGCTGGTCGCCGGATCGACGGCGCGGCTGGCCCTTCCGCGGATGCGCCTGACACTCACTGCCGCGGCACTGCTGGCCTATGTGATCTATGCGGCAGCGAGACTGCTCAAGATCGGCGACGCCGCCGATTATGATTCGATGGCGTTCTTCGGCTATGCCGCAGCGCTCTGCATCCTGTTGCTCGCACTCGGCATCCGCGCGCCGGTCCTGGCCATGCTCGGGTCCGGCAGCTACTTCATCTATCTCTGGCATATTTTCATTGTCATGGCCTTGCGCGATCATGGCGGACTGCGCCAGTTCGGCCCGGTTGCGGGGACATTTCTGATGTATGCCATCACCGTCGCCTTGAGCCTTGTCGCGTTGCTCGCCGTGCAACGATGGGCGCCGCCGCGCGCGGCCCGCTGGCTCGGAGCCTGACCATGCTACTGAAGCGCACGATCCTTTATCTTCCGGCCCAGATCGTCGGGCCGATGTTCCAGCTGATCGCGATGATCGTGTGGACCCATGTGGTCAACGAGCATACGCTGGGTGTGATCACGCTGATCACGGCAACGCATGAGCTGCTGCAGATCGCGTTCCTCGCCTGGTGGTCGCAATATGCGCTGCGTTTCTTCGGTCGCTATCAGGATGGCGAACAGGCCGAACGCTTCTATCGCACCGAGAATGTCGTCATTCTTGTTTCGCTGGTGCTGCAGAGCGCCGCCGTGATCGGCGTGCTCTATACGGTCATCGCGACTGACACCAACCCGGCGCTGCTCGGAGCGACCGTCGCTTACGTCATCAGCCGCTCGCTCAATCTCTATATCGCCGAACGCGCCCGGGTCCGGCACCAGATCGGCGTCTACTCGATCCAGCAGATCGTCGGACCGTCGATCGGCTTCATTCTTGGCCTGATACTCATCAAGCTGATCGGCCCATCGCCGGAATGGCCGCTGCTGGGCTATGCCGCCGCGCAGCTCTTTGCCGCTTTGGTCGTCCTGCCCCACATCGGCTACAGCCGCCGCCTGTGGCCGATCGATCGCGAGATCATTCGCCATGCGGTGAGCTATGGCATTCCGCTGATCATCGGCGGCGCGCTGGGCTGGGTCGGCCTCAATGCGTCGCGCTTTATCGTCAACGACATGCTCGGCGTCGCCGCCGCTGGTCTTTTTGCCGTCGGTTATGGTCTGGGCCAGCGCGCCGCGGCAGTGGCTGCGATGCTGGTGACGGCCGCGGCGTTCCCGCTGGCGGTCAAGAGCATGGAGCAAGGCGGCAGCAAGGCTGCGATGCGCCAGCTTGCCGACAACAGTGCACTGCTCATCGGCATTCTGGCGCCAAGCATTGCGGGCATCTTCCTGCTACGGGCCGAGATCGTGCACCTGCTGATCGCCACGCCGTTTCAACAGGTGACGCTGGCAATTCTGCCTCTCTCGGCCCTGGCCGGTTCGATCCGCAACATCCGTGCCCATTTCGGCGATCAGGTGTTTCTCCTGCACAGCAAGACACAGCTGATGATCGTGGTCTCCAGCATCGACGCGCTGGTGACGATCGTGGCGAGCTTCATCTGTATCCACTATTGGGGACTCGTCGGTGCGGCCGGCGCGACAGTGCTCTCCGCCATTGCCGCAGCGCTGGTCAGTTTCATCATCGGTTTTTCGAAATTCGGCCTGACCCTGCCCTGGGCGCATCTCGCCCGCATCGTCCTCGCAACCGGGGCCATGGCGGCACTGCTGACGCAACTGCCCGAAGCGCCCAACCATGTCTTACTGGCAGCACATGTCGCCGCAGGCGCGGCGATCTACGTGTTGGTCCTTGCCATCCTTTACGGGCCGACGTTGCTTCGGATGCTGCGCCGGCAACCGCAACTCTCGGAGCTCTAATGTCGTGAAATCGTCACGACCGTTTGGCGGTCTCCAGCGCACGGGCCATTGCGTACCACAGCGGCTTTTTTTGCATGTTCTCATCGAACGGCAGCGGCCGTGGCAGTCGTTCTGCGAGAGGATTCTTCTTTCTCGCGGCGTCCGTATAGAATGAATAGTGATCGGACAGCTGCCACGCGATCACGGCCTTGACCGCCGGGACCTGTAGCACCGTCTCGAGGAATTTCCCGCCGGTCTCCGCGATCATCTTGTCGCGCGTGGCTACATCATCCGGGAACGTGTCGTCGCGGACATCGAATTCGGTGATGTAGATGTCGACCTTGCGTTCGGCGAGCGCGTGGACGAATTCCAGAAACCGCTGGGGATCATGCGGATAGCGCGGCTGCAAGTGGCCCTGCAGGCCGACCACATCGAGCCGGACGCCGGCATGCTGCAATTCATCGACCAGACGCAACAGTCCGGTGCGCACCGCGAGACCAACATCGTCATCGCGTTCCGCCTGTGCCTCATTGAGCACAAGTTTAGTCTTCTTATCCACAGCACCGGCCCGTGCGAAGGCACGCCTGACATAATCAGTGCCAAAGGCATCGTACCACGGGCCAAGGCGATAGCCGCCGGGTGCCTTGTGACCGGGCCAGAACGGCTCATTCACGACGTCCCAAGACTGCAATTGGCCGGCATAGCGCCCGGCGACTTCATCGATATAACTATCGAAGAAGGCCTGTCGCTCGGAATTGCTCATGGACTTGATCCATTGCGGAACCCATTCGTTCCAGATCAGACAATGACCGCGCATGGGAATGCGATTGCTCGCACAAAATTGTAGCAATCGATCGGCGCTCTCGAATCGCTTCGGGCCAGCCATTGGCGCAAGCGTGCCCATTTTCAGAGCGATGTCCGTCGTTATAATTTTCGTCTGTGTTGTGTAAAGCTCACGATATCCGACATCCTTGTCGATCACCGGCCCCGCAGCCGCGCCAAACATCAAACCATTTTTTGCCGCAATTGTACCAAGGCTCTGCATTTGAGTCGCGCCGAGTGCATGTTGCTGCATAGCGACTGTCGCACCGGCGATGACTGCGAGCGACTTTCTCCTTGAACATTCGAACATATCCACTCTCCATCGATTTCAAAATCGTGACTGCTATCTTTTCCATATTGCGCGACAGCATCGCCATCGTTGCGTCGCAATAGTTCGTTTTGATGTCCATGACGTCGGGGAGATGATTTTCGACTCACTTTTCTTTGCTGCATCGGCAGCAAGCAGGTGTGCACTTCGTTCAAGCGTACCTCGGCTACATCGTCATCAGGGGACCGACATGTCGAAGACGCAGGCGCCACACGCCAAAAATCTCACCGTTGACGGAGTCACCGTGAACGTTTCATCGCTCGACGAAGCCGTTTTATCGATCGTAGAAGCGGCCGAACGCGGCGATAACTTCAGTGTATGCACGCTCAATCTCGATCATGTCGTACATCTGCAACAAAAGCCCGATTTTCGCGCGGCCTACCGGCGCGCACGCTTCGTGACTGCGGATGGCTTTCCGATCGTCGTTCTCAGTCATCTGCTTGGCAAACCTATTTCACGAACAACCGGCGCTGATCTTGCTGCTCCCTTGTGCGAAGCTGCAGGCAAGAAAGGGCTTCCCATCTTTCTGTTCGGCTCCGACAGGCCAACGCTGGACAAGACCGCAGCGGAATTGCGCAAACGATATCAGGGCTTGCAGATCGTCGGCACCTTCGCGCCTGGTCGCAACTTCGAGGCCTATTCAGCGGAAGCCGATACAGCGATTGCACAGATCCGCGCATCCGGTGCAAAGCTCTGTTTCCTCGCGCTGGGCGCCCCGCGGCAGGAAGTGTTTGCGTCGCGCTGTATCGATGAGCTGGACGGGACGGGCTGCCTGTGTTTCGGCGCGGCGCTGGACTTCATCGCAGGTACACAAATTCGCGCACCGATGTTCACCCAACGTGCCGGTCTCGAATGGGCCTGGCGCATGTTGCGGGATCCGCGCCGCCTTGCGCCCCGTTACGCACGCTGCGCTGCCGCCGTGCCACGTTTGATCGCCAGTACGCTTCCACAAATCCTGAACGCTCGCATGAGGAAAGCCGCATGACCTCGACACTCACTCTGGGTCTTCGCGCCCGGAACGCCGCGCCGGCCAAGCAACGCTACCAGATCTGCCTCATCCACCCCTTCGATCCGCGCGGCCAAAAGGTGGGTGGGCTAGAGACCTATATCCGCGACTTCATCACCTTCCATCCCACGGACACGGACATCCTGTTCGTTGGCGTGGATTCGATCGGCGACCTCAAGCTCGGCGAAGTGCGACGGCTGACTTTCCGCGGGCGCGACTTCGACTTTCTCCCGATCCTGCACTATTCCGACCAGCAGGCCCGAGAGGCCGCGCGCACCATCCGCTCATCACTCACCGGCCAGTTCTTCATGGCGTTACTGCGCTATTTCGGACCGGTGTCGCGCTTGATCCGCGAGCGCGGCTGCACGGTTGATCTGCGCCGCGTCGAATTTTCCTGGCTGCCGACGCTGCTGCGCCGCCCCTTCATCCAGATGCTGCATGGCGAGGGCGCGCCGAAGCTGCAGATGGATTCGCTCCTCAAGAAGTATTCGTTCGTGCACAATATCGGCGAGCGTTTCGCGGTCACGACCAGCGCAAAATTTCTGTGCGTGAATCCGTTCATCACTGAACGGCTGCAAAAGACCTATCCCGGCCAGAGCGGCAAGATCGATACGCTATGGACCTGGGTCAATACCGACATCTTCAAACCGCAGCCGTTTCCGGCGATGACCGAGCCGTTCCGAATCATCTTCGCGGGACGCCTTGACGAGTTCAAGGATCCGCCGTTGATGTTCAGCACCATCGCCCGCCTGCGCGAGCGGCTGCATGGCCATCTCGAATTCCATTATATCGGGACCAGCGATCCGCATCGCTTTGCCGAATTCGCCGCGATCGAAGACATCACGATCCGGCACGGCTTCAAGGACGCTGTCGGCATGGCCGCAACACTGGCCAATGCCCATGCAGGCATCCTGACGTCGGAGTTCGAGGGCATGCCGCGTTGCGTGCTCGAGACGCTTGCGGTCGGCCGCCCGGTCGTCGCCGTGCACCTGCCGCAACTGGAGTCAGTAATTCATGATGGCGAGAGCGGCTATCTCATTTCCCGCAGCTCATCCCGCGACGAGATGATCGAGAACCTGGCCCAACGTTTCCTCGATACCCGCGATGCGATCGGCACAGGCGAAATCAACCCGGTGCAGGTTGCCAGCGCGATCGATAATTTCACACCAGCAACACAGCTGGCGCGCGTCTTTACCTATCACCAGGACATCCAGAATGCGCGCAACATGACGATGACGCCCTCCGCGGCACACTGAGGTTATTTGTGAATATCCTGTTGTTATCGAGCGAATATGCTCCCGCACGCGGCGGGATAGGCACCTACGCCCACGAGATCGCATTGGCCGCAACGCAGCTCGGCGCACGGGTGACGCTGGTCGCTCCCGATTACGCACAGGATATGTCAGCCGACGATCGCGCCATGCCCTTCGCAATCCACCGCTTCAGCGGCGGATTGCATTCGGCGCGCGATCTGCCCGCCAAGATCATGCTGGCGCGCAGCCGCATTGGTACGGCTCCGTTCGATGTGGTGCATGCCGCCGACTGGCCATTCTTCATTCCGGTCGCACTCGCGCGCGGCCGCACGCCGGCGCGGATGCTGATGACCGTGCATGGTACAGAGATCAATGAGACTCAGACGCCACTGAAGCGGCTGGCGATCCGGTTCAGTGGCGTGTTCGGGCCACGCACCGAGGTCGCTGCCAATAGCAACTTCACACGCGAGCTGTTCCGCAAGAGATTCACGATCGACGAACGCCGCATCCATGCCATTCGCCTTGGCGTCTCCGATTTCTGGTCCGGCCGGCGCAGCGATCGCGCTGCCACGCGCGCGATCTATGATATTGCGCCCGACCGGATCGTCATGGTCACCGTGGCGCGGCTCACGCGGCGCAAGGGACACCACCTCACACTCGCCGCCCTCGCGCAGCTTCCTGACGAATTACGTCAGCGCGTCACCTGGCTGGTCATCGGTCCGCAAGGAGAAGCTGACTATGTCGATGAGCTTCGCGGCATGATCGCTGCGTCGGACTGCGACATCAGGCTACTCGGCGCACTATCGAATGAAGAAATTCGCGACATCTACGGTGCGGCGGACTTCTTTTGTCTGACGGGTGTGCCGGATTCGTCCGGTCGCGTCGAAGGCTTCGGTCTCGTCTATCTTGAGGCCGGTGCCACGGGCCTGCCGAGCGTCGCAAGCAATATCGGAGGTGTGCCCGATGCGGTGCTCGCCGGCCAGTCTGGCCTTCTGGTCGCTCCCCGCGTTGACATGATCACCCATGTGATCCGGCAATTGGCCGAGAACGATGAGCTGCGGGCGCGCCTCGGCGCTGGTGCCGCCGCACATGCGCGAGATCTGTCGTGGGAACGCTGTGCCGCGGAAACCTATGGTTTGAAGCGGCCATCGCGATCGGAGGATGCCTTGCAGACCGGATCGGAGCTGAGGGCATCGGCATGAAACGGCTCGCTGCCATCATCGCACTGCTTGTGCTCACCGCAGGCGCCGCGCAGGCCGACAATTGCAACAAGAGCCGGGAGTATCTGCTCGGCGGCCTTGCAGGCGATCTCACCATGCCGCCACAGGCCTATGAAGGCCTGTTCAAGGTCTGCACCGCGACCGCGACGATGCCGAACGTCAAAGATGCCTACATCCTGAAGGATGGGGCCATCGCGGTGATTCCGAAACAAGACACGGTGGCCGCCACCGCGGCGACGCTGTCGCGATTCTGCGACGCCAACCCCAGAGCCACGCTACGCTTCATCTCCGCCAAGGAGCTCGTGCTAACGAAATCGACATCGGGCATTGTGCAGATGTCGTCAGGTTCCGCAACATCGTGTAAGAAGATCAAAGGTCTCACCTGAGCCAGAGGGAAATGCCGCCATGCTGAAGCGCATCTTTCGCTCCTCGTCCGAGGCATTCCGGACACGCTCCCCGGAACGCGATCGCATCACCGATGAACGGCTGGTTCTTGCCATTGCGGCGACCATCGACTCCGGCCTGCGCAGTGCAGAATACGAGCATGACGGCCTGAAGCGTCGGCTGGAAGACGTCATCTCCATCGCCGCAATTGTCGGCGGTAACGAGATCGAGGACGTCAACAGCCAGTCGGACCCGCGGGCGGAGCTCCTGCAGAAATCGGACGACGAGATTCGCATCGGCGAAGCACGGCTGCGGACACTCGAAAACAATATCGAACATTTCAGATCGCTGAAGCGGGACCTGAGACGGCGTTTCCCGGGCATCAATCTCGATGCCGCCGAGCCGGCGCCGAAATAGCGGTTTTCCACCGATCAAGACCAGCCCATCAAGATTCGACCGACCAGCACGCCATGCGCGGGTCAGTGACGCCACGACACGCTTCACGGTGATCGATGCGTCGTAGCCGAGTTCGATGCGATCGGGCATACTGATCGTGTAAATGCTATCCCTCACCTCGTCGCCGGCCACCACCCGTACCGTGATCGGCCCCGCCTGCCTCAATCCCGCCCCAGGGCTTCGCCCAAGGGGCGACCGGAGTATCTGCTTCCATGACTGACCGCGCCGACGCCATTGCCGCCAGGATCGAGACCTTCATCCGCGCCGAAGTCATCCCCTATGAGAAAGATCCGCGGACAGGTGCTCACGGCCCGAGCGACGAACTGGTGCAGGAACTGCGCGACAAGGCCCGCAAGGCCGGCGTGTTGACCCCGCACATTCTTGCGGATGGGTCGCATCTGACGCAGCGCGAAACGGCAAAGGCCCTGATCAAATCCGGTCTTTCGCCGCTGGGTCCGCTTGCCTGCAACACGATGGCGCCCGATGAGGGCAATATGTATCTCCTCGGCAAGGTCGGTACCGCCGAACAGAAGACGCGTTTTCTCGAACCGCTGGTGTCGGGCAAAGCACGCTCGGCATTCTTCATGACCGAGCCGGCAGGCGAAGGCGGCGCAGGCTCCGATCCGTCGATGATGCAGACCACCTGCAGGCTCGATGGCAATCACTGGGTGATCAACGGGCGGAAGAAGTTCATCACCGGCGCGGAAGGCGCCAAGGTCGGCATAGTCATGGCGAAGTCCGAGGACGGCGCTTGCATGTTCCTTGTCGATCTGCCCGATCCTGCGATCCGCACCCTGCGCGTGCTGGATACGATCGACAACTCGATGCCCGGCGGCCATGCAGAGATCGAGATCGACAACCTGCGTGTGCCTGCAGACCAGATGCTTGGCGCCTCAGGCGACGGTTTCAAATACGCGCAAATCCGCCTTAGCCCCGCGCGCCTGTCGCATTGCATGCGTTGGCTGGGTCTTGCGATCCGCGCCAATGAGATCGCGACTGACTATGCCTGTCGTCGCCATGCATTCGGGAAGGCCCTGATCGATCATGAAGGCGTCGGCTTCATGCTGGCGGAAAACCTGATCGATCTCAAACAATCGGAACTGATGATCGACTGGTGCGCGGACGTGCTCGATACCGGCTCGCTCGGCACGGCCGAAAGCTCGATGGCCAAGGTGGCCGTGTCGGAAGCGCTGATGCGGATAGCCGACCGTTGCGTGCAAGTGATGGGCGGCACCGGCGTTTCCGGCGAAACCATCGTCGAACAGGCCTTCCGCGAGATCCGCGCCTTCCGCATCTATGACGGCCCGACCGAAGTCCACAAATGGTCGCTCGCCAAGAAGATCAAGCGCGACTGGAAGACCGATCAGCCAGGCATACCGGCCGCCTAGACGTCGACCTCGACCTGCAGTACGTCATTGAACCGGTTGAATGCACCGCAGAGCGCAATGCGCCAGGTCAGTTCGACGATCTGCGCGTCGTTGAAATGCGCGCGCAGGCGCTCAAACATGGCGTCGCGGATGCGGTGCCAGTTGCTGGTCACGGCGATCGAATACTCCACCACCAGCCGGTCGACTTCGGTGAGCTCCGGGTGCTTCTCCCAGTCGAGCAGGTTTGCCGCACCTTCCGTCGTGATACCTTCAACCGCGAGCTTCGGCGTGTGCTGCGCAACGCAGAAGTCGCATTGATTGACCAGCGAGACAGCGACAATGGCGAGCTCGAGGTATCGCTTGGGTAGCACGCCTTCGTCGGCAAGCTGGGTGAGAAGGCGCCACATGTGCTCGAACACCGGCAGCCGGTTGGCCATTGCGGCGGCTTGGCCCTCGAACGGGCCATATGTGGTCATGCGATCCCACAAAGCCCTTAGGTGCTCGGGCAGCTGATCTCTTTTTTGCAGGGCAACGCGGGCCATATCGAAACTCCGGTTATCAGAAACGAGAGGATGTCTTGTCCGCGAGCGCAGAGCGCGGCTCGCGGCCAAAACCATCCGGCTTGAAGATCAGCAATACCACCAGCCCCACGCCAACGAGAAACAGGCGAATGGCGGCGAGTTCGGACGCCCCAAGACCAGGAACGAGGTCTATCAGAAACCGGCTGCCTTCCAGAAGGAAGATCAGTGTGAAGGCGCTGGCAACGACGCCGCGGTTGCTGCCGCGCCCGCCCACCACCACGGCCATGAAGGCATAAGCGGTGATGATCGGGCCGAATTGCGTGGGGTCGATGTAACTGTAATAGAATGCGTGCAAGCTGCCTGCGAGACCGAGGATCGCGCCGCCGATGGCAAACACCCGCACGCGGACGGCGAGCACGGACTTGCCGAGCGCTTCCACGACGCCGGGGTCGTCGCGCGTCGCACGCACAAGGCGCCCGAAGGGGGAGCGGGCCAGCGCCTGCAGGACGGTGTAGACGATCAGCACGGCCAGCAACGCCAGAAGCAAAAAGCCTGTATCGCCCCAACCGCGGGGCCACCATGCCTGGAACGGTCGTTCGATCCCCGAAACACCGAGCATGCCGCGGGTCAGCCAGCCTTCGTAGCTGATGACGAGGCGTAGGCATTCAGCAAAACCAAGCGTCACGATAGCGAGATAATCTTCGGACAACCGCACGGAGATGAGCGCGCTGACCGCACTCAACGCTGCCACGCCGAGCATGGCCATCCCCAGAGCGACCAGAGGTGGCAGCCCCTGCACCGTCAGCAAACCGGCGATATAGGCGCCGAGCATGTAGAAGCCGAACAGGCCGAAATTGACCAGACCGCCCATTCCCCATTGCAGATTGAGCGCGAGCCCTGCCAGCGCAGCCATCGCAACAAGCGTCAGAGTGGCGATAAGATAGACCGTCATTTGGTAACCCACCGCGTTCCAAACAGGCCCCAAGGCCGCACGAGCAGAAGCGCGACCATCACAAGGAATGTCACGATCATCCGGTAGTGCACGGGCATCACCAGCGTCGCCAGTTCCTCCGCAATACCGAGTGTCAGCGCGCCGGCGACGGCGGCCATCGGATTGGCAATGCCGCCGAGAATGGCCGCTGTGAACACAGGCAGCAGATAAGTCCAGCCCATCTGCGGCTCGACATTGGCATCCAGCCCGACGAGCACGCCGGACAGCGTTGTCAACATTCCGGCGATCAGCCAGACATAGGCGACGACGCGTGACCGCGAGATGCCGCGCACTGCTGCAAGGTCCGGGTTATCCGCCACGGCGCGCATCATTCTGCCAAGCCGCGTAAAGCGAAAAATGATCCACACCACAGCGAGCGCCGCAATGACCGTAACGAGAATGGTGAGCTGTTCGTGGTTCAGCCGGATATCGCCAAAACGCATCGGTCGCGCCACAGGCACGTTATAGGCCCGCGGCGAATTGCCGGCAAAGAAACGGATCACATTCTCCAGCGCGATGGCGACTCCCATGGAGGCCACCAGCAGCGTCACGCCTCCTCGATTGCGAAGCGGGCGATAGGCAAGCCAGTCGATACCGACAGCGATCACCGCAAAGAGTGCCGCGCCGGCACTAGCCGCAAGCCACAGCGGCATGCCCAGTAGGACATTGCCGATATAGACGAGATAGGCGCCGCAGGAGAGATAGGATCCAACCGCATAATTGGCAAAGCGCAACACGCTGAACGTCAGCGACAGCGCAAGCGCAGGCAATGCCAGCAACAGACCGGCGACAATGCCGTTGACGAGAAGCTGACCCATCACACCCCTCCGAGATAGAGGCGGCGGATATCCGGATCGGCGAGCACTTCGGCAGCGGGCGCGGCGAGGCGTATCCGCCCACCCACCAGAACCACGCCGTGATCCGCAGCGCCGAGGCCGAGGCGCGTGTTCTGCTCGACGATCAGCAGCGTCACTCCCGAGGCAGCCACCCGGCCTATCACCTCGAACAAAATCTCCGCATTGCGCGGTGACAATCCGGCGGAAGGTTCGTCCAGCGCCAAAACAGATGGCTCAGGCATCAGCGCCGCGGCCATCGCCACCATCTGCCGCTGGCCACCGCTGAGATGCCCGGCCGTGCTGCGAAGTTTAACGCGGATTTCCGGAAACAGGTCGAGCACGGCATCGAGGCGCTTCGCGAAAGATGGTGCCGAACGCGATGCCACGAACTCATAGCCGACCTGCAAGTTCTCCAGCACCGTCATGTTGCGGAAGATGTTGGCCTCCTGGGGCACGTAAGCGAGGCCACGCGCCGCGCGTGCAGGCGCACCGAGCGTCGTGACGTTCGCTTCACCGAACAGGACTTGGCCTGAGATCGGACGCAACAGGCCGACGGCCGTCTTCATCAGCGTCGATTTGCCGGAACCATTGGGGCCGACCACGACAAGTGTTTCACCTGCGCGAACCGAGAAGCTCACGCCATGCAGGATCGGGTGGCCGCCATAGCCAGCCACCACGTCGCGCAATTCCAGTCCTGTTGCGGAGGTCGTTATGACTGCGCCCCCAGATAGGCCGACGCGACCTCCGTATTGGCGATGACATCATCAAACCGGCCTTCGGTCAGCACCTGTCCCTCGGCCAGAACATAGACGTGGTCGCACAGCAGACGGACCATGCCCATATTGTGCTCCACCAGACCGAAAGTGGTGCCTTCCGCGCGTAGCGCCTGAACGAATTCCACGATCTCGCCGATCCGTGTCGGGTTCACGCCCGCACTCGGCTCATCCATCAATACGATACGCGGATCGAGCATCAGCGCGCGGCAGATCTCCAGCAACTTCTTCTGCCCGCCCGATAGTGTACCGGCTGGCGCGTCTGCAAGTTTCCAGAGATCGACGCGCTGCAGCAGTGCGCGGGCCTTGTCGATGGCTGCGTCCTCCTCGTCACGTACCGCGCGGCGGGACCAGAGCAGCGACAGGACGTTTTCCCCGCGCATATGAGGCTGCGCGACAAGGACGTTTTCAAGCACTGTGAGACTCGCCAGCTCGCGCGAGAGCTGAAAGGTCCGCGCCAGCCCGCGACGCGCCCGCCATGCCGGGCCATGCTGCGTCACGATCTCGCCGCCGAGCCGCACTTCGCCTGCGACAGGTCGCACCGCGCCGGCGAGCACGCTGAACAGCGTGGACTTGCCGGCCCCGTTGGGACCGATAAGTCCCGTAACGGCGCCCGCAGCGAGCTGCACCGATGCTCCATTCAGCGCCTTGAAGCCGCCTTCGTAGATAACGCTAACGTTGACGGCCTCGAGCATTGGTTCAGCGGATCTCGCCAACCAGCTTGCTGTCGCCTGCCTTGATCAGGAAGTGCCCGAACGTCAGGTCGGTCTGATCGCCATTGGGCGCAAAGCGGAAATCCGACGCTGCCCCCGCATAACGGAACGGCTTGCCTGCACGCAGCGCCTGGAGCGCTTCGGCCGGATCGCCGATCGAGGGGGCGTCGGCATTGACCAGTGCAGGAACTTCCACGCCGAAACGAACGCCGTCAGTGCTCTTGGCCTTCTCGATGGCCAGCGCCGTCAGCACGATCTGGTCGAACACCTGGGCACCGAAGGTCATGATGGTGCCGTCGGGCTTGCCGATTTCCTTCAGATAGCGGCTATAGGCGGCAGATTTGCCAACGGGCACCTGCTGGGTGTGATGCACGCCTTCAGCGACTTCGGCGCCGACATTCTTGACGAACTGACCGTTGCTGCCCGCGGCATTGCCAAACGCATAGATCTTGCTGTCATAGCCCGAGCGGAAAGCTTCCTTGGCGATAGCACTGAGCTCGTTGATATAGGCGGCAACGAACACGGCGTCCGGCTTCTTGCCGAAGATGCGCTCCACCTCGACCCGATAGGACGGCTGGCCAGCGTTGAAGCTGACTTCGTCCAGCACCTTGCCGCCGGCATCCGTGAAGGTCTTGCGGAACGGCTGAATGGTGCTCTGCGTAAAGGGCGTCTGCAGCACGAGGATCGAGGCGGTCTTGATGCCATCCTTGGCCATCGCCTTGCTGAAGGCCTCGCCCCAGCTCTTGCCATTGGTCTGGAAACGCCAGACCAGATTCTTGTTGTCGCCGTCGGTGATTTCATCGGCTGAGCCGTTGACGGTGAGAAGCACGCCCTTCTCGAGCGTAATCGGCTTGACCGCCAGCGCGACGGCACTGCTCCATACGCCTGCGATCGATGCGACCTTGTCCACGTCAATCAGCTTGCGTGCGGCAGCGACACCGGCGGTCGGCTGCGTCTCGTCATCCGCCACGATCAGTTCCAGCGGGCGACCGAGAACCCCACCGGCGTCGTTGATAATTTTCACGGCGGCGCGAGCCGCTTGCTCTTCCTCCTGGCCGTAAGGTCCGCCGATCCCCGTCAACGGAGCGAGCAATCCGATACGAATCGGTGATTGCTGAGCAAGCGACATTGGCGACGAAGCGAGGCTCGCTGCGAGCGCAACCGATGTAGCCAAAAGAGCGCGGCGGGACAGATACGAGGTAAGCACGATGATCTCCAGGATGCGTCACGGGCGAGCCCATGGAACAGATCTCTGCCCATGCCGGCCGTCGAACGCCGCAAGCCGTGAAACAGCCATGACATGCATGTCAATGCTACCCACGAAAGAAGCGCTTTTAGCCTCGTTTACATCGCTATGGAACCTCGCGCGAACCGGGACACAGCCGGGAAAGAGATTTTTATTCTCGCACTCATAAGACGCATGGTGCTTGCGATAACCTGAATGGGTGTATCGATTTCGTGTCTCCAATCCGCCCGGTATCACGGGACATCAGCACAACTTCCGCCATGGAAGGAGCCGCGGGCAGGCCTCGTCAAACAGACAAGCTGGCTCTTCATTCGGTCGCCTATGGAGAGCAAACCGCCTTCTCTCTTCGCAAGGATTTCGAGAAAAACCGTCTCACTTCGATCGTTGCGCCAGTGGGCTTGTTCTGAAGATGGTGCCATCGCATCTGCGCGCTGGACGCATTGCCTGATTTCCTGAAGTGTAGTTGCAACTTCTCCAAAGCGCACACTTATGCCGCATCAGCAGGCACCGAAGAGACATATCATGAAGACAGCAAGATTTCTGTACGTCGGCGCGCTCGCATTGGGCTTTGTCGCGGCGACTATGCAAGGCGTTCGGGCCGAGACGGCCCAACTCCGCATCGCGCAGCAATTCGGCATCGCCTATCTCCCGCTCATCGTCGCCAGCGAACGAGGCTTGATCGAGGACGAAGCCAAGGCACTTGGCATCACGCCGCCGAAGATCGAATGGCTGCGGCTCTCGGGCGCCGCATCGATGAATGAAGCACTGATTTCCGGCGGGCTGGATTTCGCGACCGCTGGCATTACGCCGATGATCCTGACCTGGGACAAGACGCGGACCACAGCCAAGATCATCGGCGTCGCCGCGCTGGGATCGATGGCCAATATCCTGACCACCAACAATCCGAACATCAAGACACTCGCTGACTTCACCGAGAAGGATCGCATCGCGCTGCCGTCAGTCAAGGTCGGCTTCCAGCCGATCGTGCTGCAGATGGCCGCCGACAAGGCGTTCGGCAAATACGACAAGCTCGACGAACTAACCGTCAGCATGCCGCATCCGGACGCAACGGCGCAGATCCTGTCCGGTCGCTCCGAGATCACGGCACACTTCACCTCGCCGCCGTTCTCGCAGCAGCAGCTCGCCAGCGGCAAGGTGCACCAAGTGCTGAACAGCTACGACGTGCTCGGCGGCCCGCATACTTTCAACGTGGTCTATGCCACCACAAAATTCGTCAACGACAATCCGAAGACGATCCAGGCCTTCGTGCGCGGGCTCGACCGCGCCAATGACTGGATCAAGGCCAATCCGAAAGAAGCCACCGCGCTCTACATCAAGGCGGAAAACTCGAAGCTCACGCCGGACTTCGTCGAGAGCATCATTCGCGACAAGAACATCAACTTCACCACAATTCCCGAGGGCGCGCAGAAATTCGCCGACTTCGAAGCCAAGGTCGGCCTCATCAAGCAGGCGCCGGCGTCGTGGCGGGATCTGTTCTGGTCCGGCCTCGGAGAGAAGCCGGGGAGCTGACGTGAACGTCGCACCGCGATCGGCTGACTTCGTCGGTGACGCCGTAACGGCGCCGCTGCTGGCGCTCGACCATGTCAGCATCAGCTATCCCACCCGCGACGGCATCCTCACGGCCGTCGAGGATGTCAGCTTCACGCTTTCGGCCGGCGAGCGGCTGGTGCTGCTCGGCCCATCGGGCTGCGGCAAGTCCACGCTGTTGCGTACGGTGGGCGGTTTCCTGAAGCCGAGCACCGGCGAGATCCGGCTACACGGGCGGCGCATCGATGCGCCCGGCCCTGACCGCATGACGGTGTTTCAGGAATTCGACCAGTTGCTGCCATGGCGCACGGTGCTGGGCAATGTCCGTTACGCGCTGGAGCGCGGCAAGTCGCTGCCGCGCCGGCAGGCGGAGGATGTCGCGCGTCACTGGCTCAGCCGCGTCGGGCTGAAGAATTTCGTCGATGCCTATCCGCATACATTGTCCGGCGGCATGAAGCAGCGCGTCGCCATTGCTCGTGCCTTCGCGCTCGAGCCTGCATTGCTCTTGATGGACGAGCCGTTCGCTGCACTGGATGCGCTGACGCGTCGACAGATGCAGGACGAACTGCTCAAGCTGTGCGAGGAGACCGGGAGCACGGCGCTATTCGTCACCCACGGCATCGACGAAGCGATCCGCGTCGGCACCCGCATCCTCGCACTGACGCCGCATCCCGGTCGGCTGGCCGCGGCATTCGACGTGCCAACCGACACCCGCATCCGCGGCACCGCGCGCTTCGCTGAGCTGGAACGGCAGATCCAGCAGAGCGTTTTCGCCGATCCGGAAACCGAACATGTCTGATATCGCTGCGCCGAAACTGGTGCGCGCGTCCGCTTTGCGGCGCGTGTTCGATGGTACGCCGTGGCGCCGCGCCGTGATCCTCGCGGGCTTTGCGTTGATCTGGGAGCTTTATGCGCGCTGGCTCGACAACGCGCTGCTGCTGCCGACCATGGGCGCGACTTTGTCGGCGCTGTGGGCGGCGATCGTCTCCGGTGAACTGCCGGACCGCACCCTGACGTCGCTGCGCGTCCTGATCACGGGCTATGCGCTGGGCGTCGCCGTCGCCGCGATCCTCACCACCCTCGCCGCGCTGTCACGCTGGGGCAACGAAGCGCTCGGCCTTCTGACCTCGATGTTCAATCCGCTTCCCGCCATCGCGCTGCTGCCGGTTGCGCTGCTGTGGTTCGGCATCGGCACGCCGAGCCTGATCTTCGTCATCGTCCATTCGGTGCTGTGGCCGGTGGCGCTCGCCTGCTATGGCGGCTTTCTCGCCGTGCCACCGACGCTGCGGATGGCTGGCCGCAATCTCGGCCTGTCCGGCGGCCGGTTCGTGGTGGAGATCCTGGTGCCTGCAGCGTTTCCGCAAATCCTGTCGGGCCTACGGATCGGCTGGGCCTTCGCATGGCGAACCTTGATCGCGGCCGAACTGGTATTCGGCGTCAGCGCGCGCTCCGGCGGTCTCGGCTGGTTCATCTACACCAGCCGTGCACAGCTGGAAACGGCCAGCGTGTTCGCGGGACTGCTCACGGTCATCCTGATCGGCCTCATTGTTGAAGGCGTGATCTTCCGGACGCTGACGCGGATTACCGTTCAGCGCTGGGGCCAGGAGCAGGCCTGAGCGAGCAATCTGCGGCGGCAATACCGGAAGCACAACGTTCTCCGGATGGCGGCATTGTGCAGAGCGATCAACCCATGATCATCCTGGTTTTTGGAATTCCCCAGATCGCCTGCTTGGGACTCTAATGCGTCATCAATGATGGTGCCTTTCACGCCCCAATGCAGGACAACGACAATGCATGCCAGACGAATGATCTTGAAAGCCGCCATCGCCATGGGTCTCGGCGTGGCTGTCGTCTCCGCTCCCACGCTGATCGGTTCCGGATCAGCACACGCGCAGGAGAAGACCGTCCGGATTGGCTTCCAAAAATACGGCAAGCTGGTTCTGCTGAAGAGCAAGGGGAGTTTGGAGCCACGCCTGAAGGCACTTGGCTGGAACATCAAGTGGACGGAGTTTTCGGCAGGCCCCGCGCTGCTGGAAGCGATCAATGTCGGTGCGCTCGATTTCGGCAACACCGGCGAGGCGCCGCCGATCTTCGCGCAAGCCGCCGGCGCACCGATCCGCTATGTCGCCTATGAGCCGCCAGCGCCAAAGGGCGAAGCGATCCTGGTGCCGAAAGGCAGTCCGATCAAATCGGTCACCGAGCTGAAGGGCAAGAAGGTCGCGCTCAACAAGGGCTCCAACGTTCACTATCTCCTCGTCAAGGCGCTGGAGAAAGCCAATGTCAAATATTCCGACATCACACCGGTGTTCCTGGCGCCGGCTGACGCGCGCGCGGCGTTCGAGCGCGGAGCCGTTGATGCCTGGGTGATCTGGGATCCGTTCCAGGCAGCCGCTGAAGCCGCGATCGACGCGACGGTTCTCGCCGACGGCACCGATACCGTGTCGAACTACCAGTTCTATCTGTCATCGCAGAAATTCCTGGAATCCGATCCCAAGGTGGTCGATGCGATTCTCGAAGGCCTGCGGGAAGTCGACGACTGGGCCAAGACAGACATCAAGTCGGTGGCCGAACAGCTCAGCCCCTCGGTCGGCCTGCCGGTTCCTGTCCTGGAGGTCGCGCTCAAGCGGCAGGCCTACGGGATCAAGCCGATTGATCGCAAGGTCATCACCGAGCAGCAGCAACTGGCCGATACGTTTCTCGCACTCGGACTGATCCCGAAAGCCATTGCCGTAGCCGACGCCGCCGGGACACCCGCACCATGACCGCTGCCGACGACGCTCTCAAGATTCTCTGGTTCCTGCCAACCAGCGGCGACGGCCACTATCTCGGAACCACGGCCGGTGCGCGCGAGGTCGATTTCGACTATCTGCGGCAGATTGCGCGTGCCGCGGACAAGCTCGGCTATTACGGGGCCCTGCTCCCGACCGGGCGCAATTGCGAAGACTCCTGGGTCATCGCATCGGCCATCGCGCCGTGGACGGAACGATTGCGCTATCTCGTCGCCGTGCGCCCCGGACTGCAGTCGCCCACGGTGGCGGCGCGCATGACTGCCACGCTGGATCGCCTGACCAACGGACGATTGCTCATCAACATTGTGACGGGCGGCGATGCCGTCGAGAACAAGGGCGATGGCGTCTTCCTCGATCACGACGAACGCTATGAAGTCACCCGTGAATTTCTGAATGTTTACGCGCGGGAGCTCGCCGGCGAAGCCGTCACTGTCGCGGGCAAGCACATCACGGTCGAAGACGGTCGTATCCTCTATCCACCGATCCAGACACCTCATCCGCCGTTCTATTTTGGCGGCTCGTCCGATGCCGGCATCGATGTCGCCGTCGATACCGTCGACAAATACCTGACCTGGGGTGAGCCCCCGGCCCAGGTCGCGGAGAAGATCGCACGCGTGCGCGGGATTGCCGAGCAGCGCGGCCGCAAGATTACGTTCGGCATTCGGCTGCATGTCATCGTCCGCCATACCAACGAGGCGGCTTGGAAGGCCGCCGACGAACTGATCGAGCATCTCACCGACGACACGATCGCATCCGCGCAGCAAATTCTCGGGCGAATGGATTCCGTCGGCCAGCAGCGCATGTCGCAATTGCACGGCGGTCGGCGCGACCGGCTCGAGGTCAGCCCGAATCTGTGGGCCGGCGTTGGCCTGGTGCGCGGCGGCGCCGGCACGGCGCTGGTCGGCGATCCCGCCACCGTCGCCGCACGCATCCGCGAATATCAGGACCTCGGCATAGATACCTTCATCTTGTCCGGCTATCCGCATCTCGAAGAGGCCTATCGGTTTGCGGAACTGGTGTTCCCGCTGCTGTCGCTGCAACAAAACAATGTCCGGCAGTTCCGCGCCAATACCGGCCCGTTCGGAGAGCCACTCGCAGATCACCGCCGGGCGACCGCAAAAGTTTGATGCGCCGCCGGTCTTGATCCCAGCGGCGCAATGACGCCGCGGCATCTGGAGGACACCACGTGACCAAGCAGATTCGTCTCAACGCATTCGCCATGAACTGCGTGGCGCACCAGTCGCCCGGCCTGTGGACGCATCCCGACGACCACTCCAGCGACTATAATCGCCTGCCCTACTGGCTCGATCTGGCCAAAACTCTGGAACGCGGTCGTTTCGACGGCCTCTTCCTTGCAGATGTGCTCGGCGTCTACGACGTGTTCGGCGGCAATCCGGACGCGGCATTGCGCAATGCCGCGCAGGTGCCGGTCAACGACCCGCTGCTGCTGGTGTCGGCGATGGCTGCCGTCACCGATAATCTCGGATTCGGCGTGACCTGTACGCTGTCCTACGAGCCGCCCTATCCATTCGCCCGCCGGATGTCGACCCTCGATCACCTCACCGATGGCCGCATCGGCTGGAACATCGTTACCGGCTATCTCGACAGCGCCGCCAAGGGCATGGGCAAGGCCAGCCAGAATGCCCATGACGACCGATACAACGTCGCCGAAGAATATATGGAGATCGTCTACAAGCTGTGGGAAGGCAGCTGGGAAGACGACGCCGTGCAGCGCGACAAGGCGCGCGGTATCTTCACCGAGCCGTCGCGTGTTCACCGCGTCCAGCATTATGGCGAGAACTACACGCTCGACGCCATCCATCTCTCCGAGCCGTCACCGCAACGAACGCCGGTGCTGTATCAGGCCGGAACGTCGCTGCGCGGAAAACTGTTCGCCGCGCAACACGCCGAATGCGTGTTCATGTCCGGTCCGTCCGCGAAGGTGATCGCACCGCGCGTCGCTGCGATCCGCGCGCTTACGGCAGAAACAGGGCGCGACCCGTCGGAAATCCTGATGTTCAGCATGATGACGGTGATCCTCGGCCGCACCGAGGAGGAAGCCGCCGCGAAGCATACGGAGTATCGTCGCTACATCAACCATGAGGGCGCCCTAACCCTGATGTCCGGCTGGACCGGCGTCGATTTCTCGACCTATGACCTCGACCAAAAGGTGGAGCACGTCCACAACGAGGCCGGCCGCACGGCGATGGACAATATCACCCGCGCCGATCCCGATCGCACCTGGACGGTACGCGAAGTCGCCGAGCATGTCGGCATCGGTGGCATCGGGCCAATCGTGGTCGGAACGCCCGAACAGGTAGCTAACGCTATCGAGGACTGGGTCGCGCAGACCGACGTCGATGGCCTGAACCTCGCCTTCGCGATCTCGCCGGGAAGCTTCGAGGACATCGTCGATCTCCTGATTCCTGAACTGACCCGACGCGGCATCTACAAGAGCGCCTACGCGCCCGGCACCCTTCGCGAGAAATTATTCGGTGCCGGTCGCGCACGGCTGCAATCGCCGCATCCAGCCTCCTCGTTCCGCCCCGCGCTGCCATCCGCTATCGCCGCGGAGTAACGACCCGAACGACGCGACGCCGGCCTTCCGCTCGGGCTGGCACCAAAACAGCAGAGGGATCGACGCATGCGGGGCGCTCTGATCATTCCGGGCCTTCACGGATCACCGGACGGCCACTGGCAGACCCTGTTGCAAAGCCATACGCCGTTTGCGCGCCGCGTCGAGCAGGACGACTGGGACGCACCTGTGCTCGATCGCTGGGTGGAGCGACTTCTGTCGAGCGCGGATGCCAATCCCGGCGCGATCGCAGTCGCCCACAGTCTCGGCTGTATCCTCATTGCTCATGCAGCGCTGCGAGTGCCGGACATCAAAATCGGCGGCGCACTTCTGGTCGCACCGGCCGATGTGGAAACGAACACCGACGCATTCCCGCAATTGCGCAACTTTGCACCGATGCCGACGACATCCCTGCCGTTTCCGAGCATTGTCGTTGCCAGCAGCAACGATCCCTTCATGTCGCTGCAGCGGGCGTGCATGCTGGCCGAGAGCTGGGGCTCGGACTTCGTCAATATGGGCGATGCCGGCCACATCAATATCGCGTCGGGCTATGGCGCGTGGCCGGCCGCGCATCACCTGGTCGATGCGCTGGCAGCGAAAGCCGAGACGGCACGGCACCCGCCACGGCCATTCCGAAACCGCACGACCGGCAAACGGGTGCCGGCGCCGTAGAGTATTTCAAGCCGTCTTGTCGTTCCGTTCAAACCGATCGTGCCGTCGAAGGGCCAGCTATCGCCGCATTGGCAGACGAACGCACGAAGGCACTCTCGATCGCGGGGATCGATGACAACAAGGCCCTGGTGTAATCATCGGCCGGGTTGGAAAACACCTGATCGACCGGCCCGGCTTCGACGATCTGCCCGCGGTGAAACACCAGCACGCGATCCGCGATATGCTGGACGACGCCCAGATCGTGCGAGATGAAGAGCAGCGCGGTGCCGAGGCGCGCCTGCAGCTCGCTCAGCAGATCCAGCACCTGCGCCTGGATCGAAACATCCAGCGCCGACACCGGCTCGTCGCACACGATGATGTCCGGCTCCGCTGCCAGTGCACGTGCAATGGAGACTCGCTGCCGCTGGCCGCCCGACAGCGACCGCGGAGTGCGACCGAGATGACCGGCGTTCAGCCCGACCTGCTCGAGCAGCGCGACGATGCGGTCGCGCTTTGCGCGCGCATCGCCGGTCAGGTTTTCGGCAATCACATCAGCGACCCGGTAGCGCGGATCGAAACTGCTGAGGGCATCCTGCGGGATATATTGCAGCCTTGCGCGCAGCGCGCGCCGCTCGGCCTCCGCCACCCCGGACCAGCGCTGCCCGAGCAGGCGCACCTCGCCCTCATCCGGCGCGAGCAATCCGAGCACGACCTTGGCGCAGGTCGACTTGCCAGATCCGGATTCGCCGACGATGCCGACAACCTCGCCGGCCTTCATAGCAAAACTGACCCGATCCAGCGCCGGAAGCGGCGGCTCGCGGCCAGACGTCCGCCGCGATACGTATCGCTTCGATATGCCGTCCACCTGCAGCACCACGGCGTCATCCGATGGCTTGCGGGCCGGAAGCGGCTCGCGGACGATGATAGACCCGTTGGTGCTGCCGCCTTCCGCGCCGGCGACGTCAAACCGGGCGGAGGCGAGCAGATGTCCTTTTGAATCAGCGGATGGGATCGCAGCAAGAAGCTGGCGCGTATAGGGATGGCGCGGACGGCGCAAGACATCCGCCGTAGCTCCGCTGTCCACGATGCGGCCGTCGCGCATCACGATCACCCGATCGGCAATGCCAGCCACAACTGCGAGATCGTGGCTGATCAGCAGCAGTCCGGCGCCTTCCCGCACGCGCTCGGCCAATACGGCCAGTACCAGCGCCTGGACGGTGACATCCAGCGATGTGGTCGGTTCGTCTGCGATGATGAGATCCGGGTCGGCCGCAATGGCCGAGGCGATCAGCGCGCGCTGGCGCAAACCGCCGGAGAGCTGATGCGCATATTGCATAGCCCGGTGTTCGGGATCGGGAATGCCAACCTTGCGCAGCACGTCGGTGACGCGTGCGGCAACTGTGTGTCGCCCACGTAACGTCCGATGCGCGGAGAGCACCTCGCCGACTTCCTGGCCGATGGTGCGTAGCGGATCCAGCGACACCAGCGCGTCCTGCATGACCAGGCCCGTGACCGTGCCGCGCAGCTTGCGCCAGTCGGCTTCACGAAACTGCAACGCATTACGGCCCTTGATCTGGAAACGGTCAGCGTCGATCTCGGCCCCATCGCCGGACAGGTTGAGCAGGCTGCGTGCGGTGATGCTCTTGCCCGATCCGGACTCGCCGACCAAAGCCACGCATTCGCCGCGGCGGATCGTCAGGTCGAAGTTCCGGACGATAGGCACGCCGCCATAGGCGCCGGCAAAACCGATCGAGAGGCCCTCGATATCGATTAGCAGATCATCGGGCTGTGGAACGACCAGATATGGTTTGTCCGTCATGCCAGCCGTCCTTCAAATCGTTTCTGGATGGCATTGCCGACCAGCGTGAAGGCGATCACCGTCAGCGTGATGGCGAGGCCGGGAAATACGCCCGGCCACCACGCCACGCGCAGCACGTCGCGGCTCTCCGCCAGCATCACGCCCCATTCCGGCGTCGGCGGCTGCGGGCCGAGGCCGAGAAAGCTGAGGCCCGACACCGCGAGGATGGTATTGCCGATATAGACCGTCGCGATTACCGGCACCGCGACCAAGACATTCGGCAGCACATGGCGGATGAAGATCTGCCAGCGGCCGAGGCCGCAGACGACCGCATGCGTCACGTAATCGGCATCGCGCACCAATTGCGTTTGGGCACGGATCACCCGGCCGAATTTCGGAATGCCGGCAATTCCCACGGCAATGGCGATGTTGAGCATACCCTGCCCCAGAAACGTGACCACCAGCATCGCCAGCAGCACGCCGGGGAATGACGACAGCACGTCGAACACGCGCGACGTCGCCTCGTCGAGGAAGCGGTTGCGCTGTCCGGCGAGAATGCCAAGCACGATGCCGAAGGCCAGACTGATCGCCATGCCGCCGAGCCCGATCAGGAGCGAATAGCGCGTGCCGTGGATGGTCCGCGCGAACACGTCACGGCCGAGCCGGTCGGTGCCGAACAGATGCTCCCAGCTCGGCGGCTTCAGCCCCAGCGCATAATCGCCGATCAGCGGATCGAACTGGGTGAAGGCGCGCGGGAATGCCGCGGCCAGAAGCAGCACGAACAGGAACGCCAGAGAGATCGCAAGGCCCGGCGACAGCAATCGCGGCGCGATCACGGCCGCCGTCGTCACCGGGTCCGCCGCACCGGGCGGATTGACCTGCGGGTCGAGCGCGACGGACAAGTCCGCGAGCGGACGGGTTTGCACGTTCATTGCGCCCTCAGTCGCGGATCGATCAGCAGATACAGGATGTCGAGCACGGTCGAGGCTGCGACATGGATGAAAGCGGCCAGCAGCACCACGGCCAGCACCACCGGCACGTCATGGGTCAGCACGGCGCCGAGCGTCACGGTGCCGAGACCCGGACGCCCGAAGACTTTCTCCGTGATCACAGCGCCGCCGAGCAGTCCGCCAATCAGCCAGCCACCCAGCGTCACCGCCGGCAGCAGGGCATGCCGGAGCACATGGCGCGCGCGGATCACGAGCTCGCCGACGCCACGCGAACGCACCGTAGTGACGAAGGGCTGATCGAGCGTCTTTTCCATCGCCTCACGCAGCACCTGCGCGAGGAGGCCCGCCGTCGGCAGTGCCAGTGTCAGCGACGGCAGCACAATCGACTGCCAGCCACTGGCCCCGGACACCGGAAACCAGCGCAGCGTGAACGAGAACGCCATCAGCAGCAGAATGCCGAGCCAGAACACCGGCGTCGATGCGAACACCAGTTCCAGAAAGGATGCGATCTGGCGCGAGATGCGACCACGCCCTGCCGTCAGCAACGCGAGCGCGATCGCAATGATGATCGCCAGTATGCCCCCGAGCAGCGCGAGCTGCACCGTCGGCATCAGTTGCGATCCCACGACCTCGGTGACGGGCTGGCGCAGCACGTAGGACGTGCCGAAATCGCCCTGCAGGATGCGCAGAAGAAAATCCAGGTACTGCGCGGGCAGACTGCGATCGAGCCCCCACTCCGCCGCAATCGCCTCGCGCAGCCCTGGATATTCCAGATCGCCCGCCAGGATATCCTGGATGCGCCCCGGCAAAGCGTGCAGCGCGAGGAAGGACGCCGTCACACTTGCCCAGGCCACCACGAGGCTGGTGAGCAATCTGGAAATGATACGAGACCACATGATCTCGTCTACTTCGCCAGCCAGAAGTCATAGGCGCTCGACGGCGAGTCCAGACCCGCCTCGAAGCTCAGCCCGTTGACATTGTTCTTCGCCGCCAGGAACCAGCTCGGAGCGAACATCGGCACGATGAAGGCCTGATCGACGCCGAGCTTCTGGATTTCATCGGTGAGGGCACGCTTCTTCGCCACGTCGGTCGAGCGCAGCGCTTCATCGATCAGACCCGTGATCTGAGGATCCGGATTGGCGATGTTGGAATACAGAAACCCTTTGGAGCCGAGCATGTCCCACAACTCCCGCGCGGGATCCGATGGATTGTCGGTGTTCGGATAGATCGTCCAGTTGCCATTGGCGTTGTTCTTGGCATATTCGCCGGCGGTGATGATGCGCAGGTTGAGATCGAATCCGATATTCTTGCGCAGCGCGGCCTGGATGCCCTGGATCAACACTTCGCGGTTGTCGCGGACGTAAGGCTGCGGATAGCCGACGTCGATCTTCAGGCGTACGCCGTTCTTGGTGCGGAAGCCTTCGGCGTCGCGGCCGGTCCAGCCGGCTTCGTCGAGCAGCTTGTTGGCACCCGCGATATTGTTGCCCCATGCACCGACCAACGCCTTGTTATAGGCCGGGTTGGCCGGGCCGATCATGGACCATGCTCGCGGCACCGTACCGAGATAGACCTGCTTGACCAGCGGCTCGAGATCGAAGCCGTCTCGCAGCGCGCGCCGGACCCGCACGTCATCCGCAGGCGGAATGGTGTAGTTGATGTTGAACGTGAATGACGTGCTGGCGCCGGACGGGCCGGTCAGCAATTTGAACTCGGCCTGATCCGCAAACAGCGCCACATCGGTCGGCTGCACGCCTTCGATCAGATCGACCTGTCCCGACGTCAGCGCGCCGGCCCGCACCGCGGCCTCCGGCAGGAACCGCAGCGTCACGCGATCGAGATAGGCCGGGCCGGTATGCGCGGCGTAACTCGGTCCCCACTTGTAATCCTTGTTGCGGACGAACACCGCCGACTGGCCGCGGCTGTAGCGCTCGAACACGAATGGTCCGCTGCCCGCCAGAAGCGGCCCACCGCCGCACAGGTCGCCCTTGGCGAGGGCCTTTGGCGAGATGATGCCCAGTTTGACGTTGGACGTGGACTCCAGGAACGTCGAATCCGGCTGCGTCAGGATCAATTTGACGACATAGGGCGACACGACTTCGGCCCGGTCGAAATATTGCAGCAGCGCGACTGCATTGGTGGCGTTCTCCGGCTTCTTGACGAAATCGTAATTCGCCTTCACCGCCGCGGCGTCGAATTTCTCGCCGTCGTGGAAGACGACGTCCTCGCGCAGCTTGTACGTATATTCCTTGCCGTCCGGCGAGATCGACCACTCCGTGGCCAGCCATGGCGCAAAGCTGCCATCGGTCTTCTTGCCAACCAGCGAGTCGATATAGTTGCGCGCCACGAAAAATGCAGCCTGCTGCGAGGCGCGATGCGGATCGAAGCAGCTCGGTTCGGTCGCAACGCCCCATGTAATGGCGCCGCCGGAAACCGGCTTGCCTTCCTGCGCCTGCGCAAGCTGTCCGCCCAGCATGACCGACGCGATGACGATCGCAGTGCGTGGCGAAATACTAATCTTCCTCATTGGGGACCGTCCGTTGGTGTTTTTCACTACCAACCGCAGCAGCAACGTCTCGCATTTTCTGAAGTGATCAATGGCATAGAGTTGCCACTTCATCTGAGCGCTGCAACGCGGTAGCAATTTGTAGCGCGATCTAAATCTGCAATCCGCGCAAAGACAATGCACTTCACGCGATCTCACCGTCGCGACATCAAGTTTGAAAGATCATTCGCGATGCGATGCGATCAGTGGGCGAATGTCATACGCGCGAGCCCGAAGACAACTGGATCGCTCTCCGCCTCGCCCATCAGGAATGCTCCATGAGTGAACGCAAACTGCATCTCAACGTGAACCTGCTCCATTCCGGGGTCTATGCATCGGCATGGCGGCTGCCGGACAGCGATCCCGGCGCATTCTACGATGTGCAGCATTATGTGAATGTCGCGAAGATCGCCGAGCGCGGAAAATTCGACGCGATCTTTCTCGCCGACACGCCGGCCATCACCGACCGCATCGACTTGCGGCCATTTCAATCCATGGAGCCGACCATCGTTTTGGCAAGCGTGGCTGCCGCGACCACGCATATCGGCCTGATCGCCACCGCATCCACGACCTATAACGAGCCGTACAATATCGCGCGGCGCTTCGCGACGCTCGACCATGCGAGCGGTGGCCGCGTCGGCTGGAATGCGGTGACCACGGCGGACGCGTCTGCGAGCCGCAATTTCGGCCTCTCGCACGTGCTCGAACATGGCTTGCGCTATGAGCGCGCGAAGGAATTCGCCGAGGTCGTACACGCGCTATGGGACAGTTGGGAAGACGACGCCTTTGTCGGCGACAAGGCGACGGCGCGTTTCGTCGATACGTCGAAGGTCCACGCCATCGATCATCGCGGCACGCATTACACCGTGGCCGGTGCGTTGACCGTGCCGCGCTCGCCGCAGGGACGGCCGATCACCGTGCAGGCCGGCGGTTCAAGCGACGGCCGCGACCTCGCCGCGGCGCAGGCCGATGCGATGTTCACGCTGTCGCAATCGATCGACGACGGCGTTGCCTATGCGCGTGATCTGCGGGCGCGGGCCGTCGCCTATGGCCGCCCGTCGGATTCCATCGTGATCCTGCCGGGCCTCGCGACCATCATCGGCAGCACCGAGGGCGAGGCGCAGCGACGGCAGGACGAGTTGTGGGACCTGGTGCCGATCCAGTACAGCCTGTCGCGACTGGCAGGAACCCTGCATGTCCCGCCTGAGATCCTCGAACTCGACAAGCCATTGCCGGACATTCCACTGCCGGCCAATGCCAACCAGACGATGTTCAAGGGCACCGTCGCTATGGCCCGCAAGGATAATCTCACGGTGCGGCAACTGCTCAAAGCGCTGGGCGGCGGGGTCGGCCATCGCATCATCGTCGGAACGCCCGAGGCGATCGCCGACGATATCGAGGCCTGGTTCAGGGCCGGTGCCGCCGATGGCTTCAACCTGATGCCTGACGTACTCCCGACAGGCCTGGCCGTGTTCGTCGACGAAGTCGTCCCCCTGCTGCAAAAGCGCGGCATCTTCCGCCGCGACTACGAGGGCACCACGCTGCGCGACCACTTCGGATTGGAACGTCCGCCCAGCCGCTATGCCAAGCGTCCCGCAGCGGCCGTCACGGCGTGATATCACCACAAGTGAATACTCCCGTCGCGATCGACGGGAGCAGTCATGGTTGCGCTAACCTGCCCTATGGCGCGTGGAACACCAGCGCCCGCAGCTCGATGCTCTCGCGCGGCGGCGCATCAGCAGGCGCAGTCGGATCCGCAAAGGCCGTATGCGGAGCGAAACGTGCGACGCCGTCTTTGGTCGAATCGTAGCACTTCAGCAGCAATATCTCGTCGGGCGTCATATCCGGTACGTAGTACCAGCGATGCTGCGGATTGAATTTTACCGCATAGGTTTCACCGACCCGGTGCTGATAGACCAGATCCGATCCCACCAGCTCGTCAAAGCGAACGGTGCGCGCATCGACAACCGCCAGCGGTGAATCCTTCAGCGGACCGCGGATCGGACGCCACAGATTGATGATCTGCACGCGCCCCTTGAGCAATTCTTCCGCATCCTCCGGGAGCAGATCGCGGACACGTTGCGGACCCGATTTGTCGGTGTGATCGACATGCACCCGGGCGACTGGCTGGCGCGGGCCTTCGCCGCGGTCATTGACGCCATCGACGCGCTTGCGCACGGTATGATCGAAGATGAAGACGCGGCTCGCGCCGGTGATGTCTTTGAGCAGCTTCTCGGCTTCGGGATAGTAGACGCCCTTGACGTTCTCATCATCGTAGAAGTCGGAGACCGCGCTGTGCTGGTGCGCCACCGCAAAGCCGTGTTCATCGAGCGACCACTGATCGATGCTCGGTCGCGCATCATGGATCGCAACCGCATGCAGCTCCGGTTCCGCAGTGGAGCGCGGCTCGCCGGCCGGAGGATCGAATGTATAGGTACGAGGGCGGCCATTGATCGGTGCCAGGTAGTTCAGATCCGCGGTGACGAACGCACCGGCCGTGATCTTCTCGTTGAGCAGTCCCATGATGGTTCTCCCGATTGATATGGGCTCATCGCACATTTCATGCGGCCCATTTGCTTCAATCTGATCCCAGAGACCCACCGCGCCAATGGGGCGTTTCAAATAAGAACGTCATTTCCCGTTAGCGTGAAAACGGATGATGTGATTTCAGCATCGGTATCGATTGAAGATGTTTGATGTTGTGATCACGATCATCGTGAACAACGTTCGGCGTCGGCGTTCCCACGCAAGCAGGACATCGCTTGCATCCGCAAGCATTTACGCCTCATGACCGACGCTCCGAAAGAAGGATTGGAAGCCGTTCGGCCCAACTTTGGAATTCCCAAGCGCGCTGTGTGGAGCGTTAATGGGCGCCTTCAGGAGTCGAATTGATGCCACATCCGCCACTTCTCGCCGTTGCTATCGCAGGTGCTCTCGCGCTCGCGACGGCCGTCGAGACCTATCACGCTGCCCATCAGCCCAAGCCTGATACGTCCCGGAATACTGCAGCCACAGCGACGCCAGCCCAGCAACTCGATCGTGCCCTGCAGGCGCTCCGCCTCGATACAGTCAGAGACAACGCATCGGCCATGTAGACGGAAGAAGGGACCAAGGCATGTATCTCGGAAAGATGATCGCTTTGGTACTGGGACACGCGACATTCCTCAGCCTTTTCGTGTGGTGGTTTCACTAAACGGAGATCACGCCTTCCGGCAGCACTGCCTCGCGGTGTCAACTCAACCGCGCGAGGCCTTCGGTAAAGCTGCCTCCCTCTCCACCCGCGGAAAGATTTGTTCGGCGAAACGCTGCATCTCGCTCTCCAATGGCTGGAATTGCAGCATGAACAACTCGATGCCGGCGACGTGGAATTCGCGAATGCGCGCGGCGACCGTATCGTAGCTTCCCACTAGACCCGCAGCGGTCCCGCCATTGGTGCCGACCCGCGGTGACTTCTGCATCGTCTGCATCATCACGACCCTGGGATCGGTATTGGCACGCTGAATGGCCTTCATCGGCGCATCCTGCGCGGCCAATGCCAGCAGACGTTGATGCGCTCGCTCGGCTTCTGCGTCCGTCTCACGCGCGATCACGAAGGCAGATAGGCCGAAACGGAGCGGTGCGCCGGCCCGCGGTCGTGCCGCCACATTGGCGATCAGCGCTGCCACATCGGCCAGCGGCTGGCCGTTGATGAACCAGACATCGCCATGCGCTGCCACCAGATCGCGCGCCGGCTCGGACTCGCCGCCGACATAGATCGCAGGCCGCGCGCGGTACAGGTCCTTCGGCCGCAGCGCGTAGTCTCGGATGTCGAAATTTTCGCCGTTGTGCGTCAGCCGTTCCCCGCTCGTCAGCTGCGCAACGATCGAGATCCATTCCTTGCCATAGGCATAGCGATCGTCATGCTCGGCAAAGCCAATACCGGCTTTCTCCAGCTCGGGCTTGTTCCAGGCATTGACCAGATTGAGCGCAAAGCGGCCGCGGCTGATATTCTCGATCTGCAGTGCCATCTTGGCGAGCACGACCGGATGGAAGAGATAGGGCTTGATCGCCGCGATGATCTCGATCCGGCTGGTCAGTGCAGCCAGCGCCGCTGCAGAACTCCAGGTCTCGAGTTGATCGAGATCTTCCTGATGCGGATTGATGGTGTGCTGCGCGATCAGGGTCGAATCGTAGCCCAGTGCCTCGGCCTGCAGGACCAGCGCCTTGTTGCGCTCCCACGACGCATCATACGGCTCTTCGGGATCCTGATGCGCCGCCCGCGGCCCATGCACCGGTGCCCAGACTCCAAATCGAAGAGAATTCGTGCTCATTGTCTGCCTCATATTCACGTCGCTCTCGCTATAAGACGACCCGCGCGCGACAATGCAAGCGCCGCCATGCGCTTATGACATCGGCGGCAAAATAGCGCGGATCGAACGAGAAACTTCTTCTTCGCATGACGCATAGCACCACAAGAAAATTCCATTGCGCTTCGGGCCGATTGAATTTCAAGGCAACACGCAGCTTCATTTTCCAAAAACAAGCACTGCAAAAGATCGTTCACCTCTCAATCGCGTCGCTCGGATATCAAACTGATCTAATATCGCATGGAGAATGGTTTCGCCGAAGAAATCGAAGACGCTGCGCTTTTTGTTGCTCTATCATCTCCGCTGAATTTCAGAACTGCAGCAATGGATGGCAGGGTGAGCAACGTCGACTACGTCATTCAACAGGAGTATCGCGCGCCCGCAACGCCGACACCCGCGCGCAACGCTTCCGCCATTGCCAAACCCGGCCTGAAGCCAAATCTGATCGTCCTGTCCTGGATCGCGCCAGTCGTCCTCATCGTTGTATGGGAAGCGCTGGCGCAGGCCGGTTGGCTGTCGCCGCAAGTGCTTCCTGCACCTTCGAAGGTGCTACGCACGGCGTGGAAGCTGACTTTGTCGGGCTCGCTGCTGAACGATCTCGGCGTCAGCCTGCTGCGTGCGGCCGCGGGCTTTGCAATCGGCGGCAGCATCGGCTTCATCCTCGGCACGCTGGTGGGCTTCTCGCGCATCGCGGAAGCATTGATCGATCGCAGCGTGCAGATGATCCGCGCGATCCCGTTCCTCGCCCTCGTGCCGCTCGTCATCGTCTGGTTCGGCGTCGGCGAAGGACAGAAGATCTTTCTGGTCTCGCTCGGCGTCGCCTTCCCGATCTATATCAACACCACCCTCGGCATTCGCCAGATCGATCCGAAGCTGGTCGAGCTTGGCCGCGTCCAGGGGCTGTCCACGCTGCAATTGATCCGGCGCATCATCCTGCCCGGCGCGCTGCCGTCGATCCTCACCGGTGTCCGCTATTCGCTGGCCACGGCATGGCTGGCGCTTGTGGTGGCCGAGACCGTCGGCGCGCAATCCGGCCTCGGATTCCTCGCCATGGACGCCCGCGAATTCCTGCGCACCGACGTGATCGTGCTGACCATCGTGATCTATGCGCTGATCGGGGTTGCCGCCGACTCCATCGCCCGGCTGCTCGAACGCAAATTGCTCGCCTGGCATCCGAACTACGGCAAGGGCGCACGATCATGAGCCCGACATCCGTGACATCAAGCGAAACCGCCGTCACCGTGAGCGGCCTGACGCGCGCCTATGGCCCGCGAGTGGTGATCGACAGGCTGGATCTCCGCATCGGGCGCGGTGAATTCGTCGCACTTCTCGGTGAGAGCGGCTGCGGCAAGACCACGTTGCTGCGCGCCCTCGCCGGCCTCGACCAGATCCAGGGCGGACATATCGAGGTGCCCGGGCGACCTGCCGTGGTGTTTCAGGAACATCGCCTGCTGCCCTGGGATACGCTCTGGCAGAATGTCTCGCTCGGCCTTCCCGGCGCGGATCCGCGCCAGCGCGCCGCCGCTGCTCTGGTTGAGGTCGGACTCGGCGACCGGCTGGACGACTGGCCCCGTAATCTGTCTGGCGGACAGGCGCAGCGCGTCGCACTCGCCCGCGCGCTGGTGCAGGAACCCCGGCTGCTGTTGCTCGACGAACCCTTCGCAGCACTGGATGCGCTGACGCGGATTCGCATGCATGTGCTGGTCAAGGAGCTTGTGGCCCGCCACCAGCCCGGCGTTCTTCTCGTTACACATGACGTCGATGAAGCAATTGCTTTGGCCGATCGAATTCTGGTGATGCGCAACGGCGCGATCGCGTCCGAGCACCGCGCCCACACTCACGGCGGGCCGGCTGCATCCCGCGATCAACTGCTTCGCGAACTCGGCGTCACCACCAATCTCCAGGTCGCCTGATTCCACCTCACAGGAAGTTTTCTCATGTCAAAACCGTTCTTCACATCGTCACGCCGGGATTTTCTCAGTCTCGCGATGGCTGGTGTCAGCGCCTATGCCGGCATTCATCTCGCCAGCCATGACGACGCCATCGCGCAAAGCACCGGGCGAAAGACCGACAAGGTCCGTCTCACCTGGGGCTATCATGGCCTCACGCTGATCGCGAAGGAGCGCGGCGAGTTCGAGAAGGCACTCGCCCAGCATGACATCAAGGTGGAATGGCTCGGCCCATTCCCGAACCACGCGCCGACCTTGCAGGCAGTGACCGGTGACAGTGCGGATTTTGGCTTTGGCGGTAGCACCACGCCCGCGCTGGCGGCCATCATCGCCGGCTCGCCGCTCGTCTTCACCCAATTCGTGCTCTACGAGCCGCGCACGACGGCGATCATCGCCAAGGATGATTCCGGCATCAACAAGGTCGAGGACCTTGTCGGCAAGTCTGTCGCGGTCAACCGGTCCGGACTTGGCGAGTTTCTGCTCATCGCAGCGCTCGAGAAACACAAGGTCGACCGCTCCAAGGTGAAATTCGTCTACCTCAACCCGCCAGACGCAGCGCCGGCGCTCGCGTCCGGCAAGGTGGATGCCTGGTCGATGTGGTCGCCGGGCGTCGATATCGCGCGGCTGGACTACAAGGCTCACGACGTTTTCCTTGAGGGACGCGACCTGCCGTTCCAGATCGACTTCTCCTCTTACGTGACGTCCCGCAAGTTCGCGAAGGACAATCCGGCCATCGTGCGGGCGCTCAACGCGGCCTATGAGAAGGAAGCACAGTGGGTCAACAAGAACACCACCGACGCCGAGCACCTCATCCAGAAGGTCGCGAAATATGACGACCGGATTCGAGACCAGTTCATCGAGCGCAAACGCAACTACACGCTCATCCCCGTGTCGGACAAGAAATTCGTCGGAGAACTGCAAACCGCAGCGAACTGGCTGACCGAGCGAAAGGTCCTGCCCGAGTCCGTCACCGTCTCGGATCATCTGGCCAGTCTTTAAGTTTTTATCGCCGCTCGATCCCCCCACCGGAATCGCCGAGAAAGAATCCCATGAACAAGCCCACACCGCAGCACTCGTTCGACGTGTCGCAGCCGATCCGGATTGGCTCGTCCGATCTGCAACAGTTGTTTGATCACATCGCGCAGGGCGAGGCAGAACGCGAGCACGACCGTGTTCTGCCTTACGACATCATCGAGCTGATCCGCCGATCGCGGATCGGCGCGCTCCGCATTCCCAAGGCCGACGGCGGCGGCGGTAGTACGGTGCGTGAACTGCTCGCTGCAGTCATCAGGCTGGCGGAGGCCGATGCCAATGTCGCGCATATCCTGCGCAACCACTATAGCGTGGTCGAGCGCCTGCTGGCCTCGCCGCCAAGCGCGCAGAACCGCAAGTGGCGCGACGACGTCGCTGCGGGTGCCATCATCGGCCTCGCCACCACCGAGCTGGGCAGTTCGCAAGTGGGAGACATCGCTCCCGCCACCACCGTCACGCCGGATGGCGATGGCTACCGCCTTAACGGCACCAAATATTACAGCACCGGCACGCTCTACGCGGACTACGTGCTGGTGCGCGTCGCGGACGGCAATGAAGCGCTCGCGACCACGATCATTCCGGTCAAACGCGAGGGTATCGAGCTGGTCGATGACTGGGACGGTTCGGGCCAGCGCCTGACCGGAAGCGGAACCACGCATTTCCGCAACGTCCGGGTCGAAGCGGCCGAGCTCATTTTCGATCAACCCAATATCGGTTATGGGGCCGCCTATCAGAACACGTTCGCGCAACTCTATCTGACGGCCATCAATGCCGGCATCGCCGCAGCCATCCTGCGTGACGCCAGCGACCTGGTCAGGCGGCGCGCGCGCAGTTTCTATTACGCGCCGACGCTTCGCCCGCGCGAGGACCCGATCCTGCAACAGACTATTGGCCAGATCGCAAGCAATGCGTTCGCGGCAGAAGCGACCGTGCTGGCCGCCGCCGACGCGCTTGACGTATCGAGCAAGGCCCCTGATCGGGAAGATACCAAGCCGGCGCTGGATGCCGCCCTCGCATCGTCCAAAGCCAAGATCGTCGTCGACGAACTGGCTATCCGCAGCGGCAGCCTGCTGTTCGATGCCGGCGGCGCATCCGCGACCAAGAAGTCCGACAACCTCGACCGCCACTGGCGCAATGCGCGAACGCTGTCGTCGCACAACCCGGTGACCTACAAGGCGCAGGCGATCGGTGCGTATGAGGTCAACGGCACGCCGCTGCCGGCCAAGGGCTTCTTCTAGGCAATCCGGAACGCTGCGCCGTCGTAGCGAGCGCGATACATTCACTTCATTCCCAACCTGGACACATCATGAAAGCTGCATCTCGATTTCTTATTTTCTCCCTTTCGGTGCTTGCACTGTCGTTACCCGCCCTGCAGGCCAACGCCGCAGACAAGCCGCTCAAGGTCGGCGTTTCGGCAGGGCCCTATGGTGACATTCTTCGCGAGGCCGCGCGGCTTTCCGAGAAAGAGGGATTGAAGGCGGAGATCATCGAGTTCAGCGACTGGAACCAGCCCAATGCAGCGCTGCAGGCAGGCGACATCGACCTCAACAACTTCCAGCACCGCTTCTATCTCGCCAATCAATCGAAGGCGCGCGGTTACAAGCTCTCCGCCCTCGATGAATCGATCCTGGTGCCGGCCGGCGTCTTCTCCAAGAAATACACCAAGGCCTCCGACATTCCCGACGGGGCCAAGATCGCCATCCCCAACGATCCGACCAATGCAGCGCGCGCATTGTTGCTGTTTCAGACCGCTGGACTGCTCAAGTTGAAGACCGATGCTGGCCTCTCGGCGAGCATTCTCGATGTGACTGAAAATCCGAAGAAGCTGCAGATCGTCGAAATCGACGCGGCCCAGTTGCCGCGCTCTCTCGACGACGTGGCAGCCGCCTTTGTGTCATCCAACTACGCCTATCTCGCTGGCCTGGACCTCAACAAGGCGCTTGCGGCCGAGACCAGCGTCGTCGAAGCCAAGCCATATTATACCCTCGTCTTCGCCGCGCGTGACGATCGCAAAGACGATTCGCAGATCAAGAAATTCATCTCGATCTATCGTTCGCAGCCGGTGAAGGATTTCATCCGCACCAAGTTCAACGGCTCGATCCTCGCCGCCTGGTAATCCCAGCGGGAGGGCAGCTCACGTGTTCTTCCTGACGCGATGTGGCATGGCCCGACCACGGGCCGTGCCTGTCGCGACAGCGGCAGCGGGCCGGCTATCCAACCATCATCGCGGGCTGATCTTGCTGCGCACCGATGCCTGCGTCACGAAACTGTTGGGCGGCACGTCTTCGGTCAACCAGACATTGCCGCCGATAGTGGAGCCGCTTCCGACCACGATGCGTCCCAGAATGGTTGCGCCCGCATAGATGATGACATCGTCCTCGATGATCGGGTGGCGCGCATTGCCCTTGATGGCCTTGCCCTCGTGATCGGTCGGGAAGTGTCGGGCTCCAAGCGTTACCGCCTGATAGATTCGGACGCGATCGCCGACGATGGCAGTTTCGCCGATCACGACACCGGTGCCATGGTCGATGAAGATGCTGACGCCAAGACGCGCGCCAGGGTGAATGTCGATTCCCGTTGCGCTATGCGCCAACTCGGCGATCAACCGCGCCACCATCGTTGCCCCGAGATTGTAAAGCAGGTGCGCGACGCGGTGATGGATGATCGCCACCATGCCGGGATAGCCAATCAGGATTTCGGGGAAGCTCGTTGCAGCAGGATCTCCCACGAAGGCGGCCCTGAGATCGCTGACCAGCCTGCCTCGGATCTCCGGCAGCCGGGCGGCGAAGTCGCGCGTCAACGCAACGGCATCCTCGAAATGTCGCTCGGTCGGTGCACCGTCGGAAACGAAAGTCTGCCCGCGGTAGACTTGCTCGAGCAAGCCATCCAGCGCGGCGCCCAGTTTGCCTTCGACAAACGCATCGATGCTTTCGGTGCCAAAATCGGAGCGGCCGTAATGCCGGGGAAACAATGCCTCGGTGAGGCTCTTGAGCACGTCCGCGAGGGCTTCGCGCGACGGCGCCCGTCTGCTCGGCCCACGCTGCCAGATATTGTGGGCAACATCGCGGGACTCGCGCAGCCCGGTAACGATCGTACCCAGGTCCCAGAGTGGCGCCGGACCGTCCCGATCTGTGTCTTGCTTGACGTCCTCGGCAACCCTCGACATCGCGGCTCCCCTGTTGCGATCTCACGCAGCTGCAACTGTGACTCATGAGCCGAGGACAAGGAATTCCAAAAGTGCAGCATTTTCGATACGTCCATGCTTCCTTCTCACGCGCTCACGTCACGTACCCTTCGCTTCCGACACGATCGCGGTCGGGCACTGAACCAGCGTGGCGCAGCTCCCAAGTCTGTGCACGCTGCGTGGCGGAACGATTTCGCGGCGGTCGGATGGCTGCGGCCGTCGCCAAACAGCCGTTCATTCGCCGCCCATGCCTGCGCGCAGCATCGTCGTCATTGCGGTGCCGATAAATTTGGATGGCCATTTCATTGACGAACGAACGCCGACGTCGGATATTCCTCACACAGATTATGCACTTCGGAATGCCTGCAATGACCGCATATGAGACAACAGTAGTGAGCCAGTCGCGCAAGCGCGTGACCTGCCGCTGCGTGTCCGCGGCCACCGGCGCGTGTTGTTGATTCCGGCGTAACGACTCACACCGAACATCCCATCACTCACCGATAGGATCGCTGCCTCGGCGGCGAACAGAACGCGCATGTCCAATGCCTATGTCATCGAAGTCTTCAATCGCACTGCCGGAATCGTCGTCGCCGAAGAGCGCGGATTTCGTTTCTTTTCATCAGAGCCTGCCTTCGACACGCTCGAAGGCGACCATTTCGGATCGGCCCGGGCAGCGGAACGCGCGGCTAAGGCACTCATGGATCAGCGAAGTCACAAGGCTAGCCAATCCCGTATCGCCACGGCCCGCTGAGTTCGAGACTGTCCTCGCCCGACCAGAATGACAATCAGCGTCGAACGAACAAAATTGCCCGGCGCAGACGGCATGGAGAATATTACTCCACGCCGGAACGCCCCGGCGTGCTGATCATCATTATTTATAGCGCGCGCTTGCGTAGACCGGATTTATCGCCTTGTTATCTGCAAATGTTGCGTTGGAGAACGATGATGCGTGAACTATCCGCGGAAGCCCGGTTGCATAACCGTGCGCGCGCGTCGTCGAACCGCACAGCGGTGCGCCTGCACACGGCTGCCGTTTACGGCGCATTTGCGCTAATCGCAGCCATCGTGTTCGGCGCGACATCGGTGCGCCCATTTTGATAACGGCACGGGACGGTGAGTCGCACGCAAAAATGCGATCCCATCGTCAGAGGACATCATGAGCGATCGTTCGGAGTTTCTTTGGTACATCCCGAATGACGTGAAGGCAGGTCACCGCGGCGATGTCGTCGACCCAAACCACAACAGCGTCGAGACGCTTGCCGACCAGGCGCAAGCGCTGGAACGTCATGGGTGGCAAGGCGCGCTGATCGGAACCGGCTGGGGAAGGCCGGACACATTCACCGTCGCGTCAGTGCTGGCGGCCCGAACGACGAGTTTCGAGCCGCTGATAGCCATCCGTCCCGGCTATTGGCAGCCGGCGCATTTTGCATCTGCCGCAGCCACACTGGATCAATTGAGCGGTGGCCGGGTTCGCATCAATATCGTCTCCGGCAAGGACAATCTGGCGGCTTACGGCGATGACGAAGCCGACTCGTCGCAGCGATATGCGCGGACCAAGGAATTCATGCGCATCGTCCGGCGGCTGTGGACCGAAGAAAACGTCACCTATTCCGGCGCACATTTTCGCGTCTCTGACTCAACCGCAGCGCCGCGCATCGTCCAGCGCGGCAGTCGCCGCCATCCGAAGCTGTATTTCGGCGGGGCGTCGGACGCGGCCGAGCATGTCGCCGCAACCGAAGCCGATGTCCAGCTCTTCTGGGGCGAACCGCTTGGCGACGTCAAACAGCGCATCGAACGGCTCAAGAGCTTAAGTCAGCGCCTCGATCGGGATCTCCCGCCCCTGGAGTTTGGTCTCAGGATCACAACGCTTGTCCGGGAGAGCTCGGCCGAGGCCTGGGCTGCGGCGGAAGCCAAGGTTGCCGACATGGCGCGGAAAGCAGGCGCGGGCTGGAACGACCACGGCCCTGCCATCGCAATCGGCCAACGGCGACTGCTCGACCTGCAGGCCCGCGGCGACGTCCTCGACGACAATCTCTATACGGCACCAGGAAAATTCGGCGCAGCCGGCGCTGGCACCACCTGGCTGGTCGGTTCGGCATCTGAAGTGGCCAGCTCGCTGCAGAAATACCGCGATCTCGGCATCAAGTATTTTATCCTGTCCGACACGCCCTATCTGGCGGAGATCGAGCGGCAAGGCAAAATACTCCTGCCTTTGCTTCGAGACTAATTCGGCTTCCGCCGGACCGCTTTCGCTCCGACGAGGTAACTAAGCGGATATCGCTGCCCCGTTCGCGATACTCCGGCGCGCAAATTTAATTGCGGCGGCCTGCCGTAAGTGATTGAATTTTCAGCAACTCGACTCAACTAATGATGGAGATACTTTCGCCAGCGAGGTTACTGCCATGCTTGCCGAGAAGTTTTTTCTGGTGCTCGAGACAATCAGAAGTCACGCCTCCGATGATAAGCCATCCAATGGTAGATCATCTCCAGTCGTGACCGGTCCCGTACCGCAGACCCCGATCAAACCGCCAAGCGAAAAGCAAATTAAGGCCGCCAACTGAGGCAGCGTTTTGCTTTTCACGAATGTGGGCGTTCGCACCATTCGAACAGCCCTGAGTCCCGCTGGTCCCGATCGATCCGGAAATTGCCGTCGTAATTTACCGCGTCATTCCATCGCCATCTTGGGCATGTCTTGCTAGTGTCATAAAACATGATGCGTGCTTCCGATGGAGTTACCATTGAACGCCCAGCAGCCAATCGTGCCCGATTCTGCTGGCGCAGCAATTGCTGTACGACCGGGTGAACAGGCGGAAATCGAACTTAAGCTGCTGGCGCCGCAAGGTATCCTCGAAAAACTGCGCGAGATCCCCGTCATCGTGCAGCATGCGCGCAATCGCGGCGTGGTCCGCCGGTTGGAGACAATTTATTACGACACACCGGAGGGGGCGCTGTTTCAACGCGGCATGTCGCTGCGCGTGCGACGCAGCGGCAAGCATTTCATTCAGACATTGAAGCTTCTGCCCGACATCGGGCGGCCGTTGGCGCGACGACAGTGGGAAACACCGGTTGACGGCATGACTCCCGATCTGGCGCGGCTTCCTGTCGCCGAGATCGGAGATCCGGTGACGACGCTTACGCCCGATGCGCTCGTGCCAACGTTTGCGACAAGAGTTCGCCGACATGCACGGCAGCTCGATCTGCCTGATGCGTCAGTTGAAGTCGCCTTTGACGTGGGGACTATCGAGGCCGGTACGCGTCAAGAAGTCCTGTCCGAGATCGAGCTCGAATTGAAGAGCGGCAACGCCGGTGCGCTGTTTGATCTCGGAACGCAGTTGCTCGATGCCGAGCCGCTGCAGGTCGGCACACGAAGCAAGGCGGAACGCGGCTATGCGCTGGCGTTCGACGTCGTGCAACCGGCGGTAAAAGCCGACCCCGTCAACATCACTGCCGAGCACGCGGTTGACGACGTCATTGCGCTGCTGGCGGGCGCCTGCTGGCATCATCTCCTGCGCAATCACGCGGTGGCAAAGGCGGGATCCGACCCCGAAGGCGTGCACCAGATGCGCATCGCTCTGCGCCGTTTGCGCACGATCTGTGCGCTGTTCCGGCGCGAGATCCCATCGCCCTCGTTCGAGGCGATCAACAGCGAAGCGAGGTGGCTGATGCGACAGCTCGGCCGAACCCGCGATTGGGACGTTTTCGCCGCCACGATCGTTTCTCGCGTGGCGACGACGACACCGGAGGTCGACTTCAGCGGCTTGCGCGAGGCAATCGAGCGACAGCGCAAGTCGAGCTATGGCAGCCTGCAGGCGGTTCTCGACGATCCGCGCTACAGCCGTTTTCTGCTTTCGCTCGGGCACTGGGTCGAGCGCCGCCGCTGGCGCAACGATATCGACAGCGATGCGCTGGCTGTCCTGTCGCAGCCAATGCCGGCGCTCGCCGACAAAATTCTGGCGCGACAGCAGCGGAAGGTGCGCAAGCGTGGCACGCACTTCCGGCAGCTCGACATCGCTGCGCGGCACAGTCTCAGGATCCAGCTCAAGAGGCTGCGCTATGCGGCCGAATTCTTCTTGCCACTTTACGCCGGCCACGCGCCCGCCAAGCGCTACGTGGCTCGGCTCGCCAGGCTCCAGAAGAGTCTGGGACGCGTTTGCGATATCGCAAGTATCCGCGGATTGCTCGGTTCCGTCAGGCAGGACGATCAGGCCGCGCTTCACCTCGCCATCGGCACGGTCACCGGCTGGCAGGCCCGCGACGAGATTGCGGCCGCGAAAACGCTCCGCAAGAAATGGCGGCGCTTCAAGGCGACGCCGGCATTCTGGGGCCGGTAAAGTCGTCGCAGGGTCCCAAATCCGTTTCAGACCAACGAGCGGATGCTCGAGCGCGCACCTCAAATTGTGCGGCAAACGGCGGTCTTCGATCGAAAACAGCCGCAGCAGTCAACGCCACCGCTGCTCGGATTCGTGGTTTTGCTCTGAATTGGCTGAAAAATGACGCGCCGCTCAGGATACAACTGCGAGCTCTTATAACATTGAAATTGCTATATAATTCACCCCGAACCACCATTTCCGCAGGCAGTCGACAAGATGTCAGCACGCATCCCGTGATCCAACGGGACTTGCGTTTACTTTGCACACGCGTATACTTTGCACTGTAAAGTTGAGGTATGAGATGCGCGATCTCGACAAGGCGTTGGCCGACATTTTCGCAATCCGCAGCCAGATTGCCGTCGGTACAGCGTTTCACGGCTATGGGCCGGCAGTTGTCGCCGCCACAGGCGGTTTGGCTTTGGTCACCGCGGCCTGTCAATTCCTGTGGCTTGACGATCCGACCGGCCATCCGCTGATCTTTTTCTTAGGCTGGGCTGCGACCGCGTTTGTGTGCGTTGGAATGATCTGGATCGAGATGCAGGCGCGTTCGCGGCGGCATCATTCGGGTCTCTCCGACGCCATGATTCACCAGGCCGTCGAGCAATTTCTACCGGCCGGCGTTGCAGGTGCTTTACTGGCTGTGATGCTTTGGAAGTTCGCTCCGGAGACGCTGTGGATGCTCCCCGGCCTGTGGCAAGTGCTTGTAAGCTTAGGGGTGTTCGCATCTGTCCGTTCGCTACCGCGCACGGTCGCGTTCGCGGGCGCTTGGTATTTCGTGGCAGGCTTTGCGGTTTTGATGCTGGCAAGCGACAGCCACGCTCTGTCGCCTTGGACGATGGGCCTGCCGTTCGCGATCGGGCAGTTACTTATGGCTGCAGTCCTGCACTTTGCTTCCGGAGATATCGATGTCGAAGACTGAAGCGAACAACGCGCCGTTCTCCTACGACGGCCTCGATCGTGTCATTCATGAAAAGGCAAGGCTCGGGCTGTTGACCTCGCTCATGGCACATCCCAAAGGATTGGCTTTCGCCGATCTCAAGCAACTCTGCGGACTCACCGACGGCAATCTCAGCCGTCATCTACAAGTGCTCCAGGAAGCCGGCCTAGTCGAAGTCACCAAGGGCTACGAGGGCAACCGCCCTCACACCAGCTGTCGCCTTACAAAAATCGGCCGCCGCCGCTTTCTCGACTACCTGACCGTGCTTGAACGGCTGGTTCGTGACGCGGCGAAGGCTGCCGGCAAGCAAGACGCCCCTTTGGTTCGTCTCGGCATCCGCCCTGCATAAATTCCTCCATTTTTTTTAAAAGGAAGCTTTGTAATGCAAAGTAGTCTCTCATCCAAACTTCATATCGGCATCATCATGGACGGCAATGGGCGTTGGGCGACCCGACAGCGTCTGTCCCGCTTGCGTGGGCACGAAGCTGGCGTCGAAGCCATCCGGCGAGTCGTTGAGGCGGCGCCACAGCAAGGTGTCGGGACGCTCACCCTCTATGCGTTCTCAAGCGACAACTGGCGCCGGCCGAAGGCAGAGGTGGTCGCCCTGATGGGGCTGCTGCGAGTCTATTTAAGTAAAGAAGTTGATAGCTTGGTCCGCAACGGCGTCCGTCTCAGCGTGATTGGACGCCGCGATCGCCTTCCCGACGGCCTCAATGAGGCAATAGGGCGCGCCGAAGATGCAACAGTCGGCGGGGGCGTTCTACATTTGCGCGTCGCGATTGACTACTCCGCCCGCGATGCGATTTTGAACGCAGTTGCTCAAGCCGCCGGGCTAGATGATCTCACACGCGCCAACTTCTCGCGTCTCGTCACAGGCGAACCCGAGCTTCGCGACGTAGATCTCATCATCCGGACCAGCGGCGAGAAGCGATTGTCCGACTTCCTGCTTTGGGAGAGCGCTTACGCCGAACTGCATTTCACCGAACGGATGTGGCCGGATTTTGAAGCCGAAGATCTCGCAGAAGCGCTGATGTCGTTCCATCGACGCGAACGCCGGTTTGGCAGCCTGCAACCAGTGGCTCCTGAACCGGCCTTGAGCCTCTAGCGCGCCAGGAGCATCTTTCATGCGCATTCTCTTGATCAACGTGCCACACCCGTCGATCGGCAGCCGGATTCCGGACGACCACTTGCCACCACTGGGCCTGCTCGCGGTTGGCGGGCCATTAATCGACGACGGCCACGACGTCTACTTGATCGATGGCGAGTTCGGTCCGATGTCGACGCAAGCTATCGTCGCTGAAGCACTCGGCTTTTTTCCTGATGCTGTGCTGTTTGGCCATTCTGGTTCGACATCCGGCCACCCAGTCATTTCAGAGGTTGCACATTCCATCGCCGCGGCCCTTCCTCAAGTTCACATCATTTATGGCGGCGTGTTCCCAACATATCATTGGCGAGATATTCTCGCCGAAGAGCCCTACGTGACTGCGATTGTACGTGGCGAAGGTGAAGAGACTGCGCGACGCTTGATAGCAGCACTTCAAAACGACCTACATTTCGCCGAGGTACCGGGTATAGCCTATCGCGACATCAATGGCCCCCACGCAACTCGACAGGCCTCGGTGATCCGTGATCTCGACGCTTACCGAGTCGGCTGGGAACTCATAGACCACGCACGCTACAGTTATTGGGGAGGGCTGCGGGCCGTGGTGGTCCAGTTCTCGCGAGGTTGCCCGCACCTCTGCAACTATTGCGGGCAACGCGGATTCTGGACGCGCTGGCGTTACCGCGATCCCGTCCTGTTCGCAAAGGAACTGGCGCGCCTCTACCGCGAACATGACGTCAAGGTGATCAATTTTGCCGACGAGAATCCGACGGTTTCAAAGAAAGTTTGGCTGGCGTTTTTGGAGGCCCTGATCGCAGAGAACGTTGACCTCATACTGGTCGGATCAACACGGGCTGACGACATCGTTCGCGACGCTGACATCCTCCATCTCTACAAGAGGGCGGGATGGGCGCGCTTTCTGCTGGGGCTGGAGAACACCGACGAAAAAACGCTCGAACTCATACGCAAGGGTGCTGCAACCGCGACCGATCGGGAGGCTATCCGCTTGATGCGCCAGCATGGCATTCTGTCGATGGCCACCTGGGTCGTGGGATTTGAAGAAGAAACCGATCGCGACCACTGGCGCGGGTTGCGTCAGTTATTGTCGTACGATCCCGACCAAATCCAGATGCTCTATGTCACGCCCCATCGCTGGACGCCTTACTTCAAATTTGCTGCCGAACGGCGGGTTATCCAGACCGACCGGCGCCGCTGGGACTACAAGCATCAAGTCCTTGCCACTCGTCACATGCCGCCTTGGCGTGTGCTGCTCTGGTTCAAGTTTACAGAGATGGTCCTTCAGGGCCGCCCAAAGGCCATTTGCCGCGTACTATTCCATCGTGACGCGGGCCTGCGTCAGGCGATGCGCTGGTACACACGGATGGGCCGCCGGGTCTGGCCTTACGAGATTCGCAACTTCCTGCGCGACCGCCGTCTGAAGAAAGGGCCAACAGTAGCCCAGTTCTGGGGGGCTCCCCAAGACACCGAAGAAGAATCCATGTCCGTTACACGACCGGAGCATCGGACCAGCGTTCAAAAGGTCGCCTAAGAAACGTTTGGGTTACGCACTACCGAATCTGATCACCGAGGACGAGATTCACAGTTTTATTCCGAATGGTGACAATTTGGCGCTCCGTAAGGGAATCGAACCCTTATTTTAGCCTTGAGAGGGCCATGTCCTAACCGTTAGACGAACGGAGCGTGCGCGGGAGGGGATAGCCGGGAATGGCGGTGGCTGCAAGATGCTGCCGCCCCCTCGCCCACTTATATGGTTATGGTTCGCAGGCGAACCCTTGGGTTCGTTTTGACGAACCCTTGGGGTTCGCAAGCGAACCTCAGGGCTCGCTGGCGAATTTCAGCGTTCCCGCGGGTTTCAGGCTCTTGGCGTCGAAAGTGCGGATTTCGGTGCTGCCGCCGACGTCCAGCGTCAGCACGATCCGGTCGCCGGCTACCCCCGTGGAGAGGATTTTGGCGCCTTTCGGCAGGGTCGCGGTCGTCGCCGACGTCACAGTGCTTCCATCCGTGCGGAAAAGGCGGTAGCCGATCACAACGAGCAGCGCGCCGACGCCCAAGGCGGTGGTCAGGCCCGCGATCAGCATCATGCGGCGGACGCGCGCGATCATGGCGGCCTGTTCAAGGGTCGGTTCGGGCGCGCTATCGGCGGCGGGCTGGGTCATGCAAACACTCGTCTCTTAATTCACGGCTCTCGAAGCAACACGCTTCTGTCAGGTAAGGCTTTACGGAATGAACGATCAACGGCTGGATGTCACGGTGCAGGGCGACGAAGGCTCGACCCGGCTCGATCGCGTGCTCGCCGTGCGCAGCCCGGCTTTGTCGCGGTCGCGGCTGAAGGCGCTGATCCTCGCCGGCCAGGTGACGATCACCCGGTCTTCGCAAGACCCCACCCCCGTGCGCGACCCCGCTTATCATGTCGCTGCCGGCGATACGATCACAATCGACGTGCCGCCCGCCATCGCGCCGGAGCCCGAAGGCGAGGATATCGCCCTCGATATCGTGTTCGAGGACGAGGACGTCATCGTCATCAACAAGCCCAAGGGGCTCGTTGTGCATCCCGCCGCCGGCCACGAGACGGGCACGCTGGTGAACGCGCTGATCGCCCATTGCGGGGCATCCTTGTCGGGGATCGGCGGCGTCAAGCGGCCGGGCATCGTGCACCGGCTGGACAAGGACACCACCGGATTGATGGTGGTCGCCAAGAACGACGCCGCCCATGCGTCGCTGACGGCGCAATTCGCCGATCACGGCCGCACCAACGAGATGCGGCGCGGCTATATGGCCTTCGCCTGGGGCATTCCGAACCGGCCGCGCGGCACGGTGGAAGCACCGATCGACCGGCATCCCCATGCCCGCGAGAAAATGGCCGTCCGCGAAGGTGGCCGCGATGCCGTCACCCATTGGGAAGTGCTGCAGGAATTCCCCGATCGCCACGGCAAGCCGATCGCCACCCTGCTCGCTTGCCAATTGGAGACCGGGCGGACGCACCAGATCCGCGTGCATCTGGCGCATATCCAGCATCCGCTGATGGGGGATTCGGTCTATGGCTCGCATTTCAAGACCAAGGCGTCGTCGCTGGGCGTAAAGAGCCGCGCCGCGCTGGAAGCGCTCGACCGGCAGGCGCTTCACGCCTATTTGCTGGCTCTGGAGCACCCTCGCACGGGCGAGATTCTGGAGTGGACCAGCGAGCTTCCTCACGATTTGGCGGTTCTGAGAGCCCATATGGCCGTGCCAGAATGACGCAGATGCATATAAAAAAGTAAGCCTTTCCAAACGCTTATATTGGCCCCACGGGAACGTGACAGGGAATTCACTTTCAATACGCTTGTAGTAGGGTGTATGTTGCACCTGCGTCAAATGAGACGCGGAACATCGCAGCCAGGGCGGCTTTAACAAAGCGCTCGCTGCCTGGCCCGCCGCTATCGGGGGTCTGAACCACTGGAGGGCATCATAATGGCCCGTACAGCTACCCTTCCGGTTCTCAATGGAGAATCCGGCCTCTCGCATTACCTCGCCGAGATCCGCAAGTTTCCGATGTTGGAACCTCAGCAGGAATATATGTTTGCCAAGCGTTGGCGCGAGCACGACGATCGCGACGCGGCACATCACCTTGTGACCAGCCATCTGCGACTCGTCGCCAAGATTGCCATGGGCTATCGCGGCTACGGTCTGCCGATCTCCGAAGTTGTCTCGGAAGGCAACGTCGGTTTGATGCAGGCTGTGAAACGCTTTGAGCCGGAGAAAGGCTTCCGCCTGGCCACCTACGCCATGTGGTGGATCAAGGCGTCGATTCAAGAGTACATCCTGCGTTCGTGGTCGCTCGTGAAGATGGGCACCACCGCGAACCAGAAGAAGCTGTTCTTCAACCTGCGTAAGGCGAAGAGCAAGATTTCCGCCCTGGACGAAGGCGATCTTCGCCCCGACCAGGTGAAGCTGATCGCCACGCGTCTCGGCGTGACGGAACAGGACGTGATCGACATGAACCGCCGCCTCGGTGGCGACGCGTCGCTCAACGCGCCGATCCGTGACGACGGCGAAGCCGGCGAATGGCAGGACTGGCTGGTCGATAACTCGCCCAATCAGGAAACCATCATGGCGGAGCACGAGGAATTCGATCATCGCCGTCAGGCGCTGAACGGCGCCATCGGTGTCCTCAACCCGCGCGAACGGCGCATCTTCGAGGCGCGTCGCCTCGCCGATGAACCGATGACGCTGGAAGATCTCGCCTCGGAGTTCGGCGTCTCGCGCGAGCGTGTCCGTCAGATCGAAGTCCGCGCCTTCGAGAAGGTGCAGACCGCGGTCAAGGGCACCATCGCCAAGGCGGAAGCTGCCGCTCTGGAAGCTGCGCACTAATAGGCGCGGTTGATACGACAAATACGAAAGCCGGCGGAAACGCCGGCTTTTTTGTTGGGTGAATGGAAGCTAGAGCATGATCCCGAAAAGTGGATACCGGCTTTCGCCGACGAACGAGATCGTTTGTCGAGAGATCATGCTCCGATAAAGAACATTGTTCCGACGCCCCGTGGCGCACGCGTCCCCGCAAACCAGGTGAGGGACATCGCTTCGATTGGCAGAGGGGATCGATTATCTGATCGGCTTCGCCAGCGCTTCTGTCCGGTCGCGCTCGGTCATGTCGATTACCGTTTCGACGGGTGCCGTCAGTTCATAGACGTAGGACACGTCGGTGAAGTAGCGCTTCGCCGTACCACCTAGCGCTTCCGGCGCCACGCGATCGAGTAGCACCAGACCGAAATCGCTGTCCGGGCGCCGCGTTGCTTCGCTGGTGTTGAACTCTTCCCAGCGGAAATTGAACAGCCCATCCGGCTCGCTGCCCGTAATCTCCCAATGCGCAACAATATGCGGATGCTTGCCGACCAAAGACAGGCCCTCGTCGGAATGCGAGGCCAGTTCAAAGAACAGCAGCGACAGGCTCTGCGCGGCGCGCGCGCTGACAATGATATCCGGACCTTCCAGTGCGATACGGTCGGCATGCGGGATCGCTCGCGCCTCGAACAGGCCCTTGAGCTGCACGCCCTGCCACTGGCTCTCGCTCAGCAGCGACACAACATTCGACATCGCGTGAATACGGCCGATCAGGAGATCGCGCGCGTTGTCCACATCGGAGCCGTGGCGCAGCGTGCGTGTCACGATGGACTGGATCACCGCCAAAATGTTTTTCACGCGATGATTGAGCTCGTCGATGACGGCGGTCAGGCGACGTTCGAAGCCGATGCGTATCTCCACCTCGCGCCGCAGCCGCAGATTGGCGTAGGAGACATAGCCGAACAGCCCGCAAACAATAGCCGTCAGCGCGAGGCCGAACCCGCCGACGATGATCGCGGTGCGCTGCGCGCGCAGCTCGGTATTGACCTTCGGATAATAGCCCAGCGACCAGTCACGCCCGCCGAACGAAACCGTGCGCAGGACTGCCAGCGCAGGACCATTCGCCACCAGCGGGCGCGCCGTTACCCTGCCATCGTCGTCGGCGACGATTTCGCCATCAGCGACGCGCGGATCTTTCAACGCCACCGAGAACAATGACATCTCGTCATTGGCCAGCATCAACGGTCCAAGTTCATAGGAGAACGACACGAAGCCCGCCGGCGCGGGATCGCCTTCGGGCACAACTGGCGTCACCAGTACCAATCCCAGTGGTCCATCGGGCTGCTGCAGCGGCGTGGGGCTGGAGGCGACCGGCTTGCCCTCGTTCACGGCGCGCACCAGCGTTGGACCTGTGACGGGAGAGAAATTCAGGGCGCGACCGGCAAAGCCTTCGGTGACGGAATTGCGCGGCTCCACATCCATCAGCACGTCGAGCGGCTGCCCCAGCGCCCTGGCATCGAGGCGATCGTCGTTGTAGCTGCGGATCGTAGGATTGCGGTAGCCGGCACTGGCCAGCTCCGCGCTGGCGGCCGCGAATTCGTTCGGCTGCAGGCGAGCGATCCAGGCGGCAATCGCGAAATCGGTCTTGAAGGCGTAGATCGAGGCCCGCAGCGGCTGCAGCATATTGGCCTTCATGACCGTCGGCGCACGAAACAGCCCGGCTGCGACGCGCGCCAGCAATTCGCGCTCGGTCAAACGCTCCTGCACCAGGCTGGCATGGATATCCACGGCCCGGCCCAGCGCGATATTCTCGATCGCCAGCTCCTGGTCATGCACGCGATAGGCCGCAAGGCCGGAGAGCAGAGCTCCGACCAGTGCCAGTAATGCGATGATGAAACCAAGCCGGACCACACGGATACTCGGGAAATTAGGACGTTGCTGCCGGGTCAGCGGCTCAGGAGTATGCCAATCATGCCGGAACAATTTGGTTCCAGCCCGATGGAAATTATTTCCGGACCGGACAAATCTTGAAAAACAGGCTTAACGCAATATCACACGACACATTAGCCGACGGGCATCGACCAGCCCGTCGTTATAGCCAACCCAATATGAACGCCTCAAGTCGAAGCCCGCTCGTGAGAACTACGGCAGAGGCCTTATTCACAAGTCTCAGGCGACCGCCTTGGCCTTAAGGCCGCCCTTGCTCTCAATGAATGAGATAATCCGGTCGAGACCTTCCTGCGTCTTCATGTTGGTCATCACGAAGGGCCTGACCCCGCGCATCCGTTTGGCGTCGACGTCCATCTTCTCGAGCGAAGCCCCGACATAGGGCGCCAGATCGATTTTGTTGATCACCAGCAGGTCGGAGCGCGTGATACCCGGCCCCCCCTTGGAGGGGATCTTGTCGCCGGCCGCAACGTCGATGACATAGATGGTGATATCGGCCAGTTCCGGCGAGAAGGTCGCCGCGAGGTTGTCGCCGCCGGACTCGATCAGCACCATGTCGAGATCGGGAAACTTGACGCGCATGTCGGCAACGGCGGCGAGGTTCATCGAGGCGTCCTCGCGGATCGCCGTATGCGGACAGCCGCCAGTTTCGACGCCAGCAATGCGATCCGCCGTCAACGAGCCCGAGCGCACCAGATATTCGGCATCCCACTTCGTGTAGATGTCATTGGTGATCGCCGCGATGTCGTAGCGCTCGCGCATGGTCTTGCACAGCAAATCCATCAGCGCGGTCTTGCCGGAGCCGACGGGACCGCCAATGCCGACGCGGAGCGGACCGTGAAAACTGGACATGTCAGGGGTGCTTTCGGTTGAGGATGAAGCGACGGCCCTCATCCTGAGGAGCGGCGGCTTCGCCGCGTCTCGAAGGATGTGCCAAGCAACTCATGGTTCGAGACGCGCGCCAAGCGGCGCGCTCCTCCAGCCGGAACGCGATTGCGTTCAGGCGACCATGAGGGGTCAGGTGTGTGATTTGAGCTGGAGCCATCATGACCTGAACAGCCGCGTATACTGCGTCTCGTGACGCATGCTGGCGATGTCAGAGCGGAATGTCGCACCGCCGAGATCGTCGAGGGATGCCATCATGGCACGATGGCCGGTGGTCACGACGACAGGCTCCAGCGCTGCAAGTACGCGCTGGCTGTCGGTCTGGCCGAGCGGCACCAGCCGCGCGCCCGCGGAAATCCAGTTCGAGACCACAGCGTGGAAGAAACCATGCATCGTTGCGGAGAGCGGCACACCATGGGCGGCGCTCACAAGTCCGACGGCAACGGGATAGACAATCGGGCTGTCGCATATCGCGATCAGCCGCTCCATACCCTCATGCGACCAGGCATTGCGTGCGATCTCGATGAAGGCCTTGCCTTGCGTGGTGGTCTCCAGCTGACGTTCCCTTGATGGCACGAAGGCGCTGGCGAGTTCGGCAACCTCGCGCAATGCCTTGTCGTCGCCGTCGGACGCCGCGCGGTGCACATGCGCGAGAAACACGCCATCGCAAAACCCTGCGCCATCGGACAGCATCGCCGACAACCAGTCCTGCAGGCTGGCAGCATCGGTGATGTCGCCTGCTTCCACCGCCCATTCGATACCGCTGGAATAGGAAAACGCGCCGACCGGAAAAGCCGGCGACAGCCAGGTCATCAGCCGGTACAGCGCAGCGCCTTCGTCGGCAGACAAGGCGGGAGAGTCGTTCGGCGGGCTGTCGTCCGCCGCTTTATTTGTGGTCATGAGCATGAGAATGACCGTGGTGGTCGTGCTTGCTGTCGTGATCATGATGATGATCGTGACCGCAATGCTCGTCATGGACATGCTGGTCATGGCCATGACCGGCATGACCGTGCGCGTCATGGCTGTGCCCATGGTGGTCGTGCCCATGATCGTCGTGACTGTGTCCATGATCGTGATGAGCATGATCATGATCATGATGTCCATGACCTGCCGGCTCATGCGCAGCGGCATAGGCGCCGCCTTCGGGATCGAACGGTGCTTCGATCTCGATGACCTTGGCGCCAAGACCCTTCACCATCTCCTCGATGACATGATCGCTGCGGATGCGCAGGCCCTTGGCCATGATCTGCGTCGGCAGATGGCGATTGCCGAGATGCCATGCGAGCCGCACCAGATGGCCGGGATCGGTACCACGGATCTCGATCAGTGGCTCCGGCGCTGCGACCACCTCGATCAGGCGGCCGTCTTCCAGCACCAAAGCGTCGCCGCCCCGCAGGGCGACGGCGTTTTCGAGATCGAGCAGGAATTCCAGTCCGCGCGTCCCCGTCATCGCCATGCGGCGACGATGACGATCGTCGAAGTCGAGAACGACGGTGTCTACCGCCGCCTCTTTCCAGTTGTATTGGCCTTTGACCTCAGTCGCGCGGATCATGGAATCTCTCGTTTGGTTTAACGCACCACGACGTCAGCCGGGGTGATGATTTCGATCTTCGGAGGTGCGCTGAAGCATTTCACCGCGACGCGGCCGAAGGTCTTCATATGTTCCTGCGTCCGGTGCGGCACCAGTGCCTCGGCATTCTCCCATTGCTCGACGAACACCATGCGGGTCGGATCAGTAACGCTCTCGTGCAGATCATAGGCGATGTTACCCGCTTCCTTGCGGGTCTCGGCGATACAAGCCTTGGCAGCTTCGATCAGTTCGGCGCGGGCTTCGGGTTTCACGGACAAAGTGGCAACGACGTAGATCAAGGGGAGTCCTCCCGGTTTGTTGTTATGGCTAAGAATGCCGGGACGGACATTAGGGGGGAATGCGAGGGGGAGGAAGGGGGCGCTTTCTTATCCCTCCCCCTTGCGGGGAGGGTGGCCGCGCGTAGCGCGGTCGGGTGGGGGTGCCGCAAACTCCTGAGCGTGCGGAAACACCCCACCCCGGCCTATCGGCCGACCCGCTGCGCAGGAGGGAGGGAGACCGCAACCGTCGAGCTCACCTCAATACATAAAGTACCTCTGCGCCATCGGCAGCACTTCCGCCGGCTCGCAGGTCAAAAGCTCGCCATCCGCCCTCACCTCATAGGTCTCCGAATCCACCTCGATCTTCGGCGTCGCGCCGTTATGGATCATGCTCTTCTTCGAGATCCCGTCGCGGACATTTTCCACCGCATAGAGCGACTTCTGAATGCCAAGCTTCTTGGCGAGACCGCCGGCCACCGCCGCACCCGATGTAAACACCACCGACGACTGGGTCAGCGCACGGCCGAAGGCGCCGAACATCGGCTGATAATGCACGGGCTGCGGCGTGGGAATGGACGCGTTCGGATCGCCCATCGGGGCCGCCACGATCGAGCCGCCCTTGATCACCAGATCCGGCTTCACACCGAAGAACGCCGGCGACCACAGCACCAGATCCGCCATCTTGCCCTTCTCCACCGAGCCAATCAGCTTCGAGACACCATGGGCGATGGCGGGGTTGATCGTGTACTTGGCGATGTAGCGCTTGACGCGGAAATTGTCGTTGTTGCCCTTGTCTTCCTTCAGCGACCCGCGCTGCTTCTTCATCTTGTCGGCGGTCTGCCAGGTCCGGATGATGACTTCGCCGAGCCGGCCCATGGCCTGACTGTCCGAAGACATCATGGAGAGTGCGCCGAGATCGTGCAGGATGTCTTCGGCGGCGATCGTCTCCTTGCGGATGCGGCTTTCGGCAAACGCAAGATCTTCCGCAATGGAGGGATCGAGATGGTGGCACACCATCAGCATGTCCAGATGCTCATCGATGGTGTTGCGCGTGAATGGCCGTGTCGGATTGGTCGATGACGGCAGCACGTTCTTGAGGCCCGCAACCTTGATGATATCGGGCGCATGGCCACCGCCGGCACCTTCGGTATGGAAGGCGTGGATGGTGCGGCCCTTGAAGGCCTTGATGGTGTCCTCGACGAAGCCGGACTCGTTCAGCGTGTCGGAATGCAGCATCACCTGCACGTCGTAGTCGTCGGCGACGCTGAGGCAGTTGTCGATCGCGGCAGGCGTGGTGCCCCAGTCCTCGTGCAGCTTCAGCGCACAGGCACCGGCATTGATCATTTCCACCAGCGGCGCGGGCTTCGAGGCATTACCCTTGCCGGAAATGCCGAGATTGACCGGGAACGCATCGAAAGACTGGATCATCCGCGCGATGTGCCACGGACCGGGCGTACAGGTCGTCGCGAAGGTGCCGTGCGACGGGCCGGTGCCGCCCCCTAACATCGACGTGACACCGGACATCAGCGCGTGTTCGATCTGCTGCGGACAGATGAAATGGATGTGGCTGTCGAAACCGCCGGCGGTGAGGATCTTGCCCTCCCCCGCGATGACGTCGGTGCCGGGACCGACATTGATGGTCACGCCCGGCTGAATATCGGGATTGCCGGCCTTGCCGATGGCGTGGACCATGCCGCCCTTGAGTGCCACGTCGGCTTTCACGATGCCCCAGTGATCGACGATCAGCACGTTGGTGATGACGGTATCGACGGCGCCCTGCGCGCGCGTCGCCTGCGACTGCCCCATGCCGTCGCGGATCACCTTGCCGCCGCCGAACTTCACCTCCTCGCCATAGATGGTGAAGTCCTTCTCCACCTCGATGATCAGATCGGTGTCGGCGAGCCGCACGCGATCGCCGGTGGTCGGGCCGAACATGTCGGCATAGACGGAGCGTTTGATTTTCACGGGCATGAGATCAAGCCTTCCCAACGATGGAAGATGAGGAGAGTGGATTCGAACGCAGCGATGCCGCCGGGGACGCAGACATCCCGATCAGTGCGCAGCCTGCGCCTTCGTTCATTGACGGCGTGACCCGCGACTTCCATAGCTTCGCGCACCCCAACAAGGCGCGCGGCGTCGGGATCTGAAGCGGAGACCGATATCGTGAGATGGAAGAACGTCTATCCATTTGCTGCGGCATGCCTGCTGTTCGCGCTGACGTTCTGGCTATACATGACCCGCGTCATGTGGCTCGGATTTCCGGATGGCTTCATTGCCGAACTGGACGCCGCTGAAGCGATCCTCGTCACCTGGTTCAACTGGTTCAGCATCGCTCTGGGCATCTGGTTCGTGATCCTCGGCATCCGATCGTTCCGTAACGATATCGGACGTTGGTCATTATACAGCTCTCTTCTGTTCGTCTCGGTCGTCGTGATCTCGCTGGCCATCGATCGATATTTCCGCTCGTTCATGATGGACAGCGCCGGCGGCTAGGCGCTCAGAGCTTCCCCATCACATCGCCGCGGAAACCATAGATCGTGCGTTTGCCGGCGAGTTCGACCAGTTGCACATCGCGGCTCTGGCCCGGCTCGAAGCGCACGGCCGTGCCGGCGGCGATGTCGAGGCGCATGCCGCGAGCTTTTTTGCGGTCGAATTTCAGCGCCGGATTGGTCTCGAAGAAATGATAGTGCGAGCCGACCTGGATCGGCCGATCGCCGGAATTTGCCACCGTCAGCGTGACGGTCTTGCGCCCGGCATTGAGCTCAATCTCGCCGTCCTGGATGAAGAGTTCGCCGGGGATCATGTGACCTCTCGATTTTCTCGGTGTCATGGCCGGGCTTGACCGGCCATCCACGCCTTAGAGCGCTGAAGATGGATGCTCGGGTCAAGCCCGGGCATGACGGAGTTTGAACTAGCGGATTGGTTCGTGCACCGTGACGAGCTTCGTCCCGTCGGGGAACGTCGCTTCCACCTGAATGTCATGGATCATCTCGGCGATCCCATCCATGCATTGCGCACGGGTGATGACCTCGGCGCCGGATTTCATCAGCTCGGCAACGGTGCGGCCGTCGCGCGCGCCCTCGACGATGAAATCGGAGATGATGGCGATGGCCTCGGGATGGTTGAGCTTGACGCCGCGCTCGAGCCGGCGTCGCGCCACGATGGCGGCCATCGAGATCAGGAGCTTGTCTTTTTCGCGGGGAGACAGGTTCATTGCAGGTCTCTGAATAAGTTTAGTTGAGCCACATGCGCGGCAGCATCGCGCCTGATCGTCCAAGCACCGCCATCATGTCGGCGCGCAGCTTCGCCGCATCTTGTGCACAGAAGCGGGCCATTGCAAAGCCGTTCCAGCAGGAGATACCGACTTCGCCGCCAGCGCCATCCGTGGCTTCGCGTAGCCGCTCGATGAGCGCCTCGTCGCCGGGCACGATCAGCGCCGTGCCGATGGCCACCGCGCCATTGCCGATTGCCGGTCTGGCCAGTTTCGCGGCGATATCGCCATCCAGCCGCACGTTTTCCGCGAACACCAGCCTGCCACCGCGACGCAGGCGCCAGCGGTCGACGAAAGACCCCGTCTGCATCACCTCGCCCATGGCCGCACGACCGAACACCACGATCTCGCAAAGTAAAAGCGTCGCGCGATCGGCCAGATCGATATCGATGCGCCTGATGGTGCGGGCCTGATCGAACAGGATGGTTTCCTGCGGCAGCCAGGACAGATGCGCGCCGGCCTCGGCCTTTAGCGCGATGTTGATTTCGGCGGCGGGGCCATGGGAGCGATAGATCTTCTCGGCGGCTGCCGTGGTCACTGTCAGGCTGGTGCCCTCGCCGGCCGCAATATCGATATCGAAACGGTCGCCGCCTGCCGCGCCGCCGGCGGTGTTGACGAACATCGCAGACAGGCCGTGATCTTCGGGAGACGGGAAGCGCACGCGCAGCGAGCCGGATTCATGCAACTGGCGGCGGCGGGTCTTGCCCTCCACCAGATGCACGTCGAACGCCACCGCGCCGCGGGCACGATTAGCGGCGAAGATCGCCGATGGCGACAATGTCGTCTTGTCAGCCTGCATGCACTCTCCGGCTTTGAGCCCGCGTTACAGCGCCATCTGGCGGCTGATCTCGGCGGGATCGAGCGTGCTGCGGTCACAGGTGTATTTCACCGCACCGCGATCCATCACGGCGAAGTTGTCGCCGAGTTCGCAGGCAAAGTCGAGATACTGTTCCACGAGGACGATAGCGATATTGCCGAGCGAGCGCAGATAGGAAATGGCGCGGCCGATATCCTTGATGATCGAGGGCTGGATGCCTTCAGTCGGCTCATCCAGTAGCAGGAGCTTCGGTCGCATCACCAGCGCACGGCCGATGGCAAGCTGCTGCTGCTGGCCGCCGGAGAGATCGCCGCCGCGCCGGCCAAGCATCGAGTTCAGCACCGGAAACAGCGAGAACACATCGTCGGGAATGTTGCGGTCGGCGCGCTTCAGCGGCGCATAGCCGGTCTTGAGGTTTTCTTCCACCGTGAGCAGCGGAAATATCTCGCGCCCCTGCGGTACGAAAGAAATGCCGCGCCGCGCCCGCTCGAACGGCTTCAGCGTCGAGATGTCCTGACCGTCGAAGGTGATCGAACCTGACGAGATTGCCTGCTGGCCGACCATGGCGCGCAGCAGTGACGTCTTGCCAACGCCATTGCGGCCGAGAACACAGGTGACCTTACCAGGTTCAGCCGACACTGTGACACCACGCAGCGCCTGAGCGGCACCGTAATAGAGGCTGATATTATCGACCTTCAGCATATGACCTAATCCTTGCGCATGATCTGGTCCGAAAACCGGTTTCCACTTTTCGGGATCATGCGTCAGCGCCCCAAATACACTTCGACCACGCGGTCGTTGGTCGACACCTGATCGATGGTGCCTTCGGCCAGAACGGTGCCTTCGTGCAGACACGTCACCTTGACGCCGAGTTCGCGCACGAAGGTCATGTCGTGCTCGACGACCATCACTGTCTTGTTGTCGCGATTGATCGCCTTCAGCAGTTCGGCCGTCTGGTGCGTTTCGACATCGGTCATGCCTGCGACGGGCTCATCCACCAGCAGCAGCTTCGGATCCTGCGCCAGCAGCATGCCGATTTCGAGCCACTGTTTCTGGCCGTGGGAGAGATTGCCGGCGAGACGGTCGCGCGAGTCCGTAAGGCGAATGGTCTCAAGCACCTTGTCGATGCTCTCGGCTTCGGCACGATTGCTCCGCCAGAACAGCGTGCCGCGCACGCTGTGATCGACATTCAGCGCCAGCAGGAGATTGTCGTAAATCGTCTGGCTCTCGAACACCGTCGGCTTCTGGAATTTGCGGCCGATGCCGAGCTCGGCGATCTTGGTCTCATCCAGCAGCGTCAGGTCGTGAATGCCGTCGAAATAGACGTCGCCCTCGTCCGGCTTGGTCTTGCCAGTGATGATGTCCATCATCGTGGTCTTGCCGGCACCATTGGGGCCGATAATGGCGCGCATCTCGCCGGGCGCGAGCACCATCGACAGATTGTTGATGGCATGGAAGCCGTCGAACGAGACGTGGACGCCGTCGAGATAGAGCTGCGCGGAGGTGATGCGCTTCTGACGGGCCTCGGCTTCGCGCGCCGCGACCACAGGATCGATCACCGCGGGCGCGTGGGAGGCCGGCGTTACGGGGGCTGGCGTTTCAATCACGGTCATCACGCCTTCTCCGCCAGATGGGGTTTGGTGACGCCATCTTCCGCTGCGGCGCTATCGGCATTCGCGCTATTGCTGGCTTTGCGACTTTCCGACCACGCATTGAAGGTGCCGATGATGCCCTTCGGCAGCAACAGCGTCACGAGAATGAACAGCGCACCGAGCATGAACAGCCAGTAGGGAGCAAGGGCGCCAGATGTGAACACCGTCTTGGCGTAGTTGACCACGACTGCGCCGAGCGCCGCACCGACCAGCGTGCCACGGCCACCGACCGCGACCCAGATGACTGCTTCAATCGAGTTCGCCGGGGCGAATTCACCGGGATTGATGATGCCCACCTGCGGCACATAGAGCGCACCCGCAACGCCGGCCATGCAGGCCGACAGCGTGAACACGAACAGCTTGTAGGATTCGACACGGTAGCCCAAGAATCTCGTGCGGGATTCCGCGTCACGTATGGCGATCAGCACCTTGCCGAGCTTCGAGGTCACGATGGCACGGCAGACGAGGAAGCCGATGATCAGCGCCAGACAGCTCAGCGCGAACAGCGCCGCGCGGGTGCCGTCGGCCTGTACGTTGAATCCGAGGATGTCCTTGAAATCGGTGAGGCCGTTATTGCCGCCGAAGCCGAAATCGTTGCGGAAGAACGCCAGCAGCAGCGCATAGGTCATCGCCTGCGTGATGATCGACAGATACACGCCAGACACGCGCGAGCGGAAGGTGAGCCAGCCGAACACGAAAGCCAGGATGCCCGGCGCGATCAGCACCATCGCCGCGGCGAACCAGAACATGTCGAAGCCATACCAGTACCACGGCAGCGCCTTGTAGTTCAGGAATACCATGAAGTCCGGCAGGATCGGGTTGCCATAGACGCCGCGCGAGCCGATCTGGCGCATCAGATACATGCCCATGGCATAGCCGCCGAGCGCGAAGAAGGCGCCGTGACCGAGCGAGAGAATGCCGCAATAGCCCCAGATCAGATCGATAGAGAGCGCGAGAATGGCGTAGCAGACATATTTGCCGAACAGCGCCATCAGATAGGTCGGCACCTGCAGCGGCGAGTCCGCCGGCAGCAAAAGGTTCGACAGCGGAATGAGAATGCCGACCGCGGCGACAATCAGCAGGAAGATCGTGGCGCTGCGGTCCAGCGTTCGGGTGAGGAAATGCGGCGTCATGCTTCGATCGCCCTGCCCTTGAGCGCGAACAGACCGCGCGGCCGTTTCTGAATGAACAGGATGATCAGCACCAGGATGGCAATCTTGCCAAGCACGGCGCCGGCGACCGGCTCCAGGAACTTGTTGGCGATGCCGAGCGAGAACGCACCGACCAGCGTGCCCCACAGATTCCCGACGCCGCCGAACACCACGACCATGAAACTGTCGATAATGTAGCTCTGGCCGAGATTGGGCGAGACGTTGTCGATTTGGGAGAGCGCCACGCCGGCAATGCCCGCAATGCCGGAGCCGAGACCGAAGGTCAGCGCATCCACGCGCGAGGTTGCGATGCCCATGGACGCGGCCATGCGGCGATTCTGGGTGACGGCGCGCATCTCGAGTCCGATCGAGGTGTAGCGCAGCATCGCCAGCAGGATCGCAAACACGGCAAGCGTGAAGCACAGGATCCAGAGCCGGTTGTAGGTGATCGTGAGCTGACCCAGCTCGAATGCGCCGGACATCCATGAGGGATTGCCGACCTCGCGATTGGTCGGGCCAAACATGGTGCGCACCGCCTGCTGCAGCACCAGCGACAGACCCCAGGTCGCCAGCAGCGTTTCCAGCGGACGGCCATAGAGGAAGCGGATAATGGTGCGCTCGATGACGATACCGAGCAGACCAGCGACGATGAAGGCCAGCGGCACGGCCATCAGCAGCGAGTAGTCGAACAGGCCGGGATAGCTGGTGCGGATCACGTCCTGCACCACGAAGGTGACATAGGCACCGATCATCACCATCTCGCCATGCGCCATGTTGATGACGCCCATCACGCCGAAGGTGATGGCGAGGCCAATGGCAGCGAGCAAGAGAACCGAGCCGAGCGACAGGCCGTACCAGGCGTTCTGGCCGATCGACCACAGCGTCTGCCGGCTGTTGATGGCGGTGACAGCGCTGGCCGCGCTGCGCGCGACACCAACGGTCTGATCGGCCGGCAGACTGGTGAGCAGCGCCAGCGCGTCCTGATCGCCGCGCCCCTTGATAATCGCAATGGATTCGATCTTCTCGGCCTCGGTCGCATCTTCCTTGTAGAGCAGGATCGCAGCACGGGCCTCGGTAAAGGCCTGTTTGGCGACCTTGTTGGTTTCTTTCTCCAGCGCGGTCTCGATCACCGGCAGCATCGCGGTCTCGTGGCTTTTGAACACCGACTGCGCCGAGGCGATGCGCTTGGCGGGATCGGGCGACATCAGCGTGAGTCCGCCCAGTGCGGATTCGATGTTGCGACGAAGACGATTATTGAGGCGCACCGCGGCGGCGCTGGCCGGTACTTCAGCGACGGCCTCGCCGGTGGCAGCATCGGTCACCTTACCGTCGGTGCCAGTGAGATAAACCTTCTTGCTGTCGGGATCGGCGGAGAGGCGGCCTTCCTGCAGCGCGGTGATCACAGCGAAAGCCTGCGGATGGCCCGAGGTGGCGATGATGCCCACGGCCTCGTCGCTGTCGGAGAAATCATCATTGGCGAATTTGGCGACGGCATCCTCGAAAGGACCCGCAAAGGCCGGAATAGCGGTCGCGACGATCAGCAGAAATGCAACAGCGATCGCGCGGAAACGATAAAGGAGATCAGTCACTGGAAAACCCCGGCCGAAGAAAAAAGAGAAGGCGACGGATTCACCGCCTTCTCCAGTTTTGGGAGTCTCGTGTCAGAAGAGTCTCGGGAGGATCATCATTGCGGGCGAAAAATGCCCGCAATGATGGAGAACACAGAACCTCAGAGCGAGATCAGGAACCCTGACCGCCGCACTTGTTGGTCTTGGTGTTGAAGTTGCCGCACTTCTTGCCGACCCAGTCGCCGATCAGGTCCTTGGAGCCGTCGAGCTCCTTCGACCATGCATCGCCAGCCACCAGCGCCGGGGTCTTCCAGACCACGTCGAACTGGCCATTGGCCTTGATCTCGCCAATGAACACCGGCTTGGTGATGTGGTGGTTCGGCAGCATCTTCGAGGTACCGCCGGTCAGGTTCTTGGCTTCGATGCCGGGCAGTGCGTCGATAACCTTGTCGGCTTCGATCGACTTGGCCTTCTCGACCGCCTTCACCCACATGTTGAAGCCGATCACGGTGGCTTCCATCGGGTCGTTGGTCACGCGCTTCGGATTCTTGGTGAAGGCCTGCCACTCCTTGATGAACTTCTCGTTCTCAGGATTCTTGATCGACTGGAAGTAGTTCCAGGCCGCGAGATGGCCGAGCAGCGGCTTGGTGTCGATGCCGGCGAGTTCTTCTTCACCCACCGAGAACGCAACCACCGGAATGTCGGTCGCCTTGATGCCCTGGTTGCCGAGCTCCTTGTAGAACGGAACATTGGCGTCACCATTGATGGTCGAGACCACGGCGGTCTTCTTGCCGGCCGAGCCGAACTTCTTGATGTCGGCGACGATCGTCTGCCAGTCACTATGACCAAACGGCGTGTAGTTGATCATGATGTCTTCCTGCTTGACGCCTTTCGACTTCAAGTAGGCTTCGAGAATCTTGTTCGTGGTGCGCGGATAGACGTAGTCGGTGCCGGCCAGCACCCAGCGCTTCACCTTCTCGTCCTTCATCAGGTAGTCGACGGCCGGGATCGCCTGCTGGTTCGGAGCGGCGCCGGTGTAGAACACGTTACGCTCGGACTCTTCGCCCTCGTACTGCACGGGATAGAACAGGATGTTGTTCAGTTCTTTGAACACCGGGAGAACCGACTTGCGCGACACCGAGGTCCAGCAGCCGAACACGACGGCAACCTTGTCCTTGGTGATCAGCTCGCGCGCCTTTTCGGCGAACAGCGGCCAGTTCGATGCCGGATCGACCACCACGGCTTCGAGCTTCTTGCCGTTCACGCCGCCCTTCTTGTTCTGCTGATCGATCATGAACAGCACGGTATCCTTCAGCGTGGTCTCGGAAATCGCCATGGTGCCCGACAGCGAGTGCAGAACGCCGACCTTGATGGTGTCGTCTGCGGCTTTGGCCGGCGAAAATGCCGACAGGCCCAGAGCCAGACCCGTTGCCGCGGCCATCAGGCTGCGACGCGAGATCGGCTTGGCTATTGCGTGAGTCAAATTGGTAATCATGTGCGGTCTCTCCCTGACGCAGACGAAATCAATGCAGAACGGCCCCACGGCCGGCGCGTTAAGGAGATCGCAAGAAGTGTGCCAGCCCCCGAACACACGTTAAGTGATTGGGATTACTCGCATGTTTTCGATTTTTAGAAAACGCTGAGGCTTTTTTGTTTATTTCTTGTGCAGAAAAATTGATCATGCACACGGCAAACAGCTTAAATAATCGCCAAAAACTGCCTCATGTCTAAATTTCATGCAGCGGTATTTTGTCGCTGGTTTTAACCCTCACGCCGATTGACCTTGAATCCGCCGCCTTGCTGTTCCATATCAATCGAACGACCTAGAGAATCATCAGGTCCTTGCGAGCCGCGTGTTCTGATCCCGTCTTTACTCTGATCTCCTCAGGGCAGTTCGACGGTTTCTGGCTTGCCCCTTCAGCTAACCAGAACTGACGCCCCAAACACGCGGGTGTCCCAGACACACTCGCGCGCTCCCTGGCCCCATGGTCTTTGAATCATGGCCGGGCGCCTGCTTTCACTTTGGAAAGATTAATCTTTTGACCACCTTTCAGGAATTCGGCCTCGCCGATCCCATCACCCGTGCGCTTAAAGAAGAAAACTACACAACCCCGACCCCGATCCAGGCCCAGACCATCCCGATTGCCATCACCGGCAAGGACGTGATCGGTATCGCCCAGACCGGCACCGGCAAGACCGCTTCCTTCGCGCTTCCCATCCTCCACCGTCTGCTCGAGAACCGTATCAAGCCCCAGCCCAAGACATGCCGCGTGCTAGTGCTGAGCCCGACCCGCGAACTCTCCGGCCAGATCCTCGACAGCTTCAATGCCTATGGGCGCCATATGCACCTCGCATCGGCGCTGGCCATTGGCGGCGTGCCGATGGGCCGTCAGGTCCGTTCGCTGATGCAGGGCGTCGACGTCCTCGTCGCCACCCCGGGCCGTCTGCTCGATCTCGTGCAGAGCAACGGCCTGAAGCTCAACATGGTTGAGTTCCTGGTGCTCGACGAAGCCGACCGCATGCTCGATATGGGCTTCATCAACGACATCCGCAAAGTCGTCGCCAAGCTCCCGATCAAGCGCCAGACGCTGTTCTTCTCGGCCACCATGCCGAAGGACATCGCCGATCTTGCCGAGGCAATGCTCAAGGATCCGGCCCGCGTTGCGGTGACCCCGGTCGCCTCCACCGTGGAGCGCATCAGCCAGCGGATCATGCTGGTCGATCACTCCGCCAAGCCGACGATCCTCGCCCAGATCCTCAAGACCGAGACGGTTGACCGCGCCCTTGTGTTCACCCGCACCAAGCACGGCGCCGACAAGGTCGTGAAGGGGCTCGAGCGCGCCGGCATCGCCGCCGCCGCGATCCACGGCAACAAGTCGCAGAACCACCGCGAGCGCACGCTGGCCCAGTTCCGCACCGGCGAAATCCGCACCTTGGTGGCCACCGACATCGCTGCCCGCGGCATCGACGTCGACGGCATCACCCATGTGGTGAACTTCGACCTGCCGAATATCCCGGAAACCTATGTCCACCGAATCGGCCGTACGGCCCGTGCCGGACGCGAAGGCATCGCAATCTCGCTTTGCGCGGGCGAGGAAATGGCGTATCTGCGCGATATTGAAAAGCTGATCCGCATTTCGCTTCCGAAGGAAGACCGCCGCACCCCAGGCCGCAACGACGTGGGGCCGTCGCCTTCCCAGAACCGTGGCGGTCAGCGCAACGGTCGCTCCGCCCCGCACGCACCACGCAGCAATGACGGAGCGCCCGGCAAGAACGCGCGCAATCGTCGTCGTCCGCATGGCGGTAACGGCGGCGCATCGCAACCGAACCGGGATCATGGTCGGAACGAGAATGCGAGACACGAGAATGCACGGCATGAGCCGATCTCACGTCCGGCCAACCAGGCTGGAACTGCGACTAAAGAAGGGATGCAGGGCGTTGCCTTCCTGCACCGCGAAAGCCGACCGAATACAACCCCGAACCGCACCCAGCGGCCACGCTAACAGCCGATCGATCTGGAGCTAACAATGGCCAAAGAAGAGCTGATCCAGTTCGAAGGACTGGTGACCGAAATCCTCCCCGATGCACGCTATCGCGTGCAATTGGACGCAGGACACGAAATCGTCGCCTACACCGCCGGCAAGATGAAGAAGAACCGCATCAAGACGCTGGCCGGCGATCGCGTGACCATCGAGATGTCGCCCTACGATCTCGAAAAGGGTCGTCTGATTTTCCGCCACAAGGACGAGCGTCCCGGCGGTCCTCCGCGTGGCGCACCGCCGCGCGGTCAGTTCCGTCGCCGCTAAGCGCATCCAGGGTTTAAACTGTCGACAGTTTAAAATCGCAACGACAACCCATCCGCGTATCGGATCACTCGCGATGCGCGGATGGGTAAGCGTTCCTGACCGTTCGTGCGCAATCAAAAAATCGTGCGCGTCAGGATTGTTTTGAGGGGACGCTTCCCCTAATATGAGTTAATCGATTTTCGGCCGGACGACATTATCTATCCCCCGGTGCAGCCGGTCTAGACTGACGACCCTTCCAAAAATTCGATGTCACCAGCCCACATCTGTTGCGTGGGCTACACTATATCTTTGAGAAGGGACTACCCCCATGAGCATGGGAACAGTGAAGTGGTTTAACGCGACCAAGGGCTTCGGCTTCATTCAGCCGGACGATGGTGGCAACGACGTGTTCGTTCACATCTCCGCCGTTGAGCGTGCCGGTCTCGGCACCCTGCGTGAAGGCCAGAAGATCAGCTACGAAATCGTTGCTGACCGTCGTTCCGGCAAGTCGTCGGCCGACAATCTCCGCGCCGCAGGCTAAACGATCATTCGCAAGCTTGATGCTTGCGCATTGATCGACTGAATACGAAAAGGCCGCGCTCTTGAGCGCGGCCTTTTTGCTGAAGCATGATCCGGGAAAGTGGACCGACGATCGTTCGCTGCAACTACAAATGCGCAGCGCATGATCGCAAGTTACGGCGTGCAGCTCGTCACCATTACGACGCAGGAGGTTTGACGCGGCCGCGTGTACATCGCATCGGACAGCGTGAGCCCGCCCTTCGGCACGACCCAGCCGATCGTCGGCACGTATGTATAGTTGGCCTCGCCGAGGATCAGATACTGGTTCGCCACATAGTTCCCGTTGGCGTCCTTGACGATCAGATTGGTGGGAACCGATACGACCGTGCCCACGTCCTTCTTTTGGTCGCCGCGACTCCACACAACTTTGGCGGTCTTGCTCGATGGATCGATATAGACTTGGCTGATGGTCGCCTTGAGCTGCGTCTTGTCATAAGGCGTCAGCATCGCATCGGCGATGATGAAGAAGTTCGAGACATCGGTTTCCGCCAGCGTCGTGTAGCGTGACGCCAGGTCGGCGATGCCCTGTGAGATCTGACTGACCTTGCGATCGACGGCAAAACCGTTGGAAACATCCAGCATGCCGAAGAACATCAGGAACATCAGCGGGAGGATCATCGCGAACTCGACCGCGGATACGCCTCTTGTATCGTCTCGCAACAGCAAGGCCCGTCGCCAGGCTGCCAGTGCTACCATCCGCACGCGCATTGTCCCGACCCCTGCCATCACTGCGGCCCGGTAGCCGATGTCGCGGCCAGCAGGCGCTTGCTGCTCGTGGTTCCGCGACCGATATTGGCGATGTTGTAGCCTAGCCCCGTGACGAACAGAGGCCATTGATAAAACCCGCGGGTCACGACGGTCTGATTGGTGTTCGTCGGCGGCTGCCAGGTAAGCGTGGTGCCGGCATAATTTCCGCTGCTGTCGATCGGATCCGCAATGGTGATCGCCGTGCCCGGATTGTAGGAACGCACATCGGTGCCAATCTTGGTGCAATCCATCAGTACGGAAGCACGCGCGCAGATGACGGCGTTGAAGTCTGCCTGGCTCGGTGCCTGGCTCGTATAGAAAAGTCGGGAGCCATCCTGTACGGCGGTCTCCAACACCTGCCCCGCCAGAAACACCATGCCGGTTTCCATGATGGCAAAAATCAGCGCGAAGAAGACCGGCGCGATCATCGCGAATTCGACCGCGGCCGAACCGCTGCTGTTATGGCCGAAGCGGCGCAGGCGCCCGGCGAGCGTCGCGATCGAGATCAGCGGTAGCAACATCTGCAAGTGCCTCGGTGATAGGAAATAGCTACCACCGAGATGTATCGGAAACAGATTGTTGAAGTGTTTCGCCGGATCGAGACAAGATGGCTCGATGGGTTAACCCGCTGTTGACCATGTCTCCGCCGAACGACACCGCATGGGATGCGGCATCATTTGCGCGTTTACGAGATCACAGGTCAGTTGTTGAGCCTGGCGGCATTTCCTGCCGTTATGGCCTGAGTACTGAGAGTCCCGGCCTGCCCGATCGCGGATCTGAAGAAGGTCTCACCGTCACCCAGTCTCACGCGTTGCTGACATTCTGGCGTACAAGTGTAAGTCTCGCGATTGACGCCACGATAGACGGTGACGAGTTTGTCGGTCGGACCTTCGACCTGAACCAGCCTATCCATCAGGACAGCACCCGTACGATCCATTGCGATCACATTGGTGGCGCCATAGCCCTTGCCGGTCACCACGACCATGCCGCCGGGCTGCAGCGTCACATCTGCAATCAGGGGGTTGCCGACCACGATGGTGGCGATCTTCTCAGGAAATTTGACGAGCTTAGCCTGATCGACGCTGACCGCGATCATATCGTCTGCAGGGGCCGCAAGACCGCCCGCCGGCAACAGCATGGTCCCTGCCACCAGGGTACGGGCCACAAACACCGCACGCATCCGCGCGCGCTTCGACTGAAACGACATCCTGTACTCCGGGACGATACAAGCCGACAAAAGCAGATACGCAGCGGTGCCGGCGCCCGACATGGCAAATGTGCCGTTAATTGATGAAGGAACTGGAAACGGCAGTGGCGGGGTGATCTCCTCGTCATTCTCAGGCACACCAGTTGGCGCCTGAGGGCGGTACAGACCGCTAAGCGGGTCGGACTGAGCCCGAAGTGTTCAGCGCAAAACAGGTCGGGATTCCGGGCTCGATCCCATCGCCTGCGGCGCCGGCCGCGCCCCGGAATGACGGGTGTGGGGCGGGCGCAAAAGCGCCAAAACATTTTTTCCTACTTCCCGTTGACAAGATACCTATGAGGTTATATTCCCCTTCGTCCTGCCCCACCGAGAGGGGCGATCGCGATCGTCACGTTCGCGGGGTGGGATGCGGTGGACGCCGGAGATGCGGCGTCACGCGGTTCATGGGGGAACGTCTGTCTTCGGGCAGGACGGATCTGCGCCAGCACTGCCACTGGCAAGGAGACGGCCGACCTTGGGATGGAAAGAATCCTGGACAGTGTGACGGACGACCAAATCGAAACGTGTCCGGCCTATTCGCTTGAGGCTCCCTTCCCATCGCCTTGGGACTTTAATTCGCGATCGGAGCGTTCGTCGAGGCAAAGTGCAAGCAACCGAAAAAACACCGCAGGCGGAACGTCGGGCAATCGCTCGGCGCCTCCGAAAGTCCTGATGCACTCTAGATTGCGGAAGACCGCATCGCATCAGGCCCAAGGGTGCAACGGGCACCCGGCGTTCCGCACGCCCTCTCACAAGGGGCGGGAATGCAAGCGACAACGGCGCCCCCGCGCCGCAAACAATGGGGGCGATGTCGTATGTCTGAAGAGCCGTGGCTGTTTGACAGTTGAATCAGCGATGACGCACAGGCGCCAGAGGTATCCTTCCCCCAAGCGCGGCTACGCCGCGCTTGGGGGAAGGATAAGATAGAGCGCGCTACTGCTTGAACGGATAGGCCAGTTGGCCGGTGAATTCGGTCGGCAACGGCTCGCCGTCGACACCGTAATTGTCCGGCAGTTCACCCTTCGGCATGCGGAAGGTCCCGAACATGATGTCCCAGATCGGAAACGTGCCGGCGAAATTGGTGTTGCCGCCGCGCTCCTGCGAGGTGTGGTGCCAGCGGTGAAACACCGGCGTCGCCAGCACATATTTGAACGGCCCGAGGGTCCAGTTCAGATTGGCGTGCACGAAAGCCGAGTGGAAGGTCGTGAACGGTCCGACCCACAGCATGATGTTCGGCGAGATACCCGCCATCAATAGCAGCACGTCGACCGCGACGGTGCCGAGAAACAGGTTGACCGGATGAAAACGTGCGGCGGAGATCCAGTCCACCTCTTCCGACGAGTGATGGATCGCGTGGTATTTCCAGAAGCCGCCGCCGTGATACATCCGGTGCAGCCAGTACAGCATGAAGTCGGACACCACGAGGAAGAAGACCGCCTGTACCCAGAGCGGCATCTGCGCCAGCGGCCCGTGGCCATTGTCGTAGAAGGCGATCAGTTCATCGGCATCGTGAATATTGAAGACGACGGCAGCGCCGACCACGAGGAGTCCGATTCGCACGACGCGGGTGATCAACGGCACGAAGAACCAGTAGACCACGTCGGTAACGATCTCCGTCTTGCGCCACCAGTGCTTGCCGGGATTGCAGGCCCAGAAATGCGTCAGCACCGTAAAGACCACGGCCAGAGCCAGTGTGATCGGGACCACCTTCATGATGGTCTCACCGAACATATTCAGGATATCGAAGGGGAGTGTCGTCATCGCGGCCTCGCGGTATTCGAAGGCCAAGAGTTACCGCGGTATGCTTAAGGAGCAATGAAGCGAAAAGGACACGCATGGTGTCATCAAACCCAAGTCATTCTAAAATCGTCTTAAGTAGGTATTTACCGTGCAAAAGAAGAGACAAATGCGACCGACTTTCATCAATCGAATTAACCGCACTGCAATTCCCCACTCCTAGTGTTCCCTCATGGTCACGGTGCTGAGAACGCCGGGGAGACCAGGCATCACGATCGACAGCCACGTGCACATATGGAGTTTTGTATTATGAAGAACCTCGTTTCGCGTTTCATGAAGGATGAGTCCGGCGCCACCGCTATCGAATACGGCCTGATTGCTGCCGGTATCTCGCTGGCCATCATCGCAGTCGTTAACGGCCTCGGCTCGAACCTGAACGGCAAGTTCACCTCGATCAACACCTCGCTCAAGTAAGCGACAGTTACGAGTGCATCAAAGGCTCCGGTGTCCGGAGCCTTTTTTGTTTCGGAATGCTGCTGAGCCGCCGTCGTCAAAAGTGTAATGCGTATGAGACACCCCGACATTCCCCGCTCCGTCCTGCAGGGACTTCAGATCTCGCTCCGCGACCCCGCCGGCCTGGTCTGCGCCGCATTGATCCTCGCGCTGGCCGCCGTCGCGATTCGGATCGCCAGCGTTTGGTAAATTCTTTCTTGTTGTCCGATTGTTCATTTCTGCTGGCTAGGTTTTCCGTCGTCACCGCTACGGGCCTTTGAAGCCATGATTCTCGATTTGATGCGCCTTCTGCTGTTCCCGGGCCTGATGGCCTATGCGGCGATCAGCGACCTTTTCACGATGACCATTTCGAACCGCATCTCGCTGCTGCTGGTGGCGGGCTTCGCCGTATTGGCGATCTTCGGCGGAATGGGTATTCAGGATGCGCTGCCGCATCTCGGCGCAGGGGCATTGGTGCTGGTGGCCGCTTTCACCTGTTTCGCGTTCGGCTGGATCGGTGGCGGCGATGCCAAGCTCGCCGCAGCTGCAGGGCTGTGGTTCGGCTTCGACCATCTCCTGAACTACCTCGTTTACGCCTCGCTGTTCGGCGGCGCGCTCACGTTGCTGCTGCTCCAGTTCCGGCAGTGGCCGCTGCCCTATGCGCTCGGCGGCCAGGCCTGGCTGATGCGTCTGCATCACAAGGAAACCGGCATCCCTTACGGTATTGCCCTCGCCCTCGGCGCGCTGCTCGTTTACCCCGACACCGGATGGGTGAAGACGATCAACCTGGCGCGTTTCGCGCTTCACTAAAATCGGAACTTTCTATTAACGCGATTTAGATACCGCTCATTAACCATGCTTTGACGAATAACTGGTCAACTCCCGTTACAGCGGCGGCAGCGTCGCGGCGTAATGTGGAAAGTGAAGCGTATGAATACCGCACGCATTGTGGTCCTCGCCATTGCACTCGGCGCTGGCAGTGTGGCGCTATATCTTGCGAGCACATCGGACGCACCGCCGCCCCCTCAGGTCGCCGAAGCCCCGACAACTGACGTTCTCGTTGCCAAGGCCGATATCGCGCTCGGTCAGGCGCTCGGTCCCGATGATGTCCAGTGGCAGTCCTGGCCCGCATCAGCGGCGAGCACTAACGTCATCAGCCGTAACAGCCGCCCGGACGCGGCGACGCAAATCGCCGGCTCCATCGCGCGTTCGGCCTTCATTGCCGGCGAACCGATCCGTGAGCCGAAACTGGTGCGCGCCAATGGCGCTGGCTTCATGGCCGCCGTTCTGCCGACCGGCATGCGTGCCGTTTCCACCGAAATTTCGCCGGAAACCGGCGCCGGCGGCTTCATTCTGCCGAACGACCGCGTCGATGTGATCCTGTCGAAGCGCGAACGCGGCGGTGATCGCGGCGGCATGGAGGTCATAAGCTCCGAGATCATCCTGAACAATATCCGCGTTCTCGCCATCGATCAGGCGCCCAAGGAAAAGGACGGGCAGAATTCAGTCGTCGGCAAGACCGCAACGCTCGAATTGAAGCCCGAACAGGCCGAGTTGCTCGCCCGCGCGCGGCAGAGCGGCACGATCTCGCTGGCGTTGCGGGCTCTGGTCGACGCCAACGCGCCTGCGCCGGTTGAAGATCCCAATGGCGGCAAGCGCGACAGCATTAACATCGTGCGTTACGGCATCCCGTCGACCGCGACCGTGACGAAGTGATCGAGAGGACGCAGGCGATGAAGCGCATCACAACAGGCGGATCGATGCGGGCTCTTGCAGCCCGCGCGCTGTCGCTCACCGCCATCACGGTGCTCACGATCAATCCGGTATTGGCGCCAGTTTTCGCGGCCGACTCCGCGTCCATGCAAGCCGGCAGCGCCGGCGCCTTGAACGCGAAATTCCTGCCGCTCGGCATCGGCAAGTCGATCGTCATCGACCTGCCGCGCGACATCAAGGATGTGCTGGTCGCCGACCCCAAGATCGCCAACGCCGTCGTGCGTTCGGCACAGCGCGCCTACATCATCGGCGCGACCGTAGGCCAGACCAACATCGTATTCTTCGACGTCAACGGCCAGCAGATCGCCGCCTATGATATCGCCGTCACGCGCGACCTGAACGGTATTCGGGCCGCGCTCAAGCAGACCATGCCCAATACGGATATTCGCATCGAAGGTCTCGGCGATGGCGTGATGCTGTCGGGTACGGCATCGAGCCAGGTCGAAGCGCAGCAGGCCGCGGACCTCGCGGCGCGCCTCGTCGGCGGCATGGACAAGGTCGTGAACAGCATCTCGGTGCGCGGGCGTGATCAGGTCATGCTCAAGGTCACCGTCGCGGAAGTCCAGCGCAACATCGTCAAGCAGCTCGGCGTCGATCTGTCGGCATCGATGAGCTACGGCACGTCCGTCGTCAACTTCAACAATAGCAACCCGTTCACGGCGCGCGGCAGCAGCCTGGTCGGCGATAATGCACTCAAAGCATCCTTCGGATCGACGCCATCCGTCACGGCGACGCTGAAGGCGATGGAAAACGCCGGCGTCATCCGGACGCTTGCCGAGCCCACGCTGACCGCGATCTCCGGCGAGACCGCCAATTTCCTTGCGGGTGGTGAATTCCCGGTCCCCGGCGGCAATACCTGCGACCCCACGACGCGGATCTGTACGACGCAGATCACCTTCAAGAAATTCGGCATTTCGCTGGGCTTCACGCCGGTGGTTCTGAGTGAAGGTCGTATCAGCCTGCGTGTCGGCACCGAAGTCTCCGAGCTATCGCAGGAAAATTCCGTCACGATCAGCGGAACGTCGATCCCGGCGATCAAGGTCAACCGTGCGGACACCACGCTCGAGATTCCGTCCGGCGGTTCGATGGTAATGGCCGGCCTTATCAAGCAGCAGACCAAAGCGGCCATCAGCGGCCTGCCGGGCATGTCGCAATTGCCTGTGCTGGGCACGCTGTTCCGCAGCCGGGATTACGTCAACAACAACACCGAGCTGATGGTCCTGGTCACGCCCTATGTGGTCCGCGCCGTCGCGCAGAAGGATCTCTCGCGTCCGGATGACGGCTTCGTGGATGCATCCGATCCGCAGGCCGATCTGCTCGGCAACGTCAACCGCATCTATGGCGCACCGCACCGCACCGAGCCGACCCAACCGACGCGCAGCTATCGTGGTGTTTTCGGCTTCATCACGGATTGAGACGGGGCAAGTATCCGATGACCATGATCAATCACACAGCGATACACTCTTCGCGCACACGGACCGCCACTGGCGCGCTGCTGTTCCTGGCGCTTGCGCTCGGCGGCTGCAAGACCGTTGCGCAGGACACCACGTCGAGCATACCGGACGATTACCGGCTGCGGCATCCCATCGTTGTCGAAGAACGGGCCAAGACCACCGAGGTCTTCGTCGGCAGCCAGCGCGGCGGCCTGTCGGCCACACAGCGCGCGGATATCGTATCGCTCGGTCAGGACTGGTTGCGCGAAGGCACCGGCGTCATCACTGCGGAGGTGCCGGTCAATACACCGAATGCACGCGCCGCCAGAGAGTCTTATCGTGAGGTTCATTCGCTCCTGATGGCGATCGGCGTGCCCCAGAACGGCGTCCTGATGCGCAGCTATCAGCCGAGCGATCCGCGTATGTTGCCGACCATCCGCGTCAGCTACCCGCTGATCGCGGCTTCGGCTGGTCCGTGCGGCACCTGGCCCGACGACCTTGCGTCGTCGATCAAGAACAAGGGCTATCTCGCGAACAAGCCATATTACAATCTCGGCTGCGCCCAGCAACGCAATCTCGCCGCCATGGTCGCCAATCCTTCGGACCTGGTTCAGCCGCGCGCCGAAACCCCTGTCTATGCCGGCCGACGTACCGTCGTGCTGGAGAAGTATCGCAAGGGTGAGAGCACTGCGACGACCTATCCCGAAGACAAGACCAGAATCAGCAATGTGGGCCAATGATTAGCTACGCGCAGAAAACCGCAGACGAGCAGCCCTCCGCCGCAACACCCGCGGCAGAGGAGCATATTGCGCCGGCACCGCGGGTGTCGGTGCAGGCGTTCTGCGAGACCGTGGAAACCGCTGCCGCTGTGCAGGCCGCCGCCGAGGACAGGCGCCTGGGCAAGGCTCACATCAAGATCCAGATGGGCGGCATGCCTGCGGCCATCGAGGCCTATCGGTCGGCACCGACGCCGAACGTCATTGTTCTCGAGACCGAACCGCGCGGCGACATTCTCGCCGGCCTGGATCAACTGGCGACAGTTTGCGATTCCGGTACCCGCGTGGTGGTGATCGGCAAGGTCAACGATGTCACGCTCTACCGCGAGCTCGTTCGTCGCGGCGTCAGCGACTACGTGATCGCGCCTGTTGCGACGATCGACGTCGTTCGTTCGATCTGCGGATTGTTCTCGGCGCCGGAAGCCAAGGCGGTCGGCCGTATCATTGCCGTAGTCGGCGCCAAGGGCGGCGTCGGCGCGTCCACCATCGCTCACAACGTCGCCTGGGCGATCGCGCGCGATCTGGCACTGGACTCCGTTGTGGCCGATCTCGATCTCGCCTTTGGAACTGCCGGGCTGGACTACAACCAGGACCCGCCGCAAGGCATCGCCGACGCGGTGTTCTCGCCGGATCGTGTCGATACCGCCTTCATCGACCGACTGTTGTCGAAGTGCACCGACCATCTCAGTCTGCTGGCTGCCCCTGCCACACTGGACCGCGTCTACGACTTTGGCGCCGAGGCCTTCGACTCGATCTTTGACACGCTGCGGTCGACAATGCCCTGTATCGTGCTCGACGTGCCGCATCAATGGTCGGGCTGGACCAAGCGGGCCCTGATCGGTGCGGATGACATCCTGATCGTTGCAGCACCGGATCTCGCCAACCTGCGCAATACCAAGAACATGTACGATCTGATCAAGGCCTCACGCCCCAATGATCGCGCACCGCTGTACTGCCTCAATCAGGTCGGCGTGCCAAAGCGGCCCGAAATCAGCGCCAGCGAATTCGCCAAGGCCATCGAGACACCGCCGATCGTCACGATCCCGTTCGATCCACAGATGTTCGGCTCGGCCGCCAACAATGGTCAGATGATTGCCGAGATTGCGGCCGGCCATCGCACCACCGAACTCTTTCTGCAAATTGCGCAGCGGCTGACGGGCCGCGGCGAGGCCAAGAAGCCACGAGGATCCTTCCTGGGTCCGTTCCTGGAGAAATTGCGGTCGAAGTAATTCACCGCATGGAGTGTTGTCGTGTTTGGTAAGCGTAGCGGAACAGATACCGATGTCCGGGCCGTCAAGCCCGCCAGCGCGCCGGAGCCCTCTCCCGGCGCGATGGCTGCGTCTGCGCCACCAGCTGTGTCATCGCCGCCGCTGTCACCCGCGCGCGCCGCACCTGCCCCCGTCATCGCAGAGCGCCGCTCCGAAAATTACTATCAGGTCAAAGCGACGATTTTCGGCGCCCTGATCGAGGCGATCGACCTCGCGCAGCTCGCCAAGCTCGACGGCGAATCCGCGCGCGAGGAAATCCGCGACATCGTCAACGAGATCATCGCGATCAAGAACATCGTGATGTCCATTGCCGAGCAAGAAGAACTGCTCGACGACATCTGTAACGACGTGCTCGGTTACGGGCCGCTCGAGCCGCTTCTGGCTCGCGACGACATCGCCGACATCATGGTCAATGGCGCCGGCACAGTGTTCATCGAAGTCGCCGGCAAGATCCAGAAGACCGGCATCCGTTTCCGCGACAATCAGCAGCTGCTGAATATCTGCCAGCGCATCGTCAGCCAGGTCGGCCGCCGCGTCGACGAATCCTCACCGATCTGCGACGCTCGTCTTGCCGACGGTTCGCGCGTCAACGCCATCGTGCCACCGCTGGCCATCGATGGCCCCGCGCTGACGATTCGTAAATTCAAGAAGGACAAGCTGACGCTCGAGCAACTGGTCAAATTCGGCGCGATCTCGCCGGACGGCGCCCAGATCCTTCAGATCATCGGCCGCTGCCGCGCCAACGTGCTGATCTCCGGCGGTACCGGTTCGGGCAAGACCACGCTGCTGAACTGTCTCACCAACTATATCGACGACGACGAGCGCATCATCACCTGCGAAGACGCCGCTGAACTTCAGCTGCAGCAGCCCCACGTGGTGCGGCTCGAAACCCGGCCGCCGAACATCGAGGGCGAAGGCCAGGTCACGATGCGCGAACTGGTGCGCAACTGTCTGCGTATGCGTCCGGAGCGGATCATCGTCGGCGAAGTCCGCGGACCCGAGGCATTCGACCTGTTACAGGCGATGAATACTGGCCATGACGGCTCGATGGGCACCCTGCACGCCAACAATCCGCGTGAAGCGCTGTCGCGCTGCGAATCCATGATCACCATGGGCGGTTTCTCGCTGCCCTCGCGCACCATTCGCGAAATGATCTGCGCGTCGATCGACGTCATCGTACAGGCCGCCCGTCTGCGCGACGGCTCGCGCCGCATCACGCACATCACCGAGGTGATGGGCATGGAAGGCGACACCATCATTACGCAGGACCTGTTCGTCTACGACATGGTCGGTGAAGACGCCAACGGCAACATCATCGGACGGCACCGCTCGACCGGCATTGGCCGCCCGCGGTTCTGGGATCGTGCCCGCTATTACGGCGAAGAGAAGCGGCTCGCGGCGGCGCTCGATGCTGCCGAAGTCATAGCGCCGAACTGAGGAGCGAATGATGAACATGCAGGCGCTCGCATTGGCATTCATGGCCAGCATCGCTGTCGGCGGTCTGGCCTGGGTTTTTCTCTATCCGCTGTTGTCCGGCGAGAAGAAGGCCGAAACCCGCCGTGCATCGGTCGCGCGGACGGAGCCCGTGGCGCGCCAGGTCGACAGAAACCAGCGGTCCCGGCGCGAGCAGGTCGAAGGATCTCTCAAGGAAGTCGAAGCACGTCTCCAGAAGGAAAAGAAGATCCCGCTCGGAATCCGGATCGCGCAGGCCGGCCTCGACTGGAGCGACCAGAAATTCATGGTGATCTCCGGCATTCTGGGAGGCGGAAGCTTCCTAATGACCATGATGTTTGGCGGCGGTCTGCTCGCGGCCGCCGGTCTCGGATTCGCCGCCGGCTTCGGCCTACCGCGCTGGATCCTCAGCTTTCTCAAGAAGCGGCGCGAGGCGGCCTTCCTCAAAGCGCTTCCAGATGCCGTCGACGTCATCGTTCGCGGTATCAAGGCCGGTCTGCCGCTATTCGACTCGATCAAGGTTGTCGCCGCCGACGCGTCGGAACCCCTACGCAGCGAATTTCTTGCCATCATCGAAACTCAGACCATCGGTATGCCGCTCGGCGAGGCTTGTGCGCGGCTCTATGAGCGCATGCCGCTTCCGGAAGCCAACTTCTTCGGCATCGTCATCGCGATCCAGCAAAAATCGGGCGGCAACCTCTCGGAAGCTCTCGGCAACCTCTCCAAGGTGCTGCGCGACCGCAAGAAGATGGCCGAGAAAATCCAGGCCATGTCGATGGAAGCCAAGGCGTCCGCCGGCATCATCGGCTCGCTGCCGCCGATCGTGATGTTGCTCGTCTATCTCAGCACGCCTGAGTATATTTCGCTGCTGTGGACCCATCCGACAGGCCGCCTGATGCTGGCGGCCTGCGTGGTCTGGATGTCCTGCGGCATCTTCGTCATGAAGCGCATGATCAACTTCGACTTCTGATGGTGCTGACATGGTCGATCTCCTGATAGCAAAGCTCCACGACGTCCGCTTCATGACGATGCTGCTGGCCGCGATCGCGGTTGCGGCAACGGCCTACAGCCTGCTGACGCCGCTATTCGCCGGCGATGGCCTCGCCAAGCGAATGAAAGCGGTCGCCAGCGAACGGGAGCGGCTGCGGCAGCGCGAGCGGGACCGCATGGCGAAAGGCGAGAGAGTGTCGCTGCGCCAGACGCCGAAGCAACTCGTCTCCAAGGTTGTGACCGACTTCAACCTCAGCAAATGGCTGGCGCAGGAAGCCGCGCTCGACAAGCTGGTCATGGCCGGCTATCGCGGCCACGCGCCCTATATCACCTTCCTGTTCTTCCGCGCCGTCACGCCGATCGTGTTCCTCGTCTTCGCGATCCTCTATGTGTTCGTCATCTCGCGCATGGAACAGTCGATGCCCATCAAGATCGGCATGTGCCTCGGTGCCGCCTATCTTGGCCTGCAGGCGCCGATGATCTTTCTCAAGAATGCAATCACCAAACGCCAGCTTTCGATCCGCCGTGCATTTCCGGACGCTCTCGATCTGCTGCTGATCTGTATCGAATCCGGCATGTCCATCGAAGTCGCGTTTCGCCGCGTGTCCATCGAGATCGGAACGCAGTCGGTGGCGCTGGCCGAGGAATTCACACTGACCACGGCCGAACTGTCCTATCTGCAGGATCGCAAGGTTGCATATGAGAACCTCGCAAAGCGTACCGGATTGGAGGGCGTCAAATCAGTCTGTCTGGCGCTAATGCAGTCGGAACGCTACGGCACTCCGCTCGGTCAGAGCCTTCGCGTGATGGCGCAGGAAAACCGCGACATGCGCATGAATGAAGCCGAGAAGAAGGCCGCCGCGCTGCCGCCGAAGCTGACGGTGCCGATGATCCTGTTCTTCCTGCCGGTTCTGTTCGTCGTCATTCTCGGCCCAACGGGCATCAAGGTCGCAGCGATGCAGTGAGGCCGGTGAGCTTGGCCTTGCTCAACGTCATTGCGAAATTTGACCTGCGAGAAATTACGACCGACGCGGTGCGTCGTCGTCCCGGGCGCCCAGGCGGGGCTGACCTTTACTGCTCAGCATCTGCTTGAGATAGGCGACATTCGCCGCTGCTTCGTCTGGCGGCAGGTCAGCCCTCACGATGGATTCCGCTTCACCGAACCGGCCTTGCAGGCCAACCACGAGACCGAGATTCTGGCGAACGCGCGGATCGACATTGCCGCGGCCCTGCGCGCGGCGCAGCGTCGCCTCGGCCTGCGGCAGATCCTTCGAAAGCATGTAGGACAGACCGAGATTGGAGAGCACGGACGGCTCCTCCGGCCTGATCTTCAGCGCGCTGTCGTAGTAACGGCGGGCTTCGTCATGCCTCCCCATCTGGTCAAGGACGGCGCCTTGTGCCGACAGGATACGCCAGTCCGGATTGGCTGGGCTATGTGCGGTGGTCAGCACATCGAAGGCGCGCTGGAAGCTGCCGGCGTCAGCCAGCGCGCGGCCGTAGCCTGCCAGCAGCGGCCTGTTGCCGGGATTCGTCAGCGTCGCTTGTTCGAACACCGAAACGGCCTGGGCCCGTTGGCCGTTGGCCCGGAGCGCCTGGCCGTAACGCAGGGCAGCGTCAGCATCCTTGGGATTGGCGCGATAGCGTTCGCCATAGACTTCGGCCGCACGGGCGGGATCGGCATCGGCTGGTGCTTCCGCCCGAGCGCCAAGGGAACCGGTGATATCGGACATGCCCGCCGTCTTGCAGCCGGCAAGGCCTGCGGCCAGGATCGCGGTTACCGCCGCGGTCGTCAAAAGCCGGGCAAGACAAGGGGGCTGACGCATGACAGGTTGACTCAACAAATGGAGCGAACGGGCGGGCCGGAGGACTTCAGCAATAGAGTGTTAACCCTAATGGCTGGTTAATCGGTGCAGACCGCGCCATATCCTCCCATACCGTCGCTTGACGCCCTTTGTGCTTCGGGTGTCATTGCCGCTCCCCTTCGCGAGATTCCGCATATGCATTCCGCCTTCGAGACCGCTGCCGCCGCATCCGCCATACCGATCACCTTCGCGACCAAGACGACCTGGCCCGAAATCAGCGCGGCACTCCCCGCGCGGGCGAGAGCTTTCGCCGCGGCCAACGGTTTTGCGGCGAAACCCGGCGCTTGGCTGGCGTTGCCGACGGAAGATGGCGCAATCGCCCAGGTCATCTTCGGGCTGGAAGACGACGGCGCGATCTTCCGCGACCTGTTCCGCCCGGGGCAATTGCCCGGCCTGCTGCCACCGGGCACCTACCGTTTCGCCAACGCACCGCACGACACCCGCCTCGCCGTGCTCGCTTTCGCCCTCGGCAGCTATCGTTTCGGCCGTTATCGCAAGAATGATGAGCCCAAGGTGAAGCTGGTGCCGCCTGAGGGCGTCGATCTCGCCGAGATCAGCCGTATCGCCGAGGCCGCAGCACTGGCGCGCGATCTCATCAATACGCCGTCGAACGATATGGGACCGGAAGAACTCGCCGCGGCCGCCAGGGATCTCGCCGGGCGTTTTGGTGCAGACTTCAACTGCATCGTGGGCGACGACCTCGTGCAACAGAATTTTCCGTTGATCCACGCCGTGGGCATGGCCTCGACGCGCGCGCCGCGGCTGATCGATTTCTCCTGGGGTGATCCGTCGCATCCGAAGGTGACGCTGGTCGGCAAGGGCGTCTGCTTCGACACCGGCGGCCTCGACCTCAAGCCATCGAGCGGCATGCTGATCATGAAGAAGGATATGGGCGGCGCCGCCAATGTTCTCGCGCTGGCGCTGATGGTAATGGACGCCAAGCTGAAAGTGCGGCTGCGCGTGCTGATCCCTGCTGTCGAGAACGCCGTGGCCGGCAATGCCTTTCGTCCGCTCGATATTTTCAAATCGCGCAAGGGTCCGACGGTCGAAATCGGAAACACAGACGCCGAAGGTCGCCTGGTGCTGGCCGATGCGCTGGCCTATGCCGACGAGGAGAAACCGGACCTGCTGGTCGATCTGGGCACACTGACCGGCGCTGCACGCGTGGCGCTCGGACCCGATCTGCCGCCCTACTACACCAACGACGAGACGCTGGCACTCGACGTCGCGCGCTGTGCGAAGGAGCAGAACGATCCGCTCTGGCGACTGCCGCTCTGGGCGCCCTACGATGCCTGGCTCGACTCCAAGGTCGCCAATATCAACAACGCACCATCAGGCGGTTTTGCCGGCTCGATCACCTGCGCGCTGTTTCTGCAGCGTTTCGTCGAAGCCGCGAAGAGCTGGCTGCATGTCGATATCTATGGCTGGACGCCATCGGCGAAACCGGCGCGCCCCGAAGGGGGCGAGTGCCAGGCCGCACGCGCAATCTATCAGCTCTTGAGCCAACGCTATGGATAAACGAGATCCCAGGCTCACACCCTCGCGACCAGACGTGGCCGCGCGATATCTTGAAGGTCAGGTCGAGGCCGCGCGCTTCGTCGACGGCGAAGAATTCGAGGTTGCCGATGGCGTCGCCTCCATGCGGCTCCAACCATTCTCCGGCGCAGAAATGAATACGCAGGCCTTGAAGGGCGAGCGCTTCACCATCTACGACCGCAACGACGAAGGCTGGGCCTGGGGCCAACTCAATGGCGACGGCTATGTCGGCTGGCTCTCGGATCTCGCACTCTATCCACCCGGGCCGACGCCAACACACAAAGTGACCGCGCTCCGGACGTTCCTTTTCCCTGGGCCCTCCATCAAGCTGCCGCCGACAGATACGCTGCCGCTCGGCGCGCGCCTGGCCATCGTCAAGATGACCGACGCGTTTGCGATAACCAATGCCGGACATTGCGTACCGCGGCGGCATGTCGCGGAGATCGATGCGTTCGAGACCGATTTCGTTGCGGTCGCCGAGCGCTTCGTCGGCACCCCCTATCTCTGGGGCGGCAAGAGCAGCCTCGGTATCGATTGCTCGGGGCTGGTGCAAATCGCACTAACCGCCGCGGGAACCGGATGCCCCCGCGACAGCGACATGCAGGAGAGCGGCCTCGGCCGCGCCTTGTCAGACGCCAAGATGCGGCATCTGAAGCGCGGCGACCTGATCTTCTGGAAGGGCCACGTCGCCATCGCCCGCGATGCCGACACAATCGTGCATGCCAATGCGCATCACATGGCAACGGCCATTGAGGACACGAAAGGCGCCATTGCGCGGATCAGGGCGGCCGGCAGCAATGTCACGAGCATCAAACGGCTGGACTAGGCACCGCGCGCTCGTAATAGTCCTGCAGTCGGTCACGATGTAGCGCCAACCACTGTAGGGCACTCACCATTAGGCCATTGTGAATTACACCGCTATCCAGCGCCGCGATCGCGTCGTGGATGGAGACCACGAAGGGCCGCGTATCCTCAGTCTCTCCGACGAGGCCGCCCCGAACAGGCACCCTGCTGCTGTCGACGAAGCCGAGAAAGAACGTGATATATTCGTCGGTGCAGCCTGGCGTCGGCAGCACGCTATAGAGTTCAAACAAACGCTGCGGCGTTACGCCGATCTCTTCCGCGCATTCTCGCGCAGCGGCGGCGAGCGGCGTTTCATCGCCATCGATCCGCCCGGCGACGATCTCGACCATCTCGCCACGCCCCGTGGCCAGATGCGCCGGCAAACGGAACTGGTGGATCAGTACGATCTTGCCGCGCTCCAGATCGATGGGAATTACTGCTGCCACCTTGCTCGCACGCAGCACGTCGCGCTGCTGCCGCAACGTCTCATCGTCCGCGCGAATGATCGCGATATCGTAGCGCTCGTAGGTCATGAAGCCGCGTCCGACCACCGTCGGAGCCGAGACAGCGACATCGGCAGCACGGTCCGTAATGGTGGGACGGTGATCGTTGTCTTTCGTCATCGTGTCCTACTGCGCAGCATCTCCGCCCGGTGCCGTTTCGATCCTGAACGCTGCGGCAAACAGCGCGCGGGTGTAATCGCTCTTCGGATTCTTGAACAGATCTGCAGCCGGGCCCTCTTCGACCACCTTGCCGTGCCGCATCACGATGAGGTGGCTCGCTAGTGACGCGACCACGCGCAGATCGTGTGAGATAAACAAATAAGTGAGATCGCGCTTGCGCTGCAGCTCGCGCAGGAGGTCCACCATCTGCGCCTGGAACAACATGTCGAGCGCGCTGGTCGGCTCGTCCAACACAACGAAGCTTGGCTCCAGCACGGCTGCGCGCGCGATGCTGATGCGTTGGCGCTGGCCGCCGGAGAACTCATGCGGATAGCGGAACCGCGTCTTGGGATCGAGCCCGACATCCTGCAGCGCCTTGACGACGCGCGTCTCACGATCCTCCGACGAAAGAGACGGCTGATGCACGCTGAGCCCCTCGGCGACAATATCGCCGACTGACATACGCGGCGACAGCGCCCCGAACGGATCCTGAAACACGATCTGCATGTCGCGCCGGATCGGCCGCATGTCCTTGAATTGCAAACCCTGAATGTCCTTGCTGAGGAACACGATCGGCCCCTGCGAGGAAATCAGCCGCAGCAGCGCGAGCCCTAACGTCGTCTTGCCCGAGCCGGACTCACCGACGACGCCCAGCGTCTCGCCCTGCCGCACTTGCAGGCTGACGCCGTCCACCGCTTTTACATGGCCCACCGTCTTGCGCAGCAAGCCTCGCTTGATCGGGAACCAGACCTTGAGACCGTCCGTCGACATCACCACCGGCGCTTCCGGCCGCGGCGGCGCAGGATCAGGCTTCGGCTCGGCTGCGAGTAGCGCCTTGGTGTAGGCATGCTGCGGCGACGTGAACACCTGCTCCACCGGCCCCTGCTCGACGATCTTGCCATTGTTCATGACGCAGACGGTGTCGGCGATACGACGGACAATGCCGAGATCGTGGGTGATGAAGAGGAGGCTCATGCCGAGCCGCTGACGAATATCGGCCAGCAGAGCGAGGATCTGCGCCTGCACCGTGACGTCCAGCGCCGTGGTTGGCTCATCAGCGATCAACAGATCCGGCTCGTTCGCGAGTGCCATCGCGATCATCACGCGCTGGCGCTGTCCGCCAGACAGCTGATGCGGATAGCTGGCGAGCCGCGTCTCCGGATCGGGAATGCCGACTTGCGTCAGCAATTCCAGCGTTCGTTCGCGCGCCTTGCTGCCGCGAATGCCGTTATGGAGTTGCAGTATCTCGCCGATCTGCGCACCGATGGTGTGCAGCGGATTCAGCGAGGTCATCGGCTCCTGGAAGATGATCGAGATATCGTTGCCGCGGATGCCGCGGATCTCGCGCTCCGACATGCTCAGGAGCTCATGGCCCTTGAAGCGGATATGGCCGGACGGATGTGATGCCGTCGGATAGGGCAACAGTCGCAGGATCGACATGGCGCTAACGGATTTGCCCGAGCCGGACTCGCCCACAAGCGCCACGCACTCGCCCCGTTTTATCTCGAACGACACCCTGTCGACCGCGACCGATGTATTGCCGCCATGGTGGAACGCGACCGAGAGATCGCGCACATCGAGCAGCGGCTGGTTGATGGCATCCATGCTGCGGCCCTACCTGAACGTCTTGCGCGGATCGAAGGCATCGCGCACGCCCTCGCCGATGAAGATCAACAGCGACAGCATGATCGCCACCGCAAAGAAACCGGTGAAGCCGAGCCATGGCGCCTGCACATTGGCCTTGCCCTGCGACAACAGCTCGCCGAGCGACGGCGACCCCGGCGGCAGACCGAAGCCGAGGAAATCCAGCGCGGTCAGTGTCATCACCGAGGACGAGACGATGAACGGCAGGAACGTCATGGTCGCGACCATCGCGTTCGGCAGCAGATGCCGAATCATGATCTTGGCGTTGGATACGCCCAGCGCCCGCGCCGCCATGATATATTCGAAGTTGCGACCGCGGAGGAATTCAGCGCGCACGAGACCGACCAGCGATACCCATGAAAACAGCAGCAGGATGCCGAGCAGCACGAAGAAGCCGGGCACCAGAACCGATGACAGGATCAGCAGCAGATAGAGCGACGGGATCGCACTCCAGATTTCGATGAAACGCTGGAACGCCAAATCGACCCAGCCGCCGAAATAGCCCTGCACACCGCCTGCGGCGATGCCGATGATCGACGAGACAATGGTGAGCGCGAGGCCGAACAGCACCGAGATGCGGAAGCCGTAGATTAGCCGTGCGACGACATCGCGGCCCTGATCGTCAGTGCCGAGCCAGTTATATTCGAGATCGCGGCAGCTCTTGAGACCCTTCTTTTCAACCACCGGCTTGCACTGTTCCTCGGTGAGCATCCATGTCGGTTTAGACGGCGCAGGCGTCGGCAGATCAAGATTATGCGTATCGTAGGAATAGCGGATTAGCGGCCAGAGGATCGTACCGTTCTTCTCGGCAATCAGTTTCTGCAGGAAGGGGTCGCGATAATCGGCGGCCGTCTCGAAATCACCGCCAAAAGTCGTTTCCGAATAGGTGACGAAAGCCGGGAAATACATCTTGCCGTCAAACTTGATGAAGAACGGCCGGTCATTGGCGATCACCTCGGCAAACAGCGAGATGAAGAAGAGGAACAAGAAAATCCAGAACGACCAGTAGCCACGGCGATTGGACTTGAAGTTCTGCCAGCGACGCTGGTTGAGCGGCGAGATGCCGAGCGGGTGACGCGACGGCGGCACGGCTTCGCCGAGCGGCAAATGCGTGGTGCTTTCCACAGGAAGGGGCGCGGTGATGGTCATCAGACTTCTCGCGCCTCAAAGTCGATCCGCGGATCGATCCACATATAGGCCAGATCGGACAAGAGATTCACGACGAGACCAACCAGCGAGAAGATGAACAGCGTGCCGAACACCACGGGATAATCGCGGTTCAGCACGCTCTCGAAGCCGAGCAGGCCGAGGCCATCAAGAGAGAAGATCGTCTCGATCAGCAGCGAACCCGAGAAGAAAGCGTGAATGAACGCACCCGGGAATCCTGCGATGACGATCAGCATCGCGTTACGGAAGATGTGATTGTAGAGCACCTGCCGCTCGTTGCAGCCTTTGGCGCGCGCCGTCATCACATATTGCTTGCGGATCTCGTCGAGGAACGAGTTCTTGGTCAGCAGCGTCATGGTGGCGAAGGCACCGAGCACCATCGAGATCAGCGGCAGCGTCATGTGCCAGAAGTAGTCGATGATCTTCCAGTACCACGGGAACTGGCTCCAGCCGTCCGAGGTCAGACCGCGTAGCGGGAAGATGCTCCAGAACGATCCGCCCGAGAACAAGATTATCAGCAGGATCGCAAACAGGAAGCCGGGAATGGCGAAACCGACAATGATGACGGCCGAGGTCCAGGTATCGAAGCGCGAGCCGTCCTGCACTGCCTTGCGAATGCCGAGCGGAATCGAGATCAGGTAGGTGATCAACATCATCCAGATGCCAAGCGACATGGAGACCGGCAGCTTCTCCTTGATCAGCTGCAGCACTGTCGTGTCACGGAAGTAACTCTTGCCGAAATCGAAGCGGGCGAAGTTCCACAGCATCAGCGCAAAACGTTCCGGCGCCGGCTTGTCGAAGCCGAACTGCTTTTCAAGGCTCTTGACGAAATCCGGATCGAGCCCCTGCGCGCCGCGATATTTCGAGTTCACTACGTCACCCGCAGCACCGGGCTGCGCGCGGTTGCCGAAGTCGCCCCCGGACGAACCGGAAACGCGCGACGCGCCGGTGTCGGCGCCGCTAAGCTGCGCGATCACGCGCTCGACGGGGCCACCGGGCGCGAATTGCACCACCACAAAGGAGACGAACAAAATTCCCAGCAGCGTGGGAAACATCAGCAGCACGCGCCGTGCGATATATGCGCCCATGCTATTTGGCCTGCTCGCTTGAAGGTTTTACGGACGCCCACCACAGATCGGGAGCACCGACGCCGATATATTTCGGCAGATTTGCGGGATGGCCGAACACATCCCAATAGGCCACGCGATGCGAGGCCGCATACCATTGCGGCACCCAGTAGCGGCCGGCGCGGATGACACGATCCAGCGCTCGCGCCGCGAAAACCAGCTTGGGGCGCGTATCGGCGGCGATGACTTCGTTCATCAGGGCATCGACCACAGGATCGGAAATGCCGGCGAGATTGTTCGAGCCCTTGGTCGCTGCCGACTGCATCGAGAAGAACGAACGCAGCGAATCACCGGGAATGGTGGAAAAGCTGAAACGTTCGATGGCTGCATCGAAGTCGAAATCGTCGCGGCGTGCGCGGAATTGCACGGGATCGACAAGGCGCACACTGGCCTCGATACCCAGCGTGCCGAGATTCTTGATATAGGGCATGTGATGCGCCTGGAAAGCAGGCTCATCAAGCAGAAACTCGATCTTGAACGGCTCACCCTGCGCCGTCATGCGCTTGCCGTCCTTCATTGCGCAACCTGCGTCGTTCAGGAGCTGGATGGCCTTGCGCAGCAGCGCACGGTCCTGACCTGATCCATCCGATGTCGGTGGCAGATAGGGCGCTCCGAAAACCTCGGCCGGCACCTTGTCGCGGAATGGCTCCAGCAATGCGATCTCTTCCGGCGACGGCGCACCAGTCGCCATCAGGTCAGAGTTCTGGAACGGCGACACCGTGCGCACATAGGCGCCATACATGATGGTCTTGTTGGTCCATTCGAAATCGAATGCATTGCCCAGCGCCTCGCGCACGCGCGGATCCTTGAACTTGGCGCGGCGTGTGTTGAGGAACCAGCCCTGCGCACCGGACGGTGTGTCGTCGGGCAGCATCTCCTGCTTGACCCGGCCATCCTTCACCGCCGGGAAATCGTAACGCGTGTTCCAGATGCGCGAGGTGAACTCCTCGCGATACAGATAATTGCGACCGGTGAAGCCTTCGAAAGCCACGTCGCGGTCGCGATAGAAATCGAACCGCACCGTATCGAAATTGTAGCTGCCCCGGTTGACCGGAAGGTCTGCGCCCCACCAGTCCTTCACGCGGTCGAATTCGATGTAACGCCCGACCTCGAAGCGCCCGACCTTGTAAGGCCCGCTACCGAGCGGCGTCTCCAGCGACGTCTCATCGAATGCGCGCTTATCGTAATAGGCCTGCGAGAAAATCGGCATGCCTGCAACGAACAACGGCACGTCGCGGCCGCGTTTCTCGGCGAAGGTCACCACCAGCGTCACGTCATCGACAGCCTCGGCCTTCACCATATCACGCATCTGCTGCGTGATGATGGGGTGGCCCTTAGTCTTAAGCGTCGTCAGCGAGAACGCCGCATCGCGCGCGGTGAGCTTGCTGCCATCGTGGAAGCGCGCTTCCGGCCTCAAAGTAAAACTGTAAGTCAGACCATCGGCAGAGATCTGCACGGACTTCGCGACCAGCCCATACATCGCGTCTGGCTCGTCGCCCGCGCGCACCATCAGCGGGGCGAAGGTCATGCCCATGCCCTGCGCGCCGTCGCCTTTCAGAACATAGGCGTTCAGCGAATTGAAGGTCTGGAACGATTGGTTGAATGCACGGCTCGACGGCACCGTCGAGAAGGCGCCGCCCTTCGGCGCCTTGACGTTGACGTAGTCGAAATTCGGAAAATCGGCCGGATATTTCAGATCGCCAAAGGCGGAGATGCCGTGGGCTTCGCTCGGCGCTTGCGCCAAAGCGGGGCTGAAGCGTGACGCCGCGATAGCGCCGATCCCGAGACCCAGCACGTGCCGACGATTGAGCTGCGCCATGCGCGATGTGCTCCTCAAGAGCGCTTGCCGATCTTTGCGGCCTTGTCGGCGTCGTACCACCAGATGGCTGGGAAACCCGACTGCCCGTATTTCGGCGGCTCAGGCGGACGACCGAAGCGATCCCAGCGCGCGGTGCGGACCTTGTTGTAGGTCCATTGCGGCACCACGAAGTTGTTCCACAGCAGCACACGATCCAGCGCCTTGGTCGCAGCGACGAGATCGTTGCGGTCCTTGGTGAAGATCACGCGATCGATCAGCTTGTCGATCGCAGGATTCTTGATGCCCACGATGTTGCGCGAGCCGGCCATATCGGCTGCCTGCGAGCCCCAGAATTCACGCTGCTCGTTACCAGGCGACAGCGACTCCGGCCAGGACGACACGACGATGTCAAAATCCCAGGTCCGCAGCCGGTTCTCATATTGCGTGGCATCGATGGTGCGGACCGACACGCCGATGCCGAGACGTTCCAGCGACGGCTTGAAGAACAGCATCACGCGCTCGAAAGAGGGATCCTCACCGAGCAATTCCAGCTCAAACGGCGCACCGGTCTTGGCATTGACCAGTTTGCGATCACGGACTTCGTAGCCCGCTTCCTTGAACAATTGTAGCGCTTCGCGAAGATTGCTGCGCACATTTTCAGCACTGCCACCGACCGGATTCGTATAGGGCTTGGTGAAAACCTCCGGCGGCACTTCGGCACGCACCGTCTCCAAAATCTCCAGCTCCTTGCCTTCCGGCAGACCTGACGATGCCAGTTCGGTGCCATCGAAATAGCTGGAGATGCGCTTGTACTGGCCGAAGAAGATCTGCTTATTCATCTCCTCGAAGTCGAACGCATAATTCAGCGCGCGGCGAACGCGCGGATCCTTGAACTTGTCGCGGCGGATGTTGAGCCCGAAGCCCTGCATGATGCCCGACGAGCGGTTGAGGAATTCTTCGAGGATAACGCGCTTCTCGGCAACTGCAGGAAAGTCATAGGCCGTCGCCCAGTTCTTGGCGCTGTTCTCGGTGCGCCAATCCACCTGATCGCCCTTGAAGGCTTCGAGCGCGACGGTACCGTCACGGAAATACTCGTAGCGCAACTCATCGAAATTATTGCGACCGACATTCACGTTGAGGTCGCGGCCCCAATAGTCTTTCACGCGCTCCACCGACACCGAACGGCCCGGCACGAACTCCTTGATGCGATAGGCGGCGCTACCGAGCGGCGTCTCAAGCGTGGTGCTGCCGATGTCGCGCTTGGCGCCGGAAGCATTGGTGCCTTCCCACCAATGCTTGGGCAGCACGGTGAGCTGGCCGACGATCTGCGGCAGTTCACGGTTGCCGGGCGCATCGAAGGTGAACTTGATCTCGCGCTCGCCGACCTTCTCGGCCTTCACCACATGGCGGTAATAGGCAGAATATTGCGGGTGATATTTCTTGAAGGACTCCAGCGAGAAGATCACATCCTCCGGGGTCACCGGCTTGCCATCATGCCACTTGGCATTCGCCCGCAACCGATAGGACACCCAGGAGTAATCCTCGGGATGGCTGACGGCTTCCGCGAGCAGGCCATATTCGGTCGAGACCTCGTCCAGCGATCCTGTCGTAAGGGACTCGTAGATCAGTCCGACGGCACCGGCGATGTTGCCCTTCACGCCGGCCACCGCGATGTTGAAATTGTCGAAGGTGCCGATGGCGATCTGGCGGACGGTGCCGCCCTTGGGAGCTTCCGGATTGACGTAGTCGAAGCGCTTGAACTCCGCCGGATACTTGATCTCCCCGAACAGGGACAGCGCGTGGCGCCACTCTGCACCTTTAGCAGGAGACTGGGCACTTGCTGCGTCGATGACGGAGAGGCTGCCGGCACCACCGATGACAGGGGCAAGTGCGGCGAAGGCGCTGGTCTGGAGAAGGCGGCGTCGGGAAATCGTCAATGTGCTGAATCCTGTGAACCGAAGCAGTCTATTAGAACGGTCATATAAGGCGAGGGTTCGACCGATTATGCCGGCTTTTCCGCAGGATACCACCCGTCACGCTGGTTGCATCCTAACGCGTTGCGGCCAAACGTCCCGCTTAAGCTTTGGTAATGCAGATACGAAAACGGCCAGGCTGAGCCTGGCCGTTTAATCGATGATAAATTACCAAGGAACAGCGTTACGACACCGTCCTCATTTCGCTGCAGTGGGCAGCGGCACCGGCTTATCGGCGAGAGTTGCGAGATAGGCGATCACGTCGGCGCGCTCGCTATCCTTTTGAATGCCGGCGAAGCCCATGGCCGTGCCCGGTACGGTGCCCTTCGGATTGGCGATGAACTTGTTCAGCTCCTCGAAGGTCCAGGTGCCGCCCTTGGCCTTCATGCCCGCCGAAAAGTTGAACCCGGCCTTGCCTTCGCCCACCTTCTCATTGACGACGCCGAACAGGTTCGGGCCAACACGGTTCGGACCGCCCTTTTCGAACGTATGGCAGGCGGCGCACTTCTTGGCTGCGGTTGAGCCCTTCTCGACCGAAGCCGTCTGCAGCAGCTTCTCGATCGGTTCGGACGGCGCGGCAGCGGCCTTGGCACCGCCGGCGGCCTCTTCCTTCACGGCGATATCAAAGCCGGGCTTTTCCATATGCTTCGGTGAAAACACAGCCTGGGCGGTGAAATTCGTCACCATCAGAACCAGGCAGGTGCCGAGAATGGCGCCCATAATCTTGTTGAGTTCGAAGGAGTCCATAGTCGAAAAGCCCCACGCCGTTTTAGGTCATTGGAAGGCCGCTCCAACGGCCTCGACACACTCAGGAATCACGTTCCTGCGGCCCTCAGGCCTGCCGTTTTGAGATAACGGTTTGCCCATCCTCTGGCAACCCGTATAAACGCCGCGCCCTTTGATGTGCATCATACTTTTCGGGGGGAAGATCACTGGAATCCAAGCCGATTTTGACATGACAGACACACGCACCCTGGTGCTCATTCCCGCCCGCATGGCGGCCACCCGCCTGCCCGGCAAGCCGCTGCTCGATATTGGCGGGCTGCCGATGATCGTGCATGTGGCGCGACGCGCCAAAGAGGCCGGTCTGGGCCGTGTGGCCATCGCCACCGATACGGCCGACATCGCGGACGCCGTTAAAGCTCACGGTTTCGAGGCGGTCATGACCTCCCCGGACCATCCATCAGGGTCCGACCGGATATTTGAGGCCCTGTGCAAACTGGACCCGGCCGGGCACGTGCAGACCATCGTCAATGTCCAGGGCGACCTGCCCACTATTCCGCCGGGCGACATTAGCGCCGCGGTCCGCCTGCTCGACGACCCCGCGGTCGACATCGCGACCCTGGCGACCGAGATCCACAAGGATGACGAACATACCAATCCGAGCGTGGTGAAGCTGATCGGCTCGCCAGCCGGACCCGACAGGCTGCGTGCGCTGTATTTCACCCGAGCCACGGCGCCCTATGGCGACGGGCCCCGCTACCATCACATCGGGCTTTATGCCTATCGCCGCGCCGCGCTCGAAGGCTTCGTCAAACTCGCGCCGTCGACGCTGGAGCTGCGCGAAAAGCTCGAACAGCTCCGCGCACTGGAAGCCGGCATGCGGATCGACGCCGCCATCGTCGATAGCGTCCCGCTCGGCGTCGATACGCCCGCGGATCTCGAAACCGCCCGCCGGCTACTGGCAAAAACCTGAGTGACTGATACAAGGCCCGCCATGACCATTCCCAAAAATCAGATCATGAAGATCGCATTCCAGGGCGAGCCCGGCGCCAATTCCCATATCGCCATCGTCGAGGCGTTTCCGAATGCCGAGCCCCTGCCCTGCGCCACCTTCGAGGATGCGCTGGCCGCGATCACCTCGGGCGAGGCCGATCTCGGCATGATCCCGATCGAGAACTCGATTGCCGGCCGCGTCGCCGACATCCATCATCTGCTGCCGCAGTCGGGCCTGCATATCGTCGGTGAGTGGTTTCTGCCCATTCACCACCAGATGATGGCGCTGCCCGGTGCGAAGCTCACCGACATCAAGACGGTGGAAAGCCACGTCCACGCGCTCGGCCAGTGCCGCCGCATCATTCGCAAGCTCGGCATCAAGGCCATCGTCGCCGCCGACACCGCCGGCTCGGCCCGCGCGATTGCCGAACGCGGCGACAAGAGCTGCGCCTCGCTGGCCTCACGGCTCGCGGCAGATATCTACGGGCTCGAAATTCTCGCCGAGGACGTCGAGGACGAGGATCACAACACCACGCGTTTCGTCATCCTTTCCAAAGACGCCAAATGGGCGCCGCAGGGCTCCGAACCGCTGGTCACCAGTTTTGTATTCCGCGTCCGCAATCTTCCTGCGGCGCTCTACAAGGCACTCGGCGGCTTCGCCACCAACGGCGTCAACATGACCAAGCTGGAAAGCTACATGGTCGACGGTGAGTTCTTTGCCACGCAGTTCTACGCCGATGTCGACGGCCATCCGGATGACCGCAACCTCGCTTTCGCTCTCGAAGAGCTGAAGTTCTTCTCACGCGAATTCAGGATCGTCGGCGTCTATCCGGCGCATCCTTTTCGCGCGACCTTCGGCGAACCGACCTCGTAACCGGCAAGCTCAGGACGACGCCGGCCGGACGTGATCGGTCAGCGCATGCGTCGCCGCCATGGGCGATCCGGGCAGAAATAGCTGAACCGGACGGATTTCATAGACCGCAGTCGGATTGACGCGGCGCAGATCGCGCGCGGTTGCGACGGCGTCCTCACGGGTCGCACAATCGACGACATAGAAGCCGAGCAACTGCTCCTTGGTCTCGGCAAAAGGACCGTCGATGACCACGCCGGCACCAGGTCCACGCAGGGTGAACGCGCCCTTGGTGCCGCCCAGCCGCGCAGCCGGCCCCATCCGGCCGTCGGCCGTCAGCTTCTCGTGAAGCTCATGAAGATTGGCCATCACTGCAGTGTCTTCGTCGGCCGTCCACGACACGACGACGTCTTCGACGTGATAGGCCAGGATTGCATAGAGCATAGGTTTTACCTCGTGTGGTGACGGCGCCGATCCAAGGACGTGTCGGTAGTCCCGATCCCGACATTGCCTTTCGAAACTTTACGACGCCTCGCAAATTGACGCATCCACCGCAACCAACTCGACGATATTGCCGTCAGGATCGGTGACGTAAATGGAGCGCCAACCGATCCATCGGTGTTCGTAGGTGTTCGGCTTGAAACCCGCCTTCGTCAGGGCATCGAGAGCAGGCTGATAGTCCGATAACGCAATCTCCAGCGCAAGGTGATGCAGAGTGGGTGCCCGCAAATCGGGAGCGGACCATTTCGTGTCGTCACGATTGGACGGCTGATCGGCCCTGAAAAGGCCGATAATCCGGTGATGGCCTTCAAAGCCATCCTCCACCTTGAGAAACACGATCCGATCGTCGAAGGCGCGCAGCAGACTGAGACCAAGGACATCTCGATAGAAACTGACCGCCCGCGGCATATCGCTGACACGCAGAACAACTTCGCCAAGGCCACGCGGTGTTACCAGAGGCGCCATCATCCCCTCCCATTGTCGCGGCGCTCGCTAACCTCGCTGCGCCTAGGCTGCTGCTCTCTGCAATTGAAATACATCCGCCAACAGATCATAGGACCGCTTCCGCGCCTCATGATCATACATCGCGGTAATGACCATCAACTCATCGGCCTGGCATTCGCTGATGAGCGGCTGCAGCTTTTCCAAGACTGTTGACGGACTGCCGACGAACAGCCGTGAACGATTGCGCGCGATCTTCATCTTTTCGCTGTCGCTATAAGGATAGGCCAGCGCCTCTTCGACGCTCGGCAGCGGCGCGTATTCGCCGCGGTCACGACGAAGGCGATTGAGGTCGGCTGACGACGCCAGCCGCTCGGCCTCGGCATCCGTCTCCGCACAAATCACTGCGACAGCGAGAATCGCATGCGGTGCCTGCCGCCAGCTGGAGGACTTGAAGCGCGCGCGGTAATGCACCATCGCGTCGGCGGCGTCGTGGGATGCAAAATGGTGGGCGAAAGCGAAGCCCATGCCGACCTGCGCAGCCAGATCCGAACTGTAGTCGCTGGACCCGAGCAGCCAGAGCGGCGGCAGTGGCACGTCATTCGGCATCGCCACAACGTTGTTATAGGGATGACCTTCCGGGAATTGCCGCGTCTCCCACAGCACCAGCTCGCTCAGTCGCTCAAGGAAATCATCGCCCTCGCGGCCGGCGAGACGGTTGCGCAACGCATAGGCTGTGGCCCCATCAGTGCCCGGCGCACGGCCAAGGCCGAGATCGATCCGGCCGGGAAACAGCGCCTCCAGCATCTTGAAGCGCTCAGCCACCATCAGCGGCGCATGGTTCGGCAGCATCACACCGCCGGAGCCGACCCGGATATGCTGCGTTACCGCCGCGATCTGCCCGATCATGATCTCCGGCGCCGGACTCGCGACCGATGCCAAATTGTGGTGCTCGGCCAGCCAGTAGCGGACATAGCCGAGGCGATCGGCATGTTTGGCCAGATCGATGCTGTTGCGGAGCGCGCCCGCGGGCGGCGTGCCTGACGTGACGACCGAGAGGTCGAGAATGGACAATGGGATCATGGCGCCAAGCTAGTGCCTGCGCTGGAGAGGGCAAAGAGCGTTTTGGGCCACCGACGCCTCCCCCAAACGCCGACGGCAGCAAGGGCCGCCTCTCGTGGGACGAATTCTGATATAAGAATAATTACACGACATCTGCCCACTTACACCTTCATAGATCGAGGTGGCTCGATTGGCTATTTAAAGCCATATTCTGGTAGTTTTGCGGGAAACCTGCGCTGCCCACTTATATTCCAACGAGGGAAATTACGCGAGATATCTGCCCTTAGTTGGGCCAATTCCCACCCTAAAACCGCTCCAGATGGGCTATTTCAGTCACCGACCATAGCCTATCTTTGTGCAGTGCAGCCAAAGCCCCCCGGGCTTGGCGCCAGAGACAACCGGTACCGCTTCATGCGGTGGAGTTCGACGCGATGACCGAGATCAACCCGGCCACCCCCACCAAGCTTCCCAATATCTCCTTCGAGTTCTTCCCGCCGAAGACCGAGGAGATGGACCGCACCCTGTGGGACACCATTGAGCGCCTGGCGCCGCTGAACCCGTCCTTCGTGTCGGTGACCTATGGCGCCGGTGGGTCGACGCGCGAGCGCACCCACGCCACCATCGTCCGTCTGCTCAAGGAGACCGCCCTCACCCCGGCGGCGCATCTGACCTGCGTCGGCGCGCCGAAAAGCGAAATCGACGATGTCGTGACCCGCTATCATGAGGCCGGCGTTCGCCACATCGTGGCCCTGCGCGGCGATCCGACCACAGGCATCGGCACGGAATATATACCGCACCCCGACGGTTACAAGACCTCCGCCGATCTGGTCGCCAGCATCCGCAACCGCTATCCCGATATCGACGTCACCGTCTCCGCCTATCCGGAGAAGCATCCCGAGAGCGCCGACTTCGATGCGGACATCGATACGCTAAAGGCGAAAGTCGATGCCGGCGCGACCCGCGCCATCACCCAGGTGTTCTTCGATAACGACCTGTATTTCCGCTACCTCGACAAGGTCCGCGCCCACGGCATCGATATCCCGGTGCTGCCCGGCATCATGCCGATGCATAATTTCAAGCAGGCGAGAGCTTTCGTCACCCGCGCCGGCACCACGGTGCCATCCTGGCTCGCCGCCAAGTTCGACGGCCTCGATAACGATGCCGAGACACGCAAACTGGTAGCCACCACCGTGGCCGCTGGCCAGGTGCAGAAGCTCGCCAAGCAGGGCGTCTCCGATTTCCATTTCTACACGATGAACCGCGCCGATCTCGTTTTCGCCATTAGTCACCTGTTGGGCTTCCGGCCGAACGGCGCGCAGAAAGCTGCCTGATCTCATGTCCGCACCCGTTTCGCCGAAGCGTACCGAACTGCTTGCCGCCGCTGCCGAGCGCATTCTCGTGCTCGACGGTGCCATGGGCACTATGATCCAGGGTCTGCAATTCGACGAGGCCGCATTCCGCGGTGAGCGCTACAAGAATTTCCACCGCGACCTCCGCGGCAACAACGACCTGTTGATCCTGACGCAGGCCGACGCCATCGAGGACATCCACGCGCAATATCTGCGCGCCGGTGCCGACATCGTCGCCACCAACACCTTCTCCTCGACCTCGATCGCGCAGGCCGATTACGACCTGCAGGACATCGCCTATGAGATGAGCCGCGAAGGCGCGCGTCTCGCCAAGAACGCCGCGATCACCGTCGCTGCCGAGGACGGCAAGCCGCGCTTCGTCGCCGGCGCCATCGGCCCGACCAACCGCACCGCCTCGATCTCGCCGGATGTCGCCAATCCCGGCTATCGCGCGGTGACCTTCGACGATCTGCGCATCGCCTATAGCGAGCAGATCAACGGTTTGCTCGACGGCGGCGCCGACCTCCTGCTGGTTGAAACCATCTTCGACACGCTGAACGCCAAGGCGGCGCTCTATGCCATTGCCGAAATCTGCGAGGCGCGCGGCATCGACGTGCCCGTGATGATCTCCGGAACCATCACCGACAAGTCCGGACGCCTGCTGTCCGGCCAGATGCCCGAAGCGTTCTGGAATTCGGTGAAGCACGCCAGGCCAGCCACCATCGGCTTCAACTGCGCGCTCGGCGCCGAAGACCTGCGCGCGCATATCGCCGATATCGGCCGCGTCGCCGATACCCTCGTCTGCGCCTATCCGAATGCCGGCCTGCCCAACGAATTCGGCCAGTATGACGAGAGCCCGGAATTCATGGCGGGGCTGATCGGCGAGTTCGCTGCCAGCGGCCTCGTCAATGTGGTCGGCGGCTGCTGCGGCACCACGCCGGATCATATCGCGGCCATCGCCAAGGCCGTCGCGCCGCACAAGCCGCGCGTTGTACCGGAGATCGCACCGCTCCTGCGCCTGTCAGGTCTGGAGCCGTTCGAACTGACCTCGGCGATTCCCTTCGTCAATGTCGGCGAGCGCACCAACGTCACCGGCTCGGCTAAATTCCGCAAGCTGATCACCGCCGGCGACTACACCGCCGCGCTGCAAGTGGCGCGCGACCAGGTCGAGAACGGCGCGCAGGTCATCGACGTCAATATGGACGAAGGCCTGCTGGATTCCGAGGCGGCGATGGTCGAGTTCCTCCATCTGGTCGCCTCCGAGCCGGACATCGCCCGCGTGCCGGTGATGGTCGACTCGTCGAAATTCAACGTCATCGAAGCCGGCCTGAAATGCGTTCAGGGCAAGCCGATCGTCAATTCGATCTCGATGAAGGAAGGCGTGGAGAAGTTCATCCATGAGGCCAAGATCGCGCAGCGCCATGGCGCCGCCGTGGTCGTCATGGCCTTCGACGAGGTCGGCCAGGCCGACACGTTCGCGCGCAAGACCGAGATCTGCAAACGCGCCTACGACATTCTGGTCAAAGAGCTGAACTTCCCGCCGGAAGACATCATTTTCGATCCGAACATCTTCGCCATCGCGACGGGCCTCGAAGAGCACAACAATTACGGCGTCGACTTTATCGAAGCGACACGCTGGATCCGCCAGAACCTGCCGCATGCGCATATTTCCGGCGGCGTCTCCAACTTGTCCTTCTCGTTCCGCGGCAACGAGCCGGTACGCGAAGCGATGCATTCGGTGTTCCTGTATCACGCCATCAAGGCGGGCATGGATATGGGCATCGTCAATGCCGGCCAGATGATCGTCTATGACGACATCGATCCCGAACTGCGCCAGGTCTGCGAGGACGTCATCCTCAACCGCGATCCCGGCGCCTCGGAACGGCTGCTCGAACTCGCCGAGAAATTCCGCGGCCAGACCAAGCAGGCCAAGGAACAGGACCTCACCTGGCGCGAATGGCCGGTGGAGAAGCGGCTGAGCCACGCGCTGGTGCACGGCATCACCCAATATATCGACGAGGACACCGAAGCCGCGCGCCTGACCGTGGCGCGCCCGCTGCATGTCATCGAGGGCCCACTGATGGCCGGCATGAATATCGTCGGCGATCTGTTCGGCGACGGCAAGATGTTCCTGCCGCAGGTGGTGAAGTCGGCCCGCGTGATGAAGCAGGCGGTGGCTTACCTGATGCCGTTCATGGAGCAGGAGAAGGCCGACAACCTTGCTGCCGGCATCACCGGCGATGGCCGCAAGAATGCCGGCAAGATCGTGCTCGCGACCGTGAAGGGCGATGTCCACGACATCGGCAAGAACATTGTCGGCATCGTGCTCCAGTGCAACAATTTCGAGGTCATCGATCTCGGCGTCATGGTGCCGGCCTCGAAGATCATCGATACCGCCAAGGCCGAAGGCGCCGACATCATCGGTCTGTCCGGCCTGATCACGCCGTCATTGGACGAGATGACGTTCCTGGCCGGCGAGATGGAACGGCAGGGTCTGAAGATGCCGCTGCTGATCGGCGGCGCGACGACCAGCCGTGTGCATACAGCGGTGAAGATCGATCCGAACTACCGCGCTGGCGCCGTTGTGCATGTCAACGACGCCAGCCGCGCCGTCGGCGTCGCCTCGTCGCTGCTGTCGCCTGAGAAAAGCGTCGCCTATGCGGCCGAGGTGCGCGCCGATTATGCGAAGATCTCCGCGGCGCATTTCCGCGCCCAGCAGGACAAGAAGCGGCTGTCGCTCGTCGCAGCGCGCGCCAACGCGCATGTCGCGGACTTCAGCAAGACGGTGCGCAAGCCGACCTTCCTGGGCATCCGGACTTTCAGCGATTATTCGCTCGAAGAGCTTGCTGCCTATATCGACTGGACGCCGTTCTTCCAGACCTGGGAACTGTCCGGCCGTTTCCCAGGCATCCTTACCGACAGCGTGGTCGGCGAAGTCGCGACGTCGCTCTATGCCGATGCGCAGAAAATGCTCAAGCAGATCGTCGAAGAGAAGTGGTTCACGGCGAAGGCAACCATCGGCTTCTGGCCGGCCAACGCCGTGGGCGACGACATCCGCCTCTATGCCGATGACACCCGCTCAACCGAGATCGCGACGCTCTACACGTTGCGCCAGCAGCTCGAGAAGCGCGAGGGCCGCTTCAACGCAGCGCTCTCCGACTTCATCGCGCCGAAGACCTCGAATGTGCCGGATTATATCGGCGGCTTCGTCGTCACCGCGGGCATCGGTGAGGACATCATCGCCGATCGCTTCAAGAACGCCAATGACGACTACTCGTCGATCCTGTGCAAGGCACTGGCCGACCGTCTCGCCGAAGCCTTTGCAGAACGCATGCATGAGCGCGTGCGCAAGGAGTTCTGGGCCTATGCGCCGGACGAGAACATCTCGACTGACGACCTGATCCTGGAGAAGTATCAGGGCATCCGCCCTGCGCCCGGCTATCCCGCACAGCCCGATCACACCGAGAAGGCGACGATCTTCAAATTGCTCGATGCGGAGAACACTGCGGGCGTAACACTCACCGAAAGCTACGCCATGTGGCCGGGCTCGTCGGTGTCCGGGCTCTATTTTAGCCATCCCGAGAGCTATTATTTCGGCGTCGGCAAGATCGAGCGCGATCAGGTCGAGGAATATGCCGCGCGCAAGAACATGAGCGTGGCCGAGGTGGAACGTTGGCTGGCGCCGGTGCTGAACTACATTCCGGGTGCCGGTGCCGAGCCTGCGCCGGTCGCCGTACCCGCGCCTGCCAATGACGAACTCGCGACCCATCCGCCGGGATGTAACTGCGCGGTGCATTTGATGTATCGCGGCAAGAAGGTCGGCGTGAAGTAGCGCTTTGCAAGTCGCAGAATGTGCTTGTCAAACAGCCAAGCTCTCGCATTCTCGCGGCGCTTGCGCGTCCGAGGTGTGAGCAGTGCCCCCTCGAAACATGAGGGGTGGCGGCGCGCCGTGAGGCGCAAAGGGTGGTTTTATCGCGATCCGCTCCACCGGAACGCCGGCAAGCTGCAACCGCGCAACGCCTCACGGCGCGCCACCGCGGCGATTTCTGTCCCCGGGACCGTTCTTCCAGGCAAAGGCGCAGAGCTCCGCACTCCGCTGATCCCGACGGTTTCCCGCCGTTCACCAATGCCACGTCCAGCCAGCATGAGTGGCAGACCCCCGTAGTGGGGTCGGACGGTGACCCAGGGCCTCCCGAGTGCGCGGGGTACGTCACCCCACACCCGCAGGCGCCGCATCCCTGTCCCACTTCAAGACGCCTCTAGAAGCGCCCCTCGCGAACGGGATAAAAGGCATATAGACCTATATAGGATTTTCGTCAATATGGCGCGAGGGATTATTTTCTCTCTACAACCGCCGCGACGAATTCCGGTCCCGGCAAAGTTATCGTTTCAATCCCGTGGCGACGGAACGATCAGGAAGGCCGCAGCTTGTCGTATGCGCAATATTTGCGTTTGGAGGGTTGAAATGAAACGTACCATGATCGCGACGGCAGCCGCGGCACTCCTGGGTCTGGGCCTGATGCTTCCAGCGAACGCCATGCCGGTCGGTGGGCTTGCACCTGCGAGCACCGCCAGCGACATCATCCAGATTCGTGGCCATGGCGGCGGACATCACGGCATGCACCGCGGCGGGCGTGGACATCATTACGGCTGGGGCCGCGGACGCGGCCATCATTATGGTTGGTCGCGCGGACGGCATCGCGGCTGGCGCTAGAATCTGACATGACCATCATAGGAGCCGCCGCACAGGCGGCTCTTTCTGTTTGGTGAGCAAGCTTTCAATCTTTCCCCGGATCGCTCGCCAATACCCCCTTCACTGCCTGCGCCCAGCCCTTCAGTTTTCGTGTCCGTGTGGCTTCGCTCATGGCCGGCTTGAAGCGGTGTTCGAGCCGCCAGTTGTCGGCGAATTTGGCAGGCTCCGGAAATACGCCGGCCGTGAGACCGGCGAGATAGGCAGCTCCCAGCGCGGTGGTTTCCTGGATCATCGGGCGATCGACAGGGGCATTCAGCAGATCCGCGAGACGCTGCATGGTCCAGTCCGACGCGGTCATGCCGCCATCGACGCGCAGCACCACGGTGGCGGCGGAGACATCCGGCCAGTCGGCGCGCATCGCCGCGTAGAGATCGCGCGTCTGGTAGCAGACGCTTTCCAGTGCGGCATGGGCGAGTTCGGCCGGGCCGGTGTTGCGCGTCAGTCCGAACAGCGCTCCGCGCACATCGGGATTCCAGTAGGGCGCACCGAGCCCGACAAAGGCCGGGACCAGATAGACCGATTGCGAAGAATCGTTCTGATCCGCGAGCGGCCCGCTTTCAGCAGCGCTCTTGATGATCCCCAGACCATCGCGCAGCCACTGCACCGCGGATCCGGCAACGAAAATCGAACCTTCCAGCGCATAGGTGCGCACGCCGTTGAGCTGATAGGCAACCGTGGTGAGCAGCTTGTTCTTCGATTGCACCGGCGTCGTACCAGTGTTGAGCAGGGCAAAGCAGCCGGTGCCGTAAGTGGACTTGATCATGCCGGGCGCGAAACAGGCCTGCCCGATGGTTGCAGCCTGCTGATCGCCGGCAATACCGCCGATCATGATCGTGCCACCAAACAGATCGGTGCTGCCGAAATCCGACGAAGAGTCCTGCACCCTGGGCAGCATCGCCTTGGGCACACGCAGCAGCTTCAGCAGTTCGTCATCCCACTCGCCGGTGTGGATGTTGAAGAGCTGCGTGCGCGAGGCATTGGTGGCGTCGGTGGCATGCACCCTGCCCGCCGTGAGCCGCCACAGCAGATAGCAATCGACGGTGCCGAATAGCAATTCGCCGCGCTCGGCGCGGTCGCGCGCGCCGGGGACATGATCGAGAATCCACGCCACTTTCGTTCCGGAGAAATACGGATCGATGATCAGGCCGGTCTTTTGCGTGATGAACGGCTCATGGCCGTCGGCTTTCATCTGCGCGCAGATCTCCGCGGTGCGGCGGTCCTGCCAGACGATGGCACGGTGCACAGCCTGGCCGGTGACGCGATCCCACACCACCACCGTCTCGCGCTGATTGGTGATGCCGATGGCGGCAATATCCTTCGCGGTAACGCCCGCCTTCGTCATGGCCTCGTGGCAAACGGCCAACGTCGAGGTCCAGATATCCTCGGGCTCATGCTCGACCCAGCCGGAGGCCGGGAAATGCTGCGGGAATTCCTGCTGCGCACTGGCCGCGATCGAGATGTCGGCGCGAAAGATCATCGCGCGCGAGGATGTGGTGCCCTGATCGATGGCCATCACGAAAGACATGACGTTTCTTCCCGAAAGATTGTGGTCGCGTTGTGTTGGGAGGCGCAGGCAACCGGATTAGCGCGGGCGCGTCAAGCGGCAGCGCCGACGGTCAGGTCGCCGAGTCGATCATCATGACCAGAGCGGACGCGACCATCGCCAGCTCGCGCGGCAGCGTCTCGCGGGCCCGTCGCACCATGCCCTCGCCGAGCCGGCCAAAGAAACGCGCCCAGCGCTGCGCGCGCCAATACAGCGAATTCTCCACAGTGACTGAGCGCAGCTTGAACGCCTTGCCGGTGGCCCAGGCGTCGCATTCCAGTTTCAGAGGATCGGCGTAATATTGCGCGATCTTGTCGGCGCCCATGCCATCGGTCGCGAGCCAGTTCGGGATGTGTACGCTGCAAAGCTGCGCGACATCGGTGAACACCTTGTCGGTGCCGGTGCCGCTGCCCGGGCACGGCGAGGCAAAGGCATCGCCCACCAGCACGACACCGGGCTGGACCACGTTGTCGCTCTCGTAGAGATCGATGGGGCGGATCTTGATATCGCCGGATATCTTGTAGTCGCCGATCAGCGCACGCAGCTTCGGCAGGCAAGCATCCAATGCTGCTTCCGGCGTGCGCCGCATCTGGCGAATCCAGGGATCGTCGGTCTCGCGATAGACGAACAGGTTGCCGCGCATGGTCTTGCCAATGGGAAACAGCGTGACATAGGCGGTGCGATGAACCGTGGTTTCCGCGAAATAAGTGAGCGCCGGAAAGGCAAAGCGGTCCCGGCCGACGGGCGCGATATCGAAGCCGACCGAGATCGAATGATTGGCCGAGATGACCGGGCGGCCGATATTGAGTTGATTGCGCAGGCTGACGCTGGCGCCATTGGCGAGAATGACAAGGCGCGCGGAAATCTCCTCGCCACTGGACAGGCCGATGGTCTGGCGATCATCGGATGTGGCGATCGACGTCGCCTTGGCGTGAATGGTCTCGATGGTGGATGGGATCTGGCCACGCACGGTATTGACCAGCGTGTCGTAGAGAAAGCCGTGCTGCTGGCTGGGGCGCTTGTCGATCACGCGGCCGAAACGCGCGATCCAGATCTCGTCGTCATGGGTGGCGGCACCGAGCACCGCATCGACGAGACCCGTCTTGCGCAGCCGCTCGAGCTGGACGCCGCCGCTGATCTTCTCGCAGCGGAGTTCGGGCGGATGGACCTGATGCGGCTCGATCAGGATTGCAGACACACCGGCGCGACCGAGCATCGCCGCAGCCGTCGACCCGGCGAGGCCGCCACCAATGATCGCGATATCCGTCTGCCGCACGGGAACTCTCCAGCTGCGGCTATCCGTGCGCCCGAAGTGTTAAAAAACGGGAAAGGATTGAGGCAGGCGGCAAGTGGCTACCGCCGGAGGTTTGTTTCGCGGGATTTCTTACCCTCCCAGGGGGAGGGTCGGCGATCATCGCGCGCAGCGCGGTGAGAGGCGGGGTGGGGTGAAGCTGCGGGCGACAGCGTCTGTGGCTTCACCCCACCCCGACGAACGCTACGCGTTCATCGACCCTTCCATTCAGGGGAGGGTAAGGACGTCACACCGATGCGGTCGTCACGCCGCCGTCGATGACGATAGTCTGGCCGGTCATGAAGGTGGAGGAATCCGAGCCGAGATAGGCGACGGCACCAGCGATCTCGTGGGGCTCGCCGATCCGGCGCAGCGGCGTGGTCGCGGTGCGGCGCTTGAGATTGGCCTCGTCTTCCCACAGCGCTTTCGCGAAGTCGGTCTTCACCAGACCCGGCGCGATGCAATTGACGCGCACGCCCTTCGGTCCCCATTCGCCGGCGAGGCTGCGACACAGGGAGAAGTCGGCAGCCTTGGAGATGCCGTAGGCGCCAATCACCGTGGAGCCGCGCAGGCCGCCGATGGAGGAGATGATGACGACGGAGCCCTTGCCGCGCTCGGCCATCGCCGGGATCGCCTTGGCACAGAGCCAGATGTTGCTCTTGACGTTGGAGCCCATGATCTTGTCGAAGGCTTCATCGGCGATATCGAGCAGCGGACCGTAATAGGGATTCACTGCGGCGTTGCAGACGAGAATGTCGATCGGGCCGTAGTGTTTCACGGTGCCGTCGATCAAAGCTTCGACCTCGTCGCGGCGCGAGATGTTGCAGGGAATGACATGGGCATCACCGCCACTGGCCTTGATGCCATCGACCACGGCCTGACAGGCATCGGCCTTGCGGCTGGAGACGACGACCTTGGCGCCGAGTTGCGCCAGCAGTTCCGCGGAGGCCTTGCCGATGCCGCGGCTGGAGCCGGTGATGACCGCGACCTTGCCGGTGAGGTCGAAGGGGTTTTTCACGGGCGGCCTCCTTGTTGTTGATTGATTTTAGCGACGGCGCATTCCTTCTCCCCGCATGCGGGGAGAAGGTGGCTCGAATGCGCGTAGCGCGTTCGAGTCGGATGAGGGGGACTCTCCACGAGTTCATGAGCGCGTGGAGAGTCCCCCTCACCCGGATTGCTTCGCAATCCGACCTCTCCCCGCAAGCGGGGAGAGGTTAAGAGCAGAGTTACTCCGTGATCCCGCCCGCCTGCGCGACGCGGCGCAGGTGATAATCGGCATCGCCGAACTGCTGCTCGATCATGGTCAGCCGCTTGAAGTAGTGGCCGATCTTGTACTCCATGGTCACGCCGACGCCGCCATGCAGCTGCACGCCGCCCTGGCCGACGAAGCGCGCGGAGCGGCCGATCTGCACCTTGGCAGCGGCGACCGTCTTGGTGCGTTCGTCGAGATCGGTGAAGCTCGACGCCATCGAGGCCAGGAACGACATGCTGCGCGCGGTCTCCAGCGCGGTGAACATGTCGGCCGCACGGTGCTGCAGCGCCTGGAACGAGCCGATGGCGACGCCGAACTGCTTGCGCTCCTTGATGTATTCGACGGAGATCTTCAATGCTTCTTCCATCGCGCCGACCGCTTCCGCGCACAGTGCGATGCGGGCGTCATCGACGACCTGATTGACGATCGACAAACCATCCTCGGCATTGCCGATCGCAGCATCTGCGCCGACCTCGACATTGTTCAGCTTGATATCGGCGGCGCGGCTGCCGTCCTGCGTCTCATAGCCCTTGATGTCGACGCCCTTGGCATTGGCGGGCACCAGGAATACGCCGACGCCCTTGGCATCGCGCTGGCCACCAGCGGTGCGCGCGGTGACGATCAGCGTATCGGCAGTATCGCCGTGACCGACGACGAACTTCTCGCCGGACAACGTGTAGCCCGAACCGCTCTTCTTGGCCGACGTCTTGATGTCCCCGAGGTCATAGCGTGAATCACGCTCGACCTGTGCGAAAGCCATGGTCTTGGAGCCGTCGATGATCCCGGGCAGATGCGCAGCACGCTGCTCCGCAGAGGCGCGGCGCAGGAAACCGCCGCCGAGCACGACCGTATCAAGATAGGGCTCGACCACGAGATTACGGCCCAGCGCTTCCATCACGATCATGGTCTCGATCGGACCGGCGCCGAAGCCGCCATCGTCCTCGGAGAACGGCAGGCCGAGCAGGCCCTGTTCGGCAAACTTGCCCCAGACGTCGCGGCTCCAGCCACCCTTCTCGGCGCGATACTTCTTGCGCGCCTCGAATTCGTAGGACGATTTCAGCAGGCCGTCGACGCTGTCCTTGAGGAGGCGTTGCTCCTCCGACAAATCAAAATCCATGGTCTTTCTCTCTCGGATCGCGCGTAACGCGCGTGTGAATGTGTTTAAGCTCCCTAACCTCTCCCCGCTTGCGGGGAGAGGTCGAGGGCGAGCGAAGCGGAGCCTTCGGGTGAGGGGGACTATCCGCGGGCCCCGAGCCGGCGGAGGCTCCCCCTCATCCGGTCCGAATGCGCTACGCGCAATCGGACCACCTTCTCCCCGCAAGCGGGGAGAAGGAAGACATCAAAGCCCCAGCACCGCTTTCGCGATGATGTTGCGCTGGATCTCGTTGGAGCCGCCATAGATCGACACCTTGCGGTAGTTGAAATAGGTCGGCGCGATCGGCGAGGCCCAGTCGCCCTCTTCGTTCTGCCCCTCGCCTTCCGGCATGAACGGCAATGCGAACGGGCCAGTGACTTCGAGCAGCAGCTCGGTGAGCGTCTGCTGGATTTCCGAGCCCTTGATCTTGAGGATCGACGAGGCCGGATCCGGCTTACCCTTGCCGTGCTTGCCTTCGGCAGCGACGACGCGCATCTGCGTCAGCTCGAGCGCCTTCAGCTCGATCTCGGTGGCCGCGAGCTTCTGGCGGAACTGCGGATCCTCGATCAGCGGCTTGTCGCCGGACATCACGCTGGACGCCAGCTCCTTGATGCGGCGGATGCGCTCCTTCGACATGCCGACGCGGGCGATGTTGACGCGCTCGTTGCCGAGCAGGAATTTCGCGTAGTCCCAGCCCTTGTTCTCTTCACCAACCAGATTCTCGGCCGGCACCACGACCTCATCGAAGAACACTTCGTTGACTTCGACGCCGCCATCGATGGTCTGGATCGGACGGACGGTGATGCCCTTCGACTTCATGTCGATGAGGATGAAGGAGATGCCCGACTGCTTCTTCGCATCGGGGTCGGTGCGGCAGAGGCAGAAGATCCAGTCGGCGTGTTGCGCGAGCGTGGTCCAGGTTTTCTGGCCGTTGACGATATAGGTATCGCCCTTCTTCTTCGCCGTGGTCTTCAGCGAGGCAAGGTCCGAACCCGAGCCCGGCTCCGAGAAGCCCTGGCACCACCAGTCGTCCATATTCGCAATGCGCGGCAGGAAGTGCTTCTTCTGCTGCTCATTGCCGAAAGTGTAGATCACCGGACCGACCATGTTGACGCCGAACGGCAGCGGCGGCGGCGCGGGGGTCTTCTGTAGCTCTTCGAGGAAGATGTACTGCTTCGCCGCGCTCCAGCCGGTGCCGCCATATTCCTGCGGCCAATGCGGGACGGCCCAGCCCTTCTTGTTGAGCGTGCGCTGCCAGTTCACCAGATCTTCTTTGCTGGTGTGGTGACCTTCCTGCAGCTTCTTGCGCACCGCCGGGTCGAGGCTTTCGCTGAAAAAGGTGCGCACCTCGTCGCGGAATGCTGTTTCTTCTTTGCTGAAGCTCAGATCCATCGGATCCTCCTTGTGAGCAGATTTGTAATTAGTGAACGATTTCGAGCAGGCCGGCGGAGCCCATGCCGCCGCCGACGCACATGGTGACGACGGCATATTTCGCCTTGCGGCGGCGGCCTTCGATCAGCGCGTGACCGGCGAGACGTGCGCCCGACATGCCATAGGGATGGCCGACCGAGATCGCCCCGCCATTGACGTTGAGCTTCTCCGGATCGATGCCGAGCTTGTCGCGGCAATACAGAACCTGCACGGCGAAGGCTTCATTGAGTTCCCAGAGATCGATGTCCTCGATCTTGAGGCCATGACGCTTCAACAGGCGCGGCACGGCGAACACCGGACCGATGCCCATCTCGTCCGGCTCACAACCGGCGGAGACGAAGCCGCGGAAGATGCCGAGCGGCTTGAGGCCCTTCTGCGCGGCGAGCTTGTCGCTCATGATCACGGTGGCGCTGGCGCCGTCCGAGAGCTGCGACGCATTGCCGGCGGTGATGGTGAAGCCGTCGCCGCGCACAGCCTTCAGGCCGGCGAGACCTTCCGCGGTGGTTTCCGGACGCGGACCTTCATCCTTGGACAGCGTGATGTCCTTGAACGAGACTTCGCCGGTCGCCTTGTCGACGACGCCCATCTTGGTCGCGATCGGCGCCAGTTCGTCGTTGAACTTGCCGCCCTGCTGCGCAGCTGCGGTGCGGCGCTGGCTTTCCAGCGAATACTCGTCCTGGCGCTCGCGCGAGATGTTGTAGCGCTTGGCCACCGTCTCGGCGGTGTCGAGCATCGGCATATAGACGTCGCCCTTGATCTTCATCAGTTCGGGATCGACGGTGTGGAACTTGTTGGCGTGCTCGTTCTGCACCAGCGAGATCGACTCGCCGCCGCCCCCAACCGCGATCTCGACGCCGTCGAAGATCACCGAACGCGCAGCCAGTGCAATCGCCTGCAGGCCCGAAGCGCACTGACGATCGATGGTGGTGCCGCCAACCGTGACCGGCAGACCGGCGCGGAGCAGCGCCTTGCGTGCGATGTTGCCGCCGGTCGCACCCTGCTGCAGGGCTGCGCCCATCACCACATCTTCGACTTCCTTGGGATCGATGCCGGCGCGCTTGACGGCATGCTCGATGGCATGGCCGAGCAGCGTCGCGCCTTCGGTGGCGTTCAATGCGCCGCGAAAGGCCTTGCCGATCGGCGTACGGGCGGTGGAAACGATAACGGCTTCGGTCATGGGCGGGGTCCTCCGGAGGCGGTTTGTTGTTGCGAGGTTGTTTCTTGGTTCATGATGGGCGTGGGTTGCAACCCGCGCAAGGCGTGGCGCGAGAGTTTTCCGACCGCGGTGCGCGGCAAATCGTCGACGAAATCCAGGGCTGCCGGCAGTTCATGCTTGCCGAGCTTGCCGGTAAGAAACGCGCGCAGCTCGTCGATGGTGAACGGCGCTGCGCCATTGCGCAGCCTGATAAAGGCCTTGGCCGCCTCGCCGCGATACTGATCGACGACGCCGATCACGATCACTTCCTGCACCGACGGATGTTCGTAGATCGCCTGCTCGATCATCTGCGGGTAGACGTTGAAGCCGCCGGAGATGATCATGTCCTTCTTGCGATCGACCAGATAGAAAAATCCGTCCTGATCCATATAGCCGATATCGCCGGTGAGGAAGCGATCGCCGACGAATGACTCGGCACTCTCCTGCGCGCGGTTCCAGTAGCCTTTGGTGACGTTCGGCCCCTTGATGCGGATTTCGCCGGTTTCGTTGACGCCAAGCACCCTGGTCGGGTCATCAAGCGACACAACGTCAATGTCGATCCCCGGCAGCATCAGGCCGATCGAGCCCGGCTTGTCGAGACCGCCGGGCGGATGGCTGGTACCGGGTGAGCAGGTCTCGGTCATGCCCCAGCCGCTCTTCAGCGACAGGCCCGTTTTACGTTCGAACAGACGCGCCACTTCATCGGGCAGCGGCGCACCGCCGGAGGCCGCCGACACCAACGACGACAGATCGCGCGTCTCAAGCGACGGATCGGCCGCGATGGCGATCCACATGGTGGGCACGCCGGGAAATACGGTGGCCTTCTTCTTCTCGATATCGTCGAGCACGCGGCTGACATCGAAGCGCTGATGCAGCGAAATGGTGTCGCCGAGGCTGATGCGGCTCAGCAGGATCACGGTCAGTGCATAGATATGAAACAGCGGCAGCACGCAGATGACGCGCTCGATCCGATTGCGCCCGGCGCGTGCCGGCGCGCCCCACATATTGTAGATCGACACAGCCGAGGTGAGATTGCCGTGGCTCAGCATCGCGCCCTTGGGCAGGCCGGTGGTGCCGCCGGTATATTGCAACAGCGCCACATCATCCGCTGAAATCTCGGGCCACTGCGCGGGCAACGTGGCACCCGCGGTGAAATTGCGGAAAGTGACGAGGGCCGGGTTCTCCGGCAGCGGCAGCTGCGGATTGTTCACCGCACCCCAGTCGTCGTCTTCACAGACGATCAGCCTGTCGAGCAGGCCTTTGTCGAGAAACTTGAGCGCCATCGGCAGCAACGCCGCAAGGTTGCTGGTGACCAGCACGCGCGCGCCAGAATCCTTGAGCTTGTGCGACAGTGCAATCTCGCCATCGAGAGGCGACAAATGCACGAGGCGTGCACCTGCCTTGAGGCCGCCGAAGAAATGCACCGGATGATCCGGCGTATTGCCGAGGAAGATGCCGATGGAGGAGCCTTTGCCATAGCCGGCGCGCATCAGCGCGGCAGCTATGATATCGACGCGCGCCTGCAGATCATTGAACGAGATCGGCTGATCCCGAAATTCGATGGCGGTGCGGTCACCATGTTTTGCAACGGAGTCGGCAAGCAGGCCCGGCAGCGACCCACGCGCGATCGGCGCGTCCCAGGTGACGCCCGGTGGGTAGTGCTGTTCGCCGGGATGGGTCATGGACGATGGACCTGCAATGATAGTAGCCGCTGCGCGTAATATCCCTCCCCCTTGTGGGGAGGGTCGGCCAAGCGACGTCGATGCGTAGCATCGACGGAAGCGGAGGCCGGGGTGGGGGTGCCACAAGCTCTGAGTGCGGGGCTACCCCCACCCGACCGACCTTCGGTCGGCCACCCTCCCCACAAGGGGGAGGGAAAAGAGCAGTGAGCGCTCCCGGCCATCTCAGCCCTTCGCCAGTGACGCAAACGTCTTGCCTTCATCTGCCAGCTTCTTCAGCAGCGCGGCCGGCTCCAGCGACGGATCGTTGGTCTGCTTGGCATAGAACTGCAGGCGCTCGACGATCTGCTTGAGGCCGACCTGATCGGCATAGAACATCGGGCCGCCGCGATAGATCGGCCAGCCATAGCCATAGAGCCAGATCACATCGATATCGCTCGGACGCGAAGCGACCTTCTCTTCGAGGATGCGGGCACCCTCGTTGATCATCGGATACATCATGCGTTCCAGGATTTCCTGGTCGCTGACGGCGCGACGGGTCAGGCCCAGGCTCCGGCAGGTATCGTCGATGAGCTTCTCGACGTCCGGATCCGGCACCGGCGCACGGGAGCCGGCTTCATACTTGTAATAGCCCTTGCCGGTCTTCTGACCGAAGCGGCCGGCTTCGCAGAGCGCGTCGGCGATCGGCGAGGTGATGCCGCGATCCTTGCGCGAGCGCCAGCCGATATCGAGGCCAGCGAGATCGCCCATGGCGAACGGACCCATCGGCATGCCGAACTTGGTGACGACGGCATCGACCTGCTGCGGCAGCGCGCCTTCGAACAGCAACTTCTCGGACTGCTTGGAGCGGGCCGCGAGCATGCGGTTGCCGACGAAGCCGTCGGAGACGCCGACCACGGCCGGCACCTTGGCGATCTTGCGGGCGACAGCGACAGCGGTGACGAGCGCATCCGGCGCAGTCTTGTCGGCGCGGACGATTTCGCACAGCTTCATGACGTTGGCCGGCGAGAAGAAGTGCATGCCGAGCACGTCCTGCGGACGCTTGGTGACGGCTGCGATCTCGTCGATGTTGAGATAGGACGTGTTGCTGGCGAGGATGGCGCCCGGCTTGGCATAGGCATCCAGCGCGGTGAACACTTCCTTCTTGATCGCCATGGTCTCGAACACGGCCTCGATCACCAGATCGACATCCTTGACGTTTTCGAGGCCAACGACGCCGTTGATCAGCGCCATGCGCTTGGCCGGTGCGTCGGCAGGAATGCCGCCGCGCGCTGCGGTCGCCTCGTAATTCTTCTGCATGATACCGAGACCACGCTTGAGCTGCTCCTCGCCGGTCTCGATCAGCGTGACGGGAATACCGGCATTGGCGAAGGACATCGCAATACCGCCGCCCATGGTGCCGGCGCCGATGATGGCGACGCGTTCGACCGGACGCGGCTTGACGCCTTCCGGCACGTTCTGGACCTTGGCGGCTTCGCGCTCGGAGAAGAACGCATAACGCTGCGCCTTCGACTGGTCGTCAGCGACCAGCTTGAGGAACATCTCGCGCTCCTTCTTGAGCGCCTCGTCGAACGGCACATCGAGCGTCCAGCTCACGGCTTCGGCGCAGGCCAGCGGCGCATTCATGCCGCGGTTTTTCTTGTTGGCGGCTGCGGCGGCGTTGGTGAAGATGGTGCGATCGGCGCGCGCGGCGGCGAGCTTGGAATCGTCGTTGCGCAGCAGGCGCAGGGGACGCTTTTCGGCGATCACCTTGCGCGCGAAGGCTTCTGCGCCCGAGGCCGGACCTTCGACGATCTCTTCGATCAGGCCGTTCTTCAAGGCTTCAGATGCGCTGATCGGATCACCGGTGACGACCATCTTGACGCCGAGTTCGGGACCGACCGCGCGCGGCAGGCGCTGTGTGCCGCCGGCACCCGGCAGCAGGCCGAGCTTCACCTCAGGCAGGCCGAGCTTGGCTTCTTTTGTCGCCACGCGGAAATGACAGCCGAGTGTGAGCTCGAGGCCGCCGCCGAGCGCGGTGCCATGGATCGCGGCGATCACCGGCTTGGAACAATTCTCGATTTCCGCAATGACTTCGCTCAATCCGGGCGACTGCGGCGGCTTGCCGAATTCGGTGATGTCGGCGCCGGCAACGAAGGTACGGCCTGCGCATGCGATGACGATCGCCTTCACGGCAGGATCGGCAGCGGCCGTTTTGACGTTCTCAAAAATGCCGCGGCGAACCGCCGCACTCAGCGCATTTACAGGGGGAGAGTTGATCGTGACGATGGCGACTTCATCATGACGTTCAAGCTTTACGACATCGCTCACGGCATTCTCCTTGGCTACGTTTACCGGTCTAATTTTCTTAGTTTCGCACTGCGAAATTTAATTCCACATCTTGACACGGAGGGTTATTTTGAAGAGCGTCCCTTGTCAACGAGGGCCGTGGTGCAATCGTATGAAACTGACAAAACCAAATTTTGGGAAGCATGAAACGTCCAGCGAAGAATGTGGCGACAGATCGCAATTTCGTCGTCGCATTGGCTCGCGGCCTGGATGTCTTGCGCGCATTTCGCCCCAATGACGGGCTTCTCGGCAATCAGGAGATTGCCGCCCGCACCAAATTGCCGAAGCCAACCATCTCGCGATTGACTTACACACTCACGAAGTTGGGCTACCTTACACCTGTGCCACGCTTCGAGAAGTATCAACTCGCGCCAGCAGCCATGGCCCTGGGGTATGCTGCACTTGCGAACTTAGGCGTTAAGCATCTCTCGGAATCATTTCGCGACGAATTGATGCGGCAGACCGGCGGTGCCTGCGCAGTAGGCGCGCGCGATCGGTTGAGCATGATCTATTTCGGGCAGAGCCGTTCCAGTCTCACTGTCGGCGTTCAACTCGACGTCGGCTCGCGCATTCCCATTGCAACCACGGCGATGGGCCGCGCCTATTTCTGGGCATTGCCACCGGAAGAACGTGCCCAATTATTGCGCGAATTTCGCGAACATTACGGACATCGCTGGTCGAAGATGCGTGATGGACTCGAACGTGCGGGCGAAATGGTCGCACGCCACGGCTTCGTCATCTCGGCTGGCGAGTGGCAGGACGATGTGCACGCTGCCGGTGTTGCAATGACATTGAATGACGGCACCGGTCCTTATGCCTTTAATTGCGGCGCGCCCGCGTTCCGTTTCACGGAAGAGCGCTTGCTCAACGATATTGGACCTCGGCTATTGGCGATGGTAAGAAACATCGAAGCGGCGCTCGGGGGAACAGCTGCACCACAATCCAAAAAACTCGACAGCAAAAAAATCAAATCAGGAGGGAAAGTTGCACGCATTGTTGAAGGGCTCTGACAGCCTTCATCGTCGTGACCTGCGCAAGACTTCGCCGCAGCCGACGATCGGGGGACGCCGCACATGACACAGGCACAACTCGCAGAGCGCGCGCCCGTCGCATCGACGGCGCCGCTGCTTTCGGTTCGCGACGTCAGCGTTGTGTTCGGTGGCATCATCGCGTTGAACGGCGTCTCGTTCGACATGCAGAAGGGTCACATCCTCGGCCTCATCGGACCGAACGGCGCCGGCAAGACCACGCTGTTCAATTGTCTCAGCCGGCTCTACCAGCCGAGCAAGGGCGATATCCTGATGGACGGCCAGACGATCCTGAATCGTCCGGCCCACAAGATTTCCGAGATCGGCATCGGCCGCACCTTCCAGAACGTTGCGCTGTTTCCGAACCTGACCGTGCGTGACAATGTCCGCGTCGGCAAACATGCGCGCACCAACAGCGACATCATCAGCGACTCGCTGAAGCTGCCATGGGTTCGATCAGGAGAAGCTGCGATCAACAAGGACGTCAACGACATCCTTGATTATCTCGATCTGCACAGCGTTGCCGATACGATCGTCAGCGGTCTTCCTTTCGGCACGCAGAAGCGCGTCGAACTCGCGCGCGCGCTCGCCGCCGAACCCAAGATCCTGCTGCTCGACGAGCCCGCAGGCGGTCTCAACCATGAGGAAGTCTACATCCTTGGCGACCTGATCCGCCGCATCCGCGATGATCGCGGCGTGACGGTGCTCCTGGTCGAGCATCACATGGGTCTCGTGATGTCGATCGCCGACCATGTCGTCGCATTGAATTTCGGCAAGAAGCTCGCTGAAGGCACACCCGCTGCCGTCCAGAAAGACCCTGCTGTGATCAAGGCCTATCTGGGAGACAAAGACTCATGACCGCGATGCTTCACGTAAAAGACCTGCGTGCGTATTACGGCCAGGTCCAGGCACTGCATGGCCTCGAATTCGAACTGCAGGAAGGCAGTCTGACCACCCTGCTCGGCGCCAACGGTGCCGGCAAGACCACGACGCTGCGCTCGATCTGCAACATGATCCGCTCCACGGGCTCGATCGAGTTCGAGGGCAAGAAGCTCGACAACAAGTCGACCGAAAGCATCGTGCGGCTGGGCATCGCCCATGTTCCGCAGGGCCGCGGCACCTTCACCACCATGACGGTGGAAGAGAACCTGCAGCTCGGCGCGATCAGCCGCAAGGACACCAAGGCGATCGGTGACGACATCGAGCGCATGTATGCCCACTTCCCGGTGCTCAAGCAGCGCCACACCCAGCAGGCCGGCACGCTGTCCGGCGGTGAACAGCAGATGCTCGCGGTCGCCCGCGCGCTGATGCTGCGTCCTCGCCTGATGCTGCTGGACGAGCCGTCCTTCGGCCTTGCGCCCCTGATCGTGCGGGATCTGTTCAAGATCCTCGGCAAGATCAACCGCGAGGACAAGGTCAGCATCCTTGTCGTCGAACAGAACGCGCAGCTCGCGCTCGAACTCGCCGACAAGGCCTATGTCATCGAAACAGGACGCATCGTGATGTCCGGCACTGCCGACGAGATCGCGAACAACGAAGACGTCCGTAAATCGTATCTGGGATATTGAGGGGGCGGCCATGGAACTCTTTACCAACCAAGTCCTGGCTGGCATCGCCACCGGCGCGATCTACGCCTGTATGGCGCTCGCCGTGGTCATGATCTACCAGGCGATCGACCACCTGAACTTCGCCCAGGGCGAAATGGCGATGTTCTCGACCTTCGTCGCCTGGCAGATGATGCAGTGGGGCATACCCTATTGGGGCGCATTCGCGCTGACGCTGATTTTCTCCTTTGTCGGCGGCATCGTCATCGAGCGGGCTTTGTTCAAGCCGCTCGCCAAGGCGCCGGTGCTGACCCACGTCGCAGGTTTCATCGCGCTGTTCGCCATCATCAACAGCGTCGCGGGCCTGACCTGGGATTTCACCATCAAGCAGTTTCCCTCGCCGTTCGGCTCGTCGCCCTTCCTGGGCAGCCAGCTGATCTCGACGCATCAGGCCGGCATGATCGGCGTGACGATCATCCTGCTCGTCCTGCTGTTCATCTTCTTCCGCTACACCCGCGTGGGCCTTGCGATGCGGGCAGCTGCGTCGATGCCTGAATCGGCGCGGCTGGTCGGCATCAACACGTCATGGATGATTGCACTCGGCTGGGGCATGGCGGCCGCGATCGGTTCGATCGCCGGTATGCTGATCGCTCCCGTCGTGTTCCTCGAGCCCAACATGATGGGCGGCGTGCTGATCTACGGATTTGCCGCGGCCGTCGTGGGCGGGCTCACGAGCCCACTGGGTGCTGTCATTGGCGGGTTCCTTGTCGGCGTCTTCGAGAACCTCGTCGGCACCTATATCCCGGGTGTCGGCAATGAGCTGAAACTGCCCATCGCCCTGGCGCTGATCATCACCGTGCTGGTCGTCAAACCCAATGGCCTGTTCGGCCGTGCCATCGTGAAGCGAGTTTGATCATGAGCACCGTTCAAGACGTCTCCGCCGCTCCCGCGGTCGCTGCCATTCCCAAAAAGGCAATGGCGCTCGGCCCGCTGGCATCGCTGATCATCCTGGCGCTGCTCATCGTCACACCACTGTTCGTGAAGAACTTCATCATCTTCCAGATGACGATGTGGCTGATCTACGCCATCGCGGTTCTCGCGCTGAACATCCTGACCGGCGCCAGCGGCCAGTTCTCGCTCGGCCAGAGCGCGTTCTACGCCCTCGGCGCCTATACGTCAGCAATCCTCATGGAACATGTCGGCGTCAATTACGCACTGACACTCCCTGTCGCCGGCCTCGTCTGCTTCATCGCCGGCTTCCTGTTCGGCCTGCCCGCGCTGCGGCTGTCCGGCATCTATCTCGCGCTGGCGACCTTCGCCCTCGCGGTGGCGATGCCGCAGCTCCTGAAGCTCGGCGTGTTCGAACACTGGACCGGCGGCGTGCAGGGCCTTGTCGTCACCAAGCCTGATGCACCGGAAATCCTGGCCTCGCTGGGTCTGAAAGTGTCGCAGGACATGTGGCTGTACTTCTTCACCCTCGCGGTCACGATCCTGATCTACATCCTCTCGGTCAACCTGCTGAAGTCACGGTCGGGCCGAGCCATGATGGCGATCCGCGACAACGAAATCGCCGCCTCGGCGATGGGCGTGGACGTCTCGCTCTACAAGACGCTGGCTTTCGGTGTCAGCGCAGGGATCACCGGCGTTGCTGGCGGTCTCGGCGCCATCGCCGTGCAGTTCGTGGCGCCGGATGGCTACACCATCCAGCTCGCCATCGCGCTGTTCCTGGGCATGGTCGTCGGCGGCGTTGGCTGGCTGCCGGGCTCGCTGGCCGGCGCGGCCTTCATCGTCTTCGTTCCGAATATTGCGGAACACGTCTCGAAGGGTCTGTCTGGCGCCGTGTTCGGCGTCATCCTGATCATCATCATCTTCCTGCTCCCGAACGGGGCCAGGCAACTCGCCTATTTGGCACAGGGCTTGATAGGCAAACTACGTAAACACTGAGGACCTATGAACTGCAGAAACTTTCTGCGCACCGCCGCGCTCTCGAGCGCGGCGTTTGCGTTTCTCGCCTTCTCAACTTCCGCGAATGCCCAGAAGAAATACGATACCGGGGCGAGCGATACCGAGATCAAGATCGGCAACATCATTCCCTATAGCGGCCCGGCTTCGGCCTACGGCATCATCGGGAAGATGGAAGAAGCCTACTTCAAGATGATCAACGATCAGGGCGGCATCAACGGCCGCAAGATCACCTTCGTCAGCTATGACGATGCCTATAGCCCGGCCAAGGCCGTGGAACAGACCCGCAAGCTGGTCGAATCCGACGAAGTTCTGTTCGTGTTCGGTCCGCTCGGCACGCCGTCGAACACCGCGATCCTGAAATACCTGAACGCCAAGAAGGTGCCGCAGCTGTTCGTCGCCACCGGCGCGACCAAGTTCGGCGAATACAAGACCGCGCCATGGACGATGGGCTGGCAGCCGGCCTATCAGAGCGAAGGCCGCATCTTCGCGCAATACGCGATCACCGAGAAGCCGAACGGCAAGATCGCCGTGTTCTACCAGAACGACGACCTCGGCAAGGACATGCTGAAGGGCCTGAAGGACGGCCTCGGCGAGAAGGCCTCGATGATCGTGGCTGAAGACAGCTATGAAGTGTCCGAGCCGACCATCGACTCGCACATCGTCAAGATGAAGGCATCGGGCGCCGACATCTTCGTCTCGATCTCGACGCCGAAATTCGCGGCGCAGGCGATCAAGAAGGTGGCCGAGATCGGCTGGAAGCCGATGTTCTTCCAGAGCAATGTCGGCTCCTCGGTCGGCGCAGTAATGCGTCCCGCCGGCATCGACAACGCGCAGGGCGTGCTGTCGCTGGCCTATGCCAAGGATGCCATCGATCCGCAGTGGAAGGACGATGAGGGCATGAAGAAGTATCTCGACTTCCTCGCCAAATACGCTCCCTTCGCCAATCCGGCCGAAAGCTCGGCTGCCTATGGCTACGGCCAGGCACAGACCGTGGTTCAGGTCCTCAAGCAGGCCGGCGACGATCTGACCCGCGCCAATATCATGAAGCAGGCCGCCAGCCTGAAGGACTTCGCACCCGACACGCTGCTGCCGGGCGTCAAGATCAACACCTCGGCGACCGACTTCTACCCGATCGAGCAGCTGCGCATGATGCGCTTCACCGGCGAGAAGTGGGACGTGTTCGGCCCGCCGATCGACAGCAAGCTCGGCGGCTAAAACCAACGCCTTTCTCCGCATGGCGAAGCGCCGCTTCGCACTGTGGAGAACGGTCGCTAACCGCCGCATTCTCGAACGGCGGAACATTAAAACTGCTTAATAAAACAGCCCCTTACGACGAAAGTCGTGAGGGGCTTTTTCTTGCTAGTTGCAGTGGAAAAGTATTCAATCCAACGCGCCGCAGCATTCAACAAAAAACAAGAATACGCGCGGCTTCATCAAATGATCAGGGAGATCAGAAATGCCTTCGTTCAGCTCGCGTGCAATGACGTTCACGGTTGCCGCAGCCCTCAGTGCGGCCCTTGGCGGTACTGCCTTCGCCCAGAAAAAATACGACACCGGCGCCAGCGATACCGAGATCAAGATCGGCAACATCATGCCCTATAGCGGGCCCGCATCCGCCTATGGCGTGATCGGCAAGATGGAAGAAGCCTATTTCAAGATGATCAACGATCAGGGCGGCATCAACGGCCGCAAGATCAATTACATTACCTATGACGACGGCTACTCGCCGCCGAAGGCCGTTGAGCAGGCCCGCAAGCTCGTCGAATCCGACGAAGTGCTGTTCATCGCCAGCTCGCTCGGCACGCCATCGAATTCCGCGATTCAGAAATACATGAATGCGAAGAAGGTGCCGCAGCTGTTCGTGGCCACCGGCGCGACCAAGTTCGGCGACTACAAGGACTTCCCCTGGACCATGGGCTGGCAGCCCGCCTATCAGAGCGAGTCCAGGATCTATGCAGCCTATCTGCTGCGGGAAAAGCCCGACGCCAAGATCGCGGTCATGTACCAGAACGACGATTTCGGCAAAGACATGCTGAAGGGTCTGAAGGATGGTCTCGGCGCCAAGGCGGCATCGATGATTGTCGCCGAGGAAAGCTATGAAGTGTCGGAGCCGACCATCGAGTCCCACATCGTCAAGCTGAAGTCGACCAATGCCGACACCTTTGTCAGCTTCACCACGCCGAAATTCGCTGCGCAGGCGATCAAGAAAGTGGCGGAGCTCAGCTGGAAACCAACCTTCATCCAGAGCAATGTCGGCTCTTCGGTCGGCGGCGTGATGAAGCCGGCGGGTTACGAGATCGCCCAGGGCATCCTGTCGGCGAACTACGCCAAGGACGGCGCCGATTCCAGCTGGGACAATGACGAGGGCATGAAGAAATTCTACGCCTTCCTCGCCAAATATGCCCCCACCATGGACAGGAGCGACGGCTCGGTCGTCTATGGCTATGGCCAGGCGCAGACCATCGTTCAGGTGCTCAAGCAGGCCGGTGACAACCTGACCCGCGCGAACATCATGAAGGAAGCAGCCAACCTCAAGGAATTCGCGCCCGACACATTGCTGCCCGGCGTGACCATCTCGACCTCCGCGACCGACTTCTACCCGATCGAGCAGCTGCAGATGCAGCGCTTCAAGGGCGAGAAGTGGGAGCTGTTCGGCCCGATCATCGCGGGCAAGATCGACGGCTGATGTTCTGATCTCTCCCCGCCGGTCGAAGCCAAGCTTCGCCGCGCGGGGAGAGATCGAGATCAGTAATAATCCCGGAACGCATCCGCGAGACTGTCGGGCTGCCAGTCGATCTGGTCCGACGCGATCGGATCGTCCGAGAGCAACGCACTCGCCTGCGTCTTGTAGTCCGGCGCCACGTAATCCGCCTGCGGCAGACCACGGCGCACGATATCCTGATAGTTCAGATAATTGTCGCGATTTCCCACGAAGGTGCACATGCATTTGGCGGGGTCGGCATAGAGATAGCGCGGGCCGTTCGGCGTGGTGTGCACGACGAAGCGATAGGCCGGCAATTTGCTCAAAGCCAGTTTGCCTGCCGCATCGTTGGCGAAGCGCGCCTTGAAGCCTGCGGACTCCATGTCGAATCCGACCTTCTGCAGCACCGGCACGCTCGGCAATTCGCGCGCCACCAGCAGCGTGACATCGAGCAGCGCCAGCACCGCGATGACAGCGAGTGCGATGCCGCGCGGGCGCCAAGCGGAAAACGTCGTCATCGTCACTGCGCGCATGTCGCGAAACCCCGGCTATGAGCGCGCATCGGCGCGCACTATTGCGCGCGACACTAACGGACCCCGCAGGCGGTGTCACGGTAGCGCTGCCGCAGCGCGCGATGCCGGTTAACAAATCCATCACGCCGCCTCGCTGGCGACGAGCGCCTCCAGGACGCGCCAATACATTTCGTCCAGTATCGCTTGCTGCTGCTCTGCATTCAGAACGCGCCGTCGTTGAAACAGAAGACAGATCGGCCGGCTGCCTGTGCAATGGTGTGCACGACGACAGGCCTTGATGACGCAAGTGCGATGGGTGCGCAGGATGTTCGCATTACCGCGCTCGATCTCCTCGATGCAGACGGCGACGATCATGTCCGACAGCCTCTTGGCCGCAAGGTCGCTCTTGTCCCTGGCGCGCTGCGCGAGATGCCAGGCGTCGTGTTGCGAGATGATCATGTGAACTCCCGTTGTGACGATGATGACTGGATATGAGTGACTTGGGTGACGGCCACGCGCCGTCCTTGCCCGCGCCTGTGCGCGTGCGTGGCGGTCCCGGTGGCCTCCCTCAAGAATGAGGGAGATGAAGCGCCGAAAGGCGCGACTTGGGTACAGTGCCGCAGCGTAGTGTCCGGATCGCCGGACCACAGAGGCTGCGGAAACGCCTTTCGACGCTCCATCGTGGCGATTTCTGTCCCCGGGACCGTTCTTCCGGGCAAAGGCGCAGAGCTCCGCAGTCCGCTGATCCCGACGGTTTCCCGCCGTTCACCAATGCCACGTCCAGCCAGCATGAGTGGCAGACCCCCGTAGTGGGGCCGGACGGTGACCCAAGGCCTCCCGAGTGCGTGAGGGAACGTCTCCCTCCCGCCCGCAGGCGCCACATCCCGCCCCGCGCTAACAAGCGTCCCTGGCAACGCCCCTCAAAGTGGGACGGGATGCAATGGAATATAATCTCTTCGAAAACAACGTCAAGGATTATTTTCAGAATTCTTCGGAGGCACCCGCCAGAGAGCCCACCTCCTGAGAGAGCGACGCAGGTGTACAGATGAATGTCGAGGCGTGATAGAAAATGGACCCGCTAACGCAGATCATGACGAAATACCTGGTTCAACATCGGGGCGCCGTTACGCCCGACGATATATGTCGCGGAATATATTCCGCCTGGCCAAGGTTCGGTGGACCGCTTTTTTCCGATGAAGAGAAGCGTCTGGGCCTGATTTTGCGCAACTGCAACTGGACCCTTCTCGGCGATGATCCTGCCGTCGGGATCGCGCAGCGTCAGTGACTGTTCGTCGCCCGTCTTCAAGCCAATTGTCCGAACATAAACGACAAGGGCTTCAGATTTCGTAGTTGGCTTGCGCTGAGAGACAGCGTCAACCTCGATCATATCGTTCGTGACTGCTTCGGTAGCGAATCCGAAGTTCAAGACTGCGCGCGGTGAATAGGCCAGACGAACCCGAGCATCGTCCGTCCATTCACTTTCAGTATGACTGCCGCAAGCGCCAGGCATCAAGCCTGTTCCAAAGGGATCGATGACCTTCCCTTCTCGCCGCACAATAAAGTGTAGATGCGGATACTCAGTTAGCCCCGACATGCCGACGGCACCGAGAACTTGGCCAGCGCGGACTGTATCTCCAGCTCTTACCAAGATGCTGTCTTTGGCCATATGGCAGTACTGGGTTTCGCGATCTCCGGAATGTCTGACAACAACGCCATTGCCGCATTCATTTCCTTTGGCTGCATCGCGCCTGTCGCCTTTCACAGGGCTGTCCGCAAGGCCATCGCGAGTTCGCAGCACCGTGCCCTCGGCGGCTACGACGACGTGAACCGGCTTCTGCTGTCTGCCATGTGACGTTAATCGAAAATCGACGCCGTTATGGCCGTCATAGGTCAATGTCCCGCACATGTAGTCCTTGGCCGAGGGACTATCGTCGATGTCTACGTAATTCTGGATGAAACACGTGCGACCAATGTCGCACGATAACGGTATGATCAAATCTCCAGCAGTCGCCGCGTGCGATATTCCTATAACGAGGGGCAGCGCTAACAATATCCCAATCTGTTGCCGATGCGCCATCTGATCACGTCTGGATGCCCGCGGGAACTCCACGATTTTACATGGATGAAGATGTGGTGATGTAGGGTGCCCCGGGCTGTCGCAACTTGAACGGTGAGAATGTTCGACTATGCAGAACGAAAAATTCCGATTGGCGATTGATTCCAACTTTCAGCATGACGCGTTTGATGTAAGTCCGTACGGTTTCTTCCGTGAAACCAAGTTCCAATCCGATGGCGCGTGGACAGCGCCCGCGGAGAATACAGCGAACAATCCGCGCCTCCACCCAACTCAAGCCAAACGCGAGAGCAATGCGCTGGGCACCGGCCTCCTCATTGAATTGAGGAATGTAGATGAGAGCAAGATTGGGATCGGTATTTCCAGGGATTGAACCGATCACAGCAAACAAAAATCGCTGCTCCTCTTGCGAGATGAGCACGGTCGATCCGACGTTCTTTTGGTTTAGATCCGGAATGATAGCGGCTCGAACAGCGTCCCTGAGCTGGGTGGTGATGAGGGGGGTCGATCCCGAGAGCGTACCACCATCGAGAGTGATGACACCTTCGCCGACAAGTCGCCGAAACCCGCTGTTCATGCTCCGAACGATCAGATTTTCGTCAATGGTCAGGGCGGGTGACTCAATGTCATCCAGCCACATTTGATGAGACTGCAATGTGGTCTTTGTCAGATCAGCGACCGCATCCCATAGGAGCTCGATCGCGCGCCTAGCGATAGCGAATTCTGCATCAGGAATCTGCACCTGCCACCATCCCGCAATAAAGATGGCAGTATCCCCAGAGACCGTACATACACGTCCGATGACCGAGTGGTGCCCGTAGACCGGGCGCGTTCCGATCAGCCGGCGTGCAAACCCGTTTGGCGACGTAGACGACTGATATATGAAATTGCCGTCTCCGTTGAAAGTCTCCGAGATGGATCTCGCCAACGCTTCCGATGCGGGACTGGGCGCGGGTAATCCAACTGAAGTCTGATCGAGTAGATCTCCTTCTGGAGACAAGAACGCGGCGTAGCAGCGTTTGCATTCGAGCAGTCGGGCTAAGGATCGCGCAAACCACAGGTTTTGTGGCGCACTGGAGTTGCGGCTGGGGCGGGGCAATGGATTCGCCGGAGTAGCTCGAAGCCTGAAGGCCAGTGAGCCGATGGTGTCAGAGCGGTCGTTTTCCTGTTGGTATCCTTGCTGCATAGATGCCTCCCAAAGAATTTGTGTGTTCAATATTCCGCCAAGGCGTCAACTCTCCCGGAAGGCACGGTGGACGCGTAGGCGCAGCGGCTGAATTAAGTACTCCGCAAATGTTCTTATGCCTGTTTCAACAAAGACTTCGACCGGAAGGCCGGGCTTCAAAGTCGTGAGATGAGGTTCGACCTCCGGTGATCGCTGCAAATCAATTTCTGCCATGTAGGATGTGACGCCGCTCTTCGTGTCAGTGAACGCATCCGCCGCGACAGCAGTCACCTGGCCTTCCAGCATGGGTCGGCGGCGAATGTTGAGGGCAATGATACGGATACGAGCGTTCTGCCCCGCCATGACTTCCTCGCGATCCTGCGGCCGCAGGGATGCCTCGATGACGAGGCGATCCTCGATGGGCACGATCTCCATGAGTGTCTCTCGAGGCGCTAACACAGTGTTCAATTCCCTGCTGTTCAGGCGAACAACCCGTCCCGACTCCGGTGCGCGTAAATCAGTCCGCGCCAGTTGTTCACGCAATGCGCCAATCCGATGTCTGAGATCGCCGATCGATTCTCGCGTTGCGTGACTCTGTTTTGCGATATCCTGACTTTGGTTGAGACCCAGCTGTTTTCCACGATCGACGAGTTCTGCGATTTTCCCGCGTGTTTCTGCTTGCTGGGTCAGATTGCGCGTGAGTTGGGCCTGCATGTCCGCTTCCGCCCTCTTCAACGCAAGTACGCGTGGCTTTCGTGCGAGCCCTTTTTCCAATAGCGATGCTGTATCTCGTATTTCTTCCTGAAGAAACTGAAGTTGCTCTTGCAGGCTTGTCCTGCTGTTTTCGAGGCCATGGGCCGTTTCCATGAGTTGTCGGGTCTGCCGATCGATCAATTGCCGCTCGCCGGTCAATGCACTTGATCGCGTCGCGAACTCCGTCTCCTGGGTCTGAATTGCCGTCTTTGCTTCGGGGCGAGGAGAATTCCGTAATTCGTCAGGAAATGAAATAGCGGTGGACTGCATTTGTTCAGCGAGTAACCGTGCATCCAGCGAGAGATCAGCAAACAATTTTGTCTCTAATACGCCAAGGCTTCCCTCAACTTGGGTCGTATCGAGTTTTGCAACGATCTGACCGGCCTCGACTTGCTCGTTCTCGCGGACATAAATGGTCTTCAATATCCCACCCTCGAAATGTTGCACCGCCTTCCGCTTGGATTGGACCTTTATGATACCGGGAGCAATGACGGCGCTACGCAGCGGGACGAATGTAGCCCAAAGGCCGAATCCGCCGAATTGAATCGCTAAAAGGAAGGCTCCCCATTTTATGAGTCGTCGGGCATCGGACCTGGGTTTCTCCAGGATTTCGTGGCTGCTCGTTGCACCGAGTAAAAGTTCGTGGACGTGAGTTGTCACAATTCCTGCTCCTAGCCAGATAGCAGTTGCGGGCGGTCGGGCTGACGCGGACCCCGGCGTGAAGGGAGCCCCGCTGTGTTGCTGGGTAGAACTTCCGAAACGGGACCGAAGGCGACCTGCGTGCCGTCGCGGAGCAGCAATACGTGATCCGCAATCGTCAGGAGGCGTGGCCGGTGGGTCACGATCAGGAAGGTTGCGCCCTGCGATCGTGCGCTCAATATCGCAGTGCACAGCGCTGCCTCGCCATCCGGATCGAGATTTGCGTTGGGCTCGTCGAGCAGTATCAGTTTACGGTTGCCGAAGAAGGCTCGTGCCAAGCCAATGCGCTGTCGCTGGCCACCAGAGAGGCGATGACCGTCGCGACCGATCTGCGTTTGATACCCGGCCGGCAGTGCCAGAATCATCTGATGCGCGCCAGCCAGAGTTGCTGCCATGACGATATCTTCGTCGCGCGGACTCTCCTCAAATCCCGAGATCGCTTCAGCAACGGTACCGGCGAGCAATTCGACATCCTGAGGAAGATAGCCGATGTAGCTTCCGAGCTGATCGGGGTGCCAGCTCTCCAGCAACGCGTTGTCGAGCCGGATTTCACCGACGCTGGGCTTCTCCAAGGCGGCCGCCATCCGCAAGAGAGTGGACTTGCCCGCGCCGGTCGGACCAACGACCACGACGATCTCGCTGGGCCTGCATCGGAAGGCAATACCTCTCAGGATCGAACGTCTCGCCTGCGGAATGGTGAAGCCGACACCATTGAGTTCCAGTAAGCCATTTGGGGCAGTGAGGCGGGTCCGATGAGGTTGCTTCAACACCCATGTCGCCGCGGCGCTGACGCGTTTCCATGCCTCCTGCGCCGCGGTCACCCCGCGCCAGGCAGAGATAAGGCTCTCCATCGGTTGCAGGGTTCGGCTGACCATGATCGAGCTCGCGATCAGGCTGCCGGCGAGTACCTCGTTTTGCAGTACAAGCCAGGCACCACATCCGATAGATAGTACTTGCAGGGTAGACCTCACCATGCGTGCCGCCGATGCGATCGCGGCGACCCGTTCGCTGGCGCGAACGACAGGAGATAACGCCTCATCATTGGCGCGCATGAAGGCGCGGATGGCGCCTCCAGTCCAGCCCATGGCCCTGATGAAGTTGCCGTGTCGTACGATGCCATCCATTAGCATCTGACAACGTGCGGCTGCACCGCTCGCTTCATTGACCTCCGCCCAGGCAATACAGCTACTCACATATCCCATGATCGACAGAACGACCGCGCCAGTCAGCGCAATAGCGCCGTAGTAGGGATGGATGAGAAAGAGGATAAGTATGAAGACGGGAAGAAACGGGGCATCGACCAACGTAATGACAGCGCCGCCTGAAAAGAAGTTCCGTAGCTCCCGAACTTTCACCAGATCATGCGTCGAGCCTTCGCGGCGTCGCGCCGGATCGGCAATGGTTGCCTCCAGGATGAGCGGTGCGATGCGCTGTTCGAAGGTGACGGCGAACCGGCTGAGCAATCGAAATCGAATGACGTCGAAGAAGGCGCTGAAGATCAACGCCGCAATTCCGAGGGAGGTCAGGCCGATGAGAGTCTCGATGCTTCCGCTGCTGATGACCCGGTCGAAGACCTCGATGGAGTAGAAGGGTAACACAAGCAGAAGGATGTTGGCCGACACGCTGAAGACGACGACCCACACGAGCGTGGTTCGCCCTGGAACGGCGCTGACAACAGATTCTGCTCGGGCCGAGTGAGCCAGACGCATAGTGACTGCCTAATTGCGCAGAATGCGTAGGGCGGCAACGTGCCGCCCTACGTCGTCAATAATCAGACAACTTCGATAGCGGTGTAACCCGCTGCGTTATTTATGTCCTCGATCGAGGCATAGGGGGTTCCTCCGCCCGTAATGCCATCGAGGGTGATGGTTCCGAAGCCGAAATCCAGCGTGGTATTGGTACCATCGTCGTCGACGACCACCGTTGTCGGGTCATAGCCAGGCGCCGCATCGATGCTGATGGTGTCACCGTCAGCGAAACTAAGATCGGTAACTTCGTCATCACCGAAGTCCGCGCCCGTACCATCGCCAGCGTTGATCGCGTCGGTTCCGGCGCCTCCTGTAAGCACGTCATCACCGATACCGCCGTTCATCGCGTCAGCGCCGTTACCGCCGCTCAGCTCATCGTCGCCCGCCGCGCCGTTGAGCGTATCATTTCCTGCACCGCCGGCCAGCGTATCGTCACCGTCGCCGCCTTCGAGCGCATCCGCTCCATTCCCGCCGGCAAGCGTATCGTCGCCTGCATCGCCGTTTAACGTATCGACGCCGGTGCCACCGGACAGTTCGTCTGCCCCGTCGCCACCATTAGCGACGTCATCGCCAGCGCCGCCTTCGATTGTGTCGTCACCGGCGTCACCTGCCAGCAGGTCGTTACCCGCACCGCCATCCATGACGTCGTCGCCCGCTCCACCATTAAGTGTGTCGTTTCCGGCGTCGCCGTTCATGATATCGTTCCCGCCATCGCCATTGAGGGTGTCGATACCATCGCCTCCGTTCATGGTGTCGTTACCGGCACCGCCATTCAGTGTGTCATCACCGAGACCGCCATTCACCGTATCATCACCCAGGCCGCCACTGGCGGTATCATTGCCGTCGCCGCCTTCCAGCGTGTCATTGCCGAGCCCGCCGGTCAGGGTATCGTCGCCGGCATCACCATTGATGGTATCATCGCCCACCCCGCCAGACAGGACGTCAGCACCACCACCACCATTCAATGTGTCATCGCCAGCAGCGCCTGCGAGTGTATCATCGCCTGCGCCCCCCGAGAGAACGTCATTTCCAGCACCGCCGTCGACGTTGTCATTTCCGTCGCCGCCATCGATCGTATCCGCCCCGGCGTTGCCGGAGAGATCATCATTCCCTGAGCCGCCATTGATCGTATCGTCCCCCGCGTCGCCGCTAGCCGTATCATCTCCAGCGCCACCGTCGATCGTATCAATGCCAGCGCCGCCACTGATCTGGTCGTTTCCGTCTCCTCCGAGAATGGAGTCGTCTCCCGCGTTGCCGTTCAAGGTGTCGTTGTCGACGCCACCATCGATCGAGTCGTTACCGGCTCCACCGTTGATCGTGTCATCACCGCCGAGGCCTGAGAGAGTGTCATTACCCGGGAGCCCATTGATCGTATCCGCAACTGGGGTTCCGTCCAGAATGTCGTCACCTGGTGTACCATTGATCAGTGCCATGATTGCCACTCCATGATGATGTCGCGCTTCTAACGCGACTACGCTTCGCGCTGAACATAGATGCATGATCCTAGCTATCCCCTCGACAACCGGAGATCGCTGACACCGAGCGTGTCGATCGAGCGAATTTTGCGCAATCCCCATGTGGGGACAAAATGCAGCGCGTGATAGGGAAAGCTATTGCGTAAATGTTCGCTCAGGATTCATCTGAAGGACAGCCCTGCTGCCGTAACTCAAGTTCGACAATAATGCTCTGAGGCCATGATTGAGCGCGTCGAGCGTGCAATCTGAAGATGAAGGGCAGAGCAAAACTCTAACTATCCGGTATTCTTACGGATTACAGAGTGCTCTCGCGCGTGGCTCGTGACGACTGCTCCATCTAGCCGAGTGCCTTCGTCTACTTCAGCCATAATCTCGTTAATCGTCTCAATAGGTCTTGCAGAAAGGAAGGATGACGCGAAGCTCATGTGCGTGAAACTGGCTTAACGCCAACAATGTGCAACGCCCGTCCCAAGTATATTATCCTGGAATCGATCTATCCTACGAGTGTCACATGTAATCGGCATCGTGTCGCACATCGACGAGCTGCTCGACCGCAACATCGGTGCCGGGTATCCAATTGGTCGATTTGAAGCCGCTCACGCATGCGGCAATCCCTTGCGACATTAAGATAGCTCACGTCCGCTTCTGGTGCCAAACCGACAATCGGTAACGGACGATGTCGGCCGCTTGCCATGAGCGAGACAAGACCTTTGTGGCGGTCAACTTACTCTGAACTACACTTTCGAGAGATTTTTGCAGCGGCTCCTTTTCGAATCTGCAGCGCTCCTGTCGACAGGTGACATCAATCCAGAGCGACGCAGCCCTAGAAGCCGCATTTCCCGCGGCATCCGGGTCGCTCTGCACGGTTGATCTGAGAGATCAAGCGCGTACTTCGAAGATCATATTGAAGGGTGTCTCAGTCGCGCGGCGGAAGCGCTTGAATCCTGCCTCAGTCGCGACCTGACGCAATTTGCTTTCACCTGCCTGGGCGCCGAGCCCCAAGCCCACCTCCTGAGAGAGCGACGCGGGTGTACAAATGAATGTCGAGGCGTGATAGAAAATGGACCCGATTGGGTTGAGATTATCCTTGAGATTGTCATGAGCAAATGGCTCGACGATCATCCACGATCCGTCTTTGGCCAGTGTTTCCTTGACATGCTTGCCCGCACCAACGGGGTCGCCCATGTCATGCAGGCAATCGAAGAAAGCGACCAGATCGTAGTCTTTTGCCGGAAAATCCTTGGCACTGGCCTGCGCGAATTCAATTCGGTCTCCGACCCCCGCTTCCTGGGCCAGGACCTTCGCGCGATCGATCGAAGGTTTGTGGTAGTCAAACCCGAAGAACCTGGATTTGGGGTACGCCTGCGCCATCACGATGGTCGAGGCGCCGTGGCCGCATCCGACATCGGCCACCTTGGCGCCAGCTTTCAGTTTGGCTTCGACGCCTTCGAGCGTCGGAATCCAGTTCGAAACCAGATTGGCGTTATAGCCCGGCCTGAAGAAGCGTTCGGTGCCCGAGAATAGGCACTTCGAATGCTCATGCCAGCCAACGCCCTTCCCTGTTCGAAATGCTTCGGCGACCTTGGGTTCGTCGAGATAGGTGGACTGCACGACATCGAATGCACCGGCGAAGAAAGCCGGCGACCCTTCCTCGGCGAATGCCATCGCTTGTTCGGCCGAGAGCGAGAACGCGCTCTTTTCAGGGTGGTAATCGATGTAACCAGAGGCGGCCTGACCGGAGAGCCACTCGCGGACATAACGCTCATGCAGGCCGGTCTTCTTGGCAAGCTCCGAAGGCGTGAAGATATCTCCATCCGCCATTGCCTTGTAGAGGCCGAGACGATCGCCGAGCAGTATACTGGCACCGCCGAGTGAAATGCCGAGGTCGTTGACCAGCTTTCCTACGAGTGCGTTCAGCTTTTCAGGATTTGGTTCACGCATTGCAGCATCCTCCACTTTGTGAAGAACAGCCCTCGTTCTAGTTAAGCACGACTGGCGAATTACAAGTGGGCGCCGAGCGCCACGCGATGTCAGATTCAGAATTATGCGGAATTGTCCGCTGCTGGCGCAATACCCGCGTTCCCTCTAGACTTGCTTCTGCGAGTTTTGAAATTGCCGCTCAATTTTCACGAATTTTCGGGGGAAATTATCCTTGGCCGAAGGTGGGATTGCGAATATTCGCGCGGTACTGTTGTCAAAGCCCCGCCCGGTCGGGTGGGATCAACGCCGGCAGCGACTTGATGAAGTCGGGTCGATCTGGCCGGTGGCCGACGATGTCGCGTTGCGGACTGTCGATTGCGGAAATGTCGCGGGGGAATGGTCCTTCTCACCGGGGGCAGATACGACGCGCGTGCTTCTGTATTTTCATGGCGGCGGTTTTTGTTCGGGATCAATCCTCAGTCATCGACGCCTCGTGACAGAGGCAGGGCGGGCTGCTGGCATAAGCACCCTGGCGATTGACTATCGGCTCGCGCCGGAAAACCCGTTTCCCGCCGCTCACGACGACGCGATGAGCGCTTGGCGATATCTGCGCCAGCAGGGCATAGACGCCAGCAATATCGTAGTTGGCGGTGACAGCGCTGGCGGCAATCTCACAATTACCCTCATCAACGCCTTGCGCGGAGCCAATGAAGAGTCGCCGGCATGCGCTTGGCTTATTTCGCCCTGGACCGATCTTTCAATGTCCGGGACGACGCTACAAAGCAAGGATCAGATCGATCCGATCATCCACCGTGGCTACCTCGAGGAACTGGCTGACGCCTTTACTCCGGCATCGCTCGACCGCAGGAGCCCGCTTCTGTCTCCGCTGTTCTCGAACCTCATCGGATTTCCACCAACACTCATTCAGGTCGGGTCAGCCGAAACTTTGCTCGCAGACTCGACGCGTTTCGCGGAGGCTGCCGCAATAGCCAACGTCGCGACGACGTTGGAGGTATGGCCCGACATGATCCATGCATGGCCTCTGTGGAATGGCGGTCTTACAGACGCAAGGTTGGCGCTCAGGTCAGCTGGACAATTCATCAAGCATCAATTGTCTGATCTGGTTCAAATCAGTTCCAAGTCTTCGTGATTCATGATTCTTCACTCTGACATCGGAGGGAGTTCGCCGCATCGCAGGACATCAAGGCGCCATTGCCGCCACGACACTACGGACGGCACTGCGCGCATTCGGAAGGCGGCATCGCAACCTCAGCTCTGATGCGGGCCTTGCATGATTTTCATGGCATCCTTCACGTGGCGCCACTCGTTTGCTTCTTCCACCTGACCTTTTTGCTCGCATGTCAGTGCATTCTGAGCGGCATGAGCGATGGCCACGGCGCCGTGCCGATCAAGCATCTGCCGGGCGATGGTGTGGACTTGAGTTTCGGACATCATTTGCTTTCTCCTGATTTTCACGAGTCAAGGAGAACCGGTCCTGCTGTAACCGAACCGGCCCGGTGTCTCTGAAAACGGTGGAACAGCCAAACTCGTTCCCGGAAAAAACAACCGGCCGCGCGCTGGCATGGGCCGGCCGTCTATCGCGACCGCTTTGCCATGAATTTCAAACTTGAATTGCGATCGGGCAAAGCATTGTGCACCGCAAATCAATCATCCGATGTTAAACATCGGATGATTGCATTCATTCCAAAAACGTGAGATAGGCCACTGAGCAAACAAACGGGGAAAGAACACTCGTGGCACGAAGTCCTACGAAATCGCTGGAGCGGGGAAGCAAGCCAGGCCGCATCAATTCGGTCTTGACCACGCTCGGCTGCGAAATCGCGCAGGATATTATCCCGATTGGCGCGACCCTCCCCCCCGAGCCGGAATTGGAGGCGCGCTTCGGTGTCGGGCGCGGCGTCATCCGGGAAGCGATCAAGACCCTTGCTGCGAAAGGAATGGTCAGCGTGCGTCCGCGTTACGGTACGCACGTCTTGCCGCGCCGCGACTGGAGTTTGCTCGATCGCGATGTGCTGGGATGGCTGGTCGGCGGCGGCGAACCGGACCGCGATCTTCTGATGGCCATTCAGGAAGTCCGCCTGATCATCGAGCCGGCGGCAGCCGCGCTCGCGGCAACGCGGAGCACCAAGCAGGACAGGTTGCGCATCGAAGCCGCGCTGGTCGGCATGGAAACCTCGCACGATCAGAAAAGCGCCATCAAGGCAGACAAGGCATTCCACCTCGCCATTCTGGATGCGACGCATAACCCCGTGTTGCAGGGTTTTCGCGGCGCCATCGATACCATTCTGAGCGCGGTGTTTCTTGTCGCGGTCGGCAGCCCCGGTTGGTTCGAAGACAACCTGCCAAACCACGCGGCCGCGGCGCGCGCGATTGCCGCGGGCGATGCAAAGAAGGCCAAGACCGCCATGGAGCAGGTGCTCGGCTACACGCAATTCAAGCTCTCGAAGCGTCGCGCGCTTGCGACGCCTGAAGGCATAACGCGGGTCTCAACCGCGACGGCGAAAAAAAGAAAGAGGAAGCCCCATGTATCGTGACATGATTGGATCGACGCACGTCCTTGCATCACCGGAAATCGCCGTCGTCGCCATTCCCGAGGACGAGCGCGTCTGGGTGCCGCAGGCGCCGGATGTCTGGTTTCGTCCGCTGATGCTGAACACACGACAGGGGCAGTGGTGCAATCTGCTGCGCGTGCGACGCGCCGGCGTGCTGTCGCGGCATCTGCATCCCAATCCGGTGCATGGCTTCGTGTTGCGCGGCAAGTGGTTCTACCGCGAACACCAGTGGGTGGCGACGGAAGGCTCCTACGTGTTCGAGCCCCCAGGTGAGATCCACACGCTGATCGTCCCAGAGGACGTTCCCGAGATGATCACCTTCTTCAACATCCAGGGATCGATGCTGTATCTCGATGAGAACAACAAGCACGTCGGTTATGAGGACGTCTTCACCAAGATCGATATGTGCCGCGCCCACTACGAGTCCGTCGGCCTTGGCCGTGACTACGTCGATCAGTTCGTGCGCTGATGGCAGACGGTGCCAACATGATCGAGGAGATTCCGTCGGCCGCATGGGCGTCGATCTGGTACGCGGGAAAACGCGTGCTGGTGACAGGCGGAACGTCAGGGATCGGCGCGGGCCTCGCGCGCGGCTTCGTTGAGGCCGGCGCGGAGGTCATCGCGACCGGCGTGAATGCTGCGGAGATCGAGCGGGCACGTTCGGATTCGGTGTTGCGCGAGGCTCAGGCGCATCAGCTCGACGTTCGCGACGACAGCGCGATCAAGTCCCTTGTCGGCTCGCTCGGCGAGCTCGACGTGATCGTCAATTGCGCCGGCGTCATTCGTCGCAGCGAAGAACTCGACCCCGCGGTTTTCCAGTCGGTGGTCGATATCAATCTCAACGGCACCATGCGGATGTGCGCCGCCGCGCGCCCGCTGCTGGCACGCTCCAAGGGTGCGATCGTCAATCTGGCATCCATGCTGTCGTTCTTCGGCGGCGGTCTCGTTCCCGGTTATGCCGCCAGCAAAGGCGGTATTGCACAACTGACGAAATCGCTGGCGATCGCCTATGCGAATGACGGCATTCGCGTCAACGCGATCGCGCCGGGCTGGATCGCCACGCCGCTGACGACCGATCTGCAGGCCAGCCCGGAACGTAGCCAGGTCATTCTGGGGCGCACACCCTTGGGCCGTTGGGGCAAACCATCGGACCTCTTGGGTGGCGTGCTCTATCTGTGTTCGCCGACGGCGTCTTTCGTGACGGGGACGATTCTCGTCATCGACGGCGGATATGCCGTGACGTGACCAGGACGGCGGCGAAGTGCCGCCGTTCGCAGACGAGATTGAGTACTAAACTGCGGAGCCGAGAGCCTCGCGGATAAAAATAAACCGGCCAGAACGCTGGTCAAAGGGAGGTCGCGTGCTCGTTGCGCCCGGTCAAAAAGTGCGGTCACGCGTCGCCTGGCGCGGCATGAACTCGCTGGTGGGCGCAGCCTTGTTCGTGGCGCCCCTGCTGTTGCTTGTCGTCATCTGGGCGATCGTGGTCCCGCTGTTCAATGTCAATCCGCGGATTTTCCCCTCGGTCGGCTCCGTGGCCGAAGCAGCGGTTGCCGCGATCGGCGATGGCTCGCTCATCCGCCATATCGGCGCGAGCATGCTGCGTGTCGGACTGGGCACGTTTCTCGGCGTACTCGTCGCTGTTCCGCTTGGCGTCGCCATGGGCGTGAGCCCTGCGGTCTCGGCGTTCCTGACGCCGCTGTTTCGCTTCTTCTCGGTGCTTGCCGGCATCGCCTGGATACCGATCGCAACGTTGTGGTTCGGCTACGGCTTCGGCGCCATCATCTTCGTGATCTTCAACGCCGTCTTCTTTGTCGTCGCCTACAACACGCTGCTCGGTGTCTCCACCATTCCGATGACGATCCGCAATGCGGCCGCCTCGCTCGGTGCCGGACGATGGGCCTTGCTCACCGAAGTACTGCTCCCGGGTGCGCTCCCCAATATCGTGACAGGCGTGCGCACCGGGCTCGGCTTCGCGTGGCGCGGCCTGATCGCGGCGGAGATGATCGCGACCAATGTCGGACTTGGCTACATGCTGTTCGTCGCCCGTGACTTCTATCGCACCGAAGTGATCGTGCTCGGCATGATCGTCATTGGCGTGCTGTGGCTATTCATCGACCGGTTGCTGCTCGTTCCGCTGGAACGCGCGACGATCGAGCGATGGGGACTGGTGAGGCGCACATGAACATTGCACTGAAATTCTGGAGCGGTTACGTGCGCGCGACGCATCGGTGGCCAATTATCGCGACCATCGTGCCGTTTATTCCCGTGGTGGCGATCTGGAGCATCGTCGCCAATTCAGGCATGTTTCCGCGCGCCTTCTTCCCGGCGCCGGTGGATGTGATGCGGTCGTTCATCTCCCTCACCTACAAGGGAATTCTGCCGGACTATCTGCAGGATAGTCTGATCCGGCTGCTGTTCGGTGCATCCATCGGCGTCGCGCTGGGTATCCCGCTCGGCATCCTGATCGGCTCCAGCCGCCTCGCACATCGCATCTGCTGGCCGGTGCTGCTGTTCTTTCAAGCCATCGGCGATATTGCGTGGCTGCCGATCCTGCTGATCTGGTTCGGCTTCGGCCTCACCACCATGACCTTTGTCATCGTTTACACCGTGCTGTTCCCGATCGTGCTGAGCACCGTGCTCGGCGTGCAGTCGGTACATCGCGATCTTGCCCGTGCGGCGCAGAGCCTCGGCGCGTCGCCGATGCGGGTGCTGTGGGAAGTCACGCTGCCCGGTGCCTTGCCGAATATCATTACCGGCCTGCGCAACGGCCTCGGCTATGGCTGGCGCGCGCTGATCGCGGTGGAGATCATCGTCGGCACCAGCGGCATCGGATTCATGATGTTCGATGCACGTCGTGCCGGCTCAACGGTCGAGATCCTGCTCGGCATGATCGTTCTCGGCACTCTTTGGTACATCGTCGATGCCTGGATCCTTGCGCCAATCGAGCGCGCAACGGGCCAGCGGTGGGGATTGGTTACGTCATGAAAACACTGTCGCTCAAAAATCTTCGCAAGACCTATTTCGATCCCTATGCGGGATCGCAGGTCACCGCCGTTCAGGATGTCTCGCTTGATGTCGAGCAGGGTGAATTCGTCTCCGTCGTTGGTCCCTCCGGCTGCGGCAAAACAACGATCCTGAACATGATCGCGGGCTTCATCCCCTATACGGGCGGTGAAATCCTGATTGACGGCAATCTCGTCAGGGGACCGGGTCCGGATCGCGGCGTGGTTTTCCAGTCGTTCGCCCTCTTCCCGTGGAAGACGGTGCTGGAGAATGTCGGCTTCGGCCCGAAGATGCGGGGCGTGCCAAAGGACGAGCGCGACCGCACTGCGCGGGAATATCTCGCGCTCGCCGGCCTCTCGCATGCCGCGGATCGCTACCCGAACGAACTGTCCGGCGGCATGCAGCAGCGCGTCGGCGTCGTTCGCGCATTGGCCAACAATCCGGCCGTGCTGCTGATGGACGAGCCGTTCGCCAGCGTCGATGCGCAGACCCGCATGACACTGCAGGAGGAGCTGACGCGGATCTGGCAGGAGCGCAAGCCGACCGTCATCTTCATTACACACGATGTTGCCGAAGCCGTGTTTCTTGCAAACCGCGTCGTCGTGTTGTCCAAGGGCCGCGTGCTCGATCAGATCAAGGTCGATCTTCCGCGTCCGCGCGTCTGGGATCAACTGATCGAAGATGAGACGTTCAAGCGTTTATCGGCGCAGGTACTGCAAATGGTGCGGGCCGCATGAGTATCGCGCGAGATGTCATTCGTTCGACCCGCGGGCGTGTGGTGCTCGCTGTCATCGCCGTGTGGGCCGCGTTTCAGGGCTGGCTGAGCATCGAGGCGCCGGGCAAGATTTCCAAGGAGCTCGCCGGCGCGTCCGACAAGGTCAATATCCAGATCGATATGCCGTTTACGCCGGAGCGTTTTCACGTTCTGGCGTTTCAGAAGTATGGGCGGATCGCCGGAGCCGACGATCATTCCATCGGACTAAGGGGTGTGAAACGAACGGACCTCAACGCGGTTGCCCGGCCTTACTGGGTCACGAGCGTGGGGCCAATCAAGGAGGAGGACTGATTTTGAAACGCATATTATGGGCCTTAACTGTCGTGATGCTGGCTTGCGTGCCCGCACAATCGCAGACATTGACGAAACTGAATGTCGGCATGGTCAGCGCCATCGACATGCTGGCGATCCCGGTGGCACTGGAGCGCGGTTACTTCGAGAAGCAGGGTCTCGATGTCACCATCGCACGCCCCTACGCAACCGGCGTTGATGCGCTGAATGCGCTGCAGGCTGGCGAGACCGAGATCCTGCAGGTCGGCGTTCCGATGATCGGCGCCGTGTTGCGCGGCATGGATCTCGTGGCGCTCGGCAATTACAGCGGCAGCGCCACCAAGTCCGGTTCGGATGCGACAATGGCGATCATCGCCCGTGAGGGATCGGGCATCGTCAAGGGCGACCTCAAGAGCCTCAAGGGCAAGAAGATCGCGACCTCCTTCGGCACGATCAACCATCTCTATATCCTGGCACTGCTGGAAAAGGCCGGGCTCAAGCCCGACGACGTCCAGCTGGTCAACACGCCGCCGCCGGATATGACGGTCGCGCTGCTCGCCAAGGGCATCGATGCGTTTTCCGGCTGGGATCCGTGGCCGATCATCGCGCAGAAGGACGTCCCCGGTGCCTTCGAAGTGATCCGCGGCGGTGATGTCATCGCCTATCTCGGCTATGTCGTCTCGCTTCGGTCCTGGGTCGAGAAAAATCCGGAATCGACGGAGAAATTCCTGGCCGCGACCTCACAGGCCGACCAGTGGATGCGCAAAAATCCCAAGGCCGCCGCGCAGATCGGCACCCGCTGGATTCCCGGCCTGAAGCCGGAGATCGCCGAAGCCGCCATGGAATTCAATGTCCAGCAACTTGATCGACGTCTTTCGGCAAATAGCTACAAGGCACTCTGGAGCGCGCAGGATCGGCTTCAGCGGCTGGGCGTTCTGAAGGCGACATTCGACGTCAACAAGAACATCGACGCCAAGCCGATGCTAAACGTCATGAAGAAGCATCCGGAGCTGTTTGCCGATTTGCCGCCCATTCCGGCTGAGGTGGCTATCGGACCGGACTTCACGTTCAAGCCCTGAATAAAGGAGGCGGTCTGCCTAATTGCGGACCGCCTTTTTCTGATCGATGCATCATTCGAAAACACGAGCTGGCAGCGTCGTGCTTTGCGACTGGCTCACATTGACCTGCAACGCCAGCTAAGCCAGTCCCAGGCCGCCATCAACAGCAACAACCTGGCCTGTCATCCATTCCGAAGCGGGACTCGAAAGCCTCACGATCCATTCTGCCAGGTCGTCGGGAACGCCGCGCCGCCCGAGCGGTATACGCGCACGCTCCTGTTCCTTGATTGCCGCAGCCTGTTCCGGGGAGAGCCCCATCATGCCAGTCAGCGCGCCTGATTCCGTAGGCCCTGCCGCCACAGCGTTCACGCGTATGCCGAGTGGTGCAAGCTCCAGCGCCCAGCAGCGCGTCAATTGCTCCAAGGCGGCTTTGCTGGCGGCGTAATGAGACAGTCCAGCCACCGGCTTGTGACCGAAAGTGCTCGAGACATTAACGATCGTGCCCCGTGTTGCCTTTAGGTGAGGAAGAGCAGCAGCGGCGAGGAGACTTGGGCCGAGCACATTGACGGAGAAAATATCCATGATCCGATCGGCTGTCGCGTCTGCCAGCGGAAGGATTGCACCTGCGCCCGCGTTGTTGACCAGGGCATCAACCCTGCCCCAAAGATCGATCGTCTTGGCGATTGTGCGCTTGGCATCTTCGGCGGAGGCTGCATCCGCCACCATACCGGCTATGTTCGCATGCTCGGCAATCGTTTCTTCAATTGGGCCGGAACGGCGGCCGGTCACGAACACCTTGTTGCCTTCCCTGGCGAAGCGCAGCGCCGCCGCCTTCCCTATGCCGGAGCTGCCGCCCGTCACGATCACGACCTTTTCACTCTGCATTTTCAATCTCCTTCTTGCCAAGATGACACGGCTTGGCCCCACGACTCTGCAGTCCATCTGAATCGGCGCTGCTAAAACCAGGGCGCGCTCTCATTAGCGAAGAGGGCGCGCCCCGGTCCTAACCCGGCAAACGATCAGTAGTCCCAGGAGATCGGAACCCAGCGAAACGCGTCGCCATCGATCGCCACGTGGCCGGCGGACGGGAATGGCAGATGGGTCGCGACCAACAATTCGCCTGTTGCCGCCAGCTCCCGCAACAGACGAGTCCGCACGCGCGCCGCTTCTTCGGGGTCGTGCTCGAAACCGTTGTGCCAATCGGGTTGGTCAAACCCGACCGTGAACACGGCGTCGCCGGCGAAGGTCAGCGCGTCACCGCCGGATGCAAGGCGGACAACACTGTGTCCGGGCGTGTGGCCGCCGGTCCGACGCACGATGACTCCCGGCGCCAGTTCGTGCTCGTCCGTGAATGTCCGAAAATGCTTTCCATATTCGGCCATGAACCGTTTGGCGGTTGCCCGCAGCGCGTCCGGGAATCCCGGCGGCATTTGGGTGTGAGAGAAATCGGGCGCTTTCCAGAATTCGACCTCGGCGGCAGCGACGTGGATCCGCAGATCCGAACGCAATTGATCCTTCACCCCTTCGACGAGCAGTCCGCCGATATGGTCCATATGCAAGTGCGTCAGCACGATATCGGTGACGCATGCAAGATCGATCTCGGCAGCGGCCAATCGCTGGATCAGTTGTCCGGCCCGCGGCAAATGCAGGTCCGGGTCCAATCCCAGCCCGGCGTCGACAAGAATGGTCTGCTCGCCACTCTGCACGACGACCACGTTCAGCGGCCAGTCGAAAGCGTCCGGCGGCAGGAACATGTCGCGCATCCAGGCGGCCCGGACGGCGGGGTCTGCGTTATGTCCCAACATGGAGGTTGGGAGTGGCAACACGCCATCGCTGACCACCAGCACGTCGATGTCGCCGATCTTCACCGCATAGCGCGAGGGGACCAGTTCGTTACGCCCCGACTTGACGGGGGCTGATGTCGTATCAAGGTTCATGTGTTTCTCCTTCTGGGTATTTTGCTGAGTGTCTTTCCGAGTGGCTTGAATCGTCTGTGTCATCTGTGGGTCCTCCTGGTTGATCGATGGCGAGAGCTGGCCGCGCTCCGGCTTGGAGCGCGGTCCTTTCTTGTGTGGGGTGGCTAGACTTCGGTCACATGCTCCGGATCGGCCGAGGCGAGAGCGGCGGCACGCTCGGGCTTCGGCGGATAAATCCAGACGGTGTTGATTTCCTGCTTGGTCTTCTTGGCCACGTCGCCAACCATCTCGACCTTGCGATCCCAGCCGCGCGTGAACAGTGCGCCGGCTTCGCCGAGGTCGAGACAGGTGACGTAGCCCTTCTGGTGATATGGCCTGGTCGCCATGCGCAACAATTCGGCGGCGGCATTGTTGCCGGCAAAGGCGCCCATCCGCGTCGCATGCTGGCACGACATCAGCGCGTAGTTGCCGACATCGTCGCTGGCTGCTCTGGCGGCGTCACCGGTGGCAAAGACGCCAGGTACCGAGGGTACGCGTAAATCGCGGTCGACCAGCAGCCGGCCGAAATTGTCGCGCTCGGCGGGGATCTGCGTGGTCAGCGGCGCAGCGCGAATGCCTGCCGCCCAGATCACGGTCTCGGTTTCGATACGTTCGCCGTCGGACAGTGTGATCCCGGATGCATCCAGCGAGGCAACGCCGGCACCGAGCCGGGTCTTCACACCGAGCTTGCGCAGCGCCTCCTCGATGATGGGACGCGGACCCTCGCCCATGTCGGGAGCGATCGCACTGTTTCGTTCGACAATGATGACGCGCGGCTTGGCATCCTTGCCGAGGATCGTGCGAAGCCGCGCCGGGATTTCGGTCGCTGCTTCAATTCCCGTGAAGCCGCCGCCGGCTACAACGATGGTGTCGCGTCCGCTCGACGCCGGCCGATCGGCCAGGCCGTGCAGATGCTTGTCGAGCGCGATCGCATCGTCGAGATTGTCGACGCTGAAACCATGCTCCGCGAGGCCGGGAATATTCGGACGGAACAACCGGCTTCCGGTCGCCACGACCAGCCGATCGTAGGACAGCGACTGTCGCTTATTGTTGGCGGTCGCGACCTGCACGATGCGGGATGCGGTGTCGATCGTCTCGGCGCTGCCTTTGATATAGACGACGTCGACGGCCTTGAGGACATCCAGCAAAGGCGCCGTCAAGGTTTCGGGCTTCGGCTCATAGAGCCGCGGGCGAATGACCAGTGTCGGCTCGGGTGCGACCAGCGCGATCTCGAGCTCTTCGGGCGAAACGCCCTTGATGTCGCGCAGGCGGGCTGCGGACAATGCGGCGTACATGCCGGCGAAACCGGCGCCTATGATGACTATTCGCATGTGATGTTCTCCTTGGGTTTAAGTTGCTCGGCAGTACGCGCGTCACCGCCGCCGCTTCTCACCTGCGGCAAATTTGTTGCGATCAACGATGACGCGAAGACGGGAAACGACGAGGTGAGCCCCTATGGAGGGGTACAGTCCAGCATCGACGCCAGTTGCATGGGACGTTCACATTCGGCGCGGCAGATTCGCGGAACCAGCGGCCGGTCACGATGAAAGATGATCGGCTGTGCGAACGTCAGCGGCCGGTCGTTCAAAGCCTGGATGTCGTCGCTCACGAGGATGGACAACGAAGGGGTGCTGTCTTGCACGGTCTGCGCTGGCTTCTCGGCCTCTTCGCCCGTCGATGTCGTCAGTCGAATGGTCAATGAAAGTCCATATATCAGAGAGCTCGTGACGACTCTCCGTCGCGGTATCATTGCAAGTGGGTCGACGAAGGTCTTCCAGGCCATTGTCTGTCTCCGTCCGTTATTGGCGTGGGCACGGTGATGATCTAGCTGATCGGATCTGCAACTGCCCCAGAGCGATTGACGTACCTGTCGAGAGATTGCGGCTAACGCGTCCGTCGGCGCCAATCGCTTGGACTTTCGCCGGTCAGCTTCCTGAACGCCGCTGCGAAGGCTGTCTGCGAGGCATAGCCAAGCGCCGCTGCCACCGACACGACCGATGCGTCGGTGTCGCGCAGCATGTTCATGGCCTGCTCGAGCCGGTGTTGGCGCAGCCAGGCATGTGGCGAAAGCCCGGTGCTTTCCTTGAAAGCGCGGCAGAAGTGAAAGCGCGACAGGCCGGCATCCGAGGCCAGGGCGGAGAGAGAGACATCCGTATCGCTGTCCGAGCGCAAACGTTCGATGGCACGTAGCAGCGTCTTCGGCGCCAGCCCGCCCATGGTCTGCTGGAACGTGGTTGGCGCGCCGGTGTGCGCAGCCAGGAGGCGCGTCGCCAGAAGATCCGTCACTTGCTGCCTGAACAGGGCATCCAGGGCCGCATTGCCCTCCAGGACGTCCGCCGCACTTATGAGCAACCGCGATGTGATGGGATCGGGATGCGCCGTTCGCTCCAGAAGGTCGCCAGGAGCGGCGATGTCGGCTTCGTGGGCAACGCGCTCGAGTATTCTGTGCGGAAGATAGAGCTGAACGACATCAACAGGTTTCGGAATATCCCATCGGGAGCTTGATCCTTCCGGAATGATGATCACAACACCGGGGCGAAACGTTCCAATCGCAACCGATCTTCCCGACCGCCGCTCCATGCGCTGCATCGAACCGTTGTAAGCCATGATGACGTGATGGGTCATGGGCTCGACGACGTCGTGCAATGGCTCATGTTTCCAATGGGTGATTCCGGCACCGGAGGAATCCAAAGCCATATGAAATGGTGTGGTCCCGAGCACGCGGGACATCTCCGCACCGGCAGAACGCCGCTCGGCATGGGACGGAGTTTCCTGCGGCGCCTCTGATGCGGCTGCCGGGTCATTCGGACGATCGTGACGCTTGGTCATGGACGTGCACCCGCAGCAAGGGTTCGTGTGCGTCCGATGAGACCCGTACCGCCCATGACGATAATCCTCATGACTTTCCTCCGATTGTTCGGGCCATCCGTGGCCTTGCTCCTGAAAGCACTGCCAGAATGCGCGCGGACGGGCCGGAAAGCCTTGTAGGCACCTTGAATTGCCGTTGAGTTTTCCTTGGCTTCTTGTGCAATCGACGCGCGGACGTGCAGTTTTCATTCAAAAATGATTGCCTGGACGCCGATCAGCCCGAGCTCAAGCGAGGCGCCCGAACTCGTCGCTGCTGGACCGAACCCGTTCGATCTGCTGCTCTTTCCGGTCCCGAACAATGACCCGAAGCGGAAACCGAGGATCCAATCATCGCTGATGAACTATTTGATCTGCGACCCCGACCAAGGGACAAATGAGCGTCCGGGGAATGGCGGTCGGGTATCCCGGCTGCTCCGGACAACGTGCGGAGACCACATGCGATGCAGATGCGCTTCTCAACATACCGGTTGTTCGCCTGCATGGCCGTGGTGCTTCTCGCCGGATCGCCGCGCGTGGCTGCCGCAGACGAGTGGGATTCCTGCGTAAAGCTATCAGATGACCTCGCGGTCGCAGGGTGCTCGCGCGCCATCGACTCGCGCCAATACACGGGGCGAAGCCTCGCGCGGGTCTATGCGCGTCGCGGCGGAGCGTACCGGGCACAGGGCGACCTCACCCGCGCCATGGCGGATTACAACGAGTCGATGCGGATCGATCCGACCTATCCGTCTGCCTACAACAGTCGCGGCAACGCTTGGTACCACAGCGGAAAATTCGATCGAGCCATCGCAGACTATAACCAGGCAATCCGGCTCGATCCGAAATATGGCTACGCCTACGCCAACCGCGGCAGCGCCTGGGGCGCCAAGGGCGACTTCGACCGGGCCATCGTGGACTTCGACCAGGCGATCCAACTCGATCCGAAAGATGCTGAAGCCTACTACAACCGCGGCAGCGCCTGGAGGGGCAGGGGTGACCTCGATCGGGCCATCGCGGACTACGATCAGGCGATCCAGCTCGATCCGAAACATGGGGCTGCCTACGTCAACCGCGGCAACGCCTGGGGCGCCAAAGGCGATTTAGACCGGGCCATCGCGAACTTCAACGAGGCGATCCAGCTCGATCCGAAAGATACCAAAGCCTATTACAACCGCGGCATGGCGCGGGAGATGAAACGCAGTCTGCGAGAGGCATTGGCTGACTTCAAGATGCACGCTCAACTCGCTCCGTCCGATCCGGACGGCCAGAAGGCTCTGAAGCGCGTATCGAAAGAATTGAGCGCAATATGACGGGGCGGCGCTGACATGGCTTGATGTCTGGAAGCGGCACATTCCAAGCGTCATGCCTCCGACATCTCCCATTCCCGCACCACCGATGTCCCGCGTCTCGCGATGCCTGATCGACATCGGGCGCATGATCGTCGGCCTGATCGCGGCGATTGTCATCGCGCCTTTGGCCATGGGAATTCTGCTGCAGCTCAGCCTTCGGCCCACCGGTGGACTCGCCGCGCATCTCGGCGCGGTCGTCACGACGGCTTTGCTGACTCTCGTTTTCGGCGTGGCGGGTTCGTTCAAGGCCACCGTTTTCATCGCCCTGCCCGGAATCCTCTTTGCGCGATGGGTCGGGATCATGTCGCCCGCGATGTGCATGATCGGCGGCGCCATCACCGGTGGCGGCTTCTTCGGCATCAGCGCCGCCGTTGGCTCCTCACTGCCGACCGAATGGGGGCTGATCGGCGCAGCGGCGTGCGGCGGAAGCGTTGCCGCGCTCGCTTACTGGTGGCTGGCGGAGCGTCACATCCGGTGACCGTCGCGACACCGCCAATGAGAACAATTGGCCTGTTTTGGGATCGCCCGACATAGCGAAGCCTGTCGCACCGCCCATTGCTCACATCACGCCTGCTTCCGCAGCGATGCATGCCGATCAACGCCCGTCGACATAAGGATGACGCGAGAGGATATCATCGAGTCCGGCGCGGCAGCGATCCGCCCATGCAGGATCAAGCCGGCCCAGCAATGCGAGCTGATGCGCAAAACGCAGGCGCCTGATATCGCCGGCGTTGGAATTGCGGTGCATGAGTTCATAGGTTCCGGCCATCGCCGAGGTGATGGTCTCGAAAGTCCAGTACATCAGCTCATCTAGATCGTCGGTGGTCCGCATGTCGTATCGCTCGCCGCGTTCGACGAACATGTAGTGGAAGTGCCCGTCATGCTCGATTAGCGCACGGCCGGAATCGACATGCCGATACCCCGGCAACAGCTCCTCGGGCGCATGGATGCGTACGGCAAGCACGCGCATGCGGTGATCGACTTGCTCAGGGGGTGTCAAGGCAGCGGCCTCGTGATTGGCCAATGCGGCCGTGGGACGGTGGCGGTAAGTCGGGATAACCGCGCACCAGGTTCACTCAGACAGAGGCACCAGACGGCAGCAGCATGCCTGAACCCGATCTTCGCGCGCGCCGACATATGGGACGAGGTGCCGTAGTCGATGTCCGAGCCAAGTCCCCTTCTGGATTCATCATGCAGGCGCTGGCATCAAAGCCGGAGGAGCGCGGCATTCTGTTTTACGTCATACTGACATTCACCGTCGGCATCGCCATTGCCGCGGTATGGCCGTTTGGCGGCACGCCGGCCGACGTCCTGACCGGCTATGGGATCGTGGTGGTGGCGGTCGGCAGCGGCGTGTTGCTGGTGAAGTGGTTCTTTCACAGCATCAATTGAAGCGGTCTTCGCGGTTCGCAGGCGTTGGCCTTACGCCACGCCCGCGCGATGCACGCACGGGGCAAACGGATCGACCGCCCACGCTTCGCCAGATTTGAGCCACGCTCGGCTGATATCAAGCCAATCCGCCAGCGGCAGCAACCGGAGACCAGAGGGCGTTGCCCAGCCCTGCGACTCCGTCACGAACGGCGCATCGTCATGAGGGCGGCGCACGATCTGAACAACATGCGTGATCCCGCGTGGACGCGGATGGTTCGCGGCCCATGCTCCACCACCCTGTCGCAAGCCGATCGTTGCAAAGCGCGGCAGGCTGTCGAGATCGATCCGATCGCCTTCGAGAATAAACCCGGTGCGGGCCTCGATGACCTCGATCATGCGATCGGACCAGGTCGAAATCCCGGCAATCTCACTAGCGCTGAAGACGTCGCCTCTGGATGCATCATTCATCGCTTGCATCGCACTGGACAGCAGCAGCGCAGCCCAGCCGGAGCAATCGATGACCGGCGGATCCCACGCAAGTCCTTCGGACTTGACGCCGCCTTTATAGCCGACCTGCCCCACATGGCGCTCGACGAGTTGCCACATGACGGGAGCGATCAGACTCGTATGGGGAGGTTCAGCCAGCTCACGCACCAGACGCGCGACATGCGTTTTCAGCTCGCCCAGCGCGACGTCGGGAGGCGCCACGTCGATGTCATGTACGTGCCAATAGGTCACGCGATCTTCCCAACCCGGAAAGCGCGTCACCAGCAAGGTGCGGTGCTCGGCCTCCTTCACGGCCACGATCATATCGGACGCTGCAAGCGCATCATGCGTACAGACCGCCGGCATCCGCGACGCGCCAAGGGGCGCAATGCCATCGATGGTCAGAGCGTCGATGGTCTGCCGCGCCATCGGGCCGACATTGTCCTTGCCCCGCTCGATGGCCAGGGCGTGAGACGCCGCCTCCCAGTCCAGACCGGCACGGCGCGCCAGGTGATTGAAGAGTTCTTCCGCATAGCGGCTGCGATAGTAGTTGCCGGTGCAGAGGAAGAGGACGGTCCTGGCCATGGCCGAGTGTGTTTGGTGGGGCCTGCATTTGTCAATTGCAGCGCCCTCGGGGCCCGCGCAGCGCCGAAGGCCCATGGACCCCGCGGCCATTTTGCTGAATTGTGCCGGCCTCGCCTTGCGCCAACGAATCATTCCTCGGAGGACATCCCCATGTCGCGCTCGCTTTTCCGCACCACCCTCGTCACCGCCCTCGCCTTGATCGGCGCAAGCCTGTCCTCCGCGGCTTTCGCCGATAGCGGCACGATCCGCATCAATGTGCTGAAGGGCGGCTGGTTCATCGGCGCATCGGGCGGTTCGGGCACGCTGACCTTTCGCGGGCGGACCTATCCGCTGTCGATCGGCGGCTTGAGCGCGGGCCTCGTCTTCGGTGCGTCGCAGACCTATCTGTCCGGCCGCGTCAGCCGCATCAACAGCCCGGGCGATGTGGCCGGCGTCTATGGCGCAGGCGGCGCGGGGGCTGCCGTCGGCCGCGGCGTCAGCGCCATCGTGCTCACCAACGAGAAAGGCGCGCTGCTGGAACTCAGCGGCCGCCAGACCGGATTGATGGTTAATGCCGATCTCTCGGGCCTCGCCATCTCGCTGAGGTAAGCGGCGAGCCCATAAGCGGAGCGCTACGGCGCGTTTCAAACATGGCGGGCCGTTCTTTTGCGGGATACCGGACCGTGGCCGGCGACCGCGTGCGCTGGCTGCGCGCCGACGGCAACTGCCGCGCAACGCGGATGCTTGATTCGATGGTGGATATCTCGCGGCGGAAGCCCGATCAGCGGGCGACCGTCCGCCAGTCCGTAATCAGCCCGGTCGCCTGTGGCCCGTTCCGAACGCACATGGGCAGGTCAGCTGGCAATACCTTCGCAATATACGGCGCTCCGCCAACCTGTTACTACGGGGAATGACCATTCCCGCGCCGCGGTCGATCGAGAACGAACCCGACTATCTCAAGGAACTGCTGGCCAAAGCCGGCGTCGACGCGCAGGCGCTCGCCCTCGCGGCGAAGCTGCAGGAAGTGGTGATCGGGGAACTGCATCACCGCGTCAAAAATACGCTCGCCATCGTGTCGGCCATTACATCGCAGAGCCTGCGCACAGCCGGCAGCCTCGAAGAAGCTGCCAAGACCATCGGCGATCGCCTGCAGGCGCTGGCGGTGGCGCAGGATTTGCTGATCCGCGAGACCTGGACCGGTGCGAGCTGCCGTTCGCTGATCGAGAGCGCGGTGCGCGCATTCCAATCCAAGAGCCTCGATCAGTTCACGATCACCGGCGACACCCTCGCCATCTCGTCCGGACCTGCCATGTCGCTGTCAATGGTGATCCACGAGCTTTGCACCAATGCCACCAAATATGGCGCGCTGTCCACGCCGGCCGGCCGGGTCACGATCTCGTGGTCAACGACGCAGGATACGCCGAAGCGCTTCATCCTGCGCTGGATCGAAAGCGGCGGACCGCCGGTGATCGAACCGTCACGGAAGAGTTTCGGCAGCCGTCTGATCGAACAGGCGCTGCCCGGGCAACTGCAGGGCGAAGCACGCCTGCGCTTCGATCCCGATGGCCTCAGTTGCGAGGTCAACATTCCGCTCAGCGTCATGCAGGAACGCTAGGCGCGAGTGCCACGCCGCAAGCCTGCGCAAGAATGACCGAGCGTTAGTTAAACACCACATTCAGAAAGCCGCAGCGTCATCGATCGCGCGAATGTGCACGCGATGTCACGCCGGTTTCACAAATCCTGAAGATTTTTGCACTGCGTTTTATTCGAATGCGCAAGTCGTACTGCGCGTGGCGGGATGTCGCGCAACACCGCGTGAAGGTTCACGCCCGCACTTCAAAACAATGTCACCAGCCGTCATCCACGTTTCATCGCACGGGCCAAGATACGCCCCAATGCGCCAGCATGGTCCGCGCAGCTCGAGACGACGGAGTGTAGCATGACAACCGACCCGACACCGAAGTTCGACGCAAACTATGTGGCCACGCTGCGCCAAGTGCTGGATATCGCTGTGCAGCAGATCGCCGTGCAGCATCGCACCCCGGCGACGAAGGCGATGATGGCGGAGACCATCGTGCGCCAGGCGGCCGGCGGCATCACTGACGCCCATGCGCTCGTGTCGCATGCCGTGACCGCAGGCGCCAACGGCGCGCCGTAACATCGCTGCGCAATCTTTCGCAACGCGAAAAGCGGGAACTGCCATGTATTTGATGGCATGCCGCCACGTCTTCGCCAAACCGGACGGCGAAGTTCCATCGAAGCCGATGGAAAAAGATACCGATGATTATGTCAGAAAATTATTTCAGAGACCGCGCGGACGATTGCAACCGCCTCGCCCGCGAGGAGAGCGATCTAGAAATGCGCGGCATGCTCTGCGATCTCGAACTGGATTATCGCGCCAAGGCGCTCCATGCTGCAGCCCATGGCTGGCGCGACGCGCCGCGGTATTTCGAATTGGCTGAGGCGTGAGGTTAGCTGTCATTTCGGGCGCGAAGCGGCGCCGTCAGGCGACGGTCGCGAACCCGACCGCCAGGGGTTACGCTTTCACGAGCCGCACCTGAGTGCCCCAGGGATCGGCGATCGCAACGCCATCTGCGATCGACTCGCCTGACAGGCCCGCTGCCGCAAGGCGGCGCTTGCGGTCGGCCATCACGGCATCATCGGCAATACGGAGCGAGAACCAGGCCAGCCCGGTCTCCTGCACATTGCGCGGACCGCTGCCCGCGCTCTGCCATGTGTTGATGCCGATGTGGTGATGATAGCGACCTGACGACAGAAAGGCGACACCCGGCCGCCCGAGCCGCGTCGGCTCCATCCCGATCAGCCCCTCATAAAAACTGCGACCGCGCGCGACGTCGCCGACGCGCAGATGCATGTGGCCGATACGCAGCGCCTTCGGCGCGGTGTGATACTGATCGCGAGTCGTGTCCGTCTGCGCCACGATGTTGTCGATGTCGAGCTGGTCGGTCCCCATGGTGACGGTGTCGCCGGTCCATTTCCACGCCGATGGCGGCCGGTCCGAATAGACCTCGATGCCGTTGCCCTCGGGATCGGTGAGATAGGAGGCTTCGCTGACATGATGGTCGGCGAAGCCATCGAACGGCGTGCGCGCCAGCGCGGCATGGACCAGCCAGCGCGCGAAATCGGCACGGCTCGGCATCAGGAACGCGGTGTGAAAAAGCCCGGCGGTGGTCTGCGCTTCCAGTGGCGCATCGGGCCGATGGATCAGATGCAACAGCGCCACGCCATCGACGCCGAGCACGACCTCGGTCTTGTCCGCGCTGATGGTGTCGAACTTCAGCAGGTCTATGTAATAGGTCCGCATCCTGCCGAGGTCGCGGACGCGCAGCGCCGCGGCGCCGATACGCATCGGCGTCTGCTGCGCGAAGGGGAGCGCAGCCGACGCGGCCGCGCCGAGATCGACACCGCCCTCGGCACGCACCGCGCCCATCAGCGCGGTCTGGCTGGCAGCAAAGGCGGCGAGCTTCATCACCTGTCGGCGCGTGGTCATGCGGGGGTCCATGGCGGCAGAAGGGGTTCAAGAGCGGATCATTGTGGATAGCAGGCGACCGCACGGGGTCAAATCACATCGCTGTAGGCCCAATCCACGGGGCCTTTTTAACATAATGTTACGTTCCGACATCGTTTTGGTAGTTGATCGCAGAGGCGAAGTGAGGAGAACTCACCCCAACTCAAAAATAAAACAGACGGGAAACGCCATGTCGACAGCCCCCCACATCATCCGTGATGACAACCGCGCGCGTGCTATCGTGACGGCGATGGCCTTGTTTGCCGCGCTATGCGGCACCACCGCCCCCGCTTCCGCACAGCAGCTCGCCTGCGACGACGGTATCAAGACTGCATTTCATCCGGATGAGGCCACCACCGTGGTGGCCGTGCGGGCGATCAAGAAGGGCGAGGAACTGGTCGCACAGGATTCGCCCCGCCCGATCACCATGGCGGCGGACATGTGCCTTGTGAAGCTTCTGGTCGGGCCAGGCTTCACGGCGGAAAAGGACAAGACTGCGCGCTCCTGGTCCGAGGGCATCGGCATCGAGGTCTGGCTGCCGACACCGGCGAACTGGAATACGCGCATCCGCAATTACGGCGGCGGCGGCTGGGTCGGCGGTGGCCATCGCACTGCCGACAAGATCGGCAGCAAGGTGCCCGCCCTCGTCAACGCCAATATGGGTTATGCCTCGGGCACCACCGATGCAGGACAACCCTGGTATCAGGACGGCTCCTTCACCTTTCTCTCCGACGGCAAAGTCAATGCCGAAGGATTTCGCGACTTCTCGGTCCGCGCCATGGTGGAGCAGGCCGTCAAGACCAGGGCGCTCGTCACGCTGTATTACGGCAAGGCGCCGGCTTACGCTTATTACGATGGCCACTCGCAGGGCGGCCGGCAGGGCATGAAGATCGCCCAGGACTATCCCGAGCTCTATGACGGCTACATGATCGCGCAGCCGGCGCTGAACATCCCGCAATTCGGCACGGCTGCGCTATATCCGCAGATCGTGATGATGACCGAGCTCGGCTTCACAGCGCTCGACAAGCCGAAAGCCACCGCCTTCGCCGCCAAGATCGAGGCAGCGAACAAGCGCGCCCTCGCCGCCTGCGACAAGGCCGGGATCGGCTTCCTGCTCGATCCGTTCGCCTGCGATTACGATCCCGCACGCGATGCCGCAGCTCTCTGCAACGGCGAGGCTGGCGAGGGCGTTACCGGCAATAATGCCGATGCGGCAACCTGTATGAGCCTGAAGGAAGCGATGGCGCTCGACAGGATCTGGTTCGGCGCAACGCCCGATGGCAGCTACGACGCCGCGCAGAGCTCCGACAGCCGCAGCGGCAAGGCGCTCGGAACGAGGCAGGTGTGGTGGGCCTTCACCAGGACCACGGCGATCGGCAGCCAGATCACCGGTACAGCCGCCGGCAGCGTGGCTTTGGCACTGCAGGACGTCCGCTACGCCGCCGATGCCAGCGCCACCAACCCGTCGGACATTCCGTTCAACACCGGCTCGACCACCGAACGCAACAAGTGGCAGGAGCTCAGCTATGCCGACCTGGCCGATACGGTGAACAAGAACCTTGCCCTGCAACCCACCCTGTTCAGCAATCTCGGCACCGACAAAGCGGATCTCGGCAAGTTGCGCGATCTCGGTCGCAAGATCATCGTCTATAGCGGCCTTGTCGACGACGCGATCCCTCCAGCGGGCAACGTCAACTATCACGAGCGCGTCGCCGCACAGATGGGCGGTCATACCGAGGTGCAGAAGTTCATGCGGATGTATCTGCTGCCCGGCTCGGCCCACAGCTCGCAGGGCCGCGCCTATACGGTCAGCGGCCAGAACGACTCCGTGCCGCTGCCGAAACTGCCGGGGAATGCCAACCAGACGCCGACGCGCGAGCAGGATCAGTTCTTCATCGCGCTGACGGACTGGGTCGAGAAAGGTGTGGCTCCCGGCGAGATCACACTGACGTCGCGCGACAGCAAGTTGAGCTATCCGGCTTGCGTCTATCCGTTGCGGACAGTGTGGAATGGTGGAGCAGTGACACAGGCGGCGAGTTTCGGCTGCAAGTAGCTGTCATTCCGGCGGCGCGAGAGCGAAAGCTCTCGCCTCTCGTTCGTCATGGCCGGACTTGATCCGGCCATCCACAAATTGCCGCTCGGCACGCTCCTGCGATTTTAACGATTCTAGTGTGTAGAGGTTCTAACTTGGCAGGTAATGCCATGCGCGATTTGATGTCCTAGAGACCACGCAGGAATCGGGCTCAGTCAGTCCGAACGACATGCGGGGCGTTATCGGTGGGGATCGTCGAAAGAAAAGTCACCAAGGCAATGTGTCTTGGTGCAGCAAGTTCTATTGTCTTGTTGATGGGCCTGTCAGCGCAGGCAAGCGCACAGATGTCAACGCAAGCCACGGGCATGGAGCAGCCTTCAGCGCGCGCCACACAGCTCGATCCCGTCATCGTTCAAGGCAGCGCCGACCGGCGCGCCAAACCCAAGAGCACTGCGCGCAGCAGCGCGTCGCACAGCGCCGCACGGGCGGCGCGCACAGCCACGCGTCAGGGAACAGTCGCGCCGAGCAACGCGCCGGGCGCTCGCGCAACGGAATCCGCATGGGCTCCCGTTCAAGGCTATGTGGCCACGCGAAGCGCCACGGGCACCAAAACGGATACGCCTCTGATCGAGACGCCGCAGTCAATTTCAGTGGTGACGCCGGAGCAGATGCGCGACCAGGGCGCGCGGACCGTCGGTGAGGCGCTGGCCTATACGGCCGGCGTGCAAACCCAGCCCTATGGCTACGATGCCCGCTACGACCAGTTCCTGATCCGCGGATTTGCAGCTAACCAATACGGCAACTACCGCGACGGCCTGCGGCAGGGTAACGGCTCCTTCGCCTATTTCCGCAACGAACCCTACGGTGCCGAGCGTCTCGAAGTGATGCGCGGTCCGTCCTCGGTGCTGTACGGCGCCAATGAAGCCGGCGGCATGGTGAACTATGTCAGCAAGATGCCGCTAGAGAAGCGGCTCAACGAAGCCGGGCTCGATATCGGCAATTTCAATCGCTATCAGGGCCGTTTCGATTTCAGCGGGCCAACGCTCGACAACGACAAGCTGCTCTATCGCTTCACCGGCCTCGTGCGTGACAGCGGCACGCAGATTCCCGGCACCTGGGACGATCGCGTGTTTCTGGCGCCGAGCTTCACCGCGAAGCTGGGCGAAGACACGACGCTCACGGTGCTGGCCGAATACGAGCGCAGCAAGACGTCGATGTGGCCGTATTATTTGCGCAACCCGGCGACGGGCGTGGTGACCAATATTCGTCTCGGCGATCCGTCATTCGATGCGCTCACGCAGTCGCAGGCCTCGGTCGGCTACAGGCTCGAACATCGCTTCAATGAGGCTGTGACGTTCCGGCAGAACGTCCGGCTCGGGCACGTGTCGTTCGAAGGCAACATGGTCGATGCGCTCAGTCTCGCGCCCGACGGCCGCACGTTGAACCGCTACGCGGCAACCTTCAAGGAAAGCCTGAACACCTTCAATATCGACAATCAGGTCCAAGCCAGGTTGGCGACCGGCCCGATCAAGCATACGGTCCTGGCCGGAGTCGATTACTTCCGGCAGGGAACGACCTTTGGCTCCTATGCGGGCGTCGGTCCGTCGCTGGATCTGACAAATCCTGTTTATAGCACTTCGGCGCCGACATTGCCCTTGTCGCTTCTGGGCGCCAACAGCCAGACTCTCGGTCAGCTCGGACTTTACGCGCAGGACCAGATGGCACTGGGCGGCTGGCGGCTGACCATCGGCGGCCGGCAGGACTTTGCCGAGCTCTCGGACCATAACGACCTGTCAGGCGTGACCACCACGAGCGACCCAAGCAAGTTCACAGGCCGCGCAGGATTGCTGTATCTGTTCGACAACGGGCTCGCGCCTTACGTCAACTACGCGACATCATTTCTGCCGCAGAGTGGCACGACGGCACCCGGGCGCGGCGCGACGCCCTTCGCGCCGACGACCGGTGAATCGTTTGAAGCCGGTATCAAGTATCAGCCGCTCGGCTGGAACAGCTACTTCACGGCGACCTGGTTCAACCTGACCAAGGACAACGTCCTGACAACCGATCCGGTCTTCGGTTCGCCGTACTCGGTGCAGACCGGCCAGATCCGCTCACGCGGAACCGAACTGGAGGCGGTGCTGTCTCTGGCAGAGGGACTCAAGGGTGTCGCGTCCTATAGCTATACTGACGCCACTGTGACTCGCAGCAACGGGGCCGATCTCGGCAAGGTACCGATCGGCGTGCCCACCCAGCAGGCGGCGATTTTCCTCGACTACACCTGGCAGACCGGTCCGATCGCGGGCTTCGGTGTCGGCGCCGGCGCACGCTGGATCGGCCAGACCTGGGCTGACGACATCAATACGATCAGAAATCCTGCGATCACAGCGTTCGATGCGGGTGTGCATTACGATTATCGCGGCATGCGCCTGGCCGTGAATGCGCGCAATCTGTCGGACGAGCGTGTTCCGATCTGCAACGGCGGCACTTGCACCTTCACACAGGGGCGCACCGTTCTCGGCAGCCTGACAACGCGATGGTGAGCGCGCGCCTGCGAAACCTCTGGTGAAGCAGTTCTGGCTGCGGGAATGACCTGGAATGGTGGAGCGGTGACGCAGGCGGGTAGCTTTGAGGGCAAGTAACGGTAGCCTCAACATCGATTTGTTGGTCCAGGCAATGCACTCTCATTCGTCATGGCCGGGCTTGACCCGGCCATCCACGCCTTCACCTGTGACAAGACGCGGATGCCCGGCTCAAGGCCGGGCATGACGTGGATAGATCGGTGCAGATCACGAGCGGCTGACCAGCGCGCTTGATCTATTATTCGCCCCAGGCCGCGAAGGCGTCGTTGAAGGCACGCTCGCCGGGCGAGCCCTTCTCGATGGCGATGATGGCGCGGCGCTGGTTGGCATAGACCAGCGGGATATCGAACCATGACCGCTCCTTCAGGAGCTGCAGGTTGCGCGCGCGATCGCTTTCGACATTGCTGAGACCGACCAGGAAGAAGCCGTCGGTGACCTTGACCGCGAGGCCGGCCAGCGGCGTGCCCCGTGCCTGCTCGTTCGACTTCATCAGCACGCCAGGGACGTTGGCGATGCCACCGCCGGCGAAATCGGGCGGCAGAACGAAAGTGAGTTCAGCCGTGTGGCTGGCAGGCAGCGACGTGTCGGTGTTGCGGCGGAACGACATGGTCATCTTGAACTTGCGTTCCGGAATCTCGATGTCCGCGCGCACGGCGATGTCGCCAGGCTTGCCGCCGGTGCCCTTGATCTGCTCGGTGCGCCAGACCACTGTGCCGACATATTGCCGGCCCTTCGGCTCAGCCGGGTCCTCGTCATACAGAACGACGCGCTGCGCGACCGGCGCGATCTGATCCGACGACGACGGCTGACCGACGCGATCGGCGATTTTCGGCCGCGGCGCCAGCGGCGCATCCTTGTTGTCGGTAACGACGGGCGCCGAACCACCGGCGAAACCGCGCACCATCTTGTTGATCGTCGGCCAGCCCAGAATCACAGCGCCGATCAGGATCATCACGATGCCGATGAGAAGCGCGGTCTTGAACGGGAAACCGCCGCTGACACGCTTCGGCTTCGGAGGCTTGGGCGGCTTCGCCTTCTTGCCCTTGGAATCCTTGATGCGCGACGGCGGCACCTGCGACTCGTCGCCGTCCTGGTCGTCGTAAGCTGTCTCGTCGTAGCCGAAAGCTTCGCTCCGCGCTTCCATGCTGGGTTCGAGACGATCGAATTCCGGCGTCGGAGACGGCACGTTGGCGTAGGTCTTGCGCGCGGCGCGGTTGGCCTGGGCAGCGGCGCGGCCGAGATCGTCGACATCGGCGGTGACGTCGCGGAAGCCGCGCATGGCGGCATCGCCCTGGTCGCCGCGGGCCGGCGGGGGTGCCGCCGGATTGTTTTCGAAGCGGCGCGGCGTGCCTGATCGTTCGCGGGTTGGCGGACCGTTCGGATCCTGCGCCCCGGCATTGGGCGACTGCTGCTTCGGAATCGGCGGCGGATCGACGCGCAAGGTGCGCGGCGGGCGCGGCTCTTCCGGCCCGCGGGGAGACGCCGGCGTCGGCGTGATCGGCTGACGGCCGCGCGGCGACGGCTCGGCCGGCGTGGCACCGGCACGCGGCCCGGCATTGCGGAAAGCATCGCCGGCGCGCGGCTTGCCGTCGCCCGTCGTTCCAGCCCCCGCAGGCCGCGACGCATCGCGAGCGCGCTGGGCAGCTTCGGATTCGACCTTGCGGACGGCCTCTTCGAGCGACAGCCGCTCGCGGGTGATCTCTGACTCGCTGAGCGGCGGCTCGACACTGCGCAACTGGGCAATCAGAGCCGTGCGGGCGCGCTCATAGAGCGCGCGCCGCTGCTCACCGGGAGCACTGGGGTCCAGTCCGGCGATGGCACGGGCGATCAACGGGTAGTAATCAGCCATCTCGACTCAATGTTGCGGGTGCATCAATTTGGAGGCTATCCGGTAACAGTCCGTTAAGCCTCGAACGGGTTTTGCACCAGAATAGTATCTTCGCGTTCCGGGCTCGTGGAAAGCAAAGCAATCGGACAGCCAACCAGTTCCTCGATCCGGCGCACGTATTTAATCGCCTGCGCCGGCAGATCGGCCCATGAACGGGCGTTCGCGGTCGGCTCTTTCCAGCCTTCGATGGTCTCGTAGATCGGCTCGATCCGGGCCTGGGCGCCCTCGCCGGCCGGCAGATAGTCGATTTCTTTGCCGTCGAGCTTGTAGCCGACGCAAACCTCGATGGTGTCGAAGCCATCGAGGATGTCGAGCTTGGTCAGCGCCAGACCATTGATGCCGCAGGTGCGGACAGTCTGTCGCACCAGCACCGCATCGAACCAGCCGCAGCGGCGCTTGCGCCCGGTATTGACGCCGAATTCCTTGCCGCGGCGGCCGATCTCTTCACCGATCTCGTTGAGCAGTTCGGTCGGGAACGGACCCTGGCCGACGCGCGTGGTGTAGGCCTTGCAGATGCCGAGCACATAGCCGACCGCGCCCGGGCCCATGCCGGTGCCGGTCGCTGCCTGCGCAGCAACCGTGTTGGACGAGGTGACATAGGGATAGGTGCCGTGATCGACATCGAGCAGCGCGCCCTGCGCACCTTCGAACAGGATCCGCTTGCCTTCGCGGCGCTTGCTGTCAAGCAGCCGCCAGACGGCCTCAGCGTAGGGCAGCAGCACCGGCGCGAATGCGGAGAGCTCCTTCACGATGTCAGCCGTGTTGAATTCTGCGAGGCCGAGACCGCGGCGCAGCGCATTGTGATGCGTCAGCAGGCGATCAACCTTGTGTGGCAGCGTGGCGAGATCGGCGAGATCCATCAGACGGATGGCACGGCGGCCGACCTTGTCTTCATAGGCCGGGCCGATGCCGCGCTGGGTGGTGCCGATGGCGGTGGCCTTGTTGGCATTCTCGCGGAGCGCATCGAGCTCGCGGTGCAGCGGCAGGATCAGCGTGACGTTTTCGGCGACGCGCAGATTGTGCGGGCCGACATCGACGCCCTGGCCGCGGAGCTTGGCGACTTCATCGACGAAGGCCTGCGGGTCGAACACCACGCCATTGCCGATCACCGAGAGCTTGGACTGGCGCACGACGCCGGACGGCAGCAGCGCCAGCTTGTAGGTCTGACCATTGATGACCAGCGTATGACCGGCATTGTGGCCGCCCTGATAGCGGGCGACGACATCAGCCTGATCCGACAACCAGTCAACGATCTTGCCCTTACCCTCGTCGCCCCACTGGGCGCCGACGACGACAACATTGGCCATTTGGCGCTAGTCCTCTGAAAATACACGCGTCGAAGCGTGATCAGCGCGGAAAACGGTCTGCCGTTTGCCGGATCACGCCCAGGCATCCGCCTAAACGCGGCCAATGATCTTGGTTACCCAAGTCTTCCAGGACGCTGTCTGCGATGCAAAACGGGAATAAAGGAAGCGCGGGGGGAAAACAAGCACGAACGCCCCGAAAATGGCCTCGTTAGCCTCATGCAAACCTTTGATATCCCCTGAAAATCCGGGGCGATGTGGCGAGATTGCGGCAGCGCTCGCGGCCCGATTACTGAGAATGCTTCTCAATCTCACATGGTCGTGAGATCGGCCATCCCGGGTGGATCTGCCCTCGTTGTGCCGCGGCGTCGCCCTATATGGGTACCTCCGAGCGTTAATCACGCCGCTCGCCCGCTGACGTTGAACGGAATCGCCCGCCGGCCGCCTTACCGATGTGGCGTTCAGGAGTAACCAACATGACCCATTCAATCAGGCTGGCGGCGGCCATCGTCGCTGCGGCGTGCCTGTATGGCAGCGCTGCATCGGCGCAGCAGGCCGGCCCCGGCTGCACATCGAGCCAACGGGTCGGCGGCCCACAAACCCTGCACTGCGGCGGCGTGACGATCATTGCTGAAAACGGCGCGCGTTTCACGCTGCTCGACCGCGACCGCAACGGCCGTGTCGACGGCGTCGACCTGCAAAGCAAGGCCATTTTCATCAAGGCCCCCAAACAGAAGGCAGGCAAAACCTTCGAGGTGATGACACCGCAAGCGATCGCCGCGGTGCGTGGCACCAAATGGGCGGTGGACGCCGAGGGCAGCAAGACCTCCGTCTTCGTCGAGACCGGTCGTGTCAGCGTCAGGCGTGTGACCGGCCCCGGCAGCGTGAGCCTCGGCCCCGGTGAAGGCGTCGATGTCGATGCATCAGCGACACCACTCGACATCAAGCGCTGGCCGGCGCCGCGCGTCGCCGCATTGATGGCAAGGCTTGGTCGTTAGCAAGGCTTGGACGTTAAAGAGGCCTGGATACGCGACGATGATGAAGGCCAGCAGATTGCAGACACCGCTCGCCATGGTCCTTGCGGGCGTGTGGGCAGCGGCGCTAGCCTTTGGACATAACCGCGGCGATGTCGGCTTTCTCGACCGGTTAGAGGCGACGCTGACCGACCTGCGCATCCAGATCCGCGGCGTGAAGAAACCACCCGATCTCGTCACCATCATCGCCATCGACGATCGGGTCGCGCGCGAACAAGGCAGCTATCCGCTGCCCCGCGCCACGCTGACGACAATCATCGAGGAGATCACACGCTGCAAACCGAAAGTGCTCGCACTCGATCTGCTGCTGGTCGATGCCGGCGCAGCGGAAAGCGATGCCGCACTGGCGCTGGCGCTCGGCAAGACCAACACCGTCGTCGCCGCGGCGGCGCTGTTCAGCGAGTCCAAACAGACCGTGGCCACCAAGGAGGCCGGTCCGCTCGCGGACCTGCCGGTGGCATCGGGATTTCTCCTGCCGCTGAAAGTCTTCGCCGATCAGGCCACGGTCGGCGTGGTCAATCTCAATACCGACAGCAGCGGCGTACCGCGCTCGATGCCGATGCTGATGCGCTCGGCCGACCGCGTGATGGTGTCGATGCCGCTGCGCGTCGCATCCGCCGCCTCGCGCGACGATGCCCAGATCGGCGAGTATAATTTCTCCCTCGCCGGCACCCATGTCCCGACCGATGTCGGCCATTTGCTGCCGATGTCTTTCTATGGGCCGCGCGGCACGATCCGGACGATCAGCGCATCGGAGGTTCTGGCGGGCAAACTCCGCCGCGCCGATGTCGAGGACCGCGTCGTCGCCATCGGCGTCACCGTCAGCGGCGGCGGCGATTTCTTCTCGACGCCGTTCGATCCGGTGATGCCCGGCGTCGAGGTCGTGTCCACCGCGATCACGCATCTGCTCGCCAAGGACACCTTGCTACGCAACACCTCCATACGGCTGTTCGATGCCGGCTTTGCGATCGTCCTGGCGATGCTGTGCATCGCCCTGCTCGCCTGGCGGCGCAATACCGTCGGCCTCATTGCGATCGTCGCCGTCGTCGCATTGTGGGCCGTGATCAACACCGTCGCCTATGCCCATGGCATCTGGATGAGCGCTGCATTGCCGCTGGCCGCGGCTGTGCCGCCGGCCATGGCGTTCGGCGCGCTGCAGATCTGGAGCAGCCGGCGCAGCGTACAGCATTTCGCCGCCCGCAGCGATCTGCTGCGTCAGTTCCAGGCGCCGGGCCTGCGCGACTGGCTGATCAAGGATCCGGACTATCTGTTGCAGCCGGTGCATCAGCATGCCGCCGTCATCTTCATCGATATCTCGCGCTTCACCGCACTCAGTGAGACACGCGACGCAGATGCGGTGCGCGAATTGCTGAAGTCCTTCCACGCCATGATCGATCAGGTGACCCTCGCCCATGGCGGTGTGGTGACAACCTTCATGGGCGACGGCGCGATGATCCTGTTCGGATTGCCTGTGGTCGCCGATGACGATGCCGCCCGTGCCGTGCGCTGCTGTATCGAACTGACGACGCGCACCGGCACATGGATCGCCGGTCTTCCGCCTGAGATCGCCAGCCAGATCGGATTCAAGATCGGCGCACATTTCGGCGATATCGTCGCATCGCGTCTCGGCGGCGCCAGCTACCAGCACATCACCGCGACCGGCGATACCGTCAATGTCGCCAGCCGGCTCATGGAGGTCGCCGCGAGCCACGGCGCCAAGGTGGCCTTGAGCGACGACCTGCTGCGCGCCGCGGGAGCGGACTGTGCGGTGCGCGCGACGGGGGCGCTGAGCGGCCCGACCGAAGTCCAGATCCGCGGCCGCAGCGGCGCGGTCAGCGCGTGGCTCTGGCACGACGGCAGCGCGGCCGAGGCTATATCGACCTCAGCATAAATCGACGCACGCGGCAGCGCCGCGATTGAGCCGGAACCCGGTCTGGTCTGGCACGTTTGCTCGAAGACCTGTTAGCGTACATCCGCAACCGTATCTGTTTGCGGCCGTATTTCATTGCAGCGTATTTTTGCGATCGGAGCCGCAGCTCCCGGGGTATTCGTGGATCAATCGTTAGGACCTATTCAGGACGCCAATTCATTCTTGCGAAGTTTGCTCGAAGCATCGGGCGACTGCATCAAGGTTCTCGATTTCGACGGCAACCTCATCTTCATGACCGACGGCGGCCAGCGCATCATGGAGGTCACGGACTTCGGCGCGATCAAGGGCTGCCCATGGCCTGACTTCTGGCAGGATCAGGGCAATATCGACGCCAAGGCGGCTGTTAGAGCCGCTCAGCTTGGGCGTACCGGACACTTCCAGGGTTTCGCCACCACGATGGCCGGTACGCCGAAATGGTGGGATGTCACCGTCACTGCCATTCCCGGCCCCGATGGGAAACCGCATCAGCTGCTTTCGGTGTCGCGCGATATCACTGCATCGCGTGCCGTGGATGTGGCGCTGCAGGCCAGCGAAAGCCAGCTACGACTTGCACTCGACGCCGCTGACACTGGAACCTGGGATCTCGACCCGCGTACCGGCGTGCTGCAATGGGACCGGCGCTGCTACGAATTGTTCGGCCTCACCTTCGGCAAGCCGATCTCGTTCGACGTCTTCCTGCAAGGGCTTCATCCCGACGATCGCGACGTCACTGAGAAGGCGTGCGTGAACGCCATGAAGCTGGACGGACCGCAGGCCTATGACATCGAATACCGCACCATCGGCCTCGATGACGGCATCGAGCGCTGGTGCTCGGCCAAGGGCCGTGCGGAATTCGAAAACGGCGAAGTCAGTCGCTTCATTGGAACCATTCGCGATATCGGCAAGCTGAAGCGCGCCGAAGCGCAACAGCAAATGTTGACGCGCGAACTCGAGCACCGCATGAAGAACACCATGGCCATGGTCGGCGCCATCGCCAGCCAGACGTTTCGGACCGCCGCGACCAAGGAAGAGGCGCGTACGATCTTCGATGCGCGTCTGGCCGCGCTCAACCAGGCGCATGACATCCTCACGCAATCGAGCTGGACCAGCGCGTCGATGCCCACGGTGATCGCAGGCGCGCTGGCCCCGCATCGAACGGGCGAAAAGCGTATTCGCGTCTCGGGCCCCGAGGTGGAACTGACGGCCAAACAGGCACTGTCGCTGGCGCTCGCGCTGCATGAACTCGCAACCAACGCCACAAAGTATGGTGCATTATCCGTTCCGGACGGAACGATAGATATCGACTGGGCTTGTCACACCGGCAGCGACGGGCCGGCGTTAGGTTTCGCGTGGCGCGAATCCGGCGGCCCCGTCGTGGCGCCGCCGACGCGACGTGGATTTGGCTCACGACTGATCGAAGGTACGCTGTCTGCCGACTTCGGCAGTTCCGTCAAAATCGAATTTTTGCCCGAAGGGCTCACATGTCGGTTCGAAACCAGATTGAGCGATCTGGCTTCGGTGCCCGACGAAAGGTGACACCAATTTTTATGGCATCACTCCAAGAACTCAATGCACGTGACATGCAGCGGCCCGCCGTCCTCATCGTCGAGGACGAGCCTCTGCTCCGCATTCACGCGGCCGACATCGTCGAGGAAGCCGGGTTCTTCGCTATCGAGGCCAACAATGCCGACGAGGCCGTGCGAATTCTGGAAACGCGCGACGACATCGTTCTGCTGTTCACCGACGTACAGATGCCTGGAAGCATGGACGGGTTGAAACTGGCCCACGCGGTACGCAACCGCTGGCCACCGATCAAGATCGTAATCGTTTCCGGCCATTTGCAGGTCGCCAAGAACGATCTGCCCGACGACAGCCGCTTCTTCGGCAAGCCGTTTGAGACGACGAAGATGATCGCGGAACTACGCGCGCTGATCGGCTAGAGCCGGCGCTATTGGACGGGTTGCTCGCCGACGATGGCGCGATCGATGGCGTCGATCACGCTCTGAATCTCGACAAACTTCATGCGAGCCCGTTCCGCATTATCGCGATTGAAGGGCGCCGCCAGCACTTTTGCGTGCGCATCACGTTCCTCGATCATGCGCATACGCGCCGCCTTGAGCGTATCCAGACGTTCAATCATCTTGATCGATCCTCATATCGGACGCTGAAATCAGGCGTATGATCATGCGTATAGCATGAAGCCCGCCGGTGATGATCACCGGCGGGCTTCAGTCATTCAAAATCTATCAGACGACGCAAAACTTGTCGGTCGAGAAATCCCAGTACATCCGTGGAAATTTCAGGACCTTCAAGCTCAGATCGCGCGGAGATCTTCCGCGCTGGTCTTGCCGCGCATCTTGTCAGCCTTGGCTTCGAAAGAAACCTTCTGGCCTTCATTGAGCGAACCCAATCCAGCGCGCTCGACTGCACTGATGTGAACGAACACATCCTGGCCGCCGTCATCAGGCTGAATGAAACCGAAACCCTTGGTCGCGTTGAACCACTTAACTGTACCGACTGCCATAACTATTCTCCAAGATGTGCGAATGCGCGAGCCCTACGCGACATCGCGTGAGCCCGATCCGATTTCAACGATGTCTTGGGGAATGGAGCCGATTACGGCGCGGTCAACAAGCCAGAGCATATATTCGAATAACTGCAATATAGACGATTTCAGCTGAATTACAAGAACAATGATTCCAGAGCGTGTTTAACGAGCATTTACAACGCTGAACTTCAGATCGAAGCTGGCTACGGAACTCTGATTTACCGTTGCTGCAGCGGGCACGCGAATGGACAGATCGAGGCGACGCACACCGGTTCTGGCCGAAATTCGCTTCGCCGAGCGGCGCTGCGAATTCGACGGGCTCGATCTCACCACGCGTTTCGAGCTGATCTATCGCACCAATCTGTGGGGCGCTGAAAAATCGCAATCCGGCCTCGGCTCCGAACTCGACGCAACAACGTCACTCCGCCGCGACCTCACGCAATTGCTGCGGCGATTGCGGGTGCAATCGATCCTCGATCTGCCCTGCGGCGATTTCACCTGGATGGCGCAGCTGGACCTCGGCGGTATCCGCTATCTCGGCGCCGATATCGTTCCGGATATCGTGGCAGCCAATGCCGCGCACTATGGCCATGCAGGCCATATCGATTTTGCCCGACTCGATCTCGTCAGCGATACCCTACCCGCTGCCGATCTGGTGTTGTGCCGCGACTGCCTTGTGCATCTGTCATTCGCCAACATCCACCGCGCCATCGCCAATCTGAAACGCTCCGGCACCTGCTGGCTGCTGACCACGACATTTCCCGACGCATCAGCCAATCGCGATATCGAGGACGGTGACTGGCGCGTACTCAATCTGCAGCACGCACCGTTCCTGTTTCCTGCTCCCCTAGCCGTGATCAACGAAGGCTGCAGGGAAGCTGGCGGCGACTATGCCGACAAGTCGCTGGCCCTGTGGCGCGTGGGAGATCTGCCGGGCGACGTGTGATTCAGCTTACAGGTCGATACGGCCCTGCATCACCGGCACGCAACGGCCGGAAATGCGAACGCTCTCAATATGTCCATCACGCTTCCGCACCTCGACCTCAATGAGGCTGCGGCGCCCCATCTCAACGCCCTGCTCGATGGTGATGGCACAGACGGCGTCGCGACGCGGATCCAGACTCACCAGATAGGCCGCGAGCGCCGCGGAGGCGCTGCCGGTGGCCGGATCTTCGGGCACGTTGCTGAGCGGCGCGAACATGCGGGCGCGCAAATGATCGATGCCGTCGCCGGTGCGGACATAGATGAAGGCCGAGAAGCGATCGTCGCGGTGCCAGTATGTCTTTCCCGCGACCTCAAAGGCAGATGTATTCGGACGCGCGGAGGCCAGTACATCGAGACCCGACAGTTCAGCGACAGCGAAAGGCAGGCCGACGGAGACGATGCGCGGCGGATGCGTGTGTGACACGACCGCATCCGCCGGCAGCGAGATGCAGCCGGCCAGCGTCGCTACATCGACTGCGTCACCGATCTGAACGGATTGCGGCGCGACAAAGCCGGCGCCGACGACCTCCCCACCATCGCGCAACAGATCGAGATGGACGAGGCCAGCCTTCTCTTCGAACACCATGCGATCGCCGACAGGCTTGCCGAAGGCCGTGCGCTGACGGCCAAGCACGAATGCAGTGCCGACATTGGGATGACCGGCGAACGGAATCTCATCGGTCGGCGTGAAAATGCGAACGCGTGCGGTATGCGCGGGATCATCCGGGGGAAACACGAAGGTCGTTTCTGAATAATTGAACTCGGTGGCGATCTTCTGCAGCAGCGCATCGTCGATGCCGCGCGCATCGGGAACAACCGCCAGCGGATTGCCGCCGAAGCGGGTATCCGTGAACACATCCACGGTGACGTAGTCGATCATCCTGCAGCCCTCACCATTCCGTTACCGCTGGGTTCGCCGACGTAACAGTCGGCGCCGGCCCTGCGTATTCGTAGCCATAAACCTAGGTATGCCGGCTGCACACCACCGTCCGATTCACCGCAGCCTCGCCATCCCGTAAACCCGATAATGTCATGCCGATCCGCTCCCGTTCGAGCTGACCGGCGCGAACTCGTCAAGTGCAACATCCATGCTTCCTTCATCCCTCCGGCCAGGACAATCGCCGGCAACCGAATGGTGATACCATGTTGATGAACTCCCTCTCCAAGATGACGCTGCGTGCGATGCTGATGGCGACCATGTGTCTGCTGACGGCGCCGATGGCGCAGGCTGCAACCGCAGCGCCCGTGAAAGCCAAGAACGTGGTTCTGGTGCACGGCGCCTGGGCCGACGGATCGAGCTGGGCCGGAGTCATTCCGCTGTTGCAGAAGGCAGGACTCCATGTGACGGCCGTGCAGAATCCACTGAGCTCGCTGGACGACTCCAATGCCGCGACGCGCCGCGCATTGGCGCTGCAGGATGGCCCGACCGTCCTCGTCGCGCATTCCTGGGGCGGCACGGTAATCAGCGACGTCGGCACCGACCCGAAGGTCTCGGCGCTGGTCTATGTCGCGGCCCGCGCGCCGGACGCCAATGAGGACTTCGTCGCGCTGTCCGGAAAGTTTCCGACGGGTGAAGTGCGTGCCGGCATCCAGACCCATGATGGCTACACCCAGCTCTCCGAAGACTCGTTCCTGAAATATTTCGCCAATGGCGTTCCGCGCAAGCAGGCCGAAGTGCTCTATGCCGTGCAGGGCTCGACCGCCGCATCGATCTTCGCAGGACGCACCACCGCAGCCGCGTGGCATGACAAGCCATCATTCTATGCGGTGTCGAAAGAGGACAAGACGATCAATCCAGATCTCGAGCGTTTCCTCGCCAAGCGCATGAATGCGACGACGATCGAACTCAATGCCGGCCATCTCTCGCTGGTGTCGCACCCGAAGGAAGTCGCCGACCTGATCCTCGCAGCCGCAGGCATCAAGAAGTAGAGCTGTCTCTTACCCCTTAACAGCGCGCGTCGGGGGTACCCGGCGCGCAACGCTTTCATCGATCCGACAATCATGACGCAGATCTGCGTCGCAACAGGAGGACGTCCCATGTTCTCACGGAGAGATCTCATGGCCGCAACAGCATCGGGCATCGTGATGAGCGCCGCAGCATCGGCACAGGCCGCGACATTCGGCAATCCGGATCTGCCGCCGCAGGGCGCGGTCAATGCCAAAGGGCCGAACAATCTGAGCGATCCCGGCCCGCAAAATCCCATCATCGCCGGCCAGTTTCCATCATCGCAATTGCCGCCAGCGACCGATATCGGCGGCATGGCGCTGCCCTGGGCGACGTTCAACAATGCACCGCGGCGCATCCAGAATGGCGGCTGGGCACGGCAGGTGACGCAAGCAGACTTTGCGATCTCGACCACGATCTCCGGCGTCAATATGCGGCTCACCGCCGGTGGCATCCGCGAGATGCATTGGCACCAGGCCGGCGAATGGGCGATCATGACTTACGGGTCGTGCCGGGTGACCGTGCTCGACAATCAGGGCCGGCCTTATGTCGCCGACGTCAGCGCGGGCGATCTCTGGTACTTCCCCTCCGGCGCGCCGCATTCGCTGCAGGGCCTTGGCCCCGATGGCTGCGAATTCGTGATCTGCTTCGATGACGGCCAGGCCAACGAGTTCAATACGCTGCTGCTGTCGGACTGGATCGCGCATACGCCGCCGGAAATCCTCGCCAAGAATTTCAGCGTGCCGGTCGAAAGCTTCGCGAAAATCCCGCTGCAAAATCTCTGGATCTTCCAGGGCACGGTTCCCGGTTCGCTCGCGGCCGATCAGGCCTCGTCCTATCGCGATGCGGATGTTGCGCTCTATCCGTTCACCTATTCGCTGGGATCGTCCAAGCCGGTCAAATCGACACGCAACGGCGAGATCCGGATTGCCGATACCAGCAACTTCACCGCTTCGGCGACGATTGCGGTGGCGCTGGTGACGGTGAAGCCCGGCGGCATGCGCGAGATGCACTGGCACCCGAATGCCGACGAGTGGCAGTATTATCTTGCGGGTCGCGCGCGGATGACGCTGTTCAATTCCGGCCCGAACGCCACCACCATCGACTTCACGCCGGGCGATGTCGGCTACGTCAAACGCAACTTCGGCCACTATATCGAGAATACCGGCGACACCGACCTGCAATTCATCGAAGTGTTCCGCACGGCACATTACGAGGAAGTGTCGCTGTCCGACTGGTTGACGCACACGCCGCCGGCTCTCGTCGCACAACACCTCAACGTGGCACCGGAAGTCATCGCCAAATGGCCGCGTCAGGCACCGGGCATCATGCCGGTATGAGCCGCAACATGCACGGGAGGCCACAGAGCTTCCCGTGCCTTTCGGCGATCAACCGCCCGACTGTCCGTCGATTGCGACATCGACACCTTCATAGTTCTTGCCGCGAAGACTGACCTTGTCGCCATCGAATGACAGCGTCCACGTCCGCGGGCGGCCGTCCTCGCCGAGGGTCCTGCGCTCGATTTCGAACGCATGTTCGTCGAGCCACCTCCCCTTCACTGCAATAACCCCAAATGCCGTTGGCGTCCCGCTGCGATACCGTCCGTCGAGCCCGAGAGGGCCACTGATTTTCTCAGCCCCTCTCGTGGGATTGCGACTATAGATTTCGAAATCATAATGTGGATGGGAGCCCACGAATGTCAGCGACAGCGACTTCACACCGAGAGGATTGGACGGAAAGGCGTAGGTCTTGCCTGATACCGCCGAGGCGATCGGAGGCGCGTCCTTAACTTCCACCTGTGCCTCGGTTGAAATAGCGCGAACAACGCTTGCGAGCCGCGCAGTGCCGGCAGGGTCCGGCTGTATTGCCGTCTCGGACCTGACAGCCTTTGGGATGGCGTCCACGATGTCGGTCACCGGGCAATTGTCTCGGCCGGTCGTCACGGCAACGAGGTCCAGTGCTGGATAGACCATCACAAGCTGACAGTGCAGCCCGCTCGCCCAATAGACATTGCGGTCAGGTCGCGCCCAGAAGAAGTTCGAATAGCGAAACTCCGGCGCAAAGGAGAGCTTCATGTCCACCGTGGCGTGGCTCACTCTGTCGATCCAGGCCGGCGGCACCAGCGGTTTGCCCTCCCACGTCCCGTTGTGCAGATACAGATAGCCGAATTTCGCCATGTCGCGCGGATGCAGCGCCAGGCCGTATCCGCCGGTCGAGATGCCCTGCGGATCGCGCCGCCATTTCCACGCCGTGATGCCCAACGGACCGAACAGCTTCGCTTTCGCGTAATCCTCCGCACTCATGCCGGTCACTTTGGCAAGGATGGCCGATAGCAGATGTGCATTTCCACTATCGTAATTGAAGCCGTCTCCCGGCGAAGCCGCCATCGGACGATCGAGAATGTACTGGATCCAGTCCCGGCTCCGCTCCATGCCGGCCGTCGACTCCAATGAGCGGTTGACACCGGCCCGGCCGTCCCGCGCAAGTCCGGACGTCATGTCCAACAGACTTTGAAGCGTGATCGCCTTCTTGGTGTCATCAAGGTTAGCAGCACTGCGCTCGCCGAAGAATGCCAGCATCCGCTGGTCCGTGCCCTTCAGGAGACCATCCTGCAACGCCATCGATGTCAGCGTGCCGATGACGGCCTTGGTGACGGAATTGACCACGTGCGGCAGATCGGCAGTGTAAGGCGCGTAATAGGCATCCAGAACGATCTTGCCATGGCGCACGATCAGCAGGCTGTCGAAGTCGTTGCGGCTTCCGAGCTCCAGCAGCGCGGCGAGCGCTGCCGAATCGACGCCCTGCTCTTCCGGCGTCGATGTCTGCCAGCCCTGGGTCGGCCACACGACGGCCCGTCCCTCCTCTGCGATGACGCCCTCACTACAAAACGCGGCGGCGAACATGCCCAGGCCGAGCACAAGCTTCAGAACGGGAATTCGTGAAGATCGCATGACGGCCTCGCTGTAAGTTTTAACGCTGCGCGAGAACCATATCTCCAGCTACAGATTGTTCAACCGAATTGCAGCTTCATTCCGTCCGCGAACTTGCAGGTGCACGATCGCCTACACGGCAACTGGAACAAGCTTCGCGACGGCGCTGAGCAAATCGGTCTGGGTGATCAGCCCCTGAATCATGCGGTCCTGATCGACGATGATGACGGCGTGTGTTCGTCCATCGGTCAGCGTCGGCAGCAAGGTCACCGCGGGCGTCTGCATCGTCGCCGTCGCTGCGGGCGACATGGATTTTCCGACATCGCCCGATTCTTTCATCAGCTCGCGGAGGCCGATCGTTCCGACGAGCTGTCCCTGCATGCCCAGAACGGGGAGCGTGCGGACATTGTGCAAGAGCAGCCGCGAGCGGGCCAGCTCGGCACTATCCCGCAGTCCGACCGTGACGACATCGCGCGACATGATGTCTCCGCACAGGATCGTGCCGTGCGAGCGCAACATGGCCTGCAGTTCGACCTGCCGCAGCAACGTTTCGAGATCGTCGGGGCTGATATCGAAAGTCTCGCTGAGCGCTTCCAGCGCCTTGTCGATATCCTCGGCGCGAAAGCCAACCCGAAGCTCCGGGCTGATGTCCGATGTCTGATGCGGATTTGCTGATGGCACTGGCGCCCCGTGCGGATAGGTCCGCCGCGAGATCTTGTGGAACAGATAGCCCAGCCCGACCAGAAGCACCGAGTTCAGGCCGACGGGCACGAATGGAAACAGATATCCCGATGCGGTCACGATGGGCCCGCCGATGATCGCCGTCAGCGCCGTGGCGCCGCCGGGCGGATGCAGGCAGCGCGCAAAGGACATCGCGGCGATGGCGAGCGATACGCCGAAGCCGATCGCCAGAATCTGGTCGGGAATGAGATGCGCGACAGCAACGCCGATCAGAGCCGAGATGGTATTGCCACCAATGATCGCCCAAGGCTGGGCCAGCGGACTGGTGGGAACCGCGAACAGGAGTACAGCAGATGCGCCAAGCGGCGCCACGATCAGCGGCAGGCTGGAGCTGTCGCCCAGCACAGATCGGCAGATCAATCCCGTGAGCACAATGCCCAGCAGTGCACCCAGGCAAGCAATCATGCGCTCGCCAAGCCGTGCCCCCGCCAGGATGGGGACGAACAGTCGAATACCTGTCTTGCGAGGTGCAACGTCGCTCGAAACGTTCCTTGGGTCTTCTCTTTTTGTCATTGAATCGAGACCGGCGCATGGCCCCGCCAGAATGACGGGCCCCCCTTTGACCACTATGCGCAAGCGCCTGCAATGTTGAATACGACACGCGGGCCTGACGATCGCGATCTGGCAGAGCTATCCCTGCTCGGCTACAACGTCCCGGCCATTCGCCCGAACGCGCCCCATCAGGAGGGCGCGACGGCGATCTCAAGGGAGGACCCATGGCCCGCATCGACTACAGCGATCCCGCCGCAGCCAGCGAACGCACCCGCGAGATCCTCGGCAAGAACCGCAATGCCAACATCTTCCGCATGATGGCGCATTCGCCCAGCTACCTCGAACAATATTGCCGGCTCGGCGGCGCCATCCGCAACAAGGGCGAGCTCGATCCCGTCATCCGCGAACTGGCGATCACCCGCACCGGCATTCTCTGCGAGGCGCCTTATGAAGTCGCCGCGCACAAGCGCATCGGCGGCTATGTCGGTGTGTCAAACGAACAGAACGCCGCGTTGGACGACTGGCAGGCGGCGACATGTTTCGATGACACGCAGCGCGCGGCGCTGGCGTTCACCGATGAGATCGTCAAACTGCATCGCCCCACCGACGCGACCTTCAAGGCGATCGCAGCCAAGCTGGCGCCCGGCGCGCTGGTGGAATTGCAGCTCGCGGTCGGCTTCTACATCATGACCTCGAAATTCCTCGAAAGTTTTGCTATCGACATGCAGCCCGTGTCCGAGGTCGTCTGAATTCACCACTGCTTGAGCACTCCATGTCGAAAACCACCCGTGCCACGCAGACGCTGAGCAAGCTCGGCGCCGCGTTCACCCTGCATACCTACGACTACGATCCCGACGCCGAGAGCATAGGCCTGCAAGCTGCGGAGGCACTCGGCATTGCGCCGCAACGCATGTTGAAGACGCTGATGGCCGAGGTGGATGGCAAGCCGGTCTGCGTCGTGGTGCCCTCCGACAAGGAGGTCAGCATGAAGAAGCTGGCCGCGGCCTTTCGCGGCAAGAGCGCAAAGATGATGCGCCCGGCCGACGCCGAACGGATGACCGGCTATCACGTCGGCGGTATCAGCCCGTTCGGACAAAAGAAGCGCGTGCCCGTCGCCATGGAGCAGGCGGCATTGTCGGAAAATACGATCTATCTCAATGGCGGCCAGCGCGGGCTGCAGATCGAGATTGCGCCGGAGGCCGCACGGGCAGCGCTGGATGCGATGGCAGCCACACTGACGGACTGATGCGCATCACCGCGGTTTGAAGTCCCGGTAGGACGGAGTGATCACGACGCGCTGTCGCAGGCGGGAACGGCGATGTAAGCTGCGCATTATCGATTTCAGACCTCAAGGGAGAATCGACATGCGCTCAATCCTGGCAGCAACCGCACTTCTGGTCGTGATGGGCGCCACGCCCTCCATGGCCCGCGAATATCCATGGTGCTCGCGCACCTCGGCCACCGGCTTCAATCCGAGCTGTACGTTCACCTCCTATAACCAGTGCATGGCGACCGTGAGCGGCCAGCGGGGCGACTGCATGCAGAACCCGATGCTGGCCTATGGCGACCAGCGCCGCGGCCAGAGCCGCGCGATGCGCGGTCAGCCCAACGACTGGGACAATGGATGGAACAACGGCTGGAACAATAACTGGGATCGGCGCTGGTAACCTCATAGGCCAATAACGGATTAGCCGAATGCGTATCCGTCGTTGGCGCTAGGATGCCGGAGACGTGGCGGAAGATGCTTCGCTCATCCGCCGTGCTTTCTCATGTCACTTCCGGCAATACGCCCACACCACGATCGCGATCGGCAGCCCAACGCCGAACCACGCAAAATAGCGGCCGGGATCGCCCGCGAGCAGCGCCGACAACAAGCCTGCCAGCGATAAGACGCCAATGACGATCGGCGCGCCGAACACGCGCCACCAGCTCGCCCTGCGCTCCTGCACCTCGCTCATGACGATCGTCCGAATGCTGCCGTCGCGCCGGCAGACAGCCGCGCCCCGCGCCTGACCTTGCTGCGCTTGACCGCCCACAAATACAGCCCGCTGCCAAGCACGATGATCGTGAAGACCGTGAGCAGCGCCCAGATGATCTTCAGCGGCATGCCGCCATAGTCGCCGAAATGCAGCGGCTGCGAGACCAGCACGGCTTTCAGATAGGTCGGTAGCTCGCTGGTATCGGACACGTCACCGGTCTCGCCATCGAGCAGCACCGGCTTCACCAGCCGCGACGTCAAAGGCGTGTCGCCGCGCAGGAAGACCGCGAAATGATGCGTCGATGTGAACGGCGTGCCAGGGAATGCGACGAAGGCCAGATCCATGCCGGGCGTCGTCTTCATGGCATTCCCGACGACCTTGTCCAGCGGCGCGAGCTGCGTCGGCGTGGGCTTGCCGGTATAGGGCGCGGCCATGGCAGCCAGTTCATTACGCTGCCAGATGCCGAGCATGACTTCGGCATAGGCATTGATAACGCCGGTGCCGCCGACCACCAGCGCCCAGACGATGGTGACCACGCCAAGCAGATTGTGCCAGTCGAGCCACAACACCCGGCGCGATTTCTGTTTGCGGATCGCCGCGAAATTCAGCCGGCGCGTGAACGGCCAGTACAGCACCACGCCGGAGATGATGGCGATCATGAAGAGGAAGCCCATGACACCCATGAACCACTTGCCGGGGAGACCGAGATACATGTCGGTGTGTAGCCGCAACATCACCAGCATCGGGCCGGTGCCGAGCAGACCCACCGGCTTCGCCGTATAGGCATCGAATGCCTTCACCACCGTGGTCTGCGGATCGGAGGTCACCGACGTGTTGGTGAAGGTCGAGACCATGCCGGGCTCGTCCTTGTCCCAGGCCATATAGAGCAACACACTGCCGGGATGATCCGCGATTGCCGCGCGGCCGATGGCATCGAGGCTGAGCTTCGGCGCGCCGGGCACATGCACATCCATCTTCGGCGCATAGCCGAGCGCCTCGTCGATCTCGTGATGAAAGATCAACGGCAGGCCGGTGAGGCACAGCAGCAGCAGAAAGACGGTCGAGACAAGGCTGGTCCATTTGTGGATCAGCGACCAGATGCGGGCCGTACGCGCTTTCAGGGGATCGATCCTTCTTCAACTACTGAAAATGTCGTCCCCGGCAAGCCGGAGACGACATGGGCAGATCATTTTGACGTGGCGACCGTGCGGCGAGCGGGACGTACGGCGACCTATTGCCGTGCCGTTTCGCTCGCCCGTACCGTTACCACTTGTAGCCGATGCTGCCGGTCACGCGGCGGCGATCGCCGTAGAAGCAGGAGTTCGGATCAGAACAGCTGCTAACATAGATCTCGTCCGCGACATTCTGAAGATTGACCGCCAAGCGCCAGTTCTGCCACTCGTAGTGAACTGCAAGGTCACCGAGCACACGCGACGGAACCGCTTGCTGATTGGCAGGATCGGCATAGGACGCACCGACATAGCGTACGCCGCCGCCGAAGCCGAAGCCAGCGAACGCACCTGACTGGAACGTATAGTCCGCCCAACCCGATGCCAGCTGACGCGGCGCAGCGGTCGGGACCTTGCCGATCAACAGCGGATTGAGATCCTGACTGATGAAGAGATTATAGGACGTGAACGAGCCGACCACCTTGAAGCCCGGCGCCAGATTGGCGACGGCCTCAAGCTCGATACCCCGCGACGTTACCTCGCCAAGCTGCGCTGGCAGGTTCGAGTTGGGAAAGTCAGTCGATGGCGTGTTCTGTCGCTTCAGGTCGAACAGAGCCACGCCGAAATGACCGTTGAAGCCATTGGGCTGGAATTTGACGCCAACCTCGGTCTGCTGTCCGGTCTCCGGCAACCGCAGTGCTCCCGTTGAGAACACCACACCGGTCAGCGGATTGTAACTGGTCGCGTAGGAGACATACGGCGCGAGACCGTTGTCGAAATTGTAGATCAACCCGGCGCGTCCAGTGAACTTGCTGTCTTCGCGGGTTGCGCTGGATCCAGCGCCCAGCCTGCTGACATCGTCCGTCGTGACGAAGTCGTTGCGGCCGCTCAGCACGAGCGTGAAGCGATCGAGCTTGATCTGATCCTGGGCATATACGCCGAGCTGCTTCTGCGTCAGGGTGCCATCGCGATAAGGCACTCCAGCGAACTGGGCGTTCGGCGTGTAGACCGGATTCACGACATTGATCGAGGTGGCAGGAAACAGCGAGGCCTGAAAATCGCTGATCTGGTAGTAGCGCATGTCGAGACCGAACAGCGTCGTGTGCTGCACTGCGCCGGTGCTAAAGCGATATTCAACCTGATTATCGAGGTTGGCCTGGTTCGCGATACCGCGGGTCGCAAAATACAAACGCGACAGATCGCCGGTCGCATTGGTACCAAGTCCCTGCAGCGTCGATAGATTGACGTCCGTGTGTGCGAAACGTGCATTCTGGCGGAAGGTGACACTGTCCGACAGGCGCCGTTCGAACAGATAGCCAAGCATTTCCTGCTCGCGCGTAAAACGATCTGCACTCGGCTCGCTGGCGAAGAATCCGGTTCCGATACGGCCGTAGGGCGCGGCGACCACGGTCCCGGTATAAGGCAGGAAGCCCTGTACCCGCGAGTCGTTCTTCGAAGCAGATGCCAGAACTGTCAGCGACGTATCCGCGTCCGGCTTCCAGGTTATCGACGGCGCGATGAAGTAGTTGTTGTCGGAAATATAATCAGTCTGTGTGTCGCCGCCCTTCACCTGCCCGACCAGTCGGGTGAAGATCTTGCCGTTTTCGATCGGCGTTGCGACCGGGCCACCGACATCGAATGACAGATAGCTGTTGCCATAATTATTGACGCCGACCTCCATATAGCGGATCGGCTCGGCCGGCGGCATCTTACTCACTACGTTGACGATACCACCAGTGCTGCTGCCACCGTACAGCACGGACGACGGCCCGCGCAGAACCTCAACGCGCTCCATGTTGAAAGGCTGCAGCTTCCATGTCGCGAACGCCGTGGCGAACAACTGCATGCCGTCAAGGAACACGCTGTTGTCGTCGGCCTTGAAGCCGCGGATCAGGAACCAATCATTGCGGGTATCGGAGCCGAACGTGCCTGCGAAAACACCAGGCGCGTAGCGCAACACTTCGTCGAGCTTGGTGGGCTTCTGATCGCGGATCTGTTCGGCGCCGATCACCGAGATCGCCTGCGGCGTTTCATTGATCGGCGTATTGGTCTTGGTGCCAGTCGAGCTACGATTGGCGACGTAGCCCTGGACCGGACCGCGCGGGCTTTCCACGAAAACATTGGTCTGGCGCGGAGCCACCGGACGCGGCGCAACGGCGGTGCGGGCGCGCGGCGTGCGGCTCGGCGCGGCGGCCGCGCGGCGACGCTGCTGCGGCTGGTTGACGACCACGGGCGGCAAAGGCTGCGCACCGGTCTGCGTGGAACTGGACTGCGCCAGCGACGTATCGAGCGTGACGACGCTGAGCGCACAGACCGACGACAGAAGCGCGAGACGCGACAAACGAATGGTGCTGTTCAAGGTGATCCCCAAAATCTCATCCGCATCGACATATTCGATGATGGATGACCTCATATGATGTATCGGGGTTAGAGGGACGGCCGCGTCACCGCCAATAGAAGCGTTCCAAACAACAAGCATTCTGCGGCAGTGTGACATCACTGCCGCAGATTTTAATGGTTCTAAATTTAGCGGGTATTTTTCTCAGCAAGATGCAGTCCAGGCGCGGCGGTCATGTCTGCCCGGAAATAGTTGTGGCGCCGTCGCGCGCGATTCTTGTCGTTCCCGGTGAATAGTTACGCGGCGCGCACCGAGCGCAGGAAGTTGCCGACCTCCTGCTTCAGTCGCGTGCTTTCGCTGGACAGCGACTGTGCCGCGGACAGAACCTGCGATGACGCCGAGCCTGCTTCTTCGACGCCGCGCTGCACGTCGGTGATGTTCGAACTCACCTGCATCGTGCCTGCTGCGGCCTGCTGCACGTTGCGCGAAATCTCCTGCGTGGTGGCGCCCTGCTCTTCAACGGCCGATGCGATGGCGGACGCAATCTCCGACATCTGACCGATGGTCATGGAGATCTCCTTGATGGCCGAGACCGAATCCTCGGTCGCTTTCTGGATGCCCGAGACCTGCTGGCTGATTTCACCCGTGGCCTTTGCAGTCTGCTCGGCCAGCGCCTTCACTTCCGCGGCAACCACCGCAAAGCCGCGACCGGCCTCACCGGCGCGCGCCGCTTCGATGGTGGCGTTGAGCGCGAGTAGATTGGTCTGCCCGGCGATATTGTTGATCAGCTCGACGACATCGCCGATGCGTGCCGCGGCCGTCGCCAGTTCGCTGACGCGGTTGTTGGTATTGTCAGCCTGCGCAACGGCCTCGCTGGCAATGCGCGCGGCGCCCTGCACCTGACGGCTGATCTCATGCACCGACGACGACATTTCCTCGGTGGCGGATGCGACCGACTGCACATTGGTGGCAGCTTCTTCCGATGCCGCCGACACCGCGATCGCCAAAGCCTGCGAGCGATCCGACGTTGCCGTCAATGTGGTGGCCGAACCTTCCAGTTCCTTCGAGGCAGCCGATACGGTCTCGACGATCTGGCCGACGGCGCCTTCGAAATCGGCGGCGAGCTTCATCATATCCGCCTTGCGCTGTTCGGCCGTGCGGCTTTCCGTAGCGATCTGCGCGACCTTCATGCGCTCGACTTCGAGGCCGTTCTCCTTGAATACACTCAGCGCCGTCATGATCTCGCCGATCTCGTCGCCGCGCCTGCTTGCCGGAACATCGACCGTGAGGTCGCCCTTGGCGAGCTTGTTCATCGTGGCGATGCTCGCCTTCAGCGGGCGCACGATGGTGCCGCGCGCCACGAAATAGCTGAGTACGATCGCCAGCAGCATGACCACGACCGTTGCGTAGACGATGGTCCACAGCGTGTCGTTGGCTGTCTCGAGGAAGTCGACCTTCTTGATGCCCACATAGAGAATGCCGATCACGTTGCGGCTGGCGTCGAAGATCGGATCATAGACGGTCATATACGGCTCACCGAGGATAGCCACTTCACCACGGAACGCGGTCTTGCCATTGAAGACCGCGTCATAGGCCGGCCCTTTCGCCAGCTGCGTGCCGATAGCGCGGGTGCCATCCGGCTTCATCACATTGGTCGAGATGCGGGTGTCATTCATGAAGATCGTCGCGGTGCCGCCGACCAGCGTCTTGATCTTGTCGACCGCTGCAAAATTGCCGTTCAGCGGCTTGCCATCGGCAAGCAGCTTGCCATCCGCGATGCTGTATTTGTCGCCGCTCTCGCGCAGCACGTTCCAGGCGACGCGCATGTTGGTCTCGACCCGCTCTGTCGCGGATTTGGCGGCGCCCTGTTCGAGCACGTATTTGGCGACCAACGTGATGCAGATGCCGAGGATGAGAATGCCGGAGACCGTCATCAACATGATGCGCGGGCCAAGACCGAGACCCCGGCGACGGCCGGGTTTGGGTTGGGAGGCGGACAATGGCATTGCGATCTCCTGTCGCGCCGACCCCTCGGTCGTGCGCTCAAAGCCGAACGGCTCCAGACACACTCACTGCACAACGTCGAGGAGGTATCCGGACCCGCAATTCAAGAAACAAGTTCCATCATTATGATTCAGTTCTATCGGCTAGCCGTTCGAAAGCAGTTAATGTTCGCCTGGCGGAAAAGGTATAATCGTCTGATTGTGCGTGTTTTTCGGCATCTAAATACCTGAATCGAGGCTCATTCTTGGCGTCCATTCGACGCATCTACCGATGCGCGCTCCGCTGCCGCGCATGGTGCCCGCGCGCCAGCGTGACTTGTGCCACCCGGCGAACTGCCGCCTATGGAAAGCTGCATTGACCATCGAGCCGATGACCCCTTCCGCTCCGCCGCGACAAACGATCGTCGGCTGGTTCGCCAACCAGCCTTATCTCCTGCTCAGCCTCACCTCGCTGTTCTGGGCCGGAAACATCGTGCTCGGCCGCTACGTCGCCGGCCACGTCCCGCCGGTGACACTGGCCTGCGTGCGCTGGATCGGAGCCTTTTTCCTGTTGCTGCCCTTCGCCTGGACGCATCTGCGCGCGGACTGGCCGGTCCTCCGCGCGCAGCTTTCTCTCATGACCATGCTGGCGCTGACCGGCTTCGCCGCCAATACGGTGCTCGCCTATTGGGGCCTGAAATACACGCAGGCCCTGAATGCGCTGCTGATCCAGTCGTCGGGCCCGCTCTGCGTCGCGCTGTGGACGCTGATCCTGTTCGGCGTGAGACTGACGCTGGCGCAACTGCTCGGCATTGTGGTTTCCATGGCCGGCGTGCTGATCATCATCCTGCGCGGCGATCTCACCGCACTGGCCAGTATCCAGATCAACAAGGGCGATGCCATGCTGTTCGCAGCGCTGCTGGTGTTCGGCATCTATTCGGCGCTGATGCTGCGGCGGCCGGTGACGCACCCGATGTCGCTGATTGCTTTCACCACCGCGGGCGGCGCGATCCTGACCCTGCCGGTCAGCATCTGGGAACTCAATTCCGGTTCACCGCTGATCTTCGACACCGTAACGCTGCTGACGCTCGCCTATGCCATGATCTTTCCGTCGGCGCTGGCCTATCTGTTCTTCAATCGCGGCATCGCACTGATCGGCCCGAATCGGGCGGCACCATTTCTGCATCTCATGCCGGTGTTCGGATCGGTATTGGCCATCGCGTTTCTCGGCGAACAGCCGCAACTGTTTCACCTGATCGGCTACGTGCTGGTGCTGTCGGGCGTATTCATCGCATCACGGCGATAGGCCAAACATCCGCTCCGGCCAGCCTGACATCGGGAGTAGAAACATCACATGACCGTTTTCTCGCTCGCCCACCTCACCGTGCTATCGCTGGCGCCGCCAGAGATGATCGACGTTGCCGCGCGCTGCGGCTACCGGAGTGTCGGACTGAGACTGATCGCCGTGACCGCGGAAAGCCCTGGCTACCCGCTGATGAACGACAAGGCGATGATGCGGCAAACCAAGGCGCGTCTCGCCGATACCGGACTGCACGTGCTCGATATTGAACTCGTCAAGATCACGCCCGGGATCGACGTCGCGGCGCTTGAGCCGATACTCACCGCCGGCGCGGAGCTCGGAGCCCGCCATGTCATCGTCGCGCCCTATGATCCCGACTTGTCCCGCCTCGCCGACCGACTGGCGGCCATCGCCGATCTTGCGGCGCGATACGGCATCATGCCGGTGATGGAGTTCTTTCCCTGGACCAATGTGTCGAACCTGCACAAGGCGCGCGCCATCGTCGAGACCGCAGGCCGCGCCAATGCGGGTATCCTTGTCGATACGCTGCATTTCGACCGCTCCGACAGCAGCCTCGCCGAACTCGACGACATGCCATCGCACTCGCTGCCGTTTTTCCATTTTTGCGATGCTCCGGCGGAGAAGCCTGGCACAGTGGAAGGACTGCTGCACACCGCGCGCGCTGAACGGCTGCCACCCGGCGACGGCGGCATCGACCTCTGCGCCATTGCCGCGCACCTGCCGAAGCATATTCCGGTCGCGCTCGAAGTGCCGATGGATGCGCTGACCCGGGAGCGCGGCCCCGAAGAAGTCGCGCGCCGCGCAATCGCCGGCGCGAAGCGCCTGCTGGGAGATTGAGAATCTAGCGAGTAATCTACGCGCACATGCCACCGCCCGGCATAGCACCTGTCTCGCGCGCGTTATGCCAACGTATGAACGATAACCGGCCCGGCTATCGCTGTGGCTGGTCCAATCAGCAAGGGCGCCAGATTCTGTTCGCTCCACGCGAGCCCGCGTCGGTTCGACTCCTCGGCGCCCGCGAAATTGTTGAAGATGCTGATCGCCGTCACCGTATCGTCGGACGCATAGACCACATAATAGGCCATGAAACCTTCGACATCACTGATGATCGGAATGGCACCTTCCTTGATCCTGCACGTCAGTTCCTCAGCCATGCCGGTCTTTGCCTTGCTCTGACGAATGGCAGCATACATGGGACGCTCCTTCACCCGTAAGCTGCCCGCGATCGCACCTGCCGCGATCATGCATCGCACACACTCATCATCGGCGGGACGAGCAGCAGGGTTTCCCGCGCATAGAACCTACGCCATCCCGCGCAACGACGCCATCTGACGCCTCCCCACCCACTACGCGCCTCCGATCAATATTCCCACCGCCAGAACGATGACGCCGCCAAGCACCACCTGAAAGACGGCCTGCAGGAACGGCGTATCCATATAGCGCGCCCTGATATAGGCGATGGCCCAGAGTTCGAAAAAAACGACAACACCTGCGATGGCCGTCGCGATCCAGAATGCATTCGGCCAGCTGTCCGGCACGAGATAAGGCAGAGTATGGCCGAGACCGCCCAGCGTCGTCATCAGCCCGCAGATGCCGCCACGCAACCACGGCGAGCCGCGTCCGGTCATGGAGCCATCGTCCGACAATGCTTCAGCGAAACCCATGCTGATGCCGGCGCCGATCGACGCGGCGAGGCCAACAAGGAATGTCTGCCAGTTGTGATGTGTTGCAAACGCGGCCGCAAACAGCGGCGCCAGCGTCGATACGGAGCCGTCCATCAAGCCCGCAAGACCTGGCTGGACATATTGCAGGACGAACATCCGGTGGCGGGTGTTGTCCTCCACCGTACGAACGTCGGACGTCAGGATGGCATCCGATAGTTTGGCCGCGAGATGCTCGTGTCCTTTTTCCAGCTCGGCCAGATCGCCCAGTAACTTGCGAACGCCGACATCCGTCGCCTGCTCGGCGGCCCTGGCGTAAAAGCGCTCGGCCTCGAACTCCATCCTCTCGGCTTCCTTGCGGATGGTGTCGAGCGACAGGTTACGCGTGAGCCAGATTGGTCGGCGGCGGATGAAGCCCTTGACGTCTTCGCGCCGGATCGGCGGAAGGTTCGGTCCGAAGCGCTCCTCATACATCTGCAACAGCAGATGCCGATGGCCCTTTTCCTCTTCGGCCATCTCGCTGAAGACTTTCGCGGAATCGGGATAGCGCTCTGCCAGATCCTCGGCGAAGCTGAGATAGATCCGGCTGTCCTCTTCCTCGCTGGAGATCGCAACCGCCAGCACCTCGCGTTCGGTGAGGTCCGAAAACGCCTTCATATCAATGCCTTGCTCAGTTTAGAACTATTCTAATTTATATAAGAGCTGCTGTGCATTTGTCAAAGAGCTTTGCGCCTGCGCGGGCTGAACCTGTCGCTGGTCGGGAAGCAGTAGCGGCGACGAGAAGGATCGCAACGAACCGACCGTGCGTGCTCCGGAGGTCGCCCCGGCATTCGCACCGACCCCGACGTGGAGATGCTGCGGAGATCAGCGGCCGTCTGCAGGTGCTGTCGCTCACGAACGCGAGAAGGTCGACCTGGTGCAGGAGAAGTCGATGCATGGCCTACACCATCGACAGCGCGCTCACCTAAACTGCATACCTTTCCGCTTTCGTGCGTCACCGACCTCCGCTAGTTTGCCCGCAACAAACACGAGCTACCAAGGCCGATTCAGGGAGAAAAGCGGAATGCACGGACTTTCAATTCTTCGCGGTGTGGCGAGCGCATCGCTTATCGGAGCGCTCCTGTTGGCGACTCCGGCCGCCATCGCACAAACTGCGAATTATCCGAACCGGGCGATCACGCTGGTGCTCCCGTTCGCCGCAGGCAGCGGCACCGACACTACGACGCGCCTGATCGCCAAGGAGCTCGGCACCGCGCTGAACGCCAACACCGTGATCGACAACAAAGCCGGCGCCAATGGTTCGATCGCCGCCAGTTTCGTCGCCCGCGCCCCCGCCGACGGTTACACGCTGTTCGTCACGACCAACACGACGCATTCGGCCAATCCTTTTCTGCTCAAGACCATGAGCTATGATCCGATCAAGGATTTCACGCCGATCGCGCGCACCGGCGACCTGCCCTTCATGCTCGTGATCAATCCCGAGATTCCCGCCAACTCCGTGGAAGAGCTGATCGCGCTCGCCAAGAAAGAGCCGGGCAAGTACTCCTACGCATCGGGCAGTTCGTCGGCGATCGTCTCGGGCGCGACCTTTGCCCGCCTCGCCAAGCTCGATCTCCTGCACGTGCCTTACAAGAGCTCACCACCGGCGCTCACCGATGTCATCGCCGGCCGTGTCAGCATGATGTTCGTGGACGTCCCGACCGGCCTGCCGCATGTCAACGCCAAGGCGTTGAAGTCGCTCGCGGTGACCACCAAATATCGCTCCAAACTGCTGCCGGATCTGCCGACCATGGACGAGGCCGGCGTGAAGGGCTTCGACATTACGTCGTGGCAGGGCTATCTCGGCCCGGCCAACATGCCGAAAGACATCGTCGTCAAGCTCAACGCCGAAATCCGCAAGATCGTCGAGCGCCCCGAAATCCAGAAAGACCTGGCCAACCGCGGCATGGAAGCCTTTTCCGGTACGCCGGAAGAATTCGACGCCTTCCTGAAGGATCAGCTCAAGGTGTGGGAGAAGCTGATCACGGATGCAGGGATCGAGAAGCAGTAGGCGCATTTCAGATAGAACCGCACGGCAGCTATGTTCGTCATGCCCGGCGAATGCCGGGTATCCACGTCTCGGCCACAAAGAAGACGTGGATGGCCGGGACATCCAGCGAAGCCGCGCTTCGCGCTTTGCCCGGCCATGACGATGGTTTTGCGTGGGTTGAACGAAGAGGAACCGCGCCTAACCCGCAGACTCGGCGACTGCATGTCGCAGGGTTTTCCCCTCTCGTCATTTTCTTGTCACGGAACTGTCAGCGCAGCGTAACGCCCGCGCCCCAGAACACGCCGCATGGTCACCACAAAGGAGACAACCATGCGCAGCACATTCCTCTGCTCCGTCGCTTACCTCGTCATGCTTTCTTCCGCAGCCTTTGCGCAGTCGGAAGGCGAATTTCCAGCCAAACTCGCCGGCCATGCCGTGCTGCCGGCGACGTCGACCATCGACGCCCCTGCCGACGCACCGAATGACCTGAAGACCTCGGGCAAATACACCACCGGCAAGCGCGTCGACGCGCTCGGCACCGTGATGGGCAAGTCCTATGAGCGCGCCACCGGCATCTCGCTGCCGATGAAGGGCCAGCCGCTGCAGGGCCATTCCGGCATCAAGGTGATGCCCGACGGTTCGTTCTGGGTGCTGACCGACAATGGCGCCGGCTCGCGCTACAATTCGGCCGACTACATGATCTATCTCAATCATCACAAGATCGACTGGAAGAACGGCAAGGTCGAGCGTCAGGCCACCGTGTTCCTGCACGATCCCGACAAGAAGGTGCCGTTCCGCATCGTTCATGAAGACACCGCCAAGCGCTACCTGACCGGCGCCGATGTCGACACCGAAGGCTTCCAGATCGTCGGCGACAATTTCTGGATCGGCGAGGAATTCGGCCCCTACATCATCAAGGCCGACAAGACCGGCAAGGTTCTGGCTGTGTTCGACACCGTCGCCGACGGCAAGCCGGTGCGTTCGCCCGACCATTGGTCGGTGCAGTCGCCGGGTGCGCCGGGCGCCACCTACACCACCGTCAATCTGCGCCGCTCCAAGGGCTATGAAGGCTTCGCCTCCTCCAAGGATGGCAAGTTCCTCTACGGCCTGCTCGAAGGCCCCATCTGGGATGCCGAGAAGAAGGACTGGGAAAAGGTCGACGGCAAGGAAGCTTCGCGCATCCTGGAATTCGACGTCGCCAACGAGAAGTTCACCGGTCGCTACTGGCAGTACGTGTTCGAACAGAACGGCAATGCCATTGGCGACTTCAACATGATCACCGCCGACAACGGCCTGATCATCGAGCGTGACAACGGCGAAGGCACCAAGGACAAGGCCTGCGCCGACGGCAAGCGCGGTGAAGACTGCTTCCCGGATCTCGCCAAGTTCAAGAAGGTCTACAAGATCGAACTGAACGACGCCAATGTCGGCAAGCCCGTTCGCAAGATTGGTTTCATCGACCTGATGAAAATCCAGGACCCGAACAAGCTGGCCCGCAAGCCGCTGAATGACGGCGTGCTGACCTTCCCGTTCTTCACCATCGAGAACGTCGACCAGGTTGACGCCACCCACATCATCGTCGGCAACGACAACAACCTGCCGTTCTCGTCGAGCCGCGAGCCGAACAAGGCCGACGACAACGAGTTCGTGCTGCTCGAAGTCGCCGACTTCCTGAAGGCGAAGTAAGCAACGCGAACAGGCCCCCGCCTGAAACGACGAAAGCCCTCCCGCAAGGGAGGGCTTTTTGCGTTAGAGCGTGATCTACTTTCCTCTCCCACAAGGGGAGAGAGGGGAAGAGGAGCCTCTACGCCGCACGCACCTTGGTCAGGAACTCGTCCACCGCCGTCCGCAACATGCCGGACTGGGTGTCGAGCTCCCTGGCATTCGACAACACCTGCGAGGCCGCCGTCCCGGTCGCTTCCGCTGCGCTGCTGACGCCGCCGATATGCTCGCTGATTTCACTGGAGCCCGCCGCGACCGACTGAATGTTGCGCGCGATTTCCCGCGTGGCCTCGCCCTGCTCCTGGACGGCCGTGGAGATGCTGGTGGTGATCTCGCTCATCTGCGCGATGGTCCCCGTAATGGCGCTGATCGAAAGCACGGCTTCGCTGGTGGACGCCTGCATGGCGGCGACCTGGGCGGAGATCTCTTCGGTAGCCTTGGCGGTCTGGCTCGCCAATGCCTTCACTTCAGAGGCGACGACCGCAAAGCCGCGGCCGGATTCACCGGCACGCGCCGCTTCGATGGTCGCATTCAGCGCGAGCAGATTGGTCTGGGAGGCGATGCTGTGGATCAACTGAACCACTTCGCCGATCTTCTCCGCGCCGCTGGACAGCAGCTGAACGGTCGCATTGGTGCGCTCCGCGTCGCCGACTGCCTTGCTCGCAATTTGGCTCGACTGCGAGACCTGCCGCAAGACTTCGCTGACCGAAGCCGACAATTCCTCGGCGGCGGCTGCAACCGTGCTGACATTGTCAGACGACCGCTCCGACGCAGCGCCGACCGTCGATGCACGCGAACTGGCATCGCTGGCGGTCGCCGTCATGGATTGTGCGGTGGTCTGCATCCCTGCCGCTGCCGTCGATACCGAGCGAACAATCCCGTTGACGCTGCGTTCGAAATCATCGGCGATGCTCTCCATGGTCGAACGCCGCTCGGCAGACGCGCGCGCTTGCGTCTCGGCTTCGATCTTGTCGAGCCCGCGAATCCGGACCGCATTGTCCTTGAAGACCTGGACGGTCGAAGCCATCGCACCGATCTCATCGCCGCGCCCGGTCCCGGGAATGTCGTCTTCGAGCGCGCCATCGGCCAGCGTGCGCATCCGCGCACCGAGCTGACCGAGCGGGCGGCTGATGCTGCGACCGATCATCCAGGCGATACCGCCCGCGACCGCACCGATGGCAAGGATCGCCAAACCGAGCGCCCAGATGATCGGCTTCAACCTGGCATCGAGGTCTTCCAGATAGGCTCCGGCGCCCACATACATGTTCCATCCCGGGATCGCGGCGGCATAGGCAACCTTGCGCAGCGGCTCCGTCTGGCCGGGTTTGACGTAGTCATAGAACATCGTGTGCTCGCCTTTGGCAGCAACACTGTCGCGCCACTCGCGACCGATCGCCTTGCCATTGGTCACCACATCGAGACGGTTCTGACCGATCTGCTTGGCATCCGGCGACAACACCGTCACGCCGTCCATCATGGAGCCGAACAGATAGCCAGCGCCGTTGTCGTAGGTCATCGTGTTTGCACGACGACCGAATTCAGCCATCGCGGCTTCCTTGGTGAGCTGGCCGGCGTCGACTTGTTTCTGCAATCCAATCGCCACGCTGCGCGCGGCATCGACGAAGTGGCGAAGCTCCTCGATCCTTGAGGTCATCATTTCGCGCTGAACGAAATATCCCGCGAGAACGCCAGACGCGCACAGACCAAGCAACATGACACCCACCAGAATACCTAGCTTGGGCGTGATCGTCAGATTACTTATCTTCACAATGAGTTCTCCAAAAAAGGTCGCGGGTGCAAATACCAATTGAGGAGAAGAATACCGAACAGACCTTTTTTTGTTCTTTACAAACCAAACCCGCAAATCATCGAGCCTGTGATACTTGATGATGAGCAACGATTGCAGCGCTACAAGAGCTCGCTCTCCGCGAGAGAAGAGGAAAGGCTCTACGCTGCGCGAACCTTCGCGAGGAATTCATCCACCGCCTTGCGCAGGATGCTCGACTGGCCGTCCAGCTCCTTTGCATTCGACAGCACCATGCCTGCCGCCTGCCCCGTTGCTTCCGCCGCTGCGCTGACGCCGCCGATATGAGCGCTGACCTCGCTCGAGCCAGCGGCAACCGACTGGATGTTGCGCGCGATCTCCTGCGTGGCCGAACCCTGCTCTTCCACTGCCGCCGAGATCGTCGTGGTGATCTGGCTCATCTGAGCGATCGTGCCGGTGATGGCGTTGATCGAGTTGACAGCCTCTTGCGTCGACGCCTGCATCGCCGCAACCTGCGCCGAGATTTCCTCGGTCGCCTTCGCCGTCTGGCTCGCCAGCGCCTTCACCTCCGACGCGACGACCGCGAAGCCACGGCCGGATTCACCGGCGCGTGCCGCTTCGATGGTTGCGTTCAGCGCAAGCAGATTGGTCTGCGATGCGATGTTGTGGATCAGCTGCACGACCTCGCCAATCTTCTCGGCGCCGCTGGAGAGCTGCTGCACCGTCGCATTGGTGCGCTCCGCATCGCCCACGGCCTTGCTGGCGATATCGCTCGAGGCTGCGACCTGACGCAGCACTTCGCTGACCGATGCCGATAGTTCTTCAGCCGCCGCCGCAACCGTGCTCACATTGTCAGATGAGCGCGCCGATGCCGCACCGACCGTCGATGCGCGCGAGCTCGCGTCGCTTGCTGTCGCCGTCATCGACTGCGCGGTGCTCTGCATACCAGCCGCGGCGGTGGAGACGGAACGCACGATGCCGTTGACGCTGCGCTCGAAATCATCGGCGAGGCTTTCCATCGCCGCACGGCGTTCGGCAGCAACACGGGCCTGCGATTCCACCTCGATCTTGTCGAGCCCGCGGATACGCACCGCGTTGTCCTTGAACACCTGAACCGTTGCGGCCATGGCGCCGATCTCGTCGCCCCGATCGACGTCGGGGATCGCTTCATCCAGCGCGCCATCGGCGAGACCGCGCATGCGCGCGCCGAGCCGGCGAAGCGGGATGGTGATGCTGCGGCCAATCATCCAGGCAAGCGCGCCGAGAATGACAATGACCGCGAGTGCCGCGATCATCACGGTGCGCGCACTCTCCCAGAGCTGTACCTGCAAGTCGTCGATATAGACGCCGGTGCCGATCACCCAGCCCCAGGGCTCGAAACCGACGACATAAGAGAGCTTCGGCTGCGGTGCGTCCTTGCCGGGTTTCGGCCAAAGATAATCGACGAAGCCGGCCTTCTGCTTCTTTACGACATCGGCGAATTCGACAAACAGCCGCTTGCCGTTCGGGTCCTTGTTGCCGGAGAGATCGCTGCCGTTCATCTCGGGCTTGATCGGATGCATCACCATGCGCGGCTGCAGGTCGTTGATCCAGAAGTAATCGCCATTGCCGTAGCGCAGTTTACCGATACGCGCTGCTGCGGTCTTGCGCGCGGCCTCGTCCGACACGCCGCTACGCTGAATCGTCGCGTATTCTTCCTGCGCGATGCCGAGCGCCAGCTCCGTGAGATGGGTCAATTCGCTCTGACGCTGCTGCTTGAGGGAGTCGCCGAGGGTGTTCAGCTGCATCCAGGCCAGCCCGGCGAGGCCAAGAAAGCTCAAGCCAATGATGCTGTAGAGGCGAAGGCCGATCGAAATTTTCAAACGATTCATGGGAAGTATCCCTGTAAGGCGCGCTGAAATAAGCGAGTCACCATCGCAGGGTGTAGTTTCGAGTTCGTGAAGTGGTGTGTAGTTCCGTTTTTGCAACCGCGGTTATAGGTTACCTCGAATGCACCAAAAGTCGCGCTACAGGTAGCTGCGCACCACTATGAACTATCATTATGCAGATTTTAAATTTGGTGGTGCTGCGATACGACGCAGCGGCCGAAGCTCAATAGTTCAGGCAAGTCCAGCCTGGTAGCTCCACGAGCGCAGCTAAGCCGCGCTCGGGGAAGGATTTGACTCAGGCTGCTCTCACCTTGGCGAGGAATTCATCCACGGCGGTGCGCAGCATGCCGGACTGGCTCTCCAGCTCCTTTGCATTCGACAGCACCTGTGACGCCGCGGAGCCGGTGGCCTCGGCTGCGCTGCTGACGCCGCCGATATGATTGCTGATCTCATTCGCGCCGGCCGACACCGACTGAATGTTGCGCGCGATTTCCTGCGTCGCTGTGCCCTGCTGCTCCACCGCCACAGAGATCGTGTTGGTGATCTGGCTCATCTGGGCGATGGTCCCGGTGATGGCGCCGATCGATGCAACGGCCTCGCTGGTCGATGCCTGCATGGCGGCGACCTGCGCCGAAATTTCCTCGGTGGCCTTGGCAGTCTGGCTGGCCAGCGCCTTCACTTCGGATGCCACCACCGCGAAGCCGCGACCGGACTCGCCGGCACGTGCGGCTTCGATGGTCGCGTTCAGCGCCAGCAGATTGGTCTGGGAGGCAATGCTGTGGATCAGCTGTACCACTTCGCCAATCTTCTCAGCGCCGCTCGACAGGATCTGAACGGTCGCATTGGTGCGCTCGGCATCACCCACCGCCTTGCTGGCGATCTCGCTGGAGGCCGATACCTGACGCAGCACTTCACTGACTGACGCCGACAATTCCTCCGCAGCTGCCGCAACCGTGCTGACATTATCGGACGAGCGCGTCGAAGCTGCGCTGACCGTCGCGGCGCGCGAGCTTGCATCGCTTGCCGTCGCCGTCATCGACTGCGCGGTGCTCTGCATACCGACTGCGGCGGTGGAGACCAAGCGGACGATACCCGTCACGCTGCGCTCGAAATCCGTGGCCATCGCCTCCATGGCGGCGCGGCGCTCCGCGGCGATACGGCCCTGCGCATCCGCCTCGACCTGTTCCAGCGAACGGATACGCAGCGCATTGTCCTTGAACACCTGAACCGTCTTGGCCATCGCACCGACTTCATCGCTACGGCCAACGCCGGGAATTTCCTCATCCAGCGCACCATTGGCGAGCGACTCCATGCGCGATCCCAGCATGCCGAGCGGCTTGGTGATGCTGCGACCAATCAGCCACGCGATCGCACCCGCTACGGCGGCAATGGCCAGCATGGCCAGGCCGAGCGCCCAGATGATCGGTTTCAGATGAGCGTCGAGGTCATCGAGATAGGCGCCGGTGGCAATAAACATGTTCCAGCCGGGAAGCGCCGCGGCATAGCCCATCTTGCGCGACGGGACCTGCTCATTGGGCTTCTGGAATTCATAGGTCAGAATCTTGGTGCCGTTGGCTGCGACGCCGTCGCGGAATTCACGCGTAATGGCAACGCCACTGACCTTGACGTCGAGCCGGTTGGATCCCGCCTTGAAGCCCGGCAGATGAACCACCTCACCGTCCATCGTGTAGATGAACAGATAGTTGCCGTTGTCATAGGTCATCGGCTCGATGCGGCGTACCAGCTCGGCGGTCGCGGCTTCCTTGGTGAGCTTGCCTGCTGCGACATCCTTCTGGATGCTGGCCGCTACGTTGGTCCCGATTTCGACGATCGACTTCAGCTGCTCGGTTCGCGCGGAGAGCATCTCGCTCTTGACCATATAGGCGGCCAGAATGCCCGCGGCGCAGAGGCCAATCATGGTCACGGCCACCAGAACGACGAGCTTGTACGTAATACGGATATTGGCGAGCTTCACGGCTGTATTCCCCCGGGCGTGCGATTTTCGATCGCTGATTCCTCGGAGTAAAATGTATCGGGGTAGTGTTCCCAAATCCTTACACGTGCGGGGCGGGGGCAAACCTGCCGCGCCGACCTGAATGTGAACATTTTCCGCAAAACGAAAAAATCCCCGCCTTTCGGACGGGGATTTCGGCAATGTCAGTTTAAGTAAGAGACACTCAGAATGTTAGCGCCTTGGCCTGTTTCACCTGCGGCAGCGCCTGCACCTTGCTCAGCACATCGGCCGGCACAACGCCGTCGATCTCCACCAGCGCGATGGCGTCACCGCCCTGTTCGTTGCGGCCGAGATGGAAGGTTGCGATGTTGACCTTGGCATCGCCGAGCAGCGAGGCGAACTTTCCGATAAAGCCCGGCTTGTCCTCGTTGGTGACATAGATCATCGACTTCCCGAATTCGGCATCGACGCGGATACCCTTGATATCAACCAGCCGCGGTTTGCCGTCATGATAAACAGTGCCGGACACCGAGCGTTCCTGCCGTTCGGTGATAACAGTGACGGTGATCAGGCTTTCGTAATCGCTCTGCGCCGCGCGTACCACTTCATCGACTACCATGCCGCGCTCCTTGGCAACGGCCGGCGCGGAGACGACGTTGACGTCGCCGAGCATCGGCCGCAGCAACCCGCTCAATGCAGCAGACGTCAGGGCCTTGATCTTCATTTCGGCCACCGCGCCTTCATAGGTGATCTGCACCTTGGCAATGCCGGTCTCGGTGAGCTGGCCCGCGAACGAGCCAAGCTTCTCGGCGAGTTCGATGAACGGCTTCAGCTTCGGCGCTTCTTCCGCGGTGATCGACGGGAAGTTGACCGCGTTGGAGATCGCGCCCGACAGCAGATAATCCGACATCTGCTCGGCGACCTGCAGCGCGACATTCTCCTGCGCTTCGGTTGTCGATGCGCCCAAATGCGGCGTGCAGATCACATTGGGATGGCCGAACAGCACGTTCTTGGTGGCCGGCTCCTCGACGAACACGTCGAAGGCAGCGCCGGCGACATGCTTGCTATTCAGCGCATCGACCAGCGCTTGCTCATCGACCAGACCGCCGCGGGCGCAGTTGATGATGCGCACGCCGGACTTCATCTTGGCGATGGCAGCGGCATCGATGATGTTCTTTGTCTTCTCGGTGAGCGGCGTGTGCAGCGTGATGAAGTCGGCGCGCTTGAGGAGGTCGTCGAGCTCGACCTTCTCGACGCCGATGTCCTTGGCACGCTCCGGCGACAGGAACGGATCGAAGGCAATGACCTTCATGCGCAGGCCGAGCGCGCGGTCGGCGGCAATGGCGCCGATATTGCCGCAACCGATCACGCCCAGCGTCTTGCCGGTGATCTCGACGCCCATGAAGCGGTTCTTCTCCCACTTGCCGGCCTGCGTCGACGCATCGGCCTGCGGGATCTCGCGGGCGAGCGAGAGCATCAGTGTGATCGCATGTTCGGCTGTCGTGATCGAATTGCCGAACGGCGTGTTCATCACGATGATGCCCTTGGCGGTCGCCGCGGGAATTTCGACATTGTCGACGCCGATGCCGGCGCGGCCGATCACCTTCAGGCGCGTCGCCTTTTCGAGGATCTTCGCGGTCGCCTTGGTGGCCGAGCGGATGGCGAGGCCGTCATAGTTGCCGATGATCTCGGCGAGCTTGTCCTTGTCCTTGCCGAGGTTCGGCTGGAAGTCGACGTCGATGCCGCGATCCCGAAAGATCTGCACGGCGGCGGGAGAGAGAGCGTCGGAAATGAGAACTTTGGGGGCGGTCATGGATGTGATCCTCGAAATGGGAGCCGGTGTAGGCGCGACAAACGCAGCAGGCTCCTTCTCCCCGTTCTTACGGGGAGAAGGTCGGGATGAGGGGCCGCTTTCGACCCGAGAATGCAGGAGTGAGGAGAGTTGAGTGCCATGCCCCTCACCCGGACATCGCGCTCGCGCGATGTCCGACCTCTCCCCGCCCGCGCACAGCGAAGCTGTGCTAGGCGGGGAGAGGTTAAGAGCAACTAAGCCGCCTTGGCGAGTGAGGCCTTGGTTTCGGCAAAGGCCCAGTCGATCCACTGCGTGAGGATTTCGACGTCCTTGGCTTCGACCGTGGCACCGCACCAGATGCGCAGACCGGCCGGCGCATCGCGATAATGCGCGAAGTCGAAACCGGCATTTTCCTTCTCGACGGCTGCGACCAGCTTCTTGGCGAAGTCAGCCTGCGCGTCCGGCGAGAGCGCGGTGATCGCGGGATCGATCACCTTCATGCACACCGACGTGTTGGAGCGGATCGCGGGATCGGCTGCGAGGAAGTCGATCCACGGTGTCTTCGCTTTCCAGTCGGCGAGCGCCTTGGTGTTGGCATCGGCACGCGCGATCAGCGCCTTGAGACCGCCAACCGACTTGGCCCAGCCGAGCGCATCGAGATAATCCTCGACGCACAGCATCGACGGCGTGTTGATGGTCTCGCCGACGAAGATGCCTTCGTTGAGCTTGCCGCCCTTGGTCATGCGGAAGATCTTCGGCAGCGGCCATGGCGGCGTGTAGCTCTCCAGACGCGCCACGGCGCGCGGCGACAGCACGAGCATGCCATGTGCGGCTTCGCCGCCGAGCGCCTTCTGCCAGGAGAAGGTGACGACATCGAGCTTCGCCCAGTCGAGCGGCTGCGCGAAAGCGGCCGAGGTCGCGTCGCAAATGGTCAGGCCTTCGCGGTCAGCCTTGATCCAGTCGGCATTCGGCACGCGCACGCCGGAGGTCGTGCCGTTCCAGGTGAAGACGATGTCCGAGTTCGGATCGGCCTTCGACAGGTCGGGGAGTTCGCCATAGCCGGCATGCAGCTTGGTGACGTCCTTGAGCTTCAGCTCCTTGACGATGTCGGAGACCCAGCCCTCGCCGAAGGATTCCCAGGCGATGGTGGTGACGGGACGCGGCCCGAGCAGCGACCACAGCGCCATCTCGACAGCGCCCGTATCCGATGCCGGCACGATACCGATGCGGTAATCGGCGGGCACTTCAAGCACTTCACGCGTCAGATCGATCGCGAGTTTGAGCTTGTTCTTGCCGATCTTCGCACGGTGCGAACGGCCAAGGGCTGCGTCGGTGAGTTTTTCGGGGGTCCAGCCGGGGCGCTTGGCGCAGGGGCCGGAGGAGAAATGCGGCACGTTAGGCCGCGAAGCGGGCTTCGCTGCAGTCATATTCTATCCTTCCAGATAGCTAGCCTCCCGTTGGGGGGAGGTGTCCCGCTGGCGTGGATATGGGAACCGGCCCGGAGCGTCAAGCGACTTCCGGGCTATCACGCGTGATTGATGGCCGGATGACGTCGCCCGTCCCCGGCGTACCACCACCGGTTTTGCTGATGCCTTGCAATAAACGGCGCCGCGCAGCGTCCGCCGGACGACATGATGATGACGCGTTCTAGAACCGCAACGTCATACCCACATGACTGCCAGCGAAACCGAGCCGTTTATAGAATCGCTGGGCATCGACCCGGGTCTGATGCGTCAGCAGCTCGACGAGTTTGCATCCCCTCGCCTGTGCCTCGCCAATGGCCCATCGCACCAGTTGTTCGCCGATACCCTGGCTGCGCAGCGTCGTCGAAACACGAACATCCTCGATGAGCGCTCGCGAAGCGCCCTGCGAGCTCAAGCCCGGCAAGATGCAGAGCTGCAGGCATCCGACCACGCTGCCGTCGCCGCCTTCTGCAACCATCAACCGGATATTTGGGTCATGCGCGACCTTGTCGAAGGCATCGTAATAAGATTGCGGCAGCGGATCCTCGATACGCTCGCGGCCACGGCCGAGTGCATCGTCAGCCAACATCGCCACAATTGCAGCGACGTCCTCACGGCGCGCCGGCCGCAATACGATCTTCGTGCTCATACGAGGCCCAATGCCTTCTCGCTGTCGGCGATCCAGCGCCTGATCGACGCGTATCCGTCGAGATGGAAGCCCCCCTCATGGGCGACGCGCGTGTAGGCCAGCAACGATGCGTCGGCCAGCGAGACGCGATCTCCGACAAGGAAACGCGATGTCGTCAGGTGATGCTCCATGCGCACCAGCGCGAAATAGCCGCGCTTCAGCTTTTCGGGATCGAGATCCGAAATTGCCTTGCCGAGATAGACGATCTGATAGCGGCACACCGCGATATAGGGCTCGTGGCTGTATTGTTCCCAGAACAGCCATTCATCCATCTTGGCGGCGTCATAGGCATCGGTCGGGATCAGATCGCTGCCACGGGCGAGATAGCGGATGATGGCATTGGACTGCGCGAGCGGGCGACCGTCATTGAGCACGACGGTCGGCACCTGGCCGGCGCCGTTAAGCGCCAGAAACTCCGGCGTCCGGCTCTCGCCCTTGCTGGTGTCGATATCAATCCACGTATAGGGAAGTTTGAGGTGATCGCTCACCCACTTCACCTTCAGGCAATTGCCCGAATTCAGATCGCCGTAGATTTTCATGATGACTGCCCCGCCGCGATGGACGGGGTAAAAGCATCACCTGCATCGCGACATGTCAACAGCGAGACGTCCCGTAACGAGGAGGCCGCGCCGCGACGTGTCAGATCAGAACCGATAGCCTACACCGGCGCGTACGGTGTTGATGGTGGTATCAACCGCGGATGTGAAGCGGATGTATTCCCACTCACCGCGCAGGAATAGACCGCCGACGAGATTGACGTCAACGCCGAGGCCTGCAGTGTATCCATAGATCAGGCGGCTATATTGCCCGCTGGTCGCGGACAACGGCTGCCTTGGCCCGAGCAGACTTGGCGGGGTGGTCGAGGCCGGCCCCGCGGTAACGTCCCCGTCGATCCTGACTGATCGGACCGTATCAGCCTGACCGAGCGCAACGCCGCCGAACATATAGGGCATGAAGCCGCCCCAGACGTAACCTGCACGCGCACGGAATGTGCCTATATCAGTGATGTTGATCGAACTTGTCGCCGACGACGTGACGGAATGATAGTCACCATCCGACAGCGGCTGAGAGCTTATGCGGGACATCGACCCCGTCGATGAACCGCCGAATTTGCCGTGCAGATAACTCATTTCAAGGCCGATGACGACGTCATCCCACTGCGAATTGTAACCCGCAAAGCCACCATAACCGTGTCCATGCGACGACTGTTTCGAGAAGCTGAGCGGCCATTGCGACACGCCCATCTCGCTTTCGACCAGAGTATTGGCGAGCAGGGCCGCCGTCATGTTCGAGTTGGAGCCCGTGAACTTCTCGTCGGAAGTGCCGTATCCGGCCTGCCCACCGACATAGAAGCCTTCCCATGTCGGGCGGTCGCGGCTCAGTCCCTCAGGGAACGAACCGCGCAGCGCCGGGAACTCCGGCATGTCGGCGGCTTGAGCGGTTTGCACTGCGCCCAGCAGTGCTGCAGCGATCAGAAGTCTATGCATCACGACAATTCCTCAACTCACCGAACTGTCCCGATCATCCGCTGTTAACCTTAATCATTGGTTGCGATGATACTACCCGTGCAAAACAAAACGGCGCAGGAAGCTCCCGCGCCGTTAAGATCTCTTAAGATAGTTGAGGCGATGAGCGCTTGCCTTAGCCCTTGCGGATCAACGGCGGCGGCGCGTAGGCCGGCGGGCTGTCGAGGTTCCAGCGCACGCCGAGCTTCAGGTCATGCGAGGTGATGTCCTTGAACTGCATCGCCACGCCGCGGGTGAAGCCGTCATAAGTCGAGACCGGCCCGGTCTGGCCATCGCCGAGATTCATGTAGCTGTAGCCGAGTTCGACGGTCATTGCCGGATTGACTTTGTAAGCCAGGCCCGTGTGCAGGGCCCATGCGAAATTCCACTTCGATGCAGCAGGTGCACTTGCGTAGCTCGGGAACGGGCCGCCGATGAAGGGCACGCCGCCGGCGGAACCGACATTGATCGCACCGTTATCCGTGTAGTTCCCGATATTGACGCGAGCCATACCGACGCCGGCGCCGACGAACGGGGTCACGCACCACCAGGTGCCGAGATCGACGTAGCCGTTGGCCATCACGACCCATTCGGACTTGGTGGCGTTGTAGTTGTTCACGCCGGTACCGACGAGGCCGCTCGACGGGAACGTCACGTGATCGGTGCCCTTGAAGTTCGAATTGCCGCGATACTGGCCGGTGATGTCACCGCGGAACCAGTTGTTGAACTGATAACCGACGCCGAGCTGGAAGATGCCAGCCGTATCGAAGGCAGTGGTCTGCTGAAGCGAGAGGAGATTGGCGTTGCGACCGTCACCCATCTCGATGTTCTTGACGCGTTGGTTGCTGAAACCGATATCGCCGCGCAGGTACCAGCCACCGAAATCTTCGACCGGCGGCGGCGCATACATCTGGGGCGGTGGAGCAATGGGCATGTCGGCAGCGAGAACGGCGGTCGACATCAGGGAAGCCGCGCCCGCGGCCAGAATGAATTTAACGCTACGCATTGGCTTCGTCCTTTTGGGCCAAAGAGGCAACTAATGGAGGCCTCACACTCGGAAACTCACAAACGGACGATGACACCAACTCCTTAAGCGGCGCTTAACCCTAACTTTTAAGGTTGATATTTGGTGACGAAAATGCACGCAAATTCCATCACGCCACTGCGTCGCCACAGTTACTAACAATGTCTTGCTATCAAACCGCGCTGCAATGCGCCGCGGCATCGCCAGGTGTTAACGAGGACTTACCTGCCCGGAGCCTTCGGCTCTGACCGGATCAAAACCGAGGCTCCAGCTTTTTGCTGACGCGTTTCCTTGATGCGAACCGGTGCCCACTTCGCTCGAAAGCGCTCCAACGCGAACTATCAAAACGCAAAAGAGCCGCCTCACCCGATCAATATTCGGGCAAGACGGCTCTTCATATCAGCTCGGCAGTCATCGCGCTGGCGCCTTAGCCAGAGCGAACGAACAGGAATTTTACGCCGCGGCTGCGTGGCCCAGCGCGTCAACGATGGAATCCACCACTTCCTCGACCATCACGCGGTCATCGCCCTCTCCCATTACGCGGATGACCGGCTCCGTGCCCGACGGGCGGATCAGGAGACGACCATGGCCGTTGAGGCGCTGTTCACCGGCAGCGATGGTGGATTTCACTTCCGCATCATCGAGCGGCTTGCCGCTGCGATAACGCACATTCTTCAGAATCTGCGGCAACGGATCGAACAGGTGGCAAACTTCCGACACCGGCCGACCGAGCTTGGTCACCACGGCCAGCACCTGCAGCGCGGCTACGAAACCGTCGCCTGTCGTCGCATGGTCCGACATGATGATATGGCCGGAGGGTTCGCCGCCGACATTGTAGCCGTGCTGCAGCATCTGCTCGAGCACATAGCGATCACCCACTGCCGTGCGGATGAGATCGATGCCCTGCCCCTTCAGGAAGCGCTCCAGACCGAGATTTGACATCACGGTGGAGACAATGCCTGGCTTGGCAAGCCGCCCGTCTTCCTTCCAGCTCTGCGCGATAACGGCGAGCAACTGATCGCCATCGACCAGATGGCCACGCTCGTCGACCATGATCAGCCGATCGGCGTCGCCATCCAGCGCAATGCCAATATCGGCGCGCATCTCGCGCACCTTGCGACTCAGCGCTTCCGGTGCGGTCGATCCGCATTCCTTGTTGATGTTGAAACCATCCGGCTCGACACCGATGGAGATGACGTCCGCGCCGAGTTCCCAGAGCGCCTCCGGCGCCACCTTGTAGGCGGCGCCATGGGCGCAATCGATGACGACGCGCAAACCATCGAGGCTGAGATTTCGCGGCAGCGTGCGTTTGGCAAATTCGATGTAGCGATCATGCACCCCGTCGATGCGGCGCGCCCGACCGAGGCTGGCGCTCTGCGACAGTCTCTTGTCGAGATTCTCGTCGAGCAATTCCTCGATCTGCTTCTCGACATCATCCGACAGCTTGTAGCCGAGCGGTCCGAACAGCTTGATGCCGTTGTCCTCGAACAGATTGTGCGATGCGGAAATCATCACGCCGAGATCGGCGCGCATCGACTTGGTCAGCATCGCCACGGCGGGCGTCGGCATCGGCCCGACCAGCAGCACATCCATGCCGACCGACGTGAAGCCTGCCACCATCGCATTTTCGATCATGTAGCCGGACAACCGGGTGTCCTTACCGATCACGACACGATGACGATGTTCGCCGCGCTGAAACACAAGACCTGCGGCCTGCCCAACCTTCAGTGCCAGTTCCGGCGTGATCAGACCATTGGCGCGGCCGCGAATGCCGTCTGTCCCGAAATATTTACGGCTCATGGTAACCCCCAATGCCCTCGCGCTTCGCGCGAGGGCTCAAAACCCTGTCTCAGGCGACTGACCCATTGGCAGCGCCATATATGTGACGGACTTATAAGGCTCGGGCCCCTAAAATCGCTTCAAAAAATATGATGAATCATTACCAAGGCCCGGAATACGTAATTAATGACAAGCCATTGATATTACTTATATACCTTAACCTTTCATGTAATGCCTTCGATGGAGCATCAGCTGACCGGAACCCGGCCCGCTCAGCCCTTTCGCTTGATATGCGCGTCCGCCTTTGAATGGGCAGGCTGGGTCACACTGACCGGATCGGAGCCCGGAAAAGTCTCCTCCAGTCCTTCGTCCAGCGCAACTTCCAGCTGTCGCTTTTCTTCGTCCTCGGCTGCCTTGCCGGGAGCCTTGCCGGCCCCGTGGCCTGCTGGATTTGTCTTGGAGCCGGACATTCTGGCCTCCTTCAATTTCGACGACATTCCAATGACAAGGATGATATGGCGGACCGCCTAACCATGCTAGATGACACCGAAACAAGCAAATACAAGCAAAGACAAGAACGGCTGGGACATCTCATGAAGCATATCACCTGCATCGAAGATCTTCGCCTCGAGCACAAGCGCAACGTGCCGAAGGCGTTCTTCGATTATGTCGACCATGGCTCCTATAGCGAAGACACGTTCCGTGCGAATTGCGAGGATCTGCAGAAGCTGAAGTTCCGCCAGCGTATTCTGGTCGACATCGCCAATCGCGACACCTCGACGACCATCCTCGGTGAGAAGGCCACCATGCCGCTGATCTGCGCGCCGGTCGGCTCAACCGGCTTGCAATATGGCGACGGCGAAATTCACGCCTGCCGGGCGGCGCAGGCGGCGGGCATTCCCTATACGCTCTCGACGATGTCGATCAATTCCATCGAAGACGTCGCCGAGAATGTCGAAAAGCCGTTCTGGTTTCAGCTCTATGTCATGAAGGATCGCGGCTTCATCAAGGAATTGATCGAGCGCGCCATCAAGGCGAAGTGCAGCGCGCTGGTGCTGACCGTCGATCTGCAGGTGATCGGCCAGCGTCATGCCGACATCAAGAATGGCCTGTCGGTGCCGCCTCAGATCTTGAATGTGAAGAACCTGATCGATTTCATGAGCAAGCCCGGCTGGCTGGTGCGGACGCTGAAAGCCAAGCGGCGCAACTTCGGCAACATCGCCGGCTTCGTGAAGAACACCAACGATCTCGGCTCAGTGGCGGAGTGGACGGCATCGCAATTCGATGCGTCGCTGAACTGGAAGGATCTCGACTGGATCCGCAGCATCTGGCCCGGCAAGATCGTGATCAAGGGCATTCACGATATCGAGGATGCCCGCGAAGCCGTGAAGGTCGGCGCGCAGGCGATGGTCGTCTCCAACCACGGCGGACGTCAGCTCGACGGCGCGCCGTCGTCGATCTCGGTATTGCCGGGGATCGCCGATGCGGTCGGCTCGGAGATCGAAGTGATGTTCGATAGCGGCATCCGCTCGGGGCAGGACGTGATGCGTGCGCTCGCCCTCGGCGCCAAGTCCTGCATGATCGGCCGCGCCTATATCTACGGTCTCGGCGCCTATGGCGGCCCCGGCGTGACCAAGGCGCTGGACATCCTGCGCAACGAACTCAGCGTGACCATGGGCCTGTGCGGCGTGAATTCGATCGCCGAGATCGACAGGCACGTTTTGGTGCAGTGAGGCCTCGTCAGATCGCCGCGTCGATCCACGCGGTGATCGTATCGACGACTTTTTGCTCGATGCCGTAATAGCCGTGCGGCGACAGCGATCCGCAATCCGTGGATGAGCGCTGATCTCCGCCACTGACCCTGATGACCTTGACGCGCGGCGCGCCACTCATCGCTGCTGCGATCTTGTCGGCGTCTTCCGGCGGTGCGACATTGCAGCGATCGTCTGAATTGGCAACGACGAGTGCGGGCACATTGACTCGTTCAGGATGCGCGTCGAACACCGTCTCGTGGCTGCCACCAAGGCGCGACACCGACTCAGTGAGCACGATACCTGCGATCTGACCGTCACGCAGATTCGCTGCGCCGTTCATCGCCGCAATCGAGCCTTGGCTGGTCCCGAGCAGGAAGACCGGTCCCGGCGCCTGCGCATGAGCCGCAGCGACGAGATCGCCGACAAGTGCTGCATATTGCGGCGAGCTGCGCAGCCCGCGCAAGTTCTGACTATCGACGGCGTCGGGGATCAGCACCGCGAAACCCGCAGCATTCCAGAGCACGCGCGAGCGGACGACGAAGTTGTTACCGTGCGCTATTTCGCCATCCCGGGCGATGCCTACATCGCCTGCTCCGCCGGGCAGCATCACGATGGTCGCGCGTGGATGCGATGGACTGACGTAGAGCGCGCGCTGCTGATCGCCGCCATGAACGGGTAGGTTCAGCACGCGCTCTGTCGGAGCAAGTGTCTGCGCAGCAACGAATTGCAGCGCAGAGAACAACAGAGATCCGAGGATTAGGCACGGTGTGAGGAATGGCCTGCGCAAGAGCTCCTCCGCTGTTTCGACTTTCCTACATCGGCGGCGTCAGCCCATCCAGCCCGACATTGACCCGAGCCGTCTCGAAAGTGCCGTCATCCTTCTTGGTAGCGCCCATGATGATGATCTTGGCGCCGGGCTTGAGTTCATCCTTGTTGCCCGGCACGAATGTCACGATGGGTGTGTCAGGCGTCACGGTCACTTTCTTTTCCCCGTCCTTGTACTTCACCGTCACCGTCTGGCCATCGGAGGCCTGGACCTTCTGATCGACGGTGGCATTGGTCATGCTGCTGTTGGGGCGCAGATCCCAGGGGCGCGAACCTTCGCCGGTGCCGCGCATCGCTTCCGGAAAGATATGGATCGCGATGGCCTTCTGCGACCCGTCGGCCTGCGGCATGCCGGTCACGCCGATATAGGAGCCGGGCTTCACCTCGGCCATTGTCGTTCTGGCAATGCCGGTGACGGTGACATTGTCCGTCATCTTCACTTTGCGCTCATCGCCGTCACGCGTCTTGATCGTCAGCACCGCGCCGTTGACGGCTTCGATGGCACCACGGATGCGCAGGGGTTGCGGCTGCTGCGCCGATGCGGCGGAAATCAGCAATGAACCAGCAAGAAGTGAGCCCGCGAACAAGCGAGCCGAAGTCGATACGATCTGAACCATAGGGGAATTTCCTTTGAAGGCAGCGCCCACCGCTGCAGATGGAAACCCCAAGGCCAAATAGCTATTCCCCGCTCACGCCACTGTGAGATCGGCCTCGACGAGGCGACGCAGTTCCGGCGTCACATCGGGGCGCTGCCCGAACCACAGCTCGAAGCCACGCACGGCCTGATACAGTAACATGCCGAGTCCATCCGCGGTGCGGAGGCCCCGCGCCCGGGCGCCGGCGAGCAGCGGGGTGTCGAGTGGCACGTAAACGAGATCGGCGACGACCGCCTGGTCAGGCAACAGATCGAGGTCGATGATCAATGGCGGCTGGCCGCCCATGCCGAGCGACGTGGTGTTCACCAGCAAGGATGCGCGCGGCAACATGCTGGCGACATTCTCCCACGCCAGCGGCACCACCTGCGAGCCGAATTGCGCGGCCATCGCCTCGGCACGATCGAGACTGCGATTGGCGACATAGATATGCTTGATGCCGCGTTCCAGCAGCCCGAACACCACCGCGCGTGACGAACCGCCGGCGCCGAGCACCAGTGCATCGTCCGTGTGGTCCCAATCGTGAGCCGCATGATCGAGATTGTCGATGAAGCCTTCGATATCCGTATTGGTCGCGCGCAGCGTGCCGTGGTCGTACCATAGCGTGTTGGCGGCGCCGACTGCGCGCGCGCGGCGATCCGGTGAGGTCAGCTTCAGCACACGCTCCTTGTGCGGGATCGTGACATTGGCGCCGATGTAACCGTGCTTGGAGAGGTTCATCACGAATTCGGCTACGCCTTCCGGCGGGATCGACTCGATGCTGTAACCGCCCGGAATATCCATGCTGCGCAGCCAGTGATGGTGGATCAGCGGCGAGCGCGAATGCGCGGCAGGCCAGCCGATCAAACAGGCGGCGCGGGGCGTGGTCTCGTTCGGCATCATTCATCCTTCGCTTCAAGCGGAAGCGTGCGTAGCATAAAAATCATGCAGGGGCTCTTAATCATCAGACAGTTTGCAGCGCACAGCAAGTCCGACAACCATGCAGACGATCAATACTGCAGCTGCGAGCAATTGCCGATGCCATCAGCTCGACGCCTCCTGGATCGCTGCAGCGCGTCGGGTCTTGATCTCGCTGACGGCCGCTGCAACATCAGCACGGTATTTGACCAGTGGCGGTCGCGCGCCGTGGGTCAGCAGCGCCCGGCGCACGCCCTGCGAGGTGCCGGTGAGAATCACGCGGACGCCCTGTCGCTTTGCCTTCTCGGCAATGCCCTTGATCGCATTCGCGGCAGTCGAATCCAGGAAGGGGACCGCGGCAAAATCGATCACGAAAGCCTTGTGGCGATCCGAGAAGCCCTCGAGCACAGATCCGATGGTGGAGGCCGCGCCGAAGAAAAATGCGCCGGTGATGCGATAGACAACGACGTCGGGGTCGGCAGCGAGACCGGGATCATAGGGTTTTCGGTCACCATTGGCGTCGTCGGCCTTGTCGGCCACGACCAGCGGCTTATCCGCCTCAATGCCGGTTGTTTGCGCCATGCGGTTGATGAACAGAATCGCGCCAAGCGCGAAGCCGACCACAATGCCCTCGGTAAGATCGCGGAAGATCGTTAGCAGGAAAGTCGCCGACAGCACGGCAGCATCGCCCCATGATGACCGCAGTAACGTCGCGAATTCATGCTTCTCCGCCATGTTCCAGGCGACCACGGCAAGCACCGCGGCGAGCGCCGCCAGCGGAATGTAACTTGCCAATGGCGCCGCGACGAGAATGAATACCAGCAGGAATACCGCATGCAGCATGCCCGAGATCGGGCCGTGCGCGCCGGCGCGGACATTGGTGGCGGTTCGCGCGATGGTGCCGGTCACGCAGATTCCACCGAACAGCGCCGAGCCGATATTGGCGATGCCCTGCGCCACCAGTTCGCAATTGGAGCGATGCCGCCGGCCGGTCATGCCGTCAGCGACGACAGCTGAGAGCAAAGATTCAATCGCGCCCAGCAGCGCAAAGGAGATGGCGTCCGGCAGAATGGCCTGCAGCTTTGCCAGGGAAATCGCGGGAAGCGACGGCAGCGGAAAGGATTGCGGAATGCCGCCGAACTTGGTGCCGATGGTTTCAACCGGCAGCGCAAAGAACCATGCCGCGACCCCGCTTGCGGCAACCGCGATCAGAATGCCCGGCCAGGAAGGCCGCAGCTTCTTGAGCAGAAGGATGATCGCAATGGTCGCGATGGTGATCGCGGCGGCCGACAGGTTGACGGTGTGGATCGCACTTCCGAGCACCTGCAGCTTCGGGATCAGTTCGCCAGGCTCCTTGCCGGTGAGTGTGAGCCCAAGGAGATCCCTGATCTGGCTGGCGAAAATAATGACGGCAATACCGGCGGTAAATCCCACCGTGACCGGATAGGGAATGAACTTGATGTAAGTGCCGAGCTTCAAATAGCCCGCCACCATCAGGAACACGCCAGAGAGCATGGTCGCGAGGATCAGTCCGTCGATGCCATGGCGGCTCACGGTGGCAGCCACCAGCACGATGAAGGCGCCGGCTGGACCGCCGATCTGAAAGCGGCTTCCACCCAGCGCAGACACGAGGAAGCCGCCGATCACAGCGGTGATGAGGCCACGATCCGGCGACGTCCCCGAGGCTATGGCAATCGCCATGGACAACGGAAGCGCGACGATTGCCACCGTCAAGCCGGACAAGATGTCGGCGCGCAGATCGGCGATGCCGTAGCCTTCGCGCAACACCGTGATCAATTTCGGCGTGAACAGTTCGGCGAAGGTCGGCTGATGCGGCCCCCACGCGCGATTTCTGGACATGTCCATTCCCGACTCGCCCCTGTCACCTGCCGCGGATCTCGATCGAGGCCGCGGCCCGTTCTCAATCCGTCAGCTTTGGCTCTTCAAGTTTCGGTGGTGGACCGGGCTGTTTCAGCCTCACCCCTCGTCCGCCGGAATCGCTGCGGACGTTCTCGCCGATCAAATCGACGCCTGAGCGATCGAGGGCATCGACAACCTTGATCAGCGAATCCACCACGCCCCTGACATTGCCTTCGCTCGCTTCCATGCGCTGGATGGTCGGTAGCGACACGCCGGCCATTTCGGCCAGCCGCTTTTGATCGATACCCAGCAGCGCACGGGCGGCCCGCATCTGAAACGATGTAATCAAGGGCGGTTTCCAGTTTCACGAGTCTTATATCATATGTGAGATATCTTCAATGATGTATAGAACATCACTCGATCGGCGAAGCCGCCATGGTCGCCACGAACTGGGCGACAGCGGCGCGCGATGTCAGGCGTCGTTTGACGCCGCCGAAGTCGTCGAACAGCGCCAGGTGGCCAGCGAACGAACTCGACGTTTTGCGCTGCCAGTAGGCCTCGGCCCAAGCCAGAAAATCTGCATGTTCCTCGGCCGTCGCGCCACGCCAAGGGCCCCGGAGAGCGAGGCTATCACGACAAACCTCCGGGCTCATGTCGAGCCAGATCAATGCTGTAGCGCGCGGCAATGCCGCTTCGACCAGCCAGCCGTAAACGCCTTCGATGATCCAGTTCGACTTCACGGCAAGGGCGGCCACCAGTTCTTTGGCCTGCCCCTCGTCGCGCTTCACACCGCCCCTGTCCAGCCAATGGATATGATCGAGATCTGCGCGTTCGCCGCCGACGCGGCTTTCAAGCTGCCGCGCCAGCGTGCTCTTGCCCGAGCCGCTATTGCCAATGACTACAACCCGCGGTCCAAGCGTCATGGGCCACTGTACTAAGCCGCCACCCGATGCGCCGCAACGATCTGGTCAGCGGCGCGGCCCGAGACTTCGGCCATATGGTCGAAGCTGCGGGTGAAGCTGCCGGCGCCAGCGGTGGCCGAGCGGAGTTCGACGATCAGGTCGCCGATCTCCGCTTCCGGCAACATCGCGCGCACCGTGTCCCAGCCCGGCCAGTTGTCGCGGGTATCGAAGCCGAGAATCTGGCCGCGCCGTCCTGACAGGATGGCGTTGACCTTGGCCGTGGCCTCGGTGGGACAGACGATCTCCACCGTATGGATCGGCTCCAGCAGCACCGGCTGGCATTGCGGCAGCGCCTCGGTGAAACCGATCCGGGCAGCCGTCCGGAACGCCTGATCGGAAGAATCCACGCTGTGATAAGACCCGTCGGTGAGCGTCACCTGCACGTCGATGACAGGAAAACCGAGCGGACCACGCTGCAACCCGTCGACGACGCCCTCCTGCACCGCGGGAATGTAGTTGCGCGGCACCGCGCCGCCGACCACCTTTTCCTGGAATGCAAAGCCTTCGCCGCGCGGCAGCGGGCCTACCTCCAGCACAACGTCGCCAAACTGGCCGTGACCGCCGGACTGTTTCTTGTGCCGGCCGCGCTGGGTGATCGGTTTACGGATGGTCTCCTGATAGCCGATCACCGGTGCATGCGATTTGACGTTGATGCCGAAGCGTTCGTGCAGGCGCTCCATCGCCACGCGCAGATGCATCTCGCCCTGCCCCCACAACACCACGTCATGGGTCTGCGCGTTATTGACCACCGCAAGCGACGGATCCTCCTCGGTCAGTCGCAACAGCGCCTGGCCGAGCTTGACGTCGTCCTTCCGATCGGCGGACGCAAGCGCCATGGCCAGCACGGGCGACGCGGCCACGACATTCACCAGAGACGCCGGCACGATCTTGCCGGTCGAGATCGTGTCGCCGGTCCTGACATGATCGAGCTTGCCGAGCGCGACGGTCTCGCCCGCTTCGGCCGATGCGCGCTTGCTGTCATGTCCTCCGCTCGCCGCAAGAATGCCGGAGACACGCCCGCTTTCGCCCGACGAGGACAGCAATGTTGCGCCATCATCGAGATGACCACTCAGCACGCGCGCGTAAGACAGCTTGCCGCCGTGCTGTAGATGGCTGCTCTTGAACACGTAACCGATCGCATCCTTGCTGTCGGGCACGCCGAGGCGCTTAGCCGTCTCGGCCACGCCGGGTGCCTCGTGGCGTAGCGCCTTCATCAGCCGCAGCACGCCATTCTCGCGCATCGCCGAGCCCAGCAGCACCGGACAGATCAGACCTTCGCGCAATTCGCGCGCGAGATCGTCGAACACGGCGTCGGCCGGCGGCGCGATGTCGTCAAGCAACTGCTCCATCAGCGCGTCGTCATGATCCGCAAGCTTCTCCAGCATGGAGAAACGCGCTTCCTTCTCGCGGTCGAGATCGCCGCCTTCGAGCTTGATGACTTCGGACGCCTTGTGCTCGCGATAGACGAAAGCGCGCTCCAGCGCGAGATCAACGAAACCGGCGACCAGGTCGCCGTTCCAGATCGGGATCTGCCGTAGCACCAGCGGCACGCGCGAGGCCGGCTGCAATGTCGCCAGCGTCTCGCGCACGCGCTTGTGGGCGCGGTCGATCTTGTTGAGAAACAGAAATCTGGGAATGCCGAGGTCTTCGAGTTCGCGCAGGATCAATTGCAGCTGCGGCAATTTTCGCGCATCCGCCTCGCAAACCACGATGGCTGCATCGACGGCGGGTAATGCCGCGCGCATGTCATGCGCGAATTCCACCGAACCCGGACAGTCGATGAATGTGTAGCTGTCGCCCATGAAGGTGGTGGTCGCAGCCGTCAGGCCGACGCCCATCTTGTGGGCTCTGGCTTCCGCATTGGCATCGCCGATGCTTGTCCCATTGTCGACGCTGCCGGCCCGCGGGATCGCCCCGGTGCGGGCCATGATCGCTTCAAGCAGTGTGGTTTTTCCGCTCTGGAAAGGGCCCACCAGCGCAATGCACTTTGCGGCATTGCCTTGTGGACCGCGGGGACTTCTCAGGTCTTGTCCCATTGCCGCCTCCTCATGTGGAGCTCGGCCCATGATTGGGTCGGCGGTCAATGCTCCGCCCGGTCCGGATATTTGGCAAGATAGAAAAGTTGCTGCGCTGCGATGAACGTGATCGGATTGCGCCATAAAAAATCCGGCTCCGCCATGGGCGAAGCCGGATGAATTTGTGCGAGCGATCGCCGCGGGATCAGCGACCGGGGCGCAACTCCAAGCTCTGCAGACCGGCGGCGACATTCAGTCCCACCGACCCCTGCAGACTGAGCGGCTGCAGAGAGAAGGCGTTTTGCGAACCGCCAACCAGGACATTCGCGCCGACGCCGACACCAACCGACGCACTGCCCTGTGCGCCCGCATAGTTGCCGGACAGATCGCCGGGACCGCTATAGTTCACCGGCACGAACACGGCCCAGGATAGCGCGGTCTGTTCGGTAATACCGAGATCGATGCCCACTTTGCGGATCGTGGCGACATAAGGCTGGTCCGGACGACCGGTGCCGGTGAGCACGCAGCCGAGATTGGTCACCGAGCCCACGACGAATCCGACGCTGGCTCCGCCCCGGCAATTCAAGACACCGACCTGCACGCCTTGCTGCGACTGCGCTTGCGATGCAGTGAAAAAGGCGGCGGCAGCGATACCGAGAACAAGCGATGAGAGGCGGACCATCAGGAATCTCCGGGTGATGAACGGAAGTAAGGATGTGGATCGACTATCCATAGCTAATGATACCGCCCAATGACAGCGGCGCACGCGCAGCGCGCGCAACAAAAAAGGCCCGCTCGCGCGGGCCTTTTCGTTAACCTTGCCGGATCGCTTACGCGATCACAGCGATCGCTGGCGATCGCTTAGCGATGGCTGCGATGACGGCGCTTCTTGTTGTAGCGATGACCGCTCACCGGACCGGTCGCTTCCAGTTCGAGCTGAACGATGCCGCTGGCGACGTTCAAGCCGGTCTGGCCCTGCACCGAGATCGGCTGCAGCGAATAGGTGTTGCCCGGACCGCCAACGAGGAAGTTGCCGCCGAAACCGAGGCCAACCGATGCGTTGGTACCGACGCCGCCGTAGCTGCCGGCCAGTGCGCCGCGCGGCACGCGGGTGGTCGGAGCGAAGGCAGCCCACTGCACCGTGGTGTTTTCGGTGAAGCCGAGATCAAGGCCGAAACGGCGGATGTTGGCGACGTAACCTTCGGCGCGGCCACCGGCGCTCTGGAAGACGCAGTTGAGGTGCGCATTCGAACCGACCACGTAGCCGACGTTCTGGCCGCCACGGCACTCCAGCACGCCAACCTGAACGCTGCCAGGCTGCTGTGCATTTGCGGTCGCAACCGACGCCGCAAAGGCCACGGCCGTCAGGCCGAACATCTTGGAAAGTCGCATAGTGTTACTCCACCTTGGGGATTTTGATAGCGAGGGGACAAGAAGGAAGCGCCGTGTCGAAAACAAGGCGCTTCCCGGAATAAGCCCCGAAACCGTCAAAAGTTTCGGAGCAGGTTTTGTTACCGAAGATTTCCGCAGAAGCGCTGGATGCGCTTGCAGGCATCTTCGAGATCGGACGTCTTCGTCGCGTAGGAGATGCGGAATGCCGGGCCAAGGCCGAAGGCCGAACCCTGCACCACCGCCACGCCTTCGGTTTCCAACAATTCTGTGACGAAGTCTTCGTCATTGGCGATAACCTTGCCCGAAGGCGCAGTCTTGCCGATGGTGCCGGCGCAGGACGGATAGACGTAGAATGCGCCTTCCGGACGCGGGCAGTTGATGCCCGAGGCCTGATTCAGCATTGCCACCACGAGATCGCGGCGCTCCTTGAACACGGCATTGTTCTTCGGGATGAAATCCTGCGGACCGTTCAAGGCTTCCACCGCCGCCCACTGCGCGATCGACGACGGGTTCGAGGTCGACTGCGACTGGATCGTCGCCATTGCCTTGATGAGCTCGGCGGGACCACCGGCGTAACCGATGCGCCAGCCGGTCATGCAGTAAGCCTTGGAGACGCCGTTCACGGTCAGCGTGCGATTGAACAGGGACGGTTCGATCTGTGCCGGCGTGGTGAACTCGAAGTCGTCATAGACGAGGTGCTCATACATATCGTCGGTCATCACCCAAACGTGAGGATGCTTCACGAGGACATCGGTGAGCGCCTTGAGCTCCGACTTCTTGTAGGCGGCGCCCGTCGGGTTCGACGGCGAGCACAGGATGATCCACTTGGTCTTCGGCGTGATCGCTGCTTCCAGCGCGGAAGCCTGCAGCTTGAAGCCGAATTCTGCGGTGCAGACCACGGACACGGGCGTGCCGCCGGCCAGCGCCACCATTTCCGGATAGCTCACCCAATACGGCGCCGGGATGATGACTTCGTCACCCGGGTTCAACGTCGCCATCAGCGCGTTGTAGAGCACCTGCTTGCCGCCGGTGCCGACGATGATCTGGTTCGGCTTGTAAGTCAGGCCATTCTCGCGCTGAAACTTGCCGATAATGGCTTCCTTCAGTTCGGGAATACCGTCCACGGCGGTGTACTTGGTCTTGCCGGCCTCGATGGCGTGAATCGCTGCCAGCTTGATGTTCGCCGGGGTGTCGAAATCGGGCTCGCCCGAACCAAGACCGATGACGTTGCGGCCGGCTGCTTTCAGCGCACGTGCTTTATCCGTCACCGCGATCGTCGCGGACGGCTTCACACGGTCGAGCGCAGCGGACAAAAACGACATCATCTTCTCCTGAGAAAGGTCGCGGACCCGCGGTCGGCGACGTCAAAATGGCTGATCCTGCTGGGATCGTCGCACCCTAGTGCGTGCGACGTTGCATCGCAAGAAGCTTGGGCAAAAACACATCTGGAAGTGATGCAATTCAGCAAGCGTTAAACGGGGGACGGTAGCGTCAACTGCACGCCGCAATCGACGATTTGAGCCAAAATGCACCCTTAGAATGATCCGGATCTGGCAGCACATTGAAAACGGCGCATGGCTGACCCTCGAACGCGTGCGGGCTTACAGCCTGATTGTGCTCGCTTTGGGCATATTGGCCTTCGCCGGCTGGATTGCGGTCTCGGATGGCGTGATCGACCGCAACGGCAAGCCGATCGGGACCGATTTCTCAAGCTTCTATACCGCGGGAGCGCTCGCCCTTGAGGGCAAAGCCCCCGATAGTTATACGGTAGCGGCGCACTACGCGCGCCAGCAGCAACTTTTCGGCAGCGATACCCCCTATTACGCCTGGTTCTATCCGCCGATTTTTCTGCTGGTCGCAACTCCGCTGGCAATGCTCCCTTACCCGCTCGCGCTTGCCATCTGGCAGGGCGGCAGCTTCGTATTCTACCTGCTCGTGATCTCGGCGATCCTGAAACGAGCCGCCCTGCCTGATGCGGTTCATCGCCTTTGGCTCCCGGTAGCGATGGCGATCCCAGCGGCATTCATCAATCTCGGTCATGGTCAGAACGGCTTTTTGACCGCCGGCCTGTTCGGCAGCGCCCTGCTCGTTCTTCCGCAGCGCCCTTATCTTGCAGGCATCCTGTTTGCGCTGATGGCCTACAAGCCGCAATTTGCCATCGTCATTCCGCTGGCGTTATTCGCGGCGGGCCAGTGGCGATGCATCGCTGCAGCAACGATCACCATCATCGCTCTCACGGGTATCACGAGCGCCTTGTTCGGCATCGACTGCTGGATCGCTTTCGCATCCGTTACCGAGACATCGCGTCAGCTCCTGCTCGAACAGGGACAGGTCGGATTCGAGAAACTGCAGAGCGCATTCGCGGCAATACGGATGTGGAGGGGAAATATCGCATCCGCGTATCTCATCCAGGGCATCGTCTCGATCGCCGTGATTGCCAGCGCAGTCTGGGCGTGGCGCGTCGCACGTGACACAAATCTCAAGGCCGCCATCCTGTTGATCGCAACCCTTCTCGCTTCGCCGCACGTGCTCGACTACGATCTGATGCTTCTCGGTCCAGCCATTGCATTCATGATCGTAACCGGCTTCAGCACAGGATTTCGCGATTATGAGATCAGCCTGCTCGCATTGACCTGGATCATGCCGCTGCTGACGCGCAGCATCGCTGGCGCCATCGAACTGCCGCTCGGCTTTCTGGTGATGGTCGCTTTCTATATCATCGTGCTGCGGCGCGCACTCGCTGATAACAGCACATCGCGGCACCTTCACACACAGATCGCGGCAGCGTGATCTTCCATTGCCGAATGCTGCCTGACATACATTTTTCTCAATCCAGACTGCCGCAGCCGTTTTCGACTTTTTCCATTCCTTGGGCCTTGCGACAGGCTCGCATCAGCATCATTGTCTAACCGCGATCTGCGATGGCCAATCGCGCAGTTGCCTCGACCTGAAATGAATTGAACACCTGCGAATGTACAAACTCTATTCGATGCAGCGCTCTGGCAATAGCTACAAGGTTCGCCTTGCGCTGGCGTTCCTGGACGCGCCTTATCGCGCCATCGAAGTGGACATTCTGCGCGGCGAGAGCCGTACCCCGGAATTTCTGGCCAAGAACCCCAGCGGTCAGGTGCCGCTGCTCGAGATCGCCGAAGGCCGCTATCTCGCCGAATCCAACGCCATCCTCTGGTATGTCGCCATCGGTACATCTCTGGCGCCGGAATCGCGGATGGACCGTGCCGAAGCCATGCAGTGGATGTTCTTCGAGCAGCACGCGCTGGAGCCGAATCTCGGTGCCGCCTATTTCTGGCTGTGCCTGGTACGCGGTGGCCGCGACCTGCAGACCCACGCGCTGGAAGACTGGATGGAGCGTGGCTATGCCGCGCTGCAGGTGATGGAGAATCACCTCAAGATCCATGACTTCTTCGCCGCGGGTCAGCTGACAATCGCCGACATCGCGCTGTACGGTTACACCCACGTCGCCGAGAAGTGCGATTTCGACCTCTCCAGCTTTCCGTCGATCCGCCGCTGGCTGCGTCTGGTGGAAACCCAGCCGGGTTTTATCTCCATGGACTGGCACCCGACGTCATCGGAATATGATACCTTGGACGTAGTGGCCGACGCTTAAGTCCTGAAATAGCGGGCATAAGCGCTGTGAATGCCATTTTCCCGCCATAGTTACGGCCAATCCCGCCCAAATCTCGCCTGCCGCAGCTGCGAATTTGTAGCACGCGGGTGATTCGCCCGCGATTTGAAGGATTTACGGCCATGATACGGTCGCTTCGCGTGGGTGCAGGATTTCAGGCACGCCCCACGTCCATCGCATCCACCCGGTTGACCCACGCCGTCGCGGCGTCGCTCGCGGTTGGCTGTCTGTCGCTCTGCGTCATCCTCGCCCTCACCGTGATGTCGATCCCGGTGGCGAGTGCGATGCCGCTCTGACGGTCCCCACTCATAAACACTCAGCCGCGATGCCGCGCATCGCTTATGCAACCTGCGACTCCGTGATGGAGCCATTTCGATGAAAAGGCCCGTGATCTGGGTCACTGTCACGTTGACGGCGGCTATCGTCGTGACCGCGACCCTTCTGATCGCCACGACCACCCGCGGCGAAAACACCTCGTTCGGCTCGTCGGCCGGCAGGCTCGAAGTACAGACCGTCGCCTCCGGTCTCGCTTATCCATGGGCATTGGCCTTCCTGCCCGAGGGCCGCATGCTGGTCACCGAACGGCCCGGCCGCATCCGTATCGTCTCGCCGCAGGGACAGTTGTCGCCTGCGGTGAAAGGCGTGCCCGAGGTGATGGCCGTCGGCCAGGGCGGTTTGCTCGACGTTATCACCGACAAGAACTACGCGCAGAACACCACGATCTACTTCTGCTACTCGGAACGTTCGGGCAGCGGCGGTCGCACCGCCGTGGCGCGCGGCAAGCTCATCGACGGCACTGCGCCGCGTCTCGACGACATGAAGGTGATCTTTCGCCAGGACGGCCCGCTGTCGTCGGGCAATCACCACGGCTGCCGTATTGTTCAGGCGCCTGACAGCAATCTGTTCGTCACGCTCGGTGAACACTATAGCGGCCGCGATCAGGCACAGAATCTCGATAATCATCTCGGCAAGCTGATCCGCATCGCGCCCGATGGCTCGGTATCGAAGGACAATCCGTTTGTCGGCCGCGACGGCGCCAGGCCGGAGATCTGGAGCTACGGTCATCGCAACCAGCAAGGCCTCGCCATCAATCCGGCGACCGGCGACTTGTGGGAGACCGAGCACGGGCCGCGCGGCGGCGATGAAGTGAACATCATCGGCAAGGGCAAGAATTACGGCTGGCCTGTGATCGGCTACGGCATCGACTATTCCGGCGCGAAGATCCACGAAACCACGTCGAAGGCGGGCATGGAGCAGCCGGTGAAATACTGGGTGCCGTCGATCGCCCCGTCCGGCATGACGTTCTATACCGGCGATCTCTTCCCGCGCTGGCGGGGCAGCCTGTTCACCGGCGCGCTGGCAGGCCAGATGCTGGTGCGGCTACAGCTCAACGGAAACACGGTCACGTCCGAAGAGCGCGTCCTGCAAAATCTCAACGAACGCATCCGCGACGTCCGGCAAGGACCGGACGGCGCGCTCTGGCTGCTGACGGATAGTTCGGCAGGACGAATCTTGCGGATTACGCCAGCCGGGAAGTAAGCGGTCGTTACGACCACTTGTGGAAAATGAAGAACGCCCCGAGCGCGATGAAGGCAAAGCCCAGCGCGTGATTCCAGCCGAGCGGCTCCTTCAGATACAGCACCGAAAATGCAGCAAACACGACCAGCGTGATGACTTCCTGCATCGTCTTGAGCTGGGCGGCATTGTAGACTTCGCTGCCCCAGCGATTGGCGGGCACCGCCAGCCAATATTCGAAGAAGGCAATGCCCCAGCTCACCATGATGACGAGGGGCAACGAGTGATCCTTGAACTTGAGATGGCCATACCAAGCGAAGGTCATGAAGATATTCGAGGCCAGCAGCATCAAAATCGGCAGCAGCAGCGGCGGAATGGTGAAGGGCATTCGATCGGGGTCCTTTTTAAATCCCGGCGCTAACATTCAAGGGCCGGCGCCGGTTCCGGTGGCATCGATAGCATTTGAAGCGAACAAGGGGAAAATGATGCCGGGCTCTTCACGCGCCGTTAGCTATACCGCCGGGAAATTGTGGGCCTTTTTGCAACCAGAGGCCAACCTGCGTTTCTTACCTTTGTACGGACACAGGTACAGCCGATGCAGTACGATTGGCGACTGATTCTCGATCCGGGAATTGAAACGGCGATCATTGTGATCGCAGCCGTCGGGATTACTTTGGCAATCCGCCTCTTCCGGCTGCGACGCGCGGCACGGGCCCGCGAGAACGAGCAGCACGCCACTGCCCAGCGCCTTTCGGCTGCACTTGACCAGATCGATATCGGTGTCGTGCTTCTCAATGCCGACACCCGCGCCGAATTCATCAACCGCGCCTTCCGCGACTACTTCACGCTCCCCGACGAGAAGGCTGACAGCAAGCCGCCGCTGATCGCGCTGATGTATCACGCGCGCGATATCCACGCTTACGCCCTCCCCGACGACGAGGTCGACAGCTTCATCGCCAGGCGCGTCGAGATGATCCGCGCCGGCACTTCCACGCCGACGACGTTGCGCCTCGCCAATGGCCGGGTGCTGCGGATGAGTTGCGCCGTGCTGCCCGATGGCGGGCGGATGCTGAGCTACACTCCGGTGACCGACCTCATTCGTCACACCGACGAGCTCTCCGAGCGCGACTATTATCTGGCGCTCCGCGAAGGCGACGTGTTCAGCTCCCACCGGCTGGACGCGGCCGAATAGGGCGCAATGCCACCTGTGGATATCCCGGGTTGTCATGGCGATGTCACTCGCCCCGGCTAGACTCCTCATGCAGCCGGTTGCTTCCCCCCGTCGCCAATCGGGTGCTTCCCCAGCGGTCTCCGTCAGTTGCCGCGCTGACCGGGACCGCTTCTTTTTGCCGTGGTTTCTCCTAATTCATGCAACTGACTTTGCCTGCGGAAGTCGGCCCCGGTATAATAAACCCATGATCCGTTTCGCCGCCGTCCTGATCTCCTTGACCATGCTGACGCTGCTGCTGGCGCCGTTTCAGCTGATCGCACTGGCCTTCGGCCTGCGCTGGCAGCAGAGTATTCCGCATCTGTTTCATCGCATCCTTTGCGCGCTGATCGGCGTGCGCATTCACGAAGTCGGCAAGCGGACGACGGACACGCCAGTCCTGATCCTCTCCAATCACGTCTCATGGCTCGACATCATCATCATCGGCGCCAGGGCGCCGGTGGTGTTCGTTGCCAAGAGCGAAGTTGCCAAATGGCCGGTGTTTGGCTGGCTTGCCAAATTGCAGCGCACGATTTTTGTCGAGCGCGAACGCCGGCAGAAAACCGGCGCGACGGCGCAGGAAATCGGCGACCGCATGCTGTCCGGCGACGCGGTGGTCCTGTTCGCGGAGGGCACCTCCAGCGACGGCATGCGCGTGCTGCCGTTTCGCTCGGCACTGGTCGGCTCGGTGCATCACGCGCTCGGCGATTCCACGCATCACAAAGAGATCACGGTGCAGCCGATGTCGATCGCCTATGTCGGCTTCGGTGGATTGCCGGTCGGCCGCGCCTTTCGCGAAAACGTGGCGTGGTATGGCGACATCGATCTGATCCCGCATTTCATAGGCATCCTGTCGTCGGGCGCCATCGACGTCGTCGTAAGCTGGGGCGAAGCCGTCGCCTATGACATGTCCGCTGATCGCAAGACGATCACGCGTAACGCGGAAAACGCTGTGCGGCGCATGACGTCCACAGCCTTGCGCGCCGGGCCGCCGCGGAAGACCCCGACCGCCCTGCCCGCGCCCGAAGTTCAAACGCCCGAGTCCGCTTCCGCCATCGCCTGAGCGCCCGCGCGACTGCCATGATGCAGAGCGTCTTGCTGCGCGATGAGGCGCGCGCCATAACCTTGGTCCGCGCTTCCCTCACAAGGCACATTCATCATGGAAACCCGCAATCTCGGCCGCTCCGGCCTTCGCGTCTCCGCCGTCGGTCTCGGCTGCAACAATTTCGGCCAACGCACCGATCTGGAGACCGCGCGCAAGGTCATCCACAAGGCGATCGATCTCGGCATCACGCTGTTCGACACCGCCGACATCTATGCCGGCATGGGTGGCTCCGAGACGGTGCTGGGCGAAGTGCTGGGCGATCGCCGCAAGGACATCGTGCTGGCGACGAAATACGGCAAGCCAATGAGCAATGACGGCAGCAAGCAGGGCGCCTCGCGCCGCTACATCATGAGCGCCGTCGAAGCCAGCCTAAAGCGGTTGAAGACCGACTATATCGATCTGTATCAGCAGCACGATTACGATGCGCTGACGCCCATCGAAGAGACGCTGCGCACGCTCGACGACCTCGTGCGTCAGGGCAAGGTGCGCTATATCGGCAATTCCAACTTCCCGGCTTGGCGCATCGCCGAAGCCGAGATGGCCGCGCGCCAGATGGGCGTCGCGCCCTTCGTGTCGTGCCAGGACGAATACAGTCTCGTCGTCCGCGACATCGAGAAGGATCTGCTGCCGGCCGCGCAGCATTTCAATCTCGGCCTGCTGCCGTTCTTCCCGCTCGCCGGCGGCATGCTGACCGGTAAATATGCCGGCCTGAAGAACGTCCCCGCCGATACGCGCTTCGGCAAGACCCCCTATATGCAAGAGCGCTATCTGAACCCGCGCAACATCGCCTTGGTCGATCAACTGCAGGCCTTCGTCGGCGCGCGCGGTCATTCGATGCTTGAGCTCGCCTTCTCGTGGCTCGCCGCCCGCCCGCAAGTCTCCAGCGTCATCGCCGGCGCATCATCGCCCGAGCAGATCGAGCAAAATGTGAAGGCGGCGCAGTGGAAGCTGACGGCGGAGGAGATGACGGAGATCGATACGATTACGTTGGGGTAGTTAAACGCGCAGATTCTTCCCCTCTCCCTCAGCGCGGCAAAGCCGCGCGCCGCGGGAGAGGGTGGAGCGAAGGCGCGAAACGCGTTCGAGCCGGGAGAGGGCTCTATCGCGCTCACGGCCAGACCCTCTCCCACTGCGCGCAGCTTCGCTGCGCTTGGGGAGAGGGGAAGCAAGCTACCCCACCAATCCCTTGACCGGCTTCACCAGCGCACTGTCAGGAAACACCTGCTCGGCCAGTGCACGCTCGCTGATGCCGAGGTGATCGTGCAGCACGCCCTTGAAGATCGCGCGCAGATCCGTGGTCGGGGCGAGATCGCGGGCTTCATAGAGCTTGCCATTCGCAAGGCCGGGCCAGTCCGCAATCACGCGGCCGCCCTTGATCGCGCCACCCGCAAGCAACGCAATCGTGCCGGTACCGTGGTCGGTGCCGGCAGTGCCGTTGATCTTGGCGGTGCGGCCGAACTCCGTGGCCACGACCACCACCGTGTCACGCCAATGCGGCCCAAGCCCGCTCTCGAATTCCGCCAGTGCGCCATCGAGACCGCCGAGCAATTGCGCGAGGCGCCCGACCGGCCCGCCTTCCTGCGCATGGGTGTCCCATCCATCGAAGGCGAGCGCTGCGATGCGCGGGCCATCATCGGCAGCCATCAGCTTCGCCGCGCCGCGTGCGACCTGGCGCATCGCCGCTACGGCATTGCCGCCGCCCTTCGGTTTCATCTCGTCGCCAACGGCAATCTTGTCGAGCTTCAGGCCCTGCGACAGCGCCGTCCCCAAAGCGGGATCGCGGTCCTGATAGAGTTGCATCAGCCGCATCGCCGTATCATCGGCCGCGTTGGGCAGATTGACCGGCGCCCAGCCGACGGTCGGCGCGGCGCCGCGCAGCACCAGCGGCGTGGTCGGTCCGATCGCAAGACCGGACGAGACGCGTTCGCCACGCGGCAACGATTCAATGGCGCGGTTGAGCCAGCCCGACTGCACGCGGCCGGGGCCGGCATAGCCGCTCTCCAGCACGTCCTGGCCGTCGAAATGCGAACGTTCGCGATAGGACGTCGCCACCGCATGAACCACGGCAGCTTTCTTGTCGCCATACATCCGCGCAAATTCCGGCATCGCCGGATGCATGCCGAAGAACGAGTCCAGCGCGATGGCTGCGTTCGGGCCATCCTTCGCCAGCGCGATCGAGCCGTGCAGACCGGCATAATCGGGATCGCCGAGCGGCGCGACGGTGGCCAGACCATCGAGCGCGCCGCGCAGGATCACGACGATCAGGCGCGGATCGCGCGCGTCGGCGGCCCTAGCGAATTTCGGCAGATAGGCCCAGGCGGCAAAGGCCGCGCCTGATAACAGAAGCGAGCGGCGTGTGGGGCCGAGCATGCGGCTTTCACAGCAGTCCATCGTCATCTCCTCTGAAATTCCGGCGACATCAGCAGCAGCGTCAGTGCCTGCTGCCGCGTCTCCGCGCGCGCGATCGTCTGTCGTGTTTCCGATGAGGCCGCCTCGCCGGCGACCACGTCGAGCATCTCACGCGGATCGATACTGTCGGGGATGCGCGACGAAACCTGTGCTGCGAGATCGAGCCGCAGCTTCATGCCTTCGGGGACGGCCCAGGCGGCATTGCCGTCCGGAAAGCCGTTCGGCCCCGGCGGTGTCCAGAGCGGCTGGCCAAGCGTCTGCAGTCCCGCAAAGTAACGGCCGGGATCTTCGGGGATGCGCGCCAGCAGGCGGCCGGTGGAGATCAGATATTCATAGGGCGTGCGCAGCTTGGCCATCGGCATCTGCCAGGCTTCATTGGAATCGAGCAGCGCCAGCGCCAGCGCCTTCAGATCGCCGTCGGTCTTTCTGAACACGCCTTCCAGCCGCGCCAGCAGTGCCGGCGGCGGCGCATCAGCCACGAAATGCTGCGCGAATTTCCTGGCGACGAATGTCGCCGTCGATGGCTGCCGCGCAAGATCGGCGAGCGCTGTTTCGCCTTGCGCGACGCCGGTGTCGTCATAGGTCTTGCCCAGCAATTGCTGCGGCCCCGGTTCATGCGCATTGGCGTTGAAGGCAAAACTGCCGGGCGTGCCGATCTTTCCTTCGCGTCCGGCAAAGGTCCAGCCGGTGATGATCCGCGCCAGCGACGTCACATCGGCCTGCGTGTAACCACCGCCGACGCCGAGCGTATGCAGCTCCATGATCTCGCGCGCGAGATTTTCATTGAGGCCGCGCTTGCCCCTCTCACCGGCTTTCGAAGCCGGCCCGATCGATTGCTGGTTGTCGAGAAAGAACAGCATCGCCGGATGCTGTTCGACGGCTTTCAGCATGTCGGCAAATTTGCCCAGCACATAGGGGCGGATCGCCTCGCGTTCGAAAGAGCCAGCCCACATCCGCGCCGGGTCGCCCTTGCTGGCCGAGATGCAGAAATGGTTCGACCAGAACACGACGAGGCGTTCGACAAAGCCACCCTCGGCAATGGTCGCGCGCTGGATCCGCGCCAGCGCTTCTGCACGATAGGTCTTCTGCACCACATTCGGCGGCAGCGCGACGGCCGGCGGCGGCTTCGGTGCGTCAGGCTGCACTGTCATGGTGGTGTTGCCGGTCATCGCGGGAGCTTCCGGCTTCCTGTCCATCGCAGCCGGCGGCGCTTCAACCGGCACCAGCCCCGGCGTCTTCAGCGCCGCCTCGCGTGCCGTTTTCACTTCGAGCTGATAGGCGAACATCGCCTGCCCCAGCTCGGTCGTCGATTGCAGGCCGGGCAATTCCAGCAGCGCCGCATTGGGGCGCGCCAGCTCGGCCTTCACGAAGCCGCGAGGATCGGAGGCCGCATTGACGATATCACCGGAGGCACCGCCCCGCGCGCCAAAGCCGAAGCGATTCAGCGCGATCAGCGCACCTTGCGGGTCGCGGGCCATCGGGTTTCCCTCACTCTGCCTTCGTCCTATGATGCATTGGAACATCAAAGGCGACACCCCAGATATACGGGTGGAACAGATGAACCCGGCATGAAAATCGCGCTGAAATTTGGGCTGCTTTCATGAATTATCGGACAGAAAGCTTAAAGCCGCTCAGCCGCAGCCTCACCTGCTCGGACTGCGGGACTGAATTCGGCTGCGACCTGTCGGGCAATTGCTGGTGCGCCGAGGAGACCGCGAAACTGCCGATGCCGACCACAGGCGGCGATTGCCTGTGCCGCGACTGCCTGCGCGCGAAGGCAGCGGCAGCGCACGCCACGACCTGACGGACGTGCTGATCCGCATGGCGCGCGATTGCGCATCGGCTCCCGCAGCCTGCCTACACCATGCCCGCGCTGCGCCGGTCACGATCGGGTTGCGCATAGTAGTTGCGTTTTGCTTGCAGCATTTCCATATCGGCGCGCTTGACCACGGCTTCGAGCCGCTCGCCGGTCCGGCTGGTGGCAATCCCGGTGGAGAGGCTCAGCGTCAGATCCGGATAGTACTGGTTGTTGACCTCGATCAGTCGCGCCAGCGAAGCAAGCACCGCCTCGCCGCCGGCAGCATCGACTCCGGGCAGCAAGATGGCGAATTCGTCGCCGCCGATGCGCGACACCGTCGCCGGCTTTTCGACCAGTTCGCCAAACACTTCACCGGCCCGGCGCAGCAACCCGTCGCCGGCGGCATGGCCAAGATCGTCATTGGCAGTCTTCAGCGCGTTAAGATCGGCAACGATCACGGTGACCGGTTGCGATCCCTTGCGTTCGAGCCGGTTGAGTTCGTCCACGAAGAACGAGCGGTTCGTCGTGCGCGTCAATACGTCGTGGGTGCCGAGATATTCCAGATAGGCTTCCGCCTTCTTGCGCGCGGTGATGTCGGTCAGCGCGACCTGCACCTGTGACCAGTCGCGCTCATGCCCGGGCAACACCGAGAACTGCAGCAGCAGATGCAGCTTGGTGCCATCGAGCGCGTAGTTGACGACCTCGCGCTGCTGGAACAGCTTGCCCTCCCACAGGTCGATCAACTGTTCGCGGAAATGCGGCTCCATCTCGTCGCGAAACACATCCGACAATTGACGGAGCAACGTGTCCTTGTCGGGCGCGCCGAACAATTCCAGCGTACGACTGTTGACATCGAGCACACGGATCTCGCTCATGCAGCGCAAAACGAATTCCTCGTGCACATCCGTGAACACGCGAAAATCCTCGATGCCGCGCGCGCGAACGTCGTCCACCAGGCGCTTGACGCCGCTGAAATCCTCGACCCACAGCGACACCGGCGAATGCGCGAACAGGCCGAACGCATAATTCTCGCTCTCCGCGAGGCGACGACGCGCGCCTTCACGTTCGGTCACATCCTCGATGGCGATCATCACGCGATCCCAGCGCTCTTCATGCCCGGGCAGAACAATGCCGTGCAGCTGGATGTCGAGGCGCTCACCCTTGAGCGTGTAGTTGACCGTATGGCTGGAAAAATGATTGCGGCCGCTCCAGAGCTGGGCCAGTTCCGACACATGACTCTTGAACGTATCGTCGCGCATCACCAGGCCGAGACTGAGCGTCAGGTGAGATAGGTCGCGCGCGCCGAACAGTGACAGCGTCTTGCGATTGACCTTGAGAATGCGGATGTGCTGCGAGCACTCACGGACCCGTTCGGGATTGGCGAGCAGGAATGTCTCGATGTCGTCGACGCCCTGCGCCTGCCACTGTTCGAACAGCCCCTTCACATCGCTGTAGTCCTCGATCCAGAGCGAGACCGGGGCAAGATCGAACATCACGGCATCGTCGGCGAGATTGGTAGGCGGAACGGACATAGCGACCTTGGCGCGTGAGACAGCGTGAATCGTTGAGGTATTCCCTTATAGCGAGAGTTACAGGGAATATCCTTGGATTTTCACGAAGGCACCAAGCACCACCGAAACAACGCTGGTATGCGGACATGAATACCAGCGATTGCTCAATTCATCGCCCGTAGAGAGTGGAACTCAGACCGGATAGCCCGCCGAGTTCCGCGCCATGCCGTTAAAAGCATCAAGCATTTTTTCGCGCCATGCATAGATCGCGTCGTCTTCCGCCAGCAGCTTGAACGGCGAGATCGCACGCGCCCACTGGAACGGGCCGAATACGATGTAGTCGGCATAGTTCGGCGCGGCACCACCAAGGAACGGCTGCGTCTTCAGGGTGAGGCGCATCGGATCAAGCGACTTGCGGAAGGCATCTACGCCCGTGTCGCGATTGGATGCGACCTCTTCCAGCGACTTCTTGAACCGCGCTTCGCGGCTCTCGCGGAAATAGGCCTGATCGACCGGACGCAGATGACCATGAATATCCGCGACGATGAACGGAAACATGCCGGCGACCACGACCGTGTCGCCCCACCAGTTCAGCATCCGCGCCATGGCGCGGCCGCCCTCGCCGCCGAACAGTGACGGACGATCCGGATAGGTGTCTTCGAGATAATTGGCGATCGCCCAGGAGTCGTTGACCGCGCGCTCACCATCGAGCAGCACCGGCACCTTGTCGGATTTGTGCTTATTGATCGCGTCCTTCTCGGTGAAGCGCCACGGGATCGATGTGGCGTCGAGGCCCTTATGTGCCAGCGCCATCCGGATGCGCCAGCAGAACGGGCTGAAGGGACGATCTTCTTCGGTGCCGACCAGTTCGAACAGTTGCAGCGCCATGATTGCTTCTCGTAATTCTGAGCTAACTCTTCACCACAGCCGAGGTCTGGCCGAACAGCAGCTTGCGCTCTTCGTCGGTGCGGATCGGCGGCTGGCCGAAATTCGGATTGACCTCTTTGGCGATCTCGTAAGCCCGCTTGACCGCCGGCCGCTCGGCGATGGTTTCGAGCCAGCGCTTGAGATGCGGGAAGTCGTTGATGTCCTGGCCCTGGTTCTTGTAGGGCACGATCCAGGGATAGCTCGCCATATCGGCAATCGAATAGTCGCCGGCGATGAACTTGCGATCTGCAAGGCGCTTGTTGAGCACGCCATAGAGCCGGTTGGTCTCGTTCACATAGCGGTCGATGGCGTAAGTGATCTTTTCCTGCGCGTAATTGCGGAAGTGATGGTTCTGTCCGGCCATCGGGCCAAGGCCGCCCATCTGCCAGAACACCCACTGGATCGCATCATAGCGCACAGCGAGATCATCGGACAGGAACTTCCCGGTCTTCTCGGCGAGATACATCAACATCGCGCCGGACTCGAACACCGAGATCGGCTTGCTGCCACTCTTGGGCGCATGATCGAGCAGCGCCGGAATGCGATTGTTCGGCGCGATGGCCAGAAACTCGTCCTTGAACTGGTCACCCTTGCTGATATTCACCGGAATGATCTTGTAGGGGAGCCCCGTCTCCTCAAGAAAGATCGTGATCTTGTGGCCGTTCGGCGTGCTCCAGTAATAGAGATCGATCATCGTTCAATCCGTTTTGCGTGATGAGGCAACCCGCAAACCCGACCGAAGGCCGATTGAATGCGACTGCATGAAATGTTGCCGGATCATCGGATCAAGTCAATGCAATTTGCTCCGCCTCCGATGATCTTCGAAAGATCATTCCCTGCCAGTGGCGCATCCGGTCTGTTATCAAACGGAAACTCCGCACAGGCGGATGATGTCCGGGAGACATGCCATGACCGCAGATATCCGCCGCCGCGACTTTCTCAAGACCTCGGCCGCCTTTGCTGGCATGGCTGCGGCCGGATTTTCCTGCGTGGAGGTTGCCAACGCGGCGCCGATCCAGGTGCCGACGGTCGATCGGCTCTCGATCCGCGTGCTCGTCGATCAGCAGCACGATCAATTCCTGCGCGGCAGCACGGTCAATGGCGTGGTGCATGAGGGGCCAGGACCGGCCCGCAGCGCCGATGCGCGCAACGTGCTGCACAATGAGTGGGGCCTGTCGCTGTTTCTGGAATCGCAGCGTGAGCAGGACAAGCGTAATATCCTGCTCGATTTCGGCTATACCTCGCCGGCGATCATCAACAATATCGGGCTGCTCAAGGTCGACCCGGCCTCGCTCAACGCGCTGATCGTCAGCCACGGTCACATCGACCATTACGGTGGACTGATCGGCTTCCTCGAGCAATATCGCAGCGTATTGCCACCCGACATCAAGCTCTATGCCGGCGGCGAGGATAATTTCTGCCACCGCGTCAGCCGCGCATCGACCGGCCAGTTCGGCGAAGGCGGCATCCTCGACCGCAAGCAGATCGCCGCGCAGAAGGTGCAGACCGTACTCTGCGAAACCCCGACGGTCATCGAGGGCCATGCTTTCACAACAGGCAAGATCAAGCGTAACAGCGTCGAGCGCGTACTGCCGAACACCTTCGTGGACTACAAGCCGGATAGCGCAGGCTGCGACTATGGCCATTACACCGCCGCCGAACTGCAGGGCAATTTTGCACCGGACGAACACGTCCATGAACACGCCACCTGCTTCAACATCCGCGGCAAGGGACTGGTGGTGATCAGCTCCTGCGGCCATGTCGGCATCGTCAATTCGGTGCGGCAGGCGCAGGAGATATCGGGCGTGCAGAAGGTGCATGCCGTCGTCGGCGGCTTCCACCTCGGCCCGGCCCCTGCCGACTACCTCAAGCAAATCGTCGGCGAGATTAAGAAGCTCGAGCCCGATGTGGTCATCCCGATGCATTGCAGCGGCCTGAACTTCCTGCTCGAGGCGCGCGCGCAGATGCCGGACAACGTCATCAACGTCTCGACCGGCAGCCGCCTGACCTTCAGCGCGTGACCTCGCGCGCCGCACGCGCCTTCTCGTACCGGACCGGCATAGCCGCCATGGCTGCGCTGTGGCTCGGGTGCTGGAGTGCGGCGCCCGCCTCAGCGCAGGGGTCGTCCCGTTCGGCAGCCGAATTGATGGACGCAGTGATGTGGAATCGCGAGCCGATCGGCGGCGCGTTCCAGCTTATCGACCAGTCGGGCTATGCCCGCAGCGACCGCGACTATCGCGGCCAGCTGTTGCTCGTGTATTTCGGTTTCACCTATTGTCCGGACATCTGCCCGACTGACCTGCAGGCCATCGGACTGGCGATGGACCGGCTTGGCGCTGACGCCGCTCATGTGCAGCCGCTCTTCATCACTCTGGATCCCGAGCGCGACACCCGGGAGCAACTGGCGCAATATGTGCCGATGTTTCACCCGAAGCTGATCGGCCTGACCGGCAGCACTGCCGCGATTCATGCCGCCGCCGAAGCGTATCGCGTTTATTACAAGCGCATCGACTTCGACGACAGACCGGCCGACTACACCGTCGATCACTCGGCCTTCGTCTATCTGATGGACCGCGACGGAAAATATCTCGGCTTCTTTCCGCCCGGCACCTCGGCCGAAAAGATGGTCGACATGATCCGGCCGTATCCGGGAACCGGAAAATAGAGATGCTGCGCCCTTGCGAGCGCAGCATCGTAATAGAGGTGATCGACTGAAGCTTACATGCCCATGATCGCGATATCCGTCACCTTGCCGGTGACGCCGGAGATTCTGGCGGCTTCGGTCGCCTTGCCGGTGGCGAGATCGACCGAATAGAGCGTGCCGTCGGCCATCAGCCAGGCTTCGTTCTTGCTGCCGTCCGACCAGATATCGAAAGCAACAGCCGCCGGCTTGATGCCGAGCTTGCCAACGGCGCCGAGGATGCCATCATTCGGCGGCGCCTGCTTGACCAGCGCACCGATGGTGCCATCGATGTTGAACAGCGCGGTCTCCTTGGTGCCCTTCACCGAATTGGTGTAGGCGCCGGCAATGACATTCGGTTTTTCGCCCTTGTGCATGTCGGTCTCGGCATATTTGTGATCGCCGTCCTTCGTCACCTTGCCGTCGTCGACATTGGCGCGCAGGCTCATGCCATCCGAACCCATCACGCGCAGACGATCCGCGACCGGATTGAAGTCGACAGTGGCGGCAACGCCCTTGGCCAGCATGGTGTCGAGCTTCGACTTCACCGTCGCCTTGCCATCCGCGGCAATGGTGACCACGGTGCCGTCATCGACCAGGCCATAGAGCATGCCATCGGCCGGCCGGACGTCGATGCCGATCAGCGCGCCGGATATACCAGTGACCTTGACGGACCCGGTCGCCGTCTTCTTGGTGGTATCGACCGTGGCGATGGTGTCGCCACCGACCAGGGCTGCAACCTGGGCAGCATTGGCGGCGGCGGATGTCAGCAGCAGCGCGGCGGAGGCGGCAAAAAGCGAACGAAATGACATGAGTGGCTCCCTGTGTTTCCGCGGTCCCCTCGGGACCGACACAAGGACTACCGTCGGGCCCTCCCGACTGGATGCATGCCCCTGAAAATAAATTCATTTGGGTGCATCCAATTGCGTGCGGCAAAGGTAGACTGACCATGCAAGGGCATGGACATGACTGGGAATGGCACCATCACCGAGACCCGGCGCGACGAAGCGGGCCTCGACCACGCGCGCGAGGCGCAGCTGTCGGCAGCGCTGGCGCGATGCGCCGCCGGCGACCGGGCGGCTCTGCAGATGATCTACAACAGCGAAGCCCCGAAGATGATCGGCGTCGCCCGCCGCATCCTGTTCCGACAGGATCTGGCGGAGGAAGCCGTGCACGATGCCTTCGTGCGTATCTGGGGTGCGGCCGCGTCGTTCGATCCGCATCGCGGCTCGGCGCGCGGCTGGCTCTATGCCGTCGTGCGCAATCGCGCGCTCAGCATTCATCGCAACGAGCATCGCTATGATGCGTCCGACGACAGCGCGCTCGATATCGACTGCGAGGCGACCATGACGCGGATGCCCGAGACATCGGCGCTGCGCAAATGCCTGGAGCGTATCGACCGGCCGCGCCGCGATGTCGTGGTGCTGGCCTATGTCCATGGCATGAGCCATGGCGAACTGGCCGGACGGCTGAAGGTGCCGCTCGGCACCGTGAAGAGCTGGATCCGCCGCAGTCTGTTCGCACTGCAGGAGTGCATGGGATGAGCATGCACGACGACAACACGCATTCCACCGACGATCTCGCCGCCGACTATGTGATGGGCCTGCTGGAAGGCACGGAGCTCGCCGCTGCCGAAGCGCGCATGACCGACGATGCCGATTTCGCCAGGGCCGTCAGCACCTGGCGCGAGCGATTGGCCGATCTCGACGCCACAGCCGAAGCGCTCGCCCCCAGCGCTGCACTGTGGGACCGCATCGCCGACTCCACAAAGATCAAACCCGCGATCCCGCTGCCCGGCGCCCGCGCTGCGCTGCGCGGCGCAACGCTGTGGGACAATATCGGCTTCTGGCGCGGCACCGGGATCGGCGGCGTGTTCGCGGCCTTGATGCTGGTGGTGATCCTGATCGGCGCGCTCGCAACGTCGCGCCAGCTCCGCCGCGAACTGATCGCGCTGGCGCAGCGCAAGCCGATCTATGTCGCCGTGCTGGTCAACGACGCCACCAGGGAAACCGGCGCCATCGTCAACACCTTCTCCGACGGCCGCGTCGAACTGATCCCGCTGCGCCCGATCGACGTCCCCGCCGGCCGCACGCTGCAGGTCTGGACCCTGTGGGATCGCGACATCGGCCCGAAGTCCATCGGTCTCACCGGACAGTCGCGGACATTGCAGCTCGATCTGGAAGCATTGCCGGATACGGTCGCAGATCAGTTGTTCGAGATCACGCTGGAGCCAGAAGGCGGCTCGCCGATCGGAAGACCGACGGGGCCGATCCTGTTCAAGGGCAATGCGGCAAGGGCTTTGTGAGCTCTCGCAGTCATCCTTCGAACCTATAGCCGCGCATTGAACGTATCAGTCGCTGCGTTCGACAAAGGGCGTGACACGGCGGCGGACATGGTGTTCCTGCAGCCTATTCCTTGTGACCTGATCGATCCATCTTGCGGCGTCGAATGGCGCATTGCGGAGAGAGTGCATGCGATATTCGACCGATGATCTGCGCGCGGCTGTCACAGCCGGCGTGCTTCCTTCCACGCAGCTCGACGCCCTGCTGGCTTTCCTCACGGCGCGTGTGCCGGAGCAGCCGGCGGCCGGGCCCAGATTCGATGTCGTGCATTTGCTCTGGTATGCCGGCGCGCTGGTGGTGATATCAGCGATGGGACTGTTCTCGACGCTGGCGTTTTCGCAGATGGGCGGACCGGCGCTGACCGCCACCGCACTTGTCTATGCCGGCCTGTTCACCGCCGCCGGTCACTATCTCTGGACCGTCAAGAAACTGCGCACGCCGGGTGGTCTGCTGATCGCGGTCGCCGTGGCGATGACGCCGCTCGCCGTGTTCGGCATACAGGATGCCTACGGTGCCTGGACCGATTTCGGTCGGCCGGCGGCGATGCGCGATTTCTATGTCTGGATCAAGGGCAGCTTCGTCTTCATGGAGCTTGCGACCATCGTGGCAGCCATCGTGGCGCTGCAATTCTATCGCTTTCCCTTCATCGTCTTCATCATGGCGGTCGCGCTGTGGTTCCTGTCGATGGATGTCGTGCCCTGGATCGCCGGCGCGAGCTACGGCAACTGGGAACTATCGCGCAAGGTGTCCATCTGGTTTGGCCTTGGCATTCTGGTTGCTGCGGTGATCGTCAACCTGCGCCAGCGCAGCGGCGATTTCGCATTCTGGCTTTATCTGTTCGGCGTGCTGACCTTCTGGGGCGGCATCACTGCCACGTCGAACGGCACCAATCTCGACAAGGCGCTATACTGCCTGCTGAATGTCGGTTTCCTGCTGATCTCGGTCGCTTTGTCGCGACGGGTCTTCGCGGTGTTCGGCACCATCGGCATTGCGATCTATCTCGGCGATCTCGCCGAGAAGATCTTCAAGGATTCGATGCTGTTCCCGTTCGCGCTGTCGCTGATCGGCGTCGGCATCATTGCGCTGGGGCTGTATGTCCATCGCCACCAGCGCGACATCAGCGCCTGGGTCGATGCGCGCCTGCCCGAATCGCTCAAGCGCCTGCGAGCGTAACCGGTCGCCGGATAGGCATGGTGAAGCCGGCCCCCTGCAGGTCTGGCCCCTGTGAAACCGCGATCGGCCCAACTGGACGACCTCGCCGGAGAACGACATCAAGTTGAAATAGCCTCCCGATCAACCATCGGGCGGGAACGCGCTTTTGCCGTTGTCCAGGTTCTATTCCGCGCGCGCTTTCTTCGGTTCCACGATCTCGAATCCCGGTGAGAATTCGTCCAGCAGACCGAACAATTCACGCAGCTTGAGCGGATTGCCGCTGAGCGATGTCTCCCCGGCAGCCACACTGTCCGCAAAGGTGCGCTGCTTCAGCGTGATGGCGTCGAGCGCTGCGCGGGTCAGCGTCACGCTGGCGTCGGCGCTGTCCGAAAGTTTGCCCGACATATGCGTCAGCGCTGAATTCTCCAGGTTCATCACATAGGTTTCATTGAGATCGGTGAAGGTCCAGTTGATGACGATCTTCTTGCCTTCCGCCTTCGTCGCGTTGAGCCGCACCCCGAGAAAATCGAAGGCCAGATCGATGGATACGCCCTTGAGCAGCTCGGCGTTCGCCAGCGACGATCTCTGCGGCCCGACGCCGCTGCGCAGTTCCAGTGCGCCGAGCAGATAAGCATTCCGCCACGTCGCCGCCTCGCTCTGATAGCCCAACTGTTCGAGTGCATCGGCACCGAGATCGCGCGCCTCCTTGTTCGACGGATCGGCGAACACGACCCGACTCATCACGCTGGCGACCCAGCGATATTGCCCTGCCTTGAAATCCTCGCGCGCGCGTTTGATCGTGGCGTCCGCACCGCCCATGTATTCGACCTGCTTCTTCGCCTCCTCCGCGCGCGGCAACGGATTGAGGTCCGCGGGATTGGCGTCATACCAGCCAAGATAGAATTGATAGACCGCCTTGGCATTGTGGCTCAGGGTGCCGTAATAGCCGCGCGACGCCCAATCGTTTGCCAGCGACGGCGGCAGCTTCAATTGCTCCGCGATCTCGGTCGATGTGAGGCCGTGGTTGAGCAACCGCACGGCCTGGTCGTGGATGAATTTGTAGAGATCGCGCTGTTTCTTGAGAAAATTGACGATGCGCTCGTTGCCCCACATCGGCCAGTGATGCTGTGCGATCACGATATCGGTCTTGTCGCCGTAGCGCGCGATCGCCTCGCCGATGTAGCGCGACCACAACCGGCCGTCGCGAATCTCCGCGCCCCGGATCGTGTAGAGATTGTGCATGTTGTGGGTGGCATCTTCCGCCATGTTCAACAGCTTGAACTGCGGACAATACAAGATCATCTCGCTTGGGGCTTCCGAGCCCGGCACCAGATGAAATTCGATCTCGACGCCATCGACGATGCGCGTCTCGTAGGACTGCTTGATGAGGTCGTTTGGGGGGATCAGCGAGATCGTCCCCCTCGCTAATGCCTTGCCCAACCCCGTATCGACCTGGGCGCGCTCGCCGACCGGCAGCGCGCTGCCGAACTGGTATTGCGCGCGGCGCGACATCGCATTGCCGGCAATGATGTTCTCCGCCACCGCATGCTCCATGAAGCCGTCGGGCGCGATCACCTTGACCTTGCCCTGTCTGGCGTCGTTCTCGCTGATGACGCCCTTGGCGCCGCCGAAGTGATCGGCATGGCTGTGGGTGTAGATCACGGCGGCGACGGGCTTCGCAGGCCGGTCCTTCAGATACAGTTCGAGCGCGGCTTTTGCGGTCTCGTTCGACAGCAGCGGATCGATCAGGATCAGGCCGCTGTCGCCCTCGATGATGGTCATGTTGGAAATATCGAGCCCGCGCACTTGATAAACGCGCTCGGTGACCTTGAAGAGGCCGTTGATCGCGTTGAGCTGCGCCTGTCGCCATAGGCTGGGATTGACGGTCGCCGGCACGGCGTCGTTTTGCAGGAATGCATAGGGCTTGGTGTCCCATGCCGGCCTGCCGTCCGGACCTGCGATCACCCCATCCGGCAGCGTAGCGATGAAGCCGCGTTTGGCATCGTCGAAATCGGCGCGGTCGGAAAACGGCAGCGCCTTCAGCACCGATTCGTTCAGCCCCTTCGTGGCCGGCTCGGCGTCCCTGGACTGGGCGAAGCACGGCGCTGTTGCAAATCCTATTGCAGTGCACAGCAATATTGTTGGCATCACACGCATGGCAATCCCTCGCAGACCTCGGCCGCATCGCCGGATTTGAGTGTTGAACCCGGAATCCGAATGACGCATCCTGATTGAAACATAGAGTACGCCAAGGGAGATGATCATGACCACACGCCGCACGGTTCTGCTATCTCTCGCGATACCTCTTGCCGCGCTGGTGCCGGCGCAGGCCGCCTCTTTCCTGGCGCAGCTCGATCCCGACAAGGATGGCACCGTCGACCTCGCCGAGGCGAAGGCGGCCGCCGGCAAACTGTTCGACAAGCTCGACCGCGACAAGGACGGCACGCTGGACGCCCGGGAGCTGCGTGGCCGCATGAGCAAGGGCGAATTCGCTGCCGCCAATCCGGACAATGACGGCACGCTCGACAGAGCGGAATATCTCGCCGTGGTGGAAGCCCGGTTCCGCGCGGCAAACCCCGATAATGACGGCACCATCGACGCCAGGGAATTCGCCACGCCAGCCGGCAAGAAGCTGTTGAAGCTGCTGAAGTAGGGCCCTTTTATCGCCACCGGACTCGCCCCATATTCCGCCCATGGCGAAGAAACCCGACTCTCCGAAAAAGCCCACAAAATCAATCAAGACACCCGCCGCCAAGCCTGGCGCCGGCCGTCCCGACGTCAAGCCGATCGGGCCTGCGCTGGCGGAACTGCTGAATCCAGCGATCAATCGCGGCGATGCCGGCATGGGCTCGGGCACCGGGTTGCAGCCGCCGCCGACTAACTCCTTCGAGCGCCGCTCCGGCGGCGAGGCCGCGGTGCATCGCGCGCGCAAATCGACGCCTAAGAAGTTCGAGGGCGATGAAGGCATGCGCCCGACGCCATTGCAGCCGTTTCCCCAGCCGGTGGTCGCGCCCTATGCGCCGCGGCTGAGCGAGCAGAAGGGTCTCGAGGAAGCGCCGCAGGCCAATTACAACACCTCGGCCTCGATCCCGACGCTGGATCCGGAACTCGCCAAGCAGCTCGGCTTCACCACCGAGGAAGAAGACGCCGAGGCGCTGACGGCGCGCCCGCCGCGCAACAAGATGGAAGCACTCGGCGTGCAGGCCACCGCCGATGCGCTGGAAGCGCTGGTGCGCGACGGCCGTCCGGAGTTCAAGGACCAGAAGGTGTGGACGCCGCACCGTCCGCCGCGCCCGGAGAAGTCCGAAGGCGGCGTGCGCTTCGAGCTGAAATCGGAATATGAGCCGAAGGGCGACCAGCCCACAGCGATCAAGGAACTGGTCGAGGGCATCGACCGCAACGACCGTACCCAGGTTCTGCTCGGCGTCACCGGCTCCGGCAAGACCTACACCATGGCCAAGGTGATCGAGGCCACTCAAAGGCCGGCGATCATCCTCGCGCCGAACAAGACGCTGGCCGCGCAGCTCTATGGCGAGTTCAAGAACTTCTTCCCCGACAACGCCGTCGAATATTTCGTCAGCTATTACGACTACTACCAGCCGGAAGCCTACGTCCCGCGTACCGACACCTATATCGAGAAAGACTCGTCCATCAACGAGCAGATCGACCGCATGCGCCATTCGGCGACGCGTGCGCTGCTCGAGCGCGACGACGTCATCATCGTGGCGTCGGTGTCGTGCATCTACGGTATCGGCTCGGTGGAAACCTATACCGCGATGACCTTCGCGCTGAAGAAGGACGAGCGCATCGACCAGCGCCAGCTGATCGCTGACCTCGTCGCTTTGCAATACAAGCGCACCCAGCACGACTTCACCCGCGGCACCTTCCGCGTGCGCGGCGACGTCATCGACATCTTCCCGGCCCACTATGAAGACCGCGCCTGGCGCGTGAACCTGTTCGGCGACACCGTGGAGAGCATCGAGGAGTTCGATCCGCTCACCGGCCACAAGCAGGACGAGCTCGAATTCATCAAGATCTACGCCAATTCGCATTACGTGACGCCGCGGCCGACGCTGATCCAGGCGATGAAGTCAATCAAGGAAGAGCTGAAGTGGCGGCTCGACCAGTTGCACAATCAGGGCCGCCTGCTCGAAGCCCAGCGGCTGGAGCAGCGCACCACCTTCGATCTCGAAATGATGGAAGCCACGGGTAGCTGCGCCGGCATCGAGAACTATTCGCGCTATCTCACCGGCCGCCGGCCGGGCGAGCCGCCGCCGACTTTGTTCGAATATGTGCCGGACAATGCGCTGGTCTTCGCCGACGAAAGCCACGTCTCGGTGCCGCAGATCGGCGCCATGTTCAAAGGCGACTTCCGCCGCAAGGCGACGCTGGCGGAATACGGCTTCCGCCTGCCCTCCTGCATGGACAACCGCCCGCTGCGCTTCGAGGAATGGGACATGATGCGCCCGCAATCGATTGCGGTGTCCGCGACGCCGTCCGGCTGGGAGCTGCAGGAATCCGGCGGCGTGTTCGTCGAGCAGGTCATTCGCCCGACCGGCCTGATCGATCCGCCGATCAATATCCGCCCGGCCCGCACCCAGGTCGACGATCTGCTCGGCGAAGTCCGCGCCACCGCGGCCCAGGGCTATCGTTCGCTGATCACCGTGCTGACCAAGCGCATGGCGGAAGACCTCACCGAGTTCCTGCATGAGCAGGGCATTCGCGTGCGCTACATGCACAGTGATATCGACACTATCGAGCGCATCGAGATCATCAGGGATCTCCGCCTCGGCGCCTTCGACGCGCTGGTCGGCATCAACTTGCTGCGCGAAGGTCTCGACATTCCCGAATGCGCGTTGGTCGCCGTGCTCGACGCCGACAAGGAAGGCTTCTTGCGCTCGGAGACCTCGCTGATCCAGACCATCGGCCGCGCCGCGCGCAATGTCGACGGCCGCGTCATTCTCTATGCCGACCAGATGACCGGCTCGATGACCCGCGCCATCGCCGAAACCGATCGCCGCCGCGAGAAGCAGGTGGAATACAATACGCTGCACGGCATCACGCCGGAGAGCGTGAAGAAGTCGATCGGCGACATCATGAACTCGGTCTATGAAGGCGACCGCGTGCTGGTGGATATCGGCGGCGGCATGGCCGAGGACGCCATCACCATCGGGCATAATTTCGAAGCCGTGCTGGCCGATCTGGAAGTGCGGATGCGCGAGGCTGCGGCCGACCTGAACTTCGAGGAAGCTGCCCGCCTGCGCGACGAGGTCAAGCGCCTGCGCGCCACGGAGCTGGCCGTGGTCGACGACCCCACCGTCAAGCAGCGCGGCGTGGCCGCGCGCGGCGGCGGCTACAAAGGCGAGAAGAAATATGGCGACGCCGCCAATCTCCCCGCGCGTCTCGACAAGGCCGCACAAGGCAAGGCGCGCGGCAAATACGGCAAGAGCGGCGCATCGTCGAAAGTGCACAAGCCCGGGCTCGACGAGATGGGCATCGCGAACTGGCATGAAGTGAAGCCCGCCCGCGGCAAAGAGGTGGAACGTCCGCGCAAGCCGACACTCGACGAGATGGGTCCGGGCACCGAGAGCAAGATCTTCCAGCCGAAGAACAGCCGCGAGTCCGGACCGGAGTTCGGGCCTGCGCCAAGGTCAACCGGCGGTGCCCCGGGGCATCGGGGTGGGTGGAAGAAGAGGTAGCTCAGAGCTCGACTTTCTAGTAGCTTCGGAGCCTTACTCTGCCCCGGCCAAGACTTACCCAGCTCAAGCGGGCAGTTCATCAACTGGCAAACCGAAATAGCCCCCTTGCCAACGCCGCTCCTCATCTGAGGGGTCATAAATCATGCCCCCTGTAGGGGCAGCCTTCCAATAGCGAGGCTCTTTCACCTCGTTATGGAAGGCGAGTTCCGTCACAACGTAGATCATCCACGCGTGCGCCTTGAGCGTGGAAATGATGAAGGGCAACGCATCATCATCTTTGGCATACACAGCAGTGGGCTCAAACTTAGCGTGCACTGAATTGATATGAACAAACTGATTGCTGAGTAGTCCGTACATTGGGCCGAACGGCGGGAATACCTTCTTCGCTATCGAAATGCTCTTCGGCGAACTCAGCTTGTCATCAAGAAAATCTTGCAATGCGCCTGGCTCGGTCGCGATATGCATCACGGTACAGACGGTTTCGACTATTCCGCGCGCTATTGCCCCATAAGGGCGCCTGAAGCCATGCCTCGCAACTTCGATGCTCGCGATGAGTGTCGAAACTGCGCTCGACAGGAGCGCCGCTGCGGTCGACCTGAACGTTCCGTCGGACTCCGCCACGTAGCGGAAGATCAAGCTCATCGAAGCCGCCACCAACTCACTGATCGCTTCGATCTCGTTTTTTGTCAATTTGTCGAAAGAGGCCGTAATCTTAGGACCATCGCGATGAATCTGATTCACGACGATATCTTTTGAAATGAAGACTATTCGCTTCGATTCACGATCCACAGATACCGATGAAATCCTCTCAATCGGAGGGAGGCTTTTCCCATGGCAGTATCGGAATTTTCGGCCGCTCCCACAAAAACATTGCCTGTTTGATGAATTCACTGCGCTCATAGTGTCTGTTCGGTCTGCCTAGACGCCTCAGAACATTCGCTGGAGATCAAAATCGAACGTATGCGCATGCAGGTCAAGCAACAGCAAAAGAACATCCTACAACTCCAAAGACAGCTATACCGACACCGATGGCATCCGCTGTGGCGCTGATGCAGCTGATGCAGAACAAGATTGATAACCGATCGGGAAGCGCAATCAATTGATGGGAAAGGCGCGAGCGTCGGCGGGCTATCTTAACTTACACTCCAGAAAGGGCATCCGTCATAACTAGCTTATCGCTGACGCAGGTGAAAAGAGGATCCTTTGCGGAAAACCGGGACGTGACAACAACAGACCAACACGAGCTAGGACATTTCCCGCACCAGACTTGCAGTCGCATTTATAGTGACTTGCAAAAAAGCTAGACGGCTATTGACATAATTCCTACAAGACTATATACCCCTCCCCGTCCTGCTCATGAGGGGCGCTTCTCGAGGCGCTTTCGGAGTGGAGCAGGATACGGCGCCTGCGGACGTGCCTCGCAAGCACGGACTCGGGAGGTCCGGGGTCACCGTCCGGGCCCACTACGGGGCTGCGCCGGAAACGGCTGGACGGGTGCGGGTGAAGGCAGGCGAAAGCCTGTCCGGAACGGGGGACTTTCATTAGTCCTGCCCAGTACCCGGAAGCACGGTCCCTGGAACAGAAATCGCCGTGATGGAGCGCCGCAAGGCGGCGCTGTGGACGGAACGGTGTCGCAACCGGACCGGACGCAGCGACTGACTATCAAGGTGCGCCTTGCGGCGCTCCATTCCCCTCAGTTTCGAGGGGAGAACGACAGCTCACCTCGGGGCTTTCGCCCGCGAGAACGATGTCACGTGGCTGTTTGACATGTACATCCGAGCGAACGACGGCGGGCTTCTCCCGCGTCGTTACTTTCCCGCCGGCGGCGCGACATCGGCGACCTGGCCACTGCGCTTCAGGGCTTCGGCGACGAAGCCCGACGCCTTCATCTCCTCGACGAAGGCGGCAAGATAGACAACGCCAGCCGTGCGCGGCTTGTCGGCAATGCGCGGCATGGCCATCGCCTGCTGGATCTCCTGGAAATGCCCGGACATCACGCGCATCTCCGGATGGTCCTTGGCATAGGCATCGAGCTGCTGGCGCACGCCGGCGGCGGCATCGAGCTTCTCGTCGAGAAACTTGCGGATCATCGCGCTGCCGCCGCCGGCATCGGCGCGCAGCACGGTGGCGTGCTTGATGGTGCGGGTGAGATAGAGGTCATAGGCCGAGCCGAGGCCGACCGACATTCTGACGCCGTCCTTGTCGACGTCGTCGACCGTCTTCAGCGGCGAATGCGCGGGGACCATGTAGGTGCCCTCGATGATCACATAGGGCGCGGTGAAGATGATCTCCTGCGCGCGCACCGGCTCGATGGCGATGAAGCCGACATCCCAGGCGCCGGCCCTGGCGCCCTCGAACACTTTGCCTGCCGCTTCATAGGGCACATAGTCCACGGGGACGCCGAGGCGCTTGGCCAGTTCGGCGGCGAGATCCGCCGAGACGCCGCGCGGCGCGCCGTCGGGGCCCTTTTGCGCGAGGACGCTATTGCCGTAATTGATCGCGGCGCGGAGTTTGCCGGTGGGGGCGAGATCGCGCAGCACCTCGGGCGACGGCGCAGGCTGGGCGAAAGCCGGGAATGCAGCAGTCATGAACAGCACCATCCATCGTAACACACGCATCATAGGCCTCCCCGATTTCGGCGCGACCATGCCCGCAAACCCGCCGCGCGACAATCGGCGACCAGGGGCTTCGACGAGAGCGTGATCGGCCCGGCGCGACCAACCTCCGTTCGTCACGCGGACGGGATGGCTGATATGCCCGGCCGGGAATGCCTGTTATCGCAGTGCGCGACCGTCTACACTGGTGCCCGTTGGCGCAGTGGGTGGCTTTAGGTGTTCGACGGTTTCTACAAATGCGACTACCGGGCGGGCGACGTGGTCGGCCGCAGCGTCATGTATTGCAGGGACGGCCGCATGCTCGGCGGCAACACGGCCTTCGCCCATATCGGCACCTATCAGGAAGCCGACGACGGCATCCATGCGGTGATCCACGGCCAGCGCCATCATGTCGGCTCGCAGTTTCGCACGCTCTATGGCGACGACGACGGCTCGATCCGCGTCCGTGGCATCCACGACGGCAAGAACTACAGGTTCACCGGCGGCGACGCGCAGGGCAAGGGACCGGCCTTTGAGTCCGTGATGACACGGCTCGACGAAGAGGACTTCCCGGACACCGGCACGGTGGGCGATGGCGGCATCGCCAACGGGCTGTATTCGCTGCACATGAAAACCCTCGACGGCGTCGAGGACGGGCTGACCGGCGTGATGCTGCTGTTCGATGGCCGCATTCTCGGCGGCGACGCGCGCTTCTATTATCTCGGCGCCTATGGTTCGGCCGGCAGCCGCTGGAAGGGCGAGATCGTCAATCAGGAACACACGCCCGCAGCCGGCGGGAGTTCGCTCTTCGCCGGCTATGAAGTGGGCATCGGCTTTTCCGGCAGCTGCAGCGAGAGCGGCGCGGCATTCGAAGCCACCGCCCTCGCCGGCAAGCGCAGCCTGCGCCTGAAGGCCGAGCTGTCGCTGCTGCACAAGGCCTGACGCGGAGCCTTTTCCGTTCCGATTGAATCGGAACGGGGCTCCTGCTTCTTGTTTTACGCGTTTTCTTAACGCGAACCGGTGACCACTTCGCTCGAAAACGCTTTTGTTACGCGCGCGCCAGCACCTTGCGCTCGACGGGATGAATGTCGATGGCGCGCAAGCGGCCCATCCGCAGCACGTCGATCTCGATCGTCCGATCGATACGGTCGCGATCAAGAATGCGGATCAGGTCATCGACGCCATTCACCGGCACGTGATCGAGACTGATCACGACATCGCCAGGCAACAGACCAGCCTTGAACGCCGGACCGTCGGGATCGATCTGGTCGAGCAGCGCGCCCATGGTGTTCTCGATGCCGGCGAGCACCGCATGGCGGCGCGGGATCGGCGCGGTCTGGCCGGACACGCCGATGAAGGCGCGGCGGACATAGCCGTGACGAATGATCTCCGACAGCACGAATTGCGCGGTGTTGCTGGCGACCGCAAAGCAGATGCCCTGCGCGCCCTGGATGATGGCGGTGTTGATGCCGATCACCTCGCCGCGCGACGACACCAGCGCGCCGCCGGAATTGCCGGGATTGAGCGCGGCATCGGTCTGGATCACGTCCTCGATATTGCGCCCGCTCACCGAGCGGATCGAGCGGCCGAGTGCCGAGACGACACCGGCGGTGACCGTGGATTCGAAGCCGAGCGGATTGCCGATGGCGACCACGAGCTGGCCGCGCTTCAGATTCTTGGAATTGCCGAGACCCGCATAACGCAACTCGCGCGCGCCATCGGCCCGCAGCAAAGCGAGATCGGTATCGGGATCGGCGCCGAGCACGCGGGCATCGGTGACGACGCCTTCGGTGTCGCGCAGGCGTATATGCTTCGAATTGCCGACGACATGGCTGTTGGTCAGGACAAGGCCGTCCGGCGAGATGACGATGCCGGAGCCCAGCCCACCGCGTTCGCGGGCATTTGGCGTCCTCGCGCCGGTCTCGACGCGCACGACCGCAGGACCGACGCGTTCGGTGACATCGATGACAGCGTTCGAATAGGCATCGAGCAGCGCAGCATCGTTCGGCACTGCGGCAACGGCGGGTGTCGCGGAATCGTCATCTAGGGGATGTGCGGTGATATCAAGCATGGCGATGCTTCCTTTGAGATTTAAATGGCCCCGGCGCGCACCACTGCAAGTGCAGCATGCGCGGGAGACATGGCCGGGCTGCGCCGCGCTTTAACCTCAGGTCTGTTCAAAGCGTGACTTTACGCCGCAGCTCAGCGCACCTATGTTTTGCGCGCGGCTGTCGATGGTGATGAGCGCTTTCAAGGGACGAAACCACGATGGCCAAGCAACCCTGGTATCGCATTCTCTATATCCAGGTGCTGATCGCGATCGCGATCGGCGTCACCGTCGGCTACTTCTATCCGGATGCCGGCAAGGCCCTGAAGCCGCTCGGCGACGGCTTCATTGCGCTGATCAAGATGATGATCGCGCCGGCGATCTTCTGCACCGTGGTGCACGGCATCGCCTCGATCGGCGACATGAGCAAGGTTGGCCGCATCGGCGGCAAGACGCTGCTGTATTTCGAGACGGTCTCCACCCTGGCGCTGCTGATTGGCCTCCTGGTCGGTCACTTCCTGCAGCCCGGCGCCGGCTTCAATATCGATCCCTCCACATTGGACGCGAAATCCGTCGCCAGCTATGTCAGCCGCGCCAAGGAGGAAAGCTTCGTCACCCATCTGATGGGAATCATTCCGACGTCCTATTTCGACTCGCTGGCCAAAGGCGATCTGCTGCAGGTGCTGCTGGTGGCGATCCTGTCCGGCTTCGCGATCTCGCATATGGGCAAGCCCGGCGAAAAGATTGCCGAAGGCGTTGATCTCGCCGGCAAGATGTTCTTCCGCATCATCGGCATGATCGTGCAGCTCGCGCCCATCGGCGCCTTTGGCGCGATGGCTTTCACCATCGGCTCGTTCGGCCTCGGCGCCCTCGTCAATCTCGGCTATCTCATCTTCACCTTCTATCTGGCGTCACTGCTGTTCGTGCTGCTGGTGCTCGGCGGCATCGCGCGCGCCTTCGGCTTCTCGATCCTGCGCTTCATCGGCTATATCAAGGACGAGCTGCTGATCGTGCTTGGCACCTCGTCGTCCGAGACCGTGCTGCCGCGCATGATCACCAAGATGGAAGCGCTGGGCGCATCGAAGCCGGTGGTCGGCCTCGTCATTCCGACCGGCTACAGCTTCAATCTCGACGGCACCAATATCTACATGACGCTGGCCACGCTGTTTCTGGCGCAGGCCACCAACACGCATCTCACCTTCGGCCAGATGGCCGCGGTGCTGGGTGTGGCGATGCTGACATCGAAGGGCGCATCGGGCGTCACCGGCGCGGGCTTCGTGACGCTGGCCGCGACGCTGTCGATCATCCCCGATATTCCGATCACCGCACTGGCCATTATCGTCGGCATCGACAAGTTCATGAGCGAATGCCGGGCGCTCACCAATCTGATCGGCAACGGCGTCGCCACCATCGTCATCAGCCGCTGGGAAGGCGAACTCGATCGCCATCAGCTCCACGAGGCGCTGCTGCATCCGATCGATTTCGGCGAAGAGATGGAACGCCGGCCGCTGGGAGGAGAACTGCCGGAGAAATCGGCCGCCTGATCGCTCTATTTAGGCACGCGATCCGGCATCAGCGTCTCCGCCGCCTCGGCGCTGGCGTCCGCACCTGACAGCAACAGATACTGCCCGTTCTGCAGCGTCGCGGCGCTCGCCACGACGACGGCGCGCTTTGGGCAAATGCCAAGGCAACTCGTCAGCACCACGCGTGGACCTTTCACGTCCTGCTTCGCGCTGCGGCGTTTCAAGTCCGACTTGAGCGATTTGCGCAGTGCCTTGCCGTCATCAATGCGACCAAGGCATTTCTTGCAGACAAGAACGGGGGACGCGCGGCGCAAGCGCGCGGTGACGACAGGTTTACTGGCCATTCCTTTTATATAGACACCGCCCGCTGCATTGCGATCACCCCGACCGGCGGTTGCTGGTGTTCTGCGTGAGATTGCCGTGCGCCGCCTGCTCGCGAATATTGTGCTTCTCGTCGTCGCGATGACCCTTGGTGTTATCGAGCGTGACCTTCGGCGCGCTGCCAGGTCCCTTGTCGCTACAGTTATCCTCGGGAACGGGCTGGATGTGCTTGGTCATCGGGAATCTCCCTTGCAGGTCGGGAGAAAACGCAGCCGCTCAAACTGCGTTCCTTACCCGGGCTCCGGCACATGAAATCGCCGCCCCGCCGTTGAACCTTCTGGCGCCGTTGTTTGACGCATAAAACATTGAGTGGGGGCGCTGCATGAAAATCGCGTTGCTGATCTTGCTGGGTCTGGTTCTGGGGTTGCTCGGTGGAGCGGCCGTGGGGATCGGCGCCGGCGTTGCCTGGGTCGAATTGTTCAAGACCAGCAATTTCGAGGGCTACAGCGCCATGCTGGTGTTTTTCACCTTCATGCCCATTGGCGCACTCCTCGGCGCCGTCGGCGGGGCACTCCTGTTCGGCGTCATTGCTGCCCGCAATGGCGATGTCGCCATGGAACCGCTCCCCGTGCAGGACCACGAGCAGACATACCGGTAAGGTTATGCCGACGCGGCAATGCAGCTTAACGTTTTGGTGAGCAGCTCCTCACCACGAACATTTGTGCATTGCAAAATAAACCGTTGAATTTTAGCGAAATTATATTACTTCAGCTATCAAGCAATTTGTGCAGACCGCCCGGGCAACGTTGCCCCGGCGCGCAAGTGTTTCAACCATTTTCAGGACTATCCCAATGACAGAGCACAGCCTCTGGCGTTTCTCGCGCGCGTTGCATCGCGCCATCAACGAACGCCAGCTCGACCAACTCGCTGACATCATCGACGACAATATCGAATGGGCGGTCTACGGCCCGATCGACATGTTTCCGTTTCTCGGCGCACGCCACGGCAAAGCTGCCGTGCTCGATGTCTGCAAGCAGATCGCCGACAATGTGCGGGTGCATCGCTTCGAGCGTGAGTCGATGATCCTTGGTGATGAATCTGGCTCCGCAATGATGCGCTTCTCGCTGACCGCGCTGGATTCGAACCGCCCTATCAGCCTGCGGCTGGCGCAATTCGCGCAGTTCAAGGCCGGGCGTCTGATCAGCATGCGCGTGGTCGTGGATACGTTCGACCTGGTCGAACAGGCATTGGGCCGGCCTATCCATCTGCCGAAGATCGCCTGAGCAGCACGGCGATTGCCAATCGCCACGTCCATCCCCAGCGAAATGTTGCGACGCCACAATTCCGCCGGGCCTGATGGTATTATGTGCCAATCGATCCGCGATCTTGCTGGGCAGTGGCACGATGGCTTCAATCAAACCGACATATTGGGCGCTTATCGCAGCACTCGGCGGAGCCGCGTTTGCCTTTCCGGCTCACGCGCAGAATCCGTGGCGCGGTCTCGTCGATGTTGCGCCGCCTCCCGGTGAAATAGAGCAGGTCGACACGGCAGCCACTCCTCCTGCCGACGCCCCGGAACCCGACTGGAGCCTCTTGAACACCGACGATTCGCCGACGGCGAAGGCATCACTCCGCGAGAAGCGCTCGTCGCTGATCGTCGGCAGCCCGTCGTCCAGCTGGACTTCCAATGACAGCAACGGCGCGTCCGCACTCTCGGTCAAGCAGTCGGTTACGCCGTTCTGGGATACCCGCGTCGGCGCCGACATCAATGTCGCGCGGCAAAACGCGCCGCGCAGCGCAGCCGATGCCTACCGCAATCAGTTCGGCGACGGCACGGCGCAGGCCCAATCGGGCGGCGCCGCCTGGGCGGCAGCGACTGCTCCCGGCGTGGGCTCAATCTGGGACAAGACGGCGATCGAAGCACGTGTCGATCCGGGCGCGGATCAAACCAAACTGGGCACTTCGCTCAGCAAGTCGGTACCCATTGCCGGCGATCAGTATTCGCTGACGCTGCAGAGCGGCTACAACGTGATCCAGCAAGGCAGCATTCCAGCCATTGGCTACAACGGTCGCCCGACGCGCAGCTATGAGACCGACCAGCTCGCGCGTTTCAACATCACTGATACCGGCACCAGCTTCATCGCCGGACAATCGCTCGCCACCACCGATGACAAATGGCTGCGCAAGTTCGGCGCGGAGCAGAAGCTGTTTGGCGGCGTCAACGTCTCCGGATCGATCAGCGAGACTGTCCAGGGCGTGACCAACAAGACGTTCTCGGCCGGCTTCAAGCATAGTTGGTGAATTAAGTTTTAATACACTTTGCCAGACGATTGCCGGCAAAGATCGGCGCCCTGCCGCATATTCGCCGCTATCTCGTCAAAATCCACTGCGCAGATGTACACGTAAATTTGTCATGCGGGGGACCGCGCTCGCTCATTGTGAAGTCCGCTTCACACAAACAAGGAAGAGCTGATGAGTGCCATTCGTTCAGAACAGACAGAAGCCAAAGATGACGACAGCAACCTCGCCGCTGTGTCTGAAGTCGAAGCGGGTATCCGCGACTTCGTGCGCAACGATATCGCTTACCTCCGTCGTCCGGTGCCTGGCATGGTGAACAACAGCAGTGAAACCACCACCGGCACCGAAGCGCCGCTGGAAGCGACGACCGAAGCGACCGTGAACAGCGTCAATTCGCTGATCCAGCGCGTTGCCGGCACCTCGCTGGGTGAGATCGAGAAGCTGGTTTCCGAACTCGAGAGCCTGCGCGACCTGCTCCACGCCGAAGGCCAGCGCGTTCAGCGCGAGATCTCCGGCTATGCCCAGCTCAGCCAGGCCGCGATGAAGTCGACCCGCCTGATCGCCGACAACGTCGCGCAGTGGAAGCGCACCGCTGACGGCCTGCGTCACGACTGATCGGCACTAGACCACCCGAATCAAAAGCCGCTGCCCGAAAGGGCGGCGGCTTTTTCATGAGCCCGTTCAATTGAACTTTATTCGTTTTGTTCCCGACCAACGGTTACGCAGCACCTGCGAACTGCTTTTGGGGGAATCGATCCGTGGAGACCATTCGGCCGAACAACACCGATCCCATTCCGGCGCGCAGCAACGCGCCCAGGATGGGGACCATTATCTTACGTTTTGTCGGATTGCTGTTGGTGGCCGTGGCATTGCTCGCCTGGGCCTGGAGTCGCTGAGGTCGCCATCATCGACCCCACTCACGAAAAAACCCGCGCAGTTCGGCGCGGGTCTGGTTAGCAACTCGTAAAAATTACTCGCTAACGACCGCGCTGCTCTCGAGCGTATAGGCGCCATCGGCATAACCCTTGACCACCATGCAAGTGGCCAGCATCACCGCAAGCGTCACGCTCGCAAAGATGAAGCCCACAAATTTCAATCCGGTGCGGTCAGCCATTGTCGTCCCCAAAATCGTCCTGCGAAGTGTCGTCTCGGTCGTCATACCTGTAAGTCGCAGATCACGCTCACAAGGTTCAGAACCCCTTAACAGAGCTAGGGTTCCATCGATAAAGTTTGAAATGGTTAAGCCGCGTCGCCCCGTTGCGGCAGGAAGACCGAACCAAGGAAGCTGTAGACCTCCTCGCCGCGCTGATTAACGGCAACGTTCTTCGACTGCAAGATGCCCCAGCCCGGACGCGTCGCGGTCGCGCGCACGGAAACAACCTCGCTGCTATAGGTCAGGGTATCGCCGGCGAGAACAGGCCGGGTCCAGCGCAAATCACGAAAACCGGGAGATGGACCGCCGACTGGAGGCTCTTCGCCACGCGCCTCTGCCTCCGCCTTTGCGCGCTGGCCATCGGCGACCAGCAACTTCATGCACACCGACGCCACGTGCCAGCCCGACGCAGCGAGACCACCGAATAGCGATTTGCGGCCGGCCTCTTCATCGAGATGGAACGGTTGCGGATCGAATTGCCTGGCAAACGCCTTGATCGACTCCGCCGTGAACGTGAACGAGCCGAGCTCGCGGCGCATACCGATTTGGATGTCTTCCAGATAGCGCATGCTGCGACCCTAGTTCCCGGAGGCGAGTTCACGCACCCCGATCATGATCGGGGTGATCATCTCGGAAATCGTCTGCCCCTTGGCATTGCGTGTGCTGAACTTGAATTTAACGATGCCCAAGGTCGGCCGGCTTTGCGATACGCGCGCCTCGACCACTTCGACATCCAGCGTCAGATCGTCGCCGGGGCGAAACGGCGCGAGCCATCGCATCTGATCCACACCCGGTGAGCCCATCGATGCGGTCTTGTGCAGAAACCCGTCATAGATCATCCGCATCATCAGCGAGCACATGTGCCAGCCGGAGCCGGAAAGTCCTTTGAGCATCGATGCGCTTGCGGCAACTTCATCGAGATGCATCGGCTGCGGATCGTATTCTTTCGCATAGGCGATAATCTCGTCGCGCGTAATATGGCGCGGCCCGAAGGTCCCGAAGTGGCCGGGCTTAAAATCTTCAAATGTCAGGGTCATAATGGGGAATGCCGTCGAGGAAGCCTGATTGTGGCCGTTATTTGCAGCAATCTCAACCCGGTCGCTTGCATGGCTTTCCCGCGATCCTGCCCGTCAATGTGGTCGGGCCGGGATATTTGAAGCCGTTTCTCAATGCAATTGAATTTGTCACTCATCTACACGGCGGGGGATTTCACCGATGTTCGAATTTCGGGATCTGTTTCAGTGGGACCGTTTCATCACACCCACCATCATCAAGACGTTCTACTGGCTGGTGATCGCACTGATCATTCTGTTCGGCATTTCCGGGATCTTTTCCGGTCTCGCCGCAATGGCCATCAGCCCGTTCGGCGGTTTCGTCCTCGTGATGTCGAGCCTCGCCAGCGTGATCGTCGGCATCATCTTCGCACGTATTGCGGCTGAGTTCGTTCTGATCGTGTTCCGCATCAACGAGCATCTCGGCGCGCTACGGGATCAGGGGCAAAACCTCGGGCAGGATCACGGCCACGGCCAGCAGTACTGAGCGTTAATTCTCTCCGCCGTCATTGCGAGGAGCCCTTGCGACGAAGCAATCCAGTCTTCGCTTGTGGCTGCTGGATTGCCGCGTCGCTTCGCTCCTCGAAACGACGGGGGAGAGGACTGAGAATATCTTACGTGTTGAACCGGAAATGCAGCACGTCGCCGTCAGCGACGACATATTCCTTGCCTTCCAGCCGCAGCTTGCCGCCATCGCGCGCGCCGGCTTCGCCGCCGAGCCTGACATAGTCTTCATAGCCGATGGTTTCCGCGCGGATGAAGCCCTTCTCGAAATCCGTGTGAATCACGGCTGCAGCCTGCGGTGCCTTGGTGCCCTGGGTGATGGTCCAGGCACGGGCTTCCTTTGGGCCGACGGTGAAGTAGGTGATGAGGTGCAGCAGCGAATAGCCTGCACGGATCAGGCGATCGAGGCCCGCTTCTTCAAGCCCGAGCGTATCGAGGAATTCCACGCGTTCGGCACGTGACAGCGTCGCGATCTCGGATTCGATCTTGGCGGAGATGGCGACCGCAACAGCGCCCTCCTTCGCAGCATGTTCTGCAACCCGCTTCGAGTATTCGTTGCCTTCGCCCGCCGCGCCTTCTTCGACGTTGCAGACATAGAGAACAGGCTTGGAGGTCAGCAAGCCGAGCATGCCGAACGCGCGCTCTTCCTCGGGCTTGCGCTCGAGAAAACGTGTCGGCTTGCCGTCCCGCAGCAGCACCAAAGCGCGCTGGACCAGATCGAGCTGTTCCTTGGCGTCCTTGTCGTTGCCCTTGGCCTTCTTGGTCAGGTTGTCGATGCGCTTCTCGCAAGAATCCAGATCCGCAAGCATCAGCTCGGTCTCGATGATCTCGATGTCGGCGAGCGGATCGATCTTGCCTTCGACATGGGTGATGTCGTCATCGATGAAGCAACGCACCACATGGGCGACGGCATCGACTTCGCGGATGGTGGCGAGAAACTGGTTGCCAAGGCCTTCGCCCTTCGACGCGCCTTTCACCAGGCCCGCGATGTCCACGAAGGTCAGGCGCGTCGGGATGATCTGCTGCGACTTGCCGATCTCGGACAATTTGTCGAGCCGCTTGTCCGGCACCGCGACTTCACCGACATTCGGCTCGATGGTGCAGAACGGATAGTTCGCAGCCTGCGCCGCGGCAGTTTCGGTGAGCGCATTGAACAGCGTCGATTTGCCGACATTCGGCAGTCCGACGATCCCGCATTTGAATCCCATGACCCTGTCCTAATTCTTCGACGGCTTCTCAGCGGAGCCGTTGTCGTCCTTCGACGTGAAACCCTTGGCCTGCATCGTCAGATGCACCTTGTTCTGAAACGACGAGTCCTGACCACCGACCAGCAGGCCGACATGGTCGGACACCGCATCGTTGAACGCTTCGAGCTGAGGTCGTTCGGCCTTGGCGAAATCGCTCAGCACGTGATTATGGACCAGCTCCTTGGCACCGGGATGTCCGATGCCGAGGCGCACGCGCCGATAGTCGTTGCCGACATGCGCGGAGATCGAGCGCAGACCGTTATGTCCCGCAATGCCGCCGCCGACCTTCACGCGCACCTTGGAGAATGGCAGTTCGAGCTCGTCGTGAAACACGGCGATGTCGCCGAGTGAAATCTTCAAATAGGCGGACGCTTCCTGAACTGAGCGGCCGGAGTCGTTCATGAAGGTCATCGGCTTCAGCAGGATGACGCGCTCGCCGTCCAGCGTGCCTTCGGAGGTCTCGCCCTGAAAGCGACGGCGCCACGGTCCAAAACCGTGACGCCGCGCGATATCATCGAGAACCATGAACCCGATATTGTGCCGGTTGCCCTGGTATTTGGCACCAGGGTTTCCGAGTCCAACAAAGAGAAGCATGACGCGGAGCTCCGCGCCGGATTACTTCTTCTTCGCCGGAGCGGCGGCAGCGGCCGGAGCCTTCGCGCCAGCGGCGGCGGCCTTGGCGCCGGCAGCCGGAGCCTTGGCACCCGCAGCGGCAGGAGCCGCAGCAGCAGCCGCAGGGGTCGCAGCTTCTTCACCGTAGCCCGACGGAGGCACGATGGTGACCAGCGTCAGATCGGCATCGCGCGCCAGCGTCTTCACGCCCTTCGGCAGAACAACGTCGGTGATGTGCAGCGACGTGCCGATATCGAGCTGGCCGACATCAACTTCGAGGAACTGCGGAATGCTCTCGGCTTCGGCTTCCAGTTCGATCGTGTGGGTCACGATGTTGATGGTGCCGCCACGCTTCACGCCCGGAGCGCCTTCAGCACCCTTGATGTGCAGCGGAACGCTGACGCGGATGGTCGCGCCTTCGCCGAGGCGGAGGAAGTCGACGTGGAGCGGGAAGTCCTTGACCGGGTCGAGGTGGAAGTCGCGCGGAATCACGCGGTGCTTCTTGCCCTCGAGTTCGATGTCGTAAATCGTGGTGAGGAACCGGCCTGCCAGAATGCGCTGACGCAGTTCGGCATCATTCACCGAAATCGCCACCGGGGGTTTGTTGTCACCATAGATCACTCCGGGCACTCGGCCGGCGCGACGCTCTGCCCGTGCGGCCCCCTTGCCGCCGACCGGACGTGAGGTCGCCTTCAATTCCTTGACGGTCGCCATCGTTTAAGTCCTTGTTTTCTAAAAGTTAAAGGCCGCAATGCGGCCCGTTTTCACGCTGCAGCAAGCCTCCAGGGGTGCGGGGGCTGCGGACGTGGGCGGCTTCTACCGCCGAAACGCCAAAAAGACAAGGAAATGACAGGCTTTTTCTTCGTCGGCGGGCCCCTTCCAGGGGCTTATTTTGGCCGTCTATGCACGGGTAGCCGATGTCCGGCGCGCCGTGCAGGCCACCGCAGGCTTCCACTCAGCCGCCGAGCTTGGCTTCCAGCGCTGCGATCCGAGCCTTCAGCGCCTCGTTCTCCTCGCGGGCGAGCCTGGCCATATCCTTGACCGCCTCGAACTCCTCACGCTTCACGATATCGAGGTCGCGCAGGATCTTCTCAGCCTGGTTGCGCACAACCGTATCGACCTCGCGCTTGACGCCCTGAGCCGCGCCGGCGGCATCATTCATCAGGCGGCCGATCTCGTCGAAGAACCGATTGTTGGTCTGGGTCATGGCAAGAACTCCGGTCGGATGAACAAACACGCGGGATTAAGTTGTAGATCGACAATGGCGATCCCGACCGCGCAGTTCAAGTATCGCCTGCTTTTGGCGTTCACAACTGCAGAAGTCCCTTAATTCGTCACATGCCAATGCTTTACTGGCGCCATCGGGAGCCGTAAGCCCACCACATGCCATTCCTGACCATCGCCTTCCCCGTTTTCGATCCGATCGCCATCGCGCTCGGCCCGATTGTCATTCGCTGGTACGCGCTGGCCTATATCGGCGGCATCGTGATCGGCTGGATTTATGCCCGCGCGCTGATCAAGAGCACGAGACTGTGGGGCGGCCCCTCACCAATCTCCCTGCTGGATTTCGACGACTTCATCCTCTGGGTGACCATCGGCATCATTGTCGGCGGCCGCACCGGCTATGTGCTGTTCTACAATCTGGATTTCTTCATCGCCCACCCTGCCGAGATCTTCGAGCTCTGGAAGGGCGGCATGTCGTTCCATGGCGGCTTCATGGGCTGCGTCTTTGCCGTGTTTCTGTTCTGCTGGAAACGTGGGCTGTCGGTGCTGTCGCTCGGCGACATCACCTGCGCGGTCGGCCCGATCGGCCTGCTGCTCGGACGCCTCGCCAATTTCATCAACAGTGAATTGTGGGGCCGCCACGCCGACGCCAGCGTGCCCTGGGCGATGGTGTTTCCCAATGGCGGGCCGCTACCGCGCCATCCCAGCCAGCTCTATGAAGCTGGCCTGGAAGGCATCGGGCTGTTTCTCATTCTCGCCCTGATGATCCGGGCCGGTGCGCTGAAGCGGCCTGGCCTGATCCTCGGCGCCTTCATCTTTTTTTATGCGCTGGCGCGTATTACGGGAGAATTCTTCCGCGAGCCGGACCCACAACTCGGATTTCTGTGGGGTGGGCTCACCATGGGCATGCTGCTCTCCGTGCCGATGATATTTGTGGGACTCGTTTTGATGGTGCGCGCCTGGCGAAAGCCGCAGGCATCGCTCGAATTGAGCCCAGGCAAGAAGGCCTGATGTGACCGACCAATCGCCGCTGCAGGATGAAATCAAGCGCCTGATCAAGTCCACCGGACCCATGCCGGTGTGGCGCTACATGCAGCTGTGCCTGACCCATCCGCAACACGGCTACTACATTTCCCGCGATCCGCTCGGTCGCGAGGGTGACTTCACCACGTCGCCCGAAGTCAGCCAGATGTTCGGCGAGCTGCTCGGCCTGTGGTCGGCTTCGGTCTGGCGCGCGATCGGCGCGCCGCCCTTCGTCCACCTGATCGAGCTGGGCCCCGGCCGCGGCACCATGATGGCCGACGCGCTGCGCGCCCTGCGCGTGTTGCCGCCGCTGTATCAGGCGCTCAACGTGCATCTGGTCGAGATCAATCCCGTACTGCGCGAGAAGCAGAAGGCAACGCTGTCTGGCGCCCGCAACGTCACCTGGCACGACAGTATCGAGACCGTCCCCGCGGGCCCATCGATCATCCTCGCCAATGAATATTTCGACGTGTTGCCTATCCATCAGGCCGTGAAGCGCGAAGGCGGCTGGCACGAGCGCATGGTGGATATCGACAGCAACGGCCAGCTGATGTTCAGCGCGTCAACCGATCCGCTGCCGCGCTTCGACGTGCTGCTGCCGCCGCTGGTGCGCGCAGCCCCTGTCGGCGCGGTGTTCGAATGGCGCCCCGATACCGAAATGATGAAGATTGCCAGCCGCGTCCGCGACGAAGGCGGCGCGGCTCTGATCATCGATTACGGCCATGTCCGCAGCGATGCAGGCGACACCCTGCAGGCCATCGCGCAGCACAGCTATGCCGATCCGCTGAAGAATCCCGGCCAGGCCGATATCACCGCGCATGTGGATTTCCAGGCACTCGGCCGCGCAGCAGAGGATGTTGGCGCACGCGTGCACGGGCCGGTGACGCAGGGCGAATTCCTCAAGCGCCTCGGCATCGAGACGCGCGCGCTGACCCTGATGGCCAAAGCCACGCCGGAAGTTTCCGAAACCGTCTCCGGCGCACTGAAACGCTTGATCGACAGCGGCCGCGGCGGCATGGGCTCGATGTTCAAGGTGGTCGGCATCTCCGATCCCAATATCGACACGCTGGTGGCACTGAGCGACGACACCGGCATAGAGACCCCGACATCATGACTTTCACATCGCCTTTGCTGTCAGCCATTCCCGGCCTGCGCCACGCGTTCTTCACGCGCGACGGCGGCGTCTCCGAAGGCATCTATGCCGGCCTTAATGGCGGGCTCGGATCGAACGACGATCCCGCGCATGTGGCGGAGAACCGCCGGCGCATGGCGGCGGAGATGGGCGTCGATCCCCTGCACTTCCTCACCGCCTATCAGGTCCATTCGCCCGATGTCGCCGTCGCCACGGCACCGTGGAATGGCGATTCACGACCGCGCGTCGATGCGATGGTGACGAAGGTCGAGGGCCTGGCGCTCGGCGTCACGACGGCCGATTGCGGACCGGTGCTGTTTGCCGATCCCAAGGCTCGCGTCATCGGTGCCGCTCATGCCGGCTGGAAGGGCGCCTTCACCGGCGTGCTCGAGGCCACCATCGCGGAGATGGAAAAACTCGGCGCCGACCGCTCCGACATCGTGGTCGCGATCGGTCCGCTGATCCGCCAGCCAAGCTATGAGGTCGGGGCCGAATTCGTCGAGCGCTTCACGCAGTCCGATGCTGGCTTCGCCCGGTTCTTCATTCCCTCAACCCGCGCCGGTCATGCCATGTTCGATCTCGGCGGCTTCATTCGGATGCGGCTGGAGCGCGCCGGCATTGCCATTATCGATGACACCGGCATCGACACCTATCCCGACAGCAACCTGTTCAGCTATCGCAGGTCGGTGCATCGGAAAGAGCCGGATTACGGACGCCAGATCCACGCCATCGTGCTTGAGCGGTAACTCGCGCGTTGACGCACCGTTATCCTTAACGCGTCCGAACTGCCTCAAACTGAACGCGAATTGTCGGGGCGCGGTGACCGTTTCGGTCACCCTGGAAAGACCTGTGGCCGCGCTGCCCTAGACCTTAACGCATTTTAACGATATCGCTCGACCTGTCCGGCGCCGCTTGCGGCAAACGGACGGAAGTCGGGACGCCCTATGCGATTTTCTGCCCTTACGACCGATCGAGCCAGACCGCGCCTGATCCAGGCTGCGCTGTCGCTGACCGTAGCGTTTGGGCTTGCCGGCTGCGCCAATGTCCCCAATTCGGGCGGCGCCATGAACGCGCAGGCCAGCCTTTCCACCGCCTCCGGCCCGACGATCGCGTTCGAATCCATCGACGGGCCGCCGCCGCAGGTCTTCGACCGCATGGTCAACCTTCTGGATAGTGAAGCGCGCCTGCGCAACCTTGCGGTTGTATCGCGCAAGGACAGCGCGGCTTTTCGGGTCCGAAGCTACCTCTCGGCCCAGGTTCGCGGCGGCCAGACCTCGATCGCCTGGGTGTGGGATGTCTATGACCGCGACCAGAACCGTGCTCTGCGCCTGAGCGGCGAGGAACAGGCCGGCAAAGGCGGCCGCGACGCCTGGGCTACTGCCGACGACCTTGTCTTGCGGCGGATCGCGCAAGCGGGGCTCACCGGCCTCAATGGCATGATCAACGGCACCACGCCCGGCGAGCAGCCGCTTGCGCCAAGTGGCAACGGACCTGCCATCGCCAGTACCGATGAATTGCCCGTGCAGGCCACCGCATTTGCCGAGACGCGCTGACTTCAGTTCACGTTAAGCAGAGGCCCGTTTTTACGCAGGAAAACAGCGGCCCACGGGTTGCCAGCGGACGGCCGTCCTTGATATCACCTCGCTCAGCTAGACGAGTTCTTGTGGGTAATCCGATATGCTGAACGTTGTATCCACCAAGCCGCGGGGAGACGCGTCGATGTCGGCCAAGAACGGTTCGATCAAACTGGTCGCTGGTAATTCCAATCCTGTCCTCGCGCAGGAAATCGCGACCTCGCTGAATATCCCGCTGACCAAGGCCAGCGTCCGGCGCTTCGCCGATATGGAAATCTTCGTCGAGATCCAGGAAAACGTCCGCGGCTCCGACGTCTTCATTCTTCAATCCACGTCGTTCCCGACCAACGACCATCTGATGGAACTGCTGATCATCACCGATGCGCTGCGCCGCGCTTCCGCGCGCCGCATCACCGCGGTGATCCCCTATTTCGGCTACGCTCGCCAGGACCGCAAGGCCGGTGGCCGCACCCCGATCTCGGCCAAGCTGGTCGCCAACATGATCACCCATGCCGGCGCCGACCGCGTCATGACGCTCGACCTGCATGCCGGCCAGATCCAGGGCTTCTTCGATATCCCGACCGACAACCTCTATGCCGCGCCGCTGATGGTGCGCGACATCAAGGAGAAGTTCGATCTCGCCAATGTGATGGTGGTTTCGCCCGACGTCGGCGGCGTCGCCCGTGCCCGCGGCCTTGCCAAACGCATCAACGCGCCGCTCGCCATCGTCGACAAACGCCGCGAACGCCCCGGTGAATCCGAAGTGATGAACGTGATCGGCGACGTCGCCGGCTACACCTGCATCCTGATCGACGACATCGTCGACTCCGGCGGCACGCTGGTGAACGCCGCCGATGCGCTACTCAAATACGGTGCCAAGGACGTCTCCGCCTATCTCACCCATGGCGTCTTGAGCGGCGGCGCCGCCGCGCGCATCGCCAATTCCAAGCTCAAGGAATTGGTGATCACTGACTCGATCCAGCCCACGGAAGCCGTCAGCAAATCGCCGAACATCCGCGTGCTCTCGGTTGCCTCGCTGATCGCCGAAGCGATCGGCCGCACCGCATCGGAAGAGTCGGTATCGAGCCTGTTCGACTAAGGCTCGCGCCTCTACACGATCCCGGCCGCGACCTGACCGCGCAGACGCTCCAGACTGAGCAGCGTCTCGGCGCAGGCTGCCGCGACCTTGAGGCCGCTCTCCGCAAAGTGCTTGCGGAAGAATGCCGCCCGCTCTTCCGTCTCGTGAAAATCCTCCGGCGCCGTCACGGCCGAGAACACCGGGATCTCGGTGCGTAGCTGCACATCCATGAGCGCACGGATGACCGTGTCCGCCACGAAGCCGCGGGTGCCGCTGTCGATCACGAGGCCGGCCGCGACGATGGCCGTGTAGCGCCGCGTCTTGGCGAGAACCTGCACATGCAGGGGGATCTCGAACGAGCCAGGCACTTCGAACAGATCGACCTGCGACGGGCCGATATGACGCGCCTCGATCTCGCTCAGAAACGATTCCCAACACGGTGCAACGATGTCGCGATGCCAGGACGACTGCACGAAGGCGACGCGTTGCGGCTTGGCAAAGCGCGGATGCTGGACTGCGGATGACTCGGAGGTGGTGTCGTTCATGGCCTGATACTTTCGTTACGGCCAAACTATGCCGAAACCGAACCAGCCCAGCAAGGCCGTCCACAGGCTGTATTGGGGCTCAACAGGACTCCTGCGAGGCCCGGAAAGCTTGCGGGCTGCACGGAAGAATCAATAGTTACCACCCCAACCGGACTCGCGGCGCGCGAGGGCGCACCGCACAGACTCGCAATCCGGGAATCCGATTCCGGTTTGTTCTCATTGCGGCGAGATGACCTGTGGATGAGGGCCGGTTTGTCTGTGGATGGATTCGTGGTGCCGTTGCGCAGATTCAGCAAATCACATCACTTCAAACTCGCAAGGTCTGGACGAATAGAACTTGCAGCCTGCAGCGACGCTCCGACATTTTCGCGTACCGGCCAGCTGTTTGCATCATCACATTTCAAGAGCAAGGTCGCGACGGCATGTCACTTCTCGAAGGTACTATCGATTCACGGCTCAACCCGCTCGCCGTTGTCGAGGATATTGCCGCCGATCATAACTGGGCCTTCGAGCGCTCCGGCGAAGACGAAGTCACAATTGTTTCCAAAGGTGACTGGATCGATTACCAGCTCTCCTTCACTTGGATGAACGAGATCGAGGCCCTGCATCTGGCTTGCGCCTTCGACATGAAGATTCCGCCCGCTCGCCGCGCGGAAGTGCAGCGCCTGATCGCCGCGATCAACGAACAGATGTGGGTCGGTCATTTCGATATCTGGACTCACTCAGGCATGGTGATGTACCGGCAGGCGCTAGTGCTCCCCGATGGCCTCACCGCAACGACCGCGCAGTGCGAAGCGATGCTGGTCTCGGCGATCCATTCCTGCGAGCGCTACTATCCGGCATTGCAGTTCGTGGTGTGGGCCGGCAAGACCGCAGCCGAAGCAATGTCTGCTGCGATGTTCGACACTGCCGGCGAAGCATGACCGACGCGCCGGTCATCACCGTGCCGGATGCGCCCGGCGAAGCCGAACGGCTGGTGGTCGCAAATGCGCTGCTGGCCTACAATACCAAGACCGTCGGCCCCAACAATCACCAGCCGCTCTCGATCTTGATCCACGATCCCGCGACCGGCGAGCCGATCGGCGGCATCTGGGGCAAGACCGCGTTCAACTGGTGTTTCGTCGAGCTGTTCGTCGTGCCCGAACAATTTCGCGGCCAGGACATCGGCTCGAAAGTTCTCGCCAAGGCCGAAGAGATCGCGCGGGAACGCGGCTGCATCGGTCTGTGGCTCGATACCTACTGGTTTCAGGCCCGCAGCTTCTACGAGAAGCAGGGCTATGAGGTGTTCGGCGAAATCCCGGACTATCCGCGCGGCGGCCCGCGCTACTTCCTGAAAAAGAATCTCATCTAGACGGGTTCAGGCTGTGCAGCCCGCCCCGCAATGTTATGGTCCCGGCCGTTCTGACAGCCGGGATTTTGCGATGACCTCCACCACGACCTCACGCGCGCTCAACACCATCGACGGCCACATCGTGCTGGCCGGCGCCGGCAAGATGGGCGGCGCGATGCTGACGGGCTGGATCGCCGGCGGCCTCGACCCCAAACGCGCCATCGTGATCGATCCGCATGTCTCCGACGAGATCAAGGGGCTCGCGGCAAAGGGCGTCCGCCTCAATCCGGATGTGAAAGACATCGGCGCTGTCGCCGCGCTGGTTCTTGCCGTGAAGCCGCAGATGTTCGCGGAGGTCGGCCCGACCCTGCGCACGATTGCCGGATCGTCCCTCGTGGTCTCGATCATGGCGGGCACAACCATCGCCGGCATCGCCAAGGCCTGCGGCGGCAAGGTGGTACGCGCGATGCCGAATACGCCGGCCGCCATCGGCCGCGGTATCACCGTGGCGGTTGCGGCGAGCGACGTATCGCCGGAGCAACGCGGCCTGACCCACGCGCTCTTGCGCGCCACCGGATTGGTCGAATGGGTCGATGACGAAAGCCTGATCGATGCTGTGACGGCCGTCTCCGGCTCGGGGCCTGCTTATGTGTTTCTGCTGGCCGAAGAAATGGCTCGCGCCGGCATTGCTGCGGGCTTGCCGCCCGAACTCGCGATGAAGCTTGCTCGCGAGACAGTGTCCGGTTCGGGCGAGCTCCTCCGCCAGTCCGATCTCGACGCGGCGACGCTGCGCAAGAACGTCACCTCGCCCGGCGGGACCACTGCAGCCGCGCTCAGCGTATTGATGGCCGATAATGGTTTCGAGCCGCTGCTGACTCGCGCGATTGCTGCGGCAACGGCGCGGTCTAAGGAACTGGCGAAGTAACTAGACGGGCACCCGCACCACCGCCCTCAATCCGCCCATCGGACTCTCGGCCAGCGTGATATCGCCGCCATGGGAGCGCGCTATATCGCGGGCGATGGCGAGGCCAAGACCCGTGCCGCCTTCGTCCTGATTGCGGGCGTCGTCGAGCCGCAGGAACGGTTTGAACACTTCCTCGCGCATGTCGGCGGGGATGCCGGGGCCGTCATCATCCACCGTGACCGTGAGATAGCGATGATCGCGGTGTCCAGTGATGGCGATGTCATTGGCATGGCGCGCGGCGTTGGAGACGAGATTCCCGAGGCAACGCTTGAACGCGGCTGGCTTCACCGTGACGATCGGCAGGCCGTGGAACGTGACCGTCGCCTTATGGCCGTTGCGCTCGGCATCGCTGCGCAATTCTTCCAGCGCCGCAGCCATGTCCGTCGGCTGCGCCTGCTCGCCGCTGTCGCCGCGCGCAAAGGCGAGATAAGCCTCGAGCATGCCCGACATCTCATCGATATCCTTGCGCATGCCATCGACTTCCGGACCGTCCTCGATCAGCGCCAGTTCGAGCTTGAAGCGCGTCAGGATCGTGCGCAGGTCATGCGAGACGCCGGCGAGCATGGCCGTGCGCTGCTCCATCGCGCGTTCGATACGCGCCTTCATCTCGATAAAGGCATTGGCGGCACGACGGACCTCGCGTGCGCCGCGCGGCCGAAAATTCGGCGCTTCACGGCCTTTGCCGAAACTTTCGGCCGCGTCAGCGAGTTTGAGGATCGGGCGGATCTGGTTACGCAGGAACAGGATCGCGACGATCAGCAGGATCGAAGACGTCCCCACCATCCAGAACAGGAAGATTTCCGAATTCGACGCGTAAGCAGCACTGCGCTGGGCGAAGATGCGCATCACGGCATCATCGAGCTGGATGCGGATTTCCACGAGATTGGAGCGACCAACGGTGTCGATCCAGAACGGCCGCGTGATCTGCCGGCCGATCTGGACCGACAGCGCCTGATCGAGCAGCGAGAAGAACGGCTTCGGACCTGGCGGCGGCATGTCGCCGAGCGGCAGGAAATCCACCACGAGGCCAAGGCGCTGCTGTGCGATGGCTTTGATCTGCGTGCGGTCCTTATCCTGCGGATAAACCTTGTAGACGTCGATCAGCGTCGCGATGTCCTGCACCACCGCCTGCGACAGGCGGCGCGTCACCGTGTTCCAGTGCCGCTCCATGAACACGAAGGCGACCACCGACTGCAGCAGCACCATCGGCACGATCATGATCAGTAGCGTGCGGGCATAGAGCCCCGTGGGCATCACGCTCTTGAAACGCCGGCCCATCAGACTGTGCGCCGCAGAGACTCGGCCCGCCGCAGAGCGGAGGATGGTGATGCCGGTGTCGAGTGTGGTCATCGTGCAAACTTCATCGAACTATGGCGCCGCGACGAGGCGATAGCCGATGCCACGCACGGCCTGCAGAAACAACGGATTGGCCGGATCGGTCTCGATCTTGCGACGCAGGCGATTGATCTGCACGTCCACCGCACGCTCGTTCACGCTGCCACCGCCGCCGGTGAGTTCACCGCGCGGCACGGTCTCGCCGGGCGCCGCAGCCAGCACGCGCAGCATGTCACGCTCGCGGTCAGTGAGATGGATGATCTCGTCGCCTTGGCGTAGTTCGCCGCGCGCGAGGTGATACACATAAGGCCCGAACTGCAGCGACTCCGCGCGCTCGACCGGGACCGGCGCACTGCGCTTGAGAATGTTCGCGATGCGCAGCACCAGTTCGCGCGGCTCGAACGGCTTGGCAACATAGTCGTCGGCACCGATCTGCAATCCCTCGATCCGGCTTTCCGCCTCGTGCCGCGCCGTCAGCATGATGATCGGCACGGCCGAAGACGTCCGAATGAAGCGCGCGAGCTCGAAGCCGGTCTCGCCTGGCATCATCACATCGAGGATCAGGAGATCGAAATGCAGACCGAGCAACTTGGCGCGCGCTTCCTTGGCGCTCGGCGCCGTGGTGACACGGTAGCCCTCGCCCGAGAGAAAGCGCGAGAGGAGATCGCGGATACGGCGGTCGTCATCGACCAGCAACAGATGCGGCGCATCATCGGCCAATGGCACCGGCATACGTTTGGCGGCCTGAGCTAACATCATGTCTTGTTTGTCCTGCCGTCAGTTTTGGCGGATGCCTGGCCCAAGATGACCTGCAGCACCTTGTCGGGATCATTGCGGTCGATCATCGCCGAGAGAAACCTGCCGATCGCTTCAACTTCGACCGGCGTAAAATCCTTGAGCGCGCGGTTGATGCGATCGGTCTGCAAACCCGCGAGCTGCGCAACGAGAGCTTCACCCTTGGCCGTGGCGAAAAGAAGCCGTTGCCGCCGATCGGCCTCGCCGGATTTCTGAACGATATACCCTTCATCGAGCAATTGCTTGAGGACACGGCCCAGCGACTGCTTCGTAATACGCAAGACATCGAGCAGATCGGCAACCTTCAGGCCGGGATAGCGATGCACAAAGTGTACGACCCGGTGATGGGCGCGCCCGAAACCGAACTGATCGAGCACATCGTCGGGATCGCCCACAAAGTCGCGATAGGCAAAGAACAACAGCTCGATGATGTCCCAGCGGGGCGGTTTCGCAGGATCGCCGCTGGATTGCCGCTGGATCGTCTCAAGCGATCGTGACGCCGCGTCCTTGGAATTTACGTCAACCATATTGACATATCTTGGGTTCAATCTTACAAAACTGACCATCGCGACGAAACATTAGAACTCTCGCCGCATGGTCCAATAGGGCCGATCTGAGAACCATACCGGACTTCGGCATGGCGCTAAAGCCTGTCCTGGGTCATCCACTGGGGCCGGAAACGCTTTTGCCGTGGGTCCGCTTGACGTAGAACAACATCGACGCTGCCGCCCCCAGGAGCTGCGCCGTAAGCAGGAGTGAGGTCCATGGGAGTTTCGTTTGATAAAATCGATGGCGCAGCTTTGCTGAAATTCGACATTCAGCCCGCGGCGAACGCGGTGTCCGAGGGGGACCGCGCAGCAAAACTCAAGGATCCGGGCTTCGGCCGGGTTTTCACCGACCACATGGCTCTGGTCCGCTACAACCAGAAGGACGGCTGGCATGGCGCGCGCATCGAATCCCGCGCGAATTTCCCGCTCGATCCCGCAGCAGCCGTCCTGCATTACGCCCAGGAGATTTTCGAAGGGCTCAAGGCCTATGTGCGTGAAGACGGCGGCGTGAATCTGTTCCGCCCCGATGCCAATGCAAGGCGCTTCCGAAATTCTGCCGATCGTATGGCCATGGCCCCGCTGCCCGAGCCCGTGTTTATCGATGCGATCGAGCAACTCGTGCGCATCGACCGCGCCTGGATTCCATCAGGCGAAGGCAGCCTCTACCTGCGCCCCTTCATGGTTGCGAGCGAGATCTTCCTCGGCGTGAAGCCGTCCGCGGAATACATTTTCGCTGTCATCGCCTCGCCGGTTGGCTCCTATTTCAAGGGCGGACCCGCCCCGGTGTCGATCTGGGTGTCGGAGAACTACACACGCGCCGCGATCGGCGGCACCGGCGCCGTCAAATGCGGCGGCAACTACGCCGCAAGCCTCCGTGCGCAGGCCGAGGCCATCAGTCACGGCTGCGATCAGGTCGTGTTCCTCGATGCGGTCGAGCGCCGTTACATCGAAGAACTTGGCGGCATGAACATTTTCTTCGTGTTCGAGGACGGTTCGCTGCTGACACCGCCGCTCGGCACGATTCTGCCAGGCATCACCCGCGATTCGATCATCGCATTGGCGAAGGATAAGGGCACGCAGGTGCGCGAAGAACCCTATACGCTCGACCAATGGCGTGCCGACGCTGCCAGCGGCAAGCTGAAGGAGGCTTTTGCCTGCGGCACGGCGGCGGTCATCTCGCCGATCGGCCAGGTGCGCTCTGCGAGCGGTGATTTTACCATCAATGGCGGCGCCGCAGGCCCCGTTGCGATGGGACTGCGCAAACAGTTGGTCGACATTCAGTACGGCCGCGCGCCAGACCAGCACAACTGGATCCGCAAGGTTCTGTAAGCGCAGGCGCTTCAAGGCGACAAATGCCGCAGCCTTTCGAGGCTGCGGCATTTTTGTTTGTTAAGTCGCCGGTACGAGCCCGAGTTGCTCGCGCCGAGTCCAACGCCAGAGCATGACCGGTGCAACGACCGCGAGACCCGCTGCCAGCCCGATCCAGATGCCGACGCCGCCGAAGCCCAGCTTGAATGCGAACAGCAGGCTGAGACCCATGCCGAAGCCCCAATAGCCCAATGCGGCAAAGATCATCGGTACGCGCGTATCCTGCAATCCGCGCAGCATCCCTGCAGCCACCGACTGCGCGCCATCCGCAATCTGGAACACCGCCGCGCAAAACAGAAACGACATTGCCGTATCGATGACGACGGCATTGGCGGGATTGCTCAGATCGATGAAGGCGCCAATCAGGACACGCGGCGCAGCCAGCAACAGCATGCTCATCGACGCCATGAATGACACCGCAAGCCCGAATGCAGTCCATCCTGCTCGCGTGATGCCATCGCGATCCACGGCGCCTTTGGCCAATCCAACGCGGACAGTTGCCGCCTGGCTCAGTCCCATTGGCACCATGAAGGAGATCGATGCGATCTGGATTGCAATCGCATGCGCCGCGATGGCGGCCGTTCCGAACTGCCCCATCAGGAACACCGCCGCATTGAAGACGGTAATTTCGAATGCAAGCGTCGCGCCGATCGGCAGACCGATGCGCCATAGCTTCGCGAGGCGTGGCCAATCGGCGCGCCACCAGTTGCCGAACAAATGATAACGCCGAAACTTCGGATGCCATGCGACGACGAGCGCAAAGACTGCGAACAGAAAGATGTTCGACAGCGTGGTCGCAAGGCCGGAACCGCGCAGACCCATCTCCGGAAATCCGAGATGGCCGAACACCAGCACCCAGTTGGCAGCAGCATTGAACAGAATGGTGACGCCCGTCACCAGCAGTGCCCAGAGTGGGCGTTGCACGGCGGCAACGAATGAGCGCAGCACGATGAAGCCCAGCGCAGGCAGGAAGCCCCACTGCAACATGTGCACGAAGCTCTGGGCGTCGGCAGCGGCCTGCGCCTCCTGACCGAACAGCAACAAGATCGCCTCAGCATGCCAGAGAACGATCCATGCCGGCACTGAGACGATCAGCGCCGTCCACAAACCCTGCCGGAATGTTCGCCGGACATCTCGCACCGCATGCAACTTGCGACCGATCGCTTCCGCCATCATCGGCGATGTCGCAGTAACGAGGCCGATGGCGAAGATCAGAATCGCGAAATAGACATTCACACCCAGCGCCGACGCGGCCAGAGCCTCCGCACTCACACGGCCGAGTATGATCACGTCAGTTGTGGTGAGTGCGATCTGCGCAAGATTGGTCAGCACCAGCGGCCAGCCAAGCGCCAGCGTCGCCCGCAATTCAGCGAGCCACAGATTGCGCGTTGGCGCTTTCTGATCGACAGCCAGCAGCATGACATCCTTCAGTCGATTTGAACGACGCAACGGTGAGAGATGTCGCGTCAAAATCCGTCCGACAACGATGTCGGACATTCACACATCAAAATGCGCGTGAAGATGCCGTGATAAACGCTACGGGCGTATTTGGCCAGATATCGGACTAGCCGGCGCCGCGACCTTGCAGCGCAGCAGCGGACACCCAGAACACCTCGCCTTCGGAGTCTTCGGTGTCCAGCCAGATCAACGGCAGATCGGGAAAGGCTTCATCGACATTGGCGCGGCCGCGACCGATTTCACACAACAAACCGCCATGTGGATTCAGATGATCGCCAGCCTGTTCAATGATCTTCCTGACGATGTCGAGCCCGTCATCGCCGCCATCGAAAGCCATAGCCGGTTCGGCCAGGCATTCATCCGGCAAATCCGCCATGCCCTGCGCATCGACGTAAGGCGGATTGGTGATGATGAGATCGTAACGGGTATCCCCGAGCGGTTCGAACAGATCGCCCTTGTAAAGCGTCAGTCGCTCGTCGAGACCGTAGTCAATGACGTTGCGCATGGCGACGGCGAGTGCCGCGGGTGACAGATCGACGGCATCGACCTGCGCGTTGGGGAACGACTGGCTGGCCAGGATCGCGATGCAGCCGGAGCCGGTGCAGAGGTCCAGCACGCTTTCAACGTCCATGGGATCGTCGATCAGCGAGCCGCCTTCACCGTCATCGCCGCTGAAATGAGAATCCAGCAATTCGCCGATGAAAGACCGCGGCACGATGGTGCGCTCGTCCACATAGAACGGTAGGCCGCGCATATAGATCTTGTTGAGCAGATAGGCCGCCGGTTTGCGCGTCGTCACGCGGCGATGAATGATGTCGAGGATCTGCTTGCCTTCGGCCGCAGTTACCCGCGCCATGGCGAAATTCTCGAACTGGTCGGGATGCAGATGCAGGACTTCGCAAACGATGAAGGCGGCTTCGGCCACGGGATCGGTGGTGCCGTGCGCAAAAGAGAGCCGGGCCTCGATGAAACGGCTGGTGGCGTAGCGCACATAGTCGAGCAATGTCGCTAGCTCGCCCGGCGCCACCTTCGGCAGGGTCGCAGTCGCGATCTTCTTCACGGAGGTCTTTGCCTTTGCAGAAGCCTTGCTTGCAGATTTCCTGACCGCCTTCTTCGCGGTTGTCTTCACAGTCTTCTTTGCCATCATTTATCCCAGCGCGCCGCAGCGTCGTCATCGTCGGCCTTCGCAGCAATCCAGCTGCTGCCACCGGCGGTTTCCTCGCGCTTCCAGAACGGAGCATGCGCCTTGAGGTAATCCATCAGAAACTCGGCGGCCTGAAACGCGGCCTGGCGATGTGCCGACGCGGTTAGCACCACCATGATATTCTCGCCGGGCAGGATGCGGCCGACGCGATGAACGATTGTCACGCCTGTCAACGGCCAGCGTGTCATCGCTTCCTCGGCGTGGCGCGCAATTTCGGCTTCGGCCATGCCGGGATAGTGCTCCAGCGTCAGCGCCGTGGTCGCGTCGCCGCTGCCACTTAAGTTTTCTTGGCCGCGGCAGATGCCGCTGAATGTGACCACCGCGCCGATATCGGTCCGGCTCGCCGTCAGCGCGGCGATCTCGCTGGAGACGTCGAAATCGGCATCCTGAATGCGGATGGTCACGTTGGAGGTCATGAGATCAACGCAGTCGTTGTAAAATCAGCCGCCGGTCATCGGCGGGAAAAATGCAATCTCGCGGGCGCCAGCGATGATGGTGTCGGGCCGCACATGGGTATGGTCGATGGCTGCGCGGATCACTTTCGGTGTTTCGAACGCATAGGCATATTCGTCGCCGCGCGTGCTCAGCCATCCGATCAGATCGCCGACGGTGCGCACGGCTGCTGGCGGCTCGACCGTCTCTTCGGCCTTGCCGATGCGCTCGCGCACCCAGGCGAAGTAGACGACCTTCATGCATCCTCCGCAATGAGGTGGTGAATGCCAGCCCTGAAATAGTCGTAGCCCGTATAAATGGTGACGAGCGCGGAAATCCACAGCAGCAACAGACCGAGCTGCGTCGTGATCGGGATCACCTGATCGCCGGCCTCGCCGGCCAGCAGGAAGCCGATGGCGATCAGCTGGGCCGTCGTCTTCCACTTCGCCACTCTGGAGACCGGGACGCTGACACGGAGTGCGGCGAGATATTCACGTAGACCCGAGACCAGAATTTCGCGGCACAGGATCACGATGGCGGCCCACAGGGTCCAGCCGTGGATGATGCCATCGGCCGCCAGCATCAGCAGGCAGGAGGCCACCAGCAGCTTGTCGGCGATCGGATCGAGCATCCGGCCAAAAGCCGACTGCTGATTCCAGATCCGAGCGTAATAACCATCGAGAAAATCCGTGACCGCGGCGCCGATAAAGACGGCCAGCGCGACCCAGCGCAGCCATAGCGGGCCATCCATGATCGACTGCGAATAGATGCAGCCGACCACCACCGGAATGGCGGCAATGCGGGCCATGGTCAGGATATTTGGCAGGGACATCGCGGAATTCGCGGCCCGTCTCGTGGTCACTGTCATCCGTCTTACCAATACTGCCAGAGCGCAGAGGTCAACCGCCAGCGAAGCGGGGCGGCTTAGTTTACCGCAAAACTGCCCCAAGGCATGCGACAGCCAGATTACGTCTCGTCCATCTTTGCGGTCATCTGGCCACTGGCTGGGGGTGAAAAAAGTCGAAAATCTTGCGGGCGCTCTCGGCCGAGATGCCGGGAACCTTGCCGAGGTCGCCTACGGAGGCCCGCTCGATCTCTTTCAGCGTTCCGAAATGGTGCAGGAGTGCCCGCTTGCGGGTTGGGCCGATTCCCGGGATTTCCTGTAATCCGGCCTCACGGATGTCCTTCTTGCGCAGTGTGCGGTGCGATCCAATGACGAACCGATGCGCTTCGTCGCGCAGCCGCTGGATGAAATACAGCACAGGATCCCGCGGCTCGAGCTTGATGGCATCGCGGCCAGGAATGAACATGGTCTCGCGGCCGGCGTCACGATCCGGCCCCTTGGCCACAGCCATCAGGGTCACATCGGTCAGTTTCAGCTCGTCGAAGATCTCCTTGACTGCATTGAGCTGGCCGCGGCCGCCGTCGATGATGACGAGATCAGGCCATAGCGGCACGTCATCGTCTTTCGGCTTGGCCACCTCGCCCTCAACCGGCGGTGCCAGCAGCCGTTTGAAGCGGCGCTGCAGCACCTCCTTCATCATCCCGTAGTCGTCGCCGGGCGTGAGCCCCTCGGACTTGATGTTGAACTTGCGGTACTGGTTCTTGATGAAGCCATCCGGCCCCGCCACGATCATTGCACCAACCGCGTTGGTGCCCTGGATATGGCTATTGTCATAGACCTCGATACGCTTCGGCACCGTGGCCATGCCCGCCATTTTCGACATGCCTTCCAGCAGACGCGTCTGCGTCGCCGTGTCGGCGAGCTTGCGGCCAAGCGCTTCGCGGGCATTGGTCAGCGCGTGGACGACCAGCTCCTTCTTTTCGCCGCGCTGCGGTGTCAGCACCTCGACCTTGAAACCTGCCTTGACGCCGAGCGCGCTGGCCAACAGCTCGCTTTCCTCGATGGCATGCGACAGCAGCACCATCTTCGGCGGCGGCTTATCCTCGTAGAACTGCGCCAGAAACGAGCCGAGCACTTCCTCCGGCGTGTATGATTTTTCGGCCTTGGGGAAATAGGCGCGGTTGCCCCAGTTCTGGCCGGTGCGGAAGAAGAACACCTCGACGCAGGAATAACCGCCTTCCTGATGGATGGCGAAGACATCGGCCTCTTCCACCGTGCGCGGATTGATGCCTTGCTGCGACTGGATAGCAGACAGGGCTGCAAGGCGGTCGCGATACAGCGCGGCGCGCTCGAAGGCGAGCTCATCCGACGCCTTCTCCATTTCACCAGCCAATAGCTGCTTCACTGCGCGGCTGCGGCCGGACAGGAAGTCCTTCGCCTCACGCACCAGTTCGGTATAGCCGGGAAAATCGATCTCGCCGGTGCAGGGGCCAGAGCAGCGACGGATTTGATACAGCAGACACGGGCGCGTACGGCTCTCGAAAAAGGAATCCGTGCACGACCGCACCAGGAACGCGCGCTGCAGTGCCGTGATGGTGCGGTTGACCGCGCCCACCGACGCAAACGGTCCGAAATAGCGGCCGGGCCGCGATTGCGCGCCGCGATGTTTCAGAATCTGGGGTGCCCAGTGATCGCCCGAGATCAGAATATACGGAAAGGACTTGTCGTCGCGGAGCTGCACGTTGAAGCGCGGCCGCAGTTGCTTGATGAGATTGGCCTCGAGCAGCAGCGCCTCGGTCTCGGTCGCCGTCGAGATGATCTCAACCACCACGGTCGCCGCGATCATGCGTGCGATGCGCATCACCTGCCCGGTCGGCCTTGCATAGGACGACAGCCGCTTCTTCACGTTCTTGGCCTTGCCGACATACAGCACGTCGTTGGCCGCATTCAGCATCCGGTAGACGCCGGGCGATGTCGGAGCATGGCGTACGGCATGTTCGATGGCCGCACGGCCGAGCGCCAGCGGGCCTTCGGCGACCAGGTCGCCGAAATCGTCATCGCCAGCATCCGGGAGCGCGCCGTCTTCCTCGTCGTCGGCCGCCGCGGGTTCCGGTTCGAGGTCGGGTGGCGCCTGCAAGGTGGACTGGGTGGCCTGCCCGGAACTAGGGCTGTCGGAACCTGGCTCTGCTGCGGGCTCGGATGATGTCTCGTGCAGCGGCTCAGTGGGGTCTTGAATCATGAGGTCAATTTAAGCGCTGCAGCGGGTCATCGCCAGCATTCGTGCGACCGGAAATGCCCTCGCAACGGCCGGTTTTCCGGCAGCTCGCGGCAGGCCACAGGATTTTGGCCGCCCGCCCCAGGAAATTCGCGGATTGCCAAAAGTAAGACTCTTTTAACGCCAATACGGCCCCGCAGCGGCCCGTTAAGGACCGCTTAATCTAAAACTCTCGATAAATCGTCTCGATAAAAGATGGAATTCCGTAACCCTAAGGCTTCGTTCGGCAGAATCCCGAGCGCGCTCCCATGGGCCGGCAGTAACGCGTATTTTGGAGAGTTGAGATGAGTAAGTTTGCGTTCGCGGCAGTCGCCCTCGTGGCTGCAGGTGCGACAACAGCACATGCGGCGGACATGCCTTACCGGTCGCGCGCCCCCTATACCGTTGCCCAGCCGCTCAATGCCTATAGCTGGGCCGGCCCGTATCTCGGCGCCACTCTCGGTTACGAATGGGGCAGCGTCTCCAACACCGGTGCGAAGCCCTCGGGCATCGCCGGCGGCGTGACGGGCGGTTACAACTGGCAGAGCGGCAACATCGTGTTCGGTCTCGAAGGCGATCTGCAGGGCACTGGCGCAGATGACCGCTTCGCCACCTACAAGTTCTCGAACCCCTGGTTCGGCACCGCGCGCGGCCGCATCGGCTACGCTTTCAACAACGTGCTGCTCTACGGCACCGCCGGCCTCTCCTTCGGCAGCCTCGAAGCCGAGCTGAACGGCCTGCAGCAGTCGCAAACTTCGGTTGGCTGGACCGCGGGTGTCGGCGCCGAAGTCGGCATCTACCAGAACTGGACCGCCAAGATCGAATATCTCTATGTCGATCTGTCCAAGAACACCTACACGCTCACCGGCACCGACAGCGCGCTCAGCTTCGGTACCGTGCGCATCGGCGTGAACTATCACTTCTAAGCCCGGCTCCGGACGCCTCGCGTCCGGACTTCGTCTTCAAGTACTTCGTCTCCAGATACGTCGACTCCAAGTACAAGAAACCATTGCCATCCACTCCCGGCCGCGCTGCGGCCGGGATTTTTTTATGGCCCACTCCCAAGCTGGATCCGCCGCTATCCTGTGATGACCAGATTGACCGCTTTGGGGCCCTTGCCCTTCTTGTCGGGCTCGACCTCGAAGGTGATCCGCTGTCCTTCGATCAGGTCCTTCAGGCCCGCGCGCTCGACTGCGGTAATGTGCACAAACACGTCCCGTCCGCCATCGTCCGGCTTGATGAAGCCGTAGCCACGCTCGCCATTGAAAAACTTGACCGTACCGCTCATGCCCATCGGGTCCCTCCCCGCAATGCTCCGCCGCGGCGCTTTCGCGCTGCGACCGACCGGACATTCACTCCACGGAAGCTAGGCCTTGTTTCAATATCGATTTGGGCCACGTCACTCCGCCGCAACCATTCGCGGAAGCGGAACGTAAAGCCAGTCATAATGACAGCAGCTTAATACGGTTCCGTCGGGATTGACTACCGTTTTTGGCGGCGCCGTTTGATAGTTGGAGTTTGCGTAGTTCAGCGCAGGCTGTGCGACGTCAGGGTTTGGCCGTCTCGAGCCGGAAGCGTCCGGCGCCGCCAAGGCCAAGCGGCTTCTCGAGCTGCGGCAGGATTTCCTTGAGCTCGGCAGCAAGCTTCCACGGCGGATTAACGATCAAAAGTCCCGTCGAGGTCAGCGGACCATCCGCCGTTTGCGGTGCAACGCTGAATTCGAGGCGCAGGCATTTACCAGGTGTGGCAGATGCAGCAGCCGTCGCGGCGACGTGCTGCGCCAGCTCATCGGTGGCGCGGCGGCTCTTGGCGGGATACCACAGCATGTAAATGCCGGTCGCCCATTTGGTATAGACCTGCTCGAACACTGCAGCCATCCGCGCGAATTCGTTCTTGTCTTCATAGGGCGGATCGATCAGCACCACGCCGCGCCGTTCCTTTGGTGGCACATAGGCCGGCAGACCGATCCAGCCATCGATATCGACCACGCGCGCCTGCTCGTCCCTGCGCAGCGCAGAGATCAGCTTCTTGCGCGCCGTGGGCTCGACCTCGCAGCACACCATGCTGTCCTGCGGCCGCATCAAGGCGCGCGCGATCAGCGGCGAGCCGGGATAAGCTTTGAGCTCGCGCGGCGCATTGAATGACCGGACAATGTCGAGATAGGGCGCGACCAGCGGCACACTGGCTTCGCTGAACCGCGCCTGCAGGGCGCGCGCGATGCCGGTGGTCCATTCGCCGGAACGCGTGGCTTCATCGCCGGTCAGGTCATAGAGCCCGGCGCCGGCATGACTGTCGATGACGCGGAACGGCGCCGGCTTCTCCTGCAGATGGGTCAGGATGCGGACCAGCACGATATGCTTGATGACATCGGCAAAGTTGCCGGCGTGAAAGGCGTGTCGATAATTCATCCGCCAGCAGTACGCTAGGAATGCCGGTTGAGCTAGCCGCCTCGCATCGGCGGCATTACCACCTGATCGCGGCGGCAGGCGCGGCGGTCAATCTCCTCGCAAGCGCGGAACTGGAGATCCTTGCTCATGCAGACCCGGACCTCGGTCAGGCGGTTACGATCGCAGGTCACGGCAATGGCCGAGTTGCTGAGGCCTGGATTGACCTTGATGAAGGCTTCCTCGATTGCGTCCGGCGCAATCGTCTTGGCCTGCTGCAGATCGAGAAACTCGTCGGGAATTTTGACGCCGGCGCGCGCCTTGCGGATGGCTTCGAAATAGGCGCGCTGGCCGAGGCCGGAGCAGGTGCCGTGCTTGTCCCATTCATTGAAGATCAGGCCGGGCGCCGGCATCAGGTCGAGCATCGACTGCATGATATTGCGTGCCAGCCGCGGGGCCGGACGCTCGCAGTAATTCGGGAAGCCGCGGTCATATTGCGGCCACAGGCCATGAACCACGAAAGAGTAAGGCCGGCCGCCGCATTGCATCTGGGCCGAGCGGTTGTTGCCACCGCGCTCCTGGGCCGCCTCGCAGAAACTCGGCGACCACGACAGCGACAATACGTAAAAATCGAATTCGCCCGGCGCGTTCTGCCGGCGGTCCTGTGCTGAGGCCGGATCGACGCTCAGCGCCGCGAGCGCGAGAAACCCAAGCGAAATGACAAGTCGAAATGCCTGAAACATGACGCGCCCCACCCCTGAGAAGGGCAAACCTAATCAGGCATCAAGAACAATTCAAGAACAAAATGGGTTGGATCCGCAAACGAAGCTTAGTGCTTCGCCGCCCGGCAACGCGGGTTATAGGCCCAGTCGCGGTCGAGACCGACGACGCACCATTCCACGCCCTGGCCGTAGCCGGCAAAGCCGCCATCCTCGATGATCGAGTAATGCACCTGGCGCGTCTTGCCATCGGTCAGCATCGCGTCGGCGGTGCAGTAGCGGCGCGGGATGTTGTCGGAGGTCCAAGGGCGGAAGGCCGTCTCGTGGACTCGGCTGAAGCCGGTAATCTGCAGCGCCGAATTCCAGAAGGTGCTTTCCTTGTCCTGGAACTGCGACGAAATCGTCGAGAGACCAGCTTCGCAATCCGCCAGACGGCCCTCGTAGTTCGGCCCGGACAGCCAGAAGTTCAGCTCGAGCAGGTTCGCAGCCTGTGCGCCCGGAGCCAGGGTCATAAGCCCGAGAACGGCGCCGGTAACGGCAGCCAGGACGGCTTTCTTCCAGGATGAAATGAGGTCGCGCATGGGGAATCCGCCGTCTGATGATTGTTCCCGGAACGTGCCGCGAAGCCCGTGCAGGGTCAAGTGCATCGCGGCCACACCCAGCGCACAACTCTGTCAGAACCCGGACGGCGTTCTTTTCAGCGTCGCCGATGCCCTCTAAGGTGCCCATAACGATGGAGACGGTGATGCGAATGATTCGGTTGGCGATTTTGGCTGCAGGTCTGAGCGGTGCGATCATGAGCAGCGCGGCCAAGGCCGACTGGGTGCCTCCATTCAAGGGCAATGACACCGGCGGCATCATCTCCACATCCCTGATCAGCCAGACCGACATTCGCGCCCTGGCGATCGATCATTGCGCGCGTTACGGCAAGGTCGTGAAATTCCTGAGCGCACCGCAGGAATATGGCGCCTACGTCTCGTTCGCCTGCCGCTGGGTGCCCTATGGCGCCTCGGATCGGCCGCTCCGCGTTCGCTACTGAACCTTTTCACGCGACACAGCGTCTCATCGGCTTGGGGAGAACCAGGCATGATGCGACGCTGTGTTTCACTGTTGAATATTTCCGTTTTGAGCGCGACTGCGATGTTGTGGGCAATACCCGCCATCGCCGATCCCATCGAGTTGCCGGCGCGCAAGGCCGGGCTCTGGGAAATGAAGATGCAGGGCAGCGCCGGGATGCCCGGCATGACGATGCAGCACTGCACCGACGAGACCACCGACAAGTTCATGAACACGACCTTCTCGCCGATGGCGAAGGACATGTGTTCGAAGAACGAGATGAAGAAGACCGCGACGGGCTATGTCACGGATTCGGTCTGCAATATCGGTGGCACCACCAGCACGTCGCATGCCGAGATCACCGGCGATTTCAACTCTGCCTATACGATGAAGATCACCTCGCAGAGTTCGGGCGGCGCCAAGGCCAACACTGGCGACAGCACCACGCAGCTGGAAGCCAAATGGCTCGGCGCCTGCAAGCCGGACCAGAAGCCCGGTGACATCATGATGCCCGGCGGCATGAAGATGAATGTCAAAGACATCGAGAAGATGAAGGGCATGCACCGGCCGCAATAGAGCCGCGCGCCCGCTGCGCCGATGTTTTCCACCGCTGCGTTCTCCGCTATAGATGATGGTAATCATCCCAATGGCGTGCATGACGCCAGCGACAGGAAACTCCGAAGGGCAGCTCCATGACTGAATTCACCGCATTGATGTCGTCCATGACGCGCTCCGGCGACGGCTGGGCCGCCCATGTCAGCGACGACTGGCTACAGGGCCGTACCGTCTATGGCGGTCTGGCCGCGGCACTGTGCATGCAGGCTGCGCTCAATGAATTCGGCGCCGTGCCGCCACTTCGCTCGGCGCAGATCGCTTTCGTCGGCCCGGCCCCCGGTCCATTGCAGTTGCGCGCCAGCGTTCTGCGCAAGGGCAAATCGACCTTGTTCGCCAGTGTCGATCTTGTCGGCGAAGCAGGCCTCGCGACCCGCGCCATGTTCTGCTTCGGCGCCGCGCGTGAATCGGCTTTTGCTCATGTGGTTACCGGGACGCCGGAACTGAAAGCACCGGAGCATTGCCCGGACTTCTTTCGCCGCGCGCCTCCGACGCTGCGTTTCCTGGAGCATATCGAAGGCCGGCATATGGGGGGCTCGATGCCGTTCAGCGGCAGCGAGGATCCGCAGATGATGCTGTGGCTGCGCCACCGCGAGCCCGGCATCCAGCCATCGCTGGTGGCGTTGCTGGCCTTGGCCGACGCGCCGCCGCCGGCAGCTTCCGTCCGATCCACAACGCCCTCGCCGATCAGCACGATGACCTGGTCGATCGACATGCTCACCGACGAGATCACCACCGATGACGGCTGGTGGCTGATCCGCAATGTCGCCGAGCAGATCGTCGGCGGTTATTCCAGCCAGGCGATGACGCTGTGGAATCGAAACGGCCGGCCCATCATGGCCAGCCGTCAGAATATTGCAGTGTTTGGATAGACGCTTACTTCTTCGCCGCGGCGGCTGCGCGCTCGACGAAGGTCTGGCCACCCTTCATCTTGTTGTTGAGCGGCGCTTCGTTGATCTGGATGACGACGGCATCGGCAGTGACGCCGAGGTTCTTCACCAGCGCCTGAGTGATGTCGAGCATCATGCCCTTCTTCTGCTCGTCGGTGCGGCCGGCCGCCAGGTTGATCGTGATCTCAGGCATTGATGTCTCCTTTTATGATTTCACTCTCGTCATGGCCGGGCTTGTCCCGGCCATCCACGACTTTCTCAATCGACCGTATCAAACAAGACGTGGATGGCCGGGACAAGCCCGGGCATGACGATCAACGGATGGTTATGAGCTCCACTTCACGCCGTGCTTGTCGAGAATCTTGCGGACCGCACTGACGAGATCGGTTTCCGTGATCTTGGTCTGCGCCTCTGCCTGCTTCTGCAGATAGGCGTCGCGGTCACCTTCCAGATCCGACAGTCCGGCACCGAGGATCAGATCCTTCAGCATCACTTCGCCGGTCGCCTTTTCGTCGGAGCCTTGAATGATCACACACGGTGAATTGCGCCGGTCGGCATATTTCAGCTGGTTGCCCATGTTCTTGGGATTGCCGAGATAGAGTTCGGCGCGGATGCCGGCATTGCGCAGGCTCGCAACCATCTTCTGATAATCGGCGACACGGTCGCGATCGAACACGGTGACGACGACCGGGCCGAAATCCGGCGTGGTGTCGATCTTGCCGAGCAGCGTCAGCGCCGCCTGCAGGCGCGAGACGCCGATCGAGAAGCCGGTTGCGGGCACCGGCTCGCCGCGGAAGCGCGAGACGAGACCATCGTAACGACCACCGCCGCCGACGGAGCCGAAGCGAACGGGACGGCCCTTTTCGTCTTTGGTTTCAAGCGTGAGTTCAACTTCATAGACGGGGCCGGTATAGTATTCGAGGCCGCGCACGACAGACGGATCGATCTTGATGCGATCGGTTTGATAGCCCGCCGCAGTGATCAGCTTTTCGATCTCGGCAAGCTCGGCGCGTCCCTGCTTGTATGCATCGGAGCTATCGAGCTTCGCAGTCGGCTCGCTCGCTGCGTCGAGACTGCGCAGTACTGTCTCAGAATCGTCCGGCGAGAGTCCCGCACCCTTAGTGAAATCGCCCTTGCCTTCCTCGCCGCCATCCCAGCGGCCGGGGCCGAGCAGCTTCTTGATCTCGTCGACCGGAAACTTGTCCATCTTGTCGATGGCGCGCAGCACCGTGAGGCGACGTCCGACGTTCTCGTCGCCGCCGAGGCCGATGCTCTCCATCACCCCATCGAGCACCTTGCGGTTGTTGACGCGCACCACATAGCTGCCACGCGGAATGCCGAGCGCTTCCATCGCATCGGCCGCCATCATGCACATTTCGGCATCCGCCGCCGGCGAGCCGGAGCCGACGGTGTCGGCGTCGAACTGCATGAACTGGCGGAAGCGACCGGGGCCCGGCTTCTCGTTGCGATAGACGTAACCTGCACGGTAGCTGCGATATGGCTTCGGCAGCGCGTCCCAGTGTTCGGCGACATAGCGCGCCAGCGGCGCCGTCAGGTCGTAGCGCAGCGAGATCCACTGCTCGTCATCGTCCTGGAACGAGAACACGCCCTCGTTCGGCCGGTCCTGATCGGGCAGGAATTTGCCGAGCGCATCGGTGAATTCCATGGTCGGGGTCTCGACCGGCTCGAAGCCGTAGCGTTCATAGACCTCGCGGATGGTGTCGGTCATGCGCCGGGTCGCGGCGATATCGGCCGGTCCGCGGTCGCCAAGGCCGCGCGGCAGACGCGCGCGCAGTTTCTGGGGTTTTTTGGGCTTTTCAGACTTTTCGCTCATAGCGGCGTGGTACCAGCGCAGGCAGGAACCGGCAAGCGTTCGGCCCCGCGATCACCTGAGGTTGGCCATGCGCAACGCCACAAGGTTCGCCACGGCGGAACCTTCGTCATGCCTCCCCGTTCAATTTTAAATGCCGGTCGCCGCAAACATTCCGAATTTGGCCGGCGCAGAACGAGGCTTTCAATATGCCACCGCTCGCAAGCGCCCTGCTACAAACAGGGCTGGCGCTCAAGCTCAATCAGGTCAAGCGCGCCACGTCGTCCTATGTCCGTGACCGCAGTGAGCAGACCCAGGGCATCGCGGTCTCTTATGCGGTCGCTGCCGGACTTTATGCTGCCGCAGGCGTCTTTCTGATCGCCACCTTGCTGGTGGGCGCCACCGCGCTGTTTCGCTGGATCGAACTGCGCTACGGGCTGTTTCAGGCCTTTGGCGCAACCGGTGCATTACTGCTGGTGCTCGCTGCGCTCTTCGCCATCCTCGCGGCGAGTCGCTTGAAGCGCCCCACGAAACAGTTTCCGAGTCTGGGCAGCCGACTGCGCGTCGCGATCAATGCGAGCCCCGGCAAGCATGAGCAGGTCACGTCGGCCGCACCGCATCGCGCACCCGCGCCGAACGAATTCAGGCCGAGCACACGCTCCGCACAGCCCCCGCAGAGCAGCGGCCCGGTGAAAGCCGGACTGGTGCTCGCCGCGACGCTTGCCGGCTGGGCCTTTGCGAGGCGCCGCAGCCTTGCGCAGCCGGCCCCTGCCCGCAGACCCGCGAGCAAAGCGAACGCCTGATGGCCGTCCGCCGATCCGACACGGACAGTCTGCTGCTGGTCGCAGCGACGACCTTCGCCGTGCTCGCGTTGCAGAGCTTTTTCTCGGCGCGCACCGCAGAGAGGTCCGTTGTCGATGAGCCGCAACCGATCGGCGACACCGACGTCCCGCCACCACAGACATTCACCCGCGAACTCGCCCAGTCCGGACGCGGCCGCCATTCGTCCAGCCCGCTGCAGATTCCATGGAGGGGCTGGAAGGACGTGCTGTGGCGCACCTACGAACAGATCAACGAGGACCGGCTGCTGGCGATTGCGGCCGGGGTCGTATTCTTCGGCCTGCTCGCCGTCTTTCCGGCCATCACCGCACTGGTCTCCTGCTACGGGTTGTTCGCCGATGCCTCGACGATCTCCGACAATCTGCAGACGCTGGCGCTGATGCTGCCGGATGGCTCGTTCCAGATCGTGCAGGACCAGATCGCGCGCGTGCTCGCCAATGGCCAGGCCAAACTCGGCCTCACCTTCCTGTTCGGCCTTGCGCTGGCGCTGTGGAGTGCCAATGCCGGTGTAAAGGCCGTGATCGATGCGCTCAATGTCGTCTATGGCGAGCGCGAGAAGCGCAGCTTCATCAAGCTCAATATGCTCTCGCTCGCTTTCACCACCGGCGCCATTGCCGCCCTGCTGCTGATGGTCAGCGCCGTGGTTGCGCTGCCGCTGACGCTGGACCGGATCGGTCTCGCAACCGACAGCAAGACGATCATCAGCCTCGCGCGCTGGCCGCTTCTGCTGCTGGTGGTCGTGCTGGCGCTCGGCATTCTCTATCGCTTTGGTCCGAGCCGCCCCGGCGCGCGCTGGGAATGGCTCAGCATCGGCACCCTCGTCGCCGCCTTGCTCTGGCTGACCGGCTCGGCCCTGCTGTCCTGGTACCTGTCAAATTTCGGCAATTACAGTGCCACTTACGGCTCGCTCGGCGCCGCCATCGGCCTGATGATGTGGATGTGGATGTCCGCGATCATCGTTCTGTGCGGGGCCGAACTGAATTCCGAGATCGAGCACCAGACCGCCGTGGATACCACCGTCGGACCTGGACGACCGATGGGCGCACGTGGCGCCGCCATGGCCGATACGCTCGGCCGCGCCAGCGCCTGAGGTGCAAAAGCACCGGTGGGCAAGTTCTCCCAGCCCTGCTTTCCGAATCAACAATAATGCTAAGGTTGGCCGGGTACTTAGCGCCGGGAGCGCTCGCGGCCGGACCTTTGTCGTGCCGTGCAGGAGTTTGGATTTGAGGATGTTGCGCGCGTTATGATCCGCATCTCCACGATTTTTGTCGGCATTTGCATGGTGCTGGTCTCAGCTTCGCTTGGCCTGGTGCTGTATGCGATCGCCGGCATCAGTGGCTACGAATCTGCCATCGTCGCACTGACTGCGCTCACCGTGATGATCCTCTACAACGCGGTGTCGATGCGCATCAAAGACCGCACCGAATCCACAGGCCAGATCACCGATCTGTCGCGCGGCACCGCTGACCTTGCGCGGCAGGTCGCCGAATTCGGCCGCCGCCTCGCCGTGGTCGAGAGCAAGATCGCATCCGCCGGCACAGCCAATCAGGACCGTATCCAGACCGTCGCCGGCGAGATCGGCGAATTGGGTGCGCTGGTGAAGCAACTCGCCACATCGGTCGCCACCCACGAAGACATGCTGACAGCGATGCCTGCGCCGGCGACTGTTTCGGCGGCGATCGCGCCGCCATCGCCACCGGTCAACCCCGTAACCGCTGCCGATGTGCCGCTCGCCGTCGAGGTCGCCGAAGACACCGTGACACCGACGGCACCTGCGATCGTCGTCCGGCCGGAGGCAAAGCCGACGCGCGACAATGCGCAGTTCACCGCCATGGTGAAGGATGCCATCGCCGACAACCGCATCGACATCTATCTGCAGCCGATGGTCACGCTGCCGCAGCGCAAGGTGCGCTTCTACGAGGCGATGACGCGGCTGCGCGACGACAAGGATCAGGTGATCACCGCCGACGAGTTCATCGGTCCCGCAGAAGCCGCCGGCCTGATGGGCCAGATCGACCACATCGTGCTGCTGCGCTGCATGCAGGTGCTGCGCCGCCTGATGGTGCGCAACAAGGATGTCGGCGTGTTCTGCAACATGGCTGGCGCGACCCTGTCGAATGCCGAGACCTTCGCGCAATGCATCGACTTCCTCGAAGCCAATCGCGCACTGGCGCCGTCCTTCGTGCTGGAATTCAAGCAGAACGTGTTCCGCAATCTCGGCCCGATCGAGAGCGAGCATCTCGCCGCCCTCGCCCAGCGCGGCTACCGCTTCTCCATCGATCACGTCACGGATTTGCGGATCGAACCCCGCGACCTCGCCGATCGCGGCGTGCGCTTTATCAAGGTACCGGCAGCACTCCTGCTCGACCCCAAGCAGACGTCGAATTCCGACATTCATCCCGCCGATCTCTCCGACCTGCTCGGCCGGTTCGGAATCGACCTGATCGCCGAGCGAATCGAGGGCGAACGGGCCGTGGTCGACCTGCTCGACTTCGACGTCCGGTTCGGGCAAGGCTTCCTGTTCGCGGCGCCCCGCCCGCTCAGGCCGGAAACGCCGGCCAATGGCGGTGCGCCAAATCCCTCCGCCAAGGACCCCGCAAAGGCGCCCACGGACCCCAATGGCCTAGCGAGATCCGCCCCAACCACGCCTGCGCGGCCTGAGCCGCCGCGCTCCACCGGCAATGCCGCGCTGGCGCGCCGCGCCACCGGCCCGAACTGATCGGCCCTCAATTCATGACCACACTGCGTTTCGTCGAGCGCTTGCGCGACCTCACCGGACATGTCGACGTCGTCCTCAGCGACATCTGGGGCGTCGTCCATAACGGCCTCGAGTCGTTCCCCGAAGCCTGCGAGGCGTTGCATACGTTTCGCGCCAATGGCGGCACGGTGATCATGATCACCAATGCGCCGCGCCCCGCCGACTCCGTGCAGCGGCAGCTCCGCAAGCTCGGCGTCGCTGACGACACCTATGACGCCATCGTCTCGTCCGGCGACCTCACGCGCAATTTCGTCGCCGGCCGGCCGGGTCAGGCGATGTATCTGATCGGGCCGGACCGCGACAGTTCTATCCATCGCGGCCTCGATGTGAAGCTCACCCAGCTCGAACAGGCCGACTACATCGTCTGCAGCGGATTGTTCGACGACGAGACCGAATCCGCCGACGACTATCGCGACATGATGCAACAAGCGCTGGCGCGCAAGCTGACGCTCGTATGTGCCAATCCCGACATCATCGTCGAGCGCGGCGACCGCTTGATCTATTGCGCCGGCGCGGTCGCTGAACTCTATCGCGAGATGGGCGGCGAGGTGATCTTCTACGGCAAGCCGCATCGGCCGATCTACGATCAGGCGATGGCACTGGCCAAGGCGAAGCGCGGCCAGCACACGGCGCTGGATCGCGTGCTGGCCATCGGCGATTCCGTGCGCACCGATCTCACCGGCGCGCATGCCTATGGCATCGACCTGCTGTTCGTCACCCGCGGCATCCATGCCGGCGATTTCGAAGGCATCGAACAGATGGGCGCCGCGGAAGTGAAGGAACTGTTCGGCCATCCACCGAAAGCGCTGATGCGCGAATTGAAGTGGTGAGCTGAGGTAAGGCGCACATCGTAGGATGGGTAGAGCGCAGCGAAACCCATCGCTTTCTTCGTCTGCAATTGATGGGTTTCGCTCCGGCGCAAGCGCGCCTGCGCTCTACCCATCCTACGCACCGCGTCCCATGTTCGTCATGGCCGGACTTGTTCCGGCCATCCACGTCTTGCTGTGGACGTCGCCAAGGCGTGGATACCCGGCATGCGCCGGGCATGACGGCGGTGTTTGGGACGTCCACGTCGCGCCGTTGCAGATTCAACTGTCAAACAGCCACTACCCTTCAGACATGCGTCATCACCCCCATTGTTTGCGGCGCGGGGGCGCCGTCGTCTGTCGCATTCCCACCCTCCTGTGAGAGGGCGTGCGGAACGCCGGGTGCCCGTTGCACCCTTGGGCCTGATGCGAATGCGGTCTTCCGCAGGTTAGTGTGCATCAGGACTTTCGGAGGCGTCAGGCAAGTGCCCGACGTTCCGCATACGGTGTTTTTTCGGTTGCCTGCACATCTGCCATGGCGAACGGTCCCATCACCAAAATTAATGTCCCAGGGCGGAGGGACAGGGTAGCCGCAAAGCACTTGGCCGAACGCGTTTCGATTTGGTCGTCCGTCACACTGTCCAGGGATCTTTCCATCTCAAGGTCGGCCGTGTCCTTGCCAGTGGCAGTGCTGGCGCAGATCCGTCCTGCCCGAAGACAGACGTTCCCCCATGAACCGCGTGACGCCGCATCTCCGGCGTCCACCGCATCCCACCCCGCGAACGTGACGATCGCGATCGCCCCTCTCGGTGGGGCAGGACGGAGGGGAATATAATCAAGTTAGGGATGCTGTCAATGAGGAATAGGAAAAAATGTTTAGGCGCTGTCTTGCGGCCGCCACTCGGTCATTCCGGGGCGTGAGGAGGCGCCGAAGGCGGCGTATCGCGAACCCGGAAGCCCGACATGTTCAGCGCAAAACACTCCGGGATTCCGGGTTCGCGCCGGCCCGCTTCGCGGTCCTTTGCGCCCCGGAATGACGAGGAGGGACGATCATTAGCCGCGCGACGCATCCGCGCTTGCTTCTTTGCAGACATGAAAATGCCCGGCGCGAGGCCGGGCATTGCGAAACTCAAAAGCTCTGAGCGAAGCTGCGCGGCTTACGCCGGCACGGTGTCCGGGAACACGGCTTCGATCTTGGTCTTCAGCGTCGCCGCGTTGAACGGCTTGACGATGTAGTTGTTCACGCCGGCCTTCTTGGCGGCAATCACGTTCTCGGTCTTGGATTCTGCCGTGATCATGATGAAAGGGGTCTGCGACAGGTTGGGGTCGGCGCGGACTTCCTTGAGCAGGTCGTAGCCCGTCATCGGCTCCATGTTCCAGTCGGAAATCACGAGGCCATACTTCTTGGTGCGCATCTTTTCCAGCGCCATCGAACCATCGCTGGCATCGTCGATGTGTTCGAAACCAAGCTGCTTCAGAAGATTGCGAATGATGCGGATCATGGTGTTGTAATCGTCCACCACCAGCACCGTCATCGACAAATCAACCGCCATCTTCATTCCCCCTGAGGCACGATACGCAAATGCAAAAAATGATATTTGCCGTCAGGCAAACCGTTCCAACCGGGATTGGCGAGTATTGCTGTCCGCGGCCCGGAGCCAGAATTAGCAGGGTGGGTTAAATTTCCAGTTAACCGCCCCATGGCGCGAAATTCGTCAAATTCGAGAAGAAAGCCGATTTTACCTTCGCTTGACTTCGACGTGGTGGGCGCGCCACGGTCCCTCACCCGCCAAAACCACCAACGAATCCAATCATGACGACTGCTTTCAGCGTGATCCGCGACACAACGCCCGCCAATGCCATCCCGCGCGGATGCGTCGTGGCAATGGGTAATTTCGACGGCGTCCATCTCGGCCACCGCGCCGTCATCGGTGCTGCGTTACGCATGGCGGAACTGCATAAAACAAGCGCTTTGGCGGTGACCTTCGAGCCGCATCCGCGCAGTTTCTTCAGCCCGAACACGCCGCAGTTCCGGCTCTCCGACGAAGCCGCCAAGCTGCGCCTGCTGGCGGGAACCGGCCTCGCCGGCGCCGTCGTGATGACCTTCGACAAGGGACGCGCCAGCACCACGGCGCAAGACTTCATTCACCACGATCTCATTGAGCGTCTCGGCATCAGCGGCATCGCCGTCGGCTACGACTTTCATTTCGGCAAAGGCCGCGTCGGTTCGCCCAGCCTGCTGGCCAACGAAGCGCCGCGCCTCGGCATCGAGGTCGACATCCAGCCGCATGTCGATATCGATGAGCGCCCGGTGTCTTCGACGGCCATCCGCATGGCCTTGGCCGAGGGCCAGGTGACCGAGGCCACGGAGATGCTGAACGGGCCGTGGTTCATCACCGGCGAAGTGATCCATGGCAAGAAGCTCGGCCGCGACCTCGGCTATCCCACCGCCAATATCCGCTTGAATAACAATTGCGGCCTCAAGCACGGCATCTACGCCGTGCGGGTCGGCCGCGGAAACGAGCGCTTCGACGGCGTTGCATCCTTTGGCCGCCGCCCGACCTTCGATAACGGCGCGCCTTTGCTCGAAGTCTTCCTGTTCGACTTCAAGGGCGACCTTTACGGCCAGGCACTGGACGTCGCCTTCATTGCCTTCATCCGCGATGAAATGAAATTCGAGGGCATCGAACCCCTGATCCGCCAGATGGACGACGACAGCGCCAAAGCGCGGGCCGCGCTGGCGGCTGCGCCGGATGCGTTTCCGAAGCTGGGAGACATCGACTGACCAGGACCGAAAAGCAGAAAATGCTCGCCGGCGAACTCTATCGCCCCGGCAGCGCCGAACTGGTCGCTGACGAGAAGGCCAACAAGGCCTGGCTCGCGAAATACAACGCGCAGCTGGACCGGCCTGTCGCCGAACGACGGACACTGCTCGCCGAGCATTTCGGCAAGGTCGGCGCCGACTGCGTGATCCGGCCGCCGTTCTTCTGCGACTACGGCTACAACATCCATCTCGGCGACAACGTTTTCCTGAATTTCAACTGCGTGATCCTGGACATTGTCGCGGTCTCCATCGGCGACCGGACGCAAATCGGCCCGGCCGTGCAGATCTACGCTGCCGACCATCCGCGGGACGCCGAGACCCGCCGCAGCGGACTGGAATTCGGCCGGCCGGTCAAAATCGGCGCCGATGTCTGGATCGGCGGCGGGGCCATTATCGTGCCCGGCGTCACCATCGGTGACGGCGCCGTGATCGGCGCCGGCAGTGTCGTGACCCGGGACGTTCCGGACGGCGCCACCGTGGCAGGCAATCCGGCCCGGGTGATTGGCAAACGGGGCTAATCCGACCCTTTGCGATCGTCTCCCCGGCTGCTATTGAGTGCCGGATGTCTGCACGGCGCCCCATCATAAGCATTATCGGCCCGGCTTCCGCCTGAGCTTCGCTCGGCGCAAGACCGGGACCGTCCAGTTTCATCGCGTTTTCACGCGTTTCAGCGCCATTCGAGCAAGCCAGAGCCATTATGTCCGACAAGCCCGCCAAATCTGACACCCACGACTATTCCAAGACCCTCTATTTGCCGCAGACCGAATTTCCGATGCGCGCAGGCCTGCCGACCAGCGAGCCGAAAATGCTGGCGCGCTGGAACGAGATCGACCTCTACGGCAAGCTCCGCGAGACCGCCAAGGGCAAGCCGAAATTCGTGCTGCATGACGGGCCGCCCTATGCCAATGGCAACATCCATATCGGGCATGCGCTCAACAAGATCCTCAAGGACGTGGTGACCAAGAGCCAGCAGATGCTGGGCTTTGACTCGAACTACGTGCCGGGCTGGGACTGTCACGGCCTGCCGATCGAGTGGAAGATCGAGGAAGAGAACTACCGCTCCAAGGGCAAGGTCAAGCCGAACTTCAAGGACGGCGCGGCGATGATCGCGTTCCGCCAGGAATGCCGTGCCTATGCCAACAAGTGGCTCGACATCCAGCGCGAGGAATTCAAGCGACTCGGCATCATCGGCGACTGGGCCGGCCGCTACGCCACCATGGACTATTTCGCCGAAGCGCAGATCGCCCGCGAGCTGATGAAGTTCGCGGCCAATGGCACGCTGTATCGCGGATCGAAGCCTGTGATGTGGAGCGTGGTCGAGAAGACCGCGCTGGCCGAAGCGGAAGTCGAATATGAGGACTACACGTCGGACGCGGTGTGGGTGAAATTCCCGGTTGCTGCCGAATTCGGCCGGCTCGCCAAGGCCGCGGTGGTGATCTGGACCACCACGCCGTGGACGCTGCCGGCCAACCGCGCCATCTCGTTCTCCAGCAAGATCGCCTATGGCCTCTATGAGGTCACCGAGGCGCCGGAGGACAACTGGCTGAAGACCGGCGATCTCCTGATCCTTGCCGATGCGCTGGCCGAGAGCGTGTTCAAGCAGGCGCGCGTGGCCTCCTGGAAGAAGAGCAGCGAGCTGTCCTCCGACATCCTCGAGGATCTCGAATGCCGTCATCCGCTCAAGGGTCTCGCCGGCGGTTATGATTTCATCGTGCCGCTGCTCGACGGCGATCACGTCACCGACGATACCGGCACCGGCTTTGTGCATACCGCGCCGAGCCATGGCCGCGACGACTTCGATATCTGGACGTCGAATGGCCGCCAGCTCACCGAGCGCGGCATCGCGACCACGATCCCCTACACGGTTGATGAGAACGGTGCGCTGACCGAACAGGCACCGGGCTTCGCCGGCACCCGCGTAATCAACGACAAGGGCGAGAAGGGCGACGCCAACGAGGCCGTCATCAAGGCGCTGGTCGAGCGCGGGATGCTGGTGGCGCGTGCGCGCCTGAAACATCAATATCCGCATTCCTGGCGCTCGAAGAAGCCGGTGATCTATCGCAACACGCCGCAATGGTTCATCGCGATGGACAAGGACATTTTGGAAGTGAACGCTCGCGGCAAGCCGGGAGCTATGGCGGACGACGGCAAGGCGAAGCCCGGCGACACGCTGCGTCACCGCGCCCTCGAAGCCATCAAGGTCACGCAATGGGTTCCGGCCACCGGCCAGAACCGCATCAACGGCATGATCAACACCAAGCCCGACTGGGTGATCTCGCGCCAGCGCGCCTGGGGCGTGCCGATCGCGGTGTTCGTGCGCGAGAAGGGCGACGGCTCCGCAGAGATCCTGCAGGACGACGCTGTCAACAAGCGCATTTCCGACGCGTTCGAGAAGGAAGGCGCCGACGCCTGGTATGCCGAAGGCGCGCGCGAACATTTCCTCGGCTCGCTTGCCAATGAGGAGTGGAAGAAGGTCGACGACATCTGCGACGTCTGGTTCGACTCAGGCTCCACACACGCCTTCGTGCTCGAAGACCCCGTGCACTTCCCCGGCCTTGCCGGCATCAAGCGCAAGGTAGAGGGCGGCGCGGACACCGTCATGTATCTGGAAGGCTCCGACCAGCACCGCGGCTGGTTCCAGTCGTCGCTGCTGGAGAGCAGCGGCACCCGCGGCCGCGCACCGTTCGACGTCGTGCTGACCCACGGCTTCACGCTCGACGAAAACGGTCGCAAGATGTCGAAATCGATCGGCAACACCATCGAGCCGCAGAAGATCATCAAGGACTCCGGCGCCGACATCCTGCGGCTCTGGGTCTGCGCCACCGATTATGCCGACGACCAGCGCATCGGCGCGGAGATCATCAAGAACACCATCGAGACCTATCGCAAGCTGCGCAACAGCGTGCGCTGGATGCTCGGCAGCCTCGCGCATTTCCACGACGAGGAGCGCGTCAAGGCAGACGATATGCCGGAGCTCGAGCGGCTGATGCTGCATCGTCTCTCGGAAGTCGATGCGGTGGTGCGGCAGGCCTATGCCGATTTCGACTACAAGACGGTGGTGGCCACGCTCGCCGCCTTCATGAACACCGAACTGTCGGCCTTCTATTTCGACATCCGCAAGGACACGCTGTATTGCGACGCGCCGTCGTCGGTAACACGCAAGGCCTCGCTGACCGTGATCGACTACCTGTTCCGTTCGATCGTGACCTGGTTCGCACCCATTCTGAGCTTCACCGCCGAGGAGGCGTGGCTGTCGCGCTATGGCAGCAGCTCCGTGTCGGTGCATCTCGAAACGTTCCAGAAGACGCTGCCGGCCTGGCGTAACGAGGCGCTCGCCGCGAAGTGGGAAACCATCCGCAATGTGCGCCGCGTCGTTACCGGCGCACTGGAAGTCGAGCGTGCTGCCAAGAATATCGGCTCGTCGCTGGAGGCCTCACCGCTGATCCATGTCACAGACCCCGCGATCTTTGCCATACTGGCTGACGTCGATCTGGCCGAAATCTGCATCACCTCGAATGCGATGCTGACCAATGCCGAAGCGCCCGCAGGCGCCTTCGCGCTGAACGACGTGCCCGGCGTTGCCGTGGTCGTGGAAAAGGCCGTCGGCACCAAATGTGCGCGGTCGTGGAAGATCCTGCCGACCGTGGGCGAGGACAAGGACTATCCCGACGTCACCCCACGCGATGCGCAGGCGCTGCGGGAATGGAAGGCGCTGGGAGTGGCTGTTTGAAACCAGCCGTCCGCTCCGGGCTGATCGCAGCCATCGTCGTCCTGATCCTCGATCAGGCGACGAAGCTGTGGCTGCTCTATGCCTTCGATCTCGGCCATCGCGGCCTGGTCAGGATCACACCGTTCTTCGATCTCGTCCTGGCCTGGAATACCGGCATCAGCTACGGCTGGTTCTCCGATTCCGGCCCCACCGGTCAGGTCGTGCTGGTGGCCATCAAGGCCATCGCGGTGGTGGCACTGGCCGTCTGGATGGCGAAATCGGAGACCAGACTGGCCACGATCGGGCTGGGACTGATCATCGGGGGCGCGATCGGCAATGCCATCGACCGGTTCGCCTATGGCGCGGTGGTCGATTTCGCCCTGCTGCACGTCGAAATATCAGGCAAGACCTACAACTGGTACGTGTTTAACCTTGCCGATGTCGCCATTGTTGCCGGTGTAGCGGCCCTGCTGTATGACTCTTTCTTCACGGTACCCGCCGCAAAAGCGCCCTGATCCCAGCCGATACGCAAGGCCAAGGGCGATACCAGCGGAACCGCACCAGGATTCTTCGGATTCTTGCGATCCGCCAGATATTTGAACAGGATGAACACGATGCGCGAGACCGAAACCGGTTGGGCTCTGCACACTTCATCGGGCGCCTGGATGCGCGCCCTGCGCCTCACCGCCGTTGCCCTTAGCGTTGGTCTCGTGATGTCCGCAGGCGCCGCACGCGCCCAGGATGCCGAGGAAGAAGACCAGCCATTCGAGCAGAAGGTCATCAAGCAGATCATGACCGGTCTCGGCGGTACCAATATGGAAAACACCGGGATCGACTACCGTGAGCGCTCGCCGCTGGTGGTCCCGCCGAAGATCGACCTGCCGCCGCCGGATGCCAAGGGCCCCGCGCCTGTCGCCAACTGGCCGAAGGATCCGGATGTACAGCAGCGCCGCGCAGCCGCCGCCAACGCCAAGACCGGACGTCCGGAAGAAGTGCTGGAAGCCGCGCGTCCGTTGACCCCGCGCGAGATGGCGCCGAAGCGCGCACGTGGCGCCTCGTCCGCCGTGGACAATTCCTCACCAGGCGATCCGAACAAGAACATCGTGCTGAGCCCGAAGCAGCTCGGCTATGAGGGTGGCCTGTTCAAGAACATGTTCGGCAGCAACAAGGGTGAGACCGCCGAATTCAAGGGCGAGCCGACACGCGAGTCGCTGACCCAGCCGCCAGCCGGTTACCAGACGCCTGCCTCGGGCTATGCCTATGGCACCGGGCCGAAGGAAACCATGAAGAACGATTACAACATCAACCCGATGACGGGTAAGTTCTGATCGCAGCGCTCCCTTTGCGCCGCCATTCCAAAGACGTCCTTTCACTGCGATCAGCCTGCACGCGCGGATGTGTCCCGCGCGATGGCTTGGTCATGCCTTTCTCTTTGCTTTCTTCCCCCATGCTTTGGAGCTGTTAGCCCCGCCATGACCTCTTCATTCCGACTTGCCGCACGATCCGTCGCAGTCGTCGCTTTGCTGCTGGCTCCCGCCCTCGCCATATCGGGCGCCCGCGCACAGACGGTGACCGCGAAGCCGCCAACCACGTTCAAGCTCAATAACGGCATGCAGGTCGTGGTGATCGAGGATCACCGCACGCCCGTCGTGACGCAGATGATCTGGTACAAGGTCGGCTCCGCCGACGAGACGCCCGGCAAATCCGGCCTCGCGCATTTCCTCGAACATCTGATGTTCAAGGGCACAGCGAAACATCCGGTCGGTGAATTCTCGCAGACCGTGCAGCGCGTCGGCGGCGAGGAGAACGCTTTCACCTCGACCGACTATACCGGCTACTACCAGCGCATCAGCAAGGACCAGCTCGGCAAGATGATGGAATTCGAGGCCGATCGCATGACCGGCCTGGTGCTGAAGGACGAGAACGTGCTGCCCGAGCGCGACGTCGTGCTGGAAGAATACAACATGCGCGTCGCCAACAGCCCGGATGCCCGGCTGTCGGAGCAGATCATGGCCGCGCTCTATCTCAACCATCCCTATGGCCGCCCGATCATCGGCTGGCATCAGGAAATCGAGAAGCTCGACCGCGAGGACGCGCTCGCCTTCTACAAGCGCTTCTACGCTCCCAACAATGCGACGCTGATCATTGCCGGCGATGTCGACCCGCAGGAGATCCGCCCGATGGTGGAGCGCACCTATGGCGTAGTCCCGGCACAGCCGGCGATCCCCGAACGCCGCATGCGCCCGCAGGAGCCGACGCCCGCCGCGCCGCGCACGGTGACGCTGTCCGATCCGCGTGTCGAACAGACAAGCCTGCGCCGCTATTATCTGGTGCCGTCAGCAACCACCGCTGCGGCCGGCGAGAGCCAGGCACTCGATGTGCTTGGCCAATTGATCGGCGGCGGCGCGAACTCATATCTCTACCGCGCCCTCGTCATCGACAAACAGCTCGCGATCAATGCCGGTGCCAGCTACCAGGGCACTGCACTCGACAGCGCACAGTTCCTGATTTCGGCCTCGCCGAAGCCGGGCGCCGAATTCGCCGATATCGAAAAGACCATCGACGCCGTGATCGCCGACCTCGCGACCAACCCGGTGCCGGCTGCCGACCTCGAACGCGTCAAGACGCAGCTCGTCGCCGAAGCCACCTATGCGCAGGATAGCCAGGCCTCGCTGGCACGCTGGTACGGCGCGGCACTCACCACGGGCCTCAGCGTCGAGGACATCCGTAGCTGGCCCGACCGCATCAAGGCGGTCACCGCCGAACAGGTCCGTGCAGCCGCACAGACCTGGCTCGACAAGAAGCGCTCGGTCACCGGCTATCTGATCAAGGATACATCTGCGCCGAAGCGCGAGGAGAAGCGGTCGTGAGCATCATCTTCAACGCCGGCCGCCTCGGCATTGCCGTCGCTACCGCCTTCTCACTCGTCACCCTGACGGTGACGCCATCTTTCGCCGCGGCCAAGGTGCAGCGGCTCGTGACGCCAGGCGGCATCGAAGCCTGGTTCGTGCAGGATGCAACCGTTCCCCTGATCGCAATGGAATATGCGTTCGGCGGCGGTGCGGCACAGGATCCGAAGGATAAATCCGGCACCGCCAACATGGTGGCCAGCCTGATGGACGAAGGCGCGGGCGATCTCGATTCCACGACCTTCCGCGATCGCATGGAACGCCGCGCCATCGAGCTCAACTTCAACGCCCAGCGCGATTACCTGCGTGGCTCACTGCGCATGCTGAAAGAGCATCGCGACGAGGCGTTCGACCTCGCCCGCCTCGCTTTGACGTCGCCACGCTTCGATGCCCCCGATGTCGAGCGCATCCGCGCGCAGATCATGTCCGGCCTGCGCCGCGAAACCTCGAACCCGAATTCGCTGGCGACGCGCAAGTTTCTGCAGGTGGCATTCGGCGACCATCCCTATAGCCGACCGTCCAACGGCAGCCTGACCGACGTGCCGACCATCAATGTCGATGACATCAAGGCCTACAAGCAACGCATCGTCGCGAAGGACACGCTGAAGATTGCCGTGGTCGGCGACGTCGATTCCGATACGCTCGCGACATTGCTGGACAAGACCTTCGGTGGCCTGCCCGCCAAGGCGACACTGACGCCGATCCCGGAAGTCACGGCAGCCAAGCCGCCGCAGAAGGAATCCGTGACGCTGGACGTGCCGCAGACGGTCATCACCTTCGGCAGCCCGGGCGTCAAACGCGACGATCCGAATTTCATGGCCGCCTATATCGTCAATCACATCCTCGGCGGCGGCACGCTGTCGTCGCGGCTGTATCACGAAGTGCGCGAGAAGCGGGGCCTGGTCTATTCCGTCAGTGGTTCGCTGCTGTGGATGCAGCATTCCGGCATCTATATCGGCAGCACCGCGACTCGCGCCGACCGCGCCACCGAGACGGTCGATACCGTGACCAGCGAAGTGAAACGCATGGCCGAGCAGGGTCCGACCCAGCGCGAGCTGGATGAGGCCAAATCCTATCTCAAGGGTTCGCAGATGCTGGCGCTCGACACCTCGTCGAAACTGGCCGGCGCACTGCTGCAATACCAGCTCGACAGACTGCCGATTGATTACATCGAGAAGCGCAATGTCGTGGTCGATGCCGTGACGCTGGACCAGGCCAAGGCGGCAGCGAAGAAGCTGTGGGCAGATGGCCTGCTGACCGTCGTCGTCGGCCGCGCGCCGCAGGCGGCCGCAGCGCCGGTAGCCCCGGCACCGAAGGCCAACTGAGGCGCCGCCGTGCGGATCGCGGTGATCGGTGCCGGAGCGGTTGGCTGCTACTACGGCGCCAAGCTGCTGCGCGCCGGCCATGACGTGACATTGGTCGGACGCCAGATCCATGTCGATGCCATCAATGCACGCGGCCTTCGGTTCGAGAGCGCCGAGTTCGACGGGTTCATTCCGGCGAAGGCGGTGACGCAGAGCACCGATCTCGCGCCGCCGGACCTCGTTCTGTTCGCCGTGAAGTCCGGCGATACGGACAGTTCAGCAGGCACGCTCAAACCTGTGCTCAAGTTCAACTCCATCGTGCTGAGCCTGCAGAACGGCGTCGACAATCCCGAGCGCCTGCGCGCCATCCTCAGCCAGCCGGTGATCGCCGCCGCCGTCTATGTGGCCTCCGAGATGCCGGGTCCAGGCCATGTGAAGCACAATGGCCGCGGCGAGTTGATCATCGGCGCATCGCCCGAGAGCGAAAGGCTGGCGAAGCTGCTGTTCGACGCCGGCGTGCCAACTACCATCGCCAGCGATATCGACGCGGTACAGTGGTCGAAGCTCATCAACAACTGCGCCTATAACGCGCTCTCGGCGGTGGCCGGGATTGCCTATGGCGAGATGTTCAAGGTCCAGGGCGTGCCTGACATCGTCACCAATGCCGTCGTGGAATGCATGGCGGTGGCGCGCGCCTGCGGCGTATCGCTTCCCGCCGACCTCCTGGACAAGACGCTCGCCCTCGCGGCCAGCATGCCGCTTCAGCAATCCTCGACATCGCAGGATCTCGCCCGCGGCAAGCCGTCGGAGATCGACTTCCTCAACGGCTTCATTGTCCGGAAAGGCGCCGAGCACGGCATTCCGACGCCGACCAACCATGCGCTGCAGGTCATGGTGAAGCTGGTCGAACGCAGTGGGTCACGGCGGTCCTAGCGGCGCTTCACTGGCTTCGGTGGATCCCAGAGCCGGAAGCCGCCTTTGAACGCATTCGCGTTGTCGCCGCGCCGGGTCTTGTGCGGGAGTTTGTCGAGCATCTCCACATTGCCACCGCCGAGCACCGTATAGTCGGGCTCCAGCGCAGCCGTCAGATCAGCAACGACATCAGCCACGCGCTGCCGCCACTTCTTCTTGCCCAGCCGCTTCAGGCCGGCTGCGCCGACATAATCCTCGAATATCTTGTGACGATAGGGCAGATGACCGAGCTCCATCGGCTCGGACAGACCATCGATGATCATGGCCGCACCCAGTCCTGTGCCGAGGCCGAGAAACAGCATCCGGCCGCCATCATAGCTGCCGACCGCTTGCATCATGGCATCGTTCACAAGCTTCGTGGGCTTGCGGAATGCCCGTTCGAAATCGAAACCCTTCCAGCCCGTGCCGAGATTGTGTGGCTCCTTGAGCGGACGATTGCCGGCCACCGGGCCGGGATAGCCGGCTGAGACGACGTCATAGCGCCAGTCTTTGGTCAGCGCCTTGACCTTGCGCACCATTTCCTTCGCGGACAGGTCCGGACCGGATTCGAATTCGCGTTTGATCCCTTCACGGCTGGTCATCACCTTCACATGGGTACCGCCGATATCGATGGTGAGAATATTGCGGGGATTCTTGGTCATGAGAAGTCCGGATTGACTGATGGTGCAACGATAAGCCTCGGCATGGCGCCAGTTCCAGCATTACCGCTATGTCCCGGGCATATCTTTGCGATCTGCGATCAAGCGCACGGGGGCACCAAGCAAAACGCGGTATCCTGTGCTACGGAGACAGAATGCTGCTCCGGATCACCCGCTCCATCGCCATCGACGAAGACGATATCGATATCGTCTTCGTCCGCGCGTCCGGACCTGGCGGGCAGAACGTCAACAAGGTCTCCACCGCCGCACAATTGCGCTTCGACAGCCGCAAGCTGACGCTGCCGGAGGACACCGCGATCCGGCTGCGGACCCTCGCCGGCCAGCGCATGACCAAGGACGGCGTGATCGTGATCCACGCCCAGCGCTTCCGCACCCAGGAACGCAACAAGGCCGACGCCATCGAGCGGCTGGTGGAGCTGATGCAGGAAGCCGCTTTCCGGCAGGCGCCGCGGCGGGCCACCAAACCGACGCTCGGCTCGAAGATGCGCCGCCTCGACGGCAAGAAGCGCCGCAGCGACGTCAAGGCAGGCCGCGGCGGCCGCTTCGACGACTGAGCGGCAACTCCATTTCCAAACCTATCTCGTCAAGGACACTCCCGATGGCCAAACCCGTTCATTCGATGATCCGCGTGCTCGACGAAGCGCGCGCACTGGACTTCTACAAACGCGCTTTTGGCCTCGAGATTGCCGAGCGCATCGCATTTCCTGACTTTGCGCTGATCTATCTGCGCCACCCCTCCTCGCCCTTCGAGCTCGAACTGACGGTGAATTTCGACCGCACCGAGCCCTATGTGCTGGGCGACGGTTACGGCCATCTCGCCGTCGTCGTGGACGACGTGGCGGCGGAACATGCCCGCTTCGAGCGCGAGAAGCTCGCGCCCGGGCCGCTGCGCGATTTCAAGCATGAGGGCCGCACGCTGGCGCAGTTCTTCTTCGCCACCGATCCCGACGGCTACAAGATCGAGGTGATCCAGAAGGGCGGCCGATTCGCATAAAGGCCGGGGAAAATCGGCCCTGTCGCGGGGACAGCCCGGCCGGCTGGCCCTAGAATGCCGCGATCAAACGCCTAACTGAACGTCAGGCGCAAATCGCCCGGCTTCGTACCCCAGCAGCATCTCCATGCCCGTTCGCCAGCTCCCAGAAACCATCGTCAACCGCATCGCCGCCGGCGAAGTGGTGGAGCGGCCGGCCAGCGTGGTGAAGGAGCTTGTGGAGAATGCCATTGACGCCGGCGCCTCGAGGGTCGAGATTTTCACCGATGGCGGCGGACGGCGGAAGATCGCCATCACCGACGACGGCGGCGGCATGACCCATGCCGATCTCACCCTGGCCGTGGACCGCCACGCCACCTCGAAGCTCGACGACGAGGACCTGCTGCAGATCCGCACGCTTGGCTTTCGCGGCGAGGCCCTGCCCTCCATCGGCTCTGTGGCACGACTGAGCATCACCACACGCCACGCCTCGGAGCCGCACGCCTGGTCGCGCACCGTCGATGGCGGCGAGAAGTCTGACATCGCGCCCGCCGCACTGTCGCAGGGCACCCGCGTCGAGGTCAGCGATCTGTTCTACGCGACCCCTGCCCGGCTGAAATTTCTCAAGACCGACCGCACCGAAGCCGAAGCGATCCGCGAAGTCGTGCGCCGCCTCGCAATGGCACGGCCGGATATCGCCTTCACCATGGCCGGCGAAGAACGCGCGCCGGTGACATGGGCGGCGGCCCTGCCCGGGCCGGCCGGACAGTTGACGCGGCTTGGCGACATTCTCGGGCCTGAGTTTCGTCTCAGTGCCATTGAAGTGCGCAGCGAGCGCGAAGGCGTGGTGGTTGAAGGTTTTGCTGCGGCGCCATCGCTGACCCGCGCCAATGCGCTTGGACAGTATCTGTTCGTCAATGGCCGTCCGGTCCGCGACAAGCTGATCATCGGTGCGGTGCGCGCAGCCTATTCCGATTATCTGCCCCGCGACCGCCATCCGATCGTCGCGCTGTTCGTCACGCTCGATCCGCAGGAGGTCGATGCCAACGTGCATCCGGCCAAGACCGAGGTGCGTTTCCGCAATGCCGGGCTGGTGCGTGGGCTGATCGTGCACGCCCTGAAAGAAGGCCTCGCCCGTGAGGGACGCCGCACGGCGGCCAATAGCGACGGCGCCGTGCTGGACTCGTTCCGCCCCAACTTCGCTCCGAATTTCGCGCCGCGTGCAAATGCGAACTGGGACTGGCAGCGCTCGCCGGCCTATCCGGTCAATCCAATGCCGGGCTTCGATGGTTCGGCGGCGTTTGCCGAACGCAGCCAGGCGGCTTTCGATGTCGGCACGCCCACGGCCGATGTGCGTTTTGAAGAGACGCCGCAGACCGATCTGGTCGACCGGCCGCTCGGTGCCGCGCGCGCACAGGTGCATGAGAACTACATCATTGCGCAGACCCGCGACGGCATGATCGTGGTCGATCAGCATGCCGCGCATGAGCGCATCGTCTATGAACGGCTGAAGGCATCGCTGGCCGCCAATGGCGTACAGCGCCAGATCCTGCTGATCCCCGAGATCGTCGAAATGGACGAAGCCATCGTCGAGAAACTGTTCGACCGCGCCGAAGAACTCGCAAGCTACGGCCTCGCCATCGACAGTTTCGGCCCCGGCGCCGTCGCCGTGCGCGAGACGCCGTCGCTGCTGGGCAAGACCAATGCGGCATCGCTGCTGCGCGATCTCGCCGAGCATATGGCCGAATGGGACGAAGCGCTGCCGCTGGAGCGCCGCCTGCTGCATGTGGCCGCGACCATGGCCTGCCACGGCTCAGTGCGCTCAGGCCGCCGCCTGCGGCCCGAGGAAATGAACGCCCTGCTGCGCGAGATGGAAGACACGCCGAATTCCGGCCAGTGCAACCACGGCCGGCCGACTTATGTCGAACTGAAGCTCAGCGATATCGAGAAGCTGTTCGGGCGACGGTAGACCCCTCAGCCGTCATTGCGAGCGCAGCGAAGCAATCCAGAGCCGCAAGCGAAGACTGGATTGCCGCGTCGCTTCGCTCCTCGCAATGACGTGGACGGGCTGGTGCTCGACTCACGTATATTTGGGATCGCGTTCCAAAAGCTCGATCGACACGCCCTGCGGCGCGCGGATGAAGCAGATGCGCAGGCCGGGCTTGAGCGTATGCGGCTCCTTGGTGAATTCGACGCCCTTGGCCTTCAGCGACGCGGCCACCGCATCGATGTCCTTCACCTTCAGGCCGAAATGGTCGAGGCCCTGATAGGGCGTGACCGGCGGCGGGTTGACGCCCATCTCCGGCGTCACCGGTGCGAGGAAGATCATGCCGCCGCCGAGCCTGATATCGATGCGGCCGGGCGCGCGCAGGATCTCGGCACCGAGCATGTCGGCAAACCACTGCGCGGTCGCTTCGGTGTCCGGCGTGCGGATATGGACGTGATCCCAGGTGTATTCAATCGCAGACATCGGCGGCTCCTTTTGACGTCTTCTTACACAGATCGCAGAAACGTAAACTCGGTATCGTCATAGGCGCGGCGCTCGAGTTCTTCGAACCCGTCGGGCGCCGCAAAGGCAGCATCCTTCGCCTCTTCCACCACCAGCAGAGCGCCCGGCGTCAGCCAGCCACCATCGCGCAGCGAGGCCAGCGCCTTTTCGGCAAGCTTCATGCGATAGGGCGGATCGAGGAAGACCAGCGAGAACGGCTCAACCGGATGGGCGGGGCCGAGATCGGCGGCGTCGCGGCGATACACTTTGGTGACGCCGCCCAGACCGAGCGCCTCGACATTGTTGCGGAGCAGTGCGCGCGCCTCAGACCCGTTGTCGACGAACAGCGTGAATTTTGCGCCGCGCGACACCGCCTCGATGCCGAGCGCGCCGGTGCCGGCAAACAGATCGAGCACGCGTGCGTCCGTGATCGGACTCTCGTAAGCGTGGATCAGGATGTTGAACAACGACTCGCGTAGTCGATCCGCCGTGGGACGGATCGCCTGCGTCGTGGGCGACGCGATGTTGCGGCCCTTCAGCCGGCCACCGACGACACGCATCAGATGCCTCGTTTGAAAAGTGGCAAAGCCACCGCAGGTGTAGCGTGGTCCCCTCCCCCCTTGCGGGGGAGGGTGGCGCGAAGCGCCGGGAGGGGGGTGAGCCACAAACGCCGGAGCTCCGGGTTACCCCCCTCCCCGCCCCTCCCCCGCAAGGGGGGAGGGAGCACAACTGCCGTCGCGATGTACATCGTATTTCTCTTTGACTTCTCTTACGCGTCCCGCGGCTTCAGATCGCGCTTGCCGTGATAGCCGCGCTTCGGCTTCTTCGGGGGACCGCCGAAGGTGGCTGCGTCCTCGTTGCGGGCACGCGACTCTTCCGAGCCGGCGCGCTGCACCAGAATGCGACGGCCCTTGCGGTCTTCCACCGTGGAACGCTTCAGAACCGGCTTCTTGACGATCACCGGGTCGAGCGACACATCGCCCTTGCTGGGCAGTTGCCGGCCGAAATCGGCGCCCGAGGCATCCGCGATCTTCTCACCGAGCTGCTCGCGCAGCACGCGGGTCTTCACCTCGTCAACCTCGCCTTCCTCGATCTCGCCGAGCTGGAACGGACCGTAGGAGATGCGGATCAGGCGGTTCACCTCAAGGCCGAGATGCGCCAGCACGTTACGCACTTCGCGGTTCTTGCCTTCGCGGATCGCGAACACGATCCAGACATTGGCGCTCTTGTCGCGCTCCAGCGTCGCATCGATCGAGCCATATTTGACGCCGTCGACCTCGACGCCGTTCTTGAGCTCGTTGAGCTGCGCCTGCGTGACTTCGCCATGCGCACGCACGCGATAGCGGCGCAGCCAGCCGGTCTCCGGCAATTCCAGCGTCCGCGCAAGGCCGCCGTCATTGGTCAGCAGCAGCAGGCCTTCGGTGTTGAAATCGAGCCGGCCGATGGAGATCAGGCGCGGCAGGCCCTCTGGCAGATGATCGAACACCGTCGGCCGTCCCTCGGGATCGGCATGGGTCGTCATCAGGCCGCGCGGCTTGTGATACAGGAACAGGCGCGTGCGCTCCGGCGCCGGCAACGGCTTGCCGTCGACGGTGATGACGTCGTTGGTCGAGACGTCGAGCGCCGGTGAGTTGATGACGCGGCCATTGACGGCGACGCGGCCCTGCGTGACCCATTCCTCGGCATCGCGGCGCGAGCACAGGCCCGCGCGCGACACGACCTTGGCGATACGCTCGCCGGCCTTCTTGGCCGCGGGAACGCGCGCCGGGCGGCGCGCTTCCGGATCGCGCTCACGATATTCACCGCGACCGCCGAATGCAGGACGCTTGGCGAAAATCCTGCTGTCGTCCTCGTTTTCACGACGCGGACGCTCGTCGCCGTCGCGAGCCTCGCTGTGACCATGCTCCTGCCAGTCGGTGCGGCCACGCGGCTCGCGCGGACGATCGAAGCTTGGACGGTCCTCACGCGGACGCGAGAAACGCGGACGCTCGCTGTCGCTACGCTCGGGGCGATCATCGCGCGAACGCTCGAATTTTGGCCTGTCGAATTTCGGCCGATCGAAATTGCGCGCGCCATCGCGCGGCGGACGCGCGCTGCGGCTACCGCGATCATCCGACCCGCCTTCGCGCTTCTGCCAGGGCTTCTGCTCGCTGCGATCAGGGCCGCGCTCGAAATCACGCCCACCACGATCACCGCGATCTCCACGATCGCTGAAGCTCTTGCGCGGACCGCCACGATCCGGCGCGCCACGCGAGAACTTCTTGTCGCCGCCAAATTTCTTCTCGGCGCTGAAAGGCCGGTCGCCACGCGGACGATCTCCGTCACGCGACGGGCGCGGGCTGAACGGTCGATCGCCATCACGCGACGGGCGCGGGCTGTAGGGGCGGTCGCCCTGCGGGCGCTCGTTGCGATCGCCTTGCGGCCGATCGAAGCGCGGACGCGGACGATCACCATCGCCACCGCGGAAACCTTCGCCGCGCGGCGTATAGGGGCGCTTCTCACCGCCGCCGTCGCGCGGCGCGTAGGGCTTCCGCTCGCCGAACTTCTTGTCGGAAAAACGTCCGGCCGGACGCGCATCGCCGCGGTCACCACGCGGGGCGCGGTCATCCCTGTTGAAATTCGGACGGTCGCCGCGCGGTGCCTCTCCGCGTGGGCTGTAGGGACGTTTGTCGCCGCCACCGGCGCCGGCGCGCGGTGAATAGGGACGCTTCTCGCGGTCGCCGAAATCCTTGCGCGGACCGCGGTCCGGACGATCGCCTCCGCCGCTGCGCGCGGGACGGTCATCGCGGTTGAAGCGGGCCGGACGCGCATCGTCACGATCGCGGCGCGGCGCACGGTCGTCATCGCGCTTGCCGGCGTAAGGCTTCGATCCAAAAGACTTGGCGCCAAAAGATTTGCCGCCAGAAGGCTTGCCACCGAAAGATCGCTTCTCACCGCCGCCAGCACCGGGCGGCTTCGGGGTGTATGTGCCGTCGCGCTTGGCGAATTTCTTGTCGGGTCCGCGTGCGGCGCCGGAGCGGCCTTTGCCGGCTCCGCCTTTTCCGCCCGTAGGCCGGCCGCGCGAGGGGCCGTTGTTTTTGTCGTTGTCGCGGGGCATGAAGGGTCTCACTGCAGCGGAAGCTGAATTGGGTTGAGCGGTGCGGACAGGGTTCGCGGGCCGAAAATGCGCGCTCATTGGGGCGCATTCTCACGCAAAACCAGTATCCACTTTTGCTGAATGCAACTCCGTAGCAGAGTTTTGCGCAGGAAACGAGCCGTTGACCGCACCTTCTTTCATGGATCTGGCGCTGAAAGCGGCCGAAAGCGCCGGAAATGCCGGCGAAGTCCCCATCGGCTGCGTCATCGTCGGGAATAACGAGGTGATCGCCACGGCCGGCAACCGGACCCTCCGGGACCGCGACCCGACCGCCCATGCCGAAGTCCTGGCAATCCGGGAGGCCGCCGCCAGGCTCGGCAGCGAGCGGCTGGTCGACTGCGACCTGTATGTGACCCTGGAGCCCTGCACCATGTGCGCGGGCGCAATCTCCTTCGCCCGGATCCGGCGGCTGTATTACGGCGCAGCCGATCCCAAGGGCGGCGGGGTCGATTCCGGCGTGCGCTTCTTCGCAGCAAAAACTTGCCACCACGCGCCGGAAGTCTATCCGTCCGTGGGCGAAACCCAGTCCGCCACGCTGTTACGAGAGTTTTTTAAAGCGCGGCGCTGAGGCTTTGCTGGCGGCTATATCGACGGGAATACGGGTTACTTCGTGCCCGTCTTCGTGAATGACGCAAATATGGCGCTCATGGTCCTCATGCGTGGCCAATCGCGTGCTGACTTCGTCGGCGATCACATAAGCCTGTGCAATCGCTTCGGCGTCGCTGCGCAGCTCCCGACCAGCATGGTCGCGCTGTGTCGTGCCGTTCTTGAGGTCGAAATAATAGTGCGCCATGGGTACCTCACAGCCCCATCAACGCGTTCCACAACCTTCGGTTCCCCGACAGGATCACCCGAATACCGTTACTTGCCCTTGCGCTCCCGCGCCACCGCCTGCCAGCCGATATCGCGGCGACAGAAACCTTCCGGCCAATTGATCAGGCCGATGGCTTCATAAGCACGACGCTGGGCCTCAGCGACGGTCTTGGCGGACGCCGTCACGTTGAGGACGCGGCCACCATTGGCGAGAATCCAGTCGCCGGATGCCTTAGTGCCCGCATGGAAAATCTCGACGCCCTCGATCTTCTCGGCGCGGTCCAAGCCGGCAATGCGCGTACCCTTGTCGTAGTCGCCGGGATAGCCCTTCGTGGCCATCACCACCGTCAGCGCCGGATCCGGGAACCAGCGCAGATCGAAATTCTTAAGCTGCCCGTCACAGCAGGCAATCAGCGCCGGCAGCAGATCCGACATCATACGGACCATCAGCACCTGGCACTCCGGATCGCCGAACCGGGCATTGTATTCGACGAGTTTCGGCCCCTGCTCGGTCACCATGACGCCGGCATAGATCACGCCCTTATAGGGCGTCCCCATGGCGCTGAGCGCGCGCAGGGTCGGCATGATCATCTCGTCCATTACCTGCGCGCAGAGCGCCTCAGTCATGACAGGCGCCGGCGAATAGGCGCCCATGCCACCGGTGTTCGGGCCCTTGTCGCCGTCGAAGGCGCGCTTGTGGTCCTGCGCAGTTGCCAGCGCCAACGCGTGCTCGCCATCGCACAGCGCGAAGAACGAGGCTTCCTCGCCCTGCATGAACTCCTCGATCACGACTTCCGCACCGGCCTCGCCGAAGCCGCCATCGAACATCATGTCGACCGCGTCCAGCGCCTCGGCTTCAGACATCGCCACCACAACGCCCTTGCCAGCGGCGAGGCCATCGGCCTTGACCACGATCGGTGCGCCCTGGGTCCGGATATAGGCCTTGGCAGACTCTGCATCATGGAAATGGCCGTAGGCCGCAGTCGGGATGTTGTTGGCCCGGCACAGTTCCTTGGTGAAGCTCTTCGAGCTTTCCAGTTGGCCGGCGGCTTTACTGGGTCCGAATGCCTTGATGCCGACGGCAGCAAGATCGTCGACGATGCCTGCCGCTATCGGGGCATCCGGGCCGACCACGACGAAATCGACCTTGTTCACCTTGCAGAAATCAATCACGGCCGCATGGTCGGTGATATCCACCGCCACGCATTCGGCCTCCCGGGCGATGCCGGCATTACCTGGCGCGCACCAGAGCTTGGTCAGCAGCGGCGACGCGGCGAGTTTCCACGCCAGCGCGTGTTCGCGACCACCGGAACCGATGAGGAGAATGTTCATAACCAGCCAGACCAATTGCAATCAAACACGCCCATCGTTTAGCACGGCGCGTCGGGACAGCAATCAGTGGTCTGAGTAATCAACCGGCCAGGCGGCCAACCCGTCAAGCGACGGCGACATGTGTTTCCGCGCGATAACGGCGGATCAAACCCACCGTCCAGCCAAGGAAATAGCCAGCGCATGCCCCCGACACCAATTGGCCGATCAGCGGAACGGCAGCACCCGAACCCAGCTTCATCGCGGTTGCGACCGCCACGGCATATTGCAGGAGGAAGACCGACAGGTTGCGGATCAGGGGCAGCCAGCTCCCGGGGCGCAGAATAGTGCCGTCCTGCCGATCGACCGTCATCTCGCCGGGACCGACCCACAGAGCGACGGCCGCCATCACGATTGCCGCTGCCAACCAAGCTCCGATCAGATGCAACTGGCCGCCGGCAAAGATCAGCCGCGACAACCCCATCAGGAGAAACACCATCGGAACGATCAGCAAACGGCGCAGCTCTGTCTTTCGCGGCCGGAGCGACAGACTTCCGAGCCAGATCAGCAGTGCCAGCAACGCGAACACCCAGATCGGCGTGTTGGTCAGAATGCGCCACGCGATGTCCATGACAATCTCCCAGGCTTTGCTCTACTTGCCTTCCGCAGTCGCGATGATCTCACGCAAGGTGGCGACGTGCCGCGCGAAGGCACCACGCCCGGTCGCGGTGGCCGTCACCGTTGTCTGCGGCTTCTTGCCGACAAAGGCCTTTTCGACGCTGACATAACCGGCTTTCGCCAGTGTCTCGATATGAGCGCCAAGATTGCCATCGGTGGCGCCGGTCAGTTTCTTCAATCGCGGGAAATCCAGCCCCTGTGTCGGATGCAGAGCGTTCAGCGCTGCCATGATCTTGAGCCGCAGAGGCTGATGGATGATGTCGTCGAGTTCGGCCATGTCAGCTACGCCGCATCCAGAGGCCGCCGAGCAACAGGCCGCCACCGTTGACGACAGCCATCCAGAGCGTGAACCACGGTCCGGCGAAGAAGTAACCGAGCAACGTCAGCGCGATCACGCTCATCCCGATCACGACAAAGACGCGGCCGAACCAGAACCCTGTCATCACGTAAGGCAACATGAAGTAGGTCGTCCAGAACGCGCCGATCTGCCGCGGCGCCATGTTCCCGAAAACGATGCTCCACAGACAGCCGAAAGCCACGAAGGCAGTGAAAGCTGCCGTCGCGCGTGCATCGAAGGTGCTGACGCCTTCGCGCTTCTTGTTGAGGGCCCCGATGATGGTCGCGCAGATGACACCCGCGACAATGACGACCGACCAGATGACGGGAGCCGCAGCAGGCGCGAAGAACGAGAGCAGATAACCGATAAAAGTCGCAACGCCCCATAGAATGAGCATCGTGCTGGCGTGCCGATAGAACACCGACTGCCGGACCAGCCGACTGAGGCTTTCGATCTCCATCAACGCAGCACTGGCTTCCTGGCTGTTGATCACGATGTCACCTCGTTGCGATATCGTCGGCGACGACGGCGACGAAACTTGTCGTGCTGACGACGTCCATATGATTTGCGTTGTCGAGGACGCGCACGTCGATATTGGCTTTCGACTGCATCGCCTCGCGATATTTGTCGGCGAGCATCAGCTCGTCATTGCGCCCGGCGATGACCGATATGGGCCCGTTCGCCGGATCAAGATCCAGACGGTAGTCGCGATGCGTGCCGAAATTCTGCAGCAGCCGAAACGAATATTCGGACGTCAGAATGCGTGTCGAACCCGGTTGCACGGCAAAGGCAACCACCGGGAGCTGCGAACAGCATGTCACCCCGAACGACTGCAGCACACTGAGCGCGATGATGCGCGGCACACTCGGACTGGCCCATCCACCTGCGTTCTCGCGTGTGGATGGCGACTTCAGGCCGAGATAGGGGGACAGCAGAACGGTGCGTGCGAAAAGCCCCTGATTGGCAGACCCTGCCACACGCAGCGCAAACCCGCCGCCCGACGAATGCCCGGCGAGTGTCAGTGGCGACGCCAGCCCCTGCCCGCGCAAATGGCCGACGAGATCTGCGAGATCATCGTCGAGCTGGCCGAGATAGGCGATATCGCCGCGGGTCCCCGACGCGCCATGGCCGCGCATGTCGGGAGCGATGCTTTCGACGCCCCGCGCGGCAAGCGCTTTCGCCAGGGCGTGCACCGCGATGCTCGATCCCGACGAACCATGAATGAGCAGTGCGGCACGGTTCACGGACGGTCCGGATGGCGTGTAGCGCCGGTAGGCCAGATTCGAGCCGTCTCTCGCCTGGAAATACTGCAGTGGCGGAACGTCCCCGCGATACGCACTGCGCGCCGTGTCCGCAATGGAGGCCAGTGCCTTGGGCCGGGAAACCGGCACCGTAATCATGCCGGCCAGCACTAGGGCCGCCAGACCCACCGCAGCAAGGAGCCAAACGATGCCACGGACCGCGAAGGTCAATATCGACGCCATAATACCCACCATTCCCTGAATGCAGATTACTCTGTACAACAGAGTTATCTGCAAATCAATATCTGATTGGCGTTTTGCGACCGACATCCCTACTTTGCGACGATCCTGAAGGCCGAGATTCGATGCCCAAAGCCGCTGCCCCCCTCACCAATTCCCCCGAATTCACCGTTTCCGAGCTGTCCTCAGCCCTGAAACGGACGGTGGAAGACACTTACGGGAACGTGCGGGTGCGCGGCGAGATCTCCGGCTTTCGCGGGCCGCATTCCTCCGGCCACTGCTATTTCTCGCTCAAGGACGAGAGCGCCAAGATCGAGGCGGTGATCTGGAAGGGCGTCCATGGCCGGATGCGGTTCAAGCCGCAGGAAGGCCTCGAAGTCATCGCCACCGGCAAGCTGACCACCTATCCCGGCTCGTCGAAATACCAGATCGTCATCGAGGCCATCGAACCCGCGGGCGTCGGCGCGCTGATGGCGCTGATGGAGGAGCGCAAGCGCAAGCTTGGCGCGGAGGGTCTGTTCGACGAAGCGCGCAAGCAGTTGCTGCCATGGCTGCCGGAGGTGATCGGCGTGGTGACGTCGCCGACCGGCGCTGTCATTCGCGACATCCTGCATCGCCTTGAAGACCGTTTCCCGCGCCGCGTACTGGTCTGGCCGGTGAAAGTTCAGGGCGAAGGTTCGGCGGAGCAGGTCGCGGCCGCGATTCATGGCTTCAATGCGCTGCCGGCGGGCGGCGCCATTCCGCGGCCGGATCTGCTGATCGTCGCGCGCGGCGGCGGCTCGCTGGAAGACCTGTGGTCGTTCAACGAAGAGATCGTGGTGCGTGCTGCCGCCGAGAGCATGATCCCGCTGATCTCTGCCGTGGGCCACGAGACCGATAGCACGCTGATCGATTTCGCCGCCGACAAGCGCGCGCCGACGCCGACAGCCGCTGCCGAAATGGCGGTGCCCGTGCGCGCCGAACTGATGGTGGAGATATCCGGCTTCGAGCGCCGCATGATGCTGTGCTGGCAGCGCGGGCAGGAATCCCGCCGCAACGAACTACGCGCCGCGGCGCGTGCCCTGCCGGATCTCAGCGAATTGCTCGCCATTCCGCGCCAGCGTCTCGATGGCGCAACCGCGTCATTACCGCGTGCGTTGAAAGCCAACACGCACGCGCATCATCGCCGCTTCGCGGAGGCCAGCGCCGGGCTGACGCTGCGCGTGCTGCGCGCACAGATCGCCCACGCCACGCAGCGACTGACGGTATCGGGCGAACGCCTGAGCCTCTCCGCACGTGCACTCCTTCGGCAGCGCCGCGATCGCTTCACTGGCCTTGAAGCACGATTGAAGGCCTCCAAGCTCGCCAATGCGCAGGCACAGCGCAATGCCATCACGCGCGATCGGGAGCGCGCTCTGCGCCTCACTGAGCGCGCGCGCCGTGCATTGACGACACTGGTGCAGCGCCAGCAGGCGCGCGTACAAGCGTCGAGTCAGCTGCTCGGTGCCCTCTCCTATCGCAGCGTGCTCGCCCGCGGCTTTGCGCTGGTGCGCGACGAGCAAGGCGCGGCACTGCATGCCGCCGCCACTGTCGGAGCGGGCGCCCGCCTGAGCATCGAATTCGCCGATGGCCGCGTCGGTGTGACCGCCGATGGCGACCGCACGGCACCTGCTCCGCGCGAGGCCAAGCCTGCAGCGCCGGCTGCGCCGAAAAAGGCGACGAAAATCGATCAGGGCAGCCTGTTCTAGAGGTTGCGCGGCCGCCTTTATTGGGCGACGCCGCGGCCCTATTTATGCTACGAGATGACGACATTCAGGGCCGGTGACCGATCCGGCAAGACGACTTAGTGACGATCCAGGAGACCAGCCGTGTTGAACAAATTTGGCCCCTCGGGCCACGGCGAAGCCCAGTTGCAATATCTCGACGGCGATTTCCGCGTGGTGTCGCCCGGCACCTATGTGACTTGCGCCATCACAGGCGAGCGCATTCCGCTGGACGAGTTGAAATACTGGAGCGTCGATCGTCAGGAAGCCTATGCCGTACCGAATGCCGTGCTGGCACGGCATTATCCGGACGCGGTGAAGGGTCAGAAGTAAGGCCGTTGGATGGGTAGAGCGTCTTCGCGAAACCCATCATCTCCCCGCACGAAAGGTAATGGGTTTCGCGGAGTTTATCATCGGGCGCGCTTCGCACGACCCGTTGGCTCTACCCATCCTACCTTCCGAGTGTCTTCACCCGCGCCTGATTGAGCTTCTCGATCACGAAAGCCTGCAGCGCCGCCTTGTCCTCGAAGACCAGCGTTACGGCGAATGGCACAATTCCCGCTGCCGCCTGCATGCTGCCGATCTTGACGATATCCTTTTCTGTCGTCACCAGCGTGAGCCCATCGCGCTTCGCTTGCAGGGCCAGCGCATCGATCTCACCGGGCGCATACGGGTGGTGATCGGCGAAGGCTTTCTCCACAGCCACGTCCACATCTGCATGACGCAACGTCCGGAAGAAGCGTTGGGGATCGCCGATTCCCGCAAAGGCCAGCACGCGCTTGCCGCGCAGGGCCGCCACTGACGCCTCGTCCGGCACGAGGCGCGCCGTCAACACCGGGCCGCCCCGGCCCGCGACCAGCGCCGCCACGCCCGTCGCCGCAACACCATCGCCGATCACGACGAGCGCATCGGTGCGCGCTATCTGCAGATCGAGCGGCGCGCGCAAAGGTCCCGCGGGCAACACACGGCCATTGCCGAGACCGCGATTGCTGTCGATCACAATGAACGACGCGTCCTTCGCGATGGCCGGATTCTGGAAGCCGTCATCCATCACGATGACGCTGGCGCCGGTCGAGCGCGCCAGCGCGGCGCCTGCGACGCGATCCCCGGAGATCACCACCGCCACCTGCCGTGCCATCATCAGCGGTTCGTCGCCGACATCTGCCGCCACGTGCCTGGACGGATCGACTTTCACCGGGCCGCGCAGTCTGCCGCCGTAACCGCGGCTGAGCACCACCGGCGTCTCGCCGAGATCGCGCAGCACTTGTACCAATGCCAATGTCGTCGGTGTCTTGCCGGCGCCGCCGACGTGATAATTGCCGACGCAAAGAACGGGAATGCCGACATCGACGCCCTTGCGCGCCATGCGGCTGCCTGCGATCTCGCCATAGATAGCGCCAAGCGGCATCAGCAGACGCGACAGCCATGTCGATGGCGGCCGCCAGAAAGCGGGCTCACGCATCCTGCGCTCCCGCTTCGAGCCGGAGCTGCATCAGATAAGGCTCCAGCGCATGCAGGGTGCGGTCGAGCGCGCCGCCAAGCCGTTCAACCACGCGATGCCCGGCCTCGATTGCGGCATCGCGTGCCGCCTCGTTGCCGAGCATCTGGCCGAGCTGTTTCACCAATTGCTGCGAGGAGTCGGCGAGCTTCGCGCCGCCGGCGCCATCCAGCGCCTCATAGACGTCGGTGAAATTGAAGACATGCGGACCATGCACCACGGAAGCACCGAGCTTCACGGCTTCAATCGGATTCTGCCCGCCATGCGGCACCAGCGAACCGCCGATGAACACCACCGGCGACAGCCGATAGAACAGGCCGAGCTCGCCCATGGTGTCGGCGACATAGATATCAGTGCCTGCATGCGGCAATTCCTCGCGCGAGCGCAAGGCAACCTGCGCACCTGCCACCGTGATCATCTGCGCGATATCCGCTCCGCGATGGGCGTGGCGCGGCACGATGACCGTCAGCAATTTCGGGAAGAAGCTGGTCAGTGTTTTGTGAGTCTCGAGGATAATTTCCTCTTCGCCGGGATGCGTCGACGATGCGACGATGATGGGGCGACCGCGCGTCACCGCCATGAGCTTGTCCAGCTTCACGGCGTCGCCCGGCGGCGCCTGCACGTCGAGCTTCAGATTGCCCGTGACAACAACGCTGCGCGACCCCAATGCGCTGAAGCGCTCGGCGTCGGTTTCGGACTGCGCCAGGCAAATCTCGAAACGGCCGAGCAAGGCGCCGATGGTCGCCGAAAATTTCTGCCAGCGCGGGAACGAGCGCTGCGACATGCGCGCATTGATCAGCACCATCGGCAGCCGGCGTTTGGCGGCGGAGATGATGAGGTTCGGCCAGAGATCGCTTTCGATGAACAGAGCAAGGCTCGGCTTCCAGTGATCGAGGAAGCGCGCCACGAAGCGCGGTGAATCGTAGGGGATGTATTGATGGATGATATCGGTCGGGAATCGCTTGGCGATGATCTCGGCCGAGGTGACCGTGCCCGACGTCAGCAGGATGCGCATACCCAGCGCGCGCAGCCGCTCGATCAGCGCCGCCGCGGCCAGCACCTCGCCGACGCTGGCGCCGTGAATCCAGACCAGCGGCCCGGCGGGGCGCTCGATCTGCGAGATGCCGCGACGCTCGTCGAGGCGCGCGGGATCTTCCTTGTTCTTCTTCAGCCGTTGCCTGATCAGGACCGGCGCAAGCGGCGTCAGCGCCGCCGACAATCTGCGATAGGCGCGCAGCGTGATCGGCAGCGCGTTAGGCACGACGCGCACCTTCCGGCCGACCTACCGCGTCATAGGCACGCTGCGTGGCCTCGTTCAGCGTGGCTTCGAGCTGCAGGCGCAACGCCTCCATCGTGGCAGCGTCGGCATCGGCAGGAACGCTCAGGGGTTCACCGCCGACCAGCACGCCGCGACCGAAAGGCAGATTGATCGTGGTGCGGTCCCAGTTGTTGAGCTGGATGTAGCGGCTGGTGGCCATGGCGAACGGCATGATCGGCCGGCCGCTTTCACGCGCCAGCATGATGATGCCCATGCCGGCGACACGCGAGCGCTTCGGCACGTCGGCCGTCAGCGCCATGTTGATACCGCGCTCCAGCACCCGCACCATCTCCTTGAACGCACCGACGCCGCCCTTGCGGTGAAACGCGCCGCCATGATCGCCGGAGCCGCGAACGGTGGCGATGCCGAGCCGCTCGGCAGCCAGCGCGTTGAACTCGCCGTCGCGATGCTTCGAGATCAGCACCGCGCCGCGATAGTCCTTCTGCCGGATGAACGGCGTCATGAAGTGCTGGCCATGCCAGAACGCCAAGATGACCGGCATCTGCGGCTCGACGATGTCATAGACATCGACGGGATCGAAGGTGAAGGTGTTGGTCTTCCAGACCAGACGCAAAAATTCGGCCGCGAGAACCCCCGCGGCGCGCTGAACCCAGCTGCTGCGCAGCGTGTTTCGGAGCAGTCGTTTCAAGCGGTCGGCTTCGCGTCTTGACCCGGATCGAGCAGCCGATGGAGATGGACGATGAAGTAGCGCATGTGGGCGTTGTCGACGGTCTGCTGCGCCTTGGCCTTCCAGGCGACAAATGCCGTCGCGTAATTCGGATAGACGCCGACGACTTCAACCTGGCTGAGATCCTTGAACGTCGTCTCTTTCAGGTTGGTCAGCTCGCCCCCGATGACCAGATGAAGCAGTTGCTGTGGTGTGTCCGACATGAATCCTGTTCCTGCAGCGACCGGCTGCGATCCGATAAGTCAAAGATAGTGGTGCAGCCGGTTAAACCCGGCGGTTCTGGAATTGCTCGACGATGTAAGCATGGCGATCGGCCCCCGCTGCCACCAGCAACCCGTGCGTGACTTCCCGGCGATTATAGAGGATGGGATCGCCCGAAAGCTCGGTCATCCTACCATTCGCTTCGTGCACGATCAAATCTGCGGCGGCCAGATCCCAGTCCCGGCTCTGCCCCCCGGCAAAGGCCGCATCCAGCCGGCCATTGGCGATCCAGCACAATCGCAGCGCCAGCGAGCCGATTCGCGGATAAAGGGTGATATCCTGCCGGGGATGGACCATCCGCTCGACCAGAGGTTTCGGGCCCGCCACGCGCGAAAAGTCCATTGCGGAACCGGTCGTGGCCCGAACCGGAACGCCGTTGCAGGTGGTACCCTGCCCGCGGATCGCCAGGAAAAATTCATCTGTGGATGGCGCGAATACCGCGGCCATCACCGGCCGGGCATCCTCGACCAGCGCGACACAGACACACCAATCCTCGCGACCGGCGAGATAGCTGCGGGTGCCGTCAATCGGATCGATGATCCAGGTCAGCCGTTTGCCGAGGCGAGATTCGTCATCGGCGCTCTCCTCCGAAAGCCAGCCGTAATCGGGCGTCGCCGCGCGAAGCCGCTTCTCGATCAGATCGTTGACGGCGATATCCGCTTCGGAGACCGGGGAGGATTCGCCCTTGGTCCATTTCTTGAGTTCTGTACCGAACATTGCGAGGCCGAGCTCGCCGGCCGCCCGCACCGTGTCCGCCATCAGGGCAACATCGTGCGCGAGCCGTTTGTCGATGTCGAGATCAGCGTCCGGCAATCGTCAGTCCCTCGACGCGCACGGTCGGCGCGTTGACGCCGTATTTGAACGTAAGGTCGTTGGCGGGGGTCATCGACTTGAAAATCTCGAACAGATGACCGGCGATGGTGATCTCGCTGACGGCGTAAGTGAGCTTGCCGTTCTCGATCCAGAATCCGCCGGCGCCGCGGCTGTAGTCGCCGGTCACGCCGTTGACGCCGGAACCGATCAGGTCGGTGACGTAAAAGCCTTCCTTGATATCGGCGATCAGGTCTTCGGGGCTCACGTCGCCTGCTTCCATATGCAGGTTGTAGGCGCCGGGCGATGGCGACGACGACACGCCGCGATGCGCGTGGCCGGTCGTGGTCATGCCGAGTTCGCGCGCTGTCGCGCAATCCAGCAGCCAGGTCGTGAGCACGCCGCCATCAATGATGGCCTGCTGCTTCGTCGCAACGCCTTCGGCATCGAAGGACTGCGAACGCAGGCCGCGCACGCGCAGGGGATCGTCGATGATGCGGATATTGCTGCTGAACAGCTGCTTGCCGAGGCTGTCCTTGAGGAACGTGGTCTTGCGCGCGACGGAGGCGCCATTCGCAGCGCCGATGACGTGACCGACCAGCGAGTTCGAGACGCGTGGATCGTACACCACCGGCACCTTGCAGGTCGGCACCTTGCGCGGATTGGCACGCGCCACCGTACGCTCGCCCGCGAGCTTGCCGACGCTGGCAGGCGACTCCAGGTCGGATGCATGCAGCGCCGAGGTGAAGGCGTAGTCGCGCTCCATCTTGGTGCCGTCGCCGACAATGGCGGTCATCGAGACGCCCTGGCTGGAGCGCAGATAGGAGCCGTGGAAACCGGTCGAGGTGACGAGCACCATGCCGCCAATTCCGGTCGAGGCCGATGCGCCGCCGGACTTGGTCACGCCCTTCACCGCGAGCGCGGCTTCTTCGGCTTCGACTGCGCGGCGTTCGAGCTCGCTCACCGACGGCACGACAGGATCGAGCAGATCGAGATTTGCAAAGTCGCGCGCAAGCAGCGCTGGGTCGGCAAGGCCGACATATTGATCATCGGGTGCGACGCGCGCCATCGCGACAGCACGTTCGGCCAGTTGTGCGACATTGTCGCCGGACATGTCATTGGTGGAGATCACCGCCTGACGGCGACCGACGAACACGCGCAGCCCCATGTCGTCGCCTTCCGAACGCTCGGAGGCTTCGACCTTGCCGTCACGCACTTCGACGCCATGCGACACCCCGCGCACCGCGACCGCATCGGCGGCATCCGCACCGGCCTTCCTGGCAGCCTCGACGAGACGCTGCGCCAGCGTGGAGAGTACGGACTGATCGAGCAGATCGGAATTGTCGGATTTCGTGGAGACAGACGACGACGCGTTTGGTGAAGAGTTCACGAACAAAATCCCAACATTGAGAGACGATTTCAACAGGTCCGAAGCGGCGATGGCCGCTGTTAGAGATGTGCTTATTTCGCAGGGACTTCAAGCATTTGCCGCGCCGAAAAGGAAAGAATTTCAGGGCTCTCGCAACGGTTCGTCAATCATGCCTGCCAAGCTTCTGTCAATCATGAAGGGCAGTCGGATTCGATTAACCAGCCTTTTTAAGCCGATTCCGAACCGGCTCTGGCAAGGTCTCCCCATCGACCGGGAACATAATTCCGGCGGGGAGATAAAAAGCCGTGAGGCATCAAACAGCGACAGGTGGGGCCCATGCCCCGGGATCGAGCAGCGCATTGCGGCTCGATCCCCATTCACTTCCGGTTCGTTTCGAGGCGCATGATACCCGCGCCGACGGAGCGATCCGCCATATCGAACTGCATCGTACCCGGGTCGTCCTGCATCGCGCCGTCGGCGGCATGCGCATGGCGATCAATGTGCGCGTCAGCGATTTTCTCGGCGTCACCTTGCGCGGTCTCGACGACGGCAAGATGCTGATGCTCGCGCATCGCGATCCCTCGCTGTCGATTCCGTTGCTGGTCAGTTCGGATCGCGAAGAAATCGACATGGCCTGGCTGATGTGGAGCGAGATATTCGCGCTTCCGCAGTTGCCTGAAGAAAAGACTTACGAACCGTCGCAGCGCCGCCGTCGCCGCAATGCGATTCGGGAGCGCCGCCCGAAATTCCTGGTACGTCGTCGTCCGGGCGGATTGCTCGGTGAAGCCGGTGTCTACAAGGGTGAACGCGAGATCATCGCGCGACACTAAGAAGACAGGCAGGAGCCTCCTGCCGTCTTACTCTCCCGGCAGTCGCAACACCTTGACCGGATTCATCATCCGGTCGGGATCGAGCGCGAGCTTCACACGCCGCATCAGATCGAGCTCGACCTCCGACGTGTAGAGCGGAAGCCGATCGATATGCATGCGGCCGATGCCATGTTCTGCACTGATGCTGCCGCCACAAGCCACGCTTTCCTGATGCACAATGGTGTTGGCCTCGTGCGCCGCAGCCTCGCGCACCTGCGCAGCGCCGATGTCGTAGGGAAACACGACGATCACATGCACATTGCCATCGCCGACATGCCCGCAATGCGCGACCTGCGCATTGGGCAGTTCGCGCTGCAGCCGACGCGTGACGCGGTCGATGAATTCCGGCAGCGCCGAGATCGGCACCGACGTATCGTTCGACACCGTAAAACCCTCGCGCTTGTTGGATTCCGAAATCGTGTGACGCAGGTTCCAGATCCGCTCGGCCTTGGCCTGATCGGTCGCAATCACCGCATCGCCGATGAGCCCTTCCTCCATCGCTGCGGCCAGTGCCGTCTCCAAGCTTTCCACGGCGTTCCAGTCCGCGGCGCTGTCCGCCAGTTCGAGCAGCACATACCATGGCGCCTCACCCGCCATCGGACTGCCGCTCGCAGAACCATGACGCAGCACGATCTGCAATTGGCTCTGCGACATCAGTTCAAAGGCCTCGACACGACCGCCCGTCGTGCGCTGCAGATACTGCAATAGCGCAATCGCCTGGCCGACCTCGTCCATCGACACCATTGCCGTCGCTGACACCATGAGCTTCGGATACAGTTTCAGCACAGCGGCAGTGACGATGCCGAGCGTGCCCTCAGCGCCGATGAAGAGCTGTTTCAGGTCGTAGCCGGTATTGTCCTTACGCAGCGCCTTGAGGCCATTCCAGATGCGACCGTCTGCCAGCACCACTTCCAGCCCGAGCACCTGCTCGCGCATATTGCCGTAACGCAGCACACCGGTGCCGCCGGCATTGGTAGATATCAGCCCGCCGACCTCGCAACTGCCGACGCTGCCGAGCAATACGGGAAACTGGCGGTCATGCTGCTCAGCCAGCGCACGCACATCCGCCAGAATGCAGCCGGCTTCCAGCGTCACCGCATTGTTGAGTGGATCGAGATGACGCACGCGGTTGAGCCGCGAGACATTGACGATCAGACAATCCAATTCATCCGGTGCGATCGCTCCGCCGGTGAGCCCGGTATTGCCGGCTTGCGGCACGACGGCGACACCGAAGTTGCGGCAGACGGTCATCAGTGCCGCAACTTCCTCCGTACTTCCCGGCAGGGCTACAGCGACAGCAGCCCCGCGATAACGGGCGCGCCAGTCTTGCTGATAGGAATCGGCATCCGCACCAGTGCGCACATATTTGCCGCCAATAACTGCGGCCACGGCAGCAAGAAATGCAGCAGGATCAGCTTTCAGAGACGTCAACACGCTATCCTTCCGCAGAGCTACTCAGCCTTCAGACCGGCGGCCTGGATGATCGGGCGCCACTTCACGCCCTCGGCCTTGACCTGTGCTTCGAGCTCCGCGCCGGTCGAGCCCACCGGATCACCGCTCAGCTCGCGCAGTTGTTTCGCCACGTCCGGATCCGCCACGGCCTTGCGGAACTCTGAACTCAACCGCTCGGCCAGCGCCGGCGCCATGCCGGGCGGGCCGAACACCGCGTTCCAAGTGTAGGTCTCGTAATCAGGCAGGCCGGACTCGGCAACGGTCGGGATATCAGGGAAGGACGGCGACCGCTTCTTGGTCGTGACGGCCAGCGTACGGATCGAGCCCGCCTTGATGAACGGCGCCGCGCCGCTGAGCACATCGAACAGAACCGGGATTTGTCCGCCCATCAGGTCGTTCATGGCCGGCGCACCGCCGCGATAGGGCACGTGCTCCATCTTCACGCCCGCCTGCACCTTGAACAGTTCTCCCGACAGATTGGGCGGCGTTCCCACGCCCGACGACCCGTAACTATATTTGGTCGGATCGGCCTTGAGCAGCGCGATGAGTTCCTTCACGGTGGTCGCTTGCACCTGCTTGGACACCATCAACACATTGGGCACCGTGACCAGCATCGAAATCGCGGTGAAATCCTTGACCGGATCGTAAGGCGGCACCTTCGCCATCAGAGGATTGATGGTGTGGGTGGAGATCGTGCCCATCAACAATGTCAGCCCATCAGGCTTGGCGCGCGCGACCCGCGTGGCACCGACCACACCGCCTGCGCCGCCGACATTTTCGATGAGGATCGTTTGCCCGATCTGATCGGAGACCTTCTTGGCCACATGCCGGCTGACGATGTCGGTGGCCCCGCCGGCTGCGAAAGGCACGACCAGCGTGATCGGGCTTTTCGGCAGGTCCGCCTGGGCCCAGACACTGGTACCTGGAATCATCATGCTGGACGCCGTAACGGCTGCCGAGCGGCAGAACGTGCGGCGCGTGATCTTGCTCGCCATTGTTTCCCTACCCTTGATGATGTTTTTATTTCCCACACTGGTTTTCCAGCATTGGGTCTCCCAGCGATCGTCAGAAGGGCGCCGCATCCATGTGGATGAGCGCCCTTCCGTCTGTTCAGAGCGGCGCGTGTCCGAGCGCTGCGCGGAATCGGTTCTTCACATAGACACCATCACGCGGCGGCAGCACGCGCGGCGGGTTTTCCGCTTTCACTTTGATCGTCGCGAGCTTGACGCCATCGCGCGACGACAGGCGAGTGCGCAGATCCTCCACGCCGGCCATATCGCGGATCTCGCGCGTCCAGCCGAAGCCGCAGGCTTGCGCCACGCGATCGAGATTGACGCCGAGCCCGGCGTGGCTGACCTGCATGCCGGTTTCGCCGAAATGCCCATTATCGAGAATCGCGATGGTGAGATTGGCTGGTTTACGCGTGGCGATGGTCGCGAGCCCGCCCATGCCCATCAGCATCTCGCCGTCCCCGGTGATGACCAGCACCGAATGATCAGGCTTCGCCGTCGCCAACCCAAGCCCAACCATGGCGGCGCTGCCCATCGCGGCCCAGAGATAATAGTTGTTATCGTGATCCCCGGCAGCCATCACGTCATAGGACGGTGAGCCGAGGCCAGTCACAACAAGCAAATCCTTGCGGCCGGCCAGCAGCTTCTGCACGACCTCGCGGCGATCGAGCATGCCGGTTGCGTTTACTTGACCCACTGCTTCTCTCCGATCAAACGCTGCCCCAGGAGCAATGCGCAGGCCGCATCGCCATTGAATGCCATCGATGCGGCGCCATGCAACAGCGGCGCAACATCTTGCGGCTCGTCGGCGCGCCAAGTCAGCACGCCCATCAGGTTGAGTGCCTTCTCGGTCGCCTGCCCCATCGGGTTCTGCCACGCATTGAACTCGGCCCAGTCGCCGCGCATGGTCACGACCATCAGCAGAGGAAAGCGCGTGCAAGCCTGCAGTGCCAGCGTATTGATGCAGTTGCCGACGCCGCTCGACTGCATCAGCAGCGCACCGCGCTCGCCGCCGAGCCAGGCACCCGCGAGATAGCCGATGCCTTCCTCCTCGGTGGTCAGCACCACGGAATTGATCGCATTGTCTTCGTCGGCGAGACGGATCGCCGTGGAGTGGCCGGCATCGGGCACATAGACGATGTGCTTGACGTCGGCCTCCTTCAGGATGCGGAACACATCGTGCCGCCAATCCACCTGTGAACCGGGCGTGGGCCCTGCATCTGACATTCCAGTCTCCGTTGCTTGCAGCATAGCGCTGACTCACGCTTAGCCCAAAGCAGACGGCCCGACTCATACCGATTTGCTCGAAGAGATATGCCGAGATTTGATCTCTGGCGTTGCAGCACGCGACAGCGCGCGAATGGTGCGACGCAGCTATGTTTTCCTGGGATCGATCATGTGGCCGACCCAGATATTCCGGGCCACGAGATCGGCCGCGATCTCCGTGAATGTATCGCCGACGAAGCGCGCCGCCGCGCTGACCGAGCGGTCTGCCGGATAGGCCAGCACCAGTTTGCGCGCCGGCGTGGGATCGATCAGCGGCGCCGCACAGAGCACCCCGCTCTCGACCAGCGCGTGGATCGGCGCGAGCGGCAAAGCAGTGGAGCCGACGCCGTTGCGCACCAGATCGATCATCGCACCAAAGGAGTCCGCTTCAACACTGCCGCGCAGTTGGATGCCAGCCTGCCGCGCGCATTCCTCCATGATCCCGCGCAAGCCATGGCGCAGGCTGGGGAGAACCAGCTCTTCGTGAGGCAGCGCCGCGAACGGAACGGGCCGATCCACGCGCAATCCCTTGCTGCCGGCGCTGACGAACAGCAGGTTCTCCATCATCACCGGCACGATGCGCAGTGAACGCAGCGGCTGCGGATCGTAGGACACGGCGAGCTCTAGTTCGCCGCGTTGCAGCCAGTCGAGCAGATGGCCCGTGAAAGCCGATGACAGCCGGATCGAGAGCTGCGGATGCACCTCCTTGATCTTCTGCACCAGGGGAACGGTGACGATCTCGGCCACGGTCGGCGTCGTGCCGATGGAGACGAGCCCCTTGAACGACGCGCTCTCCTCGGAGGTGACATTGCGGATGGCATCGAGCTCGGTCATCACGCGGGTGGCGTGGTTGAGAACTTCGCGGCCGATCTCCGTGATGACCATGCCGCGCCCGTGCCGTTCGAACAGCACGGCGCCGAGCTCCTTTTCCAAAAGTCTGATCTGCCGGCTCAAGGCCGGCTGCGCGATGAGCAGGCGATCGGCGGCCTTGCTCAGGCTTCCCAGTTCGGCCACGTGGATGAGTGTCTTGAGCTGCGCGACGTCCATCTCTGCGGTCCACCAATGCCTGGGAAGGCGCGATTACGCCGCCCGCATGATGGCATCCACCAGCAATCCTGCAAACAGCAGCAGCCCCGCGTCACGGTTGGACTTAAACAGCCGCAGGCATAATGCGGAGTCGCTGATATCGATGCGGGTGATCTGCCAGACCAGATGCAAGGCGAATGCCGCGAGGCCGAGCCATGCCGGCCAGCGTGCGCCAGCCAGTGCTAGCGCCGCGCCGATCAGCAACACGGCAAGCCCGTAGAACAGCGTCAGCGCGGCCTGCGTGCGTTCCCCAAACAGCAGCGCCGTCGACTTCACGCCGATCAGCGCGTCGTCCTCGGTGTCCTGATGAGCATAGAGCGTATCATAGGCGATGACCCAGCAGATCGAACCGGCGTACAAAGCCAGCGCTGTCGCATCGATGCGGCCGAACACCACGGCAAAGCCCATCAGCGCACCCCACGAGAAGGCGAGGCCCAGCACGCTCTGCGGCCAATAGGTGATGCGCTTCATGAAGGGATAGGCGGCAACGATGCCAAGCGAGGCGATGCCGGTGGCAATGGCGAAACTGTTGAACTGCAGCAGCACCACGAGACCGATCAGCGCCTGCAGCACCAGAAATGCAAAAGCCTGTTTCGCCGTAACCTGCCCGGCCGGAATCGGCCGCGAGCGCGTGCGCTCCACCTTGGCGTCGAGGTCGCGATCGGTGATGTCGTTCCAGGTGCAGCCGGCACCGCGCATCACGAAGGCGCCGATGAAGAACAGCGCGATCATCTTGGGCAGTTGATGGATATCGTGCGCCATGCCGGAGGCGAGCGCCGCCGACCACCAGCACGGCATCAGCAGCAACCATGAGCCGATCGGACGATCGAAGCGCGACAGCCGCAGATAGGGCCGCGACCACAATGGCGCCGAGCGATCGACCCAGTTGCCGGTCGCATCCGCAACGCGGGCGGCCGCGTCGCTCATTGGAACAGAATGATCTGCCACCCGATCATCGGGTGAGCACGTTGCCGTTCAGCGTATCGAAGGTGGTGCCGCCGCTCTTGCGCGCATTGTTCGCTTCCGGCAGCGATGCCGAGGAGCCCAGCACGTCGCTCAGACGCGGCGCTGCCACCGGGCCACCACCACCGCCACCCCGTTGCTGCTGCGCGACGCTGCACACCTTCTGCCGCATGCCTTCGGTGTTCTTGTGACCGGTCTTCATCTGTTCGCCGACATTGGGCGGGATGCCGCACTTCTGCGCATTCGCCTCGATGTATTTGATCATCTTGACTTCGGTCTGAGAGAAAGAGGTGATCAGCTTGCAGGCCTCGTCCGGAGGCGCGCGACGCTCGCTCGCAGCCTTGATGGCAGCGCCCTTCTTTTCGGCGTCCTGACGCAGGGGCAGAAAGCCCTTCATGCAATCTTCGCCGCCGGGCGGGCCCGCCTGTTGCTGCGGAGGAGCGCCAAAGCCGCCACCACCGATCGGCGCAGCGCCGTTGGAGGGAAACGCGCTGGGCGCAGCCGCCGCACCATTGACCGGCGGAAATGGCGATGCGCTGGCAGGCGCACCGTTCACCGGCGGGAACGGCGACGAACTCGCAGGCGCAGCCGAGCTATTGCCCGGCAGCGGCGCGGGAAACGCGCCCTGGGCATGAACTTCGATAGCCTGCATGGCGAGCACGGCCATGGACAGCGGCACAATCAAACGACGGATGATCACAGATATTCCTCCGGCAGCTCAGTGCCCCGATTGATCGGGGGCGAAGCCCATCCTGATTCAGGACTTTCTACGATTCCTGCCAAGCCTTAACAACCCACCAACAGCACGCGGATTCGGGCGGCAGCGCGGCGCAAAGCCGCGTTCTCGCATGATAATTCGTCGCAGTTGGGCTAGAGCTCGCCCTCTGAATGGAACATGAACGATGCCGCAAGCCGATTTCCGCAGTCCCCGCCTCTTTGTCGATGCGCCTTTTGCGGCCGACGCAACCATTTCGCTCGACCGCAACCAGAGCAATTACCTCGGCAATGTGCTGCGGCTGGGCTCCGGCGCCTCGGTGCTGGTGTTCAACGGCAAAGACGGCGAATGGCAGGCCGCCATTTCCGGCGGCAAGCGGGCAGACCGCCTGACCCTGCTGACCCAGGTCCGGCCGCAGGATCGCCTGCCCGACGTGACCTATGTATTCGCCCCACTGAAACATGCCCGGCTCGACTACATGGTCCAGAAGGCCATCGAAATGGGCGCGGCGGCGCTGCAACCGGTCATGACGCGCTTTACCCAGGCCAGCCGGGTGAATACCGAGCGGATGCGCGCCAATGTGGTCGAGGCGGCCGAACAATGCGGAATTCTGAGCGTGGCCAGCGTCGCCGAGCCGCTGAACCTGCCCAAATATCTCGACCAGCGAGATGCCAAACGGCTGCTGATCTTCTGCGACGAAGCCGCCGAGGTGGCCGATCCCGTGGCCGCGCTGACTGGCGCCCGGGAGGCCGCCTCAGCCGGAATCGATGTGCTGATCGGCCCGGAAGGCGGCTTTGCCGAGGAAGAACGGGCTTTGCTGCTGAAACAGGCCAATATTCTCCGGCTGGCGCTGGGTCCGCGGATCATGCGCGCCGATACGGCGGCGGTGGCTGCGCTGGCACTGATGCAGACGGCCCTTGGTGACTGGAATGGTAACCAAGTAGGCAAATAGCCCGCTGCCATGACCCGACATTAAGGCCACCGGGTGATGGTGGTCGAAACGTCGCAACCGCCATGCTATGGGCTGCGCCAACGACCACTCTGTTGAGATTGCTGGACTTCGAGATGACCAAACCCGCCGCCCCTCGCGCGACCGGATCCGCCGCCTGGGCGGATGCGCTGCTGTTGTCGTTTGCCGAGGCCGGCTACGCCCATGCCGAGCCGGCGATCCTGCAGCCGGCCGATCCGTTCCTCGACATGTCCGGCGAAGACATCCGCAAGAGCCTGTATCTGACGACCGACGCATCGGGCGAAGAGCTGTGCCTGCGGCCGGATCTCACGATCCCCGTGGCGCGCGACTATCTCGCCTCATCGCAGGCGGGCCAGCCCGCCGGCTTCAGCTATCTCGGCCCGGTGTTCCGCTATCGGCAGGGCACGCCCAGCGAATTCCAGCAGGCCGGGATCGAATCCTTCGGCCGCCAGGACCGCGCCGCGGCCGACGCCGAAATGCTGGCGCTCGGCCTTGAGGCCACCGCCGCCTTCGGCCTCAGCGATATCGAGATCCGCACCGGCGACGTCGCGCTGTTCGCGGCGCTGATCGAGGCGCTCGACCTCTATCCGGTATGGAAGCGCCGGCTGATGAAGGATTTCAACCGCAAGATCAGCCTGACCCACGACCTCGACCGGCTCACCCTCGCCGAGTCGCCGGTGCGTAACGAATATGAAGGCGTACTCGCCGCGCTGGCAGGCTCCGACCGCAAGGCAGCGCTGGCACTGGTCACCGACCTGATGTCGATCGCCGGTGCCACCAATGTCGGCGGCCGTTCGGTGGCAGAAATCGCCGATCGCTTCCTCGAACAGTCGACGCTGAAAGGCGGCGCACTGCCGCGCGATGCGCTGGTGCTGATCAAGCGCTTCCTCGCGATATCAGGCGATCCCGACGATGCCCTGCAGCAACTGCGCAAGCTCGCCTCCGATGCCAAACTCAATATCACGGCCGCCATCGACGAATTTGAAAGCCGCATCGGCTTCATGGCGGCGCGCGGTATCGATACCACCAAGACGCGTTTCTCGACGTCGTTCGGCCGCGGCGTCGACTACTACACCGGCTTCGAATTCGAACTGCACTGCAAGGGCAACGGCACCGAGCCGCTGGTCGCCGGCGGCCGTTATGACGGACTGCTGACGCAGCTCGGCTCCGCTGCGCCGATCCCTGCGGTCGGCTTCTCGATCTGGATCGAAGCCCTCACTCAGAACGCGTCCTCGGCGCTGGTTTCCGGGAGCGCGTCATGACCGCACCATTCGTCCTTGCCGTTCCCTCCAAGGGTCGGCTGCAGGAAAACGCCGAAGCCTTCTTCACCCGCGCGGGCCTGACGCTGGCGAAGCCGGGCGGCGTGCGCGATTACCGCGGCACCATAGCCGGCTTCGACAATGTCGAAATCGCCTATCTCTCGGCCAGCGAGATCGCCTCGAACCTGGCGCGCGGCGCCGTGCATCTCGGCATCACCGGCGAAGATCTGCTACGCGAAAGCATCCCCGACGCCGACAAGAAGGTCGCTTTGATCGATGGCCTGGGCTTCGGCAGCGCCAATGTGGTCGTTGCCGTGCCTCAGGCCTGGATCGACGTCCGCACCATGGCCGATCTCGATGACGTCACCACCGGCTTCCGCGCGCAGCACAATCGCCGCATGCGCGTCGCCACGAAGTATATCAACCTGACACGCAACTTCTTCGCGTCGCATGGCGTGGTCGACTATCGCATCGTCGAAAGCGCCGGCGCCACCGAAGGCGCACCGGCCACCGGCACCGCCGAACTGATCGTCGACATCACCACCACCGGCGCGACCCTCGTCGCCAACGGCCTCAAGGTACTCGATGACGGCGTCATCCTGCGCAGCCAGGCCAATCTCGTCGCCTCGCGCGCCGCCGACTGGTCGGCACAGTCCCTGGAAACTGCGCGCATCATTCTCGACCACATTGCCGCGCGCGCCCGCGCCAGCAAATACAAGGAAGTGCGCACCCGCTTCGCCGGCTGCAATCAGGCGCTCCTCACCGAGGCACACAACCGCTTCGGCGTGGTATCGCCGTTCGGCGGCCCGACCTCGTCGGGCATGATCACGCTGCACTGCCCGCCGGCGCAGCTTTACGCGCTGAGCAGCTTCCTGCGTGCCAACGGCGCAGATACCGTCTCGGTCGCCTCGCTCGACTATGTGATGGATCGCGAGAATCCGCTGTTCGCCAAACTTGAGGCGTTCTTGCGGCAGTAACGCGCAGCGCGGCGTTTCGCCTTGCTGGCGGACGCACTGGCTGATTACCATATGATTCATGAGCGTATTTTGGATATCGGAATCTGATCGATGATGCTGGGCAGCGACGTATCGAGCCTGTCGACCGATGCCGCGACCGCCGCGGCACAAGGCCTGTCGATCGTTGTGCCTGTTTACAACGAGGCGCCCGGCCTTGCTCTGTTTCATGAGCGGCTGGCGACGCTTGCGACGACACTGAAAGAACGCCACGGCCTCGCCTGCGAAGTCGTCTATATCGATGACGGCAGCGCCGATGGCACGCTGGCGGTTGCGCGCAGCCTGCAAGCCACGTCGCTCGACGTTCAGGTCGTGTCACTGTCGCGCAATTTCGGCAAGGAAGCCGCGCTGATGGCAGGGCTCGACCATGTCACCAAGGGCGCCGTGCTGTTCATGGATGGCGACGGCCAGCATCCGCCGTCATTGGTCGAACAGCTGGTGCGGCACTGGATCGTCGAAGGTTATGACGTCGTCTATACCGCCAAGGCGCATCGCGACAACGAGTCCTTCCTGCGCCGCCAGGCCGTCCGCGGCTTCTATGCGCTGATCAACTGGGGTGCGCGGCAGAAGATCCCCGAAGATGCCGGTGACTTCCGTTTGCTGTCGCCGCGTGCCGCGGCAGCGCTGCGCCAGCTACCGGAACGCAACCGGTTCTTCAAGGGATTGGCGACCTGGATCGGCTTCCGCCAGCTCCGCGTCGACTATGAGCCCGCGGCACGCGAGCACGGCGTGACATCGTTCAATCCGAAGCAGTTGATCGGCCTGTCGATCGAGGGCCTGACCTCGTTCTCGGTGGCGCCTTTGCGTTTCGCCAGCCTGCTCGGTCTGTTGCTCGCCTTCGGCGCGTTCCTGTTCGGTCTGTCGATCCTGTGGGAGACATGGGTTTCCGGCAAGTCGGTACCGGGCTATCCATCGCTGGTCGTCGGCCTGATGACCCTCGGCGGCGTGCAGCTGATCATGATCGGCGTGCTCGGCGAATATATCGGCAAGATCCTGTCCGAACTGAAGGCGCGGCCGATCTATTTCGTCGCCGAACACAGCGTGAAGCGCAACACTCCCGATAGCGTGGCGCAAACCACCGACCGGACCGCTGCCGAATGACCGGCGCAGCCCTGCGCCGCATCACGCTCTGCGCCGACGATTACGGCATCAGCCCCGGCGTCAATCAGGGCATCCGCGAACTCATTGCGCTTGGACGCCTCAACGCCACATCCGTGATGGTGGTCGGTCCTGCGATTTCGCGCGATGACGTGAGTGCGTTGCAGGACGCCGTCGCCAAGAATCCGAACTGCGAGATCGGGCTCCACGCGACACTGACCGCCCCGTTTCATCCGCTGACGATGCACTACCGGCCGCTGCTTGATGAACTGTTTCTGCCGCTCGGCAAGATGCTGCGCTTCAGCCTGTTGCGAAAACTCGATCGCGAGGCCATCGAGACCGAGCTGACTACGCAGATCGCGAAGTTTGTGGCCCTGTTCGGGCGCGCCCCCGACTATGTCGACGGGCACCAGCACGTACAGACCTTCCCGCAGGTGCGCGATGCGCTCCTCGCCGCAGTGAAGAAAAATGCGCCGAAGGCCTGGGTTCGGCAATCCGGCCGTGTGCTGCCGTTAGGCCAACGCCTCGATAATCCGAAGGCGCTGTTGCTTGACACGCTCAGCGCCACGTTCCGTCGACGTGCGACGCGCGCCGGCGTGACGTTCAATCCGGGATTCGCCGGCGCCTACGATTTCACGAAGCACGCCGACTTCGGCACGCTCATGGCCGGTTTCCTCAACGACCTTCCGAATGGCGGGCTGGTGATGTGCCATCCCGGCCATGTCGATGAGATCCTGATCGACCTCGACCCGTTCACCGACCAGCGCGAGCGCGAATATCAATATCTGGCAAGCGATGCCTTCGTGCAGTTGCTGGCGACAAACAACGTCACGCTGGCGCGCTAGTCGGCAAACTGTCCGCTCGCCTTGATGATCGGCGCCCAGCGATCGACCTCGCTGTCGAGCTGCTTCTTCAATGCCTGCGGCGTCGCCTGATCCTGTGGCACCGGATCGGTGTTGATGTCGTTGAAGCGCTTGATCAGCTCGGGATCGCGCAACGAATCCTGCAGCACCTTCGCCAGTTTCTGCACGATATCGTCAGGCGTTCCCTTTGGCGCATAGATGCCGTGCCAGGCGCCGGCCTCGAAACCCTTCAGGCCGGCTTCATCCGCGGTGGGCAGGTCCGGCATGGACGACAAACGCGTCTTCGTCGTGATCGCGTAGCTCTTCACAAGTTTCGCCGCGATCGGGCCGGTGGTGTTGGTGGTCTGGTCACAAGTGAGATCGATCTGGCCGGCGATCAGGTCGTTCATCACCGGGCCGTTGCCCTTGTAGGGCACCGACAGGATCTGCTTGTCGATGGCATTCATGAACATCAGGCCGCAGAGCTGCGAGGCCGCGCCGAGGCCCGCATTGCCGAAGGTCATCTTGTCGCCGTTGGCCTTGATATAGGTGATCAGCTCGGCGAGCGTGTTCGGCGGCAGGTTCGGCCGGGAGATGATGGTCATCGGCGCATTGGTGACGAGGCCGATCGGCGCGAAGGCGGTCTTGGTGTCGTAAGGCAGTTTGCGATACAGCGTCGCAGCCGTAGAAATTCCGATGTGATGGATCAGGATCGTATAGCCGTCCGGCTCGGCACGGGCCGCGCGGGCCGCCGCGATGGTGCCGCCGGCGCCTGTGGCGTTTTCGATGATGATGGTCTGGCCGAGCAATTTTGACATGGTCGCCGCGGTGACGCGCGCAACGGTGTCGGTGGCACCGCCGGCCGCGAACGGCACCAGCATGGTGATCGGTCTGTTGGGATAGCCCTGCGCGAAGGCAGCGGAGCTTGCCAGCGTAATCGCAAACGCAAGTGTAGCTGTGGCTTTCATGAGATCCTCCCTGAATATTGTTTTGATTTATTGAAGACGAACGCCCCGGTGAGGCCGGGGCGTTCGGAAATCGTGTCAGACGTTCGAACTATGGATCGCGTCTACCACGGCGTCGGTCACTTCTTTCGTCGTGGCCTTGCCGCCGACATCCGGTGTGATGATGCCGGCTTCACAGACCTTCTCCACCGCACGCATCAACCGCGCCGAGGCATCGGGTTCGCCAAGGTGATCGAGCATCTGCGCGGCGGTCCAGAAGCTCGCGACGGGATTGGCGATGCCCTTGCCGGTGATATCGAAGGCCGAGCCGTGGATCGGTTCGAACATCGACGGGAAGCGGCGCTCAGGATCGATATTCGCTGTTGGCGCCACGCCGAGGCTACCGGCCAGTGCGCCGGCGAGGTCGGAGAGAATGTCGGCGTGAAGATTGGTGGCCACGATGGTGTCGAGGCTCTGCGGCTTCAGCGTCATACGCACGGTCATGGCGTCGACCAGCATCTTGTCCCAGGTGACGTCAGGGAAGTCCTTCGACACTTCGTCGGCGATCTCGTCCCACATCACCATGCCGTGGCGCTGCGCGTTCGACTTGGTGACGACGGTGAGCAGCTTGCGCGGACGTGACTGCGCGAGCTTGAACGCGTAGCGCATGATCCTGACCACGCCGACGCGGGTGAACACCGAGACTTCGGTACCGACTTCCTCCGGCAGCCCGCGATGTACGCGACCGCCGCAACCGGCATATTCGCCTTCGGAATTTTCGCGCACGATCACCCAGTCGAGATCGCCGGTTTCGACACCGCGCAGTGGCGAGGTGATGCCGGGCAGGATCTTGGTCGGGCGCACATTGGCGTATTGGTCGAAGCCCTGGCAGATCGGCAGCCGCAGGCCCCACAGCGTGATGTGATCGGGCACATCGGGCGCCCCCACCGCACCGAAATAGATCGCGTCGAACTTCTTCAGCTTCGGCAGGCCATCGGCCGGCATCATCACGCCGTGCTTGCGGTAATAGGCCGAGCCCCAGTCGAACGTCTCGACATTGAAAGTCACGTCACCGACGCGCTTCTGCAGGGCTTCGAGCACGCGGGTGCCGGCGGCGATGACTTCGGGACCGATCCCGTCGGCCGGGATGGCCGCGATGGAATATTCGCGCATGGTGAGATCTCTGCTGGGTTGAACTGGCTCTCCCCACCCTGCAGGCGAGCTACGCCCGGCTCAATCGCGGTTGTTTATACAAATAAATGATATAATAACTCCCGAGGCGGCCGAAGGGCGCCATCGGGAGGCTTGATGGATCTGCACCAGTTGCGCTGTTTTGTAACCGCGGCGGACGAACTGCATTTCGGCCGCGCGGCGCAGCGGCTCGAGATGATGCCGTCGGCACTCGGCCGCTACATCCGCCTCCTTGAGGACGATCTCGGCACACGCCTGCTGACGCGCACGACGCGCAGCGTCGCCCTGACCGATGATGGCGCCGAGTTTCTGAAACAGGCACGCGACCTGCTCGCCCGCGCGGATCAGATCGCATCGTCATTCCGGGCACGCGTGCGTGCCCGTGCAGCCACGATCCGGGTCGGCGCAATCGACAGCGCCGCCGCCGGGCTTCTGCCGGCGCTGCTTCACGATCTTCGCGAACGCGCCCCTGACCTTGCCATCAAGCTGGATGAGGACAAGACGATCCGGCTGCTGCCGCGCCTGCTGTCGGGCCGGCTCGATCTCGCTTTTGTCCGGCCGCCCGAGAGTGCCGACAAGCGGCTGGAATTCATGTTTCTGTTTCACGAGACAGCCGTCGTGGCTGTCTCCGAGCGCCATCCGCTGGCGTCGCGCACGCATCTGACGATCGCCGACATCGCCGACGAGCCGCTAATCGTGCCGGAGCGACGGTCGCGGCCGCATAGTCATGACCTGACGATGAAGCTGTTTGCGGAATCCGGGCTGCAGGCCAATGTCGTGCAGATCGCTGACGAGAAGCAGACCATCGTCAATCTCGTTGCCGCCGAAATCGGGCTGGCGATCGTGCCGCGCTGGACGTCTCGCATGCCCGCACGCGGCGTGCGCTATATGCCGCTCGGCATGGCGGCAATGAACCGGCTTCCGCTCGCCGCAGCCTGGGTCAGAGGGACCCGCGATCCGGCACGGGATCAGATTCTCGACATGCTGAAGGCCAATCTGGCGCGCTACGCGCTGGAAGCATGACAAGAGGAAGCACGACAAGGCTTGCCGGTCGTTTTGTCGCATAACTAAATTTAATCCAGGCGGCACTTATTGCGACACAAAGCGTCACTACATCTCCAGCGCGCAAAGCAAGCGCGCTTTGAAGACAGAGGACGCCATGACACCGCAAGAACGCCAACTGGTTGACGATCTCTTTGACCGGCTCAGCAAGGTCGAAGGCGCGCCACGCGATCCGGACGCGCTCGACGCCATTGCGCAGGGCCAGCGCCGCGCACCCAATGCGGTCTATGCGCTGGTGCAGACCGTATTGCTGCAGGACGAAGCGCTGAAGCGCGCCCATGAGCGCATCCAGCAACTGGAAGGCAACGGCGCCCCCGAACAGGCCGCTCAGGGCGGTTTCCTCGATTCGATGCGGGACGCCCTGTTCGGTCAGGGTCAGAACCCGAATCAGCCGCGCGGCTCGGTGCCGAGCGTTCGCCCGCCCGAGCCGAGCCGTCCTGCCTGGAACACTGGGCAGGTCATCGGCCAGCCACAGCCACGGGGTGGCTATGGTCAGGGCGGATACGGCCAAGGTCAGGCGCCGGGTCAGTTCGGCCAGCAGCAACCTCAGGCTGGTGGCGGCGGTTCGTTTCTGGGCACCGCAGCGGCAGCCGCAGCCGGCGTGGTCGGCGGCTCGCTTCTGCTCGGCAGCATCCGTTCGATGATGGGTGGCAGCCATCAGCAAGGTTTCGGCGATGCCGCCAATGCCAGCGAGAGCAAGAGCCCGTGGAGCTCCGGTTCGGATTCCTCCGGCGGCAACCTCGGCAATCAGGCCGGCGTCAATGATATCGGTTCGTCCAGCGGCTCGCGCGCCGGATCGTTCGATCAGGCGCAGGCCGATGCCGATCAGGACCAGGATCAAGACCAGGACGACGGCGATTATGACGCCATGGACTTGGATTCCGACGACAGCGATTTGGCCTGATCGTTTAGACCAGCAACACAAAAACGGCCGCTCTCACGAGCGGCCGTTTTCATGTGACGGAAGATCAATCAGATCACGACGACCCGGGCGCCAACGCCAACGCGGCCATAGAGATCGATGACATCCTCGTTGCGCATGCGGATGCAGCCTGAGGATACGTTGGTGCCGATTGTCCATGGCTCATTGGAGCCGTGAATACGATACAGGGTCGAACCGAGATACATTGCGCGTGCGCCGAGCGGATTCTCCGGACCGCCTTCCATGTAACGCGGCAGATCAGGACGGCGCGCCAGCATTTCCTTTGGCGGCGTCCACGACGGCCATTCCTTCTTCGCCGTGATCGTCTTCACACCGGACCAGGTGAAGCCTGGACGGCCGACGCCGATGCCATAGCGCATCGCTCTGCCACCGCCCTGCACCAGAAACAGGAACTTGTTCGGCGTATCGACAACGATGGTGCCGGCGCTTTCGCTGCCCTGATACTCGACCATCTGCGGCTGATACTTGGGATCGAGCGCGGGGCGCGCGGCATCTGCCGTCTCCTCCTGCTGATAAACACGCTGTTGCGGATCCATCGGCGGCAGCAGCGAACGTCGCTGCTCGTAAGAGTAATCCGGCTGTTGCTGATAACGCTGCCCCTGCTGCGCCGGACCATCGCTGAACAGAAACTCGATGAAGCCGCCGCCCATGCGCGAGCGTTCGGCGTAAGCCGTCCGCTGCATGGGGCGTTGCGGCTGCTGCGCATACACCACCGGAGGCTCGGCGAATTGCGCCGCGGCTTCCACCGCAAGTGTCTGATGCGATCCAGCGGCGATGAAAGATGCGCTGGCAAGAAGCGTGAGAGAGAACTTTTTGAACATCGACGTACTCTGCACTGTTTCGTCGTGCGCGTTCTCACCTGAGAAGCGCTTTGCACACTCCGACTTAAGGTTAAAATCGCCTCGGTTTGGTAAACACAATCGCCGTTTGGATTCACCACGTCGTCAAACGGCTCAGTTCTATTTGGTAGCGTTTATTTTGAATGAACGCCAAAGCCCCATGGTTAACTAACAGTTCTCTCGCGGAAATTTCGACTATAGGTGCGATGTTCCCGCGTGAACTTCACGTTAAACTCATGGGTATACGAACGGGGGATTGATTGAACGTTGGGGGACCTGATGTCTGTTCGTCGCAAGCGATTTCGCATTGAAGAAGTTTTCGGTACCGCGCCTATGCCCAATGAAGTGGTGGGCAGCAGCGAGCCGATGCCAATGCATCGCGAAATCATGGCTGAGCTCCGCGCGATCCGCGCGCAGATGGGAGCGCCGGCCCGCAACGCCGTGACAGATCAGGTCGGCGCCGCCGCCGATCAGCAGGTTGCGGAAGCACAGGCGCTGCTGGCCACCTACCGCGCTCAGATCGAGCAGTGCGAAAAGCTCAAGATCGAACTCGATCTGATCCACGACGCCATTACGCGCACCAAGATGGAAATCGCAGTTCTTCACGGCAAGAGCTTTGAAGGCGACGAAATGGCGAAGGTCAACGGTGAGCTCGGCGCCGTCGTCGGCGGCACCGAAGAAGCCACGCAGCAGATTCTCGCCGCAGCCGAAGCCATCGATAATGCATCGACAGCGCTCGGCAAGGTGACCTCACCCGATCAGCAGAAGCAGATGCTGGAAGAGATCGGCGATAACGTCGTCGCGATCTTCGAAGCCTGTAACTTCCAGGACCTCACCGGCCAGCGCATCAGCAAGGTCATGACCACGATGAAGTTCATCGAGAACCGCATCACCGCGATGATGGACATCTGGGGTGGCGTCGATGAGATCAAGGCGCATGCGCCGGCCAAGGTCGATGACCGCAGCGAAGACGACAAGCTACTCAACGGCCCGAAGCTGGACGGCGACGTCGGCCATGCTTCGCAGGACGATATCGACGCGCTGTTCGGCTAAGATAATTTTCGACCACAGTTAGAGATCGCTTAACGCCGGGCAGCAATGCCCGGCGTTTTTATCATCACGAAACAGAGCAGCACCGCGAGTGCCAGCACGGTCCCAAGCAGCAGCACCATGCGGTCGGACAGCGTCTCGACCGCGGATGCCACCACGAACGGTGCAAAGGCCTGCACGAACAAAGCCGGCCGCGCGATACGGCCGATCACACGGCCATACCCCACCGGGCCAAACATCAGAAGCGGCAGCGCACCGCGCGCGATGGTCATGACGCCATTGGCGGCGCCGAATCCGATAGCGAACAAGGCCGCCAGCGGAAACGAAATCCCTGCAAAGGCCAGCATTGCGAAGGCCGATACTACAAGCACCACCGCCCCGCGCGCGATCCACAGCGGATGGGTGCGCCCCGCCAGCATGAAGTCCGCCAGCCGCGATGCCACCTGCGCCGGTCCGAACATCGCACCGATGGTCACCGCCGTTGCAGCACTGAGCCCGCCGCGCTCCAGCAGCGCCAGCAGGTTCGAGGTCACGCCCGACAGAATGAAGCTGTAAAGCGAGAACGCCGCCGCCAGCAGGATGAACGGCCAGCCTTCCGGGCGCTGGGTTGCCTGCTGGGGGACGACAACGGCGTCCACCACGGGCAGAGGCGCGACGGCGACGTGGCGCGGCAATGCAAAAGCATGAAGCGGCGCAACGACAAAGGCGAAGATCGCTGCGAAGGTCAGATAGGTCCCGCGCCAGCCGACAGCCTCAAGCAGAAGATGGGTCGCCGGCCAGCCGACCGTCGAGGCGAAGCCGCCTGCAAAGGTCACGAAGGTGATCTGCCGCCGCGCCGAGGCACCGAAGATACGCGTCAACGTGGCGAAGGCGGGATCGTAGAGCGACGCAGACATTGCAGCGCCGAGCAACAGCCAGCAGGCCAGATAGGTCGCGGGATGATCGGCGACTGAAAACAGAGCGAGACCCAAGGCACCGGCCAATGCGCCCGATGCCATGACGACATTGCCGCCGTGGCGGTCGATCAATCCACCAACCACCGGCGACAGTAGTCCCGATACGATCAACCCCAGCGAAAAGCCCGCCATGCCGAAGGCCAGCGACCAGCCATGCGCCGCCGTGATATGCGGCATGGTCAGCACAGGTGGATAGATCAGGATGCCCCAGGTCAGGATCTGGGTGAATGCCAGCACAAGGACCGCGCGGCCCGGTCCGAAAACAAGGTCGCGCAATCGGTGCATGGGCTCACGTCTTCAAGGGAGTGGCGGGACCCGCCTTACGCCTCAGGTCAGGCCTTGGGTGCGCAACGGACATAGACCATGTTGCCGTAGCGAACCGCAGCGTCCTTGTCGATGAAGCGCGTGACGAGAATCCGGCCGTCGAAGGAGACGATCTCGCGATCCTTCTCACCACCGGCGGGACCGGGCGGGCCGATATAGTTCTTGCCGCTCGGCGAGCCCTTGAGGCGCAGTTCCTGCGGCGTCGCCTCGTCGGCGAGATGCATGATGACGCCGCCGGTGGCGCCCTGGCCGATGATATAGGGCTGCTTGCACTGGCCGCGCGCGGCGTTCTCAGTGCGAACGCGATCATTGGGATTCATGTAAGATGCCAGACCCCAGCGGCCGACGAGTTCTTCCGAGCGGATCGAGGCTGGCAGTTCCGGCGCCGGCGGGGGCTCCGGCGGCGGTGTCGGCTGCGAGTTCCCAAAGCTGAACCCGCCCAATCCACCAGACGTGCCGCACCCGCCCAATGACAGCGCCAAAGTTGAAACGATCGCCAGATGGGCAACCGTGCGGGCGTAGCGTGACCTGATCATATTATCCCCTAGAGCAAATTCCCCGGCTGCCCGTCCCGGCAGCCAAGCGCAAAACACCTGACGGCGCAATGAGGTCGGCAGAATTACGCCGACTCTCCATTATGGTTTCCAGATCATCCTATATTGGCCTCACCAAGGCCTTAAGGCCTCGCTTGACTCAAAAAGCGTCTGGCCATATTTCCCGGACGCTCAATTAGCACTCCCGGAGCGCGATTGCTAAGGGAATGAGCCGGCCGCCTTGAGCGTTCCGGCTGGATTCCCGCCCGCCTCCGAGATGGCAACGAAATCGCAAACCCTAAAGGGACACTCCCATGGCCAAGACCAAATTCCGCCCGCTGCACGACCGCGTCGTCGTCAAGCGCATCGTCGCCGACGAGAAGACCAAGGGCGGCATCATCATCCCGGACAGCGCCAAGGAAAAGCCGTCTGAAGGCGAAGTCGTCGGCGTGGGCCCCGGTGGCCGCGACGAAGCCGGCAAGCTGATCCCGATCGACATCAAGGTCGGCGACAAGGTTCTGTTCGGCAAGTGGTCGGGTACCGAGATCAAACTCGACGGCGAAGAACTCCTCATCATGAAGGAGTCGGACATCATGGGCGTGATCGCTTAAAGCTATCCGCTCCGACCTCGTCCTGAGGAGGCAGCGCAGCTGCCGTCTCGAAGGATGAAGCCACAAACAATATCCCATCAGCTCATCCTTCGAGACGCGGGCTAACGCCCGCTCCTCAGGATGAGGGAAATCACCAGGAGTTATCCCAATGGCAGCCAAAGACGTTAAATTCTCCGGAGACGCGCGCGATCGCATGCTGCGCGGCGTCGACATTCTCGCCAACGCCGTCAAGGTCACGCTCGGTCCGAAGGGCCGCAATGTCGTGATCGAGAAGTCGTTCGGCGCTCCGCGCATCACCAAGGACGGCGTCACCGTCGCCAAGGAGATCGAGCTCGAGGACAAGTTCGAGAACATGGGCGCGCAGATGCTGCGCGAAGTCGCCTCGAAGACCAACGACACCGCAGGCGACGGCACCACCACCGCCACCGTGCTGGCCCAGGCCATCGTCCGTGAAGGCGCCAAGTCGGTTGCTGCCGGCATGAACCCGATGGACCTCAAGCGCGGCATCGATATCGCCGTCGCCGCCGTCATCAAGGACATCACCAAGCGCGCCAAGCCGGTTGCGTCTTCGGCTGAAGTCGCCCAGGTCGGCACCATCTCCGCCAACGGCGACGCTGCCATCGGCAAGATGATCGCCCAGGCAATGCAGAAGGTCGGCAACGAAGGCGTCATCACGGTTGAAGAGAACAAGTCGCTCGAGACCGAAGTCGACATCGTCGAGGGCATGAAGTTCGATCGCGGCTACCTGTCGCCCTACTTCGTCACCAATGCCGAGAAGATGACCGCCGAGCTCGAGGACGTGTACGTCCTGCTCGTCGAGAAGAAGATCTCCAGCCTGCAGGCCATGCTGCCGGTGCTCGAAGCCGTGGTGCAGTCGGGCAAGCCGCTGCTGATCATCGCTGAAGACGTCGAAGGCGAAGCCCTCGCCACCCTCGTCGTCAACCGCCTGCGCGGTGGCCTCAAGGTTGCTGCCGTCAAGGCACCGGGCTTCGGCGATCGCCGCAAGGCGATGCTGGAAGACCTTGCGATCTTGACCGGCGGTCAGCTCGTCTCGGAAGATCTCGGCATGAAGCTGGAAAGCGTCACGCTCGCCATGCTCGGCCGCGCCAAGAAGGTCGTGATCGACAAGGAAAACACCACTGTCGTCAACGGCGCTGGCAAGAAGCCGGCGATCGAAGCCCGCGTCAATCAGATCAAGGCGCAGATCGAGGAAACCACCTCGGACTACGACCGTGAGAAGCTGCAGGAGCGTCTGGCCAAGCTTGCAGGCGGCGTCGCGGTGATCCGCGTCGGCGGCGCGACCGAAGTCGAAGTGAAGGAAAAGAAGGATCGCGTGGATGACGCGCTGAACGCCACCCGTGCGGCCGTTCAGGAAGGCATCGTCCCCGGTGGCGGTACTGCGCTTCTACGCGCCAAGAAGGCCGTCGGCCGTCTCACCAACGAGAACGCCGATGTGCAGGCCGGTATCAACATCGTGCTGAAGGCGCTGGAAGCTCCAATCCGCCAGATCGCCGAAAACGCCGGCGTTGAAGGTTCGATCGTGGTCGGCAAGATCCTAGACGAGAAGTCCGAGACCTTCGGCTTCGACGCGCAGACCGAAACCTATGTCGACATGGTCGCCAAGGGCATCATCGATCCGGCCAAGGTGGTGCGTACTGCACTGCAGGACGCCGCCTCGGTTGCCGGCCTGCTGGTCACCACCGAAGCCATGGTCGCCGAACTGCCGAAGGAAGCTGCACCGGCGATGCCGGGCGGTGGCGGCGGTATGGGTGGCATGGGCGGAATGGGAGGCATGGGCTTCTAAGCCCTGCTTTCACGCTCAACTGCATTGTGATCGAAGGCCGCCTCCGGGCGGCCCTCTTTTTTGCCCTGATACAATGCGCCTGCGACTTATGGCCTTTCGCCTTGGTCGCGGTTCTGATTCAATCCCGTGATTAATCTCGCATGGGCGGAATCAGATAAATCCGCCCGGAGACACGTCGATAACGTCCAGGGACTTTTGAAATGCGCGCGCTTCATCTTTGTCTGCTCGGCCTTACGGTCACCGCCTCGGTTGGGACCGTCCACCACGCCTTCGCGCAGGTGAAAGCCGCGCCGAAGAGCCAGCCGGCAGGCCCCGAGACGCGCTATTTCACCTCGATCGACGGCGTCATGAACGGCAATGCCGACGTCATCCTGCGCGAGACGCGGCAGGGCAAGGCCGTGACCGCCGCGACGCTTGATGTCTGCTATCCCGCCGAGAAGGGCAGCGACCGCAAGGATCGCTTCGTCGCCAATCTCACGGTCAGCGGTTCGACGTTGACCGGCGCAACGCAGACCCAGGTCGACAAGCTGCCGGTGACCATCAAACTGAATCGCCGGCCGACCGGCGACACGTTCGAATTCAAGGGGCAGATCTCGGTCGGTCAGACCAACAACAACGTGACCTCCTCGGACAATTCCGATCAGAGCGAGAAGGAATTCCAGGACAATCAGTCCACCGACGACAATATCGCGCCCGCGCCGAAGGATTTCACCGAAGTCTCGCCAGAAGCCATCGCGGTGAAGATCAAGCTCGAAGCCGCACTCGATTTCGTCCGCACGCTGCGCGGGCAGAATGTCGAAGTGGCGTTGAACAGCCTGGCCGTATCGTGCGATGCACTGCGCGCCGGCGAGCAGGTCATCAGCCTCGCCATCGATCCGGAACGCGCCGCGACGTTCGTCGCCAAAACCAAGACCTATCCCGGCGTCGTCAATGTCGGCTGGACCACGGGCGCTATCGACATGGATCGTACCGTGCGCCTTGCAGCCGCCGACTGGCGCGATGGTGACAAGATCAATCGCGACAAGGTTGCGACCACGCTGGCGAATGTGCTCGCCAAGACCATGTCGGGCAAACCTGCCGCCGCGTCATGGGACGACGAGACCGGAAAGCTCAAGCTGACCTTCAAGCGCCCGAGTCAGGTACTGCCCGCGCTCGAATTGACGGAGACGGTCGAGGTCAACGCGATCATCGCTCCCGACAAGCCCGGCACGACGGATAAGCTGATCCTGTGGGTCAGCACGCCGTCAGTCACCACTGCGGATGAGAACTCGGGCGCGAAGCTGGCTCTCGCGGATTCGCCGACGGCCGATGAAGAGAGTGATCCGCGCGACGACAACGGCGCGGTTGCAGCTGTCGCGGCGGAGTTCAAGGCACAGCGTTGGGATGCAGATAATTCGAACTGGAAGTAGCACGTAAGACTACGCTCTTTCTTCCCCTCTCCCCCAGCGCAGCAAGGAGAGGGTGCCTGAGCGCAGCGAAGGCGGGAGAGGGCCGGAGTTCGTGGCGCCCCCTCTCCCCGTCTCGAACCGCTTCGCGGTTCGATCCACCCTCTCCCGCCTGGCGGAGCTACGCTCCGCGGGGGAGAGGGGAAGTGGAGCGCCTTCGCAGCTTAAACTATCAATTCGTATTCAACCTGAACCCGAGCGACTTCGGCCCGACGAACGTCACTGCATCACCGCGCCGCTGCCAATTGGTGGCCGCGCCGAGATCGGCGATCAACTGATCGTCCATCGCGGCCTGTGCGTCCGAGCAACTGCGGTTCTCCATCGCGCCGGCGACGAAGACGACGGTGTTGCCAGCGACCGAGAACTGCCCCTTGCCGCCCTTGCACCACAACTCCACCCGCGCCTCGCCGGCCTCGCCGATTTCCAGATTGGGAATCCGCTTCGAGCGGGGCTGACGCTGTGCATCCAGAGTCATTTCCATGCCGAATGGAAACTCTTCGGCGGCATGCGCAGGGACGGCAATCAGAAACGCAGCGCCGGCAAGAGCGGCCCGCAGCAAAGTGGTCATGGCAGTCATATGAATTCTCGGCGTGATGGGATCGGCGACAATGGCCGCGGTTCTACGCGCGGCCGCGACGGTTGACCAGAACCGTCGGGAAACAATATGGCGCGACAACGAAAAAACCCCGCGGCCTTGCAGCCGCGGGGTTTCGTCATTGAATCCTTGTGTGCCCTACGGCGCCAGGACCATCAGCGTGAACGGATAGACATAGGCCTGCAGCATCACGAACAGGCCGACCATGCAGGCCAGCACGATCGAGTGCCAGAACACGAAGCGCAGGATCGTGCCCTCATGCCCGAACCAGTTGGTTGCGGTGGAGGCCACAACGATCGATTGCGCGTCGATCATCTTGCCCATCACGCCGCCGGACGAGTTCGCCGCGCTCATAAGGATCGGCGACAGACCGAGCTGTTCGGACGTGATCCTCTGCAGGTTGCCAAACAGCACGTTCGATGCGGTATCCGAACCGGTGAGCGCCACGCCGAGCCAGCCAAGCAGTGTGCCGAAGAACGGGTACAGCACGCCGGTGGCAGCGAAGGCCAGACCGAGCGTCGCGTCGACACCCGACAGACGCGTGAGCGTGCCGATGGCCAGCATCGCCGAGATGGTGATCAGCGAGTAGGCACAGATCTTCATGGTGCGGCCATATTCCACAATCATCTTCGCAGGCGAAAAGCCCATGATGAAGCCGGAGATGATCGCAGCCAGCAACATGCCGCTGCCGGTATAGGAGACGTAGGTGAACGCGAACACCGCGCCTTCCGGCGTCGGCTTGGCGGCCACCGGCGGCACCTTGTTGATCATGTTGTGCAGTTCAGGCACTGGAAAATTCCAGGAGAAGATCGGGTTGACGATCCCCTTGAACCAGTTGGTGCCCCAGACCAGCAGGATGACGCAGAGGATGATCCATGGCGTCAGCGCGCTCCAGACCTGAGCCGAGGTCAGCTTCTCCGTGCTCATCGGTTTCACCGGCGGCACGGTGGACGCGGAATCGTCGTGCTGGCGCAGCGCGGCCGAGGTCCAGATCGTCTTGGGCTGCCAGACCTTCAGGAACAGGATCAACGCGCCCATCGAGATCAGCGAGGCGCCGATGTCGACGATCCACGGATTGATGAAGTTCGAGATCACGAATTGCGGGATCGCGAAGGAGAGCGCGGTAACGAGGATGGCAGGCCAGACTTCCTTCATGCCCTTCCAGCCGGCAAAGGCCCAGACCACCCAGAACGGGACGATCATGGAGAAGATCGGCAACTGTCGACCGACCATCGCGCCCAGAATGAAGGGGTCGAAGCCGGTGACGGTGGCGAGGCCCTGGATTGGCGTGCCGAGCGCGCCATAAGCGACGGGCGCGGTGTTGGCGATCAGCGACAGGCCGGACGCAGCCAGCGGCGAGAAGCCGAGGCCGATCAGCACGGCGCCGGTGACGGCCACCGGCGTACCGAAGCCCGACGCGCCCTCGAAGAATGCGCCGAACGAAAACGCGATCAGCAGGATCTGCAGGCGGCGGTCATTGGTGACGCCGCCGATGGCGCGTTGCAGTACCTCGAAGCGGCCGCTGTCCACCGTGAGGCGATACATGAAGATGACGTTGAGGACGATCCAGCCAATCGGGAAGAAGCCGGTGACGACGCCGAGCGCCGATGCGCGAAGCGACATATTGGCGGGCATCGTGAATGCGTAGATCGCCACAAGATTGGCCAGCACCAGCGCAATGATCGCAGCGATATGTGCCTTGACCTTGTTGGTGGCGATTAGCACCAGCAGGACGACCACCGGTATCGCGGCTACAAGCGTCGAGATCGTCGAGCTATTGAATGGATTGTAGACCTGATTCCACATGGTCGTTCTCCCCCTTTATATTATTGCAGCGGCTCGATCGTTATCGATCGGCAAATTGCTGATTGTTCACTTGCGAGGGCATCCACGATCGGTCAAAGCCGATAGCGCCCATAGGCTACGCGAAGGCGAGGCCCCCATGCCTCGCTTTTCGTCATGCTAGGGTGAATCACAGTTTCGCGACAAGGTGCCGCAGGCCATCAAACCAGCTACTTTAGTCTAAACGCTGGAATTCATTTTTGATCTTAAGGGCTTAGGGCCCTCCTCCTGGAGACGACCTGTGAATAACATCCGCTCCACGCTCGCGACCGTCTGGCGGATCGCGGTTCCTTATTTTCGTTCCGAGGACAAATGGGCGGGACTCGGACTCCTCACGGCGGTGATCGCCATCGAGCTGGCGGTGGTCGGTCTCAGCGTCTTGTTCAATCGCTGGAACAACACCTTCTACAACGCACTGCAGGACAGAAACCTCGACGTCTTCACCTATCAGCTCGCTTACTTCAGCGTGCTTGCCGCGATCAACATCGCACTCAAGGTCTATCAGCTCTACCTCAACCAGTGGCTCCAGATCCGCTGGCGGCGCTGGATGACCGAGCGCTATCTCGGCAACTGGCTCGCCGACGCCAACCACTATCGCATGCAGCTGCAGGGCGACGCTGCCGACAACCCGGATCAGCGCATCGCCGAAGACGTGAAGCTGTTCGTGGAGAAGACGCTCGACATCGGCATCGGCCTGTTGAGTTCGGTCGTCACGCTGCTCTCCTTCGTGATCATCCTGTGGGGCCTGTCCGACGCGGCGCCGCTGCATGTGTTCGGCCGGGATATCCCGATTCCCGGCTATCTCGTCTGGGGCGCGCTTGTTTACGCCGTGATCGGCACTGCGCTGACCCACTATATCGGTGCACCGTTGATGGCACTGAATTTCCAGCAGCAGCGCTATGAAGCGGACTTCCGCTTCAATCTGGTGCGTGCGCGCGAAAATGCCGAGCAGATCGCTCTCCTGCGCGGCGAGCCGGTCGAGCGCCAGCGACTCTCGACCCGCTTCCAGCTGGTCGTCGGCAACTGGATCGACATCATGCGCCGCACCAAGAAGCTGACATCCTTCACGGTCAGCTATCAGCAGATCGCGATCATCCTGCCCTATGTTCTGGTCGCGCCAGCCTATTTTGCGGAGAAGGTCCAGCTCGGCGCCGTGATGCAGACCGCGGATGCGTTCGGCACCGTGCAGGGTGCGCTTTCATTCTTCGTCACGGCCTATCGCACACTGGCGGAATGGCAGTCCGGCGTGATGCGCCTTGATGGCTTCGAGACAGCCATTGCCAACGTACAGGCGCTGACGACCAAGGCCGATATCGTTCACGCCACTGAGACCGGCGCCAGCGACATCGCACTGAGCGATCTGACGCTCACCCTCCCCAATGGCGCTCCCATGGTGCAGACGCCGGGCTTCAGCTTCCGCCGCGGGGAACGCACGCTGTTTACGGGCCCATCGGGCTCCGGAAAATCTACGCTGTTCCGCGCCATCGCCGGCATCTGGCCATTCGGCAAGGGCAAGATCTCCATCCCCGCGGATGCGGCGATCATGATGCTGCCGCAGCGCCCGTACTTCCCGGTCGGTACATTGCTGGATGCGGTGGCTTATCCTGCCGGGACCGACGCGTTCAGCCAACAGGAGGTCGGCGATGCCGTCAGGTCCGTGGGTCTGCCCGCGCTGGCGACCCGACTTGACGAAGATGGCCACTGGAATCGCATGCTGTCGCTCGGTGAACAGCAGCGCCTCGGCGTCGCCCGCGCACTGCTGCAAAAGCCGCAATACCTCTTCCTTGACGAGGCTACCGCATCGCTCGACGAACCATCGGAAGCGGCTTTGTACCGGCTGCTGGAAGACAAGCTGCCTGGCACGACCATCGTTTCGATCGGCCACCGCAACACGCTCGATGACTTGCATCAGCGCAAGGTGTCGCTAACGCGGTCCGGCGATCACTTCGCGCTGGGAGATGCAAAGGCCAGGACGGAAACTGCCTGAGGCGTGACACGCGCCCCGCTAAAGCCAGTGCCGCGGCCAGTCGCGGCCTGCCGCATAGCGATGCCAGACAAACGTGAAACTCGCGAGCAGCAGCGCGCCGACCAGCACCGGCGCGAGCAGGAACGTCCACGGTAGGGCGTGAGACACGACCAGTAGCGGGTTGATCCCGGCGGGCGGGTGGAATGTGCCGGTGACATACATCGCCAGCACAGCGAGGCCGACTGCCATGGCGGCGGCCCAGGCATGGGGGCCGGTCAGCTTGAGCACCGCGAGCCCTACCAGCGTCGCGACGATGTGTCCGCCGACCAACGCGCGCGGCTGCGCCGGCTCGGCTTCGGGTGAGCCGATCACGAGGACGATCGAGGTCGCAAAGGGGATGATGACCAGCGGATAATGCGCAACGGCCGAGAAGAACTCCATCACACCGATGGCAATCCCCGCCCCCAGCCCGGCAACGGCACCAGCCAGCGCATTGCGATGATTGTTGCGACGGATCGTCTTCGCTGCCCGTCGCAACCAGTCCCGATTCATGGAAGCTCTATCCCAAAAGAAAAGGGGCGGCAGATCGCTCTGCCGCCCCTTCGATCTCAGTCGAAGTTCTTACTTCAGGTTGGTCATCGCGGTCAGGTCAGCCGACAGCTTGACGATGCCGGTGGCGCCGCACCAGCTCGAGCCAGCGCCCGACGGGTTGATCGCGGTGAAGTTGGTGCCGGCGGCAGGAGCCGTGAAGTCCGAAGTGAAGGCGTTGCAATCACCCTTGGACAGGTTGGTGTCCGAGTAGCGCAGGTCAAGCGTGAAGACCTTGTAGGTGAAGCCGATGCCGATGTTCCAGGTGTTGTAGTCGGCGTACTTGATGCCGTTCGGGAAGGCGACGGTACCGTAGAAGGAATCCGAAGTGCCGAGCCACTGGCGACCGAACTCGCCCGAAACGTAGGAGCCGATGCCGGTCGAACCGAACCAGGTCGACGGCGCGATCACCTTACCGGTGATCGAAGCATAGGTACCTTCGGCGCCGGTGTTCAAGAAGTTCGGCGAGTAGAACGCGTTGCCGCCCAGCGAGAAGTAGTCGTTGAAGGTGTAGTTGAGCTTGGCATAGCCTTCGTAGAAGCTTGCGTTCTTCTTGGCGACGCTGCCGTTGGGCAGCGCGACAGCGGAGAGATCGCCACCGCAGAAGGCGGGGGTGTTGAAGCACTGGCCGCCCGGATAGCCGTAATAGAAGAAGCCGAAGTCGAACGCTGCTGCGCCCCAGGTCGGGCGGATACCGAAGTAGCCATCGAGTTCCATCGACGCGCGGTTCGGGAAGGCGATGCTCTCACCGGAGACACCAGCGTAGATCTGGACGTCCTTGGTGATGTTGTAGCGCGGCTCGAAATAAGCTGCGACCGAACCCTTGTTGCCGTTCGACTGGGTGATACCGCGGAACACGTAGTTGCTCATGACGGCAGCGCCGAAAGCGATGTCCCAAGGATCGTAGGCCGCCACGATCGGCGGCGCCTTCTTGTACATCTTCGCGCCCAGATCGGCTGCGGAAGCCGAGCTCATCCCCATGGCGAGCACCGCAGCAGAGGCGACAACAATTTTCTTCATGACATTCCCCATCACTTTTGAAACCAGAGGCAGTTCCGTGTCCGAAAGACGGCGAGACCGCGAAATTCATCGACTAAACGCAACTTTGAGGCGCAAAGCCGCAGTGGTGAAGGAAAAAAAACGAGCAAGTGCCGCCTAAATAGGCGTTCTGACGTTTCCGTGAGAGGTTGTGGCGCGGTGTTGCAAAAGCACAACGTTTTTGGAGGGATTCCAGCCCGAAAATACCACCACGGGGAATTACCACTGACTGGGAATTGTGGATTGCCGTCCGTGGAGCGGTTAACAGCTGCCCGTCAGAGCCTCCGGGCCGACGATCACTCGAATCGCCTGCAAATTCAGGACACCCGGCATCGGTTGAAATACGCATGCGCGGCAGAGCCTGACCAAGCAAAAACCGCAGCGGCGAGCGCTGCGGTTTTCCGGAGTTTATTGGCGAGTCAGGAACGCGGACTTAATCCGGTTCGACTATCTGGTTTCGTCGTGATCGGGCGACGTATCGCCAGGAGATTCGATTGCCGTCGTCTCGCCTGAAGAATGCCCTTCGACCGGGGACGGATCAGGCTCCGGCGTCGCCCAGCTCGGTGTCTCAGCGATTGCCGGTGCGACCGGCTTGGGCTTGGGAGCACGCGGCTTGCGCGGCGGCTTCGGCGGCAGCGCAACCGGCGCTGGAGCTTCTGTTACAGCGGGCGCGGGCGCCGTGCTCGACAACAGCGTAGAAGGAACCTTCACGGACTTCTTGGCAGCTTTCTTCGGTGTTGCTTTCTTGGCGGCCTTTTTCGGCGCAGCCTTCTTCACTGCCTTCTTGGCGGGAGCTTTCTTCGGCGCCTTCTTGGCAGACTTCTTCGCGGCCTTCTTGACGGTCTTCTTGGTGGCTTTCTTGGCCGCCTTCTTCACCGTCTTCTTGGCTGATTTCTTCGCAGCCTTCTTGGCCGCTTTCTTCACAGCCTTCTTCGCGGATTTCTTGACTGACTTCTTGGAGGACTTCTTCGCGGGTTTCGCCGCCGTCAAAAGCTTCTTCTGCTTTTTCTTGTCCTTCTTCAACTTCTTGCCTTTAGCCATCGTGGTCCTCCTGTTGGCGCCGATCCAAAAGGGACCGGCGTTTCAAGTCTTCCGCGCCAGCGCGGGGCCAGTTTAACGCGGGGCCGTTGTCACAATTAGATCAGTTCAATCCTGGCCTGGGACCGCCTGTCGCCCAATCGAGTAGCTCAATCGTATGTACGACCGGGACTGACGTCCCTCCGGCGATCTGAACCATGCAGCCGATGTTGCCGGCAGCGATGATATCCGGCTTGACCATCGCGATGTTGGCGACCTTTCGATCGCGCAACCGGCCCGCAATATCAGGCTGGAGAATGTTGTACGTCCCCGCCGAACCGCAACACAAATGGCTCTCTGGGATATCTTTCACCACGAATCCATTCTTGGAAAGCAATTCTTTGGGAGCCTGTGTGATTTTCTGCCCATGCTGCAGCGAACACGCCGAGTGATAGGCGACGACAAGGTCGCTTTGTTTGTCAGGCTTCGGCAGATCCATGGCGCTGACATACTCGCTGATATCCTTCGCCAGCGCAGAGACCTTGGCGGCCGGCGCGGCGAACTCCGGGTCCTCGCGCAGCATGTAGCCATAGTCCTTGATAACGGTTCCACAGCCGGACGCCGTGACCAGGATGGCGTCGAGACCACCCCGGCCTGCCTCGCCGAGCCAGACGCCGATATTGGCCCTGGCCCGCGCCAGCGCATCCCCGTCGCGGCCGAGATGATGGGTCAGCGCACCGCAGCACTGTTCGTCCCGGACCAGCACGACCTCAACGCCATGGCGGGTCAAAAGGCTGATGGCGGCCTGGTTGATCCGCGGCGCCAGCACCTGCTGGGCGCAGCCCTGCAGGAGTGCGACCCGGCCCCGGCGAGCGCCGATGGCGGGAAAGACGCTGCCACCCAATGGACCGGCGGCGGGTAACTGTTTCGGCGCCATCGTCAGCATCGCCTTCACGCGGCTAAGCAAGTTCGGGTTGGATTGCTTGCTGGTCGAGGGCAGCAGCGCCGCCAGCGGCCGCGCCAGCCGGGCCATGGTCATGCTCAGGCGAAACAGACCGGGGCGTGGCAGTACCCAGGCCAGCACGTCACGCAGCAATCGCTCGGAAAGCGGCCGTCTGTAGTCCTTCTCGATCTTCACCCGCGCCTGATCGACGAGATGCATGTAGTTCACGCCGGACGGGCAGGTCGTCATGCAAGCGAGGCAAGAGAGGCAACGATCGACATGCTTGACCACCTCCTGAGTCGGCTTCTGATCCTTTTCCAGCATCTCCTTGATCAGGTAGATGCGGCCGCGCGGACTATCGAGTTCGTCGCCAAGCAGCACATAGGTCGGACAGGTCGCCGTGCAGAATCCGCAATGCACGCATTTGCGCAAAATCTTGTCGGCCTCGGCAATATCCGGATCGGCCAGCTGGGTCGGAGTGAATTCGGTTTTCATGTCGCGAGTCTTTCAAGTACCAAGGCCACGCGACATCCGGCCGCGATTGAGAATGGTCTTCGGATCGAAGCTGTGACGCACACGCTCGCCGAGCGCCGCGATGCCTTTGGGCTGCGGATGAAACACATCAACGGCACGGCGCACATCTTCCGGCGCGCGGATCAGCGTCGCATGGCCACCGGCTGCATTGACGAGCTTGCGGAGTTGCGCTGCTTGCGCATCAGCCGATGGCGGTAGTGCCGCCCAGATCAACCCGCCGCCCCAGTCATAGATGACCTCGCCTTGCGAGCCTTTGGCGATAGCTTGGCCAAGTGCACCGCCGGATGCCGGCGGCGTCACGATGCGCCACACCGGCCACATCGCACGCGGCCCGCTTGCCGCAAATGGCGTCACGTCACGAACAGCCGCCCACAATACCGCGGATGCAGCGTCTTCAAGTATCTCGGCCACGCCGAATGACTTCAGCGTCGTGCTCAGTGACACCGCACGCTGCGACGCGGACGCGGTGATGCCTTCAAGGCGGATCAGCGTGACCGACTGGTCGGGCGACGCGATTTCGCCAAGCGCCCCCTGCGTGGTGCGTAACGCCGAGCCCGGCAGATGCGCGGCACCTGAGACATCGAAGGGCGACCCCAGCGCTGCGGTCATCGCCTTGTTGGCCGCGATATCATCGAGCCCGCGCAGCACCAGGGTGCGCTCGCTCTCCGCGCGCGGCATCACCTTGAGCGTCACCTCCGTCATCACGGACAGCGTGCCCCACGCGCCGGCGAGCAGCTTGCAGACATCGTAGCCGGTGACATTCTTCACCACCCGGCCGCCGGCCTTGTAGCTGTCGCCGAAGCCGGAAACCGCATGCACGCCGAGCAAATGATCGCGCGCACCGCCGGCCTGAATGCGCCGTGGCCCGGCGAGCCCGGCCGAGATCATGCCGCCGATGGTGCCGATATCCGGCGTGCCCAGGAGCTGTGACGTGTTCATCGGCTCGAACGAAAACTGCTGATTCTTGGAATCGATCAGCGACAGCACGTCGGCCATCGGCGCGCCGGCCTGTACGGTGAGGATCAATTCGTTCGGCTCATAGGACGTCACGGCATTCAAGGCCGACACGTCGAGCACCGCATTGGTCGCCACCGGTTGGCCGACCATGCGCTTGCTACCATGACCGATGATCTCCAGCGGCTGCTCGCTGGCAATTGCCGCGCGCACCGCCTGCTCGACGTCCTGAGCGTCTCTGACTTTCAAAATATCCACGGATGCGTCCAACTAAAATCGCGGCAGATCGGGAAACGCCAGCTTGCCGCCATGCACATGTACGCGGCCAAGTTCGGCGCAGCGATGCAGTGTCGGAAACACCTTGCCGGGATTGAGCAGACCCTGCGAGTCGAAAGCGCATTTGATACGCTGCTGCTGATTGAGATCGACCTCGCTGAACATCTCCGGCATCAGGTCGCGCTTCTCGATGCCGACGCCGTGCTCGCCGGTCAGCACGCCGCCGACCTCGACGCACAGCCTCAGAATATCTGCGCCGAAGTCTTCAGCTAGCTGCAACTCGCCGGGCTTGTTCGCATCGTACAGGATCAACGGATGCAGATTGCCATCGCCGGCGTGAAACACATTGGCGACGCCAAGACCGTATTTGGCTGACATCTCCTTCATGCGGCGCAGCACCAGCGGCAAGGCCGCGCGAGGAATGGTGCCGTCCATGCAGAGATAATCCGGCGAGATACGACCGACGGCAGGGAAGGCCGCCTTGCGGCCGGACCAGAATAGCAGGCGTTCCTGTTCGGAGGTCGATATCTGGCAGGTGGTCGAGCCGCAGCCGAGCGCGATTTTCTCGACGCGCTTGATGAGTTCGTCGACTTCGACGCCTGGGCCGTCGAGTTCGATGATGAGCAGTGCTTCGACATCGAGCGGATAACCGGCATGAACGAATGCTTCCGCGGCGTGTATGGCGGGCTTGTCCATCATCTCCATGCCGCCGGGAATGATGCCGGCGCTGATGACATCGGCAACGCACTGGCCGGCCTGCTCGACCTCGGCAAAGCCGATCATCAACGCACGCGCCGTTTCCGGCTTCTGGAGGATGCGCACGGTGATTTCGGTGATGACACCCAGCAGACCTTCGGAGCCGGTGATGATCCCCATCAGGTCGTAGCCCGATGTCTCTGCGGTCTTGCCGCCGACGCGAATGACTTCGCCCGACATCAATACGATCTCGCAGCCGAGCAGATTGTTGGTGGTCATGCCGTATTTGAGGCTGTGCACGCCGCCGGAATTCTCCGCGACATTGCCGCCGATCGAGCACGCGATCTGCGACGACGGATCCGGCGCGTAGTAAAAGCCCGCATGCGCCACCGCCTGGCTGATGGCGAGATTGGTGACGCCGGGCTCGACGACGACGGCGCGGTTGTCGAAATCGATCTCGCGCACGCGCTTGAACTTGCCGAGACCAAGCAGTACCGCGTCGGCCAGCGGCAGCGCGCCACCAGACAGCGACGTGCCCGAGCCGCGCGGCACCACCTTGATGCCGTTCTCGTGACAATATTTCAGAACTTTGGAGACCTGTTCAGTCGTATCGGGCAACACGACGACCATCGGCGGCTGGCGATAGGCCATCAGCCCATCGGACTCATAGGGCAGCATTTCCGCAGCGCTGGAGATCACGCCCTCGCCCGGCACCAGCTTGTGCAGCGCAGCGACAATGGCCTCGCGCCTTGCGAGGACAGCCTGATCCGGCGCGGGCATCATGATGGTCATTGAACGCGCACTCCCGAAGATCGCAGCGATCACTCGGCTGCTTTGCCATGAATCAACCACGTCCGTGTGGCTTTGGGTAGCTTACCAAAGCATGACGCGTCGCATGGTGCCGGAACGCGCGGCAGCCGCCATCGCACTTGTGGACTACTCGGAGCGTGTGCAACAAACTAAGCTGGAAAGCCAACCAACAAAAAGAGCCATCCATGAAGTCTGTCACTTTCGGCGCCCTGATCGTCCTTGCCGCCTCGACCGCCTCCTCCTTCGCACTTGCACAGGACGTCGCCGCCGGGAAATCCTCCTTCAACAAGTGCCTCGCCTGCCACGCCGTTGGCGAAAACGCCAAGAACAAGGTCGGTCCGGAACTCAACGGGTTGAACGGCCGCAAATCCGGCGTCGCCGAGGGCTATTCCTATTCGGACGCCAACAAGAATTCCGGCATTACCTGGGATGAAGCGACGTTCAAGGAATACATCAAGGACCCGAAGGCCAAGATTCCGGGCACCAAGATGGCCTTTGCCGGCATCAAGAAGGAGTCCGAGGTCAACGACCTGTGGGCCTTCCTCGCGCAGTTCGACAAGGACGGCAAAATCAAGCCGTAAGCGCTGAAGCCTTTTGGTTTGACGCGGTTTCTTGATGCGAACCGGTGCCCACTGCGCTTGAAAACGCGCTAGGCGCCGGCCGCCATCTTGGTCGGCAGCACGGCCTGCACCACAAGCCCGCGTGCGCGGGCATCCATCACGCCGACGGCGCGCAGCGCCAGCAGCGTGACGGTCTGCACCGCGTCACGCAGCTTGGCCTGATCTTCGAGATTGTCGGGAGCCATTGGCCCGACCAGCGCTTCATGCAACGCGCCAAGCAGTGCGGCGGCTGCGAGCGCCGTATCCTGCGCCGGCAAATGACCGGCGCGAATAGCGGCCGCAATGCGGGATTCGATCTCACCGGCGATCTCGCGGCGGCTAGCCAGTCGCGACTCCGTCACATCGACCTCGACCGGCTCGGCCAGGATGCCCCACGACAATTTGCGGTGTGACACGACATGCACGGCGACCGTGGTCACCGCAGCGGCGAGCGCCGATGACGGTCCCGGCGCGGCATCCGCAGCACGGCGGATCGCCGCGAGTTCGTCGCGCGAGACATCAGCGATGAGTTCGGAAATCAGGTCGGCCTTGGACGGGAAATACCGATAAACCGTGCCCGCCGCGACATTGGCGCGAACCGCAACCGGCGCAATCTGAACCGCCGCCATGCCACCTTCGGCACAGGTTTCGCGTGCCGCCGCCAGAATGGCGCTGCGCCGCGCCGCAAGCCGCTTCACGACTTGATGGGTCCGTCGGTAAACCATGAGCGTCTCATCCCCGGCACCCCTTGGCCAACCTGACGGCTGTCACAAATAAGGCGCGTAACTTCAAGGTTTTGAGCGAGCTTGAGGGTGCCCGCGATAAGAACTGAACACTAGTTCAGACTCGTTGACAAGGTGTTTTGCGCATAGCGGGATTCAACTTTTCGGGTAGACCTAGCCGCCAAAACCGAGCGCGCGGGCGGCCGCGGCTACCGCCATGCCGGTGATGACGGCAATGAAGTCGTTGCGGCGGATGATGGTCACGGCCATTGCGGCGAGGATCGCGAAAACCACCACCGGCCCGCCATTGACGGCCACGGGCAGCGCGGCGGCGACGATGATCGAGCCCGGCAATGCATCGAGCATCCGCCGCACCCGCGGCGTGACATTGACGTAGCCCATCAGCCAGTAGCCTCCGAGGCGCGAGGCCACTGTGACCGCCGTCATGACAGCAAAAGCGACCATCACATCGCTGCGCAAAAATTCCGTCATGCGGACACGCCCGCCGGATGTTGCGGTTCGGGTTCGTCCATGAGCCCGGCACTGATCGCTCCCGATAGCGCGCCGGCGATGATGAACCACCAGCCCGGCACCAACCAATGCACCGCGAGGGCAACGACGCCCGACACGACCCAAGGAATGGCACGGCGGGGGCCCTTCCATGCGGGCACCAGCATCGCGGCATAGAAGGCCGGCATCACCAGATCGACGCCATACTTTCTCGGGTCAGTGAGTTGTTCGGCCAGCAGGAAACCGGGGATGGCCGAGAACAGCCAGGTAAAATACAGCACGATACCGCCGCCGAGATAGAACGACGCATCGGCCCCGCCATGATCGCGATAGCGCATCGCGGCGAGCCAGCCGCCATCGGTGACCAGCAGCATCGACGGATAGGCCTGCCATGCGGGCAACGTGCCGAACCACGGGCGCAGTGTCGCGCTCATCAGGAAAAAACGGATGTTCACGGTGAGCGTCAACAGCGCCAGCGTCGCGATCGCACCCGGCGTCAAAACATCAGGCCATGATTGCACCGCAACAAATTGCGATAGCCCGCCATAGACCGTCGCCATCATCACTTCGACTTCGGCAAGCGTGAGGTTCTTCTGCGCACACAGCGCACCGAATGCCATGCCGAAAGCGAGCGTGCCGGGCAGCATCGGACCGATGGCAATGATGCCAGGCACGATGGCGGCCTTCGACCAATAGGCTGGTGCTTTCGGGATGTGGCTGGAATGCATCGACTGATCCGCGTGACGCCCGCAGGCCAATCATGCCTGCGGGTCTCACGCGATCAGGTCAAGCGATGCGGATTCATATGCGCCATGCAGCTGCGGATATGAGACCAAAGACTACTCCCAGTTCAGCGCGCCACCATTCTGGTATTCGATCACCCGGGTCTCGAAGAAGTTTTTCTCCTTCTTCAGATCCATGGCTTCCGACATCCACGGGAACGGATTTTCTGTCTCGTTGAACACCGGCGCGAGACCGATCTGGGCGCAGCGACGGTTGGCGATGAAGTGCATATAGGTTTCGCACAGCGCCGCATTCAGTCCGAGGAAGCCGCGCGGCATGGTATCCCGCCCATAGGCCGCCTCGAGCTCGGCCGCGGTGCGGATCATGTCGCGGATTTCCTCCTGGAACGCCTTGGTCCAGAGGTGCGGATTCTCGATCTTGATCTGGTTGATGACATCGATGCCGAAATTCAGGTGAATGGATTCATCGCGCAGGATGTATTGATACTGTTCGGCGATGCCGACCATCTTGTTGCGGCGGCCGAGCGACAGGATCTGCGCGAAACCCGTGTAGAACCACATGCCCTCGAAGATCACGTAGAACGCCACGAGGTCACGCATGAAGGCCTGATCGGTCTCAGGCGTGCCGGTCTTGAAGTCGGGATCGTCGAGATGCTGGGTGTGCTTGAGCGCCCAAGCGGCCTTCTCGGTGATCGACGGCACCTCGCGATACATGTTGAACAGCTCGCCCTCATCGAGGCCGAGACTCTCGACGATGTACTGGAAGGTGTGCGTATGCACCGCCTCCTCGAACGACTGCCGCAACAGATACTGGCGGCATTCCGGATTGGTGAGATGGCGATAGATCGCCAGCACGATATTGTTGGCGACGAGACTCTCCGACGCAGCGAAGAATCCGAGATTGCGTTTGATGGCGCGGCGTTCGTCTTCAGTAAGACCGTCGCGCGACTTCCACAGCGCGATATCCGCCTGCATCGAGACTTCGGTTGGCATCCAGTGATTGTTGCAGCCGGCGAGATACTTCTCCCACGCCCATTTGTATTTCAGCGGCAGCAGCTGATTGACGTCGGCGCGGCAGTTGATCATCCGCTTCTCGTCCACCGAGACGCGGCCGCCGGAGCGGTCGATGGTGCCGAGACCCGTGGCGTCGGTGGGAGATTGCGGGATCGGGATGAAGGCGGGGGTTTTGGGAGCGGATGAGGTATCGGACCAGTCGAGCATGGGTGTTCCTGGAAATAGCTGAGTTTGATCGGTCGTCATTGCGAGCGAAGCGAAGCAATCCAGAAGGCCGCGAGCGCGGAAAGAACTGGATTGCTTCGTCGCTGCGCTCCTCGCAATGACGGCGGAGAGAACGCTGCCTTTACTGGCACGCCTCGCATTCGGGGTTGTCGATCGAGCATGCCATCGCGACATTCAGCTCCGGCGCCGTGACGGAAGACTGAACGAGGATCGGCGCACCGGCCGTCTTCGCTGCTGTGACCGTTGCCGACACGGCATTGAGCTTGCCGTCCGTGCCCTTCAGCGTCGACTTCTCCACATGCGTGGCACTGCGCGAGCGCAGGTAGTAGGTCGTCTTCAACCCCAGCGTCCAGGCCAGGCGATAGAGCTGGTCGAGCTTCTTGCCGGATGGATTGGCGATATAGAGATTGAGCGACTGCGCCTGATCGATCCACTTCTGCCGGCGCGACGCCGCCTCGATCAACCATGCGCTGTCGATCTCGAATGAAGTCGCATACAGCGCCTTGAGATCGTCGGGCACGCGATCGATCGATCCGACGCTGCCGTCGAAATATTTGAGGTCGGAGACCATCACCTCGTCCCACAGGCCCCTCTTTTTCAGATCGCGCACGAGGAAGGCGTTCACCACCGTGAAATCGCCCGACATGTTCGATTTCACATAGAGGTTCTGATAGGCCGGCTCGATCGACTGCGCGACGCCGCAAATGTTGGAAATCGTCGCCGTCGGCGCGATCGCCATCACGTTGGAATTGCGCATGCCGGTGGACTTCACGCGGTCACGCAGGCCGTTCCAGTCGAGCGTGGTCGAGCGATCCATCTGCACACCACCGCGGGCCTCCGCAAGGATCTCGATTGAGTCGATTGGCAGGATGCCGCGGCTCCACAGCGATCCCTCGAAGGACGGATAGCGGCCGCGCTCGGCGGCGAGATCGACCGACGCCGAGATGGAATAGAAGGCAATCGCCTCCATGCTGGTGTCGGCAAACGCCACGGCCGCATCCGATGCCATCGCGATGCCCTGCACCTGCAGCGCATCCTGGAAGCCCATCAGACCCAGACCGACCGGACGGTGCTTGAGGTTGGAACGGCGTGCTTCCGGGATGGTGTAGAAATTGATGTCGATGACATTGTCGAGCATCCGCATCGCCGTGGTCACGGTGCGCTTGAGCTGCGCATGATCCAGGCCGACTTTGCCGATGTGGTTCAGCAGATTGACCGAACCGAGATTGCAGACGGCCACTTCGTCGTCCGACGTGTTCAGCGTGATCTCCGTGCAGAGATTCGATGAATGGATCACGCCGGCATGCTGCTGCGGCGAACGCAGATTGCAGGGGTCCTTGAAGGTGATCCAGGGGTGGCCGGTCTCGAACACCATGGTCAGCATGCGGCGCCACAGGTCAGTTGCGCGCACTTTCTTGAACACGCGGATTTCTCCACGCGCGGCCTTTTCTTCGTAAGCCGCGTAACGCTCCGCGAATGGCTTGCCGTAGAGATCATGCAGTTCCGGCGTCTCGTCGGGCGAGAACAGCGTCCATTCGCCGTCGGCCTCGACGCGCTGCATGAACAGATCCGGCACCCAGTTGGCAGTGTTCATATCGTGCGTGCGGCGGCGGTCGTCGCCGGTGTTCTTGCGGAGATCGAGAAATTCCTCGATGTCGATGTGCCAGGTCTCGAGATAGGCGCAGACCGCGCCCTTGCGCTTGCCGCCCTGGTTGACGGCGATGGCCGTATCGTTGGCGACCTTGAGGAATGGCACCACGCCCTGGCTCTCGCCATTGGTACCCTTGATATGCGCGCCGAGACCGCGCACGCGCGTCCAGTCATTGCCGAGACCGCCGGAATATTTCGCCAGCAGTGCGTTGTCCTTCACCGACTTAAAGATGCCGTCGAGATCGTCGGCCACCGTCGTGAGGAAGCAGGACGACAGCTGCGGCCGCAGCGTGCCGGAATTGAACAGCGTCGGCGTCGAGGCCATGAAGTCGAACGACGACAGCAGGTTGTAGAATTCGATCGCGCGGGCTTCGCGGTCGATCTCGCGCAGCGCGAGGCCCATGGCAACGCGCATGAAGAACGCCTGCGGCAGTTCGATCCGATTGCCCTGCACATGCAGGAAGTACCGGTCATAGAGCGTTTGCAGGCCCAGGAACTGAAACTGGAGATCACCCTCCGGCTTCAGCGCTGCCGAGATTCGCTTGAGATCGAAGCGCGCGAGTTCGGGATCGAGCAGCTCGGCCGCAATGCCGGTCTTGATATAGGCGCCGAAATATTCGGCGTAACGCGTGGTCATGTCGGCCTGCGACGCGTGGGTCGGCGTGCCCCCGACAAAGGACAGGACTTCGGTACGCAGTTTGTCGAGGAGCAGGCGGGCGCTGACAAAGGTGTAGTTCGGCTCCTGTTCCACCAACGTGCGCGCGGCCATGATGCCGGCCAGTGCCAGCTCATCCAGCGTGATGCCGTCATAGAGATTGCGGCGCGTTTCCTCCAGCACGGGCGCGGCATCGACGCCGTCCAGGCCGGCGCAGGCCTCGTTGACGATCAGCGCCAGACGCGCCGAATCGAGCGGCGCACGGGTGCCATTGGCGAGCGTGACATGCAGCACCGGTGCGCTGGAGACGAGCGCCGGCTTCGCGGCCAGTTCCTCGGCGCGGGTGCGAGCGCGCTCCTCGCGGTACAGCACATAGGCGCGGGCCACCTTGTGGTGCTCGCTGCGCATCAGCGCTAGCTCGACCTGATCCTGGACGTCCTCGATATGGAAGGTGCGCCCCTCACCGACGCGGCGCGTCAGTGCGGCCACGACTTCGCCGGTCAGCTGTTCCACCGCCTCATGGACGCGGCGCGAGGCCGCTGCCGTGTGGCCCTCGACCGCGAGGAAAGCCTTGGTCATGGCCACGGAAATCTTGCTGCCGTCGAACGGCGACACCGTGCCGTTGCGTCGGATGATCTGCATCGAGGGTTCGCGCGCAGGCGCAGCGAGCGTTTCCGGCGACAGTTGAATCAGCGGCGCATGAGCCGCATCGCGTCCGTTGGACAAAGCGGAAGAGGAAGTAGGCATCGGCAAGACCCCGTGTGATGCATCAAGTAATGGGGGCTGGGGCCGAAAGGACGCTGCAAAATACACGGCGGAGATCCGCCGGCATTGCCTGCAAGCGACCGCTGGGACACCCCGCCCATGGACGTTCTGGTGTCGCGGCAGGTCTCCTGGCTCGCAGGTCAATGTCTGTTTCAGCCTTCCCGATGCTTGCGCATCAGTGACTTCAATCGAAACAGACTCACTGCTTACAGTTGCGGGGGCAGCGCCGGAATATGACGCAAAACAGCGTCTTTACCGGCTTCCCTCTTAGCCACCAAGTCTTGCGACAGGGCGGACCGTGACATCTACATTTGGTGTGACCCGCGGTGAAGTGTCAAGCGGGCATTGAAGCCGAACGCAACAAATTCGGTAGGGCTGTTGGTTCAGTGGACAACCGCTTGTGTGGCGGAAACCGCGGGATCGTTGGCGGTTTCTGAACGATGCGATTCGTTGCCGCCGAGCACCGCGAAGCGCAGAACATCGTGATCAACCGATGGAGGATGCGATGCGCGACCTGATGACGACCACTGAAAGGATCAACTTCAACGCTTTCGTAGAGCGAGCGGGTGCGCTCACGGCGTTCGAGACGACGGAGCAGATCGCCCGGCGCGCCTCGACGAAATGCTGAACGAAGCGCTGATGGACAGCTTTCCTGCGAGCGATCCGATTTCTTCGCTGCAACTCGCCTGAGCGGATCAGACCGTGCGAAAGCTGGCCCGATAGTGGCTGGGTGTCAGGCCCAGCCGCCGCACGAAGACCTGACGCATATGTTCGGCGGTGGTGAAACCGGATTCATAAGCCACCACCTTCAGCGGCAGATCGCTGCCTTCGAGGCGGTTGCGTGCCGTGTCGATCCGGGCGCCCTCCACAAAATCTGCCGGCGTCATTTTGGTCTCGAGCTTGAACACCCGCGCGAAGGTGCGCGCGCTCATGCCCGCCACATCGGCCAGTTCATCCACGCTGTGCGCGTCACGCAGATGCGCCATGACATGGGCATGGACTCGCGCAATCGGTGAATCCGGCTCGGCCGGCGGTACCAGATAGGGACTGAATTGCGACTGGCCACCCTGGCGCTGCGCCACCACAACCAGACGCTTGGCTACGGCCAGGGCGACATCCGCGCCATGATCTTCCTGGACCAGCGCGAGACCCAAATCGATCCCTGCGGTGACACCGGCCGACGTCACCAGCGCGCCATCGCGGCTATAGATGCGATCGAACTCCACATGTGCCTTGGGGAAACGCAACGCCAATAGCGGCGCATTCTGCCAGTGCGTCGTCACCGTCTTGTCGTCAAGCAGGCCGGCATGACCAAGCGCAAATGCCCCGGTGCACACCGAACCGTAACGCCCCGCCTGGAGCGCCGTATTGGCCAGCCACTCTGTAAGCTGCGGGTCGGCCTCTGCCGTCGGCAGGCCAGGCCCGCCGGCCACCAGCACCAAATCCCAGGGTTTGTTCGCATCACTGAACGCCAGATCGGCGGATATCCGCAAACCGTTCGATGCACGTAGCGGCGCGCAGTCTGCAGCGACAAGTGTGATGTCGTAGCCGTCGCCCGGCGCGACGAAGCCATTGGCCTCCATGAACACATCAAGCGGACCGGCTACGTCCAGCGACTGGACGCCCGGAAAGATCGCAAGAGCAACAGTCTTCATGGTGATGCTTCATTCCATCGATGGCAGTGAACCCAAGCGTTACGGAACAGATAGTCGCCTTCCGGCAGGAAATCACGGGCGAATGGCAGCTTTGCAGGGCGCGGCGTGATTGCGAGGACACCGCCCGCCGGCGACAACGGACGCATCACAACAACCCTGCAAGGAGCATCCCATGAGCAAAACGATTGCCGGCATCAAAGTGCCCGACAGCGCCCTCGCCCGTCAGGTCGATCAGCTTGTGCGCGACACCGAAAGCGATCTTCTGTATCATCATTCCAATCGGGTTTTCCTGTTCGGCGCACTCGCCGGGCAGCGCAAGGGTCTCAAGGTCGATTCCGAGTTACTTTATGTCGGCGCGATGTTTCACGACATGGGTCTGCAGGCGCCCTATGCGAGTGAGGAGGAGCGCTTCGAGGTCGATGGCGCGAATGCTGCCGCGGACTTTCTGCGCAGCCACAGTATCGATGAGCGCGACATCGACGATGTCTGGGACGCCATCGCGCTTCACACGACACCGGGCATTCCCAAGCACAAGCGGCCCGTGGTGGCGCTCGTGACAGCGGGTGTCGAGATGGATGTGTTGGGTCTTGAGTACGAGGCCTTCACCGCACATCAGCGCCATGAAGTCTGCGCGTGCCATCCACGTGGCCATGACTTCAAGAACGGGATCATCGATGCGTTCGCTGCGGGGACGATCCACAAGCCGGACACGACCTTTGGCAACGTGAAGGCTGACGTGCTGGCGCTCCGCGACCCCACCTACAAGCGCGGGAATTTCTGCAGCATCATCCTGAACTCCGCGTGGGGCGAATAGACTCCCGCACGCGCATGGCGATCAACGCTGCCACCAGCAGCGTTGCGCCAAAACCCGTGGGGGCGCCCAGGAATGGATAGACGATCAGCAGCACAGCTGCGAGGCCGAGCACGGGCAGTTCGTGACCGCGAAAGCCTTCGGCGAGACCGATACGGGCGATGAAGCCGATGGCAATCGCAAGCACCATCACGTCGTACAGGAAAAGGTAGGGCGTCGTGAGCAAGGCGCCGACTGCCAGCGCAGCGGCTTTCAGTTCATAGCGCACGCTGCTGCGCCACAACGGCACCAGCACCGCTACGACGGCACCAATCATGATCCACTGGAACGTCCAGGCCAGCGGCTCGCTGCCGTCGAAATAGCGCACCAGTGCAAAGATGCTCTGCATCTTGCCCCATGGCGCGCGGCCTTCGGTGAGGAAGGCCTGCGAGAACATCGGCATCCAGTGAATAAACGCCTGCCAGCTCTCGGTGCCGAAAGCGAGCCACGACACCGCGGCCAGCAGCACGGTGGTGATGCCTGCGCTGACAAACGCCTTCCATTGCGACGCTGCGATCAGCATCAGCGGAAACAGGAAACCATATTGCGGCTTGTAGCTGAGCAGACCCAGACAGATTCCCGACAGGATCGGCCGCGTCGGCAGCAGCAGCAGCATGCCGCCGATCAGCGCCGCGGTCAGAAATCCATTCTGCCCGACAAGGCCGTTGGTCATCACCACCGGAAAAGCCGCAGCCAATAAAAGGCCGAAGGGACGACCGACGATCGCACGCATCGCCGCCAGATACGGCACGAAGCTGACCGCAGCCCAGCCGGCAAAAGCTACAGCATAAGGCAGCTTTGCGAGCAGTGCCGCGATGAACAGGAACGGCGGCGGATAATGCCAGGCGAAATTGCCAGGATAGCTCTGACCGAGAACCGCAATCTGGACCTTTTTCTGGATGTCCCAGTCATAAGCCCAAGCCGGATGACCATCGAGCACCAATCGCCCGGCAGACCACACATTGACGAAATCGGTGGGCGAGCCGAGGCCGTCTTCATAGATCCAGCCGCGACCGTAGAAGGTCGGGAAGAAGGCGAGATGCAGCATCGTCAGGATCGTGCAGACGATCAGCAGCGCCGGCGGAACAGGGCCACGCCCGGGTGTCGAAGTCATCGTGAGCGGCGCTGGCATAGGGTCCCCAATGCGCATCAAGGGCGCCGGGCGACAGTGCCGATGGAAGTTTGAGGAAGGTTTAAGTGGGACGTGGTCCCCGCATCGGGCCTCGCTCCATTCGAGCTACAGATAACAAAAAACGCGGCCTTTCGGCCGCGTTTTGCATGTTTGCGTGTGACGACTTTACGCCTGCGGCTGCGGCTCCAGGCCACCGTCCGGACGCGGGCGCGGCTTGCCAGCGGGCGGCACAGCCGAGGTGCGCGGGCCCGACGGCTCCAGCACCGACTCGCGGTTCGGCTTCTTGCCGTTCAGCAAATCCGTGATCTCGTCGCCCGAGAGGGTTTCGAATTCGAGCAAGCCCTTGGCCAGCGTTTCGAGGTCATCGCGCTTCTCGGTGAGGATCTTGGTCGCTTCGTCATAGCCTTCGGCGACCAGACGCTTCACTTCGGAGTCGATCTTCTGCGCCGTGGATTCCGAGACCGCCTGGGTACGGTTCATCTGCATGCCGAGGAAGACTTCGTCGTTGTTCTCGCCATACGACACCGTACCGAGTTCTTCCGACAGGCCCCAGCGCGTCACCATCATGCGAGCCAAGCGCGTGGCCTGCTCGATGTCAGAGGACGCACCCGAGGTGACCTTGTTGCGGCCGAAGATCAATTCTTCAGCAACGCGGCCGCCCATCATGATGGCGAGGCGCGAGGTCATCTGCTCCAGGGACATCGACATCTTGTCGCGTTCCGGCAGCTGCATGACCATGCCGAGCGCACGGCCGCGCGGAATGATAGTCGCCTTGTGGATCGGGTCGGTGGCGATGACGTTGAGGCCGACGATGGCGTGACCGCCTTCGTGATAGGCCGTCAACATCTTCTCTTCCTCGGACATCACCAGCGACTTGCGCTCGGCGCCCATCATCACCTTGTCCTTGGCCTCTTCGAACTCGCTCTGCGTCACCATACGCTTGTTACGGCGCGCGGCGGTCAGGGCGGCTTCGTTGACGAGGTTCATCAGGTCCGCGCCGGAGAAACCGGGCGTGCCGCGAGCGATGGTCTTGAGGTTGATATCCGGCGCCAGCGGCACCTTGCGGACATGGACCTTGAGGATCTGCTCGCGGCCGACGACGTCCGGATTCGGTACCACGACCTGACGGTCGAAACGGCCGGGACGCAGCAGCGCGGGATCCAGCACGTCAGGACGGTTGGTGGCGGCAATCAGGATCACGCCTTCATTGGCTTCGAAGCCGTCCATCTCGACCAGCAACTGGTTGAGGGTCTGTTCGCGCTCGTCATTGCCGCCGCCGAGACCGGCGCCACGATGACGACCGACGGCGTCGATTTCGTCGATGAAGATGATGCAGGGCGCGTTCTTCTTGGCCTGCTCGAACATATCACGCACACGGGATGCGCCGACGCCGACGAACATTTCGACGAAGTCCGAACCCGAAATGGTGAAGAACGGCACATTGGCTTCGCCCGCGACCGCACGCGCGATCAGCGTCTTACCGGTGCCGGGGGGGCCGACCAGCAGCACGCCGCGCGGGATACGTCCGCCGAGGCGCTGATACTTGCCGGGGTCGCGCAGGAATTCGACGATTTCCTGCAGATCCTGCTTGGCTTCGTCGACGCCGGCGACGTCCTCGAAGGTGACGCGGCCGTGGGCCTCCGTCAGCATCTTGGCGCGCGACTTGCCGAAGCCCATCGCCTTGCCGGCGCCGCCCTGCATCTGGCGCGACAGGAAGATCCACACGCCGATCAGCGCGATGAACGGCAGCCATGACACGAGCAGCGACACGAACCACGGCACGTTGTCGCCCGGAGCCTTCGCGGTGATCGAGACCTTGGCGTCATACAGACGCTTGATCAGGGTCGGATCGCTCGGGGCATAGGTCTGGAAGCTGGAGCCGTTGGTGAAGGTGCCGTGAATCTCGGGACCCTGGATTACGACATCGCGGACGTGATTTTGATCAACTTCGGTGAGGAGCTGCGAGAACGAAATGTCCTGCGAGGCGGTGCGCTGACCAGGATTCTGGAAAAGCGTGAACAGCGCCAGCAGCAACAAAACGATAATGACCCAGAGGGCAAAATTGCGCAGGTTCGCGTTCATCGATCTTCCTTCGTCGCCGCGCGAAATCGCGGCCTTATTCCCTTGTGGGTCGCCACAAGGGTTCACCCTGGGTCGGTCGGATACAATCTAGGTGCGACCGAGGGCGCTGCCAAGGGAACTGGGATGGACTATTTAACGCATCTACGCGCATTTCCGGTTCAAATAATGGCAGTGCTGACAGGGTTTTCCCACGGTGGTTAAGGTACTGTGGGGCCACAGGTAGCTCTTTGCACTCAATCGGCGCGACGACGCCTGGGCGGCGCCGGAACGATTCTCAGGCGGTCCTGCGTCAGCGTGATCATGGCACCGGCGAGCGTCTGCTTCAGCAGAGTACCTTTCCCGCCCGATCGCGTGGCCTGAACCATGGCGAATACAAGCGTTTCGACCTTGCCGAGCTCGGCCGGCCCTTCGTGCCCGACCTGATCGATCATCCGCAGCAACAACCGAACGCGAATTTCCTCCGCCAGCCCCGCAAATGCTCCCGCATCGATGGCTTCGGGCACCCTGCCCGGGCTGTGCAGTGCCAGAAACCGCTCTGCCCCGTCGACCATCAGTTCCAGCGCAGCATCGGCACGCCGGAGCCGCGTCGCCAGCCGGGCGAGATTGCGCGAATCGAAGCCCTCGGACGCCAGCGCCGGCATCAGCGCCCGCAGCCGCGGGCGGGTGTAGCTTGGGTCGGAATTACTGGGATCGGTCGCGAAGTCGATTTTCGCTTTGGTCAGCGTAGTAACAAGCTGCGCCTTCGCGATGTGCAAAAAGGGACGCGCGAGCTGGATGCCGTCACGCTCGGTCAGCCGCGCCATGCCCGCGAGGCCGGCAATGCCGCTGCCGCGCGCCATCCGCATGAGGAGGGTCTCGGCCTGATCGTCGCGGGTATGGGCAGTCAGTACATGGAATGCTCCGACGCTGCGCGCGGCCTTGGCGAGCAGCAGATAGCGCGCATCGCGGGCCGCGGCAGGCAGTCCGGTTTTCGGCTTGGCGCCAGTCCAGCGGAGAGTGCGGTGAGGAATATCGAGAGATGCCGCGAGCCGCTTCACGTCGCGGGCCTCGCGGGCCGCTTCAGGTCGTAAACCATGGTCGATGGTCACGGCAATAAGATCGGGGCCGCGTTTGAGCGCACGCCGCCAACGCGCGGCGAGCCACATCAGGGCGACGGAATCAGGACCGCCGGACACGGCCAGGACCAATGCTGGCGCGGACGCCCAGTCAGCGAATAGCTGTTTCGCCATCTGGGCCGAAATCGGCGACTGGTCGTCGTCGGACATGCGCGTCAGAACCGGTTGCGACCCGGCTGATTGTCCGGGTCGATCACCTAGCACTTAACGCGTTTTTGCTCGCGGTCCACGCCCTGTTTCACGCCGGCCGAGGCACGGGGATATTTCCGTGTCACTTCACCGAAGGCGGCACAGGCGGCTTCCTTTTCCTTCAGCGCGGCCAGCGACTGGCCAAGCCGCAGCAAGGCATCGGGAGCCTTGGCGGAGGTGTCGTATTTCGTAGTCACGCCCAGGAATGTCTCAGCGGCATCGCGATATTTCTGGCGCTGGAAGAAACTCTCGCCGAGCCAATACTGCGAATCCGCAATCATTGGATCACCGGGATATTTCTGGGCGAAGTTGCGCATGGTCTCTTCAGCCAGCGCATAATCACGACGCTGCATATAGCCGATGCCGAGATCGAACTCGTCCTTCGGGGTCGCGCCCGGCGGCAAGGTCGTCAGTGCTGGCGCCGCTCCGCCGGGGGCGGCATTGCCCAGCGGGAGCGGCTCGCCGGCCCCACGACCGCCCGGCGCACCGACCGGTGCGTTTGCGGGCATCGGCTGTTGGCCACCGCCGAGTGCACGCGGCACGCCCGGCGCGTTCGGGTTCGCATTGGGATCGAACGCATCGTTACGACGGCCAGCGCGAGGAGCCGGCGCGGGATCCTGAGCAATTGGTGCAGGAGCCGCGATCTGCGGCTGTTGCTGATTGTAACCGGGCTGCGGCGCCTGCTGCACTGGGGCGGCAGCGATATTGGGCCGGCCACCGGCAGCACTGGAAGGCGCACCGGCCGGGGCGCCGCCAGCCTGCAACTGCCGAAGCTGATCTTCGAGCTGGCGGTTACGGAACTGCAGCTCCTCGTTCTGGCCGGTGAGCTGCCGCAGCTGGTTCTGCAACCGCTCGATCTGCAAGCCCTGATCGGCATCGTCGTCGCCCGACTGCTGGCCGTAGCCCTGCTGACGGGGAGCCGGTTGACCGAACAACTGCGCCCAAACCGGCGAAGCCGTGACGAGCAGCATGGAGACGAGTGCAGCGCCGGCGAGCGAATGAGATCTGGATGACATTTGAGCCTGAAAATGACCGGTTTCGCGCCCCATTGGCGCGCATCACGATGAGGATTTCACTACGCCAAAAATGTGACTTTCGACAGCGACAAAGGCGCCCGTTGAAAACAAAAACGGCGCCTGCCCCGGGGGCAGACGCCGTTTTGTTTGATATCAGACGTCGCTTACGCGCCGGCGTTCAGCACGGTGACCGCACGGCGGTTCTGCGACCAGCACGAGATGTCGTTACACACCGCGACCGGACGTTCCTTGCCGTAGGAGATGGTGCGCATCCGGCTGGCATCGATCCCGCGCGACGCCAGGAAGGTGCGAACCGACTGGGCACGGCGGGCGCCGAGCGCAATATTGTATTCGCGGGTGCCGCGCTCGTCCGCATGACCTTCGATGGTGAAGGAATAGCGGTTGTACTGCTGCAGCCACTGCGCCTGCTTGTCCAGGGTCGCGATCGCCTGCGGCGACAGTTCGGTCTGATCGCTCTCGAAGAACACGCGATCGCCGACATTGACGACGAAGTCCTGCTGGCTGCCCGGCGTGGCGGCATTGGCCATCGCGCCATCGGCACCCAAACCATTCTTGTTGGCGCAGGCGCCCATCGACAGCGCCACGGCCAGCACTGCAGCCAGTTTTAATCCCTGGAGGATACGCATCTGATGCTTCATTCCCGGAGCCTCCACGCTCACGCTTTACCCAACTGTCATTCGGTCTACAGGGCGTTGGTTAAGCGAACGTTCCGTCAACCTTGATGAGGTGTTGCCAAAACCGATCAAAAGCCACAGGCCGCGAAAAAGCAACGACGTGGTTAATGGTTGGCAAATGTGGCGCGACGGTGAAGGTTCTGAGAAAGCAGCTGGTTTTAGGCAGAATCCCGCTGCAGGGACTGCTGAGAAAGTCAGCAATGACCGACGACGGGACTGTCGCCCCCTTCCCCTTCAGGTGCGGGGCAACACTGCGGCCTGGGCGATATGGAACTCGGATGAATGGAGATCCGGCGCCAGGGGCTCGCTCTTGCGCTCGAACAGAGCCCGCTGCTCGAAGAGACTGGAGCGGAAATGTGGGTAGCGCATGAAAATGCGTTCGCGCACCGCGGCATAGTCGGCCGCCATCAAGCATAGCGGCTTGGTCAGCGTCGGATAGGGCCGCGGCTCGCACATCGGCGTCTGCAGGAAAACCTTGCGATAGAACGCGCGATGCTCGGCGCGCACGGTCGCCGTCCCTATATCGGCTTTGAAATAGCCGCAGGCGACATAGCCCAGCCGAACCGTCATATAGGGCAGTTCAGGAAACTTGGTGCGGTTGTTCGGGTCGGCCACGAAGCGGTTCGGGTCGACGATGATCTTCCCTTTGTCCAGCTCGGGACGCAACAGGTCTCCGAATGCATCGACGGCAGGCGTTTCCGGATTGTCCGGCGTCGCTACGCTGACGCGCAGCGAACTGGCGAGCTCGCCATCAACGAATATCCCGAAAGTCCATGAATTCGGCAAATCATCGAAACGGTCGGCGAGACGGCGATCCGCGCGAGGCTCGATAGCCCCCTCATGGAGATAGGCTCTATAGCGCAGGCTATAGATCGCCTCTTTCTCAGCTTCGGTTTCGGCAAGACGGTAGTCAACCCGGTCGAGAATATCGCTGCGCTTCGAAGCTTCAGTCGCTTGATCGGCCGAAGCCATCATTCCGTCTCCTACGCACCAACGCCATGACTACGCGAGTAAGGAAAGGTTAAAGCTTTCTTAAAAGTTGTCAAAGGTTCTGCCACAATGTGGTTAACCCTTTTGGCCTATTCGGCGTGCGAAACGAATGGAAATGGAAATTCGAGAGTGTGGCCCGCGGCTGGTCAGGCCGGCGCGCGCGTGGCCTCTACATTGGCGCCGGGCTCGATCACGCGACGTCCGTGGGACGCGTCCAGGAGCTGCCTGATCCGGGTCGCAGGCACCGGGCGGCTGAACAGATAACCCTGGGCCTCGCTGATCGTGCCGTCGGCACTGATCAGCTCAAGTTGCTCGTTGGTCTCGATGCCTTCGACGACAACAGTCATTCCCAGATCGGCACTGAGGCGCGCGACGCCGCGCAGCAGCGTCAACGGACGGTCCGTATCGATCCCTTCGAGGAATGAGCGATCGATCTTCACCTTCTGCAGCGGGAAATTGTGCAGATAGCTCAGGCTCGAATAGCCGGTACCGAAATCGTCGAGCGAAATCCGGCAACCTGCAGCGTGAAGCTGCGCGAGGGCATCGTGGGTCCACTGCGTATTACGCAGCAGCGACGATTCGGTGATCTCGATCTCGAGACGACGCGCCGGCAGCCCGGACACATCGAGGGCGTAGCGTACCTCGCTCAACACATCGCGCTGATGAAACTGCTGCGACGAGAAATTGACGGCGACGCTGACCGCGTCCGGCCACTTCATGCATTCGATACAGGCCTTGCGCAAAATCCAGCGGCCAAGATCGACGATCAGACCCATGTCTTCTGCGACGGGAATGATATCGACAGGCGAAACAGTGCCGCGGACAGGATGATTCCAGCGCAGCAGCGCTTCGCAGGTCGAGATGCGCCCCGACTTCAGATTGACCAGCGGCTGGTAGTAAATCTCGAATTCTTCATTGGCGAGCGCCTGGCGCAGATCCAGTTCGAGCACGCGGCGCGCCTCGACCGTCTGGGCCATCTCGTCGCGGAAGAAGCAGAAGGTGCCACGGCCAGAGGCCTTCGCACGATACAACGCCATATCGGCGTTCTTCAAAAGGTTGTCAGCGCTGACGTCGGGTTCCGTCAACGCGATGCCGACGCTGGCGCCGATCTCGACCTGATGATTGTCGACCTCGTAGCGCTCACTGAGCCGTTCGACGATGCGACGCGCCAGATCGGCTGCATCATGATTTGTCTTGATGGCACGTTGGAACACGACAAATTCGTCACCGCCAAAACGAGCCACGAAGTCATCCGCGCGCAACATTTCGCGCAGCCGATCGGCGACCATGCACAACAGCTGATCGCCGCATGGATGACCAAGCGTATCGTTGACCTGCTTGAACTGATCGAGATCGACGAACAGCAGTGCCGACAGCGTGGATTGGTCCGAGCTCTTCAGCATGCGGCCGATTTCGTTCCGGAAACTGACCCGGTTCGGCAGCCCCGTCAATTCGTCGAAACGCGCCATGTGGCTGATACGCGCTTCGGAATTGCGGCGCTCGGTAATGTCTTCAAGCAGAACGACCGTGCCGCCGCCGACCATCGGCTGAAACTTCCACGACAATGCGCGTTCGCTCTCGTGGGCATGATCAAGGGTCGTGATTTCGGCCGCCTTCGAGCTTTCAATCTCGGTGATGATGGTCATCGCGCTGGCCGACGACACCGTCCCCGCATTGACGCAGAGCGAAACGACTTCGCGAGCAGTCACGCCGCGCTGCACGAGATCCTCTGAAATCTCCATCATCGCAGTGAAGCGATTGTTGAGCACCGCCAACCGACCATCGGCGCCGAACATGCACAGGCCGTTGGGCATGTTGTTCAGCGCCGTATCGAACTGGCCGGCGATGGAGCCGACCCGCTCGGTGGCCAGCAGCGCCTTGACGTAGACGTCATGTAGACGAAGCGTGATCCGGCGCAGGCCGACAAAGAACAGGACGTTCAGAAACGCAAAGCCGATATAGTAGAAGTCACCGTGGATAATCAGCGCCAGCGCCATCGGACCGCACGCCAGCAGCACCTGCAACTGCGCGATCTTCGGACGGCCATAGGTTCGGCCGGCGCCGGCCGCGATATAGGCGACGGTCACTGCCGTACCCAGCATATGCGCGACCGGATCATCGCTGCCAAGCAAAACAACCCAACACCACAGGCCCAACGCGGCTGCATAGAGCGAGCCGCCAACCATGTAATTGAATTCCCAGCGGATCGCCTCGTCGGGCGTCAGCGCGGTCTCGCGCTTTTCATAGCGGCTAAGCTGAAGGGCCCGCAAAGCGCCAATGACGATGATCAGGGCGGCGCATGGCCACAGCAAAGGGTTGCCGGTCTTCACCGCAGTCATGACTGCGCCGGTCCCGGCGCAGACCGCACCGGCCAGCATCGGAATCGGGTTTTCGAACAAGGAATCGACGAGCGCCGTGTAGATCGACGGCGACATCGATTTGCTGTTCGTCCGGTTGTGGTCGGCGAGCTGCATCGGGCGTAAATGCGTCCTGTTCAGGCGCACATTGGTACCGGGTCCTGATGAAGTCTTTCTGAGGGAACATCGTTAGCGAACTGTTTACGCATTCGCATAAACAGCAAATCTGCTCGTGATTTCAGCGCGGTGGGCAAAGTTTGCCGGGAATAGCCGGTAATCCGCCCGTCGCCGCCAATCGTTTGTTTACGATAGCAACGGCGACCAGGCCGGGTCGGACGCGAAGCCGGGGGTCGGGACCTTGAGCTCGTTGCGGCCGGACACGTCGACCGTAAACAGTGACGGGCCCCCGCCCGTATCGCGGAAGAACATGATCACGCGGCCATTGGGCGCGAAGGTCGGACCCTCATTATGATAGCCGGACGTCAGCAGCCGTTCACCGGACCCGTCGGGCTTCATGATGCCGATCGAGAACTGACCACCACCCTGCTTGGTGAAGGCGATATAGTCGCCGCGTGGCGACCAGACCGGGGTCGAGTAGCTGCCTTCGCCGAACGAGATGCGCTGGGCACCGCCGCCGGTTGCCGCCATCGTATAGATCTGCGGCTTGCCGCCACGATCCGATTCAAAGCAGATCTTAGAGCCATCCGGTGAGTAGGACGGCGAGGTGTCGATTGCCGGCGTGTCGGTGAGTCGCGTCGTCGATTTCGACCGCAGGTCCATGACGAACAGGTTGGAATTGCCACCCTGCTGCAGGCTCATGATGACGCGCTGGCCATCCGGCGAGAAACGCGGCGAGAACGACATGCCCGGGAAGTTGCCGACAACCTCACGCTGGCCTGTCTCGATATTGAAGAGATAGACCTTGGGATCACCCTGACCGAATTCCATATAGGTGATCTCTTGCGTAGACGGCGAGAACCGCGGCGTCAGCACCAGATCCGCCCCGCGCGTCAGGTAACGCACATTGGCGCCGTCCTGATCCATCAGCGCCAGTCGCTTCACGCGACGCTCCTTGGAGCCCGTCTCGTCAACGAAGACCACGCGGCTGTCGAAATAGCCCTTTTCGCCGGTCAGGCGCTCATAGATCTGGTCAGAAATGATGTGGGCGATACGACGCCAGTATTCCGGCGAGGTGAAATATTGCTGGCCAGCCAATTGCTGACCGGTGGCGACGTCCCACAGCCGGAATTCGGCCTTCAGGCGACCATCGCCCTGCCGGGTCATGCGGCCAGTCACCAGCGCCTGCGCATTGACGGTCTTCCAGTTCACGAAGTTCGGCGGCGCGTCGATATTGATCGCCTTCTCGACGAAGGCTGCCGGATCGATCGGCGCGAACAGACCGCTGCGCTTGAGATTGTTGGTGATGACCTGCGAGACGCCGACGCTCACCTCATTGTCCGCGCCAGTGCCGGCGGAGAAATTGGGGATTGCGATAGGCAGCGGCGCGACATTGCCTTCCGTGATCTGCACGCGCGCCTGCCCGAAGGCAGTTCGCACGCTGGTGCCCATCAGCAGACCGGTCGCCGCCATTCCTGTGATGATCTGTCGGCGACTTGGGCGAAACAACATCGGGGGCAATCCATTCTTGTCGGTCATTATTGCGGGCTTTGCTCGGTATTCGTGATCGTCACCAGGAGTGACGTGCTCATGACCGTCGTTCGGTGAAAACGGGTTCGAAAAACTTCCATTCGTCAAAAAACGCCGTAGGCAGTTTATACGGCGCACATTCGATAATCGCACGCAGTGCGCTCTCCTGATAGACGCGGAAATACGGCGTCGTTGGATTGCTGATGGCAACCGGCGTCGTTTCCAACGACCCGTCACGCTTCAGCTTGACGCTGAAAATCGACTCGGTCATCTGCGCTTCGATGCCGCCATAGGGCTTCTTCCAGCAGCGCTCGACCTGCGACTTGAACATTGCGCCCCAAGTGGCGACGTTGTTGCTCGCATTGCCTTTCGCCAAACCCAGAGCCTCGTTCGGATTGAGGTCGGACCCCGTCACCGAATTCCGGGTCGGATCGCGCTTATCGATCAGCGCCGCGATCTTTGACTGATCGAACACGCGCTCGGCCTTCTTGGCCTCTGCTGCCTTGGCCTGTGCTTCGGCCTTGGCTTTCGCTTCGGCATCAGCCTTGGCTTTGGCCTCAGCCTTCGCTTTGGCTTCTGCTTTAGCCTTGGCTTGCGCTTCGGCCTTCGCCTTGGCTTCCGCCTGCGCCTTGGCGTCAGCCTCGGCCTTCGCTTCAGCCTCTGCCTTGGCGTCGGCAACCGCCGCCGCTTTGGCTTCTGCCTTTGCCTTGGCATCGGCCGCGGCTTTCGCTGCAGCCTCGGCTTTTGCCGCAGCCTCCGCCTTCGCCGCTTCGGCCGCCGCTTTCTCGTCAGTTTTCGGCTGTTCCTTCGGCGCCGTCTCGGTGATCACCGGCGGCTTCTTGTCGTCGATCTTGCCGACGGTATCCTCGACCGGCGGCTTGGCCTCGGCGACCTTCTCCACTTTCGGCTTCGGATTTTCCTTCTTGCCGGTCTTTTGACCGACCATGGACTGGCTTTCGACGCTGATGTCGACCCCGACGGAATCCTCCGGCATCACTTCCAATGCCTTGGAAGAGAACGTGAGAAGTCCCCACCCGATCACGATGACGTGCAGGGCTACCGATGCGATGAGTGTCTTGTCGACCTTCACGATCAGATTTCCAATCCTGCTCCTGCCCAGATCACCCGGCTGTTCCACGAGCTTACGTCCCCTGCTCCGGCAGGATCACGATATTGGCCTTGAATCCGGCAGAGCGAACAGTGCCGAGCAATTTCATCATGTCCGTGTAACAGACGTCCTTGTCACCACGGAGAAACACGGTGTTGTCTGTCTCCGAACGCGTCGCCCGGATCGCCTTGATCTTGGCGTCGAGCTCACTCACCGGCACCAGGGCGTCGCCGACATACATTTCGACCGCCGAATTACAGCCACCGCCGGTGCGCTTCACCGACACGGTGAGCGGCGGAGCATTCTGCGATATCGACTTGCCGCCGCTCGCGATCGGCAGGTCGATATCGATGGTCGAGGTCATCAGCGGCGCCGACACCATGAAGATGATCATCAACACGAGCATGACGTCGACCATCGGGGTGACGTTGATCTCGGCCATGACGGCAGCACGCCGGCGCCCGCGCCGACCTCCGCCACCACCGCCCGAGCCCATATTCATCCCCATGACAGGGTGCTCACTTCAAGGTTCAATTCGTCACCCATCAGACGCGCTCGTCGATCTGGCGCGACAGGATCGCTGAAAACTCGTCGGCAAACCCCTCCAGGCGCTGGGCCTGTTTGTTCACTTCTGACGTGAATTTGTTGTAGAAAATAGTCGCCGGGATGGCGGCGATAAGGCCGATGGCCGTGGCGAACAGCGCTTCGGCGATGCCCGGCGCGACCACCGCCAGCGATGTGTTCTTGGACGCCGCGATCGCCTGGAAGCTCGACATGATGCCCCAGACGGTGCCGAACAGGCCGACGAAGGGGCCGGCCGAACCGACGGTCGCCAGCACCAGAAGGCGGCGCTCGAGGCGCTCGACCTCGCGGGCGATGGAAACGTTCATCACCTTGTCGATGCGCATCTGCAGACCGGTGAAGGAGCGCGCCTGGCTTTCGAACGACCGCTTCCATTCGCGCATGGCTGCGACGAAACACGCCGCCATCGACTGCGTCGGCTTGGCGGACAGCGCGCGGTACAGATCCTCGATGGACTCGCCGGACCAGAAGGCCTGCTCGAACCGGTCCATTGCGCGGCGTGTGCGCGCATACAGGAACATCTTGTCGATCGCGATCGCCCAGACCCACACCGAACAGCCCAGCAGTCCCAGCATGACCGCTTTCACGATCCAGTGGGCCTGCAGGAACAGCGCGATCAGCGAAACGTCGGATGAAGCCAGCGGCAGGGCTGACTGCGCCACATCGGCCGGATTCATGAACGGTATCCTCTCAACGCAAAAATCCTCAATTTGCCAGCGACTTGCTCATCGCTGGTGCCGCGGCCACGCATCGCGCGCGGCGCGGAACGCCAGTGCAATGTTCTGTTGTGTCGCATGGAGGGCTTGTCCGAAGCCGAGCCCTAAATTCCCTGCCAACATGTCAAAACAAGGGCTTGCACGCGTTTCTGCGGCTTTTACCAGACGCCAGTCATGGTTAATGCGGAGTTACCAAAGCGTGTTTTGGCCGAGAAATGAAGCGGTATTCGCTTGTTCGTGAAGGGCTCGTGACAAAGCAAAACCGCCCGCCTGAATGATCAGACGGGCGGCGATGTCGGCATCGGGCGAAGGGGGCGCTACCGCCTGACGCCTATCAGTTTGGGGCTGTTAGCCCTGCGGCTGATTGTTATCCGATGGCGGGGTCGGCTTTGGGCGGTGCTGCGCCATGAACTGGTCGAACTCTTCCTTGTCCTTGGCGTGACGCAGGCGATCGAGGAAGTTCTTGAACTCGTGCTGTTCTTCCTCAAGGCGGCGCAGGGTTTCGACGCGATATTCGTCGAAAGCGCGGTTGCCCGAGGTCGGCGGGCCGAAGCCGAAGCCCGATCCGAAGCCAGAGCGCTCCATGCGGTTGCGCATGCGCTCCATCTTGTACTGCATCCGCTCCATCTTGTTCTCGAAACGGCCGTTACGATCCCAGCAACCCATTTTTCTGCTCCCGAGTGTGAAGAAGAGAAGTGCGAGGCCAACCGGCCACCAGATGATAAAACCGAGCACGATCAATACGATGTGCCATGGTGAGCGCATCTGGTAGGACACCCGATCATCGGCGGGTGGACCCCATCGATTGTAATCTGCAGCGTTGGCCATTTTCCTCTCCATCAGCGGCACCATGCCGCTTGTGAATGTAAATAACATTTACATACGTAGCTCACGGCCGGATTTTGTCAAGGCGACCGCAAGGGGAGCGCCACGAATTATTTTGGGGTGGTTCCCCAAGGACCCGATTTGGGCGCTGTAGATGTGTCGGACTTGTGGACGTTTTGGTCGGTTGGAAAGCCCAGTCCGCGCAAATAAATCAGCGCACCGGCCTCCAGCAGGTCGTCCGGCGACATCGGCAATTTGCGCCGCGCGGCATCGCCGCGGCCGAACAGCGAGGCCACGCCGTGCGCCAGCGACCAGATATGCAGCGCCATCATCATCGCCGGCGGACGCGTCACACCGGGCGGCGTCAAGGCGGCCAAACGTTCTGCCGCCGCACGGATCACACCGAAGGCACGTTCTCCCGCCGCGGCCAGTTCAGGACTGGAATCTACGGGGATTCCGGATTCGAACATCGCCGAATAGAAGGCCGGTTCAGTGCGGGCGAAAGCGAGATACGCCTTGCCGATCCGCTCGAAAGCCGTGACCGTATTCGGACGGCCATCATCCCACGCCGCCGTCAGCACCTGCTCGAACTGCTCGAAGCCACGCTGCGCGATGCTGGCGAGGAGATCGTCGCGATCACGGAAATGGCGATAGGGCGCGGCCGCGCTGACGCCGGCCGTGCGCGCGGCATCGGCGAAGGTGAAGCCCGCAGGCCCCTTCTCCGCAATCAGCCCCAGTGCCGCCTGCAGCAGGGCCTCTTTCAGATTTCCGTGGTGATAACCGCGCTCGCCGCGGCTGTCTTTGCGCCAGCTCATGTGAAGGGCTTTAACATGAGCCGGGCCAAAAGGTCACACCAAAACGGTGTGACCGGCGCAAATTCCCTCAACAAATCAACGCCCGCCGCATGCGGAAATCCTGCGGCAGGCATGCGGCCGTGTTGCGACACGACCGTTTCATGCCCGTCACAGTGATTTGCCTCAGCCGAGCCGCTTCGCGGTGGTCTGCATCTCCTCGAATCCCGAGGCGACGGCCTGCACGTCCTCCGGATAATCGGCCATTTCCTGCACCTGGCGGATCTCGATCACCTCGTTGGGCGTCGCCGGGCAGCGACTGGCCCAGGCGATGGCCTCATCGCGCGAGGCGACGTCGATCATCCAGTAGCCGCCGAGCACTTCCTTGGATTCCGCGAACGGCCCGTCGGTCACCACCGGCTTGCCGGATGGAAAGGACACCCGCGCGCCCATAGATGGCGGGTGCAGTCCGTCGCAGGTGATCAGCACACCGGCGTCCATCAGCGCCTTGTTATAGGCCATCATCGCGGCGACGCGCTCGACATCCTCCGGCACGGTGCCCGGCGCCGCAGTCTCATAGCCGCCGGGGATCATCAGCATCATGAATCGCATGGTCACTATCCCTATTGATCTCGTCGCTTATTTCTTCGCGGCTTGCGCGCGCAGCCGCTCTTCCTTCTCGCGCAATTCGGGCGTGAGGGCGTCGCCGAAATCCTCGGCCGCAAACACCTGACGGATCTCGATCTCGTCGCCGGCCGCAAACGGCGCGCGCTTCATCCACGCGATCGCCTCGTCCTTCGAGGCAACGTCGATCAGCCAGAAGCCGGCAATCAGATCGCGCGTTACATCGAACGGCCCTTGCTTCACCACTGGCTCACTGCCGGTAAAGGTGATCCGCGCGCCTTTCAATGTCGGGTGCAGTCCCTCGCCGGCCTGCATCACGCCGGCATTGCACATCTCCTCATTGAACTTGCCCATCGCGGTCAGCAGTTCCGTCGTCGGCATCACGCCGGCTTCGGTGTCCTTGTTCGCATGCACGATCACCATGAAACGCATCGGTCTCTCTCCGTTGGAAGGTTCGACTGCAAGGATGACGAAGCAGCTTTTGCCAGTCCGACATGATCGGTGAAATTATTTCAGACGTCACGACCAATGGATTTTTTCCTTCAACCATGGTCAGCGGCAATCCCGCTGCGAAGTTGGGCTATGCCGCTGCCCAATCGGCTTGGTCCAGGCTTCTACAATTACCGGATCACAACTGGCCGCCCGTGTGGCTCTCCCGGACGCAATGATCGCTCAACAGCATTTCGAATGATCGACTAGCGCGACGCCCGATTATCTTTCAGCGCATCTGCGAATTCGGCCACGATTGCCTTTATCAGGCGACCGCTAAACCTATCCTTTTGCCACAGCGCCGTCATTTCGACAGGAGATGGCTCCCAACCTGTCAGGACGCGGACGAGCGCACCGGATTTCAGCGCGGCTTCAACCAAAAAGAATGGCAGGTTGGCAATCCCGAGGCCCGCAATTGCGGCGTCCACCAATATCGTCTGCCGGTTGGCCGCAAAGCTGATTTTGGGATGGATAGTCGCGGTCACGCCTTTGTCGTTTCGCAGGTCCCATTCGACCAGATCGCGACGGATCGCAAGTGCGGGAATTTCCCTGACGTCCTGCGGCTCGTTCAAACCGGGGTGTGCCGATAAAAAGCGCGGACTGGCGATCAGCACTCTCGGCAAGGTGGCAATTCTCCTGAAGATGAGTTCGGAGTCCGCGACCGGCCCCATCCGAACCACCAAATCATATCCTTCCTCAATCAGCGACACTCTGCGATCGGCAAGCGTTATCTCGATCGTGACATCGGGATGTCTGACTCCGAACCGGATCAACGCAGGCGCAAGCACTGCAGTGGCGATATCGGGCGGCAAGGAAAGACGAATGTTGCCCGACAGTGCGGCGCGTTCATCCTGAACTTCGGCTACCGCCTCTTCAGCGAGCGAGAAGGCCCCACGGCTTCGTTCGAAAAGTTGCTGCCCCTGCTCTGTGAGCACGACGCCCTTCTTCGTTCGCCGGACGAGTCGAACGTTCAAGGTATTTTCCAGCGCCGAGAGTCGCCGGGACAGCGTCGCTTTCGGAATGCCCGTCGCACGCTCAGCGGCCGCGAGCCCTCCGGCCTCGACGATACGGGTGAACAGCGCAAGGCCGTCGAAATCTCCGAAGACTGCCATGTTCCATTTATGAAACATGATGAGGCTATTTTTCAAGCCTGCCGCAGGCTTTGTTTCATTTCTACACTTATGGGCGAGCAATGACGCTCTTTGAGCCAAACCAGGTCAGATCATGCCCAAGTACTTCACCCCGGAAAATTCCGCGCTTCTGCTCATCGATCATCAGATCGGCACGATGCAGTTGATCAAGAACATCGACGTCGCCCGGGCCAAGCGCATGTCGCTGGCACTGGCGAAAACCGCGAGCATCCTGAACATTCCGACCGTCCTGACGTCGAGCCAGGAAGATCGCCTGCAGGGGCCGCTGTTGCCGGAGCTGCAGGAGATCCTGCCAGACGCCTTCAAAGCGCGCGTCAAGCGCGAAGGCATCGTCAATGCCTGGACCGACGTCAACTTCAAGGCGGCGGTGGAAGCGACGGGACGAAAGAATCTGATCATGGCCGGTGTCACGACCGACGTCTGCCTCGTCTTCCCAGCGATCGATGCGGTGACCGAAGGCTACAGCGTCCAGGCGGTCATGGATGCTTCGGGGTCTCCATTCGAGCTCTCCGAGGATATGTCCCGCCGGCGCATGCAGGATGCTGGCGTTGTTTTAACAGCGACCAACACGATGATCGCCGAGCTCGCTCAGAACTGGGGCACGCCCAATGGGCAAAAACTCATCCAGTTGCTGTTCACCGAAGTGCTTCCGCCGATCAATCCGTAACGCCGTCGCGCCCGCCGAAGCTGGAGCCTCATTGGTTCTGATGGAAGCAGAACCGAGCTCCAGCTTTTTGTTTGACGCGTTTTCTTGACGCGAACCGGCATCCACTTCGCTCGAAAACGCGATAAGGAGAAAAAACATGACCTCAGCACCAACCATCGCAGGGATCGGTGTCGTCTCACCCGAAAGCCATCAGGTGCGGTCGCAAGGGCCATTCCAGTTGCGTCGCATCCATCCCGGCATCTCTCTGGGACAGCCAAACGACGCAGGCTTCGGCGGGCTTGGCGTTATCGACCACGCCCGGCTGCAACCGGCCTCGTCGTGAGGATGCACGAGCATCGCAATGACGAGATCATAAGCTACATGCGCGCAGGCCGCATGCAACACACCGACTCCGCCGGAAAGAGTGAACTTATATCGCCCGACCGGTTGATGGTGATGAACGCAGGCCGCGGTTTTCATCATGAAGAACGAGTTGTCGGAGACGACCAGATCGAAATGCTGCAGATTTTCGTTCGGCCTGAGGCCGCAGACGAAGAGCCGATCGTTCAATTTGTCCAACTCGATGAGATCAAGCGAAACGATCAATGGCGGTTGCTGACCGGACCGAAAGGATCCGGCGCCCCGACCTTCGTACGTCAGGCCATCTACTTGTACGACACCCACCTTGCGGCGGGTCGAAGTATCGACCTCCCGTCCAAACCCGGGTTCGATCGTTGGCTCTATATTTTTAAGGGCAGAGTATCTGCGGGACAGCACGACGTCGGAACACATACCGCGCTGATGCTTGCCGCGGATCAGGCCGAGATGAACGTTACCGCCGTCCAGGAAACGGACCTCGTTGTTTTCCTCGTCGATCGGAACGCGAAGTTCTCGCGTGGAGGAACTATCAGCGGTTGATCCGAATGGATGGTTCGGATCTTGTCCGCGCTCATATGATTGCGACCTTACGACGCCTGCTTCTGGAATACCCCATCCCTGTATGTCGCGCCGAAATACACATCGATCGACCGGATGAGATCGCCCTCGAAGCCGAAGACTTCGGTGTTGCGAAAGCTCCTGCCGTCCTTCGCCACGCAGCGATAGGTCACGAAAGCCGTATCGCCATCGACCGCGATACGCTCGAGATCATGCTGCGCGATCCAGTCGGCGACACGCCAGCAGCGGGCGAAATAGGTCACCTTGTCGATCCCGTCATCGAACGGGCTCGTAAAGGTGAAGTCGTCCGTGAACGCATCTTCGACGGCCTTGCGGTCATTGCGCAGATAGGCTGCAAACAAGTCTAGGATGATCCTGGCCTTGTCGGCACTCATGATGCTCACTCCTCCGGAAACATGTGTGCGTATGGCTCCGCCTCCTTCACCACCCGTGCGAATGATGGACGCGCCAGCAACCGGCCGAGATAGGCGGAGACGTTGCGATGCGCGTCTCCGAACGGATGCACCTTGTTCGCGTAATAGAGCGCCGGCGCAGCCGCACAGTCGGCGAGCGTGAACGCTGTGCCCATCGCCCACACGTTCGTCGCCATCTGCCTGTTGATCATGCCGTAGGACGTGGTGAGCTGGGCCCGCGCCATGGCGACGCCATGCGGATCCTTCTTGTCAGCCGGCACCAGACGGTCGCCGACGATCTTCTGCGTCGGCGTGTGCACATAGAGATCGTAAAAGCGGTCGCGTAACCGCATCTGCAGGCCGGCGTCGCCATCGGGGATGAAACGCGTGCGGCCGGGAAAATGCCGGTCGAGAAACTCGATGACAATGGAGGACTCCGGTACGATCGCACCGCGCGCATCGTCCTGCAGCACGGGGAATTTGCCGATCGGCCACAGCTTCAACAACGCCGCGCGCTCGGCCTCGTCGCCGAGATTGACCATATGCGGCGTGAACGGCGTGTCGTTCTCGTAGAGCGCGACCAGCGCCTTCCAGCAGTAGGACGACAGCGGATGGAAATGCAATGTGAGGGACAAGGGAACCTCCTATCGGTGAACGATATCGCTCGCAAACGACGCCGACAGGTGGCGCCGTGCACAGGACGAACGAGATTTTCTATTGCCGACATCCCATGGCCCTTTTTCGATGTGGCGGACGCAGAAGTCATGCAGCCGGGCCTCGGGAACAATCAAGGAATTCCAAACTGGAGCAATACTAAACTCGCGGTCTGTGGAAACGATGGTTTGCCGTTCACACCGCCTCACGCGCGCGTTACCGCCTTAGCTGAAAATTAGCTAAGGAGCGTAAGCGTGGCCATTTCCCAAACCTCACAGCGACTCTTCGGAGCGTCTGTCGCAGTTCTTATGACCTTCGCGATCGAAGCTCCGACGCAGGCCCAGAGCCAGCTTCCGCCCGTCGTTGTCGAGCAGGCCAAACCTCGTGCCACGCCGGCACGTCCGCAGCGGTCGCGGGCGGCGCGCTCCGCCGCCAGCCGTCGAACTGCAGCGCGGGGGTCGACGGCGCCGGCCGCGACCGCCGCTCCGGCTGCTGCGGCTTTCGAATCCGGCACGGGTCCGGTCCAGGGTTATCTCGCCGCGCAGAGCACCACCGGCATGAAGACCGACACGCCGCTGCGCGAGACCGCACAATCGATCTCGGTGGTGACCGCCGACCGCATGACCGATCAAGGGGTCACGAATGTTCAGGAAGCCATACGCTATGTGCCCGGCGTGCTCGCCGACCCCTATGGCATGGACTCGCGCGGCGACTATCCGCGCGTCCGCGGTCAGGACCCCAACATCTTCCTCGATGGCACCCGCGTCGTGAACACCTTCAAGTTCGGCGAATGGCGGCAAGACCCCTACATGCTGGAGCGCGTCGAGGTGTTTCGCGGCCCTTCCGTGCTGTATGGCGACACCTCGGTGGCCGGCCTGATCAACCTGATCTCGAAACGGCCGCGAGCAGAAGGCTTCAATGAGATCGGCGTGCAGTTCGACAACTTCGGACGCAAGCAGATCCAGTTGGACACGACCGGCAAGCTGACCAAAGACGGCGACTGGCTCTATCGTTTCGTCGGCGTGTTCCGGGACGGTCACTTGCAGACCGATTTCACGCCGGATGACCGCATCCTGCTCGCCCCGTCGCTCACCTGGCGACCGACCACCAACACCAACTGGACCATTCAGGGCTTCTACCAGAAGGACAAGTCGAGCACGGGGACCGGTTTCATGCCGCATGAAGGCATGCTCTATCCCGGCCCGAACGGCCTCATTCCCATCACCCGTTTCACCGGCTATCCCGGCTACGATCTGTACCAGGTCGAAACCTCCGGCATCGGAAGCATCTTCGAGCATTCCTTCAACGACGCGGTGAAGTTCACGCAGAACCTGCGCTACACTCATATCGAGAGCATCTATCGCACCGGTTATTCGGACAGCTTCTCGAACCCCGCCAACCCCTACCTCGATCCCGATCGCCGGACGGTTGCGCGGTTCCTGGACAATCAGGAGACAACCCGCGACCAGATCACCATGGACAACAATCTGCAGTTCAAGTTCCTCACCGGCCCGGTCAGCCACAAGGTGCTGGTGGGCGCCGACTATCGCGAGATCAATGAACGCAGCCGCACCGGGAGCGCCTTCGATCCGACTCCGTTCGATCTCTATGCGCCGGTCTACACGACGACGATCGCGCCCGAACTGTTCGACGATCCGCGCGTCCGGCAGAACCAGCTCGGCCTCTACGCGCAGGACCAGCTCCGCGCGGGTCCATGGCTCGCAACCCTCGGCATCCGGCAGGATTTCGTCGGCAATCGCGTCGTCGGCAGCCCCGACGAGGACACGCGGGCAACCACCGGCCGCGCCAGCCTGATGTATGAGACGCCGTTTGGCTTCAATCCCTATGTGACCTATGCGACGTCATTCAATCCGGTATTCGGTGCCAATGTCTGCGCCGGTATCTGCAAGGCGCAGCGCGGCGAGATCTACGAGGTCGGTTTCAAATACAATCCGTTCCCGGGCACCGCGATCAATGGCGCGATCTTCGACACTGTCGAGAAGAACCGGCTCGCCTCGGACCCCACCAATCCATTGTTGTCCATCCAGACCGGTCAGGTCCGCATCCGCGGCGCCGAGCTGGAAGTCATCACCAAGGTGACGCCGGACCTCAACCTGATCGGCGCCTATACTTATCTCGATGCCAAGGTCGAGAGCGGCGACAATGCCGGCAAACACGTCGAGATCGTGCCAGAGCAGCAGGCGTCGCTGTGGGGCACCTATCGGCTGTCCGCGCTCGGCCTGCGCGAGGTGACCATCGGCAGCGGCGTGCGCTATGTCGGCGCCTCCTGGGACGGCACCGATACGCTGCAGACGCCAGATTACACGCTGTTCGATGCCATGATCAAATACGAGACCGGTCCATGGCGGCTGCAAATCAACGCCAGCAACCTCGCCGACAAGCGCCACATGACCACCTGCCTTGCCCGTGGCGATTGCTTTCCGGGCATGGGACGGACGGTGCTGGGCTCTGCAACCTATCGGTTCTGAACTCCGCACATCGTCACCTGATCGAAGAGTGGCCGGGCTTGTCCCGGCCGCTCACGTTCTCTAAACAGCCCTGAAGTGATCAAGACACAGGGCAGGACATGACTAAGGCTGACGGCAAGGAACAGATTCGCAAGGTTGCACTCGTCACGGGCGCCGCACGCGGCATCGGCCTTGCCGTGGCCAAGCGTTTTCTCGGCGAGGGCTATCGCGTGGCGCTGCTGGATATCGAGCGCGAGCTGCTCGACGCCAGCGTCAAGGCGCTGAACGATCCCGACAACACGCTGGCGCTGCATACGGATGTCTCCGACGCCGCTGCTGTCGACAAGGCCTTTGCCGCCACGCAGGCCCGCTTCGGCCGGCTCGATGCACTGGTCAACAATGCCGGCATCGCGAATTTCAAGCCTCTGCTCGAGACGACGCTGGCGGAATGGGAACGCATCATGGCCGTGAACCTCACCGGCCCGTTCCTGTGCACCAAGGCGGCGGCCCCTTTGATGCGCGAGCATGGCGGCGGCGCCATCGTCAACATCGCCTCGATCTCGGCGCTGCGCGCGTCCACCCTGCGCGTCGCCTACGGCACCAGCAAGGCCGGCATCATTCACTTCACCAAGCAGTCCGCCGTCGAACTCGCGCTGCTCGGCATCCGCGTCAATGCGGTGGCGCCGGGCCCGGTGGAAACCGCGATGGCCAAGGCCGTGCATACGCCGGCGATCCGCGCCGATTATCACGATGCGATTCCGCTGAATCGCTATGGCGGCGAGGACGAGCTCGCCGACGCGATCTTCTTCCTGTGCAGCGACCGGTCGAGCTATATCACCGGCCAGATGCTGGCGGTCGACGGCGGTTTCGACGCCACAGGCATCGGCCTGCCGACGCTGCGGCGCGAGGGCATCGACGGCTAGCGAAGGTCAGCGCCCGGATGACGCGCAGCAGCATCCAATTGCACGACTGCCGATTCGATCGCGCAGCTTTGCCAACTTAGAGAGATACTAATTCCAGACTAATTGTATGACGCCCCGGACGTCTTACGGCTGCGTCGCTGCGTGATAAGTCGCCTGCATCACTTGGTAATGGGGTGCGGGCAAATGACATTCAAATCTTCCACACATCTGGGATGGCTGGTCGGGACGGCACTGCCGATGCTGGCGCTGATCACGACACCATCGCAGGCGCAATCGCCGCAAGGCAGCACTGCATTGCCTGCCGTGGTAGTGGATCAACCCGTTCGACAGGCCGCGCGTGCGCGCGCGACCCGCCCATCGACGGCACGCGCGCGTGCAACACGCCAGGCTGCGGCGCGCAACAATGCGCCGGTTGCGGCTGCCACCGCTGCTTCCGGTGTTCGCGCGGAAACTGCCACCGGGCCGGTGCAGGGCTATCTCGCCAATCGCGGCATGGGCGGCACCAAGACCGACACGCCACTCCGCGAAACGCCGCAGTCGATCTCGGTCGTGACCGCCGATCGCATCACCGACCAGGGCGGCCTGTCTGTGCAGGAAACCCTGCGCTATGTGCCCGGCGTGACCGCCGATCCGTTCGGCGGCGATGCGCGCGGCGACTACACATTGATCCGCGGCCAGGAGCCGAGCCGCTATCTCGACGGCATGCAGGGCTCGCGGCTCAGCCAGGTGCTGGAATGGCGCCGCGATCCCTATGCGCTGGAGCGCATCGAGGTGCTGCGCGGGCCATCGTCCGTGCTGTATGGCGGCTCGTCCACCGGCGGCATACTCAACGAAGTGTCGAAGCGCCCGCAGGCCGAATCCCGCAACGAGATCGGCGTGCAGTATGGTTCCTTCGACCGCAAGCAATTGCAGATGGACTCCACCGGCAAGCTGACCAAGGATGGCGAGTGGTTGTATCGCTTCGTCGGCGTATTGCGCGACTCCAACTCGCAGGTCGACTACGTGCCGAACGACCGCATCCTGCTGGCGCCGTCGCTGACCTGGCGCCCGACCAATGATATCTCCTGGACCGTGCTCGGCAACTACCAGAAGGACAGTTCCAGCTCGTTCAGCGCCTTCCTGCCCATCGAAGGCGTGCTGAAGCCCGGCCCCAACGGCTATATTCCGGTCAACCGCTTCGCCGGCGAACCGAATTACGATCGCTACAACATCACCACCGGCGGCGTCACCAGCCTCTACGAGCAGAGCTTCGGCGATGTGCTGAAGATCAAGCAGAGCTTCCGCTACAGCCACACCGACGGCGATTACGCCATCATGTATCCGGACCTGTATTCCAACCCGACCAATCCATTCCTCGATGCCGGCCGGCGTACCGTGCAGCGGATCTACTACGCCCGTCAGGCCGCGAAGGATGCCTTCACCTCCGACAGCAATGCGGAGATCAAGCTGCAGACCGGACCGGTGTCGCACAAGGTGCTGGTGGGCATCGACTATCTCGGCCTGCACGAGAAAACCCGCAGCGGCAGCGGCCTCGATCCGCGGCCGTTCGACCTGTATGCGCCGGTCTATAGCAGTTTCTCGGCCTCGCTGACCGACGATCGGCAGGCACAGCAGGGCCAGACCGGCTTCTATGCGCAGGACCAGATGCGGCTGGGACCATGGCTCGCGCTGCTCGGCGTGCGGCAGGACTATGTCAGCTATAGTATCGAGGGACTACCCACCCAGAACGACAGGGCCACCACCGGCCGCGCCGCGCTGATGTACGAATTGCCGTTCGGCGTCACGCCCTATGTGTCCTGGGCACAGTCGTTCAATCCGATCTTCGGCGCCGGCACCTGCGCCACGTTCTGCAAGCCGGTGCGCGGCGAGCAGTATGAGGTCGGCGTCAAGTACAATCCGTTCGCCGGCACAGCGATCAATGTCGGGTTTTACGACACCACCGAGAAGAACCGGCTGTCGGGCGACCCGTCCAATCCGATCTTCTCGATCCAGACCGGCCAGGTGCGGATCAAGGGCGCCGAACTGGAAGTGCTGACCAGCGTCACACCCAATCTCGACCTGATCGGCGCCTATGCCTATACCGACGCGCGGATCGAGTCCGGCGACAATGCCGGCAAGCGCGTGGCCAGCGTGCCGCAGCAGCAGGCGTCTCTGTGGGGCAAATATCGGCTGGCCTCGCTCGGCCTGCCAGAGGTCACCGTCGGCGCCGGCGTGCGTTACATCGGCGAATCCTGGGACGGCATCGACGTGCTGCGCACGCCGGACTACACGCTGTTCGATGCCATGGTGCGCTGGGACAACGGCCCGTGGCGGCTGCAGTTCAATGCGACCAATATTGCCGACACCCGCAACATCGCCACCTGTCTCTCGTTCGGCGACTGCTTCTACGGCATGGGCCGCACGCTGCTGAGCACCGCGACCTATCGGTTCTGAGGCCCGGCACCCGCTTCGCTCGAAAACGCTCTAGAGAACGCGGAGCCCCAGCATAAAAAAGGCCAGCGCGCCGGTGGATGCCACCGTGCGCACGTGGTTCCAGCCGGTCCAGACCGACAGATAGCGCGTCCACAGACTTGCAGTCTCGGCGCTGTCGGCGGGTGCGGCAGCGAGCGCGTCGTTCAGCGGCACGTTGAAGACAACGGTGACGAGGAAGGTACCGACGGTATAGAGCAGTGCACCCGTGACGAGATAGGGTGACGCCGGATGCGACCAGTTCAGCACCGCGATCACAGCGATGACGACGCAGAGCAGCACCGTGCCCATGAAAGCGGTGAGGAACAGCGGGCTGAGAATCGTGCTGTTGATCGACTGCATCGCGGCAATACCGGCCGGCGCCGGCAACTTGCCGAGCGCGGTCATCACCGTGACCGAGAATACGAAGAACAGCCCGGCCATCAGGCCGGAGCCTATCGCTGCCGCAAATGTCAGGCCGAACGACATTCGTCCCATCCTCACCTCGACCCCGTCGGCGCGCAGCCTAGCAGTTTTACTACTCCGCAAGCTGCGGCGAAAGTTCGCGCGGGCGTAGCGTGGCGATACTGACGGCAAGCGCACCAACCGCCGTGCAGGCGATGGTCGCGACCATCGGCAGCGAGGTGCCGTCGAAGAACAGGCCGGACACGCCGATCATCAGACCACCGGTGACCATCTGCAGCGTGCCGCCCAGGGCGGAAGCGATGCCCGCGATGGGGCCGTGGTTCTCCAGCGACAGCACCATGGTGGACGGGATCACCAGACCGAGGAAGGCGAAGGACACGAACAGCAGCGGAATCAGCACGGCAAGGCTGGTGAAGCCGGCCAGCGTGAGCGCCAGCAGCACGACTGCGAAAAACGCATAGGCCGACACCGCCGCCATCACCACGCGGCCCATGCCGAAGCGGCCACCGAGATAGCCAGCGAATTGCGAGGCGCCGATGAAGCCGATGGCGTTGACCGAGAAGGCCAGGCTGTATTGCGTCGGCGTCAGACCGTAGTGACCGATATAGACAAAGGACGATGTCGCGAGGAACGCGAAGAAGCTCGCCATGCCGAGGCCACCGATGAAGGTGAGCCCGAGAAAGTGCCAGTCGCGCAGCAGCTCGCCGAAGCTGCCGAGCACATTGCGCACACTGCCCGAGATGCGCTCATGCGCGGGGCGCGTTTCCGGCAGCAGCGAGGCCACCAGCACAAGAGCAATGACGGCTGCGATGGTCGTTGCAACGAACACGGCGCGCCAGCCGAATGGCACGATCAGCGCACTTCCGCCGAGCGGCGCGAGGATCGGTGATACCGAGAATACCAGCATCACCAACGCCATCAGCCTGGTCGCCTCAGGGCCGGTGTGCAGATCCCTGATGATGGCACGCGGGATCACGCCCATGGCGGCGGCGCCGAGACCCTGGACAAAGCGGAACGCAATCAGCCAGGCCACACCCGGTGCCAGCGCGCAACCGATCGAGCCCGCGATGAACAACGCGAGACCCGCATAAAGCGGCGCCTTGCGGCCGTAGACATCGGACAGCGGACCATAAGCGATCTGGCACAGGCCGAAGGCGATGAAGAACGCAATCAGCGTCATCTGCGTCGCCGAGGTTGTGGTGTGCAAATCGACGGTGATCGCGGGCAGCGCCGGCAGATACATGTCGATGGCGAAGGGACCGACGGCGGACAACAGGCCGAGCACGACGGCGTTGCGGGTAAAGGCGGACATGGGATTTTCTTTTCTTGTTCAACGTGGCCGCGACGCATCTTCGATCGCTGATCGTGACACGCCGGCTGAGATGAGGAGCAAGGCACAGCCTCTCACAACACCAATGATCTGACGGGGCGCCTTGTAGCGGAAGAGAACCCTACACGCCAATCAAGCGGTTGGCATCGTGCCCCGCCCCTCACCCGCCGCGACCTCTCCCCGCGCAAGTGCGGGGAGAGGTAAGAAAGCGGCGTACGCCTCACATCACTCCATCGCGCAGTTGATCATCCAGGGCGCACCGAATTTATCGACACACATGCCGAATCCCTTCGACCAGAACGTGGGCCCGAACGGCATCTTGATGGTGCCGCCCTCGGACAATGCCGCGAACACCTTGGCGCCATCAGCAGGATCCTTGATCTGCAGCGCTACCGACATGCCCTGCATCTTCTCGAAATAATCCGGCGGCGCGTCCGAAGCCATGATGACCTCGCCATCGACCGAGATCTGGCCATGCAGCACCTTCTTGGCCATCGACGGCGGCATCTGTTCCGCCGCGGGCGAGCCTTCCACATGCATGATGACGTCGATCTTGGCCCCGATTGCCTTCACATAGAAATTGAGGGCCTCTTCGCAATTGCCGTTATAGTGAAGATAGGGATTGACCTGCATCGTTCTTTCCTCCGGTTAAAGACTCTGGTTTCGGATCGGGATCATCGCGCGCATAGCGGGATCGCGCAGGTACAGCCCACCCCATGCCATCACGCCGATGTAAAAGCCAAACAACAGATGCGTGAACAGCGGGCTGTCGACGCGCAGATGTGTCGCCATCGCGCCACCGAGCAGCCCGGTGAGCAGAATGGCGCCGAAAACGGACGTGCGCGGGGTCGCGTAAAACAATGCGCAGAGCAGCGTGAGAACGCCAAGGCCGCGCGCCTGCGCCATACTGCCGCTATAGCCGAGCTGCTGCATGGTCTCGGTAACCTCCTTGATCGGCACCAGCTTGATCCCGCCATCCATCACAAGAAAGAGAATGACGAGGCCGCTGAGAATGCGGCCGATCCAGAGCGCGGTACGGGAAACGGGCATGAAATGGTCCTGTGGTTCGAATAGCTACCGATGTCTCAAAGACGAGCGGCATCGACGCAATCCGACACCGCCATAGAAATTATTCGCGGTGTGCTTTCTTCCCTCCCCCCTTGCGGGGGAGGGTGGCGCGCAGCGCCGGGAGGGGGCGCCACACACGCCATCGCTTGTAGTTACCCCCCTCCCCGGCCCTCCCCCGCAAGGGGGGAGGGAGCAGAAAGCGTCTCGCCCGTCTTTCGTTTGCGGCTACTGTTCGGCGGCTTGCTCTCCAGCATCAGCCGATCGAGATGCATCCGGATGTGATCGGCCTCCGCCGACGTATTGGCCAGCGCGATGGCGCGGTTGAAGCTTTCTCGCGCTTCATCGTTGCGGCCGAGTTGCATCAGATAGGCGCCTTGCACGCCGAAAAAGTGGAAGTAATTTGAAAGTTTCGCGGCCAGCGGCGCGATCATCTCCAGCGCGGCTTCGGGACCGCGCACTTTCGAAACCGCCACCGAGCGGTTGAGCGTGATCACCGGCGACGGCTGCAGGATTTCCAGCGAGCCATAAAGCAAGTCGATCTGTGCCCAGTCGGTGTGTTCCGGCTTGGCCGCGCGGGCATGCAACGCGGCAATGGCCGCCTGGATCTGGTAGGCGCCGGTGCGGCGATGGCGCATCGCCTTGTCGATCAACGCCAGGCCTTCGGCGATCATCTTGCTGTTCCACAGCGTGCGGTCCTGATCGTCGAGCAGCACCAGCGCACCATTGGCATCGAAGCGCGCCGCCGAGCGGGCATATTGCAGCAGCATGAGCGCTGCGAGGCCCATGATCTCCGGTTCGGCCGGAAACAGCTTGAGCAGCAGCCGGCCCAGACGGATCGCCTCCTCGCATAATGGCGCGCGCAGATCGATGCTCTCGCCTGACGCCGAATAACCCTCGTTGAAGATCAGATAGAGCATGGCGGCCACGGCCGCGAGACGCTCGCTGCGCTCCGGCGCGCCCGGCGTCTCGAACGGCACATTGGCCTTGGCGACGGCAGATTTGGCGCGGGTGATGCGCTGTTCCATCGCGGCATCCGAGACGAGGAACGCGCGGGCGATCTGCTTCACCGTCAGGCCCGAGACGATCCGCAGTGCCAGCGCAATCTGCTGCGTCGCCGGGAGTTGCGGATGGCAGCAGATGAACAACAGCCGCAGAATGTCGTCGCGATAATGCGAGCCATCGAGACGCTCGGCGAGTTCGCTCTCGGCATCGTCCAGATCGGATATCGCGTGGTCGTCCTCCGGCAGCGGCTGCTGCTTCGCGCCGCGGCGGATATCGTCGATAGCGACGTTGCGACCGACCATGATCAGCCAGGCCGCGGCATCGCGCGGCGGGCCATTTTGCGGCCAAGTCTTCAGCGCGCGCAGGCAGGCGTTCTGGAACGCCTCTTCCGCGGTATCAAGGTTGCGGAAATAGCGCAGCAGCGCGCCAAGCGCCTGGGGACGCGCCGAGGTCAGCGCCGCATCGATCCAGGCGACATCGGTCATGGCTGGAACGCTCCGTGGAAGACGCCGATCGGGCGAATTTCATAGGCGCCGCCGGGATTGGCGCGGCCGAGTTCCCCGGCAATCTCCAGCGCGCCGTCGAGATTTTCTGCCTCGACCACATAGAAGCCGAGCAACTGTTCCTTGGTTTCAGCGAAGGGGCCGTCCAGCACCACCGGCGGCTCGTCCTTGCGCAACGTTGTCGCCGCGGTGGTCGGCAGCAGTCGCGCCACGGGACCGAGCCGGCCCTGCTGCGCGAGCTTGCCGTGCACAACGGCAAGCTTCGCCATCACGGCGTCGTCTTCGTCCTTCGACCAGCCGCCGACAACGGCTTCATCATGGTAGCAGAGGATGGCGTAAAGCATGGGGTCTCCTTGGATGAAAGACGGTCGACATCGTGCGATCCCGACAGGTTAGCGGAAATTATTGTTGGGAGCGCGGCGACGTGAAACACGTCATGCGGAGGACCGGCATAACAGGCCGACCGCCTTCTGCAGGAACGCCTCCAGCTCTGCGCGCGGAACACCGGCACGGGACCGGATCGAGAGCATATTCAGTATCGCAGACGCCATCTGCGACAGCGTGGGAACATCGATCGTCTCCGGCAATTCGCCGCGCGCGACGGCGGTCTTGAAACACCAGCCAAAGGCGTCATCGAGCTCGACAAAATTTTCGCGCATCATCGCGCCGATCTCCGGATCGGCGATAGCGTCGGACGCCACCGTCATGACAGCAAAACAGCCGCGCGGCGCGGTATCGCCTGTGGTGTAGATGTCGAGTGCCGCATCGAAGAACCGGCGCAGCCGCTCCCGGATGTCGATATCGGCCTTGAAGATCGCGATAACCCGGACGGTGTAGTCGTCGCGATAGCGCTGGTAGCTCTTGATATAGAGCGCGCGCTTGTCGCCGAAGGCGCCGTAGAGCGACGGCCGGTTCATGCCGGTCACTTCGCTGAGATCGTCGAGCGACGTCGCCGCATAACCGCCTTTGCGAAACAGCGCCAGCGCCTGCCCGATCGCCACATCGGGCTCATAGGCGCGTGGCCGGCCGCGGCGCTTCGGCTCAGTGGCCACCTCCGGCTTCGCCACGACGACGGGCTTTTTCTTTTTTTGTACCATTTCGCATTAAATTCCTTGACCAGATTTATATTATGCGAGACGGTACGAAAATCAACCGGCGGACAGGTCGTAACAGTCCGCCATCTCAAGGAGGCTTCCATGGATCTGTATTTCTCCCCGATGGCCTGTTCGATGGCCACCCGCATCGCGCTGTATGAGGCCGAAGCCAGCGCCGATGCCCGGTTCTTCGAGGTCGATCCACTGAACAAGGAAGTGCGCAACGACGGTTCGGATTTCCGCGACGTGAATCCGCTCGGCCTGGTGCCGACACTGCGCACCGACGATGGCGTCATCCTCACCGAGAATGCCGCGATCCTGCAGCATGTCGCCGACTGGTTTCCACACTCCCCCATCGCCGCGGGTTCGGGCATCGACCGCAGCCGGCTGCAGCAGTGGCTCTGCTTCATCGGCACGGAACTGCACAAGGGGCTGTTCGTCCCGCTGCTGGCCAAGAAGGCCCCCCCGGAGATGAAGGCCTATGCACTACAAAGCGGGTTGTCGCGGCTGACCTATCTCGAAAACCATCTCACCGGACGCGACTTCCTGCTCGACAGGTTCAGCGTCGCCGACGCCTATCTTGTCACTGTGCTGAACTGGACGATGGTGTTGCCGGAGATCGATCTGAACAACTGGCCGGCGATCAAGGCCTATCACAAGCGCCTGCGCGAACGCCCGAGCATCGTGCGCGCGGTGACGGAAGAGTTCGAACTGTTCAAGGCCGAACAGGAACGCCACAAGGCGGCGGCGTGATTACGCCACCGCGCGGCGGCCGATGATGGCAAAGCGCAGTCGGCTGGAGATCCAGTCGATTGCCGCCACCGCGACCAGGATCATCAGGATCAGAAACGAGACCTTCTGCCATTCCAGCACGCGGATCTGCTCGGCGAGCTGAAGACCGATACCACCTGCGCCGACAATGCCGATAATGGTGGCGGAGCGGGTGTTGGACTCGATGAAATACAGCACCTGCCCAGCGATAACGGGCAGAACCTGCGGCATCAGGCCGAAACGAATCTCGTGCATCGCGCTGCCGCCGGAAGCGCGGATGCCCTCGACCTGCTTCTTGTCGGCGGCTTCGATAGCTTCCGAGAACAATTTGCCGAACGCGCCGAAATCCGAAATCGCGATCGCCAGCACGCCGGCAAACGGGCCGAGACCGACGACATTGATCCAGACCAGTGCCCAGATCAGCGTATCGACGCCGCGGATCGAATCCAGAAACCGCCTGACCGGAAAGCGTAGCCACGCCGATGGAATGACGTTGCGTGCCGCGAGCAGACTGACCGGCAGCGCGAACACTGCAGCAAGGGTGGTGCCAAGCAGCGCGATCGACAGCGTCTCGCCCATCGCGTGCAAATAGGCAGGCAGCGACGAGCCGGGATCCGGCGGGATCATCATCATGGTGATCCAGCCGAGTTCGCGCAGGCCGGTCCACATCCGCGCCGGCGAGAAATCGAGTTCATTGAGCCCAAAGATGAACAATGCCAGCGCCGCGACCAGGATCGTGGGCACGCCAGCCCGCGAGGCCATCGGGCGGTTGAAGACATCAGGATAGCGCCCGCGCAATGCGGGGGTATTGATGTCAGGCTGCCTGCTCATGATCTGGCTTCCTTGCCGAACAGACGGCCGCGCAGCCAACCGGTGCCGATGTCGATGACGAAGACCGTGACGATGATCATCAGCAGGATCGCACTGACGTCGGAATAGTAGAACTTTCTGACAGCAACGACGAGTTCCTGGCCGATGCCGCCGGCGCCGACGAAGCCCATCACGGAGGCACCACGCACATTGATCTCGAAGCGCAGCAGCGTGTAGCTCGCAAATCCGGCCGCGACCTGCGGCAGCACCGCAAAGCGCATGCAGTCGATCCAGCCCGCTCCGGTCGAGCGAATGCCTTCCACCGGCTTCATGTCGATATTCTCGACGATCTCGCCATAGAGCTTGCCGAGCGCCCCAACGCAGTGGATCGCAATGGCCAACACGCCGGCCATCGGGCCGAGGCCAAAGGCGATGACGAAGATCAGCGCGAACACGATATCCGGCACGGTCCGGCAGAATTCCATGAAGCGGCGCACGGCAAAGCGCAGCGGCACTGAGGGCGCAGTGTTCTCGGCCGCGAGAAAATTCAGCCCGAAGGCCAGCACGGCGCCGATCAGCGTACCGACATAGCTAATCAGCACGGTCTCGCCGAGCAGCGACAGCCACTTCTTCCAACCCCAGAACCATTCATTGACATCTGTCCAGACCCGGGTGCCGGCTTCGAGCGTGAAGATGCGATCGAAATAGCTGCCGAAGTTGCCGATCTTCTCGATGAAGGTCCTGAGATTAACCTCGGCGCCCAGCGCCGCGACGAACAGCGCTGCAAAGCAAGCCACCACAACGAACAGCGTGCGCAACCGCCGGCGTGCCACCGCCTTGCGATAGGCGTCGTTCAGCGCAGCGAGCTGCGGAGCCGGAAGAATGGAAACGGCGGCGGACATGATGTGCGGGCCTATCTGGGATCAAACACAGAAAAGGAGCCGGACCATTTCTGATCCGGCTCCCTTCAATCGTCTGGCGATCAGGACGCCTTCTTCTTGCGAAGCGCGTCCACGAACTTGATCAGGTCGATGGTCGCGTCCCAATCCTTGGTGGTCGCGGCGTGGAAGCCCTTCTTCTGGCCGTCCGACAGGCGATCAAAAGCCGCCTTGTCCTTGGTCGGTGCATCGACGAAGGCCTTGGCGATGGCGACCTTCAGCTCTTCCGGCAGGTCGGAGCTATAGGCATAGGGGCCGTTGATGATCGGGGCCGACTTGTGGATGATGCGGAAGTCTTCCTTCTTCATCGGCGTGCCGTCGGCATTCTTCAGCATGCCCTTGGTCAGCATCTGCTGCAGCGTCGAGTCGTTGTCGTTGGTCCACTGGTTGGCGGCGACATCGACGGTGCCCTGCGACAGCGCCAGTAGCGCATTTTCGTGGCTGCCGGTGAACACGACCTTGCTGAAATAGGTGTCGGCATCGGAGATGCCCATCTTGTCCAGCTCGAAGCGCGGCACGTTGTTGCCGGAGGTCGAATTCGGATCGACCAGACCGAGGTTCTTGCCCTTCAGATTATCGATGGTCTTGTAAGCGCTGTTCGCCTTGACGAAGAACACCGAGTAATAGCCCGTCGAGCCATCGATGTTGATGTCGTTGGCAAAGGCATCGGTCTTCACGCCGGTGAGGCGGGCGCGCGCGAACGAGGCCGAACCATAGCTGGCGATGTGGATGTTGCCGGAGCGCTGGCCTTCGATGACGGCTGCGTAGTCATTGGCGATGCGCAAATTGACCTTCACGCCGAGTTCTTTCGACAGATAGGCGACGAAGGGCGCCCAGCGCTCGGTGACGCCCGAGGCGTTTTCCGCCGGGATGATGGCGAAGGTCAGTTCCGGATACTTGGCCTTGTAATCCTGGGCCGAGGCCGAGGTGGCGGCGAAAGCCAGCGCCGCGGCGCTGAGCAGAATGGAGCGACGGTTGATCATGACAGTCCCTGTTTTGATCTGAGGTGAAACGTTTTTTCTTGGTAGAAGGCGCGTCTATCGCGGCGATGCCATCGTTACGATGACGTCACCGCGATACTTTCAACGCACGGCGATCACGCGACGGCGGCAACGCCGTATTCGGGAACGCGGGCGGGCGTCGGCATATGCGCCGATCCCATCACCTCGTCGGCTTCGAGATCGTAGAGTTCGCGGGCGATATGTTCGGTGAGCGCGGAAGGCGCGCCATCGAACACGACGCGGCCAGCGGACATGCCGATCAGGCGATCGCAATAGGTGCGCGCCAGATCGAGCGAATGCAGGTTGCACATCACGGTAATGCCGAAGTGCTTGTTGATACGCAGCAATGCATCCATGACGATGCGGGTGTTGCGCGGATCGAGCGAGGCGATCGGCTCATCGGCGAGGATAATGTCGGGCTGCTGCACCAAGGCGCGAGCGATGGCGACGCGTTGTTGCTGACCGCCGGAGAGCTGATCGGCGCGCTGCGAGGCATATTGCGCCATGTCGAACTGTTCCAGCGCCGACATCGCCAGCGCACGGTCGTCCTCAGGCCACATCTGGGTCAGCGAGCGCCACTGCGGCATCTCGGCCAGACGGCCCATCAGCACATTGGTCAGCACGTCGAGACGGCCGACGAGATTGAACTGCTGGAAGATCATCGCCGAGCGCGCGCGCCACTTGCGCAGATCGCGGCCCTTGAGTGCGGTAACATCGGTGCCATCAAATACGATACGGCCTTCGGTCGGCTCGCACAGGCGATTGATCATGCGCAGCATGGTCGACTTGCCGGCACCGGAACGACCGATCACGCCGACGAATGCGCCGGGCTTGATCTCGAACGACGCGTTATCGACGGCAGCCTTGGCGCCGAAACGGCACGTCAGCTTATCCACCACCAGCATGAGCCACTCCAATGACAATAGACATCGCCACCGGTAACGCCCGCGTTTAACAATGATGTGACATGTGCCCTGCGCATACGGGTTATCGTCGTTGCGGGAAAAGGACGCCCGAATTCATGTGAACGTCACGACGCCGTCACGAAACCGACCGAAGAGGTGCCCGCGCGCCAGCGCACACTCTAATATATCACCCACCGATTCCTCTTCCGTCGCACGAGCGTCACATGGCCGGAAAACAACTCTCGCTCACGCCAGCGGTCGATCCCACCGCGAAACTCGTCGATACCGAGCTCGGCGCCTATACCGAAGTCGGCGCGCGCACGATCCTCAATGAAGTGACGATGGGCGACTATTCATATGTCGTGAATGACGGCCAGATCACCTACACGACGATCGGAAAGTTCTGCTCGATTGCGGCGATGACGCGGATCAATCCCGGCAATCACCCGATGCACCGGGCGACGCAAGCCCACTTCACCTATCGCGCCAGCGCCTATTTCCCCGGCGAGAGCGACGACGCCGACTTCTTCGCCTGGCGCCGCGCGCATCACTGCACCATCGGCCATGACGTCTGGCTCGGTCATGGCGCCATCGTGCTGCCCGGCCGCAAGATTGGCACTGGTTCTGTGATCGCCGCCGGCGCCATCGTGACCAAGGACGTCCCCCCCTATACGATCGTTGCCGGCAATCCGGCGCGGCCGGTGCGGCGGCGGTTTTCCGAAACTGTGGAAGATGGGCTGATGGAGCTCGCCTGGTGGGACTGGGAGCACGAGATGCTACGACAGGCACTGCCGGATTTCCGCAAGCTCCCAGTCGAGGATTTCTTGAGCAAGTATAAAGGCGTGAAGGCGCCCAGGCAGATGGCAGTGACATGACGGATATCTTCATCGACGGCGGACGCACTTTGCTCGGCCAGGACATCGCCGAGACCTCGATGCAGATTGGGGATGGCGTGATTGCGGACATCGGATCGGATGCGCCCCATGGCGTGCTCGGCCTCGATGCCTCCGATCTGCTGGTGCTGCCGGGAATCGTCGACCTGCATGGCGACGCCTTCGAGCGGCAGTTGATGCCGCGCCCCGGCGTCGACTTCCCGGTCGATGTCGCCTTGATCGACAGCGACCGGCAGGCCATCGCCAATGGCATCACCACAGTGTTTCACGGCACCACGTGGTCCTGGGAGCCGGGCCTGCGCGGCGCGGAGAACGCCCGCAAGCTGCTGGATGCCATCGAGACGCTGCGGCCGAAGCTCGCCTCCGACACGCGCTTCCATCTGCGGCAGGAGACGTTCAATCTCGACGCCGAAGATGAGATCGTCGGCTGGCTGCAGGCCGGCCGCATCGATCTGCTCGCCTTCAACGATCATATGGACATCGCCGGCATCTCAAAGCCGGCAAAGCGCGCGCGGATGGTCGAACGTACCGGGCTCAGCAGCGATGCCTTCGACCAGCTGGTCGATCGCGTGCTGTCGCGCACCGATGAAGTGCCTGCCTCGATTGCCCGCCTCGCCAAAGCGGCGAACGCTGCCGGCGTGCCGACGCTCTCGCATGATGACGCAACCCCTGCGATGCGCGACGACTTCCGCAAGCTCGGCGTCAATATCGCCGAATTCCCGATCAACGTGGAAACCGCACAAGCCGCCGCCGATGCTGGCGACTTCATCGTATTCGGCGCGCCCAATGTGGTGCGCGGCGGCAGCCATACCGGCTGGACCAAGGCGTCCGACATGATCGCCAAGGGCCTCTGCTCGGTGCTGGCGTCGGACTATTACTATCCCGCGCAATTGCTGGCCGCGTTCCGGCTGCTCCATGATGGCATTCTGTCGCTGCCGCAGGCCTGGACGCTGATCTCGTCCGCACCGGCCAAGGCTGCCGGGCTCACCGACCGCGGCGAGATCGCGGGCGGGCGCCGCGCTGATTTGCTGCTCGTCGATGACAGCATCGCAATGCGTCCCCGCATCGTCGCCGTGATCGCACAGGGCAAGCTCGTGCATCTCACCGATGCCACGCGCCTGCAGCCGGCGCGTGCCATGCAACGCAAAGCTATTGCCGCGGCGTAACGCGGCTTTATGGTGCGGCCATGAGTGAATTCCCGCGTTACGCGATCTATTACGCCCCCGATGCCGACAGCGCCCTCTCCCGCTTCGGCGCTAAAATCCTCGGCTACGATCCCTTCACCGGCAATGACGTGCTGGTTCCCGGCGACCTCATCATGCAGGCGCCGGACTGGCCGGCTGTCATCAAGGATCCGCGCAAATACGGCTTTCACGCCACGCTGAAGGCACCATTTTCGCTGGCGGCGGAAGCCACCGAAGCCGACCTGATCGCAGCCTTCGATGACTTCGCGCGAATGCCCCGCGCCATCCCGGAAATCTCGCCTGTGGTTCGTATCATCAGCGGCTTCACGGCTGTGGTGCCGGATGCCCCCTCTGCTGAACTTTCCACACTGGCTCAGGCCTGCGTTGAGGGATTCGAGGTGTTCCGCGCACCGATGACGCCCAACGATCGCGCGCGCCGCAAACCGGAGAACCTGACGCCGCGGCAGGTCGAGCAGCTGGATCGTTTCGGCTATCCCTATGTGCGCGACGACTTCCGCTTTCACATGACGCTGACCGGACGGCTTGCACCCGAGCGCAGCGCCGCGGTACTGGCGATGCTGCAGCAGCGGTTCGCGACACTTGATCTCACCTCACTGCGGATCGACCGCATCGGCCTGTTCCACCAGACATCTGCGACGTCGCGCTTCCAGGTGCTGCGTCACGCGCCGCTGACGGCGACTTGACGCGTCACGAGGATGCCATCTCGTCGGCCCGTTTCCAGGCCGGAAACGGATCGGCGAGCTTGGCCCAACCGGCGATATCCATGCCGGGCTTGCCAGGCACGAGACAGGCATCGAGCCGACGACGGATATCGCTTTCATCCATGTCGGAACCGATGAAGACGATCTCCTGTCGCCGGTCGCCATAGATCTCGTTCCAGTTCTTCTTCAGCGACTGCCGCCAATAAGGATCGTCCGGCCAGCGATCGACGGGGACATTGGCCCACCAGAATCCCATGCCCTCGGTGCGCACGATGGCACCGGCCTGGCTGAGCTCCCCGACCCATTGCGGCCGCGTCGCCAGCCAGAAATGCCCCTTGCTGCGGATCACGCCGGCCCAGCTCTCGCGCAGGAAGGCCTGAAACTTCATGGGATCGAACGGCCGTCGCGCGCGATAGACGAAGTTCGTCACGCCATATTCTTCGGTCTCGGGCACGTGGTCGGCAAAACCATAGAGCTCCTTGTGCCAGAGCGGATGCTGCTGCGCCTTTTCAAAATCAAAACGGCCGGTATCGAGCACGCGGTCGAACGGCACATCGGCAAAGTTTGCCTCGATGATATCGGCATCGGGATTGAGCGCACAGATGATCTTGCGCGCGCTGTTGCATTGCTCAAGCGTGGCGTCATTGACCTTGTTGAGCACCACGACATCCGCGAATTCGATCTGCTCCACCAGCAGATCCACCAGCGTCCGCTTGTCACCGTCGAGGGCCTCGCCGCGGTCCTGCAGGAAGTCGGTGGAGGAATAGTCCTTCAACAGGTTCACCGCATCGACCACCGTCACCATGGTGTCGAGCTGTGCCACGTCCGACAGGCTGTCGCCGTTCTCGTCGCGGAAATCGAAAGTCGCGGCCACCGGCAGCGGCTCTGCAATTCCGGTGGATTCGATCAGCAGGTAATCGAACCGCCGGCTTTCGGCGAGCGCCCGCACTTCCTTGAGCAGATCGTCGCGCAGCGTGCAGCAGATGCAACCATTGGTCATCTCGACCAGCTTCTCATCCGTCCGCGACAGGTTGGCACCGCCATCGCGAACCAGGGCCGCATCGATGTTCACCTCGCTCATGTCGTTCACAATCACCGCCACCTTCAGGCCGTGACGGTTGTTCAGCACATGGTTCAGCAAAGTTGTCTTTCCAGCCCCGAGGAAGCCGGACAAGACTGTGACGGGGAGTTTTTGCATCGAGATCGAACAGTCTTTTGAGGGTGCGGGACATTGGGCTCTTCTCGTATGTAACGTTATAACATTACACTTCTAGCGCATGTCAACCCGCTAGCGCGGATCCCGTCGATGCGCTGTCAGCTTTTCCGATCTGCAGAAAATCTTATCTGGCGCGGCTCAGCCCACGCTCATTGCGTGGACGCTAGCCTGCCCGCGCGATTGTCTCGGCATCCACCGGCTTGGCAAACGTCACACGGTTTCGACCGCTGGCTTTCGAGGCGTAAAGCGCCCGGTCCGCGGCAGGCGTAAGATCGCAGGGGTCGTCACCCTCGCGGCCGATGGCTATACCGACGCTGGCGCCAACGGTCAGTTCCAGGCCATCGATGACGAACGGCTCCGAGAGCGTCCGAATGATGCGGCGGCCCAGCAACATTGCCTCCTCGCGATTGCCGACGACGGATTGCACCACAACGAATTCGTCACCGCCCATGCGCACCGCGAAGTCGCCGTCGCGCAAAATTCCGCTGAGCCGGCTCGCGACCGCCTGCAGCAGCGCATCGCCTACGGGATGGCCATGCACGTCGTTGACCTCCTTGAACCGATCGAGGTCGACGCTGTGAACGGCAATGAGACAGCCCACCGCCCTGGCGCGCGCGGCGATGATCGCGAGGCGCTCCTGAAAGCCAAGCCGATTGGCCAGGCCCGTCAGCGCATCGTGCCGCGCGAGGGTCGAGAATTCGTGCTTGAGCGAGATCTGCTCGATATTCTGCCGATAGATGAAACGCACGGTCTCGAAGCTGCCGAGCAGGAACGCGATCAGGATCACCGCATAGAAAGCCAGATTGCTATCGACGCGGGCGAGCGCCGCGAACGCCGTCGGCAAGGCGACCAGCATCAAGGCAGGCAATGCGATCCCCGGCCGGACGGAAATCCGACAGACGATGCCGGCCGCATAGCCGAACACCAACGCGGTCGCCAGGAGTTGATGAGCCGGATTCTTCGCCCAGAAGGTTGCTGCGCCGAGTATTCCGATCAGCCCTGCGAAGACGTAGCTGCTCCACGCGTAAAGCCGCTCCCATCGCTCGGCCGCGGCGATTGTGAAGCTGCGTTGACCCTTACTGCGATGATAGACGCCTTCGGTGGCCACGCGGAAGATCGTGACGATCACTCCGGCTGCACTCAACCCGTAGAACCATGGATTCGCAGAACTAATGGCGACGTGACACGAGACAATGGCCAGTGTGAAGCCGGCGATCGAGAGCGGCACACGCGTCTGGAAGAGCATGTCTATGAGTTCGATCCGGACATGGTCCGGAACGCCTACGAAAATTGACTTCCAGAATCTGACCACGTCGCTTCTCCCCGAAGCACCCGATACCGCCAAAGTCTGAAATTTTCATCGGCGAACTCGCTCAATATCTAACTGAGTTAACCGGCAGTTACCAATCGCACGCTTGTCCGTCAGGCGCAGAGCCTCTTCCGCTGGATGCAGAGAATTCGAGCTTATCGGGTAGAAGACTGGCGAACTCCGGACCAGTCATGGCGCGACGGGACCTGAAGCTCGCCATCGCGCCTTGTCCTGATCGATCAGAAGCCGAGTGCGAGACCGTCCTTGCGGTGGTCCGAGGCGCCGAGCAGCAGGCCGCGCTCGTAATCGATCTGGATCGCCTGGCAACCGCCGATGCCGGTATCCATCATCTGCAGCGTATGGCCGCGGCCGGCCAGATCGTTGCGCACCGCTTCCGGGATGGTCTTTTCAAGCTGCAGCAGGTTGTTGGTCGCGAACGAGCGCGGCGCCTCGGCAGCGGCCTGGATGTCCATCTTGCGGTCGATCACGTCGGATATGAACTGGGCATGGCCGGTGGCCTGATAGTGGCCACCCATTACGCCGAACGGCATGACCGCGCGACCGTTTTTCATCAGCATGCCCGGGATGATCGTGTGCATCGGACGCTTGCGCGGGCCGAGTGAATTCACATGGCCGGGCTTGGCGCGGAAACTCCAGCCGCGGTGATGCAGCAGCACGCCGGACTTCTTTGCATAGATGCCGCTGCCGAACGGGCCGAACAGCGAATTGATCAGGGACACGGCGTTGAGATCGCGGTCGACCACGGTCAGATAGACGGTGTCCTTGTGGATGACCGAGTCCCAATGCTCTTCCGGCGAAGCGTGCTTCATGTCGATCTTGGCGCGGAGGTCACCGATGAACTTGTCCGACAGGAAGCGCTCGACATCGACCTGGCCATAGGCCGGATCGCAGAAATAGGCATCGCGGGTGCGATAGGCCGCCTTGGTCGCCTCGGCGAGAACATGGATGCGGTCGGCCTCGCTCAGATTGGCCATGTCGTAGCCGGCCAGCATGCGCAGAATCATCAGTGCGGCGAGTCCCTGGCCGTTTGGCGGGCATTCGGCGACATCATAGCCGTGATGATTGGCCGAGATCGGCGTCACATAGTCGGAGCGCTGCTCGTTGAAATCATCGGCCTCGTGCGCGCCGCCAACGGCACGCAGCGTGGTGATAATGTCGTCGGCCACCTGGCCCTGATAGAAGCCGTTACGGCCCTCACGTGCGACCCGGCGCAGCGTGGCAGCGAGCGCCGGCTGGACGCGCTTGTCGCCGACCGCGGGGGCATGGCCGCCCGGCAGGTACTGCGCGGTCGCGTCGGGATGCAATTCCAGCTTGCGGCGCCATTTGGCCCAGTCGGCGGACACGCGCGGGGTGATGAGGAAGCCGTTCTCGGCGGCATCGATGGCTGCGGCAAACACGTCGGCCAGCGGCTTCGAGCCATGATCCTTGCTGAGCGTACACCAGGCATCGATGGCGCCGGGCACGGTGACGGTCTCGACGCAGGTCTCGGGAATGTCGCGAGCGCCGGACGCGGCATATTTCTCGGAATCGATCTTGGCCGGCGTACGGCCGGAGCCATTCAGCGCGATCGGCGCGCCGCCTTTTGGCGAATAAAGGGCGAAACAATCGCCGCCGATACCAGTCATCGCGGGATCGGCCACGCATTGCACGGCGACCGCCGCCAGCGCCGCATCGATGGCATTGCCGCCTGATTTCAGCATCTCCACTGCAGCCAGCGTCGCCAGCGGATGCGAGGTTGCGGCCATCCCGTGCTCGGCAACGGCGACGGAACGGGCAACGGCCATGAAATCACGCATGAGAGTCCTCTATCGGTACGAAGCCGCCTGGCGCAGATCGCGCGATGAGGCGGGAGAGATGCGGTCGAGCGCCGAGCAGATCGGCCCCCAGGCGCGCGGGGATGGCGTGTGGTTTAGCGCGTGAATCGGCAGCGTGGTAGCCGTTATGACAACAATGAGACTGGCAGCCGCTACCGCGAATACGATATCGCGCCGCAACCCAGCCGTGCATATGACGAGCTAGCTCCCGAGCGGACGGCGCGCCGTCGAACGCGCAGTCTCATATTCATCGCGCGTGCGGGCGACCAGCGTCGCTACGGGCTCGATTGCAGCAACACCAGAGACAGAGTGGCCTGCGCTCCAGACGTCGCGCCATCGCTTGACCCCGGACGTCGCCTGCCGGCCATAGAGCGCATCGGCGCGTTCTTTGGTCATGTCCGTCGGCAAATCTTTCGGATCAAGCCCCGCGGCGACAATGGACGGAACCAGCGTATTGGTTTCCAGGCCGGTGAAAGCCCGTGACAGCAGGACATCGTCGAGCTCGGACGTGACGAGCATCCGCTTGTACTCGTCCACCGCCATGCTCTCCTTGGTGGCAATGAACTTGGTGCCCATATAGCTGAGATCACAGCCGAGCACCTCGGCGGCAAACACCGCCTGCCCGTCCGACACACCGCCGGCCAGCACGACCGGCCCCTCCCAGAACGAGCGAACCGCACGCACAAACGAAAAACCGTTGACCCAGCCGGTCTGCCCGCCGGCACCCGCCGTTAGCAAGACGAGCCCATCGACTCCCGCTGCAATGGCTTTCTTCGCATGCCGGATCGAAGCTACATCGGCAAACACCATACAGCCTGCCTCATGCAGCGGACCGACGACCGCATCCGGCGGTCCGACGCTGGTGATCACCATCTCGCAGCCATGCCGGATCACCGTCGCCAGATCATCCTGCAAGCTCTCGCGACGAATGATGAGATTCGGACAGAACGGCGCGTCGTCCGGCCCGAGCGCGCCGAGAATACGCGCTATCCAGCAATCGAGTTCATCGTCGGTTCGGCAATTGGCCGTCGGAAACGAACCGATCACGCCAGCCTTGCACGCGGCAATGACGAGTTCCGGGCCTGACACGCGAAACATCGGCGCTGCGACCAAAGGCACCGACAGCCGCGGCCGAATTGTTTCCGCAAACCGCGCGGCACTCGCTTTGCCGCTGGGGTCGTCGATCCCGTGGCGGTCGCCCGAAGACAGCGGCATCTTTTTCCATCCCTCTCATTTTTCGGGAGAATAGCCGGAATTCCCCGGTGACCGCTATAAGCCGGGCGGAATGTCCGGCATGACGCGGCTACTCCGCAGGCGATGCCACTGCGTGCTCCTGTGCGTGGCCCTTCTCGTCCTTCTTGCGGCCCGGAAACAGGCGCTGCACCAACACATAAAGCACCGGCACGAAGAAGATGCCGAGCGCCGTCGCGGTGACCATACCGCCCGCGACGCCGATGCCGATGGCATTCTGGCTGGCCGAACCTGCGCCCGTCGCCATCGCCAGGGGCAGCACGCCGAGGACGAAAGCCAGCGAGGTCATCAGGATCGGGCGCAGACGCTGTCTCGCTGCGTGCAACGTCGCCTCGACCAGCGACTTGCCCGCCGCTTGTTGCTCGATAGCAAACTCCACGATCAGAATCGCGTTTTTCGCGGACAGGCCTATCGTCGTGAGCAGGCCGACCTGGAAATAGACATCGTTGGCCTGCCCGAACATCGTGGCCGCCGCCAGCGCTCCAAGGATGCCTATCGGCACGGACAGCATCACGGCGAAGGGGATCGACCAGCTCTCATAGAGGGCCGCGAGGCAGAGGAACACGATCAGTACCGAAATCGCATAGAGATAAAGCGTCTGGCTGCCGGTCAGCCGCTCCTGAAACGACAGTCCGGTCCATTCATGCGTATAGCCGGCCGGCAGTTTCTTCACCTGCTCATCGACCGCTGTCATCGCGGTGCCCGAACTGGTGCCGGGTGCCGCCTGTCCCTGGATCTGCACGGCCGCCACGCCATTGTAGCGCTCGAGGCGCGGCGAGCCGTAGCTCCATCTCTCGCTCGCGAAAGCTGTGAACGGCACCATCGAGCCCGACCCGTTGCGCACATACCATCTTCCGATATCGGTCGTCCCCATCCGGAACGGCGCGTCGCCCTGCACGTAGACCTGTTTCACGCGGCCGCGGTCGATGAAGTCGTTGACATAAGAGCCGCCCCACGCCGCCGACAGCGTCGTGTTGAGGTCGGTCAGGTTGATGCCAAGCGCCGTGGCTTTCGGCTGATCGATATCGAGATTGAATTGCGGCGTATCATCCTGTCCGTTCGGCCGCGACTGCGCGACACGCTTGTCGCCTGCAAGCTGTCCGAGCAATTGATTGCGGGTCTTCAGCAGCTCCTCGTGGCCGGCACCGCCGGAGTCCTGCAGATAGAAGTCGAAACCGCTGGCATTGCCGAAGCCCGGCAGCGACGGCGGCAACACGGTAAAGGCCATCGCGTCACGAATCTTCGAGAACACTGCCATTGCACGCCCGGCAATGGCCTGCGCCGACTTCGCGTGATCCGCACGTTCCGCAAACGGCTTCAGGCTGATGAATGCGAGACCGACATTCTGGCCCTGCCCGGCGAAGCTGAAACCACGCACGGCGAACACGCCCTGCACGGTGTCCTTCTCATTCTCCATGAATTGATGCTCGACCTGCTTGATCACATCGAGCGTGCGGCCGGCGGTGGCGCCCACCGGCAGCTGGATCAGTGAGATGAGCGTGCCTTGGTCTTCGTCGGGAAGGAACGAGCTCGGCAACCGGACGAACAGAAGCACCATGCCGGCGACAACCGCAACGAAAGCGATCAAGGCAGCGGCGGGCCGCCGCACCACGGCGCTCGTGGTCTTTTCATAGCCGCTCGCGGTGCGATCGAAAGTGCGATTGAACCAGCCGAAGAAACCGCGCTTCTGGCCATGACTCTTCTCGGGCTTTTTCAGAATCGTCGCGCACAACGCCGGCGTCAGGATCATCGCCACCAGCACCGACAGCACCATGGCCGACACGATGGTGAGCGCGAATTGGCGATAGATGATACCGACCGAACCGCTAAAGAAGGCCATCGGAATGAACACCGCTGACAGCACGACACCGATGCCGACCAGTGCACCGGTGATCTCGTGCATCGACTTCTCGGTCGCCTCGCGCGGCGACAGGCCCTCTTCCTCCATCACGCGCTCGACGTTCTCCACAACGACGATGGCGTCGTCGACGAGAAGGCCGATTGCCAACACCATCGCGAACATGGTCAGCGTGTTGATGGAATATCCAGCAATCGACAGTACGCCGAAGGTGCCGAGCAGAACCACCGGCACGGCAATGGTCGGGATGATGGTCGCCCGCCAGCTCTGCAGGAATACAAACATCACGATGAAGACGAGCACGATCGCTTCGAACAGCGTGTGCACGACCTTCTCGATCGACAGTTTCACGAATGGCGTCGTGTCATAAGGGTAGATCACCTTCAGCCCCGCCGGCATATTCGCCGTGAGCTGATTAATGCGCGCCTTCACACCCTCGGATGTGGCCACCGCATTGGCACCGGTTGCCAGGCTGATGCCCATGCCGGCCGCCGGCTTGCCATTGTAGCGCGCGACGGCGTCATAACTCTTGGAGCCGAGTTCGACGCGAGCGACATCCTTGATACGGACTGTCTGGCCCGATGTGCTGGTCCGCAGTATGACGTCGTTGAATTGTTCGATCGTCTGCAACCGGCTCTGCGATGTGATCGTCGCATTGAGCTGCTGTCCATCGACTGCCGGGAGACCGCCGAGCTGGCCGGCCGTCACCTGAGTATTCTGTGCCTGAATGGCTGCAGTGACATCACCCGGCATCAGATTGTATTTCGCGAGCTTGTCGGCATCGAGCCAGATCCGCATCGCATATTCAGCGCCGAACAACTGTACCTGACCGACGCCCGAAACGCGGCTGATCGGTTCATTGATCGAACTCGCCACATAATCCGCGATGTCGCTGGCGGTCATGCTGCCGTCCTCCGAGACGAAGCCGAGAACCATCAGGAAGCTCGACGACGACTTCACCACGCGCAGGCCCTGCTGCTGCACCACCTGCGGCAGAAGCGGCATCGCAAGCTGCAGCTTGTTTTGCACCTGCACCTGCGCGATGTCGGGATTGGCCTCGTTGCTGAAGGTGATCGAGATCTGCACGCTGCCGGTCGAGGTCGAGTAGGACGACATATATTGAAGATAGTCGACGCCGGTCATGTTCTGCTCGATGACCTTGGTCACCGAATTCTCTGCCGTCTGGGCATTGGCGCCCGGATAGGTCGCGGAGATCGTGATCACCGTGGGTGCGATTTGCGGATACTGGGCGATCGGCAGCCCGAGAATGGCCAGCAGGCCGCCGAACATGATCAGGATCGCAAGGACCCAGGCGAAGATCGGGCGTTTGATAAAGAAATGCGACATGCCCGTTATTCCTTGCGGGCCGCGGGCGCAGCGTCGGCACCTGCATCAGCCTGCTTGCCGGAATTGAGGGTCAGGCCGGTGGCGGGATCGACGGTCACCTCGACAGTCCGGGCATTGGCGCCCGGCTTGACCTTCTGCAATCCGTCGATGATCACGCGATCGCCCGAGGCAGCGCCGCGCTCGACCAGCCAGTTGTTGCCGATCGCCTGATCGACTTCGATAATACGCTGCTCGACCTTGCCGTCCTTGTCGACGAACATGGCGGTCGCCTGCCCCAGCGGATTACGCGACACCGCACGCTGCGGGATCATGATCGCGGTGGGATCGACACCGGCCACGACGCGCGCTCGCACATACATGCCAGGCAATAGCGCCCGGTTTGGATTTGCGAAGATGGCGCGGGTGCTGACCGAACCGGTCGACTCATTCACGCTGGAATCGGTGAAGCTGTATTTGCCTTTATGATCATAGGTCTTGCCGTTCTCCAGCAACAGCTCGATCTGGACGTGGCCGTCCGGCTGCTTCAGCCGGCCGCTCTGAAGTTGCGCGCGCAGGCGCTCCATTTCCGAGGTCGATTGATCGAGATCCACATAAGTCGGATCCAGTTGCTGGATCGTGGTCAGCGCACTGGCCTGGCTCGCGGTGACCAAGGCCCCCGGCGTGATCGACGACTTTCCGATGCGACCTGAGATCGAGGCGGTCACCTTCGTGCGGTCGAGCGCGATCGCTGCGGTATCACGATTGGCCTCGGCAGCCTTCAGATCGGCTTCGCCCTGCTTGAAGGTGGCGACGGCATCGTCGACATCCTGCTGACTGGCGGCATTGGTCTTGAGCAACTGCGTCTTGCGCTCGGCCTTGAGCCGCACGCTCACGAGATTGGCTTGCGCCTTCAGAACCGCAGCCTCCGCGCTTTCGAGCGCAGCCTGATATTGAACCGGGTCGATCTCATAGAGAAGATCGCCTGCTTTCACTTCCGAACCTTCGACAAAGTTTCGCTTCTGCAGGATTCCCGTAACCTGCGGCCGCACTTCCGAGACCTGATAGGCATTGACCCGGCCGGGAAGCACGGTGGAGACCGGCGCCTCCCGCGTCTTCAGAACCAGGACGCCAACTTCAGGCGCCGGCGGAGTCGCAGCTTCCTTCTTCGCTTCGCCACATCCCGCGAGCGCCAGCAGGCCAACCAGGGCGAAAGGGCGCACAAATCCAAGACGCATCATCAGTTCACCAATGCAAAACGGCGTCCGGCATCCACGCAAATCGCGGACGACGTCGCCGTTGGAAATATGTGGAAACTCTTCGGTTTCCGTACAGGAAACTTGGTAGTTTCCTTTCGGGAAGTCAAGCGCTATACTGCGGGGGAAGTCGCTGCTCAAGCGTTTGTGAGACGGCCTCGGTTAACAGGATCGATACGCAATGGTTGCACCAGCAAGTGCGAGGAAGAATCGCGATGGCACTTTGTCGCAGGCAACGCGTCTGCCGCCGGCGAGTCCTGCCGCATCGAGCACTTCGGCTTCGCCATCCGACGAACGCACCGAGCATCTGCTCACGGTCGCCAAAGCAACCTTCACGTTGAAGGGCTTCGCGGCGACCACCATGGATGACATCGCTGGCGCCGCCGGCATGTCGAAGAAAACGCTCTACAAGATGTTCGCCAGCAAGAGCGAGCTGTTCCGCGCGATGCTGCTGGGCAGCCTGCCGCAGGTTCGTTTCAGTCACGTAGAAACCAAGGGCACGCCGATCGACCGGTTAAGGTTATCCCTGAAGCACATCGTCGATATCGCGCTAGCACCCGACGAAATAGCACTGCATCGGCTGATCATCAGCGAGCGCCTGCTCTCCCCGGATATCGCCGGCATCTTCGCCGAGGTCATCTTCGAACTGGGCGCCAAGGACGTGGTAGAGGCCCTTAAGCGCGTGACGCTCCGGTCCGAGCTGCGCGATCAGCCCATCAAGCAGGTCTCCGAAATGCTGCTCGGAATCGTGTTCGCCAATGATCACTTCAGGCTGATGGCGGATAACAGCTATCGCCTCAACCGGCGCATGCTCAACACGCGGATCGAGTTGGCGATCGCGATGTTCTGCAAGCCTGCCTGATCAGGTATCCGATTTCTTAACCGATTGATCACCATAATCGGCCAAGCTGCGCCATTGCGCGGCATACCGCCGCGCGCGCTTGGACCGGATACGGCATGTTCCAGATGTTCCTGCGGGCTCGTGCCCAGAACTATCTTCGCAGCCTTGTCGGCGAGCGTGAGTTCAGGGCGCGTTCGGCTGAACGCGATGCCGAAACTGATCGCGAGCGGCTGGATTACGTCCTTTCGGCCCTCGATAGCGCACTCAGCAATGCCGAAGCCGAGCAGGCCGGCCTCACCCGCCGCGTCGACGATGTGCTGGCGCGCGCGGCCGTGACCTTCGGCAATGGGGACGATGAGTATCTGACGCGGGAGAAGCTCGACAGCGATCACCTGGACCTGTTCGAGACCGAAATTTCAAACGGCCAGCGCCGGTTGCGCGACCTTGCAGTCAGCATCTCGCACTTCAAGTTCCTGAAGACCGCCATGCTGTCGCGGTTTCCGGATTACAAAGGCCCCGCGTCGCGGGCGTCATCGTAACGGCAGATGCCTATTCGCTTCGGGCGGAATCCTTGGCATCGCTCCAACGCCGCTTGAAGCCCGCCGCATCCGGCGAACTGCCATCGCGATTGCGCCGCCGCTCACCGCTGAATGTCCGCATGTGGTCGTTCACAAATGACATCAGTTCGTTGCGGAAACGCTCGGCCGAGAATTTCTCGGCCTGCATCCGGCAGTCAGCACGCGAAAATGAGCTTTCATTCGCCACGAAGGCACGAACGCATTCCGCAATCGCTTTCGGCTCGTTGGAATCGAAAAACATGCCGGTGCGCAATTCAGGAGAGGCCGAAACCGTCTCGCGCGCGCCGCCCCGGCCGAACGCCAGAACCGGCGCACCCTCGGATTCCGCTTCGACAACGATAATCCCGAAGTCCTCCTCGGCGGCAAAGACAAAGGCACGCGCCGTCGCCATCAATTCGCGCAGCTTCTCATCACTGACAAAGCCGACAAACGTCACGTTCGGGCCGGCGATCGCCTTCAGTCGCTCCGCATCCGGCCCGTCGCCTGCGACGATCAGCTTCTGATCCGGCAGTTCGGCAAAGGCCTGGATCACGGCTTCGATCTTCTTGTAGGGCACCAGACGACTTGCCGCGAGGAAGTGGTCTCCGGTAGGCAGATCAGGCGGCAGCTTCGACATGGTCACCGGCGGGTAGATGACCTTGGCGTCGCGGCCATAGACCTTCTTGATCCGCTTGGCGACGAAATTGGAGTTCGCCAGCATGGCGTCCGGACCGTGGGCCGTGCGCACGTCCCAGATCCGGATGCGGTGCAGCAGTGCCCGCGCCAACGCGCTCTTGATGCCAGCGGTGTAACCGCTTTCATTCAGATAAGCGTGCTGCAAGTCCCACGCATAACGCATCGGCGAATGCACATAGGATACATGAAGCTGGTTCGGGCCGGTGATCACGCCCTTGGCCACCGCATAGCTGCTGGAAATAACCAGGTCGTAACCTGACAGATCGAACTGCTCGATCGCGATCGGCATGAGTGGCAAGTATGACCGATGACGTTTGCGGATGAACGGCATCTTCTGCAAGAAGCTGGTACGCGCCTTCTTGAAGCCAATCTTGGCGCGATCTTCCGGCGTCAGCACATCGAACAGCGTGAAAACGTCCGCTTCCGGATAGCACTGCAATATCTCGCGCAGCACCTGCTCGGCACCGCCCAGCGTGTAGAGCCAATCGTGGACGACAGCGACGCGCATAGGACCTCAACGGCGGAAACGACGAATGTGGGCTGACCTGAAAATAGACCAATGCGCCCCTTCTACAATCCACTCCTACAACTTGCGTTAATTCGATTGCGAACTGTCGGTAAAAATTGAATCAATTCAGATGTGTTCTGATAATCTCTGGGGAAGATGCTACCCGGTTCGCAGGACGCGGTCGGTACCATGTCCATCCAGGGCAGACGAGCGCGCATTCTGGCGCACCATCCGCGCCATTCAGCATAACGAGAGTTCTTGCGCATGATGACGTTACGCCAGGTTGAAGTGATCCGCGCCGTCATGGTGACGGGCACCATTGGCGGCGCTGCCAAACTCCTGAATGTGTCCGCGCCCGGCATCAGCCGCCTGGTCAAATACACCGAGAAGTCGCTCGGCATCCGCTTCTTCCAGCGCCAGAACGGACGCTACTTCCCGACCCCTGAAGCGCAGAATATTTTCGAGCAGATCAACGGTGTTTACAAGAAAGTCGACGATCTCACCGAGATCATCTCGAAGATCGGCCACGGAACACTGTCGGAATTGCGCATCGGATCGGTGCCCAGTATCTCGCAGGTGATGGTGCCACGTGCCATCGAGCAGGTGCGGCGGCGTTATCCCGGTCTGCGGATCGACATCAACATTCTCAAGCTTGAGGAGGCGATCGACTATCTGCTGCTCGGTCGCGGCGACTGCGTCGCCATGAGCTATCGGCTCGAACATCCCGGGCTCGACTTCATGCCGCTGGCATCCGGCGAATTGTTCTGCATCGTGCCAGAGGGACACGAACTCGCAGGTCGCAAACAGGTCTCGGCCAAGGAGATCATCCGGTATCCCCTCATCGGCATCGATCCCAACGATCCCTATGGTCGGATCATGGCGGAGATCTTCGCCCGCAATAAACTCAAATACGACATCACCATTCGAGCGAGATTTGGCACCACGGTCTGTGCCCTGGTGAAGGCAGGATTGGGCATCGCGGTCATCGACCAATTCACGGTGGCCCATGGCGGCTATCCCGGCGTCGAGGTGATCCGCATCGTCGAACCGACCCGGTTCGATACCTATGTCGCCGTGAAACGCGGCGCGCCGCTGTCACTGCATATCGAGCATTTCATCGACTGCCTGCGCACCGAGATGCGCGCAGTCGGCTCTCACAAAATTGCCGCTGCAAAGCCAGTCTCGCGCGTCCGTAAAAAATAACATCATGTTATGTTTGTTGTATAACAGGGTAATTGTGTTAGATCGCCGCCGCGCTATCTTCTGTCCCGTTTCCGATGATGATTGAAAGTATTGGCCATCCGTTCATGACCTCTTCGACGCCCCATACCCCGGCGACGGGCCAACGTTTCCTCACTGGCCTGCTCGGCGCGCCGATCGCGCATTCAGCGTCACCGGCGATGCATGAGCGGGCCGCCGAGGCCATGGGCGCCCGCTGTCACTATCAGCTGATCGAGATCCCCGGTGCCGACCGCGGCGATTTGCGCGCCATTCTGGACGGCGTCCGTCGCCTCGGTTTTGCCGGCATAAACGTGACCTTCCCCTATAAGGAAGCCGTGGTCGATCTGCTCGACGAGCTCTCGCCCGGGGCCATGGCCATCGGCGGCGTCAACACGGTCGTGGTCCGCGACGGCAGGCTGACTGGCCACAACACCGACACCACGGGCTTTGCAAGGGCCGCCAGGCAACTGGTCGCCAATTCCAACCACGGCCCGGTCGCGGTCATCGGCACCGGTGGCGTCGGCAAGGCCATCGCCTTTGCATTGGCCGATCTCGGCGTTTCGGAGATCCGGATTTTCGATACGGACACGGCCAAGGCCCGGCATCTCGTTTCCCTGCTGCACAACCGGCAAAGCATCCGCGTGGCGGACAGCGTCGATGACGCCGTTCGCGGTGCAGTCGGCATCGTCAATGGCACCCCCATCGGCATGTTGCCCAACCGCGGCACGCCGGTGCCCGATGCGCTGCTGCATGCGGAAGCTTGGGTTGCGGATGCCGTGTATTCCCCGCTGTGGACGCCGCTGCTCAACGCGGCCAAGGCAAAAGGCGCGCCGGTCATGACCGGCCGCGATCTGGCGATCTACCAAGCCGCCGATGCCTTTGAGTTGTTTACAGGATTTGCGCCTTCACCGACTGAAATGGGAATTGCTTTCGACGCCGTCATGGTCAAAAGGTACCCGACACCAAACGCAGCCTGAATGAAGCGGCCGCTCATAAGGCCGCGCCCACAAACACAACAATAGCAACAGGAGGATTCCATGAAGCCAGTGTTTTTGGCGAGCGCCCTGCTCGCGACTGTATTGACCGGTGCTGCCATCGCGCAGTCCGGAGCTCCCATTAAACTCGCCAATGTCGCCGAATTGTCCGGCGGCGGCGCCACCGTCGGCACCAACTGGAAGAACGGCATCGATCTCGCGATCGAAGAAATCAATTCCAAGGGCGGTGTACTCGGCCGCAAGCTGGAAGTGACCCATGCAGACTCGCAGTCCAACCCCGGTGTCGCCCGCGCTCAGGTTCAGAAGGCACTGGACGCCGAGCCTTATGTGCTGCTCGGGCCCGGCTATTCCGGTTCGGTGAAGGTCACCGCGCCGCTCGCCGCCGAAGCCGGCATCGCACAAATCATGGGCGGCGAAGCCGCTGAACTCACGACAACCGGCAACAAGTTTCTGTTCCGGACGTCGTTTGGCCAGCAGTCGTCCATGCCCAAGGTCGCCAAATACATCAATGACGAATTGAAGGCGAAGTCGGTCGCCATCGTTTGGGTTAACAATGACTTCGGCAAGGGCGGGCGCGATTCCATCAGCAAGGAATTCGCCAAGTACAATATCAAAGTCGCGGCCGATCTCTCCACCGAAGCCGGCCAGGCCGACTTCGCGGCCGATGTCAGCAAGATCAAGTCGGCAGCGCCGGATGCAGTCTTCGTTTACGTCAACGAAGAAGAGAGCGCGCGCATACTCAAGGAGTTGAAACGCCAGGGCATCACTGTGCCGCTGGTCGGCGAAACCACGCTGGTCGGACAGAAGGTCGTCGAACTCGCCGGCGACGCGGCCAATGGCGCGCGCGGCCATGTCGGCCTCACCACCGACGCGCCGGTCGAACTGATCAAGGCGTTCCGCGACAAGTTCGTGAAGAAGTACAACTACGTCCCGGACCATAACGGCCTCAAGGGCTGGCTCGCGATCTACATGATCAAGGCCACCACCGAGAAGATGGGCAAGGTCGATTCCAAGGGCTTCGCCGATGCCCTGCACGGCTTCACAATCACCGCCGCCAAGGAGCCGGGCATCCTGATGGACGCGACCTTCGACGCCAATGGCGACATCGATAGACAGGGTTTCCTCGTCGAGATCGTCGAGGGCAAGCAGGTCGTCAAGCAGGTGCTGCCAAAGCTCGGCAACTGAGGCCTCGCGTACTTAAGCTCTCCCCGCTTGCGGGGAGAGGTCGGAGCCAAACGGAAGCGAGGCTTCGGGTGAGGGGGAGCGAGTGTTTTACTTGCAAGAACCCCTCACCCCAGCCCTCTCCCCGCAAGCGGGGCGAGGGAGCGCGCGGCCGGTGCTTTAGCTGCCGGCCATTTGGAGAACCACATGTCCAACCTTCTCGATCTCCTCATCGCAGGTCTTGCCACCGGGGCGATCTACGCGATCGTCGCCGTCGGCTTCACGCTGCTGTGGCAGACCTCACAGACCATCAATTTCGCGCAGGGCGAATTCGTCATGCTGCCGGCCTTCCTGATGCTGGCGGTGATGCATGCCGGTGCACCGTTCTGGCTGGCGATCCTGATTGGCATCGCGCTGTCGCTGCTGCTGCTGGGCCTCGGCTTCAAAATGTTGCTGGTCGATCCAATGCTGCGCCATGGCGTGCTACCGCTGGCGATTGCGACCATGGCCCTGGCGATCGGCATCAAGGAAGCCGCCAAGCAATTCTGGAGTGCCGAAGCCTCGCCATTTCCATCGATCATCCCGGGCGGTGATGTCACGATTTTCGGCCGCGTCGTCGCCCTGCAGAGCATTGGCGTGCTGGTGCTGGCGATTCTCGCCGTGCTCGGCCTGACAACGCTGCTGAACCGCACCTCCATCGGTCACCAGATGCAGGCCGCCGCACAGAACCCGACCGTCGCGCGCATCATCGGCGTGCCCGTTGAACGCATGATCCTGCTGACCTTCCTCATCAACGCGTTTCTGGTCGCGCTGGCCTCGCTCCTCATCACGCCGATCTATCTCGCTAAATTCTCCAACGGCGAAGTGCTTGGCCAGGCCGCATTCATCGCCGCCATTGTCGGCGGTTTCAATCAGGTCCGCGGCGCCATTGCCGGCGGCCTGCTGATCGGCGTCGTTGACAATCTGTCAGCCGCCTATGTCTCCACCCAGTATCGCGCCGCCGTGCCATTGGTTCTGCTGATCGCGATCATTCTGTTTCGGCCACAGGGCATGCTTGGCCGGCCTGAGGAGCGCACCGTATGACCGCGGCGAAGACCCTCAAGATCGGCTTCGGCATCGTTGTCATTGCCGCGCTGATCATCGTTCCGATGAATTTCAATCGCTACGGCCTGTTCATCCTGAGCCAGTGGGCCGTGATGACCATCGCCGCCATGGGGCTTAACCTCACGCTCGGCTATGCCGGGCAGGTTTCGCTGGCGCAGGGCGCCTTTGTCGGCATCGGCGCTTATGCGGCTGCGATCATGACATCGAATGGTCTGCCGCTCATCGGAGCGCTCGGCGTTGCCATCGTGCTGTGCTTCGCCATCGGCTGGATTCTCGGTTACCCCGCGCTCCGCGTACAGCATCACTATCTGGCTTTTGTCACCCTCGCATTTTCGACGCTCGCTTTTCTCGTGTTTCGGAACGAGGACTGGCTGACCAAGGGCATCTACGGCATCAGCAACATCCCTCGCCCGGAGATTTTCGGCTATCCGACGCGGCGGCCGTTGCCGTTCTATTATGTCTGTCTGGGATCGCTCGGCATCGTCTCACTGGCCGTCTGGTGGCTGATCCGCTCGCCCTGGGGCCGCGCTTTCATTGCGCTGCGCGAAAATCCCGTTCGTGCGCTCTCGCTCGGCATCGACACAAGGCGCTATACGCTGATGGCCTTTGCGATCGGCTCCGCACTCGGCGGTGTTGCCGGTACGCTCTATGCGCCGTTGACCCAATATGTCGATCCCGTACCGTTCCACCTGTCGCTGTCGCTCGATCTCTTGATGATGGTGATCGTCGGCGGCTCCGGCTTCTTCTTCGGGCCGTTCCTTGGCGCGATGATCGCCGTGCTGCTGCCTGAATGGCTGCGCTTCACGCAGGGCTACTATCTGATGCTCTATGCCATCGCGGTGATCCTGCTGCTAATCTACTCACCCACCGGCATTCTCGGCATTCTCGATCGTTACATCTCCGAACGCCGCACCAAGGCAGCCTCCGCATTGCGTGCGGTCGCCAAAGCAAAACTGGAAACGGCGCCATGACCGCGGTTCTCGAAGTCAGCAATATCCGCAAGAGCTTTGGCGGCATCACCGCCGTCAACGGCGTCTCGTTCGATGTGCAGGAAGGCGAAATCCTCGGCCTGATCGGCCCGAACGGCTGCGGCAAGTCCACTTTGTTCAACTGCATCCTCGGCCAGCTCACGCCAAGCGCCGGCGAAGTGAAGGTCGACGGCAAGGTGGTCACCGGCATGCGGCCGTCAGAGCTGAACGGCCTCGGTGTCAGCCGCACGTTTCAATTGCTGCAGGTATTCCCGAAGCTGTCGGTGCGCGAGAACCTGATCCTCGCTGGTCAGGAACACCAAGGTAACATGCTGTCGCGCCTGCTCGGCCCATCCGATGCCGGACTGACCGAGGCGGCCAACCAGATGATCGGCTTCTTCAAGCTCGACCATCTCGCCGATGAGCCCGCCGGCGGCCTCTCTTATGGCCAGCAGAAACTGCTCGATGCCGCGATGGCCTTCATGGGCGGACCGCGCCTCGTGCTGCTCGACGAGCCTGCCGGCGGCGTCAACCTGACCATGCTCGCGGATCTCAAGGATCGCCTAGCGGCGATCAACCGGGAGAAGCGCGCCACTTTCGTTGTCATCGAGCACAACATGGAATTCGTGATGTCGCTCTGCACACGCGTGATGGTGATGGCCGAAGGCAAGGTTCTGGCGGTTGGGCGACCGGACGAAATCCGCGCCAATCCTGCCGTGATCGAAGCCTATCTGGGACATTGAGGATAGTGCCATGAGCGATGCAATCCTGGACGTTCAGAACCTTGTCGGCGGCTACGGCAAGATGACGATCTTGAATGGCACCACCTTCTCGGTGCCGGCTGGGTCAATCACCACCGTCATCGGGCCAAACGGCGCCGGCAAGTCCACGGTGTTCAAGGCGATCTTCGGTCTGCTGAAACTGCGCGAAGGCAAAGTCGTATTCAAGGGCAAGGACGTTACCGGTCTCAGCCAGCGCGCACTGCTGACGGCAGGCATTTGCTATGTCCCGCAGGGCCGCAATATCTTCCCGGAACTCACGGTCCGTCACAATATCGAACTTGGTGCCGTCGCCGCCGGCCGCGACATCACCGACCTGCCCGCGCGCATCGAGGCTGCGCTCGATAAATTCCCCGTGCTGCGTACCAAAGCCAAGCAACAGGCCTCGACGCTATCCGGCGGCGAGCAGAAGCAGCTCGAAATCGCCCGCGGCCTCTTGCTCAATCCGCAGCTGGTGCTGATCGATGAACCTTCCATCGGGCTGTCGCCGCTGATGGTGTTGCAAACGTTCAATATTCTGAAGGAGCTGCGTGACCGCGGCGTCTCGATCCTGATGATCGAGCAGAATGCACGCTCGGCCCTGGAGATTTCCGATTTCGGCATCGTGCTGGAGCTCGGCCAGACCCGCTTGATGGACAAGGCCGACCGTGTGCTCAACGATCCGCGCATCGGACAGTTGTTCCTCGGCGGCGCCATGACGGAGACCGCGGCATGAACAAGCTCTCGATCGCCACCGTCTCGCTATCAGGCGCGCTGGATGAGAAACTCCGCGCCATCGCTGCTGCCGGCTTTGACGAGGTCGAGATCTTTGAAGCGGACCTTCTGTCCTTCAATGGAAGCCCGCGGGATGTCGGCCAGATGTGCCGCGACCTCGGCCTGACCATCTGCGCTTTCCAGCCGTTCCGCGACTTCGAGGGCATGCCGGAGCCGCAGCGCAGCCGCAACTTCGCGCGCGCGGCGCGCAAGTTCGACCTGATGAAAGAGTTGCAGACGGATTTGATGCTGATCTGCAGCAACATCTCGCCGGCCTCGCTTGGCGGTATCGACCGAGCCGCAGCGGATTTTCGCGAGCTTGGGGACCTCGCCGCGCAGCATGGCATGCGTGTCGGCTTCGAGGCCTTGGCCTGGGGCGCCCATGTCAATGACTATCGCGATGCCTGGGAGATCGTGCGCCGCGCCAATCACTCGTCGATCGGCGTCATCCTCGACAGCTTCCATGCGCTGGCCCCGGCATTTCCCGTCAGCGCCATCGCATCCATCCCGGCGGACAAGATCTTTCTGGTGCAGCTCGCCGACGCGCCGAAGCTGGGCCTCGATGTCCTGTCCTGGAGCCGGCATTTCCGCTGCTTCCCCGGTCAGGGCGACCTGCCTGTGGCCAAGTTCATGGAAGCCGTGCAAGCCACCGGCTATAGCGGCGCGTGGTCCCTCGAGATTTTCAACGACCAGTTCCGCGCAGGCTCCGCCGTTCGCACAGCCACTGACGGATTGCGCTCACTGATCCTGTTGCAGGATCAACTGGCAAAGACACCCGCCGACGCCCTGCAGCCAAAGACATCCACCCGCGGCGTCGGCTTCATCGAATTCGCTGTCAACGAGACCAAGGCCGCGAACCTCGCAACGCTGCTTGGCCAGCTCGGGTTTCGCAAGACCGGCGCTCATCGCAGCAAGGACGTCGAACGCTGGTCGCAGGGCACCATCGAACTCGTGATCAATTCAGAGCCGGACGGTTTCGCGCATTCGCATTACGTGACGCATGGCCCCGGCGTGTGCGCCATCGCACTGGACGTCGGCAATACCAAGCAGGCCATGGCGCGCGCTGAAGCGTTGCAGGCGCGGACATTCTATCAGCCAGTCGGACCGGGCGAACTGGAAATCCCGGCGATCCACGGCGTCGGCGGAAGTCTTCTCTATTTCCTGGAAGCGGCCGGCAAGAACTGGGACGTAGATTTCGAGCCGCTGCAGAGCAATGCCGGTACAGACCATCTCTCCGTCGTCGATCACATCTCGCAATCGATGCCCTATGACGAGATGCTGTCGTGGCTTCTGTTTTACACCGGCATTCTCGACCTGCAGCGCCTGCCGCAGATGGAAATTCCGGATCCGGTCGGCCTCGTGCAAAGCCAGGCGCTGATATCAGCCAATCAGTCGCTGCGCATCATCCTGAACGGATCATCCGCAACGCGCACGCTGTCGAACCGCTTCATCTCGGAGTTCTTCGGTTCCGGCGTGCAACATATCGCGTTCTTGTGCGACAATATCTTTTCTGCTGTGGCCGATATGCGCAAACGCGGCGCCAAATTCCTACGTATTCCCGACAATTACTACGATGACGTGGAAGCCAAGTATGGGCTCGATGCCGAGCTGATGGCTGCGCTGCGCGACAACCAGATCCTGTATGATCGCGAAGGCGACGGCGAATTCTTCCAGATCTACACGCCGAGCTTCGATGAGCGCTTCTTCTTCGAGATTGTCGAGCGCCGCAACTATCAGGGATTTGGTGCGGCTAACGCCGGTATCCGTCTCGCAGCTCAAACGCGTGACGCGCGGCCTGTGTCCGTGCCGCGCGCCTGACGAACTCGTTAAAACTTACTTCGGCCGAACGCTTTGATCGCCACCGGGACTGCCGGGCGGGGGAATCACCGGCGTATTGCTGCTATCTGAATTCGGCGCGCGTGCCCGCATCGCGGGATCGACATTGCTCGGCGGGCAAAGGACGCCATCTGATTTCGCGAGTTTATCGCCCAACGGCTCCGGGCTCTGGCCGGTCGTCGTACCGCTGGGAGCAATTGTCCCCTGCGGGGTTGTTTGTGTCGGCGCACAATTGGCATTTGCACGCTCGGCCGATGGCGGCGCGGTCTGTGCGGGAGGCGTGGCAGGCGGCGGCGCCTGCGCGAAGGCAGCGCTGGAACCGGCGACGACAAGAGCTGCGATGACGAGCGACTGTTTGATCTGCATCCGGAGCAAACCGCGGGCGCGAGTGGAGGTTCCGGCCTCGCGCTACAACAGTCAGGATTTAATATAGCGGATCAACGAAAAATGCCCCATCGGCGGCATCGGTCGGCGCTCTGCCAGCGTGATCCCGCCGTGGACCGTTGCCCAGTCCACCAGCCGCTTCCACGGAAATTCCGGTCGCCAACCGAGCCGGCGCGCCAGCGGCGCAAAGGCCAGTTCGAAAATCTTGCGCGGACCGCTTTCGGCGCCGATGTGATTGACGAGAATGAGCTCGCCGCCTGGTTTCAACACGCGGATGAAATCGTCCAGCGTCGCTTCCGGATCGGGTACGGCAGTGATGACATATTGCGCCACGACGGCATCGAAATGATTGTCGGGGAATGCGAGATTCTTCGCATCCATAACCGCCAGCGTTTCGACATTGGTGAGGTTGTGGGTGCGGACGCGCTCATGCGCCTTGCGCAGCATCGGCTCGGAAATATCGACGCCGCAAATCTTCGTGGTGCGGGCGTAATCGACCAGCGACAGACCTGTGCCAACACCGACATCAAGGATGCGGCCGCCAATGCGATCGGCCTCGATAATCGTCGATTGCCGACCGCTATCGAACACTTTGCCAAAAACGAGATCGTAAATCGGCGCCCAGCGCCCGTAAGCCTTCGCGACCCCCGCGCGGTCGATATCGCCAGCCATGCCCCTACCCTGAACTCTTACACACGCATTGCTGCGACGGCAGGGACACTAGCATCGCGGGGGGAGATGCTGACAGGGCTTTTCGCCGCAGCGCTCTTGATGAAGCCGCCGCCGAGCACACGGGCCTGACCGTCCGGCGCGTCGTAGAACACACAGGCCTGACCGGGCGACACGCCCTCCTCGCCGCCGACCAGTTCGATCTCGTAGCCGCCATTCATAGCACGCAACCAGGCTGGCTGTGGTCCACGGGTCGAGCGCACCTTGACGAACAGCTCGAGGCCATTGCCAACAGCGCTATCGAGCGTTCCGCCGCCGATCCAGTTGACGTCGCGCAGCACAATGCGGTGCATCCGCAAGGCCTCGCGCGGGCCGACCACCACGCGCCGGGTGACGGCGTCGAGTTTGATCACATAGAGCGGCGCGCTCGCTGCAATACGGAGGCCGCGGCGCTGACCGATAGTGAAATGGATAATGCCGTCGTGGCGGCCGATGACATGGCCATCCATATCGACGATCTCGCCCGGTTCGAGCGCATTCGGCTTCAGACGTTCGATCACGTCGGTGTAGCGGCCGGACGGCACGAAGCAGATGTCCTGGCTGTCCTGCTTGTCGGCGACCGACAGATCGAACTGCCGGGCCAGTTCGCGGGTCTGCGGCTTGCTCATGTCGCCGAGCGGAAAGCGGAGATAATCGAGCTGTTCCTGCGTAGTCGCGAACAGGAAATAGCTCTGGTCGCGATCGGCATCGGCAGCGCAGACCATGGCACGCGAGCCGTCAGCAAGGCGGCGTGAGGCTACGTAATGCCCGGTCGCCAGCGCCTGCGCGCCGAGATCGCGCGCGGTCGCCAGCAGGTCGCGGAACTTGACGGAACGATTGCACTCGATGCACGGCACCGGCGTTTCGCCGGAGGCATAGCTCGCGGCGAAATTGTCGATGACGGACTCGCGGAACCGGCTTTCGTAATCCAGCACATAATGCGGGATCCCGATCCGCTCGGCGACGTCGCGGGCATCATGGATGTCACGGCCGGCGCAGCAGGCGCCCTTGCGATGGGTGGCGGCGCCGTGATCGTAGAGTTGTAGCGTAATACCGACGACGTCGTAGCCCTGTGACTTCAACAGCGCAGCCGTCGCCGAGGAGTCGACGCCGCCGGACATGGCGACCACGACCCTGGTGTCCTGCGGACGGCCTTCGAGATCGAGACTGTTGAGCATGGTTTCGGTCACTGATGCGACCGCGCTGGCTGCAAACCGTCGCGATCAGGAAAACGGAGCCAAATCCCGGAACTTAAGGTCGGTCCGACAATGGGTTGGGATATGGCACTTTAATATAGGCCGCCTTGCGCTCAATCAATCACGGCGCCTCGCCGGAACGGCAATTCTTGCCGCCGGGCAGAAAAGATAATGCCGCGACGATCCCCACGGGGGTTCCACCCGAATTACAACATACTGATTTATATAGACATTTTTATAAAACGAGAGGTGGCCCGGTCCTTGCTGAAAGGAGGATAGAACTCTTCTGGAAAGGCCGCCCGTGGTTAGCGTCACGTCCGATATCGTCTCAAACGTCTCGTTTCAGAACGCACGATCGAATTCGTCCCGCGACGATCAGCGGTCGGACGCCGACAGCTTCGGCTCGCTGGTCGACAGCAACACCGTTGCCAGCGCCAATAGCGACCGCGCCGCGGCAGCCCAACCTGATCTGCCAGCGCCCGCACGGCGCGACGACACCCGCCCCTCGAGCAATGACCGCACACGGCAGGCCGACGATCGCGCCGACGACGCGGCCGCCAATGCACGCGACCGCGACACCCACGCAGCCGATGCCGCGCAGGACTCCCGCAAGGCGAAGAAGAGCGACCCGAGCGACACGAAGGTCGATTCCAAGGCCGACGCGAAGACGGGCGACAAGACCGACACCAAGGACGCCCCGTCCAAGGATACCGACAAGACCGCAACGACCGACGCCGACGCAACGACCTCAACCGAGAAACCCGTCGCGGTTGCCGCCGTCGCCGTTGCGATCCCCGTGCCTGCGGCCACGACCGATGTTGCAGTAGCTCCAACAGCGCCCGAAACCACCGGCGTTGCACAGCCTCTCGCCATCGCTGCAGCCGTTTTGAAAGCCCAGACGGCAGTGACCGAAGCCGCAACGGTTGACGCCGAAGCGGCGCCTGCATCGACGGCCCCGGAAGCCGAAGCGAATTTCGCGGCACTTATCGCATCCGCGACACCCGCGGGCGGCAAAGCCGGCGCGAAGAAGACCAGCGCAGCCGATGCCACAACGGCATCAACGGCTGAGGTCAAATCAGAAGACAAGACCAAGACCACCGAGACGACGTCCGCGCAGCCAGCCGACGCGGCCGCAGCGTCGACCGTCGGCAAGGATACCAAGCCGGGCGACAAACTCGTCGATGGCGTAGCAACTGACGCGACCGCCGTTGCACCGGAAGCTGCAAAGCCTGCGGCTAGCGCTGCCCACGAGCGTCGCACCGAACACACCGCTCAGGCTGCAGTACCGGATGTGACTGCGCCGACCACCAATAGCTTGCAGCAGCAGCCGTTGCAGACCGCAACGACGCCGATTGCAGCTGCGACCCCGCAATTGACCGCCACGGTCGCGACCAATGCGCCAGTGCCTTTAAATGGCGTCGCCGTCGAGATCGCGCAGAACGCCAAATCGGGCAAGAGCAGCTTCGACATCCGGCTCGACCCTGCTGAGCTTGGCCGTATCGATGTCCGCCTCGAAGTCGACAAGCATGGCAATGTCACCTCGCATCTCACCGTCGAGAAGCCGGAAACCCTGACCATGTTGCGCCAGGATGCACCGCAACTGCAGCGCGCACTCGAACAGGCTGGTCTCAAGACCAACGACAGCGGACTACAATTCAGCCTGCGCGATCAGTCGCAAGGCCAGCAACAGAACAGTGGCGAGAATTCGGGCCGCAACGCCCAGCGCCTTGTGATCCACGAAGACGAGTCCGTGCCTGCGATCGCTGCGGGCCGCGGTTATGGCCGCATGCTGGGATCCAGCAGCGGCGTCGACATCAGTATTTGAGGAGCGAACCATGGCAGTTGACGCAACGACTCCAAGCCCTGTCGTATCCGGTACCACGCCGGTATCGAACTCGAGCAGCAGCTCCGGCTCGACGACCACCGGCATTGCCGATAATTTCCAGACGTTCCTGACGCTGCTGACGACGCAGCTGCAGAACCAGAACCCGCTCGATCCGCTCGATACCAACCAGTTCACGCAGCAGCTGGTGCAGTTCGCGGGCGTCGAACAGCAGCTCAAGTCGAACGATCAGTTGAAAGCCCTGGTCGATCTCGGCAAAGCTACGGAAGCGACGCAGGCGCTCATCTATGTCGGCAACAACGTCGCCGTCGATGGCAGCACGGCGCAATTCAAGACGTCGGCGACATGGAATCTGCTCGCCGACAAGGACTCTACAGCCACCGTCAACATTACGAATTCCGCTGGTAACGTTGTCTACACTGGCAAGTATACGTTGAAGTCCGGCAACGGCACTTTCGTATGGGACGGCAAAGGCAATGATGGCGTTCAGTATCCCGAAGGGGCCTATACGCTGACGGCAACGGGCAAGGACGACAACGGTCGCGACGTCGCTATCTCCACGGAAGTCCAGGGCGTTGTCGATTCCGTCGATCTGTCAGCGAGCCCCGCCCTGCTCTCGATCAACGGCACCAACTATACCGTCGACAAGATCAAGCGCGTGGTGCGGCCGACGACTCCGACGACGCCAACCACACCGACAACCTGACGCTGCGCCGCGTCATCTCCTCGGGACGATTATTTCGAACCAAATCCAGTTCTATTCGCATTGGAGTTGTAGGCTTAGGCAAATTTTAAGTCGCTGGGCGTAGGTTGTTGAAGTGAGTTCAGTGGTTGAGAGTTTGTGAGTACGCCATGACAGAACCCCATCGCCCGAGGGTCAAATACGTCATCGGGCCTGACGGCAGTCCGTTAACAATTGCGGATCTGCCCGCGCCCGGAACCAAACGGTGGGTCATCCGCCGCAAAGCCGAAGTCGTCGCCGCCGTACGCGGTGGCCTTCTGTCTCTTGAGGAAGCCTGCAGCCGCTATACGCTGACAGTCGACGAATTCCTCTCCTGGCAGTTCTCGATCGACCAGCACGGTCTGGCAGGACTGCGGACCACCCGCATCCAGCAGTATCGTCAGTAAACGAATCGTTAATATCTCCAATTCGATGAAAACCGGCTCCCTCATGGGAAGCCGGTTTTCGTCATTTGGCCATATTTTTGCCACCCGTTAACCGCCGTTAACCATATCGAAACCATACCCCGGCAAAATTTGCCCAGTCGGTCTTTGAGGCCGAATCTCAGGGGCTGGTTCGTGCAGAGTCTTCTAAGTTTCCTTAAAGGTCTCGGCGCGGCGCGCCTGATGGCGATGGTTGCGGTCACGGCCGCGCTCATCGGCTTCTTTGCTTTCGTCATCATGCGGGTCACCACGCCGCAGATGACCACCCTGTTCACAGATCTGAGCGTCGAGGACTCCTCGGCGATCATCAAGGACCTGGAACGTCAGGCCATCCCCTATGAGCTGAAGAACGACGGTGCCGCCATCATGGTGCCGAAGGACAAGGTAACTCGCCTGCGCATGAAACTGGCCGAAGGCGGCCTGCCCAAGGGTGGCGGCGTCGGCTACGAGATCTTCGACAAGTCCGACGCTCTCGGCACAACAAGTTTTGTTCAGAATATCAATCACTTGCGCGCTCTCGAAGGTGAATTGGCGCGAACCATCCGGGCGATCGACCGGGTGCAGTTTGCACGCGTCCACCTCGTCCTGCCGGAACGCCCCCTGTTCTCCCGCGAAGCTCCCGAGCCTTCGGCCTCGATCGTCGTCCGCGTCCGCGGCGCCCTCGACCCGCAGCAGGTCCGGGCGATCCGCCATGTCGTCGCCTCGGCCGTCAACGGCCTGAAGCCGGCCCGGGTTTCGATCGTCGACGAAGCGGGACAACTGCTCGCCGACGGCGCCGCCGACGCGACCATGGAGGGCGCCACCGGCGACGAGCGCCGCGCCGGCTTCGAGAAGCGGATGCGCAGCCAGGTCGAAGCGATCGTTTCCTCGGTGGTGGGCGCAGGCCGGGCCCGGGTCCAGCTCACAGCCGACTTCGACTACAACAAGGTCACGCAGACCTCCGACAAATTCGACCCGGAAGGCCGGGTCTTGCGCTCCAGCCAGAGCCGCGAAGAATCCTCCGCCGTCGGCGAGCGGGATGGCCAAGTCACCGTCAACAACGAACTGCCAGGCAATCAGGCGGCCGGCAACACGGGGACGGCGAAGGATCAAAGCAAGAAGTCGGAAGAAACCAACAACTACGAAATCTCCCGCATCACCAAGACCGAAGTGACCGAAGCAGGCCGTGTCAATCGCATCTCGGTCGCGGTACTGGTCGACGGCAGCTACAGCAAGAACGAGAAGAGCGAGCAGGTCTACGCCCAACGCCCCAAGGAAGAACTCGATCGCATCGCAGCGCTGGTCCGTTCGGCCATTGGCTTCGACCAGAAGCGCGGCGATCAGGTCGAGGTCGTCAACCTGAAATTCGCCGAGGGCCCAACTGTCGTTCCGACGCCGGAGCCGACCGGTCTGCTCGGCATGATGCAATTCACCAAGGATGACGTGATGCACGTCATCGAACTCGCGGTCATGATGCTGCTCGGTCTGGTCGTGATGTTCATGGTCATCCGCCCGCTCGTCCGCCGCGTCCTCGCCTCTGAGCCCGTCCCGGCGCTCCCTGCAGCCAACGCTCTCGTTCTTCCCGACGGTGTCGCCCTCAGCGCTGACGGACAGACCGTCATTCCCGCCAGCGGCCCCAACATGATCGACGTCGCCACCATCCAGGGTCAGGTCCACGCGCAATCCGTGCATCGCGTGGGCGAACTGGCCGATCGTAACCCCAACGAAACCGCAGCCATTGTTCGCGCATGGCTGCAGGAACCGGCGTGATCTGAATGGCATCCGTTCCGCAAACCACCGGCGACAACAGCAGCGACATCGCCAGCGTCGTCGCTTCGCTCGCACAGCGCCAGGGCGGCCGCGCGCCCGCGAAGCCGCTCAGCGGCCCGAAGCGTGCAGCCATCCTGATGCTGGCGCTGGGCGAACAGTATGGCGGCAAGGTGTGGGCGCAGCTCGACGACGACGAAGTGCGTGAGCTTTCACTTCACATGTCGTCGCTCGGAACCATCGAGCCGGAGACGGTCGAAGATCTGCTGCTCGAATTCGTATCGCGGATGTCCGCCTCCGGCGCCCTGATGGGCACTTTCGATGCCACCGAGCGTCTGCTGACCCAGTATCTGCCGTCCGAGCGCGTCAGCGGTATCATGGAAGAAATCCGCGGCCCCGCCGGCCGCAACATGTGGGAAAAACTCTCGAACGTGCAGGAAGAGGTTCTCGCGAACTACCTGAAGAACGAATATCCGCAGACCGTCGCTGTGGTGCTGTCGAAGCTGAAGCCGGAGCATGCGGCACGCGTGCTCGGCATCCTGCCCGAGGATCTTGCGCTCGACGTCATCAACCGCATGCTCAAGATGGAAGCGGTGCAGAAGGAAGTCATCGAGCGCGTCGAACAGACGCTGCGCGTCGAATTCATGTCGAACCTCTCGCAGACCCGTCGCCGCGACGCGCACGAAGTCATGGCGGAAATCTTCAACAATTTCGACCGCCAGACCGAGACGCGCTTCATCACCTCGCTGGAAGAAGACAATCGCGAGGCGGCCGAGCGCATCAAGGCGCTGATGTTTACCTTCGACGACCTGATCAAGCTGGATGCCGGCTCCGCACAGACCCTGATGCGCAGCATCGACAAGGACAAACTGGGTATCGCACTGAAGAGCGCCAACGAGGAAGTGCGCGCCTTCTTCATGGGCAACATGTCGTCCCGCGCCGCCAAGATGCTGACCGACGATATGGCCGCGCTCGGCCCGGTCCGTCTGCGCGATGTCGACGAGGCACAGGCACTGCTGGTGAATTTGGCCAAGGATCTCGCCGCCAAGGGCGAAATCGTGCTGACCAAGAACCGCGCCGACGACGAGCTGGTGTATTGATGGCCGCCCCCGCAAAATTTCTGTTCGATATGGACTTCGCAGCGCCCGACAAGACGCGTGCGCCCGCGATCACGCCGGCCGAGATTGCGGAGAAGGTCGCCAACGCCGAAGCTCAGGCCTATCGCGCAGGCTTCGATGCGGCCCAGCGCGAGGCGAAGGCCGAAAGCGACCGTCGCGCCGCATTGGCGCTGGAACAGATCGGCGTTGCGATTTCCTCGATCTCGTCGCGCTTCGGGGCCATCGAAGAAAAGATGGAAACCGAAGCTGTCGATGTCGCGGTGTCGGTGGCACGCAAACTCTGCAGTGAATTGATCGCCGTTGAGCCGCTCACCGAAGTCATGGCCCTGGTCCACGACTGTTTCAAGAATCTGGTGTCGACACCGCATCTCGTGGTGCGCATCAACGACCAGCTCTACGACGAAGCACGCGAACGCATCGAGAAACAGGCCAAACAAAGCGGCTTCGCCGGTCGCCTCGTCATCCTCGCCGAGCCGGATATCGAGAACGGCGACTGCAAAATCGAATGGGCGGATGGCGGCGTCGTGCTCGAACGCTCAACCATCGACGCCAAGATCAACGAACTCGTCGGACGCTACATGGCGTCGCGCAATCAGGCCTGACAGGGCTGTGAGGACTAGAATATGAGCGATCCACAGGTGCCGCTTCCCGATCTCAATGCCACCGATCCCGGCGCAATGGGGGACGTGGGCTATGCTGACGAAGAACAGGTCACGCGTATTGCCGCCGATCTCGAAGCGGTCTTCGACGTTCCAGTCCAGGTCTCGGCCGTGCTCGGCCGCTCCAAGATGGGTGTGGGCGAATTGCTGAAGCTCGGGCCCGGCACCGTGCTCGAACTCGACCGCCGCGTTGGCGAAGCGATCGACATCTACGTGAACAACCGCCTGGTGGCGCGCGGCGAAGTCGTCCTCGTCGAAGAAAAGCTCGGCGTCACCATGACTGAAATCATCAAGGCTGAACGCAGCTAATTCGAGACAAACGGCGCCTCAAGGGCGCGACCAGGATATAACAGGAGATCACCATGCGGCTTCTCATCGTTGGTACCCTCAAGGGCCAACTCACCACCGCCACCAAGATCGCCATGGATAACGGCGCCTCCGTGGTTCATGCCGAAGGCCACGATCAGGCGATGGGCGTGTTGCGCGGCGGCAAGGGCGCGGATCTCCTGCTGGTGGATGTCGCCCTCGACATCCGCGACCTCGTGATGCGGCTGGAAGCCGAACACATCCATGTACCGATCGTCGCCTGCGGCATCACCACCGATGCCCGCGCTGCGGTGGCGGCGATCCATGCCGGCGCCAAAGAATACATCCCGCTGCCGCCAGATCCGGAACTGATCGCCGCCGTTCTGGCCGCCGTCGCCAATGACAGCCGCGACCTGATCTATCGCGACGAGATGATGGGCAAGGTGGTCAAGCTGGCGCAGCAGATCGCCGGCTCCGATGCGTCGGTGATGATCACGGGCGAATCGGGCACCGGCAAGGAAGTGCTGGCGCGCTATGTCCATACCCGCTCCAACCGCGCCAAGAAGCCGTTCATCAGCATTAACTGCGCTGCGATCCCCGAGCATCTCCTGGAGTCCGAACTGTTCGGCCACGAAAAGGGCGCCTTCACCGGCGCGATCGCACGCCGCATCGGCAAATTCGAGGAAGCCACCGGCGGCACGCTCTTGCTCGACGAAATCTCGGAAATGGACGTGCGGCTGCAGTCGAAGCTGCTGCGCGCCATTCAGGAGCGCGTCATCGACCGCGTCGGCGGCACCAAGCCGGTGCCGGTGGACATTCGCATCATCGCAACCTCGAACCGCAACCTGTCCGACGCCGTACGCGAAGGCACGTTCCGCGAAGATCTGCTGTTCCGCCTCAACGTCGTGAACCTGAAGATCCCGCCGCTGCGCGATCGCCCGGCCGACATTCTCGAACTGGCGCAACATTTCGCCAAGAAATATGCCGACGCCAATGGCGTGCCGGTGCGTCCTATCTCCGCCGAGGCGCGGCGCGTACTCACCGCCAATCGCTGGCAGGGCAACGTCCGTGAACTCGAAAACACGATCCACCGTTCGGTGCTGATGGCCAACGGCGACGAGATCGGCGCGGATGCCATCCTGACCCCGGATGGCGATCGTCTCGATCTCGCCAAGACCCCGCCGGCCGTGGCGCATGCAACCATGGCGGCGGAAACCGTGACCCGCGCACTGGTCGGCCGTACCGTAGCCGATGTCGAGCGCGATCTGATCCTGGAGACGCTGAAGCACTGCCTCGGCAACCGCACCCATGCGGCCAACATTCTTGGCATCTCGATCCGCACGCTGCGCAACAAGCTCAACGAATATGCCGATGGCGGGTTGCCGATCACACCGGCCGGAGCAGGCGCCGGCGACTATCGTGCTGCCATGGGCGCGATGTAATTACGCGAAGAACGACAACGACGCGCCCCGCGAATAGCTCGGCGCGTCCTGCTTGCGAAAAATCTTGATCGGATCGCCCGGCGTCAACTCCTGCCGGGTGAACATCGCATAGGCGTAAAGCGCGAGATAACCGATCGAAATCGCGCCGATCACATAGACGATCCCAATGCCGATCCGCTTCATGCGACCGCACCCCGCCGCACGAGATGGCGAAGCCACAGCCAGATCATCGGGACGACCACCAGTTCGCCGATCAGGCTGATCAGCAATCCCACGGTCGGAAAGCCATGACTGAGCACCGCTAGCAAACGCGCAGCCGCACCAAACACGAGAATGAAGGTTACGATCGAAATCCGCTCAAAGCGTTTTTCGATCTGCGGGATCGCCGACCAGTAGATCAGCCCGACCGCCACCAGCACGCCTTTGATGAAGCGCACGTAGCCTTCCATCGTCACGCCGAGCCTGACGCCTGAGAGGCTGGTGCCGAACAGCACGCCGGTCAGGCCGAACAGGATGGCCACGAAGCCGACAATCGCCAGTGCGATCTGAAGCAGTCTGCGTTCCAAAATGGGCTCCCTGGGCTCAAGCAGCCTAATAACTGCGTCATGGAACGACAATGAGCAACCGGCCACGTTGGCGCAGACAACTTGGGGGTCTCCGGCTTGCGTCAGACGCCTGAATGGTTAGCTTTCCCCCGCTGAGTCGCGGCAAAATGGCTGCGCACCGCTTTCCAGAGACGCAATGCCGACCTTTACCCCGCATCAGGATGCCGCGCTGAAAGCCGTCGACGACTGGCTGAAGGCGAAGCCAGGCCGCAACGGCACACCGCAGGTGTTCCGGCTGTTCGGCTTTGCCGGTACCGGCAAGACGACATTGGCGCGGCACGTCGCCGACAATGTGGACGGCGAGGTGAAATTCGCAGCCTTTACCGGTAAGGCGGCGCTGGTGATGCGCAACAAGGGCTGCGACGACGCCTCCACGATTCACTCACTGATCTATCGCGCCCGTGAGAGCGGCGAGGAGCAGCCGAATTTCGAACTGTGGGACGACGCGCCAGCCTCCAAGGCCAAGCTGATCGTGATCGACGAATGTTCGATGGTCGACGCCGAGCTTGGCCGCGACCTGCTGTCATTCGATTGCCCTCTGCTGGTGCTCGGCGATCCCGCGCAGTTGCCGCCGATCCAGGGTGGCGGCTTCTTCACCGAGACCGAGCCCGACGTGATGCTGACCGAAGTGCATCGCCAGGCCGAGCACGATCCGATCGTGCGCATGTCGATGGATGTCCGCGAGGGTCGGTCGCTGCAGCCCGGGCAATACGGCCTGAGCGAAATCGTGTCGCGCAAGGCACTCGATCCGGACCGCGTGATGGCCGCCGATCAGGTGCTGGTCGGCCGCAACAACACGCGCCGCGCCTACAATATGCGTGTGCGGCAGAAACTAGGCATCGAGGACCTGCTGCCGGTGGCCAATGACAAGCTGGTCTGCCTGCGCAACAATCGCAAGAAGGTGCTGTTCAACGGCGGTCTGTGGCGTGTGAAGGCGCGCGCTGCCTCGAAGTCGCAGATCATCACCATGCGGATTTCGCCGGATGAGGATTTTGGCGGCAAGGTCACTAAGGTCTCCGTGCGCGCAGACTGTTTCTCGGGCGGTGTTGAAACGTTGCCATGGGAGCAGCGCAAGCCTTACGATGAATTCGACTATGGCTACGTGCTGACCGTGCACAAAAGCCAGGGCTCGCAATGGGACGACGTCGTCCTGTTCGACGAGAGCTTTGCATTTCAGGAGAGCCGCGCCCGCTGGCTCTACACGGGTATCACCCGCGCCGCGAAGCGCTTAAGCATCGTGGTTTAACGCGCGTATTTTGCAATCAATCGCATGCGCTGATCTGACGCGTCTCGGCTCACTAGGCCTCGTGGAACAAGATGCCCGCCCGAACGTTTGGGCCACTTACGCATAATAAGGAGCTCGATATGCATCCCGCAAAAATCCTGACGATGGCCACGATAATCGGTGCGAGTGCGCTAGCGTTTTCGGCGCCGGCAACATCTGCGCCGCTGCTTAGTCAGCCCGGCCTCGCCAGTGCCGTACCGTCGGCCACCGCGAACGTGCAGTATTATCGCCGCTACGGTTATGGCCCACGCTACGGCTACGGTCCTGGCTACTATCGCCGCGGACCCAGCGCTGGTGCCGTCGTCGGCGGCCTCGCAGCAGGCGCCATCATCGGCGGCGCGATTGCGGCCAGCCAGGCCAACGCGGCAGCCCAGCAGAACGCAGCCTATTGCTCGCAGCGCTATCGTTCCTACGATCCGGCGTCAGGCACTTATCTGAACAACGACGGCAATCGTTATCCCTGCCCATAAGCGGACAGCGCCGTCTCCAAACAAAAGCCGCGAGACTCACGTCCCGCGGCTTTTTCGTGCCTTCGTCAGATCCTCACGAACTCGTGTGCGGCATCGCGTAACAACCGGCATCCTCTTCCGTATCTCGGATGTACCGACCGGAAATGCCGATTGCGAACCACGGGCTCCGGTCTAGACTGCCGATATCCGGCCATCGATCATCCAAGAGGACCTGCTATGCGCCGCTCCCTGTTCAGCCGCCTCTCGCTCTGCGCCTTTGCCGGCGCATTGGCGATTTCAACCGCCATCGTGGCCCCCACTTTTGCTGCCGAAGAGGCTGTCATCATTCCCGCACCCGCAGCGGATACGCTGGCCGCGACCGGCATTCAGACTGCGGTGATTGCGGGTGGGTGCTTCTGGGGCGTCCAGGGCGTATTCCAGCATACTGCGGGCGTGGTGAACGCTGTGTCCGGCTATGCCGGCGGCTCCAAGAGCTCGGCCAATTACACCGCGGTCAGCACCGGCTCGACCGGGCACGCCGAAGCGGTTGAGATCAAATACGACCCGCAAAAGATCAGCTACGGCAAGATCCTGCAGATCTATTTCTCGGTGGCACACGACCCGACCCAGCTGAATCGCCAGGGCCCGGATTCGGGTACGCAATATCGGTCGGAAATTTTCGCGACGACGCCGGAGCAGAAGAAAGTGGCGGAAGCCTATATCGCCCAGCTCAACGCTGCAAAGGTCTACAAGAAGCCGATCGTCACCAAGCTCGGAATGCTTGAAGCCTTCTATCCGGCAGAAGCTTATCATCAGGACTACCTGACGCTGCACCCGAACCAGCCCTATATTGCCTATAACGATATTCCGAAGGTCGAGAACCTGAAGAAGATCTTTGCCCAGAACTATATCGAAAAGCCGACGCTGGTGAGCGCGTCGAAGGTCACAAACTGACCTGAGCGCTCGCAGCCACGGCCAATCGGGAAGGAGAAAGAATGACCGATACCAAGACGACACCCGGCAAGGTCGAAAAGAGCGAAGCCGAATGGCGCCGCGAACTGACCCCGATGCAGTATGCCGTACTGCGCGAAAAGGCGACGGAGCGTCCGTTCACCGGCGAGTACGAACATGACCATACGCCGGGCACCTTCGTCTGCGCCGGCTGCGGCCAGACGCTGTTCGAGTCCGACGCCAAGTTCGATTCCGGCTGCGGCTGGCCGAGCTTCACGCAGCCCTCACGAGAAAGTCATATCGACGAAGAACGCGATGTGACCCACGGCATGATCCGCACGGAAGTGCTGTGCTCCAAGTGCAATGGTCATCTCGGACATGTGTTTGACGACGGCCCCGGCCCCACGGGATTGCGATACTGCATCAACTCTGCGGCCTTGAAACTTCAGCCTAAATAAATACGTATCCCGTATCGAACTGTTTCCATGCCCCGTGCGACTCATCGAAGTCTCGCGGGGCATTTCTGTCCAATACTTGTCCGTAAGCGGCTTCGCCCATTGCCTGTTACTTGAACATGCCTCAGCGGCATGCACGTTCGCGAAGAAGAATAAGAAAGTACCAAGATGTCTACCCGTTCAAACCGTTTGTTGCTCGGCATTGCCCTTGCGGGTCTCATTCTCGAAAGCTTGGTGTCCCACCCCGCACTGGCGACCGACAAGGTGTCGCTGTTCAAGGTGATCACGGCCAAGGACGAGATCATCATCGGCATTAACGATGACCAGCTCTCCACTTTCGAAGCCAAGAACGCTGGCGGCGTCGCCAAGCATCTGGTCCAGAAGGGTACGCTGACGGCCTGGCAATACGCCGTGCGCAAGGCTGAGGCCGGGGCGCTGGAGCAGGCGCCTTTGCGGCAGGTGGGGCTTATGTCGACTGAGGCACTGCGGGTCGAGCCCTATACCACCCCCCTGAAAATCGTGCCGCTGCCGGATGTGACCGGACAATAGGCAAATATTGCGCCGCGCGCGCCGCTGCCCATGCCTTAAGCGCGCGCTAAGCTCTTTAAATCACAAAGCTATTACGGCAATACCGTCTGGGCGCTGCGATTCATCATGCTGTATCGCAGGTGTCGCAATCGGCCAAAACGTGCTTATATTGGGGTCTGTCCTGAAATGATGTTCCGCGCGCCGCCGGATCGGCTGCATTGCGAATGAAGCGTCGTTTCGTTGCGTATTCAGATGAGGTCCCCGACCATGGCAGCTTTCAGCTACAACACCGCAGCCGAACTCTTCCCCGCCGCGATCCGCAAGAAAAAGCGCGCCGGTTTCGCCTATCGTCGTTTCGATACGGCCGCCGCCGCCGTCCAGTTCGCGATCGAGGAGCTGCCGGCTGACTCGCTGAACGGCGCCTATCTGCAGGTCGAGGAAGCGCGTTTCGACCAGAGCGGCATTCGCTCGCTCTATGAGAGCCAGGACTTCCCGCTCGAGCGCCGCGTGCGCGCCGAGGAGCCTGCGACCGACGACGCCGACGCAGCTTGAGCTTTACGAATTGAGACGATCGCAGCCCGGACTCTGAACTAGAGTCTGGGCTGTTTTTCGAGCCACTTGCGCAGCATTCTGACGTTGCGGACATTGGCCCGGAACATCACGTCGAACGCATCGCCGATAAACGGCACGATGCCGACAGCACCGTCCACCGCAACATTGCCCAGCATGCGCGCCGTCAGATGCCACGGCGCGCCGAGCGCCCGCGCCTCGCGCACCACCCATAGCGAGATAGCCGTGGTGATGATGTCGCCCACGATCGGAATCAAGCCGATCAGGCCATCGATGCCGTAGCGGATCTTGGTGCCCGGCACGATGAAGGCGACGTCGAGCAGTTTCGCCAGCGCATCCAGCCGCGCCAGCCGTTGCTCGCGCGTGAGATTGGCAAACGGATTGGCGCCCGCTCCGAAGTCGAACCGAAAGCCCTGCACATCCGGCCGAAGTTGCTCGGGCCGAACCTCAAAACCATCCTGATCGATGATCGGACCATGCGCGGACGCCGGCTTGCGCGGGCGGCCGGCGTCGTAAGTGGTTGATTGACCTGTGCTCATCATGGCCATGACATGGGGGACAGGCGCCAACTCTGCAAGCGGCATCGCGTCACGCCTCATCGGGCGATCCACCGCGATCCCCATATTTGCTGCGCAGAAATTCTCCAACCACCGGTTGAATTGCAAGGAGCCCGCTATATTCTGGCCCCGCCGGGAACGGGCGGGGATGAGCGATGCGACGACCCTTGGGTGACGTGTGCCTCGATATTGCAAGCTTCGCCCGGGAGCGGAAGCACGAATTTCTCTCCTACATCCTGCGGCTCGCGGCAGCAGAGGCCTACCAGACCACGGCCGAGGACGACGCGTTCGAGATGCCGATGCCGCGCCGGCTCGCCGCCCGTGAACTGATCGCCGGTTTCTGGGACTGGGACATCAGCAACGACCGCAACTATCTCGATGCCGGGGCGGCCCGCTTCTTCAATGTCGATCCCGAAACGGCCGCGCGCGGTCTGCCGAACATGGCCTATCTCGCGGCGGTCCATCCCGATGACGTTGACCGGGTGCACGCGGCGGTCGCGGCCGCGATGCGATCGGGCGGCATCTTTGAGTGCGAGTGTCGGTTGATCAAGAACGACCGGATCAGCTGGGTTCTCGCGCGCGGCAGTTGCACGCTGGACGGACATGGCCGCCCCGTCCGCCTGCCCGGCGCGATCATCGACATCACCCACGACAAGACGATGAACTGAGGCGATCAGGCCAGCTTGCGGGCGCGGTCGATGGCTTCGTCCATGTTGAGAGCCGGCACCATCGACGGCGCTTCGAGATCGCATAGGGCGAAGCGGTTCTTGCCGTCGTTCTTGGCGGCATAGAGCGCCTGGTCGGCAGCCGCGATCAGTCGCTCCGGATACTGCCCGACCTGCGGGTGCCACTGCGCCACGCCGATGGACGCCGCAATCGGAATCTCGCCGGGCGCACAGCCCGCGGCGTCGATGCGGCACACATCGAGAATGCGGCGCGCGATGTTTGCCGCTTCATGCAGCGTCGTCGCCGGCAGGATGATGCTGAACTCGTCGCCGCCGGAACGCGCGAGGAGATCGCCGGGGCGGAGTTTGCTCTGGGTCATCAGCGTGAAGTGACGCAGGCAATCGTCGCCGGCCGCATGGCCGTGGCCGTCATTGATTTCCTTGAAGCCGTCGAGATCGATCGCCAGCAACGCGAACGGCTTTTGCGTGCGGCGCGCCAGCGCGCATTCCTCGGTGAGGCGCTGCACGAGATGACGACGATTGGCGACGCCGGTGAGATCGTCGACCAGTGCGAGTTCGGCGACCTCGCCGCGCAGGCGGTCGATGGCCATCAGGAGGAATCCGAAATTCCACGACATCGCCAGGAACACCAGCACCAGCACCATCATGGCCTGGAGATTGTTGAAATCGGCAAAGGTCATATTGCCGCCGATATTCGCCAGCGCCGCGGCCGAGCGCACGGCATGCGCAGCAACGAGCGTGATGGCGAGCCAACCGGCGAGACGGGCGCCCGCATTGCCGCCGCCATCCTTGCGCGACAACAACAGCGGCACGGTCATGACAACGGTGACCGACTGGCCGGCGGAATAGATCAGCACGCGCATCGTCATGTTGTCGTGCCACAGCGTGAACAGCAGCAGGCCGGCCAGGCTGGCGGCGATAATGACGGCTTGCGCGCGCCAGCCCGCCGGGCGGCCGTAAAACTGATTCATGCCGATGGCGGCGAGGCTGGTGGCCAGCAGCAGCAGGCCGTTGCCCAGCACGATGGCGATCAGCGGATCGACGCCGACGCCGCGCAGCACCGAGATGCTGTTGCCGAGCGCCGCGGCGAACGCGGCGGCTGTCCAGTAACGTGCGGCGTGCAGATTGGGATAGCTGGTGGCCACATAGGCCCAGACCACGCCGAGGGCCAAAAAGTTGACGGTGAACACCGTGAACAGCGTGCCGACGTTCAACATCGGCGGCACCCGCCACGTTGTGCGTCGCGCTTCTGCGCGCTGCTGTCGATCCCCGCCATCACTCTCACCACTCGTTCCCAGCAGGTGGTAAAATGCGTCGGCGACGCTTAACGGAATCTGACTCGCGGCGGATAATCCCCAGTGTGGTTTTGAAAGAGTGAAAGGGAATGAGTTAATCCGACTTTCACCATCGGGGTTCCCCAAGTTCGCCCGGCGGCCGCGCGGCTTAACAAAAGTTTAAAACCGCGCGCGCCCTCGCCTTGCCTATCGCCCCGTGACCTATCGGCCTGCCGCGAGGCGATCGGCGAAATAGCCGATGGTCTTGCGATAGATCGTGGCCCTGTTCCACTCGCGCATCGCCTCGAAATTCGCCGTGCCCTCGCCGTAAGGCTGCCCGCCCTTGAAGCCTGCGGTCTTCAAGAGGTTCGCGGTCGAAGCCAGCACGTCCGGCACGGAATGGCGGAGATCGACATGTCCGTTGCCGTCGAAATCGACGCCGTATTTGATGTAGCTCGACGGCAGGAATTGCGTCTGGCCGAGCTCGCCGGCATAGGCGCCGATCAGGTCGCGCTGCGGCAGGTCGCCGCGCTGCAGGATCTTCAGCGCCGCGATCAGCTCGCCCTGAAACAGCTCGGTGCGGCGGCAGTCATGCGCCATGGTGGAGAGCGTGCGGATCACCGGCATCTTGCCGATATCGCCCTTGCCGAAATCCGACTCGAGGCCCCAGATCGCTACCACGATTTCAGGCGGCACGCCGAAGCGTTGCTCGATGCGCGACAGCAGCGAGGCGTGACGCTGCATCATCTGCAGGCCCATGGAGATGCGGCCCTGGCCGACGCGGGTCGAGACATATTGCTCGAAACTCTTGTTGAAGGTGCCGCGCTGGCGGCGATCGAACGACAGCACCGCGGGGTCCTGCGTCACGCCGGCAAAGGCCTGCGAGATCACGCCCTGCGACACGCCGGCGGCGGCCGCCTCCTGCGACATGGCCGCGATGAAACCCTGGAAGTCGCCGCCGCATTTGGCGGCCTGCGAGGACGTGGCCGTCAGCGCAACCGAGACGAAGGACACAGCGGCAATGGCAATGGCGGTGATACGATTGGTCATGAAAAACCTGTTGGGTTGGCGATACCGGAGTGTGGCATGACCGATGTGTCCGAACAACGGCGCGCCTTGTTCTCGTCATTCCGGGGCGCGCGCGACGCCGAAGGCGGCAAGCGTGAACCCGGAATCCCGACATGGCCTAGCGCTATCTGGGCCTCCCATGTCGGGATTCCGGGCTCGCGTCCGGCAAGCGCCGGCCGCGCCCCGGAATGACGTGCGTGGGATCTTCAGACATGCGTCATCACCCCTGTTGTTTGCGGCGCGGGGGCGCCGTCGTCTGTCGCATTCCCACCCTCCTGAGAGAGGGCGTGCGGAACGCCGGGTGCCCGTTGCACCCTTGGGCCTGATGCGAATGCGGTCTTCCGCAATTGTGAGTGCATCAGGACTTTCGGAGGCGCCGAGCAAGTGCCCGACGTTCCGCATACGGTGTTTTTTCGGTTGCTTGCACATCTGCCATGGCGAACGGTCCCATCACCAAAATTAATGTCCCAGGGCGGAGGGACAGGGTAGCCTCAAGCGAGTAAGCCGAACGCGTTTTGACTTGGTCGTCCGTCACACTGTCCCGGAGTCTTTCCATCCCAAGGCCAAACGTCTCCTTGCCAGTGGCAGTGCTGGCGCAGATCCGTCCTGCCCGAAGACAGACGTTCCCCCATGAACCGCGTGACGCCGCATCTCCGGCGTCCACCGCATCCCACCCCGCGAACGTGACGATCGCGATCGCCCCTCTCGGTGGGGCAGGACGGAGGGGATAATAATCCTTATTCCTGAAACGTCAAGAACAAACCATGAACTTTTGGTCGCCGGTCGGGCGGCGCGCCCCGCCGGTAACCACTGCCCGCTTTTGCCCACAGATGCATGCACGCTTTGCGCGCTAAGGCTTTGACTTCGCCTGCGCCATCCCCCACTTAACCGCCATGGCCAAGAAACCCGGTACCAATCCCAAAGGCGAATTCGCCTTCTTCAACGTCTTCTATGAAGACGGCTCGCAGCGCTCCAACCGCCGCGTGCCCTCCGAATTGCTGGGGGGACTCGACGGCGATGAGCCGGCCAAGGCCGCCATCGCCGAGCAGGACCGCGAGATCGCCGAAAAGTCCGGTCGTCCGGCGCTGGAGATCAAGAGCGTCGAGCGCGTGGGCGCGAAGAAGAAGTAGTAGCAAGCTTCGCAAAATCAGCATCTGAATTTGAAATGGCCGGGCTTGTCCCGGCCGTTTGCTGTCGAGCGCGAACTCTACGCGGCCGCAGCGGTCAACTATCGTCTACCGTGATTGCCTCGGCTGGTTCAATGAAGAAGGCCATCGGAACACCCGACAAGTGCCTCTCAGAGCTCGACATCAGGAGCAACCTGTTGACCGTATTGTCCTGCATGCCGCCTGGAGGAGCGACGCACGAGATGCGCCCTTCCTTCAAGGGCACGCCCGACTTTTTGAATCCGGCCTGCGCCGCGGCATGCGCTTTGGCGAACCGGCTGGCAAACTGCGCCTCTCGATTGGGCTTCGCCCCGCGCTCTTCCAGATTGGAAAGGTACTTGAAGAGGTCCCGGAGCAAATCCGGGTAGCCTGCGCCGCTCTTGCTCAGGGCCGCGGCGACCACGTCCGTCGCGTTCTGCGGGAACGCGAACTTCGAGCGCTCGATATCAGTCACTAGCGGGGCAAGACCGGGAGTCGCGGCCTTGTAGCGCTTCCGGATAGCGCCCTGGACCTCGCTCCAGCGAAGGGGACTATCCGTGACAATGCACGAACCCGTTGCCTGGGCTAAATACATAGTCATCTCGAAATTCGGTGCGAGCTTGAACATACTCATCTGCCCGCCGCCTTTTCCGCCTTCCAACGAGCCCTCCTGGAGGACGGCTAGAGGATCATCCTCCCGCATCCACACACTGGCACGCATCGTGGCCTCAACCTCTTCCTCACTGAGGTTTGGCTTGAACTTGTGGAGCTGCCTGCGCATCGCGTCCGGCGGCATCAGCATGATACCGCGCCGGCTATCCTCTTCCATCGTCTCTCGTAGGCGGGGGTCGTACTTCGGGTCCACCCGCGAAGCTCGAGCCCGTGCCATGCCCATCATCTGCTCGCGAAGATGAAAGTCGAAGTCGCAAGGGTCCGGTACGAGGTTGATCAAGCCGAGGTCGACGAGCGGCATGACATTCAGAAAGAACATGATCGTCTTCAAGAACTCCTGCCGATAGGACTTCGGATTGCCGGTCGGGCTCATCTCCTTCTTCATGATTCCGGGGTGGACGAACGGATGCGCCACTATCAGCTCACCGAAGTACAGCGGAGCAGCGAGTGCGAAGTCTGTGATCGACGACGGATGGATAGACCCCGTGTAGACGGCGCGAGCTTCGCCGTCGGGTTTGGGCAGCAGCGCGAGCAGATCAGTTTCGAGCGGCCACAGCCCTTCGTAGAGGTGGTAAATCTCGCCTATCTTCTCGTCGGTCAGCTCGCGGCGAATCTGCACCCAGTCCTTCCCGGACTCGAGTTCCAGCACGTTCACTATCGCGTGCTGGAGCATCAGGTTGCGCTCGCGGATGCTCTTCTCGTTCCAGGCTGGCCGCAGCGCCTCGGGCTTCGACTGGCAACACTCTTTAAACGACTTCCCCTGCCCGCATCCGCAGTAGTCGCCCGGCCGCAAAGGCTTCTCCGGCAGCTTCTTGATCAAGAACTCCCGGGGCTTCTCGGTCCTACCGAACTCGTCCTGGTAGTGGACGTCGCCGCTCTCGTACTTGACGAATATCTCGCCGCCGAACTCAAACAGGCCGAACTCGGGCGGCAGCAGCGTTTTCCGCAGTTCGCTCCACGGCTGTGTCACCGTCCGCTCCGGATACAGCCACTCTTTGCGCCCGCCGCCGATATAGCGACGCGCGCGCTTCTTGATCACGAAGTTGATTTGCGCGACTTCCTGCGCGGTGAGCTTTCGCCCGCGTATGAACGAGTCGATCTTGGTGATGGACTGCCGGTAGTTGCGCGCAAAGGTCCTCTTCTGGAGCGGATCGGTGTCCGGGTCCTTCGCGTATTCCAGGTTCGTGAGGATCAGGCAGTGGTCGCGGTCCATCGGGTAAATCGTCTGCGTCCCGCGCAGCGCAATTCCGGGATCAAGCGGGTAGGCGCACCCTCGGTCCGTGGGAGGGACCGCGTGGTTGTAGATCGTCACAGGATGGTCACTCGTGATGAACTTCACGTCGGAGTCTTCGGCAGAGACAATTTCGCGCACGCCGCCGACCCAGATCGTACAGTGCAGCATGCGGATGCCCTGCATCTCGAACATGAGCTCGTTCTGTGTGAGAGCCGGGTACTGGGCCTTCAGCCAATCCAAACCCTTCGGCGTGCGGATTTTCTGGATATCTAGAAAGTCGAAGAAGTCTTGGAAATGCTCGTGCCATTTGCGCATGTCCGTGCCGATGAACGCGCGCACGGCCTGCGAGCCCCGAGTGTCGACATCGCCGAAGAGGCCCCGCTCGATCTCGTCGTTGACGGACGTACCGAAGAAGGTCGAATACAAATCAGTCTGAAAGAACGCCCTTGAGGTCGGCATGTTATTCCACGCGCCGTTCTGGGTGATCACGCGCCCGTCGGGGAGGGTTTTCTGGTCCGGAGTCATGTCAACATAGGCAATCGACTTCCGGCCGGCCTCGAAGAAGCCTTCCTGATACCATTGCGGGACGTAGTGGTTATCTCTCGTTATCGACATTTCCGCTGCTTCACCTGACATCCCGTACGCTGGCGCCCTCTCCTGACGTCTCCAACGGCGCGCAGCTTTGCTGCGCTGGGGGAGAGGTGACACTGCGGACGGAGCGTGCCCCTCACCCCGCCCCACCCAGCCCCTGCCTGTTCGTCATCACCTGCGCCGCGATGATGATCCACGGGAGCACCAGCTCCGGCACCAGATAAGTGATCCACAATGCATGCGGTTCGGGCAGGCCGACTTTTACAATCGACAGCACGCGGCCGAGGCCGCCGACGAACACCGTCGCTGCCATCAGGAAGACTAGCGTGTTGTGTTCGCGGATGGTCGATGCCGCCCACAGGCCCATGACGCCCGACATCAGATAGATGCCGCCCATGAAGCGATGCACGTTGTCGAGCCGCGGCGCGGTCTCGGGCTGTCCCATATACATCTGCAGCGAGCCACCGAAGAGGGCGATGGCGCCCACCAGAAACAGGCAGACCTGGGCAACGCGCTGGCTGAGCAGCATCGGGGCGAGCGACGTCATGGCAATGTCCTCGGGTGAAAATGTGCTTCGAGACAATTGATCGGGCAATGCGTGACGCTAGCGCGGGAACGGGTGCAATCAAAGGGTGTGGCGGAGTTATCAACGTAGGCCGCGTCGTGTGCGGCGCCACCTCTCCGCGCTCCCGCGCACGGCGAGCTGTGCCAGGCGGGATGCGGACATTCTCCCGGTTCGAGACGGTGCGACGCGAAAGGTCGTGATTGCGGCTGCGTTGGTGACGGCCCCTCACCCGACCGGCTTCGCCGGTCGACCTCTCCCCGCATTGCGGGGAGAGGTTAAGAGCGCGCACGAATAAAAAAGGCGGACCTTGCGGTCCGCCTTTTTTATTCGGTCACCCCGCTCGTCGCGGAGAAGTATCTCAGGCCCCGCGTCACGCCAGCCTGAGCGTGAGCTGCTGCTCGCGGCCGGCGTGGCGCAGGACGAAGTCGTCGAGCGACGAGGTGACGTCCTCGTAATTGCGGTCGGCGCGGCGGCGGATCTCGCGGGCGACGTCTTCCGACACGTCGTCGGCCCAGCGCTCGGCCGTGTTGAAGGCGATCACGCGCTGCGGATCGTTGTACTGGCCGGACATCAGGTCGGCGATGACGGTCTCGAGATCGGTCGCCGCGACATCCGCCTCGCGCCAGGCGCAGCCGGCGCGGTCGAAACAATCCAGCACGAGATAGACGGTCTGCTCGCCGGCATCCGGCACCAGCGACGGGGTCCAGGCGCGCGTCATCCCGCCCTCCTGCCCTTGGTCACCCCTTTGGCCACCGGCCGCGCCACCTTCTTCGCCGGCGCGGGCTCCTTCTTGCCGGCGATCGGCAGCAGCATTTCCTTCTGGCCGGTGGCGCGCTTCGGAGGCTTCTTCGCCTTTGGTTTCGGCGCGGCGCCGCCGCCCTTGAGGCTCTGCTGCAGGGCGGTCATCAGATCGACCACATTGGTGCCGGGCCGCGCCTTGCCATGCGGCTTGAGGGCGACGCCGCTGCGCTTCTGGTTGACGAGATCGACCAATGCGGACTCGTAGCGGTCCTCGAATTTGCCGGGCTCGAATTCGGCGGCCTTCTGCTCCACGATATGCCGCGCCAGATCGAGCATATCCTTGGTGACCTTGACGTCCTGGATGTCGTCGAAATACTCCGCCTCGTCGCGCACCTCATAGGGATAGCGCAGCAGCGTACCCATCAGCCCGTTCTTCAGCGGCTCCAGCGCGATGATGTGCTCGCGATTGGTGAGCACGAGCCGGCCGATGGCCACCTTGCCCATGTCGCGGATGGTCTCGCGGATCACCGCATAGGCGTCATGACCAATCTTGCCGTCGGGCACGAGGTAATAGGGACGGATGGCGTAGCGCGGGTCGATATCGGCCTTCGGCACAAATTCGTCGATCTCGATGGTCCGGGTGGAGTCCAGCGCAATGTTGTCGAGTTCGTCTTTCGACACTTCGACATAGGTATCTGTATCGACCTTGAAGCCCTTCATGATGTCGTCTGCCGCCACCTCCTCGCCGGTATCCGCATCGACCTTGAGATATTTGATGCGATGGCCGGTGTTGCGGTTGATCTGGTTGAAGCTGATCTTCTCGGAATCCGACGTGGCGGGAAACAGCGCGACCGGACAGCTCACGAGGGACAGGCGCAAAAAGCCCTTCCAATTGGCACGCGGGGCCATAGCAATACTCCAACTCACACGACGCGACACAATCCCGACTCAAGCGGGACCCGCCCGATTTGTTCCCGGCGCCGGAACCAGTTCGGCAGGCCGACCTTTGAGATCGACAGCACGCGGCCGAGGCCGCCGACGCGCACCGCAGGCGCGCGCGCCCATCTCGACAAAGAGCCGACGAAGGAGCTGTCGGGCGAACCAAATCCAGGCCGCGACTACAGCGCCCGCGTAAAGAACGCGACGATGTCGCGATCGAAGCGCTCATGAAATGCAGCGCGGTCGAACCCCGGTCTGCTGGTGCAGATCGCCGGCACGCGTGTTGCCAGTTGCGCGGAGCATGGCGTCAAAAAATCGTAGTGCCCGGCATTCGCCACGACATGCGCCTCGGGCGACGTCGGCAAAGCGAGGCGGACGGCCTCCGCATAATAGGGATGTGGCAGGACCTGGTCGTCCTCGGCCCGCCAAAGCTGGACCGGCTGACGGACCGCCGCCAGGCCCTTGCGACCGAAGGCAAAACCAAGGGCGGGCGCCGCGGAGACGACCGCCTTGATGCGCGGATCGTGGGCCCAGACGATATCGGCATCCAGCGGAAGCGGGTGCCGGTCGACGATCTGGCAATCTTCGAAAGCGGGATGCGCCCTGCAGTGATCCCCGAGAGTCCGCAGGTCCGGCTCGCCACCGGCCACCGCGAGCACCGTGAATCCGCCGGCCGAGAAGCCGAACGCGCCGACGCGCGTCGCATCGATACGCCCATGGTCACCCCATGCGTCCAGCATGTAATCCGTGACCAGCTTGAATTGGCGCGGCCGTTCCCAGATCGCGGTGGGGTTGCCCGGGTCGCGCCAGCTATCGCCGTTATGCGTGAGGGCGGCGACGACGAAACCTGCATTGGCCAGGGCCATGGCGGTGTCGAGATGCCCGGCATAGGAGCCCCCGTGACCATGGGATATCACCACCAGCGGCAGGCGGTCGCCCGCGAGTGCCGCATCGCGGGCAACCATCTGTTGATCGGACTCAAGCGCCTGCAGCTTCGGCGCAGCGCCGGTGGGATACCAAACGCCGACCTCGATGGGTGGCCCTTGTGGATCGCTGATGCTGAAATGCTGGAAGCCGACCGCAGCGTCGGCCTGGCTGGCGGCGGCGATAGCGATGAATGCGACGAAAACCTGTGCGATGATGCTGCGCATGGAACCTCCTGCGGATCGGGATGACACGCGAGTTCTGCAAGCGCCGCCGCCCTGCGCCAGCCATTGTTCGCCAATGGGCGAACGGGTTCGCCGGTGGGCGGACCGCTGCGATGAGACGTCATGAGCAACGCTTGGCAACGTGATTTTCTGCGGGATTGGGCCGTCGACCTGGCGATCGCGACCGTCTGCGCCATCTTCCTCGGCCTGATCGGACCATTCGGCAGCTATCTGAATGGACCGGCATGGCAGCGCGTGGCGTTTCAGCTTGCCTGCTTCTGGTCGGGAATCCTGCTGTATGGGTCCCTGATCCGCGTGGTGCTGCGATTCCAGTTGAGGCCGTGGATGACGTGGACGGCGATCGTCCTCGGCGCCGCCATCCTGACCGTCCCATTTCAGATCTGGACCGCGTGGATCGGCGTATCGATATGGCCGTTCCTGAGAAGGCTGGGCCCGCTCGACTGGTATGTGCAAGGACTGATCACCGCCTTGCCTGTCGTGCTCGGCTTCACCCTGTTGCTTCAGGCGCGACGACACAAGCGGCACCAGGCCAAGGAAGCCGACGACGCGCCGCCAACGGCTTTCGGCCTGCTCGGTGCGCCGCCCTTCGCGGTGCTTTGCCTGCAGATGGAAGATCACTATGTCCGCGTCCACCATATCGCCGGCCACTCCCGGTTGGTGCTGGCAACGCTCAATCAGGCCATGACGGCTCTCGGCACCGCTGACGGTCTGCAGGTGCACCGGTCGTGGTGGGTCGCGCGGAAGGCCGTTGTGCGCGTCGTGACCGAGGGCCGCAATCTGCGCCTGCAACTCGTCAACGGGATCACCGCCCCTGTCTCGCGCTCGGCCGTGGCCATGGTGCGCGAGGCCGGCTGGCTCACGACAGAGACCGCGCCGGACAACCGCGGCGTCGAACCAGCACGCGCAGGACCGATTGGCGACACCTAATCCGCCATCCGCTCCGCGGCGGGTGAAGGACACACGCGACACAAAGCCTCTTGACAAAAAGAACAAATCATGAACATATTTGCAGCCACATACCTCGGCAACGAGCGCGTGAAAGCGCGGCACGCACACACGAAAATGCCCGGCGCGAGGCCGGGCATCATCAGAAGGATCGAGTGATCGACAGCGACCGTTAGTTATCCAGGAACGACCGCAGCTTGCGGCTGCGCGACGGGTGCTTCAGCTTGCGCAGCGCCTTGGCTTCGATCTGGCGGATACGTTCGCGAGTCACCGAGAACTGCTGGCCGACTTCTTCCAACGTGTGGTCGGTGTTCATGCCGATGCCGAAGCGCATGCGCAGCACGCGCTCTTCGCGCGGGGTGAGCGAGGCCAAAACGCGCGTGGTGGTTTCGCGCAGGTTGCTCTGGATCGCCGCATCGATGGGGAGGATCGCGTTCTTGTCCTCGATGAAATCGCCGAGATGCGAGTCTTCCTCGTCACCCACGGGGGTTTCGAGCGACAGCGGCTCCTTGGCGATCTTCAGAACCTTGCGCACCTTCTCCAGCGGCATGCCGAGCTTTTCGGCGAGCTCTTCCGGGGTCGGCTCGCGGCCGATCTCGTTGAGCATCTGACGCGAGGTGCGCACGATCTTGTTGATCGTCTCGATCATGTGCACGGGAATGCGGATGGTGCGGGCCTGGTCGGCGATCGAACGCGTGATCGCCTGCCGGATCCACCAGGTCGCATAGGTCGAGAACTTGTAGCCGCGGCGATATTCGAACTTATCGACGGCCTTCATCAAACCGATATTGCCTTCCTGGATCAGATCCAGGAACTGCAGGCCGCGGTTGGTATACTTCTTGGCGATCGAGATCACGAGACGGAGATTGGCTTCCACCATCTCCTTCTTGGCCTGGCGGGCTTCGCGCTCGCCCTTCTGCACGCCGTGCACGATCTTGCGGAATTCGCCGATCTCAAGACCGGTGAGGGCTGCGAGCTGCTGGATTTCGCCGCGCAGTTCCTTGATGCGGTCCTTCTCGATGGCGACGAAGTTCTTCCAGCCCTTGGCCGAGAGTTTCGAGACGCGGTTGAGCCAGCGCGGATCGAGCTCCGAGCCCTGATAGTTGCGCAGGAAGTCCTCGCGCGCGACGCCGTGGCTGTCGCCGAGGCGCAGCAGGCGGCCTTCGAACGAGACGAGGCGCTTGTTGATGTCGTAGAGCTGCTCGACGAGTGAATCGATACGCGCCTGGTTGAGGCGCAGCGACTTCACCTCGACGATGATCTCGTCCTTGAGCTTCTTGTACTTGCGCTCCTGTGACGGCGACAGCGAGGGGCCCTGCGAGGCGCTCTCGAGCTGGTTCGCGATGTCCTGTTCCTGCAGCTTGCGCAGCTTCTTGTAGCTGTCGGCGATCTTGTCGAAGGTCTCGACCACCTTCGGCTTCAGCTCGGCCTCGATGGCGGCGAGCGACATCTGGTTCTCGAACTCGTCGTCGTCCATGTCGCCGTCAGCAGCGCCTTCCGACGTGCTTTCGCCGGCGGGGGCCGCAGCAGGTGCCGAACGCGGTGGCGCGGGGCGGAACGGCGTGGCGGACGGCGGCGCAGCCGGCGGCGCGGCAACAGCTTCGGCGCCCTCGGCCACAGCTTCGCCATCGCCGGTGGGCGGTGCGATCAGCGCCGGGTTCATGTTGTTCTTGGCGTCGGGACCGGCGTAAGTCGCTTCGAGATCGATGATGTCGCGAAGGAAGATCTTTCCTTCGTTGAGTTCATCGCGCCAGATGATGATGGCCTGGAAGGTCAGCGGGCTTTCGCAGAGACCTGCGATCATCGCCTCGCGGCCGGCCTCGATGCGCTTCGCAATGGCGATTTCGCCTTCGCGCGACAGCAGCTCGACGGTGCCCATCTCGCGCAGATACATGCGGACGGGATCGTCGGTGCGCTCGCCGGGCTCCGACTTCTTGACTTCAGTGACGGCCTTCTGCGTGACTTCGACGAGTTCGTTGTCGGTATCGTCGTCCTCGTCCTTGCTCTCTTCCTCGCCGTCGCTGTCTTCGTTTTCGGAAACGTTGATGCCCATGTCGGAGAGCATCGACATGATGTCTTCGATCTGTTCAGGAGAGGTGGTATCGGATGGCAAGACGTCGTTGAGCTGATCGAAGGTCACGAAGCCGCGCTTCTTGGCCTGCTTGATCATCTTCTTGACGGCAGCGTCGGACAGGTCGAGCAAAGGTGACGGCGCGTCTGCGGAGTCCTTCTCCGGCGTATCAGCTGCCTTGTCGTCTTTTTCCTTGTCCTTGGTCTGCAGCGTCTTTGCCTTGGTGGCCATTCAATGCTCCTGAAACGCGCTCACGCCGGGGGCGTCACCGCCCCACTATCAATCCAGGGGGCGCAAGCGCCCCGATCCAATCATCGTCACCGCTTGACGCACAAAGGGCGGCGCATATCCATCGCCACCCCCGACGTCGTCTTCGCGGTTTTCACTACTTAAGCCCAGACCCTTAACGTGGAGAGCCTTAAGCCCGGATTAACCCTGTTTTTGCAGCCAAACCATGGGTTTGGCGAGTCTTTTCGCGGTTTGCCCGGGCACCATCCGCAGCAAAGTTGTCTTACGAACTGCGCTGGAACCGCCCCGAGGATTCTCCGAACCCCTCGATCAGCGCCTCGATCCCGTCGACCTCAGCCAACCGGGCCTTCACATCGCGCAACCAGCCGTAGTTCGTTTCGCTCGCTTCTGCGCCCAGAGCAAGCTCCGCGTCTTTAAGCTCCCTAAGTAATGAGTGCCACTGGCGATGCAAGGCAACGAGCTGCGTCCAGGTAGAAAGAACATCCTCGCGGGCCGCACCGGGCCGCGCCGCCCACACTGCCTGAGTGGTAACCGCCTGCTCAACGTGTTGTAATTGCTCGGAATATCCAGCTTTAACCAGATCTGAACGCATTTGTTCACTTTGCTCGGCCTCATCGCCGTGATGATGCTCATGGGCAAAAGCCGCGATGATCCCGGCACGCAGCCGGTGCATCTCGGGATGGGCGAGTTCCAGCGCCGCCACCTCCTCCAGCCGGTCATGCAGCAGCCAGGGATGGTTGATCAGCGACTGCACGATCAGCGCCTCCCGCCTCGAAATGGCGCTGCGCTGGCCGCGCATGATCGACGAGGTCGCAAGCTGTGGACTGACCACCTGATAGGGCCCGCGCTGGATGGTCTGGGGCCCGGCATTGGCCCCGCCCCTCCCGCCGCCACTGATTCGCCCCGCTGGACCGGGGGTAAACGGACGCGGAGAACGGGCAAAACCGCCGCCTCCGCCGCCCTGCTGGAAGCCGCCGCGGCCGCCGTTGTTGCCGCCGTAGTTACCGCCGTAGTTTTTTGGGCCGGTGCCGAAGGCGCGCTGCAGCCGCTCAGTCATATCCTGGCGGTAGTATTTCTTTACGACATCGTCGCGGATGCCGTTCGACAATTCGTTGATGCGCGCCTCCAGCGCCGCACGGCGCTCCGGCGTCGCGAACGTGCCGCCGGCGATCTCGCGCGCCCAGATCAGATCCGACAGCGTGCCAGCCGCGGCCATCACGTCCTCGATCGCGGCGCGACCGCCGGAGCGGGCGAGGTCGTCGGGATCCTGTCCTTCGGGCAGCAGCGCAAAGCGCAAACTCTTGCCGGGCTTGAGATGCGGCAGCGCCAGCTCCGCCGCGCGCCACGCCGCCTTCTGCCCGGCCTTGTCGCCGTCGAAGCACAGGATCGGCTCGTCGACCATCTTCCAGAGCAGTTGAAGCTGGTTCTCGGTCAACGCCGTTCCGAGCGGCGCCACCGCACCGGGGAAGCCGACGCCGACCATGGCGATGACGTCGACATAGCCTTCGACCACCACCAAAGGCGCGCCGTCATGCGCGGCCTTGCGCGCCATCGGCAGGTTGTAGAGATTGTCGCCCTTGTGAAACAGCGGTGTTTCCGGCGAGTTCAGATATTTCGCCGGCGCATCCTTCTTCAGCGCGCGGCCACCAAAGGCGATGATACGTCCGCGCACGTCGGAAATCGGAAACATCACGCGATCGCGAAAGCGATCATAGGGCACGGGGATGTCTTCGCCACCGATCAGCAATCCGGCTTCGATCATATCGGGCACCGGCACGCCGGCGGCGCCGAGATATTCCTTCAGGGCGAAACGATCTTCGGATGCAAAGCCCATGCGGAACTGGAGCTGCACCGCGGGCGTGATACCGCGATCGGCGAGATAGCCGCGTGCGCGCGCGCCCTCGCGCCCCACCAGCGTCTCTGCAAAAAATTTCGCGGCGAGATCCATGACGTCATACAGCGTCTTGCGACGCTGCTCGTGGCGCGCGGCATCCGGCGTCGCCGCCGGCAGCGCGACGCCTGCCATTTGCGCCAGCCGCTCGACTGCCTCAACGAAGCTGGCGCCGTCGGTCTCCATCACGAAATTGATGATGTCGCCGTGCTTGCCTGACGAGAAGTCGTGGTAAAATCCCTTCTCGTCATTGACGAAAAACGACGGCGACTTCTCCTGCTGGAACGGCGACAGGCCCTTCCACTCCCGCCCTGCCTTCTTCAGCTTGACGCGCTTGCTCACGACTTCCGAAACCGGAAGCCGGGCGCGCAGATCGTCGAGGAATTGGGGCGTGAAGCGCATGGGGCAGTTATCGTGCGATCGGGTTAGGTAAGTGTTGCGGGCTCGGATGTGAGCCTTTTGGGCTTTAGCCCATGAGCCTTGGCCCAGCCGACCATGGATATAGGTTTTCCGGGAGCAGATTTGAACCTGCGGTTCTTGCGCCCGCTATTCACAGGCGAAAATAAAGCTCGTCATTCCGGGGCGCGCGCATCTTTTGCGCGGGCGAACCCGGAATCCCGTTGTGTTCATCGCGACTGGACACCGGGAAGCGAGCGACGATGAACATCTCGGGATAATTGGAATGGCTGAGGTTCGCGTGCGGCTGGCGCTGCGCGACGCCGGAATGACGAGTTTGTGTCAATTTGCTTGAACTCACCCCGGTTCCACGCTCTCATATTCCATGTTCACGACATTCCGCGGCGGAAATACCGGTGCATGGCAGGTGATCTCGATCTCGCCCGTCAAGGGCGAGACGCTCAAACCCGTTGCGGCGCTGTCCATCACCCATGCCGACGCCATCTCGCTGCCGCTGCTGCCGTCGCAGACATCCTGGCGCCTCGCCGGCGTCGCCAGCCATGTCCGCTATGTCGAACGCACCGAGAAGATCGCGCTGGTTGCGGCACAGGCCGGGCTCGGCCGACCTGAGGCAACCCATGGCGCGCTGATCCCCATCAGGAAGAACGCAGCGTGGTGGGACATGACCCAGAACGAGCGCCGCCGCATCTTCGAAGACAAATCCCGCCACATCGCCGACAGCCTGAAATACCTGCCCGCCATCGCGCGGCAGCTCTACCATTCCCGCGATCTCGGCGAGCCCTTCGATTTCCTCACTTGGTTCGAATATGCGCCGGAACACGCGCAGGAGTTCGAGGATCTCGTCGGCGGCCTGCGCGAGACGGAAGAATGGAGCTATGTGGAGGGCGAGGTCGATGTGCGGGTGGTGAAGGCGGTGGTGTAAACGCGCCCCACTCGTCATTCCGGGATGAACGTCGGTCGGCGAAGCCGGCCAAAGTTCAGACCCGGAATCCCGACAATGTTCTGAACATTTCGGGATTCCGGGTTCGCGCAAGAGCGCGCCCCGGAATGACGAGGCTAGACCGGAACGGCACGCTGCATGGCTCCCATTCAAGACGCCACACTTTTGGCATGGCATCACATGCGCCATATCTCTCCCACCGCCCCGCCCGCCTGAAAGCCTCCATGTCCTCATCGTCCGAACATCTCGCCCGCGACTCCGGTCCCGGCGGCTGGCTGATTTTTTCCTTTGCCGTCGCCTGCGGCGTCACCGTCGCCAATATCTACTACGCGCAGCCGCTGGTGGGGCCGATCAGCGAGAGCTTCGGGCTCGACCTGTCGTCGGCCGGCATCATGCTCACCATGGTGATGTTCGGCTATGTGCTGGGACTTCTGTTCCTGGTGCCGCTCGGCGATCTCGTCGAGAACAAGCGGCTGATCCTGATCACGCTGGGCAGCCTGATCGTGAGCCTGCTGATCGCCGCAGCCGCACCCACTGCAGCGATCTTCATCGCCTCGACCCTGCTGCTCGGCGTCGCCGCCGTGGGCACGCAGATGATCCTGCCGGTCGTGGCGCATCTGGCGCCGGAGCAACGGCGCGGGCAGATCGTCGGCACCGTGATGAGCGGGCTGCTGTTCGGCATCCTGCTGTCGCGGCCACTGGCCACCATGGTGGCCGGCTCGTTCGGCTGGCGCGCCGTGTTCGTGATGTCCGCGGTGCTGATGTGCGGCGTATTCGTATTGATGGTGATCGCGCTGCCGCGCCGGCAACCGAAGCATGAGCTGACCTATGCGACGCTGATCCACTCGCTGTGGGACCTGATGCTGACCACGCGGGTGCTGCAGCAGCGCTCGGCCTATCAATGCCTGCTCTACGGCTCCTTCAGCCTGTTCTGGACGGCGATGCCGCTGGTGCTGGACCAGCCGCCGTTCTCGTTTGGCCATATCGCCATGTCGGCCTTCCTGCTGTCGGGCGCCGGCGGCGCGCTGGTCGCACCGCTCGCGGGACGCCTCGCGGATCGCGGCCGCGGCGATCTCGTCACCGTCACCGCGATGCTGCTGGTGCTCGCGAGCTTTGTGCTGACCTGGATTGCCGGTCACACCGGCGGCGCGACGGCCGTGACGCTGTTCGTGATCGCGGGCATCCTGATCGACGCCGGCACACAGGGCAATGTGGTGGCCGGGCAACGCGCGATCTATGCCCTCGCCGGCAACATCCGCAGCCGGCTCAACGCGCTGTTTCTCGCTTGCGCCTTCTTCGGCGGCGCAGTCGGCTCGGGCTTTAGCGGATTTGCGGTGGCATCAGGCGGCACCTCGATGATCGCACTGATCGGCATCGGTGCATCGCTGATTGCGCTGGCACTGTTTGGGCTGGAAGTGGCGAGCCGGAAGAAGGTTGTCTAAGGCGCCAGGAAGCGACCCGACGTGATGCGCTTCGTTTCATCGACCGACTTGTTGTAGATGTAGGTCCAGGCCTCACTCACGCTGCCATCGGCGAGCGTCACAGCGATCCGCTCGCGCAGATACAACATCGGCTGCGGATGGCCGGGGCCGACGCTTTCATAGTCATCGAGCGCGGCCATCAGCTCAACCGGCTTGCGCAGCCGAAACAGCTCGCCAAACACGACATCATTGGCATCGTCGGAATGCAGCAGGCCGGGATAATGCGCAACCATGTACAGCCTGCCGCGGCAGGAGGCTTCGCCGAGAAAATCGGCGCCGGACGAGAGCAGCTTCGACATCGGATGATCGAAGCCCCGCATCAATGTGCCATAGACGAAAACGCGATCGGGCATGGCGTCAGTCAGACTTTCTCGGCCAGCGCCGCGGCGACATCGTCGCCCGCGGACACCACATTGATACTCACATCCATGCCGAGAAACGCATCCGCCGAGCCCATATAGGTGCCGTGCAGCGGCACCGCCTGGCGCGGATCGCGCGCGACCGCGACGCGAATGAGATCCTTGCTGCCGATGATGCCATTGGTCGGATCGAATTCGATCCAGCCTGCGGCCGGCAGATAGACCTGCACCCAGGCATGGGTCGAGCCACCGCCGACATAATTGTGCTCGCGGTCGCCATGGATGAACAGATAGCCCGACACGAAACGCGCGGCGATGCCGAGCCGGCGCAGCGCCTCGATCATGAACAGCGCGAAATCGCGGCAGGTGCCGGATTTGGTCTGCAGCGTATCGAGCGGATGCTGGGTGCCGTGCTCGTAGCGCTTGCGATAGGCGAACTGCTTGCGGATGCCGAGCGTCATGCCGGTCAGAATATTGACGCTCGGCGTGCGGCCCTGCGGATCGAGAAATCCGCGCGCCCATGCGGCGAGTTCGCCATCGGGATCGCCATATTGCGGCCGGATGAATTCCTGCAGATCGGGCAGTTCCTCGGCGTCATAGAGGAACGGATAGAAATAGGCCTTGTCATCAGCGGTCAGCGCGAACTCATCCGATGGCAGATGTTCGATGGTTGCGGTGGATACGAAGGTGAGTTTGCGCGCGTGCTCATCGAAAGTGGCGATAGCTACCGAATTGCCGAACACGTCATGGATCCAGCGCAGCGACGCCGGCTCGGGCGTGATCTCGAGCTTGCCATTGAGCATGCGCAGATCATGGCCATCGCGCGGCCGTAGCATGATCCGGTGTTCGCCGAACGCGACGGGATGCGCATAGCGATATTCGGTCTTGTGATGAATCGTGAGCAGGGGCATCAATGGATCGTTCATGCGTGATTTGTCCCGTGTAATTTATACGGAAGCCTGCAGAATCACAGGCCGGGATGCCGCATCGTTAGGCAATATCGGGAAAAAGCGTTGGACAGAATTTTGGACAGAGCCTTGGATAGCGATCAGGACACATCCCTACGTCTCGGCCCCCAGGAGGTTCCGCCCGTTCTGGAACTCAATACCGCCGGAAACTCCCCTTTTCTCCTGACCTGCGATCACTACGGCCGGCTGATTCCCGAGATGCTCGGCGATCTCGGCCTGCCCGAGAGCGAGCTCGTCCGCCATATCGCCTGGGATGTCGGCATCGCCGACGTTGCCGAACAGGTGGCCAAGGCGCTCGATGCGCATCTCGTGGCGCAGTGCTATTCGCGGCTGGTGATCGACTGCAACCGCCCGCCGGACGCCGTAAGCGCGATTCCGCTGATCAGCGAGGCGACCACCGTGCCCGGCAATGACGGTCTCACGTCCGATGCGAAGGCGCGCCGGCGCGAGCTGATCTTCGATCCGTATCACCGGCGCATCGACGAGGTGATCGATGCAAGGCTGGCGAAGGGCCAGCCGACAGTGCTGGTGTCGCTGCACAGTTTCACGCCTGTCTATGCCGGCATTCCCCGCCCCTGGCATATCGGCACGCTCTATCAGCACGACAGCAAACTGCCGCCATTGCTGCTGCAGCTGTTGCGCGCCGAAGCCGATCTGGTGGTGGGCGACAACGAACCCTATGCGGTCTCCGACGCGACCGACTACACGATCCCCGTCCATGGCGAGAAGCGCGGACTGATGAATACGGGCATCGAGATCCGGCAGGATCTGATCACCGACCCAAGCGGCCAGACGGAGTGGGCGGAGCGGCTGACGCGCATCTTCACGGAGATCGAGGCGACGCTGATCACGCCGCGCGCATCGCATCTCTAGCTCTTGATGCTGCCAATGCACCCGCGCGGCGTGAAGTGCCTAGCCGTGCGTCCCGATGAAATAAGCCACCACCACAAATCCCGCCGCGACCGCCCACAGGAAATAGGCAGCGCGGCCACCCGGGCTCAGCGTCGAGTCAGACGGGTTGTTCGGATTGACGAAGACCTTCACCGCGTCACCGTTCTTGTAGTCCGTCCCGAACAGCCGCAACTGCCATTGCGGCGGGTTCGGGTTGCTCGTGCTCAGGCTTCCGGCGGACCCGATATAGGCAACGTGCTTGAAGCGATAGTTGTACTGCACGTTCCGGGTCTGCATCACCGGCCCGCTGCGACCGGTGTCGCTGTCCCTGCTCACATAGGTCTCGGGCGCGCCCAGTTTGACGGTGCCGGGCACCACCGGCCACTTCTTGGCCAGAGACCCCTGCCGGTGTAGCGCCAACCCGAACAGGGCAACGAGAAAGCCGAACCCGCAGAGCGCCGTCACGATCGGGGACACTTTTGGATCGACAAGATGCGCCGCGATGAATTCGTTGATGCGGACGCCGCCAAAGATGCCGCCGACCACGATCGCCAGCACGATGACTGCAGCGATGCCAAGGCAACCGCCAATGCCCTTCGGCATCTCGCGATCGAGCACGGCGTCGCGCGGGTGCCGCGGGTTGTAGTAGACCATCACCGCGGTGCCGACCGGATAGCGCGCGATTGTCTCGGCGACTTCGAAATTGCCGCGGTCCTCGCCGATGCTGACGCGATTGTTCGTAAGCTTCTGTCCGCTAACGGTGTATTCGTAGACGATGTTCGCAAAATTGCGTTTTTCGGTGCGCTTGCGCTCCTCGCGCGTGTCGTCGAGCACCTTGACGTCTCGTACTTCGGAGGTCGAGACGATCACCTTGCCAAATGTGGAAGGCCAGTCGCTGGCGGCGCGGACCTGCAGATATTTATAGCCGGCGGCGACCAGGATCAGGCCGAACGGCGCCAGCAGCATGGCATAGACGAACCAGGGAATGTCGGGCACGGCGAAACCTCATGGCACGGCGCGGCGCGCCCCGAAGTTTGACGTGACGATGCGGCGAAAGGTTCACCGCGACAAAAGATTCACCGCGCTCGGGTCAGCGCCAGCCAGACCCCGCCGCCGATCATGAAGCCGCCGGAGATGCGCGACAGCAACCGCGTGCGCCGTGCCGAGAAGAATTGTCGCGCACGGCCCGCGGCCACCGCATAGACGATATCGGTGAGCGCGGCCGTCACCATGAAAGTCGCACCAAGGATTCCGACCTGCAGGATGTGGTTCTTCTCCATATCAACGAATTGCGGAATGAAGGCACCGAAGAACACCAGCACTTTCGGATTGCTGAGCAGCACCATCATGCCCTGCAGGAAGAAGCCGCCGCGCGGCGGCGCCGGCGGCGTATCCGCGTCGATGCCCTCGACCGGCGCGCGGACCATCTTGATGCCGAGCCACACCAGATAGGCAGCGCCGGCAAAGCGCACCCAGTCGAACCAATAGCCCATGGTGGCCATCAGCGTCGCAAGCCCCAGCGCGACGATGCCGATCACCACGGCAAGCCCCGCTTGCGTGCCGGCAATGCTGATCATCGCCGCGCGCGTGCCGTAACGCAGCCCGTTGGCGATCACCAGCGTGACGTTGGGGCCGGGTAGCAGTGCCAGCGCAATGCAGGCAGCGACAAAGGCGAGATAGACTTGCAGGGACATCGGCACGCTCCTATTCCGATTTTATCTACGTCATGGCCGGGCTTGTCCCGGCCATCCACGCCTTCACTGCAGGCTAAGACGTAGATGCCCGGCACAAGGCCGGGCATGACGACGGTGTGTTGTCTTAACACTAGCACTCGTATTGCTCGCAGCAAAACACACTTGCCCGGCAGGGCGCCATCTGGTTGCCTGTCACTGCACGCATGGAGCAACGGCCATGATCGATATCAACAGGTTCCAGCCCGCGATCGTCTACACGATCTATATCGCTTCGACGCCCGAGAAGGTCTGGCAGGCACTGACCTCGGCGGAGTTCAGCCGGCAGTATTTCTCCGGCTTCGCGGTGCAGCTTGAGGGAAACGTCGGCGGCGCGTTCAAGGTGCTCGCGCCGGATGGATCATTGCATGTTTCGGGCGAGGTGATCGAACACGATCCGCCGCGCAAACTTGTCATCACCTGGGACGTCAACTGGCCCGGACTTGTCGAAGCGCTCGGCTCGACACTCGTCACCTATGATCTCATGCCGTCGGCCGAGACGGTGAAGCTGACGATGACGCAGGCGCATGATCGCCAACTCAGTGACGACATCCTGTCCGGCGGACGCGCAGGCTGGCCGGCGATCCTGTCGGGCCTGAAGAGCCTGCTGGAAACGGGCAAGGTCCCCGCAATCCAGATGGAGCCGCCGCTGAAGCTACTGGCAGCGCTGAAGGAGATGGGGATCAAGGTGCCGGGGATGTGAGGCGAAGCGCCGGCCGTGCGCTCCCTCTCCCCGCAATGCGGGGAGAGTAAGAAAGAGCGCTCTACCCCAGCGCCCGCAATTCCCGCCTGAGCACCTTGCCTGTCGCGGTCATCGGCAGCGACTCCGCAAACTGCACGTAACGCGGATATTCATGGGCGGCGAGTTGCGATTTCACAAAGTCCTGCAGCTCGCGCGCCAGCTCGTCACTCGGTTCAAAACCCGGACGCAGCACGATCCAGGCTTTCACGGCTTCGGTACGGATCGGATCGGGAATACCGACCACCGCCGACAGCGCCACCGCCGGGTGTTTCAACAGCGTGTGCTCGATCTCGGAGGGGCCGATGCGATAGCCGGCTGAGGTGATCACGTCGTCTTCGCGCGAGACGTACCAGAAGTAACCGTCATCATCCTGAATGCCGAGATCGCCGGTCAGCAGGAATTCGCCGGCGAATTTCTTGGCGGTGCCTTCGGGGTTCTGCCAATAGCCGAGCATGGTGCAGGGATTGGGCTGTCTGATACCAACAATGCCGCGTTCGCCGCGCGGCAGTTCTTCGCCCTGCTCATTAACGATACGCACATCGAAACCCGGCGTCGGCTTGCCCATGGAGCCGGGCCGGATCGGAAACAGATCGGCATTGTTGCCGACCACGAGATTGCATTCGGTCTGGCCGTAGATCTCATGCGCGTCGATGCCGAACGTATTGCGCACCCAGTCGAGCAATTCCGAACCGAGCGACTCGCCGCCGGTGAGCATGCTGCGCAGCTTCACGCCATCATGTTTCACGTTTGCCTGCCGCATCAGCTTCAGCGCCGTCGGCGGCAGGAACACATTGCGTATCTTGTGATCGGCCATCAGCTGCATCGCGGCGTCAGGTTCGAATTTCCTGGCGCGATAGCCGACGATCGGCACGCCGTGATACCAGGCCGGAAACAATGCATCGAACAGTCCGCCGATCCACGCCCAGTCCGCCGGTGTCCAGTAGACGTCGCCGGGCTTGGGGAAGAAACCGTGCACCATCTCCACATTGGGCAGATGGCCAAGCAGCACGCGATGCGCATGGAGCGCGCCCTTGGGATTTCCCGTCGTGCCCGAGGTGTAGATGATGATCGCGGGATCGTCGCAGGACGTATCGACCGTGGTGAAGTCTTCGGACGCCGCCTCGATCGCCGACCAGAACGATTTGGCACCGGCATGCGGTGCACTGTCCGTGACGTAGATATCTTGCAAATGAGGCAGCCGCTCGCGGATTTTCGACAACTTGTCCCAGCCACTCGCGTCGGTGACGATCGCCTTGGCCCCGGAATTGGCAAGGCGGAATTCCAACGCGTCCTCACCGAACAGCGTGAACAGCGGCACCGACACCAGCCCGGACCGGAACGCCGCGAGATGCGCCACCGGCAATTCCACCGATTGCGACAAAAACACCGCAATGCGGTCGCCGCGCTGCAGGCCATCCGCCTTCAGCACGTTGGCGAAGCTGCGCGAGAAAGCCTGCATCTCGTCGAAGGAGAAACGATGCGTGCCGCGGTCCTCGTCCACATAGATCAGCGCCAGCCGCCCGCTACCATCGGCATGACGGTCGCAGGCCACCGTCGCGATGTTGAATCGCTCCGGCACATCCCAGCGAAAATTGCGGGCGAGCGTCTCATAATCCGTGGTTTCGACCAGCATCGGCACTCCCTGCCCTCATGGAGAGGAGCGCGCTCTTGCGCGCGTCTCGAACCATGATTGTTTTGCACATCCTTCGAGACGCGGTCGAAGAGACCGCTCCTCAGGATGAGGGATCGCTTGTGGATCCATTATAAAGTTCAAGGCAAAAGAACTCTAAACGATAGCCGCCGTCCGCCAAAGTGCCTTGAAATTCCCGGCCCGGCATGGTCTCAAGCACCCTATTCGGAACCCGGCGCTATCAGCGCCTTCGCAAGCTCAATCCGGCAGAAATTCCCCATGGCACGCAGGTTTTCGGCCGCTTACCAGTCGGAGCCAGTATCCAGCCTGGCGCTGTGGGCGCGGCGCCTCGCGGTTTTCGCCGCCATTGCAGCCCTCACCTCGATCATCATCGTCCGCTTCGGGTTCCTCGAAGTCAAACCGGCACTGATGACCTTCTTCGGCGCGTTGGGATTCGCCGGCCTGTCGATCCTGGTGGCGCTCGCGGGCTTTGCAGCGATCTGGCAGAACGGCTCGCGCGGCATGAGCGTGATCATGGTGGCGCTGATGCTCGACGTGGTGATCCTCGCCTATCCCGGCTACCTTGCGTACCAGTACCGCAAACTGCCGAAGATCCACGACATCACCACCGACCCGGTCGACCCGCCGCGCTTCGAGGCGCTGGCGCGGCTGCGGACCGGCGACGGCACCAATTCAGCCGTCTATTCCGGCCTCTACTCCGCGGAGCAGCAGCGCACCGCCTATCCGGATATCGAGCCGGTGGAGCTGGAGGTGCCGGTGCAACGCGCCTATGACGTGACGCGCGCTTTGGTCGAAAAGCGCAAGTGGATCGTCATCGACGAGCGTCCGCCGCAGCCGCCGCGCCGCATTGGCCGCATCGAGGCGGTGGCGCGCACCCCTATCATGGGTTTTCGCGAGGACGTCTCGATCCGTTTCACCCCCGACGGCGAAGGCTCGCGCGTCGATATCCGCTCGTCGTCACGCTATTTCGAAGGCGATCTCGGCAGCAACGCCGCGCGCATCACCAAGCTGATCGACGACATCAACACCGCCGTCGACAGCGCGCCGGCGCCGAAGAAGGCAGCGACGCCGGCGAAGGCTGCGGCAAAGGGCGCGAAGAAGTAGGCTCCCGCCCCTCCGCGACAAGCTCTCACCCCCGCGCGCGTTTCTCCACATTCGCGATCCGCTCTGGCACGCCGAACTCCTGCCGGCAGACATCAGCGAGGACCGCGATCCCTTCGCGGATTTCGTCATGCGTGGGGCTGGCAAAGCAGATGCGAATGTGGCTGTGCGCATAGGCCTTGTCGACAGACCATTCCGGGCCGGGATTGATCGACACGCCGGCCTTGAGCGCGGCCTGATAGAGCTTCATCGCATCGACATTGGCGGGCAGTTTCACCCACAGGAAGATGCCACCTTTAGGCTCGTCGAATTCCGCCGCCGTGCCGAACTGCTCGTTGAGCGCATCCATCAGCGTCTCCAACTTGGCGCGCAACCCGCGTGTTGCCTTCAGCACATGATCAGCGAAATGCGGCACGCAATATTCGGCGAGGACCATCTGCTCCAGGGCGCCGGAGCCGGCATCGGTCTTCAGCGCCAGCATGCGTGACATGATCTCCCAGGGCGCGACGATGTAACCGACGCGGAGTGCAGGCGCGATCGACTTGGAGAACGAGCCGATATGGATCACGCTGCCAGTCTTATCCATCGCGTGAATCGCCGGCGGACGCTCGCCGTTCCAGATCAGGTCGGCATAGCAATCGTCCTCAAAGATGGGGACGCCATATCTGGCCGACAGCACCAGCAGCTCGCGGCGACGACTTTCCGGCATAATGGTGGCGGTCGGGTTCTGCACGGTCGGGATCGTATAGATATATTTCGGCCGGATGCCCTTCGCCTTCAGATCTTCCAATGCTGCGGCCAGCGCGTCCATTCGCATGCCGTCGTCATCCAAGGGGATGCCGACGATATTGACGCCGAGACGGGTGAGCCGGTTGATGGAGCCTTGATAGCAGTCGCGCTCGATGATGACGGTGTCGCCCCTGGCGAGCAGGCTGTGATTGACGAGGTCGAGCGCCTGCAGCGAGCCGGAGACAACCAGGATGTCATCGGCGCTGCAATCGATGCTTGCGTCGCGCTTCAGCTTGGCGGCGATGAAAGTGCGCAGCGGCAGATAGCCCTGCGGACCGCTCGCCAGACCGTAGGTTGCCAGCGTGCGTCCCTCGCGCAGCATGACGGCATTAGCGGCGGCAGTCAGACCCTCCACCGGCACCTGGTCCATATCGTTGTTCCCGCCGACGAAGCTGTATTTGGCGAGACCGGTCCATTTTGCCGCAGCCGCGGGCAGGCCCGGAGGCAGCAATGGCGCATAGTCGAACCGTGCAGTGGTCATGAACGTCGTCTCCCTGAAGCCTTTTATGACGAAGGCTGCCTCGTTGGACCGCCCTCCGCGTGTATCGCGCGCCGAATGCCGGATATTACCCCTTTGCCCTCACGCGGCGCACCATTAGAGTGCCGCCGAAATGTAAGGCTTTTCCGGCAGGGGCATGCACGACTTAATCCGCGATATCACGCTGTGTATCCTGTTTGCGTGGGGCATCGGGCTTATTGCGCATTTCACCCGTCAGCCGTTGATTCTTGCTTATCTGATTGCCGGCTTCATCATTGGGCCATTCGGCATCGGCTGGGTCAAGTCGGACGAATCCATCAGCACGATCTCCGAACTCGGCCTGATCTTCATGCTGTTCATGATCGGTCTCGAGATCGATCTGAAGAAGATCATCCGCGCCGGCAAGGTCATTCTGTTCGCCGCGGGCGGCCAATTGATCGCAGGCTGCGTGCTCGGCGCGGCCTTCTTCATGGCACTCGGGCTCAAGCTCGGTGGCGGCGGGTTCGACGCGTTGTATCTCAGCGTCGCCTGTGCGCTCTCCTCCACCGTGGTCATCGTCAAGGTGCTCTACGAGAAGCGCGAGCTCGACACACTGCCCGGCCGCATCACGCTCGGCATCCTGGTGCTGCAGGACATCTTCGCGATCCTGTTTCTGGCAGTGCAGCCGAGCCTCGCCGACCTGCAGGTCAGCGTCATCGCGCTGTCGATCGCCCGCGTCGGCGTACTGGTCGCCACTGCGCTGATCCTGAGCCGTTACGTGCTGCCGGCGCTGTTCCACCAGATCGCGCGGCGGCCGGAATTGGTGCTGCTGGGCGCGCTGGCCTGGTGCTTCCTGATCGGCGAAATCGCCGAGCGGCTGCATCTGTCGCGCGAGATGGGCTCGCTGGTCGCCGGCGTATCGCTGTCGACCTTCCCCTACGCGCTCGACGTCACCGCCAAGGTGACGACGCTGCGGGACTTCTTCATCACGCTGTTCTTCGTCGCCGTCGGCATGACGATCCCGATCCCGAACGGCGCGACCATCGGTCTCGCCCTGATCATCGCCTTGTTCACCGTGATCAGCCGTATGCTCACGACCTTCACGCCCCTGTATCTGATGAAGCAGGGCCTGCGCGCCAGCCTGCTGCCGGCGCTCAATCTGGCGCAGATCAGCGAATTCTCGCTGGTGGTGCTGCAAACGGGAATTGCCGCCGGCCATATCACCACGCAGACCTCCAGCGCGGCATCCTTCGCCTTCGTGATCCTGGCGGTCCTCTCGACCTTCGCGATGATGCGCAGCGACCAGATCACGCGCCTCTTGATCGGCCCGATGAAGCGCATCGGGCTGCGCGACCTCGATCACGGCCAGGGCCGCGAGGGCGATCATGCCGAGGGCCATGGCGACGCCCGCCGCATCGTCATTCTCGGCTTCTTCCGCACCGCGTCCGCCCTGCTCGCCGAGATCGAGCGCCAGAACGCGTCACTGCTCGACCAGATCAGCGTCGTCGACTTCAATCCGAACGTCTTCCGCACTTTGGTCGGGCGCGGCCAGCACGTGATCTATGGCGACATCAGCAATGTCGACACGCTGGTCCATGCCGGCGTCGGCAAGGCCGAGATCATCATCCTCAGCGTGCCGGACTCGCTGCTGAAGGGCGCGAATAACGAGAAGCTGGTCCGCCATGTCCGCTCGATCAACCCGACCGCCAAGATCATCTCCACGGCGGACGTGCTCGGCGACGTGAGCGATATTTACGCCGCCGGCGCCGACTACGTCACCGTGCCCCGGCTCAGCGACGCCCATGCGCTGTATGAGGTGATCGAGGCCGCCGATCAGGGCCTGCTGGACGATAAACGCGCCGAAATGGACACGCAGCTGACGGAGCGGCGAGAGGTGCTGCCCTGACCGGTGGCTGAGTGAAACTACAGAATCAGAAAATGACTAGCTTGGAGATCGGCAAGATGCACGTTCGCCAGCGTGAGACTGTCGTGATCACCGAGGTCGATCAGGGTGTCCTGACCGTTGTTGATCGACTGGAACAGCGTTTGCGGTTGGCCGGCTTGCGCCTCGTGCAACGCGGCGGTCAGTTCCTGCATGCTGGAGACCGCGGCGAACCCCTCCAGCGCGATGCTGCTGCTGTCCGATATCAGCTCTGCGCCGATGCCGGGCCGGAACGCAAATGATTGGTTGTTGAGTCCACCGTTGAAAATACCGGTAAAGCCGTCGCCATTCAGGTCTTGATGGAAACTGGGCTCGAATGCTTGCAGCCTTGGGCTGGCGCCTGTCGTCGTGCCGTTGAAGGAGAGGTAGTTGCCGTTGCTGTCGGTCGTCCAGATCGTGTACTGGTCGGCGCCGGCCATCTTCCAGGCGACTTGGTAGCCGCTCGATGTCTGTTCCGCCCCGATCGGTGTCCAGTCGCCGAACTGCCCCACTGTCACGTCGGCGCCCGACTGCTTCAGCGAAGGTCCCGCTCCGCCGCTCGCGAGATAGAACGCATTGCCGATGGCGATCAGGCTGGTTGCGCCGTTGGCCTCGATCACGGTGCCATGCAGCCCGGTGAACCCGTCGCCATTGAGGTCCTGGTAGAGGCTTGCTTCGAGTGATTGCAGTGTCGCGCTACTGCCGGGCATCACGCCGCTAAAGGAAATATAGTTGCCGCTGCTGTCAGTGGTCCAGATCGTGTACTGGTCGGCACCAGCCATCTTCCAGGCGACTTGGTAGCCGCTCGATGTCTGTTCCGCCCCGATCGGTGTCCAGTCGCCGAACTGCCCCACTGTCACGTCGGCGCCCGACTGCTTCAGCGAAGGTCCCGCTCCGCCGCTCGCGAGATAGAACGCATTGCCGATGGCGATCAGGCTGGTTGCGCCGTTGGCCTCGATCACGGTGCCATGCAGCCCGGTGAACCCGTCGCCATTGAGGTCCTGGTAGAGGCTTGCTTCGAGTGATTGCAGTGTCGCGCTACTGCCGGGCATCACGCCGCTAAAGGAAATATAGTTGCCGCTGCTGTCAGTGGTCCAGATCGTGTACTGGTCGGCACCGGCCATCTTCCAGGCGACTTGGTAGCCGCTCGATGTCTGTTCCGCCCCGATCGGTGTCCAGTCGCCGAACTGCCCCACTGTGACATCGGTGCCGGACAGCTTCAGCGAGGGTCCGGCCCCGCCGCTGAGGAGCAGGAACGTATTGCCGGCGGCGACAAGGCTGGTCGCACCGTTGGCCTCAATCACTGTGCTGCGCAGCCCGGTGACCCCGTCGCCGTTGAGGTCCTGGTGGAGGCTTGCTTCGAGTGATTGCAGTGTCGTGCTACTGCCGGACATCACGCCGCTAAAAGAAATATAGTTGCCGCTGCTGTCAGTGGTCCAGATCGTGTACTGGTCGGCACCGGCCATCTTCCAGGCGACTTGGTAGCCGCTCGATGTCTGTTCCGCCCCGATCGGTGTCCAGTCGCCGAACTGCCCCACTGTGACATCGGTGCCGGACAGCTTCAGCGAGGGTCCGGCCCCGCCGCTGAGGAGCAGGAACGTATTGCCGGCGGCGACAAGGCTGGTCGCACCGTTGGCCTCAATCACTGTGCTGCGCAGCCCGGTGACCCCGTCGCCGTTGAGGTCCTGGTGGAGGCTTGCTTCGAGTGATTGCAGTGTCGTGCTACTGCCGGACATCACGCCGCTAAAAGAAATATAGTTGCCGCTGCTGTCAGTGGTCCAGATCGTGTACTGGTCGGCACCGGCCATCTTCCAGGCGACTTGGTAGCCGCTCGATGTCTGTTCCGCCCCGATCGGTGTCCAGTCGCCAAACTGCGCCACTGTCACGTCGGCGCCGTTTTGCTTCAATGATGGGCCGGTACCGCTGGCGAGGAGATAAAATGTCGTTCCGAATTGGGTCAGACTGGTCAATCCGCTGGCTTCGATGAAGGTGGCCGCAAGGCCGGTGGTGCCGTCGCCATTGAGATCTTGATGAAAGCTTGTTTCCAGCGCTTCGAATGTCGGATTGGTGCCGGACATGACGCCGTTGAACGAGGTGTAGTTACCGCTGTTGTCGGTGATCCAGACCGTATATTGATCGAGGCTGGCCATCTTCCAAGCCACTTCATAGCCGCCCGAAATCTGCTCGGCCGCGATCGGCGTCCATCCACCGAATTGAGCAGCAGCCACGCCGGCGCCGGATTGCTTCAGCAGCGGCCCGGCGCCGCCGCTATAGAGATAGAAAAAACTTCCGATCCTGGTCAGGCTCGTCGATCCGCTGGTCTCGATGACCGTGGTGGCGAGCGAGATCCCCGCCAGATCGCTGGGGCCGATGACGAGATTGCCGGTGAAGTCGATAGCGAAGTCTGCGATCCGGTCTCCGTTGGTGTCGCCCTCCAGAACGGTGACGCCGCGGGAGCCATCAAAAAGGTAATTCAAGGCTCCGGCTACGCCGTCGAAAGGGACTGTGCCGATAAAGCGAAACAGATCGTAGCCTGCCGTCGCGGTGATCGCGTCGATGCCGGTCAGGTCGATGCGGTCGGTTCCGGCGATGAAGTCGGCAATCCGGTCGTGCTGGCCGCTTGCGGCTGAACTGTCGCCGGTGACGAACACGAATGTATCTGTGCCGCCACCGCCGGTCAGCAGATCGACGCCGGTGCCCCCGACAAGCCTGTCATTGCCGCTGCCGCCGGTCAGCGTGTCGCTGCCAGCGTTGCCGATCAGCGTACAGCCCAGATCGTTCGCGATCATCGTATCATTGCCGCTGCCGCCGATTCCGGTTTCGATGACAGTGCTGGTGGCAATGCCGATATTGTTGGTCAATCCGCCGACCGACGAAAACGCACCGGGCCGCAGATCAATCAGTTGCGCGGCGGTGTAGCCCGAGCAGTCCAGGGTATCGCTGCCGCCGCTATCGTAGATCGTCAGTGCCGGGGCCTGATTATAGGCTGTGAAGTCGTAGATCGATCCGCCGGTATTGTGAAAACCATAGACGGTGTCGCCGGTCCGAGTGGTCGCCGCGCCGTAGATCGCCGCAACGGCGGCGATATCGGCCATTTGCGGCGTGATCACATAACGGGTCGAACTGCCCGCATAGAACGACTGCTGGAAATACGACATGATCGAATATTGCCAGGTGTCGTTGGCGTAGGTGGCGCCGGTCGCATAGGAGGCGCTGCCGTTGTAGGGGCCCTGATGGCCCAGACCGAGCGCGTGGCCGATCTCGTGGATGTAGGTCTGGTAGCTGTAGCTATCGATGCCGGTCTTGCCGTCATAGGCGCCGCCGTCGCTGGTAATCCAGTCGGCGCTGATGTCGATGGTGGCGGAACTGATGATCCCGGCGCCGTTGTAATTGTCGGTCTCGAAGGCGGTCATCGAGCCGTTGTGATTGAACGTGATGTTGGCTACGCCGGTGGTCTGGACGAAGCTGACATTGGCTACCTCATGCCAGGCATTGAGCGCCGACTGCGCGAGAAACTGCTCGGTGGGCGTCAATCCGTTGATGTTGTAGCTGATCGTCGTCACCGCCCAGTGATGCGCGATCGTGTAGTTGTATTGCCAGAAGCCGGTGATCAGGTAATTGGCGAGTTGCGTAACGGTGGCGACGGGCTTGGCCGCGTTGTTGACGGCGGCGTCGGCGCTCGACGCGCTGGTCATCGTGGGGTCTGCCAGCGGAAACGATCCGTCGTCGTTGCCGGCCGCAGCCGCAAGTTTCCGGGTTTCAATCGGATGAACCGCAAGCGCCGACAGCATCAACGAGTCGCCAAAAGCGTCGCCATTGTCCCGATCCCAGCCCGCGTCACCGATGTCTTTGGCTGCGAAGGCGTAAAATCGTTTAGCAGGACTGTTCATAATGATATCTCGACGACATCGAATGGCCGGTCAGGCAAGCTTGGTGATGTGAAGGCTTTGCAGGTTGAAAGGATCGGCGATTACCCCCCGTTGCCGGCGCTGTCCGCACATAACAAACACCCGTAGTTTACAAATCCTTACGTGACACTCGATTGAAGCCGGCGGTTGTCGGCCAACAGCCAAAATTTACAGGTGCGACTCGCCGCAGCAGCCTATCGCCCGCAACCGGGCCTGCCAATCGTCGTGAGGCTTCAGTTCTTGCCAAAGTTCGGGTCGAGCCGGTCGATGTGGTGGTATCTCCGATGCCGGCCGCCCGGCGGCTGCGATTCGGCGACACGGAATGGCATTGCCCCATTCCGCACTGCGAACCCGCATACCGCCCCCCATTTCCGCGGGTTGCACCGCCCCCCGCTCTGCGCCATATGGACCTCACACAGAGCAAGAGTGCATCCGAGGCGAATTTTATGGCCGACCCGATTTCAGACGTTCTGCAAGCCTTTGCCGCCGGCGAAATGGTCGTGGTGACCGACGATGACGACCGCGAGGGTGAAGGCGACCTCATCGTCGCCGCATCGTTCTGTACCGCCGAGAAGATGGCCTTCATCATCCGGCATACCTCCGGCATCGTCTGCGCGCCGATCACCACCGAGGATGCCCGCCGGCTGCGGCTCGATCCGATGGTCGTCAACAACGATAGCAACCACACCACCGCCTTTACCGTCTCCATCGACTACAAGCCCGATGGCGGTACCGGCATTTCGGCCGATGAGCGTGCCTCGTGCTGCCGCGCGCTGGCCAATCCGAATGCCGGCGCCAATGACTTCGCCCGTCCCGGTCATATCTTCCCGCTGATCGCTAGGGAGGGCGGCGTACTGATGCGCTCCGGCCATACCGAAGCCGCCGTCGATCTCTGCAAGCTGGCCAATCTCGCGCCCGTCGGCGTCATCAGCGAATTGATGAACGACGATGGCTCGGTGATGAAGGGCCAGCAGGTCGTCGACTTCGCGGCCAAGCACAAGCTCAAGCATGTCACGATCGCTGACATGATCGCCTATCGTCAGGCCCGCGAGAAGCTGATCGAGCGCGTCTCGACCTTCACCACCGACAGTCCGATCGGCCCGCTGCACGGCTATTCCTATCGCTCGCCCTTCGATCCGATCCACCATGTTGCCTTCGTTTACGGCAGCGTCGGCGACGGCAAGAACGTGCTGACGCGCTTCCACAAGCCCAACATCGTGCGCGACGTGTTTTTCGGCCCGGCCAAGATGCAGCCCGTGCTGGAACGCTTCAAGAAGAACGGCAGCGGCGTGCTGGTTTATCTGCGCGACGGTGCCGCGGGCGTGCCCGTCGAGCCGCTCGATGCGCCGAAGTCGGCGGAAGCCGACCGCAACCGGCAGTGGCGTGAAATCGGCGTCGGTGCACAGATCCTGCGCGATCTCGGCGTCACCTCGATCCGCCATCTGACCTCGTCGACCCATGACTACAAGGGCCTGTCGGGTTTCGGCATCGAGATCGCCTGCAACGAACAGCTTGATGGCGATAGTTCAAAGACCTAAAATGCCGTAGCACGCAATGCGCGGGTGCCGCCTGAGACGGCACCCTGTTGAGCGAAACAGCGCTTGCGACCAGAACACGCGCAGCCAATGCGCATTACTCAGCCATGATGTGAAAGGGATTTCGATGAGCGTTGCCCCCAAGGCAAAGGACAAGCCGGCCGCTGCAAGTTTCCAGTGGGACGATGCGTTCCTGCTCGATGACCAGCTCACCGAAGACGAGCGCATGATCCGCGACACCGCGCGCGCTTACGCCCAGGACAAGCTGCTGCCGCGCGTCAACGACGCTTATCTCAATGAGCATACCGACCGCGAAATCTTCAACGAGATGGGCGAGCTCGGCCTGATCGGCATCACGCTGCCGGAAGATTATGGCTGCGCCAATGCCAGCTATGTCGCCTACGGCCTTGTCGCCCGCGAAATCGAGCGCGTCGACTCGGGCTACCGCTCGATGAACTCGGTGCAGTCGTCGCTGGTGATGTATCCGATCTATGCTTACGGCGACGAGAACCAGCGCAAGAAGTACCTGCCCAAGCTCGCCACCGGCGAGTGGGTCGGCTGCTTCGGCCTCACCGAGCCCGATGCCGGCTCCGATCCCGGCGGCATGAAGACCCGCGCCGAGAAGGTGTCGGACGGCTACAAGCTCTCGGGCTCCAAGATGTGGATCTCGAACGCCCCGATCGCCGACGTGTTCGTGGTCTGGGCGAAGTCCGCCGCACATGACAACCAGATCCGCGGCTTCATCCTCGAGAAAGGCATGAAGGGCCTCACGGCACCGAAGATTGGCGGCAAGCTTTCGCTGCGCGCTTCGATCACCGGCGAAATCGTGATGGACGGCGTGATCGTGCCGGAAGAAAACCTGCTGCCCAACGTGTCGGGCCTCAAGGGTCCGTTCGGCTGCCTCAACCGCGCCCGCTACGGCATCTCATGGGGCGTGCTCGGCGCCGCCGAAGACTGCATGGCCCGCGCCCGCCAGTACACGCTGGACCGCAAGCAGTTCAACCGTCCGCTCGCGGCTACCCAGCTGGTGCAGAAGAAGCTCGCCGACATGCTGACCGAAATCTCGCTCGGCCTGCAGGGCTCGCTCCGCGTCGGCCGCCTGATGGACGAGGGCAATTTCCATCCGGACATGATCTCGGTGGTGAAGCGCAACAATTGCGGCAAGTCACTGGATATCGCCCGCATGGCCCGCGACATGCACGGCGGCAACGGCATCCAGGCCGAATACCATGTGATGCGCCACGCGCAGAACCTGGAGACCGTGAACACCTATGAGGGCACGCATGACGTGCACGCGCTGATCCTCGGCCGCGCCATCACGGGCATCCAGGCGTTCGGTTAAGCGTCTACGCTTCAGACTTCAAAACTTCGAAATGCCCGGCCTCGCGCCGGGCATTTTTTATTTTGGACATCCGTATTTGCGCCGGTGCCAGTTGAATCCCTCCCCCTTGCGGGGAGGGTCGGCCGATAGGCCGGGGTGGGGGTGCCCCACGTGACGTCAGAGTTTGTGGCGCCCCCACCCGACCGGCCTAAAAGCCGGCCACCCTCCCCGCCTAGTGAAGCTCCGCTTCGCGCGGGGGGAGGGAAAAGGGAGCGCCTTGACGCTCGCCCTTTCATGTATCATCATAAGTTACATGAGACGAGACAACCGCCTCTCCGCCACGCTGCATGCGCTGCTGCACATGGCCGAGCAGAACCGCCCGATGACCTCCGCCGAACTGGCCATGTGCATGACCACCAATGCCGTGGTCGTCCGCCGCACCATGGCTGGGCTGCGCGAAGCGGGCCTCGTGCGCTCCGAAAAGGGTCATGGCGGCGGCTGGGAGATCGCGCGGGATCTGTCCACGGTGACGCTGAAGGACATCTATGACGCGTTGGGCAAGCCCAGCCTGATGGCGATGGGCATTCATCTGGAAAGCCCGACCTGCCTCGTCGAACAGGCGGTCAATCACTCGCTCACATCGGCCTTCGCGGAAGCGGAGGCAGTTCTGATCGGCCGCCTTGCAGATGTCACGCTGGCGCAGCTCGCCGCGGATTTTCACGCGCGGGCGGAGGATCATCGCAGCAAAATTCAGAGCAAGATTTCAAGGAAGACAAAATGAGTTTCGATGCCATCGTCATCGGCGGCAGCTATGCCGGCCTCTCCGCAGCGCTGCAATTGGCGCGGGCGCGCCGCAAGATCCTGGTGATGGATTCCGGCCAGCGCCGTAATCGCTTCGCTGAACACTCCCACGGCTTTCTCGGTCAGGACGGGCGTCCGCCGGGCGCGATCGCTGCAGACGCCCGCGCGCAGTTGATGAAATATCCTACGGTCGCGTGGGTCGATGCGAAAGCCACAACGAGTGAAGGCGAAACGAACGACTTCACTGTCAGTGCCGAGAGCGGCGCGCGCTATCAAGCCAGGCGTATCATCCTCGCCGCCGGCGTCGTCGATACGCTGCCGGATGTCCCCGGCCTCACCGAGCGCTGGGGCAAGCATGTGTTTCACTGCCCGTATTGCCATGGCTATGAACTCGACCAGGGCCGTATCGGCGTGCTGGCCTCATCGGAGATGTCGATGCATCACGCCTTGATGCTGCCGGACTGGGGATCGACGACGCTGTTTCTCAACGGCGCGTTCACGCCGGACGCTGAGCAAATCACGCAACTGATGCAGCGCAGTGTCACCGTCGAGCGTGAACCGATCAGGCAATTGTCAGGCGCATCCATCGATGTCGAACTCACGGATGGCCGCATCATTCCGCTCGATGGCATGTTCACGCTGACGCGCACCAGTCCAGCGTCGCCACTCGGCGCACAGCTCGGCTGTGCCATGGAAGACGGGCCGATGGGACCGTTCCTGCAGACCGACATGTTCAAGGAAACCACCGTCTCCGGCGTGTTCGCCTGTGGTGATATGGCGCGCGCGACGGGCTCCGTGGCGCTTGCGGTGGGCGATGGCGCGATGGCCGGGGTCGGTGCGCACCGATCGCTGATGTTCGGGCCGGGACACGGGTAGCTTCCAGATCTGTGCTTCCAGAGTTCGTCATGCCCGGGCTTGTCCCGGGCATCCACGCCTCGGCGGCGCATACGGCAGGACGCGGATGGCCGGGACAAGCCCGGCCATGACGGTGTTTAAGCATGCATGGCTGGCGCGTCTCCGCGCCGTTTGCTTTCCCCGCTCCCCTTGCTAGTCATCACAGGCGAAGAACATGCTGGGAAGGACCGACCATGAGCGACAAGGATAACGGCGCCAACGACGACGTTCCGTTCAATCGCGATTATCCGCTGAAGCCCGGCGTCGTCGATCAGGTTCGCCCAAACGTGCGCCGGGTTCTCTGCAACAACCCCTCGCCTTTCACCTTCACCGGAACCAACAGCTATATCGTCGGCACCGGCAAGGTCGCGATCATCGATCCGGGCCCAGCCAATGATGCGCATCTGCAGGCGCTGCTCGATGCGGTGAAGGGCGAAACGGTGACGCATATTCTCGTCACCCATACCCATAGCGACCATTCGCCGAATACTGCGGCGCTCAAGGCCGCCACATCAGCCACGGTCTATGCCGAAGGGCCGCACCGCGCCTCGCGGCCGCGCTTCGAGAGCGAAAAACATTCGCCGGAGTCAGGTGCCGACCGCGATTTCAGGCCGGACGTGCTGGTGGCCGACGGCGAGGTGATCGAGGGCGACGGCTGGGCGCTGGAAGGCGTGGCGACGCCGGGCCACACCGCCAACCACATGGCCTTCGCCTGGCGCGAGAAGAAGTATCTCTTTGTCGCCGATCACGTCATGGGCTGGTCGACCTCCATCGTGGCGCCGCCCGATGGCTCGATGATCGACTACATGGCGTCGCTGGACAAACTCGCAGCGCGCGATGAGGACCTGTACTTCTCCGGCCACGGCCCGGACATTCCCGACGCGCAGCGCTATGTGCGCTTTCTCATTCGCCACCGCCGCGCCCGCGAAGCCTCGATCCTGCATCGTCTCGGCAAGGGTGAGGCTGATATCCCGACCATCGTGCGCGCGATCTATATCGGCCTCGACCCGCGCCTGACGGGTGCCGCCGGCTATTCCGTGCTGGCGCATCTGGAAGATCTCGTCGCCCGCGGCCTGGTGCTGACGGACGGCGACCCGGTCATCAGTGGGAGTTATCGGATGGCGTCTTAACCTCTCCCCGCATTGCGGGGAGAGGTCGCCGCGTCTTCGCGGCGGGTGAGGGGCAGCGCACACACTCACAACAATCAAGCGACGATTGGATCGCGCCGACACGAGAGAAAAGCTCTGCGGCATCGACGTGCCCACGCCCCTCACCCCACCCCTCTCCCCGCATTGCGGAGAGAGGGAGCGAGAGGACGGTGCGTCGGCTCGAAGTGAGACAGTCCTTACGGCAGATTCACGATCTCGACCCAGTTCGGATTCTTGCCCAGGGGTGTTTCGCCCAGCTTGGTCAGGCTGCCCGTCGCCTTGTCGATGGCATAGGTCGTCATGCTGTTCGATAGCTGCCCGACCACCAGTAGATAGCGGCCCGACGGATCGATGTTGAATCCGCGCGGCTGCTTTTCCGTGGCCGTGGAGCCAAGCGACGTCAGCGCGCCCGTCTTCGGATCGACACGGAACGCAGCGATCGTGTTGCTGGTGCGTTCCGACGCATAGAGAAACTTGCCGTCCGGCGTCAGATGGATATCCGCAGCCCAGGGCTTGCCATCGAAGCCCTTGGGCAAGGCAGAGGCGACCTGCGTTTCCTTCTTCAATGTGCCGGTGGCAGCGTCCCACGGAAACACATAGATCGCCGCATCGAGTTCGTTGAGCAGATAGACGAACTTCTTGTCCGGCGAGAACACCAGATGGCGCGGGCCGCCCTTGGCCTTCACGCTCACGGTCGGCGGATCGTTGGGCGTCAGCTTTCCCGCCCTGGCATCGAATTTCTGCTGATAGATGACATCGCCGCCGAGGCTCGTATGCAGCACATAGCGATTGGTGGGATCGACGATGATGCAATGCGCATTCGGTTCGGTGGCGACGACCTGCTGCGCCGGCGCGATCACGCCATTCGGCCCGATGGCATTCACCGTCACCTTGTTGCCGCCATAGGACGCGCTGAGCAGAAATCGCCCGGTGCGATCGACGGCGATATAGGCCATGGAATCGGCCAGTGGCCCGGGGCCGACGAGTTTCAGTTTTCCAGTTTTGGCATCGATATCGAAGGTCACCGCCGTGTAGGGCTCGTTGCGCAAACCGGCATAGAGCCGGTGCTTCTCGGGGCTGATGGCCAGCGGCAGCGAGCCGCCCGGCTTCGCCGGCCCCGGCACCGCCACGGTATCGATCGCAACGAGACTGCCATTCGCCTTCAATTCGAGAATGCTGATGTTCTGGCTGTCGGCATTACCGACATAGACGTAGGTGGCGGCACTGGCCGATGACATGATGAGCCCTGTTGCTAACGGGAGCGAGACGATCGCCAGCAGCGCCTTCAAACCGGCGCTGGCACGCGTGAATAGCCAACGGCGCGAAACGGAACGAACCCGTGCGAGCATCAACACCTCCCTGCCTCTTTTCATTGGGAGGGATGATGCTACCGCCTTCTGGAATAGGCAAGCTGCGCTGCGGCAAAGTCAGAACCGCGAGATCAGAACCGGCCGGCCGCCGTCACCCGCAGTGCCAGCGGCTCGACCGGATGCAGCACGCGGTCCATGATGCCGGTCTGGCACACCGCGGCAGGCGCCGTCGGCGCCCCGCCGCCCGCCGGGAAACACGCAGCGAACAGCGAGTCCGTTTTCAGCAGCGAGCCATAGGCATAGGTGATCTGGTCGGACTTGCTGTCGAGCATGTTGAAGGCATCGAGCTGGATCCGCCAGCCATTATCGAAGCGGTAACCAACCTGACCGTTCAGCAAACCCGTGGCTGGCGAGATGAAGGCTGCGTCTTCCGTCAGCGGACGCGGGCCGAAATAACGATAGCGCAAGGCGCCAAACCAGCCGGTGGCCTCGCCCAGCCTGATGCCAGCCGAGGCGATCATGTTGGGAGCGCCGGGAATGAAATTGCCGGGCGCGTTGCCAATCTGCGAGGCCGGATAACCATCGAGCTCCGCATAGGCCGCCGCCTGATCGGCATTGCTGCCGCGGAAGCGTGCGCGCGTCATCGCGAGATCGGCTTCAAGGCTCAGCCATGACGTGGGCTTGTAGTCGTTGGTCCATTCGAAGCCGACGCGGCGACTTGGACGGCTGGCTTCGGTGTCGCCGGCATCGCCGACGAACAGGATTTCGGAGGCGGAATCCAGCATGAAGAGCGCGATCGAACTGGTCAGACCCGGCACGAGCTTGGTGCGCAATCCGATCTCTGCACCCTTGGTCTTCACCAGGAACGGCGAGCTATCCACCGGCGAACCGTCGCTCGGCGATTCCCTGATGGTGACGCCGCGCGCATCATTGCTGTGGAACCCCTCGCCGGCATTCAGGAACAGCTCGGTCTTCGCAAAGGGACCAATCACCAGACCTGCCTTGGGGCTGCCGATGGTCGCCGTGGCTCTGCCGGAGTTCACCGGATTGAAGAACGAATTGACCGTGGTGTCGTAATAGTCGCCGCGCCAGCCGATATTGGTGCGCAGCCAGTCAGTCCAGAACGTCGTGTTCTGCACGAACACGCCGACGCTGCCTTCCTTCACGCCGTCGTTGCGCGTGGTGGAGAGATATTGCCGCTTGATGGTGTTGCCGAGGCTGACATTGATATCGTCGTAGCGGCTCTGGATGCCGACCTCGGTTTCGTTGCGGAAGCCCGCGATATTGTACTTGAATGTATGCGCGGCATTGATGCCGCCGAGCACGCGGTCGTCATACTGGTGAAACTGGTCGCCATTGACCGGATCGCTCAGAAAGAACGTGAAGTTGTTCCACAGATTGAGCTTGCTCTTGATGACGTAGAAATCGAGTTTGGTCGCACTGTCCACATCGGTTTGCCGGAGACGGCCGGACAGCGAGAAATGCTCCGAATTGCCCCCATCGCTGGGATCGAGCGCGCCATAGCGGTCGATCTCGCCGGAAGTGATCGCGCGCAGCGGCACCTGATCGGTGGAATTCCACTTGTTGCCATAGGCCATGCCGGTCAGCGACAAACCGTTGTCGGCCGTGCCCTGGCTGTAGCGGATCACGCCGTTGAGCTTCTGGAGCTTGTCGGGATTGTCCCACGGGCCGTTATAGATATTGGCCTCGGCGGCCACCAAGAGCGTGCCTTCGCCAACTTTGCCGGAGGTGACGCCGAAGGCGCGGTTGTAGCCGAAACTGCCAGATGTGATCGACGCCATGGTGCGCGCGACGCTGTCGATCAGGCTGACATGGATGGCGCCGACCGAGGAGAAGTCGCCTTCGTCAGCGAAATACGGCCCCTTGCGGACGTTGACTGAGCTGATCAGCTCCGGGATCAGGAAGTTGGTATCGGCATAGCCCTGACCGTGACCATGGGTGCGCATGTTCACCGGCATGCCGTCGATGGAGATGGCGAGATCGGTGCCGTGATCGAGATTTACGCCGCGGAGGAAATACTGGTTGGCTTTGCCATCGCCGGAATGCTGGGTGACGATCAGGCCTGGCGCGACTTCGAGCGCTTCGGCCGGGCGCGACAGCGGCCGCGCATTGACCTCGGCGCCGCTGATCGTCTTTTCGCTTGCGGAGGCGGGCGGTGCTGGCGCTGCGCTGGACCCGGGCGTGACGCCTACGCCGCCGGCCGCTGCCGTCGGCGTAGCGGCGCGGCGCGCGACCGGACGACTCGTCTCGGTCCCGCTGCGCGGCACGCGTGGCTTGGCTGTATGCCGCGGCGGGGCCTCGACTTCGACAGGGGACAGCGCTGTCGCCGGCTGCGCAGGTGACGGCGTGACGGCTGCGAGCGAAGCCAGGGCGATTCCGGCCGATGAAAAGAGAGAGCGATGCATCGGTCAGTCGGCCGGGCTATGCTTGGTTCAACCGGAACACACTGACATGCCAAGTATGACAAAGTCAAAGATTCATCATACTTCTTGAGAGGACCGATGCAGCGCATTACGATCACGCTCGACGACGACTTGATGGAAGAGCTGGATGCGATGATTGCCGAACACGGCTATCAGAACCGCTCCGAAGCGATCCGCGATTTCGCCAGGGCCGGCATGCAGCAGGCGACACAAGAGAAGGGCAAGACCGGCGAATGCGTTGCCGCCCTGGTCTATGTCTATGATCACGCCCAGCGCGATCTCTCACGCCGGCTGGTCGACACCTATCATCATCACCACGACCTCTCGCTGGCGACGCTGCATGTGCATCTCGACGGCGACAACTGCATGGAAGTCACCGCACTACGCGGCATGGGCAGCGAGGTGCAGCACTTTGCCGATCACATCATTGCGGAGCGCGGCGTGAAATATGGCCGCGTGGTGATGATGCCGACGGGGAAGAAGGCGGAGGGGAAGAAGAAGGGGCACAGTCACGGGTGATGTGGAGCTTCCTTCCCCTCTCCCCCAGCGCGGCGAAGCAGCGCGCAGCGGGAGAGGGTGGATCGAACCGCGCAGCGGTTCGAGACGGGAGAGGGAGCGCCACAGGCTCCGTACGTTGTGGCGCCCCCTCTCCCGCCTTCGCTTCGCTCAGGCACCCTCTCCCCCCGCGAAGCTGCGCTTCGCGGGGGGAGAGGGGAAGACAGATCAATCCCAATCCGGCGCGAAACCCGGATTGACCAGCCGCTGCGTCTTCGGCAGTGCTGCGATCGCCTTGCGGTCGTCGTCGTCCAGCGTGACCTTCAGCGCATCGAGATTGGCCTGCTGGCTTTCCTTGCGCGACGCCTTCGGGATCGCAGCGACGCCGTCCTGATCGAGCAACCATTTCAATGCGACCTGCGCCGCCGACACGCCGTGTTTGGCAGCGATGGTCTTCATCGCGTCGTTGTCGGCCAGCCGGCCCTGACCGAGCGGACAATAGGCGACCAGCGGGATCGACTTCGACCGCAGATAGGTCAGCAGCTTCATCTGGTCGAGCAGTGCATGATATTCAACCTGATTGCAGGCGACCGGGGCGCCGATCTCCTCCACGGCCTGCTTCATCAGCTTGACCGGAAAATTCGCCACGCCGATGGCGCGGACGCAGCCCTCGTCCTTCAGCTTCAGCAGCGTCTCGAAGATCGTCGGGAGATTCATGCCCTTCGAGGGCCAGTGCACCAGATAGAGATCGATGACATCGAGTCCGAGCTTCTTCAGGCTGGTGCCGAAGGCGCGCCTGATGGCATCCGGCGCGAGGTTCTCGTGCCAGACCTTGGTGGTGACATGCAGGTCCTTGCGCGCGATGCCCGAGGCCTTGATGCCGGCGCCGACTTCCGCCTCGTTGCCATACATTTCGGCGGTGTCGATGTGGCGATAACCGAGGCCGATAGCGCTTTCCACGCCGGCGACGCAGCCGTCGCCCGTGAGCTTGAACGTGCCGAGGCCGAGCTTCGGCACCGAAATGCCCTGCGTGTTCAGATTGTCCATGTCACTTCCTCAAGCATGTCAATTCTTCAATATGGCGAAACCGTCCGAGACGACGGCGCCTGAAGTGTTTGATACGGTGCCAGCCTGCAACGATAAACTCAAATCACCGGGAGAGTTTCAGCACCATGGAAAAGGCATTACGCGGATGGCTCGACTCCCACGGCCTGCTGGCCATCACTGCGGCCGTGCTCGGGGTCATTAGCCTGCTGGCCATGATCCTGGTGGTGGGCGGCTTCTGGCTGGCACGCTAAACGACATCATCTCACGATGTCGCTGATGGGCTTCTGAATGTCGCCCATGGACTGGCGTCGATCCCCGAAATACGCGACACTTCGGGCCTGATCGCCACCCGGATTCTCCATGCGCTATTCGCTGACGTCGCTGCTCAGGCAAACCCTCACCGGCCACCAAGGCTGGACGCCGCAATGGCGCGATGCTGCGCCGAAGGCCGAATACGACATCGTCATTGTCGGCGGCGGCGGGCATGGGCTGGCGACCGCCTATTATCTGGCGAAGGAATACGGCCTCAGGAATATCGCCGTGCTGGAAAAGAGCTGGATCGGGTCAGGCAATATCGGCCGCAACACCACGATCATCCGTTCCAACTATCTGCTGTCCGAGAATATCTCGCTCTATGAGCTGTCGCTGAAACTGTGGGAAGGCCTCGAGCAGGACTTCAACTACAATGCCATGGTCAGCCAGCGCGGCGTGCTCAACCTGTATCATTCCGACGGTCAGCGCGACGCTTATGCGCGGCGCGGCAACATGATGCGGCTGAACGGCGCCGATAGCGAGTTGCTGGATCGCGAGGGCGTACGGCAACTCTATCCATTCCTGAATTTCGACGCGGCGCGGTTTCCGATCCAGGGCGGCCTCTTGCAGAGGCGCGGCGGCACCGTGCGCCATGATGCGGTAGCGTGGGGCTATGCCCGCGGCGCCAGCGACCGCGGCGTCGATGTGATCCAGAATTGCGAAGTGACAGGGATCGACATCGTCGACGGTCGCGCGGTGGGCGTGCAGACCTCGCGCGGCGCGATCAAGGCGAAGAAGATCGGCCTTGCCGTCGCCGGCTCGTCGTCGCGCGTGGCAGCGATGGCGGGGATGCGACTGCCGATCGAAAGCCATGTGTTGCAGGCCTTCGTCTCCGAAGGGCTGAAGCCGATCATCCCCGGCGTCATCACCTTCGGCGCCGGGCACTTTTACATCAGCCAGTCCGACAAGGGCGGGCTCGTGTTCGGCGGCGATATCGACGGCTACAACTCCTATGCCCAGCGCGGCAATCTGCCTGTGGTCGAGGACGTCTGCGAAGGCGGCATGGCGCTGATGCCGGCCATCGGCCGTGCGCGGATGCTGCGCAACTGGGGCGGCCTCGTCGACATGTCGATGGACGGTTCGCCGATCATCGACCGCACCCACGTCAAAGGGCTCTATCTCAATGCCGGCTGGTGCTATGGCGGCTTCAAGGCGACGCCGGGCTCGGGCTTCGTCTTCGCGCATCTGCTGGCGAAAGACGAGCCGCATCCCGCCGCCAAACGCCTGCTGCTGAACCGGTTTCGCTCGGGCCATATCGTCGATGAAAAGGGCCAGGGCGCCCAACCGAATCTGCACTGAGGCCCCATGCGCATCCCCTGCCCTTATTGCGGATCCCGTGACGCGTCGGAATTTTCCTATTCCGGAGACGCCACGCTGACGCGGCCCGCGCCCGACAATGCCGATGCGATGTTCGACTATGTCTATCTGCGTGACAATCCAGTCGGCGTTCACAGGGAATACTGGTATCACGCCGCCGGCTGCCACGCCTGGCTCAAGGTGACGCGTAACGTCTCGACTCATGAGGTGATCGACGCCGTGCTGGCCCATGATGAGGCTGCATCATGAGCATCTCGCGCCGCCTCGCGTCCGGTGGACTGATCGACCGATCGAAGCCGATCAATTTCGCCTTCGACGGCAAGACCTATGGCGGCTATGCCGGCGATACGCTGGCGTCTGCGCTGCTCGCCAATGACACGATGCTGGTCGGCCGCTCGTTCAAATATCACCGGCCGCGCGGCATCTTCTCGGCCGGACCGGAAGAGCCGAATGCGCTGGTGACGCTGCGCTCGGGCGCGCGCGCCGAACCGAACACCAAGGCGACCACGGTCGAACTGTTCGACGGGCTGGAGGCATCGAGCCAGAACTGCTGGCCGTCGCCGAATTTCGATCTGCGGGCCGTGCATCAGCTCGCCGGCCCGCTGCTGAATGCCGGCTTCTACTACAAGACCTTCATGTGGCCCGCGGCGTTCTGGGAGAAATTCTACGAGCCCGCCATCCGTGCCTCGGCGGGCCTCGGCGCACTCAGCGGCCTCGACGACCCCGACACCTATGAGAAATCGCACGCCTTCTGCGACCTGCTGGTGATCGGCGCCGGCCCTGCGGGCCTCGCCGCAGCGCTCGCCGCCGGACGCGCCGGAGCGCGGGTGATCGTGGCCGAGGAAGATTTCGTGCTCGGCGGACGATTGCTCAGCGACACCGCGCAGATCGATGGCGTCACAGCAGCCTCATGGGCGGCGCTGGCGGAGGCCGAACTCGGCACCCTGCCGAATGTCCGCATCCTCAAGCGCACCGCCGTGTTCGGTGCCTATGACGGCGAATATGGCGCCATCGAGCGCGTCAGCGATCACCTGCCGGTGCCCCCGCCGTTCATGCCGCGGCAGCGGCTGTGGAAGATCGTTGCGAAACAATGCGTGCTCGCCGCTGGCGCGCAGGAACGACCGCTTGTATTTCCCGGCAATGACAGGCCCGGCATCTTGCTGGCTTCGGCATTGCGCACTTATACCAACCGCTTCGGCGTGGTGCCGGGCCAACGCGTTGCGATCTTCACGACATGGGACGATGGCTGGCGCAGTGCGTTCGACTTGCAAGCGGCCGGCGCCGAGATCGCTGTTGTGGTCGATGCACGGACGGAGGTTTCGCCTGAGGTGCGCAAACTCGCAGGCAATGCACCGCAGTTTCTCGGCGCGCATGTCTCCGACACGTCAGGCTATCGCAGGCTGACGACGATCGAGATCACCGACAGTACCGGCAAGACACGTAGCGTCACTGTGGACACGCTTGGCGTCTCCGGCGGCTGGTCGCCGAGCATCGGCATCGCCACGCATCTCGGCGGCAAGGGCAGTTGGTCGGAGGAGCGATCGGCATTTCTCTGCAGCGACACGCCACCGGGCATGCAGATCGCAGGCGCCGCAGCCGCGCAATGGTCGCTGGCGCAGGCATTGGAGAACGGCGCGCTGGCCGGCGCAAAAGCTGCTTCGCATGTCGGCGTCGGGTTGCAGACGCAGAAGCCCATCACGGCCAGCGACGAGGCTTCCGGCAACAATCCGGTCTGGCTGTTTAAGGGATCGCGCCGCAAGGCGTTCGTTGACCTGCAGAACGATGTCACCGCGACCGATGTTGCTCTCGCTGCGCAGGAGGGCTTCCGTTCGGTCGAGCAGCTCAAGCGCTACACGACTTTGGGCATGGCGACCGATCAGGGCAAGACATCCAATGTCAACGGCCTCGCAATCCTCGCCGGCGAGATCAGGAAGACCATCGCCGAAACCGGCGCGACGCGGGCACGCCCGCCGCATGTGCCGGTCGCCATCGGTGCTTTTGCGGGTCTGCACAGCGGCAAGCATTTCAAGCCGACGCGGCTGACGGCGAGCCACGCGGCCTCCGCTGCGGCGGGCGCCACCTTCGTTGAAGCCGGCCAATGGATGCGCGCGCAATGGTTCAACGCGCCCGGTGAGAGCGACTGGTTGCAGAGCGTCACCCGCGAGGTGAAGGCGGTGCGCTCCAGCGTCGGCATCTGCGATGTCTCGACGCTCGGCAAGATCGCGCTGTGCGGATCGGATGTCGGCACGTTCCTCGACCGCGTCTATATCAACACCTTCTCGACGCTGCCCATCGGCAAGGTGCGCTACGGCGTGATGCTGCGCGAGGACGGCTTCGTGATGGATGACGGCACCACCGCGCGGCTCTCCGCCGATCATTATGTAATGACCACCACCACCGTAAATGCCGGCAAGGTGATGCAGCATCTGGAATACTGCCATCAGGTGCTGTGGCCCGAGCTCGACGTGCAGATGGTCTCCGTCACCGAACAATGGGCTCAGTATGCGGTTGCGGGGCCGAAGTCGCGCGAGCTGCTGCAGGCGCTGCTCGGCGATGCCTTTGATGTCTCCAATGAGGCCTTCCCGTATCTGGCCTGTGCTGAATTCCACGTCGGCACCGTTCCGCTGCGGTTGTTCCGCGTCTCGTTCTCCGGCGAGCTCGCTTATGAGATCGCTGCGCCCGCGGGCTATGGCGAAGCGCTGTTCAACGCACTGATGCAAGCCGGCAACGCACTCGGCGTTACGCCCTATGGCACCGAGGCGCTCTCGGTGATGCGGATCGAAAAGGGCCATGTCGCCGGCTCCGAACTCAACGGCCAGACCGTGGCGCGCGATCTCGGGCTCGGGCGGATGATGTCGGTGAAGAAGGACTATATCGGCCGCACCATGGCAGCGCGTGAGGCGCTGATCGATCCGGATCGGCCAACGCTGGTCGGCCTGCGGCCGGTCGATCGCAGCCAGCGCCTGCGCAACGGGTCACTGCTGTTCGCGCGCAGCGTGATGCCTGCGCCGGACAACAATGCCGGCTTCATCACCTCGACAGCCTTCAGCCCAAGCGCCAATCACTGGATCGGGCTCGGCCTGTTGGCGCGGGGGCCTGAGCGGCATGGCGAGATCATCCGTGCCTGGGACCCGGTCCGGTCAGGTGACTATGAGCTCGAAGTCGTCGATCCCGTCTTCGTCGATACAGAAGGAGCGCGGCTGCGTGCTTGATCTCGCTCACATCTCTGCCTTCGCTGAGTTGCGCTCCACGGGCGATGGCCGCGGCGTCATTGCGCGGGAGCGTCGCGGCATCGCCATCGCCACCGTCATGGCGCGCAAAGGCCAGGATGCCGCGCTCGCTGCTGCCGTGAAGGAACAGTTCGATATCAATCTGCCACTGGGACCGCACGGTTCCGGCAGCGATGCGACCTCGCTTCTCGGCACCGGCCCCGGCCGCTGGCTGGTGACCCACGATGCGGGCACACCGCGTTTCGTCGATAGCCTTGCGCAGCAGCTCGATGGCCTTGCCTCGGTGGTCGATCAGTCTGATGGTGTGGGCCTACTACGGCTGTCCGGCCCGGCCCTGCTCGACGTGCTGGCCAAGGGCGTCGCCATAGATCTCAGCGCCGCGGCATTTCCAGCCGGCAGCGTTGCCGTCACGCAGATCGCGCATATGGGCGTGACGCTGTGGAAGGTCGACGAGGCGCCGACAATTCACATCGCGGTCGCGCGCAGCATGGCCGGCAGCTTCCTGCACTGGCTGGAAGCGTCGGCGGCCGTGACGGGATTGGCGGTGGAGTAGTCGCTTTCTTAACCTCGCCCCGCTTGCGGGGAGAGGTCGGAGCCGAGCGGCTAGCGAGGCTTCGGGTGAGGGGGAGCTAGTGTTCTACTCGCTAGCTCCCCCTCACCCGTCGCGACAAGCTTCGCTTGTCACGCCACCCTCTCCCCGCTTAGCGAAGCTTCGCTTCGCCGGGCGGGGCGAGGGAAGCAAGCCGCTCCGTCCAACTAATATCCCCGGTTGCGATCCACCGAATCCTTCGGCTGCACGCCCAGCTTCACCGCCTCTGCCGTCGCCAAAATCGTATCACCGATGGCGGTCATAGTGACCTCGCAGGCGTCGTGCGGCGTCAGCACGATCTGCGGATGCGACCAGAACGGATGGTCCTTGGGCAGCGGCTCGGTGTGGAATACATCGAGTGTCGCGCCGGAGAGCTGCCCGCTGGCAAGCGCATCGAGGATATCCTGCTCGACCGAGTGCTCGCCGCGACCGACCTGAATGAGATAGCTGCCGCGCGGCAGCTTGGCGAACAGGCTTGCATCGAGGATGCCGCGGGTTTCTTCGGTGAGCGGCAGCAGGTTCACCAGCACCTCGGAGCCCGCGAGCATCGCATCGAGCCCATCGCTGCCGTGGAAGCCGGTCACACCCGGCGGCGTCGGCTTGGCCGAGCGGCTCCACACCCGGACAGGGAAGCCGAGCATCGCCAGATCGGACGCGACGCGCGCGCCGATGGCGCCGTAGCCGAGAATGCCGATCGGAACCTCGGACGGGCGGCGCCCGCCACCGAGGCGCTTCCAGACATGATCGCGCTGGTTCTGCAGATACGTCCCGAACTGGCGCTGGTGATAGATTACGTTCCAGATCACGAAGCCGGACATCATCTGCGCCTGTGCCGGCTCGACCACGCGCACCACGTCGATGCCATCGCGCAGGCTCGGACAGTTCAGGATGCTGTCGGCGCCGGCGCCGATAGAACACGCCGCCTTCAGGTTCGGATAGTGATCGAACGCATCCGCATGGGGATGCCAGCTCACCGCTATGTCGATTTTAGCGGGATCGGTGCCGTCGAGATGATCGACAAAATGCACCTTGCCGTCGAGCCGGGCGATTTCGTTGGTCAGGTATTTGCGCAGGTTGATGGTCCTGCTCAGGAAAACACAAGTCACGGGAGACGTCGGCATAAGGTCAGGCGGCCTGGGATGGCGAACTCTGGCCGGGGACGGCACCGAGCAATTCGCGGGTGTAGGGATGTTCCGGCGCCGCAAACAATTGCGCCGTCGGCTTCAGCTCGACGATCACGCCGCGCTGCATCACGGCGATGCGATCGCAGATCTGTGCGGCGACGCGCAGATCGTGGGTGATGAACAGCATCGACAGACCGAGGCGGGCCTTGAGGTCTTCGAGCAGCTTCAGCACCTGCGCCTGCACCGAGACGTCGAGCGCGGAGACGGCTTCGTCGGCGACGATGATCTCCGGATCCATCGCAAGCGCGCGGGCGATGCCGAGACGCTGGCGCTGGCCGCCGGAGAATTCATGCGGATAGCGGTCGAGCGAACCGGCATCGAGACCGACCATCCCCAGCAGATCACGCGCACGCTGCATCGCGACCTTGGGGTCGGTGCCGCGGGCGATCGGGCCATCGGTGATGATCTGGCCGACCCGGCGGCGCGGATTGAGCGAGGCGAACGGGTCCTGGAAGATCATCTGGATGCGGTGGCGCTGCGCCCGCAGCGCCTTGCCTTCGAGTGCCGTGAGATCGATATCTCCGATGCGCACGGTGCCGCGATCGGCTTCGATGAGCCGCATCACCAGACGCGCGACGGACGACTTGCCCGAACCGGACTCGCCGACCAGGCCAACGGTCTCGCCCTGCATGATCGAGAACGTGACTTCGTTCGCAGCCTGCACGCGGCGATCCGGCTTGAACCAGCCGCCCGAGGTCACATAGGTCTTGTCGAGGCCGATGACTTCGACAGCCTTCGCATTTTCATCCAGCGACGCGCGCACCGGCGGGTGCATCGACGGCACGGCAGCGAGAAGCGCCTTGGTGTAATCGTGCTGCGGATTCCTGAAGACGGCGTCGATCGAGCCTTCTTCCACGATCTTGCCATGGCGCAACACCACGACGCGATCGGCGATATCGGCGACGACGCCGAAATCGTGGGTGATGAACATCACGGCCATGTTGCGGCTGCGCTGCAGGTTGCGGATCAGCTTGAGGATCTGCGCCTGGGTGGTGACGTCGAGCGCGGTAGTCGGCTCGTCCGCCACAAGCACCGAGGGCTCGAGCGCAAGCGCCATGGCAATCATCGCGCGCTGGCGCTGGCCGCCGGAGAGCTGGTGCGGATAGGCGCGGATGATACGCTCCGGATCGGGCAGACCGACTTCCTTGGCGAGGCTGAGGGCCTTGGCGCGGCGCTCCTTCGGCGTCAAAAGATTATGCGCCTCGAACATTTCCATCATCTGCTCGCCAATCCGCATCAAGGGATTGAGCGCGGTCATCGGCTCCTGGAACACCATGGCGATGCCGCGGCCGCGCACTTCGCGCCAGCCGCTCTCGTCGAGCTTCAGAAGATTCTGCCCCTCGAACAGAACTTCGCCGGTCTCGGTCTTCACCGTATCCGGCAGCAGACCCATCAGCGCATGCGCGCACATGGACTTGCCGGAACCGGATTCGCCGACCACGCAAACGATCTCTCCGGGAATGAGATCGATGGACACGCCATCGACCGCATAGGGACGTTCGGCGCTCTTCGGCAGAGCAATCTTCAGGTTCTTGATGGAAACGGCGGGGGTAGCAGTCATCAGCGGCTATCCTTCGCCAGGCGCGGATTGAGCGCGTCGTTGAGGCCTTCGCCGATCAGGTTCATGCCGAGTACTGAAATCAGGATGGCGACGCCGGGGAAGACGGTGATCCACCAGGCCTGACGGATCACCGTCCGGCCGGCGCCGACCATATAGCCCCAGGACATCAGATTGGGATCGCCGAGGCCGAGAAACGACAGCGAGGATTCCAGCAGGATCGCATTCGCCACCATCAGCGACGCCAGCACGATCACCGGCGACAGCGCATTCGGCAAAATCTCGCGCGAGATGATCCAGGTGTTGCTCTGGCCGGTCACGATGGCCGCCTGGACATATTCGCGTGTGCGCAGCGACAGCACCTCGCCGCGCACCAGACGCGCCACCGGCGGCCAGGAGACAATGGCGATGGACCCAACGATGGAATAGATCGACGGCTGCAGGATCGCCACCAGCACAATGGCCAGCGGGAAGCTCGGAATGGTCTGGAAGAATTCGGTGAAGCGCATCAGGGCGTCGTCGACCTTGCCGCCGAAATAGCCGGCGATGGCGCCGAGCGGCACGCCGATGGTCAGCGCCACGGTGGTCGAGACGAGACCGACCAGCAGCGACACGCGGGCGCCGTAGATCAGGCCTGCAAACACGTCGCGGCCCAGCGCGTCGGTGCCGAGCGTCACCATCGGATTGGTGAAGGGCGGCAGGAACGGCCGCTGCACCATGCGCCAGGGCGAGGTCGGGAAGATCATCTGCCCGAACAGCGCGACGAAAATCGCAAGCGTGATGATGACCAGACCGATAACGCCGCCGGGATTGCGCAGCATCAATTTCCAGAACTTCTTCATGATGCAAACTCGATGCGTGGATCGACCAGCCGATAAACGAGGTCGGTGACGAGGTTGAAGATCAGGACCATCGCCGAGCAGACCACGAAGACGCCGAGCAGAAGGTTATAATCGCGTTGCAAGAGCGCCTCATAAAGCAACCGGCCGATGCCGGGCCATGCAAACACCGTCTCGGTGAGCACCGCGCCGCCCACCAACGTACCGGAATGGACGCCGGCCAGCGTCACCACCGGCAGCAGCGCGTTGCGCAGCACGTGGCGGCGTTGGATGATGTTGTCGCGCAGGCCCTTGGCGCGGGCGGTCTTGACGAAATCCAGCCGCTTGACCTCAAGCATCGAGGCGCGCGTCATGCGCGTATAGGTCGCCATGAAGAACAGGCCGATGGTCATCGCCGGCATCACCAGATGCAGGGCCACGTCTTTCACATGTGCCCATCCGGTAAAGTTTCCACCGACGGTCTCGTAGCCGAAGCTCGGCAGCCAGCCGAGATAGACCGAAAACAGCAGGATCGACATCAGCGCGACCCAGAAGATCGGCGTGGCATAGAACAGCAGCGCCGAGACAGTGATGGCAGTGTCCGCCCATGTCCCCGCAAATCTCGCGGCCAGCGTACCGAATGTGATGCCCAGTAACAGCGATATGCCGAACGCCGTCAGCGTCAGCAGCAGCGTCGCCGGCAGACGCTCGGCGATCAGCTTCGCGACCGGCATCTGCTGGCGGAACGAGAAACCGAGGTCGAGGGTGACGACACCCTTCACGTAAATGAACAGCTGCTCCGGCAGCGGTTTGTCCAGTGAGAACTTTTCGCGCAGCTGCTGGACGAATTGCTCATCGCTGGCGCCGGCCTCACCGGCCATCACCGCTGCGGGATCGCCGGGCGCAAGGCGGATCAGGAAGAAGTTCATCACGATGATCGCAAGCAGGACGAACACGCCCTTCACGATCCTCTGGGCAACGAATGACAGCATCAGAGGTCCATCGCATTCAGGTCAGAGTACACAAAGAAAACCCGTGACGATCACAGAGATCGTCACGGGCATCAGGCTGAAAGCTTACTTGTCGATCCAGGCGTCGCGGAAGCCGTCATTGACGCCGATACCGGTCGTGATCAGGTTCTTGATCTTGCAGTTGGTGATGGTCGGGAACTGCAGTTCAAGCTGCCAGGCAACAGGCACATCCTCGACGAGAATCTTCTGGACCTTCTCGTAGATTTCCTTGCGCTTCGAATCCGGCGTGGCGACGGCGCCCTCTTCGAACAGCTTGTCGACCTCAGGATTGGAATAGCCCTCGAGGTTGTTGAAGAGCTGGCCCTTGGCGATTGCGCTCGTCACGTAGTTGCGGCCAACGCCGAGCGCCGGATCGCCGTACTGATAGAGATAGGTGAAGGAGATATCGTAATCCCACTCCATGTTCTTCTGGTTCGAACCAGGCACGTCGGTGGCGATGGTCTCGATATTCATGCCGACGTCGACGAGGTTCTGCTTCACAGCTTCACCCCAACGAGACCAGGTTTCGCCGTAAGGCAGCGGCATCAGGCGGACCTTCTCGCCCTTGTAGCCGGCTTCCTTCAGCAGCGCCTTGGCCTTGGCCGGATCGTACGGATACTTCTGCACGTTGTCGGTGTAGAACTTGATCGCCGACGAGGACGGGCCGGTAGCCACCTTGCCGAGGCCGTTCCAGATCACGTCCCTGGCGAATTCGCGGTCCACCGCATACATGATCGCCTGACGAACCTTCTTGTTGGCGAGCACGGGGGTGCGGTTGTTGAGCCACATCCAGGCCATCGGCGAGAAGAACTCCCAGCCGTCGCCGGTGACGCAGGTGTTCGGCAGCTTGCTGACGCGCGGTACGTCAAAGTTCTCGATCGAACCGCCGGGCAGCACATCAACCTTGCCGGTCTCGTAGGCCACCGAACGCGCAGCGGCGTCCGGAATGATCTGCCAGTAGATGCCGTCGATATAGGGCTTGCCCTTGACGTGGTAGTTCGGGTTCTTCACCAGCTGGATGAATGAGCCCTTCTTCCATTCCTTGAACATGAACGGGCCAGTACCGATCGGCGTATTGTTCGCCGGATTGGTCTTGACGTCGGAGCCTTCATAGATGTGCTTCGGGATGATCGGCATCGAGCCGACTTCGAAGATGCCGATGAAGGGGCCAAAGGGCTGTTTCAGCGTGAAGACGACGGTGTAATCGTCCGGCGCTTCGACCTTGTCGAGCTGCACGAGGTTGTTGCGCGCACGCGCGTGGGTCACCTTCAGCGTCTCGATGGAGAACAGCACGTCGGCAGCGGTGAACGGCTTGCCGTCATGCCAGGTCACGCCCTGCTTGAGCTTGAACGTGTAGGTTTTCGCATCCGGGCTGATGGTCCAGCTCTCGGCGAGACCAGGCTGTGGCTCCAGTGTCTTGCTGTAGCGCAGCAGGCCTTCATAGATGTTGCCCGAGACCATCTGCGTCGGGCCGTTCTGGACGAGTGCGAGCATCAGGCCCGGCGGCTCAGGCTGGATCACCGCATTGATGGTGCCGCCCATCTTCGGCTCCTGCGCGAGCGCCATTGTACTCACGGTGCTCAGTGCCAAAGCCAATACAAATTTCTTCAACATATCTTTCCCCTTAGTGCCGGTTGGCACGTAACCCAGATCAGTTGACGATGTGTAGCGGAAGTCGGATCAATTCTTGTAATCGGCGTCCGTGCGATCGAGCATGCGCTTGAACGCTTCCCACTCGCTGTCCGGCTTGCCGCCTTCGGTGCCATGCACCTTGTCGTAACCGCGGTCATACTGGCCGGCGGTGTGTGCGGCAATGGCGTGGGACGGGCGAATAACTTCTGCGCCGGTTGAAAGAATCGCGAGCTGCGCGCGGCAGGAGCGTTCCATGTTGAACATCAGCTTGAAGGCCTCACCGACCGAGCGGCCGCAGGTGAGCAGGCCGTGGTTGCGCAGGATGAGAACCATCTTGTCGCCGAGATCGGCGACCAGACGCTCGCGCTCGGACAGGTCTAGCGCGATGCCTTCGAAGTCATGATAGGCGATGCGGTCGGTGAACTGCATCGACCACTGGTTCAGCGGCTGCAGACCGTCCTTCAGGCACGACACGGCGACACCGGCAACGGTATGCGTATGCAGCACGCACTGCGCGTCGTGGCGGGCGGCGTGAACGGCGCTGTGAATGGTGAAGCCGGCCGGATTGATACCGAGGCCGAGCGGATCGTCGACAACTTTACCGTCGACGTCGACGGTGACGAGGTTGCCGGCCGTCACTTCCTCGAAGCGCATGCCATAGGGATTGATGAGGAAGCGGTCCTGAGTGCCGGGGACGCGCACCGAAATATGCGTGTAAATGCTGTCATCGAGGCCGAGGCGATGGATCAGACGATAGGCCGCAGCAAGATCGATACGAACCTGCTTGGCGGCATCGAGGGTCGGCGTAAGGTTTGCATGCATATTCACAGGCGCGGTTCCCGGCTTTTTTTAAGGTGTGGGCAGGAAACACAATCGCATGGCAGCTCGCAAGATTAAACTGTCGACAATCGACGATTAATTCTTGTACAGGGGAAGAAACGGGTCCCCCGCATGCGTTTGATGTCTCCTCCAGTTGGTCTGACTGCCCTCGCCGACACCGATCTTGTCGGGCAGGTCGCACGCATCCTGACCCAGGCCATCATCAAGGGGCAGTTGCTGCCCGGCGCCAAAGTCGTCGAAGCCGGCATCGCCCGCGAACTCGGCGTCAGCCGCGCCCCTGTCCGTGAAGCTGCACGGCTGCTCGAGCAACAGGGCCTGCTGGTCTCGCATCCGCGCCGCGGCTTCTTCGTCCGCAAGCTCGAAGCGACGGATATCGACGAGGTCTACGACCTGCGCATTTGCGTCGAATGTCATGCCGGCGTGCTCGCCTCCAAGAACATGACGCCTGCCAATCGCGACATGCTGCGCCGGCAGATCGACGTCATGCATGAGACGGCAGCGATCGACGATCACGCGCGACAGATCGAGGAAGATTACAAATTTCATCGCATGATCTGCGAAATTGCCGGCAGCAAACGCCTGTTGCGATTGTTCGACGATCTTGCTTCGGAACTGCGTATGACGATCGGCCTGATCGGCCGGCTCTATGACGATCCGCACCGTATTGCGCAGACCCATGAGGCACTGCTCGAAGTCCTCGAACAGGGGCATCCCGATATCATCACCGCGCGGATCGACTATCACATCGGCGCTGCCTGGCGCGAAGTCGGCAAGCTGGTCCGCGAACTTCCCTCCTCAACGAATGGAGCCGCTACGTGAAGGCAGTGTATTCCGACAAGCACAAGAGCCATGATCCGCAGTTCTTCCTAGTGCGCGGTCAGGTCCGTAAAACCACCGAGCAGCCGGAGCGCGCCGAGCGCCTGCTGAAAGGCCTCGCCGACGGCAAGCACACGATCGTCGCGCCGACCGAATTCGGCCAGGGCCCACGTGCCCGCGTGCACTCGCCGGAATATTTGCGCTTCCTCGAAGGCGCCTGGGAAGAATGGATCAAGCTGCCGGACTACGGCCCGGAAATGATCGCCAATATCCACCCGAACCGCGTGGCGGGCAGCTATCCCACCCACATCACCGGCAAGCTCGGCTGGCACACCGCCGATACCGCGGCGCCGATCGGTCCAGGCACCTGGCTAGGTGCCTGCGCATCCACCGACGTCGCCGTTACCGCGGCGCAGATGGTGATGGACGGTGAGGACGCGGTCTATGCGCTGTGTCGGCCGCCCGGCCATCACGCCTATCGCGACATGGCCGGCGGCTTCTGCTTCATGAATAATTCGGCCATCGCCGCCGAGCATCTGCGCACCAAGCATGAGCGCGTCGCAATCCTCGATGTCGACGTGCATCACGGCAACGGCACACAGGGCATTTTCTATGCGCGTCCGGACGTGTTGACAGTGTCGATCCATGCCGATCCCGTCGGTTACTACCCCTTCGTCTGGGGCTATGCCCATGAGAAGGGCGAAGGCAACGGCCTCGGCACCAATCTCAATATTCCGCTCGCGCTCGGCACCGGCGATGACGGCTTCATCGACGCGCTCGCTGTCGCCGAGAAGACCATCAAGTCGTTTGCGCCGACCGCCCTCGTTCTCGCCCTCGGCCTCGATGCATCCGAGCACGATCCGCTGGCCGCACTCAAGGTCACCACCCCGGGCTTCAAGCGCATCGGCGAAGCCGTGGCGCGCATGGGCCTGCCCACGGTGCTCGTTCAGGAAGGCGGATATCTCTCGGATATCCTAGGCGCCAACCTCACCTCGACCCTCGCCGGTTTCGAAGCCGCGCGGTGATTGGACTTATCGAGTGAACACCAGCACGCCGCGCTCTCTTAACCTCTCCCCGCTCTGCGCGGGGAGAGGTCGCCGCGTCTTCGCGGCGGGTGAGGGGCATGGCACGGCGCTCATCGCACGCACTGCACTTGCGGATCGCAAGAGCCCCTCCCCCCACCCCTCTCTCCGCAAGAGCGGGGCGAGGGAGCTTACAGCGCCCGGCGCAGCAGCCTGCTCCATCCACTGATCCACACCCAACAACATCCAAGAAAACTCGAAGGACAAACTCGAATGTCGACCAACGCAGAAATCTTCGCACGCCGCGAAGCCGCCGTTCCCCGCGGCATCGGCCATTCCACTCCGATCTCGGCGCAGCGCGCGCTGAATGCGGAAGTCTGGGACGTCGAAGGCAAGCGCTATGTGGACTTCGCCGGCGGTATCGCCGTGCTCAACACCGGCCACTGCCACCCGACCATCATGGCCGCCGTGCGTGCGCAGATGGAGAACTTCACGCACACCTGCTTCCAGGTGCTGCTGTATGAATCCTACGTGACCCTCGCCGAGCGCCTGAACAAGCTGGCGCCGATCGACGGCGCCACCAAGACCGCATTCTTCACCACCGGCGCCGAAGCGACCGAGAACGCCATCAAGATGGCCCGCGCCGCCACCGGCCGCGCCGGCGTGATCGCCTTCACCGGCGGTTTCCATGGTCGCACCCATATGACCATGACCATGACCGGCAAGGTGTTCCCGTACAAGAAGGGCTTTGGCGGAGCCATGCCGGAAGTCTGGCACGTACCGTTCCCGGCCGCGCCGCTCGACGTCACGGTTGAGGAATCGCTCAAGTATCTCAGCTTCCTGTTCAAGGCCGACATTGATCCGGCCCGTGTCGCTGCCATCATCATCGAGCCGGTGCAGGGCGAAGGCGGCTTCCACCAGGCGCCGCCGGAATTGATGCGCGCGCTGCGCAAGATCTGCGACGAGAATGGAATCGTCTTCATCGCCGACGAAGTGCAGACCGGTTACGGCCGCACCGGCAAGATGTTCGCGATGGAACATTACGACGTGAAGCCTGACCTCATCACCGTGGCGAAGAGCCTCGCCGGCGGCTTCCCGCTGTCGGGCGTGATCGGCAAGGCCAAGATCATGGACGCAGCCGATCCGGGCGGCCTCGGCGGCACCTATGCCGGCAACCCGCTGGCGATTGCAGCAGCAATGGCCGTGCTCGACGTGTTCGAGAAAGAGAAGCTGATCGACCGCGCCAACCATATCGGCGAGCGCATCACCACGCGCCTGAAGAAAATGCAGCAGCGAAACGACCTCGTGCCGATCGCCAGCATCCGCAATGTCGGCGCCATGATCGCCTTCGACATCGTCAAGGAGCGCGGCTCTAATACGCCGGACGCCGAAGTGACCAAGAAGGTGACGCAGAAGGCCACCGAGGAAGGCCTGATCCTGCTGTCCTGCGGCGTCAATTTCAACACCATCCGCGTGCTCGTTCCGCTGACCGCCCAGGACGAAATCCTCGACGAAGGCATGGAAAAGCTCGAGCGCGCGCTGACCGCCTGAGCCCTCTCACAAGAAAAGGAAAAACAACATGGCTCTCGATCCCGCCCTCCGCGACAAGATCATCGCCGCCGTCGACAAGGGCTTCGATGCCCAGGTGAAGTTCACCCAGGACATGGTGCGCCACGTCTCCACGCGCGGCAACGAACACACGATGCAGGACTTCATGTTCCGCGCCATGAAGGCGCGCGGTTACAAGATGGAGCGCTTCGAGATGGACCGCGCCGCGCTCGGGCATCATCCCGGCGCCGGCGCGTGGGACGAACTGCATTCGACCGCGCCGATCGTGGTCGGCACGCATTATCCGCGCGAGGAAAAAGGCCGCTCGCTGATCATGCAGGGCCATGTGGACGTTGTGCCGGAAGGCCCGCGCGACATGTGGACCACGCCGCCCTATGACCCCGTCATCCAAGGTGACTGGATGCAGGGCCGCGGCGCCGGCGACATGAAGGCCGGCTGCGCCTCCAACATCTTCGCGCTCGACGCACTCAAGAGCCTCGGCCTGCAGCCGGCAGCGACGGTCTATCTGCAGTCTGTCGTGGAAGAAGAATCCACCGGTGACGGCGCGCTGATGACGCATCTGCGCGGCTACAAGGCCGACGCCGTGGTGGTATCGGAGCCGTCGCATGAGACGATCACCCGCGCCAATATCGGCGTGGTCTGGTTCCAGGTCGAAGTCCGCGGCGTGCCGGTGCATGTGCAGCGCATGGGCACCGGCGCTAACGCCATCGACGGCGCCTATCGGATCATCGGTGAATTGCGCAAGCTCGAAGCGAAGTGGAATGCGACCAAGGACCAGCACGAGCACTTCAAGAACATCGAGAAACCGGTCAACCTGAACATCGGCAAGATCGCCGGCGGCGACTGGGCGTCGTCAGTCCCGGCCTGGTGCAAGGTGGACTTCCGCATCTCGCTGCTGCCCGGCAAGACCGCCGAAGCGGCAAAGAAGGAGATCACCGACTGCGTCGCCGCCTTCGCGCATCAGGACCCGTTCCTGTCGAATATCCCGCCGACCGTGACCTTCAACGGCTTCCAGGCCGAAGGCTACGAACTCAAGCCGGGCTCGGATGCAGAAGCCACGCTGGCCGCGGCGCATGAAGCGGTGTTCGGCCAGAAGCCGAAGCCAGAAATCTCGCTCGCCTATCTCGACAGCCGCGTCTACGCGTTGTTCGACAATGTGCCGACGCTGAACTACGGCTGCATCTCGCGCGGCGTCCACGGCTTCGACGAAGGCGTCAACCTGCCCTCGCTGAAGAAGACGACGACGGCACTGGCGCTGTTCATCGCCGAATGGTGCGGCGTGGAAGAGATCAAGGCTTGATCATTCAGGCCTCAGCCTGAAGACCGAATGGGCGGCGGAGCAATCCGCCGCCTTTTCATTTCTGCCAGCTGCAGATGCCACCTGTGCGGCACGGCCAGACCTGCACCCGCGTGTCCGCCGCATTGGCGTTCAGCGGATTGCTGCGACGGGCAACCTTCTTCTGCGCAGCGGCGCGCTGTGCCACCGGCTTCGCAGACTGCGCGCGCACAAGACGCGGTGCTGCCTTCGCCGGATCAGCTTTCACATTCGCCTTCGCATCGGCCTTGGCCTGGATCTGCACCTGCTCGAATGACGCGGGCGGGCCCAGCAGTTTCGGCGACAGCACGGCCTTCTGCAGGTCGAGCAGCAAGAATTCGCCGGGCTTGTATGTGTCCGCTTGCGCGGCACCGACGCACGCCAGCAGACTGACGCCGGCCGCAATCATACTCAAACGCTTGCAACTCATTTACGCCTCCTGAGGCCGGTTCCCGGCTTCTGGACTAACAATGTCTCTAAGTTAAGCATGGATAACGTTGAATCCAGCCTCGAGTTTCCCCGGAAAGTGCCTGCGGCGCAGGCATTTCTGGCGGTAAGACTAACCGTCCATGGCGCACCCACCGATTGATCCAGCGCAATGCGACTCCGCGCTGCTGCGCAGACCCTTCGCTCAATCACTCTCAGCAGCGGAGACCGCCATGACATCCGTCCAGCCCTATCCCGTCGTCAGCAATCTCATCGAACGCATTGGCGACTGGTTGATCCAGCGTCGCCAGCTCAACGAACTCGGTGCGCTCGACAGCGGCGAGTTCAAACGCATGGCCCATGAGCTTGGCCTTGCGCCAAGCGATCTCGATACGATCGTTCGCAGAGGCGTGAACGGTGCGGAGGAATTGCCGCAGATGCTCCGTGCGCTCGGTTTTGACGAAGCCGCCATTGCCAAGATCCGGCCGCCTGACATGATGGAGATGCGCCACGCCTGCGCCAGTTGCGCACACAAACGGGCCTGCGGCGCCGACCTCGCAGCCAAGACGGCGGCGGCGAACTACGAGAACTATTGCGCCAATGCCAACGACATCACTCTGCTGGCCCGGGCTGCGGAGTAGATTATTCTCCACCTTTACTAAAAATGCTCGAAAAGCCGGCCAGGTAAGCCTAATCGGTTAGGTTAAGATTTGGTTTAAGTTGCGACAACCCCCGGCTGGGATAGCGTCGATCGCGTCGCGCAGTGGGGTGCGGAAGTCGCTTTCCAACCCCGAATTTCAATGCACGGCACGGGACCGCCGTTATTACCTGCGTCGGCGGTCCCACCCCTTGGCAGCCCGGCTGTACCCAACGCCACCCCCAACTCGGCCACTTGAGAATGCGCATGTTGCACCTGCTCGCAACTTGCAATGTGCCACCCGCGCCGCAGCATCGTTACATGTCATGCAAGCAGTGATCGCGTCGCAACAAGAAGCGCTTTGTGAATGCTCGCAATTTAATCCGCGACACAGTGTTGCTGTGCGCAATCTTCCTTGACTTGCTCTCGCCGCACTTGGCAGTCTGTGATCACACAAAAAAGCATCGGGCAACGACCCAGATGCCTCTAGGGAGAGACACCATGGACTCATTTCTGAGGCCGCTTGCGGCTGCGAGTATGATTGTTGCTGGCGCCCTTGCTTCCACTGCTCCAGCATCTGCCCAGCAAGCGCCGATCAAGATCGGCATTCCGACTTCGGTCCAGCTGCAGGTCGGCCGCGATACGCAGAACGCCGCCAAGCTGGCCATCGAAGAGATCAACGCCAAGGGCGGATTGCTCGGCCGCAAGCTCGAAATGGTTGTCGCCGACGAGACCGAGAATCCCGAACAGGGCATCGCTGCAATCAAGAAGCTCACCGCCGATGACAAGGTCAACGTGCTGATCGGCGGCTATACGTCAGGCGTCACACTGGCCCAGCTGCCGCATATTTCCAACGCCAAGACGATCTATATCGGCGTCGGCGCGGCCTCCCCGGCCATCACCGCAAAGGTGAAAACAGACTACGAGAATTACAAATATATTTTCCGCGCCTTCCCCATCAACGCGGCGCATCAGGCCCGCGCGTTGGTCGACTTCATCAACGGCAAGCTGAAAGGTGAGATGGGCCTGAAGAAGATCGCCATTGTCGGCGAGAACGCCAAATGGGTGCAGGATCTCGTGCCGATCCTGAAGAAGGGCGCGACCGACGGCGGCACCGACGTGACGCTCGCCGAGTTCTTCGACACCTCGACCTCCGACTTCTCGCCGCTGTTCGCCAAGGTGAAGAATTCAGGCGCGCAGTATCTGATCGTCGTGCTCTCGCATGCCTCATCGGACATCTTCGTCAAGCAGTGGCATGACGCGCAGGTGCCGATCCCGATCGGCGGCATCGACGTCAAGAGCCAGGACGCCGACTTCTTCACCCGCGTCAGCGGCAAGGCCAATGCCGAAACCGTCGGCATGTTCGCCATCCGCGCGCCGCTTACCCCGAAGACCATTCCGTTCTGGGATGAATTCGTGAAGCGCTTCGGCACCGCGCCTGTCTATACCGGCATCGGCGCCTATGATGCCGTTTATGTCTATGCCGATGCCGTGAAGCGCGCCAATTCCATCGAGCCCGATGCTGTCATCAAGGAGCTGGAGAAAACCGACCATGTCGGCATCGCCGGCAAGCTGGTGTTCGACGAAGTACACGACGTGAAAACCGGCCCGGGACTGCAGAACCTGCTGTTCGTGCAGTGGCAGAAGGATGGCGCTCGCGTTGTGGTCTGGCCGAAGGAAGCCGCAACCGGCCCGATGATCGCGCCGCCCTGGATGAGCAACTGATTTGTTGATGGCGGTCATCTGACCGCAGCGTAACCGCGCGGCCGGCGATCCGTCGCCGGCCGGAAAACGGGAGAAGCGAGCCCGAAAAAATTCGCCCTCCGCCGACCGGTCTTCAACAGCGGGTTCTCATGCTTCAGATTCTGATCTACGGCGCGGTCTCCAGCGCCATCTATGCGATGCTGGCCGTTGGTTTCACCCTGATCTTCGGCGTCGCTCGCATCCTCAATCTCGCCCATGGCTCGTTCTACGCACTCGGCGCCTATGCGGCCTATGTCCTCACCTCGCTACTCGGCGTTCCGCTCTTCATCGCAGCCCCGCTGGCGGTATTGATCGTCGCGGGCTTCGGCGTGGTGATGGAACGTTTTCTGGTGCGTCCGCTGCGCTCGTCTCAGCTCGCGGTGCTGATGATTACCCTAGCCGTTTCGCTCGCGGTCGAACAGGCGCTGTTCATCACCTTCGGCTCCGAATATCGCAACGTCCCCTCATTTGTCGCTGACAAGCTCTCGATCGGCGGCGTCGATATCTCCGGCCAGCGCCTGCTCGCCCTTGTCGCCGGTGTCCTCGTGCTGCTCGGCCTCTGGCTGTTCATCCAGCGCACGCGCCTCGGCGCGGCCATCCTCGCGGTATCGCAGGATCCGGAAGCCGCGCAATATATGGGTATCCCGACCAACCGCATTTTCTCCATCGTGATGGCGATCTCCGCCGGCACCGCGGCGCTCGCCGGCGTGCTGGTGTCGCCCTTCCTCACGGTGCAGCCCACCATGGGCCTGCTGCCGATGGTGAAGGCCTTCGCCATCGTCATCGTCGGCGGGCTTGGCTCGATCCCCGGCAGCATCATCGCCTCGCTGATCCTCGGCTATTCCGAGACCATCGTCGCCTATCTGATTTCAACATCATGGACGGAGCTGGTGTCGCTGGTCGCGGTCGTCGTCACGCTGATGATACGCCCGTCAGGACTCCTTGGGCGACGGGCGGCATTCTGACATGAAACGCATCGCCCCCATCGACATCGCAGGCGGCATCCTCGTCGTCGCCTTCCTCGCGCTGCTGCCCATGTTCGCCGCCAGCAACTATCTCACCGGCGTACTCACCGTCTGCGTGATCTACGGCATCTGGGCCTCAAGCTGGGATTTCATGTCCGGCCTCACCGGGCGCGAGAATTTCGGCCACTCACTGTTCATCGGCGCCGGCGCCTATACCGCGGGCTTCCTGTCCTCGATCTGGTCGACAAATCCCTGGGTCAGCCTGCCGCTCGGCGTCGTGATCGCCATCGCCTTCAGCCTGCTGGTCGGCTTCCCGACGCTGCGGCTGCGTGGGCCATATTTCGCGCTGGCGATGCTGTCGGCCTCGGCGATCCTGCAGCGGCTGTGTCTGATCTTCTGGGAATATACTGGCGGCGAGGAAGGCATCTACGGCCTCGATCCCTTGATGAAAAATCCGCTGCATTACTACTGGTTCGTGCTGGCGATTCTCGCGGTCACCGTGATCGCGCTGACGCTGCTGGCACAGTCGCATTGGGGCCTGCTGCTGCGCGCCATTCGCGGAGATGAGGCGACCTGTCAGGCTGCCGGCATCAACGTCACCTTCTACAAGATCGTGTCGCTGATGATCTCGGCCGGCTTTGCCGGCCTCGGCGGCGCGCTCTATGCGCATTACCAGCTGCAGGTGTCCCCGCCGCTGTTCTCGGTCGTGGTCTCCATCACGGTGATCATCATGGTCTATGTTGGCGGTATCGGCTCGATCTATGGCGCCGCAGTGGCCGCGATCCTCCTGACGTTGCTCACCGAGATGCTGCGCGGCTTCGGCGAATACCGGCTGTGGATCTACACACTGACCCTGATGCTGATCCTGTTCTTCCTGCCCAATGGACTGATCGCGCCGCTCTGGCGCCGGCTGACGGAGCGCCTGCGATGACCGACCTGCTCGAAGTCAACGGTGTGACCAAGCGCTTCGGCGGCCTCACCGCCGTGAAGAACGCGAGTTTCACGCTGAAGAAAGGCGAGTTCACCGGCATCCTCGGCCCCAACGGCGCCGGCAAGACGACATTGTTCAACATCCTCACCGGCTTCATGCAGCCGACCACTGGCACCATTCACTTCAACGGCGAACTGGTGCGCGAGCTTGCCCCCTACAAGGTGGTCAATCGCGGCATGGCGCGCACCTTCCAGCTCACGCGTCCCTTTGTCGGCATGAACCTGCTGGAGAACGTGCTGGTCGCCTGCATGTCGCCGCGCGCCAGTGAGGACAAGGACAAGGAAGCGCGTGCCAGCTATCTGCTGGGACAGGTAGGTCTCGGCGGCCGTGACAAGGAGCCGGTGGAGACGCTGCCTTATGGCGACCTGCGGCGGCTCGAAATCGCCCGCGCACTGGCGACCCGGCCGGACCTGTTGCTGCTTGACGAGCCCTTCGCAGGGCTTGGCAGCAGCGAGATCGAACAACTGGCGCAACTGATCAGGCGTCTGCATCGCGAGGAGAACCTCACTATTCTGCTGATCGAACACAAGCTGCGTGAATTCATGGCACTCGTATCGCGCGTGATCGCCATGAATTTCGGCGAGATCATCGCCGTCGGCCCACCGGAAGAAATCGTGAAGAACGAGAAGGTGATCGAGGCCTATATCGGCAAGACGGAGGAAGCCCATGCCTCTGCTTGAAGTCGCCGATCTCAAGGTCAGTTATGGCAAAGCGCTGGCCATCGAATCCGTATCGATCAAGGTCGAGAAGGGTGAGCTCATTGGCGTGCTCGGCCCCAACGGCGCCGGCAAGACCACGCTGCTGAAGGCCATCTCGCGCTCGATCGCTTCCCAGGGCACGCTGAATTTCAAGGATGCGTCGCTGCATCCGATCGAGCCATATAACGTCGTTGCCAAGGGTATCTGCCATTGCCCGGAAGGGCGCAAGCTGTTCTCGGAGCTCTCTGTGCTGAAGAACCTGCAGCTTGGTGCTTACCTCCGCAAGAACAATGCCGATGTCGAGAAAGACCTGGAACGCGTCTTCACGCTATTCCCGGTGCTGCGCGAACGGCAATGGCAGCAGTCGAGCACGCTGTCGGGCGGCGAACAGCAGATGGTGGCCATCGGCCGCGCGCTGATGGGCAGGCCGGAGCTATTGCTTCTGGATGAGCCGTCCGTCGGCATCGCGCCGCGGCTGAAGGGGCTGATTTTCGACTCGATCCAGCAAATCCGGAGAGACGGCACCGCGATCCTGATCGTCGAACAGGACGCGACATCGACGCTGCGGATTGCGGATCGGGTCTATGTGCTGGAACATGGGCGGACGATCCGCGAGGGGACGTCGGCGGAGATCGCTGGCGACAAGTATATCCAGCAGATTTATCTGGGGGTGTGACGTTCACGTGCTCGCTTCTTACCTCTCCCCGCTTGCGGGGAGAGGTAAAGACAGCAACGCCTACGCCTTGCGCGTATACAGATGAAACCCGCCATAGATGCCCGAACGATCCGCAGCCAGACCTTCGGCACTGCGCGCCTCATCGCGCTGCCACGTCTCACGCAGCGATGCATGTTCCGGATCGTCCAGCGGTGACTCGGCACCGGCGGTGCGGAAGATCACTCGGATGCCGTCCTTGCCGGCGCGGTCGATCGCGTCCCACAGCGCACGGATTTCATCCGGCGCCATCCAGTCCTGCGAATCCAGCAGCACGACCGCGTCGATCTGGCGGGCTGGAAGGCTCTCCAGGAACACGCGCAGATTGGCATGCACGGGCGTGACCAGAGCGGCGCGGCTGGCGGTGTCCGCGTAGCGGCTCTGCTGCAGATAGAGCGGCAAGCACTTGTCACCGGGGCCGACATAGCTGCGGCTCAGCGCCTGCCAGGCAAAATAGTTGTTGGCGTTCGGATGCACGTCGATCAGAGCGAGCAGACGCTGATGCAGCACTTCGTTGAGCGGCTGGTTGCCGCCCAGCAATGTACGCTGCTGCGGCGGGATGCCGAGACTGAACAACAGCGCCGGCGTCTTCGTCATCATACGAGCGAGCCGGGAGTGGAACAGCCAGTGCAGGCGTTCCAGCGCGCGCTTGCGCGCCGGGGACTGCTTGTCCTCGTGCAACAACGCTTTGAGATCGATGCGGGCGAGCTTCGCCAGCGTATGCGCGAAGCCGATGAAGCGGCCGAGCGCGCCATGACGATAGAAGCCGTCACTGAAGTAACCGTAGCGCGGGCGGCCCTGGATATCGCGCTCGTCCCAATAGCCGCGCGCTTCGGCATCGAGCAGCGGGCGCAGCCGCTCGCGATACAGGCCGACATTGGTATCCGAGGCGCCTTCGCCGAAGAATTTCCAGAAGTCCTGATAGTTCGGCAGTGCCCGCAGGCCGGCGAGCTTCAGCTTCAGCAGCGACAGATGCGCTTCATTCAGATCGACCGCATAGACATGCTCGGGCTTCGCCGACAGATAGGACAGCGCGTTGCAGCCGCCGCTGGAGATAGTGACAATCGTCGAACCGGGCGCCAGTTTCAGCGCCGCCATGTCCGCCTCGGGATCTTCCCAGATCTGGGTATAGACCAGCCGGCGGAACCAGAAGGCGAACAGCCTGTCCCAGATCGTCGTTTCCTCGCGACCACGGCTATTGCGAACGGCGTCGGCGATCAGATGCGTATTCATCGGTCTCTTGAACCCTTCGAATCGACAATCTGAAATTTTTATCAAGCGCAGACTGCGGTTTTGCGACAGTCATTCTAAATTTCGGCCGATTCCCGCGACGAAACTACTGTCACACCGCTGTCGTGTTGCGATGAAATGGATCGCTCATCCGGATGCGATGAGGTGCGCCATGACGATTGTCTCCGAATACGAAGACGGCGGTCAGCCCGCATGGTCGAACGAAGCTACGCATCGTATGAACCGGATGTACCGCTGGCAACGCTTCATCTATGACGCGACGCGCCGGTATTATCTGCTCGGCCGCGACCAGCTCATCGCCGAACTGGCACCCGCGCCGGGCGCGACAGTGCTGGAGATCGGCTGCGGCACCGGCCGCAATCTCGTTCAGGCTGCTCGGAAATATCCACAGGCGGTATTCTACGGCATCGATATTTCCACCGAGATGCTGACCACGGCCATCGCATCAATTGCGCGCAACGAGCTCACGGATACCGTCCGTGTCGCCCATGGCGATGCGACGAATTTCGATCCGGCGCGCATTTTCACCGTTCCGTCATTCGATCACATCATGATTTCCTACAGCCTCTCGATGATCCCGAGCTGGCAGGATGTGCTCGACCACGCCGTATCGCAGCTCAAGCCTGGCGGGCGACTACACATCGTCGATTTCGGCCATCAGGAGCGGTTGCCAAAGATCGCGAGCAAGCTGCTGTTGCGCTGGCTGACATTGTTCGACGTGACGCCGCGCCGCGAGCTTCTCGATGTGCTGAAGACACTCGCCGAGCGTCATCACGCCAATCTCGATTTCAATCGTCCGTTCCGCGGCTATGCGCAATCGGCGGTGCTGACATTGCCGAAGTAAATTCAGGCCAGCTTGCGCCTGTTCACGTTCCGATAGGCTTCAACGGCGCCGAACAGCGTCAGCGACAGCACGAACGGGATCAGGTGATAGAACAGCCGGAACAGCAGCAACACAGCCAGTAGCTGCTCGGTATGTTCGCCGCCAAGCCCGACAAGGATCGTTGCGTCGAACACGCCGATGCCCGCGGGTGCGTGGCTGGCGAAGCCCAGTAGCGTCGCAGCGATGAAGACGACGATCACCTGTGCGACGCCGACATCCATCGTCTCGGGGATCAGCACATACATCGCCAGAGCTGCCGCCCCGAGATCGACGAGCCCGATCCCGATCTGGAAGAACACGTTGCGCCCGCTCGGCACCGGCACCGACCAGTTGCGGCCACCGAGCGTCCGGATACCGTTCCATGTCCAGCCGACATACGCGACGATGCCGACGAGAACTGCCATCGCTATGAAGCGGTTGATCTCGGGCGAGAGCTGATCGATCCGGCTGATGGCGCCTGGCTCGCGCAAGGTGCTGAGCGCCAGCGCGGTGAGATTGCCGAGCCAGAAGGTGAGTCCGGTCAGGAAGCAGATGCGGGCGACGCCGGCGGGGCCGATGCCATGCGGTGCATAGATCCGGTAACGCACCGCCGATGACACCAACAGCACGGCGCCGGTTCCGTGCGAAATCGGATAGCTGGTGAAATTGGCCAGCGCTGCAATCCTGAAGGGAATGTCCCCTCGCCCGATCATCTGCAGCGCCAGCCAGTCATACAGCGTCAGGCTGCCATAGGAGATCGCCACCAGCACCAGCGCCAGCGCGATGCTGCCTGGCGGTACCATGTGCATGGCAGACAGCACGTGGGCGAAATCCACGCCCTTAAGCGCCTTGGACAGCGCCATAAACGCAATCGTAGCAATTGCTATGCTAAGGAGCGCGCCAAGCCACCTCCAGCTGAGGCGCGTACGCATCAGCTGCATGATATTTCTCAATGCGGGTGGCACATTGTTCTACTTTTCATTAGGTCTGAGCACGCCGTGATTCGCGCATGTGTTCGCGCGTTCTGTTGCACGTCCATGTGACAGCTGCGCAAAAGCAGCGTTTTGGCGCCGCCCAACAATCCGGTGATTTCCAGATTTCGCCCCCGCCATGTCGCATCAAGGTCATGCGGGTTCCGTAAGCCATGCGCACTGAATGCACTGATTCATCCAAGCAGGACACCATGTCGACCGAGACCGAATATCAGCTCACCGAAAACCAGTGGGACACATTGCGGATGCTTCGCCCCGCGATCCTGCCACCGGCCAAGCTGAACCGTTACGTGCTCGATCAGCTGGTTGCGATGGGACTGGTTGCGCTATCGGACACTCACCCGGCGCTCACGCCGATGGGCCGCGCCGTGGTTCTGCGCGGCTGTCCGCGACTGTGGGATCTGGCAGCCTGAGCCGAGGCATGCCGTTTTACGGCGCGTCCGCTGGCCGAAGCAGGAACGCGAGCGCGTCCTCGCAGCGATCTTCGACCTTGAAGCTGAGAAACTCGTCAGCCCGCGTGCGGCCAAGATTGACCGCGGCGATGGGAATCTCCGCCCGCATAGCCGCCTGAACGAAGCGAAACCCGGAATAGACCATCAGCGACGAACCGGCGATCAGCATGGCATCAGCGTTGTGCAGGTGGCCGAGCGCGGCATCGACGAATTCGCGCGGCACGTTCTCGCCGAAGAACACGACATCCGGCTTGAGGATGCCGCCGCAGATCTCGCAAGCCGGCACGACAAAGGATGCGAAATCGACGTCCTCCAAATCGGCATCGCCATCGGGCGCAACAGCCGCGTCGAGATCCAGCCAACCTGTGTTCAAGCGGCCCATCTCGTGCTGGAATTCATCGCGCTGGATCCGACGTTCGCAGCCCATGCAGCGCACGAGATCGAGCCGACCGTGAAGGTCGATCACCTTCTTGCTGCCGGCCGCCTGATGCAGCCGGTCGACATTCTGCGTGAGCAGAACCTCGCATTTGCCGATCTGTTCGAGCCGCGCCAGCGCATGATGCGCATCGTTCGGCCGCGCCTGGCCGAACCGACGCCAGCCAATGAGACTGCGCGCCCAATAACGCTGCCGCGTCAGTTCCTCGCCCATGAAGGCCTGAAAGGTCACAGGCTGCGTCCGCTTCCAGTTGCCGTCGGTGTCGCGATAATCGGGAATGCCCGAATTGGTGCTGCAGCCCGCGCCGGTCAGGACAAACAGACGTTGATGGCGATCGACGAAGTCGCGAAGGACATTGGGTGGGGTCATAGGGGAACGACTATCTCTTGACGCGAAACAATGCCAGGCGCGCGCGGACACGGCATATCGAGCCAGATATATGGGGGTAGAATTTTGAGATTCCACTACGCTCGATCACGGATGCTTATTCGATCAACCGGTCGCACGCTGAAGAACCTTCTGAGACCGATCTTCGATCCCCCGCCGAGAAGACCGCATCACGGCCCTCGTTTCAGTTCGCTCAAGCTGTTGCTGAGTATCCCGGCGAAGGTCGCAGCGGCAACTGGCAGTACACACCCGCGCAACGATGACGGTCACGTCTTCCCGGCCCTGATCATCAGACCGGACACCTTGCTGTCTCTCAGCCGCAGCCGGTCGATATCGATCGGCTGGCATTCTATCTTGCGATGAACGCCGAGAATCTCGCGCGCCACCGGATCCAGTCGGGCGCTGACCGCGTGGTATTCCTCACACAGGCAGGCCTGCACCCCGGCGGCCGCTGCCATCACGCTCTGCTGGGTCATACGCGTGGTGCGGCCATCAACGACGACCGGTTCGCCCGCGACGAGGACCGTGTCGATGGCGCGCGGCGTGCCGGCATATACCAATTGGCGGACCGCACTGTTCAGCGGTACGAAAGCGGGATCATCGAGACTGATGAGCACGAGATCAGCCTTCGCGCCTGGCCTGATCGCTCCAAGATCGGCCTCGCATCCGAGCGCCTTGGCGCCACCTATCGTCGCAGCCCGAAACGCGGCTCGCGCGGCGCCGGCTTCGCCGGCTTCCCCTTGCAGCGCCCAATACAGAGCGAACGCCTTCATCGATTCAAAGATATTCTGGGAATCGCTGCCGCTGCAGTTGTCGCATCCAAGTGCGACGTTCACCCCGGCTTCTGCATAACGCCGGATCGGTGCGATGCCGTTCAGCAATTTCAAATTACTGACGGGGTTGAACGCGAGATTCACACCTGCCGCGCCCAACTGCGCGATCTCATGATCGGAAATCCACACGCCGTGCGCAATGGTCAGGCGATCGCTAAGCAGACCCAGACGATCGAGAAAAGACACCAGTGAGCGATGATCTCCTTGATATGCGAGGCGGGCGAGCAATGCCTGCGAGCGCGTCTCGTAGAGATGTGTAAACACGCGCAGAGCCCGGTCCGCGGCCATTTGCGCCGTCCATTGCAACAACTGTTCCGAGCAGCGCTGTGGCGCGGATGGCGCAAGCGCCCAGCTCACACGTTCGGATCGCGGCGCATCCAGCAGCGAAGCGACGAAATGTTGCATCGGACGGGGATCGAGGCTTCCGCCAAGCTGCCGAAGCGCATCGGCAGAGAGTTCTTCACGCCAGAACGGTACCGTATCAGCCGCAGCCTTGTCGCCAAGCTGAAGCGCCAGGACGGCGCGAATGCCCGCCTCCTGATAGGCGGACAGCACCGCGTCCATGTGGCGCTGATCCGGCCCCACGATGGATACCATGTCCTGCACGGTAGTCACGCCGCAACGCAGATTCTCCACGGCGCCAAGCAACGTCCTGACACGGACCTCTTCGTCGCTGCGACGGGGATAGTTCGACGGGAAGCTGTAGAGCCCCCAGACCTCAAGCGGCATCTGCTCGAACATCCCGCGCAGCAGGACATCATGGGAATGGTAATGCGCATTAATGAAGCCAGGCGTTACCAACTTGCCGCGCGCGTCGATGACACGGGCATCCTCGCCTGCATCGAGCTTCCCTTCGGGACCTATCGCCGCAATTTGCCCATCGATGATCAGAACGTCGGCGACGGGAGGCTGGTCGAGTTCGCCATCCGGATCGAGTATCCGGCCACCTATAATGAGGGTTCGCTGCACCTGGCTCATGCAGACTGCCCGCGCGGGCTGCGCAAGAATGCCGCGTGCAGTTCGCCCTTCACCGACACGTCGTCGAGACAGCAGCCATCGCCGGCGGCGAAGCGCCGCGTCGCGCCCCGCCGCATGGAGCGGCCGATCTCATGCTGAACGTGATGTCGGGAGAGCGTGGTCATGATCTCATGCCGAGCGCAGGGCGGCGTCCAACTCGTGCATCTGATAATGCGCCGCGATCGCCGCGCCATTCGCGATCCACAGATCGGGACAGGATTTCGCGTAAGTCAGAAACTCGCGCAGCAGACGCAGCCGCATCGGCCGGCCGCTGCATTGCGGATGCAGCACGGTGGTGACCATGGCGCCCCAGTCGCGAATCTCGTCCAGTTCGTCCTTCCAGATCGACAGCACATGTTCCTTGGGAAAGATCGATCGCGGGCTGAAGCGATTCGACAGCCCGTGCATCCAGTCGTCGTAACTTGCCGTCACCGGCAGTTCGATCGTGCCCGGCTGGCCATTGGCGAGGCGGTGGCGATATGGCCGGACATCGTCGCGGAACGACGAGCTGTAGGCGAAACCACGTCGCGCCAGCGCCACGCGCAGCGCTTCGGAAAATTCGCCGACCGGCGCGCGGTATCCCTTCGGTATCACGCCGAGACCGCGCTTCAGGGCATCGAGACCCCGTTCCAGCTCCTCCTCGACGGGGTCGCCCGGCTCCACGACCAGATGATGATAGCCATGATGGCCGATCTCGTGGCCGGCCTTCAGGATCGATTCCGCCATCGCCGGATGCGCGTCCACGGTCCAGCCGGTCACGAAGAACGTCGCCTTCAGATCGAGCTGGTCGAGCAGTTGCAGCAGCTTCGGCACGCCGACGCGCGCTTCGTAACCGCCATAGCTCAAGGTAACCAGGCGCTGCGCATGCGCGGCATCCTTGCCGGTCCAGGCGCTTTCTGCGTCAACGTCGAAGGCCAGGAACATGGCGGACGTATAGGACTTCGGCCACGGAAATTCAGGTGCTGGTGCGGCGCTGTTGGCGGGAACCAGGGGGATACTGTTGAGCGCTTTACTGTCCTGCATCGGTTATCACCTTTTTCAGGTCGTCGTTTCCCAGCATCATCGGATCACTGCCGAGAGAAAGAGTTGCGTTCGCGCTTCACGCGGCGCGGCGAGGACTTCGGCCGCCGTTCCGGATTCCACGATCACGCCCTGATCCATGTAGACCACCTTGTCGGCGACCTCGCGCGCAAATCCGAGCTCGTGCGTCACCACCATCATGGTCATGCCGCTGCGCGCGAGCTCCTTCATGACCGCGAGTACCTCTCCGACCAGTTCCGGGTCCAGCGCGCTGGTTGGCTCGTCGAACAGCATCAGCATCGGCTTCATCGCCAGCGCGCGCGCAATCGCTACGCGCTGCTGCTGGCCACCGGACAGTTGCGAGGGATAGGACCCGGCCTTTTCCGCCAGCCCGACACGGCGCAGCAATTCCATCGCCTCGGCAATGACCTCCGCGGCATTGCGCGACTGCACCTGCATCGGTCCCTCGATGATATTCTCAAGTGCGGTCTTGTGCGGGAACAGATTGAAGCGCTGGAACACCATGCCGGTTTTCAGCCGCTGCTTCGCAATTTGCTTCTCATTCAGGCGATGCAACCGCCCGCCCTCCTCGCGTAGGCCGAGCAGTTCGCCATCGAGCCAGATGGCGCCGCTGTCGATCTCCGTGAGCTGGTTGACACAGCGCAGCAGCGTCGTCTTGCCCGAGCCGGACGCGCCGACCAGACACATCACTTCGCCGGCATGCACATCCAGCGAGACCTGCTTCAGCGCTTGAAAGTCGCCAAAGGTCTTGCTGACCGAGCGGATCGCAACGAGGGGTCTGTTCATCGCAGCGTCTGTACTGAACCGCGGGCGAAGCGCTTCTCGATCAACATCTGTAGCGGAGTCAGAATCGACACCACCAGCAGGTACCAGAGCCCGGCCACGATCAGAAGTTCGATGACGCGCGAATTGGCGTAATAGATATTTTCGGCGTTATGAAGCACTTCCGGATACTGGATCACGCTGGCCAGCGACGTTGCCTTGACCATGCCGATGAACTCGTTGCTGAGCGGTGGCGTCACGACGCGCATCGCCTGCGGAAAGATGATCCGGCGCAGCGCCTGCAGCCGGCTCATGCCGATCGCCTGCGCGGCCTCGTATTGCCCTGTATCCACCGACAGAATCCCGGCGCGCATGACTTCGGAGGTGTAGGCGCCCTGATTGATGCCGAGGCCAAGCAGCGCGGACAGGAACGGCGTCATGACGTCGACCGCCCGCGCCGACCAAAGGCCGGGAATGCCGATGGTCGGAAACACCAGCGCGATGTTGAACCAGAGCAGCAACTGCAAGATCAAAGGCGTGCCACGGAACAGCCAGGTGTAGCCGGCTGCCACCGTCTTCAGCACCGGATTGGACGACAGCCGCATGATGGCGATGACGACCCCGAGCACGATGCCGAGCGACATCGCAAGCACCGCCATGATCATGGTGTTGGCGATGCCCTGCAAAATTACCGGTACGGTCAGGAAACGGCCGACATAGGACCATTCGATCTGACCGTTGGCGAAAGCACGACCGATAGCCGCCAGCAGCAAAAGGATCGCGGCCGCAGTGATCCAGCGTTGCCAGTGCAGCTGCCGCGCGATCGGCATCCCCGACAGATCGGGGAAATCGCCAGCAAGTCGTTCCGCTGCGTTCATTGCGCGGCCGCGTTGATCATAGGTTTTTCGATCGCGTTGCCCGGGATTCCCCATTTGGTGAGGATGGTCTTGTAGGTGCCGTCGGTGATCATCGCGCCCAGCGCCTCGAACACGGCGTCGCGCAGCACGGTGTCTTCCTTGCGGAACATGATGCCCTGATAACCGCTGCCGATCGGCTCGCCGACGACGCGGTATTTGCCTGGCTCCTGCTGCTGGGCATAAGGCAGCGTCTCGCTGCCTTGCACCGCGGCATCGATGCGGCCCTGTTTCAGCTGATTGCGGACATCGACCGCATTCTCACCGGGGGTGAACTGCACCGCGGGCTTGCCGGCGGTCTCGCAATTGGCCTTGCTCCAGCGCTCGATGTCCTGGGGATAGATCGTGCTGCGGGTAGTTCCGACCTTCTTGCCGCAGAGGTCGATGGCGGCCTGAACGGGGCTCTCAGCCAGAAGGAAGAATTGCGGGCCGGTCCTCAGATAATCGACGAAGTCGGCGGTCTCACGGCGTGACAGCCGATCCGAAATGCCGCTGATGACAAAATCGGCACGCTTGGTCTGCAGCGCCGGGATGATCTCGGCGAATTTGGTCTCACTCCAGACCACCTTAAGCCCGAGTCGCTTGCCTATCTCAGTGCCGAGATCGATGTCCAGGCCGACAAGTTCATTGGTGGCTGGATCGCGATATTCCATCGGCGCGTAAGTCGAGCTGACAGTCAACTTCAACTCGCCGGCCTTCTTGATCGCCTCCGGCAACTCCGCCCCCTGCACAACGGTGGCGGCCAGAAGTACGCCGACGATAGCGGCGATCGAGGTAGACCTCATGTCAGTTCCTTGGTTGGCAATTCCGATAGTGGTTCAACGTCGATTGTCCTGAAGAGGCAGGCAGGTTCGTGGCGGCAATCTGATATTCCGTAAGCGCCCACGGCCCGTACTCACAGATGCAATCGTCGTGCCGCACGCTGCGCACCGATCAGACGACCGGCGACGGCCAGATGCGCTTGTAGGTGGTCAGCATCTCTTCACCGACGCTGAAGGTCGGCGCCTCGGGCTCATTCTCCGACCCCAGCGGCTTCACCACGGCGTCGAAATCCGGCGTCATGAAGAACGGGATCGAAAAGCGCGGCGCACCGCTGCCGCGGTTGGCGACACGATGATTGGTCGAGGAAAACCTGCCCTTGGTCCAGAACTGCAGCGTGTTGCCGATATTGATGATGTAAGAGCCCTTTAACGGAGGCGCCGCGATCCAGTCGCCGCTCTTGTTCTGCACTTCCAGGCCGCCGGTCTGGTCCTGCGAGAGGATGGTGATGACGCCGGTGTCGCAATGCGCGCGTGCCAACAGCTCGACGGTCGGATCTTCGATCTGCGCATAGCGCAGCAACCGCAACTGCGACACGTCATGGGCATAGTATTTCGTGAACTTGTCGGTGGGTTCGCCGAGACCCTCCGCGAGCAATTCGAGTAGCGTGGTCCCCACCTGGTAGGTCCGCTCATAATATGAGTAGACGATGTCGCGGAAACCGTCCGGCCCGGACGGCCACAGGTTTGGACCTCGCAGCGGCAAGTTGGCTTTGACATCAGGGTGACTTTCGTCGAGTTCCGCCGCGCAATGAAACGCTTCCAGATTATTGCCCTTGAAGCTCGGGTCGGTGTCGCCCTTCTCGCGAAGGCCGAGATAGCCACGATAGTGACCCGACTTGGAGATGTGAATCTTGCGCTTCTCGGCATCCGGCAGGTCGAAGAATTGCCGGCTCATGTCGAACACGCCGTCCAGGATATCGTCGCCGATGCCGTGGCCGACGATGTACATGAACCCGACCTGCTCGGCTACCGCGACCACCTCGCGGGCCAGAGCCGCCCGCTTGGACGGATCATTTGCACCTGAGATATCGACGATCGGAATTTCATCGAAAGCCGCGAGGTTGCTCTGGATCGGCTGGCCTAGCATTGATGTCTCCTGTCGCAGCTTGCAGGTTCGAATGACGTCTCGACCGGGATTTACTGGATCGGCGACCGGCCTGACGACGAGCCTGCCCGCAATCCCCCATTTCGACGCGATCAAAATTGTTGGGCCACAGATCAAAAGTCAACAAAAATACCAAAATTGAGACAGCCCGCCGAACACGTCAACGAATCGCTTTCGCACTGCATAGGTTCGCGGCAAATACCTCACGAAATGACGCGAATAACGCCACCATCTGCATAACGAATAGATTCGACTGGAAATCCGCGCTGTCTCAAAATTTATCCGCCGCGACTGCCGACTCGCACAGCTAGGCCAGCGTGCGCTTCATCAGCTTTCGCAACAGCGTTGCGCCAGCTGCCCCCCGGACGGACCCGTTCCATAATTTCTTGAACATCGCTTCATGCAATTGGACGGCCTCCGCAGCGGCCGTGACAATGGCAACGCCCGTCAGGATATTCGGCAATTCGCCAAGACGATACGGACTGACCGACACCAGCGAGCCCTCGCTGCGTCGAAATATCTGGAATGTCTGACTTGGCATGACGCACTCGACCAGGCCGATCTGGATTCCAACCGGCTCCTGTTCCATCAACTGCGCGATCCGTTCCACTTCGACCGCAGCAGCCAGCCGCCGCTTCTTCTGCACGGCGGCAGGAAGATCCAGGCGTCCCACCAGTCCAAGACGCAGAAACCGTTCGATCTCCAATACGCCGATGATGCTGGCCACATTCGGTTGCTTCTGACGTAGTAGCGATTTCCGTTCCGACAGAATTCGGATCACATCGTCAATCTGTCGCTTGAGATCGGCCTTCGCTCCGTTCGCCGGCAGCGTCTCGATGAGCATCTGGCGCAGATGATCGTTGTAGTCTTCGGATGCCAGAATGAACGAGATCGGCTCATAGTGCGCCAATACGCGCTCCGAGGTCAACTCGATCTGGCGCATGCGCTCGAAGAAACTAACAGCGTTGCTGTGATATTCGACGCCCGCGTCCAGCAGCGAAGCCAGTGAGACGCCGAGCAATTCGGAAATCCGCTCCAGTATCTCAAGCTTGATCAATCCGCCTTTTTCCAGCCGGTAGACCGCCGCTCTGGAAATTCCGAGTTGGGCCGCCATCTCCTCCGTGGAGAGGCCCCTCCCAATGCGATATGCCCGCAGTCTTTCGGCAATTTGCTCGTATTGCACAGCCATAAATAAAGATGCCCATGAGAGCGACGCGGGAACGACACCAGTGCCGGATTCGAACCACTCGACAATATCGCCTATGACTAAGCGCGATGATCACTTGCGACAAGCGCTACATGTCCCCCGATGTCTTGGAGACTGGAGTCCCCGGCGCAGTATTACCGAGGCTGACACGGCGTTTTTGCGTGCCCTCGGTGCAGGAACATCTAACCAGCTGCAGCCGCGGAGAAATTCCTGCCGGCGTTGAGCGCCCCCCAACAAGAAGTGGAATCTGCAGGTGCCTAACCGGGTAAAGCCCGATTACGTGAAGGACGGGTAAAATGCAGCTGCGTGCAAAACGGCCTTTCAAGAGCCTCCAGTCGCACACTAAGCCTCTGAAATCATGACTGAAGTGGCAGACATCGAACCTGTGCACCGCGTCCCGTACGCAGAGCACCTTCGTCGAACTATTGATACCCTGGCCGCGCGCCAACTTGGAGGAAGCGCGCGACCGTGGCGCCGCGAGAGCTACGACAGCCTCGTGGCGGACTACTTGCGGCAAACCACTATCGTGTTTTGCGGGCGAAGCCGGCTTCGCTACCCAATGATCGCTTTGACCTCCAGATATTCTTCAAAGCCGAAAACCCCGAACTCGCGCCTATTGCCGGACTGTTTGTATCCTCCGAAGGAAGGCTGCGGCCGAATGCAGCGCCGTTGAGGTAAACACGTCCTGCGCGGATGCGGTTGGCGACGGTACGCGCCTTCCGATAATCGTGGCGCCGATCCGACAAAATGAGGCGCGAGTAGACTCGACAATCAACACCGCATCAGCCGCGCGCAGCACCAGATTGAATCCGTCATACTGGCAATATCTATGTCGGCGGCTAACACGCGCGGTCGCTTGCCAAAACGAAATCAATGGATGCTCCGCTTGGCCCAACCATAGGCAACCATTGCATCGTGAAGTGCATTCCTAGCGTCAACAGTGCTGACCGGATCTTCGCTCGCAGCAGCTAGCCTGCTGACGACGTCAACCCATTGAGGGGACGCGCGGGTTTCAGCTCCAACGTAGCGCTGAATCCATCTCAGCGCTGAAACCACCGACAACAGTTTCCGATCACCAGTCGGAGTCTGGCCAGGCGCATCAGTTGTCAAAGTGATCGGCGCGAAGATGATCTGCACCGTTACCCCGTCGGTTGGTGGATTAAGTTCCAAGCCGGTGTAGCGCAAAGTACAACGTATCCGCAAAGTCACGAAATTCAATTTGGAAACAGGCGCCCGTAGGACCGCGCTGATGCCCATGAACCAATATGCGAACGAGAACCCAGCCGGCTGCTCGTCATCGGACTGTTCAACGTTCCATACATCTGCACGCCTCGAACGGCAGGTTCAAGATCGCGACAAAAGTCGATGCCAGTTGCTAGGTCCGGCTCCATGCTTCGGCAGGTGGTTCCTGTCCGCCTTGCGCGATGAGCCAACCTTGGCGATGACCAAGCACGCGCAGCCTCAAATATGAATTTACTTGTCGAGCTTGAACACCATCTGTGTCGGGCGCACGAACCGCAATGCGATCAGAAGCAGCGTCATGACCATCACCATGTAGATCACGGCCATGGCATCGATCGAATAGACCGGGCGAACGCCTCCGGCGAACATGTTGTAGAATAACGCGACGACAAGCGTCTGCGATCCACCGCCGCCGAGGAGAAATGCGAGCTCGAAATTCGATATCGTATTGACCAGCACGAGGACGCCGGCGGTCAGTATTCCCGGTACCATCAGGGGGAACAATATCCGCCTGAAAATCTGAGCCCGGCTTGCGCCGAGCATTGATCCGCTCCATTCCAGATTGACGCTGATCTGCTCGAAAAATGGCATCAACACGAAGACGGCCAACGGGACCATCGGCACCAGGACCGCCAGAATCACGCCGACGATGGATCCGCCGACCCCGTATCGGTAGAGAGTGGTCGCCAGCGGAATCCCGTAAGTCATCTGTGGGATGACCAGCGGCAGAAAATACAGCAGCAGAATGACCGATTTGAATCGAAAATTTCGTCGCGCAAGAATGTAAGCGGCCGGAAATCCAATGGCCAATGCAAGGAAGACGACGACGACCACGATCAGCAGCGTGACACCCAGCACCTGTCCCAGATCGAAATTCTTCCACGCATAAGCGAACCAGTCCGTCGTATAGGCCGGCGGCAGCAGGCCGCCGAACCACAGCTTGGCGAACGAACTCACGATAACATGCGACACGATCCCAAGCATGTTGAGGATGAAACCCACGATGAACAGATAGAGCGAGAGCTTCCACATTCTGCTTCGCATTGTGCAACCTATCTCTTTCCGACGCCCATCGTCGCAGCCGGCGACAACCGGCGGCGGAACAGGATGATCACCAGCAGCGCTGCCAGCTGACACAGGCCCATAACCACTGCAATCGCGGAAGCAGCCGACATGTCATATTGTTCGAAGGCCTTCTGATAGGCCGCAATGGAGATCGTGCGCGTGGTGCCCGCCGGCTGCCCGAGCATGATGGCGGAGGGAAAGACCGCGAAGCTCATGACGAACACCAGCGCGAATGCGATGGCAAGACCGGGCGCGATGAGCGGCAGCATCACGCGCCGGAAGACAATCGAAGGTGTCGCACCAAGCATCCGCGCCGAGCGTTCAAGGCTGGGATCGATGCCGGATATGTATCCCAACAGCATCAGGAAGCAGAACGGAAACTGCTGCATGAACAACGCCAGCATAACGCCAGCGTAGTTATGGGTCAGAATGAACGGCTCTTTGATAAGCCCTAATCCGAGAAGGACCTGATTGAACCAACCCTGCGAACCATAGAAACCCAAGATACCTTCCGACAGCAGGATCACGCCAAGCGAAATAGGCATGATCAAGATCGTCGTCACGGTCCGTTCCATGAAAATGCCCCGGCGCATGCCGTAAGCCAGCCAAAGAGCGAGCAGAAGGACAACGATCGTCGTGGGAATCGCCAGACTGAAGGTGATCCAGATCGTACCATACTGATAGGGATCGCTGAAGAAGGTGAGATAGTTAGCGAGGCTGAAGCCGCCAACCTTTTGCGGCTGAAGGCTGAGATAGACACCATACAGAAACGGATAGACGAACATGCAGAGAACGTAAAGCAAGGACGGCAGCAAACAGAAGAATGCCAGCGCGTCGAATTCGCTTTTCTCATCGTTGGCCACGGCGCGCATTATTTTCTCGCCTATTCCGCAGGAAGCAAGACGACCTTGTCGATCGGAAACTGAAGGCCAATCGTATCGGCGGTTCGTATCGCCTCGGCGGTGCGTAACCAGACTCGCGTGTTGTCATTGATGCGTATGGCGGCTTCCTGTTCCCGACCGAGATACTCGACCACTTCGACACGGCCACTAACATCTTCGGCACCGGAAACCACCTCACCGCCCGCCCGGATATCGTCTGGACGTATCGCCATCACCATGTCGGTATTCACGCGCACATCGGCTCCTGCCCGCGCTCGAATCCGGATTCCGTCGCCGACGCCCTCGGCGATTCCGTTGGACACTGACGCGATCCTGACCTTGAAGAAATTCCGGAAACCCATGAAGTCCGCCACGAAGACATTCTTGGGCCGGTCGTGGATTTCCTGTGGGGTACCCGACTGCATCAGGACGCCATTGCGCAACACAACGATCCTGTCCGACAGTGACAGCGCTTCGGCCTGGTCGTGAGTCACGTAAATCGACGTCAGCCCCAGCGCGGCGTGAATCTGCTTGATCTCCGCCCGCATCTCGACCCTCAGCTTGGCGTCGAGGTTCGAAAGCGGCTCGTCGAACAGCATCAGGCGCGGATGCAACACGAGGGCCCGCGCAATCGCAACGCGTTGCTGCTGACCGCCGGAGAGCTGGCCCGGATAGCGCTCCTCATAGCCGGTCAATTGCACCAGCTTGAGCATCGCATCGGTGCGCTTCTTGATCTCCTCCTTGGACAATGGCTTCAAGGTGAGCCCGAACGAAACGTTGTCGAAGACCGTCATGTGAGGAAACAGCGCGTAATTCTGGAACACCATTCCGAATGCGCGCTTCTCGGGCGGCAGATGATCGACCCGCGCTCCATTGAGCCTGATCTCGCCCTCGGTCGCCGCAATCAGGCCAGCGACGATCGACAAGGCCGTCGACTTTCCGCATCCACTCGGTCCGAGGAAGGTGACGAACTCGCCCTTTCGGATATCGAGTTCAAGGTTGTCCAGCACGGTCTTGTTGCCATAGCGCTTGGTGATTCCAAGCTTCAGCGAGTCCAACCTATCTCCCGGCCCGTTCATGTCGTCCCGTTTCTGAATAAGAAGCAACAAAGCCACCGGCGGGTCCGTACATGGGGACCCGCACGCTCATCGAATGGATTACTTCTTGACCTGGTTTGCGCCCACTTCCCGGTCCCAACGGTCCATCGCGTAGCTCAATTCCTTCACGCCGAGCGGCGGGGATACTTTCCACTTGGTGCCGACTTCGTCGTATTCGGGCCGCCAAAACTCTTTCACCAGTTCCTGGATCTCCTTGGGTGCCTTTTCCATGGTGGCCGCGGTGATCGTCGGCCCAATGAAGCCCGGCCAGGAAAGCACCTGCTGCTCGGGCCGGCGCATGAACTTCATGAGATCGAGAATGACGTCGACCTGTTCTTTCGGCACGCCTGTGGGGATGCACCAGTAATGTCCGTCGACCACGAAGGTCGTGTTCTGAAGGATGGTGATCTTGGAGTCCGGCGGGATGACGCTCTGGGCACGCGGCTTCATGTCCCATTCCATGATGCCGGCGATGATCCAGCGTTGCCCCTGGGCAAATTCCTTCAATGTGATCGCGGTGCCCGTCGGATAGTATTCGACATACTGCCCAAGCTCCTTCAGATAGGCCCAGGTCTTGTCCCACCCCTTGTCGGGATCGAGTGGCTTCGAGTCATTTAGAATGTGCGCCATGCCCAGTACGATCGACCGACCCGGTCCGCTATTCGCCGGACGCGCATACATCAGCCGGCCCGGATTTGCCTTTGCCCAGGCCAGCAATTCTTCGGCGGTCTTCGGCGGATTGGGGACCTTGCTGGGATTGTAGACGAACACCGGCCCCCCGGCGTTGCCCACCGACGGCACCATGTAGTCGCGGCCCTCGTCGTACAGCGCCTTGCCGGCAGGCGTCATCTCATCGCGCGGAAACTGTTTCTCAAAATCAGGAATCTTGATCAGCTGGTTGTTGGCCGCGAGAAACGCGCCGCCGTCCTGTCCGGTGAGCACAAGGTTGATGTCCAGCCGTCCGGCATCCTGTTGAGCCTTGATCTTGGCCGGCAACTCCGGCGCCGGCGCGCGCTGAATCCTGATCTCCTTGATCTTGTCGGGATTAGCCTTCTTGTAGTTCTCGATGATGACCTGGGTAGATGCCAAATCTCCCCCGGTATCGATGATCGAGAGAACGATGGGCTCGGCGGCCTTCAGAGGTTCACCAGCGAAGGCTGTTACGGCGAGGACAGCCACGGCGCCGGCAAACGGGCGCAATAATGCATTCGGACAGATCCGCATTTCCGATTCCTCCCTAGCATATGCACCCGCGTCGCGCGCGGTTGTCTTTTATTTGTAAACACAGCATCGACGAGTTGGGCGACATCTGTCAAGCATTGGGGGATCGCAATCGGCCGATCATGAGCAGGACTTGCTGATGTCGCGATGTCGCACCTTGCCCGTCTTGCTCGTTCGCATATCAATCTGTGACGTCATACCCGACCCTAAGAGCCGACAAGTCGGCGCCTTGAGAAGGTCGGCCATCGGGAGAGACGCATGCCAATTGGAGTCGGCCTGATTGGGCTAGGAATGGCGGTGAAGCCGCATATTCTTTCGTTGCTTGAATTGCAGACGCAGGGACGGATCGCAATCGTCGGCGGGTTTGCGCCGTCAGCGGACCGCCGGTCAGCGTTTTCACAGCAGTGGGGCGTTCCGGTTTTCGACAGCCAAGAGGATTTGCTGTCGCGCTCCGATCTCGATCTCGTCCTGATACTGACGCCCCCTGGGACGCATCTGGCGACCGTGCAGGCTGCAGCCGCAGCAGGAAAGCACATTCTGGTGGAGAAGCCCGTCGAGATATCGGTTGCCAGGGGTGAGGAACTCGCGGCCGTCACGGAGGCTGCCGGCGTGCGGTGCGGCGTGTGCCTGCAACATCGCTTTCGTCCCGCAGCACTACGCCTGAAGGCGGTGCTGGATCAGGGAGATCTGGGCGATATCCTGTCGGCGAGTGCATCGATCCGCTGGTGGCGTGATGACGCCTATTTCCGTCAACAGGGCCGCGGCATGAAGGCTCGCGATGGCGGCGGCGTATTGCTCACACAGGCCATCCATACGCTCGATCTGCTTCTGCATTTCGTGGGACCGCACAAGGACGTCGCCGGTTTTGCATCGACCTCACCGCTCCGAACGATCGATACTGAAGACGTGACCGCGGCCGCGGTCCGTTTCCAAAGCGGTGCCATCGGCGTGCTCGATGCCACCAGTGTTGCGCGGCCCGGCTATCCGGAGCGTATCGAAATCGCGGGCACGCGCGGTTCGGCCTATCTCGAGACGTTTCAATTGGTCATCCATCGTCACGAAGGTCCGCCAGAGACCGTCGGGACTGCGCAATCCGGCGGCGGAGGTGCCGATCCGATGGCATTCGATCACGGCCCGCATCGGGGCGTGATCACCGAGATGCTGGATGCAATCGAACAACGACGCGAGCCATCCAATGGCGTGCGCTCCGCCCTTCACGTGCAGCGGCTGATCGAAGCCTGGCTGTCAGACGCCGCCGCCCGCGCCTAAGCAGTTTGGCCAGCGCTGCAATCCCGGATTGTCAGCGGCAGCACGCCGACTTGTCAAAAAGATGTAATGTTGCCAAAGACTGGAGCATGTTCGGAGCAAGGACGGGGTGAACATGGGCTCAACGGTCAAACGGGACGACATTCCGGAGCGCCCGGCTGTGACGGGAAAGCTCAGCGACCGCGTCTACGATCATGTCCTCAGCCAGATCACGGTCGGAATCTACCCGGTCAATTCGCGGCTTCCTCCTGAGACACGCCTGGCAGATCAGCTTGGCGTTTCACGCCCGGTCGTCCGTGAAGCGCTGATGCGGCTGCGCGATGACGGCGTCGTCGCATCGCGGCAGGGCGCCGGTTCGTTTGTGATGCGACGTCCCGCGGCAGACGTTTACAACTACGCTCCCGTGGGAAGCATTGCCGATATCCAGCGCTGTTTCGTATTTCGCATCGGCATCGAAGGAGAAGCCGCTGCGCTTGCCGCGCGCGATCACGATCCGGAAGGTCTGCGCCGGATCCGCGACGCTATCGCGGCACTGGATCAAGTGATCGCGGATGCCGCGCTGGGCGTAGAGGAAGACATTGCGTTCCACCGTTCGGTCGCAGAGGCGACCGGCAATCGCTTCTTCGCCGCGACTCTCGCCGCGATCCAGTCTCAGGTGAGCGTGGGTATCACGCTCAATCGAAACCTCTCCTTGATCCAGCCTCGCGACCGACTTCTGCGTGGGCAAGAGGAGCACCGGGCCGTGTTCGATGCGATCGCCTCCAGAGACGAAGCCGGAGCTCGCGAAGCCATGCGGTCGCATATCGAGAATGCCCGCAAGCGCGTTTTTGAAGGCGGATAGCTGCGCGCAGCAGGGCACGCGCGCCCGAGTGGTTGTACTCAGATGAAAATCGGGAAATTCTCGATCTGCAGCTCGCCGACGAGCTCGGCAAGCCCGTCCATTTCATCGTCCACCGCGCCGACGGCGAACAATATGCCGAGAAGATCAAGACCGGATGGGATGCAATCGTCGCTGACGCAGGCCTCAGCACTGACGTTGTCCGGCATATCCTGCGTCACACCGCAGCGACATGGCTCATGCAGATGGGCACCGACCCGTGGCAGGCCGCCGGCTGGCTAGGGATGACGCTGGAGCAGATTCAGAACAATTACGGACGTCACCACCACCCGGACTTCCAGGAAGAAGCCGCAGAGGCGTTCAGCGGGCGACGCTGATCAAGGTCGAAAACCGAGGGAGGAGTGTACTAAGAAAGAAACGCAGGGCCTGAGGGAATCGATCATGCCGCATCTTCGACCGGCTTGTCCTCCTCCTCGAAATCAACGGAGCCCGTTTCGTTCGCTCGCTCGACGAGCGCATCATATTTCTCTTTCAACAAACCGGGCTTTTTATCCGCGAAGAGCCTTTTGATAACGAGGTGCGGATTTAGAATTACGGCGTGCGACAGTTTGCCGGAAGCTCCCTCGCGCACACGGATGAAGCCCAACTCAGCTAGCAATTCGATCCGTTCAGCCCATAGCCGCACGGCTCTCTGACCTGAATAGCCCGAATGACGGGCCAGCATGGCCGCCGCTCCGAGGCTGACATACATTTCGTCGTATGCCCGGCACCAAAGCTCGAAATAGGCGTCCGATGCCGGCTTCCCTTTGGTCAGATCGTCGATGATTGACATGATGATCGGAAGGGTTCGCGGAATTGAGGTAAAACCGTCATCTGTATGACGGGTCCATAGATCAGCAGGACGGAGATCGGGCCACAACGTCTTCCGCAGGGCGGTCACCTTCTTTGCGACGCGAGATCTTTTTACCATGTGGCACCTTTTTATGGTCGAGAAGCGGGGCGGCCGAAGTTTGGACCCTCGGCCTAGTCCCTAACCGTTCACGACGCGGGCTTGAATCCGCGCCACCAAAAGAACCCTCAGTGACCTGACGCTAGAATTGCAAAAAATCCCTGCATTATCAAATACTTAAGTAAATCCAGTCCCGGTCAATCGGTGTGCTGGCATCAATTACCAAATTATCTCAGTTGGATCGTATAATCCATCTCGCGTAGACGAGATGTATTAGACCTTTCGAAAAATCGTGTGAGAGAGTGCACTTACGCGAATTTTCCAGTGCTCGGGTAATCGGGTGATTGGGTACTCGGGTGCTCGGGTGCTCGGGTGGACGAAAACCGGCTGGAGCCCGAGCACGGTCGGCCCACCGGCGAAAGTTGTCTCGCGGCTGCGGTCGCATCTGGCGCGCTGTCGCCGGCTCGGTCTGCAACTCGCCGACCATATCGGCAAGCTCGTGCATTTCGTCGTCCACCGCGCCGACGGCGAACAATTATGCCGAAAAGATCAAGACTAGGTGGGATACGATCGTCTTTGACGCGGACCTCAGACCGACACCGCCCGGCGCATGCAGCGGCTCGATACTGCCCAAGTCGATCCCGATTTTCTGATGCATTTGTCTCACGGCATAGGCGCCCATTTCAGATCGCTCAAGTCGGAGGGTAGGGCTCTGCCGGAGGATGTCTCGATCCTCGGAGCGGTAAGCTTCACAGTGAGCTGGAGCCATCCCTGCGTTACTGCAACGGTCGTGACGAATGCTTCCCTCGCGTCGCGTGGAGGTTTTCTGAAGTGCTCATACGTCGGAAGTTTCAGTTCGGCGCACAGATCCTTCACAGACGGAGTGCCGAAGTGGATCTCCGCAATAGAATGGGCGAACGCGTTTCTGATTTTGCCGATGTTGACCAAATCTCGACGTGTAATAGGCCCGATGATGCCAAACGCATACGCTATGTCGATACGGCTTCCCATTGAAGCGAGGATGCCACCTTCCATTTTAAAGAGGCCATCCTTCAGCTTTGTTTTCTCTGCGGGCCCCAGGTCGTCCCGCATGATCCTTCCCAATCCCGCACTGAGCGCGGTCTCGACGATGGCCCCACCGACTATTGCAGTCAGACGGTCGCCGGCATGGTCTCCGCCCGCGGCGGCTTCCTTCAGCGCCTTGGTAGCTTCGAAAAAGCCCAGAGACGTTCGTGAAATCTCTTTGATCGACGTCGGCTTAGACTTGTTCGGCGCCATTGCAGCGGTCCCTGTTCGTATATGGAGGGCATCACTATTGCAGGTCGCTCGCCGGTTCTCCAAGAGAAAGGGCGGGCTTGAGCAATGACCCCACAGCTCGCCAGCATCCTCGCCGATCTCGACATCGAAGTGGTGGAGACCCGCGTGCGCCGCGAGCCCGAGCAGACCTCCGCCACCGTACATACTGGCCACACGGCGGCGACTGGCTAATGCAGATGGGCACCGACGCTTGGCAGGCCGCAGGATGGCTAGCGATGACGCTGGAACAGCTGCAGGAGAATTACGGGCATCATCATCCGCACTTCCAGTAAGAGGCCGCAGAGGCTTTCAGCGGGAGCGCTAAGGCTGTTCAATAAGTTGACTGATCAAAGCCGAAACGCGTTCTGGCGGCGCCCTGTCGATATCTGTTGCGAGTTGAAGTGGACGCCTGAAGAATCCCGCGAGAAAAATTAGATACGCTCTATTCCCAAGCTCGTCGGGCGCGATTCTGAATTCTAGTTCTTCATTCGCGCGGTTGTCCCAGATTTGCCGCATCTCTCGACCGAAGAGGTAGATGGGTGAGACTGAATCCGGTGAACGTATGTGTTCGTAAACTTCAAGCCGTCTTATGATAGCTCGCTCAAAACTGGCCGCTGCTTGCTCCGCATCCAACCACCGCGAGAGCGTTTCCGCTTGACCACGGCGAATGCGAAACAGATCGACTGATGCGAGTTCCAAATCCTTGATCCACTATTTGACGAAGTACACTTCAACAGGCAGACCCGCCTCTTGAAAAAGTCCCGCCACGTTGTTCAATTGTCCCTCGGACCTTCCTACACCGTACCTTGCCGACTTGTTCGAAAGAACCCACGGAACTTCAAAACCCGTCTGTTCAAGATATAGCTCTCCAGCAATGCGTGCCACATCCTCGTCCGCCAACATGGGATGCCCCAGCGGTAACAATCGAGAAAGCTGGTCGGTTTCGCGGGGCCGAGCAAACCGACGATCTGGTGACGTAGCTTCGTAACTTTCTTCGATGCAAAATCGCACCCCTCCGTCCGGCGGCACTAACCACAGGAACGTGATGTTTGTTAAGTAGCGCTGCATCACGAGGTTAGTCTCAGCAAATGCACGAATCCCACCAAGCCAATCGCCCGTCGTCGGATTCAAGTCGTGCCAGAAGATGGGGGAAGCGTTGAATTCTGAGGTCTTGCGGGCGCCGGTGATGCAAATCCCGAACAAAACATCGAGATCTTCACCAGCCGCCATTGCCATCAGCAATTGCCTCTAAGTATCCCCATATCGTTGCGCATTTCGTTGCGCCATTCTTAGCTCAAGCGACTAAGTATTTGAAATCATGGTCGGAGTGGCAGGATTCGAACCTGCGACCCCTGCGTCCCGAACGCAGTGCTCTACCGGGCTGAGCCACACTCCGACTAAGAGCGCGGCTTATAGCCTTGGGTTTCGCATCCTGCAAGAACCCCGGTAAAGAAGCCTGACCAATTTTGAAGACAAGGATCTGCCCCGTATGGCCGTAGGCCTGACCACCCGGATGAGCCCCGCCGACGCCGCCCATATTGCGGAGGCGGCGCGCTGCCTGCGCGCGGGCGGGCTGCTGGCGTTCCCGACCGAGACGGTCTACGGGCTCGGCGCCGATGCGGCCAATCCGCGGGCCGTGGCGGGGATCTATGAAGCCAAAGGCCGGCCGTCGTTCAATCCGCTGATCGCCCATGTGGCCGATCTCGCCGCTGCCCGGCGCATTGCCCGATTCGATGCGCGCGCGCTGACGCTTGCCGAGGCGTTCTGGCCGGGGCCGCTGACGCTGGTGCTGCCCAAGGCGGCGGACTGCCTAGTGGCCGATCTGGCCACCGCCGGCCTCGACACCATTGCCATTCGTGTGCCGGCCCATCCCGTGGCCCACGCGCTCCTGCAGGCCTTTGGCGGTGCCGTGTTGGCGCCGTCAGCCAATATCTCCGGGCATGTCTCGCCGACCACCGCAGCCCATGTGCTGAGCGATCTGGATGGCCGGATCGACATGATCCTCGATGGCGGACCGGTTGAAGTGGGCGTTGAATCCACCATCGTCGGTTGTTTCGACACACCGATGCTGCTCCGCCCCGGTGGCCTGCCGCGCGAAGCGATCGAACGGGTGTTGGGCCAGCCGCTGGCGAGCCCGCCGGACGACCCCGCAAGCGATACAAACCAGCCGCTGGCGCCGGGCATGCTGGCCTCGCATTATGCGCCGCGGACACGGGTACGGCTGCTGGCCGAGGCCGTGAATCCCGGCGAGGCATTACTGGCTTTCGGGTCGGCCCCGCTGCCGGGCATCGAGGCTGCCGCCGCTGTCCTGAATTTGTCCGAACAGGGCGATCTCGGGGAAGCCGCCACCAATCTTTTCGGCTATCTTCGCGCGCTCGACGCCGCTGCCGTGGCCTCGGGCGCGAGCGGCATCGCGGTGATGCCGGTGCCGAACCACGGGCTCGGCGAAGCCATCAATGACCGGCTGCGCCGCGCCGCCGTGTAACTCGAACGCAAGACCAAGAAACGCGCCAAGAAAATATCCAAGGGAATAGTTATGAATATCGTCCAGCCGAAGCCGCCCACGCTCTCCCCCGAAACCATTGCGCGCTTCCGGGCCATCGTCGGCGACAAATACGCCATCACCGATCAGACCGATGTGCATCAATACGTCACCGAGGATCGCAACCTGTTTTTCGGCACCTCGCCGCTGGTGCTGCGCCCGGGTTCGACCGCCGAAGTCGCCGCGATCTGCAAACTCGCCACCGAGACCCGCACCGCACTGGTGCCGCAAGGCGGCAATACCGGGCTCGTCGGCGGCCAGACGCCCTATGGCGGTGAGGTCGTGCTGTCGATGCGCCGGATGGACAAGGTGCGCGATCTGGACACCTCGTCCAACACCATGACGGTGGAAGCCGGCCTCGTGCTGCAGGTCGCGCAGCAGCGCGCCGCGGAAGCCGACCGGCTGTTTCCGCTGTCGCTGGGCTCCGAAGGCAGCTGCACCATCGGCGGCAATCTCTCCAGCAATGCCGGCGGCACCACCGCCCTCGCCTATGGCGTCGCGCGCGAAATGGCCCTCGGCCTCGAAGTCGTGCTCGCCGATGGCCGCATTCTCAATGGCCTGTCGAAGCTGAAGAAGGACAATACGGGCTACGATCTGCGCAACATCTTCATCGGCGCCGAAGGCTCGCTCGGCATCATTACTGCGGCAACGCTGAAACTGTTTCCGAAGCCACGCGCGGTCGAGACCGCCTTTGTCGGCCTGAAATCGCCGGACGATGCGCTGAAGCTGCTCGGCATCTCGCGTTCTGAGGCCGCCGGCAGTCTCACGAGCTTCGAACTGATCGCCGATATCGCGGTGGATTTCAGCGTCCGCCATGGTATCGGCATTCGCGACCCGCTCTCCAGCAAACACGCCTGGTATGTCTTGATGGAATTGTCGTCGGGACGCGACGATGCCCGCGCGACATTGGAGGCGATCCTCGAACGCGGCTTTGAAGACGGCATCGTGGATGACGCCGTGATCGCCGAGAATATCGCCCACCGTCAGGCGTTCTGGAAACTGCGCGAGGAAATCTCGCCGGCGCAGAAGCCGGAAGGCGGATCGATCAAGCACGATATCTCGGTGCCGGTTGCTTCCGTGCCCGCCTTCATCGCCGAAGCCAATGCTGCCGTCGTGAAGCTGATGCCCGGCGCACGTCCGGTGCCGTTCGGCCATCTCGGCGACGGCAACATCCACTACAATGTCACGCAGCCCAAGGAGACGCTCGGCGACAGCGACGGCCGCGAGAAATTCCTGGCGCGCTGGCACGACGTCAACGAAGTCGTCTTCGACGTCGTGCTGCGCATGGGCGGTTCGATCTCCGCCGAACACGGCATCGGCCAAATGAAGGCGGCTGAGCTGCCCTCGGTGAAGGACCCCGTCGCCATCGAACTGATGCGCAGCCTGAAGGCGATGCTGGATCCGCTGAACATCCTCAATCCCGGCAAGGTGCTGCTGCCGGTGCAACATTGAAAGTTGCCCGGCTCGTCGACACCGAGATTCAGGCGGTCGTCCAGCTCTGGCTGCGCTGCGGACTGGTCCGGCCCTGGAACGATCCGGAGGCCGATATCAGGCTGGCGCGCGCAGGCACCAATGCCGATGTCCTGGTCGGTCGCAAGGGAAGGACCATCGTTGCCTCCGTGCTGGTTGGCCATGATGGCCATCGCGGCTGGGTCTATTACGTCTCGGTCGATCCCGACCATCAGCGCCAGGATTTCGGCCGCGGCATCATGAGTGCAGCCGAGGACTGGCTGCGCGAGCGCGGCATCGAGAAGATGCAGCTCATGGTGCGCTCGGATAACACCAAGGTGCAGGCATTCTACGAGTCGCTCGGCTATGGCGAACAGAAGCGCGTGATCTATGCCAAGTGGCTCGACGGACGGCCGCTGACGCCGTGAACTAGAACAATGATCCCTGGCCGTCGTCCTCGCTCACCACAACCTTGCGCGGCGCCCTCGTCGGCTTCACCTGCTCCACGGCAGCTTCTTCCGCCGAGATCGGCAGGATCAGTTGCGCATCGTCATTGGCCACCTTGTTGACGGCCATCGCCACCGGATGCCAAGCGAAGGTGCCGTCTGCGGGCGCAGCGAGCATCGTCATCACGTCGGACGCGCTATCCGAACTGCAATCGAGCCACTGGCCGAAATGATCGGGTGCGATCGTCACCGGCACGCGATGGTGCAGTACCGACATGCCCGTGCTGGCTTCCGCAGTGATGATCGCAACCGTGTCGACTTCTTCGCCGTTCGGTCCCATCCAGGTCTCGGCTAGGCCCGCAAAGCCCATCGGCCCGCCTGCGCTTGGGTGGATAAAATACGGCTGTTTGCGTTCACCGCGATTTTGCCATTCGTAATAGCCATCGGCCGGAATCAGACAGCGGCGGCGACGAATCGCGTTTTTGAAGGCCGGCTTTTCTTGCACCGTCTCGGCGCGTGCATTAATCAGAAGCGTAAACTTCCGCGGGTCCTTGACCCAGGAGGGCAAAAGGCCCCATCGCATCAGACGGAAATGCCGGGATCCGTTTTCAACGATGACAACAGGGACCGGCTGCGTCGGCGCAATATTGTACCTCGCAGGAAAATTCGGTTGCTCGATATAACTGAATACCTGCCGTAACGCTTCCGGCGCTGATGTAATGACAAACCGCCCGCACATTCTCGATCCGCAATCCTGCCTCTTCAGGCGGTTTTAACCCAAAACACCAACAGTGCGACATATGACCCTGACGGCCATACAACCGGCGCAGCATGACCATCACGATCTGGCCAGTGCCGGTGCCGGCCCCGTCGCGTCCGCTGCCGAGCTGATGGCCGCCAATATCAATCCACGCACGGGTCTGGCGACCGACTATCTCAATCACTTCAATGAAGCCATCATGTTGCTCGAGCTGATCCCGGACATGCCGGACTGCTATGAGCTGTTCCTGGAATGGCAGCCGCTCAGCTATGCCGAGCACTTCATCAAATCCAACTTCAAGGCACGCGATCTTGCCATCGCGTCCTATGAGGCTGCCCGCCCGGCCATCCGTGCAGAATTCGATGCGCTGGTCGCGAACATGACGCAAATCCTGACGACTGTCGGCGAAGCCATGCGCACCGTGCAGCAGGACCGGACCCGCGCCATGCTGGCCGAACAGGCCGCCGGCTGGGTGAAACCCATGGTCGGGACTGCCGGCGGCATTATCAACGGCCGTGATCAGGAATCCGACGTCGACAGCATTATGGCGCAATGACCTCGTGACCGACACGCCTCCTACCCATCCGCAGCTCGCCACCAGCGCCGCCATCTTCCGGGATGGCAAGGTGCTGCTGGTCCGTCGCACCCGCTCGCCCGGCAAGGGCTTTTATTCACTGCCCGGCGGACGCGTGGAATTCGGCGAATCCCTCGCCGTAGCCCTTGCCCGCGAGGTGATGGAAGAAACCGGACTGACCATCGACATTGTCGGCCTGTCCGGCTTTCGCGAAGTCCTGCCAAACGACAAGGTGGCCGGGCACTACCTGATCATGTCCTTTGCCGCGCGCTGGGTGGCTGGCGAGCCCGAGCTAAATGACGAACTTGACGATTTCCAGTGGGTCGCGCCGGACGATCTCGGCGCCTTCAAGACCACCGATGGCCTCGGCCCGATCCTTGCCATGGCGGAAGATCTGGTCGGACCATAGATAGCTCCTTGCCGCACCAGCAGCGTTGCCTTGCTTCAGACGCCTTGAAAAGGCATATCAGCCGGGTTCCGGGACCATTCATGTTGAAGCATCTGCTCATCATTCTGACCATTGCGATGACCTGCGCTGGCTCTGCCCGGGCACAGGACACGGCTGCGCCGTTCGACAATGACCTGCAGCGGATGTCCGAGATTCTCGGCGCGCTGCATTATCTGCGCGGCATCTGCGGCAACAACGAAGGCAACAAATGGCGCAACGAAATGCAGGCGCTGGTCGATGCCGAGACGCCGTCGGGCGAGCGCCGCGCCCGCATGATCGCCGGTTTCAACCGCGGCTATAACGGCTTCCAGCAGACCTACCGGACCTGCACGCCTGCTGCCAGTATCGCGATCCGCCGCTATATCGACGAAGGCTCGCGGATCTCGCGCGATCTCACCGCAAGGTATGCGAACTAGATGAAGCCACATGCCATCGACACTGTCTTTTTCGATCTCGACGGGACGCTGACCGATCCCAAGATCGGCATCACGGGCTCGATCCAGTATGCGCTCGGCAAGCTCGGGCTTCCCGTCCCGACACAGGACGAACTGACCTGGTGCATCGGCCCACCGCTGCGCGCCAGCTTCGTGGCACTGCTCGGCAGCGAGAAAGATGCCGATCGCGGCGTAGAACTCTATCGCGAACGCTTCGGCACGATCGGCCTGTTCGAGAACACGCTTTATGATGGCGTCATCGCGACGCTCGATACGTTGCACGCAACAGGCCGCCGGCTGTTTGTCGCCACCAGCAAGCCACACGTGTTCGCCGATCGCATCGTCGATCACTTCGGCCTGCGCCAATATTTCACGCGTGTGTTCGGCTCGGAACTCGACGGCACCCGCGTCGACAAGAGCGACCTGCTGCGCTACGCGCTTGATGAAACCTCGACCGATCCCGCACGTGCGATCATGATCGGCGACCGCAAGCACGACATCATCGGCGCAGCGAATAACGGCATTCCGGGGATCGGCGTGCTCTATGGCTATGGCGGCCGCGAGGAGCTAACCTCCGCAGGCGCTCGGCATCTGGTTGCCTCACCTGCGGAAATTCCGGGTTACATCGACTAACTCACAACGTCAGTGCTTGTTGACGCCCATATAGCCGAACAGGAATCCCGCGACCTTGCGTTTCTGGATTTCTTCGCTGCCTTCCGTGATGCGGTAGCGGCGGTGATGGCGATAGATGTGTTCGAACGGCTTGTGCCGTGAATAGCCCATGCCGCCGTGCACTTGCATGGCGCGGTCGGCAGATTCGCAGCACAGTCGGTTGGCCCAGTAATTACACATCGACACCTTGTCGGACAGCGTATGCTCGACCTGCGCCTGGGTGAGCTGATCCATCTCCCACGCCGTCTTGCGGATCAGGAGCCGCAGCATCTCCGCCTGCGTCGCCAGCTCGACCAACGGAAACTGGATGCCCTGGTTGCGCGCCAGTTCCTCGCCGAACGGCTTTCGCTCGCGCGCGTATTTCACGCTCTCATTGATGCAATAGACCGCGGCGCCGAGCGAACTCGCCGCCTGACGGATGCGGTTCTCATGCACGAAGCACTGCGCCAGCGACAGACCACGACCGATCTCGCCGAACAGCGCATCATCCGGCACAAATACATCGGTGAAGGACACGCGCGGATGGTCCGTGGGCATGTTGAAGGTCCACATATACTCTTCGATCTTTACGCCTGCGGCCTTGGCCGGCACCAGGAAACAGGTGATGCCGCGCGCATCGCCATCGTTCCCCGACGTGCGCGCGAACAGCGCGCAATGCGTCGCCACATGCATGCCGGTGGTCCACATCTTCTCGCCGTTGATGACCCAGCCCTTGACGCCATCACGCGTCGCCTCGACGGCCGTCGTCTCCATGTGCGTGGCGTCGGAGCCGTGTTCGGGTTCGGTGAGGCCGAAGGTGATGCGATATTTGCCGGTGATCGAGCCCTCGATCATCTCCTTCTGGTCCTCGCGGCCGTAACGATCGAGCATCGTGACCAGCGGCAGATTACCGACGATGGAATGCTCATTCTGCAGATCGTTGTGCAGGCCGAGCCCTTTGGCTGCGAAATGTTCGCGGATCACAGCCATCCAGAGATTGCTGCCGTCTTTGCCGCCATAGCGCTTCGGGATTGCGAAGCGCAGATGGCCGGCGCCGTCGGCTAGGTTCTTCGCTTGGCGTAGCAGCTGCTCCCATTCATGCCGCGGCAGCCCGCCATTGTCGAAATCGGTGCGCGCCCATTCGCGGCGATGATCGAAGAAGCGAATATTGTCATCCCGCTCTTCGAGCGGTTTGATCTCGCGCAGGATGAATGAATCGAGTTCGGCGAGATAGGCGACCAGATCGGCCGGCAGGGAAAAATCCAAGGCGCTCTCCCGATTTTTTTCCGAGCTTTGTTGCTCTTGTTAATCGAGCGATTAAGATGGCATCGTCCGATCAAGTCAAGCGCGGCAAGTCAAGTACGCTTTGGCGTCATAAATTCTGCGTAACGAAAAACAAAAGGGAGGCCGCGATGGCTCTGCAATTCTCAACCGTGACCCGCAAGGGACCGATCACCATCGTGACGCTGTCGCGTCCGGAAGTTTACAACGCACTGCACACCGATGCGCATAACGAGTTGCACGAGGTGTTCAACGACTTCGCTAGCGATCCCGAACAGTGGGTGGCGATCGTCACCGGCGCCGGCGACAAAGCGTTCTGCGCTGGTAATGACCTCAAATGGCAGGCCGCCGGCGGCAAGCGCGGCTGGAACACGTCGGGCTTCGCCGGCCTCACCGCGCGCTTCGATTGTGACAAGCCGATCATCGCTGCGGTGAACGGCGTCGCCATGGGCGGCGGCTTCGAGATTGCGCTGGCCTGCGACCTCATCATCGCTGCGGAAAATGCGACCTTTGCCCTGCCAGAGCCCCGCGTCGGCCTTGCCGCACTCGCCGGCGGCCTGCAGCGCCTGCCGCGCCAGATCGGCATGAAGCGCGCCATGGGCATGATCCTCACCGCGCGCCACGTAAAGCCGCAGGAGGGCTATGAGCTCGGCTTCGTCAATGAAGTGGTGCCCCAGGGCGAGGCCCTGAACGCCGCGCTGCGCTGGGCCGAGACCATCTGCCAAAATTCGCCGATGTCGATCCGCGCCTCCAAGCAAGCGATCCAGAAGGGCATGGCGGTGTCGCTGGAACAGGCCATCACCGAGCAGCGCGAATATCCCGCCGTGAAAGCTATGGCGGCGTCGGAGGATTATGTGGAAGGGCCGAAGGCGTTTTCGGAGAAGCGCAAGCCGAACTGGAAGGGGAAGTAGCGCTTCGGCGCTTACTTCGGTTCCAGCTCGCGTTTGTACGCCGCGTAATTCGGCTGATCGACGGCGAGCTTCGCCAGCGTCGTCTGCCACAGATGTTCCTTCACGCCGGGTGTTGCGAGGTCGATATCGCCTTGCGCGATGCGGTCGGCAAGATCCTGGTTCAGTCCCTCCAGTGAGCCGTGCACGCCGAGCAGCATCGTCAGGCCATGCAGCTCGGCGGCGTCGCTGTCGCCGGCGAGCGTCAGTTGCCGCGTCACCAGATCAAGTGCGTTGATCGCGACACGCAGCTTGAACGCGGCATGGCCCGAGATTTGAGGTGCAATGTCGTTGCGAAGGAAATCGGCAACGGCCTTTACCAGTTCGTCCGGCCTTGGTTCGTCCTGCATGTCATCACCTTGTTTTTGTGCATGATCTGATCCGAAAACCGGTCGCCACTTTTCGGGATCATGCGCGCGGCGCCAATAGCCGTAACAGATCGATCTCCGTCTCCGACGATCGCCGCCCGATCATCGCGCGCTCCATCGAATGATCCGGGCCGAGACGAAACCGCTGCATCATCCCGACGCACATCACGCCCCAACGCAGGGTACCCATCACTTCCCAAAATTTCACCCGCCGTGCATCGACAGCGATTCCGCTAGCCGCTTCGTAACCGGCGAACAATTCTTCATAAGTACCAAACCCGCCAACCGGCTTGTCGATGACACCGAAGCGCCAGGAATTGACGCAGATCCAGCCGAGATCCTCCATGGGATCACCGAGATGCGCCAGCTCCCAGTCGAGCACCGCGCGGATGCCATCAGGACCGATCATCAGATTGCCATGCCGGAAATCGCCATGCACCAAAGTGACGCGCTCTGACGGGCCGGGATCGTTGTTGCGGAGCCAGCGCAAAGCCAGCTGGAACACCGGGCGCGGCCAGCCAAAACCGTCGATCTCCCGCTGCAATTCAGCGATTTCTGCTGCGGAATTCATGCGGCGAAGCTGCGGCAAGCTTGCGGCAGACAGCCCGTGGATGCCGGCGAGTATCTCGCCGCATTGCCGCGCGAGCTTGGGCCGCGCACCCGCGAATTCATCATCGCGCAGGATCTTGCGCGGGATGGTTTCGCCAGCGACTCGCTGCATGATGAAGCCGGTTCCCAGATCGTCATCGGGTTTGAGAACGTGAAGCACCTTCGGCGACGGCAGACCGGCGTCATGCGCGAGTTGCATGAGTACCGCTTCCGCATCGAGACCCGCGGCACGGCCGGGCGCAGCGCCATAACCCGACGGGGCGCGACGCAGGATTGCGCCGATGGCGCCATCGGGATGCGTGATGTCGAACGACCACGTCTCCTGGCTGGCGCCACCAGACAAACGCTTTGCATCCGTCACGCCGGCGGCGCCATTGCACCACGACGTGACGCTGCGTGCGAGCAGCTCCGCGACGGAAGCTGAGCTCAAGGCCTATTTGCCCGTGAACTTGGCCGGACGTTTTTCCAGGAACGCCGCGACGCCTTCCTTGAAGTCCGGCGACGCACCGGCGGCGCGCTGCGATTTGACCTCGAGATTGATCTGGTCTTCGAAGGAATTTTCCGGGCTTTCCCAGTAGAGCTTGCGGATCAGCGACAGTGCGATGGTCGGGCCGTTGGCGAGTTCATGGGCGAGCTTCATGGCTTCATCCATCAGCGCCGCATCGTCATAGACGCGATTGACGAGGCCCCATTCCAGCGCCTTCTCGGCCGGCAGCTTTTCACCAAGCAACGACAGTTCGACCGAACGTGCCTTGCCGATCAAGCGCGGTAGGATCCAGGTCGAGCCGCAATCCGGCACCAGCCCGATACGACGGAACGCCTGCAGAAAATAGGACGAGCGCGCGCACAAAATGAGATCGCCCATCAGCGCGAAGCTCATGCCGGCGCCGGCGGCGGGACCATTCACCGCAGTAACGATCGGGCAATGCAGGTTCTGCAGCCGGCGCAGGAACGGATGGAAGGCAGTCTCCAGCGTGGCGCCGGCGTTGCTGCGCGCCTTTGTGAGCTGATTGTTGCGCCCCTGAAGATTGGCGCCCGTGCAGAAGGCACGGCCGGCGCCGGTGAGGACCACGCAGCGCACGTCCGTCTTGCGATCATCGATCTCGTCCAGCGCTTCGCCGAGGCCGCCGAGCATGTCGACCGATACCGCGTTCATGACCTCCTGATGATCGAGCTTCAGGATGGCGACATTGCCGTCGAAATCGAGCGTGACGTGTTTGAACTGCATGGTTTCCTCACGGGATGATCCGCGTGTTTATTCCGCGGTGTGGAAGCTTTTGTCTGGGCATGATCTGATCCGAAAACCGGCATCCACTTTTCGGGATCATGCGATTGTATGTCAGGCGGCATATTTGATTTTTCGGACGCGCTTGTCCATGCTTCCTGGGGAACACCAGCCCACCGACGGACGCACGGCATAACGTGCGCCAAGCATGGAAACGCTGACATGGCAACGTCTACACAGATATTCGACCTCAGCGGCCGCGTGGCCGTCATCACCGGCGGCAATGGCGGTATTGGCCTCGGCATCGCGCAGGCGCTGGCCACCGCCGGTTGCAACGTCTCAATCTGGGGCCGCAACGCCGAGAAGAACAAGGCCGCGGCTGCCACCATGGCGGACTGCACCGGCAAGGTCGACACGCTGGTCTGCGACGTCACCGACACCGCCTCGGTGAAGGCGGCGATGGATGCCACGCTCAAGACATTCGGCCGCGTCGATGGCTGCTTCGCCAATGCCGGCATCGGCGGCGGCGGCCGGCACAATTTCATCGACCGCACCGAAGAGCAGTGGCGCTCCATGTTCGCCACCAATCTCGACGGCGTCTTCCATGCCTTCCAGGTCGCCGCACGACATATGACGGAACGCGCCGAGGCTGGTGACAAATTCGGACGATTGGTCGCGACGTCAAGCCTCGCCTCGATCTTCGGCACCGCGCGGAACGAGCACTATGCGGCGACCAAGGCCGCGATCAATGCGCTGGTGCGCGCGCTGGCCGTCGAATTGGCCCGTCAGGGCGTGACAGCCAATGCAATCCTGCCGGGCTGGATCAAGAGCGACATGACCGCAGGAATCATGGGCAACGAGAAATTCGTCGCCAATGTCATGCCGCGCATCCCGGTGCGCCGTTTCGGCGAACCGTCGGATTTTGGCGGCATCGCTGTCTATCTGATGAGCAAGGCGTCATCGTATCACACGGCGGATACATTCGTGATCGATGGCGGGTATACGGCGTTCTAACCACAAATGCTGTCATGCCCGGACTTGATCCGGGCATCCATCTTTGCCCCTGCAGCCAATGAAGATGGATGGCCGGGTCAAGCCCGGCCATGACGACCGGGGGGACCTAGTTTCTCGGCCCACCTCTACGAGGCCACCGCCTCCTTTGGCCGCGCGCCCACCGTCATCGCAAATCCCTCATAGTCCTTTGCTGCGACATCATTGCAGATCTGCCGGTAGACACCGACGCCGCCGATATAGGGCATGAATATCTGCGGCTTGCCGGGAATATTCGCGCCCATATACCAGGAATTGGCCTGTGGATAGAGCGTGCCGGCCGCCACCTCGTTGACATGCGCGACCCATTTGTCCTCCGCGGGATGCGTCGCCTCGATCACCTCTGCGCCACGGTCGCGCATATAGCTCAGGCAATCGGTAATCCAGTCGACATGCTGCTCGATGGACACGATCATGTTCGACAGCACAGACGGCGAGCCGGGGCCGGTGACGATAAAGAGGTTCGGGAAGCCGGCGCTCATCAAGCCGAGATAGGTTCGCGGACCTTCCGCCCATTTGTCATTCAGCGTCTGGCCGCCGCGACCACGAATGTCGATCTTGGCGACCGAGCCGGTCATCGCGTCGAAGCCGGTGGCGAGCACCAGCGCGTCGACCTCGTAATCCTTGCCGCCGGTGCGCACGGCATGCGGCAGAATCTGCTCGATCGGATGGGCCTTGATATCGACCAGCGTCACATTCGAACGATTGAAGGTCGCATAGTAATCTGTGTCGACGCAGATACGCTTTGAACCAACCGGATGATCGGTCGGCTGCAGCAGCCTTGCCGTTTCGGGATCGCTGACGATCTCTGAAATTCTCTCGCGGATAAAATCGGCAGCGGTATCGTTGGCGCGCTGATCCAGGACCAGGTTATTGTAGACGCCCATGAAGGTAAGTCCGCCCGATGTCCATCGCGCATGATACTTCTCGCGCCTTTCATGCTCCGGATCGTCGAGCGCGCCGCGATCCGGAATCGGCTGCACGATGCCGTTCTTGAAATCCTCACGCGCCTGCCTGCGAATCTCCGGATAGTTGTCGCGAAGCGATTTGCGCTCGTCATCGGTGAGCGGCGCATTGCGCGCCGGAACACTGAAATTCGCAGTACGCTGGAACACAGTGAGTTGGCTCGCCTGTTCGGCGATCAGCGGGATCGACTGGATCGCCGACGAGCCGGTGCCGATGACGCCGACGCGCAGGCCGGTGAAATCGACTGGCTCATGCGGCCAGTTTCCGGTGTGATAGACCTTGCCTTTGAAGTCCTTCATGCCACGGAATTCGGGCGTGCGGGCGTTCGACAGACAACCCGTCGCGAGCACGACATGCTGCGCGGTGGTGGTCTGGCCATCGGAAGTCGTCACCGTCCATCGATTGGCGCACTCGTCGAATACCGCAGATTTGACGGTCGTGTCGAACTGGATGTCCCTGCGCAGATCGTAGCGATCGGCGACATGGCCGGCATAGCGCAGGATTTCCGGTTGCGGCGCATAGCGCTCGCTCCAGTCCCATTCCTGCTGCAATTTGTCATCGAACGAGAACGAATACTGCATGCTCTCGACGTCGCAACGCGCGCCGGGATAGCGGTTCCAGTACCAGGTGCCGCCGACATCGCCGCCCTGTTCGAACACCTTCACGACAAGGCCGAGGCCACGCAATTTGTATAGCAGATAAAGCCCCGCGAACCCGGCACCGACGACCACGACATCGATGCGCGCGTTCTGATGCGAGACAGGTTGCGGCTGAGCAGCGGCCATGCGTTCACTCCCGTAGTTTTTGCTTTGCTTGTTACGGGCAGCATTTCCCGCATGACGCGAAAGCGCAAGGGGGAAATCGGGCGACGTTGCCCCGGTATTTTGCCAGGCGGAATGCCGCTCGTCCGCTTGGCATCGCCCTTCCCCATACGCTAGCGTTCATCACGAACTCGCCACATGAAGCGGGTCACAAGAGATTCAGGGAGACACGCCGATGAAGTCGCCGATCTGCGAGATGCTGGGCATCGCATTTCCGCTACTCGCTTTCAGCCATTGCCGCGACGTGGTTGCCGCCGTCAGCCGTGCCGGCGGCTTCGGTGTGCTCGGCGCCACCGCACATTCGCCGGAAACGCTGGAGCAGGAACTGAGGTGGATCGACGATCATGTCGATGGCAAGCCCTACGGCATCGACGTGCTGATCCCGGAGAACATCTCCACCGCCGGCGAGAAGGACGTCACCTGGAAATCGCTGGAGCGCCGCATCACGCCGGAACATCGCGCTTTCACCAAGAGCCTGCTGAAGAAATACGGCGTCGATCTCAGGATCACCGAAGTGTCCGCCGACCAGCCGCAGCCATTCGATGGCGAGACTGCACTGCGGCTGCTCGACGTTTCCTTCAATCATCCGATCCGGCTGATCGCCAATGCACTCGGCGTGCCACCGAAGGCGATGATCGAGATGGGCAAAGCCCATGGCGTCCCGGTGGCGGCACTCGTCGGTGCTAAGGAACATGCGATCCGGCAGGTTGCGGCCGGCGTCGATATTCTCGTGGCGCAGGGTACCGAGGCCGGCGGCCATTGCGGCGAGGTCTCGACCATGGTGCTGGTGCCGGAGGTGATCAAGGCCGTCAAGCCGATGCGCGAGGTCCCGGTGCTCGCCGCCGGCGGCATCATGACCGGGCGGCAGATGGCCAGCTGCATGGCGATGGGCGCGGCAGGCGTCTGGACCGGTTCGGTGTGGCTCGCAACCACGGAATCTGAAACCTCCGAAATCTTTCGCGAGAAGATGATTGCCGCCTCGTCGCCCGATGCGATCCGCTCCAGGGGCCGTACCGGCAAGCCCGCACGGCAATTGCGCTCGGTCTGGACCGATGCCTGGGATCGCGGCGAAGACAGCCCAGGCGCACTGCCGATGCCACTGCAGAGCCTGATCAGCCGCGACGCCTTCGCCTCGATTGATCGTTCCGCAGCCGCAGGCAATGCGCAGGCGCGAGATCTGGTCAGCTATTTCGTCGGCCAGGGCGTCGGCCTGATTGACAGCGTCAAGTCGGCAGGCGCAGTTGTGCAGGAGTTCAAGGAGGACTTTGCCGAAGCGGCGGAGCACCTCACCATGCTGGTTTCCGAATAGAGGCAAGAGCAAGAACAATGGCAGTGTCGAACCAAGCTGAAGACCGCATCCCCGTCATCGTCGGCGTCGGCGAATTCTCGGATCATCCGAAGGAGCTCACGGAGGGTCTCGAGCCGCTCGCGCTGATGATCGAGGCGCTGAAGCGCGCGGAGCAGGACTCTGGCGGGAAGCTGCTTGGGGATATCGACTCGCTCGACATCGTGAACTTCCTGAGCTGGCGCTACACCGCACCGGAGAAGCAACTCAGCGAGAAGCTCGGCATCGCGCCGAAGCACGCCTATTACGGCCCGGTCGGCGGCGAGAGCCCGATCCGTTACATTCATGAAGCAGCCAAGCGTATCGCGCGCGGCGAATCTCAGGTCGCAGCGATCACCGGCGCGGAATCGCAGGGCACGGCCACCAAGGCCGAACGCGCCAAGGTGGATCTGCCCTGGACGCCATTCGCCAAGGATGCGCCGGAGCCGCTGCGCGGTGCCAACTACCAGAAGCCGATGGCGACCAAGCTCGGCGTGGCCAAACCGGTCACGGTCTACCCGTTCTATGAAGCCGCCTCCGCCGCGCATTGGGGCCAGACGCCGCGCGAGGCCCATCGCGAATCCGGCGAGCTGTGGTCGCGCTATGCAGGCGTCGCGGCGACCAATCAGGAAGCGTGGAACAAGAAGGCCTTCACGCCCGACGAGATCACAACGCCGACGCCTGACAACCGGCTGATCGCCTGGCCCTATACCAAGCTGATGGTCGCCAATCCGATGGTGAACCAGTCGGCCGCCATCCTCGTCACCAGCCTTGCCAAGGCGCGCGCTGCCGGCGTGCCCGAGGATCGCATCGTGCATATCTGGGGCGGCGCTTCGGCCGAGGAGCCGCGCGACTATCTCGACCGCGACCAGTATGTGGAAAGCCACGCGCAGAATGCGGTGCTGAAAGTCGCGATGGATCTGGTCGGCGGCTCCGGCAAGAATTTCGGCGCCATCGAGCTCTATAGCTGCTTCCCCTGCGTGCCGAAGATGGCCCGCCGCACCCTCGGCCTTGGCAGCGACGTGCAACCAACCGTGACCGGCGGTCTCACCTTCTTTGGCGCGCCGCTGAACGACTACATGGCGCATGCCGCCTGCGCGATGGTGCGCAAGATCCGCGCCGGCACTAGGACGGGACTGCTCTATGCACAAGGCGGCTTCGTCACCAAACACCATGCGCTGGTGGTGTCGAAGGATATGCCGAAGGAGACGATCGCGCAGGACACCAATGTGCAGGCTGACGCCGATCGCAACCGCAAGCCCGTTCCGACTTATGTCACCGAGGCCTCGGGCAACGGCACTGTGGAAAGCTTCACGGTGATCTACGGCCGTGGTGGCGAGATCGAACACGGCGTGGTGATCCTGCGCACTGCTGCCAATGAACGCGCGCTGGCGCGTGTGCCGGTACAGGACCAGGCGACACTGGCGTTTCTGATGGATCAGGACAAGACGCCCGTAGGATCGTCAGGCGCGATCAGCACGGCGGGTGATGGTGTGCTGGAGTGGCGAAAGGCGCAATAAGGCGAGATGACCAAATTCATTCCAAAGGATGCAAACTTCGAGGCCCGCGTGCAGGCGAGCTTCGCCCGCCAAACGGCGATGGCGACACTGGGTATCGAAGTTGCTCGCCAGGCAGCCGGCGAAGTCGAACTCAAAATGCCGTACAACACCGCCTTTACGCAGCAGCACGGGTTCATTCATGCCGGCATCATCACGACAGCGCTGGATACAGCCTGCGGATATGCCGCCTTCTCGCTGATGCCCGACGATGCCGCGGTGCTGACCGTCGAATTCAAGACCAATTTTCTGGCCCCGGCCCGCGGCGAGCATTTCCTGTTTCGGGCCCGCGTTCTCAAGCCCGGAAGAACCATAACGGTTTGCGAGGGCCAGGCCTTTGCGGTGGAGCAGAGCGAGGAGAAGCTGATTGCAACGATGAGCTGCACCCTGATGGCGCTGTTCGATCGCGAAGGCATCACGCATTAGACGAGAGTAAACGCAGGAGTCGCTTTGCCGAGCATATGGGCCCGGCATAGCGCGGCGTCAACGCCCTACCCCTTCACTTCCTTCTTGTCTGTCTCAGCCGTCGGCTTACCGCTCTTCGGCGCGCTGCCGCCGGTAATGCGGACCTTGTCGCCATCGTTGAGGCCGTCCGGCGGGGCAATAACGATGCGGTCGTCCGCGGTGATGCCGGAGGCGAGTTCAATGTCGCGGCCGAGATCCCTGGCAATGGTCACGGTCTTGAACAGGATCTTGTCGTCCGGGCCAACGGTCGCGACGCGTAGACCGCTCTTGTTGAAGATCAGCGCCGAAGCCGGCACATGCAGCGGCGCGGAATCGCGCGCGAGGCTCATCTTCACATTGGCATAACCACCCGGCAGCAATTCGCCGCTCGGATTGTCGAGCACGAGCTGCATGCGCGTGGTGCCCGAAGCCACATCGACTGACTGCGACGAAGCTTCCACCGTGGCCGGGAACGTCTTGTTCGGATGATCGGGCACGCTGATGATCGCCTTGGCACCTAACCTGATCGCCGGCACATAGCTCTGCGGCACGTCGACATAAACGCGCAGCTTCTTGATATCAGATACCACGAACATCGCGGCACCGGTGCCGGTGCCGCCCGAGATCAGCGCGCCGACATCGGTGTTGCGCTGGGTCACAACGCCATCGAACGGCGCGGTGATCTTCTTGTAACCGGCCAGCGCTTCCAGACGCTCAACATTGGCCTGGCCGGAATTCACGGCGGCGCGTTTGTTGTTGAGGTCGGCGGTGCGTTCGTCGATTTCCTGCGCCGAGACGAAGTTCGACGCCACCAGCGTCTTGCGGCGGTTCAGCGTTGCTTCCGACAGTTTGGCGCTGGACTGCTGGCTGACAAGGTCAGCACGGGCCTGCAGCAACTGCTGATCGAGGTCCGGGGCTTCGATCTCGGCGATCACCTGGCCGGATTTGACCTGTGCACCGATATCGGCGCTCCAGCTCTTCAGATAGCCCGAGACGCGGGCAAAAATCGGCGCGCGGTAATAGGCTTCGAGCCGGCCGGGCAGATCGAGCGACGCGTTGAGGACGCGGGCATCCGGGGGAGCCACAGCGACGGTCGGGATCGCCTGATCGTCCGTCCAGGCCTTTAAATCGCTCTCGGTCTTGGCGCGGGCCATGATGCCGGTGACGACGATGGCGCCTGCGGCGCACAGGCCAATCACTCCGACCAGGCCGAGCTTGCGGCGCGATACCGGGGGGGTCTGCTCAGTGGGCATGCAAAGTCTCCGAGGTGGCCGCGTCCGGCGCAGGCTGCTGTTTCTTGTGAACCATGCTGAACACCACCGGCACGAACATCAACGTGGCGATGGTAGCAAAAATCAGGCCGCCGATGACAGCGCGGCCAAGTGGCGCATTCTGCTCGCCGCCTTCGCCCAGCCCGAGCGCCATCGGCGCCATGCCGATGATCATGGCCAAAGCGGTCATGAGCACAGGCCGGAAGCGGACGAAACCGGCTTCCGAGGCGGCCTTGATGGGGTCGCCGAGGATCGCGTAGCGCTCGCGGGCAAAGGAAATCACCAGCACCGAATTGGCCGTCGCGACACCCATACACATGATGGCACCGGTCAATGCCGGAACCGACAGCGTGGTCTGCGTCGTGAACAGCATCCAGACGATACCGGCCAATGCCGCCGGCAGCGCGGTGATGATCACGAACGGATCGGACCAGGACTGGAAGTTCACGACGATCAAGAGATAGATCAGCACGATCGCGCCGAGCAGGCCGAACAAAAGGCCGGCGAAGGCGCTGTTCATGGTCTGCACCTGACCGAGCAGCGCCACATTGCTGCCCTTCGGCACATCCGCCTTGGTTTCTTCGAGCACCTTGTAGATATCGTTGGACACGGAGCCGAGATCGCGGCCCTGCGTGGTGGCATAGATCTGCACCATCGACTGGATGTCATATTGCGACACCACGGCATTCGAGGTCGAGCGATTGATGCTGGCAATGCCGCCGAGCATCGGGGAGTTGTTGCTGGCATTCACGGCGGTGATCGGCAGCGTCTCCAGCGCACCCAGCGAATCCAGTTTGTATTGCGGCGTCTGCATCACGATGGAATAAGACACGCCGTTATCAGGACTGAGATAATAGGTCGGCGCGACTTGCGACGAACCTGCGAGGTTGACCACGAGGCTGTTGGTGACGTCGCGCTCGGTCAGGCCGACATATTGCGCACGGGTGCGATCCACATCGATGTTGAAGCCGGGATTGTTCGGCGACTGCTGGAGCCGTGCATCGGCAATGCCGGGAATGCGACGGATCTTGCCGAGCAGCTTGTTGGCATATTCGAAGTTCGCCGCGAGATTCGCACCGCGGATCTGCAGGTCGATCGGGGCCGGGGCGCCGAAGTTCAGGATCTGGCTGACGATGTCGGCGGGCAGGAAGGCAAAGCTGACGCCGGGGAACTGCCGCGGCAGTTGCTCGCGCAATTGCCGCACATATTCCTCGGTCGGCCTGTGGCCTTCCTTCAGCTTGATCTGGAAGTCACCATCCTGCGGGCCGATCACGCCGGTGTTGTTATAGGTGAGATTGATGCCGGAGACGGGCATGCCGATATTGTCGGTCATGGTCTCGATCTGATCCGGCGGGATGATCTTGCGCACCGCCTTGGTGATATCGGCGAACTGGTTCGCGGTTTCCTCGATGCGGGTGCCGACCTGGGCGCGGACATGCATCAGGATGGCGCCGCCATCGACCGATGGGAAGAAGTTGCGGCCAAGGAACGGCACCAGCAGAAACGACACGCCGACGACGCCGAGGAAGCCGATCACAAAAACGGGGCGCCGCGCCAGCGCCATATCCAGCAGGCCGTGATAGCCGCCGCGGATCCGCTCGAAGCCGGCTTCGAAGCCACGCTGGAAGCGCACCAGTGGATTGCGGGTCGGCGGCTTCTCGCCGTCATGATGGACGTGCGGCTGCAGCAGATACTTGGCCATGGTCGGCACCAGCGTGCGCGACAGCAGGAACGACCAGACCATCGCGAACATCACCGCTTCGGCCATCGGCACGAACAGGAAGCGCGCAATGCCGTTGAGGAAGAACATCGGCACGAACACGATACAGATACACAGCAGTGACACGAAAGCCGGCGTCACGATCTGCGCCGCACCGTCCATGATCGAGGTCTCGACGTCCTTGCCCTGCTCCAGATGGTAATTGATGTTCTCGATGGTCACCGTGGCGTCGTCGACGAGAATACCGACCGCAAGTGCCAGACCGCCCAGCGTCATGATGTTCAGCGTTTCGCCGATCATCGACAGCATGATGATGGCACCGAGCACCGCCAGCGGGATCGACACCGCGATGATAACGGTGGAACGCCAGCTGCCAAGGAACAGCAGGATCATCACCGACGTCAGCAAGGCCGCGATGACGCCTTCCACGGCCACGCCCTCGATGGCGCCGCGCACGAAGCCGGATTGGTCGCCGATATAGCTGATCTTCAATGCGTCCGGCAACGCGGCGCGATAATCGATCACCTTCTGCTTGATGCCGGATATGATATCGAGCGTCGAAACCGAACCGGCCTTCAGCACCTGCATCAGCACCGAGCGATTGCCATCCACATGCACGATATTGGTCTGCGGCGGATTGCCGTCGCGCACGGTGGCGACGTCATCCACATAGACCATGGCGCCGTTGACGCTCTTGATTGGCAGCCGGCCGAGTTCTTCGATCTTCAGCGGCGAGTTGTTGAGGTTGATCGTGTATTCGAACTCGCCGATCTTCTGCGTGCCGACTGGCGTGATCAGGTTCTGCGCCGCCAATGCATTGGCGACGTCCTGGCCGGAGAGACCGCGCGCCTGTAGCGCGCCGGGATTGAGGTCGATCTGGATCTGGCGCTGCTTGCCGCCGAACGGATACGGAATCGCGGCACCGGGCACGGTGACCAACGGCGTGCGGAGCTGGTTGATGCCGATATCGGCGAGGTTCTGTTCGGTAAGACCGTCACCCGACAGTGCGACGTTGATGATCGGCACCGTCGAGGCCGAGTAATTCAGAATCAGCGGGGGCGTGGCGCCGGGCGGCAACTGCTTGATCAGCGTCTGCGAGATCGCGGTGACCTGCGCATTGGCGGTGCGGATGTCGACATTGGGCTGGAAGAAGATCTTGATGATGCCGAAACCAGCATAGGAATTGGCAGTGATATGCTCGATGTCATTGACCGTGGTGGTCAGTGCGCGCTGGAACGGCGTGGTGATACGGCCGGACATCTGGTCCGGCGGGAGGCCGGTATATTGCCAGACCACGCCGATGACCGGGATGCGGATGTCAGGGAAAATATCGGTAGGTGTGCGAAGCGCGGCCAGCGGCCCGACAATCAGCAGCAGCAGGGCCAGCACCACAAAGGTGTAAGGCCGGGTCAGAGCAATGCGCACCAACGAAATCATGAACGGGTAGTCCTCGATACATTGACGAGAGGGGCACTGCGGAAACCCGCCTGCCCACGATCGAATTCACCTGTTTAGAGAGATCGTCCGCATCCGATTAGTGAGCCGGGCCGGCATAAGCCTATCGGCTCGGTTCATGAATGAACGGGCAATCCTCTTTGCATGAAGGGCTGCGAACGAGCGGTTTCCCGGCCTGTCCACGCCAGCAGATTTACCCGACCTGCGACAAAATAGCTAACGCGCGAAGCCTCACGGCAATTCACTTCAGCGGTATTGTTAATTGTTTCCGGGCCGCCGTGGCGTCCGCACAACAGTTTTAGGCTTAAATAGACGCGGCTGCGGCTCGCGACACCCAAGGTGTCATGGGCCGGTCAAGATGAACTATCTGTAATGCGCGCGGCGCAAGCAGCGCCCTGCCTATTCGGGCAGCCTGTCGCCCCGGGATTGGGCGACATCCATCAGGTCATCAGGCCAAGCGCATCTTCAAAAAAAGCCGGTCCGCCGAAATTGCCGGACTTGAGCGCCAGCAACATCTCGCGCTCCGCCGTACCGACCGCGCGCAATACCGGCACACCGGGAGCGATTTCCGCACCAACCCGAAAACCCGGAATGCCCAGCCGATCGACGACAGCACCGGATGTTTCGCCGCCAGCCACGACGAGCCGTTGTACGCCGGCGCGGACGAGACCTTCAGCGAGATCGGCCATCGCCTGCTCGATGGCATGCCCGGCGGCATCGCGGCCATGGCGCTTTTGCAGGGCTGTCACCTGATCCGGCGTCGAACTGCTGGCGATCAAGACCGGGCCCTTGCCCAACCGCTCCTTCGCCCAGCCGAGCGCGCGCTGGACTTCCGCGCCGCCGGCAATCACCTGTTCGGGATCGAGATGCAGCACCGGCATCACCTGTTCGGCGCGCGCGATCTGCTGCAGCGTCGCCTGCGAACAACTCCCAGCCAGACAGGCTGCAGCGCCGCCCACAGGCGTATCCTTGATCGAGGTCGCCGCATTCGCCTTCACACGGCCGGACGCGACCAGTGCGCGCGCCAGGCCAAGCCCCATGCCGGATGCACCGACCGAGACGCGATGACCCAGGGCGACCGCACCGATGGTTTCCAGATCGCTGGCAAATACGGCGTCGATGATCGCCGCGCCAAAGCCATTCTCCGACAGTCCATCGAGATGCGTCCGCACCACGTCGGCGCCGCAGGCGACAACTCCGAGATCGACCAACCCGATATTTGTCGCGCTCTGCCGCGCCAGCACACGGACGAGATTGGAGTCGTGCATCGGATTGAGCGGGTGATCCTTCAGCGGACTCTCGTTCAGCGGCACGGAGCCAACGAACAGATTGCCCTGATAGACCGTGCGGCCGGTCTCGGGGAATGCCGGCGTCACCAGCACGATATTGTCACCGGAATCGAGCCGCAACGCGTCCATCACCGGGCCGATATTGCCGGCGTCGGTGGAATCGAATGTCGAGCAGATCTTGAACAGCACATGATCCGCGCCGCGGCTGCGCATCCATTTTTCGGCGGCGCGCGATTTCTCGACCGCCCTGCTGGCCGCGATCGAGCGACTCTTCAGCGATACTACAACGGCATCGACGTCCGGCAGCTGCAGATCATCAGCAGGAATGCCGATGGTCTGCACCGTGCGCAGACCGCAGCGGGTCAGTGTGTTGGCCAGGTCGGACGCACCAGTGTAATCGTCAGCGATGCAGCCCAGCGCCAGCGTCATGCTTTCACTCCGGCATAGGGTTTGAACCAGCCAAGTCCTGCGACCGTGTCGCCGGCCGGGCGATATTCGCAGCCGACATAATTGTCGTAGCCGATCCGGTCGAGTTCATCGAACAGGAACGGATAGTTCAGTTCCTCGCCGGACGGCTCGTTGCGCGACGGCACGCTGGCGATCTGGATATGCCCAATCCACGGCAGCATCTCGCGCAGCCGCATCGTGACGTCACCGTGCATGATCTGGCAGTGATAGATATCGAACTGCAGCCCGAGATTCGGAATCTTCATGTCGGCGATGATGTCGCGTGCGAACATGAAGTCGTTGAGAAAGTAGCCGGGCACGTCGCGCGGGTTGATCGGCTCAATCACCACGTCGACGCCATGTTCGCCGAGAAAATTCGCGGCCCATTCAACAGATTTGCGGAAGGCCGCGACGGCCTTCGGATCGCGGCGATCGGCGAGACCTGCCATCATGTGCAGGCGGCGGACATTGGTGGCCAGGGCATAAGGCAGTGCCGTGTGAATGCTCTGCCGGAGCTCATCGAACTTGTCGGGGCGTGCGGCAAAACCCTTCTCACCGGCATTCCAGTCGCCCGGCGGCAGATTGAACAGCACCTGCTTCAGGCCATTGCGCTCCAGCCGCTCGGCAATCGCCTCCGGCGGATGCTCATAGGGAAACAGGAATTCCACCGCCGTGAAGCCGGCCTTGGCCGCGGCATCGAAGCGATCGAGGAACGCGTGTTCGTTGAACATCATGCTGAGATTGGCGGCGAAGCGGGGCATCGATCGTCCTCTTGTTCTTAGTTCGGCTCGCCCGGCAGCTTGGTGCCGGTGACCTTGGCATACATCCGCGCCACCGACGCATCATCATCGCGGCCCATGCCGGAGGCCGAGGTCATCAGAAACATCTGCAGTGCCGCAGCGGAGACCGGCACGGGGAATTTCGCTGTACGCGCCATGTCCTGGATGATGCCAAGATCCTTGACGAAGATGTCGACCGCGCTACGCGGCGTGTAATCGCCATCGAGCACATGCGGCATGCGATTCTCGAACATCCAGGAGTTGCCGGCGGAGGCGGTGATCACCTCGTAGACCTTGCGGATATCGAGACCCTGCTTGGCGGCAAACGCGATGGCTTCCGAGGCGGCGGCGATATGTACGCCTGCGAGGAGCTGGTTGATCATCTTGAAAGCGGCGCCCTGCCCGGCGGCATCACCGAGTTCGTAGAGCTTGGCGGCCATCGCATCGAGCGCCGGCCGCGCCTTGGCAAAGGCAGCCTCGCTGCCGGATGCAAGAATGGTGAGTTCGCCCTGCGCCGCGCGCTGTGCACCGCCGGAGATCGGGGCATCGAGGTAATGTCGGCCGGTGGCTTCGAGATCCCCAGCGAGACGGCGGGCGACATCGGGATCCATCGTCGCGGACGATACGAATACCGCACCTTTCGGCAGCGTTTCGGCAACGCCATCCGTCCCGAACAGGATGGTCTCCGTCTGCGCGGCATTGACGACGACGCTGATGACGATATCCGCGCCCTGCGCAGCGCCGGCCGGGGTATCCGCGCCCTGCCCTCCGTCGGCCACGAAGCGCTTCACCGCATCCGCCGAGACGTCACAGCCGGTCACCATGAAGCCGGCCTTCTTGAGCGACAAGGCCATGCCATAGCCCATCGATCCCAGACCAATAACGGCGACGCGTGGTTTTTCAGATGCAGGTGACATGCGGCAATTCCCTAGGGGTCCTCGATGGCCAGCTTGAGGCGGCCTTGCCTCTCGGTAACACGGCTTGGCCATCATGCCAAAGCGTGGGAAAAAGCATCACGAGGAAATGCCAAGAAAAGACCGAGGACATCCGGTGACTGACACAAAGCTGCGTGAAGAGATCTGCCGGCTCGGCCGCTCGCTGTTCGACCGCGGGCTGACGCCGGGCTCATCAGGCAATATCAGTGTGCGCTGCGATGATGGCGGCTGGCTCGTGAGCCCGACCAATGCGTCACTGGGCTCACTCGATCCGGCCCGGCTATCGCGCCTCGACAGCAACGGCCGCCTCATGTCTGGCGATGCGCCGACCAAAGAGGTTCCGCTGCATACGGCGCTGTATGAGACCCGCAGCGCCGCCCGCGCCGTGGTGCATCTGCATTCGACCCATTCGGTGGCGGTGTCGATGCTGCCGGAGATCGACCCACGCGCGGTGCTGCCGCCGATGACGCCCTATTACCTGATGAAATGCGGCGCGACGGCCCTGGTGCCGTATTATCGGCCGGGCGATCCGGCGGTCGCCGATGCTATCAAGGGCCTCGCCGGTAAATATTCATCCGTGCTGCTGGCCAATCACGGCCCGGTGGTGTCCGGCGACACGCTGGAAGCAGCGGTCTATGCCATCGAGGAACTCGAAGAAACCGCGAAACTCTATCTGCTGCTGCGCGGGCTCAACCCGCGGCACCTGACGCCGGCACAAGTGAAGGACCTGGTGGCGACGTTCGGGCTGGTTCTGCCGGATCATGACGCGCATGGGCACTAGTCGCCCACGTCCTTCGACAACTTACAGCCCCAGATACGCCTTGCGCACATCCGGATTGGTCGCAATCTCCGAGGCCTTGCCCTGCATCTGGACGCGGCCGGTCTGCAGGATATAGGCGCGGTCGGCGATCTCCAGTACTTCGGCCATGCGCTGCTCGACGATCAGCACGGTCATGCCCGCGTCGCGGATCTTGATGACCGCCTGAAAGATCTCGTCCACCAGCTTCGGCATGATGCCCTGCGACGGCTCGTCGAGCATCAACAGGCGCGGACGGGTCATCAGTGCGCGGCTGATGGCCAGCATCTGCTGCTCGCCGCCGGACAGGGTTTCGGCGCGCTGCTCGAGACGTTCGGAAAGGCGCGGGAACAGGTCGAACACCAGCTTCAACGGCTCGTCGCGATCGGGCTTGCCGCGATACATGTAGCTGCCGAGGCGGAGGTTGTCTTCCACCGACAACCGCGGAAACAGCCGGCGGTTTTCCGGCACATAGGCGATGCCGCGCGCGGTGATGAGATGCTGCGGCACGCCGTTGATCTGCTCGCCATCGAAGGTGACGGTGCCCGAACGCGGACGCTCGGCGCCGGCGATGGTCTTGATCAGCGTCGACTTGCCGGCACCATTGGAGCCGCAGACGGCGACGATCTCGCCCTTGGCGACGTCGATGGTGACGTCCGAAATGGCGACCAGCCCCTGATAGGCGGTGGTGGCCTCACGCACCGACAGCATGGCGATCCCCGAGATATGCACTGATGACTTCAGGATGCCGCACGACATCCGCGGGTTTGCCCTCGACAAGCTTCTTGCCGAGATTGAGCACGATGGCGCGGTCGACCAGCGGCATGACGATTTCCATGACGTGTTCAACCATCAGCACGGTGACGCCGGTCTCGCGGACCTTGCGGACCAGGGCCACGCCCGACTGCGCCTCGAGCGGCGTCAGGCCGGTGAGACATTCGTCGAGCATCAGGAGCTTCGGTTCGGTGGCCAGCGCACGCGCCACTTCGAGGCGGCGCTTCTCCGACGGAATGAGATCCCTAGCAAGCTTGTCGGCGCGCGGGGCAAGACCGCAGAACTCAAGCACCTCATGTGCCTTGCGCCGCGCATCGCGCATCTTTTCGTTGCGGATCAGCGCGCCGACGATGACGTTGTCGATCACGGTCATGGTCTCGAAGCTCTTCACCACCTGGAAGGTGCGCGCGATACCGCGCTGGCAGCGTTCCGCCGCCGGCATCTGCGTGACGTTCTCGCCGTTGAACCAGATCGTGCCCTGCGTCGGCGGCAGCACGCCGGCGATCAGGTTGAACAGCGTCGACTTGCCGGCGCCGTTCGGCCCGATCAGGCCGACGATTTCGCCAGCGCCGACGGAGATCGAGACGTCGCTATTGGCGATCAGGCCGCCGAAGCGCTGCCAGACGCCACGGGTTTCGAGAAGAGGTGTCGTCATTGCGGCACTCCTTTCGAAGCCGGACGTCGCGAGAATAGGCCGATCAAACCATCGGGCCGCGCCAGCGAGATCACGACGATCACTGCGCCATAGAGGATGAGATCGACGCCGCGGCCGGAGCCGCCGATGAAGGAGCGCGTCAGTTCGGTCATCGGGATCAGGATGACCGCGCCGAGCACCGGGCCCCACAGCGTGCCGATACCACCCAGCACCGCAGGCAATGCCATCAGCAGCGAGAACTGGAAGGTCATGACGCTTTCAGGATCGATATAGGAGACGAACTGCGCGTAAAACGCACCGCCGATCGCGGTGAGGAAGGCCGAGACGGCCGCTGCGCCCATCTTGGAATTGAACACCACGACGCCGAGGCTTTCGGCCGCATCGGGATTATCCTTCACCGCGCGCCACCAGAAGCCCCATTTGGAGTCTTCCAGCCACCAGGTGATGAACCAGGCGACGCAGCAGAACACCAGCGCGAAGTAATAGAACGGCAGCTTGCTGCGCGTGAACTGGAACTTGGCCCAGCTATCGCCGCGCACGGGAATGTCGATGCCGAGCGCCGCACCGGCATAGTCCCAGTTGTGGAACAGCAGGAAGCCAATTTCGGCGATGACGATGGTGGCGATGACGAAATAGTGGCCGCGCAGGCGGAAGGTCGGATAGCCCAATGCGAGCGCGATCAGCGCGGAGATGATGCCACCGCCGAGCATGCCGAACCACGGCAGCACGCCGAATTTGGTGAACAGCAGCGCCGTCGTATAGGCGCCGAGGCCGAAATATAGCGCGTGGCCGAGCGAGATCTGGCCGCAGTAGCCGCCAAGGATGTTCCAGGCCTGCGACAGCGCCGCATACATCAGGGTCAGCACCATGATGTTCTGGACATAGACGTCCTTGACGAAGAACGGCACGCAGGCGGCGATGGCCGCAAGCGCGGCGGCGAGGATGAGGTCGCGGCGGCGACGCTGTGTGAAGCTGTCCATCAGATCGATCCGAACAGGCCGCGCGGCCGGACAAAGACAACGAGAAGATAGACGGCATAAATGCCGACCGATTTGAGCGACGGCGGCAGGATCATCGCCGTGGTCGCCTCGACCAGACCGACGATGATGCCGCCCGCGAACGCGCCGAACACGCTGCCAAAGCCGCCGAGCGCCACGGTGACGTAAGCGATCAGCGCAAAGGACGCGCCAACGTCGGGATAGATGTAGAAGAAGATCGCCATCACGCCGCCGGCGAGACCGATCAGCGCCGAGCCTAGGCCCCAGCCGAGGGCGAACACCTTGTTCTTGTCGATGCCGACCAGCGCCACGGCACCGGCATCCTCACGGGTCGCTTCGAGCGCGCGACCGAAGTCGGTCTTCTTCATGAAGAAGTAGAGCGCGCCGAAGGCAGCAATGGAAATCAGCGCGCCGACCAGCTGTGGCACCGGCAGAAATACGCCGAAGATCGAGATCGTCTTGCCGCCGAGCATCGAGGCCGGGATGCTGCGATAATCCGGGGTGAAGAAGAACTGCGCGAGGCCGCGCATCAGAATGGCGAGGCCGAAGGTTGCGAAGATCTGCACCATGCCGATATTGGCCTTGGCCCGCATCGCGAAGCGTATGATCACGAGATAGATCACCGCGCCGAACACGAACATGCCGGCCGCCACCAGCGGGATCGACAGCAGTGGGTCGACCGCCCAGAACATGAACAGGAAGAAGGTGAGATACATCGCCAACATCAGGAATTCGCCATGGGCGAAGTTGGTGACGTCCATCAACCCGAAGATCAGCGCGAGGCCGACCGCGAGCAGGCCGTAGAGCAGCCCCATCAGCAATCCGCTGGCAAGGCTCTGGATGATGGTCGCGGCGGTCACGAAGTAATCCTCTCTGTCTGTCGTCCCCGCGAAAGCGGGGACCCATAACCACCGACATCACAACTGGGCGATGCCGGTCAGACCAGGTGCAAACCAATCCTTCGGAGGATATGGATCCCCGCCCCCCGCACGCCTTCGGCGTGCTAGGCGGGGATGACACCGGAGTGTGTGGTGACGTCGTCGAGTCCGACGACGACGCCACATGCGTTTAGAGAACGCGCCTTACGGCATCGGCCAGATCGCATCCGCCACGGCGGCCTGCGGCGGGAAGATGGTAACGAACTTGCCACCATTATACTGCAGCAGTACCGGATCGGCGTTGTTGTTCTGGCCCAACTCGTCGAACTTGACCTTGGCCCACGGCATGATCGTGCTTTCGCCCGGCATGTCGGTGGCGACCAGCGCTTCGCGGATTTTCTCACCATCGGTGGACTTGGCACGATTGATGGCGTCGGCCATCACGATCAGGCCCATGAACTGGCGCGAGGAGTAGTCGTTGAAGTCCTTGCCGGACTTCTCCTTGAACATGTCGTTGATCTTGCCGACCATCGGACGCTTGGCGGCGAGATCGAGCGAGAAAGAACCGCGCGAGATCACGCCCGGAATCTTGTCACCGACCGCGTCATACAGCGCCTTCTCGGAGAAGCCGGCGTCCTGTGCGACGATGTTCTTGGCCTTGTAGCCGAGTTCGCCCATGGTCTTGATGAGCAGGATGCCATCGGTGGTGTAGCTCGACGGCATCAGCACGTCGGCATTGGCAGCTTTGAGCTGCTGCACTTCGGCAGTGAGCGACGGCGAATTGGCGCGATACTTGATGTCCGCGACGATCTTGTAACCGCGGTCGGCAGCGAGCTTGAGCTGCGCATTCGCCGAGTCCGTACCGAAAATCGTGTCTTCATGGAACAGCGCCAGCGTCTCGATCTTCTGCCCCTTTTTCTTCAGCGCATCGAAGAAATCGAACATCGCCGTCGAGAACATTTCGTCATGCGGAGCGGCGCGGAAGTAATATTTCAAACCGCGGCGATGCAAGCTTGGCGACGAGTTGTCGGCCGACAGGAACGGGATCTGGTAGCGCTCGCAGATCTGGCTGACGGTGACGGCTACGGCGCTCTGGTAGGTGCCGACGATGGCCGAGACCTTCTCCTGGGTGATGAGGCGTTCGGCTTCAGCGCGGCCCTTCTGCGGATCGGCCTGGTGGTCGGCAAATACGAGACGCACCTTGGCGCCGCCGAGACCGGTGAAGCCTTCACCCTTCGCCATCGGCAATGCGAAATCGTAATCCTTGTTGATGATATCGGCAGCAGTTTCGAAAGCCTTCTGCGCGTCGACGCCGATTTGCGCGCTGGCGCCAGACAGCGGATAAATCACGCCGATCACGACTTCCTTGACCTGCGCGCGCGCAGGTTTGGCGAGAGGCAGCAGCGCGGCGGAAGCGGCGCCTCCAAGCAATACGTTTCGGCGAGAAATCGTCATGTCTTTGTCCTTTGTGACCGGCGGCTATCGATGAAACTAATCAAGGTTACGGTAAAGCCCGAAAGATCGGCAAGCTGCTTCTTATAAAACAGCCAAATGCTTATTCTTCAGGTCCGTGACGAGCATGACACCCGGCGCATGCGTAATCGCGAACGGCACGCGCGCTGCAGCAATGACCGCTTGCGGCGTGACGCCACAGGCCCAGAACACCGGGATTTCATCGTCGTTGATGTGCACCGCATCGCCGTAATCAGGCTTGTTGATATCCTTGATGCCGATCGACTGCGGCAGACCCAGATGTACCGGCGCACCATGCACTGCGGGAAACCGCGAGGTGATCTGGACGGCACGGATCGCATCAGCCGGCTTCAGCGGTCGCATCGACACCACCATCGGCCCGGCGAACGGGCCAGCGGATTTGCAGGCGATGTTTGTGCGATACATCGGCACCAGCACATCCTGTTCGATGTGACGGATCGGCAGGTCATCGGCCATCATGGCTTCTTCGAAAGAATACGAACATCCGATGACGAAAGACACGAGATCGTCGCGCCAGTACTTCGTCACCTCGTAAGGGCGATCAATCGCCTCACCATCCTTCCAGACGACATATTGCGGAATGTCAGTCCGGATATCGAGATCAAGACCGAGGGCGGGAATGCTTGGATTGCCGACATCGGACATGCCGATGATCGGGCACGGCTTCGGATTGAGCTGGCAGAAGCGATGGAAAGCCGCGGCCTGGGCTTCCGGCAGAATGACGAGATTGCCCTGGACATAACCCGGGGCCACTCCGGCGGTGCTGCCATATTTGCCCGCGCGATATTCGCGGCGAGCAACCGCGCTGGGCAAGTCCGAGGATCGATCGTCGCTTTGCTGCGCTGCCGAAGAAATAGCCATCTTAGTGTCCTGCCTAATTCTGCCTCGACACGCACTGAAACTCAGGGCTAGTATAATGTCTAATCGTTGTTTTTAATCGACATTCATAAATCCTACTTATCGATAGCCGGATCGCATCCATGGCGGACTTCAAGGCGCTGGAGACTTTTCTCTGGGTGGTCAATCTCGGCAGCTTCCGCGGCGCGGCCCAGAAGCTCAACACGACCCAGCCGGCAATCTCCCAGCGTATCGCGCAACTGGAACACGAGATGGGCGTGCGGCTTCTGCAGCGTGACCGCCGTATGGCCTCGCCGACGCCGGCCGGACGGCAGATGCTGGTCTATGCCGAAAAGCTGATCGGCCTGCGCTCCGAGATGATGGCGGCGGTTGGCGATCGCTCGGCAATGCGCGGCGTGCTGCGGCTCGGCGTCGCCGAGACCATCGTCCACACTTTGCTGACGCGGCTGATCAAGCACGTCAACATCTCGTATCCGAACCTGTCCCTCGAAATCGAGGTTGATATCACGCCGAACCTGAACGCGCGGTTGCAGGCACAGGAGATCGATCTGGCTTTCGTGCTCGGGCCGCTTTCGACATCCAACATTCGCAACCGTGTGCTGTGCGACTACCCCGTCGGCTTTCTCGCCAGCCCTTCGCTCAAGCTCGGCGACGGTCCACTCTCGATCCACGACCTCGCGAAATTTCCCATCATCACCTTCTCGCGCAAGACCCGGCCCTACGAGATCGCGCGCTCGCTGTTCAACCGGCCCGACCTGCCACCGATCCGGCTGCACGCCAGCGCGTCGCTATCTACCGTGATGCACATGGCGATCGAAGGCTTAGGCATCGCACTGATCCCGACAGCCATCATCGAGAACGAACTCGCGGACGGACGGCTGCAATTGCTTAATACCAACCTGCAGCTCCAGCCGCTGACATTTTCGGCAAGCTGGCTCGCGTCACCCGACACGGCCGCAATCGAACTCGTCGCAGGCATTGCTGCGCAACTGGCGCAGAACAGCCCATTGGTTGACGAGCCGGCAGCGTCGGGTCATTGAAAAGCAGGCCTCTTCAACACAAACTTCTCGGGACAGACCGCATGACCAAGCTTGGCGACAACCTCAAAATCGATTCCGCACGGCTGTGGGACACGATCAACGAGACAGCGAAATTCGGCGGCACCCCAAAAGGCGGCGTGCGACGCCTGACGCTCGGGCCTGAAGATAAATTGGTGCGCAATTGGTTCCGCAAGGCGTGCGAAGATGCCGGCCTGGAGGTGCATGTCGATGCCCTCGGCTCGATGTTCGCGCTGCGTAAGGGCCGCGACATGTCGAAGGCCCCGATCGGCGTCGGCTCGCATCTCGACACCCAGCCGACCGGCGGCAAGTTCGACGGCATTCTGGGCGTGCTCGGCGCACTCGAAGTCGTGCGCACGCTCAACGATGCCGGCATCGAGACCGAGATGCCGATCTGCATCGCCAACTGGACCAATGAAGAAGGCTCGCGCTTTGCGCCGGCGATGATGGCCTCCGCTGCCTATGTCGGCGACTTCACCACCGACGACATTCTGTCGCGCAAGGACATTGCAGGTGTCACCGTCGGCGAAGCGCTCGACGAGATTGGCTATCGCGGCGACGTTGCGGTCGGCACGCAGAAATTCTCGGGCTTCGTCGAACTGCATATCGAGCAAGGCCCGATCCTGGAGGCCGAAAGCAAGACCATCGGCGTGGTCGATTCCGGCCAGGGCGTGCTGTGGTTCGACGGCAAGATCACCGGCTTCGAGAGCCATGCCGGCTCGACCCCGATGCCGCTGCGCAAGGATGCGCTGGCGACACTGTCCGAGATCGTGCTGGCCACCGAGCGTGTCGTCAGCAATATCGGCGCGCTCGGCACTATCGGCGAAGCCGTGATCGCAAATCCGTCGCGCAACGTGATCCCCGGCGAGATCGCCTTCACCATGGATCTGCGCAGCGCCGACGCCGGCAAGCTGGACGCCATCGAGAAAGGCGTGCGCGATGCCATCAAGGAGATCGCCGCGCATCGCAAGGTTGACGTCGCCTTCGACAAGGTCTGGCACAAGCCGCCGACGCACTTCAACAAGGACTTCGTCAATGCGGTTGAGACGGCCGCGACGTCGCTCGGCTACTCGCATCGCCGTATCACCTCAGGCGCCGGCCACGACGCCTGCAACCTCAACAACATCATGCCGACAGCGATGGTGTTCATTCCGAGCAAGGATGGTATCAGCCACAACGAGCTCGAAAGCTCGACGCAGGAAGATTGCGCCGCCGGCGCCAATGTATTGATGCATACGGTGCTGGCGCTTGCCGGCGTCGCATCGAAGTAACGAAGACAGACAGGGGATAGTGATGCGGGGTGTATTCGTCGATGCCAGCGAAGAGCTGGCGAAGATTCTGGAACGGCTGACGCAGCCGGGCGACATCGCAATCAAGATCAATCGGGATGAGGACATCAAGTCGGCCGATTTGCCTGAGGTGCTGGACGGCGCCGAGATCGCCATCGTCGATCACACCTATCTGCCGACCGATGTGGCCAAGCAGTGCGCCGGCCTGAAGCATGTGGTGTTTCTCGGCACCGGTGCGCGCAGCTATATGCATATCGAGGAGCTCGCCGAGCTGGGGATCGAAGTCCACCTGATCCGCGGCTATGGCGATACGGCCGTTGCCGAATGCGCCATCGCGCATATGTGGGCTGCTGCGCGCGGCCTTGCCCAGCAAGACCGTGAAATGCGGGCCGGCAACTGGCTGCGCGATGAAGGCATGGAGCTGACTGGCAAAACGGTTGGTCTGATCGGCTTCGGCGGCATCGCTGCGGAAGTCGCGCGTATTGCGCTCGGTTCGGGCATGAAGGTGATTGCCTGGAACCGGTCGCCGAAGACCCATCCCGGTGTCGAGTTCACTGACATGGAAACCGTGCTGTCGCAGAGCGACGTCGTTTCAATTCATCTTCTGCTGAACGACGAAACCCGCGGCATGATCACCCGCGAACGTATCGGCCAGATGAAAAAGAGAGCCGTTCTCGTCAACACAGCGCGCGGAGCCGTGGTCGATGAAGCGGCGATGATCGATGCGCTCCGGTCCGGTCATCTGCGCCATGCCGGCCTCGACGTGTTCGACATCGAGCCGCTGCCGGCTGGCCATGTGCTGACAACACTGCCGAACGTGACGCTATCGGCGCATTCGGCTTTCCGCACGCCGGAAGCGAGCGTGAATTTGATCGCGGCGGCGTGGAAGCATTGCCGGCGGATCGCCGCCTAACCTTCGAGCTATCCTGAAACGAAAATGCCCGGCATGACGCCGGGCATTTTTTTGCGCATCAGTAGCAGGAGATTACTCGATCATCTCAGCGACGGCCTTGCCGCAAGCGCCGGTATCGGCCTGACCGCCGAGATCGCGCGTCCGCAGTGTACGCTCTTCGAGTGTGCGTTCGATCGCCTTGACGATGGAATCCGCAGCAGCCTTTTCGCCGAGATGCTCCAGCATCATCGCGCCGGACCAGATCATACCGATCGGATTCGCGATGCCCTGCCCGGCAATATCCGGCGCCGAGCCATGCACCGGCTCGAACACCGACGGGAAATCGCCAGTCGGATTGATATTGCCGGATGGCGCGATGCCGATGGTGCCGGTGCAGGCCGGGCCCAAATCGGACAGGATGTCGCCAAACAAGTTGGATGCAACCACGACGTCGAACCAGTCCGGATGCATTACGAAATTCGCGGTGAGGATGTCGATATGATACTGGTCCCACTTCACATCGGGATAGTTCGCGCCCATCGCCTTCACACGTTCGTCCCAATAGGGCATCGTAATCGCGATGCCGTTGGACTTGGTCGCCGAGGTCAGGTGCTTCTTCGGCCGCGACTGCGCGAGATCGAACGCGAATTTCAGGATGCGGTCGACACCGGTGCGGGTCATCACCGTCTGCTGGGTAACGAATTCACGGTCGGTGTCCGGGAACATGCGACCGCCTACCGATGAGTATTCACCCTCGGTATTCTCGCGCACCACCCAGAAGTCGATGTCGCCGGGCTTGCGGCCGACCAGCGGACAGGGCACGCCGGGCATCAGGCGCACCGGGCGCAGATTGACGTATTGGTCGAATTCGCGCCGGAACTTGATCAGCGAGCCCCACAACGAAATGTGATCCGGAATCTTTGCCGGGAGGCCGACGGCGCCGAAATAGATCGCATCATGCTTGCCGATCTGCGCTTTCCAGTCGTCCGGCATCATCTGGCCATGCTTCTCGTAATAGTCATAGGACGAGAAGTCGTAATGATCGAAATGCACCTTCACACGATGCTTTTTCGCTGCCGCTTCAAGGACGCGCAGGCCTTCCGGCATGACTTCCTTGCCGATGCCGTCGCCGGGGATGACCGCGATCCGATATTCTTTTTGTGCGCTCACGTGGGGGTTCCTTCGCCAGTAATTCTGCCTGCAGATGTGGACCAAAGCCGGCCTGCGATCAACGCTGCACTGCAATGTTGACCGGTTTTGCCGCACGGGCCTAACTCTGTCGCAGCCACTCCCTCCTGCAATCCCGAGGCATTCCATGGATCTTCATCTGCGCGGCAAGCGCGTCCTGATCACGGGCGCATCCAAGGGTATCGGCGCGGCGGCCGCGGAAGCGTTTGCCGAAGAAGGCTGCGATCTCCGCCTCGCGGCCCGCAATGTGGAGCAGATGCAAGCCTTGGCAGACCGGCTGCGATCCAGCCACCAGATCGATGTCGCCGTGCATGGCGTCGATCTGCGCAAGCCGGACGATCTGGCGTCGCTGGCGGCTGCCGCCGGCGATATCGACATCCTCGTCAACAATGCCGGCGATATTCCCGGCGGCTCGCTCGACAAGATCGACGAGCCGACCTGGCGCCATGCCTGGGACCTCAAAGTGTTCGGCTTCATCAATCTGACGCGGCTGATTTATGCGCAGATGAAGGCGCGCGGTCATGGCGTGATCGTCAACGACATCGGGGCTGCCGGCGAGAAGTTCGACGCCAATTACATCTGCGGCAGCGCCGGCAATGCCGCGCTGATGGCGTTTACGCGGGCGCTGGGCGGAAAGAGCCTGAAGGACAATATCCGCGTGGTCGGCATCAATCCCGGCCCGGTGGAGACCGAGCGCCACATCACGCTGATGAAGACGCGCGCCAAGGCGCAATTCGGGGACGAGAACCGTTTCCGGGAATTGCAGCAGGGCTTGCCACTCGGCCGCGCTGCGAAACCGCGCGAGATCGCCGACATGATGACGTTTCTGGCGTCAGAGCGCGCGGGCTATACGACCGGCGTGATCTACACCGTGGATGGCGGATACAGCGCAGGCTGGAGCAGTTAGTCGCTTTTCTTAACCTCGCCCCGCTTGCGGGGAGAGGTCGGAGCACGAGCGGCAGCGAGTGATCCGGGTGAGGGGGAGCCAGTGTTTCACTCGCTGGCTCCCCCTCACCCGTCGCGGACTTCGTCCGCGCCACCCTCTCCCCGCAGGCGGGGCGAGGGAAAAAGCGCGCTAGCTCAGCGCGCCGGCATGCACCCACCACAGCGGGTGGGCGAGTTGAATGGCACCGGCCGCGCGCTGCGCGTCGGTGTCATTGCCGAACAGCGCAAAACAGGTCGCGCCCGAACCCGACATGCGGGCCAACCGAACACCTTCAGCGTCGCGCAAGGCCGACAGCACCGTGTCGATGACAGGCTCGACCTTCAATGCGGGCGCTTCAAGATCATTGGTTCCGGCATTGAGCGCGTCGATCCAGGCATCGAGTGAGCCGCCTTCATTCGGCCAGGTGGCCCGTTTCAGGACGTCTTTGACGCCGACACGCAGCTCGCCATTCTTCAGGCCGAGCTCCTTGAACACATCCTTGGTCGCTACCGGCACGCGCGGATTGACCATCACGCAGGGCAAACGCGGAATGCTGAGCGGCAGCAGGTTTTCGCCCACGCCCGTCATCACGCAGGCGTGCGACGGCACGCAAACCGGCACATCGGCACCGGTCAGGCGCGCCACTTCGAGCACGCGGGGATCGTCCATTTCGAGATTGTTGGCGCGCACCAAGAGGCGGAGCGCTGCGGCAGCATCCGCCGACCCGCCGCCAATGCCGGCGGCAACCGGCAAGTGCTTGTCGAGTGCAAAGCGCCCGAATGTGAGACCCTCGACGCGCTCGCCGAGCAGCCGAGCGGCCTTGATCACGAGATTATCGGCGGTGTCGCCGCATTCCTGCGCGCGCGGGCCGGTCGCGGTCAGCGACAGATCGCCGCCCGCATCCAGCGTCAATCTATCGGCGCAATCGGCAAAGGCCACGACGCTTTCGAGATCGTGATAGCCGTCAACTCGACGGCCGATGACGCGCAGGGTCAGATTGACCTTGGCGCGCGCATCTTCTTCGAGAACCGGGCTCGTTGAACCGGTCGTGCCCCCAACCATGGAATTAGCCGCCTTTGCCGTCTTCTTTTTTCTTGTCGTTGGATGCAGCCGACGACGATGGCTCGTCCGACAGACCGTTTTCCATCTTGGCTTCGATCTTCGGAATCTCTTCGGCTTCCGGCTTCAGATCCTTGGCGTGCTGCCACTGGAACTTGGCTTCCAGCTTGCGACCGACGCGCCAGTAGGCATCGCCGAGATGGTCGTTGATGGTCGGATCTTCCGGCTTCAGGTCGATGGCGCGTTCGAGCTGCTTCACGGCATCGTCGAAATTGCCGATGCGGTAATAGGCCCAGCCGAGCGAGTCGACGATGTAGCCATCGTCCGGACGCTGATCGACGGCGCGTTTGATCATCTTCATGGCGTCATCGAGATTGATGCCCTGATCGATCCAGGAATAGCCGAGATAGTTCAGCACATGCGGTTGCTCGGGCTGCAATTCGAGCGCCTTGCGCATGTCGACTTCAGCCTTGGCCCACTGCTTGGAACGCTCCAGGCAGATGCCGCGGAAGTAGAAATACACCCAGTTCGGCTTGTCCTGGTTGGCGGCAATGACGTCGATGCCCTTGGTATAGGTTTCGGAACAATCCGCGAATTTCTTGCGACCGCGTTCAATATTGCCGAGCGCCATGATGGCTTCGAGATCCCGGGGATCGTCGGCGACAACGCCCTTGAGAATCTTGATGCCTTCATCGCTGCGATCGGCCGCATCGAGATCGGTGGCCTGCTGGATCTGCGCATTGCGCTTCAGCGCCGAATTGGCGGGCACGCGCTCATAGACCTTGATGGCCATCTGCGGCTTCTTCACCGACTCATAGAGGTCGGCGAGCGACAGCAGCGCCAGCGAGTGGTCCGGCTTGAGATAGAGCGAGAGCTGCAGATAGACCAGCGCGAGGTCTTCGCCGCCGCGGCGGGTCAGCGACGCGCCAATGCCATAAAGTGCTTCAGCAGCGCCAGCCTGCGGGCTGTCGACCAGCGGTGCCAGCTTCTTGCCGGCCTTGGTCTCGCGGATACCTTCCAGCACCAGCGGGTGACGGGCGAGCTTCTTGTTGAAGGTCTCGTAGATGCCGAGCGCTGCGGCGTCGTCCTTGTTGCGCGAGGTCCAGCGGCCATAGGCATCGACCACGCGCAGCGCGGAGTCGTCGAGCTTGTAGGCGCGCTCGAAACGGGCGCCCGCATCCTTCTGCTTGTTGGCAAGATCGAGGATCAGGCCGGCATGCAGATCCTTGAAGATCGGATACCATTCCGGACCGGCCAGCTTGTCGATATTGGCAATCGCCGTCTTGCTCTCACCGGCGCCGTAGCCGGCCCAGGCCGACAGCAGCGTCGCAACGAGGTCGGTGATCGGGCCGCGCACCGACTGGTTGATATTGGTCTGCGCGGCAGCATATTTCTTCAGCTTGAGATCGCGCACACCCACAACGAGACGGGCGACGCGGTTCGACTTGTCGATGGTCAGGATGCGATCGGCGAGCTTCACGGCCTCTTCGATATCGCCATCGGCGAGCGAGGAGATGAAGGCGCGATCGAGCAGTTCATTGTTCTTCGGATCAGTGCGCAGCGCGGAGCGGTAAAACGCCGCAGCCGAGGTCGCATCGCGCTCGACGCTGGCGTGGCGGGCGGCCAGATAGCTGCCGGCGGTGGTGAGCGACTTCAGGTCACGGGAGGTGGGAAACTGGGCAGCCGAGCTATCGCCGGTATGATCCGGGGTTTGCGCCAGCAGCTGACCGGGCATCGCGAGAACGGCGACCGTGGCGGCAGCGAGCGTCAAACGATTGAAACGGATGGACAACATAGGGTTCGCCTAGCTCCAGGATTTACGGGCAGGATATCGAGCAAAATGCGAGCAGGACTGCAAGACAGGCTCGGATGCGCAGCCGACCCGGCAATAGTGCGCATGTCAACAATGCCGCGTTTGGCGGTCAATCGCAAGGATCGGGGGCGCGATCGCACCAATGGCACCTTGAAGCCTGTCAGCAATTGGGCCGCCGGATTGCGCCACTGTCCCTGAGAACGCTCGCACTGTGGCGTTATCGTGACATCCGGCCGGTGTAGCGGCCCGCGAACAGGCGCCGCCGCTCACACAATCGTAATCAGCGAGCCGGTTACATCGCCTCGTAGTTCGGGCCGCCGCCACCTTCCGGCGGAACCCAGGTGATGTTCCCGTTGGGGTCCTTCACGTCGCAGGTTTTGCAATGGACGCAATTCTGCGCATTGATCTGGAATCGCGCACCGCTCGACTCTTCAACCCACTCATAGACGCCTGCCGGGCAATAGCGATTCGACGGGCCGGCAAAGACGTCGTGCTCCGACGACTTCTGCAGCGCCATGTCGGCAACCTTGAGATGGATCGGCTGGTCTTCTTCGTGATTGGTATTCGACAGAAACACCGAGGACAGACGATCGAAGGTGATCTTACCGTCCGGCTTCGGATAGACGATCGGCTGATACTGCTTGGCGGGCTTGAGCGCCTTGCGATCCGGCTTCTCATGCTTCTGGGTCCCGAACAGCGAGAAGCCGAGCGTGTTGCACCACATGTCGAAGCCGCCGAGCGCGTTGCCGAGGAGGGTCCCGAACTTGGACCACAGCGGCTTGGCGTTGCGGACCGGATAGAGATCTTTGCCGATCGAGGACGATCGCCAGCCGGTCTCGTATTCCATCAACTCGTCATTGGCGCGACCTGCCGCCAGCGCAGCGGAGACGTGTTCCGCGGCCTGCATGCCTGACGCCATGGCGTTGTGAACGCCCTTGATGCGCGGCACGTTGACGAAGCCAGCGGCGCAGCCGATCAGCGCGCCGCCCGGGAAGACCAGCTTCGGCACCGACTGATAGCCACCCTCGGTGATCGCACGCGAACCGTAGGCGAGGCGCTTGCCGCCTTCGAACGTGTCGCGGATCAGCGGATGGGTCTTGAAGCGCTGGAATTCCTCGAACGGATAGAGATAAGGGTTTTCGTAGTTCAGATGCAGCACGAAGCCGACAGCCACGAGGTTATCATCGTAGTGGTACAGGAACGTGCCGCCGCCGACATCGTTGTCGAGCGGCCAGCCGAACGAGTGCTTCACCGTGCCCTTCTGGTGCTTGGCCGGATCAATCTGCCAGACTTCCTTGATGCCGATGCCGAACTTGCCGGGCTCGCAATCCTTGTCGAGGGCGAATTTGGCGATGATCTGCTTGGTCAGCGAGCCACGTGCCCCTTCGGCGAACAACGTGTATTTGCCGAGCAGTTCCATGCCGCGCGTAAACGAATCCTTCGGCTTGCCGTCGCGGCCGATGCCCATGTCACCAGTGGCAATGCCGCGCACGGCGCCATTGTCGTCATACAGCGTCTCGGCAGCTGCGAAGCCGGGATAGATTTCGACGCCGAGCGCCTCCGCCTTCGCACCCAGCCAGCGGCACACCATGCCGAGCGAGGTGATGTAGCAGTGATGATTGTTCATCAGCGGCGGCATCAAGAAGTTCGGTAGCTTGAAGCCGCCGGTCTTGGTCATGAAATAGAACTGGTCGTCCTTGACCTGGGTCTTGAGCGGGCAGTCCGCATCCTCGCGCCAATCCGGGATCAGCTTGTCGAGATTGACGGGATCGATCACCGCGCCGGACAGGATGTGCGCACCGACCTCGGAACCCTTCTCCACCACGACGATGGACAGGTCCGCATTGAGCTGCTTCAGCCGGATCGCAGCCGACAGACCGGAGGGGCCGGCACCGACGATGACGACGTCGAATTCCATAGACTCGCGCGGCGGAAGTTCTTCAGTGCTCATAATCTCGTCTCAGACCCGTTTCCAACCCGTTCAGAACGCTTCTAAGGGCTGTTGTTTCCGATTTTTGGCGGAAGAACAACCACCTAAATGCACAGGGGGCGTTTCACTGGGCGGCGATCCGGCCTAGATTGCTGGCATGCCTGTGACCCCCTCTCATGACGCCTGAACCCCAGCCCAGCGTTGCGCAACTGCTCGCCTTTTATCTGGAGGCTGGGGTCGATTGCGCATTGATGGATGAGCCGGTGAACCGGCTGTCGGACGACCTCCCGCCGCCTGCCCGGGAGCTGTCCGACAGCGCGCCGAAGCGACCACCGCTGAATGGCATGCCGCCTCCACCGCCGCGCCCGCCTGCCCGCGTCGAGGTCGCCCCGGACGTGGCGATTGCCGCCGCCCGGGACGCCGCGCGCACCGCGCCCTCGCTCGAGGTGCTGCGTGGCATGCTGGATACATTCGACGGCTGCGCCCTGAAATCGACCGCGACCCAACTGGTGTTTGCCGACGGCAATCCACAGGCGCGGATCATGTTCGTCGGCGAGGCACCCGGCCGCGACGAGGATATCGAGGGCCTGCCCTTCGTCGGCCGCTCCGGCAAACTGCTCGATCTGATGATGCGCGCGATCGGCCTGAAGCGCACCGACGTCTATATCGCCAATGTGATTCCATGGCGGCCGCCGGGCAACCGCACGCCGACGCCGCAGGAGACGCAAATCTGCCTGCCGTTCATCCAGCGCCAGATCGAGCTGGTGAATCCGGACATCCTCATCACGCTGGGCAATCCCTCGACACAGACACTGCTGCAGACCCGCGACGGCATCATGAAGTCCAGGGGACGCTGGGTCGACTACGACACCGGCACCCGCAAGATCAAAGCACTGGCGACGTTCCACCCCGCCTATCTGCTGCGCTCGCCGTCTTATAAACGGATGACCTGGATGGATCTGCGATCCATCGCCAAGGCACTGGAAGCGCCATCGGGCAGGACGAGCTAGCGAGGGCGTTTCATCTAGGGCGCCTTTGGCCGGACAATTGCCCAACCGATCCGCAGCAAAGGTTGCCGGCCATTCACCAGACGCTCAAAGGCGTGCGGGACTTCCGGCACGAGGTTGGGGAAACGCTGCGCAATGTCTGCAGGCGGCGTACCGATTGTATCCGCTGCGCGCCACACCACGACGCCGCCGGTTTCGGCGAACTTCGCTGGTGTCATCCATGGCGTGCGCGAAGGCGCCGCATCGTTCAGCAGATGCGGCCGTGACGCGCTCATGCCGATCAGTGCTGCGAGTTGCGCATCGCCGGCCACCGCCGGCAATGGCTTATTGGTCCGGCGCTCGAAGCTCTCGCCGAAGAAGCGTCCGATCTCGCGCGCGGGAAGCGCCGTCACGTCTTCGGGGCCGTCGACCCAAGGCAGAATCACAAGACTGGCGAAGGCTGCCAGCGCAGGCGCAATGATGGCGAAGGCCCAGACCTTGCGCAGCACGCGCTGGCGCCGCAGCGCGATCAGATCGCCCGACGCCACGACCACGGCGAGACCCGACATGACCAGCGCAATGCCGGCGCCGCCGACAACGCGATCGAGGCCGTAAAGCGCGGCGAACAGGCTGCCGAGCAATCCCGGCGCGAGTGCAAAGAAAAACACATAGCCCCGTGCCAGCGGATCGACCGGCGGGCGGAAGATGATCGGAGCTTCCTCGGTCTTAGGAACGATGCGGCCCCAGTTCATCACCGTCAGCACGATCACGCCGGTAATTGACGCAAGCAGCCAGGCCATCAGCACGCCCCACTGCCGCGCCTGGCTGGCGATATCGGTCAGTTGCGGCGGTACAGGCACAATTGGTGCGCCGGCCCGGATCACCCACATGGCCCATGGCAATGTCAGCACCGCGATGACCAGCAGCGCATAAAGCGGATCGAACGAAGCAAGGTTACGCCTGCCGCGCGATGTCGCGAGCCCGAAGACGAGTGGCAGCGGCAGCAGCCACATGGCATGAGGCGTGGTCAGCAGCAGCAGGCCGGCCTCGATGGACAGCGCGAACCAGGCATTGCGACGGCCCTGCCCGATCGCGAGCCAGGCATGCAGCAGGAACATCGCCCAGAGCGGACGCGCGAGGATCAGCGGGCCGAATTCGATGCCGGGCGTGCTAAAGGCCGTAACCGTCATGGTGAGCAGCACGGCGATGACAGCCTGCGGGCCGCCGACGATGGCACTGCCCAGCTGATAGACCGCGCGGAAAGTGAGGACGGCGCAGATCTGCGCCAGCAGATAGACACCGAAAACATGATTGCCGGCGGCCCGAAAGGCGATGTCCGCCAGCCAGAACGCCAGCGGCGGTCCCATATGGGTACCGACTTGATATTCCCGGCCATAGGCCAACACGGTGGCGAGATCGCCCGGCGGCCCGCGATACAGCAGCAGGGGGACGACGAGCCAGATCGCGGCCTGACACAGCACGACGATCCAGAACACCAGCCGTGGCCGGGCGCGGATCAGTTCGACGATCAGGGAGGTGAAACGCATTGAACGTCTGGACCGGCCAGCAGGGAATGAAGCGTGCTCAGGTGATACGGCGCAGAGCCAAGAGAGGCAACCGCCTGAGCGCTCAGGCGGATATCTCGATATCGATGGTGGTGTGGACTTCGATCAGACCTGCCGCACGGACGCCAGCCTGATGACGCGCACGCGCCGCAGCAACCGGCGCGAACAGGCTGCGATGATGAATGCTGGGCCCCAATTCATTCAGCGCGGCCATATGCTGCGGCACGCCATAGCCCTTATGGACCTCGAAACCATAGCCCGGACAATCCTCGGCCAGCCGGCACATCAGCCGGTCGCGCGACACCTTGGCGATGATCGAGGCTGCTGCGATGGAGAGCACCAACGCATCGCCGCCAATGACGGCCTCGCAATCGGCCTTCGTATCGATCTTGTCGCGGCCGTCGACAAACACATGTTTCGGCGCGTCCGGGAGCGACGCGACGGCACGCGCCAGCGCCCAGAGCGAGGCCCGCAGGATATTGTCGCGGTCGATCCGGGCGGGTGATGCGTAGGCGACGGCAAAGGACGACGTAGCGCAGATTTCCTCGAACAGCGCCTCGCGCTTACTCTCTGTCAGCTTCTTGGAATCGTCGAGGCCTTTTGGAATGTTGTTCGGGTCCAACACAACCGCGGCGGCAACAACCGGTCCGGCCAGCGGACCACGCCCGGCCTCGTCGCAACCAGCCACCGGCCAGATGCCTTTCTTGAGCAGTGTGCGCTCGCGCGTGAAGCTCGGCGCGACCACGATCTTGCGCGGCTTGGCCGGCGCTTTCTTCTTCGCATCTCGAATCATCGGAGGATCCTGCTGAAGCAGCTCCCGGGGTGCAACCGGGAACTCAGGATCATGCCCGCTATTCAGGTCGGGTCTTTAATCGTCCAGACGCACCCGCCGGTCATCACCGACCTCGATCCCCGGTGCCGTCACCACGTCCCAGGCGTGCCCGTCCGGGTCGGCAAAGTAGCCGGAATAGCCACCGTAATCGGTCTTTCGCGCTGGCTTCAGAAGCGATCCACCACAATCGACAGCGAAAGCGAGGACCGCATCGACCTCGCCTTCGGAGCGGCAATTCCACGCCAGCGTGCTGCCGCGAAACGCCTGCGGCCTTGGATGGTCAGGCAATGTCGCATCCTGCGCCAGTTGATCCCATGGAAACAGCGCGAGGACGCTGGCGCCGGTGTCGAAAAAGGCGATGGCATCGCCCGAGGCACGGGCCTTTCGCGTAAAGCCCAGCGCTTCGTAGAAGGCAATGCTCCTGCGCATATCCGCGACACCCAGCGTGATCACCGTCATGCGCGCGATCGGCGCCGGTGGTTTCTTCGTCGTCATGCGCGTCACTCCTGTACTCACTCTATAGATCGAAAAGAGGGACGTTGGCAGGCTCTGGTTTCCTGCCAACGTCCCCTCTCCACCACTCCGTACGCTGCGAGACCTGCGGAGTTAGAACAGATTCAATTGCTGACCGGCACCGGCCGGCTTCTCGAAATGATCGAGGGTGAGCTTCGAACGACGCTTGTTTAGGCCAAGCTTCGTGCAGGCGATCTCGAAGCGGCGACCGATCATCCAGGCCATCGGCCCCGTGCCCTTCATGCGCGTGCCCCATTGCGAGTCGTAATCGCGGCCACCGCGCATTTCGCGGATCAGCGTGAAAACATGCCGATAGCGATCCGGATAATTCGCGATCAGCCACTCGCGAAACAGATCGCGTACTTCCATCGGCAGCCGCAACAAAACGTAGCTGGCTTCCTTGACGCCGGCATGCGCGGCGGCATCGAGAATCCGTTCGATCTCGCTGTCGTTCAGCGCGGGGATCACCGGCGCCACCATCACCGTGGTCGGAATGCCAGCCTCGGATAGCTGCCGCAAAGCTTCCAGTCGCTTCGACGGCGTCGAAGCGCGCGGCTCCATGGTGCGCGCAAGCTTAGGATCGAGCGACGTCACCGACAACGCCACTTTGACCAGATTGCGCTTCGCCATCCGCGCCAGGATATCGATGTCGCGCGTCACCAAAACCGACTTGGTGACGATGCCGACGGGATGACCGGTCTTCTCCAGCACTTCGAGAATGCCGCGCATCACCTGGCGCTCGCGCTCGATCGGCTGATACGGATCGGTATTGGTACCGATCGCGATCATCTTCGGCTCGTATTCGGCGGCGGCCAGCTCCTTCTCGAGCAACGCCGGCGCATCGGGCTTCACGAACAGTTTGGATTCGAAATCGATCCCGGGCGAGAGACCGAGATAGGCGTGGGTCGGCCGCGCGAAACAATAGACGCAGCCATGCTCGCAGCCGCGATAGGGATTGATCGAACGGTCGAAGCCGATATCCGGCGACTCATTGCGCGTGATGACCTTGCGCGCGGTGTCCGTCGCAACGGTCGTCTTGAACGGCGGCAATTCATCGAGGCTCTGCCAGCCATCATCAAAGGCTACCCGGGCCTCGGCCTCGTAGCGCCCGCTGTCGTTGGACTGGGCACCGCGGCCGCGCCGCCGCTGCTTGTCGATCGCCACTGCGATCTCGGGAAAAGGGGAAAGCGCACCCGCCGGCTTATCGGAGGGCGCCGGGACCGGCGGGTGCTTGAGGGCAGCGATCTGGCGACTCATGAAGCCACGATAGCGCACGCAAGGAACAAAGCAAGAACATAAATAGGGTGGCACACGGCCGGGGCACTGTGCATTCTCCCGCCGCCTTGCAGGGGCGGCCGAAAGTCGAACCGCCCCGAAATTGCAGCAGCCGCCGGTGCCGCATAGACTATGACGAAATGATAACGCGGCCACCCCGTTGTTGAGAGGTATTATCCGACACCCATGCTGAGCGTGATCATCCCCACCGAAGGCGTCGAACAGCCCGCTGTTGCCACACTGGCAGCGCTGGTGCCGGGCGCTGCTGCCGGTGTGATCCGCGAAGTGCTGCTGGTCGATCGCGCTGGCACCGATGTCATCGAACGTGTCGCCGATGTCGCGGGCTGCGGCTTCCTGACCTCGCAGGGATCGCGCGCCGCGGCGATGGCCGCCGGCGCCAAGCAGGCGCGCTCGCCCTGGCTAATGTTTCTCCATGCCGGCGCCGTGCTCGATGCCGGCTGGATCGAGGAGACCCAGCAATTCATCCAGCGCGTATCGACCAGCAACCGCCCCCGCGCGGGCATTTTCCGCTATGCGCGCTCGCCCTATGACGAGGCCAATTTTCGCGATGGCCTGAAGCACCTGGTCCGGATGATCACGGGACCCAAGGCCGATCAGGGCCTGCTGATCGCCCGCGAACACTATGATCGTCTCGGCGGCTACGCGCCCGATGCCCGGCGCTCGGAAGCGCGGTTGCTGCGCCAGCTCGGCCGCTCCTCACGCACATTGCTGCGCAGCCGGATCATCGTCGCCTGACCATGGCCGCCCAAGCCCCCGATGCCGTTCGGCCTGCAGTGCTACGCGATCTCCAGCCTGGCGATATCGACTGGGTGATCCGCAGTCACGGCGAGCTCTATGCGGCCGAATACGGGTTCGATGCATCCTTCAAGGCGCTGGTAGCCGACATCGCCGCAGAATTCGTCGCAACATGCGATGCCACGCGCGAACGCTGCTGGATCGCCGAGATGGATGGCGCGCCCGTCGGCTCGCTGTTTCTCGTGAAGGCATCCGACGACGTCGCCAAATTTCGGCTCTTGCTGATCGATCCCAAGGCGCGCGGACAAAAGCTCGGCCAGCGCATGGTGACGGAATCCATCGCCTTTGCGCGGCAATGCGGCTATCGCAGGATCACGCTCTGGACCCAGAGCAATCTCGGCGCAGCGCGAAAAATCTATCGGGATGCCGGCTTCGCGCTGGTCGCCACCGAGCCGCATCGCAGTTTCGGTCAGGATTTGATCGGTGAGACCTGGGAGCTCGTGCTCTAGACCGACGCGCCCTTCGCTTTCGGACGTCGCAGATGCTCATCCAGCCGCGGCATGATCTCCACGAAATTGCAGGGCTTTGTGCGGTAATCCAGTTGCGCGGCAAGGATGCCGTCCCAGCCATCGCGGCAGGCGCCGGGCGAACCCGGCAGGCAGAAGATAAATGTCGCGCCGGCGGTGCCAGCAGTCGCGCGGCTCTGGATCGTCGAGGTACCGATCTTGGCGTGGCTCAGCATGTGAAACGCAATCGAGAAACCATCCATCCGCTTCTCGAACAGCGGCTCGATGGCTTCCGGCGTGACATCGCGGCCGGTGAACCCCGTGCCGCCGGTCGTAATGATCGCGTCCACGCCGGGATCGGCAATCCATGCGCGCACGATCTTGCGGATCGCTTCGACATCGTCCGTGACGATCTCGCGCTTCGCCAACACGTGACCGGCCGATGTCAGCCGATCGGCCAGCGTCGCGCCGGACTTGTCGTCATCGAGCGACCGCGTGTCGGAAATCGTCAGTACCGCAATGTTGAGCGGTACGAAGGCTTTGGTCGTGTCGGGCTCCATCGTCGTTACAGTCGATCCGTCGCGAATGTATTGCAGGCCTGCACGGTGCCCTGCTGATAGCCGGTCATGAACCAGCGCTTGCGCTGTTCGGCAGAACCGTGCGTGAAGGAATCCGGCACGACGCGACCCTGTGCCTGACGTTGCAACGTATCGTCGCCGATGGCGGACGCGGTCTGCAGCGCAGCATCGATGTCGCCGGCTTCGAGGAAACCGGGGCGCTTCTTCGATTCGCGATTGACCCAGACGCCCGACAGACAATCGGCCTGCAACTCGACGCGGACCTGCAGCAGATTGGCCTCAGCCTTGCTGCCGGCCTGCTGCTGCAGGCGTGTCACGCGCGGAATGATCCCGAGCAGGTTCTGAATGTGATGGCCGGCTTCATGCGCAATGATATATGCCGCGGTAAATTTGCAGGCATTGCCCGAGCAACCGCGGAATTTGGTTTCAACCTGACGGAAGAAGCCGGTGTCGAGATAGATCTTCTTGTCGGGCGGACAGTAGAACGGCCCCATCGCCGACTGCGCATTGCCGCAGCGCCCGCCATTGGTGGCATTGCGAAACAGCACGATCTGCGGCCCAATATATTTCTGTCCGCTCTCCTTGAAGATTTCATCCCAGCGATCGTCGATCTCGCCGAGCACGCCCGAGATCATGCTGCCCATCTCGTCGGTGGGCGCCCCTGATTTCGTCGGCGTCGAGCGCCGATCGGTCTGATAGGTCGGCGCCTGCTGTCCGCCGGTGAGAATTTCTGCACCGCCGATCAGGATGCGCGGATCGATACCGAACGCCCAGCCGACGAGGCCAAGCACAATCACCGTGCCGATGCCGAGACCACCGCCACCGCCCGGAATTCCGAAACCACCGCCACCTCCGCCGCCATATCCGCCGCCGCTATCGTCACGACGGTCGTCGATATTGTCGCTGCGACGGAAGTCATCGTAACGCATGAGGTAATTCCTTCATTTCAAGTCGCAGCATTTTAGACCGGTTTGACGCGATCCGAACACCATAACGCAATTGCAGCGCAAAATTTCCATTCCATTAAGCATTAACCTGCCCGGCAAAACTTGCCTAGTTCGAACTCGTTACCAATTAAGTCGATTTTTACTTTGCCCGGTCAATGTCTGCCTGTCGGTTGTTTAGTCCCGCGTCGCCGACAGCGTCGCCTGAGTCAGAGTAATTGAGTCATGGTTGTTTCGCGTCGCGGGGCGTCTGCAAGGGCGCCCCGCTCTCACTTCGAAACCTCTCCGAGCAGCAGCATCGTCATTGGTGATTGCGTCGCAGAGATGTCAAAACTCCCGGCAGGGTCGGTCGATCTGGTGTTCGCAGATCCGCCGTACAATCTGCAGCTGAAGGGCGATCTCAAGCGCCCCGATGAATCCCATGTCGATGCGGTGAATAATGACTGGGACAAGTTCTCGTCATTCGCCGCATATGACGACTTCACGCGCGCGTGGCTCCTGGCCGCGCGCCGTATCATGAAGCCGTCGGCGACCCTGTGGGTGATCGGCTCCTATCACAATATTTTCCGCGTCGGCGCGATCATGCAGGACCTCGGCTTCTGGGTCCTCAACGATATCGTGTGGCGCAAATCGAACCCGATGCCGAATTTCCGCGGCCGTCGCTTCACCAATGCGCATGAGACCATGATCTGGGCCGCGCGCGATGAGAACGCCAAGGGCTATACGTTCAATTACGAAGCTCTCAAGGCCGCCAATGAAGACGTGCAGGCGCGTTCCGACTGGCTGATCCCGCTCTGCACCGGCGACGAACGCCTGAAGGGCTCGGACGGCAAGAAGGTTCACCCGACCCAGAAGCCGGAAGGCCTACTGGCCCGCGTGCTGCTGTCATCGTCGAAGCCCGGCGACCTCGTGATCGATCCGTTCAACGGCACCGGCACCACCGGCGCTGTCGCCAAGCGCCTCGGCCGCAATTACATCGGCTTCGAACGCGACCGCGACTATGCCGCCGCTGCCGAAGCACGCATCGCCGCGATCGAGCCGCTGCCCGAGGCAACACTGGCACCGTTCATGACCGCCCGCAGCGCGCCCCGCGTGGCGTTCTCCGAACTGGTCGAGCGGGGCATGATCTCGCCCGGCACCAAGCTGGTCGATCTCAAGAAGCGTCATGGTGCATTGGTGCGCGCCGACGGCGCCATCATGTTCGGCGACAAGGTCGGCTCGATCCATCGCATGGGCGCGATGGCCCAGGGCTCCGCCTCCTGCAACGGCTGGACGTTCTGGCACGTCGAGACCAAGAAGGGCCTGCGCTTGATCGACGAACTCCGCGCTGAAATCCGCAGCGAGATGGGCGCGGGCTAAAGTCCCCGCTCACACTACCCGCCGGACGGATGCGCCCGGCCTTCGTCAAAACATCGCTTGCACTCTCCCGGAATTCCAAGCACGAGACGATGGTTCGCGCCCGCGGTCCTCGCCTCGCGCTTTGACGTACAAAATCCTGGGAGATTTGAGATGCTGAAGTTTTACTTCAACGGGTCGCCGAACCCGACCAAGGTCGCGCTGTTTCTGGAAGAAGCCGGCCTGGCCTATGAGCCGATCGCCATCGACACCCGCACCGGTGCGCAATTCAACCAGGACTTCCTGAAGGTCAATCCGAACGGCAAGGTGCCTGCAATCGACGACGATGGCGTCAAGGTGTTCGACAGCAACGCCATCCTGCTCTACCTCGCCGAGAAGACCGGAAAATTCCTGCCCGCCAACACCCCGGCCAATCGCGGCGAGATGCTGTCCTGGCTGATGTTCGTCGCCACCGGCGTCGGTCCGTTTTTCGGCCAGGCCGTGCACTTCAAGCATTTCGCGCCGGAGAAGATCGACTACGCGCATAACCGCTATCAGTTCGAGGCGAAACGCCATCTCGGCGTGCTCAATGAACGCCTGGCCGGACGGCAATATATGGTCGGCGACAGCTACACGATCGTCGACATGGATATCTGGGGCTGGGTGCGGATGACCAACTTCATTCTCGGCGACGAGGGCTTTGCCCAATTCCCCAACGTAAAGCGCCTGCATGATGAGATCTCGGCACGCCCGGCCGCAGCGAAGGCTGTCGCCCTGAAGGACACATTCAAGTTCAAGGCCGAGATGGACGACGAAGCCCGCGCCGCCATGTTCAAGCATCTCGCCACCAGCGCAGCCTGATCACGAACCATTCGACGAATGCCGGGCGCAACACTGCGCCCGGCATTTTTGTGTCAGGCAGGCACGCGTGCCATCTCTTCCGGGAACGGACCCAGCACCCGCTCGACCAATGCAGTGTCGCAATATTCCTTGATCATGGTGATCTTGCCGTTCTCGACACGCCACACCATGCAATAATCGTTGTCGTAACGATCGCCGGTCTTGGTGATATTGTCGCCCTTGGCCTCGACCACCACCAGATTGCCTTCCGCAATGAAGTTGGACGCGACCGTGCGCGGCCGGATGTCAAATAGCGACCTGAAATGCCCCATGAGGCCGTTGAGGATCGCATCCTTCCCCTTGAAGGTGCGTCCCCAGGAATACTGACCGACCACGATCCAGCATGCATCATCGGCGAGATGATCGGCGAAGGTCGTGCCGCTGCGGTTGGCTGAATCGCTATAGACCTGCTGAATAAGCTTCTTGTTGTCTGCCGTGCTCATTGTTCTGCTCCATCGCTTGAACGATGACGCAGTATGGGTTGGAGAATCCTCATTCTTCCAATCGATAGTCTGTATGATATATATTCGTCTGATGAATTTATCTGCGCTCGACCTGAACTTGCTTGTCGCGCTCGATGCATTGCTGCTGGAAGGCAATGTCGGCCGAGCCGCGATGCGGATCGGCCTGTCGCAACCGGCGGCGAGCCACGCGCTGCGCCGGCTGCGCGACGTTCTCGGCGATCCCCTGCTCGTCCGCGTCGGTGCCCGTATGGAGCTGACGCCGCGCGCACAGGCCCTGCGCGGTCCACTTGCCCAGACACTGGAGCAAGTCCGCGGACTGTTCATCCCGGATGTCTTCGATGCCCGCCAAAGCGACCGGCACTTTCGGCTGATGATGCCGGATCTGGCTGTCGAACTGCTGATGCCACCATTGATGAAGAAGCTCGACGGCGTCGCGCCGGGCGTCCAGATCAACGTCGTGCCATGGCGCGGCCCGGCGATCATGACAGCGGAGTTCGCCCGTAGCCTCGACATGGTCATCAGCATCGGCAATGCTTTCAACGGCTTCCATCGCCAGTTGCTGTATGTCGATTCCGATGCCCTCGCCGTCCGCAGGGGCCATCCGGCGGCATCGCGCCTGAAAACGACCGACGGGTTTCTCAAAGCCCGCCATGTCGCCGTGGTGCTCCGGGGCCAGAGCGAAGATCTGATCGACGACTGGCTGCGCAACAAGAAACTGGAGCGGCAGATCGCCCTCGTCGTGCCGAGCTATATCGAGGCGCTGCATGTCGTGGCACGGACCGACCTCGTGGCCTTTGTGCCACGACGCCTGATCGCGGCATTGGCTCAGCCGCTATCGCTCACGACCATTGCCCCACCGCTCGATCCCGGCATCGACGAACAGTTCATGTTCACACCGACACGCGCGCAATTCGATTCCGGCTCAATCTGGCTCCGCAAGATCATGCTGGAAACCGGCCGCGAGCTCGATCCGCCAAAGCGCCGTACGGCCTGACACATCGCGCGTCGGTCAAATTTGCCGGCAAAGCTTGCCGGGAGGCAACGCCTGATAGCAACTACAAATACCTAACCGCTTATGATGTCTGAATATTTCTGATGGCCTGATTTTTGCGTAGTGGGTCGCGAACATCTCACAGCAAGAGAAATTCAGATGTCGAACTCCATTATCTCCAGCATGCAGTCCTTCAAGCTTCCGACCAGACTGCAGCCATCCGACAAGGCCGAGAGCGGCCTCGGCAATGCAACAGCGATAGCAAAATCGCCGGAAGAGAAATTCCTCGACTACGCGAAAAAGACGCCGGCGGAAAAAATGCGCGACGCGCTGCTGTCGAGCATCGGCGTGACGGAAGAAGAATTGAACAACATGTCGCCGGAGCAACGCCGGGAGGTCGAGCAGAAGATTGCCGACAAGATCAAGGAGGCCGTGAACAAGAAGACGGAGAATGGCGGCAGCGCCAGCGGCTTCTTCACGGATATCAGCGCCTAACAGGCGCGCCTTTCACCACAAACGAAATTGGCGCCGCAACGGCGCCAATTCCAGATCATTCGAAATGAGCGGACGCGATCAGCGCGCGGCAGCCTGGCGTACCAGATTTTGCCGGGCCTCGCCGAGATAGCCGCGGATTTCCTTGGTCAGCAATCCCGACTGCGACGACAGATCGCCCGATGCCACCATGGTCGATGTGGCGAGTTGTTCGGTGTCCTTGGCCGTCGTTGCCAGCGACTGGATGTTGGTCGAGATCTCACGCACGACAGCGAAGGCCTCGTCGATGTTGCGCGCGATATCGGCCGTTGCCGCCGACTGCGCTTCGGAGGCGCTCGCGACCTTGCCGGTGATCTCGTTCACTTCCGCGATCACGGTGCCGATCTCGGTGATCGACGAGGAGACCTTGTCGGTCGCCGACTGAACCTGGCCGATTTCCTTCTCGATCTCGGCGGTAAAGTTGGCGGTCTGGGTCGCCAGTGCCTTCACTTCATGCGCCACCACTGCGAAACCACGACCGGCATCGCCTGCGCGGGCCGCCTCGATTGTTGCGTTCAGCGCCAGCAGATTGGTCTGGCTGGCAATCACATTGATCGAAGTCACGACTTCACTGATGCGCACCGCAACGGCGCGAAGCACGTCGACATTGCTGGCAGCATCGGCGACCCGTTCGACGGCGCGCCCGGCAATCGCGGCCGAGCGATTGACGTCGGCGCCGACTTCGCTAGCGCTGGACGACAGCCGCGCTGTGGCCGAAGCCACCGATTGCATGTTGGCGGACGCCTGTTCGGATGCCGCCGCCACCGACGTGACGCGGGTCAATGTCGAGGATGCGCCGGTCCGCAGATTGCCTGCGGTGCTGCTCATCTCGACCGCGCCGCTGTCGAGTGCGGATACGATGCCGCCCACGGTGGATTCGAGCTGGCTGGTCTGGCGCTCGAAATTCCTGATGCGGTCGGCAATATTGTCGGTTGCCGCGTTCATCGCTTTCGCGCCGTGCAGCAGGCCGCCATGCAGGCCGCCCGGCAGGATACGCCGGTAATATTTGTTGTCGTTGAGCGCTGCCATCGCCGCGGTGGATTCGCGCACGAAGGCATCGCAGCCGTCGATCATGTCGTTGACGCTGTGCAGCAACTCCCCGGTCACGCCGCGCACCGGAATTCCGAGGATACGGGCCTCGAAGTCCCCCTGCGCGATGCGCTGGCAGGCGATACGCGCCTTCTCGATCAGACGCGCCGTCTTGCCCATCAGAACAAGCGCGACAATCGCCGCCGCGATCGCAACGGCCTGACAGACCATGGCCGCGAGCGGAAGACCGAAGAACTGAAGCACCAGAGCAAGCGCAGAGCCGGCAATGACGACGAGCGAGCTAAGCTGCGCTCTTGAGAGAAAACATAAGTTCGTCATAGCTGACTTTCTGGGATGCAACGAAATCGGTAAGGGCCTTGTAGCCGGCGGCGAGGGATTCCTTGCCGTTCACGTGTCGCTTCTCGATTGCCAGCACGTCGGCATAAAGAGGCGCAATCGTCTTCTTGATGAGATCCGGCGGCGGGACACGGCGATTGGAATGATAGCCGGCGATCTTGCCGTCGAGACCATAGGACGGCGTGACATGGGCGAAGACCCAGTAGTGATCGCCATTGCTCGCCATGTTTTTCACAAAGGCGAAAATCTCGCGGCGTTCCTCGACGGTGTCCCAGAGCAGCTTGAAGACGCTGCGCGGCATATCGGGATGACGGATCAGGCTGTGCGGCTGGCCGAGCAACTCGGCTTCGGTATAGCCAGCCATCTTGCAGAACAGACGATTCACATAGGTCATGCGACCCTTGAGATCCGTCTTGGATACGATGAGCTCCGATGCCGGAAAGAAAGTCTCGCGGCCGCTCGGCTTAATCTGGTTGGACATCATTGACCTGTCGGTGACCGATTCACCCAAAAAGTAGTGCCACCGGTATTAGGGAACGCGGCTGAATTTTGCGTTAAGGTTCCGTCCACCATGAATTCGCTGCCGGCGGACGATCGGACGCGTTTCTCCGTCGCGATCGTCCCAGTTGCCGCCATCGCCTCTCCCGTGCCATGACCTCGATCAAATCGAGGGGGAGGCAACAAAAATGACCGTTCTCATTGCAGGCGGCGGAATTGGCGGACTGACGCTCGCGCTCAGCCTGCATCAGATCGGCGTGCCATGCCGCGTATTCGAAAGCGTGCCCGCGCTCAGGCCGCTCGGCGTCGGGATCAATGTGCTGCCGCATGCGGTGCGCGAGCTGATCGAGCTCGGCCTGCACGACCAGCTCGACGCGTCGGGCGTGCGCACCCGCGAACTCGCCTTCTTCTCCAAGCACGGCAAGCCGATCTGGAGCGAACCGCGCGGCATCGAGGCCGGCTACAAATGGCCGCAGTTCTCGATCCATCGTGGCAGGCTACAGCAGATCCTGCTCGACACCGCCATCGAACGCCTTGGCGCCGACAACATCCTCACCAGTCATCACCTGAGCGGCTGGACGGAAACGCCGGACGGCGTCCGCGCCGACTTCATCGACAAGGCCACCGGCAAATCCGCCGGCAGCCATGACGGCAAGCTGTTGATCGCCGCCGACGGCATCCATTCGGCGATCCGGCAAAAGCTTTATCCGCAGGAAGGCGCGCCGCTCTGGAACGGCCGCATTCTGTGGCGCGGCATTACCAGGAGCGATGCATTCCTCACTGGCCGCACCATGATCATGGCTGGCCACGAAATCCTGAAATTCGTCTGCTACCCGATCTCGCAGGAGCCGGACGCCGACGGCAAATACGACATCAACTGGGTGGCCGAACGGCACATGCCACCGACCTATCAGTGGCGCCGCGAGGATTACAACCGCGCGGCGCGGCTCGACGAGTTCCTGCCCTGGTTCAAGGACTGGAGATTCGACTGGCTCGATGTGCCCGGCCTGATCAGCAACTGCCCGCACGCTTACGAATATCCGCTGGTCGATCGCGATCCAGTCGACCGCTGGACCTTCGGCCGCGTGACGCTGATCGGCGACGCCGCGCATCCGATGTATCCGATCGGCTCCAACGGAGCGTCGCAGGCCATTCTCGATGCGCGCGTACTGACGCGTGAGATTCTTGCGCTTGGCGAAGTGCCGGCCGCGCTCGAAGCCTATGAGGCCGAACGACGTCCCGCGACCACCGACCTCGTGATGCTGAACCGTCGCAACGGACCGGAACAGGTGATGCAGATCGTCGAGGAGCGTGCGCCTGATGGCTTCAACGTCGTCACCGACGTGCTGTCGCAGCAGGAACTCGAAGACATCGCCGCCAACTACAAGCGCGTCGCCGGTTTTCAGGTTGAAGGGCTCAACGCGAAGCCGCCGATCGTGACGATCCCGTAGTCATCGCAACTTTCCAGCGCGGGCTGATACAGCTCGCGCGCTGACGCGCATTCAGGCGTCTGGATTCAAACTTCAATCCAGCCCGTGCGCAATGACCTTGCGCATGACGTTCGGCAAGGCTTCGTCGTCCAATGTTGCGATCGGGACCCAGCGCATGCCCTCGGGGGGGCGGGTGCGGGGCGGCACATGCGCCGTATAGACGGCGAGCTCCAGCGGGAAGTGTGTGAAGATATGGGTGACCGCGCCGACTTTGCGATGCCACGCCGTGAGATTTTTTAAGGTCGGCGCCTGCGTCAAGGCATCCTTGTCATCGTGACCGGCGAGCCAGTCCGATGACGGCACTTCGGTCATATTCCCCAGCAAGCCCTTTTCCGGGCGGGTGCGCACCAAGAGTTCATTGCCCCGCGTGACCACGAACGCCGCGCCACGCCGCAAGATGCCGGCCTTCTTCGGCAGTTTGCGCGGAAACGTCTCCTGGTCGCCGCGAGTCTTTGCCGCGCAATCGTCGTTGATCGGGCACAGCGCGCAGGCCGGCTTCTTGGGGGTGCAGATGGTGGAGCCGAGATCCATCAGCGCCTGGGCGCTGTCGCCCGCGCGCGTCGGACCGAGCAGTGTGGCGGCGAGCCCCACGATGACGGGCTTGGATTTCGGCAGCGGCTCTTCCACCGCATAGAGCCGCGACGTGACGCGCTCGATATTGCCATCCACCGGCATGCATTGGCGGCCGAAGGCAATCGCGGCGATGGCTGACGCCGTATAGGGCCCGATGCCCGGCAGCGCGCGCAGGCCGTCCTCGGTATCCGGGAAGACGCCGCCATGATCGCGCAGCACGGTAACGGCGCAGGCATGGAGATTGCGTGCGCGGGAGTAATAGCCGAGCCCTGCCCACATCCGCAGCACATCGTCCTGCGAGGCGCTGCCGAGATCGCTGACCGTGGGCCAGCGCGCCAGGAACTTGGCGAAATACGGCCCGACCGCCTGAACCGTGGTCTGCTGCAGCATGATTTCCGACAGCCAGACCCGGTAGGGATCGATGCCCTCGCCCGGCAACGGCCGCCACGGCAATCTGCGGCGATGCTTGTCATACCAGGCGAGCAGTTGGGCCGGACGCTTGGCGGCGGCGCTTTCCCCGCTATCCCGTGCGGAAGGTTTCTTTCGTCGGGTGGCGGCGGCTGATAGACTCATACCGACCATGTATCCAAAACGCCCGACCATGAACAAGCCCGGCTATATCTCGGCGAAACCGCTCTCCGTCCTGCTCGGCGGGGTGTTTGCCGATGCCTATGCCAAACAGGGCTTTGCCTCGCGCGAGCTGGTCACGCGCTGGGCCGAAATCGCCGGCCAGCAGGTGGCGAATTTCTCCGAGCCCTTGAAGATCCAGTGGCCGCGCCCCGTCGAAGGCCAGCCGCAGGAGCCGGCGACATTGATTTTGCGCGTCGAGGGCCCGATGGCGCTGGAGATCCAGCATTCGTCGGATGCGATCCTGCAGCGGGTGAATCGCTTTTTCGGCTGGAACGCGGTCGGCAAGATCGCGCTGCGCCAGGCGCCGCTGTCGCGGCCGCAGCCTCGTCGCACCGTGAAGCCGCCGGATGCCAAGGCCATCGCCCAGGTGGCGGAAACGCTGCCCGAGGTCGAGGACGACGCCTTGCGCGAGGCACTGGCGCGGCTCGGCGCCTCGATCAAGCGAAGTTGAGGCTTTCCAGCTCGCCCGGAACCGGCGCGTGCTTGCCACATTTGTGGTTTCAAGTTAGCGAAGCGAACCTTTTCCCGGCGTCCGCCGCCGCTTTGGAGCATTCCTTTGATCATCACGCGCCGTGACTTCACCGCCGCCCTTGCCCTGACCGGCGCCGCAGCAGCCATCGGCCTGTCGCCGCTGCAGCTGATCTCCGAGGCATTCGCGCAGAACGCCGTCGACGTCGCCAAGCCGGTGTCGCTGCCCGACATGGCGCTCGGCCCGAAGGATGCCGCCGTCACCGTCACCGAATATGCCTCGATGACCTGCCCGCATTGCGCGGCCTTCACCGAGCAGGTGTTCCCGAAGATCAAGGAAGCCTTCATCGACACCAACAAGATCCGCTTCGTGTTTCGCGAATTCCCGCTCGACATCAAGGCCGCCGCCGGCTCGATGCTGGCGCGCTGCATCGCCAAGGAAGATTCGGGCAAGTACTTCGCCGTCATCGACATGCTGTTCAAGCAGCAGAACGACTGGGTGATGAAGGACACCGCCGCGACCCTGACCCGCATCGGCAAGCAGGCCGGCCTCAGCCAGCAGGCCGTGGAAGAATGCCTGAAGGACCAGGCGCTGCTCGACAAGATCGCCGCTGACCAGAAATACGCCAATGAAGTGCTGAAGGTGAACTCGACACCGACCTTCTTCATCAATGGCGAAATGCTGAAGGGCGAGCAGTCGTTCGAGGAATTCTCCAAGAAGATCACCCCGCTGCTGAAGAGCTGAGGTCTTCTTGTCCCTCCCCCGTTTTTGCGCGGGGAGGGATTCCTGAACGCCCGAGCCCTTTCATGACCCCGACCTTCCTCAACTACGCCGCGCTCGGCTGCGCCATCGTGCTGGAGACCATCGGCACGGCGCTGCTGGCGCAGTCGCAGCAGTTCACGAAGCTCTGGCCGACGTTCGGCATGGCCGTCTGCTACATCCTGTCGCTCTATTTCCTGTCGCACGCGCTGAAGGTGATGCCGGTCGGGATCGCCTATGCGATCTGGAGCGGGCTCGGCATCGTGCTGATTTCTGCGGTGAGCTATTTCGCGTTCCGGCAGGCGCTCGATCTCGCCGCCATTATCGGCATCGGCTTCATCCTGACCGGCGTGGTCATCGTCAACGCCTTCTCCGCCAGCGCGTCGCATTAGCGCACTGCCGCGCCGTCATCTTCTCTGATTTTTCGCTTCAAACAGCCAAGCTCTCGCATTCTCGCGGCGCTTGCGCGTCCGAGGTGTGAGCAGTCCCCCTCCTGAAACATGAGGGGCGGCGGCGCGCCATCAGGCGCAAAGGGTGGTGTGTGTCGCGATCCGCTCCACCGGAACGCCGGCAAGCTGCAACCGCGCAACGCCTTGAGGGCGCGCCACCGCGACGTCTTTTTAGCTTCGGGACCGTTCTTCCGGGTAAAGGGCAGAGCTCCGCACTCCGCTTATCCCGACGATTTCGCGCCGTTCACCAATACCACGTCCAGCCAGCATGAGTGGCAGAGCCCCGTAGTGGGCCCGGACGGTGACCCCAAGCCTCCCGAGTGTGCGGGGTACGTCACCCCACACCCGCAGGCGCCGCATCCTGTCCCACCTCAAGACGCCTCATGAAGCGCCCCTCGCGAACCGGATAAGATTTGATTATAATCTTATAGGAAAACTGTCAATTGCCCGCTGGGCATTTTTTCGATGCCGGATGCAACTGAAGCCGCGCTCATGCGTTCATGTAGTTCACCCACAAGAATGGTTCAGTTCCCTCGTCCAACCCGATGAGACTTGCCCCATGCCGACACGCGCCAGCCATCTGCCGCATTATGTCGAGCGCACCGCGCTTCAGAAACTGCGCGATACGCCGGGCCTGCTTGCGCCGCATTTGATGCCTGCCGGGCCGAAGACCCTGTCCAAGATGGTCGCCAAGACCTGGATCGCGCTCCAGGCCGGCTCGCTGGTGCGTTATTGCATCACGCCCGAAGGCGAAGCCGCGCTGAAGGCCAAAATCCCGATGCCGCGCAACGCACAGACTCCGCCCGCTGACACCCTGCGATAGCAGACCGGCGACAGCCGCCAGTCGATAGCCGCACGCCGCCGCGTCAGCCTATCTTAACGGATGACGCGCCTGCGGATTAACCCTGATTCCAGGTGTAAACGCGCGTTAAGGAACGCTTAAGCGCCATCTCCGCATTCTCGTCCCATTAGCGTGAGGGGCGTATCATGTTTGAAAATTTCATCTGCGAGATCATCGGCCTGGCATTTCTCGGCCTCTGCATCGCCGTGCTCGGCGCACCGCAGCAGCGTCGTCCGAATGGATATGCGCGGGACGTGTGAGGCACGCGAACCGATCATCATTCACGACCACAAATTTGTCTTATCCCAATCTGCCGGAAAGCCTGCCGATTTCAGGTTAACGACCGTAGAACTGGGGAAGTCAGACACCGTCGACTTGAACCGCGGCAACCACGTCGAATTCGGATTTATCGACTTCAGCAGATGCGCGCACAGACACGCCAATCCATAGATGCGTGTTTGAGCATTTGTATCACCGACAATATCCCCGAGATCAGGGACATCAACAGCAGAAGGCCATTTCGGCTGCACGACGCTGGGCTTGTTCCAAAATCGACTATGATGAGCGCAGATATTGCGAGCGACATTGATTGAACGAAGCCACGTCTCCATGACGTCGAAAGATGGCACGTTAAAAGTCTTAGCTACGGCAATCTGATCGGACTTACGCATTCCCGCATACAGAAATGACATCGTACCGAAGTCCCACAATTCTGCGGCTATCCAAATGGGAGGGATTTCACCAAAGTATTTTGTTCTAAAATGCTTCGCAAATTCCTCTTTTGACCTGTCAAACGCATCGTCGTTGCGAGCTAACCACTCGGCGTGTTGTGACTTGCCGGTTTTCTGATTTATCTGTCGCAGAAAATTGGGGTGAAGAGCCTTCGGATTTCTATGCGCATCCACCCCTTGCTTGCCGAGTTGGAGAGTTATCTGAACACGTAGCGCTATTTCGATACGCTCAATGACGTCCAGGAAAACCAGGCGAAGCTTTTTGTCGAAGACGCACAGGTCTACGATTTCGGAGAATTTGGTACCACTTTTGAAGTCGTCGAGGACTTTCGTAATCCCGGCAACCTGCTTGGCTTCGCGATACGGATACCAGTATCCGCTGAGACGATAGTATCCGATTTTGTTGAGGTAGGACTCGGCAAGCGCCTCATCCGAAATGATCATCCCTCGCGATTTAATAAGGGCGAGCTGATCTTTTACGGTGAGGTAGGGCTTACTGTAGGCCATCAAGCGGACCTACAAAAAAGAAGACCGACCCGTACGCTTTCGCGCAGAGGGGCCGGCCATGTTGAAGAGACATATGATTCATGGGCACGAATCCGTCAAGGGGATATTTTTCTCACAACCGAGATCGATTGTTAACAACTATAAATAATCACTCAAGCGCCAGTACCATTTGCTTGGATTGTTTGGAGCCATGCCGAGAAGCTAAAGCGAAGTCTGAGGCTACTAAGTGCGGAACACGCTAACGCTCCGTAGAAATCGCGCGCCTTCCTCCCGCATCCCCCTTAAAACAAGCCCTTTTTCTCATCCTCCCCCACCTATCCCCCGCAAAACCCTTGGGAAAAGCGGGGTTCCGCGGTTGCGCCGCTGCCCTCGTCTCGCCATTGTCCGGGCCAATGAGAGCCGCGACCAGCGAGTCTCCGTCCGCGCGGCAGCTGCATTTATGCTATTGTTCGTGCTGGGGGATTCGCGATTCTCGGGGCTTTTTGAATAAAGTGGCCTGTCGGCTAACCAGAGTACCGTATCCATGAAACTCACGCGCCTGCGCCTGCACGGATTCAAGTCGTTCGTCGAACCGACCGACTTCATGATCGAGCCCGGTCTGACCGGCGTCGTCGGCCCGAACGGCTGCGGCAAGTCCAATCTGGTGGAAGCGCTGCGCTGGGCGATGGGCGAGACCTCGCACAAGTCGCTGCGCGCCGCCGACATGGACGCGGTGATCTTCGCCGGCTCCGGCAACCGCGCCTCGCGCAACCACGCCGAAGTGGTGATGACGATCGACAATACCGATCGCACCGCGCCAGCCATGGTCAATGACGCCGAAATTCTCGAAATCTCCCGCCGCATCGAGCGCGAAGCCGGGTCGCAATACCGCATCAACGGCCGCGACGTGCGCGCCCGCGACGTGCAGATCCTGTTTGCCGACGCCGCCACCGGCGCGCGTTCGCCCGCCCTCGTCCACCAGGGCAAGATCGGCGAAATCATCCAGGCGAAGCCCGAGCAGCGCCGCCGCGTGCTGGAAGACGCCGCCGGCGTCGCCGGCCTGCATGCGCGCCGCCACGAAGCCGAGCTGCGCCTGAAGGCCGCCGAAACCAACCTGACCCGCGTCGAGGACGTGATCGGCCAGCTCTCCGGCCAGATGGAAGGCCTGAAGAAGCAGGCCCGCCAGGCGATCCGTTACCGCGAAGTCGCGGGCAAGGTGCGCAAGGCTGAGGCCATGCTGTTTCACCTGCGCTGGCTGCAGGCGCATCAGGACAATGCCGAAGCCGCGACGCTGCACGACCAGTATGTGCGCGATCTCGCCGAACGCACCCGCGAACAGGGCGAAGCCGCGCGCATCCAGGCGATCCGCGCCAGTGAATTGCCCGCGCTGCGCGAGGCCGAAGCCGCCGCCGCCGCCGGTCTGCAGCGCCTGACCAATGCCCGCGACATGCTCGACCGCGAGGAAGAGCGCGCCAAGGAGCGCGCCGCCGAGCTCGACCGCCGCCTGACGCAGTTCGAGAGCGACGTCGCGCGCGAGATGAAGCAGTCGGAAGACGCCGAATTCGCGCTGCTCCGTCTCGACGAAGAAGACGCGATGCTCAAGGAAGAGATCATGCAGCGCGTCGAGCTGCGTGGCGGCGTCGATGACCGCGTCTCCGAGGCCGAGGCCGTGCTGGCCGCCGCCGAGCGCACCTTCACCGAACTCACCACCGCCCATGCGGACATGACCGCCAAGCGCAACCAGTTGCAGTCCAACGTGCGCAGCCAGGCCGATCGCCTGGCGCGTCTGGGCCAGGAAATCGCCAGCGTCGAGGCCGAGATCGAGGCGCTGACGGCGCAGACATCGGGCTTCGGCGACCTGGATGAGCTCGCCGCCCTGATGGAGACCTCGCAGGAAATCCTGCTGCAGGCGGAAATGGCCGTCGGCGACAACGAGGCCGCCCATATCGCCGCCCGGCAGACGCTGGAAGCTTCGCGCGCGCCGCTCAACGACGCCGACAGGAAGGTGCAGCGGCTCGAGACCGAAGCCCGCACCATCTCGAAGATCCTCAACGGCGAAACCAAGAACCTGTGGCCGCCGATCATCGATGGCGTCAGCGTCACCAAGGGCTATGAAAAGGCGCTCGGCGCCGTGCTCGGCGACGATCTCGACGCGCCGGTCGATCCCTCGGCGCCGATGCGCTGGACCAATGCCGGCGATCACGCCAACGATCCCGTCCTACCCGCCGGCGTCGAGTCGCTGGCGTCGCATGTCAATGCGCCGGCCGAACTCGCGCGTCGCCTCAAGCAGATCGGCGTCGTCTCCAAGGATCAGGGCGCGGCTCTGGTGTCGCAGTTGCAGACCGGCCAACGGCTGGTGTCGCTGGAAGGCGACGTCTGGCGCTGGGACGGTTTTGTGGCCGGTGCGCATGCGCCGACCGGCGCCGCCCGTCGCCTCGCCGAGCGCGCCCGCCTGACTGATATCGAAGCCGATCTGGAAAACGCCAAGATCGACGCCATTGCCAAGCGTGAAGCGCTGGAAAGCGCAGAGCAGGCGCTGAAGGCTGCGGCTTCGGCCGAAGGTGCATCGCGCGATGCCCTGCGCAATGCCCGCCGCGACGTCGATCAGGCCCGCGAGCGCCATGCCAATGCCGAGCGCGAGATCAACCGCCATGCGGCCCGCCGCGCGACGCTGACCGAAGCGCAGTCGCGCCTCTCCAACGATCGCATGGAAGCGGAAGCGGCGCATGAGAGCGCGCATGCCGCGCTGGAATATCTGCCGGAAAGCTCCGACGCCGAGGCCCAGCTCGCGACCGTGCGCGGCGAGATCGAAGGCCATCGCCGCGGTGCCGCCCAGGTGCGCGCCGAAGCGCAGGCGCTGGCCCGCGAGGCTGAGCTGGCCGACCGCCGCCTGCAGGCGATCATCGCCGAGCGCACCGACTGGGCGAACCGCAAGACCTCCGCCGCCTCGCAGATCGAGACGGTTGCTGCGCGCGTGGCCGAAGTGACCCGCGAACGCGCCGAACTAGAAGACGCCCCGGCGCTCTATCTGCAGAAGCGCCGCGCGCTGATCTCGGAAGTCGAGAGCGCCGAACAGGCCCGTCAGCTCGCCGCCAACGCGCTGGCCTCGGCCGAGAACGCCATGCGCGAGACCGACCGCGATGCCCGCGGCTCGCTGGAAGCCCTCTCCGCCGCCCGCGAAGCCTGCGCCCGCACCGAGGAGCGCATGGAAAGCGGCAAGCGCCGCCTCGAGGACATCGAGCGCGAAATCCGCGACATGCTGGAAGTCGAGCCGGAAGGCGTCGCGGCGCTGGCCGAAGTCCGCCAGGACGACACGCTGCCTGATCTGGCCGACATCGAAGCCGATCTGGAAAAGCTGCGCCGCGACCGCGAGCGTCTCGGCGCCGTCAACCTGCGCGCCGAGGAAGAGCTCAACGAGGTCGAAGGCACGCATAACGGCCTCGCCACTGAGCGCGACGACCTCGTCGAAGCCATCAAGAAGCTGCGCACCGGCATCCAGAGCCTGAACAAGGAAGCCCGCGAACGGTTGATGACCTCGTTCGACATCGTCAACGGCCACTTCAAGCGCATGTTCGTCGAACTGTTCGGCGGCGGCGAAGCCGAGCTCAAGCTGATCGAGAGCGACGATCCGCTCGAAGCCGGTCTCGAAATCGTCGCCAAGCCGCCCGGCAAGAAGCCGCAGACCCTGTCACTGCTGTCCGGTGGTGAACAGGCGCTGACCGCGCTGGCGCTGATCTTCGCGGTATTCTTGACCAACCCGTCGCCGATCTGCGTGCTGGACGAAGTCGACGCGCCGCTCGACGACCACAACGTGGAGCGCTTCTGCAGCCTGCTGCATGAAATGTGCGCCTCGACCGAAACGCGCTTCATCACCATCACGCACAACCCGATCACCATGGCGCGCATGCACCGCCTGTACGGCGTCACCATGGCTGAGCGTGGCGTGTCCCAGCTGGTCTCGGTGGATCTCGAAAACGCGGTGAAGATCCTCGATCAGGAAGTGGCGTAACTCCTCCTTGCCCTCCCCTGCGCGAAGCGAAGCTTCGCCAGGTGGGGAGGGCAAGACGAACAGCCTCTCCTAAGCGTCGATGCGCACCGCGACGCCACGCGCCTTTAACGCGGCGATCAAAGCCGGATCGCGGATGGCGGTTTCCGGGAATGTCAGCTTCTTCAGTGCAGGGAGCTCGAGCAGACGCCCGGGATTGTCGCACACCGACGGCAGATCGAGCGCTTCGAGCTTGCCGAGGCCGACGAGATCCGCCGCATCCAGCCGCTCGATCATCGCGATGCAGGTAAGCTGCCGCAGGTTCTGGCACAGGCCGATCCCGGCCGTGCTCGAAATGTCGAACTCTTTGCTCTCGCCGTCCCAGAAATAATAGCAATAGGGATAGATCTCGTTGCCGCCATCGAAGGTGATGGCCTCGACCTTCGCCAGGTCCGCCTCGGTGAGCGGATAGCGCACCAGATAATCGTAGGCCTCGCTGATCAGATCGTAGCCGTCCTCCTCGAGATCGACCGCGCGTTTCAGCACAAACGCGGTAAGATCCTCGGGCGCGGCCAGATCGAGCACGCCGCTCTCCAGCAATGACGACATGACGGCGAGTTTGAAGTTCGGATCGCCGAAGGGAGCGCCGGGCGCACCGGCGGCCACCGGATACGCCATCGGCTGCTTGTCCGGATAGACGGCCGCTGGATTGCGCAACGAGATCGCATAAAGCTCCTGCCAGCGAAACTCCAGCGCAAGCTTCGTCTCATGCGAGACGTCGGCGACAAAATACATGGAATCGTAGACCGGCGCGCGATGCGATAGCGCGAGCTGCGGCAGCGCCGCCAGAGCGTCTGCGACCGGCATACCGATCCGCAGACCGAGAACACCCGGCATGGCGGGGAACGGGTCGCGATAACGAATAGCGCCGATCCGTCCAACTGTATCGATCTGCGCTTCAAAGCCGTGCTGCTTCGACAAGGCGGTGACACGGCCCTGCTGATGCGGCGCAGGTTCGCACCAGCGCGCACCAAGCGCGCGGCTGAGATCTTCGCGCGCGTCGCCGGGCCGAAGCGCCGCAAGTGCGGTGAAATTGACCGGGTGATCCATCGTCGATATTCCTGTCTTGGCGTCACCGACGCCATCTGGTGAGAAGGCCTGTTGGTGTCGCAGCCGCGGCCTCGGGTTCAATACGAAGGTCGCGGCGCGCCGCGACAACATGACGGACCACCGATGTCACCCGACCTCCCGGCCGAACTCACCGCCGCCCTCAACGCCCGCCTGCACGGCTTCTCGCGCAGCGACGCGGCTGCGCGCTCCGATGCAATCTCGCAGACCTATCGCTCTGGCGGCGGCTCGACGACCATCCGTAGCGAGAGCGACGCACTGGCCTATGCGCTCGCCCGCATGCCGGCGACCTATGCGGCGGTCGTCGCCAGCCTCGATGCGCTGCAGGAGACACGACCGGACTTCGCACCGACCACGCTGCTCGATTGCGGCGCCGGGCCGGGAACGGCGACATGGGCCTGCGCCGAAGCCTTCGCGTCGCTCGCTTCGTTCACACTGCTCGATGCCAATCCCGCTTTGCGCATGCTTGCGCTCGGTTTGGCGGAGGACAGCCACCGCATCCCCGCGATGAACTACACGCTCGGCGACGCTACCGCGACAATCGCCAATGCCCCATCCGCCGATCTCGTCATCGCGAGCTATGTCATCAACGAGCTCAACGATCTCGCGCGGACAAAACTCGTCGCGGCGATGTGGACGAAGACGAATGATACGCTTGTTATCGTCGAGCCCGGCACGCCGTCGGGCTATCAACGCATTCTCGATGCGCGTGCGCAGCTCATCAAGAACGGCGCGCATGTGATCGCGCCCTGCCCACATGACGATGCATGTCCGCTGGTGAAGCCGGACTGGTGCCACTTCAGCCAGCGGCTGCAGCGCTCCCGTGTGCATAAACAACTCAAATCCGCAGAACTTCCCTATGAGGACGAGAAATTTATTTATGTCGCGCTGTCGCGTGCGCCTGTTGCGCAGCGGCCGTCGCGCGTGCTTGCGCAACCGGTGACGACAAAGATCGCAATCACGGCAAAACTCTGCACAAATGCAGGCGTGATCGCCGCGAGCGCGCCGCGCCGCGACAAGGCGAAGTATGCAAAGTTCCGCAAGCTCGACTGGGGCGATGCGGTTTTCGATGCACCGACATCATCCATGGAATAATTCTCTACAGCTGGCGTTTGTTCTCCTGACGCGACTGCGTCGCAAATCATCAGGGGTAACGCTGCAATGACCAGATCATTCGCCGCCCTCGCGGCTCTGACTCTCATGCTCGCCTCAAGCGCCGCCTCGGCGCAGATGCTGAAGACCGCCGACACCGCCAAGGGCAAGACCTTCATCGATGCCAAGGGCATGACGCTCTATACTTTCGACAAGGACGCCGGTGGCAAGTCGATGTGCAACGGCCCCTGCGCCGAAAACTGGCCGCCGCTGTTCGCGGTGGACGATGCCAAGCCGAGCGCCGACATGACCATCGTCGTGCGCGACGACGGCAAGAAGATGTGGGCCTATAAAGGCAAGCCGCTCTACACCTTCAAGAAGGACACCGCCGCCGGCGACACCAATGGCGACGGCTTCCTGAACGGTGCGTGGCATATGGCGAAGCCGTAAGCGGCTTCTGCGCTGGAACGACCCGCTAGTCGCGAGATTGCGGCTAGCTCACTGCAAGGCCCCTCACCCGACCGGCTTCGCTGCGCTTCGCCGGTCGACCTCTCCCCGCAAAAAGCGGGGCGAGGTTAAGGAAGGTGGCGCCGTGCTTACCTCTCCCCGCTCTGCGCGGGGAGAGGTCGACATGCGCGCGTAGCGCGGATGTCGGGTGAGGGGCATGGCACCGCCCTCACCTACATTCGGTGTTTGCGAATCTCGTTTTCCTGCGGATAGCCCGCTCTCAGAACGAATGCCGGATGCGGCCCATCACCTGATGCGCGACGGCATCGTTGCTGCCGACGATCGCATCATAGTTCACCGACAGCACCGTGAGCGGTGCCAGTCTGCCGGAGAGGCCGGCACCGATCACGCCGCGATCGCGCAGCGCGCTGCCGGTCGCGGTGATGAACGAACCCGGCAGCGTGGTATCGGCGAAGCTCGCAGTGATGCCGCGCACGCCATCGCTGAATTCATGCAGCCAGGCCAGCCGCAATTCCGGCGTCAACACGCCGCCATTCAGCGCGTAATCATAGGCGAAGCGTGCGCCAACGCTGGAGCGCAGCGATTCCGAACTGTCCGAGCCGACCACGAGGGCCGCCGCACCGCCGCGCTCCGCAAAGCCATCGGTCATCACCCGCGTATATTGCAGGCCGATCTCCGGCGTGACGACCCAGCCGCTAACGCGCAGATCGGTGCCGACCGTGCCGCGGATCGCATAGTGATCGCCGCTGAACGCCGCGGTGTTCGTCGTGCCGACCGCCACGCGCGTGGTGTCGTAATCGCTGAAGCCATAGAGGCCCATGGCGGTCGCGAACCAGCCGGGCGCCTGATAGGTGCCATAGCCGCCGATGGTCCCGGTCGAGATCTTGGTGTGGCTGCCGATATTATCGATATCGCCGCGGGTCAGCGCGTAGCCGCCGAACACGCCGGCAACGAGGCTGTCGGTGATGCGCCGGTCGTAGCCGGCGAGCACGTTGACGGTGTTCGACTTGAAGCTCGGCGCGTCAGTTCGCGCGCCTTCACGGGCGAAGCTCGCGCCCGACGTGATGAACAGGCCCTGTTCGGCAGCGACAGCCACCGGACGCAGACCGGGCAGAGCCTTGGTCACCGGCGCATAGGCCATCGCATCGGCCGCATTGCCGCCCCAGCCGGCATCGGCCAGCGCAGAACTTGCGCTGCCTGGGAATGACGTCACCGCGGCCAGCGCACGATCGGCACTGAAATTCTTGTCGAACATGCCGCCATCGAACATCGCCAGCGCGTTGCCGACACCGGACATGTCGGTGCCGAGGCCGCCGAGGCGGTTCTGCGTCAGGTGTTGGCCGACCAGCGAGGTCGTCTGGAACGCGTCATTCATGGTCATGCGGCCGAGGCCCTGATAGGCCGCGGGCGTGAGCTGCGCCAGCGCCGCGCCGACATCTGCCGAGCTGGCAACGCTGTCGAGCAGATTGACCACCGAACTGCTGGTGGCGGTGGCCGGCAGATTGTCGAACAGCGAGGCGACGCCGAGCGAGCCCGCGCTGGCAAAGGACGCGAACGAAGACGACGTTCCGGTGATCACCTCGAACGACGTATAGAGCGTACCGCCGATATTCACGGTCTGGCCGGCCTGCAGCGCAGCGCGCTTGGCGTCGGTGAGGCCCGCTTTGTTGTAGTTCAGCGTATCGGTGCCGACGCCGCCATCGACGAGGCCGACGATGCGCGAGCCCTTCATGATGTTAACGGTGTCGTTGCCGCCTTCCATGTTCACGGCGCGGCCGGTGTTGCCGATGATGGTGCCGTAATTGGTCAGCACGTCGGCGCCTTCGCCCATCTGGATCGCGGAACCATCGCCGCGGATGAAACGGGCGGAGCCGGTGCCGGTATAGGTGATGCCGTTCAGGGTGCCGACGGAATTGGGATCTGCCACGCCCGTATTCATCAACACGATCGCATTTGGGTCCGGGATCGCGCCATTGCCGATGATGGTGCCGCGATTGACGATGGTATCGTTGTCGATCGCGGTGCCGGTCTTGTTTTCGAGCCGAATCGCGTAGCCGTTGAGACCCACAATCGTGCCACCGAGATTATTGATGATGGTGGTTGCGGCCACGCCGCTGCGATCGACGTTGGTATCCTTGTTGACTACGATGCCGGTGTTCGTACCGCTGATCATGCCGTAATTGGTGATCGTGCCGCCGCCGATGGAAATGCCTTCGCTGGCATTGGCGCGCCCGCCGCTATCGAAACCGCCGGCGCCGGTGCCTTCGATGATGCCGTAGTTGATGATGGTTCCGACATTGTCGATATCGACGCCATCGCCGTCGCCATTGATCTGCGCGATACCGTCCGAATTGAAGATGTTGCCAACACCGGCATAGGTGCCGGTAATGCGACCGTAGTTGGTGACGGTGCCGGCGCCGTCGGACCCGACGCCCGAGCCGTTGCGGCCGAGGATCGTGCCGCCGGCCGCGTTGTTGACCGTCACGTCGGTGTCCGCGGTGATGCCGTGGCGCGCGCCGGAAATCAGGCCGCCGGCCTGATTGTTGACGACGACGCCAAGATTGCCGCCGGTGTCGATGCCGTCGGACGTGCCGTTGGCACCACCGGACGTATTGGCACCGAAGCTGCGGATGATGCCGAAATTATTGATCACCGCGTTGGCGCCGGGCCGGACCGCATCGTCGGTCATCGCCTCGATCACGCCGGTCGCACGGTTGATGATGGTCATCGACGCGGCGCCGGTCATGCCGCGGAAATCGAGCGCCTGCCCGAGCGCAGCATAGCCGGTACCGCCGGCCTGGATCAGCCCGGCATTGTCGATCACGATCGTGCCAGATGTCATCGCCAGATTGAACCGGAACACGTCGTTCTGGGTCGATCGCACGATGGCGCCAATATTGTTGAGGAAGGTGAAGGTCCGGCCCGCCGTTGCGCCGGTGGCGTCGATGACGCGCCCCGTGCTGGTGTTTTCGATTACGCCGGAATTGGTAACGACGACGCCGGTCGATGCGCCGTTCCACCCGATGGTCGCCGTGCCGCTGGTGGATCGCAGCGTGCCGGAGGCATCGACCGTTCCGGTCTGCGTGCCGCTAAGTGTCTTCGTCGTGGTATCCGTGGTGCCGGCTGGCACCGTGAATGTCTGCGCCTCCGCCGTCATCGGCGCGAACAGCGCCGCCACAACCACGCCCATCGCAAGCCGGCTCGCGCCGTTACGCCATTCCAACATCGCTCAAGTCCCCAGCCCAAAGGTTAGGGTTTCATTAGGTTTTGCGCATGACGGTTGGATGACGGATAGCGCACCGACGCTAACCCGCAGGCGATCTGCTGACGTCTCCTGTCGACTGATGCAACATCGCAAAGGTGCAGACCGACAACATCTCCTTTCAAAGTTGTAGCAGAGGAGCGCACATGACAGGGCGCGATGGAGGAGCGTCTTTGAACGTATTCCACCCTCGCCGCGACCAATCCGTGCCGCGACATGCCTGCGGCCCCTGCTCTGTGGCCGCATGATCGGCTAGGCTTTGGGTTTGATGGTTTCTTTTGGGGGTTCTTACATGTCGACCGGCTGGATCGTTCTTGGCGTCATCGTTGTCCTGATTGTCCTGGCATTTGCTGCCTATAACCGGCTGGTGGCGCTGAGCCAGCGGGTCAACCAGTCCTTTGCCGATATCGACGTGCAGCTCAAGCAGCGCCACGACCTGATCCCGAACCTGATCGAGACCGTGAAGGGCTATGCGGCGCATGAGCGCGGCACCCTCGACGACGTCATCAAGGCGCGCAATTCGGCGATGAATGCACAGGGCCAGGCGCAGGTCGGCGCCGCGGAAAACCAGCTCTCCGGCGCGCTCGGCCGGCTGATCGCACTGTCCGAGGCCTATCCGGACCTCAAGGCCAATGCGAATTTCCAGCAGTTGCAAACCGAGCTCTCGGATATCGAAAACAAGATCGCCGCCTCGCGCCGGTTCTTCAACAATGCCGTGTCCGAATACAACACCGGCATCCAGCAGATGCCCGCGGCGTTGTTCGCCGGCACGTTCGGCTTCCATTCGAAGGAGTTCTTCGATCTCGGCGAAACCCGCAAGGAGGTCGAAGCCGTGCCGCAGGTCAAGTTCTGATCCTCAGACCAGAACACATGCCCCTCCCCGTCATTGCGAGCGCAGCGAAGCAATCCAGAAAGCCACAAGCGAAGACTGGATTGCTCGTCGCAAGAGCTCCTCGCAATGACGGCTGATAGTGAATCCTAGGACTGCATCATGGCCGCCTATGGTCTCTATACGCATATTGCCTCGAACAAGACGCGTTCGATGCTGCTGCTCGCAGGGCTGTTCCTGCTGATTTATGTGATGGTGTTCGCCGGCGCCCTGATCGGCGAGGTGGCGGTCAACAGCAACGGCTCGGTTGCGTATTACATCAACGCTGCAACACGCGACCTGATCAAGGCGCTTCCCTTCGCCACCATCGGCGCGGTGCTGTGGATCGTCATCGCCTATTTCGGTCATCAAAAGATGATCGATAGCATCACCGGCAGCGAAAGCGTGACGCGGCAGGAGCAGCCGCGACTCTATAATCTCCTTGAAAACCTCTGCATCTCGCGCGGCATACCGATGCCGAAGCTGAAGGTGATGGACAGTGATGCGTTGAACGCCTTCGCCACCGGCCTGAACCCCAGGCAATACTCTGTCACGGTCACGACGGGCCTCCTGCGCGCGCTCAACGATGACGAGATGGAAGCGGTGCTCGGCCACGAGCTGACGCATATCCGCAACGGCGACGTGCAGTTGATGGTGGTCGCCGTCATCATCGCTGGCGTGGTCGGCTTTGCGGCTGAACTGTTCTTCCGGATATTCATCAATTCCGGCTTCCGCTTCGGCGGCAGCCGATCGTCGCGATCGTCTTCCTCGTCTGACAGCGACAGCAAAGGCTCTGGCGGCGGTGCAGTCATTGTCATCATCATCGCCGTGGCGCTGATCGCGCTGGCCTGGGCACTGTCGCTGGTGGTGCGCTTCGCGCTGTCGCGCTCGCGCGAACTGCTGGCCGATGCGGGGTCGGTGGAGCTGACCAAAAATCCCGACGCCATGATCTCGGCGCTGCGCAAGATCGAGAATCGCGGCGAACTGCCCGGCGCGACTTCGGCCGTCATGGAGATGTGCATCGACAATCCCCGCGAGGGTTTTGCCGACCTGTTCGCGACACATCCGTCGGTGGATTCGCGGGTCGCGGCACTGGTGAAATTCGCCGGAGGACACGACCCCGGCCGGATGGCACTGCCGTCCGATACGGATGCGCCCGGAGAGGCCGACGACACGCCGCCGCTGCCGCCGCGCTCCGGCCCATGGAGCAACGGCAAATCGCCTCCAGGCAGCGCGCAGGAGCCGCTACAGGGCCCGCTCAAAGGACCTTGGGGTCGCCACGCCTAACTTGCTTAGTTGGTGGATTTGCGCAGCTCGAGCGCTTCGGTCTTTTCCGGCTCCGGCGTCTTGGCAATTTCCTTGGCCGGCTCGGACTTGATCGATCCGACGGCGTCGATCTTGCTGCTCTCGACGCGCGGGGTCGAGACGCGGGTCACCGTATTGTCGGCACCGGCAGAGGCGTCGGCCGAACGGGTGGTGGAAGGCGCGCGCAGCGAGCGCGGGGCCGACAGCGAGCGGGCCATCAGCATCTGGCCACGGCCGCCCTGGTGGCGGAAATCGCAATAGGCGAAGCCCATGCCGGAGACCGAGCCGCGGAACGAGCGCTCGTCATTCTTGTTGAGATTGAAACACGGCTCGAACGGGATGCCCTTGATCGAGGCGCAGATGGCCTCGCCGCGGACCTGCAGCGTGTTGCCCGGCAGGCGCATATTACGCGCCGGACCCGAGCCCGAGAACTGCACAGCGCCCGCCGCACCGCCATCGTCGAACACGCGGCCTGCGCCGCGGGTGCCGTCGAAACAGGTAAAGGCAAAGACTTTGCCGGCAACAAACTTGCGGGCCTCTTCGGCCGTCATCGACCCAGCCAGCGCGGGGGTCGCCACCGTGGCGGCAAGCACCGCTCCCAACACATAACGCGCAACCATAGGATACTCCGAACAACCGAGCGCGGATGACCGCCTGATGTCTTTACCCGCTGCTTACCATACCAACCGTGGCAACAATGGAGCAGGTTGGTTGGTAAAGTCTGAACGTCGTTAGCCGATCTTTACCACGATTCGCCCGCGGACCTGACCGGCCAGCACATTGGCGCCGGCGTCGATCACCTGGTCCAGCGGAATTTCCTGAGTAATTTCAGAGAGTTTTGTGTGATCCAGATCCGTCGCCAACCGCGCCCAGGCCTGCTGTCGCAGCTCGATCGGGCACATGACAGAATCGATGCCGAGAAGACACACGCCGCGTAAAATGAACGGTGCAACCGAAGATGGCAGGTCCATGCCGGCCGCGAGACCGCAGGCGGCGATGGCGCCGCGATACTTGGTCATCGACAGGAGATTCGCCAGGGTGGTCGAACCGACGCTGTCGATGCCGCCCGCCCAGCGCTCCTTGGCCAGCGGTTTGGCCGGGCCGGACAGCTCGTTGCGGTCGATGATCTCGCTGGCGCCAAGGCCCTTGAGATAGCCCTCCTCGGACGTGCGCCCCGTCGAGGCGATGACCTGGTAACCGAGCTTCGACAGCACCGCGATCGCCACCGAGCCGACGCCGCCGGCCGCCCCCGTCACGACGATCGGGCCATCGGCCGGCTTCAGCCCGTGCTTCTCCAGCGCCAGTACGCTGAGCATTGCGGTGTAGCCGGCGGTACCGACCGCCATGGCGTCGCGGGTGGTCATGCCGGCCGGCAGCCGCACCAGCCAGTCGCCTTTCACGCGGGTCTTTTCGGCATAGGCGCCGAGATGGGTTTCGCCCATGCCCCAGCCATTGCCGATCACCTTGTCGCCGGGCTTCCAGTTCGGATTCTCCGAGGATTCCACCGTGCCTGCGAAATCGATGCCGGCGATCATCGGAAAGCGGCGTACCACCGGCGCCTTGCCGGTGACGGCGAGGCCGTCCTTGTAATTCACGGTGGACCATTCGACCCGCACGGTGACGTCGCCGTCCATCAATTCGGATTCGTCGAACTGCGTCAGCGCAACCGTGGTGCCTTTGTCAGCCTTGTCGATGCGGACAGCCTTGAACGTTCCCAACACGCCACTCCCGAGTTTTTGCTTGTGATTTCCGTTGCCGAATTATGCCGCGCCGTTGCGGGAAACGCCACCCGCGCCAGCCGGGCAGGAGCTCTGCAGCCCTGCCCGGCCATGGCGGCATAACGCGGCAATGAGACAATCAGGCGGCCAGTTGCCGGGTCGCCGCGATATTGGCGATGGTGGCCGCACAGGCCGTCGCCGCCTCGGTGCCCTTCACAACGAAATGCTCGCGGAAGAAGCGCAGGTGCTCGGCGTGCTCGTGGAAATGCTGCGGCGTCAGCACGGCCGAGATCACAGGCACCTCGCTGTCGAGCTGCACCCGCATCAACCCGTTGATGACGGCGTCAGAGACGAATTCATGGCGATAGATGCCACCGTCCACGATGAGCCCGGTGGCGACGATCGCCACATAGCGCCCGGTGCGCGCCAGCAATTTGGCCTGCAACGGAATTTCGAAGGCGCCGGGCACCTCGAAGACATCGATTTGACTGTCAGGCACACCATGCCGTGCAAGTTCGGCGACAAAACCGACACGGCATTGATCGACAATATCCTTGTGCCAGCACGACTGGATGAAGGCGATCCGCCCGGTCGATGGTGCAAGATTTACGGAAGTGGAAGTTTTGAAGTTCATCACAGGCTGATTCATGGATGCTCTCGCGGTTTGAGACCAGAATCAGGACGTACGGTCACACTCCGAGCATCCGCCAAGGCGGACTCCCTGCGCATACCCGTTCTCTTTCATCCGGACTATGACCGTCGGCTCCGGCATTGCACCGGATCTGCTGACCCTGACGGTGTAACCCGTCAGGCGCTCGCGGGCTTCCGGGCTTGCGCCCGATTACCGCCGGTGGGGATTTTCACCCCGCCCTGAGAACGAAGGCCGCCCCGACTGGGACGGCCAAGATCAATTTTTATCGCTGGAGATCAGCGAGTCAACAACAGGCTCATGCCGGCTGTGCAATCGGACGCTTCACCGGCTCTTCTACGATCGGCAGGTTGATCAGCGCCGACAGCACGCCGAACAGCACCGATAGCCACCACACCGGCGTGTAGGAGCCGAACTTGTCGAACACGACACCGCCCAGCCACGCGCCGAGGAAGCCACCGACCTGATGGCTGAAGAAGGCAAAGCCATACAGCGTTGCCAGCCAGCGCGTGCCGAACATCAGCGACACCAGGCTCGATGTCGGTGGCACGGTGGAGAGCCAGGCAAGCCCGCTGATGGCGCCGAACACCAGCGCCGAGGTGGTGGTCAGCGGCAGCATGATGAAGGCCACCGTCGCCAGCGCGCGGGTGAAGTAGATGAAGGAGAGGATGTAGCGCTTCGGCAGCTTGCCCTGCACATAACCGACCGTCAGCGAGCCGATGATGTTGAACAGGCCGATGATGGCAATCACCCAGCCGCCCACAGCCGCCGGCAAGCCGCGATCGACCAGATAGGCCGGCAGATGCATGGTGATGAAAGCGAGCTGGAAGCCGCAGGTGAAGAAGCCCAGCACCAGCAGCACATAGGAGCGATGGCCGAAGGCTTCCGTGAGTGCGCTCTTGAACGACTGCTTCTGCGCCACCGGCGCGTCGGCGGACGCGGCACTCGCGGTCGGAGTCGCCAAGGCAAGCGACAACGGGATCACCAGCAACATCAGCACCGCGAACACGGTGAGCGTCGCCTGCCAGCCGGTGTTGTCGATCATCGCCACTGTGAAAGGCGCAAAGATGAACTGGCCGAACGAGCCTGCGGCGGTGCCGGCGCCGAGCGCGATGCCGCGCCATTCCGGCGGCACCAGTTTGCCGAAAGCGGACAGCACCAGATTGAACGAGCAACCCGACAGGCCAAAACCGATCAGCAGCCCAGCGCTGATATTCAGCTCGAGCGGTGTCGAGGAATAGCGCATCATCAGCAAACCAGCCGCATAGAGGAAGGCGCCGACGCAGATCACGCGCACGCTGCCGAACTTGTCGGCAACGGCGCCCGCGAAAGGCTGGCCGATGCCCCAGAGCAGGTTTTGCACGGCGAAGGCGAGCGCGAAAACATCACGGCCCCAGCCGAACTCCTGGCTGAAGGGCTGCATGAAGAAGCCGACGCTCGAGCGCGGCCCGAAGGTGAGCATGCCGATCAGCGATCCGCAGATGATGATCACCAGCGGCGTACGCCAGCCCAAACCAGATGCCGGGCGCGTCGCGCCGTCAATTGCCGCCATGTCGTTTCCCCGGATCGAATTCGGATTGAAAATTCAGCCGGCCCAAGAGCGCAAGCCCGGTCCGGACTGGAGGAGATTAATGCATTCGCATGGAAATCCCAATGGCGATGATGGGAATTTCGGGGGATGCATTGCTGGAATGCAGGGCCACGCAGACGTCGTCACAGCCCAGGGTCAGGATAACATTCTGCGGAATCCGGAATGGAAAGAGCGATGCCGGGCATGGCATCGCTCTTGGCAGGCTCGGAGGTAAAGTCGTGGCTGCTACGGCTTGATTTCGGAGAGTTTCGCGGAGATTTCCGCCGTCTGCGCCGCAGTGCCCCAGCTTGGCGCCTCGCTGCCGTCGCCCCAGTTACGTGGGCGATAGAAGGAGTGCACACCGGTCTTGTACATCTTCTTCATCTCGCGGACCCAGGACGGATGCACCCAATAGGCATGGTAATGCGTGGACTTCGCGACTTCCGGCAGCCAGATCCGGCCGTCGAGCGTCGCCTTCGCGATCTTGCGGGCGCGCTCCCACATGTCGGGCTCTTTCACGACATCCGGAATGCCGTCGCAGGCGAAGGTGAACTGGCAGGCCAGGCGGCGGTGCTTGTTCTGATAGACCACGCCGCAAACTGTCGTGGGATAGAAGCCCGAGAACACGCGATTCATCACCACCTGCGCCACCGCCATCTGGCCGCGCACCGCTTCGCCGCGGGCCTCGAAATAGATGGCTTCCGTCAGACACTTTTCCTGCTTGCCGCGGGTCTGCTCGGTGAGGCCCATACGTTCGGCCGGCGTCTTCGCACGCTGATTGGCGCTGTTGACCTCGCCTTTGCCGGCAACGCTTTCGCCGCCGTCGGTCGGGTTGATCGCCGCATTCGGCACCACCGCCGTAGCCTTCATGTCCGGGTCGAGGCTTGAGCCCGGCATGGCAATACCCGGCACGGCTGTGCCTGGCATTACGATGGTTGGCTCTTCGCCGGGCTGCCAGCGTTCCATTGTCTCGACCGATGCGCCAAGCGACGAACTTCCGAAAAACAGGCTCGCAGTCTTCACCGAGAAGCCGTCCTTGGCCGGCGCCGGCTCAACGGGGATCACCGCTGCATCGGTCTTGGCGTCCTCGGTGGGCTGCACGGACTGCGATGCGTCGTATTGAGCAAGCGGCGGGGCACGCAGCGCTTCATCGAGTTCTGGATCGAGCGGGGCATGCTGCGCGGATGGCATTGCATCGACGGTCTTCGCGCCCATCACCGATCTGTTGTCGTCGAAAGAGTCCTGTCTGGCCGGCTCATCGGGCGCCACGGTCTCCGGCGCGCGGATGGCGAGGCGATCGCCCTTCAGCGAGCGATCCACTTTTGGAAAATCTGCAGCTTCATAGCGGCGGGGCGGTTGCGCCAACGGATTGCGGGTCAGTGCACCGGTGATGTCAATCAGCGCTCCGCTGGCGGCGATGCCGGAATTGTCGAGGCTGGCGAGCTGCAAGGTCGGATTGCGCGAGGCCGTGCCCATTGGGCGACCGAACGAGAATGTCGCAACCTGGATGGAGGAGACGGCGGGCGCGAACACGCGCTTCTGCCAGCGTTCGGTCACGCCCGGCTGGCGAGCCAGCAGCGAGGCGATGTCCTGATAGCCAGATTCTGTCGGGGCCAATGCGAAAACGCAGAGACCGAAGCCGAAGAACGCGCCACGCGCGCCCTTCGGCCGGTTACGCAGTACTAACATCGATACGCTCACGCAACGCTTACACCAGCATCGCCCTGCACGGCACTAATCTGCACATCCGTACATTTCGATCTATTTCGTTAGTACGGAATCAAAGTTGCCGCGGAGTTAATCGGCGATGCAACGACGCCACACGCAAGCTGTACGAGCGCAGCGCAAAATCATTCGAAAGCCTTGGTAAACCGCGGCTCCACAAAAGTAGTAAACATCGCGTTGACAAAGATGATGAAGAGAAATTCGCGGATGCGTGAAAATGTTTGCGAGTTCCATTCCGACGCACGAACAAACACGGCATGAGGCACGCAATAAAAATGGCCGGGGAACTCCCCGGCCATTTTTCAGATCATGAAATCAGCGAAGCACTTACGCCTGGCTGGAAATTTCCTTGCCGAGCGCAGCCTGTGCGGCAGCGAGACGCGCGATCGGCACGCGATAGGGCGAGCACGACACGTAGTCGAGGCCGATCTCATGGCAGAAGGCTACCGATGCCGGATCACCGCCGTGCTCACCGCAGATACCAACCTTGATATCAGGGCGAGTCTTGCGGCCACGCGCGACACCGATCTTCACCAGTTCGCCGACGCCGCTGCGGTCGACCGTGATGAACGGATCGACGGGCAGAATACCCTTGGCGATATAAGTACCGAGGAAGCTCGCGGCGTCGTCACGGCTGATGCCGAAGGTCGTCTGCGTGAGATCGTTGGTACCGAACGAGAAGAACTCGGCGGTCTCGGCAATCTCGCCGGCCAGCAGACAGGCACGCGGCAGTTCGATCATGGTACCGACCGAATAGTTCAGCTTGCCGCCGGTCTCCTTCATCACCGACACCGCAGTGGCATCGATGCGCGCCTTGATGAGATCGAACTCCATCTTGGTGACGATCAGCGGCACCATGACTTCGAGGCCGACCTGTTCGCCAGTGCGCTTGCCCGCTTCGATCGCGGCTTCGAACAGCGCGCGCGCCTGCATCTCGGCGATTTCCGGATAGGCGATCGCAATGCGTACGCCGCGGAAGCCGAGCATCGGATTAAACTCGGCGAGATCACGCGCACGGTCCGCAAGCTTGCGCGGATCGGTGCCCATGACACGCGCCACTTCCTCGACTTCGCCCTGGGTGTGCGGCAGGAATTCGTGCAGCGGCGGATCGAGCAGACGGATCGTGACGGGCAGGCCCTTCATGATCTCGAACAGTTCGACGAAGTCGGCGCGCTGCATCGGCAGCAGCTTGGCGAGCGCGGCACGGCGGGCCTGCTCGTCTTCGGCGAGGATCATCTCGCGCACGGTGCGGATGCGGGTCTCTTCGAAGAACATGTGCTCGGTGCGGCACAGGCCGATGCCTTCCGCGCCATACTTGATGGCGGTGCGGGCATCTTCCGGCGTGTCGCCATTAACGCGGACCTTGAGCTTGCGGACCTTGTCGGCCCAGCCCATCAGCGTTGCGAATTCGCCCGACAATTCCGGCTCGATCATCGGCATGCGGCCGGACAGCACATGGCCAACCGAACCGTCGATGGTGATGACGTCGCCGGCCTTGAACACGCGGCCACCGATGCTCATGGTGCCGCGGCCGTAATCGACGCGGACGGTGCCGCAGCCGGAGACGCAGGGCTTGCCCATGCCGCGCGCGACCACCGCAGCATGCGAGGTCATGCCGCCGCGGGTGGTGAGAATGCCTTCGGCGGCGTGCATGCCGTGAATGTCTTCCGGCGAGGTTTCGACGCGAACAAGAATAACCTTCTTGCCGTCGGCCTGCAGCTTGGCGGCTTCGTCCGACGAGAACACGATCTCGCCCGATGCGGCGCCCGGCGATGCCGGAAGGCCGGTGGCGATGACGTCGCGATTGGCTGATGGATCGATGGTCGGATGCAGGAGCTGATCCAGCGACGCCGGATCGATGCGCGATACCGCATCCTTCTGCGAGATCACGCCTTCATTGGCGAGTTCGACCGCGATGCGGATCGACGCCTTGGCAGTACGCTTGCCGTTGCGGGTCTGCAGCATCCAGAGCCGGCCCTGCTCGACCGTGAACTCCATGTCCTGCATGTCGCGGTAGTGCTTCTCGAGCTGGGTGTAGATGCGCGTCAATTCCTTGAACGCCTCCGGCATCGCCGCTTCCATCGACGCCTTGTCCGAACCGCTCTCGATCCGCGCGTCTTCGGTGATGTCCTGCGGCGTGCGGATGCCCGCCACCACGTCTTCACCCTGCGCGTTGATCAGGAATTCGCCATACAGCTTGCTCTCGCCGGTCGACGGGTTGCGCGTGAACGCAACGCCGGTGGCCGAGGTCTCGCCCATATTGCCGAACACCATGGCCTGCACGCTGACGGCGGTGCCCCACGACTCCGGGATATCGTGCAGGCGGCGATAGGTCACCGCGCGGGTATTCATCCAGGATGAGAACACGGCGCCGACGGCGCCCCAGAGCTGCTCGTGCGGATCCTGCGGGAAGTCCTTCCCCGTTTCGCGCGCGACGGCTTCCTTGTACTGGCCGACAAGCTTGACCCAGTCGTCACCATCGAGATCGGTGTCGAGTGTGTAGCCCTTGTTGTCCTTGTAGGTGTCGAGAATGTCCTCGAAGTGATGATGCTCGAAGCCGAGGACCACGTCGGAATACATGGTGATGAAGCGGCGATAGCTGTCATAGGCAAAGCGCTTGTCGCCCGACAGTTCGGCCAGCGCTTCCACCGTGGTGTCGTTGAGACCGAGATTGAGGACCGTATCCATCATGCCCGGCATCGAGGCGCGGGCGCCGGAGCGCACCGAAACCAGCAGCGGATTTTTCTCGTCGCCGAAGCCCTTGCCGGTGATCTTGCCGACGGCCTCGAGCGCCTTCTCCACCTGCGACTGCAATTCCTTCGGATAGGATTTGCCGTTCGCGTAGAAATAGGTGCAGACCGAGGTCGGAATGGTGAAGCCGGGAGGCACCGGCAGGCCAAGATTGGCCATTTCGGCGAGGTTCGCGCCCTTGCCGCCGAGCAGGTCGCGCAGGCCAGCCTTGCCCTCGGCCTTGCCGCCGCCGAACGAATAAACCCACTTGCCAGCCTTGATGACGTCAGTCACCGGCTTGCTGGTGGCCTTCTTGACGACCTTGGTCGCCGAAGTCTTGGCTGTAGAAGATTTGGCTACAACCGCCTTCTTGGATGCGGGAGCCTTTGCAACGGGCTTCGGAGCAACCTTTGCTTTCACAGCCGTTTTGGCCTTCGCCGCGGATTTTGCTGCAGGTTTTGCAGCTGGCTTCTTAAGCGCCTTGCGGGCCACCGAAGCTACTTTGGGCGCAGCCTTGGACAGCTTTGACTTCGCAGGGGCTTTCTTGGACTTCGAGGCGGTTTTGGCCATGGTTCTCAATCAATCCGCGAGAGGAAACGACAGGGAAATGTGCCGCGTTACACCACGTTTCAGGGACGTGGCGCAAGCAGCCCGGAGGTACCGCTGTAGGTAACGGCCGTGTCGAAATTTAGCCGATCTTCAACATCCTGAAGACGCCGAGTCCGGCCAGTCCGACGAAGATCAGATAGATCGCCACCACCAGATTGAGAAACCGCGGCATGATCAAAATCAGAACGCCAGCGATGAGCGCGACGATCGGCTGGATGTGAGCTGCCGTGATGACCATGGGGTGTCTCCGTGAGGGAATCGATTCGGGTGCGATGCGCCGCGGGGATTTAGCAGCATAAAGACGCCCTGCCCATCAATGGGTTCCCGCATACCTGCCTGCAGTGCATCAAAAACCAGCAATTGCGCGTGGAAAATTCCGGAACGATCGCTGGCGGCATGCATTGGCCGACGGTGAATAAACCAAACCAGGCTGGATGGCACAGACCGGCGCGGCAAGCCGGACATCGTTCACGAAGGAGACGATCATGCGAAACAAACTTATTGCAGCAGCGGCCCTTTTCGGCGCCCTCGGCGCACCGCTGGCCGTGCAGGCTCAGGGCGTCACCGTCGGTGTATCCGGGGGCGATCGCGTCATCGTCGACAACAACGATCCCGATGGCATCACTGTGCAGGAGCGTCCGGCATTCCGTGAGTATGTGGTGCGCGAACGCGTGCCGACCTTCACCGTGCCCGATCGCATCGTCGTCGGCACCACGCTCCCTGAAGCCGGCGTGACCTATTACGACGTGCCGCAGACCGTCGCGACGACGCCGTATCGCTACACGGTGGTGAATGGTCAGACAGTGCTGGTGGAGCCGCGCTCGCGCCGCATCGTGCAGGTCGTCGACTAGCACGTCACGTTGAAAGAAGATTCGTTCGGGCGCCGCGAATGGCGACCGGGCGAAGAAGCCCCGCCCCGGTCATCCCCCACCGGGCGGGGCTTTTTCTTTTTGAGGCGACTACAGATCTCTCCACGTCATTGCGAGGAGCGTAGCGACGCGGCAATCCAGAAATGCATGAAGCGAAGAATGACTGGATTGCTTCGCTTCGCTCGCAATGACGTGGAGAGGCCTACGAACTCTTCAGCAGCGACAGAATATGGTTCGTCGACTTGTAGCTCGCCACGGCATTGTCGCGGAAACTCGGCGTCCAGTTGGAGGCGGTCCGCTCCTCATCGCTCATCGCCGAATAGGTGTTGAGAATGCCAAGACTGAACTGGCTGGGATCGCCGCTCTTCTGGCTTGCCTGCAATGCCTCGAGAATACTGGTGCGATTGCGTGAATCGAGCACCTGCTTGGCGGCAAAGCTCTCTTCCTTCGAGAACAGACCATCCTGATTGAGCGACATCGCTGACAGCGAACGGTTGTCGACGGCGGAGAAATCCGCGAGCTGGCCGGTCTTGCGGCGGCTGTCATAAACGAGTTCGCCCTTGCCCGCCTCTTTCGCCGCCTTGGTCTGCGCATCCAGCGCCGCACGCACGCTCTTCGCAACGGTGGCGATGTCCTGCACGGGCGTCGTTGTATCGGGCTGCGCGAGATAGGCTGCGACCGGATCGTTGGCGATGCCTGATGGCGCCTTGGTCGGTGTCTGCTCGGTCGCCTGAATGCCCTTCAGCACGGCCTCGCGCTGCGCGGACCAGGCCGCCGAGGCTTTCTCTTCGCTGCCCGCGGCATCGAGATAATCCAGCGCCGCCTTGTAGATGCCGCTGAAATCGCCGGTGAGCTTGGCCGTGCCTGCAGCAGGCGCCAGCGCTGCGTTGAAACGATTGCCCAGTTCGGCCTGGGCGACCTTCTGCTCGTCGGCGGTGAAGGTGCCGCCATTGTTGGTGGCCATGGCGTAGAGCGAACGGCGATCCAGCGTCGAGAGATCGATCGTCAGCTTGCCGTTGTTATCCAGCGGCCCCGTCGCTTTCGCGGCCACATATTGGGCCGCCAGCTTCGCCCTGACATCCGTGACGACGGTCGCGATATCTTTGTCGGAGCCGGAGCTCGCCAGCTTCGCCCGCGCTGCCTCCGACAGCGTCAGATTGGTCGCGGCGTCGGACGAGGACGACGATGCGCTCTCATTGCTGTTGAGCGCATTGGCCAGCGACGGCTGGGCGGTGGCGGCGGCGCGCGCATAGGCGGAGCCGTAATTGGCATAGGGATTGAGGCCGGTATTGACCGAGGTCATGGGCGATCCTTGGGCAGTCCTGCCCGCGCTGGGAAGCGAGGGTTAAGAAACCGTTACGGAACCGGACCATTTCAAGGGATGGTTAATGAAGGGTAAATGTTTCGGGAGATTGCTGGAAATATCGCGTCAGCCGACGACTGCCGCGCCCTCGGTTCAATCTCCGTCATGCCCGGCCTCGTGCCCCATGCCTCGGCGACAGAGAAAGACGTGGATGGCCGGGTCAAGCCCGGCCATGACGTGGGGAGAGGCCCGTGTGTAAGCCTTAGTCCTGGATCTTCGAGAAATCCGCCACCGCACGCGTCGCCGCGCGGATCTCGTTCAACAGCTTCAGACGATTTTCGCGCACCGCCGCATCGTCGTCATTGACCTTCACCTTGTCGAAGAACGCATCGACCGCGGGGCGCAGCTTGGCCATCGCCGTCATGGCGCCGGCGAAGTCTTCCTTGGCAACAGCCGCGCTCGCTTCCGGACCGACCTCGGCAATCGCCTTGGCCAGTGCCTTTTCTTCATCGAGCTTGAATAGCGCCGCATCAGGTGCGCCGTCGAACTTGCGCTTGTCCTTCTTCTCCTCGATGGCGAGAATGTTGTTGGCCCGCTTGGTGCCGGCCAGCAGATTCTTGCCGTCATCGCTGTCGAGAAACTTGCCGAGCGCTTCGACGCGGCGGACCACCATCAGAAGATCGTCCTGACCGCCGAGCGCGAACACCGCATCCACGAGATCGTGACGGGCGCCCTGATCGCGGAGCTGGCCTTTGAGGCGGTCGGCGAAGAAGGCGAGGAGATCGGCCGGTTTGCTCTCGTCATAGCCGGTCATCGTCGACGCATGAGACGACGCGACAGACTTCAGCTTGAGGCGCAGATTGTTTTCGATGATCAGACGGATCACACCGAGCGCCGCACGACGCAATGCGAACGGGTCCTTCGATCCCGTCGGCTTTTCGTCGATCGCCCAGAAACCCACCAGCGTATCGAGTTTGTCGGCCAGCGCCACGGCGACACTGACAAGATCACTCGGCACGCGATCGGTCGGTCCCTGCGGCTTGTAGTGATCCTCGGAAGCGGCAGCGACAGCGGCGTCTTCGCCTTGCGCCAGCGCGTAATACTTGCCCATCAGGCCCTGCAACTCTGGAAACTCACCGACCACTTCGGTGAGCAGATCCGTCTTCGCGAGCTGCGCCGCACGCTTGGTCTTCGTGGCATCGGCGCCGACCAGCGGCGCGATCTCGCGAGCCAGCTTTTCGATACGGGCGATACGCGCGGCCTGGGTGCCGAGCTTTTCGTGAAACACGATCTGCTCGAATTTCGGCAGCCGCGATTCGAGCCTGGTCTTGAGATCCGTCTCGTAGAAGAACTTCGCATCCGACAGGCGCGCGCGGATGACGCGTTCGTTGCCGGCGATGATCGCCGTGCCGCCATCGCTCGCTTCGATATTGGCTGTTATGACAAACTTGTTGGTCAGCTTCTGGGTCTTGGGATCGCGGACCACGAAGCATTTCTGGTTGGCGCGAATAGTGGCGCGGATCACCTCATCGGGGATCGACAGGAAGTCCTTGTCGAACGAGCCCATCAGCACCACCGGCCATTCGACCAGGCCCGCGACTTCGTCGAGCAGCGCGGGGTCTTCGACCAGCTCATAGCCCTGCGCGAAAGTGAGCTGCCGCGCATCGGCCAGGATGATTTCCTTGCGGCGCTCGGGATCGAGCACGACTTTCGCGGCCTGCAGCTTCGCCACATAGTCGTCGAAGCGGCGCACCTGGATCGCGTCGGGAGCGAGGAAGCGATGACCGTAGGTGGTCTGACCGACACTCACGCCACTCAGGTCGAACTGCACGACTTCCGGTTCTTCGGTCTCGATGCCGAAGGTGGCGACGATGGCATGCAGCGGACGCACCCAGGTCAGCGCGCTCGATTTCGCGGAAGCCGCACCCCAGCGCATCTGCTTCGGCCACGGGAAAGTGCGGATGATGATCGGCAGGATCTCGGCCAGTACATCGACCGTCGGCTTGCCCGGCTTCTCCGTCAGCGCGATGTAGAAATCGCCCTTGGGGTCGCGCTGGATTTTTGCCTCATCCAACGACGCAAGACCGGTGGCTTTCAGAAAGCCCTGGATCGCGGCTTCGGCGCCGCCGACGCGCGGTCCCTTGCGTTCCTGCTTGAGGTCGGATTGGCGCGCGGGAATGCCATGCACCGTGAGCGTCAGACGACGCGGCGTCGCAAAAGCCTTCGCGCCTTCATAGACGAGACCTTCGGCGACCAGCCTATCGGTCACAATGCGGCGCAGATCTTCCGCCGCCTTGGCCTGCATGCGGGCGGGGATTTCTTCAGAGAACAGTTCGAGGAGAAGATCAGGCATCAGGCAGCACTTCCGGCTTCGGTATGCACCCACGCTTCGCCGCAGGCCTTGGCGAGTTCGCGGACGCGCATGATGTAGCTCTGGCGTTCGGTGACCGAAATCACGCCGCGCGCATCGAGCAGATTGAAGACATGGCTGGCCTTGATGCACTGGTCATAGGCCGGCAGCGCCATCAGATGTTCTTCGCGCTTGTCGCTCTTCCAACCCGCATCGAGATATTTGCGGCAGGCGGCCTCGGCCATCTTGAACTGCTCGAACAGCATCGCGGTATCGGCATGTTCGAAATTGTGCCGCGAATATTCCTGTTCGGCCTGCAGGAAGACGTCGCCATAGGTCACCTTGTCGGCGCCGTCGCGGCCGTTGAAGTTGAGATCGTAGACGCGGTCGACGCCCTGCACATACATCGCGAGGCGTTCGAGACCGTAAGTGAGTTCGCCCGCCACCGGTGCACATTCGACGCCCGCGACCTGCTGGAAGTAGGTGAACTGGCTGACTTCCATGCCGTCGCACCAGCATTCCCAGCCGAGGCCCCAGGCGCCCAGCGTCGGGCTTTCCCAGTCGTCCTCGACGAAACGCACGTCATGCAAGGCGGTGTCGATGCCGATCGCTTTCAGCGACTGCAGATAGAGGTCCTGCAGGTTCGCCGGCGACGGCTTCATGATCACCTGGAACTGGTAATAGTGCTGCAGCCGGTTCGGGTTCTCGCCATAACGGCCATCCTTCGGCCGGCGTGATGGCTGCACGTAGGCGGCCTTCCACGGCTTCGGCCCCAGCGCGCGCAAGGTGGTCGCGGGATGGAAGGTGCCGGCGCCCATTTCCATGTCGTAGGGCTGCAGGATCACGCAGCCCTGCTCGGCCCAAAACCGCTGCAGAGCGAGAATGAAGCCCTGGAACGAACGTTCCGGGCGCATGTGCGGAGGCAGGGAGTCCATGGTGGTTTCTGGGCCGTTTTTCCGGGGATTCGCCAAGGGGATCAAGGCGGATCAAAGCGCGCGGACCGTATCGGCGCGGCCTTGCGGAATCAAGGCAATGCGGCCCGATTTGGCGGTAACCGACGGGTAACCGCACCGGCACATCACCTGATCACGAGGGCTAGTCGTTAAGTCCCGCGCACTATCCTGATGGCATCGGTGGGAACGAACCCGGTCATCGGGACTTACCCCAGCGAAAGGCTCGAACGATCCATGTCGCGCGGGCCGAAGACCTCCAAGTCTTAAGTTGTCCAAATGTCCAGGGCCAAGGGACCTCCAAGCCTGAAAGCCCAACTTTGTCGCCGGTCTTGAGGACGTGCCCCGTCCTCAGGCCGGCGCAAATGTTTTGGGGCCCGGTTTGCGGCGGCTAACCTGGCCGATACGCGCCCGTGACGGGATCACGGCGCAACGTCGGGACTTCCGTGGTCCCGCTGCGTTCGGCCACCCGCGCCTGGCGGGCTTCTTCCAGTTCATGATTGATCCGCTTGGCGGTTCTGTAGACCCAGCGGACAACGGCTGCGCTCCCGAGCGCGCCTGCAAGTGCGACCAGCGGCGGCATCTGTCGATTCCTGTCGTTCATCTCAAGCCCCCTGCAATAGTCTCGCGCAACCGCCGGATTCCTGCAATTAGCTTTTAAGCCACCAAATGCCGCGCAATACCGTCCTGCTAAAAGCCGTATTTGGACCACAGCGCGCGAGTCTCCAGCGCCGAGATCAGCTGCTCCGGTAATCCCGAAAATCCGTCGAGCGAGAGCTGCGAGCCCGCGCCGGATTTGCGGCCGAGCAGACCCGACAACATGCCGGATGGCTGCGCGATCACCGGCATCTGCACCTTGTCGCCATAGCGCGCACGCAGCACCGAGCGCAGATCGCCGATGGCATCGCTGAGGCCGAGCGCGATGGATTTTTCACCGGCCCAGTATTCTCCGGAGAACAGCACATCCTCGGCGCCCTTCAGCCGGGCACCGCGGCTCTCCTTCACGAGATTGATGAAGATGGCGTGGATTTCGCGCTGAAGCGATTTCAGCCGCGCCACATCATCGGCATCTTCCGGCAGGAACGGATCGAGCATCGCCTTGTGCTCACCCGCCGTATAGAGACGCCGCTCGACACCGATCTTCTTGATCAATTCCTGAAAACCGAAGGTGCCGCCGACCACACCGATCGAGCCGACGATCGATGACGGATCGACAAAGATTTCATCGCCGGCGCAGGCGATCATATAACCGCCGGATGCAGCGACATCCTCGACGAACACGAACACCGGTAGTTTCTTCTCCGCCGCGAGCTGGCGGATGCGCAGATAGATCTGCCGCGACTGCACTGGCGAGCCGCCCGGCGAATTGATCACCAGCGCGACAGCCTTGGCATTCTTGATCGCGAATGCCTTGTCCAGCAGCTTTGCGACGCCTGCGAGCGACAATCCCGGCCGCAGCGGCGTGACGGCGCCGATCGTGCCGGACAGACGCACCACCGGCACGACTGCAGATGCGCGACGGAAACGCGCAGGCAGCAGCCTTGTGATCGCCGCTTTTAAATTGGATTCGCTCATTCAAATTTCCTCGACATTAACCAACTCTTATCACGCTGCTGTCATTGAACCGAGAGACGCTTTCAGCGTTTGAAAACCATAACAGGCCTTTACGCCGCAGCGGGAGAAGACATGAAAATCTATCTGCTCATGCTGATCATCGGTACGCTGCTCACGGCGATCCACTTCACGTCGGCGCCGCAGAAACGTTCCGAAACAGCTCCTCAATAAACAATACGCTGACTGCGGCATCGCCTAGAGCGATGCCCGAAGCGACGACCATGGCAGAACCGCCTGCCCGGCCAGGACGCGCTGGATATGGAGATCAGGCGCGCCATCCGCATCCCGCAGCGAGATGCCGGGCTCAATTGCCGCAGGCGCGCGGCCACCCTTCACAGCACGCACCAACACCCTGATCGCCGGCGCCTCCGCATCGCCATGCACCGGCATGATGGCGACGCTGCCGAAGCCGCGACCCAGCGCCGCCAGCACATCGGCCAATCCGTCCGCCCGCCAGATCAATGTCAGCACGCCGCCGGATTTCAGCACGCGGCGCGCCGCGTGAATCCATGTCTGCAACGTGTCCTCCGTCGCGACATGGGCGATCTCGCGCGACTTGTTCGGCGAGGCGCGATGGCGCGCGGGATCGTTGAAGGGCGGATTCATCAGTACCGCGTCGGCGCTGTCTTGCGGCAGACCTGCGGCAGCGAAAACATCGGCGCTCGCAGCGATGTCGAGCGTCACGACATCCACTGCGATACCGTTCGCTGTCGCGTTTTCCCTCGCCAGTTCAGCAAGTTGCGGGTCGATCTCGACCAGCGTCAGGGACAGGCCGGGGACACGCCGCGCCAGCGCCAGACCGGCCGTCCCTACGCCCGATCCGAAATCGACGACCTTGTGACCGGCTTGCGCCGAGGTTGCAGCAGCCAGCAGGATCGCGTCATGGCCGGCGCGATGACCGGATTTCGGCTGCCGCAGCCGCAACTGGCCACCCAGGAAGCCGTCCTCCGTGGTCACGATCGCGTCAGCCATCACATCAATCCTGCGGCCGCAGCTCGTGGGCCAGTCCGGCATCCGTCAGCACGCGGCGCGCCTGCAGGTCATCGTCTTCATGCACCAGGATCCGGCGCGGAATGATGCCCAGCGATCCCTCGATCACGCTCATATTCTGGTCCAGCACCAGATGGTGGATATTCGCGCCGTCGAGCAGCGCGCCCACCGCCGAGACCAGCACCACATCGTTCGTCCGCATGATTTCGCGCAATTGGAGGTCGCTCCCTGCCAGTAACCGGGTGTGTATCTATGGGGAAGTCAAGGTTCCGATGCCCTTGCCGCGCCGCTGCGCAGTTTCTATTGTGCGGCCCGATATCGGTCGACGGCAATTCAGCAGATGGGGACACCTGTTTTCAACGTGAATTCGCCCTATTTGAATATAAGCGCTGCCAGTGCCTGCCTTTTTCATGGCCCGACGAAGCGCCCTTGTAATTCGGAGAGCCCAGCGTGGCGGTGATTGTTCCCTTCGAGAGTCACGCGACAGCGTCGATCGACCAGTTGGTCAGCCTTGTCGCCTCTGACATGGAGCGCGTCAATGCGACCATCCTGTCGCGGACCGGCTCGGAAGTCACCATGATCCCCGAGGTCGCCAACCACCTGATCTCGTCGGGCGGCAAGCGGCTGCGCCCGATGCTGACGCTCGCGATGGCCAACCTCACCGGCTACACCGGCGACGGCCATATCAAGCTCGCGGCGTCCGTCGAATTCATGCACACCGCGACGCTGCTGCATGACGACGTGGTCGACCAGAGCGAACTGCGCCGCGGCAAGCTGTCCGCGCGCATGCTGTGGGGCAACGAGGCCAGCGTTCTTGTCGGCGACTTCCTGCTCGGCCAGGCCTTCCGCATGATGGTCGAGGTCGGCTCGCTACGCGCGCTCGATATTCTATCCTCGGCTGCCGCCACCATTGCGGAGGGCGAAGTGATGCAGCTCGCCGCCGCCAAGAACACCGCGACCACCGAAGACGAATATCTCGCGGTCATCCGCGGCAAGACGGCCGAACTGTTTGCCGCCGCCTGCGAAGTTGGCCCGGTGATCGCGAACCGCCCGAAGGCCGAGCAGACCGCGTGCCGTTCGGTCGGCATGAATCTCGGCATCGCCTTCCAGCTGATCGACGACGTGCTCGACTACGGCGGCAAGGCCGCCAAGCTCGGCAAGAATGTTGGCGACGATTTCCGCGAGGGCAAGATCACCCTGCCCGTGGTGCTCGCCTTCCGCCGCGGCAACGACGCCGAGCGCGAATTCTGGATCAAGGCGCTGGAGCGCGGCGAGATCGGCGAAGGCGACCTCGATCACGCGATCGGCCTGATGACCAAGCACCGCGCACTGGAAGACACGATCAACCGCGCCCAGCATTACGGCGCCATGGCGGTCGATGCACTGGCGCTGTTTCCGTCGTCGCCGATGAAGACTGCACTGGAGCAGGTCGTGGCGTTCTGTCTGGCACGGACGCACTAAGGCCAGACCTCACTGCACCGCGATGACCACCTTGCCCTTCGCGCGGCCGGTCTCGACATAGGCCAGCGCATCCCCGGTGTTCTCGAACGGGAACACCTTATCGACGACCGGCCGGATCACGCCGGCTTCGATCAGGGACGTAATCTCGCTCAACTGCTGCCCCTGCGCGCGCATGAACAGGAATGAATAGCGTAGGCCGAGGCGCTCGGCTTTTTTCCTCACGCCACGGCTCAGCAGACGCATGATCAGTTTCAGGAACAGGTTCAGACCGGCTTCCTTGGCGAAAGCCGGATCGGGCGGACCGGAAATGGAAATGAGCTGGCCGCCCGGCTTGAGCACACCCAGAGATTTATCGAGCGTCTTTGGATCCTGACTATTCAGCACAAGATCGTAGCCCGACAGGACCTTCTCGAAGTCCTGCGTCTTGTAGTCGATGACCACATCCGCCCCGAGACTTTTGACCAGTTCGGCATTCTTTACACTGGTTGTCGTCGCAACTGTAGCGCCGAGATGCTTGGCGAGCTGGATTGCAAAAGTCCCGACACCACCGGAGCCGGCCTGAATGAAGACCTTCTGGCCGGGCTTCACCTTGCCCACTTCGACCAGCGCCTGCCACGCCGTTAGCCCCACCAGCGGGATGGATGCCGCTTCCGTCATGCTGAGATTTTTCGGCTTCAGCGCCACGTCAGCTTCATTGATGGCGATGAATTCGGCGAATGTACCGACCCGATGATCGCGCGGCCGCGCATAGACTTCGTCGCCCACCTTGAACCGGCTGGCCCTGGATCCTGTCCTGACAACCGTTCCGGCGACGTCGTGACCCAGGATAAAAGGCGGACGATAGGGAAGAATAAGCTTGAACTCTCCATCCCGGAGCTTGGAATCCAGCAGGTTCACAGCTGTGGCGTGAACCCGGACCAGAACATCAGTGTCCTGCACTTCCGGTTCGGGCACGTTGGCCAGGCGCAGAGCGCCCTTCTTTTTGTACTTATCAACGACGAATGCCTTCATGGGCTTTCTCCAATCTCAAGTTAGCAGCGGCGCCAATCGCTCAGGAAGGAAAGAGCCTTCGGCACGAAATCAGCGTGGTACTGGAATATCCCGCCATGCCCGGCGTCTTCGTAGATCACCAGTTGCGCTCCGGGGATGCGTTCGGCCAAGTCGGTGCTGTTCACAGTCGGGACCATGATATCGTTGTCGCCATTCGCGATCAGGACGGGGATCTTGATACGGCCGAGATCCTGAGGCGCCTGTCGGCCCCAGGCTTTGATTGCCTTAAGTTGCCGCAGGAAGGCGCCAGGAGTCGGGCCCTTGTCCCTGTCCGCCTTGCGTTCCTTCAACCGCTTCAGAAAGGCCTTCGCGGCCTGGCGACCATTGGCCGTAGATGTGAAAAACAGATACAATTTCGGGTCGTGTAGCGTCAGCAGACCCTTGATCATGAGCGGCCAGGACACCGCTCCGACCTTATCGATACCTTTGCCGCCCGCAGGACCGGTGCCAGTCAGGATGAGCTTTCGCACAAGACCGGGAGCTTTAAGCGCAACATCCTGCGCCACAAATCCGCCGAGGGAAAAGCCGAGCAGATCGACCTTCTCGAAACCCAGCGCCCGGATCAGGGCAATCGCGTCGCGCGCCATTTCGTCGATAGTCACAGGTGCTGTTCCGCCCGACGCGCCGATGCCGCGATAGTTGGTCGCGATCACGCGGTGTTTGCTGGCGAGGCCGTCAACGATCCGCGGGTCGAAATTGTCCAGCACTGCTCCCCAATGATTGAGGAGAATGAGCGGCACGCCGCCCCGGGGGCCTAGATCTCGATAGGCAAAGGCAGTTCCTCCGACGTTGATGGAGAGATTGGGCGCCTCAACGTAGCGCGCACCAGATCCAACGTTGCCAGGAGCACTCGTCATTGTTTGCTCCATTGCCGCAGCACCTGTGCTGTCACCAACCCGACACGGCTGCGCTCTCCTGTACTCATCGCTTCTGCCTTCATTATATCGTGGAACATCCTTGGAGACGGTGTTACTATCGAATTAATAGTAAGTCACTACTAAAAAGATACCGACATGAAGAATCTTTCGGACCAGCCATGCCTGATTGCCCGAAGCCTTGCGGTAGTGGGGGACGCATGGAGCATGCTGATCATGCGCGACGCCCATGCGGGGCTGACCCGCTTCGATGATTTCCGCAAAGGCCTCGGTATCGCGCCAACGATGCTAACGGGGCGTCTTTCAGCCCTGACCGACGAAGGGCTGCTGGAGAAACGTCGCTATTCCGAGCGTCCGCCACGGGACGAATATGTGCTGACGGAAGCCGGCCGCGACTTTCTGCCGGTGCTATTTGCGATCGGTGCGTGGGGACGCAAGCATCGCGGCGGGGGCGACGTCACCCGGTTCTTCGACGCAGAGGCCGGAACGGAGATCGATCCCGTTACCATCGACCGCGAGACCGGCGCTCCGGTCGGAACACGTCCCATTCGCGTCGCCGCAATCGAATGAGCCGCGCGGCATTCCGGCGCCATGGCCGGCAATGCGCTGGCGATCACGCCACGGAGCGTGCCTTGTCACGCGCAGCCTCGATGTCGCGTACCGGCGGCGCGCCGAACATGCGGCCATATTCCCGGGTGAATTGCGGCACGCTCTCATAACCGACGGCGAAGGCCGCGCTGCTCGCGGTCGCGCCCTCCCACAGCATCAGCCGCCGCGCCTCGATCAGACGCAACTGCTTCTGAAATTGCAGCGGCGAGAGCGACGTCACGCTGCGGAAATGCTGGTGGAATGATGACGGGCTCATGCCCGCAACATCTGCAAGACGCTCGACCAGCACCGGCCGCGCGAAATCGGCGCGCAACACCGCGACCGCGCGCGCGACACGTTGTGCGTGACTATCCGGCCAGCCAAGCCGTCGGATCGCCGGCCCGTGGCGACCAGCCAGCAGCCAGTAATGCATCTCCCGCACCAGCTGCGCGCGCAGCACCGGCAATGACGCCGGACGATCGAGCAAGCGCATCAGCCGCAACGCCGCGTCCGCAACTTCGGCATCGGTGGGCTCGACCCGGACACGCGCGAGATCAGCGCTTGGCTCCGCTTTCATCTCAACAACCAGTTCGGCGATCACGGCCAGATCAAGTTCGAACACCAGCGAGAGATAGGGCGCGGCAATGCTCGCCCGCGTGATTTGACTGACGATCGGAACATCGGCCGTGATGATCAGCGAATCCCCGGCGGCGAAGACAAAACTCTCCGTGCCCATGGTGACATGCTTGGTGCCCTGCACGACGAGGCAGATCAGCGGCTGGAAGATCGCGTGGATAATGTCGCTGGGTGTGGTTGCGCGCACGGCAGCAAGGCCAAGGATCGGCGTAGTCGCGATGCCGGCACTATCAGCATGGGTCTCTGTGTAACGGCGAACGGCATTGAGAAGCGTGGTCATGAGGCTCAGCCTACATCATCGTAAATGCGCCAGCACATGATTTTGGAGGATTAGGCAAGGAACGTCGAGCTTCGGGCAACTAGCCCTGGTTCGTCGGGGCGATATCGGAATGGTCACACCACAGGAGCTGACCATGACCAAGATTACCCTCATTACCGGCGCCAGCCGCGGTCTCGGCCGCAATACCGCTCTCAACATCGCCCGTCACGGCGGCGATGTCGTCCTCACCTATCAAAGCCGCAGCGAAGACGCACAGGCTGTCGTCTCTGAAATCCAGCACATGGGCCGCAAGGCGGTGGCGCTGCAACTCGACACCGGCAAGATTGCCGGCCTCGCCAAATTTGCTGGCCGTCTGCGAACAGCGCTGCGCGAAACCTGGTCGCGCGAGACGTTCGACCATCTCGTGAACAATGCCGGACACGGCGATTATGCACTGATCTCCGACACTACCGAGGCGCAGTTCGACGGGCTGGTGAACGTCCATTTCAAGGGCGTGTTCTTTCTCACGCAGGCACTGCTGCCACTGATGGCAGACGGCGGTCGCATCGTGAACCTGTCGTCCGGACTGACCCGCATGTGCCTCCCGGGCTACGCCGCTTATGCCGCCATGAAAGGCGCCGTCGAGGTGATGACCATGTATATGGCGAAGGAACTGGGCAGCCGCCGGATCACCGTGAACACGGTCGCGCCCGGCGCAATCGAAACCGATTTCGGCGGCGGTGCCGTGCGTGACAATCCAGACATCAACAAGACGATCGCCGGCATGACCGCCCTTGGCCGCGTCGGCCTGCCCGACGATATCGGACCGATGATCGCGAACCTGCTGTCGGAGGACAATCGCTGGGTGAACGCGCAGCGGATCGAGGTGTCGGGCGGACAGGGGCTGTAGACAAAACAATCCCGGCGCTGACGAGCGGCGCCGGGATACGTCTCACATACTCAAATTGCTGGTCTGATTCTAAATCCGCGCGACCAATTCCTTGATCAGCGTCGTGATCCGCCCCGTCGGCGATTCCAGCTCTTTCATGATCGAGAAGTGATCAGCGCCCGGGATCTCCTCATAGCTCACCGGCAAACCGTACTTTGCCCGGTGCACGGCAAGGTCCGCCGTCTGCTGGCGCAGGATCGGCAATTCGCCGCCGCCAACCACCAGCGCGAGCGGCTTGTTCGGGCCGCCATCCTGCAGCAGCGGCGACTGCCGCTTCGACATCGCATCGTCCAGCTTCAGCTTTTCATTCAAATAGGACGCGCGGATCGGCTCGAGATCGTAGATGCCCGAAATGGCGACGCCGCCCTTCACCTTCGGATGCGACAGCGTCGTCGAGGTGAGATGACCACCGGCGGACCAGCCGGACACCACGATGCGGTTCGGATCGCCGCCGAGCGAGGGAAGCTTCTCAACCAGCGCATCGACGCCGGCATGCATCTCGGCCACGATCTCCTCCAGCGTCGCATCCGGCGCGAGTGTGTAACCAATTGCAGCGACGTTGATACCGTGGGCGATGGGACCTGCAGCGAAGCAGGTGAAAAAATCCTTCGAGCGCATCTGCCAGTAGCCACCATGGATCAGCAGCAGTGTCGGCCCGCTGTCGGCGGCCTTGATGAAATCGAACCTGTTGCGCTCGCGCGGGCCATAGGCGACGTCGAGATGCGCGGGATACTTCGCCTTCATCGCGTCAGAGCGCTGGCCCCATCCGGCGGCGATGTCGGCGCTGCCCGCAACGGCAGTCGAGTTGTTCAGACCGGCATCGAGCTGCTCGCGCGTCATCGCGCGCCAGTTGGAATCGCCGAAAGGCTTACTCATGGTTGCATCCCTGCATTGTGTGAGGCGACACTGCCTGCGAGTCCCATTTATCCAGAAAATGGTCTACACGGCTACGTCGGGATCGACATCCCAAGCATACGAATTGCTCTGCATCCGAAATTGGAGACGTGCGTGGCCTCTCAGCAAGATCTCATCAAAGCAACGGCCTGCGCCGTGGTCGATCAACTCAATGCCGGGACGGTAACGCCGCTCGACCTGCTGGACGCGCTGGAAGCGCGCATCAAGGAAGTCGATGGCCAGGTCAACGCGCTGCCGATCCTGTGTTTCGATCGCGCCCGCGATCACGCGAAGGAATTGATGAAGAAGCCGCTCGGCGAACGCGGCATCCTTGCCGGCCTGCCGGTGCCGATCAAGGATCTCACCGCCGTCGCCGGCGTGCGCACCACACAGGGCTCGCCGATCTACAAGGACGTGGTGCCGACCAAGTCCAACGTGCTGGTCGAACGCCTCGAAGAAAACGGCGGCGTGATCTATGCGAAATCCAACACGCCTGAATTCGGCGCGGGCGCCAATACGTTCAACGAAGTGTTCGGTGCGACGCTGAATCCGTGGGACCTGTCGAAGTCGGCCGCCGGCTCGTCCGGCGGCGCCGCGGCAGCACTTGCCAGCGGCACGGCGTGGATTGCCCATGGCTCCGACATGGGCGGTTCGCTGCGCAACCCCGCCAGCTTCTGCGGCATCGTCGGCCTGCGTCCGAGCGTCGGCCGCGTTGCGTCCACGCCCGCCGTGGCGCTCGCCCGGATGGTGAGCGTGCAGGGCCCGATGGCCCGCACCGTGGAAGACCTCGCGCTGATGCTGGATGCCATGAGCGGCGAACATCCCGCCGATCTGATCTCGCTGCCGAAACTGCCGACCTCGTTCCGCTCGGCCGTGCGCGCCGGTACCAAACCGAAGCGCATCGCCTATTCGCCGGATCTCGGCATCACCCCCGTGGACCCCGAAGTGGTCGCCATCACCCGCAAGGCAGCGATGGCATTCGCCGACGCCGGCGTCATCGTCGAGGAAGCGCATCCCGACCTGCGCGAAGCCCACGAATGCTTCCATGTGCTGCGCGCCTACGACTTCGCGATCTCGAAGCTCCAGCTGCTCCGCGACAAGCGCGATCAGCTGAAGCCGGAAGTAATCTGGAACATCGAGCAGGGCCTGAAGCTCACGGTCGATGACCTGGCGAAGGCGGAAGCGCAGCGTGTCACGCTGGCGGCACGTGCCTACGAGTTCTTCCAGACCTACGACCTGCTGCTGTGCCCGGCGACCATCACGCCGCCGTTCCCGATCGAGCAGCGCTATCTCGCCGAATGCAACGGCACCAAGTTCGACAACTACGTGCAGTGGCTCGGCATCGTCTATGCGATCACGCTGACCTGCTGCCCGGCGCTGTCGATGCCTTGCGGCTTCACATCGACGGGTCTGCCGGTCGGATTGCAGGTCGTCGGCCCGCCGCGCGGCGAAGCCTCACTGCTCGCCGGCGCACGCGTGCTGGAAGACATTCTGGGCCTGCGCGACTCTACGCCGATCGATCCGCGCCCGGCGAAGTAACGGAACTCCGCCCTCATACTCGCTCGTCCTGGCTGGCCTTGTGCCGGCCAGGACGATGCCTTTGGGCAGGGCCGCCCGGAGTACCGCTACCCTTCATAGACTTTTGTCTAAGCCACATTGTCACATGTCGCGGCTAGTCATGTGCGGCCGCGGCCGGGATGCGGGCATCGCCTGACAGAACGATCCTGCCAGCAGCAATGCATTCCGCGGCATTGGCTTTTCGTGCCGCGCGTGGCAACGGGACATTTCACTTCACGGAATACGAGGGTTCTACGTGGCAGATTCATTCGCACCGCCGGCGGACGGCAAACTCCATTTCGACGACGCCAAGAAACGCATCAAGGCGATCTTCATCGGCTCGATGGGCAATCTCGTCGAATGGTATGACTTCTACGCCTACACCGCCTTCGCATTGTATTTCGCGCCGGCCTTCTTCCCGAACTCCGACCCCGTCGTTCAGCAGCTCAATGCGGCCGTGCTGTTTGCCGCCACCTTCCTGATGCGGCCACTCGGCGGCTGGCTGTTCGGCTATCTCGCCGACACCTATGGCCGTCGTATATCGCTGACGATCTCGGTCCTGTGCATGTGCTTCGGCTCGCTGATCATCGCCTGCACGCCGACCTATGCCACCATCGGCATCGCGGCACCGATCCTGCTCGCGCTCGCCCGCATCATCGAAGGCCTCAGCCTCGGCGGCGAATACGGCGCCAGCGCCACCTATCTCTCGGAAGTTGCCGATCCTAAGCATCGCGGTTTCTATTCGAGCTTCCAGTATGTCACGCTGATCGGCGGCCAGCTGACCGCGATCATCGTGCTCCTGCTGCTGCAGAAGGTGTTCCTCACCGAGCAGGAGCTGAAGGACTGGGGCTGGCGCATTCCGTTCGTGATCGGCGCTGGTCTTGCGGTCTTCACCGCCGTGATGCGTCGCGACATGCACGAGACTGACCAGTTCGTTGAAGCGAAGAAGCAGGCCAAGCCAATGGGTTCGCTGCGCGCGCTGATGGCCTATCCGCGCGAATTGCTGCTGGTTGTCGGCCTCACCGCCGGCGGCACCGCGGCGTTCTATACCTTCACCACCTACATGCAGACCTTCGTGAAGCTCTCGGTCGGCCTCACCGCGGACCAGACCACCACGGTGATCTTCGGCACGCTGATATTCGCCTGCCTGCTGCAGCCGATCTATGGCGCGATCTCCGACCGCATCGGCCGCAAGCCGCTGCTGATCTTCTTCGGCGTTGCCGGCACGCTGGCGACTGTTCCGATCCTCACCACGCTGCAGACCACCAAGTCGCCATTCACGGCGTTCCTGCTGATCTGCGGCGCCTGGATCTTCGTGGCCGGCTATACCTCGATCAATGCGGTGGTGAAGGCCGAACTGTTCCCGACCAATATCCGCGCCCTCGGCGTCGGCGTACCCTATGCGCTGACGGTGTCAATCTTCGGCGGTACGGCGCCGGCGATCGCGCTGTACTTCAAGCAGATCGGTCATGAACAGTGGTTCTACTATTATCTGTCGGGCATGATCTTCCTGTCGCTGCTGATTTACGCCACCATGCGCGACACCAAGCACAAGTCGGCGATGCACCGTCACGAGTGACGGTCAACGTCTAGCCAAGGAGCGTCAGCCATGACCGAGGATCACACCCCGCCGGAATCCAAGCTGACGCAGACCAAACAGCGCTGGGCGCGCGAAGGCCGGTTTCTCACCGGCAAGATTGCGCGCCCGGACGACCAGCGGCTCCCGCCCGGCCAGCATCTGACCCAGGATTGGCCGGTACTGGATCTGGGCATCACGCCAAACATCCCTCGCGAGCGCTGGCGGCTCGATGTCTACGGCGCCGTCGAGACGCCGCTGTTCTGGGATTTCGGCCAGTTCAGCGCGCAGCCGCAATCGACCTTCATCTCAGACATCCATTGCGTCACCACCTGGTCGCGTTACGACAACCAGTGGGAAGGTCTTTCGACCCGTGCGCTGCTGGATGCGTGCCAGCCGAAGCCCGAGGCGCGCTTTGTGGTGCTGGAATCCCATGACGGCTACACCACCAACCTGTCGCTGGAAGATTTCGCTGCCGAAGACGCACTGCTGGCGCATTCGTGGCAGGGCTCCCCGATCGAGCGCGATCATGGCGGCCCGGTGCGGGTGATCGTGCCGCATCTATATTTTTGGAAGAGCGCCAAGTGGCTGCAGCGCATCCAGTTCGTCGGCGACGACAAGCCCGGCTATTGGGAAGTCCGCGGTTATCACAACCGCGGCGATCCGTGGCAGGAGCAGCGATATTCGGACGATTGATAGAGACGCGTTGATGGAATTCTATTTCAGCACTTCGCAAACGCTGCGATGGTCCTGACGTATCAGTCCCTCGGTGCGGCAAGAGACTTTTGCCCACCAGCCATCGAGCGACTCGCGATCGCAATGCAGCTTCACGCTCATGCCATCGGCAAATGCGATCCATTCGGCAAAGCGATGCGACGGCACTGCGATCACCACGGGGATATCGCTAGAGAGCGCGCGCTCGATCAGATAAGCGAGCCCCTTGCCCTCGCGCTCCTGCTTGCCGAACCGGTTGATGATCACGAGATCGGCGCCCTCGTCGATGGCGTCGGCGACCTGCGTGCCGGCATCGAGCAATTGCCCGACATCGAGCTTGCAGCCCTTGGCGCCGGGACCGAGATCCTGAAACAAGCGCACTTGCGCACCGGTGTGCAGCATGACCGCAGTCAGCTTCGGCACGTCGAATTCGCGATGCCCGAGTTGCACCAATCCGACGGCGCGAACGCCCTGCTTGCTCAGATCCGCCGCGAAGGTGTGCAACACTGCGTCGGGATCCTGATCCTTGTCATAGACAAGTGCAGCCAGATCGCATTGGGCGTCGAACATTGCGAAGTTCCAGTTTAGACCACGGCCCCCCACGAGCGACCAAGGATGGATCGATCCTATTCCAGAATAGAGCCATTCGAAAGCGCGATCGGGGTGACCGTCACGATATATTTATCCGGATACAACGGTGATACCGCCGGCTTGACCGGTTAGAACCTGCGCTTCTTGCCGATATCGCCCTTCAGCGCCAGCAGTTCCTTGCGCGCGGCGGTGGCCGCAGCGCTTTCGATGCCACGATAGCGCTTGATGAGCGTCAAGCCGAATGGCGTGAGGAGAGCTCCGCCCCCATTCTTACCACCCGTCTGGCGCTCGACGGCAGGCTGCCCGCAAATCCGGTTGAGTTCATCGACCAGATCCCAAGCGCGCTTGTAGGACATCGCCATGGCGCGGCCAGCAGCCGAAATCGAACCGGTGGTGTGAATATGTTCGAGAAGCTGAATCTTGCCCGGTCCGATCCGTCCCTCGGGATCGAGGTCGATGCGGATACTGAGGGCTGGCGCGGGCGGGCTGGCTGGCTTGGACATAGCCGAAGTCTACGTCCCCAGACGCAACCTTGCCAGTCCAACAATCAACGAACGTTTCAGTGTTGGCGGCATTCGGGGCAAACGACTTCGCCCCTGGTCACATGCGCGATGCCGCGACAAAGCCATTTCCGGGCTATCGCGTGCAGCGGCCGCCGGGCCAGCTGATAGATGAAATACACGTCGAGCATGATGAAATCGAATCCGTTCTTCCCGACATAGATAGGGCGGCGTCCTGCAATCAGAACGCCGCCCTTCTCTTGTCAGCCATCTCTTTTTAGTTAGCCACGCAGCTTAGCCGTGAAGTTTCTTGGCGGTCTCGGCGATCACCTTGCCCTGATAACGAGCACCAGCCAGCTCATTGGCCGAAGGCTGGCGGCTGCCGTCGCCACCAGCCTCGAAGTCGGGAAGTTTTGACATCTCAGAATCCGAAACGATGAGTTTCAATCATTTCTATTTATGCGCCATCTGAGAGGGCATATCCAGATGCCCAGGATGCAAATGCATCAAACGACGGAGATTTCGTCATGATCGACCTCAGACCTTTCGACAAACTCGGCGGCGCCGACCACGGCTGGCTCAAGGCCAAACACCATTTCTCGTTCGGGAGCCACTACGACCCCGAGAATAAGGGCCATGGCAGCCTGCGCGTCTGGAACGACGACGAGATCGCGCCGAACACCGGTTTCCCGGCTCATCCGCATTCCAACATGGAAATCATCACCTATGTCCGCGAAGGCGCGATCACGCATCAGGACAGTCTGGGTAACACGGGTCGCACCGAGGCCGGCGACGTCCAGGTGATGAGTGCGGGCTCAGGCATCCGGCACTCCGAATACAATCTGGAGGCATCGACCACGCGGATCTTCCAGATCTGGATCGAGCCCACACAAATGGGCGGCCAGCCTTGCTGGGGCGCCAAGCCGTTCCCGAAGGCCGATCGCTCCGGCCAGTTTGTCACCATTGCCAGCGGCTTCAAGGACGACGCTGGGGCGCTGCCTATCCGGGCTGACGCCCGCGTGCTGGCAACGACGCTGAAGGCCGGTGAGACCGCGCAATATCCGCTGGGTAGCTCGCGCAACGGCTACCTCGTGCCGGCGGCCGGCGCGATTGAGATCAACGGCATTCGCGTCAACGCCCGCGACGGTGTCGCCATCCGTGATGAAGCCAACGTCACGATCACCGCGCTGGAAGATTCCGAACTCGTTCTGGTGGACGCCGCCTGACGGCGCCCACCAATCATCAACCCGACCTATTCATCCCAATCCAACGGAGACTGACCATGACCAAAGTACTCGTTCTGTATTATTCCGCTTACGGCCATATCGAAGCGATGGCCAATGCCGTCGCCGAAGGTGCCCGCGAAGCCGGCGCCACTGTCGATATCAAGCGCGTGCCTGAACTGGTGCCTGCCGAGGTCGCCAAGGCGTCCTACTACAAGATGGACCAGGCTGCCCCGATCGCGACCATCGACGATCTCGCCAATTACGACGCGATCATCGTCGGTACCGGCACCCGCTTCGGCCGCATGTCCTCGCAGATGGCCAACTTCCTCGATCAGGCCGGTGGCCTGTGGATGAAGGGCGCGCTGCATGGCAAGGTCGGCGGTGCCTTCACCGCGACCGCGACCCAGCACGGTGGCCAGGAAACCACGCTGTTCTCCATCATCACCAACCTGCTGCATTTCGGCATGACCATCGTCGGCCTCAATTACGGCTTCCAGGGCCAGATGAAGCTCGATGAAGTCACCGGCGGTTCGCCCTATGGTGCCACCACCCTGCGGTCCTTTGCGGCGGCGGCAACCGAGCTAACCCTGTCCAAGGCCACCGTCTCCAAGGCGGTGAGCCGGCTGGAGGACCGCCTCGGTGCCAGGCTGTTCAACCGGACCTCGCGGCGGCTGGCGCTGACCGATGCAGGCCGGACGCTGGCGGTGAAGGCTGCGCAATTGCTGGCGGACGGCGAAGCGCTCGAGAACGAGGCACTGGCGCAGTCGGCAACGCCGCGCGGGCTGGTACGGCTGGCCGTGCCGATGACCTACGGCACCAATACGGTGGCGCATCTGCTGCCGGAGTTCCTCGCCAAATATCCGGAAGTCTCCATTGACCTCAGCCTCAGCGACGCCACCGTCGATCTGATCGGCGAAGGTTTCGATGCTGCAATCCGCATCGCCACGCTGCCGGACTCATCGCTGATCGCGCGGCGGCTCTGCCCGGTGAAGCGCCACATTGTGGCCGCGCCGTCCTATTTCGCGAAATACGGCCGGCCGACGCATCCCATGCATCTCGCCGACCACAAATGCTTTGGCTACACCTATCTCTCGACCCCCGGCGTCTGGCACTTCACCAATGCGGCCGGCGAACAGGCCAGCGTTCGGCCGGCGGGGCCGCTCCGCGTCAACAATGGCGAGGCGCTGCTGCCTGCGCTGATCGCCGGATTGGGGATCAGCGACTTGCCGGATTTCATCGTCGGTGATGCATTGACGAGCGGCGCGCTGGAAGCCGTGTTGCAGGACTGGTCGCAATCGTCGAGCGGTGTCTACCTCGTCACGCCACCGGGCGGTCCCCGCCCTGCCCGTGTCGAAGTGCTGCTGGAATTTCTTGCTGACAAACTCGCTGCCACCGGCAAGCGCGCACGCAAGACATCAGGCTAGCTCGCCTTCATCATCAGCCCATAGATGCCGAAATACTGGTCGCGCATATTTGCAATATCGAATTCGGTGACGAAATCCTTCGCCGTCCTTGCGATCTTCGCAGCGAGCTCGGGCTGCGCCGCAAGCGCCGCGATCTTGTCGGCGAGATCCTCGGCGGATCCGACCTTGAATTTGATACCGTTCGAGCCATCCACCAGCAGTTCGGCCGGGCCATCGACATCCGCGGCGATGACAGGCAGGCCGACCGCCATGGCTTCGAGCAGCACCAATCCGAAACCTTCGAAACGCGATGGCAGGACGAAGATATCAGCCTCGTCCAAAGGACGGCGCACATCGGTGCGCCCGCACAGAAAGTGAACGCGATCGGCGACGTTCTCGGCGATCGCCTGGGCCTTTAAACTCAGGAGGGTCGACTCGTCGCCCTCCGGTGGGCTGCCGACGAAATCGCAGCGAATGTCGAGCCCGCGCGCGACGCAGAGGCTGACCGCCTTGATCAGGATGTCCTGCCCCTTCTGTTTCGGATAGATGCGGGCGACATTGATCAGACGCAGAGCCGGTCCGAGGCGACGTTGCCGCGCCACTCTATCGAATGTCGCGAGCGGGATGCCGTTATGCACCTTGAACAGGCGCTTCAGTTTGACCGATTCACATTCACGCTCGACCGCAGCAGAGATCGCGATGTTCCAATCGACGAACCGCTGATGTAGCCGAAGCTTTACGCGGTCCCACGCGTTGACGAGGCCGGTATTGTGAATCGTGTAGCCGACGCTCATCGGACGATACAGTTTACTCAACATGGCGAAGTGCTTGGCGCCGCTGTCATGCGCATGGATGATGCGAATATCGTGACGGCGGATGATGTTGAGTAAACTTAGAATGACACGTGGATTGCGGTTCCCGGGTGGGCGCTTGAGGAAGTAGACCGGATGACCTGTCGCGGAGAGCTCGGCAGCAAGGTCGGGATGGAAAAAGTCGTTGATGACGACGAAAACCTGCGGAATGTCCTCTCCCGGCGTGCAACTGGCAGCGAAATTGATCAGCAGTCGCTCGGACCCGCCCACGGTCAGCGACGAAATCAATTGAAGCACACAACCCACTTTGAAATGCTCCCGGCCCGAATGCCGGGCGACTTCCAAATCCGTCGCACTCCAAACGGCCCGATTGCGAAATAGCGCCAGGGTTTTTGTCTGTTCGGAGTAATCCATTCCCTATTTCGGCTGACGCTCGTGGCTATTCTGCGGCGCACCAAATGCGCTGCGGAAATGAATTCTGGCGGAAAGGCGGCAGAGTTGGGCGGGAATGCGCACGCAGGTTGACGATGGGCCAAAACACATCAGATTTTCCGAAAGCGCAAAACTTCCACGCCATTTCCAACAACACCACATTCGTTGCTTTCGCTCGATGATATTCAGTCAGCCATTTCATTGACTGAATCCGTGTCGGACGTAGCTTTGATGCACGCCATTGCATCAGAGAAAATGACCATGACCACCGCTTCCCCTACGCGCCGTTTGCTATCAACGCTCATTGCCACAGCCTTCAGCGCAACGCTCGCCACCTCCGCTTTCGCGGTAGACCAGATCACGCTGCGCGTCGGCGACCAGAAGGGCGGCAACCGCTCGCTGCTGGAGATCTCCGGCTTGGCGAAGGACTTGCCTTACAAGATCCAGTGGTCGGAATTCCCTGCGGCGGCGCCGATCCTCGAAGCCATCAATGCCGGCGCACTCGATGTCGGTTACACCGGCGACCTCTCGTTCCTCACGGTCTATGCCAACGGCGCACCGATCAAGGCGATAGGCGGCACACGCTCCAATGCGGACACACAGGCGATCCTGGTGCGCAACAATTCACCGATCAAGACCGCTGCCGACCTCAAGGGCAAGCGCCTCGCAGGCACACGCGGCGGCTGGGGCCAGTTCCTGATTGAGGCGACGCTGGAGAAAGCCGGTTACAAGACCAGCGACGCAACTTTCGCGCCGCTCGGTCCCGTCGATGCCAAGATTGCACTTCTCGCCGGTTCGATCGACGGCTGGGCCGTATGGGAACCCTACATCTCCTACGCCGTGCTGAAAGACAATGCGCGGGTGGTTGCCGATGGCACGGGCCTGACCCCGACCCTGACCTTTATCGTCGCTTCCGAAGAGGCAATTGCCACCAAGCGCGAGGCCGTCGCCGACCTGTTGCAGCGACTTAACAAGGCCCGCAACTGGTCGCGCGAGCATGTCAATGAATATGCCAAAAACACCGCCGAGCTGACCAAGCTGCCGGAAGACGTGCTGGCGCGCGCCTACAAGGCGCAGGACACACGGCCGATCGCCATCGACGATGGCGTGGTGAAGGAGTTCCAGGAAGCCTCGGATCGCGCCACGCGCTACGGAATCCTGTCGAAGCAGGTCGATGTCAGCAAGGCCGTCGATCGCAGCTTCACGCAGGCTGCGCCGGCATCGAACTAGCCGACGGCTGCGCGGCGAGAATGCGCATCGTTGCAATCGCCGCGATCAGCGACAACACTGTGGCGACGCTGAACAGCGTCCCATAGCCGAGCAGGTCGGCAATGCGGCCCGACAGCATCGAGCCGATGAAGTAGATGATCAGCTGGGCGCAGGCGAGAATCGTGAAGTCGGTGCCCGGCTGATCCTTCGATGCCGCCGCCATGAACAGGCTGTAGAGCGCGACGATCTCCATGTAGCGGATCAGGGTTTGGAATCCGGCCGCACCGAAAATCGGCCAGAAGCCCGAGATCACACCCAGCGCATGAGCCGTAAACAGCGCGAAGCAGATGGTGCGGAGAATGCCCAGCAGACCCAGCGTCCAGCCGGTGCCGCAGCGTTGCAACAGCCATGCTGCGCCAGCGGCACCCGCGAGGCCCGCCGTCGTCGCGGCGCCGCCGGAAAGATAACCGATCTGTTTGAGCGGCACGCCGGCATCGACGAGATAGCTTCCCTCCATCGCCTTCACGAGGCCCTCGCTCATCCGGTAGATCAGTGCGATCCAGAGAATGTTGCGCACCTCGCGGCGGCGCAGGAAGGCCATCACGGAAGGCCGCGGCTTCGACGGATCGATCTGCCCGGCTTCGTCCTCGCGCATGGCGAAGGCGGCAAAGAGCGGGATCAGCGAGAAGCCGGCGATGGTCAGTAGCATGCCGGTCCAGCCGATCTGCGCATACAGCACCAGCCCGAGCGTGCCCCCGATCACGACACCAAACGCGACCGAGCCGCCCTGGATCGCATTGCCGATGGCGCGATCCTCCGGCGCGAGATATTTCGCGGCGTAGCCATCGGTGGCAATGTCCTGGGTCGAGATCAGCAACGAGCCGAACAGGCCAACGGTGATGATGCCCCAGACATTGGTTGCCCCGAGCGGGATCAGGCAGAGAAGGCTCAGAATGACGCCGGTTTGCGTGACGATCACCCAGCCGGCGCGATGCGCGCGCGCGAAGGGACGGATGCGATCGACGACCGGCGCCCAGAAAAACTTCAGCAGCAGCGGCAGGAACCAGAGGCTGAGATAGCCGATCTCGCTGCGCGACACACCGGCCTCGCGCATGATCGGCGGCAGGGCCGCCGCGAACAGGTAGGACGGGATCGCCTGCGCGAGATACAGACCGCCGAGCACGACGAACAGCCGCTTGCGCCCCATGATCGCAACCGGATCCGCTGCGTGAAGCTCGACGGCGCTCATGCGATACCCCGATGTCCGGCAAGGAAGGCTCGCGCGGCGCTCTCGTCTTCGAGTGCCACGAGCGGCATCGGCCATAGCTTCCGAAACGTCTCTTCCATCTTCTTGTTGGCGCCTGGGCGTACAATCGCCACAGCACGGCAGCGCGCGGAGATGTGACCGCGCGTCGCCTTGAACCACAGCGCCTGCTCCCGCTCGCCGGAGACGGACAGTTTCCCGCCGCCCCCGAATACGGTCAGAAGTTCGAATGGCGCATCATGCTCGCCGACCCTGGCCAGCGCGGCCAGATAATCGCGCTCGTCCGACTCCGCGTAAGGCGGCAGGAACCGTAGCGTCAGCAGGCTCCCATCAATCTCCAGATCCACCATGATGGCAATTAGAACTCCCTGGGAAGTGGCCTTGGAAGGTTTGGTCTTAGAATGTCTTGCGATAGCCGACCGTCACGGTGCGGCCCCAGGAATAGACCGGCAGGTTGCGCACCGAGGTTGCTGTCGGGTTCTGCAGCTCCGTATCGAACAGGTTGTTGACGGCTGCATAGGCCTCGCCGCCATAGACCGGCCCGCTCAGCGCGGCATTCATGGTGAAGCCACCCTCGATGGGATAGACCGTATTGGTCAGGTTGATACCGCGGTTGCGGCTGGCATAGCCCTCGCCCTCGACGCGCAGCTTGATGCCGTTGTCGAAGTGATAATCGCCGAAGATCAGACCGCGCACCGGACTGCCGATGCGGTTGTTGGGCAGCCACGAGTCGAGCACACCGTCCTTGTTGGTGTCGTAGCGGCCTTCCTTGTAGCCGATCGTGGTACCCAGCGTGAAATTCCGGTTGATCGCCATCTCGCCGATATATTCGACGCCGTAGATCATTTCTTTCTGCTGCGAGATCAGGTTGGTGACTGGGTCGAAGGTCACGCCCTTCTCGGACGTGCTGACGAAACCGGTGATGCTGCCCTTGTAGGGGCCGTCGCCGCCGCGGATGCCGATTTCATAATTGTTGACGATCTGGGCTTCCGGCGCGATCGAGCTGAAAGAGATGGTCTGGCGTGCCAGCGGCAGGCAGTTCGGCGTCGCTACCGGACAGGCAAAGGCGGTGGATGACAGGCCGGCGCGGCGCGTATAGGCGCCAACATCGGGTAGCGCATAGCCCTGCGAGAAACCGCCGAACAGATCGATCTTGTTGTTGAGCTTGAAGGTCGCGCCGAGATTGTAGGTCGGCGAGGCATATTCGTACTGGCCGCCGATAACATTGAGCGCCGGCAGAACGAAGCGCGTCACGGGCGAGATCGCGGCATAGGCGGCCGGACGCAGGAAGTCGTCAACGCTGAGATCGAAATGCTCGTAGCGAACGCCGCCCCGCGCGGTCAGCCGATCGGTGATCGGGACTTGTACCAATGCAAATCCGGCGGTCGTCACCTGGGTCAACGGCGTGAACACATCGCGGCCATCGGTCAGCGTCTGCCATGTCTTGTCATGAACGACGTCGGTGCCCCAGGTCACCTTGGCCCCGTTCCAGATGCGGTCGAGCGGCGTATCGATCGTCAGATTGACGCCTCCGCGCTCGGAATACAGCGTGGTCTGGTTGGCGGGGCTGGTCGGGCTCAGCGGGTTGCCGGAATAATAGACCAGTGAGTTATAGGGATAGGAGAACTCCGAATAGTTGAAGCGCTTCTTGATGTCATTGTAGAAGCCGACCACGCTGAGATTGCCGAGCACGAAGTCCGTATCGCTGTAGCGCAATTGGAACGAGCGCGAATCTTCCAGCACGCTCTGCCCGGTATAGGGCTTGGTGAAATCCGGCTTCGCATAGGCGCCGGAATAGTCGGTGAGGTATTTCGGCGTCTGGTCGAGATAGAACTGGCTGATCGAGGCTTCGATGCGCTTGCCGCCATCGAAATCGTAACCGATCTTGCCCAGGAAATTGCCGCTGGCGAGACGATCACCACCTCCCTGCCCGAGCATGGCGTCCGATGGCAGCTCGCGGCCCGCGCCATCATAAGTCTTCTGCGCGCCGCGGCCGCTGCCGACGAATACATAGTCGATGCCATTCGCGCCCTTGCCACTGACCGTCGCCGACATTTCCGGCGCCAGCGAACCGCCGGGATCGGCTGTGAAGGTGCGCAGCGCCGTATTGACGCTGACGCGGGGACCGCCCGGCTGCGCTTTCTTGGTGACGAAATTCACCGTACCGCCTGTCGCGCCGGCGCCATAGAGGCTCGATGCACCGGCGACCAGTTCGATGCGCTCGACGGAATTCAGATCGATCAGCGACAGGACGCGCGAGACGTCGCGGAGCGGCGTCGTCAGCGGCACGCCGTCCATCAGCACCAGAAGGTCGCGGCCGCGATAGCTTTCGGAAGCACCGGAGATGGTCTGGTTCGACACCGAGAAGCCCGGCAGCAATTTTGCCAGCAGCGCCGATGCGCTGCCGCTCTGCTTGAGCTGCTCGTCAATCTCCTTCTGATCGACCACCTGCACGGTCTGCGGAATATCCGAGATCGATCGTTGCGCACGTGCGGCGGTTACCGTGATCTCGTCGAGCGTGACGCCCGCGCTCTGCTGCGCAACGGCCTGCGACGACATGAGCCCGACGGCGGGGATGAGAAGGAACTGGCTGTAACGCATGAGCTCGAAGTCTTCCGTATGTTCGTGGCGACGAAGCACTGGTGAGGTCGAGCCGGTCAATTCGACCGAGGCCGCAGCAGTTTGGAATCAATGTAAATTCCAGCCACGGCTTTACTCTTCTTACGCCTGTGCATTCCGTCTATCGTCACAGCGATACGGCACAGCCCATTGCATGACTTGGACTCGGTGAATTGATAGTCGGACTGGAGCGAACGAAGCGGTTTGGATTCGATGCTGTGGCAAACGCGCATCAGTCGCGGTCTCCATCCTGCGTCGATGCCGCTCCCGATTGCCCTCTCGTCCCGCTCTGGCTGGTTGCCGACGATATCGATGACACCCTGCGCAAGCCGCTTGAGAGCCGCCTGCCGTGGAAGACCGTGCAGCGCAATTCGCTGGGATCGTTTCGCGCAGCGCCGTTCCAGTCAAAGGCGATCCTGCGGATGCAGCCGCATCTCGGACTGATGTCGTGTTTCGATCCCGCACCGCTCTGGACCATACCCGACGACGATAGCGCCACGACCGGCAACGACTCGCCGCAGGACATCCTGGTGCTGCGGCCGTCCGACGGCGTCGTGATCGTCCAGCAGGATGGCCAGCGCCAGACATGCATGCCGCGCGAGGCGATCATTCTCGATCCCGGCCGCGCCACCACCTTCATCATGAATGATGTGAGCCGCGTCGACTGCCTGCTACTCACCAGCAATGGCCATACCGGATTGCGCCACATCGCCCATGACAATGGCGGGCTGATCGCGCTCGGCCATTACGCCGCTGCCGTAATGCGCGGATTGTTGCCGATGAATTCGGCGGCGCTGACCGGCCTTGCCATCGATTATATGAACGGCCTCGTCGCCACCATGATCGATGAAGCCGATGCGCCGGCGCGGCGTGGCGCATGGCGCCAGGATCGGCCGACTATCAGCCTGCTGTCGCTCAAGGCCGATATCGAGGCCAGCCTCAGCCAGCCAACGCTGTCACTGGAGCGGCTCGCGACCACCCATGGCGTCACCGCGCGTTATTTCCAGAAATTGTTCGAGGCCGAAGGCCGGACGTTTTCGGACTACCTGCTGGAGCGCCGCCTGGAGCGCGCTTTCCACATGCTGCGCGACGGGAACCGCGGGGATCGCGCCGTCAGCACCATCGCCTTCGAGGTCGGGTTCGGCGACCTGTCTTATTTCAACCGCACCTTCAAGAAGCGCTTCGGCGCCACGCCTCGGGAAATACGGGCGCGGTTTGAAGTGATGCTGGTGGGTGCAGCGATTGATCTGTCGAAGGACTAGCAGAAGTCAGAGCCAGACCTATCTGCCTGTCGTCCCCGCGAAGGCGGGGACCCATAGCCTCAGCCTTCTCCATTGAAGCGAAGGTCTCTCCCAACTGCGATCGACGAGACTACAGTGTGTATGGATCCCCGCCTTCGCGGGGATGACAGACTGTGAGTATGAGCTTCGTCAATTGGCCTTCGCCACCGTTGTCCCGGCGCGCGGCAGAATCTCCACCGTCGCCGTACGCCCTGCAACCAGCGTCGCGCCTGCCGGGACAGCATCGAGTGCGATGCGCACCGGCACGCGCTGGGCGAGACGGACCCAACTGAAGGTCGGCGTCACATTGGCCAGGAGATTGCTGCCTTCAGCGCGGTCGCGATCCTCGATCCCGGCGGCGACGCTCTCGACATGGCCGGTGAGCTTGGCGGCGTCGCCCATCAAATGGATATGGACGGGATCGCCGACGTGAATCCGCGACAGCTTGGTCTCCTCGAAATAGCCATCGACATGCAGGCTCGACGTATCGACCAGCGCCATCACGCCCTTGCCGGCAGTGACATAGGTCCCCGGCCGCAGATCCATGTTGGAGATCACGCCGGAAACCGGCGCATGAACCTCGCTGCGATCGAGATTGAGCTGCGCCACCGCCTGATCGGCGACGGCCTGATCCAGTGATGCCTTGGCGAGGAGTTGCGTCGCCAGCACCTGCTCCTTCTTCTGCTGCGATACAGCCGCGGTGGTGAGATCATTGTAGCGCTTCAGATCGAGATCGGCCTGCTCAAAGCTGGCCTTGCGACCGGCCACGACGGCTTCGGCCTGCTGTAGCGCCAGTCCGAAACGTGCGCGGTCGATCCGCATGATGACATCGCCGCGGGCCACCTTCTGATTGTCCTTCACCAGAATCTCGGTAACGAAACCGGACACATCCGGCGCCACTGTCACCACGTCAGCACGGACGCGGCCGTCACGTGTCCATGGTGCATCCATATAATAGACCCAGAGATAGTGCCCGACGGCGAGCGCGGCGACGACGGCCAGCGCGGTGACGGCGAAACGGCGAACGAAACTCACAGCATTTTTCATGACAGCAATCCGGAAGATAAATAGACCACGCCACCGAGCAGGCAGATATACAGAGCAAGATCGAACAGCGCGCGGTGCCAGACATAGCGATAGAGGCCGGAGCGCTCGATCAACGGGCGCAGCAGTGTGCCGATGGCGTAAGTGATGACTAGCCACAGCATCAGCGATGGCAACAGCACACCGAACAGATCGATTTCATATCTCATGCAGCCACACTCCCGGCGAGAAGGCCCGGTTCGGGCAAATAGGCAGGTGCCGTCGGAAACAGACCGCGGCGAATGCCAACGAGCCCGATCAGCGCATCCTCGCGCCCTACCCCGCGCTCGCTGATGGCTTCCGACAGCGCGTGATCAACCTTCGCCAGCAGCAGCTCCGGCATCGCGCCGCCTTTGTAGTTGCGGAAACTCACGGCAAGCTCATCCAGCATCGCGTCCATCGCTCTGAGCGTCGGCAGCGACAGATGATGGCGGGCGCGACGCAGATCGACGATGTTTAACCCGACCCGCAGCTCGCGCAGATTATCGACCATGCGCAGTTCTGAGTCTTTCAGCGCCGTCAGCCGCGGCGCCAGCAGACCGATGCGATTCAGCATCAACCCGGCAAAGGCGGCGCGATCACGGTTGCCGCGCTGTTCGGCAGCCTGCGCGATGGCGATCCAGCCGCGCCGCATCAGCCGCTTCACACTCCATTCGGAGCCGACTGAGCGGATCAACTGGATCGAGATGACCGACAGTTCAGTACCGACGAAGAAAGCCGCGCTGGAATTGGCGAAACTTGCGAAGTCGGCATTGTAAGTCGTCTGCAACGCCATCAGCGTCGCGGTATTCGCCGCCAGCAGCATGCCGATGAAGAAGGTCGCGGGGCGTGCGATGAGATAGCCAAACAGCAGGAACGGCGGCGCCAGCACGGCGACCAGCACTTCGACATCGGTGATGGCCGGCAGGATCGCGAACAGATAGAGCGCGATGATCATCATCGCGGCCAGCGTCCATTTGGCGAAGCCGCGCAACCCCACCGCGGGATCATCCATGCTGGCGAAGAACGAGCAGCCGACAGCCGCCATGGTCGGTGCTGTCGCGCCATCGGTCCAGCCGGTGGCGATCCAGAACGCGCAGCAGACGAGGATGGTCACGAATACGCCTGCTGCGGACCATAGCGCCATGCCGTGATCGACATGCCGCACCGGGGCCACACCGGCTTCAGCCTGAAAGGCGAGTTTCGCGCCCGGCGGACGGCCGCCCTCGGCAATCGCCTGATTGAGGACCCGGCAATCCGCTGAGATATCGACGAGCTCGCGCATCCGCATCAGCAGGCTCGCGATCATGATCTCGGTCCATGACGACGACGCGCTCAGCTTCGGCTGCTGCGCGGCGATCATGCTGCACAGCCGCTCGGCGGGTTCACGGTCGGTGCTGTTGTCAGCAATCCAAGCGGAGACGTCGTCGATCAGCGCCATCAATTGCGGTGAGGTCGTCCGCGCGTCTTCGCCCAGCGCGTCGATGCGATCGCCCATGGATGACAGCAGCGGCAGGAATGTCAGCATGCGCGTGCGCAGGGCACGCATCCAGCGTGAGGTCTCGCGTCCGCCGAGCCGATCATAGGCCAGATGATCGGCGAGCGTATCGATATCGACGGCATCGGCGGCGAGCTTGAGGCGCAGATCGCGCGTGGCCGGATCGGCACTGCGGCCGGCCAGCACGTCTTGGGTCAGCTTGCGCGCACCGGCGAGCCAGCTATCGACCCGCGTTGCAACCGCGGGGCCGACGCTGCGCGGCAACAGGATCGTGGAGACCAGTGTGGCACACAGGATGCCGACAATGATCTCCTCGCTGCGCGCCACGGCGGTATCGAAGATGGCTGCGGGTTCGTTGACCGAGGGAAAGCTGATCAGCGCGCAGGTATAGCCTGCCAGCATGAACATGTAGCCGCGCGGCGTCCTGTCCAGCAGTGACACATAGAGACAGAGACCGACCCACAGCGCGATGGCGAGGCTGAGCAGTTCTGGGGAATTGACGAGGTTCGGGACCAGTACCACGCTGGCCGAAGCCCCAACCAGTGTGCCGATGACGCGAAACAGCGCTTTCGAACGCGTCGCGCCGGCCAGCGGCTGCGAGGCGATATAGACCGTGGCCAGCGCCCAGTAGGGCCGCGGCAGATCCATCGCAAAGCCGATGAGCAAAGCCATCATGCCGGCGATGAAGGTTTTGACGGAGAAGATGATGTCGGCGTGGCGGACGAGAAACGGCGGTCTGGCAGCAGCGGAGGTCATGGCAGCGCGTCCGCCTCCTCAGCGGCCTCATACAGGCGATTGGCCGATAGCTCGATCCGTCCGAGCACATCGAAGGCAATAGCGAGTTCATCCGGCGCGATGCCCTTCATCAGGTCACCGCGCAGCCGGCGCATGACGCGCCTGATCTCTTCGGCCTTGGCTTCGCCAAGCGGGGTCAGGTGCAAAACCTTGGCGCGGCGGTCGGTCGGGTCCTCTCGGCGCTCGACGAGCCCTTCGGCAGCCAGCAGGTCGATCAGCCGGACCACCGATGGACCTTCGAGCCCCATTTCGTCGGCGAGCACGCCCTGACGCACGTTCTCGCGTCCGGGCCGCGACAGGATCAGCAGCGGATGGGCCGTGGCTTCGGACAGGCCATGCGCCGACAGGGTCTGGTCAGCCTTGCGGCGCCAGACCCGTGCCAGTCGCGCAACCAGCAGGCCCAGTTCGGCCTGGATATGCGCTTGGGAGTGGGGCATGGAAATTAGATAGGACCCTATCGATTAGGCTGCAATCTATTTTGTGCGTCGCATCAATCACGGTGTGGTGAGCGCCGCCGGGGACCCCGGCACCTGCAAGCCCGGTCGGGTAGCCGTAACGCGGGAAACAACGCCGGCAGCCAAATATTGAGAATTTCCCAATGATTTCCGTGAGCCATATCTTTCAGCGATTGAAATCCCCCTTGTTTCTGCCATGTTCGCGCCCAAAGCAGGCATCGGGTAGTGTTCTCCGGCGCGCGAATCTCCATCGCGCGGATGCTCCAGTTGAAAGCGGCAAAGGAATTCCATGGCGAAGCCAGCAGTGATTGTCGTCGGCGCGGACAAGGGTGGGGTCGGCAAGACCACGGTTTCGCGGACGGTTCTGGACTATTTCAGCGCCAACAACGTCCCGACGCGCGCTTTCGACACCGAAGCGCCGCGCGGCACGCTGAAGCGGTTCCATTCGGACATCACCGAAATCGTCGACATGACGACCACGTCCGACCAGATGAAGATCTTCGATACGCTGAACAGCGCGTCGCCCTCGGTGACCGTGATCGACGTCCGCGCAGGCCTGCTGTCCCGGGCGCTGGCCGATCTGCGTGACATCGGCTTCCTCGATGCCGCCAAGTCCGGCCAGATTACCTTTGCCGTTTTCCATATACTCGGCCCGTCGATCGCCTCCCTGGACGAGATCGCCGAGACCGCCGGCTTCATGGACGGTGCGAAGTATTTCCTGGTGAAGAACTTCATTAACAACACCAGCTTCTTCGAATGGGACCAGGCGACCTACAACTCCTATTTCCACCGCATCAAGGGCGCCACCGAGATCACCATCCCGAAGCTGAACGAAATGGCCTATGAGCAGGTCGAGGTCTCCAGCGTGCCGTTCCTGAAATTCGTCGCCAACAAGGGACCGCATGACGAGACCGCGAACTATTCGTTCGTGCTGCGCGGCTATGTCCGGCACTGGCTGGCCAATGTCTGGAGCGAATTCGACCGCATCAAGCTGACCGACATCGTCCACGACAAGCCCGGTGCCCGCAGCCCCGGCGAGAAGTAAGTCCATTTAACGATTGGAGCGGCGTCGGATTCGCCTGATATTGCGCCGATGCGACGCACGCCCGTTTATATCATCTGCTCGACGCGACCGATGGTCGGCAAGACCCTCGTCGCGCGCCTGTTGTGCGAATTCCTGAAGCTGCAGCGCGGCGACGTCACCGCCTTCGATGTCAGCCTGAAAGAACCGTCGCTGCTGGATTTCCTGCCGAAGTTGACCGAGACCGCCGACGTCAATGACACGTTCGGCAAGATGTCGCTGATGGACCGGCTCATCATCAACGACGACATCGCCAAGGTGATCGACCTCGGCTATTTCGCCTTCGACGAATTCTTCAAAATGACCGGCGAGATCGGTTTCGCCAAGGAAGCCGCACGCCGCGGTGTGGCGCCCATCGTGTTCTTCATGGGCGACAGCGACCGCGCCTCATTGCGCGGCTACGAGATGCTGCAGCAGCAGTTCACCCGCAATTCGCTTTATGTGATCGACAACGAACACGTGCTGCGCGGCGAAATCCCGGTGGCGCTGGCGCAGGGCCGCATGCTGCGCATCGCGGCGCTGCCGGTGTTCCTCAAGACCTATATCGACCGGCTGAATTTCTCCTTCACCGGCTATTTGCGCTCGGAGCAGGATTCATCGACCGAGCTGCATCAGTGGATCAGGAAGAATTATTTCAGCTTTCGGGAGATCGAGCTGGGGCTGCTGCTGCAGGGGTCGTGACGGGCAATCAATGCCCGTCGAACGTCATCAACGTCCGCACCGGCACATTCATCGCCCGCAGCTTGGCCGCGCCGCCGAGATCCGGCAGGTCGATGATGAAACAGGCGGCCATCACCTCAGCACCGATCTGGCGCATCAGTTTGACCGCACCTTCAGCCGTGCCGCCGGTGGCGATGAGGTCATCCACCAGGATCACGCGTTCGCCGGGCTTGATGGCGTCGGCATGCACTTCCATCTCGTCGATGCCGTATTCGAGAGAGTAAGCGATCCGCACGGTCGTGTGCGGGAGCTTGCCCTTCTTGCGGATCGGCACGAAACCGGCCGACAACTGATGCGCCACCGCGCCGCCGATGATGAAGCCGCGCGCTTCCATGCCGGCAACCTTGTCGATCTTCAGCCCCGCCCAGGGCTGCACCAGCTCATCCACCGCGCGGCGGAACGAGCGTGCATCACCCAGCAGTGTGGTGATGTCGCGAAACAGGATACCCGGCTTCGGATAATCCACAATGGTGCGGACGGAGGCTTTGAGATCGTGCGCGAGTTCGGGTGTCATCAGGGTCTTTCGATTCTTCAGATGGAGATCAGTTGGGGCGTTGCCCCAACCGAAATGCGTTTTCGACGATACGTAAGCCGACCTCGCCGCCAAGCGACATCAGCGATTCCGGATGAAACTGCACGCCGCCGACCGGCAGCGTCTTGTGTTCGATGGCCATGGCGACACCGTCCTCGGTCGAGGCCGTCACGGTGAGCACATCGGGCATGCTGTCCTGCTCGACGAACAGCGAGTGATAGCGGCCTATAACGATTTCATTGGGTAGACCGTTCATCAACTTTCCGCCCCGCACTTGCACGCGCGACGGCCGTCCATGCGCCGGCTGCGCGAGCTGGCCCAGCACGCCGCCGAAATATTCACCGATCGCCTGCACGCCAAGACAGACACCGAATACCGGCAGCTTCTTTTCGAGCGCGGTATCCAGCGTTTTGCCAATGCTGAAATCCGCTGGACGGCCGGGGCCGGGCGACAGCACCAGCAGATCGAAACTCTCGCGGTTCAGGACGGTCTGTGCATGGATATGACGAACCACGCTGACGGTGGCGCCGACCTGACGGAAGTAATCCGCCAGCATGTGCACGAAACTGTCATCATGATCGATCAACAAGACCTTCTTGCCCGAACCGGTAGCATCCGGCGCAAAGGCCGACAGCCGCTTCGGCGGATCGCCGCGCAGCGCCTGGAACAGGGCCGCGGCCTTGGTCTGGCATTCCTTCTCTTCGGCGACGGGATCTGAATCGAACAGCAGCGTCGCGCCGACGCGCACTTCGGCGAGGCCATCCTTCATGCGGATGGTACGGATGGTAATGCCGGTATTGATGCCGCCATCGAATGACACGGCACCAATCGCGCCGGCATACCAACGCCGCGACGAGCGCTCGTTATCCTCGACGAACTGCATCGCCCACAGTTTCGGCGCACCGGTCACCGTCACCGCCCAGGCATGGGTCAGGAACGCATCGAGCGCGTCAAAGCCCGGCCGCAGCATGCCTTCCACATGATCGACAGTATGGAACAGTTTTGAGTAGGTCTCGATCTGCCGACGCGCCAGCACCTTGATCGTGCCGGGCACGCAGACACGCGCCTTGTCGTTACGATCGACGTCGGTGCACATGTTGAGTTCGAACTCGTCTTTCTCCGAATTCAGCAACTGCCGTATCTGTTCAGCATCGCCGATGGCATCGACGCCACGCGCAATGGTGCCGGAGATCGGACAGGTCTCGACGCGGCGACCGTCGGAGCGCACGAACATCTCGGGCGAGGCAGCGACGAGAAATTCGCCGTCGCCGAGATTCATCAGCGCGCCATAGGGCGACGGATTGATCACGCAGAGCCGCTGGAACACTTCCGCCGGCGAACGCTCGCAGGGCTCGGCGAACAACTGACCGGGCACCGCCTCGAACAGGTCACCGCGCGCAAAGGCGGCACGGGCGTTCTCGACAGTCTTCTGATATTCGCCGGGCGCATGATCGGCAAAGCCCTGGCGCGGTGCCTTGTTGTAGCCGCTGTCGGGCGTATCGCGTGGCAGGCCCTCGGTGGAGCGATCCTTCCAGGTGAAGTCATAGGACATCACCACGCCGCGGCCGGTAGCGCGGTCATAGGCCAGCAGCGTGTCGGGCAGATACAGCACGATGTCGCGCTGGTCGGCCTCGCGCGCGCGCTTCTGCTTCAGGTCCTCCATCTGGAACACGAGGTCATAGGCGAAGGCGCCATAGAGCCCGAGCATGGAATCGTCCGAGGAGAACAATTGCGCGACCATGTCGCGCACCAGCGACATCACGCTGGCGCGGCGGGTGCGCTGGTCTTCCTCGACCGGCGCCTCGCCGCGGATGATGTGGCCCTTGAGCTTCGACATCGTCCGCCCGTCGAGCGCGATACAGGGATCCTGCAGCGTGTCGGCAAGGAAGGCGATCAACACCTGCCCACGCTTGTTCAGCGCCGTCAGCGTGAAATCCGTCCCGGTGGTTTCCAGCAGCAGCGGCGGATCGGCGAAACCGAGATCGAAGCTCTCATAGCGGCCAGGCACCGTGGTGCCCGACGACAGCACCACGCCGCGGCGCTGGTCGAGCCGGACGATCAGATCGTCCAGCGCGGTGCCGCCGGTGAAATAATCGACATGGCGCGCCACGGAGAGACCCGCGTGGGTCTTGTAGGCGCTGTCAGCGGGGAGCGAAAACACAGTCCTGTTCATGGTGTCCTCTTAGGAAACATGCCGGAGGGGGCGCCACACAGAACAAACAAGCAAAGGCCGTCGCACTGCGATGGCGGCCTTCGACGATTGAAAATAAGCAAATCGCACCGACCACCTCTTCAGGAGGTGCGCCACCAACGACGGCTGTTGCGGACAGGGGTGCTCATGGCGGGCAAATCACCATGGCCGGCCCGGAAGGTCAAGGGACTAAACGGCCCTCGGCCGCTCCCGGACGAATACCGTCAGTTTAAGCGCCCCGACGCCGTCCTCGATCGGGGTCCAACCGATGCACTCGTACCAGGCCCGACGGGGCGGGGCAGCGCAGAGATAGACCCGGGCATGCCCCCGGGAAAAGGCCTCCAGGCAGGCCCGCTCGATGAGCGCCGGGGCGATACCCTGTTTGCGGGCATCGGGCTCGGTCCAGACCGCCGCGACCCAGGGCGTATATTGCGGGCGCTCGTCGAGATCGGACACCAGCAGCGACGCCGTTCCGAGAAAGTCTGGCCCACGATGGGCCACCAGCGCGATCGGCAGGTCGGTCCCCTGCATGTTCTCGCGCAGTCGCTCGACGATATAGGCCTCGGGCACGCCATGGCGTTTCCACCACGCCTGCCAGATACGATCGGCGACGGTATCGAAGAAGTCGGGCTGCTGGCGCAAATCGGAAATGGTGAAGTCGGATGTCATCGGCCTCGACCTACAAGGTCAGGCCTGTCGCATCAAGCTGCCACGCGGCTGTGCGTCACGATGTGTGAGCTTCACCGGTGAGCCGCTTCAGCATGGGAAAGGATGACGTCGTGCCGAATTTTCCCTGTGGCACTCCGCAGTCTTCATAGCCGGCAGACAGATACAGGCGATGGGCTGTCTCGGTGCTGATCAGATTGCAGACATCGTTGCCATGGTCCCGTGCGGTCGCCTCAAGCTGTGCCAGCATCGCCTTGCTGACGCCCCGGAACCGGGCATCCGGCGAGACGTAGTTGCACGTAATCTCGCCATCGTGTCTGACGATGCCGACGGCGAGCACTGTTTCTTCCTCGACCGCGACGAGAACGAAATTGTCCGGATGGGCGATCCAGCCCTCCACTATTTTAGGAGTCTTGTTGGCGAGCCAACGTCTCAGGATCGCCGGATCGTCATGATGATCGGCGCCGCAGAGCTCGGCGATGGAGCGGCGCAAGACATCGCATATCTCGGCCGCTTCATCGGGTCGCGCTCTGCGGATCAGCATCCGATCATAGAACCTCAGCCCAGGTGCTTCTTGAAGAACGCCGTGGCCCGGCCCCAGGCCAGTTCGGCGGCTTCACGGTCATGCACGGAGACGCGCTGCTCGTTGACGAAGGCGTGGTCGGCGTCATAGCGGAAGAACTCGGCCGACTTGCCGGCAACCTTCAGGCCGTTCTCGAACGCATCGACCACCGCAGGCGTGCACCAGTCGTCGCGATTGGCGAAGTGGCCCTGCAGCGGCACCTGCACATCGGCGGGCTTGGCGGCCTGCTCCGGCGGAATGCCATAGAACGCCACGGCGGCCTTGAGTTCGGGGATCTTGCACGAACCGATGATGGTCACCGCTCCGCCGAGGCAGAAGCCGGTAAGGCCGACCTTGGCGCCGTTGCGCGACAGATATTGCGCCGCGCCGCGCACGGTCTGCGTGGTGGCGTCCATGAAATCGAGCGAGTTCATTTCTTTGCCGGCAGCGTCCGTGTCGTGATAGGGCACGACCACGCCATTATAGAGATCAGGCGCCAGCGCATCGAAGCCGGCCAGCGCGAGACGATCGGCCAGGCCCTTGATCTGCTCCTGCAGACCCCACCATTCCTGGATCACGACGACGCCCGGCGCGTTGCCGGCCTGGGCATTGGCGAGATAGCCTTTGGCTTCCTTGCCGTCGGGGCGCTTGAAGCTGATCGATGTTCCCATGATGTCCTCCGCTGGAATGGTTCGGGGCAACTTATAGACCCCTCACGTGTCAACTCAACCGGGCCAGCGCGCGCTGCAGATCTCGCTTGTAAGTCAGAAAATCGACAAACAGTCCGTGTTCGCCGCCGTCCCGCCGTGGCGGTTGCGCGAACCATTGCGTGATCTCCTGCCGCAGCGCTGCTGCCGCATCCGGCCGCGCGGCCTTGGCCGCGAGATAGGCTGCGATCACGCGGGCCTGCAATGCACGCCCTTCCCAGCCCACGCCGGCGCCCTCCAGCAGCCCGGCGACATACAGACCGTTATCCTCCGACGGAAACATGTTCATGAACAGCCGCGGCGCGCCGATTGCCTCCTGCCAATCGAGTGCACGGAGATCGCCGAGGAACGGAAACGTGATCCGGTAGCCGGTCGCGAGCAGCACCAGATCGACCTCGTCGCAGCGGCCATCGGCAAACACGACCAACTTGCCGTTGAATTCGCGGACCGGCTTGCGCAAACCGACATCGCCCTGGCCGAGATGCTGAAGCACCAGCGAATTGACGATCGGCGTGCGGTCATAGAGCCGGTGCTGCGGCTTGGGCAGACCGAAACGCTCCGGCGCGCCGACGATGAAGCGCAGGATCGGCTCGTGCAGCCTTGAGCGCAGGTTCTTCGGGATGATGAAGCGCTTCGGCTTGTGATTGCCTTCGTCCGCCGGCTTGCCAGCGAGGAATTTCGGCACGAAATGATTGCCGCCGCGCACGCTCCACAACACCTTATCCGCGCGATGGATCGCATCCACGACAATGTCGCAGCCGGTATTGCCCATGCCCACCACCAGCACGCGCTGGCCGGTGAAGATATCGGCGGTCTTGTAGTCCTTGGCATGCATCAGTGGGCCATCAAAGGTGCCTGACGTTTTGGGGATCAGGGGATCGCTGAGATGGCCATTGGCGATGATGACGCCGGCATAGTCTGCCGACGTGCCGTCGCTGAAAGCAGCGTGCCATCCACTTTCCTGCCGCGTCAGGCTGCGCACGCCGGTGTTGAAGCGGATCAGCGGATAGAGATCGAAATGCCGGGCATAGCTCTGCAGATAATCCAGCACTTGGCGATGGCCCGGATAGGCCGGCCAGTCCTCCGGCATCGGGAAATCCGCAAAGGCCGTGGTGCGCTTCGACGAGATCAGATGCGTCGAGGCGTAGACTGCGCTCGGCGCCGCGCCATACAGCCACTGCCCGCCGACATCGGCATTCTGCTCGACGGCTTCCACAGCATGGCCAGCGGCCTTCAGACTCTGGATTGCGGCAAGACCTGCGGGACCGACGCCGATGACAAGGAAAGTCATGACATCGGCTCCGGGCGCTCGTCGCGATAGCGTTCGAACACGGCGCGCGCATCAAGCTTGGGCGAATATCCGAATTCGGATTTGAGCCGGGTGTTGTCGAGTACCGGACGATACTGGATGAATTTGACATTCTGCGGTGTCAACTTGGTCAGCCCGAACGCATGGAGCAACCACAGCGCGCCCTTCATCACCGCGGGCGGAATTGGAATGAACGGCTTGCCATTTAGCTGCGCAATCTCGCGCAGGCTGAGCGTACCATCGCCGGCGAGATTATAGATGCCGCCCTTGCCAGTGTGCACGGCCTGCGCCAGTGCCGCCACCACATCGGAATCGGCGATCAGCGAGAACGGCGTTGCGGTGCCACTGAGGCCGGTGACAACAGGGCGCTCGAACAATGCAGTGATCTGGTTGTTCGTGGTTGGCCCCAGCACCGTGCAGGGGCGAAACACGGTCTGCCGCAATTGCGGATGATCGCTACGCCAGCGCGCCAGCATCTCCTCGACCTCGCGCTTGTTGCGCGCATAAGGGAAATCCTCGTTACCGCGCAGCGGATCGGCCTCGCGCAATGGGACGGGATTGTCGGCGTGATAGCCATAGGCCGCGCCGCTCGATGTGACGATGAGGTGGCCAACACCAGCCGCGAGACAGGCTTCCAGCACATTGCGCGTGCCCAGCACGTCGATCTCATAGTCGCGCCGGTCGTCGCCGCCGACGGCAACGACCGAAGCCAGATGCACCACCGTACGGGGTTTCACGCGGGCGATGACATCCTTCAAGCCGGGATCGCGAATGTCGCCGTGCTCATAGGCTACGCCGTCGAGGCGCTGTTGTGGCGGCACCTCGCGCAGATCGAGCGCTGTCACCGGCCCGTCGCCGCCGACCGCGAGTGCGCGCAGCAAAGCACTACCAATGAAGCCTGCCGCGCCGGTGATCAGCACGCCGCTATTCGCCATCGCGTCGCTCATGCAGCACCTTCAATGCGTGCCGGATGCGGATCGCGCCGTTTCCACCAGGCCGCCAGCGCCCAGCCGGAGACGAGGTGCCAGACTCCCCAGCCAGCGGCGACCAGCGCAGCCCCGCCAAGGCCGTCGAATTGCGTGAGGATCAGCGCCAGCCCCAGGCCGGAATTATGCATGCTGACTTCGATGGTGAGCGCGCGGGTGTCGTAGTCGCTGAGCCCAAGGATCTTCGCGACGCCCCAGCCGAGTGCGACGGCGATCGCGTTATGCAGCACGACGAATGGCAGCACCGAGGTCGAGAACACCGAGATGTAGCGCCAGTTGGTGACGGTTGCGGCCAAAATAAATCCGATCAGGAACACGAAAGACAGGATCTGCAGCGGCCGGCGCAGACGGTCGGCCAGCCCCGGCAGATGACGCACCGTGAGCAGACCGGCAACCATCGGCACGCCGAGCAGCAGCACGGTCGATCCGATAAACGAGACGGGATCGACGCTCACCTGGCGCAGCAGTGCGGCGGTTTGCGGATTGAGCCCAGCCCAGAACAGGATGTTCAACGGCGTCGTGACGGACGCAAGCAGGCTGGAGATGCCGGTCATCGACACCGACAGCGCGGTGTTGCCCCGCGCCATATGGGTGATGAGATTGGAGATGTTGCCGCCGGGACAGGCCGCCACCACCATCATGCCAAGCGCGATGGAGGGCTGCGGCTTCAACACCATGGTGATCGCCCATGTGACCGCCGGCAGCAGGATCAGTTGCGCGGCGAGCCCCGCGAGCGGCGCCGCCGGACGTCGGAACACATCGACGAAATCGGCGACGCGAAGATCGAGCGCGACGCCATACATGATTAGCGCCAGCACGATGCCGAGCGCCATCTGGCCACCCGGACTGATGTTCAGCAGAATATCGTCGATCGCCGCGCCCGCCATCCATCCCCCCGATGAGCGTGGATATCCGTGACGCTCACCGAGCCCGCGTCTCCCGCCTTTGCGCGAAGCTTAGTCAACGGCTCCCCGAGAATCCATGGTCCGGGTGCGCACAGGCTGAAAACGAAAAAGGGCCCCATCGGGGGCCCTTTTGAAAGAATGTTTGCGACGCTCAGTGAGCGTTCGCCCAGACCTTCTTCTTCGTGAAATACATCAGGAACGCGAAGATGATCAGAAACACCATCACCTGCAAGCCAATACGCTTGCGGGCCTCGAGATGCGGCTCTGCAGTCCACATCAGGAAGGTCGAAACGTCCTTGGCATAGTTCTCGACCTTCTGCGGGGTGCCGTCATCGTAGGTCACCTGATCGTCGGAGATCGGCTTCGGCATCTTGATGGCGTGGCCGGGGAAGTACTTGTTGTAATACGCGCCCGGCGGCAGCGCGAAATCCTTCGGCGCCGGATCGACATAGCCCTGCAGCAGGGCGTCGATATAGTTCGGGCCCTTCTCCTGGAACTGGGTGAAGAAGTCGAACACGAATTGCGGGAAGCCGCGGTCGTAGTTGCGGGCCTTGGCCATCAGCGACAAGTCCGGCGGATAGGCGCCGCCATTGGCCGCGCGCGCCGCGTTCTCGTTCGGGAACGGCTTGGGGAATGGATCCGCGAGACGACCGGGACGCTCAAACATGTCGCCGGCATCGTTCGGACCGTCCTGCACCTTGATCTCGGATGCCACTGCCAGCGCCTGAGCCGCAGAGAAGCCCGGGCCGCCCGCGTCCGCGAGGTTGCGGAAGTGGATCAGGCTCATCGAGTGACAGGTCGAGCAGACTTCCTTGTAGACCTTGTAACCGCGCTGCAGGGCACCGCGGTCAAACTTGCCGAACGGGCCGGCAAACGACCAGCTCAGAGACGGCGGCGTCGGGCCGCCATGCTCGTCGGCAGCCTTGGCGCTCTGCGTGCCGCCGGCCATCAGGCCACCGGCGAGGACCAGTGCGACGATCGCGGAGGCTGCCTTCTTGCCGTATTTGGCCAGCACATCGTCAGCGATCGAGTTCGGCACTGCGCGCGGCGTTTCGATACGGCTGAGGATCGGCAGCACGATCAGGAAGTAGGCGAAGTAGCAGAAGGTCAGGACACGGCCGGCGATGATGTAGATGCCTTCCGCGGGCTTGCCGCCGAGCCAACCGAGCAGGACCGCCACCACGACGAACATCCAGAAGAACTGCTTGGCCAGCGGACGATACTTCGACGACTTGGTCTTGGCGGTATCGAGCCAGGGCAGGAAGGCCAGCACGATGATCGCCGAGAACATCGCGATGACGCCGCCGAGCTTGCTCGGGATCGAACGCAGGATGGCGTAGAACGGCAGGTAGTACCATTCCGGCACGATGTGCGCGGGCGTCACACCCGGATTGGCCGGGATGTAGTTATCGGGATCGCCGAGATAGTTCGGGATGTAGAACACGAACCAGGCGTAGAAGATCATGAAGCAGACCATGCCGAAACCATCCTTGATGGTCGCGTAGGGCGTGAACGGCACGGTATCCTTCTCGGTCTTCGGCTCGACGCCGGCCGGATTGTTCTGACCGGCGACATGCAGCGCCCAGACGTGCAGCACGACGACGCCGGCGATCACGAAGGGCAGCAGGTAATGCAGCGAGAAGAAGCGGTTCAGCGTCGGATTGCCGACCGAATAGCCGCCCCACAGCAGGGTCACGATGCTCTCGCCCACATAGGGAATCGCCGAGAACAGGTTGGTGATGACGGTGGCGCCCCAGAAGCTCATCTGGCCCCATGGCAGCACGTAGCCCATGAAACCGGTCGCCATCATCAGAAGGTAGATGATCACGCCAAGGATCCAGAGGATTTCGCGCGGCGCCTTGTACGACCCGTAATACAGGCCACGCAGCATATGGATGTAGACGGCGATGAAGAACATCGATGCGCCGTTGGAGTGCAGATAACGCAACAGCCAGCCGTAATTCACATCGCGGACAATGCTCTCGACCGAATTGAACGCCATATCCACATGCGGCGTGTAGTGCATCGCCAGGATCACGCCGGTGACGATCTGCACGCCGAGCATGAAGGACAAGATGCCGCCGAACGTCCACCAGTAATTCAGGTTACGCGGTGTCGGATAGGCAACGAAGGAGGAATGGACGAGGCCGATGATTGGCAGACGCTTTTCAATCCACTGCAAAGCGGGATTGGTCGGCTGGTAGGTCGATGGTCCGCTCATGATGCGATCCTGAGAAGAGAAAAACACTATCGGCGCGAGATCGGATGGGATCCGACAGCTCAGCCGATCTTGATCTTGGTGTCAGAGACGAAGGCGTAAGGCGGGATCGGCAGGTTGAGCGGCGCCGGACCCTGACGGATGCGGCCCGAAGTGTCGTAGACCGAGCCGTGGCAGGGACAGAAAAAGCCGTCGTAAGCGCCTTCGTGAGCAATCGGGATGCAGCCCAGATGGGTGCAGATGCCGATGACGACCAACCACTGGTCGTGGCCTTCCTTGACGCGGGCCTGATCGGTCTGCGGATCGGGCAGGCTCGACACCGGAACGGCGCGCGCCTCTTCGACCTGCTTCTTGGTCCGGTTCATGATGTAGATCGGCTTGCCGCGCCAGAACACCTTGATGTCCTGCCCCTCGGCGATGGGGGCCAGATCGACCTCGATCGGCGCACCCGCCGCAATGGTCGAAGCATCTGGATTCATTTGAGAAATCAGCGGCCAGACGGCGGCTGCGGCGCCCACTGCAGCCACTGCCCCAGTGGCCACGAACAAGAAATCACGGCGCGTGTGTTCCGCCGAAGACGTTGTCGTCACGATCCCAACCCTTTCTTATCTGCAGCCGGCTTAGACACTCCCGGTCACGTCTTTGCGTTGACCTGAAGCAAAAAACCGACGCCCGCGATTCTCCCCACGGCGGCAGAGGCCTACTAGTCCTTGCCTAACAGGCAGAACACGCAGTCCAGAATCGTTCTATTGGCACCCTTGGTGCGGCAGTGCAAGCCTACGATCGGCGAAGCAAGATGCGATGCACCACAGAATCAACGCCTTTCCGCGCGGCGGATAATTCGGCACGTCGTGACTATCGGAAACGGCCATCAGCCTTTTGGCGGGACAAGGGATCGCGATTCGCAGTCGATCGCGCTCCGCCGATTTTCCGGACACCTCTCGCGCGCCATGATTCGCGCGACGGTCAGGCAAAAATAGCAACAATTCATGATCGTGAATAATTCTGCGTCGTTTCAGCAACAAATCGCGCTCAAGTAGCGCGTTTGAAGACGTTCTAAATCCCTAATTCTGTTCTCATTCTTCGCCTGCGCTAAAGCGAAAGCATCCAAATTTTACCGGTAGAGCCGGCCTAACTGGGGCATCGCAGCGTCATGACAACATCCCACTTCATCGAATCGGCAACTCGGCTGCACACGCTTCGGGCTCTATGTCTTTGCGCCGTCAGCGGTCTCGCTTTGTCGATTCCGACAGGTACTGCCGACGCTCAGTCTGCCCTGCCGCCAGTGACGGTGGATGCGCCGCAGCAGCGTACGCGTCCGGCGACGGCCAGGCCGGCCCAGCGCGCATCGACCAGCCGCGCCGCCCGCGCCAATCGCACGGCCCGTGCGCCGCAGGCGGCACCGGTGGCACCAGCCAATCCCAACGCCGGTGAGCGCGCCGGCGGCCCCGTGATCGGCTTCGTCGCCAATCGCAGCGGCTCCGCCACCAAGACCGACACCCCGATCATGGAAACTCCGCAATCGATCTCGGTGATCACCTCCGACCAGATCAAGACCCAGGACGCACAGACCCTCACTCAGGCGCTGCGCTACACCGCGGGCGCCAATGGCGACGTCAATGGCGGTTCCGACACCCGCAATGGCGGCATTCAGATCCGCGGCTTCGACATGACACAGCAGGGGCTGTATCTCGATGGCCTGCGACTGCCCAGCACGCCCTATATCCATTTCGACAGCCTCGATCCCTTCGGCGCGTCTCGTCTCGAAGTGCTGAAAGGGCCGTCCTCGGTGATGTATGGTGGCAGCGGGCCGGGCGGCATTCTCAACTATGTCAGCAAGCTTCCGACCGCTCGGCAGTTCGGCGAAATCTCGGTGTCAGGCGGCAGTTTCGACCGCTATCAGGGCGAGTTCGATTTTGGCGGTCCCGCCAACAAGGACGGCACGGTGCTCTATCGCCTGACCGGCCTGGTCCGTGACGGCGGCACGCAGGTCGATGACGCCAGGGACAGCCGCGTCTTCATCGCGCCGGCCGTCACCTTCAAGCCGAACGAAGACACCACACTCACAGTGCTGGCGAATTATCAGAAGGAGAAGAACGGCTGGGGTCTGCAGTTCCTGCCGGCATCCGGCACGATCTATCCGAATGTGGGCCGTATCATCCCTATCAACCGCAACACCGGCGAACCCGGCTTCAACAGATACGACAACGAGATCGCTTCGGTTGGCTACCTGTTCGCGCATAACATCGACGATAACCTGACCTTCCGGCAGAACCTGCGCTACTCGTGGATGCACAACGAATCCGACAGCATCAATGCCGGCGGGTACCTCGACGAAACCGCCGGACTGCTCTACCGCTACGGCGGATCATCGGCCTCTACGATCAACTCCATCGCCGTCGACAACCAGCTGGAGGGCCACTTCACCACCGGCGTCCTGAGCCACACCACGCTGTTCGGCATCGACTATCGAAACACGACATCGACCGACGTCAACACGAGCTACAGCGCCGATCCCCTCAACGTCTTCAACCCCGTCTACACCAACACCTGGACCAAGGGCGCCCTCTACGAAGACTATCGCGTGAAGCAATCGCAGGTCGGCATCTATGCCCAGGACCAGATCAAGCTCGGCCGGCTCTCGGTCCAGCTCGGCGGCCGGCAGGATTTCGCCAAGACGACCTACGACAACTACATGGACGGTTCATCGACCTCCACCGACGCCTCGGCCTTCACCGGTCGTGCGGGCGTGATCTACAATTTCGACAGCGGCGTGGCGCCCTATTACAGCTACTCGGAGTCGTTCCTGCCGGTGCTGAACATCGCCAATGGCAGTCTGCTGGCGCCGGAAACAGCGCATCAGCATGAGGTCGGCATCAAGTATCAGCCGGTCGGCATCAATGCGATGATCACGCTTGCCGCCTTCGACCTGACCCGGCAAAATGTCGTTCGCTTCCTGCCTGTTGCGCCATTCACGGCGATTCAAACCGGCGAGGTCAATTCTCGCGGCATCGAACTGGAAGCCACCGCCACCCTCGCCGCCGGCTTCAATGTCCGCGCCGCCTATTCCTACATCGACATCGAAGTCACCAAGGATCCGGTGAATGTTGGCAAGGCTCTGACCACCGTGCCGATGAATCGCTTGGGCATCTGGAGCGACTACACGATGCAAGGCGGCCTGTTCGAGGGCGTCCAGGTCGGCGGCGGCATTCGCTACATCGGCGATAGCTGGGCCGACGATGCCAACACAAGCAAGGTGCCGGGAGCCACCGTGGTCGACGCGCTACTGGCCTATAATCAGAAGAACTACCGGCTCGCGCTCAACGTCACCAACATTGCGGACACCCGCTATGTTTCATCCTGCTACAGCCCCGTTTATGGTTGCTTCTACGGTGACTCGCGCAAAGTCGTCGCCAAGCTGACCTATCGCTGGTGAACATTAGAATCACCCTAAAACGCGACAATACGCCACCGCCGGTCTCTCGACCGGCAGTGGCGACACTTGGTAGTAAACGCGACCACAACAACACGGGCGGAACGCCATGAGATCAATCTTCGGGCGCCTGCATCGCTGGGCTGGACTCCTCACCGCCGCCTTCCTGTTCTTCTCGGGCGTCACCGGCGCGGTTATCTCGTGGGATCACGAGCTTGACGATCTCCTCAACAGCAAGCTGAAGGACGTCACCACCGCGGGGCCCGCTAAACCATCGATCGAACTCGCGGGCCTGATCGAGCAGCGCGATCCGCGCGCGCGCGTGATCCACATGTACATGACGCCGGAAAAGAATGAGTCGCTCTCGTTCTTTGTTCTGCCGCGGATCGATCCCACGACAAGCAAGCGTTACACACTCGATTACAATCAGATCTTCCTCGATCCCAACACCGGTGAGGAACTCGGCCGCCGCTATTGGGGCGCCGTCTGGCCCGTGACCCGCGAGAACTTCGTCTCGTTTCTCTACAAGCTGCACTACACGATGCATATCCCGGAATTCTGGGGCAGCGACCGCTGGGGCATGCGCATCCTCGGCGTCATCGCCATCATCTGGACCATCGATTGCTTCATCGGATTCTATCTGACACTACCATCGCGCAAACGCGTCAAGGCGGGAGCCGCTCCCGCCGTCGCGCGCGAACTCGGCAAGGGGTTCTGGGCGCGCTGGAAGCCGGCCTGGATGATCAAGACCTCGGGCAGCGCCTACCGGATCAATTTCGACATCCACCGCGCCTTCAGCCTGTGGACCTGGGCCCTGCTCTTCATCATCGCGTTCACGGCGTTCTCGTTGAACCTGTATTTCGAAGTCTTTTCGCCGCTGATGAAGAAGTTCTCGGACTACACGCCGACGCCTTACGAGCAGCGTGAGTATCGTCACCTCGATAATCCGATCGAACCCAAGATGACCTGGGCCCAGATCCTCGAGCGCGCCACCGCCGACGGCAAGGCGCGCGGCTGGACCACACCGATCGGCTCGCTGTTCTACGGCCCGGCACATGGTGTGTATCAGGTGTTCTTCTTCGAGCCTGGCGACGATCACGGCGCCGCAGGCGTCGGTCCGCCGTCGCTTTTTTACGACAGCGAAGACGGCCGTCCGCTCGGCGCCAAACTGCCTTGGGTCGGCACCGCCGCGGACATCTTCGTGCAGATGCAGTTCCCGATGCATTCGGGACGAATCCTGGGTCTGCCCGGCCGCATCCTGATTTCGGCGATGGGTCTGGTGGTGGCGGCGCTCTCAGTGACCGGCGTGGTGATCTGGTGGCGCAAGCGCCGCGCACGCGTGAAGGTACGCGAGACAACGGAAACACGTTCGAATACGCGACTCGCGCCGGCTGAGTAGAGCCGCCGGCCTTGTCCGACTGCATGTCAGGCGCTATCGCCTGACATGGGTCGCGTCGATCAAGATGCGGCCGGAGAAAGTCCGCCGTGCGCATCGCCCTCTACCAGCCTGACATTCCGCAGAACACCGGCACCATCCTGCGGCTCTGTGCCTGTCTCGATGTCGAAGCGCATATTATCGAACCGGCGGGCTTTCCGACCTCCGACCGCCATTTCCGCCGCGCCGGCATGGACTATCTCGATCAGGTCTCCATCGTCCGGCACGATTCCTGGCGGCATTTCGAGGACTGGCGGCGCGAGGCGAAGTATCGGCTCGCCTTGTTCACGACCAAGGGCGCGGAGCCCTATCTCGACCATCGCTATTCTGACGATGAGATTCTGCTGTTCGGCCGCGAGAGCGCCGGTGTGCCGGAGGATGTCGCGGCTGCTGCAGACAGCCGCGTTGTTATTCCCATGCGTGAGAGCCTGCGCTCGATCAATCTGGCGATGACGGTGGCCATGGCATTGGGAGAGGCACTGCGGCAGGTGCGCGGCTGACTACCGCCCGCTCGGCACACGCGTGGCGATGTAGTCCTTGCCCTTCGCCGTGAAGGTTTCGCGGATGATGAAGCCATCCGCCGGCGACATCGGGCCGATCGGCACCGGGCCGGTGGGCATGATCAGCGTGGCATTGCCACCAACGAAGATCAGCAGGTGGCGACGTTCTGCCAGCAGCTTCTCCGACCAGGCGATCAGGCCGGAATGGATCGGCTCCTTCTGCCAGGCGAAAGGCGTGCCGGGATCGACCTGGCCATAGATGAAGCCGGTGGTCGGATAGACCGAAAACACGATCTTTGAGTTTTCCGGCTTCCAGGACTCCGGCATCTCGTCGTCCTGGATCCAGACGCAATCGAAGGCGCGGCATTGCTGTGGTCGGGTGTCATAGATCTTGCAGCCCTGCGCGATCGCGCAATGCTTGCACCACTTGCCCGCCGGCTTGGCGAGGTCGTCGATGCGATAGACCTTGCAGCACATGGTGCAGGTCCCGCACGTACGCGTGGCGGCGGCGGAACTGCCGGATGTGACGAGCGACGGCTGCATGGTATCCAGGTGCGACAATTTGACGTGATGTCATCGACCTTTGGCGGCCCGCGCCGGACATCGCAATTGACATGTCGGTGATCGGCCGGGACATCCACGGCCCAGCCGTGCTAAGAGCCGCCGCTTACCCCATATGGAACCGAGACGTGGCCCGAGCCGGATCGGACATGCCGGTTTTAGAGAGCTTAAACAGTGAGTTATGCGGTCAAAGAAATCTTCCTGACGCTGCAGGGCGAAGGTGCCCATGCCGGCCGCGCGTCCGTCTTCTGCCGGTTCTCGGGCTGCAACCTCTGGACCGGCCGGGAGCAGGACCGCGCCGACTCCACCTGCCAGTTCTGCGACACCGACTTCGTCGGCATGGACGGCACTTTGGGCGGTCGTTACCCCACCGCCGACAAACTCGCCGACACCATCGCCGCGCAATGGGTGGGCCCTTCCGATAACCGCTATGTGGTGCTGACCGGCGGCGAGCCGCTGCTGCAGGTGGACGCCGAACTGATCGACGCATTGCATGCGCGCGACTTCGAGATCGGCGTCGAGACCAACGGCACGGTCGCGCCGCCCGAAGGCATCGACTGGATCTGCGTGAGCCCGAAGGCCGGTGCGGAACTGGTGGTGCACAGCGGACACGAATTGAAGCTGGTCTATCCGCAACCACAGGCGATGCCGGAGAAATTCGAAGGCCTCACCTTCGAGCGTTTCTCATTGCAGCCGATGGACGGGCCGGACGCCATCAGCAATACCGCTGACGCAGTGGACTACTGCCTACGCCACCCGCAATGGCGGCTAAGCGTGCAGACACACAAGACACTTGGGATCCGCTAAGGACCCGGACTTCTAAGGACGACGACTTCCTATGTGGGAACTGACCAAATCGTTTCGCTTCGAGGCGGCGCATGCGCTGTCTCACACCACGCTCGGCGAAGTGAGCCAGGAAATCCATGGCCACTCCTTCCGCGCCGAAGTCACCATCCGCGGCGTGCCGGATCCCGTGACCGGGATGGTGATGGATCTCGGCTTGCTCGACCGCAGCCTCGACGAGCTGCGCAAGACGCTCGACCACAAGTTTCTCAACAAGATCGAAGCGATCGGCATTCCGACGCTGGAAAATCTCTCGCGCTTCATCTGGGACCGCGTCGCCGATAAGGCTCCGGTCGTCCGCGTCGGCGTGTTTCGCGACAGCTGCAACGAGAGCTGCGTGTATTTCGGGCCGAAGGGCTAGAGTCTCTATTGGAGATCTCTCGACAAACGAATTCGTTTGTCGACGAAAACCGGTATCCACTTTTCGGGATGATGCTCTAGTCTTTTCCCGTGATCATGCAGGTGGCGGTGGCATGGGCGCAAAGCCTGCCATCCTTGTCGGTCAGCGTACCCTCCGTCGCGGCCATCCTGCGTCCCATGTGAATAATACGGCCCTCGGCGCGGATCGGCCCTGATGCAGCCGTCATAGCGCGAATGTAGGTGACCTTGAGATCGAGCGTCGCGTAACCAGTGCCCGCAGGCAGCGAGGTCTGCACTGCCAATGCGATGGCGCCGTCCAGCATCGTGGCCGCGTAACCGCCATGCACCGTTCCGAGCGGATTGTAGTGATCCTCGTTCGGCGAGCCGACCAGCACAACCTTGCCCTGCTCTGCGGACTCGCCCTTGATGCCGAGTGTGCGGCCGATGCCGCGCGCAAATCCGCCTGCGGCGAAGGCCTGCTGCACAAGCTCAAGGCCGCTGCTCGCGTCACCAATCTCAGTTGTCATGTTTGCCTCCGCCGTCCCGTGAACATCCTTGTTATGGGACCGGGATGGCAGAGCTTGCCTTTCAAGTCAATATTGTTGACCTCAAGACTTGAACTTGGCTAGTCGCGCGCCGCCTCCGCCATCACCGCCGACCATGCGGCCTGGCTGCCCGCCCCCGCCTTCTTGAAGGCGCGGGCCATGATCTTGCGCTCATGGCCGGATGCGATGCGCTCGACAGCACGGCCGGCGGGCGTCAGTTCGAGAATCTTGAAACGATGCCGCGCGGGATCGCGCTTGACGGCCACATAGCCCTCATCGAGCAGCTGCTTCATCGGGCGATGCAGCGCCTGTTTCGAAATCTGCAGGATCGCCAGCAGATCCGACATCGTGATGCCATCGCCGCGCAGCACGGCATAGAGAATGCGATGGTGGACCCGCGACAGGCCGACCGTTGCCAGATACTCGTCAGCCGCGCGCGTCATCCCGCGCCATCCGAAATACATCAGCGCGAGTGCGTCATCGAGCGGATCGAGTTTCTTAAGGTCAATATCATTGACTTGAGAAACGGCGATGCTAGGTTTTCTGGGAGATGGGCTCATCGAAGGCTCACGACAGGGAGACGGGACTCATGTTGACGCGGCAGGACGCGATGGCATTCGCGCAGCAATGGGCTGCAAACTGGAATCGGCTCGCGATCGATACGATCGTTGATCATTTTGCTCCCGAAGGTGAGATGCGCAGCCCGCTGGCAACGAAACTGGCGGGATCATCCACCATAAAGGGACGCGACGCCATTCGCACCTACTGGCACGCCGCCTATGGCGGGCTATCCGAGCCACATCTCACCCTGGAGAGCGCCGCCTGGGACGGCGCGTTACAGCGCCTGACGGTCTGGTGGAGCGCGCCGCTGCCCGGTGGACCGACCCGGGCGTGCGAGATGATGGATTTCGATGCCGATCACCAGATCGTCCGCAGCGAAGCCTATTATGGCGCCGGCAGCTAGGACGGCGCGGGCGGCACGTCTCATGCGCCCGCGTGCGTTTCGATGATCGCCGTGCATTTCTCGCACTGGCGCCTATAGTGGACGGAGTCATCGAGAGCCCATCCCGTGCGCATCCTGCTGATCAATCCCAACACCACCGAGAGCGTCACCACGCTCGTAAAACGGCATGTCGAGGCCATAGCCGGCGATGCCGCGACCTTTGTGCCGGTGACTGGCCGATTCGGCGCCCGCTATATTTCAACGCGCGCCTCGGCGGCCATCGCAGGCCATGCGGCGCTCGACGCCTATGCTTCTCATGGCGCCGGCTGCGATGCGGTCTACCTCGCCTGTTTCGGCGACCCCGGCCTGCTGGCGCTGCGCGAAATTGCAGACGTTCCCGTGGTCGGCATGGCCGAAGCGTCCTGCATCGAGGCGTCCAGACGCGGGCGTTTCGCCATTGTGACGGGCGGCGCGCTCTGGGGGCCGATGCTCCGGGAATTCGTCGGGAGCATCGGCTTGGCCGACAAGCTCGCCAAGGTGCGCACCATCGCACCGACCGGCGGCGATATCGCGCGGAATCCCGATGCAGCACTGGCCGCGCTCGCCAGCGCTTGCACGGCCTGTGCCACGGACGACGGGGCCGAGGTCGTGATCCTTGGCGGCGCAGCACTCGCCGGCCTTGCGTCTCGCATCCAAGCTGACGTGCCGGTACCCGTCTTGTGTTCCGTCGAAACCGGCACGCGTGCCGTGATCGCCGCAGCAGCGAAAGGTCTCGACAGCAGCCCGCCGCCTGCGCTGGAGAGCGTCGGCCTCGGCGCGGAACTCGCAAAACTGCTTCAGCAAAAATAGCTGACAGAAACATCCCCGTGTTCGGCCTGTCATGACGCGGAGCTAGACTCAGTGCGCGTCAAACACATTTCGGGAGCCGACCATGGAATTGAAATCAGGCGATGTCGTCATGCTGAAGTCGGGCGGTTGCCCGCTGACCGTGGCCGACGTTGACGGCGACAACATCGAATGCATCTGGCTGGGCGAGGAAGGCGATCTGTTCCGCGAGACCCTTCCGCGTGCCGTGCTCGAACTCGCCCTCGTCATCCCGCATGACGACGAAGACGAGAGCGAAGAGGACGAAGCTGAAGAACACGACGACGAAGAAGAAGAGCACAAGAGCAAGGTGGCCTGATCAGGCCGTCCGCCGCCGGGCGCAAATGTCCGGCGGCGGCTTGTTGCTCATCTTTGCAGACCGAGTTTGAACGCGTCCGCCTCGATATTGCCTGCAGCACCGTCGGTCGCGAAGACCGCAACGGTTGCTTGCGCATGTTCGGGACAATGATAGACGGCGATGCCACTGCCCGGACCGCCGCCGGTATGCCCGACGACGCGTAAATTACTGGTTGTCGTTCCAGCCATAACGCCAAGGCCGTAAGCCGCGTGTTGCCACGGACGTCCTGTACCGGGATCACCCACTGCGATTCCGTGGCACATCTCGTCGCGCAGCCCCACAGGCAGCAAGTCCGTCGTCATCAAGCGGTGCAACAGCATTGCGGCATCGCGCAATGTCCCGACCGCCAGCCCGTGATAGACCCAGCGCGGATCGTAAGACTGCGCATTGCCCATCCGGACATCGGCGAGATCGCTGCGTTGATTGGCGATGCGCGGCCCGACCACACCGAGCGATTCGAACAATCGCCGTTGCATCAGCGCATCGAGGGTCAACCCGCTCACTTGTTCGAGATGCTGCCTGACCAGCAAATAGCCGACATTCGAATAGGCAAAATGGCCCGGCTCAATTTCGGCATGCAGAGCAGAAACTGAATGCAGCAGCCGGTCCACCGGCCACGCGTCTTCATTGGCAGCGACAGCCGCATGGTAGGCCGTAACAGAACCGTAGTCGGCCAGACCGGCGCGATGCTGCAACAACTGGCGGAGCGTAAAGGACTCGCCCGGCAACGCATCATCCAGAGCCAACTGTCCATCACGCACCATGGTCAGTGCCGTGGCGGCAATCAGCGTCTTGGTGAAACTCCACCACGGCACAACGACGTCGGCATCATCGCTGATATCGGCAGAACCGGGGCGAATGACATGCTTCATGGTGCCGTCGAGACTTAGAGCTGATGGTCGTGCTTGAATCGCGCAATCGTCTGGTCGGCGATAACAGTCAACACATCGACCTCCATCGGAAAGTCCAGCGCCAGCCAGGCATCTTCCGCCAACGCCAGCACATGGCCGAGCGCCGGGCCCTTGGCGATGCCGCGCGCCATGAAGTCGGCAGCCCTGAGCGGAAACACCGGCGGAGTCCACCGCTCCGGCAAGGTTACGAGCGCCTTCCAGACCTCGCTGTCGGCTTCGCGGCCGGCGCGCGCCCAGGCCAGCATCATGCGGTTGCGATAACGGGTTTCGCCCAAGCGATAGAGCCGCCGCCGGGCATGGGATTCATCCATGCCCTTCAGCCGCCACCAGCGATGGCCCATGGAATCCAAGGCCTTTGTTTCGTCATTGGACAGCCGCAGCCTTTGAGCTAGTCGCCGCGCATCCTCGGTGACAGCCACGCCGAGCGCGCCAAGCCGCAGAACCGCATCGGGTTTTTGCCCAAGCACCTGCTCGATGGCGATCATCGCCGCGAATGGTCCCTTGTAGGTGACGCCGCCCGCGATCCGTAGCATCAGGCCGGCATCGACCATCGCATCCACCGCCGTGAAGGCCCCATCGGCCACCAGCAGCTTCAGCAGCTCCATCCTGATACGTTCGGCCGATATTCCCGCCAGTCCATCGCGGCCGCGAATGCTGGCGAGATAACCTTCGCGATCCGGTACCCCGGCGCCATAGGCGGCATGAATGCGGAAGAACCTGAGAATGCGCAGATAGTCTTCGGCGATGCGCCTATCGGGATCGCCGATGAAGCGCACCCGCCGGGCATCGAGATCGGAGAGGCCGCCGACATAATCGTGCACTACGCCGTCGATGGATGCGGAAAGACCGTTCATCGTGAAATCACGTCGTTCGGCATCGCGCTTCCAGTCGCGCCCGAATGCCACCTTGGCCTTGCGGCCAAAGGTCTCGACGTCTTCGCGCAATGTCGTGATCTCGAACGGTGCGCCATCGACCACCAGCGTCACCGTACCGTGCTCAATGCCCGTCGGTACGCTCTTGATATGGGCCGCCTTGGCGCGGCGGATCACTTCATCGGGCATGGCCGTCGTGGCGATATCGATTTCGCCCACTGGCAATTTCATCAGAGCGTTGCGCACAGCGCCGCCGACCGCGCGGGCTTCCTCGCCATTGCCATTGAGCAGCGCCAGCACCTGCCCGGACGGTCCTGACGTGAGCCACGGCGCGTCGGGCAGTTTGCGCACGCTCATCTTTCGACCCCGGGAACCAGCCTGCCGTTTTCGATATGCGCCGGGACATAGGTCGATCCCGGCGGCGCGCCGGAAAACTGCGCCAGCAGCACGAGGCTGACAATCACCAGCACGGCGGCAGCGATGGCGAGCCTGATCATCACCGGCATCGGCCATGACGATTTCAGTGTCACGCCATTCTTGGTCGCGATGAGGAAAATGGCATAAAGCGCGAACGGGATGAGGAAAATGCCGACTTCGGTCAGAACCGGACGGATCATGTGAGCACGATCCGTTCATACAGCACGCGCAGGATGCCTGCGGTAGCGCCCCAAATATAACGTTCGGCGAACGGCATCGCGTAATAGGACCGCTCCATGCCGCGGAATTCCTTGCTGTGCAACTGATGATTGGCGGGGTCCATCAGAAACGCCAGCGGCACCTCGAATGCGCTTTCGACTTCGTTCTCGTTGATCGTGAGACTGAAGCCCGGCTTCACCCGCGCCAGCGTCGGCAGGATGCGAAAGCCGAAGCCGGTTGCATAGAGATCGAGATAACCGATCGGCTCGACGAAGGAGCGATCGAGACCGATTTCCTCCTCGGCCTCGCGCAACGCGGCGTCCAGCGGCGAGACATCGGTCGGATCGATCTTGCCACCGGGAAACGAGATCTGTCCGGCATGATCGTTGAGATGCGCGGAGCGCTGGGTAAGCAGCACAGTTGGTTGTTCGTGTTCGACGATGCCGATCAGGACCGCGGCCGGGCGGATCGGCCGCTCCTGCGCCACGATCTGGATCATGCGGTCGTTGCCGGCATCGCCGGTGACGGGAACGATGCTGGCGTCGGTGAGCCCCTCGGGCACATCGAAATTCAGGCGTGCCTTCGCCCGCTTGAAAAACTCAACTGAACCGATATCCGCGGCATCCGCGTCGGTCTTCAGCATCGGCTCATTCGCCCGGCTCACTTCAATCGGCTCACTTATGTAGCTTCCCTGACCTGCTCCGCATCGGCCATGGCGAAAAACGCGCCCGCGGAGGCGATGCCGAACATCGCGATACCATCGACCATCCGCTCCTCGCCCATGTCAACCAGATCGTAATAGACCGCCCGCGTCACCTTGGCCCACAGGTCACTGCGGACATGCAGGTAGGGCGTCAGCCCGCCGTCTTCAGCCATCTCGAATCGCAGCCGGTGTATGCTGTCACACTCCACCCAATCATCCACATTGGTGCGAAACTTCAACACCGTGCCGCGCGTGTCCTGCTCCTTGAGCATCTCGACGGCGAGAAAAGGAGCATCGTCCACGGTGATGCCGACCTTCTCCACCGGAGTCACGAGAAAGTGCTTGCCGCCCTCACGCTTCAGGATCGTTGAGAACAGGCGCACCAAAGCGGGCCGGCCGATCGGCGTTCCCAAATAGAACCACGTACCATCGCCAGCGATTCGCATGTCGAGATCGCCGCAGAATGGCGGATTCCACAGATGCACCGGCGGCAGGCCCCTGCCGGCTTTACCGTTGGCCGCCGCATCCCTCGCCGCAGTGGTCAGGCCATCCAGCCCCTGATTTGCGATCTGCCCTTGCTTCGCCATTGTTTGCCCTGACTTTACCACTGCCATTTGGCACGTTTGGTGCAAGTCTTGAACCTCAAGTCTTGAAACGTGCGGTGTCACATTCAAACTCGCCACAACGTGATGCAGTTCATAGCCGCATCCCGATATTGTGGGGATAGTTTAATTCAACAAATACATGGCCTTCGCTTAAGTTTAGCATCAGGTCCATGGAATACTAAGATGGCGTGACGACAAATGCGGCGGCGTATTTCAGGCGCCGTTCACCCTAAGGAGCAATGGATGGCTGGCGCTGACAGTGTCGAGAAACTCGAAGACGTGATTGTCCGCTCCGCGGAACAGGTGGCTGGCCAGATGCGCGCCGCCAAGGAAGCGATCTCCACTGTCATCTTCGGCCAGGAACGCGTCGTCGAAAACACGCTGGTGACCATCCTGTCCGGCGGCCATGCGCTGCTGATCGGTGTTCCGGGCCTCGCCAAAACCAAGCTGGTGGAAACGCTGGGCGTCACGCTCGGCCTCGATGCCAAGCGCATCCAGTTCACCCCCGACCTGATGCCTTCAGACATTCTCGGCGCCGAAGTGCTCGACGAGAGCGTCGCCGGCAAGCGCTCGTTCCGCTTCATCTCGGGACCTGTCTTCGCACAGCTTCTGATGGCCGACGAAATCAACCGCGCCTCGCCGCGCACGCAATCCGCATTGCTGCAGGCGATGCAGGAACAGCACATCACCGTCGCCGGCGCCCGGCACGATCTGCCGAAGCCGTTCCATGTGCTGGCCACGCAGAATCCGCTGGAACAGGAAGGCACCTATCCGCTGCCGGAAGCGCAGCTCGATCGCTTCCTGATGGAGATCGACGTCGATTATCCGGATCGCGATGCTGAACGCCGCATCCTGTTCGAAACCACCGGCGCCGAAGAAACCATCGCCAAGGCTGCCGTGACCGCTGAAACGCTGATTACCGCGCAGCGCCTAATCCGCCGTCTGCCGGTCGGCGACAGCGTGGTCGAAGCGATTCTTACATTGGTGCGCTCGGCACGTCCGGGACCGGACGCCGGCGATGCCAGCAAGCTGATCGCCTGGGGCCCAGGTCCTCGCGCGTCACAGTCGCTGATGCTGGCAGTGCGTGCCCGTGCATTGCTCGATGGCCGTCTCGCGCCGTCGATCGACGACGTGCTCTATCTCGCCGAACCGATCCTGAAGCATCGTATGGCGCTGACATTCTCGGCACGCGCCGAAGGTCGCACGGTCCCCGACGTCATCCGTCAGCTCAAGACGCGGATCGGTTAATGGCCGCAGCGCCGGATCACGCCACGCAGGAGATCATCGCAGTCCGCCGCGCCGATGGTGAAAGCCGTACGCTTGCTGCATCGCTGCCGCGTCTGGTGCTGGAGGCCCGGCGCATCGCCGCGACGGTGATCCATGGCCTGCATGGCCGGCGCCGCGCCGGCCATGGCGAAAGTTTCTGGCAATATCGTCGCTTCGTCTCCGGCGAACCGTCGCAGAATGTCGACTGGCGCCGTTCGGCGCGCGACGATCATTTGTATGTCCGCGAGCAGGAATGGGAAGCCGCGCACACCGTTTGGCTGTGGCCGGACCGGTCGCTGTCGATGGCCTTTGCCTCCAAGGGCGCGCGCGACAGCAAGCTCGAACGCGCGCTGATCGTCACCTTCGCACTGGCTGAATTGCTGGTGGCCGGCGGTGAACGCGTCGGCGTGCCCGGCCTGATGAATCCGACGTCCAGCCGCAGCGTCATCGACAAGATGGCGCAGGCGATGCTGCACGACACGACGAACCGCGCCAGCCTGCCACCTTCGTTTGTGCCCTCAGCACTGGCCGAGATCGTGGTGCTCGGCGACTTCTGGTCGCCGATGCCGGAGATCAAGGAGATGCTGGCCGGTCTGTCGTCATCCGGCGCGCATGGCGCACTGGTGCAGGTCGTCGATCCCGCCGAGGAGAGTTTCCCTTATTCCGGCCGCGTCGAATTCGTCGAGCCGGAAAGCGGCAATGTCATCACCGCCGGCCGTGCACAGACCTGGGCCGAAGACTACGTCGCCCGCGTCGCCGCGCATCGCGAGGAAATCCGCGCTGAAACCGCCAAACTCGGCTGGCTGTTCTCGACACACACCACCAGCCGCTCGGCGGCTGAGCTGCTGCTGTTCCTGCATGGCGGCATGATGGTCAACAAATCTGCCGGCGGCGGCAGCATGGTCAAGGCAGGACGTTCAGCATGATCGGTGGCTTTCCGCTCGCCTTCGCCCAACCGCTGCTGCTGCTCGGCCTGATCAGCCTTCCGGTGCTATGGTGGTTGCTGCGCGTGATGCCACCGCGCCCGCAGCGCATCGCGTTTCCGCCGACACGTCTGCTGTTCGATATCACGCCGAAGGAAGAGACCCCGTCGCGCTCGCCGTGGTGGCTGACACTGCTGCGCCTGCTGGCTGCGGCACTGATCATCTTTGCTGCCGCCGGCCCGGTCTGGAATCCGCAGACCGGAGCTGCCGGCAGCAACGCCCCGCTGACGATTTTGCTGGACGATGGCTGGAGCGCCGCGGCGAGCTGGGACGCTCGCGTCAAGGCGGCGGATGAGCTGATTGCCAATGCCGACAGCAATCGCCGCGGCGTGGCCCTTGTTCCGCTGTCGGAACCGAACCGCGACATCACAATGCTACCCGGCGGCACCGCACGCGTCGCGCTGCGCCAGCTCTCGCCGAAGCCCTATGCCATCGACCGCGTCGATACGCTGCCGGCGCTGGAGCGCTTCCTGAAGGCCACCGGCGACAGCGAAATCGTCTGGCTCTCCGACGGCGTCGACACCGGCCGTGGCGCGGATTTCACGCAAGGCCTTGCGAAGACCATCGGCGACCGCACACTGACCATCTATGACGGCGGCGCCACGCCGGCCCATGCGCTGGTCGCAGCGGAAAATGCCGCGGCGAAGATGACCGTGAAGGTGCTGCGCGCCAATAGCGGCGGCCCGGACGGCGGCGTGGTGCGCGGCCTCGACCAGAAGGGATCGCCGGTTGGCGAAGCCAAGTTCCTGTTCACACCGAACGACCGCGAGACCGAAGCCTCGTTCGATCTGCCCGTGGAACTGCGCAACGACATCGCGCGGCTTGAAATCACCGGCGAACGCTCCGCCGGCGCCGTGCAACTGCTCGACAAGCGCTGGCGCCGTCGCGCCATCGGCATCGTTTCGGGCGCCACCAACGATACCGCGCAGCCGCTGCTAGCCTCGACCTTCTATCTAACGCGCGCGCTGGCGCCATTCGCTGACGTCCGCCTCGGCGATCGCGGGGCGCCGCAACAGGCGATCACGCAATTTTTGGACCAGAAACTTCCGATGATCGTGCTGGCCGATGTCGGCACGCTGTCGCCGGAAATCCGCGAGCGTCTGAATGCCTGGATCGATGCAGGCGGTGTGCTGGTGCGCTTTGCCGGCCCACGCCTCGCGCAAGGCGATGACGATCTCGTCCCGGTTAAACTGCGCCGCGGCGACCGCAGCCTCGGCGGCAGCCTGACCTGGGAGAAGCCGCAACATCTGGCGTCCTTCGCCGCCGATGGTCCCTTCGCCGGTCTGCCTGTCCCGAAAGACATCACCGTGAACCGCCAGGTGCTCGCCGAGCCGAACGCTGCGCTGGCCTCAAAGAGCTGGGCGTCGCTGGTCGATGGCACGCCGCTGGTCACCGGCGAACGCCGCGGCAAAGGTCTCGTCACCCTGTTCCATGTCAGCGCCGATATGCGCTGGTCCGATCTGCCATTGTCTGGCACCTTCGTCGAAATGCTGCGCAGGGTCGTCGATATCTCCGGCTATACGTCCACGCCCGGCGCAGGTGTCGCCGGCGAGACCGGCGCGGAAACGGTTGCGCCGCTGCGCACCCTTGATGGTTTCGGTGCCTTCACCCCGCCGCCATCGACGGCCAAGCCGCTCGCCGCTGACTATCGCGACCGCGCCACGCTCGATCACCCGCCGGGCTTCTATGGCCCTGCCGATGGCCCGCTCGCGGTGAATGCGCTGGCATCGGCCGATCGCATTGAGCCTATCGATTTCTCAGGCCTGAAGGCCAACCGCGCCAGCTACACCAATGCCGAACCTCGCGACCTTCGCGGCATCCTGCTCTCCACGGCGCTGGCGCTGTTTTTGGTGGACGCGATCATCGTCGCGCTGCTCGGCGGTGCCATTGCCGCGATGTTCCGTCGCCGCGCTGTATCTACCGCACTCGCAGTTGCTCTCGCGCTGACGAGTGTGATCGGCGCGCCGACGCCGTCACGCGCCGATCCGGCCAGCGACGATTTCGCAGTCAAGGCGGTGTCTCAGACGCGTCTGGCCTATGTCGTCACGGGGAATGCCGATGTCGACTCGATCGTGAAGTCGGGTATGACCGGACTGACGCTGTTTCTCGCGCAGCGCACAGCATTGGAAGCCGGCGAACCGGTCGGTGTCGATCCTTCTCGCGACGAACTGTCATTCTTCCCGCTGATCTACTGGCCGATCATTCCCGGCGCGGCCAAGCCGCCGCAGGAAGCCATCAACCGCATTGACGCTTACATGAAGCAAGGCGGCACGGTGCTGTTCGACACCCGCGACGCCGTCGAGGCGCCGCCCGGACCTAATGGCGAGTCGCAGACGCCGGGCATGCTGACGCTGCGCAATATCCTGTCCTCGCTCGATGTGCCCGAGCTCGAGCCGGTGCCGCGCGAACATGTGCTGACCAAGACCTTCTATCTTCTGCGCGACTTCCCCGGCCGCTTCAATTCCGGACCGACCTGGGTCGAGACCCTGCCGCGCGACGATGGCGATGACGCTGCCTCGCGTCCGGCTCGCGGCGGCGACGGCGTATCGCCGATCATCATCACCTCGAACGATCTTGCCGGCGCCTGGGCAATGCGGCCGGACGGCCAGCCGATGCTGCCGCTGACGCCCGGCGAACCGCGGCAACGCGAATTCGCGTTCCGCGCCGGCGTCAACATCGTGATGTACACGCTGACCGGCAACTACAAGGCCGATCAGGTGCACGCGCCGGCGCTCATCGAACGTCTCGGACAATAGGAGCGCGACATGCAATACGGCATCGCGTTTACGCCCCTCGTCCCGACCATCGTGCTGTGGATCGGCCTCGCCGCCATCGTCGCGATATCAGCATTGCTACTGCTCGGCCGTGCACGCGGTGCCGCCGTGCGTGTGGCCGCATTGGCGCTGATCCTGTTGGCACTCGCCAATCCCTCCTTCACACGCGAGGAGCGCGAGCCGCTCACATCGGTCGCCGCCGTCGTCATCGACAAGAGCCCGAGCCAGAATTTCGGCGCGCGCACCAAGGAAACCGAGGAAGCGCAGAAGCAGCTGGTCGACCGGCTGAAGCAGGTCAAGGGCCTCGAGGTCCGTGTCGTCGAAGCCGGACAGGCTGATGGCGAAACCGACGGCACCAAATTGTTCGGCGCACTGTCCTCCGCTCTCTCCGACGTGCCGACAGACCGTGTCGCGGGCGCCTTCCTGATCACCGACGGCCGTGTCCATGACATCCCGGCCAATGTCGCGGGTCTCGGCTTCAATGCGCCGGTGCATGCGCTGATCACCGGCCGCAAGGACGAACGTGATCGCCGCATCGCCATCACGGCTGCTCCCAGATTTGGCATCGTCGGCCAGTCGCAACGCGTTACGTTTCGCCTGGACGATCAGGGTGTCACCGGCGAGCGCGCCCGTGTCGCCATCCGCCGCGACGGCGATACGCTGAGCGAGCGCACGGTGCTGTCGGGCCAGACCGTGTCGGTCGATATTGACATCAAACATGCCGGTCCGAACATCGTCGAGATCGAAGCCTCGCCACTCGACAACGAACTCACGCTGGTCAACAACCGCGCCGTGGTCGCCATCGATGGCGTGCGCGACAAACTCCGCGTGCTGCTGGTCTCCGGCGAGCCGCATTCCGGCGAGCGCACATGGCGCAACCTGCTGAAGTCCGATGCCTCGATCGATCTCGTGCATTTCACGATTCTGCGCCCGCCGGAGAAGCAGGACGGCACGCCGATCAATGAGCTGTCGTTGATTGCGTTTCCGACCCGCGAACTGTTCCAGCAAAAGATTCACGAATTCCAGCTGATCATCTTCGATCGCTATGCCCGCCAGGGCGTGCTGCCGATCGCCTATTTCGACAATATCGCGCGCTATGTCCGCGCCGGCGGCGCCGTGCTGGTGTCGGCTGGTCCCGACTATGCGTCGAACACCTCGATCTGGCGCACACCGCTGGATTCGGTGCTCCCTGCCGAACCCGTCGGTGTCAGCGAGAAGCCGTTCTATGCGCATCTCAGCGATATCGGTAAGCGTCACCCGGTGACGCGCGGGCTCGAAGGCTCCAATTCCGAGCCACCGAAATGGAGCCGCTTCTTCCGCACCGTCGAGACCCGCAACACCACCACGCCGCCTGTGATGACTGGCGCCGACGGCCAGCCGCTGCTGCTGCTGTCGCGGTCCGGCGAAGGCCGCGTCGCGCTGCTGCTGTCGGATCACATCTGGCTGTGGGCGCGCGGCTATGAAGGCGGCGGCCCGCATCTCGATCTGCTCCGTCGCACGTCGCACTGGCTGATGAAGCAGCCGGATCTCGACGAGGAAGCACTCAAGCTGCAGAGTCAGGGCAAGGATCTCGTTGTGCTGCGCCAGACCATGGGCGACGCCGTGCAGCCCGTGACTGTGACCTCACCATCAGGCAAGACCCGCGAACTGACGCTGTCAGCCGGCGAGCCCGGCCTGTGGCGCGCGACCACGCCGGCCGATGAACTCGGCCTGTGGCAGGCCACCGACGGCACGCTGAAGGCGCTGATCAATGTCGGCCCGATCAACCCGAAGGAATTCTCCGAGGTCACCTCGACCACCGAGATGCTGAAGCCGCTGGCGCAGGCCAGTGGTGGCGACGCCCGACGGATCAATGAAGGCTCGGGCGTCGAGCTGCCGCGCATCGTGCCGGTGCGCTCCTCGACCGTCTTCCGTGGCGACGGCTGGATGGGCGTGCATATGCGCGATGCCAGCGTGGTCCGCGGCGTCGGCGTGCTGCCGATGTTTGCCGGCCTGATCGGGCTGCTGCTGCTGCTCGGCGCATTCGCTGCGACGTGGCTCCGGGAGAGCCGATAGCACGAACCAATGGCGGCGCGGGTCATTGCGCCGCGAGGTTCATCTCCCGCGTGAGACGCCCCCATTTGGCGCTTTCCGAGCGGATATAGGCCGCGAAGGCTTCCGGCGTCATTGGTGCCGGCTGTGCACCGATCGTCCGCAGCTTCTCGATCACGTCCGGGTCTCCCAGAGCCTTGACGAAGGCGGCATTCAAGCGGGTCACGATGTCACCAGGTGTCGCGGCGGGAGCCACGAGGCCGAACCAGCCCGTCGATTCAAACCCGGCAACACCTTGCTCATCGAGTGTGGGCACTTCGGGAAGGAACGGCACGCGCTTGGCACTGGTGACGCCAAGTGGTTTCAGTCGCCCGGCACGGATCAATTCCAGCGAACTGGGGATGTCCAACACCGCAAGCGGGATATGCCCGGCAAGGACATCGGTCACCGCAGGCCCTGTGCCCCGATAGGGAACGAGCGTCAGTTTGACATTCGTTGTTTGGAGAAACAGCGCAGCCGTCATGTGCATCACGGTGCCGTTGCCGCCATAGCCCACCGATAGTTGTCCGGGCTTTGCAGCAGCAGCCGCAAGCGCTTCTTTGAGCGTAGCAAATGGGGCGTCAGGCGACGCAACCAGCACAAACGGGATATCGGCAAGCAGCGTAATCGGTGCCAGATCCTTGATCGGATCGAAAGACGTCGCCGGGCTGATATGAGGGTTGATGGTCAGTGCGCCTGCCGGCGCCACGCCTAAGGTGTAGCCGTCAGGCTTCGCCTGCGCCACCGCCTGCATGCCGATATTGCCGCCCGCGCCCCCGCGATTTTCGATGATGAAGCCCTGCTTCAGGTCTGCAGCGATCACCGGCTCAAGCGCACGAATGAAGATGTCGGCGCTGCCGCCTGGCGGAAAGGTGACGACAATCTTGATGAGTTGGTCAGGATAGGCGGCCCACACGGGCGTCGTCGTACCGACCACGATCGAACTGGCGGCGCCTGCAAGCAACATCCTGCGGGTCGGAGCGAATACAGTCATGCGATTGCTCCCGAAACAGTATGCGAGGCTGAGTTTTGGTGCGGGGCTGCGCTCCGATGCGTAGACGCGGTTCTGCCCGTGATGAGATCAATCAACGCGTCGGGGTCCGGCGGAGGGAGGCGACCACGCCAGGCAATATGCTGATCTGGCCGCACCAGCAGCAATGCTTCAGCGGGTTGCCCTGCATCGACATCCGCGATCGACAGATCAATCAGCGTCAGAGGAACTCCGTTGCGGCGCGCGGACTCTCTCAGCGCAGTCACGTCGCAAGTCGGATCGTAGCGCAACAGCGTATAGCCGGGCCCCATCGCGTCAAAGATCGAACGGCCATCGCTCAGCCAGACATGCGGCATCCTGGCGCCCGGCACCGTCGAGGGTTCAAAATCGCCCATCGTATAGGCCGGAGGTGCCTCGCCATCATAGGCGATGACCGGTGACTGATCGTAGAAGTAGCCGAAATTGAGCCCCGCGCAGCAGTATTGCTTCACGTTGAGATCATAGGCGGCGCGGCCGATCGCGGCACGTGCCGCCGCACCCGCTTCGCTGTCTTCCTCGATCACCGTAGGCACGGCACCGCGCTGGCTGATGCTGGCCAGCGCATGCTCCATCGCAAACCGCGACACCTGATCGGTGATCGGCTGACGTTCGGCCGCATAGGCATCGAGCAGACCGGCATCCGCCCAGCCGTTGAGATGCGCTGCAAGCATCCAGCAGAGCGAAACCGCATCCGCGATGCCGGCGTTCATTCCATAGCCGGCGTAAGGCATCCACAGATGCGCAGCATCCCCGCAGATGAAGGCGCGGCGGTCGCGGAAGCGATCGGCGACAAGACGGCGCCCGACCCAGTCTTCCTTGCTGACGACCTCGTAATTGAAATCAGGCCCGACGCCCAGAATTGTACGGATGGACCAGTCGCGATCGACCGAGTCGAATTCCGGCTCGTCCGGCTTGAGGTGATTGTGGATCAGCCACCGGTCATGCCCGTCGATGGCAACGACAGTGCCGGTCCGGCGCGGGTTGAGCGCCAGCACCATCCAGGCTGGTGTGTGGGGCTGCATCAGGGTCTTCAGATCCGGCGCATCGATGAGGGTCGATTGAACCCGCTGGATCACAGGCGTTCCTACAAATGACGCGCCGATCAGCTTGCGTGTCAATGAGCGGCCGCCGTCACATCCAATGAGAAAACGGGCACGGATGGTGAAGGATCGGTCCTCATCGAGCCCACGGGCCTTGACCGAGACGCCCGATATGTCCTGATCGAAATGCACCATCTCGGTGCGGGACAAAATCGTGATCCTGGGATTGGCGGCCGCGTTCGCAAACAGAACAGGCTCCAGATAGATCTGGTTGATGCGGTGCGGCGGTTCAGGCGTCGGCCACCACGTGTCAGGTCCATCCGTTGCGGTGTAGCGCGTGGCGCGCGACGGAATGACGATCCGGCTGAGTTCGATGCCCGTTGCGGTGGTGCGATACGAGCAATCGTTGGGAAAGTCGGGCGGCAGACCGGCGTCGCGGATTTGGGTCACGATGCCAAGCCGGCGAAAAACCTCCATCGATCGCGCCGAAACATGGTTGCATTTGACATTGGGCGGCTCGCCGGCGTGCCGCGTCTCGAGCACGATCACGTCTATCCCTCTGGATGCGAGGTCCAGAGCAGCGGTGAGGCCCACAGGCCCTGCGCCAACGATAACGACGGATGTCTCATAGTCTTGCATGGCTGGCTCCCTCGACCGCGTCTGCGCGCGTTACGTTGAAGCTACCCGCAACTCTTGATAAGAGAAGTCGCTTTTCCAGTATTGATTGATAAGATTACCTCATGAATATCACCCTTCGCCAACTGGAAGCACTGGTCGCGGTCAGCCGCACAGGCTCGATGACGCGCGCAGCTCAAGAACTTCACATCACCCAAGCGGCGGTCAGCCTGCTGCTCCGCCAGCTTGAATTGCAGTTGGGCCTGCCAATGTTCGACCGCACGACACGGTCGTGTATACCGACCGCAGCCGGACGCGACGCAGTTCGAGCCGCAGAGCGTATGTTGGGCGACGCGCTCAGCCTCACGCGTCAGATGCGCAGCCTGTCGGAAGCACGGAGCGGCACAGTCGTCTTCGTCGCATCGGCCGGTGCAGCCTCCGCGCTCATGCCGGCAGTGCTCGCGACATTCCGCACCGCTTATCCCGACGTTGATGTCATCATGCGCGATGTCGCATCCGATCAGCTTGTAAGCGCGCTGCTCGCGTCGGACGCCGAATTCGCCATCGGCAGCGTGGATGGCCCGGTGCCCGAGGTGACGCTGACGCCTCTGGTGAGAGGGCGTCTCAGCGCCATCGGCTGGCCGGGTTGCCCGATCGCAGCGATGCAAACGCTATCGTGGGATGAACTCGCGACACTACCGACCATCGCGATGCGCCGCGACACGCTGATCCGAGCACAGATCGACCGACGGCTGGGGCGCGATGGCAAGGTGCTCATCCCGACCCACGAAGTGTCGCTCATCAACACGGCGCTTTCGATGACGGCGAAGGGCATCGGCTATGCGATCTTGCCCTCCTATATGATGCCGACCGAGCAGTACCCAGGTCTGATCGCTTTCCAGCTCGTGCGCCCGGCGATCACGCGGCAACTGTCCTGGATTCAGCAGACCGGCCGCAGCCTGTCGCCGGCAGCGCTGCAATTTCAGAAGATGACGGCGCGTGTGCTGGCCAGCGCGCATGCGACAGCCATTGCAAGGCGCGCGACGGTGTAACGCGCAATTTCGGTCCCTCTCATCATCAGCGTGGATTGGCCAACATCCATCGACGCGAAGCGTTGCCGTAATCCCACAGCAGGCCGGGTTTCTGTGTCCGGAGATGACTGGCCGTTGACACCCGGCCGCCTGTCGCGCGATGTTACATTATAACATCGGTGCTGGCAGACCTCTCCGCCGACCGATGCCGGGGCAGCCTGTCGGCATGAAGTGGTTTCGCGCGAATATCAGGAATGGGGCAAAGCTGGCGCTGTTCGCGCTGGCGGTGCAGCTCGTTCTGTCGTTCGGCCATGTCCATGGCGGGACGGTGCACGCGGCCCCTCTCGACACCGCCATCGCCCTCGCTGCCGGCGAAGCTGCGCAGACACCGGCCGCTCCAGATACTGACCACCATCACCGCGGCGCCGATCCCTGCGCCATCTGCGCCGTCATGGCGATGGCCGGTACAGCGCTGTTCGCCGCGCCGCCGGTCCTGCTGTTGCCGCAGGCTGCCGTCCTGCTGCAGCGGATCGCCGAGGCTGAATTCGACCATCTCGACGCCATCAGCGGCGCGTCGCAGCCGCGCGGCCCTCCTGTTTCCTGACACGACCTTTGACGATCGCTGCCGCGAATTCCTCGCAGGCAGCGTAACCGAAGTCAGATTCGCATCACCGCGAGTCCCGGCTCAAGCGCACAAACCGCGCCGCCGGTGAAGTCAGGACAAACCTATGTCGATTCAATTCAAGCGCGCCCTCCTGTTCGGCACATCTGCCGTGGTGGGACTGAGCTGCCTCCCGCAATCCGCGCTGGCGCAGACGCAGCTTCCCGCCGTGGAAGTCACCGCGCCAAGCCCGATCGTGCGCCGCAAGCCGGTGCCGTCACGCACCGCGCATACTCATGTCACGCGCCCCGCGCCGAACCGCAATGCCGCGCCGGTGCCGGTCGAGGCAGAGCCGGCCGTGCAGGCGCAGCAGGGCGAACTCCCGATCGTTACCGATCAGTTCGCCACCGTCACCGTGGTGCCGAATGACGAGATCCGCCGTTCCGGTGCCTCGACGCTCGGCGACCTCCTCGCCAACAAGCCCGGCATCACCGGCTCCGGCTACGCGCCCGGCGCCTCGAGCCGGCCGATCATCAGGGGTCTCGACGTCAATCGCGTCGGCATTGTCGAGAATGGCATTGGCAGCAACGGCGCATCCGATCTCGGCGAAGATCATTTCGTGCCTGTCGATCCGTTTGCCGCCAATCAGGTCGAGGTGATCCGCGGCCCGGCGACGCTGCGTTACGGCTCGCAGTCGATCGGCGGCGTGGTCAGCGCGTCCAACAATCGCATTCCCGACGCGCTGCCGAACTGCGCCGTGGCGGCGCCGTTCCAGAGCTACGGCATGCCGGTGAAGGCGCCGGCTGCCGGTCTCGCGGCGCCGGGCTGCATGAATGCGGAAGTCCGCACCTCGTTCAGTTCGGTGGATCGCGGTGTCGATGGCGGCATCCTGCTCGATGCTGGCGGCGGCAACGTCGCCGTCCATGCCGACGTCTATGGCCGCAAAGCGGGCGACTATAATGTGCCGAGCTATCCCTATGCGGAGCCCGGCCTCGCCTTCAACGGCAAGCAGCCGAATTCGTCGAACCAGTCGGCCGGCGCATCGGTCGGCGGTTCCTACTTCTTCACCGGCGGTTATATCGGTGCTGCGATCACGCAGAACAACACGACCTATCGCATTCCCGGCGTCGAAGGCGCCGAAGTCGGCACCCGCATCGCCGGCCAGCAGACCAAGTTCACGGCCAAGGGTGAGTATCGTCCGGATGCTGCGGCAATCGAGGCGATCCGCTTCTGGGTCGGCGCGACGAACTACAAGCACAACGAGATCGGCCTCGCGGATGCCACCGATCCGACCAGCGACGGCGTGCGCCAGACCTTCACCAACAAGGAGCAGGAAGGCCGGCTCGAGGTGCAGATGATGCCGTTCAATGCGCGCTTCGCCACGATTACTTCGGCCTTCGGCCTGCAGGTCAACCATCAGGAACTCACGGCACCGAGCCCTGACGACATCGGCAGCCCTCTCAACGGTCTTTGGGATCCGAACAAGAACACCCGGGTCGCGGGCTACAGCTTCAACGAGTTCAAATTCACCGAGACCACGAAGGCGCAGATCGCCGGCCGCATCGAGCATGTCGAGCTGTCGGGCACTACGCCATCGTCGATCCCGAACGAGTTCGATCTCAATGCAGATCCGGGCGCGATCGGGCCGGCGGTCGGGCGCAACCTGACCTTCACGCCGAAGAGCGGCAGCATCGGTCTGATCCAGGATCTGCCCTGGTATGGGCTCTCCGCCAGCATCACCGCGCAATATACCGAGCGCGCACCGAAGCCCGCCGAACTGTTCTCGCGCGGCGGACATGATGCGACGGAGACCTTCGACATCGGCAATCCCAATCTCGGCATCGAGACGGCGAAGTCGGTCGAACTCGGCCTGCGCCGTGCCGCCGGTCCGTTCCGCTTCGAGCTCACCGGCTACTACACGCAGTATAACGGCTTCATCTATCGCCGCCTGACCGGCAACACCTGCGGAGATGGAGTCTGCCAGGCGGGGCTTGGCCTCGAACTGAACCAGGCGATCTATTCGCAGCGTGACGCCACCTTCCGCGGCGGCGAATTCCAGAGCCAGCTCGACGTTGCGCAAATCTATGGCGGCACATGGGGCATCGAGACCCAGGCCGACATCGTGCGCGCGACCTTCAGCGACGGCACCAATGTGCCGCGCATCCCGCCCGTGCGTGCCGGCGGCGGTCTGTTCTGGCGCGATACCAACTGGTTTGCCCGCGTGAATCTGCTGCATGCCTTCGCACAGAACGACATCGCTGAGATCGCCGAGACGCCGACATCGGGCTACAATCTCCTGAAGGCCGAAGTGAGCTACAAGACGCTGCTCGACCCGCACATCTACGGCGCCAAGGAGATGACCGTCGGCGTGGTCGGCAACAACCTGTTGAACGAGAACATCCGCAACGCGGTGTCCTATAACAAGGACAACGTGCTGCAGCCCGGGCTGAATGTGCGAGCGTTTGCGAGTGTGAAGTTCTGATTGTAAGCGTCGTTCCGGGGCGTGCATTCAGCGCAGCTGAGTGCTCGAATCCGGAACCTCATGCGGTTCTATCACTTCCAGATTCCAGGTTCGCGTGCAGCTTGCGCTGCCCGCGCCCCGGAATGACAGTTGCGGTTTACTTCGCCGCGTCCCAATCCGGCCGAACGGCGCCGGCGAGACCCGTAGCGGCGCCCTCCACCAGATCGAGCACAAGCAACCGGTTTTGATCGACCGGACCCGGCATGGTCACATTGCCCTTAGGGATCGCCTTGAAGCCGACCCGGCGGTAATAGGGCTCGTCGCCGACCAGCACGATGAGCTTGTGGCCCTTCTTGCGCGCATCGGCGATGGCACGGTCCAGCAGCTTGCGGCCGACGCCGCGGCTGCGGAATGGCGGCTCGACGGTCAGCGGCCCGAGCAGCAGTGCCGGCGTATCGCCCACACAGATCGGCAATTGCCGGACCGAGCCGACCAGCAGCGTACCGATCCGTGCCGTAAACGACAGATCGAGCAGATGACCGACATGTTCGCGCAGCCGGTAGGCTGATAGCACGTAACGGCCCGGGCCGAAGGTGCGGGCATGCAGCCGTTCGATGATCTGGGCGTCGTTGGCGGTTTCCGCCAGGATGGTCAGAGAAAGGTCATTCATGTCGGGAGGCGGGATAGCATTTGGCGGGCGCGTGGTCCATTGCCCGGGCGGACGGGATCAGACCCGCCAGGTGGCGCTGACCGGCTTGCCGTCGAAGATCTCGGCCAGCCGCTGCCGAGTGCCATCGGTGGTGTTGTGAGGCATGGCATCGAGGGCGAAGAAGCCGGTTTCGGCGATTTCGCGATTGGGCTCCGGCAGCCGGTCCTGCCGGAACTGCCTGACCACATAGACCGCCACGTGATCGCGGATCGAGACATGGCTGTTGAGGAAGACGCCATGCAGAACCGGCTCGCCGGTGAGTTCGATGCGTCCCTCTTCCCGCAGCTCCATATCCAGCGCCTCGCGAAAGGTCTGGCCGACCTCGACGCCGCCGCCGGGCAGATACCAGCCGGTCACATAAGTGTGCCGGACCAGAAACACGCGATTGTCGGCATCGAGCACCACGGCACGGACGCCCAAAGTCATGCCGCGCGCGACGCGGAAATACAGATGCACGAATTTGCGCAGGGTCGGCTCCAGTCGCTGCCGCAACGTCGGTGAGGTCATCGCGGCAAATTCCTGGCTGGCGACACGGTGGGTCCTTGCGTCATATGCCCCACCTTGCCAAAACATGCAGGGATTTCACAGGCATGAGGGCGCATTGAGCCGGCTTGTTCACATACGCACAGGGACAGATCGCTTCCGATGACGGCTTTCACCCTCGCCCATCTGTCCGATCCGCACGTTCCGCCGATGCCGGAGCCGCAATGGCGCGAGCTCCTGGGGCAGCGCGTGCTCGGCTATCTGAACTGGCGGCGCAACCGGCACCTGATCCACCGCCGCGACATGCTGGATGTCATCGTCAGCGACATGCAGGCGCAGCAGCCGGACCATATTGCCGTCACCGGCGATCTCGTGAATCTCGCCCTGGATGCCGAATTCCCGCGCGCGCGCCGCTGGATCGAAAGCATCGGCACACCGGACAAGGTCTCGCTGGTACCCGGCAATCACGACGCCTATGTGCGCGGAGCACCCGAACGTTTCGCCGAGACTTTCGGCGACTATATGCGCAGTGACGGCACCCCCGATACGCGCTTTCCATTTCTGCGTATCCGCGGCCCGCTGGCTCTGATCGGCGTGTCGTCGAGTGTGCCAACCGCGCCGTTCATGGCGACGGGCTCGCTCGGCGACGCACAGCTTAGGGCGCTCAACATTATGCTTGGCGGCCTCGCCGACGCTCATCTGTTTCGCGTATTGCTGATTCATCATCCGCTACGCTCAAAGCAGAGAATGAAGCGGCTGACCGATTCCGAAGCGCTGCAAGCTGTGCTCAAGCGCCACGGCGTCGAACTGATCCTGCACGGTCACGACCACATTCACTCGACCATGTGGTTCGACGGCCCGCAGCGGCGCATTCCTGCCATCGGTGTGCCGTCGGCGTCATCGGTTGCACACGGCCACAAGCCGGCAGCGGCCTACAATCTGTTCGCTATCGAACGCGACGGCGAACGCTGGCGCTGCGAGCAGACGGTGCGGGGATTCGGCGACAGCAACATGGTGCATGAGCTGACGCGGTCGATGCTGGTGTAGCGTGACTAATGTCCGCGCACCGACACGAACAGCGCGAGCGCAAATAGCCCCACAACGCCGACAATCACTCCAAACACAAACGGCCAGAACCGGCTGCGCGACTTCTTCACCGGTGGCGGCACCTGCGGCGGCGGCATTGTCACCAGCGCATGTTCGCGCTCAATCATGCGGCGCGCGATATAGTCGGTGACCGCCTTCACGATGGCCGGAACGTCATGCGCCTCGGCCAGCACCACGCGGCCATGGCGGGTGTCCTGAACGAAGCGATACATGCGCTTGTCACGCCCCATCGCCACATGGGCGACCATGTCGATCCACAGCCGCGGCGTGTCGCCCTGGCTGACGCCCCGGTCAAACATCTCGATGCCAACAGGGATCTCGGCGAACAGCGGGTCGAGTGCTTCATTGAGGATCTCCAGCCGCGCCACTTCGGCATCGCGCAGCTCGACGACGACACCGGTGCGATCGGCCGCCTCGATGCGGGCCTGACGCAACGCGTCGCGCAGCCGCTGCGGCCTGGCTTCCTCGACAGGCTTCGTCCCGTTACTCGCCACGCTGGACCCCTTTCTAGCTGCCTGAGCGCGCCATCCACCGGGCAGTAACCTATCAGTAACCACGAGTACCGGAAAGGCCGTTTGTTTCCAGAGACTTGGCCAATGAACGTACCAACGGCCCCACCCGGTTTCCCGGATGAGGCCGCTGATATCCTTGGACGTCTTCTTATAGGCAAATCAGCGACAGGCTTGAGGCGAGCCGGCGGCACTGACGCCGCTCGGGGTCTCAGCCTCAGGCGAACCGTCAGTCCTAAGCGACCTGGCGGCTCGGCTCTTCGACGATGGAGAAGCGGACGCCGGCGCGGTGGCGATTCTCTTCCGACACGGTCTTCCAGGCTTCTTCGGCCTGCTTGCGCGTCTTGAACGGGCCCTGCACCTGGGCCGAGCCTTCAACCAGCTTGTGGAAGTTCATCGAACCGAACTCGCCGCCGATGACCCAGAAATTGCTACCGTGTGACATGTCGTGCTCCTGTTCATTCCTTAAATCGACATTCGTGACATGCGATGCATTCACCGTGTGAACAGATAACGCCATGTCAGACAAAACCACCAGATGCCTTGTGTTTGAATGGTGATGTGATGTAACATCACGACTTGTAATTAATGTCATTTTGTCAATTTTGTCACAACCAACGACCGAGTGGCGACTCGGGGCACCAGGAATTGGCGCGATGGCGGGCGAGTCTGGCAAGAAGCTGTTCGTGGGGCCGCGCTTCCGGCGGATCCGGCAGCAACAGGGCCTGTCCCAGACCCAGATGGCAGAGGGCCTCGGCATTTCGCCGAGCTACATCAACCTGATCGAGCGCAACCAGCGGCCGGTCACCGCGCAGTTGCTGCTGCGCCTCGCCGAGACCTATGACCTCGATCTCCGCGATCTCGCGACGGCGGATGAAGATCGCTTCTTCGCGGAGCTGAACGAAATCTTTTCCGATCCGCTGTTTCGCCAGATCGATTTGCCGAAACAGGAATTGCGCGACCTCGCCGAACTCTGTCCGGGCGTCACGCATGCGCTGCAGCGGCTCTACGCGGCCTATACCGAAGCGCGGCGCGGCGAGACCATGGTGGCGGCGCAGATGGCCGATCGGCACGAAGGCGCGCCCTTCGAAGCCAATCCGATCGAGCGCGTGCGTGATTTGATCGAGGCCAACCGCAATTACTTCCCCGAACTCGAAGCGGCCGCCGAAGGCCTACGCGACGAGATCAACGTGCCGTCGCAGGATCTGTTTGCGGCGCTGAGCGCACGACTGCGCGACAAATACTCGATCGTGACCCGCATCATGCCGGTGGACGTGATGCGCGAGACGCTCAGACGTTTCGACCGGCATCGCCGGCAATTGCTGATCTCCGAAATGGTCGATGCGCCCGGCCGCGCCTTTCAGGTCGCGTTCCAGATCGGCCTCGTCGAATGTTCATCGCATTTCGAAACCATCATCGGCCGCGCCGGGCCGCTCGACGACACCACGCGGCGGCTCTATCGCATCACGCTGGCCAACTATTTCGCAGCCGCCGCACTGATGCCCTATGCAGCGTTTCATGCCGCCGCGGAAGCGCTGAGCTATGACGTGCAGGTGCTCGGCCAGCGTTTCAATGTCGGATTCGAGCAGATCTGCCATCGCCTGACCACGCTGCAGCGCCCGAACGCGCGCGGCGTGCCGTTCTTCATGCTGCGCGTCGACAATGCCGGCAACGTGTCGAAGCGGTTTTCATCCGGCACCTTCCCGTTCTCGAAATTCGGCGGCACCTGTCCATTGTGGAACGTGCATTCGACATTCGACACACCGGACCGCCTGCTGAGCCAGGTGATCGAACTGCCCGATGGCAGCCGCTATTTCTCCATCGCACAGACGCTACGTCGGCCCGCAGCGCCGCATCCGCAGCCACAACCGCGCTTCGCCATCGGCCTCGGCTGCGAGATCCGCCACGCCGGCAAGCTGGTCTATTCAGCAGGCCTCGATCTGGAAAAGACCGAAGGCACGCCGATCGGCGTCAATTGCCGCCTCTGCGAGCGCGAGAATTGCAGCCAGCGCGCCGAGCCGCCGATCACGCGCAGCCTGATCCTCGATGAGAACACACGGCGGGTGTCGTCATTTGCTTTCAGCAATGCGCGGGAACTATAGTTGCAAGGTCTTCCCGATCGCCCCTAACATTATTGAGGCCGTTGATGACGTTGCTGGTCCGGGAAATGCTGCCGTCCGAAGCTCACGTCGTCAGCACCTATTTCCACAATGCCACGCCGGAATTCCTGGAAACGATGGGCGTCGATCCAACCAGGATGCCGCCGGCGCTGATCTGGCAAGAGCGTATCGGCCAACAATATGCACTCCCGCCGGAACGCCGCGCCGCCGTTGTCGCGCTGTGGCTAATGGATGATCAGCCCATCGGGTTTTCCAGTTGTGACAAGATTGTCTATGGCGAAAGCGCCACCATGCATCTTCACGTGCTGCACCCGGACAGACGACAAACCGGAATCGGTACAGAATGCGTTCGCCGAAGCGCGGCGATCTATTTCGACATGCTGAAGCTCAAATCACTGTTTTGCGAGCCAAATGCCTTCAACATCGGGCCGAATCGAACCTTGCAAAAAGCCGGCTTCAAGTATGTGAAGACCCACATGACGGTGCCCGGACCGTTGAATTTTCATCAGGCCGTGACACGGTGGGTCCTCGAACGCTGATGCTTGTATGACATATCATGGCCGGGCTTGACCCGGCCATCCATCTTGAATGTTAGTGTGGGAGAAAGATGGATGCCTGGATCAAGTCCGGGTACGACAGCGGAGAGGTCTGGTTCATGCTGCGAATGTCTGTGCGATCCACAATTCTCGTTGCAGCATCTGCCCTTATCTCCTTCACCTCTCCCGCCTCCGCCCAGCGCGCAGCGTCCTGTCACAACGGCCAGAGCTTCGACCAATTCCTTGCCGGGCTGAAACAGCAGGCTGTCGCTAGCGGGGTATCGCAACGCGCGATGGCGGAAGCGGCGCCCTATCTCGTCTACGATCAGGGCATCGTCAATCGCGACCGCGGGCAGCGGGTGTTCGGGCAGTTGTTCACGCAATTCGCCGGCCGCATGGCGGCAGATTACCGGATGCAGAACGGGCAGCTCAAGATCAAGGCGAACGCCGCAGCCTTTGCGCGCGCCGAGAAGGAATATGGCGTGCCGCCGGCCGTCATCGCGGCGTTCTGGGCACTGGAGAGCGACTTCGGGGTGCAGATGGGCAATCTGCAGACGCTGCGCTCGCTGGTGTCGCTGGCCTATGACTGTCGGCGCTCGAAGATGTTTCAGGACGAGACCATCGCCGCGCTGAAGATCATCGATCGCGGCGATCTGTCGCCCGCTGAGATGATCGGCTCATGGGCCGGCGAACTCGGCCAGACGCAGTTTCTGCCGACGCATTACTTCAACTATGCCGTGGACTACGACGGCGACGGCCATCGCAATTTGCTGCGCAGCCCGGCCGACGTGATCGGCTCGACCGCTCACTATATTTCCACCGGTTTGAAATGGCGCCGCGGCGAACCGTGGCTGCAAGAGGTGCGGGTCACCGAGAACGTACCTTGGGATCAGGCCGATCTCACCATTCAACTGCCGCGCGCGAAATGGGCGTCATTCGGCGTCAGCTATCCCGACGGGCGTCCACTGCCGAATGACAGTATGCCGGCCTCGCTGCTGCTGCCGATGGGCCGGCACGGTCCCGCTTTCCTCGCTTACGCGAATTTCGCCGCCTATACCGAATGGAATAATTCGCTGATCTATTCGACGACAGCAGCCTATCTCGCCACCCGCATCAATGGCGCCTCCAAGATGCGGCAGCCCTCCGCCCCTGTCGCGCAGCTGTCACATCCCGAATTGCGCGAGCTGCAACAACTGCTGGCGAAGCGCGGCTTCAATGTCGGCAAGATCGACGGTATCCTCGGCCAGCAGAGTCGCACAGCGGTGAAGGCCATGCAGGTCAAGTTCGGCCTGCCCGCGGACTCCTGGCCGACGGCTGAATTGTTGGCGGCGCTGAAATCCGGGCGGTAAATTTCTTCTCTTTTGTGAGGCCGGGCGGTTGAAATCAGCCAAGCGCGCCCCAACTCCATGCAACAGCATCTTTCTCGACCTAGCGCGCTGTGCCTCGAAACGCATCACAAAAGAGCATCCTCATGCCGTTCTATGATTCCGTCGTGCCCGCCTATCTGCAGATGCTGGGCAGTCTGTCCGCTGGACTGAAAAAGGCCGAAACCTATGCTGCCGCAAAGAAGATCGAGCCCGCCGTCCTGCTCGGCACGCGACTTTTCCCGGACATGCTGCCGCTGAGCCGGCAGGTCCAGCTCTCCTGCGATTTCGCCACCAAGGGCAGCGCGCGCCTGTCCGGCAGCGAAGTGCCGGCGGTGCCGGATACCGAAACGACCTTCGATGAATTGCAGCAGCGAATCGGCAGGACCGTCGATTACCTGAAGAACTACAAGCCCGCCCAATTCGACGGCGGCGAGACCCGGGAGATCACCTTCCCCACCGGCCCCGGCACGACCACCACCATGTCCGGCCAGCAATTCCTCACCAGCTTCTCGCTACCGAGCTTCTATTTCCACATCACCACTGCCCACGGCATCCTGCGGATGTGCGGCATCGATGTCGGCAAGCGCGACTTCCTCGGCGCGCAGTAAGCCGCGCCATCACCGCAGGATATTCGGCTGCTGGCCGACCGATAGAGAGATCATGATCATTCAATCCGTCATCGCCACGATCGTTTTATCCTGAACCAACGACATGCAGCGCAGCGGTATTGCCAATGCGCTGCATGATGCCCAATTCGATTTCACCTTTCATCGACTGGATCATTCATCATGAGCACGTCCAAACTCTTCGAACCCTACAAGCTTGGTGCAAACACGCTGACCAATCGCACGGTGATGGCGCCGCTGACGCGCAATCGCGCATTGCCGGGCAACGTGCCGAACCCGCTGGCGATCGAATATTATAGCCAGCGTGCCAGCGCCGGCCTTCTGGTAACCGAAGGCACACCCGTCTCGCAGCAGGGCCAAGGCTATCAGGACGTCCCGGGCATCTACACCAAGGAGCAGATCGCCGGCTGGAAGAAGGTGACCGAGGCCGTGCATGCCAAGGGCGGTCATATCTATATGCAGATCTGGCACGTTGGCCGTATCTCGCATGTCAGCCTGCAGCCGAATGGCGGAGCGCCGGTGGCCCCTTCGGCGATCCGCGCCAACACCAAGACCTTCGTCAACAACACCTTCACCGATGTCTCGGAACCCCGCGCGCTGGAGCTGGGTGAAATTCAAGGCGTCATCGACAGTTTCGCACGCGGCGCTGCCAATGCGGTCGAAGCCGGTTTCGACGGCGTAGAGATCCATGGCGCCAACGGTTATCTGCTTGAGCAATTCGCGCGTGACAGCACCAACAAGCGCACCGACGCCTATGGCGGTTCGCTCGAGAACCGCGCCAAACTGATGCTGGAAGTGGCCGCGGCAGTTGCCAAGGAAATCGGCGGCGACAGAACCGGCATTCGCATCTCGCCGGTTACGCCGGCCAACGACGCCGCCGCCGACACGCAGGCGCAAAAGCTGTTCGACTACATCACCGACGGGCTCAGCGCCGAGAAGCTGGTCTATCTGCATGTCGTCGAAGGCGCGACCGGCGGTCCGCGCGACGTGGCACCATTCGACTATGCCAGCCTGCGCAAGCGTTTCAGTGGAACGTATATCGCCAATAACGGCTTCGATCTAGCGCTGGCCAACAAGGTGCTCGCGGCCGATGCCGCCGACCTGATCGCCTTCGGCAAGCCGTTCATCTCGAATCCAGATCTGGTCGAGCGCCTGAAGATCGGCGCGCCGCTCAACGATGCCGACAAGGCGACGTTCTATGGCGGCGGCGCCAAGGGCTACACGGATTACCCGGTGCTGGGCGCGAAGCAGGCAGCGGAGTAAGTACGCCGTCATTCCGGGGCGCACACGCATCTTTGCGGGTGCGAACCCGGAATGACAGCAAGAGAAAAGGCCGAGATCGCTCCCGGCCTTTTTTGTTGTTCAGAAAGTTCGCCTTAGTTCGACGCGCGCTTCTGCGGCGGGGTCGCGGGCCACGACTTGATCAGGGTGTCGTAGTCCACCGTCTCGCCCTTCGGCTTCTCGTTCGCCAGCTTGCGCTGGGGCGCGATGTTGCCGTCCTTGGCAGACTTCGCGTACCAGAACTCGGCGGTTTCCTTCTTGTTCAGCTTCGGTCCGCATTCGCCCTGAACCTTGGATCGTTCAAGACGTTCGAGCACCGAATCCTGAGCTGCGGCCAGCGAGTCCATCGCCTGCTGCGGGGTCTTCGCACCCGACGACGCATCGCCGATGTTCTGCCACCACAGCTGTGCCAGCTTCGGATAATCCGGGATGTTGTTACCGGTCGGCGACCATTGCACGCGGGCTGGCGAGCGATAGAACTCGACCAGACCGCCGAGCTTCGGCGCACGTTCGGTGAACGACTTGTCCCAGATATCGCTCTCACGAATGAAGGTGAGACCGACATGGCTCTTCTTCAGCGACACCGTCTTCGAGGTGATGAACTGCAGATAGAGCCAGGCTGCCTTGCGGCGATCCGGCGGAGTCGATTTGAGCAGCGTGCCCGAACCGACGTCCTGATAGCCGAGCTTCATGCCTTCCTTCCAGTACGAGCCATGCGGCGACGGGGCCATGCGCCACTTCGGCGTTCCGTCGGCATTCATGACCGCGAGACCCGGCTTCACCATGTCGGCGGTGAAAGCGGTGTACCAGAACATCTGCTGGGCGATATTGCCCTGTGCCGGCACCGGGCCAGACTCCGAGAAGGTCATGCCTTGCGCCTGCGGCGGGGCATACTTCTTCATCCAGTCGAGGTATTTCGCGATCGAGTAGACCGCTGCCGGACCGTTGGTATCGCCACCGCGCTCGATGGAGGAACCAACGGGACGGCAGCCTTCCATGCGGATGCCCCATTCATCGACGGGCAGACCGTTCGGAAGACCCTTGTCGCCATTGCCGGCCATCGACAGCCACGCGTCGGTGAAACGCCAGCCGAGCGACGGATCCTTCTTGCCGTAGTCCATATGGCCATAGACCTTAACGCCATCGATCGTCTTGATGTCGTTGGTGAAGAACTCGGCGATATCTTCATAGGCCGACCAGTTCACGGGCACGCCGAGATCGTAGCCATACTTGGCCTTGAACTTCGACTTGTACTCGGCATTGGTGAACCAGTCGTACCGGAACCAGTAAAGGTTGGCGAACTGCTGGTCGGGCAGTTGATACAGCTTCTTGTCGGGCGCGGTGGTGAACGGCGTGCCGATGAAGTCCTTGAGGTCGAGGGTCGGGCTTGTGACGTCCTTGCCTTCGCCGGTCATGTAATCCGTTAGCGCGATGGTCTGGCCGTAGCGGAAATGCGTGCCGATCAAATCGCTATCGTTGATCCAGCCGTCATAGACATTCTTGCCGGACTGCATCTGGGTCTGCAGCTTTTCGACCACATCACCTTCCTGGATGATATCGTGCTTCAGCTTGATGCCGGTGATCTCGCTAAACGCCTTGGCCAGCGTCTTCGCCTCGTATTCGTGGGTAGTGATGGTTTCGGAGACGACATTGATCTCCATGCCCTTGAACGGCTGCGCAGCCTTCTCGTACCACTGCAGTTCCTTCAGTTGGTCTGCCTTCGACAGCGTCGACGGCTGGAATTCGCTGTCGATCCACTTCTGAATGGTGGCGTCGTCGGCCTTGGCCGGCGCGGCGAGCAACGCAGTCGCCGTGATCAACGCAGCAGCGCTGGTCATCATGATATGGCGCGTCGGGCGACGTGCCTGTGTCGTCTGGTGCCTCATAGCTTCCTCCCTCACTTCTGTTTCAGGCCCAGGTTCATCCCGGGACTGCAGTCCATGCCGGTCAGACGGTGCGAAAAATTGCCACCGCCGAGACCAGCGAAATCAATGTCCCGAACCACAGATTCGAGATTTCAACTCCCTCCTCGCCGATCGGCAGCGTCGCGATCGGGTCGGAACCGACGAAGCCGATCCACAACAGGTGGATGACGGCCGCCGCGATCAGCGACAGGAACAGCCGGTCGCCGCGCGTGGTGGGAATGCGCAGGATGCCGATGCGTTCGGCCTCGGGATAGGCGACTGCGAGCCAAGTCATGGTGCCCAGCGTCAATGCCAGCAGCCCAAAGAAGATCGCCGTCGGCGGCGTCCAGGCCATCCATGCGATGTTTTCCATGACGCCCTCCTAGACTCTGCCGAGCGCGAAACCGCGCGCGATGTAATTGCGGACGAACCAGATGACGAGCGCGCCGGGGATGATGGTCAGCACACCGGCGGCTGCAAGCAGGCCCCAATCCATGCCGGAGGCGGATACAGTGCGCGTCATGACCGCCGAGATCGGCTTGGCATTCACCGAGGTCAGCGTGCGCGCAAGCAGCAATTCGACCCAGGAGAACATGAAGCAGAAGAAGGCAGCGACGCCGATGCCCGACGCGATCAGCGGCACGAGAATCTTCACGAAGAACTTCGGGAACGAGTAACCATCCAGAAATGCCGTCTCGTCGATCTCGCGCGGCACGCCGGACACGAAGCCTTCGAGAATCCACACCGCCAGCGGGACGTTGAACAGGCAATGCGCCAGCGCCACGGCCCACGGCGTATCGAACAGGCCTATGGCTGAATAGAGATTGAAGAATGGCAGCGCGAACACGGCGGGCGGCGCCATCCGGTTCGACAGCAGCCAGAAGAACAGGTGCTTGTCGCCGAGGAAACGATAGCGCGAGAACGCGTAAGCTGCCGGCAGCGCGAAAGAGATCGACAGGATGGTGTTGATGATGACGTATTTCAGTGAATTGATATAACCGGAATACCAGCTCTCATCGGTGAAGATGCGTGTGTAATTCTCCAGCGTCGGCTGGTGCGGCCACAGCGTCATGGTCGAGACGATCTCGCCATTGGTCTTGAAGCTCATATTCACGAGCCAGTAGATCGGCAGCAGCAGAAAGATCAGGAACAGCAACAGGATAATGCGGCGTCCAGGGATCGTATGCATCAGACCGCTCCCTCGCGCTTGGTGTGATCGACGCCCGCGTTGGTCATCACGGTGTAGAATATCCAGCACACGATCAGCACGATGATGTTGTAGACCAACGACAGCGCTGCGGCCTTGCCGAGATCGAACTGGCCGAGCGCGATCTTGACAAGCTCGATGGAGACGAAGGTGGTCGAATTGCCGGGGCCGCCACCGGTCACCACGAAGGGCTCGGTATAGATCATGAAACTGTCCATGAAGCGCAGCAGCACGCCGATCAACAGCACGCGATTAAGCTTGGGTAGCTGGATAGCTCGGAAAACTGCCCAGCGCGAGGCACCATCGATTTGCGCAGCCTGATAATAGGCATCGGGGATCGACTTCAGGCCTGCGTAGCACAGCAGCGCAACGAGGCTGGTCCAGTGCCAGGCATCCATTACGATGACGGTCGCCCAGGCATCGAACTCGTTCGACACATAGTTATAGTCGATGCCCATGTGATTGAGCGTGTAGCCGAGCAGACCAATGTCGGGCCGCCCGAAGATCTGCCAGATGGTGCCGACCACGTTCCATGGAATCAAAAGCGGCAGCGCGAGGATCACGAGGCAGGCTGCGACGCGCCAGCCGTCACGCGGCATCGACAACGCGACCAGAATGCCGAGTGGCACTTCGATGGCGAGGATGATCGCGGAGAAGGCCAGATTGCGCAGCAGGGACGCGTAGAAGCGCCCGCCGAGATCGCTGGACGGATCAAGCAGCTCCTTGAACCAGCCGACGCCGTTCCAGAAGAATTGGTTGTTGCCGAAAGTGTCCTGCACCGAATAGTTCACGACCGTCATCAGCGGCAGCACCGCGGAGAACGCCACGATGAGAAACACCGGCAGGACGAGGAACCAGGCTTTTTGATTGACGGTTTTGTCCATCATGCAACCCCTTCGACAAGGCGGCTGTCAGCATAAACGTGCACCCGGCTGGGATCGAACACCAGCCCGACATCGCTCCCCGCAATAGAAAATCCCTGAGGGACGCGCGCGGCGAACTTGACGCCGCCGATGCGGACGCGCGCGAAACTGATGCGACCAAGATCGTCGACCCGCTCGACCTGCGCCAACAGCAAGCCTGGTGCGGGCGTCGCAACATGGACAAATTCGGGGCGAACGCCGATTTCGATTGTCGCGCCCGCTGGCAACTTGTCGTAGCTGCGCTGCAGCGCGATCACGTGCCCGCCGATACGCGCCTCGCGGCCGCTGACTTCGGCCGGCACGATATTCATGCCGGGCGAGCCGATGAAATAGCCGACGAATGTATGTGCGGGCTTGTCGAACAATTCCTGCGGCGTGCCGGACTGTACGACACGGCCGTCATGCATCACCACCACCGTATCGGCAAAGGTCAACGCTTCGGTTTGGTCGTGAGTTACATAGATCATCGTCAGATCCAGCGCGCGGTGCAGCGCCTTCAGCTTCGACCGCAATTCCCATTTCAGGGCGGGATCGATCACTGTCAGCGGCTCGTCGAACAGCACGGCGGCGACATCGGAGCGCACCAGACCGCGGCCGAGCGAGATCTTCTGCTTGGCATCGGGCGTTAGCCGCGTCGCCTTGCGACCCAGATAAGGCGTGAGATCGAGTAGTTCGCCGATCTCGGCGACACGTGCATCGATCTGCGCCTTCGGCACGCCGCGATTCTTCAGCGGAAAAGCGAGATTCTCGCCGACTGTCATGGTGTCGTAGATGACCGGAAACTGGAACACCTGCGCGATGTTGCGTTTCTGCGTCGACAGCGGCGTGATATCCTTGCCGTCGAACAGGATCTGCCCGCGCGTCGGCGTCACGATGCCGGAGATCAAATTGAGCAGCGTGGTCTTGCCGCAACCGGATGGGCCGAGCAGCGCATAGGCGCCGCCCTGCCGCCAGGTCATGGAGATCGGCTTGAGGGCAAAGCTCTCCAGATCGGCATCGGGGCCGCTGTAGGACTGCGCGAGATCGACGAGATCGATGCGGGCCATGTTACGCTCCCTGCACAGTGTTGGGAGCGGCAACCAGACGGTCGCTGCCATCGAAGACGAACAGATTGGTGGGATCGAGCACGGCGTCGAGCATGTGGCCGGGCAGGAATTCATGCACGCCCTGCAGCACCGCAACCCAGTTCGACGCGTCGCGCTTCAGATGGACGAAGCTTTCCGACCCGGTGATTTCGGTCACGGTCACTTCGGCCGGAAACGCATGCCGTCCGGCGAGACCACTGGCGACTTCGAGCTGATGCGCGCGGAAGCCAACGCGATAGCTGCCGTCGGCGAGGTTTGCGTAGAGCCCGCTGGCGGGCGCTGTCGCGCCACCGGCATAGTGCACATTTCCGTTCTTCTTCTCGATCACCACCAGATTGAGTGGCGGATCGGAGAACACTTCGGCGGCCTTGAGAGTCTCGGGATGGCGATAGACTTTGGAAGTCTGGCCGACCTGCAAAACCTGGCCTTCCCACAGACACACGGTGCTGCCGCCCAACAAAAGCGCTTCGGAAGGCTCCGTCGTCGCATAGACGAAGATCGCACCGGAGGCCTCGAATATTTTCGGCAGTTCGGTGCGCAATTCCTCGCGGAGCTTGTAGTCGAGATTGGCGAGCGGCTCGTCGAGCAGCACGAGATCGGCACCCTTGACCAGCGCGCGGGCAATGGCGGTGCGCTGCTGCTGGCCACCGGAGAGCTGCAGCGGCGTGCGCTTCAGATAGGGCTCAAGCTTGAGCAAGGCCGCGGCTTCGTGCACGCGGGTTTCAATCTCGGCTTTCGGCTTGCCCTGCACGCGCAGCGGCGAGGCGATATTCTCATAGACCGACAGCGAGGGGTAATTGATGAACTGCTGATAGACCATCGCCACCGAACGCTTACGGATATCGACGCCGGTGACGTCCTTGCCATCGACCAACACGTGGCCTTGTGTTGGCTTGTCGAGCCCGGCCAGCAGCCGCATGATCGAGGTCTTGCCGGCCAGCGTTGGCCCGAGCAACACGTTCAAGGTGCCGCGCTCCAGCGTCAGCGAGACGTCACGGATCGTCGTGACTCCATCAACCATCTGCGAGACGTGATCGAGTGCGACGCTCATGACCGCGCTCCCGCTTCACGCATTGGATTGGCGGGCTGGGCGCGATTAGCCTGCAGCCATTGATCGAGAGCCGCGATCTCTTCCTTCGACAGGCGCAGACCGAGTTTGGAACGGCGCCACACGATATCCTCGGCACTGACGGCCCATTCATGCGCCATGAGATAGCGCACTTCGCGCTCGGTCAGCGTTGCGCCAAAGGCCTGACCGAGATCGGCCAGCGATTTCGCGGTGCCCAGCATCTTCGCGGCGCGCGTGCCATAGGCATGCGCCAGGCGGTTGGCATGGGCCGGGGTGAGGAACGGATAGTCGCGCAACAATTCGGCGATCAGCGCATCGACCGCGGAGACATCAAAATCACCGCCAGGCAGCGTGGCATGGGCCGTCCAGCCTTCCCTGGCCTTGGTGCCCTTCAGATACGGCGCAAGCTTCTGCAAGGCTTCTTCGGCGAGACGACGATAGGTCGTGATCTTGCCGCCGTAGATCGACAGCAGCGGCAGGCCACCGGGCAGATCGAGCTCGAACACATAGTCGCGCGTCGCCGCCTTGGCCTCATTGGCGCCGTCGTCATAGAGCGGACGCACGCCGGAATAGGTCCACACCACGTCTTCGGCCAGCACTGGCCGCGCAAGATATTCGCTGACCGACTTGCAGAGATAATTGATCTCGTCGGCAGAGATTTTCACATCGGCGGGATCACCATCATAATCGATATCGGTGGTACCGATCAGGGTGAAATCGTCCTGATAGGGAATCGCAAACACGATACGACCATCGGCGTTCTGGAAGATGTAGGCACGATCGTGGCTGTAAAGTTTCGGCACCACGATATGCGAGCCCTGCACGAGGCGGACTTTCGCTTTCGCATTGACGCCGGCACCGACCGCCAGAACATTCTCGACCCACGGACCACCGGCATTGACCAGCGTGCGCGCGCTGATGGTCGAGCGGTCGCCCGTCGCCTTATCCTGCACCGTGACCTGCCACATCCCGTCGGCCTGCCTGATCTCGGTTGCGCGCGTGCGCGTGCGGATCTCAGCGCCCCGGTCGGCGGCATCACGCGCGGTGAGCACGACAAGGCGCGCATCATCGACCGAGCAGTCGGAATATTCAAAGCCACGCTTGAACCGGCCGGGCGCCAGCGGCTTGCCGGTCTCGTCGCGGGTGAGGTCAAGCGTGCGCGTCGGGGGCAGAAGCTTACGGCCGCCGATATGGTCGTAGAGAAACAACCCCAAGCGCAGCAGCCAGGCGGGCCGCAGACCGGCGTGATGCGGCAGCACGAAACGCAGGGGACGGATGATATGCGGCGCGATCTGCCAGAGAACTTCGCGTTCCAGCAGCGCGTGGCGTACCAGTTTGAAATCGTAATATTCGAGATAGCGCAACCCGCCGTGGATCAGCTTGGTCGACCAGGATGAGGTGCCGCTGGCCAGATCGTTCATCTCGCAAAGGAACACGGAATTGCCGCGGCCGACGGCGTCGCGGGCGATGCCGCAGCCGTTCACACCACCACCAATGATTGCGAGGTCGTAGATCTGACCCACCCCGTCTCCCCTCCTGCGCCAATTGTCTGGCGCCTTCCTTCGGACGCGCCATCTTCGCTTTCAGCGATTTGGCTTTCGCTTTCGATTAAACCACAACCTAAAACGAAAGCAACTGGCGTTTTCGGGATCTGAACAGGGTCTAAAGCGGGGTCGGCTCGGGTTCCAGGTCGTCCGCATCGTCGGCGGAGCCCGGCAGGGCGGCGATCACCTGAACGCCCCGGCTCCGGCAGATCTCCTGCAAGGAGGGCGGCAGCGGCACGTCGGTGACGAAGGTCTGGATCTGGCTGATATGGGCGATGCGCACGGCCGCCGAGCGCCGCAGCTTGGTCGAATCGCAGACCAGCATGACATTGCGGGCATTGGCGATGATCGCCTGCGCCGCCTGCACCTCGCGATAGTCGAAGTCGAGCAGCGCACCCTCCTCGTCAATCGCCGAGGCGCCGATGATGGCGTAATCGACCTTGAATTGGCCAATCAGCTTGATCGCCGTGGAGCCGATCACCGCACCATCGGAGCGACGCACGGTACCGCCGGCGACAATCACCTCGATATGCGGGTGACGATAGAGCATCATCGCAACATTGAGGTTGTTGGTAATGACCAGCAGGTTTTCGTGATTGGTCAGCGCGCTGGCGACTTCTTCCGTGGTGGTCCCGATATTGATGAACAGCGACGAGCCATTGGGAATCTGCGCCGCGGCAGCGACGCCGATGGCTTTCTTCTCTTCGGCGGCTACGAATCGCCGCGCTTCATAAGCAAGGTTTTCCACGCCGGAGGCGACGATGGCGCCGCCGTGAATGCGCGTCAGCAGGCGCTGGTCGCAGAGATCGTTGAGATCCTTGCGGATGGTCTGTGCGGACACCTCGAAGCGCCGCACCAGGTCGTCGACCATCACGCGGCCAAAGGCGCGCGCGTGATTCAGGATTTCGGATTGGCGATGGGTCAGGCCAGCAGTCACGACAGCACCTCGGATCGAACGGTTCCATGGTGCGGGTGTTGGCGGCAATGGTCAACGCATCACCGGCGCATGCGCCATGCGCGCCGCCGCCGCGATGTCGTCAGAGAATCGCCCTCTAGGGCGTCACAGCCGCTTGGATACCCTGCGCGAACTGAAAGGCAGCGCGTTCAGCTTCGCGCGCATTGCGAAACAGCTGGCCTTCCATCGGGTTGAAACGGTGAGACGCAGCGAAGAACCTGTACCCACCGGGATCGCGAACCACGATGCCGGCAGCCTGCGATGAGACTTCGATGATATAAGTGTCTGACATGGCGGCCCCCTACGCGATAGGCGATGCATATTCCGGGCCACTAACTGCAGAGGAGGTATTTCGTTCCCGCCGGTGTTTAGAATTGCTCAGGTCGAGATCGTCGCGTCCGGACGCTTGATCACCTGCGGGCGCCCCGCCTCGTCAATGGACACGAAGGTGAAATTGCCGTCGGTCACCAGGATCGGGGCGTTTTCGTTGCGGCGAAGCACCCAGGCCTCGATATGCACGGTAAGTGACGTGCGGCCCATCCGCACCAGTTCCGCATGCACGGACACGACGTCACCGACATGAACGGCCTTGCGGAAGGTCATCGCCTCGATGGCGACGGTGACGGTGCGCGTCTTCGCCACCTTGGCGGCAAAGATGCCGCCGCCGAGATCCATCTGGCTGAGCAGCCAGCCGCCAAAGATATCGCCATTGGCATTGGTATCTGCCGGCATCGCCACCGTGCGGATGGTGAGATCGCCGGTCGGTTCCGCATCCAGCCCCGTCACTGGCTGCGTCGTTGATTCAGTCATGAGCAAAGCCTGCCGCAAATTGAGTCATCATTTAAAGGTTTCCCAGCCGGCATCCGGCGAGAAGCGATCGCCGAACCGGGCCGCCAGCGTGCGCAGCGTGGCGGTGATATTCTCGGTTCCACGAGTCCGCGCATAGTTCAGCGGGCCGCCGCGGAATGGCGCGTAACCTGTTCCGAAAATCATTGCGCCATCGACCACATCGGGGTTGTCGACGATGCCTTCGCGCAGACAGGCGACGCAGACATTGGACATCGGCAGCACCAGGCGATCGATCATCTCCTGTGTCGGACGCGCGGTGGCAACCGCACTGGAACTCTTCTCGGCCTTGCCGTCGCGCCACGTATAGAAGCCCTTGCCGGTCTTCTTGCCGAGCTCGCCCTTGTTGACCTTCTCGCGCAGCCAGGCCGGCGTCGGCGGCAGCAGGTCGCCAAACTTGGAGCGCAGCATGTCGCCTACGGCAAGGCAGATGTCGAGCCCGACCTGATCGGCCAGCTCGATCGGTCCCATCGGCATGCCGAACTGTTCGGCGGCGGCGTCGATGGTTTCCTTGTCGACTTTCTCCTCCATCAGCATCATCGCCTCGAGCATGTAGGGCGTGAGCGCGCGATTGACGAGGAAACCCGGCGAACTCTTCACCGGCAGCGGTAGGCGATCAATTGCGCCGACGAAAGCCGTGGCCTTCTTCAGCATATCCTGATCCACACCGTCATGGCTGACGACTTCGACCAGTTGCAGGCGGGACACCGGGTTGAAGAAATGCAACCCCAGCAGCCGCTCCGGCCGCGCCAGCGTGCTGCGCAGATCCTGTAGTGGAATGCTCGACGTATTGGTGGCGAGGATCGCATCCGGCTTCATGCGCGGCTCAATGCCCGCATAGACCTTCTGCTTCAGTTCGAGCTTTTCCGACACCGCCTCGATGATGAGATCCGCAGTACGGACGCCCTCGCCGTCCATATCGGGGATCAGGCGATCCAGCGTATCACGCTGATCGGTGCGCTTGCGGATGATCTTGCTATAGAGATCGGCGGCGCGCTTCATGGCGCCCGCGATCGGCTCGGGCTTCATGTCGGCCAGCGTGACGCGGATGTCCTGATGCGCGCACCACGCCGCGATGTCGCCGCCCATGGCGCCGGCGCCGATGACATGGACATGTTTGATGGTGTTCCCGTCACCGGCAAGCTTCTTCATCTGCTCGCGCAGGAAGAAGACGCGGATCAGGTTCTGCGCCGTCGGCGTCACCATCAGCCGGGCGAAGGACACCTTCTCGGCATTGAGCATCGCCGCACGGTCGCCGCCATGCTTCTCCCACAGCTCGATCAACGCATAGGGCGCGGGGTAATGTTCGCGCGGCGCAGCCTTCGAGGCTTCCGCGACCATGCGCGAGGCGAGAATGCCGCGCACCGGCGAGAAGTTCATGATCGGGATCAGCGCACTCGGCTTGGCGCGCTTGAGCTTGCCGAACACCGCATCGCGCACGGCGTTACGGACATGGCGTTCCTCAGTCACCGCATCGACAAGACCGATCGCCTTCGCGTTGCGCGCGTCGATGGTCTTGCCGGTCAGCATCAGCGGCATCGCCTGCATCGGATTGACCAGATGCGTGAAGCGCGCAGTGCCGCCCAAACCTGGATGCAGGCCGAGCATGACTTCCGGAAAACCGAAGCGCGCACCGTCAATGGCAATACGCATCTGGCAGGCCAGCGCCACTTCGAGGCCTCCGCCCAGGCAGAAACCGTGAATGACGGCCACCGTCGGGATCTTCAGCGCCTCGAAGCGATCGATCACCGCGTGAGCACGGCTGATCTGCGTTTCCACTTCCAATGGATCGCTGGCGCCACGAAATTCATTAACGTCGGCGCCGGCGATGAAACCGGACGTCTTGGCCGAACGAACCACGATGCCGGTCGGGCGCTGGGCTTCCAGCGCATTCAGCACCTGATCGAATTCTTCCAGCACCACAGCCGAAAGCGTATTGGCGCTCGCATCGGCGCGGTCAAACAACAGCCACGCGATGCCATCGGCATCGCGTGTCAGCTTGAAGTGGCGATAGGCGCCTGATGTGTCGGGAGCCGGCCCGAGTTCGAGCACGCGATCCCCAAGAACGTCCATGATCTTGCTGTCCATGACGCCCTCACACCGTCTCGATCAACATTGCACCACCGAGACCGCCGCCGATACATTCGGTAGCGATACCCCGTTTGGTGCCGAGCCGCTTCATCGCATTGACGAGATGCAGCACAATACGGTTGCCAGACGTGCCGACGGGATGGCCGAGGCTGATCGCACCACCATCGACATTGAGCCTGGCCCGATCGATCTCGCCGGCGGCGCCATCGAGGCCGAGCACCTCACGGCAGAATTTCTCGTCCTTCCAGGCGGCGAGACAGCCGAGCACCTGCGTGGCGAAGGCTTCGTTGAGCTCCCAGGTCTCGATGTCCTGAATCGTCATGTTGTTGCGCTTCAACAGATCGTTCGACGACAACACCGGACCAAGGCCCATGATCGACGGATCGAGCGCAGACCACTGGCTGTCGACGATCACCGCCTTCGGCTTGAGACCGTGTTTCACCACCGCGTCTTCGGACGCAAGGATCATCCATGATGCACCGTCGGTGATCTGCGAGGAATTGCCGGCGGTGACCTGCCCCCACGGACGTTCGAATACCGGCTTCAGCGTCGCGAGCTTGTCGACCGACGAATCCGCGCGGACGCCGTCATCGTGGTCGTAGAAATTGCCCTTGCGATCGAAGGCGGTTTCGACCTCACCCTTCAGCCAGCCCTGTTCCTGCGCATGCGCAAGGCGCTTGTGACTTTCGACGGCATAGGCATCGGCCTGCGCACGCGTGATGCCGAACAGGTGCCCGACCTTCTCGGCGGTCTGGCCCATATTGAGGTCGGTGATCGGATCGGTGAGACCGCGCTCGAGGCCGATGATCGGCTTGAAATAAGCCGGCCGGGCCTTGGCGATCGCCGCCACCTTGCCGAGCACACCCTTGGCCATGGCAAGCCCGGCGAACCAGCGCACGCCGTTCTGCGGCCAGACCAGCGGCGCATGGCTGAGCGCTTCGGCGCCGCCAGCGAGGATCAGATCGGCATTGCCTTCGCGGATGTAGCGATAGCCGGTGTCGATCGACTGCATGCCGGAGCCGCAATTGATCTGCACGGTGAAGGCCACCATCGCCTCGCCCATACCGAGCCGAAGCGCGGCGACGCGCGCAGGATTCATCTCGTCGGCGATGACATTGACGCAGCCGAGGATCACCTGATCGAAGGCATCGGGCGCAAATGGCTGCCGTGCCAGCAGCGGACGTCCGCATTGCACGGCGAGATCGACAGGGGTGAACGGGCCGGGGCCGCTGCGCGCCTTCAGGAACGGCGTGCGGCTGCCGTCGACGATATAGACAGGTCTTGCCATCAGCTTGCTGCCCGCTGCTCACCAAGTTCCTGGAAGAACTGGTGCACGTTATCGGACTTCTTATAACCGGGCGACAGCTCTTCCGGCGCGAAGTGATCGACCTCGATCACCAGCTTGACGGCTTCCTGCGCAGCGGCGAGCTTCTCGCCTTCCGCCTGAGTGATGACGCCCTGTGCCACTGCATCCTTCCAGTTCTTGAGCTTTGCCGTGCGGATGCGCTTGGCAATATCGTCACTCGATGTCACCAGTTTGAACGCCTTCTCCAGCCGCGCCAGGCCGCGATCGTCGTCAACATGCGACAGGTCCGGCGTCAGGCGATCGCGCGTCGCCGAGGGCTCCAGGATCATCTGCGCGCAGCGATGCACCACGCGGTCCGAAGGCCCGAGCACCGATGCACCATATGGCTGCACGATGAATTTGAGGATGCCGGCGACAAAGCGGTTCGGCAGGTTGGCCAGAATCTCCGCAAAGCGGTTCTCGATGGTCTTAAAGCCGGACGCCATACACCATTCAAGCGCCGGCAGATCGTCCTGCTGGCGGCCTTCGTCCTCCCAGCGCTTCAGCGCAGCCGAGAGCAGATAAAGCTCGGAGAGAATATCGCCGAACCGCGCCGACAGCATTTCCTTGCGCTTCAACGCGCCGCCCAGCGTCAGCAACGCCATGTCGGCGCACAATGCGAAGGCCGAGGAATAACGCGAAAGCTGGCGATAGAACTGTGTGGCATCGCCGGCATCCGGTGCAGGCGCGAATACGCCACCGGTCCAGCAGCGGCCCCAGGCACGGAACAGCGTGGTAACACTATGGCCGATATGTTTCCAGAACGCGGTGTCGAAGGCCTCTAAGCCCTTCGCCTTGTCAGGATCGCCGAGCGCATTCATTTCCTGCAACAAATAAGGATGCGCGCGGATGGCGCCCTGCCCGAACACGATGAGATTGCGCGTCAGGATGTTCGCACCTTCCACCGTGATGCCAACCGGCACCGCGCGATAGAGATTGCCCATATAATTCTGCGGTCCGTCGATCACAGCCTTGCCGCCATGGATGTCCATGGCATCATCGATGGCCAGGCGCATACGCTCGGTGGCATGCAGCTTCATGATGCCGGAGATGACGGCGGGGTGGCGGCCCTCGTTGAGCGCCGCCGATGTCAGGCGTCGCGCGGCGTCGAGCAGATAGGCCGTGCCGGCGATGCGGGCGAGCGGCTCCTCGATGCCTTCGAACTTGCTGATCGAAATGTTGAACTGCTCGCGGATGCGGGCATAGGCACCAGTGGTGCGCGCGGCATAGGCGGCACCGGCCGCAGACAGCGACGGCAATGAGATGCCACGGCCGGCGGCGAGCGCCGACATCAGCATCTTCCAGCCTTGCCCTAGGCGCTCCTGACCGCCGATGATGTAGTCGAGCGGGATGAAAACGTCGCGGCCCCAGTTCGGGCCGTTCTGAAACACCTGCATCGACGGCAGATGGCGCTGGCCGATCTCGACGCCCGGAAGATCGTGCGGGATCAGCGCAACCGTGATGCCAAGCTCGTCCTGCGAGCCCACGAGGTGATCGGGGTCATAGGCCTTGAAGGCGAGACCGATCAGCGTCGCGACCGGGCCGAGCGTGATGTAACGCTTGTGCCAGTTGAGGCGCAGGCCCAGAACCTCCTGGCCGTCGAACGTGCCCTTGCAGATGACGCCGCTGTCGATCATCGAGGCCGCGTCCGAGCCCGCTTCCGGGCTGGTGAGGCCGAAACAGGGAATGTCGCGTCCATCGGCAAGGCGCGGCAGCCAGCGCCGGCGCTGCGCGTCGGTGCCGAATTTCATCAGCAGTTCGCCGGGGCCGAGCGAGTTGGGCACCATCACCGTGACGGCGGCGACCACCGAACGCGACGAAATCTTGCGCACCACTTCCGAATGCGCATAAGGCGAGAAGCCGAGACCTCCGAATTCCTTCGGAATGATCATGCCGAAGAACTTTTCGCGCTTGATGAACTCCCAGACGTCCGGCGGCAGATCGCGCAATTCCCAATTGATCTTCCAGTCGTCGATCATCTCGCAGAGACGATCGACAGGTCCGGTCATGAAGGCCTGTTCTTCGTCGGTCAGTGTGGCCGGCTTGACGGCGAGCAGCTTGGCCCAGTCCGGATTGCCGGTGAACAGATCCGCATCCCACCAGACGTCGCCGGCTTCCAGCGCCTCGCGCTCGGTATCCGACATTTTCGGTAGCACGCCCTTGGCCCAGCCAAAGATCGGCTTGGTGAGATAATCACGGCGCAAGCTGGACGAGCTCATGGAGGCTTCCTCTCAATCGAGACGACCAGCAGTCCGGGCGGACCACGGGCGCCAAAAGGCAGACGCTCTTAGCGGGACGGTGTCGGTGTCACCTTAGCTTTCGCATTGAAATTCAAGCGAAATTTGACAGCATCGAGCCATCATTAACGACAGGATACCGCAACGGTTCCCGAAAGGCGATTTCCCGCCGCGTGACCAGTGGTCGCGCGACCGAAATGCCGGAAGAATAGCCGGCCTCAGTCCGGCCGGTTCATCTCGAACATGGCGTCCTGCTTGATGTGGAAATAGTCGCCGCGGCGGCCGGCGCGCAGGATCGGGCCAGCCAATGCGGTCTGGTACACGCCATCCACGATCAGGGTCTTGTCGATATGCACGGCGACGACTTCACCCATGGTGAGGAAGGCGTTGGCCGAAGCGCCGTTCGCGCCCTTGAGTTCGATGATCTGAGTCACCTTGCACTCGAAAGCAACGCGGGCTTCGCCGACACGAGGTACGTTCACCAGCTTGCTCGGCACCGGCGTCAGGCCCGCGATCTCGAATTCATCAACTTCCGGGCCGACATGCGCCGCCGTGGCGTTCATCTGCTTGGCCAGATCCATGGTGGCCAAATTCCAGACGAATTCCTTCGTCGCCTGCATGTTGCGGGCGGAGTCCTTGATCCCGATGCTGGAAAAGCCGATCAGCGGCGGCGTGTAGTTGAAGGCGTTGAAGAAGCTGTACGGCGCCAGATTGACGTGTCCATTGGCATCCCGGGAGGAGACCCACCCGATCGGACGCGGACCGATGATGGCATTGAAGGGATCGTGCTTGAGGCCGTGGCCGTTGACGGGCTCGTAAGAATGCAGATCGAATGCGGTCACGCGGAAGATCCCCTGAATTGACGTCAGAGAGATCGTCTAGCCCCGCGGGGCCAACCCGGCAAGAACGAAGTCGATCATCTGGTCCAGGGTCGGGCCAGGTTTCGTCGCACATTGCGCGATCATCTGCGGGTGAAAGAACCGCATCATGGCGGTGCAGGCGCACATGGCTGCCAATTCGACGTCCGGAGCCTGAAACTCACCCTTGGCAGCACCGTCCGCGATGACACCGCCGATGGTAACGGTGATGCGCTCCATATGAGCAGTGCAGACATCCCAACTCTCTTCCATGGCGATGGCGACCATCTCATGCAGCTTGGCATCGCCGACATAGCGTTCGGCATTCATCTCATGGATTGACGTCAGCAGTTCGCGGAGCCGCGCGGCGGCCGGCTGCGGATTTTCAGCAATCGCTCCAGCGGCCTCTTCAACTTCCCCCATCAACCGCTGCGCCACGGCCGAGATGATCGACTTCTTCGAATCGAAGAAGCGATAGACGTTCGCCGGGCTCATCCGGAGCACTTTGGCGATATCAGCCACGGTGGTCTTCTGGTAGCCGATTTCACGAAACAGCTTTTCCGCGACCACAACGATGCGGCCCCGCATATCGGCTTCGACGTGATCAGAAATCAGAGTCATCTCGGAGTGCAGTCTTCAGTTATTCGGCAGCAAGCGGAAAGGCCTGTTGCTTGTCGTGATGGTGCGGTGCGTGATGATCCACATCCTCACCCGATCCGCGTTCATCCAGGCTCTTGCGAAACCATAGGGCATAGAGACCCGGGAGATACAACAACGTCAAGAACGTCGCCACAAACAATCCACCCATGATGGTGACCGCCATCGGCCCCCAGAAGGCCGAGCGCGACAGCGGGATCATCGCCAAAATGGCCGCCAGCGCCGTCAGGATGACCGGACGCGCACGGCGCACGGTCGCCTCGACGATGGCCTCGCGGCGGGTCAGGCCGTGCCGCACGTCGGTTTCGATCTGATCCACCAGAATAACGGCGTTGCGCATGATCATACCCGCCAGCGCGATCAGGCCGAGCAGTGCCACGAAGCCAAACGGCTTGTTGGCAACGTTCAGCGCCAAAGAGGCACCGACGATGCCGAGCGGCGCCGTCAGGAACACCAGGATCAGGCGCGAGAAGCTCTGCAACTGCACCATCAGCAGCGTCAGCATGATGATCATCATCAGCGGAAACAGCACGGCAATCGAGGCATTGCCCTTGCTGGATTCTTCCACCGCGCCGCCGATCTCAATGCGATAGGCCGGCTGCAGGCTGTCGCGGATCTGCTGCAACTGCGGCCAGATCTGGTTGGTGACATCCGGGGGCTGCACGCCATCGACGACGTCGCCGCGCACGGTGATCGCCATGTCGCGGTTACGGCGCCAGAGGATCGGCTCCTCATGGGCATATTCGATCTTTGCCACCTGTGACAAAGGCACCGGAACGCCGTTGCGCGAGATGATGGTGAGATCGCCCACACGGCCGAGATCGAGGCGTTCCGACGGAACGGCACGGGCAACGACACCCACTTTCTCGATACCGTCACGCACGTTCGTGACCGACGCGCCGGAGATCAGCATCGCCAGGGATTGTGACAACTCCTGCGGCGTCAGGCCGAGCGCACGGGCGCGATCCTGGTCGACCACCAGCCTGAGGGAAGGCGTCTGTTCGTTCCAGTCGAGCTGCGGATCGACCATATTCTTGTTAGCGCGCATTACTTCGCGCACCCTGTAGGCTATATCCCGCACGGTCGCGGTATCCGGCCCGATGACGCGGAACTGGACGGGGAAACCGACCGGCGGACCGAAATTGAAGCGATCGACGCGCACGCGTGCTTCCGGCAGCTGGCCATCGGCGACGGCCTTCTCGATCTTGGACTTGATGCGCTCACGTGCCTCGACATCCTTGGACACAATCACGATCTCGGCGAAGGCCTCGTTCGGGAGCTGCGGATTGAGGCCGAGCCAGAAGCGCGGCGAGCCGCGGCCGACATAGGCCGTATAGGTGGCGATGTCCTTGTCGTCCTTGAGCAGCTTCTCGGCGTCCTTGACCGCCTTTTCGGTAACGCCAAAGGCCGTGCCTTCCGGCAGGCGCAGCTGGAGGAACAGTTCGGGACGTTCCGACAACGGGAAGAACTGCTGCTGGACATGGCCGAAACCGACGATGGCAGCGATGAAGATACCGACGGTGGCAGCTACCACCTTGATGCGATGCGTGACGCACCACTGCACGACGCTACGCAGACCGCGATAGATGCGCGTCTCATAGACCGCATGCGGATCGTGATTGGCCTTGCCGTGGGCAGCAAAGTTCGGCAGCAGCTTGACGCCGATATAGGGCGTGAAGATCACCGCGACAAACCATGAGGCGATCAGCGCAATCGCGACCACCCAGAAGATGCCACCGGCATATTCGCCGACTGCAGAATTGGCGAAGCCGATCGGCAGGAAGCCGACGGCCGTAATGAGCGTGCCCGTGAGCATCGGAAATGCCGTGGACTCCCAGGCGAAGGACGCTGCGCGCACGCGGTCCCAGCCCTGCTCCATTTTCACCACCATCATCTCGACCGCAATGATCGCGTCGTCGACCAGGAGGCCGAGCGCGATGATCAGCGCGCCGAGCGTGATGCGATGCAGGTCCATGCCCATCGCATTCATGACCATGAAGACGATACCGAGCACCAGCGGCACCGACAGCGCTACCACGATGCCGGTGCGCCAGCCGAGCGCAAGGAAGCTGACGAACAGCACGATCGCCAGGGCCTCGATGAATGAGTGCGTAAATTCGCCAACGGCATGTTCAACCACCAGCGGCTGATCGGCGATCTGCTCGACATTGACGCCCTGCGGGACGGCGACCATGAACTCGTTCTTGGCCTTTTCGACGTCCTTGCCGAGTTCAAGAATGTTGGCGCCGTTCGCCGTCACCACGCCGATGCCGAGTGCGTATTGGCCCTTCTGCCGGACCTTGAAATCCGGCGGATCGACGAAGCCATGGCTGACCGTCGCGATATCGCCGAGGCGGAACGTGCGCCCGTTACTCTCGACCGGCGTCTCCGCGACGGTTTTGGCGCCATCAAGTGCACCGGTGACGCGCAGCGGCACGCGCTGCGACGAGGTTTCCACCGTGCCCGCCGGCTGAATCGCGTTCTGCTTGGCCAGCGAGTCGAACAGCGTCTGCGGCGTGATGCCGAGCGTCGCCAGTTTGGCGTGGGAGAATTCGACGAAAATGCGCTCGTCCTGGGTGCCGTAGAGATTGACCTTGGTGACACCCTTCACCTTCAGCAGGCGCTGGCGCAGGCCTTCAGCGACCACCTTCAACTGTTTGAAATCGGCGCCGTCGCCGGTCATCATGTAAAGAATGGAGTCGACGTCGCTGAACTCGTCATTGACCGTCGGCCCGACCAGATTGGCCGGCAGACTGCCCTGCACGTCGGCAAGCTTCTTGCGCAGCAGATAGAACAGGAACGGCACGTCCTTGGCCGGCGCATTGTCCTTGAACGTGACCTGCAGCGCGGTGAAGTTCGGCTTCGAATAGGTCTGTACCTTGTCGAAGTAAGGCAGCTCCTGCATCTTTTTCTCGATGGGATCTGCAACCTGCTCCTGCATTTCCTTGGCCGTCGCGCCGGGCCAGATCGCCGTGACGTTGACGACCTTCACCGTAAAGGACGGGTCTTCGGCGCGGCCGAGCTTCTCGTACGAGAAGAAGCCGCCGACACCGAGCGCGATGATCAGAAACAAAATCAGTGCCGGATGAGCGACGGCCCAGGCGGAGAGGTTGAAGCGATGCATCGGCTTCGTCCTTTGAATGCGAGCGTCTTAAAACGACAATGCGGAGACGACGTGAACCTTCAGCGCCGGGTCGAGCTTCTGCACGCCCAGCGTCACGATCTTGGCACCTTCATCGACGCCACCTGAGATGATGACGTCGTTGCTCTCATAGGACTTCACCTTGACCGGCTGCAGCGCGACGTCGCCCGATGCGCTCACGACGTAGAGCGAAGGGTTGTTGCCCTGGCTGAACAGCGCCGAGAGCGGCACGCGCGCAACGCGTTCGGTGGCGGGATCGGAGAGCGTCAGCGTCGCCGTCATGCCGAGCGACACCTTGTCGTCGGCCTCGGGCAGCGAGAACTTGGCGAGATAAGTGCGCGTCGCGGTGTCGGCATTGGGCGCAAGTTCACGCAGCTTGGCGGCATATTGCTTGCCGGGCTCGGACCACAGCGTCACACTGGCTTTGCCTTCCTTGGCGCGGCCAACCAGCGTTTCCGGAATGGAAACCACCGCCTCCTTCTCGCCGAAACGCGCGACACGGATGGCGGCCTGCCCTGCGGCAACGACCTGACCGGCATCGACCAGCGTCGCGGTAACAACGCCGCGGGTGTCGGCGATCAGCGTTGCATAAGAGAGGCTGTTCTTGGTGAGTTCGACCGAGCGTTCGGCGCGATTGAGACGCGCGCGAGCTTCGTCGCCCGTGGCTTTGGCCTGATCGAGCTGTGCCTGAGTGGACCAGCCCTTGGCGCGCAATTCGGTGGCGCGGCCCTCGGCCGCCGTGGCATTGGCCAGCACGCCCGTGGATGCGTTGAGTTCGGCGACGGCCTGCTCGGCCTGCAGCTTCAGATCGACCTCATCGAGCGTAGCCAGCGGCTGGCCGATCTCGACGTTCTGCCCGACCTCAACAAGGCGCTTGGCGACCTTGCCGGTGACCCGGAAGCCCATATCGGTCTCGATCCGCGGGCGGATGGTGCCGACGAAACTGCGCTGCGGCGATTCCGGCTCGTAATGCACAGTCGCGACCAGCACGGGGCGGGTTGGCTTGGCTTCCGCCTCAGTCTTCTTGCCGCAGCCGGCCAGAGCAAGGGCCGGGATCAGCAGGAGCGCGGCAGCGAATGGCTTGCGGGAAGCGCTGACTTTGGTGTGGCCGAGCATCACGAGCGTCCTTCGAATGAATGTTCGAAGGGAACTTAGGCGTGACCACTGACGAATGTCAATATTCGTCAGTGGTCACAATTTCGGCAGATTGCCGCACGCCATCCCGGCCTCATTTCACCCGCGCCGGTTTGCCGGTAGCTGCGAACTCCGTTGCTGTCCCGTGATTGCCGACCAGCACGAGAATACCGGCGACGAGCGGCATCGCCGCCAGCACCAGAAGCCCGGTCGAGGTGCTGCCGGTCAATTCCTTGACCCAGCCGATCAGATAGGGACCGCCGAAGCCCGCGAGATTGCCGATCGAATTGATCAGCGCGATGGCGCCGGCCGCCGCCGTGCCGCTGAGCCACGCGGTCGGCAGCGTCCAGAACAGTGCGAAGGTGCAGAACACGCCGATCGCAGCGACCGTCAGCGCGACCATGGTCAGGGTCGGATTGGTGGAGATGCCGGACAGCGCGAGCGCCACGGCGGTCAGCAGCAGCGGCAGGCCGACATGCCAGACGCGTTCGCGGGTCTTGTCGGAATGCTGAGCCCACAGCACCATGGCAATGGAGCCGAACAGATAGGGGATCGCGGTGACGAAACCGGTCTGCAGGTTGGTGAAGCCGAACGCCTTCACGATCTGCGGGAGCCAGAACTGCATGCCATAGAGCGCGCCGACAAAGCCGAAATAGATCACGCTCAGCATCAGCACCTTCGGCGACGACAGCGCCTGCCCCAGCGTCATGCCATGGGCGCTCTCCTTGGCGAGACGCTCGCCTTCGAGCTTGTCGGAGAGCCACATCTTCTGGTCAGGCGTCAGCCATTCGGCCTTTTCAGGCTTGTCGGTGAGGTAGAACCAGGTGACGACGCCGAGAATGACCGAAGGAATCCCTTCGATGATGAACAACCACTGCCAGCCCTTCAGGCCCATGACACCGTCGAGCCCCAGCAGCATGCCGGAGATCGGCGCGCCAATCACCGTGGATACGGGCACCGCGATCGCGAAGGCGGCGAGGAAACGCGCGCGATATTCGGCCGGAAACCAGTAAGTGAGATAGAGGATAATGCCGGGGAAGAAGCCGGCCTCGGCGACACCGAGCAGAAAGCGCAGCGTGTAGAAGCTCCACGGGCCACTGACGATCGCCATCAGCGCGGAGATGATGCCCCAGCTCACCATGATGCGCGCGATCCAGCGGCTGGCGCCGAATTTCTCCAGCGCGATATTGCTGGGAACTTCAAAAATGAAATAGCCGATGAAGAAGATGCCGGCGCCCCACGCAAAAACGGTGGGCGAGAAATTCAGCTCGGCATTCATGGTGAGCGCGGCGAAGCCAAGATTGACGCGGTCGAGATAGGCCAGGAAATAAGCCAGCACCAGAAACGGGATCAGCCGCCAGGAAATGGCGCGGATGGTCGAGGTTTCGATGTCGGATTTTGCGCTGCGCGTGGCGCGCGCGCCGACGGCGGTCTGGCTCATGGTTCACTCCCGGTCGCTTGTTGTCGGCGACGGCCTCTGCGGGCCGCGCTGTCATGTCGCACGGTTTAGCGAAAGAGCCGAGGAGCGGCAATGTCTGTGCAGAGCAGCAATCAACTCAGCGCAGCACCTGCGTGAACAGCACCTGCGCGAAGCGCTCAATCGGTGCCGGGCTGCGTTCGGCTTTCGACAGCAGGTTGGCACCCTGCAGCGAGGAGACGATGAAACCCGCAACCTCCGCGCATTTGAAGTCGGCCGGCAGCTCGCCGGCTTTCACCGCGGAGGTCAGGCATTCGGCAATACTCTGCTGAACATCGGCGAAGATCGTCAGCAGCCGGTCGCGAATGAGGTCGCTGTGGTCGCTGGCTTCGGCCGTGAAGTTGCCGAACAGGCAGCCATTGCACATCTGGTCTTCGGTCAGCCGGGTCACATTGGCATCGATATAGGCGCGCAACCGCGCCAGCGGCGACAGGCCTTCATTGCGCAGCGTCTGCGCCATCAGCTCGCGGCCCTTCGCGAAATAGAGATCGATGATCTCGAGGCCGAATTCTTCCTTGGAGGTAAAGTGGTTGGTGAAGGTGCCCTGCGGCACGCCGGCGGCATGCACGATGTCGCGAACGCTGGCGCCCGCATAGCCGCGCGCATGCACGACCGCGAGGCCTGCCGTGAGAATCCTGTCGCGATTCGAGAGCTTCGCCATGGACTTAATATGGCTGTGCCGGGCGCCGGATCAAGCGACCGCCACGCATAACCACAAGGCGTTCAGCCCCCTTTTGCTGCCCTGGCCTTTGGGTCTAGCCGTGCCCGTAGCGGCGGGCCGCCTCGACAGTCAAACCCTTGCCGACGGCCCCGAACGTGTCGCCATCGATAGCGCGGGCGGCCGGCAGCGCCGCCGTGATCGCCTTGCGGACATGGGCGAGCTGCACCGAACCGCCGGTCAGGAACACCGCATCGATCGCTTCGGGCTTCAATCCGGCCTGGTTCAGGCAGATCTTGATCCGCGCGGTGATCCGATCGGCGAGCAACTGGGTGTGGCTGACGAGTTCCTTGCGGGCGACGCCAGCGGCCAAACCCGGCTCGATCCAGTCCAGCGCGATGCTCGATTTCGGCTTGTCGGACAGGCCAATCTTGGCGCCCTCGACTTCCATGGCCAGTGTGTGGCCGCGCTGCTCGTCCAGTACGCGCACCAGGCGATCCAGCAGCTCCGGCTGCTGCGCCTCATAGCGCACCTGTTTCACCTCGTTCATGACCTTGGAATCGTACATCCGGTTGATGCTCGACCAGGTCGCCAGATCGTGGAAATAGCCTGACGGCACATCGAGCCCCACGCGCTTCATCGCCGAGCGATAGCCGAGCAGCGGCATGATCACGCCGAGGCTGAGATGTCTGTCGAAATCGGTGCCCCCGATGCGCACGCCGTCATTGGCGAGAATGTCGTCCTTGCGATCGGCATGACGGTGCCGTTCGGGCGAAAGGCGCACGATGGAGAAATCCGACGTGCCGCCGCCGATATCGGCGATCAGCGCAATCTCCTCCGAATTGATCTGACGCTCGTAATCCAGCGCCGCGGCAATCGGCTCGAACTGGAACGTGACGTCCTCGAAGCCGACGTCTTTCGCGATGGTGCGCAGCGTAGCTTCGGCCTTGGCATCGCCCGCCGGATTGTCGTCGACGAAATGGACGGGACGGCCATGGACGACCTGGCGGAGTTCAAGCCCTGTGGCCTGTTCCGCACGCCGCTTCACCGCACCGAGATAATAGGCGATGACACTGCGGAAGCTGACGCGTTCGCGGCCGACGCGCGTCGTCTCGTCGATCAGCGACGTGCCAAGCACGGATTTAAGGCTGCGCATCAGGCGGCCAGGCGCCCCCTCGACATAGGCTTCGATCGCTTTGCGGCCGATGAAGGCGCCGGTATCCGCCTTGTAAAAGATCGCACTCGGAATTGTGACATGATAGTCTTCGAGCGCCGCCAGCACCGGAACATCATTGATGACCGTGCCTAGCGTCGTGTTCGACGTCCCAAAATCCAGACCACAAACCGACATTGCCGCTCCCGAAAGGAACGTCCGTCTACACAGTTCGCCGGCCGTGATCTAGCATTATATTTTTGCACAGCCGCGCTGTCATGAAGCGCATCGAACACTGCAATTTTCGAAGCAAAACAACGCGATCCACAGAACAATCGACTGCATCCGCCGGGGTTGATGAATCGTGCGGCATCGGTCCATAAGCGTTTTGCGACGGCGGTATGACCCGCCACGGAATTTCGAAGGAATCTCTACGCGTGGCAAACATCAATCAGAAGATCGCAGACGAACTTGGCGTGCGCGAACAGCAGGTCGCGGCGACGGTAGAACTGCTCAACGGCGGCGCGACGGTGCCCTTCGTTGCACGCTACCGCAAGGAAATCACCGGCGGTCTCGATGACGCGCAGCTGCGCACGCTGGAAGAACGCCTGACCTATCTGCGCGAACTCGAAGAACGCCGCCTCGTGATTCTGGAATCGGTGCGCGAACAGGGCAAGCTCGATGCCGCGCTCGAAACGGCGATTATGACCGCCGACACCAAGGGCCGTCTCGAGGACATCTATCTGCCGTTCAAACCGAAGCGCCGCACGAAGGCCGAGATCGCCAAGGAAGCCGGCCTTGAACCGCTATCGGAACTGCTGCTCACCGAGCCGCAGAACGATCCGAAGAAAGTTGCCGAAGCTTTCGTCAATGCCGAGAAGAACGTCGCCGATGTCGCCGCTGCACTCGACGGCGCGCGCGCCATTCTTGTCGAGCGCTTCGCCGAAGATGCCGATCTGATCGGCGCGCTGCGCGAGCAGATGTGGTCGAACGGCCTGATGGCCTCGACCGTGCGCACCGGCAAGAAGACCGAAGGCGAGAAGTTCAAGGACTATTTCGACTTCAGCGAGCCGCTGCACAAGCTGCCGTCGCATCGCATCCTCGCGCTGTTCCGCGGCGAGAAGGAAGAGATCCTCGATCTCGCGATGCAGCCCGAGCCGGTGCCGGCGACGCCTGCTCCGACAACCACACCCAGCTCCTATGAGCTGAAGATCATGAACCGCTTCGGCGTCTCCGATCAGGGCCGCCCCGGCGACAAGTGGCTGACCGAAACCACCCGCTGGGCCTGGCGCACCAAGATCCAGGTGCATCTCAACATCGACCTGCGCATGCGGCTGTGGACTGCGGCCGAAGAAGAAGGCGTCCGCGTGTTCGCCTCCAATTTGCGCGATCTCCTGCTCGCAGCGCCTGCCGGCGCGCGCGTCACCATGGGTCTCGATCCCGGTTTCCGTTCGGGTGTGAAGACCGCGATTATCGACGCCACCGGTAAAGTCGTCGCAACGACCACGATTTATCCGCATGAGCCGCAGCGCCAGTGGGATGCGTCGCTGGCGATCCTCGGCAAGCTCGCCGTCCAGCACAAGGTCGACCTGATCGCCATCGGCAACGGCACCGCTTCGCGCGAGACCGACAAGCTGGCGATGGAGCTGGTCAAGCTGCTGCCCGATTCGAAGATGTCGAAGATCGTGGTGTCGGAAGCTGGCGCGTCGGTCTATTCGGCCTCCGCCTTTGCCTCTGAAGAACTACCCGAGCTCGACGTGACGCTGCGCGGCGCGGTGTCGATCGCGCGCCGCCTGCAGGATCCGCTGGCCGAACTGGTGAAGATCGATCCAAAAGCGATCGGCGTCGGCCAGTATCAGCACGACCTCGGCGAGAGCAAACTGGCGCGGTCGCTTGATGCCGTCGTGGAAGACTGCGTGAACGGCGTCGGTGTCGACGTGAACACGGCATCGGCGCCGCTGCTGGCACGCGTGTCCGGCATCGGCACCGGTCTGGCGCAGAGCATCGTGCAGCACCGCGACGCCAACGGCCCGTTCAAGTCACGCAAGGCGCTGAAGGAAGTGCCGCGGCTTGGCCCGAAGGCGTTCGAACAATGCGCCGGCTTCCTGCGCATCAATGACGGCGAGGATCCGCTTGATAAATCCGGCGTGCATCCGGAAGCCTATCCGCTGGTGCGCAAGATACTCGAAGCCACCAAGAGCGACATCAAGGCGCTGATCGGCAATGCCGAGATCCTGCGCAAGGTGCAGCCCAAGACCTTCGTCGATGACACCTTCGGTCTGCCGACCGTCACCGACATCCTGAAAGAACTCGAAAAGCCCGGTCGCGACCCCCGCCCCGCCTTCAAGGCTGCGGTGTTCATGGAAGGCGTCGAGAAGCTGAGCGATCTCAAGCCCGGCATGGTGCTCGAAGGCACCGTGACCAACGTCGCTGCTTTCGGCGCCTTCGTCGATATCGGCGTGCATCAGGACGGCCTGGTGCACATCTCCGCGATGTCCAAGACCTTCATCAAGGATCCGCGCGAAGTCGTGAAATCAGGCGACATCGTCAAGGTGAAGGTGCTTGAAGTCGAAGTCGCCCGCAAACGCATCGCGCTGACGCTGCGCATGGACGATCCCGTCGGAGCCAAGGCCGATCGCCCGCAAGCCGATCGCGGCCCGCGCTTCAACGAGCGCCAGATGACATCGCGTGCTCCGGCGAAGCAAGAGAGCAGTGGCGGTGGTGCATTTGCGGAAGCATTGCGCCGCGCGGCCGAGAAGGGCGCGGGGAAGGCGAAGTAACTCTCCCCGTCATTGCGAGCGAAGCAAAGCAATCCAGAAGCCAAAAGCGAAGTCTGGATTGCTTCGTCGCAAATGCTCCTCGCAATGACGGCTGTTAGGCCTGCGCCTCCCCCAACTCTACAGCCAACTGCAAAATATCCTCATCGCAATCACGCGCGCCCATGATCGACAGCCCGATCGGGCAATCGTCGAGTCTGGCGACAGGCAGTGAGACCTGCGGCGTGCCGGCATGGCCGGACACACACAGCAGTTCGATCGCGCGGGCACGAAATACGTCGAGCGTCGCATCCGGTGTATTGCGCAGCGGCGCAATCCCCGGCGCGGTCGGCAGCAGCAACACCGTATCGGTCGGCAGCAGCGACAGCACGCGTTCAATGATGACTTTTCGCATGGCCCGCGCAGCGGCGATCTCGGCGGGATCGAGAACCGCAGCAGCAGCGAAACGCTCCTTCACGCCGGGGCCGAGCTTCGGCTGGGTCGCCTTGATCCATTCGCCCTGTGCGGCCCAAGCCTCCTCCGACTGGACCACGCGGAACGTATTGCGCCAGGCGTTGAGTTCGCCGCCCGCGACATCCACCTCCTCGCTCGCGCCAACCAGCGACTTGATGCGATCGACCGACGGCTGCAGCAGGTTGCGAACCTTTTCATCGACGGCGCCAAACAGGTCGCTTGCGATCAGAACCTTCTTCACCCGGCGCGGGGCACGCGCCTTGTCGAGCAACACCTTGCCGACCTCGACCATCAATTCGGGCGTGCGCGCGAACCAGCCGACAGTGTCGTAGCTCGGCGCCAGCGGCACCGCGCCATCGAGCGGAATGCGACCATGCGTGGTGCGAACGCCGTAGACACCGCAATAGCTGGCGGGCAAACGCACCGAACCACCGGTGTCGGAGCCGATGGCGAAATCGACCAGCGCACCGGCGGTCGCTGCAGCGGAACCACTGGACGAGCCACCGGGAATGCGGCCGGGCGCAGCCGGATTAATCGGCGTGCCGTAATGCGCGTTCTCGCCATTCAGGCTCCAGGCCAGTTCATCGGTGTGCGTCTTGCCGACGAGCTTCGCACCGGCATTCAACAAGCGATCCACGATCGGCGTCGACTTTGTCGGCACCGGATGTGTCGCTAGCCATTCCGGGCTGCCGGCGCCGGTCGGCACATTGGCGAGATCGAAGAAATCCTTCAGCGCAAAGGTGAGACCCGCGAGAGGCCCCTCTGTCGTGGTCTGCACTTCGATGTGGCCATGATCCACAAAGGCGTTGAGCGTGTCATTGATCGGCATCGAAGTCTCCGTACGACAAAAGGACGCCCGCTTCAGTGGGGCTTGAGCAGACTCGCAGCCGGCCTGATGAAGGTCCTGATGCCGTTCTTGAAACCGAACAGCGGCTGCGCGATCTCGCATACCGCCTCTGCCTTGGTCTCGCAATCGAGCACCACGAGATCGGCGGGATTGCCGACGGCAATGCCGTAGTGCTTCAGGTTGAGCAGCGTCGCCGGTGCGGACGTCACGAGGTCGAGACATCCGGCAAGGTCGTCCATGGCGCCGACCTGCATCACATTGGCATAGAGATTGATCATGCGGATCAGCGAGACATCGCCGAACGGCGTGAACGGATTCAGCACGTTGTTGGTGGAGATATTGGCGTTGACGCCGAGCGCACGGAGCTTGTGCGCCGAGGTGACGCCGCGCGGCACATTGTTATCGTAATCGCGGCCAGTGAGGAACAGGTCGGTCGCCGGCAACACCGTGACCGCGACGCCGGCATCGGCGAGCCATTTCGCGGCCGCCTCGAAATCCGCTGGCGGCATCGCCGACAGCTTTGTGGCATGACCGATGGCCACGCGGCCGCCCCAGCCCGTGGCCTCCGTCATGCGGCAGACCTCTTCGTAGTCCGACCGCGTTGGATCGAGATCGAAATCGAGGTGGAAATCGATATCGACGCCAAACTCCTGCGCGATACCAAAAATCCTGGCGATCTGGCCATTCGAATCCTTGTCGATGTAAGGCACACCGCCGACCAGATCGGCGCCCTCTCGCATCGCCTGCAGCAGGACCTCCTCGCAGCCGGGATCGTCGAGCAATCCCTCCTGCGGAAACACACACAACTGCAGATCGATCGCCCAGGCGTAATCCTGCTTCAACTTCTTCAGCGCGCGAAAACTGGTCAACCCGATACGCGGATCGACCTCCACATGCGTGCGCATGCGGTTGGTGCCGTGCTTGATCGCTTTCTCCAGCGTCTGCGATGCGCGTGCATAGACGTCCTCTTCGGTGAAATCGCGTTTGGCCCGGGAGACTTCGCTGATCACCTCCGCGAGCGTACCCTTCGCGCAATTGCAGCGGCCCAGGAGGCAGGATTTGTCGAGATGAATATGCGTCTCCACAAAGCCCGGCACGAGCAGCCGGCCGCCGACATCCTGATCCGGCGCCACGCCGCGCGGCAGGCCGATCTCGATGGCCTCGAACCGCCCGCCGCGAATGCCGATATCCACCGGGCCATCAGGCCGGTCGGCAATGCGCGCGTTGCGCAGGATGAGATCGAAGGTCATGGGAGGACTCCTGAAGAGGCCACGCCACCGAGCGGGACGTAGCGAAAGCATATGCGCGGGCAAGCAAGGCATGTGCCAAGGCGCATGCGATTCAACCTCTGATTAACTATCTGAAAATAAGACAATATCTTCAAATCTTGCTTCAAGGAACGCCCAATAATGAGGCGCGCCACACAAGAATTGTATACGATCTGATGCATCTACCGAATACAATTCTGGCAGCGGTTTTGCTATGATGGCGCCAGCATCTGCCCGCAGGAGAAACCCGATGTCGCAATCCCCCACCGCGCTTGCGCCCGTCACCGATGAAACCGCCCAGGCTGCCGACCTCGTCGAGCGGTTTCTCGTCGCCTCCATGGTGCCGGACCCGGAAACCGCCGGCACCTTCATGTCGGCCGACGTCGCGATCACCTTCACCGGCGGTCGCAAGTTCAAGCATCCGCGCGATGCCACCGCGTTCAACGCGATGCGCTACAAATGGGTGAAGAAGAAGATGGAGCGCACCGACGTATCGCCGGGGAATGGCGAGACCATCGTCTACAATACCGGAACGCTCTATGGCGAATGGCATGACGGCACGCCGTTCGAAAGCAATCGCTATGTCGATCGCTTCGTCGTGCGCGACGGCAAGATCGTGAGGATGGATGTCTGGAACGACAGCGCCGAGCGCATTCTCATACGCATGGATATCGAAGCGTAGCGTAAACACGGCGGCTTGATCGCCGCCGGCATTCAGCACCTTGAAATGTCGACGATCTGGCACTCAGCTTGCATACAGAATGCAAGCTGAGTGTAACCAGGGAACGTCGATGTTGCAGGGATTCTCCAAGACCATGATGACAGGCGCGGCGCTGCTGTGCCTGATCGGTGTCACCAACACTGCCAAGGCCGATGCCGCGGCCTGCCCAGCGACGATCCCGTTCGGATTGACCACGCCGCTGACTGGTAACCTTGCGTTGCTCGGCACCCAAGCCCGCAATGGCGCTGAATTCGCTGTCGACGAGATCAACGCCGCCGGCGGCATTTCCGGCAAGAAGATCGCACTCACCACCGAGGACACCGGCGCCTCGTCGACCGACGCTCTGAATGCGATGAATCGCATCATCGAGAGCAAGCCGCTGGTCATCATGTCGTCGATGATCTCGCCGCATGTGTTTGCACAGACCGAGAGCGTCAACAAATCCGAGACCCCGTTCATCGTCGGCGCCACCAACGCGAAAGTCACCGCGCAGGGCTCAAAGTGGCTGTTCCGCACCCACGCCCATGACGGCCAGCTCGCCGAGCTGATCCCAGAATATCTCGTGAAGTCACTGAAGAAGACCAAGCCCGGCATTCTCGTCGTTGCCGACGATTACGGCCTCGGCGCGTCGAAGGGCATTCAGGCGGCACTCGCCAAACTCAATGTCACGCCGGTCACGACAGCCTCTTATGCCCCGTCCGACAAGGACATGAGCGCGCAGCTTCTGGAGATCAAGGACAAGGACGCCGACAGCCTGATCCTGTTCGGTCGTCCCTCCGACATCACGCTGGTGCTGAAGCAGATGGGAGATCTCGGCATCAAGCTGACCACCATCGGCAATACCAGCATTGTCGCGCAGACCACCCTGAACAATCTGTCCGCAGCCGAAGCCGACGGCAACTACGCGATCGGGGGGATGATCCCCCAAACCTCGACCGATCCGAAAATTCTGGATTGGGCAAAGCGCGTGCAGGACAAATACAAAGTGCCGGCCGACAACTTCACCGTCTCCTATTACGACTCGGTCTTCATGCTGAAGTCGATCATTGAGAAAGTCGGCTGCGACAAGCCGGCGATCCGTGATGCCCTTGCAGCCACCAAGGACTTCAAGGGCATGCTGATCTCCTACCAGGCCGATGCCAATGGCGATCTTACCCATACGCTCGGCATCTACCGCAACAAGGGCAAGACCCCCGAATTCACTGGGCCGATCAAAGAGAGCGGGTTCTAAAACTTCATGGGCCAGCTCGTCGTCAACGGTCTGGCGCTCGGGAGCATCTACGCTCTCGTGGCGCTCGGTCTGCTGCTGATTTTCAACACCGTTCAGATCGTCAATTTCGCGCAGGGACAGTTGTTGATGCTCGGTGCCTTTATCGGCATTTCGGGCGCGGTGACGTATGAACTGCCGATGGCGCTGGCCTGGGCCTCCACCATGCTGGCGATGGCGCTGATCGGCATCGTCTTCATGGTGCTGGTCTATTTCCCCTTGCGCGGGCGGCCACCATTCCTCGTGATCCTCACCACCATCGCGATGGGCATCGTGTTGGAGAACATCGCGCTGATCGTCTGGGGGCCGCTGCCGGTCTCGCTGCCCTCGCCGGTGCGCGGCCCACCGCTGCGTTTTGCCGGCGTCGTCATTTCGATGCACCAGCTCTTCATCTTTTGTACGTTGGCCGTGATCCTGCTGCTGCAATATCTGATGCTCACCAGGACGCGCTTCGGCATCCTGATGCAGGCGACTGCGCAAGATCTGCACACCGCGCGGCTGGTCGGGATTTCCGTCAACCGCATCATCGCGGTGGCCTTTGCCTTCGGTGCGATCCTGTCGGGCATCGCTGGCCTGCTGGTTGCGCCGATCTTTCTTGCCGAACCGACCATGGGTGGCAGCTTAGGTCTCAAGGGCTTCGTCGTCAGCGTGATCGGCGGCTTCGGCAATCTGCCGGGCGCGGTGATCGGCGGGTTGTTTCTCGGCCTCATCGAAACCTTCGGCGCGCGCTACATCTCCTCGAATTTCCGCGATGCCTATGCCTTCATCGTGATGATCGCCGTGCTCGTGGCCTGGCCGCGCGGACTGTTCGGCGAGAAGAGCAGCGAGAAGGTATGACAGTGAAACACTGGTTTCCGCTCCCGCTTGGCGTTGTGGTGGCGCTGCTGATCCCGGCAGTGACCCATGACAACTATGTCATTCAGCTCCTCAACATCGCCATCCTCAACGCCATCGTCGTGCTCGGCTTGAACTTCGCCACCGGCTGGGTCGGCCAGATCAATTTCGGCCAGGCCGCATTCTACGGCCTCGGCGCCTACACTACAGGCATCGCCGCCAAAGCCGGATTGCCCTGGATCACGACGCCATTCCTGTCGGTGGTCATCGTGATGGCGGCGAGTCTCGTGCTTGGCCTGCCGACGTTGCGGCTGCGCACCTATTATCTCGCAATGACCACGATCGGCTTCGGCGAGATCGTCCGGTTGATCATCGTACATTGGGAGCCGGTGACCGGCGGCACCTCCGGCCTCCGCGCGATCCCGGGTATCAGCGTGTTCGGCATCGGCCCGCAGGGGCAGATCCAGCATTACTATTTGCTGATCGCCGTGCTGGCGATTGCGGTTCTCGTGGCCGCTCGGATCAGGCAGTCGTCCCTCGGCCGCGCCATGATCGCCACCAAGGATTCCGAGATCGCCGCCGAACAGAGCGGCGTCGACACCACGCGTACCAAGCTGATCGCCTTCATGATCGGTGCGGTCTATGCCGGCCTCGCGGGTTGCCTCTACGCCTCCTCGATCCGCTTCATCAGCCCGGACAGTTTCTCCGGCACCCAGGCCATCCTGCTGATGACCATGCTGATCGTCGGCGGCATGGGCTCGATCCCCGGCTGCATCATCGGCGCCGTCGGCCTGACCATTCTGCCGGAGGCGTTGCGGTTTCTCGGGCAATGGTACCTCGTGCTCTACGGCCTCGGCGTCATCGCCGTGATCGTGCTGGCGCCCGGCGGCCTCGCATCGCTGGCATCACGGCTGCCACGCTGGGCAGGTGCGCGATGACGGATCAAGCGATCATCACCGCGCGCGGCGTGACGCGCCGTTTCGGCGGCCTTGTCGCGCTCGACAGCGTCGATCTCGACGTCCCCAAGGGGATCGTGCAGGCGATCATCGGTCCCAACGGCTCGGGCAAGACCACGCTGCTGAATGCGCTGTCCGGCGCCTCACATGCCGATGCCGGTTCGATCCGCATCGACGGCAAGGAGATCTTCCGCCTCAGGCCCAACCGCATCGCGCGGCTCGGGCTGGCACGCACGTTCCAGAACATCCGGATGTTTTCCAATCTCACCGTGCTGGAAAATGTGAAAGTCGCCGCTGCCTGCAACACGCCCATGTCGATGATCAACATCATGTTGTCGAACGCGACACAGCGGCAGCGCGAGACTGAGATCGAGAGCACGGCGCGTGAGGCATTGGACATCGTCGGCCTCGCCGGGCGCACGGACGACCGTCCGACCCAACTGCCTTATGCGCAGCAGCGCCTGCTGGAAATCGCACGCGCATTGGCTTCAAAGCCCGGCGTGCTGCTGCTGGACGAGCCCGCTGCCGGCATGAACATGACCGAGAGCATGACCCTGCTCGACACCATCGCAAGACTGAAAAGCAAGGGCATCACCGTGCTGCTGGTCGAACACAATGTGCGGCTGGTGATGGGGATCAGCGACCGCGTTGCCGTCCTCGACTTCGGCAAGAAGATCGCCGAGGGCGCGCCGTCCGAGGTGCAGTGCAACCCGTTGGTGATAGAGGCCTATCTCGGCAGGCGGCATCGCCATGCTTAAGATCGACAATCTTCGCGTCTCCTACGGCCACATCGAAGTGCTGAGGGGCATTTCCCTGAGCGTCGAGATGGGCGAGATCGTCGCCTTGATCGGCGGCAACGGCGCCGGCAAGACCACGACGCTGAGCACCATCTCCGGCCTGCTGCGACCGACATCTGGCACGATCTCGTGGAAAGGCGAAAACATTCATGGCACGGCCGTGGAAACCATTGTCGGGGCCGGCCTTGCACACTGCCCCGAAGGCCGTCGGATTTTTCCGGGCCTCACAGTCCGCGAAAACCTGATCACAGGGACAGCATCGCGCGCCTACAAGAAGGCCGAGGTCGAGGACGACCTGACGCTGGTGTTCGAACTGTTTCCGCGGCTGAAAGAGCGCATCAAGCAAGGCGGGTGGTCGCTCTCCGGCGGCGAACAGCAGATGCTGGCGATCGGCCGCGCGCTGATGTCACGGCCGAGCCTTCTGATGCTGGATGAGCCATCGCTGGGGCTCGCGCCCATCGTGATCGAGCAGGTGTTCGACAAGATCGTCGAGCTGAATAAACGCACTGGACTGGGCGTGTTGCTCGTCGAGCAGAATTCGGCGATGGCACTGGAAGTGGCTGCACGCGCTTTCGTACTGGAGACCGGATCGATCACGCTGTCGGGCCCGGCCTCGGTGCTGGCCGACGATCCGCGCATTCGCGAGGCCTATCTGGGCGGGTAGCTATTGGCCTCTCCTCGACTTAGAGGCGAGGCCAACGTTCTGTCACTTCACATTCTTCAGCAGCGCGATATTCGCGGCAACTTCCTTCGCCACGAGATCGTCCATCGCCTTCGGCTCCATCGGCATCGGTTCGACGCCGATCTTCGTCAGCGCCGCCTGCATCTCCGGCTTGGCCAGCACCTTGAGGCCGGCATCGCGCATCTTGTCGACGATCTCGCGCGGCGTCTTCGACGGCACGAATACGCCGATCCAGCTGTTACTGACGCCGTCCTTCAGTCCGACCTCGACCAGTGACGGCACGTCGGGCAGTTCCGGCGTCCGCTTTTCGGTGGAGACGACGAGCGCACGCACCTGCCCTTCCCGGATCAGCGGCAAAGCCGTCGCCGCTGGGCAAAAGTAGAAATCGATACGGCCACCAAGGATATCGGCAATCACTTCAGGCCCGCCGCGATAAGGGATGTGCGTCGCTTCAAAGCCACCGGCCATCCGGAATTTCTCGGCGCTAATATGCACGGCGCTGCCGATGCCAACCGAACCGAAATTGATCGACGATCCCTTGGCCTTCGCATCCTTCAGGAAATCATCAACGGTTTTCCAGGGACGCTCCTTCGGCACGATCATGATCTGCGGGCTGACGCCGATCATGATCACCGACGACAGGTCTTTCGACGTGTCATAAGGCAGGCTTGCATTGATCGCCGGCGTGATTGTCAGTGCGGAGGAATGCGCCAGCACGCTGTAGCCATCCGGCTCCGCCTTCGCGACTGCCGCAGTGCCCACCGCGCCACCGCCGCCAACGCGATTCTCGACCACGATGGTTTGGCCGAGTTCAGGCCCGAGACGCTCAAAGAAGATGCGCGGCACAACGTCCGTCGCGCTGCCGGGGCCGAACGGGATGGTGGCCTTGATCAAACGGCTCGGCCAGTTGTTTTCGGCCTGCGCCGCGACAGACGACAGCAGCACACCGGCGAAAACACACGACCACCGCATAAGCTTATTCATTACTTGCTCCAATAATACCATTCGAGGGGAATGGCCGCCCAATGATCGGGCCAATCGGCGACAACGAAGCAAGTTTCGGACCGTTTGAAGCCTAAAACAACGCCCAAACGCGCGGTGATCCAGCCCAGACAAACGACAATGCCGGCCTCACCCGTGCTGGCAAGGCCGGCAGTCCGCCTACTTGGCCGCGACCTCGCTTTTGAGCAGCACCTTGTTGTCGGCGATTTCCTTGACCAGCAGCGCATCCATCTCGGATGACTTCATCGGCATCGGCTCGACACCAATCTTCTTCAGCGAAGCCTGCATGTCAGCCGTGTTCAGCACCTTGGTGCCAGTCACATAGAGCTTCTCGACGATCTCCGGCGGCGTTTTCGATGGCACGAACACGCCGAACCAGATCGAGCTGTCGGCATCCTTGAGGCCCGCGTCGATCGGTGTCGGCACCTCCGGCAGATCGCGCACGCGCGTCGGTGTCGAGACCACCAGCGCGCGGACCTGGCCTTCGCGAATCAACGGCAGCGCCGTGGCCAGCGGGCAGAAGTAGAAATCGATGCGACCGCCGATGATATCGGTAATCACCTCGGAGCCGCCGCGATAGGGGATATGCGTGGCCTCGAAACCGGCAGCGGCGCGGAATTTTTCCGAACTGATATGCACGGCGCTGCCAACGCCCACCGAGCCGTAATTGATCACAGTGCCCTTGGTCTTCGCGGAAGCCAGGAAATCCTGAATCGTTTTCCATGGCCGTTCGTTGGGCACGATCATCACATTGGCCGCATAGCCAATCATCAGCACCGAGGACAGCTCCCTGGTGGTGTCGTAGTTGAGGTTGGGGAAGATCGCGGGCGCTATGGAGATGGCGTTGGTCTGCGACAGCAAGGTGTAGCCATCCGGATCGCTCTTCGCGACCGCGCCCGTGCCCACCGAGCCGCCCGCACCCACGCGATTTTCAATCACGATCGGCTGCCCGAGCTCCGTGCTGAGTTTTTCGAAGAAAAGGCGCGGGACCACGTCTCCCGCACTGCCGGCACCGAACGGATTGACCGCCTTGATCGGCTTCGTCGGCCAGTTGGTGTCGGCCAGCGCAGCGCCGGACATCAACACAGCGGCCAATACGCATGACAATCGCCAGGACTTGCTCATCGCTCGCTCCAGTTGCGCCATTCAATGGAATGGCAGCTCATGGAATAAAGCAAAAGCAAGAACCGGACCGGCGAGGGCCTAGAACGAGGTCCCGGCCCGCGGCTTTTTCTCCGGCACTTCCGGCTCGGTCGGCACCGGCCCGATACGCAGCGCGGTGATGCGGTTGCGCTCACGGCGCAGCACGCGGAAGCGGAAGTTGTAGAAGGTGAAGCTCTGCCCGCGCTCGGGGATGGAGCGCGCCTCGTGAATGACGAGACCAGCCACCGTGGTCGCTTCATCATCCGGAAGATGCCAGTCCATGGCGCGATTGAGGTCGCGGATCGGCACCGAGCCATCGACCACCACCGAGCCATCGGCCTGCGCGCGCACGCCCGCGACGACCACGTCATGCTCGTCAGCGATGTCGCCGACGATTTCTTCCAGCACGTCTTCCAGTGTCACCATGCCTTCGACTTCGCCATATTCGTCGACGACGAGCGCGAAGTGGGTCTTGCGACGGCGGAAGGCTTTCAACTGATCCGACAGCGGGCGCATTTCCGGAACGAACCACGGTGGCAGCGCGATGCTGGCAACATCGATCTTGGCGGTGTCGCCGTCGACCGCGCGGATCGCGCGCAACAGATCCTTGGCGTGCAGTACGCCGATGATGTTTTCAGGTTTCTCGCGCCAGAGGGGAATGCGGGTGTATTCAGTGGCCAGCACTTCGCGCACCAGTTCTTCGGACGGCAGGTCCGCATTCAGCGTCACCATCGCTGTGCGATGGACCATGACATCGGACACCGCGAGATCGCCGAAGCGAAACACGTTCTGGATATACTCAGCCTCGCCTGACGCGATGCCGCCATGTTCGGCGGATTCACCGACAAGACCTTCGATCTCGACACCGGTGAGAATTTCATGCGGCGACGCCTCCTGCACACCGAGCAGTGCCAGCGTGCCGCGTGACGCCGCGTTGAGCAGCCAGTTCAGCGGATAAAACAGGATGTAGGACGCATAAAGCGGATAGGCGATCCATTGCGACACCGGCTCCGGCTGCCGGATCGCCAGCGTCTTCGGCACCTGCTCGCCAATCACGATGTGCAGCGAGGAGAAGACGAGGAAGCCGGTAATGAAGGACGTAAAGTGCAGAGCGGATTCCGACAGGCCGAGCGGATCGAGCACCGGTTTCAGCAGTGCGGCCACCGTGGGCTCACCAACCCAGCCGAGTCCCAGCGATGCCATGGTGATGCCCAGCTGGCAGCAGGCCAGATAGGCTTCGATATTGCCCATCATGTTCTGCAGCAGACGCGCGCCGAAGCGGTTCTGCTCGACCATGCTCTTGACGCGGAAGCCTCGGCTTTTGACCAGCGCAAACTCCGCCGCCACGTAAAACGCGTTGGCAGCGAGCAGGAAGATCGCTATCAGCAGATTGACGGTAATCGAATTCATGAAAGTCCTGCGACGGCGCCGGCTTTGGTAGTTCCCAAACCGGACACGGTCAGTTCTATCCCGTCAGCTTCTGATGCAGAAACGCGCGAACAGTCGCGGGATCGACATCGCCAGCAATGACAGCCCGGCCGACGGCTTCCAGCAAAATAAAGGTGAGCTTGCCGCGTTTCACCTTCTTGTCCTGCGCCATCAGCGCCATCAGCGTATCCGCGTCCGCGAGGCCTTCCTGCGCGAAGCCGGCAATGTCCTGCAGCTTCGTGGGCAGACCCACATCGGCAAGATGGCGCTGCACGCGGGTCGCATCGCTCTCTGCGATCATGCCGAGTTGCGCCGACAGTTGCGCAGCCAGCACCATGCCGACCGACACGCCCTCGCCATGGAACAGCCGGTCTGAAAAACCGGTCACCGCTTCCAGTGCGTGACCGAAGGTGTGACCGAGATTGAGCAGTGCGCGCTCGCCATTCTCACGTTCGTCGCGCGACACGACGCCTGCCTTGGCACGGCACGAGGTGGCGATCGCATGCTCACGAGCAATGCCGCCGCGCATGATGTCGGCATGATTGGCTTCAAGCCATGTGAAGAACGCGGCATCGCCAAGCACGCCATATTTGGCGACTTCCGCATAGCCCGAACGAAACTGCCGCGGCGACAGCGTGTCGAGGACCGCCGTGTCGGCCACCACGAGTACCGGCTGATGGAACGCGCCGAGCAGGTTCTTGCCCTGCGGCGAGTTGATTCCGGTCTTGCCGCCGACGGATGAGTCGACCTGCGCCAGCAGGGAGGTCGGCACCTGCACGAAATCGACGCCACGGCGGATGATCGCTGCGGCAAAGCCGGCGAGATCGCCAACCACTCCGCCACCGAGCGCGATGACGAGATCGTTGCGCTCGATCTTTGCCGCGATCAGTGCTTCGGAAACTTTCTCCAGGCCCGCATAGCTCTTCGACCCCTCGCCTTCCTCAACAATGATATGCGAGGTCGGAATGCCGGCTTCCGCCAGCGAGGCTTCCGTTGCAGTCAGCCAATGCTTGGCAACGGTCCTGTCGGTGACGATCGCCGTGCGCACACCCGGCCGCAGTCTGGCGATACGCGCACCAAGCGAAGGCAGTACATTGCGGCCGATGACGATGTCATAGGCGCGCTCAGCCAGCGCGACCTCCACGATGATCGGATCGGAATGTTTCAGCGGGGCGGTCATAGTTGAGAACTCAAGGGATCGCCTGTCGGTTCGGAAATGGCGGAAGCTGCGTGCGGGCGGAACAGATGCTCGTGCAGCGCGATGATGCCTTCCTCAACGATCTTCTCATGCGGCACGTCGCGCGAGTCGATCGTGATGTCGGTCTGCTCGTAGAACGGATGGCGCGCCTCGATCAGCCGCGCAATAGTCGCGGCGGGATCGGCGGTCTTCAACAGCGGGCGGTTTTCCCGGCGCCGCACCCGGCGCAGGATCACATCCGCATCAGCTTTCAGCCACAGCGAGATCGCCTTGTCGCGGATGCGCTGGCGGGTCTCCTCGCGCAGAAAGGCACCGCCGCCGGTCGCCAGCAGGATCGGTCCACTGTCCAACAGCCGGGCGATCACCCGTGCCTCACCGTCGCGGAAATGCGGTTCGCCGTGGACTTCAAAAATGTCCGGAATCGACATCCCGGCCGCCGCCTCGATCTCATTGTCGGCATCGACAAAGGGAAGCCGCAGCCGCGTCGCCATGCGCCGGCCGATGGTCGATTTGCCCGCCCCCATCATGCCCACCAGCACGACCGAGCGCTTTCCCAGCGCCGCGACGATGGCGGCCTCCTGGGGGGCGCTGGCAATCGCCGGCAAGATGGTCTCGGACATCAAAAACACCTGCAAAATCAGTGAGCGACAAGGGATCGCAGAGGTTTGCCGCATTCCGGTCACCTATACTACCCCCAGCGCCAGCGTTGCCAGCACCTCTTGCAGTCTGTATCCGGACAGGGTGACCGCCCCCGGCGGAACGAATCGTCCCATTTCGCCGCCGAGTTCCCTGATCATGCCCAGCCTGTTCCGCTTTTTGACGGTCGTCGCGGTGATCGTCGGCGTGGTCTATGGCGTGATCTTCGCGCTGGCCAATTTCGTCAACCCGAAGCCGCGGGACATGACGGTCACCATCCAGCCGGACAAGTTTCTCAAGAAATAGCTGCGCGCAGTAAGCGCATGAAGAGCTGCATGTCCTCCGCGAATTTCGGACCGGCTCCCTCCGCGTGCTTGATCCCGTCCATCGCAGCGACGATGACTCCGGCGACGTCGGCGGGTCTGGCTTGCAATGAGCCGAGATTAATCATGCCCGCGGTCTCGGCATCGCTCAGCGCCTGCGCCAGCAGAGCGACCAGTCGGGCTCGCGCGGCGAGCGTGATGTCTTTGGCCAGAGCCATGTTGACGTCGAACAGTTCAATGGCGTCGGCGCTGCCGGCGAAAGGGGCGATCAATTCGCGCTGAAACACAGCCATCGCCGTCTCCATGCGACCGAACACGTCGCCAGCGCCTGAGAGTGCCGCCTCGACATCGCGCATGGTCCGCGCATGGGCACGCGTCGAGCCCGCCCGAAACAGATCTTCCTTGCTGTTGAAGCTCAGATAGAGCGACGCCCGCGAAATTCCCGCGGCGCGCGCGATATCGGCCATGGACGCCTTGCGGAAACCGTGGCGGACGAACACCGGGAGTGCGGCATCCAGAATGTGATCGGTTTTGGCATCTCGTTCGCTCATTCAGACAGATTGACAGTTCGTGTCCAAAGCGTCAAAAGACAATTAGACAATAATAGTCCAATTGTCCAATTCACGTATTCCACATGGGACAGGAGCGAACATGCATTCGGAATCGGTCGGCAATCGAGAGACCATTGTTCTTGTCACGGGCATCGGCGGCTTTCTGGGCGGACACATCGCCCGGCAGTTGCTGGCCAAGGGCTACGCCGTCCGCGGTAGCGTTCGTCGCATGAGCGGCTGCGACCGGATCGCGAAGCAGATCTGTGCGGCGCCAACCGACTCCCACTCGCTCAGTTTCGTCGAAGCCGACCTCTGCTCCGACATCGGATGGGATGCCGCCGTCACAGGCTGCAGCTATGTGATCCACACGGCATCGCCGTTTCCGGCAGGCCTTCCGAAGGATGAAAATGAACTGATCCAACCCGCGCGGGACGGCGCGTTACGGGTACTACGTGCCGCGCACCGCGCAGGCGTGACGCGGGTGGTGCTGACGTCCTCGATCGCGGCCACCAATCACGGAAGCGGCAAGGCGCCGTATACCGAAGACAACTGGACCGATCCGACGGGCAAGCGAGCAACGCCCTACTATAAATCCAAGACGCTGGCCGAACGGGCGGCATGGGCCTTTGCTGCGGAAACCGGACTGGATCTCGCGGTCATCAATCCCGGCATCATTTTCGGACCTCTGCTAGGTCCGAGTTACGGCACGTCAATCGGGCTGGTTCAGCAGATGATGAGCGGCAAGCTCAAACGTGTGCCGCGCTTCGGCATCGCGGTGGTCGATGTCCGCGATGTGGCTGATGCACATATCAAGGCGATGACCCATCCGGATGCGTCAGGTCAGCGCTTCATCGCTGCCGGGCAGTTTCTATGGATGCGCGACATGGCTGCCGTACTGGCGCAGTCATTTCCGAATTATGCGCCGGTTCTGCCCTCGGGCGACGTGCCTAACTGGATGATCAAGGCAATGGCGCCGTTCAGCGCACGGTCGCGCATGATCGTCCATGAACTCGACGTCGATCTGAGTGTCAGTGCCGCGAAGGCACAGCGAATGCTGGATTGGCAACCAAGATCCGCCGACGAGGCCATTCGCGCCAGTGCACAAAGCCTGATCGACCACGGCCTGCTCGCGGCCTCCTGAATTCCCACAATGCACAACAACGGAACCAACCTATGACCTCATCCATCGTCGCCCCGAAAGAGCACCCGGACGCTGAAGATATCCGGGGCATCGAACGCGCGCGGCTTCGTGCGCTTGTAAGCGCCGACATGGCAGCGGCCGAGCCGCTGCACGCCGCAGACTTCCAGCTGATCACGCCGATCGGCGCGGCACTGTCAAAAGCCGAATATCTTGGTGCCGTTGCAGGTGGCCACATCAAGTACCTAACATGGACGCCCAGTGACATCGCCGTGCGGCTGTATGGCACGAGTGCCGTGATCCGATATCGCGCCCGCATTGAGGTGATTTTCGGGGGCCACAAGGTCCCGCCAGGCGACTATTGGCACACCGATGCTTATGAAATGCGTGACCGGCAGTGGATGGTGATCTGGTCGCAGGCCACATCGATCACACAGCTTGCCTGATCTTTGTGGATCTGCATTCGCTCCGGGTTGCTGCAGCCAGTGAAAACCGCTGCTGCAGCCCGGATCATGGGTTATGATGGCACATGACCACTTCCTCAGACGCCAAGCTCTCCAATCTGTTCCTCGACATGCTCGCCGCCGAACAAGGTGCTGGCGTCAATACACTGGACGCCTATCGCCGCGACCTCGAAGATTTCTCCGAATTCGCCACCGGAGCGAAATCCAGCTTCATGGCAGCCGACACCCAGTTGCTGCGCGACTACCTGGAAGACCTCGACGAGCGCAGCTTCAAATCGACCACCGTGGCGCGGCGGCTCTCCGCCATACGGCATCTGTTTCGCTTTCTGCTCAGCGAAAAAATCCGCACCGACGACCCGGCCGCCATCCTGTCGGGCCCGAAGCGTGGCCGCAGCCTGCCCAAGGTACTGTCGATCGCAGACGTCGACCGCATGCTGGTCCAGGCGCGGGCGCAGGCACAGAATACCGAAGCCTCAGCGCAACAGCGGCTGCGCGACGCCAGGCTCTATTGTCTGCTCGAAGTGCTCTACGCCACCGGGCTTCGCGTCTCCGAGCTGGTCTCGCTACCGCTCACCGCGGCGCGCCGCGATGCCCGCATGATCGTGGTGCGCGGCAAGGGCAACAAGGAGCGGCTGGTACCCCTCAATGAAACCGCCAAACAGGCGATGGCGGAATATCTCGCCGCGATGGCCGAGTTGCAGAAGTCTCAACCAAAAAAGAGTGCAGCCTCGAAATGGCTGTTTCCGTCTTTTGGCGAGAGCGGCCACCTCACCCGGCAGCATTTCGCGCGCGATCTGAAAGAACTCGCGGCGGCATCCGGCATTGCGCCGCGGCTGGTGTCGCCGCACGTGCTGCGCCACGCCTTTGCCAGCCATCTGCTGCATAACGGCGCCGATCTTCGCATCGTGCAGACTCTGCTCGGTCATACCGATATTTCGACGACGCAGATCTACACCCATGTGGTGGAAGAACGGCTCAAGAGCCTGGTCCGAGACCTGCATCCGCTCGCGGAAAAATAGCGCTCAGCGCGAGTGCGGCTCGGCCTCGCCAAGATGATCCGTCTCATCGTCACGCCGCATCCCGGAGGTCGGCACCAGTACCGGCTGCAGCGCCGGAATCAACCGCGTGCGTTCGCGCTTGGCGGGGATCGCCCGATAGACCTGTTTGGTGGCTTCGACGATATGCACGCCGGCGAACGGCATCGACAACGCCGCGCCAATCCGCTCCCACGCCATCGCCGAGCGCAGAAACCAGCCCATCCCGACCGGCGGCATGAACAGCGCCTCGCTCCACGCCGTCGGCGTAAACCAGGTCTGTCGTAGCAACTGCGTGATTTGCGAGCGCGAATAGGGGCGGCCGTGACCGAACGGCGTCGAGTCGGTACGGGTCCAGACGCCCCGGCGATTCGGAATCACCGCCATCAACCGGCCGGACGGCGCAAGCACGCGCCAAACCTCGCGGAGCAGACCTTCGGGATCGTCGGACATTTCCAGGGCGTGCACCAGGATGATGCGATCGACGGCGGCATCCGGCAGCGGCAGCGAGAATTCGTCGACCAGTGTGGCCAGCGCGGGCTTTGCCGTCGGCCATTTCAGCACCCCCTGCGCCGCCGGCATGAAGGCGATGCACCGTTCGGAATTCTCCCGGAAAAGACCGAGATACGGTGTGGGGTACCCCAGACCGAGCACGCGCTGCCCCTCCGCGTCGGGCCAATGCGCCTGAATACCGCGATTGATCAACCGCCGCGCCACGATACCGAGGCGGCGCGAATAGAAATCCCGGAGATCGATCACATCGATGGTCATGATGACTTTCTAACACGTTGCGGCCGCCCACGATCCCCCGAATCGCGCATTGCCGGGGCAGCGTTAACGCCAGATATCCAGGCCATCGCGGGCGGTGAGTTGCACCAATTGACAAGGCCGGCCCGGCTGCGGCCTATTCGAAGAAACTGGCGCCGCGACGTCGTTGCAGGAGAGACAAAAATGCTGTCACGCCGAGGTCAAACGATCACGAGGACGGCGGCGACGGCCGCGGGTCTGGCCGTGGCAGCACTCGCGCCATTCTCCGCCGAGGCCAATCCGGCGACGGTCGATTACATCTGCACCCCCGCACTGCCGGGCGGCAATAAGATCTCCGTCGATTACAATTCCGGCGGCAAGTCGATCACCCTGTTCTATCCCAATGGCGAAACGCTGCGCATGCCGATCCAGCGATCGGGCTCCGGTTTCCGCTACGGCGAAGGCAATGTCGGGATTGCCGGCAAGGGCCAGACCACCATCACGCTGCAGGTTGCCGGCCAGCCCGCGCGCCAATGTGTGACACCGCGCTGACCGTCATGCATCGCCCATATTCATCCCCATCAATTTGCCGCACGTATGTGCGAGCGCATCACGACGTGATCCAACGGAGTTACCATGGCTGCTGAAATTCGCGTGTTCCCCTGCCTATCCGACAATTTCGGCTACCTGATTCACGATCCGCAGAGCCTGAAGACCGCCGCCATCGACGCGCCGGAGGCCGGTCCGATCATGAAGGTGCTGCAGCGCGAAGGCTGGAAGCTCACTGATATTCTGGTGACTCATCACCATGCGGACCATGTCGGCGGCATCGCCGAGCTGAAGAAGACCTACGGCTGCAAGGTCACAGCACCGCACGATCAGGGCACGGCAATTCCTGAAGTCGACGTCCGCGTCGCCGAAGGCGATACCGTGCAGGTCGGCGCGCTCACCGCGCGGGTGTTCGAGACTCCCGGTCATACGCTCGACCATATCTGCTACGTGTTCGACAGCGAGCTGGCGCTGTTCTCAGCCGACACGCTGTTTTCGGGCGGCTGCGGGCGGGTGTTCGAAGGCACCTATCCGATGATGTGGCAATCGCTGCAGAAGCTGCGCACACTGCCCGACGACTACCGGGTCTATTGCGGCCACGAATACACCGCGGCCAACGTCAAGTTCTGCCTCGGCATCGACGCCAACAACGAAGCGCTGAAGAATCGCGCCGACGAAGTGGCGCAGCTGCGCGCCGTCGGCAAGCCAACCATCCCGGTGCTGCTCGGGCTTGAGAAGAAGACCAACGTGTTTCTGCGCGCCGACGATCCGGCCATCGCCGCCGCCGTCCGCCTCAAGGGATTCAGCGAGGACGACGTGTTCGGCGAACTCCGTGAACGCAAGAACAAGTCCTGATGACAGGCAAGACGCCAACTGCAGCCGAGATCATCGCGACGCTCGGCCTGCAGCCGCATCCCGAAGGCGGCCACTACCGCGAGACGTTTCGCGACAGTCGCATAGATGCCGGCGGGCGGGCGGCATCAACGGCGATCTACTTCCTGCTGGCATCAGGCGAACGCTCGCACTGGCATCGCATCGATGCCGTCGAGGTTTGGCACTATCATGCGGGCGCTCCGCTTACGCTGGAAATCGCCAGCGACGCCGGCCAGCGCACGATCACGCTCGGGCCGGACGTCGCCGCTGGACAAGAGCCGCAAGGCATTGTCCCACCGCATGCTTGGCAGGCCGCCTCCACCACTGGCGACTGGACACTGGTCGGCTGCACCGTGGCACCGGGTTTCGATTTCGCGACGTTTGAGTTGGCACCGAAGGGCTGGAACCCCGACTAGCTCGGCTTCCAGATCATATCCTTCGCTGCGATGCGGCGTCCTCCGTAAAGCGATGTACGGCGAAAGCCAGAAACGCGGCGGTGGCGCATGTCGCACATCCTTCGAGACGCCCGCAAGGGCCGGGCTCCTCAGGATGAGGTCAGCGGAAACCGCGTCCGCTCAAGCGTGATATTGCCCGCCATTGATGGTCATGGTCGAGCCAGTGAAGAAGCCGGATTCGTCTGCAGCTAGGAACACCACGGCGCGCGCAATTTCCTCGGGCTCGCCGAGGCGATTGACCGGGATCTGCGGCAAAATGCTCTTCTCGAGCACGGCGAGCGGCACGGCCTGCACCATCTCGGTGTTGATGTAGCCAGGACAGATCACGTTGACGGTGATGCCGAGCTTGGCATTCTCGAGAGCCAATGCCTTGGTGAAGCCGATGTCGCCGGCCTTGGCGGCGGAATAATTGACCTGACCGAACTGGCCCTTCTGGCCGTTGATCGATGAAATGTTGATGACACGGCCGAACTTACGTTCGCGCATGCCCTCGATCACCTGACGGGTCATGTTGAACAGCGAACCGAGATTGGTGTTGACCACCTTGTTCCACTGTTCCGGCGTCATCTTGTGGAAGGCACCGTCCATTGTGATGCCGGCATTGTTGACCAGCACTTCCACCGGTCCCAGATCGGCCTCGACCTTTTTCACGCCCGCGGCGCATTCATCGAACGAACCGACATCCCACTTGTAGGTGCCGATACCCGTCTCGCTTTTGAATTTCTCGGCGGCGGCATCGTTGCCGGCATAGCTTGCCGCGACGCTGTATCCCGCAATTTTCAAAGCCTTGCTGATCGCAGCGCCAATCCCTCGTGTTCCACCGGTCACCAATGCTACGCGCGCCATGATCGATCCCTCCACCAATCTCTTTTGTAGTTATAGCTTCGAATTAATCTCGCGATACGCTGAACATCAAGCAGAATTGGACCATCAAGCGAAAATGCCCGACGCAAAGCGCCGGGCATTTTGTTGTAGCAGTGTGTGCAGTGCACGCGCGAGCCGATGTTTTCGGCACGCGACGCGTAAGGATTAGTCGCGTGCGATGCACATCGCGATGCCCATGCCGCCGCCGATGCACAGCGTGGCAAGGCCTTTCTTCGCGTCGCGCTTTTCCATCTCGTGCAACAGCGTGACGAGAACACGCGCACCGGATGCACCCACCGGATGACCGATCGCGATCGCGCCACCGTTGACGTTAACCTTCGACGTATCCCAGCCGAGATCCTTGTTCACCGCGCAAGCCTGCGCAGCAAAAGCTTCATTGGCTTCGATCAGGTCGAGATCGTTAATGGTCCAGCCGGCCTTCTTCAGCGCGGCGCGCGACGCCGGGATCGGGCCAGTGCCCATGATCTTCGGATCAACGCCGGCCTGGCCCCACGACACGATGCGGGCAAGCGGCTTGAGGCCTTCCTTGGCGGCCTGCTTGGCGGTCATCAGCACCACGGCAGCAGCGCCGTCATTGATGCCCGATGCCGAGCCGGCAGTGACGGTACCGTCCTTCTCGAAGGCCGGGCGCAACTTGGCCATCGCCTCGATGGTGGCGCCGTGGCGCGGATATTCGTCATCGCTGACGATGACGTCGCCCTTGCGGCCCTTGATTGTGACCGGAACGATCTCGTCCTTGAACTTGCCAGCCTTCTGCGCAGCTTCCGCTTTCTGCTGCGATGCAACAGCGAACTCGTCCTGCTGCTGGCGCGTGATCTGGTACTGCTTTGCCACGTTCTCGGCGGTGTTACCCATGTGATAGCCGTTGAAGGCATCCCACAGACCGTCCTTGATCATGGTGTCGACGAATTCCACCGGACCCATCTTCACGCCACCGCGCAGATATTGCGCATGCGGGGCCATGCTCATGGATTCCTGACCGCCGGCAACGACGATTTCCGAATCACCATTGAGCAACGCCTGATAGCCGAGCGCGACCGTGCGCAGGCCGGAGCCGCACAGCATGTTGACGCCCCAGGCCGAAGTTTCCACCGGCAGGCCGGCAGCAATCGAGGCCTGACGCGCGGGGTTCTGGCCCTGCGCAGCAGTGAGGATCTGTCCCATGATGACTTCGGAGACGCGGGCCGGATCGATCTTGCCGCGCTCTAGCGCCGCCTTGATGGCAATGGCGCCGAGATCATGCGCCGGCATGGTCGCGAAAGCGCCGTTGAAGCTGCCGACGGGTGTGCGGGCAGCGCTGACGATGACGACATCGTCTGACATGGACATCTCCTGTTGTTGAGGTTTTTTCGACGGTCAGAGCCAGGATGGCGGGGGCCGCGTTGCAAACTATCCTGTTAACTGAGGGTTGGACTGTCAATTGGTCAGAAGCCAAATTACGGCCGCAACGCACGCAAAATGGCACGGATGTCGCTTTGCATAGCACAAGACTGCTGCCATTTTAACCGTGACGCACAAAACGGTAGCCGAGCCCCTTTGAAAGTGCTTACTTTATTGCATTGCGTTGTTCGACAACCTTATGGCGCGCTGCCGTAAGGTTCCCTGTCCTCGGTCCGTATGTGTGAGCCCCCATGGCGAAATCAGATCAACCCACGACAATCAAAAAATATGCGAACCGCCGGCTTTATAATACCGGAACAAGCACTTACGTGACGCTTGAAGATCTCGCTGCGATGGTAAAGGACGGCGAGGATTTTCTCGTCTATGACGCCAAGACCGGCGACGATATTACCCGCTCGGTGCTGGCCCAGATCATCTTCGAACAGGAAAACAAGGCTGGCCAGAATCTCCTGCCAACCACTTTCCTGCGCCAGTTGATCCGCTTCTATGGCGACAGCATGCAGATGGTGGTGCCGAAGTATCTCGAGCAGTCCATCGACAGCCTGACGCGCGAGCAGGAGAAATTCCGCAAGCAGATGACGAACACGTTCAGCATGACGCCGTTCGCGCCACTTGAGGAAACCGTTCGTCGCAACATGGAATTGTTTCAGCAGACCTTCGCGATGTTCAAGCCGTTCGTGCCGCCGCGCGGCGGCGCTGCGTCGCCGGAGCCGGAAAAGGCGCCGGAGCCGACCGCTGAGCCTGCCGACACTATGGATGACCTGCGTCGCCAGATGAAGGAAATGCAGGAACGCCTCGAGCGCATGTCGCACGAGCCGAAGCCGGAATAATTCGCGGCTCACTTATCGGAAATCGGAATGACGCCGACCGTGGCTACACCTACGGTCGGCGTTTCCATTTGATGAGCGCAACATCGCCATGGCGAAGCAACCCACCCCACTCACTCTCGACCGGCTCGACACCCCGATCGGCATCGCGCTGCTGGTGACGAACCACGGTGGTGCACTCTGCGCACTCGACTGGATCGATTACGAAGAGCGCTTGCTGACTTTGCTGCGTCGTTACTATGGGACGGTCGAACTGACCGAGAACTCGGCACCATCCGAGATCCGCAGCGCACTCTCACGCTATTTCGACGGCGAGCTCAACCAGCTCGATGGCATCACCTGCCACATCCCCGGCACGCCGTTTCAGAACCGTATCTGGACGGCACTGCGAAAAATCCCTGCAGGCAGCACACTCAGCTACGGCACGCTGGCCGCGCAACTCGGCGTGCCCAATGCGATGCGCGCGGTCGGCCATGCCAATGGCGCCAATCCCCTGAGTGTCGTCGTGCCCTGCCACCGCCTGATCGGCGCCAACGGTTCGCTCACCGGCTATGGCGGCGGCATCGCCCGCAAGCGCTGGCTGCTGGAGCACGAAGGCGTGGTGGTGAAGTGACATACTAACCTCGCCCCGCTTGCGGGGAGAGGTCGCTTTCCGCATGCGAAGCATGTGGGAAGCGGGTGAGGGGAACTCTCCACTCGCTCCGAGCTTGCTGAGAGCCCCCCTCATCCGTCGCGGACTTGGTCCGCGCCACCTTCTCCCCGCAGGCGGGGAGAAGGAAAATCACGCCGCCGGCTTCTCCGCGAGATCGCCGTTTGCCAGCAGATGGATCAATGCGCGCTTGATCGCAGCCTGACGCGTCGGGGCATTGATCTGCGCGCCGAGCAAATCGGTGACGTAGAACACGTCTCGCGCGCGCTCACCGAAGGTCGCAACATGCGCCGAAGCGATGTTGAGGTTGAGCTTCGAGATCGCCGTGGTCAGTTGATACAGCAGGCCCGGCCGGTCGAGGCCGGAGACCTCGATCACCGTGTAACGATCCGACCACTGATTGTTGACGATGACTTCCGGCTCGACGGTGAAAGCCCTGATCTTGCCCTTGGTCGAGGCGCGCTTCGCCACGGTTTCCGGCAGCCGCACCTTGCCTTCGAGCACGTCCTCGATCATGTCGCCGATTCGTGTTGCACGGCGGCCTTCGTCGTCATCGCGATCGTATTCCCGGGAGATCGCGATGGTGTCCAGCGCGCGGCCATCGGTCGTGGTGTAAATCTGCGCGTCGACGATATTGGCACCGGCTGCGGCGCATGCGCCGGCGATGATCGACAGCAACCAGGGATGGTCGACGGCCAGAATCGTGAGCTCGGTGACGCCGCGGGCTTCATCGAACCCGACATTGATCGCGAGCTTGTGCCCGGCCTCTTCCGATGCCCGCAGGAAGCGCGCGTGGCGAATTTTGCGGTCGAGCTCGACCTTGAGCCAGTAGGCCGGATAGTGCCGCAAAATATAGGCGTTGAGATCCTGCTCGGGCCACTCGGTGAAGGCACGGCGGAATTCCGCCTGGGCCGACGCGATGCGCTGTGCGCGATTGACTTCGGAGAAACCACCGGTCAACACCGGCTCGGTTTCGTAATACAGCGTCCGGATCAGCTGCGCCTTCCAGCCGTTCCAGACGCCGGGACCGACGCCGCGGATATCGGCGGTGGTGAGAATCGTCAGCAGCTTCATCTGCTCCACCGACTGCACCACGGCGGCGAAATTCTCGATGGTCTTGCTATCCGACAGGTCGCGCGACTGCGCCACCGTGGACATCGTCAGATGCTCTTCGATGAGCCACGCAACGAGATCGGTGTCGGCGGCGTTGAATCCGAGCCGCGGGCACAGTCGCCGCGCGACCTTGGCGCCGGCGATGGAGTGATCCTCCGGACGCCCCTTGGCGATGTCATGCAGCAACACTGTGATATAGATCACCGCCCGATGTTCCGGGCGGATCTTGCGCATCAGATCGCTGGCGACAACGAACTCGTCATTCCCGCCGCGCTCGATCTCCTGAAGGATGCCGACACACCGCAGCAGATGCTCATCCACCGTATAGTGATGATACATGTTGAACTGCATCATCGACACGATGCGGCCGAAGGCACGAATGAAATGACCGAGCACGCCGGTCTCGTTCATCCGCCGCAGCACGATCTCGGCATTATCCGAGGTCAGGATCTCCATGAACAGCGCGTTGGCTTCGGCGTTCTCGCGGATCTCGGGCGTGATCAGCCGGAGCGAGCGCGTCGCGGTCCGCATCGCATCGGGATGGAACGCCAGATTGTGCTTCTGTGCCAACCGGAAGAACCGGATCAGGTTGATCGGGTCCTCCTTGAACACGTCAGGCGCAGCAAGGTTGATGCGGTTGTTGTCGATGATGAACGCATCGCTGTCCGGCAGCCGGCGGCGATGCATCTCGGGCCGCAGCTTGGCCATCATGCGCGTCAGCGCCGGCGCCGGCTTGGCCTGCTGGTCTTCGAGCTTGGCGCACAGGATCGCGGTGAGATCGCCGACTTCCTTGGCAATCAGGAAGTAGTGCTTCATGAAGCGCTCGACGTCCTGCATGCCGGGATGTGAAGTATAGCCGAGGCGGACCGCAATCTCGCGCTGCAGGTCGAAGGACAGCCGCTCTTCCGGCCGTTTGGTCAGGAAGTGGATATTGCAGCGAACCGACCACAGGAAGTCTTCGCAACGCTTGAAGGTGCGGTATTCCTGCGGATCGAACACGCCCCGCGCGACCAGCTCCTTGCTGTCGCGCACCCGATAAACGTATTTCGCGATCCAGAACACGGTGTGCAGATCGCGCAGGCCACCCTTGCCGTCCTTGACGTTGGGTTCGACCAGATAGCGCGACTGGCCGCCGCGGCGATGGCGCTCCTCGCGTTCGGCGAGCTTGGCAGTGACAAATTCCGCGGCGGTGCCCTGCACCACTTCGGCATCGAAGCGCGTGACCAGTTCGTCGTAGAGAGCCTGATCGCCGGTGAGGAAGCGCGTTTCCAGGATCGCGGTGCGGATCGTCATGTCGCCGCGCGCCTGGCGGATCGATTCATCCACCGAACGCGTAGCGTGGCCGACCTTCAGGCCCATGTCCCACAGGCAATACAGAATGACTTCGGCGACCTGCTCGCCCCAGGCGGTCTGCTTGTAGGGCAGGATGAACAGCAGATCGATGTCGGATTCCGGCGCCATCAGCCCGCGGCCATAGCCGCCGGTGGAGACCACCGCCATCCGTTCGGCACCAGACGGGATTGGCGAATGATAGAGATGCTTCGTCGCCGCGGCGAACAGCATGCGGATGATTTCATCCTGCACGTGGCAGAGCTGCTCGGCACAGCGTCGGCCGTGGCGGTCCTTCAGCAACACGGCCTCGGCGGCTTCACTGGCCTTGAGCAGTTCGGCCTTCAGCAGCTTGGCGACCGCGGCGCGAAACAAATCGTTCTTGCCGCGATGCTGCACTGCAAGCGCATCGATCTCGGCGGCAATCCGCGTCGTGTCGAAGTCGGTTTCGGTCGTCGGTCTGTCTTGTGTAGCAACACTGTCCATGAACAACCCGGATATCGGACGGCGCAAGCGCTGTCACGGTGATTGTAGCCCCACAGCTAGTCCATGCTGCCTTTTGCGCAATCCGGGCAACAACGTTCTCGCGGCGGTGTCCTTGGCGCATCATATCTTCTCGTTGACGGAACGCCATAACTAATTGAAATTAAAGAACGTTTTCGCACAGAGAGCGACCCCGGCGTGGTGCCATGACGCCCGCAGGATGCAAGTCGCCTTCGAACCTCACGTTTCGACAGTTCATCAGGGAGAGACCAGAATGTTCACGATGTCACGGCGCGCTGTCGCCGGTCTGATTGCTGCGGCTGCACTGATGCCCGGAGCTAGCTTCGCCGCCGAACCGCTCAAGGAAATCCGGCTCGACTGGGCGACCTACAATCCGGTCTCGATCATCCTCAAGCAGAACGGCCTCTTGGAGAAGGAATTCGCCAAGGACGGCGTGAAGATCACCTGGGTACAGTCGGCCGGCTCCAACAAGGCGCTCGAATTCCTCAATGCGGGGTCCATCGATTTCGGCTCGACCGCGGGCTCCGCTGCGCTGGTGGCGAAGATCAACGGCAACCCGATCAAGTCGGTCTATGTCTATTCGCGTCCGGAATGGACGGCGCTGGTGACCGGCAAAGATTCCAAGATCGCCTCCGTCGCCGATCTCAAGGGCAAGCGCGTCGCGGTAACCCGCGGCACCGATCCCCACATCTTCCTGGTCCGCGCTTTGCTCGGCGCCGGCCTCACCGACAAGGACATCACGCCAGTTCTGCTGCAGCATGCCGACGGCAAGGCCGCGCTGATCCGCGGCGACGTCGATGCATGGGCCGGACTCGACCCGATGATGGCGCAGGCCGAGGTCGAGGACGGCGCCAAGCTGTTCTTCCGCAAGCCGGACGCCAACACCTGGGGCATCCTCAACGTGCGCGAGCAATTTCTGAAGGACTATCCGGATGCCGCGCGCCGCGTGCTCGCAGTCTATGAAGACGCCCGCAAATATTCGCTGGAGAATTATCCCGAGCTGAAGAAGGCCTTTATCGGCGTGACCAAACTGCCCGATGCCGTTGTCGACAAGCAGCTCAAGGAACGCACCGAACTGACCCACAGCCGCATCGGCGCACCGCAGCGCGAGTCGATCCTCGCCGCAGGCCTCGCATTGCAGCAGGCCGGCGTGATCGACGCCAAGGTCGATGTGAAGGCCACGGTGGATGCACTGATCGACGATCAGGTGCCGCTGCCAAAGAGCTGACGCTCTCGCATCTGCGAAGCCACCCTTCACCCTCCCCGCAAAGGGAGGGTGAAGCTTTTGAGTATCTTGCAAACCAAATCGAGACGCGCTTCAGCTATGGCCATGACGCTCGACACCACCGCACCCGACGTAGCGGAGACGCGTGAAAAATCCGTATCCAACAGGCGCTGGCAGCGTTTCGCGCGGCCAGCGCTCGGCGTTGTGCTTCCACTCGCGCTGGCGCTGGCATGGGAGCTGGCCGTTTGGTCCGGCTGGTCGAACGGCCGGCTGGTGCCGCCGCCGTCGCGCGTCTTCGCCACCATCATGGAGCTCGCCCGAAGCGGCGAACTCTGGCGCCATATCACCACGACGCTGTCGCGTGTTGCTGCCGGCTTCGGCCTCGGCGTTGTCGCCGGCACGCTGCTTGGCGCTATCTCCGGCTATTGGGGAATCGCACGACGCTTGCTCGATCCCACCGTTCAGGCGCTGCGCGCCATTCCATCGATCGCCTGGGTGCCGCTGTTCATCCTGTGGCTCGGCATTTTTGAGACGTCGAAGGTCGCGCTGATTGCCGTCGGCGTGTTCTTTCCGGTCTATCTCGGCGTGATGGGCGCGATCCTCTCGGTCGATCGCAAGATCGTCGAGGTCGGTCGTACCTTCCGCCTCTCTGGCCCCGCCATGATCCGCCGCATCCTGCTGCCTGCGGTGCTGCCGGCCTATGTTGTTGCACTTCGCGTCGGCCTCGGGCTCGGCTGGATGTTTGTGGTTGCCGCCGAATTCATGGGCGCCTCCGAAGGGCTCGGCTATCTCCTCATCGACGGCCAGCAGCTCGGCAAGCCCGCGCAGATCCTCGCCGCCATCACCATTTTCGCATTGCTCGGCAAGACCACCGACTGGCTGATCGAACTCGTCACCGCACCACTGCTGCGCTGGCAGGATGCGTTCCGACCGGGTGGAGAGACCTGATGCTCGCCCTCGACAAGGTCGGCAAGACCTATCCCAACGGCGTTCATGCGCTGGAGCGCTTCACCGCGCAAATCCCGCAGGGCGAGATCGTCGCCATCATAGGTGGCTCCGGCTGCGGAAAATCGACACTGTTGCGCGCCGTGGCGGGGCTCGATCGCGCCTCGACCGGCAGCATCCGCATCGACAACATCGATATCAGTGCGCCGCACGAGAAGATCGGCATCATCTTCCAGGAACCGCGGTTGCTGCCGTGGCTCAGCGTCGCCGACAATATCGGCTTCGGCCTGTCCGAGCTTCCTGTCGCCGCACGCCGCGAGAAAGTCGCGCAGGCCCTGGCGCGCGTCGGCCTGTCGGATAAAGCCAAGGCATGGCCGCGCGAATTGTCCGGCGGGCAGGCGCAGCGCGTCGCCATTGCCCGTGCATTGGTGCCGCAGCCGGAAGTACTCCTGCTCGACGAACCGTTCTCCGCGCTCGACGCCTTCACGCGCCGCGATCTGCAGGATCATCTGCTCGATCTCTGGGCCGACACGCGGCCGACGCTGGTCCTTGTCACCCATGATGTCGACGAAGCCGTGGTGCTGGCAGACCGCGTGCTGGTGATGCGGCCGAGGCCGGGTCGGCTGTTCGCCGAGATCGATGTCGGCCTTGCGCGCTCCCGCGACCGTGCCTCGCCGCTGTTCGACGCGGTGAAGCGCCGCGTGCTCACCGCACTGGATCGATCGCTGGATCGCGACGTGCCCGATAGCGCGCCCGCCGAGACCGTCGGCGCGTGGTGGTGACAACAGCACCGCGAGCTAATAAAAGCTGCAACTAACAAAATCTCAGGGAGAGATATCATGGACGCCGCCGCGCTTCGCGCCACCCAGGCCCCCATTAAAGAGCTCTACAAGACCGATCCCAAGGCTGCCTTCATTACGCTGAAGGCCAAGGGCTCGATCGACAATGACGGCATCGCCTGCAAGGTCGAGACCGGCCGGCAGATCGCAGCCGCCGGCCTGCACCCGGCCACGGGCGGCTCCGGCCTCGAACTCTGTTCGGGCGACATGCTGCTGGAAGCATTGGTGGCCTGCGCCGGCGTGACGCTGAAGTCGGTGGCCACCGCCGTCGAAATTCCGCTGAAGTCCGGCAATGTGACAGCCGAGGGCGATCTCGATTTCCGCGGCACGCTCGGCGTCGACAAGGAAGCGCCGGTCGGCTTTGCCGAAATCCGCCTGCGCTTCGATGTCGACACCGACGCGCCGCAGGACAAGCTCGATCTGCTGCTGAAGCTGACCGAGCGTTATTGCGTGGTCTACCAGACCATCAAGCATGGCCCGAAGGTTTCGGTGTCCCTCAACAGGGTGTAAGCAGGCCGGACGACTCCCACCAAGGAAAGAGGAGGCCAAGCACCTCCTCTCGTCAGGCTGCCATGTCTCCCGAACTTGCCTTCCTCCTGACGCTCACTTTGCGCATGGCGATCACCGCCGCCTTCGTGATCACGGCCTCCATCATCACCGAACGATCCGGCCCGGTGATCGGCGCGTTGGTAGCGACGCTGCCGATCTCGGCGGGACCGTCCTACGTCTTTCTCGCGCTCGATCATGACGCCGCCTTCATCGCGCAAGGTGCATTGGCCAGCCTGCCGATCAATGGCGCGACGATGTTTCTCGGCCTGACCTATGTGCACCTCGCGCAGCGTCACAACGTGATCGTCAGCCTCGGCGCGGCCGTGCTGGTGTGGTTTGGCCTGGCGTGGCTGGTGCGACAAGTCGAATGGAGCTTGCTTGGCGGCGTCCTCGCCAATGTCGTGGCCTTCGCGATCTGCCTGCCACTGATGGCGCGGTTTCGCCATGCGAAGATGCCGCTCATCACCAGGCGCTGGTACGATATCCCGCTGCGCGCCGCACTCGTCGCAACGCTGGTTGCCATCGTGGTGACGCTGTCCTCGACCATCGGCCCGACCGGCAGTGGCATTCTCGCACTTTATCCCGTGGTCTTCACCAGCCTGATGCTGATCCTGCATCCGCGGATCGGCGGCCCGCCCACCGCCGCGGTGATCGCCAATGGCGGCTGGGGCCTGATGGGTTTCGGCATCGCGGTGGCCGTGATGCATGTCACCGCCACGCGCTTCGGCTCGGTGGTCGCCCTGAGCCTCGCGCTGGCGACTTGCGTGGTGTGGAATCTCGGCCTGTGGGCGTGGGGCCGCAGGCGGGTGCGCTACGTGTAAAACGCCGTCATGGCCGGGCTCGTCCCGGCCATCCACGTCTTTGGCGCAGAGAAACAAGGCGTGGATGCCCGGCACAAGGCCGGGCATGACGATAGAGAATGTTACTTCGGCAGTTTCGCCTTCAGCGCATAGAGCGCATCCAGCGCCTCCCTTGGCGACATCTCGTCGGGATGCAGCGCCTTCACGGCGTCCATCAGCAATTCCGCCTCCGACGGAGGAGCCGCCTCGGCCGGTGCGCGCGCGGTGATCGCGAACAGCGGCAGGTCATCCATCAGCGCCTTGGCGCTCTGGCCGCGATCCTGCGCTTCAAGCTTGGCCAGCACCGACTTCGCGCGCGCGATTACCGCCGGCGGCAGGCCCGCGAGCTTGGCCACCTGAATGCCATAGGAGCGATCCGCCGAGCCCGGCAGCACCTCGTGCAGGAACACCACGTCGCCGTGCCATTCCTTGACCCGCACCGTGGCATTGAACAGCCGCGGCAGCTTGGCGGAGAGCGCCGTGAGCTCGTGATAATGCGTCGCGAACAGTGCGCGGCAGCGATTGCTCTCATGCAGATGCTCGATCGCGGCCCAGGCGATCGATAGACCGTCGAAGGTCGCAGTGCCGCGGCCGATTTCATCCAGGATCACCAACGCACGTTCGGTCGCTTGATTGAGAATGACGGCGGTCTCGACCATTTCGACCATGAAGGTCGAACGGCCGCGCGCCAGATCGTCGGCCGCGCCGACGCGCGAGAACAGCCGGTCGACGATGCCGATGCGCGCGCGCGAGGCCGGCACGAAACTGCCGATCTGCGCCAGCAGTGCGATCAACGCATTCTGGCGCAGGAAGGTCGACTTACCGGCCATGTTCGGACCAGTGATCAGCCAGATCTGGCCGGACTTCTGCCCCGGCCCGGGCGACAGATCGCTGGCATTGGCGATGAACGGCTGGCCGTCGCGGCGCAGCGCCTGTTCGACGACGGGATGCCGGCCGCCCTCGATGGCGAATAACAGCGAGTTGTCTACTTCGGGGCGGACGTAGTTGTCATCGACCGCCAGCTTCGCCAGGGCCGTTGCGACATCGAGCAGCGCGAAAGCATGCGCCGCAGCGCGCAGATCTTCCGACGCCTCGGCGACCATCGCCGACAGCCGTTCGAAGATTTCGAGCTCGAGCCCGAGCGCGCGGTCGCCGGCATTGGCGATCTTGGCTTCGATCTCGCCGAGTTCGGAGGTGGTGAAACGCACCTGCCCTGCCAGCGTCTGGCGATGGATGAAGGTCGCGTTCAGCGGCGCCTGCATCAACTTGTCGCCATGCTGCGCGGTGACTTCGACGAAATAGCCGAGCACATTGTTGTGACGGATCTTGAGGCCCTTCACGCCGGTGTCATCGGCATAGCGCGCCTGCATCGCGGCGACCACGAGGCGCGAGGCGTCGCGCAGATTGCGGGTCTCGTCGAGCACCGGCTCGAAGCCTTCGCGCACGAAGCCGCCGTCGCGCTTTAGCAGCGGAAGATCGTCGGCCAGCGCCCGCGCAAAGGTCGCGGCGAGTTCGCGCGATGGCCGGCGCAGGCCGGCCATCGCAGCCGTGATATCGGCCGGCAGGTTGTCGATGGCGCCGAGGCGCGTCAGCACCTGATCGGCGGCAAGCACACCATCGCGCAGGCAGGCGAGATCGCGCGGACCGCCGCGGCCGACCGAAAGCCGCGCCAGTGCGCGCGACATATCAGGCGCAGACTTCAGGGCCGAACGCAGATCGTCGCGCAGCCCGCTGTCGGATACGAAACTCGTGACCGCATCGAGCCGGCGGCCGATCGCCACTTCATCGGTAAGCGGCGCGGCGAGGCGCTGCGCCAGCAGGCGCGAACCGGCGGCGGTGACGGTGCAGTCGATCGCATCCAGCAGTGAGCCCTTGCGCTCGCCTGATAGCGTGCGCGTCAGTTCGAGATTGGCGCGGGTCGCCGGATCGATGGCCATGGTGGTGCCGACCGCTTCGTGGGTCGGCGGCGACAGCGGCACGCGTTTGCCGACTTGCGTGCGCTCGACATAGGTGACGCACGCCGCCGCGGCGGTCGCTTCCAGCCGCGACATGGCGCTGAGGCCGTCCATGGTGGCGACGGCAAAGTAATCGCACAGCCGGCGCTCGGCGGTGGCACCATCGAACACGTCACGGGTCAGCGGCGTCACCGCCGGCAATTCGCGCAGCAACTGGCTGAGATCAGGATCGCTGTAGAGCGCATCCGTAACCAGCACCTCGTTCGGATTGATCCGCGCCAGCGTCGCGCCGAGTTCGCCTGTCGCACATTCGGTGACAATGAATTCGGCAGTCGAAATATCGATCCAGGCCAGACCGATGCGATCCGCACCGCTTGAGCCCTTGCTGCGCGCAATCGCCAGCAGATAATTATTGGCCCGCGCGTCGAGCAGGTTTTCTTCGGTCAGCGTGCCCGGCGTAACCACGCGCACGACGTCGCGGCGAACCACGCTCTTGCCGCCGCGCTTCTTCGCCTCGGCCGGATCCTCCATCTGTTCGCAGACGGCGACACGGATGCCGAGCGAGATCAGGCGGTGCAGATAATCATCGGCGCGAACCACCGGCACGCCGCACATCGGGATATCCATGCTCTGATGCTTGCCGCGTTTGGTCAGCACGATGCCCAGGGCGCGCGAGGCAACCTCCGCATCCTCGAAGAAGATCTCGTAGAAATCGCCCATCCGGTAGAACAGCAAGAGGCCGGGATTGGCGGCCTTTATCTCAAGGTACTGTTCCATCATGGGAGACACTTTTGCGGTGTCTTCCACGCGGGGAGCGGGTTCTGGGGCGGTAATGGGCTGCTGGATCGTCATGGCGCCGGACGCTAGCAAATTTTGCTCCGCCGATCCCACCCGCGGCTGTCGCAAACTATAGTTTTCCCCACCGTGGCGAGGTAGTTGACAAGTCAACTGCGATTTCATATCCGCAGTTCTCAAGGGAATTCTTTGAATTCCCAGGGACAACGCTGCCATCCAGCAGCGGCATTTGACCGGGTCAGCGGGGGTTCTTAAAACCACCGCGAAAATCCGGCAATCGAGCGCGGATGCAGTCTCCAGGGAGAGAATTGATGAGCGATGTCTTCATTTGCGACGCCGTCCGCACCCCCATCGGCCGTTTCGGCGGCTCCCTTGCCAAAGTTCGCGCCGACGACCTCGCCGCCGCCCCCATTAAAGCCCTGATGGACCGCAATCCCGGCGTGGATTGGGCTGCCGTCGAGGAAGTCTATTTCGGCTGCGCCAATCAGGCCGGTGAAGACAACCGCAACGTCGCCCGCATGGCGGCGCTGCTGGCCGGCCTCCCCGATTCCGTCCCCGGCGCCACGTTGAACCGCCTCTGTGCGTCGGGCCTCGATGCCGTCGGCGCCGGCGCCCGCGCCATCCGCGCCGGTGAAATCGATTTCGCCATTGCCGGCGGCGTCGAATCCATGACCCGTGCGCCATTCGTGCAGGGCAAGGCCACCGAAGCCTTCTCCCGTTCGGCGGAAATCTTCGACACCACCATCGGCTGGCGCTTCATCAACCCGCTGATGAAGGAAAAATATGGCGTCGACGCCATGCCTGAGACCGGCGAAAACGTCGCGCAGGATTTCCAGATATCGCGCGCCGACCAGGATGCCTTTGCGATCCGCTCGCAGCAGAACGCCGGCAAGGCGATCGCTTCGGGCTATTTCGCCGAAGAAATCATCCCGGTGATGGTGCCCGGCGGCAAGGCCGGCCCGATCGCCGTCGACAAGGACGAGCATCCGCGCCCCGAAACCACGCTGGAAGGCCTCGCCAAGCTGCGCCCGATTGTCCGCAAGGACGGCACGGTCACCGCCGGCAACGCCTCGGGCGTCAATGACGGCGCCTGCGCCATGATCCTCGCCTCAGCCGCTGCGGTCGAGAAGCACGGCCTCAAGGCCCGCGCCCGCATCCTCGGCCTCGCCTCGGGCGGCGTCGCGCCGCGCATCATGGGCATCGGCCCCGTGCCTGCGACCAAGAAGTTGATGGAACGCCTTGGCCTCAAGATCAGCGATTTCGATCTGATCGAGCTCAATGAGGCCTTCGCGTCGCAGGGCATCGCCGTGCTGCGCCAGCTCGGCGTCAAGGAAGATGCTGATTTCGTCAACCCACACGGCGGCGCGATCGCGCTCGGCCACCCGCTCGGCATGAGCGGCGCGCGCCTGGCGATGACGGCGGTGCACGGCATGGAGAAGCGCGGCGGCAAGCTGGCGCTGGCCACCATGTGCGTCGGCGTCGGTCAGGGCGTCGCCATGGCGATCGAGAAGCTTAACTAACAAAGACGTTTTCAAGACCGCCGCCGCGGGATCCGCGGCGGCAAAAGAGGGAAAAACAGCATGACGCTAATCTATCCCGTCGAGAGCAATGCGGCGCACGCGCCGCGCCTCTCACCCGGCTACAAGAGCACCATCAAGCGCGCGCCGCAGAAGCAGCGCATCCTGATGCCGCACACACTGTCGGAAACGACAGGACCGGTCTATGGCCACGAGACCGTGCGCCCCGGCGATCATGACCTCACCACCATGCATGCGGGCGAGCCGCTCGGCGAACGCATCATCGTGCACGGCACGGTGATGGACGAGGACGGCCGCGGCGTGCCGAACACGCTGGTCGAACTCTGGCAGGCCAATGCCTGCGGCCGCTACGTGCATGTCTGGGACCAACACCCCGCGCCGCTCGATCCGAACTTCACCGGCGCCGGCCGCACCGTCACCGACGCCGCGGGCAACTACAAGTTCGTCACTATCAAGCCCGGCGCCTATCCGTGGGGCAATCACCATAATGCCTGGCGCCCTGCGCACATCCACTTCTCGGTGTTCGGCCATTCCTTCGTCTCGCGCCTCGTGACGCAGATGTATTTCCCGAACGATCCGCTGTTCCCGTTCGACCCGATCTTCAACTCGGTCACAGACGAAAAGGCGCGCCTGCGCATGGTGTCGGATTTCGACCTCGACGTCACCGAGCCTGGCTGGGCGCTGGCCTATCGTTTCAACATCGTGCTGCGCGGCCGCAACGCCACCCCGACGGAGAATCACTGATGCCCGGAATTACCCCGTCGCAGACCGTCGGTCCGTTCTATGCCTACGGCCTGACACCGAACGGCAAATACGCCTGGAACGACGCCTTCACCAGCAACCTGCTGACATCCGACGTCACCGGCGACAAGATCCGCATCGAAGGCGTGATCTATGACGGCGACGGCAAGGTGGTGCCCGACGCCGTGCTGGAAATCTGGCAGGCCGACGCGCAGGGCCGCTTCGCCGATCCGCAGGATACCCGCGGGCTGCCGAATTCGAGCTTCAGGGGTTTCGGTCGCTCCGGCACCACCGATGCCGGCGAATATTCGTTCGACACCGTCAAACCCGGCAGCGTGCCCGGCATCGATGGCAAGCCGCAGGCGCCGCATATCGTGATGGCCGTGTTTGGCCGCGGCATGACCATGCAGTCGATGACGCGTATCTATTTCGAGGACGAAGCCGCGACGGCTGATGATGCGGTGATGAACCTCGTCCCGGCCGACCGCCGCGCGACGATCATCGCGAAGAAGACGGCGCCTGGCGTGTATCGGTTTGATATCCACCTGCAAGGCGCCAACGAGACGGTGTTCTTCGACGTGTGATGTCTCTCTTATCCCTCCCCCAAAGCGGCGCAGCCGCGCAGGTGGGGAGGGTGGATCGACCGCGAAGCGGTCGAGACGGGTGGGGAGCCACACACGGCGTCCTCGCTTGGGGAGAGACCCCACCCCGGCCTATCGGCCGATCCTCCCCACTGCGTCCAGCTTCGCTGGACTTGAGGGAGGGAAACCATCAGCGTCTCCGCTTCAATTACTCCATCACCGCCGGATGCTCATCCGCACCCGGCTTCGCCGCTTGCGCGCGCAAGGTCGCCTTGGACGAGCCGATGATCAGCGCCATCGGGATCGCACAGAGCGTCACCAGCATCACCATCTGATAATCGAGCCCGAAGGCGATGATCGTGGCCTGCAGCGTGACGATGGCGTCCATCATGGCGCGGCCGCTATCGGTGGCGAGGTTGATCGCGCCGGTGACATTGGGCATCTGCAGCGCGTTGTTGAACGGCGTGATGTGCTCGACCAGCACCGCATGAGCCATACGGGTGTTAGACGTCAGTTGCGCGATCACGATGGAGATGCCGATCGAGCTGGCGACATTGCGCAGCAGTGTGAGCATCGAGGTGCCGTCGGTGCGCAGATGATTTGGCAGCGTCAGGAACGCCACCGTGGACAGCGGCACGAAGACGAGACCAAGGCCGAATCCCTGCGCGATGGAGACGACGACGATCTCCGACACGCCGGTCTGATCGGTCCACATCGACGTAAAGAACAGCGACACCGACATCAGCGCCATTCCCACCATGATCAGTGTCCGCGCCTCGACATATTTCATGATGCGCCCGACCAGCATCATCGCCACGAAGGTGCCGGAGCCACGCGTCGCCAGTAACAGACCTGCCGTGAGGATCGGATAGCCGATCACGTTCTGCAGATAGGGCGACGACAGTGCCATGGTCGAATACAGCACCAGCCCCATGACGGCCATGAACACGCAGCCGCCGACAAAATTCTTGTCCTTGAAGATCGCGAACTGGATGAACGGCTTCGAGGTCGTGAAGGAATGCGCGAAGAAATAATAGAAGCCGATGATCGAGACGATCGCCTCGATGACGATTTCGTTGGATTCGAGCCACCCGAGCTGCTCGCCGCGGTCCAGTGCAAGTTGCATCGCACCGATGCCGATGGCCAGCGCGCCGAAACCGAACCAGTCGAATTTCAGTTCTGCATTGGTCTTGGTCTCGTCCATGAAGGCCAGCAGGCCAAACACCGTGACGATGCCGAAGGGCAGATTTACGAAGAATACCCAGTGCCAGGAATAAGTTTCAGTCAGCCAGGCGCCCAATGAAGGCCCCATGATCGGGCCGAGCATCACGCCCATGCCCCAGATCGACATCGCCTTGGCGCGCTCATGCAGCGCGTAGCTGTCGAGCATCACCGCCTGCGACAGCGGCACCAGTGCCGCACCGAACACGCCCTGCAACAGGCGAAAGCCGACCATCTGGCTGATGTCTTGCGCAAGGCCACACAGCACCGAGGCGACCGTGAAACCCGCCGAACAGACGATGAAGATCTTCTTGCGGCCGAACCGGTTGGCGATCCAGCCGACCGGCGCGGTCATGATCGCCGCGGCGACGATATAGGAGGTCAGCACCCAGTTAACCTGATCCTGCGACGCCGACAGCGTGCCCTGCATATAGGGCAACGCAACGTTCGCAATCGTGGTGTCGAGCGCCTGCATGATGGTCGCGGTCATGGCGCAGATCGTCACCATGTTCCTGCGAAAGCCCGGGACCGCACTGGGAGATGGCGCCGACGTGCTCATGGGATCAGTCCTGAGCAGCCTTGGCCGATGACAGGCCGAGCAGGCCCGCCAGCGAGCGATGATGCTTGGTATCGATTGTCGTGTAAGTGCTCATGCCGGCCTTCAGTCGCTTCACGAAGGGATCTGCATAATCGAGATAGATCCGCACCGGCACGCGCTGCACCACCTTGACGAAGTTGCCGGTGGCGTTTTGCGGCGGCAGGATCGCGAATTGCGCGCCGGTGCCAGGGCTCAGCGAACCGACAGTGCCCTTGAAGGCATGGTTCGGGAACGCATCGACATCGATCTCCACGGTCTGGCCGACGGCGATGTAAGTGAAATCAGATTCCTTCAGATTGGCATCGACCCACGGCCTGTTGTCGTCGATCACCGTGAGGATCGGCGTGCCGGCCATCGCGAAGCGGCCGAGCTGGATGTTATCGACCTGCGTCGCGACACCGGAGATCGGCGCCTTCAGCACGGTGTGGTCGAGATTGCGCTGCGCCTGATCGAGCGCCGACTGCGCCTGCGCGTAAGGCGGGAACTGAGCCAACGGCAGGTCGGGATTGCCGAGCAACTGATTCATCGAGGTCGCGAGCTGCTGCCTCAGGAGTTCGAGCTGCGCCTTCGCGGTCACCGCCGCAGTCGCCGCATTGTCGAGATCGAGTTGCGAACCGAAGTTGCTCTTGACCAGAGTCGACTTGCGTTCGACGTCGCGTTGTTTGAAGTCGACGCCCTGCTGCGCCAGATCCTGCATCTGGCCGTAGATCTTCACGTTGCTGACGAGGTTGTCATAGGTGGTCTTTGCCTGCGCCAGCTTGGCCCTGGCATCGTCAAGCGCCAGCCGGAACGGCACCGGATCGATCTCGAACAACACGTCGCCTTCTTTGACATGCTGGCCTTCGCGCACCACGACCTTGTCGACCTTGCCGGAGATATCCGGCGTGATCAGCACCTTCTGCGCACCGACATAGGCATCGTCAGTGCCGACATAGCGACCGCCCGACAGATAGAAGGCGACGCCGCCAACAAGAACGATGGCCGGCAGTACGACCAGCAGCAACGTTCGCCGATAGCGCTTCAGGAAACCTTTCGCGCCCTGACGCTGCGTGGTCGCGGCGCCATCGGATCCGCCCTCGGGCGCATCCTTGTCGGGAAATTTCAGCACGGGCTCAGCCATAGACTTGTTCCTTGGTCTTTGTGGCTGCGGGGCTCAGCGCAGCGCGGATATTGTCTTTGATGGTTTCCAGATGCGCGACCAGCTGGTGCATGTCGGCCTCGCTCACGCCGCCGAACGCGACCTGCATCAGGTTGCCGCGCAGCACCGCCAGCTTTGCCGTCAGCGGGCGCGCGGCCTCGGTGAGATAGAGGCGCTTGATGCGGCGGTCGGTGTCATCATTGCGGCGTTCGATCAGGCCGCTGTCGCAGAGCTTGTCGATCAGCCGCGTCAGGCTGATCGGCGCCATTTCCATGGCGTCGGCGAGATCGGTCTGTTTTTGCCCCTCATTGCGCTCGACCTTGGCGAGCACCGCCCATTGGGCGCGGGTCATGCCGAACTGGCGCGCTTCCTTGTCGGCCAGCAGCCGCAACATGCGCTGGGTCTCGAACAAGGCGGACAGGAAATCGGTGCCGGTGTCAGGCTGGCAGGACATGGAGGGGCTCCGTAAACTTAGCTTATTATAAGCAAGCTTATGAATAATGCATCGGTGGACGATACGACGCAGCCCCGCGACAAGCGCATGGCTAGATCTCCCGGACCTCCCCAGAATGGGCGGCACAGCAAAAAGCCCGGCACGAGGCCGGGCTTGAGGTCGTCAGGAGGGTCGAAAGGGTCAGTATTTGGCCACAACAGCCGGGCTGAAGGCGTAATTGATGCCGGCGCGGAAGACGTGGTCATGGAAGCCGACCGAGGTCTGGTTGGCCGTCCCTCCGAAATAGGTCGCCGAGCCCAGATCGAGATAGAGATATTCGAGCTTGGCCGACCAGTTGGTGCCGAACTTCTTTTCCAGACCGGCGCCCAGGGTCCAGCCGACACGGGTCTGCGATTCCGACAGCAGCGTGCCGGGAATCGTCACGGCGGCGCTGGCCGGTGTCGTGCCAGCAGAGCCCGGCCCGAAGATCTGGCCCGTTACTGTCGTCTGTGTCGAATACTTGACCTCACCGACAACCAGACCGCCGGTGCCGTAGAGCAGCAGATCCGGCGTTGCCAGCAGGCCGACGCGGCCGCGGAAGGTCGCAAACCACGGGAAGCTCCATGAGCTGTTTGCCGAGGTCAGTGCGAGCAGATTGAAGTCACCGCCAGGCAAAGTGGTCCGCAGCGAACTCACCGGAGAGTTCGCACTGCCACGTTCACCGGTCCCCTGGATATCGGCTTCGAGACCGACGACCCATGTGCGATCGAGCTGCCAGTTGTAGCCGATCTGGCCGCCGCCCAGGCCGCCATTGACGTCCTGCTTGACCGGCGACGCAAAGGCGGTGCCTGGCAGGAAAGTGGCGTCGCCCTTGCCCCAGCTGTAGCCGCCGTTGAGGCCGACATAGAATCCGGTCCAGTTGATGCCGGGGTCCACCAGAACCGGCGCCTTGGCGTACATGCGGGGCGACAGATCCGCAGCGCCAGCGGTCGACGAAAACGCCACGATGGCGAGGCCTGCAGCGGCCAATACGGTGCGTTTCACCATCAGTCTCCTCAACAACAGATCAAGGCAGGCCGAAGGCCCTGCTTCGATGATGTGTAGTTGAATGAGACATCAGCGACTTGGAACGGACGCGACGCGGCAGGACTGGGCGAGACTGGCACCGCAATTCGTTCTGCTTGTTGCGTTCAGGCCACATGGCGCATCACGAACTATCAAAAGAGAAACCGCCCAAAGACGCAGCAACGCGATGAATATGAACGCGATCCGTACTGGCACGACCAAGATATAGTTCAATGCTTGCAGGACTGATCCTCGTGACTTCAAGGCCCGGTCCCGAAGCGCCCGATTCCTCGATCGAGGCGACCTCCGAAAATCTGACGCCGCAGCTTCAATTCGGGCGCCTGACATTCAACGTCGAATCCCCTCTTCCGACGGACTCCCCGTTTTCGGCCGATACTGCTTTGCACAGGTTGCCGGGCGCGATTGTTTTTATCGGCACGGGATTTCCGGCGAACGATCGCATGCCGGATGCTGCGACTGCGTCGTCGCCCGACGATGTTGTGCTTGCAGTCGTTCTGAAAGGTCGTGCCCGCGCATCGCAGCATGGCCGCGAAGAAATCATCGAGCAGGACCATGCCGTCTTGATGACAACCAGGGACGCCGGTTGGCATACGTCATCTTGTGAGACACAGCATCTGATCGTTCAGATCGACCGTGCTGCACTGTCGATCAAGGTGCCCAATCTCGGCGCCTGGCTCATGCGACCTGTCCTCCTGGAGGCTCAGACGTTGCGGCTATTGATGGCGCATTGTCAGGAAGCAATCGACCTCGACGGGTCCGCCCCCACCCATCTTCAGCACCATGTCGTGGCCGATCTGTGTAGCCTGATCGCACTTCTGACAATCGGTTGCGAGAACCGCTCCGAGACATCTCCACCTTCCAGCACCCGCATGCTGCGCTTGCAGGCGATCAAGGCAGCCATCGAAGCAGGCCTCGGAAATCACGACCTCTCGGCCGAAACGCTGGCGGCGGCTCAGAAAATCTCGCCGGATTACGTCCGCAAGCTGTTTCGCGAACACGGCCTCAGCCTGTCGGAATATTTGCTCGAACGGCGTTTGGCCTATGCTCATGCACTGCTACTCGACCCATTGCGGGCCGATGAGCGAATCGGGAAGATCGCCGACGAGGCCGGCTTCAACGATTTGTCGTATTTCAACCGGACATTCCGGCGCCGATATGCCACGTCGCCATCGGATCTGCGCCGGGAGCGCAAAAGCTCCACTTGATCGGCCCGGTATCGCCCATTCAACCTTTGCAATCGCCCGACTGTCCCCCCATCTGCAGGGAACGCTCGTCATTTGACGGCGCTGGATTTGGTGTAAGATTCGGGCGCAACGCCAAAAAGACGGGCACGATCACACCCAACGGGTTAAGCTACCTCCATATGGCAGTTCCGAAACCAACTTTCCCGGCCCCTGGCCACGATCACGACCGCTGTACGGCGGACGCGATGCATCATGCCGAGCATGTCTGTGCGGCCCGATCGCAAAAGCTGACGCCGATCCGCCGGCAGGTACTTGAAGCGCTGCTCGCTAGCCATCGGCCGCTTGGGGCCTACGAGATCATCGATGAGCTTGCCAAGACCACTTCGCGTCCGGCACCCATCACCGTGTATCGCGCACTTGATTTCCTGATGGAGAACGGCCTCGTTCACCGCATCGAGAGCCGCAACGCCTTTCTGGCCTGCGCGCACGACCACGGCACGGCCTCGATGGTCGCGTTTCTGATCTGTGACCAGTGCGGGTCGGTCGGCGAAGTGCCGGCCACGAAAGTCGCGCAGAGCCTGAATGATGCCGCACGGACGACTGGCTTCGTCCCAAAACTGTCTGTTGTCGAAATCACCGGAACCTGCGCGCACTGTCAGGCGTGACGATCCCATAACAACACGGCGACAAGCCGGGCCCGAGGCTTCATGTCTGCAGAAGTGATCATCAGTCCACCCGGCGGACGCGCACTCACCGCCGGCGCCATCGCCCTCGTGCTGATGCTGTGCCTGACCTGGGGCTTCAACCAGATCGCCATCAAGCTGGTGCTGCACGATATCCCGCCTTACACGCAGGCGATGCTGCGCTCGGCCGGCGCACTGCTGGTCATCCTGGCCATTGCGCGCATGCGCGGCGTCAAGCTGTTCGAACGCGACGGCACGCTGAAAGCGGGCCTGTTTGCCGGCGTGCTGTTCGGCATCGAATTTGTGCTGATCTTTCACGGCCTGCAATTCACGACGGCCTCACGGGCCGCGGTTTTCCTCTACACGATGCCGTTCTTCGTGGCCTTCGGCTCCTATCAATTCCTGGGCGAACGCCTGCGCCCGGTGCAATGGGCCGGACTCGCGGTGAGTTTTGCCGGTGTCGCCGTGGCGATCGGCGTCCCGCAGCCCGATGTCACTACTGATGTGCTGATCGGGGATCTGATGATCGTCGCCGGTGCGGGGCTATGGGCCGCGACCACGCTGGTGGTCAAAACGACCCCCTTGCTCTACGTCGCGCCTGAAAAGGCATTGGGATACCAGGTCGGGCTATCTGTCCCGATTCTGGGCCTGGCGGCGCTGCTGGCGGGCGAGACCGTGACCCGGGTTCCCGGTCCTCTGGCGCTATCCCTGCTCTCGTTTCAGGCCTTCTGGGTGGTCGGCTTCACGTTTTTGCTCTGGTTCGGGCTGATCAAGACCTATTCCGCCAGCAAATTGTCGGCTTTTACCTTCATCACCCCTTTGTTTGGCGTCGCGGCGGGCTATCTCATCATGGGCGACCATCTGACCCCCGCCTTCGGCCTCGCTGCGCTATTGGTCATCGCCGGGCTGGTTCTGGTTAACCGACCGGTCAGGGCCTAGACCACTAACGCATTGCTGGATGTCATCTAAATCTGATATTCGAGACCCCATGAACAAGATTGAAATTCCGTCTGATATCGCCGGCCCGGCGCCCCGGCACCTCACCACACAGGTCATGGTTGGCAACGTCGCTGTCGGCGGCGGCGCCCCGATCGTCGTGCAGTCGATGACCAACACCGACACGGCCGACATCCAGGGCACCATCGACCAGGTCGCAGCGCTGTCGCGCGCGGGCTCGGAAATGGTCCGCATCACCGTCGACCGCGACGAGGCTGCCGCTGCCGTTCCGCATATCCGCGAAGCGCTCGACAAGCAGGGCATCACCACGCCGCTGGTGGGCGACTTCCACTACATCGGCCACAAGCTGCTCGCCGAATACCCGGCCTGCGCAGCAGCACTCGACAAATACCGCATCAATCCCGGCAATGTCGGCTTCAAGAGCAAGCGTGACAGCCAGTTCGCCGACATCATCGAGATCGCCAACAAGAACAACAAGGCCGTCCGCATCGGCGCGAACTGGGGTTCGCTCGATCAGGAACTGCTCACCAAGCTGATGGACGAGAACGCGCTGTCCGCGAATCCAAAGGACGTCCGCGCGGTGACGCGTGAAGCGATGGTGCAGTCGGCATTACTGTCGGCGGCCCGCGCCGAAGAACTCGGTATGCCGAAGAACAAGATGATCCTCTCCGCCAAGGTCTCGGCGGTGCAGGACCTCATCGCCGTGTATCAGACGCTAGCCTCGCGCTCCGACTATGCGATCCATCTTGGCCTGACCGAAGCTGGCATGGGCTCGAAGGGCATCGTCGCCTCCTCGGCCGCGCTGGGCATTCTGCTGCAGCAGGGCATCGGCGACACCATCCGCATTTCGCTCACCCCCGAGCCCGGCGGCGATCGCACGGTGGAAGTTCAGGTCGCGCAGGAGCTGCTGCAGACCATGGGCTTCCGCACCTTCGTGCCGCTGGTTGCAGCCTGCCCCGGTTGCGGACGCACCACCTCGACCACGTTCCAGGAACTGGCGCGCTCGATCCAGGATTTCATCCGCGACTCGATGCCAGGCTGGAAGACGCAGTATCCGGGCGTCGAAAACCTCAACGTTGCGGTCATGGGCTGCATCGTCAACGGCCCCGGCGAATCCAAGCACGCCAATATCGGCATCTCACTGCCCGGCACCGGCGAAAGCCCCGCCGCGCCAGTGTTCGTCGACGGCGAGAAATTCCGCACCCTGCGCGGCCCAAGCATTGCGGCCGACTTCAAGGCGCTGGTGATCGACTATATCGATCAGCGCTACGGCGCCAACGCCAAGGCACCGGAAGTCGTGACCGCGGCCGAGTAATTCAAGCAGCTGCTCCAAAATCAGCCGGCGACCGGATCATCCGTCGCCGGCTTTTTTCGTGCCGTATGACGGACATGAAGGATCACGACTTCATCCAAGCCTTCGTCAACTGCATAGAAGATCGAAAACGGATAGCGCACGATCGGCAGCATACGGGCCTCGTCTTCGCTCGTAGCCACACCTGTGAACGGGAATTGTTCGAGTTGTGTGCAAACCCGCTCGATACGAGCCACAACGGCACGTGCAGCCGCCTCATTGCGCTCGGATATATAAAGGAAAATCTCTTCGAATTCGATCAGGGCGGTCTTAGACCACCTGACTTTCATCAGCGAAAGCGATTGAAGAGAGCCGCAATTTCTTCTTCGCTAGCCAACTGGCCAGCTCGCATTTCAGCAAGACCGCGGAGCACGGCAGCCCGCTCTTCGTCATTCAATTGGTAGACACCGACGTGCTTTGCCTCGATCTCATTGAACGACGTCAAAAACTCTTCCTGCGCCTCTTCCGGCCAGGTGGCGACTTGTTCAAGGATGAGTTCGATATCCTGACGGGTCATCGATTATGTTTAGCACATTTTTGCTGCCATGGCGATAATTTCAATCTATAGTTTTATTTTAGGATACAGCACGCGAAGAGGCAGTCTTGCGTCTCGCGCAATCGCTTATTCGGATTGGCACCCGGGCCGAACGCTACGGTCGCCGGCGCCTTTTTCTTTCTTGTCTCCTCAGCCTCTTCCAACGCTCAGATGTTTGGCCTGCCCGGCCGCTTCACGCGGCCTGACATCGCGCCATCACAGCAGACGCCGCCGGCGGCGCCCCCTCAGGTGCCGAAGCGGACCGGCAACGCTGCAGCTCACTGGGGACCACTCTTCAAAGCCCAAGTGGAGCGATGCTGGAAAAAGCCCGGTGGTGGCGGCAAGGAGCCGATCGAGGCAATCTTTGTGATCAAGCTGAATCGCGATGGCATGATCGATGAGGCGCGCCCGATATCGATCACCTCGACCACGCCCTATAGCAAGGCGTATCAGATGAGTTGCATGCGTGCGCTCGAGAACTGCCAGCCCTACAGGCTTCCTGATGCCTATTACGACGAGTGGCGCTTCTTCGAGCCGGTCTTCACCGAGCGCATCCGCTGAGCAACGCTACAGCGGAATCCGCCGGAACTCGCGGTTGCTCAGCCCCGCTTCTTCCAGATCCAGATCGCGCTCGATGCGGCGGCGGCTCTCGTCGGTGATCTTGCCGTCGCGCAGTTGCGCGTGGATGAATTTGCGCTCGGCCTTGATGAGTTCGCGCACCAGATCGATGCCAACCGCCGAGACGTCGACGTCGGGATCGAATTCGCCCGGCAACTGGTTCGAGCGGCTTTCATGGCGCGCGCGCAGCAGCTTCACGACCTCGTCGGATAGTTCGCGATCGTCGGTCATGGCATCGAGCCGCGCCAGGGCTGTGGCCAGCGCCTCCCGGCGCGTGGCGAGTTCGGCCTCATGCTCGGCGATATATTCCTCGCGGCCGATTTTGGTCACGCCGAGCCACTTCACCACGATGGGCAGGCACAGGCCGAAGCCAACCAGCGTGATGAGAATGATGTTGAAGGAGACGAACAGGATCAGGTCGCGCGACGGAAAGCCTTCGTTCGAGACCAGCGTGAATGGCAGCGCCAGCGCTGCGGCGAGCGATACGGCACCGCGCACGCCGGTGAAGGCGACGACGAAGGTCCATTGCCAGTTCGGCGCCGGATCGCGCTTGCGCAGGTCAGCGCTCAGCCAACGCGGTACATAAATCGCCGCATAGACCCAGACGAAACGCGCCACGATGATCACGACGGTGACGAGCACCGTGGCCCACATGATCTCGGCAAACGGAAACGCCTTCGATTTCTCGATCAGCGCCCGCATCTGGAAGCCGGTCAAAAGGAACAGTAGACCCTCGACCAGATAGATCACCAAATCCCAGAAGAAGATGCCCTGCAGGCGCGTCGCCGCCGAGATTAGCAGCGGGCCGTTCCAGGAAATGTAGAGACCGCAGGCCACAGTGGCGATGATGCCGGAGCCACCGAAATGTTCGGGAATGAGATAGGCGACATAGGGCGTCAGCAGCGACAGCGTAATCTCGACCTGCGGATCGCGCGCGCGGTGACGCATGCGCAGGCTGATCCAGCCGATGGCGAGGCCGAAGACGAGTTCGCAGGCGAGAATGGCGACGAAAGTGCCCGCCGCCTTCGGCAGCGAGAACGCCCCGGTGGTGATCGCCACCACTGCAAAGCGATACAGGATCAGCGTCGTCGCATCATTGGCGAGACCCTCGCCTTCCAGCACGACCAGAATGCGGCGCGGCAGGCCGATTTTGCGCGCAATCGCCAGCGGCGCCACCACGTCCGGCGGCGCGACGATGGCGCCGAGCAGGAAGCCGACCGACCACGGCAGCCCGATCAGAAAATGCGTCGCGGTGGCGACGAGGCACGCCGTGAAGATCACGCAGCCGACGGCCAGGAGCGTGATGATCCGCAGATTGGCGCGGAATTCGCGCCAGCTCATGGCGACGGAGGCCGAATAGATGAGTGGCGGCAGCACGCCCAGCAGCACCACATCCGGCGGCAATTGGATCGAGGGCATGCCCGGCACGAAGGCCAGTGCAATGCCGGCCAGCAGCAGCAGGATCGCGGGGGCGATGCTGATGCGCTTGGCCAGCCACGCGGTGCATGCGAGGGCGGCGATCAGGACCGGGAAAATCTGAAACTTGGCTTCCACGCGGCGGCATCCTCTACACGCCTAATTTGCCCGGATGGGAAGTGAGGTCAATGTATCCGTCATTGCGAGGAGCGAAGCGACGCGGCAATCCAGAAACCACAAGCTGAGGAAGACTGGATTGCTTCGTCGCAAGAGCTCCTCGCAATGACGGCTGAGAGGTCGAGCCTAGATCGCGCTTGCCGCGATATTGACCATCAGCGCCACCAGCGCGGTGTTGAAGATGAAGGAGACGATGCCATGGGCCGTGGCGGTGCGGCGGATGGATTTCACGGTGATGCCGACGTCGGAGACCTGCGCGGTCATGCCGATGACGAAAGAGAAATACACGAAGTCCCAATAATCGGGCTGTTCCTTCGTGTCGTCATCGCCAGACGGAAATGCCAACCCGCCGGGTTTGGCTCCGCGATAGAATTGATGGGCATAGTGCAGCGAGAAAGTCGTGTGCACGGCGGCCCAGGACGAGGCGATGGTGACGATCGCCAGCGTCAACTCCCAGGCAGTGCGATGGCCCTCGCCAAGTTCGAACACGATGGCCGCGATACTGGCGAAGGCGCCCAAGGCTGCCACCAGCAGGATGATGAAACTGCCATCGTCCTGCAGCGCGGCGTTGCGGCGAATGTGCTTCTGCCCGCCGCTGCGCAGCATCATGCCGTAGACCAGCATGAGATAGAACGCGATGAACACGTCCCAGCCGATCAGCAGGCGCGTCACCAGCCGCAGCGAGGATGGCAGCACGAAGAACGCGACGATGCCGATCAGAAGCGCCAGAAACGTGCGCGGGCGGCCGTAAACGACGCGGAGCGGCGCCGGCATCTTGCGAAAACGGACAAGGAGCTCATCGAGATCCTTGCCCGTCTCCGACATGATCAGGTCTTCCTTAGTTCTTGCGCTCGGCCACGAAGCGGGCGGCAGCGCGGAGCACGTCGCCCTTGGCACCGAAGATCGACAACGATGCGTCGGCGGTGGCGATCAGATCGGCGACACGCTTCTTGGCGCCCTCGACGCCGAGCTGGGTGACGAACGTCGTCTTGTTGAGCGCAGCATCGGCACCGGCGGGCTTGCCGAGCGCCGCGGCGTCGCCTTCGACGTCGAGCAGATCGTCGGCAATCTGGAACGCTTCGCCGAGCGCGCGGCCGTAATCGTCGAGCGCCTTGTATTCCTTCTGCGTGGCCTGGCCGAGCAGCGCGCCGGCGATGACGCCGTAACGCAGCAGCGCACCGGTCTTCATCTGCTGAACACGCGCGACGTCCACCGGCCCCTTGTCGCCGAAGCGGCCCTCACCGGCGAGATCGAGCATCTGGCCACCGACCATGCCGCCCAAACCAGCGCAGCGCGCCAGCGCGCGGGTCAGCAGCAGGCGCACCGTCGCATCGGAATGGATCTCGTCGCGGGTGACGATGTCGAAGGCCAGCGTCAGCAGCGCGTCGCCGGCGAGGATCGCGGTGGCGTCGTCGGTGGCCTTGTGCAGGGTCGGACGGCCGCGGCGCAGGTCGCTGTTGTCCATCGCCGGCAAGTCGTCATGGATCAGCGAATAGCAGTGGATGCATTCGAGGGCGGCGCCAACCAGCAGCGCCTGCTCGCGATGCACGCCGAATACCGCCGCGCTCTCGACCACCAGGAACGGACGCAGCCGCTTGCCGCCGCCGAGCGAGGAGTAACGCATCGCATCCATCAGCCGCTTCGGCCGGGCGATTTCATCGGGCAGCACGCCATCGGCGAGCACTTTGGTCAGTACGGCTTCGGTATCGTCCGCGGTCTGGTCCAGGCGCGAGGCAAAATCTTTGGTGGAAGCACCGGTCGACATTAAGAATAGCTCCAGAACAATTTGGCCGGACAATCCTCTATGGCAAAGGCCACGTCAATTGCGCCTGCGACGTCCCGCCGCGATTGGTCGCGGCAAGCTTAACCGGCTTGAAAAGAGCGGGGAAAGCCCGCTTTATCAGCGGCATAGCTCCGACCGGGAACGCCCCTCTTGCGCCTCATCCGCCGCCTCATCCTGATCGGGATCCTGCTCCTCGCGCTGCCCTATCTGCTGACGCCGCTTTATGCCGTCGGCCGGCCGATTTCGGCGCTGATGGCGTGGCGCTGGATCAGCGGTTCCCCCGTGGAGCGGACCTGGGTTGACCTCAAGGCCATGTCGCCGGCCCTGCCGCGCAGCGTGGTCGCGTCCGAAGACGCCAAATTCTGCAGCCATCGCGGTATCGACTGGGATTCCCTGCAAAATGCCATCGAGGACGCCCAGGACGGCGAAGTCTCCGGCGGCGGTTCCACCATCACCCAGCAGGTGGCGAAAAACCTGTTCCTGTGGTCGGGCCGCAGCGTGATCCGCAAGGGCCTCGAAATCCCGCTGGCCATGTGGGTCGATCTGATGCTGCCCAAGCAGCGAATCCTGGAAATCTACCTGAATATCGCCGAAATGGGCCCATCCGGGCAATTTGGCGCCCAGGCGGGCGCCGAATATGCCTTCAATCGGCCGGCCTCAAACCTGTCGGCCCGCGAAGCCGCGCTTCTGGCGGCGATCCTGCCCAATCCGGTCACCCGCAGCGCCCGGACGCCGGGGCCGGGGGTACGGCGTCTGGCGGGAACCTACATGGCACGGGCGCAGGCCGCGGAGTTGCAGAGGTGCTGGAACTAAGGCTGTCATTCCGGGTTCGCGTGCGGGCTGGCGCCGCCCTCGCCCCGGAATGACGAGTTTGTGGTGCGAAATCCCCGAAAAATCCGCCCGCCCCGCCCTAGCCATCGCGTCGTCATTCCGTTATAAGCCCGGCCTTATCAGCGATTTTGCCCGCGCGTTCTGTGCTGGCCGCCTGTCACCGGGCGCCGATCGAAACCATCTGCCAAGAACCTGCAAGGACTTTTCCTATGGCCGTTCCGAGAAGAAAAACATCGCCGTCGCGGCGTGGCATGCGTCGTTCGGCTGACGCGCTCAAGACCCCGACCTATGTCGAGGACAAGGACTCCGGCGAACTGCGCCGTCCGCACCACCTCGACCTGAAGACCGGCATGTACAAGGGTCGTCAGGTTCTGAAGGTGAAGAAAGAATCCTGACCACTGGATGGAGGGCAGCGCCGCGTCAGGTGGCGCCGCCTTCGCTCGTCCACGTAAGGTCCGGGTCACGCGGGTCGAAGCGCCAGCGGGCAAGTCGAGAAAACTGTTCAGACAATAATTCTGAACTGGTCTTCCGCCCGAATTCGCTCCAACTCTGGAGCTAATGCGTTGTCCCGGTGATGCGCGCGCGTCACCTCGGTGATGTCGTCACCTTGGTGATGTCGTCACCTTGGTGATGTCCTGCATCGCCCACATGCGTTCTGGTTCTCTCGCTCGCAAAGAAGGCCTTCGATGGCGTCGATCGGTTTCCCGCTGCTGCTGATTCCAGTGGCGATCTGCAACATCATCGCCTTCCTGATGCCCGACCTCGCGCTGTCGGGGCCGATCCCCCTCTTCCCGATCACGCTGATGTCGAAAGACATCTGGATGGTGACGCTCAACGACCTGCTCGTTGCGCTCAGCATTCTCTTGCTGTGGCTCGAAGTGATGCGCGCCGCGCGCCCGGCGCCGAAATATTTCACCGATCATTTCCTGTCGCTGCTGGTGTTCGGCGCTGCCGCCGCCGAATTCGTGATGCTGCCGAAATTCGGCAACGCCACGTTCTTCCTGATCACCCTGACGGCGATGGTGGATTTCCTCGCCGGCATCTCGCTCCGCGCCCGCCGTCCGCGCCGCGTCGCCGCGCCGGTCTATGCACCGGAGCCGGCACCGCGTTATGAGCCCGCGCCAGCGCCGGTCGCTCCGACGCATCCGCCCGCCCCCGTTCCGGCCGCAACGTCGGTCGCCGAAGCGGTGTTGACCGATCGTCCGGAGCCAAAGGTCGAACGGATCGAACCGAAGATTGAATCGACCCCGACCCCGGTCCCGCCGGAAGTCGTCGCGCATACGTCGCCGCAGATTACATCGCCGGATTTGCAGCCGGGTGGCGTCGCGTCGCCGGAAGACAAGCCGAAGACGTAAGCGGAGAGTACCGAGTCAGGCCATACGCTGCGTGCGGTTGATCGCCGATCCCGCAACATACATATTTGCCACCGACCGGTAAGCCGCCTCCACATCCGCCACATCCGCGCGGCGCAGCACCCGCGTTTGCGGCGCCTGCTCGGCGGTCGCGATCAGATGCGCAATGAAGGATGCGTCGGGCCGTGCCACGCGCGACGACACCGGGGCGGTATGCTGCACCGGCTCAAGCCGCGTCAGCGCGACGGCCTCCACGATGACCGAATCTTTCTCGACCACGAAATCGCCGGCGCGCCGCATCGGCTGCGGCGTCGTGGCGTAAGCGCGGGTCGCGGAAATCGACATCGTTAACAGTGCTCGCGTCTCAATACGGGACGAGGGTTGCCCCTCCACCCTCTGCGTCGCAAGGGTCGTGCCGCGGCTCTCCACAACTCAGATCGGGGCCTCATCAGGTTTGCGAAGGCCTGCCCGGCTACACTTTCTTAAGTCTTTAGGAACTTTGACTAACGATTGTAGCGATCTGAGCCGTATTGTCGGGGGGCGAATCACCCGATGACGTCCCAAAACGAGGCGACTTTGACATCCGCTGTTTCCCAGAGTGCCGATTCTTCCTTGCAGGCAGGTCGCACTTCCGAGCCGCAGGCAGCAGAGATTCTGGCCGCACTCGGCCAGGCCGCCTTCATCTGGGACATCGCCAGCGACCGGATCACCTGGACCGACCAAGCCGCCGCCATCTTCACCGACATTTCCCCCGCGACCATCGCCAGCGGCGCCGAGCTGGCGACTCTCATTGAGCCGCAACGCGGCATTCGCACCGAGGCACTGGCCAAGGCACTCGCTTCCGGCGGCGGCACCTACCGGATCGAATACGGACTACGCGCCTCGACCGCTGCCGCCGTGCTGTGGATCGAGGAGAGCGGCAATTGCCGTGCCGATGCCGCGGGCAAGGCAATACGCGTCGAAGGCGTCGTCCGCATCGACAACGAACGCCATGCCCGCGACGAACAACTGCTGAAACTGGCGCAGCACGATCCCGTCACCGGCGAACTCAATCGTGCGCATCTTCTGGCATCCCTCGCCGAAGCCATCGAGGAAGCGACGCGCTTCCGCTCGTCCTTTGCCTTCATGCTGATCGGCATCGATCATCTGGCGCGCATCAACGACGCCTTCGGCTTCGATATCGCGGATGAAGTGATCGTCGAGATCGCCAGGCGGATTCGCGCGCGGCTGCGCGGCGGCGATGTCATGGGTCGCTTCTCCGGCAACAAGTTCGGCCTGATCCTGAAGAACTGCACTGTTGACGATGCCACGATCGCCGCCGAGCGCTTTCTTGTCGGTATCCGCGACGACGTCATTCCGACCCAGTCCGGCCCGGTCTCGGTGACCGCCACCATCGGCGCCGTCAGCGTTCCCCGCTATGCGCAGAACGTCAACGAAGCAGTCAACCGCGCGCAGGAAACCCTGAACGGCGCCAAGCGCCGCCGTCACGGCAGCTTTGCGCTGTGGCGGCCGAATGTGGAGCGCGATGCGCAGCGCCGCGTCAATATCCGCGTCACCGACGAGATCGTGACTGCGCTGAACGAGCGCCGCATCGTCACCGCCTTCGAACCCGTGATGCATGCCGACAGCCGTACCCCCGCTTTCTATGAAGCGCTGGTGCGCATGAAGCAGGATGACGGGCAGTTGCTGCTGGCGCCGGATATCGTGCCGGTGGCCGAGAAGCTCGGGCTGATCCGGCTGGTCGATCACCGCGTGCTCGAACTCGTCGTCGCCGAACTCGCCGCCGCGCCGGATGTGCAGCTCTCGCTGAACATCTCGCCGGACACGACGATGGACCCGGACTGGTGGACCTCCATCGAGTCGATGATGCGCGCGCATCCCGGCGTCGCGCAGCGGCTGATCGTCGAGATCACCGAGACCGTGGCCATCCAGGACCTCGACGACGTCCGCGGCTTCGTCACGCGGCTGAAGAATTTCGGCAGCCGCATCGCCATCGACGATTTCGGCGCCGGCTACACCTCGTTCCGCAACCTGCGCAAGCTCGGCGTGGACATCGTGAAGATCGACGGCGCCTTCGTGCAGAACATCGCGCATTCCGCCGACGACCGCGCTTTCGTACAGACCCTGATCGATCTGTGCCACCGGCTCGGCATCAAGACCGTCGCCGAATGGGTGCAGGACGAGGAGTCCGGCCTGATGCTGCGCGACTGGGGCTGCGACTACATTCAGGGTCGCCTTACTGGCCTCGCGTCATCCGCACGTCCGTGGCTGGACCCGGCATCGCTGCCGAAGCCGGCGGTGGGATAGTTCACGCGTCATTCCGGGGCGAACGCAGCGTTAGCTGCGGGCGAACCTCAGCCACTCCAATGGGAGTGGTGGGGAATCCTGATATAGTATGAACACATTGAGATTCCGGGTTCGGTCCCGTCGCCTTCGGCGCCGGCCCGCCCCGGAATGACAGCTTTTTTATGGGGCCTCATCATGAACTTCATCGGTAATCTTCTGACCGCGCTGGTCGCGGCGCTGCACATCTATTTTCTCGTGCTGGAAATGTTTCTCTGGCAGAAGCCGCAGGGCCTGAAGACCTTCCGGAACACGCCGGAGAAGGCCGAGATCACCGCCGTGCTCGCCGCCAATCAGGGCCTCTATAACGGCTTCCTCGCCGCCGGTCTGATCTGGGGCCTGCTGCATTCCGCGCCAGCCTTCGCATTCCAGATCAAGGCGTTCTTTTTGCTGTGCGTGATCGTCGCCGGTGCCTATGGCGCAGCAACGGTGAGCAAACGCATTCTTTATGTGCAGGCTGCACCGGCGGCGCTGGCGCTGATCGTGTTGACACTCGCAAATTAGCCCGGAGCGCCGCGCGGCTCCCTCTCCCCGCCAAGCGGGGAGAGGTTAAAGCAAGTGCCCATCTCCTCGCCTTGCCAACTCAAATTCCTTGCCTCACACTCCCCGATAACGACGGCGCCCGCACGGGAACGACTGTCGAGTGACATATCATCAGGGAAGGCAACGACATGAGAGCTTCGCTTCTTCATCGTTTCGCCGCATCGACCAAGCTCGTTGGTATTGCGGCGATTGCGCTCACAGCCACATTTGTTGTGACAGGTCCGGCATCCGCGCAGAAGAAATACGATCCCGGCGCCACAGACACCGAAATCAAGATCGGCCAGACCGTGCCGTTCTCAGGCCCCGCCTCGGCCTATTCGTCGATCGCGAAAACCCAGCTCGCTTATTTCAAGATGGTCAACGACCAGGGCGGCATCAACGGCCGCAAGATCAACCTGATCCAGTATGACGACGCCTATTCGCCGCCGAAAGCCGTGGAGCAGGTGCGCAAGCTCGTCGAATCCGACGAGGTGCTGCTGACCTTCCAGATCATCGGCACGCCCTCCAATGCCGGCGTGCAGAAATATCTCAACACCAAGGGCGTGCCGCAACTGTTCGCCGCCACCGGCGCCACGCGCTTCACCGATCCGAAGAACTTCCCCTGGACCATGGGCTACAATCCCAACTACCAGACCGAAGGCCGGATCTACGCCAAATACATCCTGAAGACCTATCCGACCGCCAAGATCGCCATCCTCTGGCAGAACGACGATCTCGGCCGCGACTATCTCACCGGCATGAAGGCCGGGCTCGGCGACAAGGCCGCGTCGATGATCGTCTCGGAAGCGTCCTATGAGCTCGCCGACCCGACCATCGACTCGCAGATCGTCAAGCTGAAGTCATCCGGTGCCGACCTGCTGTTCAACGCCTCGACGCCGAAATTCGCCGCCCAGGCGATCAAGAAGGTGGCTGATCTCGGCTGGAAGCCGGTCCATATCGTCGACATCAATGCGACCTCGGTGGGCGCGGTGCTGGTGCCTGCGGGGCTCGACAATTCCAAGGGTCTCATTTCGACCAATTACGGCAAGGACCCGCTGGACCCGCAGTGGAAGGACGACGCCGGCATGAAGCGCTACATGGCCTTCATGGACAAATACTATCCGGACGGCGACAAGAACTCGAACTTCAACACCTATGGCTACGGCAATGCGCAGCTGATGGTGGAAGTGCTGAAGCGCTGCGGCGACGACCTCACCCGCGCCAACGTGATGAAGCAGGCCACCAGCCTGTCCGGGCTCGAAACCGACCTTCACCTGCCCGGCATGCGGCTCTCCACCTCGCCCACCGACTACCGCGTCAACAAGCAGCTGCAGATGCAGCGCTTCAACGGCGAGCGCTGGGAACTGTTCGGCCCGATCATCGAGGATGACTCGGCGGGTTAGCACACGCCGTCATTAGTATCAGAAACGCCGTCATGCCCGGCCTTGTGCCGGGCATCCACGTCTTGGGCACAGCGCGCATAAGACGTGGATGGCCGGGACAAGCCCGGCCATGACGAAAGTTTGGTGCGTGTGGCAGAGGCGTCTGGCGCAAACACCGCATCGCGATCCTACGCCGTCTTCGCGAACATCGTCAGCACGCCGTCGGCGATATTAATCGCCACCACCTGCGCCGAACTCATGCCCTTTTCCTTGAGCGCATTGGCGGCCGCCGGCGAGGCGTCGATCGAGGCGCGCAGCGCCTTCAGATCCTCCGCGCTGGATTTCGAGACGACCTCCTCGACCTGCGCCTTCACCGCCTCCGGCAATTGCTTGATGTCCACCACCTGGATGCTGGAAATCTTGGTACTGGAGCGCTCGCCGGATTTAGCCGGCGCTTTTTCGGCCTGGGACGCAGCTCCCTGTGCGAGCACGAAACCCGGCGTACCGAGCGAGAGAATGGCTGCGAGGGCCGTCGCTGTCATAATGCGCATGGTTGGTCCTTTCCGGTTGGGAAGGAGCAAAGCATTAGCGGCGAAGTGTGCGGAAGGTCTGGAGGTGAGGTGGCAGGGAGGTGAAAGGAATGTGGTGATGATGTGGGCCGTCGAAACCAAAGCAGCGTCACTGCCGCGCTATTGACGCTCCCTAAGGGAATCGAAGAGCGCTTACAAAAACCTAGATAAATCAGGCACAAATCAACTTGTCTGCCGAGCCATTGCTACCACCAGGTGCGACCACTGATCAACCTGAGAGTACAGCGGGGATGCGACCACAAACCAGCGCTATGCGAAAGTCCTGACCTCAACCATGAGCGACAGAGCGCGCAATATCCGCTGATCTAACGGCCCTACTCCCACGATCAGCGCGTGCCCCGGATTAAGTGGCTCGGTATCGATGGGATCATGAATAGCGTGCACGTCCTTGTTATGTGCAACACCGACTTCCTCGACGTCATTCACGGCGATAAGACCTACGCGGTGGCTTTTTCGAACAGTCCTGAGGCTTTTGAATAGCCCGCACACCGCTTCAAGATTTCCACCGTCGAATTCTAGCCAATTGGTAGAGATACCGTCATCATCGACGCGAAAGGCTTCAACGCTAACACCCGTAACCACGCCCGTTTCATCGATTTCCATCGAAGTCGGCTGGCAATGCAGTGCCAAATTATCCGTTTTCGGAATTCGGTCGCCTTTCACGTCACATCCACGAACCATAGACGCCGGGCAAAGCAAATTCCTCTATCTTAAACTGACCGTCATCACTTAGGTTTTCGTCCAGAGACATCCCAAACCAGTCACCTCCTTCGTGATCCACAAAGGTCAGCGATAGTTTTGCCCGCTTCGCTGGAGACCAAGAAGCGACAAAGAGCCCAGCCTTGGAAATTGACAGGCTAGGATGTTTTGGATTTCGGGATGCTAAAAATTTCAGGAGCCCTCGAAATGACGCAAGCGATTGGGGACTATCCAACACGGCAAGCTCATCTTCATTCTCCAACAGAATATTTATCTGCTTAGCTAGCCCTGCAAATTGGTTCGTGCCCAGAACGGAGCGGCGAGTTGCAAGGAAAATGAGGTACTTAGAACGCAGCGAGGGGCGCGCAATCTCTACTGTGCTTGCTCCACCATCATCCGCCAAAAACAACTTCGTGAGGCCTTGGCCCCACACTTGTTCAGCTATACTAGTCCACTCAATACCGGGACTACTCAAAGCCTGTGAAGCGCCGGGCTGATTCAAACATCCGACAACGACATCGATGCCAACAGCGCGATTTATGACAACCGAATGGAACATACTTCCAGCCGTCATCGCGTGAACCAAAGGCGCTTCAGTCGTACCGGCCCACGCCTTGCCAGCCGGAAGAGCGGTAACTCCAGCCCCCCCGGCGACAGCTTGCGTACCATAAGTGAAATAAGTCAGGCCCACATTGGGATTAAAGGGTCCGCTCGTTTCAACATCAACGCAGGCTGAACCAAAACTATGAGTGCCAGATTTGCCCAATGGCTCGTAAGTCCGCTTCGCGACGGATACTCCGGCGTTTGAAGTTCCTGCTGGACCTGAGAATGCGGAGCTTCCACCAAAGTGTGTTGAGGCGGCTCCAGACAAAACCGCTCCTGCCATTATAGCTTCTTCAAATTTACTCGGCCTAACCGCACTCATTTACACTCACCCTGAGCAATATTTTCTGCAGCTAAACGAAAAAGTTCCTCAAACAAAGGACCGATATCCTTATGAACTAGGGGCTCAACCCGCTCACCCGGCGTATTAATATCGAGGTCTAGCCGCGCGAAATTTCTTTCGCCTATTTCCATTGCATTCGATTGATCAAGACCCGCCGAAATCCTGAACTTGAACGAGGACCATGTAGTCAACCGGTTTAAGTACTTCTCCGGGACAAGGTCGGTAGGGGCACGCCAATTCACTCGATACATTAGGTCATGCATACTTGTATCGACCTTCAAAGACTTCACGCTTTGCGCCACAATGCTGTAAGACTCGTCGCGTGAAGACGCAGGGGCGACAGCTACGCCAATAAACGAAATACGAAGTAGGGGTACTTCTATCTGCGGAAGCCAACCCAAAATCAGCTTCGCAAACTTTTTCAGTTCTTCTTCAAAAGGACCGATCGAAGTTTGAAGTGAAGTGACATCGAGAGACACAGCTTCTTGGACTGGAGCAAATACTATATCGATCCGGACAGGTGTTATCCCGATTTGTATATAGGTATTACCCGCTACACCTGTTTGCCTACGAACACCCTCTTTGGGACGTTCTTCGCTGCTATCAGCAGGCACCCCCATGAGCGCAGAGTAGATGTCCAACGACATCGGAAATGGCACTTTGCTGAAGAGCGCCACCTGCAATAAATTTGCATCCCATTGGATCGTCGAACCGCTCATATGACCGCTTGTAGTTGAAACGCTGGCTGTTGACAGCCTATTTGACGCGAAAATCCCAAAGAAAAGCTATACATCAGACGTCCTGAGCGCAATGCGACCTTCGCGTACGGCTTTTGTATAAATCCTAACTGGTCACCTGACTGCTATACGCCATTGACTTGACGCTCATTCAGACTATATTCCTTCATGTCCTACTCACGAGGGGCGCTTCTCGAGGGCGCTTTCGAAGTGGAGTTTGGATGCGGCGCCTGCGGACGTGCCTCGCAAGCATGGACCCGGGAGGTCGAGGGTCACCGTCCGGGCCCACTACGGGGCTCTGCCGCTTGCGGCTGGACGGGTGCGGGTGAAGGCGGGCGAAAGCCTGACCGGAACGAAGGACTTTCATTAGTCCTGCCCAGTACCCGGAAGCACGGTCCCTCGAACAGAAAAGCCGCGATGGCGCGCCGAAAGGCGATGCGCGGATCGCAAGGGCTTTCGCAAAGTCCGAGCGGCACGCGAGAACGTTGAAGTTGCGCCTTTCGGCGCGTCATCCCCCTCATTTGCGAGGGGGAAAACTGGAAGGCCCGCTTTGCGCCAAGGGCGCGATACGGACGGCGCGTGGGCGCAGAGATTTTTTCCAGGGAATGGCGTGGCTGTTTGACAGGTGAAGCGGTGTGCGGCTCAACCGCCGGAGCCTTGCATGCGGCGCTGCAGGTCGGATGCGGGCCAATTAGGCGCTAGCTTACTTGCAAAGAACGACTTGATCACGTCGGCCTCGGCCTGCGTGATACGACCTGACAACACGCTCTCTTCCAGATGCAGGCTGGGAACGCTGGCTTTGCCGGGTGGTGTCTGATCTCGATCGGTCATCTAGGGTCTCTGATCAATCTCTTGAAGAACGATGACGAGCTTGACGGGTTCACTGCCGACGGAAAGAAATTCCTTGTCGACCACCCGAAATCGACAGCCGGTCGGGAGAAGCGCCTCTTCCTCGTGAAAATTGGGCGACAACCACCAGATCGCCCGTCCATTTAAGGCCCGAATGATAAACAGGACGTTTCCTCCAAAGGCGCCAGCCTCGGAGAATGAGGCGCTCGTGAACGCGGGGAAGGTTACGATCCCGTCCGGAACGTAGTGGGCTTCGAATGCAGCCATGTCGGCGGCGTGATAGCCTCGATAAACGGTCGCCTGTTTTCCTGTGATGGGAACGATCTTGCCCAACCCGGCATCCAGAACCTGCGCGAACGCGATCACATCCGGATCAGGACGCCCGGACCAAAGTTGCTCATTGATGTAGCTATGCCAGCCGTTGGCAGTCGAATAGACGAAGAACGCCAGCGCCTCTGTATTCGTTATCTGACCGTGAAATATCTCATCCAATGCCGAAGGGCTGCTGATCCTTCGCGCGCAGCGCGCGGCCTCATCGACACCGATGAGACGCCTTAGCACCTCAAGAAACTCGGCTCCCCGCACGCGATCTATATCCGACGGTCGTTGGAAAGGATTGCATACCGACTTGTCGCAAAGGCACAGGAATTATTCGCGGACGGATCGCCGGGTCAAGCCCGGTGATGACACCGAGAGTGTGGCGACGGCCACATCCCGCCCGACAGCGTAGGCAAAGCCGCGCATGCGCAGGCTCAAGCGGTCTCACCATGGAACCGCGTTTCCCTTACGTTAACTTCTGCGTAACCGCCCCTTAAACCGCGGAGGCTAGGCTCGCGGTATCGGGTGGCGTGGTGTTTGCGTATGGCGTGGGGCAAGAAAAAGAACGGGCGCAAGGAGCCGACCTTCGGGATCGGCGCGGCGCTGTCCGATCTGCGCCTCACGGCGGATGATCGCGTGCCCGGCGGCGGCGATGACCGACCCAAGAAAACACCCAAGCAGGCGCCGAAGCGCGAGTCCAATAGCGGCGGCGGCGACAAGCCGCGCAAATCCCGGACATCCAGCAAGGCGCGCAGCTCCGGCGGCCTCGGCAAAGGCGTCAAGCGGCTGTTCTACTGGGGCGCGGTGCTCGGCCTGTGGGCGGCGATCGCCATTGTCGGCGTCGTGATCTATGTCGGCGCGCATCTGCCGCCGATCCAATCGCTGGAAATTCCGAAGCGCCCGCCGACGATTCAGATCGTCGGCATGGACGGCACGGTGCTGGCGACGCGCGGCGAACAGGCCGGCGCCAATGTGTCGCTGAAGGATCTGCCGCCCTATCTGCCGAAGGCGTTCATCGCCATCGAGGACCGGCGGTTCTATTCGCATTACGGCGTCGACCCGATCGGCATCGCGCGCGCGGCGGCGACCAACCTGATGCATCGCGGCGTGTCGCAGGGCGGCTCGACGCTGACGCAGCAGCTCGCCAAGAACCTGTTCCTGACGCAGGAGCGCACCATGGCGCGCAAGCTGCAGGAAGTGGAGCTGGCGTTCTGGCTGGAGCGCAAACATTCCAAGGCCGAGATCCTGGAACTGTATCTCAACCGGGTCTATTTCGGCTCCGGCGCCTACGGCGTGGAAGCTGCGGCGCAGAAATATTTCGGCAAGCCGGCGAAGAACGTCACCGTCGCGGAAGCGGCGATGCTGGCGGGACTCGTGAAGTCGCCGTCGCGCCTCGCGCCGAACCGCAATCCGGAAGGCGCCGAGGCCCGCGCCAAGGTGGTGCTGGCGGCGATGCAGGACGCCGAGTTCATCACGGCCGCGCAGGCCAAGGGCGCGACCGGCGTGCCGCAATACAACGTCAAGCCGGTCGGCGCCGGCACGGTGAATTATGTCGCCGACTGGATCGGCGAAGTGCTGGACGACCTCGTCGGCCAGGTCGACGAGAGCATCATTGTCGAAACCACCATCGATCCCAAGCTGCAGAGCGTGGCGGAAGCCGCCATCATCGACGAACTGGCGGCCAAGAGCGTGAAATTCAACGTGACGCAGGGCGCGCTGGTGGCAATGACGCCGGACGGCTCGGTGCGCGCGATGGTCGGCGGCAGAAATTACTCCGAGAGCCAGTTCAACCGCGCGGTGACCGCGAAGCGCCAGCCGGGATCGAGTTTCAAGCCGTTCGTCTATCTCACCGCCATCGAGGCGGGGCTGACGCCGGAGACGATCCGCACCGACGCGCCGATCGACATCAAGGGCTGGAAGCCGGAGAACTACACCCACGAATATTTCGGCTCGGTGACGCTGACCCAGGCGCTGTCGATGTCGCTGAACACGGTGGCGGTGCGGCTCGGCATCGAGGTCGGCCCGGCCAGCGTGGTGCGCACGGCACATCGGCTGGGCATCGCCTCCAAGCTGGAAGCCAATGCCTCGATCGCGCTCGGCACGTCCGAAGTGTCGATGACCGAACTGGTCGGCGCCTATGCGCCCTTCGCCAATGGCGGCCTCGCCGTGTCGCCCCATGTGGTGAACCGCATCCGCACGGTGGAAGGCAAGAAGACGCTGTATACGCGCCCGGCGGAGACCGCGAGCCAGGTGATCGACGGCCGCGCCGTGGCGATGATGAACACCATGATGCAGCAGACGATTTTGTCCGGCAGCGCCAAGAAGGCCGAACTGCCGGGCTGGCAGGCCGCGGGCAAGACCGGCACCAGCCAGGATTTCCGCGACGCCTGGTTCATCGGCTACACGTCGCAGCTCGTCACCGGCGTCTGGCTCGGCAATGACGACAACTCGCCGACCAAGAAGGCGACCGGCGGCGGGTTGCCGGTAGAGATCTGGTCGCGCTTCATGAAGACCGCGCATCAGGGCCTGCAGCCGCAGCCCGTGCCGGGATTGGCGCCGTCGAATTCGTTCAGCACCAATCCGATCGGCCAGGCGCTGTCGAGCCTGCTGCCCGGATCGCCCGCACCGTCGCCATCAGCGCCACCGGAACGCGGCTATGTGCCAAGCGCCCCCGTCTATAACGGCTATCGTCCGCAGCCGCCGGCGCCAACGCAAACCAACTACCCCGCCGCGCGCCAGCAGCCACAACAGAATGTGCGGCCTGAAGCCGCGAGCGGGCTCGATGGCTGGCTGACGGAGCGACTGTTCGGGAGATAGTGAGCGAGCGTCCCGGACACGATGCACAGCACCGCGGCCGGGACAGGAAGCTCAGTCCTGCACGCCGAAGCGATGCAGGTCGTTGCCATGGGTATCGAGCCAGGCCTTGGCGCGTTCGGTCGCCGGGCAGATGCGCCCGACCACGCGCCAGAACTTCACCGAGTGATTCATCTCGACGAGATGCCCGACTTCATGGGCCGCGAGATAATCCAGCACGAAGGGCGGCGCGAGGATCAGACGCCACGAGAACGACAGCGACCCCTCGGTGGTGCAGGACCCCCAGCGGCTCGACTGATCGCGGATCGAGATCCGCTTCACCTTGACGTTCAGCTGCGCCGCATAGCGGTTCGATGCCTTGACGAGATCGGCCTTGGCTTCGCGCTTGAGGAAATCGTGGATACGTCGGTCGATATGCTCGACATCGCCGGCGACGCAGATGATCTTCTCGCCGTTGTCGCGGGTCTCGGTCCACACCGTCCCCCGCCCCGCGCGGTGCACGATTCTATGCGGAGTTCCCCGCAACGGAACCGTTGTGCCGTGTTCGAAGGGTGCTGCCTTCGGCAAACGGCCGAGACGCGCGGCGATCCAGGCGCCATGACGTTGTGCAAAGTCCTTTGCATCGGCCAATGACCCACGCGGCGGCATGGTCAGGATCGCTTCGCGCTCGCTCGGATGAATGCGCAGCGTATAACGCGTCGCACGGCGGTGCCTGCGCAGGCGTATGGCGAAGATCTGGGAGCCGTGTTTGACGGCAAGCGTGTCTGGTTCGGTGGGGCGGCGGTAGAGAAGTGCGCGGAAGGCCATGTCAGTAGTCCCGATCGTCAGTAGATCGACCGGATTCTGCCATAACCGCCGCCACGGGAATTGCTCGGCGCAAAAACAAATCATTTGCCCAATATACGGGGTCAAAAGGCGATTTGTCCCCTACCGGATGGGGTCCGGAACAGGAATCTGGATTCAAAAGAACGTTGAATTTCGGAATCTAAGAGTGAATCGCGCACCGCTGCTAGAAATAGGCGGAAAATCCGGTTTCCATGCCTATTTTCAAGGGCTTAGAAAGCGCGCCATCGCAACTCACCCGCGATGATCGCGCATTTCAACGATGTTGTTTTCGATTCATCGATGGTGATCGCGCACATGCGATGACGATGCATCGTCACCGCATGTGCGCGTGTTGAATCACTCAGCAGCAGCGGCGCGATGGCGCGCGCTTGCTGCGCTCAGCATGAAGTCAGACACGCGCGGCACGATTTCAGATTTGAATCGCGATCCATTGAACACGCCGTAGTGTCCAACGCCCTTCTGAACGTAATGCACACGACGCTCATCGGGGATCGAACTGCACAACATATGCGTCGCCTCGGTCTGACCGAGGCCGGAAATATCGTCGTTCTCGCCTTCGACGGTCATCAGCGCAACGTTGACGACCTTCGACGGATCAACAGGCTTGCCGCGATGGGTCATCTCGCCCTTCGGCAGCGCATGTTTGACGAACACGGTATCGACGGTCTGCAGGTAATACTCTGCAGTCAGATCCATCACCGCCAGATATTCGTCGTAGAATTCGCGATGCTTGTCCACGAGATCGCCATCGCCCTTCACCAGGTTCTCGAACAGCTTCTTGTGTGCTTCCACGTGGCGGTCGCGATTCATGCTGATGAAGCCGCTGAGCTGCAAAAAGCCTGGATAGACGTCGCGCATGATACCTGGATGCGGAAACGGCACCTTGGTGATCACGTTGTTGCGGAACCAATCCATGCCCTTTTCGGCCGCGAGATTGTTCACAGCGGTCGGATTGCGGCGTGTATCGATCGGGCCGCCCATCAGCGTCATCGACAGGGGCACATAGGGATCGTTCTCGGCTTCCATCACCGACACCGCAGCAAGCACCGGCACGGCGGGCTGACAGACGGCGAGAACATGGACGTTGCCGCCGAGCACGTGGAACATCTCGATCACATAGTCGATGTAGTCTTCGAGATCGAAGCGGCCCGCGGCCAGAGGTACCTGACGCGCATCCGACCAGTCGGTGATGTAGACCTCATGGGTCGGCAGGAAGGCCTCGACGGTACCACGCAGCAATGTCGCATAATGGCCGGACATCGGCGCCACGATCAACACGCGCGGCTGCGGTGCGCGCAGCGGACGCGGGTGCTTGCGATCGAAATACAACAGACGGCAGAACGGCTTTTCCCACACCGAGCGAATCTCGATCGGCGTGCGCACGCCGTTCACGTCGGTATCGTGCAGGCCCCATTCCGGCTTGCCGTAGCGGCGCGTGGTGCGTTCGAACAATTCGCAGCCCGCCGTCACCGACTTGCCGAACTCAGTCTGCGAGAACGGATTCAGCGGATTCTGAAACAGCATCCTGGTAGCGTCTGTCATCGCGCGCGCCGGATTGAGCGACGCGTAGGCCATCTCATACATCCAGTACATCGGGGTGGTCAGAGCCGGGCTCGTCTCGGACGGCAGGGCTGGCGGCCTGCCAAATTCACCTATCGGCATCTGTCCTCACTCGTTGAGCGTCTGCTTTTGCGCTGCAGTATATACTGGTGTCTGCGTAAGAAAGCGTCAATGCGCCGCACGCATGGCTTTCAGGCCATTGGCGGTAAAAACGGCGGTTATCCCTTGATAAATGGTCTTATTCGCCGCCGGAGATCAGCATTCCGGCGCGCCTGGCGCTGTTCAAAAGCCCAAGAAATATCGCGAATGAAACAATAAACAGCACGACGTTGATGGCCAGCGCAGTCAACATCAGGTCGGCGCGGAAGGTGTGATCGAACAGCAGCGCCCGCATGCCCTCGAACACATAGGTCGGCGGCAAGGCCCAGGCGACATATTGCAGCCACGTCGGCAGCACCGAGACTGGATAGTAGACGCAGGCCAGCGGCATCAGCCCGAACATCAGCGTCCAGACAATGCTCTCGGCGCCGAGGCCGTTGCGCAGTACCAGACCCGACACAAAGATACCGAGCGACCAGCTCGTGAAGATCAGGTTGCAGAAGAACGCGATCAGCGGCAGGCCGAGCGCGAACAGGTTGAATTTGAAGAACATTGCGAGAATCACCATCGGGATGATGCCGATGGCGAGGCGGATCAGGCTCATGATCATCAGCGAGATCAGAAACTCGATCGGCTTCAGCGGGCTCATCATCAGATTACCGAGATTGCGCGCCCACATTTCCTCGAGGAAGGAGATGGAGAAGCCAAGCTGGCCGCGAAACAGGATGTCCCACAGGATCACTGCGCCGATCAGCGTGCCGCCGGCCTGGGCGAAGAACCCGGCATTCTGCGAGATGTAATTCTGCAGGAAGCCCCAGGTGATGATCTGCAGCGCCGGCCAATAGACCAGTTCCAGCATCCGCGGCCACGACGACACCAACAGATACCAGTAGCGCAGCACCATCGCATTGATGCGATGCATGGCGATGCCGTGTGACCGCTCTACGAGGCTCATGGCGCCTGCTCCCGGTCGCGACCGCGCGCGACGTCGAGAAATACCTCTTCCAGAGTCGTGCGGTTATAGCGCAGCAATATCTGCTCCGGACTGTCGTCGTCCTCGATGCGGCCCTTCTTCATGATGATGATGCGGTCGCATAACCGCTCGACTTCCAGCATGTTGTGCGAGGCCAAGAGGATCGTGGCGTTGTTGCTCCTGCGATAGGTCTCGATATGTCGCCTGATCCAGTCCGCGGTATCCGGGTCGAGCGAGGCCGTCGGCTCATCGAGCAGCAACAGCTCGGGCGCATTGATCAACGCCTTGGCCAGCGCGACGCGCGTTTTCTGGCCTGCAGAGAGCTTGCCGCTGGCGCGGTCGAGAAAATCCGTGAGATCGAGGTCTTCGGCCAGTTGCGCGATGCGGCCCTTGAGGTCAGGCACGGCATAGAGCTTTCCGAACACGGTGAGGTTCTGCCGGACCGTGAGTCGCATCGGCATGTCGACGTAGGGGCTTTCAAAATTCATCCGGCCGAGCACTTCGGCTGATTGCGCCGGCATCGCACAGCCGAGCACCGAGACCTTGCCCGAGGTCGGCAGCGTCAGCCCCATGATCATGGCAATGGTGGTGGTCTTGCCGGCGCCGTTGCCGCCCAGGAGACCGGTGATGCTGCCGCGCGCGATCTTGAACGAGATGTCGTCCACGGCGCAGTTGGTCTTGTAGAATTTGACGAGATGAGCGACGTCGATCGCCGCCGCAGCATTGCGATCAGCCGTCGCCGCATGACCTGACTTGGTGTCTTCAATCGTCATTGCTGCCGTTCCATGCGGCATTGTGGCGGCGAAGGCAAGCTTGGGCGCTTCAAGTGGCCGCAGCCCGCATGGGTTTGTGGTCATCGCCCGGGGCGTCTAATGTCCTGATATGACCGATATTTCCGCCTCCGACTTTCGCCAGCCGCGCCGTTATGTTCGCCTCGACACGATCCTGCGTTTGCGCTGGCTCGCCGCGCTCGGCCAGTTGGCTGCGATCTTCGTCGTGGTGCAGGGGCTCGAATACGACGTCGCCATCATTCCCTGCGTGACGATCATCGGCCTGTCGGCGACCCTCAATCTCGTGCTGCAGACGCTGTTCAATCCGGTCCACCGCCTGGAACCGCTCTTCGCAGCTGCCCTGCTCGCGCTCAATATCATCGAGCTCGCGGGCCTGCTCTACTGCACCGGCGGATTGCAGAATCCGTTCTCGTTTCTGTTTCTGGCACCGGTGCTGATCTCGGCGACGGCATTGCCGACGCGGTTCACCATCGCGCTCGGCGTTCTCGCGGCAGCCTCTGCCACCGTGCTGGCCTTCTTTCATCTGCCGCTACCATGGGACTCCGCAGAACCGCTGGTGCTGCCGCAAATCTATCTGCTCGGCGTCTGGTTCTCGATCCTGACCGCCATCGGCGTGACCAGCCTCTATGCGTTTCAGGTCACCGAGGAAGCCCGCAAGCTTTCGGACGCACTCGCCGCCACCGAACTGGTGCTGACGCGCGAGCAGCATTTGACCCAGATCGACGGTCTCGCCGCCGCTGCCGCGCACGAATTGGGAACGCCGCTCTCGACCATCTTCTTGATCTCCCGGGAGCTCGAGAAGAACATCCACAACAACCCGGAACTTGCCGATGACCTGAAGACCGTCCGCGAACAGGCGCAGCGCTGCCGCGAGATTCTGTCCAAGATCACGCAGCTGAATTCGAGCGGCGCGCCATTCGACCGCATGCCGCTCTCGCAGCTGATCGAGGAAGCGGTGGCGCCGCATCGCGACTTTGGCATTGCCATCAAGATACGTATCGCCGTCGCCAACGCCCCCGAACCAGCCGGCATGCGCAATCCGGCGATCCTCTACGGCGTCGGCAATATTCTGGAGAATGCGGTCGATTTCGCGCGGGAGCAGGTTGAAGTGAACGCCTGGTGGAATGCGGAAAGTATCGTGATCTCGATCTCGGACGATGGCCCGGGCATTCCGCCAGACCTGCTGAAGCGGATCGGCGAGCCCTATCTGTCGCGTCGGCGCCCCGCCGAGGAGGGCGAACACCGCGGCCTCGGCCTCGGCGTGTTCATCGCGCGCACGCTGCTGGAGCGTACCGGCGCCAGAGTCACTTTCAGCAATCGTGTATTTCCCGATCACGGCGCGGTGGTGCAAATCTCATGGCCACGCGACGCGTTCGAGACTGCGGACCAGTTGGCCGATGTCGACTGATACAGGTCTCACTGTCGCGTGAACGCAGCCGACAGTTGCACCTCATTGACAGCTAGACGCCTTTGAGCCAATTTTATCTCGGTTGATACGACCTGCCGGTTGCGCCCTGAACGGGACGGTGAACGTATCACTTCCTTTGCCGACACCCTTTGTCCGAGCGACCGGGTCAGCAACGCAACCACCTGATGCCCCCTGGTTCGCTCACGCAAAGGACGAAACAGATGCGCGATTTTCGCGATGCAAAGGCTATGGCGCAGACCCTGCGCGAAAACCTCACCACCAAAGCCGTCACGATCAGTCACAGCGAAAGCCTGGAGCTGATATCGAGAATATTGGGTGTCGCTGACTGGAATACCTTGTCTGCGATGCTGCAGGTCGGTCGAACTTCGCCAGAAGTGCCGACTATCAAACTTCAAACCGGAATATCAAGCTACCCGGCCATTCCTCTGAGAGATCTCGTTCCATTCCCGACAACGACCTACCCGCTTTTTGTCGGACGGGAGAAAACAATACTCGCTCTGAAAGATGCCTTCGCGCGGCAGCGGGAGGTCGTGCTTGCTATTCAAAAGAACGAAACTGTTGACGAACCTGGCTTCGAGGACATCTACGACATTGGGGTTCTCGCCCAGTTGCTTGAAATTCAAAGGCTTGATGACGGCACGCTCAGGGTTCTGGCACAGGGACGTCAACGCGTCGTGATTCAGCGCTTCGTAGGCGAGACCGGCTCGTATAGAGCCGACGTTACAGGCGTGAGTGAGGGTCCGATTCCTGATGAACCGGAACTGATCCAGCAGGCAGTCAAACGGTTCGAGAGCTACATTTCGGCTCACGACATGCGCGTGCCACCGATTTGGCCGCCACTGGAGAGAACCCTCGACCCCGGACGGGTTGCCGACGTCATCGCCTCGCATATCGTCTTGCCGATCAGCGAAAAGCAGAAGCTGCTAGCGACTCTCGACCCCGTAAAGAGGCTGAAAAGCGCCGATGCCCTCATCGACCTGTCGACGCTGCCGCTTTCGCCCGCGCTTCACGCGACACGGCGACGCGCTATCGAATATGCCGACCAGAGAGGCCATCAATATGCAACGTTGGAGCACCTGTTACTTGCACTGGTCGATGACACCGATGCCGCCGCGGTGCTGCGGGATTGCAATGCCGATTTCGGCACGTTGAAAGCCGACCTGATCCGCTACCTCGATAAGGAACTGAAAAACCTGATGATCGAGACCGGCAAGAATGGCCAGCCGACGGCAGCATTTGTGCGTGTGTCTCAGCGTGCTGCGGTTCACGCGCAGGAGCTTGGCTGGTCCGAAGTGAGAGGGTCAAACACCTTGATGGCCATCTTTCCCGAAACAAGAAGCCCGGCTGTCCGCCTGCTGAGCGGACAAGGCATCACCCAGAAACTGGTGGCTGCTTCGATCACCGGAAACACAGGATCGGTCTGACGACGTCCGGACGTCCCAGAGTGTCGTTCACAAATGCCGGCTTGGGCGATGGTGATCGCCCGGCCGGCAAGTGTGTGATGCGCCTTGGTTAGACCGCCGGATCGGGAAAGGCCGCAGCCTGCTGCGACGCCCGGCGCTTGACAAAGCCGGCCATGATCAGCGCGACCAGGCCGAGAATGACCGGCGGGAAGACCACGGCATTCACGGTGGGCCAGCCATAATTCGCCAGCAGCTGGCCGGACGAGAACGAACCAACCGCCATCAGGCCGAACACCAGGAAGTCGTTGAAGGCCTGCACCTTGTTGCGCTCCTGCGGCCGATGGGTCTCCAGCACCAGCGCGGAAGCGCCGATGAAGCCGAAATTCCAGCCGAGGCCGAGCACGACGAGACAGACCCAGAAATGCATCGCGCTGATGCCGGCGATGCCGATCACCGCGGCGATCGCCTCCAGCGCCAGACCTGCGGCCACGACCTTCGACGCGCCAAAGCGTGCGATCAGCGATCCCGTGAAGAAGCTCGGACCGTACATCGCCACGATGTGCCACTGCAGGCCGAAATTGGAATCGCTCAGCGTCAGCCCGCAAAGCTTCATCGCCAGCGGCGCCGAGGTCATCACGAGATTCATCATCGAATACGACACCACGCCGCAAATTGCAGCCGCGATGAAGCGCGGCTGCCGCACGATCTCCAGCAGCGGCCTGCCACCATGCATGTCCGCGGGCGCGGGCCTCGGCGCATCCACCGTGGAGAGCAAGGCCATCGCGATCAGGGCGACTACCGCCTGCGCCGCGAAACTCGCAGCAAACAGATAGGGCGACCAGATATCCATGGTCCATTGCACGAGCTGCGGGCCAAGCACGCCGGCGAATACGCCACCAGCCATCACCCAGGAGACGGCTTTCGGACGATAGGACGGGCTGGCGCCATCGGCGGCGGCGAAGCGATAGGACTGCGCGACCGCGCCGTAGAAGCCGCCAAAGAATGTCGCGCAGCAGAACAGCGCGAATGATGCTTTCAGGATCGCGATGGCGCCGAGCAGGCCGCAGATCGCACCGGCGCCACTGCCGATGATGAAGGCGACGCGGCGGCCATAGGCTCGGGAGATCATCCCGACCGGCAGCGTCCCGCAGGCAAGTCCGACGACATAGACCGAGATCGGCACCGTCGCGAGCGAGACGCTGGGCGCCAGTGTTGCACCGACGATGGCGCCGGTGGCGAAGATGACCGCCGAATTGGCACCGCCAAGCGCCTGCGCCGCAGCCAGCCGCATCACGTTGGAACGTGCGCGCGCGTCATCGTGAATCTCTGGGGTAGCCGCGTCGATCATGGGGAAATCCGCCCGGATGTGGCCCGGTTCGTCCGGGGGCCTTTGTTCAGCACGACTATGACGACCGCCCTGCGGCAGATCAACACACGCCAGCGCGCATGCACCATGCGCCGATCATTCAGGCGGCCGGGCAAATACCAGAATCAGATTGTTGGCGGGCATCTCGATGACCTCAGCCAGCCGAAGGCCGACGCTCTGCGCGACGTGCTCCAGATCCTCGACATCGCGCACGCCCCATTCAGGATTACCGTCGCGCAGACTGGTGTCGAACACGGCATTGCTCACGGCCGTATGTTTGCCGCCGCGCTTGAACGGGCCATAGATAAAGAGACGTCCATCCGGCCGCAGATATCTTGCTGCGCCCGCGATCAAACCTTCGGCGACGGGCCAAGGCGCGATGTGGACGACATTCGCGCAGAACACCGCGAGCAGCGCATCCGGGCCGTTGCCGTTCTCCATCTCCGGGCACCATGCCGGATCGGTCAGATCGATCCGCAGCGGCGGTCTGACATTCGTCAATTTCGCATGGGTGCGCCAGGCGGCGATGCTTTTGAGATGAGCGTCGTTGAGGTCGCTCGGCCACCAGGTAATGTCGGGCGTTTGTCCAGCGAAGTGAATGACATGCTGGCCGGTGCCGCTGCCGACTTCCACAACGTCGCCGCAAGCCTGCTGCAGGAAAGTCGCAAGAACCCGCCAGATCGCCTCGTGGTTGCGATGGAAAGCTGCGGCATCGAGCCGGCCATCATCTTCCACGCGTCGGCCATCCCGACCGAATTCGACCACATATTCCGCCATCAGGCCCTCACTGCTGCGGGCAGTATCCCGAACTTGCCTTCACGAACAAGAGAAGAAAGAGATCGTCCAAACGCAGCCAAATGGGTTAATATTCTGACGAATACCCGATCTGAAGAAGGATCGACCACGCAGAATTGGTGCGCCTATGATCTTCCGTCAGCTGTTCGACAGTGTGTCCGGCACATATAGCTACCTGCTTGCCAGCCGCCACGGCGGCGAGGCGCTGATCCTCGATCCGGTCCTGGAAAAGGTCGATCGCTACTGTCAGTTGCTGCGCGAGCTCGACCTGAAGCTTGTGAAGGCGGTCGATACGCATCTCCATGCGGACCACGTCACCGGCCTTGCCGAACTGCGCGATCGCACCCATTGCGTCACCATCATGGGCGACCAGAGCAAGGCCGACGTCGTCGCCATGCGTGTCAGCGACGGCGACAAGGTGACGATCGAAGGCGTCGAGCTCGATGTGATGTATACGCCCGGCCACACCGATGACTCCTACAGCTATCTGATGGGCGACCGCGTCTTCACCGGCGACACGCTGCTGATCCGCGGCACCGGCCGCACCGATTTCCAGAACGGCAGCGCGCGGGCGCAATATGATTCACTGTTCAACCGCCTGCTCAAGCTGCCCGACGAGACGATGGTGTTCCCGGCGCACGACTACAAGGGCGACACCGTGAGCACCATCGGCGAAGAGAAGCGCTACAATCCGCGGCTGCAGGTGAAGTCCGTGGAGGACTACATCGAGCTAATGGGCAAGCTCAACCTGCCGAACCCGAAGCTGATGGATGTGGTGATCCCGGCCAATATGAAGGTCGGGCTGAAGCCGGACGCGCTGAAGAAGCAAGGCCTGGCGCTGTCTCCGCGAGAGGCCATTGCTCACCTCAGCGATCCCGCCATCCTGCTGGTTGACTTGCGCGAGAGCAGCGAGCGCGCCAAGCACGGCGTGCTCGCTGGCGCGCTGCATGCGCCCTACCCTTCGATATCGGACAGCCTCAAGCCCGGCGGCATGTTGCGGGAGGTCGCCACTGCCACCAAGCGCCGCATCGTGTTCTTCTGTGCCTTTGGGGAACGTTCGGCCATGGCGGTCAATGCCGCGAAGGATGCGGGGATCGACAATGCCGCACATCTGGACGGCGGCATCGATGCGTGGAAGAAAGCTGGCGGCCCGGTGTTGGCCGCATAATATAGCGAGCAAGGCGGACCAACCCGCCGCTTGACAGGGGGAGGACTACCATGGCGTCGACACGATCGGCTGTGCCAATGCTGCTGGCAATTGTGCTCGCACTCTCCCTGCAACCGGCCTCCGCACAAACCGCAGCACAGCCCCCCGCGCCAACATCTGCCGGCCCCGTCGATCCGGCGTTGATGCAAGACCTAGTAGTGGCGAACCGCGTCCTAACCGATCTCAATGTGATCGACGGTTTCGGCCATGTCAGCATGCGCCACCCGACCGATCCCAATCGCTACCTGATGGGGCGCTCCGTGGCGCCAGCGCTGGTCACGGCCGACGACATCATGGAATACGATCTCGACTCCAATCCCGTCGACGCGAAGGGACGCGCCAGCTTTCTCGAACGCTTCATCCACGGCGAAATCTACAAGGCCCGGCCCGATGTCAAAGCTGTCGTCCATACGCATTCGCCCGGGATCATCCCCTTCAGCGTCAGCAGCACGCCGCTGCGGCCGGTGTTCCACCTCGGCGCCTTCCTGTTTCCCGACGTGCCGGTGTTCGAGATCCGAGACAGCGCCGGCATGAGCAACATGCTGGTCAGCAACGCGCAGCTGGGCAAGGCGCTGGCCAGTACGCTCGGTGACCGCAGCGTGGCACTGATGCGGGGCCATGGCAGTGTCGTCGTGGCGAGCACAATTCCGATGGCAGTGTTTCGCGCCCATTACAGCAACATCAATGCGCAGCTGCAGTCGCAGGCGCTCGCGCTTGGCGGATCGGTGAGCTATCTGCTGGGCGAGGAAAGCCAGAAAACGCTGGCTGTGATCGACCAGATCCATGGCCGGGCCTGGGATCTGTGGAAGCGCGCCGCGCTGGAAAAGATGGCGCCCAAATAGCGACGCCGCATCAGGCCTCGTGAACCCGTACCTCGATGTCGTCATAGCCTTTGACGCGATAGACGATCACCGAGATCATCCAGCTCAGGATGAAAATCGCGATGATGAGATAGCCGAGCGCGCCGAAATTCTCGTTCAGCGCTTCGATGCCGTCCCAGAAGCTACCTGACAGATCGAGCTTGCGGCCAATCAGGCCGAGCGCCTCGACACCGCCGATCACCAGCGCCACGATCACCGACACCAGCGTGATGATCATGTTGTAATACAGCTTGCGGATCGGCTTCACGAAAGCCCAGCCATAGGCGCGCACCATCAAGACCGAGTCCGTTGCATCGACCAGCGACATTCCCGCCGTGAACAGTGCCGGGAATACAAGGATCGACAACATCGACATGCCATCGGCGCTCTGCGAGGCCGAAATGCCCAGCAGCGCGATTTCGGTCGCGGTGTCGAAGCCGAGACCGAACAGGATGCCGAGCGGATACATGTGCCAGCTCTTCGAGATCACGGCGAAGACCGAACGCAGCATGCGGCCGATGACGCCGCGCTGCGAAAGCAAAACATTGAGATCTTCATCGATGAATCGCTCACCGCGCTTCACTGCCTTGAACAGGCGATACACCGATACGAGAATGAAGATATTGGCCACTGCCACGATCAGCAGGAAGAAAGCCGAGACGCTCGTGCCGATCAGGCCGCCGATTTCCTTGAAGTCCGCGAATTTCTCCTGCAGTGCCGACACTGCCAGCGCCACGAAGATGGATGCTACGACGACCACAGTGGAGTGACCGAGCGAGAAAAACAGGCCCACGGACAGCGGCCGCTTGCCGGACTGCATGAGCTTGCGCGTCACATTATCGATGGCTGCAATGTGGTCGGCGTCCACAGCGTGGCGCAGGCCGAAGGTGTAGGCGAGCAGCGCGGTGCCCAGCAGCACCGGCTGGTCGCGGAAGGCGACCAGGGCCCATATCCAGGCCAGCACATTGGCAGGGATCAGAATGGCGTAGATGGCGATGATGCGGCCGCGCAGGTTGTCGGCGCCATCGTTGAACAGTGTGCGGATCATGGAGATTCTTGCAGTCCGGATTACCACCGGATTGTCTCAGGAAGGCCTGACGGACGCAACCTGGCCTCATTCGCGTCGAATTCGCCGCATTTCCGGCACAAAGCGATTAACTGCAGCGGCCAGTTAGGTGGCAGCAGGGGTGCCGCTTCCTATATCTACGTGATAAGAATGACACAGAGTTCGCTGCGCGCCGATCGCGCGGCCTAACCCGAGGCGTTGATGGACACCGAACAGGAACAGAAGACACCCGCAGAACTGAAGGAAATCCGGCTCGCCCGCAAGGCGGCGCAGGAAGCCGAAGGCGTGAAGGCGATGGCCGACATTGCGGCCGCCGATGTCGCCATCCGCAAGCGGACCGAGGAACTGCGCGCGCTTCGCCTTGCCAGGGAAGCCGAAGAACTAGCCAACCCGCCCGAACCCAAACCGAAAGCTACCAGAAAAAAGAAAACGAGCTGATGCCAACTGACGACAAAGCGACGAAATCCGAACGCGACGCCGCGGCCAAAGCGGTACTCGACAACATGGCCCGACTGAAGGCCATGCGCCTTGCCCGCGAAGCGGTATCGCCCCCCGCGCCGGCCAAGAAGAAGACCGCAACGAAATCGGGCAAGACGTCTTCGAGCAAGACATCGTCGAGCAAATCGGCGGAAAAAGCACAAGCCCTGGCAGCGTGGCTCGCCGATCAGCGCAGCGGCGGCCGCAGGACCTGACTATCGCAGGACCTGCTTTCGCAGGGTCTGATCTATCTCAGGCCGCGCTCGGCGCAGGCCATTCGATCATGGTACGGGTCTTGGTCGCAGAATCGTAGACCTGGATCTGAAGCATCTGAAACTGGTTCTTCAGCTTCATGCCGGCTTCTTCCGCGGCTTCGACCGTATCGTGATGGGATTTGAAATGGCCATCCACCACCAGTGAATAACCTTCGGTCGGCGCCCTGTCGGCGCGAATGAATTTGCGCGCCTGCGGTTCGTCGAGCTCTAACTTCGGTTTTTTCATCGTCACTCCAGAACAAGATTCGCCCGATTTCAAAGCGGGCAGGATTCGCCCCCGTTTACACGGTCATGCGGAAAAACACAGGGCAATTGCGGGATTACGGCAATATCTGCTTCAATCACGGTCAGAATGAGGTCAACACAAGCAATCCGGCGGGGAAAATGATGAGCGGACGAGTGGGCGGAGCCCGCGACGACAAACCGGCCAAGGACGACAAGCAAAAACCCGTCCCCGCGCCGCCGCGGCCTGACGACGACGAGGAAGACGGCGATATCGCCACACCGAAACGCGATCGCGACGACGAAGATGTCTAGCTGTGCGAAGGCATCGCTACATAAGACATCGGCGCGCCACGACTGACGCGCCGATAAATTTCAGATAGCGACGAGTCGTTAAGCTGCCTTGAGGCCGACATCCGGCAGCATCGGACGGTGACGCAGCGCCTTGGTCATGATTCCCTCCACTTCCGCTTTTTCATGCGGCAGCAGCGCCAGACGTGGTGGCCGGGTCAGTGCGGTACCGCGGCCCATGATGTTTTCGCACAGCTTGATGCACTGGACGAGATCCGGGCGCGCATCGAGATGCAGCAGCGGCATGAACCACTCATAGATCGCCATCGCCTCTTGGAGTCGTCCGGCCTTGGCCAGGCGGAACAGCGTCTCGCCTTCGCGTGGGAACGCGTTGGACATGCCGGACACCCAGCCGACGGCGCCCATCGCCACGCTCTCGACAATGACGTCGTCGAGGCCGGCGAACAACACGAAGCGGTCGCCGACCATATTGCGCGTGTCGATGAAGCGGCGTGTATCGCCTGACGAATCCTTGAAGCAGACGACCGTGTCGACATCGGCCAGCGTAGCGAGAATGTCGGGGGTGACATCGTTCTTGTAGATCGGCGGGTTGTTGTAGAGCATCACCGGCAGATCGGTGGCGGTGGCGACCGAACGAAAGTGGGCGGCAGTCTCGTGCGGCTTGGACGAATAGACCAAAGCAGGCATCACCATGATGCCATCGATGCCGACGCGTGCGGCTTCCTTCGCGGTATCCACGGCAAAGGCCGTGGTGAATTCGGCAATACCGCAAAGCACGGGCACGCGGCCCTTCGCGACCGACTTGGCCGCTTCCATGATCGCGATCTTTTCCTTGCGCTCCAGCGAGGTGTTCTCGCCGACGGAGCCGCAGATGATCAGGCCGGACACACCGTCGCGGATCAGGCCGTCCATGACCTTCGCGGTGGCGTCGATGTCGAGCGACAGATCGTCATGGAATTGGGTAGTGACTGCCGGGAAGACACCTTCCCAGGAAATACGGGGACTCATGGCAAAACTCCGTGTGATGCCGGCGCGCATAGCGCGCCGGTTGATGAGAACGATGGGTGGAATTGAGGATCAGATCGTCGCGCCGACCTTGCGCAGCTCGGCGAGCACAGGCGCTTTGGGCAGCCAGATCTTGTCGAATTCAGCGATGACGGCTTCGGTATCCTTGACGGCCACCTGACGCACCGGCACCGACGTGCCCTTGAAATTCTCGATCAGCGCCGGCTCACCAGCGGCCAATTCGTCGATCTGCGCATCGAGCGTCGATTTGACAGCCTTGGTGATCAGTTCCCTGTCGGCGGCGGGCAGCGACTGCCAGACGCGGCCGGATACGACGGCAGCCATCGGCATGAAGACGGCATTCATCTGCAGGATCGACTTTGACACCTTGTCGAAGCGCTGGTTCCAGGAGAATTCCAGATCGGCTTCCAGACCATCGACCTGGCCATTCGACATGGCGTCGAACACCTGCGGCGTCGGAATCGGCGTCGGTGCGGCGCCGAGCGACGAGTAGAAGTCGCGATAGACCGGCGTCGGATTGATACGCAGCTTCATGCCCTTGATATCAGCGAGCGTGTTGAGATCCTTGACCGCGAAGACCGCGCGCATGCCGGTGATGCCCCAGCCGAGGCCAATGGTGCCGGTTTCCGCAGGCAGCACGTCGAACAGTTTGACGGCCGCCGGATGACGCACGAATTTCGCCACGGCTGGCGTGGAGCGCACGATATAGGGCGCGTTGATCGCCGCGATATGCGGCACGCGCGAACCGAGTTCGGCAGCCTGGATGAAGCCCATATCGAGCGCGCCGGTCTGCAACTGCTGCATCATCGCTGCTTCGTTGCCGAGCTGGCCGGAGTGAAACACCGTCATGGTGAGACGGCCCTTGGTCTCTTCCTTGAGCTGATCGGCGAGCTTCAGCGCAGCCTTGTTCCAGGAATGGCCGTTCGGCGTGATCAGGCCGAGACGCAGCTCCTTGGCCTGCGCCAATGCGAGCGACGGCGCAAACACCGAAGCAGCTGCCGATGCGGCGAGGAAGCGACGACGTGAGATGGTCATGACGGAGGCTCCTTGATGGGTATGGGGCTTACTTGATGAGGGCGAGAGACAGATACGGATAGAGCGAGAGCAGCACCAACAGGATGCAGGAGATGAAGAAGAACGGCAGCGTCACCATGAACATCTTGCCGGGCTTGGCGCCGGTGACGGCAGCGGCGACGAAAAAGCAGAGCCCGACAGGTGGCGACAGCAGGCCTAGTACGAGATTGATCACGACGACGACGCCAAAGTGCCTAGGATCGATGTGATAGATCTCGGTGGCCACGGGAAGAAGGATCGGCACGGTCATGATCAGTCCGGGCACGCCGTCGATCACGGTACCGATCACCAAGAGGATGACATTGCAGATCAGCATGAAGCTGATCGGATCCTTGGCGACGGTCTGGATCCAGGCGGCGGTCTCCTGCGGCACCTTGCCGAAAATCAAAACCCAGGAAAACACGGCGGCCGCGGCAACGAGAAACAGCACGATCGCCGAATAAATGCCCGAGCGCAGCATCATTTGCGGCAATTGCGACCACTCGAATTCCTTGGTCCAGTATTTGCCGACAACAGCAGCGGCGACAGCGCCGACGGCAGCCGATTCTGTTGCGTTCGCCAGACCGCCGAGGATGGAGCCGACGATGACGATGGGAATCAAAAGGGTCGGCGAGGTGCGCAGGATGGTCATCACGCGCTGTTTTGGCGTCTGATATTCAGCGCGCGGATAGTTGTAGATGTAGCCCATCAGCGCGATGACGACGCAGAACATGCCGGTCAGGATTACGCCGGGAATGATACCGGCGATCAGCATGTCGCTGACCGACACCTGCGCCAGCACGCTGTAGACCACGAACATCACCGAGGGCGGAATGATCGGGCCGAGCATGCCGCCGTAGGCGGTGAGACCGGCAGCGAAGGTCTTGTCGTAGCCCTTCTTCTCCATTTCCGGCACCATGATCTGCGCCATGATCGCGACTTGTGCGGTCGCCGAGCCGAGAATGGAGGAGATGAACATGTTGGCGAGGATGTTGACGTAGGCCAGTCCACCCTTGAGCGAGCCGACAAAGGCCATCGCCATGTCGACGATGCGCTTGGTGATGCCGCCGCCATTCATAATCTCGCCGATCAGGATAAACAGCGGGATCGCGATCAGACCGTAGCTGTCGACGCCGCCGAACAGTTGCAGCGGATAGGACTGGAACAGCACCGGATTGCCGGACGCCATGATGTAGACGAAGCCGGCGAGGCAGAGACAGAGGCCGATCGGCACGCCGACCAGCATGATCACCGTGAATGCAGCGAAGGTGATCATATCAGTTCACCCCGTCGAGTTCGGAGAGCTGGAAGCCTTTCGGCGGCACCTTGGCGACGAGGCCGAGGTCCTCGAGCAGATTCGCAATGCCATGGATGGTGATCGACACCGCGAAGATCGGCAGCGTCAGATAGAGCACCCAGGTCGGCCAGTTCAGCGTCTGGGTTCGCTCGGTGTAGAGGAAATTGAAGGTCTGGCCCGCGAACTTCTTCGCGTCGAAGCCTGCTTGCGCAAGGCCGATCGGGTCCATCCAGAGCATGCAGGTGACGATCAGACCGATACCGAACACGATCACCGTGCTCGTGGCGATAATCTTGAATATCTGCTGGCTCCTGGCCGACAGGCGCTCGGTCATCATGGTGACCGCAAAATCGAGCCGCAGACGGGTCATGGCGGAGGCGCCGATGAAGGTCAGCCAGACCACCGAATACACCGCCGACTCATCGATCCAGTAGATCGGGAAGTGCGAATAGCGGGTGACGACATTCACCAGGATCAGCGCCGTCAGCAGATACATCAGGCCCATCAGAGCCAGCCGCTCGAAGGCCAGCAGCCCGGCGGACGCCACCAAGATGACCCGGCGGGCCCCGATGGCCGGGGCCGTCGACATCGTCTGGTCACTCATAAACTGCCCCCGCTGTCACGATTGTGATATGATTTTTGGATCGTATAATTTATACAATTTCCCTGTCAAACGCTGATTTGCACAAATTCGCGCCTTGAGGAGTTTTTGTGCGGCAGCGAAGACGGGACGAGATCTGAGATCAATCCGGCCGAAATCCAGAGAAAAGGCTCGATAAATCAATGAGCGCGCCGCTAAAGCACCGCACCCTGTCGGCCATGATCGCGGATCAACTCCGCCAGGCGATCCTCGACGGCACCCATCCGGCCGGCGCGCAGTTACGCCAGGACGCTTTGGGCGAGGCCTATGGCGTCAGCCGGATTCCGGTGCGGGAAGCCCTGTTTCAGCTTGAGGCCGAAGGGCTGGTGAAGATCGTCCCGCAAAAGGGCGCCATCGTTTCGGAACTGTCGCTCGACGAAATCAACGACGTGTTCGATCTCCGGGCCATCCTCGAGCCACGGATGCTGGCGGAGTCCGCGCCGCATTTCGTCGACGACGACTTCGCTGCACTCAACGACATCCAGCACCGCTTCGAGAAGGCGATTGCCGCCGGCAATATCAGCGAATGGGGACAGCTCAACGCCGATTTCCACATGGCGATGTATGTCCGGGCGCGGCAGCCGCGCACGCAGTCGATCGTGATGGCGCTGCTGCAAACCAGCGACCGCTACACGCGCATGCAACTCTCGACGACCACCGCGATGGGCATCGCTGAGAAAGAACACGCCGAACTCATCGCTCTGTGCCGCAGCCAGAAGATCGATGACGCCTGCCGTTTCCTTGAACGTCACATCGAGTCGGTGCGCGCAGACCTTCTGCGCGTCATCGGCCGCACCATTCCGAAGAGCGGCGCGACCTAGACAGACCGCGTCAACAGCAACGACTCGTTTTATGCGAGTTCCTGCTCCACAAGACCGGCGAGATAGCTCGCGCCGATCGGCAGGAGATCGTCGTTGAAATCGTAGCCGGGATTGTGAACGGGCACGCCGCCCTTGTCGGCGGTGCGCTGCCCGAACATCAGATAGGCACCACGGTTGCGTTCGAGCATGAACGCGAAATCTTCGCCGGCAAGAATTGGATTGCCTTCGCGCAGCACCTCGGTAACGCCCGGCACCGCCGCCGCCGCTTCTGCCGCGCGCACCGTCTCGTCGGCCGTGTTGATCGTGGCCGGATAGGCGTGGCGATACTCGATCTCCGCCATGCCGCCGCAGGCTTGCGCGGTCAGCGTCACCGCGCGCATGAAGAACTCCTCGACGCGTTCGCGCACCTCGGGCTTCAGCGTACGTACCGAGCCGCGCAACTCCACCGTCTCGGGCAGAACGATGTCCGAGGTACCGCCATGGATCTGGCCGATGCTGATGATGGCGGATTCCAGCGCATCGATCTGGCGCGACGGAATCGCGTTCAGCGCATTCACCACCTGCGCTGCCATCGCCACCGTATCGATACCCTGATGCGGATGCGCACCGTGCGAGGAACGGCCACGCAGCGTCACCTTGAAATAATCGATCGCCGCCAGCGCCGTGCCGGTCAGCGCCTTGACGGTGCCGAGCGGCATGTCCGGGCTGTTATGGATCGCATAGATGGAATCGCAGGGGAAACGCTCGAACAACCCGTCGTCCATCATCGCCTTGGCGCCAGCGAGCCCTTCCTCGGCCGGCTGAAAGATCAGATGCACCGTGCCGGCGAAATTGCGCGTCTCGGCAAGATATTTCGCAGCACCAAGCAACATGGTGGTGTGCCCGTCATGGCCGCACGCATGCATGCGGCCAGGATTCTGCGAGCGATATTCAACACCGTCGCCCTCCTCCATCGGCAGCGCGTCCATATCGGCCCGCAATCCGATGGCGCGGTTGCTACCGGCCGCCTGGTGACGGCCGCGGATCACACCGACGACGCCGGTACCGCCGAAGCCGCGATGCACCTCGATGCCCCACTCCGACAACCGCTCCGCTACCAGCGCGCTGGTGCGCTCCTCCTCGAAGCCAATCTCCGGATGCGCATGGAAATCCCTGCGCCATGCGGTCATTTCCGGGTGCAATTGGTCGAGACGTTCGCGCGGGGTCATATGCTCTCACCTTTGGGCTTGTCCTGCCCATAGGCTAGCCCGGTGATCTTGCCCTCGCAACCAACCGGCCGCACACGCTGCGCGCGCCACACACTTCAGCGCTCCGTGGTGACAACAAGCAGTTGGGATTAGCGGCTGCGAGATGCGCGCCACCACATGATCGACATCGTGATCGAGCGGCCTGCCTGTGAATGCTGAGCGTTCCGGAAAATGGCACGCCATTCAGAATAAGACTGCGAACCCTTATGCTGTTGAAACAGATACATAATTTCGATTGAACACCTCATGCGCTCAAATGGACAGCAGCCACTCTCGTTTGGGGAAGAAGTGTCGCGGCGCTCGCGCACTCACCATCGACAGCGCGGGGTCCTGATTATCTCGCGAGAGAGTTGGTCATCGATAACGAATTGCAGCTGTCGGATGGGAGGCCTATGCTGAGCCTATAACCACGCAGCCGCCCATCGCACGGCGAGAGTCTGCAGACAAAGACCTTACGATGGATGGCTTGCATTTTGCCCCGGAGGTCACGCCATGACCATTGCTCCCACCCTGCAAAAATACCTGGCCGCTGAAAACATCCAATACGAGGTGATCCCGCACGAACTCCGCATGACGTCGTCCGGCACGGCTGAGGCATGCCACATCTCGGGCGATCGCCTCGCCAAGGGCATCGTGTTGCGGCGCGACGGCGAATATATACTGGCCGTCTTGCCCGCATCGCATCACCTCCGCCTGTCGGACCTGAGAACATCACTCGGCGACAATGTCCACATGGCCGATGAAACCGAGATCCATCAGCTGTTCCGCGACTGCGCACACGGTGCAGTTCCTGCCGTCGGTAAATGCTACGGGCTGGATATCATCGTCGACGACAGCATCCAGGCGCAGCCGGAGGTCTATCTGGAAGCTGGCGATCACGAGACGCTGCTTCATATGGGTCACGCGCAGTTTGCGCGCCTGATGGCCAACGCCCAGCACGGGCGCTTTAGCGCGCATGACTGAGGATTAGTCCGGCGATCCGCGGCGACCGTCGCGGACCCAAATGGAAAGATCGTGCCGCTGCTTAATTGTCGATGCAGCGATGCGACGCTTCTTTACGTCTCATGCCCTGCATCGAAATCGTCTTCGAAACGCAAATGCTTGACGCTGCGCCCGCGGCGCCGCACAAGCTTCAGGGCCTCCACTCCGATCCTGATATGCCTCTCGACATAGTTCGCAGTCACCTCCTGATCCGACGCTTCGGTCTTCACACCCTCAGGAATCATTGGCTGATCGGACACGAGAAGCAGTGCGCCAGTCGAAATGTGATTGGCAAATCCCGCAGCAAAGATTGTTGCGGTCTCCATGTCGATCGCCATGCTCCGTGTACGACGCAATATATCCCTGAAGCGATCATCATGTTCCCAGACACGACGATTGGTCGTGTACACGGTGCCGGTCCAATAGTCGTGACCGAGATCGCGGATCATGGTCGACACCGCGCGTTGCAACTGGAACGCGGGCAGCGCCGGAACCTCCGGGGGCAAGTAATCATTTGAGGTGCCTTCGCCCCGAATGGCCGCAATCGGTAAAACCAAATCGCCGATTTTATTTTTGCGTTTCAACCCACCGCATTTGCCGAGAAACAATACGGCTTTCGGCGCGATGGCACTTAACAGATCCATCACGGTCGCCGCATTCGGACTTCCCATGCCGAAGTTAATCAGAGTGATACCATCGGCAGTCGCATTGGGCATCGGTCGATCTGCGCCCTTTACCAAACTGCCATACGCCGTGGCGAACCATTCGACGTAGTTGTCGAAGTTGGTCAAGAGAACATACTCTCCGAACTCAGCAAGCGGCGTGCCGGTGTAACGCGGCAACCAGTTTTCTACGATATCCTTTTTCTCTTTCATTCCCAATGATCTCGTCCGGAGATGTGCAACACCGCCGCCTGCCAAACTAGTGGATAGGACCGCTCCCTGTCCAATGAGACACGTTTGGATTATTTGGGTTCCATTAATCCACTTGCAACCGTGGATGGTCCGGGCCTTGCGTCGAATGCGCGCTGTTCAGGAGGGTGGATTGCAACAGCGGCCGCGTTTGTCCGGTCTGATCGCGCAGGAATGATGTTTTCTTCTGCGACCTCGCACGTAATTGATTGTATAGTTGGAGAACATGGAGGGAGGCGAGACATACTGCATTGCATCAATTCATCTGAACTCTAGGAACGGAGGTTCGCCATGAAAGTCAAAGAGGTGATGCACAAAGGTGTCGACTGGGTCAGCCCCGACACTCCTGTCACCGAGCTCGCGAAATTGATGCGGGGGCATGACATTGGCTGCGTTCCGGTTGGCGAGGACGACCGCCTGATCGGGATGGTGACTGACCGCGACATTGTCTGCAAAGGGCTCGCGAGGAACAGCTTCGATGCCGGCCGCGCGACGGCGCGCGATGTGATGACCGAAGGTATCCATTGTTGCCGGGAGGACGACGATCTCGCAAAGGCAATACATCACATGGAGAAACTGCGGGTCCGCAGGCTGCCGGTAATCAACAAGAGTAAACGGATGGTCGGCATCGTCAGTCTGGGCGACGTCAGCCATTCTGCGTCAGGTGATTTGTTGTCCGAATGCGTCAAGAGCGTTTCGGCCCATCACTGAAACACGGCCAGCGCTCCTCTTGCGATCCGGCGGAGGGGCGCGGCCAGTCGGCACGATCGTCGAACAGTTCGATGACAGAACTTTGCTCATCGAGCCGCGATGAAGAAGGCCGTGCCTACGCGGTCACGCCATTGTTCGGAGGCGAAGCGAGGGCGTGGATCGAAACTGCGAACTTCTTATGCCATTGAGACTGCCTGATAATATCGACGATTCTTCTCGTCTTACGCAGCCCTCACATTCGTTTCGACAACGGGCGATGGCTCGCCAATCCCGGTCGTATTGAGATTCTGCCAGGACCTCCCACATCATCTTGATAAGGGAGTCCAGGCTGTGCAGACCGTACAGGCCACTCTTGCGGCGACAGTTGCGATTGTCGCTCTGGCCGTCTCCCCCACCACGCCTGTCTCGGCGGAGGGGAGTGGAAAACTTGTGCTGACGATCGCAATCGACGGAGCGATCGGACCGGCAACCGCCAGCTACGTGAAAGACGCACTCGCCAAGGCAAGCGAACGGCGTGCCGAAGCTGTTATTCTGCGTCTGAATACGCCGGGCGGTCTCGTCACCAGCATGCGCGAGACCATCGCCGACGTGCTGGCCTCGCCCGTTCCTGTCATAGGTTATGTCGCCCCGTCGGGAGCCCATGCTGCCAGCGCCGGCACCTATATCCTCTATGCAACGCATATCGCCGCAATGGCGCCGGGCACCAATCTTGGCGCAGCGACGCCAGTGCAAATCGGCAGTCCGGTGCCAGGCCTGCCGGGCATCACCCCTGACAAAGACGGCAAGGACAAGAAAGACAGCTCCCAACAAACGGAGCCGAAGGATGCGATGATGGCGAAGGCGACAAACGACGCCGTCGCCTTTATCCGCAGCCTGGCCGAGTTACGCGGACGTAACGCCGATTGGGCCGAGAAGGCTGTCCGCGAGGCAGCCAGTCTTTCCGCCAGTGCTGCGTTGCAAGCGAGTGTCATCGATCTCATTGCGCGCGACCCGGTCGAACTGCTCAGGCAGGTCGATGGTCGCGTCGTGGAACTTCCCGGTGGCGACAGACGGCATCTGGCGACAAAGGATGCGACGATCGAGACGATCGACTCCGGATGGATCGCGCAATTTCTGTCTGTGATCACCAACCCCAACGTCGCCTTCATTCTTCTGCTGGTCGGCATCTACGGTCTGATTTTTGAATTCATGTCTCCTGGCGCCGTCGCGCCCGGCGTGGTCGGTACGATCTGTCTGTTGCTGGGCCTCTATGCCTTCAACCTGCTGCCGACCAACTATGCCGGCCTTGGGCTGATGATGTTGGGGATCGCGCTACTGATTGTCGAGGCCTTCAACCCGACCGTGGTTCTTGGCCTCGGCGGTGCCATCGCCCTGATCCTCGGTGGGTTGATGTTGTTCAGGATCGAAGCGCCCGGATACCGGCTGTCATGGACACTCGTCGGCATCGTGACGGCGATGTTCATCGGACTGCTACTCATTGTGCTCGGCTCGCTTCAGCGCGCGCGCAAAGCTCCGGCACGAGTCGGCGCGCAGGCCATGCGCGGCCTGCCCGCCGAAGTTCTCGACTGGAATGACATCGAAGGTCACGTCTTCACGCAGGGTGAGCGCTGGCGAGCCCGCGGCATGGAAACATTCAAGCCCGGAGAGACGGTCGAGATCGCCAGCATCACGGATCTGACGCTGATGGTGCGTCGCCGGCCGGCACTCAGCGCCGGTGAAGGAGGTGTGCGATGATGCTCGATTACATAGCCTATTCGCTGCTCGCGATCATCGTGATCGCCTTTCTCTCCTCCGCCATTCGCATCCTGCGTGAATACGAGCGCGGCATCGTCTTCACGCTCGGACGGTTCACCGGCGTGAAAGGTCCGGGGCTCATCATCCTTATTCCGTTCGTGCAGCAGATGGTGAAGGCCGATCTCAGGGTGATGGTGCAGGATGTGCCGCCGCAGGACGTCATTTCCCGCGATAATGTTTCCGTCAAGGTGAACGCCGTTCTCTATTTCCGCATCGTCGACCCGGAACGTGCGATCATCAAGGTCGGGAATTTCATGGCCGCGACCAGCCAGTTGGCACAGACCACGCTGCGCTCGGTGCTCGGCAAGCATGAGCTGGATGAAATGCTCGCAGAGCGCGACAAACTCAACGCCGACATTCAGGAGATCCTCGATCAGCAAACTGACGCGTGGGGCATCAAGGTCACCAACATTGAGATCAAGGATATCGACCTCAATGAGAACATGGTGCGTGCCATCGCCAAGCAGGCCGAAGCGGAGCGGCTGCGGCGGGCGAAAGTGATCAATGCGATAGGCGAGCAGCAAGCCGCTGAGAAGCTCGTCGAGGCCGGCCGGATCCTTGCTCAGGAGCCGCAGGCGATGCAGCTGCGCTATTTTGCGGCGTTGCACGACATTGCAGGCGAGCGGTCATCGACTGTGGTCTTTCCGCTGCCGATGGATCTGCTCAGCCATATGACGCCGCGGCCGGGCGGAGTACCGTGAGTTTATTTCTTGTGCTTCTGCGCCAGCTTCAGCTTGAGTCTGTCATGGGCCGAACGAACCATGGCTTGCGCTGGCTTGCTCATCACCCCAATTTACCATCAATGAGTATCCTCGGCGCGCTCGTCGACAGGCACATGTGACGGGTGTCGTGCGTCGCCGCGCCGGTTTTGCGGGCGCACATACATCGTCATCGCTTCCGGGAGCTCCGCCTTGACTTTCAGAGCGGCGACAAGCGCGTCCTCGGCGTCTACGACGACATGACCCGCCTTGCCCTTCAGCTTGAATCCAACGGTAAATTGCATCTGCGCACCACCTCGTCTTCACTAATTGTCTCGCCCGCCTACTTTCCGCCAGCGGGCGCCATCTCGGCCTTCTTTCCTGTCGACATGACATTTGGCCGGCGCGTGGCACCTCGCGGACGCGCTTCCGGTCCGCAATCAGCCCAGCGACTTGATGATCTCCCGGTAAGCTGTTTCGGGAAACGCTTTCAATGTGTGCGTTCGAATGTTTCCCAGCATGCCCAGCTGCAAATTGAATCGCGCGGCGACGGCATCGTCCGGCGCTTCGTAAACCGCGACGATGTCATAGTCGCCCATGGTCAGAAAGAACGATTTGAACTCTCCGTCCATATCCTTGAGAGCTTTCTTCGCCAAATCGAGACGACGCGGCGAGTCCTTGACGTGTTGGATACCTTGATCAGTCCAGTTTGCAAGCATGATATATGTAGTCATGAAAGTCCTCCTTGCGCACGAGACCCCCGTTCATCTTCACGCCCCAGTCTTGAAGAAAATGATCCGACTCAACAACGTGTAGTCCGATTCAAACACCATGATCCCGACAAAAACCAACAACACCAACGGCGGGAGCAGGATGGCATAGGCCAAAGCCAGACGCTCCCACGCCATGTGCATGAAGACCGCAACAATCAAGCCTGCCTTCAACATCATGAACACCACGATGAGAGACCACCTCAGATATCCCTGCAGATTAAAGTAGTCGACGAGGTAAGAGCATGTACTCAAGACAAACAGCCATCCCCAGACCACGAGATAAAGCTTGATCGGGTGCTGGTGTCCCTCGGCATGTGCTGCGGGAGTTGCATGAGGTGTTGCATGTAGCGTGACTTCAGCCATGTTTTTTCCCTCACCAAAGATAGAAAAAGGCAAAGATAAACACCCATACCAAATCGACGAAATGCCAATACAGGCCGGTGATTTCGACGATCTCGTAGTTCCCCTTCCTGCTTGTGAAAAAGCCCCGACGTTCAGTCTCGAAATCTCCGCGCCAGACCTTTCGCGCAATGATGATCAGGAAAACAACACCAATCGTTACGTGCGTTCCGTGGAATCCTGTAATCATGAAAAAGCATGAGCCGAATTGCTCTGCCCCCCACGGATTTTCCCAGGGCCTCACCCCCTCCATGATCAGCTTGGTCCATTCGAAAGCCTGCATTCCGACAAATGTCGCACCGAACGCGGCGGTCACCAGCATCAGAATCGCCGTTTTGCGGCGATCGTGGCGGTAGCCGAAATTGACGGCCATCGCCATGGTCCCGCTGCTGCTGATCAGCACGAAGGTCATGATGGCAATCAGAATGAGCGGGATGTGTTGTCCTGCAATCGTCAGAGCGAAGACTTCACTCGGGTTTGGCCAGGGCACCGTCGTGGACATGCGCGCCGTCATGTACGACAGCAGGAAGCAACCGAAGATAAAGGTATCGCTGAGGAGAAAGATCCACATCATGGCCTTTCCCCAGGATACATTCTTGAATGCCCGTTGATCCGAGGACCAGTCGGCGACAATACCTTGCCAGCCTGCGGTCGTCGTTCGGCGCTTTTCGATGTTTGTCAGCACAGTCTCTGTCATCGCATCGATGCCTTCCCTATGTCAGCAACTGGCGACAGATGGTGACGAAGTCATCCGCCCAGCCTGTCAGCAGAGCGAGCAGGATCAACCAGACCAAAAGCAGGAAATGCCAATACATCGTGCACAGTTCCACACTCAAATGCAGGCGCGGGATTTCAACACCACGCCATGCCTTGACGATGGTTCTGCCCAGAGCGACGAGACCGCCGAGCAGGTGCAGTCCATGGACTGCGGTGATCAGATAGAAGAAGGCGTTGGCAGGATTGGCCGCCAGAAAGTAGCCCCCGGTGTTGAGCTGCTGCCACACCAGCAACTGACCTATCAGGAAAACAACGGCGGAAAGGCCGCTTGCAAGCAGGCCGATCAGCACATTTTCGCTGTCGTCGCGATGTACGGAAACCTGCGCCCATTGCAGTGCGCCGCTGCTCACGATCAGAACACCGGTGTTGAACCACAGCAACCCGGGCACGGGCAGCGACCGCCAGTCGATCAGTTGCATGCGCATGGAGTAAGCGCTGACGAAGAGCGCAAACAACGACCCGACGACCGCGAGAAACACACCCAAACCTATTTTCGCCGCCGGCAACGACATCGAACTTCCGCCGGGAAAATCGCCGACCGCCCCCTCCTCCAGCCAGGGCTTGGCCGCAAGCCGTTGCTGCGAGAGCCACCATCCCGCAATGGCCGCTATTCCAGCCATGAACAGGACGATGGCCGTCATGGATGCGCTCCCTTCGGCGTCGAGCTGGCCGGCGGTTCATTCTGGGGGATGAAATCCCGTGCTGCGCCGGGCACGCTATAATCATAAGCCCAGCGATAGACGACCGGGAGTTCCTTGCCCCAGTTGCCATGTGCCGGCGGCGTCTGCGGCGTTTGCCACTCGAGCGTGGTCGCGTTCCACGGATTGCCGCCGGCGTCCTCGCCCTTGGACAGGCTCCGGATCATGTTGAACACAAATACGAGCTGGGCAAAGCCGACGATGAGCGCAGCGATACTCATGAATGCATTCAGGTCATGGGCCGACGCCGGGACGAATGCCGTCCCACCGATGTCGTGATAGCGGCGCGGCACACCCAGCAGCCCGAGATAATGCATGGGGAAGAAGATCGCGTAAGCTCCAAGGAACGTGACCCAGAAATGGAAGCGCCCCAGCGTCTCGTTCAGCATCCGTCCCGTCACTTTCGGATACCAGTGATAGATCGCACCAAACACGACCATGATCGGCGCAACCCCCATGACCATGTGAAAATGGGCGACCACGAACATGGTATCGGACAACGGAACGTCCACGACGACGTTGCCGAGGAACAGGCCAGTCAGGCCGCCATTGACGAACGTGATAATGAATGCGAGCGCGAACAGCATCGGAACGGTGAGGTGAATGTCGCCACGCCACAGGGTCAGGATCCAGTTGTAAACCTTGATCGCCGTGGGGATCGCGATGATGAGGGTCGTTGTTGCGAAGAAAAATCCGAACTTCGGATTCATGCCACTGACATACATGTGGTGCGCCCACACCACGAAGCTCATCGCTCCGATGCCGACAATCGCCCACACCATCATGCGATAACCGAAAATATTCTTTCGAGCATGAGTACTGATGAGGTCAGAGACAATGCCAAAAGCAGGTAACGCAACGATATAGACTTCGGGGTGGCCGAAAAACCAGAACAGGTGCTGGAACAGCAGCGGACTGCCACCGCCGTACTTCCCCAGCTGCCCCATCTCCACGAGCGTTGGCATGAAGAAGCTGGTGCCAAGAAGCCGATCGAACAGCATCATCACCGAGGCGACGAACAAGGCTGGAAATGCGAGCAACGCCATCACGGTCGCTGTAAAAATGCCCCACACCGTCAAAGGCAGCCGCATCAGCGTCATTCCGCGCGTGCGACCCTGCAGCACCGTCACGACGTAATTCAAGCCGCCCATGGTGAAGCCGATAATGAACAGGATCAGCGACACCAGCATCATGATGATGCCTGCTTCCTGTCCGGGGCTTCCGGAAAGAATGGCCTGCGGCGGATACAGCGTCCAACCAGCGCCGGTCGGCCCACCCGGTACAAAGAAGGTCGCAACCAGCACCAGCACGGCAAGCAGATAGATCCAGTAGCTCAGCATGTTCGCATAGGGGAACACCATGTCGCGAGCACCGACCATCAGCGGGATGAGATAATTCCCGAAGCCTCCGAGAAACAGCGCCGTGAGAAGGTAGATCACCATGATCATGCCATGCATGGTGATGAACTGAAGATACTGGCTCGGATCGATAAACGAAAACGTTCCGGGGAATCCGAGCTGCAGCCGCATCAGCCACGACAGCACCAGCGCGACCATACCGATGGCCATTGCTGTAATCGCATACTGGACCGCAATGATCTTGGCATCTTGCGAGAAGACATATCGCGTCCACCAACTTCGTGGGTGATAGAGATCGACCTCCCCCACTTCGGCCGGCGGAATTCCTGCGAGTACGTCAGACGGGACATCAACCATTAAAATGTCCTCCCGGATTTATCCTCTGATCGTCGCTCATCGTAAGTGTTACAACGTGCAACGCCGCCGCGCCGGTCCTGCTATTTGCCGCGGGTCTTGTAAGTCGCCTTCGTGATGGGTCGGTGGCCGGATAACGCTGCGAATGTCTGCTGCTTCTCCAGCCATGCATGATATTCGCTCTCTTCCTGGACGATGACGTTGCTCCGCATTTGCGCATGCGCGATGCCGCACAATTCCGCGCAAAGAACCTCGAATGTTCCTGTGCGCGTGGGAGTGAACCAGAAGTATGTGACCGAGCCCGGCACCATATCCATCTTCGCCCGGAACTCAGGCACGTAGAAATCGTGCAGAACGTCGATTGAACGGAGCAATACCTTGACCGGCTTCCCGATCGGGAGATGCAAATCGTCGTTCTCAACCACGACGTCGTCCTGACCATTGGGATCGTTCGGATTCAAGCCCAGTGGATTCTCGGCACTGACATTGCGGGCATCGACCGTCCCGAGCCGGCCGTCCTTTCCTGGCAGCCGGTAGCTCCAGCGCCATTGCTGGCCCATGACCTCGATCTCTGTTGCATCGGACGGCACCGTCACAAACTGATGCCAGACAACCAAACCGGGCGCCAACATCGCTCCGACACCGATCGCGGTCCCTATGGTGAGCCACCATTCGAGCCTTTTGTTTTCGGGCTCATAGGCCGCTTGTCTTCCTTCTTTGTGATGAAAACGGAAGATGCAATAGGCGATGAATGCGACGATCGCGAAGAAGACCGCTCCGGTGATCCAGAACGTCATGGTGATCGTGTCGTCGATGTAACTCCAGTTCGATGCGATCGGCGTCCACCACCATGGGCTAAGGAGGTGAAACAGCACCGAAGCGACTGCGACCAACAGCAGTATGAATGCTACAGCCATCCCTTGTTCATCCTTGCCTCTAGAGGCTGCGGACAAGACTTAGAAAAGGGCGCAGTTCACGTCTGCATCGATGGCTGATTTCGAGCTCGCCATCACAATGCTGGCCGCCTTGCCCTCTAACCGGTCGCAACATCAAATTCGAAAAGTTGCGATCGCTGGTGTCGTCGAACTACGGGCACTTGCCACTACAGGATGTTCCCCGGCGAGCTTGATTGTCAATAGACCGGCTTATTCCTCACGACGACGATAGCACCACGATCGAACCGTTGAGCAATGGCACGCGCAACGGATACTCATATCGCATTGCAATAGACGACGCCGTGCGTCCGCATGACAGACAAAGTGATGCGTCATGCCATCAGCGACGTGGCGAAACGTAAACCTTACAAAGTAAGAATTCACCGAACAGTGCGTGCTATTCTTTCCGGATTGCGCTAAACTTGCCGCACAGGTTGCGACAGGTTTTGCTCGGCAAAGCTCTCTTCGTTGAACTTGGCCGTCTTCCAGAACCCAGTCGCGATTTCTGCGCACGAAGGCGAATACTCGTCATTTGAAAATGACCAGATCTCGCCGGTGCGAACGCGTGGGAGATCGTGACCATGGCTACTCCGTATTCTGACAAGATCTCGCAGACAGCACCTGGCGCTTCCGATAGCGTCGCCGCGCCCGTCATTCGCAAGATCGGGTTGTCCGATTTACATGAAGCGTTACGGCTGGGCTGGGAGGACTTCAAAGCGGTTCCGAGTCACGCCATTATTCTGTGCATTATCTATCCTGTTCTCGGGCTTGTGCTGGCCAGAATGACCCTTGGCTATTCGGTGTTACCGCTGCTTTTCCCACTAGCCGCCGGTTTTGCGTTGATTGGTCCTTTTGCAGCCCTCGGTCTCTATGAACTCAGCCGCCGCCGCGAACGCGGCGAAGAGGCGTCGGCGTGGCATGCACTCGGCGTGCTGCGCTCGCCGTCCTTTGGAGCCATGCTTGGCCTCGGCACGCTCCTGCTCATTCTGTTCGTGGTCTGGGTGACCACTGCGAATGCGATTTACGTTTCCAAGTTCGGCAATGCCCCTGCGGCCAGCATTCCTGATTTCGCATCGCGCATCTTCACAACCACAGAGGGGCACCAACTGATCGTCCAGGGCTGCGGCGTCGGACTATTGTTCGCTATCATGGCCCTGTGCGTTAGCGTCGTGGCGTTTCCGCTGATGCTCGACCGACATGCGAGCGTGACAGACGCAGTTCAGACCTCGCTGCGGGTCGTGATGAAAAATCCAGTGACGATGGCGGCATGGGGTCTGATTGTGGCCGCGCTGCTGGTGGCCGGTTCGCTGCCGTTATTCGTCGGTCTCGCCGTTGTTCTGCCCCTACTCGGTCATGCCACCTGGCATCTTTATCGCAAGGTGCTGGAGCCGGACCCGAATCCTCGGCAGGACCCTCCCCGTCCGCCGAAAGGGCGGCGCTATGCGGCCGATTTTCCGGTCTCTCTCTTCCCGTGGGGCCGCGATAAGCCGTAGGTCGAAACAAACGACCGGAGACGCAGGTTCACAACCATACGGCTGCGGTTTCGATCGCTCGCATGCGGTTCCCTGTCGCGTGAGATTCTGACGGGCTCGCGACAGGCTCGCTGAAGAAGAGCAGCAAAAAGATATTTGTGTCGGCTTCACAATCAGTCGAAGCACCCCGCCCGCGCGGATGAAATCCAGCCCGGACGAGGGGCGATCCCGGATATCCGCCGGAAGCGGACTCCGCTCCCGGCAGGATGTCCGCCCATTATCTATCAGGAGAACCCAAACAGCTTTGCCGGATTTGTGACTAGTATCTTTTCCAGCAAGGCATCGTCCGGCGCGTAGCGATAGAGCAATCCAAGCAGGTCGGCGTCGTTCGGCGGCTGGACGACCGATACCGGGTGCGGCCAGTCGCTTGCCCAGACGCAGCGATCGGGCGCGGCTTCGAGATAGGCTTGCGCGATGGGAACGACGTCGTCCCACGGCGGACCTTTCCTGGACGTCTTTTCGCCGAGCGAGAGCATCACCCAGAAATTGCCCTTCGACAGCAGATCGAGAACCGCACGTAAATTCGGATCGTTCTTGCCGAGGGTTGGATCCGGGCGGCCCATGTGATCGATGAGGACCGGCACCTTGAGGGACGCGATCTTGTCGAGGTTGGCAACGATGCCGTCCTTCTCCGGCTGGAATTTAGCGTACCAGCCGAGTTCGGAAATACGTGCGATCGCGCGCTCGTAGTCGCTGTCCGAAAGTACGGCGCCGAGCTCCTTGCGGAAGCTGAACCGCGCCCCGCCGACGCCGGCGTCGTTCAGCTTGGCGAGATACGCATCGTCACGCTCTGCGAAAACCAGCGCATTCGCGCAGGCCTTGTAGTTCGGCCCCATCGCCGCCAGCCCGTCCAGAACCACCGAGTGATCGGCACCATATGTCGTCGTCTGCACGATGATGCCGCGCTCGATACCAAGCGCCTTGTGTACCCGAAGCGCAGCCTCCCAGGTCGCCGTCGGCATCTGATAGGCCGCGCCCGGCCGGATGGGATAGCGTTCCACCGGACCGAGCACATGGAACTGACTGTCGATGCTCTTCGGCGGCGGCTTGCGGGATGGCGTGCGCGGGTTTGGATCAAATGGAAGATAGTCGGGCATCTGTCTGCTCCTTTAATCGATCACCGCAGTGAAATCGCATTGCACCAGGGCGCCGCCCTCCATCTCCATGGAGAGCGCATGACGGGCTGGGCGCGAATGCTCGTCGGGAAACATCTTGAGCCACTCGACATTGACCGGCCCGCGATTGCTGCGATCCTTGAGCCAGACCGTCATCTTGATGATGTCGTCAGTGCTGCCGCCGCCGGCTTCCACGATCGCCTTCATATGCGCGAACATGTTGGCGCACTGGCTTTCGAGATCGGGCGGCATCTCGCTTGTCCTGGGATCGCGGCCGAGGATGACGCCGGACATCAGCAGATTGTTGATGCGGCAGGCATTGGGGATCGGATTTGCGTGCTTGAACTCGCCGATATGAACGCTGCGGCGGCGCCTGGAAGATGTCATGGCTGCGGTCTCCAGATAACGGTCAAACGAATTGGCACGACACCGAGCCATACGGCCCGTAATCGGCATGTATCGTATCGCCGCGGTTGACCTCGATCGGGCGCGTGAAGGATCCGGCGAGCACCACCTCGCCTGCAGCGAGATATTCGTCGTGCGGCGCGAGGCGATTGGCGAGCCACGCGATGCCGTTTGCCGGATGGTTCAGCACGCCGGCGGCGACGCCGGTCTCCTCTATCTGGCCATTCCGGAACAGCAGCGCGCTGACCCAGCGCAGATCGACATCCAGCGGACGGAATGGACGACCGCCGACCACAAGCGCGGCATTCGCTGCGTTGTCGGAGATCGTGTCCACCACCGTGCGGGGCTTCTTGGTTTGCGGATGCACGCGGTGCATGCGCGTTTCCAGGATTTCGAGCGCCGGTGTGACGTAGGCTGTCGCGTTCAGCACGTCGAAGATCGTACAATCCGGCCCGCGCAGATCGGTCTTGAGCACGAACGCCAATTCGACCTCCACGCGCGGCGCGAAGAACCGCTCATAAGGGATAGCGCCGGCATCCTGATAGAACATGTCGGCGAACAGCACGCCATAATCCGGCTCGGAGATGCTGACCGCGTTCTGCATCGCCTTCGAGGTCAGGCCGATCTTGTGGCCTTTGATCACTCGCCCGCGTTCGAGCTGCAGCGCCGTCCAGGTCCGCTGGATCGCATAGGCATCCTCGATGGTGAGATCGGGATAGTCGGCGGTGAACATGGTGATGAGCGTCTTGGTCCGCTCCGCTTCGTCGAGGCGACGCGCCAGCGTATCGATGACCGTCTGATCAAGCATCGCTATTTCTCCTCTGCGACGACGTTGCGAAGAATGCCGATCTGCCTGGACTCAACCTCGACGACATCGCCTGGCTTGAGCCAACGCGGCGGCGTGAAGCGGGCGCCGGCGCCGGTCGGCGTTCCGGTCGCGATCATGTCGCCGGGTTTCAAGGTGGCAAAAGTCGACAGATAAGAAATCAGATAGTCGAAGGTGAACATCAGCCGCTCTGTCGCATCGTTCTGACGCTCCTCCCCGTTCACTCGCGTGACGATATCGTGCGTCCCTTGCGGATCGCATTCGTCCGCCGTGACGATCCACGGCCCGACGCTGCCGGACCGATCGAAATTCTTGCCCTGGGTGACGTTGAACTTGCCGTGGTGCAGCCAATCCCGCACCGAGCCTTCGTTGCAGAGAGTCATGCCGAAGATGTGCGACCACGCATTCTCTCGCGTAATGTGACGACCTTCCTTGCCGATGACGATCACGAGCTCGCCTTCGTAGTCGAGCTGCTCGGAGATCTTCGGCTTTTCGATGGGCTGATCGGAGCCGACCACCGACGACGGGTTGCGGACGAACAGGCTCGGATATTTCGGCAAATCCGAGCTGTCTTTGTATTCAGCATTGCGGTCCTTATAGTTGACCCCGATGCACCAGAGCTTCTCCGGCGCCGGGATCGGCGGCAGCAAGACCAGATCCGACAGTCGATGATCGGGCTTGTGGCCGGCGCTCACCTGTTTCGCCTTCGCCAGCCCGTTGCCGGCGATCAAGCTGCGCAGATCGGGAAACTCCGATCCAAGCAATGCACTGAGATCGATAACGCCGTCATCGGCCACCACGCCGTAGCGGCTGTTTCCGCCGGTCGAATAGCTGCATAGTTTCATGAAGGCTCCTGAATAATTCACTGGATCGATTGCCGCCGGATCGCGGTGCCGGACCGGCTGCTCGAGCTGCGCCCGCGGCGTTCTTCCAATTACTTCGATGTCTGGAATACGGACTTCAACGTGAAGATCTCGCCTAGCCGCGCGTAACGCGGACCGGCAATGCGGGCGATCGGATCGAGGCTCTCGGTTTCAATCTTGCCGTTGGCGAGCAGATCATCCTTGATGTGAAATGCGACCACTTCGCCGACGATCAACCGGCTGCGGGTATCGCCGAATTCGAGGCATTGCCGAAATCGGCATTCCATCGCAATAGGCGCCGCCGTCAGCCGCGGCACCCCGATATGGTCGCTGGGAGTCGTCTCGAGACCGAGGACTTCAACCTCGCTCACCTCCGGCGGATGTTCGGCGGAGCTTTCGTGAACCGCAGACATCAACGGCGAATCCGCGATGTGAATGACGTATTCTTCGCGATCCAGGATGTTGCGCGCCGTGTCTTTGTAGACGCCTGATTTGCGGCCGACGCTGATTGCCAGCATCGGCGGCTTGGGCGAGACGAAGGTGAAAGCACTGAACGGCGCAAGGTTGACGGTACCTGCCTGCGACAGGCTGGTCACCCATGCGATCGGTCGCGGGACGACGATGCCGGTGAGCAGACGATAAGCCTTTTCGGCACCAAGTTCAGCGGGATCGATCTTCATTCGTCAATCCGCCTTTACGTTGGCCTTGCGCACGACCGGAATCCACTTGGCGTCCTCGCGATCGAGATAGGCTCTGAACTCACCTGGCGTCATCGGGAGCGCTTCGGCGCCAAGCTTTTCGAACTTGTCGATCACGCCTGGCTCTTTGAGTATCTCAACCAGCACTTTGTTCAATTTATCGGCGATGGGAGCGGGGGTGCCCGCCGGGGCAAACAGCCCCGTGAAGGTCTGGCCGTCGAAATCCGGATAGCCGAGCTCAGCGAAAGTGGGCACGTCCGGAAGCGTCTTCAGTCGATGTGGGCTCGTGACCGCCAAGGCGCGCACCATTCCACTCTTGATATATTGAAGGCTGACCGACAGTTGATCGAATGCGAACTGAACCTGTCCGCCGAGAAGGTCATTGGTCGCGGGCGCGTTGCCGCGATAATGCGCCGTCACCCAACGAATCTCGAGCTTGGACTGCATGAGTTCGCTAAGCAGGTGATTGGTGGTGCCCGGCCCCGGAGAGGCCATCGTCAGCTTGCCCGGATCGCGCTTCGCGAGTTCGAGCAATTCGGCGAACGACGTAGCCTTCACGGAAGGATGAACCTCGAGCACCAGCGGCGTCATCGAGATGCTCGAGATCGGCAGGAAGTCGCGCTTCCAGTTGTAGGCGTCGCGCTTGTTGATTTCGGGAGCGAAGAGAACCGGACCATTGGCGCCGACCATGAGCGTGTAGCCATCATTCGGCGCTTTCGCCAGCGCTTCCCCGGCGATCATGCCGCCAGCGCCCGACTTGTTTTCGATCACGAAGGGCTGGCCCAATTTCTCTTGCAGCCGATCCGCGACGATGCGCGCCGCGCTATCGACGTTGCCGCCGGCCGGATAGGGCACGATCAGTTTGACAATGCGCGCGGGCCATTCCTGGGCCGTCGCCGTGCCATTAACCAGCGTCGCGGCAATGGCTGCAGCGATCCATAGCGACCTCATCATTTCCTCCCGCCAGATGCGGCATTCACGCCGCAGACCGTATGTTCGACGCCGATTGGGACCAGCGCTCTTGCGGAGAACCATTGGTTCAACCGCTTTACTTGTCGATGCCAATGTGCGGTTATTGTCCACATTATGGACAACGGATTGCCAACAACACTCGATCCGGAGCCGCGACAAGGCGCGCAGGCGATCCGGCGCGCGCTCTTCCTCCTGCGCGTGCTTGCAGCGGGCGGTGAGAGCGGATTGCCGTTGAATGAGGTCGTCCAAGCGACGCGTCTATCGCGCCCGACCGTACACCGGATCATTCATGTCCTGATGGAGGAGGGGCTCGTCGAGCGCCACGAGCGCTCGGGTCGCTATGCAATCGGCACGCAGGTCCCTGAATTGGCACTCGCTCGCCCATCGCGCTCGCCATTGCTCGCCGCAGCGGACCACATTTTGCGCGAAACATCGCAACGGGTCGGCGACACACTGTTTCTAACGGTGCGCACCGGCAACGACACTTTATGCGTGGATAGGAGAATTGGCTCATATCCGATCCAGGTACTCTCGATCGCCGTCGGTGCGCGGCGGCCGCTGGGCGTCAGCAGCGCAGGCGTTGCCATCCTGGCCGCGTTACCGGCTCAAGAATCACGCCGGATCGCTATGACGAATGAGCCTCGATTTGCGGGATATCGGACCGATCGGCAGACTGTGTTGTCAGAGATCGCCGACGCCCGGCGCAGGGGCTATGGCGTGCGCGAAGTCGGGTTGGTCCAGGGCACGAAATCGATTTCGACCTGGATCAAGACAGCCGACGGCGATCCGGCGGCGGCCCTCACCATATCGGCCGTCCGAACACGGCTCGGCCCGCGACGCGAGCAGGAAGTTGTCGAAACGCTTTTGAAGGCAGCTTACGAGGTCGAGCAGAAAATCCGATAAGCAAGCACGCGTCGCCCAATCCAAGGCAAAGGTCCGCTTGCGACATATGCAGCGATTGAGCAGCCAATCGACGGCTAGCTATTCTAATCTGAACGGAGAAGTCTGGCGGTCCATTCGGGATAAAACTGCGCCCCCCTCCCGTTGCCCGCGCAAAATGGCGCGCCATTCGGCGTATAACCACAAACTCATATATTATTGAAATTGCTTGTGATTTTATAAGATGCCTTATGGCGCGAGGCTCGTCCGCATCGATTCCGGCCTCAAGACACACCTCACAACTCCGCGCGCCACGGCGGCTCCGGGGTGCTAACATAGTCAAGACCGCACGACCGAAGATTTCACCTGTGCGATTGAAACGCGGTCGGGAAACGATGGCGCACGAAGAGATGCACTCCAAAAACAACGGCCGACCGTAATTGCGGTGAGTTGGCTGGGACGTGGAGGACGCTATGGCGTGGCGTGACGACAAGGCCCGGGCAACTCTGATCCGCGACGCGGCGGGAAGCGTGCAGCCGGGCAAGGCTCCCCGAACCTTTGCCGAGCTTATGTTCGGCTACACCAATGCCGAGGACCTCGCCAGTTACGATGCCTCCTCGCTTGCCTTCCTGGCGGAGCAAGCCTGGGAGCATGTACAGCGACGCACGGCGGGTCGTGCCGATATCCGCGTCGTCAATCCGATGATGCCGGACGGGCGCGAGATGTCCGTGCTCGAAATTCTCAACGACGATATGCCTTTCCTGTTCGATTCCATCATGGCGGAGCTCGCCGAGCAGGGCATCGAAGTCACCCTCGTTGCTCACCCCATCATCGCGATGGAGCGCGATGACCAAGGCAAGCTCCTGCACTTCCACGGTGAAACACTGCCGGAAGGGACAAAGGGCGCGCGCGAGAGCCTGATTCACCTCCACATCACCCGCCTCGACGCCGACGCTGACCGCGAGAGGCTGATTGACGGCCTCACCAGAACGTTAAGCGACGTGCGCGCCAGCGTCGCGGACTGGCGCGTCATGCGCGACCGCGTCGAGAACGCGATCAAGACTTTCTCTTCCAATCCACCGCCGCTGCCGATCGACGAGGTCGCCGAGGCCAATCAGTTCCTGCAATGGCTGTGCGCGGACAATTTCACCTTTCTCGGCGTGCGCGAGTATCGCTTCTCGCCCGACAGCGATGCGTCGGACGACATCACGACCGCTGAGGGCCTCGGCATCCTCCGCGACCCCGATGTAAAGGTCCTGCGCCGCGGCAACGAAATGGTGGTGATGACGTCGGAAATTCGCGAGTTCATGCGCGAGCCGACCCTACTCATCGTCATCAAGGCCAATGTGAGTAGCCGCGTTCATCGCCGCATCCGGATGGATTATATCGGCATCAAGCTCTATGCGCCCGACGGCCGGCTCGAGGGAGAACTACGAGTCGTCGGCCTGTTCACCTCAGGCGCCTATACGCGCTCGGCACGACAGATCCCCTATGTTCGCCACAAGGTATCGCGGGTACTCCAGCGCGCCGGCTTCGATCCGAACAGCCATTCGGGCAAGGCGCTGATGCATATCCTCGAGGAATATCCGCGAGACGAACTATTCCAGGTCGACATCGACACCCTCTTCAATTTCGTCATGGAGATCCTGATCCTCTATGAGCGCCCCCGCGTCCGGGCGCTCGCTCGGGTCGACAAGTTCGATCGCTTCGTCTCCATCCTCGTCTTCATTCCGCGCGACAAATACGACACTGATGTGCGCATGCGCGTCGGCGCCTTCCTGTCGCAGATCTACAAGGGGATGCAGGCCGCCTCCTACGTGTCTTTCCCCGAAGGAGCATTGACGCGCGTTCACTACATCATCGGACGCTATGAAGGTAAGACTCCTGCCGTCGAGCGCGCCACGCTGGAAGCCGGGATCAGCGCCATTGCCGCGACCTGGGCCGACAAGCTGAAGGCCGCGCTGACTGCGTCTACCGATGGCATGCGGGCGCGCATGCTCGCCAATCGCTATGCCCAGGCCTTTACCGGCGGCTATACCGAGGTTTCCACGGCGGAACAGGCGATAGCCGATATCGCCACCATCGAAAGGCTCACGCCAACCCGCCCGGTGACGATTTCGGTTCATCGCTTCGAGGGCGAGGGCGATCCCAGACGCTTCGGCCTGAAGGTGTTCTCGGATGCCGCGCCGCTGTCGCTGTCCTATCGCGTGCCGGTGATCGAAAATCACGGCCTGCGCGTGGTCGATGAACGTACCTATCAGATCGTGCCCGGTGCCAGGCCTGAGCCGGTGTGGCTGCACGACATGACGATCGAGACCAGCGACGGCCAGCCGATCGAGATCAACCGGGAGTTCAGCCATCGGCTCGAAGCCTCGATCATGGCGGTGGTCGGTGATCGAGCCGAATCCGACGGATATAACGGGCTGATCCTGCGCACGGCCCTGGGCTGGCGCGAAGTCTCGACCATCCGGGCGCTGTCCCGCTATTTGCACCAGATCCGCGCGCCGTTCAGCCAGGATTATATGTGGGAGACTCTGCGCAAGAACGCAGCGATCACCGCCAACCTCGTCGCGCTATTCCAGGCCCGCCTCGATCCACGCCTCACCCTTACTGATGCCGAGCGCTCGGCCCGGGAGACCGCCCTCCTTGCCGATATCGAGGAGCAGCTCAAATCCGTCGCATCGCTCGACGAAGACCGCATCCTCCGCCGTTTCACCAATCTGGTGCAGTCCACCATCCGCACCAATTTGTGGCAGGTCGGCGAGGACGGACATCCGCGTCCGGTGATCTCATTCAAGTTCGACGCGCGCGGAATCGAAGACCTGCCGGCTCCGCGACCGCTCTACGAGATTTTCGTCTATTCTCCCCGCGTCGAAGGCATTCACCTGCGCTTCGGCAAGGTTGCGCGCGGCGGACTACGGTGGTCCGATCGGCCGCAGGATTTCCGCACCGAGATCCTCGGCCTGGTCAAAGCCCAGCAGGTCAAGAACGCCGTGATCGTGCCGGTCGGCGCCAAAGGCGGCTTCGTGCCCAAGCGCCTGCCGCCGCCCTCCAGCCGCGACGCGTGGCTCGCGGAAGGCACCGAAGCCTATCGCATCTTCGTTCGCTCGCTGCTCGAACTCACCGACAATCTCGACGGCGACGACCTCCTCCCGCCCGACTCGACCTTGCGGCACGATGGCGACGATCCTTATCTGGTCGTCGCCGCCGACAAGGGCACCGCCACCTTCTCCGACATCGCCAACGCGATTTCGGCCGAGAAGAACCATTGGCTCGGCGATGCCTTCGCCTCCGGCGGCAGCCAGGGCTACGACCACAAGAAGATGGGGATTACGGCGCGAGGCGCCTGGGAGGCGGTCAAACGCCACTTCCGCGAGCTCGGCACCGACATTCAGACCATGCCTTTCACTGTAGTTGGCGTCGGCGACATGTCCGGCGACGTCTTCGGCAATGGCATGCTGCTCTCGCCCGCGACGAAATTGGTTGCGGCGTTCGATCACCGCGACATCTTCATCGATCCCTCTCCCGATCCGGCGATCAGCTACGCCGAACGCAAGCGCATGTTCGACATGCCGCGATCGAGCTGGCAGGACTACAACAAATCGCTGATCTCGCAAGGCGGCGGCGTGTTCTCGCGCTCCCTCAAGGCGATTCCGCTCGCACCGGAAGTGCGCACCTTGCTCGATCTCGACAAGCCGCAGGCGACGCCCTTCGAGGTGATGACGGCGATCCTGAAGACGCGCGCAGACCTACTGTGGTTTGGCGGCATCGGCACCTATATCCGGGCGTCGGTGGAGAGCGACGATCAGGCCGGCGACCGCGCCAATGATCCGATCCGCATCACCGGGACCGACGTTCGCGCCAGGGTGATCGGCGAAGGCGCCAATCTCGGCGTCACTCAGCGCGGCCGCATCGAAGCGGCGCAGACGGGCGTCAAGCTCAACACCGACGCGATCGACAATTCGGCCGGTGTGAATACGTCCGACGTCGAGGTCAATATCAAGATCGCATTGGCCCGCCCCGAGCGCGAGGGACGCCTCAGCCCGGCTGACCGTAACACCCTACTTGCCGCGATGACCGACGATGTCGGTGCGCTGGTCCTGCGCAACAACTATCTGCAGACGCTCGCGCTCTCGCTCGCTGAACGCAAGGGCGTGGCCGAAACCGGCTTTCTCACTCGCCTGATGCAGTCGCTCGAGCAGCGCCGCCTGCTCAGCCGGGCAGTCGAATTCCTGCCCGACGACGCCGCGATCACCGAGCGCACACGACGCGGGCAGTCCCTGACGCGGCCTGAACTTGCCGTGTTGCTCGCCTACGCCAAACTGACGCTCTACGACGACCTGCTCGGCACCAGCGTGCCGGACGATCCTTATCTCGCCCGCGAGCTCTCCGGGTATTTTCCGGGCCAGGTTCAGGACAGGTTCCCGACAGCGGTAGAGTGCCATCGCCTCCGACGCGAAATCATCGCGACCAGCCTCGTCAATACGGTCATCAACCGCGGCGGCCCGGCGTGTATCGTGCGCCTGATCGACGAAACCGATGCCGATATCCCCACCATCGTCATGGCCTATGTGGCGGTGGATGAATCCTACGGGCTCAAGTGGCTAAATGATGCGATCGATACGCTCGACGCCTGCATCGAAGGGCAGTTGCAATTGTCCCTCTATGAGGCGGTCCAGGACCTTCTGCTTTCCCGCATGGTCTGGTACGTGCGCAATATTGATTTCAAGGATGGCCTCGAGGCGGTGATCGCACGTTTCGGCCCGGGTATCCGCGAGATCAGCGCCTCTCTCGACAACACCCTGCCACCGGACTTGCAGGCCGCGCGCGGCAAGCGCCGGCAGGAGCTGACCGATGCCGGCGTCCCGTCCGGCCTCGCCGGCGAACTGGCCGATCTCGACACCCTGGTCTCGGCGCCGGACATCGTGACGGTCGCCGAGCGCACCGGCCGCAGCATCGGCGATGCCGCCGCGACGTTCTTTGCCGCCGAGGCCAATTTCCGTCTCGACCGCATCATCGCTGCCGCGCGCAGCGTGCCCGCCAGCGATCGTTTCGAACGCCTCGCCATCGACCGCGCCGTCGACCTGATCGCGGCTGCCGAAAGAGGCCTCGCTGCGGATATGTTGGCAACCGGCCAATCCGGCCAGCAGGCTGCGGAGACCTGGCTTGCAGCTCATCCCGAGGCGACGCGCATCCGCCGCGCAGTCGAGGAGATTGCTGCTGGCGGCCTGACGCTCGCCAAGCTGATGGTGGCGGCAAACCTGCTGGGGGACTTGGTCAAAGGCTGAGGCGTGCGGGGCAGCGATGTGAAACTCTAAAGAGCAATGCTAGCGCAGGTTGTTAGCCAGCGAACGGAGGACCCCAATGATCCACGCTACTTGCCATACCGCTGATAATGTCCGCTGCATCGAGTTCGATGCCACACCCTGGTTCAGCGAGGCTAACGCTCCGAGCATTATCGATTTGGCCGAACGCGGATGGGCCAGCACAGCGATTGCAGATTCCCTCGAGAGCCGACGAGGATACGAACGCTTGCACGACCTCGTTGAGTATGCAGCGAAGCGACTGCAACCGGAATCCCTGGAGGACCCCACCTGGGAAACCTTCGAGTGCGTCGTCGATGGACCCGAGGCCGTAGCCTGGCTCGAGAAAAACCGGCCCGACGTTGTGGCAAGGATCCCGTAAGCTACGAGAAGCGCAGCAATGGCGACGACGATTGGCGCATCACAATGAAGCGGAAATGGCGCGCCCGAAAGGATTCGAACCTCTGACCCCGTGATTCGTAGTCACGTGCTCTATCCAGCTGAGCTACGGGCGCGTGCCGCGATGTGGGGCCAAAGCCGCCAGCACCGGATGCGTTTCGGAAACGATGTTTGCGAAAGCGGGCCATAGCTACCGGGTCGAGCCCGGCTTGGCAAGCGCCCTGAGCCGCTTATTTCACTCCCGTGACATAGCCGGAAAAGACGGCTCAGGCCCGCGCGCGTTCGCTACGGATGCTGTGCAGTTCCACCGGCCGGTCGGGAAGGCTGATCCGGAAGGTGGCGCCCAAAGTGCCTTCCACAAGGTGAATATCGCCGTCATGAGCGCGGACCAGTTCGGCCGCGATCGCGAGGCCCAGCCCACTACCACCGGGGCGGGACGAGCCCTGAAATGCCTCGAACAGGTGGTCGCGCGCCCGCTGCGGGACGCCTGGGCCGGTGTCGGACACTTCGAGAATGGTGACAGCGCCTTCGCGGCGGCCGGTGATGCGGATCTGCTGCGGGGCGACGTCGCTCTGCGGCTGCCCCTCCAGCGCCTGGGCCGCATTGCGGACCAGATTGAGCAAAATGCGAAACAACTGATCGGGATCGGCATCAATCATCAGCCCGCGCTCGATGGCGTTGACCCAGCCGATCGACACGTCGGTCGCGAGCCCGGCCGATTCGCGGACTTCGTTGACCACCGGTTCAACGAGAATCATCTTGCGGTCGGGGGCAGCTTCCTGCGCGCGGCCATAAGAGAGTGTCGACTGGCAGAAGGCGATGGCGCGCTCCAGCGAGCGCATCAGCTTCGGCGCGAAGCGCTGCACGCGGGGATCGGGCACGCTGGCGAGCTGATCCGACAGCAATTGTGACGACGCAAGCAGATTGCGCAGGTCATGATTGATCTTCGAGACCGCGAGGCCGAGCGCAGCGAGACGACTCTTCTGATGCAGCATCGAAACGAGATCGCGCTGCATGTCGGACAATTCGCGCTCCGCCACGCCGATTTCGTCAGCGCGCTGGCTCGGCACGATGATCCGCGCCGAGCTCTCGGGGTTTTCATGGAAAGCGACGAGATTGGCCGTCAAATTCCGCATCGGCCGCACGAAAAGATAATGCAGCGCCAGATAGACCAGCCCCGCAGAGAGAATCGCCAATCCCAGCGACACCCACAACAGATTGCTGGAAAAACGATACATCGCCTGCCGCAGCGGTAACTCATCGACCACCACTTCAATGAATTGCGCCCCGCCGGGCGCCGGCCCGATGATGCGCATCGTCTGATCGCCGGTTTCCAGCATGACCTCGAACGCATCGACAATCGCCGACCACACCGTCATCGACCGCATATCGATGTCATGGTCGATCTGCGCCGGCAGATCCGCGCTGGCGAGCAGACGGCGCTGCTGGCCCATCTTGATGGCCACCGCACGGGCGCCGATGCTGCTCAGGATTTGTCGCGACAGCGATTCCGGGACCATGCCGAGCGGCGCGGCATCCAGCACCAGTGCTGCCGTATTGGCCGCGGCCAGCCTGTCGTTCAGCCTGTTGATCCGGAAATTGGCGATCGAGGGCACATAAATGAGAATTTCGGCAATCAGCACCAGCGGAATGGTGAGCAGCAACAGCTTGCCCGACAGCCCCAGCCGTCGCATGGGGCCGAGCCTGAACGCGGGCTCGATGGGCTTTTCGCCGGCCGAAGACACAATATTGGCCTCTGATCTCACGGTCTGACGCTGAACTATCGAGAGATACGGGTCCAACGACGATTTGTTACGATGATGTTTGCGACCAGTTCTTAAATTTGTCCGCTGAGCGAACACGCTTAAGCCATAGAGCAATTTCACAACCGCCAACAACCTGAAAACACCGGGAAATTGGGATTAATCCCATAGTTCCAAGAATTTGGCGGATCAGAACACCACTACAGGGCAACATTGACGAAAACAGGACGCTCCCGTATAAGCCCGCCAACTGTCCGCGATGACCCGGTTTTGGATCGGGTGCGGCTCGTCTTTGGGCCGGAAATGGCTCGTTGAGCCAACATCTTAGGACTTACCTCAAATTACTCGGCGAATTGCCCGGTCAGCGGAGAACGACCCGTGAAGCGGACTTATCAACCCAGCAAATTGGTGCGCAAGCGCCGTCACGGCTTCCGCGCTCGCTTGGCGACCGTTGGCGGCCGCAAGGTTCTGGCTGCGCGCCGCGCACGTGGCCGCAAGCGCCTCAGCGCCTGATCGGATCTCTTCCGAGAGTTCATCATGGACCGGTTACGGCAGCGGGCGGACTTTCTCGCCGCTGCCAATGGGCCGCGGGTGAACAGCCCTGCCTTTGTGATGCAAACCCGGCGACGTGACGACGACGGCCCGATCAGGGTCGGCTTTACCGTGACCAAAAAAAACGGAACCGCCACCGAGCGGAACCGTATCCGGCGCAGGCTTCGCGAACTGGTGAAGCGCGTCGATGTCTTATCCATGCGACCCCACAGCGATTATGTGCTAGTCGGCCGTCGTGTCGCGCTCCAACGCGATTTCACGATGATGCTCGACGACCTCCGCTCGGCGCTGCACCGCCTCGATCGGCAATCTTCTAAGACGCAATCTTCTAAAACCAGCGTGACCTGACGCTTTCAGCCTGCGACAAGCGCGCAGTTGGAAGCGAGAGCCGCACCCGCATTTGAATGACGAGACCTGAACGATGACCGACAATCGCAACACCATCATTGCCGTCATTCTGTCCGGCCTGGTGCTGATCGGCTGGCAATATTTCTACAACATCCCGCAGATGGAGAAGCAGCGCGCACAGACCGCGACGCAGACCCAGCTTGCCAACCCGACCGCACAGCCCAACGCCACGCCCGGCAGCACGACGCCGACCGCGAATTCCACCGCCGCAGGCGGCGCACCCACGAATGTGGCGCCGGCCAACGCTCCGATCGTCAGCCGCGACAGCGCCATTGCAGCGTCGCAGCGCGTCAAGATCGACACGCCGCGCATCTCCGGCAGCATCGCGCTGAAGGGCGCGCGCCTCGACGATATCTCGCTGACCAAGTTCCGCGACACCGTGGATCCGAAGTCGCCGGCGATCGTGCTGTTCTCCCCCTCCGGCACTGCCGCGCCTTATTATGCCGAGTTCGGCTGGGTCGCCGCCGCCGGTGCGAACACCAAGATTCCCGACCAGAACACCCAGTGGCAGCAGGAAGGCTCCAACGCCCTGACGCCGACCACGCCTGTCGTGCTCAAGTACAACAACGGCGACGGCCTGACGTTCACCCGCACCATTTCGATCGACGACCGCTACCTGTTCTCGGTCAAGGATGACGTCAGCAATATCGGCAACGCGCCGGTGACGCTGTATCCGTTCGCGCTGATCTCGCGCCACGGCACGCCGCATGTCGAAGGCTATTACATCCTGCATGAAGGCCTCGTCGGCTATCTCGGCGACCAGGGCCTGCAGGAATACGGTTACAAGAAGATCGACGAAGCTAAGGCGGTGAATTTCAAGGTCACCAATGCCTGGCTCGGCATCACCGACAAATACTGGGCTTCGGCACTTCTGCCCGACACCAATGCGCAGCTGCAGGCCCGTTTCTCGTCGAACCTGACCGGCACCCAGCGGACCTACCAGACCGACTATCTGCAGGACGCGCAGACCATCGCCATCGGCGGCACCGGCACGGCCAATGCCCGCCTGTTCGCCGGCGCCAAGGAAGCGGCCACTGTCGGCATCAACTTCCCGCTGGCTGTTGGCCTCGGCGGCTACAATCAGGCGCTCGGCCTCAACCACTTCGACCTTCTGATCGACTGGGGCTGGTTCTACTTCATCACCAAGCCGATGTTCCTGGCGCTCGACTGGTTCTTCCACCTCTTCGGTAACTTCGGCATCGCTATTTTGCTGGTGACGGTGCTGGTGAAGATCATCTTCTTCCCGCTGGCCAGCAAGTCCTACGCCTCGATGGCGAAGATGAAGGCCGTGCAGCCGCAGCTGGCGGCACTCAAGGAGCGCTTCCCTGACGACAAGATGAAGCAGCAGCAGGAGATGATGGAGATCTACAAGAAGGAGAAGATCAACCCGATCGCCGGTTGTCTTCCCGTCATGTTGCAGATCCCGGTGTTCTTCTCGCTCTACAAGGTTCTGTTCGTCACCATCGAAATGCGCCACGCGCCGTTCTTTGGCTGGATCAAGGATCTGTCGGCGCATGATCCGACCAATCTCTTCAACCTGTTCGGCCTGATCCCCTTCGATCCGACGACGATTCCGGTGTTCGGTCACTACCTCGCGCTCGGCATCTGGCCGATCATCATGGGCATCACGATGTGGTTCCAGATGAAGCTGAATCCGACACCGCCGGATCCGACGCAGAAGATGATCTTCGACTGGATGCCGCTGATCTTCACCTTCATGCTGGCCGGCTTCCCGGCCGGCCTCGTGATCTACTGGGCATGGAACAACACCCTCTCGGTGCTGCAGCAGGCCTACATCATGAATCGCAACGGCGTGAAGGTCGAACTGTTCGACAACGTGAAGTCGACCTTCGCGAAGAAGCCGGCTGAAAAGAAGACGTAACCCTTGGAGCCCTCATCCTGAGAAGCGGCCACTTGGCCGCGTCTCGAAGGACGAGGGCGGGGCGCTCATGGTTCGAGACGGCGCTTGCGCGCCTCCTCACCATGAGGGCCGGAGCAGCACAGAAAGCCACTTCGCATGACCACTGACACCGATGCGAAGCTGATCGAACAGGGCCGCCTACTTTTTGCAGGCGAATGGACGTTCATCTGGGCCTCGCCCTCGATCGAGACGCTGCCGCCAATGGCAGGGATGGAAGTTGCCTTTGCCGGCCGCTCCAATGTCGGCAAATCCAGCCTGATCAATTCGCTGACCGGGCGCAACGCGCTGGCGCGGACCTCGCATACGCCAGGCCGCACCCAGGAGCTGATCTTCTTCGAAGGTCCCGATGGCTCCGACTTCCGGCTCGTCGATATGCCCGGCTATGGCTATGCATCCGCGCCGAAGGTCAAGATCGCGTCCTGGACCAAGCTGATCTACAATTTCCTCCAGGGCCGGGCGAGCCTGGCGCGCGTCTACGTCCTGATCGACTCCCGGCATGGCCTGAAGGATGTCGACCTCGACGTGCTCAAGTCCCTCGATCGTTCGGCGGTCAGCTACCAGATCGTGCTGACCAAGGCTGATCAGGTGAAGAAGAGCGAACTCGAAAAGACGCTCGAAGAGGTCCGCACCGACTTGAGGACTCATCCGGCAGCCTTTCCGGACGTGCTGGTTACATCGTCGCGCACCGGCGACGGCATGGCCGAATTGCGGGCTGCAATGGTCCGCCTGTTGAACGAGCGCAACTGATGACCCGCTTTAGCCTGTTTCGCATTCTTGTCATCCTGGCCGGCGTGATGGGCGCGGACGGCGTCATTCTGGCTGCCGCTTCGGCGCATCAGCCGGACGCGACGCGGCTGGCCTCGGCCTCCTCGATGCTGCTGTTTCATGCCGCCGCCATTCTCGGTGCCGTCGCCCTGATCGAGCGCGGCGTCGCCCACCTGCAGATCGGCCTGACAGCTGCGTTCGGCTTCGTCATTGCTGCGGCGATCTTCGCCGGCGACCTGACCCTGCGCCAATATGTCGGTCACGGCTTGTTCACAATGGCCGCCCCGACCGGCGGCACCCTGCTGATCCTGAGCTGGCTGGCGCTGGCGGTATCCGCAGCTTGGCCGCGCCCCACCTGACGCCGGGCCACTAGACAGAGCAGCGATGCTTTGCGCGGCGGCAATCAATCGGCTAGAACGCGCCGCAGATTGCTCACCGTGAGATCCGCTTCATGACCGACGCGCCCATCATCAGTGCTCTCGACCAGGCCCGCATCCTGTCGGAGGCGCTGCCCCACATGCAGCAATATGACGAAGAGACAATCGTCATCAAATATGGCGGGCACGCCATGGGCGCCGAGGATACGGCCCGCGCCTTTGCCCGCGACATCGTCCTCTTGGAACAGACCGCCATCAATCCGGTGGTCGTGCATGGCGGCGGCCCGCAGATCGCGCAGATGCTGACGCGCCTCGGCATCAAGTCGGAATTCGCCGCCGGATTGCGCATCACCGACGCGGCGACCATCGAGATCGTCGAGATGGTGCTGGCCGGCTCGATCAACAAACAGATCGTCAGCTACATCAACGAAGCCGGCGGCAAGGCCGTTGGTCTCTGCGGCAAGGACGGCAACATGGTCACCGCGTCGAAGGCGACGCGCACCATGGTCGATCCCGATTCGAACATCGAGAAGGTGGTCGATCTCGGCTTTGTCGGCGAGCCGGAAAAGGTCGATCTCACGCTCCTCAACCAGCTGATCGGCTATGAGCTGATCCCGGTGCTGGCGCCGCTCGCAGCAAGCAAGGACGGCAAGACCTTCAACGTCAATGCCGATACCTTTGCCGGCGCCGTGGCAGGCGCGCTGAAGGCCAAACGCCTGCTTCTGCTCACCGATGTGCCGGGCGTGCTCGACAAGTCGAAGAAGCTGATCCCGGAACTGTCGATCAAGGATGCCCGCAAGCTGATCGCCGACGGCACGATTTCCGGCGGCATGATCCCAAAGGTCGAGACCTGCATCTATTCGCTCGAACAGGGTGTCGAAGGCGTCGTCATTATCGATGGCAAGACTCCCCATGCCGTGCTGCTCGAACTCTTCACCAATCAGGGCACGGGCACGCTGATCCACAAGTGACGGACAACACGCACCACAAGCCGTCATGGCCGGGCTTGTCCCGGCCATCCACGTCTTGGCGGTGGAAAGCGAAAGGCGTGGACGCCCGGGTCAAGCCCGGGCATGACGTGCGGAGGGAGGGCGGACGAACACTCCTTTTCGGTGTCGCCCTGATCTGCTCGGCGTTCGTCTCGGGCAAAGCCCGCGCCGACCTCAAACTCTGCAATCGCATGAGTTATGTCGTCGAAGCCGCCATCGGCATCGACGACAAGAGCGCCACCGCGACGCGCGGCTGGTTTCGCATCGATCCCGCGCAATGCCGCATCGTCGTGCAGGGCACGCTGACGGCCGACCGCATCCTGCTGCATGCCCGCGCGCTCAGCATCTATGGCGCCTCACCCGTGGCGCAGAACGGCACCGACAACCTGTGCATCGCGCCGGATAACTTCGTCATCGCTGCTGCCCGGCAATGCCGTGCCGGACAGTCACAAGTGCCGTTCACGATGATCAAGCCGACGCAGACCGACGACGGCAATATGGTCGCCTATCTCGCGGAAGACAGCGAATATGACGACGAACAGGCCAAACTCGCCGCGATCCAGCGCCTGCTGGTGATCGCCGGTTACGACGCCGCGCCCATCGACGGCGTGGATGGGCCCAAGACCCAGAGCGCGCTCTCGTCCTTCCTCAAGAGCCGTAGTCTTGCTGCCGATGTGGTTTCAACGCCGAATTTCTTCGAGACAATGATCGCCGCCGTGCAGGCGCCCTCCGCAACAGGCCTCACCTGGTGCAACGACACGTCCTACAAGGTGATGGCGTCAGTCGCGACCGATGATGGCAAGGGCGTTGTCAGCCGCGGCTGGTATCGCATCGAGCCAGGCAAATGCCTGCGACCGGATATTGTCGGCCAACCCCGCCAGATCCTCAGTTTCGCCGAGGCCGTCGACGACAATGGCCGTGCCATCAAGCTCAACGACAAGCCGCTGAACTGGGGCGGCGTTCGCATGCTGTGCACGCGCGAGAGCAAATTCGAGATTCGCGACCACAACGACTGCAATACTCGCGGCCTCACCAGCGCCGGCTTCGCTATCGTCGACATGTCGGGCGGCGGCAGGACGCTGCGCTTTGCGACGCCGTGACGACCGGACAACAGAGACAATCAATGACCCTGCCGACCAAATCGCCCCGTGCCTTCAACCATGTCGAGACATGGGTGTTCGATCTCGACAACACGCTGTATCCGCACCACGTGAACCTGTGGCAGCAGGTCGATGGCAAGATCCGCGACTTCGTCGCGAACTTCCTCAGGATTTCGCCCGACGCGGCCTTCAAGGTTCAGAAGGACTATTACAAGCGTTACGGCACCACCATGCGCGGCATGATGACCGAGCACGGTGTGCGCGCCGACGACTTTCTGGCTTTCGTCCACGAGATCGATCACTCGCCGCTGGAGCCCAATCCGGTGATGGGCGCCGCCATCGCACAACTACCAGGCCGCAAACTGATCCTGACTAATGGTTCGGTCGCCCATGCCGGCGCCGTGCTGGAGCGCCTCGGTTTCGCCGATCAGTTCGAGGCTATCTTCGACATCATCGCCGCCGATCTGGAGCCGAAGCCGGCTCAGCAGACCTATGACAAGTTTCTTCGCCTGCACGGCGTCGACCCCTCCAAGGCCGCCATGTTCGAGGACCTGTCCCGCAACCTCGTGGTGCCGCACAAACTCGGCATGACGACCGTGCTGATCGTGCCCGACGGCGCCAAGGAGGTCGTGCGCGAGGACTGGGAACTGGAAGGCCGCGACGACGACCATGTCGACCACGTCACCGACGATCTGACGGGGTTTCTGGCGGCGCTGAACGTGGCGCGGTAGGACGGGATCGACGCCCGCGCGTCTTGACTCTCCCCGGCCAAATCCCGACAAAAGCTTCAAGAAATCACTTTTTACCCACGATCTGCCCAAGGAAATCGCGATGTCGCTGACCGCCCTCGAATCCACCATCAATGCCGCCTTCGACGCGCGCGATAACGTCAACGCTGCGACCAAGGGCGAAGTCCGCGACGCCGTCGATCAGGCGCTGAACCTGCTCGACAAGGGCGAGGCCCGCGTCGCCGTCCGCGCCGACGACGGCAAGTGGACCGTCAATCAGTGGCTGAAGAAGGCCGTGCTGCTGTCGTTCCGCCTCAATGACATGGCGCAGATCTCTGGTGGTCCCGGCGGCGCGGCCTGGTGGGACAAGGTGCCCTCGAAGTTCGAGGGATGGGGCGACAACAGCTTCCGCGACGCCGGCTTCCGCTCTGTGCCGGGCGCTATCGTGCGCAAGTCGGCCTTCATCGCCAAGAACGTCGTGCTGATGCCGTCTTTCGTCAATCTCGGCGCCTATGTCGACGAGAGCTCCATGGTCGACACCTGGTCGACGGTCGGCTCCTGCGCCCAGATCGGCAAGCGCGTGCACATTTCCGGCGGCGTCGGCATCGGCGGCGTGCTGGAGCCGCTACAGGCCGGCCCGGTCATCATCGAGGACGACTGTTTCATCGGCGCCCGCTCGGAAGTCGCTGAAGGCGTGATCGTGCGCAAGGGTGCGGTGCTGGCCATGGGCGTGTTCCTGGGCGCATCGACCAAGATCGTCGATCGCGAGACGGGCGAAGTATTCGTCGGCGAAGTGCCGGAATATGCGGTGCTGGTCCCCGGCAACCTGCCCGGCAAGCCGATGAAGAACGGTCAGATCGGCCCCTCCACCGCCTGCGCCGTGATCGTGAAGCGTGTCGACGAGCGCACCCGCTCCAAGACCAGCATCAACGAACTGCTGCGCGACTGATTTGTCGTTTCGTCCGGTTTGCGCGTAGCATCGTGTAAACCGGACCGATCCGTTGAATTGAGGGCTGCCATGGACTGGACCACGCTGCTTTTCAGCTTCAAGGGACGGATCAACCGCGGCAAATACTGGCTCGCGATCCTGATCTACATAGTGGCCTGGATCGCCTTCGTGGCTGCTGCCGTGATGTGGCTCGGCGGCTTTGACACCGATCGCCTGTTCAGCATGGTCGGCGGCGCGTTGCTGCTGTGGCTGGCCGCCATTGTCCTCATCACCGCCGGTACATGGTCCGGCATCGCCACCGGCATCAAGCGGCTGCATGACCGCGAGAAGAGCGGATGGTGGATCCTGGTGTTCTGGCTCGGCCCCAGCGTCCTGAGCGGCATCGGCAGCACCAGCAGCGCGAGCACCAGCTTCGTCTTTCATATCGCCAGCTTCGCCGTGACCATCTGGGCCATCGTCGAACTGGGCTTCCTGCGCGGCACCGCCGGGCCGAACGAATACGGTCCCGATCCGCTTGCCGCGCTTGCCACTGCACCAAGGGTCTGATGTCCACCGACGCTCTCTCCATCGCTCAAGATCTTCTCCGCTGCCCCTCAGTCACTCCTGCTGACGCCGGCGCCCTCGGCGTGCTCGAGACCCTGCTGACGTCGGCCGGCTTCGAAGTCCATCGCGTCACCTTCAGCGAGGAAGGCAGCGCCGACATCGAAAACCTCTATGCCCGTATCGGGACTTCCGCGCCGCATATCTGTTTTGCTGGCCATACCGACGTGGTGCCGCCCGGTGATGAAGCGGCGTGGACCCATGGCGCTTTCTCCGGCGACGTGACGAACGGCCTGCTCTACGGCCGTGGCGCGGTGGACATGAAGGGTGGCATCGCCGCGTCAGTCGCCGCCGTGCTGGACTATCTGGCCGCGAATGACGGCAAGCCGCAAAAGGACGGCGGCGGTTCGATCTCCTTCCTCATCACCGGCGACGAAGAAGGCATTGCCGTCAATGGCACCGTGAAGCTGCTGCAATGGGCGGCCGAGCGTGGCGAAAAATTCGATCATTGCATCGTCGGCGAGCCTTCGAATGTCGAGGAGATGGGCGACACCATCAAGATCGGCCGCCGCGGCTCGCAATCCGGCACGTTGGTCGTCGATGGCGTGCAGGGCCATGTCGCCTATCCGCATCGCGCATCGAATCCGGTACCGGATATCGCCGCGTTGATCACAGCGCTGAGCAGCGATCCGCTCGATCAGGGCAATGCGCAGTTTCAGCCGTCCAATCTCGAATTCACCTCGGTGGATGTCGGCAACAAGGCGACCAACGTCATCCCCGCGCAAGCGCGGGCGAAGTTCAATATCCGCTTCAACGACCATCACACGCAGGCGTCATTGCGCGACCTGATCGATGCACGCGTCGCAACTGCCGCCGGCAATCGCATTCGCGCGCATGTGATCTGGGAGCCGAGCAATTCGGACAGCTTCGTCACAAAGCCCGGCGCCTTTACCGATACGGTCGTCGCCGCGATCAAGGATGTCACTGGCCGCACACCGGATCTCAACACGGGCGGCGGAACCTCGGATGCGCGCTTCATCAAGAACTACTGCCCGGTGATTGAATTCGGCCTGGTCGGGCAGACCATGCATCAGATCGACGAACACACGAAGGTTACCGATCTGGAGAAGCTCACCCAAATCTATCGTGGCGTGCTGGATCGGTATTTCGCATGAACGGCAAGATTCTCGTCCTCACCGCGCTCGAAAGCGAGCTCGACAAATCACGCGCGCCTGCCGAGATCCAGGTGATTTTCACCGGCGTCGGCAAGATCAACACCACAATCGCAACGCTTCAGGCGGTGCAGGCCATGCAGCCCAAACTCGTCGTGAACTACGGCACCGCCGGCAAGCTAAACACCAAACTCAACGGCCTCGTCGAGGTCAGCGACGTGATCCAGCGCGACATGAATGCCGAGCCGTTGGCGCCGCGCGGCCGCACGCCCTTTGCGCCCGATCTCGACCGCCTGGTCTCGGGCCAGCGCGGCGTGATCTGCGGCAGTGGTGACAGTTTCGTCACCTCCACCGATCCTTGGCTGGTGTCGAACAATGTCGACATCGTCGATATGGAACTGTTTGCCATCGCGCAGGTCTGCCTGCGCCATGGCATCCGCTGGCGCGCCTTCAAGTTCATCACCGACGACGCCAATGATTTTGCGCATGAGCATTGGACGGCGAATGTCGCGAATGGACAGGATCTGTTCTGGGACGCGATGAAGGGCGTGAAGGTCTAGTAGTCGACCTTTACCAGATACAGCCCATCCGGCGGCGCCACGATGCCGCAGGCGCTGCGGTCCTTCGCGGCAAGCGCCGCAGCCAGATCGTCCGGCGTCCAGCGGCCGTTGCCGACCCAGACCAGTGAGCCAACCATCGAGCGCACCTGGCTGTGCAGGAACGAGCGTGCGGAGGTCGTGATGGTGATCGCCTCACCGTTCTGCACCACATCGAGCTGATCGAGCGTGCGGATCGGCGACTTGGCCTGGCATTCGGTATCGCGAAAGGTCGTGAAGTCGTGTCGACCGAGCAAACGCTTCGCAGCCTCGCTCATGGCAGCGACATCGAGCGGGCGCGGCACGCGCCAGACCCGGCCGGCATCGACGGCGAGGTTCGCGCGGCGATTGGTGATGCGATAGACATAGTGGCGTTTGATGGCCGAGAACCGCGCCTCGAAATCATCCGGCACGATATCCGCCGACAGCACGCCGACCGGATGCGGCCGCAGATGGGCATTCATGCCATCGCGAAAGCGACCCGGCACCAGCACTTTCGGCACGTCGCAATGGGCGACCTGGCCGAGCGCATGGACGCCGGCATCGGTGCGACCGGCGCCATGGACGCGGATCGGCTCGCCGCAAATGGCCTCGGCGGCACGCTCCAGCGCGCCCTGTACGGTCAGCGTCGCGTTGGCCTGCACCTGCCATCCGGAAAATGGCGCGCCGTCATATTCGATGATCATCTTGTAGCGCGGCATCAGCCCACCTGCAGAGGCGGCTTCAGCGGCGTGCCACGCAGAAATTCACTGGCCTTCATCGGCTGCTTGCCGGCGCGCTGCAGGTCGATGATCCGGATCGCGCCCTCGCCGCAGGCGATGGTGAGCTGATCGTCGATGATCTCGCCGGGCGCACCCGCGCCCTTTGCAAGCTCGCAGCGCAGAACCTTCACGCGTACCGCCTCGCCCTCGATCGGCACTTCGCACCACGCGCCGGGAAACGGCGACAGCCCATGGCAATGCCTGAGCACCTCGCGCGCCGGCTTCGACCAGTCGATCTTGGCCTCCGCCTTGTCGATCTTGGCCGCGTAAGTGACGCCGTCTGCGCTCTGCGGGGTCAGGCTCAGCCGTCCCCTTTCCAGCGCACCCATGGCCCGCACCATCAGATCGGCGCCGAGCGGCGCCAGTGCATCATGCAGGTCCAGTGCCGTCATCGCATCGGTGATCGCCAGGCGCTCGGCCATGGCGACATCGCCGGTGTCGAGGCCGACATCCATCTTCATCACCATGACGCCGCTCTCGGCGTCGCCCTCCATGATGGCACGATTGATCGGTGCGGCGCCGCGCCAGCGCGGCAACAGCGAGCCGTGCAGGTTGAAACAGCCGAGCGGCGGTACATCGAGAATATTCTGCGGCAGGATCATGCCATAGGCGACGACGACCGCAGCCTCGGCCTCATGCGACCGGAACTCGGCTTCGGCTTCCGGCGTCCGCAGCGTCTTCGGCGTGAAGACGGGAATGCCGAGCCGTTCAGCCTCGCGCGCCACCGGCGTCGGCTGCAGCTTCATGCCACGGCCGGCGGGCTTTGCTTCGCGGGTATAGACGGCGACGATCTCATGGCCGTGGGCCACGAGTTCGAGCAGCGTCGGCACCGCGAAATCCGGCGTGCCCATGAAGATCAAACGAAGCGACATAGGTCGGAGCCGATCTGTTGCAGCGTTGCGCGGAGAAACTACTCCGCGCGCTTGGCGAGCTTGGTGAACTTCTTCAGCACGCGGTCGCGCTTCAGCTTCGAAAGGTAATCGACGAACAGCACGCCATTGAGATGGTCGATCTCGTGCTGAATGCAGGTCGCGAACAGGCCAGAAGCCTCTTCCTCGATGGTCTTGCCGTCGAGGTCCATATAGCGGATCCGTACCGTCGCCGGACGTTCCACTTCCTCGTAATATTCGGGGATCGACAGACAGCCCTCTTCATAGACCGAGAGCTCTTCCGAGGCCGAGATGACCTCCGGATTGATGAAGACACGCGGCTTCTTGCCGTCCTCCTCATCGTCCTTCTTGGCGATGTCCATGGTGATCAGCCGCAGCGGAACCGCGATCTGGATCGCCGCCAGCCCGATCCCGGGTGCGTCATACATCGTCTCGAACATGTCGTCGGCGAGCTTGCGCACCTCTGACGTCACCTTCTCGACTGGTTTGGAGATCAGCCGCAACTGTTTGTCGGGCAGGATAATGATTTCACGAATGGCCATGGCGGCGATTTAATCTGCGCGCCGGTCCGGGTCAATCCGCTGGAAAAGCTGGACTTTGAAGGACGTTAACTCCCCGCCAACCATGAAAATTGAGGCGCGGTTAACCATGCCGGTTAAGGTCTGCTTAACCACATTTCTTAGGCTTGGGTTAACCAGGAAAATTCATTTTGCATTAACCATAAATGTTCCCTCTTCGTTCGCGCAGCCGACCGAATCGGCTACAAGGATGGAATGAACGAGATTCTTTTCATGATCGGCGACATGCCGGTCACCGCCGGCGTAGCATTGATGGGCTTCAGTGCTCTGGCGCTGGGTTTGCTGCTCACCATCGCCATCATCATCGCTCGCTCCGGTAGCCGCGGCGCCGCCATGGCCATGGCCCAGGCGATCCGCGCCGACGAACTGGAAGAACGCCTCAGCGAAGTGCTGAAGGCGCAGAACGAAGCCACCGGCCGCGTCGACGCCATGGGCCAGGCCTTGGCAGGCCGTCAGGCCGACATGGCACGCGCGGTGTCCGAGCGACTGGACTCCGTGACCCATCGCGTCGGCCAATCCATGGAACAGACCACCCGCAACACGATGGAAAGCCTGAGCGCGCTGCATGAGCGGCTGGGCATCATCGACAACGCCCACAAGAACCTCACTGACCTCACCTCGCAGGTAACGACGCTCCGCGACGTGCTCGCCAACAAGCAGTCGCGCGGCGCCTTCGGTCAGGCGCGGATGGAAAGCATCGTCAAGGACGGCATGCCGAGCGGCGCCTATGCGTTCCAGCACACGCTATCGTCGGGCAAACGGCCGGACTGCGTGATCTTCCTGCCGGATCAGCGTCCACTGTGCATCGACGCGAAATTCCCGCTGGAAGCCGTCACGGCGCTGCATGACGCACGCAGCGATGACGAGAAGAAATACGCAGCGCAGCGCTTGCGCGCGGACGTGATGAAACATGTCACCGACATCGCCGAGAAGTATCTGGTTGCCGGCGAGACGCAGGACACCGCGCTGATGTTCGTGCCGTCGGAATCCGTCTATGCGGAAATCCACGACGGTTTCGATGACATCATCCAGAAAGCCTATCGCGCCCGCGTCGTCTTGGTATCGCCGTCGCTGCTGATGCTGGCGATCCAGGTGATGCAGCAAATCCTGAAGGACGCGCGGATGCGCGACGCCGCCGACCAGATCCGCACCGAGGTACTGAATCTGGGCGACGACCTCACCCGGTTGCGCGATCGCGTGATGAAGCTGCAGACGCATTTCGGGCAAGCCAATGAGGACGTCCGCCAGATCCTGATCTCCGCCGACAAGATTGAGAAGCGCGCCGGCCGCATCGAGGAACTGGATTTCAGCAAGAGCGAGCCGGCGGCCGAGGTAGCCCCGGCCATCGCGAAGACCGCCGCCCCCGACATGTTCGCGCCGCTGCCGCGCAAGATTCAGGCAGGGGAATAGGCCACAGGCCGCTTTCCCCCGAATCTGCTAACCCTTCCCCATGACCAGCGCGCCTGACTCGTCCGAAGCCGCCCTCGCCTTGAAGCCCCGTGCCACCTGGCGCGAGAGCATGGCGGTGTATCTGCAGCCGCGGGTGCTGATCGTGCTATTGCTTGGCCTGTCGTCGGGTCTGCCGCTTGCATTGTCCGGTTCCACGCTGCTGGTGTGGATGCGCGAATCCGGCGTCGATCTCGGTACCATCGGGTTGTTCGCCCTCGTCGGCACGCCCTACACGCTGAAGTTCCTTTGGGCGCCGCTGGTCGACGCGCTGCATGTGCCGTTCTTCACGCGGCAATTCGGCCGCCGCCGTGGCTGGCTGGTGTTCTCGCAACTGTTGCTTATCGGCGCGATCCTGCTCCTTGCACTGACCGACCCCGCCCGCTCGCCACTGTTCGTCGCCCTTGGTGCGCTGCTGGTCGCTGCGATGTCATCGACGCAGGACATTGTCGTCGATGCGTTTCGTGTGGAGAGCCTGCCGGAGAGCGAACAGGCGGCCGGCATGGCGTCCTATGTCGCGGCCTATCGCATCGGCATGCTGATCTCGACCGCCGGCGTGCTGTTTCTGGTCAGCGCCTTCGAGAGCACGGGCATCGCGCGCTCCACCGCCTGGATGTGGGGCTATGTGGCAATGGCGGCGATGGTGCTGGTCGGCACGGTCACAGCGCTTGCGGCCACCGAGCCCGAGCAATCCGCGCAGGCCGAAGCGGCCACACGCGGCGAGAGCGCCTTCAATCGCGTGCTGCAGGCTGCAATCGGCGCGTTCTCCGAGTTTCTGGCCCGCAAGGACGCCTGGGCCGCGCTGGCCTTTGTCGTGCTGTTCAAATTCACCGACGCCTTTTCCGGCACCATGACAGCGCCGTTCGTGATTGATCTCGGCTTCACCCGCAACGACTACGCCGCCATCGTCAAAGGCGTCGGCCTTGCCGCCACGCTGATCGGCGGCTTCGCTGGAGGCTTCGTGGCGCGACGCTATTCGCTGGCGGCGAGCCTGTGGATCGGCGCTGTGTTGCAGGCGCTGTCCAACCTGGCATTCTCGTGGCTCGCCATCGTCGGCGTCAATCAATGGGCGCTGGCACTGGCCATCTCGGTCGAGAATTTCACCAGCGCCATCGGCACGGTGATCTTCGTCGCCTATCTCTCCGCGCTCTGCAAGAATCCGCTGCACACGGCCACGCAATATGCGCTACTCACAGCGCTCGCTGCGGTTGGGCGGACCTATCTGTCGGCAGGCGCAGGTTACGTTGCGCAAGCGACGGGATGGCCGATGTTCTTCGTCATCAGCGTGGTGGTCGCGGTACCGAGCCTGATCCTGCTGATCTGGCTGCAGCGCCGCGCGCATTTCGAGATGCTGGGGCCGGTGCGGGTTTAACCGAAGCGAACTCAGTTCGGCTTCGTCACCACGCTCCATTTCGTCACAAGCGCTTCACTCATCTGCCCGGCCTGCTCGGCGCAGGTGACTTCAGCAACCTTGAGCGCCACTTCCTTGCCGACAAGTTTCTTCAGCTGCGTGGCCTGCGCGTCATTGGCCACGACGATCTCGAACGTCTCGGGTCCGGTCTCAAGATTGCACAGCCCTGCAGGCGCCGGCAGCCGACGCGGCTCGCTGACAACTTGATACACATTGGTGCGCTTGCCCTTGGCATCGCGGCTGCGCATGGCGTTGAGCTGCCCGGTCAGCACATCGCCGATCTTCATGGTCTTCGGTGCCACCGGTGCGGCTGGCGGAGCCGGCGTTTCGGTCGCGCCTCTGGCAGCCGTAGCAAACAGGCCGGCCGCACAAATCGCAGCGGCCCAGGTCGGCAAAGCCTTCAAGTCATATCGTGTCATCAATGCTCTTCCAGTCTTAAAACAGCGTCCGCTGTCGCATCGCGGCCGACAACGTGCCTTCGTCGAGATAATCGAGTTCACCACCAACCGGCACGCCATGTGCCAGCCGCGTGACTTTCACATTCGCCTCTTGCAAGAGGTCAGTGATGTAATGCGCCGTGGTTTGCCCATCCACCGTCGCATTCAGCGCCAGGATGATTTCGCTCACCTCTGAATCATGCGCACGTGACACCAGCGCGTCGATGGTCAGATCCTGCGGGCCGACGCCGTCGAGCGGCGACAGCGTTGCACCCAATACATGATACTTGCCCGTCGTCGCATGGGCGCGTTCGAGCGCCCACAAGTCCGCGACATCGGCGACCACCACGATGGTCGAGGGATCGCGGCGCGGGTCCGTGCAGATCGTGCAGGGATTCTGCGTATCGATATTGCTGCAGACCTTGCAGACCTGAATCCGGTCGATCGCCACCTGCAAGGCACCGGCCAGCGGCGTCATCAGCGCCTCGCGCTTCTTGATCAGATGCAGCGCGGCACGCCGGGCCGAGCGCGGGCCAAGACCGGGCAGCCGCGCCAGCAGTTGAATCAGGCGCTCGATTTCCGGACCGGCCGTGGATGCCATCTCAGGTAAGGCCCATCCCCGGCGGCAGACCGAGACCGCCGGTCAGCGCCTGCATCTTCTCTTGCATCGCAGCTTCCGCCTTGCGGCGCGCATCGCCCAATGCAGTCACCAGCAGATCTTCTAGAATCTCGACTTCATCGGCTTTGACCAGCGACGGGTCGATCTTCACGGCCTTCACTTCGGTCTTCGCGGTCATCCGCACAGACACGAGGCCACCGCCGGAGATACCTTCGACCTCGACATGGTCGAGCTCGTCCTGCATCGCCTTCATCTTTGATTGCAGCTGCGCTGCCTGTTTCATCATGCCGAGAAAATCAGCCATGAGTTTTCCTTCGCAGTTCGATTAATCGTCGTCGTTGAGACCGTCGGTCGCGTCATCGCTGATCAGGTCGCTATCGCTGCCGTTGAAGTCCGGCGGCTCAGGGGCGATGACACGAACCTCGACCTTCGCACGCGGAAACCGTGCCAGCACTTCCTTGACCCGCGGATCGGCTTCCGCCACACGCTGGCGCTCATTCTTCTGCTCGAGCTGCTGATCGCGCAGCGTCGGCTGTCCCTGCTCGTTGGACACGATCACGGCCCAACGCCGGCCGGTCCACTGTTCGAGCTTCCGCGACAGATCGTTGATCAGCGTGCGCGACGCCGTGCGCTCCATCGCCAGCTCAAGCCGCCCGTCTTCGATCTTGATCAGGCGCACATCGGCTTCGAGCGCCCCGCGCACCATCAGGTCGCGTTTCTCGCCGGCCAGTGCGACGAGTTCAGGGAAGGTCGAAATCTTCAGCACCGCTGCGGGCGGTGCATCTGCCATGCCGACTTGCGGCCGCGGCGATGGTTCCGCGCCGCCGCGCTGCATGGTCGGACCACGCGACGCACTCGCTGACATCGTCGGCATGGCGGACGGCATCTGCGCTGACGGCAAAGATGCCGACGGAGCGGACGATGGCGCGGCACGGCCTCCACCATTCGTTGGGATCATCGGCGACGTCCCGCCATTCTGGTCGAGCATCCGGATCGCTTCATCCGGCGTCGGCAGATCGGCAACGTAAGCGATGCGCACCAGCACCATCTCTGCGGCGGCGGCGGGACGCGTCGCGCCCTGCACCTCGGTGATGCCCTTGAGCAGCATCTGCCACATACGCGACAGCACCCGCATCGACAGCTTCGAGGCAAAATCGCGTGCGCGCAGACGTTCGGTCTCTCCAAACGCGACATTGTCGGCGGTTGCCGGCACGATCTTCACGCGGGTGACGAAATTGACGAATTCGGCAAGATCGCTCAGCACCACAATCGGATCAGCGCCGACGTCGTATTGTTCGCGAAATTCCTTAAATGCACTGGCGATGTCACCGCGCGCCAGCGAATCGAACAAGTCGATCACGCGGGTGCGATCGGCGAGGCCGAGCATCTGTCGGACGGCATCGGCGCGGACCGTGCCCGCGGCATGCGCAATCGCCTGATCGAACAGCGACAGTGAATCGCGCACCGAGCCTTCGGCGGCGCGGGCGATGATGCCCAGCGCTTCCGGCTCGACCTCGACATTCTCTTTGCCCGCGATGTTCGACAGATGCGACATCAGCACGTCGGCATCGACGCGGCGCAGGTCGAAGCGCTGACAGCGCGACAGCACCGTCACCGGCACCTTGCGGATTTCGGTCGTGGCGAACACGAACTTGGCGTGTTCTGGCGGCTCTTCCAGCGTCTTCAGGAACGCGTTGAAGGCGGCGGTCGACAGCATGTGGACTTCGTCGATGATGTAGACCTTGTAGCGCGCGCTGGAGGGCGCATAGCGCACGCTGTCATTGATCTGGCGAACATCGTCGACGCCGGTGTGGCTCGCGGCGTCCATTTCGAGAATGTCGATATGCCGGCTTTCCATGATCGCCTGGCAATGGATGCCCGGCGTCGGCATATGGATGGTCGGGCCTTTGACCGAGCCATCGGCCATTTCATAATTCAGCGCGCGCGCCAGAATACGCGCCGTCGTCGTCTTGCCGACACCGCGGACACCGGTAAGGATCCAGGCCTGCGGAATGCGGCCGGTCTCGAACGCATTGGAGACGGTGCGGACCAGCGCTTCCTGGCCGATCAGATCGTCGAAACTGCCGGGGCGGTATTTACGCGCGAGCACGCGATAGGGCGTGGCGGCAGCAGGCGCCGGGGCAACGCCCATATCGAAACCGCTCTGGTGATCATCGGGAGGGGACGTGCCAGCGTCGGTCATCGAGGAATCCGCAATGTGTTGTCTCGTAAAGCCGGCTTGCGGAACATCTGGCGCATCATAGGCGGAACGGGACACAGGTTCCGGCCTTCGATGCTGCCTCACTCATCGAACAAGGCGCCCACCGAGCTAACGACCCATGTGCAGGACGCTGAATTTGCTCGATAAAACAAGTAGGAGACTGACGAGCGACCCGATCCGGATCTCGTTAGGGCTGCTTCCTTCCGGACCTGACCCGATTGGCGAGTGGCTCGTCCACCGCCAATCTCCCGGTGCTTATTTGGGGCCAAAATGGTCGGAAAGCAAGCGCGGCGCGTGTCGCAAGTCCGCCGCAAGTTTTGCGCAGGAAAGTCGCAAGAAAACGTGGTCCAGACGCGCAAAACCGGCCATGACGGGAGTTGTCTGCGCAGCCGCTTCCTGCGACGCTGTGCGCCTTAATCGAGAGTCAGAATGGCCGCTCCCTCCTCCTGGTCGCTGCACGAGCAGCTGCAACAAGACACCATCGACATCGGCGACCTCCCCCTCAGCCGCGTGCTGGTGGTGAAGGACGCGCACTACCCCTGGCTGATGCTGGTGCCGCGCCGCGCCGACACGACCGAGATCATCGATCTCGACGAGGTCGCCCAGGGCCAGTTGATGACCGAGATCAACCGCGTCGGCCGCGCACTCAAAGACATCACCAAATGCGACAAGCTCAATGTCGCGGCGCTCGGCAACATGGTGCCGCAGCTGCACGTCCACATCATCGCGCGCCGCAAGACCGATGCCGCCTGGCCGCGGCCGATCTGGGGCGTGATGCCACCACTCGCCCATGACGCGGCCGAAGTGCAGCGTTTCATCTCAGAACTCCGCCGCAAGATCTGGCTCGGTTGACCATCATGACAAGCAAGCTGTTTCCGCTCGGCCATCCGGCCTTCGTCTCCAATACGCTCGATCGCGCCGCGCATCTGCGCTTCAGCGACGAGAAGCTATTCGCGCTGGAGGGCAAAAGCTCCTCGCGCGCTTATGTGATCTACCGCGACTCACTGGTCATGATGAAGGATGGCGATGCCCAGCGCGCGCTGCTGACCATCGACGAGGCGCTGACATTCGGCGCCAATCCCGGCACCGTCTTTCTCGGCTTGCGTGATGGCGATGCCGTATTCGGCATGGGCATCGGCGCACCCGCCGTGGAAAAGCTGCTGACCCGCGACGATGTCGTCGTCAGCGAACTCCGCGGCATGGCCATGCAGGGTATGGTGCCGCCGGAGCAGCTTTCGGCGGTTGCACAGGCCAAGTCGCTCGTCTCCTGGCATCAGCGCCATGGGTTTTGCGCCAATTGCGGCGCCAAATCGTCGATGGCCGAAGGCGGCTGGAAGCGCGTTTGCCCGAGCTGCAAGACCGAGCATTTCCCGCGTACCGATCCCGTCGTCATCATGCTGGTGGAGAAGGGCGACAAGTGCCTGCTCGGCCGCCAGAAGCAGTTCGCACCGGGCATGTATTCGTGCCTTGCCGGTTTCGTCGAAGCGGCCGAGACCATCGAGGACGCGGTGAAGCGCGAGATCTTCGAGGAATCCGGCATCCGCTGTACCGACGTCACCTATTACATGACGCAGCCCTGGCCCTACCCGTCATCCCTGATGATCGGCTGTTCGGCGCGCGCCATCAGCGACGAGATTACCGTCGACAAGATGGAACTTGAGGACGCCCGGTGGTTTGACCGTGACGAGGCGATGCTGATGTGGAAACGCGAACACCCGGACGGGCTCGCGGGGCCGCACCCATTCGCCATCGCGCATCATCTGCTCGGTCGCTGGCTGCATCCCGACCAAGCCTGACCACACGGGGAATCCTTCATGAGTGCCAAGCCTGTCCACGTATTGTGTATCGGCCTGCCGGTTCGCGACCTGACCTTTGCCGTCGAAGCCGTCCCGGGGCGTGGCCAGAAATTCCCCTCCCAACGTTTCGCCCAGATCATCGGCGGCAATGCGCTCAACGCCGCCATCGGCGTCAGCCGGCTGGGTGGCCGGGCGTCGATGACCGGGCCGATGGGCGACAAGCGCGAGACCGCCGACCAGTTTCTGTTCGACGATCTTGCCAAGGAAGGCATCGACTCCGCGCATCTGGTGCATATGCCGGGCCTGGTGACGCCGATCTCGGCCGTCATGATCGACCCGTCGGGCGAGCGCACCATCGTCACCTTCCGCGATCCCGAACTCTGGAAGGTAAAACTGCCCGACCACGACCTGCTGCTGCAGGACTGCAGCGCCATTCTGGTCGAGAGCCGCTGCGCCGGCTTCGCCACCGAGCTGTGCATCGAGGCACGTCATCGCGGCATTCCCGTCGTCGTCGATATCGACAGCACGCTGTCGCAGCGCGAGGGCCTGCTGACCGCCTCCTCGCACCTGATCTTTTCGGACGATGCGCTGCAATCGACCGCCGGCATCACCGACAATCTCAAGGCGCTGCAGAAGATGGCGACGCTCACCTCGTCCTTCCTTGCTGTCACCCGCGGCCCCAAGGGCACCCTGTGGCTCGACGAGCAGGGACATCCTAAGGAAACCCCGGCCTTCCCCGTTCACACCGTGGACACCCTCGGCGCCGGCGACATTTTCCATGGCGCCTTCGCGCTGGAATTCGCGGGCGGCAAGTCGGTACCGGAGGCGCTGCGCTTCGCCTCCGCCGCCGCGGCCCTGAAATGCACCCGCTATGGCGGTGCTTTTGCCTGCCCGCAACGTGCTGAAGTCGAACAGCTTTTGAGGGAATCCAGAGTCGGCGCCCTTAGCTGAGGCGGTACAGGGCTTGCCTTGGAAGAATGTTCTATATATGAGGTTACTCGACCCCATAATTAGAACAAAGTTCTTCCCATGACCGATGTCGCCGACCAGCCCCTTGAATCCGCCCGCCGCCTCGATGCGATCGATCGCAAGATCCTGACCGTCCTGCAGGAAGACGCCTCGCTGTCGGTGGCCGAGATCGGCGACCGCGTGGGGCTTTCGTCGACACCGTGCTGGAAGCGCATCCAGCGCCTCGAGGCCGATGGCGTGATCCTCCGCCGGGTTGCCCTGGTCGATCAGAACAAGATCGGCCTCGGTATCTCGGTGTTTGTCTCGGTGGAGAGCGGCGACCATTCCGACGCCTGGCTGAAGAAGTTCGCCGATGCCGTGAGCGCCATGCCCGAAGTCATGGAATTTTACCGGATGGCCGGCGACGTCGACTACATGCTGCGCGTGGTCGTGGCCGACATGCAGAGCTACGACATCTTCTACAAGAAGCTGATCAGTGCCGTGGCCTTGAAGAACGTCACCTCGCGCTTCGCCATGGAGAAGATCAAGTCGGTCACGGCACTGCCGGTGCCACCGATGCCGGCTGCTTGAGAAATACCGCGCTGTCGTCGCCCTGTCGGACCGGGCGACGACGCCGAAACAGATCAATCGTATACTTCGATTGAATCAACAATAATGATCAATTAGATTTATTGATCAAACGGCATGAGGATGTGGCCAAACCGGAGTTTGGCCCATGACCGTTCTTGCCCAAGATGCGAACCGCACCAGCCCGCTTGCTGCTCGCAACCTCCCGCTTCTTCCCGGATTGGCGCTCACCGGCGCCATCGCCGGCACTGCACTCGCCTTGCGTGAAATCCCCTATATCGGCCTCGCCAGTCCGATGATCCTGGCCATCGGCATCGGTATCGCGATCCAGAACACATCCGGCGCGCCGGCTGCGGCCAAAGCCGGCATCAGTTTCTCCATGCGCAGCATCCTGCGCTTCGCCATCATCCTGCTCGGCCTGCAGCTCACCGCGGCGCAGTTGCTGGAAGTTGGCGGCATCGGCTTCGCGGTAATCGCGGCGACGCTCCTTGCAACCTTCATCTTCACCACATGGCTTGGCCGCGCGATGGGTATCGACCGCCGGCTGGTCGAACTGATCGCCGCCGGCACATCGATCTGCGGCGCCTCCGCCGTGATCGCGACCAACACCGTGACCCGCGCGTCCGATGAGGATGTCGCCTACGCGGTCGCCTGCGTCACCATCTTTGGCTCGATCGCCATGTTCGTCTATCCACTACTCGGTAGCGTGCTGCAGCTCGACCCACATCATTTCGGGCTTTGGGCTGGCGCATCGATCCACGAGATCGCGCAGGTGGTCGCGGCCACCTTCCAGCACAGCCGCGACGCTGGCGAATTCGGCACCGTCGCGAAACTCGCGCGCGTGATGATGCTGGCACCGGTGGTGATCGCACTTGGCCTGCTGGCGACACGGCGCGCACGTGCCATCGGCGCGGAATCCGGCAGCGCCAAGGTGCCGATGCCGTGGTTCGCCTTCGGCTTCGTTGCGATGGTGATCCTGAATAGCCTCGTTGACGTGCCGCATGCAGCTATGAGCGTGATCATTCCGATCACGACCTTCCTGCTGACCATGGCGCTCGCCGCCATGGGGCTGGAAACCAATATCCAGAAGCTGCGCGCCAAGGGCCTGCGCCCGCTGCTGCTCGGCGCCGCAGCCTTCCTGTTCATTGCCAGCTTCAGCCTCATGCTGGTGAAGCTGACTACCTGACGGAGATCACATGACACTCGAACAGCTCCGGATATTCGTCGCCGTCGCCGAACACGAGCACATGACGCGGGCTGCCGAGAGTCTGCATCTCACCCAATCTGCCACCAGCGCCGCCATTGCGGCGCTGGAAACGCGCTATGCGACGCAACTGTTTCACCGCGTCGGCCGCCGCATCGAATTGACCGAGATTGGCCGCGCCTTTCTGATCGAAGCCCGGGCCGTGCTGGCACGCGCTGCCGCCGCGACGACCGTCCTCACCGATATGGCCGGCATGACGCGCGGCTCCCTTGCGCTGGCCGCGAGCCAGACCGTCGGCAACTATTTTCTACCACCCATCATGGCGCACTATCGCCAGCGCTTCCCCGGCATCGACCTCAGCCTCCGCATCGGAAATACCGAACAGGTGGCCGATTGGGTGCGCGACGGCGAAGTCGATCTCGGCATCGTCGAAGGCGCGGTTGACCATCCGGCACTCGCGACCCAGCCCGTGGGCGACGACGAACTTGTGCTGGTGGTCGGTCAATCGCATCCATGGGCGCGACAACGCACCATCGCGCCAGCTCAGTTCGCCGAGACGCAATGGGTGCTGCGTGAAGTCGGCTCCGGCACGCGCGCCATTGCGCAATCGGTGCTGGGCCAATCAGGAAGCTCGCCCGATGACATCCGTATCGCCATGGAGCTGCCGTCGAACGAAGCCGTCTGCGCGGCCGTCGTGGCCGGCGCTGGTGCGAGCATCATGTCCCGGCTGGTCGCCGCCGCCTTGATCGGCAGCGGCGATCTCATCGCCCTCGAAGCCTCGCTGCCAACACGGCGCTTCATCCAGCTGCGCCACAAGGAGCGCTATGTGACGCAAGCGGCAAGGGAGATGTCGGAGATGATTGCGGCGGATCAGGCAGCCAGAACGTAACTCGCACGATTTTCCACCAACTGTCGTCGCCCGGCTTGGCCGGGCGACGACAGCAGAAATCAAATCGTCTGGTTATACGCGCCGACTTCCGGATGCGTCCGCAGCACCACATTCATGGCTTCGAACATGTCGTGCATCCGCGCTTCGGAGACCGGGCTTTCGACAACGACCACCAGCTCCGGTTTGTTCGATGACGCCCGCACCAGACCCCAGCTGCCGTCCTCGCAGGTGACGCGCACGCCGTTGACCGTGACGAGATCGCGGATCGATTGTCCGGCGACCTTATCGCCCTTCTTCTGCGCATCCTCGAAATGCTTCACCACCGCAGCGACGACGCCGTATTTGGTCTCGTCGGCACAATGCGGCGACATGGTCGGCGACGACCAAGTCTTCGGCAGCGCGTCCTTGAGATCGGCCATGGTCTTGCCCGGCGCGCGGTCCATCATTTCGCAGATCGCAATCGCCGAGACGAGGCCGTCGTCATAGCCGCGCCCCACCGGCGCATTGAAGAAGAAGTGACCGGACTTCTCGAAGCCAGCGAGCGCCTTCAGCTCATTAGTGCGGCGCTTCATGTAGGAGTGGCCGGTCTTCCAATAGGTCGTCTTGGCATTCTGCTTCTGCAGCACCGGATCCGTCACGAACAGACCAGTCGATTTCACGTCGACCACGAAAGTCGCATCCTTGTGAACCGCGGACATATCGCGGGCGAGCATCACGCCGACCTTGTCGGCAAAGATTTCCTCGCCGGTGTTGTCGACGACGCCGCAGCGATCGCCGTCACCGTCGAAACCGAGACCGACATCGGCCTTGTGTTCGAGCACCGCATCACGGATCGCATGCAGCATCTCCATGTCTTCCGGATTCGGATTGTATTTCGGGAACGTGTGATCGAGCTCGGTATCGAGCGGGATCACCTCGCAGCCGATCGCTTCCATCACTTGTGGTGCGAAAGCGCCGGCAGTGCCGTTCCCGCAAGCCACGACGACCTTCAGCTTGCGCTTCAGCTTCGGGCGATTGGTGAGATCGGCGATATAACGCGCCGGATAATTCTCATGGAATTGGTAGGAGCCGCCAGCCTTGTTCTTGAATTCGGCATTGAGCACGATTTCCTTCAGCCGGGTCATCTCGTCCGGACCGAAGGTCAGTGGCTTGCTGGCGCCCATCTTCACGCCGGTCCAGCCATTGTCGTTATGCGAGGCCGTCACCATGGCGACACAGGGCACATCGAGATCGAACTGCGCGAAATAGGCCATCGGCGTTACCGCGAGGCCGATATCATGCACCTTGCAGCCGGCGGCCATCAGGCCCGTCATCAGCGCATATTTGATCGAGGCGGAGTAGCCGCGAAAATCGTGTCCGGTGACGATTTCCTGCTTCTGGCCGAGTTCTGCAATCAGCGCGCCGAGCCCCATGCCCAGCGCCTGAATGCCCATCAGGTTGATTTCCTTGCCGAACAGCCAGCGCGCGTCATATTCGCGAAAACCCGTGGCCTTTACCATCGGCTCGGATTCGTAAGCGTAGGTATTCGGCACGAGCAAGGGCTTCGGCTTCGGAAACATCGCAGGACCTCGCATCAATTGGGATCAGTCTTGAATGCGCAGGCTTAGCCTTTGCGCACGCCTGTGGGAAGACGCATGGGCATTCAAGGATGCGAGTTTGTTTAGAATTGGGCTGCGGCGTAAATGCGTGGGGATATGAGGTACTACTGTTCGAGTACCATCCGGCCATTTGCATATTCGAAGCGTTTCAACTTCGAGAGAAACGACAGGCCGAGCAGATTCTCGGACAGTGCCTCATCGGGCAGCACCATCGCATCGACATCACGCACGGTCAGCTCACCGACCTGCACGACAGCGATTCGCGCGCGGGCTGCCTTCAGCGTTCCATTCGCCGTTGTCACCGTGGCGTTATAATCGGCACGCGAGGGACGCAGGCCAAATCGCGCCGCCGACTTTTCATTCAATGCGATGACGGACGCGCCAGTATCGACCATGAAACCGATGCGCTGGCCCTCGATACTCCCCTCAGTCTGGAAGTGACCGCGCGCATCGCGCGCAATCGACAGGCTGCGGACACCGGCCTTTGCATTGGCCTGTGTGGTGGGTGCGGGGGATGACGCCTTCGCCATGGCCGGCGTCGTCGCCGTCATCTTGTCGGCCATCTGCGCCATCACGGTGCCCAGACCGATCAGGATCGCCGCGAAGAACATGATACTACGCATACGCAACCTCACTGAACGCAATCAGGGGAACCGCGAGTTCATCACACGGGCTCACCACCGTCCGTTCAGGACGGTCTTACAGACTGCTATTTTCGCGAAAAGGATGAGCGAAGCGTTAATGAGCGGCACTTTGCCTGATGATCACGTCCCGCGCGGCTTCACGCGGCGCGTGGGCAGCGCATTGGCGGGATCTTCCGGCCAGGGATGGCGCGGATAGCGGCCGCGCAGGTCGGAGCGCACATCGAGGTAGCTGCCGCGCCAGAAGCCCGGCAGATCGCGCGTCACCTGCACCGGCCGCTGCGCCGGCGACAGCAATTCCAGCACCAGCGGCACCTTGCCCTTGGCGACCGACGGATGGGTGTTCAGCCCGAACAATTCCTGCAAACGGACGGCAATGGTCGGCCCCTGTTCCGCTTCATAGTCGATCGCCAGCACGGTCCCCGTCGGCGCCTCGAAATGCGTCGGCGCTTCCTTGTCGAGCCGCGCGCGCAGATCCCAGGGCAGCAGGCCCATCACGGCATCTGACAGATCGCCGGCCGAAAAATCCTTCAGCGAGGTCTTGTCGAACAGCGCCGGCATCAGCCAGCTCTCGCGCGCCGCGGCGAGCGCAGTGTCGGACAGATCGGGCCAGGCGTCGCCTTCCGACGCGCGCAAGAACATCACGCGCCCCCGCCACTGCTGCAGCGCCTTCGACCATGGCAGGCGATCGATGCCCGTGGCCACAAGACCATCGGCGAAGACACGCGCGGTGTCTTCAGAGGGTTTCAGCGTGAACGGCGCTTCCGACAACGTAATCGCATGCAGCACACGCTTGCGACGCCCGCGCAGCGACATCGATGCCCGATCGAAGGTCACGTCGTCGGTATTCTCGATCTGATCGGCGAAACGCGCCTCAATATCAGCCTGCGTGATCGGTGCCGCCAGCAGGATACGGCCATTGGCCGCCGTGCCGGTGAGCTCCGCCACGGCGACATATGGCGCGCGCGCCAGGGCGGCACTTTGTTCGATCGACGCGCCCCGGCCATTGGCGAGCACGAAACTGCCATTGCCGCGGTTCTTGGCGACACGGTCCGGGAAAGCGAAAGCAAGCATGGTGCCGGTGGAAAGCTCCTCGTTCTCTTCGGCTGAAGAGGATTTTTCAACCTGCGACGCCCAGCGCTCCGCGAGCTGCCGGGCGCTGCCGGCGCGCTGCGAGCGGTCGCGGCGGAACAGATCGAGTCTGACATCGAGATCGACGCTATCGCCACCAAGCCCGCGTTCAGTGAGAATGGCGGCGATCTCGGCCGCCTCCTCGCCATAACCAAACCGCGCCGAATCCACGATCATGCGCGCCAGCCGCGGCGGCAGCGCCAGCGCGCGCAGCGCATGGCCTTCCTCGGTGATGCGGCCATCGCCATCGAGCGCGCCGAGTTCGCCGAGCAGGCCGCGTGCTTCCTTCAGCGCCGGCGCGGGCGGCGGATCCAGAAAGGTCAGTTGTGCGGGATCGCTGACGCCCCATTGCGCGAGATCGAGCACCAGCGTGGACAGATCCGCGCTGAGAATTTCGGGCTGTGTGTAGGCCGGCAATGAGGCGGTCTGCGGCTCATCCCATAGCCGGTAGCAGATGCCGGGCTCGGTCCGGCCGGCGCGGCCGCGGCGCTGATCGACGGCGGCGCGCGAGGCCCGCACGGTCTCCAGCCGCGTCAGTCCGATGTCCGGCTCATAGCGCGGCACGCGCGCGACGCCGGAATCCACCACGATCCGCACGCCTTCGATGGTCAGCGAGGTCTCGGCAATCGACGTCGCGAGCACTACCTTGCGCTGTCCCTTGGGCGCAGGCTGGATGGCACGGTCCTGGACGCCGGCATCGAGTGCACCGAATAAAGGGACGATCTCGATGGATGCATCCTGTACGCGCTCGGCGAGAAAATTCTGCGTGCGACGAATTTCTGCAGCGCCCGGCAGGAACGCCAACACCGAGCCGGGATCGGCACGCAAGGCGGTCGCGATGGCGTCGGCCATCTGCCGCTCGAGCTGGATATCGGGCTTGCGGCCGAGATAGCGCGTCTCCACGGGATAAGCGCGACCCTCGCTAGCGATGACCGGTGCATCGCCAAGCAGTTTCGCGATGCGCGCACCGTCGATGGTCGCCGACATCACCAGGATGCGTAGGTCCTCACGCAATCCGGTCTGCGCATCGCGCGCCAGAGCCAAGCCCATATCGGCATCGAGCGAGCGCTCATGGAATTCGTCGAACAACACCGCGCCGATGTTCTTCAACTCGGGGTCATCAAGAATCTGCCGCGAGAAGATACCTTCGGTGACTACTTCGATCCGGGTGTTGCGCGAGATCTTCGAGCCAAAGCGGACGCGATAGCCGACGGTTTCGCCGACGCGCTCGCCCAGCGTTTTCGCCATCCGCTCGGCGCTGGCGCGGGCCGCGATGCGCCGCGGTTCCAGCATGATGATCTTTTTGCCCTTCAGCCACGGCGCATCGAGCAAAGCCAGCGGCACACGCGTGGTCTTGCCGGCGCCCGGCGGCGCCACCAGCACCGCGGCGTTGCCGGCTTCCAGCGCGCCCGACAGGTCGTCAAGCACAGCATCGATGGGCAGGGATGTATCGAAGGTTCGGGTCAAGTCGTCATCTTCGCGATGTTCTCGGGGGGCATACCAATCTCAGGTGTCATACGCGGGCTTGACCCGCGTATCCATCTTGCTTCGCGAGAAGATGGATCGCCGGGTCAGGCCCGGCGATAACGGTGGAGCGGACGTTGCGCCCCATTCCCCCACTCCTTAACGCCCGTTAACCACCCCGCCAAACTCGCCCTGCCGCGACCATTTGCGGGGCATATTTGGGGTTCAGGGAAAGGCAATTGAAACCGATCTCGTCTCATGATCCCGCCAAAAGAAGCGCCGAACAGGGGATACCGATGACCACCAGTGGCACCTTCGCCGTCGCCGATCGCGCGGCGCTGTCAGGGACAGAGCGAATCGACTGGGTCGATTACGCCAAGGGCATCTGCATCATCATGGTGGTGATGATGCACTCGGTGCTGGGCGTCGAACTGGCCGCCGGCCAGACCGGCTATATGCACCTGCTGGTGGCCTTCGCCAAGCCGTTCCGGATGCCGGACTTCTTCCTGATCTCCGGGCTCTTTCTGGCCCGTGTCATCGACCGCGACTGGCGGACCTATCTCGACCGCAAGGTCGTCCACTTCCTGTATTTCTACGTACTCTGGGTGACCATCCAGTTCGGCTTCAAGGCGCCCGGCTTTGCTGCCGAACACGGCTGGGCCTATGTCGCCAATCTCTATCTGATCTCCTATATCGAGCCGTTCGGCACGCTGTGGTTCATCTATATGCTGCCGGTGTTCTTCATCGTCACCAAGCTGGCGCGGCGCGTGCCGCCGCTGCTGATCTGGGGCATCGCCGCCGCGCTGGAGATGGCGCATATCAGCACCGGCTGGACGATGATCGACGAGTTCTGCTCGCGCTTCGTCTATTTCTATTCGGGCTACCTGTTCGCGACGCAGGTCTTCGCGCTGTCCGATCGCGCACGGGCCAAACCAGTGATGGCGCTGGTCGGCCTTGCGGCCTGGGCACTGGTCAATGCCGCTCTCGTCTATGACGGCTGCAGCGAATGGCCAGTGATCTCGCTGATGCTCGGCTTCGCCGGTGCGGTCGCGATCATCGTGATGGGCACGCTGCTGGCGAAGATGCAGTGGCTCGGCTTCATCCGCTTCTTCGGCGAGCATTCCATCGTGATCTATCTCGCCTTCTTCCTGCCGATGGCGACATCCCGCGCGCTATTGCTGAAATTCAGCCCGTTCGACATCGGCACGATCTCGCTGCTGGTGACACTCTGCGGCGTCATCGGCGCGCTGGTGATCTGGAGGCTCGCGCTGATGGTCCGTGCGAACTTCCTGTTCGAGCGCCCAGCAGCGTTCTGGATTGCGCCGAAGAAGAAAAGCGCGACGCTGCAGGCGGCGGAGTAGAACTTACACCGCCGTCGGCGACCTTCCGTCATCGAGCTTCACGCCGTCCTTCATGCCATCAATTTTGGCGCGGAAACCTTCCGCATCGCCGAAATCTGCAAATCCGACATAATGCGGATGCGGGCCGAGCACACGGCGCGCATGCTTGATCGGACACCAATAGACCTCGGTGCGCGCGGCAACCTCGCGCACGAAGGCGGCCACGCCGTTACAGTATGAGCAATAGGCGCAGTTCACCTTCTCGATGATGTTGAGATAAGCGAGATGATGCCGGTCGAACACCAGATAGTCGCGCCGCCGCACCTTGGGGATGCCATAAATCGGAAAGCAGACCGCCTGATAGGCCATCACCCAGAGATCGATCAGTACGAAGGGGATGATCAGTGAATAGATCACCGGGGCGGACAACACGATCAGCGGATTAGCGCTGAAGAGGTATTTCGACGCGCCCACCTTGATGGCGCGCTGCAGCTTCTCGATATCCTGCTCGAAGACAATCTTGCGCCGCTCGAAACGGAAGCGCAGCTCTTCCCGCCGGCGGGTCAGCTCGGCCTCGATCTCGGCCTCCACGCCCTTCAACTTGTCCATCAGTTCGGCGAGCTCGGGCATGACTGGTCCTTCGATTGGCAATGACCGGCGCAAGGGCACATGGAACAGGGCGCGGCGCAAGCCGGGCGGCATCACAAAAACCGGCGGGATGACTGGCTGACAGACTGTCATTTCCGGCGAAAATCCTTAAGTTGCGGCCATGCCGAAAACCTCAGAAACAGCCGCCGCCAAGCCCGCCACCGTCAAGGCCCTCGCGAAGGGTGACCATGTCTTTCTGGTCGACGGCTCGTCCTATATTTTTCGCGCCTATCACGCACTGCCGCCGCTGAACCGCAAATCCGACGGGCTGCAGGTCAATGCGGTGCTGGGCTTCTGCAACATGCTGTGGAAGCTGATCCGCGACATGCCGCCGGACAACCGGCCGACGCATCTGGCGATCATCTTCGACAAGTCGGAAGTGACCTTCCGCAACAAGTTGTATCCCGAATACAAGGCGCACCGGCCGCCGGCGCCGGACGACCTGATCCCGCAATTCGCGCTGATCCGCGACGCCGTCCGCGCCTTCGACCTGCCGAGCATCGAACAATCAGGCTTCGAGGCCGACGATCTGATTGCGACCTATGTCCGCGAAGCCGGTGAGCGCGGCGCGACCGCCACCATCGTGTCGTCGGACAAGGATCTGATGCAGCTCGTGACCGAACAGGTCACCATGTACGACACCATGAAGGATCGTCGCCTCGGCATTGCCGAGGTGATCGAGAAATTCGGCGTGCCGCCGAACAAGGTCGTCGAAGTACAAGCGCTGGCCGGCGACAGCGTCGACAACGTGCCCGGCGTCCCCGGCATCGGCATCAAGACCGCTGCGCAACTCATCATCGAATATGGCGACCTCGAAACGCTGCTGAACCGCGCTGGCGAGATCAAGCAGCCGAAGCGGCGGGAATCGCTGATCGAGCACGCCGAAAAGGCACGCATTTCGCGGCAGCTCGTCCTGCTCGACGACAAGGTCGCCCTCGACGTGCCGCTCGATGACCTCGCAGTGCACGAGCCCGACGCGCGCAAGCTTATCGCGTTCCTGAAGGCGATGGAATTCTCGACACTGACGCGCCGTGTCGCTGAATATGCCGAGATCGATCCGGCAGATGTGGATGCCGACAGCGCAACGAAGAGCAGCTCCGCGCCCTCCGCTCATAGAGCAGGCGGCGATCTGTTCGGGAACACCGAATCTACACCCACAGTGAAAGGCAAAACAGGCGCAACCAGCCCCGTGAGCGGTAGTGCTCATGCGACCGGTCCAGGCAGCAAGGACGTGCTCACCCCGATCTCGCTGGCCAAGGCCCGCGCCGAAGCCGCGCGCAAGATGCCGGTGAAGCGCGAGGCCTATCAGCCTGTACGCTCCCTGAAAGAGCTCGAGCTATGGATCTCCCGCATCCTCGATACCGGTCACGTCGCGTTCGAATGCAAGGCGTCGTCGATCGATCCGATGCAGGCCGACATGGTCGGCATCGCGCTGTCGCTCGGTCCGAATGATGCCTTCTATGTGCCGCTGGCCCATCGCCAGTCCGGCGACGGCGCAGGCCTGTTCGCCGCCGATCTCGAGCCCGACCAGATCAAAGCTGCCGATGCGCTTGCTGCGCTGAAACCGGTGCTGGAATCCGCAGGCCTGCTGAAGATCGGCTTCAACATCAAGTTCACCGCGGTACTGCTCGCACAGCACGGCATCACGCTGCGCAACCATGACGACGTGCAACTGATGTCCTATGCGCTCGACGCCGGGCGCAACGCCCATGGCCTCGATGCGCTCGCCGAGATCTGGCTCGGCCATGCCATGCTGACCTTTGGCGAACTGATCGGCTCCGGTAAGGGCAAGCTGACGTTCGAGCAGGTCAAGATCGACCGCGCCACGGCCTATGCCGCCGAAGACGCCGACGTGTTGCTGCGGCTGTGGAATGTGCTGAAGCCGCGGCTTGCGGCCGAGCGCATGACCACCGTCTATGAGACGCTGGAGCGGCCGCTGATCTCCGTGCTCGCCCGCATGGAGCGCCGCGGCATCTCCATCGACCGTCAGGTGCTGTCAAAACTCTCGGCCGACTTCGCGCAGACCGCTGCGCGCATCGAAGCCGAAATCCGGGAGATCGCCGGCGAGGAGGTCAATATCGGCAGTCCCAAGCAATTGGGCGATATCCTGTTCGGCAAGATGGGTCTGCCGGGCGGCAGCAAAACCAAGACCGGCGCGTGGTCGACCTCGGCGCAGGTGCTCGATGACCTCGCCGAACAAGGCCACGAATTCCCGCGCAAGATACTCGACTGGCGTCAGGTATCGAAACTACGTTCGACCTATACCGACGCGCTGCCGAATTACGTGCATCCGCAGACCCATCGCGTTCACACCACCTACGCACTGGCGGCGACCACCACGGGCCGCCTATCGTCCAACGAACCGAACCTGCAGAACATCCCTGTTCGTACCGAGGATGGCCGCAAGATTCGCCGTGCCTTCATCGCCGCTGATGGACACAAGCTGGTGTCGGCCGACTACTCGCAGATCGAATTGCGACTGCTGGCAGAGATCGCCGATATCCCTGTGCTGAAACAGGCCTTCCAGGACGGCCTCGACATTCACGCCATGACGGCTTCGGAAATGTTCGGCGTGCCGGTCAAGGACATGCCGGCGGAAATCCGCCGCCGCGCCAAGGCGATCAATTTCGGCATTATCTACGGCATTTCGGCGTTCGGCCTCGCCAACCAGCTCAGCATCCCCCGCGAGGAAGCCGGAGCCTATATCAAGAAATACTTCGAGCGCTTCCCGGGCATCCGCGCCTATATGGACCAGACGCGCGATTTCTGCCGGGAGCACGGCTATGTGCAGACCCTGTTCGGGCGTAAATGTCATTACCCGGACATCAAGGCCTCGAACGCCTCGATCCGCGCCTTCAACGAACGCGCCGCGATCAATGCCCGCCTGCAGGGCACCGCCGCCGACATCATCCGCCGCGCCATGACGCGGATGGAAGACGCGCTGGCGGAGAAGAAACTCTCAGCCAAGATGCTGCTGCAGGTGCATGACGAACTGATCTTCGAGGTCCCCGACGACGAAGTCGCGGCGACGCTGCCGGTCGTGCAGCACACGATGCAGGACGCGCCGTTCCCGGCGGTGCTGCTGTCGGTGCCACTGCAGGTCGATGCGCGCGCGGCGGATAACTGGGAAGAGGCACATTAAGCAGCAGCCTTTCCCCGCGCCCGATTGAAACGTCGCGAGGGCCCACATGAGTTTCACCGGCATCAATCCACTGCTGGCCTTCGCGCTGACCGCAACGATTATCGAGATCACGCCTGGGCCCAACATGGCCTATCTCGCGTCCCTGTCGCTATCGCACGGGCTGCGGGTCGGCTTCGCAGCGGTTGCCGGTATCGCCTTGGGCCTGATGACCTATGGTATTGCCGCGACGCTCGGACTTGCCACAGTGATCGACAATTCGCGCTGGCTCTATGAGATACTGCGATGGGCCGGCGTGGCCTATCTGGTGTGGCTCGCCTGGGACGCATGGGCGAGCGAACGCGAAACTGCTGAAGCGGTCGAAGGCGAGGATAGCCAGCCAGGGCGCGCATTCCGGCGCGGACTGGTAACCAATCTGCTCAATCCCAAGGCTGCGGTCTTCTACGTCGCAGTGCTGCCGGAATTCGTGCGGATCGACGGCGGCCCGGTTATGGCGCAGACGCTGATGCTGAGCGTTATTTATGTCAGCATCGCCACGGCGATCCATATGGCCATCGTCATGCTCGCCGGAAGCCTGCAGAAAACCATTGCGACACCCGATCGTCGCCACAAGATACGCCGCTGCCTGGCCGTGGTTCTGCTCGGCATCGCTGTCTGGTTCGCCTTCACCAGCGGCCGCGCACATTGATCGACGAGCTGGCGTCTCCCGGCTGAAATATTTGACCGCCGCGGGCGTGTTTTACGCAATGGCGCCAGATTGCGTTGCCCGATAATATGTCCGCGACCCACCGGAACGTCAGAATGCCCCATCTCACATCCCTGCTCGGTTTTGCCCTCGTCTCGCTCGGCATGGTGCTGACGCCGGGGCCGAACATGATCTACCTGATCTCGCGCTCGATCACGCAGGGGCCTGCGGCCGGCATGGTGTCGCTCGGCGGCGTGGCGCTTGGCTTCATCTTTTACATGCTCTGCGCGGCCTTCGGCATCACCGCGCTGCTGTTCGCCGTACCCTATGCCTATGACGCGCTGCGTCTTGCAGGCGCAGCCTATCTGCTGTGGCTGGCCTGGCAGGCACTGAAGCCAAACGGCCGCTCACCGTTTCAGGTCAAGAAGCTGGCGATCGACAGCCCGCGCAAGCTGTTCGCCATGGGCTTCATCACCAATCTGCTCAATCCGAAGATCGCGATGCTGTACCTGGCGCTGCTGCCGCAATTCATCGATCCCACGGCGGGCAGCGTGCTGACGCAGTCGCTGGTGCTGGGATCGACGCAGACCATCATCAGCGTCGGCGTCAACGGACTGATCGCGCTCGGCGCCGGGTCGATCGCGCTGTTTCTCGGCGAACGACCGACCTGGCTCAAACTGCAGCGCTGGCTGATGGGCACGGTGCTCGCCGGCCTCGCCGTGCGGATGGCGCTGGAAACGCGGAAGGCGTGATCTTCCTAACCTCGCCCCGCTCTTTGCGGGGAGAGGTCGCGCGCACCTTTGCGCGCGGGTGAGGGGCAGGACACCGGGCCTGCCTCACTAACAGTCTGTCGGATCGGAAAGTCGAACCACGCGTTGAGTAATACGCGAGTAGCAGGGACGTTGTGACGTCAGCGCCATGCCCCTCACCCCAGCCCTCTCCCCGCAAAGGGCGGAGAGAGGGAGCCGACCTCAATCCAGCTTCGCGTCCATGCCGCGCTTCACACCCGGACGCGCCATCAGCGTGTCGTACCAGCGGCCGACATTCGGGAAATCGGCGAACGACACCTTGTGGCGCTCATGCCGCCAAGCCCAGCCGAGGACGGCGAAATCGGCCACCGACAGCGCGCCGGCGACGAATTCGTGGTCGGCCAGGCGACGATCCAGCACGCCATAGAGCCGGCGCGTCTCATCGGAATAGCGCTTCAACCCGTAGGCCCGCTGGGTCTCATCTTCCAGCGCGATGAAATGATGCACCTGGCCGGGCATCGGACCGAAGCCCCCCATCTGCCACATCAGCCATTCCAGCACCGGAATCCGCTCGCCGAGAGATTTCGGCAGGAATTTGCCGGTCTTTTCGCCTAGATAGAGCAGGATGGCGCCGGATTCGAACACGCTGACCGGCTTGCCATCCGGCCCTTCGGGATCGACGATGGCGGGAATCTTGTTGTTCGGGCTGATTTTCAGGAATTCGGGCTTCATCTGCTCGCCCTTGCCGATATGCACCGGGAAGACCTTGTAAGGCAGGCCCATTTCCTCCAGTGCGACGGAGATCTTGCGCCCGTTCGGCGTATTCCAGGTGTGCAGCTCGATAGTCATGCGATTCCTCTTCCGGTCTTGCCCGATCTTGTTGCCGGGTCTGTAGCATCGTCCCGATGAGCGGTAAAACGGCCCGAGAGTGTTGACGACACCTGCGCCAGTCTGGAATGTGCCGGAAAGCGCCGATAGATTGCGCCCGGTTCAGCACAGAGACCGTTTCAACAGAGACATGCCATTGACCAAATCAGCCGCCCGCGCCCGCCTGTTCGAGATCATCCGCGACCGTTCGTTCGGTTATGGCGAGATCACGCTGGCTTCGGGCCGCAAGAGCAATTTCTATTTCAACCTGAAACCCACGATGTGCCACCCGGAAGGCGCGGCGCTGCTGGCCGAGCTGACCTACGACGCGCTGCGCGACGACAATCTCGATTATGTTGGCGGGCTTGAGATGGGCGCCGTGCCGCTGGCCGGCGCGCTGGCGCAGCTCTCCTGGCTGAAGAACCATCCGATCGCGGCCTTCTTCGTCCGCAAGAAGCCGAAGGAACATGGCGCGCGCCTCGCCGTCGAAGGCCTCGCCAAGGGCGAGACGCTGGAGGGTAAGCGCATCGTCATTGTCGAGGACGTCACCACCACTGGTGGCTCTGCCGTGAAGGCGCTCGAAGCCGTGCGCGAGGCCGGCGGCGAAGTCGTGCTGGTGTTCACCATGGTGGACCGCGACGAAGGCGCAGCCGAGACCTTTGCCAAGGCCGGCGTGGCGTTTCGCTCGCTTTACAAGGCCGGCGAATTTCTGAAGGGTTGATCCTTCATCGGCTCCGTTCGCGCACAATGCGCGCAAGGACGCAGTGAAAGGTCACCTTTTGCTTCGCTTCATCGCCCTCGCTGCTTTGCTCCTCATTGTCACGCTTGCGCCCGATATGGCGCACGCAGCCGAGGGCGGCCTCGATGGCACCAGGCTGTCGCTGCTGTGGGCATTACCGTTTGCCGGCATCCTGTTGTGCATCGCCACGGGGCCGGTGCTCTATCATCACCTGTGGGAGCACCATTACGGCAAGTTCGCCGCGTTCTGGGCCACGTTGGTGATCTTGCCGCTGTTCTTCGTGACTGATGCAACGACCGTGGTGCACACGCTCTCCCACACCGTGCTGCTCGAATATCTACCGTTCATTCTGCTACTGCTGGCGCTGTTCACCGTGGCCGGCGGAATCTATGTCGAGGGCAACCTGCATGACAGCGTGTTCACCAATACGGCGCTGCTGGGCTTCGGCACGCTGATCGCCAGCGTCGTCGGCACCACCGGCGCGTCGATGATCCTGATCCGGCCGCTGATCCGCGCCAATGACGATCGTCGCACTAACGTACACGTGGTGGTGTTCTTCATCTTCCTCGTCTCGAATATCGGCGGCTCGCTCTCACCACTAGGCGACCCACCGCTGTTTCTCGGCTTCCTCCGCGGCGTCGATTTCTTCTGGACCACGGTGCACATTTTTCCGGAAACGCTGTTCGCGGCCGGCATCGTGCTGGCGATCTTCATGGTGCTCGATGTCTATTTGCATCATCGCGAAGGCAACTTTCCCAGGAAGAAAGACCCGACGCCGGATTCGCCGTTGCATTTGCACGGCAAGATCAACCTGCTGCTGCTGGTCGTGATCATCGGCGCGATCCTGATGAGTGCCAGTTGGAAGCCCGGCATCACTTTCACCCTGCTCGGCACGCCACTCGCATTGCAGGATTTGCTGCGCGACGTGATCTTCGTGCTGGTGACATTTGCGTCGCTGTGGCTGACAAAGACCGAGTACCGCAAGGCGAACGATTTCAAATGGGGGCCGATCGAGGAAGTCGCACTGCTGTTCGCCGGCATTTTCATTTGCATCGTGCCGGTCATGGCCATGCTGCAGGCTGGCGCCAATGGCCCGTTTGCGTCGCTGGTGGCGCTCGTCAGCCATGCCGACGGTACGCCGAACAATGCCGCCTATTTCTGGCTCACCGGCATCCTGTCGTCGTTCCTCGACAATGCGCCAACCTATCTGGTGTTCTTCGAACTCACCGGCGGTGACGCCAAGACATTGATGGCATCGGGCGCGGCGACGCTGGCGGCGATTTCAGCAGGCGCAGTGTTCATGGGCGCCAACACCTATATCGGCAACGCCCCGAATTTCATGGTCTATGCCATCGCCCGCGACGCGGGCATAAAAATGCCAAGCTTCTTCGGTTACATCCTGTGGTCGGGTGCGGTGCTGATCCCGGTCTTCCTGGTGATGACATGGGTGTTTTTCATCTAGCCCGCTGCGCTGGTTACCATTCATTTACCATGACGCCCTAACATGACACCGCACCGGAGCGTTTTCGCTCGGGCACTGACATGCGGTCGCGGAGCTGGCGTTGCGTCACAATCGAACATCCTCGCGTGTCGTGCGTCCCCTGGTGTTGCTGACGGCCATGAGCCTCGTCGCACTGACCCCGCAGACGGCATCTGCGCAGAATTTCTTCGATTTCCTGTTCGGCGGCGGCCAGCCGCAGAAACAGCAGCAGCGCCGCGGCGCGCCCGCGCCGGAGAGCAATTTCTTCTCCGATCCGTTCGGCCTCAACACGCCGGCCGAAGCGCCGCCACCACAGCGCAACGCATCTATCGGGGGCTCCGGTCCCGCCTTCTGCGTGCGCACCTGCGACGGCAAGTATTTTCCGCTCGGTCGCGGCATGAGCCCGGCACAGATGTGTCAGGCATTCTGCCCCGCAGCGACCACCAAGGTCCTGTTCGGCAGCAGCATCGAGAACGCATCATCGAGCACCGGTGAGCGTTACAACGATCTCGAAAATGCCTTCGCCTATCGCAAGGCGCTGAAAGCCGACTGCACCTGTAACGGCCGCGATCCCTCCGGCCTCGCGCCGGTCGATCTGACGCTCGATACGTCGCTGCGTCCCGGCGATGTCATCGCCACCACCAACGGCCTCGTCGCTTTCTCGGGCGTCCGCACCGGCAACACCCAGACTGCGGAATTCACGCCGGTGGCGAATTATCCCGGCCTGACCTCGGATGTCCGTGCCCGGCTCGGCGAGATGAAGGTGGCACCGGTCTCTGCAGAAATGATCACCGACGAAGCGCCGATGTCGGAAGCCGCGCGTGATGCAGCGCCGGCTGCTGCCACGACCGTCGTGCCGAAGAGCGCGCCAACGGCCCGCGCCAAGCGCGCCGAGCTTCAATAGATCATCGCCCGACGATGACGCCGATCACGTTCGGCGCCGAGAGATACTTCTCCTCGATCTCGGCACGCGCCGCCGCGCGATTTTCCGGCGTCAGCAATCCGCGCTTCTCGGCGAGGATCATCCAGCAATAGCCCCACCAGTCCGTCAGCATGCCGTGGTCGTCGACGAGGTCGTAGCCCTGCTCGGCCGCAAAGATCCGCGCATGTGCCTCGTCGAGCTGATCGAGCCAGGCGTGATCTTCCAGCGAGAACAGGTCATCGCTGATGTCGTCCGTCGTATAGCCCCAGACCGAGAGGCAAACGGTGTTGAACTCGCGATCGATCTGATCGTCATCGATCGGATGCCGGCGCGCCATCAAATGCAGCCGCGACAGCGACCGCGCAAAGTCGGCTATGCGGGTGAGAGCAAACTGATCGAAGGCAATGGTGGACATCTAGTCCTCGCGAGCTTGAACAGACCATAGATATTGTAGGCGAAGGCAACGAATCACCTCGGAATATCAATAGCTTACTAATTTGTTCTTAATTTGTTCCAAATTTTTATAAATCCGGTTCTCGCGTGCCTGCCCAAATCCCGGGCAGCTCCATGGCAAAAGCTCGCCACCCCCACGGGTTCCGGGAGCAGCCAAATGCGCGTATGATTTTGGTCAGTGACACAGCTCAGGATGGCCGGTTTGTCAGATCTATCAGTCCCAGCAAAATTCCAACCCGAGAATACGGCTGTCGATGAACTGGCGCTTGCCGACATCAAGAGCGCTATCCTCGTCAAGTTGAGGCTGGCAATCGGCAAGGAAGCCGCATTCGCCACCAAGCACGACTGGTACAAGGCTGCCGCCCTGACGCTGCGCGACCGCATGGTGCATCGCTGGCTGAGCTCGGACAAAGAGAGCTACGACGCCGGCCGCAAGCGGGTCTATTACCTCTCGCTGGAATTCCTGATCGGCCGCCTGTTCACCGATGCGCTGAACAATATGGGCCTGCTGCCGCTGTTCGAAGCCGCGCTCGGCGATCTTGGTGTCGGCCTCGACGAACTCCGCAAATGCGAGCCCGATGCAGCGCTCGGCAATGGCGGCCTCGGCCGCCTCGCCGCTTGCTTCATGGAGAGCATGGCAACGCTCGGCATTCCAGCTTTTGGCTACGGCATCCGCTACAACTTCGGCCTGTTCCGTCAGGTCATCTCGCACGGCGTGCAGCAGGAATATCCCGACGAGTGGCTCGGCTTTGGCAATCCGTGGGAACTACCGCGGCGGGAAGTCACGTATAACGTCTATTTCGGTGGCAGCATCGAGACCGTCGAGGACGGCAAGGGCCGCAAGCAGGTCATCTGGCATCCCGGCGAGACCGTCGAGGCCGTTGCCTATGACACGCCCATCGTCGGCTGGCGCGGCCAACATGTGAACGCGCTGCGGCTGTGGTCGGCGCGCGCGCCGGATCCGCTGCGGCTCGACGTCTTCAACACCGGCGACTATGTCAGCGCCAGCGCCGAGCAGGCGCGCGCCGAAGCGATCTGCAAATTCCTCTATCCGAACGACGAGAGCGCCGCCGGCCGCGAATTGCGTCTGCGCCAGGAATACTTCTTCGTCTCCGCCTCGCTGCAGGATCTGGTGAAGCGTCACCTCCATTCCGACGGCAATCTGCGTGGCCTCGCCAACAAGGCGGCGGTGCAGATGAACGACACGCATCCGAGCCTGGCCATCGCCGAGCTGATGCGCATCCTGGTCGATCAGCACAATATGCGCTGGGATGCCGCCTGGCAGATCACCAACGCGACCTTGTCCTATACCAACCACACGCTGCTGCCCGAAGCGCTGGAGACCTGGCCGGTCGAACTGTTCCAGCGTCTGCTGCCGCGGCATCTCGAAATCATCTACCGCATCAACGAAGCGCATCTCGACCGCGCCGATGCGACGCGCCCCGGCGACACCGCCTATCGCGCTTCGGTCTCGATCATCGACGAGACGTCAGGTCGGCGCGTGCGCATGGGCAATCTCGCTTTCATCGGCTCGCACCGCATCAACGGCGTCTCGGCGATGCATTCGGAGCTGATGAAGGAGACCGTGTTCCACGATCTCAACCAGCTCTATCCCGGTCGCATCACCAACAAGACCAACGGCATTACTTTCCGCCGCTGGCTGATGCTGGCCAATCCGAAGCTCACCGACCTGTTGCGCGCCACTTGCGGCGAAGCCGTGCTCGACGATCCCACGCGGCTCATCAAGCTCGAGGCTTTTGCCGGCGATGCCGCGTTCCAGCAAGAATTCCGCAAGGTCAAACATCACAACAAGCTCGCGCTCGCGCGCGTGATTGGCGAGAAGCTCGGCGTACAGGCCGATCCCTCGGCGCTGTTCGACGTGCAGATCAAGCGCATCCACGAATACAAGCGACAATTGCTCAACCTCATTGAAACAGTCGCGCTGTATCAGGCGATCAAGGACGAGCCCAGCAAGGACTGGGTGCCGCGCGTCAAGATTTTCGCCGGCAAGGCGGCAGCGAGCTATCGTTACGCCAAGCTGATCATCCGCCTCATCAATGACGTCGCCGAGGTCGTGAACAACGACACCACGATCGGCGGCAAGCTGAAGGTCGCGTTCCTGCCCGACTACAATGTCAGCCTGGCGGAAGTCATCATTCCCGCGGCCGATCTGTCCGAACAGATCTCCACCGCCGGCATGGAAGCCTCCGGCACCGGCAATATGAAGCTCTCGCTGAACGGCGCGCTGACCATCGGCACGCTGGACGGCGCCAATATCGAAATCCGCGACAATGTCGGCCCGGAGAACATCGCAATCTTCGGTATGACCGCCGCCGAAGTCGTCGAGCGCCGCGCCAAGGGCCTCGACGCTTCTGACGTCATCAACAAATCGCCCAATCTCGGCCGCGCGATCCAGGCCATCGAGACCGGCGCGTTCTCGCCGGATGATCCCGGCCGTTACGCGTCGGTCGGCCACGCGTTGCGCCACCTCGATCACTATGTGGTCTCGGCCGACTTCGACTCCTATTACGAAGCGCAGCGCGGCATCGACACGCGGTGGAGGGCCGGCTCAGCCTGGAGCCGCGCTGCGATTCTCAACACCGCCCGGATGGGATGGTTCTCGTCAGACCGCACCATCCGCGAATATGCCGATGATATCTGGGGCGTGCCGGTTGCTGGCGATCTGCCGGGCACACCGAGTCTGCAGGCACGAAAGGCAACGTAAGCGCGACGGTGCTCACGCGCGATACGCGACGAGCACCGCGCCGCAGGCGATCAGGATGACGCCGAGCCAGTTCGGCAGCGACAATTTCTCGCCGAGAAACAACACGGCAAACACCGCCACGAACACCACACTGAGCTTGTCGATCGGCGCCACCTGTGCGGCATTGCCGAGCTTGAGCGCGCGGAAATAGCAGATCCACGACGCGCCGGTCGCCAATCCCGACAGCACGAGGAACAACCACGTCTTCGGTGAGACAGCTGACGGCGATTGCCAGTTGCCCGTGACATAAACCATCATGCCCGCGGCCAGCAGGATAACGATGGTGCGGATGAAAGTGGCAAAATCGGAATTGACGTTCTCGATGCCGATCTTGGCGAAGATCGCCGTGAGCGCCGCAAAGCCCGCGGACAGCAGCGCCCAGAACGGCCAGGACAGCATGACGTTTTTCATATCGAAGCAGCCCTCAAACTCTTAGCTGTCATGGCAAGCGGCCCTCGCGGCGACAATCCCATCTTCGCTTGTAACACTGGACTGCATCACTCCTTGCCCGAGGATGGCCTTAAATTTTGTCCATCAAACAAAAAGGGCGGCCTTACGGCCGCCCTTTCGCACTCAATCTTAAAGCAGCGACTTACTCCGCCGCCAGCTTCACATCAGGCGCGGCGGCGCGGACATCCGCATCGACCTGCGCTTCGAACTTGGCGAAGTTCTTCTGGAACATACCGACCAGCTTGCGCGCGGTGGCATCGAACTCGTCCTTGTCCTTCCAGGTGTTCACCGGATTGAGGATCTCCGACGGCACGCCATCCAGCGCGGTCGGGACTGCGAAGCCGAAATACTTGTCGGTGCGGAATTCCACGTTGCGCAGCGAGCCGTTCAGCGCCGCAGTCAGCAGCGCGCGGGTCACCTTGATCGGCATGCGCGAACCGACGCCATACTTGCCACCGGTCCAGCCGGTATTGACCAGCCAGCAGTCGACATTGTGCTTGGCGATCAGGTCACGCAGCATGTTGCCATAGACCGAGGGATCGAGCGGCAGGAAGGGCGAGCCGAAGCAGGTCGAGAATTCCGGCTCCGGATCGTTGCCGAGGCCGCGCTCGGTGCCGGCGACCTTGGCGGTGTAGCCGGACAGGAAGTGATACATCGCCTGCGCCGGAGTCAGCTTGGCGATCGGCGGCAGCACGCCAAACGCGTCGGCGGCGAGCATCACCACGTTCTTCGGCTGCGGCGCGCGGCCGGTGCGCGAGGCATTCGGGATGAAGTCGAGCGGATAGGCGGAACGGGTGTTCTCGGTCTTCGAACCATCGTCGAAATCCGGCAGGCGGGTATTGGCGTCGAGCACGACGTTTTCCAGCACCGCGCCGAAGCGCTTGCTCGCCGCATAGATCGCGGGCTCGGCTTCCTCGGAGAGCTTGATGGTCTTGGCGTAGCAGCCGCCTTCGAAATTGAAGATGCCGTCCTTGCCCCAGCCATGCTCGTCATCGCCGATCAGCGTGCGCTTCGGATCGGCAGAGAGCGTGGTCTTGCCGGTTCCGGAGAGGCCGAAGAAGATCGCGCTGTCACCGTCGGGGCCGACATTGGCCGAGCAATGCATCGGCAGCACGCCCTTGGCGGGCAGATAGTAGTTCAGCGTGGTGAAGACCGACTTCTTCATCTCGCCGGCATAATAAGACCCGCCGATCAGGACGATCTTGCGGGCGAAATCGATTGCTACGACGTTTTCCGAGCGGCAGCCGTGACGTTTGGGATCGGCCTTGAAGCTCGGCAGGTCGATGATGGTGAGTTCAGGCACGAAGTCCTTCAACGCAGCGGCTTCCGGACGGATCAGCAGCGTGCGGATGAACAGGGAGTGCCATGCGAGTTCGGTGAACACGCGGGTCTTGATCTGGAAACTCGGATCGGCGCCGCCATAAAGGTCCTGCGCGAACAGGGTCATGCCTTCGGCGTGCTTCTTGAAATCGATATAGAGCGCTTCGAACTGCTCCGGCGTGATCGCCTGATTGCCAGCCCACCACATCTGTTCGGTGGAAGCGTCCTTGACGGTGAACTTGTCCTTCGGGCTGCGGCCGGTGAATTCACCCGTGTCAGCACAGAGCGCGCCATCGGACGACAATTCGGCTTCGCCGTTACGCAGCGAATATTCGTAAAGCTGCGGCGCGCCGAGATTCCAGTTCACCGCTTTGAGATTTTTCAGTCCGAATTTGTCGGCGCCATAGGCACCGTTGCGTACGCCCGTCTCTTGCACGGAATATTCCTCCTTGAGTCCGCATATCCGACCTGTGCAACTGTCTTCAATCGCACGTCAGCAGCGGTAGCCGTCATTATAACCACCGAGGCCGTAACCCGGCGATCTAATAGTGACGAAGATGTGAAATGCCAAGCTGCTGTCCGCATATTTGGTTTATTCCAGCACGGCACTTGATACCGCTCAATTATTCAAAGCGCGGGCCTGCTCTGCGAGTTCCTTTAGGACTTGCCGCAATGCACCCGGAGTGACAATCCGCCGCGGAAAGTCCAGCCGGATCACCGTCGCGCCGTTCTGCAGGTCCATGCCATCCGGATCGCATCCGGTGCACCGCCAGTCGCCTGCGTCCGCGTGGAGAAGCTTGGTTGCATAGAGATTGAGCGCGTCGAGATGATCGGCGTTCATATGAGCAACGGCGCCCTCCTCGGCCTCGAGCATGCCTTCGGCATCGGTGAGATCGGTCAGGAATTGCTCTGGCTTCAGGTCGTTGATACGGCCAAAGCCGGCCACCAGATGGGCACTCTTCGGCTTGATCCGGAAGAACGAAAAATCCTTAAAATCCACAAAGACTTGCGCGGATGGATGGACGCTGAGATAGCGCCGGCGCAGCAGCGATTTTTCGCTTTCGCTGGCCTCCTGCGCGATACCTCCGAGCATGATGCGTGAGCCCTCCAGGGGGTCCCCCGGCGCCCGCTCATCCAGCATCAGCGAGACGCGGGCATCCGCCAGAATATTGCGGGTATGCAGCGCCAGCCGGGAAATCAGGAGAATCGGCGACCCGTCCGGGTGGCTGGCGACATTGGCCAGCGCACAATAAGGATCGCCGGAACCGACGGCCAGGGTAGCCAGCGCCCCCTGCCGACTGCGCCGCAACAGCGACCGGGTGACGCGCGAGGGGTCGAAATCAGGGGTCGGCTGCATGGTTAAATCCCGTATTTCATTGCAAAAAGTGGCTATTTCTTCTCCCCCGGGAGGTCTATACATCTACGGAACCCACGCGTCATTCAAGCGTTCAGGGAACTTGGCCACACTTCAGCCCAGCTTGCATTGCTCGTTGACTGTGTTCTTAAGGCCACCTCATACGGCGGATTGTTGAATTCTGCCGGATAGCCCATCCCGCTTCGGAAAGCAGGCTCATGCCAACTATCGCACTGGTCGACGACGACCGTAACATTCTCACATCCGTATCGATCGCGCTGGAAGCCGAGGGCTACCGCATCATGACCTATACGGATGGTGCTTCCGCACTCGATGGCTTCCGCACGAGCCAGCCGGACCTCGCAATCCTCGATATCAAGATGCCCCGCATGGACGGCATGGAGACACTGCGCCGTCTGCGCCAGAAGTCCGATCTGCCGGTGATCTTCCTGACGTCGAAGGACGAGGAGATCGACGAGCTGTTCGGCCTGAAAATGGGCGCCGACGATTTCATCCGCAAACCGTTCTCGCAGCGTCTGCTGGTCGAGCGCGTCAAGGCCGTGCTGCGCCGCGCCGCGCCGAAGGACCCGACTGCCGCTCCGAAGGAGACCGACGCCAAGGCGCTCGATCGCGGTTTGCTGCGGATGGATCCGGAACGTCACACCTGCACCTGGAAGAACGAGCCGGTCACATTGACCGTCACCGAGTTCCTGATCCTGCAGGCACTGGCGACGCGCCCCGGCGTGGTGAAGAGCCGCAACGCACTGATGGATGCCGCCTATGACGATCAGGTCTATGTGGACGATCGCACCATCGACAGCCACATCAAGCGGCTGCGCAAGAAGTTCAAGGTCGTCGACGACGACTTCGAGATGATCGAGACGCTGTATGGCGTCGGTTATCGCTTCAAGGAAACCTGATCTGTAAGGGTTTCCGCGGCACGGCTGGGGGCCTGACGGCTCAGCCGTGCTGCGCTAGAATGCGCATCCGCACACGCAACAATGAGCGCCGCGTGACGCATCGCAGATATCGACAACAACCGGGCAGTTTTGGCATTGCTGGATCGTACGCAGCCTGATGAAAGCCTGGACGCCGACGGCACGTCGCCGCATGCGACAGGCGGCGATGCCGATCGCACCCGTCGCGGCTGGCAGCGCCCGCTCGACTGGCTGCGCCGTGCCCGGCAGTTCTTCGTTGCGCTGACCTTTTCGAGCCTGACGCGCCGCATCGTCTCGCTCAACCTCGCCGGCCTCTGCGCGCTGGTCGCCAGCATTCTCTATCTCTCGCAGTTTCGCGCCGGCCTGATCGACGCGCGCGCGCAGAGCCTGCTGGTACAGGCCGAAATCATCGCCAGCGCCATTGCCGCTTCGGCCACGGTCGAAACCAATACGATCACGATCGACCCCGACCGCTTGCTCGATCTCAAGCCCGGCGAAACCTACGGCGTGCCGGACGAACTCTCCGGCCTCGATTTCCCGATCAATCCTGAACGCGTCGCGCCGGTGCTGCGGCGGCTGATTTCGCCGACCAAGACGCGTGCGCGCATTTACGACCGCGACGGCGTGCTCATCCTCGACAGCCGCAGCCTTTATGGCCGCGGCGATGTGCTTCGTTTCGAACTGCCCCCGCCGACGACCGAAAAGCCCGGCTTTGCCGAACGCACAATGATCGCGGTCCGAACCTGGCTCAATCGCGGCGACCTTCCGCTGTATCGCGAACTTGGTCCGGAAAACGGCAACGGCTATCAGGAAGTGCAACAGTCGCTCGACGGTCTGAAGAGCAGCATGGTGCGCATCAACGAACGGGGCGAAGTCATCGTCTCGGTCGCCGTACCAGTGCAGCGCTTCCGCGCCGTCCATGGTTCGCTGATGCTGTCGACCCAGGGCGACGACATCGATCAGATGGTGACCGCCGAACGTCTGGCGATTCTGAAAGTCTTTGCGGTCGCGGCCGTGGTGATGATCGTGCTGTCGCTGCTGCTGGCATCGACCATCGCAGGTCCGGTGCGACGTCTTGCCGACAGCGCCGAGCGCGTTCGCCGCCGCATCCGCACCCGTGTCGAGATCCCGGATTTCACACGCCGCCGCGACGAGATCGGCCATCTCTCCGGAGCGCTGCGCGACATGACCGATGCGCTTTATAACCGCATCGAGGCGATCGAGATGTTCGCGGCCGACGTCTCCCACGAGCTCAAGAATCCTTTGACCTCGCTGCGCTCCGCCGTGGAAACACTCCCGCTGGCAAAGAACGACAACAGCCGCGGCCGCCTGCTCGCCGTGATCGAACACGACGTGCGGCGGCTTGACCGGTTGATCTCGGATATTTCCGACGCCAGCCGTCTCGACGCCGAACTGCAGCGCAACGACACTGCGCCCGTCGATGTCCGACGGTTGTTGACCACACTGACCTCGGTCGCCAACGAAACCAAGCTCGGTCATGACGTCGGCGTTGAAGTCCGCTTCGAAGGGGCCGCCAGCGATGCGTTTTCGGTGCCCGGCCACGACTCCCGCCTCGGTCAGGTCATCACCAATCTCGTCACCAATGCGCAGTCATTCTCGACACCGGGCGGCAAGGTGCGGATCGTCTGCCGTCGCCTGAAAGGCAAGATCGAGATCGTGGTCGATGACGACGGCCCCGGCATCGGACTGGATGCACTCGAACGGATCTTCGAACGCTTTTACACCGACCGCCCACATCAGGGCTTTGGCCAGAATTCCGGCCTCGGCCTGTCGATTTCCAAGCAGATCGTCGAAGCCCATAGCGGTACGATCTGGGCGGAGAACCGCATCGGCCCGGCCAACGCCGACGGCGAGATCCCGGTGCTGGGTGCACGCTTCGTGGTACGGTTGCCGGCCACATGAGCGCGGATGGCAAAAGCATCCATGCCTCCGCCGTACTGGTCGATGACCGCGCTGTCCTGATCCGGGGGCCGTCCGGCTCCGGGAAATCGCGGCTGGTCTTCGACCTGATCCTCGCAGCTCAGAGCGGACAGCTTCCCGAGGCCATGCTGGTCGGCGACGACCGGGTGCATCTGGATGTCAGGGATGGAAAACTGTGGGTACGGCCGGCGCCCGAACTGGTCGGGCTGCTTGAGGTCAGGGGGCTCGGAATCCGGCGTCTGGACTGCGCTACCGGCGCCATCGTCGGGCTGGTGGTCGATCTCGCCGCCACCGACGCTGCACGCCTGCCAGAGCCGGAAGCACTCAAAACCACACTGGAGGGCGTTGAATTGCCCCGAATCCCGGTCGGGACAGGCTTTTCACCACTACCATTGGTCGTAGCCGCGCTTATTACAAACGATGGTTTAGCCGCAGTGCGACCTTTGGACGATTGCTCGAAGGGAATTGGTAACCATATTAGTCCCACTATCGCCACCGAATAGACCCGCGCTACTTCCCGCCGCATCCGTGCAATTTAAGGGAGATTCGCGAAGAGCCCTCTTGCATAGGGGCTCTGGATGGTCAAAGTGGCCCTTTCGTGCGGTGCACCAAAAGCACCCACGAGGAGTTTCCGATGATTGGTCTAGTACTTGTGACCCATGGGCGCCTTGCCGACGAGTTTAAGGCGGCGCTTGAGCACGTAATGGGTCCGCAAAAACAAATTGAAGCCGTGACGATCGGCGCCGAAGACGATTCCGATTTGTGTCGCAGCGACATTATCGAAGCGGTCAATCGCGTCGACAGTGGCGATGGCGTTGCCATCCTCACTGATATGTTCGGCGGCACGCCATCGAATCTGGCGATCTCCTGCATGAGCCGGCCGAAGGTCGAGGTTCTCGCCGGTATCAACCTGCCCATGCTGGTGAAGCTCGCAAAGGTGCGCGAAGAGCGCACGCTGCCCGATGCGATCGCCATGGCGCAGGAAGCCGGCCGCAAATACGTCACCATCGCCAGCCGCGTTCTCGCCGGCAAATGAGCGACAGCCCAGACGATACGACGGTGTCCGGCAGCGTCTCCCGCGAGATTCCGATTACCAACAAGCGTGGCCTTCATGCGCGCGCCTCTGCCAAATTCGTGCAGATGGTCGAACGCTTCAATGCCGACATCACGGTGACACGCAACGGCGAGACCGTTGGCGGTACATCCATCATGGGCCTGATGATGCTGTCCGCCGGACCCGGGACCAGCATCACGGTCACTGCCAAAGGCGCCGAAGCTCAAGCGGCGCTGGATGCGATCACCGAGCTTGTGACCAACAAGTTCGGCGAAGAGTAGCGGTTCGCCGAAAGCTGCTTTGTCAGCGAACGGCTATTTCATCGCGCTAGGCGCCACCACATAGACATCCCACCGCGTGGTCGTGCCGACATTGCCCTTGAAGAAGCGTCGCGTCGACATCACGATGCGTTCGGCATTCGGGAGATTGTCCTTCATCCACGCTTCGCAGCGATCGAATTTCCAGTCACCGACCATGCAGATTCCGATGAAGCCGTTACGCTTCGCTTCGGCCATCGACGTCACGCCTGACGGCCACGGCTCGTAAGGCGTCAGCGGCAGCGGATGATCGGGACTGTAGAACGTCATCTGCTCGGCGACATCAACGAAGCCCACGACCTCGCTCCAGCGCGTGTGGAAGCGCTTGTGCCAGACTTCGGTGAGTTCGCGCGCGAGCTGCGAATAGGAGATGTGAGCGAAATTGCCGTTGGCATCGCGCGGCAGTGACGCGATGGCGATCTGCGGTGCGGCGGCGAGCGTGACCAGCGACAGCACCAGCCAGATCGCGGCGAGCCGTACCAGCGCGACCCGCGGCATCTTCAGCGCCGGGATCGCAATGACCGCCAGCGGCACCAGGAAGAACAGCGAGATACCCCAATCGGTCTTGATATAAACGTCGAACAACAACGCACCGATCGGCGGGCCGACGGCGACAATGGCCTGGATCAGCCAGATATTCAGGGCCTGATCCCTGCGGACACCGGGATTAGTCGTCAGTGACCACGGCCGCCTGACGAATGCGCGGGGATCGCGCGCCACCGACGCCCACCAGCGTGGGCCCGAGGCTAGCACCGCAGCGGCCAAACCCAGCGGCAACAGCAGCAGCGCGAGGTTATGGCCGACATAGCCCCACGCCAGCTGCAAACTCTCCCAGCGTGACGAGATCGCATAGGTATTGCCGGCATAACGAAATGGCGCGTATTCCACCTGCCGCACCCAGTCGAGATGCGGAATCAGCGCCGCCGCCATCGTCGCGATGGCGATCCATGGCGCCGGCGAGCGCAGGAACAGCATCCGCTGGGGATGGATCAGCGCGGCCAGACCGATGGCGCCGATCATCGTCACCACCCAGTATTTGGTCATCAGCGCCAGCGCAGCGGCGAGGCCAAGCAGGAAGCCCGAGCGGATCGAGCGCTTCTCGAACGCGTGCAAATAGGCGAGCACCACCAGCGGCAAAGTTACCAGCTGCAGCAGGTCCGGATTGTATTTGAAGCCCTTGAAATTGAAGATCGGATAGATCGCGACCATCAGCAGCACGAAAAAGGCACGGCGGCGATCGACCACGCGCAGCGCGATCGCCCAGCAAAGGATCATGCCGATGCCGACCGTGACCATGGCGAGCAGATAGGTCGCCCAGTCCACCGGCGGGAAAAATCTGAACCAGACGCCCGAGATCCAGCCCGACAGCGGCGGATGCTTGCCGTAGCCCATCAGGAACTTCTGCCCCCAGGCATAGCCCTCGGAGACGTCGAAATGGATGTCCTGCGCCGCCTTTACCTGGGTCAGGATCGCGGTCCACAGCACCACATGGGCGATCGTGAAGCCGAGCACCAGCAGGACGCTCAATTGCGGATCACACGCCCAGGCAACGAGCCGCGCAGCGCCGCGGCGGCCGATCGACAGCAAGCCCCGGCGTTTGGCGGGGGTAGAGGAAGCGATTGTACTCATGGGCCCTGCCTAGCGTGTTTCGGGCCGGAGTAAAATCAGGATGCCGTGACGGAAACAGGGCCGGGAATCAGGCCGAAACCCGCATTAAGGTTGCCGCATCGGGGCCTGAATGCTATCCCGCGCGCATGACAACCTCCCCGATTTCGAACGTTCGCAACTTCTCCATCGTCGCCCATATCGACCATGGCAAATCGACGCTGGCCGATCGCCTGATCCAGATCACCGGCGGGTTGCAGGCGCGCGAGATGAAGGAGCAGGTGCTCGATTCGATGGATATCGAGCGCGAGCGCGGCATCACCATCAAGGCGCAGACCGTCCGCCTGCATTACAAGGCCAAGGACGGCAAGGATTACATCTTCAACCTGATGGACACGCCCGGCCACGTCGACTTCGCCTACGAGGTCTCGCGGTCGCTGGCGGCCTGCGAAGGCGCACTGCTGGTGGTCGACGCCTCGCAGGGCGTGGAAGCGCAGACGCTCGCCAACGTCTATCACGCACTCGACGCCAATCTCGAAATCGTGCCGATCCTCAACAAGGTCGATCTGCCCGCGGCAGAACCCGAGCAGGTGAAGAAGCAGATCGAGGACGTCATCGGCATCGACGCCTCGGACGCATTGATGATCTCGGCAAAAACAGGTCTGGGCGTGCCTGACGTGCTGGAAGCCATCGTGCACCGGCTGCCGCCGCCGAAGGGTGACCGCGACGCCACGCTGAAGGCGCTGTTGGTCGATAGCTGGTACGACGTTTATCTCGGTGTCGTCGTCCTCATCCGCGTCGTCGACGGCGTCATGAAGAAGGGCCAGCGCGTCCGCATGATGGGCACCAACGCCGCCTATGATGTCGAGCGCGTCGGCTACTTCACGCCGAAGATGGTCAATGTGGACGAACTCGGCCCAGGCGAGATCGGCTTCATCACGGCCGCCATTAAGGAAGTCGCGGACACCCGCGTCGGCGACACCATCACCGACGATCGCAAGCCGGTCACCGAGATGCTGCCAGGCTTCAAGCCCGCGATCCCCGTGGTGTTCTGCGGGTTGTTCCCGGTCGATGCCGACGACTTCGAGACGCTGCGCGCCGCGATGGGCAAGCTGCGGCTGAACGACGCGTCGTTCTCGTTCGAAATGGAAACCTCGGCTGCACTGGGCTTCGGCTTCCGCTGCGGCTTCCTCGGCCTGCTGCATCTGGAAATCATCCAGGAGCGCCTGAGCCGCGAGTTCGATCTGAATCTCATCGCGACCGCACCGTCAGTGATCTACAAGATGCATCTCACCGATGGCGAGGAGATCGAGATCCACAATCCGATCGACATGCCGGATGTGGTGAAGATCGCCGAGATCCAGGAGCCGTGGATCGAAGCCACGATCCTGACGCCCGACGAATATCTCGGCAGCGTGCTGAAGCTCTGCCAGGAACGCCGCGGCAATCAGAAAGAGCTTACTTACGTCGGCGCCCGCGCGATGGTGAAATATGAGCTACCGCTCAACGAAGTGGTGTTCGATTTCTACGATCGCCTGAAATCGATCTCGAAGGGCTACGCCTCGTTCGACTATCATCTGACCGACTACAAGGCCGCCGATCTCGTCAAGATGCAGATCCTGGTCAATGCCGAGCCGGTCGACGCGCTGTCGATGCTGGTCCATCGCACCCGCGCCGAAGGCCGCGGCCGCGCCATGGTCGAGAAGATGAAAGAGCTGATTCCGCCGCACATGTTCGTCATTCCGATCCAGGCAGCGATCGGCGGCAAGGTGATTGCCCGCGAAACCGTCCGCGCGCTGCGCAAGGACGTCACCGCGAAGTGCTATGGCGGCGATATCAGCCGCAAGCGCAAACTTCTGGAGAAGCAGAAGGAAGGCAAGAAGAAGATGCGGCAGTTCGGCAAGGTCGACATCCCGCAGGAAGCGTTTATTGCCGCGCTGAAGGTGGATAGCTGAGGGCATATCGCTTGCAGCTCTGACAGGAGGGGCACTACGTGGCAGCGATGCGGAAGTTGAGCAAAGCGGCCCAGCAACACCCCTCCGGTTTTTCCGATCCGGCCGTCAAAGCGGCATTCGACCGTTACCCGCCGCCCTTCAAGGCGCGGCTCATGGCCCTCCGGCGACTGATCTTCGGGACCGCCGCGGGAATCGATGGCGTCGGTCCGCTGCAGGAGACCCTCAAGTGGAATCAGCCCAGCTATCTGACAAGCGAGACGAAAAGCGGCAGTACCATCCGGCTTGATCGCATGGGGGCCACAGAGCAGTACGCGCTGTACTTTCACTGCCAGACCGATCTGGTTGCAACCTTCCGTGAATTGTATCCAACGGAGCTAAGCTTCGAAGGCAACCGCAGCATCGTGCTGCACGTCGATGATCCCGTGCCGGAACAAGCCCTGAGTCACTGCGTCGGACTGGCGCTGACCTATCATCTCCGCAAGCGCAGGCCTTCAACGAGGTCATCTCAGGCTGAATGAGCGCGGCGACAACTGGCTGTCGTCCGGGAACAAATAGCGCCGTGAATGAACGGATTCCGCCGGCACAATTTTCCGCCCGCCGCAATGCGGCAGGTTTCTGCGACCAAACATCCCCCACGACCGCTATTGCCTCCCCGCTCGCCTCCCCCCATGCTGCCGCCCACGACGCCGAAAACGGCGCGTATAAAAATTTGAGGAGGATTGAATGATCGCGCACCGCACGGTTGCGGCTACGACGTTTGCTGTTTCGCTGCTTTTCGGCGCTTCCGCACTGGCCCAGCAGGCCAACACGCTTCCGCTCAAGATCGGCGTGCTCGCCGACTTCGCTTCGGTCTATGCCGACATCGGCGGCCAGGGGAATGTCGAGGCAGCGAAGATCGCCATCGAGGAATTCGGCGGCAAGATGTTCGACAAGCCGATCGAACTGGTCACCGCCGATGCGCTGAACAAGGCCGACGTCGCCGCCACCATCTCGCGCAAATGGTATGAGGCCGAGAATGTCGACATGATCATCGACATGCCGACATCGGCCACTGCGTTGGCCGGCATGGAGATGTCGAAGCAGTTCGAGAAGATCATGATCGTCACCGACGCCGCGTCGTCGGACATCACCGGCAAGTCCTGCTCGCCCTATACCGCGCACTGGACCTACGACACCTATGGCAACGCTCACACGGTCGGCAGCGCGATCGTCAAGCAGGGCGGCGATTCCTGGTACTTCATCACAGCGGACTATCTGTTCGGCCATTCCATCGAACGTGACACCGGCGACGTGGTGCGCGCCGCGGGCGGCAAGGTGGTCGGCAGCGCCAAGCATCCGCTCAACACGGCGGACTTCTCCTCCTTCCTGCTGCAGGCACAATCGTCCAAGGCCAAGATCATCGGCATGGCCAATGGCGGTGGCGACACCATCAACACCATCAAGCAGGCGTCCGAGTTCGGCATCGTCGCCGGGGGCCAGAAGCTCGCGGGCATCGTGATGTTCATCTCCGACATCCACTCGCTCGGCCTGAAGATGGCGCAGGGGCTGATCATCACCGAGGCCTATTACTGGGATCTCAACGATCGCACCCGGGCTTTCGGCAAGAAGTTCTTCGACAAGATGAAGCGGATGCCGACCATGAACCAGGCGGCGACCTACAGCGCCACGCTGCACTATCTCAAATCGGTGCAGGCGGCAGGCACACGTGCCACCAAGCCGGTGCTGGCGAAGATGCGCGAGATGCCGGTGCGCGACGCCTTCACCGACAATGGTGTGCTCCGCGAGGACGGCCGCATGGTGCACAGCATGTTCCTGCTCGAGGTCAAGAAGCCGGAAGAATCCAAGGCGCCGTGGGATTACTACAAGGTGCTCGCGGAGGTCCCCGGCGATCAGGTGTTCCGTCCGATGAAGGACGGCGGCTGCCAGTATGTGAAGCAGTAACCGCTGACGAGTTCGATCGCCCGGCCCGCCGGGCGGTCGACCCACCACAGGCCAACCGGTCGATGGAGCACGTCAATTCTTCATCGGATTTTGAACGAGGACCCCAGTTTCCGGCTTCGCCACCGGAGCCCTCAACCAGAAGAGCGCCAGGAACGCGAGCGACGTCAGCCCGCCTGTGAGCGCCAGCGCGACGCGCGGGCCACCGTGATCCAGCACAAGGCCGAACAGCAGCGGCGCTGCACCCTGCAGGATGCGCGCCGGCGCGGCCAGCCAGCCGGTTCGCATGCCGTATCCGACGGCGCCAAACATGGCCAGCGGAAGCGTTCCGCGCGCGATCGTGAACAGGCCATTGCCGGCACCGTGCAGGAGAGCGAATGGCAGCGCGACGGGCGCTCCGAACAGGATCAGCAATCCGGCGCCGACGGGATGCAGGCCCGCGGCCAGGCGTGCGGATATCATCGCCGACGCATGTCGTAGCAGACCGAATTCCCCGATCCGGGCTGCGACTTGCGCAGGCCCCATCAAAGCCCCGGCGAGCACGGCCTGCGCCGGGGTGGCCCCGAGCGCTTCCAGCAGGCGCGGCATGTGCGCGGCAAAGGCGGTGGTGACAAACCAGGTCGCACCAAAGACGCCCGCCAGAACGATCATCGCCCATGGAATGCCTGATGTGGGGACGGCAGGCTCATCCAGATGCGCATGCGGCGGCGCCTTCGGAACGAGAAAGCGGTTGAGCGGCAGACCGATGACGATGTGCAACGCGGCCCATGCGAAGCAAGCGCCACGCCAGCCGAAGGCATCGATCATCGCAGCACTGAGCGGCCAGCCGATGGTGCTCGCAAAACCGGCGAACAGGGTGATGCCGGTGATCGCACTGCGGGCCTGTCGTCCCCACAATCCCGCAACCGTCGCAAACGCAGCCTCATACAGGCCGAAACCCATGCCGGCGCCGATGACCAGCCAGGCCAGGGCAAGCGTGATCGGTCCCGTTGCAACCGCAAGCAAGGCCAGCCCCGCCGCAAACATCAGATTGGTGCCGACAAGCACGTCCCGGCCACCGCTGCGGTCGATCATGCGGCCGGCGAGCGGCCCGAGCAAACCCGACACCAGCAGCGCCACGGAGAACATGGCGAAGAACCAAGTCCTGGACAGATGCAGGTCGTCGCAAATGGGATTCGCGAATACGGCCGGAACATAGTAGCTGGAAGCCCATGCCAGTGTCTGCGTCGTACCGAGCGCGGATACGACTTGCCAACGAACGACTGCCACCTCAGTTCACAGCTCCCCGCTCGTACCAGTCCCGTGTCGCCTTCACGATGTGAACCACAGAGAGCATCACCGGCACCTCGATCAGAACGCCGACGACCGTTGCCAGTGCCGCGCCCGATTGAAAACCGAACAGTGCGATCGCCGCGGCCACCGCGAGCTCGAAGAAGTTCGATGCGCCGATCAGGGCGGAGGGGCCGGCCACACACCAGGCGACGCCGAGGCGGCGGTTGAGCCAGTAGGCGAGACCGGCATTGAAATAGACCTGGATCAGGATAGGGACGGCGAGCAGCGCAATGACCATCGGCTGCCGGGTGATCTGCTCGCCCTGCAGCCCGAACAACAGCACCAAAGTTAGCAGGAGCGCGACCAGCGATACCGGACCGAGCAGCGACAGTGCCTGCGATAGCGCCGCCTCGCCTCCCCTCGCCAGCAATGCGCGCCGCCAGAATTGCGCGATTGCCACAGGCACGATGATGTAGAGCAGGACGGACAACAGCAACGTGCCCCAGGGCACGATAATGGATGATAGTCCGAGCAGAAGGCCGACGATCGGAGCGAAGGCGACCACCATGATGGTGTCGTTGAGCGCGACCTGTCCAAGTGTGAAGTTCGGCTCGCCATCGGCCAGATTCGACCAGACAAACACCATCGCCGTACAAGGCGCCGCGGCAAGCAGAATCAGACCGGCCGTATAGCTATCGATCTGGTCCGCGGGCAGATAAGGCCTGAACAGATGGCCGATAAACAGCCAGGCGAGAAGCGCCATCGAGAACGGCTTCACCAGCCAGTTGATTCCGACGGTCGCGGCAATGCCGCGCCAGTGTGCGCCAACGTGACCGAGCGCTCCGAGGTCCACCTTGAGCAGCATGGGAATGATCATCAGCCAGACGAGAACAGCCACCGGCAGATTGACCTGTGCAATCTCCGCCGAGCCCAGCGCATGGAAAACGGCCGGCATCCATCGCCCCAGCAGAATCCCGACGACAATGCAGAGACCGACCCAGATCGTGAGATAGCGCTCGAACAAGCCCATGGCTGGAGCGGAAACCGGCCTGCCGATGGCCTCACTGGTCATGACGTTGTCCTGCGATCCGCTGGCCGCTCGCATCCACGACCCGGTCGCCATCCTCTTTCGAGAACGCTCCAAGCTGCGGAGTGGGCATGATGTCCAGAACCGCTTCGGATGGCCGGCAGAGCCTCACGCCGAGCGCCGAGACCACGATCGGGCGGTTCATCAGAACCGGATGGGCTTCGATGGCGTCGAGCAACTGCGCGTCGGTCAGACTGGTGTCGGAGAGGCCCAGTTCGGCATAGGGCGTTCCCTTCTCGCGCAGGATTTCGCGCACCGACATGCCGGCGCGCGCGAGCAACTGAACGAGCATGACCCGCGACGGCGGTGTCTTCAGATACTCGATGATATGCGGCTCGATGCCGGCATTGCGGATCATGGCCAGCGTGTTGCGCGAGGTGCCGCAATCCGGGTTGTGATAGATGATGACGTCGACGCTATCAGGCACGTGACAGCTCCCTGCCATCCAACGTGCATGCGGACGCCGTGGCCGGCATACAGATGTCGGGATGACCCGCGCAGCAATCCCGCATCAGGAACTGGATGAGGCCCGACAGCGCGTCGTAATCGGCGGTGTAGACAATCGAGCGGGCCTCCCGCTTCGCGCTGGCAAGGCCAGCCTGGGTCAGCTCCTTCAGATGGAAGGACACATTCGAGGCCGACACGCCTGCCGCCTCCGCGATGGCGCCGGCCGGCATCCCGGCGGGACCGGCCTGCACGAGCAGGCGCACGATGCGAAGTCGCGTCTCCTGCGACAGCGCTGCGAAAGCCGACAGGGCTTGACGTTCTTCCATATTTCAATAATCCTAAAAATATCGAATCATGGAGTAACATCGATGCTGAACCTTGCCAAGCCGGAAATTCCGCCTTCGCCGCAGATCGCCGCCGACGACATCAGCATCGGGGCGCTCCTCGCCGCCTGCGACGCGGCACCGGCATTGCCTTTGGTGTTCACCTATGGCGGTCACAGCATTCAGCCGGGCTACCACATCACCGAAGTCAAGGCGGGCGCCTTTTCCGCGCTTGATTGCGGCGGCAATCCCGAAGCGTGGTCGGAGATCTTCGTGCAGCTGTGGGACATCGTCGAAGGCGACCGGACCCATATGACCGCCGGAAAGTTCGCGGCCATCATCCGGAAAGTCTCCGACCATGTTGCTATCGATATCAATGCGCGACTGACTTTCGAAGTGAGCGATGGCATCGCGCCGATGCAACTACACTGCGCGGATACCCCGCGCATACAGGGCGACGTTCTCACGGTGGCGCTTGCCCCACGTCCGGCGAGTTGCAAGCCACGCGACCGCTGGCTGGAGGCGCAGAAGGAAGCCAGTGCATGCTGCGCGCCGGTATCGTCCAAAAGCACGTGCTGCCGGTAGACGCCGCGGTTCAGACCGGAGACCTGTTACTGGACTCTCAACGAGAGCGCGCGGTAGAGCCCACAATCATTATCCTTTGCCACCTGCGGTCGTTGCGCTGCGTCGATCCGCGAGGCGACCAGTCTCTTTTGGCAAAGCTCCTGGCGAGGAGCCGGGATGCGCAGACGCCTGGGCTTGCGATAGCAACCACGCCCGGAATGCCTGCAGCAAAGGATTCCCGGCTTTCTCCTCCGGGCAGGCGAAATAGTACGAGCCGACGCTTTTCAGGGTCAGGCTCGACAACACCTTCAATTTGCCCGACCTGAGTTGGTCGGAAATCAGGAATTCGGGAAGCAGGGCAACACCAAGACCCGAGCTTGCCGCGCTGATCAAAGTGGACTGGATATCGAAACGCGGCCCGCGGATCACATTCGTGCCGCCGAGCTCCGCAGCATCGAACCAGCGACGCCATGCATCGGCGCGTGTGACGAGATGCAGAAGCCGCAGCTCGGCGACCTCGCTCGGCGGCAATTCGCCGCGCCTGCCGATCAGCGTCGGCGATCCGACCGGCAGAAGAATTTCATCGAACAGATAGTCGGCCTGCGTGCCCGGCCAGTCCGGCTCGCCGAAGTAGAGGGCACCATCGAGCGCGGTCTCGCTGAAGAAGAAGCGCGTGTTGCGCGCGCTCACATTGACGGCGACGCCGGGATGACGCGCATAGAAATCCGGCAGGCGCGGAATGAGCCATTGGGCGCCGACGGTGGGCAGTGCCGCGACGTCCAGAACCATGCTGTCGGCCTCATAGCCCATGATTTCGAGCGCATCGCGCTCGATCCGCTCGATCGTCTGCGCCACGCGGGTGCTGTAGGCCGCGCCCGCACGCGTCAACGTGATGCGCTTCTTGATCCGATGAAACAGTTTCACGCCGAGCTGCGTCTCCAGCTGCGCAATCTGGCGCGACACCGCGCTTTCGGTCAGCGCAAGTTCGCTGGCGGCGCGCGTGACGCTGAGGTGTTTGGCAGCCGCGCTGAACGCCATCAGCGCGCCGAGGCTCGGTATTCTGCGGCGCATAGTTCATTCCAAAAACGCAAGATGTCCGCAGATTAAATTGTTTGCACGCCTAAGCACAAGGCAACAATCTCCCCGCGGATGACAAAAGTCATGGCGGGCAGCGACCTCTGGCGAGGTCACGCCCCGGCAACGGTCTCAAGACATGCAGACTGCAGCGCGGTGCCCCGCACAGGTGCTTCGGTCATCAACTTCAAGGAGCACATCAGTGGCAGTCAACAAATTGCATGACGAATTCCACACGCTCGACATGGAGAGCGGCTGGCAATTGCCCGAGGGCTACGATCCCGCGTCGGGCGCGCTGGAGAAGATCCTGTCCGGATCGCTCGATACCGCGAACAAACGCGGCAGCCGGACGCGATTGCTGAAGTTCCCTCCGGGTCTCTTCACCACACAGCAGATCGTTCACGACCACTGGGAAGAAGTCTTTCTCGTCTCCGGCGACCTGATCGTTGGCAACGACGAGAACGGGCAAGGCGGCACGCCGTTCGCCGGCTACACCTACGCCGTCAGACCGCCAGGCGCGTGGCATGGTCCGTTCAAATCCGAGGGCGGCTGCCTGCTTCTCGAAATGCACTACTACGATCCCGCCTGAGAGCCACAGAGACGATGACGGCAGCCTCTTAGAGGGGCCGCAGATCAGAGCCGATGCTCCCTGAAATCCCCGCAAGAGGTCTTGATATGAGTAATGCGAAGCTTCCCGTCATCATCGCTGGTGCAGGGCCGGTCGGCATGGTGGCTGCCGCAGATCTGGTGCGGCAGAACATTCCGGTTCTGGTGCTCGAGAAGAACGACGCGCTGAGCAGCGAGTCGCGCGCATCGACGTTCCATCCGCCCACGCTGGACATGCTCGACGATCTCGGTTTCGCCAGCACGTTGATTGCACAGGGGCTGAAGGCACCGACGGTCCAGTACAGTTCGTCCGAGGACGGTGTGCTCGGCACATTCGATTTCGCGGCGATCTCCGATCTGGTGCGGCATCCGTTCCGCCTGCAAGCCGAACAGTTCAAGCTCACACGCATCATTCTGGACGCCCTGTCCGGCAATCCATTGTTCTCGATCGCGTTCGGCAGCGAGGTTAAATCGGTCGAGCAGACCAGCGATACCGTCAAGGTGGTGGTCACGGCCAACGGCCACGACACCCCGCATGAATGCTCCTGGCTGATCGGCGCCGATGGTGCGAACAGCATCGTCCGCCGCAGCCAGGACATGGAATTCGAGGGCTTCACCTGGCCCGAGCGTTTCCTCGTGATGACGACACCGGTCGATTTCACCGCGCTTCGGCCGGGCGTCTCATCGGTCAGCTATGTCGCCGATCCCGAACGCTGGTACTTCCTTCTGCGTATCCTCGGCGCATGGCGCGTGATGATGCCGGTGGCCGCGGAAACATCCGATGAGGAAGCACTGTCCGAAGCCTATGTGACGGCGTCGATCCGGCGGATCGTTCCCGCAGAGCTGGACGCCCCCATCCTCCACACCACGCTCTATCGTGTGCACCAGCGCGTCGCCGCGAATTTCCAGAAAGGCCGCACATTTCTGGCCGGTGACGCCGCCCATATCAACAACCCGCTCGGCGGCATGGGCATGAATGGCGGCATTCATGATGCATTGAACCTGACCGCGAAGCTGGGTCCAGTCATCAACGGCACCGCTGATGAGGGCATTCTCGCCGATTACGATCTGCAGCGCCGGACGGTCACGATGCAGGCCATTCAGGGCGACACCATCCGCAACAAGAAGAACCTCGAAGCGAAAGACGAAGCCGATCGCGCGCGTTTCCGCGACGACATTCGCGCAGCAGCCGCCGATCCGGAAAAGGCACGAGCGCTATTGCGCCGGATCGCGATGCTCGACTCGCTTGAGCGGGCCGGTGCGTTGCATGTGGCTGAGCACCGCCCGGGGTGATCAGCAACTCTCTCTGAGACGATGTCGACGGCAACCGGTCACTCGGCTGGATAAGAACCGCGGCAGTGGAAGCGCCAGTAAGCCTGGAGGAGCCAACACCATGGTTCCCAAGATGTCATGCAGGAGTTTCAGAATGCCAAGCAAGGATTTACGGATGAAGTGGACGACGTTTCTTTTGGCGGCGCTGGTAGCGCCTGTCGCCTTGGGCGTGCCCGGCGCGGCAGCGGCCGGCTTTCCGGAAAAAATGATCACAATCGTGGTCCCTTATCCGGCTGGAAGCACGGCGGACGCGATTCCACGACTGGTGGCTCCGCTGATGTCGAAGTCGCTCGGCGTCACCGTGATCATCGAGAACCGCGGCGGCGCCAACGGCTCGATCGGGGCGGCTCGCGTCGCCGCTTCGCCGGCGGATGGCTATACGATTCTACTCGCGACAACCGGCATGATGGCGATCAATCCGTGGATCTATGAAAAGCCCGCCTATAATTCCGAAAAGGATTTCGCGCCCATCACCAATGGCGCTTCGACGCCGAACATCCTGGTCGTCAATCCGTCGGTCAAGGCGAACTCGCTGAAGGAACTGGTGGCGCTGGCCAAGGCCGAGCCGGGCAAGCTGACATTTGCGTCGGCCGGTATCGGCAGCACGAGCCATCTGTGCGGCGAGACGCTGAAGGTGCTCGAAGGCATCGATGCCGTCCACATCCCGTATCAGGGCGCAGCTCCGGCACTTCAGGATGTCATCGGTGGTCAGGTGTCCATGATGTGCGATAATCTGTCGAACACGGTCCAGCAGGTACAAAGCGGAGCGCTGAGGCCCATCGTCGTGACCGCGCCTGAACCAAGCAAACAGCTGCCCAATGTGCCGACGTCACCGCAGGCAGGCTATCCCGATCTCCTCGCGGGCAACTGGTACGGCTTTGTCGCTCCATCGGCGACCCCCAAGGATGTGATTGAGAAGCTCAACACATCGATCGTGGAGGCGTTGCGAGATTCAACTGTTTCGGCTCGCCTGGAAGGCCTTGGTTTGACCGTGATCGCGGACAAGCCCGATCAGTTCGGAGCTGTTATCGCCAAGGATTCTGCGCGGATGGAAAATATCGTGAAGCGCTCGAAAGCGAAGATTTCCAACTAGGGATTTTTCGGCATCCCTCCGAGCTTAAACTGGTCTTGACTTTAGTCCTAGATTGAGTTACCTCGCTTCCAGCCTGCTCGATTGCTGCGTGCTCATGACACACAGCGTCGATCAGACTGCAGCGGCGACCCGGTCATCCGGGCAGCTGCTGGTGGAGCGCCGGGAGGCGCAGCGTTCGCTCGGCGGGCTTCGCACCCCCACCGATGTCGTAACGCGCGCGTCTTCCCTGCGGGACTCGCAATCCCGCCGGTGCTGACGTGCGGGCCGGCCCTCGCAAGGCCAGCCTCAAGGGGTCTCGCAAACCCCTGGCGCCTCCCGGCGCTCCATTCTCGCAATGGGAAACGGGATGAAGGGTCGTCCGCACCCTCGCCGAAGCGGAGATCGGCGCGTGCCTTATGCGACCTGTGCGCGGACGGACAGTTCCGCGTCTGGCGCAGCAATGGCCTGAGCGCGCAGCAGCTCGATGATCTCCTCGTTCGGTCGCGCGCGGCTGAACAGGAAGCCCTGCCCTTCATGGCAGCCTTCACTGCGCAGGCAGGCGAGTTCGGATTCTGTCTCGACGCCTTCCGCCGTGATGGTGACACCGAGGCCCATGCCGAGGCTGATGATCGAGCGCACGATGGCCTGCGCATCGCGATTGGAGCCGAGATCGCGCACGAAGGACTGGTCGATCTTGATCTTGTCGAACGGAAAGCTTCTGAGATAGCTCAGCGACGAATAGCCGGTGCCGAAATCGTCCATCGATATGCGAACGCCGAGCGCGCGCAGCGCGTGCAACGTCGCCAGCACCTGATTGCTCTTTTCCAGCAGGAGCGTCTCGGTGATCTCCAGTTCAAGCCGCCGCGGCGGCAGTCCGGAATGCTTCAGCGCATCCATCACCACCGAGAGCAGATTGCCGACGCGGAACTGCAGCGGCGACAGATTGACTGCGACGCGCACTTCATCGGGCCAGCGCGCAGCCTCATTGCAGGCCCGGCGCAGGATCTGCGTGCCGAGCGCATTGATCAGGCCGGTGTCTTCCGCAACGGGGATGAAATCCGCCGGCGAGATCATGCCGCGTTCCGCATGCGGCCAGCGCACCAGCGCCTCGCAGCCGGTGATGCGACCGGTCTTGAGATCGATCAGCGGCTGATAGAATGGCCGGAGCTGATCGTCCTGAATCGCGGAGCGCAGATCGATTTCGATCTTGCGACGCGCCTGCGCGCGAGCGTCCATGCCGGACTCGAAGAAGCTGAAGGTGCCGCGCGAGTCGTTCTTGGCGCGCGACAGCGCCATGTCGGCGTTCTTGAGCAATCGCTCGGATTCGTCACCATCGCTCGGCGCCATCGCGATGCCGATGCTGGCGCCGATGACCACCGAATGACCGTCGAGCAGATAGGTCTCACCGACGGCGTCGAGCAGCCGGCGCGCCAGCAGCACGACATCCTCGGGACGGTTGATGCCGGTCTGGATGATGGCGAATTCGTCCGAGTTCAGCCGGGCCAACGCGTCTTCCTCGCGCAATGACGACCGCAACCGCCGCGCCACGCCACGCAGCAGCTTGTCGCCGATACCATGGCCGAGCGTGTCGTTGACGCCCTTGAAGTTGTCGAGGCCGAGAAACAGCACCGCGACCTTCTCGCCGGTGCGCCGCGTATGCGCGAGGACCTCGTCGAGACGCTGACGCAGCAGGTTGCGATTTGGCAGGCCGGTGAGGCCATCATGATGCGACATGAAAGCCAGCCGCATCTCGGCACGCTTGCGCTCCGTGATATCCATCAGCGCCAGCATCACGGCTGGCACCTCGTTGTAGACGAGGTGCCGCGAATAGATCGCCAGATCGATCAGCGAGCCGTCGGCCTTGACGTGTTTCCAGGTTCGCGCGGCCTGCTCGTCATTGGCGTGATCACCGACCCAGGGCGGGGCGGCCTCGAAAGCCTGCAACTGGCGGATGGTGAGCTTCTCGAACTCCGGACGCGTGTAACCGTAATGTTCGATCGCAGCGTCGTTGACGCTGAGGATGCGTTCGTCATCGAGCGCACAGACGATCATCGGCACCGGATTGCTCTCGAACAGCAGGCGGAACGACGCCTCGCGCTGTTTCAGCTCGGTAATGTCGACGCGCAGACCGATGACACCGCCGTCTTCGGTGAGCCGCTCTTCGATCAGGACGACGCGGCCGTCGGCCAGAACCTGCTCGTGACGTTCGCCTGGATGGAACAGCTTGGCGACGCGTTCCGCGATCCATTCGTCCTCGCGACCGATGGCCTCAGGATAGTCGCCGCGTTCGACACCGACGCGGATCGTGTCCTGCAGACGCGCACCCGGCACGAACTGATCCGAGCTGCGGTTGTAGATTTCCGCGTACTTTTTGTTCCAGAGGATGTAGCGCCCATCGGAATCGAGAAACACGATGCCTTGCGGCAGGATGTCGATCGCCTCGCGCAGACGCTCGTGGGATTTACGGGCTTCCGCGATCGCCGCCTCGGCCTGGGCACGCTGGCGCACGATCTCGCGAATGGGACCGCTGACAAGACCCTTTTTCGGCGCCAGTTTCGGCGCAGCCGCGATCGCCCGGCTCGGCCGGGTGATCCGAGACGCCAGTCCGGCTTTCGCTTTCTTTTTCGCTTCAGGCCGGAACTTCGGCATCAATGATCCACTCGCAACGCGCGTGTGACAATATGTGCAAGAAGTGTCTGAAAAAACGGTATCAATGCCCGTTCACAGCAACCGATTACCGTCTGAACTGCGCGCCTGTACACATCCCGTGCCTTCACAACAGGCAAAAACCGTGGGCCTATGGTTACCCATGTCTGGACGTTACCGGGTCACGCGCGATCATCCCCGCCAAGTGAGAGACGCAAGCGGCTCGAAACGCTGATAAAACGACTGAGCCGGTGGCAACAGGAGGACCGGCAAACCCAAACGCAAAAAAAAGCGCCAGCGTCAGACGTGGTTACCCGCGCGTTAAAATCATGCGTGCCGCAGGTCACTCACCTCATCGACAGCTTCAGCTATAGTCGCAGCATGAGCCTTCGCCTGATTCTCAGCCTCATATTCCTGCCCGCCGTCATTGCTTCAACGCCGCTGGCGTTGGCGCAAACCAAAGGCAGCGTCGATCTGAAACCGCTGCCGCCGCTGGCCAATCCGAACGACCCGGCCATCGGCGCCAAAGAACTATTCGGCCGCAAGGTGCTGCCGACGAAATCGCCGGTGCGCGTGGTCGGCTTCTACGCCAAGGGCTGCATCGCAGGCGCCGAAGCGCTGCCGATCAACGGGCCGACCTGGCAGGTGATGCGGCTATCGCGCAATCGCAACTGGGCGCATCCGCAACTGGTCGAGCTGCTGGAGCGGCTATCGGTCAAGGCTAACAAGAACGCCGGCTGGCCAGGCATCCTGGTCGGCGACATGTCGCAGCCGCGCGGCGGCCCGATGATCACAGGCCATGCCAGCCATCAGGTCGGGCTTGATGCCGATATCTGGTTGACGCCGATGCCGAACCGCCAGCTCTCGCGCAACGAGCGTGAGGAGATGTCGGCGGTGATGATGGTGCGGCACGACCGGCTCGACATCGATCCGACCACCTGGACGCCGTCCCATCTGCCGGTGATCCGCGCCGCGGCGGTGGAGCCCAGCGTGGAACGCATCTTCGTCAACGCCGCCATCAAGAAGGCGCTGTGCCGCGAAGCCAAAGGCGACCGCAGCTGGCTGTCGAAGGTGCGGCCGATGTACGGCCATGATTATCACTTCCATGTCCGCATCAAATGCCCGGTCGGCAGTGCCGAATGCGAAGCCCAGCCACCGCCGACTGATTCCGAGGGCTGCAGCGCCGGCGATCTGGCTTACTGGTTCAGCGATGCCGTACTGCATCCGAAACCGCCGCCGGTTCCGCCCAAGCCGAAGCCGCCGATGACGCTCGCAGAAATGCCGGCTGCGTGCCGACAGGTTCTGACGGCACCGTGATCGGCCGACTGGCTATCGCATTGTCGTGAAACCGGGTTAGAACACGCCATCGTTGTGCCGTAAGCCGACGATCAACAACGGGCGCCCCTCCCGCACTCCTTCCATATCAGCCGCGGCTGTCAGCTGCCCGGCCCAATCCTGCGAGATCCAACATGCGCATCAGTGCACGCAACCAGATCAAGGGTACCGTCCTCGAAGTGACCAAGGGCGCGACCACCTCGCATGTCCGCGTCGACATCGGCGGCGGCCAGGTCGTGACCTCGTCGATCACCAACGAAGCCGTTGACGATCTGGCGCTCAAGGCCGGCGGCAAATGCATCGTCGTGGTGAAAGCCTCCGACGTCATGATCGCGGTGGATTGATTATGTATGCGCGTCTGATTGTCGCGCTCATACTGCTCGGTTCGGCGCCTGCATGGGCTGCCGAGCCCAGCGGCTGTGACAAGTTCAAGTGGCCGATCGACAAGGAGCGCGCCGCACTGACGGCGCAAGATCGCCTCAAGATTGCCTCTGGCGCCGACCTCGCAATTCCCGCCGCAGCGATCCTTGATTTGAAGACACCCGCTGAGGCGAAGCTGCCGACGTCTCCAGAGCGAAAGCCGAAAGACGGCACATTTGCAGGCTTTGCGCGCTTCCAGAAGGCGCCGAAGGCTGGCACATACACCGTCAGCCTGTCGGCGGCGGCGTGGGTCGACGTGGTCCAGGATGGCGAAATCCTGAAGCCGATGGAGTTCAGCGGCGCGACCGACTGCGCCGGCATCCGCAAGACCATGAAGTACGATCTTGCGGCAGGTCCGTTTGTGATCCAGGTCAGCGGCGTGACTGAAAACACCATCAGCTTGGCCGTGCTGCCGTCCGAGTGACGGCAGCCTTAGAGGCCTCCGCGCCCAAGGGCCTTTACCCCCTTGGCCAGCCTGATATTATTCCCCAGCGATATCCCTGCGGACCGTAAGTCCTCGGGATTGCCGGAACGGCGCTTCCGCCTGTCGCATGTCCCACCCAACCAACGCCTGAGTTGCGCGCACTTTGCGCTGTGCTCACGCATGGAGCGCCACATGAACCGTTTTGCCGGACTTTTCGCTGCGTTCTCGATCCTGCTCGGATCGACCTTCACGCCTGCCCATGCGCAGGACAAAACCCTCACCGTGTTCGCCGCAGCGTCGATGAAGAACGCGCTCGACGAGCTCGATGCCGCCTACACTGCCAAGACCGGCGTGAAGATCACCGCCAGCTATGCTGCAAGCTCGGCGCTCGCCAAGCAGATCGAACAGGGCGCGCCGGCCGACGTCTTCGTGTCCGCTGACACCGACTGGATGGACTACGCCATCGGCAAAAAGAACATCAACGTCGCCACGCGCACCGACCTCCTCGGCAACAGCATCGTGCTGATCGCCGCCAAGGACGCCAAGCTCGACAACGTCACCATCGGTCAAGGCTTCGATCTCGCCAAGCTCGCCGGCGACGGCAAGATCGCCACCGGCGATGTGAAGTCGGTCCCGGTCGGCAAATACGCAAAGGCCGCGCTTGAGAAGCTCGGCAGCTGGACCGCCGCCGAGTCGAAATTCGCCATGGCCGAGAGCGTGCGCGCTGCGCTGACGCTGGTCTCACGCGGTGAAGCTCCGCTTGGCATCGTCTATGCGACCGATGCCAAGATCGATCCGGGCGTGAAGATCATCGGCACCTTCCCGTCGGACTCGCACCCGGCGATCATCTATCCGATAGCTGCGACCACCACCGCCAAGAGCGAAGCCGCCGACTACCTGACCTTCCTGAGGTCATCGGCCGCAAAGACGGTTCTTGAGAAGTACGGCTTCACGTTCCTGGTCAAGCCGACGTCCTGACACGTGTCCGACATCTCTCCTGAAGAATGGACGGCGATCCTGCTTTCAGTCAGGGTCGCCGTGATCGCGACATTGATCTCGACGCCGATTGGAATCGGCGTCGCCTGGCTACTCGCGCGGCGTGACTTCTGGGGCAAGCCGATCATCGACGCCATAATCTATCTGCCGCTGGTGCTGCCGCCCGTCGTCACCGGCTATCTGCTGCTGCTGCTGCTCGGCAAACGCGGCCTTCTCGGCGCCTGGCTCGCCGAACATCTCGGCATCGTCTTCGCCTTTCGCTGGACGGGTGCCGCGCTTGCATGCGGCGTGATGTCGTTCCCTCTGCTGGTGCGGCCGATCCGGCTCTCGATTGAGGCGGTTGACCGGCGGCTCGAACAGGCATCGAGCACGCTCGGCGCATCGCCGTGGAAAGTATTTGCAACGGTGACCCTGCCGCTGGCGCTGCCCGGCGTCCTGGCCGGCATGGTCCTCGGCTTTGCCAAGGCCATCGGCGAATTCGGCGCCACCATTACTTTCGTCTCAAACATTCCCGGCGAGACCCAGACGATTTCCTCCGCGATCTACTCGTTGATCCAGACGCCCGACGGTGACGCGGCAGCTTCACGTCTGGTGATGATCTCCATCGGCATCGCCGTACTGGCGCTTATCGCTTCGGAATGGTTCGCGCGCCGCGCGACGCAACGGCTGCATGGAAACTGATCGTGCTGCGCGTTGACGTGTTCAAACAACTCGGCGAGTTTTCGGTCGACGTCGCCTTCACCAGCGAAGGCCGCGTGACGGGCCTGTTCGGCTCCTCAGGTGCGGGCAAGACCTCGCTGGTCAGCATGATCGCCGGCCTCGTGCAGCCGGATCGCGGCATCATCGCCGTGGATGGCGACGTGCTCTATGACGGCAGCGCGCGCGTCCACGTTCCGCCGCATCGGCGCCGAATCGGCTATGTGTTTCAGGATGCGCGACTGTTCCCGCATCTGAGCGTCGCGCAGAACCTCGACTACGGACGCCGGATGAACCGCCTGACACGCGATTCTGCTGAGGAAACGCGCATTACAGAGATGCTTGATATCGGACATCTGCTCGATCGTCGTCCCGGCGGCCTCTCGGGCGGTGAACGTCAACGCGTGGCGCTGGGACGTGCGCTGCTATCTCAACCGAGGCTGCTACTGCTCGACGAACCTATGGGGGCGCTCGACGAGGAGCGGAAGGCAGAGATCCTGCCCTACCTCAAGCGGCTGCGCGATGCAGGCGATGTGCCGATGGTCTTCGTCAGTCACGATGCCGACGAGATGCGGCAACTGGCGACGCAGGTCGTGATGCTGAAGCGTGGCCGTGTCGCGGCCTTCGGTGGCACCGAGATCCTGCCGCGTATCATCCCGGCAGCCTGAGCCAATCAGGCGCCGGACAGCGTGGTCCAGCCTCGCTTCAGTTTCGCCTTGAGGGCTTGCCTGCGTGTCAGCTTTGGCGGCGCGGGATCTTCGTCTTCGGGCAGACGCAGGCCAACCACATTGACGCGTCCGCCGCCAAGGCTGCGCGCGACGAGATCGATGCTGTCGATCGGCAAGGCGGCGCCAACGGTCGGCGCATGATCGAGATGGATGTCGAAATAATCGGCCAGCGTCAGCGACTCCTGGGCTGGATCGACGGCAATGCCGTAGATCGCCGCAAGATCGCCGAGAGTGATTTCACCAGACACCATGAAGTCACCAAGCAGATGCGGGTCCGGCGCCATGCTCGGCGGCATGTCGACAAAGAAGCGATCCAGCGCCTCGGCCTTTTCCGGCGGCGCCAGCAGATAGATGTAATCGCCGGCCGTAACAGGCTCGGCCTCCGCCGGCGTCAGGATGCGCTCATCGCGAATGACCAGCGTCGGCTTCGACCATGACGGAATAAGGTTGCGTTTCAGGTAGAGGCTCTTCGGGCGCACGGCATAGCCGACCAGTTGCTGTTCGAGCTGACCTGGCAAATCGAGTTCGATACGGCGCGGCCCCCTGTCGGTGCGCGGCAGAGCGACATGCAGCTTCCGGGCGGCAAAAGCCAGCGTCCACCCCTGAAACAACAGCGAAATGATCACAACCACGAAAGCGACGTCGAAATACAGCGACGCCTTGGGCAGACCAACCAGCATCGGGATCGAGGCAAGGAAGATTGCGACGGCACCGCGCAGGCCGACCCACGAAACGAACATCTTTTCGCGCCAGTTGAAGCGGAAGGGCTGCAAACACAGGAAGACCGCGACCGGGCGCGCCACGAACATCAGAACCAGGGCAACGCCGACCGCCGGAATGATGCTGCCCACCAGCCGCTCCGGCGACACCAGAAGACCGAGCATGACGAACATCACGATCTGCGCCAGCCACGTCGCAGCGTCGAGGAACGTCACCACGGAATTATGCGCCCGCGTCGGACGATTGCCGATGATGATGCCGGCAAGATAGACCGCCAGAAAGCCTGAGGCGTGAGCGATCTGAGCCAGCCCGAAGATCACCAGAGCCGCGGTGCAGACGAAGGGCGCATGCAACCCCTGCGGCAGCGCCACGCGATTCATGGCCAAGACAACCAACCGGCCACCGACGACGCCGATCAGGGTGCCCAGCACGGCTTCCTGAACAAACTCCATTGCCACATGACCGGCGGAGGCGTCCCCCAGCGACAGAAGCTTGACCAGCGTCAGAGTCAGAAAGACGGCGAACGGATCGTTCGTTCCGGACTCAACTTCGAGTGTCGCGCCAACCCTCGGTCTGAGGCGCAGGCCTTGCGCGTGGACCAGCAGAAAGACAGCAGCCGCGTCGGTGGAAGCCACCACCGCGCCGGTCAGCAGCGCCTGGGTCCAATTCAGGTCGAGGGCATATTTGGCGACCGGTGCCGTGATCAACGCCGTCAACAACACGCCAATCGTGGCCAACACCATCGACGGGGCCAGCACCGCGCGAATGGCCTGAAATCGTGTCTTCAACCCACCGTCAAAGAGGATCAGCGCGAGTGCAACCGAGCCGACCACATAGGTTGTATGGACGTCGTCAAACCGCAGTCCGCCGGGGCCCGCTTCGCCTGCCACCATGCCGATAAACAAGAAGAACAGCAGCAAGGGCGCGCCGAAGCGAAGCGCAAGCAGGCTGGACAGGATGCCGGCCATGACCAGAACTGCGCCGAGAAGGATGGCAATGCTGACGGAATCAAGTGACGCCATGAGGCTCCGAGGCCGGAAATACTTGTAAATCCATGCTTATCGTCGTCACCCCGAGACGCCAAACGTTTTCTGCGTGATACCTATTTGCAGGTATATTTCTCGGGAATTGCTCAAGACCGAAGCTCCGCTCGATGGCGCCGACGTGGTGCTTGTGTGAATCTCTGCCCATCCGAATCAAATGCGCCGTCCAGCGATGATTCCACACCACACGATACATTCACGACAACGAGAGCTGCGCGATGCTTGACCTGACCGACACCCACGAATTCGTGCTGGCAACCGCACGATCGTTCGGCGCCGAGGTAACCTCGCCGTGGTTCTATTTGCAGCTCGGACTTATGATGGCCGGCGGCGGCATTGCCTTCGCCATCGGGGCCGCAATCCGCTCGCGAGTCGATATGACCTCGCTGGCGATGGGCTGGCCGGCGCCGCTGCGCATGTTCATGCGCATTCTCGTCGGCAGCGCGGCCACTGCGGCCTTTGCGATCCTGATGACCCTCGACCGCGTGATCATGCTGAGCGTGACATGGCCGAGCCGCAGCTATTTGCTGTCAATGGCCGCGAAGCTTGCACTCGCCTGGCTGGTGATCCGGCTTGTCACCAGCGTGATCCGTAACGAATTCCTGGTCCGGCTGGTGTCGATCTCGGCCTGGCTCGTGGCGGCGCTCAGCATTGTCGGCCAGTTGCAGCCGACCATCACCATGCTGGATGCGAACGGGATTGATCTCGGCGGCCTCCGGCTGACCCCGCTGCTCTTGATCAAGCTCGGCGTCTTGCTCGCGGTAGCGCTATGGCTCTCGAACATCGCCAGCAATTTTCTCGAAGGCCGCATCAGGCAGTCCCACGATCTGACCCCTTCGATCCAGGTCCTGCTGATCAAGCTGGTGCGCCTGCTCTTGATGGTGTTCGCCGTCGCTCTCGTCATGGGTGCGGTCGGCATCAATCTCTCGGCCCTTGCCGTGTTCTCCGGCGCGGTCGGTGTCGGTATCGGTTTCGGCCTGCAGAAAATCGTCGCCAATTTCATCAGCGGCGTGATCCTGCTGGCGGATAAATCGGTGAAGCCCGGCGACCTCGTCACCATCGGCGACAGCTCCGGCCGCATCAGTGCGATGAATACGCGCTACATCTCGGTCGCCGCGGGCGACGGCCGCGAGTTCCTGATCCCCAACGAGGACCTTATTACCCAGAAGGTGGTGAACTGGACCTATACGGACAAGGACACGCTGGTAAAGGTCAATTTCAGCGCCAATTACGATGCGGATCCGCGCATCGTCTGCAAGCTGGCTATTGACGTCGCAACGGCATCGCCACGGGCCAATACGGCCAAGACGCCGAACTGCATCCTCACTGAATTCGCCGAAGCCGGCATGAAATTCTCACTGACCTTCTGGATCGACTCGCCCGATGGCATGGATGCCGTGAAGAGCGAGGTCATGCTGGGACTGTGGGATGCCTTCAAGCGCGAGGGCATCCGGGTGCCCTATCCGGTCCGCGAGCTGAAGATCCGTGGCGGTGCACTACCGGTCGAAACCATTGTCGAAGTCGCATCCGGTCCGGAATAGTTCTGATGAAGCTACAGGCCGATCTGGTTCCGGCGACGCTGCTGCGGCGCTACAAGCGCTTCCTTGCCGATGTCGAGCTCGCCGATGGCAGCATTATCACCGCCCATGTCGCCAACCCCGGCGCGATGCTCGGCCTGCAGGCGGCCGGCGCGCGGGTCTGGCTGTCGAAGTCGCCGAGCAAGACCCGCAAGCTGCCTTTTTCGTGGGAGCTGATCGAAGCCGATTTCGGCAATGGCCCGGAACTGGTCGGCGTCAATACAATGCACCCCAATGCCATTGTCGCCGAGGCGCTGGCGGCGAACGCAATCCCCGAACTCGCCGGCTACGACACCATCCGCCGCGAGGTGAAATATGGTGCGGCATCGCGGGTGGATTTCGTGCTGGAACACCCGTCGCGGCCGCCCTGCTATGTCGAGGTCAAGAACGTCCACATGATGCGCCAGCTCGGACTGGCAGAGTTCCCGGATTCCGTCACCGCACGCGGCGCCCGTCATCTCGACGAACTGGCCGCCATGGTTGCCACAGGCGCCCGGGCCATGATGCTGTTCGTGGTCCAGATCGGCTCATCCACGGCTTTTGCGCTGGCGCGGGATATCGACCCGGCCTATGGCCGCGCCTTCGACAAAGCCTGCACCGCAGGCGTCGAAGCCATCGCCTATACCTGCCGGATCGACCACGGCAGCATCGTTTTGGCCGGCCGAGTGCCGATTCAGCCATGAATATGGCTGGCGTGGGGACCGAGCAATGAGGTCCTGGAGAGGCTGCTTTGGCTTGCGCTGACCGCCCCAGCCATTAAATTGGGGCCTCAAATCACGCATTCCCGTCGCATCCTGCCTGGCAAGATCACCTGATGAGCTACGTCGAAGCCTCCGAAACCTCCCAGCGCAAAACCGGTCAGATCAAGCTGCATGGTCCCGCCGCTTTTGCCGGCATGCGCAAGGCCGGCGCGCTGGTGTCGCAGTGTCTCGACGAGCTGACCGATCTGGTGAAGCCGGGCGTGCTGACCTCGGCGATCGACGACTTCGTCCGCGAATTCGCCTTCAGCCATGGCGCCTTTCCGGCCACGCTGATGTATCGCGGTTATCGCTATTCGACCTGCACGTCGATCAATCACGTGGTCTGCCACGGCATGCCCGGCGACCGCGCGCTGAAAGAAGGCGACATTGTCAATGTCGACGTCACCTTCATCGTCGAGGGCTGGTATGGCGATTCCAGCCGCATGTATGGCGTCGGCGAACTCGCCCGCAAGGCTGAGCGTCTGGTCGAGGTCACCTATGAATCGCTGATGCGCGGCATCGCCGTGGTCAAGCCCGGCAATACCACCGGCGACATCGGCCATGCGATCCAGAGCTTCGTCGAACCGCAGCAGATGAGCGTGGTGCGCGATTTTTGCGGCCATGGCCTCGGCCGCATGTTCCACGACGAGCCGAACATCATCCATGTCGGCCGCCCTGGCGAAGGCGTGACCTTGCGCCCCGGCATGTTCTTCACCATCGAGCCGATGATCAATCTCGGCAAACCGCATGTGAAGGTTCTGTCCGACGGCTGGACCGCCGTGACCCGCGACCGGTCGCTGTCGGCGCAGTTCGAGCACACCGTTGGCGTGACCGCCACCGGCGTTGAGATTTTCACGCTGTCCAAGCGGCATAACGAACAGCCGCCGACGCCCGCCGCCTAAACTTCAAATCGCCGCAGCGCTACAGACACTTTCTGGTTGCAAATGTAGCCGGGCACGGCATGCTCGCGAATAGTGTCCATGCGAGCGTTTGCGCCACATGCCCGTCAGCCCCATCGATCCGACTGTGCCGCCGGGTCTTGCCGAAGCGCCACATTATCATGGCCATCGGGAGCGACTGAGGGAACGCTTTCGGAGCGTCGGCGCCGATGCGCTGAGCGACTACGAGCTGCTGGAAATGGTGCTGTTCCGTGCGCTGCCGCGCCGGGATGTGAAGCCACTGGCGAAATCGCTGATCACGAAATTCGGCTCCTTCGCTGAGACGGTGCATGCCCCGGACACGCGGCTGCGCGAGGTCGACGGCCTCGGTGAAGCCGCCATCACCGAGATCAAGCTGATCGCCGCTGCCACCAGCCGCGTCGCCAAGGGGCAATTGAAACAGCGCACCGCATTGTCGTCATGGGCCACGGTGATCGACTATTGCCGCACGGCCATGGCCTTCGCCGACAAGGAGCAGTTCCGTATTCTGTTCCTGGACAAGCGCAACCAGTTGATCTCGGACGAGGTCCAGCAGGTCGGCACCGTCGATCACACACCGGTCTATCCGCGGGAGGTCGTGAAGCGCGCGCTCGAACTATCCGCGACAGCGATCATCATGGTGCACAACCATCCATCCGGCGATCCGACGCCATCACAGGCCGATGTTCAGATGACCAAGGCCGTGATCGATGTTGCCGCACCGCTCGGCATCGCGGTGCATGATCACATCATCGTCGGCAAACACGGCCATTCGAGTTTGAAGGGGCTGAAGCTGATCTGAGCAGGTTAATCTCAAGACGTGCAGCGCCGCAGATGCTGCCCGTTCACCCAACGCTTTCCGCGGTAAGCGGGTCGTGGAGCGGCGAGCCAAGCCACCTTATAAACCTCGAATGTGCCGCTGTTGATCTACCACAGAGACGGCGAATATGTTCATCGCTCATCGCCGGTGAACGGAACAGGCGACTGAGTAACGGGCGTCATTGTCGAGTATTGGATACGAAGGCACTGCAGGCCGATTCGCGGTGACAATTTTAGGCGACGAGAATTGATAGTGAATTGGAACCCACGATTTGGCGGATCGTTGATTTCCGACAGAGATTCGGCGTGCGTTCTCGGGCTCATCACGGTCCATCTGTTGCGAACTCGATCGCGCCTCGGCTCGGCCGTTCCCTCCTGGGAGTCGTTCCAAAATTGTCATTCTGTGATTCGATGCTGAGAGGCATGGATCGAAGGAGGAGGATGGCGGAGCGGGATAAACTGAGCCTTGCGGAAGCACTGGTGTCGCTGCTGGCGCGATTGAAGTTCGAGGGTGCAGGCCGGCGGCCCATGATCCACTGGTGATGCTGAAGGCGTTGCTATTGCGGCAATGGTACCCGCTGTCGGATGCGGAGGCGGAGAATTGCTTCGGATGCGACGCTGGAGTAAGCGGATCGTTGCACCGGCTCCGCTCCAGATTAACCGGCTTGTTCGATAACTTCCTAGCGCCTCGACGGTATGCCTGCGGTTGTCTCCAACAGCTAATGCGTCTTGCTAGCGGGCTTCTTCTCCCACCGCTTTGCTTCCTTGATTGCGACATCTTGCGATAAAGGAATTTCGGAAGAACGGCGCTTATTGCTCCGCAAGAAGACGAACACGGAAGCCAACAGAAACGCGGCTTGCCCGGTGAACATGCAAAGAAGCGTCTTCCAGACAATCTGGCCTTCGACATTAGCTGAGAGTACAATTGCTGAGAAAAGCATCGAGCCAAGTAGCGCAAAAATTGCGATGCCGCTCCGTCCAAGCAGACCGAGCGCAAAGCCAGCCAGCCCGTTGATTATAATCAGCATCATGATGACGCTCATGTCAGCTCTCGCTGCCTAAGCAGAACGTTAATGCGTCCCAAGCTAAATTTTGTGAGGCAACTATCGAACTAACGAAACTACACCCAGAGTCCAGAATATTCGATTCCGCGGCGCAAAATCTTGTTAGCATTCGCGGTAGGCGCCCATGTTTTGGACACATGGGGCGAGCGTGCATCTGATGCGCGTGATTTCAAAGAATCAGAAGCGAGCTTCCGCAGCCACCCTGTAGTCGGATACGGTCTGCGGGACCGATCGGATAAGAGTGATAAACTTCAGGAAATCAACAGAGGGCGCGTTCGAAACGTAGATCATATCCCGATCACGCATGATGAAATCCGAGATGAGAAAGTAACCTGATGGATCTTCGAGGTCTGCCCGATACACTGTCGGGACAAGCGGGCCGGGATGCAGGCTCACGTCTACGCCCATGCGCTCAAGTGCTTGGCGCGACTCAAATCGATAGAGAAATACGGCTGCCGCCTGCGCGCGGTCATCTTGAAGACCGCCGGCCTTGGCGAGAGCGTCTCCGAGAGACATACGGTACGAGTCGAACGGGAAGCGACGATCCAGGGGCCCAAGAGTTGTTGTCTGACCAGTCGCGCCGAAAGCCAAGAAGTAGCGCGGACGACGCGTAACCGTCACGACATCGCCGGGACGAAGCTGAATATTGTTGTCCGGCCGTTCATTTACAGCAACGAGCAGCGCGCTGTCGATTTTCCCTTCTCTCTGGATCGAAATGAGACTTTCAAACGCCGGTGCCTTTGTGCCGCCCGCCCGGGCAAGCGCTGGCAGCAACTGGATGCCGCCAGGTTCGATCGGAATACGAGCAGGCGTATTCACCTCGCCAAGAACGCTGATGCTGTTGGAGATTCGATCCGCGACCGAAACAAGGACCTGAGGATCAATCGCACGGCCGCTTAGCTTACTCTTGATCTCAAGCTGCACATCCTGCGGTGACCGGCCCGCAGCCTTGATGGCGCCAGCATAAGGCACGGTGATGTTGCCGGCCAGGTCGACCTGCTGACGTGGCAGCTCCACAGCGTTGCCAGGCGCGGCATTGCCTTCGGTCGACGTGAACAAACCGCCGCGCTGGGCCTCATAAATTGTGATGCTGACGACATCGCCGATTCCAAGCGCAACACTCGTCTTCGCGCGTCCCCGCATGTTGCTAAAGAGCCGCCCGCCATCTTCGGAATTCAAATGCGTAACCACCTCGGGGCGGAGGTTAACTACAACATAGCCGACGGTCGAATTGGGGTTACCAACCGTGTCGACCGACTCCTTGAAGACCCTAGCTGACGGAGGACCACTGGACGGAAGCACTCCGCCCGCACAGCCTCCCAACAGCAACGAGACAAATGCCAGCCCTGCCAACACAGGCCGAGGCCGCGCGCAGTTGGAGAAAAGCGTAATCCGTAAACCGCCCTCGGAATTGGTTGGCGTAGACGTATTCATCAAAGGGGCAGCCTTATTGGCAAGAACGCAAACGCATTTCTGAACAATAGCCTGCAGATGCCGTACCAAGGCAGGTCAGACTCGTCCAACCCCTTTGAACTACCAGTGCTTTTTTATTGGGAATGGAGGATTTCAGGCAACATCGATTAATCGATGATGACCAAAGACGGTTAACGAATGCTTATGGCCGGAAACCAAAAATAACATACTGATATCATTGGGAGTCTTGAGAGCAGAGGTGAGAGACTCCAATGAGCCAGAGAGCACCGCGGATTCCTGCCAATCGAATAAGCACAGCTCACCCGACGAGCTCTCAAATGATACTTTCAGGATGCCGCTTTATTAAGCACAACGCCCAGCATTTTCTCATAGACCATTGGTGCCGTAGACAGGGCACCAATGACTTCGTCGTAGGAGGTCTTTCTCCACTCCACAACGAAGACGAATTTTTCGATCAGAGGGCTGATGGCCCTGGCATCCACCGCTTTGGTTAGCGGCGGCAAATCGATGATAATGTAATCGAAGTTCTCCTTGGCCTTCTTCAGCAACAAATCCATCCCGACCGACGAGAGTTTCTCCGCCGTGTGGATCGGTCTTTCCTGCGTTATCGCTGGCAGGAACTTCAATCCCGTCTCACCATCTTGCCAGAAAAATTCATTGGTATCTTCAGGACGTCCGATCGCATCGAGTAGTCCGGTTGCCGCCGTTGGAGCCAGCGCACGCGTCAGGCCGGCATCCCTCAGACCGCCGTCTATTAGCAACACATGATTGCCGGCATGCGCCACCAGATGAGCGAGATTGGCAGCAATTGTAGTTGCACCCTCTTCAGGCATCGCTGAAACAATACCAATGACCTTCGACTTCCCGATCAATCCGGCGTGATCAGCAGCGACCCTGATCGTGCGAAGAGTTTCAGCAAAGCGCGAGAATGGATCATTAATGACGTAGCGCGCAATTGACTCGCCTGGGTCGAGGTCGCGGGCCGGAGCATCAGTCTTAGGCTCTCCCAAACCTAGTATCTTCGGTCCCGACCTGCGCAATTTCCTCCCCGCTACGAACGGCAAAGCTCCGAAACAAGAAACGCGCAGCGTCGACTCGACACTCTCAGTCGAGCGGAACGTCCGATCGAGTGCCTCGCGTCCAAACGCAGCAGCTGCGCCGGCCATCAAGCCAAGCGCGCTTGCGATACCAAGAATGATGCCGCCCTTTGGATTGCTCTTTTTTTCTGGCGGCGTCGCAATCGTGATAACGCGCGCTTCCGTGGAAGGAACCGAAGTTTGCTGATTCGACTGCACATACTTTTGAAGAAACGAGTCAAAAATCGCGCGATAGCTCAGCGCTGTGCTTTCAAGCTGGCGTAGGGTCACCTGCGCCTTGCGCGTCAGCGCTTCGCCTTTGATCAAGGTATTTACATTTGCAGTGATCGCTTGCTGACGTAGCAGGGCAATTTGGTAGTCGCTTTTGTTCGCCTCGGCAACGCGGCTTACTTCGTCGGCCATCGACCGCTCGAGGCCAATCATCACGTTTCGCAGGTTGACGGCGGCTCCGTGTTCGCGTCCGTACTTTCTCGACAATTGTGCTTCTTGCTGCTGCATATCGAGATATTGTTGGCGCATTCGGTTGATAACTTCACTTTTCAACGTATCTGCGACCGCGGCGTTGGTAACACCTTCGGTCATGACCACGTTCACGCGATCCAGTCGTGCTTTGGCTTCCGCGACCTGCCCTTGGACGAGCACCAGTTGCGTGTTCAGTTCGCCAAGTTGCTGTTCACTAATGAGGCCCTGCTTGGTGTCGACGATATTGTTCTGCGATTTGAAATCCTGCACGGCGCTTTCAGCAACGAATGACTCCTGCCGAAGCTCTGCAATTCGTTCACGCAGCCAGTCGGCCGCTCTCTTCGCTTCGCTATACTTTGCTTCCAGTTGACCTGCGATATATGCATCTGAAAACGCATTGGCGATGATGGCAGCCTTCTTCGGATCACGGGCGCGAAAGCTGATCTCGATGACGTAGGTCAATCCAACCCGAGTGACTGTCAGATTCTCAAGCAGATTATCGACTGCAGCACGCGAAACCCGGCTTTCGCTGGGATCGGACGATTCGGTGAAGAGGCCGACAACAAACCGGATAGCAGTCGCGACTGGAGACCCGCCCGGCGAAGTAAAGTCAGGATCGTTGGCAAGATCCAATTTCTTGGCGACAGCAATGGCAACGCCTTCCGATCGCACCACCTCGACTTGGCTCTCGACGGTCATGGCATCCAAAACCCCGTCGGGCGCGCTAGCTTGCTGCGACGACAGGAACTTTGACCTCGTCGCATCCAGCATCATGCGGGCCTTCGACGTGTATAGCTTGGGAGACGTCATATAAACGGTCGCACCAATGCCCCAGGCGATGACGAGGCAGCCTATCACCAACCAGCGGTTTCGGCGGAATATTGCCAGGAATCCGGACAGGCTAAGACTTCGATCGCCAAAAGGCGGCGCCTGATTGATCTCTTGGTCAACACGAAACGAATTTCGATGCAATTCGAGCACGGCATGCTCCCTTACTCTGACACTACTTCACAATACTGCGCGTCGTAGAAAGCATAGAAAGGTAGTTGGACTCGAAATCTTCTGAGCCGAACCAAATACTAAGCAAGGACGGTGCCAGATATCGGCCACGATCTCACTCAGACATCTCCACCCTCGATCCTTCTTAGATATCCATGGATTTAAACATACGTTCCGGGATCGCTCGGATAATGAACATGATCCCTCGCCAGACACCCAGCACATAGAGTACGTCCTTCTTCTTGCGGTGTGCACTGATGATGGAACTGGCAACCTGCTGCGGACTCGCCGTCAGAAGCGGTGGAAGTGCCATTCCCTCGGTCATTCGGGTGGCGACAAATCCAGGTTTGACCGTAAGCACGTGAAGTCCGCTCGATCCGAAGCGATTACGCAGACCGGATAAAAACGCAGTGAAACCTGCCTTGGCGGAACCATATGTATAATTCTTCTTGCGTCCCCGGTCTCCCGCGACCGAGCTAATTCCAATGATGCACGCGCCTGGCCGCTCCGCCATGAGATTGGCCAAGGCCCCGAGCAATAGGGACGGAGCAACATAATTTACTTGCATGATGTGGTTAGCAGCAGCGGCACTGCTCCATGCGGCCACTTCGTCGCCGAGAACACCGGCAACGGAAATGACGGTACCGGGAACCTCCGTTAGTTTTCCAAGCAGTGCTTCGCGCTGCCCCTCGTCAAGAATATCAAGCTCCATTAGCTGCGCGTCCGCCTTATATCGATAGAACAGATCCTTCACGTCGGGCTCCAGCCTGCTGACATTTCGCGCGGCGAGAATGAGTGAAGCGCCAGCCTTGGCATACTCCGCCGCAATCGCGCGTCCGATATCGGACGCGGCACCCACGATCAAAACAGGCGAAGCGATCATCATTAGATGCCCAGTCGGTCAGAGAGTAAGGAACGCATTTTGCGATCTGGATCGAACCGTTGCCGTACAGCGGCAAATTCAGCGATCCGCGGATATCCACGCTCCAGCATGCGGGCTCCCATCCTGGCATCCTTCGCCAGATAGATCCGCCCCCCGTGATCATCGACGATGCGATCAAGTTCGAGGAGCATGCTGAAAGTTCTTGCTCTAATGGGATAATCGAGAGTCAGCGTGTAGCCCTCCCGTGGAAACGAGAGTGGACTATTCCGCTGTCTCCCACAGAGCTTCAATACGGAGAGAAATGACCCCAGTCCGTAGTCAGAGGCAGTCTGAAGGATCGCGCTTATTCCTGCGAAACTGCTCTCGCGCGGAAATGCAACCTGATACTGAACGAAGCCCGCGCGCCCGTAGATCCGGTTCCATTCCGCGATACTATCGAGAGGGTAGAAGTAAGGCTGGAAATTGATCAACGAGCGCCCGAATTTGCGCGATCCGACATAGAGTGCATTGAAGGCCGATACGCTAAATCTGTTCAGAGTCATTCCGGGAAGGTCGAATGGCACTTTTCGCCCGTTCGGAAGCTTGGCGGAAAATGGCACAGATGCCCGATCCTTCGGCAATTCCGCTGCCGCCAGATGCTCTCCCGTGAATACAACCGAGCGGCCGAGCTTGTCGCCCTTTGCCAGGCTATCGATCCATGCGACCGAATACGTTGCAGAAAGCGATTTCTCCAGCACGTCAAAAGCTTCTCTCAGGTTGTTTGCACGGATCGTTTCCTGAACGATCAGGTCCGTCTCGATGCGCAGCATGCGGAAGGTCGCGCGCAGGATGACGCCGGTCAGTCCCATGCCGCCGATCGTGGCATTGAACAGGTCGACATTCTCATCACCCGCACAGCGCAACGTTCGTCCATCGCTGACCGCGAGTTCAAGGGACTCAACATATTCGCCAAAACTTCCCGCACCATGATGATTCTTTCCATGGACGTCCGAGGCGATCATGCCTCCCACGGTCACGTATTGCGTGCCCGGCGTAACGGGCGGAAACCAGCCCTGCGGTACGAAGACGTTCAGGATGTCGGCGAGAAGCACTCCCGCCTCGCATGTCAGACGCCCCGTCTCGTTGTCGAAAAAAAGAATGCGGTCGCTGCCCTCCATCAGCAGCGTCATCTGCGAATTCAGTGCTGCGTCGCCATAAGCGCGGCCCGCTCCGCGGGCGATCAGGCTTGTTGTTGAAGCCATCAACTTGATAACATCGGCTTCGCCGCGCGCCTTCCGGGCTGTGCATGGCAGCACAGGATATCGTCCCCATCCTGAAAGCATCATACCGTCGCCTCAAAGACAAATCGCCGATCGAGGTGGTACTTGAAGACATAGCCGATAGTGAGCCCGATCACGCCGCCGACCATCAATCCCGTTGTCGTCGGCACGATGAAGAACGCTACGGATTCGAATATCCAGAAGATGGCCGTCGTCACCAGTCCCATCGCCGTATACTTTGAGAACTTGCGCGCATGAGAGTTAAGGTCGCGACTCCGGTCCTCGAAGATATAGCGCTTGTCCAGCACGTACTTAATCAGAAGTCCCGCCAGTGTACCGCCGGTGAGCACGACAAGCAGTCGAAACTGGTCTGCAACTCCCTGCTTTATTAGCAGCCAGCTCAACGCGTTCTGCGTCCCGAGGTTAGTCGCCATTGCTATCACGCAAAAGACGACATAAGTCGCGATCAGGCTATGAGTTGATGACTTCATAGGCTGATATACACGACACCGAGGCATACCGCTCCGACGCCCAGACTGACCCGGTCCCGCGCAGCGAACACGATGGGATCATCGTCCATCTGTCCGCGATGAGCCTTGAGCAACATCCGACTCGTCCAGAACAGCAACGCCACACAGATCAGCAGTAGGCGATGCGGCTTGTTATAGAGATTTACGACAGCCTCGCTATTCAGGTAGAGCGCCATCACCAGCGCCGACAAATAGCCGCTGGCAGCGGCCATGGACTCGATCACCGGCAAATCGTCGAGCCGATACCCTCGTCCGCTCGGATCACCACGTCCGCTGTTTACTCGATCAACAAGTTCTCCGGAACGCTTCACCAGCGCGAGGCTGAGGAACAGGAAGATGGAGAACGCTTCCAGCCACTGAGAAATTAGTACGCCCGTCGCTACCGATCCGCCGATCACCCTCGCTGCATACAGGCAAGCGAGTGCGATGACGTCCACCAGAACTTTGCGCTTAAGCCAAAAGGAATATAGTGTTGTCAAAACCAGGTAGCCGGCCAAGACGATCGCAAAGACCTTCGGCAGGAACAATGTGAGGGAAAACGCCGCGAGCAACAGGCTAGGCGCCATCACCGCTCCATGGATGATGGGAACGCGCCCTGATGCGAACGGACGATGGCGCTTGCGCGGGTGCTGCCGGTCGGCTCGCAGATCGAGCAGATCGTTGAGAATATAGACAGCGGACGCGCACAGGCAAAAACTGATGAAGGCGAGGATCGACCCGAACCAGGTCGTCATCAGGACGTGTCCAGCGATAGCGGGAACAAACACGAGCGCGTTCTTCAGCCATTGATGCGGGCGCAGCGCCGAGATGTAATCGCGAAGGCCCGGCTGAGACCCAACAATCTCCACCACGCCGGGCTGGCCGCCTGAAATCCCGGAGCGCCAGGCGCCACGACCACCCGCGACGATTGCAACGTTACAGGTGCTCCAGACCTTAAGGTCCGCCCGGCTGTCGCCAACATAGTCAAACTGCGCCCTGCCAAATCGCTCGCACAAGGCATCCGCCTTGGCCGCACCAGACAGGTTGATCTTGCCGTCGGATCCAAGCACACCGTCGAACAGGCCAAGGTGATCGGACAGTGCGGATACGAGCTGCGCATCTGCCGCAGACGCGAGATAGATCTTCCGCCCTCGAACCTTCTCGCCGTGAAGGAAGGTGATGACCTCTTCCCGCACGGGCATCAGCGAGATATCGATCTCGGCTTCGCTCGCCAGCCGTGCCTTGAAGGCAGCCTTACCCTCCCGCAACTCCGCCAGTGCCAGCAGCGCTCTCCATGGCTTGCGCGAAAGCAACGCAAGAAATGTCTCAACGAGCAAATCTGTCTTCAGGAGCGTTCCGTCGACATCGACAATAAGCGGAACTGACATACCGGATAACGACGCTTCTGCTAAGCCCATACGCCTTACTCCAGCTCGCCTCACAGTATTACAGGTCGTCTCACATCAACTCGTCTGCATCTCCGCCTTGCGTTGCGCCAGCCCATCGAGGCCCCACCTGTCGCCGCCTCGGACTTCAGAGCGCATCCCGCAGGCCACACGGAATCGGCTTCTTCGCACTACCCGCAGGTGCGACCGGAAACATGTTTGCGGCCACATTGTTGAAGAAATCCCGCGCCGGGACCTCAATTAGATTGTACGTATGACGCGACACGAAGATCACGATGACGAGATAGCCAATCGCAACGAGATCCAGAAACCAGGGACCACCGACCGTGAGAACATCGAACGGGGCTCCGTCATGAACGAATTGCGCACGCAGCGGCATATGCAGTTTTTGCTCCAGCGCCCGTGTCAGCGCATTGAAAATGGTCAGAACAACAAAATGAACCAAATAAATCGAGTACGAAATCTCTCCCATGCTCTGAAGCGGCCGCCACATGAGCCCGTTCGATACGATCCCGCCCCCGCCCGCGAAGACAAACACAACCGCTCCAAAAAGGATTGGGCTCACGAGCGCCAGCTGGCTGCGGGATGACACCGAAAGCAGAACGACCATCACGATAACGATTGGGATCTCGAACCACGACGCTACACGTACCCCCAACGGCGGCGTCATGCGGAAGAGCCGGTAAACGAAAACGCCAACGAAGAATTCACACATACATCGCGGAACAGCAGTATAGAGCGGCGGCGGCCCGGTACGTTGACCGATCAACATGTAGAAGACGACGGCAGCCAGCGCAGCCGCTACCCCCGCAATCACCACCGATGGCCGTCCGAACACCACGCAAATACTTGCGAATGCTGCATAGACGTAGAATTCAGTGCTGATACTCCAACTCGGCAGGTTCCAGGTGAAGTCCGGGAAGAAACCAAGACCATGCAGCAAGAATACATTATAGATGAGCGCCTCCATGCTCGTTCGCCCGGCAAATGCAGGCGCGCCCGCACCGAGGCCAGCAAACTTCATCGTCGCGTACTTCAGGACCTCGCTTGCGAGCAGAACAAGCGTAGTGACAATGTGCAGCGGCCACAGCCGGCCGAAGCGACGAATAGCGAAGCGAAAAAACTCATCCTTGTTCGAAAGGCGGCTGCCATAAGCGTGAGTAAGAACAAAACCGCTCAGGACAAAGAAGAAATCGACGAATACATCCGCTTTTCGGACAAAGGGAATATCAAAAAAATGACCGAGAACACTGAGATGGAAAACTGCAACCCCGATGGCTGCTATACCACGCCAGCCATCTAAAGCTGCGAAACGCAATGGATCCTCCTAAAGGAAAATTCCACTTCGGGTAGGCTATCGAACGCGTACAATTTTCGGCAAGTACATATTATATGCAGGAAACGCCTTCATTTACGACATCTACAGAAACTACACTTCCGAGTTTGTTCGGATGGAACCGAGACTTACTTTTCCTGTAAAATTAGCCTTCCGCAGCTTTTTCTTCGGAAGCGCGCGATGTCCTATAGCGCACCATTCGCACTGCGGACCGCGCCCGCGTCGCGCGTGGTGCCTATGTTCGCGGCGATTTGAGGCGAGCCAATCCACCGAACGATGCCAATACCAGCACAATAACGAACTGGCGCTCCACCGCCTGGGTGACAATCATGGGAGCGAGCAACGCGACGCATGCGATTGCAAATGAGAATGATGAAACTCGAATTCGTTCACTTCGTGCCACATAGATCAAACCGATGAGTGCCATTAGCTCGAGGCCGTAGAATGCCATCAGGTCGAGTTTTGGGCCGACATTACAGCCATAACGCTGGCCCGGGACACAGCCCTCTTCGCCAATCAGGCCTGTGGCGCGCTGCATCGCCCGGATCGCTACGCCCGCCGGATCGGCGCGGACCTCCTCCATGGCCATTTCCTTGAATATGCGGCGCTTGTTTTCGTCATGGAGCCACTGCTCGTATCTTCCCTGGGGCAACAACATGGGGCGCGGGTATGTCACCTTGTCACCCGCTTTATACCGCCGCTCCATTTCCGCGAAGAGCAGTTCATCCGCCTGCGGTCGCTCATGATTCCGAAGGAACACATTATTGTTCCGTGCAAGATTTTCCTCGGCCGTGGTCGCGAATAGCACCACGCCGTTATGTATCATCGCCTGCGCAGCAACGTAGGGCCCGGCGATCAGGGCAAATGCCACCACAAAATGAAACCGATACCGGATCCTGAGCAGAGCGAGTATCACAAGATAAATGGCCAGCACCGCAACGAAAGCGTGTGTCAGACAAGCCATCGCGAACAATGCCCCGCAAAGCACATACCGGCTAGGCTGTCCCTGCGTACCAACGGAGAACAGGCGATACTTCACGATCAGAAATATCGCGGCGCCGAGCAACAGGAGCACCAGGCTTTCAGGACGAATTTGAAAGTAATAATGTGTTCCGATAACGAACAGGGCGACAACGACGATGCCGATATAGCGGCCCCATGGCCGCGCTATCGCGGCGATCAAAAACCCAAAGCCACCATAGGTCAGCAATACACTAGTTCCCCGAAGAAACCCCACGCCGCAATTCGTTAGTGCCTGAATACTGCCCATCAGCATCGGATAGAGCGGCGGCCAGATTCCCCCCGCATAGAATGTGCCGATGGTCTCGAGATTTGCATTTCCGCGGACAATGCTGGCAAACATCATTGACCGCTTGAAGTGGTCATGCTCGTCCGAGAATGTTTCGACAACGCCGAAAATGCCGTTACGGCCCAGCATCGCAAGCGTCAGGACAAAGGCAATGCCAAGCAGGACGAATGAGCCTCCCGGCTTGATATAAAAAGCTGCAGCGCGAGCCATCTCTTTGACGGCGCTTGCGTCATTCGAAGAACTCGTCTCGGCCTGCATAATTGCCTCACTCTGCCCCGTTTACTTTCAACTCGCCCGTTCGCCGGCTCGGCCAGGCCAGGGTTCTCACTGCTGCAGGCGCGGATTCCACAAGCGACCGAAGGAGCCCACGCCGGCCGGAAACAGGAGCCTGTGCACTGGCGGCACGCTGCGAATGACAACAGCAACACCCACGGCGATCACAATCGTCAAAGCGAGCGTCGCAGCGCCTGTCGCCCAAGGCCCCCAATTGGTGACCAGCACCGCCGGCGATATCGCGCGGATCCCGATATAGATCGGCTGGTGAAGGACAAAGAGATCGAAGGACATCCTGCCAAGCCCGCCGAACAACCTTTGCACCGGCAATAACCGGCTAACGGCCATGAGAGTGACAAAGGCCCATATCTGGATGAGGTCGAGCGCAATCAATTTCAACGGCGTTGCGACTGAGGGCACAAAGATCATTCCGACATTGAGCGGATGACCACGATTGATCAGCCCCGTCGCGAGCATGAGCGTCAATGCAATCGCGCCAAGGCCGATGAGCATCCACACTGGTATTCGGCGTCGCCCAAGGTCGAGGAGCGCAATTACCATTCCCGGAAACAGCAGCAACGCCGCAATCGGCCACCCGAATGGCGTGACGTATTTCAGACTCTCCGGCAACAGACCTACCAGACTGTGGGCGAAAGCCGCGACGGCCAGAACAGGCCATAATTGCGCGCCTGCGAGCGGTGCCACGAGCATCATCGCGAAACGGATACCGATCAGCGCTGGCAAAAACCAGAGCAGCTGAAGGCCTGTCGCGTGATCGAAGCCACGCGCGCTCATGGCAAGCACGGCTTCAGCGACCAGCATGGGTACTTCAGTCAATGAGCGACCGGAGAATTTTACAAAGATAAGTGAGTAGACGAGTGTGAACACCACACATGGCCAGCCGTAGCGGATGATCAGGTCGAGTGGTTTTGCCCGCCCCCACGTCTGCCACGGCCTCAGGAACGGCAAGTACAAGAACATCGCGACGTGAAACAAATACAGAAAAGCCCGGAACTCCGGGCTCGCATATTCCAGGCTTTTGTTATGTCCGAAGATGATAAGGAAGATGCAGATACCTTTGAACGCATCAGCCGACGCCGATTCTAACCTTCCAGCATGCGGCTTCTGCTCATCAATGACTTCCGGCGTCGGATGAGTTGCGGAATAGGTCATAGGTCCTTTGCTCCGTCGAAATCGGTCGCCGGCCCCGGGCATGAAGCCCATGACGCACTACATCCTGCGTCAAGCAATCGACATGCCAGAGCTGGCCTCACTATTGCATGAGTAGTTCATCTCGAGCTTGAGAGGTGCGTATGCCGGACCGTAGCTGGGAAGACGAGTCTCGCTCGTCAGGCTGGCGCGAGTTTCACTGCGCAGCATGCGGAAGCCCATCCATTCGGATCCCGAAGGTCCTCAGAGAGGATCAGGAAGTCAGATGTCAGCGCTGTGACTTCGTCGTCTCGACGTGGGGTAATTTTAGGACTTCGATCGAAAACAATATTAGCTGAGACAGAGTTTCTGCCGATAACGCCACATGACTCCCGCGAGAGCTTTGCGGCATTCTTCTTGCACTACATTCTTGGGGCTATTTTCGCATCCTTTTAAATCCATTGTATCGCGCTTGCGCGATGCGACTGAGCGTGGACGAGCGAATGTCTATTCGAGACCTCCGCGACGCAGAGATCGACGAGACGAAGTTTGCACAGATATGTGTCATCGGAGCCGGCTTTGCCGGTTTGGTTGCATCGCTGCGCATGGCCAGGCTGGGCTATTCCGTAATCCTTCTTGAAAGCGGTTATCAGACGGTCGAGTCTGACATCAACGAGTTGAACCGCGCGGACACATCGACGACGTCATATGCCGGCGCCATGACGGGACGGATGCGCGGCCTTGGCGGCACATCGCGCTGGTGGGGTGGCCGCCTTCTTCCACTGACACCGCACGACACGGGTCCACGGCCGCATCTGTCGCTGGATGGCTGGCCGTTTCCGATCCACGAACTCGATATCTATACGACTGAGATCGAGCGCTTATTCGGTCTGGACAACAGCGCTTTCGAGGGCGACGTTCTTGACAGCTTGGACCCCGATACTGTCATTCCGCGGCGCGATCCGGATATCCAGATCCGCCTGCCAAAATGGCCAAACTTCCGGCGCCGAAATATCGGCCAGCGGCTGAGGCGGGAGATCGCACGCAGTTCCGGTCTCCAGCTCTATCTCGGAGCAACCGCTTGCCGCCTGCAAGTCGACGAAGCGACGGGTCGACTGACCTCGGTCGAGGCACGTTCGCTCAGAGGCCGCAAGCTTCAGGTCAGGGCCGATCAGTTCCTGATCTCAGCTGGCACGATAGAAACGACGCGCCTGCTGCTATTGCTAAATTTGCAGACACAATATCGCGCATTCGAAAACTGCCGTGCACTAGGCCATTATTTCCAGGATCATATCCGGCTCGAAGTCGGGCGCCTGCAGCCTGGAGACGATAGTCGCGTAACCCGCCTGTTCGGTTACGACTACTGGGGGAGTACTCGCCGAAAGCTCTACTTCCAGCTCAGTGACCAGGCGCAGGATATCAATGCCGTCGCCAGCGCCTATGCCGAAGTGCGCCTTCATATATCCGACGGAACGCCACTGGACATGCTGAGAGCCCTCGTTCGCGATTTCCAGCGGCACGAGATACAGCATTCGCTACGAAAGTTTCTTTATCTTTCGACAAACGTCGATTTGCTGAGGAGCCTTCGTCTCTGGCGCGCGCTGACGCAGAAAAAATTTCTACCATCGGCGGCCGAACTACGCCTCGATGTCAGGATCGAGCAAGTCCCCGTCTACGACAACCAAATTGCACTCTCGCAGCAGCGCGACAGCTTCGACGTTCCGCTACCCAAGCTGCAATGGGCGCCAGGCGAGACCGATCTCCGCACCTTCCTGCGGACGATTCAGTGCCTCCGCGATTTCTGGGTTCGTGCGGGGATCGAGCGGCTTTGTCCGGTAATCTGGAATCCGAACGTGATCGAGGGAACCCTGTCCCTCTCCGACTCTATTGACACTTCTCACCCGTCCGGCACGACACGCATGGGCACTATACCGGCAGATTCTGTCGTCAATCCGGATCTGCGATGCCATGCGGTCCCGAACATCTGGATCGCCAGCGCATCGGCATTCCCAACTTCTGGCAGCGCCAATCCGACTTTCACAATCATACAGCTGGCGCTCCGGGCGGCCGATGGAATCGTAAGGACAATGCTATCGGGAGGTTGACGTTGGCCATCCCCGCATATCCCGAAAGGAAGCCAACAATGCGTTTTCTTGTCACGGGCACAGCCGGCTTCATCGGCTTTCGCGTTGCACGTGAACTCCTCAAGCTGAGTCATACCGTCCACCGGTCCCGCGAATTGGCAGGGATTCTGCATATCAGGCTATGAGGTGCCGTTCGCGCGTCGCTTCAAATATGTGCAATTGCCGGACTTTCGTTTTCTCGAGTAAAAGAGGTTTGAACGATGGATATTACGGTAGTAGGTGCTGGCTATGTCGGACTGGTTTCGGCAGCCTGTTTTGCAGACTTTGGTCACTCTGTGACTTGCGTGGATACGGACTCCACCAAGGTCGAGAACCTCAAGATTGGTACCATTCCGATCTTTGAACCCGGACTGGACGACCTCGTCACCCGGAATATTTCCGCCGATCGATTGCGATTCACCACAAATCTCAAGGCTGCTGTCAAAGGCGCATCCGTCATCTTCATCGCCGTCGGCACGCCATCACGACGGGGCGACGGCCATGCGGATCTGAGTTATGTCTACCAGGCAGCGCGCGATATAGCGGGAACCGTCGATGGCTATGCAATCATCGTTCTCAAGTCGACGGTACCGGTTGGAACCGGTGATGAAGTCGAGAGCATCATCAGGTCGGCGCGACCTGATCTGCAGTTCTCGGTTGTTTCAAATCCGGAATTCTTGCGTGAAGGCGCTGCGATCGGCGACTTCAAGCGGCCGGATCGTATTGTCATCGGCACCGAGGAAGAGCGTGCACGGGATGTAATGAGCGAAGTCTATCGCCCACTGTTCCTCAACCAGTCGCCAATCTTCTTCACGGAGCGGCGAACTTCCGAGCTTATCAAATACGCATCTAACGCCTTCCTGGCCGTCAAGATCACGTTCATCAACGAGATCGCAGACCTTTGCGAGCTAGCCGATGCCAATGTCCAGGATGTCGCGCGCGGTATGGGGCTGGACAACCGGATCGGTCAGAAATTCCTGCACGCCGGCCCAGGCTATGGTGGGTCATGCTTTCCGAAAGATACGGCGGCCCTTGTCAAGACGGCGCAAGACTATGGTGGAGCGTTACGTATCGTGGAAACGGCCGCTGCCGTAAACGACCAGCGAAAGCGCGCCATGGCTCGTAAGGTCATTGCCGCCTGTGGCGGCTCCGTTAAAGGCAAGACGATCGGATTGCTGGGGCTGACCTTCAAACCCAATACCGACGACATGCGCGATGCTCCATCCATCGCGATCGTTCAGGCGTTGCTCGACGCCGGCGCGACGGTCAATGTTACAGATCCAGTGGGAATGGCGCAGGCCCAGGGGGTTATTAGCGGAGTGACGTTCTATCCGGATGCCTACACTTGCGCTGACAATGCGTCCGCCCTGGTTTTAGTGACGGAGTGGGATGCTTATCGTGCACTGGACTTCCCACGGCTTCGCGAGCTGATGCATCTGCCTATTCTGGTCGACCTCCGGAATGTCTACCGAGCGGCCGAGATCGAACGCCACGGCTTCATTTACAACAGCGTCGGTCACAAGCCTTCGCGACCCAAGTCTTTGCTTCGCGCCGTCAGCTAGATGGCAACATGTAGGCGCCTGGGCTGTCAGTCAGCCTCAGTCGACCGACACAACGGGCAGGCCAACCACCGGCCTGCCCGTCCGGATCTTGATCAGTGAGAATATTCTGCGCCGGGCCCAAACCAGATCCTCGCCGATGATCCGATCCGGCAACAGCGACATCGTCACCGCAAGAACGATGATTAGCGCCACTGCCCCCGCACCATGCGACAGAAGCCAGCCAAACCGTGAGAAGGACCAGATCACCGCGATGTCGGCGAATGCGCCAACGCCAGCGATCCCAACGGCGCGCACGTGCACGAAGGCGATGCTTGCCCAGCTGAGATTAACAAGACGCCGAGCCTGGAGAACACTCACCACGTAGAATATCCAGATTGCAGCAGTGAAGCCGCTCGCGACTCCGACCAGGCCGTGCGGAGATCCTACCAGCAAGCCAACGCTCACAAGGACAAGATAGAGCAATTGACGAAAGGCAACGCCGTTGAAACGTCCTTTGCTGAGCGCTAGTGACTCCGAGATTTTGTAGCTGGCGCGGCCTGAAAATGCCAGGAACAACACACTGGTCACGGGGATCGTGGGCAACCATTGAGAACCGAACAGGATACGAATGATCGGCTCGGCATGGATGGCGAGCCCGACGCCTATAGTGACGTAGATAGGCAGCAACACGGACAGCATGCGCCGAAAGAGCAACGTTACACGCTCGCCATCGTCCTGAACTCCCGACAAACCCGAGAACATGACCCGCTCAACCGTCGTGGAGAATAGTTGCGTTGCCATGGAGAATAGACTGCCGGCACGTGAGTAAAGCCCCAGTCCATCCGCGCCGAACAGTCGCCCGACGATGACATTCGGACTCGAAAGCGCACCCCAGTTCAAAAGCCCACTGGAGACGGAGGCGCGCCAGTCGCTGATGAAATTCCGATCTGTGATCCGCCATACGAATTTTCGAGGCGGACCGGCTGCACGACCAACCAGGACCAGCTCGGTCAACGCGGCGAGAATGCTCGGGATCACCAAAGCCCAAATCCCGAATCCCAGAGCGGCAAGCAAGATGGCTACGATGGAGTAGGCGAATATGCTCGATAACAGCGCGGCAACCGTGACCTCCCGATAGCGATGATCGCGCATCAGCAACCCGATGGCAGGCGCCGCCATCGCTTTGATTGGAATGATGACGACCGCAGCTAACAGCGGCCATTCGAGTCCTTCAATCCTGAAAAATCCGGCCACCCACGGCGATGCAGCGGCTGCCAAAGCTCCGAGCACGAGGCCAAATATTGCAGACAGACTGAAAACTGCATTTCTGAGATCAGCATCGACCTTTGTCCTTTGAATGATGGGAGAGACAAAGCCGCCCTCGGTCAGAGCATTGCCGAGAAACAGAACGACCGTGATCGCAGCCATCATGCCGAATTCACGCGGTGACATCAGTCGTGCCAGTGCCACTGACGACGCAAGCCCGGAGAGTGCCAACCCGAGGCGCCCGATCATCAGCCAGCCAACGCCGGTACCGAGCCTTCGTGTGAGGCTGCCGCCGGAGGATTCCCCACGCGCGTCCATCAGAGAAACGTCCCTCCAGTATCAACTGTGTTACGGTTCACGACGCCACCTCGCTAGCCCAGATAGATATCCGCTGGATGCAGTCGCGGCCGGACATTCCCCGAAAATTTAACGCCGAAAAAGAATGAGCCATTTGCACCGTCAATCCGCCGCTGCTCGGGGATAAATCGATCCAGCATGACGAAGGCCAGTCCCGGAGCTGCCAACAAATTGCCTAGCGTCTTTGATCGCGTGACCGCCCTCCAGAACTGACGAACGGCCCAGTAGAGCGAAAGACCAGGCCCACCGAGAGTGCCACGATCGATTGCCTCGAACTCGCGGAAGAGCAGCCGATGCCCGCTTTCGCTAAAACGCCAGAAATCATAGGCACCCTCGTGAACATGCTGCAGGAATGGTGTTTCCGCATAGACGAACCCGCCGGGCTTCAGTACGCGAACGATCTCGGAGACCACTCGGACAGGGTCCACGACATGCTCCAGCACGGCCTGAATGCAAACCAGATCGACACAGCCCGACATCAATGGGATCGAGTGAGCGTCGGCGACGAAGAGCGTATTATCGCTCGGATAGATGTCGAACGAGACGACGCGTAATTCGGCATCACTATAAAGCGCGTCCGCCCCCTCTCCCCTGGTTCCGCCACCAATCACCAGCACAACCGGCTTGGCGACACGCGCCTTGATCTCCGCCGCTACCCGCTTGTAGTTCCGTGCGCTTGTCGCCGTAGACACATAGAGACTTTTCGCGAACCGTCTGAAAAAAGAGTGTCGCTTCCTATCCAGAAGCGGGCGAAATCCCTCGCTGAAGTCCTCCGGTCGCGCCACGCTGGTGTTGAAATCAATTAGTATCGGTTGCCCATGAATGCGGCGGACGGCGTCTTCCGTTTGGACCGCTTCGCCGCCGCTGGTGCCAATAGCTTCCTTCAAGAATAACGGCGTCTCCAGACATTCAGGACGCCTGAGCAAATGGGCGATCTCGGTGAGGTTAGCCAACACGGTCACATCCCCTTTTCTGAGGGTTGAAAGATCACTAGGCTTGATTGACCTGAGATGTCTCGCGAGTGGTCCTTAGTCCGACAGAAGCGCCTGGCTCGGACAGGGCACGATAGAGTTCAACGTAGCGCATCGCGACTGACTCAAGATCGAACGTTCTCTCCGCGTGCTGGGACAGCCGCCGCGACCACTCCAACCAGACCGCGGGATCGAGTGCATAGGCCCTGCGAACGGCGACCGCGATATCGACTTCGCTACCGCTCACCGAAAACAGCGGATAATTCTCGAACGGAATCACGTCGCGCGCGCCGCTCATATCCGTAATGATTGGCACCACACCAGCCGCGAGCGCCTCCAGCAGCGCGTTAGAGAGGCCTTCAGAGCTTGAGAGCAGCAGCAGAAAATGCGAGCGGTGAAGAAGTCCGCTAACGTCCGTAATGGCACCGAGCAGCCGTACATCTAGCGGATTTCGCGCACTTTTCAATCTGGCTTCGATTGCTCCCCGTAAAGGTCCCTCACCGGCCAGCATCACCGATGTCCCCTTCGGCGCCGGTACGGACTGGAGGCCCGCAATCATCGACAACACATTCTTCTCGGTAGACAACCGCCCCACGAAGCTGAACACCGCCGCGTCTTTGACACTTGCGGCCCGCGCTTCCTGTGTCTCCTCAATACGCGCTGCGAAACGAGTGAGATCGACACCGTTCGGGATCGACGCGATTGCAAATGGAGATACGCCATGCGCCTTCAGATCGTCTTCGATCTGCTTGCTGATCGCAATGAACCGACTCGCATGCCTAACCACAAAATCGACACCGGCCTTCCCGAACAGATACTTCCTCCGTCCGATCACCACGAGATCGTTCTCTTCTCCGCCAACGCCCAACTTCAGGACCGATGGCAGCTTCAGGAACTTGCTTGCGACCGCGGCAACATAGGCATTGATCCGGAGCTGGTGCGCGTGAACGACTTTGATGTGCTGGCGATGCCAGGATAGCCAGAACAGCGCCTGAACCGCCCAAAGCAATGACGACAACAAATGGCGACCGGCGAGCTGCGGCGGCGACGGACACCAGAATCGGATCACTCGGATACCGATAGCAGCATCATCGAGAGCGACACCAGGTACGCGGCTCGACAAGACGATGACATTCTCTCCACGACCTTCCAGCGCCCGAGACAGGCTCAAGCACTGCTTTTCCGCGCCGCCCATGATCTCCACGAACTGACACGTGAGCATAACAACAAGGGACTGGCGATCGTCCTGCTTATGCCGCAACCACATAATCGAGTACTCCGACTCAAAGCAGTCGCTCAAAAACAAGCATACGCTATGCCAACTAATATCGACGCGAGAGCAAGCAAACCGCCGCACGAAAGACTGCGCAATACTTCATATCCTGCCGCTGCGATGATTAATGACGGAACTCTGGGCGCTGCCTTCAGAGCAATCGTAACGTCCACATCTTCGGCGGCCACTGGCGCGAAATCTCGCAGAGCATCCACAAGTTCTTCGCTACAGGTCATGTCACGACGGCGAACCTACGATTTTGAAAGCAAACACCGCTAAACTTTTAATCTTGACGTTAAGCGCCTTCGCAACCCTGAATAGGGCCAGGATATTTTCTTCTGAACTAACAATTTCTGACTATCAAGAATTACGCTCAACGACCTCGACTGCAGAACGATACAAAGCGACGGTCCCCATGCGGGGCTTCCATGCCGGTTCGACTTTCTATCTTTTTCAATGCAACGCGTCGGTAGCAACTATGGCATCGGTATCAGAGTTCCACGGGCCACAGCTTCTGTTCAAGCCCAGCCATCGAATTCCGTTATCGTATGAAGCGTGGGGCTACGCGCTGGCAATAAGCGACGCCTGCGCCATTGTCCTGACCGGCTGTATCTCCGTACTGACATACGCATACTTCTATTCGCACGCCCAGCTCCCAGTTTTCAGCGAATTACGCGCTCCGCTCGGCGCGAGCTTCGTACTCGGTGCTTTGTATCTCGCCTCAGCACATGCACGAGGGATATATCGCCCGTCATCACTGCTGCGAAACGGAACCACACTGACCAAGATACTGACAAACTGGGTAGGCGTCTTTCTCTTCGGCTCTTTGGCGGCGTTCTTGCTGAAGATCGGTGATCAATTCTCGCGAGGCGCTCTCGTTCTTTACTTCGTCACCGGTGCCGTAGCGCTCGGGATCGTAAGATATGCCGCAGGACGTCTTCTAACGAATGCGCTTCGCTACGGCGGCCTCAAGCGCAAGCGGATCGCCCTAATCCAGGATTCCGACCCGCACGCGCCACTGTCGACAACCAATGACATCATTCACTCTCTGTCACAGCATGGGTATGAGATTGTTCGATCTTATCCCGCCAATGATCTTGCGGGCACCTTGGGCCGGGACAGCGCGATCGCCCGCGACGACCTCCTCGATCTTAACCGCGACGGAAAACTCAACGAGATCGTCATTTGTGCTGGCGCCATGAATTCGACGCAGCTTACAAACCTGATGCATCAACTGCGTCGCATCCCGGTTTCCGTGAAATTCATCCCGCATAGCGAGCTATATTTCCTTCTGCAACGGCCATTGGTCGATATCGGAGCCGGCGTTGCTGTCGAGCTGCAGCGCCGACCGTGCTCCACGTTCGAACAGACCATAAAGCGCCTGATTGATATTGCTTTCGCCGGGGCTGGTCTACTCGCTCTGTGGCCGATGATGCTGATGATCGCGGTACTAATCCGCCTGGATAGCCCGGGACCCGTGTTCTTCGCACAAAGGCGCACTGGCTTTAATGGCCGTGTATTTCGGATCCTCAAGTTCCGCTCGATGACCACTGCAGATGACGGCAACGTTATCCGGCAGGCATCGCGCGGCGATGCACGCATTACCCGAATTGGTAGCTGGCTCAGATCGACGAGCATCGACGAGCTGCCTCAGCTGATCAATGTTCTTCGCGGCGAAATGTCAATCGTCGGACCTCGTCCGCATGCCGTTGCGCATGACAAGACCTACGGCAATTTGCTCGATAACTATGCGCTTCGCTACCGGATGCCGCCAGGCATTACGGGATGGGCGCAAGTCACCGGCTATCGCGGCGAGACGGCCACCACAGACCTTATGGCCAAGCGCGTAGAGCAGGATCTCTGGTACATCGAAAATTGGAGTCTGACTCTCGATATTAAGATTATCTTTCGAACTATCTACTCGGTTATGAAAATTCGCGATGTCTACTGATCTACGGGGACGCCGTTTAGCGTTCCTCGACCCGTTTGCCATTTTACGTTTTCTCTTCCGGAGAAATCGACATGTACAATACGAATCCGCATCATATTCTTCACATCATCACTCGCCTCGTTGCAGGAGGAGCTGATGAAAATACAGTCCTCAGCTGCAACCATTTTGCTCAACTGGGGCATCCCGTCACAATCATCTATGGTCACGACTTCGATCCGAAGATGATTGCTCGGTTGCATCCGGCGGTGAAAGCCATTCAGGTCAAGTCCCTGACCAGAAGCATCAGCCCGATGCGGGATCTGCGCGCCATGCGTACGATCCGGCGCCTGCTGTGGTGGCTCCGGCCGGACGTCGTACATACGCACACCAGCAAGGCCGGCGTCATCGGGCGCATGGCGGCAATGAACATCCCGAGTCTCGCCGTCGTTCACGGAATTCATATCCTCGCTTTCATCAACGTCGGCTGGCTGCAGCGTCAGGTCTATGTTGCTCTGGAGCGGGTCACCGCATCATGCACCCACGCTTTCGTCGATGTGAGCCCCGGCATGATGGAACTAGCGCTCGCGCATGGCGTCGGCACCCCCGATTTGCACTATATCGTGCCCAGCGGCATGGACATTGATGCCTTCCGATGCCGACAGCTGGAGCACGTGCGCATCGACACTCCGACGAGCCGTCCGCGCCGACGAGTTGTCTATCTCGCTAATTACGAACAGCGGAAGGCTCATCGCGAGCTGATCGACGGCATCAGCGAGCGAAGGGCACAGTTTGGCGACACGACATTCGTGCTGGCTGGTACAGGCGCGCTCGAAGACTCATTGAAGGAGCATGTGTCTAATCTCGGGCTACAGGAGACTATTGATGTGTGCGGTTATGTCTCCGACGCGCCCGCGTTTCTGGAGACGGCAGATCTGTGCATCTATTGCTCTGGCAGAGAGGGCCTGCCGCGGGCCGTCGTTCAATACTGTGCCAGCGGAAAACCTGCCGTTACTTTCGACCTGCCGGGCATCGAGGTGATTGTGAAGTCGGAGTATAACGGCGTGGTCTGCAAGCAGGGAGATTTTGATTCAATGCTGACCTCCGTCCGCAGCCTACTCGACGACCCGTTTCTTCTTGCCAGCATGAGTTCAAATGCAAAATCCATCGATCTGGAAAAGTGGTCGACTGCCAGTATGGGCGTGTCTCTAGAGACGATCTACCAAACTGCCATCATGCGAGCGCGGGCCATTGTACAATAGTTCCCTCAGAAGCCGATTTGAGATTACACCGCGAAGCATCGTCACGGCCGGCATCGTCTGTTCGCTCGGCGCACTTTTCATGGGCCTGGAGTTACGAACTCCGGCTGGCACGCTGAAGCCCATCGACATTGTCACCCTGGGTCTTATTGCACTGTATCTATGCACGACACATCCGCGTCACATCAGAGCAAGTGCAGGCCTGCTCCTTCTCGTCATGTTTTATCTGGTTTCGACGCTTCCGGCACTTTGGACCGGTGAGCTAGCTTACATCAGCAAGCGATTTTTGCAGATCGCAATTCTTATCTCTCTCGGAATTCTCATCTGCAATATCGATACGTCCGGCCTTCGACGTTGGCATTACCAGCTACTTCTCGGGCTTCTGGCCGCGACAATTGCATTCAACGTCATCTGGCATGTCTCACATGGCCATATCATTGTTTGGAAGCAACTAGGCGATCCAAAATCGGCCTTTCTGTTTCTCCCGATGTGCATCGCGATCGGCCTTGTGATCGGGGCGCTGCCGACCAACCGCTTCTGGCTCTCGATCTGGGGTCTGCTTTTTGTCTTGATCCTGATGTCGGCCGAGCGAAAGGCGCTGGTACCATTTCTGGCCGTCACACTCGCGGTATTTCTCAATATTCGGAACCTGGGCGCTCTCGTTCTGGCTGCCGCGGCGGGCGCTCTGGCCATGGTCTTTGCAGACATTCTGACCGACGGACAGATATCGCGGCGTGTCGGCAGTATATTTTTCGAGCAGGACCGGAATGAGATCTGGTACGCGATAGAAGGCGGCTTACCTTCCTCCATTAGCGATACCGCTCGCAGGCTTGGCACCGAAGTCGCGTGGGCGATGTTCTCCCAGAACCCGTTCCTGGGCGCAGGTACTGATGCAACCGGCAATTTCGCACGGACATATTTCGCAAACTATCCGCCGTATTTGCGGGCAGCCGTGCATAATGAATTTCTGCGCATGCTGGCTGAGAACGGAATTCTCGGTACTGGCATCGTACTTGCTGCGCTTGGCCGTTCGATGATCCTGAGTATTCGCGATGCCATCTGGATGCGGCGTCGCTTCGGCGACTATGCCTACATCCGAATCCTGTTCATCATGTTCATCCCAGTGCTGACCTACATGTGGTATGAAGGGTCCGGCACCGAGATGTTCGTGATCATCGTTTTGATTACTCTGATGCCGGACTTGCTACCCAGTATTGTCATGCGCGCGCGGATTTACGTGGAGCAACGTGTCGCGGTCGCTCGCGCGCAGCACGCGATCGAACCCGGAAAACAGCATCGGTATATCATGGAGAACCGGGCCACTTGAGCTGGTGGCGATATGCATAGACCGCACCTGACGCAGAGAAGCCGGTTGGAACGTAGTAGTGAGTAATCGCATGAGTGTTTCCGTTATCGTTACCTGCTTTGACGAGGGGCCTTTTCTGCATGCAGCCATTGCCAGCGTGCTCGGGCAAAGTCGCGCTGACCTGATCGACCACATCGTTATCTGCGACGACGGGTCGGATGCGGAGACCCAGGCGATCCTGCAGGAGCTCCCCGCGCGCGATCCCCGTATATCGATCTTGCCGGTCGCCACAGGCAAGATTCCGGGCACACGCGGTGTGTCGCTCAACCGCAATCGCGGCGTCGCCGTCACCGACAGCGACTATATCGCCTTCCTGGATGCGGACGATCTCTGGCGAGCGGACAAGCTCGAACGGCAGCTTGCCGTTTTCGAGGCCATCCCGGAGACCGCGCTCGTCTATACTGCATTCTCATTATTCTGGTCGGACAATCGCAAGCCGCCGGAAGTGGCCCCGCTCGTTGATCTTACCCTTCAGTCCGATCAAAGCCTGGCGTATTTCATGGACGACCCCCCCATCGTCCCGTCCACGGTGCTGATGCGGCGATCATTATGGGACAAGCTTGGCGGCTTCGACGCGACGCTGGAAGTGTTCGAGGACACTGAATTTTTCTTCCGTGCAACAAGGCTAGGTCGCGTTGCAGCGGTAAAGATCCCTCTGATTGACAAGCGACTTCACGAATCGGCCGTGACCTCCAAACGCAACCAGTTGATGAAGCATCACGCCTACGTGGCGCTTCATATCGCTGCTCAGGATCCACGTCTGCTTCGTTACGCAGCTAGGCGGCTATCCGAACGAGCACGAAAGCTCGGCAATCTGGAGGCGCTGGACGGCCGTAGCGACAGCGCCGTGAATCTTCTGACGTCGGCGATCTATTTCCATCCGTTGAATCTGCGAGCCTGGCTGACTCTCGCATTACACTATCTAGGCGGCGAATCGGCCATGAGAGCCGTAAAGTTGACGCTGTCACGCGCGAGCCGATCATGACCGGGCAACGCCGCGTTATCTACTTCATTAATGGCCTCACGCGAGGTGGTGCCGAGATCGGGCTGCGCAGCCTGCTGGAGAACGGCCTTTTCGAGGGTTACGACTTCCGGGTCATCATTTTGCACAGAGGTTCCGCCGAGCTCAGGCGTGAAGTCGGAGCTTTGGCGGGCGAAGACCGCATCATCGAAGCCAGCGCTTCGCCAAAGCTGACGATCCGCGGCTGCGTCATCGGAATGTATCTGCTGTTCCGGACCATCGTCACCTTCCGTCCAGACTCAGTTATTTTGTCACTTAAACAGGCGAACATTATCGGCAGGTTCGTTCTATATGCATTTCCCAAGGTCAAGTGCATTGCCTTCGAGCATATTGCCGAACTGGAGCGCGGACGGGCCGTCGCGTTATATAGCAAACTTCTGAGACTGACTTCCGATCGCGTCGATAGCGTTTGGGCAGATTGCACGACGACATTGAATGCAACGCGCGTTTATTTCAAACCGCGGCCGCGTGAGGAGAAAGTCGTACCGCTGTTCCTTGCCAGTGATGAAGCACCGTTGAAGAGCTGTTATGAACTCTCTGGCCCCGCGCGGATCGTAACCGCTGGTCGCCTGGTCAGTCGAAAACGCGTCGATCTCCTGCTCAAGACAATTCGGATTCTCGCCGATCGTGGTCGTATCGTCGTTCTGACCATCTATGGCGAAGGCCCCATGAAATCCGCATTTCAACAATTGGCGAACGAGCTTGGCATTGGCCAACAGGTCGAGTTCGCCGGTTTCAAGCATAAATGGTACGCCGATGCGGCTGAGCACGATCTCTTTATCCATATGAGTGACGAGGAAGGATTCTGTATCGTCGTCGCCGAAGCTATGATGGTAGGCTTGCCCGTTATCGCAAATGCCGTGGGCGGGATACGCGATTACTCTTGCGACGGGAGGACGGCTGTTCACCTGGCATCGATGGATCCGCAGTATGTGGCCGATATTATTGGGAGACATCTCGACTGCGAGAATCATCGGCAACATTTGGGCAATTGTGCCGCTGGCTGGATCAAATCAACATACCAACGAGAGCGAGTGAAGGAGCTGTACAGGAGCGTTGAGTTCTGATTTTCCCTTCACGGATTATTCCTGGATTGACCGACCACGGCCGGCTCATCAATCCGCGGCACGGCTCGGAGACAATTACGCGGTTCATTCTATTTTTCTATTGTTGGATTTTAGTTTCCGTTTTTGTTACGAGGCACGTCTTCTAATGACAGCGGCTCAAGTATTTGTTCTTGAGATTGACGGCAGGCCGACGCTTGTATTTGACGCACCCGATGCGGATATCGCTGGTGCAATGTGTGCCGATGATCTGCTTAGAACAGATCTTGAGTCGTTGACCGCCAATGGCGAGCCGATTTGCACCCCCCATTCCCGCCTCGCATACCGCCTTGCCTCGCCACGCGAGATCGCTGCCTTTGAGCACGCGCATCTTCGCGCTCCCGAGTCTGAGGAGCCGACTATGGTGTTCCTTATCAATGTCGATGGGATCGTCATGATATCCGTCGACCCTTCCGCATAAGTCCGACGAACATCAATCCGAATTCACCACCAGACTTCCTATCGTCTTGGAGATCTTTGAAGAGTAAGGGGGCAAACGTGACGGTTCCGTCGAACAATGTTTGGTCGGTTGAGGAAGATCAGAGACTGAGGGAACTTGCTATAGCCGGCCGATCTAGTTTTGAGATCGCGCAGTTCCTCGATCGTACGCCGGCTGCAGTCAAACGACGGGCAAGCTCTCTGGGTGTTCGGTTTGGTCGGGTCGGACGTGCACGACCGAGCGTTTCACGATTTGGATAGAACCACCCCCTTCTAGAATAGGCTCGTCTCTTACGCGTAGCCGCTAATGTATTGGGGTTTCATTGGCCTTCGGAGAGATTTCGAAGCAGACGACGGCTTTGAGCCGGCTGACGAGCGGCACATGGTCAGCCAGCCATAGTTCGAGACAACAAACGAAGGGTTTCAATACACAGCTCTCAAACCCAACAGATGAGCTTGCTTAGCCGAGCATTGAGCTCTTGACCCAACGTTTATCCAGGCGGTTTGCGCCTGGTCGTCTCAGAGATAAATGTAATTCGTGCGCTTTGATCGTTGTTGCGGCCCGAGTTCGCCCAATTTCTTTCGCTATCTCTTCTGGCGTTAGCCTACCAGCTAGACTGCGGAGCTTTGCAATCTCATCGTCCGTCCAAGGCCGGTGTAACATTGCCATCTGTACCTCCTAACACTGAACTCCTTGCGTAAGTGCTGCAACTTCCATTCCACGCCTTGGGATAGAACCGTAACCTGGTAGTCTCTATCGTTTACTCGCGAACAAATCGCCGTGAGCTATTCCAAATCCAAAACGGAGCTTTCTCACTACAGCATACCGAAGTATTTTATCAGTTCTGCGAACAGATCAACGAATCGCGGAACTAACTAGCTTGCACGCCAGCGATGATGTTCTTTCAGCTGAATATGGACGTGAGTCCTACAGAAGCTGTCGCCTAAGACGCCTTCGACGCTTGATCGCCACTCAAGTCCTGCGCTGCGGAGCAGATTGCCTGCTCCTCCGCGGCCGCGAGTAGACCATCACCATCGTCCTCACCAGCCCATACCATAGTAGAGCGCAAGACCATTTGCGATTCGGGCACTTAAATTAAAGCCGTGCTTGACCCGAACGTCCGCCCTGCACCAGGAGCAGTCATTCCAGAATCGTTCATTCCGCGGTTCGTGCATGAGCTTGCTTTGGGCTCTACGCCGACGCGCGTTCTGTAGCGTCAGAAGAGCAGGAATTTAGACCGATGTATCGGAATGGTCGCAATCCGCTGACGGTGTTCTCGGAGCCGAGATCAGTCAATGTTTGATTGCAGAACACCTTCTGCACTTACCGGAGTCTCTTCGATGACCATCGATCCTAGCCTCACGCAACTTGGAACGTGCAACAGGTCATTGCGCAATTTCGTCACCAGCCGCTCCTTCGTACCTCCAGCAGGTCCAGTATTTTCCACCGTTGGGGAGGTTGTTGAGCGTTATCGCGGACAGGTCAGCGGAGCTCCTCCGTAACTGGCGCTCGATGAGAAACGGTCCATCGTTCCTCAAGATCGGTAAAGCTATTACCTATCCTCTGGAAGAGCTCGATCGCAGAAATCTAGTTCTTTGCCAGTCCTCACGATCGCTCCCGTTGGAGGACGCTATATCGTGACATCTGCCAGTCCGACAGTTGCCGCTGAGTGACATGATCTGGCCGAGATAGATCTCGATTCGGCATCCGTACTACAATGTGACCGTGGAGTTTCGTGAAGGCAGCTGCATGATACTTCCGGTCTATTCCGACCTGTAACGAGGAATCAGCCCAAGTTACCCCCCTTCCGACTTAGGAAAGCACTAGAATCTTGCTTCTAAATGAGATTCTTCCTTCAAGGATGTTGATCCACAACTATCCCACTCCATACCCCACTCGCACATTTTGTCACGACTGATCCCGGAGCTGAAAATGATCGAGCATGATCTGCTGCGTTTACACAAATCGGAGCAGTGGGAGGTAGACAGCCCTGATCGGTCCAATCCATCAAGAGAAAATTTGAGTTAAGTCCAACCAACGTCGAGCCAGTGAGATCTACCATCGACACCTCAACGACCGCACCATAAGAGGTCATCATCCCCCAGCGCCGCAGCAGCTTGCGTACATAGGACGACACCGAATCCTGCGTGATCAGCATTGCAACGCTGTCGCCGACCGGTGCCGCCGCCTATCTCGTTTCGAAGCTACACAGCCCTCGTCAGTGCACCATCGATGATGAGATTGGTACCCGAGATGCGACTCGCGATCGGGCTAGCCACGAACACGACCCCGGCGGCCACTTCCTCTGCGGTTCCCATTCGGCCGGTCGGATTCAAGCTCATGGCCGTTTTGTAAAGCTCGGGCGAGCCGTGTTCTATGCCTTGCCATATGCCGCCCTCGAAATAGGTGTTGCCGGGCGACACCGCGTTGACGCGGACGCCTTTGCCGGCGAGCTGATTGCTCAATCCCTTGGCATAGTGGATCAGTGCAGCCTTGAAGGCGCCGTAAGAGCCGGCGGCGAAATCGACCTCGAACCCGGAGACGCTGGAGACGATGACAATCGACGGCGTCTTCGATTTTTCCAGATAGGGAAGCGCGGCCGCCACCGCATTGACCGTGTGCATCATGTCGATGCGGAATGACTTTTCCCAGGTTTCCGCGGTATCGCCGACCGCCAGTGCGCTGACATTGCATACGAGGATATCGACACCGCCGAGCTCGGCGGCCGCGCTGTCAACCCATTGCTTGAGGGCGACGGGATCGGCGACATCGGTCGACTTGCCCCAGGCTTTGACGCTCTTCGCCTGCAAGGCCGCAACGACGCTGTCGATCTGCTCTTGTTGTCGCGCGCAAATGGCGACGTTGGCGCCCTCGCTAGCGAACATATCCGCAATCGCACGACCGATTCCCTTACTTCCGCCCGTCACGAGAGCGTTCGTGCCCTTCAATCCCAGATCCATGATTCACTCCTCGGTTGAGATGCCTGACTGCTCGGCTTGCACGATTGTCATCGGTGCTCTCGCGCGTGCCACCCCGCAGCTTTCGTGATCAACCCGCGGTAGCTGTGCGGCATCCGCATAGCAACTAGATCTTTCCGGCGCACAACGTTGGTCGGATAGACGGTGTCGAGATTCGTGGTGTCCACCACCGCCGTCGCTGTCCCTTCGGTATCCGCCGCGATGGCTTCCCGACGCGGAAACTCGAAGGTGTCGGGGCCGAACACGCCGCTGAGGCCTGGATATCCGTTGCCGGGATCGAACACATTCGAGAACGCAAAAAACACGTTGTTCTCGCCGGCGCGAACCCGGAAGTGATGCCAGTGATAGAGATCGGCGCCGGTCGGGATCGGATAGTTCTGCGACACAAGCGATCCCACATGCGGGGTGCTGAAACGTTCCTTAATCGCTGCCGCGCAGACGATGAGATCACACCCCTTCAGCGCAAGGATGCGGCCGGCTTCAGGAAACGATGCATCGTGACCGATCAGAAGGCCGATGCGCCCGACCGACGTGTCGGCCACCACCCAGTCATCGCCGTGACGCGCCCAGGCACGCTCGGATTCCGTCAAGTGGGTCTTGCGGTAAACCGCGACAAGGCCTTCTGGCCCGATCAGGCACGCGCTGTTGTAGATCGCATCGCCGTTACGCTCGGCGATGCCGACGACAAGATACACCTTGAGCTGGGCGGCCAGACGGCAGAGCTGATCGGTCTCCGGCCCCGGAACAGTCTGCGCTCGCGCGCCGGGATTGTTGAGGCCGCTCAGCGCGAGTTCCGGAAACACGACGAGGTCGGCCTTGCCCTCAAGCTCCGCCTGCCGCGCAAGCGAGGTGATGCGCGCGAGATTTGCTTCGACGTCATCACCGGGACTCATCTGCGCGACCGCAACCCGCGACGTCCGCCCCGTCGGCCAGGGCTTGTGGCCGTACAACTTGAAGAAATCGCGAGGATTCCAGCTGAACGTATCGGACAGCAGCCCCGCATAGAGTTCGGGGCGGCGCTGAGAGAACACGGCTTCACCGCCAACACGCCGCGCGCGGGACGCGTCCAGATCCATGTCAGCTAGTGCGAAGCCGTCCCCGCCATCGATCAGGGCCACAATTGTTCCGTCCGGCGCGATCACGCAACTGCCGCCGCTGAACTGGACGGTGCGTTCAAGTCCCCACCGATTGCTTTCGATCAGATAGCAACCGTTCTCGAACGCCCGGCTGATCCAATACGGAGCCGGTGTGCGCTCAGCGAGCCAGTTCGAGATATGGCAGATCACGTCGGCGCCCTGCAAGGCGACGAGACGCGCGGTCTCCACAAAGTGGATGTCCATGCAGATCAGCAGCGCGATGCGCCCGATCGGCGTGTCTAAGACCTGATGGCCGAGATCGCCTGCCGCCGACCATTTCGGCTCCGCAATATAGGGATGCGTCTTGCGATGCTGGCCAATCACACCTTCGGGTCCGATCAGCACCGCAGAGTTGAAATAGATGCTGTCGCTATCGACCTCCGGCATGCCGACAACAATGTAGCAGTCATGTTTCCGCGCGAGCGCTGCGAAGCGATCCGTGGTCGGCCCCGGGATCGTCTCGACGAACGGTGCGACCTCAGCCCGGTCGAACCAGCAATAGCCCGTGGTGCCCATCTCCGGCGTAACGATGAGCCGGGCGCCCGCTGTCGCCGCCGCTTCGCAGAGTTCGAGCAGCCGCGCGATATTGCGCTCCTTCTCGAACATGGTCGGTTCGAACTGAACCGTGGCAACCTTGTGCACGCGCGACATGATCGGCTTACCCTTTTAGACCAAAAATGATTTCTTGATCGAAGCGCCGAGCGTATATTTCGGATCCACCATGTTGCCGAGCCGGACGCGGCCGGTCTGGGTCAGTAGCATGTAGGCATCGATCTCCTCAAAGCCGTAATCGGCCGTCATCCAACGGCAAAGCTCGCGATAGGCGATGCGCGCAGCATCTTCCATCGGCCGCGCCGAGCCGATCGTCATGATGAAGTCCTTGGTCTCCAGCCGCGGCCAAGCAATGCTCCAGCCCTTGATCAGATCAATCTGGACCGTGGTCACGGTCGGATGCTCGATCGCGACGCCGCAGAGTTCGCCGTCGCCCTGCGCCGCGTGGCAGTCACCGAGATAGAGCAACGCGCCCTTGGTATTGACCGGCAGATAGATCACCGCACCGACACCGACGTCGGGCAGGTCCATGTTGCCGCCGTAATAGTCCGGCACCAGCGACGAAATCGCCTCGATCTCCGGCGAAGTGCCGATGGTGCCGATGAACGGCTCATAGGGCAGCGTGATCTTGTCGTTCCATTTGGTGCCGTTCTCGAGAGTGATCTCGAGCTTCTTGACGCGCTCGGGCAAAGCCGGATTGAGCAACGCGGTCTGGCCGGTGCCGACCAGCCCGCCGAATTCCGGCATGACGACAGTGGTGCCGCGCGGTTGCGGCCCACGCGGCACGATGCTCTCGATATAGACCGCGAGCGTATCGCCCTTCTCGGCTCCGTTGATCCAGATCGGCCCGTTCTGCGGGTTGAGAAAGGGAAAGTTGAGAATCTTCGAGGGGATGTCGGTCTCGTGCTTGATGGCGCCCTCGAACGCATCATGGGTTTCGGCGGAGACCACAGCGCCGGGATCGACCGTCAGCACAGGCCCTACGTAAGGGCCATAGACATAGTGGTACTTGCCCTGATCCTGTTCGGTGATCATGTGATGGGTGCCGGGTTTTCCCTTGGCGACGCCCTTGCTCGCCATGATCGAATTTTCCTGCCAGGCCATCGATTCACTCCTTCGTCTCTGTGTTGTTATGGGCGTGGGTTGGTTTCAGACCGCGAGATGACGGCGCATTTCTGCCTGATCGTCGAGCGCGGCCCGATCGAGGCTTGCGACGATGCGCCCCTTGTCCATCACGTAGCAGCGCTGCGCCATGGCGCGGATCATGTCGAGATTCTGCTCGACCAGGATGATAGTGACGCCGGTGCTGCGGTTGAGTTCGACCATGTTGCGGGCAATGTCCTGAACGATATTCGGCTGAATGCCTTCGGATGGCTCATCGAGCAAAATAAGGTGGGGATCGGCAATCAGCACACGCCCGATGGCGAGTTGCTGCTGCTGGCCACCGGACATGGTGCCGGCACGCTGGCTCCAGCGCTCCGCGAGGATCGGAAAGGCTTCCACGATCCGCCGCCGTCCCTCCTCGGGGATATCGCCCTTGATCGCAGCGCCGACGGCGATGTTTTCGGCCACCGTCAGGCGCGGAAACACGTCGCGCCCCTGTGGCACATAACCCATGCCAAGCCGCGCCCGTTTGTGCGGCGGCAACAGTTCGACGGCCTCGCCGCGATAGACAATCGAACCGCTCATCGCCGGCACGAGGCCAATCAGGCTTTTCATCAGCGTCGATTTGCCGACGCCGTTGCGGCCGATCACAGCGACGATCTCGCTCTCCCACACCTCGATTTCGAGGCCCTGCAACACCGGCTTGCCGCCGTAACCGGCGCGCAAGGCCTGCGTCGAGAGAATGACTTCCTTACGCATGGGCCTGCCCCAGATAGATAGCGGCGACGCGTTCGTCGGCGACGATCTCATCGATCGAGCCTTGCGCGAAGACCTGTCCAAGATGCAGCACCGTGACGCGCTGCGCGACCTGGCGCACGAAGGCCATGTCGTGCTCGATCGCCAACACTGTCATGCCGTCCGCATTCAATCGCTGCACCATCTCGCCCGTCTGATGCGTTTCTTCCGGCGACATGCCCGCAGTCGGCTCGTCGAGCAGCAACAGTTGCGGCTTCAGGCTGATCGCCATGCCGATTTCGAGCCACTGCTTCTGGCCGTGGCTCAGATTCCCGGCGGTCTGCATCTGCTCGGCTTCAAGGTTGAGGAACGTCAGCAACCGATCGATCCCGCGCGCGAGCTCAACGCTGCGATGCGTCCGCTGCAGGGCGATTTCGAGGTTTTGTCGGACAGACAATCCCTTGAATACGCCAGGCACCTGGAATTTGACCGACAGCCCGCGGTGAATGCGCGCGAACGGTTTCAGCGCAGTGATGTTCTCGCCGGCGAACAGAATATCGCCGCTGCCGGGATGGTGTTCGCCTAGGATCAACCTGAACAGCGTACTCTTCCCCGCACCGTTCGGACCGATCAGGCAATGGATTTCACCGGCCTCAAGCACGAGATCGACCGAATTGGTGACATGCAAGCCGCCGAAATGTTTATTGAGTCCGCGAAGCTCGAGAAGCGCCATCAGACGTCTCCCTTGCTGCGGCGCGCAACGAGCCGGGAAATCAGATTCATGGCACCGAGCACGAGCCCGTTCGGCGCGATCAGCACGGTCAGTACCAGCAGCACACCCATGAACACCAGCGCGTATTGGCTGCCGTAAATGGTCAGGGCCTGGAAGGCCGCGAGCACCACCAGCGTGCCGATCACGGTCGACGTGAGATCGCTGCGGCCGCCGACCGCGACCCAGATCAACGGCAGCGCGGCCGCGGTCATGCCCATGCTCGACGGCGTGATGTACTGTCCCCACGCCGTGTAAAGCACGCCGGAAATGCCCGCGAGCGCCGCTCCGATCACGAAGGTGATGAGCTGATATTTGCGCACGTCGTAGCCCAGCATCTCCGCGCGCTCCGGATTCTCGCGGATAGCAACGATGACGTTGCCAAACGAGGAGTTCATCAGGATGCGCAGGCCGAGATAGACCAGCAGCAGCAATCCCAGCACGGCGTAATAGAGTCCGATATCGGCCAACAACACGATGTCGCCACCGGACCATGGGATCGTTAGCGGCGGCATCGCGCTCATGCCATTAAAGCCGTTGAGGCGCGCCGCGCCGATGCGCCACTCAGGGCCCGCGGTCTGGGCCATAAAGCGCTCCAGCATCAGCGTCACCGCCAGCGTGACAATACCGAGGAAGACGCCGGCGATACGGCCGAAGAACATGAAATAGCCGAGCAGCAACGCAAACAGCGCGGCGATCACGACCGCCAGCACCAGCGCGACCAAGGTGAACCCATAAGCCGAGCCGAAATTGAGCGTGAGGATGCCGTAGCTATAACCGGCAATGCCAAAAAAAGCGGTCTGCCCGAACGAGAGCGAACCGCCATAGCCCCAGATCACACACAGGCTGAGCGCGATGAACACCCAGACGAAGAAATACACGGTATTGCCGACCGTATAACCGTCGCTGAACAACGGATAGGCGCAGGCAATCGCGAACACGATGGCGAACGTAATCCAGAACGCCGGACCACGACCCACAGTCTGCGGGCCTTCGAGGCGGCGGAGGAAACCAGGCAAACCGTTCACAGCTGCGGATCCTTCAGGTTCGTTCGCGCAGCAGGAAGCCGGAGATGCCTTTCGGCAGGACCCGGACAACGATGATCACGGCGACCAGCAAACCGATCTGGCCAAACAATTGTCCCTGCCAGGAGGTCATCACCGACTTCACCACCGCGAGGATCGCGCCGGCCGGCGCGGTACCGAGGAATACGTCGGCCCCACCAATCACCACGGTGACGAAGGCCTCCATGATGAAGGTGGCGCCCATCGTCGGCACCAGCGTCATGGTGGGCGCGTACAGGCCACCTGCAAGACCGGCGAGCCCGGCACCGCAGGCAAAGGTGAGACTGTAGATCAGGCGGGTATCGACACCGAGAGCCGCGGCCATGTGCGGCACCTGGATGGTGGCGCGGGCAAGCACGCCGAAGCGCGTCCAGTTGAACAGCATATAGAGGCCGCCGAGTACGCCGAGCGCGGAGGCAAACAGCACGAGGCGATAGATGGAATAAGAATACTCGCCAACCTGAAAGCTGCCGAACGGCGTTCCGACGCCGGCCATGGAAGAGCCCACCAAGATCAGCGTCCCCTGGGTCGCAATGAGGCTCAGGCCCCAGGTTGCCACGATGGTGTCGAGCGGCCGGTCATAGAGATGGCGGATCACCACGAGTTCGACTAGCGCGCCGACCAACGCGGCGACGATGGCCCCGGCCAAGATCGCCAGCGGCAGCGGCAGGCCGAGATGGACGGTGGAAGCCGTCACATAGGCGCCGCACATGATGAACTCGCCATGGGCGAGATTGATCACGCCCATCATGCCGAAGATCACCGCGAGTCCGCATGCCGACAGCACGAGAAAAGCGAATGCATCGCCGAACTGATAGAGCGCCGAGAATATATGCGTTGCGATGTCCATGAACCAACCGGGATGATGCAAATTCGAAATGCGAGGGAAACTTCAGCTCTTCGAGAACACTGTCCCGGCAGGCAGACGTACCTGCCGGGACGGCGCCGACGCCGATGTCAGGGTTTCGGCGGCGGGTTCGAGGGCGTGTACTGCGCCATAGGATCCTTCTTGGTCAGATCGCAACCGGCATCGCCCAGCCAGTACGGCTTGATGCCCTCCCACACTTTCGGAAACGAGATCGAATGATCGGCCCCGACCTTGGCGAGATAAATGGTGTGCGACATATGCTGGCTCTTCGGGTCGATACAGACCTTGCCCTCCGGCGCATCCATGCAGACATCACCGACCGCGATTACCTTGCGGATATCTTCCCGCTTGGTCGATTTCGCCCGTTCGACCATCTGCTTATAGAGATAGACTGCGAGATAGGAATTCTCGGCTTCCTGGTTCACATAGGGCTCGTTAGGGAACTTGGCCTTGAACTTGGTGTAGAATGCCTTGCTGGCCGGGGTATCGATTTCCTCGATGTAGTTGGTCGTGACGTACATGTCCTTCAGGCTTGGCGGCTTGAAGCGTTTGTGTTCGTAGCCCTGCCCGACGTTGACCGACGAGGCCATCGGCAGATTGACGTTGGCGGATGCCGCCTGCTCGTAATAGGAAGCCTGCGCAGTGCCAACCAGCAGCGTCACCACAAAATCAGGCTTTGCTTTCTGGATATTCTGGATGCTCTGTGAGAACTGGGACACGCCGAGCGGGATGAACTCCTCACCGGCCATCTTGCCGCCGTTCTCCTTGACGATGTTGCGCACCCACTCCGCCGATATCTGGCCGAAATTGTAATCCGCGGCGAGCGTGTAGACGTTCTTGCCGTACTTCTCCATCATGTAGGGAATGAGCGTGGAGAACTGCTGTTCCGGCACCGCACCGGTGACAATCATATGGCCGTCGCAAACGCCGCCTTCGTACTGATTGTTGTAGAATGCGAAGCCGTTGAACTGATCGACGATCGGGCGATAGGCCTCGCGCGAAGCGGACGAGAAGCCAGCGAATACTACGTCGACCTTGTCGCGCTGGAGCACACGCCGCATGAATTCCTGATAGCGTGTGTTGTCGGACTGAGTGTCGTAGGCGACCAGCTCAAGCGGCCGGCCGTCGATACCACCGGCCTTATTGATCTCTTCGGCCGCGAGTTGGATCGCATGCACTTTTCCGATGGTAGCCACTGCGAAATCGCCGGACTGGTCCTCCAGCACCCCGAGCTTGATCGGGGTTTGCGCAAACGCCGCACCTGTCGCGAGAACAAGCGTCCCCGTGAGGGCTACGGCGCGCAGCCCCCGCAACACATTCTTGGTCATGTTGGTGTCTCCTACATCGCTTGCTTGTTGCCGCCTCGCAGCGTGATGCTGGTCGCGCGGCCGGGAATGTCGGGCGCACTTGCCCGCCTGCTCAGAAATTCCTCGCAGTAGAGTTCCAAGTTCTGCCGCGCGCGCATGCTCTCGCGGCGAAGCTGGGAATAGGCGCTCTCTTCATCGAGACCGTCTTGCTGCATCAAGAAGATCACCGCGCGGATCACCGCGCGACGGCTACGACGGCGTTCTTCGAGATCCTGAAGGCGGGCATGCATATCGCTACGCAACATGAACTGGTTCACGCCCATGAACAGCGAGGTGTAGACGGCGCCGCCGTGGACCGGCTTACGCAGGAAGGAAGTCGCGCCGAGATTGACCAACGCCTTCAGACGGCTCGGCGCCTCAACGCCGACCAGACCGATCACCGGCACCGGCGGCAGGCGTGAGATGGGATTGACCTCAATCGCCACCGCGCCTTCGAGATCGCCGTCAATGAACAGGATATCGCGCTCGGACTGCAGGTTGCCGACATCGATCTGCGCGCGGCCGTCGACGATCTCGGGATATTCGGTCGTCACACCAAGTTTGGCGAGGGTGGACTCGAGTGAGCCCTCTTTTCCACCGCGTCCGATGACGACAAGAGCGCGACCGCCTTTGAAATTCTGCAGCAACCGGGATGTCATGATTGCACCACTCTGAGCACGGGAGAGCGCATTGCACTCGCAAAGCGCGGCGACGACTGAACGAGATAGGGATCTGGCGCAATTGGGCTGCGTGCCTCCAGCAGCACTTCGAACTGCCCATTGAGGGTGGAACGGGCGATCCGCGGTGTCAGCCAGGCGTGATAGGTTTGCGGATCAATGCGCACCTCGCCCTGCGGCGCCAGCAAGCTCTGGCTGGCGACCGCGGCGCGCACGGCGCGTGCATCATCGGTACCCGCCTGCTCCAATGCTGCGGCCAGAAGCTTGACGGCGATGTAGGACGCTTCTGCGTCGGCGGACGATACTGGTCCGCCGGGGAAGGCCTTGGCATAGGCGGCGATGAATGCCGCATTCGCCGGAGATTCCAACGAGGAGAAATAGACGCTGGAGCTCAAGTGCCCGTCGATAGCCTCGTCGCCAATCTCCGCAAGCTCCGGCTCTGACAGCGTGCAGCTGGCCACCGGAATTTCATTGACCTGATCGATACCGCGCGCGCGGCAGGCCGCGCGGAAAGCGCGGAAGAAGGCATAGGCGCTCGTACCGATCAGATTGTTGAAGACGAAATCTGGACGCTGCTCAAGGATCGCCGATATCACCTGGTCGAATTCGGTATCGCCCACGGACAGGTATCGCTCTGCGACCACGGCGCCTCCCCGCGCGGTCAGCGCCTCACGGAAGATGCGGTTGTTCTCCCAAGCCCAAATGTAGTTGGAGCCTACACAGAACGCGCGGGTGCCGACTCGCGACACGAGATAGTCGACCAGTGGCAGCACATGCTGATTGGGTGACGCCCCGGTATAAATCACATTGTCCGAACTCTCGAATCCCTCATAGTGCGACGGATACCAGAGCAACCCGTCGAACTTCTCGAAACACGGAATGACCTCCTTGCGGCTCGAAGAAGTATAGCAGCCCAAAACCTGGCGGATCCCGGCGCCGAGTAATTCCAAACTCAGCGCGCGGTAATGCGTAAGATCGCCCGAAGGGTTGACCACGACCGGCTCCAGCGTCACCGCACCGCCTGCTTCGGCATTTTCCTGGAAAGCCAACAACGCACCATTCAGCATCGAGCGTGCGACGACACTGTAAGACCCTGTCGTCGAGAACATCACACCGATACGATAGTGCTTCCGCATCATCAGCTCGATCCAAAACAAAAAAAGCGCCCGCCGGCTGTGAAGCCGAGGGCGCCCTCGCCACCAACTGGACACGCTTGAATTTCAAAGCGCGGTGTTGGAAATGGTTTGAACTTGTAGCGTTATCGGGCAGCTTTGCCCAACGCCTGCAGTTTAGGCTCCTTTAGATCGACCATGCTGTCAAGCGCGTTGTTGCGGCGGGAATTGCTCCAATTCATGCCTCACTGCAGCAAAACTATGCAGGACGCCGAGAACAAGTTACTGATTGCACGAGCGCCAATGACAGCTGTTCCGTCAGCATTCATTCTGACGCCGACACAAAGCATCACCTACAATCTGCCGCTATCGAGTTACATCACACGTCATACCCAGCAGATGTATTTAAGGATTTAGATGCTCGTTCCAATTGCGCTTTGCCGATCATTTCCTGCAGGGTGATGTCGACGACGACGGCACGATCGACTTCGAGGTCCATGTCAACAGCGTCGCGTTGAGAGCAAGTGACTTCATTCTGTGATGACGAAGTGGCTGTTGGCGTCGCTGCCAAGCCTGCTCGTTCGCAGTATCATTTCGAATTTGATCCGAAAGACTTCAGGTTTACGCCAGCGTACTCCAGTCGTTCGCGGAGGCGGCGCGCAGTTGCGACGGCATGAGTGGAATCGCCATGGACGCAGATCGAGCGGATCGGCGTTTGCAGGCGCTTCCCGCACGCGGTGATGACTGCGCCCGTCTCAACCATCTCGACTACCCGCGCGGCCGCCTGCCCGGCATCCTCGATCATGAATTGATAGTGAATTGGAACCCACAAGGTTGACGCACTTAAAGAGCGCCTGCGCGCAGTCGCGCCTAACGTGACGGTCGATGTTTGGCGCGGCCCAAAGAGCCGAGATACCAGAGCGCAGTCATTAGCAGCAGCCATCGAGACAGTGGTAGGCGACGATTACGTGATCAATTGCTGCCAGCGCGGCTGACAGCTTGCTGTTCGATGCCATGCCCGCCCGCATCTGTGCCAATATCTCCCGCCGCACCGCCGGATAGTCGATCCCCATGACACGCCTATCTTTGACAATGCTGCGGCCGGCAACGATCAATTCGCGGATATGGCTGGCGCTCGCGCGCGAGAACAGCAGATTGATGGGATCGATGTCATCGCGCAGGGAATCGTTGTCTACGGCCGCCCAGTCCAAAAGCAACAAATCAGCGCCTGCTCCGGCGCGCAGGACGCCAGCATCGGTGATGTTGCTCACGGAGAAGCGGCCATTGCCGACCGCCGATTGCAGTGCCTGATGTCGTGTGGCGGTGAGATCGAAACCGCTGCCGGCGTGGAGCAGGTGAGACAACCTCAATTCGCGCAGCGAATCGTCATCGTCATCCAGCGCCTTGCTGTCGATGCCTATTGCGAGCTGGCATCCGGCTTTGCGCATCTCGGCCATGGGCGCCAGCCCGGAGTGTAGATGCAGGTTCGAACTGGTGTTGATCGAAATAGTTACGCCGCGTTCGGCCAGCAATTCGAACTCGTCCTGCCGCGCCCAGACGCAATGCGCCAATGTCAGGCGCGGCGACAGCAGGCCGATCTCATCGAGCATGCGCACGACGCCGTCGGGATAATTCGCGTCAGCCCACAGGCGCTGATATTTCGTCTCCAGCAGATGCATATGCACGCGGCGGCCGGTGCGCGCAGAAGCTTCGGCGATCGCCTGCAGCAATGCGTCGCTACACCACTGCACACCGTTGGGCCCGTACTGCACGTTGAAGTTCGGGCCATCCGTCGCTGACGCAACCTCGTCGACGAGAGTCATGTAGTCCTGCGGCGACAGCGGCGCGCGGATGAAGCGGGTTTCGATCTCCGGGCGCAGCTCCGGCGGCAATGCTGCGAGGATCGGTTCGGACGATCCATAGACCAGCGGGTTACGATCCTTCATGGAGACCGCGAAGCCGGCACGGACGCCGACATCGCGCGCGGCGCGCGCGACTTTGGCAACTTCGGTCGGCAGATCCGTCAAGCCCTGGGTGCGGGTGTAGTGGTTCATCACCGTGCCGGCGCCGCCGAGTGCGCTGTTGGCGAAGGCCATGGCGGCGGCGAGATAGGCATCGACCGACGGAAACAGCGCCAGATAGTGAATCCACGATTCCAGCGGCTTGGCGTCGGCGCCGATCGAACTGGTGCGGATGGCGCGGCCGTGATCATGCGCGTTGACCAGTGCAGGCAGCGCCAGCAGCTTCTCCCCGGCGGTATCGGTCGCAGACGCAATCGATGCGATGCGCCCATCGCTGATCGCGATCGACTGCGCGCCGGCCATCGGTCCATCGGGCCCAATGACATGCGCGCAGGTGATGGTCCTCTGGTGGTCAGTCATCAGGGAGCAATGGTCGGCGGTGTGCGGTCCGCCTTGGCGGGCAGGAACGCGCGATTAAAGATTTCGCCCGCTGCGGGCATTTTGGGCAGTTCGAACGAGGCAGCGATGGTGGCAATCGACGAGCTCAGCCTCTTGTCGCTGATGTCGCCGAGCCCGAGGTCGCGCACTTCCGGTGTGTCGATCAGGTTCGTGTAAACGTAAAGCAGGCGGCGCTTCTCGAGATCCTTCTTGATCAGCGGCTCTTCCGCGGCGAGCACGTCGATGGTGGCGTCCGGATTTTGCACCGTCTCCTTCATTGCGCGGTTGATGGCGCGCAGCAGGCCCTTCACGGCCTCGGGATTGTCCTTCGCCAGCTTCGGCGACACCATCACGCCGTTGGAATAGAGATCGAGGCCGAGGTCCGAATAGAAGAACCAGCGGAAATCCTTGTCCGGATCGAGTTTCAGCGACACCAGATTGAGATAGCTGGTGGCGGAGAACACCGCGACGGTGTCGACCTGCCCCTGCAGAAGCATCTGCTCCTGCAGCGCCGGCGACACCTGCGTCACATTGATCTTGCTGTAATCGACGCCGTTCTGCTTGGCGAGCAGCGGCAGCAGCTTGAACGAGGCGCCGCCCGGAGGCGAGCCGAGCTTGGCGCCTTCGAGATCCTTCAGGCTCTTGATCGGGCCGTTTGTTTTTGCGAGCAGCGCGAACGGCGCCTTGTTGTAGATCATATAGACCATCACCGGCGCCTCGCCGGGCTTGGTCGCGGCATTCTGGATGATCGCGTTGATGTCGCCGAAGCCGGCGTCATAGGCGCCGGACATCACGCGCGTCACCGCGGCGGCCGAGCCCTCGCCCTGGTCGATGGTGACGTCGAGATTTTCGGCGGTGAAATAGCCCTTGGCCTTGGCCCAGTAGAACCACGCATGGAGTCCCTGGATCTTCCAGTCGAGCGTGAACTTGATCTTGACCGGATCCGCCGCCTGCGCGGCAAACGGGAGCACAAGGCTGCTGGCGAGGACGAGAGATGTCAGGAGGCGGCGCATGGACGAATTCTCCGGGGAAGGTTGGTTCAAGCTTCCGGTCTTCCAGTGCTGCGATCAACCGCTAAGATTTTGATGCAGCGGTGCTGAAAAGGCATCACTGGATTGGACTGTCACAGCCACTTCGGCACGTCGGTCTTCTGGAAGCTGCGCAGCCGCTCGATCAGCGCTGCAGGATCGGGATCTACTGATATCGAATGCCGGTGCGCCGGCGGCAGAAACTTGCTGACCACCATGTGGTCAATGAAGCCGAGAAACGGCGCGTAGAAGTCGTTGATGTTCAACAGGCCCACGGGTTTGTCGATCTCGCCAAGCTGGTTCATGGTCCAGACTTCCATCATCTCTTCCATGGTGCCGATGCCGCCGGGCATGGCGATGAAGGCGTCGGCGAGCTCCGCCATGCGCTCCTTGCGCCCGCGCAGGGTCGCGACAATCTCACGGCGGTTGAGATGGGGATGCGCATGACCACGCGCGCACAGGCTTTCGGTGATGACGCCATGGGCGGTGCCACCGGCCTTCATCAGCGAATCCGCGACGACGCCCATCAGGCCCTTGGTGGTGCCGCCATAGATCAGCGTGATGCCGGCCCTGGCGAGCTCTTCGCCGAGTTGGCGCGCGCCGTCGGCATAGGCATCTGAATTGCCGAAATTGGAGCCGCAGAACACAGCGACGCTTGTGATCGAACACGTCATGACTATCGCTTCGATTGTGCGAGGATGTCGTGCCTGATCATCGCGTGGATGCCCTTGCTGCGGTTGACCAGTTGCGTGACATGCAGGTCCGCGGCTAGGCTGCAGAGCTGATAGGCATCCGCATCGCTCAGCGTGGTCCGCGCCACGATCAGCGCGATCAGCCGACGCAGCGCGACTCGGGCTGCTTCGTCGAGATCCTCGTCGAACGCCATGGCGATCAGGTGCGTCTTCGTTTCGGCATAAGGCGCGTCGAGCTTGGCGTCTTTCACGAGATCGATCTTGAAGGTGCCGGTAAGGCCGGTCTCGACCGCGGTGAGGCAGACCTCGCCGTCGCCCTGCACTGCATGGCCGTCACCACATGAAAACAAGGCGCCTTCCACCGACACCGGCAGATACAGCACGGCACCAGCGCCGAGTTCCTTGTTGTCGAGGTTGCCGCCGAAATAGGACGGCATCACCGAACTGGCGCGGCCCGTCGCTGGCGACGGCGCGACGCCCATCACGCCGAAGAACGGCTGCGCCTTGAGCCTGATGCCCCAGGTGGTGTCGATCACGCGCTCGGCCGTGTCGATCGGCAGATACACCGTGCGGGCATAGGGAAAATCATCGGGCAGCGTGCCCATGCCGGGCTTGAATAGGGTAAAGCCCCAATCGTCCGCAAGCTTCACGTCCAGGATTTCGACCCGCAGCGCATCGCCGGGCATCGCGCCGCGCACCGCGACGGGACCGGTGAGAATATGCGGCCCCAGATCCGGCTTCACTGCCTGAAGCACTGCATCCAGTTCCGGGCGCACCGTCATGCCGTGCTGTATCGGTCTGCTCTCGGCCGATCCGCTGACGCTGTCGATCGCAATGGTCTCGCCAGGGTCGATCGTGGCCACAGGCTTCAGTGTCGCGTCGAAATAGCCCCAGTGAACGGTGGCAGGATTCGGAAGCAGTGTCTGTGTCATGGAGTGTCCTGTGTTCAGCCGCCAGCGGCAAAGCTGTCGCTGCGCACCGCCCAGCCGGTGACGCGCGCCTCGATAAGCGAGAACACAATATACAAACCGACGCCCAATCCAGCCAGAATGAACAGGCCGGCGAACACCAGCGGCACATCGAAGCTCGACGACGCGATCATCATCAGATTGCCGATGCCGCGATTGGAGGCCACGGTCTCCGAAATCACCGTGCCGACGAAAGCCAGCGTCGCAGCCACCTTCAGTGAGGCGAAGAAGTACGGCATGGTGCGCGGCAGCCCCACATTCCACAGAATTTCCAGCTTGGTCGCGCGCAGCGTCTTCATGACATCCTGCAATTCGGGCTCTGTGGCCGCAAGGCCGGTGGCGACGTTCACGACGATCGGAAAGATGCACATGATCATCGCGGTGAGGATCGCCGGCACGGTGCCCGCGCCGAACCACAGTACGAAGATCGGCACCACCGCGACTTTCGGGATCGACGAGAATCCCACCAGCATCGGATAGGCGACATCATAGGCCAGCTTCGACGAGCCGATCAGCATGCCCAGGAGAATGCCGATCGCGATGCCGAAGCCGAACCCAACCATGGTTGTGTACAGCGTCTGCAGCGCATGCGGCCAGATCGCGGGGAAGCGCGTCCAGAGCGTCGCAAGCACCTGGCTCGGCCGCGGCAGCACGATGTCCGAGACATGGAACATCAGGCACAACAATTCCCACAGTACGAAGAAGCCGATGATGCAGGCGGTGGACATGACCTGGCGGCGGACGCGTTCGCTCATGACACGATCTCCTGAACGGCGCGAGCCGCGACGATGCGCTGGCGCAGGCGCTGGGTCAGCGTGACGAAATCCGGCTCGAACGACACGTCGATGGTGCGCGGCCGCGCGAACGGCACCGTGCTGTCATTGACGATGCGACCGGGCCGCGCCTGCATCACGCAGATGCGCGACGCCAGATAGGCGGCTTCCTTGAGGTCGTGAGTCACCAGCAGCACCGTCGGACGCTTCTCGATCCACAGGTTCTGCATGATCTCCCATAGTTCCTCGCGGGTGAACTGATCGAGCGCGCCGAACGGCTCGTCCAGCAGCAGCAGCGTGGGATCATGAATCAGCGCCCGGCACAGCGAGGCACGCTGCTGCATGCCGCCGGAGAGCTGCCAGGGAAACTTGTCGCCGAAGCCGCCGAGGCCGACCTGCTTGAGCGATGCCTCGACGCGGTCGCGATACTCGGTCTTGCGCTTGGCGCTGAAGCGTTCCTTGAACGGCGGCACGATCTTCAGTGGCAGCATGACATTGTCGCGGATATTCAGCCACGGCAGCAGCGTGGGGTTCTGGAACGCCATGCCGATGCGCGCCGCACCCGCGCCGATTTCGCGGCCGGCAACGAACACGTTGCCCTGGGTCGCATTCAGCGTGCCGGCCACCAGTTTCAGAATCGTCGACTTGCCGCAGCCGGACGGACCGACCAGGGCGACGAATTCGCCCTTGTCTATGCGTAGCGACGTCTCGGCCAGCGCGGTCACGGCGTTCTTCGCCGTGCCGAAGGTGACGCGTACCTTTTCGAGCTCGATCACATTGTCCACAGCGCGGGGCTTTGGGTGGGCGAGCGGTGCGTTCATCGGGTCAGGCTTTCTGCACGGAGGTGATCGCGGCCATGGTCGAGTCGGTGTTGGCCGGCATCGCCGGCGGCATCTGCTGGATCGCATGCACCGATTGCCCGGTGCCGCGGGCTTCCTCTTGCAAGATCCGGTCCTTCATCACGAAGCGGCCGCGCACGATGGTATGGATCGGCAGTGCCGAGGCCTTGCGGCCATGCCACGGCGAAATCTTCGCGCGCGACTGGATCATCGCGTCGTCGACGGTCCATTCGCGCTTGAGGTCGACGATGGCGATATCGGCATCGGACCCCACCGTCAGCGTACCCTTGCGTGGATACAGGCCCCAGATTTTGGCGGGGCTCTCGGCGCTCCAGCGCACGTAGTCGTTGATGGTGGCGCGGCCCTTGTTGATCTCGGTCAGCATCAGCGGCATCTGGGTCTCGACGCCGGGAAAGCCGCAGTCGACCGTCCAGATGTCCCGCCGGGTCTTCTCGTCCGGTGCATGTGGCGCATGGTCGGTGGCGATCATGTCGATCGTGCCATCCATCAGCGCGTTCCACAGCGGCTGCTGGTTGGGCTTCTCGCGCACCGGCGGATTGACGCGCACGACGCCGCCGAATTTTCCGTAATCGGTCTCCGACAGCAGCAGATATTGCGGGCAGGTCTCGCCGGTAATGTCGACGCCCCGCGCCTTGGCTTCGGCCAGCGGCTGCAATTCGGCAGCGGAGGAAATGTGCAGCACGTGGATGCGCGCACCCGTCCATTCGGCGAGGATCGCCGCGCGAGCGACGGCCTCGACGGCGACGACGGCGGGCCGTGCTGCCAGATGCGCGATCGATTCGATGCGTCCGCTGGCACGCAGCCGTGCTTCGCGGCGCTCCATGATGGAATTGGTCTCGGCATGCAGCGAGATGCGCTTGCCGGTCGGGGCCACCACTTCGAAGGCTTCCAGCATCGCGCCGGTGGTCGGCGAGGGGATGCGGCCGAAAGTGTTGCCCATATAGAGCTTGAAGCCGATCACGCCGCCATCGATCAGCGCGTCGACATGTTCGATGCTGTCTTCGCCCAGCACCGCATAGAGCCCGTAGTCGACATAGGCCTTGGCAGAAGCGATCTTGTGCTTGTCGGCCAGCGCTTCCGCATTGTTGATGGTCGGCAGCGTGTTGGGCATGTCGAACACGGTGGTGACGCCGCCAAAGGCCGCGGCGGCGGTGCCGCTGGCAAAGTCTTCCTTCTGCGGATAGCCGGGATCGCGGAAATGCACGTGCACGTCGATGGCGCCGGGCAGAATATGAAGGCCTGTGGCGTCGAGTATCTGCGTCGCCGGCGGCATCGCCTCCGGCGCGCCAATAGCGTGGATCACGCCATCCTTGATGGCGATGCTAGCCTTGTAGCTTGCATCGGGCGATACGATGGTGCCGCCATTGATGACCAAATCAACCTTGTCGCCCATGTTAGCCCCCTCGCTCACAGCATGGCCCAACCGCCATCGACCGGCAGGTCGACGCCGGTAATCTGGCGCGAGACGTCGCTGGCCAGAAACAGGCAGGCATTGGCGACGTCTGCATCGACGGTGACGCGGCGCAGCGCGTAGTCCATGGCGTGGCGCTCGGCGGCTTCTTGTTCGGTGATGCCGAGCTTCAGCGCCATGTCGCGGCAGACCTTGTCGCGAAAGCGCGGGCCATCGACCATGCCAGGCGCCACGCAATTGACGTTGATGTTGTGCGGGCCGACCTCGAGCGCGAAGCTCTTGGTGATGCCGCGCAGACCCCATTTCGAGGCCGAGTAGGCCATGCGGCCGGCGCGGCCGCGCATGCCGAAAGTGCCGCCGACATTGACGATCTTGCCGTAGCGCTGATCGATCATGGTCGGCAACGCCGCGCGCATGGAGTGGAAGCAACCGTTCATATTGAGCGTGATGATCTCGTCGAATTCCTCCGGCGTGGTCTGCACCCCCGTTTTGCCAATCGGGCCGGAGCCGCCGGCGACATTGACAAGAATGTCGATGCGCCCACCGAACGCCGCCTTGGTCTTCTCGGCTGCGGCCTCGCATTGCTCGGACTTCGTGAGATCGCAGGGAATGACGATCACCTCGCCGCCCTTGGCTTTCACCTCGGCGGCAACCGGCTCAATCGCCGAGATATCGCGGCCCAGCAGCGCCAGCTTGCAGCCTTGTTCGGCAAAGGCGTGGGTGATGGAGGCGCCCATACCCTTGGCGGGGCCTGTGATCATGACGACGCGATTTTCGAGGGAGAGTTTCATGGTGCTGTCTTTCTTGGGTCGTTTGCTCTGGCCCCTCCACGTCATTGCAAGGAGCAAAGGCGACGCGGCAATCCAGAAGCCATGAGCGCAGGAAGATTGGAGGCGATGATGCTGAGGGGCCGGTTCGTCGTTACATCGCGGCCTTGATGGCCGTTGGGCGATCGGCCAGCGGCGGCATGAAGCTGCGGTCGAATACGTCGCCGACCTTCGGCGTGCGTGGCAGCTCCTTGGCGCTGACGAGGATATCGATCGCCTTGCTCATGCGTGCGTCGTTGATGTCGCCATGGCCGATCTTTGAAATTTCCGGCGAAGTCATTTCGTCGGACAGCGTGGCTTCCAGGCGCGCGCGTTCGATCTCCGGCTTGATCAGCGGTTCGCGCTTCTGCACGGCCTCGATGGCGGCCTTCGGATCGGCCATCGCATCCTTGACGCCACGGTTGAGCGCCTTGAGGAAGCCCTTCACGGCGTCGGGGTTTTCCCTGGCAAACTTGCGCGAGACGATGATGGCGTTGGAATACAGATCCATGCCGTAGTCGCCGAACTTGATGAAGCGAATCGCCTTTTCAGGATCGATGCCGATCAGCCTGGCGCTGAAACGGATGGTGGTGATGTAGCCGAACACGCCATCGACCTGATCCTTCATCAGCATCTGTTCGCGCAGATTCGGCTGCATGTTGGTCACCTCGACCTTGCTGCAGTCGATCTTGGTCGCCGCGCAGAGCGCCGGGAATAGCTTCAGCGCGCCGTCGTTGGCCGCACCGCCCAGCTTTCGTCCGACGAAATCGGCGGGGGTCTTGATTGGGCTGTCGGCTTTCACCGCCACCGTGAAGGGCGGGCGGTTGTACATCTGGTAGACGCCGATCGGCGCTTCGTCCGGCTTCCTGGCGGCAAGTTCGATCAGCGCATTGATGTCGCCGAAGCCCATGTCATAGGCCCCGTTGGCGACCTGCGGCACCGCCGCACCAGAGCCGTTACCCTGGTCGAAACTGACGTCGAGGCCTTCAGCTTTGAAGTAGCCGCGATCCTGCGCCAGGAAGAACATGCCCTGCGGACCTTCATACTTCCAGTTCAGGACCATCTTGATCTTGGTGTCGGCCTGCGCGGCGACAAACGATCCGGCCGTCACGATCAGTGTCAGGGCAAGCGTCTGCAATCCACGAAATGCATGGCGTCCGGTCATCGGTGTGTTCCTGTTGAGAAGAGTGACACGATCGGCCGGTGGGGTGTCTCTGCCTGCGGCCGCCCTCAGGAACAAGTTAAGCCTATCCGAGTGCGCTTATCTGCTGCTATCTTTTTGCTTAAGCGGTGCAAAAAAGGCCTCACCTGGAAAACGCATGCGACACCTGAAATTGCTGACCCATGTGGTTGAAGTGGCCCGCACCGGCTCGATACGCCGTGCGGCGGAACTGCTCAATCTCACGCCTTCGGCAATGAACCGTCGGATTCAGGATCTGGAGGCCGAAATCGGCACGCCTTTGTTCGAGCGCCGTCCGCGTGGCGTGAAACTCACGACCGCGGGCGAAATGTTCGTGCGCTATGCACGGAGTCAGATCGCCGATGCCGATCGCATGAAGTCTCAGGTCGAGGACCTGCGCGGTCTCAGGCGCGGTCCGATCCAGATTGCCTGCAGTCAGGCCTTGGCACTCGATTTTCTGGCGCTGCGTGTCGCGGCGTTCCAGAAGAAGCACCCGAAAGTCGTATTCGATCTGAAGGTAATGGACCACGAGCGCGCAATGGCGGCGCTTGCCGCCTATGACGTCGATCTGGCTTTGGTGCACCGTCCGACGATGTGGCCGTCGCTGCGCGTCATCAACAGTGTGCCGCAACGGCTGGTAGTGGTGATGAAGGCAGATCATCCGCTTGCGGCCAAGAAAGTCTTGCGGCTGTCGGACTGTGTCGAGTACCCCGCTGCATTGCCGGATCGTACCCTGAGCGGTCGCCAGATTCTTGACGAAGTCACGACGCGGCGCGATCTGCGACTGAATATGCTCGCCGAATCCAATTCCTTCGAGATGCTGCGCGGCTTGGTGTTCCACTGCGACTTGATCTCGTTTCAGATCGAGATCGGCGCGCCTAACGGGACGCTTGGCATGGGTCTTATCGGCCGGCCGATCGATACCCGCGACGTGCCCACGGCCGATTTGGTGCTCTGCCAACTCCGCGGTCGCACGCTACCGGTTGCGGCTGCCACATTTGCGGAAATCCTGACGAAGAGCCTGAACGAGATTCGCCCGGCCGCCTAGCCTTTTCACCGTAAATTATATCATTACGCGAAGCTATTTGAACCGCCCGTCAATCATGCAAGAAGGTCGAGAAACAGCAACCATCAAAGCGCCTTGCCCGCACTGAAGCGGTTTTCGATGACGCCTCTATTCGCATTCAGCAGACCTCGTGGGCTTCGCGAATGTCCGCTTTGCGCCGGAACGGTCATCGACTATGCAAGTTTAACCGCTTCCTCTCTAACCTCTTGATATTAATTTACGCCGATGCACGCTTCGCAGAAATTTTCGGCCCCCGCTGCTCGAATATCCCACCATCCTCGGCAGCTCGTAGCCCTGGAGCAACGATAGGCTGAGGCTGATGAATCCGCTTCGGGATGACGTTGGAACGAAAGGTATCAGAGAAATTTTTCAGCGCACTGCCCAACCTATAGGCTTGCCGGGTTGAACGCTTCTTGGTGAATTACGCTCAGAGTAGAAGCGGTCAGAACCAGTGCGGTTCGGGACATTGCTCGGCAAAGATCGTTGTTTTCGTTCTGGCGCCGGCAAGATGCAATTTTACTGCCCATTTTACAGTCCGTCAGATCTGCAGCGATCCCGCTCAACGGGAGAAGCAGCGATAATCACGCGTAAACGGCATCATCATGCTGTTTAAGTTATTACGCCTCGCTTCTGCAGTTTCGCACCTTGGCCAATGATGGAGTGTGACATGACAACAAAAAGCAACGTCGGGTACGCCCTCGACGAACTGAACCAGGAAACCAACTTTGGCGGCGTTGGTGGTCTCAAGCACCGGGACATCCCGCGTATTGACCTTGCCAGTTTCAAAGTTCGAAAGCAGGAGATTGCCGACCAACTCTGGGCTGCGTCGACGGAGATCGGCTTTTTCCAGCTGATCAATCACGGCATTCCGCAAGAGCTGGTCGACGAGGCCTTCGATATGACCGCGAAGTTTTTTGCGCTCGCCTCGGACGTAAAGGCAAAGTACCCGCTCGGCAAAGGCACCAATGCCGGCTGGGAGTACAAGAGCCAAGTTCGCCCATCCACGGGAACTGCGGACAATAAGGAATCCTACCAAATCACTCTGCCTCGGATGGCTCAGCTGTGGCCGACGGGTCACGAAATCCCCGGATTCAAGGCTGCAATGCTGGCCTTTGAGCACGCCAATTGGGCGGTCGGCATGAAGGTGTTGTCGTGCTTCGCACTCAAACTCGGCTTCAAGCCAGACTTCTTCACCGAAGCGCACGATCCGCAATCCGCGGAATATCAGAGCACTCTACGACTGCTGCATTACTTGCCGATGACGAATGCCAAGCCTGAGGACTATACCGGCTGGCGGGCCGGGGCCCATACCGACTTTGATTGCCTGACGCTCCTGCACCAACGCCTTGGCCAGGGTGGCCTGCAGCTGTGCCCGGGCAAGGAATCCGCCGAATTGGAATGGACCGATGTTGAACCGGCGTCGGGCGTCATCACTTGCAATATTGGCGATATGCTACGCCGCTGGAGCGACGACCGGCTCCTCTCGACTCTGCACCGCGTGCGGATGCCCAAGGCCGACGAATATCTCGGCCCGCGCTATTCTCTCCCGTTCTTTTGCCAGGCGAACAAGGATGCGATGATCCAGGGCCCAGGCAAGATCTACGACCCGATCTCCGCGCACGATTACCTGCAGCAGCGGATCGCAGCGAACTTCGCACAGTAGACTGAGACACAGATCGAAATGGATCGCTGCAGCGCTCACGTCACCGCATCGATCCTCTCCTGCCGGCGAGGCAGCATGGGCGTTCGTATCACCGCATCGCGATGAAATGGGCGGCATGTCTATCAGTGCGGCGGCCAACCGATCGGATGGGCTAGCTGCAGGAACTTCATCGCCGACAGAATGAGCGGTTCTTCGAAACGTGGGCCGACGACTCGAATGCCGGTCGGCAGGCCTTCGCTCGTGAGTCCCGCAGGCGCCGATCCAGCTGGCAGGCTCATGAGGGTGACGAGGAATGATCCTGCAATCCAGTCGGTATAGTTGTCGAGTGTTCTGCCGTTGACCTCGGTCGGAAAATTCATGTTCACCGGAAACTGTTTGACCGGCGATTGAGGCGTCATCAGGAGATCAAAATTTTCGAAGAACCTTGCAAAGGCGAGGAACAACTCCATGCGCTTCTGCTCGGACGCGGCCAAATCCAGCAGCGTAATCTTCAGACCGGCCTTTACGTTCTCCTTCAGGTTCATGCCGAACTCCTCGAGTTGATCAAGATTTTCATATTGCTGACCAACCATCCAAAGCCCACGCCACGCCTGATACGGAGCCTTGCCATCCGACATATCAAAATGGACTTCCTCGACCGTCGCACCGACATCTCGCAGCAACATTGTGGCGGCGCGGCAGATCACATCGATCTCATTATCTACGCCGATCCCGGAAATATCCGAGACATAAGCGATGCGGAGCCCTTTCAAGTCCTGAACGGTGTCGACGATCGTGAACGCGCTCGACCATGGCGGCGCCACCGAAATCGGCGAGCGTCGGCTGAAGCCAGTCATTGCATCCAGCATCAGGGCAGCGTCTTCTGCCGTGCGCGCCAAAGGGCCATGCACCTGGCCGGGATCCCAAGCCAATGGCATCGGGTAGTTCGGGGTCAGCCCCGGTGTCGGACGAATACCCACGATACCATTGAACGACGCCGGCATCCGGATCGAGCATCCAAAGTCAGTGCCCTGCGCCAGCGGTGCCATCCCGGTGGCAACAGCGACTGCCGAACCACCGGATGAGCCGGATGGGCTCAGCGCTGAATTCCATGGGTTGCGCGTGACCCCAAATACATCATTGAAGGTATTGGCCCCAGCAGCGAATTCAGGCGTGTTGGTCTTGCCTAGAATGATGGCGCCAGCGGCTTTCAGCCGCCGCACGACTTCAGCATCCTCCGCAGGGACATGATCTTTGAACCGCGGCGAACCATATGTGGTGCGAATGCCAGCCGTCGGCGTGATGTCCTTGATCACCACGGGCAGCCCGTGCAGCGCGCCAAGGCGATCGCCGCGCATCACCGCTGCCTCGGCATTTTTAGCCGCAGCCCGTGCGCTCGCATCGGCCAAAGTGACAATGGCATTGAGCTTCGGGTTGACGCGCGCGATGACATCCAGATGCGCATCCAGCACCTCGACGGGGCTGACCGACCTGCTCGCAATCAGCGACGCGAGTTCGACGGCGGATTTGCGCGTGAATTCGTCAGTCATGCGGTTTCCCATTCGTCATCGCGGGCCTCCGACCAAGGGCGATGACAACGGTTAAGCTGGCTATTTTCCCGACCAGTGCACGAAGCGGCGTTCGATGGTCAGGAAAAGAAGATTGAGCCCATAACCCAGAGCGCCGGCAGCGAAGATGGCGGCGTACATGTCCGGCATTTCGAACATCTGCTGCGCCTCAAACACACGCTGGCCAAGGCCATCGACCGAGCCGATGAACATCTCGGCAACGACGACGATGACCAGCGCCAGCGACACGCCGTTACGCAAGCCCACGAATGTGGCCGGCATCGATTCCAGCAACATAACGTCCCACAACACCCGCAAGCGCGAAGCACCCATCACCCTCGCGGCGAGGATGCGGGTCTTGCGCGCATTCATAACGCCATAGGCGACATTGAACAGGATGACCAACGCTGCGCCGAATGAGGCAACGAAGATTTTCGTGCGATCGCCCACGCCGAATAGAACCAGGAACAGCGGAAACATGGCCGATGCTGGCGTGGAGCGAAAGAAGTCGATCAGAAATTCAACCGAACGATAAAGCCGCTCGGAAGACCCGAGCAGAATGCCGAGCGGGATGGCGACGATCGCAGCAATGATCGTCGAGTAGATCGTGCGCTCGACCGTTTTGACAAAATCGACACCAAGCTTGCCGTGAAACATGCCGGTCCACAGCGCCTTGAATGTCGCAGCCGGCGACGGCAGCAGGACGGGATCGACGATCCGCAGCCACGTCACGACCGACCAGACGGCCAGCAGCACAACCACGCCGACGAGTGGCAGCAGGACTTCCAGGCGCTTCCAGTTCATCGGTTCGTCAGCCCTTCCGCACTTCGCGCTGGAAGATCTCGAGGCAATGCGCCTTGGTGCTGATGAACTCCCCCTCGGTCATGGTCTTGTCGGTACGTGGGCGCGGCGCATCGTAATGTACGAATTCGACCGGTCGTGCCGGATGCCGCGACAGCAACAGGATGCGGTCGGACAAATAGACTGCCTCCTCTAGATCGTGGGAGACCAAGACGGTCGTGGTATGGGTCTCGACGAACACGCGCTGCAATTGCTCACGCATGAACAACGTCATCTCGTAATCCAGCGCCGAGAACGGTTCGTCGAGGAACAGGATCTCAGGGTCGACCACCAGAGCGCGCATGATCGAGACCAACTGTTGCTGGCCGCCGGACATCTGATAGGGATACAGGTTGAGGTCGATCTTGACGTTCAGACTGGCAACGATCTTCTCGACCTTGAGATTGCGCTCCTTCTTCGGCACGCCCATTACCTTCAGGGGATAGGCGATATTGTCGAAGGCGCTCAGCCAGGGAAACACCGCCTCGCGGTAGTTCTGGAATACATAACCGAACTTGATCTTGTTGAGCGGCTGGCCATCGAACAGGATCTCGCCCTTGTCGGCGGGAAACAGCCCGGCGATCATGTTGATCAGCGTGCTCTTGCCGCAACCGTTCGGACCGAACACCGACATCAGCTTGCCGCGCGGAATATCGAAATCGAAATTGTCGTAGATCGCGGCGTCCGCGAACCGCTTGCTGAGGCCGCGGATCGTCACATGCGGCGCGGTCCGCGTCGCCGCGGCCCGCGCGTTGGCAGACAGCTCCATGCTTGCAGCGGGATGCATCACGATCACGCCTGCTTCAAAATTTTGTAGATATATTTGGTGACGTCGAGCTTCTCCGGCACGACTCCGATCGAAGTGCCGAAGTCCGACAGTTTCTGCAGATCGGCGATCTGCGTCGGCGTCATGTCCTTGGCCATCGTGTAACCGAGCATCGAGACCATATCGACGACATTATCCGGCGTGAACGTGTTCTTGGCGAGATATTTACGCGCGTCATCCGGGTTCTTGTTGATGTAGTCTACGGCCTTACTCCAGGCCATAGCGAAGCGCTTCGCCACCTCTGGCCGCTTCTGGATGAAGTCGCTGGTGATGGCACAGCCGGCTGCATAGGCGTCGGCTTTTGGATTCCCGAGAATGTATTTCGAGATCACACCGGCCTCCAGCGTCCGCGCGACGCCAGCCTTGATCATCATCGACGCATTCGGTTCCAGCGTGTAGCCGCCATCGAACGTGCCCGCGGTCATTGCATTGACATGCTGGCTCATGTCGAGCTGATCGATGGTATAGTCGCCGTCCTTCAGCCCATTCTTGGCAAGAATACCCTTGGCAGTGTTGAGATTGGCCGGCCCCGGCGCCGACATCAACTTCATGCCCTTAAGGTCGGCAATCTTGTCTGCCTTCACGCCGTTGCGAACGACGAATTGCTCCATCTTGAATTCAGGGGTCTGGCTGTTCAAGGCGATATACATCGCAACGCCGGGCTTCTTGATATTGGCGTTGAGACCCTCGAGCGTGACGAGCACTGCGGAGACCTCGATCTGGCCGGTAATCATCGCCGCGACATTGGCCGGACCGCCCATCAGCTTGGTCATTTCCGGTTCGATATTCTGCTCCTTGAAGAACCCCTTCTCCAGCGCCACAAAATACGGCAGGGACGAACTCAGCGGGAACACGCCTACCGCAACCTTGTCCTGCGCCGACGTGCGTCCAGTGCAAAAACCGGTCAGGGTAGCTGCGACGGCCAAGGCAAATGTCAAACGAGCCAGCGACTTCATACGTGCAACTCCTGTTACCAGCATGGCGAGCCCTCTCGCCTTGAACGTTCACGCCCGATGTGGCGGCTGCCTCATTTCAGAGCAAGACTCGTGCCGCATGAACGGATTCAGCGGCTGCTTTTGTCGCCGCTACATCCGGGACCGAAATTCTCCGCGCAGCATCTTTTCGTAACCTTCACCGCGATCGATCATAGGCAGATCGCCTGGCCGCGCCTTGGCCAGCGCCGCACGCTTTGCCGCAGTCGCGGCTTCGTTGATCACCGGTTCGTCCGTGCTAGCCGCTGTGAAAACCACACCATAATCCCGCCCCGCCGCGGCGACCGAGACCCGCCCTTCGATGACGTCGCGCAGCACCAGCGCCAGTTCTCGCGTCAACGGGTCGCCCCAGCCGCCGCCGCCTGTGGTGACCACCTGCACGACCTGGCCCTTCTTCACCTCGGCGCCATCGACCAGTCCCCCGAGCTTGCGGGCTTCGCCTTCGGTGTCCACCGTGACGCAGAACGGCTCGCCCGCCTTGCCACCTTTCAGCCCGTAGCAGCCCAGGCGGACGCGATCTGCGGTGACGATGGTGCGGCAATCCACCAGCGCACGATAGTGTTTCTCATAACCCTGCCCGCCGCGCCGCAAGCCGGCGCCACCGGAATCGGTCGACAGCGCCAGTTTCTCCACCATTACCGGAAACCGGGTCTCGGTGAATTCGGCTGGTTGGTTACGGGAGTCCGGCACGATATGGATCGCGTCATTGCCGTCGGCATAATAACGGCCCCCGGACCCGCCACCGAGCACCTCGCGCGACAGGAAGGGCTTGCCGTCGGCGTCGTTGCCGTAGAAACCGGTATAGCGGATGGTCTCCTGATCCGCCGGCATCCGTCCATCGACCGCCTTTGCCACCACGCCGGCCAGCAGCCCGAGGCTACGTAGCAGCACGAATGAGCGCGCATTGGTCGCCGCTGGCCATTCCGGCGTGATCAGCGTGCCCTTCGGCGGAAAGACGATCTCGAACACGTCGCACACGCCTTCATTGACGTGAATTTCCGCGGCACGCTCCGGTGTGTCGGCGAGATTCCGCAGGATCGGCGCGATCCATTTGATCAGGAAGGCACCATCGGCGTAGTCGGTCGGCCAGTTGATCGGGCCGGTGGATTGCGGATCGGTGCCATTGAAGTCCAGCACAATCTTGCCGGCCTTCTTCGTCATCTTGATCGCGATCTTGTGCAGCTTGGGATCAGTCAGACCATCGTGTTCGACATAGTCCTCCCACGCATATTCGCCATCCGCGATCTTGCGCAACAACTCGTTGCGGTAGATGTCGCGGCACTTGTCCAAGATGGCCTGAAAACAGGCCTCGACCTGGTCCTTGCCAAAACGCTCGAACAATCCCTGCATGCGGCGCGCGCCCATCAGGCAGGCCTGCACCTCGCTGTCCAGATCCGCGGAAAGCATTTCCGGCACGCGGGTGTTGCGCTTGATGATGGTGAAGACGGCATCGTTCTTGACGCCCTCGCTGTAGATCTTCACCGGCGGAATCGCCATGCCTTCCTCGAATACCGTGGCCGCCGTGCCGGGCATCGAGCCAGGCACCTTGCCGCCGACGTCGTCGTGATGGCCGAATGCCTGGATATAGGCGACCACGATGCCTTCGTGGAACACCGGCACCGTACTGCAGAGATCTGGCAGATGGCCGATCGAGCCCTCGGTCAGATAGGTGTCGTTCATCAGGAACACGTCGCCGGGCTTCATGGTTTCCGGCGGGAAGTCACGAACGACTGCATTCGGCATCGCCGAATAGGAACGCCCGGTCAGCTTGCGACAATAACGGTCGAACAGGCCGACGCGATAGTCGTGCGCCTCGCGGATCATCGGCGAGCGCGCGGTGCGCTCGATGGCATATTCGATTTCCGCCTCGATGGAATTCAGCGTGCCTTCGACGATCTGCAACACGATCGGGTCGACATGGACAACGTCACGCGCGGGCGCAGTGGGCCAGGGATGCCTGCTATGCTGGTTCATCACATCGCCTCCTTCGACGACACCGGACGGATCACGAGAATGCCGTGCGGATCGACCTCGACGTATTGTTTGGGGAACACCATCGTCGTGGAGCCGAACTCCTCGATGACGGCCGGACCGGCAATCTTCGCGCCGGGCGGTAGCGTCGCCCGATCATAGAGCGGCGTATCGACGAAACCGGTGTCGAAGTAGACTGGACGTGTGCTCTTCGGGGCAAACTTGCCGTCACCTACGGTGAGCTTCGGCATTTGCGGCCGATCGATTACACCGAAACCGGAGACGCAGAGATTGACCAGTTCGATCTTCTGTTGGCCGGCATAATCGTAGCCGAAGGTCTTCCTATGCGCAGCGTGGAATGCGCCGGTGAGACCCGCAAGGAACGCCGCGTCCATCGGTCCTGCAGGCGCGGTGACCCGCACCTCCATCGACTGCCCGGCGTAGCGAAGGTCTGCCTCACGCACCAACCGGATCTGCGAGGCAGCAATACCATCGCGTTCGAGATTGGCAACGGCTTCTTCTTCCAGTGCCGCATAGCGCTGCGCGATGTTCGCGAGATCGATGGCGTCCTCATGCATCACCTTGGTGACCATATGATCCGTGCGCCAGTCCACTGCGAGCAGGCCGAAGGCGGAGAGATTGCCGGGATTGGGCGGAACGATGCAGGCCTTCATGCCCAGAAGGTCCATCACCGCCGGCGACTGCACCGGGCCTGCACCGCCGAACGACAGCAGTGCGAAGGTGCGCGGATCGATGCCGCGCTGGATAGTCATCTGGCGGATCGCATTGGCCTGCGCCCAATTGGCGATCTCGATGATACCCAGAGCGAGTTGTTCCGCGGTCATGTTACCCGGCAGCCTCGAAGCCAGCGCGGCGACGCCGGCGCGGGCACGCGCGACATCGAGCGCGATGCCGCCGCCGATCAGCGCCGGGGGCAGCCGCCCCAGTACCAGATTGGCATCGGTGATCGCGGGCTCATTGCCGCCGTTGGGATAACACATCGGCCCGGGCACTGCGCCAGCGCTGCGCGGACCGACCTTGAGGTGCCCCTCGCGACTGATCCAGGCAATCGAACCACCACCGATGCCGATGGTGGAGATGTCGATCATCGGGATGCGAACCGGAAACTGCCCAACCGAGCCGCCGTTGGTAGTTGCGGCTTGGCGTTTTCGATCAGGCAAAAGTCGGTCGAGGTGCCACCGGCATCCAGCGTCACCAGATCGGGGAAGCCGGCGATGTCGGCAATGACCGCGCTACCGAGAGCCCCTGCCGCTGGGCCGGACAGCGCTGTCGTGATCGGCTTGCGCAGGATCTGTTCAGAACTGGCGACGCCGCCGCTCGACTGCATCACCAGGAACGGCACGCTCTGCAGCAGACCCAACTCGTCATGCACGCGCTTCAGATAACGGTCGAGATAGGGCTTTACGAACGCATCGACGAGGGTTGTGACCGCGCGCTCGTATTCGCGATATTCCGGCAACACGACGCAGGACAGCGACAAGGTCGCCTCGGGATATTCCTCGGCGACGATCTCGGCGACGCGACGCTCGTGGCTGTCGTTGGCGTAGGAGTGCATCAGGCAAATGCCGATCGCCTGGACCTTGTGCTTGCGATAAAAGCGTGCGGCCTCCCGCACCATGGTTTCGTCGAGGGGACGCAACTCATTGCCTTTGAAGTCAAAGCGACCGCCGACCTCGCGAACGAATTGCAGCGGCACCAGCCGCTCCGGCTTCACCCAGAAATAGGAATTGCCGTAACCATCGGGCACAGACTGTCGTGCAATTTCCAGCAAATGGCGAAAGCCCGAAGTGACGATCAACCCCAGAGATTCGATGCCGCCCTGCAGCAGTGCGTTGGTGGCAACAGTCGTCCCGTGAGCCAGCCCGGCAACGTCCGCCGGCCCGGCACCCGCCCGCGCGAGAATGTCGTTAACGCCGCGCACCAGACCGATTGCCGGATTGGATGGCGTGCTCGAGACCTTGGTGACCTCCATCGCACCGGTGGCAGCGTCCACCGACACGATGTCGGTAAAGGTCCCTCCGGTATCGATTCCGATGCGAAAACGAGGAGTGGCGGTTTGAGACATGCTGACAACTTCCGATGTGAAGATGTGTCAGCATGGGTCCGCGGCCGCTGCGGAGTCAAAATCCGATTTTCGATGGCGCCATCGGAAAAACAGATAGCAGGGACCATTAGCCCTTCAGCATCTCAAGCATCTTCTGAAGCGCGGTTTCCTTGCGTCGTGACATCGGTTGACGCCTACGAAACAGACTGAATGCAACATTTCGCGCCGGCGCGATCGGCATCGCCTTCAACAGACCGAGTGCGACTTCATTGGCGACGCAAGCGCGCGGCACGATGGCGATGCCCCCGCCGGACTGTACGATGATCTTGATGGTCTCGATGTTATCGACGACGGCGATCACGTTCGGACGCATGCCGAGGTCCGTGAACAGCGACATCACCACCTGACCGTAACCGACGGTGAGTTCGCTCATGATCAACGGCTCGGCCAGAAGGCGACCGATATCGACCGGCTGCTTACCACGCCCGAGTGGATGCTTGGCCGGAACGATCAGCGCCATTTCAGCATCGACCAGCCCGGACGGCAACCGGTCCGGATCCGACTCAATGGCCAGGCCAGCGTCGATCCGCTCCTCATGCAGCTCTGTGAAAATATTGCGGGTCGGTGCGGTGATAATCTCCAGCCGCACGCCCGGAAGTTCGCCTTTGAGGTCGGCGAAAAGACGCGGCATGAAGATCTGCGCCATGCCCGAGCCCATCGCGATCGTCAGCGTGTCCAGCACTGCCCCGCGCAATCGCCGCGCGGTATCGGACAGGCTCAGGAGATCGCCAACCACGCGTTCGGATTCATAGAGAAAGGTGCGCCCGCGATCAGTCGCTTCGATGCCACGGGAGGTCCGCGTGAACAGATCGAAACCCACTTCCTCCTCGAGCAGCCTGACTTGCTCGCTGACGGCGGACTGCGAGATGTTCAGCCGCTTCGCGGCTCGGGTAAAGCTGCGCTCCTTCGAGACCGAAAGGGCATAGCGTAACTGCCGGAAATCCAACGATGTGCCCCTTGCCTGTGCCGCGACGCGTGCGGAATGACGCTTCGTATCCGCCACAACGATATAGCACACCTCACTGGCGGGATCGTAACTCCCACAACGCGCTGGGGGCGGCCGGGTGAGCTTTCTTGCTGTGGACCATCTTCAGATCGACGAACATCTCGGCCGTGGGCAGGCCGACCGCAACGCCGTTGATGACGGGTATCCCGATCTCGTCCTCGATCTCATGGGGATCGACTATGAAAGGTACGAACACAGCGCAGAATGGCAGAACGACGTTGACATCGACCCTTGCCATCGCTTCACGACACAGACGCAACGTCAGCTCACGCATCTCGCCGCGGCGCTGCCAAACTTCCGCCAGCGGCATGTCCCACGGCATCATCGAGGAAACCTGTTCGGCCACCCCCAGCCTCGCAGCAGCTTGCGCACATAGGACGACACCGAAGCCTGCGTGATCAGCATTGCAACTCTGTCACCGACCAGTGCCGCCGCGTGGAACGACGGGGTGCCGGTATCAATCACCGTGATGCGCACTTTTGACTCCCCACGTTCCGCGCCGTTACGCCATATAATGAGACAATGTATGCAATTTTAGATCTTTAGTGTGCAAATGACCCGGTCTGGCACGACCATTGCTTGGCTGCCCCTCGTACGTCCGTCTGTACCTTTTCGCTTGAACAGCAACCACGAGACGCTCTCATGACCCGCTGCGATATCCTTCTCAAAGGCGCCAGATTGCGCGGCCTCGCGGAATTCACCGACATTGCGATCACCAACGGCAGGATCACCGCGATCGCGCCGGGACTGACGTTGCAAGCAGAACAGATCATCGAAGCCCGCGGCCGGCTCGTGACTGAATCATTCGCCAATCCGCATCTGCATCTCTGCAAGGTGTGGACACTCACGATGGTCGAGGACGAGGCGCGCGCGAACTATCACGGCGCCAGCATGGGCAAGGCGATGGCGGCCATCGAAGTCGCCAGCCGCGTGAAAGAGAAATACGCCGAAGGCTGGATCATCGAAAACGCACGCCGCGCAGTCGCGCTCGCGGCACTCTATGGCAACCTGCATATCCGCGCCTTTGCCGATGTCGACAGCAAGGGCCGCCTCGAAGGCCTCAATGCGCTCCTGAAAGTGCGCGACGAATTCAAGGGGATCGTCGATGTCCAGGTCGTCGCCTTCCCGCAGGATGGCGTGCTGCGCGAACCCGGGACCAAGGAACTGATGCGTGAAGCGATGGAGCGCGGCGCGGATGTCGTCGGCGGCATTCCGTGGATCGAATATACCGACGCCGCGGCCACCGAGCACATCTCATTCTGTTTCGACCTGGCGCAACAATTCGAGAAGGACGTCTCGATGTTGCTCGACGATGCCGGTGATCCGGGCCTGCGCACGCTGGAGACCTTTGCGATCGAAGCCGGCAAGCGTGGCTGGAGCGGACGCGCGCTCGCGCACCACTGCCGCGCCATGAGCCAGTATCCGAAACCATATTTGCATCGCCTTATCGGCACGCTGCGCGCCGCGAATATCTCGGTGGTCAGCGATCCACATACGGGCCCCCTGCATGCCTGCGTACAGGAGTTGCTGGCGGAGAACGTGAATGTCTGCCTCGGGCAAGACGACATCTCTGACGCGTATTACCCGTTCGGCCGCAACAACATGCTCGAAGTGGTCTTCCTGGCGTCGCATCTGCTCTGGATGATGGCGCGGGAGGAGATCGAAACGCTGTACGATCTCGCTACGATCAATGCCGGCAAGGCGATGAATGTGCCGTTGAAGCTCGGTGTCGGTAATCCCGCGCATCTCGTGATGCTCGCGCAGAACGACGTGCTCGAAGCCGTACGCTTTCATAGCGCGCCGGTCTGCGTGATCAGTCACGGCAAGGTCGTCGATCTCGGCCGGATGCGTGAACTCGCCGGCGAGCCTGCGGTCTAACCGCAAGCACTATTACATCTTCAGCAGCTTGCGCGCGTTCTCGCCGAGAATCCTGGCCTTGTCGGCATCGCTGAGCGATGTCCGCATCACCCAGTCGGTCCCGGCCTTGTTAGAGGCGAACGGCCAATCCACCGAAAACAGGATGCGATCAACACCCATCTCTGCGATACTGCATGCCAAAGCGGTGTCGGAGAAATTGCCGCTCGTGGTGAGGTGGAAGTTGCGCCGGAAGATCTCGCTGAACGTCATGCCGTCGCTCACCGGGCGCGCCAGCAAATCGTCGATGCGCCACAGCATGAACGGTAGCGCCTCGCCAAGATGACCAAGGATCAGCTGCAGCTTCGGATACTCCGCCAGCGCGCCGCTGAGCACCATGCGCACCGCTTGAGTGGCGGTTTCCGCGGTGAAGCCCCATACCGGCCCGCGGAACTCGGGAAATTTGTCGGTAATCCCGTCGTAATAGATCTTCTCGACATCCGGGCTCGGCAACGCCGGGTGCAGATAGATCGGCACGTCCAGTGCTTCGGCGCGCGCAAAGATCGGCCAGAACTGGCGCTCGTCGAGAAACTTGCCGTTGGTCAGGCCATTGACCACCGCACCCTTGAAACCCAGTTCGGTGACGCAACGCTCGAGTTCATCGGCCGCAGCTTCAGGCGCCGGCGTGGGCAACACCGCAAATCCCGCGAAGCGATCACGTGCCATGAAGAATATGCTCTTCGCCAGGCGATCATTGGTCAGCCTCGCCATCCGCACGGCTACATCCGGCGCAAGCTTCTGCGTCGTCGGCCCGGCATGAGACAGCACCTGAATATCGACTGCCCCCTCGTCCATCTCGCGCAGCCGGACCTCACCGAGATCAAGCAATTTGCGCTCGATCTCCGGCGGCCTCAGCAAGTCGAGGCCGGTAAAATGCGCGACCAGCTCGGGGTCGTTGTAGTGTTCTTCAATCGCTATCGTGAAAGGTCTGTGGGCCAGCATCTTCGTCGCCTGTTTGATCCTCGCACCCTATATTTTGTATGCAAAAATACATGCAAAAAATATGGGCGATATCGCTGATTTATAAGCTCCTTTTTTCCCTATTGATTGGTCATGATCCTTCAACACGCGGTAAATGCAGAGACGTGTATGCATGACTTTAGGGATCACCAGATGACCGGCGCCGGGACCGTGAAACGCTACGCTTTCTTGCAGGCGTTGGCCGCGCGCACCGAAAATCAGCTCGTCGTGACCAACCTCGCCAACACCGCCACCGAATGGCTCTCTGTGCGGCCATCGGATGCCAATCTCTATGCCGCAGGCATGGGAATGGTGACATCCTACGCTCTGGGCCTCGCGTTATCGCTGCCCAAGCGGGAGGTCATCGCACTCGACGGCGATGGTGGAATCTTCTTCGACCCCTCGGTATTCGGCGTGATCGCCGCACAGGCCGGCGCCAATCTAACCGTGATCGTGTTTGACAATGGCGGTTACGTATCGACTGGAAAACTGCCGGCGGTCGGTTCGCTCAGCTCATCCGGCGTGGACCTGGAAACACTGGCACGGGCATATGGCATCGCCAATGTCGTGACCGTCGCAGACATCGACGGCTTTATCGGCGTGCTCGACAAACGTATCGTGAACGCGCCGCTGGTAATCGTGGTGAGAACGAGTGTCGAGCAGCAATTTGTCGGCGCGCTGCCGATGGACCTCAAGGAAAACAAGTATCGCTTCGCCCGACACATCGAGCAGAGCCAAGGCGTAAAGATCTTCAAGCCCTCGGCCAAGGAACATGGCGCCAAGCCCGCGGCCGACCCCGCTTTGCGCGAGACCGGACATTCCAGCCTCGGCCAGGTCTTGTACGAAGGCCTCAAGGAGAACGGCGTCAACTTTGCGATCGGTCTACCCTGCAGCGGTTTTTCATCGGTGCAGGAGCTGTTACTTAAGGACGATGGCTTCGACTATGTCTCCGTACCCCATGAAGGCACCGGCCTTGGCATGTGCGCTGGCGCGTGGCTTTCGGGACGGCGACCAGCAGCATTGATCGAGAATTTCGGGCTATTCGCCAGCGTCTATCATCTACTGCGCGGCCATATGAGCTACGGCATTCCGACCTTGATGCTCACGGAATTCCGCGGCGACACCGGCGACCAGGAATTTTTTGCCGAAAGCGGCGAGGTAACGCTCGATGTATTGAAGGCCATGCGCATCAATTATCGCGTCGTCGATCAGATCGATAATCTCAAGCCCGCGATCCGCGACGCGCTTCGCTGGATGGATGGTTGCCTGCGTCCGTTCGCGCTGGTGCCAACATTCAACCTCACTCGCCTGAAATCCTGATCCGCATGACGTCCGCCGGAATCACAGATCGTTTCGACTACGTGATCGCGGGCGGAGGCTCCGCCGGTTGCGTGATGGCGTCACGGCTGTCTGAAGACCCCGCTATCCGCGTGCTGCTGATCGAAGCCGGCGCAGACACGCCGCCCGGCGAGGAGCCCGCGGAAATTCGCAGCCCGGCCCCTGCGGTCATTTTCCACGGCACGCGCTACATGTGGCCGAAGCTTCGGGTAATCCCGTTCCAACACCGGGGCGGCGACCGCTTCTACGAACAGGCCCGCGTGCTCGGCGGCGGCTCCAGCATCAATGCGCAGGTCGGCAATCGCGGCATTCCCGACGATTATGACGAATGGCAGCGGCTCGGCGCCGCCGGCTGGGGCTGGCACGAGGTGTTGCCATACTTCCGCAAACTCGAGCGCGACCTCGACTTTTCCGACAACACGCAGATGCACGGCAGCGACGGGCCGATCCCGCTGATCCGCGTGCCGCGCGCCGAATGGCCGGAATTCTCGCAGCGCCTCGCTGGCGCGGCCGAGAACACTGGACTGCAGGACATCCACGACCAGAACAGCGTTTTCACAGACGGCTATTTTGCGCCGGCCTATACTAACGAGAACCACCAGCGCGTGTCCGCCGCGATGGCCTATCTCACCGCAGTGGTGCGCAAACGGCCGAACCTGACGATCCTCACCGACAGCCTCGTCGTTAGATTAGGCTTCGACGGCACGCGCGCGGTCAGCGTCGATTATGAGAGAGACGGCCAGCGCGCCACCGCGCAAGGCGGCGAGATCATTCTCGCCCTTGGCGCCTTGCAAACACCGGTAATGCTGATGCGCGCAGGCATCGGCCCCGCCGCCACGCTCGCACGGCATGGTATCCCTCCCCGCGCCATACGCGAAGGCGTCGGCCAGAATCTGCGCGATCATCCGGGCACGCATCTTTGCGCACTGGTGAAGCCGCATGCCCGTATGCCGAAGCGGCTAAAGAAGTCCGGCCACGTGGCCCTGCGTTTTACATCGTCGACGCCGGTCTCGTTGCCGTCAGACCTTTATATGCATAACGGCGTGTCTTCGGCGTGGCACGGCGTCGGCCAGCGCATTGCCTATTTCTATCTCTGGCTCAACAAGTCGCGCTCGACCGGCGAAGTGACGTTAAAAGACGTCGATCCCTACAGTATGCCGATCGTACGGATGAACCTGCTCGGCGCCGATGGCGATGTCGAACGGCTCGCGGACGGCTTCCGCGTCATTGCCGGCCTGCTGCGTGATCCGCAGATGGCCCCCGTGATCGAGCATCCATTCGCGGTGCGCTTCAGTCCGTTCATCCGGAGCATGAGCCAGATGCGCCGTTCCAACAAATGGATTATGGGCACACTAGGGAGGCTGCTCGATGGCCCCGCCTGGTTGCGCAGCCTGCTCGTAAAACATGTCCTGTCCAACGCGCCGTCGATCGACGCGCTGTTGGGAGATCCCACCATGCTTAAGGACTACCTCAAGCGGTATGCCATGAGCGTTTCTCACGTCACCTGCACCTGCCGGATCGGACAGCCGGACGATCCCCGTGCCGTGGTCGATCCCGATGGCCTCGTCTATGGCGTCGATAATCTGCGCATCGTCGATGCCTCGGTGATGCCATCGCTGCCGCGCGCCAATACCAATTTGGCCACCATGATGATTGCGGAGAAGATCAGCGACGCGATCCGGCGTAGCTGGACTGCAAGAGTCGCGTGACGAAACGGAGGCGTCAGTGAAGGTCGCGCGTCTGCATGCCGGAGCCGTGCTGTATTTCGACGCTGTGCGGCGCTCCGGCTCGATCCGCGAAGCCGCGCGCCGGCTCAACGTCGCCTCCTCAGCGGTCAATCGCCAGATCCTGCGTCTCGAACAGGACGTCGGGCTGCCGTTATTCGAAAGGCTGGCCACCGGCGTAAGGCTGACAGCTGCGGGGGAGGCCTTTGCGCGCCATGCTATTGTGGTGCTGCAGGATGCCGAACGTCTGAGCGCCGAACTGGACCAGTTGGTCGGCGTGCACTCTGGCCACGTTACGGTGGCCGCCGCTGAGGGAATTTGCACCACCGTCATGCCGGGCGTGATTGCCGCGCTGCGCGCCAAGGCGCCGCGGATCACCGTGTCATTGCGTCGAACAGAGTCGCTCCGGATCGAGCAAACCCTGACCGCCGGGGATGTCGATCTCGGCGTCGGTTTCGATTTGCCGGTCTCAGTTGGATTGCGACGACTGTTCGCCGCCGAATTTGGCGTTGGCGTCATCATGAAGCCCGACCATCAACTGGCGGCGCGAGCGCCAATCCCGCTTTCGGCATGCCTCGATTATCCGTTGATCCTGCCCGAAGATGCGATCTCGATCATGCAACTTCTCGCGCCAGCGTTCCTGCGGCTCAATGTGCGACCGGTGGCATCTGTCAGCACGAACTCCATCGATGCCATTCGCTCGCTGGTCGAAATGGGGGTTGGCATCGGATTGCAGACCCGGTTCGGGCTCGAGCGCTCGCTGGCTGAGCAGCGCATCGCCCATGTTCCGCTCGACGCCGGCGGTCCCGTGGTCAGCACGGTCTCGATCCTGGCCCGCGCCCAGCGCGCGCTCCCCGCCCCGGTCGACATGCTGATCCAACTGCTGGCCGACGACCTGCGGCAACGCCAGCAGGCGGAGCAATTGACCTGATGCCGGATCGGCATCACCCTGAGCGATGATCTGTGCTTCCTGAGCGCACTCATCCGCGCATATGCTGAAGACAACGGCCGGCGCCGCCGGCTGACCAGGATTCGAACTCAAGCGAGGCTTATGATGTCCGACTCTCTGCACGCCGCCGAAATCTCCACGAACCAGCTCCCCGTCATCGATGTCAGCGGGCTCTCCTCGTCAAAATTCACAGATCACAAGGCAGTCGCCGACGCGATGCACGCCGCCTGTGTCAATAACGGCTTCTTCTACATCGCCAATCATGGCGTGCCGCAGGGGCTGATCGATGCCGTGCAGGAGCAGACCCGGATTTTTTTCGACCAGCCGGAAGAAGACAAACGCAAGGTCTCGAAAGCACTGTCGAACTGCAACCGCGGCTGGGAACCGCTGAAGGCGCAGACGCTCGATGTCAATGCGCCGCCGGACCTCAAGGAGACCTATTATATGGGTCTCGAACTGCCCGCGGATCACCCGATGGTCGTCGCTAGGAAATTCAACTATGGCCCGAACCTGTGGCCGCAAGACCTGCTTGGCTTCAAGCCGACGATGCGCGCCTATCACTCCGCCATGCGCGATCTGTCGGAACGCGTCATGATTGGCCTGGCATTGTCGCTCGATCTCCCAGAAGATTATTTTGACGGCTTCAACCGCGATCCGCTCTCGACACTGCGGATCCTGCACTACCCACCGCATCCGGCCGATGCGGAGGCTGGCCAGGCTGGTGCCGGCGCACATACCGACTATGGTGCGCTGACGCTGTTGCTGCAGGATAGCAATGGTGGCCTGCAGGTGCGCGACGCCGGAAATAGCTGGATACACGCTGCACCGATCCCCGGCACATTCGTGTTCAACATCGGCGATGCCATCGCGCGCTGGACCAATGACCTGTATCGCTCGACGGTGCACCGCGTGGTCAACGTCTCCGGCAAGCGCCGCTATTCGGTCCCGTTCTTCTATTCGGGCAATGCAGATCATCCGCTGGAATGTATCCCCGGTTGCCTGAAGCCGGGCGAGACACCGAAATACCCGACCGCGACCGTGGCCGAACACATGCAGCAGATGTATGCGCGCAGCTATAGCACGGCGCCGAAGGCGGCCTGATCTTCGCTTTCTGTTCGCAATGAAAAGGCCCCCCCGAGGGGCCCTTTGTCTTGGTGCGCTCGAAACACTGGCGCTTACTGATAGTCCAGCGACAGCATGTTCGGTGGCATCTTGGTGAAGCCGATCACTTCCGGGCCGGCGACTTTGAAGACGATATCGAATGTCTTGTCGAGCGCAGCATTCATGTCGGGCGTAAACTTCTTGACCAGATCGCGACGGACCTGATCGCGGAACGCGACGATGCCTTCAGGGGACAACTTCATCTCCGCACCGCGCTCTTCCCAGACCTGATCATTGGCCATAAGGATATCGTAAACCTCCTGGTAGGCGGCGACGAAGGCCTTGACGTTATCCGGGTGCTCCTTGACGTAGTCGGCGCGCATCCCGAAGAACAGATATGGCACCGTCGGGATTCCGAGATCTTCCGTGATCTGCCGGATTGTGATCAGCGTCTTGTACTTCTTCGACGCCAGCATGTCGGCCGCTAGTGAATTCCACATCTGGGTGGCATCGAGCTGCCCTTGGTCGCTCGCGCCGCGCAGCAGCGGTGCAGCAGCTTCCTGGATGGTAACTTCCTTGGCGAGATCGATGTTGTACTTCTGCTTCGCCGCCGCCTGCATGATCATCCAATCGTAGGATGTCTTGCTGTGCACGCCGAGTTTCTTGCCCTTGAGGTCCGCCAGGGTCTTGATGGTCGAGTCGGCCGGCTCCAACACTGTGTTGATGTATGTCATGAACGGCGCCACGCCAACCACGGGAATGCCGCCATCGATAATACGCGCGGTGGCGAGCCACTCATAGACGATCATCTCCGCGCTCTTGCTCTGCATCGCGGCCGTCGCGGTGTTGGCATTGGTGTAATTGATGGTTTCGAACTTGAAGCCATACTTCTCGTCGAGCTTGAACTTCTTGATCACGAACGGCGGAAACGACATCGTGCCCGCCGGATTCAGCATCATGCGGATAGTACTGCCGTCGCCCTTTGGTGCGGCATCGGCTGCCGAGCCAATAACCGAGCTCGCGAAGAGAGCGAGCAACGGAAATGCCGCCACGCGCAGAAGACGTTTGGTGCCAGACATCAATTTTCCCTTTCGTAGAAAACGGTGATTAAGCGAGGACAGGATCGGTTCGGCCGGAGTGACTGCGAAGTGCATTGACGACGGTCTTGCTCTTTTCGAAAAGGCTGAGGTCCTCATAGGACCGCGGGCGCTGTACGCCGACCATGCTGATTTCCTCCCGGATAGTTCCTCCAGGACCGCTGCCCATGACCATAATGCGATCGGCAAGAAACGATGCTTCGGTGGCATTATGACTGACGAACAGGATGGTCGTGCGAAATGCCGACCAGATATTGAGCAGGCTCTGGCGCAGATGTCGCGCGGTCATCTCGTCCAACGCGCTGAATGGTTCATCCATCAGCAAAATGTCAGGCTCGATCGCAAAGGCACGAGCGATCGAAGCGCGCTGCTGCATGCCACCGGACAATTGCTGCGGATAGAACTCGGAGAACTTCGAAAGCTCGACCAATTCCAATACGTTGTCGACGCGGTCACGCCACTCACTGGCTGGGAACTTCGAGGCCTTCAGCGCGAATTCCACATTGCCGCGCACCGTCTTCCAGGGTAGCAGGCGGGATTCCTGAAAAACATAGGCCACCCGAAATCCTGCCGCGATCTGCTCCTCGATCGTCTTCCCTTGAATGGTGAACTGGCCATCATAGTCGTTGTCGAGACCGGCCACGATATTCAGCAGCGTGGATTTTCCGCAACCGGACGGCCCAAGGATGCCGACGATCTCACCGACCTCGATCGAAAGATCCACGCCGTTCAACGCCGTCCAGCTTCGGGCACCGCGCTGGCCGCCGAACTCCTTGCGGACATTACTCAAAACTATCTGCGACACGTAATCTCCTTGCGAGGGCGAAGGCAACTTCCGAGACTATTACGCACGCCAGCGGAAGATGCGTTTCTCGATAGTTCCAAGGATGACGACTTCGATGAACAGCATCACCATGAGGAAGCTGAGCGCATGCGCGAGCACCTCCTTCATGTTGAACATCTGGTAGTAGAATTCGATCTTGTAGCCGATGCCGTCACCACGCCCGAGTAACTCAGCGAACAGGATCATCTTCCAGACCAGTCCGAGGCCGAAGCGCGCCGACGCGAGCAGGATCGGTGCGACCTGCGGCGCAACGACCTCGAATATCTGCTGCCGGGTGCTGGCGCGGAACGCCTTTGCCATTCCGAGCAATCGCGGATCGATGCCCTTCACGCCATCGCGAATATTGATGGTAAGGATCGGAATGATCGGGATTGCCGCGCCGAGGATCGCGGCCTTGTCGTTCAATCCGATCACCATGTAGCAAGTCAGCATGATGACCAGCGCCGGGATGGTGATGAAGCAGACGATCCACACCCGAAAGAAAACGCTGGCGCGGTGCGAAAGCCCCATGGTGAAGCCGAGCGCGGCCGAGATCGTCATGGAGATGGTGAACGCAATCAGGATGCGGCCAAGCGTGATGCCGATATCGAGCCAGATTCCGCCTGAGCGCATCGCCTCAAAGAGAACCACGGCAACGACGTGAGGCGCAGGCAGCACCTTCTCCGACATCGTCCACGAGCCGAGATACCAGGCGCCGATGATCGACAGCACGGACAGCACACTGGTGATCGCATCCGCCGTGCGCGGTTGACCGGCGCTGAAACTGGCCATCCGCAAACGGCCTGCGAGGGGGCGAGACGGTATCGGCTTGATCGCGGATGACGGATCAGACGACGCGGCAGGCATACTGGGAGCAGAAATCCGCATGCAAATTCCTTGGTGACCCGATTTTGTAACGCAAGGAGTGTGCCAGTTTGCATACACGGCATTTTCGTTGATATACGCGCGGAAACGCCCTAGTTTTGACGAAACACGACTTTTCCCAATCATTCCGCGGACGGATTTTGGGATTTATGTATGCAAAATAGATCAAAGAGAATGCATCGATGGCGAAAAAGAATGCGGCGGCCGTTTCGGAGAGCGTGAGCCTCAAGCTGGAGACCGGCGAGACGCTGACCGAGGTTCTGCACCGCGAGCTCGAGCAAGCCATTCTCAAAGGCGAGCTTAAGCCAGGCGATCGGCTCGACGAGCAAGAGATCGCGCAGCGCTTCGGCGTGTCGCGGACCCCGGTCCGCGAAGCGTTCCGACTGCTCGGCGCCAACGATTTAGTCGACCTGCGAAGCCGTCAGGGCGTCGTGGTGCGCAAAATCGGCATCAACACGTTGCTTGAGATGTTCCAGGTGATGGCCGAACTCGAAGGGCTCTGTGCCCGCCTCGCCTCACGCCGGATGCTGCCGGAACAGGAAATCGAAATGCGGGCAGCTCATGAACGGCTGAAGACATCGGCCGATGGCACTGACGTCGATGAGTTCAACGCGTTGAACATTGCATTTCACCGCATCATCCATGATGGCGCCCGCAACGTCTATCTCGCACAGGAAACAAGGCAACTGCGCAACCGTGTCGCGCCATTCCTGAGGCGCGTCACTTACAAACCGCACCGTTTTCAGACCACGATCACGGAGCATCAGGCAATCATCGACGCTATTTGCGCGCATGACGCAGAGAAAGCGCATTCGGCAATGCGCGTTCATGTCAATTTGCTGGGAGATGATCTTACGGACTTCATTGCCGCCTATGAGTGATGTCAGCCAACTTTGGCTGCGATGGCCATCGCTGTTCGCAGTTTCTGTGCGTATCGGCCATAGCCGAGCTTGTCTAGAACGCCGCCATAACGTTGCTTGCGTAGCTGAGCTATTGTCCGCTTTGCGCCAGAAACGGTCATAGGAAAATATCCTGTAAAATTACAGGAAATCCTCAATCGGGCAAGAGCCCCAGATTGGCCGCCAGCAGTACGAGCGCTTCCATGATCATATGGGAGCACAGTTGCGCGGCCATCCCGTTGACGTCCTGTGGCGGACTGATTGTGTTGAAGTCCATCGCGACAATGTTCAGGCCTGACAGGCTGCGCAACAGTTCGATTCCTTCGCGGGCCGTGAGACCGCCCCACGCCGGTGTGCAGACGCCCGGGGCTACGGAGGGATCGAACACGTCCATGTCCCAGCACAGATAGACCGGCCGGCCGGCGACCGTGTCGCTGAACTCCGCAACAGTCTGCGCGAAGCCGCGGCGCATCAGGTCCTCGATGGTGATGACACGGAAGCCGAGCCCGCGCGTGTGTTCCAGCACGCCGGAGCAATAGGTGAAGCCGCGAACGCCGATGTGCCAGGACGACGAGGCGTCCACCAGGCCTTCCTGCGCCGCATTGGTGAACTGTGTCGCTGCGTTGTAGCGATCGTCCGGCGTATAGGGATAGGCATCAGTGTGACTGTCGATGTGCAGCGCGACCAAACCCTTGTGCTTTCGCGCTGCGGCCCGCATCAGCGGTAGCGAGACCGAGCCATCGCCGCCGATGCCGATGGGTACCGCGCCGGTCTCGACAATGCGCGCGGCAGCCGCCTCGATCCGCACGAACGCGTCGTCGATGCGACCCGGCACCAGCGCGACGTCGCCGGCATCCACCGCACCGAGCAGCGACAACACGTCAACATCGGCGAGCGAAGGATGGTACCGGCGAATGAGCCGCGACTCGCGGCGCACTTCCAGTGGCCCCTGCCGCGCACCGACCCGGAACGGATGCGTGCCGCAGTCGAACGGCACGCCAAGAATCGCCGCGCGGCATCCCGGCTGCGGCAGGCCCGCAGGCAAGCCCATGAAGGTTTCCGGCCCGATGAACTCTGCCGCTTCGCTCATGTGCCACTCGCTTCCTTCGTTAGAAAATCAAAAGCCGTCAGCGCGTGCACGCGGGAGACGATGCCCAATTCGGAGATATCTGCATATTCGTCAGGGGCGCCCATATTGTAGGGCGTCGGGCCGTAAACGACGGTGGGGATGCCGGCCATTCGAAACCAGCGCGAGTCCGAGCCGCCAACGCGCATGTTCACCGCCGGTGCCATTCCCATCACGTCGGCTGCGGCCCTTGCGCAATAACGTATAAGCTCGTTGTCCGGGTTGGTGTAGTTCGGCTCGAAGCAGCGCAATACGCTCCATGTGATGCCAGGCAGATCGAGCCCCTGTTTCAGGCTGGCAAGAACGGTCTTTGCTGTGACACCCACCGGCAGACGGATATCGACCGCGGCATGCGCGGTGGACGGCACCAGATTGGGCGACGTACCGCCCGATACGATGCCTATATTGGCCGTGACGGCCGACAGTACGTCCGCTTCGCCGGCTCCGCAAAGTGCCTCGGAGATGGCTTTGGCGTCGGCGACCGCCTTGCGGACCTGGTCCGGCATGTCGACTGGCAGATCGCGCAAGGCGCTCACGCGATCCAGAGCAACACGTAATCGGTCGAGCGCGTTCATGCCGAGATGCACATGGGCGCCATGGGCCGCCTTGCCCTTCGCAGTGATATCGATCCAGATGAATCCCTTCTCGCCGAAGCGCGCCACCATCGGCGATCCGGCATCGCCGATGATCGTCGCAGCGCCGGTGGCGTGAGGGACCCGATCGAGCAGAAGCTTGGTCCCGAGCGGACCCATCGTCTCTTCGTCGCCCGCCAATGTCAGCACGGCTTCGCCGCTCCAATGAGCGCGCTGTTCGGCCAATGCAGCCATCGCAACAATGGATGCCGCGATGCCTCCTTTCATATCGGCGGCGCCGCGGCCATAGAGGCGGCCGTCCCGCACCTCGCCGGCCGGATTGACCGACCACTGCGCCGGCGTACCGACCGGATAGGTGTCGAGATGGCCGTTGAACACGACACGCCGGCCGGGACCGGCGCCGCGGATGCGGGCGACCACATTGACGATGTCGGCCGAGCCGGGATGGAGTTCGATCTCCACGCCGGGCACATGCGTCTTGATGAGATCGACAGCGAGAGCCGCCACGGCGCGTGTGTCGCCATCGGGATTAGGCGATGGCGTGCCAATCATCGGCAGTGCCAAGTCGATCACCTGATCGACCCGGTCGCGCGACACCGCCTGGCGTGCCGCATCAACGTCTGGCAAGGCGCGCCTCCCAGATGCGGATCGAGTGCGTCAGAGGCCAGCAGATCACAAAATAGATCAGCCCGATGAAGGTGAAGATTTCGAGCGGACGGAAGGTCGAGGACGACAGCTCCATGCCTCGGCGCGTCACCTCGCTCACCGAGATGACGGAGGCCAGCGAGGAATATTTGATCAGCTGGACGAAGTTCGCAGCAAGCGGGGGCAGCACGCTGCGAATGGCCTGCGGCCCGACGATCCTGACGAAGCTTTGCAGCGGGGTCAGGCCGAGCACTTGCGCGGCCTCGCGGTGTCCGACGGGGACAGTCGCAATGCCGGCGCGGAAGACCTCAGAGATAAACACCGCCGAGTAGAGCGACAGGCCCAAAATCGACGCGGATAGTGCGTCGATCTGGATGTTGAAGACGATCGGCATCACGTAATAAACCCAGAGCAGTTGCACCAGGATGGGCGTATTGCGAATGATCTCGCCCACGGCCAGGGCCGCGATCCGCGCAACACGAAAACGCGACATCTGCATGAGCGCGATCACCATTCCGAGCACGGTCGCCACGATCAGCGTGACGACCGACAGGAACAAGGTCATCCCGATGCCGTCGGCGAGGAAGCCGAAATTTCTCGGGACGATGTCCCAGCGAAAGCTATAGCTCTGCATCGGGTGGCCTTAAGGCGCGACGATCGGGCCGAGCTTGTTCTTCTCGGCGGCCGCCTTCAGGCGTCCATCGAGCTTGATGTTCTGAACAAACAGATTGACGTAGTTCAGCCAGATCTGGTCGCCCTGGTTCATCACATAGGCATAGGGCGTCACCGACATCGGCTCCGGCGGAGATAGCGTCATCGACCAGTCGAACTGGGCATTCATCTTGGTCGATGCCGGAAAGTCCGTCGCCATGACGTCAACCCGGTGCGACATCAGCTCGGCCTGCACAGTGGCAGGCGGCGCCACGGCGACGACCTTGGCGTTCTTCAGATAGCCGCGCATGAAAGGTTCGATGTAGCTGCCCAATGGCATACCCACGTTGACCCCGGGCTTGTCGATATCGGCCCAGCTCTTGATCTTGCCTCCCTTCTGGACGACGGCGTAGACGCCGCTGATCAGGTAGGGCTGCGTGAAAGCGACGGCCTGCGCGCGTTTCATTGTCGCGCCGACGCCGAACATACCGAGATCGCACTTGCTGGCCTGCAGATCGGCGATGAACGTGCTGAAGGACGTCTCGACATATTCGAGCTTCACACCGAGGTCCTTTGCCAGCTGTTCGGACAGATCGATGTCGATGCCCTCAAGCTTGCCGGTATCGGGATTGCGCAGAGAGATCGCATAATATTGCGGCCAGATGCAGACTTTTAGCATGCCGCTCTTGGTGATGTCGTAGAGATGAGACTGCAGTTGCTCGGCGCTGGCCTGATACGCCGTCAACGACGTGACAGCCAATGCAGCGACAAGTGTCAAAAGCTTTTTCATGGTCATCAATCCTCAAAATGCGTCAGGAAACGCCTGGCTCGTTCAGTGGTCGGGTTCTCAAAGAAGAGCGATGGATCGCCCTGCTCAACGATGACGCCCTCGTCCATGAAGACGACACGGCTGGCGACACGGCGCGCAAAGCCCATTTCATGCGTGACGACGAGCATCGTCATGCCTTCGAGCGCCAGCGTGCGCATCACCTGCAGCACTTCTCGGCGCAATTCGGGGTCGAGCGCGGATGTCGGCTCGTCGAACAACAGGACCTTCGGCTGCATAGCCAAAGCGCGTGCGATCGCGACGCGCTGCTGCTGCCCGCCGGACAACCGTGGCGGATAGCTATCGCGCTTCGCGGCCAACCCGACTTTTTCCAGCAGGCTTTCCGCAGTGGCGACCGCCTCGTCGCGAGCGACGCCACGCACGCGCATCGGCGCCTCGATGATGTTTTGCAGCACCGTCATATGCGGCCACAGGTTGAACTGCTGGAACACCATGCCGATCTCGGGCCGCACCTTTTTGGCGGCGGCACGCACGCTGGACGACGGATTTGCTTGCGCCACGGTTGTGCCATCCATCAGGATGCGTCCGTCGGACGGAGCCTCAAGCAGCGCCATGCATCGCAACAGGGTCGTCTTGCCCGAACCGCTGGGGCCAATGATGCAGGTCGACTCTCCCGTGCCGAGTGCCAGATCCACGCCATGCAGCACGGTGTTGGGCCCGAAACGCTTCACCACGGCGTCCGCAGTCAGCAATGGGCCGGACGGGGAAATTGGCGGACTGCTCTCAATCATGCCAGCGGGCGCTCCAACAGGGGTCCGCAATTCATAAGCAAACCTAATGCCAAAATAAACCAGACGCCGCCAAAAGTCATTTTTTGGTATTTTTCCGTAAAAAACTCCTAAATGATGTATAGATGCTGGTTATGGATCTGAGACTTGTCGAGATCTTCAACGCCGTGATGCAGCACCGGTCAGTCACGGAGGCCGCGCGGGCGCTCGGCGTAACGCAGCCCGCCGTCAGCGCAGCGCTCAAGCGCCTGGAGCAGAATGTGGGCTTCGTGCTGTTCCGACGGGAAAGCCGGCATATCGTCCCGACAGCCGAAGCCCATCTCCTGCATAGCGAAGCGGTGCACGCGCTTGCGGGATTTTCCGAGCTGGAAGATGCCGCCGCGGGTATTTCGGCCGGTCAACGCGGCGTTCTGACGATCGCCAGCAGCCCAGGTCCCGGCATCGCCTGGCTTCCGGAGATCGTCAGCCGTTTCCGGCGGGACCGGCCCGCCACCCAGATCAGGCTGCTGACGCGCAGCTCCGACAATGTGCGCAGTCTGGTGTCATCAAGGGCATTCGACATCGGCATCGCCGAACCGCCCTTCGACCGCACGAACACGGTGTTGAAGCGCTATCGGTTCCGGCTGCAATGCGTATTGCCCGCGTCTCACGCATTGGCTGCCCATGAAACGCTCACGCCTGATCTCCTTGAGGGAAGTGATCTCATCATCACGCCGGGAAGCCGAACATCCTACGCTGCAATCTCGCGCGCCTTCGAAGCCAGCGGGACACCGTTTCATCCCGCCATTGAATGCGAGTTTTTTGCTATCGCTCTCAATCTGGCCATCGACGGCGCCGGCATCTGCCTGGTGGACGCGCTCAGTATTTCCGACACGCTCAGGCGGACCGGCAACACCGGCGCGCTGGTCGTTCGACCATTTTCACCATGCGTCTTCTACGAAGTGGGCGTGCTGAAATCGAATGTCGGAGAGCTCAGCGTACTCGCCAGACAATTTCTGAAACTTCTCGATGAGTACACGATGCCTCACCTCGCCCGATTCTGACGGGGATGACGACCGTCTAGCACGCGGGTTACCCAGAGACGTTGCTCGTGATCGGAAAAACCACCGAATACTGGCCTTTCTCGACGACGTCTCCTCTGCGCCACAAACTGCCATTCCAGAACCGTTCATTCCGCGATTCGTGCATGAGCTTGCTTTGGGCTCTATGCCGACGCGCATTCTGTGGCGTCAGAAGAGCAGACATTTAGACTGATGTATCGGAACGGTCCGCAATCCGCTGACGGTGTCCCCAAACCGCAATCAGTCAATGCTTGACTGCAGAACATCTTCTGCACTTATCGGATCCTCTTCGATGACCATCGATCCCAGCCTCACGCAACTTGGAACGTGCAACAGTTCATTGCGTAATTTCGTCACCAGCCGCTCCATCGTACTTCCAGCAGGTCCAGTATTTTTCACCGTTGAGGAGGTTATTGAGCGCTATCGCAGACAGGTCAGCGGGGGCCCCTCCGCAACTGGCGTTCGATGAGAAACGGTCCATCGTTCATCAAGATCGGTAAAGCTATTCTCTATCCTCTGGAGGAGCTCGATCGCTGGGATCGCAGAAATCTAGTTGTTTGCCGGCCTTCACGATCGCTCCCGTTGGAGGACGCTATATCGTGACATCTGCCAGTCCGACATTTGCTACTGAGTGACATGATCTGGCCGAGATAGATCTAGATTTGGAATCCGTATTACAATGTGATCGTGGAGTTTCGTGAAGGCAGCTGCATGATACTTCGGGTCTATCCCGATCTGTAACGAGGAACTAGCCCCAGTTACATCCCCCATCCGGCGACCCGACACCGTCGCAGGCCGATGTGCAGATGACCAAGGCGGTGATCGATGTTGCCGCGCCGCTCGGCATCGCGGTGCATGATCACATCATCGTCGGCAAACACGGCCATGCCAGCCTTAAGGGGCTGAAGCTCATCTAAGGCCAATCAGAACACTTAGTTCTTGGTGGTTTTGACGTATTCTTCTGCTGCTCGAATACCGCTTTTTGCCTTGAGTGTTAAAGCAGTTGTCCGCGGCTTCCATTCGGACACCAGTTTTTCTGCGTTCTTGAGTTCTGCTTCGGACAACATGGCCGCCATTTCATTTACATTCTTTTTGGGCGCTACGTTCGAGAGTTTGAAATATGCATATGACAAAGACAGATCCTTTGGCGCGCCTTTTCCGGCGGAATACAAACGGGACAAACCAAAGAGTGCACCGGGATATCCCTGATCGCCCGCCCTTTTCCACCATTTGAGCGCTTCTTCCGAATTTCCTCGCCTGTCATACAGATTGGCGACATCGTGCTGGGCAAGCGCATAGCCGGCTTCGGCAGAAACAAGCTTATATTTCAAAGCTTGATCCGAGTCAGATTCCACGATGCCTGCGCCTTGCCCGTCATAGTAACAACCAAGCTTATAGGCTCCCAACGGGTCGCTCGACGCAGCTGATTTTTGAAACCACTCAAAGGCCTGCCTACGATCCTGTTGTGTGCCGATGCCATTATTGTACATCATGCCCACATGATATTGCGCCTCTGCATCTCCCTTCTTCGCCAATGCGACCATTGCATTGAAGGTGTCTGCGTCATTGGCATTGGCAGGCATTGAGAAAAATAAAAGGCACGAGAAAGCCAAGGCGAAAAATTTCATCTCACCCTCCAATCGGGTTTGAACCATTTCATCTTGGTAACGCGCAGCGGAAATAGGTTCGAAGAGGCTGATTTGGACCGGACGGATTGTTGCGCAGAGCGCAGTTCGGGCAACGACCTCTCCTCGTCGTCCCCGCAAAAGCGGGGACCCATACACGCCGCGGCGTCATTTGGAGTGCTGTCGTCGTGTGGCTCGCCGTTACAATTGCGTATGCCGTGGTTATGGGTCCCCGCCTTCGCGGGGACGACAAAAGCGGGCGCGGAGCGACCTCCTACTGCCGCAGCAGGATGAGCGGGTCGGCACTATCCGGCACGCGGCGCCACTGAGCGTTATCGTCTGCTTCGAAATGCCAGATCTCGCCTGAGGCCGACATCATCAGCAATTCGCCCCGTTCGAGGCGCCACTGCTTGGGATTGAAATTCGCCACCAGGGGGTCGCAGCGCGGCTTCAGGAACACGGCGAAGTTGTCCTGGGTCGTTTCGGTATTGGTCAGCGTCAGACCGCAGACCACGCGGCCGCTGCCGCGTACCATCGACCAGTCGCCAATCATCTGGTCCATCGACTTGGTCAGCGAGCGGGCTGCAGCGAGATTCTGCAGGATATAGACGCCCTCACCCGTGCGAATGCCCTCGAAGATGCCGCTCTCGACTTCGGTGAAGTCGATCACGGCTTCGCCCGTCGGATTCTGCAGCCGGACGATATCGAGCCCCTTGATGTTCCAGGCCGTGATATCCTTGGTGAAGGGCAACGCCTTCGCGCAATCCGGTTCGAGTTCGAGCTTGAGCCCCTGCGGAGACGTGTCGTTCTTCAGCGTCACCACGCAGGTCTTGCTGCGCTCGGTGGTGGAGAGCTCCCACTGCCCGATCATGTTTTTCCGAAGGGTGGCGGCATCCTGAGCTCGCGCCGGTGCGCCGACAAGCATCGCGCCGGCCACTGCCAGCGCAAAATATCGACAGCGCCCCGACGCGAGTCTCACGATCAGCGTCCCTTTATCGGCGTTTCCGCAATCGGCGTCGTCGGCGCCTTGCCGGCGAACCAGAGTTTGAGGTTGTCGACCACAAGCTGATCCATCGCGTTGCGCGTCACCACCGACGCCGAGCCGACATGCGGCAACAGCACGACGTTCTGCATCGACTTCAGCTCGTCCGGCACTTTGGGCTCCTGCGCAAACACGTCGAGGCCCGCGGCCAGAATGGTGCCCGATTTGAGCGCCGCAATCAGTGCGGGCTCGTCGATCACCGAACCGCGTGCGATATTGATGATGATACCGCGCGGACCGAGCGCCTGCATGACTTCCGCATTGACCAGGTTGGCCGTCGACGGTCCGCCCGGCGTAATGACGATCAGCGTATCCACCGCCTTCGCCATCTCGATCAGGTTCGGATAGTGTTTGTGCGAGACGCCAGCGGCGGGGTTGCGCGAGTGATAGACCACCGGCACCAGCGAGGCGTCGAGACGGCGCGCAATGGCCTGACCGATGCGGCCCATGCCCACCATGCCGACCTTGCGGTCGCGCAGCGAGCCGACTGTGAGCGGATAAGGCTGCGTCAGCCACAGGCCCGAACGGACATATTTGTCCGCCTTGATGAATTCGCGGGCAGTCGCAATGAACAGGCCGAGCGCCGTATCGGCGACTTCCTCGGTCAGCACATCCGGCGTGTTGGTGACGAGGATGTTGTTCTCAGCGGCATATTTCGCGTCGATGTGATCGTAGCCGACGCCGAACGAGGATATGATCTCGACCTTGGGATATTTCGCCAGCACGGCGCTGTTGGTCGGCACCAGGCCGGTCACGGCGATGCCGCGGATTTTCTCGGAGACGCCCGCCGGCAGCCGTTCGAGATCGTGCTGGGTTTCATATTTATGCAATACGAACTGATCCGAGAAGCCGTTATTGATCAGCGGCTTCGTCGGTCCATAGATCAGCAGGTCGATTTTGTCCGAAGAGATTCCCGTCCCCATTATTTTTCCTTTCGCAGTGCACTCTCATGCCAGCGCCGCAACAATTCGTGGGATACCAGCGCGAGCAGCATATAAATCACAATCCCCGCAACGGACAGCAACAATAACGCAGCGAACATTCGGGGAATATTGAGGCGATAGCTGGATTCCGAAATGCGATAGGCGAGGCCTGAACCAGCACCCGCCGCACCTGCAGCGATTTCCGCCGCCACCGCGCCGATCAGCGACAATCCGCCCGCAATGCGCAATCCGCCGAGTATGAACGGCAGTGCCGCCGGAAGCTTCAGATAGCGCAGCACCTGCCAGCGCGACGCGCGGTAGAGCTGGAACAGCCCAGCCAGATTGCGATCCACCGAATTGAGGCCCAGCGTCGTATTGGCCAGCACCGGGAAGAACGCCACGATCCAGGCGCAGACGACGACAGCCGTCTGCTGCGGCAGATAGATCAGCATCAAGGGCGCAATGGCGATGACGGGTGTCACCTGCAGCACGATGGCATAAGGCAACAAGGAATATTCCAGCCATTTGGACTGGTTGAACAACAGCGCCAATGCGATGCCGCCGATGGCTGCGGCGATGAAGCCCTCCAGCGCGGTCAGCAATGTCACGCCGAGGGATTCAGACAGAACCGGCCAGTCGGCGATCAGCGTCTTGAAAACAAGTAAGGGGCCGGGCAGCAGATAGGGCGGGATTTCGCCGATCCGGACGACGAGATCCCACAAAACGATTCCGGCGACGAACACGACCACCGGCCAGACGATGCGCTGCCACGGCATGCTGCTGGGCATTGCCGAACCGCGATCGACTGTGGGCAATGGCTCCAGCCCTTTCATGCCCGCGCCTTTGTCTCGTTGAATGCCGCGTCACTGGCCGCCATCAGTGCTTGCGAAACATCGCGGCAATAGCCGGCATAAGCCATCGAGGTGCGAAACGCGTCGTCGCGCGGTTCAGCGGATTCGATATGGCATTCGGTGCTGACGCGACCAGGCCGCGAGGTCATCACCACAACGCGCTGCGACAGATAAACCGACTCGAACACCGAATGGGTAACGAAGATGACCGTCTTGCCGAGTTCACGCCACAACGCCAGCAGGTCGTTGTTGAGCCGGAAGCGCGTGATCTCGTCCAGCGCGGCAAAGGGCTCGTCCATCAGCAGGATATCCGGCTCGGTCACCAGCGCGCGGGCCAGCGACGCCCGCATCTTCATGCCACCCGATAATTCGCGCGGATAGGCTTCGGCAAAGTCCGCGAGACCGACCTGTGCGAGCACTTCATCCACCCGCGCCGTCGACTGCGCATCCGGCATATGTGCCAGCTTCAGCGGCAGTCGCACATTCTCCCGGATCGTGCTCCATGGCATCAGCGTCGGCTCCTGGAACACGAAACCGATGGCGTGACCGCTGCTCTGCGCAGCGATATCTAAAGTGCCCGCTGACGGCGCGATCAGGCCTGCAATCAGGCGGAGTGCAGTAGATTTGCCGCAGCCGGACGAGCCCAACAGCGAGACGAACTCGCCCTTGCGAATATCGAGATCAAGCGGCCCCAGCGCCACGGTGCCGTTGTCATAGACCTTCGTGACACCGCGCAGGCGCACGGCGGTGGGTGCATCGCTCAACAAGGCAGGGTCGGCCATCTGCCGGGCTACTTCTTCGGCCGGAGATCGAGACCGACACCCTTGTTGATGAACTGCAGCGTATAGGCCTTGCGATAGTCGATGTCGCGCTTGACCACGCCTGCGCGTGACATCTTGTCGAAGAAGCTGGCAACACGCGCTTCGCTCATGGCGCCGATACCGTCTTTGAGCGCATCACCTGAGTCGACGATACCGTATTCCTTCATCTTGGCGATGGAATAGGCCAGCAGGTCATCGGTCATTTCCGGGTTGAGCTTCTTGATGACTTCATTGGCGGCTTTGTTGTCGCCATAGAGATAGTTGTACCAGCCGATCATCGAGGCATCGACGAAACGCTGGACAAGGTCCGGCTTCTTATCGACCCATTCGCGGCGCGTTTCGATCAAGGTCGAATAGCCATCGAAACCGTAATCCGCGAGCAGCATCACGGTTGGCTTGAAATTGGCTTGCTTCTCGACCACGAACGGCTCGGACGTAACATAGCCCTGCATCGCACTGTTCTTGTCGACGATGAAAGGCTGCGCATTATAGGTGTAAGGCTTGACCTTGGACGCGCTGAAGCCAAGCTCGGATCGCATCCATTGGAAATAGCCGGCGACGCCCTCCTTCGAGATCAGCAGCGTCATCGGCTTGAGATCTTCGAGCTTGGTCACCTTGGGATTGGGATGCGCCAGAAAGACCTGCGGGTCCTTCTGGAAGATCGCGGCGACAGCGACCACCGGCACATTATTGGCGACGGCATCGAAGGATTGCAGCGTGTTCGCGCTCATGAAGAAGTCGAGCTTGCCCGAGATCAACAGGATGCGGTTGTTCACGTTCGGGCCGCCCGGCACGATGGTGACGTCGAGGCCGTAATTCTTGTAGGTGCCGTCCGCGACCGCCTGGAAGAAGCCGCCATGTTCAGCCTCGGCCACCCAGTTGGTTCCGAAACTGACCTTGTCGAGCCTGGTTTCCGCCGCGGCAGGCGACCACACGGCCATCACGGCCAATGCGCCAATGGTTAACGCGCGCAGCAGGGATATCGGGCTCATATTGGACTCCGTCGACCGTTATGGCCCATGATAGGAAGCAATCTGCTGCCAGACTACCCTGCAAAATTGACCAAAGAAACGCACCTCGATGACTGCCAATATGCCGCCCCGCGACTGGACTGCCATTCACTGGCCCGACATCGCCAAGAGCGATCCGGCCTCCTGGATTGCTGTGCTGCCATTGGCCGCGACCGAGCAGCACGGACCGCATCTGCCCCTCGGCACTGACGTCATGATTGCGGAGGCTTATCTTGCAGAGGTCCAGCGCCTGCTGCCCGCCGATATTCCGGTAACGTTCCTGCCGCTTCAACCTGTGGGCATTTCGACCGAGCACCTCGCCTTTCCCGGTACGCTGACCTTGCCGACCGAGATCGCATTGCAGACCTGGACCGCGATCGGCGAAAGCGTCGCGCGCGCCGGCGTTCAGAAACTCGTGATCGTCACTAGCCACGGCGGCAACAGTGCAGCAATGACGCTCGCGGCGCAGGACCTGCGCGCCGAATACGGCATGCTGGTCGCCACCACCGGATGGAATCGGTTCGGTGCGCCGGATGGCCTGTTCACCGACGAAGAATTGCGTCACGGGATTCATGGCGGCGCCGTGGAAACATCGATCATGCTGGCGCGCTATCCGCAGCATGTGCGCAACGACAAGATCGCAAACTTCGCGTCGTCAGCGATCGCGATGGAGAAGACCTATCGCTGGCTGTCGGCGAGCCGACCCGCGCCATTCGCGTGGCAGGCCGAAGACCTCCATCCCAGCGGCGCTATTGGCGACGCCACGCAGGCATCAGCCGACAAGGGCGAGAAGCTGCTGGCACACGGCGCAAAAGCGTTCTGCGAACTACTCGCGGACATGCATCGCTTCGACGTGACAGCGTTTGATCGCGAACCGGATGCCGGCGCGTGAGATGTGGTTAACCGCGGATTGCGCGATTCACGCGACGACATATTCCGCGCGGATGACGACACGATTCTGAAACCAAAAGAATTTGCCTGAAACCAAATAGTTCGACCGGGTCTCGAACCCGATCCGTTTGGGCTCCGACTGATTGGCATGCAGGCCACGATGGCTGCACTTCAACAGGATGGAGTTATCCCATGTCGATCAAGTCCAAGATTGCTGCTTTCGCTCTCGTTGCTCTCACCGCTGCCGGCACCGTGGCATCGTCCCAGCAGGCTCAGGCCAAGGGCCCGGGCATCGGCTTCGGTATCGCTGCCGGTGTAGTCGGCGCCGCAGTCGTCGGCAGCGCCATTGCCGCCAACAACGGCTACTACGGTTACGGATATCGCTGCGGTTGGGTCCGCCAGTATGACGGCTACGGCAACTATGTCGGCCGCGTCCGGACCTGCAACTACTAATCTCTTGATCGACTGACGTGGATTTGCGTCCGACACGGGCGCCTCATCCACCCCGTGTCGCACCAGACCCGCTCGGTTGTCCCCCCCGAGCGGGTCATTTTTTTGCGCTCGCCAAATGCCTTTCGAGCCGTGCCGGCCAGCTGCTGTTATCCAACCGTCATGATCGGCTGCCACTGAAACATGCTTCTCCAGTTGCTTCTTGCTATTGCGAATTAGTTGCAATTATAGTCGGGGAGTCGACGGGTTGCTCATTCTGTTTCGTTTTGTCTCACGACGACCCTCGATCCCCCCCAACGTTATGGGCGAATCGACTATTTTTGTGGAATATCAAACGGTTCGTCGCATGATCGGCGGCGACCTAAAGCGAGAAATGACGGCCGCATGAAGTACCCCGACCGATCGCGAGTATTGTCGTGAAGCGCGTTTTGGCCGGTTTTGCGCTGGGCGCATTGGCGTTCGATGGCTCTGCGATCGCGGCCGATATTTCGCCCGGCATGGCGCTGAAAGCGCCCCGCCTGGTTTACGACTGGACCGGGTTTTATCTCGGCGGTCACATCGGCTATGGCGGCGGCAGCTTTGGTCCCGGCAGCAATCCGCTGCCCGCGCAGGGCGTTTTCCTGCCGCCTTCGCCGACCGGCCTGATCGGCGGCTACCAGATCGGCTACAACAGGCAGCTCAGCAACAACGTCGTGCTGGGCTTCGAGGCCGACGCCACGTTCAGCAGTCCGCAGGACGCAGCGCGGTTGATGCCAGCGCCTTTCCATACGACCTTCGACTATTTTGCGACCGCACGCGGCCGCATCGGCTACGCCTTCGGTGCGTTGATGCCGTACGTCACCGGTGGCGTGGCGTGGGGACGCACCAAACTCAATCTCAATGATGCCGACGGCGACCTCATATCATCGGCGACCCGCACCCATTTCGGCTGGACCGCCGGCGCGGGCGTCGAATTTGCCGTTGGCGGCAACTGGACCGCGAAGGCGGAATACGCCTATCTCGATTTGATGCGGCAGACCTATGACCTCGGCAATACCGGGCTGCCGAATGTGAGCGTTGATCCGAATATTCACACCGTCAAAGTCGGCTTGAATTATCGGCTGTGGGACACGCCGCCCTGGTTGCCGTCAGCTCCCGTCACCGGCAAGACTGTGCTGCCGGAATCGACAGACTGGAACGTTCACGCCCAGACCACTTTCATCGCGTCCGCCTATCCGCGGATTCGCTCGCCCTATGAAGGCACCAACAGCCTTCCTGGCGGCGGCCAAGGGCGCGAGACCTTTACGACGACGGCGTTCCTCGGCTGGCGACTGTGGCAGGGCGGTGAGCTCTATCTCAATCCCGAGCTGGCGCAGGGCTTCGGCCTCAACTCCACGCTCGGCCTCGCCGGCTTCCCCAATGGCGAGGCGCAAAAGGGCGGCGCGCCGTTTCCGCGCTTTCGGATGCAGCGCTATTACTTCCGCCAGACGCTTGGCCTCGGCGGCGAGCAGGAAGACGTCCCCGACGCCGCCAATCAATTGGCAGGCAAGCGCGACATCGACCGCATCACGCTCACGGTCGGACGCTTCGCGGTGGGTGATTTCTTCGATGGTAATTCCTACGCCAAGGATCCGCGCGCCGACTTCATGAACTGGGCGATGTGGTCATCGGCCGCTTACGACTTTCCAGCCGACCTGCCGGGCTTCACCCGCGGCGCCATCGTTGAACTGAATCGCAAAGACTGGGCGATCCGAGCCGGCCTGTTTCAGGTGCCGGCGCAGCCTAACAACGACGTCCTGACGTTCAAGACTGGCGGCGCGGTCGTCGAATTCGAGGAGCGTCACCAGATCTTCGACCAGCCCGGCAAGCTGCGCGTCGGTGCCTTCATCAATCGCGGCAATACCGGCAGCTATCGCGGCGCACTGGCGATCGAGGCCAATGATCCCACGCTGGATATCAACGACGTGATGTCCTCGATCCGCCGCGCCAGCGACAAATACGGTTTCTACGTCAACGGTGAGCAGCAGGTTGCCACCGACGTCGGCATCTTCGGGCGCGTCAGCTGGAACGATGGCCAGAACGAGATCCTGTCCTTCACCGATATCGACCGCAGCGTCTCTGCCGGCGTGTCGATCAAGGGCAGCCATTGGGGTCGCGCCAATGACACGATCGGCCTTGGAGGCGCGATCAACGGCCTGTCCGCTGCGCATCGCGACTTCCTCGCCGCTGGCGGCAACGGATTGCTGATCGGCGACGGACGGCTAAATTACGGCACCGAGCGCATCCTCGAAACCTATTATGCCTATGCCATCGACAAGAACTTCACCCTCACGGCCGACTACCAGCTGATTGCGAACCCTGCCTATAACAAGGATCGCGGGCCGGTCTCGATCTTCTCAGGCCGATTGCACGGCGAGTTCTGACGACACATCCTGCGCCGTTTGTAGCCCGGATGAGCGCAGCGATATCCGGGCTACGATAATCTAGGCCGAACGTTCCAGAGCTGCTGGCAGGAACGAGCCCGCTTGCGCCATTTCCCATGCATCGCGAAAGCGCTTGTCGCCGGTGCCATCGACCAGCTCGTTGTGGCGCAGCGCCGGATACATCCGCGTGAAGGACAGAACATCAGTGCTGGAGGCGCGATGCGAGAAATGGATCGGACGAATATCCTGCGGATGAGCGAGCCCGGCTGCCGCGATCAGCTCAGCCAGCGCATGCAACGTCGCCTCGTGATAGTTGTAAACGCGATCGGTCTTCTGAGGCACAGCGAGGGCGCGATTGCGCGTGGGGTCCTGCGTCGTGACGCCGGTCGGGCAACGATCGGTGTGGCAGCTCAGTGACTGGATGCAACCTAGTGCGAACATGAAGCCGCGCGCCGAATTACACCAGTCGGCACCGAGCGCCATGGCGCGGGCGATATCGAAGGCGGTTGCGATCTTGCCGGAGGCGCCAATCTTGATGCGGTCACGCGCGCCGATGCCGATCAGCGCATTGTGCACGAAGTTGACGCCCTCGCGCATCGGCATGCCCAAATGATCCATGAACTCCAGCGGCGCCGCGCCCGTGCCGCCTTCATTGCCATCGACCACGATGAAATCCGGATAGATGCCGGTCTGCAGCATCGCCTTGCAGATCGCGAGAAATTCCCAGGGATGACCGATGCACAGCTTGAAGCCGGCGGGCTTACCGCCGGACAGACGGCGCATCTTGTCGATGAACTCCATCATCTCGATCGGTGTTGAAAACGCCTTGTGATAGGCCGGCGAGATACAGTCCTCACCCATGGCGACGCCGCGGATGCGCGAGATTTCTTCCGACACTTTCGCCGCCGGCAACACGCCGCCGTGGCCCGGCTTTGCGCCCTGGCTGATCTTGAGCTCGACCATCTTGATCTGATCGTTGACGGCAAGCTTCGCGAAGGCGTCGGGATCGAAGTTGCCATCACGCGTGCGGCAACCAAAATAGCCGGAGCCGACCTCCCAGATCAGGTCGCCGCCGTTCTCCTGATGATACGGACTGACGCCGCCTTCTCCAGTGTCATGCGCGAATTCACCACGCTTGGCGCCAGCATTCAGCGCGCGGATCGCATTGGGGCTGAGTGCACCAAAGCTCATAGCCGAGATGTTCAGTACCGAGGCCGAATAGGGCTTGAGGCAATCCGGGCCACCGATGGTGATGCGGAACTGCTCAGTCGCATGCGGCCGCGGCGCGACCGAATGATGCATCCACTCATAGCCCTCTTCGTAGACGTTCTTCTGGGTGCCGAAGGGACGCTTGTCGAGCACCATCTTGGCGCGCTGATAGACCACCGCGCGGGTGTCGCGGCTGAACGGCATACCATCCTTTTCGCTCTCGAAGAAATACTGCCGCATCTCCGGACGGATTTCTTCGAGCAGGAAGCGGATATGCGCCGAGATCGGATAGTTGCGCAGAACCGCATGGTCCTTCTGCAGCACGTCGTGAATGCCAAGCATGGTCAGGCCGCCGAAGACGATGACCGGGATGACAACGAGAGGGATGACCTTGGGGTCGTGAATGCCAATGCCGACCAGCAGCAAGGTGGCGACACCGCAGATCGTCAAAACGATGAAGCGCGGCGAGAGGGGAAGCATCAACGTTTCCATAAAAATCCTGCCTGACATGAATGGCGCTAGCGTTACACAGACCCGATGACGCAAACATCACAGGCGCGTTGCCGCAGAGCATCGCGCCAGAGTGCCCAATCTATCGCGCCACGCTCAATGAATCGTTGCAAAAAGCGAGGGCCCCAGACGACAAAACCCGCGCCGGAGCGCGGGTTTTGCAGTGCAGTGAATCTTGATGGTGTCGGCTGCCTTAGCGCTCGACGAACGCCTTCTCGATCACGAAGTGGCCCGGCTTCGAGCCGCTGCCTTCGATGAAATCGCGCTCTTCGAACATGATCTTGAGATCCTCGAGCATGCTCGGGCTGCCGCACAGCATGATGCGGTCGGTCTCGATCGAAAGCGGGCCCTGGCCGATATCGTTGAACAGCTGCGACGACGCGATCAGGTCCGTGATCCGGCCGCGGTTGCGGAACGGCTCGCGCGTGACCGTCGGGTAATAGGTGAACTTGTCCTTCATCAGCTCGCCGAACAGCTCGTCCTCGGCCAGCTTGGCGACCAGGCGCTCGCCATAAGCGAGTTCGGAAACCTGACGGCAGCCATGCACGAGCACCACATGCTCATAGCGCTCATAGACGTCCGGGTCCTTGATCAGGCTGGCGAACGGCGCGAGGCCGGTGCCGGTGGAGAGCATCAGCAGGCGCTTGCCGGGCAAAAGATTGTCGGTGATCAGCGTGCCGACGGCCTTGCGGCCGACCAGGATGGTGTCGCCTTCCTTGATCTTCTGCAGGCGCGAGGTCAGCGGACCATCCGGCACCTTGATGCTGAAGAATTCCAGCTCTTCCTCGTGGTTCGCGCTGGCCATCGAATAGGCGCGCAACAGCGGCTTGCCATCGACTTCCAGGCCGATCATGGCGAACTGGCCGTTCTGGAAGCGGAACGAGGTGTCGCGGGTGGCTTTGAAGCTGAAAAGTGTATCGGTCCAATGCTGGACAGAAAGAACTTTCTCTCTGTGAAAGGCGCTCATGAGATTTGATTTTCCAGTGCGGGCTTTTTAGAACAAGTCCATTGTTTGCCGCGTCACGATGCCGAGAAACCATTGCGGCTATTGGCTAATTTTGGTTCTCGCAGCTGCGAATGACAATTAGTCAAAGTAGCCATGAAGTGCAATTGCGGACTGAGGGAGGCGGTCGATTAATTTCCAAAGCAGGTTACCCATGCAGCAGCAGCCCATCTGGCCGCGACATTAAATTACCCGATATGGGAGGTTTCGTTCAGTTTCTTGCCGGACACCGTTAATGGTATCCGGCTGGATCGCGTGATCCCGATCCGGTAGTTTCCGGCCACCTCGTTAAAGTCGTCGCAGGCGGCTTTTCGTTCAATCGTCGGCCTGGTCCTTGATGACATCCCTTCGCGACATCCGGGCTGGAAAGCCCCCATCCTATCCCGACCAGTCGATCTATGCCGAATACGCTTGCCGCCAGTTCGGGCTGGATTTCGCCGACGTCGATGGCGGAACGGGCCTGATCTTCACCGTCGGCCGCAATGGCAGGAGCGCATCCTTCGGCGCCGGACGCGGCTCGTTCTTTCCGCAGAACAACGCCACGGCTGCGACGCTGGCGAATGACAAGTATTTCGCCAATGTGCTGATGGAGCGCGCCGGCGTCCCGACTTTGGGCGGGAAATACTTCTTCCTGCATGAGCGTTATCGCGCCCATCGCCCGCCCGGCCACGAACATGCCGACGCCGTCTGGCATTTCGCCGAACTCGGCGACCGGGCCTTCATCAAGCCGCTGATGGGATCGCGCGGCGACTTTGCGGAGATTGTCGTGGGCGGCGACGCGCTCATGGCCTATCTCAAGCAGGTCGCGCAGTATTATGACGCGATCCTGATGCAGCGCATCTATACCGGCCAGGAATATCGCGTGTTCATCCTCGACGACGATGTCGTGTATTGCGCGCAGAAGACGTCGCCCTTTGTGACCGGCGACGGCAAGGCGACGCTCAGGCAATTGATCGCCGCGGAGACGTCCGCGCTGGACCGCCACGGGATTTCGTCGGCCGCCACAGGTCCCGACGACACCTCCCTCGATCGCGTGCTGCCATATGGCGAGCGGCGCGCGATTCCCGGCCGGATGAATCGCAGCGCAGGCGGCAGCATGAGCTTTGCGGCGCCGGGCAACGAGACTGTCGCCTTTGCGATGGCGCTACAGGCCGCCAAGGCGCTCGGCCTGCGCGCTGGCGCGGTCGACCTGTTTACGGATATCGACGGCGATGCTGCGGCCTTGCGCGTGATCGAGGTCAATGCCAATCCCTCGATCCGCTTCCTCGAAGACAGCGGCCGCGAGGATCTGATCCTGCGCATCTGGCGGCATACAATTACGGCGATTGGCCTGCTCGATGTTTAACCTGCCCAAATATGGCGACGGCCTATGCCTCGCCCGGCTGGCGATGCTGCTCGACGCGCTGTCGATCGACCGTGTCAGGCTGCGCAAACATTCCGTCGTCGTCACCGGCTCCAACGGCAAGGGCTCGACCGCGGCATTCTGCGCCAGCATCGGACGCGCTTTCGGCCTGCGGACGGGCCTGTTCACGTCACCGCATCTCTATCGCTTCAACGAGCGCTTCCAGATCGACGGCGTCCCCGTCGATGACGAGTTGCTGGAAGCTCTCGTCCTGCGCGTGGCCACTGCCATCGCCGATCTCAAGCAGCACACGCTGCATGAGACCTTCGGCGCCTTCGAGGCTCAGTTCGCTCTGGCCTGCCTGTATTTCCAGGAGACCGAATGCGAATTCGCCGTGTTCGAAGCGGGCATCGGCGGACGTTACGATCCGGTTCGGCTGGTCGGCGCCGACATCACCTGCGTCACCTCGGTCGATCTCGAACACGTCAACCTGCTCGGCAACTCGCTGGAGCTGATCGCCTGCGACAAGAGCGATGCCTGTATCTCGGGCGGCACCGTCGTCTACGGCGAGAACTGCCTGCCCATGCGCGGCAATCTCGCCGAGTACAATCGCAACCGCAACGTCACCGGCCTGCATATCGGCGACGAGATCACGATCAGTAACGTCTTTGCATCAGCCAAGGCCCAGGCCTTCAACTGCCGGCTGGGCGCATTCGATCTGCGCGCGCTCGAACTCATGCTGGCCGGCGAGTTCCAGCTCAACAACGCCGCCATTGCGGCTGCGCTGTTCATTCTCTGGATGCAGCGCATGCATCCGGATGCGACCACCAGCGCCATCGATCTCGCGGTCCGGACCGGGCTGCGCGATACCAGATGGCCAGGACGGCTCGAAATCGTTCAGCGCGATCCCCTGACCATCATCGATGTCGGCCATACGCCCGATGGCGTCGCACAGGCCCTGAAGAGCCTTCGCGCCATCCATGGCGATGACAACTGGTTGCTGGTGCTCGGCGTCTCCGGCGACAAGAATGTCGACGATATCGCCAAGCATCTCGCGCCCGTCTTCGATACGATCGTGTGCACCCGCGCCTATCACAAGGGCGCCGATGCGCGCGTGGTCGGCGCTGCAGCGCGCAAGGCTCATCCGGCGGCGCGCATTCATGTGGCCAATGCCATGGAAGACGCGGTGCGCCTCAGTCAGCAACTTGCTCGCGCCGTGCCGCGCAAGATCTATGTGGCGGGTGGACTGTTTGCGGCGATCGAATATGCCACGGTGCTGCGCGGCGGCAAGGCGCAGGATCTGCAGTTTTTTTAAAGTTCCCCACTCGTCATTCCGGGGCGTGGCCGGCACTTGCCGGACGCGAACCCGGAATCTCGACATGGGAGTCTCCGGAGAGCCAAACACACCGGGATTCCGGGTTCGCGTGCAGCTGGCGCTGCCCGCGCCCCGGAATGACAGTGTGTGGCTAATTCGTCCCGCCCGCTGAATCGTCCAGCACCTTGAAGCTCTCTTCCAGCTGCGGCGAGATCGAGACACCCATGCGCTCGCCGGTCGGCAGGCGTGCGACGAACCATTTGTTATAGAGCGGGATCAGATCACGGTTGGAGCCGAGCCGTCGAAACGCACGCTCGACGACAGCCGCAAGCTGCGGCTCGCCCTTACGAAACATGATGCCGTAGGGATCATAGGACAGGTAATCGCCGACCACGCGGAACTTGTCCTGCGATTTGTGCCGCGCGATCAGGCCCGACAGCAGGATATCGTCCGTCGCGAAGGCATCGGCCTTGCCGTCGACCAGCATCTGGTAGCTCTGCTCGTGATCGGGCGAGACCACGATGTTGAGGCCGAGATTGAACTTCTTATCGACCGCATGCATCGCCTGTTCGTTGGTGGTGCCTTTGGTGACGACAATGGTCTTGCCCTTGAAGTCAGTCGGTGCAGTACCCGCCGTGGTTTTCGGCACCATCAGCTTGGTGCCGGCGACGAACATCAGCGGCGAGAACGCGACCAGTTTGCGCCGTTCGGCATTGGCCGTGGTCGAGCCGCATTCGAGATCGATCTTGCCGTCGACCACGGCGGGAATGCGATCGTCCGACGTTACTTTTACATATTCGATCTTGAGCTGGGGATCGTCGACCTCGATGCCGATATCCTCGACGATGGCCTCGCAGAGTTCGAGACTGTAGCCGATCGGCCGGCCCGCCTGATCGCGAAACGAGAACGGCGGCGAACTCTCGCGGTAGCCGAGCTTGACCACATGCGCCTTCTTGATCGCCGCCAGCGTCGGGCTAAGCCCTTCCGCAGGCGCTTGCGCCTGCGTAGTCGTCGCCAGCAGCAAAGCTGCCAGAAGCCCGGTGATCGAACCGGTCAGATAGTAGCGCATCACGCACCTCAACCATGTCCGAGGGCGGGGATTTCTCCGGGGATCATGTCGCCAGGCACCACATCGTCGGGACCGAGCTCATGTTCGGGCGCGAGTTCGCCTTCCCATTTAGCAACCACCGCCGTGGCCAGCGAATTGCCGATCACATTGGTGGCACTGCGGCCCATATCTAGGAACGTATCGATACCCATGATCATCAACAGGCCCGCTTCGGGAATGTTGAACTGGCTGAGCGTCGACGCGATCACCACCAGCGAGGCACGCGGCACGCCGGCCACGCCCTTCGAGGTGATCATCAGCGTTGCCAGCATCGCGAGCTGCGTGCCGAGCGACATTTCGATGTGATAGGTCTGCGCGATGAAGATACTGGCGAAGGTGCAGTACATCATCGTGCCGTCGAGATTGAACGAATAGCCCAGCGGCAGCACGAAACTGGAGATGCGCGACGAGGCGCCGAAGCGGTTAAGACCTTCCAGCGTCTTCGGATAGGCAGCTTCCGAACTTGCCGTGGAAAACGCAATCATCAAGGGTTCGCGGATCAGCCGCAGCAGATGGCTGTAGCGCGGCCCGATGACGATGAAGCCGACCACCACGAGAATGCCCCACAGGATCGCCAGCGACAGATAGAAGCCGCCCATGAAGACGATCAGCTTCCACAACACACCGAGGCCATTCTTGGACACGGTCGCCATGATCGCCGCCCACACCGCCAGCGGTGCGAACAGCATCACATAGCCGGTGACCTTCAGCATGATGTGACCGAGGTCATCGATCAGCTGCAGCATCGGCTTGGAGCGTTCCGGCATGGCGCCCATCGCAACTGCGAAGAACACGGCAAAGATGACGATCTGCAGGATTTCGTTCTGCGCCATCGCGTCTGCGATAGAGGTCGGGATCAAATGGGTGAGGAATTTTTCAATGGAGAAAGCCGACACCGGCAAGCCCGTCGATTGCCCCGCAGCCGGTAGCGTTCCCGGGAAATTCGCGCCGGGCTGCAACAGGTTGACCATCACGAGGCCGAGCAGCAGCGAGATGAAGGAGGCGCTGACGAACCAGCCCATGGTCTTGGCGAAGATGCGGCCGAGCTTGGAGCCCGAGCCCATATGGGCGATGCCGCCGACCAGCGTGGCAAAGACCAGGGGCGCGATGATCATCTTGATCAGGCGCAAAAACAACATGGCGATCAGATTGACGTCGGCCGCGATCTCGCCGCGACTATCGGGCAAATAGTTGAAAACCAGCGAGCCCATCACGATGCCCAGCGCCATCGCGATCAGAATGTATTGCGTAAACCTGTTCGACATACCGACCCCCGTTACACATTCCCAACTGCGACAGTCTGTCATATTGATCAGAGCGCGCAACAAGCTTCGTCAGCCGCGTACCGTTTCGGTATCATCAGGCGGCAAATAGCCGTTGTGGAATGCCGCGCTGCCGCATAGCGTCATCGCCAACTACAAAAACTGTGCAGCCTGATTGTTTTGTACGCGGCGACTGCAACAAGTTTCGACAAAGGAAGAAACAGGGAGACAACGGCCATGACCGACACCGTCAATCATCAGGTGCTGCTCGTCGAAAAGCCCACAGGAAAATTGGGGCCCGAGCATTTCAAACTATCAAAGGGTCCGATTCCCGAGCCGAAGGATGGCGAGGCGCTGCTGCGCGTGCGTTACATCTCACTCGACGCCGCCAATCGTGCATGGATGCATGGCGCGACCTATCGGGCGGCGGTCGAGGCCAACACGGTGATGGCGGGCGGCGGCATTGCCGAAGTCGTGTCGTCGAAGTCGCCCGCACTGAAGCCGGGCGATATCGTGTTCGGCGACACCGGCTGGCAGAATTACGCGGCGGTGCCGGCCAAGCATCTCAACAAGATGCCATCAATGGAGCCGATGACGCATCTGCTCAGCGTCTATGGCATCGCCGGACTGACAGCCTATTTCGGCCTGCTGGACGTCGGCAAGCCCAAGGCTGGCGAGACCGTCGTCGTCTCGGCGGCGGCCGGTTCGGTCGGCTCCATCGTCGGCCAGATCGCCAAGATCAAGGGCTGCCGTGTGGTCGGCATCGCGGGCGGCAAGGACAAATGCGACTGGCTGACCAAAGAACTCGGCTTCGATGCCGCGGTGGACTACAAGGACGGCGCGGTGTTCAAGGCGCTGAAGGCGGCAGCGCCGGGTGGCATCGACGTCTATTTCGACAATGTCGGCGGCGACATTCTCGAGGCTTGTCTGGCACAAATGAATCTCAACGGCCGCATCGCCTGCTGCGGCGCCATCTCGCAATATGACGGCGCGCCCTCGGCGACCGGCCCGCGCGGCGTGCCCGGTCTGATCGTGGTGAAACGCCTGATCATGCAGGGCTTCATCGTGATGGACTATATGAACCAGCGCGAAAAAGCTTTGACCGATCTGCAGTCCTGGGTCGCCGCGGGCAAGCTCAAGGTGCAGGAAGACGTCATCGACGGGCTGGAAAACACGCCGCAGGCCCTGATCGGTCTGCTGGCCGGTGAGAACCGGGGCAAGCGGATGGTGAAGGTGTAGGGAGATCGTGTAGCGGGGCTTCTCTCTTATCCCTCCCCCTTGCGGGGAGGGTGGCCGGCCGCTTGGCCGGTCGGGTGGGGGTGCCACGAGCGACGCTCTCCCGTGGGGCACCCCCACCCCGGCCTCCAATTCGTCGATGCTCCGCATCGCCTCGTTCGGCCGACCCTCCCCGCAAGGGGGAGGGATTCCTCTGGCGCCTGTGCGTCGTTGCTGATGTGAATGTCAAACAGCCACTGTTCTTCAGACATGCGTTATCACCCCCATTATTTGCGGCGCGGGGGCGCCGTCGTGTCTTGCATTCCCTGCCCCTGTGAGAGGGCGTGCGGAACGCCGGGTGCCCGATGCACCCTTGGGCCTGATGCGATGCGGTCTTCCGCAATTGTGAGTGCATCAGGACTTTCGGAGGCGCCGAGCAAGTGCCCGACGTTCCGCCTGCGGTGTTTTTTCGGTTGCTTGCACTTTGCCTCGACGAACGCTCCGATCGCGAATTAAAGTCCCAAGGCGATGGGAAGGGAGCCTCAAGCGAGTAGGCCGAACGCGTTTTAACTTGGTCGTCCGTCACACTGTCCAGAGCGTCTTTCCATCCAGGGCCGGCCGTCTCCTTGCCAGTGGCAGTGCTGGCGCAGATCCGTCCTGCCCGAAGACAGACGTCCCCCATGAACCGCGTGACGCCGCATCTCCGGCGTCCACCGCATCCCACCCCGCGAACGTGACGATCGCGATCGCCCCTCTCGGTGGGGCAGGACGAAGGGGAATATAAACCTGGCTGGGATATTGTCAACGGGATGTAGGAATAAATGTTTGGGTGCTGTATATCGCCCCATACTGTCATTCCGGGGCGTGGCCGGCACTTGCCGGACGCGAACCCGGAATCTCGACCTGTTCAGCGCCAAACACTCCGGGATTCCGGGTTCGCGCCGGCCCGCTTCGCGGTCCTCTGCGCCCCGGAATGACGAGGGGGTAGCTGAACACTCCGGCAGTCCGGCCCGGTCCGCCCGGGACAACGAGCGACGAGCCATGCAGATTGCGACGCGCCCCAACGCTGCGACGTCCTATCCACCCGCCCCCCGCTTTTGTATGACCTAGCACTCACTCCCTCCAGCCCATCGATATCTCGCAAGAAGGAAAATCCATGACTGATGCGGCGACTGACGCGGCCTATGCTGAACTCGAAGCCGCCGGCTGGAGCATCATGGACGATGACGGGTTCATCCATTTCGTCGGCCCGATGTGGCACCGGGTCGTCGATGGCATCAATGAATTCGCCATTCTTGGCCAGGACAAGCACCGCAACCGCCGCGGCGTGGTTCAGGGCGGGGCAGTGATGACGCTGGCCGACCGGAGCTGCGGCATGGCGGCGCGCGAGGCTGCGGGGGTCGAGGCGCTCGCCACCGTCCAGATGGATACTTATTTCGTCGATGCCGCGCGGATCGGCGACCTGATGATCTCCCGGCCCAAGGTCGTGCGTGCCACCAAGAGCCTGATCTTCATGAGCACCGAGGTCAGTGTGAACGATCACGTGGTCGCCACGGCGCATGGTGTGTTCAAGACGGTCCGCGACCGCACCGATGCCGGGCGCAAGAACGACTAACCTGACGGCGCCGCGGATTTTCGTCATCTTCACGGATTTTTTTTCGCACGCGGCGGAACGAAAGCGCGATCAGCTCGCTTAGCAAAGACATGCGAACCAAAACAGTTTTTACGCGACCTATATTCGTATTCGATTGATCACGTTTAGACTGACCGATGCTTTCGACCCGAACCATCCCGGCCCTGTGGCCCATGGAACCGGCGATCAAGGTTCAAATCCCATGGCCCAAGACGCTGCCGTAAACGACGCCGCCCTCCCCGCCACCGTCCTGGTCGTCGAGGACGATGTACTGCTGCGCATGTTTGCGGTCGAGATGATCGAGGACGCCGGTTTCCGGGTGATCGAGGCGCCGGATGCCGACGCTGCGATCCGCGTGCTCGAAGCGCGCAACGATATCCGCATCATCTTTACCGATATCGACATGCCCGGCTCGATGAACGGGCTCAAGCTCGCCCATGCCGTCGCCAATCGCTGGCCGCCCATTCGCATCATCGCAACATCGGGCCACTTCAGGATAGGCGAACGCGACCTGCCGGATGGCGGTCGCTTCATTCCCAAACCCTATCGACAGCACCAGATCATCGGCGCCCTCACCGAATTCGCCAATTCTCGCAGCGCATTCGGCGTCTGATAAGCCCCGTTCGCAATTGCGCTCACGCTTGACGCCTCCACACCGCCCGGTCACCCTCGGTTGCTAGATACCAGCTATCGGCGGGGGCACGCGATGTGGGCATCACTCCAGAACTTTCTCGATAGTTCCATGTTTGCCCCGCACGGCATTTGTCTGCTGTGGGATCCCGGCCTGATCTGGCTTCACGTCGGCTCGGATGCACTGATCGCCGCGGCCTATTTCTCGATTCCCGTCGTACTCACAATCTTCGTCTGGAAGCGCCGCGATGTGGAGTTCGGCTGGATCTTCTGGGCCTTCGCGCTCTTCATCATGGCCTGCGGCCTGACCCATGTGATGTCGATCTACACGCTGTGGGTTCCGGCCTATGGCGCCGAAGGAATCCTCAAGGCGATCACCGCCATCGCCTCGGTTGTCACCGCAGCGATTCTCTGGCCACTGCTACCGAGGCTACTGGCGATCCCCTCGCCTGCGCAATTGCGCGAAACCGAACTGGCGCTGATCGAGGAAGGCCGGCACCGGCGCGAGGCCGAGGACATGCTGCGCCATACGCAGAAGATGGAAGCGATCGGTCACCTCACCGGCGGTGTCGCCCATGACTTCAACAATCTGCTGACCATCATCATCGGCAATCTCGAAATCGCCGAGCACAGCATCTCGACCTGGACGGAATCGTCACGTGATCGCCTCAGGCGCGTCATTGCCAGCGCAGCCGGCGGCGCGCAGCGCGCCGTGGTGCTGACGCAGCGCCTGCTCGCCTTCGCACGCAAGCAGCCGCTCGACCCGAAGACCATCAATGTCAACGGATTGCTCCACGGCATGTCGGACTTCTTCCAGCGCACATTGAGCGAGAATATCGATCTCGAAATCGTCGGCGGCGCCGGGCTGTGGCAGGTCGAGGTCGATCCGAGCCAGATGGAAGCCGCCATCCTCAATCTCGTGGTCAATGCCCGCGACGCCATGGCCGGCCAAGACCATCTGAAGATCGGCAAACTGACGATCGAAACCAGCAACGCTTTCATCGACGAGATCTACGCCCTGCAGCATTCCGATGTGGTCATCGGGCAGTATGTTCTGATCTCGGTGACGGACACCGGACCGGGCATGCCCAAGGACGTGCAGGAGCGCGCGTTCGACCCGTTCTTCACCACCAAGGAGCCCGGACAGGGCACCGGCCTCGGCCTGAGCCAGGTCTACGGCTTCGTCAAGCAATCCGGCGGCCATGTGAAGATCTATAGCGAGGTCGGCGAAGGCACGACCATCAAGGTCTATCTGCCGCGCAGCAGGCAGCATACGGAGCAGGCAAGCGAGATCGAGAGGCGCATCGTCGGCAGCAAGGGCAACGAGACTGTGATGATCGTGGAGGACGATCCGGATGTGCGGTCCTACCTGGTCGAGACGCTGGAAGGTCTCAACTATCAGGTCCGCGAAGCCGGCAATGCCGACGCAGCGCTGGCCGACTTCACCGAAGATCCCGAACCGTTCGACCTGCTGCTGACCGATATCGTGATGCCCGGCATGAACGGGCGACTGCTGGCCGACGAGATGCAGAAGCGGCAGCCGAAGCTGAAAGTGCTGTTCATGACCGGCTATTCGCGCAACGCCATCGTGCATCAGGGCCGGCTCGATCCCGGCGTCTCCTTGCTGCAGAAGCCGATTACACAAGCGGCCCTCGGCAACAAGGTGCGCGAGATGCTCGACAAGAGATAGCGACTACGGGATCCGTCTGACGGACGGGACGACGCCCAGCGTCCGCTCCGGATGCGCCTGACGCCGCATCTCACTCAGGGCAATGGCGGCACGCGACGTTTCGTGACCAGCGAGCCAGAGTTCGAAATCCGGCACCGGCAGCGCAGGCGAATAGACGAAGCCCTGGATAACGTCGCAGCCGAGTTCGGTGAGAATCCGGCGCTGCCCGTCGGTCTCGACGCCTTCGGCGACCACGATCATGTCGAGGCTCTGGCCAACGCGTATGATGGCCCGCGTAATCGCCAGCGCGCTCGCCTCGCTTTCAAGGCCGCGCATGAAGCTGCGATCGATCTTCAATTCACGAATCGGCAGATGCGCGAGACGGCTGAGGCTGGAATAGCCGGTACCGAAATCATCCATCGACAGCTGCACGCCGGATTTGCGAATTTTCTCCATGGTCTCGACGGCGGTCGAATGCTCGCTCATCACCACACCTTCGGTGACCTCCAGCATCAGCATGTCCGGCGACAGACCGTTTTCGGCGATCACTTCGCCGACCAGCGTGGCGAGATCGCCATTCTGGAAATTGATCGGAGACAGATTGACCGAGACGCTGGGCACGTCGACGCCATTTCTGCGCCAGGCCGCGACCTGCCGGCAGGCTTCGCGCAGCGACCATGTGCCGATCAGCTCGATCAGTCCGTATTCTTCCGCGAGCGGAATGAATTTCGATGGCGGCACTTCGCCGAGCACCGGATCTGACCAGCGAGCCAGCGCCTCGACACCGTAAAGGCGACCGTCAGCGCGAACCTGCGGCTGATAGTGAAGCCGCAGCGCATCCTGCACGATGGCATTGCGCAGCGCCGTACTGAAGGCGAGTCGCTCCTCGCTGACGCGGTTCATCTCCGCACTGAAGAAGCGATAGGTCGAGCGGCCGGCCTGCTTGGCCTGATACATCGCCGCATCGGCATGTTTGAGCAGACCATCGATATCGCCGGCATTGTCGGGATAGATGCTGACGCCGATGCTGGCCGATACCGGCACCAGCTTGGCGCCAAGCTGCATGGGCGGCAGCAGTGTCTCGAGCAGGCGGCTGGCGATCAAGGCGGCGCCTTCAACATCGCAATTCGGCAGCACAATGACGAATTCGTCGCCGCCCTGCCGGCTCAGCGTATCGGCCGGCCGGATTTGCCTGCACAGTCGTTGCGTGACCTTGACCAGCAACTCGTCGCCAATGGAATGACCGAGCGTGTCGTTGACGTCCTTGAAGTGATCGATATCGAGGAACATCACCGCAATGCGGTCCCTCGGCTTGCTCTTGTCGATCAGCCCCGTCAGGATCTGGCGCAGTTGCGCGCGGTTCGGCAGGCCGGTCAGCGCATCGAAATAGGCCAGACGCGCGATTTCGCTGCGGGCCTCGTGCCGTTCAATGGCCAGTGCGCACAGATGCACACAGGCATCGACGATGGTCTGGTGCCAGCGCGTCGGGCCCCGTGTCTCGCGGAAATAGAAGGCAAAGGCGCCGATGACGCGGCCGTCCCGCGCCTTGATCGGCGTCGACCAGCAGGCGCGCAGGCCGGCCTCCAACGGCAGGCTGCTATAAAGCTGCCACCGCGGATCGGTGGCGATATCGGTGGCCAGCACCGCGTGGCCGAGAAAGGCTGCCGCGCCGCAGGACCCGACATCGGGACCGATGGCAATACCGTCAATAATGGGCGCGAAGGCCGGCGGGAGACTGGGGCCGCCGAGTGGATGGAGCCGGCCGTCCGCGTCCACATGCAGCACCGACGGGACGATATCGGGCGCGATGGCTTCGACGCGGTGGCAGAGATCGCCGATCACATCCATGACCGGCATGTCATTGGCGAGATTTTCCAGCACATGATGCTGCAGCGAATGGATCTGCTTGCTCTCGGTGATGTCGTCGAGCACCGCGACCAGATGCTCGACCTCGCCGGCTTTGTTGCGGCCTGCGTTGACCGTGCTTGAGATCCAGATCTCGTGACCGTCCTTGTCATAGACAAGGATATCCTCTTGCCCGTGTCCTTCGGCATCGATCTGCGCGTGAAACCGCTCCAGCGTTTCGTTGTCGGTATATTCTCCGGTCAGCAAATCCCGCGGGTGTTTGCCCATCGCTTCCGCAAGCGTGTATCCGAACAGCTCCGTGAAAGCGTCGTTGACATAGACGATGGTCATGTCGCGTTTGGAGACCATCACGACGCGGTCGGTCTTTTCGGCAACCAGTGCCATCAGCGCATTTTGTTCGCGGTCACGGACATCGTCCGTCACGTCGCGGATGAAGTTGATGTAGAGCGTCTTGCCGGCGTAATCGACGCGTGAGATCGAGAACGCGCCCCAGGCCTCGCTCCCGTCCTTGCGGCTGATCCTGAACTCGCGGCGGCCCTTGACCGCTACTTGCGGATCCATGGCAGACTTTGCCGCAATCACTCCATCGAGATGTTCGCGCACGTCGAGGGGAACGAGGAAGCTGACCTGCCGGCCGACAACTTCGTCGCGGTGATATCCCCACATCCGCTCGGCAGCAGCATTGAAATGCCTGATCTCGTTGTCGATCCCGGTGATCACGACAGCATCGACCGCCTGTTCGAATGCAGAGAACAGCGCCTTCGCCTCTTCGCTGGGCTGGCCGACAGGACTTGCAGACATGAAACGACCTTCGATCACAGGAGCCGCGGGAGCACGACGACAACTGTCTTCGTTACAGCGGCAATGTCATTCGCTGGTACGAGTGTATTCGAACTCCAGTAGCTAAGAAGTTCGTTCGATCTCATCTTGAAGGGCCGGAATACCGGATGTCGTTAACAACGCGTTAACGACGGTTGTCAATTTCTCGAGATTACATGGCCGCGAGCGCACCCGGCCACATTTCCTCTTGCGCAGCTTCGGCCCGGCGCTCGTCAACCAGCGCCGCCCAGCGTTCGGCATGGCGGGCCACCAGCCAGGCTTCGAGATCGAATGCGGACAGTGCAGGCGAATACAGGAACCCCTGAATGACGTCACAGCCCAGCCCGGCCAGAATCCTGCGCTGCTCTTCGGTCTCGACGCCTTCGGCCACGACCGTCATGTTGAGGCTCTGTCCGACGCACACGATGGCGGTGGCGATCGCCAGAGCACAGACCTCGGTCTCAATACCGCGCATGAAGCTGCGATCGATCTTCAGCTCGCGCACCGGCAAATGCGCCAGGCGACTCAAGCTCGAATAACCGGTGCCGAAATCATCCATCGATAATCCGATGCCCGCCGCGCGGATCTGCATCATGATCTCGATCGCGGTCGTGTGTTCGCTCATCACCGCGCCCTCGGTGACTTCGAGCATCAGCCTGTTAGGCGCCAGCCCGTTTTCCGCGATGATATCGGAGATCAATGCCGGCAATCCCGGATTCAGAAAATTGATCGGCGACAGGTTGACGGAGACGCAAGGCACATCGAGCCCTGCCTTTTGCCACGCCGCAATCTGCCTGCACGCCTCGCGCAGCGACCAGACACCGATCTGCTCGATGAGGCCGCATTCCTCCGCAAGTGGAATGAACTTCGCTGGTGACACATCGCCCAATACGGGATCATGCCAGCGCGCCAATGCCTCGACACCGTACAGATCGCCGCTGCCTGCGCGGATCTGCGGCTGGTAGTGCAACCGCAGGCCGCCTTGCGCAAGCGCGTGGCGCAAAGCGGTGCTGAGACGAAGGCGCTCCTCATTCACGCGATCCATGTCGTTGCTGAAAAACCGATGCGTGGAGCGGCCGGCCTGCTTGGCCTTGTACATTGCCGCATCGGCATATTTCAGCAGACTATCGAGATCGCGGGCATTGTCCGGAAACATGCTGATGCCGGCGCTGGCAGAAATCGGCACCTGATTGCCGCCGAGCTGCAGCGGAACCGACAGCGCCTCGGTGAGACGGCCCGCGATGCGGGATGCATCTGCCGCGATACAGTTCGGCATCAGGATGATGAATTCATCGCCGCCCTGACGACTCAGGATATCGCCCGGTCGGATGTGCTGATGAAGCCGCTGTGTGACAGCGACCAGCAAGTCATCGCCAACAGCATGCCCCAGCGTATCGTTGACGTCCTTGAAGTGATCCAGGTCAAGAAATATCAGCGCCATCTGCGCATCTGCGGGGCATTCCGCGACGGCACGCTCCATCAACTGGCGCATATGGGTCCGGTTCGGCAGTCCGGTGAGTGCATCGAAATAAGCAAGCCGTGAGATTTCGTTGCGCGCTTCCTCCCGCTCGATGGCGACCGCGGCGAGATGAACACAGGCATCGACGATGCCGTGATGCAAGCGGCTGGGTCTGCGACATTCCCTGAAATAGAATGCGAACGTGCCGATGACGCGCCCATCCCTGGTCTTGATCGGCATCGACCAACAGGCCTTCAGACCGGAAGCCAGCGGCGCGCTGTTGTATGGCAGCCAGAGAGGATCGTTTTCGATATCGGTGACCAGAACAGGCTCGCCGCGAAAGGCCGCGGTCCCGCAAGACCCGACATCCGGTCCGATGGCAATGCCGTCCAGCGCCTGCGCATAACCTGCCGGGAGGCTTGGTCCTCCCAAAGGATGCAGCAATCCCGCAGAATCGACATGTAGCACCGAACAGACGACATCGGGCGCGATCTGCTCCACCTTCCGACACAGATTGTCCATCACACCCCGCAGCGGCTGCTCATCGGCCAGCGCTTCGAGAATGTGATGCTGCAACGACTGAAGCTGCTTGCTCTCGGTGATATCGGTCATCAATGCGACGAGGTGCTGGATTTTTCCATCCGCGCCATGAATCGCATTCAAGGCAACCGAGACCCAGACCTCGTTGCCGGCTTTGTCGTACAGGAGGATTTCGTCTTCAGCAGATCCTTCCGTTCTGATCTGCTGGTCCAGATATGCGAGCGTCGCCTGGCTGGTGTATGCGCCGACGAGGAATTCCTCCGGGATGAGTCCCGTCGCCTCATCCAGCGAGTAGCCGAACATGCCGGTGAAGGCGCCGTTGACATAGCAGATCCGTGCATCGCGACCCGCGATGTAGATAGCGCGTTTCGTCTTGTCGACCACGAGAGCCAGCGGGATAATTTCTTCCCTGCGCTTCACCTCCTCCGTCACATCGCGGACGAAGCCCATATAGGTGATCTCGCCATTCACCTCGACCCGCGACATCGACAACGATCCCCAGATCTCGCTGCCGTCCTTGCGTTCGATTTTCACCTCGCGGCTGTGACCGACGATGCGATTGACGCCGGTCGCGCGGTTCGCGGCGATATATCCGTCATGCTGCGACCTGATGGCCATCGGCACCAGAAAGCCGATATTTTGCCCGAGCACTTCATCGCGCTCATAGCCCCACAACCGTTCGGCGGCGGCGTTGAAATGGGTCACGCTATTCTTGCTGTCGATCATCACGACAGCATCGATGGCCTGCTCCAGCCCGGCGAGGAGCGTCCTGGCAGCATCACTCTTCTCGACATGCACCAACGTCATAAACGCAACTCGCAATTACTTTGCTCAAACCATCGGACCGTCTTTGAAATGACCCGATCACCGGCTTTCAGCCGAGGTGGTGCAATCGTATGTGCGAGACGTCGCCAAATTGTTTTGCGCGGCGCCCGAGTTCCCGGCGGCCGCGAACGTACTTAAGGTCCGGATAAAACCACGCAGCCAGAGCAGGACACGCAAGCAACGACGCAACCTTCGATAGTTGGCGCGTCGCTCAAGCGGTATCCTGACGCCGCTGATGCGACGCGAGAATCCTAGTGGGCTTCAGCCGCGAGCACGGCCTCGACACGGATTTCTTCCGTGAGCCGTGCCTTGAGGTCGGAAAAAGCCGGGCTGGTCTTGATGGTGTAGTGCCGCGGATGCGGCAGATCGACCGGGATATCGGCCTTGATGCGCCCGGGACGCGCCGACATCACCACGGTGCGCGACGCGAGGAACACCGCTTCCTCGATATCGTGGGTGACGAAGATCACCGTCTTGCGCTCGCGCTCCCAGATGCCGAGCAGCAATTCCTGCATCAAGGCGCGGGTCTGGTTGTCGAGCGCGCCAAACGGCTCGTCGAGCAGCAGGATCTTCGGATCGTTGGCGAGGGCCCGGGCGATGGCCGTGCGTTGCTGCATACCGCCCGAAAGCTGCTTCGGAAAATGATTGGCGAAGCTGGTGAGGCCCACCTTCTCCAGCCACTGTTTGGCGATGTCGTTGCGCTCGCGGGTCGAGACGCCGCGCTCGCGCAGGCCGAAGGAAATATTCTCCGACACCGTGAGCCAGGGAAACAGCGTGTAGGACTGGAACACCATGCCGCGATCGGCGCCAGGACCGGTGATGGCCTTGCCGTCGAGCAGGATGCGGCCGGTGGTGGGCGTGTCCAGACCGGCGACCATGCGCAGCAGCGTGGACTTGCCGCAGCCTGACGGGCCAAGGATCGTGACGAAGTCGTTGTCCGCAACCGACAGATTGGTCGGCTCCAGCGCACGCGTCGGCGTGCCGCCGCGCACGGCGGGGAAAATCCGCGAGACGTTGTCGATGACGAGCTTGCTCAAATGATGCTCCACGGAAACAAGCGCCGGTTCGCAGCCTTGAACGCGTAGTCCGAAATCAAACCGATGATGCCGATGACGATGATGCCGAAGATGATCTGGCCGGTGGCCAGCAGCGCTTGGCTGTCGATGATCATGTGGCCGATGCCCGAGGACGAGCCGATCAGTTCGGCGACGATGACATAGGTCCAGGCCCAGCCGAGCACGAGACGGAGAATTTCCGCGATCTCCGGCGCCGCGGACGGGATGAGAACGCGCTTGAGCACACCGGCGTCGCGCGCGCCAAGCGTCAGCGATGCCTCGACCAGATCCCGGCGCACGCTGCCGACACTGACAGCGACCATCAGGATGAGCTGGAACACCGAGCCGATGAAAATCACCAGGAGCTTCTGCAATTCGCCGATGCCGGCCCACAGGATCAGCAGCGGAATGAAGGCCGAGGCTGGCAGATAGCGCGCGAAGGAGACGAAGGGTTCGAGAAAGGCTTCGATCGGCTTGTAGGCGCCCATCAGGATGCCGATCGGCACCGCGAACAATGCGGCCAGCACGAAGCCGCCGAGCACGCGCCAGATGGTCATGCCGATATCATGCAGGAAGCCCTGCTTCACCAGCAGAAACCAGCCGTCCTGCAGCATGGTCCACGGATTGGCGAGGAAGGTCTTGGAGACGAAGCCGCCAAAGGTCGCATAGGACCACGCGGCAACGAACAGCACGAAGAACGATATGCCGAGCACCACGCGCGCGGTGGATGAGATGGGGGCGAGTGGTTTCATGCTGCGTATTCGATGCTCATGATCGTCATTGCGAGGAGCTCTTGCGACGAAGCAATCCAGTCTTCCTTAAGTAAGAGCTGGATTGCCGCGTCGCTTCGCTCCTCGCAATGACGGAAGCGACGGCGTGTGTATTTACTGAATGAAGCGCGGATCGGCGAGCTTCGTCAGATCCGGGATTTCCTTGATCACGCCGATCTCGAGCAGCAGCTCGGCAGCTTCCTTCGAAAACGCCTGGTGCTCGCCGGCGAAGAACTTCTTGTTCGCCTCCTGATCCTGCCAGCGCAGATACTGCGCGGAGGCGCCGAACTTCTCGCCGGTCTGCTTCACGTCGGCGCCCATGATCTCATAGGACTTGGCCTGGTCGGCCTTGATCATCGCAACGGCCTCGAAATAGCTCTTGGCCAGCGCCTTCACGGCACCTTCGTTATCGGCGATGAATTTCGGCGTGCAGCCGAAGGTGTCCATGATCATCGGATAGTCGAGCGTGGTGGCGATGATCTTGCCGGCTTCCGGCTTCTCGCGCACGGCAGAGAGATATGGCTCATAGGTCATGGCCGCATCGTTCTGGCCGGCGATGAAGGCCTGTGCTGCCGGACCCGGCTCCATGTTGACGACGGAGACATCCTTCACGCTGAGGCCGTTCTTCTTCAGGAACCAGGCGAGCGTGAAATAGGGCGCAGTGCCCGGGGCCGATGCGGCGACGGTCTTGCCCTTCAGGTCCTTGATCGATGCGGTGCCGGCGCGCACGGCCATGCCGTCAGCGCCATAGGACTTATCGAGCTGGAACAGCTGCGTGGTGGCGACGCCGTTGGCATTCCACACCACCCAGGTCTCGACCGTGGTGGCGGCGCATTGCACATCGCCCGATGCGATGGCGAGATGGCGGCTGGCCTGCGGCACCTTCTTGATGGTGACGTCGAGACCGTTCTTGGCGAAGATGCCGGCTTCCTTCGCCAGCGTCAGCGGCGCAAAACCCGTCCAGCCGGAAATGGCGATGGTGACCTTGGTCTGCGCCGCAGCCGGGGTCGCAACGAGAGCCGCGAGCATGGCGGCGACGGAAACTCCAATCAACTTCATAACGCACTCTCCTCAGCCAGATTTAGAATGATACTGCATGGCAACATGGCGGATTGCCAGAGTCAATTTCCGCAGACGGCCTGCGGCAGATGATTCATATCGTCCTCATGATCGCAGCCCCGTCGGCGTGAAGCGCGCGGTGAGCTGATACAGATCGTTCGGATAGGTGACGCGCACCGATGTGATGATCTTGTTCTTGCGCCACGTGCGGCGCTCGACCACGAGACAGGCGGCCGGCTTCTTCAGCGTCAATGCCTTCAAGGCGACATCGTCGGCGAGACTTGCCGTAATCCGGTGTTCAGCCTCATTCCACGGCACGTGACCAAGCAGCCAGGTACCGGGCGGCACGCGCGTGAAATCGATTTCAGATGCGGGCGGCACCACGTCGAGATTGATCAGGCGCTCTTCCAGCGCGAAGGGCCTGCCCTTGGCGATGTGCCGACAGCTCAACACCAGCACGTCGCAGCTTTTGTCGATGCCGAGACGTTCGAGATCGTCCTTGGTTGCCTTGCGTCGTTTGCGCGTGAGCAACTCATAGGCATAGGCCTCGCCGCGCTTGGCGATCTCGGCCTGGATATCCGGAATATGCAGCACTGCGGACTGCACCAGCGGCTTGGCGACGAAGCTCCCGACGCGGCGCTTGCGTTCGATGACACCAGCGGCTGCGAGACCCGACAGCACCTTGTTCACGGTCATCCGCGAACAGTTATAGCTCTCGACCAGCTCATGCTCGAATGGAATGCGATAGCCGGGCGGCCAGCGGCCGGACAGGATCTTCTCTTCGAGATCGGCGCGGATGCGCTGATACAGCGCCTGCGGCGCGGCCTGCGCTTTTCCATTTGCCGACTTTGACACGCGCGCTGTCGCCATCAGAGTGTCGCCAGCCGCTGCACGACGCGCCGATAGCGCTCGGTGATGAATGCGCGCCTGATGTGGCGACCGCCGTTGACGACCTGCTTGCCGCCGACGAAGACGTCGGAGATCGCCGATTTTCCGACGACGAAGGTCGCGGCATCGAGCCAGCGGTCGCCTGTGACGGCACAGAGATCGGGATGCGCGGTGTCCAGCACGACGATGTCCGCACGCTTGCCGACCGCAAGTACACCGATATTGCGGCCCGAGGCCTGCGTGCCGCCGACCAGCGCATGTTCATAGAGCGCACGGCCGGTGGACTCGCCCTCATGGCGCGCCACGGCATTGCGGACGCGATAGGCGAGACGCTGGCTGTATTCGAGCTGCTTGAGTTCGCCTGGCGCCGTGATCTCGATGTTAGAATCGGAGCCGACGCCGAAGACGCCGCCAGCATCGATGAAGCGCGGGCCTTCGAAAATGCCGTCACCGAGACTCGCTTCGGTGAGCGGACACAGGCCGATGACGGCGCCTGTCTTCGCGATACCGGTGACTTCCTCATCGGTCATATGGGTCGCGTGGATCAGCACCCAGCGCCTGTCGACCGGCATATGATCCAGCAGCCACGCCACCGGACGCTGACCGGACCAGGCGATACAGTCGTCGACTTCCTTCGTCTGTTCCGCCACGTGGATATGGATCGGACCATCGGGCACCGCCTTGAGAACTTCGCTCAACATCTCCGGCGTGATCGCACGCAATGAATGCGGCGCGATACCGATGACGGCGCCATCGAGAGGCGCGATGGCAGCGCGGGATTTATCCAGCAGCGCCAGAAAGCGCGCGGGATCATTGACGAAACGGCGCTGACCGTGGATCGACGGCGCGCCGCCAAAGCCGCTGAAATTGTAGAAGGACGGCAGCAGCGTCAGACCGATGCCGGTCTCGCTGGATGCCGCCGCGATGCGCGTACCCATCTCCGCGAGATTCGCATAAGGCGCGCCGGTCTCGTCGTGATGCAGATAGTGGAATTCCGCGACTGAGGTAAAACCGGCTTCCAGCATCTCGGCATATGCGAAAGCCGCGATGGCCTCGACATCGCCCGGCGTCAGCGTATCGATGAAGCGATACATCAACTGCCGCCATGTCCAGAAACTGTCTTGGGTCGCGCCGCGGATTTCGGTGAGGCCGGCCATGCCGCGCTGGAACGCATGGCTGTGCAGATTGGGCAGTCCGGGCAGCGCCACGCCGCTGATGATTTCAGCGTCAGCACTGCTCGAATTCGCGGCAACGGCCGTGATGGTGCCATTCTCAATCGCGACAATGACGTCGCGCGCCCAGCCTGACGGCAGCAGCGCGTGCGCGAAGAACAGCCTTTTTGCAGCACGTTGCGTGCCCATAGCGATTGCCTGTTGCATTCAAAAGACGCTCGACAATAAGCGAGGCCGCTGATTATGTATAGACATACGACGTCCCGAATTTACGGCAGTCCGTCATGACCTTCGATACCATCTGGACCAATGCACGCCTTGCCACCATGGCGCCCGGCCAGCCCGGCCTCGGGATCTTGGAGGATGGCTGCATCGCAACAAAGGACGGCCGGATCGCTTTCGTCGGGCCGGCTTCGGAATTGCCGGCGGGCGCCGACGCCAAGACCCGCATCGATTGCGAAGGGCGCTGGATCACGCCGGGGCTGGTCGATTGCCACACCCATCTGATCTATGGCGGCAACCGCGCCAGTGAATTCGCAATGCGGCTCGAGGGCGCCAGCTACGAAGATATTTCGCGCGCCGGCGGCGGCATCGCCTCGAGCATGAAGGCGACGCGCGCGGCGAGCGAACAACAGCTCGTCGCCAGCGGATTGAAGCGGCTCGACCATCTGCTCGCCGAAGGCGTCACGACCATCGAGATCAAGTCGGGCTACGGCCTCGACAAGGATACCGAAATCCGCTGCCTCAAGGCCGCGAGGCAGCTCGGCCGCGAGCGCGACGTCTCCGTCCTGACATCGTTTCTTGGCGCACATGCGATGCCGCCGGAAGCGAATGGCGACAATGACGCCTATATCGACACGGTCATCGCCAAAATGCTGCCGGCGATTGCCGAACTAAAGCTCGCCGACGCCGTCGACGCGTTCTGCGAGGGCATCGCATTTTCGCCGGAGCAAACGGCGCGGGTGTTCGACGCCGCCAAGAAACTCGGCCTGCCCGTGAAGCTGCATGCGGACCAGCTGTCCAACCTTCACGGTGCAAAGCTCGCAGCCGATCACGGCGCACTGTCTGCGGATCACCTCGAACATACCGATGAAGACGGCGTGATCGCGCTGACCAAGGCCGGCACCGTGGCCGTGGTATTGCCGGGTGCTTACTACACCCTGCGCGAAACCCAGGCGCCGCCGATCGCGCTGTTCCGCAAACACGGCACCCATCTGGCGCTGGCCACCGACAGCAATCCCGGCACGTCGCCGCTGACCTCGCTGCTGCTGACCATGAATATGGGCGCGACACTGTTTCGCATGACCGTCGACGAATGCCTGCTCGGCGTGACGCGCGAAGGCGCACGGGCACTCGGCAGGCTGAGCGAAGTCGGCACGCTGGAGCCAGGCAAGGCCTGCAATCTCGCTATCTGGGACATCGAACATCCCGCCGAGCTGGTTTACCGCGTCGGCTTCAATCCGCTTCACGCCCGCGTCTGGCACGGCCGGACTTCCGCGACATCCAAATAAGGACATCATCATGGATCGCAGCAAGAACAGCCGCATCGTCCGCAGCCCGCGCGGCACCGAGCTTTCCGCAAAGGACTGGCTCACCGAAGCGCCGCTGCGCATGCTGATGAACAATCTCGATCCGGAAGTGGCCGAGAACCCGAACGAGCTGGTGGTCTATGGCGGCATCGGCCGCGCCGCGCGCAACTGGGAAGCGTTCGACCAGATCGCTAAATCACTTCGTGAGCTCAATGCCGACGAGACGCTGCTGGTGCAATCCGGCAAGCCGGTCGGCGTGTTCAAGACGCATGCGGATGCGCCGCGCGTGCTCATCGCCAATTCCAATCTCGTGCCGCGCTGGGCCACCTGGGAGCACTTCAACGAGCTCGATCGCCGGGGGCTGATGATGTATGGCCAGATGACGGCCGGCTCGTGGATCTATATCGGCTCGCAGGGCATCGTGCAGGGCACCTACGAGACCTTCGTCGAGGCCGGACGTCAGCACTATCACGGCGACCTCTCTGGACGCTGGATCCTCACCGCCGGCCTCGGCGGCATGGGCGGCGCGCAAACGCTGGCGGCGACCATGGCCGGCGCGTCGTGCCTCGCGGTGGAGTGTCAACCGAGCCGCATCGAGATGCGGCTGAAGAGCCGTTATCTCGACGTACAGGCGAAGGATCTCGACGATGCCCTGGCAATCATCGAGAAGGCCAACAAGGAGAAGAAGCCGATCTCGGTCGGCGTGCTCGGCAACGCTGCCGACATCTTCCCCGAGCTGGTCCGCCGCGGCGTCAAGCCGGACATCGTCACCGACCAGACCTCGGCGCATGATCCGGTCAACGGCTATCTCCCGAAAGGCTGGACGCTGTCCGAGTGGGAAGCCAAGCGCGCCAGCGATCCGCAGGCCGTCGAGAAGGCCTCGCGCAAATCGATGAGCGAGCACGTCCGCGCCATGCTCGACTTCCACAAGATGGGCGTGCCGACTGTCGATTACGGCAACAACATCCGCCAGATGGCCAAGGAAGAAGGCGTCGATAACGCATTCGACTTCCCGGGTTTTGTCCCCGCTTACATCCGTCCGCTGTTCTGCCGCGGCATCGGCCCGTTCCGCTGGGCTGCTCTCTCAGGCGATCCCGAGGACATCTACAAGACCGACGCCAAGGTGAAGGAGATCCTCGGACACAACAAGGCGCTGGTGAACTGGCTCGACATGGCGCGCGAGCGCATCCAGTTTCAGGGCCTGCCGGCGCGGATCTGCTGGGTCGGCCTCGGCGATCGCCATCGCCTCGGCCTCGCCTTCAACGAGATGGTGGCCTCGGGCGAGCTCAAGGCACCGATCGTGATCGGCAGGGATCATCTCGACTCGGGTTCAGTGGCAAGCCCGAACCGCGAGACCGAAGCGATGAAGGACGGCTCCGACGCCGTCTCCGACTGGCCGCTGCTCAATGCGCTGCTCAACTGCGCATCTGGCGCAACATGGGTGTCGCTGCATCACGGCGGCGGCGTCGGCATGGGCTTCTCGCAGCATTCCGGCATGGTCATCGTCGCCGACGGCACGCCGGAAGCGGCCAAGCGCCTCGAACGCGTGTTGTGGAACGATCCGGCCACCGGCGTGATGCGTCACGCCGATGCAGGCTATGAGGAAGCCATCGACTGTGCAGAGGAACATCACCTCAATCTGCCATCGCTGCACGCCAACGGCTGAGTGCGGCGCATGCAGATCCTGCGCGCCGCGAACTACAAGGTGATGCCCTGGAAGAACGGGCTGGGATCGACCACGGAGATCGCGATCTTCCCGGCGAATGCAAAGCTGGACGATTTCGACTGGCGCGTCAGTATGGCGCAGGTGACGAGCGACGGACCGTTCTCGTCATTTCCCGGGATTGATCGTACACTTCTGGTCATCGATGGCGCCGGCATCGACCTCAATGTCCACGGCAGCGCATCTGTGCGCATTGATCGCAGTACGATCCATTCCTTTCCGGGCGATCAGCAAACGTCAGCCTTACTGATCGACGGCCCCATTACAGATTTGAATGTGATGAGCAGGCGCGGGATCGTCTCACAGCATGTGAGACGCATCAACGTCATGAAACGTCAGGATTTTATAGTTTCTGCACAAGCGTTTCTGTTCGTTGAGCATGGCACTGCGACCGTACGGTCGGCATCGACCGTCGACAGCCTGTCGGCGCATGATGGGCTGCTTGTGGAACAAGGATCAGCACCTGTCGCGATTGAGTCCGATGCGACGGCGCGAGTAGTCATCATCGAATTCGGTAGATAGCCGCCACACACTGATTTTGATGACGCCATAAGTTCCCGAAATGCCATCCAAATCAAATATATAACCAAGAGTGATTACGCCTATATGATTGGTAGAGAATCGCGACACCACTTGGTCCGACTCATGGCGCAATTGCGAGGCTGGATATTCAAATGCACAAGCGGCATCTCAATATTCCGATTGAAATTGTTCGTACCGTCGTTGCCATTTCAGAAACAGGTAGCTTGACCAAGGCTGCGGAGCAATTGGGGTTGAGTCAGCCCGCGGTGAGTTCGCAGATCAAGCGCCTCGAACAACTTGTTGGCGGTTCGCTGTTCAGCAAGACGCCAAACGGAAGTTGTCCGACCGATCTCGGCAAGCTGGTGCTTGCGCAGGCGCGCAAGATCATCGAGGCCAACGATCAGGTGCTTGCGCTCGGCGGAGCCGATAATCATGTCGACCGGCTTCGTTTGGGCCTGAGCGTTGTCCTCGCGCAGCGCTTCGTCGCCGAGCAAAGCCTGAGCAACCTCAATGACATCCATATCCATGCCGGAATGTCCACCGAGATTGCGACAGCGTTGATCGACGGCCATGTCGACGTCGGGTGTTTTTTCCAGCGGGGAGAAATCAGTCCCGATCTGGCTCCGCTCATTGTCGATGAATCCGAGGATCGGCTGGCATGGGTTCGCTCGAAATCATTCGTGCTCAGCCCCGGCGCACCGATCCCAATCGTCACCTGGACCAATGACGACTGGATGATTCATACGCTCACGCGGCATGGCCTTTCCTATCGGATTGCCTTCAGCAGTCAGGACTACAGCGCGAAGAAAGCCGCCGTCGAAGCCGGCATCGGACTGACGGCTGTTCCCAGCCGGATCATTCCGCCAGGACTGGTCTGGGCCAGGGACTATTACTTACCGGAGCTTCCGACCATCAAAGCGCTGCTCTGCATTCGCCCGGGTATGACATCGCCGCGTGTCCTGGAAATCAAGGATCAGCTCTCGGCGATGTTCCTGCGCCCCGCACTGCCCATGGAAAACGACAAAGTTGCCTAGCGAAGCCGCATATTTCAGAGAGCAGGCCGAGCGCTGCGAAAAGCTGGCGCGGGAGATTGACGACCCCGTGGTTCGCGAACGACTGCTGAACCTAGCCACGGAATATGCTCGCCGCGCGGAAAGGAAACCTGTGCAGCCCCGAGCCCGGCAATCGCCGCGGCCGGATCGGCGCTGAGCGACAACGCGCTACTGCCGGATGCCGTGTTTTTCCAGATCCGCCTGAACCGCCTCGTCTGAGAGGTCGAGCTTGCGCGAATGTTTCCAGTCGTGATGCGAGGTCTCGACGAGACGCTTCACAACATGGTGCGCATCGGTCTCAATGGCCAGTTCGCGGCGATCGTCAAAACTGCCCGGCGTGAGATTGATCGAACCGACGATAGCGCGTTCCTCGTCGGCCAACAGCATCTTGCCGTGCAGCTTCATGTCATTGAGCCGGTGCACCTTGGCGCCGACGTCATGCATGATGCGCAAGCCGCCGATCCCCTCGATCAGCTTGTTCTTCTTCAGCTTGTGCGGCTGCCGCGCCATGATGTGGACCTGAACGCCGCGCAACACTGCGCGAACCAGCCGCTCGATGATGTCCGTGTCCTGATAACGCTCGTTCTGGATCCAGAGCGTGTCCCGCGCGGAATCGATAAAAGCGCCGATCCGCTCGCGGCCATTGTTCGGGCACCAGATCAGTTGCGAGTCCGGGTTCGGTACGAAATCCTGCTTCGCCCAGTCGGCCTCGAAGCAATCCACCATCTCGGAAATTTCAAGCTTCTTGGTCGTGGTCACCGCGTAGTCGCGCGTCTCGGTGAGATCGCGGGTCTCCCAGTTCAGCGACTCGACGAAGCCCCACTCATGATCGATCACCATCGATTTCTGATGGGTCAGCGCGAAGGCCGGATTGCTGTCACGGACCTCGACCCCGGCAGCAGCCAGTGCCGCGGCGGTTTCGTTATTCTCGCTCTCGCCGTTGCGCCGGGCCGGATTGAGCATGACGCGCACTTTCACGCCGCGCCGCTTCGCCGCGATCACCTCATGCAGCAGCGTCGGATCGGTGAACAGGAACATCCGGATATTCAGGCTGCGCTTTGCAGCCCTGATCGGATCAATGATGCACTGCGCGGTGTCATCCGGAAACACGAGCAGGTTATGCGTCATGATTGACCTCTCGCGAGAAATAAAGGTGCCCGCAAACGGCTGATGGTTCTGCAAAACAGCGTCATGGCCTGGAACTACGTCTCCGACTCTATACTTGAATGCGGCGCCGCAGAAAATGGGGCCCGCGCCAGCGCCGAACGGCGATGATGGATGAGATTGTCGAGGCGCTGCGCCGAAGAGACCAGCGTCGCCATTTCAAGTGCATCTTCATCATTGCGCATGGTCTTCGCCAGCTGCGCGCTGAGAAGATCGTCGACCTCCTGCTCGATCGCGCACAGTTCCGCATCATCCGCCGCCGCCCGGATCCGGCGCGGTAATGCATAAAGTGCATTGAGTGTCGCCTCACGGTGGTCGGGCGGGCGGATGCCGAGGAATTTCCAGGCGGCAGCCAGCACAGAGGCAAGGGCGCCAAGGATCATGGGGGCGAGATAGATGTCGTCGCCGTATTTGTCCATGAAGCTCTGCTCGGTACCGTTGTAGTAGGCAGCCGCGCCGGGATGAATGGGGATAAAGGCATCGGGATCGGTGTCGGCAGCGGCGATACCGGCCAGTTGCGGTTGCCCGGCGATCAGATCGCGGCGCGCCGCGATCACCATTTCGGTCAGACGCGCGATCAGGCTGGAATGGAGCTTCTTGTTCGCGACCAGATAATAACTGACCCGAAGCGTCGTCACGTCATCATCCGGGACGGGCGGCGCACCGCGGAGCGACCCTTTCGGAATGTCGAAGCTTTCATAGGCGCCATTGGCGTCGGCAATGGCGCCGGCGGCATCGATCGGGATCAGCACGGGGGCGCCGGTTTTGAACAGACCGCGGACCAGGGACAAATACTTCTCGGTCAGCGGAATCACCACCAGCAGCGCGCCGACTTCCTTGGCTTCCACCGCGCGCCGGGTATCGCTGACCTCAAGATTCTTGAATGTGACCCTCGCGCTCGTCAGGTCGTATTGCTTGGTGAGCGCATCGACCAGCCTGCGATTGACCTCGCCGCCCACCACACCGACGGTGCGGCCGCGCAGGCCTTCGACGCTGGTGATTTTCGAGCCGGGAGGCGCGATCAGCATCACCACCGCCTTGGCCATGACGGCAACGGCGCGCGCCTCGGAGAGATCGCCGACATCGGCCCGGACGACAGCGAGATCGACCTTGCCGGAGGAGAATGCCTTGCCCGCATCGACGGCGTTGCCGAAGGTCTCGAAATCCAGCCGGATGGGCGACTTCCTGGTGGCGAAATGGCTGGCGATGATCGATGCCGTCTTGCCGGCTTCGCCATCGATCGACCCGACCGCCAACTTGAGCACGGTCGGACGCTCGATGTAGCGCCAGGTCAGAAGGCCGCCGCCCAGCACCAGACCGAGGATGCCGGCCAGCAGAAGCACCCTGCCCCAGAACGGGAAAGCAACGGATCGCACGTTCATGTTCGGTCCTGCGCAGCCCTGCCAAATTAACTGACGCTCCTGCCCGCATGCCACAATGCGCGGGCTGTCAGCAAAAATCCATCTGTACCCGACTACAGTTAAGACCCGCTAACCGACGGCGGCTATATACTGCGACCGCCCGGAGTGCTCATGATTCCCGGTCTGGCCGTGTTGCTGGAGACAATGTTCGATGACTCGTCTGGTACTCGAGATGCTCCGGCCCTATCGCGGCTGGCTGATCATCGTCTTCCTCGCCATGCTGGTCGAGATCGCCATGAGCCTGGCCGCGCCCTGGCCGCTGAAACTGGTGCTCGATGACGCGCTGGGCAGCCATCACCTGCCCGCCTGGCTGGACTGGGCCCATGACTACGGCATCGGCCGCCACACGCTCGGCGTCGCACTGTTCGCCGGCATCGCCACCCTGGTCATCGCCGTGATCGGCGCGATCGCCACTTACATCGACAACTACTATTCGACATCGGTCGGCCAGTGGGTGGCCAACGACCTGCGCATCCGCATCTATGCGCATCTGCACCGGCTGTCGCTGCGCTACTACGACAAGGCCAAGACCGGCGCACTGATGTCCACGATCACCACAGACGTCACCACGCTGCAGAACTTCGCTTCATCGTCGACGCTGGATATCCTGCTCGATCTCATCACCATCGTCTTCATGATCGGGTTGATGTTTTGGCTCGACTGGGATTTTACGCTGATCGCGCTCGGCATCACGCCGTTCCTGATTGTCTTCGTGTTCCATTTCAAGCGCGCCGTGAAGGACGTGACGCGCACGGTGCGGCAACGGCAGAGCGAGATCGTTGCCGTGGTCCAGCAGGGCCTCGGCCAGGTGCGCGCAGTCACGGCCTTCGGCAGGCAGGATCTCGAACTGGCACGGCTGGAGGCCGCCAGCCATGCCACGGTCGAGGCCGCCATGAAGGCGCGTCAGGTGAAGTCATTGCTCTCCCCTGTGGTCAGCATCGTGGTGGCGTTCTGCACCGCCATCGTGCTGTGGAAGGGGACCTCGCTGATTGTCGCTGGCACCATGACGGCTGGCGCGCTCACCGTGTACCTCGCTTATCTCGCGCAGTTCTTCAAACCGGTGAAGGACCTCGCCAGCATGACCAGCGCGATCGCGCAGACCACCGTGGCACTGGAGCGGATCCAGAATATTCTCGCGGCCGATGATGTGATCATGGAGAAACCGGGTGCCGTCGATCCCGGCCGTGCCAAAGGCGCTATCACCTTCGAGAACGTCGCCTTCGCCTATAGCGAGGAGGCCAGCGTGCTCCGCGACGTCTCGCTGCATATCGAACCCGGCCAGATCGTCGGCGTGGTCGGGCCGACCGGCTCCGGCAAATCCACGGTGCTGAGCCTGATCCCGCGCTTCTACGATGCGACATCGGGGCGCGTGCTGATCGATGGCGTCGACGTCACCGATTACAAATTGTCCGCCCTGCGCGCCCAGGTCGGCTTCGTGCTGCAGGAGACCGTACTGTTCCGCGGCACGATCCGCGAGAACATCGCTTATGGCCGGCCCGGCGCCACCGATGACGAGATCGTCGCCGCCGCCAAGATCGCCAATGCCGACGAGTTCATCAGCCGCATGCCGCATGGTTACGACTCCATGGTGGGCGAGCGCGGCGACACGCTGTCTGGCGGCCAGCGTCAGCGCATCGGCATCGCGCGCGCGGTGGTGCGCAACAGCCCGATCATGATCCTGGACGAGCCGACCGCGGCGCTCGATCCGGAATCCGAGGCGCTTGTGATCGAGGCGCTGCGCCGGCTGATGCAGGGTCGCACCGTCATCATGATCGCGCATCGGCTTTCAACCATTCGTGACGCCGACAAGATCATCGTGCTGAAGGACGGCGTCGTGGCCGAGCAGGGCTCCAATGACGAATTGATCGCGCAAGGCGGCATCTATGCAGAACTCGTGAAGATCCAGCAGCGGGTGGTGAACGAGCAGTCTGCGGGCGCATCGTAAGCGGTGCCGGAGCGCCTCTTTATAATCATTCTAATAACATACGAGCGTTTGTCTTGACCTTGTCAGGACGCTGCTCGACAAGGTCGGGCATGACCGTCCACCAGACTGCATCCGAAACATCCACACACGAATTGCGCCTCGGCAATGCGCCGCGCGGATTCGTCGGAACCATCGTGGCGTTGCAGCCCGATATTGCAGGCGCCGCCGAGAGCGGCCACGAGCTCGAACGGCATCTGCTGGAAATGGGCTTTACCGAAGGCGCGCGCGTCGAGATCCTGCATCAGGGTGCCATCCAGCGCGATCCGATCGCGGTGCGCGTCGACAATATTACGATCGCCGTTCGCCGGCGCGAAGCCATGGCAGTTGTTGTGAAATGACCCATACAGACGTGACCACCGAGCGCTTTCATCTCGCGCTGGTGGGAGCCCCCAATAGCGGCAAGACATCGCTCTTCAACGCACTCACCGGCAGCCGCCAGAAGGTGGCCAACTATGCAGGCGTCACCGTCGAGCGCAAGGCAGGCGCCTTTGTGACACCGGCCGGCCGTCAGGTGACGCTGCTCGACCTGCCCGGCACCTATTCGCTGCGCGGCCGCAGCCCGGACGAAGAGATCACCCGCGACGTCGTGCTCGGCAAGCGCCCCGGCGAAGCTGCGCCCGATCTGGTCCTGTGCATCGCCGACGCCACCAATCTGCGCCTCACGCTACGGCTGATCCTGGAACTCAAGCGCACCGGTCGCCCGCTGCTGGTGGTGCTCAACATGTTCGACATCGCGCAGCGCCGCGGCGTCAGCATCGATGTCGATGCGATGTCAGCGGCACTCGGCGTGCCTGTCATCACCTCGATCGCGGTGAAGAAGGCCGGCGTCGAGGAATTGCGCAAGCGCACCGACGAATTCGCCGCCAACATGCCGGCAGTTACCACAGGCGATGGCTGGAAGCCGCTCGGCCTGTCCGAGATGAAGGCGCTACAGCGCGAGGCTGACCGCATCATCCGCGAAACCGTCACGATGCCGACCAAGCCGGACACGCTGACCACGCGCGTCGATGCCGTGGTGCTGCATCCAGTCGCCGGTCTCGCGATCCTCGCGCTCATTCTGTTCGTGATGTTCCAGGCGGTGTTCTCCTGGGCGCAGCCGCTGATGGAGCTGCTGTCGGATTCGTTCGGCGCGCTGGGTACGCTGGTGGCACAGGTGCTGCCTGAAGGCATCTTGCAGAGCTTCCTGCAGAACGGGTTGATCGCCGGCGTCGGCAGCGTGCTCGTGTTCCTGCCGCAGATCATCATCATCTTCCTGTTCATCCTGCTGCTGGAAGATTTCGGCTACATGGCGCGCGCGGCGTTCCTGATGGACCGCATCATGGGCGGCGCAGGCCTCCATGGCCGCGCCTTCATCCCGCTGCTGTCGAGCTTCGCCTGCGCCATCCCCGGCATCATGGCGACGCGTGTGATCGATAACCGCCGCGACCGCCTGACCACCATCCTGATCGCGCCGCTGATGACCTGCTCGGCACGCATCCCGGTCTATACGCTGATCATCTCCGCCTTTATCCCGGCGGAAAACGTCTGGGGCTGGGTCAACCTGCAGGGGCTGGTGATGTTCGGGCTCTATGTGGCCGGCATCGGCAGCGCGCTGGCGGCATCCTTTGTCATCAAGTTCTTCATGTGGCGCGACTACCAGCCGGCACCATTCATGCTGGAATTGCCGGACTACAAGCTGCCGCGCATCAAGAGCATCGCCATCGGCGTCTATACCCGCGCCAAGATGTTCCTGCAGCGCGCCGGCACAACCATCCTGTCGATGATGATCCTGATCTGGTTCCTCGCCTCTTTCCCGCAGGCACCGGCCGGCGCCGAAGGGCCGGCGATCAATTACAGCCTCGCCGCGATGATCGGAAAATTCCTGGAGCCGTTCTTCGCCCCGCTCGGCTTCAACTGGCAGATCGCGGTGGCGCTGATCCCCGGCATGGCGGCGCGTGAGGTCGCGGTCGGCGCGCTTGGCACCGTCTATGCGATCGAGGGCGGCAAGGAAGCAGTGGACGCCATCGGCCAGGCGCTGGCCAGCAAATGGAGCCTTGCCACCGCGCTGTCGTTCCTGGCCTGGTTCATCTTCGCCCCGCAATGCGCTTCGACGCTGGCGGTGATCCGCCGCGAGACCGGCAGCACCAAGTGGATGGTGGTGACGTTCCTCTACATGTTCGCACTGGCCTATGTGGCGAGCCTGATCACCTACACGATCGCGAAGGCCGCCGGGCTGGGGTGAGACTCAAACGTAGGGCGGATTAGCCGAAGGCGTAATCCGCCCTACGGCTCAAAATCCCGCCGCGAGTCCATCCTTGCGCGGGTCGGAGCCGGCGACATAGCCGCCATCGATTTTACGCACGAGCTGCGCACCGCCGAAGCCGAAGGCGGAATCCGGCGGTTCGCGCTCGATGACATGGCCGCGGCTGGCGAGGTCTGCCGCGACATTGTCCGGCACTGCGGTCTCGATCGCCACTTTCAACCCGGCGACATAGCGCCAGCGCGGTGCATCCGCTGCCGTCTGCGGATCCTGTCCCCAGAGCTGCATGCGCAGCATGATCTGCAGATGGCCCTGCGCCTGCATCGGGCCGCCCATCAGGCCGAAGGCCATCAGCGGCGCTTTGCCCTGCATGACGAAGCCCGGAATGATGGTCTGGAACGGCCGCTTGCGCGGACCGACCTGATTGGGATGACCATCGGTCAGGACGAAACCGAAGCCACGATTCTGCAGGCTGATGCCGGTGCCGGGCACGACCACGCCGGAGCCGAAGCCCGAATAGTTCGACTGGATATAGGACACCATCATGCCGGAAGCGTCGCCGGTGGACAGGCACACCGTGCCGCCGGTCTTGGGCGCACCGGCGCCAAAATCCTGAGCGCGACTCATGTCGATGAGCTTGGCGCGCGAGGCGAGATAGCTGGGATTGAGCAGATGCGCGACGGTGACGTCGCGCATGTAATCGAGATCGGCCGCATAGGCGTAAACGTCGGCGAAAGCGAGTTTTGTGGCTTCGATCTGCAGATGGAAGGCATCGCCGCTGTCCAGCACGAGACCGTCGGTGCCGTAGGCCCGCATGATTCCCAGCGCCATCAGCGCCGCGATGCCCTGCCCGTTCGGCGGGATCTCATGCAGCGAGGCATCACCGAAATCCTGATGGATGGTGCCGCACCAGTCATTGCGATGCGCAGCCATGTCGGCCTCGTCGAGCACAGCGCCATGCTCGCGCGCAAAGGCAGCGATACGCTGCGCGAGTTCGCCGCGATAGAAGGCTTCGCCTCTGGTCTCGGCGATCAATTTCAACGAATATGCATGGCCCGGCGCCTTGAAGAGCTCACCGGCCGCGGGCGCGCGACCGTTCGGCATGAAGGCCTCGGCAAAACCCGGCTGGTTCTTCAACTCCTCCGCGCCGCGGCGCCAGAGTTCGGCGATCACGGGCGAGACGTGGAAGCCATTCTCCGCATAGGCAATCGCAGGCTCGAACAAGTCAGCGAATGGCAGCTTGCCGAAGCGTTCGGACAGATCGACCCAGGCCGAAACGGCGCCGGGCACGGTGACGCTCTCCCACCCGCGATGCGGGAAGGTCTTGTGATTTGCAAATCGGTCAGGGGTCCATCCCGCTGGCGACCGGCCGGAGGCGTTGAGGCCGTGCAGCTCCTTGCCATCCCAGAGGATGCAATAGGCGTCCGATCCGATGCCGTTGCCGGTCGGCTCGACCACGGTCAGCGTGATAGCTGCCGCGAGCGCCGCATCCAGCGCATTGCCGCCGCGCTCCAGCATGCGCAACCCGGCCTGCGTTGCCAGCGGCTGCGACGCCGCCACCACATTGCGCGCCATGACCGGCGAACGGCGGGAAGCGTAAAGGCCATCATGTCTGTATTGCATCAGTTCAGGCTCTCTTCAGGACTTTGCAGATCAACGCGTCTTCTTATCGTCATTTGCACAAGCCGAACAGACGGGTTGCACCTGCCAAATAGACAGGCGGGTCTGCTCACCTCTCGATCTTGCACCGCCCGGCCGCTTGCGCTTACGGTTCCTCGCCTTCCATCAAGAGGATCAGTATGGCCATCACCGTCATCCGCAACGCGGACTATGTCGTCGCCTGGGACGCCGCAAAGAACAGCCACACCTATGTCACCGGCGGCGATGTCGCTTTCGACGGCGGCCAGATCGTGTTTGCCGGCCGCGACTATCAGGGCGAAGCGGTCGAGACCATCGACGGACGCGGGTTCATGGTGATGCCGGGTCTCGTCGATATCCACTCGCATCCGTCCAGCGAACCGCTCAACAAGGGCTTTCTCGACGAGATCGGCTCGCCCGGCCTGTATAATTCGTCGCTTTACGAATACATGCCGATCCTGCGGTCCGATCCGGAAGGCGTGCCGGACTGCGTGCGCGTTGCGTATTCCGAATTGCTGCTGTCCGGCGTCACCACGGTGGTCGATCTATCGATGCCGCATCCGCAATGGCTCGATCTCGCCGGACAAAGTGGCCTGCGCGTCTATATTGCTCCGGGATTCCGCTCGGCGCGCTGGTTCACGCCGAATGGCACGCTCGTCGATTACGAATGGAACGAGAAGGCCGGCGAGGATGCCATGCTGCAGGCCTTCGCGCTCATCGATGCCGCCGAGAGCCATCCGTCCGGCCGTCTGTCCGGCATGATGTATCCGGCGCAGATCGACACCTGCACGCCACAACTGATGAAAGACAGCTACGCTGAAGCGAAGCGCCGCGGCATTCCGTGGCAGACTCATGCCGCACAGTCGGTGTCGGAATTCCACGAGATCGTCCGCCGCCATGGCGTGACGCCGATCCAGTGGCTCGGCGAACTCGGCGTGCTCGGCCCGACCTCGCTGGTCGGTCACTCCATCTTCGTCGACGACCATCCGCTGACGCCGTGGCACACGAAGCGCGATCTCGCGCTGCTCGCCGAGACAGGAACCACCGTCGCACATTGCCCGACCGTGTTCATGCGCCGCGGCATCGCGCTGCGCGATGTCGGCCGCTACCGCGCCGCCGGCATTTCAGTGGCGATCGGCACCGACACCTATCCGCACAACATGATCGAGGAAATGCGCAACGTGACGATGACCTCGCGACTGATGGCCGGGCATCCGCGCGGCCTGAACTCGACCATGCTTTTCGAGGCTGCCACCACCGTCGGCGCCAAGGCGCTCGGCCGCGACGACATCGGCAGGCTCGAAGCCGGCTGCAAGGCGGATTTCGTGATGGTCGACGTCACCCATCCGATGATGCAGCCGCATCGCGATCCAATCCGCAGCATGATCTATGCGGCGGCGGAACGCGCGGTGCGTCACGTCTATGTGGATGGCCGGCAGGTGGTGAAGGACGGCGTGGTGCAGACCTTCGATTATCCGGCGGCGGCGTTGCGCGTGCATGAGGCGCAGATCCGCGCGGAAGAGCGCACGCCGGGTCTCGACTGGGCCGGCCGCAAGCTGACGGAGATCTCGCCGCTGTCGTTCCCGATGGCGTGGCCGTCGAACGAATGAGCCGGTACTTGCGGCATTCGGACTTTACCACGTGCGCCGGCGCGCTCCCTCTCCCCGCCCTTTTGCGGGGAGAGGGTTGGGGTGAGGGGCGGGGTTTGACGCTTCAACACACGCGGACTCGCGGGTCGAGAAATTTTCCGACCCGCGAGTCCGCGTGTGCTGTGTCTGAAGTGATAGCCCCTCACCCGACCGGCTTTGCCGGTCGACCTCTCCCCGCAAAGAGCGGGGAGAGGTTAAAGCTTACACGCGCTCGATGATGATCGCCGGTGCCATGCCGCCAGCGGCGCACATGGTGACCAGACCGCGCTTCAGGTTGCGGCGCTCGAGTTCGTCGAGAACCGTTCCGATCAGGATAGCGCCGGTGGCGCCGATCGGATGACCGAGCGCGATCGAGCCGCCATTGACGTTGACCTTGCTGCGATCGAGATCGAGATCGCGGATGAACTTCTCGGCGACCACGGCGAAGGCTTCATTGATCTCCCACAGATCGATGTCTTCCTTCTTGAGACCGGCCTTTGCCAGCACCTTCTTCGCAGCCGGCACCGGCGCATTCAGCATCAGGGTCGGGTCGTCACCGATATTGGCCATGGCGACGATGCGCGCGCGCGGCTTCAGGCCATGCTTGTCGGCATAGGACTTCGAGGTCAGCAGCAAGGCTGCGGCACCATCGACCACACCCGATGAATTGCCGGCGTGGTGGAAATGCTCGATCTTGAGATCCGGATATTTCTGGTTGATCTGCTTGCGGAAGGTCATGCCGCTTTCATCCAGCGGATGATCGGCCATCGCAGCGAAAGCCGGCTTCAGACCTGCGAGACCTTCGGCAGTGGTTTCCGGACGCGGGTATTCGTCCTTGGCGAGCACGATGTTGCCCTCGTCATCCTTCACCGGGACGATGCTCTTGTCGAAACGGCCTTCCTTGATCGCGATGGCTGCGCGACGCTGGCTTTCGAGGCCGAGCGCATCGAGCGCCTCGCGGCTGATGCCCTCCATCGAGGCGATCGCGTCGCCACAAATGCCCTGATGCGACTGCGGATGCACCTTGGCGAGCCGCTTGTTGCCCGAGCCCATGCCGAGCGGCGCCTTGCCCGCGGCCATATCCTCGGCGGCCATCGCACCGGTCAGCGACATCATCTCGGTGCCGCCGGCGATGACGACGTCTTCCATGCCCGACATGATCTGGGCCGCCGCGAAATTCACCGCAGTGATGCCACCGCCGCAGAAACGATCCAGCGTGGTGCCGGACGCCTTGATGTCATAGCCGGCGTCGAGCGCGGCCATGCGGCCGAGATCGCCGCCCTGCTTGCCGCGCTGGGTCGAGGTCGACCAGATCACGTCGTCGACGTCAGCGGTGTTGAGTTTGTTGCGCTCGGCAATCGCCTTGAGCACGGTCGCTGCCAGATGCTGCGGATGCTGTTCGGCGAGCTTGCCCTTGCCCACTTTGCCGATGCCACGGGGCGTGCGGACTGCGTCGATAATATAGGCGTCGGCCATGATCTTCTCCCAAGAGTTTTGAAGTGTTTTTCTGACCGCGAGATTGGCCAAGCGACCCGTGAAGTCAAGGTGCGCAGGCGGCATGCACGTCTGCCAAAATTGGCGGGCATCCGGCGCAATTTCGTCCACTACCAGAAAATTGGCACAACCCAGGCACGATATTATAACCATACCCGCGCTACGAAACGGAGGCGGCCGCGCCGCCGCACGCTCATTGCGCTCAACAGCCAGAAATCCAGGAACCTATCTTCATGGATCAGCCTGATGTCCCCCGTCGACGCTCGCGCGTATTTGCGCCCGGCCTCGCCGTTGCCGCGCTTTTGCTTCTGCTGCCTGTAGCCGTGTGGCTCGATCTGACCAATCTGGTTGACGCCGCCTTGCGCCGGCAGGCCAACGACCTGAACTCCGTGATCACCAGCGTGCGTGGTTACTACGCAACCAATGTGGTCGGGCGCGTGCTGGCCCATCAGGGCACCACGCAGGTGGTGCACAATTATGAAAGTGTGCCCGGCGCGATCCCCATCCCGGCGACGCTTTCCCTCGAACTCGGCCGGGTGATCGGGGCGCAGCAGGAGAATATCAACTACCGCTTCGTGTCGGATTATCCGTTCCAGAACCGCGCGCCGCACCAGCTCGACGATTTCGAAAAGACGTCGCTGCGCAGCCTGCGCGACAATTCCGAGCAGAAGATCATCGACACCAAGGCGTCGCTGTTCAGCGACACCGTCCGCATCGTGGCACCCGTGCTGATGGGCCCGGCCTGCGTCAGCTGCCACAACAGCCATCCGGAAAGCCCAAAGAAGGACTGGAAGGTCGGCGACGTCCGCGGCATCCAGGAAGTCATTATCACGCAACCGATCGCGGCCAACCTGTTCTCGTTCAAGTTTTTGCTGGCCTATTTTGCGCTGGCCGCCGTCAGCGGCGTCTCGTTCCTGGCTTTGCAACGCCGCCAGTCGCAGCGCATTGCCGGCATGAACCATGAGCTGGAAGCCAACAACGATTTCCTCGCCGCGCTCTCCATGAAGATCTCACGCTATATCTCACCACAGGTCTACAAGAGCATCTTCAGCGGCCAGAAGGACGTCACCATCCATACCGAGCGCAAGAAGCTGACGATCTTCTTCTCCGACATCCAGAATTTCACGGCCACCACTGAGCGGCTGCAGCCGGAGCTGACCACGCATCTGCTCAACGAGTATTTCACCGAGATGTCGGCGATCGCACACGAGCACGGCGGCACCATCGACAAATTCATCGGCGATGCGATGCTGATCTTCTTCGGCGACCCCGAGACCAAGGGCGACCGGCAGGATGCGCAGGACTGCCTGCGCATGGCGTGGCGGATGCAGCGCAGGCTGATCGAGTTGAATGCGAAGTGGCGCACCGAAGGCATCGAGGAGCCGTTCAAGGCGCGCATCGGCATCAATTCCGGCTATTGCAATGTCGGCAATTTCGGCAGCGCCGACCGCATGGACTATACGATCATCGGGGCCGAGGCGAACCTCGCTGCGCGCCTGCAATCGATCGCAGAACCCGGTGGCATCGCCATCAGCTACGAGACCTTCGCGCTGGTGAGCGACATCATCACCTCGCATCCGCTGCCGCCGATCACCATGAAGGGCATCAGCCGTGAGGTCGTGCCCTATGCGGTGGACAGCATCATCGACGACAGGCCGGTACAAACCGATATCGTCGTTGAACGCATGCCGGGGCTGGATTTCTATCTGGACCCTTCCGCCGTGCGGCCGGCCGACGCCGACCGCCTGCGTTCCGTGCTGAACGAGGCGCTCGCCTCGCTGGATCGCAAGGTATAATCGGCGCCGAATCAACGCCCCAGCGCCACACAGCTGTGTCTATCGCCGGCAGGCAGGTTGCCCCGATTCAGCGAACACCATAGTCATGGCAAAATGACGCTGCGCCTGAAGAACTGCCCGGAATCAGATGCTCCAAGACGATCTTAGCCTGCAGGACGATCCCAGCCTTGCCGCCATGGCGGACACGCTCGCCCGATCCACCGACTATCGCGTGCTCCGCCGGCTGATCCCGCGCACCGAATTCGCGCCGGCCAATGGCCAGCCGACCCGCTCCGGCATTCTCCTCGACGTCGAGACCACGGGTCTCGATCAGGTGCGCGACGAAGTCATCGAACTTGCGATGATCAAGTTCGACTATCTGCCGGACGGCAGCATTACGCGCGTGGCGGATGTCTTCACCGCATTCAACGAGCCGTCGCGGCCGATCCCGCCGGAGATCACCGAGCTCACGGGGATCACGGATGAGATCGTTGCGGGCCACCGCATCGATCCCGATGCCGTCGCCGCCTTCGCCGAAGACGCCGTCATCGTCATCGCGCATAATGCAGGCTTCGACCGCAAGTTTTCCGAGCGCTACTGGCCGGTGTTCCAGCACAAGGCCTGGGGCTGTTCGGCCACCGAAGTCGACTGGCGCAAACATGGTTTCGATGGATCGCGCCTCGGCTATCTGCTCGCCGGCGCAGGCTTCTTTCACCAGGCCCACCGGGCGATCGACGACTGTCACGCGCTGTTGGAAATTCTCGCCTACGAACTCCCCGATCTGGGATCGCCGGCGCTTGCCGTTCTGCTGGAGCGCGCCCGCAAGAAGACGATGCGGGTCTGGGCGGAGCAGTCGCCCTTCGATCTCAAGGACGAGCTGAAGCGGCGCGGCTATCGCTGGAGCGACGGCTCCGACGGCCGGCCGAAGTCCTGGTACATCGATGTCGAAGAAAGCAAGGAAGCGAGCGAAATCGAATTCCTGCGCAAGACGATCTATATGCGCGACGTCGAGCCGCGCGTGCAGGCACTCAGCGCGATGAGCCGGTTTTCGGTGCGAGCGTAGAACATCTAAAGAATAGGCTAGATATTCGCGCCGTCATTGCGAGGAGCTCTTGCGACGAAGCAATCCAGTCTTTTTGTTCTTGAAGACAAGAACTGGATTGCCGCGTCACTTCGCTCCTCGCAATGACGAACGTTAATTCAATCCAGCCGGTGGTCAGACCGGCTGCAGACCGAGCGCCTGCGCCGCCTCGATCCAGACCGGCAACTCCTTCTGATACAGCGCATTGGTCTCCTTGAAGCCGAGCGCCGGTTCGAGCACGAAGGTCTTCAGCACTTCCTTCACTTTCGGATCGCTGTTGGCGGCGACGCAAAGCTGCGACAACCGATCGACGATCGGCTGCGGTGTCGCCTTGGGCACGGCCCAACCCGTGAAGCCGCTCACAGTGAAGAACTTCGACGTTGCGCCCTGCTCGGGCAGCGTTTTCACATTCGGGATGGCGTCGACCTTCTTCGAATGCACGGCGAATGGCACGCCGCGGTCGCTCTGCAGCACACTTTGTGACGCAGTGTAGCTGCCCATCGCGAAATCGATCGAGCCTTCCGCCAATCCGGTCCACATCGGCGCTTCGCCGCGATAATGGATCGGCTCGATCTTGAGGCCATACTGTTTGTTGAGTTCGTTGATCGTCATGTGCGGCGCTGAGCCGACGCTATAGGTGCCGAAGTTCACCTTGTCGTTCTTGCGCGCGAAGGCGACGAAGTCCTCCAGCGTCTTGACGCCGGATTTCGGACTGGCGACCAGTGGCAATCCGGCACCGGGAATGACGCTGACCAGTGTCAGGTCCTTGTCCATATCGTAGCCGGGCGTCTTCAGCATCACCCGGTTCATCACATAGGTGGTCGAGATGGAGCAGAGAATCGTGTGACCGTCGGGCTCGGCGCGCGCGACTTCCGCTGTGCCAATGGCGCCGGATGCGCCGGCCTTGTTTTCGATGACGACAGTCTGTCCGACCTGTTTGGAAATGTATTCGCCGAAGGCACGCGCGAGCAGATCGGTCTGCCCGCCGGCCGGATAGCTACAAATCATGCGGATCTGCCGCGACGGCCAGGCGGCTTGCGCCGAAGCACCGCGCGCGACGAACGGCATGGCGGCGGCAGCCGACCCGGCAGCAATGAAGTGACGACGATTGATGATCGCAGACATGTTTCCCTCCGTTGTTTTTTATGACGGTACCCGATCGCTCCCTCATTCGCCACGACGATAGGCGGGACAGATTGGCGCATTGGAAAAGCAAATCGCTTCCAGCTCTGCACCTATCGGCTCACGCCATCTGGATCGCAGCGCGGCAGTGCAGTAGTGTCCGCTTCAACTAAAAATGCCGGACCGTTCGGATTTGGCGCACACATCACGTGAGGGACGAAACACCATGGCGCGGAATATTCTGATTCTCGGAGCTTCCTACGGCTCGTTGCTGGCGACGAAGCTCTTGATGGCCGGTCATAACGTGACCCTCGTGTGCCGGAAGAAGACCGCCGAACTCATCAATCGCGATGGTACTGAAGTGCGCATCAAACTGCGCGACGAACCGACCCACCGCGCCATCTTCTCACGCGACCTGCCGGGCAAACTGGATGCGACCTCGCCGGATCAGGTCGACATATCGCGCTACGATCTGATCGGCCTTGCGATGCAGGAGCCGCAATATACCAACCACACGATCCGCGTGCTGATGATCAAGATCGCCGCGGCGAAGCTACCTTGCCTGTCGATCATGAACATGCCGCCGCTGCCCTATCTCAAGCGCATTCCGGGGCTGGCCGACATGAAACTCGAAGAGGCCTATACCAATGCCCAGGTGTGGGAACGTTTCGACCCGGGACTGGTGACGCTGTGCTCGCCCGATCCGCAGGCCTTCCGGCCGCCGGAAGAAGCGGCGAATGTGCTTCACGTCGGCCTGCCGACGAATTTCAAGGCATCGGCCTTTGCCGATCCGGCTCACAACAAGCTGCTGCGCGAACTCGAAGCCGACATCGACGCTGTGAAGCTCGACGGCCAAGACGTGCCGGTGAAGCTGAAAGTATTCGACTCGCTGTTCGTGCCGCTGGCGAAATGGTCGATGCTCCTGACCGGCAACTATCGCTGCATCACGCCCGAAGAGCCGCAGTCGATCCGCGAGGCCGTTCACGGCGATCTCAAGGTGTCGCAGTCGATCTACGAGCATGTCGATGCCGTTGCGCGGCGCCTCGGCGCTGATCCCGAAGATCAGGTCCCGTTCGCCAAATACGCCAAGGCAGCCGAGAGCCTGCTCAAGCCGTCATCGGCCGCCCGTGCAGTCGCTGCTGGAGCGCCGTTTATCGAGCGGGTCGATCTTCTGGTGAAGCTGATTTCGCATCAGCTCGGCATGACCAATGCAAATATCGACCGCACGGTCGAAGTCGTCGATCAGAAGCTCAACGAGCGGCTGGAGTCCAGCGCGGGAATCTGACGCGCTGGCGTGACGGTGCTGCGATTGAATACCGGCTTCGCGACTGACATCAGACGCGAAGCCACACCGCCGCGACGGCGTCCTCTATTCGATCGATATGATCTCGAGCTCTTGGGCGCCCGCGCCGACGATGTCACCGACGGCCTTGCCCATGAGCGATTTCGCCACCGGGGAGACGAAGGAAATCGAACCGGCCTTGGGGTCGGCTTCGTCCTCACCCACGATCCGATAGGTCTGCACACGCCCGTCGTTGCGACTGAAAGTCACCGTGCTCCCAAAGGCTACGGTGTCGGTCGATGTCGGAGCTGGAACGAGTTGGGCCGTGCGGACACGGGCCGCGAAATAGCGCATGTCCCGCAACGGGATTGCCGCCTGCCGCCGCCGTTCGTTCACGTCGTCGATCGCGCTCGCGGCGTCATGGGCTTCGCGGGCCTGCTGGAGCTGCGTCTCCAGCGCCTGCAAACCTGCCTCCGTCACAAGGTTCGGATGAGACGAAATAGGGCGATCGGGCAGCTGGGTTTCCGCAGCCGTTTCGGCACTTTCTTCCTTGGTGAAGGCAACGCTCAATCTCGAACTCCGTATCGACGCGATCCGCTGTGACGGCGCAGGAAGCGATTACCCCATTGGTTTGTCAAAACCATGCAGAAATAGCCTGATCGCGTAAATGGCACCCGGAATTTTGCTGCTTTGCGGCACCGGACGGCGACAAGGCAGCCTTGTTCCAGCGGAGGGGCAATCCGATTGTGTTTGCGATCTTCGGGGGTTATGCACTGGCTAGACCGATCCTAAATTGGATCGTGGACGGACCCTGCCCTGACCGCAGGGTCTGACATGCGCCAATGCCGAGCGCCGGCGGCGGTGCATTCAAGCCTCGCAGATCAAGAACGCCGTCAGGAAGGAATTCGTCGTGTCCAAGTCGCCCGTCGTCACCATCGACAACCATCCCGGCCGCTCCGCGCAGACCATCGGCATTGCGCGCATACTCGGCACGGACGAGACGCTCATTCATGAGCCGTCGGTGGGCGTGGTGGGCACCAAGGGCGACAGCCAGTGCTATATGGGCGTGATGTCCAAGGTGGACGCGATCCATGAGAGCCTGAAGAAGCGCATCGGTCGCGGCGAAGGCCAGTTGCCCTATCGCCTCGTGCAGCCGGAATACACCATTGCGACCTCGGACGGCATCCGCAACGGCACGCGCGAAATGCGCTATTCGCTGATCGGCCGCGAAGTGACCAACGACGCGCTGTCGGAGCATCTGAGTGCCACCGGCCTGCTCGGCACCATCGCCGTGGTCGCCTGCGACAAGCCGCCGGTCGGCGCGCTAGCCGCGCTGCTCGAACATAACGAGCCGTCGATCATCATGTCGGACGGCGCGATCCATCCCGGCACGGATCCGGAGACGGGCGAGAAGCTCGACATCGTCAGCGCCTATCAGGTCGCCGGCAATCCGGATGCCGAATATCGCCACCGCATCGCCTGCCATGCCTGCCCGGGATATGGCTCTTGCGGCGGCATCTTCACCTACAACACCATGCAGACCTTCATCGGCGTGGTCGGCATGCAGCCGCTGCACATGGTGGCGCCGCCGTCGGACGATCCGCGCCGCGTCAAGGAATTCCCGGAGCAGCTGGTCAGCTATCTCGCCAACATGATCGCCAAGGGCATCAAGCCGCGCGACATCGTCAGCCGCGACTCGATCCGCAACGCGATGATCGTGTCGCTGGCGATCGGCGGTTCGACCAATGTGACGCTGCATGCGCCGGAAATCGCGCGCGCCGCAGGCTTTGCGGACTTCTGGAAAGAAGTCATGACGCCGGCGGAGTTCAACTACCTTTCGCAATATATCGTGCCGGTCCTCACCGACGCGCGGCCCTATGGCAAATATTCGATGGTCGATATCGATGCGGTCGGCGGCGTGCAGGTGATCGTGCGCGAGCTGATGGATGCCGGCCTGATCAATGGCGACGTGCTGACCTGCACCGGCGAAACGCTGGCCGAGCAGATCAAACGCCTCGAGACCAAGCCGGCCGACGGCCGTGTCGTCTATACTGTCGCGAAGCCCTACAAGCCGACCGGCGGGTTGCGCGTGCTCGGCGGCAACCTGTCGCCGGAATTTTCCGCCATTCTCAAGCTCGCCGGCGTCGAAGGCGGGCTCGAGGACAATCGCTTCCGCGGCACCGCGCGCGTGTTCGAAGGCGAGCGTGGCCTGCTGCAGGCGCTCGACCAGCATCCGGAGAAATTCCAGAACCACGACATGGTCATCGTGCGCTACGACGGCCCCGTGGGTGCGCCCGGCATGCCGGAAATGCTCGACCCGACCTCGCGCATCACCACGTTGTGCCGCGAGCGCAACATCGTCGTGGGTCTCATGACCGATGCGCGCTTCTCCGGCGGCTCGGTGGGTCTGGTCATCGGCCATGTCGGCCCGGAAGCCGCACTCGGTGGTGCCATCGGGTTGATCGAGGACGGCGACGAGATCATCGCCGATCTCAATCTCAACGAACTCAACTGCACGCAGCTGCAGGACCCCGCCATCTATGCCAAGCGCAAGGCGGCATGGGAGAAGGTGGTCGCGGACAATGGCGGCATCCATCCAAGCTGCGGCGAGGCTGATACGCGCTTGCTGCATCGCGCACGCACCAGCGCCGTGCCCGCCACCCGCGGCGCCGGCCTGCATCCGAACCGCGAGGTTTGGGTGCGCAACCAGCGCGAGGCCACACGCTCGGGTTTCGTGCCGAAAAACACACATCGTCCGGAAGCCAACAAGGCCTTCTAGACCTGCGGACGGGCGCTCAGGGCCGGGTTTGCTGCAAAGCTCCCGGCCTGAGCCATTTTCCGTCATCTTCCATCAGCTCTTCCCAAAGCGGCTGGAGCATTTTTCTTTATTGGAAGCATGATCTCTCGACGAACTCGTTTGTCGGCGAAAACAGGCATCCACTTTTCGGGATCATGCTCTAGCCATCTCCCGCTTCAAGCATTTTGAGCGCCTCGCGGTTATCGGCGGCGCGGGCATCGTCGATGTAAGCGACGAGCAACCGGTTGATGGCGACCGAATCAAGCAGCCTGAATTCGCGGGGCCTGATCCAGCCATCGAAATAGCGGTCGATATAACCGATGGGGCTATCGCGCTCCTCCACCCAGTTCGGCCCGATCAGGCCTTGGGGGTGCGGTTCCCAGTAGCAGGAAATGAGGTGGCCGCCTTGGGCACCACCTTGGGCAGAGTGGCCAAGGATTCGCTGACCGTCGCGTGGCGCTTCACTCATCGGCCGAAGGAAGTGGCCGTATTCACGTAAAATCCGCTCAACCTGCATGCAACGCGATTCCATTCCCGGAGGCGCCGACCGACACCACGCAAACATCTAACGGATCGCGCGTTTTTTGTTTCCCATGACAGACCGGTCGGTGTCATCACGCAGCCGGCATTCGCACAGCGGTTTGAGACGTTCCAAACGTGATGCGGGGGTTGCAGCCGATGCAGATAAAGCGCTGCGGTTTTGCCGATCACAATAAATCGATCTAGAGCAAAACCAAACTGCTGCGGGTTAGCGCGAGCAGGTACGCTGGTCCGCCAAACCTCTGTAAATTAAGGCATCTTTCAGCTTTTATTAAGGCGTCGATAAGCATGCCGTTGCGCCAATCCAGATCGTGTCGGGTTGTCGATTGCTGTGGCGAATGGGTGACAGCATTTTACGCAAAAGCTGTCTAAGTCCACGCCATAGACGGAGCGAACGCGCTCTCGGTCTAAAATGGTTTTCTGGAGAAGAAGAAAATGAAGAACTTCCTGATGGGCACCGTTGCCCTGATCGCCCTGGGCGCCTCGGTTCCGGCAATGGCCGCTGATCTGGCTGCTCGTCCCTACACCAAGGCTCCGGCTTACGTTGCCGCTCCGATCTACAACTGGACCGGTTTCTACATCGGCGGTCACGTCGGCGGCGCGTTCAACGGTTCGAACGGCTTCGGCGGCACCTCCGACAATTCGGACGGCCGTTTCCTCGGCGGTCTGCAGATCGGCGCTGACTACCAGTTCGCTCCGAACTGGGTCGTTGGTATCGAAGGTCAGTACAGCTGGGTTGGTTCGAACAACACCAACGTGCTGTTCGCCGGCACCGGCCTCACCTACAACCTGAACCAGAAGGGCCTCGGCTCGGTCACCGGTCGCATCGGTTACACCTGGGGTCCGGCACTGCTCTACGTGAAGGGCGGCTACGCTTACTCGGACTACAGCGAATCCCTGGTCAACGTTGCTGGCGCACCGGTTGCTTTCGCAGCTGGCACCAAGCATGACGGTTACACCGTCGGCGCCGGCCTCGAATACCTGTTCACCCAGAATTGGTCGGGCAAGGTCGAGTACCAGTACTACGACTTCGGCAAGACCCAGTTCTCGGCTCCGACCGCTCTGGTTGCTTTCGGTTCTTCCAAGAACGACGAGCACACCGTCAAGGCCGGCCTGAACTACCGCTTCAACTGGGGTGGCCCGGTTGTTGCGAAGTACTGAGCTTCGCGCCTGATTTCAGGCTCTTAACTACGGAAAGGCCGGCGGAAACGCCGGCCTTTTTCGTTTTACCCTTTGGTAACCTCGCAAGCCCCGCGACAGCCAAAGGTTGCCGATTTACCCGAATATTAACCCGGTACCTACATACTCTCTACGCGATCCGCCACCAGGACGGTGGACGCGGGGGGAATCAATGGCACTGACGTCGTTCATCGGAAAATTCGGACGGTTTCGTTTCTCGCGGCCCCGTTGGGGCATTCGCGGCAGCCTGTTCGCCGCCTTCGCTGTTATCGCGGGCATGGCGATCCTGATCAGTGCCGGTGCCGGCATGATTCTCGGTCAGCTCGGCGGCATGATGACGGACCTGAACGGCCGGGACATTCCGAAACTGACCGCCAGCCTTCAACTGGCCACCGCCAGCGAGAGCCTTGCCAGCCAGGGCCCGATGCTGCTGGCATCGAGCAGCCCCGACGTTCTGAAGGAACGCTCGCAGCGCATGCGGGATACGCACAAGATTGCAGTCGAGAAGCTCGACACCATCGCCAAGCTCGGCGCCGACAAGGCCGTGGTCGCCGCCCTGGCCGATACCGTCAAGAACATCGAAGACACGATTCGCAGCCTTGGCGCTGCCACCCAGGAACGCCTCGACGCCGTCGCCCAGCATCAGAAGCAATACGACTCCCTGCGCGCCGCTGCAGCAAACTTCGTCAAGATGTCGGAGCCAGCCGCCACCGACGCCCAGAACGTGATGAACGACACGCTGCGGGCAACAGTCTTCTCGGCCGAAGATTCGGGCGAGGCCGCGCGAGTCATTGTGCAGGTCGGCGAAGTCGTCGCCAGCACCAACCTGATCTCGTCCGATCTGATGGCCGCGCTGTCGGCCGGCTCGTCCGAAGCGCTCTCTCCGATCGAAGCCAACTTCAAGGCCGCCCAGACCCGCGTCAAATCCAATCTCGATGCCCTGGTCGGCATCAAGGGCACGAAGGAACTGAAGGAAGCCGCCCTGCAGCTGCTGGCGATCGGCGACGGCAAGAACAGCGTCTTCAAGGTGCGCCAGAAAGAGATGGACACCGTCGAATACGGCGAACTCATTCTCGACGAGACGCGCAAGCTGAATGTCGGCCTCGGTATGAGCGTCAAGCAACTGGTCGACAAGGTGCGCAGCGAAACCGACGCCGCCACGACACAGGCGCAGACGACAATCACGCTGGCGACGCAGGTGATGCTCGGCCTCGGCGCGCTGACGCTGATCGGATCGGCGTTGTTCGTCTGGCTCTATGTCGGCCGCAGCATTCTGCGCCGCCTCGCGCAATTGCAGCGCGCGATGCAGCGGCTGTCCAGCGGAGATCTCGACACCGAGATCGCCCGAAGCCGCCAGCAGGACGAAATCGCGGCGATGGCGGGCACGCTCGAAGTATTCCGCGACAGCATGATCAACGCCCGCACGCTGAGCGCGGAGCAGGATCAGGACCGCATTGCCAAGGGCGAACGCACGTCGCGCATCGAAGCCCGCATCGTCGACTTCGAGAGCAAGGTGCGCAATGCTTTGGAGAAGCTGCAGAGCTCGGCCGATTCCATGCAATCGACCGCGCAGAGCATGACGGCTACTGCCGATCGTTCTAGCGCGCTGGTCAGCGCCGTCGCATCGGCCGCAGAGGAAACCTCGGTGAACGTCCAGACGGTGTCGGCCGGGACCGAACAGCTGTCGTCATCGATCAACGAGATCAGCCGACAGGTCGTAACGTCAACCGAAATCGCCGCAAAGGCCGTCAACGAGGCCGGCGAAACCGATGCAACGATGCAGGGCTTGGCCGACAACGCCAATCGCATCAGCGTGGTGATCGATCTGATCCAGACCATCGCGTCGCAGACCAACCTCCTCGCTCTCAACGCGACCATCGAGGCGGCACGCGCGGGCGATGCCGGCCGCGGCTTCGCCGTCGTGGCATCGGAAGTGAAGAGCCTTGCCGATCAGACCGCAAAGGCCACCGACGAGATTCGCACGCAGATCGTGTCGATGCAGCAGGTCACTTCCACCGCCGTCGGAGCGATCCGCAACATCGGGCAGACCATCGCCGAAATCAATCATGTGAGTGCTGCCATCGCCACCGCCGTCGAACAGCAAGGTGCAGCAACACGCGAGATCGCGCGCAACATCCAGCATGCCGCCGGCGGCACCAGCGAAGTGTCAAGCAACATCGTCGGCGTCAGCGATGCATCGACGCAGGCTGGCACGGCTGCCAACGATGTGCTCGGCGCCTCGGGCGAATTGCGCCGCGAGGCCGACGTTCTTCGTGGTGAAATCGACGAATTCCTGTCGAGCATCCGCGCGGCATAGGAGCGGCGATCCAGCGCATGGCTGCACCCGGCCAGCGTCATTGCTCCAACCCTCAAAATCATGGACTGCTTTCACAGCAGCCCATGATCGGTGGCTGCGCAGAATGTAAGGATTGCGTGAATGCCCCCAACTTCCTCTGCATGGACATCGACCGAACTGCGCCACGACTGGCAACGCCATGAAGCCCAGGCACTCTATGATTTGCCGTTTGCAGACCTGATTTTTCAGGCGCAGAGCACCCACCGCAGCAATTTCGATCCGAATCACGTCGAGACCGCGAGCCTGCTCAGCATCAAGACCGGCGGCTGCGCGGAAGACTGCGGTTATTGCTCGCAAAGCGCGCACTACAACACTGACGTCAAGGCGACCAAGCTGATGGATCGCGACGCCGTGGTTGCCACGGCGCAGCGCGCCAAGGATGCCGGTGCGAGCCGTTTCTGCATGGCCGCGGCCTGGCGCAATCCCAAGGACAAGGATCTCGACCGCGTATGCGACATGGTCAGCGCGGTGAAGGATCTCGGCCTCGAGACCTGCGCGACGCTGGGCATGCTCACGGAAGATCAGGCCAAACGCCTGCAGGACGCCGGTCTCGACTTCTACAATCACAATGTCGATACCTCGCCGGAATTCTACGGCAAGATCATCACCACGCGCACTATGGAAGATCGCATCGAGACATTGGCGCGGGCGCGCCATGCCGGCCTCAAGGTCTGCTGCGGCGGTATCATCGGCATGGGCGAGCAGGTCGAGGATCGCCTGGGCATGCTGATGCTGCTGGCGAACCTGCCGCATCATCCGGACAGCGTGCCGATCAATATGTGGAACGAGGTGAAGGGCGTGCCGGTCAACGACACCGCCGAACGCCCGGATCCGATCGCGCTGGTCCGCATGATTGCCGTGGCGCGTATCATGATGCCGAAGAGCGTGGTGCGGCTTTCCGCCGGACGGCAATATATGACCGATGAATTGCAGGCTCTGTGCTTTGTCGCCGGTGCTAATTCGATCTTCATCGGCGACGTACTGCTGACCACGAAAAACCCCCAGACCGACCGGGACGCCAACCTGCTGGACCGGCTCGGCATGACCTCACGGCTCGACGACGTGAGCGGAAAGAACACGCCGACTCCGCCGGTTACCGCTTCAGCACAGGCCGATATGCGCGCCAGCGCATAAACCCATGCCCTGCGCCAGCCGAATTTGTGCTGGCGCAGGGGTCCTTGGCCCGCTAAGCCGGATGAAAAGGACATTGTGACAGAACCGATGCATTCGAAAACAGACGCCAGCACAAAGCCAGCCGATGACCTCCGCTATCCCTGGGAGAACCATCCCGGGACCGATCAGGTGGTCGAAATTGCTCCGGGCGTTCTCTGGATCCGGCTCGACCTGCCGTTTCGCCTCAACCATGTGAACATCTATCTGCTCGCCGACGGCGATGGCTGGGCCATGGTGGATACCGGCATCGGCAACGACGCGACCATCGCTGCATGGACGAAACTGTTCGAAGGTCCGCTGAAGGGCAAACCGATCAGCAAGGTGATCGTCACCCACGCGCATCCCGATCATGTCGGCCAGGCCGGTTGGATGGTGCAGCGGTTCAACTGCCCGTTCTATATGTCGCAAGTCGAATATCTGCAGGGCGTCTATCACCAGCACCGCCGCACCGAAGAGCGCATCGTCAATATGCGGCAGTTCTTCCATCGCCACGGCATGGATGCAGATATCACCGAGCAATTGCTCGGCCGCGGCCAGGAATATCTGAAGAAGACGGTGCCGCTGCCAGCCGCCTATCGCCGGTTGTCCGACGGCGACGATCTCGTGATCGGCACGCGCACCTTCCGCGTGCTCACCGGCGCCGGCCATTCGCCGGATCAGGTGATGCTGTATTGCGAGGCCGATAAACTGTTCCTGTCGGCCGATCAGGTGCTGAGCAAGATCTCGCCGAATGTCAGCGTCTGGGCCCATGAGCCCGACGAGAATTCGCTCGGCTCCTATCTGCATTCACTGAAACGTCTCGCTGATACACTGCCCGACGACGTGCTCGTGCTCCCCGGTCACGGCGTGCCCTTTCACGGCCTCAAGATCCGCATCAAGCAGCTCGCCGATCATCATGAAGAGCGCTGCCAGATGATCGCCGCAGCGTGCAAGGATGCCGGCAAGACGTCCGCCCAGCTGGTGCCGGTGGTGTTTCACAAGCACAAGCTGGATGCCCACCAGACCGGATTTGCCGCCGGCGAATTGATCGCCCACGTCAATCACATGCTGGCGCAGAAGCGGCTGACCTCGACAATGGGCGCCGACGGCATGCTGCGGTTCAAATCGACGTAACCTGCAGCGCAGCAAAAATTCGTGAACGACCTCAGGCTCTTGATGCACATCAAAAGCCGCGGCACGTGGTCAAATTGACCAATTGCGCCTCGACAGCCAAGCTGGAAAAGCTCTAAAACGCACCTGACGCTGGGTTCGGGTTTCGTTTTTGGGTCTTTTGCGATGGATTACAGCAAGTTCTTCAGTGACGCGCTCAATCGTTTGCATGACGAGCGCCGCTATCGTGTCTTCGCCGATCTCGAGCGCATTGCCGGTCGGTTCCCGCATGCGGTCTGGCACACGCCGAATGGTCCGCGCAATGTCGTGATCTGGTGCTCCAACGATTACCTCGGCATGGGCCAGCACCCGAAAGTGGTCGGCGCCATGGTCGAAACCGCGACCCGCGTCGGCACCGGCGCCGGCGGCACCCGCAATATCGCAGGCACGCATCATCCGCTGGTGCAGCTCGAGGAAGAACTCGCGGACCTTCACGGCAAACAGGCCGCCCTGCTGTTCACCTCTGGCTATGTCTCGAACCAGACCGGCATTTCGACGCTCGCCAAGCTGATGCCGAATTGCCTGATCCTGTCTGACGCGCTGAACCATAACTCGATGATCGAAGGCATCCGGCAGGCCGGCTGCGACCGCGTGGTGTTCCGCCATAACGACGTCGCGCATCTCGAGGAACTGCTAAAGGCTGCCGATCCCGCGCGTCCGAAGCTGATCGCCTGCGAGAGTCTGTATTCGATGGATGGCGACGTCGCGCCACTGGCGGCGATCTGCGATCTCGCCGAACGTTATGGCGCGATGACCTATGTGGATGAAGTCCATGCGGTCGGCATGTATGGCCCACGCGGCGGCGGCATCGCCGAGCGCGACGGCGTGATGCATCGCATCGACGTGCTCGAAGGCACGCTGGCCAAGGCCTATGGCTGCCTCGGCGGCTATATCGCAGCAAACAAGGACATTGTAGACGCCGTGCGCTCCTATGCGCCGGGCTTTATCTTCACCACCGCATTGCCGCCGGCGATCTGCTCGGCCGCGACCGCGGCGATCAAACACCTGAAGAGCTCGAGCTGGGAACGCGAACGCCATCAGGACCGCGCTGCGCGGGTCAAGGCGATCCTCACCGCGGCCGGCATTCCGGTGATGTCCACCGACACCCATATCGTGCCGGTCTTCGTCGGCGATGCCGAGCTCTGCAAGAAGGCCTGCGATCTGCTGCTCGAAGATCACGGCATTTACATCCAGCCGATCAACTACCCGACCGTCGCCAAGGGTGCCGAGCGCCTCCGCATCACGCCGTCGCCCTATCACGACGACGTGCTGATCGATCACCTCGCGGAATCGCTGCTGCAGGTGTGGGATGAACTCGGCCTGCCACTGCGCAGCAAGGCGCTGGCGGCAGAGTAACTCACACCAGCGACAACTAAAACATCGTCATGGCCGGGCTTGTCCCGGCCATCCACGTCTTTAGGGTGTCGAAGACGTGGATGCCCGGCACAAGGCCGGGCATGACGAGTTTTGATTGAGCGCACCTTCCTGGTTGCCAGCCCAAGGACTTCTTAAGTGGACATCATCTGGAAAGGTATTCTCGGCGGACTGCTCACCGCCCTGATTGCCTGGTTGTCCAAACGGGGCAACACGCTGCCCGGCATTCTGCCGTTGTTTCCGACCTTTGCGATCATTGCACTGCTCATCGTCGGCGCAAAAGGCGACAGCGCAGGCTTCCGGGAAGCCTGCATGGCCGGCGCGAAGACCATTCCGGCCTATCTCGCTTTTCTCGGCATCTGCTATCTCACGGTCGGCACGTTCGATTACCGCCTCGCTCTGCTGGCCGGCGTGACCGCGTGGCTGTTCATTATCCTGATCGCCTTTTTCGGCCCGCGCTGGATTTAACGACAATCCGGCATTCCCCGGCGTCCGGCCAAATCCCTGTCGCCTGCACCGGCGCAACCGGCTAGATTTTCGCCTGACGGACGGGCTTCAGCCCGCCAAAGGGAGCACGCGCGATGCTGCACGACTGGGGCGTGATTGTTGCCGCCCTCTGCTACATCGGATTTCTGTTTTGCGTCGCCAGCTATGGCGACCGGATCGCGCTGTTCCAGAGCGGCCGCGCCAAGGCCGTCATCTATCCGCTGTCGCTGGCGATCTATTGCACGTCCTGGACGTTCTTTGGCTCGGTCGGAGTGGCCAGCCGGACCAGCGTGGATTTCCTCGCCATCTATGTCGGCCCGATCCTGTTCTTTGCCTTCTTCTCGCCCGTGCTGCGGCGTGTGATCCACCTCGCCAAGACCCAGAACATCACCTCGATCGCCGACTTCATCGCCGCGCGCTACGGCAAGAGCCAGGCCGTCGCCGCTACCGTGGCCGTGATCGCCATCATCGGCTCGGTTCCGTACATTGCGCTGCAGCTGAAAGCCGTCGCATCGTCGCTGGAAACGATCCTCGGCGAAGACAAGGCCATTGCCGGCGTTCCCATCGTCGGCGACATGGCGCTGGTCGTGACGCTCGCCATGGCGATGTTCGCCGTCCTGTTCGGCACGAGGCAGACCAATGCGACCGAGCATCAGCACGGCTTGATGCTCGCCGTGGCGACCGAATCCATCGTCAAGCTGGTGGTGTTCATCATCGCCGGCGCCTTCGTGACATTCTGGATGTTCGGCCCCTCGGAGCTGGTCGAGCGCGCGATGAAGACACCAGAGGCGATGCGCGCCATCAACTATGTGCCGTCGTTCGGCAATTTCCTCACGATGGTGCTGCTGTCGTTCTGCGCCATCATGCTGCTGCCCCGGCAGTTCCACGTCAGCGTCGTCGAGAATTCCAGCGACTCCGAAGTGAGCCGTGCGCGCTGGCTGTTTCCCACCTATCTGATCGCCATCAACCTGTTCGTCATTCCGATCGCCCTGGCGGGCCTCGTGACCTTTCCGTTCGGCGCCGTCGACAGCGACATGTATGTGCTGGCGCTGCCGATCGAGGCCGGATCCAGCGCGCTCAGCATGGCGGTGTTCATCGGCGGCTTGTCGGCTGCCACCGCCATGGTGATCGTCGAATGCGTTGCGCTGGCCATTATGGTATCCAACGATATCGTGTTGCCACTGGTCTTGCGGCGCGGGCCACAGACGCAGAATGAGCAGACCGACTTCGGCAACTTCCTGCTCAAGGCGCGGCGGTTTTCGATCTTCGCCATCATGGTGATGGCCTATTTCTATTTCCGCGCACTCGGCAATACGCAACTGGCCGCCATCGGCCTGCTGTCATTTGCCGCCATCGCGCAACTCGCTCCAGCTTTCTTTGGCGGGCTGATCTGGCGGCGCGCGACCGCCCGCGGCGCCATGGGCGGCATGGTGGTCGGCTTCTTCGTGTGGGCCTATACGCTGTTCATCCCGAGCTTCCTTGAAGGCAGCACCGCAGGCGTCCTGTTCCTGCAGCACGGGCCGTTCGGCATCGAGGCGTTGCGGCCACAGGACCTGCTCGGCACCGAACTGCCACCGCTGCTGCACGGCACGCTGTGGAGCCTGTCGCTCAATATCCTGACCTATATCGTGCTGTCGCTGATGCGGGCGCCGTCGTCGATCGAACGACTGCAGGCTGATGTCTTCGTGCCGAATACGCTGGCGCCGATCACACCGGCATTCCGGCGCTGGCGGACCACAGTCACGGTGCAGGATATCCTCAGCACCGTGACCCAATATCTCGGCCCGGACCGCGCGCGCGAATCCTTCGATGCTTTCGCCACGCGTCGCCGTGTCGATCTCGATCCGGCCGCACCTGCGGATTTCGAACTGCTGCAGCACGCAGAATATCTGATCGCGTCATCGATCGGCGCAGCCTCATCCCGCGTGGTGATGTCGCTGCTGCTGCGCAAGCGTACGGTGTCGGCCAAGGCGGCCTTGAAGCTGCTCGACGATTCCCATGCGGCGCTGCATTTCAATCGCGAAATTCTGCAGACTGCGCTCAATCACGTCCGCCAGGGCATCGCCGTCTTTAACCCCGACCTGCAGCTCATCGTCTCCAACCGGCAGTTCGGCGAACTGCTCGGCCTGCCGCCGCAGATCGTGCAGATCGGCATTCCGCTGCGCGAGATCCTGGAATTCATCGGCATCCAGAGCGCGTCGCCTTACGGCGACAACGAAACCCTGACGCAGGCGCGGTTGGCTGCCTACACCACCGAGGGCGAGCCTTATCTTGAACGTCTTCAGGATCGCCAGATCGTCATCGAGGTGCGTACCAATAAAATGCCCGATGGCGGGCTTGTGCTGACCTTCTCCGACGTCACGCCCAGCTTCGAGGCAGCAGAAGCGCTGGAGCGCGCCAATGCCACGCTGGAAAAGCGCGTCCGCGACCGCACCGAGGAACTGACGCGACTGAATTCCGAACTGGCGCTCGCCAAGAGCACCGCGGAAGACGCCAATATCTCGAAGACCCGCTTTCTGGCCGCCGCCAGCCACGACATTTTGCAGCCGCTTAATGCGGCACGGCTCTATGTCACCAGCCTGGTCGAACGAAAGAGCGGCGGCGAGGATGCGCGGCTGGTCGAGAATATCGACGACTCGCTGGAGGCCATCGAGGAAATCCTCGGCGCCCTGCTCGACATCTCGCGCCTCGATGCCGGCGCCATGAGTCCTGCGATTTCCAGTTTCCGCATCGGCGACCTGATGCGCTCGCTTGAGATCGAATATGCACCGATCGCGCACGCCCGCGGCGTCAAGCTCACATTCGTGCCGTGCTCACTGCCCGTCGAATCCGATCGCCTGATGCTACGACGTCTGCTGCAGAACCTGATCTCGAACGCGATCAAATACACGCCGCATGGCCGCGTGCTGGTCGGCTGCCGGCGCCGCGGCAAGGCCTTGCAGATCGGCATCTACGACACCGGCGTCGGCATTCCGATTCTCAAGCGCGGCGAGATATTCAAGGAATTTCACCGGCTCGAACAGGGTGCACGAATCGCGCGCGGCCTTGGGCTCGGCCTGTCGATCGTCAAGCGCCTCGCCCATGTGCTCAATCACGGCATCGCGCTGGATTCCAATCGCAGCGGCGGCTCGTTCTTCTCGGTGACGGTGCCGGTGGCCAAGGCGATCAATCACACCACCGCGGTCACCAGTGCGACGCCTCTGTCGAAGTCACCGATGTCGGGCACACTCGTTGTCTGTATCGAGAACGACATGGCGATTCTCGACGGCATGAAGACGCTGCTGCAGGCCTGGGGAGCCGAGGTCGTCGCAGTCCCTGATCCGGAAGCTGCGATGAATGCGATTGCCGAAATCCAGGCCTCAGGCCGACGGCTCACGGGCTTGCTGGTCGATTACCATCTCGACCGCGGCAACGGCGTCGCCGCGATCCGGGAAATCCGCACCCGCTTCGGCAAGGAAATCCCGGCGATTCTGATTACTGCCGACCGCAGCCCGCATGTGCAGTCGGCTGCACGGCAGGAGAAGATCGCCGTGCTGAACAAGCCGGTCAAACCGGCGTCGTTGCGCGCCCTGCTCGGACAATGGCGCACGCAGCAGATGATCGCGGCGGAATAGGGCTCTGCCCTCATCCTGAGGAGCGACATCTTCGTCGCGTCTCGAAGGATGATGTCTTAGCATTTCATGGTTCGAGACGGCGCAAGTGCGCCTCCTCACCATGAGGCCGGAGCGATGTCGCTACTGCTGCGGCGTCTGCTCGCCCTGGCGCCACTGGCCGCCAGCGATCTTCGCGGCAGCGATGACAGCCTGGGTGCGGCTCTCGACACCGAGCTTCTGCAGAATCGCCGAGACATGCGCCTTGATGGTCGCCTCGGATACGCCGAGCTCATAGGCGATCTGCTTGTTGAGCAGTCCCTGCGACAGCATCATCAGCACGCGGACCTGCTGAGGCGTCAGCGTCACCAGCCGATCGCGCAGTTTGCTCATTTCCGGATCGGCCGCTGCGGACATGTCGACGTCCGGTGGAACCCAGACGTCGCCATCCATCACGCGCACGATGGCATCGCGCAGCGTATCGACGCCGAAGCGCTTTGGAATGAAGCCTGACGCGCCAAAGTCCAGCGATTGGCGGATCGTACCGACGTCATCGCTGGCGGAGACGATAACCACCGGAATCGCGGGATACTGTGCTCGGAGGTAAATCAGTCCCGAGAATCCTGATATCCCCGGCATCGACAGATCGAGCAGGATCAGATCGACGTCGGAATCCTGTTCCAGCAGTTTGGTCAGATCCTCGAATGTACCAGCTTCATCGACCGTGGTCGTCGGCAGCACACTGCTGACCGCCTGCCGCAATGCACCGCGGAACAACGGATGATCGTCGGCAATAATGAGGCGCGAGGGAGCGATAACGGTCATCAAAATCCATGCAAAAATCTTGCGGCGAACCAGCGACCGCGTTGAGACGACGCGCAAAAGCGCATTTCGCCACAAGTGTCCCCCGCGCGACAACGTCTTGCAAGCGTCCAATGCTGCCACGCGGTAAATTGGTGAACGCAGACCGTTGTGCGGCGCAATATTTCATATGCACGCGCACGGCCGGAAGGACGTTTTCGCCACTGCGACGTCTGCGCGCAGCCCCTTGCGCACGGCCTAAAGTCGTATTGGGTCGCATTTCCCCGCAATGCTACCTTTTGCATCGAAGTTCTCTGCAATGAGCCGACAGAAGTTCGGCGCAGCGAGCGAGAAGCCACAATAAATTTTGCAACGGATTTGGGGAGCGATTCAAACATGTCCACCATCGCAGCAACATCGGCGAAAGCCCAAGGGATGACGAAGGACGAACGCTTCGTCATCTTCGCGTCATCGCTCGGCACTGTTTTCGAATGGTATGACTTCTACCTGTTCGGCTCGCTTGCCGGCATCATCGGCGCGCAGTTCTTCGGCGTGATCGATCCCGCCACCAAGCTGCCGATGTTCAATCAGGCCACGCGCGACATCTTCGCGCTGCTGGCCTTCGCCGCGGGCTTTATCGTTCGTCCGTTTGGCGCCATCGTGTTCGGACGCGTCGGCGACATCGTCGGCCGCAAGTATACGTTCCTCGTCACCATCCTCATCATGGGCCTGTCGACCTTCATCGTCGGCATCCTGCCTAACGCAGCGACCATCGGCATCGCGGCTCCGATCATCCTGATCGGCCTGCGCCTGCTGCAGGGCCTTGCGCTCGGCGGCGAATATGGCGGCGCGGCAACTTATGTGGCGGAGCACTCGCCGGCCGGCAAGCGCGGCTACTACACGTCGTTCATTCAGACTACGGCCACGCTCGGCCTGTTCCTGTCGCTGCTCGTGATCCTGTTCACGCGGTCGGCGCTGGGTGAGCCTGAATTCGCCGCCTGGGGCTGGAGAATTCCGTTCCTGGTCTCGGTGGTTCTGCTCGGCATCTCGGTCTGGATCCGTCTGCGCCTGAATGAATCGCCCGTGTTCCAGAAGATGAAGGACGAGGGCAAGGGCTCCAAGGCTCCGCTCACCGAAGCCTTCGGCAACTGGAGCAACGCCAAGATCGTGCTGATCGCACTGTTCGGCGGCGTGATGGGCCAGGGCGTGGTCTGGTACACCGGCCAGTTCTACGCGCTGTTCTTCATGCAATCGATCCTCAAGGTCGACGGTTACACCGCGAATCTCCTGATCGCGTGGTCGCTGCTGCTCGGCACCGGCTTCTTCGTGTTCTGGGGCGCCTTGTCCGACAAGATCGGCCGCAAGCCGATCATTCTGGCAGGCTGCCTGATCGCAGCGCTGACCTTCTTCCCGATCTTCCGGATGATCACCACCAACGCCAACCCGACTCTGGAAAAGGCGATCGAGACCGTGAAGGTGGAAGTCGTTTCAGATCCCGCGCTGTGCGGCGATCTGTTCAACCCGGTCGGCACCCGCGTGTTCTCCACGCCTTGCGATACGGCCCGCGCCTATCTGGCCCAGTCGTCGGTCAAGTACTCGACCGCCTACGGTGCAGCGGGCTCGGGCGTGAAGGTCGTCGTCAACGGCAAGGACGTGCCCTACACCGCGGCTGCAGCGTCGAACCCGCAGGTTCTCGCAGCGGTTCAGGCGGCGGGCTATCCCAAGGCGGGCGACGCGCAGATCGTGAAGATGGCGCATCCGTTCGATATCTTCCGTCCGCAGGTCGCGGCGGTGATCGGACTGCTGTTCGTCCTGGTGCTGTTCGTGACCATGGTCTACGGGCCGATCGCGGCAATGCTGGTCGAACTGTTCCCGACCAAGATCCGCTACACCTCGATGTCGCTGCCCTATCACATCGGCAACGGCTGGTTCGGCGGACTTCTCCCGGCGACTGCCTTCGCCATCGTGGCCTCGACCGGCGATATCTATGCCGGCTTGTGGTACCCGATCATCTTCGCGGCAATCACCGTGGTCGTCGGCTTCTTCTTCCTGCCGGAGACCAAGGACGTCGATATCAGCGCGAACTAATCTCGCCAAGCCGGCAGCCCAGGCTGCCGGCGGACACGACGACAACAAACGGCCGCGGAGCAATCCGCGGCCTTTTTTTGTTTCGGCAGATCTGCGAGCGTCAGGTCGCGCCGACGAACTGCAGCACCACCTCGCGGCGATGTGGGCGGGCGCGGTGTTCGATCAGATAGATCCCCTGCCAGGTTCCAAGCGCGAGCTTGCCTGACAGAACGGGGATGTGCAGCGAGGTTGCGGTCAGCATGGTACGAACATGCGCCGGCATGTCGTCGGGACCCTCCGTATCGTGCGTCCAGTTAAAATCCTGGGGCGCAAGACGATCGAGCGTTGTCATGAGATCGACCAGCACGGAAGGATCAGCGTTTTCCTGGATGGTGAGCGACGCTGAGGTATGGCGGATGAACAGCGTCAACGAACCTTCACGGGCGCCGATCTCGCTCAGGAATTTGCCGACCTCGCGGGTGATATCGATGAAGCCGGCACCGGATGTCTGCACAGTCAGCAGCGACGACACGACAGTTTCGATGCGAACTGCAGACGGCGCGCTGCGCGTGATAGATCTGGCAGAGGTCACGACGCTCACCTTTCGACTGGTGGATCTTCTGATGAACCAAAACGCGCATATGGCGTTCCCACTTCAATCAGGATGGACAAGGGAAAACGCCATGAAGCCTAAAACATCAAGGGACATTCCGGGGCCGGGGCCACGCAAGGACGAACAGCGCGCGCAGGAGAAAGCGGTGATTAAGGACGCAGACAAGACCGATCAAGCCGACCGCGACGCCATCCATGGCGATGGCGACGATATCGGGCTCGACCGCAAATAAGAGCTGCGCACTGCGTTAATCGTCAGAGCTAACCACATCTGCGCGGTGAATTTCCTCGCCCTCTTCGTTGCGGACGGAAATGGCGAAGTGCTTGCCGCGGAGCTCGGGCCTGATCTTGTAAATATCGCCTGCGAGCTTGTCGGCGACCTCAGCGGCCAGCAATTCATTGCGCAAAATCTGCCCGGAAGCGTCGGGCACGGTCGTCCCATCGACGAGATCAAAATAAAATCTCGGCATCAAAGTGCTCCCTTAAGTCGAAAAACGTACGATTTGGCTCCTCTCTGCTAGTACCGAATTATTCTCGATATCGCGGCAAAAGGCGCTGCGATAATACCAGTCAGCTATGTGAGCGCTGCCATCCGGCGCTAAACTCGCAGCGCTCAGATCTTCCCGCTGGAATCGCGCTGGATGCGGCTGGCCATGTCGACAAGGCGACGCCACGCGTTTTCGACAAAGGCCATCACCCGATCGACGTCGCGTTCGCTCGGCAGCGGAATCTCGATCTTCCTCTCGCCATCCGCACTCCCTGGTTTTCCGGGCTTCAGCGAATCCTGCTTCGGGAGCGCTTCATCGGTCTTGCCGGCGACGGCTGGACCGCGCTGGGCAAGCTCCGCCTTCAGCTTGTCGTTGTCCCTCTGCAACCGCCCGATCTCGGTATCGAGCGCGGCACGTTCATCCGGCAAGACATAACAGGCCCAGCCGGATCCCTTATCCGTGCATGTCGAAACCGTGCCGGTGCGGGTATCCAGGCGGATGACGCCTTCAGCGATCGGCGACAGCGAATAACGGCCATTCTCGATGTCCGGGAGGGCCTGCGCAGACGCACTGACGATCCCGGCCATCAGAACCGCGCCAACCCGCGCAGCGTACCGCATGGGCTGTCCGGGGGAGGCAAAACGCACCACAGCATTCTTCATGGAGATGCTCCGCGTTGCGAGTTCGGGGCGATAGCCGCCTTTACTCTCAAATGTGCTCAGATTTGAGATTTGAAAGGCGCCCGCTTCGCCTTCAACGCATCAGCCAGCAATTCGAGCCGGTCCTGCCCCCAAAATACTTCACCGTTGAGCACATAGGCCGGCGAGCCGAACACGTCAGCCGCAATCGCCTCCTGACGGTTCTGTTCGTATATCGCAGCCACATCGCTGGACGCTGCGCGCTCTAGCAGTTTCGCGCCCGGCAGCCCCGAATCATCCGCCAGCCTGGTCAGCACGGCCGTGTCGCCGAGATTGAGCTGACCTTCCCAGACCGCGGGAAATGCACGGCGCAGGAACGGGTCCGGATCGTGTCCAGCCTCGAGCGCCGCGATCACCAGACCATCGGCGAGTCGGCCATCGAATGGCCAGTTCTTTGGCTGCAGATGGAAATCGAGACCGCGTTTGTCGCGCCAGCGCTGCAATTCAAGCATCCGGTAGCGCTGCCGCACCGGATGACGCTTGCCCAGCGGAAGGCCGCCGGTTTCCGAAAACAGATCGCCGAGAAATACCGGCTTATGATTCACCTTGAGATCATAAGTACTTACGAGATCGCGAAAGAGCGTGTGGCCGATATAGGCCCAGGGCGATGGCAGCGAAAAATAGTAGTCGATCTCTTGAGACATTCCGGGCTCCGGCAGGGGCGTTTTCAAACTCTGCGGTACTCCAACAGAGCGCCCTGCGCCGTGCAAGATAGATCACCTCGAAAGTCATTCTTGCGCTGCGGCGATCCCGCGCAGCGGGATTCGAATTTCGTCAATAAAATCAAATGAATCAAAGCACTAACGGGCGATCAGCGAATCTTGACTTGGCAAGATGCGCTAAGTATGGTCCGCCCGGCTTTGAAGGGTGATGGGGCGTTATTTCCAGCATTTGCAGCGTTATTTCGAGTGTCGCAAGCATGACGAACGGCACACGGGACGATGACAGTGAACGCAGAAACGATGGCAAATCGTCTCCCGATGAGGCTGCGCTTTCCGCAAGGCTCGGAAGTCTGAATCAGCGTCTGTCCAAACTTCAGGATGAGCGCAAACTTCAGACTGACCAATCCGAAACTGGAAGCGGAAACGCGCAGTCCAGGGCATCGGCCATGGCGGTGGGTCTCCGTCTTTCTTCGGAACTGGTCGCGGGCGTCGTCGTCGGAACGATTCTGGGCTGGGGCTTCGATCGTTTGCTGTCGACATCGCCGTGGGGGCTGATCGTTCTCATGCTGCTCGGCTTCGTCGCCGGCGTGATGAACGTGATGCGCTCGGCTGGGGTCGGAAAAAAAGCGGAATAAGAAATTCGCGCCCAAGACCTCCGCGTCGTTGGCGCAGCATTTGAGTGCCGGCTGTCCGGCAAGGAAACGCCGGACGTTCCGGCCGAATTGAAAGACCGACGTGGATGGCCGATCCGATCCATCAATTTGAGATCCACAAGATCTTCACCCTGGGCCATATCGGCAATCAGGAAATCGCCTTCACCAACTCATCGGCCTATATGTTCGGCGCTGTCGCCGTCGTGTCGCTGCTGATGATCGGCGGCAGCGCCGGACGTGCGCTGATCCCGAGCCGTTTCCAGTCGGTCGCCGAGCTGTCCTTCGAATTCGTCTCGAATACGGTGCGCAGTAGCATCGGCGAAGAAGGCATGAAGTTCTTCCCGTTCGTGTTCTCGCTGTTCATGTTCATCCTGACGGCGAATCTGATCGGCATCATCCCCTATACCTTCACCGTCACCAGCCATCTGATCGTCGCCGTCGCGCTGGCATTGATGGTGTTCCTGACCGTGCTGCTCTACGGCCTCTACAAAAACGGTCTCGGCTTCTTCAAGCTGTTCGTGCCGCACGGTATTCCGATTTACATCCTGCCGCTGGTTACGGTGATCGAGGTGATCTCGTTCCTGTCCCGCCCGGTGTCGCATTCGGTCCGTCTGTTCGCCAACATGCTGGCCGGCCACATCACGCTGAAGGTTTTTGCCGGCTTCGTGACCTCGCTCAGCGCACTCGGCGCACTCGGCATTTTTGGTTCGGTGCTGCCGCTGGCCATGACCACGGCGCTGACCGCACTGGAACTGCTGGTCGCCTTCCTGCAGGCCTACGTGTTCACGATCCTGACCTGCATCTATCTCAACGACGCACTTCATCCGGGCCACTAACCGCGTTTTAGTGTTCTGGCGGAATTCCACCCCTCAACTGTCTTAATCCCCTATCCCAAGAAGGAGTTTTACTATGGATCCCATCGCAGCGAAGTACATCGGCGCCGGCATTGCTTGTCTCGGCATGGGTGGCGCTGGCATCGGCGTCGGCATGATCTTCAGCCAGTTCCTCAACGGTGCGCTCCGCAACCCGTCGGCTTCCCAGGGCCAGTTCGCTAACCTGATCTTCGGCTTCGCCGTGACTGAAGCGCTCGGCATCTTCTCGCTGCTGATCGCGCTGCTGCTGCTGTTCGCCGTCTAAGCTGAAAACGGATCCGGTTGCCGCTCCGTCCTGGAGCGCTTCCGATCGATAAGGAGACTGCTGTGGCTGAAGGTCAGGGCAAATCCAAGGGCGCCGATCACGGGACTGCCGCACACACTACGGCAGACGGTGGTCACAAGGCGTCGTTTCCGCCGTTCGAGAGCAACACCTTCGCTTCACAGCTGGTGTCGTTCGCGATCGCGTTCGGCTTGCTCTATCTGATCGTGTCGCGTCTGGCGCTGCCCCGCGTCGGCGGCGTGCTTGCGGCCCGTCAGCAGGTTCTCGATACGGACCTGAACGAAGCCGCGAAGCTCAAGGGCGATTCCGATGCTGCATTGAAGGCTTACGAAACCGAACTCGCCAATGCCCGCGCCAAGGCGCAGGCGATGGCGACCGAGGTTCGTGAGAAGCTCAATGCGGAACAGGAAGCCGCCAAGGCGAAGCTCGAAGAGAGCCTTGCCAGCAAGCTTGCTGCAGCGGAGCAGACCATTGCCACCACCCGCGCAACGGCGATGGGCAATGTGCGCAGCATTGCTGCGGACACGGCCTCGGCGATCGTCGAACGTCTGACGGGCATCAGCCCGGATGCAGGCGCCGTCAACGCCGCGCTCGACGCGTCGCTGAAAGGATAAACGGATGTTCGGACTTCAAGCTGAATTCTGGGTCGCCGTCGCTTTTGTCCTTCTGATGGCGGTGTTCGGCTGGTTCGGTATTCACCGCACCATCCTGACGGCGCTCGACCACCGCAGCGTCCGCATCAAGCAGGAACTCGACGACGCCCGTCGCCTGCGTGATGAAGCCGCCGCGTTGCTCGTCGACTACAAGAAGCGTCATGCAGCGGCCGAGCGCGAAGCGCAGGACATCATCACGTCCGCCAAGGAAGAGGCCGAACGCATTGCCGCCGAAGCCAAGACCAAGATGGAAGATTTTGTCGCTCGCCGCACCAAGAGCGCAGAGGGCAAGATCGCGATGGCGGAAGCCCAGGCTATCGCGGATGTTCGCGCAGCCGCAGCCGAAGCCGCAGTGAATGCCGCAGCCTCGGTACTGTCGCAGTCCGTAAAGGGCTCGGTGGCCGACGACCTGATCGCCAAGGGTATCGGCGAAGTTCGCTCCAAGCTGAACTAAGCGAAAGACTTCAAACTAAAAAAGCCGGCGCGAGATGATCGCGCCGGCTTTTTTCTTGGCTCGGATAACCCCTTAGCGCCGCTTGCGTGCGGGTGCCTGCGATTTCAGGGCCTGCGGATCGAAGCCGATATAGAAGATATAGGAATCGCCTGCAGTGCCTGTGGGCACGGGATAAACAAGATCCTCACCGACCAGACTGAACGGCACGCTGGTCTCGCTGCCGATCTGCACATTGGTCTGGAACACCTTGGTGGCGATGGTCTTCGGCGTCACGCCCTCCTGCACCACGGCGACACGCAGCGGCACATCGACCACTGCTGGCGCGCCGGCCGGCCCGACGATGACGCGGCCCTGGATGCCGATCTTGACCGAGATCTGACCGCCATTGAGATCGCAGGAGCGCGCCGTCCGGGTGATGGTGGCCTGGAAAGCCAGATCGTTGCCGACCGCAGGCTTGCCCGCAGCGCCGACCGCATAGGTCGAGGCGCCCGGCCGGATGCTGACGCTCGGGCAGGTCAGATCGTTCTCGTCGGTCTGCGGCGACTGCGGCGCGCCGACCTCGGTGGACTTGCCCGAGAACAACTGGGTGAAGCGATCGGTCATCGACGGGCTGCCGCCGCCGCCGCTGCTCGGCGAACCGCCGCCGAACATGCTGCCGCCGCCGCAACCGGCCAGCGTCAGGCTTGCTGCAGTGATCACCAGCAGGCCGCGGAGCGCGCCGGTGCGGCCGCTGATCGGCATCGAACGAATGTTTCGCATTATGAAGATATCCCCGGAAATTCAGTCGTTTGCGCAGCCCCGCCCAAGGCGTGCGCAGGGCCTTATAACAGCGCAATGGCGGCGAACCCAAGGCGCTTGAGAGAGGACAGATGCGCGCCATTGCGCCACATCCGGACATCGCGTTGCAGCACGACTACCCGCGGAAGTCCTCATGCAGCATGCCGTAAAGCAGGTGATCCTGCCAGATGCCATTGATGCAGAGATAACGCCGCGCCAGTCCTTCGCGCGAGAAGCCACACTTCTCCAGCACCCGCACCGACGGCAGGTTGGTGGGAATGCAGGCGGCCTCGATGCGGTGCAGGTTCAACTCGCCGAACAAGGTTGGCAACAGCACCCGCAGCGCCGCGGTCATGACGCCCTGCCCGGTATAGGGCTGGCCGACCCAGTAGCCGATGGTGCCGGCCTGGACGATGCCCCGGCGCACATTGGCGAGCGTCACGCCGCCCAGCAGCGTGCCATCGGACTCGCGAAACACCAGAAACGGATAGGCGCGATCAGCGGACGCATCGTCGGCATAGCGGCGCAGCCGGCGGCGAAAGCCGGAGCGCGTGAGGTCGTCTGACGGCCAGATCGGCTCCCACGGCGTGAGATAACCCCGGCTCAGCTCACGCAGATCGGCCCATTGCGGAAAATCGCTCATCACGGGCGCGCGCAATGCAACGCCGTAGCCGCGCGGCGCCAGCGCCGCCGGCATGCTTGATGGCAAACGAAACAGGGCCATAGGCTCGCTCCCTGATGCCTCGGACCTCACCTGCCTAGTGGAGCAGGCTCTTGTCCTTGGCGCGGGTCAATCCTTCCGCAAAAGCCACTGCCGTGTCCAGCCCCCGGCCGCTGCCGAGCGCCGCCACGGCCGGGCGGCTGCGCGTCAGCAAGCCACGGGCGACGTTGCGGGTCGATTCCACGCTGACATCATCGATGCGCTGGACGAGCTCTTCCACGGTGAGCGGACGGCCATAGGCCAGCATGTGCCGCGCCAATTGCTCGGCGCGCGAGCTGCAGCTCTCCAGCGCCATCAGCAGACCGGCCTTCATCTGCGCCTTGGCGCGCGCGATTTCGGCTTCGGTCAATGTCTCCACCGACTCGTTGATGACATCGACGATGACTTCCATCATCTCCGGCGCATCGGTGGGATCGGTGCCGGTATAGAGACCGAAGAAGCCGGTGTCGGTATAGGGCGCGTGGAAGGTGTAGATCGAATAGCAGAGGCCGCGCTTCTCACGCACTTCCTGGAACAGCCGCGAGGACATGCCGCCGCCGAGAATGTTGGTGAAGACCTGCAGGCTGAACAGCGACAGGTCCGATTGCGGCAAGCCTTCCAGCGCCAGCGTCAGATGCGCCTGTTCAAGATCGCGATTGACCACGCGCGAACCGCCCTTGCCGAACATCGCCGGCTGCGGCTTCGGGGCTGCGGTGCCTTCAAAGCTGGAAAAGCGATCGGCGGCTTCATGCACGACCTGGCGGTGATTCACGGCGCCTGCGGCAGCCACCACCATGTCCGGCCCGCGATAATGCGTGGACAGGTAGCTCTGGAGCATGTCGCGATCAAAACCCTTCAACGTCTTGGCGGTGCCCAGAAGCGAACGGCCCATCGGCTGGTCGGGATAGCAGAGCTCGTTGAGATGTTCGAACACGACATCGTCCGGCGTATCCTGCGCCGCGCCGATCTCCTGCACGATCACGCTCTTCTCGCGCTCCAGCTCATCCGGCACGAATGTCGGATTGGCGAGAATGTCGGAGAGCACGTCGAGCGCGAGCGGCACATCGGCCTTCATCACGCGGGCGTAATAGGCTGTGGTTTCGGTCGAGGTCGCGGCATTGAGATCGCCGCCAACCGCCTCGATCTCCTCGACGATCTCGCGCGACGAACGCTTCTTGGTGCCCTTGAACGCCATGTGCTCAAGCAGATGCGAGATGCCGTGCTCGTTGGGCTTCTCATCGCGGCCACCGACGCCGGTCCAGACGCCGAGCGCTGCGGTTTCCAGATGCGGCATGGTATCGGTGATAACCGTCAGGCCCGAAGGCAGCTTGGTAACTTCGACGGTCATCAGGATACTCCTTGCTTCGCAGCACGGCTGACCGACAGCACGAACTGCTCAATATCGCTTTGGTCATTCTTCATGACCTTAATATGCTCGGGCTTCGTCATCAGCCCTTCCAGATAGACCGGCAATGCCGGCCGCACGCCGCACGCCGCTTCCACCGCATCGGGGAATTTCGCTGCATGCGCCGTCGACAGCACGACGTTGGGCACATGCATCTCGGTGGTGTCGCGATCGGCGACGGCCAATGCCACGGCGGTATGCGGATCGATGAGATCGCCGGTTTCGCGCCACGCCGCGCGAATGGCGGCCGAGGTCTCGTCCTCATCGGCGCGGCCGGATTCGAAATCGGCACGGATCGCGGTCAGCACTTTCTCGGGCAGCACGAAACGACCAGACTGCTTCAGCGAATCCATCAGGCCACGCACCAGCGCAGCATCGCGGCCGGAGGCTTCGAACAGCAGGCGCTCGAAATTCGATGACACCTGAATGTCCATCGACGGCGACGACGAGGCATGAACCTCGCGCACCTCGTAGATGCCGGTCTTGAGCGTGCGATCGAGGATGTCGTTGACGTTGGCGGCGACGCGCAGCTTGCGCACCGGTAGGCCCATGCGCTTGGCCACATAGCCGGCAAAGATGTCACCGAAATTGCCGGTAGGTACCGTGAAATCAACGCTGCGGGCAGGCGCACCGACAGCGACGGCCGAGGTGAAGTAGTAAACCACCTGCGCAACGATACGTGCCCAGTTGATCGAGTTCACACCCGACAGCGACACGGCGTCACGAAACTTGTGATGATTGAACAAGCCCTTCACGATCGCCTGGCAATCGTCGAAATGGCCCTCGATGGCGAGCGCATGGACGTTCGACGCGCCGGTCGTGGTCATCATGCGACGCTGCACGTCGGAAATACGGCCGTTCGGAAACAGTACGACGAGATCGACATTGTCGCGACCGGCGAAGGCATCGACGGCAGCGCCACCGGTGTCGCCGGAGGTCGCGACGACAATCGTCGTGCGCTGATTGCGCTTGGCGAGGACGTGATCCATCAGCCGCGCGATGAGCTGCATGGCGACATCCTTGAACGCCAGCGTCGGGCCGTGAAACAGCTCGAGCACGAACTGGTTCGGCGCGGTCTGGTCGAGCGGTACCACGGCGGGATGGCGGAAGGTGGCATAGGCCTCATTGGCCATGCGCCCGAGATCCTCGTCGGAAATCTCGCCGGCCACGAACGGCCGAAGCACTTCGACGGCGACTTCCCAATAGGGGCGGCCGAACAGCGACGCGATGGTCTCGGCTGACAACTGGGGCCAGACCTCGGGAATGTAGAGGCCGCCGTCGCGGGCAAGCCCGGTCAGCATGACATCGCAAAAACCGAGTTTCGGGGCCTCTCCCCGCGTCGAGATATAGGTCGTCAAGGCGTCCTCCAAAGGCGCGGAAACCGCCAAGCCTTTGATAATAATGGGGTTAAAACTTCACGCCGCGTGAAATCGAAGGGCACCATAATGGGTTTCGCCGGGCGAGGAAACCGACTTTGGCCAGGGTTCAGGCTCGCCGCTGGCCCCTGATCCAGACCCCGAAAGCAATCACCACGGCGGCCGCGAGGCCAAACCATGTGATGGCATATTGCATGTGGTCATCCTTGAGATGGATTTCGAGCGGACCGGGCTTCGGAATGGCGTTGGCCGGCACGGGACTTTCCAGATCGACATAGAACGGCGCGACAGGGCCCCAGCCGAGCGCCTGCGCCATGGCGCGCTGGTCCCGGTTGAACCAGAGGCGCTTGTTGACGTCGTCATGGGGCGTCAGCGTACCCGCTGTTTCGGGAAAACGCAGATAGCCGGTCATGGTCACCGGCGCTCCGGTGATGAGCTTCTGCACGGCGCGGTCCTGCTGGGCGCGATCCTGCATCGTGTTCTGCACGAAGCCCGCATTGATCACGACAGTCTCGCCGGATACCAGCTGCGCCGGCAGGAAGGCCCAGGTCACCGGACCCGGCACATCGGGCCGCACGCCGGAGCCGGAGCTGTAGACCATGCCGTCCGGCACGGATTTGTAGGTGGCCGAGAAGCTGACGCGGCGGAATTCGTCTTTCGCCGGGGTCAGCGTGCTCCATGTGGCGGGCGCGGGCAATGTGCCGGGCGCACCTGCAAGGCGCTCCGTGAGTGCGGCGATCAGCGCATGCTTCTCGGTGCGGCGCTGCAACTGCCAGAAGCCGAGGCTGAGGAGCGCACCGACGATGATGAGCGTGACGATGCCGAGACCGGTGATACTGCGCCGGCGCGCTGCAACAGTGTTCATTTCGGCGCGCGATCGATGAGTTGGCCTTCGGAAGCCTTGTGGTGGAATTGCAGGGCGATCAGCAGCGACTTCATGGAGCGCAACGGCAGCAGCGTGGTCGCGAGAATCAGCGGCAGCCATAGCGCGGCATGCAGCCAGAATGGCGGCTGGTACTTAACCTCTACCACCAGCGCAGAGCCGACCACGATGGCACCGGCGAGCATGATGATGAAGATTGCCGGGCCATCACCGGTGTCGATGAAAGCATAGTCCAGTTCGCAACGCTCACAGCGCGGCGCCAGATTGATGAAGCCCGCATAGAGCTTGCCCGCACCGCAGCGCGGGCATTTGCAGGTCAGGCCGCGGATGACGGTCTGGCCGAGCGTGACGGGGGCAGCGAGTTGATCGGGCATCGAGTCGAATTCTTTCACGCCGCAGAGGCCAACGAAAAAGGGCGGCCCTGCGGCCGCCCTCTTGTAGCACCGAATGCGGTCAGTGCGCGGCTGCGCCGACGATGGGGCCGCCATAGCCCCAGACATAGATCGTGACGAACAGGAACAGCCAGACCACGTCCACGAAGTGCCAGTACCAGGCGGCGAATTCGAAGCCGAGGTGCTGCTTCGGCGTGAAGTGGCCGGCATAGACGCGGAACAGGCAGACCAAGAGGAAGATGGTGCCGACCAGCACGTGGAAACCATGGAAGCCGGTCGCCATGAAGAAGGTCGCACCGTAGATGTTGCCCTTGAAGCCGAAAGCAGCGTGGGCGTATTCGAACGCTTGCACGCAGGAGAAGGCTGCGCCGAGCAGCACCGTGAGGATCAGCGCATACTTCACCGCCTTGCGGTCACCTTCCAGCAGCGCGTGATGCGCCCAGGTCACCGTGGTGCCCGAGGTTAGCAGGATCAGCGTGTTGAGCAGCGGCAGGTGCCAGGGATCGAAAGTCTGGATGCCCTTCGGCGGCCAGACGCCACCGAACAGCGCCTCGCGGGTGGCATGGACGGGATCGCCGGGGAACAGCGACGAATTGAAATAGGCCCAGAACCAGGCGACGAAGAACATCACCTCCGAAGCGATGAACAGGATCATGCCGTAGCGATGGCTGATCTGCACCACGCGGGTGTGGTCGCCCTTGTACTGGGCTTCGCGGACCACGTCGGTCCACCAGCTTGCGAACACGTAGAGCACGCCGATGGTGCCGACGCCGAACACGATGGGCGCCGCGGCATACATGTGATGCATCCAGCTGACCGCGCCGACCGCCATGATGAAGGCAAACAGCGAGCCTACCGCCGGCCACGGCGAGGGATCGACGAGGTGATAGTCGTGGTGCTTTGCTTGCGCCGTAGCCATTGCGGTTCTCTCCGTCAGCTGCGCCGGTTGAAGCCGGTGCGAGTTCTCTCAATTTTATAACTTGGAACGCTCCAGGATTTCTCCTGAAGGTTACCCGTATCTCAGAGGTTTCCCTTGCGCTTGTCAGTCTCCGTCGCCGCCAGCGGCTTCGGCGCCGGATCGCGCAGGGGGTAGAACGTGTAGGACAGTGTGATCGACTTCAGTCCGTCATTCTCGCTGTCCGCGGCCAGCGCAGGATCGACATAGAATACGACGGGCATTTCGCGCTTCTCACCGGGCGCCAGGGTCTGGTCGGTGAAGCAGAAGCAATTGATCTTCTGGAAATACGCACCCACCGTCAGCGGCGCCACATTATAGGCAGCCTGTGCGGAGGTGGTACGGGCGGACTGGTTGGTCACGGTGTAGAATACAGTCACGACCTCGCCGATCTTGACCTCGATCTCGCTCTGCTCCGGGACGAACTTCCATGGCAGGCCGCCCGACACATTGGCATCGAAGCGCACGGCGATCGTGCGTGCGATCGGGCCCGTCGCGGGTGCTGAACTCGCCACCATCGTGGTGCCGTTGAAACCGGTGGCGCGGCAGAACCAGTTATAGAGCGGCACGGCGGCGTAGGACGCGCCGACCATGAAGGCCACCAGCAGACCGCAAGCCGCAGCCACCGTCGCATCGCGACCGAGGCGCGGCTTGGAGGCTTTGATGTTCTGCGGCTGATCGGTCATGTCACTCAGCTTTTGCCATTACATGGGCCGGATGAGAACGGCCGGCCCTTTGACCATGGTGACGGCAAAGAACAGTACGACGAGAATGCCGAGCGCCCAGGCGATGGCCAGCGACCGTTCGCGCCGGCTCTTCTTCTGGGCCTCAGTGAGGACGATGCCCTCTGGCTCGGTAGGCTTGCGCTCATTGTCCATCGGATCATGCGCCCCTCTACCAGACCATCGGGAGGATGGCCTTCACGACCACCTCGAGCAACAGAATGGCAAACAGCGCGAACAGATAGACGATCGAGAAAGCAAACAGCTTGCGCGTCGCGCGATTGGCAGGCGTGCCTTCGCGCAGACGATAGACCTGCACGGCGAGATACATCATGCCGGCGCCGAGGATCAGCGACGCCGTGCCGTAGACGGCCGAGAAATAACCGAGCGGCCAAGGCGCGACGGCAGTTGCGACCAGCACGACGGTGTAGAGCAGGATCTGCAGCCGGGTCGCGTCGGGACCGGCGACCACCGGCAGCATCGGCACGCCGGCGCGGGTGTAATCGTCGTTGCGGAACAGGGCCAGCGCCCAGAAATGCGGCGGGGTCCAGAAGAAGATGATCAGAAACAGCAGGAGCGGCTCCATCGAGAGCGTTCCTGACGCCGCAGCCCAGGCGACGACCGGCGGCAGCGCGCCGGCTGCACCGCCGATGACGATGTTCTGCGCGGTCCAGCGCTTCAGAGCGATGGTGTAGATCACGACATAGAAGAAGATGGTGAAAGCGAGCAGCGCGCCGGCGAGCCAGTTGACGAGGATGCCGAGCGTCATCACCGAGAAGAAGGCCAGCACCAGACCGAAGGTCAGCGCTTCCGGCCGGGTGATGCGACCGCGCGGGATCGGGCGGTTGGCGGTGCGCGACATCAGCGCGTCGATATCGGCCTCGTACCACATGTTCAGCGCGCCGGAGGCGCCGCCGCCGACAGCGATACAGAGGATCGAGGTGATCGCCAGCACCGGGTGATGATCGCCCGGCGCCAGGAAATAACCGACCATCGCCGTGAACACGACCAGCGACATCACCCGCGGCTTGAGCAGCGCGATGTAGTCGGCAACACCCGCTTCGGAGACGCGGGGGGCAGACAGGTCGATGGTATGGTGGTCGAGGACGGACAAGATCATTCTCACTTTTGTTACGAGCACTCCGCCGAAACTCTTGCGAGTTCGGCGGAGGCATTAACTCGGTGCGGCACCCAAGAGCGCCGCACGAAAACCACTTACTGAACGCGCGGCAGCACTTCGAACTGATGGAACGGCGGCGGCGAGCTCAGGGTCCATTCCAGCGTGGTCGCGCCCGAACCCCACGGATTGTTCGCAGCCTGTTCCTTGCGGACGAAAGCTTCGATCACACCGTAGATGAAGATCAGCACGGCAAAGCCGGAGATGTAGGAGCCGATCGACGACACCAGGTTCCAGCCGGCAAAGGCATCCGGATAGTCGACATAGCGGCGCGGCATGCCCGACAGACCCAGGAAGTGCTGCGGGAAGAACACCAGATTCACGCCAATGAAGGTGACCCAGAAATGCGCCTTGGCGATGGTTTCCGAATACATGTAGCCGAACATCTTCGGGAACCAGTAATACCAGCCGGCGAAGATGGCGAACACGGCGCCCAGCGACAACACGTAGTGGAAGTGCGCGACCACATAGTAGGTGTCCTGCAGCACGCGATCGACGCCGGCATTGGCCAGCACGACGCCGGTGACGCCGCCGAGGGTGAACAGGAAGATGAAGCCCACGGCCCACAGCATCGGTGCCTTGAACTCGATGGAACCGCCCCACATCGTGGCGATCCAGGAGAAGATCTTCACGCCGGTTGGTACCGCGATGACCATGGTGGCGGCAACGAAGTAGGCCTGCGTCGCCGACGACATGCCGACGGTGTACATGTGGTGCGCCCAGACGACGAAGCCGATGCCGCCGATGGCGACCATCGCATAGGCCATGCCGAGATAGCCGAACACGGGCTTCTTCGAGAAGGTCGAGATGATCTGCGAGATCATGCCGAAGCCTGGCAGGATCAGGATGTACACTTCGGGGTGACCGAAGAACCAGAACAGATGCTGGAACAGGATCGGATCACCGCCGCCGTCTGCGGCGAAGAAGGTGGTGCCGAAGTTACGGTCCGTCAGCAGCATGGTGATGGCGCCCGCCAGAACCGGCAGCGACAGCAGCAGCAGGAACACGGTCACCAGGATCGACCACACGAACAGCGGCATCTTGTGCAGGGTCATGCCCGGCGCGCGCATGTTGAAGATGGTGGTGATGAAGTTGATGGCACCGAGGATCGACGACGCACCGGCGATATGCAGTGCCAGAATCGCGAAGTCGACGGCGGGACCCGGATGGCCCGATGTCGAGAGCGGCGCATACATGGTCCAGCCGGCACCGACGCCGTTGGCGCCGGGCTCGCCCTCCACGAAGGTCGAGATGATGAGCAGCGCAAAGGCAGCCGGCAGCAGCCAGAACGACACGTTGTTCATGCGCGGGAACGCCATGTCCGGCGCGCCGATCATCAGCGGCACCATCCAGTTGCCGAAACCGCCGATCATCGCGGGCATCACCATGAAGAAGATCATGATCAGGCCGTGCGAGGTGACGAAGACGTTGTAGGTGTGGCTTTCGTGGAATATCTGGACGCCCGGATACATCAACTCGATGCGGATCAGGATCGACATGATGCCGCCGATGACGCCCGCCACGATCGCGAAGATAAGGTACATCGTGCCGATGTCCTTATGGTTCGTCGAATAGACGTAACGCCGCCACCCCGTCGGATGCGCATGCGCATGATCGTCGTGGGCGTGATCGTCGTGAGCCGGTGTTGCCGCGGTCGTTGCCATTTTCAAATCCTGCTTTGTCTTCTTCTGGCAGTCTTTGGACCTTGCGGTCCCCTCGCCCTAATTTCTTACAGTGCGTGCGGAGCCTCGCGGCTCCGCCAACCGCTTACTGCGCCACAGCAGTTCCGGCCGAAGCATAGGAATTCGCCGGATTGGACGCGAACTTCTTCTTCGCGGTCTCGACCCATGCGGTGAATTCCTGATCGCTGACGACGCGGATCGCGATCGGCATGAACGCGTGATCCTTGCCGCACAGTTCCGAGCACTGGCCGTAGAACATGCCGGTCTTGGTGGCCTTGAACCAGGTCTCGTTCAGACGGCCCGGAACGGCGTCGATCTTGATGCCGAAGGACGGGATCGCGAAGGAATGGATGACGTCCGCGGCGGTCGTCTGCACGCGCACGACCTTGTTCACGGGAACGACAACTTCGTTATCGACGGCAAGCAGGCGCGGCTGCTTGTCAGCGGCCATCAGCGAGTCGAATTCGAACGGGCCGTTGTCGGGATAGCTGTAGGTCCAGAACCACTGCTTACCGGTTGCCTTGATGGTCAGGTCGGCTTTCGGAATATCGAGTTCCAGGAACAGCAGACGGAACGACGGCACCGCCACAGCGACCAGGATCAGAACCGGGATGATGGTCCACGCCACTTCGATCAGCGTGTTGTGCGTGGTCTTGGATGCGACCGGGTTGGCCTTGGAGTTGAACTTCATCACCACGATGACGAGAAGTACAAGCACGAACAGTGTGATGGCGGTGATCAGCCAGAGCAGGAAATTATGAAACCAGGTGATGTTCTCCATCACCGGCGTGGCGGCTTCCTGCAGCTTGAATTCCCACGGCGCGGGCTGGCCCATCACCTCTGCGAATGCAGCACCGCCAAAAGCAAGCCCGGCCCCAACAACTGCTAACCCCAGCAACCGGCGGCCAATCTGGCCCCTCGACATCCTCATGCCGCTCGCGCTCCCATATTTACTGTCGCATTTCGGCCTGTCGCCGAATTATGCCGCCCGATCCGCACCCTGCCAATTTGCCAAAACGCCCAAGTGATTGGCCTGGAGGCAGTTGTTAGAATGCGTCGAAATCTAGCCTCTCAAACCATAATTCGCGGTCTGTCGCAATGCAGGAGTGGCGCATCCCGTAATGCATTCGGCGGTATTGAACGAAGGTCGCAATTGCTGCATGAAATCAGGCATAAACAGGCGTGCGGCAGCCGAACGGCGCTTGACAGCGGAATTGTCCGATGTAGGCACAGATCAGGCGATCGGCAGGATGCTGATTCGCGCCTGCGAGCGCTTTCGTGGCTCCGTGGATGCCTTCAAGGCGCCGTCATTGCCGTATCATTCCGTGGTTTGGAAAAATCCTCCGGACAGACAGCGTCAAGCGTGCTGCCCTGGACTACGACCACCACGTCACCGCCTAAGGAATCGACCCGGATGGGGCACTCGAAGTTGCAGCATAAACCGACCCTGAACCGCCCGGCCCATGGGATCGCAGGCTGGCGCCGGCTGGCGCTCGGTTGTCTCGCCCTGGCGGCGATCGCCGCCGTCCCGGGTACCGCCAACGCGCAGGGCGCGGTGCGCTCGGTTCATGGCGACTGGCAGATCCGCTGCGACACCCCGCCCGGTGCCCAGGCCGAACAATGCGCCCTGATCCAGAGCGTGGTGGCGGAAGACCGCTCCAATGCCGGCCTGACCGTGATCGTGCTGAAGACCGCCGACCAGAAGAGCAAGCTGATGCGCGTGGTGGCGCCGCTCGGCGTGCTGCTGCCATCCGGCCTCGGCCTCAAGCTCGACAATCAGGACGTCGGCCGCGCCGGCTTCGTGCGCTGCCTGCCCAATGGCTGCGTTGCCGAAGTCGTGATGGACGACAAGCTGCTCGCCCAGCTCCGCACCGCCAAGACTGCCACCTTCATCATCTTCGAAACGCCCGAAGAAGGCATCGGCTTCCCGCTCAGCCTCAACGGCATCGGCGAGGGTTACGACAAGCTGCCATAGGCTTTGAACCCGGCAGCATTAGCCGGAACCGCGCCCTCTGTAATAGTCCAGCAATCGCCGGGCATCTTCAGATGTCCAGTCGGCCTCTCCAGCAAGATATCCCTCGACCTGCCCCGTCGTCCCGATCAGATATGAGATAGGCATCGCGTAGAGGCTGAACGGAGTATCCGGAGCAGCAACCTCGCCGGCACGCGCGACCAGTCCACCAGGGTCGATACCGACATCGAGGTGTCTCAGCTTCAGGTTGCGCACAAACGAAGCAACGTCTGCGCGATCGGTGGCGATCGCGATCACCTGCAGATTTGCGCGCGTCTCGATATCCTGAAGCCGATCAAGGATCGGCAACTCGGTCTTGCAGGCCGGGCACCATGTCGCCCAGAAATTGACCAGAACGACCTTTCCTGGAAACGCGGTCAGATCAACCGGCTTGCCAACTAGGCGAGGCACCGCAACGGACGGGATCGGCCGCGCTCCCCGGATGACAGTGAACTGATGCCGGGTGGTGCCAAAGGGCGGCGGCCCATCTGGCCGCGCATCCACGGCAGCGCCCCCCGCCGCCAATGCGGCCGTCGTGGCCAATGCCCCTTTGAGCAGCGTACGTCGCGAGATTAGCGAGCGAGCGACAGCCCGTGCGCGATGCGGTGTTGTCACGGTCCAGCCTCCGATGGGCATCAAATAGGGTAGCGAAGCGTGCCGCTCAGGATCGGATATAGGACCAACCCGCTTCCTGTAGCTCGATGATCCGTCCAGGCCCGCTCGGAACCATCTGGACATTATCGATAAACGAAATCGGATGACCCTCGCTGCGCTCCATACCGAGCTTAGTCGCTTCGCAGACCACAAAGCGAATGTCAGGGGTAAGAGCCTGGACGACCTTCAGCAGTTCCTTGACTGGCGACGTGTCCACTCGAAACATATGAATGCCGGCGTTGTAAGCGACGATTTCGATCGAGAAGTCCTGCTTCGTCTCCCGGTAGTATTTCGGCAGGTTCAGCGACGTCGAAATCAGCGCTCTCATGACGGTCGGGTCGTCAGTGTTGATCTGCAGTACGAGACGATGTGCCTTGGCCGCCGCAGGCTTCGTCTCCGGCGCCCACGGCTTTGAAATGGCGGACCCTGCGTCCGTCAAAGCCAGAGTGACGAATAACGGTGCCGCAAACGCCAGACCGAACGCCACCGTGGCCAAAGCCTTGCCGCTATAACTCCGCATTGAAATCATCACTTGCACTCGAACACACTGAAACGTTCGGCTTTTTTCAACGGCAATCCGTGGATGGCCGGATGAGAGCGTGAGCGCTCGCTACCTGAGGATCATGCTGCGCTTGGCGTAAGCTACGATAGCGCTCAATGCGAGCAGCACGATCGCCGGAATCGGCGAACCGCCAATGACAAACACATGCGTGAAAATCGCACCGATCATGATGCAGCACAGGAGGGCCGCGCCAAACGCGACCGTTGACGGAATGATGATCAGGACCGCTCCGAGGATTTCGAGCGTGCCGGTCAGATAGCGGAACCATTGCCCAAGACCGATATGTTCGAACTCCTCGACGAGCATCGGCACGCCGTAAAGCTTGCCAGTCCCCGCAGCGGCGAACGCAAGAGCGAGCAAGCCCCTGACGGCCCAGAGACTGATGGAGGTCCAGCGCCGCGGTGCTGACGAGGTGACGGAAGACGATGACATAAGCAGCTCCGAAGATGGTCAAAACGGTTTCGGCGGCGCGGCTGACGACAAAGTCTGCTTCAGATCCACGGCGCGCTTTCGAAGCACAAATTTCGGCAGTAAGATGAAAAAGACAAGTAGAATGCTTTTTCTGAGATAGTATGAAAAACATGACTAATGGAAAAACAGGCGATATCGCGCTCCCCGAATGTCAGCGGGGCCGGGAAGTAGAAGATTTTCATCGGGCGCTGGGGATGATTACCGGCAAATGGAAATGTGAGATCCTCTGGCAACTGGTCCAGAGCAAGCACCGGTTTGGAGAACTGCAGCGAGCGATTCCGAGTGTCACGCAACACATGCTGACGACACAACTGCGCGATCTCGAGTCCAACGGACTCGTCAAGCGCACGGTCTTCGCCGAGATACCTCCGAGGGTGGAATATGAAATCACGGAATCGGCGAGAGCGCTCAGGCCGGTCTTCGACGAACTGTTCCGATGGTCGCAGGCGCATTTCTCTGCGATGCAGGCCCGATCCGCGACCTCATCCGGATCCGACGAGAGCGCAGCGCCCCTGACTCATCCTTGATCCGGGAACAGAGCGGCTTACTCGCCGGGCACCAGGTTGACCGCATGACGGCGCCCGGGCTTCGATGCCGCGCGCAGGCGGCGGCGCGAGAAATACAGGATGAAGCCGGTCACAGTGAACAGCGGCATCAGGGCCGCGGCCAGCAAGAACACGATGCGACCGGGCAGCCCCAGGAATGCACCGGTGTGGATGTGCAGCACCGCGGCCAGAATGCACTCACCGAATGTCTTGTCGTTGTAGAGTTCTGCCGACACCATGCGGCCGGTCACGCCATCGATGCGGAAATCGTCGCGCGCTTCATCGAATGACGCATCCTTTGCCACCGAGCGGATACGCACGACACTGCCCGGTCCGTTCGGCACCTGCATGATCGCCATCGCATAGCGGCTGCCTTGATCAGCCAGAAACGTCGACCAGACCTTGTCGAGTGACGGAACCGCAGGCGCATCAGCGGCAGGTGCTTTGGCGCCCCCCTTTGCTGCGCGCATGGCCGGCGCGGTCACAGCGGGCTTGCTCGACAGAAGCCAGGTCGCGCTGGCCTTGTACCAGTCGAACGACCACCAAAGGCCGGTGAGAATGGTCACCAGATAGACCGGCAGCAACCAGGTGCCGACGACGCTATGCAGCGACCTGTGAAACGGACGGCCGGGCATCGCCAGATTCGGCTTCATCCAGGCCTTGATGCTGCGGACACGGCGCGGCCAGCGCAGCACCATCCCGGAGATCAGCAACACGAACAGGCCGAGCACGGCGACGCCGGTGATCAGACGGCCATAGCCATTGCCGTTACCGGGCAGCAGCAGAAAGCGATGCAGGTTGCGCAGCGTCGCAAAGAAGCCCTCCCCCTGCATCGCCGAGACGACGCGGCCGTCATAGGGATCGACATAGACCGACGAGCGTTCCCCAGTCTCGCTGCGGGCAAAGCGCATACGTACCGCGATACCCGGTTCGCTCGAAAAGACGATGAGGCCAACCTTGCCCGCCCCCGGCACCGCCTGAACCCGCGCCACCAGCTCATCAGGTCCGAGCACAGGTGCAGGCCGCGGATCGACTTTCGTCACATCGCGGTTCAACGCAGCGACGATTTCGTCCTCGAAGCTCAGCATGGCGCCGGTCAGACCGATCAGGCCCAGGATCAGCGAGATCGCCAGGCCGATGATGGAATGGACTTGCAGGAATGCGGATTTGGTTCGTGAGGCCATGAAAAGCGATAATTGCCAGAAGAGATTAGTCCTGCAAGGAATACCGTTCGCACAGGATGATGCTCGGAGGTCTACCGCACTGCAGCCTGAGGCGCATCGGAGCGCAGTTTGTAATAGCTCCAAGGTAGCCCCATCATGGCTGGCACGGTTGCCCCCAGAGGATCTCGCCCCGGCGATGTGCAGGCCTCCCTTTTTGTCAAAACAGCACCTATCTTGGTTTGAATCGCCTGTTTCGCCGCAGGTTACGCCATTGTAAGGCGACCCATCCCCGGGTTGTCGCTACAAATTGAAATCGTGGGCCCGCGCCTGGCGCCGGGGCCGCGCCGCTGACATTGGAGCCTGCATGACCAGCCCAGCCACCACCTCCCTGATCGACCGCGCCAATCTGGACCGCGACGAGGTTCGCCGCGAGCTGATGCGGGGGCTACAGGGAGCTGACGATGGCGAGCTGTTTCTCGAATACAGCCAGTCCGAGGCACTCGGTTTCGACAACGGCCGGCTGAAGCAGGCGACCTATGACACCGCGCAGGGGTTTGGCCTCCGCGCCGTCAAGGACGATGCCGTCGGCTATGCGCATTCTTCCGATGTCTCGATCCCGGCGCTGATCCGTGCGGCTGATGCGGTCAATGCGGTCCGTGGCGGCTATGCCGGTACCTTTGCCGCAGCGCCCTCGCACACTAATGTGCGGCTCTATAGTGACGACAATCCGCTGGATGCGCCGGGCTTCGAGGCCAAGGTCAAGCTGCTGGCCGAAATCGACGCCTATGTCCGCGACAAGGACCCGCGCGTGCGCCAGGTCTCGGTCTCCCTCGGCGCCACCTGGCAGGTGGTCGAAATCCTGCGTCCGGACGGCGAGAGCTATCGCGACATCCGTCCGCTGGTCCGCGTGAATATCTCCGTCGTCGCCGGTCAGGGTGATCGGCAGGAAAGCGGCTCGAAGGGCTATGGCGGCCGCGAGGGCTATGCGCGCTTCATCGAGAGCGGTTCGTGGCGCACGGCAGCCGACGGCGCGCTGCGCGAGGCGCTGGTGAACCTGGAATCGATCCCGGCCCCTGCCGGCGAAATGGATGTGGTGCTCGGCCCCGGCTGGCCCGGCGTGATGCTGCATGAAGCCGTCGGCCACGGGCTCGAAGGCGACTTCAACCGCAAGCAGACCTCGGCTTTCGCCGGTCTGATGGGTCAGCAGGTTGCCGCCAAGGGCGTGACTGTCGTCGATGACGGCACGATCTCGTCGCGCCGCGGCTCGCTGTCCATCGACGACGAAGGCACGCCGACCAACCGCACCACACTGATCGAGGACGGAATCCTTGTGGGCTACATGCAGGACCGCCAGAACGCGCGCCTGATGGGCATGAAGCCGACCGGCAACGGCCGCCGTCAGGGCTATGCCCATGTGCCGATGCCGCGCATGACCAACACCTACATGCTGGCCGGCCAGCGCGATCCCGCGGAGATTCTGGCTTCGGTGAAGAACGGCATCTATGCGGTGAACTTCGGCGGCGGCCAGGTCGACATAACTTCCGGCAAATACGTGTTTCAGTGCACCGAGGCCTACAAGATCGAGAACGGCAAGATCGGCGCGCCGCTGAAGGGCGCGATGATGATCGGCAACGGTCCGACCGACCTGCACCGCATCAGCATGATCGGCAACGATCTCGCGCTCGATGACGGCATCGGGACCTGCGGCAAGCACGGCCAGGGCGTGCCGGTCGGCGTCGGCCAGCCGACGCTGCGCATGGACAAGGTGACCATCGGAGGAACGGGCCAGTGACTACGGATACGGAAACCACAACCGTCGCATCGACTGCAAAGCGCTGGTCCGGCCAGCTGGCACAGATCGTCGCGATCGTCGGCATCGTCTTCGTGGCAAAGGGGGCTCTCGCCGAGCCGTTCTATGTGCCGTCGGCCTCCATGGAGCCGACGCTTCTGATCGGCGATGCATTGCTGGCGACCAAGTTTCCCTACGGCTATTCAACAGCCTCGCTGCCGATCCATGTCTCCCTTCCCGAGACCGGCCGCGTCTTCGCGACCACGCCGAAGCGCGGCGATGTCGTGGTGTTTCGCTGGCCCGGCGACCGCTCCCAGGTCTGGGTCAAGCGGGTAATCGGCCTGCCCGGCGATCGCGTCGAACTGCGCGGCGGTCAGGTCTGGCTCAATGGCGTCGCGACGTCGGTGAAGGCCGACGGCATCGGTGCCGCGGAAGATGACAGCGGCGGCTCCGAACCGGCGCATCGTTATGTCGAAACCCTGCCCGGCGGCGTGTCGCATCCGATCTTCAAGCTGCGCGACAACGGCCGCCTCGACAACACGCCGGAAGTCGTCATTCCCCCCGACCATCTGTTCGTGATGGGCGACAACCGCGACAACTCCGCCGACAGTCGTGTGCCGGTAAGCCAAGGCGGTGTCGGCCTGCTGCCGATGGATAATCTCGTCGGCCGCGTCGATGCCATCGTCGGCTCATGGGATCTCGGCGTGCGTAGCCAGCCGGTGACCAACTGGCTATCGGGTTTCCGGATGGCACGGTTCTTTACCGGGGTGCATTGAGCGCCGCGACAGCAGCATGCGCACAGCAGATTTCATTTCCGCTGTGCTGCGCAATCCAGTCCATGACGCGCTACTCTGCCGGCTGAATGAACTCGGTCTCCCGGACGCCTGGATCGTCGCCGGTTGTCTGACGCAAACGGCGTGGAACGTATTGACCGGCCGCAGGGTCGATTACGGCATCAATGACTACGACGTGTTCTACTTCGACCCCGATCTGTCGTGGGAGGCTGAAGATCGAATCATCGCCGGCTTCCGCGAGTGCGCCGACCGTACCGGCTCTCGCATCGAAGTACGCAATCAGGCCCGCGTCCATCTCTGGTATCCCGAGAAACACGGCAAGCCATACCCTGCTTTGTCTTGCGCAACGGATGGCATCGACCGGTTTCTCACCCGATGCACGCAAGTCGGCCTGAGCAGCAATGGTGTAGATGTCTACGCGCCAGCCGGACTTGATGACGTGGGTGGATTCGTCGTGCGCCCGAATCTGGTGCCAAATTTCTCCGCAGAGGCGTATCGGACCAAATCTGCGCGCTGGCGGGCTCTGTGGCCTGAACTCAAGCTTCACGCTCCGGAAGCTTGGCATCTCGACATGACCGGCGAGGCAAGGCCGCTATGACGTTCGAAGATATCCGCACACTCGCGCGCGTTTGGCCTGAAGTCGACGATGGCACTTCCTACGGCACACCGGCTCTCAAGGTGCGCAAGAAACTGCTGGTCCGACTAAAGGAAGACGGCGACTCGCTGGTGATGCCCGGTGTTCCGCGGGACGAGCGCGACATGCTCGTCGAGAACGAACCGAATATCTTCTATTTCACCGATCACTATATCGCGATTATCCGATGGTGTTGATCCGCCTCTCCAAGGCGAAGCGCGCCCTGGTCGAACCGCTGTTGCGGCGACAGTGGCTGGCGCTGGCCTCGAAAGCTGCGCGCAAGGCGTTCGAGACCGAAGGCTCTTCCCGTCAGAAATAAGCAATTGCGCGGCCGCATATGGCGACCGCGAACCAGATGGCGATTGATGCCAGCGCGCCTTGCCGCGCGCCCGCAGGCATCGGTGACAGCGGCGGCAACGCGGCGATCCTCGGCATGATGATCGCCTCGACCCAGACAACATTGAGCAAGCCCAGCGCGATCAGAGCCGCCTTGATCTGAAACACGCGGTTCAGCACGACATGACTCGCTTCGGCGGTAAACAGAATGCCGCCGGTGAGCACGAGGCCGAGAAATCCGGCAATGGCAAAACGGCGCGCCCTGCGCAGCAGCGGACCAGGCGCCGTTGCAGCTAACCCGCCCGCGAGCCGGACATCCATCACCGCAATGGCACCGGCGAAGAACATCAGCGCGACGATGTGACCGATATTGGCGGACATATAGAGCCAGCGCGATTGCCGGATCGCAGCGCCAATTGCGGACGCTTCCATCGCCATGAAGATCGCGGGTGCGCCCTCAGTCATGAGCCGGCGCTATCGCAATTCGTAGGTCTTGCCGTCCACGGTGATGCGTTCGGCGCGCATCTCGTCCTTCTCGACGGTGGATGGATAGCCGAAGGCCGAGACGGTCTTGCCGACAGCCACGATATCGGCAGACGCCCCGCGCGCCGTCATGCGGGAGGTCGGCGCAAGAGTGACAGTCCAAGCCTTGTCGGACCCCTTGATCACGATCGTCGCGTGCGGGTTCTCGAATTTGCTGTTTTCGACAGGACCGTTCACGGTGACCGGATTGGCAGCGTCGTAGCTGCCCCAACCGTGATGGGCGACGGCGGCGACCGTCGTAACAGCAATCAGTAATCCAGCGCATGTCAGTGCGGGCAGGAGACGCGTCATGGCTCAACTCCCTTTATTGCTGGAATGCTACCTCACAACGCCCGAGATGAAACCCGGTTTTCGCCGCGGCGGCTTGATGTCGTTCTTCAGGAAGCAGCGCGCATTCTTGCCGGCATAACCGGGCCGCGCAAAGGTCCAGGCGCGGCATTTATTGTCACCCTGGCAGGCATCGCGGCAGGCATCGCCGTGCTCGGCCTTGTCGTCGTTCTTGATCTCGAACGAACGATAGTCGCCGCCAAAACGATCAGTCGAGGTTTCCACCGGACCGGTGCGCGGTTCGATGACGCCGGCGCCACGCACGCCGGAGACGCAGCAATAGCTCTCGACCCGCGGCGGCACCTTGTCTTTCAGCCAGCACACCGCGTTTTCGGAATTGTCGCTCGGATAGTTGAAGCTCCAGGCACGACACTTCTTGTCGCGCTCGCAGATCAGCGCGCATTCGGCCGGATCGCCGGATAGTGAGACCGAGCGCGAATAATCACCGCCGGGACGATCGAAATTGGTTTGCGCCTGAGCAGGCGTAACGGCTGCGACCAACAGCATGGCGAGGGCTGTCAGACACGCTCTGAACAGGTTCCTCGGCATGCAGGATGACTTTCAGCGGTTTGCAAACGGCGTAAGAAGGACGCCATTGGAACGCCGGTCACCTGTACCGCTGATGAACGGATTTTCAGCTTCGCCAAGCCGCTGATCTAGAAGCAGTATTCCTCATAGGCTGGCGCCACCGAGCCACCCCAGGCGCCATGGAACCTGTCGAGCATCTGCTCGGCCGGAGTCTTGCCGGAATCCAGTATCCGATCGAGTGCCTCCAGATGGTGGGACTCATCGCGGCCGTGCGCGTCGAGCTTGCCGCGCCGGCGCAGGCCACCATGGGCCAACTGCAGACACTCCTTGGCGATTTCGAACAGATAGCGATCCTTGATCTTCGCCTTGAAGCCCAACTTCGGCACATCGTCGCGCAACGCCTGTCGTTCCGCCGCAGTCCAGTTCTTGACGATATCCCAGGCCGCATTGAGGGCGCTGTCGTCATAAAGCAATCCGACCCAGAACGCCGACAGTGCCGGCAAACGATCCGACGGCACGCCATCGGCGCCGCGCATTTCGAGATAACGCTTCAGGCGGACTTCCGGGAAAATCGTCGAGAGATGATTGGCCCAGTCCGAGAGAGTGGGACGCTCGCCGGGTATCTTCTCGTTCTTGCCCGCGAAGAAGTCGCGGAACGACGAGCCGGACACATCGATATAGGTATCGCCGCGCTTGACGAAATACATCGGAACATCCAGCGCGTAATCGACCCAGCGTTCGAAGCCCATGCCGTCTTCGAACGCCCACGGGATCATGCCGGAGCGGGCATTGTCGGTGTCGCGCCAGACTTCGGACCGGAACGACAGGAAGCCGTTCGGCTTGCCTTCAGTGAATGGCGAATTTGCGAACAAGGCGGTCGCGATCGGCTGCAGCGCAACGGAAACGCGCAGCTTCTTGACCATGTCCGCTTCCGAGGAGAAGTCGAGATTGGTCTGCACCGTGCAGGTCCGGTACATCATGTCCAGACCGTACTGGCCCACTTTGGGCATGTAGTTGGTCATGATCTTGTAGCGGCCCTTGGGCATCACCGGAATCTGCGCGCGCGACCAGGATGGCGTGAGACCGAGGCCAAGAAAGCCGATGCCGAGCGGCGTCGCCACTTCGCGCACCTGCGCCAGATGCGCCATCAATTCGGATTGCGTCTGGTGGACCGTCTCCACCGGCGCGCCTGACAATTCAAACTGGCCGCCAGGCTCGAGCGAGATTGCGCCGCCGCCGGTGACGTCATAGAGGCCGATGATATTGCCGGCTTCCATGATCGGCTCCCAGCCGAGCAGATGCTTCATACCGTCGAGCACCGCGCCGATGCCGCGCGGGCCTTCGTAAGGCACGGGATTGTGACCGTTCAGAGTGAACGGCGTCTTCTCGTGTTCGGTGCCGATGCGGAATTCCGATGGCGGCTTCACGCCCGCCGCCAGCCACGCCACGAGTTCGTCGCGCGATTGCAGCGGCGTCATATCGATTTGGTCACGCGCCATGGAAATTCCGAATGAAAGGCGCTGCAATCTGTTGCGCGCGGTGTCGGGAACGCCCGCGGCCCGTGCGGGTCGCGAACGCAGGCAAAAATTTAAGGTTCATCGCGCCGGCGCGGCGTCTCTGGCGGCCGGCGATGTCACTGTCGATGCCGCTTCTTGGCACGCGCAGCCGAGCCGGTCGAGCAGGCCGCACAGTTTTGCTGCATCTGCGTCGGACAGTTTCGAGCCGACATGTTTCTCGATTGCCGTTGAATAGGCGCAGCCCATCTTCTTGTGCAACTCGCGCCCGGCAGCCGTGATTTCGACGAACAGGCCGCGCTTGTCCATCTTGCATTCGCGGCGTGCAGCCAGGCCTTCGTCGACCAGACGATCGATCAGCCGCGATGTCGAATATTGCGGTATCAGCATCTGCTTTTCGAGCTCGACCGGGCGCATCTCGCCGGTCGGCGAGCGCGACAACTCGGCCAGCGCGTCGTACCATGCGAGCGGCGGAAAACCGGCGCGCTTGAGGTCCTGCTCGACGCCGTCCAGCACCCGGCTCTGGATTCGCATCAGGCGGATCCAGGCGGCTGTCGCCTCGGTGGAAGGTTTACGTTTCATGGCTCAGTCCAAATGGTGGCGGCACCCTAGCCCACTTGATGCAGCTGCATCAATCTTGACTCTTTCATGCATATGCATTTAGTCACCCGCGTGGTTAAACCAATGTCCTCAGGGAGGAATTTTCGATGAAGCTGTATTATTCGCCAGGCGCCTGTTCGCTCTCGCCTCATATCGCACTTCTCGAAGCTGGCCTGCCTTACGATCTCGTGAAGGTCGACCTCAAAGCCAAGAAGCTGGAAAATGGCGACGACTATCTCGCCATCAACCCCAAGGGCCAAGTGCCGGCCCTCGGCCTCGACAGCGGTGCGCTCGTGACCGAAGGTCCTGTCATCGTGCAATACATCGCCGACCAGGCTGCTGCCAAAAATCTGGCGCCGGCCAATGGCAGCGATGCACGCCGCCAGCTGCAGGAGTATCTTGGCTTCATCAACGGGGAGCTGCACAAGAACTTCAGCCCGCTGTTCCAGCCGGTGTTCGACGACGAAGTGAAGGGCTTCTTCAAGACCCGCCTGATGGGCAAGTTCAAATATCTCGATGGCCAGCTCGCAGGTAAGGACTACATGCTGGGCAAGGATTTCAGCGTCGCTGACGGCTATCTGTTCGTCATGCTGAAATGGGCCGACCGGATGAGCATCGATCTCTCCGAATTCAAGAACCTGATGACCTACAAGGACCGCGTCGCTGCCCGCCCGCAAGTGCAGGCCGCGCTGGAGAAGGAAGGCCTGATGAAGGCGGCGTGAGCTGCTGGCATCGAGCTGAAATACGAAAGGGCCGGATCAATGATCCGGCCCTTTTTTGTTTGCTGCTTCCCCTCTCCCCCAGCAGAGGGTGCCTGAGCGGAGCGAAGGCGGGAGAGGGCTCTTGAGAGCCCCCTCTCCCGTCTCGACCGCCCGCGCGAAGCGAAGCTTCGCTAGAGCGGTCGATCCACCCTCTCCCACCAGCCGCGGCTACGCCGCGTCCGGGGGGCGAGGGGAAAGACCTACGCCGCCGCGAGTTTCTTCGGCGGGAAGCGGCCGTAGAAGGTCTCGCCTTTGGCGGCCATCTCTTCGAGCAGCTTCGGTGGCGTGAAGCGGGAGCCGTATTTGGCTTCAAGCTTGTGGCAGAGCTCGACGAACTTCTTGGTGCCCATGAAGTCGATATAGCTCAGCGTACCGCCGGTGAACGGCGCGAAGCCGAAGCCGAGGATCGAGCCGACATCGGCCTCGCGCGGATCGACGATCACGTGATCCTCGACGGTGCGCGCGGCTTCCACCGCCTGCACGACCAGGAAGCGCTGTTTCAGCTCCTCGACATCGAGCGTATCGGGATCGACCGGTTCCGGCAGCAGCGGCGCAATGCCCTTCCACAGAGCCTTCGAGCCCTTGCCCTTCGGCGGATACTCGTAGAAACCCTTGCCGTTCTTGCGACCGAAGCGCTCCTGCTTCTCCACCATCTCGACGATCAGCTTCTTCTGCGCCTGATCGACGGCCTGCGAACCCAGATCGGCTTCGGTGGCCTTCATGATCTTCAGCACCAGATCGAGCGCGATCTCGTCCGACAGCGACAGCGGCCCGACCGGCATACCGGCCATCTTGGCGGTGTTCTCGATCATCGCCGGCGGCACGCCCTCGAGCAGCATTTCAAGGCCTTCGGCCGTGAAGCGCAGCACGCAGCGATTGGCGAAGAAACCGCGGGAGTCATTGACGACAATGGGCGTCTTGCCGATGACGCGAACGTAGTCGAGCGCAGTGGCGAGCGCGACATCGCCGGTGTTCTTGCCGACAATGATCTCCACCAGCATCATTTTCTCGACCGGCGAGAAGAAGTGGATGCCGATGAACTTGGACTGGTCCGCGAATTCTTCAGCGAGCGAGTTGATCGGCAGCGTCGAGGTGTTGGAGGCGATGATGGCGCCTTCCTTCAACAACGGCTGCACCTTCTTGTAGATCTCGGCCTTGACGGCGCGATCCTCGAACACGGCCTCGATAACAAGATCACACTCCTTGATAACGTCGAAGTCCGCAGTCGCGGTGATCTTTGCCAGCAGCGCGGTCTTATCGGCTTCCTTGGCGCGGCCCTTGGCGATCAGACCGTCGATCGCGGCGATGCAATGACCGAGGCCCTTGTCGGCGCTGGCCTGATCGCGATCGATCAGCACCACATCCATGCCGCCGCGCGCCGAGACGAAGCCGACTGATGCGCCCATGAAGCCGGCACCGATGACGGCAAGCTTCTTGACCTTGGTCGGCGGCACGTTCTGCGGACGACGCGCACCCTTGTTGAGCTCCTGCATCGACAGGAACAGGCTGCGGATCATCGCCGCCGCTTCCTTGGTCTGCAGGATATGCGCAAACTGGCGTGACTCGACACGCAGCGCCGCATCCATCGGCAGCTGCAGGCCTTCATAGACGCACTGCATGATGGCGCGGGCCGCCGGATAATTGTCGAAGGTCTCGCGGCGATAGATCGCGTTGCCAGCGGGGAACATCATCATGCCCTGCTTGGAATAGACGGGGCCGCCGGGCAGCTTGAAGCCCTTCTCGTCCCAAGGCGCGACAGCCTTGCCGCCAGCCTTGATCCACTCCTTCGCAGTCGTGATGAGATCGGCCGATGGCACCACCGCGCCGACGATGCCCATCGCCTTCGCCTTGACGAGATTGATCGCTTCGCCCTTCAGCAGCATCTGCATGGTGTCTTGCGGCTGCAGCATGCGCGCGAGGCGCTGGGTGCCGCCGCCGCCGGGGAACAGGCCGACCTTGATTTCGGGCAGGCCCAGACGCGTCTTCGGATTTTCAGCCGCGACGCGATAGTGACAGGCCAGCGTCAGTTCGAACGCGCCGCCGAGCGCGAGGCCATTGATGGCCGCGACCCATGGCTTGCCGGAGGTCTCGATCTTGCGCAGCGTCAGCGACAGCTTCCGGCTCTCGTCGAACAGCATCTGCTGCGCGGCTTCCTCGCCCTTGGCAGCCCTGGTCTCGGCAAACACCTTGCCCATGCCTTCGAGCATCGACAGATCGGCACCGGCCGAGAAAGCTTCCTTGCCGGAGGTGATGACAACGCCCTTCACGGCGGCATCCGCAGTGGTCTGATCGACGATGGCCCCGAGTTCCTCGATGGTCGCTACGTCGAGCACATTCATCGAACGGCCGGAGATGTCCCAGGTGACGAGCGCGATGCCGTCGGCGTCGGTCTCAACCTTGAAGTTCTTGAAGGTCATGTTGGCCACTCCTTACACGCGTTCGATGATGGTGGCGGTGCCCATGCCGCCGCCGATGCAGAGGGTGACGAGGGCCGTCGATTTGTTGGTGCGCTCGAGTTCGTCCAGCACGGTGCCGAGGATCATCGCGCCGGTGGCGCCGAGCGGATGGCCCATGGCGATGGCGCCGCCGCAGACATTGATTTTCTCATTGTCGATATCGAAAGCCTGGATAAAGCGCAGCACCACCGAGGCGAAGGCTTCGTTGAGCTCGAACAGATCGATGTCCGACAGCTTCATGCCGGAACGCTCCAGCACCTTCTTGGTGACGTCCACCGGACCGGTGAGCATCATCGCCGGCTCGGAGCCGATATTGGCAAAGGCGCGAATCTTCGCGCGCGGCTTCAAGCCCGCCTTCTTGCCGGCCGCCTCGCTGCCGAGGAGCACGGCGCCAGCGCCATCGACGATACCCGACGAGTTGCCGGCGTGATGGACGTAGTTGACGCCTTCGATTTCCGGATGCGACTGGATCGCCACGGCATCGAAGCCGCCCATCTGCGCCATCGTCACGAAGGACGGCTGCAGCGCGGCCAGTGACTGCATCGTCGTGGACGGACGCATATGCTCGTCCTTGGCCAGAATGGTGAGGCCGTTGATGTCCTTCACCGGAATGACCGAATTCTTGAAGCGGCCTTCATCCCAGGCCTTGGCAGCGCGCTGCTGGCTCTGCACCGAATAGGCATCGACGTCGTCGCGGGAGAAACCGTATTTGGTTGCGATCAGATCGGCCGAGACGCCCTGAGGCATGAAATAGGCAGGAACGGCGATCGACGGATCGACCGGCCATGCGCCACCGGCAGCACCAATGCCGACGCGGCTCATGGATTCAGCGCCGCCGCCGATGGTCATTTCGTGCTGGCCCGACATGATCTGTGCCGCGGCGAAGTTCACGGCGTCGAGGCCGGAAGCGCAGAAGCGGTTGATCTGGATGCCCGGGACGTCGTTGCCGTAGCCGGCGGACAGCGCAGCCATGCGTGCGATATCGCCGCCGGCTTCGCCGACCGGATCGACCACGCCGAGGATGACGTCATCGATAGTGCCCGGCTGCAGGTTGTTGCGCTCCTTGAGCGCCTTCAGCGGTGCAGTAGCGAGCGCCAGCGCGGTCACCTCATGCAGCGAGCCATCGGCCTTGCCGCGGCCGCGCGGCGTGCGAACGTGATCGTAGATATATGCCTCGGGCATGGTGTCTCCCTCGCGATTAATCGTGTTGTTCGAATTTCTATAACGCCGTCATGGCCGGGGCAAAAGCGCGAAGCGCGGCTTCGCTAGATGTCCCGGCCATCCACGTCTTCTCTCGCGCGCCGCCAAGGCGTGGAGCCCGGCACAAGGCCGGGCATGACGGCGCATATAGTGACTAGAACGCTTCCGCAGGAAGCTCCATCGTCGTCGCGCTGCCGGTCTGGATGCGGGCGAGATGGAGTGCGGTTTCGGGCAACATCCGCTCCATGAAGAAGCGGCCGGTGACCAGCTTGGTGGTCAGATAGGGTGTCGCACCATCAGTGGCAATCTTGTCCTGCGCCACCTTGGCCATCTTCGCCCACATATAGGCGAAGGCGGTGAGGCCGAACAGCTGCATGTAATCGGTAGCGCCGGCACCGGCGTTGTCGGGCTTCATCATAGCATTGTTCATCAGCCACATAGTCGCCTGCTGCAGATGACCGAGCGCATTCGAGAGCGGATCGATGTAAGGCTTCATGGCTTCGTCAGCGCCATGCTCCTTCGCAAATGCGCCGACCTCGCCGAAGAACGCCATCGCGGCACGGCCGCCATCGCGCGGCAGCTTGCGGCCGACCAGATCGAGTGCCTGGATGCCGTTGGCGCCTTCATAGATCATGGCAATGCGCGCGTCGCGCACGAACTGCTCCATGCCCCATTCGGCGATATAGCCGTGACCACCGAACATCTGCTGCGCTGAGACCGCATTGGCAAAACCGCCGTCAGTCAAAACACCCTTCAGCACCGGTGTCATCAGGCCCATGTGATCGTCGGCAGCCTGACGCTCCTTCGGATCGTCCGAGCGATGCGCGACGTCGCTCTTCAGCGCGGTCCACACCACCATGGCACGGGCGGCTTCGTTGAAGGCGCGGATGGTGAGCAGCGTGCGGCGCACGTCCGGATGAACCATGATCGAATCGGCCGGCTTGTCCGGCGACTTCGGCCCGGTCAGCGAGCGGCCCTGCAGGCGATCCTTCGCATAGGCAACCGCATTCTGATAGGCGACTTCGGACTGCGCGAGACCCTGCACGGCAACACCGAGACGGGCTTCGTTCATCATCACGAACATGCCCTGCATGCCCTTGTTCTCTTCGCCGATCAGCCAGCCGGTGGCGCCGTCGTAATTCATCACGCAGGTGGAATTGCCGTGGATGCCCATCTTGTGCTCGATCGAGCCACACATCACGCCGTTGCGTGCGCCGATCGATCCATCGGCATTGACCATGAACTTCGGCACGACGAACAGCGACACGCCCTTGATGCCGGCTGGTGCGCCCTCGATGCGGGCCAGCACCAGATGGATGATATTGTCGGCAAGGTCGTGCTCACCGGCCGAGATGAAGATCTTGGTGCCGGAAATCTTGTAGCTACCGTCCGCCTGCGGCGCGGCCTTGGTGCGCAGCAGACCCAGATCCGTGCCGCAATGCGGCTCGGTGAGGTTCATGGTGCCGGTCCATTCGCCGGCGACCATCTTCGGCAGGAACATCGACTTCTGCTCGGGCTTGCCGTGCACGATGAGTGCTGCGGTCGCGCCCATGGTAAGGCCGCCATACATCGAGAACGCCATATTGGCGGAGATCTGGAATTCAGCGACGGTCTGCGACAGCGTCACCGGCAGACCCTGACCGCCGAATTCAGCGGGAGCCGAGAGGCCGAGCCAGCCGCCCTCGGCGACCTGCTTATAGGCTTCCTTGAAGCCTTTCGGCGTCGTCACGCTGCCGTCGTCGTTGCGCTTGCAGCCTTCGAGATCGCCGACACGATTCAGCGGCTGCAGCACTTCTTCGCTGAGCTTGGCGGCTTCGCCCAGAATCGCTTCGCGCACATCGGCGGACGCGTCAGCAAAGCCGGGCAGGTTGTTGTAGCGATCGAACTGAAACACGTCGTTGAGCAGGAAGCCGACGTCTTCGAGCGGGGCTTTGTAGCTGGGCATGGAATTCTCTCGGTTTGAATTCGATTGATCGGATGATACGGCGGCGCCGTGTCAGATTTACGCAATTGTTATCGGAGATGAAGCAAGCGGCTGGCGGCTCATTGCCGCGCCAATTCCTCGCCCATCAACCGGTGCAACAGGTTGATGGCCTTGAGCGGCCTGACCATCACCTTGAAGTGGGTAATGCGCCCATCATCGGCGAAGGTGATCATGTCGACGCCATTGATTTTGATGCCTTCGATCTCGTTCTCGAATTCGAGCACCGCGCCGTTGTCGCTGCGCCATTCGCCTTTGTAGGCGAAGCCGGGGCCACCCAGCACTTTCTCTGCAGTCGTCAGATACTTGAACACGATCTCACGGCCCCGCTGCGGCGCATGCACGACCGGGCTTTCGAACACGGCGTCCGGATGCAGCAGGTCCCACAGCATCGCCCGATCATGAGACCGCATGAAGCTGTACCATCTATCGAGGCCGCTCACGCTCATCGGCTCTCCCTCCCGCATCGGGCACTGTTCGGCCAGTGCCGCTCCATACACTTCTGCATGGACGTTAACGCCAGAGCGTGGATTTCGTCAATACACATGTGTATGGTCGGGGAATGGATGACCAACTGACCAAAGACCGCCTGACGCGCTCGGCCTGGCTCGACCACGGGCTGAGGATCCTCGCGCGGCAAGGCGCCGACGCGCTGAAGGTCGGCGCACTGGCCACCGGCCTAAACGTGTCACGCGGAAGTTTCTATTGGCATTTCAAAGACATATCTGAATTTCGACTACAGCTTCTGCAGCGCTGGCAGGAGCGGACGACCGATCAGGTGATCGAGGGGATCGACGCCTCGGTCGCTGGCGCCGCACGTCTGACCCACCTGATGAAGCTCGCTTTCAACGAAGATCGCAGCCTGGACCGTGCCATCCGCGCCATGGCCTCGACCGACACAGACGTCGCCAAAATGGTCGCCTCGGTGGATGCGAGGCGGGTCGGCTATATGGCGAAATGGTTGATTGAGGCCGGGGTGGAAAGCCAGCGGGCACTGCCCCGCGCCGAGTTTCTCTATTGGGCCTATATCGGCCAGTCCGCGGTGATGGATCCGCGCCACAGCGCCATCACCGAACTGGATGTCGACGATTTGAGTGCGCTGTTTACGCGCTGACGCCAAAGTCAGAGACATCCGATCCTACCTGCAAATCGGCGCAAGTATATCAGCGAGTTAACTTTTAAGGCTGGCCGAGCCCGATCCTTAACCCGTTATTTACCCTAACCCTGAAAAGTCCGGATCAGAGGCAGACGACCCGCGCACGTTACGATTGTCTTCACAATGGGACGCGCGGGGGAGGCTGCAGGCGCTGGTGGGCGTCAAGCTCGGAACCGGACCAAAGCATGAATTCGCGCGTATCGTGGAGTGTTGACGGGATTGAGCCATCGGTTCGCGAGCGGGCCGAAGCTGCGGCGCGCCGTGCCGGCATGTCGCTCGGCGACTGGCTGAACTCGACCATCGGCGAAGCTCCCCCGCGCTACAACTCGCCCAATGCACGCCCGCGCGACCAGGAACGCCCCCTCACCCCGCGTGCGGCCCTGCCGCAGCGCGACGCGGCCGATGTCGTCGAAATCCACGAGCGGCTCGACGCCATTGCACGGCAGATCGAACTGTTTTCGAAGCCTGCCCAGCGCAGCAGCGAGCCCGGTGTTGCGCGCCAGCTCAATGATGCGATTTCGCGGCTTGATGCGCGTTTGTCGCAGATCAGCGAGCCCGCATATCGCCCCGCGCCGCCGCCGCAACAGCCGCGCATCGATATGGTCGAGCGCGCCGCCAATCAGGTCTATAGCGCCTCGCCGCCGATCGATCCGTTTTCGCTGGATTTCGCTATCGCCGAGATCGCCGCCCGCCAGGGCGAACTCGACGGCACGCCGCGCATGGCCCCGCGCAATGCGCCGCCGATTGCACCGTCATTTGTACAGCCGCCTTACGCACAACCTGCCGCGCCGCCGCAAAGCTTCATGCCGGATATGTCCGGCCTGGAGCGCCAGCTGTTCCAGATCACGACCAAGATCGACGCGCTGCAGCGCCCGGACAATAATATCGAGCAGTCGATCGCGGCCTTCCGCAGCGAACTCGCCGAGATCCGCAACGTCATCACCGAAGCGATGCCGCGTCGCGCGATTGAATCAATCGAGAACGAGATCCGTGAACTCGGCCGCCGCATCGACGACAACCGCCACAGCGGCATCGACGGCGACGTGCTGGCCAATCTCGAACGCGCGCTCGCCGACATCCACAAGACGCTGACCACGCTGACGCCGGCCGAACAGCTCGCCGGCTTCGACGAGGCGATCCGCAATCTCGGTGGCAAGATCGACTTGATCGTGCGCTCGAGCAACGATCCCGGCACCATGGAACAGCTGCAGGGCGCGATCGCCGCGCTGCGTGCCATCGTTTCCAACGTCGCCTCCAACGAAGCGCTCGGCCGTCTCAGCGACGACCTGCAGACGCTGTCGTCGAAGATCGATCAGCTCGCACGCGCCGACAACAGCGATTCATTTGCCGCGCTCGAAGCGCGCATCATGACGCTGACGGCGGCGCTGGAAAATCGCGAGCGCCCGGCTGTCATGGCCAGCTCGGATCATCTGGAAACCGCATTGCGGACGCTGTCCGAGCGTCTCGACCATATGCCGGTGGGCAATGACTCGTCGTCGGCCTTCGCGCATCTCGAACAGCGCGTCTCCTATCTGCTCGAGCGGATGGAGAGCATCACCGATACGCGCGGCAACAATCTCGGTCGCGTCGAGGACGGGCTGCAGGACATCCTGCGCCATCTCGAACGCCAGCAATCGCTGTTCGCCGCGCTGGACAATCCCCGCAGCAAGGCGTCATCGATCGATCCCGGCCTGGTCGACACGATCAAGCGCGAACTCTCCGACATGCGCTTCAGCCAGTCGGAAACCGACCGCCACACGCAGGATTCGCTTGAGGTCGTACACTCCACGCTCGGCCATGTGGTCGATCGCCTCGCAAGGATCGAGGGCGATCTGCGCGCGGTCAGCGCCGCGCCTGCCAAGCAATCCGCGCCCGTTGCAACACCCGCTCCGACCTCGCGCCCCGCGACTGCACCAGATGTTTCGGTGCCGGCTCCGACGCGCCCGCAGATGCCCAATCCGGTGAAGCCACAGGCTGCGCCGTCGCAGGTCGAGGTGCGTCCGCCGCAGGTTCACTTCGATGCCGCGCCGCGCGACTTCGCGGCAACTGCGATCTCGCACGAACCGGCATCGGCCTTCCCGATGCCGAAGGCGATCAGCGACATTCTCGATCCTCCGCCCGCGCCAAAGCCAGTCGCGCAGTCTGCATCCGCTGCTGAGCGTGCGTCGCCGCGCCCGATGGTTGACCCGGCGCTGCCACCAGATCATCCGCTCGAACCCGGCACGCGTCCGCAGGGCCGCGGCGCATCGCCATCCGAACGCATCGCCGCGTCGGAAGACGCTATCAGCGAAATCGCCGTCGATGCCCCCGAACAGGCCACGGCGTCGAGTTTCATTGCTGCCGCGCGTCGCGCCGCACAGGCTGCCGCCGCAACCGGCAACGACAAGTCCAGGTCTGACAAATCCAGGACCGACAAATCGAAGGCCACCAGACCCGGGCCGCAGCTTGCCGATAGCGAAAAGTCATCCTCCACGATCGGCTCGAAGATCCGCTCACTGCTGGTCGGCGCCAGCGTGGTCGTGATCGTGCTCGGCTCGTTCAAGATGGCGATGACGCTGCTGGACAGCGGTTCGCCGGCGCCGTTGGCCGAGAATATTCACTCGGCACCGCCGCTGCAGCTGAACGCGCCCGAGCCGGCCGAGGTCCTGACCAAGCCCGCTGCTCCCGTGCCGGCCGCGCCGTTGATGACGTCGCCGACCCCGATCGGCAAGCAATCGCTGATCGCACCGCCACCCGCCGCCGTCGAGCCTGCGCCGCAGCCAGTGCCACAGGCCGCGCCCGTGCCATATGTGTCGCCCGACGTGACCGGCAGCATTGCCGCACCGCAGGCCAGTGCCGCCGGGCCGGTGTTGCCGTCGAGCAGTCAGAAGATCACCACAGCCTCCATCCCCGCCGGCGAGCGCCTGCCCGAGACCATCGGCAGCACCGCGTTGCGCAACGCGGCGCTCAAGGGCGACGCCTCTGCCGCGTTCGAAATCGGCGTCCGCTATGCCGAAGGCAAGGGCGTAGCGCAGAACTACGACGAAGCCGCCAAGTGGTATGACCGCGCGGCGCAGGCCAATGTCGTGCCGGCCATGTTCCGCCTGGGCGCGCTGTTCGAGAAGGGCCTCGGCGCGAAGAAGGATCTCGACGTCGCCCGCCGCTATTACGTGCTCGCCGCCGACCGTGGTAACGCCAAGGCAATGCACAATCTCGCCGTGCTCGATGCCGATGGCGGCACCAAGGGCGCCAACTACAAGAGCGCGTCGTACTGGTTCCGCAAGGCGGCCGATCGCGGCGTGGCCGACAGCCAGTTCAATCTCGGCATTCTCTATGCCCGAGGCATCGGCGTCGAACAGAACCTTGCCGAGAGCTTCAAGTGGTTCAGCCTCGCCGGAGCCCAGGGCGACGTCGATGCCGGCCGCAAGCGCGATGACATCGCCAAGCGCCTCGATCCGCAGTCGCTGGCCGCGGCCAGGCTGGCGGTCCAGACTTTCGCACCGGAAGGCCAGCCCGAGGACGCCATTAACGTGGCCACTCCCGCGGGCGGTTGGGATGCTGCGCCGGCACAGGTCGGGGCGAAAGCATCGATGGGCAAGCGAGCTGCGCGCTAAGGCAGATTTTCTGGCCGCCGGATCGAACCGGCGGTCTTATTTCCTCAACAAACCTTCAGCAGACTCGGCACAGTGAAGTGTGCGCCGAGCCCGACTGAACGACGAGGAAATTGATTTGTCTTTTCGGAATGACGACACGTCGGGGGACGCGGAACGCCCATCAGGGATTCCTACGGTCAACCCCTGGGCCGCACGTCCCGCCGAGCCGCCTGCCCCACCGCAGCCCCCGCTGCCCGAGCCACCGCACAGCAAATGGTTCAACTGGCCCTCGGTCGCATTCGCGGTCGTGATATTCGGCGGCATCGGTGCGCAGGCCTATCAGGAGCTCTCCAAACCCGAGGCCTGGGCCTATTGGAAAGACCTCTATGTCTCGCCGAGCATGTCGTCTTCGGAGGTCGGAAGTCTCGATCCGGACAATTCGGGCCGCGGCCGTCCAGCGCTGGCGATCACGGGCGAGATCGGCCCGGCCACTGCGAGCTGGTTTCGCGAAAAGCTCGATGACGCCAAACTCGCGCCCGGCGATACCGTGCTGCTGTCGTCTCCGGGCGGAAATGTCGGCCAGGCCATCATCATGGGCGAGATCATCCGCGCGCGCGGGCTGACTACGGCGGTGGGCACGGTGGATTCGGCGGGCCGCATCAAACCGTCCTACTGCGCCAGCGCCTGCGTGATGACCTATGCCGGCGGCAAGGCCCGCATCGGCGTCGAGGGCTCACGGCTGGGCGTTCACCGCTTCGTGTCGCCCAAGCCGGGCGCTGACCCCACCGCTTCGGCACAGCGCACCATGGGCTATGTGCTCAGCTACATGACCAAGATGGGCGTCGCCTCGTCGGTCGTCGAGGCGATGTCAGCCACCGAGAAAATCCGCTGGCTCGGCACCAGCGAGGCCGCCGCCATGAACCTCGTCACCGATCCGGCCAGGAAGTCGTGATACCCCCGGCCTGCGCCTGGCCCAACAAAATTTACCACCTTGAAAGGTGCCTCATCGGTAGAGGCGGAAAACCGCGCCTTTACCGAATTCTTTAATCCCATCAACGGACGATATCGTCTAAGACGAGGACGCGGCTCGCAATCCGCGCCGCCTCCAGAACCACGCCATGAGCGGTTTCGGCCCAACTCAGGGCCAGAATTCCGAAGCGAACGCGCGTGCAACTGTATCTCCCGATCGCCGACATTCCGATCAATGTGTTGCTCATCCTGGCGATGGGCGCTGCGGTCGGCTTCGTCTCCGGCATGTTCGGGATCGGCGGCGGCTTCCTGATGACACCGCTGCTGATTTTCGTCGGCATCGCCCCCGCGGTGTCGGTCGCGTCAGTGGCAAGCCACATTGCAGCCTCGTCTTTCTCCGGCGCGCTGTCCTACTGGCGACGCCGCGCCATCGATCCCGCGCTTGCGAGTGTGCTTCTGACCGGGGGCGTGGTCGGCACGGCGCTCGGCGTGTGGGCCTTCACGCAGCTGCGCAATCTCGGCCAGCTCGACCTCACCATCTCGCTGTCCTATGTGATCCTGCTCACCGCCGTCGGCAGCTTGATGTTCTGGGAGGGCCTGCGCGCGCTGCTGCGCATACGGCGCGGTGATCCCGTGAACTTGCGCCGTTCCGGCAGCCATAGTTGGGTTCACGGCCTGCCGCTGAAGATGCGGTTCAAGCGCTCCAAGATCTATCTTTCGGTGATCCCGGTGATCGCCGTCGGCCTCCTGATCGGCTTCATCGGCGCCGTGATGGGCATCGGCGGCAGCTTTATCCTGATCCCGATCCTGATCTACTGGTTGCGCATTCCAACTTCGACGGTCATCGGCACATCCATGGTGCTGACGCTGGTCACCATGGTGATCGCGACATTGCTGCACGCCGTCACCAATCATCTGGTCGATGCGGTGCTGGCCCTCATCCTGATGGTCGGCGGCGTCACCGGCGCACAATTCGGCGCCCGCGCCGGGCAGAAGATTCGCGGCGAGCATTTGCGCCTGCTGCTGGGCCTGCTGATCCTGGCGGTCGGCGTCCGCTTCGCGGTGGAACTGGTCGTTCGCCCCGCAGATCTGTTCACGATCCGCGATACCGGAGGCGTCGCTCCATGATACGCGCGCTCCCGATCATCGCCGCACTCGGCATCGGAATGCTCGCCCCGGCCCGCGCCGAACAGCTGATCGTCTCGGTGTCGAACCATCGCGTGACCGTGACGCCGAATTATGCCGGCGAGGAACTGGTGCTGTTCGGCGCTGTCGAGAAAGACGACAAGACACCGCCCGGCCGCAACAACTACAATCTCGTCGTCACCGTCAACGGGCCGCGCACCGACCTCATGACCCGGCGCAAGGAGCGCCGCTTCGGCATCTGGATCAACACGGATTCGCGCCAGTTCCTGCAGGTGCCGTCCTATCTCGCCGTGTTTTCCAACCGTCCTATGGACGCTATCGCACCTGCCGACGTACAGCGCCGCCAGCAGCTCGGAATCAATAACGTCCTGCTGACCCAGCGCGTCGGCACCGACTATGCGGACGTCGTGGCCACAGACCCGTTCCGGAGCGCCTTTGTACGACTGCGCAAGGAACACGGACTGTATCGCGAGGAGACCTCAGCGGTGACATTCCTGACACCGACGCTGTTCCGAACCAGCATTCCGCTGCCCGCCGAAGTCCCCATTGGAACCTACGATGTCGAGATCAAACTGTTCGCCGACGGTGCGCTGATCTCGAAAGCGGAGACGGCGTTCGATATCGTCAAGGTCGGCTTCGAGCAGTTCGTCGCCAATGCCGCGCGCAATCACGGTTTCATCTACGGGCTGCTCACCGCCGCGATGGCGCTGATGTCTGGGTGGGCCGCGTCGATCGTGTTCAGGCGGGATTAAAGAAAGATTCCGGCGACCATCGCCACTACACTGACAGCCATTGCTGCAGTCGACAGCCAACCGAGCCAGTGCAACGGCCCCTTGATCACAAAATCGCCCATCACATCCTTGCGGCGCGACATCACCATCAGCAACACCATCACCGGCACGGCGAGCACGCCGTTGATGACCGCGCTCCAGTACAGCGCCGAGATCGGGTTGATCGAGGTGAAATTCAGCGCGATCCCGATCACCGCGGACAGTGCCAGAACCGAGTAGAACGCCACGGCCTCGCGCGGCTTGCGATCGAGTCCGACCAGCCAGCGCTGACCTTCGCCCACAGCATAGGCAGTGGAGCCTGCGAGCACCGGGATCGCCAGCAGACCCGTGCCGACGATGCCCAGCGCAAATATCCACTCTGCGAATACTCCGGCGATCGGACGCAAGGCTTCCGCCGCCTGCGCCGAGGTCTCGATATCCGTCTTGCCGGAGGCATTGAGCGTGGCCGCAGCCGTAATGATGATCGACAGCGCGATCAGGTTCGAAAATGCCATGCCGACGATCGTGTCGGCCCGAATGCGCGAAAACTCCATCGCGGCACCAATCGGCCTCTCGATCAACGGAGCTTTGGCGGGATCGATACGTTCGTCTTCAGCCTCCTGCGAGGCCTGCCAGAAGAACAGATATGGCGAAATCGTCGTCCCGAGAATGGCGACTATGGTGGTGAGATACGAGCCGCTCCAGGTGATTTGCGGCAGCAGGATGCCTGTGAGAGCCGCACTCCAGTCGACCTTCACGACCGCAAGCGCGGCGACATAGGAGAACAGGCAGAGCGTCAGCCACTTCAGCACCGAGACGTAGCGCTTGTAGTCGAAGAAAATCTGCGCGCCCACCGAGAGCGCGCCGAACAGAACGACATAGATGATGCCGTGACCGCCAACGAGCAGCTTGGTGGCATCGGCCATGGCGCCGAGATCGGCCGCGATGTTGATCGTGTTGGCGATGAACAGCAGTGACACGATGAGATGCAACAGCGACGCCGGATAGTGCCGGCAGACATTTCCGGAGATGCCGCGACCGGTCACGCTACCGACACGTCCGGAAATTTCCTGGATTGCGACCATCAGCGGAAAGGTCAGCAGCATGGTCCAGCCGATGCCGTAGCCGAGCTGCGCCCCGGCCTGGCTATAGGTGCCGATGCCGGACGGATCGTCATCGGAAGCGCCGGTGATCAGACCAGGACCAAGCCGTTTCAGAAAGCCTTTCGAACCAGCAGCTTCTTCCTCCTGATCATCAGGCTTCTCGCTGGACTGGTCCGACATCTGATCCCTGCCATCTCACCGCTCGGCAACGTGCCGTCGCAGCTAACGTTCCGAAGCAGGGACTGGCAATGGGCTAGATCAAGGTCGGCACACCCGGTTCGAGGATACGCAGACGGGCACCGAAGCCGAGCGTGTCGAAGGATGCGCGCAGGTCGCCGGCACTCTGTTTGAAATGCGCCCATCCGTCGGTGTGCACCGGCACAATCGTCGCATCGGGAAATGCGCGCGCCGTCTCGATGGTGTCGTTGGTGTCCATGGTGAGGTGGAATGGCCCGCGGGTTTGCGCCGCGCCGGCGAAGGGCAGTACCACGCCGGCTGGAAAACGCCGCGCGACCTCGGCGACGCCGTCGAACCAGACGGTGTCGCCTGTAATGTAGATCGGCCTGCTCCCCGGCGCGTGCGAGCTCAGCACGAATCCGATGACATCGCCCGACAGCGGCTCGATGCCGGCCGGGCCATGACGCGCCGGGGTCGCGGTGATCGTCAGCGATCGACCATCCTTGCCTGTCAGCTCGGTGCTGTCCCATGGCGCGAGACCCTCAACATCCCCACCGAGGCGCTTGGCGCCCGCAATGGTTGTCAGTGCGCGCGGCGCGTGGCGCAGGAAATCGTGCCCGGAGTTATCAAGGTTGTCGGAGTGCTGATCGTGACTGAGCAACACCGCATCAACCGCGCCGACTTGCGCGGCGGAGATCGCGGGGCCAACGAGTTTTTCCAGCGTTACATGCGGCAGCTTGTAAGCGCCCGGATGATCGAACGTCGGATCGGTGAGCAGCCGGAAGCCGTCGAATTCAATCAGCGCGGTGGGTCCGCCAATCAAAGTGATGGTGAGAGACATGAACTACTCCTGTCGCAGGGGGGCTGGTGAAGCGGCCGGTCTGGTGACGAGATAGATACCGAGGGCGATCGGGACGATCCCCAGGAGATCACGACTTTCAACATGCTCGCCGAGCACCATCCAGGCGAACAGCATGCCGAGTGGCGGCATCAGGAAGTGATAGGCGCTGGCAGCGGTGGCGCCGCAGGTCTTCAGCAGGTGAAACCACAGCAGATAGCCGAGGATAGAACCGCCCAATGTCAGGAATGCAAACGAACCGATCAATCGCGCACTCGGCACGATCGCGCCGATATCGGAAAACGTGAGCGCCACCGGGATCAGCACCACGCCGGCCACAAGATTCTGCACGCCGTTGCCGAGCCACAGGCTGCCCTTTGGTGCCAGCAGCTTGAACAGGATCGTCCCGGTCACGATGGACGCGAGCGATGCCAGCGTGAACACGATGCCCTGCGCGCTGTCGGTGCCCACCGATATGCGGTGCCAGACGATCGAGGTGACGCCGGCGATGCCGAGCAAGAGCCCGGCGACCTTGCGCCCTGTGAGCGGCTCCTTCAGCAACAGCGCTGCGAACACGGCCGTAAATACCGGGTTTGCGCTGACGACCAGGCCGCCGAGACCGGCGGAGATGGTTTGCAGGCCGGTATAGCCGAGGCCGAGATACAGCGCGTTATTGGCCAGACCGATGACGGCGTAAGCCACAACATCGCGCCAAGACAGCGACCAGGCACCGCGGCGCAGGGCGGAAATGCCAAGGATCAGAACACCCGCGAGCGAGAACCGCGCGGCGAGCAAAATGAGCGGCGGGCAATCGGTGACAGCGATTTTCCCCGCGACGAAGGAGAAACTCCAAAGCAGACAGAAGATGCCGATATAGATCGGCAGCGGATTGAAGGCGGCACGGGGAACCACGACTGACGGCGCAAGGGACATCGGAAATCTCCTTTGTCACTGGTCTATGCGCCCACCTTCCCATTTGGAAATTAAATGATATACTTGTTGTCAGTCGAAAAACGAATGGATAGCCGATGCTGGATCTCGAACTCCTGCGCAGCTTCGTCTCGGTGGTCGATGCCCGCGGCTTTACCCGCGCCGGCGAGCGCGTTCACCGCACCCAATCCACCGTCAGCCAGCAAATCAAGCGACTGGAAGAGGATATCGGCCAGCCGCTGCTGAACCGCACAGGCAAGGACGTGACCCCGACCGAAGCAGGCGAGCGGCTCCTGTCCTATGCGCGACGGCTGCTTGCGCTGGCGGAGGAAGCCCGCGACGTGCTGGCCCGGCCGACCAATGAAGGCGCTGTCAGGCTCGGCATCCCCGAGGATTTCGCGGCCTATCGCCTGACCGAATTGCTGGCGAATTTTTCGCGATCCCGGCCCGGCTTGCGGCTCGACGTGCGCGCCGACCAGAGCACGTATTTGCGCCGCGATCTCGAACGCGGCGAACTCGACCTGGCACTGTTCAAGCGCGCCGCCGGTGAGAAAGGTGGCATTGCGGTGTGGCCCGAGCGGATCCATTGGGTCACGAGCAAGGCGCATCCGATCGACCCCGCCATCCGGTCGGTCCCGTTGATCGGCTTTCCCGCCGGCTGCCTTTACCGGACCCGCGCAATCCATGCCATCGAGGCGGCAGGCCGCAGTTGGCACATGGCCTATACGAGCTCCGGCCTCGCCGGCATCCAGGCCGCGGTCGCCGCGGGACTTGGCCTCAGTATCCTGTCCGACATGGCTATCCAGGCCGACCATCGCATCCTGACGGCGAAAGAAGGCTTTGCGCCGATCGACCAGACTGAAGTGACGCTGATGGCCGCCCCCGATGCGAGCCCAGCAACGCTTCGGCTTGCCGACCACCTCGCCGAGTTCTGCGATACGGTGCAGGCGAAGGCGGCGTAAGGCCGCTCTTTCTTTTAATGCTCGTCGGTTTGCAGGGCCATGAAGCCATGCTTCGGACACGCCCCCAAGGAGCCCTCCATGCCGACATCCGACGCTGTTACTGTTGAGGCTCTGAGTCCCACGTCGTTCGAACCCTTCGGATGGGTGCTCGGCAAAACCGATCCTCTCAAAAAAGACGCGGTCGGTTTTCGAAGCCCGGCGAGCGATTTCTGGCACGAACACTTCTTTGATCCCGGCACGGAAGGCAACACCGAGGTCTTGTGGGTCGAGTATCGCGACAACAATCCGCTTGTCTCAAAGCTCGAAGTCCATCACCTGACCCAACAGGCGGTCGTGCCTCTCACAAAAGAGATCGTTCAGATCCTTTGCTTGAGTGACGCAAACCGGCAGCCGGATTTGTCGACCCTCCGAGCTTATCGTTTGTCTCCTGGCGTCGGAATCTGCATGCGTCCCGGCGTTTGGCACGCAACGCGCGCCGACAATGCGACCTGCCTGATGCTGACCCGAAGCTCGACGACTGAGGATCTTATCGACCATCTCGTCAACAGCCAGCCCGCAAAGGAGACTGCCATCCTGGAAATCCCGCAGGTTCGCCTTCTCCTGGACGGGTAGAACGACGATGTATGAAATGTTGCTCTAGCAGCAGCGCGAGGCAGCAATGGCGTGCATACGCCGGTCGCCGAGCACATGGGCAACAAAGCCAAGGGTCTGGAAGATCCGCGCGAATGCCGCATCGCGGATGTTGAGCCCGCCGGCATAGGCGCCGAAGGCCGGCATCACCGCGCGGGCGCCGTCGCTCGCAAAGCAACGCCGTTCGACCGCGCGACCGCGCGTGCTGACGCGCGCCTTCGGATGCAAATGACCGGCAATCTCGCCTGCAGCACCGGTCGGCTCATGACGAAAGGTGATCGGGCCGATGGCGACTTCTTCCGCGACGGTGCCGCCGAGATCCGGCGGCAATGCGGGATCGTGATTGCCTGATATCCAGATCCAGTCACGGCGCATCTGCAATGCGGACAGCACCTCGCGATTGGCCGGGGACAACCGCTCATGGGCGTCACGGTCGTGGAAACTGTCGCCGAGCGCAATCACAATGCGCGGATCGTGACGCGCGATCACCGCACCGAGGCGACCGAGTGTTGCGATCGTATCGTAGGGCGGCAGCAGCACCCCGCGATTGGCATAGCTCGAGCCCTTTTCGAGATGCAGGTCGGACACCACGAGAAGTTTCTGCTCTTCCCAATACAAGGCGCCCGACAGGTCCGCAGCCAACGTGACGCCGGCGATGCTGACGGTGCTCATATCGGCGGTGATGATCGAATCGGCGTGCATGGTTCTTTTGTAGGATGGGTAGAGCAGTTGCGAAACCCATCAATAGCGCGGAACTGCAGCATGGGTTTCGCTTCGCTCTACCCATCCTACTGTCCAGAGGCCTCTTTCACGAGTTCCTCGGCGGCTTCCGCCAGGAGCTCGTCCGACGCTTCGCCGTATACCGCTTCACGGCCGATTTCCAGCATCACCGGCACCGCCAGCGGCGACACGCGATCGAGTTCCCGGTGAATGATACGGCCCTGGATGCGCGTCAGCATGTCGCTCAATCGCCGAATGTCCAGCAATCCCGTCGCAGCATCGGCCCGCGCGGCGCGCAACAGCACGTGATCGGGTTGATGCTTGCGCAAAACGTCGTAGATCAGGTCGGTGGAGAACAGCACCTGACGGCGCGATTTCTCCTCGCCGGTGAAACGCGTATGGATCAGCCCCGAGATCACCGCGCAGGTGCGGAACGTCCGCTTCATCAGCGCCGATTCCGCGAGCCAGGCTTCGAGATCGTCGCCGAGCATGTCGGGATCGAACAAAGCGGCGAGATCAAGCCTGTCCTGCCTGATCATGTGCGACGTGTCGCCGAGGCCCCATATGGCCAGCGCATATTCGTTGGCGACAAAACCCAGCGGCCGCGCGCGGGCGCGTTCAAGACGGCGCGTCAACAGCATGCCCAATGTTTGATGCGCGAGGCGGCCTTCGAACGGATAGCAGACGAGATAATGCTTGTCGGCGCGCGGAAAGGTCTCAACCATCAGTTCGCGCGTACCAGGCACATGCGAGACATGGGCCTGCAGCAACAACCATTCGCGCACCTGGTCGGGCAGGCCTTTCCAGGCGCGCTCATCGTCCAGCAGTTTGCGCACGCGTTCCGCGAGGTAGGTCGAGAGCGGAAACTTGCCGCCCATATAGGACGGCACTTTCGCGTCCTTGTCATGGGCGCGCGAGACATCGACCTGATCCTCGACCAGGGATTCATAGCGGACGACTTCTCCGCCGAAGACGAAGGTGTCGCCGACCACGAGGCCTTCGATGAAATATTCCTCGATCTGACCGAGCATGCGTCCCCCGCGCGCCAGCGCACCAGTGACACCCTTTTTGGCTTTTCCGCTGCCTCCGCGCACCAGCCGCACCTTCAGCATCGTGTCCTCGACGATGGTGCCGACATTCATGCGATACATCTGGCGCACCTTGGGATTGGTGACGCGCCATTTGCCCGAGGCGTCCTGCTTGATACGGGCGAAACGCTCATAGATTTTCAGCGCATAGCCGCCGGACGCCACGAACTCCACGGTATCGTCGAAGTCGACACGCGACAGTTCGGCATAGGGCGCCGCCGAGCGCACTTCGTCATAGAGATCGTCCGCGCGAAACGGTGCGCCGCAGGCGCAGCCGAGCACGTGCTGCGCCAGCACGTCGAGCGAGCCAGTCCGCAACGGCGGCGTATCCTGTGCATTTTCGGCAACGGCATCGATGGCGACGCGACATTCCAGCACCTCAAAACGATTGGCCGGAACCAACACGGCGCGCGAAGCTTCGTCGATGCGGTGATTGGCGCGGCCAATGCGCTGCATCAGCCGCGATGCCCCCTTGGGGGCGCCGACATTGATGACGAGATCGACATCGCCCCAGTCGACGCCGAGATCGAGCGACGAGGTACAGACCACACCGCGTAGTTTCCCGGCCGACATCGCGTCCTCGACCTTGCGGCGCTGCGCGACGTCAAGAGAGCCATGATGGAGCGCGATGGCGAGACCGTCGTCATTCATGCGCCAGAGATCCTGGAACAGCATCTCGGCCTGACTACGGGTGTTGACGAAGACCAGCGTCGTCTTGTTGGCCTTGATGAGATCGTAGATTTCGCCAAGCGCATGGCGCGCGGAGTGGCCGGCCCAGGGCAGACGTTCCCTGGTGTCGAGCATCTCGACCACCGGCTCGGCCGCGCCGCCGGCGACGACGATATCGGCCGAGACGCTTTCACCAACAGGCTGCGGCACCAGAAAGCGTGCCAGTGATTCAGGCTCGGCAACCGTTGCCGACAAGCCGATGGCGCGCATGTCGGGCGCGAGCTTCCAGAGGCGCGCAAGGCCGAGCGACAGTAGATCCCCGCGCTTCGACGTCACCAGCGCATGCAACTCGTCGAGCACGACGCGCTTGAGTGACGAGAACAGAAACGGCGCGTCGTCGGACGACAACAGCAAGGCCAGCTGTTCCGGCGTGGTCAGCAGGATGTCCGGCGGATAACGCCGCTGCCGCGCGCGGCGCGACACCGGCGTGTCGCCGGTGCGGGTCTCGACCTTGATCGGCAGCATCATCTCCGCGATCGGTGTTTCCAGGTTGCGCGCGATGTCGACGGCGAGAGCTTTGAGCGGGGAAATGTAGAGCGTGTGCAGGCCACCGGTGCGCTGAACGCCGCGGCCGGTGGAGACAAGGGCGTTTTTCCCCTCGCCCCGCTTGCGGGGAGAGGGTGGCGCGGACGCAGTCCGCGACGGGTGAGGGGGAGCTTCGGCGAACTCGGGAGTTTCAATTATGCGCTCCCCCTCACCCGACTTGTTCGCTGCGCTCTCAAGCCGACCTCTCCCCGCAAGCGGGGAGAGGTTAGACAGTTCCACCAGCGTCGGCAGGAAGCCGGCCAGCGTCTTGCCTGCGCCGGTCGGCGCGATCAGCAGCGCCGAGCGATCGTCGCGCGCCTTCTGCAGCAGCGCCAATTGATGTTCGCGCGGCGACCAGCCGCGCATGGCGAACCAGCGCAGGAAGTGATCGGGCAACAGGTCGGGTTTGGCGACGGATTTACGGGGCGGCACGCGTTAGAACTAGGCACTCTCAGCCGTCATTGCGAGGTCAAGGAAAGTTGCCGTGCAACTTTCCCCTAAGCCCTTGCGACGAAGCAATCCAGAAAACAGCAAGAGAGGACTGGATTGCTCCGCCCAAACGAAATTGGCTGCGCAATTTTCGCCGGGGCTCGCAATGACATGGAGAGACCTGTGGTCTTATTGCGTCACCGACTTGTCGGAGATGATCCAGTCCTTGCCGTCGAACCGCTGGGTGTACAGCGTCGCCATCGGAACATAGGCGTCATTGGTATAGCTGTAGCTCACCCCCGGCAACATTTGCGGAGCGCGGAAGCCGTTTAGGCCGATAGCCTGTTTCAGCACGTTCTCGTGGGTGAGCTCGTCGCCGCAGCGGCGCAAAATCTCTGCCATGGACACGGCCTGACCATAGCCGAAGAAGGCGATCGAATTATCGGCAGAGACCGTGGGCAGATATTTCGCGCGCAAAGCTTCGAACGCCACGATGTCGGGATCCTTGGCATAAAGCGGCGAACCAATATCCTTGCCATAGGCAATCGAGACGATGCCCTTGGCATTCTCCAACCCTGCCGCCTCCAGGATCGATCGGCCGGTGGAGCCCGCGGACAACAACTGCAGCGGCTTCCAGCCGAGCTCGACCACCTTGCGAATCGATTGCGACGTCGCCTTGCCGGTGGTGATGTTATAGAAGACATCGGCGCCGGATTTGGCGAGATTGATCAGCTGCGAGTCGATCGTGGGATCGGTGAGATCGTAGGTCACCTCGGCGATCACCTTCGCGGTGCCGCCGGCTTTCGCGAGTTCATCCTTGAACGGCCCCAGGAAATCCCGGCCGAAATCATCGTTCTGATAGAGGATGCCGACTTTCGCATTCGGATTCACGCTGACGGCATATTTGGCGAGAATACGCGCCTCGGTCGGATAGAGTGGCAGGCCGGCCATGGTCCATTTGTTGTTCTTCGGATCGTTCCACTTGGATGCGCCGGTGTTGAGCAGCAGCTGCGGTACGCCCTTGGAATTGAGATATTTGTGCACGGCCGTCTGCGGCGCTGTGCCGAGCGAGCCGTACAGAGCCAGGACTTCTTCCTGCTCAACGAGACGGCGGGTGGCCTCGACCGCCTTCGGCGCGCTGTAGGAATCGTCCATCGTCAGAAACTTGATCTTGCGGCCGTTGATGCCGCCTTTCTCGTTCAAGCTCTGAAAATAGGCTTCACCGACACGGCCCAGCACGCCATAGAGCGAACCGGGTCCGCTATGCGGTATGGTTTGTCCAATCTTGATTTCAGTATCGCTGGCACCTGGATCGTATTTCTTGTCGGCGGCGATAGCGGCCGTCACAGTCAGTGGCAACACGACGACGGCGACCCGCGCCGCAGACGCAAATAGTCCCTTGTTCATAGCGTTTTCTCCCTGATGATTTTTGATCCGGCTCTTTGTGAGTCCGATTGGTCGTCTCCATCCCCGGCCTATCGCCGGGAATGGTCGTTATTTTAAAGTACGCGCTTACTGGCTCACCGGCTTGTCCGACAGATCCCAGTCGGTGCCGTTGAATGTGCCCACATAGAGCGCCTTGATGGTGGTGTAGTCGGTCGGCGTGAAGCCATAGGTGATACCTGGCAGAAACACCGGTGCGCGGTAGCCTTCCAGATTGGTGGCGTGCTTGAGCACATTCTCGCGGGTGAGATCGTCGCCGCAGCGGCGCAGGATCTCCGCCATGGTCACGCCCTGCGAGTAGCCCTGGAATGCGATGGTGTTATCGGGATCGACGTTCGGCAGATACTTCTTGCGCAGCTCCTGGAAGGCGATGACGTCCGGATCGTCCTTCCACTTCTCGCTGCCGACTTCCTTGGTGTAGGTCATCGCCACGATGCCCTTGGCATTCTCGGCGCCGGCGGCGTTGATGATGGAGCGGCCGCTCGAGGTCGATACCAAGAGATGCAGCGGCTTCCAGCCGAGCTCCGCGACCTTGCGGATCGACTGCGACGTCGCCTTGCCGGTGGAGATGTTGAAGAAAGTGTCGGCGCCCGATTTGGCCAGATTGATCAGTTGGGAATCGATGGTCGGATCGGTGAGGTCATAAGACGCCTCGGCGATCACCTTCGCGGAGCCGCCCGCTTCGGCCAGAATCTCCTTGAAAGAATTCATGAAGTCCTTTCCGAACTCGTCGTTCTGGTAAAGGATCGCGACCTTGGCGTTCGGCTTGGCCTGCATCAGGTAGCGCGCGATAATCCGGCCCTCGGTCGAATAGATCGGCAGGCCCGGCGTGGTCCACTTGAACTCTTGCGGGTTATTCCAGCGCGAGGCGCCGGTGTTGAGCAACAGCTGCGGGATCTTCTTGCTGTTGAGAAACTTCTGCACCGCCGACTGCGGCGCAGTGCCCAGCGAGCCGAACAGCGCCAGCACCTCGTCCTGCTCCGCGAGCCGGCGGGTGGCCTCGACGGCCTTCGGCGCGCTGTAGGCATCGTCCAGCGACATGAAATTGATCTTGCGGCCGTTGATGCCGCCCTTTTCGTTCAGCATCTGGAAATAGGCGGCCTGTGTCCGGCCGATCACGCCATACAGGGAACCGGCGCCGCTATAGGGGATGGTCTGACCGAGCTTGATCTCGGTATCGCTGGCACCGGGGTCGTATTTCTTGTCCGCCGCAAAGGCCGAATGGGCCAGTACGGAGACAACTGCAGCGAGTGTTGCGGTCCTGAAGACGGACCTGTCGCGCGAAGGCATCTGGTGTTTTCTCCCTGAGACCCGGTTGTGCGGGCGTGTTTTTGTGACCCGTCGCGGCGTTGATCGCGGCTGTACGGGCTTGCCCTTATCCTCTGCGGGCGCGACAGGCTTGGCAATCCCTCACAGGTTGCCTCATGTTTTCCGTGGGTTGGCTATCGACAGGGCCTCAGCGCACCCAAACGTGACGAAATACGCACTGCGCCAAGAGCATCTAAACGTTTATTTAACCGGCTTTTTTCGGCCCGCGCCGCAGCGGTTGCAATGTCGGACAGTGTGGCCGTCCGGATACAGCCAATATGACCCGACTCCCCTATTCTAACGGTTCAAATCTGAATTGGGGTCGACCATGAAACGTATTCTTCTTGCGAGCGCCGCGCTGCTCGGAACCGCTGTGAGCGCGCAGGCTGCCGATCTGGCCGTCAAGGCCCCTTATTACAAGGCGCCCCTCGTCTCGGTCTATAACTGGACCGGCTTCTACATCGGTGTGAACGCCGGCGTCGGCATCGGCCGCGACCGCGTCACCCACAGCTACACCGGCGACTCGCTGTATCTCACGCCGCAGGGCGGCTTCGGCGGCGGCCAGATCGGCTATAACTGGCAGGGTGACTCGCTGCTCGGCCCGATCGTTTACGGCCTCGAAGCCGATATCCAGGGTTCGGGCCTCACCGGCGGTGGCGCCAATGTGGTGGGCCCGCTGCAGACCGTCTACGGTCAGAAGTCGGATTGGTTCGGCACCGTTCGTGGCCGCGTCGGTCTCGCAACCGGTCCGGTCCTGAGCTACTTCACCGGCGGTTTCGCTTACGGCAACGTCAAGACCACGATCACTGAAGGCGGCGTGACGGCGTTCTCGGATAGCCGCATGGCGACCGGCTGGACCATCGGCAGCGGCGTGGAAGCAGCGCTGGGCGGCAACTGGACCGGCAAGATCGAATATCTCTACCTGAACCTCGGCAACCGCTCTGATGCGTTCGCTACCCCGACCCAACTCACCAACACCGAACTGCGTGAAAACCTGTTCCGCGTCGGTCTGAACTACCGCATCGGCGGCAACAGCGTTTACACCCCGGTCGCTGCGGCGAACTGGACCGGCTGGTACCTCGGCGGCAACATCGGCTCCGGCACCGGACGCGATCGCACCACGCTTACCGGCGTCACCCCGGTTCCCGAGCAGTTCAACCTTGCTCCGGACGGCATCAATGGCGGTGCCCAGATCGGTTACAACTGGCAGGCATCGAACTGGGTTTACGGTCTCGAAGCCGACATCCAGGCTTCCAGCCAGCGCGACAACAAGACTGCGGTTGCTCTCGGCCTCGTCAGCTACGATCAGAAGCTGCCCTGGTTCGGCACGGTTCGTGGCCGCCTCGGCTACTCGGTCGGTTCGACCCTGTTCTACGCCACCGGCGGTTACGCCTACGGCGGCGTGAAGACCAAGATCAACGCACTGGGCGTCGAAGTTGCTAACGCTTCGACCACCAAGAGTGGCTGGACCGCCGGCGCCGGCATCGAGACCCCGTTCAAGCTGCTCGGCCTGTTCGGACCGAACTGGACCTCGAAGACCGAATATCTCTATGTCGACCTCGGCTCAGCTTCGACCACGATCCTTCCCGGCGTCGTCAGCGAGAGCAAGGTTACCGAGCACATCTTCCGCACCGGCCTGAACTATCACTTCAACAGCCCGGTCGTTGCGAAGTACTGATCACAGCAACATCCGCTAAAATCGAAAACCCCGGCCTCGCGGCCGGGGTTTTTGTTTGCGTCCTGAACAACGCTGTTCCGAGAAAATTAACCACAAGGAACCCAATATCCAAATACCGCAATTTCTTGGTCGCACGGCTGCAGACAGCATTCTGTTACCCCTTCATAGTTCGGCCAGAAACCTGAACTGGATCCCATCATGAAAACCCTTCGCCTCACCGCCGCGGCACTGCTCGCACTGACCGCCGGTGCGCAAGCCGCCGACATGGCCGCGAAGGCGCCCTACTACAAGGTGCCAGTAACAGCGGTTTATGACTGGACCGGCTTCTACATGGGCGTGAACGCGGGCTACGGCGTCGGCCGGGATCGGCTGCAAAACAACGACCCCATCACTCCCGGCTCAGCCACCTCGACCTATCTGCAGCCCGCTGGCGGATTCGGCGGCGGCCAGATCGGCTACAACTGGCAGACCGGCTCCATGTTCGGCCCGCTGGTCTACGGCGTCGAAGCGGACATCCAGGGCGGCGAGTTGAAGGACAGCTATCCGTTGCTGAACAACGGCGCCTTTCCGCTGGCGCCGCAGGACACCTACAGCCAGAAAATCGACTGGTTCGGCACGGTGCGCGGCCGCGTCGGTCTGGCAACGGGTCCGGTGCTCAGCTATGTGACCGGCGGCTATGCCTATGGCAACGTCACCACCACCACCACCTCCCTGGGCTTTCCTGCCCTGGCTACGAGCCGCGTCCAGGGCGGCTGGACCGTTGGCAGCGGCGTCGAGGCATCTCTCGGCGGCAACTGGACCGGCAAGATCGAGTACCTCTATCTCAACCTCGGCAACAAGACCGATCAGGTGATGGTGCTCGGCACGTTTCCGCAGACCACCACCACTGAACTGCGCGAGAATCTGTTTCGCGTCGGCCTGAACTATCGCATTGGCGGCAACAACAGCACCTATGTGCCAGCGCCCGCAGCGAACTGGACCGGCTGGTATCTCGGCGGCAATGTCGGCTCGGGCATCGGACGCGACCGCACCTCGGTCTCCAAAGCCGGTGACGGCCTTGGTGACTTACCTTCCTACGATGCTTTCAACCTCGCTCCCGATGGCATCAATGGCGGCGTACAGCTGGGTTACAACTGGCAGATGGCGAACTGGGTCTACGGTCTGGAAACCGACATCCAGGCCTCCAGCCAGCGCGACAACAAGACGGCCATTGGCCTGGGCGACGTCCCGTTCGACGCCAAGCTGCCCTGGTTTGGCACCGTACGCGGCCGTCTCGGCTACTCGGTCGGTTCGACGCTGTTCTATGCCACCGGCGGTTACGCCTATGGCGGCGTGAAGACCAAGGCCAGCGAAGACGGCGTCGTGCAGCTCAATGCTTCGACCACCCGGAGCGGCTGGACCGCGGGCGCCGGCATCGAGACGCCGTTCACCCTGCTTGGCCTGTTCGGCCCGAGCTGGACCTCGAAGACGGAATATCTCTATGTCGACCTTGGTTCGACCTCGAACCTGATCAACACCACGACCATCACGACCAACGTCTCCGAACACATCTTCCGCACCGGGCTGAACTATCACTTCAACAGCCCGGTCGTTGCGAAGTACTGATCCTGGTGACATCGCTGAAACGCAAAACCCCGGCCTCGCGGCCGGGGTTTTTATTGGTAGGACGCCTGGCGCTCACCGACGTTATTGCCGGCCGTCATTGCAAGGAGCCCTGGCTGACCCCGACGGCGTTAAAGCCGACGCTTGATCGCGACGGCCACCAGTCCTGGTGCGGCAGCGCCGCGTTCCGTGCGAGACGAAACGTGCTCAAGATGAATGAGCGCCAGGCCAGCAGCTGCGATCAGGCCGCGCAGATGATCTTCGCTCTGCGCATAACGCAAGCCCGCGCCGAGAGCGACACCGTCGCCGTCATGGGTCTCGGCCGTGAAGGCGAGCAGCCCGTCTGGAACCAGCACGCGCGTAGCTTCTCGCAAAACCGGCGCAAGGTCGTGCAGATAGATCAGCACGTCGGCGGCGATGACCAGCTCGACACTGCTATCTGACCGGCGGCACAAACCCTCGACGATCTCGGCCACTTCAAGCTCGGCGTAAAGCCCGGTGGCATGAGCGCGCTCGATCATGCGCGACGACAGGTCGATGCCGATGATGGCTCCGGTGCAGGCAGCAAAAGCGCCGGCCGCCAGCCCGGTGCCGCAACCGAGATCGATGGCGCGGGGGAAGAGCATCGCCCTATCCGTCGCAGCGCAGGCCGCACGCACGGCGCCCAACAGGACCGCTGGTCCGCGATAGCCGAGCGTATCGACCAGAGCGGCGTCGAACTTGGGCGCATATTGATTGAACAGCGCCGTCACATAGGTCGCCGGCATGGCCGAGAGATCGTCAGCGCCGAGCCGCATCAACCGCAGACCAGCACCGTTGCGATCACCGGGATCGCTGGCCTGCGCGCGGCGAAACGCGGCGATGGCGGCGGCGGTGTCACCCAGCTGCTCCCGGACCTCCCCGAGCACGAACCATGCGGTGGCAAAGCCCGGCGCCAAATCAGTGGCCTGCTCGAACAGATCGGCCGCCGCCACCAGATCGCCCTGCACCTGCAGGTCGCGCGCATAGTCGAAACGCCGGTCGGCGTTCATATCGCCGGATGACATGAACAAGCGCGCGGGCATGGTGGGAACCGATCGGAGGGCGGGGCGTTCGCAGGATGACTCGAACCAACCCAAGGCGGACCTATATAACCGAGATGCGTCCGCAAGACATCCTTATCCCGGTTCCCGCCGGCCTTTGCTGCAAACCGGGCGGCTTCCATATCGACCCGGTCAGACCGGTCGACCGCGCCGTGATCACCCACGGCCATTCTGACCATGCCCGCCCCGGCCATGGCGCAGTGCTGGCGACGCAAGAGACCCTCGATATGATGCGGCTGCGCTATGGCGATAATTTCGCCGGCAGCACGCAGGCGATCGCCTATGGCGAGACGGTCAAGCTCGGCGATGTCACGGTGTCCTGCCATCCGGCCGGGCATGTGCTGGGATCGGCGCAGATGGCGGTGACCTGCAAGGACATCTGCATCGTCGCGTCCGGCGATTACAAGGACGCCCATGATCCGACCTGCACGCCGTTCGAAGTGGTGCCCTGCGACGTCTTCATCACCGAAGCGACATTCGGGCTTCCGGTATTCCGTCATGGCGATGCCGCCGACGAGGTGAAGAAGCTGCTGGCCTCGGTCGCGCTGTTTCCGGAGCGCGCGCATCTGGTCGGCGCCTATTCGCTGGGAAAGGCGCAGCGGGTCATCAAGCTGATCCGCCAGGCCGGCTATGATGCGCCGATCTATCTGCATGGCGCGATGGAGAAGATCACGCACTACTATCAGAGCCGCGGCATCGATCTTGGCGACTTGCGCCCGGTGAAGGGCGTCAGGAAAGCGGATCTCGCCGGCACCATCACGCTGGCGCCGCCATCGGCCACGTCGGACGTGTGGACGCGGCGCTTTCCCGATCCAGTCACCGCCTTTGCGTCCGGCTGGATGCGCGTGCGTGCCCGTGCGCGGCAACGCGGCGTCGAGCTGCCGCTAGTGATTTCGGATCACGCCGATTGGGACGGTCTGATCGCAACAATCGGCGCCACTGGCGCGGACGAGATCTGGGTGACCCATGGCCAGGAAGACGCGCTGGTGCATTGGTGCCAGAGCAAAGGCCTGACCGCGCGGCCTCTTGCGCTGATCGGCTATGGCGACGAGGAGGAAGAGACTCTTCCGCCTGGCGAAAGCGCCGAGGCATGAACCGCTTCGCCGAACTGCTCGATCGCCTGGCCTATGAACCCGGCCGCAACAACAAGCTGCGGCTGATCACGGGCTATTTCCGCGAAGTGCCCGATCCCGACCGCGGCTACGCGCTGGCGGCGCTGACAGGTGCGCTGTCGTTCAAGCATGCGAAAGCTGGATTGATCCGCGACCTCATCGCATCGCGAACTGATCCGATGTTGTTTGAACTCTCTTATGACTATGTCGGCGATCTCTCGGAGACGGTTGCGCTGATGTGGCCGAAGGCTAGCGCTGACAGAGAGGCCGTACTTTTGGGCTCCCCCTCTCCCCTAGCGAAGCTTCGCTTCGCGCGGAGGGGGGAGGGAGCGCAGCCGCGTGCTGGGCGAGAGGTGAGTAACACCGCGAAGAAAAACATCGCCAGTAGTGTCCCCTCTCCCCTTGCGGGAGAGGGGCAGGGAGAGGGGTACACTGAACTCGACCGACATGAGGCGGCACCCACCCATCACAACAACCCGCCACCGCCGACACTCACCGAAGTCGTCACCACACTCCGCACACTCGGCAAAGCGGAACTCCCCGCACAACTCACCCGCTGGCTCGATGAGCTCGACGAGACCGGGCGCTGGGCTCTGTTGAAGCTCGTCACCGGCGCGATGCGGATTGGCGTTTCGGCGCGGCTGGCCAAGACCGCCGCCGCGGCGCTCGGCGACAAGGACCCGCATGACGTCGAGCTGATCTGGCCCGGCCTTGCGTCGCCCTATGGCGAATTGTTCGCCTGGCTCGAAGGTCGCGCGGAGAAGCCGGTCAATCGCGATCCGGCGCCGTTCCGCCCGGTGATGCTGGCACATGCCGTCGAAGATTCCGACTTCGCCAATCTCGACGCGTCCGATTTCGTCGCGGAGTGGAAATGGGATGGCATCCGGATTCAGGCGGTCAGCGGCAAAGGCGATGACGACAGGATCGTCACGCGGCTCTATTCGCGAACCGGCGAGGACATCACCGGAAGCTTCCCGGACCTGACGCCATCGCTGCGGCTGCCCGGCGCGATCGATGGCGAGTTGCTGGTCCTGCGCGAGGGGCGCGTGCAGTCATTCAACGTGCTGCAACAACGGCTGAACCGGAAAAGCGTGACGCCGAAGCTGATGAAGGAATATCCCATTCATCTGCGCGCCTATGACCTGCTTGGCGATGGCGAGAAGGATTTGCGCGAACTGCCATTCGAACAGCGACGAACCAAACTGGAAAGATTCATCGCGGAGCTCGACGACGACAGGATCGATCTGTCCGACCAGATCCCGTTCGCAACATGGGATGCCCTCACCGCCGCGCGTGCCGATCCTGTCAGTGCCGGAGCCGGCGAAGATGCCGATGCCGTCGAAGGCGTGATGCTGAAGCGGCGCGATTCTGCCTATCTCCCGGGCCGACCGAAAGGCCAGTGGTGGAAGTGGAAGCGCGATCCGCACATCATCGACGCGGTGCTGATGTATGCGCAACGCGGCCACGGCAAGCGCTCGTCCTATTATTCGGATTACACCTTCGGCGTCTGGACCGCCGGCGAGAGCGGCGACCAGCTGGTGCCGGTCGGCAAGGCCTATTTCGGCTTCACCGACGAGGAACTGCTGCAAATCGACCGCTTCGTTCGCCGCAATACCACCGAGAAGTTCGGCCCGGTCCGCCACGTCACCCACGAACCTGACAAGGGGCTGGTGCTGGAAGTTGCCTTTGAAGGGCTGGCGCGCTCGCCCCGGCACAAGTCGGGGGTCGCAATGCGGTTTCCCCGCATCAGCCGGCTGCGCTGGGACAAGCCGCCACGTGAGGCCGACCGGCTGGAGACGCTTGAGCGCATGCTGAAGGCGGAGACCACAATTGCGCCGCCCGAGCCTGCGACGCCTTGACGGTCCATACTTGACGAACGAGCCGGGTTCCCCATTTGCGTGGGACCACCTATGATCAGCGCGCGATTTGCGCGCAGGAGACCATGATGCAGCCAAATGAGACCCGGGACTTGCCGGCCAACAATGACGGCCTGGCGCGCTTCCTCGGCGGTTCGCCGCTGGCGGTACTCGGCCGGCTGATCCTGCTGTCGATCCTGGTCGGCGTCGTTCTCGCCGCCATCGGCTTCGATCCGTGGAACATCGTCACCAGCATCCGCCGCCTGTTCCAGTGGGTCTATGACCTCGGCTTCGATGCCATCAATGGCCTCTGGCGCTACTTTCTGCTCGGCGCCGTGATCGTCGTGCCGATCTGGCTGATCATGCGGCTGTTCAGCGCCCCCCGCGGCCGCTGAGACGCGCATCATCCGCTTCAGGCTGCATTGATGTCGTCGGGATTGTCCGTCACCAACAGGCGCGTCTTTGCCATTGCCGGCCCGGCCATGCTGGCCAATCTGACGACGCCTCTGATCGGCATCGTCTCGACCGCGGCAATCGGCAGGCTTGGCGACCCGCACCTGCTCGGCGGTGTGGCTTTGGCCTCCGTGGCATTCGACTGCATTTTCTGGCTGTTCGGATTTCTGCGCATGGCGACGGTTGCCTTCACCGCACAGGCGCTTGGCGCCGGTGACCGGATCGAGGTGCGCGCTATCCTGCTGCGCGCGTTGATGCTCGGAGCGGCGATCGGGCTGACGCTGATTATCTTACGGACACCGCTGGCGGCGCTGGTGTTCAGCATCATGGGCGGCAGCGACGCCGTCACATCCGCCGCACGCCAGTATTTCTTCATCCGACTCTGGTCCGCGCCGCTGATGCTCGGCAACTACGTCATTCTCGGCTGGCTGGTCGGCCAGGCGCGCACCGGGATCGCTCTGGCACTGCAGGTCGGCATCAATCTCGCCAACATGGCACTCACCTCCCTGCTGGTCCTGCAATTCGACTTTGGCGTCAGCGGCGCAGCACTGGCCACGGTGATCGCGGAAACCGCGGGCTTTCTCGCCGGCCTCATCGCCATTTGGAAAATCCTGGGCCGCCGCATCGATGTGCCGCGCGCGATCCTGTTCGATCGCATCCGGCTACTACGGTTGTTCGCAGTCAATCGCGACATCATGATCCGTACGGCAGCACTGATTGCTGCATTTCTCTTCTTCACGGCGCAGGGCGCCCGTGCAGGCGACCTGACCCTGGCTGCCAATGCAGTGCTCAACAACTTCGTCATGATCGGTTCGTTCTTCCTCGACGGCATCGCCACCGCCGCCGAGCAACTCTGCGGTCAGGGCACCGGCGCTCGCGACCGCAAGCAGTTTTCCCGGGCCGTAAAGCTCGTCCTGATCTGGAGCACGGCATTCGGCATCGCTGTCACGTTACTATTCGTGCTGTTCGGCGGCGCGCTGATCGATTTCATCACCACCAGCCCCGAAGTTCGGCTCGCTGCGCGGAATTACATGCTGCTGGCAGCGCTGGCGCCCGCCTGTGGCGTCCTCGCTTACGCCTATGACGGCATCTATATCGGCGCATCGTGGGCGCGCGACATGCGCAACCTGATGCTGCTGGCGTTAGCGATTTACATCGCCGCATGGTTCGCACTGGCCAGCCTTGGCAATACCGGACTATGGCTCGCGTTTCTGGTGTTCATGCTGTCGCGCGGCGCGTTGCAGGCGCTGCGTCATCCAGCCCTGCTGCGACAGTCGTTTCCGCAGCAGGCCTGGCTTACGCCGGCCAGTCTTCCGCTGTGATCGTCGCCGCATCGGCGCCGACGATTTCCGACAGTGAATCACGGCCGGTGCGCAGCAGCGTCGAGGACAGGTCAGCCTTGATGCTGTCGACAAGGCCGACGCCTTTATAGACCAGCGCCGAATAGAGCTGGATCAGGCTCGCACCCGCGCGAATCTTGGTGAGCGCCGCACCGCCGCCGTCGATGCCGCCGGCGCCGATCAGCGGAAATGCACCTTCGACACGCACGAAGGTCTCCGCCACCATGCGGGTAGACAGCCTGAACAAGGGCCGCCCGGACAATCCGCCCTGCTCTTTCGAGCGTGCCTGTTCGCGCAAGGTCGAGGGACGGCCGATCGTGGTGTTCGCGACGATCATGCCATCGACGCCGCGCGAGCGCGCGACATGGACGACATCGTCGAGGTCGGCGAGGCTGAGATCGGGCGCGATCTTCAGCAACACCGGAGAATCTCCCGCATTCTTGCGAACGCGCTCACGCGCATCGATCACCCGCGCCAGCAGATCGTCGAGTTCGGCGGCCTGCTGCAGATTGCGCAGGCCCGGCGTGTTCGGCGATGACACGTTGACGGTGAAATAGCTCGCCACCGGCGCAAAGGTCTCGATCAGCCGCACATAATCCTGCGTGCGATCGGGCGAATCCTTGTTGGCGCCGACATTGACGCCGACGATACCGCCATTCTGCGCACGTGCAGCCAGCCGACGCAGCACGACCTCCGCACCGTCATTGTTGAATCCGAGCCGGTTGATGACCGCCTCGTCACGCTCCAGCCGAAAGATGCGCGGGCGTGGGTTGCCGGATTGCGGCTTCGGCGTCACCGAGCCGATCTCGGCGAAGCCGAAGCCGAGACGGAGCAGCGCGTCCGGCACCTCGGCATTCTTGTCGAAGCCGGCGGCGATCCCCACCGGATTGGGAAAGTTCAGACCGAATGCACGGACCGCGAGTTTCGGATCATCCGGCCGCGGGCGGGCGTAAGGCAGCATGCGCAACCCGCGGATCGCGAGGCGGTGCGCGTCTTCGGCATCGAGCATGCGCAGCATCGGCAGGGAAAAGGCATCGAAAGCGCGGATCACGATTTGAGCTCCGGAATGTCGTGGTTGCCGTCGGAGCGCGCACGCAGATCCATGACGGCAGTGACGGCGCCGAGATCGAGTTCGCCGTAGAGATGCGGGAACAGATCGCCGCCGCGGGATGGCTCCCAGCGCAGGTCGTCACCGAGTGCGTCTGCGTCCACAGCGACCAGAAACAGGCCGGTCTGGCCGAAATAGTACTTCCGGAGCGTCTCGGGGAGCTGTGCCGCGGTCGAGAAGTGGATGAAGCCGTCCCGGGCATCGTCGGCGCTGCCGCGATAGGTGCCCTGGCGCTCGGCCTCGCGCCAGCTCGAGGCCGGACAGATTTTATAGATGGTGCGCAACCGCCCAGACTTCCAATTTGGTTGAATCAGCTGTTTTCGATGTGGTGTGGACGCCCAGTCGCGGGATTCGATGGCTGGAGCCGACAGTCGACCGTATCGGCGCCCCCCCTCCACTTCAAGGCTGCACATTTTTTTCAAATGCCTGTTGCGAAATCCGTGCATTCACGGCAATAATTCCTAGATTTCGCCACGATTCACCGCCCCGCAGAAATCCGGGCCAAGGGACCGAAACCGATGATGCTCTCGCACGCCCAGATCTGGAACGCCCTCGACCGCCTCGCAGAGCGCAACGGCATGTCACCCTCCGGCCTTGCGAAGAAGGCGGGGCTCGACGCCACGACCTTCAACAAATCCAAGCGCATCACCAACGACGGCCGCGAGCGCTGGCCGTCGACGGAGTCGGTCTCGAAGGCGCTGACCGCAACCGGCGTGACCATCGACAGCTTCGTCACGCTGATCGAAGGCACCAAGCGCATCGTGCAGTCGGTGCCGCTGCTCGGCTTCGCACAGGCCGGCCATGGCGGTTACTTCGACGACGCGGGTTTTCCCGCCGGCAGCAAGGGCTGGGACGAAGTGGGCCTGCCGTCGGTGAATGACGAGCACGCTTATGCGCTGAAGATCTCTGGCGACTCGATGAAGCCCGCTTATCGCGACGGCGACATCATCGTCGTCTCGCCTGAAGCGCAGATCCGCAAAGGCGACCGCGTCGTGGTCAAGACCAAGGACGGCGAGGTGATGGCGAAGGAATTGAAGCGCCGAACCACGAAGATCATCGAGCTGCAGTCGCTCAATCCGAACCATGTCGACCGCAGCTTTCCGGCCGCCGACATCGCCTGGATCGCGCGCATCGTCTGGGCGAGCCAGTAACCGAACACACTCTGGACTGGCGTCCGGCCACCGAATGATCTATGCGAGTTCCCTATCCGAAACTCGCAACCTTCGGTGGCGCCATGAAAACCAGAACAATCGTTGCCGGCGCGATCGCGCTGGCCCTCGTTAGCGCAGGTTCTCTCGCACATGCGAAGCCCATGACCTGCGCGGTCGTCACGACAAAGCAGCTCGAAGCGCTATTCGACCGCTGGAATGCCTCGCTCGCAACGCTCGACCCCGCCAAGGTCACCGCCAATTACGCCTCGGACGCGGTGCTGCTGCCGACGGTGTCGAACACGCCGCGCACCGACAGCGCGTCGATCCAGAGCTACTTCGTGGATTTTCTGAAGAAGCACCCGCAAGGCAAGATCGACACGCGCACCGTCAAGATCGGCTGCAACATGGCATCCGACGTCGGCACCTACACCTTCACACTGTCCGGAAAATCCCCCAGCGATACGCAAATCGTCAAGGCCCGCTACAGCTATGTCTATGTCTACCGCGACAAGAAATGGCTGATCGCGCATCACCACTCGTCGGCAATGCCGGAGCCTGTCACGCCGGCAGCAGCGCCAAAATAGGCATCAAGAAAAAGGCGCGCTCCGTCAGGAAGCGCGCCTTTGACGTTTCGTTGGGTGTAAGCCTCAGGCCGAGCGCGCCAGCGCGCCGTCGATCATGTTGATCGCATTCTGCACGCCATAGACCGCGACGAAGGACCCGAAGCGCGGGCCCTTCTCCTGGCCGAGCAGCACCTGGTACAGCATGTTGAACCAGTCGAGCGAGACCCCGGGCCGGCCATCCTTGGCGAGCTTCTTGTGATCGAGGAACGGCTCGCGGCGGCCGATCTCATAGACCGCGTTCTGGATGTCTTCCGGCGTGGCCTCCGCCGGCAGTTGCGAGAGGGCATCGCGCAGATCCTGCAGCGCCACGCGCTCGACATCAGTGGGCTCGCGGAACGTCTTGGTCGGCGCCACGAAGTCCCGATAGTAGTTGATGGCATAGCCGACCATCGCGTCGAGCCGCGGATGCGTCGCCGCGGAGACGCCCGGCCGATAACGCCGGATGAAGCCCCACAGGGTTTCGGCATTCTCGGCATTCGACGACGACACCAGCGTCAGCAGGAGCTGGAACGTGACCGGCATGTCCGCCACCGGCGGATCGCCGGCATGGATATGCCAGGCCGGATTGGACAGGCGCTGCTTGGGATCCTGCTTTGCATAGCCTTCGACGAATTGCTGGTACTCGTCGACATTGCGCGGAATCACGTCGAAGAACAGCCGCTTGGCCGCCTTCGGTTCGCGATACATGAACAGCGACAATGACTCCGGCGACGCGTAGCGCAGCCACTCGTCGATGGTCAGGCCGTTGCCCTTCGACTTGGAGATCTTGCCGCCCTTGTCGTCGAGGAAGAGCTCATAGTTGAAGCCTTCCGGCGGCGTGCCGCCGAGCGCCGCGCAGATCTTGCCCGACAGCTTTACGGAATCGATGAGATCCTTGCCGGCCATTTCATAGTCGATGCCGAGCGCCGCCCAGCGCATCGCCCAGTCGGCCTTCCACTGGCACTTCACATTGCCGCCGGTGACCGGCGTCGTGACTTCTTCGTTAGTGTCAGGATCGACATAGGTGATGGTGCCGGCGGCAACGTCGCGGCGAATCATCGGCACTTGCAACACGACGCCAGTGGTCTTGCTAATGGGAAGGAACGGCGAATAGGTCGCGCGGCGATCCGGGCCGAGGGTCGGCAGGATGATGTCCATGACCTTGTCATAGACTGCGAGCATCTTCAGCAGCGTCGCGTCGAACCGGCCGGATGTGTAGTAGTCGGTCGACGAAGCGAATTCGTAGTCGAAGCCGAACTGATCCAGGAAGACGCGCAGCCGTGCATTGTTGGCCGCACCGAAGGACGGATATTCGTTCGAGAACGGATCCGGCACCCGCGTCAGCGGCTTGCCGAGATGCGCGGCCAGCATGTCCTTGTTCGGCACATTGTCCGGCACCTTGCGCAGGCCGTCCATGTCGTCCGAGAAGGCAATCAGCCGGGTCTTGATCTTGTCCTCGGTGAGTACGCGGAAGGCGTGGCGCACCATGGTGGTGCGCGCGACTTCGCCGAAGGTGCCGATATGCGGCAGGCCCGACGGACCGTAGCCGGTCTCGAACAGCACTTCGTCTTTCGGCGTTTTCTTCAGACGCGCCACCAGCGCCTTCGCCTGCTCGAACGGCCAGGCGTTGGAAGTCTCGGCGAGCGCGCGCAGCTCGCTCGGGCTCATGGTGGGGTCTAGCGTGGACATCGTGTTTTGGGCCTCCGGGCCGCGGAACCTAGCGGCTCCGCACCGAAATGCCAAACCGCGGGATGAGAAAATTCAGAACGGGCTGACCGAGAAATAACGCAGCCACAAATCGGTGTAGCGGCCTTTCTCCCAGACCCGGAACAGGGCCCAGTTCAGCGCCTGGCGCAGCGTGTCGTTGCCTTTGCGGACGGCGATGCCGATGCCCTCGCCGAAGAAACGGCTTTCGATGAAGGGGCCGCCGCTGAAGGCGCAACAATCGGCGGAATCGCTGCCATTGATCCAGAAGGCGAACGAGATCGCATCGCCGAAGATGAAATCGACCTCGCTGCGTTTCAGCGCCTGGCGTAGCGCATCGTCGCTTGGAAAAGGCACCAGCACCGCATCGGTGAACATCGCCTTCAGATAGGCCTCATGGGTCGAGCCCGCGATCACGCCGACCTTCTTGCCTTCGAGATATTCCGGGCGGATCTCCGGCATCACCGCATTCTTGCGGGCCGCGAAGCGCGCCGGCGCACGGTAATAGGGATCGGTGAAATCGACGCGGGCGCGAATCTGCGGCGTCACCGCCATGGAGGCGATGATCGCGTCGCCCCGGTTGCTGGAAATGGCATCGAGCAACGTCTCGAAGCGGCGCATCTGCACCGTGCAGGTGACCTTGATCTCCTCGCAGAGAAGACGTGCGAGATCGACGTTGAAGCCCGCCGGATTGCCGTCGGGGCCGGTGAAGTTGAACGGCGGGTAGTCGGTCTCGGTCAGGAAGCGGATCACGGTGATGCGCGACAGGTCCGGCCGGTCCGGACGGCGACGCGGATCCCAGAAGCCCGGCACGGCCTGCGGACCGGGCTGGCTCACAGCCGGAGCCGACGTCTGCGCCGAAGCCGGTGCGGCCGAAAACAGCGACATCCATGCGGCCAGCAAAGCGCCAAGGGTCAGCGCAGTTGCGCGACACTTCATCAGCGGTATTTGGTTGCGGGAATTAACCATCTGTGGTTGCATAGGGTGCTTCCGGATCGCGGTCTTATAGACCATCCGGCGCGAGACGCGAGTAGCGTTTGTGGTGTGAGGGCGTTGCATGGGGGTGCAGCAATCTTCCCGGGGTCATCGGCCGCGCGTTTCGCGCCAGCCGGCCGCCGCGCTACGCTCTCCTCCTCTGCCGATCGGCAGGATGACCTCCTTCCCCATGCCGGAGCGAGACGGGTCGGACCGGCGCGCGGAACCAGCCAGCGAACTCGACTGCCTGCGCGGCATACTCCCGGTCCCGCTTCTGCACGCCGCGGAGCGACGGAGCCGCGAGCTCAATCTGGGCGCCGATCAGATCCTGATCCAATGGGGCGTCATCACCGAGGAGACGTATGTCGCGCATCTGGCCCGCCACCTTGGCATAGGCTTCGACGATCTCTCGACAGTCGGGCGCGCTCACTGCCCCCTGGCTGATGCCGATCTTCCGGAGATCGCAGAGTTCGGCATCCTGCCCCTCCAGAAGAATGACACACTCAACTGGGTCGTCGCGCCGCGTGCTTTTACAGCACGACGCCTGACACGTTTCTCCACCACATATCCATCGCTGATCGCGCGCATTCGGCTGACCACGCGGCGTCACCTGCATCAATATCTGACCGAGCAGACCGGCGACGCGCTTTCGGATATCGCCGCCGAAGGCCTGCTGCAGACGCGACCTGCCATGTCGGCCAAGTCGATCATCGGTTGGCGCAGAGGATTGCAGCCAGCGATTCTGCTGCTGGTATGCGCGGTTCTCGCGCTTCTGTATCCGACGCTGGCGATGGATCTGATCGGCGGCCTGGCGGCGATCTGGTTTCTCGCCTTTTCGCTTCTCAGGCTGACTTGCGTGCTGGTGCCGCCGCAACCGGAGCAACGGTTTCCGCCTTTGCGCGACGACCAACTACCGATCTACTCGGTGGTCGTCGCGCTCTATCGCGAGGAAACGTCCGTTCCGGGTCTGTTGCGATCCCTGCAAAGGCTCGACTATCCCTCCGAAAAACTCGACATCATTCTGGTGCTTGAGCCCGACGATCTGCGGACCCGCGCCGCCGTTGCCAGAGCCCGGCGGGGGCCGCAGGTTCAAGTCCTGATCGCACAGGCGACGGGTCCGAAAACTAAGCCGAAGGCGCTGAATGTTGCACTTCCCTTCGTCCGCGGCAGCTTTCTGACGGTGTTCGATGCCGAAGACGATCCCGACCCCGGCCAATTGCGCGCCGCGCTCGGCATGTTTCGCCAGCATAACGACGACGTCGCCTGCATTCAGGCCGGGCTGCATTTCGACAATCTGACGCACAGCCTGCTGTCACGCATGGCGGCAGTCGAATATGCCGGGCTGTTCGCGGTCTTCCTGCCCGGACTGGTCGCATTGGGCATGCCACTGCCCCTCGGCGGCACCTCCAATCATTTCCGCACGGACACCTTGCGCCGCATCGGCGGCTGGGACGCCTATAACGTCACGGAAGATGCCGACCTCGGGATTCGCCTGGCGCGGCTGGGCTATCGCTCGGTGACCATTCCATCGGTCACGCTTGAGGAAGCACCGATCGCGTTCGGCGCGTGGCTGCGACAACGCTCACGCTGGATGAAGGGCTGGATGCAGACCTGGGCCGTGCATATGCGCGATCCCCGAAAACTGTGGGACGAAGCCGGTGCGCGGGGATTCCTCGCACTCAACATCGTCTTCGGCGGCAATATCCTGACGTCGCTGGCTTTTACGGTGCTGGTCGTCAAACTTATCGCCTGCCTGCTGCTTGCCGATAGCACCCTGCTGCTTGGCGACCGGCTGTCGTCACTGCACGTGCTGGCTATCGCCTGCGGCTTCATCGCGACCTGCATCCTGGGCCTCACCGGCCTGATGCGCCGCGGCCGTCTGCGCGACGGCTGGATCCTGGCCCTGACGCCGATTTATTGGGGATGTCTCTCGATCGCGACCTGGCGCGCGCTGTGGCAATTCTGGACCCGGCGCCATCACTGGGAAAAGACCGAGCACGGTCTCGTGCATCGGACCGGCACGATGGCAGCGAACCGCAGGCGACCTCAGAGATAGCGCTTGAGATCCGTGGCCGCTTCTTCCGGCTTGCGCTTGAGGTTGAACGGCGCGACGAAATTGCCGTCGCGGTCCATCAGATAGATCAGCGCGGTGTGATCCATCGTATAGTCACCGTCCTTGGTCGGCACCTTCTTGGCATAGACACGGTAGCCGGAAATCACCTTCGCCACCGCATCAGGCGTACCGGTCAAACCCTTCAGATGCGGATCGAAGCTCGACAGATATTCCTTCATGATCGGTGCCGTATCGCGCTCGGGATCGACCGAGACGAAATAGGTATTGATACGATCGGCGTCCTTGCCCATCGCGCGCAGCACTTCCGACATTTCGAACAGCGAGGTCGGGCAGATGTCCGGGCAATGGGTGAAGCCGAAGAAGACCAGCGTCGGCTTGCCCTTCAGGCTCTGCTCGGTGACGGTCTGGCCGGACTGATCGGTGAGCTGGAACGGACCGCCGATCGAGGCCGGTGCGGCGACATTGCGGAAACCGCCCGTCAGCCACAGCACGACCAGCAATCCCGCCGCGAGGCTGCCGGCGAAGGCAGCAATAATGACCAGCGGCCGGGTGGTTCGATCAGTCATGGAATGTTCCCTGAATTGCCCTTTGGCAGCCGATCACATGCAGGCGGCGATGCCGGTCTTGATCATCTCGAAAAATACGGCCGTGCCGTAATGTGCCCACAGCCCGATTGCACCCACCAGAAGGAGCGCTGCGAACGCAGCGGCCGATGCGACAATGACCGACGCAAGCCGTGACGGCGGCTCGGACGCGGGCATCGGGCTCTTAGGCGTCAATAAAGGCTGCACCATCAGACGATCTCAGAACGGCGAAGGCCCGAGATCATTCAAGAGCCCGCCATCCAGGTTCCAGATAGGCTGAGATGACGGCGCGGGCAAGCGCCCCCGGCGCCGCAGAGCATCACGTCATGCTGATGGAATAAAAACCAGATCGGCCTTTAGCTTTTTGTTCTGACGCGTTTTCTTGACGCGAACCGGCATCCACTTCGCTCGAAAACGCTCTAGCGCGCGCTGGAGGCGTGAGCATCCATGTAACAGGGCTTGTACATGCCCATCAGCTGGCGGCCGCGCAGGAAGATCATCTGCGTCTTCAGCCCGCCGCGTTTGGAGATCCAGCGCCGGATCTGCGTCGGATACATCGAATACAGCATCTGGGTGGCTTCCGGATTGGTCACCGCGCGACCATTGGCACCCATGTCCCAGGCCGCATGAAAGCCGAGATTGGCATTGGAGGTGACGCAGATCCGGTCACGCGGAACCGCGCCAAGCACGATCGTGCAGGCCGAGGCGCACAGGCCATCGATGATCACGGTTTCGCCGGAAGTGCGCAATCCCTGATATCTGTCGACATAGGTTCCGATCCGTCCGCCACGATCATCCGCGATCCGAACCACCGCGTGACTTGCCCCGACGCCCGCGAACAGCAAGACCGCCGCCAGCAAACCCGTAACGAACTTCATGTCCAGCCCCAAAACCTGTCGATCCCGAATCTGAGCGCCCTGGTGATGCAGGGCATCGTCAGCGTGTTGCCAGATCGTGGCTTTGTCCAGACGAGCATGACGCTTCCAATGCGATTCAAATCGAGTGTTGCGCGCGGGATGCACCTCGTTCCCTCGCGGTATCAATCTGAAACAGCGCCGCCCTTCACGCGCAATTTCCGTTGACCAAAGTTCCCGCGCCGACTTCAATCTCCATTAACAAAATGGGGGAAACAGTATGGCCGTTGATGCGGATGTCATCGTCGTCGGCGGCGGACTCGCGGGCCTCGTTGCGGCCACGGAAATTGCCGACGCTGGCAAGCGCGTTGTCGTGGTCGATCAGGAAGGCGAGCAGAATCTCGGCGGCCAGGCGTTCTGGTCGTTCGGCGGTTTGTTCTTCGTCGACTCTCCGGAACTGCGGCGCCTTGGCATCAAAGACTCTTATGACCTGGCGATGCAGGACTGGCAGGGCACGGCCGGTTTCGATCGTGATGAGGACCTCTGGCCACGGCGCTGGGCCGAAGCCTATGTCGCTTTCGCCGCCGGCGAGAAACGCGACTGGCTGCGCGCCATGGGGCACCGTGTGTTTCCCGTGGTCGGCTGGGCCGAGCGCGGCGGCTATGACGCGATGGGCCACGGCAATTCGGTTCCGCGCTTTCATGTCACCTGGGGCACTGGCCCCGGCATCGTCGAGCCGTTCGAGCGGCGTGCGCGCGAGGCGCAGAAGAAGGGTCTGCTGAGCTTCAGGTTCCGCCATCGCGTCGATGCGCTCAGCGTCACCAACGGAACTGTCGATGGCGTGAGCGGCGCGATTCTCGAACCGTCCAACACAGAGCGCGGCGAAAGCAGTTCGCGCAATGTGATCGGCGACTTCTCGCTGCGCGCGCAAGCCGTGATCGTTGCCTCCGGCGGCATCGGCGGCAATCATGATCTGGTGCGGCAGAACTGGCCGAAGCGCCTCGGCGAACCGCCGAAGCGCATGATCTCTGGTGTGCCCGCCCATGTCGACGGTCGCATGATGGGCATCACGGAAGCCGCCGGTGCGCGGCTGATCAATCGCGACCGCATGTGGCATTATGTCGAGGGCATCGAGAACTGGAATCCGATCTGGCCGAAACACGGCATACGCATTCTGCCCGGCCCGTCGTCGATGTGGTTCGACGCCACCGGCAAGCGGCTGCCGGCGCCGCTGTTTCCCGGCTCCGACACGCTCGGCCAACTGCAATACATCCAGTCCACCGGCTATGATTATTCATGGTTCGTGCTGACGCAGGCGATCATCAAGAAAGAGTTTGCGCTCTCGGGCTCCGAGCAGAATCCCGATCTCACCGGCAAGAGCTGGCTGATGACCGCGCGCCGCGCCACCAATAAGGGCGCGCCGGCGCCGGTCGAAGCCTTCAAGGATCACGGCATCGACTTCGTGGTGCGCGACAATCTCGACGACCTCGTCAGCGCCATGAATGCGCTGACCGGCGACAATCTGCTGAAGCTCGACGAGATCCGCACGCAGATCGAGGCGCGTGACCGCACCATGGCCAATCCCTACGTCAAGGATGCGCAGGTGATGAACATCCACAATGCGCGCAAATATATCGGCGACCGCCTGATCCGAACCGCGAAACCGCATCGCATTCTCGACCCCGCACAGGGCCCACTGATCGCCGTGCGGCTCAACATCCTGACGCGCAAGACGCTGGGCGGCTTCGAGACCGATCTGGACTCGCGCGTGTTCGGCAGCAACGGCCAGATCATGCCTGGCCTTTACGCGGTCGGTGAAGCTGCCGGCTTCGGCGGCGGCGGCATGCACGGCTATCGCTCGCTGGAAGGCACGTTTCTCGGCGGCTGTCTGTTCACGGGTCGCACCGCCGGGCGCGCAGCGGCGAAGGCGGTGGGGTGATCGGTCTCCCGCTCACAGCCATCCGTTGCGCTTGAAGCGGGTATACAGGTAACCGCAGATCGCGGCGATGCCGCCCAGCACCACGTAATAACCGTAAGCCCATTTCAGCTCCGGCATGTGTTCGAAATTCATGCCGTAGATTCCGGCAATCGCCGTCGGCACCGCCAGGATCGCCGCCCAGGCCGCAAGCCGGCGGGTAATCTCGGTCTGCTGCGACTGCCCTGACATCAAGCTGGCTTCAAAGGCAAAGGCCAGCACTTCGCGCAGCGAATCGATATCTTCTTCCGCGCGTTTGACGTGATCCAGCACGTCGCGGAACAGCGGCTTCATGTCATCGTCGATGAACAGGATATCGATATGTTCGAGTCGGTGACAGACATCGACCAGCGGTCCGACCGCGCGACGAAGGCGCAATAGCTCGCGGCGCAGCTTGTAGAGCCGCTCGAATTCGGCCCGCGTCAGCATGCGGTGCAGGACACCATCCTCGAGCTCGTCGATCTCTGACAGGATGGATTCGATGACTGGACGATAGTTGTCGACGATGAAATCGAGAATTGCGTAGAGGATGTAGTCTTCGCCGTGCGTCAGGTTTGTCGGGCAAGCCTCGCATCGCTCGCGGACAGACGCATAGGACGTCGAGGCGCCATGGCGCACGGACACGACGTAGCCTTTACCCAAGAAGATATGCGTCTCGCCGAAAGCAACAGTCTGATCGACCAGCTGCGCCGTTCGCGCGACGATGAAGAGCGCCTCGCCATACTGCTCCACCTTGGGATGCTGATGCGACTTCAGCGCGTCCTCGATGGCGAGCGGATGCAGATCGAATTGCGCGCGCAGTTTCTCGAGCAGTTCAAGGGACGGTTCAAACAGTCCGATCCAGACGACATGGCCCGGCTTCTGCGCCCAGACGCCCGCCTCCTCGACGGGGATATCCGCAACACGGCGGCCATTGGCATAGACGCTGGAGGCGACAACGCCGGGGACATTGCCAGCGGTTGCAGCTGAGAGGGGAAACGTCATGCAAGAACCTTGTGTTGTGCGAACAGCAACGGGCGCCTTTGAAGAACGGCGGGACTGCCAAACCGTTCAATCGCCATGCGGCACCGATCATCTGGAATGAATGAGGGGGCTGGAGCGGACGGAGGGAATCGAACCCTCGTATGCAGCTTGGGAAGCTGCCGTTCTACCATTGAACTACGCCCGCATCGTCGCGCCATCTGATCTAGCCGAGACCGGCCGATCCGCCAAGCGGATTGATGGCAGCCGGTTACAGTTCCTTGCGCCGCACACCCGGCCGCGCCCTCCGAAAGGTCACCGCTCAAAGATTCCAGATGACGGTTTCAATTCGCCTGCTAACATCGCCTTCGGGATGGCTGGGCACGGATACACAACCTTCGACACGTCGGTGGGCCGATGCGGTATCGCATGGGGCGATGCCGGCATTGTTGGCGTGCAATTGCCGGAAGCGCGCGAGATCGAGACCCGGCGCCGCCTGCTGCAGCAATTTCCCGATGCGCGCGAATTCCGGCCGCCCGCCGATGTCGGCTACGCCATCGAGGGCATCGTTGCGCTGCTGCGCGGGCAAGCCGTCGACCTCGTCGATGTCCCCGTCGACATGCATGGCCTGCCGCTGTTCAATTGCCGCGTCTATGAGGCCATTCGGATGATCCCGCGCGGCGAGACCCGCACCCATGCGGAGATCGCGGCCAAGCTCGGCGCCAGCGGCGCTGTCTATTCGGTCGGGCAAGCCATCGCGCGCAATCCGTTTGCGATCCTCGTGCCATGCCACCGCGCATTGGCCGTTGCGGGCCAGACCAGCGGCTTTGCCGGCAATGGCGGCATCATCACCAAGTCGCGGCTGCTCTCGATCGAGGGCGCGCTGGCGGGCCGGACGACCACCCTGTTCGATGCCCTGCTGTCGGTTGCCCCACCGCGCCCGCAGGGCTAAATTCAGCCCATGCAGGCAACAACACTGTTCCAGAGCAACGCGATCACCGTCACGGACTATCGCTGTACGGCGGGTCCGGACGACCAGCCGTTTTCCGAACAGCACGCCGGCCATTCGCTCTCCTATGTTCGCAAGGGCAGTTTCGGCTGTCGCTGCCGCGGGCAATCGCACGAACTCATCGCCGGCGCGCTGCTGATCGGGCACCCCGGCGACGAATATACCTGCCATCACGAGCATCATGGCTCTGGCGACGAGTGCCTTTCATTCTCCTTCGCGCCTGAGCTGATCGACACCGTCGGCGACGCCAGGGACATCTGGCAGCAGGGCGCCATCGCGCCGCGCGCCGAATTGATGGTGCTGGGCGAGCTCGCGCAGGCCAGCGCAGAGGCGCACAGCGATCTCGGGCTCGATGAGATCGGTCATGCCTTTGCGGCGCGCTTTGTCGACGTCGTCTCGGGCGAGCCGCGCAGGCGTGTAAATGGCAATGCACGGGATCGCCGGCGCGCGGTCGAGGCCGCGCTGTGGATCGACGCCCATGCCAGCGAGGAGATCGATCTCGATGCGGCCGCCCGTCAGGCCGGATTGAGTCCGTTTCATTTCCTGCGCTTGTTCAGGAATGTGCTCGGCGTGACACCGCACCAGTATCTGGTGCGCGCGCGGCTGCGGCAGGCTGCAAACCTGCTGGTCGAGGAAGACCGCGCCATCACCGACATCGCCTTCGATGTCGGCTTCGGCGATCTCTCGAATTTCGTGCGCAGCTTCCATCGCGCTGCCGGCGTCTCGCCCCGCGCATTTCGACAGGCTTCCCGCGGCGACCGCAAGATTTTCCAAGAACGGCTGGCCGTGCACTGAGTAGCTTGCCGTCCTGATCAACCGGGAGGCACAGCATGGCATCGATTCACAAAGAGATTTTCCTCGGCGCACCGGCCGGCGACGTCTGGTCCGCACTGGCCGACTTCGGCGCGCTGCACACCCGGCTGGTGCCGGGGTTCGTCACCGACACAAAGCTGGACGGCGACGCGCGTATCGTGACGTTCGCCAATGGATCCGTCGCACGCGAAAGACTGGTCACCTGCGACCACGACCGACGGCGCCTCGTCTATGCCATCGTCAACGAGCGGATCAGCCAGCACAGTGCGTCAGCGCAGGTGTTTGCCGATGGCGATGCGCGCTGCCGGTTCGTCTGGATCGCCGACGTGCTGCCGAACGAGATCGCGCCTTACATGAGCGAGCAGATGGATCTGGGCCTGGCGGCGATGCAGACCCAGTTCGGGAAAGCCGCGCGATGACTGCATCGTTTCTCGATGCGCTCGCAGCGGACGGTCCTGCCCCGGATCGCATCGGCCAGATGGATCTCTATGGCTGGCTGATCGGCGCCTGGGATCTCGATGTGGTCAGGTATATGCCGGACGGCGGAGAGCGCCGGCGCAAGGGCGAATGGCATTTCGGCTGGGTGCTGGAAGGCCGTGCCATCCAGGATGTCTGGATCGTGCCGCCGCGCGGCCGTTTGCGCGACGGCGACGCCGCAACGAATGCCTACTCGTATGGAAGCACGCTGCGGATCTACGATCCGCGCATCGATGCGTGGCAGATCCAGTGGACCGATCCGGTGATGCAGAATTTTCTCACCATGACCGGCCGCAAACAGGGCAACGACATCGTCCAGCTCGGCCGCGACAATGACGGACGCCCGATCCGCTGGAGCTTCTCGCAGATTACGCCGCGCTCGTTTCTATGGCGCGGCGAGACCTCGCGTGACGACGGCGCGACGTGGCGGCGCGATGTGGAATTTACTGCGACGCGCGTCGGCTAGAAACTGCTCAGACGAGCTCCGGCCGGATCTCGGGCACGGGACCGGCCTTCGGTCCCCACGGCGTCAGCAGCACGCTGAGTGCCGACAGCACGCCGAGCAGCACCATGGACGCAGCAGCAAGCCAGAAGAAGCTTGTGGCCGAGGCATCGATAGACAGCAGCCACCAGCCTCCAACGCTGACGAAGACCAGCCGCGCGGTTTGCGCTAGCACCGGGCCGAGCACCTTGGCGGCGCCCTGCGAGGCAAAATAGGCCACCGTGGACAGCCCCAGAAAGGCATACATTGGCGCACAGGTGGCCAGATAGGTCCGGCTTGCCGCACGCACACCGGCATCATTGGTGAACATATTGACCCAGGCATCGGGGAAGATCGCGATCAGTGTGCCGAGCAGACCGACAACACCGAAGGCGATCACGCTGCCAGTCCAGGTCACGCGGCGCGCACGCGCGATGCGGCCAGCGCCGATTGCCATGCCGACGATCGGCACCGAGGCGATACCCACCGCGAAAGCCAGCGTGCTCAGCATGAATTCGAGCCGCGCACCGATGCCGTAGCCGGCCAGCACCGCGGTGCCGTATTGCGCCAGCATATGGGTGAAAATCAGGAGAGTCAGAACGCCCTGTAGCGGATTGAAACAGGCGATGGCACCCACTTTCAGAATATCGAAGAACATTCCGCGCTGAATGCGGAAGCCCTTGATCTGAGGCCGGACTCGCGCACGACCGGAAAAGACATACCAGCCCATGACGCCTGTGCCGATCGTGAATGCAATCAGCGTGCCCGCCGCGACGCCGGGCATGCCGAATTGCGGGATCGGACCGAAGCCGAGGCCCAGCACGCCACCGAGAACCACCTGCAAGGCGGCCCCCGCCATCTGCATGGCGGAGGGCATCTTCATGTTGCCGGTGCCGCGCAGGATCGCCGCGAAGGTATTCAGCAGCCACGGGATCACGCCACCAGCGAAGAAGACGGTGATGTAGCCCTGCGCCTGGCTCAGCACATTGCCGCGGCCACCAAGCAGTTGCAGCAGCATGGAGCCGAAGGTCAGCATGCCGACCGTGAAGGTGAGGCCGAAGCAGATGGCGATCAGCAGCGCATGGCCCGCCAGCGTATCGGCGCGCGCGCGGTCGCCGGCGCCGAGCGCGCGCGCGATGGCTGAGGACACGCCACCGCCCATGGCGCCGCCGGACATGGTCATGGTCAGCATCACGAATGGAAACACCAGCGCCATCGCCGCCAATGCTTCGGTGCCGAGCCGGCCGACATAGGTGGTCTCGAAAATAACGACAACGGCGCCTGCCGTCAGCGCGATGACATTGGGCCAGGCCAGCCGCAGGATGGTCGGCAGAATGGGATGATCCAGCAGGGGATTTTTGGCGGGCGCCTTCAGGCTCGGAAGCGGCTGCTTGTCGGCATCGACCAATCGGGGTTCGGCGACGACAGCGTCCGACATGCATTCTCCCTGAGCTTCCGGTCTTGCCTGCCGGACACCTCGTTCCTAGCACCGATCGCGGACAAAGCCATGCGCGACACACGCATGGGGGATGTTCGATTTGCACTGCAGTATCAAGGGGTCGAGGCGCTAGCCGATCGACCAGATGAACGGGAGCGCACCACCTCGTGCCGGCGTCATCGCGATGGGTATATTGCGACCGCATCCGGCGGCGAGGCCCTCGACCAACCCCTGCAAGGCCCTCGCGCAGGCGGCATTGTTGTCGGCGACGCCGTCCATCAATTTCCAGCTCTGCTGCCGGATCTCGAACTGGCCCTCGGACTTGCCGATCTCCACGATGTCGTCCTGCGCTGCGAACAGGGTGCCGAGGAATTCCGCGAAGGCCTTGACGTCTCCGCGCGGCAGGCCAAAGCCCGCAGACATCTCATCGAAATACTGCATGCCAATCAGCTTGCCGGTGAGATGCAGTAAATAGCCCGCATCGACCGGGCCGAACAGTTGAACCGCCACAGGCGCTGCGGTCCGTACATATTCCATGGCGTAGTTGCGATAGGCCTTTTCCAGCCGGGCTTTCGGCCAGCTATCCACCGGCAACGCGGGTGCCTTGGCGGGATCGAACAACGGCGCTTCCAGATGGCGCGCGAACACCAGACGCTGATCGATATCCAAATCATGGTCGTATTCGCAGTAATAGCCTTCGAGACCATCCTGGCCATCGACGCTCTGCTTGGTGCAGACGAAACCCATGCGCGAATTGCCAAGCGAGACGCCGTTGTTGGCGTGCCAGCCGCGCAGCATCGCGCGGGAGACTTCGCCGGGCACGCCGCAGATTGCCGTGCCGCGCCAGATCCAGCGCGGCGGCGGATAGCGGATCCAGGCCTTGCGGTCACTCTCAACCATGTACTCGACCGACACGCCGCCGATCCAGTTCGAGAGATAGTGATACTGGGCCGCAGCGACCGCGGGTGGCAGGCCGGACAGACCGAGCTTTGCGAGGCCGGGCAGGAAGCGCTCCTGCTGCTGCCGGCGGAAGATCCGAAACATGAATTCCGCGGCGTCTGCCGTGCCGCGGCGCGTGACCGTGGTCAGGATCAGGCCGGTGAAATAGGCGTGATAAAGATCGGCGACGCTACGCCAGCGCGTCCAAGTGGCTTCGTCGCTCGTATTTGTCGGTCCGGTCATCGTTTCTTCCCTGATTATTGGGAAGGACCATAGCCGCGCATCACTCTAGCTTCACATGAAATTCATGCAGGGAGGTCGAACGTTCCTGCATTGGCCGCATTAGATCGTTTCAGTCACAAGGACATTCCATGCGCCAGAAATTCCTGCTTTCGGCCTGCCTCGTCGCTCTGGCGCTGCCGCTGGCCGGATGCAACGAACAATCCACCATCGCATCAGGCGAGGATTTCGGAGCGTCGCCGAAGCTTGTCGAGCCCAACAAGTCGCTGATCCCGACCGTCAATGTCTCGAAGGCGGTCGGCTGGCCCGCCGGTGCCAAGCCGAAGGCTGCGGACGGCATGACGGTCAACACTTTTGCGCGCGGGCTCGATCATCCACGCACGGTCTACGTGTTGCCCAATGGCGACGTGCTGGTGGCAGAAAGCAATGCGCCGCCGAAACCGGAAGATGGCAAGGGCATCAAGGGCTGGGTCATGAAGATAGTGATGGGCCATGCTGGCGCTGGCACACCGACAGCAAATCGCATTTCGCTGCTGCGCGACGCGGACGGCGATGGCGTTGCCGAGACGAAGACAGCGTTTCTCGAAGGGCTCAACTCACCCTTCGGTATGGTGCTGGTCGGCGACGAATTCTTCGTCGCCAATGCCGATGCTGTGGTGAAGTTTCCCTACAGAACCAATGATACCAGGATCACGACGCCAGCCGTGAAGGTGGTTGACCTGCCCGGCGGCCCGATCAATCACCACTGGACCAAGGATCTCACGGCGAGCCCCGACGGCACGAAACTCTATGCAACCGTCGGCTCCAACAGCAATGTTGGCGAGAATGGCATGGACGCCGAAAAGGACCGCGCCGCGGTGCTCGAGATCGACCGCGCGACCGGCGCCTCACGCGTCTTCGCATCCGGTCTGCGCAATCCCAACGGACCATCGTGGCAGCCGCAAAGCGGCGCGCTCTGGGTCACCGTCAACGAGCGCGACGAAATCGGCAGCGACCTTGTGCCGGACTACATGACCTCGGTGAAGGATGGCGGCTTCTACGGTTGGCCCTACAGCTATTACGGTCAGCATGTGGATGTCCGCGTACAGCCGCCCCGCCCTGACATGGTGGCCAAAGCCATCGCGCCGGACTACGCGCTCGGCGCGCATACCGCGTCGCTCGGCCTGACCTTCAATACCGGCGATCTCTTCCCGGCCAATATGAAGAACGGCGCTTTCATAGGCCAGCACGGTTCGTGGAATCGGCGTCCGCAAAGCGGATACAAGGTGATCTTCGTGCCCTTCACCGACGGCAAGCCATCGGGCAAGCCGCAGGATGTGCTCACCGGCTTCCTCAATGACAGCGGTGAAGCGCAGGGACGCCCGGTCGGCGTGCGCATCGACAGCAAGGGCGCGTTGCTGGTGGCTGACGATGTTGGCAATACGATCTGGCGCGTGACGCCATCGGGCGCGAAGGCGGCAGCGTTGAAGTGATACCAGAGACCTGACGAAGCTCCGTCATGGCCGGGCAGCGCGAAGCGAGGGCTTCACTTGATGTCCCGGCCATCCACGTCTTCCTGAGTTTATGGCCGAGACGTGGATGCCAGGCACGAGGCCGGGCATGACGAGTTTTTACTACTTCGCCTATCCCACTTGAAATTCTTCACGTCACCGGCGCGGGGTTGAACAGTACCAGATCGTTGTGCAGTCCCCACTTGTCCGCCCAGACCTGCTTGCGGCCGCTGGCGACGTCGAGGATCAGCTGGAACAGCTCCCAGCCGGCTTCCTCGATGGTCATCTCGCCTGACGCAATGCGGCCGGCGTCGAAATCGATCAGGTCCGACCAGCGCTTCGCCAGTTCGGTCCGCGTCGAGACCTTGATGACCGGTGCCTGCGCCAGCCCATAGGGCGTGCCTCGTCCGGTGGTGAAGATCTGCATCTGCATGCCGGCGGCAAGCTGCAGCGTGCCGCAAACGAAATCGCTGGCTGGCGTTGCTGCAAACAGCAGTCCCTTCGTCGTGGCGCGTTCGCCGGGGCCAATCACGCCGCTGATCGCGCTCGAGCCGGACTTGACGATGGAGCCCAATGACTTCTCGACGATATTGGCGAGACCACCCTTCTTGTTGCCGGGCGTCGTATTGGCGCTGCGATCGGCGCCACCCCGCGCCAGATAGGAATCGTACCAGTCCATCTCGCGTATCAGCGCGCGGCCGACATCCTCGTTGACCGCACGGCGCGTCAACAATTCGATGGCGTCACGGACTTCGGTGACTTCGGAGAACATCACCGTGGCGCCGGCGCGCACCAGCAGATCGCTCGCGAAGCCGAGCGCCGGATTGGCGGTCACGCCGGAAAACGCGTCACTGCCGCCGCATTGCAGACCAATCACGAGATCGGAGGCCGGGCAGGTCTCACGCTTGCGCTGGTTCAGGATTTTCAGCCGCGCCTCGGCCATGGTGATGATCGTATCCACCATGTCGCCAAAGCTCTGATTGCTCTCATCCTGAAGGCGCATCATGCTGCCGGGATCCTCCTTCGGCAGCAAACGCTCCGGTGCGAGCTTCTCGCAGCCGAGGCCGACCACCATCACCTCGCCGCCAAAATTGGGATTGCGCGCGATGTTCTGCAGCGTGCGGATCGGGATATAGGCATCCGGCGCATTGATCGCGACACCACAGCCATAGCCGTGGGTGACAGCGACGACGTCATCGACATTCGGATAGCGCGGCAGCAGCTCGGCCTTGATCTTCTTGAGCGCAAATTCCAGCGTGCCGGCGACGCATTGCACCGACGTGCTGATGGCGAGAATGTTCTTCACGCCGACGGAGCCGTCGCGATTGCGAAAACCTTCGAATGTGTAATCGTTCAGCGGCGGCTGAGGCTCCGGAACCGCATTGGCAATTTCAAGACTGTCGAGATCCGGCGCGTCGGGCATATGGATGCGCGCCTCCTCGACCCATTCGCCGGCGGAAATCATATCCAGCGCATAACCGATGATTTCGCCGTAGCGGATGATAGGCGCATCCTTTGCGATATCTTCCAGCGCCACCTTGTGCCCCTGCGGCACGAAATTACGCAGCTCCAGACCACCGGTCATCATGGTGCCCGCAGGCAGGCCAAAATCATTGACGATGATGGCGACGTTGTCGCGCGCATTCAGTTTGATGTAGCGCGGCGCATATGCATCTGCTGCCAGCGTGGTGGCCATCGCCTTGTCCTTCCCAAATCTGCCGGCATTCGCGCCGGTCTCGCAGCAGAGCAGTAGCACAAAAGATGACGGTGTCGCGCACTTGACCGACACGCGCTGCAGCCCGAATGATGATCTTGAAATGGGCCGGCGCGCCCGAATTCATGCAGAAATGGGATGATCGTGCGTCTTTTCGTCTTCGGGCTCGGCTACAGCGCAAACCGGTTCATCGCCCGGCACGGCGGTCAATTCACCGGGATTGCCGGCACCGTCCGCACGGCCGGCAAGTCGGCTGCTCGGGATATCGAGACGCTGGTCTTCAACCCGGATGTCACCGATCCCGGCATTGCCGATCGCCTCACGAGCGCCAATGCGCTGCTCGTCTCGGTCCCGCCCGGCGCAGATGGCGATCCCGTGCTGCAGACCTTCGGCTCTGTAATCGCGGCCAGCGGCATCCGGCGCATTGTCTATCTCTCCAGCGTCGGGGTTTACGGCGATCATCAGGGTGCCTGGATCGACGAAACCGCCCCGGTCTCCGGCGAGGGTCGGCGCAGGGCACGCATTGATGCCGAAGACGCATGGCGCGCCGTGGCCGGCGATCGCACGACAATCCTGCGCATCGCCGGCATCTACGGTCCCGGCCGCAATGCGCTGGAGAATCTCAAAACCGGCAAGGCCCATCGCATCGTCAAGCCGGGCCAGGTGTTCAACCGCATCCATGTGGACGACATCGCAACATCTGTCGCCGCAACATTCGATCACGCGCAGACCGGCATCTTCAATCTCTGCGACGACGAGCCCGCGCCGCCGCAGGACGTCGTGACATTTGCCGCTTCGCTGATGGGAATCGCGCCGCCGCCCGAGCAGGACTTCGCAACCGCCGAGATGAGCCCGATGGCGCGCAGCTTCTATGCCAGCAACAACCGCATCTCGAATGCGCGGCTGAAACGCGAGCTCGGCGTGAAGCTCGCATTTCCAACCTACCGCGAAGGCCTCACGGCACTGTGGGAACAACGCGAGGTCTAGGCAGCGAGTGACCTGCGGACTACCGGCCGGTCATCGCCTCCAGCCTGTCCGGATATCGGTTGCCCTGCACGGTGATTTTTGCAGCAATGCTGTCGATATCCCGCAGATCGTTGGCTGTCAGCTCAACGTCTGCTGCACCGAGGTTCTCTTCAAGCCTGTGCAGTTTCGTGGTGCCCGGGATCGGCACAATCCACGGCTTCTGGGCCAGCAGCCACGCCAGCGCGATCTGGGCCGGCGTCGCCTGCTTGCGTCCGGCGATCTCGCCGAGCAGATCGACCAGCGCCTGGTTGGCCTTGCGCGCTTCGGGCGTGAAGCGCGGGAGGATATTGCGGAAGTCTCCGCTGTCGAGCGTCGTGCACTCGTTCATGGCGCCCGTGAGAAAGCCCTTGCCGAGCGGGCTGTAGGGGACGAAGCCGATACCGAGCTCCTCAAGCGTCGCCAGCACTTCCTTTTCGGGGCCACGCGTCCACAGCGAATATTCGCTCTGGATTGCGGTGATCGGCTGTACGGCATGGGCACGGCGAATTGTCGTCACGCCCGGCTCGGACAGGCCGAAGTGCTTCACCTTGCCCTCGCTGATCAGGTCCTTCACCGCACCGGCGACATCCTCGATCGGCACGTCGGGATCGACGCGATGCTGGTAGAACAGATCGATGGCATCGATCTTCAAGCGCTTGAGCGATGCTTCGGCGACCTCACGAATATGTGCGGGGCGGCTGTCGAGACCGACCTGCTGACCGGTTGCGGGATCGAGCCTGAAGCCGAATTTGGTGGCGATGACCACCTGATCGCGAACCGGCGCGAGCGCCGCGCCGACGAGTTCTTCATTGGTGAACGGGCCATAAACTTCGGCGGTGTCGAAGAACGTGACGCCGCGTTCGACCGCCGCGCGGATCAGTGCGGTCATTTCCGTTGTGTCGGCCGGAGGCCCGTAGCCGAAACTCATGCCCATACAGCCGAGCCCGATGGCTGAGACGTCCAGTCCGCTGCGTCCGAGTTTGCGTGTCTTCATGTCAGATCTCCTGTGCCATCCGGCCAATGAGCGGCTCCCGCGCTGGTGGGATTTTGCCGCCGACATGCGACATCTGGAGATCGTGCGCCCATGAGACTAGATGATATAATCTGCACGCACTTATCAGCCGGATTCATGAATGGCCCGCCAGACAATCGACGACCTCCTCGCCTTCTTTGCCGTCGCGAAGGAGGCGAGCTTTACGCGCGCAGCCGCCAAGCTCGGCGTCTCGCAATCCGCGCTCAGTCACACCATCCGCGGTCTCGAAGAACGGCTCGGACTGCGCCTCCTGACCCGAACGACCCGCAGCGTCGCGCCGACCGAGGCTGGCGAACGCCTGATCCGGACGATCGGCCCGAAGCTGGAAGAGATCGACGCCGAACTCGCGGCCGTCACGGAGCTGCGAGAGAAGCCTGCCGGCACCATCCGCATCACAACCGGTGAGCATTCCGCCGAAACGATCATCTGGCCTGCGCTTGCCAAGCTGCTGCCGCGCTATCCCGACATCAAGGCGGAACTCGTCGTCGATTACGGCCTCATCGATATCGTCGCGGAACGCTACGACGCCGGTGTTCGCCTGGGAGAACAGGTCGCGAAAGACATGATTGCCGTCCGCATCGGACCGGACTTTCGCATGGTCGTGGTCGGCGCACCGTCCTATTTCGCCAAACGACCGCCGCCGAAACGACCGCAAGATCTCACCGCGCATGACTGCATCAATATCCGTCTGCCGACCATGGGCGGCCTCTATGCGTGGGAGTTCGAGAAGCGCGGGCGCGCCTTGAAAGTACGCGTCGATGGCCAGATCGTGTTCAACAACATGTCGCTGCGCCACAAGGCGGTGCTGAACGGACTGGGGCTGGCCTATTTGCCGGAGGATCGCGTGCGCGATCACATTGCCTCAGGCCGGCTTGTTCAAGTGCTGGACGATTGGTGCCAACCGTTCTCGGGTTATCACCTTTATTATCCGAGCCGCCGACAACCGACATCCGCATTCGCGGCGCTGGTTGAAGCGTTGCGTTACCGTGGCTGATCAACGGTTGTCGTGTTCCAGCGCCTCAATCCGAACGTGATTGAAGTGAAATTGCACATCGTGAAAAGTTCCTGAATCAATTTGGGCAATGCTGTGTCTTAAGCGCGACGTGGTCGCCAAAGCTGCCTTTTTCGTTTGAGGCGCTGTTGCACGTGTGTGACAGCAATCACTGCGCAATAGTCTAGGTTGCCTTTCGTCATCCCCCGTCGGGATTGAGAAGGAACACCTGATGAAGAAGCTTCTACTGTCTACCGCTGCTCTGGCCCTCGTCGCTTTGGCCGCTCCGGCGTCCGCTGCTGACCTGGCTGCGCGCCCTTACACCAAGGCTCCGGCCTATGCTCCGGCTGCTCCGATCTACAACTGGACCGGTTTCTACATCGGCGGTCACATCGGCGGCGCGTTCCCGGGCAACGACAACAACCTGCTCGGCGGCAGCAATGACGGCACGTTCATGGGCGGTGTGCAGGGTGGTTACGACTACCAGTTCGCGCCGAACTGGGTGTTCGGTCTCGAAGCCAATTACAGCTTCCTCTCCACCAGCAGCAACTTCGACAATCGCGGCCTCGGTTCGGTCACCGGTCGTCTCGGTTACACCTGGGGTCCAGCACTGCTCTACGTGAAGGGCGGTTACGCATGGGCTGACTCGCGCTTCACCAACGGCTTTGCCGGCGATGGTGGCCGCGATGGCTACACGGTTGGCGGCGGTCTCGAATATCTGTTCACCCAGAACTGGTCGGGCAAGGTCGAGTACCAGTATTACGACTTCGGCAACGTCAACTTCATCACGCCGACCCTCGCCGTTGGTGGTTTCAAGAACGACGAGCACACGATCAAGGCCGGCCTGAACTATCGCTTCAACCTGGGCAACTTCGGCGCAGGCTTCGTTCAGTAAGCCTGACGATCTATCGTCTACTTCGTCTCCAGAAAAAACTTAGGCCCGCAGCAATGCGGGCCTTTTTTCTTGCTTGCGCGGAGCGGTGAGCGATCAGACTTTGAAGTGCTTCGAGAGCTTCAGGCTCTGGCCCTGATAATTCGAGCCGATACGCTGGCCATAGAGGGCATCCGGACGATCCAGCATGCGCTCATAGACCAGACGGCCGACGATCTGGCCATGTTCGAGAATGAACGGCACTTCGCGCGAGCGCACTTCCAGCACGGCGCGCGAACCTTTGCCGCCGGCGCCATCATGGCCGAAGCCGGGATCGAAGAAGCCGGCATAGTGGACGCGGAATTCGCCGACCAGCGGATCGAACGGCACCATTTCGGCGGCGTAGTCCGGCGGCACCTGCACCGCTTCCTTGGAGGCGAGAATGTAGAACTCGCCGGGATCGAGGATCAGCGTGCCGTCCTTGCGCGCCGAGATCGGCTCCCAGAATTCATTGACGCTGTAGCCACCGCGACGATCGATATCGACCACGCCGGTGTGTCGCTTGGCGCGGTAGCCGACGAAGCCCGAAGCGTTCTCGCCCGACAGATCGACCGATAGTGCGAGGCCGTTGTTCAGATCTGCCGTTTCGCTGTCGACCAGCGGCTCCTGCGCATGCAGGTCTTCCAGTGCCTCGGTGTCGAGCACCGCATTGCCGACCCGGAAGCGGACCTGCGACAGACGCGAGCCCTCACGCAGCAGCACCGGAAATGTCTTCGGGCTGATCTCTGCATAGAGCGGACCGTGATAGCCGGCGCCGATGACGTCGAAGCGGCGGGTGCCATCCGCAATCACGCGGGTGAACACATCGAGGCGACCGGTCGAGCTCTTCGGATTGGCGGCGGCGAAGATGTTCGGCGGCAGCGCCAGGCTCTCGATCAGCGGGACGATGTAGACGCAGTTGGTTTCCAGCACCGCACCATCGGACAGATCAATCTCGTGCAGCTTCAGCTCGTCGATGCGCTCGGCGACCGTCGAATTCGGCCCCGGCAGGAAGCTGGCGCGCACGCGATAGGCGATGGAGCCGAGCCGCAGATCGAGGCTGGCGGGCTGAATCTGGCTCTCGACGAAGGGATATTCCGGCAGGATCAAGCCGGCATCGGCCATCGCCGCAATCATGCGGTCGGGCAGAATTCCATCGGCATCGGGGGCAAGCGTAAACGGCACAGGTCTCGTCCTTCGGTCGTCCTTCAGCGAGAATACACTGAAAAATAGCGACTTTACCGGTTATCTCAGCCCCGCCTTGACGAAAAGGGCAAGCGGGAATATGCACATCACTTATCCCGTGGTGATTTGAGCCGGCCGGCTTGCAGCCACGTAAAATAAGTCGCTAAACAGGCCGGGGACACATGTCCTTCCAGCATGCGATCCCGGCCTGAGGACGTCCGTCCAGGCCGGTTTTTTTGTGCCCGTGTTACGCGGGTACGTTGGAGGTCACATGTCTACGAAGTCCTATCGCCCCGAAACCCGGCTCGTTCATTCCGGCGCGCTGCGCTCGCAATATAACGAGACGTCCGAAGCCCTCTTCCTCACACAGGGCTTCATCTACGAGACCGCGGAAGCCTGCGAGGCGCGGTTCAAGGGCGAAGATCCCGGTTTCATCTATTCGCGCTTTTCGAATCCGAATACGTCGATGTTCGAGAGCCGCATGATCGACCTCGAAGGTGCGGAGGCTGCACGCTCGACGGCCACCGGCATGGCCGCCGTGACCACCGCCATTCTCGCGCCGCTGCGCATGGGCGATCACGTCGTCGCTGCGAAGGCGCTGTTCGGCTCCTGTCGCTACGTCATCGAAGAGCTGTTGCCGCGCTACGGCATCGAATTCACCCTCGTCGATGGACTCGACCTCGACCAGTGGCAGAAGGCAATGCGGCCGAACACCAAGTCGCTGTTTCTGGAAAGCCCGACCAATCCGACGCTCGACGTGCTTGACATATCAGCCATCGCGGACATCGCCCATGCCGGCGGTGCGCGACTGATCGTCGACAACGTGTTCGCGACGCCGCTCTGGCAGAGCCCGCTCGCGCTCGGTGCCGATGTCGTCGTGTATTCGGCGACCAAGCACATCGATGGGCAAGGGCGCTGCCTCGGCGGCATCATCCTGTCGTCGAAGGACTTCATCGATGAACACATTCACAACTATCTGCGCCAGACCGGCCCCTCGATCTCGCCATTCAATGCATGGACGCTGGTGAAGGGGCTGGAGACACTGGCGATCCGCGTCGAGCGGCAAACCCAGACGGCCGCGGCGATAGCGGATGTGCTCGCACAGCATCCGAAGATCTCGCGGCTGATCTATCCGGGCCGCGAGGATCATCCGCAGGCGGCAACGGTGAAGAAGCAGATGCGTGCGGGATCGACGCTGATCGGCTTCGAGGTAAAGGGCGGCAAGGCAGCGGCGTTCCGCGTCCTCAACGAGCTGAAAGTCGCCCGCATCTCCAACAATCTCGGCGATGCCAAGAGCCTCGTCACGCATCCGGCGACGACGACGCATCAGCGCCTGCCGCTGGAAGCGCGGCTCGAACTCGGGATCACGGAAGGCTTCATCCGCTTCTCGGCCGGCCTTGAGCATCGAGACGATCTGATCGAGGATCTCGAAGCGGCGCTGGCGAAGGCGTAGTTCGCGCCATCACACTCTGTGATGCCCGGCGAATGCCGGGCATCACAGAGCTTTATTACATGTATCGGCGGAAGAACGGCTGGCTTACAGCGGCTTCTGCGCCTGCTGAATCTGCGGCTCGTTGATGCCGAGCTTCACCTGGCCGACCGACTTGATGATGTTGTCGCCAAGCAACTGCGCGAAACACGCATAGCCCCAGTCGTTCATGTGCAGGCCGTCGGAAATGACGAAACTGTCGAACGCCATCTGCTGGCTCTCGTGCCATTCCTTCATTACCTCGAAGCGCGGGAAGATTCCCACTTTGCGCAGCTCGGCCACCTTGTGCATCAGCGATAACATCTTGCCGGTGCCTTCCGGCTTCGATGTCGTCGCCGGCGAGTATTGCGGATCGACCAGCACCACGTCGGAGCCCGCGGCCTGAATGCGGCCGACGCCGTCCTCGATCATCTTGCCGGTCTCGGCCGGATCGAGATTACGCAGCACTGCATTGGTACCTACCTGCCAGATCACGAGATCCGGCTTGGCATTGATCACTTCGTTCTGCAGCCGCGCCATCATTTCCGGCGCATCCTCGCCGCCCTTGCCACGATTGAGCACAGCAATGTCGGCGCCGGGATAGGCGCGGTGGAGCTGCGCAGCGAGACGGTTCGGATAGGTGAATTCCGGCGCAGTAGATCCCCACCCCTGGGTCGAAGACGAGCCGAACGCGACGATGACAACAGGCTTGCCGGCAGCGAGCTTGCTGGCGACATGCGGCAGCGCGCCCATCGCCTTCATGCCGCCCTTTGGCGCGCGGCACGGCACGCGGCTCAGAATGTCAGTGGCGGACTTCGCGACTTCCTTGACCTTGTCGATAGCCTTCGCAGCGACGCCTTTCTTTGCGGCATCTGCGGCATCGGTCGCCACGGTCTGTTCGGCGGTCTTGCCGTCAGATGGTGCTGCCTGCGCCGTATCCGCGCGAGCGATGGAAGACGAGATCGGGAGTGCGAGGGTCGTAGAGGCGGCAAAGGCAGCGACGACAGCAAAGCGAGACAAATGGCCGACGAAACTCATTAACGCTGAATCCTCAAATCCGCTGCTTTGATCTTGGCCGCATCGACGACAAAGGTCGAAAGCGCCCGGCCAAGACAATCATGCACCCGCTTCGCCAGCTCCATGCCGGGCGACGCGCTGAACAGGTCAAAATCACCGCTCTCATTCCAGTGCCGCATGATGGCGAAACGGTCGAACAGCGGGACGTCGTGCTGCTGCGCCACCACACGCATATTATCTAGGTAAGCGGAGCCGGAAATCATCGTCTCCGTGCGCGGACTGTACTGCAGATTCATTAAAATGACGTCAGTTCCGGCCTTTTGCATGGCGGCAACACCCTCATCCAGGGCGTTCCGGAAGTCGTCGGCGTCGGCCTGTTTCATGGCATCCACGGTTCCGGTCTGCCAGATCACCAGGTTCGGCTTCTTGTCCGTCACCAGCTGTTCCAGGGTCGGGGCCATTTCCTCGGCTGTCTTCTTGACCTGCAGCTCCAGTGCCACGTTCACCTCGACGCCCGGCAGCTTCTCCTTCAGATAGGCCTGCAGGCGGTTCGGATAGGCTGCGGAGTGGTCTGAGACCCCGATCACCGAGGATCGGCTGCCAATGACCAGAATATCGAGCTTTCCGCCCGGTTTGGCCGCAGCCTCGACCTTGGGCAGGGTGCTTTCGGAGGTCAGGAGGTAGGCGGGAACCTCACAGGTATGCGCGGGCGGTTCGGCCCGGACAGGAGCCGCCACCAGCAGGCCAGCCAGCATCGTGAGCCGCAGAACGGCCTTCATGCTTCCCCTCCTGCGAGATCCGCGTCGGATCGTTTGGCGCGGGATCCGCCTTTGACAGTGACGCCCTTGTACCACGAAAACACCCAGGCGGCGGTTGACATAACAACTATGCCGAGGAAGCTGATCAAGGCATGCATGCCAGCCCCGCCGGCGACCTCAGCCAGCACGAAATGGCCGGCAAAGGCCAGGAACACCCCGATACAGAAGATTTCGAGGGAGTGCTGGCCGCACAGCACCATTGGCCGCAACCAGACCGATTTCAGCCCCGGCCAGTCCTTGGGCAGGAAACGGACCGTGAGCGCCGCCAGCGCCAGGAAGTGGGCGAAACGCAGCACGTCGAGATCGGTCTTGTTGATGGGATACATCCACTGCTCGATGACCTTCGGCAGCAGATGGTGGATTTGCGGAATGTACCAGGTCAGCGTCACCCAGAACGCCGCCAGAAGATAGGCCACGCAGAGCCACAGCGTGATATTGGATGACAGTATTCGCGACATCCTGACGGCGCCGCCCAGTGCACACCAGGCGCCGAACACGAACAGCAATTGCCAGGCGAACGGATTGAAGGCCCAGACGCCGTTCGGGTAGGCGGTCAGATGCAGGTCGAATTCCCAGGTCAGCGCGTAGAGACCGACCGACAGCGCCAGCGTGAGATCGGCGCGGCGCCGCATCAGCCAGAGGATCGGCGGCAGGAACAGCATGAGGACGATATAGAGCGGCAACACGTCCATGTTGACCGGGCGAAATTTCAGCAACAGCGCCTGGACGATGGTCACGTCGGGCTGTTTGAGAAAATCGAGAATCCCCATTTCTTCGGAATAAAGCGGGTTCTCGAACCGCGTCGCGACATAGGAGATTTCCGCGAGGAAGATCGTGAACAGGAAGACGTGGGCGACATAGATCTGCCAGACGCGCTTGAAGATGCGCGCGCTGGCGACCAGCGTGCCCTGCTCCTGCATCGCGCGGCCATAGACGAAAGCGGCGGTATAGCCGGAGATGAAGATGAAGATCTCGGTGGCGTCGCTGAAACCGTAATTACGGATCGTCAGCCAGGTCAGGATATTCGGCGGCAGATGATCGATGAAGATCAGCCACAGCGCCAGCCCGCGAAACAGATCGAGGCGCAATTCGCGTTCGGTGCCTGCGACGGGAAACGACACGGCATCCGCACGCGTCGAGGCCCGCGACGCGGACACGTGGGAGGACGCATCTGCGTGGGGATGGCCGGCAATCGGGTCGGCAACAGAGGTCATTCAGCACCGCTCAACGGAAATCGTCGCATGATGAAATCGACCGCCCCACACCACGCAGGCCATCTGCATGGGGCGATCCGTCACGTCATAGCCAAATCAGGGATCGATTATGGGGTAACTATGTTGAAACCGCGATGGGTTGCCGCCGTTCCGCGCAGCACTCCACGCCGATTTTCCCTGGATTTGGCCGGTAACGTGTTTTTCGCTATGCTTGCGACGCATTTTGAACGATGACACCGCCATGTACCGCGCCATAACACGACAGATCGAAGTCACCGTCGAACCGAATTTCATGCCTGAAAGCTCGTCGCAGGAGAAGCGACAGTTCTTCTGGTCCTATACGGTCGTCATCACCAATGCCGGCAAAGAGACCGTGCAGTTGAAGACCCGGCACTGGATCATCACCGATGCATCCGGCCGCATGCAGGAAGTGCGCGGCGAAGGCGTCGTCGGCGAGCAACCCGTACTCGGCCCCGGCGAACGCTTCGAATACACATCGCGCGTGCCGCTGCCGACAACGTCCGGCTTCATGGAAGGCACCTATCAGATGGTGACCGATACCGGCGAGCCGTTCGAGATCGACGTGCCGCTGTTTTCGCTGGACGGACCGGACGGCAAGCGCGTGCTGAATTAGGGGCTGGCTCTTCTCCCTCTCCGGGGCCGTGTAGCCGCGCAGCGGAAGGGGATCATCGGCTTCTCCCCACGTCATGGCCGGACTTGTTCCGGCCATCCACGCCTTCCTTTGTCACCAAGACGTGGATACGCGGGACATCTAGTGAAGCTCGCTTCGCGCTGCCCGCGCATGACGGTGTTTGTGCGCGCGTCACGCGATTTCAGATTCAACTGTCAAACAGCCACGGCTCTTCAGACATGCGTCATCGCCCCCATTATTTGCGGCGCGGGGGCGCCGTCGTCGCTTGCATTCCCGGCCCCCGTGAGAGGGCGTGCGGAACGCCGGGGCCTGATGCGAATGCGGTCTTCCGCAATTGAGAGTGCATCAGGACTTTCGGAGGCGCCGAGCAAGTGCCCGACGTTCCGCCTGCGGCGTTTTTTCGGTTGCTTGCACATCTGCCATGGCGAACGGTCCCATCACCAAAATTAATGTCCCAGGGCGGAGGGACAGGGTAGCCGCAAAGCACTTGGCCGAACGCGTTTCGATTTGGTCGTCCGTCACACTGTCCAGGGATCTTTCCATCTCAAGGTCGGCCGTCTCCTTGCCAGTGGCAGTGCTGGCGCAGATCCGTCCTGCCCGAAGACAGACGTCCCCCGTGAACCGCGTAACGCCGCATCTCCGGCGTCCACCGCATCCCACCCCGCGAACGTGACGATCGCGATCGCCCCTCTCGGTGAGGCAGGACGGAGGGAATATAAACCTGATGAAGATATTGTCAACGGGATATAGGAATAAATGTTTGGGTGCGCCAAACTGTCATTCCCCGGCAAACTAATTGGTTTGCCTGAGGGCGCGAGGAGACGCCGAAGGCGGCGTATCGCGAACCCGGAATCCCGACCTGTTCAGCGCAAAACACTCCGGGATTCCGGGTTCGCCTGCGCGCGACTTCGTCGCACTCCGACGCCCCGGAATGACGAGTGTGGATTGAGATTCCCCGCCACTCCATGTGGAGTGGCCGAGGTTCGCGCTCTGCCGGCTTAGCCGCTTTCGCGCGCCCTCAGGCACACCAATTGGTGTGCCGGGGAATGACAGCGGGGCGTGACGCGGGCGAATGCCTATTCCACGCCCGCTTCCTGCGGTGTGAACTCGTACACTGACGAACAGAACTCACAGGTCACGACGACCTTGTCGTCCTTGACCATATCGGCGCGGTCCTGCGGCTCGAAGCTCTTGAGCATGCCGGACACGGCATCGCGCGAGCAGGAACACTCCGCGCGCAGCGGCGATGGCGCGAAGACGCGGACGCCGCGCTCGTGGAACAGGCGATACAGCAGCCGCTCGCCGGAGAGATCTGGATCGATCAGCTCGACATCCTCGACGGTGCCAATCAGCGACTGGCCCTCGACCCAGGCGTCATCTTCCGGCACAGCATCCACCTTCGCGCCCTCCGGCGCATCGCCGGCATGGAGGTCGCGCTGCACGCGCTCCGGCGCCTTCGGAAGGAACTGCAGCAGCATGCCACCGGCGCGCCAGCGATGTGTCGGGCCACCTTCCTCGCCGCTGCGCCATTCCTCGCCGACGGCGAGGCGCACCTTGGTCGGAATCTGTTCGGAGCGCAGGAAGTATTCATGTGCGGCATCTTCCAGCGTACCGCCGTCAAGCGCGACGAGCCCCTGATAGCGGCTCATATCCGCCCCCTGATCGACGGTCATCGCCAGATGGCCCTTGCCGAGCAGCGCCGCGGTGCCGAGACCGGGCAAAAGGCGCTCGGCATCGAACCGCGCATAGGCGCGCATTTTATCCGGCGCGCGGAAGTCGACGATCATCAGCGACACCGGACCATCGGTCTGGGTCTGCAGGATGAAGCGGCCGTCGAATTTCAGCGACGATCCGAGCAGTGTGGTCAGCACGATGGCCTCGCCGAGCAGCTTGGCCACCGGCGCGGGATAATCATGCTTGGCGAGCAGCTCGTCGAGCGCCGGGCCAAGCCGCGTCAGCCGCCCGCGCAGATCGAGCGGCGCCACCTCGAAGGGCAGCACCGCGTCATCGACCGGAACGGAGGACGGCGCGCGGATGGGGGCGTCGGGCTGGAGATTTGGATTTGATGGGGTCATGGCGCTCTATTTGGGGGCGGAGGGCCGCAAGTGAAAGGGGGCGATGGAACCGGGAAAATGGAGCGTAAGCAGCTGCGCTTTTCTTCCCTCTCCCCCGCGCGAAGCGAAGCTTCGCCAGGTGGGAGAGGGTGGATCGAACATGCGAAGCATGTTCGAGACGGGAGAGGGGGCGCCACAAACACCGCGCTTTGCCGCTACCCCTCTCCCGCCCTCGCTTTGCTCAGGCACCCTCTCCCGCAAGGGGAGAGGGGAAGAAAGAAAGCTCCGTGCTGTCTCACGCCACCGCGTTGAGGCACCAGGCCAGAATGCCCTTCTGTGCATGCAGACGGTTTTCGGCCTCGTCGAACACCACCGACTGCGGACCGTCGATGACCTCGTCGGTGACCTCCTCGCCGCGATGCGCCGGCAGGCAATGCATGAACAGCGCATCGGGCTTGGCCAGCGACATCAGGCGCGCATTGACCTGATAGGGCTTGAGCAGGTTGTGGCGCGTCTCGCCGTCCTTGTCGCCCATCGACACCCAGGTGTCGGTGACGACGCAATCGACGCCCTTCACCATCGCATCGGGATCGTCGCTGAAAGTGATCGGCGCGTTTGCCGCCTTGACCCAGTCCTTGAACGGCTTCTTCGGCGACAGCTGCGGCGGCGTCGCGATATTAAGCTTGAACTGGAAGCGCTCGGCCGCATGCGCCCAGGACATCAGCACATTGTTGTCGTCGCCGGTCCACGCCACGGTGCGTCCCTTGATCGGGCCGCGATGTTCCTCATAGGTCATGACATCCGCCATCACCTGGCAGGGATGCGAGAAGCGCGTCAGGCCATTGATGACCGGCACCGTCGCATTCTCCGCGAGCTCCATCAGCGAGTCATGATTGAGGATGCGGATCATGATGATGTCGACGAAGCGCGACAGTACGCGTGCGGTGTCGGCAATGGTCTCGCCGCGACCGAGCTGCATTTCGGCGCCGGTGAGCATCACGACTTCGCCGCCGAGCTGGCGCATACCGACCTCGAACGACACGCGGGTGCGCGTCGAGGGCTTTTCGAAGATCATCGCCAGCGTCTTGTTCTTGAGCGGACGATCGGGCTCGGCATTCGTGCCATCCCGCCCCTTCAGCTTCGCCTTCATGGCGGCAGCCGCGTTCATGATATTGCGCAACTCGCTGGCCGGCACGGCCGTGAGATCGAGGAAGTGCCGCGGTGACGTGCTCATCACGCGGCTCCCTGCGTCTTTGCAGGTGAGCTGAGCGCCACGCAAGCCTGTTCCAGCCGCTGCACGGCCTGCTCGATCTCGGACTCGCTGACGATCAGCGGCGGCAGGAAGCGCACGACATTGTCGCCGGCACCAACCGTCAGCAGCTTCGCGTCACGCAATGCGGCCACGAGATCGCCGGCCGGCACGACAGCCTTGAGGCCGATCAGCAGACCTTCGCCGCGCACTTCGCTGAGCACATCAGGATGGCCGTCGACCACGCCCGCGAGTTTCTGTTTCAGCAACAGCGACATCTTCTTCACATGGTCGAAGAAGCCTGGCTTCAGCATGATATCGAGCACGGAATTCGCCGCGGCGACCGCCAGCGGATTGCCGCCGAAGGTCGAACCATGGGAGCCGGGCGCCATGCCTTCGGCCGCTTCCGCCGTAACGAGGCACGCACCGATGGGGAAACCGCCGCCGAGCGCCTTGGCCAGCGACATGACATCCGGCGTCACGCCGATGCGCTGATAGGCGAACAACTCGCCGGTGCGGCCCATGCCGGTCTGCACTTCGTCGAAGATCAGCAGGATGCCGTTCTTGTCGCAGAGTTCGCGCAATGCGCCGAAGAACGCGTTGCTCGGCGCGCGCACGCCGCCTTCGCCCTGCAGCGGCTCGATGAGAATGCCGGCGGTGTTCGGACCGATCGCCTTCTTAACGGCTTCGATATCGCCGAGCGGCAACTGATCGAAGCCGTCGAGCGGCGTGCCGTAGCCTTCGAGATATTTGGCAGCGCCGGTCGCCGCGAGCGTGCCGAGGGTGCGGCCATGGAACGCGCCTTCAAAGGTGATGATGCGCGTGCGCTCGGGATGGCCCTTGGAGAAATGATAGTGGCGGGTCACCTTGATCGCGCATTCCATCGCTTCCGCACCCGAATTGGCGAAGAACACGAAGTCGGCAAAGCTTTGTTCGCACAGCCGCGCGGCGAGGCGCTCGCCGTCCGGGCTCTTGAACAGGTTCGACATATGCCAGAGCTTGGTGGCCTGCTCCTGCAATGCGGCAACCATATGTGGGTGCGCATGGCCAAGTGCGTTCACGGCAACGCCGCTGGTGAAATCGAGATAGCGCTCGCCATCGGTTCCAATCAGCCACGCGCCTTCACCGCGCTCGAAAGCGACATCCGCACGCGCGAAAACAGGCAGCAAGTGAGCCTGAGAGAGGGGCGAAGACGTTGCGTTGCTGGTCATAACCGATCCGATCGAAAAGACTGCGGCCGCGTCGATGACAACTGTGCGAAATCGAACAACGGACCCTAGAAACGAAACGTGCCGCCCTTCTCGGGCGGCACGTGGGCATTATTCTATGTGTGCTGTGAAGACTGTCAACCGCGCACTGCGGCTTTCGAGTCACACGGAGTCGCAGAAAAAGCCGATTTTGCAGCTTTACTTGCAGAAGCATGTGGACGCGGCATGCCCGACTCTTGCGCGCGAGTCACGGCATATTGTAGCTTTTGCCTCGTCGGATACGACATCTCGTGCGGCGGTAGATCCTTTTGACACATCCAGTGCGGCGTAACAGCCGGACGCGAAATTCGCGCCCGGTGAGCGCTAAAGGATTCTGACCGCAGGGATTTTTGAAGTCTCAACTCGCAGCGCTGCCCGGTCAGGCCGGCGCTCACGAAGGGAAAACGGCGATGACGGTAATGACATGGACCGACGATCGCGTCGAACAGTTGAAGAAACTCTGGGAAGGCGGCCTTTCCGCCAGCCAGATCGCTGCGGAACTCGGTAACGTGACCCGCAACGCCGTGATCGGCAAGGTTCACCGCCTTGGCCTGTCCGGCCGTGCCAAGAGCCCCTCCTCGGCAGCTCCGCGGCAGCGCAAGGCGCGCCCGGCGCAGCAGATGGTACGCGTTGCCCGCCCGATGGCACGCGGCAATACCGCGCTGGCCCATAATTACGAGATCGAGGCCGAGCCCGACCCGATCGCCTATGACAACATCGTGCCGATCAGCCAGCGCCTGTCGCTGGTCGAACTCAACGAAGCCACCTGCCATTGGCCGATCGGCGATCCGTCGAGCGCGGACTTCTATTTCTGCGGCGGCAAGGCCCTGGCCGGCGCCCCCTATTGCGCGCATCACTCGCGCATCGCCTATCAGCCGGCAAGCGACCGCCGCCGCGCGGTGCCGAAGCCGACGCGCTGAGCTGGAAGATATCCAAGCCAAAGAAAATGCCCGGTGATGAGCCGGGCATTTTTTTGTTTGGGGCTTCTAACCTCTCCCCGCAGGCGGAGAGGTCGACGTCCGCATGCGAAGCATGAGGGCGTCGGGTGAGGGGCGCGCTCCACAGACTCCGAAGCCGATGGAGAGTCCCCCTCATCCGACCCGGCGTCGCTGCGCTATGCCGGGCCACCTTCTCCCCGCAGGCGGGGAGAAGGAAGACACCTACTCCGCCGCCTTGTCGAACCGGTCGTCCAGCGCGTAGCCGGCACCGCGCACGGTGCGGATCGGATCGGGCTCGCCGGCGGGATTGAGCAGCTTGCGCAGGCGGCCGATATGCACGTCGACCGTGCGCTCGTCGATATAGATGTCGCGGCCCCAGACGCTGTCGAGCAACTGCTCGCGGCTGAACACGCGGCCCGGATGTTCCAGGAAGAACTCCAGCAGGCGATATTCGGTCGGACCGAGATCGATCGGACGGCTTGAGCGCACGACGCGGCGCTTGTCGCGGTCGAGTTCGATGTCGCCAAACGCCAGGACGGTGGCGAGACGCTCGGGAGCTGCACGACGGAGCAGACCCTTCACGCGGGCCAGGAGCTCCGGCACGGAGAACGGCTTGACGATGTAGTCGTCGGCACCGGTGGCGAGACCGCGAACGCGCTCGCTCTCTTCGCCGCGCGCCGTCAGCATGATGATCGGCAATGCCTTGGTTTCGGGCCGTGCGCGCAAGCGGCGGCACAGTTCGATGCCGGACAGGCCCGGCAGCATCCAGTCGAGCACCACGAGATCCGGCACCCGCTCCTTCAAGCGGGTGTCGGCATCGTCGCCGCGAGCGACGGTTTCAACATCATAGCCTTCGGCGTCGAGGTTGTAGCGAAGCAGCGTCGTTAGCGCCTCTTCATCTTCCACAACCAGAATGCGTGCATTCACAGCCATCTTGATCAATACCCTCAGTGACGTCCGACAAGTCTTTAAATCATGATCCTTGCGGAAGACTGGCTTCCACTTTTCCTGATCATGCTTCAGACCGTCGGCGTATTCGCGAATGTGGTCATGTCGCCCTTCGGGCGCTTGTCGAGGATCTGCTGGCCCTCGATCATGTAGAACACGGTTTCCGCAATATTGGTGGCATGGTCACCGATCCGCTCGATGTTCTTGGCGCAGAACATCAGGTGGATACAGAACGAAATATTACGCGGGTCTTCCATCATATAGGTCAGGAGTTCGCGGAACAGCGAGGTGCAGATCGCGTCGATTTCCTCGTCGCCCTTCCACACCGTCATCGCAGCGGGCAGATCGTGTGCGGCATAGGCGTCGAGCACAGCCTTGACCTGGGTGGTCACGAGGTCGGTCATGTGCTCGAGGCCGCGGATCAGCTTCAGCGGATGGAAGTCGCTGTCGAGTGCATTGACGCGCTTGCCGATATTCTTGGAAAGATCGCCGATGCGTTCCAGATCGGTGGCGACGCGCAGCGCGCCGACGATCTCGCGCAAATCGACAGCCATCGGCTGGCGCTTGGCGATGGTCAGCACGGCGCGCTCTTCGATCGTGCGCTGCAACTGGTCGATCTCGGAGTCAGTGGCGACGACGCGCGCACCGAGCGCGACGTCCCGGCGGATCAGCGCATCGACGGATTCGACGATCTGCCGTTCCGCAAGGCCACCCATCTCGGCGACGAGACGGGTCAGCTCCTGCAGATCGTCATCGAAAGCCTTGGTGGTGTGTTCAAAAGCCATCTCAAATTCCTCCCGCGAATATGTCGCGTCAGCCGAAGCGGCCGGTGATGTAATCCTGGGTGCGGCGGTCGGTCGGCGACGTGAAGATCTTGTTGGTCTGATCGAACTCGATCAACTCGCCGAGATACATGAAGGCCGTGCTGTCGGAGACGCGGGCAGCCTGCTGCATGTTATGGGTCACGATCGCGATCGTGTACTGATCCTTCAACTCATCGATCAGCTCCTCGATCTTCGCGGTCGAGATCGGATCCAGCGCCGAGCACGGCTCGTCGAACAGGATCACCTCCGGCCGCACCGCGATGGTGCGCGCGATGCACAGACGCTGCTGCTGACCGCCCGACAGGCTGAGGCCCGACGCGTTGAGCTTGTCCTTGACCTCATTCCAGAGTGCACCGCCGCGCAGCGCCCTCTCGACGCGCACGTCCATCTCCGACTTTGAGATCTTTTCGTAGAGGCGGATACCGAAGGCGATGTTTTCGTAAATCGTCATCGGGAACGGGGTCGGCTTCTGGAACACCATGCCGACGCGGGCACGCAGCAGGTTGAGATCCAACTTCGGATCCAGAATGTTCTGGTTGTCCAGCATGAGCTGACCTTCGGCGCGCTGGCCGGGATACAGATCATACATGCGGTTGAAGATGCGCAGCAGCGTAGACTTGCCGCAGCCCGACGGGCCGATGAATGCGGTTACGCGGTTCGCCATCAGCGTCAGGTTGATCTTCTTCAGGGCGTGGTGTTCGCCATAGTAGAAGTTCAGGTCGCGCACGGTGACCTTGGGACGGGTCTCGCCCTGCAGGGCCGACGGTGGCGGCATCGAGACGGAAGGAACGCCAGACGACACAGAAAGCTCACTCATTTTGCTGTCCTCTCGGCGCCGAGAATGCGCGCGCCAATGTTAAGGGCAAGTACGGTCAAGGTGATGATCAGGGCACCGCTCCAGGCGAGCTGCTTCCAGTACTCGTAGGGGCTCTGCACGAAGTTGTTGATGGTCACCGGCAGGTTGGCCATCGTCTTGGTGAGATCGAGGCTGAAGAACTGGTTGCTCAGCGCGGTGAACAGCAGCGGCGCCGTTTCACCGGCGACACGCGCGGTCGCCAGCAGCACGCCGGTGATGAGACCGGCGCGGGCTGCACGATAAGCAATCCGCTTGATGACCAGGGAGCGCGGCAGGCCGAGCGCCGAGGCCGCTTCACGCAGCGGGTTCGGCACGAGACCAAGCATATCTTCAGTGGTGCGAACCACGACGGGGATCACGATCACGGCGAGCGCAAGCGAACCGGCGAGAGCCGAGAAGCCGCCCATCGGAACCACCACCGCACCATAAACGAACAGGCCGATGATGATGGACGGGGCCGACAGCAACACGTCGTTGATGAAGCGGATCACCGAGGTGAGTTTGTCGTGCTTGCCGTATTCTGCGAGATATGTGCCGGCAAACAGGCCGAGCGGCGCGCCGATGCCGACGCCGATGACGGTCATGATGATCGAACCGACGATGGCATTGAGCAGGCCGCCTTCCATGGAGCCGGGCGGCGGCGTGTTCTGGGTAAAGATCTGCAGGCTGATGCCGGCGATACCATTGTAGAACAGCGTGAACAGGATCAGCGCGAGCCAGGTGACGCCAAAGAGAGCGGCACCCATGCAGAGCCCGCGGATGACCATGTCGTTGCGGCGGCGTGAAGCATAAATCGGGTTCATATTAGTTGCCCGCCTTCTTTTCCAGACGCAGCAGCATCAGACGCGCTGCCGAGAGCACGAAGAATGTCAGCACGAACAGCAGGAGACCGAGCAGGATCAGACCCGATTGATGCAGACCGTCGCTCTCCGCGAACTCGCTGGCGATCGCTGCCGAGATCGTGGTGCCCGGGCCAAAGATCGAGCCTGTGATACGGAACGAGTTGCCGATGATGAAGGTCACCGCCATCGTTTCACCGAGCGCACGGCCGAGCGCCAGCATGACGCCGCCGATCACACCAACGCGGGTATAGGGGATGACGACGTTGCGGACGACTTCCCAGGTGGTGCAGCCGACGCCGTAGGCAGCTTCCTTGAGCACCGGCGGCACCGTCTTGAACACATCGACCGAGATCGAGGTGATGAAGGGCAGCACCATGATGGCGAGGATCAGCGACGCGTTGAACAGCGAGAGATAGGACGGCGGGCCGGCGAAGATCACGCCGAGGACCGGGACGCCTTCGAAGGCGTTGATCATGAATGGCTGCACGTGGTTGGCCAGGAACGGGCCGAGCACGAAGAAGCCCCACATGCCGTAGATGATCGAAGGAATACCGGCGAGAAGCTCAACCGCCATGCCGATCGGGCGGCGCAGCCAGTTCGGGCACAGTTCGGTGAGGAAGATCGCGATGCCGATGCCGACCGGGATGGCGATCGCCATCGCGATCACCGAGGTGATCAGCGTGCCGTAGATCGGGCCGAGCGCTCCCAGCACCGGCGGATCAGCCGACGGTGCCCAGCGCTGCGTCGTGAGGAACGAGAAGCCGAATTCGCGGAGCGCCGGCCACGCACCAACAATGAGCGACAGAATGATGCCGCCGAGAATAAACAAAACGGACAGCGCCGAGATGCGGGTGATCCAATAAAACGCCTGGTCCCCGGTCTTGAAGGCATTCAAAGCCTTCGCACGATCATAAGGTCCGGCAGCGTCCATCGAAGAGCTCTGTACGGCCATGTCTGCCACGCCAGTCCCCTGTAATTGTTACAATACCCCAAAACGCGTTGCCCTGGAGGGGCTTGTCAGGGGGCTAAGTCAGAAGAGAAGAAGAGAGAAATTCAGCCCTGCAGCAAACGGAGGAGAGATGCCCCTCTCCTCCGCCCACACACCGGATCAGCTCTTGATGTCAGCCGACCAGGTCTTTTCGATCAGTTTGACGACGGGTTCCGGCATCGGAATGTAATCGAGCTCTTCAGCCATCTTGGCGCCCTTCTCGAACGACCACTTGAAGAACTTGATCGCTTCAGCCGAGGCCGCCTTGTCGGTCGGGGTCTTGTGCATCAGGATGAAGGTCGCGGCAGTGATCGGCCACGAGGTTTCGCCCGGCTGGTCGGTCAGGATGACGTAGTAGCCAGGAGCCTTGGCCCAATCGGCGTTCGACGCAGCAGCCTGGAAAGCCGCGACGGTCGGCTGCACGGTCTTGCCAGCCTTGTTGACCATGCCGGTATAGGTCAGCTTGTTCTGCTTGGCGTAAGCATATTCAACATAACCGATGGCATTCTTGGTCTGGCCGACGTTGCCAGCGACGCCTTCGTTGCCCTTGGCGCCAACGCCAACCGGCCACTCGACGGCGGTACCGGTGCCGACCTTGGTCTTCCAGTCAGCCGAGGCCTTGGACAGATAGTCGGTGAAGTTGAAGGTGGTGCCCGAACCGTCCGAACGACGAACGACGGTGATGGCAGCCGACGGCAGCTTCAGCTTCGGGTTCAGCTTGGCGATGGCAGCATCGTCCCATTTGGTGACCTTGCCGAGATAGATGTCGCCGAGCACTTCGCCGGAGAGAACCAGCTCGCCCGAGGCGATGCCTTCGAGATTCACGACGGGAACGATCGCGCCCATCACCATCGGCCACTGAACCAGGCCGTCCTTCTCGAGCTGCTCAGCCTTGAGCGGCGCGTCGGTGGCGCCGAAGGTCACGGTCTTGGCCTGGATCTGCTTGATGCCGGCGCCCGAACCAATCGACTGGTAGTTCAAACCATTGCCAGTCTCTTTCTTGTAGGCGTCGGCCCACTTCGAATAGACCGGGAACGGGAAGGTTGCGCCGGCACCCGTGATGTCGGCGGCAAATGCCGAGGTCGAGGCGGCAACAAGGCCGGCAGCGACGATCGCTTTGAGGAATTTCATGGGATGTCTCCAATCTCGTGAGCGACCGCGCCGGATGCGCCAGTTGTGCTCACGCCGCCCGTTTAGGGGTGGTCGATTGTGCTTTTATGATAGTTCCGTGACACTTGGATGACGGCACCAAGCATCTGTAAATGCTTTGTTTTTCTGCCTCCGCGGATAATTTTACCGTGCAAATGACATCGAAAATGCCCTGCCATAAGGGTCATGCCAAGCCGTCAAAATCCGCCGTCACAGGGGTTAACAATATGTTTCAGCAGGCGGAATCCGGCCTCGCGCGCATGCGCGCGTATGACAGCGGCGGGTACGATATTGAGGGGGATCGGACGCCATGTCGCACCACGCGCCAGCGCTTTTTTGACTGTCTGAGCGAGGCGCAGGCATACGAGACCGCCCGAGGGCGGTCGCTATGGGCGCAGGAGAACGAAGGGAGTTAAGGCGTCAGGACGCCGCGGAGGCGGGAGGCGCCGGCGGCGTCTTCACCTGCGGAAAGGCGGCGGTAAAAGTCGCGCCGTTCTTCGGCACGCTTTCGATCAGCAGCCGGCCGCGATGCCGGTTCAGGATGTGCTTCACCAGCGAGAGGCCGAGGCCCGTACCGCCCTGTGCGCGGCTGTCGCCGACATCGACCCGGTAGAAACGCTCGGTCAGGCGCGGCAGATGCTCGGGGGCGATGCCCGGGCCATAGTCCCGCACGGCGACGCGGATTTCCGGCACACCCTCCGAGGTCGACTCCGTGGTCAACGATACGTCCACCTTGCCACCGGATGCGCCGTATTTCAGCGCGTTCTCGATCAGGTTCTCGAACAGCCGAAGCAATTCCTCGCGATCGCCAGCGATGGACACCGGCGTCTCCGGCAGCGCCATTTCGATCCTGACGTTGCGCTCATTGGCCAGCGGCTCCAGCCCATCGCCGACCTGACGGATAATGGGGAGAATATCCACCAGCGTATCCGGCCGCACATGCGCCGACAGTTCGACGCGCGACAGCGACAGCAGATCGTCGATCAGCCGTGCCATGCGGGTCGCCTGCGCATGCATGATGCCGAGAAAGCGCTCGCGCGCCTTGGCGTCGTCCTTGGCAGGTCCCTGCAGCGTATCGATGAAGCCGGACAGCGCCGCCAGCGGCGTGCGCAGCTCGTGGCTGGCATTGGCAACGAAATCGGCACGCATTTCCTCGACACGGCGTAGCGGCGTCTGGTCGTGGAACGTCATCAGCATGCAGGTATCGGTGCCGCCAAAGGCGGTCGGAACCGGCACCGGCGTGATCATCAATTCCATCCAGCGATCGACCGGAACGTGGTCGAGATAGGTGGCGCGGCGCGGCTCGGTGGTGGCGATGGACTCGCGCAAGGCGGTGATAATCTCCGGCGAGCGCAGCGCGAATTGCGCCAGTTCGTTCTTGCGCAACGCGGGCGCGAGCTGCGCCGCTGCGGCATTGAGATGGATGACGCGGCCGGCACGGTCGAGCAGCACGGCGGGATCGGGAATGCCGGCGATGATGGCGCGCACCGCAGGCGCCTCGACAGGATTGGCGGCCAGCGCCTCGTCGCGCGCCGTCACCACGTCATGCAGCCGCCACGGCACCAGCGCCGCGCCGGCGATACAGACGAACACGATGCCCGCGCGAACAGGCGACAACTCGCCGAAAAACACCAATGCGGCCAGCGCCAGGCCGGCGGCCAGCAGGATGATCGCCGAATGCCGCAGCCGGTCCGGCCACGGCGAAAACATGGTCGATGGAGAAGCTTCAATGGCCATCTGAACCGAATCTCTTCCTGCTGCGAATGCGAACGTATGTCAGGCGCCGGAGCGACCATGTTCCTTGAGCGGGTGGCCGACGCCGGGCTTGGCGTCCGCCGCGACCGCCTGCAGCTTCTTCGATCGCGAACCGATAATAAGCTCGCGAAGCGTCAGTAACATGACTGATATAAAGAACGGCGCGAGGTAATAAAGCACCCTGAACAGCAGCATGCCAGCCAGCAGCTTTTCCTGATCCATCATTTCGAGGCCAACCAGCATGGCGGCGTCGAACACGCCAAGACCGCCGGGCGAATGGCTGGCGAAACCCAGCAAGGTGGCCGAGACGAATACCACCGCCACCACGACGAAACCGACGTCAGGCTCGGCAGGCACCAGCATGTACATCGCGAGCGCGCAGAAACCGAGATCGATGATGCCGATGGTGATCTGCAGCAAGGTCAGCGGACCGCCAGGCAGTACCACCGACCAGGGGCCACGGCCGACGCTGCGCGGCTTCATCCAGACCCAGACCACATAGCCGACGAGGCCGGCCAGGATGATATAGGCCAGGATGCGGTTCATCCATGGCGGCACCTGGTTGATCGCGCTGGCCGCCTCCGGGTGATAGGCGATGCCCATGCCGAGCACCGCGAGATTGCCGAGCCAGAAGGTCAGGCCGGCGAGAAAGACGATCTTGGCGACATCGACGGCGCTGAGATCCCAGGCCGAATAGATGCGATAGCGCACCGCGCCGCCGGTGAAGACGCTGGCGCCGACATTGTGGCCGATCGAATAGCTGGTGAAGGCCGCCAGCGCGTTGATCCGGTACGGCACGTCGCGGCGGCCGATCGTGCGCACCGCGAACCAGTCATAGAATGTCAGGGTGAAATAGCCGGCGGCGACCGACAGCGCCGACAGCATGATCAGCCGCGGCTCGGTCTCCGTCATCGCCCGGAAAACGGCGGCAGCGTCGATGTTGCGCAGCTTGTGATACAGCATGTAGCAGGCGATGCCGATCACCGCGACGCTGATCAAGACACCGAGCTTGTGCAGGATTTGCTTCTCGCGCAGAAACGAGATCGCCCTGCGTATTGCTTCCAGCATCTCAACCTCGAATGCGATCCCCTGACCAGAGAGATCTGGACCAGGAAGTCAGACTAGCCTCGGCGGAACCGCCACATCAGTTGTCTCCGGCACAACCGTCGTAGCGCGTTTTGCGGCAAAGTGGAATTCGCCGACTGTGAATAAAAACAAGCCACATCAGTATATTAGGTCAGTCCTAACAAACCACCAGCCTCTCGGGCGCATTCGCTGCGGCAAAATGCCGACGTCGTGACGCGTCTCACGTGACAATGAGGCTTTCGTGACCTCATGCCGCCGATTTGGCGGCGAGACGTTGAAAAAGACGGCAGCGGCATGCACCACAGTCCTCAGGTCGCGCGAGCCTGCTGCCGGGTCACCACGATGTCGCGCAGCCATGATCCGATGGCGCAGCCCACGAGATAGAAGCCGACCAATGCGAGGCCGAGATCGAGCCAGTAGCCGAAGCGGCCGGGCACGACCTTGGCAATCGCGATGCCGACGATGACCGCGGCGATCACCGACAGACGCTGGATCCAGACCCGCGACACCGGACGCCCCCGATAGACCACGGCGATCCAGCCTATGCAGAAGCCGATCAGGAACGCCCCGAGCAGCCAGCCCCAGTGAAACATCGCAAGATAAGTCATGGCGCTTGCCTCACGACGAATTCGATCCGGCGATTCTGCAGCTTGCCTTCGTCGGTATCGTTGGTGGCGATGGGTTGGGTGCTACCGTAGCCGATGGTGGAGAAACGGTCCGCCGGCAGACCGGCCTTCACGAGATATTCTTCGACGGCAAGCGCGCGCTTTTCCGAGAGCGACTGGTTGAACGCTGCGTCGCCATCGCCGTCGGTGTGACCGGCGATCTCGACCCGGACATTGGGACAACGCATGGCGATTTCCACGAGGCGATCGAGCAAGCCCGCGGAATCCACATTGATGCTGGCGCTGGACGTCTCGAACCGGATGCGACCCTTGGTCAGATTCTGCGCGAAGAGCTGCTGGCACACGCTGGCATCGACCGGCGCCGCGGCGGGCTTCACCGAGACTTCGGCTTTGGCCTGCCAACCCTGCGGGAGCTCGCGCGCCAGGCTTGCGCGTATCTGGTCGGCGGCCACTTCGTAGAGCGCGTCACCTGACAGCTTCACCTCGCGGTCGGACACCACCAGGGTCCCCGTCGACAGGCGTGAAAGCGCACCCAGCGCCGTCGTCACCGCGGCGGCAAAACCACCGGGCGCGCCGATGCTGGCCTTCAGGTTATCGACGATCTTCTCATTGCCGAACTTGCGTCCGGCAGCCGACGCCAGCGCGGCGTGAATGGTGTTGTCCGGGACATAGCCACTCAGCGTTAGCGTATTCGTCACCGGGTCCTTGTTGGCCTGGAACACATAGGGCGGCGCCTTGACGTCATTGGCCGCGACCGTGAAACCTTCCGGCAGATTCTTCAGCGCCGCCGCAATGGCTTCGCGGCCACCGAGGTCGCGCGCCATGCCGGAGAGGCTGATATTCGTATCCGAAATCACCGCCTTGCCCTCTTTCAGCTTGGCGACCTGATCGAGCAACAGCACGGCTGCGGCATCGAACCGCGGCGGCGCGCCGCGCTTCAGACCCATGCGGTCGGAGACCTCGGTTCCGCTGAGTGCGGCGCGGGCCGCTTCCACGATGCGCGCCTTGCTGGCCGGCAATGGCGCGGTCCCCCACAGCGTGACGCGGACATTGTCGCGCTCCGCGACCCAGACGAACGGCTTGGCTTCCGCGACGAGACGGGTTTCGTCATTGACCAGGCGAACGCCAGGCGTGGCCTCGACCGACGAGACCGCACTGCGGCGACCATCTTCGGAAAATGCTTCGGCAGAAAACGAGACGTCACGCCCGGCAACCGTGATCTGGCTCTTGTCGAGGATCGTGTTTTTCAGCGCCTCAGTGCTGCGCGCCGTTAAATCCGTTTCAAGCGGAATCGTGCTAACCCAGGCAGCAACCGCCCAAAGGATGGCAAGCGGGATGAGCCCGGGCCACCATTTGGCACTCCACCTGTAAAATCCGTGCATTCGACGTCCTGCGGGTCTGGAAACAGAGAGAAAACAAACCCTTGCGGGACTGTCAAATTGAAATCAAGGCAAACCTCTGGCGTCGCCGCGGGTATTCGAATAACGCTTTGTTCAATCGTTTCTGATCATTTCCGTGGGTAGCATCAATTGCTCGGTCATACGATGAAGCAGATTCGCAACACGATTATTCGTGCCGGGCTGGATGCGCTGTATTTCAGTGGCGCCCACCGCGTGTTGCGACCGATCTTCGGCGGCGTGGGCACCATTTTCATGCTGCACCATGTGCGCCCTGCGCATGCCGGTCCGTTCCAGCCCAACCGTCACCTCGAGATCACGCCGGATTTCCTGCGCGCCACCCTCGCTTATCTGCGCGCGACCGACGTCGATATCGTGACCCCCGATGAAGTGCAGCGGCGGTTGACGGAGCGGGATTTCTCGCGCCGCTTCGCCTGTTTCACCTGCGACGACGGCTATCGCGACAACCGCGACCATGCATTGCCCGCGATGCGGGATTTCGACGCTCCCTTCACGGTCTATGTCACCAGCGACTTCGCCTCCGGCACAGGCCGGCTGTGGTGGGTGGCGCTGGAGCGCGTCGTTGCCAGGGCCGATGCGATCGAGGCCCCGATCGACGGACAGATGGTGCGCCTGGACACATCGACTCTCGCCGGCAAGGACATGGCGTTCGACCGCCTGCATGGCTGGCTGCGCGGATTGCCGGAAGAAGCGGATATCCGCCGCGAGGTCAGCGCACTCTGCGCCGCGCATGGCATCGACGAAGATGCGGTCAGCCGTGAGCTGTGCATGTCGTGGGACGAACTCAAACCTTTCGCCGCCGATCCGCTGGTGACCATCGGCGCGCATACCGTCAGCCACTGCAATCTCGCCAAGCAGACCGAAGCGATGGTCGTGCATGAGCTGTCAGCCAGCCGCACCGATATCGAAAACGTTCTGCAGCGCCCGGCCGTGCATCTTGCCTATCCCTATGGCGACCGCTGCGCCGCGGGCACACGGGAATTCGCACTGGCGAAAAACGCCGGCTTCGAGACAGCCGTGACGACGCGCCCCGGCGTGATCGCCTCGGACAACTTCTCGCAGCTCACAGCGCTGCCGCGGGTCTCGCTGAACGGCAACTATCAGGACACCCGCTATCTGCCGGTGCTGACCTCCGGCGCGGCCACCGCTATGTGGAACGGCTTCCAGCGCGGCGGCGTCGGATAGTCCGAGCATGCACTGCAGGCGAACTGCAGCCTTGCTGGAGTCTTGCGCCCCGTACCGGATCAGACCGGCTTTTGCGGCAGATCGGCATCCGGCGGAAAGTACACGCCCGACATCGGATCGACCCAGCACAGATGCTCGTTGACGCGGGTTACGCCAGCCACATTTTCAGCAGCCACGACAATCGCCCGACGGACATTCTCGTCCGTGATGAAGCCGTCGATGTCCACGACACCATCCTTCACCCGGACGTCGAGGCCGAATGGTGTCCATTCGTTATGCCTGAGCACAGCGACGATGCGACGGCGGATCAACGCATCACTCGACCCGACATCGGAGACATCGTGCATGACATCGGCGATGGCTTCGACGAAATTCTGCCGGCTGACGATACCCACGAGCTTGTCGCCCTGCACCACCGGCACGCGCTTGATGTGATACTTCTCCATCACGTCGACGATATCGGCCAGACCGGTCTCCTCGGTCACCGTGCGGACCTCGCGGGTCATGATCTCGTGCACCTTGCGGCCGGCTTCGCGGACATAATCGATGGCCTGCAGGCTGGGGCCACGCACGAATTCGAGCCAGCGCGGACGCCTGCGCTGCGTGCCGACCTCATGCCGACGCAGGAAGTCCCGCTCGGTCACAATGCCGACCAGCTTGCCGGCCGCATCCACCACAGGCAATCCGCTGACGTGATAGTCGATCATCAGCCGCGCAGCTTCGCTGATCGACGCGTCTGGCGACACGGTGACGAGCTTGCGGGTCATAATTTGATGAGCTCTCATGACACTCTCCCATTGGGTTGAGGTCCGTTTGCTGGACGAACCAACGCGAGAAGCCTACGCCGGCCGCCGGTTCGGGCCTTGATCTGGGTCAACTGCAGCAGCGCTTGTTGACTCGCCTTGCTGGCCGCCGCACACAATCGGCCCAACGACAAAACAAGCGGGAGGCGTCATGTTCACCAATCTGTTTTCGCTCGATGGCCGCATTGCACTCGTCACCGGCGGCTCGCGCGGCATCGGCAAGATGATCGCAGCAGGATTTCTCAACCAGGGCGCGGCGAAGGTCTACATCACCGCGCGCAAGGCCGGGCCGTGCGAAGCGACCGCAAAAGAACTCTCCGCGCAATATGCCGGCGAATGCATCGCGCTGCCGATCGACATCTCGACCATGGCCGGCATCGAGATGCTGGCTGCCGAAATCAAGAAGCGCGAACCCAAGCTCGACATCCTCGTCAACAATGCGGGTGCTGCCTGGGGCGCGGACTTCGATGAATTTCCAGAGAGCGGCTGGGACAAGGTGATGACGCTGAACGTCAAGACACCGTTCTTTCTGACCAAGGCGCTGGCCGGGCCGCTGCGCGCAGCAGCCAGCGCGGACAAGCCCGCCAAAGTCATCAATATCGCTTCCATCGACGGCATCTTCGTCAATCCGATGGAGACCTATTCCTATGCGGCGAGCAAATCCGGCCTGATCCACCTGACGCGGCGGATGGCCGTCAAACTGATCCAGGATCACGTCGTCGTCACGGCCATCGCGCCGGGCCCGTTCCAGTCCGACATGAACAAGGCTGCACGCGACAATGCCGATGAAGTGGCGACCCGCGTCCCCGCCGGCCGGATCGGCACCGACGAGGACATGGCGGGCGCCGCGATCTATCTCGCTTCGCGCGCCGGCGATTACGTGGTCGGCGCGACCATCGCGGTGGACGGTGGCATCGTCTATGCGAATCCTGGCATCAAGGGCGACGGCTGGGATTGAGGTCACGCACGCCACGTCATTGCGGCCCTCGGGCTGCAATGACGCGCGATCGCTGCCGATCTATCAGCCTCGGCTATAAACTAAGCAATTAACCAGCCTATGGCCTGCGAACGACATTTAGGCCGCAAAGCTATTCTGAGATAACCATCTGATTTATATAAATATAATCTCCTGACCTATTCCATCGTCGCAGTTGTACACAATGGCACGCTGCTTGCTTTGTTAACCTCTGAGACATCCATGCCTCGGGGAGTACACGGCAATGGCGGACTCACTGCATACAACGACGGTCCTTGCAGAACCCGGCCCGATCGCGGTCGACTGGGGCACGACAGCGCTCGTCATCATCGACATGCAGCGCGATTTCATGGAGCCCGGCGGCTTCGGCGAGACGCTCGGCAACGACGTGTCGCAACTCGCCAGCGCCGTCGCCCCGATCGGCGCGGTCCTGAAAGCGGCGCGCGAAACCGGGATGATGGTGGTGCACACCCGTGAGGGGCACCTGCCCGATCTCTCCGACGCACCGCCCGCCAAGATCGAACGCGGCGCGCCGTCACTGCGGATCGGCGATCCCGGTCCGATGGGACGCATCCTCATTCGCGGCGAGGCCGGTCACGACATCATTCCCACGCTCTATCCGGTCGAAGGCGAGATCGTCATCGACAAGCCCGGCAAGGGCGCATTCTACGCCACGACGCTCGGCGCCGATCTCAAGGCGCGCGACATCGACACGCTGCTGGTCTGCGGTGTCACCACGGAGGTCTGCGTCAACACCACCGTGCGCGAAGCCAATGACCGCGGCTATCGCTGCATCGTCATTTCTGACGGCTGCGCGTCCTACTTTCCTGAATTCCACGAGATGGGCCTGAAGATGATCAAGGCCCAGGGCGGCATCTTCGGTTGGGTCGCCTCATCCGCCGCAATCCTTGAAGCAATGACACTTTCTGAAAATGCACCGGAGACTTCCAACAAACTTGCAGCAGGAGCATCACGATGAGCACGACCGCGGGGACGTTTTCTAAAGATTCTGCCGGCAAATCCGACTTCAAGCCCGCTCTATGGACGCCGGGCGACTGGAATGCGTTTTTCGGCTTCGGCACCAATATCCTCGTCAACATGCTGGTGCTGACCGGCCTGCTGCGCTTCGTGCTGAAGATGCCCGACAATATCGTGTTCGGACGCATCCTGCCGGCCATGGGCCTGATGATGTGCCTGTCGACGATGTACTACGCCTGGCTCGCCTACAAACTGGCGCAGAAGACCGGCCGCAGCGATGTCTGCGCGCTGCCCTCGGGCATCAGCGTGCCGCATATGTTCATCGTCACCTTCGTGATCATGCTGCCGATCTCGATCACCACAGGCGATCCCATCAAGGGCTGGGAAGCCGGCCTCGTCTGGGTGTTCTTCCAGAGCTTCATCCTGATGATCGGCGGCTTCATCGCGCCCTGGATCCGCAAGGTGACACCGCGCGCCGCGCTCTTGGGCACGCTGGCCGGCGTCTCCATCGCTTTCATCGCGATGCGCCCGGCGCTGGAAATGTTCATGACGCCGGTGATCGGCCTCACATGTTTTGCCATCATCATGCTGAGCTGGTTCGGCGGCTATAAATATCCCAAGGGGATTCCGGCTGGCCTCGTCGCGATCGGCGTCGGCATGGTGATCGCTTGGGGCTCCAATCTGTTTGGCGTCGGAATCGGCGGCGTCAGCGTCGCCGGCGTCAAGGCGGCCTTCACCAATTTCGGCTTCTCGGTGCCACTCCCGGCTTTCGATCACGTGTTCTCAGGATTCCAGTTCCTCGGCATCATCCTGGTCACCGCCATTCCCTATGGCATCTACGATCTGGTCGAGGCGATGGACAATGTCGAAAGCGCGGAAGCTGCCGGGGACGAATATCCGACCACCCGCGTGCTGACCGCCGACGGCGTCGTCTCGCTGATCGGCTGCCTGATGGGCAACCCCTTCATCAACGCGGTCTATATCGGCCATCCCGGCTGGAAGGCGATGGGCGGCCGGATCGGCTACTCGGCAGCGACCGGCCTGATGGTGATCGTGTTGTCATGGTTCGGCGTCATCTCACTGATGCTGGCCGTTATCCCTGTGGTCGCGATCTCACCAATCCTGCTCTATATCGGCATGCTGATCTGTGCGCAGGCGTTCGAGACCACGCCACGCGAACACGCGCCGGCCATCGCACTCGCGCTGACGCCGCATCTTGCGGCCTGGGCCACGGTGCTGCTGTCGGGCGCACTCGGGGCCGCCGGCATGAATTTCGGCGCGATCCATTCGCCTGAATTCATCGCCAAGATGGGACAGAACGGCGTGCTGTTCCACGGCCTCGAAGTCATGGGCGGCGGCTCGATCCTGGTCGGCCTGGTGCTCGGCGCCATTGCGGTTTTCGTCATCGAGCGCAAATTCCTCAATGCATCGGCCTTCGCTCTGGCCGGTGCGGTCCTGACCTATTTCGGCTTCATGCATGGCGAGGCGATCGGGATCGGCGGCGGATTGGGGGTGACGCCCGGCGTCGCTCTCGCTTATGCTCTTGTTGCAGCCGGGCTCTTTGCCGCGGACAAGTTCGGCGCAACCAGCCTGTCTTCTGTCCCGCAATCGGAGCCGCCACTTGCCGTGCCTGCTGAATAACATCGTCTCAACCTGCGGGTGGCACACCCGTGCCATCCGCAGCAGGTTCGCATCGTGAGTGAGTCCGTTCCCGAAACGATCGCCGCCATCGTCGCCGCGCATCGCGCCGGCACCGTCACGCCGGCACAGACAGTCGCCCGCAGCTATCAGCGAATCCGCGACCGCGGTGACACCGCCATCTTCATCACGCTCCGCGTTGAGGCCGAGGCGATTGCCGAAGCCGAGGCGCTCGCTGCGAAGGATCCTGCAACGCTGCCGCTCTATGGCGTGCCGGTCGGCGTGAAGGACAATATTGACGTCGCCGGTCTGCCGACCACCGCGGCCTGCCCCGCCTTCGCTTACAACGCGACACGCGATGCCAGCGCCGTGGCACGGCTGCGCGCAGCGGGCGCGATCATCATCGGCAAGACCAATCTCGACCAGTTCGCGACGGGTCTGGTCGGCGTGCGCTCGCCCTATGGCATTCCCAAGAACGCGATCCGCGACGATCTCGTGCCCGGCGGATCGAGCTCCGGCTCTGCCGTTGCAGTGTCCGCGGGACTCGTGCCGCTGACGCTGGGGACAGACACTGCCGGCTCCGGCCGCGTGCCCGCCATGCTCAACAATATCGTGGGCCTCAAGCCCAGCCTCGGCCTGATCCCGACCGCCGGCGTCGTGCCGGCCTGCCGCACGCTGGATTGCGTGTCGATCTTCACGCTGACGGTGGACGATGCTGTTGCCGCGCTCGATGTGATGGGCGGCTATGACGCGCATGATCCCTATTCGCGCAAGCGCGTGCCGGGTTCGGTCACGGACTTTCCGAAGGGCCTCAAGCTCGGCGTGCCGCGCAATGGCCAGCTGATCTTCTTTGGCGACAAGGCCTCGGAGAAAGCCTATGCGGACGCGCTCAAGCGCTGGACCTCGCTCGGCGCGACGCTGGTCGAGTTCGACCTCGAGCCGTTCTACGAGACCGCGCGGCTGCTTTACGACGGACCATGGGTCGCCGAACGCCTGCTGGTGATCCGCGACCTGCTGGCGTCTGCGCCGGGTGCAATTCATCCGGTGACGCGCGAGATCACCATCGCCGGTGCACGCCAGAGCGCGACCGATACGTTTGCGGCCCTGTACAAGTTGCAGGAGCTGAAGCGTGTCGCAGAACAGGCTTTCACTGCTATCGACGCGCTGGTGCTGCCGACGGCGCCGACCGCCTATACGACGGCGCAGGTGCTCGCCAACCCCATCGAGCTCAATTCCCGGCTCGGCACCTATACCAATTTCGTCAACCTGCTCGACCTCTGCGGCCTCGCCATCCCCGCCGCCATGCGTGCCGACGGCATCCCGTTCGGCATCACGCTACTGGCGCCGGGCGGCGACGACGCCTTGCTGGCGAGCATCGGCCGCGTGTTTCACGCCGACACCAAATTGCCGGTTGGCGCCGGGGCCCTGCCGCCGCCGGCGCTGGCGCCGCTGTCCACTGAGTTGGCCGAAGGCGAGATCGCGATCGCCGTGGTCGGCGCGCATCTCTCCGGCATGGCGCTGAACGGCGAATTGACGACGCTGAACGGTCGCTTGCTGAAAGCCACGACGACGGCGCCGGACTACAAGTTCTATGCGCTCAACGGCACGACGCCGGCGAAGCCCGGCCTGCTGCGCGTCGCGGAGGGGACGGGTGCGGAAATCGCCGTCGAAGTCTGGGCGCTGTCGGCAGAGGCTTTCGGCAAATTCGTTGCATCGCTTCCGCAGCCGATGTCGATCGGCACGCTGACGCTGTCCGACGGATCGAGCGTCAAGGGCTTCCTCGTGGAAGCCAAGGCGACGGAAGGCGCGCGGGACATCTCGTCGTTTGGCGGATGGCGGGCCTATATGGCAGACGCAAAATAATACGCCGTCATGGCCGGGCTTGTCCCGGCCATCTACGTCTTGCTTTGCGGCAAAGACGTGGATGCCCGGCACAAGGCCGGGCATGACGCAGTTATAGTTGCGGGCATCGCGTTTACGCCGCGCGGATATTCCCCATGAACCGGTCCAGCTCGGCCCGCAGCCGCGCGCTCTCGCTCGACAGGGTCTGCGCCGAATTCAGCACCTGAGCCGATGCAGCGCCGGTTTCGGTCGCACCGCGATTCACATCGACGATATCGCCGGCGACCTGCTGGGTGCCGTGGGCAACGCGCTGAACGTTCTGCGCGATTTCGCGCGTGGCAGCGCCCTGTTGCTCGACGGCGCTGGCGATCTCCGAGGCAATGCCGGAAATCTCGCCTATGGTGTTGCCGATCTGCTTGATCGCCGACACCGACTCCTGCGTCGCACTCTGCATACCCGCGATCTGAGTCGAGATTTCCTCGGTCGCCTTGGCGGTCTGGCTGGCCAGCGACTTCACTTCGGACGCCACAACCGCGAAGCCGCGGCCGGCATCTCCGGCACGCGCAGCCTCGATGGTCGCATTGAGCGCCAGAAGGTTGGTCTGTTCGGCAATCGCCGTGATGAGATCGACGACGTCGCCGATGCGCTGCGCTGCGCGCGACAACTCGCCGATGCGGGCATCGGTCTGCTGCGCTTGCACGACCGCACTGTCGGCGATCTTGCTGGAGGTCTGCACCTGGCGGCCGATTTCATTGACCGACAGCGAGAGCTCCTCGGTCGCGGTCGCCACTGACTGCATGTTCGAGGAGGCCTGATCCGATGCGCCGGCGACGCGGCTCGACAATCCCTCGGTGGTCTCGGCGGTGCGCGTCAGCGTGCCCGCTGCGGTTTCCAGCTGCCCGGCCGATGCCGATACGTTCGAGACGATCGCGCCCACGGCGGCCTCGAAATCGTCGGCAAAGCGGATGAGTTCGGCACGGCGCGCCGCACCGGCTTCGCGGCTTTGCTCTTCCTGCGTAGCGGCATCCCGCTCGGCCTTCGCGATGGCCTGTACCTTGAACTCTTCCACGGCGGACGCCATGTCGCCGAGTTCGTCGCGGCGGCCAAGACCTGGCAACACGACCTCGAAGTCGCCGGCTGCGAGCTTGCGCATCGCTGCGCACATCGCAATCATCGGACCGGCAATGCTGCGGCCCAGCAGCAGCGCAAGGATGGCACCGACGATGAAGCCGCCAACGCCCAGCACCATCACCTGGCGCTCGGTATCGTGGATCGTGGTGTCGGATTCGGTTTCGAGACGCTGCTGATCGGACAGCAGATCCCCCTTCATCGCCGTCGACAGCTTGGTGATCGCTCCCGCCGTCTCTGACATTTCCTGAACGAGACCGTCGACCTTCTTGGTGTTCTCAACGAACTTGACGAAAGCATCAGCGTAGAGCTTCGTCTCCGCGGTGATCTCCTTCACCTTGTTGTTGATCTTGTCGTCATTGGCATAGATCGTCGCAAACGAGTTCTGCAGGAACTTGATGCGGGCCGTTGCGGCATTCGAGGTCTTGTCCTCGGCCTTGCCGATATAGGTGTTCACGAGCGACGTCGCGGTGATGAACTGGGTGGTGATTTCCTTGACCTGATCCTGCACGGAAGCAAGGCCGGCCATGGTCGCGGTGTCGCCGAGATCATCGATCTTGTTACGCAGCATCAGGCTGGTGCGCGACAACTGGGTCGAGGCGATGGCGTCGTTCTGTCCCTTGACGGTGAGGATGTCGGCGAACACCTTGGTGAACGTAATGAATTCGCGGGACAGTTTGGTGATCTTGTCGAGCCGCGCGGAGTCCTTGGTCACCTTCATCGACTGGTCGATGGCGTCCTTCAGACTTGTTTCCGCAGCCTTCGCTGCCTTGGCGTCCACTTCATTGCTGGTGAGGACGTAATAGCGCGTCAGCGCCTGATAGGAGGTCAGTTCGCGGTCGATATTGCGGGCCAGACCGGACTCCGCAACGCTGGTGCGATACGACACCACGCCGGCCGAGATGCGCTCGAAGCCGACATAAGCGAGCACCATGCTGAGCGCGGAGATGGCGAGCACGGCCGCAAAGCCCAGCGTCACCTTGGCGCGGAACCTGAGGGCAGGAAACTTAAAAGAAGCCGGCTTCTTCCGGACAAGCGTCGTCGTTGCCACGTGGGGCCCCCGTTCATCACTCCCAACATCCCGGTCATCGCGTGCAAGCACACGCAAAGCCGATGCCCAAACCTACGGCACATTGGCTAAGGACGAGTAAACGGATACCGGAACTTCTGGAGGTTGCGCGGCAGGCGAACAGGACTGTCATTCCGGGGCGGGCCGACGCCGTAGGCGGCGGGACCGAACCCGGAATCTCGACATGTTGTGCAAAGCAGCTCAAGATCCCGAGCCCATGCCGGCCCGCTACGCGGTCCGTCCTGTCCCGGAATGACGAGCCAACTACGCCGCCATCGCGGGCGGGGTGAGCGACTGCCAGTTGTTGGCGAGCTGCAGCTTGGGCTCGGTGAGCGCCTGCAACTGCTCTAGAGTCATGCCCTCGACCATCTCGCGCACGAACAGGCCCTGCTCCGTGACGTCAATGACCGCCAGGTTGGTGTAGATGCGCTTGACGCAGCCCGGTGCCGTGAGCGGCAGCCGGCACTTCTTGAGGATACGCGGCTTACCGGCCTTGTCGGTATGATCCATGATCACCCGGATTTCCTTGGCACCGACCGCGAGATCCATCGCGCCGCCGACTCCCGGCGGAAAGGATGGATCTTCCGTGGTCCAGTTGGCGAGATCGCCGGCTTCAGAGACCTCAAAGGCGCCGAGCAGGCTGACATCGAGATGCTTGCCGCGGATCATCAGGAACGCGTCGGCGTGGTGCATGAACACGCCGCCCTTGATCAGGGTCGTGTAGTTCTTACCGGCATCGATCAGGTTCTCGTCCTCGGTGCCGGGCTCCGGCTTCGGACCGAGACCGAGAATGCCGTTCTCGCTGTGGAAGATCACCTCGCGGCCATCGGGCACATAGCTCGCCGCCCGCGTCGGCATGCCGATGCCGAGATTGACATAGGCGCCTTCCTGCAGGTCCTGCGCGGCGCGCCAGGCCATCTGGTCGCGATTGAGCGGCTTGTATGTTGCGGTCTTATCAGACGACGTCATGCCTTTGCTCCCACTACCACCACACGATCGATGAAAATGCTCGGTGTCACCACCGCTACCGGATCGAGACTGCCGAGTTCAACCATTTCATTGACCTGCACGACGCTGAGATCGGCAGCCATGGCCATGATCGGATTGAAGTTACGCGCCGACTGGTCATAGACGAGGTTGCCCCAGCGATCCGCCTTCTTGGCGCGCAGCAGTGCAATGTCGCCCTTCAGCGGCTTCTCGAACACATACAGCACGCCGTCGATCTCGCGGGTCTCCTTGCCCTCGGCGAGCTTGGTATGCGCCGTCACAGGCGAGAAGAAGCCACCAAGTCCCGCGGCATGCGCATGCATGCGTTCGCTGATGATGCCCTGCGGCACCAGTTCGAGTTCCAGCGTCTTGGCACGATAGGCATTCAGGAAAGCGCTGTAGTCGCCGGAGCGCGGATAGGAGCAGATCACCTTGGCTACGCGACCGGAATTGATCAGCCGGGCCAAACCAGTGTCGCCATTGCCGGCATTGTTGTGGACGATGGTGAGATTTGTCGCACCCTGCTCGTGCAACGCCTCCAGCAGATCATCGGCAATGCCGACAGTACCGAACCCGGCCACCAGGACGACTGCCCCGTCCTTCACCCCAGCCACGGCCTCGGCCGCGCTGGCTACGCTCTTATCGATCACTCCCGAAAACTCCTCGTCGCGGAATTGTTATTGTCCGCAATCGCTTGCGGCATTTATTGCGCCGCGACTAGAGCATTGCAGCCTGCAGATATGAAGGCGCAAATTTGCAGGAGGGATACGCGCGTTGCTTACTTCCCCTCTCCCCTTGCGGGAGAGGGTGCCTGATCGAAGCGAAGGCGGGAGAGGGGTAACAGCAACGCACAGTGCTCGTGGCACCCTCTCCCGTCTCGACCGCTTACGCGGTCGATCCACCCTCTCCCGCGGCGCGCGGCTTCGCCGCGCTGGGGGAGAGGGGAAGAACCACCCCACCAAATTCCCAGTTGCAAACTTTCCGGACCGCGCTTCTAATTGGAATAATTAAAAAATACCGGGAGGTCTGCGTGTCCACAGTGAAACTGACGGTCAATGGCAAATCTGTCTCTGCCACGGTCGAAGACAGAACCCTTCTCGTCCACCTGCTCCGCGAAAATCTCAACCTGACCGGGACCCATGTGGGCTGCGATACCAGCCAGTGCGGCGCCTGCATCGTGCATATCGACGGCAAGGCCGTGAAATCCTGCACCACGCTGGTCGGTCAGATCGACGGCGCCAATGTCACCACCATTGAAGGCATTGCCAAGGGCGACCAGCTGCATCCGATGCAGGCGGCGTTCCGCGACAATCACGGCCTGCAATGCGGCTACTGCACGCCGGGCATGATCATGTCGGCGATCGACATCGTGAATCGCCACGCGGGCGATCTCGATGAAGAGACGGTGCGCCACGAGCTCGAAGGCAATATCTGCCGCTGCACCGGCTACCACAACATCGTCAAATCGGTGCTCGACGCCGCCGGACGCATGAAGGTTGCGCAAGCGGCTGAATGAGCCGCGGCGCATTGATCTGAGCTGAGCCAACCGCGCCTTTCGATGGAAAGCGCGGACAATCAAAAACTCCGGCAGGGAGACCCATGAGATGGGCGTTGAAGGCATCGGCGCACGCGTTGCGCGCAAGGAAGACAAGCGATTCATCACCGGCCGCGGCCGCTATGTCGACGACGTCAAGATCGTCGGCCTCACCCACGCGCATTTCATCCGCAGCCCCCATGCCCATGCCAAGGTCAAAGGCATCGATGCTTCCGCGGCGAAGGATATGCCGGGTGTGGTCGATGTGCTCACCGCACAGCAGTTGGTGGACGACAAGATCGGCAATCTGATCTGCGGCTGGGCGGTGTCCTCCAAGGACGGCACACCGATGAAGATGGGCGCATGGCCGGCGATGGCGCCGGACACAGTGCGCTTCGTCGGTCAGGCGGTCGCCGTGGTGATCGCCGAGACCAAGAATCAGGCGAAGGATGCGGCCGAGGCCGTGGTCGTGACTTATGAAGAACTCCCTGCCGTCAGCAGCATGACCGCAGCGCTCGCCTCGGGTGCACCGCAACTGCATCCGGAAGCTCCGGGCAATGTGGTCTATGACTGGGCGATCGGCGACGAGAAGCTGACCAACGACGCCTTCAGCAAGGCCGCCAATGTCATCTCGCTGGACCTGACCAATAACCGGCTGGTGCCGAATGCGATGGAGCCGCGCGCAGCCGTCGCGGAATATGACGACGCAGAAGAGCACTTCACGCTCCATACGACATCGCAGAATCCGCATGTAGCGCGGCTCGTCCTGTCGGCGTTCTACAATGTTGCGCAGGAACACAAGTTGCGCGTGATCGCCCCCGATGTCGGCGGCGGATTCGGGTCGAAGATCTTCATCTATCCCGAGGAAATGGTCGCACTCTGGGCCTCCAAGAAAGTGCGTCGCCCGGTGAAATGGACCGGTGACCGCACCGAAGCGTTTCTCACTGACGCCCATGGCCGCGATCACATCTCCCATGCCGAGATGGCGTTCGATGCCAACAACAAGATCCTGGGCCTGCGGGTGAAGACCCACGCCAATTTCGGCGCCTATATGTCGCTGTTCTCGTCCTCGGTGCCGACCTATCTCTACGCCACGCTGCTGTCGGGCCAGTACAATATCCCGACCATCTATGCCGAAGTGATGGGCGTCTATACCAACACCACACCGGTCGATGCCTATCGCGGCGCCGGACGCCCGGAAGCGAGCTATCTGGTGGAGCGGCTGATGGAGACATCGGCGCGGCAGTTGAGGGTCGATCCAGCCGAACTGCGCCGCCTCAACTTTGTGACCCAGTTTCCGCATCAGACGCCTGTGATCATGGCCTATGACATCGGCGACTTCGGCGCCTCGCTCGACGCAGCGCTGAAGGCGATCGATTATGCCGGCTTCCCGGCGCGGAAGGCCAAGGCGAAAGCCGCCGGCAAACTGCGCGGCCTCGGCTTCTCCTGCTACATCGAGGCCTGCGGTATCGCGCCGTCCAAGGCGGTCGGCTCGCTCGGCGCCGGCGTCGGCCTCTGGGAATCCGCGGAAGTTCGCGTCAACCCGGTCGGCACCATCGAAGTGCTGACGGGATCGCACAGCCACGGTCAGGGTCACGAGACGACCTTCGCGCAACTGGTCGCTGACAGGCTCGGTATCTCCGTCGATCAGGTGCAGATCGTGCATGGCGACACTGATAAAGTGCAGTTCGGCATGGGCACCTATGGCTCGCGCTCGGCGGCGGTCGGTATGTCCGCGATCTTCAAGGCGATGGAGAAGGTGGAAGCCAAGGCGAAGAAGATCGCCGCGCATCTGCTCGAGGCCTCCGAAGGCGACATCGTCATCGAGAATGGCGAGTTCAAGGTGGCCGGCACCGACAAGGCGATCGCGCTGCCGATGGTCGCGCTCGCCGCCTATACCGCACACAATCTGCCTGATGGCATGGAGCCCGGGCTGAAGGAAGGCGCGTTCTACGATCCCACCAACTTCACCTTCCCGGCCGGCGCCTATATCTGCGAGGTCGAGATCGATCCCGGCACCGGCAAGACTGACATTGTCGACTTCGTGGCCGTCGATGACTTCGGCCGGCTGATCAACCCGATGATCGTCGAAGGCCAGGTCCATGGCGGCCTCGCCCAGGGCATCGGGCAGGCGATGCTCGAAAGCGCTATCTATGACGACAACGGCCAGCCGGTGACGGCGTCGTTCATGGATTACGCCATGCCGCGCGCCGACGACGTGCCGTCGTTCCGGGTCTCACACACCACGACACTGTGCCCGGGCAATCCGCTCGGCGTGAAAGGCTGCGGCGAGGCCGGCGCGATCGGTTCGTCACCCGCGGTGATCAACGCCATTACGGACGCGCTCGGCCACAACAAGATCGAGATGCCGGCAACGCCCGGCCGTGTCTGGGAAGCGCTGCAATTGCAGCAGGCCGCGGAATAAGCGGAGTGTTTTCAAGCGAAGTGGAAGCCGGTTCGCGTCAAGAAAACACGACTAAAAGATAAGGAAGCAATACGATGTACGAGACCACTTATCACCGCCCCGCCAGCATCGACGAAGCAGCGGCCCTGTTCGCTAAACATCCCGAGGCCAAATATCTCGCCGGCGGCCACACGCTGATCCCCGTGATGAAGCAGCGGCTTGCAGCACCCTCGGATGTCATCGACCTCGCGAAGATCAAGGACTTGATCGGCATCGAGGCAACATCCGACGCGCTGATCATCAAGGCGGCGACGACCTATTACGACATCACGCGGAGCGCTGCGGCGAAGAAGGCAATTCCCGCCATCGTGCATCTGACGTCGGTGCTCGGCGACCCTGCCGTGCGCTATCGCGGCACCATCGGCGGCTCGATTGCCAATAACGATCCCGCCGCCGATTATCCCGCCGCCGTGCTGGCGCTGAATGCCACCATCAAGACCAACAAACGCGAGATCAAAGGCGACGATTTCTTCCAGGGCCTGTTCTCGACCGCGCTGGAAGAGGACGAGATCATCACTTCCGTGTCGTTCCCCATTCCGGCCAAGGCCGGCTACGCCAAGATGCGCCATCCGGCGTCGCGTTTCGCACTCACCGCGGTGTTCGTCGCCCAGACAAAGTCCGGCGAAGTCCGCGTCGCAGCCACCGGCGCATCGCAGAGCGGCGTGATGCGCGTGCCGGCGATCGAGGCTGCACTGAAAGCCAACTGGTCGGCAGGAGCGCTGGACGGCGTGAAGATCTCAGCGGATGGGTTGATGGGTGACATCCACGGCTCGGCGGAATATCGCGCCAATCTCATCAGGGTGATGGCACAGCGCGCGGTGGACGCGGCGGGCTGACATTCCATCAAACGGCAAAACCTACTGAAGCAAAATGCGCGCGAGAAATCGCGCGCATTTTTGTGCAGTGCCGCAGCATGGCCGCATGCAGGATTGCGGCCAAAAGCTTCTTGCCCTTGTCACCTCCAGCATAGACAGTTTCCGGCAAATCGGCCCGTCGCCATCGACGGCCTATATCAAGCATGGGAAACACAAGTGCAGGACACCACCATCGCGTCGTCGCGATCACAGACCAAAGCCACCGGCCCGCTCAAAGGCACACGCATCGTCGAGTTCGCGGGCATCGGCCCCGGTCCGTTCGCCTGCATGCTGCTGGCCGATATGGGCGCCGAGGTGATTACGCTGGTGCGGCCGAAGCAGATGCCGAAGGGCGCTGCGTCACGCGGCCGCAAGGTCATCGAGGTCGATCTCAAGGACAAGGCCGCCATTGCACAGGTGCTGTCGCTGCTGGATAGCGCCGATGCGTTGGTGGAAGGCTATCGGCCCGGCGTGATGGAACGCCTCGGCCTCGGGCCGGATGTCGTCCTCGGCCGCAACAGGAAGCTGGTCTATGGCCGCATGACCGGCTGGGGCCAGCATGGCCCGCTGGCGCAGGCCGCCGGCCATGACATCAATTACATCTCGATCACCGGGGCCCTCGCCGCGATCGGCGGCGCCGACAAGCCCGTGCCACCATTGAATCTCGTGGGCGATTTCGGCGGCGGCTCGATGTATCTCGTCATGGGCATGCTCGCCGCCATGCTGGAAGCCAGCCGCTCCGGCCAGGGGCAGGTGGTGGACGCCGCCATGTGCGACGGCGCGGCATCCTTGATCACCATGTTCTTCGACATGACCGCGGCCGGTCGCTGGAAGGAAAGTCGCGAGAGCAACATGCTCGATGGCGGCGCGCATTTCTACGGCGTCTACGAATGCAGCTGCGGCAACTTCATCTCGATCGGCTCCATCGAGCCGCAATTCTATGCCGAGCTGCGCGAACTCGCCGGGCTTTCGGAGGCTTGCTACGACAATCACATGGACTCGAAGAATTGGGCCGCGGTGAAGGACAAGCTCACCGCGGTGTTCAAGACCAAGAGCCGCGATGAATGGTCAAAAATCATGGAAGGCACCGATGTGTGCTTCGCACCGGTGCTGACCATGTCGGAAGCCACGAAACATCCGCATATGGTGGCACGCGAAGTCTTCATCCAGCACGAAGGCGCGACACAGCCGGCACCCGCACCGCGGTTCTCGCGCACGCCATCAGTAGCACGGCCGGCGGTGAAGGTGGAGCTGGGTGATGCGGTGAGGGAGTGGCAGGGCGCGTAGCGCCTGTTCTTATCCCTCCCCCGCGCTTGCGTGGGGAGGGTGGCCGGCCGAAGGCCGGTCGGGTGGGGGTGCCCCACGTGACGTCGGTGTGTGGGAAACACCCCACCCGTCTCGACCGCTTCGCGGTCGATCCACCCTCCCCACTGCGCAGCTGCGCTGCTTGGGGGAGGGAGAAGATTACGCCGCCGTCTTATCGCCGACGTGCAGCACACCGCGCCTGATCTGATCTTCTTCGATCGACTCGAACAGCGCCTTGAAGTTGCCCTCGCCGAATCCGTCATCGCCCTTGCGCTGGATGAATTCGAAGAAAATGGGTCCGATCGCATTGGCCGAGAAGATCTGCAGCAGCACCTTGGTCTCGCCGCCTTCGACCACGCCCTCGCCGTCGATCAGGATGCCGTTCTTCTGCAGGCGCGGCACGTCCTCGCCATGCTTCGGCAGCCGCGCATCGATCTTCTCGAAATAGGTCTGCGGCGGCGCCGGCATGAAGGGCAGGCCATCGGCGCGCAGCTTCTCGATGGTCGTGTAGATATCCGTCACACCGCAGGCGATGTGCTGGATGCCCTCGCCGTGATAGGTGTTGAGATATTCCTCGATCTGGCCGGCATCGCCGGCATCCTCGTTGATCGGAATCCGGATCTTGCCGTCAGGGCTGGTCAGCGCACGCGAGAACAGGCCGGAAGCGCGGCCTTCGATGTCGAAGAAGCGAATCTGACGGAAATTGAACAGTCTCTCGTAGAAGCCGGTCCAGACATCCATGCGGCCGCGATGGACGTTGTGGGTGAGGTGATCGAGATAGAACAGGCCGGCGCCCTCAGGACGCGGATTCTTGGCGCCCAGCCATGCGAATTCATGGTCATAGGCCGAGCCCTTGGCGCCATAGCGATCGACGAAGTACAATAGGCTGCCGCCGATGCCCTTGATGGCCGGCACGTCGACCGTCTTCTGCGCTGCGATCACATCCGCCGGCTCGGCACCGAGCAAGATCGCGCGGTCATAGGCCGCCTGCGCATCGACGACTCGGAACGCCATTGACGGCGCGCAGGGGCCGTGCGCGGCGACGAAATTGAAGCCGTGAGTTCCGGGCTCTTCGTTGACGAGATAGTTGATGTCCCCCTGACGATAGACCGTGATCTTCCTGGTCTTGTGCTTCGCGACGGGCACGTAGCCCATCAGCCTGAACAGCGCGTGGAGTTCTTCGGGCCTCGGATGCGCGTATTCGACGAATTCAAAGCCGTCGGTGCCCATCGGATTATGTGCCGAGATGGTGGCGGCCGGCGCGTCGTGCGGAAACGGACCCATGGTGATCTCCCGAAGCTGATTTGCATTATCGCTCGCCTGGAGTGTCGGTCGTTTGCGACGCAAGGTGCATGCAAATTCGGATGGAATATGCGATATTCATGCACGGTTCACGCATGAAAGAGGCTTTTGACGCATGATCCCGGTAGACGCCTTCGATCTCAAGATGCTGACCGCCCTGCAGGAAGATGGCCGGCTGACCAACCAGCAGCTCGCCGATACCGTCGGTCTGTCCGCCTCGCAATGCTCGCGGCGCCGGATGCGGCTCGAAGAGGAGAACGTGATCTCCGGCTATCACGCCGACCTGTCGTCGGATGCTCTCGGCTTCAACGTCATCGCCTTCATCCAGGTGCAACTGGCCACCCACTCGCCGGACAATGCCAAGAAGTTCCGCACGCTGGTGCAGCGGGTCGACGAGGTGCAGGAGGCTTACTCGCTAACCGGCGATGCCGACTACGTGCTCAAGGCCGTGCTGCGCGATCTCAAGGGACTGTCCGACCTCGTCAACAATGTGCTGATGCCGCATCAGAGCGTGGCGCATGTGCGCTCGTCGATCGTGCTCGACCGGTTGAAGGAAACATCGAAACTGCCGCTGAGGAGCTGACAGCTCTGCACAATCGACGTTCTCACCAGCATCGCGATCTGCGAAGATCGCGGCAATCAATTGGGAGGACAACATCGATGGCACTGGCGCTGCGGCCGAATTGCGAATATTGCGACAAGGACCTGCCGCCCGCGGCACGCGATGCATTCATCTGCACTTTTGAATGCACGTTCTGCGCGGACTGCGTGGAGAGCAAACTCTTCAATGTCTGCCCAAATTGCGGCGGGGGTTTTACGCCGCGACCGATCCGCCCCGCCACCGAATGGCGGCCCGGCCTGTCGGTCGCCAAGCGCCCGCCATCGGACAAACGCGTGCATCTATCAAAGAGTAGCGAGGACATCGCGGCGCACTCGGCGCGCATCAAGGACGTCCCGCCCTGGGAGCGATGACCTCGCGCACCTAGCGCTTATTCGGATCGAAGCGCTTCTCCAGACCCTTCCAGCAATCGGCGTAGTCGCTCTGCAACGTGGCGGTGGTTGCGGCATGTTCGGTGACGCGCTGCGGGTAGCGGGTCTCGAACATGAAGGCCATGGTGCCGGTGAGCTTCACGGGCTTCAACTCGCCATTGCTGGCGTGATCAAAAGCCTCGCGGTCTGGCCCATGCGGCAGCATCATGTTGTGCAGGCTGATGCCGCCCGGCGTGAAGCCCTGCGGCTTGGCGTCATAGACGCCGTAAATGAGCCCCATGAATTCCGACATGATGTTCATGTGATACCACGGCGGACGGAACGTGTTTTCCGCCACCGCCCAGCGCTCTGGGAAGATCACGAAATCGATATTCGCGGTGCCGGCGGTTTCCGATGGCGAGGTCAGCACCGTGAAGATCGACGGATCCGGATGATCGAAGCCGATGGCGCCCACCGGCGAGAAAGTCCGCAGGTCGTATTTATACGGCGCGTAGTTGCCGTGCCAGGCGACGACATCGATGGGCGAATGCGGCAGCGTGGTGACAAACAGCAAGCCGCCCCATTTCACATAGAGCTCGGTCGGCGTGTCCTTGTCCTCATAAGCGGCCACCGGCGTCAGGAAGTCACGCGCATTGGCGAGGCAATTGGCGCCGATCGGTCCGCGCTCGGGCAGCGTGAAGGCGCCGCCATAATTCTCGCAGAGATAGCCGCGCGCCGCGCCGCCCGTGAGTTCGACGCGGAACTTGACGCCGCGTGGGATCACCACGATCTCGCCTGGCTCAGCATCGATGCGGCCGAATTCGGTGACGAACAACAAGTTGCCCTGCTGCAGCACGAACATCATCTCGCCATCGGCATTGTAGAAATGCTGATCGACCATCGACTTCGTGATCAGATAGACATGCGCCGCCATGCCGGCCTGGGTGCTGGCGTCGCCGGCCGTGGTCATGGTCTGCACGCCCTGCAGGAAGGTCATATCCTCCTTCGGGATCGGCGCTGGATCCCAGCGCAATTGCGCGATCGGCAGATCGTTCTCGTGGCACGGCGCGGTGCGCCACAGCTTGCTATCTGCCTTCTCGAAGCGGCCCGAATGTTTCACCGATGGGCGGATGCGATACAGCCAGGACCGCTCATTGGTGCCGCGTGGCGCGGTGAAGGGCGAGCCCGAGAGCTGTTCGGCATAGAGCCCATAGGCCGCCCGCTGCGGCGAGTTGCGGCCGATGGGCAGCGCGCCGGGCAGCGCCTCCGTCTCGAATGAATTGCCAAAACCGGACATATAGCCCGGCGTGACATTGACGGTGTTGCGGCTGATCAGATCGGGATTGGCAGTGATGTTCATCTCATCCTCCTTTTCCTACCGTCATTGCGAGGAGCGCTTGCGACGAAGCAATCCAGTCTTCCTTTGTGCCTTCTGGATTGCTTCGCTTCGCTCGCAATGACGAATCTACTACGTTACCCTTGCAGCGCGGCCCACATTTCGCGGTCGCGCTTGTCGGTCCAGATCACGGGGTCGTCGATCCCCGAGGCTTCATCGAAGGCGCGGGATACATTGAACGGCAGGCAGTGCTCGTAAATCGCAAAGCTCGAAAACTTCTTGTCCATGACGTCGCGGGTCGCCGCCATGGTTTCCTTCAGGCTGCGACCCTTGGCGACTGACAGCTCCGCCGCGCCGTAGAGTGACATCACGAAATCACGCGTCATCGCGATCGCCTCGCGGGTCGTTTCCAGTCCCTTCAACGCATCACCGCGACCGGGCGCGATGGCCTTCGGATTGAACGCGCGAATCTCGTTGAGCGTCGACGGCCATTCGCGCAGCAGCGCATCGCCGCAGTAGCAGGCCGAATGATATTCGATGAGATCGCCAGAGAACATCACCTCGGCATCCGGCACCCAGGCAACGATATCGCCCGACGTATGACCGGCGCCGAGCTGCATCAGGCGCACCTCGCGCTTGCCGAGGAAGATCGACATCTCGCCCTCGAAGGTCAGTGTCGGCCAGGTCAGGCCGGGAATGCTCTCGGCATCCTGGAACAGGCGCGGGAAGCGGCCGAATTCGGAATCCCAGTCCTGCTGGCCGCGCTCCTCCACCAGCCGATAGGTTTCCTGCGACGCGACGACGCCCTGCGCCTTGTAGGCGGACGCGCCGAGCACACGCACCGCATGATAATGCGACAGCACGACATATTTGATCGGCTTTTCGGTGACGGTTCGCACCCGCTCGATCACCTTGTTGGCCATCGCCGGCGTCGCCTGCGCGTCGAACACGATGCAACCGTCATCGCCGACGATGACAGCCGAGTTCGGATCGCCCTCGGCCGTAAAGGCATAGAGATCGGTGCCGATCTCCGAGAAGGTGACCTTCTTCTCGGTCATGTCGGTGGTGGATGCGAAACCCTTGGTCATCTCTCTATTCCTTTGATCTTTACGTCAGTCAGTTCATGTGGCGACAGGCAGCCGCCGCTTCGCCAGCGCAATCGCATCGCCGAGCACGCCGGCATCGCCGATATGATTGGCGAGGATCAGCACCAGCGCCGTATCGAGCGCCGCGCTTTGATCGTCGGTCAATCCGCGATGCGCCTCGACAATCGCACGATAGGCGTCGTCGGGACTGGCGAAATTGGACGTCGTCGATAGTGCCGTCATGACGGCCTCCCGGAGGCACGCGCGACCGCGGCCTTGATCGCCTGCGGCGTCGGATGCCGGAAACGCGCGGCGACATAACCATCGGGGCGCAGCAGATAGGCAACACCCGGGTCGGCGCCATAACGCGCCTTGAACAGCCCGGTCTCGTCGCGCAGCGCCGCATCATCGCCGACGACCAGACGCGCCACGCCCTCGGGCAGTTCGATCGCCTGACCATCCGACTGCAGCACGGTGAAGCCGCGGCCGGCTCCGGCGAAACATTCTGAGAGAAACACATGCGCGCCGTCATCAGTCGCGAGCGGCGCGTCCGGCATATGCGCGCCCGGTTGCAGACCGACAGACCAGTCGTCGCTATCGGCGGTCGACAGCGGCGTCTGATAGACCGACGGCACGGACAGCCGGCCGCCATTGATCATCCGCTTGGCGAAATCGGCCTCCCGGGCAAGTGACAACACGGCTTGCCGCATGCGCTGCTCCTGCTTCGAATGCGGGGCGATGAAATCCGTCGCATGGGTCGAGGCACGGATATTCTCGTCCGCGGCCGGACCCCGCTCGGCGTCATAGCTCGCCAGCAGCGACGCCGGCGCATTGCCGGCCAGCACCAGTGCGAGCTTCCAGGCGATATTCTCGGCGTCTTCGAGGCCGGAATTGGCGCCCCGCGCGCCGAAAGGCGACACCTGATGCGCAGCGTCACCGGCAAAGATCACGCGCTCATGCAGGAAGCGCTGCATGCGGCGGCACTGGAACTTGTAGACCGAGATCCACTCGAAATCGAAATCGTCGTGGCCGAGCATACGCGCGATGCGCGGACGCACTTTCTCCGGCCGCCGCTCCTCGGCGGGGTCTGCATCTGGCCCGAGCTGCAGATCGATACGCCAGACATCGTCGGGCTGACGATGCAGCAGTGCGGACTGGCCCGAATGGAACGGCGGATCGAACCAGAACCAACGCTCGGTCGGAAATTCCGCGGTCATCTTGACGTCAGCGATCAGGAACTGATCCTCGAACACCTCGCCCGAAAAATCCGCGCCGACCATGCCGCGCAGCCCTGACCGCGCGCCATCGCAGGCGACGACGTAATCCGCGCGTAGCGTGTAAGGCCCGTCGGGCGTCTCGACGGTGAGTTCGGCGTGATCGTTGTGCTGAGCCAGCGCGATAACCTTGTTGCGCCAGCGCAGATCGATCTCCGGCAACTGGTGCACGCGATCGACCAGAAAGGACTCGGCGTAATATTGCTGCAGGTTGATGAAGGCCGGCATCTTGTGGCCGGTCTCGGGCAGCAGATCGAACTGGTAGAGCATGTCCGGTCCGAGAAAGATCTTGCCGACCTTCCACACCACGCCCTTGTCGATCATGCGATCGGCGGCACCGAGACGGTCCCAATATTCGAGCGAGCGTTTGGAGAAACAGATGGCGCGCGAGCCGTCGCCGATGCGATCGGCGTCGTCGAGCAGCACCACGCGCTGGCCCCGCTGCGCCAGATCGATGGCCAGTGACAGGCCGACAGGGCCAGCACCAACAATCACCACGGGATGATGCGCCGCAGCGGCGGCTGACCGCACCTGATCGGCATGGCGGCGATAGGCAAACTGGCGGACATGCTGCGCCATGGCTCAGCCCCTGCCCTGCAACCGGATGCATTTTCGGATCAACGCTGGTCTGGCCAACGGATCGCACTCCCTCTAAGATAGTCTCATTTGCAACCATCTAAACGCCGGACCCGTGGCGGCGTCAACAGCAGAATTGGTGGCTCCGTGGCAAAATTCGACCTGTTTCAGTTCGTTCCGTTCCGGCTCAACCGGCTGGCGGCGGAGGTCAGCGCCGCACTGTCCGATGAATATCAGGTGCGCTACGGGCTCGACATTCCGGAATGGCGCGTCATTGCCACGCTGGGCTTTCGCGACGATGCCTGCAGCGCGCAGTTCATTTCGCAATGCACACGCACCCACAAATCCACCATCAGCCGGGCGGTGACGGCCCTGCTGGACCGCGAACTCATCGAACGGGTCGAAAACGAAGACGACCGCCGCGCCTTCGAACTGCGTCTCTCCGCGAAAGGCACAGCGCTCTATGAAGAACTGATCCCGCGCCTGCTCAGCAAAGAGCGCGACATCCTGTCATGCCTGACGGCGCAGGAGCGCAAGGACTTCGCCGCTGCACTCGGCAAGATCGAGCGTAGCCTCGACCTCGTGCAGACGCGGCATGGGCAAAAGGCCGGCGCCTACTAAGGCGCGCGTTCTTCCCTCGCCCCGCTTGCGGGGAGAGGGTGGCGCGGCAGGCGAAGCCTGTCGCGACGGGTGAGGGGGAGCCAGTGCTTCACTCGTTGGCTCCCCCTCACCCGTTTTCCACATGCTTCGCATGCGGAAAACGACCTCTCCCCGCAAGCGGGGAGAGGTCAGAAGCTAACCTGTTACGAAAGAGCGCGACGGCATCTCGTGCAGCGCATAGGCATCGGCCTTGCTGCCCTCGACGCGCGGATAGAGCTCACGTACCAGCGGATCATGGCCGGGAATGATGCGATCGGGGTGGCCGGCAAGGCGCTCGCAGGTGGTCCAGCCGTCGCACATGTCACCGATATTGTAGACAATCGGAAACGGGCTGCGGCGCTGCATATTGCCGTAATAATGCGAGGCATCCGATGCCAGCACAACGGGGCCCCGCGCGGTCTGCACGCGCACGATCTGCAAACCATCGGAATGGCCACCAACGCGGTGCAGCGTGACGCCCGGAGCAACCTCGCCATCGCCATTGTGGAACGTGACGCGCTCATTGAACACGTGTCGCACCATCAGCGTGACGTCTTCCGCCGAGAACGGATGCCGCAGCAGCCCGTTGCACATGCAGCGGCCCGTCGCGTAGCTCATCTCGCGGTCCTGCAGATGGAACCTGGCATTGGGGAGGCGATCGAGATTGCCGGCATGATCGTAATGCAGATGCGTGACAATGACGTCGCGGATGTCCGCCGCGCGAGCGCCGAAATCGGCCAGCGCGTCGATGGGATTGATCGTGAGCTTGCGGCTGCGCTCCTTCGAGGCGGCTTCGTTGAAGCCGGTATCGACAAGAATGTCGCGGCCACCGCCGCGGATCAGCCAGACGAAATAATCTAGATCGGCCGCTGCGGTCTCATGGGGATCGGGTGCGAGATAATTCATCTGCGGCGTCCGCGGCGTCATCGTGGCATAGCGGATCGCATAGATTTCGTAAGTCACGCTCATTCGTCCCGTCCCATTCCCGATCGTTGTTATGCGCAACAAGCCATTGCTGCCGGGAAAGGTCAAACCGTTCCAGCCACCGGAATGACCGGGAACCAGGACTGTACGACAACGCCAGACGCGTGGTGAATTGATGCGATAGCTGGCGCCCACACAGCACGTTGACAGCCGCGATCACGCCGGTTTGATAATGCGAATGGCGTGGATTAGTGTCGCTTGCGGCGCAAGCCGCAGCTTGGACAGCGCCCTCAAGTGTGGACCGGTTTCATTATGAAAATGCGCATTGCTCTGATCGCTCTCCTGACGTTTGCCGCCACGCCCATCTGGCAGACCTCCGCCGCGGAAGATCGGACCCACCGGATCGCACTGGTGATCGGCAATGCGAAATATCCGGACGCCGAAGCTCCGCTCAAGGAGCCTATCAACGACGCCCGCGACGTCGCTGCCGAATTGAAGCGTGACGGATTTGAGGTCGATACCGGGGAAAATCTCGGCGGCGACGGCATGCGCCGGGCGCTCGACAAATTCTACGGCAAGGTGAAGCCCGGCTCGGTCGCCCTGGTGTTCTTCAGCGGCTTCGGCATCCAGTCCGCGCGGCAGAGTTACATGATCCCGGTCGATGCCCAGATCTGGACCGAGCCCGACGTGCGCCGCGACGGCTTCAGCCTTGAGACCGTGCTGGGCGAGATCAACGGCCGCGGCGCCGGCGTCAAGATCGCGCTTTTGGACGCATCTCGTCGCAATCCGTTCGAACGCCGGTTCCGCAGCTTCTCCGCCGGACTCGCTCCGGTGATCGCACCGAGCGGCACGCTGGTGATGTATTCGGCGGCACTCAGCTCCGTGGTCAGCGATGGCGGCGGCGATCACGGGTTGTTCGTCAGTGAGCTACTCAAGGAAATCCGGGTTCCCGATCTCACCGCCGAGCAGACGCTGAACCGAACCCGTGTCAACGTCACCCGCGCGTCGCGCAGCGAGCAGGTGCCGTGGATTTCCTCGTCGCTGGCGGAGGATTTCTCTTTCATAGCGGGAACGCGCCCGGCATCGGCCGCTGTGGCGGAAGCCAAACCGGCCGATCCAGCGCCGACCGCGACACCGCGCCCCTCTGCTGTGGCCAAGCCGGAAGTCGTCGCCGCACCTGTCGCCCCAGCGCCTGCTGCACCCACGCCGGCCGCTCCAGCAGCAGCGCCTGCGCCGGCCGCGGCACCGACTCCTGCCCCCGCCGCTGAAGCGCCCCGTGACGAAAACAAGATCCTGCTGGCACTGGCAGAGGATCCGACCGTCAAATCGCTAAATGTCAAGCTGACCGATAATCCGGAAGACGCCGGCGCGCTGTATCGCCGTGGCCAGGTCTATGCCAGCAAAGGCGCCTATTCCGCTGCGATCAAGGATTTCGACGCCACGATCAAACTGAATCCCAAGGATGTCGAGGCCTACAACAACCGTTGCTGGGCGCGCACCGTGACCGGTGACCTCGCCGCCGCGCTCAAGGACTGCAATGAAGCGCTGCGCCTGCGCCCGAATTTTGTCGATGCGCTGGACAGCCGCGGCCTGGTCAACCTCAAGAACGGCCAGAGCAAGAACGCGATTGCGGATTTCGACGCTGCGCTGAAGATCAATCCGCAGCTGACCTCATCGCTCTATGGCCGCGGCCTCGCCAAACATCGCCTTGGCCAGACGGCTGAAGGCGATCTCGACATCACCAATGCCAAGGCCATGGACCCGGACATCGTCAAGGAATTTGCCAGCTACGGCGTTCGATAGAACGGCGTCCGATAGGACAGCGCGCGATAGCACGCCAGCCGATGATCCCCAGAGGTCACCAGGATTTCGCAGGAAAGTCGCAAGAAAATCGTAGGAAAGTCGCAAGCCCGGTTTGAACCTGCGGCGCGCGAGCGGACACTATTGATGGCAAGCCGGAAGCCATCCTGAAGCGATCCGGCACCAGATTTTGCTGGATTTGATTCAAGCGCGTTTCGCGCGACTAGATGAAGGATGCACCCATGCCGAACACATCCGCACGCCCCGGCTTCAAGGCACTTCGCACGATCGCCATGATCAGCGTCGCCCTGTCGCTGACCGCAGGCATCGCCGCAGCGGCTGAGGAAGTGACCTCCGACCAGATCCTGCGCGCGCTGGCACCAAAGAAGCCGCTGACCCGCGGTCTGTCGATGACGCCGCCGGCCGAGCCGGCCGTCAATGCCGCCGAAGGCAAGTTCGTCGATTCCCTTCGCAATCGCAGCACGCGGTCGCTGTCGATCGGCGAGCGCGAGCAGATCGCCGCCGTCGCCCAGACCAAGCCGGCCATCGATCTGGAAATTACCTTCGACTACAATTCGGCGAATATCAGCAAGAAGTCGCTGTCCTCGGTGCAGGCCCTCGGCAAGGCGCTGAGCAGCGAAGACCTCAAGGGCGCGACCTTCGTGGTCGCCGGCCATACCGACGCGGTCGGCGGCGAAGAATATAACCAGGACCTGTCCGAGCGCCGCGCCGACGCCATCAAGCGCTATCTGACGGACAAATACGGCATCGCCGGCGCCGACCTCGTCACCGTCGGCTATGGCAAGGGCAAGCCGAAGGCCGGCGTTGCGCCGACCGATCCGTCGAACCGCCGCGTTCAGGTGGTGAATATGGCGAACAAGACCACCGCATCCCAATAGGCTCGGTGGTACCTCTGAGCTTGCTGCGGATTGCCGCACCACAGCGTTCCGCGCCACGCGGGACGCTGTTTGCTGTGGTGATCGCGGATATCCTGTATAGATTGCCCCGACCTGCCGCCGCACCGATCGAATGCCCCTGGTGCTCCGTAATACCAAGTGGATCGATCTCGCAATGAAGGCTTTTGCCTGCTTCTCCCCCTCTCTCGCATGTCTGTCGCTGGCGGCCACGATGGTCGCAACCACCTCTATCGGCTTCGCCGCTGAACCCGCACCCGCCGGCTCCGCTTCGCCGAATGGCGCCATGGTGATCGTCGCCAAGGCCACCAATGCCTGCTTCTCGGATCTCGTGCGGGTCACTGGCTTCGTGGTTCCGCGCCGCGAGGCCGTTGTCGGCGTGGATACCGAAGGTTCGAAGGTTTCCGAAGTGCTGGTCCGCGAAGGCGACACCGTCACCGAGAACCAGGAACTGGCCCGGCTGATACCGCCGCCGACAGCAGGCAATGCACGCCCGAATCCTGTGACGCTGCGCGCCCCCGCGGCAGGTCTGATTACCTCCGTGAACACCATCGTCGGCGCACCGGCCTCGCCGCAGGCCGGGCCGATGTTCAGGATCGCCATCAACAACGAACTCGAGCTCGATGCAGAAGTGCCGAGCATCCATATCCTCAAACTCAACCCCGGCGTCACGGCGCGGATCAGCCGCGACGATCAGCCCGATATTTTCGGCAAGGTGCGGCTGGTGTCGCCACAGATCGACCGCGTGACACAGCTCGGCCATGTCCGGCTGTCGCTGGCCAGCAATCCGTCGCTCAAGGTCGGTGTCTTCGCCCGCGCCAGCATCGACGCCAAGCGCAGCTGCGGCGTCGCGATCCCGCGCTCGGCGATCGAACACTTCATGGTGCAGCTCGTGAAGGGCAACACCATCGAGACCCGACGGGTAAAAGTCGGGCTGGTGTCCGATACGTCGACAGAAATTCTTGAAGGCGTCGAGGTGGGCGACATCGTCGTCGCCGATGCCGGCACATCACTTCATGACGGCGACAAGGTCCAGACCATGTTCGCCGATGACCTCGATCGATCGCGGGTGCGTTAATGGCAATGAATATCTCGGCATGGTCGATCCGCCATCCGCTTCCGTCCATCGTCTTCTCGATCATTCTTCTGGTACTCGGCTGGATCAGCTTCACCAAGCTGGCGATCACGCGGCTACCGAGCGCAGACATTCCGGTGATCTCGGTCGCCGTCTCGCAATTCGGCGCGGCCCCCGCGGAACTTGAAGCGCAGGTCACCAAGACCATCGAAGACGGCGTCTCCGGCGTCGAAGGCGTGCGCCACATCTCGTCGTCGATCACTGACGGCCTGTCGGTCACGACGGTGCAATTCGCGCTGGAAACCAATACCGACCGCGCGCTGAACGACGTCAAGGACGCCGTGACGCGCGTGCGCGCCAATCTCCCCCAGAATGTCAATGAACCACTGATCCAGCGCGTCGACGTCATCGGCCTGCCGATCGTGACCTATGCGGCGATATCGCCGGGCAAGACGCCGGAGCAGCTGTCGTGGTTCGTCGACGACGTGGTCAAGCGCGCGTTGCAGGGCGTGCGCAACGTCGCCCAAGTCGAGCGCATCGGCGGCGTCGAGCGCGAAATCCTCGTCTCGCTTGATCCTGATCGCTTGCAGGCCGCAGGCCTTACCGCCGTCGATGTCTCCAGACGTCTGCGCGGCACCAATGTGGACCTCGCCGGCGGCCGCGCCGAAATCGGCAAGAACGATCAGGCGATCCGGACACTGGCCGGCGCCAAGACGCTGAATGAACTCGCCGGCACCATGATCAGCCTGCCCTCCGGCGGCGAAGTGCGGCTCGAAGATCTCGGGACGGTCACCGACACCATCGCCGACCGCCGTACCTTTGCGCGCTTCAACGGCGAACCGGTGGTGGCGCTGGGCATCAAGCGATCCAAGGGCGCCAGCGACGTGGTGGTCGCGGCGGCCGTGCAGAAGCGCATCGATGCGCTGAAGGCGTCCTATCCCGACGTCGATCTGAAACTGATCGATACGTCGGTCGACTTCACCAAGGGCAATTACGAAGCCGCGATCTCGACCCTATTCGAGGGCGCGGCGCTTGCCGTCATCGTGGTGTTCTTCTTCCTGCGCGATCTGCGGGCCACGGTTATTGCGGCGATCTCGCTGCCGCTGTCGATCTTCCCCGCCTTCTGGGCGATGGACCTGCTCGGCTTCTCGCTCAACCTCGTGAGCTTCCTCGCCATCACGCTGTCGACAGGCATTCTCGTCGACGACGCCATCGTCGAGATCGAAAACATCGTGCGGCATATGCGGATGGGCAAGTCGCCTTATCGCGCCGCGCTGGAAGCGGCCGACGAAATCGGCCTCGCCGTGATCGCCATCAGCCTGACCATTATCGCGATCTTTGCGCCGGCGAGCTTCATGTCGGGCATCGCCGGACAATTCTTCAAGCAGTTCGGCATCACCGTCTCGGTGCAGGTATTCTTTTCACTATTGGCAGCGCGCTTTGTCACGCCTGTGCTGGCAGCCTACTTCCTCAAGGATCACAAGCACGACGATCCACCGCCGGGACGCCTGCTGCAAGCCTATAACAAGCTCGTGACCCTGTCGGTGAAGCGCTACTACGTGACGGTTCTGTTCGGTCTCGCCGTCTTCGCACTGTCGATCTGGAGCATCCAGCTGCTGCCGCAGGGCTTCCTGCCGGCCCAGGACACGGCGCGTTCGCTCATGGCGATGGAATTGCCGCCAGGATCGCAGCTCGCTTACACCGAGAAAGTCACAGAAGACATCGTCGCACGGCTCCGCAAGCGACCTGAAGTGAAGAGCGTGTTCGTCGATGGCGGTCACGTCCCGCCTGGCACCTACGAAGTGCGGCGCGCAGCTCTGATCATCAACTACACCCCAAAGAGCGAACGCGACAGCGCACATACACAGCGCCTGCTCGAACTCGATATCAGCAAGGAACTCGAAAGCGTTCCGGATATTCGCTACTGGTTCCTCGACGAAAACGGGCTGCGCGCCATCTCGCTGGTGGTGACCGGCACCGACAGCAATATCGTTGCCAATGTCGCCAGCGAACTGGCGACGCAGATGAAGCGCATTCCGCTGATCTCCAATGTGATCTCGGAAACCTCGCTGGATCGTCCTGAGCTGCGCGTGCAGCCACGCGCCGATCTGGCGGCACGGCTCGGCGTCTCCACCGAGAGCCTGTCGGAAACCATCCGCGTCGCCACCATCGGCGACGTCGGTCCCGCTCTGGCGAAATTCGATGCCGGCGATCGCCTGGTGCCGATCCGCGTGCAGCTCGAAGACACGGCACGCGCAGACTTCCAGATTCTCGAGCAATTGCGGGTACCACTTGGTGGCGGCCGCGGCGGTGTGCCGCTCTCCGTCGTTGCCGACATCAAGCTCGATCAGGGACCGACCAGCATCAACCGCTACGACAGGGAACGTCAGGCCACCGTGGCCGCGGATCTCGTGGGCACCGCCGCACTCGGCGATGCCCTGAAGAAAATCTACGAACTGCCGGTCATGAAGAGCCTGCCGAAGAATGTCAGCGTCAAGCAGTCCGGCGACGCCGAAAGCCTGAACGAACTCGCTGATGGTTTCGCCACCGCAATCTCGGCGGGCCTGATGATGGTCTATGCCGTGCTGGTGCTGCTGTTCGGCACGTTCCTGCAACCGATCACCATCCTGTTCTCGCTGCCGCTCTCGATCGGCGGCGCGATCCTGGCGCTGCTCCTGACAGGCAAGCAACTGACGACGCCTGTCTGGATCGGCATCCTGATGCTGATGGGCATCGTCACCAAGAACGCCATCATGCTGGTGGAATTTGCAGTGGAAGCCATTCGCGAAGGCAAGCCGCGAGAGATCGCGATCATCGACGCCGGCATGAAGCGCGCGCGGCCGATCGTGATGACCACCGTTGCCATGGTCGCTGGCATGATGCCGTCCGCGCTGGCCTTCGGCGCCGGCGGCGAGTTCCGCTCGCCGATGGCGCTTGCTATCATTGGCGGGCTGATCTTCTCGACGGCGCTGTCGCTGCTGTTCGTGCCGGCGATGTTCATGATGATGGACGATGTCGGACAATTGGCATGGCGCTTCGGGCGCAAGCTGCTGGTGTCGAGCGGCGAGGAAGACCCGCAAAACGGTCAACCACCCGCCGTCCCGCACAAATAGGCAAATGCAATGACCCTGTCCGTCGCATCTTCCAAGCGAACCACCACATGGGCCAGATTGCTGGTCGCGCTGTCGCTATGCGTGTTCACCCAGCCGGCTCTGGCCGCCGACGATCCTGCTGATGCCCCGAAGGGTGCAGCAGTGACCGTGCTGACCGCCGCGAAGTCCTGCTTCTCCGCGACCGTCGAAGTCTCCGGCATCCTGATCCCGCGCGAGGAAGTCTCGATCCGTCCCGATCGTCCGGGCCTCAAGGTCGCAGAGGTCATGGTCGATGCCGGTGAGAACGTCACTGCGGGCCAGATCCTCGCACGCCTGACGCCACCGGAAGGCGGATCGCTTCAAGTTCAGGCCACGGTCGCAGGATTGGTCAGCGCCTCGTCCGCCGTGGTCGGATCACTCGCATCGGCCAAGGGCGAGGCTCTTTTCAGCATCATCGCGCGGAGCGAGTTCGAATTCATCGGCCAGGTACCGACGCGCGACCTGCCGAAGCTGAAAGTCGATCAGCCGGTCAAGGTCAAGGTGATCGGCGCTGGAGAGCTGGACGGTAAAGTGAAACGCGTCGCCTCCACCGTGGAGCCCAACAGCCAGCTCGGCCAGGTCGTGGTCTCGATCACCTCGGCCCGGCGGCTGATGAGCAATTCCTACGCGCGTGCCATCATCAAGACTGGCGAAAGCTGCGGCGTCGCAGTGCCACTGACCGCCGTTCTCTATAGTGCCGGCGGGACCGTCGTGCAGGTGGTCCGGCGGCAGCGCATCGAGACGCGGCGCGTCGAGATCGGGCTGATGTCAGGCGGACGCGTGGAGGTACGCGAAGGTTTGAGCGATGGCGATGTGATTGTCGCGCGGGCGGGCGCCTTGTTACGCGAAGGCGATCCGGTTCGTCCGGTGATGGCCAGCGCAGACGCTCACAAGTAAACGCGAAGGGAAAGCTTAGCTGCCGGCTTTGGCCGTTGCGCTATCGCCGAGCAGGATGTCCTCAACGAGCGACGACGACACGGCAGGAACCTGCTCACCGGCGGTCGCGCGGGTAACCGCAACGCGGGTGTTGGTGAAGACGGACTCGGCACTCGCCGGCTTGGCCTTCATGTTCTTCAGCAATTCGGTTGCGAGCAGGCTGTTCTGACCATCCACATCGTCGGCAACCTTGCCTGGCGTCGCCGAGGTCAGGATCAGCGCATTCTCCGGCACGTCGATCGGCGCGAGACCACGGGAGTAACCGCGGAAGCGACGCTCATAGGGATTGCGGCGGGATGCATCCAGCACGACCAGTTTGGCCTGGGCACCCTGCTCCTTCATGATATCGAGAACGGACTCGACGCTCATGCCATCGCGACGGATGTCACGCTCTTTCCAGATCGCAGCATCGACCGGGATCATGTAGCTCTGGCGGCCAACCTGAACGCCATAGCCACCGAAATACAGCATCACGACGGTTTCAGGTTTGATCTTGGCCTTCAGGCGCTCGACAGCGCGGGTCATGTCATCGCGGGTCGCGTCTTCCACCACATCGACGTCGAAACCGTCGCGGCGAAGTGCGCTCGTCATGGCACGTGCATCATTGATCGGCTGGCTCAGCGGCGCGCCGGCGTCGGGGTAATGACCGTTGCCGATCACCAGCGCGATGCGCGACGCCTTCGTCACGGGATTAATCGTCCCGGTCACCGTCTCGGCCTGTGCAGCTTCCAGTGAGCGCTTGTTCAGCGCGGCGTTGGCGCCAAGCACCAGCGACACCAAGCCGACAAAAGCTGCGGCCACAGTGATCGAGCGACGGGATACGCGAAACTGCCGTACGTTCATAACGTCATTCCTGCTCATCGTTCAGGCGCAACCGTGGGTCGCGCGAACGTCGAAATAGGTTTGAAGGGATGCCAAACCAATGAGTATTAAATGCGCTCAATTTGCGGCATCGCAGCAAACTGGTTGTTAACCCGTCGAGCCCACCCGGGCAACCGGTAAAGCCCGGGATTTAAGACAGGGTTACTGACTGACCAGGCTAAGGTCTTGAACGGGCTTGCGCTTCACGCAATTGTAATCTCGACCGATTCGTGCAAGTTTTCAAAGGCTTGCAAGTGTCGGGAGGCGATTGCGCCGCAGCAGCGGCGGGCGGTTTTCGAAGCGTGCGCAGGGGGCGGCACTGAAAGAAACCTCATGGGTGTGACTTATTTTGCCGGCGCCGCATACCGCGCGCTGACAGCGAGCAAGGTCGGCCCGTCGCTTTACGACCTCTGCGACCCCCTATTCCACAAGCACACCGGCGGCGACGCCCATATCGTCAAGTTCTACAAAACCGCGCTCGGTAATCCTGCGCTCCGTCCATTGCTCTGTCGCGCCGGCCTGCCCGAGTTGCGTGACCCCGCCCGGTTCAAAGCCATACAGCAGGCCCTGAGAGCGGCGCGCGACGACGCGAGCCCCGATTGGGAAGCCATCGGCCAGCCCATCGCCGAGCTGCTCGACACGGTCGCATTGAGCCATCCAGAGCCGAAGCCGGTGACGGCGTCAGCGCAGGCACCGTCGCTGGGCGAGATCGACGATGTCATCAAGGCCTGCGGCACGCATCTGCTGCGCTCGTTCGACCGCAACGGCTTCATCCCCACCTACGCGGCATTCAACCTGATCGGCGATCCCGACATGCATGGCCGCGATTTCCTGATGGCTCTGACGGGCCTGAATTCGCGCGGCTACAAGAATTCGACGCTGCTGTTCACCCTCGCGCGCATCTTCATCGCACGCTCACCGGCCGGAAAACTCATCAATCCGCCATGGACCGGAATTGCCGAACCCATGTGGGAGCCGGTGCAGATCCGGCATCGCTCTGCCTATTACGACGCGTTCTTCACCGAGGCGCTGCTCAGCTTCGGCGAAACCGGACTGCCGTCGCCGGACCAGACGACATCCTCGCACCGCGCCATCGATGCGATGGTTGAATTCTGCCTGGTCACCAGCCGCGAGGAAGTCCGCTCGCATGACGGAACGAGTGTGAACGTCATCACGGCGCTGGCACCGCCGCCGCATCCGCGCTTCAGCCGGCTGTTCGCGCAGATCAAGCAGGACCTCGGCTTCGGCATCTATGTGCCGGACTGTGACACCACCGCCTGCTCGTTCTCCGCCGCCACACAGGCCGGCTCGACCGATCCGATCCTCGATCAACCCCTGCTCGACTTCTATGCCGGTTATCAGGTCGGCAACGGCAGCAACGAACCGATGGTCACCGTGCCGCTCAACGACCATATCGACTATGACGGCGCCATCGTCACCTGGATCGACAATCTCGCGGGCGAGCGGCCCTACGGCAACGATCTCGATCCGACACTCAATCTCGACGTGCTCGAAGTCTCGTTCCGGAATCTCGTCCGCTGGAAGGTGATGGAAACACCGACACGTCTGGAAACGATGCAGCGGATCATCGGCTTCCAGCGCCGCCTTGTGGCATCCGGCGCCTTCGCCGATCCGAAATCGCACATCTACTATCTGCCGGAGCTCTACAGCGCCTATTTCGGCCGCTGCTATGCGGCCTTCCGTGAGCTGCCAGCCGCAACACAACAGGCCATAGACACCGACGGCACGTTCGACTTCATTCGCCTGCGTGTTCTCGCTTATGTGCAGGATGAGTTGATTGCGCGCGAGATGAATACTTTCGATGCGGCACTCGCACTGATCGCGCTCGGACATCTCGGCGGTGAGCTCGCGCATTTCGCACCTGCGCTGCGCTGCATCATCACGGCAACAGGCGAAGGTGGCCGCAAGGGTCCGTTCAAGGCCTATGAATGGAACAAGATGAAAACGCCGACACGGATTCTCGTCGGCGGTCCCGAAGTGACCTCAGCCTTCGTGCTGATGGGTCTCGCGCTGGCGCGGCGGAGAATGATGAATGGCCACGCGGCATAGGTCATCGCGCGAAGTTGAAGGTATGAAGGAGCGACCGCGCTGGCATGGGCGGCGAAATGCCCGCACTGTCTCCGGATTGTCGTCATGATTTTGCAATCAAACGGTTCGATGCGCATGTTCCGCACCTTCTCTCTTTTTATCGCGATACTTTGCATTCCCGCACTGGCACAGGCCGCCGACGTGACCGGGGTGCCGAAGATTCGCGATGGCGACCAGATGACCATTGGCGCGACCCGCATCCGGCTCGCCGGCATGGACTCGCCCGGCCTCGATCAGTTGTGCCTGAATGCCGCCGGCGAGCGCTGGACCTGCGGCGTCGCGGCACATGAAGCGCTTGTTGAACATGTCGGCGACAAGAGCTGGACCTGCCACGTGCTAAGGACCGATCGCTTCGGTCGCTCGGTCGCCAAATGCGAGGTGGACGGCGAAGACATCAGCCAATGGATGGTAAAGAGCGGCTGGGCGCTTTCCTATGTGCGCTTCTCGCATGCCTATGATGCCGACGAGAAGGCCGCACGCGAGGCCAAGGCCGGACTTTGGGCCGGCGCCTTCTTTGCGCCCTGGGACTGGCGCGTACGCAACAAGAAAACCACCATTCTCGGCTCGATCAAGCCTCCGGAGGATGCCTTGCCGATCTTGCTGGCCTCGGCATCCGGCCACGTGGCGCCGTCTCCAACTTGCCGGATCAAGGGCAACGTCAACCGGGCCGGCGTCTGCATCTACCACACGCCCGAAAGCCGCTGGTATGCCAAGATCAGCATGCGGATCAGCAAGGGAACACGCTGGTTTTGCTCTAAAGAAGAGGCCGAAGCCGCCGGCTGCCGCGAGACCCGACGATGACATCGTGGCGCTGACGTGGCAGGTTCCCCGCTCAGATTCGATCGAGCGGAACCGTGGCTGACCTGCAGACGGATGTCATTGCGCAAAAACAACGCCGCAGCCGGACATTCCGGGCGGCGCGGCTGACGCTGCTCGCTTTGGTCATCTATGGCGGCATCGCCTATCTGTTGCTCCCGGAACTCTGGACCCATTACGAGCACCAGAAGAGCCTTGCCGGATTGCCGATGACGACGATGACCGCGCAAGGTATTCCCGGCGATCCCATCAATGTCGGCCTGATCGGCGACAAGAAGGACGTGCTGTGCGCGATGCATGCTGCCGGCTGGTATCCCGCCGATCCCGTAACCTTGCGCTCGTCCCTCGAAATTGTCGGCAGCGTCTTGCTCGACCGCCCCTATCGCGAAGCACCGGTGAGCCCGCTGGTTTACCTCGGCCGCCGCGAGGATCTCGCTTTCGAGAAGCCGGTCGGCAACAGCGCTGACCATCGCCACCACATCCGGCTCTGGAAGGTCCTCGACAAGGGGCAGGAAGATCGCCCGGTCTGGCTCGGCGATGCGACTTTCGATCGCAGCGTCGGGATCAGCAAATACACCGGCGCGATCACGCATCATATCGCTGCCGATATCGACGCCGAGCGCGCGGTGCTCGCGGGCGATCTCGAAAAGGCCGGCATGGTCGAGGCCAAATATCAGGTCACCGGAATCGGCCCAACCGTCGCCGGCCACAATGGCGGCGGCGACCTGTACTACACCGATGGAGAAGTCTGGATCCTGCGGCTGGTGGTGGCTTGCGCCAAACACGACGGCCCTCCCGAGACGATCCCGAGCCCGGCAGCGACCGAGATCAAGGACCAGATCTTCCAGGCCATCGCGAATGTGATCGGGCGTGATGCGCTGACTCACTAAGCAGTAAAATTCAAACCACCTCACGCGCGCTTTGATTTCGCGCTGCGCCATGGCACCATGGCCGAAAATACCAACAAGGATTGAAAATGGTCGTTCGTGCAGGTCGTGAATTTCTCGCCATCCCCGGCCCCACCACGATGCCAGACGAAGTATTGCGGGCGATGCATCGTCCGCCGCTGGATATCTACTCCAAGGAAATGGTGCAGCTCACATTCGGGCTGCTGCGCGATATCGGCACGTTGTTCGCCACCAAAGGCAACACCTACATGTACATCGCTAACGGCCATGGCGCCTGGGAAGCGACGCTCACCAATGTGCTGTCGCGCGGCGACAAGATCCTGGTGCTGGAAAGCGGGCGTTTCGCGGTCGGCTGGGGCCATGCTGCGCGCGCCATGGGCGTCGACGTGCAGAGCCTGAAGGGCGACTGGAATCGCGCCATTCGTCCTGCCGAGGTTGAAGCGACGTTGCGACAGGACACCAAGCACGAGATCAAGGCTGTGCTTGCAGTGCAGATCGACACGGCGTCGGGCGCGTTCAACGACATTGAAGCCATCGGCAAGGCGATCAAGGCCGCCAGCCATCCCGCATTGTTCATGGTCGACACCGTGGCTTCGCTCGGCTGCATGCCGTTCGAGATGGATGCGTGGGGCATCGATGTCGCCATGTCCGGCTCGCAGAAGGGCCTGATGACACCGCCCGGCCTCGGCTATGTCGCGGCGAATGACCGCGCCCGCGAGGTGCATAAGACCGCCAATCTGCGCACGCCCTATTGGGACTGGACCGAGCGCGACGGCGACGAGCACTACCGGAAACATTCTGGCACCGCGCCGGTGCATCTGATGTTCGCGCAGCGTCAGGCCATCGACATGCTGTTCGACGAGACGCTGGTCAACGTGTTCCAGCGCCATCGATTGCTGGCGGAAGCTGTGCGCCGCGCCGTTGCCGTATGGGCCGATGGCGGCGTGCTGAGCTTCAATATCATCGAGCCGAAAGAACGCGGCAACACGGTCACGACGGTGCGAATGGATGACCCGACGCCGCTGCTCGATTACTGCCGCGACAAATGCGGCGTCATTCTCGGTGTCGGCATCGGCGACCTGCACGGAAAAGCATTCCGCATCGCCCATATGGGCCATGTCAACGCGCCCATGATTCTCGGAACGCTCGGCGTGATCGAGATGGGACTGCAGGCGCTTGGCATTCCGCACGGCAAGGGCGGTGTCACGGCCGCGATCAACTTCCTCGGCGAGAGTGTCACGCCCTAAGGTCCGCTCTCAACCTCGCCGTGGTCGCGGCGGGTTTCCGGCATCACGAGCCAGATCAACAAGAGGCCGAGCCCGGCGACGCAGGCCAGACCGACAAAGGCAACCGGCGCGCCGAGCTTGTCGGCGACGAAGCCGGCGGTCACCGTACTGAGCGACGCGCCGATGCCGGTGGCTGTTCCGACAATGCCTTGCGCAAGGCTGAAGCGCCCGCTGCCAAAAGCGATGTCGGCGACGATCAGCGGGATCATCACGCTGAACACGGCAGCAGTGACGCCGTCGAAGACCTGCACAGCGACCAGCGCAAACGGATCGGTGACCACGGCGAATAGCAATCCGCGGATCACGAGCGCGGCGAAGGCGATCAGCAGCAGTGGTCGACGGCCCCATTGCTGCGCCTTTCGGCCGACCGTCGGTGAGGTCGCCGCGACGATGGCCTGCGGGACCACGATGCAGAAGGCGATCAGCGCCGGTGCCCAGTCGGCCGAGCGCGTCGTGACGACGCCCGCCATCAAAGGCAGCATCGCGGCATTGGCAAGCTGCAGCAGCAGCACAGCGCAGGCAAAAATCAACAGCGGCTTCTGCCGCACCAGATCGCGAAAACGGATCGGCTTATTGTTCTCGGCTTCTTTGGTGCTGGCGCCATGGGCCTGCGCGGAATTGATCTCCTGAGGTCGAATCCGCGACAGCGCGTAGAGCACCGGCAGCGCCAGCAGGAAGGTGACGATGAACACCGACCGGCTGGACAGTAGATAACCGCAGGTGCCCATCACGGCGGCGGCGACGCCATTGCCAAGCGAGGCGAAGCGCGCATTGCGCCCCAGCCGTTCGCCGATCCGCAGCGGCCCGACCAGCCCCAGGCTGATAGCGGCAATCGCGGGGCCGAGCACACAGCTCGCCATCGCATGCAGCGTCGCTGCCGCGACGATGACAGGAAACACCGGCAGCGCGGCATAGGCTAGCGCACAGCCGCCGATCGTTGCGACCGCGGCGCCGGCGACCAGCCGCGTCGAGCGCGCCGCATCGATAATCGCGCCACCCGGAATTTGGCCGAGCAGCGCGACGATGCCCCCGATTGACAGCACGAAGCCGATCTCGACCTGGGTCCATTTCTGTGTGGTGAGATAGACCGCAACGAACGGGCCGAATCCTGTCTGCACGTCGGCGAGAAAGAAGATGAACCAGTCGAGCCCGCGCAGGCTCTGCTTCGATGGCTCAGGACTCCGCTGCGGCTCCTGCGGGCCCAGCTCGGACTCCGGCGCAATCCCCGGCGCACAGGCAACCTCGGGCACCGCCGCGACATCGTCGCGGCGGGAGAGATCGGCTGCACGAGTGGTCGCGTGAACCGCCAATTAGCGCTCCTGCATGGTGAGAGGCGGAAACCTCAGCGGCGTCAGTGTGCCGGACGCGCCGAGCACGACGATGGGCTGATCGTCCTTGTATTCCGGCGCGGCACGGACCTGTTCGCGCGTGAGATCCAGCGTGATGCTGGCGGTCTTGTCGGCCACGTTCCAGAAATGCAGCGCCCCCCAATCGACCACGATCTTGCGCGAGCCAACCCCGAGGAATCCGCCGAAGTCGATGACCGCGCCGCGCACCTGCCCCGCGCGATCGACGATCACGTCGGCGATACGTCCCATATTCTCGCTTGCCGGACTGCGCACATCGCGGCCGAGAATGCCCTTGGCATCGAAAGCATCGATCACCGTAACCGATGGCGGCTTAGCGACAGGCGCAGGAGGCGTGGACGCGACCGGTGGCGTTGCCGGCTGCACGGCAGCCGCATCAGGTGCGGGCGACGGCACGGACGGCTGCGCTTCAGGGGTGGATTTCTCTGACGCGGGCGGAGGCACAGGCGCATCCGCCGCCTGGCACACGGCCACGGCGTTCAACGCCAACGCTACAGCCAATCCGACAACGATGCGAATTGCAGGCATGGAAACTCCCTCACTCACGCGTTTCGCTGATGGGCACGACCCCAGCGCCAGGCGACGCGTCAATGCGTCAATACGATCGATACCTGGATCTGACCGCGGGTTCGCAGCACTTCCAGCGACACATCGTTCTCGTGTTTGCGCAGGCAGAGATCGACGCTGGATTCGCCGAGCCGAAGATCACGCAAAATGACGTATTGCAGGAAAGCGGGCAGCCGCGGATTGCGGAAACGAATTTCCCCGCGCGCAACATCGAATTCGATTCCTAGTGCTGCCTCGAGCAGGGTATACGGCGTAGCGCTGGCCCAGGCCTGCGGCGCGCAGGCCACCGGATACAAGGTCGGGCCGCGGCGTTTTTCGCGCTGGAAGCCGCAGAACAATTCCGGCAATCGTCGCAAGTCCATATAGGCCGCGGTGTCGAACAGGCCCTTGAAGACGGCCTCGACCGAATGCTTCAGGCCATAGCGCGCCAGACCGAGTGTGATCAGCGCATTGTCGTGCGGCCAGATCGAGCCGTCATGATAGGACATGGGATTGTAGCGCGCCTCGCCGCGCGCAATGGTGCGAATGCCCCAGCCGGTGAAGAAATGCGGACGCATCAGGTCGGCAGCGACCATGCGCGCACGGTCTTCACGGACGATGCCTGTAAACAGCAACTGTCCCGCATTGGAGGCACGAACCGCGCAAGGCATCTTCTTGCCGTCGAGCGCAAGCGCATAGGTGCCGAGTTCCTCGCACCAGAATGCTTCCTCGAACCGCGCAGCAAGTTGCTCCGCTTCGGCCTCGAGCTGCCGGGCCCTGTCGGGCAGGCCTGTGCGCAATGCGAGACGCGACGCCAGATGCTTGGCGGCGAAGACATAGCCTTGCACCTCCGCCAGTGCGATATTGCCCTCAGCGAGCTTTCCATCGGCATGAAAGATGGCGTCATACGAATCTTTCCAGCCCTGGTTCTGCAGTCCCTGTTCGGTGGCGCGCTGATATTCGACGAAGCCATCCTTGTCGGGGTCGCCGGGACCATCGATCCATCCGAGGGCGGCCTCAACGGCCGGCCACAGCTCGTGCAGGGTTTCATCATCGCCGGTGCGCTCGACATACATCCCTGCGAGCATCACAAAGAGCGGCGTGGAGTCGACGCTGCCGTAATATTGCGCGAACGGGACTTCGCGGAGCGCAGCCATCTCGCCGCCGCGCATTTCGTGCAGAATCTTGCCGGGCTCGGCATCCGCAAGCGGATCGACCGACTTCGCCTGAAATGCCGCAAGCCGTTTCAGCACGCCGCGCGCCACGCGCGGATCGATCCACAACAGTTGCAGCGCCGTGATCAGGCCATCGCGACCGAATGTCGTCGAATACCAGGGAATACCGGCATAAGGGTAACGGCCCTGCGGCGTATTCGTCATCAGGATACTGAGATCGGCCATCGCCTGGCAGAGCACCTCGTTGAAAATATCGTTCGAGGTCTCGACCGTCGCCGCACCCTTGCTGAAATTGCGCATCTCGCGGCGATGCGCGAGCAAGCCACGAAAGAACGGTACAGGCTTGTGGCCGACCTCGGCGTTGCAACTGACAGCAACGAACAGTGACGTCGTTTGCTGCGGCTTCAGCTCGAAGTGGTAGGTCGCGGTATTGGCCGCCAGCCGCGTCGGGCGCGGATCGAAATGCACCATCGTGCTGAGCGGCTTACCGTCGAGGCCGGTATATTCCAGCGCAACGTCACTGGGCCCGACCAGGCGACTGGTGGCGATGCCGCGATGCTTGCGCTTTTCGCCACGCACCTCGAACAGATCGGCAAAGTCATTGTCGAATGACAGCGTCAGATCGAAACTCGCACGGTGTTCGCCGTGATTTTGCAGACCGATCCGCTGATAAGCCGCACCACGCCACAGGAAGAACGTGCGCACGATGTGCAGCATATCTTTCTGCAGCACGAGGCGGCCGTTGCGATAGATATCCGGATTGGTCAGATCGACGGTCAGCGACGAGTTGTCATCGCGCAGATTCGAACCGAGCAACAACGGCTGCACGTCGTTCAGCGCTAGCTCCAGCCGCGCGAGATAACGCGTATCGGCATTGAACAGGCCATCCGGCCCGCCCGCGGACGCGCCAATGTCACCATGACTGTCGAGCACCACAAACGTATCGTCGTGCTTGAGCGCACGTCGCGGGCGCGAAGCAGGACCCGTCATCGGAATGTAGAACGGCGACTCGACCGCCTTTTGATCGGCGATAGCGTTCAACTTGGTCGCGGCGGCTTCGATGGGCATGGATGACCTCGGCCGGTTGTAAGGTGAAGACAGGCACGAAGATAAACGCAGCGCCTGGAGAGGATAACTGAGTCGTCAGGCTGCGTGCTGCGCGAGACGGCTCATTTCCTGTGTGACGAGTTCCCGATACGGCCCCTCGCCCTGCATCAGATGATCAGGTTTGCCGTCCTCAATGATCTTGCCGCTCTGCAGCATGACCACGCGATCGAAATTGCGCAGCGTCGCGAGGCGATGCGCAATCGCGATTACCGTGCGACCACGCATCAGACGCGCCAGCGCCTCACGGATCGCCTCTTCCGATTCACTGTCGAGGGCCGCCGTTGCCTCATCCAGCAGCAGAATGGGCGCGTCCTTCAGGAAGGCGCGTGCAATGGCGATGCGTTGACGTTGCCCGCCGGACAGTTTGACGCCGCGGTCCCCGACCATGGTGTGAAGACCTTCCGGCAGCGTCTCAACAAAGTCGCAACGCGCCGAAATAGCGGCACGCAGTACCTCGTCATCCGTCGCCTCAGGACGTCCATACCGGATGTTCTCCATGATGGAGCGATGGAACAATGAGATGTCCTGCGGTACCACGGAGATTGCGTGACGCAGGCTGTGCTGGGTCACGCGTGAAATATCCTGGCCATCGATGGTGATGCTACCATCCTGCACGTCATAGAAGCGCTGCAGCAATACAAACAGGCTCGACTTGCCGCCGCCGGACTGGCCGACAAGGCCAACGCGCTGGCCGGCATTGAGTCGCAACGTGAACTTGTCGAACACCTGCAGACCGCCGGGATAACGGAACGAGATATTGTTGAAGGCGATCGCTGCACCTGACTTCACCAGCGGCTCGGCTTCGGGATGGTCGCTGAGCTCATGCGGTACCAGCAATGTGGACAGCGCCTCGGACAGGCGCGCAACATGTTGCGTGACATCTACGAGCGCTACCGCAAGATCTCGCGTCGCATGTAGGATCGAGAGACCGAGCGTACAGATCAGAACGACGTCGCCGGTGCTGGCGCCGCCTCGCTGCCACAGCATGATCGCCCAGGCGAGCAGCCCGATCGTCAGCGCGACCGTGATGGCCGCATGCGTCAGGCGCAGACGCTCGAGATAGCGCAGGCTGCGACCACGGGCGTTCAGCTCGCGATCGACCGTTTCATCGAAACGATCATGCTCAAAGCTCAATCCGCAAAATGCGCGGACCAGCGGCATATTGTTGATGACATCGACCATTTCGCCATCGACGGCGGCCGCCTTGCTGGCGAAGTCGTCATGCAGTTTCTTGCCGGCCGCGGCCATCTTGAACATCATCACGACGACCGCGCCCGCCACCACTGTCAGTCCCGCCGCCATGGGCAGGCTGACGGTTCCAATCAGCAGGATCGCCGCGAATGTCGCGACGCAGGGCGGCAACACGTTCCAGACAAACATGTTTTCGACCGTGAAGACCGCGTTGGATGTTGCCGTGATACGGCTGGTCAGCATGCCGGGCAGCCGATCCGAGAAGTAGCTCGGTGCGTGTCCGGTCAGATGGCGAAAGATATCGCGCCTGAGATCGCCGGTGACACCAACGAATGTGTAGCTCGCGGTCCAGCTGGCCACGCGCCACAGGAACATGTCTGCCGTGATCAGCGAGATCAGAACGCCAAATGCGATCCAGACGGTATTACCGGCTCCCGAAGGTCCAGATGAGAGGCCATCGACTAAAAATTTAATTCCGTACTGTGTGCCCACCGAACAGGCGACGGCTGCAAGCACGGATATCAGGATGATCATATGCGATGCAGAACGCATCCTGATGTAGCGCATCACGAAAGCGAAAGGGCGATACGCATATCCGGAAAGACTGTCCATGTGATTGTCAAAACCCGTTGAATAAGAACAAGAATCTCGACGGACAGCGTCCCCGCCCGCTGATGGAGATGATGCCATCCCGAATTACCCACGCTCTCGCCATCTCGGCGCAACATTCGGGCAGCATTAACACTCCGGAAACCGTGGTTGAACGTGATGGCATCAGCAAGACCACAGTGTGGACGAACTACGCAGATCACATAGGAACCTCGCAGATGCGAGAACGTTCCAGCTTCAGGCATACCGGTACCGACACGTCGTCGCTGAAGTTGTTCATCACTTCCAACATGGGAGATATGTAAAATGCGCATCGCGCAAGTTGCTCCGCTGACAGAAGCCGTTCCGCCGAAGCTCTATGGAGGCACGGAACGCGTCGTCCACTGGTTGACCGAAGAGCTGGTGGCGCAGGGGCATGATGTTACGCTGTTCGCCAGCGGCGACTCTCAAACGTCAGGCAAGCTTGACGCCGGATGGCCGAAGGCGCTGCGGCTCGATGGCTCTGTCCGCGATCCCAACGCCCTCCATATGGAAATGCTCGAGCGCGTAAGACAGAAATGTGACGACGACGAATTCGACGTTCTGCATTTCCATCTCGATTACTATCCGTTCTCGCTATTCTCCCGCCAACCCACACCATTTCTCACGACGCTGCACGGCCGTCTGGATCTGCCGGAACATCAGCCGACCTTCACGACTTTCTCCAAGATTCCCGTTGTTTCGATTTCGAACGCGCAGCGGCGCCCGGTACCGCAGGCGAATTTCGTGCGCACGATCTATCACGGCCTTCCCGAGAAATTGCTGACGCCGCAACCGATCACGCCGAGCTACCTCGCCGTGCTCGGGCGTATTGCGCCCGAGAAGGGCGTCGACCGCGCGATCAAGATCGCCATCCGCGCCGGCATCCCGCTGAAAATCGCGGCCAAGATCGACCGCGCGGATGAGGACTATTACGAGCAGGTCGTTCGCCCACTGATGGATCATCCGCTGGTCGAATATATCGGCGAGATCAGCGACCGGGAGAAGCCGGAATTCCTCAGCGGCGCCTATGGTCTGTTGCTGCCGATCGACTGGCCCGAGCCGTTTGGCCTGGTGATGATCGAATCCATGGCCTGCGGCACGCCGGTCATTGCCTATAACCGCGGCTCGGTGCCGGAGATCATCGACGAGGCCCTCACCGGCTTCATCGTCGAGGACGAGACCAGTGCAGTTGCCGCGGTGGGTCGTCTCGCCGGCATGGACCGTACAGCGATCCGCAAGCAGTTCGAAAACCGCTTCACCGCCCGGCGCATGGCTCTCGATTATGTGGCCACCTATCGCAGCATGATGGAGCATAGGGTGTCGCTGCGACTGGTCAGCAGCGCAGAGTAGTCTGAAGCGCATAATTAAGGCATCGAAGGGCGGCCCGTCGGGTCGCCCTTTTTCGTGCTGGCCTGCTGCAAAATCACTGGCCCGCTGTACAGCCAGTGCGACATTTGCAAGATAGATGACAGACATCAGATCACGGCATTGGCCCGAATCGACGTCCGACCGTTTTTCTCGCATCTCGACAGGCCCTCATGACCGCCGTTTCCCGCTTCGAAATTATCCTGCTGCTGATGGCTGTCATCGTTTTGCTCGACATGATCGCGCGGCGTTTTCAGCTCCCGCGCGCGGCTGCACTGATCCTCGGCGGCATCGGCTTCGCGCTGATCCCGGGCACCCCGGATGTCGAAATCGACCCCGAGCTGGTGCTCGTGCTGTTTCTGCCGCCGCTGCTGATGTCGAGCGCCTGGTTCACCTCCTGGCGGGATTTCCGCGCCGATCTTCGCATCATCCTGCAGCTCGCCGTCGGCGCTGTCTTCTTCACCACCCTCGTGGTCGGCGTGGTTGCGCATCTGGTGATGCCGTCGCTGCCCTGGGCTGCCTGTTTTGCGCTCGGCGCCATCGTCTCGCCGCCGGATTCGGTGGCGGCCAAGGCCGTGCTGCAGAGCGTGCCGCTTCCGCCGCGCATCATCGTGCTGCTGGAGGGCGAAAGCCTCGTCAACGACGCATCGGGCCTGGTGCTGCTGCGCTTCGCCATCGCGGCAGCGCTGACCGGCTCGTTCAGCGCCACTGCGGCCACCGTGAGTTTCTTCTCGGTCGCGATCGGCGGCCTGCTTGTTGGCATCGTCTTCGCCTTCGCCGCCATCCTGGTGATCAAGCGCATCAAGGAAATCGACCTTGCGATTGCATGGACCTTCCTGGTCGCCTGGATCTCCTATATCGCCGCGGAAAAGCTCCACGTCTCCGGCGTGCTGTCCACCGTCGCCTGCGGCATGATCCTGGGATGGAAGCAGCACGAGTTCTTCGGCGCTGCGACGCGCACCCGGGCCACCGCAGCGTGGAGCGTCGTCGTATTCGTGCTGGAATCTCTGGTGTTTATCCTGATTGGCCTGTCGCTGCGCGGCGTGCTGTATCGCCTCGGCGGCTATGACGCGGTGGTGGCGCTGTTGCCGGTGACGGCTGCTGTCATCGCAGCAGTGATCCTCGCGCGCTTCGCCTGGATGTTTCCGGGCACCTATCTGCCGCGCATGCTGATGCCGAAGCTGCGCGCCCGCGACCCCGCTCCGCCATGGACGGTGCCGTTCATCATGAGCTGGGCCGGTTTGCGCGGCGTAGTGAGCCTCGCTGCCGCATTATCATTGCCGGAGGAATTTCCGGGCCGCGACGTCATCCTGGCGATCACCTTCGCAGTCATCCTGGTGACGGTCCTTGTCCAGGGTTCGACGCTGGCACCGATCGTGCGCCGTCTCATCAAAACCGACAATGTCCGCGCACCGCATCATTCCAAACTCAGCGAAGCGCAGGCGCGTGCGCGCGTTGCGGCCGCGCAATTTTCTGCCATCGAGAAGGCGTCACGCAATGATGACGGCACACATCGCCATCCGCGCCTGTTCGAGCAATATACCTATCGCAAGGGCGCCGCGGCGCGCTATGCCGAAGAGGCTGAGGCACTATCGCCGCACCGCATCGACCATTACACGACGGTGCTGGCCGCCATCGAAGCCGGCCGTGCAGAGCTTCTGAAGATGCATCGTGAGGGTGAAATCCACGACAGCGTGCTGCACGCCATCGAGGAAGGCCTCGATCTCGAAGAAGTCAACGCAAGACGCTTCCTGTAAAAGCCACGCTTCCTTTAGCAGCCATTCGCTGTCGAGACTTCCCAGCCGCCATCACAGGCTCTAACGTTCATCGTCAAGCGCCAGCCAAGGCGCGGCACCCGGGAGAAAACACCATGAGACTTCAAGGCCTATCCACTATCGTCACCGGCGGCGCATCGGGTTTCGGTGCCGAGATCGCGCGGTCTTACGCGCGCGAAGGCGCCAAGGTCGTCATCCTCGATCTGAATGCCGATGGCGCGAAAAAGGTTGCGGCCGAGATCGGCGACAGCGCAATCGCCCTTGGCGGCAGCGTCACCAGCAAGGCCGATGTTGATGCCTCGGTGAAGCTCGCGGTCGAAAAATTCGGCAAGCTCGACGTCGTCGTCAACAATGCCGGCTGGACCTTTCGCAACAAGCCCTTGCTCGAAGTGACCGAAGAAGAATTCGACAAGGCGTTCGACATCAATGTGAAATCGATCTTCCTGATGACCAATGCCTGCGTACCCGTGATGAAGAAGCAGAAGAGCGGTCGCATCATCAATATCGGCTCGACAGCCGGCGTCCGGCCGCGTCCGGGCCTGACCTGGTACAATGCCACCAAGGGCGCGGTGAACCTGATGTCGAAATCGATGGCCGTGGAACTGGCGCCCGATGGCATCCGCGTCAACTGCATCGCGCCGGTGATCGGCGAAACCGCGCTGCTGGAATCCTTCATGGGCGTGCCGGATACGCCGGAGAACCGCGCCAAATTTATCGGCACGATTCCACTGGGCCGCATGTCGCGCCCCTCGGATATCGCCAATGCCTGCGTGTATCTGGCGGGCGAGGAATCCGAATTCCTCACCGGCGTGATCCTGCCGGTCGATGGCGGGCGGACGATTTAGGCTCACCTTTGTCATTCCGGGGCGCGGCCGGCTCTTGCCGGACGTGAACCCGGAATCCCGGCATGGTTTCAATCTCGAATCGACTCACACTGCGAGATTCCGGATTCGCGTGCGCAAGATGCGCCCACGCCCCGGAATGACGAACTGGAAAATTCATAAACCATCGAATCCGGTCAGATTTGATTTACCACGCGCGTTAAGCAGTTCACCGGCCATTCATGCGATGGTCGCGTCATGATCGAGGGACACACCTCGGCAGGGAAGGCGTCAGGGTCAGGCCGGTCAACGGTCTGACCCCTCTCTTTGGGGATCGTCATGGCAGCAAAGAAGAAACCGGCTCCGCGCAAGAAAGCCAGTGCATCGGACGCTGTTCATCCGATTTCTGCAGTCGCGGCCGTTGCAATCCGCAGCCTTATCAATATGGCGATTGTGTCCGCATCCTGCGCAACCACCTTGTTGACGCTGATGGCCGTGCTCAAGTTCCAGACCGCCTGAGCGACGATCACTTCATCTCGTTGAGTAGCGTCGGGATCAGTTCCGACACCGTCGGATGGATCGGCACCGCCCATTGCAACTGGGTGTAATCGGCGCCGGCATTCATGATGTCGAGAATGCCATGGATCGCCTCGTCGCCTCCGGTACCGAGGATGGCGGCTCCCAAAATCTTCTTCGTTTCAGCATCGACCACAACCTGCATCATGCCCGCGGTCTCGCCCTTCTCGACGGCGCGGCCCACATGGGTCATCGGCCGGGTGCCGATCAGCAATTTCCTGCCTGTGGCCTTTGCCTGAGTCAGCGTCATGCCGACGCGGCCAAGCGGCGGGTCGATGAACAGCGCATAGCCGGGAAGCCGATCGCTGACACGGCGGCTTGCGCCATCGAGCAGGTTCGCGGCGAGAATCTCGAAGTCGTTATAGGCCGTATGCGTAAAGGCGCCGCGACCGTTGCAATCGCCCATGGCAAAAATGCCCGGCACATTGGTGGCGAGACCGTCATCGACCTTGATGTAGCCGCGGGCATCCACAGCGACGCCAGCTTTGTTGAGACCGAGATCGTCGGTGTTCGGCCGACGCCCAACCGCGAACAAAACATCGCTGCCGATAATCTCCGGCGCGCCTTCGGTGCAATCGACGCCGACTGCCACGCCATCGGGATGCGGCTTGAAGGTGATGCATTCGGCATTGGTGCGGATATGGATGCCTTCGGCGAGCAGGATATCGCGGATCGCTTCGGAGATCTCCGCATCCTCGCGCGAGACCAGATGCGCGCCCTTCTCGACCACCGTCACTTCGGCGCCGAAGCGGCGATACATCTGCGCAAATTCGAGCCCGATATAGCTGCCGCCGATCACCACCAGATGTTTCGGCACGCGATCCAGCTGCAGGATTCCCGTATTGGTCAGATAGGTGACGTCGTTGATCCCCGGCATATCCGGCACGACAGCCCGCCCACCAACATTCAGGAAAATCTTTGGCGCCGTCAGCAACTCATCGCCCACGCGGATCGTATCCGCAGATTCGAACCGCGCATGGCCGTCGATGACCGTGCATTTGTCCATGCCGCGCAACCAGCTTTCGACGCCATTGCGCGAGTCGTGGATCACCTTGTCTGCCCGCGCCTTCACGCGAGCCATATCGATCCGCACCGGCGCGTCAATCATCACGCCATAGTCGCTGCCGCGGCGCGCAAGATGCGCGGCATAGGCGGAGGCGACCAGCGTCTTGGTCGGCTTGCAGCCGGTATTGACGCAGGTGCCACCAAACAGATGGCGCTCAATGATCGCAACCGACATGCCGGCGGACGTAAGCCGACCCGCGAGCGAAGGCCCCGCCTGGCCGGCGCCGATGATGATCGCGTCGAAGCGCATGATTTCAGCTCCCAACCGGCGGAGCCAACGTTCCGCCGCGGCAAGAGACTATCGTTGGAAACGGCATCAGCCAACGGATGACGGAAGTTCCAACGTCGGCAATTCCCGAGCCGCTTAGGGCTTGCCGGCAACCGCAGGGCCGCGCCAGCGCGCCCAGAGCCGTTCAAACAGCGGCAACAGCCCGCGCGGCGTCACCAAAATCACCGAGATCACCACGATGCCGTAGATGAAATAATGCAGGCCGGGCAGCGTGCTGCCGAGCTTGCCGCGCAGGATTTCACCAAGTGGCACCAGCAGCAATGCGCCAAGCGCGGGGCCATAGGCGCGGCCGAGCCCGCCGACGGTTGCAAACAGCACGATCTCGATGGTGATCACGGGCGAGATCAGCAGATAGGGATCGGCAAAGGTGAGATAGCGCACATAGGCAGTACCGACGACGGAGGCGAGCATCGCCGAGATCACCATGGCGGTGATCTTGTAGCGCAGGATGTTGACGCCAATCGCCTGCGCCGCCTTCTCGTTGTCGCGGATGGTGCGCAGATAATAGCCGAGCGGCGAATTGAGAATCGCGACATTGACCAGCACGCAGATCGCCGCCAATGCCAGCATCATCCAGAACGCACCGTGACCGCCGCCAAACTGGAACGCCAGGAAATTACCCGTGTCCTTCGGCAGCAGCAGCCCGGATGCACCGCCGAGGAAGTCCCAGCCCTCGACAACGATGCTGCCCATTTCGGCGAAGGCGAGCGTGATGAGTACGAAAGAGAGATGGCCGAGCTGAAAGCGGAAGTCGATCCAGGCGATGACGGCGCCCAGGATTCCGGAGATTACCGCCGAGATCACGAGACCCAGCCACATATTGATGCCGAGCTTGAGCAGGAGCGCGGCCGAGAACATCGATCCGATGCCGATAAACAGGCTGTGCGCCAGCGAGATCTGCCCGGCCATGCCGCCGACGATGTTCCACGACGAAGCCAGTGCCACATAGACCAGCGCCAGCGTGAGAATGTGGACGTAATAGCTCGACAGCACGAACGGCATGATGGCGGCGATGACCAGCGCGCCCCACCAGATCGGCGATACGAGCGTCTTGTAGAATTCGTCTCTCATCGTGCCGAGCTCCAGGTCAGGCCCTTCGGGAGAAACAGCATGATCGCCACGAAGATGATGTATGGCAGCAGCAAGCCGATCGGGCCGTCGAGATAGATCGTGCCGAAGGCTTCGGCGATGCCGATAATCAGGCCGCCGAGCATGATGCCGACGAAATTGGTCATACCACCGAGCACAACGACCAAGAGCGTGATCACGGTATAACGCAGGCCCTGGGTCGGCTGGATCGGCGTCCCCGGCAGCAGCAGCGCGGCAGCCAATGCGAGAATGCCGATGCCGAGCGCGAACGTGAGCACCTGGACGCGGCCGACATTGATGCCCATCAGCGCCGCGGCATGGGCATTCTGGTGCACGGCGCGGATCGAGCGACCGAAATCGGTCGAGCGCAGCATGATGTAGAGGCCGATGGCGAGCGCAAAGGAAACGACGAAGGCGACGATGTGCGGCACTCGCAGCACCACGTCACCGAGAATGATCAGCTTGGATTCGACGAAGGAGGGCGTCCGCGCCGGCTCGCCGCCGAACACCATCAGGATGCCGTTCTGCAGCACCAGGCTGAGACCCAGCGTAAGCTGCACCACCATCAGGAACTGATGCCCGACCATTGGCCGTATCAGGAAGATGTAGACCAATGCGCCGATCGCGGTCATCAGCGGCACCGTGATGATGATGGACACATAAGGGTCCATGGCGAAAGCCGAATACAGCGCGAGGCACATGAACATGCCGAGCGAGATGAAATCGCCATGCGAGAAATTGACGACGCCCGACACGCCGTAAACGAGCCCCATGCCCAACGCCAGCAAGCCATAGGTGGCGCCGATCAGAAGGCCTTGGGCGAGAGCCTGATAAAGTTCGGTCACATCACTCTCCGATCACAGACCAAGATAGGCGCTGCGGGTGCGCGGATCGTTTTTCACGGTCTCCGCATCGCCCTCAACCGCCACCTGCCCGCGCTCAAGCACGTAGCAGCGCTTGGCGTGGCGCAACGTCAGATTCAGATTCTGCTCGACCAGCAGGATGGTCAGCCCATCGGCATGCAATTTGTCGATGATCTCGAAAATATACTGCACGAATAGCGGCGACAGACCGAGCGAGGGCTCATCGAGCATCAGCAGCTTGGCTTCCGCCATCAGCCCGCGGCCGATGGCCAGCATCTGCTGCTCACCGCCTGACAGTGACCCGGCACTCTGGGTCAGCCGCTCGCCGAGCCGCGGAAACAACCCGATGACTTTTTCCATCTGCTGCGGACGATGCTTGCGCGCATGCGCATTGATGCCGCCAAGCAGAAGATTTTCGCGGATGCTCATTTCCGGAAACACCAGACGGCCTTCCGGCACCTGCACGATGCCGAGCTCGACACGCGCCTGCGGCGTTAATTTGCTGATGTCTTCGCCGAGAAACAGAATGCGCCCGGAGAGCGGCTTGACCATGCCGGACAGCGCATTGATCAGCGTGGTCTTGCCGGCATTGTTGGCGCCCAGCAGGCCGACGATCTCGCCCGCAGCGATCTTGGCGTTGATGTCGCGCAGCACCGGCACGCCACCATAGCCTGCAACCAGATTATCGATCTCAAGCATCGAGATGATCTCCGAAATAGGCATCGACGACGCGCTGATCCCGAAGGATCTCGTCGGGCGTGCCCTGCGCGATCTTCTCGCCGAAATTGATCACCACCATACGCTGCGCCAGCCGCATGATGACGGGCATCACATGCTCCACCATCACGATGGTGACGCCCTGCTTGTTGAGCTCCTCGATGATCGCGATCGGCGCGGCGGTCTCGGCCATGGTCAAGCCGGCCATCACCTCGTCGAGCAGGATGCAGCGCGGATCGGTAGCGATGCACTTCGCCAGTTCCAGCAGCTTCTTGTCCTGCAGCGACAGTGTCGCCGGCGTCTTGTGCTCCTTGCCGCCAAGGCCGACACGCAGCAGCGCCTGCGCCGCATAGTCGATGGCCTCGCGCATCGGCCGGCGTGTCAATGCTGCGGTCGTGACGACGTCGAGCGCTGTCATGTCGGCAAAGGACTGGACGATCTGGAAGGAGCGCATCAATCCGCGGCGCACCAGCCGATCCGGCGACACCCCGATAATGCTTTCACCGTCATAAACAACGTCGCCCGCGCTCGGCGGAATGAAGCCGGAGATCACACCGAACAAAGTGGTCTTGCCGGCACCGTTCGGGCCAATGATGCCGAGAATCTCACCCTTCTCGACGTCGAAACTCACCGCGTTGAGCGCGACCAGCCCGCCAAACCGCCTGGTGATGTTGGAGACTTCCAGAAATGCCACAGCCGTCCACTCTCTAGATTGCGCTCAGTCTTACTACAGCGCCGATCAGGACTTCGGCCGCGGCGGTACCTGGGCAAATTCCTTCGGGAATACGACTTGCTGATCCTGCTCGGGAGTCCACTGGATGAACATTGCAGAACCGTCCTTGAGCAGACGGTCTTCCGCGAATTGCAGGCCCTTCGGCTTGGCAATGTAGAGGTTCGGATCGCCTGCTGGAATGTTGACGTTCTTCAGCGCCTCGAGCAGTGCATCGCTCTGCAGCGACTTGGCGTTCTCGAGCACCTGCTGCAGCACGCGTGCCGCCTGGGCATATTGCACCGCGCCCTGGCCGATTTTGTCGAGCTTGGCGACATCGCGCAATTCCGTGACGATCTTCTGCATCGACTCGATCTTGGCGCCCGCGCTAAAGCCGGTCATACCGAACAGGTTCTTCGTCAGCACGGCCTTGCCGATCTCGGGTCCGAGATCCTTCCAGAGCGACAGATCCGAATAGCCGCCGGTGCCACCGCAGAAGATGCTGCCGTGATAGTTCAGATTGTAACGCGCCTGATGCAGCAGGATGCCGTCGCGCGGCGTCACGAGACCGACAACGACGTCCGGCTTGAGCGAGCGAATACGGACCATCGCCGCCGTCTGGTCCTGCGCACGAATATCGAGCGCGGCTTCGCCGATGATCTGGATGCCGCTGGCCTTCAGCTTCTCGACCAGGAATTTGTTGGACTGCTGGCCGGCCTCGTAATTCGAATAGGCCATGACGGCAGTCTTGATCGGAAACTTGAAATCGTCGCGCAATGAGATGACGAAATCATGCATGGTCTGCGCATAGCCGCGATCATACGGGTATCCCAGCGTAAACATATAGTTCGACTGCGACCCACCGGCCCAGACCGATAGCGTCGGAATCTTGGCTTCGTCGACCACCGGTGTCAGCGCCAGCATCTGTGCGCTGAGAATGGTGCCGGTCAGAAGCTGCACCTTTTCCTCGGTGATCAGGCGCCGCGCTTCGGCAGCGGTCCGCGCCGGCTGGCTGGTATCGTCCGCCAGCACCAGCTCGATCCTGGCGCCGCCCTTGCTCTTGATGCCGCCTTCGGCATTGATCTTCTTGATGATGTATTCGAAAGCCGGCTGGCCTTCCTGCGCGTAAGCCGCAAGACCGCCGCTCATCGAATTGACCATGCCGATGCGGATCGCCGGCTCGGCGGCGCCTGCGCTACGAATGAACGGCGCGGCGATCGGCCCTGCCAGAACTGCAGAGGCACCAAGTCCAAACGTGCGGCGGGTCAAGGTCATGTCATATCCTCCGATGCGCAACGTCGCTGAAGCGGCGCACTTTCTTGTTCTGTTACTGGGCGCTGGAGTGTCGAACACCGCGTTGCAGATTGGGAGTCTGCATATCGCAGTCGGGCAGCGTTTTTCGGACTTAGCCGCGTTTGCGCAGCTGCGTCAAATTGCGGCGCGTGGAAATCGCGAATGAGGGCCATGCATCCGTGACGGGGCTTTCACAGTCGCGCAATCGCAAAGCCTGCACGCGGGAAGTGTACAACCGTCGCGCCGACATCGGGATCCTCACGCCGCAAAGCGATGCTGTCATGACCCGCAGAAACTAACGCACCGATGACGGGATCGAAACCCCAATCGGTCGGCATGACCGATACCATTACGCCTTCCTTAAACGGCAGACCTTGATCATCTGCAATATCGTTATGAGGAGAAGCAGATGTCGCCATAGGCTGACAGAGCCGCGCTATGTCCAGCGCCTGCTCGGGCGACAGCTCCTCAACCGTTCCGTGCCCCAGCGCGGCAACCCGGTCCATCCACGCGAGAATGCGGCGCGTATCGCAATAGACGTCTGCGCCGATCTGCAGCACCGGAATGCGGCGATAGCCTCCGGTGAGCGCCACGAGCTCTGGCTTCGGCGCCATCCGCGGCTGAATCACCGATCGCCAAGACAGACCCTTCAATCCGAAGGCGACGCGCACCTTCTCGGCAAACGGCGAACGCGGATAGTGATGCAGAACAAGATCGGTCGCCGTCACTGCATCCCTTGCCTGTCAGCTATGTCGCATGCACCGCCGTCGTCGCACCGGCGGAATACATCGCCTCGAATTCGGCAATCGGATGCGGAAGTCCATCCGGGCCGGTGATTTCAACATCCCAGCTGCCGTCATCGAGCAGCTCCCTGGCCTTCTTGACAGCTCCGGCCGCGTTGTCGCGGCGGAGTGAAACAGTCCCTGACGTATCGGTTCCCCTGACGAAAAACGGCAAGTCACGTCCTCCCTGTGTGAGGCGCCCCGCAATGCGAGACCGCGCGCGACGTCTTGATCGCGTCACTCTGCGCATCAGACCACAGGACTCACGGCAATTCCAGCAACTTGCCGTCGCAATCGTCATGGACCTATTATGCAGCCCCGCGCTGCGCTGCGGGACGCGTCAACACGAAGAAGACGAGGGTGCATACGGTCAGGAATACCGCCATTGAGATTAAAACTGCGGGCAATCCCCAGGCGGCAGCGATCGGACTGGTAGCCGATTGCATCACGGCGGTGCCGAGGAAGAACGACAGGTTTGCCGCAGAGAGCGCTTTGCCAATATTCTCGGCAGCAACGACCTGGCGGATCATCGCATAGACGAGCGGCTGCATCGCCACGAGAAGGCCGATGACCACAAGCAGGCCGGTATCGACTGTCACGGGCATCACTGGCAGGCCGAAAAGCGTGGCCAACGGATAACCCGGTGCACCGAGCGCCATCACGAGCAGCAGCGCGGCGGCGCACAAATGGACCGCAAACAGCAGCATGCGGCGATGACCCAGCTTGCGATCGAGCAGGCCCGACAGCGCCGGTCCGATCACCAGCGCCACCGTAAACAACGCCAGCACATTGCCGGCCTCTATCCGCGACAGTCCCTTGATATTCATCAGCCAGGGACCGGCCCAAAGGCCACGCAACACAAGCTGAACCGCAAGTGACACGAAAGCGAGGATCACGATACCGCGCACAGCACGTGATACACCGAGTTGCAGAACCGAAACCATCTCGCCCAGAAGCGCGCGCGGCTGGCCTTCGGGACGCGATGCCGGCACCATGACCGCGATCAGCATCGCCACGACAATCGCCGCTGCGGCGGCAATCCAGAATCCGGCGCGCCATCCCCAGTGCTCGACGACGTAAGCAAGCGGACTGGCCGACAACAGCAGCCCCGCATTGCCGAATGACAGAATGATGCCGGACCACAGACCGAACTGCGCTGGTGTCAGCCGCTTGGCCGCGAGCGTCATCGGGCACATCAGCATGCCCGACGTCGCCATGCCTATCGTTGCCTGCGACACGAAGAACGAGAGCGGCCCGGTCGACAGCGCCGCAATCGCCGCGCCGCCGACCGTACCGGCGAACAGCACGAGCGACACCGTGCGGATGCTGTAGCGATCCAGCGCGACGCCGACCGGAATCTGCAGGAGCGCGAAGAAAAAATGATATGCGGAAGTCAGCGCGGCCAGCGTCTGCGGCGTGACGCCGAGATCAGTCGACATCACATCGATCGCGACCGCAGGCGTGGTGCGCAGCATGTTGGACAGTACATGCCCGCAGGTCAGAATGAGCATCGCGGCCACGAGCGCTACGCTCACGGGCGGATCGATGGCAACGGGCTTGAAGGCAGCAGAGTCGGCAGCACTGGTCATGGCGCTCGCCTACGCGGAAACACGGCGCGCATCAACCGCCACGAAAGCCGTGGCCGTCATGCTCTCTCAATGCTGCGGTGCAGCTTAGGCGGCCGATGCCTCGATCCGGATCGGGATCGATTTGTAAGCCGGCGTTCCCGACTTCAAATCGTGCTGGTCGAGCGACACGAGCACATTGGCCTCGGGATAATAGGCCGCCACCGATCCTTGCGGGATGTTGTAAGCCACCGCCGTCACTCGACGCAGTGCGCGCGGCGCGCTGTCCGGACGGTCCAGCACGATGTCGATCAGATCACCGTGGCTCAGCCCGCGGCGGGCGAGGTCCTGCTCGTTGACGAACACCACATCGCGCCGCCCGGTGATGCCGCGATAGCGATCGTTCATACCGTAGATCGTGGTGTTGTACTGGTCGTGGCTGCGCAGTGTGGTCAGCGTCAACGCGGTCTCGGCGGGGCCGTCCTCATAGAGGCCGGAGAAGACCAGGAACTGCGCCTTCTTGCTCGGCGTCAGCCATTCCCGTTCCGAGGCGGCGTTGCGCAGCCGGAAGCCACCCGGCTTCTTGATCCGTGCATTGTAATCCTCGAAGGCCGGAAAGACCGACTCGATGGCGTCGCGGATCTTGCTGTAGTCGGCGACGTAGTCCAGCCACTTCACCTTGGTATTCGGCAAAGTCGCGATGGCCATATCGGCAACGATCGCAGTCTCGGACTTCAGATGCTCGGACGCCGGCTTCAAGCCGCCGCGCGAGGCATGCACCATCGACATCGAATCTTCCACCGTCACCAGTTGCGGCCCCGTCGCCTGCACGTCGATCTCGGTGCGGCCAAGGCATGGCAGGATGATCGACTCCTTCGCGATCAGAAGATGCGAGCGATTGAGCTTGGTGGCGATATGCACCACGAGATCGAGGCTGCGCATCGCGGGATAGGTCTCCTCGGGATCTGACATCGCGACCGCGAGATTGCCGCCAAGACAGATCAACGCTTTTGATCGTCCATCGCGGATTGCCTTTACCGATGCCACGGCGTCGTGACCATGCGCACTCGGCGGCTTGAAGTTGAAGGTGCGTTCGATACCGTCGAGCAGCGCGGCGTTGGGTACTTCGGTGATCCCCACGGTGCGGTCGCCCTGCACGTTGGAATGGCCGCGCAACGGCGAGATGCCGGCGCCGGGACGGCCGATGTTTCCGCGCAGCATCAGGAGATTCGCGATCTGCTGCACGTTACCGGTGCCGTGGCGATGTTGGGTAATACCCATGCCGTAATTGATGATCACGCTCTTGGCCCCGGCGTAGATATTGCCGAGGTTTTCGATATCGGCGCGCGGCAGGCCAGACGATTTCTCGATCGCCTCCCATGAGGTCGCATCGAGATCGGCCAGCAGCGCCTCGATGCCGTTGGTGTGTTCGGCGATGAAGGCGCGGTCGAGCACGCCGGGACCGCCTTCGGCCAGGCTGGCAGCGTCGAGCGCCACGACGGCCTTCATCACGCCCTTCAGCACCGCAATGTCGCCGCCGACCTTGACCTGGTAATAGGTCGACGAGATCTGCGTAGAGCTCAACGTCAGCATTTCCGCGGGATGCTGCGGGGATGTGAATCGTTCCAGCCCGCGCTCGCGCAGCGGATTGATTGAAACGATAGCGGCACCGCGCTTGGAGCATTCGCGGAGCGTCGTCAGCATGCGCGGATGATTGGTGCCGGGATTGTGCCCGATACAGAACACCGCATCCGCATGATCGAAATCCTCGAGCGTCACCGTGCCCTTGCCGACGCCAATGGATTCCGGAAGGCCGACGCTGGTGGCCTCGTGACACATGTTCGAGCAATCGGGGAAATTGTTGGTGCCGAATTCGCGCACGAACAACTGATACATGAAGGCTGCTTCGTTAGAGCAACGGCCCGACGTGTAGAATTCGGCCATGTTCGGATCGGGCAAAGCGCGCAAGCCGGCACCGATCCGCGCCATCGCATCCTCCCACGAGATCGGAAGATACTTGTCGCTAGCCTGGTCATAGGCCATCGGATGGGTGAGACGTCCCTCGTTTTCTAGGTCGTGATCATGCCAGTCCCAGAGTTCGCTCACCGTATGGGCCGCAAAGAATTCCGGCGTCGTGCGCTTGGCCGTTGCTTCCCACGACACCGCCTTGGCGCCGTTCTCGCAGAATTCGAAGGACGATGTATGCTTCGGATCGGGCCAGGCGCAGCCCGGGCAATCGAAGCCGTGCGGCTGGTTCATCGTCAAGAGGCCATGCGTTTCGTTGACCACCGCCATCTGTCCGCGCACCGCGTCGGCCACTGCCTTCAACGCACCCCAACCTGCGGCCGCGCCTTTATAGTCTTCGACGCCCTGAACGTGCTTCTTCGCCATCGCGATCCGTCCTTCACCATTCCGGCCCATATGGCCTAATTCCGCCTCGTAGCATTAAAGACTGCAATACAGCGAATAGATGCCATCAACTTTGATTGACCGACCCCTGCGCTGTATTGAACGATACGAATGCCGCGACACCTGTTCACCAAGGCTATCGCCCGATTGATATTTTGAATGGAGCGCCGATGACCTCTTCTTCCCTCTTCCAGCCGCTGCAAGTTGGCCCGTATCAACTCAGCCACCGGGTTGCGATGGCGCCGCTGACGCGCATGCGTGCCGAGAAGACATCTCTCGCTGCGTGGACGCTCAATGCCGAATATTATGCTCAGCGCGCGACCGAAGGCGGATTGATCATCGCCGAGGCGTCGCAGGTCATGCAGGAAGGCCAAGGCAACCCGAACACGCCGGGCATCTATTCGAAAGAGCAGATCGCCGGCTGGCGTCAGGTCACTGACGCCGTGCATGCCAAAGGCGGCATCATCTTCCTGCAGCTCTGGCATGTGGGCCGTGCCTCACATTCCTCGTTCCAGCCCGGCGGCGGGCTTCCGGTCGCGCCGTCAGCCATTGCGATCAACGCTACCACGCGGACGGCTTCAGGCGAGACGGTATCTTACGAAACACCCCGCGCCCTGGACACCAGCGAGCTTCTCGGCATCATCGACGCCTACCGACAGGCCACGCGCAACGCCAGAGAAGCCGGCTTCGACGGCGTCGAGGTGCACGGCGCCAACGGCTATCTGCTCGAACAATTTCTGCAGACCCGCAGCAATCGGCGCACCGACCAATATGGTGGCTCCATCGAGAACCGCGCCCGCCTGCTGCTCGAAGTGACCAATGCCGTCATCGACGCCTGGAGCGCGGATCGTGTCGCCGTCCGCCTGTCGCCCTATGGTGTCTCGAACGACTCCGGCGAAGCCGATCCGATGCCGCTCTACAGCTATGTGGTCCGTGAGCTCGACAAGCTCGGCCTCGCCTACCTCCATTTCGTCGAGCCGCGCACCAGCGGCGTCGGCCGCGCGGAAGTGTTTCATAACAATGTGCCTAAAGCCTATGAGCTGTTCCGGCCGATGTGGAGCGGCGTGCTGGTCACGGCCGGCGGCTTCGACGGCACCTCCGCCGAGGAGGCCGTCGCTTCCGGCAATGTCGATATTATCGCCTTCGGCCGCCCGTTCATCGCCAATCCGGACCTGCCGGAGCGTATCAAGCGCAAGGCGCCCTTTACGCCTTATAACCGGGCGACGTTTTACGGCGGCGATGTGGCTGGCTACACCGACTACCCGGTGCTGGGCGCAGGCTAGTCTGCGGATTATTCAATAGAAAGCACTTCTGGCGCGCTATAGGCTGTGTATGGGCCCGTAGCGGGTCAGGAGTATCGCCCCATGGATTCCACCCTATCAGCCGCCGAGCTCGACGATCGTATCGCCATCCTTCGCGATAATATCCGGCAGTTGATCGAGCAGGCCACCGCGGCTTCCGGCGAGAGCAACGAGGAGCGCACCGCGGATCGGCTGGCTCAGCAGAATGAGGAGCTGGACCGGCTGATCGCCCAACGCGACGCCTTGGGCAAATAGCCGAGAGGACTACGGACTGGAAGCCTGCCCGGTTGTCGGGCGGGATGCGTAAAACCGCGGCTTTTCCTCCAGTAAACTTTTGGCTAGCTTGGCTGCATGAACGTTCAAGCCAAGATCGACATCAAGCACTCCACCTGCCCGCATGATTGCCCCTCCGCCTGCGCCCTCGACATCGAGGTGATCGGCGGGAACACCATCGGCCGGGTCCGCGGCTCCAAGGAGCAAAGCTATACCGCCGGCGTGGTCTGCGCGAAGGTCGCGCGCTATGCCGAGCGCATCCATCATCCCGAACGGCTGATGTATCCGATGCGCCGCACCGGCCCGAAGGGCTCCGGCCATTTCACCCGCATCAGCTGGGACGAGGCGCTCGACGAGATCGCTTTGAGGTTCAACGAGGCCGAGCGCGACTTTGGCGCGGAGTCGGTGTTTCCCTATTACTATGCCGGCACCATGGGCCTGGTGATGCGCGACGGCATCAACCGCCTCGCCAATGTGAAGAAATATTCGCGCTTTTACTCGACGATCTGCGCAACCATTGCCTGGGCCGGCTTTGCCGCCGGCACCGGCAAGGTCGCCGGCGTCGATCCGCGCGAGATGGCGAAGTCGGACCTGATCGTGATCTGGGGTACCAACCCCGTCTCGACGCAGGTCAATGTGATGACCCACGTCTCGCGCGCGCGGAAAGAATGCGGCACCAAGCTGGCCGTCGTCGATATCTACGATAACGACACCATGAAGCAGGCCGACATCAAGATCCTGCTGCGACCAGGTACAGACGGCGCCTTCGCCGCCAGCGTGATGCATGTGCTGTTCCGCGACGGCCTGGCTGATCGCGACTATCTCGCCAAATATACCGACCACTCGCCCGAGTTCGAGGCGCATCTGGCGGCGCGCACGCCGCAATGGGCCTCAGACATTTGCGGCGTGCCCGCTGCGGAAATCGAAGCCTTCGCGCGCCTGGTCGGCGAGACCAAGCGCAGCTATTTCCGCCTCGGCTACGGCTTCACCCGCAGCCGCAACGGAGCCGCGCAGATGCATGCAGCGCTGTGCGTGCCCACCGTTACCGGCGCCTGGCAATATGAAGGTGGCGGCGCTTTCTTCAACAATGCCGCAATCTGGAAATTCGACAAGACGCTGATCGAGGGCCTCGACGTGCTCGACGAGAGCGTTCGGCGTCTTGATCAGTCGAAGATCGGCCGCATTCTGACCGGGGACGCGGAAGCCTTGCACAACGGCCCGCCAGTGAAGGCGATGCTGATCCAGAACACCAATCCGATGACGGTGGCGCCCGAGCAGGCCTTGGTGCGGCAGGGCTTTGCCCGCGAAGACCTGTTCGTCGCGGTGCATGAGCAGTTCATGACCGAAACGGCCATGATGGCCGATATCGTGCTGCCGGCGACCATGTTCATGGAGCACGACGATCTCTATTACGCCGGCGGCAACCAGCACATCTCGGTCGGTGCCAAGCTGATCGATGCGCCGGAAGAATGCCGCTCGAACCACGACGTTCTGCAGGGCATCGCCACCCGCCTCGGCGCGAAACACCGCGCGTTCGATATGCATCCGCGCGACATCATCGACGAGACGCTGCAAGTCAGCGGCCGCGGTGGCATCGAAGGGCTGGAGGCCGACAAATGGCGCGATATCCAGCCGGATTTCCGCACCTCGCACTATCTCGACGGTTTCGCCCATGCCGACGGCAAATTCCACTTCAAGGCGGACTGGTCGACAGTGCCGATGCCCAATGCCGGGCTGATGGGCGCGTGGGACGAGATGCCGTCGTTCCCCGACCACTGGGCGGTGATCGAACAGGTCGATGAGGCGCATCCGTTTCGTCTGGCCACGAGCCCGTCGCGCAGCTTCCTCAACACCTCGTTCAACGAGACGCCATCATCGCAGGCCCGCGAGGGTGCACCCAGTGTGATGATGCACCCCGTCGACGCGGCGAGGCTCGGCATTGCCGATGGCGATGCCGTGACACTCGGCAACACGCGCGGCGAGACGACCCTGACCGCGCGTATCTTCGAGGGCCTGCGGCGCGGCGTGCTGATTGCGGAATCGGTGCACCCCAACAAGGCGCATATCGGCGGTCATGGCATCAATATGCTGACAGCAGGCGAAGCCGTCGCGCCCTATGGCGGCGCGGCGTTTCACGACAACAAGGTGTGGGTGAAGAAGGCGGGATAGCCCGCCTTCTTACGCCGTCGATACCTGCACCAGGATGTCGGAGAAGGTCGGCGCACGTCCGAGATCGGCCATCGCCGGCGAAGTCAGCGCATGCACCGTTGCACTCTTGCGGGTCGAGCGTTGCCAATAGCCGCTCGGTGCCACCACCACGCCGGGCTTCACATCCGCCGAGATGGTGACGAGCGCCTCGAACGAGCCGCGATCGTTATAGACACGGATCGGCGCGCCCGCTTCGATGCCACGTACTGCAGCATCGTCGGGATGCAGTAGTACGGCCTGCTCGCCGGCATGATGGAGCTGCTTCGGCATATTGCCGAAATTGGAATTCAAGAATGCGTGGCTCTTCGGCGAGATCAGGCTGAGCGGATATCTCTTCGCCAGCTCGGGATTGGTCTGCGGCGATTCTCGTGGTGGAATATAGGACGGCAACGGATCGACCGGCTCGCCGGACTGTTGGCCACCATAGCCCTGCCGGAACAGCGGCACGACGAAATTGCCGCCGGCGGCGATCGAGGATTTGAATTCGCATTTGCCTGATGGCGTGAAAAAATTGCCTTCGCGATGTGGCGCGTAAGTATCGGATCCCTCGACTTTCAAGCGCGCATAGCCGGTTTGCTTCAATTGCTCGATGGTGATGTTTTCCAGCACGGGACTGGTCCAGTCCATCGAATCCGCAATCATCTCGTCATCGCTGCGGAAGAACGACGGATCGTCGATGCCCATGGCGGCGGCGAGCCTGCGAAACAGCTCAGTGTTCGATACGGCTTCGCCGAGGGGTTCGATCGCCTGGTTGTTGTAGGACAGATAAAGATGCCCCCACGAGAACATTAGATCCTTCTGTTCGAGCTGCGTCGTCGCCGGCAACACGATATCGGCAAAGCGCGCGGTGTCGGTCATGAAGTGTTCGCTGACGACGGTAAACAGATCCTCACGCGCCAGGCCAGCCTCGATCTTGCCCTGCTCTGTGACCATGGCCATCGGATTGGCATTGTAGACGCACAGCGACTTGATCGGTGGATCGAAACCAAGCTCGCCGGTGAGCACCGGGCCGAGTTGCCACAGATTCACGATGCGCAGATCCTCTCCTTGTAGGTCCGGGCGCATCAGCACGTCCCATTTCACCGGAAACGCCCAGATCGGCAGCTGCAGCAGACCGCCGCCGACGTGACGCCAGGCACCGATCAGCGCGGGCAGACATGAGATCGCGCGCACGGTCTGGCCTCCGCCGGCATGTCGCTCGACGGCGACGCCGATGCGGATTACCGCGGGCGGCGTGGTGGCATATTCACGCGCCAGCGTGCGGATGTCGTCCGCCGCGATCCCGGTGATTCCAGACACGTAGTCGGGCGTGTAAATCGCGGCACGTTCGGCCAGCTCGTCATAGCCGATCGAATAGTTGTCGACGTAATCGCGATCGATCAGCCCCTCGGTGGTGATGACGTGGATGAGGCCCAGCGCCAGCGCCGCGTCTGTCCCCGGCCTTATAGCGATGTGCCAGTCCGCCTGCTGCGCGGTCCGCGTCCGCACGGGATCGATGACCACAAGCTTGGCGCCGTTCTTCATCGCCTGCTTGATATAAGGCCAGTGATGCGAGTTGGTGCTGAGCGTGTTGCAGGCCCAGAGGATGATGTATTTGGAATGGACGAAGCTCTCCGGATCGGTACCCGGCGTATGGCCTATCGTCATCAGATAGGCAGTACAGGCGCCGGAATCGCAGAACGTACGTTCGGCCACCGTGGCGCCGAGCTTGTTGAACAGGGGATCGCCGACATTGAGGCCGTTGATGATGCCCTGGGTGCCAAGATAGCTGCACGGCAGGATCGCCTTGGCGCCGTCCTCAGCGATGATCGTCTTCCATTTGCCGGCGATCTCGGACAGCGCGGCACCCCATGAGATGCGCGTAAACTGGCCACTGCCCTTCGGCCCCGAGCGCCGCATCGGATAGAGAATGCGCTGGTCGCTATAGACGCGCTCCTGATAATCGTTGACCTTCACGCAGAGCCGACCTTGCGTGAACGGGTGATCCGGATTGCCCCGCACGGACACGGCGCGGCCATCTTCGACCGTCGTGATCATGGAGCAGGTGTCGGGGCAATCATGGGGGCATGCACCAATTACGGTTATCTGGGTCAAGCTGGCCTCCGCTGGCTACCGATCTGGGTCGATGCCGAGCATGCTGAGCTGACGGACTGTTGGCTTTTCCGAGCCTGCTGTTCTGTTTGCAAATCCTGCTGACCACGCGGCGGGTTCCGCCCCGCGCCCATGGCACAGGAATTGAATGTTAAGCGGCGATCATTTCAGCGAGTGGGGGTTGGCTATGACGATTGCAGGCCACGGCGCGGAAAAGTATGTCACCGGACATCTCATCGATGGGTCTCAGGACCGGAATTGGCCCCATCTGCTCGCGGAGCGCTGGAGCCATCGGGCCGGCGATTTACCCTCGGTGCTGCCACGAGATACCGAGATTGCCATGTTCCTGCGCGGCAACTCGGTCGTAGAGCGTCAGGGCGGCGGTATGCGGCAACGAACGTCGGGCCATCGCGGCACCATCTGGCTCTGCCCCGCCGGCATTCGCGAAGAATATATCAACGTCTCCGAACCGGTCGCGGACTGCCTGCACATCTATCTTCCCGGCCAGCCCTTTGAGGACACGCTTCTGCAGGATCTGGAAATCGATCCATCACGTATGACCTTGCGCTATGAGAGCGTCGATCATGATCCATTCATCGAACAGGTCGCCGAGCTGATCCTGCAGGAGCTGAATACCGAGACCTCCGCCGGCCGACTGCTGATTGAAACACTCAGCAGTGCATTGTCCGCACATCTCGTTCACAAATATGCGGCGAACGCGCTTCCGCTGAAGCCGCCACCGTCATCCGACAAGCCATTGGATCAACGGCGGCTGGCGCGGGTAATCGAATTCGTTGACGCCAACATCTCGCGCGAATTCGCGGTCGCCGATATGGCCCGCACGGCCTGTCTCAGCCCGGCGCATTTCGCGCGGGTGTTCAAGGTCCGAACCGGTCTCACACCGCATCAGTTCGTCAGCGAACGGCGGCTGACACTGGCGAAACAAATGCTGGCGGATCTGTATCGACCAATCGTCGATGTCGCCTATACCGCGGGCTTTTCATCTCAAGCCAATTTTACCCGCGCCTTCCGCCGGGCGACCAACATGACGCCCGGCCAGTTCCGCGGCCAGACAGCCGCCTATCGGATGTCCGACGAACTGTAGCGCTGGAGCTCGCAACTGGAGCTACCGCGCATCCTCCAGGATCATATCCGACGCCTTTTCGGCAATCATGATCACCGGCGCGTTGGTGTTGCCCGACATCAGGTCCGGCATGATGGATGCATCGATCACGCGCAGACCTTCCAACCCACGCACGCGCAGGCGCTGATCGACCACCGCTTTCGTATCATTGCCCATCCGGCACGTCGAGGTCGGGTGATAGACCGTGCTGCCGCGCTGGCGGCAATAAGCGAGCCATTGCTCATCGGTCACCGTGCCCGGGCCGGGCTCGACCTCTTTCGTCACGAAGGGCTTCATCGCCGGCGCGTTCAGCATCTTGCGCAGGATCTTGAGCCCTTCGACATTCGCCGTACGATCCGTTTCGGTCGCGAGATAATTGATCCGGATCGCCGGCGGCACCGAAGGATCCGCGCTCTTGATGCGCAGCGAGCCGCGGCTTTCCGGGCGCAGCTGACAGACTGAGGCGGAGAAGCCCGAGAACGGATGCAGTTTCTCGCCCATCTTGTCGGTGGAGAACGGCAGGAAGTGGATCTGGATATCTGGCGACGCCATGCGCGGATCGGTCTTGAAGAAGGCGCCGGTGGTGCCGGCAGCATAGGTCAGCGGACCGGTGCGGAACGCCGCATATTGCAGACCCATCATCGCCCTGCGCACCGGATGATTGACGAAGTCATTGAGCGTGATCTTCTGCGGACACTCCATCACCATCCGGACCTGCATGTGATCCTGCAAATCGCTGCCGACGCCGGGTGCATCGAGGAGGACCTCGATGCCGTGTTCCTTGAGCAGATCGGCGGGACCGACGCCGGAGAGCTGCAGTAGTTGCGGTGAATTATAGGCGCCGCTCGACACCAGCACTTCCTTGCGGGCGCGCGCCTTGCGCACCACGCCATGCTGCTTGAATTCGATGCCCACCGCGCGCTTGCCTTCGAACAGGATACGCTGGGCCAGCGCTTCGGTTTCGACGCGGACCTTGCCCTGCTTCAGCGCCGGGCGCAGATAGGCGCGCGCGGTCGAGGCGCGGCGGCCACCTTTCGTGGTGGTCTGGAACCAGCCAGCGCCCTCCTGCGTGGCACCGTTGAAGTCGTTGTTCACGGGAATGCCGGTCTCGGCAGCAGCGGCGATGAAGGCCTCCGACAACGGATCGGGGCAGCGCGAATCCGACACCGGCAGCGGGCCACCGACGCCGTGATACTCGCTCGGCCCACGCGTCTGATTTTCCGCCTTCTTGAAATAGGGCAGCACGTCGTCATAGCCCCAGCCGGTATTGCCGAGCTGGCGCCAGCGATCGTAATCCTCGTGCTGACCGCGTACATAGAGCAAGCCGTTGATGGAGCTGGAGCCACCGAGCACTTTTCCGCGCGGCTGAAACACTGAGCGTCCATCGAGGCCCGGTTCGGGCTCGGTCTGATACATCCAGTTGACGGACTTCTCCTTGAAGAGCTTGCCGTAGCCGAGCGGCACGTGAATCCAGATATTGCGGTCCTTCGGGCCTGCTTCCAGCAGCAGCACCGAATATTTGCCGGAGGCCGACAGGCGATTGGCGAGCACACAACCGGCCGAGCCGGCACCGACGATGATGTAATCAGCCTCAATGGCATCAGCCGACGCGCGATGCGTCGACGCAGTTTGACCGCTCATGTTTCCCCCGACTGTTTTCAGCAACTGAAAACGGAAATGACGGGGATGTAAATGGGCGCGGCCGGAAGCATGGCACGCATGCGGCTAGAATCGTCGCAATGCGAAAGCGGGAGACTGCGTGAGGTAAGCTCCCTCTCCCCGCTCTGCGCGGGGAGAGGGTTGGGGTGAGGGGCAGGCACATACGATGCAAAAGGAGTGGTCTCTCGGGTCGAAGACATGTGAACCGAGAGACCCGTGATGGAGGCTTCGTCCGAGACGGCCCCTCACCCGCCGCGAAGACGCGGCGACCTCTCCCCGCGCAGAGCGGGGAGAGGTTAAGAAAGAGCGTCGCTTCAGTTATAGCGGCTGATCGCCAGATCCTTGACATCCAGCTCCGGTGCCTTGCCGGAGATCTGGTCGGACAGCACGCGGGCGGTGCCGCAAGCCATGGTCCAGCCGAGCGTGCCATGGCCCGTATTGAGATGCAGATTGCCCAGATGCGTCGGGCCAACGATAGGCGGGCCATCCGGCGTCATTGGACGCAACCCGCTCCAGAAGGTTGAGCGCGAGAGATCGCCGGCGGTCGGAAACAGATCCGTCACCGATTTGTCGAGCGGCATACGGCGCGGGGCGGTAGGCACCGGATGATAATTGCCGACTTCAGCGGTGCCGCCGACGCGGATGCGGTCACCAAGGCGCGTGATGGCCACTTTGTAGCTTTCGTCCATGATCGTCGACTGCGGCGCAACGCTCTCATCGGTGATCGGCACAGTGAGCGAATAACCCTTTACCGGATAGACCGGCGCATCGATACCGAGCGGTCGCAACAGCAGCGGCGAGAAGCTGCCAAGCGCCATCACGTAACTATCTGCGGTGAAGACGCCCTTGTCGGTCGTCATCTGCGCGACGCGGCCACCCGTCACATCCACCGACTTGATGGTCGTCTCGTAGACGAATTTCACCCCAAGTCCGGCCGCGATCTTTTCCAGCCGCTGCGTAAACAGATGACAGTCGCCAGTCTCGTCCTCCGGTAAACGCAGGCCGCCAACAAAGAGATCCTTCACACCGGCAAGGCCCGGTTCGTATTTCACGCAGCCGCCGCGATCGAGCACCTCATAAGGCACGCCATATTGCTTAAGTACGTCGATATCGCCGCCGGTGGCATCGAGCTGCGACTGTTTGCGGAACAGTTGCAGCGTGCCCTGGCTGCGGTCGTCATAGGTGATGCCGGTCTCGGCACGCAGTGCGCGCAGGCAATCGCGGCTGTATTCCGCAATGCCGACCATGCGCGACTTGTTCAACGCGTAGCGCGCGCTCGTGCAGTTGCGCAGCATCTGCAGCATCCAGCGCCACTGGTGCGGATCGGCCTGTGGCCGCACCACCAGTGGGCCGTATTTGTCCATGATCCAGCCGAGCGCCTTCTTCGGCACGCCAGGGCCAGCCCAGGGCGAGGCGTAGCCGGGCGAGACTTCGCCGGCATTGCCGAACGAGGTCTCCAGTGCGGCGCCGGGCTGCCGGTCGATCACCGTCACCTCGTGGCCTGCCTTGGCCAGATAATAGGACGTGGTGACACCGATCACGCCCGCGCCAAGAACCAGAACCTTCATCGCACCGTGCCTCCAGACCGGGCGGTCCACCGCACATCGATCTCATCCGAGTAAATTCTCTCATAGCGCTGACCCAGCGAGGTCAGCATTTCGTAGCCAATCGTGCCCGCGGTTGCGGCCAGTGCGTCGAGCGACTGATGCCCGCCGATGATCTCCACTTGCGAGCCCCGTGCCAACATACCGGGCGGCAGATCGCCAAGATCGACTGTCAGCGAGTCCATCGAGACGCGCCCAGCAACCGCCAGCCGGCGCCCGCGGAAATAGACCGCGCCGCCATTGCCGAAGGCGCGCTGCAAACCGTCGGCGTAACCGATCGCCAATGTCGCTAGCCGTGTCGCCTTGGTCGCCCGGAAATTCCAGCCATAGCCGACATGGGCGCCGGCTGCGACCTCGCGCATCTGGAGCACCTGCGCGGTGAGCCGCACCACCGGCAGCATCGGATTGCTTTGCGCGGGATGGGGATTGAGCCCGTAGAGCGCGGCGCCGGGGCGGACGAGGTCATGATGATAGTTGCGCCCAAGGAAAATGCCGGACGAATTGGCCAGAGATTGTCGCGCAGCAGGGAAGCGTTTCGCGAGCGCCTGAAACGCGGCGAGCTGGTGCGCATTGGCCGGATGCTCCGGCGTGTCGGCACAAGCGAGATGGCTCATCACCATCTGGATATCGAGAACTGAGGTGTCCTTGCCCGAGAGTTCGGCGACCTCAGGCGGCGACATGCCTAGCCGCGACATGCCGCTGTCGACCTGAATGACCGCCGGGAGAATCCGGCCGCGTTGCCGCACCTGATCGGACCAGGCCTCAAGCTGTTCGCGCGAATTGAGCACCGGAATGATGCCGGCTTCCGCGCAGTCACGCTCGCTGCCCGAGGGCAGACCGTTGAGCACGTAGATCGTAACGTCGCGGGCCAGATGGGTCTGGAGATCCAGCCCTTCGTCGAGATGCGCCACGAAGAAGGTGCGGCAGCCGGCCCGATAGAGTGCCGGCGCGACACGATCAGCGCCGAGGCCATAGGCGTCGGCCTTCACTACGCCGGCGCAGGTGACGCCGGGGCCGACCCGCTCGGCCAATAGCCGGTAATTGCGTGAGATGGCTTCGAGATCGATGGTCAGCACCGCGCTCGCATGCCGCGTGCCCGTTCCGCCTGTCCAAGGTGCCAGCATCACATCCCCCGCTACGAATGATCGCAACGGCAGTATCTCACCTTCCGCATGGCGCTTTACGGCGATTCCGGCCGCTGCTACGGTCATAAATGGTGATTATCGGCGTAAATTTACGTCCCTGTAGAGAAATCCTGCAAAACTTTGGCGAGAACCATGGCAAGCGACCTCGATTCGACCGACCGGAAGATCCTTCGCGAGGTTGTCCGGGATGCCCGGATCAGCCAGATGGCACTGGCAGAGAAAGTCGGCCTGTCACCCACCGCCTGTACCCGGCGTCTCACGGCCCTGGAAAAGAAGGGCGTGATCAAAGGCTATGCCGCCGAGATCGACGCATCCGAGCTCGGCTACATGATGACGGTCCACGTCCACATCACGCTCGACAAGCAGAGCGAGGATGCGCTGTCCGCCTTCGAGCGCGAGATCGCCAAATGCCCGGATGTCGTGTCGTGCTACCTGATGTCGGGCAATGACGACTATCTCGTCCATGTGCAGGCGCGCGACATGGAAGACTATGAGCGCATCCACAAGCAGCACCTCTCGCGGATGCCCGGCGTGGCGCGGCTGCATTCAAGCTTCGCGATGCGCAGCGTGGTGAAGCGCGGCGTCTCGGTGTCCGCGCTGACGGGCTGAACTTGCTTAACCTCTCCCGCCTAGCGAAGCTTCGCTTCGCCGGGCGGGGCGAAGGAAACAAGCGCGCTTAATTCGGATGCAAACCCGGCGCTTCCTGGCCGGTACGTTCGACATATTCAGTATAGCCGCCGCCATATTGCTGGATGCCGTCCGGGGTCAGTTCGAGCACGCGGTTCGACAGCGCCGCGAGGAAGTGGCGGTCATGCGACACGAACAGCATGGTGCCTTCGTAATCGCCGAGCGCCTTAATCAGCATTTCCTTGGTGGCCATGTCCAGATGGTTGGTCGGCTCGTCGAGCACCAGGAAATTCGGCGGATCGAACAGCATCTTGGCCATCACCAGACGCGCCTTCTCGCCGCCTGACAACACGCGGCAGCGCTTCTCGACATCGTCACCGGAGAAGCCGAAGCAGCCGGCGAGCGCACGCAGCGTACCCTGCCCGGCCTGCGGGAATGAGTCTTCGAGATTCTGGAAGATCGTGCGCTCGCCATCCAGCAGATCCATCGCGTGCTGCGCGAAGTAACCGAGCTTGACGCTGCCGCCGATGGTGACGTTGCCGTTGTCCGGCTCGGCCGCGCCGGTCACGAGCTTCAACAGTGTCGACTTGCCGGCGCCGTTGATACCCATCACCGCCCAGCGTTCTTTACGACGCACCGAGAAGTCCAGCCCTTCATAGATGGTACGGCTGCCATAGGCCTTGTGGATGTTCTTCAGGCTGACGACGTCTTCGCCCGAACGCGGCGCCGGCAGGAAGTCGAATGACACGACCTCGCGGCGCTTCGGCGGCTCGACGCGCTCGATCTTGTCGAGCTTCTTGACGCGGCTCTGCACCTGCGCGGCATGCGAGGCGCGGGCCTTGAAGCGTTCGATGAACTTGATTTCCTTGGCCAGCATCGCCTGCTGGCGCTCGAATTGCGCCTGCTGCTGCTTCTCGTTCATGGCGCGCTGCGCTTCGTAGAATTCGTAATCGCCGGAATAGGACGTCAGCGAGCCCGCATCGATCTCCATGATCTTGGTGACGATGCGGTTCATGAATTCGCGGTCATGCGAGGTCATGAGTAGCGCGCCCTCGTAGCCCTTCAGGAACCCTTCGAGCCAGATCAGGCTTTCGAGATCCAGATGGTTCGAGGGTTCGTCGAGCAGCATCACATCGGGACGCATCAACAGAATGCGTGCCAGCGCGACGCGCATCTTCCAGCCGCCGGACAGCTTGCCGACATCGCCGTCCATCATTTCCTGCGTGAAGGACAGACCCGCCAGCACTTCGCGAGCTCGGCCTTCCAGCGCGTAACCGTCGAGTTCCTCGAAGCGGGCCTGGACCTCACCGTAGCGCTCGATGATCGTGTCCATATTGTCGGCCTGGTCCGGATCAGCCATGGCCGTTTCCAATTCCTTCAGCTCGGTCGCGACCACGCTGACGGGGCCGGCGCCCTCCATCACCTCGGCGACGGCGCTATGGCCCGACATTTCGCCGACATCCTGACTGAAATAGCCGATGGTGACGCCGCGCTCGACCACCACTTGCCCCTCGTCGGGCAGTTCGCGGCCGGTGACCATGCGGAACAGGGTCGTCTTGCCGGAACCGTTGGGCCCGACCAGACCGATCTTCTCACCCTTCAGCAGCGCGCCGGCGGCTTCGATGAAGACGATCTGATGACCGTTCTGCTTGCTGATATTGTCGAGGCGGATCATGGGAACTACGGGCTCACGAGACAGGGATTGAGGCCTGCCAATAAGGCATCCGGCCCCTGTACGGAAGGATATTTTGCGCTGCAAAAGGCAATATGGCCGGTATGGTGTGCGGGCAAGACGAGGAATCAGGGGGCATCGATGACGCAGACCATTCAGCCGACACCCGCCACCGTGCATTGGGGCTATTTCGACGCCGCGCTGAAGCCAATCGCGACCATCGATCCCGGCGAGACGATCACGATCACAAGCGTCAGCGGCACGCGCGAGAACCTCCCGACAGAAGCGGGCATGACCATCCGCCGCGAACTTGTCGCCATCCTGGACGCCGTCACGCCAGAACTCGGGCCGCATATCCTCACCGGGCCTGTCGCCGTGCGCGGCGCCCAACCGGGTGACGCATTGCGTGTCGAGATCCTTGATGTCCAGCTCGCGGATGACTGGGGCTATACGCTCTTCAAGCCCGGCATGGGCACGCTGCCCGACGACTTCGACTATTTCCGCCGCGTCCATATCGGACTTGATCGTGCCAGCGGCGCGGTAAAGACCCCATGGGGCATCACGCTAAAGGCGCAGCCGTTCTTCGGTGTGATGGGTACCGCGCCGAAACCTGCGGTTGGCCGGGTCAGCACGACCATGCCCTCGCATTTTGGCGGCAATATCGACAACAAGGAGCTCGGCGCAGGCTGCGTTCTCTATCTTCCTGTCTGGGCCGAGGGCGGCCTGTTCTCCTGCGGTGACGGTCACGCCGTGCAGGGCGATGGCGAAGTCTGTGTGACCGCCGTCGAAACCGGCCTCACCGGTACGTTCAAGATCGATCTCGTCAAGAATACGCAGTTGGAGGCACCTTATGCCGAGACGAAGGATCACCTCATCTCGATGGCCTTCGATCCCGATCTCGACGAAGCCGCGCGTATCGCGCTCCGCCGGATGGTGAGCATGATCGTGGCACGCACGACGCTGACGCCCAACGATGCCTATATGCTCTGCAGTCTCGCCGCCGATGTCCGCGTCACCCAGCTGGTCAACCTCGACAAGGGCATCCATGTGATGATGCCGCATGCGGTGCTGAACCAGTCGAAGCGCTAAACCGTGCGTTCGGCCGGCTCAAACGCGAACTCTTCGTCGTCGATCTTGTCGACGAAGGTCGCCGGCACGAGACGCTTGCGATTGATGGTGAGATCAAACACGTCGAAACGATTGTAATAGCCGACCACGTCGTGGAACTGCTTCGGCTCGATGCAGCGGCGCAGGTCGAATTCGGCATAGGCGATGCCCTCCTCGTCCTGCAGCATGTCGCCGAGCACTTCGCCGGTCGGGTCGACGAAGAAGCTGGCGGCGCGCTGCGTGCGATCGATCACATCGACCACATCGGGATCCCGCGCTATCAGGAAGTCGCGCATTGCCTTGTCCATATAACCGGCGGTGACGATGCCGAAGGCCTTGGCCTCGAAGGAATGCGCGCTGGCACGAATGCGATTGGCGGCGACATTGTTGAAATTGCCGCCGCTGCTCGGGCGGCGCGTCGGCCACATCGGCGGCCAGCTCGAAATGTGGATCTGCTCGGCCTGAGCCATCAGTGTATAGCGTGCCAGCGGATTGGTGTTCTCGCCACAGATGAGATTGCCGACACGCCCCACAGGCGTATCGGCAACACGGAGGCCCGCGCCATCGCCGGCAGCCCAGACCAGCTTCTCGTAGAAGGTCGGCACCAACTTGCGGTGATGATTGAGAATGCTGCCGTCGGGCCCGATCAGGACATTGCTGTTCCAGATCAGGCCGACGCTGACCGGCGAGCTCTCGCTGATGCCCATCGAGACGGTCACGCCAAGCGCCCGCGCCTCGTTGCGCAAGGCGGCCATTTCCGGACCTGCAATCGAGACCGACTGTTCGGCCATCGTCACGAACAGATCGTGATTCTCGATCGGCGCCCACAGCGCCGCCCAGACCGGAAATGCCGGGATATAAGTTTCAGGAAATGCGATCAGCTGCGCACCCGCGGCCGCAGCCTCGCGAATGATCGAAATCGCCTTCGCCGTGGTGGCCGCGCGATCGAGAAATACCGGCGCAGCATGGACCGCAGCGACTTTAACCTGTGACGACATCGTCATTCTTCCTCTTGCATCGATGCAGCGATGTCTCAGGCTCGTCGGAAGGCCCCGAAACGTCGCTGAACCATGTTCGGGGAGGAACCTATCCATTCAAGGCCGCGGGACCACCGGGCATTTCTGCAACCCGGGCTGCACGGACCACCATGCTTCGAGGATCGACCGGGCCTAGGTCGGCACCTCGCTTCACCACGTCTGATTGCGGGAGTTGTCGCCGATGCCGTAGCCATAGCTGGTCGGCGCACTCGCATAGGAATCCATCGGCCGTACCGGCGGAGCAACGGAAGGAACCGTCGCGCGGGCGGGAGCATGGACACGTCGCTGCTGTACACGGCGGGCTGCGCTGATGTCGGTGGAGAGCCGGGGATCTCCGATCCAGCGATAGGCCTTGTCTGACGCCGCCGAGCTCTCCGCCATAGAGGTCAACATCACGAAAGCCACGGACGCGGGCACCAGGAGCCACCTCCGGGCCGATTTCATCATCGTATTGCGCGCAGACATTTGAGCGATCCTTTCTTGGTGGTTGAGGTGGCGAGACATCTTCGGTTGGAGCGTCGATGCGAACTATTCGTCAAAGGCGAGAACGATCATGCAAGCGTCCATGACCCGCTTCTGGATACTCCCCGAGGAGCATCACTGCTGTGTTGCGAGCGCGGACATCATCATGTTGTCGCGGCGCCAGACGTTGGGGCTGGCCCCTGTCGCGCGGCGAAACTGGCGGCACATGTGGGCCTGATCGGAGAAGCCACAATCGATCGCGATCTCGCAGAGTGACTTGCTGCTGGATGTCATCAGCTCCATCGCACGCGTCAGACGGCGGGAGACGATATAGGCATGGGGAGACTGGCCGAAGGTGGTCTTGAACGCATTTGAGAAGTAACCGCAACTCAGGCGAGCGAGACTCGCGAGATCCGATACTTGGATCGCCTCATCCAGATTTGAATCAATGTGGCGCTTGATCCGCTCCGCCTGCCAGCGTGCGAGGCCGCCCCTCGCGGGGCTGACGGGCGACGGTTGGGAGGGCGCCTCGAGCAGCGATGCAGCCTGCCTGATGCAGCGAAGAGCCGCACCGACATCCGATCCAATCGCCTGCCGTGCATCTAGCAGGAGCTGGGCGACCGTCGTAGAACTTGCGTCAGACAATATACCGGCAAACGAGTCAGAATTCTGGGACTGTGAATCGAGCAGCATATCGGTCTCCTTTGGGTGGTGAATGACATCGACATCGCGATGACTTCGACGATCCAAGGATGAGGGATTCCGGCCGCGCTAACCATTCTACGAGGATAGAGATTCAAGAAACGAAGGTAATCCCGCCCTATACCAAGGTTTATCCCGGGCGAGACGCCACCGACTTCGGACGACTTCACCACTCCTTGCAGGACGTATGCCCTGCTTCCTATTTTGCGGCTCAAATGACCAATTCTGATCGGGTGCAACGACCCTCACAGCTGCCCATGGCCATTGCGACAGCTATCCTTGCCGCAGGCATTTTCGCGTTCGACGCCTTCAGCACATTCGAGATCGCCGTCGCCGCTCTTTATATCGTCGTGCTGCTGATGGCGCTTCGTTTCACCAATGTCATGGGCATCATCCTGATCGCCCTCGGTTGCATCGGCCTGACAATCCTCGGCTATCTGATCGGCCACGCGAACGACCCCAATGAGGGAGCAATGCTGCGCGGCGCCGTCAGCGCGCTCGCCATTGCCATCGCCGCCGTGCTCTGCGTCCAGATCAGAATGTCGGATGCAAGGCTTCGGCGGAGCGAAGAGCGCTATCGCAACATCTTTCAGGGCACGAGTGTTGCCATCTGGGAGCAGGACTTCACGGAAGCGGCCAATGCCTGCGCGCCGATCCTGCAACAAGGCCTGCCCCGACTTCGCGACTATCTCATCGCCAATGAGGGCTTCCTCAAACATTGCCTGTTTCTCGTCCGGACCCTCGACGCAAATGACGCCGCGAAGCAATTGATCGGCGATCTCGACCAGAAGAACGTTCGGCAGTCCTGGGATGCGGCACTTGAGCCGGAGACTTTGGTCGCCTTTCGCGAAATCCTGCTCGCATTTCTTGCGGGAGAAAGCTCATTCACGATTGAAGCGGCCATCCGTGCCGTCAACGGCGAGTTGCGCACGACCATCGTCACGGCAACCTTCCCCACTGATCGGTCTCGCTCCGTCCTGATCAATTCGCTCGATGTCACCGACAAGATCGCAGCCGAGCAAGCACTCCAGCAGAGCATCGCAGAACTCACCCGCGTGTCGCGCATCGCGACCTTGGGTGCCTTGACGGCATCGATCGGCCACGAGGTCAATCAGCCACTTGCCGCCGTGGTGACCAATGCAGAGGCCGCCTTGCGCTGGCTGTCGCGGGAGCGGCCCGATCTCGGCGAGACCACGGCCTGTCTCAAGGAAGTCGTGCAGGAGGGTCGGAGGGCCGGCGACATCATCCACCGGCTGAGGTCGCTCGCCGTGAAGGGCGAGTTGGCGCGCGGCCCGGTCGACGTCAACGCCATCGTCACGCAGGTACTGGCGATGGTTCAGCGCGATCTGGCACAGCACCAGATTTCAGCAGTCCTCGACCTGACACCCGATCTGCCCACCATCGCTGGCGACGAGGTGCAGCTTCAGCAGGTGCTGATGAATCTCGTCAACAACGCCGTCCACGCTATGAAGGCGACCGCGACGAAAGAGCTGAAGGTGTGGTCGGCATTCGACGCTACGCGGGGAATTCTGGTCTCGGTGCGCGATTCAGGATCAGGTATCCCGGACGACCATATGCAACGCCTGTTCGCGCCGTTCTTCACGACAAAGGCCGAGGGGATGGGCATCGGCCTGTCGATCTCCCGCTCCATCATCGAGTCGCATCACGGGCGCATCTGGGCGGAACGAAACGAGAGTGGTGGAACCACCTTTCATTTCGTGATACCGACGGCCACCGCAGAAGGATCCGGTAACCTTGCCTAACGACGCAGAAGCACCTTTGGTCGTCGTCGTGGACGACGAAGCCGCCATCCGCACTGCGGTTGGCAGTCTGCTGCGCTCGGTCGGATATGAAGTCAGCTTCGCCTCCTCCGCAGTCGAGCTTCTCGAGAGCGACATTCTCACCAGGGCCAGCTGCCTTGTCCTCGATATCCGGCTGCCGATCGTCAGCGGCCTCGACTTTCAGAAGCGTCTCGCGGATCTCGGCGGCAATACGCCCATCGTCTTCATGACCGGCCATGCCGATGTGCCGATGACGGTGCGCGCCATGAAGGCCGGAGCCGTCGATTTTCTCGCCAAGCCGTTTCGCGATCAGGAAATGCTCGATGCCGTCGCGGGCGCCGTGGAGCGCGACCGCAAGGCGCGGCAAGAGCGCGATGGACTGGCCGATATCAAGGAGCGTTTCGGCACTTTGAGTGCGCGGGAACGCGAGGTGATGGAATTTGCCACCGCTGGGCTGCTGAACAAACAGATCGCCGCAAAGCTGAACCTCAGCGAAATTACGGTTAAGATCCACCGCGGCAAGATGATGAAGAAGATGGATGCGAAATCCTTCGCCTCTCTGGTGCGCATGGCCGAGGCCATCGGCATGAAACCAGCCCCGGGTACCTCCCGATAAACCTCAGTATGATTTCACTACACGGCGTTATTTGACAATATCCTAAGCGAGACGGCTCAACACTGGGGTCGCTGTCAAAGCCGCCGTGTGGAGATTGCGTTGAACTCTGAACATGCCATTGCCATCATCGACGATTCCTCGTCGGTTCGCCGCGCGCTGGAAAGCCTGCTGCGATCGCTGGGCTTTGTCGTCCTCAGCTTCGAATCCGCCGAAGCGTTTCTGACATCGCCGTCGGTGCTCGCTACGTCATGCGTGGTGACCGACGTCGAAATGCCGGGCCTCACCGGCATCGACCTCTATGAGCGCATGCGCTCGGACAAGAACCAGACGCCGGTCATTTTCATCACGGCCAATTCCGAAGAGAAAGTGCGCGCGCGGCTGGGCAGCACGCCCTGCGTCCTCAACAAACCGTTCGAAGTCGACGAACTCGCCGCGTGCATCAACCAGGCCATCGCGGCGCCATAGTCGCCGGCACCCGCCCCGATTATCCTGGCGCCGATCCCCCATGAATGATGGGCTCGCATGCCCGGCACGCCGTCACGCAACGGTTTTAACCCGCGTAGGTGTCGGATAGTGTGCGCGCAATCGAATGGGGGAATGACATGAGCTTGTCTGGAGTTTTTGCGCGCCTTGTCGCGGTGATCGGCGGCGCTGCGCTGCAATGGCGCCGTCTGCAGGGCAATACGCACGCGCCCGCCTGGGGTAGCGCGCCAGTGGTGCCGGAGGCAAAGCCGCAAGGCGCCATCCCCACATTGAAGATGCCGACGGCCCAGGGATGGGCCGCAGGACAGAAGCCCGTCGTCGCGCCCGGGCTCAAGGTCAACGCTTTTGCGACCGGCCTGAAACATCCGCGCTGGATCAACGTGCTGCCCAATGGCGACGTCCTCATTGCCGAAGCGACGCAGGTCGCGGGCCCGGTGCGTAATATGTTCGGCTATGCGATGCAGGCCACGATGCGGCGGGCCGCGGCGCTCGGCGTCAGCGCCAACCGCATCACGCTGCTGCGTGACCGGGATGGCGATGGCGTCGCCGAGACCAGCCAGACCTTCATGGAGGGACTGAACCAGCCGTTCGGCATGGCGCTGCTGAACAACACATTCTATGTCGGCAATGTCGATGGCGTGGTGGCCTTCCCCTATGTGGCGGGAGCAGACAGCATCACGGCGTCGGGTAAGAAACTCACCAATTTCAAGTCGGGCGGTCACTGGACGCGGAGCATCCTGCCGAGCCCGGATGGCAGCAAGCTCTATATCGGCGTCGGCTCGCTGAGCAACATCGCCGAAGGCGGCATGGAGGTCGAAGAAGGCCGCGCCGCCGTCCATGAGCTCGATATTGCGACGGGCAAGAGCCGCATCTTCGGCGCCGGATTGCGCAATCCCGTCGGCCTCGCATGGGAGCCGACAACGGGTTCGCTCTGGACCGTGGTCAATGAGCGCGACGGCCTCGGCGACGAGACGCCGCCGGACTATCTGACCTCGGTACGCGACGGCGGCTTTTATGGCTGGCCTTATTGCTACTGGGGCAAGACGGTGGATGACCGCGTGCCGCAGGATCCGGCACTGGTGGCCACTGCGATCACCCCCGACTATGCGCTGGGCGGTCACACCGCATCGCTCGGACTGTGCTGGCTGCCGGCCGGCACGCTGCCGGGATTTCCGGACGGCATGGTCATCGGCCAGCACGGGTCGTGGAATCGCAGCACGCTGAGCGGCTACAAGGTCGTCTTCATCCCGTTCGTGAACGGCAAGCCGTCCGGACCGCCACGGGATATCCTGTCTGGCTTCCTCGCGCCCGACGAGAAGGTGTCTTATGGACGCCCTGTCGGCGTCACGCTCACCCCGGACGGCGCGTTGCTGGTGGCCGACGATGTGGGCGACGTCATCTGGCGTGTGACGGGCGCGGCCTAAGACCCGCGGAATAATCCGGCGGGCTTGTGAGGCGCGCGTTAATCGCGCGCCCCACGCTCCGATCTACTTCATCGTTGGCATCACGAATTCCGGCCCCTGCGCGATGCTCGTCGGCCAGCGGCTGGTGACGGTCTTGAGCCGGGTATAGAAGCGAACGCCTTCCGGTCCGTGCATCGAATGATCGCCGAACAGAGAGGCCTTCCATCCACCGAAGGAATGGAATGCCACGGGCACCGGGATCGGCACATTGATGCCGACCATGCCGACGCGGATGCGATGAGCGAATTCACGCGCGACGTCGCCGTTTTGCGTGAAGATCGCGGTGCCGTTGCCGTATTCGTTGTCGTTGATCATGCGCGCCGCCGTCGCATAGTCCGGTGTCCGCACCACGGCGAGCACCGGCCCGAAGATCTCTTCCTTGTAGATCTTCATGTCCGGCGTCACGTGATCGAACAGCGAACCGCCGATGAAGTAGCCGCCTTCGTTGGACCGGAAATCACGTCCATCGACGACCAACTTGGCACCCTGCTCCACACCTGAATCGACATAGCCGCGAACCTTGTCGAGATGCTGCTGAGTCACCAGCGGGCCCATTTCAGATTCGGCGTTGAAGCCAGATCCGACCTTGAGCGCACGAATCTTCGGCTCAAGCTTCGAGATCAAGGCGTCCGCCGTCTTCTCGCCGACCGGCACTGCGACCGAAATCGCCATGCAGCGTTCACCGGCCGAGCCATAGGCCGCTCCCATCAGCGCATCGACCGCCTGGTCGATGTCGGCGTCGGGCATCACGACCATGTGGTTCTTGGCGCCACCGAGTGCCTGGCAACGCTTGCCGGTGCTGGTCGCGGTCGAATAGATGTAGCGGGCAATCGGTGTCGATCCGACGAAGCTGATCGCTGCAACATCGGGATGATGCAGCAGCGCATCGACGGCTTCCTTGTCGCCATGCACGACGTTGAACACGCCGGCCGGCAGACCTGCTTCGGCCAGCCATTCGGCAATCAGAAGCGATGCCGACGGGTCACGCTCGGAGGGCTTGAGTACGAAGGTGTTGCCGCAGGCCAGTGCCACCGGGAACATCCACATCGGCACCATGACCGGAAAGTTGAACGGCGTGATGCCCGCGACCACACCCAGCGCCTGACGGACGCCGTAGCTGTCGACACGCGTGCCGACATTCTCGCTGACTTCGCCCTTCAAGAGCTGCGGAGCACCCACAGCGAATTCGACCACTTCGAGGCCGCGCTGGATTTCGCCCTTGGCGTCCGACAGGGTCTTGCCGTGCTCCGAGGTGATCACCGCCGCGAGATCGTCGATGCGGTCTTCGCAGATGCGCAGGAATTTATTGAGAATACGGGCACGACGCAGCGATGGCGTATCGGCCCAGCTCTCTGCTGCCGCGAGTGCGGCAGCAACCGCGGCACCCACTTCGGACGTGCTGGCGAGGCCCACCTGAGCAGTTTGCTCGCCGGTGGCCGGGTTGAAAACCGGCGATGTCCGGCCGCTACGGCCCGCAACGAGCTGTCCGCCGATATAGTGCTTGATTTCCGAAGCCATCGAACTCTCCTTTGATGCTCCGGCGGTCTTGCGCCGCTTCCCCGGCCCGGACAACGCGAAGTATTGCGGCTTCGATGTGCAGCAAATAGAGTCCAACGATGGATTGGGACAAAGTTCGGATTTTTCTGGAAGTCGCCCGTACTGGCCAGATTCTCGGTGCTGCCAAGCGGCTGAAGCTCAACCACGCAACAGTCGCGCGCCAGCTCACCGCCCTCGAAAAAGACCTGAAGACAAAGCTGCTGAACCGGCAGACGACGGGCTCGTCGCTGACGCCATCGGGAGTTGCGCTGCTCGCCGCCGCCGAGCGCGCTGAGTCCGAACTGCTCAAGGTGGGATCGCAGCTGACATCGGCCGCCGACAAGGTGGCAGGCACAGTGCGGATTGGCGCACCGGACGGGCTCGGCAATTATTTTCTGGCTGACAAGCTTGGCGGCTTTGCCGCAACCAATCCGGATCTCATCGTCCAGCTCGTGGCGCTGCCGCGCACCTTTTCGCTTGCCAAGCGCGAGGCCGATATCGTGGTGACGCTGGAGCGGCCCGACGAAGGGAAATTGATCTGCACCAAGCTCACCGACTACACGCTGAGCGTCTACGCGTCGGAGGACTATCTGGCCCGGTCGACGCCGATCCGCGAGCCCGGCGATCTCGCCAATCATCTGCTCATTACTTACATCTACGACATCATCTACAGCCGCGCGCTGGACTATGCGTCGACCTTCAGCGAACTGATCACCCGCCGCTTCGAATGCGGCAGCGTGGTCGGTCAGCTTGAAGCGGTTCGCGCCGGTCACGGCGTCGGCATCCTGCACGATTATGCCGCGCAGCTTTATCCCGAGCTGAGGCGCATCCTGCCCGCCAGCCGCTTCACGCGAAGCTACTGGCTGGTCTCGCATCCAGACACGCATGACACGAGCCGGGTCCGCGAGGTACGGCGCTATATCGTCGCCAAGGTCCGCGAGGCCCGCAGCCAGTTCGTCGTGCAATAGGTCACAGCCGCCGCGTTCAGCTTGCGGAAACGACCGCGCCGAATTTGGTGAAGAACTCGCCGGCCAATTTCTTGGCGGTGGAGTCAATCAAGCGCCCACCGAGCTGCGCCAGCTTGCCGCCAATTTGGGAGTCGACCTCATAGTGCAGGATCGTTTCATTGTCGCCGGCCGCCTCGAGCCTGATTGCTGCGCCGCCTTTGGCGAAACCGGCGACACCGCCAGAGCCTTCCCCCGTTATCCTGTAGCCGTTTGGCGGGTCGAGATCACTCAGCGTCACCTTGCCCCCGAAGGTCGCTTTCACCGGGCCCACCTTGATCACGACCGTTGCCGTCATCTCGGTCGGTGACGTCATATCCAGCACCTGACAGCCGGGAATACACTGCTTCAGCACAGCGGGATCGTTGAGCGCGGCCCAAACCTTGTCGCGCGAGGCCGGAACGGTTTGGCTGTCTTTCATCTGCATGGGAGTGACCTGTCTGCAAGCATGCGCGTCAGACCGCGCAATAACGTTCCTGGATTTCCTTGTCGGCAAGCAATGCCGCCGAGCTGCTCTCGTAAACGACCTCGCCCTGGTCCATGATGATCGCGCGATCAGCAAGGCGCAGCGCCCATTCCACGTTTTGCTCGACCAGCAGCAGCGTGACGCCCTGATCGCGCAGCTTGCGGAACAGCATGCCCATCTCTTCGACCAGCACCGGCATGATGCCTTCGGAGGGCTCGTCGAGCAGGATCATCTTGGGCTTGGCGATGGTCGCGCGCGCGATGGCGAGCATTTGCTGCTCGCCGCCGGACATGGTGACGCCTTCCTGATCGAGGCGCTCCTTGAGGCGCGGGAAGCTCTCTGCGATTTCCTCGATGGCTTCGCGCTCGTCGATCTTCCCGCGGCTGGCAACGAGACCAAGCTGGAGATTTTCGCGCACCGTGAGTCCAGGAATGATCCGGCGCTCTTCGGGCACATAGGCAAGGCCGAGCCTGAAACGATCATGGGCGGGCATCGACGTCAGGTCGTTGCCGTCGAATGTCATGCCGCCCGTGGTTTTCGACATTAACCCCATGACCGAACGGATCGTGGTGGTCTTGCCGGCGCCGTTACGGCCGACCAGCGCGACGACTTCGCCCTGCGCCACCGAGATCGAGACCCCATGCAGCGTATGGCTGGCGCCGTACCAGGCGTTCAGGTCTTTGGTTTCAAGCATAGCCATCGTTCTGTCCCAGATAGACGCGACGAACCTCGGGGTCCGTCTGAATGTCGTGCGGCGTGCCATCAGCGATCAGCCGACCATGGTGCAGCACCAGGATGCGATCGCTGAGGCCGAGGATCATCTTCATCTTGTGTTCAACCAGGAGGATGGTCCGCTCGGCGGCGAGCTTCTCGAGCAGCGCCACCATTTCCTTGGTCTCTTCCGGACCCATGCCTGCGGTCGGCTCGTCCAGCAGCAGCACCTCCGGATTGGAGATCAGCGCGATGGCAATCTCCAACGCACGCTGCTGGCCATGGGCTAGAAACTTCGCGGTCTCATCGCGCTTGGCGACCAGACCGACGGATTCGAGCGCCGCATCCGCCTTAGCATCCAGCTCGGTGAACCTGTTGCGGTTGGTCCAGATATTGTAGCGCGAGCGACTGGCCTGCGCAGCGACACGAACGTTCTCGTGGACGCTCAGATCGGGAAAGATGTTGGTGATCTGATAGGAGCGCGCAATGCCGCGATGCACGAATTCATGCTGTTTCGTGCCCTTGAGATCGTCCCCCTTGAAGTGGATCGATCCGCTGGACGGCGTCAGCACGCCGGACAGCACGTTGAAGAACGTGCTCTTGCCAGCACCGTTGGGGCCGATGATGGAGGTGACACGGCCCGGCCGGAACTCCGTCGTCACGCCTTGCAGCGCGACGAAGCCGCCGAACCTCACTCCGATATCGTTGACGGCGAGAAGCGGCGCGTTCATCGCATGACCTTTGTGAGAAATGTGCCCCAGATGCCCTTAGGCAGAAACAGCACGAACAGCACGAAGATGGATCCGACGATGATCTGCCAGTGCGACGTCCACAGCGAGAACACGTCTTCCATCACCAGGAACACCAGTGCACCAATGAACGGGCCGAAGAAGCTGCTGGCGCCGCCCAGTAGCGTCATCATCACGATCATGCCGGAGGACAGGTAGTGCAGCGAATCCAGCGGCACGAAGGCCAGATGCAGTGCCGACATGGTGCCACCAAGCGCGCAGATCGTGCCTGACAGTGTGAATGACAACAGCTTGGTGCGCTCGACATTGTAGCCGCAGGTCCGTGCACGACGCTCGTTCTCGCGGATCGCCTCGATGGCGGCGCCGAATGGCGAGTTGAGAATGCGCGAGACCAGCCACAGCGCTGCGGCGGCGAACGCCATCAGCACATAGTATTTGTTGACCGGGTCGAGAAAATTGATCTCGAATCCGAACAGATTGATCTTGTTGACGGTGAAACCGCGCAATCCGTTCTCGCCACCTGTCCAGGACGGCGTCTGGAGCGCCACGTAATAGACCAGCTGCGCGAGAGCGAGCGTGACCATCGAAAAGTAGATGCCGCGCGTTCGCGTCGACAGCGCGCCCATGACGAAGGCCAGCAGCGCACCGCCAATAACGCCCATCAGCACCGCGAGATACCAGGGCACACCGAACTGGCCGATGGCGATACCGGTGACGTACGCCCCGGTGCCGACAAAGGCTGCATGGCCGAATGATAGCAGGCCAGTATAGCCGAATAGCAGATTATAGCCGACGGCGACCGTGCCGTAGATCAGGACGTTCACCGCCAGCGCCTTGGACGGCAGCAACCACGGCAACAGACAGAGCGCGAGGATCGACAGCGGGACACGATATTTGGTCACGAGCGATTTGAAGCGCGCAGGTTTTCGCGCACCGGCGGAAGGAGAAACGGCGAGCGCTGGGGATGTCATGGTCCGCTCCGTTACGCGAGTTTGCCGAACAGACCTTGCGGCCGGATCAGAAGGACGATGGCCATCAGCGCGAACATCACGATGGTCGCCATTTCCGGTGCGAACAGCGCGGTCATGCTGATCACGACGCCGACCAGAAGACCCGCGATGATCGAGCCGACCAGCGAGCCGAGGCCGCCGATTACCGTCACGACGAAAGCTTCGGCCAGCACCAAGGCGCCCATTTCCGGATTAACTGACCGCATCGGCCCGGACAGCACGCCGCCGAGCGAGGCGAGACCGACACCGAGCCCGAACACCAGCAGCCAGACCTTGCTGATATCGACGCCGAGCACCTTCATCATGGTTGGATCGCGCGCGCCGGCGCGCACGATCAGGCCGAATTTGGTCTTCTCCAGCCCCATCCACAGCAGCACCACGACCAGGAAGACGACGCCGACGACGAAGATGCGGTAGATCGGAAAGAAACCGACGCCGAGATCGACCACCCCGGTCAGTGATGACGGCGTCGGGAATGGAATGCCGTCACTGCCGAATACGATCCGCACGCCTTCCACCAGCACGTAGCTGAGACCGAAGGTGAGCAGAAGCGGATCGTCGATAGAACGGCCGTAAAGCGGACGTATCAGGACATATTCGATTGCCATCCCGAACACGCCGATCATGATGGGGGCAACGAGCAGCCCCCACCAGAAACTACCGGTCAATGAGGCGACCCACAGCCCGGCATAGGCGCCGACCATGAACAGCGCGCCATGCGCGAAGTTCACCACACCGAGCATGCCGAAAATGATCGACAGGCCGAGCGCGGTGATCACGAGGATCGCACCGAGGGCAACTCCGGAGAAGAGTTGCATCAGAATGAGTTCCGTATCCATGGACGACGAATGCTTTCGTTAGGCCGGGAAGCCGAGTTCAGTGCAGCTGCGCAGCACGTTTTCCGAAGCCGGCTCATTGGCCACGATGCTGAATAGATCGCTGTCGCCCTTCATATCGGCCTTCTTCTTGGACTCGAGCACGAGGACCGACTGGACCGACTGGTGATCGCATTTGCGATAATATTGCGGGCCCTTGGCGACATCGTATTTCAGGCCTTCCAGCGCCGCGATCACCTTGTCGGTGTCGGTACCGCCCGCCACCTGCATCGCCTGCAGCAGCGACGAGACGCCGGTATAGCCATAGGCGCCGTAGTCGGTCGGGATCGCGCCCCCATTGGCTGCGCGATAGGCGTCGTTGAATGCCCTGGCGCTCGGCAACTGGCTCTCAAGGCCCCAATAGTAGTTAGAGCCGCCAACGACCCCTTCGAACACTTCCGGGCTCACCGCCAGCCGCTGGTTATGCAGCAACACTGGCACGACGATCTTGGCCTGCTGCTTGAGGCCGAAATCCACCGCCTGCTTGATCGAATTGGCCTGGTCGCGGCCGAAATTGCTGATGCACAGGATGTCAGGACGCATCGAGCGCAGACGCGGCATGAAGGTCGAGTAATCGGCCGCACCGAACGGATGCATGATCTCGCCGACGGTCTCAGCGCCGATTACGGCTTGTGCACGCTTGAAGCCGCGCAGCATTTCATGGCCATAGGCATAGTCGGCCACAAGATGCGCGACCTTGGTGCCCTTCTTGAACGCATGGCGCGCCACGGCACCTGCGGTCATGGTCGGGTTGAGCGCTTCATGGAAGGTGTATTTGCTGAAATCCTTCACTTCATTGATGGTGTCGGACTGGCTGATGGAGACATAGAGCACGCCGCGGGCACGCGTCACTTCATTGACCGCGAGCTGCACCGCGCTGGACAGCGATCCGACGATCGCATGCACTTTGTCTTTTTCGATGAGCTCGAGCGTGCGGGTCGCCGCCTCGCCGCCATTGAGCTTGTCATCGCGCACCAGCAGCTCGATCTTGCGACCGTTGACGCCGCCCTTGTCGTTGAACTGCTTGACGGCGAGCTCTGCGCTCTTGACCTGATCCTTGGCTTCGGCAGCGAACGGCCCGGTCAGTGGTGTCGGAAAACCGATGCGGATGGTGTCGTCGGCCGCGCGTGCGACCCACGGCATGGCGACGATGCTCGCGCCGGTGCCGAGCGCGGCCAGCACATGGCGGCGCGAAATATGATTGCGTTTGGTGTCTTGAATGTCCTTCGTCATGATGTCCTCCGTTTGATTTCTTTTATGAGTCAGATGTGTCCAAGCGCCTTGAGTATTCGCGCCGGTGTCATTGGCACCTGCGCGACCGTTCCTCCGAATGGCTTCATCGCATCATTCATCGCATTAAGCGCTGCTGCCGATGCCGCAGCCGTGCCGGCCTCGCCAACGCCCTTGGCGCCGAGCTGGGTGTCCAGCGTCGGCGTCTCGACATGTCCGATTTCGATGTCCGGCATCTCCACCGCCATCGGCACGAGATAGTCTGCAAGCGAGCCATTGGTGAGCTGACCGTTGTCTCCGTAGACGCATTCTTCGAAGAATGCCGCGCCGAGCCCCTGCACGACGCCGCCGCGGATCTGCTCGTCGACCAGCAGCGGATTGATGACACGGCCGCAATCCTCGACCACCCATAGCTTGAGTATCTTGACCAGACCTGTCTCGACATCGAGTTCGAGATGGCAGGCCTGAACACCATTGGTGAATGCGAAGGGATAGCCCTGCGGCGCATAGTGATGCGCGACGGACAGTTGCGCCTGTGTGCCGGGCGGCAACGTATCCGACCGGAAGTAAGCGATACGCGCGATCTCCGAGAGCTCCATGCGCTGCTGCGCCGTCGCGGCATCCACGATCCAGCCACTATGGATGTCGAGCTTATCCGGCTCGTCCTGCAGGATCGCCGCAGCCACCGCGAGAACATTGGCTTTTAGCTTTTTCGCCGCTTGCAGCGCCGTCTCGCCGCCAATGCCGGCGCCGCGGCAGGCATAGGTCGCGCCGCCATGTGGGGTAGTGTCCGTATCACCTGTCATCACCTTGATGCGATTGCTATCGACGCCGAGATGTTCGGCGACGATCTGCCCGATGATGGTCTCGGTGCCCTGCCCGAGTTCGGTCACTGAAATCGAGCAATGAACATCCCCCGACGGCGCGATCTTGATGATGGCGCCATCCTGCGACGAGATGCGCGCACCGCCGACGCCATAGAAGGCCGGACCGGGATTGGTGATTTCCACAAAGGTGGCAATGCCGATGCCGCGATGAATGCCTTTGGTGCGCAGCTCCGCCTGCTCGGCGCGCAGCCGGTCGTAGTCCATCATCGCCTTCAGCTTGGCGAGACAAGCGTGATGCGACAGCGCTTCGAACTGGTAGCCGGTCGGCGACGTGCAGGGATAGGCATCGTCAGCAATCATGTTGCGGCTGCGGATGTCGAACGCATCCTGTGCCGTCTTGTCGGCAATCATGTCCACCAGACGCTCGGTGACGGTGCAGGCGACTGGATGACCGACGGCGCGGTACTGGCTCATCTGCACCTTGTTCTGGAACACCACCTGCAGATCGGCCCGGTAATTCCTGAACGTGTAAGGCGCGCCCATCAGGCGATAGACCTGATTGCCTTCGACCACACTGGTGCGCGGATAGGCCGAGAATGCCCCGATGCCAGTAACGTCCTCCACGTCCATCGCCAGGATGTTACCCTCTGCATCGGCCGCCATGCGCGCGCGGACGCGGTGATCGCGCGCGTGAATGTCGGACACGAAAGATTCGATACGATCAGCGACGTATTTGACGGGACGGCCAAGCATCATGCTGAGCCCGACCACCGCCATGTCCTCGTGATACATGTGCAGCTTCATGCCGAACGAACCACCGATGTCCGATGCGATCACCCGCACACGGGATTCAGGGATACCGTAGTGGCGTGAATAGATGTCCTGGAACTGATACGGCGTCTGCGTCGCATGATGCACCGTCAATTGCCCCTCGCTGGCATCGTAATCAGCGATGATCGCGCGCGGCTCCATGGTGACCGCCGTGTGGCGGCCGAAGTGAAACTCCTCCTCCACCACATGCGCGGCGCCGGCGAAGACATCCTCGACACCACCGGTATCGATCTTGCCGTGGAAACAGAGATTGCTGCCGAGTTCCGGTGAAATAACCGGCGCATCCGGTGCGCGCGCAGCGTCGATATCGACAACAGCGGGCAGTTCATCGAACTCGATACACACCGCCTCGGCTGCATCTTCAGCCAGTGCGCGCGTATCGGCCACGACCGCGACAACCGCCTGGCCGGACCATACGACCTTGTCGATCGGCAACGGCAATTGCGGCGGTGACTTCATGCCCTTGAAGTGATCCATGGTGCCGATCCATGGCGCGCACAGTTTTGCGAGATCCTCGCCGGTAGCCACCAGTCGCACGCCAGGCATCTCGCGCGCCGTCGTCGCATCAATCGAGACGATGCGGGCGTGCGCATAAGGACTGCGTACATAGGCGACATGCAGCATGCGCGGCAGCGTGATGTCGGTGACGTATCGGCCGCGACCGGCCAGCAATCGCTTGGCGTTCGGGCGCGGCACCGAGCGGCCGATATAGGAATTCGGACGATCCAGTGGGGTTAGCACGCTCATGCGCCGACCTCCTCGGACGCCTGAGCAATCACACCAGCATCGCGGTCGCGCGCGACCTTCTCGATGGCGTCGACGATGGCTTCATAGCCGGTGCAGCGGCAGTAATTTCCAGATAGCGCGTCGCGAATGCCCTCACGCGACGGCACACCTGGCTGCGACAACAGGGCGTGGGCTGTCATCAGCATGCCCGGCGTACAGAAGCCGCATTGCAGGGCGTTGCGCTGATGAAATGCCTCCTGGATATCCGCAATCACCGCGCGATCACTGAGACCTTCTACGGTCTCGATGGCCGCCCCGCTCGCCTGCACCGCGAAGGTCAGACAAGAATGTACGACGCGGCCATCCAGAATAACCAGACAGGCGCCGCAAACGCCCATCTCGCAGCCGGTATGGGTGCCGGTCAGTTCTAGCGTCTGGCGCAGGAAATCCGCTAGCGTGATGCGCGGCGCGATGCTGTGCGACACCTCAGTGCCGTTCACCGTCATGGTGACATTGACGAGATCGCTCATGCGCCCTGCCTCGCGATCTCGCCCAGCAGTCGGCCAAGAAGAACGCGCGCAAGATGGCGCTTCATGGCAGGCGGCGCGTGCTCGTCTTCAGGCGGATCGAGATCGTCGCCGACAACGGCCTGGGCCGCAGCGATCGCGGCCTGATCCAGCCTCTTGCTGATCAGACTGTCCTCGGCCTGCCGGGCGCGCAGCGGCGTGCTGCCGACGGAGAAGAACGCAATACGCACCTGTTTGACGACGTTATCGACGAATTCGGCGAGAACACCGCAGCCGACCAACGCAAAGTCGCCACGCCGACGCGCAAGCTCATGAAAGGCCCAGCGATGATTGGGCTGAACCACCGGCACATGAATCGCGACAAGCAGCTCGCCCGGTTCGATCGCTGTCTGAAACAGATCGAGGAAGAAATCGTCGGCCGGCACGCGACGTACGCCGTCGCGGCTAGCAATTTCGAGCTCGGCGCCCAGCGCCAACGTCATCGCCGGGAATTCCGACGCAGGATCGGCATGAGAGATACTGCCGCCGAGGGTGCCTTTGTTTCGTATAGCCGGATGCGCCACATGCGGCGCGGCTTCGCTGTAGAGCGGCGCGTGCTGGCGGATCAATGGATCGGTCAGCACTTCGTGATGGCGGGTGAGCGCGCCGATGCGCAGCCAGTCGCCCTGCAGGTCGACACCACGAAGCACCGGGATATGCGCGATGTCGATCAGCAATTGCGGCGCCTGCAAACGCAAGGCAAGCGTCGGCACGAGGCTCTGGCCGCCCGCGATGTAGCTCGCGTCGTCGCCGGCTTCCTCGAACGCTTTCAAAGCCTCCACCACGGTGGAGGCCCTCACATAGTTGAACGCCCTCGCCTTCAACGTCTTCTCCCTAAACGTCTCGCGGACGTCCAGTTGTGACCATTTGGTCGGAAATCTAGAACACGTCGATTTCCCCGGGTCAACTTAAAATGACCATTTGGTCTCTTTTTCGAATTGAGCTATTCAGAACTCCCGCAACGCGAAGCAAAAATGGCAAAAAAGCCCATCAAATCAGTCGAAAAGCCACCGCGTCGCAACATGCGCGCGGCGGAGCGCGAGCGCTTCATCGTCGATGAAGCCGTGAAATTTTTCGCGGAACACGGCTTCGGCGGGCAGACGCGCGAACTGGCGAAACGCATGGGCATCACCCATTCGGCAATCTATCGCCACTTCCCGAGCAAAGAGGCGCTGATCGAACGCGTCTATGAAGAGATCTATCTCAGCCGCTGGTCGCCGTCCTGGGCCGGCCTGATCCAGGATCGCACGCTGTCGCTGCAGGCCCGGCTGTCGCGCTTCTATCTCGAATATGTCGAGCAGGTCTTCGAATACAACTGGGTGAGAATCTTCGTGTTCTCCGGGATGAAATCGTTCGACATCACCAAACGGTATCTTCAGATCGTCCGCGAACAAATCATCGAGCCCGCCTGCCGCGAGCTTCGTCACGAATTGAAGCTGCCTTCAAGCGATCAGGTCCCGCTGTCGGAGCGCGAAGTCGAAATGTTCTGGGGCTTGCACGGCCGCATCTTCTATATGGCCATCCGGCGTTTCGTCTACGACACGCCCACACCGGAGCGACTGGACGACATCGTCAACGACGCAGTGAGGGTGTTTCTCGATGGCTCAAAACAGCTGATGCCTGAGCTTGTACAATCGGCATCATGACGTTTGTAGCACAGCCACGCCGGCAGATTGATCAAGCTGCTCGAGGGCATGAAGTGCAGCTACGGAGCCAGGTTCTGCCGCGGCATTGATGTGACCCGGCACCGGCGCACGCATTTTGCGTCGAAAGAGTGAGATCGCGCCACGCCGACATTACGGGCTTTCCGAAGTGCGACGCCCGAAATGGGCACCCGAGGTCGGAGAGAAGCTTGCTGTCGTCGTCACGAGTGCAACTGCAGCAAAGGAAAGCGAAACGCGCGTCACCGAGTATCATTTCTCTCAGCGAAACTTATGCGCGCTTGTGTAGTTCCTTCACCGCATCGGGACTATCGAAAAGTACCGCTGCGAACAGATTGAATCGTTACGCACCGTGCTAACACTTCTCTGATACCAGCCTCCAAGTTTTAGCACAATAAACTCACTGTTTCGTCCGGTGCTGCGACAAACTCCCGCCTCAAACGTAAACAAACGTTAATCCATGGGCGCTTCGATCAAAGCTAACGCAGAACTGTAGTTACATACCTGCATTTACTTTTACGAAGATTCTTGGGGGCCTCGTCAACGTACTACAATACAGGGGAACGGTATTGGCAACATTACACTACGCATCAGGCGACAACATCGACGCACAAGGTAACTTCACCCCAGCTCAAGCAGGCTTCAATCTTGCCGACGTTTCGTCGGTGGAGCAAGTGAACGCTTTGCCGGCAGGCGTGAAGGGCCTCGTCTGGCTCGATCAGGGTGACGGCGTCACCCAGAGCTTCATCGACGCTGTGAAACCTTACATCGGTAATCCCAACGTCTACGGTTTCTTCCTTAAGGATGAGCCAGATCCCACGGGGCAGTGGAATACCCTCGTGACCGCTGCAAACCTGAAGGCTGAGTCCGATTGGATTCACGCCAACGTTCCGGGTGCGAAGACGTTCATCACCATGATGAACATGGGATCTTCGGATAATCCCAGCTTCGCGAATACGTACACCCCGGAGAACACCCATATCGACCTCTTCGGAATCGATCCGTATCCGGTGCGGTCGGATAGCTCGACAGTCGACTACAGCATGATTGACAAGGCTGTCGCTGCCGCCAAAGCCGCTGGAATTCCGGAGGCCAGCATCGTCCCGGTATTTCAGACATTCGGCGGCGGTAACTGGGTCACCGATCAGGGTGGTCACTATGTGATGCCGACCGCCGCGCAGGAACAGCAAATGCTCGACCATTGGGCATCTGTCGTTCCCAATCCGGCTTTCGACTACGCCTACGCCTGGGGATCGCAGAACGGAGACGTGGCGCTGGAAAACTCGCAAGCGCTCCAGAACGTATTCCTGCAGCACAATACGAGCACCACGACGACGGATTCGACATCGACTGGAAGCACGACTCCGGTTGACACGTCGAGCAGCAACCCGACGACGCCGGTCGATACGTCGCATAGCGGCACCTCGACGGATACGACGTCTTCGAGCGATTCTTCGACGACGCCCACGGCCTCTCAGCCAACGACGACGGCGCCGACCACCGATGCCAGCGGCTCCGGGCACAACCATCATCACAAGGCCGACTCCTCCCAGTCGACAGATGGAAGCACATCGTCCGGTTCCGGAGGTGGACACCATCACCACGGATCCGCGGCAAACGCGTCCGTGAGCACTGCAACGGATACCGCTTCCAGCAGCGTTACCGACGCAGCGTCGGTCGACACCTCGACTGCGCCCACGACCACCGAGCCAACGACGACGGCGCCGACCACCAACGCCGGCCACTCCGGGCATAACCACCATCACAAGCTGGACTTCTCCCAGCTGACCGAAGGAAGCACATCATCCGGAGGTGGACACCATCACCACGGATCCGCGGCAAACGCGTCCGTGAGCGTTGCAGCGGATACCGCTTCCAGCAGCGTTGTCGACACCTCGACTGCGCCTACGACCACCGAGCCGACGACGACGGCTCCGGCCACCGACGTCGGCAACTCCGGGCACAACCACCATCACAGGCTGGACTTTTCTCATCTCACGGATGGGAACAAATCTTTCTGGGGTGGTCATCATCAGCACGCATCCGCTTCGCCCGCTGCAACCGCAGCAGCGACGGCTGCAACGGATACGGCTTCGAGCGACGTCACCGACGCAACTCTGGCGCCGCATCTGGATCTCGCCAGCCTCCACAACAACCATCACGTGGATCACCATTCGTGGCACTGGTAAACCCGCAGAACTGAGTCTGCGACAAAGAACGACATATGCGCGGTGATCCGCGCATATGAAAGCGACTTGGGGGGCCTTCATGGCCCCCCATTTGGGGATCATCGCGGCCAGTATGGTCGCGAGAGGAATGCCGTCTCGCGCAGTGCGGGATGTGTTGCGTACGAGCCAATTCGCGCTCGCTTCTTCGCATATGGCTTCTCTAACGTTAGCGCCGTCCGATCCGGGCGGCCTGGATGCACACATGTATACTTCAGCAAGACCGCCCGCGCTTGCGGACGCTTTCCGCCAGATACGTCCAGGCCTGCTTGCCGCTGGCGGGCTGTCTATCTTCATAAATCTCCTGGTGTTCGTTTCGCCGCTTTATACGATGCAGATCTACGATCGCGTGCTGACGAGCCGAAACGCGATGACGCTGTTGCTGCTTTCGCTGATCGCGCTCGCGCTTTTCATCAGTTACGCAGCACTCGAGCACTTTCGCAGCCGTGTTCTCGTGCAAACCGGAATTCGCTTCGACCATTTGCTGTCAGGAGAAGCTTTCGAAACGGCTCTCGCACAGGCAGTGCGCACAGGAAGCTCGCATCATGTTCAGCTGTTGCGCGACGTCGACACATTGCGCGACGTTCTATCCGGCGGCGTGATCACGTCTCTGATGGACGCACCCTGGACTCCGATTTTTCTCGGCATGTGTTTTCTGCTTCATCCATCGATCGGCATGGTTGCTCTGACAGGCGCGCTGGTCATCCTTGCGCTCGCCTTTCTCAATGAGCGCGCCACCAAAGCGCCGCTGATGGCGGCTTCGTTCAAGAATCTCCACGCTCTGGACCGATTGACGTCCTCGCTTCGTAACGCGGAAGCGATCCGTGGTCTCGGAATGGGGCCTGCCATACGCGCCGCCTGGGGCGCCACGCATGGACAGGCGCTCGTTGAAAGCGCCAAGGCCGGAGAACGCGGCGGAACGCTGCTCGCAATCTCGAAATTTCTGCGGATGGCGATTCAGGTGGCGATTATGGGCGTCGGGGCTTACCTGGCAATTCATCAGGAGATCTCGGGAGGCGTTCTCTTCGCTGCCTCCTTGATCATGGGGCGCGCGCTCGCACCGGTAGAGGCGGCTGTCGCGCAATGGAGAGCGTTCGTGTCGGCGCGGACGTCTTTTTCCCGCCTCGACGAGGCTCTGCGGACGCGGGCGACGGAAAGACAACCGACGCGATTGCCGCCCCCGGTCGGCAACATCTCCGTCGAGGCTTTGACCGTTATGGTACCGGGATCGCAGTTGGCGGCGATTTCCGATGTCAGTTTCCGGCTGTCACCTGGCGAAGTTGTTGCGATCGTCGGTGCGTCCGGTTCCGGCAAATCTTCCCTAGCGCGCGCGCTGGTTGGAGCCTGGCCAGCCGCACAGGGTTGCGTACGCGTCGATGGAAATGACATCCGGCATTTCGAGGCCAGTTTCCTTGGACAAAGTTTCGGTTACTTGCCGCAGGATGTTGAATTATTCGCCGGAACCGTCCGCGACAACATCGCTCGCTTTCGTGACGGCGCGTTGGATGAACAGGTTGTCGAGGCGGCGCAGCTGGCTTCGGCGCACGCCATGATCCAGCGGCTGCCGCAGGGCTACGACACTGTCATCGGGGAAAACGGGGCGGGTCTTTCCGGCGGCCAGCGACAACGCATCGGGTTGGCCCGCGCACTTTTTGGCAGGCCCGTCTTTGTCGTGCTCGATGAGCCGAACGCCAATCTGGACGGTGACGGCGATCGTGCTCTGGCTGATGCCATCCAAATGCTCCGTCAACAGCGTGTAACGATCGTGATCATCAATCACAGACCAAATCTCCTTTCATTGGTCGACAAGATTGTTTTCATGCATGACGGACGCATCGGGCGCGCGGGTACGCGCGAAGAGCTTCTTCCCTTGCTTCTTGGTGAGACCGTTGCGCCCATGCGCCGCGAACCGCGGATCGCAACAGAAAGCCACCGAGTTGACGGGGCCTCGCGCCACGCGCCGTTCCCAAGTTCGGTTCGGCCTGTCCATGTCACGAGGCAATGATGAAGATTCCCAAATTGCGAGCAGAGATTGCTGCTCAGGACGAACTGGCGCGACTCCTCAGACGTTTGAGCGATGGCGGCCACGCGTTTCGCAGGCCTGATGTCTTGCAACGATTTGTGGAGATCAAGGCGCGGTTGCTGATCTGGCTATCAAAGGTATGGCTGTCGATATTCCCGAATCGAGACGCCGGGAACGCAAATGGCGACCCATCGGGCGATTGGCGCACTCCGGCGAGACGCGGCTTTGGTATCGTGTTCCTGACCTTCGTAGTGTTTGGTGGTTGGGCTGGCCTAGCCTCCATCGATGGTGCCGTCGTGGCTGCAGGCTCGATCGTCGTCGAGAGCGACCGTAAGTCCGTTCAGCACCTGGAAGGTGGCATCGTCCAAAGCCTGATGGTGAGGGGCGACGCGCATGTCGAACAGGGACAGGTGCTGTTGCGACTCGATCCAACACAGGACCGGGCGCGGGAGGAGATGGCGCGTTCGGCCGTGTATTCGGCAATCGCGGAAGAGGCGCGTCTGCTTGCGGAAGCCGATGGGGCCGATACGATCACGTTTCCATCCGAACTGACGCAGAAGGCCTCCGATCCCTCTGCGCAGCGTGCCATGGGCGACCAGAAGCGGCGGTTCGAGGAACGCCGCGTCGCGCGAAAGATCGAGGTTTCGATCCTTGAAGAAAAGATCGGACAGGCGCAGCGCCAGATCCAGGGAAACGCTGCGCAAAGCAAGGCTGCACGCGCGCAGTTTGACAGCATGGCGCAGGAATATACCAAGCTCAAGCCGCTCGCCGACCAGGGGATTGTTCCGTTCGCGCGGATTGCGACTCTGGAGCGTTCCAAATCCGACCTTGAGGGCCGAATTGGTTCATACGACGCCGACATCGCGCGCTTCGGACGGATCATCGACGAAGCACGGTTACAGATCAATCAGGTCGGGCAGAAAGTTCTGGAGGAAGCCACCGGTAAGCTTGCCGACACCCGCGCTCAGCTCGCTGACGCGCGCGAGAAGCTGCGCATGGCCGCAGACGTTCTCGGTCGGATGGACGTTCGCGCATCTCGCTCCGGACGTATCGTCAATCTGAAAGTCCACACGGTCGGCGCGGTGATCAAGCCGGGCGACGTCTTGATGGAGATCGTGCCGGACAACGACGTCCTCGTGGTTGCCGCGAAAATATCCTCTCTCGACGTCAATCACGTACAAATCGGCATGCCCACGGAAGTGCGGCTTCCCTCGTTCAAGGCTCGCTCGACGCCGATCGCCATCGGCGAAGTTCTTTCGGTGGCAGCCGATGCGCTTCGCGACGAAGCCACGCACCAGCCTTACTACGAAGTCAAAGTTTCAGTGCAAGTGACGAAATTTCCCGACAAAATTCGCGAGAAGCTCAAGCCCGGCATGATGGCCGACGTCCTGATCGCGACTGGTGAACGCACCGTTCTTGCCTATCTCATGCAACCGATGACCGATGCGATACGGCGTGGCATGCGGGAGGACTAAGGCGGCCAACCGGCGTCGCGACTTGCCGAGGCATCGCCGGCGGCTTGGTTCAGCACAACCATCGTTGCCGCAACGCCTAGACATTGCAGATGTTGGAGCGTTGGATGAACGAGCGGGTGCGAAGGCAGCTGCGCATGCGGCGAGGCGACAGATATGTCGGGCTGGTATCTTCGCAACGGAGGTGAGGGAACTGGTCGCGTTGTCCTGCACTCGTACGCGCGTCGGTCAGGGCGCGGGCCAGTTGCATGCCGTCGCCATCTTGCGTCGGACGGCATTCAAGCCGACCAATTGAAACGTACTTTCATATGGTGGACCTTTCCCAACGTGGACTTTAACGAGAAGCTGGCCACCATCCGGCATTGAGCGGAGCAAGCGAACAACGTCGCCTGGAAAGGCAAGACCTTTCCCCGTTTCTAACGCCCGCCAGCGCTGTTCAACAACTGGCTCTTCGTTGATCCGGTGCGCGACCTTCACCTCGCCATCCGGGACCGGCTTCCAGGATCCCGTTGTGGAAATTATCAACTCCGTGCGATGGGCGCGACAATGGATGGCGAACGCGGAGGCAGCATTTTGCGATGCTGTGCGCGCTGTCATCAGCGCCTCAATCTGCGGCTGATAATCCACCGGAGAGGTGGTCTCGCTGATGATCCAGTTCGGACTTGGAGACGGCGTGGTAGCGTGGGTTTCGGTCATCTCCCCCAACAGCTCATCGACGCACTTCAAGCGCTCCATGCCTTCAAACTGTGAGCAGGTCTTCAGGCGATCTATGGCGCCACCGGTTTGAGCACACACAGTCTGGCTCATAATCAAGAGCACAGCCAGACCGAGAGTACCCGTGTCCTTCATGGGGACCGTCCTGCTGTTACGGCTTGCGGAAGATCAAGCCATTCCTGCGCCGGCTTAAACCGGCCGAGGCTCGGCACGCTGGCCCGCAGATTGACCTCTTTCCATTTCGGATCGAAACCAGGGGACTGCAACCGGTCGAAGCGACCAAACAGGTGATCGACAAGGCGCGCCACGCGCCGGTATCGGTCAGACTGTTGTGGCCAGTTATAGGCCGCAAGAATGGTGGGGACTGCAATCGTCGCTATCCGCTCACCTTTCGGCACCAGACTCGGATAGTCCGCCGCATCGATAGACGATGGAAGATAGTAGTCCTCAAATTTAGCGCCGTATTCGACGGGGAGGAACTTAAATCCGGGATCCCAGCGTCCCTTCAGAAAAGCGTCGACGGGCTTTGACGTCACAAACACAACGGCCGCGATTTCTCCGCGCTTCATTTGCTCCAATGCGACCTGGTGCGGAATGAACATCTTTTCCACGTTTAGTCCCAGCCGACTGAAGATCAGCGGACCGGAATAGGCGGCTGCCGTACCTTGCGTATTGAAATTGACCTTTTTTCCCTTAAGCTCTTCGAGCGACCGGATCTCCGGGCGGACGAATATGTGCAGTTCGGACGGAAAGAGGTTCAGAACGTAAACGATGCGCCGTTCGATAGACGGAACTTGAGCTTTATATTCCTCAAGAGCATCCGTGTTGATGATCGCCGCATCAACGCCTCTAAGATACAGCAGCGAATTGACGTTTTCCGTTGCTCCGCGCGTCACGATCGGGAGGACGTGAAGCTTATCCTCCTCGTTTACGACGCGAGCGATCTCTGCCGCGAGACGAAGCGGAGCCCCTTCAATGAGCCCGCCGGCGAGGCCGACAGTCCATGCATTGATGCGCTCTTTCGCGGCCGTTTCGGTCCTTTTCACCGCCGCCATAGCCTGCGTCTCGCGCGTCGGGAGAGATTGGGCATTGGCAGCCAGTTGCAGCCCGAACGCCGCTAATGCCATAGCAAATGAGAACTTGATGAGCGACATGCGAGTCTCCATTCTCGGAATGACCATCTAGGGCTGACGCGTCAGGAGCAGGCTGCTATTTCAGCGACTCAATCCTCGCCTTCGCATCCTCAATGCCGCCCGCCTGTGCCTTTTCATACAGTTCGAGTGCCTTTCTGGAATCACCGTGGACCCCACGTGCGCTCCACGATTTCAGCACGCGGGCGTCGTAGGTCTCCGCGAGCATAAAGGCGGCTCGCGCGCTACCATGTCCAAGAGCGTGTTCAAGCAATGGGCGCGCCCCGCTGATGTCAGCTTGCCGGAGCAATGCGTTCGCCCGAACAAGCAGTCTCTGTTCGTCCGCCACAGAATAGGGAGCGACACTCGCCAGCACGGTTGCCTCTGATGCCACGGGGACTTTCGGCTCCACACTTGGCACGGCTTCGCGAGTGGTCGACCGTGCTTGCGGTGGCGTTTCCAACACGGACGATCGTTCCGCATATGAAGCGACGGCCTGAGTGGAAGCCCACTGCGGCAAGGCGATCTTTCCCTCGGTCGTCTTCGCATGGGGCTCCGCCGCGCCTTCGTTCCGGCCAGTAGGGGCGGGTTGGCGCGAAGCGAGAGTCTGAGAAGCACTCACGGCAGCAAGCTGCTGGTTTCGAGCCTCCAGTTGGTTCTTAACAAGAGCAAGCTCCTGCACAAGTGCGTCAGCACGCTCGCGCTCGCTGGCAAGAGCTCGCTTCTGCTCTGCTGCCGTGGTGTTGCTGGCCTCCGTCGCCCGAAGCACCTCAGCGTGTGCCGCCGCGAGGCGGCTGGCATGCTCCTCGATCTGCTGACGCGCCGAGGAGAGCTCGCGGGCGACTGCCTCGGTCCGGCTGCGCTCCTTTGCAGATGCGCGCTCTTGTTCGACCTTCGCAGCCTCGACGATCCGCGCAGCCTCCGGCGTCGCGGCACGCGCCGCGTCGAGTTCGGTCCGGAGAGAGATCAATTCACGCTTGAGGGCTTCCGTCCCGTCTTGCTGCTGTTTGAGCTGCTGTTCGAGCGCCTGCTTTTGCTCGATCTCTGCCGCGGTGGCTTTTGCGGCGTCCGAAGCTGCGATCCGCACCGTATCGAGTTCCGCCCGAAGGGAAGCAAGGTCATAGGCGGGCGCGTCTGCCTTCCACCGCTCCTGCTGTTCGAGCGCCTGCTCTTGCTTGATCTCTGCCTCGGTGGCTTGCACAGCTTTCGAAATCACGATCCGCGCCGCGTCGAGTTCCGTCCGAAGGAAGGCAAGCTCACGCATAAGGTCGATTGTTTTGTCTCGCTCCTGTTCGAGCGCTTGCGTTTGCCTGATCCCTACCTCGATGGCCTGGGCAGATTCCTTGCCTGACACCCGCGCCGTCTCGAGTTCCGCCCGGAGGGTCGCAAGTTCACCCGCAAGGGCGTCTGCCCTAGCTCGCTCTTGATCAAGCGTCTGTCTTAGCGTGGTGCTGGTCGCTTCAGCCGTCGACTGGGCTGCATTGAGTTCTGCTCGGGGGGGCGCGACAAGCACAGGTGCAAGGGCTTCAGCCCTGTTCCGCTCCCGTGTTTGAGAAGATTCGGAGGCCTGCGCGCGGAATTGGCTTTCACCGCATAGCCCATCCTCCGCAGCCCCAATGAGGACCCACAGAATGCAAGCTCCTACTGCAGACGAGGCACGCGCAGCGGTTCTGCTTGTTGCGCGGGAGCCCTCAACAGCTTTGGATCGCGGTAGCCAATGCGATGCTACCTCAACTGCCTGTGACCACATCGTGACAACTCAGGTGAGCTTTTATGTGTGTCCATTTTGATGACACAGCCTTCATCGGCCGTTTGTCGATGTAGCAATGGAAGTAGTCACAACGAGGTAGGCGCACCAATCGCGGCAATTAAGTAGATCACGCCTGCATTGTCTGAACCATTCTTGACCCGCCCGTTCGCGCGCGATTACGCTATCGCGCACACTTGAGCCCGCACTCCCAGCACACTCAAGGAAACAACATGACCAGATCACTCGTCGTCTTCGCCAGCATGGCCGCCGTTGGGAGTATCTTGATGCTGAGCACCCAAACCAGCGGGGCTGTAGAAATCAATACGTCTGCCAAGACTTCTGCCAAAATGAACGCCAACGCCAAGGTGACCACTGCCGCCATCCGAATGCAGCCCCATCGGCTCGTTGTACAGGTTGACGTCAATGACCCCGCGACAATCAATCTCGCTCTCAATAATGTCAGCAATGTAGCTCAGCACTACAGCGAGATCGGTCAAAAGGTGGGGATCGAAGTGGTCGTTTTTGGACCCGGACTGCATATGCTGCGAGATGACACTTCTCCCGTCAAAGCGCGCATCAAATCCATGAGCGAAACCATGCCACAGCTGACCTTTTCAGCATGCGGGAACACCCGCGAGAACATGGCAAAAGCTGAGGCGAAAGATATTCCTCTCATCCCGCAGGCCAAGGTCACCAAATCCGGAGTGGTACGGATCATGGAGCTGCAAGAGCGAGGCTGGAGCTACTTGCGACCTTGATCCAGAGGGGGCCTCTGCGATCTGCATCGCCTCGTTCAAATCTGTTGGATCTGTTGGTCGAAGATCAGGAACAGGACGACGTGATCGCTCGTTCGATGACCGGTCGGTTGACGGTCAAATGCGGGTCGATCACGAGATCGAGATGGCCGCCAGCAATCGGAATTACCTCCAGTTTTGCAAACAGAGAGTCCCATCCGAGGTGTGCTGGTGACCCTCGCCGGTTGCAAAGGAATAGCGTTCCGGTAATTGGCAAGCGAGATTTGGCACTCGCCACCCAGCGGCCGAATTCCTGCATCCGGAGAATCTCCTCAAGCTCCAACTTGAGCATGAAGCGGGTGCCGGCCAAACGCGTCCAGATCCTCGCATCGAGAATTCGACAGAACTTCACCTCCCAGTGGAGTCGAGCAACACATTTTGCGATAGCGCGACACAGCATTCGGTACATCGTAACCCGGTGTGATCTAACTCGTTGCAGCGTACGTGACAGGGTCTCCCGATAGTCACTCCTGCGGGGGCCGATATTCGTATCCAGAATGCCCAAAAATTTCACCGACCGGCCTTCCGCAATCAGCCGGGCTGCCACTTCAAATGCGACGCCGCCACCCAGCGAATAGCCGATCAGACGTATGTCGCCGCGAGGATGAACGGCGTTAATCTGTTCCAGAGCCAACGTCGCCATGTGGTCGACCGAGCCGCATCCGGTCAGGGCAGACGTCAGATCCGGGTAGCGGATCGGGATCACATGAGCCGTCTTGCTCAGCTGCGCCCCGAACGCCGCCAGACTCGGACCGTAACCTATCGAGCCTGGCAACATCACCAGATGAGGCAGGAATTCCCCGGCGGCTTGTTGCCGCTGCGATCGGCCACCTGCAGCGACGATCTGAATCATATCGGCTGCGCTCATGTCCACCGTGAAAGCTTCCATGTTGAGCTCTTGGCCGACCAGCTCTTCCAGCTCCATCACGCATCGCAGAAGCTTGAGGGAATCGCCACCTGCCTCGTCCCAGCGGCTGGCAACGTCGGCCGTACCTAGGATCCGCGTCCATACCTGCGCCACTATTTTTTCGGCTTGCTTCACTTCACCCGCCCCTGGGGGCTGAGGTGGGGCTGGACCTCTTCGGCTCTCGCTATCCAGCACCTTGAGTTTCGCGACGTCTATCTTTCCGCCGGCGAGCCGCGGAAGCTCTGCGATTTCATGCAATCTGGTGGGATGCAATGCGGTCGGAAGTGTCTGCCTGATGACGTCCCGAACGTCAGCCGTGAATGTTGCTTTGGCCTCGACACCTGGCGATGCAAAAATAACCAGCTCGCTTGAATCGGTGACGATGGCGACGGCGTCGCTCACATAGGGAATTCTGCGTACGACGACCTCGAGTTCAGCCGGTTCGACACGCCGTCCATTGATTTTGAGCTGACGCCCCTTTCGTCCCAGCATCTGCATCAATCCGCGCGCATCGACAGTAACAAGGTCGCCTGTCGGGAAGATGCGGCAATGGCTATCATCCGGGTCGGGTAATGCAGGAAGCACCTGACCGTTCTCCCAGTAGCCAAGCAGCACATGCATGCTCTTGATGATCAGCTCTCCGACCTCGCCGGTGGGCACAGGCACCCCGTTGTCGTCGACGACGGCACACGACATTCCGGGAAGCAAATAACCAACCGGGGGTATGCTGAAATCACTTTCCTTGCAGTCGTCAGGAAGAAACCACTGCGTGCCGGTAGTCTCGGTCGACGAATAGCTGATCTGAATGAAGCAGGAGGGCTTCACGACCTTTCGGACGAGCGCGACATCCGTCCACAGCACCTTCTCGCCGCCGATGCGGACAACCCGGAGCGATTCGAAATCACCGGTTTCACTCGCGGTAATCACTGCCCGCAGAAGAGCGGGAACGATGTAGGTGATCGTTATCTGCTGCGATCGGATCTGACGCAACACGCCGCGAAGGCCAAGGGCCTCGACATCCGCCATATGCAATCTTGCGCCGGTCAACAAGGCCGTGAGCATCTCTCTGGTGCCCGCAATGGTCGTAGGGCCGCTCAGAGGCATGAAGACGTCAGTGGCGTCTATGTGGCATGCATCCGCATATTGCTGGACACGCTGGAGCAAGCTGCGCTGGCTATTCACAACACCCTTTGGCTGTCCGGTGCTACCGGAGGTGTAGAGCACAAGGGCAGGTGCATCCACCGAGACTGGCTCAAGCGATGGGGCGTCATCGAAAAGTTCGTTCGCGTGCGTAATATCGATCCAACGCAGGCCGTCTTCGTCGATCCATTTGGTTGAGCTACTGTCCCCCTGGCCGATCAGTACAGAAATCTGTGCATTTGCAACGATGTGGGCAAGTCGCTGGTCCGGATCGCGCGGATTGAGCGGCACCAGGGGGCGCCCTGCGGCCATACATGCAAGCATGGCGATCGGATGCCAGATCGAGTGGCGCAACAACAGGCCGACGGCCCGCCCCTCGGGAGCCACCGCTGCAATCGCCTGGGCCAGCGTCAAAACTCTGATCAGAAAATCCGAATATGTGATTTGGCGGGTGTCATCGCTGATGGCTACGTTGTTCGGAAATCTCTTTGCCACCGCATCCAGATGCGTGATCGCGGGCACGCCGGCAAATTCGACGCCCATACGATTGAACGGGCGATCGACAGGCCCGCCCAGGTCGAGGGGCAATTCGGGAGGTTTCATCCAGAGGGTTTGTGCAGGCTCGCCTGAATCTCCGGAAAGTGCGCGCCCGCCAGCGAACGTCTTCGCGCGTTTCGCCAAGGATCCATCGGGAAATCTCTGAAGTTGCATGACGGTACTCACCGTTGCGGGATGGAGATCGTAGGCCACACGTCGGCTATTGACGTCCTTCGAGTGAATGATAGGGCTGCACCAATTTTCCGGCCTCTATCCAGTTACCGGGCTATTCAGCGGCGGCGGGCCGACGAAACTCCACAAAGGCAAAGAGCAGGCCGGCCGTCATGTTCACGCGTTTGTAGATGTAGATCGCCATTGCCATGTTCCAGGCTACATTCGTCACGGCCGTCGCAACGGCGGCACCCATCACTCCAAAGAAAGCAATGCCGATCGCACAGGCGACAACGTTCATGATGGCTCCGATCGCTGTGATTGCGGCAGCTGCTCGCTCGTGCCCAGTCATGGTCAGAAGATTTTGCTGCGGACCAGTAGCAGCAGCAAAGATCTGTCCGACGACGAGAATTTGGGCGACCGGAGCTGTTGCAACGAATTCCTCGCCAAAAAAGCGGAGTAGCGGTACCGTCAGCAACAAAAGTGGAAGTGCCAGCACGACTGTTCCAGCCAGCGACAGGACAGTTGCTCGGGCAAACAGACTCTGAAGCGCTGCCTCATTCCGATGCGCGTGAAGCTTCGAGACGTTCGGCGAAAAGAAAGTCCCTACTGCCATCCGAGGGAGAACAAGAAAAAGAGCTAAATTCAACCCCAGTGCGAAGATGCCAGCCTCGTGGGCATCGCCGGTCCAGCCGAGGATAATCACGCCGGCGCGGCTCATGAGAACCTCAACTCCAATCAAGATCATGACAGGACAGGCGAGATGCCACCAGTCGCGAGGTGCATAAGCCGGCACCGCCGAGCGTAGTTGTGGCGGCCAAAGCTTCCGCATGCTCAGTCCGACGATGGCCGCTGTGACGGCAGAGCTTGCCATCAAAGCGATCAAAACCGTTGTCGCATCAATTGGCGTGACGTTGAGTGCCACGGCAAGCAGAAGCAGCACGACCATAAGGCCATCCCGAACGAAGCGTTCGGGCGCAATTGCCGAAATGACGCCACCCAGCGCGCGTACCGTAGCGGAACCGAGAACGTAAAGCGCGACCAATGGGACGGTCGCCATGCCAACCGCCAGACTGATAGTCAGCTCCCGATGAAGCGTCTCCGACAGGAATAGTGCGGTGGCGACTCCGCAGATCGCAATCAACATCCCAACCAACAATGATCGTCCGAATGCAAATTGAATGACTCCGCGCGCCAATGGCCACTTTCCGGTCGCGCTATAGGCCGGCACATATCGCAGCAGAGCCGTGTTGAACCCGAGTCCCGCGATGTAAGAGAGAAGGGTCGTCCAGGCCAAGACGTATGAATAGATACCGTAACTCGTCGCTCCTATCGTACGGGCAATGACAAGTTGAGCCACGCACGTCAGCCCGGCGCCGCCAACATAGATAACGAACGCCCACAGACTTGCGCTGGCCATGCGCCGAGCGAGCTCGGGTTGAGCCGGAGCTGTGAAAGCTCCGATTGTCTCGGGCGTCGGCAGGGGTGGCGTGAACTTCTCGGCATAAGGTTCAAAACTTTCCTCCCCTGGGTCGGGTGACGAGCTGACCGCTCCGTTGGGCCTGAACTTACTCGAGACCTCTTCTTCGATACGGTCGAGAGCCCTAGACATCAGGCCGGGATCAAGCGAGTTGATGCAGATCAACCGTTGATGCTCGGCCGCGAGTAATGAGCCAACGTAGTCAGTAATCGGCTTTGCCTTGAGAAAGGTCGCTACGTCAGGCTCGAACCATTTCTCCATGTAGGTTTTTTGGTGTACTCGCTCATGGAGGCGCTTTTCCAACAGCTCCTTCGGAGCATCAAACCGGATCAGCAGATCGGATTGTGTCCTCATGCCGATTGCACGAGCGATCGTCTTCTCGTCTGCTCGGCTAAACAGGGCCAAGGTGCAAACGATCTGCACAAAGCCCTGGTCGAACAAGACGATGCGATCTGACTTGTGCGAATCTCTCCACACGCAGGAGAATCGGACGACGTATTGGCTAAGCCTGATCCACCAAACGGGATTGTTGGGTGGCATTAGTCGGAGCAGGTCTTTCGCTAGACGCAACCCTCGGGCATTTGCGATAGGACGGCACAAGATTGCGATGGTGGCGAAGATCGCGAGAGTGACGCGCTGCAGCGCTGGAAGAAATCCACCAAAGTTCAGAAGATGATTGGATAGATGCGGCAACGTAAGTACGAGGTCGACCTCATACCCGCGGTCACGCAGGCGTTGAGCGAGTGCCTGACTAAAGGTTGTTTTGCCAGCGCCTGGTGGACCGAAGGTCTCGATAATCATGCTGCCCTCAATCGCTTCTCAACCAATTGCGGGGGTTCAGTTTGGGTGATCCGGAGCGTTTCAGCTCGATTGCGTCTCCGCGCCACGTTCGCCACGTGATTGCTCTCTTCGACCGCCGGCAGAGTGCGCCCCAAGTCCTCTTGACCAGCTGCTGTGCGCGCTCACCGAACTGGTCCTGCTGTAGCGGCTCGACACGAGTTAAGACCGACGAGAATCTCGTGTTCTGGGCAGGGTTGAGATGTTCTGTCCGAACAAGTTGATGCAGCGCGGTCTGCGCCGCCTCACGATCGGTGCTTCCAGAGTGAATGGCGAGCAAAACGTGGTCAGCCCAACTCGCCAGAAGTCTTGCTTCCGGGGCTTCCAGCAGCGAAGGTCCGTCGATGATCACGAAATCATAGGTGTCGCTCAGCTGTCGGAGCAACGAAGGAATCTTGGGGTCGGCGAGAATCCGAAGCCGATGTCCCCCAAACGATGTGGCGGGCAGGTAGTCAATTCCGGACTCATGGATATGTTCGATCGCGTCTGCAAGTGGACGGCCGTACGCCAGTACACTGAGTAAGTTGGCGCTCTCGCCACCCGGTCGACGAGTGAATTGGCCAAAGTCAAGGAGTAGAGTGCGCCACCCGAGCCGGGCAGCGTAAAGACCAAGGCTCCATGCAAGTGTGGTCTTGCCTTCCCCACCGATGCTGGAGCTGACGAGGACAACACGCTGCGATCGTGGGGTTGCCGGGTCGGAGGCCAGTATGGATACCAGAATGGAGCGGATTGCTCTGGCATAGTGGCTCGCAGGCTCCTCCAAAACATAATGCGGCTGCTTGCCCGGCTCCAGTGGAATCGAAGGTATCAGTCCGGCGCATGGAATACGCAGAGCTTCAGCGGCGTCGGCTTCCGTGTGCAGGGTCCGATCGAAGTGATTCAATACGACTGCGAGAACAGAAGCCAGCAGAGCGAAGATAATTGCCGCAGGAGGAATCATAAGTAGCGGGTGTAATGAGGTCGGTCGTTCTGGCGGTGTGGCCGTGGCGAGAATACTGACGTCTGATTGCGCGGTCAGACCTTTTGCGGTGAGCTCCTGCCGCCGCCGCAGAAGCGTTTCAAACTGTTGCGCCAGCGTGGTGACCTGCCACTCCAGCGCGGCGTTCCGGGAGGGTGAGGGCTGGCCAAGACGGGAGGCTTTTAGTTCCTCCTCCGCCTTTGCAAGGTCACGCTGAACTTTGGATGATTGTGTCGCAAGGGAGCTCAAAGCATACTCCACATCGCTTTGCTTCTGACGCGCGACCTCGTCGACATACGATTGTGCCACCGTATTGGCGATTTCCGCCGCTCGTTGCGGATTGGTGGCCGTAGAAGTAACGGCGATGATTCTGGAGCGCCGCTCCTGACCAACCTTCAAGCTGCGCTTTAGAGCAGCGAGAGCCGACCCGTCATCGGGCTCGTGGTTCTTGCCAAGTAGCAGCTCCTTGGTTGCTGACCATGTACGACCAAAGAGCGTGCGCAAGCTTTGCATCCACGTTCGTGACCCCTTTTCAGCACCGTGCCTCGCATCTTCGAGAGCGCGGAGCGTTGGAAGGAGTCTCCGCAGATAGGCGTCGGAAAGCAGCACCGTGACATGTGTGTCGATGGTGGATTCCTCGGCGGCCGGTGTAGGTGCTGCGGATGCGCCACCGGCATTCAAGGCATCGACGGCGCCGGACTGTCGGACGTCAACAGCAAGTTGTGCCGTCGCCAGATAAGAAGGAGACATAAGAAGGCCGGCTACTCCAGCTAGCAAGGCGCCGACGACAATCATCCTGACGACAAGCCGCTTGTACTTCCGCACACTATCCAGCACGCGATTCAAAGACTGGAGACCGTCATTTGAAGCCAGGGATTGTTCCGTCAGGCGCCGCCCAAGTTCGTCCTCTGCCATATCCGGCGAAAGAGCCTGCAGGGATCGAATACGTCTTCCTACTAACGCTTCCATAGCTCGCTCCTCTACTGTGCGGGCTCGAGGGTATCTGCCGATCGGCACGTACTCTGTTCAACCATCATTCCTAGCCATGATTGCAACATCAGGACGGCCCATAGCATTCGCGAGTGATCGCGATTGCCACTCAGATGATCCTGCCAGCAGCTCTGGACTCGTTGTACGTCCAGCAAATTCTGGCGGTTAAGGCGTGATTCGGAGAGCAGGTCTGCAGCCCATGAGCGCAGGGGGCCTTTCAACCAGGCGCCAACAGGCACGTCGAAGCCCTGCTTGGGTCGATCTATCAAGTGGCGCGGCAAGTAACGGCTGAGAACCTGCCGCAAGATCCACTTGCCCTGTCCGTCGCGCACCTTGGCCGTGTTCGGCAGTCGCCAGGAGAATTCCACGACGCGATGGTCGAGAATTGGACAGCGCGCTTCCAGGCCTGTCGCCATGCTGGCGCGATCGAGCTTCACCAGAATGTCGCCGGGGAGATAACCGATCATGTCCCGTACAATGAAGTCGGATAGAAGATCGTTCAGCGGCGGCACCTTAGCCGAATCGGTTACCTGCTCCGGGGTCAATTGCAGCTCGGAAAGCCGCATAACTTTCCGGTACATGTCGTCGGCGTCATTGCCTGCAAACAGTTGCGCAAGGCGGTTAACCCGGTCGCTTCCGATCATCCGTCGCAGGCGGCCAGGAAGAGGTAACGCGTCAGCGATGTCTTCCCGCAAACCGCGGGCGAGCAATGACACACCCATTGCCGCCGTTCGCCGAAGTGCTCGATTGGAGTTAAGGAGGGGAGCCAGACGGGCGGTCAAAAGATGCCTGGAATATCCAGCAAAACATTCGTCTCCGCCGTCACCGGAGAGGACAACAGTTACATCCCGGCGGGCGAGGCGAGATAGCAGCAGTGTCGGAATCTGCGATTCATCGGCGAACGGCTCGTCCCAAATACGGGGCAGTTCGGGAATGACATCCATGGCCTCCGAGGGAGTGAGACGTAGCTCCGTGTGGTCCGTGCCGAGGTGACGAGCCACGGCCGCGGCACTGGCCGCTTCGTCGAAGGCGGGCTCGCCGAAACCGATAGTGAACGTGCGGACGGGCCGGGTGGATTGGGATTGCATCAGGGCGACGACAGTTGAACTGTCGATGCCACCGGACAGGAACAGCCCGATTGGCACGTCGGCAACCATGCGCTCACCGACAGCCTCGCGAAGTAGGCCATCAAGATGCGACACGAGCTCGCCATCGTCCGCGGAAACGGGGTTTCTTCGGCCGTGCTTTGCGATGTCGGTCAGCGACCACCAAGTGCGCGCCTTTGCCCGAAGCGCTGCAGCATCCCGAGATGCCAGAAGTTCATCGGCGCCGAAAGATAGAATGTTGCCGGGCGGAAGTTTGAAGACGTCTTTCCATATACAATGTTCATCCGGTAGCCAGCCGCGAGCGAGAAATTCAGCGACCCCGCGCGGATTGACCTCCGCAACGAAATCGGGGAACGCGTCGATCGCCTTCAACTCTGAAGCAAAGACAACGGCATTTCTCGTTCTGGCGACGTATAGGGGCTTCTTTCCCATTCGATCGCGGGCCAGATGGAGCGTACGGGTCTGCCGATCCCAAAGGCCGATTGCGAACATGCCGTTGCAGCGCGCCAGGGCAGCCTCGAATCCCCATCTCTCGATCATCGCGAGCAAGACCTCGGTATCGCTGCTGCCGATGAAGTTCTGGCCGAGGCGTTGAAGCTCCTGTCGCAACGACGGATGATTGTAGATCTCACCATTGAATGTGATGACGAATCGGCCGCTCTCGGAAAACATCGGTTGTCGCCCCGCGTCGGTGAGGTCAACGATGGAGAGCCGGCGATGCCCGAATGCAATCCCGGCGTCACGATCGCACCACGAGCCGTGGGCATCGGGTCCGCGATGGTGCAAACGATTCGTCATTCGGCCGATCGCATCCAGATCGGCGGATCGGGAAGCTTGTGGCATCTGAAGAATTCCGGCGATTCCACACATGATCTAGCTTCCGATACGCGTGTGCGGCGACGGCGGGCGCGCCGATCCGAGGATCAGGCTGAGAGCAAACGCGAACCACACGATGGGATGACGCAAGATGAAATGGCTGATGCTGAAAATGGCCAGCGCAGCGAACAATGCTGCCAGGGCATCGAGCTTCGCGCGGAACATAAGCATGAACGTGCCTGCGAAGAGGCCGCAAACGGCAATCACAGCGAGCAGGCCACCTTGCGTAAATATATCCAGCAGTGTGCTATGGGCTTCGAAAGGAGTTGGAAGCGCCTTGTTATTGGCGACGTTCGGCTTCTCGAGATGCGGGCCTGGCCCCAGCCCGAGCGATCCGGTTTCCAGCCCTCGATGGAGTGCATCTTCCCAGAGTTGCAGTCGCAGGGACGCGGTGCGCTTCGTTGCCTCGCCGCCACGGTCCTTGGCCAGACTGATTGCCAGACCTTCAAACTCATCGGCGGTCGCAACGGCATACGGTGCTAATGCGAGCGCCAGCGGGACGGCGGCGGCGATGACCAGAACCGCGACCACCGACCGGAAATTTAGTCTGTGCTGTGGCGAGGTCAGCCAACTGCGCAAACGCAGCAAAGAAAAGATCGCGGTGGCAATCACCATCGCAACAAGAAATGTATCGCTTTTGGTCAGGCGCCCGACGGCGAAGGTTAGCAGGCAACTGAATGATCCCGCTATGCGGCCAAACCCTTTGGCCGACAGGGCAAGGCTGAGAGACAGCGGCGTCAAAACGGCGCAATAGAGAGCGATCTGATTGGGATTCTCCGCCCAGCCTCGAAATCGATCCCAATACCATGGATCGACCGACGGCAGGCTGATGATGGACCAGCCCGCAGCGATCTGAAGGACCAGTGCGATGTTCCAGAAAGCGAGCAGGAACCATTGGGTTTGACGTAGGGCAGCGTTGGCTTCCATCGTTGCGACGATGAGGCAGGTCAAAGCTGCCACCAACAGATACGCGAAGGTGTCGTGCAACATCGTAGGAAGGTCCAGCTCCTCGCTCAGATAGGCCACGCATGTCCCTATGCTCAGGGCGAGTGCAAGACAGGCCCAAAACGCACCGATTCGGAGCAAAGCTGTCGCGTTGTAAATCTGGCCGGTAACGATGACTCGCAATGAGACGAAGGCTAGCCACAGGACAAGACAGACCTCGCCAACACCCAGCGGAATTCCGGGAAGGCGCAGCTGTGAAGCTGTCGTAAGCACGATGCCAAAAGAAAGAAGCGCATTGGCGATCATGATGATTTCCCGCTGTGCTGGCTAACCCTTCGATCTTCATGGGCGTCGCGAGACAAAGCAGCCGGATCTTCGCTTCGCCTCCCGGTGAAAATCAGCTTCCTGTAAAGATCGGCGTAGCGGTCAGCCACGACGTTCAGGTCGAACTCACGGCGCACGAGCGCGATCGAGCGCTGTCCCATGCTCTTTGCGCGGGCAGGATCCTGGAGAAGATCGAGAATGGCTGCGGCGAGCGCACGCGGGTCCCGGGGCGGCACCAAATGGCCATTGCAGTTCTCCACCACAACATCGCCGCAGCCTGGCATACGCGTGGCGACAATAGGCACACCCGCCAATCCTGCTTCCAGCAGAACACGGGGGATTCCTTCCCGATACTCCGTCGGGAAGGCAAAGACATTCGCGATTCCGAGAAGCGCAGGAACGTCGGATCGCGCACCGAGAGCGATTACGTGTGGTGCGTATCGATCAATCAAAGCCCGATCCACGGCAAAAGGACCTTCGCTCTCCCTTGGACCGACAAGCAAGAAACGAACGCGGGGCCGCGCTTCGCGGACAATCGCCGCCGCATCCAGAAGCGTGGGTATGCCCTTTTGTACGGTCAGTCGGCTCACAGTCATGACGACTTCGTCGTCACCGAGTCCGAGTTCTGTACGAAGTTGTGCGGTGGACGGCGCCTGAGCCCGCGCTGTGTCGAAAGCATCGACATCGATTCCCGAACTTCCGATCAGTACAGCGGGGCTGCTGCCAAGCAGACGATAGCGGCGGAAAAAGTCGCCATCCTCCTTGTTTTGAAATACCGTTGCCGAGGTCCAGCAGGCGGCCAACCGCTGCAGCGCTAGGTAAGCTGGCCTGAATGCAAGAGCTTTCAGCTGTGCCGAGGAGAATACCCAACCCATTCCGTTGATGGTGCGCACAATGGGGATTGCGCCTCTCACCGCAAGAGGAGCAAGCAGATTTGGTTTGGTATCGAACGTTTGAACAACGTCCGGTCGAATGCCACGCACAAGCTGTGAGAGCTGGCCGACAGCTAGGCGGTCAGCAACCCGTGCACCGAATCTATTGAAGTCATAGCGATGATACTCGATGCCGCTATTTGAGAACGGGAGTGCGGCGCCAGTACCGGCAGCGCTCACCCGAAAGCCACGACTGCGCAAAGCTGCCAGAAATGGGATCCGTAGGGCATGATCCTCGCCTCCCACACAAAGCACATGCAACGTCATGCTAATCCTTTCGGTCGCAATCGGAATGCAGCCCAGTCGATCCGGAGAATCGGCTACAGATGAATTTCGATGTCCTCGCGTATGAGCGGACTATGTGAGCTTACGAGGCGATCACAAAGTGTCTTCATTCGTTCGAATGACGGCCGCGTCGGAAGTATTCGGCGATCCTGAAGAATTGAGACATCGACACCAAGAGGATTACTCCGAAGCGCGTTTGGCATCATGCACGCAAGCTGAAGCGTCGTGTCGTCAGATCCAGAATCAGTTCAAACGTCGGAGCAAAGCAGGCCTGTCGGCGACCCGTTTCACTTGCCGCTGTGTTTGTGCCCGGATGAACAAGGAGGCTCGCCTGGGTGCCTATCGTCAGACTCAATTACCGGGAGAAGGCAGGACGGCGACACGCCCGAGTAATGCAACCAGCTCCGCCTGCCGCCGTGTCTGTGTCTTGACGAACAGGGAGGCCAGATGTGAGCGGATCGTCGTCCGGCTCAGCCGTCGGGCGCGAGCAATATCAAGTAAATTATGGCCGCGCGCCAATTCGACTGCAAGCTGGGTTTCCGCGGCTGTGAAGCCGAACAAACACCGGAGCGCTTGGGGCGTCGGCTCCGGATGAGCGTCGAGATCGAGCAGAATGATGGTGCTGGTTTCATCCGTCCAAACATTGACCATCTGGCTTACAAGGCTGGTGACGCCCTCCTTGAAGGAAGTCGCGAGCCATGATGTCGAGCCAACGGGAATTTGGGCTCCCGCGCGGTTCACCAGCTGCTTGACGGCGCTGTAGAGCGTTTCAGGGCTGGTGGTGAGGTTGCATTCGCGTTCCAATATCGCACGTCCGATTGCACTCACGTCAAGCACACAGCCACGCTTGAGCAGAACTTGCCCGCAGCCAATACGCGCCAAAACCGCGTGTAGGACGTCACGTTGCTCGCCAAGGTCGGGCTTCTTGCCTGGGTCAGCGTCTGGCCGGATAGCGGGAGCACGATTCGAAATGTTGAAGATGGATTCCCTGCAGGGATGAAGCGATGCAATTGCGCCGGGCAATGTGGCACTCTGGTTCAAATTCAACATGTCGTCATTCCCTTCGCTACTACTTCAATCGAATGACAAGGATTGATCGGAGGGAAAGCATTCCAATTTCGACGAGCCATGTAAATGTTCAAATTGGGGTAACCCGACTGCACATTTGGCTGAGGCAGTCTACTATTCGTGGGGCCCCTAGCGGTCTGAATGACATGGAGGAAATGTCGGTTGGAAAAGCGATGCGCGCCTCAGCGCGCAGTTTTGTGCAGGCGTCCGGCCAGAGGTCGTAAGCGCGGTATCCTTTGTGGGTACCCCCGCTTGTGCCAATGGCTCAGTTAGATGCGCTGGCTACTCCCGAAGGGCGCAGCGCAACTTCGACCACATCTCCCGGCTCTACATCGAAATCAACTGATGCGACGATCCTGTTCCACTGCTGGCCGACCTTTCGTGCGATCGTTACCTCTGCTCGGAGATCGCTGGTTCCGACAGGTAGTGCTCCCGCACCGCCGACAGGCTGCAATTTTTGACTCAACGCCTGCAATTTAACCCGCAAGTCCGCCATGCGAACGGTTGAATCCTTCAACTCGCGCAACAGATTGATGGTTCGTAGATTGGCGACCCGCTCGATCTGGCGCACGAAGTCGTCGCGCTGACGTTGCAGCCGCATGACTTCGACCATCGTCTGAAGACGCCTTGTCGACGACAACAGAAGAGCGCGTCGGCTTTCCGTAACACGGGGGCTTGGCAAGGATCCTGCACCAAACAACTTGGCTACCCGATCAAGCTCATCCTCATCGGCCTGAACACCCTTTTCCTCACCGTCCTGCTGCTTCCTGAGGGTTACGAGCTGAGCCTCCGATTGTTTGACTGCATCCTCCAGAAAGCTTCGTTCCTTACGATAGTCGATTTGCGCGGTCTTTAGCGACGCCGACTCGGATTGCATGATCGACTCGATGACGGAGACCGGCAAAGATACTTCGCTGGGTATCTTCTGATCGAAGCTGTCATTGCCCTGGAGTTCCGCATTGGTGCGGATCACGTGGATATACTCTTTGATGTACTCGGTCGACAAAGATTGGTAATCGCGCAACAGATCCGCCGGATCGATAGCACCGACCTGACCGCGAGAACGCAACAGGCTAAAGCCACCGGCGACTGCAACGGCTTGGCGTACAGTCATGGACGCGCGATACACCAGCTGTCCGGGCGTGAGAACGTCGCCTGTGACGTAGATCGGTCGATATTCCACGACGCTCGCGATCACGTCCCCAGGCTTGATGACGAGCGCCTGCTCTCGCCCATCCGGTGAGCGCTGACGCAGAATCCTGGACTGCAGCAGCGTCTCCATGCGAGTCTGAAGTTCCGACGGGGTCAGACCTGCAACCGGCACCGTACCGACCCCGGGAAGAGCAATGGTGCCGTCAATCTGGATCTGAGCTCTATTGCGCTGTTCAGGCGCTCCACCGACCGATACCTCGACAGTATCGCCAGGCGCGAGGCTGTATTGAGCTCCAAGGCAACCGTCGCTGCCTGCCAAGACAATGATCCCTGCCCAGACGCTGATGGGGACATAGCTGAAAGTCTTACTGCGCCTGTTGCCCTTCATGACGATCTCCTTGCGCTAAGTCGTTTCCGCTGTCTCGATCGGCCCAGTCGATGCGGGAAACAAAATCAAATACCGGCCCGCCTCGTTGCCCCCAGTTGCTCGACCAGATGACTTGCGATCCATCAGGAGAAGGTGAGCCATGCGTTTCGCTCCAATAGTCATACGGAGCATTGCGCGTATGCGCGATACGTCGAAACTCGCCACTGCCATCGATTTTAAGTGCGATAACTTCCTGAGCGAACGGTGCCACTTTCTTGCCGCCGGCGGGAGCGAGCGCGGCGCCGGCATAACTCATGAAGACCCAGCCGGGACGGCGTATCGCTCGCATCGATGCATGCTGAGCTTCTCCATAGGGAGCGAGCGCCGTGACCTGTCCGTCCTGGAGTCTCCGTTTGATGACCTGATACTTGTCGGGCGCCGACTTACTGATGCCGACATAAACTTCATCACCGCCGGCATCGACGGTCATGTCGCCGTGGCCGGGCCGGTGATGCTCTGTCCAGCTCTGCAGGAGATCACCCTCAATGCTGAAGACAAATGCTTGATCTGTGAAGTCAATGAGAGACTGCTGGCAGAATATGTACTTGCCCAGCGGCGAGATTCCGCAATAGCTGTTTTTGCCGGGAATTCGCGCCAGCTCAATATCAGGAAATTTCCGGCGATCCGAAAGATCCATCGCAAATGCGACAAGCGTGCCCTGCTGGCCGATGGCGCGCACCACGATACGGTTGCCGTCCCATGAGGGATTGCCCTTGTAGGGACCGAATTGAAGCTCGCGATATGCTTCAGTCTCAAGAATTACATCTTCGGCGTTGCTTCGCGGCGACCATCGCGAAATGCGGCGCCCGGCGACACAAATCATGACCTCCGGATCTTGCGGATGCCATTCGCATTCACCCCCGCGCTGTCGCCGGAACAGTGGAGCATAGGTGTGCCCATCAAGAAAGCACAGGCCATTGCAGCCGTTGACAATCAAAAGCAGGCTCTGGTCGGCGTTCCACGCCTGCGCACTCGAATAGCGATGGGTGCAATAGGAACGCTTGCAAACCATGCCGTTTCCCATCGGACTTTCAGGCGTGGTCACACGAACCAAGGTCGTACCGAGAGACGCATCGACGACTGGCGCGAGATAGCCAGGCAAATCCATGGCGGGCGCCGGGAGGAATTGGGCGTTTGCGAGCGATTCCGTTGAGGCGGGTCTTGAGGAAGCGAGCAAGACAAGAGCGCCACAGCACAGGAGAGCTCGGGCATAACCCAGCCGGGCCATCATGTGATGAAATCCTTTTGCCGCCGGACTTGCTTTCCCGAAAGGCGATGACGCCACCAGTCAACTGTCCGCTCCAACCCTTCCCGCAGCGTGACCTGCGGTGACCATCCCGTTGCATGGACGAAGCGGGTGCAATCAGCGAGCAACGCTCGCACTTCCGAATTTGTCGGTCGCAGACGCCTCTCATCCTGAAGCACAGGCTTGTCGCTGGAAGTAAGGTCGACGATGACATCAATCAGGTCGCGGATCATGATCGCCCGCTGACTACCTGCGTTATATGGCTGGCCGTATTCGATGCCCTCGGCCAGTCCGGCAGCCATGAACGCGGCCGCGGTATCTGCAACGAATGTAAGGTCACGTACGGTTGTTGCATCCCCGATCATGATCGCGGGGCAGGAAGGATCTAACGCCTGCCGTATGATGGCAGCGATGATCGCCCTTTCGCTCTGTCGTGGCCCAAACGTATTGAATGGTCTGAGAATGACGACTGGTACGCCGAACGATTTCGCAAAAGCCCCTGCCATCATGTCCGCGGCTATTTTGGAGGCGGAATACGGCGATTGTCCCTGCAGCGGATGAGTTTCATCGATCGGCATTGTTATGGCTGTGCCGTAGACCTCGCTGGTCGACGTGTGAATGACCCGCTCGGTGCCGCACTGCCGCGCGGCCTCGAGCACATTCAAGGTGCCGAGCACGTTTGTTTCGACATAGGATTGCGCAGCGACGTAGGAATAGGGGATCGCGATCAGTGCCGCGAGATGAAAGACGATTTCGTGGCCGGGTACGAGACGACCGACGAAAGCCGCATCGCGGATGTCGCCGCGAACCAGGTTGACTTTCTTTCGGGTCGAATCCGGAAGGTCGTCCAGCCAACCATGGCTATCGAAGGAATTGTACTGGGCAAGAGCGGTAACGTTGGCCCCTGCCGAAACAAGCGCTTCGGTCAGGTGCGAGCCAATGAAACCGTCGGCTCCCGTGACGAGAATTCTGGCACCAAGGTAATTCATGGCCGTCAATGTCCGGTTTGTTGTTTAGATTCTTTCGATTGATTCTTCCGCGTGTATTCGGTCCACGATCCCACCGCGATTGCCCAGGCCGCACGAACAATCCAGCCGAGATCAGAAGCCAGTGTTCGGCGCGGGAAATAAGCGAGATCGATTTTCGCCTTGGTCGGGAACAGAACTTGGCGATAGAAATCCACAGCCGCAACGTCAGCGGGATAGAGCTTGCTTTCATGTCGAAACATGACCTGGCACGGACCAACAAGACCAGGCTTGTGGTCGAGAAGCTTCTCGAAGCCACCGTGAAAGCAGTCGAAAAATGCGAGCGATTCAGGCCGCGGTCCCACGAGCGCCATGTCGCCGCGCAAAACGTTCCAGAGTTGCGGTAACTCGTCCAGCTTGCTCGCGGCAAGGATGCGGCCAATCCTAGTCAGGCGGCCGTCTCCCTCCATTGTGAGCGGACATCCATACCGGTCGCAATCCGGCCTGAACTTGCGAAATTTGTACATGCGGAACGGTCGTCCATTTTGCCCGAGACGAAGTTGCGAGAACAAAATCGGCCTTCCGCCTTCGATCCAGATAGCAAGTGCTACGATCAGGAAGAGAGGAGCGAGAGAGGCTGTCGCAGCACCGGCAAACAGAATGTCAAGGGCGCGCCGCAAGCCTACCTGCGTAGCAGGAGTTGACGCCAAGAGCTGGTTCGCTGCTCCGCGCATGGCTACGCGATTGCCCCTAATGGAAACTCCGTGCCAAGTGCGGCTGCAAGGGAATTCACTACCTGTTCCACGTCGGCCGGGTTCATCCGGGGGTGCAGCGGCAGCGTGAGCTCACGTTGGGCAAATTCCTCGGTGCGCGGCAAGAATGTATCGGGATAGAGTTCTCTGTAGAATGTCAGGTGGTGGACGGCAGGATAGTGAATCGTAGTCTGTATGCCGCGCTTGCGGAGCCGATCGATCACAGGCTGCCGATCGGTTGCCGTCGGCAGGACGACCGGCATCAGATGGTGCGCCGATGGCCAAGGATTCGCGAAGGGTATCATCACCGCTGGGCAATGCTCCGCCATCAACTGACGATAGCACAGGGACAGGCGTCGCCTGGTGTCATTCCATTCCGGAAGTTTCTTGAGTTGGGCAAGGCCAACGGCAGCGCGCAAATCGTCCATACGATAGTTGAATCCGAGGATCGTAACATCGTAGTCGGGACGACGACTGGTGAGGCGCTGTCGCGTGCTGCTTGTCATGCCATGAGACCGTGCTCGTTTGATGGTTTCCCTCAGAGCGCGGCTGCGGGCGATAATGGCGCCGCCCTCGGCGGTCGTCATGTTCTTGTTGCCGTAAAAGCTGAATGCTGCCGCCTCGCCATAGGTCCCCACTGCGGGCAGTCCGGGCGCATGAGCTGCATCCTCGATCAGGAGCAAGCCCTTGCGACGAGCGAAAGACTGCCAAGTGTCGCGATGCGCGAGGTAACCGGCGAAATGGACGAGAATAATCGCTTTTGTTCTCGATGTGCATTTGGCTTCAGCATCATCCAGCGACATCAACGGAATCTCGGCCGAATCGATATCGACGAAGACGGGGCGCGCTCCCACATAGAGAACGCTATTGGCCGTGGCGACGAAGGTCAGCGATGGAACCAGAACTTCGTCGCCCGGCCCAATGCCGAGCGCGTGCAGGATGAGGTGGAGGGCTGCCGTGCACGAGCCGACGGCGATCGAATCCTCGGCCTCATGAAGATGAGCAAACGCTTGTTCGAACTCCCGGACCCGGTCTCCCATCGTAACCCAGCCGCTCTCGATGACAGAAGCTAGGGCTGTTTGCTCGTCCGGACCCAGGACTGGCTCTGATACCAATAGCATGTGTTCATCTCCAATCCCGGATTCAGCGATACGTTTGAGATTGCACGAGCAGCAGCCGTAACATGCAGCGTCTTCGTCAGGCCGCGACGGTTGCCACGAATGCCGGGGGCGACTGCTCGTCCCATGCAATATCCTGAGCCTTGAGGAAGTCGTCCACCCGCCCGATGTCGAGCCACATGCCGTTGTGCTTGAATACGTTCACGGGTATTTCCTCTTCCAGCATCTGGGCCATCAGATCGTCGAAGCCGAATGGAACACCTGACGGAATGCGGTCCAGCACCGAGGGATCCATGCAGTAGATGCCCATACTCACCAGATGCGACAGTTCGGGCTTCTCGCGGAATCCGGTGACGCAACCGCCCGTCTCGTCGATCACGCCAAAGTCCATCTTGGTAGGACGTGTGGCGGTGGCGATGGTGAGGGGACCTTGGTGTCGGCGATGACAGCTCACGAACTGACTGAGATTCAGGTCCGTGAGCACGTCGCCGTTGAGGACCAGAAACGGCGTGTCGAGTTGTTCTCGCAAAAGCGACAGCGGGCCCATCGTTCCAAGCGGTTCCACTTCCTGCGTGTAAACGATCTGCATGTTCCACTGATTGCCGTCGCCGCAAACACTGCGAATAAGGTGGCCCAGATATCCAGTCGTGATGAAGACTTCTCTGATGCCATTTCGCCTGAGCCATTTGAGCAGGAGCTCGAGGACGGGCCGCGATCCGATCGGCATAAGCGGTTTCGGCAAGATGGATGTATGCGGACGCAAGCGCATTCCCTTTCCGCCGCATTGAATGACAGCCTTCATATTATCCTCCTGTGTTACTGAAGCGCGCAATCGTTCATCATATCAACGCGACAGCCCGGCCTGGTGCTGATGGCCAAACCGGAATGCCATTGACGAGAAAACTAGACGCTGACTATCCTCGCGTCTTCGTGCGTTTGCATGAGATGTCGGAATGATAGTTGGATTGCACGCGAGCACTGTATTGCAGCGGCAAAGCTGCAGCTCGCAGTGGTGCATGATGGGACGTGACAGACCAAACCGGACTTCGGCTGCATCGCTGGCGCGCGATATCGCGAGGCCCGATTGACATCGCCGCGCTTGGAATGACGACGACAGCGCAACGAGCCGGCTTTTCAGAAAGCCTGTTAGGAACTGACGCGGGCATCCCTCACGCGCGCGAGCGACATCGCACTAACCGTTGCCCAAGATCGGTGGAATGATTTATTGAAGCGCGTCGCAAGAACACGCGCGATCGTCAGCGCCTCACGTATCCATGTTCGATCGTTCACCGGCGCGAGCGCCACGCTCCGACAACCACCGGTCGGCGCGACTTGCTCGCCTACGCCAACAATCGCTGACTATTTGCCGATTCGTGCCGCGCCGCAGATCTTTCCGTTGATGCCCTTACGGATCAGACCGTCGATGCGCGAGACCTCAATATGATTTGGCTCGTGGTTGATCACACCCAGTGGCACTGGCGTCTCGTTTTTCTTGATCTCGGAGATCATCGCAACGGGATTTGAAAGCCGACCGTTCGAATCGCCAGCTAAAGGCGGAGAGTTGCTGTTTGCCGGTTCCGCCAGTGATCCGTTGTTCATCCCCCAAATCGCTGCCTGTGTCCGATTCTGGACACGGAGCTTGCGAAGGATCGCCTTGACGTGGACTTTTACAGTTGCTTCGGCGATATGGATCGTCCGCGCGATGCTTTTGTTGGAGGCGCCTTCAATCAGGCAGTGCAAAATTGATTTTTCCCGCGGAGAAAGCTGCGGCGTGGTCATATCTTCTGTAGCGATAAGAATCGCCTGCGTCTTGTTTTGGTCGCGCGACCCCGTCTCGCCTGGGTGACTGCCTTCGGGAGCAAGAACAGATGATAGAAATGCCGGAGGAAAGATCGTTTCACCCATCATTATCAGTTCGATGGACTTTATGAATACATCGCAGGTCATAACGTTGACAAAGTAGCCGTTGGCACCTGCCCGAAACGCAGAAGCCAGTTCGTCCATTCGATAATGATCGGCCACGATCGCAATGCGCCCGCCCGGATGGTAGTCCCTGAAAAGTTCGATTTGTTCAATCGCGGCGTCAAAATCATCGCCGGTGTGAGCAATAAGAAGCAGGGGCTGGTGTGCTTGCGGTTGACCCGGGAGCAAATCATCCACGCTTGATACTGAGGCTAGGATACGAAAATTTGCTGAGCGTAAAATCCTGGCAAGACCTTCTCTGAGTAAAGTATTTTTCCCAACGAGAATTGTAAAAAAAGATTGTTGCCTCCGCATCGCGATCCTCCCAACCATACGCAACTGATTTAAAAAAAATTGAGCGATTGAAATTCAGCTCATTCTTGGTGATCTGTCGGCGGTTAAGCCCCGCTTCTTCGGCAGAAATTTTGGCATTGGAATATTTTCAGTCGGCAAGAAACTCTGTCTTTTTAGAAGCATTTCGTCGTCGAATTGAAGACGCCTCCCTTCTCGTTTGCGACGATTTTATGAATGTTAGATGCGAATTCTCGATCTCCCTATATACCTTTAGTTATAGGCGATGGGCCGGTACTGAGGGATGTCGTTCATAATAGTAAACGGGGGAATCACCGCAGACTTCGCAGAGGGAGTGCGTGCTTCGTCATACGGGACATCTATCCTTGAGTGACCATTTCAGATACGTCCACCCAAGGTTGTACGTGTTTTCTTTGTTGCGTTGCGATGTAGCGTAACGAATTTGAGCCTCTCGAAAATTAGGCTAAGAAGGGAATATCCGGGGTCGCGTGGAGTTTAAGTTTTGGGGGGCTAGGCTGAGGACCGCCCATGCGTTGCACCAGTGTCGTGATCGCAGACCGCCATCCTGTGGTTCTGCAAGGTTTGACGAGCGTGCTTGAAGCGCAAAGCGGCTTCAAGGTTGTCGCGTGCTGCAGCACTGGCCCGAGCTGTATCGAAGCGATTCGAAATTTAACGCCGGACATCGCCATTATAGACATCGAAATGCCAGGCCTGACCGGGCTGGAAATCGTTGCCATCGCCAACTCCGAGGGGCTTTCAACGCGGGTCGTCTTTTTCACCGCTGTCGTTGAAGATCGCCAACTGGCTTTATCGGCCGCCGCTGGCGCCTACGGTGTCATCCTGAAGGACATGCTGCTCGAACCCCTGGTGCAGTCCTTGCGGGAGATCGCGGCTGGCCAAAGGCTATTGCCGCTTCCCGCGGTCAATAACGTTATACCTTCCGAACAGAAGAGTATCGCGATCACGGAGAGTGTTCTGGCGGTGCTGACAGAGCGCGAGCGTCAGATCATGCGCCTGGTATCTGAAGGGTTGTCGAACAAGGAAATTGGGCGCCGGCTGAATATTGCTGATGGCACCATCAAGCAACATCTCCATCACATCTATCAGAAGCTTGAAATCAACAACCGGACAGTGCTTGCGGCGCTTGCCATATCGCACAACGAACGTGGGGGCTTTCTTGAGGATCGGGCTCTGTCGGTTCATTGTGATTGAGCGTCTGCAGTCGCTGCTGACCCGTGCACCACTTCCCGCTGATACGGGCACTGATTGGCGCACAAGCCTTGTCGGCGACATCCACCTCGCCGCCATCGCGGAGGCCGAAAGGACCCTGATGCGTGGCTTCACCACCCTGCCCGACATCGGTGGGCCTTCTTCAGCAAATCGCTGAGGAACCTGCATTGCTAGTCGCGCGGCGCCATGCCCCCGCGGCAATCCGGTCGCAGCGGAAAAGATGCGGGTGAAGTGGCTTTGATCGGCAAAGCCACAAGCCTGTGCAACATCGGCCAACGGCATATCGGTCTTCATCAGAAGATTTCGGGCCAACTCGACGCGCTGGGACAGTATCCACTGGCCGGGCAACGAAGCCACCACGCAGGATAGCCCGGGAAGAAACCACGGTCTTGTCTGCAAGTCATCGGCATTGAACGATCGGCCACCACGCGGCGTTCCGAACGCTTCTCCGCGGCCTGACTTGCACCCCTCTGTTATGGTTCGGAAACTATATCGATGCATGCAGCCGTGTATATTGATGCGCCGACGTAGGCGCATGAGATCGTGACCACCGCCGAACATGTTGCCGCCATCAGAGCGAAGCAAGATAGGCTCGGGCCTGTCGCCGTCCTTACCATGTCGATGGCGGAGCCGACGCTGAAATAATACGGTACGACCTTGTAACTTGCCAGCCGCCGGATCTGCTAAGTTGTGCGGAGCGGTGGCAGGCGGAAGACCGAGTGACCTGAGGGACACCAAGCCCGTGGGAGCGCGCGGGTGCTTGCTTGCCGTTCCATCGAACCCGAACAGTCGCTTGGGCCGCTCAGCAAGCCCGGTTGCGCAAGGATGGGATCAGATGGACGCGATTTATGTTGGCATCGATGTGTCGAAGGATCGGCTGGATGTGGCGCTGCGTCCGGGCGGTGAGAGTTTTGCGGTTGCCCGCAATGGTGCGGGGATCGATGATCTGATCGCGCGGCTGAAAGCGCGGCCGCCACGGATGGTGGCGATCGAGGCGACGGGCGGCTTTGAGACGGTCGTCGCCGCAGGATTGGGCGGCGCCGATCTGCCTGTGGTGGTGGTCAATCCGGCGCAGGTGCGCGCCTTTGCCAATGCCCTCGGCAAGCGCGCCAAGACCGATCCGATCGATGCCATGGTGATCGCGCATTTTGCCGAGGCGACCAAACCGCAACTGCGGCCGCTTCCCGATGCGACGACGCGGCTGCTAGCCGATCTGGTGGCACGTCGGCGCCAGATCGTCGAGATGATCGCCGCGGAAAGCCAGCGTGCACGGCGCGTCAGCAATCTGCGGCTGAAGAAGAGCATCGCCCGGCTCCACAAGGCACTGGAGAAGGAGTTGTCCGAACTGGACGACGACATCGGCGATCACGTGCGGGGATCGCCGGCCTGGGCCGAGAAAGAAGACTTGCTGGTGTCGGTGCCCGGCATCGGTCCGACCATCGCGCGCAGCCTGATTGCCGAACTGCCGGAGCTCGGCACACTCGATCGTCGTCAGATTGCGGCGCTCGCCGGTTTGGCGCCATGGACCCGGCAATCCGGCCAGTGGCGCGGCAAGAGCTTCATCGGCGGCGGCCGGGCCAATGTACGCCGCGTGTTGTTCATGGGAGCGATGGTGGCCGCCCGCTTCAATCCGCAGCTCAAACTGTTCCGCGACAAGCTTGTCGCCGCCGGCAAGCCCAAGCTCGTCGCTATCATCGCCCTCGCCCGCAAGCTGCTCACCATCCTCAACGCAATCCTGCGAGACAAGACCCCATGGCAGCATCAAAACGCTTGACCAACAAGACAGTCGCTCTCCCAGACAGCGGTCGAGATAGATCATCTTCGGCGCGTCCGGCCATGCGAGCGATACGGTGCAGCCGCTCGCGTCGCCAACCGCTGTAACTGCTCGTGGACAACGGGCAGAACTCTCATATTGCTCAGTAGCGAAAAAACCAGCGTCAGAATGCGCGGACGGAACTGATATTTGCCACCGACGGGTTCGTAATCGAGGTAATCCGCGGCCACCAAAGCTCGGGTCAGCCGGGACACGATCGGCTTCGAAGGTACTCGACGATATTTCCAAGACAAATCTCGGAGAAGCCTATCGAACGCGCTTGTATCAACCGATTGCGCCGAGACGGGACAATCCCATAGGGCGGAGCCCTCGCGGTCGTTGCGTGGACGCACTACGAGGCCCACCATGAAATGTTAGATTCCAATCATGGTTCTACGCGGAATACTCGTACGGCAAGCCGCCCCTTGGCAGCACAGACCCACGATCATTCGCGCGATAACTCACGGTGAGCCAAAATGCGGCAGCACCTAACGAGGCAGCGGCACCGCTGCCAGAGGCCTCTCGTCTACTGCAACTTTCTGAATGCTTGGCCGATCTGATTGCGCTAGCCAGGCTAGGCGCGTCTCAATACCGTCGCAGACGGATTTCGCCGGCTCAAATTAAGCCGGCTCGACCTTGAACAGACAATGATCGTGAGCGCCTTCAGCCTCGCAATAGACCTCCTGCGCCCGCAACCTGACCTCACGACCGGCACTTGCGGCAACATATTCGAGCGAGCCCTCAAGCCAAGACGCAAACATGTAACACACCTTGCGACCACTGTTGCGGCGCTCGCCATCAACCATTGCCGAATTTCGCAAGCGCACTGTCGCCGTCCCTGCTTCCGGCGACACGTCGAGCACATCAAATTGGCCCCATCCGCGCTGCGTGATGCGGCGCATATAGTGACGGAACACATCGACGCCGGACATGCCGTGGAATTCGGCTTCCTTCTCGCACCAGTAATAGGCCGAGCGATGGCCGGCCGGCCGCAGAATGCGCTCCAGCTCTGCAGCTCCCACCGCGGCCTCGATGGCGAAGTGGTTGTTCATGTAAAAATGCTGCGGCACCAGGATCATATTGGTCGCGTCGACCGACCAGCGCCCGGTCTGATCATCGACATTGATGTCAACCTGCGGCTTCCCCATCTCAGGCTCCCCAGACGGTCTTCAGGAGATTGACCCAGTTCTTGCCAATGACGGCCTCGATGCGCGAGGCTTTCCAACCGCGCTTCTCCATGGCGGCGGTAAGATTCGGCCATTCGCCGATAGTCTTGATGCCTTCGGGATTGATGACGTCGCCGAAATTGGTGAGGCGGCGGCCATATCCCTTGTCATGGGTGATCCAGTCGAAGAATTCCTGACCATAGCCCTGCGTGAAGTCGGTGCCGATGCCGACGCTGTTCTCGCCGCAGATATCGATGACGTATTCTATTGCCTCGACATAATCGTCCACAGTCGATGCCGGACCGCGCTTCAGGAAAGGCGGGAACATGGTGACGCCCACAAAGCCGCCGTGATCGACGATGAAGCGCAGCTGCTCGTCGGACTTGTTGCGCGGATGCTCCTTCAAGCCGGCTGGCAAGCAGTGCGAATAAGCAACCGGCTGCTTGGAGGCGAGGATGACGTCTTCGCTGGTCTTCGATCCGACATGCGACAGGTCGCAGAGGATACCGAGGCGGTTCATCTCGGCGACGACCTCGCGACCGAAGTCGGACAGGCCACCGTCCTTGGACTCGTAGCAGCCGGTGCCGACCAGGTTCTGCGTGTTATAGGCCATCTGGATGATGCCGACGCCGAGCTCCTTGAACAGGCCGAGATAGCCGATCTGATCCTCGATACCGGTGACGTTCTGCCAACCCAGGATGATGCCGGTCTTGCCTTCCTCTTTGGCCTTCAGGATGTCAGCGGTGGTGTAAACTTGCTTGAGGATGTCGTCGTTGTCTGCGAACCAGCGCTTCCACTTGACCACATTGCGCATGGTGGCTTCGAAGCCTTCCCAGACGCAGCAGGTGCAGTTGGCGGCTGTCAATCCGCCCTTGCGCATGTCCTCGAAGACCGGGCGCCCGAAATCCGAGATGATCAATCCATCGACGACGATGGCGCTTTCATGGATGGTTGAGGACATGACGTTTCCTTTCAGATGATAGTCTGACTTTTCGTTATGATGCGGCAGCCATATCAGCTAGCGCGACGTTCTTTCTGATCAGTGCGCTCCACCGAAGTAGGCGCTTTGGACTTCCTCGTTCTTTGCCAGCATCTCGGAGTCGCCCTGGACGATGATCCTGCCCTGCGACAACACATAACCGTAATGGGCGATGGCGAGGGTTTGGTTGACGTTCTGCTCGACCAGGAGAACCGTCACTCCAGTTTCGTTGAGCCGGCGGACAATGTTGAAGTTCTCCTGCACGAATAGCGGAGACAGGCCCAGCGATGGCTCGTCGATGATCAGAAGCTTGGGATCCGTCATCATTCCGCGGCCGATCGACACCATCGCCTGCTCACCGCCGGACATGGTGCCGGCAAGCTGCTTGGCGCGCTCTTTCAGGCGCGGAAACACCTCATACACCTTGCCAAGGCGCGCTTTGACCGTCTTCTCCGCATTGACGAGATAGGCGCCGACCCGAAGATTTTCTTCGACGGTCATCTTCGCGAAGATCCGGCGCCCTTCGGGAATGCAGGCGATCCCGAGACCGACGATCTCGTGGGTCGCCATCTGATCGAGCGTCTTGCCTTCGAAAGCGATCGAGCCGGCGCGCGGCGGCGTCAGTCGCAGGATTGAGCGGATCAGCGTCGACTTGCCGGCACCATTGGAACCGAGGATACAGGTGATCTTGCCCGGCTGCACGTCGATGGAAATGCCGGACAGCACGTCGGCCCGATCATAGGCGGTGAAGATGTTCTCGACTGTGAGATGACCGCTCATGCTTGCCCCAGATAGGCTTCGCGGACCACAGGATCGGCCGCGACATCACGGAATTTGCCTTCGCAGATCTTCTTGCCGTAGTTCAGCACGACACAGCGATCGGTGACGCGTTCGATCAAGCCCATCTCGTGCTCAACAATGATGATCGTGAGCCCGCCGAGCGATTTGCGGATGCCGAGAATTTCATCCACCACCTGATCCGTCTCGTCATGGGTCATGCCGGCAGACGGTTCATCGAGCAGCACAAGCTTTGGCTTGCCGATCAATGCGCGGCAGATCTCAACCCTGCGCCGATCGATCATGCCGAGCGAGATCGCCGGATCGAACAGCTTGTCCGGCAGCGCGGGATTGAAGACATGCAGCAGCTCGCGGGCTTCATCCGCGATTTTCTGCGCTTCCGCGGCGAATGATTTCCGCTGCACGATATTGTGCCAAAGGCCATTGTTCAGCGTTCGCTGCGCACCCAGCGCAATATTGTCGAACACCGATAGCGACAGGCACAGGCGCGATCGCTGGAACGTGCGCGACAGGCCATAAGACGAGATGTTGTGAGCCTTCTCGCGGGTGATGTCGATGTCACCCAGCAAGATCTTGCCTGCACTTGCGGAATAGACGCCGCTGATCACATTGAGGAACGTGGTCTTACCGGAGCCGTTCGGCCCGATCAGTCCGAGCACTTCGCCATTGCGGACGTCAATGTTCAGCTCATTAAGTGCGAACAGGCCGCCGAAACGGACCGTCAAGCCGCGGCTCTCGAGCAGCACGTCGTTGGACAAGCTCGTCATGCGCTTGCCTCTGTATGCAGTTTCCGGACCCGGCGCGCCACGAGGCCGTCCGGACGCATGGTCAGAATCGCGATGACCAGGACGGCGTAGAAGATGAGCCGGTATTCCTGGATGAATTGAAGCTTCTCGGGCAGCAGGACGACGATCAGCGCCGCTGGCAGAACGCCCCAACGATTGCCGATGCCGCCCAGGATCACGATGGACACCATCACCAGCGAGTCGCCGAATGTGAAATTCGCCGGCGCGATGAACCCCGTCATTTTCGCATAGACGGCCCCCATCAGGCCGGCCAAAAAGTTGCCGATCGTGAATGCTAGCACTTTCCAGTAAGCTATCTTTAGTCCGAAAACGGATGCTGCGGTCTCATCGAGGCGCACCACATCGAACCAGACACCGACCCATGAGCGGTCCAGCAATCCGACAAAGATCATCGCCAGCGCTGTCAGAATACCGGTCAGGATCACGTAGTTCACATAGGACGACAGCACGAGGCCGAAGATATGGATGTCATTGGTGAAGTCCCAGCCAAACAGATTGATGCCGGGAAGCTTCAGGCCCTGCGGACCGCCAAAGAAGTCATTCGCATCGAGAAAGACATTAAACATCACGCCGAACGCCATGGTCGTCAGCGCGCCGTAGTGTCCGCGGGTGCGCAGCACCGGGAGGATGAGCAGCGAGCCGATGAAGACCGCGACCAAGCCGCCGCAGACCAAAACCAGCGCATCGGGCAGACCGCCCCGCTGTCCCAGCATCGCTGCGGTATATCCGCCGGTGCCGGCGAAAGCTGCGGCTGCAAAGTTGGTCAGGCCAGCATAGCCCATCTGCACAGTGAGGCCGAGGCAGATCGTCGCGTAGATCAGCACCGTCGCCAGCATCAGCAGGCCGAAATTGTCGTCGCGCAGCACGAAGATGACAGCGAGCGAGGCCACCATGATCAGGCCACGCAGCAGCCAGGGATTTTCCGAAGCGGCGACTTCCATCGCGGCGACGCCTCCGAACCGAGCGGCGCAGAAGCAGACCGCAGCCGTAATCGCCAATGCGGCACCGAGCAATTTCTGGTTTTCGATCAGGACCAGCGCCGTGAGCGCCACTGCGGCGAAGGCCACAGCGACAAACAGCGGCCACACCGCCCGCCGTGCAAGCGTCCGAGAGGTTGGCGTCATACCCGCTCGCTCCCGCGTTCGGCCAGAAGCCCGGTCGGCCGCCAGGTGATGAGGACGATGATCAGCACGAAAGCAAACACGTTCTTGTAGTCGCTCATCGACGGCATCGCGGCGACGACGAAAGTCTGCAGCCCCGCGAACAGATAGCCGCCGATAATCGCGCCCCAGATATTGCCGAGACCGCCCACGATCGCAGCCGTGAAGCCGATTACGGCCAACAGCAGGCCCATGCTGTAATTGATCTCGCTGTAATACAGCGCATAGATCATGCCGGCGAAGCCTGCGGTGATGGAGCCCAATGCAAAGGTCAGCGGGATGATGCGACCGAAATTGATCCCCATCACACGTGCCGTTTCGGTATCTTCGGCCACCGCCCGCATCGCAAGGCCGAATTTGGAGTGGTTGATAATCCAGTAAACGGCGCCGATCGAGGCGGCGCCGGCAATGATCAGAATGATAGCGTCCGTGCGGAAGAACGACGGACCGATATTGAAGCCTCCGGCCGGCAGCAATTCCGGAAAGCGCTGCGGATTGGTGCCATTCGGAAAGAACAGCCGGATGGCTTCACGGATGGCCGTACCGACCATCATCGTCATCAGCAGCATGTTGAGCGGCGGCGCATTGCGCAGCGGCATGATGAGAAAATGCGAGATGCCGGCACCGACCACCGCGGTTAGTGCCATTGCCACGCACAGCGCGACAATGAACTGCAGCGGCACCGACAGTCCCAGCGCGTTCGCCGCCCAGACGGCGACGAGGCCTCCGAAGGCGCCGAGCGTGAGCACGTCCCCGTGCGAGAACTTGATCACATTCATGACGCCGAAGAAGATGGTGAACCCCATGGCGACGAGGCCATAGATCGTTCCTTGCATCAAGCCGTTCAGCAGGTGTTGACCGATCATACCCATGGGATGTCCCGACGATCCGCGCTTACGGCAGGTTCTTGAGCTTGCGCTTGCCGGACACGTATTCGCTTTCTTCCCAGACCACCCACTTGCCGTCCTGGACGACATAACTCGTGGTCAGCGGCGTGATGTTCTGGCCATGGTCGTCGAAGGTGACCGGACCAACGATGGACGGACGGTCCTTCACATCGCCAAGGTCGGCGGTGACCTTGGCGCGATCCGGCCCGACCTTCTCGATGGTCTCCATGACCAGACGGGTGGCGACATAAGCGAACGGTCCATAAGCTTCCGGCGGTTCGGAATAACCGGCAGCCTTGTAGGCATCCGAGAACATCTTGCCGCCCGGCATCTTGGACAGCGGCGGGCTGTCGAAGAAGGTCAGCGTGCCTTCGGCGAGCTCCGGACCAGCGGCGTTAACGAACGCGTCGCCCATGATGCCGGAATTGCCCTCCAACTGCGCGTTGATGCCGAACTTGGCCATCTGCGTGCGGAGGCGCGCGCCGAGCGGCGTCAGGCCACCAAAATAGATGACCTCCGGATTGAGCTCCTTGATCTTGGTCAGCTCGGCCGACAGATCCTGCTGATCCGGCGGGACCGAGAAGCTGCCCAGGATTTCATTACCGTTCTCGAGCGTGAACTGGGTGAAGTACTTGTTCATCGACTTGCCGTAGTCGGTGGAGTCGGCGAAGGACACGAATTTCTTGTAGCCGCGTGCCTTCATGAACTGCGCGCCGATGCGGTTCTGGCCGATCAGGATGCCGCTGACGCGGTGCACTTCCGGATACTTCTTGGCATAGGTAATTTCGGGCAGCACGGCCGCCCACACGACCATCGGCATCTTGAAGCGATTGAAGATATCGACGGTGGCAATCGCAGTAGCGGAACAGTAATGCGGGATCGCGGCAATGATCGAACGATCGGACGCGATCTTGGTGACGACCTGCACGCCCACGTTGGGCTTGCATTCGTCGTCAAGCACGACGAGCTCGTACTCATATTTGGTGTTGGGCTCGGCATTCATCAGCTTCCCGGCCAGTTCGGCCGAGTTGCGTCCGCCAATACCGTGAGGCGAAATAGCGCCGGTCAGCGGACCCACGAAAGCAATCTTCACCTTGTCCTTGGCGAAGGCCGCGCTGAAGCTGCCAAAGGCCAGTGGCAACACGCTCGCAACGGCCAATGCGGCCAAACCACGCTTGCTAATCGTCCCCATCGCTGATCCTTCCAGGTTGATCCAGCCTGCAACGCTAGTGGTCCGCGAATACGGCAGATAGGATGCACGCGCGCTGTTGCTTGTAGAATTGCGTCATAACTACCGAATATCGACTGCCTGTTCTTGGTTGGCGCGCCGCGCCGCTGGTCGAGACGATTTTGCGTAGCAAACACAGTGATTTCCGCTGCGCTGCAAAATTCATCGCGAAGATTAAATCTTGGCCTGTCCATGCTTTTCAAACGAGCATTCGCGGCGACGTTCGTCGTCGCATTGCGGGCGCTAGAACACCACCGTCTTGCGTCCATTCAAAAGGACACGACGCTCGAGATGAAGCCGCACGGCACGCGCCAGCACTCGCGACTCGATGTCGCGCCCGACGGCGACAAGATCGTCCGAGGACGACGCGTGCGTCACCCGTTCGGTCTCCTGTTCGATGATCGGACCCTCGTCGAGATCCGGCGTCGCATAATGCGCGGTAGCGCCGATGATCTTGACACCCCTGTCGTGGGCCTGGTGATAGGGCCGCGCGCCCTTGAAGCTCGGCAGGAAGGAGTGGTGGATGTTGATGACGTGACCATAGAGCTTGCTCGACAGATCGTTCGACAGGATCTGCATGTAACGTGCAAGAATGACCAGATCGGCACCTTCCTTCAGATACAGCTCGTAGAGTTGCCGCTCCTGCTCCGGCTTGGTCTCGTTGCTGACGGGCCAGTGGTAATACGGGATCCCCGCCTTCTCGGCGATCGCTTCGCAGTCGCGGTGGTTTGACACGATCGCGACGACCTCGGCTTTCAGCCAGCCGACTTTAACCTGATACAGAAGCTGCTCGAGACAATGGTCCGACTTGGAGACCATGATGATCACTCGGGGACGCGACGCTGCATCGACCAGAACGGCGTTCATCTCGAATCGCGACAACACCGGATTGAGCACGGATTCCAGTGTCTTTCGACTGATCACATCCGGCGTCTCGAAAGCAATGCGCATGAACAGGCGGTTGGTCGTCCTGTCCCAGAATTGCGCGCTTTCCAGGATGTTGCTATCGACATCGGAAATCGCCGTCGTGACGGTCGACACGATGCGCGGGCGATCCTGGCAATAGAAGGTCAGGATCCAGTTCTTCTTCGTCATCTTGCTTGTCTCGGTGGTAGATCGATCGCGCGGCTGCGATCGCTATGGGGTGAAGCATGTTGGTGTGGCTGCCGCGCAGCGGGGTCCGCGGACGCCCACATCACGCGGTCCGACGATGCCTGTCGGCGCGGTATCGCGTCAGCTCTATGCCGACTTCTTCTAAGATCGCTGTGATTGGCGCCTGCGGCTTGTGGACGGTGACGCGCACGGCGCTGGCGCGCATATGGACATCGAGAATGCCGTCGGCGATGGCCGCCGCGGCCCGCTCCAACAGCACATGGCGCGAGGCCAGAAATGCCTCAGTCGCGGTGGCGACGACCGACGCATAGTCGATCGTCTGTCCGATGTCGTCCGAACTGGCCGCATCGGAGAGATCGACCTGCAGATCGATATCGATCACGAAGCGCTGCCCCAGTTGCGCCTCGTGATCCAGCAAGCCGTGGCGCGCGTGAACATTCAGCCCTTGGATGAATATCCCGTCCGCCTGCCCCTCTCCGACACGCTCCATCAAGCGGCCTGATCAGGACCGATAGATCGGGAACGACGCAACCAGCTCGGCAACGCGGCCACGTGCCATTGCCTCGACCTCCGGCGCTCCCTGGTCCGGCGCTCTGGAATTCGCATCCAGGACGGCGGCAATGAGCTTGCCTACTTCTTCGAATTCACCGACGCCAAAGCCGCGTGACGTCGCGGCCGGCGAGCCGAGCCGGATGCCCGAGGTGATGGTCGGCTTCTCCGGATCGAACGGGATACCGTTCTTGTTGCAGGTGATGTTTGCCCGCCCGAGCGCCGCTTCGGCGAGCTTGCCGTTCAGATTCTTCGGCCGGACATCGACCAGCATCAGGTGATTGTCGGTGCCACCGGTGACGATCGGATAGCCCGCACTTGAGAGAGTGCCTGCCAACGCGCGCGCATTGGCAACGACATCGGCCGCATATTGACGGAACGAGGGCTGCAGGGCCTCGCCGAACGACACCGCCTTGGCGGCGATGACATGCATCAGCGGCCCGCCCTGCAAGCCCGGGAAGATCGCCGAATTGATCTTCTTGGCGATGTCCTCGTCATTGGTCAGGATCAGGCCGCCGCGCGGGCCGCGCAACGTCTTGTGGGTGGTCGAGGTCACGACATGCGCATGCGGGAACGGCGACGGATGGGCACCGCCGGCGACGAGACCGGCGAAATGCGCCATGTCGACGAACAGATAGGCTCCGACCGCATCCGCGATACGGCGGAACGCAGCAAAATCCCAGAACCGCGAATAGGCCGAGCCGCCGGCCACGATCACCTTCGGCTTGTGCTCCACAGCCAACTTCTCGAGCTGCTCCATGTCGATGGTGCAGTCGTCGCGACGAACGCCATAGCTGACGACGTTGAACCACTTGCCCGACATGTTCGGCTTGGCGCCATGCGTGAGGTGACCGCCTGCGGCGAGATCCAGACCCATGAAGGTGTCGCCAGGTTTCATCAGCGCCATAAAGACGGCCTGATTGGCCTGGCTGCCGGAATTCGGCTGCACATTGGCATAGCTGCAGCCGAACAGCGTCTTGGCGCGCTCGATTGCAACCTCCTCGACTTCGTCGGCGAAGCGACAGCCGCCATAGTAGCGCCGGCCGGGATAGCCTTCGGCATATTTGTTGGTCAGCACCGAGCCCTGCGCCTGCAGCACTGCACGCGATACGATGTTCTCGGACGCGATCAGTTCGATCTCGTCACGCTGCCTGCCGAGTTCTCCGGCAAGCGACGACGAGATGGTTAGGTCTGCTTGGGCGAGATCGGTCGTGAAGAATGCCTCGCGTTCGGCTTGGGTCATGGTCTTCCCTCAACATTCTGCCAGATTGACAGCGAGACCTCCCAGTGAGGTCTCCTTGTATTTCGATTGCATGTCGCGCCCGGTCTCGCGCATCGTCGCGATCACCTTGTCGAGCGGCACCACATGGGTGCCGTCGCCCTGCAACGCGAGCGACGCCGCATTGATCGCCTTCACGGCACCAAAGGCGTTGCGCTCGATGCATGGCACCTGCACCAGCCCGCCGATCGGATCGCAGGTCATGCCGAGGTGATGCTCCATGCCGATCTCGGCAGCGTTCTCGATCTGCTCATTGGTACCGCCGAGCACGGCCGCAAGCCCCGCCGCCGCCATCGAACAGGCCGAGCCGACCTCGCCCTGGCAGCCGACCTCCGCGCCCGAAATCGACGCATTCATTTTGAACAGCGCGCCGATGGCGGCGGCAGTCAACAGGAACACGCGCATGTTTTCAGGTGACGCCTCGCGGCAATGGTCGCGGAAATAGCGAAGCGTGGCCGGGATGATGCCGGCCGCGCCATTGGTCGGTGCCGTCACCACCTTGCTGCCCGCCGCATTCTCCTCGTTGACCGCGATCGCATACAGGCTGACCCAATCCATCACCTCATGCTGGGCGCGGCTGTTCGAGCTTGCAGCGGCGACAAGGCGCCGATGCAGTGAGGGCGCGCGGCGCTTGACGTTCAGCCCGCCCGGCAGCTGCCCCTCTTTGGTCATGCCGCGATCGATGCAGTCCATCATCACCTGGATAATGCGATCGAGCCGCTGCTCGATCTTGTCCGGCGGGAGCGACGACATCTCGTTGGCCATGACAATCTGCGCAATCGACAGACCGGTTTTCGCACCGATCTCGAGCAGCTGCTTGCCCGACCTGAAAGGATGCGGGACGGGAACGTCCTCGACAATACCGACGACGCCGACCTGTGCTTCCGGAACGACAAAGCCGCCGCCGACGGAGCACCAGCGCTCACCATGAAGGACATGACCGGCCGCATCGAAGGCGGAAAGTGCCAGCGTATTCGGATGGTTTGGCGGCTCGGTCACGCCGTCGAAGATGATGTCATTGGCGAAATCGAACGGAACGTTGCGCCGCTCGGCAATCCGCAGCGTGCCCGCCGCGCGGGCGCCATCGACCAGCGTCTCCGCCTCTTCCGGATCGATCGTTTCCGGAAACTTGCCGGCAAGACCGAGAACGACCGCCTTGTCGGTGCCATGACCGCGACCGGTCCAGGCCAGCGAGCCGAACAGCTCGACCTTCACGCGCGCGACATCCTTCAGCAGACCGCGCTCCGCAAGCTGGCTGGCAAACAGCGCCGCAGCCTTCATCGGTCCCATCGTATGCGATGACGATGGCCCGATGCCTATCTTGAAGAGATCGAACGTTCCAATCATCGCGCGGTCTCCAGGGCGCAGCCGGGCTGCTAGGACAGGCTTCGCGCTTCGTCGAGGAACTGCCAAACATAGGGCGCAAACGAACGCCATACATCCACATGGAACACGTGCTCTTCAGAACGTGACAGCAGAAGTGATGCCTTGCCCAGCACCGTGCGCGTGCACATCCCGACCGGGAACGCCTTGAGGGACAGATCCAGCGGGCAGCCATGGTTCAGCACCAGCGCCGCCGTTGGACCCGCAACCGCGATGCCATCCGAACGATGGCTAACATCCACCAGCGAGCAGGCCTGTGCTTGCAGCGCTGCCGACATCCCGCCAAATACCTCGATCGGATTCTCGTTCACCGCCTGGAACAGCCATTCGTCCGGCCCCAACCAATAGACCGACCGGCCGCCGACAGCCACGAAGCGGCAGGCCTCAAGGCTCGGTTTGACGCCAAAATGCGCCCCGGCAGCCTCGATCGCCTCGGTCTTGCCGCGAAACACCAGCTTCGCCGCATCGGGAAGAATCGAGAGCGTCGTGGCGAACGCAGCAGTGGTGCCGGATGACTGCATTGGGGACAACGCGTTCGAACGCATGATCGCAGGACTAAGCATTCAAACGTTCCCCCTTCGGATCGAACAATATCGAGTCGACGACTTTCACCTTGATCACGCCATCCGGCATCGGGATCGAGAGCTCCTCACCCATCCGCGAGCGACCGCCGCGAACGAGTGCCAGCGCGATCGAACGGTTCAGCGTCGCGCTCCAGTAGGAGGAGGTGACATGACCGATCATCGGCACCGGAATGGGATGCGCGGGATCGAGCACGATCTGGGCGCCCTCTTCGAGGACCACCTTGGGGTCCGTCGTCAGCAACCCGACCAGTTGCTTGCGGTCTTCCCTGACCAGCGCCGGCCGCGATAGCGAGCGCTTGCCGACGAAATCCCGCTTCGCCTTGCCGACAGCCCAGCCGAGGCCGGCGTCATCGGGCGTCACCGTGCCGTCAGTTTCCTGACCGACAATGATGTAGCCCTTCTCCGCGCGCAGCACGTGCATGGTCTCGGTACCGTAGGGCGTGATCCCGTAGGGCTTGCCCGCCGCAAAAATCGCTTCCCAGACCGCCCGGCCATAGCCGGCGGGAACGTTGACCTCGAAGCCCAGTTCGCCGGTGAACGACACGCGGAACAGCCGCGTCGGCACGCCGCAGATACGTCCTTCGCGGACGCTCATATGCGGCATGGCATCGGCCGACAGATCGATACCCTCGACCAGCGGCTCCAGCACCTTGCGCGCATTCGGTCCCTGCAAGGCAATGACTGACCACTGCTCGGTAGTCGAGGTGAGCCACACTTCGAGGTCCGGCCATTCGGTCTGAAGATAGTCCTCCATCATGGACAGCACGCGGGCCGCGCCGCCGGTCGTCGTCGTGACATGGAATCGATCCGTTGCCATGCGGCCGACGACGCCGTCATCCATGATGAAGCCGTCTTCGCGCAGCATCACGCCATAGCGCAGCCGGCCGGGCTCCAGCTTGGTCCAGGCATTGGTGTACATGCGATTCATGAATTCGGCAGCGTCCTTGCCGACGATCTCGATCTTGCCGAGCGTTGAGGCATCGAAGATGCCGACCGACTCGCGCGTCGCCCTGCATTCGCGCGCGACGGCGGCATGCATGTCCTCGCCCACCTGCGGGAAATACCAGGCGCGCTTCCAGACACCGACATCCTCGAACTGTGCGCCCTGCGCTTCAGCCCATGGATGAATGCTGGTCTTGCGTACGGGATCGAACAGATCACCACGCGATTGGCCGGCAAAGGATCCGAAAGTCGTCGGCGTATAAGGCGGCCGGAACGTGGTCAGGCCGACCTTCGGCACAGCGACGTCGATCTGCTTCGAGACGACGCCGAGGGCGTTCATGTTGGACAGCTTGCCCTGGTCGGTGGCCATGCCGGTGGTCGTATAGCGCTTGACGTGCTCGATCGATCGGAACCCTTCGCGGGTCGCGAGCCGGACATCCTTGGCCGTCACGTCGTTCTGGAAATCGACCCAGGCCCGCTTTTCCGCCTGATGATCGGTCATCACGGAGCCGATGAACGCATCGGCACCCACCGACTGCGCGGAGACCGCATAGCTGCGCTCGCCGTGCGGGGGGAAGCCGGCCTTGGCCGCAGCGTCCCGACCACCCTTGGCGCCGCTTTCGATGACGCTTTCGAGCGCGAACAGTCCCTTGCACGCCCCGACCGACCGCTCACGCTCGACAGACTCGCCAGGCACATAGGCCCGCAGCTCTTCGCTGTAGCTGAGCTTGCCGCGGCTCTGCGAGAACAGATGCACCGACGGCGTGAACCCGCCGGACATCAGGATAAGATCGCAAGCCACGGTCTCGGCATCGCCGCCCTGCGCGTTGGAGATCTGCGCCGACTTTACCCGCAGCCAGCCCGACGTGCCGCGAACGATGCTGTCGGAGCGGACCTTGATGCCTTCGGCGCGTGCCTTGTCGACCCAATGGCTCGATACGCTTTTGCGCAGATCCACGATCACCTGGATCTTGGCACCGGCTGCCTTGAGGTCCAGCGCCGCGCGATAGGCGCTGTCGCAGACGGTGAACACGACCACCTGCTTGCCCGGCACCACGCCGTACCGATTCACATAGGTCCGGGCAGCACCGGCCAGCATGATGCCCGGCCGGTCATTATCGGTGAAGACGAGCGGCCGCTCGATCGCGCCAGCCGCCAGCACGACTTCCTTGGCCCTGACCTGCCAGAGCCGCTCACGCGGCTGGTTCGCCGCGGGATTGCTGAGATGATCGGTGACGCGCTCGTTGAGACCGACGAAATTGTGCGGGTACCAGCCAAACGCCGTCGTGCGCGACATCAGCTTCACATTGGGGCGCTTGCGCAATTCATCGAGCGCCGCGCGCGCCCAGTCGGCGGCCTGCATACCGTCGATCGATGCCGAACGATCGGACAGTAGCGAGCCGCCCATCTCTGCCTGCTCGTCGCACAGGATCACGGTGGCATCGCTGTTGCTGGCTTCGAGCGCTGCGGCAAGACCCGCAGGTCCGGCGCCGACGATCAGCACGTCGCAATGCGCAAACACCTGCGTATAGCGATCGGCATCCGGCTCAGCCGGCGCCTTGCCGAGACCGGCCATCCGACGGATCACCGGCTCATAGAGCTTCTTCCAAGCCGTGCGCGGCCACATGAAGGTCTTGTAGTAGAAACCAGCCGGCAGGAAGGCCGAGAAATATTCGTTGAGGAAGCCGGCATCGGTCTCGAGCGACGGCCAGCGATTCTGGCTTTCAGCCACCAGCCCGTCATAGATCTCGACCTGGGTCGCGAGCAGGTTCGGTGTATAGCGCGACTGGGTCGCGCCGACACCGACCAGCGCATTCGGCTCTTCCGAGCCGGCGGAGACGAAGCCGCGCGGTCGGTGATACTTGAACGAGCGGCCGACCAGATGCACGCCATTGGCGATCAACGCGGAGGCCAGCGTGTCGCCGGCCAGACCCTGATACGACTTTCCGTCGAACGTGAAATGAACTGCGTTGCGACTTTCAGCGCCGTCGCCGCGCCGCACGCGATACGTATCCGTCATGGCTTGGCACCCTGATGTTCGGCTTCGGGGCGCTCGCCCATGCGATAGGTGCGCTTGATGACGTCCGTGGTCGTGTCGCGGCTGGCATTGAAGAAACGGCCACAGCCATTGGCGTGCCGCCAACGCTCGTGATGCAACCCCTTGGTGTTGTCACGCATATAGAGATAGGCGGCCCACTCGTCGTCAGTGAGGCTCATCGGGTCGGCCGGGCGGGCGATATGCGCCTGCCCGCCATTGGCAAATTCGGCCTCCGGGCGCGGCCCGCAATAGGGGCAATTGATCAAGAGCATCTCGTTTTCCCCGCTATCAATGCGCCACGGCGGCCGCAGCCGCTTCGTCGATCACGGCACCATCGCGGAATCGCTCGATGGTGAACGGCGCATTGATCTTGTTCGGCTCGTCCTTGGCGATCGTGCTGGCGAACACCTCGCCCGATCCCGGCGTCGCCTTGAAGCCACCGGTGCCCCAGCCGCAATTGACGTACAGTCCGGATACCGGTGTCTTCGCCACGATCGGCGAGCGATCCGGCGTGACATCGACGATGCCACCCCAGTTGCGCAGCATGCGCAGGCGCCGGAACGCCGGCACCAGTTCGCAGATCGCATCCAGCGTATGATTGACGATGTGCAGGCCACCGCGCTGCGTATAGGACGTGTAGACGTCCGTTCCCGCACCGATTACCATCTCGCCTTTGTCCGACTGCGAGATATAGGCGTGGATCGTGTTCGACATCACCACGCAGGGGAAGATCGGCTTGACCGGCTCGCTGACCAGCGCCTGCAGCGGGAAGCTTTCCAGCGGCAGACGTACGCCGGCCATGTTCATCACCGTGCTGGTATTACCGGCCGCGACGACGCCGATGCGCTTTGCATTGATGCTGCCGCGCGTCGTATCGACGCCGACCACCTCGCCGGTCGGCGCGCGGCGGATGCCGGTGACTTCGCAATTCTCGATAATATCCACTCCGAGCGCGTCAGCAGCGCGGGCATAGCCCCAAGCCACAGCGTCGTGGCGCGCCGTGCCGCCGCGACGCTGCAGCGCGCCGCCGAGGATCGGATAGCGCATGGACCCACCGACATTCAGCGGCGGACAGAATTCTTTGCATTCCGCCGGCGACAGCCATTCATTGTCGATGCCGTTGAGACGGTTGGCATGAACGTGTCGCTTGAAACTCTGCACATCGTGAATGTTGTGCGCCAACATCAAGACGCCGCGTGGTGAATACATGACATTGTAGTTCAGTTCCTGCGACAGCCCTTCCCACAGTTTGAGGGCGTGCTCGTAGATCCCGGCGCTTTCGTCGAACAGATAGTTCGAACGAATGATCGTGGTGTTCCGGCCGGTATTGCCACCGCCGATCCAGCCCTTTTCGAGGACGGCAATGTTTTTGACGCCGTAGCGGCTGGCCAGATAGTAGGCCGTTGCAAGCCCGTGGCCGCCACCACCGACGATGATGACGTCATAGCTCGGCTTCGGTTCAGGCGAACGCCACTGTCGCTGCCAGCCGGCATGACCGGTCAGCCCTGCCCGTAGTAATGAAAGCGCTGAAAATTTCTGCATGGCTGTCCACGTTGTGATTGGATGGAGCCTACAACTCGCTGCCGCTTCGCTGCCAGCATCAGCCCGCCAATCATGTTGGATCAGAGCGACATCGGAACGCCGCAGGTTTGCAAAGCCCCGACACGAAACACGTAGATTTGCGACAAGCCGCCCGGCTTCGCTCGCCAGGGTCTCGAATTCGCGACGTATCCATGCGACACGGATCGCTGCCATGTAGACAGGACGGCATGCCCCGGGCGCACGCAGTCCCGCCCTCGACGATCAAGGACACGCAGGATGAGCATCGAACGCAGCGACGAGATTCTTCAGTATCTCAAAGACAAGTCGATCGTGGTGGAGACGTTCGAACACCCGCCCGTGCATACGGTGGAAGAGTCGCGTGCGCTACGCGGCGACATTCCCGGCATTCACACCAAGAACCTGTTCCTCCGCGACGGCAAGAAACGGTTCTTCCTGTTCGTCACCGACGAAGCCGCGACCGTTCACCTGAAGTCGCTGGCAAAGACGATCGGCGCCAAGGGCGGGCTGTCATTTGGAAGCGCGGAAGCCCTGAAGGAATTGCTTGGGATCGAACCGGGATCGGTCTCGATTCTGGCGCTCTATAACGATGCCAATCAGGCGGTCACTCCCGTCATCGATGCGCGCTTGCGGTCGGCGGAGCGCATCAATTGCCACCCCGTCATCAACAGCCGCACGACATCGCTGTCGGTCGGTGCACTCGACGCATTTCTTGCTGCGATCGGCCGCGAAGCGCAGTTCGCGACGCCAGAAGAGCCGCCGTCCGCCGGCTGACCCTCCTGCGCCGCACCGGCCGACCTGATCTAGCCGCAACAATCTGGGGCTTCTCGGTTCCCAGCCGACGCCCCGAACGTCGCGCACCAGGCGAGACGCTTCGCCGCCCTTGCGCGCGCGGCAATGTATTTTTAGGATCAGTCCGTCGCAAATGCCTGCCCCGGCGCGCTGGAGGTATGTAATGATGCGACATGGGTCCGTTTTGGAGCATCGTCTCGCGGCGATCACCCGGATTGCCATTCGACCATATGGTGAATGCGAAGGCAGGGGTGATGCAACCAAAGGTCCGTCCGCTGCGCGTTGGCTTCATTCTGACCAAGAATTTCACGCTGACTGCGTTGGCCAGCTTCGTGGACGTGCTGCGTCTCGCCGCCGACGAAGGCGACAACAGTCGGCCGATCCGCTGCCAGTGGCACATCATGGCCGACACCGACGAGCCGATCCGTTCGAGTTGCGGTCTGCTGATGTATCCGAATTCCCGGTTCCTCGATCCGCGCGAGCTCGATTATGTCGTCGTCGTGGGTGGCCTGCTGCATCAGGGCCCGCAGATCGATGACAAGATCAAGCGCTATCTGCTGGAGGCTGCGAACACCAAGGTCGATCTGATCGGCGTCTGCACCGGCAGTTTCGTGCTGTGGCGTCTAGGCCTTCTCAACCAGAAAAAGTGCTGCATCAGCTGGTACCACTATCGCGATTTCCTGGAGGAATTCGGCGAGACACTCCCGGTGGCCGACCAGCTCTTCGTCATCGACGGCAACCGCATCACCTGTTCGGGCGGCATGGGCGTTGCCTACCTCGCCGCCCATATCGTGGAACAACGCATGGGCCTGTCGAGCGCGCAGAAGGCGCTCCACATCATGCTGATCGATCGCATGAAACCCGGATCCTCGGCTCAATCGGCGCCGCCGACCGAATTTGCCGAGACCGACGGACGGATCTCGCGCGCGCTGCTAATGATGGAGCAGAACCTATCAGCGCCGCTGTCTGTCGCGCGACTGGCCGGCAAGGTCAGTCTGAGCACGCGGCAACTGGAGCGTCTTTTCAAAGAGGAAACCGGACAGTCGCCGCAGGCGACATATCTGCGGCTGCGCCTGAAACATGCACGGTGGATGTTGAAGACCGACCTATCGCTGGCCGCAATCGCCGCCGAAACCGGCTTCGTCGACGGTTCGCATCTCAGCAAGGCGTTCAAGGCCGCCTTCAATACCAACCCGTCCGAGGAACGCCGCAGAATAATCGGTCAATCCCACGGGCAAGATGCCGGCGAAGGTCGGCGTATATTCAGTCCGGCTTAGGCGGCACTTGTTATGGTCATACACTCCGACGACCTGATCATTCGCCCGGCTGAGCCGGCAGACCGGGCAGACATCTGGTCGGTCATCGAGCCGACCATCCGTGCAGGCACGACCTACGCCCTGGACCCCCTGATGACGAAGGACGATGCTTTGTCCTACTGGCACGGTCCGGATAAACGAACCTTCGTTGCCGTGCGCCAAGGTCAGATCGTGGGATCTTATTATGTGCGCGCCAACCAGGACGGTGGTGGCAGCCACGTGGCCAATTGCGGCTACATGACGCTGGCGAGCGCGCAAGGCGGCGGTGTGGCGCGCAATATGTGCCTACACTCGCTCGACTATGCCAGAAGCTCCGGATTTCGCGCGATGCAATTCAACTGTGTCGTGAGCAGCAATGTGCGTGCGGTGAGACTCTGGACTACGCTTGGTTTTGAGATCGTCGGACGGCTGCCTGAGGCTTTTCGGCTTCCGACTGACGAATATGTTGATGCGCTCGTGATGTTTCGTAAGCTTGACGCTCAATAACGGCATCGCGAGGCGCGGTGTGCGCCGCTCCATAATTTTTGCTGATCTGATCCGGTATCCTCACGGCTGAGCACTCGGTATCACCATGGCCGAACACCATGACGGCATCATCGGCGGCGGCGGGCCCGCGCGGGCCTGATGGAGGCGAGCGGGCGCTGGCTTTGCCGGGGGTTCGACCAACGCTCTTCAATCTCGACAAGCTTCAAGGCGTGGAGACGCTTTGCCTCGACTGTATCTCGGGTACCGAGGCTAAGCCGCCCTTCGCGTTTGCCGAACAAACTCGCGGAGATCGTCCGGCACGCCTCGCCGGAAACAATAGTCGCCGCTGTCGGGTGCTTCCAAGAACAAGACATGGGTAGAGCCATGTGTACCACCCGCGTGTACAAAACGGGCGGCAAAAGGCTATTGCTTTCAAAGGTCTATCGATCTGGCTGGCGGAGAGGGGGGGATTCGAACCCCCGATGGGCTTGCACCCATGCCGCATTTCGAGTGCGGTACAATCAACCACTCTGCCACCTCTCCAAGGCGCCAAGACCCACGGTCGCCCGTGGGTGGTTGCGCGGAGTTCTAGGCGAGGATGGCGGGCCAGACAAGACGGGCAGAGCGGAAAATCCGCACCCAATTGCCCGCAGAGCCGCAAAAGCTGGCTCTGGCTGGCGCGTAGACTAGGAAGCCAGCCTTTTCGTTGCAGATTCGCAGCGGCAACGCACGCTATGGTTGGACGCGCGGCATGACGAGCCATGGCGGCGCCAGGATGATTCGCCGACGGATGCATGCACTCGGCCATTGGCCGAGGCGGCACCGGGACGCTCAACGGTCCTGCTCAATCCTTGTCTTTCTTCGCTTTCTTGTCGTCCTTCTCTTTCTTGCGGTTGGTGAAGCGAGCATTGCCCAGCCCCGTTCCGATCGTCAGCACGCCCCAGCGTTCGAAGTCCTGCATGAAAGGGACTTCACTGAGGCCTTGGACAACGCCGTCATTGTGCATGAGCACCGCAGTATCGTGATCCCCGATTGTGGGAATGCCTTCGGCGAGCAAGGCTGGCAGGTTGAACTTGCTGCTTTCCCAATTACCCGGAAGATTCTGCGCTCCCTTCGCGATGGTGCCGTCTTCGTTGATCACCCCCGGGCACGAGATGCCGATGAACGGCGCCAGCTTGAGGCCTTCATTGTCGGCGGCGGAGATCAGATCCTTCAGCATCTTCACCAGCCGCTTGACGGCGCCTTCACGCGTCGGCTCATCATCGGCATGTTTCCAGAGATCGGACTTCCACACCGCGGCCTTGGAGAGATCCTTCGATTTCTTCCATGCGGTTTCGACCACGCCACAACGGATGTTGGAGCCGCCGATGTCGACCGCAAGAATGCTGTCGTAACCTTCGAAAATCCATGACGGCGCCAGATGCAGGCAACCGATCAGGCCGGCTTCATCTGGATGAAAACGGATCGGCACCAACGTAACTTTGAGATCCTCGGCCTTGAGAATGATGTCCGTACGCGCAATGACGAGTTCCCCGACACGGCTCTGGCGGAAACCGCCGCCGACCACGATGCATTCCGTATCTGCCCAGGCCTTCGTCTTGAAGAAGCGCTGCGTGACATAAGCCAGCTCCCTCGCGAATTCTTCGATCGCACCATGGACGAGCGCAGCCGCGGCCACATCGTCGCCAAGCAGGATTTCGTCGAGGCTGGATTTACTGATCTCGTTGGCAGCCTTTTTGCCGAGCGGATCGTCGCCGTTTTTCTTCAATGGCTTTCTGAGATCATCCAGTATGCGCTGAAAAGCGCCCTTGCTGGCGCGGTCACCGAGAAAGCCGTTGTCGTCCTTCAGCTCGATGTTGAACGTATCCACGTCAACGGATGGCAGCCGCTTGGCACCGTGATTGCCGATGCCGACGGTCGTCATTGTGTCTTCAGCCATATTGCCCCTGCCAGACTAGAACCGCATGACAATGCTCCGGGAGCCGGTTTGTTTCATCGCCCCGCCGGGATGATCGTACCGCTCACCTTTTGCGTCGGTCGCGCGAGCCGGTTTCAATGATACCGGTAGAACATCCTTAACTAACCAACAGGGCAGCAACCCAAGCCACTACCTTTCTGCGATCGACCTAACAGTAAATTTATCAGCTCAGGTAATTATCTCTGCATTCATACGGGTGCGTATTCATGCTGAAGTCATTCCTCGGGCTATCATTCCTTGGGCTAACCGATCGTTTTCGCCGCGACCGGCGCGGCAATGTCGCGATCATATTCGCGATCACATGCATCCCCCTTATTTCCATGGTTGGCGCCGCGGTCGACTATACGCGTGCACTACAGATCAGATCTCAACTGCAAGCCGCCCTTGATACTGCGAGCGTCGGCTCCATCGTGCAGAAGTCTGCTGCATTCATTACCGCAGGTTCGATGGCGGCGGACGGCGCCGTCCCCGGGGGCGACGTCGACGCAATCAATATTTTCAAGGGCAACACGTCCGGCCGGACCGGCTTCACGCTGACCAGCACGACAGCGACCGTCAATCGCGCCAACGGCGTCGTGACGGCCACTATGCAATTCTCGGCGGATGTGCCGACCAGTCTTACATCCGTCATGGGCTTTTCCAAAATGACCGTTACCGGCAGTTCTGTCGCGACGGCGACGATGCCGAATTACATCGATTTCTATCTGCTGCTCGACAATTCGCCATCCATGGGCGTCGGCGCAACACCGGCCGACGTGGCTCTGATGGTCAAGAATACGTCGGACAGCTGCGCCTTTGCCTGCCACGACCTCAACAACAGCAACAACTACTACAAACTCGCCAAGACACTTGGCGTGATCACGCGCATCGACGTGCTGCGTACAGCCACCCAGAAGTTGATGGATACCGCGGCCAGTACGCAGACCTATTCCAACCAGTTCCGCATGGCGATCTACGACTTCGGCGCGGCCGCCTCGACGTCCGGTTTGAGAGCCCTGTTCACATTGTCGTCCAGCCTCTCAAGTGCGAAGACGGCGGCCGGAAACATCGACTTGATGACGGTGAACGGCCAGAACGACAACAACGATCAGGACACCGGCTACAGCGCTATATTCCCGGCGATCAACACCGCCATCAGCGCCCCCGGAGCCGGTACAGCCGGTGCACCGCTCAAATACCTCTTCTTCGTATCCGATGGCGTGGCTGACGAATACAATCCCGGCAACTGCCTGAAACCGACGACTGGTGGACGATGCCAGTCGCCGATCAATCCGGCGCTTTGCACCACGTTGAAGAACCGCGGCATCAAAATTGCCGTGCTCTACACGACCTACCTCGCACTTCCGACCAATGCCTGGTACAATAGCTGGATCGCACCATTCAACGCTGGTCCTTACGGACCTTCGCCCAACAGCCAGATCGCCAGCAATATGCAGAGCTGTGCTTCGCCGGGCTTCTATTTTGAGGTCAGCCCAACCCAGGGCATCTCGGACGCGATGACAGCGCTGTTTCAGCGTGCCGTCGCCGATGCGCGCGTGAGCCGTTAGCTCGCGCAACAACCAGGCAAGTCGGTCTCAGCTCCGCGACATCGATTGCGCGATCCATCTTCAAGATCATGTACGACACCGCAGTCGTGGCGAATTCTCATTCGCTCGCGCTCTCCTTCAGGCTATCCAGTAGCAATTGCGCCGGCCGGCTGAGGCCCTTGTCGCGCACCGCCACGATGAATTGCCGTTTCGCCCAATCATTACTGAGCGGAATGACTTTCAGCCCCAGCGTTTGCTGGATGGTGGAGGCTTCTTCCTGCGGAATGATGGCGACGGCCAGTTGCGCCGCGACGATGCGATAGGCGGCATCCACGGTGGAAACCTGAATGCGGTAGCGCATCTGCTTGCCGGCCGCAGCCGCGACGCTTCGCTGCATGGTTTGCATGATGCTCCGCGCGACGATATCGACATGCTCGAAGTCGATCGTATCCTCGAACGACACTGACGTGCGTTTCGCAAGCGGATGATCGGGGTGCACCACCACCGCGAGATGATCGCGGTGATAGGGAAACGTCTTGAGGCCGCGCAGGTCAACCGCATCCCAGCAGACGCCGATATCGGCGCGCCCTTCCTCGACGCCGCGCACGACTTCCCAGATCTCGCGCTCTTCCAGACTGACGCGCACGTCGCGATAGCGCTTGGCGAACAGGCTGATGTCTTCCGGCAGCACCTGCGCAACCGCCGACTTCGAGGCGAACACCCGCACATGGCCCTGCACACCATCGGCGAAAGCGCCGAGTTCGGCCTGCATCCGGTCGAGCAGTTGCAGCGACTCGCGTGCGTAACGACACAGCGCTTCACCGGCCGCCGTCACCGTGACACCGCGTCGGCCGCGCTCAAGCAACTGGACGCCAGCTTCTTGCTCCATCTGACTGATACGCTTGCTCACCGCTGAGGGCACGATGGCCTCGCGCTTTGCGGCATTGGCGATATTGCGCTCCTCGCAGACAGCGATGAACAGGCGGAGTGAAATTGGATCGAAGCTTTGCATGGGACGTCCGGGATGGTACCAGCCATCTTATCTTGGAACTTCTTAGATGAAAAATGACCATTTCAGAGATGGCTAAGAGAGGCGTATGCCTCTCCGCAAGCCCGTCTCACCCCAGCCGCAGGAGCGCCTCATGCGCATCGTCGACATCCGGGAGCGTACCGCCCCGATTGCCTCCCCTATCGCTAACGCCTTCATCGACTTCAGCAAAATGACCCTGAGCCTGGTCGCTGTGGTTACCGACGTGATCCGCGACGGCAAGCCGGTGATTGGCTACGGCTTCAACTCCAACGGCCGTTACGGCCAGGGCGGCCTGATCCGCGAGCGCTTCGCGCCGCGCATCCTGGAAGCCAAGCCCGACAGCCTGATCGACGCCTCGGGCAACAATATCGACCCGCACAAGGTGTGGGCCACCATGTTTACCAACGAGAAGCCGGGCGGCCACGGCGAGCGCTCGGTCGCGATCGGCACCATCGACATGGCGGTGTGGGATGCGGTCGCCAAGATCGCGGGCAAGCCACTGTTCCGTTTGCTCGCCGAACGCTATGGCGCCACCGCTGACCCGAAGGTCTTCGTCTATGCCGCGGGCGGTTACTATTATCCCGGCAAGGGTCTCGAAGGCCTCGCCTCGGAAATGAAGGGCTATCTCGATCGCGGCTACAATGTCGTGAAGATGAAGATCGGCGGCGCGCCGCTGGCCGATGACTGCAAGCGCATCGAGCATGTGCTGAAACTGCTTCCAGCAGGGGCTAAACTCGCTGTCGACGCCAATGGCCGCTTCGATCTCGACACGGCCGTCGCCTACGCCAAGGCACTGCGCGAATACGACCTGTTCTGGTACGAGGAAGCCGGCGATCCGCTCGATTACGAGCTGCAGGCAAAGCTCGCCGAGCATTATCCCGGCCCAATGGCGACCGGCGAAAACCTGTTCTCGATGCAGGATGCGCGCAACCTGATCCGCTATGGCGGCATGCGCTCGGACCGCGACTGGCTGCAATTCGACTGCGCGCTGTCTTACGGCCTCGTCGAATATCTCCGCACGCTCGAAATGCTGAAGAGCTACGGCTGGTCCTGGCGCCGCTGCATCCCCCATGGCGGCCACCAGATGTCGCTCAACATCGCGGCCGGCCTCGGCCTCGGCGGCAACGAGTCCTATCCGGACCTGTTCCAGCCCTATGGCGGGTTCCCGGATGGCGTGAAGGTGATTGATGGCCACATCACCATGCCGGAACTCCCGGGCATCGGCTTCGAGGGCAAGTCCGACCTGATCAAGGAAATGCTCAGCCTGGCGTCGTGAGGGCGACCGAGAGGCTAAGCCTCTGATTTGGAGAACAAAACTCCGTCATGGCCGGACCTGACCCGGCCATCAACCTTTCCGCCATTCCGTCCGAAGATGGATGCCCAGGTCATCTAGCGAAGTTCGCTTCGCGCTGCCCGGGCATGACGACTAAAGGCAGGCGCCCGAAAAACGGGGCGGCAGGTTAAATGGTACGCTCCATCGCAAGCACCGACTCATCCGCCAAGACTCTGTTTTTGGCTCGCTTTTCGCCCGTCTTTCCTTGACTCTCCGCCTTCACCCTCTATAAAGCACGCTTCGGCGCAAGCTTTGCTTGGCGCCGATTGTTTTTGCGTGGGGTCGCAACGTCGACCAAAAACGCAAAGATGCGCGACTTCCTGGAAGTCGCGGTGAACCCTTATCGACTGAACAAGAAGCCGTCCCGGATCTGATCCGAGGATGGGATCGAACACGAAGGAATATAACGATGTTCGCAGTCATCAAAACCGGCGGCCGGCAATACCGCGTCGTTCCGGATGATGTGCTCGAGATTGGCAAGATCGCCGGCGATGTCGGAACGATCGTGCAGCTTGGTGAAGTTCTCGTGCTGGGCGGTGATACGCCTGTGCTTGGCCTGCCTTTGGTGGCTGGTGCGTCGGTTGCGGCCGAAGTGCTCGACCACAAGCGCGGTCCCAAGGTCATCTCTTTCAAGAAGCGCCGCCGCAAGAATTCGAAGCGCAAGCGTGGCTACCGTGACGAACTCACGATGATCCGCATCACCGAGATCCTGGCCGACGGCAAGGCGCCGACGATCGGACCTCGTCCGAAGCGTGAGAAGCCGGTCGTGACCGCTCCGGTCGATGGCGACGAAGCTCCTGCCAAGAAGGCGCCGGCGAAGAAGGCCGCTGCTCCGAAGGCAGCCGCCGCCAAGCCTGCTGCAGCCAAGAAGCCGGCTGCGAAGAAAAAGCCCGCCGCGGAATAAGCCGCTGCGAAAAGTTGAGAATCTGTGAGACAATTCCTTCAAGGAATTGATCTAGAACTTATCGAGATCGGAGACGGGCTATGGCTCATAAAAAAGCAGGCGGTTCATCGCGCAACGGCCGCGATTCGGCTGGCAAGCGCCTCGGCGTGAAGGCGTTCGGCGGCGAACGCGTGATTCCCGGCAACATCATTGCGCGTCAGCGCGGCACGACCTGGCACCCCGGCCTTAATGTCGGCATGGGCACAGACCATACCCTGTTCGCCAAAGTCGAAGGCCACGTGGAGTTTCGCGCCAAATCGAACGGCCGCACTTTCGTATCGGTACTCCCGATTACTGAAGCCGCGGCCGAATAAACGGTGGACACATTGGAGTCCGCCGGGTCCTGTTGAACCGGCGGAGCGCCAAAATTGGGCTCCAGGGGAGGCGGGAAACCGGCCTCCCCTTTTCGTTTGGTGCGTCGCTTCGGGGCGCACACAGGAGCCCGAGATGTTGCAGGATATTCCGACCCCGACGTTGAGAGAAACCAGAGGCTGCGTCCTCGAGACCGAACGGCTGGCCTTGCGCAAGCCGACACTCGCGGACGTAAAAGCCATCGCGCTTCTCGCCAATGATCGCCGCATCGCCGAGATGACGCGTCGCCTGCCCTTCCCGTATCAGCAGGATCACGCAGTCGATTTCGTCAATTCGCTGAGCGGCACGGCAAGCGACAGCGTGTTCCTGATCGAACTCGATCGTCGTCCCATCGGCATGGTCGGAATCGACTGGCGCGAAGCCGAATCGCCGGAGCTCGGCTACTGGCTCGGCGTCGATCACTGGGGCCAGGGTTTTGCGACCGAGGCCGCACGTGCCGCGATCGATTACGCATTCGACGAATTCGATATCGATCACCTGATCTCGGGCGCGCGCGTCGCCAATCCGTCGTCGCGCAACATCCTGGAGAAGTGCGGCTTCCAGTGGAGTGGCGTTCAACTCCACCGCTTCGAAGCGATCGGCTCGTCAACACCGGTCGACTGCTTCAAGCTGACAAGAGGCGTGTGGAGTTCGCTGAAGAACTGGGGAACGTCGACGCGACGGTGAACGACTCTTACTTCCCCTCTCCCCTTGCGGGAGAGGGTGCCTGAGCGAAGCGAAGGGGAGAGGGGACAGGCTCTCGTTCCATGGCTCTCCCTCTCCCGTCTCGAACCCGCTTCGCGTGTTCGATCCACCCTCTCCCACGGCGCGCAGCTTCGCTGCGCTGGGGGAGAGGGAAAAGAAGTTCACACCGCTGGCGGTACTTCGTCGGCGATCTTTCCGAGCTGCTGCTCGCGCAGGAAGATATAGAGCCCTGCTGCGATGATGACCGCCGCACCGATCAGCGTGGCCCACGACGGCAATTCGCCGAACACGAGATAGCCGAAGATCACCGCCCAGATGATCATCGAATACTGATACGGCACCACAGTGCTCGCCGGCGCCAGCTTCAGCGAGCGATTGACGCAGAGCAGCGCGCAGACCGAGACAACGCCCGCCAGAAAGAACAGGCCGAGATCGCGCAGATCGGGCGTCACCCATGCGAACGCCGTGAATACGGCGCCGAAAGTAAACGTGCCGATAAACTGGGTCGTCGCGAGCACGACGTCCGGCGCGGAACGCAACGAGCGGGTGATGAGCATCAGCGCGGCGAAGGACAGGCTGCCGCCGAGCGCGATCAGCGCCGGCCATGTCACCGTCTGCGCCGACGGCTGCAGCGCGATCAGTACACCGCAGAAGCCGACGAAGATCGCGCTCCAGCGCCGCCAGCCGACAGATTCGCGGAGAAAGATCGCGGAGCCCGCGGTGACGAAGATCGGACAGGCCAAATAATAGGTGATGACATCCGCCAGCGGCAGATAGGCCGCCGCCCAGAAGAACGCCGCGACTTCCAGCGTCGACAGCACCACGCGAATGAGCTGCAGACCCGGCCGGTCGAGTTGCAGGAAGTCCGCACGATGCCGCCAGATCGACGGCGCCAGCAGCGCCAGCGCCGCGCAGGCCCGCAGCAGCATCAATTGCCCGACCGAATAGGTGCCGACGAGGAATTTGCCGATCGCATCGCCGCAGGAGAACATGCTGATGCCCAGGAGCATCAGGCCGATACCGGCCAGCCGGGCGGCACGATTGTCGGCTGCGGTCGAAATGGTCGCAAACATGCCTATATGAGCCTTTAGGTAAGCTTCTGGGTGCGGCTTGGTTAACGGCGCGATGTTGTCGTTTAGGACGCCACCAGATGCGCAGCAAGGCCCGAAAATAAGGGCTTTTCACGATGCGCCGACGATGAAGTGGTTGCCGCGACCACCCCCCTGCGATACGGATACGCCATGAAATTCCTCGATGAAGCCAAGGTTTACATTCGCTCCGGCGACGGCGGAAACGGCTGCGTGGCCTTTCGCCGCGAGAAGTATATCGAATTCGGCGGTCCCTCCGGCGGCAATGGCGGCCGCGGCGGCGATGTCATCATCGAAGTGGTCGACGGCCTCAACACGCTGATCGACTATCGCTACCAGCAGCACTTCAAGGCGCCGCGCGGCACCAATGGCATGGGCAAGGACCGCCATGGCGCCAATGGCAAGCCGATCACGCTCAAAGTTCCGGTCGGCACGCAGATCATCGATGAGGATCGCGAGACGCTGATCCACGACTTCACCAAGCTCGGCGAGACCTATGTGCTGGCCGAGGGCGGCAATGGCGGCTTCGGCAATGCGCACTTCAAGTCATCGACCAATCGCGCACCGCGCAATGCCAATCCCGGCCAGCCCGGCGAAGAGCGCTGGATCTGGCTGCGACTGAAACTGATTGCGGATGCGGGCCTCGTCGGCCTGCCCAATGCCGGCAAGTCCACATTCCTCTCCAAGGTCAGCGCTGCGCGGCCGAAGATCGCCGACTATCCGTTCACAACACTGCATCCGCAGCTCGGCGTCGTCGATGTCGATGCGCGCGAATTCGTGCTGGCGGATATTCCTGGCCTGATCGAAGGCGCGCATGAAGGCGCCGGCCTTGGCGATCGCTTCCTCGGCCATGTCGAGCGTTGCCGTGTTCTGCTGCATCTGATCGATGCGACCTGCGAACATGCGGGCAAGGCCTACAAGACCGTCCGCGCCGAACTCGATGCCTATGAGGGCGACCTCGCCAACAAGGTCGAGATCGTCGCGCTCAACAAGATCGATGCGGTCGAGCCGGACGAGTTGAAGAAGCAGAAGGACCGGTTGAAGCGCGCTGCGAAGCAGACGCCGCTGCTGATCTCGGGCGCAACGGGCGAAGGCGTGCCGGACGCATTGCGTGCGCTCGTTGCAGTGATCGGCGAGGCGCCGGTGTCGGACAAGGCCAAGAGCGCAGCGCAGTCTGCGCCATGGGCGCCGGCGACGAGCTGATCTGCCTCTCACGTCCGTCCAAGCATCACACGTCCTGCCAAAGCCCACATCATGTCGCGCCCCGAGCTGAAGAACTTTCGCCGTATCGTCGTCAAGGTTGGCTCGTCGCTGCTGATCGATTCCGCGGCCGGCGAAGTCAGGGCCAAATGGCTTGCGGCGTTGGCCGCCGATATCGCCAAGCTGCATGCGGACGGTCGCGACGTCCTCGTGGTCTCATCAGGCTCGATCGCGCTCGGCCGCAGCCGCCTCAAGCTTCCGCGCGGTCCGCTGAAACTGGAAGAGAGCCAGGCCGCCGCTGCCGTCGGGCAGATCGCGCTGGCGCGCATCTGGTCGGAAGTACTGGGCCATCACGGCATCGGTGCCGGACAGATTCTCGTGACGCTGCAGGACACCGAGGAACGTCGTCGTTACCTCAATGCGCGCTCGACCATCGGCAAACTGCTGGAATGGCGCGCGGTGCCGGTCATCAACGAGAACGACACGGTGGCGACCAACGAGATCCGCTATGGCGACAATGATCGCCTCGCAGCGCGCGTCGCGACCATGGCATCCGCCGATCTGCTGGTGCTGCTGTCGGACATCGACGGGCTCTATACTGCACCACCCGGCGCCAATCCCGACGCGAAGCTGATTCCCATCGTCGACAGCGTCACTGCCGAGATCGAAGGCATGGCGGGCGCTGCCGAGAGCGAATTGTCGCGCGGCGGCATGTACACCAAGATCGAAGCTGCCAAGATCGCGACCACCGCGGGCACGCATATGATCATCGCGTCCGGCAAGGTCGAACATCCGCTGCAGAAGATCGCCGATGGCGGCCTCTGCACCTGGTTCCTAACGCCTGCCAATCCTGTGACAGCGCGCAAACGCTGGATCGCGGGATCGCTGGAACCGAAGGGCACGCTGACCATTGATGCAGGTGCTGTCGCCGCACTCCGTGCCGGCAAGAGTCTGCTGCCTGCCGGCGTCATCAAGGTGGAAGGTGACTTCGCACGCGGCGACGCCGTTATCGTGCGTGGACCGGACACGCACGAAATTGGCCGCGGCCTCGTGGCTTATGACGCAGACAATGCTGAGAAGATCAAAGGCCGCTCATCTCCGGACGTGATGATTATTCTTGGGATCAGCGGCCGCGCCGAAATGATCCATCGCGACGATCTCGTGATTTCGGGATCACGAAGTTAAGCAGCGATGCTTCGCCTGAATGACGTAACGCGCAATCCGTAAACTTGGCGCCGGATGCTCGCCATCATTGCGCCATTCCCGCGTACTTCGTTGCGCGCCATAGAATCAGATAGCCAATTTTTAGGGAGGCCCATTTCATGACCCGGCTTTTGATCATCCCGTTCCTGCTGATCGCAACGTCCGCTTTCGCGCAGGGCGGTAACACATCAGCCAATCAGTCGGCCTGCTCACGCGACGTCTCGCGCTTCTGCCGCGCCAAGATGAACGATGGTGACATGGTCGTGCTCAGCTGCCTCAAGGAAAACCGTTCGAAGCTCAGCAAGGCCTGCGCGAAAGTTCTCGCCGAGAATAATCAATAGCGCGACTAGCGTTTTCGAGCGAAGTGAGCACCGGTTCGCGTCAGGAAAACGCGTCAAGATAAGAAGCTCTAACCGCTGCTGCCGGCCGGCGTCGCGACAGGAAGCACCTCGGTCGCTGCGCGATCGGGCGTATCGTCCTTCCAGCGCACCGAACCGAACGGCCGCTCCAGCATGCGACGCACGCGAACCGGATCCGGCCCCAGATGATAGTCCGCCGCGCGCTGATACAAAGCGCGCTCGGACTGCGTCGAACGATTACGCTGGCGCAGGAAATCGAGCCAGGTCGGGCAATGGTAGCGTTCGGTCCACAATTCGGGATCAGCGATATCGCGCGCGATGGACCACCCATAGGCGCCGTTGCGCTGGCGCGAGAGCTGCACGTCCTGCATCACGCCGTGGAACGCCCGCGCACTTTCCTGGTCGACGCGATATTCGATCTCCACCACCAGCGGACCACTGCGCGCGGTCAATTGCAGCTGCACTTCCGGATCTTCAAGACGCTCCGCATCCTCGTCGCGCGCGCCGGTCGGCGGCATCCTTAGGAACAGGCCAAACAGCGGCGAGAGAAACATCGCTCCGCCAGACACCAGCAATGCCGCTTCGACGCCGACCATGTCTGTGAGATGCCCCCAGCCCCAACTGCCAATCGCGATGCCGCCGGCAATCGCAGCCTGAAAGGCGGCGAGCGAACGTCCGGCAACCCAGCGCGGCGCCGAGAGCTGTACGCCGATATTGAACAGCGCGACCGCCAGCATCCAGACCGAGCCGGCCACCACCAGCGCCGCCGCAGTGATGACCGGCTCGCTGCTGACCGCGACGACGGCAATCGCGACGCCCATGATCAGCGCACAGGCCCGGATCGAACTTTCGCCGCTCAGATGCTTGCGGACATGCCCAATATTCATTGCGCCGATCACCGCACCCATGCCGAAAGCTCCGAGCATGATTCCGTAGGTCTGCGCGCCGCCATGCAGCAGGTCGCGCGCAACCAGCGGCATCAGCGCCGAGACCGAACCACCGCAGATGCCGGTGATCAGCGTGCGCGTCAGCACGATCTTGATCGACGGCGAATTAGCAATGTAACGCACGCCGGACACGATGGCCCGGCTCAGCCGCTCACGCGGCAGCCGCGACACATCGACCTTGCGACGCCACAGAAACAGCACCACCAGCAACGGGATGTACAGCACCGCATTGGCCGCGAAGGCTGCGACGGCACCGGCGGTGGCGACCACGATGCCGCCGATCGCCGGCCCGAAACTGCGCGCGATATTGTAACTGATGCCGTTCAGCGCCACGGCGGATGGCAGTACCTCCGGCGGCACCTGCTCGCCCACGGAGGATTGCCAGGCCGGTCCGAACAGCGCCATGCCGCTGCCGATGATGAAGCAGAAGGCGAGCAGGATGTTCGGCGTGATGTGACCGGTCCAGTCCAGCATGGTTAGTACGCAGGCGCCGACCAGCGACAGCACCAGCGAAGCCAGCGACACGACACGGCGGTCATACATGTCGGCCACGGCGCCCGCCGGCATCGAGATCAGCATGATCGGCAGCATCAAGGCGGTCTGCACCAGCGCCACCTTGTCGGCCGACGCGGTCATCTGCGTCATGGCCCAGGCAGCGCCCACGCTCTGGATCATCAGGCCCAGATTGGACAGCAGGCTGGCGAGCCAGATCCGCCGGAACACCGCAAACCGCAGCGGGGCGGCAATGCCGTCGGAGGGAAGAACCACTGGTTTCGCTGCTTCGGCCATCATCGTCCCGTCGTCTGCTGCAGATAGCGACTGCAGGGCCATGCGGGTCTGATTCCCCGCGGGCACATCAAGTTGATGCCTGCGAAACGCGTTGTCTGTCCAGTGCCTGCTCCGCTATCACAGTGGCAGGCGTCGGATGTGCGCAGATAGAGGGAGACCAACCATGGCGCTGTCGCGACGGACCATACTCACGGGCGCAGCGATGCTGCCGCTGGCTGCCCATGCGCTCCGTTTCGAGGCCGCAGCACAGACCGGCCCCGGCACGACTGCGGGTTCCGACATTCCCCCGATCCTGTTCGTCCACGGCAATGGCGACCACGCGGCGCTCTGGATGACGCAGATCTGGCGCATGGAAACCAATGGCGTCCCGCGCAACCGGCTGATGGCGCTCAATTTCACCGATCCGCTGGCGCGTTCCGACGATGCTGTGGCGCAGCAGGGCCGCTCCTCCACCGAAGACCAGCGCCGCGAACTCGGCGAAGCCATCGCGGAACTGAAAAAGCGCACTGGCGCTGCGAAAGTGGCGCTGGTCGCCAATTCGCGCGGCGGCAATGCAGTGCGCAATTACATCAAGAATGGCGGCAGCGCCGATGTCAGCCACGCCGTCCTGTGCGGCACCCCCAATCACGGCGTGTTCGACGGGACCGATAGCCCCGGCAGCGAATTCAATGGCCGCAGCCCGTTCCTCAAGAGCCTCAATCCCGGCGAAGGCCCTGAGGTGACCGAAGGCACCGCTTTCCTCACCCTCCGCAGCGATGGCATCGACAAATATGCGCAGGCCGACGGTCGCCTGCTCGGCAAGCCGGGCGTGGCCACCGGCGTCACCTCCGATGGTCCGGCGCTGCGCGGCGCCACCAATCTGGTCCTCGGTGCCATCGATCATCGCGAAACCGGCTTTCACCCCCGTGCCTTCCGCGAGATCTACAAATTTATCGTCGGCCGCGAGCCCGTGCGGATCGATATCGCGCCGGAAGCTGAGGTGAAAATCAGCGGTCTCGTCACCGGCACGCCCGGCGGCGTGCCCACCAACCGGCCGGTCGCGGATGCCCTGGTCGAGGTGTACCGCGTGGCGCCGGACACGGGCGAGCGGATCGGGGCAGCGCTCCATTCGGCCCGCACATCCGCCGATGGCCGCTGGGGTCCCGTTCAGGTCGATCCGACCTGGCCTGTCGAGATCGTCCTGACATCGGCCGGAGCGCCGATCACGCATTCCTATCGCTCGCCATTCCCCCGCTCGTCCGACGTCGTGCATCTGCGCGCCGGCCGGCCGCTGGGACCCACCGATGCCAATGCCGGTGCAGTGGTGTCGATGTCGCGCGTCCGTGGCTATTTTGGATTACCGCGCGATGTCGTGCTGCTCGACGGCAAGGAGCCGACCGACGTGAAAGCCGGCGTGCCCACGGATTCGCTCTCGACTATCCGCCTTCCGGCCACGGACATCGGACGTCCGGTGGCAGCGCTGTTCAATCAGGAGCGGATCGTGGTGCGCGCCTGGCCGGTGTCGGAAAACCGGATCACGGTGGCGGAATTCACCGAGTAGATCAAGCCAACTCGCGCGCCTCAGCGGCTGGCTTTCTATATAACCGCTTTGCTGACTTCCCTGCGCGTCTCCGGTCAGATCGCATGAGGCATTGTTCGAAATCACCAGGAGCCCCGCCATGTGCGGGGCTCCTTCGTTATTCTGTTATCGCAGCAATAGTACCAGGATGATGAGGGGAAGCGGGATTCCGAGTAGCCACAGAAGAATGGGCATGGTTGTCTCCTTTGATTGGGGTTAACGACGCTTCTTCCAGGTCCCGTCACGAAGCCCGCCACCTTCCGTCGCGGCAAGGCTGGCGGAGAAGGCGCCGATCAGCAGCGACGCCGTGAGCCAGAATGCGAGCTGCATCGCGGCCTTGCGTGCGGCATCCACCGCGGTCTTCGCATCGTTGATGACTTCAGTGACGCGCTTGTCGGCATCTGCCTCGCTCAGACCGGTGCGGCTGGCGACAACCTTGTTGACGTAGCTGCGGTCGGCAGGCTTGAGCTCTCCACCACGGAAACTGGCAGCCATCACACGTGACAGTTCACCACGCGCTTCCGCGCTGGTGCCATCGGCCGACGGCGTCGTCGGACGCAGCAGCGAATCCAGGTAGCCATCGCTCGGACCTGACTGGGCTGCAGCAGCGGTTGCACCGGCAGCAACACCCGACGCGGCTCCGCTCAGCAAAGTGGTTGCTGGAGATGCCAGCAGGATCGCTCCCAAAACCGTCGCGAACGACCAGGCCAGGAATCCATGCGCGGTGTCACGAAAGTAGACTTCGTCCGAATGCACGCCGATCCAGCGCGACCGCAGACGGCCGGCAATATAACCACCGAGCGATGACGAGATCATCGCGATGACGATCAGGTAGATACCGGTCGTGATCTTGAACGTGGTCGCGGAGGCGCCGGAACTTGCCCACGGAGACACGACAGACAGACCGAGACCTGTGCCAAAGGCAATCAGGACGAGCGTCAGTGCGAGCGAAACCATGGCACCGGCTGCAACCGCGGCCCACGATACGCCGGAGGTTTGCGGTTCGTCGACGCTTACGGCGGGTTGGACGACAACGGTATCGATCATTTTAAATCCTCAGGCCGGTCCGATATGGAGCCACTGCCTCCCTAATGTGCATGCGTGAGTATCGTTCCGAGGGATGCGCCCGCTGGACCGCAATATTGGTCGATGCGTGCGTTGCGGCCACGCTTTCCATCGACGCCTCCATGGCGCGCGGATGGACGCCTGCTATAATGACGAGACGCTCCGGTCCCTGGATCAATTGCGAGGCCCATCGTGAGCATTGCCGAGGTCTACGATTTCTCCGCTGCGCGAGCGCCCCTGGTGCCGCCGAGCCCGCCACGTGCGCCCGAGAACATGGGTGCGCTGGGGCGAATGTCGGCGATGCGCCGCAGCGCTATCGAGACCTGGGGCCAGCGCGCCTATGAAGATGACATCATCAACGGCCGCTTCTTCGGCCATGCCAGCTTCATCCTCAACGACCCCGATGCGATCCGCCATGTTCTGGTGGACAATTACGAGAACTATACCCGCACGCCCGCTGCATTCCGCGTGCTGCGGCCGATGCTCGGCGAGGGCCTGCTGCTCGCCGAAGGCCGCACCTGGAAACACCAGCGCCGCACCCTGGCGCCGGCTTTCACGCCGCGCGCGGTGACGACTTTGGTGCCGCACATGATCTCGGCCGTCGACGATACGCTCGCCGATTTACAGTGCGCCGAGGGCAAGCCGGTCGATCTTCGCGCGATCATGCAGCGGATGACGCTGGAGATCGCAGGCCGCACCATGTTCTCCTTCGGCATGGCCGAGCATGGCGCGAAGCTGCGCGACTTCGTGATGGAATACGGCATGAACCTGGCCCGGCCGCACTTCCTCGATCTGCTGCTGCCGCTGGGCTGGCCGACGCCGCAGGATATCTCGCGCGCCTTCTTCCGCAGACGCTGGACGAGATTCGTCGGCGAGCTGATGACCGCACGTCGCGCCGCCGGCAAGAACGACGACGCGCCGCGCGATCTGTTCGACCTGATGGTGGCCGCGCGCGATCCGGAAACCGGCGCATCCTTCACCGATGGGCAGCTCGGCGATCAGGTGGCGACGATGATCCTCGCCGGCCATGAGACGACGGCAACGGCGCTATTCTGGGCGCTGTATATGCTGACGCTCGATCCGGCGAGCCAGGAGCAGGTCGCGGCCGAAGCCCGCGCCGCCAGTGCGAGCGGCACGTTCGATATCGAACATCTGAAATTCACCCGCGCAGTGATCGATGAAACCATGCGGCTCTATCCGCCGGCTTTCCTGATCGCGCGCGCCGCCGCGGGCCCTGATCGTCTGGCTGGCCAGTCCGTCGCCAGCAAGGACGTGATCCTGATCGCGCCCTGGCTGCTACACCGGCACGAGAAATTGTGGCACGAGCCCAACGCCTTCATGCCGTCCCGTTTCATGCCCGGCGCGACGCCGCCGGACCGCTTCGCCTATCTGCCTTTCGGCGTCGGTGCCCGGGTCTGCATCGGCGCGCATTTCGCGCTTGTCGAGGCCACATTGGCACTGGCGAAAATCATCGGAGCGTTCCGCGTCGAGCTGCCAGATAAAGCACCCGTCATGCCAATCGGCGTGGTGACGACACAACCGGATCGCTCGCCACAGTTCTGGATTGAGCGGCGCTGACGTTATTTCAGCACGCCCTCTCCTCGCGTCTTCCCCGCCCTGCGCGCGTTCATGGCACGCGGGCGGAACGACAAGTTGAAGCGCTGCGGCAAAGCCCTGTCTTGGACGTAGCGACTATTTGGCCTAAACTGATGCCATGAGTGATGTTCAGGCACTATTCGCGACATTGAGCCAGGCGACCGATCCGGCCGTAGCCGATGCCATTGCACAACTGATCCGCGACGGCGCGGACCACGAACTCAATCGTATCAACGTGCTGGATTTTGCGGCACGCCGTGGCCTGAACGAAGAGCGCGTCATTTCCGGCTTCCTGCATGCCTCCCGCCTCGGCCTGTTCGACCTGACCTGGAATGTGTTGTGCCCGGGCTGCAGCGGCGTCCTCGACGCCCACAGCACGCTGAAATCGCTGCGCCATGACGACTACCATTGCGGGCTCTGCGCCTGCGGCTATGAAGCGTCGGTTGACGAGCAGGTCGAAGTGGCGTTCACGGTCGCACCGCGCGTCAGGCACATCGCTGCACACGACCCCAATACGCTGCCGCTCTGGGAATACTTCAAGCAGGTGTTCTGGAGCTCAGGCGTCGATCTCAATCAGGAATCGTTCGCGTCACTCACCGATGAAGTGACACTGGACGCAATGGAATTGCCGGCGCATGAAAAAGCGGTGATGTCGCTGCACTTGCCGTCAGAATTCGTCATCGTGTTCGAGCCGGTAACCCATGCCGCGCAGTTCATCGATGTGCAGGGTGAGCCGACCAAGGAACGACAGCATTTGTCGCTGATCTACAACCGGCAGCATACACCGACCGGCACCATCATGCTACAACCCGGACCGTTGCGATTGTCCCTCGAGAACCAGACCGAGGTGCGTGTGCTGCCATCGGTATTTGTCGCGGCCGAGGGCCTCCATCACCTGATCGGCAAGCGCAAACCGTTCCTCACGGCCAAGCGGATACTCACCAACCAGACCTTTCGCGATGTCTACAAGGCCGACAACCTCAATATCGATCAGCGCCTGAAGATTACCTCGCTGACTTTCCTGTTCACCGACCTCAAGGGCTCGACTGCCTTGTACGAGCGCGTCGGCGATCTCGCAGCCTTCGATCTGGTGCGCGCGCATTTCCACGCACTGCTGGAGATCATTGCGTCGGAAGCCGGTGCCGTCGTGAAGACCATCGGGGATGCCGTCATGGCGACCTTTACGCGGCCCGAACAGGCGCTGGCCGCGGGTCTGCGCATGCGCGCCGCGATGGAGCGACTGAACGAGGAGCGCGGCACCAAAGACCTCGTGGTCAAAATCGGTATCCATGAGGGACCCTGCCTCGCTGTGATGCTGAACGAGCGGCAGGATTACTTTGGCCAGACCGTCAATATCGCTGCCAGGGTGCAGGGCCTGTCAACCTCGCAGGCGATCCATGTCACCAGCCCGGTGATATCGGCGCTGGCCGTGGAAGCCATCCTGAGGAAGGCCGAAATCACACCGATCCAGAAGCACGCCGCCTTGCGCGGTATCGCCGACAAGATGGTGGTCTATGAAATCCCGTGACATGAGTCCCCGTAAACTGCCGATCGCCTCAATTGTTACTTAACTGTCATCAGCGCTTCGGGAACCCGGCCGCATTGCGCGCGTTCCATTTTCGCGCCACAAAGTACGAGCGCTTTCGCCGCATGGCAGCCCGCTCGATCATCTGGTTCAAGGAATAATGCTGGAAAAACTGCGCCAATTCATCGCCGATGTGGTGTCTCCCGATGCGCACGGAAATCAGGCATTCGACGATACCGGCTTCCGTCTTGCCGCCACGGCGCTGATGCTTCACGTCATCTCGCTGGACGGTGAGCCCTCAGCTATCGAGAGAGCCAAGTTGCACAGCCTGATCGAGTCGCGTTTCGAGCTCGATCCCGGCACGGCTGACAGACTCATCTCGGCTGCCACCCTCGTCGAAGGCGAGGCCGTCGATCTCTATCACTTTACGAGCGTCATTATGCGCGTGGTCGACGAGCCCGGTCGTGTCCGTCTCGTCGAGATGATGTGGCAGCTGGTCTATGCTGACGGCCGCGTCAGTGAGTTCGAGGAAAATGTGGTCTGGCGCGCAGCCGACCTGCTCGCAGTTTCATCACGTGACCGGATGGAGCTCAAGCGACGCGTGGCGGGCGGTACAGCCACAACGGATACGACTGTCTGAGCAGGCGCAGCCTGACCGGAAAATGACAGCACTACGACGCATAACCAAAGTTTAATGCGCGGTCCCCGATAATTCATGCCACTGCTACGCATTCGGGAACTGAAGGCCTGCGGTATTCCGGTGGTCATTCCGACTTGCACATCACGGGTATCCCTATTACGCCTGTAGATGCATGCAAATCGTCCTCACGTATTTTAAGAGTACCTTATTGTGACTGAGCGCGTGACGTTAATAACCGGAGCCTCGGCCGGAATTGGCGCCGAGTTCGCGCGCATCTTCGCCGCGAACAAGCATCGCGTCGCTCTGGTTGCACGCCGTGCCGAGCGTCTGAATGCGCTGGCCGCTGAAATCACTGCTGCCGGCGGTGCTGCGCCCATCATCATTCCCTGCGATCTAGAACAGCGCGACGCCTGCGACCAGATCGCGGCTGCCCTCGCTGCCGCCGATGTCGAAGTTGAGTATGTGGTCAACAATGCCGGCTTCGGCATGTTCGGTCGCGCGATCGACATGGACCGCGACCGGCAACTCGGCATGCTTGAGGTCAATGTGCGCGCGCTGACGGATCTGTCGCTGCGCTTTTCCGAGAGCCTGATCCGCAACAAGGGCGGCATTCTCAATCTCAGCTCGATCGCGGGTTTTTTGCCGGGTCCCGGAATGGCCGTGTACTACGCCAGCAAGGCCTATGTGCTGTCCTTCACCGAAGCGCTGCGTCAGGAGCTCGGCTCCAAGGGTGTGCGCGTGACCGCATTGTGCCCCGGTCCGGTGCCGTCGGAATTCCAGGCGCGCGCCGGATTCACGCCGGGCCTCGACTCGGCGATCCTCAATGTCTCGGCGGCTGACGTCGCCCTGCTGGGCTATCAGGGCCTGATGGCCAATAAGCGCACGGTGTTCCCCGGCCTCGGCATCAAGATCGTGCCGCTGCTGCTGCGGCTTTTTCCGCGCGGCTTCATCGCGGGGGCGGTGGCAAGGTTGCAGTTGAGACGGGTGTGAATCCGGTCCGCCTACGCCCTGCGGGCTTCGGCGAGACATCCTTCGTTTGCTTCGCTTTTTATGGTCGGGAGGGTGGCTTGCCGAGCCGGAGCTTGCGAAGCAAGCGAAGGATGGTGGAGCCAGGCGGGATCGAACCGCCGACCTCGTCATTGCGAACGACGCGCTCTCCCAGCTGAGCTATGGCCCCGATACGAACCGGGTCGCCCATGCGATCCGATCAGCAATCGGCGCCATTTACAATCCCCGTTAACGGCAAGTCAAGAACGTCGCAAAAGCGCGGTTTTCCGGCACTTTTCGCCCGGAACTTCCCTTGTTTGAGGGGGGCTGAACCGATATTTAGCGGACAGTCGAATCCGCGACCTAACCCGCGAGCCATCCCCGCCATGCGCGCCGTTCTCGATATCGTGCTGATCATTCTCGATCTCTATGTCTGGCTGCTGATCGCCTCGGCGATCCTGTCCTGGCTGATCGCCTTCAACGTCGTCAACACCCGCAACCAGTTCGTCTCCGCGATCGCCGAATTCCTGTTCCGGATCACCGAGCCCGTGCTGGCGCCGATCCGCAGGATGCTGCCGAGCCTCGGCGGTCTCGATATCTCGCCGATCATCCTGATCCTGATCATCATGTTCCTGCAGCGGGTGATCACCTACTACATCTATCCCAGCGTCTTCTGATCGGCCGCCGGCTTCGTGGCAGATCCCTGGCGCTACGCGACTGACGGTGTCAGCATCGCCGTTCGCGTGACGCCGCGGGGTGGCCGAGACGATATCGACGGAATCGAGACGATGGCCAATGGCCGCTCGGTGGTGAAGGTGCGGGTGCGCGCCATCGCCGAGGGCGGAGAGGCGAACCGCGCGGTGACCGAACTGCTTGCCAAGCGGCTCGGCGTGCCGAAACGAGATGTGCGCGTGCTGTCCGGCACCACGTCGCGCGTGAAGCAGATCGCGGTCGACGGCGACCCGACGAAACTGGGCGCGATGCTGCGCAGGATCACTGCAGCAACGCCCGACGATACAGACGACAGGACCGACACATGACCGCCAGCATCATCGATGGAAAGATCATTGCCGCCGAATTGCGCGGCCGCGTCGCCGCCGAAGTCGCGCGCGTCAAAGCCGAGCATGGCGTGACGCCTGGCCTCGCCGTCGTGCTGGTCGGCAGCGATCCTGCCAGCGAGGTCTATGTGCGCAGCAAGCACAAGCAGACCCAGGAAGCCGGCATGGCCTCCTTCGAACACAAGCTGCCGGCTGATGTCGCACAGGCCGATCTGATCGCGCTGGTGCAAAAGCTGAATGCCGATCCCACCGTCCACGGCATTCTCGTGCAGCTGCCCCTGCCCAAGGGTCTCGATACCGACGCCGTCGTCAATGCCATCGATCCCGCCAAGGACGTCGACGGCCTGCACCCGATCAATGCCGGACGCCTCGCCAGCGGCATGCCCGCACTGTCCCCCTGCACGCCGCTCGGCTGCATCATCCTGACCAAGAGCGTGCACAAATCACTCGAAGGCATGAATGCCATCGTGATCGGGCGCTCCAATCTGGTCGGCCGTCCCTTGGTGCAGTTGCTGCTCAATGAAAACGCCACCGTGACCATCGCGCATTCGAAGTCGCGCGATCTCGCCAAGCTCTGCGCGCAGGCCGATCTAGTCTATGCGGCAGTGGGCCGCCCTGAAATGGTGCGCGGTGACTGGATCAAGCCCGGCGCGACCGTGATCGATGTGGGCATCAATCGGCTGCCCGGTGCCGAAGGCAAGACGCGTCTCGTCGGCGACGTGGCCTATCAGGAAGCGCTGAAGACCGCCGGCGCGATCACGCCGGTCCCCGGCGGCGTCGGCCAGATGACCGTTGCCTGCCTGCTGGTGAACACGCTGCGCGCGGCCTGTGCGATTCACAAGCTCGCAGCGCCGGCGGTTTAGTTCGCCGTATTCTCGATCAACCGTCGATAGAACCGGATCATGTCTGCGTAATTCGCGACGCTCAGCCGTTCGTTGGTGCCGTGAAAACGCTTGAGGTCTTCCGACGTCGCGCGCACCGGCGAGAAGCGGAAGATGTTGTCCGTCACATTCGTATAGTGCCGCGAGTCCGTTGCCGCGACCATCAGGCCTGGCGCCACCAGCGCATCCGGGAAGATCTCGCGAATGGTCTGGTTAAGCGCGCGATAGGACGAGCTCGCCGTGCCGGTCACCGGGGGCGGATCGGTATTGCCGGGGAATGGCGCGATGGAAATCCTGTCGTTGCTAACCGCGCTGCGCACATGTTCGGTGACGCTGGCCTGCGTATCGCCGGGCAATAGCCGGAAATTCACCGTGGCCTCCGCATTGCCCGGCAGCACATTGTCCTGCTCACCGGCCTTGAAGATCGTCAGCGCGGTGGTCGTGCGCACCGTCGCCTCGGTCGGGCCGCTCTTCTCGAATTCGCGCAGCAACAGCGGCTTGAACAGCCACAGGTTGGACAGCACCACGCGGTTGAAGCCGCTCATTTCCGGCGCGATGGTGTCGAACATCTCGCCGACGGTGCCACGGATCTGCATCGGCAGGCGCTTGTTTTCGAGCTGCGTCAGCGCCGCGCTCATCATGCCGATGGCAGTCTCGCGCGGCGGCATCGACGAGTGACCGGGCGTGCCATGCGCGGTCAGCACCAGCGTCGCATAGCCTTTCTCGGCGACGCCGATCAGCGCCATCGGCTTGTCGAGCCCCTTGAGAATGCCCTCGGTGATCAAAAGGCCTTCATCGAGCACGAAGTCGAGCTTGACGCCACGCGACGTCAGCAGCGCCGCGATCGCCCTTGCGCCGCGGGTGCCGGAGACTTCCTCGTCATGGCCGAAGGCGAAATAGATGGTGCGCTTGGGGCGGAAACCCTGCTTCGCCATCACCTCGGCGGCCTCGAGGATTGAATACAGATTACCCTTGTCGTCCCAGGAGCCACGGCCCCAGATGAAGCCATCGGCGACGACGCCCTTGAACGGCGGTTGCTGCCAGTCTTTCTCGGTGCCCGGTGCGACGGGCACGACATCCTGATGCGCCAGCAGCGCAATCGGCTTCAAAGCGGGGTCGCTGCCTTCCCATGTGTAGAGCAGACTGTAGTTGCCGACGAGTTCGCGCTTCGCCGCCGCATGGAAGGCCGGGAAGCTCGCCACCAGATGCGCCTGCATCGCACGCAGTGGTTCGGCGGCCTGATCGGGATTGAGGAAATTGGAGATGGTCGGAAAGCGGATCGCCTCTGCAAGGCGCTCTGCGGCCGCCTGCTCATCAACCGGCGCCTTTGCCGCGGCGGTCACCTGAAGCTGCCGTGATCCCCCGCTGAACGTCTTGACGAGAACGATGCCCGCGAGCAGCAAAACGGCCGCGATGACGATCAGCGCGGCCGTTCGGAGCAGTTTGATCCATCGGCGCATCGGAAGTCCCCTTCTGCTACGCCGGTCTCTGTTACTTGGTCTTGGCGGCCGATTCTTTTGCAGATTTGGCGCGCTCGACCCCTTCGAGGATCAGGCGCTGCGCGTCGGCGGCATCGCCCCAGCGCACCACCTTGACCCACTTGCCGGGCTCGAGATCCTTGTAGTGCTCAAAGAAGTGCTGGATCTGCTGCAGCGTGATCTCAGGCAGATCGCTGTAGTTCTTCACCTTGTCGTAGCGCTGGGTCAGCTTCGAGGTCGGCACGGCGATGATCTTCTCATCGAGGCCGCCTTCGTCTTCCATCAACAGCACGCCGACGGGACGCACGCTCATCACCGCGCCCGGCACGATGGCTCGGGTGTTGGCAATCAGCACGTCACAGGGATCGCCGTCGCCGGACAAAGTGTGCGGGATGAAACCGTAATTCCCCGGGTAGCGCATCGGGGTGTAGAGGAAGCGATCGACGAACAGTGCGCCGGATTCCTTGTCCATCTCATATTTGATGGGCTCGCCGCCCACCTGGACCTCGATCACGACGTTCACTTCATGCGGCGCCTTGGCGCCGAGCGGGATTGCGTCAAGACGCATCAAACACTCCAGATTTCATAGGACAGGTTGCGACAGGCGTAGCCGAGCGGGAGCCCGGATTCAACGCCTGCGAGACCAGAAAATCATGAACCGGCTTAATGGCTTAATTCGTCCAGGCGAATGCCACTTTATCGAGCGATTTTGCGCCGAAACGCTCCGAGGAACGGGCGACCATGCGGCCACCCAGGGCGCGGTAGAACTCCGTGGCGCCCTCATTGTCCGACAGCGCCCAGATCACCATGCTCTTCAGCCCGCTCTGCACGAGATCGCGCTTGGCGGAGGCGAACAGCCGGCGGCCGAAGCCGAGGCCCTGGAATTCCGGACGCAGGTAAAGTTCGTAGATCTCGCCTTCGAACTGCAGGCTGCGGGCGCGGTTGCGACCGTAATTGGCGTAGCCGGCGACCTTGTCACCGAAGCACAAAACGCTGACGCGGCTGCCCTTGCGGATCGCCGAATCCCACCAGCCGGGACCGCGGCGGTTGATCAGCTTTTCCAATTCGGGGCCCGGGATGAGGCCTTGATAGGCCGCGCGCCAGGCTTCGTCATGGGTGGACGCCACCGCGGCTGCATCCGCAGCTTTGGCCGGCCGAACCTCGATCAGGGTTGTGCTCATGAGGGGATCAAAGCAAGTCGGCGGGCGCTCTTCAAGGTCCATCGTTAATTATCGGTTAACGTGTGGATTTTCAGCATCAGTTTACCGAAAGAGTTGTATCGAAAAAGGACAGAGGTGCATCCAATGCGCGCCGAACGCCATGTTTTCCACTGCTGGCACGTATCGCGCGAGTCGCGTCGCAGTTGCACACGCGTATCGATGTGCACAACTGCATCAATGTGATTCGCGGCGTGTAGAGTTCGACAGGCATTGCGTCCGCACGAAAGTCCCTGAGCGCTCATGAAACACGTCCAAGCGCTTTGCCTGCTGGCTGCATTGCTCGGAAGCGCCGCTACTGCCACAGCCCAGACATCAGGCGCGCAGGCCCCGGAAGAAGCGCCGCATCGCCGGCAGGTCTGGACGGTAGCGTCGCCCGATCCAAATACCAGTTCCCGCGCGGTGCTATTCCGCCCACCCGGCAATGGCCCGTTCCCGCTCGCTGTCATCGCGCATGCCACCACACAGAATGCGCTGCGCCGCGCGCAGATGCCGCAACCGGAATATCGCGCACTGGCCTCCTGGTTCGTTGGGCGTGGCTACGCCGTGCTGGTGCCCGAGCGCCCCGGCCATGGCTTAACCGGCGGGCGTTATCTCGAAGACCAGGGCGGCTGCGACAATGCCGACTATCTCGGCGCCGGCCGCGCCACGGCGGATAGTATCGCCGCAGCGATGACTGACATTCGCAAACAACCCTTCATTCGCAGCGACGGCACGATCGTCGTCGGCCATTCCGCGGGCGGCTGGGGCGCGCTCGCCATGGCCGGCGCCAATCCGCAAGGCGTCAGAGCGATCATTGCCTTTGCCCCCGGACGCGGCGGCCATGCCAATGACCGGCCGAATGACGTCTGCGCGCCGCAGCGCCTGATCGCCGCTGCCACAGCCTTCGGCAAGACGGCGCACGTGCCTGTGATCTGGCTCGTCGCGCGCAATGACAGCTATTTTTCGCCGGACTTGTCACGCCAGCTGGCGGATGCGTTTCGCAAGGGTGGCGCCAGGGTCGATGTCCACGAGCTGCCGGACTTCCAGAGCGAAGGCCACTGGCTTGCGGAGAGCGACGGCGGTAACGACATCTATGGCGCCACGCTGGACAAGGCGCTGAAGGCAATCACGGCGAGGAAGCGATGACGCGCAAACCTGCGCAACCGGAATGGACAGTGCAGTGACCGAGCCCTGGCCCGATGACAATGTCATCCTTTATGACGGCGTCTGTATCTTCTGCTCGCGCTGGATCCAGTTCGTCGCCAAACGCGACACCGATCACCGCTTTCGTTTCACGCCGATCCAGTCCGACTATGGCAGCCGCCTCGCCCGCCATTTCGGCATCGATCCCGCCGATCCCGACACCAATGCGGTGATCCATGGCGGCGTGGCTTATGTCAGATCCGATGCGGCGCTGACGGTGTTGTCGACGCTGCCCGGCTGGCAGTGGGTGCGCGTTCTGTTCGCGGTGCCGAAGGCGCTGCGCAATCCGGTCTACAGCCTGATCGCAACGAACCGCTATCGCATCTTCGGAAAGACCGAGGCGTGTATCGTGCCGGATGCGGCGATGAGGGCGAGGGTGATGGAGTAAGCGAGCGTCTACGCTTTGCTCTGGTTGCCTGTGGCCAGCGCTTCCTTCGCCGCCCGCTCTCCACTCTCCCGCGCCCCATGCGCCGTCGAGAAGAAATTCGGCGATGTCGCTTCGCCGGCAAAAAACAGCCTGCCATCCACCGGCGCCGCGAGGACCGCGCGGGCATCGGCATGACCGGGCTTCGCCGCCGAATAGGCGCCTTGCGCGAAGCGGTCGTGACCCCAGCGGGATTCCGCGAGCGGCGTGAGCTTGCTGCGGATATCCGAGCCGAGCAGCGCCACGATCTCGTCGATGCTTTGCGCAGCGAGCGCGCCCTCACCGGCGTCTTCCAGGTCGCGTGCGAAACTGCCCCCGAAGAAGCCGGCGATGCAGGGGCGGCCGGACGGGCGCAGGTGAAAACTGCCGACACCCGTGCGCAGGGCGGCGCCGCGCAACCCGATATCCGACGGCCACTTCTCCGCGTCGGCGAGCGCCAGCATTACCTTGTTGTCGGCGCCGAGCGGCAGGCCCGCGGCGGCCTCGACCTTGCTGGGCAACGGCGGCGTGAAGCGGATATTTTCATTGGCGATGAGATTAGTCGGCACGCAGACGATCACTTTCGCCGCGCTGAGCGTGCCGCGCGACGTCTCGATGCGGATGCGCGCACTGGAATGATCGATAACAGTGACTTCGGTGTTCAGCGCCACCGGACACGGCGCGCCATAGGCCGCAATCAGCGCTCCATAGCCATCGGGCAGGCGCCAGTTGATGTCCGTGTCCTCATAGGCATCCATGTCGTGCAGCGACACATCCTTGAGCTCGAAACCGTTGATATAGGTCGAGACCGCATCGATCATCGGATTCCATGGATTGCCGGGCTCGAGGCAGGTCGCAGCAGGCGCATCGATCTCGTTTTCCGCGGCTTCCTCGGCGCGGTCATAGAACGCGTCGATCGCGGCGAAGAACTCATCGCGCTTCGCCTTTGAGAAGGCGACGTCATAAGCCTGATCGCGCCACGGCGGGCGCGACTTGTCGACGGCGAAGCCGAGCTCTTTCGCGATGCCGACGAAGTCATTCTTGTCGGCGGAGTGCAGCCATTCACAGCCCAGATCGAACGGAATGCCGGGGGCCGCCATGATCGTATGGGCACGGCCGCCGATCCGGTCGCGCGCTTCCAGCACAATCACGGAGAGCCCGTAACCTTCCAGCATACGCGCGGCGCCGAGGCCGGCAGCGCCGGCTCCGATGATGGCGACATCTACGTCGGAAGGCAGTCTGGTCATCGCGTCGGTATTCACAGCGGATGGGAAACGGGTGACAACGGGATAAAGGCTTGCTTGAATTATTCAAGCCACCGCTGCCCTCGGAGAAGATGCATGACAGCCCCACACGATTTCGAACTCTACGGCTTCTGGCGGACGTCCGCGACCTATCGCGTCCGCGTAGCGCTCAACCTGAAGGGATTGGAAGCGCACGAGCGCGTGATCGACCTCGACAAGGGCGAGCAGCGCGGCGACGCGTTCCTCAAGATCAATCCGCTCGGCGCGATTCCGGCCCTGATCGAGCCCGGCCACCTGCCGCTGACGCAGTCGCTGGCGATCCTGGAATTCCTCGACGAGATCCATCCGACCCCGCCGCTGCTGCCGAGCGATCCACACGGCCGCGCCCGGGTGCGTTCGATCGCCGCGATGCTGGCCGCCGACACCCACCCGCTCATTACGCCGCGTGTGCGGAAATATCTCGCCATCACCGCCGGCTTTGACGATGCCGCAGTTCGCGCCTGGCTGGTGCACTGGTTCACCACGGGCCTCGTCGCCGTGGAGAAGCGCCTCGCCAGCGAGCCCGCCACCGGCCGCTTCTGTCATGGCGACGAGGTGACCATCGCCGACATCTGTCTGCTCAGCATCACCGCAACCATGAAGGTGCTGAAGATCGAGATTGCAGGTATTCCAACCATCAATCGCATCGTCGCTACCTGCGAGGCGATGGAGGCGTTTGCGAAGGCGGATCCGTTGAAGCAGGTGGGAGCGCCGGCAAATTGACTCCGCCCTCATCCTGAGGAGCCGCGCAGCGGCGTCTCGAAGGATGGCCACAAGCGTCGGCGCGACACCAACTCATGGTTCGAGACGGCGCTGCGCGCCTCCTCACCACGAGGGGCGGAGTGAAGGCATCGCACCAAACAAAAATGCCCGGCTTTCGCCGGGCATTTCGTAACCAGTCAAAGAATGCTCTCGCTTACGCGATCACTTCCTTGGTCTTTTCGGCGCGCTTGCGGTCGTTGGCATCGAGATGCTTCTTGCGCAGGCGGATTGACTTCGGGGTGATCTCGACCAGCTCGTCGCTCTCGATATAGGCCAGCGCCTTTTCGAGGGTCATGCGGATCGGCGGCGTCAAACGCACCGCTTCATCCTTCGAGGTAGTGCGGATGTTGGAGAGCTGCTTGCCCTTGAGAACGTTGAGTTCGAGATCGTTCTCACGGGTGTGCTCGCCGATGATCATGCCCTTGTAGACCTTCCAGCCCGGCTCGATCATCATCGGGCCGCGATCTTCCAGCTTGAACATGGCATAGGCCACCGCTTCACCCTGGTCGTTGGAGATCAGCACGCCATTACGGCGGCCGGCGATCTCGCCCTTATAGGGCAGGTAGTCGTGGAACAGGCGGTTCATGATCGCGGTACCCTTGGTATCGGTCATGAGTTCGCCCTGATAGCCGATCAGGCCGCGGGTCGGCGCGTAGAACACCAGACGCAGGCGGTTGCCGCCCGACGGACGCATCTCGATCATCTCGGCCTTGCGTTCGCTCATCTTCTGAACGACCACGCCGGAGAATTCCTCATCGACGTCGATGACGACTTCCTCGACCGGCTCCAGCGTGTTGCCGTTCTCGTCCTTGGTGAGAACCACGCGCGGACGCGACACCGACAGTTCGAAGCCTTCGCGGCGCATGTTCTCGATCAGGATCGCGAGCTGCAATTCGCCGCGGCCCGACACTTCCATCGCGTCGCGATCGGCGGATTCGACAACCTTGAGCGCGACATTGCCTTCGGCTTCGCGCAGCAGGCGGTCGCGGATCAGGCGGCTGGTGACCTTGTCGCCCTCGGTGCCGGCGAGCGGCGAGTTGTTGACGATGAAGGACATCGACACGGTCGGCGGATCGATCGGCTGCGCCTGGATTGGAATTTCAACCGACGGATCGCAGAAGGTATCGGCGACCGTGCCCTTGGGCAGGCCGGCGATGGCAACGATGTCGCCGGCTTCGGCGAGTTCCACCGGCTGGCGCTCGAGGCCGCGGAAGGCCAGGATCTTGGTGATACGGCCGGTTTCGACGACCTTACCGTCACGCGACAGCACCTTGACGGCCTGGTTCGGCTTCACCGAACCGGCCGAGATGCGACCGGTGATGATGCGACCGAGATAGGGGTTGGCTTCCAAGATGGTTCCGAGCATGCGGAACGCACCTTCTTCAACCACCGGCGGCGCGACATGCTTGATGACGAGATCGAACAGCGGCTTCATGCCGACATCATGCGACGCGTCCGGGCTGTCGGCCATCCAGCCGTTGCGGCCCGATCCGTACAGAATCGGGAAATCGAGCTGGTCGTCGGTGGCGTCGAGCGCTGCGAACAGGTCGAACACTTCGTTGACGACTTCGGTGATGCGGGCGTCCTGACGGTCGACCTTGTTGATCGCGACGATCGGCTTGAGGCCGAGCTTCAGCGCCTTGCCGACCACGAACTTGGTCTGCGGCATCGGGCCTTCAGCGGCGTCGACGAGCACAATCACGCCATCGACCATCGACAGGATGCGTTCGACTTCGCCGCCGAAGTCAGCGTGGCCCGGGGTGTCGACGATGTTGATCTGGACTTCATCCCACAGCACCGAGGTGCACTTGGCGAGAATGGTGATGCCGCGCTCTTTTTCGATGTCGTTCGAATCCATCGCGCGTTCCTGGACGCGCTGATTGTCGCGATACGTGCCCGACTGCTGCAGCAGCTTGTCCACGAGAGTGGTTTTGCCGTGGTCAACGTGGGCGATGATAGCAATGTTGCGAAGGTTCATAGGTCTTCTTCTGGTTACGGTCTGGGTGCCCTTGAGCGGGTTCAACAAGACATGCTCGACAACAAAAGGCTTATGCCTTGCGCTCGAGCGCGTTCGATAACTGCCTCGTCTGAAAACGCGCTGGGGCAATCCCTCCAAAAGCAAACCCGGCCAGAAGGGGCCGGGTACTCGGACGCGTTGCGGCGCAATATAGGGGGAAATCGCCGAAAAACAATGCGAATCTGCCAAATGGTTAGCCCAATTTCGGGTCCAGAACCGTGGCCCAAAGGGCCATATCGGCCCGATCCCGCAAGGTAACGGTCATTTGGCCGCTTTGGCCGTCGATTTTGACGTGACCGAAGAACTGCATGCCGGCCGACGGGGGCAAATTCTGCTTATCGGGCCCCGGCGCCTTCACGAAACGGACCTCGGGACCGAAGGTATTGTCGAGCGCCGCCGGCCCGAAAGTTCCGGCGTAAAACGGGCCCGAAACGAACTCCCAGAACGGCTCGAAATCCTGAAACTGCGCCTTTTCCGGATTGTAGTAATGCGCCGCCGTGTAATGCACGTCGGCGGTCAGCCAGACTGTGTTGCGGATACCGGCCGATTTGATGAAGCGCAGGATGTCGGCGATTTCCAGCTCGCGGCCCCGCACTGGCCCGTCGCCCTGTGCGATGGCCTCAGACCCGGTTTTGTCGGCAGCGTTGTCATAGACGACGAGGCCGATCGGCATATCCGAGGCGATGACCTTCCAGGTCGCCTTCGAGGCCATCAATGCGCGCTTCAGCCAGGCCATCTGCTCCGGGCCGATGAAATACGCATCGGGACCATAGCTCTCCTGCAGGTTCGGGCCGTTGGGCCCGCGATAGCTGCGCTCGTCCAGCATGAAGACGTCGAGATGCGGGCCGTAATTGAGCGTGCGATAGACGCGGCCCGGTTCGGCCGGACTGACCGAGATCGGATACATCTCGTGAAAGGCACGGGCGCCGCGCGCAGCCAGCAGCGTGATGTCGCGCTCCTTGTAGGATGCCGGTAACTGTTTCGAGAGCGACCAGTTGTTGGTGACCTCGTGATCGTCCCACTGGCCGAAGATCGGCACCTGCGCATTGAAGGCGCGGACATTGTCGTCGAGCAGATTGTATTTGTGCGCGGCGCGGAATTCATCGAGCGTCTCGGCGACCTTCGCCTTCTCCGGCACCGTGATGGTGTTCTTCCAGATCGTGCCATCCGACAATTTTGCTTCAGGCAGGATCGGGCCGTCGGCATAGATCGTATCGCCGGAATGGATCAGGAAATCCGGATTATGCTTGCGCATGGTCGCATAGGTGACCATGCCGCCATCCTCGGCGTTGATGCCCCAGCCTTGGCCTGCGACATCGCCGCCCCAGACGAAAGACACATCGCGGCGATCCGCCGGCGCGGTGCGGAAGCGGCCGATGACCGGCTCGCCAACGATGTCGGTATGCGAGAGATCGCGGAATTTGACGCGGTAGAAGATGTCCTGCCCGGCCGGCAGATTGTCGAGCAGCAGCTTGGCCGTGAAATCGGTTTCGGGCAGCGCCGTGACGACGGGCAACAACCGCGCATTGCTGAAGGATTCGGTGGTGGCGACTTCCACCATCATCTGCGCCGGGCGATCGGCGCGCGACCAGATCATGCCGCTGCTCGTCCCGACATCGCCGGACTGCACGCCATGCGACACGGCCGGGCGATCCGCGGCGCGACTGAGAGAGGGCATGGCCAGGAAGCTTGCGCCTGCTGCAGCTGAGTGCGTGAGAAAACGACGGCGGGAAATACGTAACGCCATGGCGAACTCCTGATCCTGGCTCTGGCACCAGTGGCTCTAGGCAGATCGCTTGACGCTGCGATGACAGGTGATGCGCAATATCAACACCCGCCAAAGCAAGCTGCGAATGACTGGCAGCTTGATTGACACATTTGGAAATTTCACCTTAACGTGAATGCGACGGTTCCCTTCGGGGATCAAAAGGGAATGCGGTGAGGGGGATCCCCCGATTCCGCGGCTGCCCCCGCAACTGTAAGCGGCGAGCCTGCGCCAAGAGCCACTGGGTGTTCACCTGGGAAGGCGGCGACAGGCAGTGACCCGCGAGCCAGGAGACCTGCCGCCAGTCGTGGTCACACGCGAGCACATTGGGCGGGGTGTCCTGGTGGAAGTCACACTGCCTGTTTGAAAGCGGCGGGGCGACTTGGTTTGCGGTGACGTGCCACGTAACCGCGAGTCCTGTTCATGACCTCCGTTTCTCCCGTCGCATTGAAGCGACATACTCCCTTTCTTTATTCTGTTGCTCTCTCCTGCTTGTTGTGTCCGAGCGAAAGCTGGTCGCAAACCTCACAGTCGAGCCAGACGCTCGATCCTGTTGTCGTTCAGCCGTCAGCGACGCCTCAGCGCGCACGCCGCGCCACGAACGGCAATGCATCGCGCGCTGCGCGCTCGCGGCAGCAGCGCAATGTCGCCGCCAATACCGGCGCGCCGGTTGCCACTCCGACAGGCCCCGTCTTCGCAGCGCCGACGCTCAACCTCACGGGCACCACATCCACCGGCAGCCGCCTCGGCCTGACGCGCCTGCAGACGCCGGCCAGCGTAGAGGTGATCTCGGCAGAAACCATGGCCGAGCGCGGCCAGCAGAACGTGCTCGACGCGGTGACGCAGAACGCCACCGGCATCACCGCCATCGGAGATCCCGGCAATGGCGGCGTCGCCTACAGCACCCGCGGCTTCTCCGGCACGGATTCGGTGAAGATACTGCTCGATGGCACGCGGCTCTATGTCGGCGCGGGCACCGTGAACTTTCCGTTCGACACCTGGTCCACCGAGCGTATCGAGGTGCTGCGCGGTCCGGCCTCCGTGATGTTCGGCGAAGGCGCGGTCGGCGGCGCGATCAACATCATCTCGAAGATGCCATCATGGATTCCGCGCAATCAGGCCGAGATATCGCTCGACAGCAACATGGAACGCCGCATCGCCGTGGACAGCGGCGGCCCGATCAACAAGGACGTCGCCTATCGCATCACCGCCACCGGCAACATGTCGGACGGCTGGGTCGACCGCGGCAACAGCTCGAACATAGCGCTGCATGCTGCCGTGCAGGTCAAGCAGACCGAAGACGTGGTCTGGACGATCTCGACCGACTACGGCGATCGCCAGCCGATGCGCTATTTCGGCACGCCGTTGATCAACGGCCAGTTCGATCCGGCGCTGCGCTTCAAGAACTACAATGTAGGCGACAGCACCATCCGCTGGCAGGATAGCTGGAATCAGGTGAAGACCGAGTGGCAAGTGGCCGACGGCATCTCGATCCGCAACACGTTGTACTACCTGTACAGCAAGCGGCACTGGAAAGAGCTCGAAAATTATGCGTTCAATCCGGCCACCGGCCTGATCGACCGCAGCACCTATCTGGAAATCTTCCACGACCAGCAACAGATCGGCGACCGCTTCGACGCCACGTTCAAGGGCCATGTGCTCGGGATGGCCAACGAATTCGTCGCCGGTTTCGACGTCAACCGCATAGATTTCAAGCGCTCGACCAACTCGCCCTATGGTGGATCGTCGTCGGTCGACGCCATCAATTTCAATCCTGGCCTGTACTTCAGTCCCGATCCGCTCACGTCGGACTTCTCCAGCGTGACCAACCAGTACGCGGTGTTCGCCGAGAACCGGTTGTCGGTCACCGAGCAACTGTCCTTGATCGCCGGCGTTCGCCAGGACCAACCGACCGTCGAGCGGACCGACGTTCGCAATGCCGCCAACAGCTACAGCCGGGACTATTCTTCGACCAGTTGGCGCGCCGGTGTGGTCTACACACCGATCAAGGATCTGGCCTTTTACGGCCAGTATTCGGTCGCAGCCGATCCTGTGGGCGGCCTAATCACGGCGAGCAACGCCAACGCCAAATTCGATCTGGCCACCGGCAAACAGGTGGAGATCGGCGTCAAGCAGTCGTTCTGGGGCGGCCGTGGCGAGTGGACGCTGGCGGGCTATCAGATCGTCAAGAACAACCTGCTGACGCCGGACCGAACTGACCCGACACTGACACGGGTCGTGCAGGTGGGCCAGCAGTCTTCGCGTGGCATCGAGGCCTCGATCGGCGTCGCGCTCGATTATGGCTGGCGCGTCGACGCCAACACCGCGTTCGTGCGCGCGAAATATGACGATTTCATCCAGAACGTGGGCGGCATCGCTGTGAACTACGCCGGCAACGTGCCGTTCAACGTGCCGCAGAACGTCACCAACGTCTGGGCAACCTGGGCCTTTGCGGCGAACTGGTCGGCCAATGCCGGCTTCCAGATCGTCGGCAAAACGTATGCAGACAATGCAAACACGCTGGAGATGCCGAGCTACACACTGGTCAATGCGGGCCTGCAGTGGAAGCCGGACGTCAACACCACGGTGTCACTGCGCGTCTACAACCTGTTCGACAAGATCTATGCGACGTCGAGCTACAGCGACAATCAGTGGATGCTCGGTATGCCGCGCACGGCTCAGCTCGCCGTCAATGTGAAGTTCTGAGCTTGTCGCGCAAGCTGACACGCACTCTCCGGCGGTGGCTGTATATCGGCCACCGCTGGGTCGGTATCGTCACCTGCCTCTTCTTCGCGATGTGGTTCATCTCCGGCGTGGTGATGATGTATGTCGCGTTTCCCGGCCTCTCCGATAAAGAGCGGCTGGCGGCATTGCCCGATATCGTCTGGGAGAAAGTGGCGCTCTCTCCCGACGAGGCGATGAGGGCTGCCGGTGCCGCGCGCTATCCGCGCGAATTGCGATTGAACATGGTTGCCGACGAGCCGGTGTATCGGTTGACTGGCTGGGACGGCAAACGACAGACCATCTCCGCCATCGATGGCCGCGCGATCACTGACGTCTCCGAACAACAGGCGCTTGCGGTTGCGCAGCATCATCCCGCAAGCAAGTTGCCTCAGCTCGAAGAGACCGTCGATCGCGATCAATGGAGTGTCACCGCACGCTATGATCCGCTGCGGCCATTGTATCTGATCACACTCGGCGACGACGCCGGCACCAAACTCTATGTCTCCTCACGCTCCGGCGAGATCGCACTCGATACCAACCGCACCGAACGCGTCTGGAACTGGCTCGGCTCGATCCCGCACTGGATCTATCCGACCGTGTTGCGCAAGGACGGCCCGCTGTGGCGGCTCGTCGTGTTGTGGATCTCCGGCATCTGCCTGATCGTCGGCGTTACCGGAATCTGGATCGGCATTTTGCGCGTGCGCCTCAAGCGGCGTTATGCGAGCGGCAACATCACGCCCTATCGCGGCTGGATGGCGTGGCATCACGTCACCGGACTGATCGCCGGCCTATTCGTGCTGACCTGGATGTTCTCGGGCTGGCTGTCGCTCGATCCCGGCCGCGTTTTTGCCGACCGCAATACGCCACGCGAGGTATTGCAACGCTATGCCGGCCACGACGCGCCTGATATCGCTGCGGCCATTCGCGCACCGGGGGACAAGGCCGCGGTCGAAGCGCGCTTCGTATGGATCGACGGCATGCCGCTGATGATCGTCGCGAAGCGCGACGGCACGAAGACGGTGATCGATCCGACAAGCGGCGAAATCGCAAGACTGCCGCAAGACCGCCTCTGGAACGCCGCAACAAAACTGCTTCCGGATTCGCGCCTCGAACGCCAGATAACCCTCGGAAAATACGACGCTTATTGGTACGCGCACCACAATGACCGCGAATTGCCGGTGTTACGCGCCAAATTCGATGACGACGCGCAAACCTGGTTTCACATCAGCCCGGTCACCGGCGACATTCTCGGCCGCGTCGACTCAAGCCGGCGTACCTATCGCTGGCTATTCAATGCGCTGCACAGTTTCGATTTTCAGCTGTTGTTGATGTATCGCCCGGCCTGGGACATCGTGGTGTGGCTGCTGTCGATTCTCGGCACCATCGTCTCGGCGAGCGGCGTCGTGATCGGCTGGCGCTATCTCAAGCGCTAAAGCGTTTTCGAGCGAAGTGGTCCCGGTTCGCGTGAAGAAAACGCGTCAAAACGAAAGACTCTAGACCGCGAGCGGCCGCGGCGGCTGACGCAATTGCTCCGGCGGATTCATCGGCTCCGGCGGGATCATGCCGATCAGCGCCTTGCGGTCGGCGACGGCGTTGTGGAATTGCTCGAGCGCAATATTGAAGGCTGTCAGCGTGCCTTCCTCAATGGCACCATGCTCGTAGCAATTCAGCGTATGACGCAGAATATCGTCGGCTTCCGCCTGCATCGTATCGAGCTCTTCGAGGGACTCGCTCTTGCGCGCGGCGGCAATCATGTCGAGCAGACGATCGCGCTCTGACACATTCACGTTGCGCTCATCCTTCTTCAGATAGCTCGCGAACCAGGCGCCGATCGAGCCCATCGCCGAGAGCCCCATCAGGCTCCACCAGATGTAATCGCTATAGCGATCGAGGAAGGTCTTTTCTTCACCATCCACATAGGCGGCCGCGCCGGGATGCACGGGGATCACCGCATCCTTATCGGTATCCGGCGTCTCGATCTTCGCCGCCAGCGGGAAGTCGTTGATGATCTGCTGACGGATCGCAAACAGCTGCCGCGTGAAGGCGGCGATGGTCACATCAGACAGGCTCTGCCGTGCCACGATGTGATGCGAAAAGCTGATGGTCTTGACGTCGTCGTCCGGCCGCGCCGGCGCGCCGCCGAATGCGCCTGCAGGAATTTCCGATGATTCATACATCGGGAAATTCTGCGCGATGGCTTCTGCGGAATCGATCGCGAGGAAGGTCGGCGTGCCATCGCGGCTCGAAGCCTGGATCGCATCATTGGTGATCTTGCTGTTCACCGGACCTGCCGCGATGAACGCATCGACCTTCTGGTCCTTCACGGCCTCAGCCACTTCGGTGGTCGAGAACTGCACGATGGTGACCTTGGCCGGATCGACGCCATATTGCCGCAGGATGATGTTCAGCAGGTTGACGTTGGCCTGCGTCTTGCCGATCACGCCGACGCGGCGTCCGGCGAGCTGCGAGAATTTGGTGATCTTCGGCCCGGATTTCTTGCCCTTGGCGGCCGGCGGCACCCAGATCACAGCAACGTTCTTGCGCAGCGTGGCGACGGCGCGCGCATTCTTTGGCACTTCGAGATCGCCGCGGATGATCGCGAGATCGGCCTTGCCATCCGCGAGCGCCTTGGCGCTGGCAGTGGCACCTTCGGTGAGGATCGGCCGCAAACGAACCGTATAGTGATCGCGCGAGAACGACTGCACCAGCGCCTGCACAACCTTCACGTCGTCGCTGTTCGGCGGACCGACGGCGATCCGCAGCGGCACCGGCTTCATGGCGAAGTAGTAAGCGCCTGCCACGGCTGCGACGATCGCCAACGTCCCGGCCAGCGTGATCAGCGTCATCTTGCGCCGGATCGACCGCGGTGACGGCGGCCCTATCGGCCCGATAACATCGGGACCGTCTGCCATGGATCTGGAAAACAATCGCTTCAAATTCATCTGCGCCAAATGGGTTCGAGCGACAATGTAGCAAAGTTTCGGGTCGACGCGCCGTTCCACCGGCAGCATGGTTACCGACGGGCTTGGTTACTTTCCTGCATGCGCGGCATTTGCTGCCTTATTGTGGCATGGATCCCAACTGTGTCACCGGGCGTTAGAGTAAAGTTCAAGTGAAGCAGGAGGTTGGCATGGTGGAACGACTCTCGGCCGAGGCCCGCAAGGCGGCGCTCAAGGAGCTCTCGGGCTGGAGCGAGGTTTCCGGGCGCGATGCCATCGCCCGGACCTTTACGTTCAAGGATTTCAACGAGGCCTTCGGCTTCATGGCGCGGGTCGCCCTGGTCGCCGAGAAGAGCGACCACCACCCGGAATGGCGCAATGTTTACAAGACAGTGGAGGTAGTACTCTCCACCCACGACGCCGACGGCGTCACCAAGCGCGATGTCGATCTGGCCAGGGCCATGAATACCATCGCCGGGCAACTCGGCCACTCCTGAGCGTTGCTGAATGTTGCGACGCCGGAGCCGGATCACCATTTACCGGAAAGGCTGCAAACTGCAGCCGCGAGGACATTGCCGATGGCAACCGACCACAGCGTGGGCTTCGAGCCAGCCGATGAACTGGCCAAAGACCGCGAAAGCGTGCGCAAGCAGTTCTGGCACAAGCTCAAGCGACTGGCGGTCAAACTGCCTTTCGCCGAAGACTTGCTGGCGGCTTACTACTGCGCCTTCGACCGGCAGACACCGCGCCATGTCCAGGCGGCGCTGCTCGGCGCCATCGCGTATTTCGTGCTGCCATTCGATTTCGTGCCGGACATGCTGCCCGTTCTGGGATTCACTGATGATGCCGCGGTGCTGGCCACCGCCTTGCGCATGGTGGCGAGCCACATCAACGCGGACCACCGCGAAGCCGCCAGAGCGGCCATCGCACGTGGATTGGCGAAGGGTGAAACGGACGCGTAATCCGCGTCCGCCTCATTCAGTTTATGGATGAAGGATCACTTTGCCCATGGCCTGACGGCCCGCCAGTACCTTCAACGCATCGGCTGTCTTGGCTAATGGGAAAGTCCTGTCGACATGGGATGAGATCTTCCCTTCGGCGGCCCACTTTACCAGCTTTTCCAGGTTGGCGCGGTTCTTTTCGGGATTCTGCCGTACCCAGGCGCCCCAGAACACGCCGCGGATGTCGCAGCCCTTCAGCAGCGCTAGATTAAGCGGCATCTTCGGAATGTCACCGGCGGCGAAGCCGATCACCAGGAAGCGGCCCTCCCAGGCGATGGCACGCAGCGAGGCTTCGGCATATTTGCCGCCCACCGGATCGAAGATGATGTCGACACCCTTGCCGTCCGTCAGCTTCTTCAGACCTTCCTTCAAATCTTCGGTCGCGTAGTTCAGGCCGATATCCGCGCCGTGCTTCTTGGCGAATTCCAGCTTCTCGTCCGACGATGCGCAGGCGATGACCTTGAGTCCCAAGAGCTTGCCGAGTTCGCAGGCCGCGAGCCCAGTGCCGCCCGCGGCGCCGAGCACGGCCAGCGTCTCGCCGGGCTTCGGGCTGGCGCGGTCTTCCAGCGCATGCAGCGCCGTGCCGTAAGTGATGATCACGCCGGCGGCGCGATCGAAATCGAGATTGTCGGGAATCTTCACGGCGGACGCCGCAGGCACCGCGATCTTTTCACGGGCGCCATTGTGGCCCACAGATGCGACCACACGGTCACCAACCTTGAGGCCGGTCACGCCGCTGCCGATGCTCTCGATCACACCAGCGACTTCCGCAGCCGGCGAGAACGGGAACGGCGGCTTGATCTGGTACTTGCCCTGGATCATCAGGATGTCGAAGAAATTCAGCGCCGCCGCCTTGATGGCGATAACGACCTGACCGTCACCGGCAACGGGATCATCGATATCGGCGAGAACGAGATCATCGGGTTCGCAGAATTGCGAGCAGAGAATGGCTTTCATCTGATCATCTGACCTTCGGCTTGAGACAGTTGAATGGAGTCATGCCGGATTTGACGGCGCGCTACAATCTGATTCGAGAAAAGGTAATTCCGCCACGCGGCCAACCGAGGAACCGTCCCATGTTCGAGACAACGCTGCTCGCCAACAAGCGCATTCTGGTCACCGGCGGCGGTTCCGGCCTCGGTGCGTCCATGAGTCGCCGCTTCGGAGAACTGGGTGCCGAGCTCATCATTTGCGGCCGCAGACTTGAATTGCTCGAACAAATTGCCGCGCAATTGCGTGCAGATTTCGGCGGCAAGGTGAGCGTCGCACGATGCGACATTCGTGACGCAGCGGCGGTCGAGGCGATGATGGAGACAATCTGGCGCGACGGGCCACTCGACGTCCTCGTCAACAATGCCGCGGCCACCTTCATCGCACAGAGCGAGCACCTCTCTGCCCGCGCCGCCGATGCGATCCTCGCACCGACGCTGCACGGCGCCATGTATTGCACCCTCGAAGCCGGACGGCGCTGGATCGCAGGACACCACAAGGGCGTCGTGCTGAGCATCCTCTCGACATCCACGATCACCGGGCGCGCCTTCACGGTGCCATCGGCGATGGCCAAATCTGGACTCCTTGCAATGACGAAGTCGCTCGCGGTGGAGTGGGGACCCAGAGGCATCCGCACCGTCGCGATCGCGCCCGGCCCGTTCCCCACCACCGGCGCGACCGGGCAGCTGCGGCCCGAGGGACGCGACAGCGGCCCTGCGGCGCAGAACCCGCTCGGCCGCGTCGGCGAACACAGCGAGCTCGCAAATCTCGCAAGCTTCCTGATTTCCGATCAGGCCGGCTATATCAATGGCGAGATGGTGGTGCAGGATGGGGGCGCACACCTGCGCGCATCTGGCGCAGAGGATCTGCTGCAGTGGAGCGATGCGCAGTGGGCAGCGCAGCGTGCGGCGCGTGCAAAAAACTGAGCAGAAAACTGAGGATGACTCCTGCGCCGTCAGCGCGCAGCAAGGCAAGGACTGCTATCCTTGCGGGAGTCGCGTCTGCCTTTTCAAGAAAGCGATTTGCGGATATGGCAGACATCGTGACGTCAGCGATTCCAGATCGTCTTGGTAAAGCCGTCTTGTTGCGAGCCATCTTCCAGTCACAATGATAGAGGATCGAGACTTGATGTCCGTGCGGCGATTCCTGACAGTTGTGTCGATGAGTGTAGCGATGGTCGGTATCTCCGATCTTGCGCAGGCGCAGAGCGCTGCATCGAAGGGCAAGGCCGCCGCACCGAAGGCAGCGCCCACACCGGCAAAGCCAGCAGCCGCGGCGCCTGCTGCAGCGGGTGGCGCCGAGCCCACGCTGGTCGGACAGTTCGGCTCGTGGGGCGCCTACACCGCGACACCGAACGGCAAGAAAGTCTGCTTTGCTCTGGCCAAGCCGGCGTCGTCAAAGACCAATCCGGCGAACCGCCCGCGCGATCCCGCTTACGCCTTCGTCTCGACCCGCCCGGCCGAGAAGGTGACCAACGAAGTCTCGATCATGATCGGCTATCAGTTGAAGCCGGGCTCCGAGTCCACGCTGGAAGTCGGCGGCGCGCGCTATGCGATGTATACGCAGGGCGACGGGCTCTGGATCAAGAATGCCGCCGAAGAAGAGCGCATGGTGGAAGCCCTGCGCAAGGCGGCCGACGTGACCGTGAAGGGCGTCTCCGCCAAGGGCACCGAGACCACCGACACGTTTTCGCTGAAGGGCCTGGCCCAGGCGCTGGACCGGCTGGCGCAGGATTGCCGGCGGTAATTGCCGCCAAACACCGGCTAAATCCTTGTCGCCGTTAATATTGCCGCATTTCGCGCCTTTTCATTCGGGCGCGAAAAGCTTATTTGAGGTCGGCCTGTTTAAGGCCTGATTTCCCGCGACATCATAGATCGAACGCCATGACCCCCGTTTCAGCCGAGGCAAGTGCTTCCGTATCAAGCTCCGCCATCGACGCTTCCCGCGCATTGCCCGCGGGCGAGATGCCGCTGGAGAAGATCGCCACCGAGACCTATGTGCCGCTGGCCAAGCCGTCCCTGATCGGCCTGTCGCGCACGGAAATCGCGGAAAAGCTCGGTTCCATCGGCGTGGCGCCGGCCCAGCGCAAGATGCGGACGCAACAGATCTGGCACTGGATGTATGTCCGGGGCGTCCAGACCTTCGCCGAAATGTCCAGTATTTCCAAAGGCATGCGCGAAGACCTCGAGAAGCATTTCACGGTGGCACGGCCCGAGGTCGTGGTCGAGCAGATCTCCAATGACGGCACCCGGAAATGGCTGCTGCGGCTGCCTTCAGGTACCGCCGGCGAGAAGGCCCACGAGGTCGAGTGCGTCTATATCCCCGAAACCGACCGCGGCACGCTCTGCGTCTCGTCGCAGGTCGGCTGCACCCTGAACTGCTCGTTCTGCCACACCGGTACCCAGCGGCTGGTGCGCAACCTGACGGCCGGCGAAATCGTCGGCCAGATCATGGTTGCCCGCGACCGCCTCAACGACTGGGCCGACAGGGAAACGCCAGACGGCAACCGCCGCGTCACCAATATCGTGATGATGGGCATGGGCGAGCCGCTCTACAATTTCGATGCGGTGCGCGACGCGCTGCTGATCGTGTCGGACAATGAAGGCATCGGCATCTCGCGCCGGCGCATCACTTTGTCGACCTCCGGCGTGGTGCCGAACATCAAACGCACCGGCGACGAGATCGGCGTGATGCTGGCGATCTCGCTACATGCGGTGCGCGATGAACTCCGCAACGAGCTGGTGCCGCTGAACAAGAAATATCCGCTCGAAGAACTGATGCAGGCCTGCCGCGATTATCCCGGCGCCTCCAACGCACGGCGCATCACCTTCGAATATGTGATGCTGAAAGGCGTTAACGACTCGCTCGAGGACGCCAAGCTGCTGGTGAAGATGCTCAAGGGCATCCATGCCAAGATCAACCTGATCCCGTTCAATCCGTGGCCCGGCACGCGCTACGAATGTTCGGACTGGGACCAGATCGAGAAGTTCTCCGAATATATCTTCAATGCCGGCTATTCCTCGCCGGTGCGGACGCCGCGCGGCCGCGACATTCTCGCGGCCTGCGGCCAGTTGAAGTCGGAGACCGAGAAACTGTCGGTGCGCGAGCGTCAGGCTTTGCGCGCGATGGCGATGACGGACTGACAGTGGCGCTGATCGGCCGCCTGTTCGTCATCTTTCTCGGCTTCTGCGCCGCCTGTCTCGTCGGCGGCGCGATCGTGGTGTTTTCGATCCTGTTTCCGGAACTCAGCGCGCTCGATACCGGCGTCATCGATCCCAACACGATCAATATTCTGCTGGGCTTCGGCTTCGTCTTCATCAGCGGCTTTGCGCTGATCCCGGCGATACTTGTGGTCCTCATTACCGAGGCTTTCTACATTCGCAGCGTCATCGTCTATGCGCTCGGCGGCGCGGCGGTCGGGCTCGCCTGTTATCTCGGCCTGATCCCCTATGACCCTGCCACGATGAGTTTCGACGGCATTGTACGTCGGCATCTCGAAGTCATGACCGGCGCGGGTATCGTTGCCGGACTGATCTACTGGGTGATCGCGGGCCGCAATGCCGGCGCCTGGCGGCAGCCACGGCGCGCACCACCGCAGCCCGATGTCGCGGCCGGCCCCTAGTGCACTGCCTTTCCTTCAACTCCTGCCTCGGTTAAACCGCCCGCCATGAACCGGACCGGACTCCTCATCGCGCTTGGGCTGTTTGCCGCCATTGCCATTATCTTCGGAGTCTGGCCCGACCTCGACCTCAAGCTCGCGGCACTGTTCTACGATCCCGAGACCAGACGCTTCCCCACGACGTCGCTGCCCTATGCGCAATTCGCCCGCGATGCGGCGATGTGGATCGCATGGGCCTTTGTCGCGCCCTCGATCCTCGCGCTGATCGTGAAGCTGATCTGGCCGAACCGGCCACTGCTGGTGAAGGGCCGCACCATGGCCTTCCTGATCCTCACCATGCTGATGTCGGCCGGGGTCCTGACCAATCTGACCTTCAAGACCTTCTGGGGCCGCCCGCGGCCGGTGATGGTCTCCGAATTCAATGGCCCCTGGCAATACAAGGCCTGGTGGGATCCGACCGGCCAATGCGGCCGCAACTGCTCGTTCTTCTCGGGTGAGGGCGCCACGGCCTTCTGGACCTATGCTCCGGCCGCGCTCGCGCCGCCCTCGGTGCGGCCCTACGCCTATGTGGCAGCGACGGTGTTCGGAATCGCCACCTCGGGCTGGCGGATGGCTTTCGGCGGCCATTTCTTTACCGACGTGACCATCGCCGGCCTCGTGTCGTTCGTGGTTATCTGGTTGATTCACGGATGGATTTACCGCTGGCCCTCGACCCGGATGACGGATGAGGATGTCGATCGCTGGCTGACCAGGATCGCCTGGCCCGGCTATCGCTGGCGCCTGCGCATGATCGGGCGGCAGCCAAAGCCGTCTTTCGTCAACCGGATCACCGAGCAGCACCACGATTGAGCGGCCTCAAGCGGATGCCGCGTTGACGCGCTTTGCCCGGCCGGGCTATCGCTGGCCGCAGAAATTGCCCCGATTGGACGTTCCATGACCACGATCTTGAAGAGCCTGCCCAAGGGCAAAAACGTCGGCATCGCTTTCTCCGGCGGCCTCGACACGTCAGCGGCGCTGCTCTGGATGAAGCAGAAGGGCGCCAAGGTCTTTGCCTATACCGCCAATCTCGGCCAGCCTGACGAAGCCGACTACGACGAGATTCCCCGCAAGGCGATGGAGTTCGGCGCCGAGAAGGCGCGCCTCGTCGATTGTCGCGCCCAGCTGGTCCATGAAGGCATCGCCGCGATTCAAGCCGGCGCCTTCCATGTCTCGACCGGCGGCATCGCCTATTTCAACACCACGCCGCTCGGGCGCGCCGTCACCGGCACGATGCTGGTCTCGGCCATGAAGGAAGACGGCGTCAATATCTGGGGCGATGGCTCGACCTATAAGGGCAACGATATCGAGCGGTTCTACCGCTACGGATTGCTGACCAATCCGGAGCTGAAGATCTACAAGCCCTGGCTCGACGATCAATTCATCGACGAACTGGGCGGCCGCGCCGAAATGTCGGCCTTCATGACCGCCCACGGCTTCGCCTACAAGATGAGCGCCGAGAAGGCGTATTCGACCGACAGCAACCTGCTCGGCGCAACGCACGAAGCCAAGGATCTCGAACAGCTCGACAGCGGCATCAAGATCGTCAACCCGATCATGGGCGTGCCGTTCTGGCGCGACGACTGCGCCGTCAAGGCCGAGAAGGTCGTGGTGCGGTTTGTGGATGGCCAGCCGGTTGCGCTGAACGGCCAGACCTTCACCGATCCTGTCGCGCTGTTCCTGGAGGCCAATGTGATCGGTGGCCGCCATGGCCTCGGCATGAGCGACCAGATCGAGAATCGGATCATCGAGGCGAAGAGCCGCGGCATCTACGAGGCGCCGGGCATGGCGCTGCTGCACATCGCCTATGAGCGTCTCGTGACCGGCATCCACAACGAAGACACCATCGAGCAGTATCGCATGAGCGGCATGAAGCTCGGCCGGCTGCTCTATCAGGGCCGCTGGTTCGATTCCCAGGCCTTGATGCTGCGCGAGACCGCGCAGCGCTGGGTGGCCCGCGCGATCACCGGCGAGGTGACGCTCGAGCTGCGCCGCGGCAACGACTACTCGATCCTGAACACCGAGAGCCCCAACCTGACCTATGCACCGGAGCGGCTCAGCATGGAGAAGGTCGAGGATGCGCCGTTCACGCCTGCAGACCGCATCGGCCAGCTCACCATGCGCAATCTCGACATCACCGATACCCGCGCCAAGCTGGATCTGTATTCGAAGACGGGTCTATTGAGCGCCGGTGAGGGGTCAAACATTCCGAAGCTCGAGAACGACAAGAGCTGAATTGCGCGGTGCGGCTGTGACAAGTAAGGCGGGTTAGGCGAAGCCGTAGCCCGCCGATCGTCGTTACAGCCTCGGCGGTGGATTACGCTTCGCTAATCTGCCCTACGATCTAGCGGCCGGATGTCGTCGTCACGTCATCCGGCCGTCGTATTGGAAGGACATCGCCTCACGCAGGCTCTCGCTCGGGACGTCCACCATGAGAAACACGTCGTTGCTGGCCGCGTTTGCGGCTTTTTTCATGAGCGCGCCAATCTGCGCGCAGACGATCTATCCGCTCGACCGCGCTGATATCCTCGCGGGCGCGAAATTCGACTTCAAGGTCGAGTTTCCCGAACTCGTTCAGGTCACCGACATCAAGGTGACGATCAACGGCGCCGATCAGACCGCAGCGTTCGGCAAATCCGCTGATTACATCGCGAAGGAAGACGGCAAGGATCAGTCCGCGCTGCTGCTGCGCGACGTGACGCTCGATAGAGCCGGGACTTACAAGATCGAAGTCAGCGACGGCGTGCGCAGCCGCGCGGTGACGTGGAACGTCTACGACACTGGCCCGCGCAAGGCGAAGAACGTGATCCTGTTCATCGGCGACGGCATGTCGCTAGCGCATCGCGTCGGCGCACGCTTGCTGTCGAAGGGCATTTCCGAAGGCAAGAGCCGCGGCAAGCTCGCGATGGACGACATGCCGCATATGGCGATGGTAGCAACGGCGGGCTCCGACTCCATCATCACCGACTCCGCGAATTCAGCCAGCGCCTATGCCACCGGCCACAAGACCGCGACCAATGCGATGGGCGTCTATGCGGATCGCACCGCGAATGTATTCGACGACCCGCAGGTCGAAACCATCACCAGCCTCGCGAAGCGCAAGCTCGATCTGGCGATCGGCATCGTCACCAATACCGAGGTCGAGGACGCGACGCCCGCCGCAATGATCGCGCATACCCGCCGCCGCGCGGCCTATGACGAGATCGTTGCGCAGTTCCTTGCGGCCAAGCCGGACGTATTGATGGGCGGCGGCGCAGCGAATTTTCTGCCGCAGGCGGCCACGGCCTCGAAGCGCAAGGATGACATCGACTATGTCGCGCGATTTCGCGATGCCGGTTATTCGGTGGCGACCACGGCGCCCGAACTGAACGGCCTCGCCAAGAAGCCGGAGACGCGCAAGCTGCTTGGACTTTTTACGCCTGGCAATATGGACGGCGTACTGGACCGCAAGTTTCTCGGCGGCGGCGGCGTGAAGAAATTTCCGCAGCAGCCTGATTTGACCGAGCAGGTGCATGGCGCGCTCAAGATCCTGTCGCGCAACGACAACGGCTTCTTCCTGATGGTCGAGTCCGGCTTGATCGACAAATACGCCCATCTGCTCGACATGGACCGCGCCGTCTATGACGTCATCATGCTCGACAATGCCGTGAAGCTGGCGCGCGACTGGGCCGCCAAGCGCGGCGACGATACGCTGATCCTTGTCGTCTCCGACCACAGCCATCCCAACAGTCTCGTCGGCACCGTCAATGACGACATGAGCAAGGAGTCAAACCTGCCGCTGCGCGAACGGCTTGGCGTCTATGAGAAGGCCGGGTTCCCGAACTATCCCGCGCCGGACGCCGAAGGCTATCCATCGCGCGTCGATGTCAGCCGGCGGCTTGCGATCATGTCGGCGAGCCTTCCCGATCACTACGAGACGCTGCGGCCGAAGCTCGACAACCCGAACGCTCCGACTGAGAAAGGCGACGAGCCCGGAACTTTCAAGGCCAACGAGAAATACAAGAATGCGCCCGGCAGCATGCTGCGGCTCGGCAACCTGCCGGCAATGATGGGCGCCAGCGTGCATTCCGGCGAGGACGTGATCCTCACCGCCACCGGTCCCGGCAGCGACCGCGTGAAGGGCGCGATGGATAATACGGAAGTGTTTCGCGTGATGGCGGACGCGTTGGGATTGGGTGTGAAGAAGTAACGGAGCTCCGCTTATCCCTCCCCCTAGCGTGGCGTAGCCACGCTAGGGGGAGGGTGGCACGACTGCGAGCGTTCAGCGAGCATCGTGACGGGTGGGGTGTTGCCACACACTCCGTCCTTCCGTGGGAGAGACCCCACCCCGGCCTATCGGCCGACCCTCCCAACTACGCGCAGCTACGCTGCGCTTGAGGGATGGAAGCCATTGGCAGCAGCGTACTATCAAAACAAAAATGGCCGGGATCACTCCCGGCCATTTTCTTTCATATCAAACCGCTCAGCGACGCGGCGGCGCGGTGCCTGGAGGCGGTGGCGGCAGCGAGGCCTGACCGCCGTTCAACAGCGGCGTGATGTTGCGAATCGTGACGCGGCGGTTCTGGCGCTCCGGACCGTCGGTCTGGATCTTCAGATACTGCTCGCCATAACCCTGCGACGTCAGGTTTTCCGCCGGCACCTGGAATTGCTGGGTGAGCAATTCAGCCGCCGACTGGGCGCGGCGATCCGACAGCGACAGATTGTCGACGTCCGATCCAACCGCATCGGTGTGCCCCTCGATGAGGAACACCGCTCGTGGGTTGCGCGAGATTGCCCGGTTAAGACCATCTGCGATCACCTGCAGCTTCGAGGCTTGGTCCGGCGGGATATCCCACGAGCCTAGCTCGAAGTTGATCGAGTCCAGATCGATCGACGGCATGCGCTGGCGCACCATCGGGCTGTAGCGGATTTCATCGAGCGTATAGCGGCGCTCGATGCGATCCACCGGAGGCGCGATCAGCGTGTCGTAGACGAGATCGGGCGAGGCCTGATCGTAGTCGACGATGTAGCGGTTCTGCGGAATCCGGATCATCGGCGGCGGCAGATCGACATAGAAGCCAAGTCCACCCGGACCGCCGGGGCCACGCGGACCGCGGAACGAGTTATCGATGATGATGATCTCGCGTCCCTCACGATCCCTGCGGATACGTCGCAGCAGCTGGCCGTCGCGGCCGACCACCGTGATGATCTGCGAGCCGTCGGGACGGATCACGATGGTCCGATCCTCACCGCCGACCCGATCCGTACGGATGTCACGCGCGCCGTAGCGGAAGCGATCGACCTCGTTGTGGCGGATGAACGACTGACCGCTCGGATCCTGCACGATGATGCGTCCAGGCTCGGTGATGATCGTGCGACCGCCTTCCTGGCGCTCGCTGCGCTGGCCGCGGAAATCGCCCATGTTGCGCGGCCCTTGGGGGGCAGCGCCCGGTGCGATCGGCGTCAGCGCTGCTGCTGGCGGCGGCGCCTGAGGAATCGGTGCCGTCACAGTTGGTGCGGGCGGCTGCACGACCTTGATGTTGCCGCCACCGGGGGCGACCACGAGAGGTGCAGCAGTGCTCGTGGGCGGCGCAGCGGCGGGTGCCGTAGCGTTCGGCGCGACGCCGGGCGCAGCAGCGTTGGGCGGCGTGCCGGGTGCACCGGGCGCGCCTGCGCCCGGACCACCAGGAGGACCACGGCGACCATCCGAACCTCGTCCGTCAGGACCACGGCCATCAGGGCCACCGGGGCGACCAGACGGAGGCGCACCCGCAGCAGGCGGTGTGCCCGGCGCAGCCGGAGCTGCCGACGGCGCCGGTGCTGCTGCAGGAGGCGTTGCCGCGGGGGGAGTCGCAGCCGCTGGCGGCGTCGCCGGTGTTGGAGCCGGTGTCGGCGCAGCAGCAGGTGCCGGACGCGCGGCAGGCGGAGTTGCTGCAGGCGGTGTCGCCGGCGCCGCGGCTGGTGGCGTTGCAGGCGCGGGACGTGCGCCGGCCGGCGGCGTTGCACCGGGTTCACGGCGCTCAGGACGTCCTTCGCCGGGCTCGCGACGTTCGGGACGCGCAGCGGGCGGCGTTGGCGCTGACGGAGCTACAGGCGCAGCGGTGGGCGCTGGAGGTGCGGCGCGCGGGGCCGGAGGCGCGACGGGAGCCGGCGGCGGAGCTGGGCGCGGCGGCGGAGCGGCCGCAGGTGGTGGGGGTGGCGGCGGTACCGGGCGCGGAGGTGCAGCCGCAGGCGGCGGCGCAGCAGGAGGTGCCGGAGGCGCGGGACGCGCAGCAGGGGGAGCCGGTGGCGGCGGCGGCGGCGCAGGGCGTGCGGCCGGCGGCGCAGCGGCGGGAGGCGCAGCAGCTGGCGGAGCCTTGGATGGTGCCTTCGGGGGAGCCTTGGGCTCACCTTCAGGCGCAGCAGGTGCGGCCTGCGCGAGCACGATCGGCGCATCGACACTCGACGCATAAGCAGCGGTCGCTGCGATATGCGCAACGCCGAGCGTCGTCGTGGCCAGTAATACGAGACGAAGTTTTGTCATGATAGACCTTGGGCCCCCGGATAAGGATCTTCAACAAACTGATTTTTGTCGGCCGAACAAATCGGCATATTGATCAACTGATATGCATTGGGCCGGAATGTGGCGACAGGCAAATGCAAATTCGTTTTTATTTTCGACACGACAATGGCCCAAACGCGCTTTGTTCATTGCGCGTTCAGGCCATCGATCTGTAGTTCGCTACATCACTGCAGGCGGCTGCTGACCCGGATTGATATCAGGATTTGGCACCGGCATCTCATCAGGCACATCTCCAGGTAACTCTTCGGGTCGCGACGGCTCACCGGGATCGCGCACCGGCGGCGGTACCTCGGGCCGCGGATTGCCCGGCGGGCTCTCCTGCGGCGGTTCGGAGGGTTGACCGGGCTTGATCGGCGGATCCTCGACGGGATCGATGCCGGGTGAATCGTCTTTAGGCATCTAGATTGCGACCTTACGGTTGGTGCCGATGTCCGGACGCGTACCAGTCACAGCCGCAGCGGCCATCTTGACATAGCTGATCACAGTGCCCGGCGAGTCCCAGAACTCGGCATCGTCAGGCGTGAACTTCAGCACACGAATATTCGGATCTTCCGCGCTGTCCCACCACGCCTTTGCGGAGGTGGTGAACAGCTCCTTGATCTTGGCGCGATCGTTCGAGACGGCAGCAGTACCGCTCACCGAGACATACTTCTGATCGCCCGCATCCGCGAAAGAGAGATTCACGTTCGGATTGCGCTTGATCTCATCATCCTTGTGTCTGCGCGCATCGCTGAGGAAGTAGACCGCATCCGCATCGCGATCCACATAGGCGGCCATCGGGCGCGCTCGCAGCTTGTCGCCATCATGCGTCACCAGCATGGCGAAACCGATCTTCTTCATCAATTCCCAGGCGCGTTCGATATCACGGGTATTGTCATTGGCCATCATCTGTCTCCCTTGGGGCTGAACTAACAACGGCGCGATCGATGCGATGTTCCGCGACAACGGGCCGGATGAAGGCGGGTTTGACAGCGGAACAGGAACCGCCCATCAAGACGCAGTTTGGCCATACTATTTGACCTGGGGGATTTCGATGCCGTTCGCCTATTGGAGCATTCTGATTGCTGCACTGCTGCCGCTGATCATTATTGGTTATGCCAAAGCGGGATCGCGCGATAACAGCTCGCCGCGCGACAGCGCCGAGAACCTCTCAGGTGCCAAACGCCGCGCCTATGCCGCGCATCAGAATGCCTTCGAGAGCTTCCCGTTCTACGCCGTCTCGGTCATCGCAGCGCTGAATTTTGGCGCATCGGCGACGACCGTGAGCGTGCTGGCCGCCCTCTATCTCGCGTTTCGGATTGCGCACGCGCTGTTGTACATCGCGGATAAATCGTCGCTGCGCTCAGCCGCCTATGCCGGCGGGCTCTTCGCCAATATCGCGATCTTCCTGTCGCCGGCGCTGAAGATCAACTTCTTCTAGTTCCAGGCACAGATCACGCCGCGCTCTTGGCCGGCTTGCGATGGCGCAGGAAGCGTCCGAGCAGACGGCGCTTGCCCTTGCGCGGTATGAGATCGATGTCGCTGACCAGCTTGGCGCCGCCCTTGCGGCGCTCCAGCACGATCTTGCGGCTATGGAAGGCCTCAAGCTCAACTCGATGGGCGACAGATACCACCGTGGCGTTGGGCAGTTCCTTGGTGAGCAGCTCCATCATCTTGTCCTGGCTCTTTGCGTCCAGTGCCGAGGTCGCTTCGTCCAACACAATGATATCAGGACGGTGCAAAAACAGCCGCGCGAAAGCGAGACGCTGCTTCTCGCCGCCGGACAGCGTCTGGTCCCACGGCGCATCCTCCTCGATCTTCTCCTTGAGATGGCCGAGCCCGACCTTGTCGAGGGCCTCGCCGATCTGCTCGACGGTCCAGTCTTCCGACGCCGCGGGATAGGCGGCTGCGCGGCGCAAGGTGCCTGACGGCACATAGGGCTTCTGCGGCAGCATAAAGAGCCTCCGGTCCGGATGGAAATTGACGCTACCGCCGCCCCATGGCCACAGGCCCGCAATGGCACGCACCAGCGTGCTTTTGCCGGTGCCGGACTCGCCCGCGACAAGCAGACGTTCGCCAGGCTCGATCTTCACTTCGGCATCGCCGACGACGGCAGTGCCGTCATCGAGCGTCACGGAGAGATCATGCAGGCTCAGCATCGTCTCATCCGTCGTTTCACCGCGCTTGATACGACCGATACCGTCGCCGAGTTCAGCGCGTTCGAGGCCGTCCAGCGACATCATCAGCGAGGCGATGCGGCGCGCGCAGGCGTTCCAATCGGCAAGGCGCGGATAGTTATCGACCAGCCAGCCGAATGCGCTTTGCACGATGGTGAAGGCAGACGCCGCCTGCATCACCTGACCGAGCGACATGCTGCCGTCGAGAAACTTCGGCGCGCACAGCAACAGCGGTACGACGGGCGCGATCAGGCTCGAGCCCTGCGACACCAGCGTGGTGCGCATATGCTGTCCGGCGAGACGCGCCCATTGCCTGAGGACATTGCCGAAGGTCTTGTCGATCCCGTCGCGCTCTTCCTCTTCGCCGCCGACCAGCGCGATACTCTCGCCGTTCTCGCGCACGCGGGTAAGCGCATAACGATACTCCGCCTCGGCCTGGTTTTTGTCCTCGGAAATCTGCACGAAACGCCGGCCGATCGCCATGATCGAGCCGGACGCAATGGCCGCATAGATGATCGCGGCAATGACAAGGAAGCCGGGAATGGTGATGAGACTTCCGCCCACCGTCAGCGTCAGCGCGCCGCCGATGGTCCACAGCACGACGATGAAGGTGGTGGCGGAGAGAAATGCCGCGATGACGCCGGAGACGAAGTCGACAGGCGAGTCGGTCGCGATGCGCAGATCCTCGGCGATCCGATATTCGGGATTCTGGTGATCGCCGCCGACGAGATTAAGCTGATAATAGCGGCCGCTGGTGAGCCAGCGCGACACCACAGAATTGGTCAGCCATGCGCGCCAGCGACGCTGGATACCCATGCGGCCATAGACCTGCGCGACGCCAAGGAGCACGCTGCCGATGGCGAGCGGAAAGAACACGCCGGTGAGATGAAACACGCTGGCCGCATCGCGTTTCTCGATGGCGTCGAAGATCGCGCGGTTCCAGACATTGATGCCGTATTGAAACGCCACATTGGCGACGATGAGCAGCAGCAGCCCGACCGAGAACACCCAGGCTAGCCTGTCGCCCGACTTGCCCCAGAAGCCACGCGCGCTGATCCAGAACCGCGTCAGTAGATAATTCTTGCGCGCCTGCTCGGCCTCTTCCGGCGTCAGGTCCGGATCGGGTTCGACCACTTCAGGCGGCGGCGGCTCGATATGCTTACCGGCCTCATCGACGACCCCGACAATCGGCCCCCTCGCGTCGGATGCGGGCGCGGGCTTGACTTCGTTAACTGAATGTTTGCTCATGGCGCGATAACGCCAAGGAAATCAAAAGGTTCCCGAGGGTTCCCGGCGACTCAGACGGCTTCGCGCTGAGCCTTGCGCCAGGTGCCGGCCTTCGTGAGCACCCGCGACAATTGCTCGATCGAATAGGGCTTATGCAGCAGCTCGAACCCGAAGGTACCGTTCTGCGCAAGCACGTGACTGTAGCCGGAGGTCAGCACCACCGGCAGATCCGGATAGAGTTTTCGAATCTCCTGCGCCAGTTCGATGCCGGTCATTCCAGGCATCACGACATCGGAGAACACGACGTCATAGTGCGTGGCATGACGGGCGAGTTCGACGAGCGCTTCCTGAGCGTTCGGCCGCAACACCGTGGTGTAGCCAAGCTCGCTCAGCGCATCGGTCGCAAAAGTCCCGACGTCGCGATTGTCCTCCACCACCAGCACCGACATGCCGTGGCCATCGACGACGGGCGCTTCGCTCGCCGACAGCGCCGGCGAGATGCTGTCGCCGGAGACGCGCGGCAGATAAAGCGTGAAAGTGCTGCCCTTGCCGACTTCGCTGGCGACCACGACCTCACCGCCGGATTGTTTGGCAAAGCCGAACACCTGCGAAAGCCCGAGGCCTGTGCCCTGCCCGACTTCCTTGGTCGTATAGAATGGCTCGAAGATGTGCTCGAACTGATCGGCAGGAATACCGCTGCCAGTGTCGGATACTGAGATCGCCACATAGCCGTCAGACCTCAGGGCAAGCGCAACAGGGACTTGCTCTGCCGCGCTGACGGCGATCGTCAGCCGCCCCTCGCCCGCCATGGCATCGCGCGCGTTAACCGCGATGTTGATCAACGCGGTTTCGAACTGGCCGATATCGGCATCCACAAACAACGCCTCATCGGGCACATGGGTCATAATTTCGATGGGCGCGCCCGTCAGCGTGCCGATAATCTCGCTCACCGAATGGACGCATTGGCCGACGTCGAATACTTCAGGCTTCAGCGTCTGGCGCCGCGCAAAGGCCAGCAATTGCGCTGTCAGCTTGGCGGCGCGATTCACTGTTTCGGAGATCGCTGCAATGTAGCGGGCACGACGATCCGGCGAGAGATCGGGCCGTTGCAGCAAGTCGACTGACGAGCGGATCACGGTGAGGAGATTGTTGAAGTCATGCGCGACGCCGCCAGTCAACTGGCCGAGTGCTTCGAGCCGCTGGCCATGTTTCAGCGCTTCTTCGGCCTCACGCCGTTTCATCGCTTCGAAATTAAGCCGGCGGGTGCGACGGATCGCGAATGCCAGCAACAGGAATAGCAATGCCGTCGCAGGAACGCCGAAGATCAGATGATAGCTGATGGTGCGCAGCCAGCGCGCACGGATCGCTGACGTCTCAAGGCCTGCCGCGACATAGACCGGATAGCCGGCGAGCTGCTGATAGCCGATACGGCGCTCGACATTGTCGCCGGGCGAGACAAGCGTGACCAGTCCTCCAGCCGGATGGGCCGACAGGGTGCGGCCCACGGGCCCCTTGGGATCGAGACGCACCTCACGATCGAGCTGCGGATAACGTGCCAGTATCGAACCATCGGTGAGACCAAGCGCAAAGAAGCTCCCGGCATCGTGGCCGATGCGCGCATAGAAACGATCGAAATATTCCGGAAAGACAGAGGCCTGCACCACGCCGGCGAAGCTGCCATCGGCCGAGACCCGCCTGCGGCTCACACCAAAGAACGGCGCCCCCTGATAGGGCGGGCGCGGCAACAATGATTGACCGATGAACGTGCCGGCATCACCTGCGATATGGACCCTGTAATAATCGCGATCAGAGAAATCGAGATCCGACAGCGTCAGATCCAGACTGTTGACCAGCGCGCGACCTTTGTTGTCGAACACCCAGACCGACTTCAACTGCGGCAGCGCATCGGTGAGCTGCTTCAGCCGGCCCGCCATCCGGTCCGATTGCGCACGCAGCTCGTCGTCGGATTTACCGCGTACGATCTCGTTCATTTCCGACAGGCTGCGGTCGATCGTCTCGAACACCTTTAAAGCGTGTTCATGCGCCACATCGAGCGCACGCTCGATCTCGCGGTCGGCGATTTCGCGGGTCGACACCCACGACGTCGCCGCCGCGAACAGAAACAGTGCAAGCGGAAGGGCCAGCGATGCAGCCATCATCCATTGCAGCGTTCTCAACGAATTTTGGTGTTCGGTCTTCACAGCACCTGCCCGACTCCCTGCAGTCTAGCGCAAGGGCGGTGTCTCACCAACCGCTCCGCGGGCGGGAACCCGCCGTGGGCGGAGGAGGTCCTGTGGCGTTAGCCGGCCGCGCTCATTTGCGACCGGAAGGCCCATTTGGTGAAATGCTGCTCGATCCCCGCGAAGACCGCGTACATGAGCACGCCTTCAAAGGCGAGCAGCAGCAAGGCGGCGTAGACATTCGCCATACGGAAGCTGGCCCCCTCCAGCGCGATCAGATAGCCGAGCCCGGCATTAGCGCCGAGCGTTTCCGACACGACGGTGCCGACGAAAGCCAGCGTGATGGCGATCTTCAGCGAGCCAAAGAAATATGGCAGCGCACGCGGAATGCCGACCTTGAGCATGATGTCGAGCTTGCCAGCACCGAGGGCCCGCAACACGTCCTCGAGTTCCGGTTCGGTTGTCGCCAGACCGGTGGCGATATTGACCACGATCGGGAAGAACGAAATCAGGAAGGCGGTGACGATTGCCGGCACTTCGCCGATGCCGAACCACAGGATCAGCAGCGGGACGATGGCGACCTTCGGGATGGTGTTGAAGCCGATCATCACCGGATAGAGCCCGCGATAGATCGCACGCGACCACCCCACGACGAGACCGAGAATGATGCCGAAGCCCACGGCCAGGGCAAATCCGACCATGGTCACCCAGAGCGTGACCCAGGAATGATAGAGAAACACACGCCAGAGTTTGAACATCGCCGCAAAGGCGGCCGATGGCGGCTGCAGTACCGACGTGTTGACCTTGAAGACGATGCAGGCCAGCTCCCAGACCAGGAAGATGGCAATGGTGAAGAGCCAGGGCGAAAGCTTTTCAAGAGTCCGCGGGTTCATGACTGGCGCACCTGTGCGATCTTCATGCGCAGCTCCATCACGATGTCACCGAAATCCTTTTCATAGGTCACCTGCAGATCGCGCGGGCGCGGGAAATCCACCGGTTTGATCTGGACGATGTGACCGGGGCGCGCGCTCATGACGTAGATATTGTCGGCGAGGAACGCCGCCTCGCGCAGATCGTGCGTCACCAGAATCACCGTGAAGCCCAGTCGCTGCCAGAGATCGCGCAGCACGCACCACAGCTCCTCGCGCGTGAACGCGTCGAGGGCGGCGAAGGGCTCGTCGAGCATCAGCAGCGCCGGCTCGTGGATCAGCGAGCGGCACAGCGAGACACGCTGCTGCATGCCGCCGGACAATTCCCAGGGATAGCGGTCGCCGAAGCCGGCGAGACCGACCGTGGCCAGCAACTGCTCGGCCTTGGCGCGGAACTCCACTTTCTTGGAACGAAACTGCGAGCGATGTGGTTCTACGATTTCCAGCGGCAGCAGGACGTTGTCGATCACCTTGCGCCACGGCAGCATGTTGGCGTTCTGGAACGCCATGCCGGCCATCTTGACCGGGCCTGTCACCTGTTTGCCGTCGATGGCGATAGTGCCGGCCGTCGGCTTGTGCAGGCCCGTGACAAGCCGCATCAAGGTGGACTTGCCGCAGCCGGAGGGGCCGACCACCGCGGCGAATTCGCCGCGCTGGACTTTGAGCGTCGCATCCTGAAGCGCGACAATGTCACCCGAGGCGCCACGGTATTTCAGCGTGACGCCGTCGATATCTACGAACGCTTCCATGCGCGGCGACCTGACCTTCTGTCGTGGCGCTTAGAACTTGCGTGCGTCGACCGGGGGCAGATACTCCGACGTGAACAGATCCCCCGCCTTCGGTTTCGGATTCTTGAACTCGTAGGTCACAGCGATCTGATCGATAGCATCCGTCATGCGCTTCTCATCGATGCCGCCGACGCCATTGGCCTTCACCCACGGGGTCACGAAGTTGTCCTTCAGCGACATCTTGAGACGGGCGAGTTCGATCTTCTCGTCGGCGGTCTCGTTACGCTTCATCACCGACTTGATGGCAGTGTCGGGGTCCTTGATGGTGTCGATAATGCCCTTGACGGTCGCGCGCACGAAACCGGCGACCACCTTCGGATTGGCCTTGGCGAATTCGGGGTTCACCATGATGGCATTGCCATAGAGCACGATGCCGTAGTCGGACATCAGCATTACCTTGATGTCCTTTTCGGCGATGCCCTTGGACATCAGGTTGAAGTAGGACGAGAACGAGAAGCCGGTGATCGCATCGACCTTGCCGTCGGCGAGCATCGGCTCGCGTACGGGGAAGCCGACATTCTCGATCTTCACCTTGCTGTCGTCGATCTTGTTCTCTTTGACGAAGGCCTTCCACTGCGCGAATGCACCGTCCGGCGCCGGTGCGCCGAGGATCTTGCCTTCTAGGTCCTTCGGCCCATTGATGCCGGACTTCGCGATACTGACAATCGAGAAGGGCGGCTTGTCATAGACCATGAGGACGCCCTTGACGTCCTTGTCAGGATTCTGGTCGCGAAAGCGCGCCAGCGAATTGATGTCGAAGAAGCCGATCGGATAGGTGCCCGCCGCGACCCGCGCGATGCCGGCGACCGAGCCTGGACCGGAGTCGATGGTTACGTTGAGGCCTTCGGCCTTGTAGTAGCCTTTGTCGAGCGCAACGAAATACGGCGCGGACGGACCTTCGAATTTCCAGTCGAGCGCGAATTTGACATCGGTGTCGGCGCTCGCGGATAGCGCAGACGCCAGCAGCGCTGCACCCGCCATGACGCTCAAACCCAGCTGACGAAACATGAAAAACTCCCCCTGATCAATTATCAGGCACAGGCTAGCACAGCCCGTGCCAACCTTGGCGAGTCCCCTTTTCAACGAGAAATAGCGCCGCGGCTCCGAGGGATCGGGTTCGAGGAGGCAATATGCTTAAATCGTGAGCAAAAAAGAACACCGGCCTGCTTGCGCAGACCGGTGTCCTGATCGGCAAACCCGGATCCTTAAAACGTCAGACCTGACGCTCGACCATCTTCATCTTCAGCTCGGCGATGGCTTCAGAGGGGTTGAGACCCTTCGGGCACGCCTTGGCGCAGTTCATGATGGTGTGGCAGCGATAGAGCCGGAACGGATCCTCGAGATTGTCGAGACGTTCGCCGGTGGCTTCGTCGCGGGAGTCCTTGACCCAGCGGGTGGCCTGAAGGAGGGCAGCCGGACCGAGGAAGCGGTCGCTGTTCCACCAATAGCTCGGGCATGAGGTCGAGCAGCAGGCGCACAGGATGCATTCGTAGAGGCCGTCGAGCTTCTCGCGGTCCGAATGGCTCTGCTTCCATTCCTTCTGCGGGGTCGGCGTAGTGGTCTTCAGCCACGGCTCGATCGACGCATACTGGGCGTAGAAGTTGGTGAGATCCGGCACCAGGTCCTTCACGACGGGCTGATGCGGCAGCGGATTGACCTTGATGGCGCCGTCGTCGACTTCGTCCATCGCACGGGTGCAGGCCAAGGTGTTCTGGCCATCGATGTTCATGGCGCAGGAGCCGCAGACGCCTTCGCGGCAAGAGCGGCGGAAGGTCAGCGTCGGATCAATGTTGTTCTTGATCCAGATCAGACCATCGAGAACCATCGGACCGCAGTCGTTGGTATCGATGTGATAGGTGTCGACCGACGGGTTCTTGCCGTCATCCGGATTCCAGCGATAGACGCGGAATTCGCGCATCTGCGTGGCGCCGGCCGGCTTCGGCCATTCCTTGCCGCCGGTGATCTTGGAATTCTTCGGAAGTGCGAACTCAGCCATTCTCTCAAGCCTTCGCTGTCATCATTAGTACACGCGCGCTTTGGGCACGATGTACTGAACGTCGTTGGTCATCGTGTAGTCGTGCACCGGGCGATAATCGATGGTGGTCTTACCGCCCCCATCGATCCACGCCAGCGTGTGCTTCATCCAGTTCTTGTCGTCGCGATCTGAGAAGTCCTCGCGCGCATGCGCGCCGCGGCTCTCGGTGCGGTTCGCAGCCGAGTCCATGGTGACGATGGCCTGAGTGATCAGGTTGTCGAATTCGAGGGTCTCGATGAGATCCGAATTCCACACCAGCGACCGGTCAGACACGGCGATATCGCCGATACCGCCGTACACCTTGTGGATCAACTCCTTGCCTTCGTTCAGCACTTCACCAGTGCGGAACACGGCGCAGTTGGTCTGCATCACATGCTGCATGTTCTCGCGGATCTTCGCGGTCGAAGTGCCACCCTTCGCATAGCGGTAGTGATCGAGACGACCAAGCGCGCGGTCGGCCGAGTCCTTCGGCAGGTCGGGCTGCTTGGCATTCGGCGTCAGCTTCTCAGCGCAGCGCAGCGCGGCCGCACGGCCGAACACCACGAGATCGATCAGCGAGTTGGAGCCGAGACGGTTGGCGCCGTGCACCGACACGCAGGCAGCTTCGCCCACGGCCATCAGGCCCTGCACCACCGCATTGTCGTCGCCGTCTTTCTTGGTGACGACTTCGCCGTGATAGTTGGTCGGGATGCCGCCCATATTGTAGTGCACCGTCGGGACGATCGGGATCGGCTCCTTGGTGACATCGACGCCGGCGAAAATGCGTGCCGAGTCGGAGATGCCCGGCAGACGCTCCGCCAGCACCTTCGGATCGAGATGGTCGAGATGAAGGAAGATGTGATCCTTCTTCTTGCCGACGCCGCGACCTTCGCGAATTTCGATGGTCATCGCGCGCGAAACGACGTCGCGCGAAGCGAGATCCTTGGCGGACGGTGCGTAACGCTCCATGAAGCGCTCGCCTTCGGCATTGACGAGATAACCGCCTTCGCCGCGCGCGCCTTCGGTGACGAGACAGCCCGAACCGTAAATGCCGGTCGGATGGAACTGAACGAATTCCATGTCCTGCAGCGGCAAACCAGCCCGCAGCGCCATGCCGCCGCCATCACCAGTGCAGGTATGCGCCGAGGTGCAGGAGGCGTAAGCGCGGCCATAGCCGCCGGTGGCGAGAATGACGGTCTGCGCCTTGAAGCGATGCAGCGTGCCGTCGTCGAGCTTGAGTGCAATGACGCCGCGGCAGACATTCTGATCGTCCATGATCAGATCGATGGCGAAGTATTCGATGAAGAACTCGGCCGAGTGACGCAGGGCCTGGCCGTACATCGTGTGCAGCATGGCGTGACCGGTACGGTCGGCGGCCGCGCAGGTGCGCTGGGCCTGGCCCTTGCCGTAATCCATGGTCATGCCGCCGAACGGGCGCTGATAGATCTTGCCGTCTTCGGTGCGCGAGAACGGCACGCCCCAGTGTTCGAGCTCGTAAACGGCGTCGGGCGCGTTGCGCACCATATATTCGATCGAGTCCTGATCGCCGAGCCAGTCCGACCCCTTCACGGTGTCGTACATGTGCCAGCGCCAGTTATCCTCGTGCATGTTGCCGAGCGAGGCGGAGATGCCGCCCTGGGCTGCAACCGTATGCGAGCGGGTCGGGAACACCTTGGTGATACAGGCGGTGCGCAGGCCAGCTTCGCCGCAGCCGACGGTCGCGCGCAGCCCGGCGCCGCCGGCGCCAACGACAACGACGTCATAGGTGTGATCTTCGATGGGATAGGCGTGGCCGTTGGTGGCGGGGCCGCCAACGCCGTTCGCGCCAGTGCCGTTGACGGCCATGCGCTACACTCCGGATGAAAGTTTAAGGATGGCGTAGATCGATGCCAGCGCCACGGCGGCAGAGAAGAAATTGTTGCCGATGATCGAGATCAGCTTGATCTTCTCGTCATGGACATAGTCTTCGATCACGACCTGCATGCCGATCTTCATGTGCCAGATGCTGGCAACGATGAAGAGTAGCATGACGATAGCCACGATCGGCGAACCAAGGACCTGCGCGACGCCGGCCTGGTTGCTTCTGAAAACCGACATCACGATGAAGATCACAGGGATCAGCAGAAGCAGCATCGCCACTGCGGTCAGGCGCTGACGCCAGAAGTCTGATGTGCCCGAATGCGAGGAGCCGAGACCGCGAACGCGACCGAGCGGCGTGCGCACCGACTTCGGAGAGTTGGAACCGCTCATCGTCCGCCTCCGATCGCGTAGGCAATGATCCAGAGCAGGATGGTGATGCCGATGCCGCCGATCAATGCGGCCCAGGTGAGCCATTCACGTTCGGAAGGCTTGAAACCGTAACCGAGATCCCAGACCAGATGGCGGATGCCGCTCATGGCGTGATGGATCAGCGCCCATGTGTAGCCGAATGCGATCAGGCGACCGATGATGCTGCCGGTGAAGGCCTGCACATGTGCATAGGCGGCTGGGCCGGACGCAGCGGCGATCAGCCACCAGACAAGAAGCAAGGTGCCGAAATACAAGGCGACGCCAGTAGCGCGATGCACGATGGACAGCGCCATCGTCAGGGTCCAGCGGTACACTTGGAGATGCGGCGAAAGGGGTCGTTCGATCCGAGCGGTCATTTAGCAACTTTGACAGGTTAATGGGCAGACGGCGCCCGATTGGGGATCGCGTAGAGCAATTCTATTTACGAACTCAAAACAACCAGTGCAATCGCGAAATGACATACTCCGAACAATCGTTCAGAGCTTCAAATGAGCCTTGCATTTGCGGGTATTGACAGTTGCCGGGCTTGTTGCTGACAGCCTTGGTGAAGCGCGATTCATGAGAACTTCATGATGCGATAGCAAATGGCAATCGGGGCGGGAATGGCTGGGCTCAATGTAACCGAGATTGTCGAACTGGCGGCGCTTCTTATTGCCGTCGGCGCACTGGCCGGTTTCCTGGCAGGTGTCTTCGGGATAGGCGGAGGCGCCATCCTGGTCCCCGTATTTTACGAGTGTTTCCGCATCGCCGGAGTGCCTCTGGAAGTACGGATGCCGCTCTGTATCGGCACCTCGCTGGCCATTATCATCCCGACCTCGATCCGGTCCTTCCGTGCCCATATGGCCCGAGGCGCCGTCGATATTGAGATCCTGCGGAAGTGGTGGTGGCCGATCCTGATCGGCGTCGTCATCGGCAGCGTCACAGCCCGTTATGCCCCGGAGCGGCTGTTCAAGATCGTTTTCGTTGCCGTTGCCTGGTCCGCGGCGGCACGGCTGCTGCTCGCGCGCGACGGCTGGAAGCTCGGCGACGACTTGCCCGACGGCCCACTGATGAAGATTTACGGCTTCTTCGTCGGTCTTCTCTCCACGCTGATGGGCATTGGCGGCGGATTGTTCTCGAACCTGCTGATGACCTTTTATGGCCGGCCTATCCATCAGGCGGTGGCGACATCCTCAGCACTCGCCGTGCTGATCTCGATCCCCGGCGCCATCGGCTACATCTATGCCGGCTGGCCGGCCGCCGCGCGCTTTCCCGATGTCGCAGCGCTGCAGCTTCCCTTCGCTGTCGGTTATGTCTCGCTGATCGGCGCGCTGCTGGTGATGCCGACCAGCCTGCTGGTGGCGCCGCTCGGCGTGAAGGCGGCGCATGCAATGTCGAAGCGCGCGCTAGAAATGGCGTTTGGAATTTATCTATTCATCGTCGGCAGCCGGTTTGTCATCGCTCTAATATGACCCCGTAAATCGGGGCGGCCGACGCGCAGCAGCAACCGTAATAGTATCCGGATCACAACTTGCTATGGATGCCGTCAGACCACACGACGGAACACCGATGGCGCACTCACATCACGATCATGACGACCACGGTCACACACACGACCATGCCGGCCACGACCACGCGCAAGGCGATCACGCCGGTCATTCCCACGGCCCCGGCGGGCATGTGCATGCGCCCGCGAGTTTCGGCATGGCCTTCGCCATCGGCATCAGCCTCAATACCGTCTTCGTCGTCATCGAGGCGATCTATGGCTATGCCAGCGGCTCGATGGCGCTGGTGGCCGATGCCGGGCACAATCTCTCGGATGTGCTCGGGCTGATCGCGGCATGGACCGCGGCTGTGCTGTCAAAGCGCGCGCCAACGCCGCGCTTCACCTATGGTTTGCGCGGGTCCTCAATTCTCGCAGCGCTCTTCAACGCCGTGTTCCTGCTGGTTGCTGTAGGGGCCATCACCTGGGAGGCCGTGCTAAGACTGTTCAATCCCGAACCGGTAGCCGAGATCACCGTGATGATCGTCGCGACCATCGGCATCGTCATCAACGGCGTGACCGCCTGGCTGTTTGCCTCGGGCCGCAACAGCGACCTCAACATCCGCGGCGCCTATCTGCATATGGTCGCCGACGCTGCGGTCTCGGTTGGCGTGGTCATTGCCGCGATCGTTATCATGTTCACCGGCTGGCTGTGGATCGACGCCCTGACCAGCCTCGTCATCTGTGTGCTGATCGTCTGGGGCACCTGGAGCCTCTTGCGCGACTCCACTGCGATGTCGCTCGCCGCCGTTCCGCGCGGCATCGACCCCGTTGCCGTGCGCAGCTACCTCGAACAATGCCCCGGCGTCGCGCAGGTGCACGACCTGCATATCTGGCCCATGAGCACCACCGAAGTGGCACTGACCTGTCACATGGTGATCCCGTCAGGCGCGCCTGGCGATGCCTATCTGATGGAAGTCGCCGCACGCCTGAAGCGCGACTTCGGCATCGAGCACGCGACGATCCAGATCGAGATGGACCCGAATTCGGCCTGCGCGCTCGCGCCGGAGCATGTGATCTAGGGTATGGCCACACATAGCATCTCATGGTTCGAGACGGCGCTGCGCGCCTCCTCACCACGAGGGATCGTGCGAGGACCTACTTCGCGTAGATATCCTTGTAGCTATCGCGCAGTACGTTCTTCTGCACCTTGCCCATGGTGTTGCGCGGCAGATCGTCGACGAAGATCACGCGCTTCGGCATCTTGAACTTGGCGATCTGGCCATCCAGCGCCTTGAGCACGGAGGCCTCGTCGATCGCGGTCTTCTTGTCGCTCACGACCACGGCGGTGACGCCCTCACCGAAATCTGCATGCGGCACGCCGATCACGGCGCTTTCTATCACGCCGGGCATGGCGTCGATCTCGCTTTCGATTTCCTTCGGATAGACATTGAAGCCGCCGGAGATCACCAGATCCTTGCCGCGGCCGAGAATGTGGACATAGCCCTTGGCGTCGATCTTGCCGAGGTCGCCGGTGATGAAGAACCCGTCGTCGCGGAATTCCGCCTTGGTCTTCTCCGGCATCCGCCAATAGCCCTGGAACACATTCGGCCCTTTCACCTCGATCATGCCGATGGTGTCGCGCGCGAGTTCTTTGGCCGTTTCCGGATCGGTGACGCGCACGGAGACGCCGGGCAGCGGGAAACCGACCGCACCGGGCACGCGCTCGCCGTCATAAGGGTTAGACGTGTTCATGTTGGTTTCGGTCATGCCGTAGCGCTCCAGCACGGCGTGGCCGGTGCGCGCGAACCATTCGCGATGCGTATCGGCCAGCAGCGGCGCGGAGCCGGAGATGAACAGCCGCATGTGGCTGCAAGTCTCTTTCGTCAGGTTCGGCGACTGCAGGATACGCGTGTAGAAAGTCGGCACGCCCATCAGCACGGTGGCGCGGGCCATCAGCTTGATGATGAGTTCCGGATCGAGCTTGGGCAGGAAGATCATCGACGCGCGCGCAAACAGCGTCACATTGCTCGCCACGAACAGACCATGCGTGTGATAGATCGGCAGGGCGTGGATCAGCACGTCGTCCTTGGTGAAACGCCAGTATTCAACGAGGCTCAGCGAGTTCGACGCCAGATTGTCGTGGCTCAGCATCGCGCCCTTGGAGCGGCCGGTGGTGCCCGACGTATAGAGGATCGCGGCGAGATCTTCGTTCTTGCGCTCGACCGTGCTGAAGTCCGGCTTCTCTTTCGCTGCCGCATCGGTCAGCGACCCCTTGCCGTCGGCGCCCAGCGTCTCGACCTTCGCACCGACCTTGGCCGCAATGGCGGCGAAGCCTTCAGCCTTGGAGGGATCGCACACCACCAGCGACGGTTCGGCGTCGGTAATGAAGTAATCGAGCTCGTTCAGCGTATAGGCGGTGTTGAGCGGCAGATAGACCGCGCCGGCGCGCACGGTCGCCAGATACAGCACCAGACCGGGCACCGACTTCTCGGTCTGCGCCGCGACGCGGTCACCCGGCTTGACGCCGCGAGCCACCAGCACGTTGGCCATCTGGCCCGCCAGCGCGATCAGATCGCCATAGCTGATGTGCTTGCCCTCGAGCGTCTCGATGGCGAGACGCGAGGCATCGTCGAGTTTATCGAACAGGCGAGAAAACAGGTTGGCGTTCATGGCAAGGTCACGCGGTGCAGGAGTGCGGGAGCGACCGGTGCAGCTGCCTGACGATCGCGTCAATTTGTCCCGTTCCTTAGCAAGAATGGCCATATCTAGGCAACGCATCCTGCAGACGGATGGACCGCCATATCTGGTGGATCAGCCCGTCGGGTCGCGTCATCTCGTCGCGACTTCCGCTCATGATTGTATCAAACGCGATGCATCGCACTCGTCATTGATTGCCTCGCGCGAACGAAATGCACCCGCAAAAGTTTCAACGGCGCCGAAAAATATAGCCTGAAACTGGTCCCGAGACCTCGCGTAACTCGGGCATCGACGGCGCAATCTGGCCTCCAGGGGATTGCCGCGGTTGATGCCATTCATCGCACCAGCAAGATCGCTGGTCACTCACATCACTCGGGAGACGATCCATGTCCAAGCGCATTGCACTTCTGTCGGCCGTCGCATTCAGCACTCTCGCCATCACTGGCGCCGTGCTCGCCCCCGCACAGGCCGAAGACAAGAAGATGATGAAGAGCGAAATGTCGGGCGAGAAGACCGTGATGGTCGGCGGCGCGCCGATGTATCCGTCGAAGAACATCGTCGAGAACGCCGTCAACTCGAAGGATCACACCACGCTGGTCGCCGCCGTGAAGGCCGCCGGCCTGGTCGATACCCTCTCCAGCAAGGGCCCGTTCACGGTGTTCGCACCGACCAACGCCGCCTTCGGCAAACTGCCGGCCGGTACCGTCGATACGCTGGTGAAGCCTGAGAGCAAGGCGACCCTGACCAAGATCCTGACCTACCATGTGGTCTCCGGCAAGCTGAACGCCGCCGACCTCAAGGATGGCCAGAAGCTGAAGACCGTTGAAGGCGAAGAGCTGACCGTGAAGGCTTCGGGCGGCAAGGTGATGATCGTCGATGCCAAGGGCGGTTCCTCGACCGTGACCATCGCCGACGTCAACCAGTCGAACGGCGTGATTCACGTCATCGATACTGTCCTGATGCCGAAAGCCTGATCTCCGGCTTCTGCGCAACAAGTTCGCGCATCCTGACTTGTCCCCACTGGATGCGTGCGCGTCCCCGGAGGATACCGAGGGGCGCAAAAGGAGCGAGCCGGGGCAACCCGGCTCGCTTTTTTGTGATCGATATGAGCCGGCCCGACCGGGGTTGTTACAGGAGCCGCCGTAACGAACGACCGGTTATGCCGTATAGCTGGTAATAACTCGCGTCACCGAGCACCAATCGAACCACTGCTCAGCCCAGGATATGCCTATGTCGAGCATCACAGCCGCCGGCGACCGCGCCGCAACCAAGGTTACGAATAGCAAAGTCATCCAGCCCGCCTGGGTGCGCGTCGTGCACTGGGTCAATGCCGTCGCGATCGTGCTGATGATCATGTCGGGCTGGCAGATCTACAACGCCTCGCCGCTGTTCAATTTCACCTTTTCATCGTCGATCACGCTCGGCGGCTGGCTCGGCGGCGGCATCATGTGGCATCTCGCAGCGATGTGGCTGCTGGTGATCAACGGCCTCGTCTATCTCACTCTTGGCATTGTCACCGGACGCTTCCGCAAGAAGCTGCTGCCGATCTCGGCGAAAGGTGTGCTCGACGACACCAAGGCTGCGCTGACTGGCAAGCTCTCGCACGCTGATCTCTCGACCTACAATCAGGTGCAGAGGCTGCTCTATACCGGGATTATCGTGGTCGGCATTCTGATCGTGCTGTCGGGTCTCGCGATCTGGAAGCCCGTCCAGCTGCAATATCTTGCTGCGCTGTTCGGCGGCTATGACACTGCCCGCTATGTGCATTTCTTCATGATGGCGGCCATCGTCGGCTTCCTCGTCATCCATATCGCTCTGGCCCTGATCGTGCCGAAGAGTTTGCGTGCAATGATTATCGGACGCTGAGGGACACGACCATGATCAGAAAAATTCGCTCCCTCATCATTCCCGGCGTCGACAAGGATCTCCTCGTCAAGGACGCCACGAAGCTAATGCCCGACCTGTCGCGCCGCCGTTTCATCGCGTCGGGCGCAAGCTTCGGTGCGTTAACGCTGCTCACCGGCTGCGATGTGAGCGACAGTCTCTCGGCTGAAAACCTGCTGACGCATATGTCCAAGTTCAACGACATGGTTCAGGCCCGAATCTTCAATCCGAACACGCTGGCGCCGACCTATTCCGAGAAAGACATCAAGCGTCCGTTCCCGTTCAACGCCTTCTACGCCGAGGACGACGCACCGAATGTGGACGGCAAGGAGTGGAAGCTCGAAGTCTCCGGTCTGGTGCAGGACAAGAGGTCCTGGACGCTGGATGAACTGCACAAGCTGCCGGAAGTATCGCAGATCACCCGCCATATCTGCGTGGAAGGCTGGAGCGCCATCGGCTCCTGGCAGGGCACGCCGCTGCGCGACTTCCTGAAACTGGTCGGCGCGGACACCAATGCGAAGTGGGTTCATTTTCGCTGCGCCGAGGACTATGCGAGCTCGCTCGATATGCCCACGGCGATGCATGCGCAGACGCAGATGACCTTCAAGTTCGACAATCAGCTTCTGCCGCGGGCCTATGGTTTCCCAATGAAGATCCGCGTACCGACCAAACTCGGATTCAAGAATCCGAAATACGTCGTCGCGATGGAAGTCACCAACGACTACAAGGGCGGCTATTGGGAAGATCAGGGCTATAACGATTTCAGCGGGAGCTGATCGGCTTCTGGAACATCGCCAGCACCGCACCGAACACCAGCGTCGCTGCTGAGACCACAAGAGCGGATGTGAGACTGCCGGTCGCGTCCGAAATGGCACCCACCGCGATCGGACCAAGAGTCTGGCCGATGCCGAACACGATCGTCACCGCCGCGATGGCCTTCGACCATGCCGCGCGAGGATAGTTGAAGCGCACGAAGGCCGTGGTTGCCGCAACCACCGCGAAGAATGCAACGCCGAAAATGGCGGCGGAGATGCCGAGCACCACAGGCGAATGCCCGAGCAGCGGCATCGCTGCGCCTACCGCATTGGTGCCAAGAATGATTGCCATGGCGCGGCCGCTCTGGCCACGCGCCAGCACATTACGCCACAGCCAGGGCGACGCGAACGAGCTGACGCCGATCAGGCACCAGAACGCGCTTTGTGCCAAAGCGCTGCCGCCGCCATCGCGCACATAGGCAATCATGAAGGTCATGTAGGCAATATAGCCGGCGCCAAACATGAAATAGGCAATGAGGTAAATCCACATCGGGCGGATCGCGAGCGGCGCCTTGTCGTCCGTTGACGTGTCATCAGCCGCATCGACGCGCGGGCGCAACAGCGGCAGGCCGATCACGACCGATACGAGACCGAGGACCAACCACACGATCCACCAGGAGCCCGGACCAAAGCCCTGCAGCACGAACGGCGCGATCAGACCGGACAGGAGGATACCCATACCTGGCCCGGCATAAAACAGACTGAGCAGATAGGACGACCGTTCGGGATAAGCGAGGCCGATGGTGGCGGCGAGCGCGCCGCCGGCCACGAACGAAACCGCCGCACCAAAACCGGTGACCAGCCGCGCGATGCTGAGCAGCGTAAAATCCACGGTGACGCCGCAAACGATGAGCGACAGGATGCAAGCAAGCGTACCGCCCTGAATCACCGCGATCAGACCGAAGCGCCTGCCGAGCCCGGCCGCAACCAGTGCGCCGGCGAGATAGCCCGCGGCGTTGACGGTATTCATGAAGCCGGCCGCCGAATAGGACCATTGCAGGCTGTCGCGCATATCGGGCAACACCAGCGAATAGGCAAAGCGGCCGATGCCGAGCCCGATGGCCGGCGCGAGCGACAGGACGAGTATCAGCCACGCCGGGTTAGGGCGCGCCGGGGAAGGCACAGATGACGTCACGGGGATCTCCGCTGCGTCAGCAATGTCGCAGGTTTCACGGCACCCGCAATCATCCCTTCGGCAACACTGTCTTGCCATTCCCGCAATGACGTCTTAGCACTCGCGGCAATCAGTAACGGATTGCAAGGGCACTTGAATATGGCAACGCACAAATTGCTGCTTCTCCCCGGCGACGGTATCGGCCCCGAAGTGATGGCCGAGGTGAAGCGCCTGATCGACTGGATCGATGCCCAGGGCATCGCCAAATTCACGATCGAGAACGGCCTGGTTGGCGGCGCCGCCTATGATGCCGACAAGCTCCCCATCACCGATGCCACCATGGCCAAGGCGGATGCGGCCGATGCCATCATCTTCGGCGCCGTCGGCGGTCCGAAGTGGGACAGCGTGCCTTATGAGCATCGCCCCGAGGCCGGCTTGCTGCGCCTGCGCAAGGATCTCGGCCTGTTCGCCAATCTGCGTCCAGCCGTGTGCTATCCCGCGCTGGCGGAATCATCGAGCCTGAAGCGTGAGGTCGTCGAGGGCCTCGACATCATGATCGTGCGCGAGCTCACAGGCGGCGTCTATTTCGGCGAACCGAAGACCATCACCGATCTCGGCAACGGCCAGAAGCGTGCCGTCGATACGCAGGTTTACGACACCTATGAAATCGAGCGCATCGCCCGCGTCGCTTTCGATCTGGCCCGCAAGCGTCAGAACAAGGTGACGTCGATGGAAAAGCGTAACGTCATGAAGTCGGGCGTGCTCTGGAACGAGGTTGTCACCCAAGTGCATGGCCGCGAATACAAGGACGTCACGCTCGAGCATCAGCTCGCTGATTCCGGCGGCATGAACCTCGTGAAGTGGCCGAAGCAGTTCGATGTCATCGTTACCGACAACCTGTTCGGTGACATGCTCTCGGATATCGCGGCGATGCTGACCGGTTCGCTCGGCATGCTGCCCTCGGCCTCGCTCGGCGAAGTCGATGCCAAGACCAAAAAGCGCAAGGCAATGTATGAGCCGGTGCATGGTTCGGCGCCGGACATTGCCGGCAAGGGCATGGCCAATCCGCTGGCGATGATCGCCTCGTTCGGCATGGCGCTGCGTTACTCGCTGGACATGGGTGAGTTGGCCGACAAGGTCGACCAGGCCATCGCCGCGGTGCTGGCAAAGGGTCTGCGCACGGCCGATATCAAGTCGGAAGGGTCAACCGTGGTGAGCACATCCGGCATGGGCGAAGCACTGCTGAAGGAATTGCAGACGCTGCACGCTTAAGCGCGCTCGAACTTCTCCCACAAACAAAAAATGCCCGGCTGAGCCGGGCATTTTCGTATTTGGATGTCGCCGCGCTCAGTAGAGCGGGAAGCGCTCGGGATAACCGCCGAGATCCCACTGCGAGTTGAGCGGCTGGCGGTCCAGCGGACGGTTGTTGTTGTCGCGGGCGAAGGAGTAACCGGGCGGATAGGCATAATCAGTGAACTTGCGGTCACCCGGGAGCACTTCGACGCCGGCATCGAGCCAAGAGCGACGCGTCACGTAAACGCGGGTGCGGCCCTGCTGATAGGACACGTTCGGGCCGCGCGCGCCATAAACAGCGTCACGGTCAGAAACACGAACCTTCTTCTTGGTGGCGGCATCGGCCGGCGAGACGGCAACGGCGGTCGCGATGACGGCAACCGTCGCGAACAACATGGCGAGAGTTTTCGCGGCGGGGAATTTCAAGGTCATCAGGTCCTCATTGCAGTCAGAAGATCGGCATTCAAAAGCCGAGTCGGCAAATCCGATTTGCGGTCAATTTAGCTGGCCGAGGTATCCGGCCACAAGGTCTATCCGGCCACAGTCGCCGATATAATGCGCGGTGTGGCCGAATGTTGCATGTAATCCAAGGCCTTGGTCCTGCCCATCACGAAGAGGTCACAGACTGCCCCGCAGCAGCGGATTCTGGGCGCCGGTGACCCAATCGGCTGAAATGGCCGACAGTGCCGCACCGCTGATGCAGCCGGCCCGCTTCAAATCTGCCTGGGCAAAGGCCTCCTGCAGCCGGGGTTCATTGCCGGCGGTGAGCAGCACCAGCCGGTTCAGGGTGCAGGCGATCGCCGCCCGCCGCGCCGGCAGGCCTTCGCCTTGGCACGACCAGCCGGAAATCCTGAGATTGGCCACCTCCAGCGTCTTCATGAAGCCGAGGCAGCGCTTGTTGTCTTTCAGCCGGTCGGCAAAGCCCATGAGGGCGACCGGCCCGAACTTGCTGTCGATAATGCCCTCGCCCACCACCTCGCGAACGCCGCCGGGGTCCATGCGGCCCGCAATATCCGCTGCCGGCGGACCTGCCCGCTCGGCCTCGGCACCAGAGCGATACAATTCCAGCTCGGCCACCGGGGGCTCCCCGGGCGACGCCCAGCGCAAGACATCCTTGCGGCCGCCTTCGGGGTGCCTCAAAATCTCGTAAGATGCTGTTTTACCTGACGAATCAAACTGACTGACAGCAAAAGCGGGATGAGAACGGCTAGCGGCGCCCCAGCCGGCCTTGGTGGCCGGTTCGCTGCTGAGGTCGAATTCCAGTCCGTCGAAAACCGTAACCGCGGCCATGACAACCAGCGCCAGCACCCCCATATACGCGAGCAGACGCACGGCGATGGCACAGCACTCGTCGGCAAAGCTCTGCAGGGCCGGATGGACACCTGCCGACTTTGGGTGGTGCGAAACCAAAATTGAACGCATCAAACCACGCAAACACGCTTAGGACGTTGTCTTTGCGACGTTTCTCGCATAGAAGCGCGGCTCTTCCCTTTCCACGGTATGTGGGGGTGAAGCATTTTTCTTCGGAGAGTGAACGATGGGTTACAAAGTCGCGCTGGTCGGAGCGACCGGCAATGTCGGGCGTGAAATGCTCAGCATTCTGGATGAACGTAAATTCCCCGCTGACGAGGTCGTGGCGCTCGCGTCGCGCCGCAGCATGGGCGTTGAGGTTTCCTTCGGCGACAGAACCCTGAAATGCAAAGACCTCGCGACCTATGACTTCAGCGACGTCGACATCTGCCTGATGTCGGCCGGCGGAGCCGTGTCGAAGGAATGGTCGCCGAAGATCGGCGCAGCCGGTGCCGTCGTGATCGACAACTCGTCGACCTGGCGCATGGACCCGGATGTGCCGTTGATCGTGCCGGAAGTGAATGCCTCGGCCGTTGATGGCTTCACCAAGAAGAACATCATCGCGAACCCGAACTGCTCGACTGCGCAGCTCGTGGTGGCGCTGAAGCCGCTGCATGACAAGGCGACGATCAAGCGCGTCGTCGTCTCGACCTATCAGTCGGTGTCGGGCGCCGGCAAGGATGCGATGGACGAGTTGTTCTCGCAGACCAAGGCCGTCTACACCAACAGCGAGCTGGTCAATAACAAATTCCCGAAGCGTATCGCCTTCAACGTCATCCCGCAGATCGACGTGTTCATGGAGGACGGCTACACCAAGGAAGAGTGGAAGATGATGATGGAGACCAAGAAGATTCTTGATCCCAAAATCAAAATGTCCGCGACCTGCGTGCGCGTGCCGGTGTTCGTCGGCCACTCGGAAGCGGTCAACATCGAATTCGAGAACCCGATCTCGGAAGATGAAGCCCGTGACATCCTGCGTAATGCGCCAGGCTGCCTCGTGATCGACAAGCGCGAGCCCGGTGGCTACGTCACGCCCTATGAGGCCGCCGGCGAAGACGCCACCTATATCAGCCGCATCCGCACGGATTCGACGGTCGATAACGGTCTGGTTCTTTGGTGCGTGTCGGACAATCTGCGCAAGGGCGCCGCGCTCAACGCCGTGCAGATTGCGGAATGCCTGATCAACCGCAAGCTGATCACGGCGAAAAAGAAGGCCGCGTAAGCGGACCTTCGATCTCCAACAATCAAAAGCCGGATGCTCAGCATCCGGCTTTTTTTGTTTTACGCCACCGGCCGAAACTCTTTCGCGGCCTGATCGAGCACGGACAGCGAGCCGACAGCGACACCGAAGTAAGCGCCGTGCAATTCCAGCTCGCCGCTCTCGACCTTGCTGCTCACGAACGGGAACGTCATCAGGTTTTCCAGACTGCGGAACACCGCGGCCTTCTCGATACGGGTGACGAAATCCTGGAACGCCTCGTGCTCGCGGATCTCGACCTTCTCGTCGGGCTTGATGAACATCGACATCCAGCGGCCGATGAAGTCACCCGGCGACAGCGGAGCCGCATTGTCGACGAAAGCGCGGATGCCGCCGCATTGCGCGTGACCGAGGATGACGATGTGCTTCACCTTCAACACCTGCACCGCATATTCCAGCGCCGCCGAAACGCCATGGGCGCCGCCATCGGGCTGATAGACCGGCACCAGGTTGGCGATGTTGCGCACCACGAACAGTTCGCCGGGCGAAGCATCGAAGATGACCTCCGGCGACACGCGCGAGTCGCAGCAGCCGATCACCATGACTTCCGGCGACTGGCCCTTTTCTGATAATTCGCGGAAGCGCGACTGCTCGGTCGGCAATCGCTCCGACGTAAAGGTCTGGTAACCGGCAATGAGCTGCTTCGGAAATGATGTCATGGTCTGCCTCGTTCGGAGCATGATCCCGAAAAGTGGATACCGGTTTTCGCCGACAAACGGGGTCGTTTGTCGAGAGATCACGCTCAAACATACGGTCCCCACGGATAACCATAGGACGCCAGCGCGAACAAGCCTTCCGGGCGGCGGGCTGAAATGTTATCGCGGATGCCTGAATAACGAACAGGCCATAATCACAGGGAAATGACGCCATGATCCGTCCGCGCCGCAGCCATTTGTTCATGCCCGGCTCGAACCCGCGCGCGCTGGAAAAGGCCCGTACTGTGGCCGCTGACGGCATCATCCTGGACCTCGAAGACGCCGTAGCGCCGGATGCCAAGGGAACCGCGCGCGACGCCATCGCGCAGACGTTGGCCGCCGGCGGCTTCGGCAAGCGCGAGGTCATCATCCGCATCAATGCGCTGGATTCGCCGTGGTGGATCGACGACGTGACCATGGCCGGCAAGGCCAAGCCCGATGGCATCCTGGTGCCGAAGATTTCCAGCGTCGAGGATCTCTCAGCCGTTGCTGATCGCCTGAGTGACATTGGCGCCGACATGTCGATCAAGGTCTGGGCCATGATCGAGACCTCGCGCGCCATCCTGCATGCGGAAGAACTCGCGGCCGCCTCGCGCGATTCCGAAAATCGCCTGGCCGGCTTCGTGTTCGGCCCCAACGACATCGCCCGCGAGACCCGCATCCGCATGATGCCCGGTCGCGCGGCAATGTTGCCGATGATCACGCATTGCGTGCTGGCGACGCGGTTGCATGGTCTCGAAATTCTCGATGGTCCCTACAGCAATTTCAGCGATACCGAGGGTTTCATCGCCGAAGCCGAACAGGGCCGCGACATCGGCTTCGACGGCAAGACGCTGATCCATCCGAGCCAGATCGAGGCCTGCAACAAGGTCTTCACGCCGCCGGACGACGAAGTCGCCCAGGCCCGCCGCATCATCGCCGCCTTCGAACAGCCGGAAAACGCCAAGCGCGGCGCGATCCAGCTCGACGGCAAGATGGTCGAGCGCCTGCATGCGGAGATGGCGAAGCGCACGATCGCGATTTCGGACGCGATCGCAGCGATGGGGGGTTAGTACCAGTCAGCAACGACGCGCTTTCTTCACCCTCCCCCTTGCGGGGAGGGTGGCGCGTTGCGAGCGCAGCGAGCAGCGCGACGGGTGGGGGTGCCACAGGCGATGCTCTCACGTGTGGCACCCCCACCCCGGCCTCCACCTGAACGATGCTTCGCATCGTCAGGTTCGGCCGACCCTCCCCGCAAGGGGGAGGGATACCGCGGGCCGTTGCGCGAAATTTGTAGATTCAAAGGCTGATACTAACGTGCGCCAACCCGCTCCGTCACCCACGCGTAAAAGCTTCCCGGCACCGGCGCTTCTTTGCCGCGCCCCTTCGGCGAGATGTGAAAGCCCAATATCCCGGGATCGCCAATCAGCCCCTTAAAATTCGACGGCTCGAAGAACAGCTTCGGCTCGGCATGAACCGCATAATACGACTTCCGCGGCAGCGCGTGATGCTGCGAGCCGTGACGCTTCGCCAGCGCCGTCAGCGATGCCGGGCCGAAGATCGCGACGCGCACATCACTGGCACGCTTCGACCTGTCGCGCCATTTGCGCCATGCGAAAGCGAGGCGATGGCGCAATGACATCCAGTCTGGCGTCAACTCGTCCTGCATGATCAGCGCCTCGAACGCCGCGACGATCGGATCGTCAGGCGGCAGATACAGCACCGAATTGCCGAGCTGACGTCGCTTCTCCCAGGCGAAATAGGGTTTTGCGGAATCGATCTCGACGGGTTTCAGCAGCAGCACATCCGCATCGAGCCAGAGGCCGAGACCTTCGGCCATCAGCCGGATGCGAAAGAAATCGCTGAACTGCAGCGGGGTCCAGCCAACCCACGCGCCATCGGGAGCTGACGGGCGCAGCCGCTCGGCAAAGGCGCGCGGCAACACGGCTTCCGCATCGGCATTGCTCACGCCATCCGGCAGATCGGTGATCGGTGCAAAACTGTAGAGCGTGACGCGGTGGCCGGCCTCGACCTGCGATCTCAGGCACAGCCTGCGCAGCGCATCGAGCGGGCCCTCCCAAAAGGTGACGACGTCAGGAATCACGCGTCACCTTCCGAAGTGAGATCAGGCCCAGGCGCGCGCGGTCTTGAGCTTCTCTTCGTAGCTGTCGATGGAGGCCTTCTTCTCCATCGTCAGGCCGATATCGTCGAGACCGTTGAGCAGGCAGTGCTTGCGGAACGGATCGATTTCGAACTTTACCGTGCCGCCGTCAGGGCCACGAATTTCCTGGTTCGGCAGATCGATGGTGATTGTCGCATTGGCGCCGCGCTCGGCATCGTCGAACAGCGCGTCGAGATCCTTCTGCGAGACACGGATCGGCAGCACACCGTTCTTGAAGCAGTTGTTGTAGAAAATGTCGCCGAACGAGGTCGAGATCACACAGCGGATGCCGAAATCCAGCAGCGCCCACGGCGCGTGTTCGCGCGACGAACCGCAGCCGAAATTATCGCCGGCCACCATGATCTTGGCATTGCGATAGGCCGGCTTGTTGAGCACGAAATCCGGGTTCTCGCTGCCGTCATCCAGGTAGCGCGCTTCCGAGAACAGGCCCTTGCCGAGACCGGTACGCTTGATGGTCTTCAGATACTGCTTCGGGATGATCATGTCGGTATCGACATTGATGATCTTCAGCGGTGCCGCGACGCCTTCCAGCGTGGTGAACTTGTCCATGAACGTATCCTCGGATTGAGCGGGCGTTTTAGCCCGATCGGGCGGCCCGTCCAAGGGTGATTTATGCAGGGCTAATCGGCGACGCCAGCCTCGATGGCCTCCATATCGGCATCCGACAGGCCGAAATGGTGGCCGATCTCGTGGATCAGCACGTGGCGGACGATATGGCCGAGGGTTTCGTCATGTTCGGCCCAGTAATCCAGGATCGGCCGGCGATACAGCCAGATCATGTTGGGCAACTGCCCGGTATTGTCCTGGCTCTGGAATGGCAGGCCGACACCTTGGAACAGGCCGAGCAGGTCGAATTCAGTCTCGGCCTGCATCTCCTCCAGCACCTCGTCGGTGGGGAAATCATCGACCCGGATGATCACGCCCGCGCAGAGCTTGCGGAAATCCTCCGGCAGAAGGGCGAGCATGGCATGGGCCATGTCCTCCATTTCCGCGAGATCGGGAGCTTTTGCCTGGTGCCACATGTTTCCCTGTCTAGCCAATTCCCATGACATGGCAATGCGCCGGTGCAGTGCGTTCACGAGCGGTTGACGGGCGGGCGTCAATCGGAGACTTTGCGGCGGCGTTTGAGGCATGATCCTGTCCGAAAACCGGCATTTACTTTTCGGGATCATACGTATGGCGGTTTGGGGCGTTAAGATGCGGATCATGATGGCGGCACTGGGATTGGCGGTTGCGCTCGGCGCGTTGCCGACGGCGAACACCGCACAGGCGCAGACGGCCACGCAGGTCGCCCAATCCGGCGACAACGTTCAGCCCCGCCGTGCCCGGCCGCGCGTCCGCATCTATCGCACGCCCGATGAGCGCGGCGTTTATCCGAGCTACAATCCCGGCCCGAATGCCGTGCGCGATTGCACCGCCAATCTGGTGCAGGAATATCGCCCGAGCGGCACCGTGATCGTACCGCGGATGAACTGCTACTGGCGCCGCGGCTGAGCCGACACTTCATACTTTAATTTTCAATGACGTCGGGCCGAAACTTTGCAACTGCGGAGATGGCGGTCGCATGCGCTGACTTTCGTTCCAGCGATGCGTCACAAAACCCTGCGACATATCGCACCGAGCATATTCACATCGCGTTCACCTCCTGCGCCCTAGCGTCATCAGCATGGGCGATGATCCATTCGTGAAGCTGCGTCTCGACATGAACGCAGCAGACTCAGGAGAGAACACGTGAACGTGAAGAAATTTTTCGGCCTAGCCGCCATCGCAGGATTGCTCTTCGTCGCAGCGCCGACGCAGCAGGCAAATGCAGTCTCGCTGAACAGCCCGGGCATCGCATCGTCCGTACAGGGCGGTGAGAAGCTGACGACTGAGGTGCAGTATCGTCATCACCACAATCGCGGCTATCGCGGGCATCACGGCATGCGGCGTCACCACGGTTGGCATCGTCCGCATCACATCCGCCGCCATCACGGCTGGCACCGGCCGCATCACGTGCGTCGTCACGGCTGGCGCTACTAAGACTCTCTCTAAAAGTCCAAACAGGCGTGCGCAAGCGCGCCTGTTTTCTTTGACGAGATGTTGACCGCGTCGGTCTGTCGCGGGAAATCATTGCAGCTATATGCGTTATGGGGTGAAGGCGACGAAAGACGATCGATGGAAAGCGATCGAGGCAAGGAAAAATCATGAAGAACTGGGTAGGCGCAGCCATGCTGGCTGCAACACTTTCACTTGGTGGCGCATTGACCAGCGCCCCCGCAATGGCTGACGCACAGACGCCTCAAAATGCTGCGGCTGACAATAAGGCAAAGGCCACGGACTTCAGCGCGCAGCGGCGCCATCGTCACTTTCACCACCGCCATCATCACTTCGGCCACCGGCACTACGGGTATCGCAGCTATTACGGCCCGCGTTATGGCTACGGATACGGCTATCGCCCGTACCGCTCATATTACGGCCCGGCCTATTACGGACGTCCCTATGCCTATCGCCCTGCTTACTACGGCGGATACGGCTACCGGCCCTACGGCTATTATGGCGGCTATCGTCCCTATGCCGCCTATGGTTATGGCCCGGGCGTCGGTTTCGGCGGCCCGCTCAGCGTCGGCTTCAGCTTCGGCCGCTGGTAAATTCCAGGATCTCTAGACGACATTGACAGGCGCCCTTTGCGGCGCCTGTTTTTTTGTGCGCGCCGCGCGGCTTCCGCCTGCGTCATTCATGACGCGTTCAGATCGACATCCTTAATTTTCGGTCAAGGCGCGACAATTCACATGACACGACCATGCGCAAACGCACCGTTCGCGCAAACGAGGACCTGCACTGTCAGGTTTGCGCGATCGATGTCCCATGCGCCGATCGAGGGAGGATGTTTCCGATGAGAGATGTTCAGAATCGACAACCTGTCCTGAATGCCGAACGAGGTTTTGCGATCAGACAATTCATGACGCGCTCGCTCGGCGTGGCTGCCGCCGCAGCGATGATGATGTCGCTGACGCCACCGGCACGGGCAGTCTCGCTGATCGGTCCCGGTGCGGCACCCGCAGCCAAGCAGGCGAGCGACGCGCTGCTCACGCAGGTCCAGCATCGCGGTGGACGCGGTGGCGGTGGCGGTTTCCGCGGCGGTGGCGGCGGTCACGCCTTTCATGGCGGAGGCGGCGGCGGATTTCGTGGCGGCGGCATGCCGGCGTTTCGGGGTGGAGGTGGCGGTGGAGGCTTCCGTGCCGTATCGCCTGCGTTCCGCGGCGGAGGCGGTTTCCGTCCGGGCCCGGCCTTTGTCGGCGGCGGTTTCCGGCGCGGCCCCGCATTTCATGGCGGCGGCTATCGATACGCGGCGCCATTGATCGCCCGGCGCCCCTATTATGCGCAGACACGCTACTACGGCGCGCGCCATTACGGCTATCGCCGCCATTTCCGGCCGCATTATTACGGCTATGCGCCGAGCTACTATTACGGCCCGCGCTACTACCAGCCGCGACGCTTCTGCCGCGTCGTCTGGACCTATTACGGCCCACGCAAGATCTGCCGTTATCGCCCCTGGCATCACCGCCACTGGCACCACCGGCGGCATTACCATCGCTTCAATATTTATTGGTGAGATGGGTCGGGTTGACTGAAGCGACTCTCCACACACTCCGTCATGGCCGGGCATAGCGCGAAGCGCGGCTTCGCTGGATGTCCCGGCCATCCACGTCTTTGCTTGTTGCCAAGACGTGGATCCGCGGGTCAAGCCCGCGGATGACGGAGCGTAGTGCACGCGCCGGAGCTCACTCCCCGAGCTGAAACGCCTCGAACCGCCCGAGCTCTTCCTCGATGCGGCGCTTCCATTCCTTGCGCGGTGTTTTCGGCTTGGTGCCCTCACCGACCCAGCTCCATTGCTGCATCAGCAATTTGCGCTTCTGCCGATCGGTCTTGAGATCGACCGCTGCAACGATCTGATCATCCACCAGCACCGGCAGTGCGAAGTAGCCGAGCTGGCGTTTTTCTTTCGGCACATAGGCCTCGAAGCGATGGTCATGCCCGAAGAACAAATTGGTCCGCTTGCGCTGGATCACCAGGGGATCGAATGGCGACAGCACATGCACGAGCCCCGCCTCGCCCGGGCTGGTGTCCTCGATCGCCGCGGGCGTCGTCCAGTGCTCCTGCTTGCCGGCGCCATCAAGCGTAACGGCCACTAATTCGCCTTTACGCATACGTGCCTCGATCAGCTTGCGTATGCCGACCTTGCTCGGTGCATCCAGGTGGCAGATCGAGTCCAGACTGACGATGCCCTGCGACCGCAGCGCGCGGTTCAGCAGATAGGCGAATTTCTCCGTAGCGCTCGCCGCTTTCGGCAGCGTCTCCCAGCCGAAATGCCGCAGCAGAAGATCATAGGTCTTCAGCATGCCCTGCCGTTCGGAGATCGTGAGATGCCCCTCATAAAACGCGAGCTGCAGCGCCCGCTTTGACGGCTTGCGGCTGGCCCATTCGTGATCCTTCTCGCGCAGCACATCGTCATCGATATCGCGAATCGACAACGGGCCGGCCTTGGCCAACCGCATGACCTTGCGCTTGTCCGCCGGTGTCACCGAAGCGAACCAGCTATGGCCCTCACGGCGATAATATTTCATGTCCGGCACGAAGAAGCCGATGTCGTCGGTCGGCACATAGGCCAGCGCATGGGTCCAGTATTCGAACACGCTCTTATCGTGCGTCTGCGCCTGCCTGAGATCCGCGCGTTTGTAGTTCGGGATCCGTGAAAACAGGATGTGATGGTGACTGCGCTCGATCACATTGATGGTGTCGATCTGCACATAGCCGAGATGTTGGACAGCGGCCTTCACGGCCTCCGCGCCATCACCGAACGGCGCCCGCGTATCGAGCCGCTGCGCGCGCAGCCAGATGCGTCGGGCGGCGGTGTTGGTGAGTGCGATGGGTTTGGCAGGTGTGCGGGGCATCGACAGCGTTCAACATGGCTCATAAAAAGACGGCCTGCATCAGCAGGCCGTCGATCTTATCGAGGATGTACCGCCGTGTGCAGCTAGATTAGTGCCACTCGCGGATATCGACGAAGTGTCCCGCGATCGCAGCCGCAGCAGCCATCGCCGGCGACACCAGATGGGTGCGACCCTTGTGGCCTTGACGACCCTCGAAGTTGCGGTTCGAGGTGGCGGCGCAGCGTTCTTCCGGCGCCAGCTTGTCGGGGTTCATCGCCAAGCACATGGAGCAACCCGGCTCACGCCATTCGAAGCCGGCCTTCAGGAAGATCTTGTCGAGGCCTTCAGCTTCCGCTTGTTCCTTCACCAGACCCGAGCCCGGCACGATCATCGCCGAGACATGGCCGTTGACGGTCTTGCCGTCGACGACCTTGGCCGCGGCGCGCAAATCCTCGATGCGGCCATTGGTGCAGGAGCCGATGAACACACGATCCAGCTTGATGTCGGTGATCTTGGTGCCCGCGGTCAAACCCATATAGGCCAGCGCGCGCTCCTTGGAGAGGCGCTTGGCTTCATCGGCGATGTCGGCGGGGTTCGGCACCTTGCCGGAGATCGAGATGACGTCCTCGGGCGAGGTGCCCCAGGTGACGATCGGCGGCAGCTTCGCAGCATCGAGACGAATCTCATGATCGAAATGCGCGCCTTCGTCGGAGCGCAGCGTTTCCCAGTAGCGCACGGCCTGTTCCCACATCTCGCCTTTCGGCGACATCGGGCGACCTTTCAGGAATTCATAGGCCTTCTCGTCAGGTGCGATCAGGCCGGCACGGGCGCCGCCTTCGATCGACATGTTGCAGACCGTCATGCGGCCTTCCATCGACAGCGCACGGATCGCCTCGCCGGCATATTCCAGCACATAGCCGGTGCCGCCGGCGGTACCGATTTCGCCGATGATGGCCAGGATGATGTCCTTGCCGGTGACGCCGTCGGGCAACTTGCCATCGACGGTGGCGCGCATGTTCTTCGCCTTCTTCTGGATCAGCGTCTGTGTCGCCAGCACGTGCTCGACTTCCGACGTGCCGATGCCATGCGCCAGCGCACCGAACGCGCCATGCGTCGAGGTGTGGCTATCGCCGCAAACGATCGTCGTTCCCGGCAGCGTGAAGCCCTGCTCGGGGCCGATGACGTGGACGATGCCCTGGCGCTTGTCGAACTCGTTGTAATATTCGATGCCGAATTCGCGCACGTTCTCGGCCAAAGTCGCGATCTGCTCGGTGCTTTCCGGATCGGGATTGGGCTTGGTGCGATCGGTGGTCGGCACGTTGTGATCGACGACCGCAAGCGTCTTCTCCGGCGCATGCACACGGCGGCCGGCAGCACGCAGACCTTCGAAGGCCTGCGGGCTCGTCACTTCGTGCACCAGATGGCGATCGATATAGAGCAGGCAGGTGCCGTCAGCGGCTTCCTCGACCAAATGGTCGTTCCAGATCTTGTCGTACAGGGTGGTCGGCTTTGCAGAGTCAGTCATGAGATCAGGCCTCAAAAGAAAACGTGGGCCAGTTGCGTGCTACTAAATGATTCGCCGCATCGACGGCGCAAAGCGCGCAACTGAGAAACGGGAAAAGAAACGCGTGAGATTGCTCACGCGCTTCTAAGCGCGCCCACGATCGACGTGGTGAAGCGACCGAAGAAGCGACCGGGCAGCCGACTATGATCGTCGATGACGATGCGCAAAGCGTGCTGGTGCAGGTCTAGAAACATTCCAGTCATATAGCACTCGGCGATCACGACGCCAATGCGACGGAGGTATGCAGTCACGTAACAAAAAAGCGCGGCTTGCGCCGCGCTTTTCGCCTCGCACATTCGATGGTGCGGAAAATTACTTGGCAGCAGCCGCAGCAGCGACCTTGGCCGGACGCTCGGTCTTCTTCTCGACGATGCGGGCCGACTTGCCGCGCAGATCGCGCAGGTAATACAGCTTGGCGCGACGCACCTTGCCGCGACGCACAACCTTGATCGAGTCGATCATCGGGGAGAGCAGCGGGAACACGCGCTCGACACCCTCGCCGTAGGAAATCTTGCGAACGGTGAAGCTCTCATTGATGCCACCGCCATTGCGGCCGATGCAGACGCCTTCATAGGCCTGCACGCGGGAGCGCTCGCCTTCGACAACTTTCACGTTGACGATGAGGGTGTCGCCGGGACCGAATTCCGGGATCGACTTGGTGGCGGAAAGGCGGTCGAACTGCTCTTTTTCAAGCGTCTGAATCAGGTTCATCGAAAATCTCCATCGGCGGCGCGCCCAGACGTTGCGCGGGCTGCGCACGAAACTCTTACCCTGCCAGTGCACGGATTTGGCGCTGCTATACGGGAAAGCGAAGCCGTTGTCACCCGTCTCTGTCACTCGCCCGTCGTGATTTTTGGCGGTTTTCGCTTTCTGCCCGATTCCGGGGCTTTCGGGCGAGCCGCCCATAAATCGGGCCGGCGCTCCTGGGTAAGCGCCTCCGCCTCGGCCAGCCGCCATTTGGCAACCTTCGCATGGTCGCCCGAAATCAGGACATCCGGGATTTGACGCCCCTCGAAGGTCTGCGGGCGGGTATATTGCGGGTATTCTAGTAGCCCATCGGAGAAGCTCTCGTCGGTCCCCGAAGCCAGTTTGCCCATGACCCCCGGCAAAAGCCGCACACAGGCGTCAATCAGCGTCATGGCGGCAATTTCGCCGCCGGACAGCACATAGTCGCCGATCGAGACTTCCTCGAGCCCTCGGGCGTCGATGACGCGCTGATCGATGCCCTCGAAGCGGCCACAGACGATCAGCGGCCCCGGCCCGGCCGCCAGCTCCGCCACCCGCGCCTGGGTCAATGGCCGACCGCGCGGGCTCATGACCAGCCTGGGACGGTCGTGCGTATCCACCGCATCGATCGCCGCCGCCAGCACATCAGCCCGCAGCACCATGCCCGGCCCGCCGCCGGCCGGCGTATCATCGACGCTGCGATGCTTGTCGGTGGCCGAGGCACGGATATCCCGTGCCTCCAGCACCCACAGGCCGGAAGCCAGCGCCTTGCCAGCAAGGCTGATGCCGAGCGGACCCGGAAACATCTCCGGAAACAGCGTCAGCACCGTCGCGCGCCATGGCGCGGATGAAGGATCGGAAGTCATGGCCTTCCATCGCGCGTCCGGCGCGAGGCGTCAAACCCCGGCGATCGCCGCGTCAGGCCGCCGACATCTGCTCGCTGGTGTCACCCGCATCGAAGGCGGCGCGAGCGGCCTTGATCTCCGCGAAGCTGCGCTCAGCCCAGTCGATCAGGCCGGCCAGCGGCCCGAGGGCCGATTGTCCCAGCGGCGACAGCCGATATTCGACCGAAAGCAGAGCGACAAAACAGTCCCATACGTTCGTCTGCCGGAAGCCAAATTCAAGGCCATCATGCTCAATGCGGGCCTTCCGGAAGAACTCGCGGATCTGATCGCGACGTCAAACACGGCGGCAGCCGACGGCGCGCTGTTCGATGACAGCCATACGCTGAGTAAGCTGATCGGGCGGAAGACGACGCCGTTCGCAACAACGATAGCGGAGGCGTTGAAAGCGTAAACCCTACGCCGCAGTGGGATCGTCGCCGATGATCTCACCCGGCAATTCGATCACGACCTGTCCAGCCACAAGATCGACGGTCGGCACCACCGCATTGGTGAAAGGCAACAGCAGGGTCGCGCCCTCTAGCGGCGCGATCTCGATGATATCGCCGGCGCCGAAATTATGGATACCGACGACACGGCCGATCGAGTCGCCCGCAGCATTGACCGCAGCGAGGCCGATCAGATCGGCGTGGTAATATTCATCGTCTTCGGTGTCGGGCAGCGCATCGCGCGCCACAAAGAGCTCGACGCCATTGAGGCGCTCGGCGTCTTCGCGGGACGCAACGCCCTTCAGCGTCGCGACCAGATGGCCCTTGGCCTCGCGGACATCATCGACCTCAAAGCTCCGCTTGCCGTCCTTGGTGGCAAGCGGACCGTAGTCGAGCACGGCGAATGGATCTTCGGTGAAGGTCCACAGCCGGACCTGACCGCGCACACCATGCGGCGCGCCGATGCGCGCGACGCAGATTTGCGCGGAGGTCATTCCGCCTTACTTCTTGGCGGCGGCTTCAGCGTTGGCCTTGCGCTCCTTGCGCGGCACGGCCTTCTCGGGATTGTTGCGCGCTTCGCGCTTCTGAACGCCAGCGGCATCGAGGAAACGAGCAACGCGATCCGACGGCTGTGCGCCCTTGGCGATCCAGGCCTTGGTCTTGTCGAGGTCGAGCTTCAGGCGCAGCTCGTTGTCCTTGGCGAGCAGCGGATTGAAGTAACCGAGACGCTCGATGAAGCGGCCATCGCGGGGAAAACGCGAGTCGGCGACGACGACGTGATAGACGGGGCGCTTCTTGGTGCCTGCACGAGCGAGGCGGATAACGACGGACATGGGATTCTCCTAAGTATGTTCGATTTGAATGTGAGTTGAATGGGTCGCGTTATTTCTTTTTCCCGAGACCGGGAAAGCCGCCGAGTCCCGGCAGCGTCGGTTTGCCCAGGCCCGACAGGCCCGGGAAATCTTTCGGCAATGACGGCATGCCCTGCGGCAGCCCGCCCGGCATCTTCTCGGCCATCGCCTTCATCTGTTCGGGCGACGGCATGCCACCGCCGCCGAAGCCCATGGCCTGCGCGATGCCGGCCATCGGGCCGCGCTTGCCTGAGCCCATGGCCTTCATCATGTCGGCCATGTTCCGGTGCATCTTCAGCACCTTGTTGACTTCCTCGACCTTGAGGCCGGCGCCGGCAGCGATACGCTTCTTGCGGCTGGCCTTGAGGATGTCGGGATTCTTGCGCTCCTGACGCGTCATTGAATCAATAACCGCGATCTGGCGCTTCACCACGCGGTCATCGAGACCGGCAGAGGCGATCTGGTTCTTCATCTTGGCGATGCCGGGCATCATGCCCATCAGGCCGGAGAGACCGCCCATATTGGTCATCTGGATCAGTTGCTCACGCATGTCTGTGAGATCGAACTGACCCTTGCGCATGCGCTCGGCAGTGCGCGCAGCTTTTTCCGCATCGATATTCGCAGCAGCGCGCTCAACCAGCGAGACGACGTCGCCCATGCCGAGAATACGGCCGGCGATGCGGCTCGGATGGAAGTCTTCCAGTGCATCGGTCTTTTCACCGGTGCCGATCAGTTTGATCGGCTTGCCGGTGACCGCACGCATCGAGAGTGCAGCACCACCGCGGCCATCGCCGTCAACACGCGTCAGCACGATGCCGGTAAGGCCGACGCGGGTGTCGAAGGCGCGCGCGAGATTGACGGCGTCCTGACCGGTCAGCGAATCCGCCACCAGCAGTACTTCATGCGGCTGCGCGATGGCTTTGATCTCGGTGGCTTCCGACATCATTTCTTCGTCGAGCGTGGTGCGGCCGGCAGTGTCGAGCAGCACCACGTCATAACCACCAAGCTTGGCGGCCGAAAGCGCACGCTTGGCTATGTCAGCAGGCTTTTGCCCTTCGACGATTGGCAGCGTCTGGATGTCGAGATCGCGGCCGAGCACCGCGAGCTGTTCCATGGCGGCCGGACGATAGACGTCGAGCGAGGCCATCAGCACCTTGCGCTTGTCGCGCTGGGTGAGACGGCGGGCGAGCTTTGCAGTGGTGGTGGTTTTACCGGAACCCTGCAGACCGACCATCATGATGGCGACGGGTGGCACGGCTTGCAGATCGATGCCGCCTTCACCGTCGGCGCCGAGCGTGGCGACCAGCTCGTCATGGACGATCTTGACGACCATCTGGCCGGGGGTGACCGACTTGACGACGGTGGCGCCGATGGCCTGTTCACGGACACGATCAATGAAGCTGCGGACCACGTCGAGCGAGACGTCGGCCTCGAGCAGCGCCCGGCGGACTTCGCGCATGGCGGCATCGACATCAGCCTCCGACAGCGCACCGCGCCCGGTGAGCCGATCGAGAATTCCGCCAAGCCGTTCCGACAGACTGTCGAACATCGATTGTCGCTTCCGCTCGTGCCATCCCCATGATGGCAAATAACCAAACACTTTTGCGCCCGAGGGCGCATCGCGCTGTCGGGCGTTGACCTCCGGTCTCCAGGACCGGTCGGCGGGTCGAAAAGAGAACTTTTCGAGAAGTGGCGGGATTTACAGTGCTGGAGCCCGATAAGTCAAGGTTTGCAGGGCGATCGCCTGGTCAGGCGGCCGCGCTCCGGGTTCCGCCGGCATCATAGTGCTGCTGTGCCTCAAGCACCTGGCCCATATGGTTTTCAGCCCAGACCCGCAGCGCATCGACGGTATCCGACAGGGTTCGTCCGAGCGGAGTGATCGCATATTCGACCGTGACCGGCACGGTGGGGATCGCCTTGCGGCTCACCAGGCCATCGCGCTCCAGGCTTTTCAGAGTCTGCGACAGCATTTTCTGCGAGATTCCCTCGATCTGCCGCCGCAGCTGGTTGAAGCGAACGGGGCCGTCCGTGAGCAGGCCCAGCACCAGAACCGCCCATTTATCGGCGATCCGGTCCAGAACCAGCCGGGTTGGGCAGCTGCTCGCATAGACGTTGCCGGCTTTCCAGCGCTGGGCGGCGCTTTCGATATCGGTCTGCATGGCGGCGGTCTCCTCGGGGTAACCAGCTAACGCAAAAGTGCCTTCTTCACAGCTACTGCCGAAATGAATAGCAAGTTTCTATTGGTTACTACATGGAGATATCAAATGAAAATCGCCCTGATCGGCGCCACCGGCCGCGCCGGCTCGCAAATTGTCGCTGAACTGTCCCGCCGCGGTCATACCGTCACCGCCATCGCCCGCAACCCGGAGAAAGCCCCTGTTCTCGCCGGGGTGACGCCACTGAAGGCCGACGCCAACGATGTTGCCGGTCTCACTGCCGCCCTGAAGGGCCACGACGTCGCCGTCAGCGCGATCCATTTCCTCGTCAGCGACCCGCACAAGCTGATCGCGGCCGTGAAGGCGGCGGGCGTTCCGCGCTATCTGGTGGTCGGCGGCGCCGGCAGCCTCGAAGTCGCTCCCGGCCTGAAGCTGATCGAAACCCCGGGATTTCCGGCGGAATACCGGGCCGAGGCCGCGGTGGGCGGCCTGTTCCTCGACATCCTGCGCCACGACAAGGAGCTCAACTGGACCTTCCTGTCGCCCTCGGCCCTGTTCATCCCGGGCGAGCGCACCGGGACATTCCGGCTTGGCGGCGATCAACTGCTCGCCAACGACAAGGGCAGCAGCATTTCCTTTGAGGATTATGCCATCGCCATGGCCGACGAGATCGAGACGCCTGCGCATGCGCGCAAGCGGTTCACCGTCGGCTACTGAGCGAACAAAGGATCGGCGCGGGTTGCGGAATCCACTGACAAATTCCATGTGATGCGGGCTGCGCCTCGTTGGGCGCAGCCCGTCGTCCCACCGGATTTGATCCAGCTCCATGATTCTCACCCGCCGCCGCCTTCTGACGTCGCTGGGCGGTCTCGCCGCAGCCGCTGGGCTGTCGGCCTTCTGGGCTTCCCGCATGACCAATTATGACGGCCCCGTCTCCGATCACTTCGACGGCAAGATCTTCTTCGATCCCGACGGCGTGCCGCCCAAGTCGCTCGGCGAAGTGCTGCGGTGGCAATTCGGCGGCGGCCGTACGCGCGAGGTCTGGCCCGACTGGGTCGAGAACGAGTTTGCCGATACGCCGCCGGCCAAGGTCGAGGGTACGGGCGTTCGCTTTAGTTACGTGGGTCACGCGAGCTGGCTGATCCAGACCGCGGGAATCAACATCCTGTTCGACCCGGTGTGGTCCGACCGCGTCTCGCCATTCTCGTTCGCCGGCCCGAAGCGCCACACCGCACCCGGCATCGCGTTCGACAAGCTCCCCAAGATCGATGTCGTGCTGGTATCACACGGTCACTATGACCATCTGGATCTTCCAACCCTGTCGAAGCTATCGGCCAAATTTGCGCCGCGCGTGATCACGCCGCTCGGCAATGACGTCACCATGAAGAGCGCCGACAGCGCGATCAAAGCCGAGGCCTATGACTGGACAGATCGCGTCGAGCTCGGCAACGGTCTCGCGGTCACGCTGGTGCCGACGCGACACTGGACCGCGCGCGGGCTGTTCGATCGCAACAAGTCGCTCTGGGCGAGTTTCGTGCTGGAGACGCCGGCGGGCAAGATCTACATCGTCGGCGACAGCGGCTATGGCGACGGCCTGCACTTCCGCCGCGTGCGCGAAGCCCATGGTGCTATCAGGCTCGCGATCCTGCCGATCGGCGCCTATGAGCCACGCTGGTTCATGAAGGACCAGCACATGAATCCGGAAGACGCCGTGAAGGCGTTTGGCGATTGCGGCGCGCAGCAGGCGCTGGCCAGCCATCACAGTACATTCCAGCTCACCGATGAGGCGATTGACGGACCGGTGAAAGGATTGGCTGCCGCATGCAGCGCGGCGGAATTACCCAGCGAGAAGTTTATGGCGCTTAAGCCGGGACAGGTGGTGGAGATTTAAGGAGAGCACGAACTCTCAGTCGTCATGCCCGACCAGTGCGAAGCGAGCTTCGCTAGATGTGCCGGGCATCCAGGTCTTTAGCGAAGACTGAAGACTAAGACATGGATGGCCGGGACATCTGGCGAAGCCGCGCTTCGCGCTTTGCCTGGCCATGACCGAGTTTGTAGTTACTGCGCCGGCTTGATTTCCCAGCTCACGCTGACATTCACGCGCAGCACTTCCTCGCCTTGCGCCACCGGAGCCGATGCCACATCGGCGCCCATCTTGCGCAACATCATTGGCGCTGGCGCGCTGCCGGAGTCCTCGGAGATGCTGATCGGCGCGCCGAGCTTGACGCCGGCAGCCTTGGCGTAAATCTCCGCCTTGCGCCGCGCATCCGCGATCGCGTCGCTGCGCGCATCGTCGAGAAGTTGCGACGCCTTGGTCACCATGAAATTGATGCCGCCAACCTCATTGGCACCCGACGACACCAGCGCGTCGATCGTGCCGGCCACCTTGGTCACGTCGCGTACGCGGATGGTGACGCGGTTGCTGGCGCGATAGCCCGAGATGACGTTGGGGCCAGGATTGGGATTGGGACGGGTCTGCTGCGCATATTGCGGAAACAGCGACAGCCGCGACGTCTGCATGTCCTTCTCGGCAATGCCGGCACTCTTCAGGGCCGCCAGCACCTTGGCCATCGCGGTATTGTTGGCCTCGGCGGCCTCGCGTGCCGTCTTGGCATCAGTCGTGACACCGCCATCGACGACGGCAAGATCCGGCGGCACCGAGACGGTGCCTTCGCCGGAAACGGAAATCACCGGCGGTGGATTGACCTGCGCGAGCGCAGGAGTGGCGATGAGCGCAATGGCCAGCGAAGCGAGAGCGAAATGATTTGTCATGCCCATTCTCTCGCGACCGTCCAAGGCTTCTTTATGACCAGAGGCTATGACAGAGCTACGGCTCGACTACTTCAGCGGCACATAGACATTGATGACCAGCTTGTCTTCCGCCGTCTTCAAGGGATCGGTCATGTATTCCTCGATGAACGTGTCTTTCGCCTCTAACTTCTTGTCATCGAGGTGATTGGTGATCGCCTCATAGGTGTTGTCCATATTGTCGTAGGAGCCGCGATGGACGAACTTCAGCGCCTTGCCATCCGGCGACAGGCCCATCTTCATCGCCTTCGGCAGATTTTTCACCTCCTGATCGATCGGGATTTCCGCGAGGAAGGTGAAGCCGGTGTCGTCGGTGGTCGTATAGACGATCATCGGATTGCCGGATGATTTGACGCCCTGTTTGTCGAGCACGGTGGTGATCTGCTTGAACGCATCCATCAGCGTATCGAAGGCTGAGTCCCAATTCGCCTTGCCGACGAACGTCACCATCTGCTTCGGCGACAGCGTGATTTCCTCGCCAAACGGATCGGCAACCTGGACCTGAGGCGCGGGGGGCGTTGCGGGGGCCTGCGCCGCGGCGGGCGGCGTTGCCGGCGCGGCGGGGGCCGGCGTCTCCGGTGTGGCGGGAGCCGTTGCCGCCGGAGCTGGTGTCGCCGGCGCGGGCGGGGTGGCCGGAGAGCTTGCCGCTGGCGGCGTGGCAGGCGGAGATTGTGCCCAGGCCGCGGCGTTCAGCGTCAGCGCGGCTGCCGGGATCAGCGCCACAGTGGCGAGGCGGGACAGGCGAGAACAGGTCATTCGAAGGGTCTCCAGTGACATCCTGCAGCGCAGCGTCCGGCAACATGCGCGATACGGCATCATGGTAACACGCAGCCGCGGCTTTCGTCCCCTCCCCAAATTGCGCAGGGCCATTCAAAACAGCCGACACAGAATCGCCGCACTGGCCAATCTGCCCGGCCTCGCCATATAAGGCTGAGATCAACGGGACCGAGCATGAGCGCACTAGCCAACCATTCCTTCGCCAAGATGAACGGCATCGGCAACGAGATCGTCGTGATCGACCTGCGCGATTCGGCGTCCGGTATCACGCCTGCCGACGCCCGGGCCGTGGCCACCCCCGAAGGGGTGCCCTATGACCAGTTGATGGTGCTGCAGAAGCCCCGGCTGGCCGGCACCGACGCGTTCGTCTCGATCTACAACAATGACGGCTCCGAGGCGGGCGCTTGCGGCAACGGCATGCGCTGCGTGGCGCGCCAGACGTTTGCCGGCGGCGACAGGACGGCACTCACATTCGAGACCAAGGCCGGCCTGATCAATTGCTGGCAAGGCCCGACGCCGGATCTCTACACGGTGGACATGGGCACGCCGAAGTTCGGCTGGCAGGACATTCCGCTGGCCGAGGAATTCCGTGACACCCGCGGCATCGAGCTGCAGATCGGCCCGATCGACGCGCCAATCCTGCACACCCCGTCAGTGGTCTCGATGGGCAACCCGCATGCGATCTTCTGGGTCGACGACATCCAGGCCTATGATCTCGAAAAGTTCGGGCCGCTGCTGGAAAACCACCCGATTTTCCCGGACCGCGCCAATATCACGCTGGCCCATATCGTCGATCGCGATCACATCGTGATGCGCACCTGGGAGCGCGGCGCCGGCTTGACGAAGGCCTGTGGCTCCGCGGCTTGCGCAACCGCTGTTGCCGCCGCCCGTCTCCGCCGGACCAACCGCACGGTGCATATGACGCTGCCCGGCGGTGAACTCACCATCGAATGGCGCGAGAGCGACGACCACGTGCTGATGACGGGGCCGGCCGCGTTTGAATATGAGGGCACGTTCGATCCGAAGCTGTTCGCTTCGGTCGCCTAAGCCCTACTCCCCGTTCCAGCCACACGCCTTGAGCCGCTCATGCAGATGCGGCGGGGCCGGTGCGACGACACGGATCGGGTCTTTATTGCGCGAAATCGGAATCACGATCTCCCGCGCATGCAGATGCAGTGTCGGCTCGCCGAAGCGTGGCCCGTTGCCGTAGATATTGTCGCCGACAATCGGAAATCCGGATGACGCAGAGTGCACGCGGAGCTGATGCGTGCGACCCGTCACCGGCTCGAGCGCCAGCCAGCTCATGTCGCCGCCGCGGCCGAGCACGGTGAAATTCGAGACGGCCTTGAGACCCTCGGGATCCGGCTTCATCCACCAGCCCCGATCGGCATTGAGCCGCCCGAGCGGCATGTCGATGACGCCCGACTCCTCGGCGGGCCCGCCCTCGACCACCGCCCAATAGGTCTTGCGGATGCGGCTGTGCTTGAACAGCAGGCCCAGCGACGCTGTCGCCTTGCGGTGCCGGCCGAGCACCAGGCAGCCTGAGGTGTCGCGATCCAGCCGATGTGCCAGAACGGGTGCACGCGGCAGGCCATAGCGCAGGAATTCGAACGATGTTTCCAGATTGGCGCCGCCCTTGGGGCCGCGATGTACCGGCAGGCCAGCCGGCTTGTCGATCACCAGCATCAGGCCGTCACGGTGCAGCACCCGCGCCAGAATCTCGGCCTCGGTCAGCTCCACCGCATCGGTGCGGGGTTCCAGCCGGGGCTCGGCCTCCAAGCTTACGTCTTCGTCACTTTCGCTGGTCATACTTTGAATCATGGCGCGAAACGGCTAACACACCCCCGACATGAGCGACACTCCCGAAACGCCAAAACTGAGCTGGTGGCGACGGCTCTCCGGCGGGCTGAAGCGCACCTCAAGCGCCCTTGGCACCGCGGTCGCCGACCTCGTGACCAAGCGCAAGCTCGACCGCGCCATGCTCGAGGACATCGAGGACGTGCTGTTGCGCGCCGACCTGGGTACCGAAGTGGCGGCGCGGATTTCCGCCGCCGTCGGCCATGGCCGCTATGACAAGGCGATCTCCGCCGATGAGGTCAAAACCGTCGTAGCCACCGAGGTCGAGAAAGTGCTCTCGGCGGTCGCCAAGCCGTTGGTGATCGATACTTCGCACAAGCCGTTCGTGATCCTCGTGGTCGGCGTCAACGGTTCCGGCAAGACCACCACCATCGGCAAACTGGCGTCCACCTTCTCCGCCGAAGGCCGCAAGGTGATGCTCGCCGCCGGCGATACGTTTCGCGCGGCAGCCATCGAGCAGCTCAAGGTCTGGGGCGAACGCAACAAGGTGCCGGTCATCGCCGGCGCGCAGGGTTCGGATTCCGCGAGCCTCGCCTTCACCGCCGTCACCGCGGCCCGCGACGACAAACGCGACGTGCTGCTGATCGACACCGCCGGCCGCCTGCAGAACAAGACCGAACTCATGGTCGAGCTCGAGAAGGTCGTGCGCGTGATCAAGAAGGTCGATGCCACAGCGCCGCATGCAGTGCTACTGGTCCTCGATGCCACAGTGGGACAAAACGCGCTGTCGCAAGTCGAAGCGTTTCATCGTACGGCTGGCGTCACCGGCCTTGTGATGACCAAGCTCGATGGCACCGCGCGCGGCGGCATCCTCGTGGCACTGTCGGAAAAGTACAAACTGCCGGTGCATTTCATCGGCGTTGGCGAAGGCATCGACGATCTCGCGCCATTCACCGCCAGGGATTTCGCGCAGGCGATTGCAGGAATTGAAAGCTGACATGACTGACGTGATCGACAAGAAGCAGCCGCACCCGCTATTCAAGCTCGCCACCGAGCTCGGCCCGCTGATCGTGTTTTTCGTCGCCAATGCCAAGTTCAACCTGTTCGTCGCCACCGGCGCCTTCATGGTGGCCATCGTTGCGGCGATGATCGCGTCCTATGTCGTGGTCAGGCATGTGCCGATCATGGCGCTTGTCACCGCCGTCATCGTGCTGGTGTTCGGCACGCTGACGCTGGTGCTGCATGACGAGACCTTCATCAAGGTCAAGCCGACCATCATCTATGGCCTGTTCGCAGCGATCCTCGGCGGCGGCCTGTTGTTCGGCCGCTCCTTCATCGCCATCATGTTCGACCAGATGTTCAATCTCACGCACGAAGGCTGGCGCGCGCTGACGAAGCGCTGGGCGCTGTTCTTCTTCGCCATGGCGCTTCTGAACGAAGCGATCTGGCGCACCCAGAGCACGGATTTCTGGGTGGCCTTCAAGGCATTCGGCGTGATCCCGCTGACCATGGCCTTCGCGGTGGCCCAGATGCCGCTGATCAAGCGCTACGGCATCGAGCCGGCCACGCTCGCGGAGAGCGCGGCGGACGAAGGCGATCTGAGGAAGTAGAAGCGGCTCTTACTTAACCTCGCCCCGCTTGCGGGGAGAGGTCGGGTTGCGAGCGCAGCGAGTAATCCGGGTGAGGGGGAGCCAGTGTTTCACTCGCTAGCTCCCCCTCACCCGTCGCGGACTTCGTCCGCGCCACCCTCTCCCCGCAAGCGGGGAGAAGGAAACATCACACCGCCAGCGTGCCGGCCTTTGCCGCCGCATAGCGCTCGCCGACCTTGGTCCAGTTGACCGTATTCCACCACGCCTTGAGATAATCAGCGCGACGGTTCTGGTAGGTCAGATAATAAGCGTGCTCCCAGACGTCGTTGCCCATCAGCGCGCGCTTGCCGTCCATGATCGGATTGTCCTGATTCGGACGCGTCTCGATCGACAGCTTGCCGTCCTTGTCGACGATCACGAACACCCAGCCAGAACCGAACTGACGGCCGCCGGCGGCGTTGAAATCGGTCTGGAATTTCTCGAGGCCGCCGAGGTCGCGATCGATCGCCGCGAGCACATCGCCTTCCGGCTTGCCGCCATTCGGGCCCATGATCTGCCAGAACATGGTGTGGTTGGCATGGCCGCCGAGATTGTTGCGCACGCCGGTGCGGATCGCGTCAGGCACGCTGTTGAGATTGCCGAGCACCTCGACCAGCGGCTTCTCGCCGATCACCGGGGTATCCTTGGCAAAATTGTTCATGTTGGCAACGTAGGCGGCGTGATGCCTGTCGTGATGGATCTCCATCGTCTTGGCATCGATATGCGGTTCAAACGCCGTGACCGGATAGGTCAGCGGCGGCAGGATGAATGGCGCATTGCCGGCAGTAGGGGTGGCCGGCGCAGCCGCCTGGGCGAAAGCAAGACGGGGCGCGACGGCCGCGGCAGCGATGCCGGTCGCAGCGAGCATGAGATGGCGTCGGGACATCGATGACATGGGGCTTCTCCCTTGAATATGGACTGCTACGTCTGGCAAATACGCACCGCATCTCTGGCAGTTTCGTGTGCGGGCATTGTGACGCAGCGCGACATAGCACATCACAGGTCTGAGATACCGTCTCACATGGGGCGAATCAGGATCCACCGGGCCGGACGCTGCGTTGGCCGTCGCGGTGCTTCAGGAGATAATGCAGGCCGACCAGGGCCGCAGCCATTCCCGAGATCGCGCCGATGGCTAGCGCCCAGCGCGGACCGAATCGATCAGCGGCCCAGCCGACAATCGGCGCACCGATCGGCGTACCACCAAGTGCAATGGCTAGCAGGATCGCCATCACGCGACCGCGCATGGCCGGCTCGGTCGAGAGCTGCACCAGGCTGCTTGTCGAGGTGGTCACGGTTTGAGCTGCGATACCGATCACGATCAACGCAACACCGAACAACCAGTAATTCGGCATGGCGGCGGCGAGGGCGAAGCCTGATCCGAACACGGCGGTCCCGATGATCAGGAGGCTGAGGCGCGGCCTGTCGCGCCTCGCCGCCAGCAGCGAACCGATCACCGACCCGACCGCCATGATCGATGTCAGGACGCCATACTGGCCGGCGCCGGCATGAAAGGCCGTGACCGACATGGTCGAGATGAAAATCGGAAAGTTCAGACCGAAGGTACCGATCAGAAACAGCATCAGCAGGATGGCTTTCAGATCCGGCCGTTTCCAGACATAGCGAAAGCCTTCGACCAGACTGCCGCGGCCACCTGCAGAACGCTGCGCCGGATACATCTCATCGGCGCGCAGAAGCATGAGGGAGCCAAGCACCGCCATGAACGAGACCGCATTGAGAATGAACACCCATCCGGAGCCGACATGGGCAATCAAGAGGCCAGCAACCGCCGGACCGATCATCCGCGCCGCGTTGAACGAGGTCGAGTTGAGCGCGACGGCATTCGACAGATCGGCCTCGATGACCAGTTCGGAGACGAAGGTCTGCCGTGCCGGAAAATCGAAGGCCGCAACACAGCCGAGCAGGAACGCGAACACATAGACATGCCAGAGCTGCACGTGACCGCTGAGGAGAAGGAGTCCCAGCCCAAGCGCCAGCAGCCCCATCGCCACCTGCGTCGCGATCAGTAGCTTGCGGCGATCCAGATGATCGGCGGCATAGCCCGTGAATGGCAACAGCAGAAGCATCGGCCCGAACTGCAGCGCCATCACTATGCCGACCGCGGTGGCGTTGTTGTCGGTGAGTTGCGTGAGCACCACCCAGTCCTGCGTGGTGCGCTGCATCCACGAGCCGATATTCGACACCAGCGCACCACCTGCCCAGACGCGGTAGTTGAAACCGCGCAGCGAGCGGAACGTACCGGTGGCCGATATATTCATGAACCGAGCGGTGTGTTGCCGCCGTGAAGGCGCCCGAACAGCCGCGCCGTAAAGATTGCCATCAGCAGAGCACCAAGACCGAAAGCGGTGACGTCGATCGTGGAATGCAGATCGAAATCACCGACGCGGACGACGAGGAGATAGCCGATCACCAGATTGACGAAGCCCCAGATCACATTGACCGTCGATGAGGACAAGCCTTTGCCGGATGGGGTGGCGAAGGGACTTTGAAACGGCCGGCCGGATGCGCCGCTCACGAGGTGCGGGATCACATTGATGAGGAAAGCGCCACCGAAGAACCAGGCGAGATAATGAAGCCAAAGCATCTCACGCACTCCGTTTGTCGAGCAGGTTGATGACGTCCTGCGTGGTGCCGGTCTCACCGAGACGGGGGAAGACCTTGGCGATGCTGCAATCATGCGCTTCGGCGCGCATATCCGTCATCGCATCGACGGCGAGCGTGACGTTGAAGCCCGCTTCATAAGCTTGGCGCGCAGTGGCTTCGACACCGGTCCCCGTCGCAACACCGGCGATGACGACTTGCGTGACACCGCGCGACTCCAGTTGCTGTTGGAGATCGGTCGTGGCGAACGCGCCCCAGCTGTGCTTGGTCACGGTGATATCGCGGGGGTGCTGATCGAGTTCAGGGATGAGATCGGTCCAGCCCTCGGCAAACGGCACCGATCGGCGTAGCTGTTCGGTGCGGCCCGGCGCACCGCCGGCCACGTTGACGAGCACGACCGGCAATTCGCGGACGCGAAACGCGTCGAGCAACAAACGTGTCTGCTTCACGACGTCCCCGATCGGATGCACCGTCGGCAGCGCGACGATGCCTTGCTGCAGATCGACGACAATAAGTGCGGTGTTCGGATCGAGCATGGTGAGGGCCATGGAGCTCTCCTTTAAATGCGACGGCGCGATCAGGCGTCGACGATGCGCTTGAGCAACCCGATGCTGCCGGCGAGCTGATCCTGCTCCACGGCGGTCAGGGTTTTCTGGATGGCGTGGAACAGCCAGTCCTCACGGGCGGCGCGACCGACACGGATCCATTCCTTACAGGCGGGGGTGAGCGCCCAGATGGTCTGGCGACCGTCATTCGGATCGGGGGTGCCGCTGACCAGCCCGGTGGTCTCCAGCGCTGCCACTGTGGCGCCCATGGATTGCGGCCGCACGCCCTCGGCGCGAGCAAGGTGGGTCACCGTCGCCGGGCCATCGCGATCCAGCCGGCTCAGCACCGCCACCTGGGACATCGTCAGGTCGCCGATGCCGGCCTTTTCGCGCAATCTGCGCTTCACCTGACCGATCAGGTCGCGAATCTCGGTCGCCAATGCCAGTGCCTGGGCATCTTCGGGGTTGTCGTGATGGTCCGTCATGACCTCGGATTACAGGATACGAAGGAAAACTACAAAGGAAAGCTTCATATCTGTCGATCACATCGTCGTGTCGTTTCAAACCTCGCAGTGATGGGGGCAGGTGTCTTGCCGCTAAACAAAAAGGGCGGCCTCTCGGCCGCCCTTTCGCATTCTCTATGTCGCAAAAATTACTCCGCTGCAGTCGCGCCTTCGGCGGCCTTCTGCTTGGCTTCGAGGTCTTCGCCGGTCTCCTGATCGACCGCCTTCATCGACAAACGCGTCTTGCCGCGATCGTCGAAGCCGAGCAGCTTGACCTTGACCTTGTCGCCTTCCTTGACGACGTCGGAGGTCTTCTGGACGCGGCCGCCGGCGAGCTGGCTGATGTGAACCAGACCGTCCTTGGCGCCGAAGAAGTTCACGAATGCACCGAACTCCATGACCTTGACCACGGTGCCTTCATAGATCGCGTTGAGCTCCGGATCCGAAGCGATCGACTTGATCCACTTGATCGCAGCCTTGATCGACTCACCATCGGATGAGGCCACCTTCACGGTGCCGTCGTCTTCGATGTTGACCTTGGCGCCGGTCTTTTCGACGATCTCGCGGATCACCTTGCCGCCGGTGCCGATCACTTCACGGATCTTGTCGGTAGCAATCTTGAAGGTCTCGATGCGCGGTGCGTATTCGCCGAGCTCGGCACGGGCGTTGTTGAGCGCCTTCGACATCTCACCGAGAATGTGAATGCGGCCTTCCTTGGCCTGACCCAGAGCGACCTTCATGATCTCTTCGGTGATACCGGCGATCTTGATGTCCATCTGCAGCGAGGTAATGCCGGTATCAGTACCAGCCACCTTGAAGTCCATGTCGCCGAGGTGATCTTCATCACCCAGGATGTCCGACAGAACCGCGTATCGAGCGCCTTCGAGGATCAGGCCCATGGCGATACCCGCCGTCGGACGCTTCATCGGAACGCCCGCATCCATCAGCGCCAGCGAAGCACCGCAAACCGATGCCATCGACGACGAACCGTTGGACTCGGTGATCTCCGACACCACGCGCACGGTGTACGGGAATTCGTGGTGACCCGGCAGAACCGGATGGATTGCGCGCCAGGCGAGCTTGCCGTGGCCGATTTCGCGACGCTTGGTACCGCCCATACGACCGGTCTCGCCGACCGAGTAGGGAGGGAAGTTGTAGTGCAGCAGGAACGTCTCTTTGTACGTTCCCGACAGCGAGTCGATGTACTGCTCGTCTTCACCGGTGCCGAGCGTGGTCACGACCAGCGCCTGGGTTTCACCGCGGGTGAACAGCGCCGAACCGTGAGCGCGCGGCAGCACGCCGACTTCGGCGACGATCGGACGAACCGTGGTCAGGTCGCGGCCGTCGATGCGCTTCTTGGTGTCGAGGATGTTCCAGCGAACGATCTTCGATTCCAGTTCCTTGAACACACCGGCGATGCGGAGCTTGTCGTATTTCGGCTCCTGACCTTCCGGGAAGTAGTGTGCCATCGCCTTCGCCTTGACGGCGCCGACGGCAGCGTAGCGGTCCTGCTTCACAGGGATCGCGTAAGCAGCGCGCAACTCGGCTTCGACGAGACCGAGCATTTCCTTCTCGATTTCGCTGTCATCGATGGTCTTGACCTCGCGCGGCTCCTTTGCGGCCTTCTCGGCGAGCTCGATGATCGCCTTGATGACCGGCTGGAAGTGGCGGTGACCGAACATCACGGCGCCGAGCATCACGTCTTCGTTGAGCTCCTTGGCTTCCGATTCCACCATCAGCACGGCATCGCCGGTGCCAGCGACGACGAGGTCGAGATTGGTGTCGGCCATTTCGTCGAGGGTCGGGTTGAGCACGTATTCATCATTGATGAAGCCGACGCGGGCTGCACCGATCGGGCCCTGGAACGGGGCGCCGGAAATCGTCAGCGCAGCCGAAGTGGCGACCAGCGCGAGAATGTCCGGATCGTTTTCCATGTCGTGCGACAGCACGGTGACGACGATCTGGGTTTCGTTGCGCCAGCCATCGACAAACAGCGGGCGGATCGGGCGATCGATCAGGCGGGAGACCAGCGTCTCCTTCTCGGTCGGGCGACCTTCGCGCTTGAAGTAGCCGCCGGGAATGCGGCCGGCTGCATAGGTCTTCTCGATGTAGTCGACGGTCAGCGGCAGGAAGTCGATGCCATCCTTGGCAGTCTTCGCGGCGACGACGGTGGCGATAACGACGGTCTCGCCATAGGTGGCGATGACGGCGCCGTCAGCCTGACGGGCAACCTTGCCGGTTTCCAGCTTGAGCGGACGACCGCCCCAATCGATCTCGACGGAGTGAACATTAAACATCTTAGGTTTCTTTCATGGGTTCACGGAGGACGTGACGGCCAAAAACACTGAAGTCCAAAACACAAAAGCCATGCGCAAGACGGCAAGAGGCTGCTCGCGATGTCGCGAAATCAGCGTCCGGCGATCCTGCCATGGCTCTGGTATTCTGAATGGCGTCCATCCTTCCGATGGTCGCGGGGATCTTTGGAGGATCGCACCGCGCGACGGGCACCTTGCCCGTCATCGTCCAGTTGCCGGATTGCTTCTGAACGTTATCGCGAAAGCCGCACATGGCTTCCGCTACAAAAAACGCGCGCAAAGGGTTTTTGCGCGCGTGATTTCGCTTAGCGGCGAATGTTGTGCTTCTCGAGCAGCGCCTTGTAGCGCGCCTCGTCCTTGCGCTTGATGTAGTCAAGCAGCGAACGACGCGTGGAGACGAGCTTCAAAAGACCACGGCGGGAATGGTTGTCCTTGGTGTGGGTCTTGAAGTGTCCGGTCAGGTTGGCAATGCGCTCGGAGAGGATCGCAACCTGGACTTCCGGCGAACCAGTGTCGCCGGTCTTGTTGGCATTGGTCTTGATGACTTCCGCTTTGCGTTCTGCGGTAATCGACATCGTCAGTTACTTTCTTTGCGGGCCGAACTGGCGGTCAGTCCGGTCAGGTTAAACACGCGCTTGGGGATGAGTTCGCCATTGCCAACTTCAGCGAGGGCCAATAATCGCCCTGCCACCGTGACATAAACTGTGCCGCTACAATCGGGCGCATCCCGTCCGCGCAACAAAACGGCTTGGCCCCGATGGAGCCTTGCCGCATCCGCCCGTGTGACGGCCAGTGCCGGGATGTCGTCCAGCGCGGTCTCAACGGGCAGTAGCGCGTCGGCGAGGCTACCCTCGCCAGACGCGGCTCTATCGCACAAAGCCTCCAACTGTTCCAGCGGAATCATGTCGGCTTCGGCGAAAGGTCCGACCAGGGTACGCCGGAGCGCACTGATATGGCCGTAGCAGCCGAGTAAACGGCCGATATCGCGGGCCAGCGCACGCACGTAAGTGCCCTTGCCGCACTCGGCTTCGAACACGGCATGGTCGCTATCTGGCTGTTCTGTCAGGACTAATTCGTGAATCACAACCGGTCGGGGAACCAGCGGCACCACCTCGCCGTCGCGGGCGAGATCATAGGCGCGCTCGCCCTGGATCTTGATCGCCGAGTATTGCGGCGGGGTCTGTTCGATATTGCCGGTAAATTGCGGCAGCAGAGCCCTGATCTGGTCGGCCGTTGGCCTATTCGGGCTGGTGAAGGTCGCACGGCCCTCGGTGTCGTCGGTATCGCGTTCCTCGCCCCAAGCGACCGTAAAGCGATAGCGCTTGCGGCCGTCCATCACGAACGGAACCGTCTTGGTGGCTTCGCCGAGCGCGATCGGCAGACCGCCGGACGCCAACGGATCAAGGGTACCGGCATGGCCGGCGCGCTTGGCCTGGAACAGGCGCTTGGCGATCGCGACGGCCTGGGTCGAGGTCATGCCGATCGGCTTGTCGAGGATCACCCAGCCATGAACGTCGCGCTTGTCGCGCCGGACCTGGCCCTGCTGACGCTGCTTGCCGCCCTGATGGCGGGGATCGTTATTGCCGCGATGGCCCTGATGCTGACGCTGGTCATTGCCGCCGCGGTCACCTTGCTGACCGTGGTCGCCGTGCTGCACGGCCGGAGACAGGGTGGGCTCGCCATTGCCCGCTTCATCGAGGCGTGAATCGAGGGCGGCGGCTGGGGTCGTCACAGTCATTCGTTTTCGTCCGAGTCTGGTTTGAGGTCGCGCGCAACGGCAGGCGTGCGCAGGAGTTTGTCGATGCGTTCGGCTTCGTCGAAGCGCTCATCGATGCGGAAGCGGAGATCGGGGGCGTATTTGAGGTTCACGCGATACGCGACCTCGGTTCGCAGGAAGCTCTTGTTCGCCGCAAGCGCCTTCAGCACCGGTTCGGTGTTCTGGCCGCCGAGCGGCATCACATAGACGGTGGCGAGCTTGAGATCGGGCGACATCTTCACCTCGGGCACGGTGATGATGGTGGTCTGCAGAACGGGATCGTGGACCCCACCTTGGGACAGGATATCGGCAATCGCGTGGCGCATCAGCTCGCCAACGCGCAATTGACGCTGCGAGCCGCCCGGCGCGGCAGATTTTTGGTGATGCTTGGGCATCGGTTTCCCTACGAAAACAAAATTCGTCATGGCCGGGTTTGTCCCGGCCATCCACGACTGCTCTTTTGAAATTCAAAGACGTGGATGCCCGGCCATCTAGCGAAGCTAGCTTCGCGCAGGCCGGGCATGACGTCTCGTTTAAATCCTGTCTCTCTGTAAGATTTGGACTTACAGGGAGCGCTGGATGGTCTCTACGCGGTAACACTCGATCACGTCGCCGGCGCGCATGTCGCCGTAGTTCTCGAACGCCATGCCGCATTCCTGGCCTGACGCCACTTCCTTCACTTCGTCCTTGAAGCGCTTCAGTGTCGACAGCTTGCCTTCGTGCACCACGACGTTGTCGCGGATCAGGCGCACATTCGCGCCGCGTTCCACGGTTCCGTCGGTGACGCGGCAACCCGCAACCTTGCCGACCTTCGAGATGTTGAACACTTCGAGGATCTGCGCATTGCCCAGCATGGTTTCGCGCAGCGTGGGCGCGAGCAGACCGGACATGGCTTTCTTCACGTCATCCACGAGGTCGTAGATGATGTTGTAGTAGCGGATTTCGATGCCGTTGCGCTTGGCAGCAGCGGCTGCTTCCTTGTTGGCGCGAACCGAGAAGCCGATGATGGCGGCGTTGAAGCCCTCCGCCAGCGTAACGTCCGATTCCGAGATGCCGCCGACGCCCGCATGCAGGATGCGCGCGGCGACTTCGTCGGTGCCGAGCTTCTCGAGCGAGCCGAGAATGGCTTCGAGCGAACCCTGCACGTCGGCCTTGATGATCAGCGGGAAGTCCTTGCGACCCGAGGTCTTCAGCTGGCTCATCATCTGCTCGAGCGAGCCGCGCATGCCGTTGGTGGAGGCTGCGGACTTCTCGCGCTTCTGATGGGCGCGGTAGCCGGTGATTTCACGGGCGCGGGCTTCGTTCTCGACCACGGCCATACGATCGCCAGCTTCCGGCGGACCATTGAAACCGAGCACTTCGACCGGCACGGACGGACCTGCCGCGGTCAGTGTCTCGCCCTGATCGGAGATCAGCGCGCGGACACGGCCCATTTCGGCACCGGCCACGATAATGTCGCCAACCTTCAGGGTGCCGCGCTGAACCAGCACGGTCGCCACCGGACCACGACCACGATCGAGCTTGGCTTCGATCACGGTACCTTCCGCCGGACGCTCCGAATTGGTCTTCAGGTCGAGAATATCGGCCTGCAGCGCGATCATTTCCAAGAGCTTGTCGAGGTTGGTCTTGTTCTTCGCCGACACTTCGACGTCGACCACGTCGCCGCCGAAGGATTCGACCTGCACGTCATGCTGCAGCAGTTCGGTGCGCACGCGCTCCGCCTTGGCGTCGGGCTTGTCGATCTTGTTGATCGCCACGATCATCGGCACGCCGGCTGCCTTGGCGTGGTTGATGGCTTCGATGGTCTGCGGCATGACGCCGTCATCGGCCGCCACCACCAGGATGACGATATCCGTGACCTTGGCGCCGCGGGCACGCATCGCGGTGAACGCAGCGTGGCCTGGCGTATCGATGAAGGTGATCTTCTTGCCGCTCTCGGGCGACGTGACCTGATACGCACCGATATGCTGGGTGATGCCGCCAGCTTCGCCGGACACCACATTAGCATGGCGCAGCGCGTCGAGCAGCGAGGTCTTGCCGTGGTCGACGTGGCCCATGACGGTCACGACCGGCGAACGCGGCTCGGTATCGGTGGAATCGTCGACCTTGTCGAACAGACCTTCTTCAACGTCCGATTCGGCAACGCGCTTGACGGTGTGGCCCATTTCTTCGGCCACCAGCTGCGCGGTGTCGGCGTCGATGACGTCGTTGATCTTGTGGATCGCGCCCTGCTTCATGAGCAGACGGATCACGTCCACGGCGCGCTCGGCCATACGGTTGGCGAGCTCCTGAATCGTGATCGCTTCCGGGATCGTGACTTCACGAACCAGCTTTTCCTTCGGCTCGTTCGACTGATGACCCTTCAGACGCTGGGTGCGGCGACGGAACGAGGCGATCGAACGCTCGCGGACGTCGCCGGCCGACAGCGCGGTGACGACGGTGAGACGGCCGCGCTCCTTCTGCGGACCGGGCTTGGCAGTGGGCTTCGGCGCGATCACGGGGCGCGCGGCGCCGCCGGGACCACGGCGAATGACGCGTGGACCTTCATCCTCGTCGGTGCCGTCGGCAGCGACGCCGGGCGCACGCGCAGGCGTAGTCGAGGTGGCGCCGGGACGGGCCGTCGTCGTGGCCGGCTTGGCGGCCTTCGCATCGGCTTCAGCCTGACGGCGCTTGGCCTCGACTTCGGCGCGGCGCTTGGTTTCTTCTTCCTGGCGGTGACGCTCTTCCTCGGCCTTGCGACGGGCTTCGGCAGCTTCACGCTCTTCCTGTTCCTTGAATTCCTTGGTGTTGCGGCGGGCAGCCTCGATCTCGGCGAGGCGACGCTCTTCCTGCTCGCGCACGCGGGCATCGGCCAGCGCGCTGGCGCGGGCATTGCGCTCTTCTTCGGTCAGGGTGCGGAGCACGACGCCTGAACCTGAACGGGCCGGAGGCTGCGGGCGCTGCGGCGCGCGCGACGGCGGCGCTGCGGGAGGCGGAGCGGAGCTGCGTCCTGCGGGAGAAGGGGCAGCGGTGCGGGAAGCCGGTGCGGCCGGTGCAGGCGCAGCAGCGCGCGCAACCGGCGCCGCGGGCGCAGCAGTTGCAGCGGGAGCAGCCGGCGCAGCAGCAACGGGAGCTGGTGCAGCAGTCTCGACAGGTGCGGGAGCAGCAGTTGCTGGTGCGGCGACAGGCGCAGCCGCGGGCGCATCGCCGGGCATACGGCGCTTGCCGCGCTTCTCGACCACCACCTGCTTGGTGCGGCCATGGCTGAAGCTCTGGCGCACAGTGCCCTGCTCGACGCGCGGCTTGAGCGTCAAGGTCTTGCTGGGAACGCTCAGAGTCTTGTCACCAGGCGTTTTCGTATCAACCATTCAGCAGTCCTAATCTTGTTGCGTTGTGCGCGGTCGCACAGTCGTCGAAGTTTCGATCAGCGAGATCGTTGGCGTCAGCGGCTCCGTCTCCGGCGCAGCAGTTGTCAGCGAAGCTTTGGCGCTTGCGTTGATGTCGTCGTCAGCCAGCCGGTATTGGACCAGAGTCTGGCTGCGCGACAGGAACGTTTTGCCCGCCGGGCCCGTAAGCACGGCAGCATGTATCACATTTGACCGCCCTAATGCCAAATCCAATTCATCGGAGCTTAAAACCGTAATGATCGGCAGTTTCGGCGCGTCGTCGCCGGATTCCGCGTCAAATTCCACGCGTTGCCGGGCAACGCTGTCCAGTTTACGGATTCCGTCGGGGGCGCCGTTGGAGGCGTGGAGAAGAACACCGACCGTTCCGCGGCGCAGGGCGTCTTCGACCTTGGTGAAGCCGGAAACCACCTGACCGGCCTTGGCAGTTATGGCCAGCGCCTCGATGACGCCGCGCACCATGAGCTTGTCGGTGTCGTCGGCCAGGGTCGGCGACGCCTTGACCGCTTTCTTGAAGCCCTTGGCAAAAAGATTGCGCTTCGCCGCCTCGGTCACCGCCTTGCGGGAGGCCGTGACCCAGAGGCCGCGGCCGGGAAGCTTGCGCTTCAGATCCGGGATCGCCTCGCCCGTGGGCGCGACGACGAACCGGATCAGATCATCGATCGGGCGCACGCTCCGCGTGACCACGCACATCCGCTCGGTCCCAGGCTTGGTGCTCCGGGGGCCGTTATCCAGATCTGCTTGGTCAGCAATGGCGAGCATGCGCGTGGCATTGTCCTTACGCTTCTTCGGTGGCGTCGAGCGGCGCACCCTTGTCGAGATCGGCCTGGGTGATCCAGCCGGCCACGACGCGGGCCTGCATGATCAGATGCTCGGCGTCCTCACGCGAAATTTCGCTGGCATCGAGAATGCCCGGGTGCTTGGTCGGCTCGGAGCCTTCCTTGCGTTCGGTCCAGCCCACCAGATCGTCAGTGGCGCAGCCGGCAAGATCCTCGACGGTCTTGATGTCGTTTTCGCCGAACTTGACCATCATCTTGAGGGTCACGCCCGGAACGTCCTTCAAAGCGTCTTCCACACCCAGTTCCTTACGTTTGCCTTCGAGTTCAGCTTCGAGCTGCTCGAGGTATTCACGTGCACGGCTCTGCAATTCGGCCGCTGTTTCGTCGTCGAAGCCCTCGATGCCCGACAGTTCCTTGGCATCGACCATCGAAAGTTCTTCCACCGAGGTGAAACCTTCCGACGCGAGCAGCTGACCGACGACTTCGTCGACGTTCAGCGCTTCCATGAAGACGCGCGTGGAATTTTCGAAATCGGCCTGGCGACGTTCGGATTCTTCCTGCTCGGTCAGGATGTCGATATCCCACCCGGTCAGTTGCGAAGCCAGGCGCACATTCTGGCCGCGACGACCGATCGCAAGGGATAGCTGGTTATTCGTGTCGGGAACGACAACCTCGATGCGCTCACGATCTTCATCGATCACGACTTTCGAGACTTCCGCCGGCGCCAGCGCGTTCACCACGAAAGTGGCGATATCCGGCGACCATGGAATGATGTCGATCTTCTCGCCCTGCAGCTCGTTGACCACGGCCTGCACGCGGGAACCACGCATACCGACGCAAGCGCCGACCGGATCCACCGACGAGTCGCGCGAGATCACGCCGATCTTTGCACGCGAACCGGGATCGCGGGCCACGGCCTTGATTTCAACGATACCGTCATAGATTTCAGGCACTTCCTGCGCGAACAACTTGGCCATGAACTGCGGATGGGTGCGCGACAGGAAGATCTGCGGACCACGGGTCTCGCGGCGCACGTCGAACACATAGGCGCGAACGCGGTCGCCGTTGCGGAACACTTCGCGCGGCAGCATCTCGTCGCGGCGCACGATGGCTTCGCTGCGGCCAAGATCGACGATCACCGAACCGTATTCGACGCGCTTGACGATGCCGTTGACGATCTCGCCGATGCGATCCTTGAATTCCTGGTACTGCCGGTCACGCTCGGCTTCGCGCACCTTCTGCACGATGACCTGCTTGGCGGACTGCGCGGCGATACGGCCGTATTCCAGCGGCGGAAGCGTGTCGGCGATAGTGTCGCCGATCTGCGCACCCGGATTGGCGCGCTGCGCGTCAAACAGCGAGGTCTGGAAAGACGAATTCTCGACGTCCTCTACCACCAGCATGTGGCGGGTCAGAGAGAGCTGGCCGGTCTTGGGATGAATCTCGGCATGCACATCGGTCTCGGAACCGTAACGCGCGCGGGCCGCTTTCGCGATCGCCTCTTCCATCGCCTGGATGACGATGTTGCGGTCGATCGATTTTTCGCGCGCGACGGCGTCGGCGATCTGCAGCAGTTCGAGTTTATTGGCGCTGACAGCGGCCATAGCTCATTCTCCTTCGATGGGATCGATTTCGCCTCGGCGCGCACGATCGGCGGCCAGACGATGTTCTTTGGTATTCTTCGGCAAAGGCTTCTTGGCAGCTTTCGCGACCTTGAGTTTCGGCTTCGGCGCAAAGCTCTTTTTCGGATCGCTGCGCTTGGCATGCGGTGCCGGCGGCGGCGCGAGACCGAGCTCCCGCTTGAGATCAAGCTCGGCGTGCTTGCCGCGGCGCATGGACTCGGCGATCAGCTCGTCGGTCAACACCAGGCTGGCATTGGAGATATCTTCCAGCGGCAACCGCGTGATGGGGTCTTCGCCGTCGCGGGCGCCTTCCCGATCGATCAGTACGACGTCGCCTTCGATAGCGCCGAGCAGGCCACGGAAGCGTTTGCGGCCGCCGACGGCGACAGCCATCTCGATCTTAACCAGATAGCCATGATAGCGCTCGAAATCGGAGCGTCGGACCAGCGGACGATCGATGCCGGGCGAGGAAATTTCGAGGCGATAGGCTCGCTGGATCGGATCGGCGACGTCCATCACCGGCGACAGCGCGTGTGAGATCGCCTCGCAGTCCTCGACCAGCATGGTGCCATCCGGCCGCTCCGCCATAATCTGCACGGTGCAGCCGAGCTCGCCGGAAATTTTGATCCGCACCAGCCGGTAACCGAGGTTTTCGAGCACGGGCGTAGCGACTGCCGATACCCGCGCCGCAGCACCCGGCTCGATCACCAGGCGCGGCTCGGAAAGCAGCTCGGTATCAACGGTTTCTGGGTTTTGGTCGGTCATGTCCAGGATCGAAGTATTCCGGTTGGAGGATGTCTGAATGCGCGCGCAGCCTGCAGAAGTGTATCGCGTCGGGCTTTCGGCCCTTTTGGACCCGGCCGAGCCTCGCCGGATTATCGGCCAAGGTCCGTTCAGGTAATAAAAAAGAGCGGGTCCCGAGGGGCCCACTCTCAAACGCGATCGTATGAGAACCTAATAAGTTGTGGGCGATATAGCCCTTTTCCTGCGCGCCGGCAAGGCCGCAGTGGCTGCCCCGCAATAATTCTGCAACCCGCGGTAGCCCAATCCTGCGGACTAACCGTTCCTTCATCAACCCCATCTAGGGTGCCCCAGCCTTTCCGTATGGTGGTGTTGAGTATTTTTTGATGGCTGAGGCGAAATCGCTCATTCCCGGGCTGGAGAACATCGTCAGAGATGGCGATCCCAAGCGCCGCGGCGAGGCGGTCCGTAAGATTTCCGAGCTTTTCCTGCGGGGCGCGTCCCGTTTTCAGCCGGCCCATGTCGATCTGTTCGACGGCGTTCTGACGAGTCTGGTTCCACAAACCGAGGTCGAAGCACGCACCGAGCTGGCCGAACGGCTGTCCGATCTCGTCAACGCACCGCCGCAACTGGTGGCCTTGCTCGTCCGCGATGACGAAATCCTGATCGCCGGGCCGCTGTTGCGCCGCTCACCTTTGATCGACGAACCGACACTGGTCGACATCGCCAAGGCCCAAGGCCAGTCGCATCTGCTGGCGATCTCCGATCGCTCGACGCTGACCCCGCGCATTACCGACGTGATCGTCCGCCGCGGCGACCGCGACGTGATCCGCCGCGTGGCCGGCAACGCCGGTGCGGCTTTCTCGCAGCTCGGCTATACCGGCCTCATTCGCCGCGCCAGCGACGATGGCGCCCTCGCCGTCACGGTCGGGCAACGCGACGATCTCGCGCCGGAACAGCTCAAACACCTGTTGGCGCAGTCGGTCGAGGTGGTTCGCCGCCGGCTGTTCGATGCCGCCGCCCCCCAACTGCGCAACGCGATCAACCGCGCGATGCAGGACATCACCGGTACGCCGACGCATCTGGCCGTCACCCGCGACTTCGCCACCGCGCAGCGTGCCATTCGCAAGCTCCACCAGGCCGACGAGCTGGACGAAGGCGCTTTGTTGCGCTTTGCCCGCGCCCATCAATATGAGGAAACCGCCGCCGCCCTCGCCGCTCTGTCGGGCGTGCGGATCGGGACCATCGACCAGCTCCTCAAAGGCGACCGCGACGATCCGATGCTGATCCTCGGCAAATCGATCGGGATTTCTTGGGCCACCGTCCGCGCCCTGATGACGCTGCGTCTCGGCCCCGGCCGTTCACCTGCCGCCGCCGATGTCGAGGAAGCCCGGCAGAATTTCGAGCGCCTGGTGCCCGCCACGGCACAGCGTGTGCTGACCTTCTGGCAGACCCGCGAGACCGCCTCAGCGATTCCCCTGCCGCTCTGATCCACTGGGGTTCTCCGGGGCCGCAGCCCGCCGCTCCCGTTTGCGCCACTCCGCCACAAAATTCACGAACGCCGCCAAAGCCGGCGGCGGCTGCCGACGGCTTGGATAATACAGGAACGGGCCCGGGAATGGCGGCAACCAGTCCTCCAGCACGCTGACCAACCTCCCGGTCGCGAGGTCGTCCCGCACATAGCCCTCAAACACCGCGTAAAAGCCAAGTCCGTCCCGGGCTGCTTCCAGCCCGAGCCGGGAATAGCTCGCCAGCAGAGGCCCCCGGGGCGGTATCCGGACCACCTGGCCGTCCTTTTCGAACTCCCATTCCGGGATAGAACCGTTGTCGAAACGCGTTCTGATGCAGCAATGCTGCAGCAATTGCTGCGGTGCAATAGGTCGCCCATGCTGCGCAATATATTGCGAAGAAGCCACCATCACGAAGCGTTGCGGTGGCCCCAGCGAGACCGCGATCATGTCCTGCGCCAGATCCTCGCCATAACGAATGCCGGCGTCGAACCCCTTGGCGACGATGTCGATCAATGACGTCTCGGCAACGATCTCAAGTTCAACCTGCGGATATTGCTGCAAAAATGGTGTAACCATCGGCGCCACCACGATATCGATGGCTGGTGCTGGACCGTTGATCCTGAGGCGGCCAGACGGCACATCACCGAAATCGCGAACTTGCTGCAACGCAGCATGGACATCGCCCATAGCCGGAGCGATTTTGCGTTGCAGCAATTCTCCAGCCTCGGTGAGCGCCACACTCCGCGTTGTGCGATGCAGCAAACGAACGCCGAGGCGCTCTTCCATGTCACGCAGTCGCTGGCTCAGGCTGGACACCGAGACATGGGTCTCCACCGCCGCCCGCCGGAAATTCCGGGTCCGTGCAACTGCCAGAAAGGCCGCCAGATCGCGCAGATCGAGATCGCTCATTGTTCGACAGAGTGAACAAGCCTTTCGGGATTGTCCAGCTTATCGGATCAATGGAGCGGGCTCATATCGGGGCGGCAGCGGCAAAGGATCGGTCCGGCCGCCTTCTGGGAGAACCACCATGAAACACCTTCAACTCGGAAAGACTGGCCCGACAGTGGGCGCGCTCGGCCTCGGCTGCATGGGCATGTCGGATGTCTACGGCCCGGCCGACCGAGGCGAAAGCATTGCCACCATCCACGCCGCGCTGGAGGCCGGCGTCACCCTGATCGACACCGGCGACTTCTACGCCATGGGCCACAACGAACTCCTGATCGCCGAAGCCCTGCGCGGCCGCGACCACGATAACCTGCAGCTTTCGGTCAAATTCGGCGGTATGCGCGATCCCGCCGGTGCCTTCATGGGCTTCGACAACCGCCCGATAGCGATCAAGAATTTCGTGGCCTATTCGCTGGTGCGGCTCGGCGTCGAGGTCATCGACATCTACCGCCCCGCGCGGCTCGACCCCAATGTGCCCATCGAGGACACCGTCGGCGCCATCGCCGACCTGATCAAGGCCGGCTATGTCAAACATATCGGCCTGTCCGAAGTCGGCTCCGAGACCATCCGCCGTGCCCACAAGGTGCATCCCATCACCGACCTGCAGATCGAATATTCGCTGATCTCACGGGGCATAGAGGACGACATCCTGCCGACCTGCCGCGAACTTGGCATCGGCATCACGGCCTACGGCGTGCTGTCGCGCGGCCTGATCGGCGGCCATTTCGCCAAGACCGACCTCAACGCGAAGGACTATCGCAGCTACAGCCCGCGCTTCAGCGCTGCGAATATCGATCGGAACTTGGCTCTGGTTGAAAAAATCCGCACCATCGCCAGCGAGATCGGCGCCTCGGTCGCGCAGGTGGCGATCGCCTGGGTTGCCGCGCAGGGCCAAGACATCCTGCCCGTGGTCGGTGCCCGCCGACGGGATCGGCTCACTGAAGCGCTGGGATCGCTGGAGGTGAAACTCACGCCCGCGCATCTCAGGGCGCTGGCGGAGGCGATCCCGGCCGATGCGGCAGCCGGCGGCCGTTATCCGGACGAGCATCTCGCGCATATGGACAGTGAAAAGAAGCGGGCGTGAGACGACACAGGCCAATGGCATCCCTCCCCCATGCGGGAGGGATTAAGAAAGCGCCTCACAAATATGCGCTCAAATCCCTGATGCTCGGCGCATCCCCGTTCAGCGGATTCGCCGGATCGCGCCCGTAACGCAGCGTCTCGAAGCGCATGTTGCGGGCGTCGATCATCAGCAGACGCCCGACCAGCCCTTCACCAAAGCCCACGATCTCGCGGATCGCTTCCAGCGCCATCATCGAGCCAACCATACCGGCCAGCGCACCCATGACGCCGGCTTCCTGGCAGCTCGGCACCGTGCCCGGCGGCGGCGCTTCGGGAAACAGACAGCGATAGGTCGGGTTCAATGCACCCGAGGCGTTGACCTCATGGGCACGAATCGTGGTCAGCGAGGCATCGAAAGTGCCGAGAGCCGCGGAGATCAACGGCTTCTTTGCAAGATAGCAAGCATCCGACAGCAGATAGCGCGTGGTGAAATTGTCGGAACCATCGAGCACGATGTCGTAGCCCGACAACAGCGTCATCGCATTAGCTGCATTGAGCCTGACGGCATGGCCGATAAATCTGACATGCGGATTGAGCGCATGGATCTTTGCGGCAGCGCTGTCGGTCTTCAGCGCGCCGATATCCGGCGTTGCGTGAATGACCTGCCGCTGCAAATTCGACAGTGATACCGTGTCGTCGTCGACCACACCGAGCGTGCCGATGCCCGCGGCCGCCAGATACATCAGCGCCGGTGCACCGAGCCCGCCGGCGCCGATCACCAGCACTTTCGCGCCCTGCAGCGCGGTCTGGCCGGGACCGCCGACCTCGCGGAGCACAATGTGACGCGCATAGCGCTCGAGTTCATCGGCATTCAGCATCGCAATAGTCGCTCCAAACTCCGACCCTCATGGTGAGGAGCGCGCTTCTTGCGCGCGTCTCGAACCATGAGATGAACAGCTCATCCTTCGAGACGGCGCTGAAGAAGCGCCTCCTCAGGATGAGGCCACAGATCAGGTCCCGCATTGTCGTGAACCCTTCCCGCGCTGTCACCGACCCACGAGATGTGCTTAATTCCACCGAAATCAATCACCAGCTTCAAGACCGGACATGTCATGAGATCGATGCTTTCAGCAACATTGATGATCGTGGCAGCCTCTGCGGCTCACGCACAGGTGCAGGCGACGCCTCCCGCGGTGCAGGGCATCAAGCCGAAGCCGGTCACCACCACACCGATCCGCCCGGCGCTGCAGACCCCTGCCGACACCGCCAATGCCATGGCGCAGGCCGAGCGGCTGGGGATCCAGTCAGATCTCGCTTGGACCGGGCAATATAACGGCGCCATTACCGGCGAGGTCTCGGATCGCATGGTCAATGCGATCAAGACATTCCAGAAGGACAATGGCGCCAAGCAAACGGGCGTTCTGAACCCCCAGGAACGCGACGTGCTGCGCGCTGCGGCGAAGAAGCTTCAGGACAATGTCGGCTGGAAAATGGTGACCGACATGGTGACCGGCGCACGGCTTGGCCTTCCCGGCAAGCTGGTGCCGCAGCAGGCCTCCGACGCGAACGGCAGCAAATGGTCGTCCTCCACCGGCACGGTCCAGATCACGCTGGCGCGCCGCAAGGAGGACGCGCCCTCCACCGCGAAGCTCGCCGAGGCCGAGCGCAAGGAGCCCGGCCGCAAAATCGACTATCAGGTGGTGAAGCCAGATTTCTTCGTGCTGTCCGGCCTGCAGAACCAGAAGAAGTTCTACATCCGCGGCCAGTTCAAGGACTCCGAGGTCCGCATCCTCTCGATCTTCTACGATCAGGCCACCGAAGGCACGATGGAGCCGGTGGTGATCGCGATGTCGTCGGCCTTCAACGCATTCCCGACCGGCGCACAGGCGATTGGCCCGCCGCCGCGCAAGAAGGTCGAATATGCCAGCGGAATCGTGGTGAGCGATGACGGCGCCATCGTCACCGATCGCCAGGCAGTCGATGGCTGCATGTCCATTGTCGTCGCTGGTTACGGCAATGCCGACAAAGTCGCCGAAGATAAAGTGCGCGATCTCGCACTGCTGCGCATCTATGGCGCGCGCGAGCTGAAGCCGCTGTCGCTTGGCGCTGGCGCAGCGAAGCCCAATCTCGATCTCGTAGGGATCGCCGATCCGCAAAACCAGGGCGGCGGCGCAGCCGTCACCAGCGTGAAGGCAACCACCACACCAATCGGCACCGGAAGCGAACTGGCGCTGTCACCCGCACCGGGGCTCGGCTTTTCCGGCGCGGCCGCCATCGACAGCGACGGCAAATTCGCGGGCCTCGCGCAATTGAAGCCGCTGCTCGTAGCCGGCGCGCCGAATGCAGCGCCACAGGCGGCTCTGGTGCCCGCGGAACTCGTGCTGAATTTCGTGAAAGCTAATGGCGTGAACGCGAACGGCAGCTCGGCCGATGCGAAGGCTGCGATGGTGCGTGTGATCTGCGTGCGGAAGTAGTTTTCGCTGGAAATTAGCTCTCTTTTGGCCTATGCTCAAGCATATGCCGCGGAGGTGCCGATGACCGACTCCCGTCACGTCAGGCTGTTTCGTAACGGTCGCAATCAGGCGGTCCGCATTCCCGTTGAATTCGAGTTACCGGGCGACGAAGCTGTCATGCACCGCGACGGCGACAGGCTGGTGATCGAACCCGTACGCAAGCGCGGCCTGCTGGCATTGCTTGATACGATGGAGCCCTTCACAGAAGAATTTCCGGACGTCGATGCAGGCCTGCGCCCGCTACGGGACATCAAGCTGTGAGCACACCACGCTACATGCTTGATACAAACGTCGTCTCGGATCTGATCCGAAATCCAGCGGGTCGTGTAGCCAAGAGAATTCGTAAACTCGGCGCCGAGGGATTTTGCGTCAGCATCATTACGTCCGCCGAATTGCGGTTCGGATGCGCCAAACGTAATTCACCGCGGCTCACGCAACTCGTAGAGCAGGTGCTGAATGAGCTCGATATCCTGCCGCTGGAAAGTCCGGCCGACACCGAATACGCCCGCATTCGCCACGACCTTGAAAAGAAGGGCGTCCCCATCGGCCCGAATGACCTGCTGATCGCGGCTCACGCTTGCGCCGTCGATGCCACGCTGGTGACTGCGAATGCGAAAGAATTCAAACGGGTGAGCGGTCTGAAAGTCGAGAACTGGCTGTCATAGGCAACCGCCTGTCCGATGCTCTAGTCCACTTCCTCGTACATCGAATCCATCTGCGCCGCGAACGGCGTTGCGCGCGGCGGCGGCGCGGCAGGGGCGCGGATGATCCGGCGTTCGAGCTGTTCGCGGTTCTGCTGCTCGACGAATTTCACTGCGAATCCGCCCTGGAGATGGCGCACCACGCGGCCGACGCAGGCGCCGACGGCGAGCGGCGTTCCGACCTCCGGCTGCACATCGGCCGAGATCGCGGCGCCGGACACGGACATGTCGATGACGAAGCAGTTCTTCATACTGCCGTCGGCGAAGGTCAGCATGGAATGCGGGCTCGCGGGAATGAGGCGGGCCTGCTTGCGCTCCTCGCGCACCGTAGGGTCTTTCTGGAATTTCTCCAGCCAGGTCAGCTTGTCCGAGAGCTTCTGACGCATCGGCGGCGTCATGTTGAGTTCGAGCAGGAAGCTGCCGGAGATGGTGTCGCTGATACGACCTTCGAGATGGCCGAAATCGCCGAAATAAGGCGTGATGCGATCGCCGATACGACCGACCACCGGCACATCGACAATCATCCGGAACGGCGAGACGCGGCTGGTCCGGCAGGCAAAGCTGCGCGGATTGCCTTCGGAATCCAGCCAATTCGACAGCGTATATTGCCCGCTGACAACGACGTTGACAGCCCGCTGCTTGAGGAATTTTTCGACGGACACAGGTTCATCCTCTACGGTACATTTCCACCACCATAGAAAACCCAACCACGCCAGCATTTGCGCCCGCCTTGGTTATTGCGTTACTTATATACCCCTTCAAGTTGAGGAAATATTACCGGCAAAATCCCGGCGATTGGCGCTATGGAGGCCAGAGGCTTCTCTGCCTCAGCCGGGCACCCGCCCCTTGATGGCATTGGCGCGGGCACTGCAGGTGATACGGCCGGTTGCATCCTCCGAAAGTCCCGTCCGGACGCGCGATTTGAGCTGCACAATCTCCTCCGGCGTCATCACCGTCAGAGCTGCCTTCACCGATGGCCCTGCGGACGAGGCCGACCAGAAGTCGTCGAAATCGGTGAAGGCACGGGTGACATCGATCACGCGGGTTTCGACGTCCACTAGGCCGGCGGAGGTCCACAGCGACTGCATCACGTCGAGGCGCGATGCGTCCACGCTCGGCGGAAGCGACGGCATCTGGCCCATCTTCAGCAATTCACCCAGGATCGGCTGCAGCGGAAAGCCGCCGCCATCCATATCCCAGGCATAGGCGGCCACCGTGCCGCCGGGTGACACGACACGCACCATCTCCGCAACGCCCTTCGACGGCTCCGGCACGAAGAAGATCACCAGCGCCATCACGGCGACATCGAAGGACTTGTCGGAGAACGGTAGTGCCATTGCGTCGCCCAGATGAAACGCCGCCATCGCAGCACCCGGCCGCGTCCGCGCATAAGCAAGCTGCGGCTCCGAGGGATCGATGCCGTCGATCACCGACGGCGCATGGCGCTCGGCGATCAGCTGCGTGAAGGCGCCGTTGCCGCAGCCGACATCGACCCAGGCAAGACCCGGCTTTGGCGCCACCCAATCCAGAAAGACCTCGCCGGCGCTGCGGCTCCAGACGCCCATCATCCGCTCATAGGACGCGCCGTCATTGAAGCGGATGGAGGGAGACGATGCGTCGGTCATGGGGAGTCCTCAATACGGTGTTGGCAGCAGATCATGGCCGGAAATGCCGGGCGCGCAACCACGTTGCCTTCACGGTGGGATCGGCGCGATGCGCACGCATCGGCACGGTTGTTGCTTGGTTTACCGCAAGCAGAACAGTTCGCGACGTCCCGAGGCGTCACCCTGTTACAGAGGAGAGCGAGATGAAGGTCGGCGTATTCATTCCAATCGGGAACAATGGCTGGTTGCTCTCTGAAAATGCCCCGCAATACATGCCGACTTTCGACCTCAACAAGGAGGTGACGCTAAAGGCCGAACATTACGGACTCGATTTTGTGCTCTCGATGATCAAATTGCGTGGCTTCGGTGGGAAAACCGAATTCTGGGATCACAATCTGGAATCCTTCACCTTGATGGCCGGGTTGGCCGCAGTGACCAAGCGAATAAAACTATTCGCCACGGCAGCGACGCTCGTGATGCCTCCCGCGATTGCCTCACGCATGGCTGTGACCATCGATTCGATTTCACATGGCCGCTTCGGCCTCAATCTCATCACCGGCTGGCAACGTCCCGAATATTCGCAGATGGGGCTTTGGCCGGGCGATGACTATTTCGCACGCCGTTACGAATATCTGTCGGAATATGTCGAGATCCTCCGCGACCTCTGGCAGACCGGCGCCTCGGATCGCAAAGGTGAATTTTTCCGGATGGAGGACTGCCGCGTCAGCCCGCGGCCGCAAGCCGATATGAAGATCATTTGCGCCGGACAGAGCGGCGCCGGAATGGCCTTCTCCGCAAAATACGCCGACTACAATTTCTGCTTCGGCAAGGGCGTCAACACCCCGACCGATTTCGCGCCCGCCGCCGAACGGCTGATCGAGGCCACGCGGAAGAGCGGCCGGCACGTAACGACCTATGTCCTGTTCATGGTAATCGCGGCCGAGACCGATGAAGCCGCGTTCGCAAAGTGGGAACACTACAAAGCCGGCGTGGATCACGAAGCGGTCGCCTGGCTGGGCGTACAGGGTGCCGTCGACACCAAGTCAGGCAAGGACACCAACATCCGCCAGATGGCGGACCCTACATCAGCGGTCAATATCAATATGGGGACCTTCGTCGGCTCTTTCGCCAATGTCGCCCGCATGCTCGACGACGTCGCCACCGTGCCGGGCACCGAGGGCGTGTTGCTCACCTTCGACGATTTCGTCCAGGGCGTCGAAGACTTCGGACAGCGCATTCAGCCGCTGATGACATCGCGTAAGGGAGTTGCGGAGGCGGCGGCAGAGGCATTGAAAGGCATGTGACTGTCGATATCAAAAAGGAGTCGCCGACAAGGTCAGCCCCGACTCGGTGTCACCTCTGACACGGCGCACATTCATGGGCTAAGAAAGAGTGTTAGCGCCCTGACAAAAGGTGATAAGATTGCATCTTACAATCCACGCGTGCCTTAAAACGGCCATTTGAGCGCGAAAATCTACCTATTCCCCACTCAGAATGGGACTAGGCCTATGGGCTATGCCTCTTATTTTGAAGACATCGCTGATAGGGCGCTTGACCGTGCAATGATGCTTGCCGCTCACGAGGACAAATTCTGTTTCGAGCAAGCGCGCGAAACTCCGCCGCCACTACCAAAGCGTATTATTACTTTAGCAGCACCCGAAGCGTCACGAGCACAGATCGAGCAAGCACGGATCGAAAAACGCATCCGCGACCTGCAGGCAGTAAACATTCTTGCAATGTTGGAACTGAGACCTAGTCCGCGCCATCATTACTAACGGGAAAATGACCGCCAAATCTCATCACATCGTTCCTCGTATGCATCTTGAGAATTTCGTCGGAACCGACCCCGCTGGTCAGGTTTGGACATACGATTCATTGACTGAAAAACAATGGTCTCAGACACCTTTGGAAGCAGGCACTCAGACGCATTTCTATTCATTTAAGCGCAGTGACGGAACAAGCGATACTCGCATCGAAGAGATGCTAGGTACGTTCGAATCTAATGCAGCGCCGGTATACGATTCGCTTTTGCGTGGCATAATTCCAAAGACAGGCACTCAGGAACGTGTCTGGTTTGCGGAGTTTCTCGCAATTATGTTCGTTAGAACATCCGGCGCCCGACGGCGGCAAGCTGAAATCGAGAGTCGCTTGCTACAAACTAAGTTGTTTGCCTACGCGCAAAATCCAAAAGCGTTCAAGAAAATGGTGAGCGCGCTCGAGCGCGAACGCGGCGAGCCCATCGATTTGGATACGCTCGAAAAAGTTCGGCAGGCGATGATCAAGCCAGGTGATTATGAAATATTGATTCCCAAGGAAAGAACGTTCAGGGCACTAAGTGCAGCAGATGACTTGGCTCCAATTTTCTACAACATGACTTGGTCGTTGGCTTATCCGGCGGATGGTTATTTTATTACAGGGGACAATCCCATTGCGCTAACGACCGACCCAAAAACGCGACATCCCGCAATGGGACAGAGTTTTAGGAATCGGACGGCAGAAACGTCATTTCCATTGTCGAGCGATAGAATGCTGCTCACCTCTTGGGATCGTGACGCGCGGGCACTCGGCGTGTTCGAGAGACGCGACGTAGATTCTCTCAACGAACTACGTGCGATTCGCTCGGACCGCTATATCTATGGCCACTGCAAGGATGAGGCGCTCGGAGCATTGGCCAAGAAGTTCAGAACTGTCCGGCCAGGCATTGTTTCGAATGGGTATGGACCATCAACATTCGCGCCCACCAGGGTGGGACGCTGATCTCAGTTTATATTCTTGGTTTGCTGAGCTAAGACTTCCACTTCACCTCTGACACTTCGGGCACCAGAAGGTCGACCGCCCGTTCTGCACGAAGCGCTTCACGATGCCTGAGCAGCCATCGGTTTGGCAGGGCTCGCCTTCGCGGTCATAGACCTGGAACGAGTGCTGGAAGTAGCCGAGCTCGCCGTCGGTCTGGCGGTGATCGCGCAGCGACGAGCCGCCGGCCTTGATGGCCTGGTTCAGCACCTCGTGGATTGCCGTGACCAGTCGTCTGGAATGATCGGTTGGCTCGCCCTTCTTGGTCGCCAGTGTCGCGGCCAGCCGCCGGGGCGACAGATGCGAGCGAAACAGCGCCTCACAGACATAGATGTTGCCGAGGCCGGCGACGACGCGCTGATCGAGCAGCGCGGCCTTGAGGCTGGTCTTCTTGCCTGCGGTGGCGCCGGCCAGCATCGCCGCATCGAAGGCGTTGCCCAGCGGCTCGGGCCCGATGTCCTTCAGGAACGGCTCGTTCTCGATCTCGCTGCGCGCAAAGATCTTCATGAAGCCGAAACGGCGGGGATCATTGTAGATCACTGACGGGCCCGACGACATATGGAAGACGACGTGATCGTGTGCCCGCTCGTCGCTGCGCGGATGATGGAAGGCGCCCGGCATCACATTTTCTTCATCAGGCGCATCGGACACCACCCGGAACGAACCGGACATGCCCAGATGCATCAAGAGCACATCGCCGGAATCCAGATCCGCCAGCAGATATTTGGCGCGGCGGCCAAGGCTGGCGACGGTCCGGCCCTGCAACCTGTCGGCAAAATCCGGCTGAAACGGAAACCGCAGGTCTTTTCGCCTGAGATCCAGACGGGTGATCTTCGACCCCTCCATGGCCGGCTGCAGGCCCCGGCGGACGGTCTCGACTTCGGGTAATTCAGGCATGATTCACGTCATTCACCTTGAGAGGCTGACGTGATAGCCCCATTGCCGCAGGCGCGCTATGGTCCGCCGCGATGAGGCTTTTGAGATGAAAACGATGGATCAGCCGGGCGAAACCACCCATTTCGGCTTCAGGGACGTCCCCGTAGGCGACAAGCAGACGCTGGTGAACGATGTGTTCCACAGCGTGGCCCGGCGCTACGACCTGATGAACGATCTGATGTCCGGCGGCATGCATCGCGTCTGGAAGGACGTGATGATCAACCAGCTCAACCCGCCGCGCTCGGACGCGCCGTTCGCGCTGCTGGACGTTGCCGGCGGTACCGGCGACATTTCCTTCCGCGCTGCCAAGGCGTCGGGCCTCGGCTTCTCGGCGACGGTCTGCGACATCAACACCGGCATGCTCGATGTCGGCCGCGAGCGCGCCATTACCCACCATCTCGAACATCAGGTCTCCTTTGTCGAGGGCAATGCAGAAGAGTTGCCATTCGCCGACAAGAGCTATGACGCCTATACGATCGCCTTCGGCATCCGCAACGTGCCGCGCATCGACCGCGCGCTCGCTGAAGCCTATCGCGTGCTGAAGCCGGGCAGCCGTTTTCTCTGTCTCGAATTCTCGACCGTGGATGTGCCCGGCCTCGACAAGATCTATGACTTGTTTTCGTTCAAGGTGATCCCGCCACTCGGCAAGGCGGTCACCGGCGACTCTGAGTCGTATCAGTATCTCGTCGAATCGATCCGCAAGTTTCCGAAGCCGCCTGTGTTCGCCGACATGATCCGCGAGGCCGGCTTCTCCCGCGTGAAATACGAACTCCTCTCGGGCGGCATCGTCGCGCTGCATTCGGGCTGGCGTTTGTGATCTCGGCACTCAATCATATGGCGCGGCTGGCCCGCGCCGGCTTCGTGTTTGCGCGCGAAGGCGTGTTCGGCGTCGTCGATCCCTCGCTGGTGCCGCCGCCGGGACAGCTCGCGCTACGCATGGCGCGGCTCATTGAGCGGCCCGGCGCTAAATCGGGCGCGCGGCTGTCGCGCGCGCTGACTCGGCTGGGACCTGCCTATCTCAAGCTCGGCCAGTTTCTCGCGACACGACCCGACGTGGTCGGCGTCGCCATGGCGCGCGATCTCGAAAGCCTGCAGGACCGGCTTCCGCCGTTCTCCCTGACCGAAGCCGAAGGTGTCGTCGCCGCTTCGCTGGAACGCCCTGTGGCGCAGCTCTATGCGAGCTTCAGTCCGCCGGTCGCCGCGGCCTCGATCGCACAGGTGCATCGTGCCGAGATAGACAAGGATGGTGTCCGCAAGGTCTACGCCGTGAAAGTGCTGCGCCCGAATGTCGCCGCGCAGTTCCGCCGCGACCTCGGCGATTTCGCTTACGTCGCCCACAAGGCCGAAGAGCATTTTTCCGAAGCGCGGCGCCTTCGCCTGATCGAGATCATCACCACCATGTCGCGCTCGGTGGCGATGGAGATGGATCTTCGGCTCGAAGCCGCAGCACTCTCCGAGATGGCGGAGAACACCCGCAACGATTCGGATTTCCGCGTGCCGGAAGTGGACTGGGATCGTACCTCGCACAATGTGCTGACGATGGAGTGGATCGACGGTATCGCACTGAACGATCACAAGGGCCTGGAAGAATCCAACGTCGATCTGCCGGACCTTGGCCGCAAGGTGATCCAGAGCTTCCTGCGCCACGCGTTGCGTGACGGCTTCTTCCATGCCGATATGCATCCGGGCAATCTGTTTCTCGATCCTGACGGCCGCCTCGTCGCGGTCGACTTCGGCATCATGGGCCGACTCGGTCTGAAGGAGCGCCGCTTCCTTGCGGAGATTCTGCTGGGCTTCATCACCCGCAACTATCGCCGCGTCGCCGAAGTCCACTTCGAGGCCGGCTATGTGCCCGGTCACCATTCAGTAGAAAATTTCGCGCAGGCGATCCGTGCCATCGGCGAGCCGATTCACAATCGCACGGCCGAAGAAATCTCGATGGCCAAGCTGCTGACGCTGCTGCTTGAGGTCACCGGTCTCTTTGATATGCGTACGCGGCCAGAATTGATCCTGCTGCAGAAGACCATGGTCGTGGTCGAAGGTGTCGCACGAAGCTTCGATCCTAAGCTCGACATCTGGAAGGTCGCCGATCCCGTTGTCCGCGAATGGATCGAGCGCAATCTCGGCCCATTGGGCAAGATTCAGGGCGCGCTCGCCGGCGCCGGCGAACTCGGCAAGGTCGCCGGCAGTCTGCCGGCCTTGGCAACACGGGCGCTGACGGTGCTCGAGCAGTTGGAGACCATGACCCGCGACGGCGTCAGGCTCGACGACGCGACCATCGCCGCCATCGCGCGGGCGCGGGCCAAGCAGCTCCGCTGGCGCACCGTGGGCGTCTGGGTGATCGCGCTGTCGTTCCTCGGGCTGCTGCTGTCGATCCGCTAGAATGATTGCAATGCCGGCACTTTGTGCTAGCATTGCTGTCAAAATAGCGCGAGACGCCTCATGGCCAGCCTGACCATCCGCAAACTCGACGACGCCATTCGCGATGAATTGCGACTGCGTGCTGCCCGCAACGGACGGTCGGTCGAGGACGAGGTGCGGGTCATCCTGCGCGATGCGTCGCAAGATGGCCTCAGGCCTGACGCAAGTTTTCCGCAAGATGCGCCAAACCCATCCAAGCCATTGAAATACATCGGCGATCAGCTCCGCGTCACGCTGATCATCGGCGGCGGAATCGCGGCCTATAAAGCGCTCGATCTGATCCGCCGGCTGAAAGAGCGCGGCATCCACGTCCGCGTGGTACTGACCCGCGCCGCGCAGCAATTCGTCACGCCGCTGGCCGCTAGCGCGCTGTCCAACGAGCGCGCCTATACCGACCTGTTCGATCCGCAGAGCGAATTCGATGCCGGGCATATTCGCCTTGCGCGTGAATGCGATCTCATTGTTGTGGCACCTGCGACGGCGGACTTGATGGCGAAGATGGCCAATGGCCTTGCCGATGATTTGGCCTCTGCGATTCTCCTGGCCGCCGACAAACCGATCCTGATCGCGCCGGCGATGAATCCGCTGATGTGGAATAACGCCGCGACGCGCCGCAATGTCGCGCAATTGCAGCGTGACGGCGTGCGGATGATCGGGCCGAATGCCGGCGAGATGGCCGAACGCAACGAAGCCGGTGTCGGTCGCATGGCCGAGCCGACCGAGATTGCGATTGCGGCTCACACCTTCCTGCGGCCGCCGCGCGCGCAACCGCTGGCGGGCAAGCGCGTGCTGATCACTGCAGGCCCGACCCATGAGCCGATCGATCCCGTGCGCTACATCGCCAATCGCTCGTCCGGCAAGCAGGGCTATGCGATCGCCGCGGCGGCACGGGACGCGGGCGCCGAGGTCATTCTCGTCTCGGGCCCGGTCGATCTCGACGAGGTGCCCGGCGTGATGATGACGCATGTCGAAGCCGCGCGCGACATGCTCGCTGCAGTTCAGGCCGCGCTGCCGGTCGACATCGCGATCTTCGCGGCGGCCGTGGCCGACTGGCGCGTCGTCAATGAAGGCGCCCAGAAGCTGAAGAAGACCGCCGGTGCTGCGATGGCGCCGCTGCAGCTCACGGAAAATCCCGACATCCTCGCGACGATCTCGAAACTCCCCGAACATCGTCCACCCCTGGTGATCGGTTTCGCCGCCGAGACCGAACACCTGATCGACAACGCCAAAGCCAAGATCGCCCGCAAGGGCTGCGACTGGATCGTCGCCAATGACGTATCGCCCGCCACCGGCATCATGGGCGGCGACAACAATACCGTGCATCTGCTGACGCGCAGCAAGGACAGCGCGGATATCGCCGTTGATTCGTGGGCGCCGATGAGCAAGGAACAGGTCGCGACGACCCTGATCGCGCGAATCGCCGACACCGTGACGCAATCCACGAAAGACCAATCATGAGCGCTGCCATCCCCGTTCAGGTCGACGTCCAGCAGCTCCCGCATGGCGCTGGCCTCGCGCTACCGGCCTATCAGACCGCGCATGCCGCCGGCCTCGATCTGCTCGCCGCGGTTCCCGAAGACCAACCGATGATTCTCGCTAGCGGCAAATATGCACTGGTGCCGACCGCGCTGACCATCGCGCTGCCACCCGGCTATGAGGCACAGGTGCGCCCACGCTCCGGCCTTGCCGCCAAGCACGGCATCACCGTGCTGAATTCGCCAGGCACCATCGACGCCGATTACCGCGGCGAGATCGGCGTGCTGCTGATCAATCACGGCCTCGCGGATTTCACGATCAAACGCGGCGAGCGAATCGCCCAGATGGTGATCGCGCCGGTCACGCATGCGGAACTCGTGGTGGTCGCGGCGCTCAGCGAAACCGAACGCGGCAGCGGCGGCTTCGGATCCACCGGCCGCTAGCGCGTATTTCGTCACATCGCGCAGCATTTGAATCAAATCCGCCTGCATTTTTTAACCGGGGACTCTGCGTTCACGGTCTGGACTCTTACCCGGCGACTCCCGAAGCGGATATTGTCGAACGATTCGCGATCGGGAGGGGCTGGTCGGGAAGACGTGCGGTTTGGGGCGAATGATGTCAGGCGTGATCGCGGCGATGCGTCGGACCTTGCTGTCGTGCACTTCTATGGTGCGCGACGGGCTTGTCGGCATCAGTGCGTCTGCACTTCTGGCCACCTCCTCGGCGTCGGCCGCTGACGAACCCTTCATTACCCAGACGCTCGCCAATCTGCTCGATCTCGATCGCCAGGAAATTGCCGCGCTGACGACCGCCACAGCGGTGCTCGGCTTCTCCGTCGTTTCCGCCATCCTGTTGATGCACAATCGTATTCGCTCGGCCAAGACCGAGGCGAAGCTGCGCGCGGAGCTGCATACGCTGCAGGTCGAAGCCGACCGCTTTCGCGCCCTGCTGTTCACTGAGCCGCAGGTTCTGATCGCCTGGGCCGCAGGCGAAACCCGTCCCGATATCTCCGGCGACACCGCATTGATGATGTCGCAGGACCCGCAGCAGCATCAGCCGCAGCGCATTCTCGCGTTCGGAACATGGCTGTCGCCGGAACCCGCGCTGCGGATGGATCATGCCGTCGACGCACTGCTCGATGCCGGCGAAGGCTTTGTGCTGAATCTGACGACCTCAAGCGGCCGCGCCGTCGAGGCGATGGGTCGCGCCATCGGCGGTCAGGCCATTGTCCGGATTCGCGAATTGAGCGGTTTGCGCCGCGAGCTCGCCGAAGTCTCGCTGCGTCACAAGGAACTCGCGGAAGAAGCCGAAATTCTCCGCGGCTTCGCCAATGCCGCGCCATGGCCGATCTGGGCCAAGCAGGCCGATGGCCGATTGAGCTTCGTCAATGCGGCCTATGCGCGTGCGACTGAAGCGACTGATACGGGCGATGCGGTCGGTCGCAACCTGGAACTGCTGGATAGCGATGACCGCAGCAGTCTGGCGCGTGCGCTGAACGACAACCAGCCATTTGCCGCGCGTGTACCGATCGTGATCTCCGGTGAACGCCGCATCTTCGACGTCCACGCCGCCAAGGTCGCCAGCGGCAGCGCCGGCATGGCCATCGACGCCAGCGAGGCTGCCGCGCTATCAGCCGCCTTGGTGCGGATGGCCGAAGCGCATCGCCGCACGCTCGATCAGCTGTCGTCGGGCGTCGCCGTATTCGACGGCCAGCGCCGCCTCGCCTTCTACAACGACTCCTATCGCCGGCTGTGGGATCTCGACCGCACCTTCCTCGACGGCAATCCCGACGATTCCAGCGTGCTCGACCGTCTCCGTGCTGCACGCAAACTGCCGGAGCAGCCCGACTTCCGCGCTTGGAAGGCCAAGCTGCACGAAGCCTATCGTGCCGTCGAAGCCCATAAGGATGTCTGGTATCTGCCGGATGGCCGCGCGCTCTCGATCGTCACCACGCCGAATCCCGAAGGCGGCGTCACCTATCTGTTCGACGATGTCACCGAGAGCCTCGAACTGGCACGGCGCTTCGATGGCCTGATCCGTGTTCAGCGCGAAACGCTCGACAATCTTGCCGAAGCCGTCGCCGTGTTTGGCAGCAACGGCCGCGCGCAACTGTTCAATCCGGCTTTTGCCAAGATGTGGAAGCTGTCGGACGAAGCGCTGGAGCAGCGTCCGCATATTGAAATGGTCGAAACCTGGTGCCGGCCATTGTTCGACGACACTCCGACATGGCAGGCGATCCGCAGCGCGATTACCGGGATCGACAATCGCAAGTCTGTTCCGCTCAAGCTCGAGCGCAAGGACGGCAGCGTGCTGGCCTGCATGACCATGCCGCTGCCCGACGGCGCGACCATGCTGACCTTCCAGGACATTTCGGACGCCGAGAATGTCGAGCGCGCGCTGCGCGAGCGTAACGAGGCGCTGGAGACGGCCGACCAGATGAAGGTGGATTTCGTCCACCACGTCTCCTACGAACTGCGCTCGCCGCTGACCACGATCATCGGCTTCGCGCATCTGCTCAGCGATCCCGTGACCGGCCCGTTGATGCCGAAGCAGGCCGAATATCTCGATTACATCACCACCTCGACCGGCGCGTTGCTGGCGATCATCAATAACATCCTGGATCTCGCCACCATCGATGCCGGCGCGATGACGCTGAATCTCGGCCCGATCGATATCCGCAAGACCATCTCTGCGGCGGCCGAAGGCATTCAGGATCGCCTGGTGCGCGACCGCATCGCACTGCAGATCGACGTTGATCCTGCCATCGGCAGCTTTACCGGCGACGAGAGCCGCGTCGTGCAGGTGCTGTATAATCTGCTCGCCAATGCCGTCGGCTTTTCACCGCATGATGCCGCAATCACGCTGACCGCGCGACGATCCGAGCATACCATCACCTTCACCGTCACTGATCGCGGCCCGGGCATTCCGCCCGAGGTGAAGGACAAGGTGTTCGACTGGTTCGAGAGCCACGCCAATGGCTCGCGTCATCGCGGCGCAGGACTCGGCCTGTCGCTGGTGCGCTCCTTCGTCGAGCTGCACGGCGGCAAGGTCCGCGTCGATTCCGCGGTCGGCAAGGGCACCACCGTCAGCTGCGACTTCCCCATCGACCAGACCGCGCATCGCAACGCCGCCGAATGAGCGAACCCATCATAAACGAGCCCTGCACATTTTCGCTGGCGCTCGCAAATGAGACCGCCACTGCGCAATTGATGGCCGACCTCGCCCTGCTGATCGGCCCCGGCGATGTCATCACCCTCTCGGGCGATCTCGGCGCCGGCAAGACGGCCGCGGCACGCGCGATGATCCGCTATCTCGCCAGCGATTCTGAACTCGAAGTGCCGAGCCCGACCTTCACGCTGGCGCAGAACTATGACCTGCCGTCGTTTCCTCTCATCCATGCCGATCTCTATCGTATCAACGACGCGAGCGAACTCGAGGAGATCGGCCTATCGCCGTTGCCGGACGACGTGGTGGCGCTGATCGAATGGCCGGAGCGCGCCGATGGTACGCTGCCGCCGGATCGTATCGATATTGCGCTCAGCCATCGTCCGGCACTGGGCTCCGTGGCGCGTGCTGCGGAGATCACCGGTCACGGCAAGGCCGCATCGACCGTTCTGCGCCTGAAAGCACTGCGTGAATTTCTCGAAGAGGCGCGCTATCTCGATGCTATCAGACAGCGCATGGCCGGCGATGCGTCGACGCGCTCCTATGCGCGGTTGATCCGCGGTGATGACGTCTTCATCCTGATGAATGCGCCGAAGCGGCCGGATGGTGCGCCGGTCTATGACGGCAAGTCCTACAGCGCAGCGGTGCATTTGGCGGAGGACGTCAGACCGTTCGTCGCCATTGCGAACGGTTTGCGCGCGCAGGGGATCTCCGCGCCGGCGATTCATCACGCCGATCTCGATGCGGGTTTCCTGATCACCGAGGATTTCGGCACAGCGCCGGTGACCGAAGGCGAGCCCCCGGCACCGATCGCCGAGCGCTATCAGGTCGCGACCGACATGCTGGCCCTGCTGCACAGCAAGTCGCTGCCGGAAACGCTGCCGCTGTCGCCGCATGTCGATTACGCCATTCCCGTCTTCGACACGGATGCATTGCTGGTCGAGATCGGCCTGATGCCGGAATGGTATCTGCCGGACCGCGACGCGCCGCTCGCAGATGACGCACGCATTGAATTTGTCACGATGTGGCGCGAGCTGCTGGCGAAACCCGCTGCGGCGCCAAAGACCTGGGTACTGCGCGACTTCCATTCGCCGAATATCATCTGGCTCGACGATCGCGAGGGCATCAACAAGGTCGGTGTAATCGATTTCCAGGACACGGTGCTCGGCCCCGCCGCCTATGATCTCGTCTCGCTGCTGCAGGACGCGCGTATCGACGTGCTCGAGCATCTGGAGCTGACCATGCTGACGCGCTACATCAAGGCGCGACGCGCGGCCGATCCCGCTTTCGATGCCGCGGCCTTTGCCGAGCTCTATGCGATCATGTCGGCACAGCGAAACACACGACTGCTCGGTACATTCGCGCGGCTCAACCGCCGCGACGGCAAGCCGCATTATCTCAAGCACCAGCCGCGGATCTGGACCTATCTCAACCGCTCGCTGGCGCATCCGACGCTGGCGCCGTTCCAGCAGTGGTATGCAGCGCATGTACCACCGCCCCGCGGTTAGAGGCCCCTCCTTCCGAGACGAATCACGACCTCTGCGTCGTCATTGCGAGGAGCCCTTGCGACGAAGCAATCCAGCCCTCGCTTGTTGCCTTCTGGATTGCAAGAGCAATTTTGCCGGCTCGCAATGACGGAGTCGTTGGTCCCGCTGATCGACTCACACTCTAACACTTCCTTAACTACTTATTAGTCGCACACGCTCTATCCTGCGCTTGAGCCCTGCACGTGCGGGGCTTGGCGTACTGGACAAGGGACGTGTCATGACGGAGCGGCGTGCCGGAGATCGGGTCGTTTTCGAGCGCGGCTTTCCTGCGCACATGATGGGCATCGACGGCACCTGGCGTCGCTCCTGCATCATGGAAGATATTTCCGAGACCGGCGCCAAGCTCACCGTCGATGGTTCTGTCGAAGGATTGAACCTGAAGGAATTCTTCCTTCTGCTCTCATCAACCGGACTTGCCTATCGCCGCTGCGAACTCGGCTGGGTCAATGGCGACCAGATTGGTGTGAATTTTCTCAAACCCAACGACAAAAAGAAAAAGACGAAACGTTCCGAGACGCAGGAGACAGAAACGTGACTGTGCAGGCGGGTGCAATTGTCGCATCCGCGTCATCTCGGCCCATTATGGCTCGATAGGTTCATGCATGCGACACGCCGCTGTGCTACCATTATTTCAGCTCAAAAATTCAAGAACGATTCCATCAAGGCCCATCATTCTACCAAGGCCCGTCCTTCTATTAAGGCCAATGTCGCTATGTCCGTAAAACCCACCAAAGCAATGGTTCTCGCCGCCGGTCTCGGCCTGCGCATGCGACCGCTCACCGACAACTTGCCGAAGCCGCTGGTCCCTGTCGCAGGACAGCCGCTGCTGGATCACGTGCTCGACAAGCTCGCCGCTGCTGGCGTGACCGAAGCCGTCGTCAATGTGCATTACCTGCCCGACCAGATCATCGATCATGTCGCGACGCGCACCAAACCGAAGATCACCATTTCCGATGAGCGCGATCAGGTGCTCGGCACTGGCGGTGCCGTGGTGAAGGCGCTGCCGCTGCTCGGCTCCGAGCCGTTCTATCACCTCAATGCCGACACGATGTGGATTGACGGCGTGCAGCCGAATCTCGCGCGTCTTGCGGAGGCCTTCGATCCCGCACGCATGGACATTCTGCTGCTGATGGCGCCGACCGCCAACAGCATCGGCTATGCCGGCTGCGGCGACTACGCGATGCTCACCGATGGTGCGCTGCGTCGCCGCAAGGAGAATCAGGTCGTGCCGTTCGTCTATGCCGGTGTCGCGATCTTGTCACCGGCGCTGTTCAAGGATGCGCCATCCGGTGAATTTTCGCTGACCAAACTGTTCGACAAGGCCAACGAGCAGGAGCGCCTGTTCGGACTGCGCATGGAAGGCGTCTGGATGCATGTCGGCACGCCCGACGCCGTGCGCGCCGCGGAAGATGCGTTCCTCGCCAGCGTCGCCTGAGTTTCCTGCGACTCCCGCCGCCTTCTCAGCCATGCCATGATGCACCCTGATCACGAATCAGGGTGTTCATGCGCGTCTTCAATATACCGTCCTCGGCGCCATTCCTGCGCACGCTGATCACCGCGCTTGTCGACGGTGATCTCGTCGAGGGATTCTCTGCACGCGGCGCGCCGGAGAAACTGGCTGAAGTCACCCTGTATCTGCCGACACGCCGCGCCGGCCGCATGGCGCAGGAGATCTTCCTCGACGTGCTCGGTACCGACGCCGTGCTGCTGCCGCGTATCGTTCCGCTCGGCGATGTCGACGAAGAAGAATTGGCCTTCGCGCAGGCGGCCTCGCCTGAGGCGCTCGAAAGGCTCGATGCACCTCCCGCGCTCGACGGATTGCAGCGCCGGCTTCTGCTGGCGCAACTGATTGCCGCATGGGCGAAGCAACTTGCACCGGGCGATCCCACGCAGACGCCGCTCGTGGTCGGTGGCCCCGCCTCCACGCTCGCTCTGGCCGACGATCTGGCGCGGCTGATGGACGACATGGCGACGCGCAAGGTCGACTGGAGCGCGCTGGACGGGCTGGTGCCCGATGCGCTCGATCAATATTGGCAACTGACGCTGCAGTTTCTCAGCATCGCCAAGGACGTCTGGCCGGGCATTCTCACAGCTCACACTGCGATCGAACCTGCAGTGCGCCGCGATCTGCTGATCGAGGCTGAAGCTTCGCGCCTGAAAGCGCACAAAGGCGGTCCGATCATCGCCGCCGGCTCGACCGGCTCGATGCCGACCACGGCGAAGTTCCTGCGCGAAGTCGCGCAACTGCCTGATGGTGCTGTCGTCTTGCCGGGGCTCGATACCGACCTCGACGACACCGCATGGAATCTCATCGGCGGTACGAAGGATGCATTCGGCCGAACCGAATCCTCGGCATCGAACCATCCGCAATTCGCGCTCCATGCGCTGCTGGAACGTTTCGGCATCACGCGCCGCGACGTGATGACGTTCGGCACGCCGTCGCCGCAGGGCCGCGAATTGCTGGCCTCGGAGGCGATGCGGCCATCCAATGCCACGGCGCAGTGGCATACGCGTCTCGCTCAGCCGGCCGTCGAACAGAAAATTGCGGCCGGCATGCAGAACCTTGCTGTGATAGCCGCCGCGAATCCGGAAATGGAAGCACTGGCCATCGCGATCGCCATGCGCGAAGCCTACGAACTCAAGAAATCCGCCGCACTGGTGACGCCCGACCGCGCACTGGCGCGCCGGGTGATGGCCGCGCTGGACCGCTGGAATCTCGTCTTCGACGATTCCGGCGGCGATGCGCTGACCGAGACCTCGGCCGGCATCTTCGCGCGCCTCATCGCCGAGGCGGCAGCGGAGCAGCTCGAACCGGCGACATTGCTGGCGCTGCTGAAACATCCGCTGTTTCGTTTGGGCACGGCGCCGAACGCCTGGAAAGACGCGATCGAGACGCTCGAAGTCGCGCTGCTGCGCGGCACGCGGCCGACGCCCGGCACCGCCGGACTGGCGCAGGATTTCGCGCGCTTCCGCGACGAGCTCGGCAAGCTGCGCCGCCGCGAAGCGTCGATGCTGCATGGCGCGGAGCCGCGCGCAAAACTCGACGACGACCGTCTTGACCGCGCGGAAGAACTGATCGCCGGATTGCGCACCGCGCTGGCGCCGCTGGAAGGCATCCACCCCATCAGGCCGATCGACTTCGCTGAAGTTGCCTTGCGGCATCGTGAGGCGATCAAGCTGCTGTCGCGCGATGACAGGGGCAACGATGTCGCGCTGGCCGGGCGCGAGGGCACGGCGCTGACCAAGGCATTCGACGATCTCGTCGTCATGGAGACTGTCGCGACCGAGAGCGGCGACGAGGAGCGGCTGCGCCCCAGCGGGCTGATGATGCAGCTCCGCGATTATCCCGATGTGTTTCAGACCGCCTTCGCTGACCGCATCGTGCGCCGGCCGGAAGTCGCCAATGCCAACTTGCGCATCTATGGCCAGCTCGAAGCGCGACTGACGCAATCGGACCGCGTGATTCTCGGTGGTCTCGTCGAAGGCATCTGGCCGCCCTCGCCGCGCATCGATCCATGGCTGAGCCGCCCAATGCGGCATCAGCTCGGCCTCGATCTGCCGGAACGCCGTATCGGCCTCACCGCGCATGACTTCGTGCAATTGCTCGGCACCGAGGACGTCATCCTGAGCCACGCCGCGAAAGTCGGCGGCGCGCCGGCCGTCGCGTCGCGCTTTCTGCACCGGCTCGAAGCTGTTGCCGGCGAGACCCGCTGGGACGCGGCGCTGGCCGCGGGCGAACACTATGTTCGCTATGCCGAAGAGCTCGATAAACCCGAGACCGTCACGCCGATTGCCCAGCCGGAGCCGCGGCCGCCGCGTGCTGCACGTCCGCTCAGGCTGTCGGTCACCGCCATCGAGGACTGGCTGCGCGATCCCTATACGATCTACGCCAAATATATTCTGGGTCTGGCGCCGCTCGATCCCGTCGACATGCCGCTCTCCGCCGCCGACCGGGGATCGGCGATCCATGCGTCGCTCGGCGATTTCACGATGGAATACAGCAAGGCGTTGCCAGACGATCCCGCGCGCGAGCTGCGCCGAATCGGCGATCGACATTTTGCGCCCCTGATGGCGCGGCCCGAGGCGCGCGCATTGTGGTGGCCGCGTTTCCTGCGCATCGCTTCGTGGTTTGGCGCCTGGGAAATCGACCGCCGCATCAATGTCGCCAGCATCGACGCGGAAGTGCGCGGCGAGATCAAGATCCCGCTCGATCACGGCCGCGTCTTCCACCTCTCGGCGCGAGCCGACCGCATCGAACATCGCAGCGACCGCACTTTCGCGCTGCTCGACTACAAAACCGGCCAGCCGCCCACGGGCAAGCAGGTGCGCATGGGCCTGTCACCGCAGCTCACGCTGGAAGCCGCGATCCTGCGCGAGGGCGGATTTGCCGGCATTGCCGCGGGATCGTCGGTCAGCGAACTGGTTTATGTCCGGCTCAGCGGCAACAATCCGCCCGGCGAAGAGCGGCTGCTTGAACTGAAGATCGAGCGCAAGGACGAGCCGCAGTTGCCCGACGATGCCGCGATCGAAGCGCGCGCCAAGCTGGAAGCGCTGATCCGCAGCTTCGAGGACGAAGCCACCGCCTATACGTCGCTCAGCCTGTCCATGTGGTCGAACCGCTATGGCAGCTATGACGATCTGGCGCGGATCAAGGAATGGTCGGCCAATGGCGGCGCTGGCGGGGGCGAGTCATGAGCGGCCCGCGCAATATCCCGCCCGCAGCGAGTGCAAAGCAGCAGCTCGCATCGGATCCCGCTTCGTCGGTGTTCGTTTCAGCGAATGCCGGTTCCGGGAAGACCTATGTGCTGGTCAACCGCGTGATCCGACTGCTGCTCGATGGCGTGCCGCCCGAGAAGATTCTCTGCGTCACCTTCACCAAAGCCGCGGCGGCCAATATGGCAGAGCGCGTGTTCGCGCGGCTCGGTCACTGGGTCACACTGGATGACACCGCACTTGATGCCGAAATCAGAAATGCCGGCGTTCCCGCGTCGAACAGCAGACTGCGCTCGCGCGCGCGCGAATTGTTCGCCAGCGCGCTGGAGACGCCTGGCGGCCTGAAAGTCCAGACGATCCACGCGCTGTGCACGCGGCTGCTGCAGCAATTTCCGTTCGAGGCCAATGTGCCGGCGCGGTTCAGCGTGCTCGACGACCGCGACCAGAACGAGATGATGGAGCGCGCCAGCCTGCAGGTGTTGTTGCAAGCAGCCGCCGCACCCGATAGCGCCGAAGGCCGCGCGCTGACGACCGCTATGACCTCGGCGGCAGACGTGACCTTCCGCGACGTCGTGCGCGAGGCGAGTCTGTCCCGCGATCAGTTCCTGGCTTGGATCACCCGCGCCGGCTCGACCGACGCCGCGATGGCGCAACTCTCGGCGACGCTGGGCGTGACAGCCGGCGATACCAGAGAGAGCGTCGAGCTGGAGATTATCGACGGGCCGCATCTGCCCCGCGAACGCTGGATCCCCGCCGCCGAAATCTTCGAGACCGGCAGCAAGACCGACAACGATCAGGCAGCGCGGCTGCGTGAGGCTTTGGCGTTGTCCGGTACCGAACAGGTCGAGAAATATCTCGAACTGTTCCTGACCAAGGACCAGTCACTCCGCAAATCGCTTGCGACCAAGAAGATCGCCGACAGCCGGCCGGATCTGCTGGCGGCCCTGCAGCGCGAGGGCGATCGTGTAATCCCGCTGCTGGAGCGCCGCCGCGCCGTCGCGATGCGCGAACGCACCCAGTCGCTGCTGGTGATCGCCAGTCAGGTCGCGGAGAATTATCGCCGCGAGAAGAACGAGCGCGGCCTCCTGGACTACGACGACCTAATCGCGCGCACGCTGGAGATGCTGGATCGGGTGTCGTCGAGCTGGGTGCATTTCAAGCTCGACCGCGGTGTCGATCACGTGCTGATCGACGAGGCGCAGGACACCAGCCCGCGGCAGTGGGACATCATCACCCATCTGATCTCGGAATTCACCTCCGGCGAAGGCGCGCGCGACGGTCTCAAGCGCACGATCTTTGCCGTTGGCGATGAGAAGCAATCGATCTTCTCGTTCCAGGGCGCGGCACCGCGCGAATTCGACCTGCGCCGCAAGGCGCTGCAGAGCCGGTTCAAGGATGCCGGGATGAAGTTCGATCCCATCGCGTTCAGCCATTCGTTCCGGTCGGGCTCGGCCATTCTGCAATCGGTCGATCAGGTGTTTCGCGAAGAAGCGATCTTCCGGAGCATCCACGCTGTCGAAAACGGCTATCCCATTCATGAAACGCTTGATGATGCCGGACCCAGCCTGATCGATCTGTGGGAGCTGGAGCAGCCCGACGACCGGCCCAGCATCGAAGGCTGGCAGGCGCCGTTCGACAAGCGCTCCGAGACCAGCCCCGAAGTGAAGCTCGCACGCCGTGTCCAGACCGAGATCAAGGACCTGATCGCGGCAAAGACGGAGACCGGCCCGATCGGCAAACGCCGCGCGCTGCGCTATGGCGACATGCTGGTGCTGGTGCGCCGCCGCGGCAAGGCCTTCGACGCCATCATCCAGGCGCTGAAACATGCCGGCATTCCCGTCGCCGGCGCCGACCGGCTGAAGCTCACCGAACATATCGCCATCATCGACCTGATGAACCTGGCCGACGCGCTGCTGCTACCGCAAGACGACCTGGCATTGGCGACCGTATTGAAGAGCCCACTATTCGGCCTCGATGACGATGACCTGTTCAAGCTGGCCTATGAGCGCACGGGATCGCTGCGCGACGCACTCGGCGAAAAGGCGGCGAGCGATCCCAAGCTCGGCGGCGCTTTCAAGCGGCTCATCGCTTGCGAGAAGCGCTTTGCCAGCGAGACGCCTTTTGCGTTCTATGCCTGGCTGCTCGGCGGTGATCACGGCCGCGCGCGCATTCTGCGTCGGCTCGGCCATGAGGCCAATGACGCGCTCGACGAATTTCTCGAACTCGCGCTGGGCTATGAGCGCAAGGCACCGGCCTCGCTGCAGGGCTTCGTCGCCTGGCTGCGCGCCGCCGACACGGAAGTGAAGCGCGACATGGAGATCACCCGCGACGAAGTCCGCGTGATGACCGTGCATGGCGCCAAAGGCCTGGAAGCGCCGGTCGTATTCCTGGTCGATACCACATCGTCGCCGGCGGATTCGCAGCGACTCAATTTGATCCATCTCCCGCAGGGCAACGCCGCACCGAACAGCCCGGGCGTCGTGGTCTGGGCCGGCAAGAAGGCGGACGATCCGCCAGCAGTCGCGGCGGCGCGCGCCGACATGATCCGCGATACCGAGGACGAATATCGCCGGCTGCTTTATGTGGCGATGACGCGCGCGGCCGATCGCCTGATCGTTGGCGGCTGCATGCCCGGCAACCGCAACGAGGTGCGGCCACTGTCCTGGTACGACCTGATCCAGAAGGGCCTGGAGAATTCCGGGCTGCAGATGCAGAGCGTGCCGCCGCCGGACGGCGTGGTGAAACGCTATACGCGCGTGGAAGACGTGACACCGGCGCCTGGCGCGATGGCGCCTGTCGCAGCAGGTGCGCCCATCGTGCTGCCATCCTGGATGCGCGACAAGGTCGGCGACCAGCCGCGCCGCGAAAGCCTGTTGCGCCCATCAGATGCCGACGATGACGACGGCCGCGGACAGCGCTCGGGCGAATCCGAACGGCTGCGTCAACTGGCCTTGCAGCGCGGCAATCTCGTGCATCGCCTGTTGCAATCGCTGCCCGACATCGCCGCCGAGAAGCGTCGCGAGACCGCCCTGAATTTCCTCGCCCGCAACGCCCATGACTGGACCGATCTCGACCGCGTAGCGCTGGCCACGCAAGTACTGTCGCTGATCGGCGATCAACGCCTTGCCGAGCTGTTTGCCCCCGGCAGTCGCGCGGAGGTGGCAGTGGCCGGACGACTGACGCGGAAGGACGGGTCGCCCGTGCTGGTGTCAGGCCAGATCGACCGGCTGGTTCTGACCAAAACCGAGATCCGGATCGTCGATTACAAAACCAACCACAACCCGCCGCGCAAGCTGATCGAGGCGCCCAAGGCCTATATCCGGCAGTTGGCGCTGTATCGCGGCGTGCTCGCCAAGTTATACCCAGACCGGCCGATCCGGGCTGCCCTGCTCTGGACGGAAACGCTTGAAATGATGGAGATTTCCGGTGCTGCGCTGGACGCGGAGCTGGCCGCCATCATCTCGGCGTGACCAACCTTGACCCGGCAAGGGGGCGTTCATAGGTTGGATGCATCATTCCAGCGCGCGAATCTTCCAGCGCGCCCTTCATTGAACAGGACGAGGATACGACAATGGCCGTTGGCAAGGTGACAGACGCCGATTTCGAAGCAGAAGTGCTCAAGGCGACCGGCCCGGTCGTGATCGACTTCTGGGCCGAATGGTGCGGCCCGTGCCGCATGATCGCGCCGGCGCTCGACGAAATCTCCGCTGCCATGGGCGAAAAGGTCACCATCCTGAAGCTCAATGTCGACGAGAACCCGAAGACTGCCTCCAAGTATGGCGTGATGTCGATCCCGACGCTGATGATCTTCAAGGGCGGCGAGATGGCCTCGCGCCAGGTCGGCGCCGCGCCGAAGGCGAAGCTGCAGCAGTGGATCAGCGCTGCGGTCTGATCGCGCGCTTTATTCGAGAATTTACGGCCGGTGATTTTCACCGGCCGTTTTTGTTTTGTGTACCTAACCTCGCCCCGCTTGCGGGGAGAGGGAAGCGACGCCGACCGTTTTTCTTTACATCAGCGAATCCATCCCGTCGCCAGTGCACTCGCCCATTCCGGTCGCTGGTTCTCCAACGCCAACTCCGCCATCGCCTGATGGTCGTAAGGCACCTGACGAAACGTCACCTGCCAGCGGCCTGAGCTGGAATCCAGAATCGCATAGCAGGCGTCGGGCGTGCCGACTTCCAGCGTATGCGGATAGGGCGTGACGTCGCGATAGCCGGGGCCGCCTACGCTGCCCGGATTGACTATCATGCGGCCGTCGCGAAGCCGCACCGACCGCGCGATATGCGTATGCGCGCAGAGAATCAGCGATTGCGTGATGCCCTTGGCCTTTTCCTCGATGGCTTCGATCGCGGCCATATGCACGATGCCTTCGGGGGTCACCGCTTCCATCCAGTAGGTGTTGTCGTCATCGGGCGTCGCGTGAACGAGATAGACCTCGCCCTGATAAATCGTGCTGAAGGGCAGCGCGCGCAGCCAGTCCATCTGCTCTGGTTCTAGCTGGCTGTGGGCCAGCCGATCGGACGGCCACATGTCGTCAAGCTTGTAGTCGGTGATGTAACGATCATGATTGCCGCGGACATTGGTGGCATTGAGGCCCATCATGATGTCCACCGCACGGCGCGCATCGAGCGCACCGCTGGCCATATCGCCAAGATTGACGATGTCGGTGATGCCTTGGGTACGGATATCGGCGACAACCGCCTCAAGGGCAAAGTGGTTGCCGTGAACATCGGCAATGGCAGCGAAGCGCATCGAACCTCCCTAAAATCAAGCAAAGATCGATCAGAGATCACTTGTATCGATGCCGTTCTATGCAGGGAGCGTGCCGTTCTCCGCAAGTACATGACCGGCCAGATAGAGCGAGCCTGCAATCAGGATCCGCGGAGGCACTTCATAGGCGAGCCGGGTGAGGGATTGCAGCGCATCGGCGACGCTCGGCGCTGTCTCGACGCGCATGCCGAGACTCCGCGCGGCGTCGGCCAGCGCATCCGGTGCCATGACGCCGTCGCGGCCGGGGATTTTCACGGCGATGATATGGCGGGTCTGGCCGGCGAAATTCGCCAGAAAGCCCGTCGCATCCTTGTTGGCCATCATGCCAGCGATCACCACCAGCGGCCGCGGCACGCGCTCTTCGAGATCGCCGAGCGCGGCTGCAATGACGCGCCCGCCATCGGCATTGTGACCGCCGTCGAGCCAGACTTCGGATTCGGCAGGCGCCGCCGCGACAAGCTTGCCCGACGTCAGCCGCTGCATCCGCGCTGGCCATTCGGCGCGCGCCACACCGGTTTCATAGGCGGCAGGATCGATCTTGAAGATATCCAGCGCGCGCAATGCCGCAATCGCCAGACCCGCATTGCCGAACTGATGGCGCCCGAACAACCGCGGCGCAGCAATATCCATCAACCCGCGATCATCCTGATACACGAGGCGGCCGCGCTCGATATTGACGTGCCATTCCTGCCCGGCGCTCACAAGCGGCGCATGCATCCTGCGCGCCTGCTGTTCGATCACTTCGGTTACATCAGGCGCTTGCTCGGCCGTGATGACCGGCACGCGGCGCTTGATGATGCCGGCTTTCTCGGTTGCGATTTTCGCGAGCGTGTCGCCGAGGAAGTCGGTGTGATCGATGGTAATCGGCGTGAGCACGCAGGCGATGGGCGCTGCGATCACATTGGTCGCGTCGAGCCGCCCGCCGAGACCGACTTCGAGCAGCACGACGTCGGCGGGATGCTTCGCGAACAGATCGAACGCGACGGCGGTCTCGGCCTCGAACAACGTGATCGGCGCGCCAGCGTTAATCGACTCAACATGCGCGAACGCATCACGCAATGCGTCGTCGCTCACCAATGTGCCGGCAAGGCGAATGCTCTCATTCATGCGGACGAGATGCGGCGAGGTATAGACGTGAACGCGCAGTCCGGCGGCTTCGCAAATCGCGCGCAGATAGGCGATGGTCGAGCCCTTGCCGTTGGTGCCGGCCACATGAATGACCGGGGGCAGCTTGCGCTCGGGATTGCCGAGCTGCGCCATCAGCCGCTGCATGCGGTCCAGCGACAGATCGATGGCGTTCGGATGCAGCTTGGAGAGCCGCGCCAGAATCTCGCCGAGGTCGGGCGACGATGGCGGCGCGGAGGTGCTCACGCGTGCGCGGCCGGCACCGCGTCCGGAGCCACGAGGATCTCGGCCGGAATGCTCTCCGCGCGCGGCGGGCTCGCAATGGCCGGAGATTTCGTCAGCAGACGGCAGAGCCGCGCGAGCGTCGGCTTCAGATCGTGGCGATGCACGACCATGTCGACCATGCCGTGGTCACGCAGATATTCGGCGCGCTGGAAACCTTCCGGCAGTTTTTCGCGAATGGTCTGTTCGATCACGCGCGCACCGGCAAAGCCGATCAGCGCGCCGGGCTCGGCGATCTGCACATCGCCCAGCATCGCATAGGATGCGGTGACGCCGCCGGTGGTCGGGTTGGTCAGCACCACGATGTAAGGCAGCTTGGCCTCGCGCAGCATCTGCACGCCCACCGTGGTGCGCGGCAGCTGCATCAGCGACAGGATGCCCTCCTGCATCCGCGCGCCGCCGGAGGCCGCGAACACGATGAAGGGCGACTTCTTCTCGACGGCGAGTTCGAGCCCGCGCACCAGCGCCTCACCGGCAGCCATGCCGAGCGAGCCGCCCATGAAATCGAAATCCTGCACGGCGACGACAACGCCGGAGCCTTCCATCCTGCCGTAGCCGACCTTCACCGAGTCGTTCATGCCGGTCTTGGTGCGGGCGTCCTTGATGCGGTCGACATATTTGCGCTCGTCGCGAAACTTCAGCGGATCGGCGATCACCTCGGGCAGCGCGACGTCGTACCAGGTCTCGTTGTCGAAAATCGACTTCATGCGGGCGGTGGCGCCCATGCGCATATGATAGTTCGAGCCCGGAATGACGAACTGGTTGCTCTCGACGTCCTTGTAGAACACGAGCTGCCCTGTATCCGGGCACTTGATCCAGAGGTTCTCGGGCGTATCGCGCTTGAGGATGCTGCGGATCTTCGGCCGGACGACGTTGGTGAGCCAGTTCATATGTGTCTCCGCGTCGCTGAGATGATGCGTCGCTCTGATATCTATATGGCGGCCGGGATGGAGCCCGGCAACCGTTGTTCCCGGTTGATGGAGGCCAATTGTGGCTTATTCGGCAGCCTGTCTGGCCCCATGAACGCCCTGGGCGAGGGCGGCGGCCAGATCGGCGACCGCACTGACAGTCTTGGCCGTGGCCTTGCCATCGGCGTCCAGCGAGCCCTTCAGCGCATCGATCAGCGCCGTTCCGACCACCGCGCCGTTGGCATGCCGCGCGATGTCATGCGCCGCTTCCGGCGTCCGGATGCCGAAACCGACACAAACCGGCAGCTTGGTATGACGCTTGATCCGCGCCACAGCCGTGCTCACGGCGGATGAATCCGCGCTGGCCGAGCCGGTGATGCCGGTGACCGAGACGTAATAGACGAAGCCCGACGTGTTCGCGAGCACCGCCGGGAGGCGCTTGTCATCGGTGGTCGGCGTGGCCAGACGGATGAAGTTCAATCCGGCTTTGATTGCCGGCAGGCAGAGCTCTGCGTCTTCTTCCGGCGGTAGGTCGACGATGATCAGACCATCCACGCCGGCCGCCTTGGCATCAGGCAGGAACTTGTCGACGCCGTAAATATAGATCGGATTGTAGTAGCCCATCAGGACGATGGGCGTCTTGTCGTCAGCGGCGCGGAAATCGCGCACGAGCTGCAGCGTCTTGCGCAGCGTCATGCCGCCCTGCAGCGCGCGCAGGCCGGCGGCCTGGATCGACGGGCCATCGGCCATCGGATCGGTGAAAGGCATGCCGATCTCGATGATGTCGGCACCGGCTTTCGGCAGCGCCTTGACGATCTCGAGCGAGGTTGCAAGATCGGGATCGCCGGCCATCACGAAAGTGACGAATGCCGCGCGGCCTTCGGCCTTGAGTTCGGCGAAACGGGTATCGATGCGGGTGGTCACGACTGCCTGCCCTTCAGGATATCGCCGACCTGCGGGACGTCTTTGTCGCCGCGGCCGGAGAGGTTGACGACCATCAGGTGATCCTTCGGCAGCGTTGGCGCGAGTTCGCTCACCTTGGCGAGGGCATGGGCCGGCTCCAGCGCCGGGATGATGCCTTCGAGTTTCGACAGCAACTGGAATGCGGCGAGCGCTTCCTCGTCGGTCGCAGACAGATACTTCACGCGGCCGATCGTATGCAGCCACGAATGTTCGGGGCCGATGCCGGGATAATCGAGGCCGGCGGAGATCGAATGGCCTTCCTGGATCTGGCCGTCTTCGTCCATCAGGAGATAGGTGCGGTTGCCATGCAGCACGCCGGGACGGCCGCCAGCGATCGATGCGGCGTGCAGGTTGGTGAGCCCGTGGCCCGCCGCTTCGACGCCGTAGATATCAACCGAGGGATCATCAAGAAACGGATGGAAGAGCCCCATCGCATTGGAGCCACCGCCGATGCAGGCGATCAGCGAATCCGGCAAACGACCTTCGATCTCCTGCATCTGCACGCGAGTTTCCTCGCCGATGATCGACTGGAAGTCGCGCACCATCATCGGATACGGATGCGGGCCGGCGACGGTGCCGATGCAATAGAACGTGTCGTGCACATTGGTGACCCAATCGCGCAGCGCCTCGTTCATCGCATCCTTCAGCGTGCGCGCACCGACCTGCACCGGTACCACCTTGGCGCCGAGCATTTCCATGCGGATCACATTGGGCTGCTGACGCGCGACGTCCACCGCACCCATATAGACGATGCATTCGAGGCCGAAGCGCGCGCAGAGCGTCGCCGTCGCCACGCCATGCTGGCCGGCGCCGGTCTCGGCAATGATGCGCTTCTTGCCCATACGGCGCGCAACCATGATCTGGCCGAGCACATTGTTCACCTTGTGCGAGCCGGTATGGTTCAGCTCCTCACGCTTCAGATAGATTTTTGCGCCACCGAGATGTTCGGTGAGACGCTCAGCAAAATACAGCGGCGACGGGCGGCCGACATAGGCCTTGAGGTAACCGTCCATTTCCTTGCGGAAGGCGGGATCGGCCTTTGCATCCTCATAGGCCTTCTGCAGATCGAGGATCAGCGGCATCAGCGTCTCGGCGACGAAGCGGCCGCCGAAAATGCCGAAGTGACCGGTGTCGTCGGGACCGGACCGATAGGAATTGGGAATGGCTTGAGTCATCAGGTCGTCAACTCTTCCGTTGCGCGCGCGGCGCGGATGAAAGCGCGGATCATGTCGGGATCCTTGATGCCCGGCGCGCTTTCCACGCCGGACGAAATATCGACACCGCCGGCCCGCGTGATGCGCAGGGCCTCGGCGACATTGGCGGCAGTGAGGCCGCCCGATACCATGAAGGGCAGCTTCAGATCGAGGTCTTCGAGCAGATGCCAGTCGAAGACCTCACCGAGACCACCGGGACGCGTTGCATCCTTCGGCGGTTTGGCATCGAACAGGATGCGATCGCAGACCGCGGCATAGCCGGGCAATGCAGCGAGATCGGCCCTGGTCTCGACGGCGAGCGCCTTCATCACCGGAAGGCCGAACCTCTGTTTGATATCACGCACCCGCGCCACGCTTTCGTTGCCGTGGAGCTGCAGGATATCGGGCCTCAAGGCATCGATACTGTTTTCGAGATCCGCGTCGTCGGCATCCACCGACAGCGCGACCTTCACGGCGCGCCCCTTCGACTGCTTGCCCAAAGCCCGCGCAACATCGAGCGTGACGTGACGCGGCGACGGCGGAAAGAACACGAAGCCGACCATATCCGCGCCGCCGGCCAGAGCCGCGTCGAGCGTCTCCGGAGTGGACAGGCCGCAGATTTTGACGATCAGAGACATGCTTCAAATGGCCGCTGGCAATACCGGGAATGGCGGGAAAAGCCTATGCGCGGGGTTCTACAACGTCGCGCCGGACTTGTCTCGCTCACCGGCCATATAGGAGGAACCCGGCGCCGAAAGCCGCTGTACACCGTTCCGTGACGTGGTCGCGGTATGGGCGCGCAGATCGGCCAGTTCTGCACGGGCCCGCCTGATATCGGCCTCATGCTGACGTGCTGCGCGGCGCCAGTGCCCTTGCCTGAACCAGGTCGCCATGCCCCCTGCAATGACACCCAGGATGGCCGACAGGATGATCACAACGAATAGCGGCATCGTGGCACCGACCGCGGGATCGCTGCTGTTGAACGGATCGAAGGAGACCGTGACCAGATGACGATTGGCGACGGCGAACACGACGAAGACGATCGCGAGGGGGATGATCACCAGAGCTGAGAAGAATTTGCGCATCAACGTCTCTCGCGAAGGCGATGCGGGCGCGCATTCCGCTAATTGGCTCAGACCTGTCGGCCCGAATGCGCGCTACCTCAAAGTTCTTTATGACGCCGCGCTGGCTTCCGGCGCGCCATTCTCACGGTTGAGCCGCTCGCGCATTTCCTTGCCGGTCTTGAAGAACGGAACGCTCTTCTGGTCTACCGGAACATGCTCGCCAGTCCGCGGATTGCGGCCTGCGCGGGCGGGGCGATGCTTCACCGAGAATGCACCGAAGCCGCGAAGTTCGACACGGTCACCGCGTGCCAGCGCAGCTACGATCTCATCGAGAATCGCATTCACGATGTTCTCAACATCCCGCTGGTAGAGGTGCGGGTTATGCTCAGCGATGCGTTGAACGAGTTCGGATTTGATCATCGAGACGTTGGACTCTGAACGGGAGGATGCATTTCCGTGAAAATGCCTTGAACTGTCAAGACGCTAAATGAATTCGGGCACCTTCGAAAATGCGTGACAAATGCCCGAAACCGTTGTTGCAGCCTTCCTTGCAGTGCGGAAAGAACAGGACGAGCGGTTCCCTAGTTAGTGGTGGCCGGCCGCCACAACGCCAGCATGCCATCGAGGCCGAAGCCATCCATGGCCTGCGCGAGGCCCGCCTGCTCGACCTGCCGCGCGATCGCACCAAGACCTACAGCGTCGAGCGTGATCGTCGCAGCAGCGCGCAGGAAGGTGAAATCGCTGAATTTAGGCGTCAGCTTGAAGTCGCGAACCGGCAGGTCACTCTTGATCTTCTTCTCGGATACCAGCCACGCCACGGCGGCTTTCTCGTCGCCAAGCTGATCAATCAGCTTGAGGTCCACGGCCTGGCGCCCCGTGAAAACACGGCCATCGGCGACTTTCTGTAGTTGCGCGTCATCCATGGCGCGGCGGCTCTGCACGAGCCCGCGGAACCAGCCGTAGGAGTCCCTCACCAGCGATTCCAGCGCTGCCCGCGCCTCCGGGCTGGTCGGCTCGAAACCATTGGGCGCCGCCTTCAGGGGCGAGGATTTGACCTGCTCGACCTCGACACCGACGGTCTTCATCAACCCCGTGAAATTGGGAAACTGGAACAGAACACCGATGGAGCCGACCAGCGAGCTCTGCTGCGCAACGATATGGTCGGATGCGAGTGCCGCGATGTAGCCGCCCGATGCGGCCAGGCCCTCGACGACAACGACCATCGGTTTCTTGGCCTTGAGGCGCATCAGCGCGTCATAGAGCTGCTCAGAGCCAGCCGTGGTGCCGCCCGGCGAATTGATATGTACCACCACCGCTGCCGCGGATGACTTCTCCAGCCGCTCCAGCGCCTCGACGCGATCATTGTTGCTCTGGATCAGGCCCTCGATCTTGATGCGCGCGATCGCCCCCGACGACGACAGCGCCTCAGAGCCCGACCGTGTCACCACGACGCCAACGACGACCACAGCAGCGACCGCGACCAGTACCGCTGCCACGCGCCAGAACGTCAGCTTGCGACGTATCCTGCGGCGATCGACGATCACATCGGAATCAAGCGACATCGGAAATCTCCTAAGCCCTCGGCGAGAGCTGCGTCTGGCGGATGCTGCATCTGTCGTCCGGGCAGCGTTTACTTGAGGTATCTCAAATACATCAATTGCGAGGCAATATGAAGAAAACATGGTCGAAACAGCAAAAAGGGCCCCGGTGAAACCGGGGCCCCTAATTGGTAGCAACAAGTGAGTCGAAACTTACTTGCGCGCTTACTTGTCGGTGCTCTGCTTGAGCGCCTTGCCGAGAATGTCGCCGAGGGTCGCGCCCGAATCCGACGATCCGTACTGCGCGATGGCTTCCTTCTCTTCTGCCACTTCGAGAGCCTTGATCGACACCTGGACCTTACGGGCCTTCTTGTCGAACTGGATCACGCGGGCATCGACCTTCTCGCCGACGGCGAAACGCTCAGCGCGCTGATCCGAGCGCTCACGCGCCAGTTCCGAACGCTTGATGAAGGTCGTGAAGTCGGTGCCGGCGATCTGAACGTCGATGCCGGATTCCTTCACTTCGATCACTTCGCAAGTCACGACAGCGCCCTTCTTGACGTCGCCCGGCTCTGCGAAGGGGTCGCCTTCGAGCTGCTTGACGCCGAGCGAAATGCGCTCCTTCTCGACATCCACATCGAGGACGATGGCCTTGACCATGTCGCCCTTCTTGAAGTTGTCGATAACCTGCTCGCCCGGCTGCTTCCAGTCGAGATCGGAGAGATGGACCATGCCGTCCACGTCGCCTTCGAGACCCAGGAACAGACCGAACTCGGTCTTGTTCTTGACTTCGCCTTCGACGGTCGAACCGACCGGGAACTTCTCGACGAACACTTCCCACGGATTGCGCATGGTCTGCTTGAGACCGAGCGAAATGCGGCGCTTGACGCTGTCGACTTCGAGAACCTGCACTTCGACTTCCTGCGAGGTCGAAACGATCTTGCCGGGGTGCATGTTCTTCTTGGTCCACGACATCTCCGACACGTGGATCAGGCCTTCGATGCCCGGCTCCAGTTCGACGAATGCGCCGTAGTCGGTGATGTTGGTGACGCGACCCGAGAAGCGTGCGTTCAGCGGGTACTTGGCCTCGATGCCCTGCCACGGATCGTCGAGCAGCTGCTTCATGCCGAGCGAGATACGGTGGGTCTCGTGGTTGATCTTGATGATCTTGACCTTGACCGTCTGACCGATGGTGAGCACTTCGGTCGGATGGTTGACGCGGCGCCACGCGATATCGGTGACGTGCAGCAGGCCGTCGATACCGCCGAGGTCAACGAACGCACCGTAATCGGTGATGTTCTTGACGACGCCGTCGATGACCTGACCCTCTTCGAGGTTCTGGACCAGTTCCTGACGCTGTTCGGCGCGGGTCTCTTCGAGAACCGTACGACGCGACACGACGATGTTGCCGCGGCGGCGATCCATCTTGAGGATCTGGAACGGCTGCGAGTTGTTCATCAGCGGAGCGACGTCGCGGATCGGACGAATGTCCACCTGCGAACGCGGCAGGAAGGCCACTGCACCGTCGAGATCGACGGTGAAGCCACCCTTGACCTGGTTGAAGATGACGCCGTGAACCTTCTCATTGTTGTTGAAGGCCTTCTCGAGCTTGCCCCAGCTCTCTTCGCGGCGGGCCTTGTCGCGCGACAGAACGGCTTCGCCCAGTGCGTTTTCGATCCGGTCGAGGAACACTTCGACTTCGTCGCCGACCTTGAGTTCGCTGTCACGGCCGGGACCGGCGAATTCGCGCAGTGCCACACGGCCTTCAGTCTTCAGGCCGACGTCGATGACGGCCATGTCCTTTTCAATCGCAACCACGATGCCCTTGATAACAGAGCTTTCCTGAAGGTTGCCGCCCGCGAAGGACTCGTCGAGCATTGCCGCGAAATCATCGCGGGAAGGATTATACGAAGAAGCAGTCGAAGCCATTTGTTCTCCAGATGCGGGTATCGCCGGCCGTTCGGGTTAATGGGCGTCTCAAATGTGAAGTGTCAGGGGTCCGCAACCTCTAACGACCGCCTTGCAGGAGGATGCAAGAACGGGCCGGCAGCATGCCTTCACGATCGAAACGTGGGTAGGGTCTTGATGGTGTCCGGAGCCTGAAGCGCGTATCGCAGCTCGAGATCGGGAGCGGGCTTTCCTCCAATGACGGCAACGGTTTTGTCTGAGGTCTTTCGGAAAGAAAGAAAAATCAGACCCGTTGCCGGCCCGCTCGGACGGCCTCGACAATGTCGATGGCGGCCCGGACGCCGCCTTCTATATCCAAATTGGAGTTATCCAGCAAGTATGCATCCGTGGCCGGCTTCAGAGGCGCAATCGGGCGGTTCCGGTCGCGTTCGTCGCGCCTGATGATATCCGCCAGCACGGCAGCCTCATCGGCCACCTCGCCCCGTCCAAGAGCCTCCAGGGTGCGCCGGCGGGCGCGGACCCTGGCATCGGCGACGACGAAGATCTTCACGTCGGCATGGGGGCAGATCACGGTTCCAATGTCCCGGCCGTCGAGCACCGCACCCGGCGGATCCTCGGCAAAACGCCGCTGGAAGTTCAAAAGGACCTCCCGCACCCGGGGGATGGCCGAGACCACAGAGGCCGCATCACCGACTTCTTGGGTCTTCAGCGCCGGATTGCCGAATTTCTCGGGATCGAGCTCACTGGCGACAGCCACGGCCTGCGCCTCATCGGTCAGGTCCGCGCCAAGATCGAGCAGCGCCTTGGCGACCGCGCGATAGATCACGCCGGTATCGAGGTGCCGGTAGCCGTAATGGTGCGCCAAACGTTTGCCCAGCGTGCCTTTTCCGGATGCGGCGGGACCGTCGATAGCAATAATCATGCGTTGCGCGTGCTCGTCTTGTCACGATGAATGGCGGTGGATCGGGAGTCAGGCTCGCGCGACCTGCGCGGGCTTAGCACCCGTCTCCGGAAATATCCACGCCGGCAACCTCAGGAGAAATCAGCACCCAGCCGACGCATCATCGGGATGAAATCGGGGAAGCTGGTCGCGATGAATGTCGTGTCGTCGATGGTCACCGGTCTGTCGGAAGCGAGGCCCATGGCCAGCGCCGACATGGCGATGCGGTGATCCATATGGGTGGCGACGAGGCCACCGCCAGCAACGCGACCGTCACCGTGCACGATGAGGTCATCGCCAACGATCTGGACATTAACGCCGTTGACCCGCAGCATCGCCGCAGTGGCTTCCAGACGGTCGGATTCCTTCACGCGCAGCTCCTGCAGCCCGCGCATGATGGTCGTGCCCTCGGCAAAAGCCGCAGCGACTGCGAGCACGAGATATTCGTCGATCATCGACGGCGCGCGCTCCGGCGGCACTTCGACACCGTGCAGCTTCGAGGCCTTGATCCGGAACTGCGCCATCGGTTCGCCGGCATCGCCGCGGATATCGCTTTCCTCGATGGATGCGCCCATCTCGCGCAACGTCGTGAACAGCCCGGTGCGCAGCGGATTGGTCATCACATCGGTGAGCACGATCTCGGAGCCCGGCACGATCAATGCCGCGACCATCGGGAATGCTGCGGAGGACGGATCTGCCGGCACCACGACATTGGCCCCCTTCAGTTCGGGCTGGCCCGTCAGCGTGATCTTGCGGCCGTGCGCGCCTTCTTTCTCGGAAGTAATCTCGGCGCCGAAATGCTTGAGCATCAGCTCGGTGTGGTCCCGGCTGGCCTCGGTCTCGATGACCGTGGTGGTGCCAGGGGCCGACAGGCCGGCCAGCAGCACGGCCGACTTGATCTGGGCGGAGGCTACCGGGGTACGATAGACGATCGGCAGCGGATCACGCGCGCCTTTGAGCGTCAGCGGCAGACGCCCGCCGTCCTGGCTCGCGGTCACCCTGGCGCCCATCAGCTCCAGGGGATCGACGATCCGGCGCATCGGCCGGCTGCGCAGCGACGCATCGCCATCGAATGTCGCCTCGATCGGGCAGCCTGCGACAGCCCCCATCACCAGCCGGCATCCGGTACCCGAATTGCCAAAATCCAGTGGCGCCTTGGGCGCGGCGAAGCCGGCAACGCCGACGCCGTTGACCTTCCACGCAAAATCGCCGGTTCGTTGGACGCTGGCGCCCAGCGCCTGCATCGATTTGGCGGTATTCAGGACGTCCTCACCCTCCAGCAGTCCCGTGATCCGGGTCTCGCCGACCGCCAAGGCACCCAGAATAAGAGCCCGGTGCGAGATCGACTTGTCGCCGGGCACGCGGGCAGAGCCGCGCAGGGCGCCGGATTTTCGCGCTGTCAGCGGGGTCGGCTGGGCGGCGGCTGTGTCTGATTGGGTCAAGATTGTGTTCCTTCGCGCAGGCGGCTCGTAGCATATGAGCCACGCTGCGTCACGCAGCGGTCATTCTCACGCAAACCGCTATTGACAGGGGCGCGTCAACTAGCCAAGTGAAGCACCGTTTTTCAAAAAATCCCCAGGACCCTTCACGTGGCCAAATCCGATCTCGGAACCAAACGCATTTGCCCCACGACGGGCAAGAAGTTCTACGACCTCAACAAGAGCCCGGTGATTTCGCCTTATACGGGCGAGGTTGTGCCGATTGCGCCGATTGCGCCGCCGCGGACCCGCGCGGATGCAGCCGCACGCGCAGCTGCAGCATCTGCCGCCGCGGAAACTCCGGAAGCCGCCGAGAGCGAAGAATTGGTCTCGCTGGAGGAAGCCGACGCCGAGGAAAATACCGGCAAGAAGGCTGCCGTGCTGGAATCCGAGGACGATATCGAAGTCGATGACACCATCGATGACGATGAGGACGATGATTCGACCTTCATTGCCGACGAAGAAGAAGGCGATGAGGACGTGACCGACATCATCGGCGACGTCTCGGGCGACGAAGAAAGTTAAGCTCAGAAGAGACTTGAGATCACTCCTGATATGTGATCTTGGTTTGCCGCGCGACGCCCCACCCAGTGCGTCGCAGGTATTGGGGCCATAGCTCAGCTGGGAGAGCGCTTGCATGGCATGCAAGAGGTCGGCGGTTCGATCCCGCCTGGCTCCACCATCCTTCGCTCGCTTCGCGAGCTTCGGCTCGGCAAGCCGCACCAACCCATCCTCGTAGAGAATGACCGCGCTAATCCCCGAGCGCTGCGTTCAGCCGATCACGTAGCGCCACGAGTTCATTTTTCATCGCAGCCATTTCGCCGACCGTGCAGGCTGACGCTGCGAGGATTCCCTGCGGCACAGCCTTGGCTTTTTCACGCAGCGCCTGACCTTGCGCCGTCAATGCGATCAGCATCTGCCGCTCGTCTTCGATGCTGCGGGTGCGTTTGATCAGGCCGGCCGCTTCCAGCCGCTTCAACAGCGGCGTCAGCGTGCCGGAATCGAGAAACAGCCGCTCGCCGATGTCCTTCACCGGCACATTGTCCTGCTCCCACAGCACCAGCATCGCCAGATATTGCGGATAGGTCAGCTTCAATCGGTCCAGCAGCGGCTTGTAGACGCGGTTGAACGCGTGGCCGGTCGAATAGACGGCAAAGCAGAGCTGGTTATCGAGCTGCAGCAGCGGAACAGGTGCGGGTTTCTTGGCCATGATTATCTCCGGAGCTTATTTGGCCACAGGTGATCCCAGACCCAAACCCCTTCACGATCAGTTGAGCACAATTCGATTGCCCCGTCCATTTTATGTATTGCGCACAATCTAATTGTGCGCAATTATGATAGGGCAAGACACAAACAACGAGGAGACCCACCATGTCTGTCAACGTGCTCTACAAGACCAGCGCCAAGGCAACCGGCGGCCGCGATGGCCACGCCGCTACGCTTGATGGCGCGCTCGACGTCAAACTCACCACGCCGAAGGAACTCGGCGGCGCAGGCGGCGCCGGCAACAATCCCGAGCAGCTGTTCGCGGCCGGCTATGCTGCCTGTTTCATCGGCGCGATGAAGTTCGTGGGCTCGCAGGGCGGCCCCAAGGTGCCCGCAGACGTTTCGGTCACCTCCACGGTGGGCATCGGTCCGCGCTCGGCTGGTGGTTTCGGCCTCGATGTCGAACTCGCGGTCTCCCTGCCGGGTCTGGCGCGCGCAGAAGCTGAAGCGCTGGTCGAGAAAGCGCATCAGGTCTGCCCGTATTCCAACGCCACACGCGGCAATATCGACGTCCGCACCGTGATCGTCTGAGTTACGGCGACGCAAGCGAATTAACTCTCGATACGAACGGGCTCGGCCATCGGCCGAGCCCGTTCGCGTTCGTCTGGCGGTTGCGCCATACCCTCGCTCTGGCCATAGCCGCTGCCCGGACAAGGCCATTGCTGACCAGCCGGAAGCCCGCTAGCTCTGACAGCCCTTACATGCTCTCTGGCATAAAAATATCCCAACGACACTTGAGAGAAGGCTGATTGAATGAGCTTGCCCATAGCTCCCGGCGCGATTGCCGGCCTGCGCGTGATCGATCTGTCGCGCGTTCTTGGCGGACCCTATTGCACCCAGATTCTGGCCGACCACGGCGCTGACGTCGTCAAGGTCGAGCCGCCCGCCGGCGACGAGACTCGCGACTGGGGCCCCCCCTTCCACGACGACGATGCGGCCTATTTCATCGGCACCAACCGCAACAAGCGTTCGATCGGTCTCGACCTCGCCTCCGACGGCGGTCGTAGTGTGCTGATGCGGATGCTCGAAAATGCCGACGTGATGATCGAGAACTTCAAGCCCGGCACGCTCGACAAATGGGGAATCGGCAACGATTTCCTGCGCGAGAAATTCCCGCAGCTGATCCATTGCCGCATCTCCGGCTTCGGCGGCGACGGCCCACATGGCGGGCACCCCGGCTATGACGCGATCATCCAGTCGATGGTCGGCCTGATGGCATCGACCGGCTCGCAGGAAAGCGGCCCGACCCGCATCGGCGTCGCGCTCGTCGACATGGCGACCGGTCTCTATGCCTGCGTCGGGATCCTGATGGCGCTCGCCGAGCGTGCCAAATCGGGGCTCGGTCAATTCGTCGAGGCGACACTGTACGAAACCGGCCTCGCGATCATGCATCCGCATACCGCGAACTATTTCTACAATGGCGGCAAGCCGCCGGCGCTGACCGGCAACGAACATCCGAACCTGGTGCCCTACGCCGTGTTCGCTGCCCGCGACGGCAACATCTTCATGGGCGTCGGCAATGACGGCACCTTCCGGAAGCTGTGCCGCGAACTTGGCAAGCCGGAGCTCGGCACGGACGTGCGCTTCGCACGCAACCGCGACCGCGTGCAGAATCGCGATGCGCTGCGTGCCGAGCTGGAAGCGATCCTGAAGGATCACGACAGCGCGCCGCTGTGCGAGCGTCTGCTTGGCGCCGGCCTCCCCGCCGGCCCGGTGCAGTCGATCGACAAGGCGCTCGCCAATGCCCACACGAAGCATCGCGGCGATATCATCGAGAAGGACTGGTACAAGGGCGTCGCCTCGCCGGTCCGCTTCGACCGCACCAAAGCGAGCCTGCGCCACGTGCCGCCTAAGTTCAACGAGCACTTCAACGAGATCCTCACCGAGTTCGGCTACTCCGGTGATGAAATCAAGGAGCTGGTCGCCAAAGGAACCGTGAGCGGCTCCGAGCGCAAGCGATAAAACAACACGGGGCTGCGCGATCTGCAGCCCCGTTCGTCTTCGACTTTTTGCGGCTTCCCAACGCCGCCATTTCCCGCCTAGCATCCGCGCTGTCAAAATGTCGCATGCACGTCATCCGGCGCAGCTTTGTTGCAACGAGACGATGACGGCTAACGGGAGAAACTGGATGATCCGCCCCCAATTCGCACTCGCCACTCTGTTCGCATGCACGCTGGCGCTCGCTTCGCCCGCGCAAGCGGTGACCGAGATCCAGTGGTGGCACGCGATGACCGGCGGCAACAACGACATCGTCAACAAGCTCGCGGCTGACTTCAATGCCAGCCAGTCGGACTACAAGGTGGTCCCGACCTTCAAGGGCAGCTATCCCGACACCATGAATGCCGGCATCGCAGCATTTCGCGCCGGCACCGCACCGCACATCCTGCAGGTCTTCGAGGTCGGTACCGCGACCATGATGAGCGCCAAGGGCGCCGTCAAACCTGTCTATCAGCTGATGAAGGATGCGGGAGAGCCGTTCGATCCAAACAACTATCTGCCCGCGATCACCGGCTACTACTCGACATCGAAGGGCGAAATGCTGTCGTTTCCCTTCAACTCATCGTCGATGGTGATGTGGGTCAATCTGGATGCACTGAAGAAGGCCAACATTGCCGAGATTCCCAAGACCTGGCCCGAAGTGTTCGAGGGTGCCAAGAAGCTCAAGGCGGCTGGCTATGCGACCTGCGGCTTCTCCAATGCCTGGGCGACCTGGGCCAATATCGAGCAGTTCTCGGCATGGCACAACGTGCCGATCGGTACCAAGGCGAACGGACTCGACGGCTTCGACACCGAGCTGAAATTCAATTCGCCACTGCATGTCAAACATCTGCAGACACTGATCGAATTGCAGAAGGACAAGACCTACGATTATTCCGGTCGCGCCAATGCCAGCGAGAGTCGCTTCGGCTCCGGCGAATGCCCGCTCTTCATGACCTCGTCCGGCTATTATGCGACGGCGAAGGGTACCGCCAAATTCCCCTTTACCTCGGTGCCGATGCCCTACTATCCCGACGTCACCGGCGCGCCGCAGAATTCGATCATCGGCGGCGCTTCGCTATGGGTGATGGGCGGTAAGAAGCCTGAGGAATACAAGGGCATCGCGAAATTCTTCAGCTTCCTGTCCGACACAGATCGTCAGGCCAAGCTGCATCAGGAGTCCGGTTATCTGCCGATCACCAAGGCCGCCTATGAAAAGACTAAGGCCGACGGTTTCTATGACAAGAACCCGATCCTGCAGACCCCGCTGAAGGAGCTGACCAACAAGGAGCCGACCGAAAATTCGCGCGGCCTGCGGTTCGGCAACATGGTGCAGTTGCGAGACATCTGGTCCGAAGAGATCGAGGCTGCGCTAGGTGGCCAGAAGACGGCACAACAGGCGCTCGACACCGCCGTGAGCCGTGGCAACGCCATGTTGCGGACCTTCGAAAAGACTGCGAAGTAGTATTCAAGCGGACGCTGTCGTTGCCCGGCCTCGCGCGCAATTGCGCGCTTGGACGGGCGATGACATGAGCAGAATGAGGCTGCTTTCTGGGGCACGACGAACTGCATGGAAAAGTCCGCGGTCTTCAAGGGTAAGCTGCTGCCATATTTGTTGCTCGTGCCGCAGCTGGTCATCACCCTGGTGTTTTTCTACTGGCCGGCCAGCCAGGCTGTCTGGCAATCGTTTTTGCGCGAGGACGCGTTCGGCCTGAACTCGGAATTCATCGGGCTGGAGAACTATCAGGCGCTGCTTGCCCAGCCGGAATACTACAAGGCAATGGCGACGACCGTGGTGTTCTCGTCGCTGGTCGCGGCGCTCTCGCTGTCGATCGCATTGTTGTTCGCCACCCAGGCCGACAAAAATCTGAAAGCAGCACCGACCTTCAAGGTCATGATGATCTGGCCCTATGCGGTGGCGCCGGCCGTCGCCGGCGTGCTGTGGCTGTTCATCTTCCATCCCTCCCTCGGCACCATGGCACGGCCGCTGCGCATGATGGGCTTCAACTGGAATCCGATGTTGAACGGCAACCACGCCATGGCGCTCGTCGTCATGGCCGCGGTGTGGAAGCAGATCGCCTATAATTTCCTGTTCTTCCTGGCCGGCCTGCAGGCGATCCCGCGCAGCGTACTAGAGGCCGGGGCGATTGATGGCGCCGGGCCGTATCGGCGATTCTGGACGATCACGTTCCCGCTGCTGTCGCCGACCACGTTCTTCCTGCTGGTCGTCAACGTCGTCTATGTGTTTTTCGACACCTTCGGCATCATCGACGCGGTCACCGGCGGCGGGCCGGCCGGGGCGACGACCACCATGGTCTACAAGGTCTATGCCGACGGCAGGCTCGGCGGCGACCTCGGCGGATCGGCAGCGCAGTCGGTGATCCTGATGGTTATCGTGATCGCGCTCACGGCCATCCAGTTTCGCTATGTCGAGCGCAAGGTGCAGTACTGATGGTCGAGCACCGCCGCTGGAACGACATCCTCGCTTACGCGATCCTGACACTCGGCGTGTTCATCGTCGTGTTCCCGGTCTATGTCGCACTGATCGCCTCGACACATGACGCAGCAACGGTGGTCAACGGCAACATGCCGATGCTGCCGGGCAGTCATACGCTGGAGAACTACTACCGGGCGATCTTCGTCGGCGGATCGCGCGCCAGCCGCGAGCCGGTCGGCCATATGCTGATGAACTCGTTCGTCATGGCAATGGGCATCGCGCTCGGCAAGATCGTGATCTCGATCCTCTCCGCCTATGCCGTGGTGTATTTCCGTTTTCCGTTCCGCCAGACGGCGTTCTGGATCATCTTCGTGACGCTGATGCTGCCGGTCGAGGTCCGTATCTATCCGACCTACAAGGTGATCGCCGATCTGAAGATGCTCGACACCTATGCCGGGCTGATCCTGCCGCTGATCGCATCGGCCACCGGCACGCTGCTGTTTCGCCAGTTCTTCATGACCATCCCCGATGAATTGCTCGAAGCCTCACGCATCGACGGCGCCGGTCCCTTTCGCTTTTTCAAGGATACGCTGCTGCCACTGTCGGTCACGACGATGGCAGCGCTGTTCGTGATCCAGTTCATCTATGGCTGGAACCAGTATCTGTGGCCGCTGCTGATCACGACGCAGGAATCCATGCAGACCATTGTCACCGGCATCAAGAAGATGCTGACGACGACGGATGAACTCGCTGAATGGCAGCTCGCGATGGCGACGGCGATTCTTGCGATGGTGCCTCCTGTCGCCGTGGTGGTGTTCATGCAGCGGCTGTTCGTGCGCGGCCTGGTCGAGACGGAGAAGTAAATTCAGATGGCCAATGTTTCGCTGCGCAACGTCCGTAAGACCTATCCCGGCGGCTTCGAGGCCATCAAAGGCATCGATTTCGATATCGGCGACGGCCAGTTCTGCGTGCTGGTAGGACCAAGCGGCTGCGGCAAGTCGACCTTGCTGCGCATGGTTGCCGGCCTCGAAACCGTCACCTCCGGCGAGGTCGATATTGGCGGCCGTGTCGTCAACGAGATCGAGCCGGCGGATCGCGACATCGCCATGGTGTTTCAGAATTACGCGCTCTATCCGCATATGAGCGTCTACAACAACATGGCCTACGGCCTGCGCAACAGGGGCATGCCGAAGCCGGAGATCGATACGCGCGTACGCGAAGCCGCTCAGACACTCGAACTCGCCGGCATGCTCGATCGCAAGCCCAGACAATTGTCCGGCGGCCAGCGCCAGCGCGTTGCCATGGGCCGCGCCATCGTCCGCCAGCCGAAAGTGTTCCTGTTCGACGAGCCACTGTCCAATCTCGATGCTAAGCTGCGCGTTGCCATGCGGGTCGAAATCCGGAAGCTGCAACGTCGCCTCAAGACGACGTCGATCTACGTCACCCACGATCAGTTGGAGGCGATGACGCTGGCGGATATTCTGGTGGTAATGAACGGTGGCCAGGTCGAGCAGATCGGCAGTCCGCTCGATATCTACCGCAAGCCGGCGACCACTTTCGTCGCCTCCTTTATCGGCGCGCCGCCGATGAACCTGATCAAGCTGGGCGGCGATGAGATCCGTGCGCAGTTCGCTGGCGACAGCCGCAGCGCTGCCGAGGCCGGTATCCTGGGCGTCCGGCCGGAAGACCTTGCAATCTCCGGCGAGGCGGCAGCTGACGGCGGCATCACGCTGAACCTGACGGTCGAGGCCATCGAGCGGGTGGGCGCGGAAACCTTCGTCTATGGCACCCGTGCGCGGGCCGAGAGGGCCGTCAGTGCCACTCCGGGCGAGCTGCCCGAGGGCGAGGTCATCGTGCGTATCCCTGGCCAGGATGCCCCGGCCATCGGTGCTTCGATCCGCGCCACTGCCCCCCGCGACAAACTGCACCTGTTCAGCGCTAACGGCCGCAACCGGATCGATATCTGATCGGTTTCAAGGCCTTAGTAACGGTTTTCCGGCAATTTAGAAGTGCTTGAACCGGGCTTTGGCATGCCCATATTGTTGATTGACCGGTTGGCAGAGTGCCGATTGGCCAGGGGTGCCGTAAGGGCCCCTCAAAGTCGCTTCGAGAGGGCTTTGTAGGTATGTCTCGTGTTCCTTCGTTATCTAGTCCGTTCCTTTTGGGATTCGACGAGATTGAGCGTGCGCTCGATCGCGTCGTCAAAGGCGCCGACGGTTATCCTCCTTACAACATCGAGCGGTGCGACCGTAACAACGGTCAACCCGAACGCCTGCGGATCACGCTGGCGGTCGCAGGTTTCACCCGCGATCAGCTCGATGTGACCACCGAGGAAAACCAGCTCGTGATCCGGGGCCGCCAGCAGGACGACAAGACCCGGCAATACATCCATCGCGGCATCGCCGCGCGCCACTTCCAGCGCACCTTCGTGCTGGCAGAGGGGATGCTGGTGCTAGGTGCGGATCTGAAGAACGGGCTGTTGTCGATTGATCTGGCCAGGCCTGAGCCTGAAAGGGTCATTAAGACAATCGCTATCAATGAACACGAATAATGCATGATGCGACAAACTGGTTTCCGGTTTTCGATCAGGTCATGCATCCTGAACATGGAACGAGTAGCGGACTCGACCGCTTGATCTCATAGAAGGAGTCGAGACGATGACTGAAGTTGTTACGATCAATGAAAATGCCGCCGTCACCACCGAAGCATTGGCGCATCTGGGCGAAGGTATGATCGCCTATGTGAAGCCGGTTCGCTCGGAAGATGTGCCGGGACTGTTCCCGCAGGCGCCGGAGATTGCGCCCGGATTGCAGCTGTTCGCGCTGCACGCCGCCGACGGCACGCCGATCATGCTCACCGACAGCCGTGAAGCGGCGATCGCGAATGCATGGAGCCAGGAATTGCAGACCGTCAGCGTTCACTAACGCGAACTGGCCAGCATGCAGGCGTCAGGATACGCGGTGACAGCCGCGTATCCCAATGTCGAGTATCCCAGCGTCCAAACGACGATCATCACGCGCAGGCGCTCGGCTTGCATGACGCGGTATCTATTTAACCCGTCGTCAATATCGTGAGCACATCATCGGACGCAATCGATTCGCACGCGACCTCTCATCCGCTGCGCCATCTGAAAAACTGATCCCCCTATCAATAGCAATCTGGATATCCGACGCGATGGCATCATTGCGCCTGATCTTTGCTGCCGTTTCACAGAAGAAAATGGTGACCACGCATTCACCATGACTTGAGAAAATCTGGTCATGTTGAGATTCGAGGTCGCCATGAATGGATCGACACAAGCCCAGATAGTTCAAGTCGAAGACTTGCTACGGAGCTTCGGTGCAACGATCACCGCTCCAAAATCAGAGGCAGTTCCCCGGACCGGCTCCTGGGATTTTGATAGTCGGCCGGTGATCGCAGCCTGTTTCGCGATCCTCGTCTTTGCACCGGGCTGCGCAGCTGCCACCGTATTCTTGATGCGCGCCGACGGCACCGTCCCTCCCATCATCGCACCCGACAGCAGCCCGCCTTTCGTGACCAAGTCAGACCGCTTGCCGCTCGGGCAATGGAGTATCGAGGCCGTTCAGAGCCTCGGCACTCTAAATAACGCGCGCCTTGCGACGGCTGCTGCACTCGCAGATCCCATATTTCTCTCACCAATCCTGATCCGCGGCAGCCTCGAGGACGGCACGCTCACGACCTTCGCCGAGCCCGCGGCCATGCCTGGGCCGACCATGCTGCTGTCAAAGCTGCGGGTGAAGCGTGACGTCCGGCGCCCCAAGCCACCCAAACTCGTCGCTGAAATCACTCACCCCGAGCCGCCACAACCAACCTTCTTCGAAAAGCTGTTCGGACGACGTTTCAACTAGCTCAGTCACTCTTCTCACAAGCGAGGAACACAATGCAAAACACTGCCGCGATGAACTCGGACGTCAAAGCTCTCCTCACTTTGCTGTTGCTGAAGACCGGCACCAGTTCGCCGGAGATTCACAATGCTCTGCAGCTTGCTGCCGCATCGCGGGTAATGATGGCGGAAGAATATGCCAATCCGATGCGCATGCAGGGCATAGAAGCTTCAGGCAGCAACGTCGCCAAGCTTCGTCCCGTAACCGCCGTCAACGTTCCTGAAACGTCACCGGCCGTGCGACGCATGAAGCAGAGCGCAGACGCGATGAATTCCGACGTCAAGGCGCTGCTGACGTTGCTGCTGCTCAAGAGCGGCGCGGATTCCAACGAGATCCAGACAGCACTGCGGATGGCAGCATCATCGCGCGCAGTCGCTGCAGCGGATGAAGCAGAATCGATCCGTGCCGAAACGCAGGCCGAAGCTGCCTCTGCAGCCATGAACGAGCTCGCATCGATCACCGCGCGGCAGGTGGTGCGCAACGAGTCGCTCGCTCCAATCTCGGCCAAGGAATTCGCGGCATAAGCTGGCAAGGCCAACCAGCCTTCTATCTCCGCGCAAGCAGGGATATGGTTCGGAGTAGGAGAATCGCCCGGTCCAACCGGGCGATTCCCGCGTAAGCTGCGGGATGAGCCGGTTAGGCGGCTGTCGCCGGCGGCAAAGCGAGCACGGAATAAATCGCCTGCGCGTCACGGGAGGCACGCAGCTTTTTGGCGACGTCCTGATCGCGTAGCAGACGCGCGATCCGCGCCAGCGCCTTCAGATGATCGGCGCCCGCACCTTCCGGCGCCAGCAGCAGAAACACCAGATCGACTGGCTGGCCGTCCATGGCCTCGAAATCGATCGGACGATCGAGACGCGCAAACAGGCCGAACAGCTTGTCGAGCTTCGGCAACTTGCCATGCGGAATGGCAACGCCATAGCCCACGGCCGTCGTACCGAGCTTCTCACGCTGCAACAGCACCTCGAAAATGGCGCGGTCGTTCTGACCGGTGAGCGCGGAAGCGCGCGCAGCGAGCTCCTGCAGCGCCTGCTTCTTGCTGTTGACCTTCAACGCCGGGATTATCGCCTCGGGCGCGACCAGATCGGTAATCGTCATTGACCGTTCCGAGGATGTTTGACCGTCAGCGGGTAGTTAGAACCAAAACCGGCAGCGTCAAGAAAGACTGGAAAGGGACATCGTTCCCTGTGATGGAAAACGCGCCGGGCGCGAACGCCCGGACGTACTCTAGCACCGGAACCCCCCATGCGAAATCCATTGACCGGTATAACCCTGTCAAAGGCGGCGGACCATAGGGAGGGGCCGTTTGGGCGTCAATGCCGTCAGGACGGTTTAACCACCGGTGGATCGACCCAACCCACGTTACCGTCGCCTCGGCGGTACACGATATTCACCCGACCGGTACTGCCATGCAGGAATAGCACGACGGCCGCGCCGGTGAAATCAAGTTCCATGACAGCTTCGCTCACCGAGAACCGCTTCAGCGACCTGGTCGATTCGGCAATGATGACCGGATCGTAGCCACTGTCGGCATCGCCCTCATGATCGGGCGCCTCAAGGATGTAGCTCGGCGCGTCCAAAGTCGGGGCCGTGAGTTCAGCCATTGCCTGATTTTCAGCATGCGTCTTGCGCGCGGAACGATCCTTCAGCCGGCTCTTGTAGCGACGCAAACGTTTCTCGATCTGAAGCAACGCCTGATCGGCACTGGCATAAGCATCCGCTGCATTGGAGTCCGCTTCGAGCGTAATTCCGGAATCGAGATGCAACGCACAATCGGTGCGGAAGCCGAAGCCGTCTTTGCTGAGCGTGATGTGACCGGAATAGTTGCCATCGAAATATTTGCGAAGGACCTCATCGGTCCGCTCGCTCACGCGGCCTCGCAAAGCGTCTCCGACATTGATGCTTTTTCCCGAGATACGAAGGGTCATGCTGATGCCTCGATTCTTCTGCCTTGAACCGACAGTATCCCGTTTCCACGGGAGTGCAATCAAGCTGGTGCAGTGTCGCGGGATCGGTCGGGTGCCCTATCGGACGGAGTGGCGGGTGCCGTGAGTGCATTGCCGAGCATACTCTGCTTGTCGCGTCGGCGCTGAACTGAAGACGGGATACGCATGGCTTCACGGTATTTGGCAACGGTACGGCGCGCGATATCAATTCCGGCTTCGCGCAAGCGTTCCACGATCGTGTCGTCCGAAAGAATAAGAGAAGGACTTTCTCCATCAATCAATTGCTTGATGTGATGTCGCACCGCTTCAGCCGAATGCGCTTCGCCGCCATCAGCCGACGCGATCGACGCCGTAAAGAAGTATTTCAATTCAAAGCTGCCGCGATTTGTCGCCATGTACTTATTGGCGGTGACGCGCGACACGGTCGATTCATGCATTTGAATGGCATCAGCAACCGCCTTGAGATTCAACGGCCGCAGATGCGCAACACCCTGCGTGAAGAAGCCATCCTGTTGCCGGACGATCTCGGTCGCAACCTTCAGGATAGTACGCGCGCGCTGATCGAGCGCACGCACCAGCCAGGTCGCATTCTGTAGACAATCCGTGAAGTACGACTTGTCGCCATCCTTACGGATCGTTTTCGACAATTCGGAATAATAAACCTGGTTCACGAGAACGCGCGGCAGTGTGTCGCTGTTCAACTCAACATGCCAGCCGCCATCAGGACCCGGCCGCACATAGACATCAGGCACTACGGTCTGTGTTCGCGCCGAGCCAAACTTCAGACCGGGCTTCGGATCGAGTCTGCGAATCTCACCGATCATGTCGGTCAGATCTTCGTCGTCGACGCCGCAGATTTTTCTGAGATTGCCGATGTCGCGCTTGGCCAGGAGATCGAGATGCTCGACCAATGCCTGCATCGCGGGGTCGTAACGGTTCTGTTCACGCAACTGGATTGCGAGACATTCGCTGAGACTGCGCGCGCAGACACCCGGCGGATCGAATTTCTGCAACGCACCGAGAACATTTTGGACATCGTCAACAGAGGCACCCAGCCGCTCATGCACGTCGCCAAGATCTTGCGGCAGGTAGCCGGCCTCATCAACGAGATCGATCAGATACTGACCGATCATCCGCTGCGCGGGCGACGAGAACGCCACCGAGAGCTGTTCGGCGAGATGGCTGCCGAGCGTCACTTCCGCGGCAACAAAGGCCTCAAGATTGTAGCTGTCGTCGTTGGAGGCGCCGCCGCCCCATTCGGTATAGGCGGTCGGAGCAGCGTCTTGTGCGTTGCGTGCGGCGGTTTCGGCCGGCTCTTCGGAAAAGACGTTATCCAGCCCGGTGTCCAGGGTCTGTTCGATCTCGGCGCGGGTGCCGAGTTCGCGGTTCATCCACTCGTCGGGCGCCGGCGCATCGAAGCTGTCGCCGCCTGAACGATCGGAAAAATCGGAATGGTCACCGCCATCGTCGTGGCCGGAGGCATAGCCCGCCTCGTCCTGGCTGGAAAACTCGCTGCGCTCGGGGCTGGCCTCGCCGGCCACTGGCGGCTCAGGACCGTCGCTGGCGCGTTCCAGCAGCGGATTGCGCTCCAGTTCATCTTCGACAAAGGTTGCGAGATCGAGATTCGACAGCTGCAGCAGCTTGATGGCCTGCATCAGCTGCGGCGTCATCACCAGCGACTGGGATTGCCGGAACTCTAGTCTCTGCGTCAGCGCCATGGAGGCAAAAACCGATCCAAAAGTTGGTCCGTTTCTTGCTTATCTCTTTCCCGGCCTGATGTACACGGCTTGACGAATTGTAAATTTGGTCTAGAGGCGGAATTCCTCGCCAAGGTAAAGGCGACGCACGTCCGGGTCAGCCACGATCTCCTCAGGAGATCCCTCCGTCAGGATTTCACCAGCATAGACGATGTAGGCGCGGTCTGTCAGCCCCAGCGTTTCGCGCACGTTGTGGTCGGTGATGAGCACGCCGATGCCGCGATTGGTCAGGTGACGAACCAGGTCCTGAATATCCCCCACCGCAATCGGGTCGATGCCGGCAAAGGGCTCGTCGAGCAGCATGTAATTCGGCCGCGTCGCCAGCGCGCGCGCAATTTCAACGCGGCGGCGCTCACCGCCGGACAGCGCGATCGACGGCGACTTGCGCAGTCTCTGGATGTTGAACTCTTCGAGCAGCCCGTCGAGCTCGCGCTCGCGCTTCTTGCGGCTGGGCTCGACGACCTCCAGCACCGCACGGATGTTCTGCTCGACCGTGAGGCCGCGAAAAATCGAGGCTTCCTGCGGCAGATAGCCGATGCCGAGGCGCGCACGTTGATACATCGGCAGCTGGGTGACGTCGTGGCCGTCAAGCTCAATGGCGCCGCTGTCGGGCTTGATCAGGCCGGTGATCATGTAGAACACCGTGGTCTTGCCGGCACCGTTCGGTCCGAGCAGGCCGACGGCCTCACCACGACGAACATAAATGCTGACGCCGCGGGTGACCTGGCGTGAGCCGAAGCTCTTTTTCACATTATGGACGGCCAGATAGCCCGCACGCGGGGCAGCTTTTGGTGCGGCGGCGCCGTTGGTCCGGGGCCGCTGCGGCGCCTTGTCCGGACGGCGGGCCGGCGCAGGCTGTGTGGCACGCGGCGCCTCCGCCCGAGCCTGCGGAACCTGGGGCGTATCGGCCGGAGCGGTGCGCGCCAAGGGCGGCGCCTCGCGGCTGGGGCTGCCCAGCATGTCGCCCATGCTGTCGCCGAGCGCCGTGATGTCGACCGGCGAGCGTGCAAAGCCTTGCGGACCGCGTTTTGGAGCGCGCCGACGGAACATGCCGAGGAAATCAACCATTCGCGCTTCGATCAGCCTCTAAACGTCATCCGCGCCAGGTCGCGGCATGTTCGATCACTGGGAACAGCATGGCGGACTAGATGTCCCTTGCCCAGCCGAACGCCAAGCCTTCCATGTCGATTAAAACAATGGCGATAACGGGTTACGCAGCCAGATTCAACCGGATCCGGCTCGCCCCTATCGATAAACCCTTCGAGTTACTTGGGTTTTCCGCCTCCAGGCCCGGGTATGATCGAAGTCGGGCCACCGCCACCCTTCTGGCCGGACGACTCGAACATGCCCTGGACCCTGCCGCTGTTGGATTCGACGCGTGAGGTGCCCGTGGTCATATCCACGGTCAGACGATCGCCGCGCAGTACATTCTTGCCCTGGGTAAGCACAACATTGCCCTGCATGGTGACGAGATTGGTCCGGGTGTCGAACACCGCCGTCTCGCCGGTGACGACCTGGTCCTTCTGGGTGACGATGACGCCGCCGCGCGCTTCAAGCCGCTTGATCGCCGACGAACCGCCCGGGCCCGGCTGCGCCGCCTTGATCGGCGCCTTGGGCGCAGCCTTGGCCGCCGGCTCGTTCGCGGAGCCGCCGCCGTCATAGAAGACCACGAGAGTCTTCGACTTCATCGTGGTGTCGCCCTGGACGACCTTCACATCGCCTGCGAAGGTCGCTTCCTTTTTCTTGTCGCGCATTTCCAGCGATGCGGCCTCGATCTGGATGGGCTGATCGCGATTCTGCGAGAAGCCCTGCATCGCGTTCGGCACACCCTGCACCGCGCTCTGCGCATTTGCGTCACCTACCAGAATGAGCAAGAGCACAGCGATCGCAGCGCCGGTCACCCCGCGGAATCGGACATTGCTTACGGGAAAAATCATCACATTCATTTCGCGTTGGCGCGCTTGCCGTTGGCGGCCCGCGGTTTCACGGGCTCCGGCGCGACTTCAGGCTCTGCCACGGTCTCAGGCTGTGCCGTAGCATCCGGCGAAGGCGGGTCCATCTTCAGGTTCATCGACACACCGCCCTCGAACCGAACCAGCTCACCGTGTTCCGTGATGCGCATCCGTTGCCCGAGCAGAGTGCCGTTGAGAAGTTTGACATCGACCGGTTCGTCCGACGTGACCGTGCCATTGGCAATATCAATGTTCGCCTGTGTCAGCTTGGCTTCGTAGCCGGTCGTGGTTTGCAGGAAAATGTCCTGATACAGATAGAGCATCTGCGATTTCGAATTGAACTTCCCGGTGCGGGCATCCATCGTCATTGTCGACTTGTCTTCCATCATCACCTTGGCGCGCAAGGTTGTTAGTTCGACATTGTCGGGATCTGTCAGATCCTGCGTCGCAGCCTTGGCCCATAACTCATAGGGCCGTCCGTCCGGCGAGAAACCGGCCAGATGCGGCGTCTCCATGGTGATCTTGGTCCCCGAAACGACCAGATTGCCCATGTCGAGCGGCAATTTGGCGAGGATCCGGAACGGATTGAAGATCGACACGCCGACAATTGCCGCCATCGACAGGATCACGACGGCAGGGACAGCAATCCGCAGCAGACGCACCAGACGGCTATGGCGTGCCGCGGCCCTGAACCGCGCATCCATGCCCGCCTGATAGCTGGGAATCTGAACTGAACTCACCGTCGCTCCAACGGGCCATGACAAAAAGGGCCACACCGAAAGGCCTGCCAAACCGGCGCCAGTCTACGCTGAAATGCACCGGTTTGCAGCCCCGCCCACCAGAACGAGGAGTATGACCGAAACGCGGCGGGAGGGACCCTGAACTGTTTCAGAAAGTCACTTCGCCGCAGGCCGGTCACGAATGAGCGAAAATGTCCTCATTTTCCCAGCCTGAGAGGTCCAGTTTGGCCCGGGTCGGGAGGAAGTCAAAACAGGCCTGCGCCAGTTCGGTGCGGCCCTCGCGCGCCAGCATGACGTTCAACCGCTCGCGCAGCCCATGCAGATGCAGCACGTCCGACGCCGCATAGGATAGCTGGGCCTCGCTGAGGGTCTGACTGCCCCAGTCGCTCGACTGCTGCTGCTTCGACAGATCCACGCCGAGGACTTCGCGGACCAGATCCTTGAGACCATGCCTGTCGGTATAGGTGCGACACAGGCGGGAGGCGATCTTGGTGCAATAGACCGGCTCGGGCATGACGCCGAACGCATTGTAGAGAGCAGCGAGATCGAACCGCGCGAAGTGGAAGATCTTGGTCACCTTGGGATCGCCGAGCAGCTTCTTCAGGTTCGGCGCATCCGTGTGGCCCATCGGGATCTGTACGACATCGGCGCTTCCATCGCCGGGCGAAAGCTGCACCACGCATAGCCGGTCGCGATGCGGATTGAGACCCATGGTCTCGGTGTCGATCGCAACTGAATCGGTGTAGCGGCTCAGATCTGGTAGATCGCCGCGATGCAGGCGGATGGTCATGGTCTCAATTGCCTCTTTCAGCGCCCGCGATTCGCGGGATTTGGGTGACTTTACCGCGCAATGGCCGGGCTGACGAGAGATACGCTCCCCCAGGTATGTTTCGCCTGCAGCAAAAAGCTGACAGACTGAGCGGGCCATTCATCCAGCGGGCAGAGGTTGCAGATGAACGTCGCACAGCAGCGTTTGCCCCGTTTCGCGGTCCTGATCGATGCCGACAACACGTCTCCGCAGATTGCTGGCAGCTTGTTCGAGGAAATCTCCAAATTCGGCGAAGCCAGCGTTCGCCGGATCTACGGCGACTTCTCAAGTCCGCAGCTCAGATCCTGGGCCGACATCCTGCAAAAACACGCCATAGATCCTTACCAACAGTTCGCCTACACGAAGGGCAAGAACTCGTCCGACATCGCGCTGGTGATCGACGCGATGGACCTGCTGCATAGCGGGCGGTTCGACGGCTTTTGCCTGGTGTCCTCCGATAGCGACTTCACACGTCTCGCCTCACGGCTCCGCGAGCAGGGCGCTGACGTCTACGGCTTCGGCACGCGGAAAACACCCGAGAGTTTTCGGCAGGCGTGCCGGCGCTTCATCTATACGGAGAACCTGAGATCCGAGCGTGCGACGGCAAGCACGGAGCAATCGTCAAAGCCGGCAGCCTTGCAAAGCCCCGCTGCCGCAGTTCCCATTCTGGAAAAAGTGGTATCCCAACTGAGCAACGAAGACGGCTGGGTCAATCTGGACCGGGTCGGAGAACAACTTCCGAACACGGTGTCTGACTTCGACGTCCGCACCTACGGCTTCAAGAAGCTGAGCGACCTAGTGCGCAAAATGGAGACATTCGAGGTCGGAGAGGGCTCGACCGGACGTTTGCGACTTCGGATCAAACCGAAGACGGCCACGCCGGCCGAGGAGAAACCTTCCGAAGAAGCAGCGGTCGCGCCACGAAGAAAGCGCGCCGCCATCAGGAGGAGACGCGAAACGGCTCAGGCCGGATCGAAATAGTGGATTTCCATCAGCACGCAGCCACCGATCGACTTGAACGGGCCGTGATAGGCGCCGGGCGGACGGCAGGCATAGGTGTTAGGCTTGAAGGACTCGCCGCCATTGCCATGCTTGTCATTGCCGACGATCAGGTCGCCGGTGAACAGGAATACTTCTTCCCAATATTCGTGCACGAACGGCTCGGTGGTGTAGACGCCCGGCTCGAAGCGCAGCAAGCGGGTGCGGCTGCCACGCTTGTTCACTTCGTCGAGCGCCCCCGACAGGATCTTCTGCTGGATGCCGGCCGGATAGCCCGCGGGCGTCTCCCATCCCGAAGACATATCGACGGTGCGGAATTCGTCGTGAAGTTTATTGATGGCCATGGTCAGTGTTCCTGAGGGGACAGATCAAGCGACAGCGCGCGGCGAGGCAGCCGGCGCCGTTGAGGTGGAGACTTCATCGGCAAGGTCATAGCTGGACAGCATCTTGTCGAGCAACGCCGCCGACCTCATCCAGTCATAGGTGCGGAACGCATGGCCCTTGGTGACGAAGGTCGCGCCGGCGAAAAACATCTCGTATTGCGAGTGACGCGAGGCGAATTCGGAGCCGACCGCGTCCCAGGCCAGCTTGTAAAACTTGACCTTCTCGGTCGCGCTGGCCGCGGGGGACTGCTGGGTCTTGCCGATCAGACGCGCCAATTCCGGATTGGCAAAATCCTTCACCGAGGACGGCAGCATGATCATGCCGCCGCCGGCGAGCTCGCGCAGCGTGTTGATGACCTTGGAATAGAGCTGCTGGGTGAGGACCTGTGCCGAATACAGCATCGCCCGGTCCGGCACGTAATGAGCGCCGCGCTGCGTGCCCTTGGTCTCCATCGCGACGACGAAGGCTTCGACCATCGACACTTCGGCTGCGAGTTGGCCGAGCATTTCCCTGACCTGCGGGAAGCCGGCTATGCCGTTGGTCTCGGCGGTCCGGTGCGCGATCCCGATCAGGAAGCGCAGCTTCACCGAGAGCCGGATCATGGCCTGATAGTTCTGATACACATGCGCCGGGGTCGCGTGGAACTGCTTCTGGCACATCGCGATGTCATCGACGATGAACACCCGATCCCAAGGCACCTTCACGTCGTCGAAGTACAGCACGGCATCATTTTCATCGAAGCGGCTCGACAGCGGATTGTCGAACACGGACGGCGACGCAGCTTCATAGGACTTGCGCGACAGAACCTTCAGACCCTTGGTGTTCATCGGAACCGCGAAAGACACCGCATATTTCTCATCGCCGGGCTGCAGCGGCTGGATACAGGTGACGAACACCTCGTTCGCCATGATGCCGCCGGTGGCCAACATCTTGGCGCCACGGATCGTCAGGCCCTCGGCATCGCGCGACACTACGCCCGCCGACAGGAACGGATCGGCCTGCTCGGCCGCGCTCTTGGAGCGGTCGGCCTGCGGGTTGATGATCACATAAGTGAGGTAAAGATCGTTGTCGCGGGCGTAGCGATAGTAATCCGCCAGCGCCTTCGCGCGATCCTTGTCGTAGGCCTCGAATACCTCGACGCCCATATACATGCCGGCGATGCACGAAGCGACGTGATCCGGCGCGCGGCCCATGAAGCCGGCATGCAGCTCGGTCCAGGCCTCCAGGCCACGGCGACGATTGACCAGCGCATCATAGCTGCCGGGCAATTCCCAGATCCGGTTGGCTCGGGTGCCAGTCTCGGTCTCGAAAGTCATCAGCTCGCGATTTTCCGGCGCGCTCTGGAAATCGAACATCCGTCCGATCGAAGCCACCGCCCCCCGGAAGGCCGGATGGGTGGTCACGTCATCCACCAGCTCGCCATCGAGATAGATTTCACGGCCGTCGCGCAGGCTCGCGATATGCTGTTCGCCGGTCTTGATCATGGGTTGCCTCGATCACTTTCAGTCATGGATAGCATTTTCAGGTGCGTTATTTCAGTAGTGCATCGGCAGCGGCCATTCCGGGCTGCGCTCGGTGCTTGCAAGGCTGCGATAGGCCCTACGGAAGAAGACCAACGGCTCGTTGGCCGGATAGGCGCTGAACTTCACCACCCGGCCGACGAAGATCACATGGTCCCCGCCGTCATATTGCGCGTATGGCGCACATTCGAAGTGTGCGAGCGCGCCGGCGATCAGGGGCGCCGCCTCATGGCCCAGCGTATGTTCGACCGCCGCCCACTTGTCGCCGAGCGCCCTGGCGAACTTGTTCGACAGATGCTCCTGATCGCGGCCGAGGATGTTCACGGCATAACCTTTGGCCTCGGTCATCGCCTTGAGGCTGAAGGCCTTGCGGTCGATCGAGAACAGGATCAGCGGCGGGTCCACCGAGACCGAGTTGAACGAACTCATGGTCAAGCCGATCGCCTGGCCATCGGCCGCTTCGGCCGTGATCACGGCGACGCCGGTGGCAAACTGTCCGAGCGCCTGTCGGAAGGCGCGAGGATCCACGTCCGCAGTGGCGCCCATGGTCATCTCCTGATCGCGAAACCTGAACGACGCGCATTAGCTTTATAACAAAGCTATATTATCGAACGAAAGTGCGCGCTGTCAAGCATGGCTGGCCTGCTATCAAAACGCACTGGTTCCAACTTGTTTGTGCGTAACGCCGCCGCTATACGACTCATAGGTGTGCGGGGACCTGATGGCGATTAAGAGCAAATCACGTAAAATGAAGGTAGAACCGACGATTTCGCGGCCACAATTGATGGTCGACGGATCGGATCGGGCTTTCCGTCAATTTGTCCATGACACATTGGCGTTTTCGGCGCGGCTTCAGGCTGTGCGCGGGCAACTCGGCGCAGTGATCGGCCTGTCCGGCACGCAATACACCGTGCTGATTGCCATTGCTCATTTGAGCGGCACGGATGAGAAGATCGGCGTCAATCAGGTCGCCGAGCACCTGCACTTCAGCGGCGCGTTCATTACGATCGAGATCAACAAGCTGGTATCAAACGGCCTTGTTGAAAAAGAGACCGATGAGGAAGATCGCCGCCGTGTCATTCTGACCATCACGCCGAAAGCGCGCGCGCTGCTCAATGAATTGGCACCCGTTCAGCGTCCGGTGAACGATATGCTGTTTCGCAGCATGTCGGCTGCGGATTTCGAGCGAACGCGCAAGCTGATGTCGGAGATGGTGGACGCCGCCGACGAGGCGATCCGGCTGCTGGACTACAACGCACCGGCATCGGCCGCCCGGCAGACCAAATAACCTGCTGTTTGACGGGTTTGTCGTTAGCTATTCTCCGGCGCGCAGCCGGTAGCCGATACCCGTTTCGGTCAGGACGAATTGCGGGCGCTCCGGATCGAGCTCGATCTTTTGACGCAGCTGGCGGACATAAACGCGCAGATATTGTGCGTCGGTGAGCTCGTCCCACAATTCCTTCAGCAGAAACCGATGGGTCAGCACCTTGCCGGCATGCTGCACCAGGACCCGCAGCAACTCATATTCCTTTGGTGACAGTTTCACCTCACGGTCACCCACCTTGACGATGCGACGCACCAGATCGACCGACAATTCCCCGGAGCGGAATACCGGCCGCTCGCCATGAACCTGTAGCTGATGCCTGAGCGCGGCCCGCATGCGTGCCAGCAGCTCATCCATGCCAAACGGCTTGGTGAGATAGTCGTCGGCACCGAGATCGAGCGCCTGCACCTTGCCAGCTTCATCGCCGCGGCTGGACAGCACCACGATCGGCACGCTGTCGTCGCGGGCGCGAATCATCTGCAGCAGATCGTGGCCCTGGATGTCCGGCAGGCCCAGATCGAGAATGATCAAAGCGGGCTTCTCCGCCAATTTCTCCAGCGCGATCTTGCCGTTGCTGGCCTCAAGGATGTCATAACCCTGGGTGCTGAGGCCCATGCGCAGCAATTTGCGGATCGGCGGCTCATCATCGATGACCAGGACCTTGATGGCGGCGGTGTTCATGCGGCGGTGTCCAGAGCTTCGGAGGCCGGCGGGATGGGAAGGCGGATGGTCAGCACGGCGCCTGATCGGTCGGCGCGATTGGTGGCCGAAATAGTGCCACGCATTGCCTCAACAAAGCCCCGGGAGATCGCAAGGCCGAGGCCGGTGCCCGCCCGAACGTGATCGCCCTTGTTGGCGCGATAGAATTTATCGAACACCTGCTCGAGATCGGCGGGTGGAATGCCCGTCCCCTCGTCCGTCACCTGCAGCGAGACTGAGTCCGCATCGCGCATGGCCCTGATCGTGATGGTGGTGTCATCCGGGGCATATTTCGCGGCATTGTCGAGCAGATTGAACAGCACCTGCTCGAACAATACCGCATCAAGCTCCAGCATCGGCAGGTTTGGCGCCAGATCGAGCGCGACGCGATGCCTGCTGAGGATCTTGCCGGCCCGGCGCAGCGCGCTACCGACGATCTCGGTGAGATCCTGCAGCGTTGCATTCGGCACCACGGCACCGGATTCCAGCTTGGTCATATCCAGCAGATTGGCGATGAAGCGGTTCAGCCGTTCGGATTCGTCGATTACCGTACCGAGCAGATCGGCCTTCTCGGCCTCGCTGAGCTTCGGCGATAGATCGCGCAGCGTGGAAGCCGCACCGAGCACGGAGGCCAGCGGCGTCTTCAGATCATGCGAGATCGAGGTCAGCAGCGCCTGACGCAACCTATCGGATTCGACGTTGCGCTGCGCACGGTCCATGTCTTCGACGAGTTGTACGCGCTCGATGGCGAGTGCGCTCTGATCCACAAGCGCATCCAGCAACCGGCGCTGGTCCGGCGTCAGCAGCGGACCCGTACGGTCATCGTCGATGCCGATCACGCCGATCGGCCCACGGCCGGTGCGCATGGGAAGAAACAGCCGCTTCGCGCCGGGTAACGTATCGGACCCACGCCCCGCCGGGCGATCATTGCTCCAGGCCCAGTTGGCAGCGGCCAGATCCGCCTTGTCCAATTCGTCCTCAGGCGGATATCCGGCCTTGACGGTGATCACACCCTGCTCCGGCAACAGCAACACAACCCGCACCTTCAGCATCAATGCGATCTGATACGCGCTCGCCCACAGCACGTCGTCAAGCGCCGCCGTACCCGCGAGTTTGCGGCTGAACGCATAGAGCGACTCGGTTGTGCGCACACGGCCAAAGGCCGAGACGGCCTGGGTGCGCACCCGCGCCGCGACATTGGACACGAGAATGGCGATCAGCATGAAGAAGAAGAAGGCCGCCACATTGGTCGGATCGGTGATGGTGAGCGTATAGACCGGTGGCAGGAAGAAAAAATTATAGCTCAGCGATGCCACGACGCTCGCCAGCAGCGATGGCCAGAGACCAAAGCGCACGGCGACGCCGACCACGGCGGTGAGAAACATCAGATCGACATTCTCGATCCCGAAGATCGGACGCAGCAGCGTTGCGGCTCCAAGAGCCAGCGCCACGACCGCCAGCGCCGCAATATAGGGCTTTGCATCGAACGGCTCGACGCGGTCGGTCATCTGCGCACGTTTCGCAGCCGGCTCCGTCGGCAGTGCATCGCCGGCGATCACATGCACGCTGATATTGCCGGCGCGCCGCACGAGATCATGCACCACCGAACCGCGCACCAATTCGAACCACCATGACCGCGATGCCTTGCCTATCACGATCTGGGTGACGTTATTGGCATGCGCATAGCCGAGCAGATCGTCGGCGATGCGCCGGCCTGCGCCCGGAATCGTTAGGGCTTCGGCGCCAAGCGCCTCGGCGAGCCGCAACGTATCAGCAAGCCGGTCGCGCTGTTCTTCGGTGAGTTGAAGGCTGCGTCGCGTCTCGATGCTGACCGCCGTCCACGGCGCGTGAAGCCGATCCGCGAGACGCTTGGTGTAGCGCACCAGCCCGGCTGAGCGCGGGTCCTCACTGATACAGACCAGAATGCGTTCGCCGGCAGCCCACGGGCCGGCAATGGCATTGGCCTGCATATGCGTGAGCAATTGCTCATCGACCCGGTCGGCCGTCCGTCGCAACGCCAGCTCGCGCAACGCCGTGAGATTGCCAGGCGAGAAATAATGCTCCAGCGCGCGCTCGGCCTGTTTGGGAACGTAGACCTTGCCTTCCTTCAGGCGCTGGATCAGATCGTCCGGGGTGAGGTCGATCAGCTCGATGGCGTCTGCACGATCGAACACCGAATCCGGCACGGTCTCGCGCACCCGCACATGAGTGATTTGGGCGACCACATCATTCAGGCTTTCGATGTGCTGGATATTGACTGCCGTGTAGACGTCGATCCCTGCGGCCAATAGTTCCGCGACGTCGAGATAACGTTTCGGATGCCGACTGCCGGACGCGTTGGTATGGGCGAGTTCGTCCACCAATGCGATCTGCGGCCGCCGTGCGATCAAGGCATCGAGGTCCATTTCCTCGAGAACTTGACCCTTGTGATCGATACGGCGCCGGGGAACGACTTCAAGACCCGTGAGCAACGCCTCGGTCTCGGCGCGGCCATGGGTCTCGACGACACCGACCACCACATCGACGCCCGCCTTGCGCCTGGCATGGGCGCTCTGCAGCATCTCATAAGTCTTGCCGACGCCGGGGGCGGCGCCGACGAAGATCTTCAGCCGCCCGGCCACGCCCTCCTCGCGCCTTGCTGTTTCCAGCAAGGCCTCAGGCGAAGGTCGTTGATCGGGATCGCGGCGCTGATTTGCCATAAGGCAATATAGTCTCCGCTACGGCTGCGGCCTAGACGGCCTACTTCAGTGCGGCGGCGTCCAGCGCGAGGTTCAAGGCAAGAATGTTAACGCGCGGTTCGCCTAGCAGACCGCCGAGGCGGCCTTCGACCTTATCTGTCACCAGCTGACGGACGCGATCCTCCGGCAGCTTGCGCGCCTTGGCGACGCGAGGCACCTGAAACAGCGCACCCTCCGGCGAAATGTTCGGGTCGAGACCGCTGCCCGAGGTGGTCACGAGATCGATCGGCACCGGCATCGACGGGTTCTCGGCCTTCAGTTTCTCGACGTCCTCCTTCACGCGGTCGATCAGCGCCTTGCTGGTCGGGCCGAGATTGGAGCCCATCGAGTTGATAGCATTGTAAGGCTGCGGCACCGTCTTTGTGGAATCCTGCGGGTCGGGACCCAGGGTCGCCGACGGGCGGCCGTGGAAGTATTCCTCACCCTTGAATTCCTGACCGATCAGGGACGAGCCGACAACCTTGCCGTCCCGTTCGATGAGGCTGCCTTGCGCCTGGTTCGGCATAATCGCTTCAGCGACGCCCGTCATCGCGAGCGGGTAGCCGAGACCGGTGATGGCCGTGAGGCCGAGCAGCAGAACGATGGCTGGGCGAATTTCTCTCAACATAATGTAACTCCTCAAACCAGGTGCAGGGCGGTGACGACGAGGTCAATCGCCTTGATGCCGATGAACGGAACGATGATGCCGCCGAGGCCGTAGATCAGCAGGTTGCGGCCGAGCAGTGCGCCGGCGCCGATCGGGCGATAGGCGACGCCTTTCAGGGCCAACGGAATCAGCGCGATGATGATGATCGCGTTGAAGATAATGGCCGACAGGATGGCGCTCTGCGGGCTCGCCAGCTTCATGACATTGAGCGCTTCAAGCTGCGGATAGAAGGCGAGGAAGATCGCCGGGATAATGGCGAAGTATTTCGCCACGTCATTGGCGATCGAGAACGTGGTCAGCGCCCCCCGCGTCATCAGGAGCTGCTTGCCAATTTCGACGACTTCGATGAGCTTGGTCGGATTGGAGTCCAGATCGACCATGTTGCCCGCTTCGCGCGCCGCCTGCGTGCCGGTGTTCATCGCAACGCCTACATCGGCTTGCGCCAGTGCCGGCGCGTCGTTGGTGCCGTCGCCGCACATCGCCACCAGCTTGCCCTTGGCCTGCTCGTCGCGGATGAGCTGCAGCTTGTCCTCGGGTGTCGCCTGCGCCAGGAAATCATCGACGCCGGCTTCGGCTGCGATGGCCGCAGCGGTCATCGGATTGTCGCCGGTGATCATGATGGTGCGGATGCCCATGCGGCGCAGTTCGGCAAAACGCTCACGGATGCCGCCCTTGACGATGTCCTTCAGATGGATGACGCCGAGCAGTTTGCCATCGCGCGCGACCGCCAGCGGGGTGCCACCGCCCTTTGCAATCTCGTCGGAGATCGCCTGGATTTCACGTGCCGTGTCCGACATCGCGGCCGGCTGCATTGCACGCACGGTGTTGCCGGACGCGACGGCGAACGACGCGCCACCGTTGACGTAAGCGAGTATCGAATCCACCGCTCCCTTGCGGACCGACGAACCACCGGCATCGACACCACTCATCCGGGTCTGTGCGGTGAACGGCACGAAAGTCGCTGACAGTTCGGCCATGTCGCGGCCGCGGATGCCGTATTTCTCCTTGGCCAGCACGACGATGGAGCGGCCTTCCGGGGTTTCGTCCGCGAGCGATGCAAGCTGCGCCGCATCGGCCAGTTCCTGCTCGGTCACGCCGCGCGCCGGACGGAAGGCTGTCGCCTGACGATTTCCGAGCGTGATGGTACCGGTCTTGTCGAGCAACAACGTATCGACGTCACCGGCGGCTTCCACCGCGCGGCCGGACATCGCAAGCACGTTAAAGCGCACGAGACGATCCATGCCCGCAATGCCGATGGCGGACAGCAGCGCGCCGATGGTGGTCGGAATCAGCGTGACAAACAGTGCGACCAGCACCACCACGGAGATCGAGCCACCGGCATAGGCCGCATAGCTCGGGATCGTCACCGTGGCGAACACGAAGATGATGGTGAGGCCGACCAGGAGAATGTTCAGCGCGATCTCGTTCGGCGTTTTCTGCCGCTCGGCGCCTTCGACCAGCTTGATCATGCGGTCGATAAAGGTCGAGCCTTGCGCCGCAGTGATGCGGACGCGAATCCAGTCGGACAGCACCTGCGTGCCACCGGTCACCGCCGAGCGATCGCCGCCGGATTCACGAATGACAGGTGCGGACTCGCCGGTGATCGCCGCCTCATTAACTGAAGCCACGCCTTCGATCACTTCACCGTCGGACGGGATGTTGTCGCCGGCTTCCACCAGAACGATATCGCCGACCTTCAGGCTGGTGCCCGAGACCATGCGGTAGCTCTTGTCGCCGCTGTCGCTGCCGGTGAGCAGCTTGGCCTGGCTTTCGGTGCGGGTCTTCTTCAGCGATTCCGCCTGCGCCTTGCCGCGCCCTTCGGCGACGGCTTCGGCAAAGTTGGCGAACAGCACCGTGAACCAGAGCCAGAGGATGATCTGGAACGCAAATCCCAGATCGCTTCCGCCGGTGATGACGTTCTTGATGAAGATCACCGTGGTGAGTGCGGCGACGACCTCGACCACGAACATCACGGGATTCTTGATCATCAGCCGCGGATCAAGCTTTTTGAAAGCCGAGCCGATGGCTGGGATGACAATTTTCGAATCGAGCATGGCCGAGACCGGCACCCGCTTCTGCAGTTTCAACGTTTCCATGGACATAACTCCAAATCCGATCAGAACAGGGTGCTGGCGGTCATCGTGAGGTGCTCGACGATCGGCCCGAGCGCGAGTGCCGGGAAGAAAGTGAGACCGCCGATGATCAGAATCACACCGATGACGAGGCCGACGAACAATCCGCCGGTGGTCGGCAAGGTACCGGCCGAAGCCGGAATCGACTTCTTCGCGGCCAATGATCCGGCCAGCGCCATGGCGGGCACGATCATGAAGAAGCGACCGACGAACATCGAACTCGCCAGTGTGAGGTTGTAAAAGAAGGTGTTGCCGGTGAGCCCGCCGAAGGCCGAGCCGTTATTGCCGGTGGCCGAGGTGAAGGCGTAGAGCACTTCGGTGAAGCCATGCGGCCCAGCATTGGCCATGGAGGCCACGGCCGAGGGCAGCACCACCGCCACCGCGGTCCAACCGAGATACATCAGCGGCAGGACGAGAATGGCAAGCATCGCCATTTTTACTTCGCGCGCCTCGATCTTCTTGCCGACATATTCCGGTGTGCGACCGACCATCAGACCAGCGACGAAGATCGCCAGTACGACGAACAGCAGCATGCCATAGAGACCGGCACCGACGCCGCCAACGATGATCTCGCCGAGCTGCATATTGATCAGCGGAATCATGCCGCCAATCGCTGTAAACGAGTCATGCATCGCATTGACCGCACCGCAGGACGCCGCCGTGGTGATGACCGCGAACAGGCTGGAGGCGACGATGCCGAAGCGCAGCTCCTTGCCTTCCATATTGCCGCCGGTGAGGCCGAGTGCATTCAGGCCTGTGGTACCCGAGGCTTCGGCGCCATAGGTGACGGCAACGCCGACAATGAACAGCACACCCATCACGGCCAGAATCGCCCAGCCTTGCCTGGGGTTGCCGACCATGCGGCCGAACACATTGGTCATCGCCGCACCCAGCGCGAAGATCGAGATCATCTGGATGAAGTTCGACAGCGCTGTCGGGTTCTCGAATGGATGCGCCGCATTGGCGTTGAAGAAGCCGCCGCCATTGGTGCCGAGCATCTTGATGGCAACCTGCGACGCAACGGGGCCAACCGCGATGGTCTGCTTCGCACCTTCAAGCGTCGTCGCATCGACATAGGCGCCGAGCGTCTGCGGCATACCCTGCCAGACCAGGAACAGCGTGTAGACGATGCAGATCGGCAGCAGCACATAGAGCGTGCAACGGGTAATATCGACCCAGAAATTTCCGATGGTGCGCATCGACGAGCGTGCGAAGCCGCGGATCAGTGCCACGGCCAATGCGATGCCGGCCGCCGCCGACAGGAAGTTATGTACCGTCAGACCCAGCATCTGGGTCAGATACGACATGGTGCTTTCGCCGCCGTAGTTCTGCCAGTTGGTGTTGGTGATGAAGGAGATCGCGGTGTTGAAGGAGAGATCTTCGGCGACCGCGGATTGCCCCGCAGGATTGAACGGCAGCACGGCCTGCAGCCGCATGATCGCGTAGAGACCGAGGAAACCGACCACGTGAAACAGCAGCATGGCAACCGTATAGGTCAGCCAGTGCTGCTCACGTTTCTCGTCGACGCCACCGATCCAGTACAGCCCGGCTTCGACCGGTCGCAGAATCGGAGAGAGGAAAGTACGCTCGCCGTTGAAAACGGATGTCATGTAGCCGCCGAGCGGCTTCACCAGCGCGAGAACCACCGCGCAGTACAGAGCAATTTGAATCCAGCCAATCATTGTCATGTCAGTTGACCTTTTGAGGTGCGCGCGCTCAGAACCGCTCGGGTCGCAGCAGCGCGTAAGTGAGGTAGATCAGCAATGCCGCGGACACGAAGCCGGCGAGCGTGTAATCGAAAATCATGATGCGCTCCTCACAGCCGCTCGCAGGCATAAGCGTAGCCCAGGGTGAGAATGAAAAAGCCGAGCCCGAGGGCCAGCATGACGATGTCCAGCATGGAATGCTCCTGATGCAATGGCTGAGGCGGCACGGAGCAAATGGCTCGCGCGCCCGATGCACGATCAGGTGCCATTCAGGACGTAGGTTTTCGAGATGAGGCCAGCAGCGAACTTATAGGAATTTCATAAAGACGCGGCGGAGCGCATGCGCGTGCGCCGCTAGTCCTCGGGCGCTTATGCAGCCTTTATATCTTCGTGCCCGAAGCTGCCTCGTATTCAAATGACGGACTACGGATATTGCATGATGCGGTCTTCCGAAGATCGCGCTGTTCATGGAGACCCGTCATGTCGTTCATCTCGATTCAGCGAACGCCCCTTTCCGAAGCGCCATCCGAAACGGCTCCGCTTGACGCTACGAGTTTCACCGCGATCTGCCTCACCACCTGCAAGCGCCTGCCGGCAATGCGCCGCACAGCGGAGGCCCAGCGCCTCGATCGCCTGGTCGCTGCCGGCGCCTGGACCGATGCCGCGCTTGCCCTGATCGCGATCGAACTGCCGCGGTGGCAACTGCGTCGGCTCGCTTATGACGAAGGTGAATGGCATTGCGCTCTCTCGAACCAGCGTGACCTTCCTGACTGGCTGGACAGCGCCGTCGAGACGCATCACCCAGACATGGCGATGGCGATCCTGGATGCATTTCGCGCTGTTGTTAGCCGCGGAGGCACGCCGCATCTGACGCAAGCGCCGGTGCGCGCGATCGAACCCACCGATTCCGAGCCGATGCTGTGTGAGAATTACTGTTGAGCGAAGAGGGGCGGTGCGAAATGCTGTAGCTCGACCGCCGCGAACAGCCTTCCAAGAGTGAAGCTTTCGGCTATGCTCGGCACAAATTCGTGCCATGACAAGCCAGAGCAAAACGTGACAGCAGACAAACCGGCCTTCGTCGCGGTCGATTGGGGCACCAGCAGCTTTCGAGGCTGGTTGATGGTGGCCGACGGCAGCGTGCTTGCGGAGACGCGCGGGCCTGAAGGCATGCTGCATTGCGCGGCTGCCGGCTTCGCTCCGGTGCTAGCTGATCACCTTGCCAGACTCGGTACGACGCAGGACCTGCCCGTGTTGATCTGTGGCATGGCCGGCGCACGACAGGGTTGGATCGAGGCACCCTATCTGCACACACCGACACGACTCGACGCCTTGCACGACGGTGCGCGGCCCGTCGACACACAAGGCGACGTGCGTATCCTGCCCGGCATCGCGCAAGCCGACGCCGCGGCACCCGACGTCATGCGCGGCGAAGAGACGCAACTGCTCGGCGTGACCGAACCCGACTTCACCGGTCTGGTCTGCATTCCCGGCACCCATAGCAAATGGGTCTGGATCGACGCCGGCAGCGTGGTGTCATTCACGACCTATATGACCGGCGAGCTCTTTTCGGTCATCACTCAACACAGCATCCTGAAACACGCGGTGGATCACGACGCACCTTCGCCCGCCGCGAATGACGCGTTCCGCGATGGCCTGCAACGCGCGCTCGATGCGCCGGTCGGCTTGACCGCCTCGCTATTCAGCTTGCGCGCGGCGCAACTGCTCGGCTTCCAGCAACAGGCCGACGGCGCGGCGCGCCTGTCGGGCCTCCTGATCGGCACGGAAATCGCCGATGCCGGATCGCGCTATGGCACGCGGCATCCGGTACGCCTGATCGGTGCCGGCGCGCTCAAGGATCTCTATGCGTCGGCGCTTACAGCTGCCGGCTTCGAGGTCGCCATCGTCGATGCCGAACGCGCGTCGCAACACGGCCTGACCAAGGCCGCAATTCATCTGTGGGGAGCTCAGTTCACATGAACCAGCCAATCCGTTGGCCCACCGTGAAGCGTCCGCTCGTCGCCATTCTGCGCGGCGTGCAGCCCGACGAGGTGGAGAGCATCGTCGAGACGTTGATCGACACCGGCTTCGAGATGATTGAAGTACCGCTGAACTCGCCCGATCCGTTCGAATCCATCGCACGGATCTGCAAACGATTTGGCAACGACACCCTGATCGGCGCCGGCACAGTCCTCACCGCGAATGACTGCGCCCGTGTCGCCGATGTCGGCGGGCGTCTGATGGTGAGCCCGAATGTCGATGTCGATGTGCTGGCGATGGCGGCGAGCCGCGGCATGGTCACGATGCCCGGCGTGTTCTCGCCGACCGAAGCTTTCCTCGCCCTACGTGCAGGAGCTTCCGCCCTGAAATTCTTTCCGGCATCGATCCTCGGCCCGTCCGGCATCGCCGCCATTCGCGCGGTTTTGCCCAGGGATGCCGTGATCGGGGCTGTTGGTGGTGTTTCCGACCGGAATTTCGCGGACTATGTCGCCGCTGGCATAGAGGCCTTCGGCCTTGGCAGCAGCCTGTATCGGCCCGGAATGAGCGCTATCGAAGTGAAGGCGACCGCGCAGGCGTCTGTCGTGGCTTATGATCAGGCGATGGCCCGCTAGAAGCAGAGTGCAGTGTCTGTTTGCGGTTGTTGCACGCTTCGCGGCGGCGGCAAGGCAGAAACACCTCCGCGCCCGCACGCATCGACCGCGCAGCCCCAAACTGTCAAATTCAATGAATTGCTCTGAATATCAGAGACTTAGGAGCACCGTGGTGCCCAGGAAAGGACTCGAACCTTCACGGCCGTTAAGCCACTGGCACCTGAAGCCAGCGCGTCTACCAATTCCGCCACCTGGGCACGTGCGAGGCACGTGGCGCGGTTAGTAGGGGGCCGTTACGCGCTTGTCAAATTGCTTCGTTCAATTCCAAATCCGCTGTACAGGCCCCGCGCGTTGGCGTATCGCGAATTGGTCTAAATTCCCCCGTTTTGCCCTTGCATGACTGACTCAAGGAACTGATCCATGGCTGCCCCCATCGACACCCTCGTTACGGTTTTCGGCGGATCCGGCTTCGTGGGACGCCATGTGGTCCGCGCGCTGGCGAAGCGCGAATACCGGATCAGGGTCGCCGTGCGTCGGCCGGAACTGGCCGGCCATCTGCAACCGCTTGGCCGTGTCGGACAGATCAATATCGTTCAGGCCAATCTGCGCCACCCCGCCTCGATCAAGGCCGCGATGCGCGACGCCAGCATCGTCGTCAATCTGGTGGGTATCCTGACCGAAAGCGGCGCGCAGACCTTTGATGCCGTGCAGGCGCGAGGCGCCGGCGCGGTCGCGCAGGCTGCCGCCGAGATCGGCGCGCGGATGGTGCAGTTTTCAGCCATCGGCGCCGATGCCGATTCCGAATCGGCCTATGCCCGTGCCAAGGCGGCCGGCGAGCAGGCCGTGCTGGCGGCTGTGCCTTCCGCAACGATCCTGCGCCCGTCGATCGTGTTCGGCCCCGAGGATCAGTTCACCAATCGATTTGCCAATCTCGCCCGGATGGCCCCGGTGATGCCGGTGTTCGGTGCCACGACCAAAATGCAGCCGGTCTATGTGGGCGATGTCGCCCAGGCTGCGGCCGATGCCGTCGACGGCAAGACCAAGCCAGGCGCCACCTATGAACTTGGCGGCCCGGAAGTGCTGACGATGAATGAGATCATCGAGATCATTCTGACCACCATCGAGCGCAAGCGCATGACGCTACCGGTGCCGACGGCCATCGCCAAGCTTCAGTCCTATTTCCTGCAATTCGCCCCTGGCGACTTCAAGCTGACGCCGGATCAGGTCACCATGCTTGGTGTCGACAATGTGGTGTCGGAAGCCGCCAAGGCGGCCGGTCTAACGCTGGATGGCTTGGGTATTGCCGCTGATTCGCTGGAAGCGATTGCGCCACAATATCTCTGGCGCTTCCGCGCCACCGGTCAGTTCGCACATAACGGCATAAACTGACGATATCGTCCCCGCCTGGCACGCCGAAGGCGTGCGCGGCGGGGATGACAGCAGGATGTTTGGCAAAATTCAGTAGCCCAGCGCCAGCGCGATCAGGCCGAGCGTACCGACGATCACGCGCCACCATGCGAACAACGCGAAGCCGTGGCGGGTCACGTAGCCGAGAAAGCTTTTCACCACGATGATCGCGGTGATGAACGACACCACGAAACCGATGGCGATGATCACGCCGTGATCTACCGAGAGATCGGCCCGGCTCTTGTAGAGATCGTAGACGAAGGCGCCGACCATGGTCGGGATCGCCAGGAAGAACGAGAACTCCGCCGCTGCGCGCTTCTCGGCGCCGAGCAGCATGGCACCGACGATGGTCGCGCCGGAGCGCGACACGCCTGGAATCATCGCCACGCACTGCGCCAGACCGATCTTGAGATACATCGGCAATGGGAACGTCGTGGCATCGTGATGCACGGGCTCAAGATCGAGCTGATCGACCCAGAGCAGGATCGCCCCGCCAACGATCAGCGAGAAACACACGACCCACGGATTGAACAGATAGCTTTTGACATAGCCGCCCGCAGCGGCGCCGATGATCGCGGCAGGCAGGAACGCGATCAGCACGCCGATCACGAAACGGCGCGCCGCAGCGTCGCCTTTGAACAGGTTCAGCGCGATATGCCACAACTTGCCGAAGTAAAGTGCAAGGATCGCCAGAATGGCGCCGAGCTGGATCAGCACGGCAAAGCTCTTCCAGAAATTGTCCTCGCCCAGATCGAAGAAGCGTTCCGCGAGCAGCAGATGCCCCGTTGAGGAAACCGGCAGGAACTCGGTGACACCCTCGACAATGCCGAGAATCACCGCCCTTATCGCATCAGACATCATCTGCTTATCTGTCCTTCGTCAGTGTGGGCCTGAAAAAGCCGGGTTCTTCTCGCCTATTCCCTTCATTGCTGCAATCGCAAATACCATCACATTCGCGGGTTGCCTCAGAGCCAAGCTTCGCTAGTTTGGCGCGCGCCGCGTGACACTTTTACCACCGACGCAACCGAGACGCTTTCTTAACGACCGCATAACTATCAAGGCCCGCATGTACACGCTTTACCATCACTCGTTCTGTCCGCATTCCCGCTTCATTCGTCTCGTACTCGGCGAATACGGACTCGACCTCACACTGGTGGACGAGCGGCCGTGGGATCGGCGCGAGGCATTTCTGGCGCTCAATCCTGCGGGAACTACGCCTGTGCTACTCACCGACGGTTTCCCGCCCATTCCTGGCGCCGGGATCATCGCCGAATATATCGACGAGACCCATGGACCGGAGATGGGCGATCGCCGCCTGCTACCTGTCGCGATGGCGGAACGCATCGAAGTGCGCCGGCTGATGGCGTGGTTCAACGAGAAATTCTTCGAGGAAGCGTCCGGCCCACTGGTCACCGAACGCATCTACAAGCGCTTCATGAGCGAAGAGGTCGGCGGCGGCGCCCCGGCGATGGATGTGATTCGCGCAGCCACCGCAAATGTGCGCTATCATCTGGCCTATATCGGCTGGCTGGCGCGGACACGCAATTTTCTGGCCGGTGACCGACTGACTTATGCGGATCTGGTCGCGGCAGCTCATCTGTCGGCGATCGACTATCTGGGCGATGTTCCATGGAGCGAAGACGACGCGGCGAAGGCGTGGTACGCGCGGGTGAAATCCCGTCCGTCGTTCCGACCGCTGCTGAGCGAATGGCTGGCGGGCGTGCCAGCATCGCGGACCTATGTGGATCTCGATTTCTGAGCCCACCCGCTGACGATGCGATCGCCACGCTTCCCGCCGATCTCAAGGATAGGCTGACGCGCGAGGCGAAGGCGCTGGGCTTCGATTCAATCGGGATCACCGATCCGGACGCCATCGCCGGCGTACGCGAACGGCTACAGGAATTTCTCAACGCCGGCGCCCATGGTGACATGGAGTGGCTTGCCGACAATCCCGACCGCCGCGCCGACCCCAAGGTGATGTGGCAGGACGTTCGCTCCGTCATCATGCTCGGCGTCAATTACGGCCCCGACGAGAATCCGCTCGAGATCCTCAAGCAGCGCTCGCATGCCGCGATCTCGGTCTATGCCCGCGGCGACGACTATCATGACCTCATCAAGAAGCGCCTGAAGCTGCTGGCGCGCTGGCTGATCGCGCAGGCTGGCGGCGACGTCAAAGTGTTCGTCGATACGGCCGCGGTGATGGAGAAGCCGCTCGCCGGCGCAGCAGGATTGGGCTGGCAGGGCAAGCATACCAATCTCGTCTCGCGCGAATTCGGCTCGTGGCTGTTTCTCGGCGCGATCTTCACCACGCTCGAACTGCCGCGCGATGCGCGCACCATCGATCACTGCGGCTCGTGCCAGGCCTGCCTCGACAGCTGCCCGACATCGGCCTTCCCCGCGCCCTACAAGCTCGACGCGCGGCGCTGCATTTCCTATCTCACGATCGAGAACAAGGGGCCGATCCCGCACGAATTCCGCAAACCCATGGGCAATCGCATCTATGGCTGCGACGATTGCCTCGCCGCCTGCCCATGGAACAAATTCGCTCAGGAGGGCCGCGAGATCAAACTCGCCGCACGCGATGAGTTGCGCGCGCCGTCGCTGGCCGAACTCGCGAAGCTCGACGATGCGGCTTTCCGCGCGTTCTTTACGAAGTCACCCGTGAAGCGTATCGGCCGCAACCGTTTCATCCGCAATGTGCTGATCGCCATCGGCAATTCGAACGACCTATCACTGGTAAGCGATGCGCAGCAGCTGCTGGGCGATGAAAGTCCTGTGGTGCGCGGGGCAGCGATATGGGCGCTGTCGCAACTAATGCCCGCAGACGAATTTGCTGCGCTGGCCACGCAACTCGGCGACGCTGAAAAGGATGGGAGCGTGAACGACGAATGGCAGCTTGCGCTCAGTTCGTCAGGTGTCGCGCCATCTCCGGTCGCGCTTTGAGCGTTTCACCCTGCTTGGCGACGATCTTGGCGATGCGCTCCGGCGCGAAATGCAAATCGACGAAGGCCGGCGCCGTATTGGCCACTTCATGATAGCTCACGATCTTGCCGTCACGCAGCGTCATGATCGCAACGCCCTCGAACATCGCGCGGCCGCCATTGGCTTCCGGGAGTTTCGAGCGATAACTGAATGTATAGCGCGCATAGAGCGTGGTGCCGTCGCTAACGGGCGTGTGCATGTCCCAACGAAAATCTTCCGCGGTCCGGTAGAACCAGTCATCGACCATGTCGGCGATTTTGGCACGGCCTTCGAATGCGCCGTAGAAGACGTCGTGATAGACGCCGTCTTCAGTGAACAGCGCAGCGAAGCTCTGGCCGTCACGCTGTTCAACGGCATCGCAAAATGCGCGCAAGAGTGCCGTAGCGTCCATCCGAATTCCTCCCGCTGATTGTCGCTCTTTTCAGGCGAGCCTATTCAACGGTACGGGTGATGCAATCAAAACTCCGCCACAGCCGACAATAGTCGCGCAATGTCCTGCGGGCGTGACAGCCGATGGTCGCCGTCCTGGATCATGGTCAACACGACATCTTCGCTCGGCAGCCGTTCGGCCAGCCGGAAAGCGTGCTGCCAGGGCACGTCGGGGTCCTGCCTGCCTTGCAAAATCCGCACGGGGCAACCGACATCGATCGCGCTGCCGAGCAGCAGATGATTGCGCCCCTCTTCGATCAACTGCCGTGTGATCGGATAGGGCTCGCCATATTCCGACGGGCGCAGCCATTGACCGGTGGTCTCGATCTCCGCGCGGATTTCCGGCGAGAAGCCTCTCCACATCAGCTCTTCGGTGAAGTCCGGCGCCGGCGCGATCAGCACCAGGCCCTTCAGCGTCGCGCGCCCTACTTTGCCGCGTCGGGCCAGCGCGCGCGCCAGCAGCAGTGCCATCCAGCCGCCCATCGACGAGCCGATCACCACCTGCGGACCCTGGCAGGCTGCATCGAACGCCGCGAGGCTATCCTCCAGCCATTGGCCGATGGTGCCATCGACGAAATCGCCGCCGGATTCGCCGTGGCCGGAATAGTCGAAACGCACGCAAGCGCGGCCGTGCTCGGCGGCCCAGGCATCGAGCGCCACCGCCTTGCCGCCCTGCATGTCGGATTTGAAGCCGCTCATCCAGAACAGGCCCGGAGCAGCGCCGTCGCGGACCCGCATCGCGATCTGGCGGCGGCTACTGCCTGTACCTGCCGTGATGAAAGTGCGGTCGGTCGATACCGTTGTGCTCATCAAACCATCCTTGTTCGACCCTGAAATGCCGATTGCTGTTTGATTGAGCAGGTCGGGATCGTCAACGTCGATCCCTCAACGTCCATATCATCCCAGGGAACGTCCACCTCGATGCCGCGTTGCGCTCCTGTCAACCACGGCTTGCAGAACGGGCCGGGGAACTCTATTTGAGCAAGGTCAGCGGTGTACGACGCCTATGGCCTTTCGCGTGACGAAATTGCCTCGTATTTGAGTGATTGGCGCTGCGTTGCGTGAGTTTGCTTGCTCCAAACGCCTTATTCCTTCACACTGCGGCCTTCCTAAACAACATTGGAGAGTTACCCATTCGCCGTCCCAACAGAGCCCCGCCCGCCGCAACCAAAGACGGGCCGCGCACCAACGATGAAATTCGCAATCTGCAGATCCAGCTGATTGATCAGACCGGCCTCAACCACGGCACCGTGGAAACCATTGCTGCGATCAAAATGGCGATGGAAGCCGGTATGGATCTGGTCGAGATTTCGCCGAATGTGAGCCCCCCCGTCTGCAAGATCATGGACTACGGGAAGTTCAAGTATTCGGCGCAGAAGAAGGCCGCCGAGGCCCGCAAGAAGCAGAAGATCGTCGAAATCAAGGAGATCAAGCTCCGCCCGATGATCGATGATCATGACTACGACGTGAAAATGCGCGCGATGCAGCGCTTCTTCGAAGAAGGCGACAAGGTCAAAATCACCTTGCGCTATCGTGGCCGCGAAATGGCGCACCAGGAAATCGGTACCAAGCTGCTCGACAAGGTCAAAGCAGACGTCGCCGAATACGCCAAGGTGGAGCAGGACGCGCGCTTCGAAGGTCGTCAGGTGGTGATGGTGCTCGCACCGCGCTAATCACAGCGGCGACTGACCTTAACGAGGTTGGTAATCAGGAATTTCGGCCCGTCAGATTTCTGGCGGGCCTTTTTCTTTGGGAGAGTATTCTGAAATCGTTCGGAGCTAGGCGGCTCAGCCCGAAATGAGGGCGAGTGCACCGGCCAGCGCGAGAGCCGCGGCGAGGCCAGCGGCTGCGAACATCCAACGGGTGGCGGTCTGAGCAGCAGCATCTTGCTGGATGGCAACCGCCCTTGCGGCGGCACGTGCATTCCGGGCCATTGTCGTCGTCCCTCTGTTTCTCTGGTCCGGATCACATAGGCATCCGGGGCGCGTCGGACCAGTCTGAAGCCATGCGCTAAACAGAGTGTTGAGCCGCGTTAATCGTTGCCATCGGAGCATTCCTCTGCCATAAGCGCAACCTTCGTCGCCCGGCTGATTAAGGGCTGCCGTGTCGACGACTGTGCTGACTTTCCGCAAACGGCGGTTAGTTGAGCATTTTCAACGCTCTAACGAGCATTTTAGCCGACGCAACGCCTTTCGGGGCGCTTTCTGCGTGGCCATAGGAGAGCCAAATGCCCAAGCTGAAGACCAAGTCGGGCGCTAAAAAGCGCTTTAAAGTCACCGGAACGGGTAAGGTCATGGCCGCCCATGCCGGTAAACGCCACGGTATGATCAAGCGGACGAAGAAGCAGATTCGTCAGCTCCGCGGCACCCGCGTGCTGTTCAAGACCGACGGCGACAACATCAAGCAGTACTTTCTGCCAAACGCCTGATCGCCCTTACGCCGCTTCATTGCGGCGGATATCACCCCTTTTGTTATTTCAGATGAAGGAGATCAGTCATGGCTCGCGTAAAACGCGGTGTGACGGCTCACGCCAAGCATAAGAAAGTCTACAAGGCCGCCAAGGGTTTCCGCGGTCGCCGCAAGAACACCATTCGCGCCGCAAAGGCCGCCGTCGACAAGGCCGGCCAATATGCGTTCCGCGATCGCAAGCGCAAGAAGCGTACGTTCCGCGCGCTCTGGATCCAGCGTCTCAACGCTGCCGTCCGTCCGCTCGGCATGACCTACAGCGTGTTTATCAACGGTCTCGCCAAGTCCGGCGTGACGGTCGACCGCAAGGTGCTCTCGGATCTCGCGATCAACGAGCCGGCGGCGTTCAACGCGATTGCTGAGAAGGCCAAAGCTGCACTCGCAGCCTAAGCCAGCAAAGGCCGCACTGGCGGCCTGAGCTCTCCACACCGCGTATTCATCGACATTGTCATGGCCGGGCAGAAGCGTTCACGCGCTCCTGTCCCGGCCATTGACGTCTTAATCCCTGTGATACCCGTGCTGTAGAAGCTGGTGCCCGGCCTTCCGTCGGACGCGCAGACAGCAAGAGGCGCCCGCCTCTCTCATCGAGGTTGCTGATGTCCGATCTGACGACGCTCCAACAGACTATTCTGGCCGATATTGCCAATGCCTCCGACGAAGCCGCCCTGGAAGCCGTGCGCGTCGGCGCGCTCGGCAAGAAGGGTTCGATCTCCGCGCTGTTGTCGACTCTCGGCAAGATGACGCCAGAAGAACGCAAGACCGAGGGCGCGGCCATCAACCTGGCCAAGGACACCGTCACGCAAGCGCTGACCGCGCGCCGCGATGTGTTGAAATCCGCAGCCCTCGATGCACGTCTCGCTTCCGAGACCATCGACGTGACGCTGCCGCTGCGCGATGGCCCCGCTGAACTCGGCCGCATTCATCCGCTCAGCCAGACCTGGGACGAATTGACGACGATCTTCGCCGATATGGGCTTCGCCGTTGCCGAAGGTCCGGATATCGAGACTGACGACTACAACTTCACCAAGCTCAACTTCCCCGAGGGCCATCCGGCCCGCGAGATGCATGACACCTTCTACTTCAATCCGAAGGAAGACGGCTCGCGCCTGCTGCTGCGCACCCACACATCACCGGTGCAGGTCCGCACCATGTTGAGCCAGCAGCCACCGATCCGCGTGATCTGCCCGGGCCGCACCTATCGCAGCGATAGCGATCAGACCCACACACCGATGTTCCATCAGGTCGAAGGCCTGGTCATCGACAAGGGTTCGCATCTCGGCCACCTCAAATGGATCCTGCACGAATTCTGCAAGGCTTTCTTCGAGGTCGACAACGTCAATATGCGCTTCCGTCCGTCGTTCTTCCCATTCACGGAGCCGTCGCTGGAAGTCGATATCCAGTGTCGCCGCGACAAGAACGAGATCCGCTTCGGCGAAGGCGAAGACTGGCTCGAGATTCTCGGCTGCGGCATGGTGCATCCGAATGTGCTGCGCGCCTGCGGCATCGATCCCGACGTGTATCAGGGTTTCGCCTGGGGCATGGGCATCGATCGTATCGCGATGCTGAAATACGGTATGGCCGACCTGCGTCAGCTGTTCGAAGGCGACGTGCGCTGGCTCAATCACTACGGCTTCAAGCCGCTTGAAGTACCGACGCTGGCCGGAGGACTGAGCACGTGAAATTCTCCCTCTCCTGGCTGAAGGATCATCTCGACACTGACGAGTCGCTCGAGACGCTGACCGACAAGCTCACCATGATCGGGCTCGAGGTCGAACATATCGACGATAAGGCGAAGCTGCTGAAGCCGTTCACGATCGCCGAGATCGTCACAGCCGTGCAACATCCCAATGCAGATCGGTTGCGCGTCTGCACCGTGAATGCCGGCGATGACAAGCTGCTGCAGATCGTCTGCGGGGCGCCGAATGCGCGCGCGGGACTGAAGACCGTCCTCGCCAGGCCTGGTACTTTTATCCCGGGTAAGGATTTCACCATCGGCCTCGGCAATATCCGCGGCGTCGAAAGCCAGGGCATGTTGTGCTCGGCCGGCGAACTCGGACTCCCCGACGCGATCGACGGCATCATCGAACTGCCCGCCGATGCGCCCGTCGGCGCAATCTATCCCGACTGGGCCAAACTCGGCGATCCCGTCATAGAAATCAACCTGACGCCCAATCGTCAGGACTGCACCGGCGTGTCGGGCATCGCCAGGGATCTCGCCGCGGCCGACATGGGCGTGTTCAAGAATCCCGGCATCAAGCCGATCAAGGGCGAATTCCCCTGCCCGGTGAAAGTCACCGTCGAAGACGCCAAGCTGTGCCCCGGCTTCGCACTGCGTCTCGTGCGCGGTGTCAAGAACGGCCCATCGCCGGAGTGGCTGCAGAAGAAGCTGACCTCCATCGGCCTGCGCCCGATCAATGCGCTGGTCGACATCACCAACTTCCTGACCTTCGACCGCGCCCGTCCGCTGCATGTGTTCGACGCCGCCAAGGTGAAGGGCGATATCGTTGTCCGCCGCGCACGTGACGGCGAGACGCTGCTCGCGCTCGACGGCAAGACCTACACGCTCGACAGCAAGGCCTGCGTCATCGCCGACGACAATGGTGTCGAGTCGCTCGCCGGCATTATGGGCGGCGAAGCGTCGGGCTGTTCGGAAGACACCACCGATGTACTGATCGAATCCGCGCTGTGGAACGAGATCAATATCGCGCAGACCGGCCGCAGGCTCGGGATCAATTCCGACGCGCGTTATCGGTTCGAGCGCGGCGTCGATCCGGTCTTCATGGTGCCCGGTCTCGAACTGGCAACCAAGCTGGTGATGGAACTGTGCGGCGGCGCACCGTCGGAGAGCATCGTCGTTGGCAAGCCCTACGGCGACGACCGTATCATCGACTTCCCGATTGCCGAGGTGAAGCGCCTCGCCGCCATCGACGTGCCATTCCCGGAGATGCGACGCATCCTGACGCATCTCGGCTTCATGGTGGCCGGCAGCGGCCCCGTGGTGAAGGTCGCAGTGCCGTCATGGCGTAGCGACGTGACCGGCAAGGCTGACATCGTCGAAGAAGTCATGCGCATCTTCGGCGTCGACAAGGTGCCGATGACGCCGTTCCCGCGCGGCGATGCCCCGCGCAAGCCGGTACTGACGCAGATCCAGCAGCGCACCCGCCGCGCCAAACGTGGACTGGCCGCGCGCGGCCTCGTCGAGGCCGTGACATGGTCGTTCATCTCGAAGCCGCATGCCGAGGTGTTCGGCGGCGGCGCGCCGGAACTGGCGCTGGCCAACCCGATCGCCTCCGACCTCTCCGACATGCGGCCGAGCCTGTTGCCCGGACTGATCGCAGCCGCTCAAGCCAATGCGCATCGCGGTTCGTCCGACCTAGCGCTGTTCGAAGTCGGCCAGATCTTCCGCGGCGATCGCCCGCAAGATCAGTTCATGGCTGCATCCGGCGTGCGGCGTGGCCTCGCCTCGTCGGCTGGCAGCGGCCGTCATTGGTCAGGCGCCAGCGCTGCGAACGCACTCGACGCCAAGGCCGATGCCTTTGCAGTTCTCGCAGCCGCAGGTGCACCGATGCAGGCGCTGCAGATCGTCGCCGGTGGCGCGAACTGGCTGCATCCCGGCCGTTCGGGTACGATCCAGATCGGACCGCAGAACGTCCTCGGTCATTTCGGCGAATTGCACCCGCGCACGCTCGAAGCACTCGGTGCCGACGGCCCGTTGATGGCGTTCGAAGTGATCCTCGATCGCATTCCCGACGCCAAGCAGAAGGCGACCCGCGCCAAACCGACTTTGGAGCTCTCGGCGTTCCAGCCTGTGTCACGCGACTTCGCCTTCATCGTCGATCGCAAGGTCAGGTCCGGTGACATCCTCCGTGCGGCAGCCGGCGTGGACAAGAAGCTGGTCACCGATGTGACGGTGTTCGACGTCTATGAAGGCAAGGGCATCGACGACGACAAGAAGTCGGTGGCAATTGCGGTCACGATCCAGCCGCGCGAGAAGACGCTGACTGATCAGGAAATCGATGCGGTGGCAGCGAAGATCGTGGCGGAAGTAACGAAGAAGACGGGCGGCACGTTACGCGCATGATGGAATCACTCGGCCTGGTCCAGTATTCGACCACGTCGCTCGTTTTTATCACCGTCACCGCCTTCATCGCCGGACTGGCCCGCGGGTTTTCGGGCTTCGGTTCGGCGCTGATCTTCATGCCGCTCGCCTCAAGCGTGGCGGGCGCGCAGGTCGCGTCGCCCTTGCTGCTGCTGATCGACTTCTCGACCACGCTGACGCTGATCCCGAACGCCGCAAGACGAGCCGACAGGCGCGACGTCAGCATCATTTCGCTGGGCGCACTTATTGGCGTGCCACTTGGCACGATGGCCTTGGCCTGGGCCGATCCGCTGACCGTTCGCTGGGGCATCGTCGCACTGATCGTCACGATGCTGACGCTACTGATCTCCGGCTGGCGCTATCCCGGTAAGCCGACCGTTCCGGTGACGGTCAGCGTCGGCGGCGTCGCCGGCTTTTTCGGTGGCTTGGCGCAACTCGGCGGCCCGCCGATAGTGATGTATTGGCTGCGAGACGCGGCAGTCGCTGCCGTCACCCGCGCAAATATCATCCTGTATTTCGCGGTCGCAGACGTCTTGATCATCATCAGCTATACGATCGGCGGATTGTGGAGCACGGCCATCCTTGGGCTCGCGGTAGTCACCGGCCCCCTGTTCGGCCTCGGCCTGTGGATTGGCTCGAAACTGTTCGGCAAGGCTAGCGACGAGCTGTTCCGCAAGATCTGCTACGCCCTAATAGCCGTCTCGGCGCTGATCAGCCTGCCGCTGTTCGACGGCATATTTCACTGACGCTTGCGTGACTTGCGGCGCCAGCCGCCGCGGCGCTAGGGTCTCTTCAATTCAAGAACAACGGGAGAAGACCATGATCGATCGCCGCGACATGCTGAAGTTTGCCGCTGCCGGCGCCATGGTCCTCGCGGCGCGCCCCGCGCTGGCGCAGACGCCAGCAAAACCGCGCACCAGGATCATATTTCTCGGCACCAAGGGCGGCCCACGCGTCGGCGTCGGTGCGTCCAATCCCGCCAACCTCGTTGTCGTCAACGACACGCCATTCGTGATCGATTGCGGCATGGGCGTCAGCCGGCAACTGGTCAATGCCGGCGTGCCGCTTCCCTCGGTGAAGTATATCTTCATCAGCCACCACCATTCCGATCACAATCTGGAATACGGCAACTTGTTCTACAATGCTTGGGCCGCAGGCCTCTCGACGCCGATCCACTCGTTTGGTCCCAAGGACATCGAGGCAATGACCCGGACTTACTGGGAGTTGAACAAATTCGACGTTGATACCCGCATCGAAGATGAAGGCCGCCCCGATCCGCGGCCGTTGCTCGTTGCCAAGGATATCACCGATGATGGCGTGGTGCTGCAGACCGCCGACGTCAAGGTGACAGCGTTTCGCACTCCGCATCCGCCGATCGTCGACAGCTTCGCCTACAAATTCGAGACGCCCGACGGCGTCATCGTGTTCTCCAGCGACACCGCCTACAACCCGAGGCTAGCAGAGTTCGCCAAGGGAGCGGACGTGCTGGTGCATGAGGCACTTTACGTGCCCGCTGTTGACCGGCTGGTGATCAAGACGAAGAACGGCGCGACGCTGAAAAAACATTTGATGGAAAGCCATACCACCACCGAGGATGTCGGCCGCATCGCCGCCGCGGCTGGCGTGAAGGTGCTGGTGCTCAGCCACTTCGTGCCGGGCGACGATCCCGAAGTCACCGACGAGGACTGGATCTCGGGCGTGCGAAAGAATTTTTCCGGCAAGATCATCGTGGCCAAAGATCTGATGCAGCTGGCGCTACCGGTGTAGCGCCAATAGCAGCCTCACGTCGCGGCTACTCCAACCCCGCTCCGCTCGACCGCTGCCGCCGCTGCTTCGTCCGCACCGGCTTGTCTGGTTCCGGCTCTTTCATTGCGCCGATCTTCTTGAGCGCCGCCTCTGCTGCGCGCTCGCCGCTTTCCCATGCGCCATCGACCGTGCCCCACAATGTTTCGTGCGTGGCTTCGCCGGCGAGGAACAGATTGCCCATAGGCTCAGCCAATACGCGGCGCGAGGCCTGGCCACCCGGTGCGGCCCCCGACATGGCTCCGAGCACGAATGGCATCGTATCCCAGCGCGTCGTTGCAGAACGCTTGATCGCCGGTTTGATATCGGAGCCGAACAGCTTCGTCAGCCATTCAACGGCGAAAGCCACCATCGCGGCCTCGCCCTGAGTTGCAAGGTCGCGGCCGAATGCGCCCGCGACATCGACGGTACACAGCGATGACCCGCCAATATTCGCAAACAGCGCACCGGTACGTGTGCTCGTGCTTTGCTCGACCATCAGCTCGTCGCGACCCAGCCCGAGCGGATTGCCCGTAAACTGTAACGCGATACGGTCATAGCTACCGAGGCTGAGTTTTGCCGCCGCGTCGAGCTGCCGCTTTGGCAGTTCCGGCGTGAACTTGATCACCCCCGACGACAGCACGTTGCTCGACGCGGTGATGATCACCGCCCGCGCCGCAATGCGCCCCGACGCCGTCTCAACGCCAATGTCGCGTCCGCTCCAGGTCACGCGCGTCGCAGGCGTCGACAGCGCCACCGGGACGGCCTCGCCGAGTTTGCCCATCAACGCGCCGAGTCCCTGGCGCGTGGCAACATCGATGGCGCGATCCTGCGCGCGCGAGAGATCCAGCGTCGAGAGATCCTTGAGGTCCTTGCCGGTCGCATAGGCCCCGAGCACGAAATCGATCGTGCCCCCCCAATCCCCAAGGTCCTTCGGCAGCGCCGCGGCGCAGGAGATGTCGGCACGGCGCGCTGCTTCGTCGATGGCGCGATTGGCGCGCACGACCGCGGCGAGCAATTCCTCGGTCTCGCCGGCGCGGGCATTGCGACGGCCGATGCGCAGCTTCTGACTCGGTGGCGATGGTGCGACATCGATTCCCACCGGCCGGGCAAGCTTCACAACTGCGTTGGTTTCCGGCGTGTGCAGCCAGCGCGCGCCGCGATCGAACGGGGCGTCGAAACTTGTCGCGTCTGTCATGCACCGTCCGCCAATCCGGCTGGAGGCCTCGACCACGATCACCTTGCGATTGGCCGCCTGGATGCGACGCGCCGCAGCGATGCCCGCAGCGCCCGCGCCAATCACGACAATGTCAGCATCCCGCGGCAGCGACGCGGCCAATGTCCTTGCGCCGAACAGCGGCACAAGTGTCAATGCTGCGGACGCCGACAGGAAATCTCGGCGTGAAATCGTCATGACATGGTTTCCGAAATTTTATGATGCATGAGAACGTCTCGCGAACCTTGCCGTATTCGAGGGTGTGCGGCAACCGTCGTGGTGAATGAATTGTCACCAGCGCCGCGCGGGCATGAACCAAATTGCAATGGCTCTCGACCATGATGGAGCCAGGGAAAGCGGTCGACATGAACCGCGCTGGGGGAGTCACGATCATGGGCCTCATGCTCGATACGGTCGGGAAACTGATCGCGAAATATCTGCAGAAGGAGCTGCCCGGCTACGAGCCTTTCACGCCGAGCGACCCCGAACGCCTGCGCGGTATCATCGAGGAAGGTGACGTGCTGCTGGTCGAAGGCAACAACCGCGTCTCCGGCATCATCAAATATCTCACGCAATCGACCTGGTCGCATGCCGCGCTCTATGTCGGCCCAATCGATGGTGCTGCAGAGCCGAACGGCGAGCCGCATGTGCTGATCGAGGCCAATATCGGCGAAGGTGTCACCTCGGCACCGCTGTCGAAATATTATCCGTTCCACACCCGCCTGTGCCGCCCGGTCGGTCTGTCCTACGAGGACCGCACCACTGTGTGTCGCTACGCCATCAACCGGATTGGCTTTGGTTACGACACCAAGAACATTCTCGACCTGATGCGCTTCCTGATCCCGCTGCCAATACCGCAGCGCTGGCGGCGGCGCATGATCGCTTTCGGCTCCGGCGATCCCACCAAGATCATTTGCTCGGCATTGATCGCGCAGGCTTTCGATGCCGTGCGCTATCCGATTCTGCCGAAAATCACCCGCGCCGGTAGCCGCCAGGCCCGTCGCGAAATTCTGCACATCCGCGATTCATCGCTGTATATGCCCAGGGATTTCGATATCTCGCCCTATTTCGAAGTGGTGAAGCCGACCATTGAACTCGGATTCGACTACACGGCATTGCATTGGGCCGACAAACAAAAGCCGCTCCGGGAGGTGGCGGGCACTTTCGATCCATTTCCGGACGTCTTCGGCACGCCGACGCTCATTCCTGAGACGACTGACACGGAAGCGGAAGTGGCTGACGAAGACGTGAGCAGGCCTCCGATCAGGCTTATCGCCTGATCGGCCACTTCAAGACTTGACCGCGCCCGCTGTGAGTCCGCCGACCATGTAGCGCCGGAAGGCGTAATACACTGCGGCTGGTGGTAGCGCGTATATAAAGCCCGTGGTCATCAGCAATTCCCAGGGCGAGTCATCAGCGGCCAGGAAGTTGCCGAGCGCGACGGGTAGCGTGATCTCGGTATCCTTGGACAGCAGCAGGAAGGCGTAGAGATATTCGTTCCAGGCGAGCAGCAGCGCATAGGTGCCGATCGCGACCAGCGACGGCAACATCAGCGGCACATAGACCATGCGAAACAGTTGCAGCGGCGTCGCGCCATCCATGATGGCGGCCTCATCCAGCTCGAGCGGCAGCTTGTCGGACGCCTGCTTGAGCACCCAGATCGCATAGGGCGAAGCAATGGTCACCATCGCCAGGATCAGCGACCAGTGATTGTTGAGCAGGCCGTAATTGCCCATGGTGCGATACATTGGCACAGCGAGGAATGCGGCGGGAATGAAATAGGTGAACAGCGCCATGTTCATCACCGTTCGGCCGCCGCGGACGCGCAGGCGACTGATCGCAAAGGCCGCCGATGTCGCAATCACCAGCGTCAGCGCACCGACCGCCACCGCGATGACGACGGAATTGAAGAACTGCGCCCAGAAATCGCGCAAGAAATAGTGCTGCTGATTGAACACGATCCTGAAGTTGTTCAGCGTCGGATGGTCGGGCCACAGCTTGCCCGCGAACGCATCCTGCTTCGGCGAGATCGCGAACAGGAACATGTGGTAGATGGGAATCAGCGTCCAGATCAGCACGGGAATGCCAATCAACAACAGTCGCGCTTCGGTGCCGACCTCTCGTAGCGTTGGCACTCTCATCGGGTGAACCTCTTCATCGAGAGAGCCGTTTCATCATGAAATAGACCAGCGGCAGCACAAGCGGCATCGCGCAAACGATGGATGCCATCGACATGTCGAGCTGATCGAGGCGGAGATAGCGAATCCCCAATGTGGACAGAACATGAGTGAGATCCGCTGGCCCGCCTCCCGTCAACAGATAGACGCTGTTGAAGTCGCCGAGCGTCCAGATCATCGAAAGCAGCGTGCAGGTGAGATACAGCGTCTGCATCGATGGCCAGGTGATGAAGCGGAATTTCTGCCACCAGCTGGCGCCGTCCACATCGGCGGCCTCGAACATGTCCGTCGAGATTGCCAGACGTCCTGTCATCAGGATCAGCGTCCAGAACGGCAGCGACTTCCAGATGTGGACCATGATCGCCAGCGTCAGGCCGATAGCGGGATCGTTCAGCCAGTTGGGCCCATCCTCGCCAGTAAACTTGAAGATCAGATTATTGATCACGCCCCATTCGGGATTGAACATGAAGCGCACCGACAGGATGGTCGGGATCGACGGCACCGCCCAAGGCAGGATGAACAGCACCGACAGCCAACGTATCCAGGTGCGCGACTGCACGAAGAATCCGGACAGAAACAGAGCGATCAGCATCTTCACATTGATGCCGATAATCAGGAAGATCAGCGTGTTGACGACGGCGCGCGCGAATACCGGATCGTTATAGAGCGCGACGTAACTCGCCGGGTGCCGCGCCAGCCACAAGCCATAACCGATCGGATAGACCACGAAGGCGGTGAACACGAGCAGATAGGGCGCGATCATCACGACGCCCCAGACCTGCGGCGTCGTCAGGCGGGCCGACCATGGCCGGCGTGGCAGCGTATCGGCGGGAGCGGGATAGGTGATCGTGGCCATGCTGTACACCATTGCAAAAGCCGGCCGCGAGGGGCGGCCGGCTTTGTCTCGGACTAACCCGCGATTTCCTTGATGCGGGCGATCAACTCATCGACGGCCTTCTCGACCGGCACCTTCTCGCTGACCACGCGGTTCATCGCCTTGGCCCAGACGTTCTCGTTATTGAGGATCGTGAACTTGTAGTTCTTCACGAAATCGAACGACGAGGTGCCACCCGTGAACTGGGTATAGACTGCCTTGCGATGCTTGTCGGCCTGCCAGAACGGGCTTGCCTGTCCAGCCTTGGTTACCGGGAACCAACGACCGAGCGCGCCCTCGACATAGGGGCCAAGGTTTTCTTCTTCCATCAGGAACTTGACGAATTCCTTGGCGCCCGCCTTGTTCTTCGACTGCGAGAAGATCATCCCCGTCTTCACGTCGGAGCGATACTTGATCGGCGTGCCGTCCGGCTTCAGCGGGAACGATGCCGTGACGATGGTTTCCTCATAGGCCTTCTTGCCGGCCGCGCGCTGCTCCGGCGTCAGCGTCTGGTTTTGCGAATCCTCGAACCACTTCGCCGCGATCGAAATCGTGAAGTTGTGGGTCATGATGATGCTCTTGTTGTGGAAGGCGACATTGTTGTCGGGGTCCTTCCACGTTGTCGAGGATGGCGGCGTGCAGCCCTTGATATAGGTGTCGGTATAGTCCCTGAGCGCACCGATCAGGCCTTCTTTGACCTTGGGGTCGTCCACCAGAAGCTTGCCATCGTCGTCCACCAGCTTGACGTTATAGGCATCCATGAAGGTGTAGAACGATTGCAGCGAGTCCGTGGACTCCACGCCCATCGGCTGGCCGACACCATAGGCACGGCTGCCTGACGCCTTGCGATAGGCCGGCTGGACCTTGTCGCACCAGAACGACCAATAACCCTTCCAGTCCTTGGGAATATCGCTGACCTTGAAGCCGGCCTGCTCGAGCAGATCGCTCCAGATCTCCACATGCATCGACTGCTGCTTCAGCGGAAAGCCGTAATACGCCTTCTTCTTGGTCTGGCCGTTCATCAGATAGGCCGTCTCGACCGTATTCGGCGCGAATTTATCCATCATTGGCTTTAGGATGTCGGTGATATCTTCCAGCTTGCCTTCGAAGGCCCATTTGCCGGATGCCTGCACATCGTAGGTGTCGGCATAGGCGACATCCGGCGGCGTGCCGGAATCCAGCGCGGCCACGGTCTTCGGGATCATGTCCTGAATGGCATATTGCGAGAGTTCGACCTTGATCTTGGTTTTGTCTTCGAACTTCTTGATCGCCGCCAGCAGCGATTCATCTTCGGATTTATAAAATCCCTTGCTGAACCAAACGGTGATGCTTTGCTGCGCGAAGGCGGGCGCTGCGGTCAGAAACAAGCCGGAAGCGGCAGTGGCGAAAACAAGCGCACGGGTACCCTTGGTGATCAAGACGTCGTCCTCCCTGATGATTGTTTTTCTTGAGACTACCTCTTTCTATTTATCCGTCCAGTGAAGAAGTCGATGCTGCGCTGCACTTGTCTGACAACTTCGCAAGGGTTACGTCTTCGTGATTGCAAGGAGAAAATCGGATGCTTGTCGCTGCCGCCAAGGCGCTATCGCAAATTCTTTCACCACCGATGCGCAGCATTCTGTGGAAGTCGATCGGACTTGCCTTGGTTTTAATCACCGTCTTGGCGGTCGGCATGCAGCGGCTGTTGAACTGGGCTGCCACTTCGGGCGGCGTCTGGGCCGAAAGCACGATCGGGTCGGACTACCACACGATGATCAATGTGCTGTCCTGGATCTTGTCGATTGCCGCCGGTCTCGGCGTCGTCGCCGGCGCAATCTTTCTGATGCCGGCGATTACATCACTGGTCGCCAGCGTGTTCGTCGATGATGTTGCCGATATCGTCGAGCGCGAGCACTATCCCGCCGAGCGGGTCGGCGTCGCATTGCCGTTCGGGCTCGCCATCACCGAAGGCGGCAAGACCGCGCTGCTGACCATCGCGGTCTATCTGGTCGCGCTGCCCTTCGTGTTCTTCGCCGGCATTGGTTTCGTTGTCTTCTTCATCGCCACAGCCTGGCTGCTCGGCCGCGAATATTTCGAGCTGGCCGCCATGCGGTTCCGCTCGCCGGCGGACGCCAAGGTGATGCGCAAGCAGCATGCGGCGACGGTGTTCACCGCCGGGCTATTCATCGCAGCCTTCGTCTCGATCCCGATCGTCAACCTGGCCACACCGCTGTTTGGCATGGCCTTCATGGTCCATATGCACAAGCGATTGAGCGGACCACGACCGGAGCTGATCGAGCCGGGTCGCGTGACGAAGATGCCGGTCGCTTAGACCACCGTCTTCTCCGGCCACTGGCACAGATCGTTGATCAGACACACCTCGCAGCGCGGCTTGCGCGCGAGACACGTATAGCGGCCGTGCAGGATCAGCCAATGATGAGCATGCAGCATGAACTCATGCGGGATCACGCGCTCTAATTCGAGTTCGACGTCCAGTACGTTCTTGCCCGGCGCCATATTGGTGCGATTGCCGACGCGGAAGACATGGGTGTCCACAGCCATCGTGTGCTCGCCAAACGCCATATTGAGCACGACATTGGCGGTCTTGCGCCCCGCCCCTGGCAGTGACTCGATTTCGGCGCGGGTGCGCGGCACGACGCCGCCGAATTCGCGGATCAGCTTTTCCGACAGCGCGATAACGTTCTTCGCCTTGGTGCGATAGAGGCCGATGGTCTTGATATATTCCCGCACCGTCTCTTCGCCGAGATCAATCATTTTCTGCGGCGTATCGGCGATGGGAAACAGCGCGCGCGTCGCCTTGTTGACTCCGGCGTCAGTCGCCTGCGCGGACAACACCACTGCAACCAGCAATGTGTAGGGATTGAGATGTTCGAGCTCGCCTTTGGGCTCGGGATTAGCCTTGCGGAAGCGCGAGAAAGCTTCATGGACCTGGGCTTTGGTCCAAGGCCTCAACTTGATGGGTTTCAGCTTGGCTATCTTATTCGCTGGTGCCTTGACCGCTCTCGCTACGACCTTCTTTGCAGGACTGGATTTCGTGCTGGCGGGCAGCTTGCGGGTGATTTTCGGCATCAAAGGGATATACTGAGGGACCATGACATCAGGCAACGACTTTGACGTCCCGCCGGAACCGATGCTGTTCAGCGCGCTACTGCGTCCGCATCACGCGCTGGGTCGCAAGGGCTTCCTCATGCTCATGGGTTTCATCAGCATGGTCTCGTTCGGCGCGGGTATGGCCTTCCTGCTGATGGGCGCCTGGCCGGTGCTCGGCTTTTTCGGCCTCGACCTGCTGGCGATCTATATCGCCTTCAAGATCTACGACAGACGCGCCAGGGCCACCGAAGAGATCACGGTCACGCCGTCGGAAATCCGTGTGCGCCGGGTCAGCCCATCAGGCGACGTCGTGGAATGGGCATTCAATCCGCTCTGGGTGCAGATCGATCAGGTGTGCCACGCCGAATTCGGCATCGAGCAGCTTTTTCTGGTGTCGCGCGGCCGTCGGGTGTCGATCGCACGGTTCCTCGGTGCGGAGGAAAAGTCAAGCTTTATCAAAGCCTTGATGGAAGCGCTCCAGGCCGCCAAACGCGGCCCGACCTATAATCCGGTGAACTGATGATCCATCGGGAAACGGGTGGTTTGCGCGTCGGGGCAGGCCTACATCGATATCATGATGAATCTTGCCAGAGACCTAGCGATGACTGAGCATCGCCCGATCAAGCCGGGCCAGCGCGACGCGGCCCTGCGCGATTACGATTCCGTACGCCGTGCCATCGGCTTCATGCACTCACAGTGGCGGGGCCAGCCGAACATCGAGGCCGTGGCGGACGCCGCGAGCGTGACACCAGACGAGTTACACCACCTGTTCCGCCGCTGGGCCGGACTGACACCGAAAGCGTTCATGCAGGCGCTGACGCTCGACCACGCCAAGCACCTGCTGCGCGATTCCGCCAGCGTCCTCGACGCCGCGCTCGACTCAGGCCTTTCCGGCCCCGGCCGGCTGCACGATCTCTTCGTAACCCATGAAGCGATGTCACCCGGAGAATGGAAAACCGGCGGCGCCGGCATGGGGTTGCGCTACGGCTTCCATCCCTCACCGTTCGGAACCGCCATCGTGATCGCCAGCGACCGCGGCCTTGCGGGTCTCGCTTTCTCCGATCCCGGCGACGAACAGCGCGCTTTCGCCGACATGAGCCGGCGCTGGCCGGCGGCCACATTAATTGAGGACACTCCCGGCACGGCCGGACTGGCGCAGCGCATCTTCGACAGCAAGCTGTGGCGCCCGGACCAGCCGTTGCGCGTGGTGCTGATCGGGACGGATTTCGAAGTCCGCGTCTGGGAAACGCTGCTGAAGATCCCGATGGGTCGTGCGGTCAGCTATTCGGATATCGCCTGCAAGATCGACAACCCGAAGGCCTCACGCGCCGTCGGCGCGGCCGTGGGCAAGAACCCGATTTCCTTCGTGGTGCCGTGCCACCGCGCGCTCGGCAAGTCCGGCGCGCTGACGGGTTATCATTGGGGTATTACACGGAAGCAGGCCATGATCGGCTGGGAAGCGGGACAGGTGGGAGCGAATTAACAGCAACGGGCCGCAGTTTCCTGCGACCCATTGGACTGAACGAACGACTAAGACGCTTCCTTCAGCACGGGCGCTGAGGATTCGTCGGTCTTCATTTCTTCGAGGCTGCGGTTCCGCGGCTCAATGCCGAACGCCCACACCGTGATGATCTGCAGCACCAGCAATCCGATCATCAGCGCCATTACGCCCGCAACGCCGCGCGCCTCGAACAGGGTAACCACCAAGAACGGCGTCACGATGGTTGCGCCGCGCCCCAGCGTGTTGACGATCCCCGACGCCCGCAAGCGCACTTCGGTGGGGAACAGTTCGGGGATATAGATGCCGAACAGCAGCGCAACCAGCACATAGATCGGGATCGTGAGCGCGAAACCGACCGCTGGCAGCAGAAGCGGATCGGAAATCATCGGATAGATGATGCCCAACACCACCGCGATCAGCGACGAACCGATGATGGTCGGCTTGCGGCCCCAACGGTCGGCCGTCAGCGCGCCGATGGCCGAGCCGACCGGAGCACCCAGCGCCATCAGCAGCGAGTAACTGAACGACGTGGCGACACTCAATCCCTGTTTGATGAAGAACACCGGCAGCCAGGTCACGAAGCCATACAGCAATGTGTTGATGGTGATCAGGCAGACCGAACCGACGATCATGCGCGACAACAGTGGGGGCGCGAATAGCGACGACAGCTGGCCGGACGCCTGCACGGTCGAGACCGTGGTCACCGGCGGCAGCGGCTTGCCTTGGGCGGCCTCACTCTCGATCTTCTGCATGAGCGCCTCTGCCTCCTCGCGGCGGCCGACGGCCTCGAGCCAGCGCGGCGACTCCGGCAGGTTCTTGCGCATGTACCAGACCACCAGCGCACCGATGCCGCCGAGTACGAACATGGCGCGCCATCCGAACATCGGCACCACGAACGAGGCCACCAGTAGCGCCACCGGCAGGCCACTGACGACGCAGACGGCCATCAGCCCCAGATACTTGCCCCGCGAACGCGCGGGAACGAACTCGGTCATCGTCGAGTAGCCGACCACGTTTTCGGCACCGAGTCCGAGGCCCATCACGAAGCGGCACAGGATCAGAATGGTCATGTTTGGTGCGAATGCCGCCGCAAGCGATGCCACGCCGAACAACAGCAGATTGAACTGGTAGGAGAACCGACGGCCGTAGCGATCGCCGAGAAAGCCGGTGCCGAACGAGCCGAGCATCATTCCGAAGAACGTCGCCGAAATGAACAGCGCATTCTCGGCGAGCGTCGAGAAGCCGCTCTTGAGCGTCACGCCGAGCACTGTTCCTGCGATGTAGATGTCAAAGCCATCGAAGAACATTCCAATCCCGATCAACGTCATGATGCGGTAGTGGAACGGTCCGATCGGCAGCCGGTCCAACCGGCCGCCCGCATTTACTGATGTCGGCATCGTCGTCTCTCCCTGTTTGTTTCCATATCGATTAGCGCCGTCCCTCTGTGGGGGATCTGTTGGCGATCGCTTTGCTCTAGTTCAGTCGCTTCTGCCCCGCCGTGTCGCGATACCAGTCGAACGGGCCATCGCCCGTCGCCACCATCACGCTCTTGGTGTTGAAGTGATCATCGAAGCTTTCGGTGCCGCATTCACGGCCGATGCCACTGTCGTCCACGCCGCCCCAGGGCGATGCGGGATCGAGGCGATGATGATCATTGATCCAGACGATCCCCGCCTTGACGCGGCCAGCGACGCGATGCGCGCGCGCGACATCACGGGTGCGAATGGCCGCTGCAAGCCCGAACGGGGAATCATTGGCCAGACGCAACGCATCGGCCTCGTCCTTGAACGGCGTGACAGAGGTGAACGGACCGAACACCTCTTCCTGGAAGATGCGCATGTCCGACCGAACATCCGCGAACACCGTGGGCTCCACGAAGAACCCGTTTTCGTGACCGGCTATCTTTGCCGCAACGCCACCAGCAACCAGCCGGGCGCCATCCTCGTGACCGAAACGCGCATAAGACAGCACGCGGTCACGCTGGCGCGCCGAGATCACCGGGCCGAGCTGCGTGTTGGGATCGAACGGATCGCCGATACGGATAGACTTCGTCTTGGCCTGCAGCTTCGCTACGAACTCGTCGTAGATCGAGGCCTGCACGATATGCCTGGAAGCGCAGACGCAAGTCTGGCCGGCACCGATGAAGGCACCGAAGGCAGCGTAGTTCACTGCCTGATCGACATCGAAATCGTCGAACACCATGACAGGCGTCTTGCCGCCGAGCTCCATGGTCTGATGCGCGAACACTTTCGCCGCGGACGATCCGGCGATGCGCCCGGCTTCGGTGCCGCCGGTCAGCACCAGCTTGTTGATGTCAGGGTGTTCGGACAACATCTTGCCGGCACTTGGGCCGTAGCCCAGCACGATATTGAACACACCCGGCGGCAGGCCGGCTTCGGTGAAGATCTGCGCAAGCTTCAGCGTGGTCAGGGGCGTGTATTCCGAGGGCTTCACGACCGTCACGCAGCCGGTGGCCAGTACAGCAGCCAGCGACTTGCACAGGATCATCAGCGGATGATTGAACGGCGTACAGTTCGCCACGATCCCGATCGGCGTGCGCAATGTGTAGTTGAGATACGCGCCTTCGACCGGGATGACCGAATCGCGCCGCGCCAGGGCAACGCCGGCGAAGTAGCGGAAGAAATCAGGAAGACGCGCAAGCTGCGCACGGGTCTCGTTGACAGGACGGCCGTTGTTCAACGTTTCCAGCCGATACAGCGTGTCTAGGTTGGCCTCGAACGCATCGGCGAGCTTATTGATCAGGCGCGCACGGGCACGTGTATCCATGCCACCCCAGGCGCGCCCTTCGAACGCCGCACGCGCGCTCTTCATGGCATGATCGATATCGGCTGCGGTCGAATTGGGAATTCGTGCGATGACGTCGCCCGTGGCCGGGTTGCGCACATCGATCATCTCGCCGTTGCCGGCCTCGACTTCGCGGCCGTCTACGAAGTTGCCGTGAATCTCGACATCGATGGAGCCGGTTTTTGCTGGAATGTTCATAGATCTCTCCCTTCGACGATGATCGCGTTACGCGCCAAGGCAGGCAGCACGCGCTTTTCTGTTTTCTCGATGTGGGCCTTGATGATGCGCGCCGCGCCGCGCTGGTCGCGGCGCTGCATGGCGTCGATCAGGCTGACGTGCTCACCCACGAGCTGCATGTGATCGCGGCCCTTGACGTTGGCGATGCTGACGCGCACTAGCCGGTCGGCCTGTTCGATCAGATCGCGCGCGGCCGACGCCATGCGCCGGTTGCCGGACGCCTGTGCCAGCGCGATGTGGAAGGCGCGGTTATAATCGATGAAATCTTCCGCCGAGCCGTCGAACGACCGGTACTGGTCCAATCCGCGCAGGATGTTGTCCGAGGCGTGCTCGATCGCTTCCGACACACAGGCCGGCTCGACCGCATAGCGAAACCGCAACAGGTCCCGGGCGTCCGAGATCGAGATCGGATTGACCCGATAACCCTGGCGCGGCTGCACCGTCACGAGATGCTCGCGCTCCAACCGCAGCAAAGCCTCACGTACGGGCTGGCGGCTGACCGCATAGCGCTCCGCAAGCTCCTGCTCCCGCATATCATCGCCTGGTAGAAAGCGACACATCAGGATATCAGACCTGAGGCTATTGTAGACATTATCTCGAAGAAGCACGGATATTTCCTCTGATTCTCCGACAAAGATGCATCTCGTGAAATATCACGTCAAGTCAGATTTGCACGATCGGGGACTTGCTTTTAGACTCCGGTCCGGGACACAACAGGACAGGCGGATGCGACAGCCGATCAGGCTGCGGGCTGCAAGCTTTTGACTGGAGAGGCAAAAATGGCAGATCGGCGCTTGGCAAACGGCACCGTCAATGCAGCGCAATTCGGCGAAGGACCGGCCATCGTGCTGCTTCACTCGCTGCTGTCTGACCGGGCAAGCTTCGACAGCATCGTGCCCTCGCTGGCCAAAACCCACCGTGTCATCGTTCCCGAATTGCCGGGTTTTGGGGGATCAGACGCCGTAAGCGGCGGACTGGCCGCGGTGGCGGACCGCGTGGCGGAGGCCGTCAGGGACTGCGGCGACGGCGCGGACACGATCGTGCTCGGTAACGGCTATGGCGGTTTCGTTGCCTTGCAGATGGCGATCCGCCATCCGGGCATTGCGGGCCGTCTGGTTCTCGCCGATTGCGGCGCAGCGTTTTCCGAACCCGGCCGCGAGGCGTTCCGCAACATGGCGACGGCCGCATCGACCAAGGGATTGCCGGCGGTTACCGATGTCGCGATGCGACGCTTGTTCGCCGCTGAATTTCAGGAGCACAACCCGGAGCTGATGCGCGATCGACGCGAGGCCTTTTTGCGCACGGATCCCAGGGTGTTTCAGAGTGCCTGCGAGTCCCTGGCGACGCTGGACCTCCGGCCTGAGATCGGGACCGTCAAAGTGCCGGTGCTGGTGCTGGTCGGCGAGCACGATGAAGCGACGCCACCACCGATGTCCAGAGAGCTTGCTGCCGGACTACCTGATGCACGGCTGATCGTGCTTCCGGGCTGCGCGCATGTCCCGCAATTGCAAAAGCCGGACGTCTTTCTCGATGCGATCTCGGATTTCGTGTCGGCTGCGATGGCGCGCTAGCCGCGCCACGCAACCGAGCGCGTCGATCAACCCGCCAGATCGAGTTTCGACGCCACCGTCGCATCGGCATTGAGCCGATAGATCACCGGCACGCCGGTTGCGAGTTCGCGGGCGAGAATGCCTTCCGGCGTCAGCTTCTCCAGCACCATGATCAGGGCACGCAGCGAATTGCCGTGGGCCGCCACCAGCGTGCGTTCGCCGCGCAGCACGCAGGGCAGGATCTCTTGCACGAAATACGGCAGCGTGCGCGCCAGCGTATCCTTCAGGCTCTCGCCGCCGGGCGGCGGCACGTCGTAGGATCGACGCCAGACATGGACCTGCTCCTCGCCCCATTTGGCGCGGGCGTCGTCCTTATTGAGGCCGGAGAGATCACCGTAATCGCGCTCGTTCAGCGCCAGATGTTTCGTGATCGGCAGGCCGGTCTGGCCCATCTCGTCCAGTGCGAGATTGAGCGTGTGCTGCGCGCGGGTCAGCGCCGAGGTGAACGCGACATCGAAGGTCAGACCCTGCGCCTTCAGCTTGCGGCCGGCTTCCTTGGCCTCTGCGACGCCCTTCTCGGTGAGATCAGGATCTTTCCAGCCGGTGAAAAGGTTCTTCAGATTCCATTCGCTCTGCCCGTGACGGACGAGGACGAGAAGACGTTCGTTCATCGAGAATTCCGTTTCGTTCTTCTTACATTTCACCAAGGCCGAGCACGTCAGCCATCGAGTACAAACCTGGCTTTTTTCCATGCGCCCACATCGCCGCCTTCAGCGCACCATGGGCGAAGATCATGCGATCCTCGGCCTTGTGCGACAGCTCGATGCGTTCATGGGGACCGGCGAAGATCACCGTATGATCGCCAGCGACAGTACCGCCGCGCAACGAGGCAAAGCCGATATCGCCGGTTTTGCGCGCGCCGGTGAGCCCGTCGCGGCCACGCGCCGAATGTTGCTCGAGCGGAATCTTGCGGCCCTCGGCAGCAGCCTGACCCAGCATGAAAGCCGTGCCCGAGGGCGCGTCGATCTTGGCCTTGTGATGCATCTCCAGCACTTCGATGTCGAAGCCGTCATCGAGCGACTGCGCAACGCGCTTCACCAGCGCAGCGAGCAGATTGACGCCGAGGCTCATATTGCCCGACTGCACGACGATGGCCTGACCGGTCACGCTCTTGATCACCGCGTTGTCCGACGACGACAGGCCGGTGGTGCCGATCACGTGAACAAGGCCGCGCTGGGCTGCGATCGCAACATTGGCGATGGTCGCCGCAGGCACCGTGAAATCAAGGATACCATCGGCATCCTTCGACAGCGTCCAGAGGTCGGCCGAGAGTTTGACGCCGTTCTCGGGCAGGCCGGCGAGCACGCCGGCATCCTGTCCGAGCAGCTCCGAGCCGGGCGCCTCGAGCGCACCGGAAACGACAGCGCCGGGGGTTTCGGAGATGGTGCGGATCAGCGCGCGGCCCATTCGGCCGCCGGCGCCAGCAACGATCAGTCTCATATCGGACATTGAACGATCCTCAGTATCTCAAGGCGGTATAGCGGCGCGTTGCCACGGCGGCAACACGCCCACGGTACCTAAAGTCCTTAGATACCAATCAGATCAAACACATGCTTAAGGCCCTGCCGCTCAAGGCTGCGGACCGTCATACCCCTCGATGATCACGAGATCGCTCTCGCCGTGCGGGCTGCGCATCGCGACCAACCGCTGGTATTCCGGCGAATTGTAACAGGCTAGCGCGGTCGCGTAGTCCTTGAATTCGAGCACAACATTGCGCGAGCGCGACGTGCCTTCCTTGGCCTCGAACTGACCACCGCGCACGAGGAATTTGGCTCCGAATTTATTGAAGACCGGGCCGTTCTCGGCCACGTATTGCTTGTAGCCGTCCATATTGTGCACGTCGACGCGTGCAATCCAGTAAGCCTTGGCCATCTGTCTCTCTCCCTGTCCCGTTCTTACTTGTTCGCCAGTGCCTGCGTAATTTCGGCGACGATCGCCTCGGCCGCAGCCTTGGGATCGGCGGCTTCCATCACCGGACGGCCGACCACCAGATAGTCCGAACCTTCGGCAATCGCGCGTGCCGGGGTCATGATCCGCTTCTGATCGCCCACGTCACTGCCCGCAGGGCGCACACCGGGCGTGACCAGACACATCTCAGGCTTGATGTGCTTGCGCAGATTCGCCGCCTCTTCCGGCGAGCAGACGAGGCCATCGATACCGAGCGCCTGCGCCTGCTGCGCGCGCGCGGCGACGAGATCGCTGACACCGAGTTGATAGCCCGCGGCCTTCAGATCCTCGTTGTCGTACGAGGTCAGTACTGTCACCGCGAGGATCTTCAGGCCGGAGCCCTTGCTGGCATTGGCCGCCGCCTGCATGGTCTGCGGATAGCCATGCACGGTGAGGAAGGTCGCGCCGAGCTTCGCCACGCTTTCCACACCGCGCGCGACGGTGTTGCCGATGTCGTGCATCTTCAGATCGGCGAACACCTTCTTTCCGGTATCGGCGAGCTTGCGCACCAGCGGCAGACCACCAGCATAGCCGAGCTGATAGCCGATCTTGTAGAAAGTCACGCTGTCGCCGAGCCGCGCGATCATCGCTTCGGCAGCGTCAACATCCGGCAAATCGAGCGCGACGATCAGGCGGTCGCGGGGATCAATGGTCTGCAACGTCATCTCGTCTCACTTCATCTGCTGCGCAACATCGATAAGCTGGCGCACCATCGCCGTCATCGCATCCTTGTCGGCGGCGTGTTTCAGCCGGTCCATATCGTCGTAGGCCTCACCGGCGAACGCCAGCGTGAGCTGGTTCGGGATCACCATCGCGCGACACGCCGACAGCACCAGCCGCAAGGCCTGCAAACAGCGCGCACCGCCAAGCCGCCCATTCGAAGCCGCCGCAATCGCAAACGGCCGCTCGCGAAACACCTGGCCCTTGCTCTCATGCGTGTCTTCCACGCGCGAGATCCAGTCGATCGTATTCTTCACCAGCGGCGGCAGCGACGCGTTGTATTCAGGCGTCACGATCAGCACACCATGATGCGCCGATATCATACGCTTCAGATCGAGCGCATGTTTCGGTACGCCGGAATTGCTCTCGAGGTCGCCGTCATAGATCGGCAGCGGAAAGTCGCCGAGCGAAATCCTGGTGGCATCGACATCGGCGCGAACCAGCGCGTCAATGGCGACAGCCGCGAGTTTCGCATTCAGCGACCCTGTGCGCAGCGAGCCTGGAATAACGAGGATCTTGATCGCAGCCATGATTCCGATCGTCGGGGCGAAGCCACCGCGCGATCGCGGCCGGCACTAACGTTTGCGATACACCCAGACGCGCGCCGGCGGAAGGTTCATCCAGATCCGCTCGGAGGCCTCTGTGGACACGCCGGGCAGCGATTTGGGGATCGGCGGCGCCACCGAATAGGTGAACTGCACGAAGGGCGCGTTAGGCGACATCGCCGCGAAGGCATCGCGGATCAGCTTGAGGCGCGTCAGCATCGGCTTGGTGACCAGCGGTAGGCCGGAGACGACGGCGGAGGCGGGCTCTTTCAGCACATCCCACAGGGTATCGCGCAATGTGTAGGCGTCGCCCTGAACGATCGTCGCCTGCGGATAACGCTCACGCAGCAGTGCGCAAAAGGTGGGATTGAATTCGACGAGCACCAGACGCTTCTGGTCCACCCCATGAGCGACGAGCGCAGAGGTGATCGCGCCGGTGCCTGGTCCAAGTTCGATGACCGGACCGGTCGCGTCATTGTCGACATATTGCGCCATCGTGCGGGCAAGAGCTTTGCCCGACGGCATCACGGCACCCATATGCAGCGGCTTATCGATCCATGAACGGAGGAAGCGAACCTCGTCGTCGAGACGGAGCGGCTTCTTCAACGTACGCGCGGACGAGTGCAGAGGCATGTCGCTTCCAGGCAGACCGCGGAACGTGCGGAACGTCAGAATTTCGTCATAAAGAGGTATAGGCAACAATAGAAACGGTCAAGCTTCCAACGTCAGGAGCCTGTCCGCGTTCCGAAGAAGTCCTTGACCTTAGTGAAGAAACCCGCGGCTTCAGGTTGCGTTGCACCCGAAGATAGTTTCTCGAATTCGGCCAGCAGCTCCTGCTGCTTTTTCGTCAGGTTCTGCGGCGTTTCCACGACGACCTGGACATACATGTCGCCGGTCTGGCGCGAGCGCAGCACCGGCATGCCCTTCGACGAAACGCGGAAGCGCCGCCCGGACTGGGTGCCCGAGGGAACCTTGACCTTGTTGCGCCCGCCTTCGATGGTCGGCACTTCGAATTCGCCGCCCAGCGCGGCCGTCACCATCGATATCGGCACGCGGCAATGCAGGTCCGCGCCATCGCGCTGGAAGAAGTCGTGCGAGGCCAGCGTCAGGAAAATATAGAGATCGCCCGACGGGCCACCGCGCGCGCCGGCTTCGCCTTCATTGGCAAGACGAATGCGGGTGCCGTCCTCGACGCCCGCCGGAATGTTGACCGAGAGCGTGCGCTCGCGCTCGACCCGGCCAGCGCCGGAGCAGCTCGGGCACGGATCCTCGATCATCTGACCGCGGCCCTGACAGCTCGGGCAGGTCCTTTCCAGCGTGAAGAAGCCCTGGGCCTGACGGACGCGGCCGGCACCGCCGCAGGTCGAACAGGCCTTCGGCTTGGTTCCTGCCTTGGCGCCGGTGCCGGAGCAGGCTTCGCAGGTCACCGCGACCGGAATCTCGATCTGTGCGGTCTTGCCGGAGTAAGCCTCCTCCAGCGTGATTTCCATGTTGTAGCGAAGATCTGCCCCGCGCTCGCGGCCGCCGCTGCGGCCACCGCCACGTTGTCCGGCCATGCCGAACAGGTCTTCAAAAATGTCGGAGAAGGACGAGGCGAAGCCGGATCCGAAGCCCGGACCACCGCCGCCACCATTGCCCTGTTCGAAGGCCGCATGGCCATAACGGTCATAGGCCGCGCGCTTGTCGCCGTCCTTGAGAACGTCGTAGGCCTCGGCAATTTCTTTGAACTTCACTTCAGCGGCGGCATCGCCTGGATTCTTGTCCGGATGCCATTTCATCGCAAGCTTGCGAAACGACGTCTTCAGGGTCGCATCATTCGCGCCGCGCTCGACTTCCAACGTCTCGTAATAACATTGCTTGGTGGACATCAGTCAGATCCGCCCGAAATTGGTCCTCATCCCGAGGAGCATCCCAGAAGAACGCATCGATGAAGATGCTACTCCCGCACTAACAAAACTTACCTAACAAGGCCCGCCTGACAAAAAACAACCCTCATCCTTCGAGACGCGCACCGCGCTACTCAGGATGAGGGTCATCGTTCCGCTCGCCTATCAGGCCGACTTCTTCGGCTTGTCGTCGTCGACTTCCGTGAACTCGGCGTCGACCACGTCATCCTTCTCGGCATCGCGCTTGGCGTCAGCCTCGGCCTGCTGGGTGTACATCGCTTCGCCGAGCTTCATCGAAGCCTGCGCCAGCGTGTTGGTCTTGGCCTTGATCGCCTCGGCATCATCACCCTTCAGAGCTTCCTTCAGGTCGCTCATGGCATCCTCGATAGCGCGACGCTCGGTCTCACCGACCTTGTCGCCATGCTCGCTCAGAGCCTTCTCGGTCGAATGCACGAGGGCATCGCCGTGGTTCTTGGCATCGACAGCCTCGCGACGCTTCTTGTCCTCGGCAGCGTTCGCTTCGGCGTCCTTGACCATCTTCTGGATGTCGGACTCGGACAGACCGCCGGATGCCTGGATCCGGATCTGCTGTTCCTTGTTGGTCGCCTTGTCCTTCGCCGACACGTTGACGATGCCGTTGGCGTCGATGTCGAAGGTCACCTCGACTTGCGGCATGCCGCGCGGAGCCGGCGGAATGCCCATCAGGTCGAACTGGCCGAGCGGCTTGTTGTCGGCTGCCATTTCGCGCTCACCCTGGAAGACCCGGATGGTGACGGCGTTCTGGTTGTCCTCGGCCGTCGAAAACACCTGGCTCTTCTTGGTCGGGATCGTCGTGTTGCGCTCGATGATGCGGGTGAACACGCCACCCAACGTCTCGATGCCCAGCGACAGCGGGGTCACGTCGAGCAGCAGCACGTCCTTGACGTCGCCCTGCAGCACGCCGGCCTGAATGGCGGCGCCGATGGCCACGACTTCGTCCGGGTTGACGCCCTTGTGGGGCTCCTTGCCGAAGAACTGCTTCACGACTTCCTGGATCTTCGGCATGCGGATCATGCCGCCGACCAGAACCACTTCGCCGATTTCACCGGCGGTGAGGCCGGCATCCTTGAGCGCCTTGCGGCAAGGCTCGATGGTCTTCTGCACGAGATCGTCGACCAGCGCTTCGAACTTGGCGCGGGTCAGCTTCAGCGTCAGATGCTTCGGACCTGAGGCATCCGCCGTGATGAACGGCAGGTTGATTTCGGTCTGGGTCGTCGACGACAGCTCGATCTTCGCCTTTTCTGCAGCTTCCTTCAGACGCTGTAGGGCCAGCTTGTCGTTACGCAGGTCGATGCCCTGCTCTTTCTTGAACTCGTCGGCGAGGTAGCCGACCAGACGCATGTCGAAGTCTTCACCGCCGAGGAACGTATCGCCGTTGGTGGACTTCACCTCGAACACGCCGTCGCCGATCTCGAGGATCGAAACGTCGAAGGTGCCGCCGCCGAGGTCGTACACCGCGATGGTGCCGGACTTCGACTTGTCGAGGCCGTAAGCGAGCGCAGCCGCCGTCGGCTCGTTGATGATGCGCAGCACTTCGAGGCCAGCGATCTTGCCAGCATCCTTGGTGGCCTGACGCTGAGCGTCGTTGAAGTAAGCGGGCACGGTGATGACGGCCTGCTCGACCTTCTGGCCGAGGTGAGCCTCCGCGGTCTCCTTCATCTTCTGCAGCGTGAAGGCGGAGATCTGCGAGGGCGAATAGGTTTTACCGTCGACTTCGACCCAGGCGTCGCCATTGCCACCCTTGGCAATCTTGTAGGGGACGAGCTTCTTGTCCTTCTCGACGGTCGGATCGTCATAGCGGCGGCCGATCAGGCGCTTCACCGCGAAAATGGTGCGCTCGGGATTGGTAACTGCCTGGCGCTTGGCCGGCTGGCCGACGAGGCGCTCGCCATCATCGGTAAAAGCCACGATGGACGGCGTGGTCCGCATGCCTTCTGCGTTCTCGATGACCTTCGGCGTTTTGCCATCCATGACGGCGACGCAGGAGTTCGTCGTACCGAGGTCGATACCGATGACCTTTCCCATGCTCTCATATCCTTTTTCTGCGGCAGGTTGGCTGGGCCCTGACGGCACCCCGCTCCCAACCCCCAAACATCAACTATTCGCGATATTGCGACGGTAGGCCTCATATAGGAGGGGGGGTGGTGGCCGCAAGGCATCTGGCACACTCCAGACCCATGAAAACACGACCGGTGCGCGAAATTAATATTTGGTGAAACAGACCCTTGGCGGTTGTTTCGCCAATACGCGACGGATGGGCGCGGACGGCGCCGGGAACGGATTTATGGCTTGATCTGTTGGCGGAACAGGGCAACCGTGAAAGCCCTTTCCGACCGGGCGCGCGGCGACCAAGGCCGGAGCCCCGCACCATCGAACAGCCTCAATGCAAACCCAGTAGATTTTTCATGAAACATGCTGCGCCCCTGTTCGCCTTGACCATGCTGACGGCCATTTCGGTCGCCCACCGACCCGCTTTGGCGGCTGATCCCGTCTTCCCGCCGGGTGTCCGTGTGGGTCTGGCCCCGCTGGTTGGCCTCGCCCCGGCAAAGACCTTTGTCGGCTTCGAGACCTCCGATCAGGGCGTCAAGGTGCTCGTGACCGAGTTGCCAGCCGCCGCCTTCAACGAGGTTGAGACCGCGTTCAAGGCCAATCCGGCTGGTATGGCCGCGAAGCCCGAGAGCATCGAGACCACGGCCGGAAAGGCCTTCTACACGATCGAGAACGCCAAGGACGCGACCGGCAATGTCAGGCGCTATTCGATGATCGTCGGCGGCGGGACCTTCTCCGGCTATGTCGCCGTGCAAGTCCCGGAAAACGCCCAGAAAATCTACACCGACGACGCGGTGCGCCAGATGCTCTCATCCGCCGTGGTCCGCAAGGAAGTGCCGCTGGCAGAACAACTCGGTCTGATGCCGTTCAAGGTCTCGGAAATGAGCGACTTCAAGACCGTCCGCACGCTGGCGCCGGGTGCCGCGCTATTGCTGGCCGACTCGAGCGACGAGAACAGCATCGAAACGAGTCCTTTTGTGGTGATCGGCAGCCTGGCCTCCGCGCCGGAAAAGGCTGAAGATCGCGGCCGCTTTGCCCAGCAGGCCGCAGGCACGATTCCCGGCCTGCGCGAAGGCCGCATCACCATGTCGGAGCCGCAACGGATCGACGGCATGGCAGGCTGGGAGACCCGTATCGACGCCGTCAGCGGCAAGAACAACACGCCGGTCAGCGTGGTACAGTGGCTGCGCTTCGGCGGCGGCAAAATCACGATGCGCATTATTGCAAGCGCACCGCGCGATGATTGGGCCAAGGCATTTCCGCGCTTCCGCGCTGTACGCGACGGCATCGAGCCGCGCTAACGCAGCACGTAACACAACATCGGCTTCAGGGCTCACGGCTTCGCGTAAGAAACGTCACCTTGTTGATGGCGGCCACGACGTGAAAATCCTTTAACAGATCAGCAACGTCGGGATGCGCTTTTAGCCATTCCGAGCCGCTGCCGGTGAGATCATCCACCAGCACCAGGGTCGGTGGTCTTTTCTTGATATCCTCGATCAGCATCGTGCGCTCACGCGCGGCATAGGCCTCGAGCAGTCGATCTTGTGCAGGACTGACTCCGCCTCTGCTGCGCAGGACCGCGTGATAGACGGCGACCCACAGGCCTTGCTGTCGCGAAACCCATGTGCCGCCGACCGCGCGCACAAGAGGATGCCCGATACCCGGCTCGGCGGAGATAGCAAGAATGACAGGACGCGATCCCAGTTGCGCGATTTTCTCCTGCAGTGGGCGCGCATCGAAGGCGGTGTCGAACCATAACATGGAGCGCATGAACAGCAGCGCCAGCAGGACGACCGCGCCGACGCCGAACAGACGATCCGTCCCGGTGACCGGCAGATAGGTCATACGCGCATAGCCAAAAGCAAGCAGTGCGAGCGCAATCATTGGGTATGAATGGTAAGGCCAGCCTTTGCCCTGCAAAACGAAACCAGCGGCAAAACCGGCCGAGGTCGCCAGTAGCAAAACGAACGGACCATCGACACCGACGCGCCGTTTGAGCACCATAGCCGCGAGCAGCGCGGTGGCCCACAGTGCCACAGCGGGCTTTTCCAGGAGCATCATGACCGGCTGCTGCACCTGAAGATAAACATCGCGGACTAGCGGCCCGACTACCGTTAGGAATTCCGGAAACAGCACGATGACGACGGCAGCGTAGAGGGCCAGCGCGACGGCGAGCGCCAGATACTCCGGCCGCAGCAGGACGCGCCACGATAAGCGTGTGGAGACAGCCTCCGCGATCAACGCGCCGAGGAAGGCGATCGCGAAGTAGGGCTTGAACGACAGCGCAATCGCCGCGCCGATGCCGGCTGCGATAGCCGCGGACCGTGATGGTGCGCTGTGCTTTATGCGGCCCGCCAATACAGCCAGCATCGGCAGCATGGCGATCAGTGCAATATGTTCGCGCTGACCGAAAGTCTGCGTCGGCAGCACGGCCAGCAGTGCAACTGCCAGCAGCGCCAGCGGCCAGCCTTGCGCGACACCGAGAACCGACGCGCGCGACAGAATGCGGACGCTGAGCAGCAGCGACACGGCGATGCCGATGAAGACCAACGCATCGGTCACGTCCTCCGCAGCCAGCCCGAGCGCACGGGCGATGACGATACCCGGCAGATAGGCCAGGACGGCCATCGGCGGATTGGTCTCGATGATATCTATATAGAGGCGCTGGCCGTCGAGTACGCGCTCGCCGACGGTCAGAAGCCAGCTTACATCCGTATTGGCCGCCAGAACGTGACGCAGCACAATCGCCACGATCAGCAGTGCGACGACGGCCAGCCACGGAAGGATGCGGCTTCGCTGCAGCGACCGCCCGGGCAGAACAGCACTTGCGGTTTCGCCCGGCGTGGTGGCGCGCATCACGGCATCCTCTTCAGGATGTCGATGCCGTCGATGGTCTGCACCAGGGCATAGGGCTTCAGGAGCTGCGCCAACTCCGGATCAGCCTGCGCCCAAGCGCCCCAGTCGCTGTCGCGATTGTCGACCAGCACCACATCCGGCGAAGACGCCCGGAAATCCGCGACCAACCCGTCGCGCTCGGTTGCGACATGGCGATCGAGACGCGCCGAGGTCACTGCATCGAAGGACTGTTCCTGACGCGCGCGGCGAACGATCTCCCGGATCAAGAATGCCTCCTGACGCGATACCCAGGTACCGCCGACATCGCGCACGAGCGGATGCGCAATCGTCGCCGCGCCGCCCAGCATCATGATCTTCGGATGTGGTCCAAGCTTCGTGACCGCAGCTTCGAGTTTGCGGATATCGACGCTGGCGTTGAACCAGACGCAGGCGTTAGCGAGGATCGCAACGGCCGCAAGCGATGCCCCGATGCGCACGCGCGCCGTCACAGGGTCGACCGCCGCAACGGCATAGCCGAGCGCCATCAGCGACAGCGCCACCATGGGATAGGCGTGATAGCCCCATCCCTTGCGCTGGACGAAGAACGCCACCGCAAAGCCGAACGAGGTTGCCAGCAACACAGTGACCGTGGCGTCGGGCTTATGCCGGCGTTGCAATAGCAGCACCGCGAATACCGCAGCGAGCCACAGCATCGTGGCGCCGCTGAGCGCCAGGGCTAGCCACGGCGCTGCAAGCAAGAGATAGACATCGCGGACGACGGGATAGATCAGCGTGAAATAGGCCGGGAGCGATATATAGATCCAGACGGCATAGGCCACGACCAGCACGCCGGCGATCCAGTGTTCCGGTGCGACGAGAATGCGCCACAGCCGCGCCTGCAAGGTCGCGGCGAGGATGGCCGCGCCGATACCGAGCGCGAAATACGGTTTGAAGCTCATGGTAACGGCCGCGCTGACCCCGGCGATGACGATCGCAACGATCGACACCGGCTCGTTCCCGACACGGCGGATCAGGACCGCAAGTGCCGGCATCAAGAACAACAGCGCGAGATGTTCGCGCTGGCCGAAATCATACATCGGCAGGATACCGAGCAGCGCCACAGCCCAGACAGCGAGCGCACCGGCGGCAGAGCGACCCGACAGCTTTGAGTTACGTAGCAGCCACCATGTCAGTCCGAGCGAGGCCGTCATCAGAGCCAGCATCAGTGCAATGGTCACCGCTTCCGGCCGCAGGCCCGTGGCGCGCGCCAGCGCCACGCCGAGAAAATAGATCGATCCGGCCATCGGCGGATTGGTCTCGAGAATATCCAGATAGAGCCGTTGACCGTCGAACACACGTTCACCGACGATCAGCCACCAGCTTACATCGACATTGAACGGCAGCGCCCAGCGCAGCCCGAGCGTCAACGCGCACACAGCCAACCCGGCAATCAGCCAGGGCCACGCAAGTCGTGCATGGGGAACGGCAGCCTCACCAGTCAAATTCCGATTTTGGGCAGCCCGCCCTCGGGCAAGCCGCAGGCCGATATCGATCGTCATGCGCTCAACTTTTCAGGCAACGCTACCGCCGAAACTAGGAGAGGCGCATTAACAAGCCCTTGCGCGGGCGGCCCGAAATGCGGCCCCCGCCCGCACCGCGATCCGCTTTACGCGATGACCGCGACCTGATTGTCTGTGAAGGTTCAATCACGGGGGGACGATGATGCTCAACAGACGTCAAATTCTCGGAGGGCTTGGAACCATGGCCATGACCAGCCTAGCTCCCAAAACACTGTCCGCCGCCGGCAAGGTTAGCCTCGACCGCACATCCGTCCTGCTGGTGATTGACGTGCAGAACTGCTTCCTGCCCGGTGGCAGCCTTGCGGTGAAGGACGGCGATAAGGTCGTGCCGGTCATCAACGCCATCGCGAAGAAATTCGCCGACGTGGTGATGACGCAGGACTGGCACACGCCCGGCCATATCTCCTTCGCGTCCAGCCACAGCGGCAAGAAGCCGTTTGAGACCACCGATGTGAAATACGGCAAGCAGGTGCTGTGGCCGGATCACTGCGTGCAGGGCACTGAAGGGGCTGCGCTCTCGAAGGATCTCGCCATCCCGCATACCGAGCTGATCCTGCGCAAGGGCTTCAACAAGGACGTCGACAGCTATTCGGCCTTCACCGAGGCCGACGGGAAGACCACCACCGGTCTCGCCGCCTATCTGAAAGCCCGCAAATTGCAGCGCGTGTTCATCGCCGGTCTCGCCACAGATTTCTGTGTCGCGTGGTCCGCCCTTGATGCGCGAAAAGCAGGTTTCGATGTCTATGTGATCGAAGATGCCTGCCGCGGCATCGACACGCAGGGCTCGCTGGCCAAGGCTTGGGCCGACATGAACAAGGCCGGCGTGAAGCGGATCCAGTCGGGCGAGCTGGCGGCTTAACTCTCGCTGTCATCGCCCGGCTTGACCGGGCGATCCAGCTCCTACTACACAGCTTTATTCCGACGCTACAGGTGCAGCCTTGGCGCCGCCCTTCGACACGCCGACCAGCGCCGGGCGCAGCACGCGCTCGCCGATGGTATAACCGGCCTGCACGACCTGAACGACGGTGCCCGCAGGCACGGAAGCATCGGGCACTTCGTACATCGCCTGCTGGAAATTCGGATCGAACTTCTCGCCCGACGGGTCGAACTTTTTCACGCCGTTCTTTTCCAGCGTGTTGAGCAGCGAGCGCTCGGTGAGCTCGACGCCTTCGAGCAGCGCCTTCAGGCCCGGATCGGCGGCGGCCTTGGTGTCGGCAGGCACGGCATCGAGGGCGCGCTGCAGGCTGTCGGCGATATCGAGCACTTCGCGCGCGAAATTGGCGATCGCATAGGTGCGACCGTCGGCGACCTCCTTCTGGGTCCGCTTGCGCAGATTTTCCATCTCCGCCAGCGTGCGCAGCATCTTGTCGCGCGCGTCCGCAGCTTCCTTGGTTAGGGCCTCGACCGAGTTCGGCTCCGGATCGTCCGGCATGATGTAGGGCTTGGAGACCACCGGATCGGCGGCCGCTGCCGTCTTGTCCTGATTGTCGTTCTGCCCATTGGAATCAGTCATCACGCTGCCTTCTCAAAAACACGCCAAAATGGTGGGATTGCTGAGCGGGATATCGGGGTTTGAGCGCCGAAAATCAAGCGCAACCGGCCGGATTCGGCCGATCTGTCAGCCGCCGAGCATGCGGCTGACGATGCGCGCCGCGTAATCTACCATCGGGATCACCCGCGCATAGTTCAGCCGGGTCGGCCCGATCACGCCGAGAACACCGACAATATGGCCGGCGCCATCGCTGTAGGGCGCAATGATCGTGGACGAGCCGGACAGCGAGAACAGTTTGTTTTCCGAGCCGATGAAGATGCGGACACCTTCCGCCGTCTCCGCCCGACCGAGAAGGTCGATCACCTCGCGCTTGGCTTCGAGATCGTCGAACAGGAGGCGAACGCGTTCAAGATCCTCCAGCGCATGGAGATCCTCGAGCAGATTGGCCTGGCCACGCACGATCAGCTGCCGATCGTCCTTCTCGCCACCCGACCAGCTGGCAATGCCGGCGGCAATCACCTTCTGGGTCAGCTGATCGAGCTCGATCTGGTTCTGGGTCAGCGCCGTTTCCAGCTCCAGCCGGGCCTCGGCCAGCGTGCGGCCGCGAATCCGGGCATTGAGGAAGTTCGACGCCTCGTTCAGCGCCGACGACGGCACGCCCGGCGGCAGGGTCAGCACGCGGTTTTCGACCTGGCCATCCTCGGCAACCAGCACGACCAGCGCCTTTTCGGGCTCTAAACGGACGAATTCGATGTGTTTCAGCCGCACATTGGACTTGGCGGTCAGAACCACCGCCGCCGCGCGGGTCAGGCCGGACAGCTGCGTCAGCGCCTCGCCGAGCGCTGCCTCCACAGTCTGCGAGCGCCCCACCGAGGATAATTGCTGCTGGATCGACTGCCGCTCCGGCTCGGTGAGGTCACCGACCTGCATCAAGGCATCGACGAAAAACCGCAGTCCGAGTTCGGTCGGAAGCCGTCCGGCAGAGGTATGCGGCGCATAGATGAGGCCGAGCTGCTCCAGGTCCGACATCACGTTGCGGACCGACGCCGGCGACAGCGGAACCGTGATCAGGCGCGAAATATTGCGCGAACCGACAGGTTCGCCCGTGGCGAGATAGCTCTCGACGATCTGCCGGAAGATCTCACGCGATCGCTCATTGAGCTGGGCGAGCCCGGCATGCGGCGAAATCAGGCCGATCGGATCGTGGTGGGCCACAGGGTACTCCTTGAGGACCTAATCTGTCGCCCCGAGCCCCCGGATACAAGCACCATTGCGGTTGTGGAACCTGCCCCGCCCTTGCCGCTGCGGTCTGTGGCCCCTAAAAGCACCGCGAACAGGCTTCTCTGGACATTTGGAAGGATTTTCTCATGCGGCCAAGCCGTCGTGCGCCCGATGAACTGCGCGCCGTGTCGCTGGAACGCGGCGTGGTCAAATATGCCGAAGGCTCCTGCATGGTGAAATTCGGTGACACCCACGTGCTGGTGACCGCCACGCTGGAGGAGCGCCTGCCACCATGGCTTAAGGGCCAGGGCCGCGGCTGGGTCACCGCCGAATACGGCATGCTGCCCCGCGCCACGCTGGAACGCACCCGCCGCGAAGCCGCATCCGGCAAGCAGGGCGGCCGCACCGTCGAGATCCAGCGCCTGATCGGCCGCTCGCTGCGCGCTGCCGTCGACCTCGAAGCGCTCGGCGAACGCCAGATCACCATCGACTGCGACGTGATCCAGGCCGATGGCGGCACCCGCACGGCGTCGATCACCGGCGCATGGGTTGCGCTGGCCGACTGCATCTCGTGGATGAAGAACCGCAACATGTTCAAGAACGGCGGCGGCAACGTGCTGCGCGACAATATCGCGGCGATTTCCTGCGGCATCTATCAGGGCACCCCGGTGCTCGATCTCGATTATGCCGAAGATTCCGAAGCCGACACCGACGCCAATTTCGTGATGACCGGCGACGGCCGCATCATCGAGGTGCAGGGCACTGCCGAGAAGACGCCGTTCACGCAGGACGAGTTCCTGAAGTTGATGGCACTGGCGCAAAAGGGCGTCGGACGTCTGGTTGAACTGCAGAAAATGGCCATCGCGTGATTCCGCAAGTCATCAAGCAGGCGTAGACTCGCATCATGCATCGTCGAATCACTGGGAAGCTCGTCATCGCCACCCACAATCCCGGCAAGCTTGCCGAGATGCGCGATCTCTTGGCCCCCTACGGCATCGAAGCAGTGTCGGCCGGCGAACTCGACCTCGCCGAGCCCGACGAGACCGGCGACACCTTCAAGGCCAATGCCGCGATCAAGGCGATTGCCGCGGCCAATGTCGCGCAACTGCCGGCCTTCGCAGATGATTCCGGCCTCGTCGTCGATGCCCTCGACGGCGCGCCCGGCATCCTCTCGGCGCGCTGGGCCGGCGAGTCCAAGGACTTCACCGGCGCAATGACGCGCATCGAGCGTTTGCTGCAAGAGCGCGGCGCGACCTCGCCTGACAAGCGCACCGCGCATTTCGTCTCGGCACTCTGCGTGGCGTGGCCCGACGGTCATCTTGAGGAAGTCGAAGCGCATGCGCATGGCACGCTGGTCTGGCCACCACGCGGCACTGCCGGCTTCGGCTACGATCCGACATTCCTGCCCGATGGTTACACCCGCACCTATGGCGAAATGACCGCGGTCGAGAAGCACGGGTTGCCGCCACTCGGCGAGGGCTTGTCGCATCGCGCCAGGGCATTCGTGAAACTCGCGGAGATCTGCCTTGAACCCCGCTGACGCACAGCAGGACGCTTTCGGCGTCTATGTGCACTGGCCGTTCTGCCTGTCGAAGTGCCCGTATTGCGACTTCAACAGCCACGTCCGTCATCACGCCGTCGACGAAGTACGTTTCGCGCGGGCCTTCGCACGGGAGATCGAAACCACGGCTGCCCGCACGCCAGGCCGCACCGTGACGTCGATCTTTCTCGGCGGCGGCACGCCGTCGCTGATGCAGCCGCAGACCGTCGGCGCGATTCTGGATTCGATCGGAAAATACTGGAACGTTGCCTCCGACGCCGAAGTATCACTCGAAGCCAACCCGACCTCCGTCGAAGCGACGCGCTTTCGCGGTTATCGCGAGGCCGGCGTCAACCGCGTGTCGCTCGGCGTACAGGCGCTTGACGATGCGTCGCTGAAATCACTGGGACGTTTGCATACGGCGCGCGAGGCACTCGATGCCGTGGCCATCGCGCGCAGCGCGTTCGATCGGTATTCGTTCGATCTGATCTATGCGCGCCCCGACCAGACCCCGCAGATGTGGACCGACGAACTCAAGCTCGCCATCTCGGAAGCCGCCGAACATCTATCGCTGTATCAGCTGACCATCGAGGAAGGCACGCCGTTCTTCGGATTGCACGCCGCCGGCAAACTCAAGACACCCGACGAAGGTCTCGCGCGCACGCTTTATGACGTGACGCAGGAGGTTTGCGCACAGCAGGGCCTGCCATTTTACGAGATTTCCAACCACGCCCGCCCCGGTGCGGAGTGCAAACACAACCTCGTCTATTGGCGCGGTCAGGAATATGCCGGCATCGGGCCTGGCGCCCATGGCCGCCTCGACATCGACGGTGTCAGACATGCCATCGCCACCGAGAAACGCCCGGAAGCCTGGGTGATGCGTGTGGAAGACAACGGCCACGGCGTAACATCGGATGAATTGCTCAACAGCGAAGAACGCGCCGACGAATATCTGCTGATGGGCCTGCGCCTCGCCGAAGGTATCGATCCCGCGCGCTATCAGATGCTGTCCGGCCGCGCGCTGGATGAGAAGCGCATCGCCATCCTGCGCGAGGAAGGCGCCATCGTCGTCGAGCAGAACGGCCGCCTGCGCGTGACGCAGGAGGGATTCCCTGTGCTTGATGCTGTCGTGGCAGATCTGGCGGCGTAGGTGCTACGCCCCGAAACTCTTCGGTGAGCCCGCCACGGCCTGACCACCACCCGACGCAACCTTCATCACGGCGAGGCCGCGATCGTTGCCGCCATCGCTGCGGAAACGGAATAGACCATCGATGCCGGCAAAGCCGGATGGATTGGTGAGCGTTTCAGGTGCGAAGCGCTGTCCGCCTTGGGTGCGCGCCAAAGCGGCGACCAGCGCCACTGCATCGTAAGCGAGCGTGGCAGTGCGCACAGGATCGCCGCCATATTTCGTGCGATAACGGCCGGCAAATGCACGAAACCCTGCGGGATCCGGCGCGGCATAGAGCCCGCCCTGCAAGGCCGCGCTGTTGAAGACGCGCGGATTGTCCCACAGGCCCGTGCCGAGCAATTGCACATTGCGCAGATTGGCACCCGCCGCAGTCAGGGCATCAGCCGTTGCGACAACCGCGTCGCCATCGTCAGCAATGAACAACGCGTCGGCGCCGGTCAGGGATGCGGCAATGTTGCGTGCTGCGCTGGAGCGGTCAGCACCATAGCGCTCAAAAGCGACGACGCGGCCACCCTTGCGCGCGACGGCCTGCTTGAACGCAACTTCGACCACATTGCCATAGGCATTCTCGGGCAGCATCGCCGCAAAGGAGCGTTTGCCCGTGCCCGCGGCGTAATCGACGATGCGATTGACGTCGGACTCGGGCAGGAAGCTGAGCAAATAGACACCACGGCCGGCGACGCTGGAATCGGTAGAGAAGGCGATCACCGGCACGTTGCGCGCGCGCGTGAGCTGCGCGGTGGCCGGCACTGACAGCGCAAACAACGGTCCGAGAATGATTTCGGATCCTTCGTCGAGCGCCTGCTGGGCGGCCTGCTGCGCGCCCTGCGCACTGCCATTGTCGTCCTTGATCAGGAGTTGAATGCTGGGATTCTGGAATTCGGCGAGCGCCATTTCGGCGGCGTTCTTCATCGACTGCGCGGCGACGCCAGCATTGCCGGAAGCCGACAGCGGCAGGATCAGTCCGACTTTCGTGCCCCCGGTGCCGATGGCTTGCGACTGCTGCGCCGGTCCGGCAGGCGGTCCCGATGGCGCCGTCGGTCCGGTGCCAAACGCATTGGTCAGCGTCGATTGCACACCCGCGCAGGCCCCGAGCAGCGGCGCGCCCAGCAGCAGGCCGACAGCCGTCCGCCGTGTTGCGCCCGACGTCGCGCCCTTGGTCCCGGATTTGGGGTCGAACGGATCCGCCATCACTTCTCTTCTTTCGGCCGTATCAGATCGGCCCGCCTCGTCACCCACTATATAGTGTGAGGCGCGGATTCAGACATATTGTCGGCGATAAGTTAACCAAAACAAAAGCTTTATGTCCGGCATACCCCGTCACCGCGGCTGGATTAGCACGACGGGAATGAACCACGGCCAAACGCCCAAAAAACGGCTGTCCCCCTTTGGCGCAATTCGCTCTACATTGTCGCCATGCGCGCAACACCCCTCTCCTCATCGCCTGCGGACGCCGCGGCGCCATCGGCCCGGACCTTCACGGTCTCCGGCCATCTGCTCATGGCACCGAAAGCTGTTCCGGGGCTGCATCTCGTAGCCACGCCGATCGGCAATCTTGGCGACATCACCCTGCGCGCGCTGGAGACCCTGGCGGGGGTCGATATTATCGCCTGCGAAGACACCCGCATCACCCGCCGTCTGACCGAGCGCTACGGGATCACCGGCACACTCAAGCAATATCATGAGCACAATGCCGAACAGGCACGGCCAAAAATTCTTGAAAAGCTGTCGCAGGGCGCGTCCATCGCGCTGGTGTCGGATGCCGGCACGCCACTGATTTCCGACCCCGGCTTCAAGCTGGTGCGGGAAGTGACCGCAGCAGGCTTCAATGTGATTTCGCTGCCGGGGCCATCCTCGGTGCTGGCCGCGCTGGCCGTCTCTGCCCTGCCGACCGATCGCTTTTTCTTCGAGGGCTTTCTGCCGTCGCGGCAGATGGCGCGGCGATCCCGCCTGACCGAGCTGGCTGCCATCGATGCCACGCTGGTGATGTTCGACTCCGGCAACCGCGTGCAGGATACGCTGGCCGATCTCGCGGACATCATGGGCAACCGCAATGCGGCGATCTGCCGCGAACTCACCAAGATGCATGAAGAGGTCAATCGCGGAGCGATTGCCGACCTGGCCAAGGAAGCCGATGGGCTGGAGACCCGCGGTGAATTCGTGCTCGTCATCGGGCCACCGGCTGCGGATGCGCAGGCCATGACCGAAGACGATCTCGACGCCCTGCTGCGCAGCTCGTTGCAGCGTGACAGCGTCAAGGATGCCGTGGCGCATGCGGTCGAACTGTCCGGCCGGCCGCGCCGCGCCGTCTATGCCCGCGCGCTGGAACTGGCCAAGGAGATTCACAGGGACTCAGGCAATGGCGAAGACTGACAAAGTCTCCGCCCCGAAGCCCGCAGCCAAGCCGGCTGCGCCGGAGCGCGTCGCCGCGTTCAACACCGGTCTCTCCGCCGAAAGCCGTGCCGCTGCTTTGCTGCTGGCCAAGGGCTACCGCATCCTCGCCCGCCGCTTTCGCACGCCCCACGGCGAGATCGATATCGTTGCCAGGAGGCGCAGCCTGATCGCCTTTGTCGAGGTGAAGGCCCGCGCCAGCCTGGACGAAGCCGCCTATGCCGTGACGCCCCGCCAGCAGGCCCGGATCATGGATGCCGCCCAAGGCTGGCTGATGGTGCATCCCGAACATGCGGAATTCGACCTGCGTTTCGACGTCGTGCTGATTGCGCCAAGACATTTGCCACGCCATCTGTTAGCGGCATTCGACGCCAGTACCTGAATTTTCGCTTTCCCGACCACAATTCCGGACCCCAGCATGACCTTGAACGTCGCCGTCCAGATGGACCCCATTGCGCGCATCAATCACAAGGGCGATTCGACCTTCGCGATGCTGCTGGAAGCCCAGAAGCGTGGCCACAAACTGTCCTATTATACGCCGGACAAGCTCTCGCTGCGCGGCAATGACGTGGTGGCGCCGGTGCAATCGCTGTCGGTGCGCGACGTCGAAGGCGATTACTTCACCCTCGGTGAACCCACCCGCACCAGCATGGAATCCTTCGACGTGGTGCTGCTGCGCCAGGACCCGCCATTCGATCTCGCTTACATCACCTCGACGCATCTGCTCGAGCGCATTCATCCGAAGACGCTGGTGGTCAATGATCCGGCCTCGGTGCGCAACGCGCCGGAGAAGATCTTTGTGATGGGCTTCTCGGACCTGATGCCGCCGACGCTAATCTCGCGCGACAAGGACGAGATCAATGCATTCCGCGCCGAGCATGGCGCTGTGGTGATGAAGCCGCTGCATGGCCATGGCGGCGCAGCGGTGTTTCGCGTGCTGCCGCAGGACATGAATTTTGGTTCGCTCTACGATCTGTTCTCCGTGACCTTCAAGGAGCAGTGGGTCATCCAGCGTTTCCTTCCCGAAGTGAAACATGGCGATAAGCGCATTATCCTGATCGACGGCGAATTCGCGGGTGCCGTGAACCGCGTGCCGGCTGAAGACGATTTGCGCTCCAACATGGTGCGTGGCGGCGCCGCCAAGGCCACCGAACTCTCGCCACGTGAGCGCGAAATCTGCGAACGCGTCGGACCGGCGCTGCGTGATCTCGGTCTGCTGTTCGTCGGCATCGACGTGATCGATGGCAATCTCACCGAGATCAACGTGACGTCGCCCACGGGCATTCGCGCCATCGCCAAGCTCGGCGGGCCCGATGTGGCCGCACGCGTCTGGGACGTCATCGAAGCGAAGCGGAAGTAAACTCCACCCACGTCATTCGCTGCGTTGCGTCAATGCTTGACGCAGCAATTTAAATTCCATTCGTCACAATTCTTCACCCACTGCTTTTGCTTGCCAGTCATTGAGGGCAAGGGCAGCATGTTGATGCATGCCCGACCAATCGGACGGCCCGCCATGTGTGGCGGCAAGCAAAAGCATATCAGTGGAGAAACGCATGACTTCAGAAGTTTCGCGAAGGTCCCTGCTCTCGCTCGGCGCTGGTTTGGGCGCTAATCTCCTCGCTCCCGGCCTCATCGGCAGCGCATCGGCCAAGGCACCAAAGCTCGGCACACAGGCGCCCTACTTCCACCGTTTCATGTTAGGCAGCGCGGAAGTCACCGTTGTCTCCGACGGACCTTTGCCGCTCGGCGATCCCTCCGGCACATTCGTCGGCGTACCCAAGGAAGACGTGCAGAAGATGCTGACGGATAATTTCCTCAGCAGCAGCAATGTCGTGCTCGAACAGAACGCGCCGATCGTCAACATGGGCGACAGACTGATCCTGTTCGACACCGGCATGGGCACGTCGCAACTGTTCGGCAACACCACGGGTCGCCTGCAGAAAAGTATGGCCGAAGCCGGTATCAAGCCCGGCGATATCGATGCCGTGGTGTGCTCGCACGCCCATATCGATCATATCGGCGGCATCGTCGATGCCAATGACAAGCCACTATTTCCCAATGCGCAGGTCTATCTCAGCGAGGAAGACTTCAAGTTCTGGACCGACGAAGGCAAGCTCGGTTCGCCGCTCAAGGACTTCATCGTCCATGCGCGCAAGAACCTGCTGCCGGTGAAGGATCGCCTGGTGTTCTTCAAGGACGGCCAGGAGTTCCTGCCCGGCGTTACCGCCATGCATGCGCCGGGCCATACGTTCGGCCACCACATGTTCATGATCCAATCGGACGGGAAATCTTTCGCCTTCCTCGGCGACCTCACCCATCATCAAGTGCTGTTGCTGGAGAAGCCGCGGATGGAGTTCGCCTATGACTCCGATCCGAAGATGGCAGCGGCGACGCGGGTGAAGATGCTCGACATGCTCGCAGCCAACAAGACCGCCGTGATGTCCTATCACTTCGCGTGGCCGGGCTATGGTCATGTGGTGAAATCAGGCGACGGCTTCCGCTATATCGCCGAGCCGATGGTGATGAATCTCTAGCGGAAATCCTGCGACTTTCCTGCGGCGATCTTGAGACAATGACCGCCGCAGGAATTCCGCAGCAATTTATCCTCACGCCGCGGATGAGGCGTCCCTCTGACGTCTCTCCGCTCCGCGTTTGTAGATCCGGAACGTGCCACGTCCGGCATCCTTCGCTGCATAGAGCGCCGAATCGGCCATGGCTGCCAATTGCGATGACGTGCAGTTATCGGCCAGCGCGATGCCGACCGATGCGCCAACCCGCAACTGTTGTCCGCGATGATCAATCGGCAGTCCCAACTGCGTGACAATCGCACGCGCCGTCTCCGAGGCTTCCTCGAATTCCGCGTGAGGCCCCAGCAGAACCGCGAATTCGTCACCGCCGAGTCGTGCGACCAGTTCCGCACCGGCACAGATGTTGCGAATTCGATTTGCAACGACGGTCAGACAGGCATCGCCCGCTGCGTGGCCGAAACAGTCATTGACCGGCTTGAATTCATCGAGATCGATCAACAGCAGCGCGCCGAACGGCTTCACCTTGATGGCCGACGCCGCATCGAACAGCGACAGCTTGGTTTGAAACTGGCTGCGATTGGCAAGGCCGGTCAGCGTATCGAATTCGGCGAGATAGCGATTGCGATCCGCCAGAATTTTCTCTTCGGTGATGTCTTGCTTCATGCCGAAGATGCGGACGGCAACGCCATCGACCGACTCGACAGTGGCCGTGATCCTGATCCAGCGCCGGTTGCCCTTGAAGGTGATGATCTCCGCATCGAGACTGAAGCCCGTGCGATCCTCGATGGCCTTGCTGCGCCGCTTCGTCAGTTCCCTGACGGATTCTTCGGGATAACAGGCGAGCGCCTCCTCGCGAATCGGCGTCGAGCCACGCGGTAGATCGAAGATGTCATAGACAACATCGGTCCAGACCAGCGATTCATCGGAGAGGTCGCATTCCCAGACGCCGATTCGCGCTGCCGCCGAGGAGCGATCGAATATCTTCCGGCTATGCGCCAGCGAAGCAGCCTGTTGATCGATGATGGCCTGCTGAGCTTCGATCTGCGCCTTCAGCGCAGCGATCAGGTCGGCGTCATCCGGAGCGTCTGGCGGCATCGACAAGCGATCTGACATCTGCGGGCACCCAGTCTTCGTCTCGAAGCTCATAGGATGCTTTGCATGACGTGTTTAAGATTTTCTACGCCAATGGCCGACTTCAGCCAAAACCAGCATACTTTACCGCTACATTTCGTTCACTGATTGTTCTTGATGTAGAAGCAACCTTAGGTTACGCTCTCATCTCGAATGGGGGCGGCATGGTTCAACGGGTTTCCACCGTAGCCTTTGAGGGGATCGAGGCCCGCGCGGTCGACGTGCAGGTTCAGGTCGTGCCCGGTCTGCCGAATTTTTTGATCGTCGGCCTGCCCGACAAGGCAGTATCCGAAGCGCGCGAACGGGTCCGTGCCGCGCTGGTCGCCTCGGGTCTGGCGCTGCCGGCACGGCGGATCATCGTCAATCTCGCGCCCGCTGACTTACCCAAGGAAGGCAGCCATTACGATCTGCCGATCGCGCTGGGATTGATGGCCGCGATCGGCGCGATTCCGCCGGATGCATTGACGGGCTTCACCGTGCTCGGCGAACTCGGTCTCGATGGCTCGCTCGCTCCGGTCGCCGGCGTGCTGCCGGCTGCCATCGGCGCCAATGCGCGCGACGAGGGATTGATCTGCCCAGAAGCCTGCGGCGCGGAAGCCGCCTGGGCCAGTCCCGATATCCAGATCATCGCCGCGACGTCGCTGATCCAGATCGCCAATCACTTTAAGGGCACGCAGGTTCTGTCGCGGCCGCAGCCGAAGATACATGCGCGTGAGGAAACGCTGCTGGATCTGCGCGACATCAAGGGACAGGAAAGCGCCAAACGCGCGCTGGAGATCGCTGCCGCCGGCGGCCACCATCTATTGATGGCGGGATCGCCAGGTTCCGGCAAATCCATGCTGGCGGCACGGCTCCCGTCGATCCTGCCGCCACTATCGCCGGCGGAGCTCCTCGAAGTCTCGATGATTGCGTCGGTGGCCGGCGAGATCAAGGACGGCGCACTCACCTCACGCCGGCCGTTCCGCGCACCGCATCATTCCGCCAGCATGGCCGCACTCACAGGCGGCGGCCTGCGCGCGCGGCCGGGCGAGATTTCGCTGGCGCATCAAGGCGTGCTGTTTCTCGATGAACTGCCGGAGTTCGATCCGCGCGTGCTGGATTCGCTGCGCGCACCGCTCGAGAATGGCGAGGTGGCGGTCTCGCGCGCCAATCACCGCGTCACCTATCCCGCCCGCTTCATGCTTGTCGCTGCGATGAATCCATGCCGTTGCGGTCACGCGTTCGAGCCGGGCTTCTCCTGCAAGCGCGGCCGCATCGATCGTTGCACCTCGGATTATCAGGCGCGCATCTCGGGCCCCTTGATGGACCGCATCGATCTGCGCATCGAAGTCCCGGCGGTGACCGCAGCAGATCTCATTCTGCCGCCACCTTCCGAGGGTTCTGCCGAGGTCGCGACGCGTGTCGCCGCCGCGCGCGATCTGCAGACCATGCGCTATGCCGCGGCGGGATTGCCGGGCACACATACCAATGCCTCCGCGCCCGCCTCCGTGCTGGAAACGGTTGCGCAGCCCGATGCGCAGGGACTGACATTGTTGCGCGATGCCGCCGAAACGATGCGACTGACCGCGCGCGGTTATCACCGCGTACTGCGCGTGGCGCGGACGCTGGCGGATCTCGACGGCGCCGAGAAAATCGGGCGGCTGCATCTGGCCGAGGCGTTGTCTTACCGCGCGCTGGCGGAGGACATTCGCCGAGCTGCTTGACGTCTCCTCCTCGCCACTGATGTGGACGTCAACGCGATAGTAACGAGTTTTGTTTACGCTCTGCTCACCATAACCCCGCGTTACGGGGCCAGGGCGAGTACCGTGTCATGCTGCGTTTCAAGATTTTAGCCTCGACGATTCCTTTGGTACTCGCGGCCTTTCTCGCGCGTGGTGATCTCGTAGCCGGCACGCATCCCTGCATCTCCACCGGTGAAACCACCATCCAGATCGCCACCATGCCCTGGCAGGCGCAATCGCATGTCAGCTTCACGAGCGATCCCCAGCAGGCAACCGTCCGTGTGCAAATCGTCGATAGTGCTGACACCGCCGACTTCGTCGTACTTGATGATGTCGATGCCGCGGAACCGGATGCTTGTCCCGTCACTGCTGCGACGCGCTTCATCCGCATTGCCGACACATCCGCGAGTTCGGAACCCGTCATCTATCTGTCGGAGGAAGGTGACGCCGACTACCGGATCTTCGTGAAGTCTCGCAGCTTCACGGCACGCGATGCCGCCGCGCTGATCGTCAGCGCCCGCAGCCGCAGCCCGGCGCGGATGGCAGCGGCCAGCCTCTAGGCCGCGCATTAACGCTTCATCAACCATGCCTGCGCGGGCAAATTCAAAACTGCCACCGCGCAAGCACTTGGCAACAACATACCCGCATTGTTTCTGATATCTGCGATCGCCTGATCGCGGCCTGTATTCGCGTGCAATCGCGAGCCATGATGTGACCAAGCCGGAGTGCTGATCTGTGGCGAAAGGTGTCTTCCGGATCAAGGTCTACTTCCGCCGCTTCGCGCGCCGTTTTCCGTGGCTTGCTTTTGTCATCCGCTCCTTCGTGATGTTCTCGGCTGCCTTCGGTGGCGCCTATGGTTTCATCTCAGGTTCGACCTCGAAAGACTCAGGTTACGACCCGCACGCTTTTGCGATCGGCGCCAGCTTCCTGTTCGCGCTGGCCTGCGTCGCCCTGGCCACCATGAGCATCCGCATGCGCTTCATGGGCAAACGGATGCGCAAACTGGCTGCGCATAATGAAGCCTTGGTCGACCGGAACTGGGAATTGAAGGAAGCCGAAGAGCGCGCGCGCAGCCTGTTCGAAGCGCAAGGCGACCTGATCGTAATCCGCAATAGCGAAGGCTGCATCACCTTCGTCAACGATGCCTATTGTGCGCTGGCGGAACAATCACGCGAAGCATTGATCGGCAGCCGTTTCGAACTCACGCTGCTGGAGCAGGGCGATATCGCCAACGAGCCCAACGGCACCAGCATGCACGATCAGAAGATCGCCACGGCGACCGGTCCGCGCTGGATCGCCTGGCGCGAAGGTCTGGTGCGGATCGATGCGGGCCAGCCCGCCGAGTTGCAATGCGTTGGACGCGATGTCACCGACCGCACCCAGACCGAGCGCGCCCTCGGTGAAGCCCGTGATCATGCCAATGCCGCCAACCGCGCCAAGTCGCGGTTCCTCGCGATGGCGTCCCATGAAATCCGCACGCCGCTGAACGGCATTCTCGGCATGAGCGGCTTGCTGCTCGATACGCCGCTGACACCCGAACAGACCACTTACGCCAAGGCCGTGAAGACCTCCGGCGATGCGCTGCTGTCGCTGATCGAGGAGCTGCTGGATTACTCCAAGATCGAGGCCGGCAAGATCGATCTGGAACATCGCCCCTTTGCACTAGCCGGATTGATCGAGGACATCACCGAATTGCTGGCGCCGCGCGCGCAGGCACGCAATCTCGAAATCGCGGCCTATGTCGATGAGCGATTGCCGCTGACAGTGATGGGCGATGCGGCGCGCCTGCGCCAGGTGCTGCTCAATCTCGCCGGCAATGCCATCAAGTTCACAGCGACCGGCGGCGTAGCGCTGATCGTCGAGCCCGGCATCTGGCCGAACGAAGTCTCTTTCCTGGTGCGTGACACCGGCATCGGCATCGCGCCGGATGCGCAGCAGCGCATCTTCCGCGAATTCGAACAGGCAGACGAGGGCACCGCGCGCCACTATGGCGGAACGGGCCTCGGCCTCAGCATCAGCGAGCGTATCGTCAAGCGCATGAACGGCCGCATCACGCTGCAGAGCACGCTCGGCGCCGGTTCGACATTCGAAGTGTCGATCCCGCTCGCCGCATCCGACAGTGGCACCGCGACTTTCATGGCACCCGATCTTACCGGCCTTTCGGTGATGCTGGTGGCGCCGCAGACCATCGAAGCCTCACTGACGGCCCTGCGGCTCGGGCGCTGGGGGGCACAGACTTGCACCGTGTCCGATATTGCCGTCGCGCAAGCCCTGCTACCCGAACGGTCGTGGCATGCCGTCATGATCGATCGCGCCCTTGGTGCTGACGCTGCCGAGCACCTCGCGGACACCGCAATTCCGCATGCGCTGCGACGGATCGTGCTGTTCACGCCTGCGATGCGCCATGAATTGCAGCCCGCGACGCCGAGTGCGTTTACCGGCTATCTGGTGAAGCCACTGCGTGCGGCCTCGCTTGCCGCGCGCCTGACATTACAGACGGACTTACCGACGATCGCCGCCGATGATCTGTTGGATCGCGATCCGGCCACACCGGAACTAACGGAGGCGATGGCACCCAGCCTCTCGATCCTGGTCGCCGAAGACAACGAGATCAACGCGCTACTGATGCGCTCGTTGCTGACGCGGCTTGGCCACAAGCCGGTCGTGACCACCAATGGCGAAGAGGCACTGGAATCCTGGCTCGCCTCCGACTCCGCAGGCACGCCCTATGACCTCGTCCTGATGGATATCCAGATGCCGAAGCTCGACGGCATCGAGACCACCAAACGCATTCGCGCGCGCGAGGCCGGTCAACGCGTCAGGCGGACGCCGATCCTGGCCCTCACAGCGAACGCACTGGTCCAAGATCGCTATGCCTGTTTCGAGGCCGGCATGGACGGCTTCCTGATGAAGCCGCTGGACCGCGACAAGCTCGCCGAAGCCCTCAAGGGACTCGCCAAGACGCGGCACGTCGCCGCCTAGCAGCTCCACCTTCGCTGTCACACCCCCGCAACACGCCCGTCACACGGCTGTTGAGCGCCCGTGATGTCTGGTGCGGATAAGCCGCATCGATGATTCGCGTGATGCCTGCGGCACAAGGCGATTGAGTTGGGGATGGCCATGCACGGCAACGAACTGGTGCGACCGAAGCAGGGTTTCATGCAGATGTTGCGGCCCCAGAACATGAGCGCCGCCGCACAGACTGCGATCACCTGGTTCAAACCGCCGCTGCATCTCCATCCCGCCAACGGCATTCCGGTCGCCACGACTTCTCTGGGCCGGATGGGTCCGCTTGAAGTTCGCCTCGCGCAGGACAAGCGCGACGTGAAGCGCGCGCAGCGGCTGCGCTACAAGGTATTCTACAAGAACGGCACCGCGATCGCCGACGCCGCCACCATGCTGGCACGCCGCGACAAGGATGCATTCGACAAGATCTGCGATCACCTTCTCGTCGTCGATCACGATGCCAAGCCCACACTGTCCGGCAAGCAGCCGGTGGTCGGCACCTATCGCCTGCTACGCCATGAGGCGGCCATGCAGAACGGGGGTTTCTATACCGACAGCGAATTCGATCTGTCGGGGATGATCGAGCGCCATGCGGGTCTGCGCTTCCTCGAACTCGGTCGCTCCTGCGTGCTGCCGCGCTACCGCAACAAGCGCACCGTCGAATTACTGTGGCAGGGCATCTGGAGCTACGTGCGACAGAACAAGTTCGACGTCATGATCGGTTGCGCCAGTTTTGAAGGCACCGATCCGGATCGCCTCGCGCTGCCGCTGTCGTTCCTGCATCACAACGCCCGCGCGCCCGAAGCCTGGCGCGCCCGCGCGCATCCGTCGCGCTATGTCGAGATGAACCGGATGGCCGCGGATGCCATCGACACCAAGGCGGCGCTTCGTGCGCTACCGCCGCTGATCAAAGGCTATCTACGGATCGGCGCCATGATCGGCGACGGCGCCGTGATCGATCATCAGTTCGGCACCACCGACGTTCTGATCGTGATGCCGGTGACGTCGATCGGCGCACGCTATATCGAGCATTTCAGCACGGACACCTCACGCCACGCGGCGTAATCGCTTAGAGGCGACGCAGCGCGACGTTTTCCACCACGTGATCCGCGCCCTTTTTGAGGATAAGCGTCGCACGCGGCCGCGTCGGCAGGATGTTGTCTTCGAGATTGGCGAGGTTGGTACGCTCCCAGATCGCCAGCGCCGTCGCCGTCGCTTCTTCATCCGACAGCAATGCGTAGCGATTGAAGTAGGATCGCGGATCGTGGAATGCGGTGTCGCGCAGCGCCAGAAACCGTCTCACATACCAGTCGCGCAGTACCGGCTCATCGGCGTCGATATAGACGGAGAAGTCAAAGAAGTCGGAGACCACAGGCACCGCCTTGCCGTCGCGCGGCAGGCGGCCGGTCTGTAGCACATTGACGCCTTCGACGATCAGGATGTCGGGCTGATCGACCTCGACCCACTTGTTTGGGACCACGTCGTAAGTGAGATGCGAATACACAGGCGCGCGGACGGCATTGCGGCCGGCTTTGATGTCACTGAGAAACTGTAGCAGCGTCGGCAGATCGTAGCTTTCGGGGAAGCCCTTCTTCTGCATGATGCCTTCGCGCTCGAGCACCGCATTCGGATAGAGAAAGCCGTCGGTGGTGACGAGATCGACCTTGGGCCGCGGCGACCATCTTGCGAGCAGTGCCTGCAGCACGCGGGCGGTGGTCGACTTGCCGACAGCCACCGACCCGGCGACGCCGATGATATAGGGCATCTTGCGATCCTCGATGCCGAGGAACTTGCGCTGCGCGTAATACAGACGTTGCGTCGCCGTGACATAGATCGAGAGCAGGCGGGACAGCGGCAAATAAATCTCTTCGACTTCGCGCAGATCGAGGCGATCATACATCGAACGCAGGGCGGCGATCTCGCCGGCCTCCAGCGTCATCGGCGTATCGTCGCGCAGCTTGGCCCACTGCTCGCGCGAGAAATTCCGATAGGGATTGTATTGTTGGTCTGCCCGCATATCCATGAAGCGGTCCCCGTTGTGATCGACGCTGTTACTCGCTCTTGCGCGACGCTTTCTCTTGCAGTCCGGATTGGGACGTGCGCTGACCGAGCGCCGCCTCGACCTCCTGAATCGTTACGCCGCGCGCTTTCAGCAGCACCAGCAGATGAAACAGCAGGTCGGCACTTTCATTGATCAGATTGGTGCGATCGTTCTCGACCGCCGCGATCACGGTTTCGACCGCTTCCTCGCCGAATTTCTTGGCGCAATGCTCCGCGCCCTTGTCGAGCAGCTTGCGGGTATAAGACGCGTCGCCACCCGCCGCCGCGCGGGCGTCGATGGTATCGGCAAGGTCATGAAGCGTAAAAGCCATTTCGGCGCCTTGTTGGCTGGGCAGCACGGACTCCTGCCAGAGATTGACCTAGGGGTCGAGCCGCATCGGCAGTCCGGCCCGGACCATATGCTCCTTGGCCTCGCGAATGGTAAATTCCCCGAAATGAAAAATCGAGGCCGCCAGCACCGCGGTGGCGTGGCCGTTCCTGATACCTTCGACCAGATGGTCGAGATTGCCGACGCCGCCCGAGGCAATGACCGGTACGCCGACACTGTCGGCGATGGCCCGGGTCAGTTCGATATCGAAGCCGGAACGGGTGCCGTCGCGATCCATCGAGGTGAGCAGGATTTCACCGGCCCCCAATGAAACGACTTCCTGGGCGAATTCGATGGCATCGATACCGGTCGACTTGCGGCCGCCATGGGTAAAGATCTCCCAGCGCGAGCCAGACCGTTTGGCGTCGATCGCCACCACGATGCACTGGTCGCCGAACTTCTCGGCGGCTTCCTTGACGAACTGGCGATTGGCCACCGCGGCCGAATTGATCGAGACCTTGTCGGCACCGGCGCGCAGCAGCGTCTTGATGTCGTCCACCGTACGCACGCCGCCGCCGACCGTCAGCGGCATGAAACAGGCTTCTGCCGTGCGACGGACCACGTCCATCATGGTACCGCGGTTTTCGTGGGTGGCGTTGATGTCGAGGAAAGTGAGTTCATCGGCGCCAGCGGCGTCATAGGCGATCGCAGCCTCGACGGGATCGCCGGCATCGCGCAGGTCGACGAAGTTGACGCCCTTCACGACACGTCCGTCCTTGACGTCGAGGCAGGGGATCACGCGGACTTTGAACATGGCTCGGTCCTTATGCCGCCTGCTTGATGAGCTTCAGCGCCTCGGCCGGGTCAATCCGCCCGTCATACAGCGCACGGCCGGAGATCGCGCCTTCGAGCTTCGCAGCACGTGGCTCAAGCATGGCCTTGATATCATCGATGGAGGCGAGACCGCCCGAGGCGATCACCGGAATTGAAATCGAATCTGCCAGCGCAATCGTCGCATCCCAATTGATACCCTTGAGCAAACCGTCGCGCGCGATGTCGGTGAAGATGATGGCGGCAACGCCGGCATCTTCAAAACGCTGCGCGATTTCCAGCGCAGTGACGGTCGAGGTCTCAGCCCAGCCCTCAACGGCAACCTTGCCATCGCGGGCATCCAGACCGACGGCGACCTTGCCCGGAAATTTCTTCGCGGCTTCCTTCACCAGAGCTGGATCGCGCACCGCGGCCGTTCCGATGATGACGCGGGTAATGCCCTTGGAGAGCCAGGCTTCCACCGTCTTGAGATCGCGAATGCCGCCGCCGAGCTGCACCGGCATCTTGATGACCTTCAGCATCGATTCCACGGCCTGCGCATTCACCGGCTTGCCTGCAAAGGCGCCATCGAGATCGACGACATGAAGATATTCGAAGCCTTGAGTCTCGAAGTCGCGCGCCTGTGCTGCGGGATCAAGGTTGAACACAGTGGCGCGCGCCATATCGCCCTGCTCAAGGCGAACGCACTGGCCGTTTTTCAGATCGATGGCGGGAAAGAGAATCACGGCTTCCACTTCAGAAAGTTCGAAATCAGAGCCAGCCCGAAACGCTGGCTCTTTTCGGGATGAAATTGCGTACCGATCGCGGTGTCCTTGCCGACGATGGCGGTGATGGGACCGCCGTAATCGGCGCGCGCCAGTACATCGGCCTCGTTGACCGCGTTCAGGTGATAGGAGTGCACGAAATAGGCGTGGCGCCCCTTCGGCCCAAGCGGCAGGCGCTCCAACACCGCGTGCTCACGCACCATGTCGAGCGTGTTCCAGCCCATATGCGGGATCTTGAGATTCTCTTCGCGCGGCGTGATCTTCTCGACATCGCCGGCAATCCAGCCCAGCCCGTCGGTCGTGACGTGTTCCTTGCCCTTGGTCGCCATCAGCTGCATGCCGACGCAGATGCCGAAGAAGGGGCGCGCCTTGTCGCGCACCGCTTCGGTCATCGCCTCGACCATGCCGTCCAGCGAATCCAGTCCCTTGCGGCAATCCGCAAAGGCGCCGACGCCGGGCAGCACGATGCGATCGGCGCGGAACACCGCTTCGGGATCGCGCGTGACGATGATTTTCTCCGGCACATCCATGCTGCGCGCGGCGCGCTCGAACGCTTTCGCTGCGGAGTGCAGGTTGCCGGAGCCGTAATCGATAATGGCAACGCTCACCGTGTCACTCCCGGTTGCGGGAATAACCCGATGATGTCGTTTTGCGCCGGAGACGGCGGACGTGAGAAAGACTGGCTGGGAACGTGACGGGTCGGCGGCGGACCGCCGCGATCGCTCGCCCACTGATCGTTGACTGCGTTGTGCTGCGCGGTCCAGCGATCGAAGAAGCGACGCTCGGCGGCATCCTTGTTATCGGCGACGACCACATCGAGCTGACGCCACTTGCCGCGCGACAGCGTCCAGCGGCGCAGGCTGGCGGCCTCAAAGCCCATCAGCAGCGCGAACAGCAGCATCACGACGAAACGGGCGCCGAGATCGACCTTCAACATCGACAGCGCGACTTCGCCGGCGATCGACAGCACGACATAGCCGAGCAGTGCCCACCACAGCCGATGATAGATCAGCCAGATCAGGCCGGCGACGAACGCCCAGAAATGGAATCCATCGCGCACGAACTCGAACTTGTCCGTTGCCGCAAACGGCTCAGGGCCGGCACCGCGAGGTGCGTGAACTGTGTAGACCGGCATGGCAAACTCCGCCCGAAACCGTAGAGGCCGATCAGCCGCCGAGCTGACCCTTGGTGGATGGCACTTCGCCGGCGTTGCGCGGATCGATCGCAACACCCGCCCGCAGCGCCCGCGCCAGACCCTTGAAGCAGGATTCGGCAATGTGATGGCTGTTCTCGCCATATAGGGTTTCGACGTGCAAAGTCACGCCCGCATTGCCGGCAAAGGCGTTGAACCACTCGCGCACCAGCTCGGTGTCGAATTCGCCGATCTTGTGGGTCGGGAAGGTGGACTTGAACACCAGCACCGGCCGGCCGGAAATATCCAGCGCCACCCGGGTCAGGGTCTCGTCCATCGGCATATAGACCGAGGCATAGCGGGTGATCCCGGCCATGTCGCCAAGTGCCTGCTTGACCGCCTGGCCAAGCACGATACCGACATCCTCTACCGTATGATGGAAATCGACATGAAGGTCGCCGACCGCTTTCACGGTGACGTCGATGCGGGAATGGCGGGCGAGCAGATCGAGCATATGGTCAAAGAAGCCGATTCCGGTGGTCGATTTGGATACGCCGGTACCGTCGAGGTTCACGGAGACCTCGATATCGGTTTCCTTGGTCTTGCGCTTGATCGTCGCCGTGCGCATGAAAACGCCTCTCCGCCTGCTGAAAACGCGCCCTTTTAACAGGGAGATGACACCTTCGCTACCGCGAGAGAGCCGATTCCGGACCGATCTTTGCGCCTATGGTGACCGGAATCCGCGCCCATCGGCCGCTGGCCTATGCTTCCTCGCCGGATTTGCAACGGCCGGTATCCGTGCCTAGATCAGGCGCTCAAGAGGGTTTCCATGAACGCATCTTATTCGGCTTCCCATGACGGATCGTCCCCGGTCTGGCACGGCACCACCATCCTGACCGTCCGCAAGGGCGGTAAAGTCGTGATCGGCGGCGACGGCCAGGTCTCGATCGGCCAGACGGTCATCAAATCCAACGCCAAAAAGGTCCGTAAACTGGGTAAAGGCGACGTGATCGGCGGCTTTGCCGGCGCCACGGCGGACGCCTTCACCCTATTCGAGCGGCTGGAAGCCAAATTGGAACAGTATCCCGGCCAATTGACCCGGGCGGCCGTCGAACTCGCCAAGGACTGGCGCACCGACCGCTATCTGCGCCGGCTGGAAGCCATGATGATCGTCGCCGACAAGGACGTCTCGCTGGTGCTCACCGGCACCGGCGACGTGCTCGAGCCGGAAGCCGGCGTGATGGCCATCGGCTCCGGCGGCAATTACGCGCTGGCGGCAGCGCGGGCGCTGGTCGACACCGACCAGGATGCCGAGACCATCGTGCGCAAATCACTCGATATCGCCGCCGATATCTGCGTCTACACCAACCGCAACGTAACGCTGGAAATGCTGGAGGCATGACCGTCGCGGGTCACAATACCCGCGCGTCGTCCGGCAGCGACCTCTCGGTCAAGCAGGGCGTAGTCATCGCGCTCGGCCTGCTCGCCCTGCAGGCGACTCTTCTTTATGCGATGGGGCGATTGCCGATCTGCGCCTGTGGCTACGTGAAGCTGTGGCATGGCGTGGTGCTGAGTTCGGAGAATTCACAGCACCTCTCCGACTGGTACACATTCTCTCACATCATCCATGGCTTCCTGTTTTACGCCGCCACCTGGCTGCTGTTTCCACGACTGTCCTGGATCGCGCGCCTGATCGTCGCCATGCTCATTGAAGGCGGCTGGGAGCTGCTGGAAAATTCGAGCTGGATCATCGAACGCTATCGCGCGGGTACGATGTCGCTGGATTATTTCGGCGACAGCATCGTCAATTCGCTGGCTGATACACTGTCGATGATCACGGGCTTCATCCTGGCGCGGAAGCTGCCGGTCGCCGCGACCGTCGCGATCGCGCTTCTGTTCGAGATTCTGGTCGGCCTGCACATTCGCGACAATCTCACTTTGAACGTGATCATGTTGATTCATCCATTCGAAGCGATCCGAACCTGGCAGGCCGGCCCACCCATTATCTGATCCGCTTGTCCCCACGCCCTTCTCAACTTACGTAGAGTGACATGACCGACTTTTCTCCCCGCGAAATCGTAAGCGAACTCGACCGGTTCATCGTCGGCCAGCACGACGCCAAGCGCGCGGTATCGATCGCGCTGCGCAATCGTTGGCGGCGCCTGCAACTGACCGGATCGCTCCGCGAGGAAGTGCTGCCAAAGAACATCCTGATGATCGGCCCCACCGGCGTCGGCAAGACCGAGATCGCACGGCGGCTGGCGAAGCTCGCTGGCGCGCCGTTCATCAAGGTCGAAGCGACCAAGTTCACTGAGGTCGGCTATGTCGGCCGCGACGTCGAGCAGATCATCAGGGACCTCGTCGAGGTCGCGATCTCGCTAACCCGCGAGCGCAAGCGCAAGGACGTCCAGGCACGCGCTCAGCTCGCCGCCGAGGATCGCGTGGTCGACGCGCTGGTCGGCGCCACCGCGAGCGCAGCAACGAAAGAGTCGTTCCGCAAGAAACTTCGCACCGGCGAGCTCAACGACAAGGAAATCGAGATCGAGGTTCAGTCCTCCGGCGGCCCCTCGATGTTCGAAATCCCGGGCATGCCCGGCGCGCAGATGGGCGCAATTTCCATCGGCGATATCTTCGGCAAGATGGGGAAGGGCACCAAGACGCGCCGCCTCCGGGTAGAAGATGCGCATGAGCCATTGGTGAATGAGGAAGCCGACAAGCTGCTTGACAGCGACGCACTCGTGCAGGAATCGATTTCAGTGGTCGAGAACAACGGCATCGTGTTTCTCGACGAGATCGACAAGATCTGCGTGCGCGACGGCCGCAGCGGCGGCGAAGTCTCGCGCGAAGGTGTACAGCGCGACCTGCTGCCGCTGATCGAAGGCACCACCGTCTCCACCAAGCACGGCGCGGTGAAGACCGACCACATCCTGTTCATCGCATCCGGTGCATTCCATATCGCCAAGCCGAGCGATCTCTTGCCGGAATTGCAGGGCCGCCTGCCGATCCGCGTCGAGCTCAATGCGCTGACCCGCGACGACATGCGCCGCATTCTCACCGAGCCGGAGGCTTCGCTGATCAAGCAATATGTGGCGCTGCTGCAGACCGAAGGCGTGACGCTGGAATTCGCCGACGATGCCATCGATGCACTGGCCGATGTTGCCGTTGCCGTGAATTCAACCGTCGAGAATATCGGCGCACGACGTTTGCAGACGGTGATGGAGCGCGTGCTCGACGAGATTTCCTTTGCGGCGCCCGATCGCAACGGCGAGACCATCCGAATAGATGCCGCCTATGTGCAGAAGCATGTGGGGGATCTCGCGAAGAATTCGGATCTGAGCCGGTTTATTTTGTGAGACGAAGCACTGACCTCGCTCCCTCGCCCCGCTCTTGCGGGGAGAGGTTAAGAACGCGCCCGCCTGATCCGCACATACAGCGCACCGGCGCCGCCGTGCCCGATATGCGCTTCCTCGAATCCCACCACCAGCGACCGAAACTCCGGCAGGCCCAGCCAGAGCGGCACCTGGCGGCGCAGGACACCGCGTTCGGATTCCGGGCCGGTCGTGCGGCCCTTGCCGGTGATAACCAGCACGAAAGTCATACCGTCATGGCTGGCGCGATGCAGGAAGGCCGACAGCGCGTGATGCGCGCGCGTCTGTGTCATTCCGTGCAGATCGATCCGTGCGTCGATGTCCTTGCGACCGCGCGAGAGCTGCGAACGTTCGCGACGGCCGAGCGGCGCCAGAGGCGGCACGAGCGGTGGGGCAGGCTTTGCGGTTTTAAGGGCTGCCGGGGGTGCCGAAGTCATCTTCTTGGGCGCCGCGACTTTCACAAGCGTTGGCGCGTCTTCCGCGGGCTCCGGCTTCACCACACGCTTTTTGCGCAGCGGCTTGACCTGTTTGGCGACCAGTTCCCACAGCACGCGCTCCTCGTCGCTCAGCACGCGGCGACGGCGCGGCGCCACGGGATCGATGAGTTGCGGTGGACGTGAACGCTTCATTGCCAGGGGAAACGGAAGAGGGACTGCGGCTGCTTCGCTGCGCGACGATACACGCGGTGCCGGGCTTTGGCACGTTTCGGTTTCACTTCCCGCTTCACTTCAGGTTTTACTTCGGGTTTTTTCTGCGACTTCGCCTCGGCTGCGACTTGAGGCGCGACCGCAGGCCGAGCCTCAGGCAATGGCACTGTCGTAGCCGCGGCTGGCTGCGATGCCGGAGCGACTGCAGTTGCGGCTGGTTTTGCAACTGGCAATGGCGTCGTCGTTGTCACGGTTGGCGCTGCGGATTTCGACGCGACCGATGTATCAGACCTGGACGTATCGGGCCTTGCTGCAGCCTTGTTGTCGATCGCGGGATTTTCGACCTTCGATACTTCCGGGGGCTTCAGCTCGGTCTGTGGAAACAGCTTTGCGATTCGCTCCGAGGGCCGCGCATCGGGCAGCGGCATGTGATGGCCGCGCGCAGAGGGATCGAGACTCTTCGGCACCAGCATCACGAAACGCGCGGGATGGCGCATCCGGCCGGCGACTCGGCCAGCTTCTGCGCCGGCCCCAAAATACAGATCGGCACGGGCCGGGCCGACAATGGCCGAGCCTGTATCCTGCGCCACCATCAAACGACGGAACGGCGTCTTTGCCGTATCCGAGTCGACAGGCAGATCGCCTTCGATGAAGAACGGTGTGCCATAGACATGCAGCGACTTGTCGACGGCGATGGATCGGCCCGGCGTCAGCGGCACGCCTTGCGCACCGACGGCTTCGTCCTTGTCGGAGAGCTGCACTTCGCGAAAGAAGACATAGGAGCGATTCTGCCGACGCAGTTCGCTCGCGGCATCCGGGTTCTCTTCCATATATTGCCGGATACGCTGCATCGACATCTGCTCGCGCGGAATGATGCCACGATCAATCAGCACGCGACCGACCGGCGTATAGCGATAGCCATTATGCGCATCGTAATTGATCCGCACCGTGCCGCCGTCTTCGAGGCGAACGCGCGCCGAGCCCTGGATCTGCGTGAACAGCAAATCGGTCTGGCTCTTCAGCCAGACGATTTCGAGCCCGCGCCCGGCGATGGCGCCGTCTTCGATCTCACCACGATCATAATAAGGCACGAGTTTGCGACGGCCAATCTTGCGGAACACATCGCCGCCATTTGGCATGCTTGCGGATGACTGGCGATAGCCGCGCACAAACAGATTCGACGGGCGGCGATAGACCGGCACGGTGTAAACGTCAGTCTTCGTGCGCGAACCGTCGATCACCGGCTCATAGTAGCCGGTGACGAAACCTTCAGGCTCGCCGAGCCGTGAGATACGCAGCGGCAGAAAATGGTCTTCGAAGAAGGCGCGCGCCTTGGCGCCATCGGAAATCTCGGCAGTTCTCGCAGCCCGGCAGGGATCGCGGAGCGTGGTGCCGAGCGCCTTCGAATCAGTTGGTGGGTTGCGTTGAGCAACAATCGGCTTGCAGCTGGTGCGAAACGCCTGGAAGGCGAGGAGGTGATCGTCCTCGCTCCAGCCGCCAATACCGGTCCAATTCACCGGCGCATATTGGCTGCCTGTGAATTCGAACGGCCATTCCCGCGGCGGATTGTGCCGCGGCACATACACAAATTGTGCAGGATCATTCTTGACGTGCTTGGCGTGACGCCGGACCCGTGCGTCTGCAGAGACAGGGACCAACGCAGCAGCAATCACGCACAGCGCGGCAAGCCGGCCGAGCCTGGCAGCGTTATTGCACGCTGCCGGTGCCAACCAGCTTCCAATTCGGATCGCGCGAAGTGATGTCGCGGGCAAAGGTCCAGACGTCGGTGATGTCGCTGACCTTGTCGGCATTGCCGTCGACCACAGCGCCGGTCTTGTCGCGCGTCACCGAAATCATCTGCGACACGAAACGTACGGTGAGCTGTGCCGCGCGATCGCGCACTTCGGCGCCGACGAGTTCGGCCTTGTCGATGGAGACGAAACGGGTCTCGGTCTTCTGCTCGTTCTTCTCGCGGTCCTTGATGACGGCGTCGAACGAGTCGAACACTTCCGATGACAGCAGATCCTTCAGCGACCGACGATCGCCATTGGCAAAGGCCAACACGATCATCTCATAGGCGCCCTTGGCGCCGGTGATGAAATGGCGCGGATCGAACGACGAATCCTGGTCGACGATGGCATCGAGACCGGCGGCGAGCGGCGTGCCCGGTTCGGTGATGCCCTTCCAGCGCTCGGCGGGAGAGACGTCGGCGGCCGGTGCCGGCGCAGCCTGATCGATCGGACCGCCGGGCATCGGCACGACATTGCCTTCGGGCGGCAGAGCATCACGCGCGGCGCGGTCGAAGGGCGGACGCTCCTCGCCGGTGCGCTGTCCGAGCACGTTGCGCAGGCGGATGAAAATGAAGACCGCCAGTGCCAGGAAGATGATGGTGTAAATGTCCACGTCTTATTGCTTTCTGATCGGTGCCGGGCATGCCCGGCGGAAGACTATGCCGCCCATCGCGGTGCTGAAATCGGCTCCCACAGGGTCGGGAGATCGCGTCATGGGCGAACCTGCTCCATGTAGACATGAAACTAAGCCCAGCCAATGGCGCGCCATCGTGTCCGGCTGCGGCAAAGCGGCCTTCGCACCGGCAGCCTCGACCGCAACCGTTTCGATAAATTCTAGCGCGTTTGTCTGTCAGAGGAAATCGGATCGAACGAGGAAAACCCGCACTTTCAGTCATTTAACGTGAATTCGGGGCGAATATGACCGGTTTTGCACCTGGATGCCCAAGCGGTGGGTCAAACCAGCGATTTTCTAGCGTCCAGGTTGTGGCGTGGCATCCTTGTCGAGTGCCGCAGGCCTATGATAGCCACTCGCCGCGATCACCTCATTCGACCGTTCGTGCGGACGCCCGCGACGAACCGGTTCCACCCGCCCGGCAGCGCTTCAGGAGAATTTTCGATGGCAAACGGCAACGGCACCCCTCCGGAGCAGTCCCCCCCTCAGCTTAATGTACTGGCGCAGTACACCAAGGACCTGTCGTTCGAAAACCCGAACGCCCCAGCCTCGCTGGCACCGCAGGCCCAGCAGCCAAACATCAATATCCAGATCAATGTCGGCGCCAACAATCTCTCCGAGAGCGAATATGAAGTGACGCTGTCGGTCGAGGGCAAGGCCGAGAACGCCGGCTCGGTGCTGTTCTCTTTCGAACTGGCCTATGCCGGCGTGTTCCGCATCGTCAACGTGCCACAGGAAAACCTGCACCCGCTGGTTATGATCGAATGCCCGCGCCTACTCTTCCCGTTCGCGCGCGAAATCATCGCCACCGCGGTGCGCGATGGTGGCTTCCCGCCGCTGATGCTCGATCCCGTGGATTTCGTCGGTCTGTACCGGCAGAACCTGGAACGTCAGGCTCAAGCCGACGCTGGTCCGGCAAACTAAGTTCGGGTGCTCCAAACAATAAGCTTACGTCATGGCCGGGCTTGTCCCGGCCATTGTCGTTTTACGACGGCGTTCCCAGAAATTCGTTCCAGATTGCCTTCTCGCCCATCGTTGCGACAAAGGCGCGGTGCTCGGCGCGATCGGCTTCGGTCACGCGCGGCGCAAGTGCGATCTCGCGCTGGCGGCGCGGTGCGTCATTGATGCTGCCGGTGCGCTGCGCAGGCGCTTCGTCCGCCAGGATCAGTTGCGACTGCCGGGCGCCAATGAGGTCGATATAGACTTCCGCCAGCAATTCGGAGTCGAGCAGCGCGCCGTGCTTGGTGCGGCGGGAATTGTCGATCGCATAGCGGGCGCAGAGATCGTCGAGCTTGTTCGACACACCGGGATGCTTGCGACGCGCCAGCAGCAGCGTGTCAACGAGACGCTCGCGCGGCACCGGCGGGCGCTTGATGCGATCGAGTTCGGCATTGATGAAGCCGAGGTCGAACATGCCGTTATGAATCACCAGCGGCGAATCGCCGATGAAGGCCATGAAGTCGTCGACCACTTCGTGAAATAGCGGCTTGGTCGACAGGAACTCGGCCGACAGCCCGTGCACGTTGAATGCTTCCTGAGGCATGTCACGCTCGGGATTGACGTAGACATGGAAGGTCTGGCCGGTCGGCATCCGGTTGAAAATTTCGAGGCAACCGATTTCCACCAGCCGATCGCCCCGGAGGGGATCGAGGCCGGTTGTTTCGGTATCCATGACGATTTCGCGCATCGCAATAAGCCGGTTGTCGAATCAGGGGGCGGTTACGGTCGCCGTTGCGGCATCTTAACAGCCTCGGCGAGAATTTCACGGATCTGCTCCCGCACGGGATCCAATCCGTTCGATGTATCCACCACGAAGTCGGCGCGCTTGCGCTTTTCGGCGTCAGGCAGCTGCCGCGCCAGAATGGCGTCGAGTTTCTCGGCCGTCATACCCTCGCGCGCCAGGATGCGCTCGCGCTGCTGCTCGGGATTGGTGGACACGACGACTACCGCATCGACCCGCTTTTCTCCGCCGGTTTCATAGAGCAGGGGCACATCGACCACTACCACCGGCACACCCGACTTCTCTGCATCGTCCAGGAATTTTCTGTGATAGGCGCCGAGCAGCGGATGCACGATCTGCTCGAGCCTCTTCATCGCGGCGGCATCGTGCACCACCAGCGGCGATAGCTTCGCGCGATCGACCTTGCCATTCACGGTGGTTCCGGGAAACGCCGCCTCGATCAGCGGTGCAGCTTCGCCCTCATAGATCATGTGCACGGTGGCGTCGGCGTCATAGACCGGCACGCCGGCTTCCATGAACAACTTCGCCGTGGTGGATTTCCCCATTCCGATCGAACCGGTCAGCCCCAATACGCGCATCAATTCCTCATAAAAATCAGATCGCGATCATCTCTTCGCCCCGCAGGAAACTCAACAGCGGCAACAGCGGCAGGCCGAGAATGGTAAAGTGATCGCCTTCAATCAGCTCGAACAGATGCACACCCAGACCTTCGAGCTGATAGGCGCCGACACTCGTCGTCACCTTGTCGCCCGCAGCGTCCAGATAGGCATTGATCGCCGCATCATCCAGCTTGCGCATGGTCATATGCGCCACGGAGACATTGGAGAACAACGTCGCACCATCGCAAACGACGGCAAGCGCTGAATGCAATTCGTGGGTCCGACCGGCGAGGATCGCAAGTTGTTCGGCCGCCTGTTCGCGTCCGGCGGGTTTGCTGAACATCCGATCCCCGAGCGCCAGGATTTGATCGGCGCCAAGAACATAGCGGCCGGGATGACGCAGCGAGATAAAGGCCGCCTTCCGCTCGGCGAGCAAGGCTGCGATCTCGCCCGGCGCCTTCAACCCGGATTTCTGCTGGATGCCGCGCTCGTCGATATCCGCCGGCATCGCATCAAACGTAATGCCAGCATTCGCCAGCAACTCACGACGCGCCAAACTCTGCGACGCCAGGATCAGTGGTTGCACGCCACGCCAAATGGTCATTCGGACATCCTCTGACGCTGGCGATCGGCCAGCAGTTTCATGATGGCTGCCGCGGTTTCCTCGATGGAGCGACGTGTCACTTCCAACAAAGCCCAGCCGTATTTGGCGCTAAGCTTGCGCGCATAGGTGACTTCGTCCGTGACCGACTGGCGATCGATATAATCGTCATTGGCCGTATCGCTACCAATGCTGAGAAGCCGGTTCTGGCGAATCTGAATCAAGCGCTCCGGCGTCGCGTGCAGGCTGACCACCAGCGGATTTTTCAACGTCTCAAGCTGATGGGGAATGGGGATGCCGGGGACGAGCGGCACATTGGCCGTGCGCACACCACGATTGGCAAGATAGATCGATGTTGGTGTCTTCGATGTGCGCGAAACGCCGACCAGAACCACGTCCGCTTCTTCGAGGCCTTCCACATGCTGGCCGTCGTCATGCATCATCGAATAATTCAGCGCGTCGATACGCTTGAAATATTCGGCGTTGAGCGTGTGCTGCGCACCGACGCGGCCGGTGGTCGACGCACCAAGATAAGCCTGAAAGAGCTGCATCACTGGCCCGATGATCGACAGGCTCGGGCTGTTGATCTCCTGGCACTTGGCTTCCAACCGGCCGACGAGATCTTTTTCCAGCAGCGTGAAGAGAACAATGCCCGGCGCTTCCTCGATTTCGGAAAGCACACGATCGAGTTGCTTTTGGCTGCGGACAAGTGGGTAGACATGTTCGACCGGGGTGACGTTGGCATATTGCGCCGCGACGGCGCGGGCCACCGTGATCAACGTCTCACCGGTCGAATCGGAGACCAGATGAAGATGAAAATAGCTGCCGGTGGTGGGCACCATGATCGTGTATGTCCTGTGAATCTCTGTGGAGCTTTTCCGGGAAATCGACCATCGCCTCAGCGGGCCCGGGATAACTCGGTTTTTTCTTCACAGGGCTCATGAAGAGGAAAAGCTCTGAGGCTGCTCTGAATGATAATGGGGTTATCCGGGTTTGTCTTGGGATAATCCAGTGCACGGCGACGGTAAGCCTTTGCGCTGCATATCGAACTTGCATGCAGGCCGCTTTGGAGAAATCACGTGGCCATGTGCATAAGCGTGGGACAGTTCCGGGATTGTTTTGGGCGGCTGAAATCCACTGTCACTTAGACTCAAACCTAAGATTCTATAAATATTATTTAAGAGAAGGATGGCTTGCGGATAGTGCGGTGATCCGCTCTGTATCGGCGCGTCCTGCAACGCGGCTTTCCGGTGAAATGTTCCGGTGTCTGCACGTGCGGTGTGACGCAGTGATGCTGGAAAGAACTTTCGAATGTATGAATGGGCCAAGGCGTTGCATGTGATCGCCGTCATCTCCTGGATGGCGGGCATGCTCTATCTGCCGCGACTGTTCGTCTATCACTGCGATGCGGAGATCGGCTCGAAGCAATCCGAAACCTTTAAGGTGATGGAGCGTCGCCTGCTCAAGGCGATCATCAATCCGGCGATGATTGTCACTTGGATCCTCGGCCTGTATCTCGCCTGGGCCGGTCACTGGTTCAGCTCGGGCTGGTTTCACGCCAAACTGACGCTGGTGCTGCTGATGTCTGGCGTTCATGGCTTCCTGAGTGCCCGGGTGCGTGATTTTGCTCAGAACAAAAATACGCGGACTTCGAAATTTTATCGAATTATCAACGAGGTACCGACAATTTTGATGATCCTGATCGTCATTTTGGTGATCGTGAAGCCGTTCTAGGCCAAATTTGTCATCACAACCGCCGTTTCGGCTCCTTGCGCGACACCCTGCGATTTTCTATATTCGCGTTATCCCACCCCACGCAGGCGGATGTGGTTTGTACCGGTTTCGCTTTTTGAACCGGCCACCGCATCAGGTTTGAAGCTCCTTCAGCACCTTCCTCGCTCAAGACTTCCTGGCCAGAGACCTGCGGACTTTCCTGATCTTTTCCAGCGTCCGCATCCGTCTTGGCTACCTCGCGCTCCCTCCCCGACTTTCCACAGGATCCCTCCCAATGCGGGAAATGAAACTCCAGGACCTCAAGGCCAAGACGCCAGCCGAGCTTGTCTCGTTTGCGGAAGAGCTCGGGGTCGAAAATGCCAGCACCATGCGCAAGCAGGAGCTGATGTTCGCGAGCTTGAAGCAGCTGGCGATCAAGGAAACCGACATCATCGGCGAAGGTGTCGTCGAGGTTCTCTCCGACGGCTTCGGCTTCTTGCGGTCGCCTGATGCGAATTACCTGCCTGGCCCGGACGATATCTACGTCTCGCCCTCGCAGATCCGCCGCTTCGGCTTGCGCACTGGCGATACGGTCGAAGGCCATATCCGCAGCCCGAAGGAAGGCGAACGTTATTTCGCTTTGCTCAAGGTCAATACGCTCAACTTCGAAGATCCCGAGAAGTCGAAGCATAAGGTCAATTTCGACAACCTCACCCCGCTGTTTCCGGACCAGCGCTTCCGCCTCGAGCTGGAAGATTCGACCCGCCGCGATCTCTCCGCGCGTGTCATCGACATCGTCGCGCCGATCGGCAAGGGTCAACGCGCACTGATCGTCGCGCCGCCGCGTACGGGTAAGACCGTGCTGATGCAGAACATCGCGCATTCGATCACCGCCAACCACCCGGAATGCTATCTGATCGTTCTTCTGATCGACGAACGTCCGGAAGAAGTCACCGACATGCAGCGTTCGGTGAAGGGTGAGGTCGTCTCCTCGACCTTCGACGAACCGGCGGTGCGTCACGTTCAGGTCGCCGAAATGGTGATCGAGAAGGCCAAGCGCCTGGTCGAACATGGCCGCGACGTCGTCATCCTGCTGGATTCGATCACCCGTCTCGGCCGCGCCTACAACACCGTGGTCCCGTCGTCCGGCAAAGTGCTCACCGGCGGTGTCGACGCCAATGCGCTGCAGCGTCCGAAGCGCTTCTTCGGTGCCGCCCGTAATGTGGAAGAAGGTGGCTCGCTGACCATCATCGCCACCGCGCTGGTCGATACTGGTAGCCGTATGGACGAAGTCATTTTCGAAGAATTCAAGGGCACCGGTAACTCGGAACTCATCCTGGACCGCAAGGTCTCGGACAAGCGGACTTTCCCGGCGATCGATATCTCGCGCTCGGGCACCCGCAAGGAAGAGCTCATCACCGATCCGCAGCTCCTCAAGAAGATGTATGTGCTCCGCCGCATTCTCAATCCGATGGGCACGATGGACGCTATCGACTTCCTGCTCGACAAGCTCCGCAACACGAAGAACAACTCGGAATTCTTCGATTCGATGAATACGTAAGTTTCGGGGCTGTTCGAGCGAACAGCTGCAGGACTGCAAAATGCGCCGTTGCGAAAGCAGCGGCGTTTTTTTGTGTCGGTTCTTTGTACTGGCCGTTGACCGTCATTCCGGGATGTACGGAGGTCGGCGAAGTCGGCCGAAGTACAGACCCTGAATCCCGGATTGTTTTAAACATCTCGGGATTCTGGGTTCAGAATCCCCATTGCATCGCATCGCCCCCGTCGGCAAATAGGCGATGCATCCACGCGACCAGACGATCTACGCTTTGTCCTCCGGGCGCCCGCCGACGGCGATTGCGATTGTCCGCGTGTCAGGTCCTCAGGCAGGTGAGGCGCTGACGCGTTTGGCAAGGAAGCTGCCGGCGCCGCGGATGGCCACCCATGTTCTCCTCTCGGATGACCGGCTCGGCCCGATCGACGATGCGGTGGTGCTGTGGTTTCCGGGGCCAGCAAGCGCGACCGGCGAGGACATTGCCGAGTTTCATATCCACGGCGGGCGCGCGGTATTGGCTTCTTTGTTTGAGGCCCTGGGCGCCATCGACGACTTGCGGCCGGCGGAGCCCGGCGAATTCACGCGCCGCTCGTTTGAGAACGGCAAGCTCGACCTGACCGAGGCGGAAGGTCTCGACGATCTGATTCACGCCGATACCGACCGACAGCGGCGTCAGGCGCTGCGGCAACTCAGGGGACTGCTCGGCGAGAAGGCGCGCAACTGGCGACAGCAGATCATCGAGGCGCTGGCTCTGGTCGAAGTCGGTATCGATTTTTCCGACGAGGGCGACGTATCCGCCGAATTGCTGGCGCCGGCTTTGGCGAAAGCATCGGCGCTGCATCGGGAGATTGAGGACGTGCTGGCGGCGCAGGGTCGAAGCGAGCGGTTGCGTGACGGTCTGGTGGTGGCGATCGCCGGCCAGCCCAATGTCGGCAAATCGACGCTGATGAATCAGCTCGCCCGGCGCGACGTGGCAATTGTTTCACCGCATGCCGGCACCACCCGGGACGTTATCGAGGTGCAGCTCAACCTCGACGGTTATCCGGTAACTATCATCGACACCGCCGGCATTCGGGAGACGGCCGATCCGGTGGAGGGGGAGGGCGTGCGCCGGGCGCGGGCTCGGGCGGCCGAAGCGGATCTGGTGCTGTGGCTGGTGGACTCCAGCGCAGGGGCATCTCATCCAGAGCAATGGCTGGCGGAATCTGAGACGCCGGTCTGGGTGGTCCGGAACAAGGTCGATCTGATCCAGACTGCGTCGGCCGGGCCAGACTTGTTGATCGCCATCTCAGCAGAGCGTGGCGATGGCCTCGCACAACTGTTGGCCCTGCTGGTCGATTTCGCCGGTCGGTACTTCGGGAGCGGTGAGGCCGGGCTGATTACCCGGGAGCGGCAACGTCTTTTGCTGCGCAGCACGTCGGATTTGCTGCAGCATGCTGCAGCATCGGCTGAACAAGGCGAAGAATTCGTTGCCGAGGATATGCGTGCTGCATCGCAGCAATTAGGACGGTTGCTTGGGCGTGTCGATGTAGAGGACATCCTGGATAGCATCTTCCGGGATTTTTGTATAGGTAAGTAATATTTCTTTGTTCATTTTTAATGAAATGAATATTGAATCAACCCGGGCGTGGAACTTTCGGTAAAAGCATAGAGATTTCAACCATCATTGCGAGCGGAGCGAAGCAATCCAGAAGGCCGGGTAGCTGATTTGCAGAAGACAGGACTCTCGCAATGATGGCCGAAGAAGAATGTGTTTCACGTGAAACAGTCCGGCCTCCATTCTTCCAAAGACACTGTTGTTTCACGTGAAACGCTGCCTGTGGATTTCTCTTCAATCCCGGCGGCACCCGCGCTAGAAGCTGCGGCCATGCAGGACAAGTTCGACGTCATCGTAATCGGGGGAGGCCATGCCGGCTGCGAGGCCGCGGCTGGTGCTGCGCGTATGGGCGCGCAGACTGCACTGGTCACGCACAAGTTTGCGACCATTGGGGCGATGTCTTGCAACCCCGCCATCGGTGGGCTGGGCAAGGGCCATCTCGTTCGCGAGGTCGATGCGCTGGACGGGTTGATGGGGCGCGTCGCCGATGCCGGCGGCATCCAGTTCCGCATGCTCAATCGCAAGAAGGGCCCGGCCGTCCGCGGCCCGCGCACCCAGGCGGACCGCAAGCTTTACGCTGCAGCGATGCAGGCGGCGATCGTGGCGACCGAGAATCTGAGCGTGATCGAGGGCGAAGCCGACGATTTGCTCACGGCCAATGGTCGAGTCACCGGCATCCGTCTGGCCGACGGCCGCGAACTCTCCGCCGGATCGGTGGTCATCACCACTGGGACCTTTCTGCGCGGCCTGATCCATCTCGGAGAGAAGAACTGGCCCGCTGGCCGGATCGATGAAGCTCCCGCACTCGGCCTGTCCAAGGCGTTCGAGCGCGTCGGTTTTACCCTCGGACGGCTCAAAACCGGCACGCCACCGCGGCTCGATGGGACCACCATCGACTGGGCCGGGGTCGAGATGCAGTCCGCCGACGATCCGCCGGAGCCGTTCTCGGTCATGACCGAGCGGATCACCAATCCGCAGATTCAGTGCGGCATCACGCGCACTACACAGGCGACCCATGAGGTGATCCGGGCCAATGTGCATCGCTCGCCGATGTATTCCGGCCAGATCAAGAGCTCAGGGCCGCGCTATTGCCCGTCCATCGAGGACAAGATCGTCCGCTTTGGCGATCGCGATGGTCACCAGATCTTCCTGGAGCCGGAAGGCCTCGATGACTCCACGGTCTATCCGAACGGCATCTCTACCTCACTGCCCGAGGAGGTTCAGGCTGCGATCCTGGCCTCGATCCCCGGTCTCGAGCGGGTCCGAATGGCCCGCCCGGGTTATGCGATCGAATATGACCACGTCGATCCCCGCGAACTCGATCCGACGCTGCAGACCAAGCGCGTCCCTGGCCTGTTTCTGGCCGGGCAGATCAATGGCACCACAGGATACGAAGAAGCCGCCGCCCAGGGTCTCGTCGCCGGTCTGAATGCGGCTTTGGTGGCGAGCGGTAGCCAGTTGACCGTATTCGATCGCGCCGATGGCTATCTCGGCGTGATGATCGACGATCTGGTCACCCGCGGGATTACCGAGCCCTATCGGATGTTCACTTCGCGGGCCGAATATCGTCTCACGCTGCGTGCCGACAATGCCGATCAGCGCCTGACCGACAAGGGTATCAGCCTGGGATGTGTCGGCAGCGCTCGTTCGGTCCGGCATGGCGCCAAGATGGAAGCCCTCACCGTCGGTAAGACGCTCACGCAGGCGCTTTCGATCACTCCTAACGGGGCGGCGAAGCATGGTCTGGTGCTCAATCACGACGGTCAGCGTCGCTCTGCCTTCGATCTCCTCTCCTACCCCGAGACCGAATGGGCCACTGTAACCCGGATCTGGCCAGAATTATCGGCCATTGACCCAGCGATCGGCACCCATATCGAGATCGATGCCAAATATGATGTCTATCTGAAGCGTCAGACCGCGGATGTGGAAGCTTTTCGCCGTGACGAGGGTCTCTCGCTGGTGGATGTCGACTATGATGCGGTCCCCGGACTGTCCAATGAGGCCCGGGCCAAGCTCAAGGCCGCGCTTCCGCACACGGTGGGGCAGGCGGGACGTCTGGATGGTATGACTCCGGCCGCATTGGCCATTCTCGCGGCCTATCTCCGCCGCGAAGCACGGAAGCCGAAGGCTGCTTTGGCCTAATTGGTTGTTTCACGTGAAACAGAAGCCGAAATCAGCGCGGCTCCGTTGAAGATGGCTTCACTGGCCGGCGGGGCCAGAAGGCAACAGCTGCGACGGCGACTGTAAAGAGAACCACGGCGACGATCGTCTGGACCGCGTCGAAATTGAGTGCATCACGCGAGACGAATAGCGCAGTGATGGGTGCTGCCAGCATCAGGAAAAGCCGTACGATCACACTCATGGTCATCTGCCTCCAACGATGATTCATTGGAGGCCGGACTCGTCCTGCTCGCATTGATCCTGGTCAACTCACTGTCCTGAATCCTCTAGACTGCAAACTCTTGCGCCCTCAGGACGGCATTCAGCTGGTCATCAGAGGTGTTGAACTTAGCGACGACAGGTCGGCCTCTGGCCGACCATTGATAGAGCGCGAAGTCATCGGCATCGCGAAAATGCTCCCAGAGCAGGGTGGCTACGGAAGATCTATCCGTGGCACAACAGACGATATCGATGTCGCTGCCGGGTCTGGCCACGCCAAGCGGAAGTGTGCCGACCACATGCGGATCGAACGGCGCCAGGATCCTGAGCAGATTAGTTCGCCGCAGAGCCTCCTGATAGGTCGGTCGCTCGGTCATCGCGTGCTTTTCGTCCCGATTTGCCGCTGCCGCTCCGCAATTCGATAGCTGGAAAAATGGACTCAGAGTATGGATGGGTCCCAACAGCTTTACAGACAATCCAATGGCTCAACGATCCCAACAAGCGGCGCCGGCACCCCGGCTCGATGCCGATAAAGCTGCGGCCTTGCGGCTGACCCCTGTTTCACGTGAAACGGAAGACAGGCTCGATCGCTATGTCGACCTGTTGCTGCAGTGGCAGGCCAAGACAAATCTGATTTCGCCGGCCACGCTTCCAAATCTCTGGACGCGCCATATCTCGGATTCGCTGCAGCTTCTGAACCTCGCGCCGGATGCAAAGATCTGGCTGGACTTCGGCAGCGGCGGAGGTTTTCCAGGCGTGGTTCTGGCCTGTGCCATGGGTGACGTCGCAGGTGGGCATGTTCATCTCGTCGAGCGCAACGCCAAGAAGGCGGCGTTCCTGCGCGAAGCGTTACGTGTGACGCAAGCCCCCGGCACGATTCATCTGGCTGACATCGGGGATAATGTGGATAGATTTCCCGAGCATGTCGATTGCATCACCGCGCGTGCCGTTGCCTCGTTACATATCGTCATCGGTTTCGCCGAGCCTCTGATGAAGCCGGGCACAAAAGCCTTATTTCTCAAGGGTCAAGATGTAGAATCGGAATTGACCGAAGCTACTAGATATTGGAATATAAGCCCGCGCCTGCATGCCAGCCTGACCGGCGGACAAGGCTGGATCGTCGAACTCGACCGGATCGAGCGACTGACCCCGTCCGCAAACCAAGATGGCCACACCAATGACCGTAATTGATCAGCAATATCAAGAGCATACGTCAAATGCGGTGCCTGGCCATCCGCGCATCCTGGCGCTGGCCAACCAGAAGGGCGGCGTCGGCAAGACGACGACTGCGATTAATCTCGGCACCGCACTCGCCGCGATCGGCGAGCGCGTGTTGATCGTCGATCTCGATCCGCAGGGCAATGCATCTACCGGTCTCGGCATCGATCGTCGCAATCGCAACTGCTCGACCTATGACGTTCTGATCGGCGAAGCACCACTGCGCGATGCGGTCGTCGTCACCGCCGTGCCGCGTCTGCACATAGCCGCCTCGACCATGGATCTGTCGGGCCTTGAGCTTGAACTCGGTTCGGCCCGCGACCGCGCCTTCCGGCTGCGCGATGCGATCGGCGAATTGAACAACAATGTCTCGCCAGGCTCCGACTATACTTACGTGCTGATCGATTGCCCGCCATCGCTCAACCTTCTCACCGTCAATGCCATGGCCGCGTCGGATGCGATTCTCGTTCCGCTGCAGTGTGAGTTCTTCGCGCTCGAAGGTTTGTCTCAATTGTTGCAGACCGTGGAGCAGGTACGCTCGACGCTGAATCCGAACCTGTCGATCCATGGCATCGTGCTGACCATGTTCGACTCGCGCAACAACCTGTCAAACCAGGTCGTCGCCGACGTACGCGAATTCATGGGCAGTAAGGTCTATGAGACCATGATTCCGCGCAACGTCCGCATTTCGGAAGCGCCGTCCTACGGCAAGCCGGTGCTGGTCTATGACCTGAAGTGCTCGGGCTCTGAAGCCTATCTGCGGCTCGCGACCGAAGTGATCCAGCGCGAGCGCGACCTGCGCACCGCTCACTGAGCAAGTAGGGTGGGCAAAGCACAGCGTGCCCACCACAGCGGATCGCAAACGATAATGGCAGGCACGGCGCAAGTACGCCTTTGCCCAGCCTGCAACCGAATTTCAAGTTTGAGTACGGAGTGGCGCGATGAGTTCGAAGGGATTGGCGATGGCTGATGAAGCGCGTTCGCGGCTGGGCCGCGGTCTTGCAAGTCTGATCGGCGATGTCGGCGGCGAAGCCGCGCATGTCGAGCGTCCTTCGCGTAACCAGCGCAAGGTGCCTATCGAATTTCTCAAGGCCAATCCGCGCAATCCGCGGCGGGTCTTTGCGGATGCGGAACTCAGCGAACTCGCGGCGTCGATCAAGCAGCATGGCGTGATCCAGCCGATCGTGGTGCGGCCGGTGAAGGGTAGCAACGATCGCTTCGAGATTATCGCCGGCGAACGCCGCTGGCGCGCGTCGCAGATCGCCGGTCTACATGAAGTGCCGATCGTGCCGCTCGACGTGACGGATTCGGCCGCGATGGAAATCGCGATCATCGAAAACGTCCAGCGCGAAGATCTCAACGCGATGGAAGAGGCGCAGGGCTATCACGCGCTCGCCGAGACCTACAAACACAGCCAGGACGAGATCGCGAAAATCGTCGGCAAGAGCCGCAGCCATGTCGCCAACATGATGCGCCTCACCAAGCTGCCGGAGGACGTGCAGGGCCTGATCGCTTCCGGTCAGTTGTCCAACGGTCACGCTCGCGCGCTGATCAACCTGCCGGACGCATCGGGCGCTGCGAAGCGGATCATCGCCGAGGGACTGAACGTTCGTCAGACCGAAGCACTCGCGCACGAAGAGGGCGTGCCGGAACGCGCGCCGCAGAAGCCCCGCACGTCGTCTCCCAAGGCGGCGAAGGATGCCGACACGATCGCGCTGGAAAAGCGGGTCAGCGACGTGCTCGGGCTGAAGGTGTCGGTGGATCACCGCGATCCCGGCGGCACCGTGATCATCAAGTATCGTGATCTCGATCAGCTCGACGAAATTCTGAAGCGGCTGGATTCGGAGAGCTAACCGCGCCGCCTTGCGTTCACGGCAATCGACATCAACGCCCTCTGTGCGATCACCGCGCCGAGGGCGTTTTGCTTGCGGACATCGAGAGCGGCAACGGCGAGCTGGTCGATGATGTTGACCAGCCGCTGTGCGGAGAAATTTCGCAGCGCTGCTTCCACCGTTCCCTTGCGGGAAAAATGCAGCCGCGGAAATCCGCTTTCCACGGCTGCTGATGCCGAACTACCAGCCTCCACCAGCAGGCTGGCTTTGTGCAGCAATGCGGCCTGGCGCTGCGCGGCCATCATGATCATGCCCGGATAAGTTCCGGCGATCATCGCCTTGTTGAACTCGACTTCCACCGCGGCGGGATTCCCGGCAAAGGCGCCGTCGACAATTGGATCGATCTTCAGCTCGGACGCGTCGGCGACGACGGCCATCACGTCGTCGAGCGTGACTTCGCCGGTACCATGCGCATAGAGCGTGAGCTTGCGGAGCTCGTTACGCGATGCCTGCCGATCGCCGCCGAGCAGCGACATTAGTGTGGCGCGTGCATCCGGCGCCATGCGGAGATTGGAGACGCGGAGCTCTTCATCGATAAGCTTTGCGAGATCGCGCTCGGTGTCGGGATAGCAGGCGATGGCCACCGCGGTCCTGGCCTTCTCGCAGACTTTCCGCAATGGCGATTCCGGCCGAAGCTCACCAGCCTCGATGACGATGCGGCAATCCTTGATATCGGAGTCAGCGAGCGTGTCGACGCCGCTGGAAAAATTCTTGGAGCCTGCGCGGACGCGGATCGCGCGACGACCGCCGAACAGCGGCACCGTCATAGCTTCTTCGACGAGACGCGACGGCTCGGCGGCCAAATCATCGCCGTCCATGCGAACCAGCGAAAATGGATCATTGGGATCGTCGACCGCGGATTTCATCAGCGCGTCGGCGCGCTCGCGGACGAGTCCAGCGTCAGCTCCGTAGAGCAGAATGATCGGGCGGCCGGCATCCGGCCGCGCCAGAAACGTGTCGATGTCTTTTCCGCGAAGCGCGACCACGCGACGGCTTAGGTGCCGGCGTAGAAGAACGACGCCAGACGGGTATTGATGTTGTCGGCGATCTCACCCGCCGCGCGGTCCTCGGCGTCGCGATAGGCGCGGGCGCGGGCGAAGCGCTGTAGCTGGCCGGGGATGTCATAGGTGACGCGGGAGAAGGTGCTGCCGGTCAGGACCTGCTTTCCGGTGGCGATCTCGATCAAGCCGTAGGTCGCGTCGATGCCGTAATTTTCGCTGGTCGGCAGCGCGGTATTCGGGTCGACGATCAGCGAGGTCCGGCTTGGGTTGAAACGGATCTTCAGCTGATAGGTCGGCGGCAGGCCGGTGGCACTGCCATACATCTTGAACATCAGCGCATTGCGGATGTTCACGCCGACGCGGGCCTGCGGCGATGCATTGGGATATTCCAATGGCGGAACTTCGACGCCCTGCAGCTTCTCGCGCAGGCCGGGTTTGCCGTCGCCACGCTCGGCATACATCGGCTGGAAGCAGCCGGCCGTCAGCGCCGCCAGGGTGGCGACGACCATAAGCCGGGCGGCAATGCGGGATTTAGCCGACAACATTCACGATCCTCTGGGCGACGACGATGACTTTCTTGACGGGTTTGCCGTCGAGAGCCTGTTTTACAGCATCGAGCGCCAGAGCGGCAGCCTCAATTTCCGGGGTCGTCGCTTCCCGTGCCACTGTGACTTCTCCGCGCTTCTTGCCGTTGACCTGTACCGGCAGGGTCATGGTGTCTTCAACCAGCAGATTGGGCTCGATTTGCGGCCAACGGGCTTCCGAGATCATGCCCGGTTGCCCCAGCACACCCCAGCATTCCTCGGCCAGATGCGGCATCATCGGCGCAAACAGTTGAACAAGGATGACCGAGGCCTCGTGGAGCGCCCAGCAGACATCCGGGGTCGGGGTTCCCGAACGCGCCAAAGCTTCGCCCAGCAGGTTGGAAAATTCGCGGATATGGGCGAGGCAGACATTGAAATGCAGTTTTTCGATCTCGGTCGAGACCTTGCTGAGCGCGCCATGCGCGGCCTTGCGGATCGCCATCGCATCCGGACCGAATTCGGTGGGACGGGCTGCCGGCGCCGATTTGCCGTGCGCGGCTGATTCGTTGATCTGACGCCACAGGCGCTGCACGAAACGTGAGGCGCCCTTGACGCCTTCCTCGCTCCAGATGACGTCGCGGTCCGGCGGCGAATCCGACAGCATGAACCAGCGGGCGGTATCGGCGCCGTAGGTGCCCATGATGTCGTCGGGGTCGACTGTGTTGCGCTTCGACTTCGACATCTTTTCGATCGGGCCGATGGTAATGTCTTCGCCAGTGGCGATCAGCGTAGCGCGTTGGCCGTTACCGCCGATCTCGATGTTGATCTCGGCCGGTGAGGCGAAGGTGCCGTCCTGTTTCTTGTAGGTCTCGTGCACCACCATGCCTTGCGTGAACATGCCGGCAAACGGCTCGTCGAAATTGACGTGGCCGGTGGCCTTCATCGCGCGGGTGAAGAAGCGGCTGTACAGCAGATGCAGGATCGCGTGCTCGACGCCGCCGATATACTGATCGACAGGCATCATTCGATTGGCAACCGCGGTCGTCGTGGGTGCCGACGTGTTCCATGGATCCGTGAAGCGCGTGAAGTACCAGGACGAATCCACGAAGGTGTCCATGGTATCGGTTTCGCGCCGCGCATCCGCGCCGCAGTTCGGGCACTTCACATGCTTCCACGTCGGATGATGATCGAGCGCATTGCCCGGCTTGTCGAAGGAAACGTCCTCCGGCAGCACGACCGGCAGATCCTTGTCCGGCACCGGCACGATATCGCAGCTCGGGCAGTGGATGATCGGGATCGGGCAACCCCAATAGCGCTGACGTGAGATGCCCCAGTCGCGCAGGCGGAAATTGATCTCGCGCTTGCCCCAGCCGTCCTTCTCGAAAATCTCAAGCGACTTCTTCATCGCTTCTTCGCAGGTCATCACGGCGGGTTCACCCACCCAACGGACATACTGCACAGTCTCACTTTTCGCCGGAGCGAAAGCGATGTTACCAACGCGCTCATCGCTACCGACGGGCACGAACACGTCGAGCACCGGCAGATCGTACTTGCGCGCAAAATCCAGGTCGCGCTGATCGTGTGCCGGGCAACCGATGATGGCGCCGGTGCCGTAATCCATCAGCACGAAGTTTGCGATATAGAGTGGCAGTGTCCATGACGCGTCGGCGGGATGCGTGACCTTGATGCCGGTGTCAAAGCCGAGCTTCTCGGCTGTGTCGATCTCGGCCTGCGAGGTGCCCATGCGATGGCATTCCTCGATGAAGGCGACAACGTTGGGGTCTTTTTCTGCCAGCGCTTTCGCCAGCGGATGATCCGGCGAGATCGCAGCGAAAGTCGGGCCATACATGGTGTCCGGGCGTGTCGTGAACACCGGCAGTTTGTCGAATCCCGCGGGTGCGCCGATCAGTCCGAACTGGAAATGCAGACCTTCCGACTTGCCGATCCAGTTGCGCTGCATCAGGCGCACCTTGTCGGGCCAGCGATCCAGCGTATCCAGCGCAGACAGCAGCTCGTCGGAATATTTACTGATCTTGAAGAACCACTGGGTCAGCTCGCGCTGCTCGACCAGCGCCCCTGAGCGCCAGCCGCGGCCGTCGATCACCTGCTCATTGGCCAGCACAGTGTGATCGACCGGATCCCAATTCACCTTGGACTTCTTGCGCTCGGCCAAACCTGCCCGCATGAAATCGAGAAACATCTTCTGCTGATGCTTGTAGTAGGTAGGGTCGCAGGTTGCGAATTCGCGCGACCAGTCCAGCGACAGACCCATGGTCTGCAGCTGCTTTTTCATCGACGCGATGTTCTCATAGGTCCACGCTTTCGGAGCGACCTTGCGTTCGATCGCGGCGTTCTCGGCGGGCAGGCCGAACGCATCCCAGCCCATCGGATGCAGCACGTTCTTGCCCTGCGCGCGCTGGAAGCGCGCAACCACGTCGCCCATCGTATAGTTGCGGACATGGCCCATATGGATGCGCCCCGACGGATACGGGAACATCTCGAGCACGTAATACTTCTCGCGCGGATCGTCGTTCTTGGTGGCGAAGATCGCCTTGTCGTCCCAGACGCGCTGCCAGCGCGGTTCGGTCTCGCGGGCGTTGTAACGTTCGTTGCTCATGGTGTTTTTGAAATCCGCCGGCCGGTTCGAGCGCTTCTCAGATCATGGACGCGCGAACGAGGTCGCAAACCGGTGCTTGCTCGGGCTGAATTCGCGCTGAGGCGGGGGACTAGGCCATAAAAGGCCGCGTTAGGTCAATGGTTTAAGACAAGAAACGGGCCAGGGGCGGGGGCCCGCCGTCTCACCCCGCCAGCGACACGGCCGTGCCATATGCCCGGACGAAGCCGTGCTCCACCACGGTGTTGCGGCCACGCCGTTTGGCGGCGTAGAGCGAGGCATCGGCTGCCTCGATCAAATCGTTTGCGGTCTCCAGCGCCGCCGGCGTTGCCGAGGCGACGCCTACACTGACCGTGACCCGCTGATGTGCGCTGGTGGCGTGGGAGACTGACAGGTTCCAGATTGCCGCGCGGACCATTTCGCCGATCTGGATGCCGCGGGCGACCTCGGTGCCTGGCAGCAGCAGGCAGAATTCCTCGCCGCCATAGCGTCCGGCAAAGCCCGAGCAGCGATCGGCTAGGCTAGAGAGAGCTTCGCCGACGCGCGCCAGGCAAGCATCGCCTTCGGGATGGCCATAGGTGTCGTTGAAGAGTTTGAAGTGATCGACGTCGATCATCAGCAGCGTCAGATGGTCGCCGGATTGCTGGGCCTTCAGCCATTCGAAATCGAGGCGGCTCTGGAAGCCGCGCCGATTGGCAAGGCCAGACAGCATGTCGATGGAGGCAAGCACCGTGAGCTGCTCGTTGCTGGCGCGCAATTCGCGTTCGCGACCACGCAACTGCGCCGCCATGCCGTAAAATGCGCGTGCCAGCGGTACGAACTCGGCCGGCAGCTTGTTCCGCGCTACGCGGGCCGACCAGTCGCCGCGACCGAAGCGCTGCGCCATGGTCTCCATCATCTGGATCGGCTTGATGATTAGTCGCTCCGCAACCACCAGCGCGCCAAGCAGAACGAACAGGCAAACGAAGGCGAGCTGCAAATAGGCGGTGCGGATCTCGCGATCGGCAACCGCCGAGACTCGGGCCTCGTCGATGCTGACGATCAATTGCGCGCCGGTACCGGGGATTGTCGCGAATGATACGGCGCGCTGTGAACCGTCACTGGCGCTGAATGACAGCGAACCGGTCTGCTTATCCGTATTGCGCAGATGCGCTTCGATCATCGGCAATAGAGCAAGATCTTCCATCGGCCGACCAATCGCGCTGGCGTTTGTCGGCGGCGCTGCAAGCACGGTGCCGGCATGATCGACCAGCAGTGTCGTGACACCGGGCCGGTCGCCGAGATTGCCCATGATCTTCGACATCCAGTCGAGATTCACCGCCGCCAGTACCACGGCATCGTCGTCCTTAGTCAGGCCCGGTGCGAGATAGGCAGCCATCACTGTCGGCTGGTTCGTCAAGCGGCTGAACAGATAATCGCTGACGACAAACTCACCGGTCGCTATCGCTTTCTTGAAATAGGGGCGATCGCTGAAATCGAATCTCTGCTCGATGACTTCCGGCCAGGTCGAGCACATGGCGATGCCATCCGCGCCGGCCACCGTCAGGCTGCGCAGCCACGGCATATCGCCGCGGAGGCTCGCCCGCATAATGGCGCAGCTCCGATTCACCTGAGCGGCCGACGTATAGATGTAGGCGGATGATTTCAGCACGGCCTCGATCGAGGCGAAGACTTCGCGCTGTGCATCGGCGCTGTGCTGGGCGACGCCAGCGAAATCACGCGCGGCCGTCGCGATCTGGTGGGTACGCGTCGCATCGAGTGAGCGAATTCGCTCCGCCATCAATGGCCCGACCAGAATGAGGGCCAACAGGACCAGTCGAGCGCGAATACCGAGAGCTCCCCTAAGCCTCGCTTTATTGCGGTTAATACCGATGCGTGACATCTTCGATCCCTAAGCCCCGCGGACATAGGTACTCCAAAGCCTTCAAAAAGCCTTTCCCGGATTCGTTAAACTGCAATGGATCTCAAGAAAGTTCGCGCCTTGGTTGAAAATAAATCCGTGCAAGAGTCGTCGGGCGTAACGTCTTCTTTACCAACCGACGGACTCGCTTCGGTCGAGTACGATATCTTCCGCGCATGTAACGAAGCGCGGCGGGACCGCAGTTCTGTGACGTTGATCGCGGTGTCGAAGACGTTCGAGGCTGACGCAATTGCGCCCGTGATCCAGTCCGGTCAGCGTGTGTTCGGCGAAAATCGCGTCCAGGAGGCAAAATCCAAATGGCCGGCGCTGATCGCCACTCAACCCGCGATTGCGTTGCATTTGATAGGGCCTTTGCAGTCCAACAAGGCCAAGGAAGCGGTCGCCTTGTTCGATGCGATTCACTCGGTCGATCGACCGAGCATTTGCGAAGCGTTAAGCAAGGAGATGAAGGCGCAGCAGCGGACGCCGCAGCTCTTCGTACAGCTCAACACTGGTGAGGAGCCGCAAAAGGCCGGTATCGCGCCGGGCGAGGCTGATGATTTCCTGGCGCGTTGCCGCGATACCTATGGGCTGACGATTTCCGGACTGATGTGCATTCCGCCGGTTAACGATGCGCCGGCACCGCATTTCGCGCTGACAGCGAAGATCGCTGCACGCAACGGGCTCACGCAATTATCCATGGGAATGAGCGCCGACTTCGCCATCGCCATCCAGTTCGGCGCAACTCATGTGCGCGTCGGCTCGGCAATTTTCGGACGTCGCTAGGCCATCGGCCTAGCCGATAACGATCTTCGTCTTCGGTCCGATCTGGGCCAGCAGCCGCAGCATGGCTGGCTTGGTCATGGCCACACAGCCCGCGGTCGGTGCGAATTTCGGGCGGGCCAGATGCAGGAACACTGCACTGCCTCGCCCTGCGATCCGTGGTCGGGTGTTCTGGTCGATCTCGATGATGAAATCGTAGAGATGATCCTCGCGGGCCAGTCGGTCGCCGTCATTTCCATGATCGAGCCGGACCGGCCGATTGTAATGCCGGTCTGATGGATCTTCGCACCAGCCATCCATCGGCGTGATGGGGCGGATCGGCAGGAAGCTACGCGGACGTGGATTACGGTCGGCCCGCCACCACAGCCGGATGGGGCGAAACGTCCCACGCGGCGTTCCGCCATCGCCTTCGCGTTTGTTCGCCTTGATTCCGCCGCGGCCGAGCGCGACGGGTATGGTTGTGTGGTCGGTCGTCAGCCATCCACGGGGTCTGTCTCCGGCTGACGCTCGAATGTGAACCATAGTTAGCGGTCGATCACGCAAGCTTGTTCGATAAGTGTCTGAAATAACGAGACTTCCCATCCGAATCGCGAACTCCGCCTTGCTATTTACCGCAAATGTTCTATTTCGCGCTGCAGCAGTACATTCGCCGGGAATGTCGCTGATTTTGCGCTAGAATATGCGTTAACGGCGAAGCCTGTCACGATTTCTGGCCCACTGTTTCAGCGCGGCGAACAACGCTCCGCCGCAGCCGTTCAAAGGATTGTCGCAATGCCCAATGCCCGCAAGATCTTGATCGTGGATGACGATACTGACTTGCGCGAGGCGCTGGTCGAGCAGCTGTCGCTGCACGAAGAGTTCGAGGCCTCCGCTGTCGACACCGGCGCCAAGGGCGCTACTGCAGCCAAGGCCAATTCCCCTGATCTGGTGCTGATGGATGTCGGCCTGCCCGACACGGACGGTCGCGAAGTCGTACGCAGCCTGCGCAAGGGTGGCTTCAAGGCGCCTATCATCATGCTGACCGGCCATGACACCGATTCCGACACCATTCTCGGTCTTGAATCCGGTGCCAATGATTACGTCGCCAAGCCGTTCCGCTTCGCCGTGCTGCTGGCGCGTATTCGCGCGCAGCTCCGTCAGCACGAAGCCAGCGAAGACGCTGTTTTCACCGTCGGTCCCTATAGTTTCCGGCCCGGCTCCAAGATGCTCACCGGCGCCAATGCCAAGAAGGTCCGCCTGACCGAGAAGGAAACCGCGATCCTGCGCTTCCTGTATCGCGCCGGCCAGTTGCCGGTGTCTCGCGAGACGCTGCTGCAGGAAGTCTGGGGCTACAATTCCGGCGTCACCACGCACACGCTGGAAACGCATATCTATCGGCTGCGTCAGAAGATCGAGAAGGACGCCGCCAATCCCGAAATCCTGGTGACGGAAGCCGGTGGCTACAAGTTGGTGCCGTGATACGATTCGGGAGCCGATTCGCCATTAGCTGTTCGGTATCCTCCTTCGCGCGTCCCGATCACACGGTTCTGCATGTCGATCGATGATGATGTAGCCCTGCTTGAGCGCGTCCCGACATTGCGCCTGTTGGGTATCGCCGCTTTGCGCGTGATCGCGATCGGTTCCGAGCAGCAGGAATTTGCGCGGGGCTCGGTGTTGTTTCGGCAGGGCGACGATGCCGATTGCGGCTATGTCGTCCAGAACGGTGCATTCCGCATCAGCCTCGACGACGGTAGCGATCATGAAGTGATCGCAGGCCCCGGCACATTGATGGGCGAACTTGCATTACTGGTGGCGATGCAGCGGCCCTCGACAGCAGTCGCCACGGAATATTCCAGCACGATCCGGATCACACGCAGCCTGTTTCAGCGCGTGCTCGACAGCGATCCTGCGGCCGCGCGCCGTTTGCGTGACGACATGGCGACTCGCGTCAGCCAGCTCGCCAGCGATGTGACGCTGATCGGCGCCAAGCTCAGTCAGTAACTGATATCAAAGCTCTAGCACCGTTGTGACCGGGACGTGGTCCGATGGCCGCTCCCAGCCGCGTGCATCTGACGTGACGGTGAAGTCGCGGATCGAATCCTTCAGTGCGGACGACACCCAGATGTGATCGAGGCGGCGGCCGCGATTCGACACCGCCCAGTCGGCGGCGCGGTAGCTCCACCACGTGTAGATCTTTTCCGACAGTGGAATGCGTTCGCGCGCGACGTCGATCCAGTTGCCCTCGCTCTGCACGGCGAGCAGCTTTTCGCATTCGATCGGCGTATGCGACACGATCTTCAGCATCTGCTTGTGCGACCACACGTCATTCTCATGCGGTGCTACGTTGAGATCGCCGACCAGGATATGACGCGCATCGCCGCGCGGATGCAGCGGCTCGCAGGTCTTCATCTCGTCGAGGAACGAGAGCTTGTGCGTGAACTTCGCATTCACGTCCGGATCCGGAACGTCGCCGCCGGCAGGCACATAGAAATCATGCACGATCAGCGGCACGGCCATGCCGGCCTTTTCGCCGAACGATACCGAGATGTGGCGTGAGTCCAGATTGTTGCAGAACACGCGGATGTCGCTGCTCTCGAATGGAAGTTTCGAGACGATGGCGACGCCGTGATAGCCCTTCTGCCCGTTCAGCACGACATGGTCATAACCGAGCTGTTTGAAGCGCTTGAGCGGAAAGGCATCGTCCGGGCACTTGGTTTCCTGCAGACACAGCACATCCGGCTGCATCTCTTCGAGAAACTTGGCGACAAGGTCGATGCGCAATCGCACCGAATTGATATTCCAGGTGGTCAGGGAAAAACGCATGGAAATCCGATGGTGAGACGGCGCAAGCGCGCCTGCTCATCATGAGGGCATCACCTGCAGCGAAAACTAATTCGCGCCGCTGGTGGGATACTTGGTGAAGTCGATCTTGAACAGCCCCGGGTCGGGCTTTTTCGCGGTATCGAGATTGTAGATCGCGACCGTGGTGTCATAGCCCTGCGGGTCGGTGACGGTCCACTGCTTGAGCTGTCCATCCTTGGTGCCGACCATCAGCATCAGGCGCGAGGTGCCGACCAGCGCGTTCTTTTCCTCAATGGTCACCGACGTATAGAGGTCGTCAGCGCTGACGGCGACCACATTGGTGTCCTTCATCAGATCGATGCGATCGGACAGCAGATAGCGCAACGGTGTCTGCGACAGCGGGTAGATGTCCTGGGTTGCCAGCTTGGAATCGCGGACGGCGAGCGACTGGCCGTCGGACACCATGGCGATGGTCGTCGGTGCATCATATTCGAAACGGACCTTGCCGGGCTTCTGGATGAAGAAGTCACCGGTGGTGCGGCTGCCGTCCGGGCCCACCTGAACAAAGTTACCGCTCAGATTGCTGAGCGATGACAGATAGCTGCTGACCTTGCTCGCCTGCGCCTTCTGATTGGCGTCGAAGCTCATGAAAATGCTGGCGGGAACGTTGCGGCGCGGATCCGGAATGATTGGATTCGGTGGCGTGGATGTCGTCGCCGATGTCTTGGGTGCGATTGCAACTGGCGGCCGAACGGCCTGGGGCTCGGAGGCCGACATCTGGAAACTGCCATTGCTGCGCGCCTGCGGTGCAGGTCGCGGCAATGGGATTGACTGGGCATGGGCCGAGGGCGCCACAATGGCGGCGACAAACGTCGCGACGAGGCCGGCTGCGCCGATGCGCAGGAAAGACCGGTCTGCGGCGTGATGGGTCGGGCGTCTCATCAAGGCGTCGTCCTGCTCGGCGGGTTCGGCGCATTTTACCGCGCTTTGCGTCAGAATGGGTACCGGTTTTGCGGTCCGGCCGGTGGTCTCTTGCGCCCCCGCCGCGGCTGGCGCCGCCAGCGCAGGCGCTAACCCGGAGCTGTGGCGATTTCGCGACTCAAAAGCGGGATTGTCCATCGGCGGGGTCAAACTCTCAGAACCCGCTTTCTTCTTCTTCGATCAGAATCTCGCGTTTACCGGCATGGTTGGGCTGACCGACGATGCCTTCGTTTTCCATGCGCTCGATCAGCGACGCTGCGCGATTGTAACCGATCTGCAGCCGGCGCTGGATGTAGCTGGTCGACGCCTTCCGGTCGCGCTTCACGATGGCAACGGCTTGCTGGAACAGATCGCCACCACCGCCATCGGCACCCATGCCGGTCGAATCGAATACCGCGCCGTCCTCGCCCTCTTCCGGTTCTTCGGCGGTGACCGCCTCGAGATATTCCGGCTCGCCCTGCGTCTTCAGGTGGCGCACCACCTTCTCGACTTCCTCGTCCGACACGAAAGGACCGTGTACGCGCGAGATGCGGCCGCCGCCAGCCATATAGAGCATGTCGCCGCGGCCGAGCAGTTGTTCGGCGCCCATCTCACCCAGGATGGTGCGGCTGTCGATCTTCGACGTGACCTGGAAGGAGATACGCGTCGGGAAGTTGGCCTTGATCGTGCCGGTGATGACATCCACCGACGGACGCTGCGTCGCGAGGACGACGTGCAGACCCGCGGCACGTGCCATCTGCGCGAGGCGCTGCACCAGGCCTTCGATGTCCTTGCCGGCGACCATCATCAGGTCGGCCATTTCGTCGACAATGATGACGATATAGGGCAGCGGCGCGAGATCGAGTTTCTCTTCCTCGTAGATCGCCTTGCCGGTTTCCTTGTCGAAACCGGTGTGAACGGTGCGCGAGAGCTCCTCGCCCTTGGCCTTGGCTTCCACGAGGCGCGCATTATAGCCGTCGATATTGCGCACGCCGAGCTTGGCCATGCGCTTGTAGCGCTCTTCCATCTCGCGCACAGCCCATTTCAGTGCGACCACGGCCTTCTTCGGATCGGTCACGACCGGCGTCAGCAGATGCGGGATGCCGTCATAGACCGACAGTTCGAGCATCTTCGGGTCGACCATGATCAGGCGGCACTGATCCGGCCGTAGCCGGTAGACCAGGCTGAGAATCATGGTGTTGATCGCGACTGATTTGCCCGAACCGGTGGTACCGGCGATCAGCATATGCGGCGTGCGCGCAAGATCGATGATGATGGACTCGCCGCCGATATTCTTGCCGAGGCAGAGCGGGAGCTTGATACTGCCGTCATTGGTGTCCTGCACGGTCAGCAGTTCGCGCAAGTAGACGTTTTCGCGATGGGCGTTCGGCAGCTCGATGCCGATGGCATTGCGACCGGGGACGACGGCGACGCGGGCGGACAGCGCGCTCATGGAGCGTGCGATGTCGTCGGCAAGGCCGATCACGCGCGACGACTTGATGCCGGGTGCGGGTTCGAGTTCGTACAGCGTGACGACGGGGCCGGGATTGGCTTTGACGATTTCGCCGCGCACGCCGAAGTCCTGCAGCACGCCTTCCAGCGCGCGCGAATTGGCTTCGAGTTCGGCCTTGCTGAGCGGCTTGCGATCCGCGGCCTTCGGCGCGGTGAGCATGCCGACGGAGGGCAGTTCGAACTTGCCGTTGGATTTGCGCACCGGCTCCTTGGCCGAGGATTTCTTGCGCGCCTTCGGGGCGGGCTCCTCTTCCTCTTCTTCTTCCTCGTAGTCCTGCTCTTCGTCCTCGTCGTGACCGCTCTCGTCTTCGTCATGCGGCGCGATGGAGGGACTGTTGCGGCGACCGCCGAGATTGGGTTCCTGACGCTCGAAGGATGCCGCGCGCGCCTTGGGTTCGCTCGCAACCATCTTGCCATAGACCAGCGAGAGCAACCGGCCGAGACGCGCCTTCGCGCTCATCACGGCATGCGCGGCCCAGCCCAGCGAGACCGAGATCGAGCTGCGATCGCGGGTTTCGTCTTCCTCGAATGGCTCGTCGCCTTCCTCGATGTCGATCTCGGCAAACTCTTCCTTCGCCTGCGCGCCATAACCGCAGGCGATGAAGAAGGTCACGATCATCGCCGCGCAGAGAATAAAGCCGAGGACGAATCGATAGATGAAACCGACGGGGCCGAATACGACCGCGGGCGCGCGAAACAGCGCGTCGCCGACCACGCCACCGACGCCGGTCGGCAGGGGCCACGACCCGCCATGCTGCCAGCAGCTGGCAAAGCCTGATGCGATGATGGTGCAAAGGACCCAGCAACCGATGCGCAGCGCTTCGCGATCGAAATGCCGATGCGTCATCATCCGCCAGCCCCAGACGGCGATGGTGAGAATCATCATGATCGCGCCGAGGCCGAGGATCTGCATCAACAGATCGGCACCGATCGCGCCGGGATAACCGGCGACATTGCGGATCGCACGCGAGGTGGCATGGCTCAGACTCGGATCCTGCACGGACCAGGTCATCATCGCTGCCGCCGCGACACCAGCGGCGCAGACCAGACCGAAGCCGGCGAGTTCGCGCAGCCGTCGTCCCAGCATCTCGCGAATCGACGCGGGCAGATGGCCGACGAGAGGAATGACGCGTTCGATCGTGGTGCTCATACCGGAGTGCTCATGCGCCCTGCATCAATCCAGGATCTTCAATTCAAAATCTTCACCAGCCGATGCAAAGCCTCGGCTGTCGTTTCACTGTCCTGCACCATGGCCAAACGAATATAGCCGGCGCCGGGATTGCTGCCGTCGGCCTGCGGGCGCGCCAGATAACTTCCGGGCACTACGCGCACGCCGCCATCGCGATACAGTCTCACGGTTGCCTCTTCGTCGCCGCCATATGCGGAAACATCGAGCCACAGACAGAAGCCTCCGGCCGGTCGCTTGTAGCCGTAGCGATTGCCGAGGATCTGATCCGCAAGATCGAACTTCAAGCGGTAGAGCCTGCGATTCTCTTCCACATGTGTTTCGTCGCTATAGGCGGCAACCGCGACCTGCTGCAGCGGTACCGGCACCTGCGGCGCGGCCACGTTGCGCAATTCGTGAAACGCGCCGAGGAATTTCTTGTCGCCGGCGACGAAGCCGACGCGCATGCCTGGCAGATTCGAACGCTTAGACAGCGACTGGAACGCGACGACATTGGCATAGTCGGGTCCGGCTGACGCCAGCATGCTGCCGGGCGCGGCCTGCGTGTAGATTTCCGAATAGCATTCGTCTGACAGCACGATGAAACCGTAGCGCAGCGCGAGGTCGTGCAGCTTCTTGAAGTAAGCGGGTGTCGCGACGGCGCCTTGCGGGTTAGCCGGCGATGCGACGTACATCGCCACCGTGCGTGCCAGCGTCGCCTTATCGAGTGCGTCGAGATCGGGAAGGAAGCCGTTGGCCACTGTGGTTGGCATGAAGATCGGCTCGCAACCGGCGGCGCGCGCACCGGCGCCGTAGGCTGGATAGAACGGATTTGGCAGCAGGATCGCCGGCGTACCTTTGCGCGGGCCGACAAAGCGCGCGGCCGTGATCGCGGCGAAGAACAGGCCTTCACGGCTGCCATTCAGCACCAGTATTTCGGTTTCCGGATCGAGGTCGCGCGGGAGATTGAAGCGCGTACCCATCCACGTAGCGGCGGCGCGGCGGAATGGCTCAATGCCCTTGGCGATCGGATAGCGGCCGAAATCGGCGGTGTGTTTGGCGAGGACCGGCCCGACGAAATCCGGCACCGGGTGCTGCGGTTCGCCCAATGACAGTGTGATCAGCGGTTGGCCGGGCTGATATGGCGCCAGCAATTCCGTCAGTCGCGCAAACGGCGAACGCTCGCCATCGGGCCCAGCCGAGGTCCGGCTGCCAGCGCCTTGCGCCGCGGAAGGAGGAGCGGTGAGTGCCATCAGGAAAACGCCAGTACTTTCAAGGCAGCCGATCGCCCCATGAGATCGGCCGAAACGAGATCAAACCACCATAGATACGGCGAGGTTAAGACGCGATTAACCATCGAGGGGCGGGCCTTGCTATCACGTGTTCGGCGGCCGTCCAGGCCTACGCGGGGATCAGAATGGCCCCCAAAAAGTGAAAGGCCCCAGCTTGCGCTGGAGCCCTTCGACGGTTGGGACATTGCCGGGTAGTGCCCCAACCGATCCCTTTGTGAGCATCCCGGACCGATGATCCGGGATGCTCGTAACGCTTACATGTTGTAGGCGCGTTCGGTGTGCTCGGTGACGTCGAGGCCTTCGCGCTCAACTTCAACATTGACGCGGAGACCGACGATCACGTCGACGACCTTGAACAGGATCGCCGAACCGACGCCCGACCACACCAGCGTGGTTGCGACAGCCTTACACTGCGCGATCATCTGGGTGACCATGTCGTAGTCGCCGATCTTGCCGGCGACGTAGTCCATGACGCCCGTGCCGCCGAGGGCCGGGTTGACCAGGATGCCGGTGCCGAGCGCGCCGATGATGCCGCCGACGCAATGGACGCCGAACACATCGAGCGAGTCGTCATAGCCAAGCGAGTTCTTCACGACGGTGCAGAAGAACAGGCAGACGACGCCTGCGACCAGACCGAGAACCATCGCGCCCATCGGGCCCGAGAAGCCGCAAGCCGGGGTGACGGCGACGAGGCCGGCAACCGCACCCGATGCTGCACCGAGCAGCGACGGGTGACCCTTGGTCATCCACTCCGCGAACATCCAAGCCATCGCCGCAACCGCAGTTGCGAGGAAGGTGTTGGTCATTGCGAGAGCGGCAGTGCCCGAGGCTTCGAGGTTCGAACCGACGTTGAAGCCGAACCAGCCAACCCACAGCAGGGACGCGCCGATCATGGTCATGGTCAGCGAGTGCGGAGCCATCAGCTCCTTGCCGTAGCCGGTGCGCTTGCCGATGATCAGGCAGCCCACGAGGCCAGCAATGCCGGCGTTGATGTGAACGACGGTGCCGCCAGCGAAGTCGAGAGCGCCCCACAGGAACACCTGGCCGGCATCGGCCATGACTTCATCAAGCTTGGCCTGAGCCGCAGCCTTCGCATCGGGAGCCGCAGCCGCAACAGCCTTGGCGGCTGCAACGATGGCGTCCGGACCAGCCCAGTACCAGACCATGTGCGCGATCGGGAAGTAGATCAACGTCACCCAGAGCGGGATGAACAGTGCAATCGCGGCGAACTTGGTGCGTTCTGCGAAGGCGCCGACGATCAGACCGGGGGTAATGGCGGCAAAGGTCATCTGGAAGCAGAAGTAGACGAGTTCCGAGATGTTGGCGTCTGCGGTGAACGAAGCAGCCATCGAGTCAGGCGTCACGCCGGCGAGGAACGCCTTCGAGAAACCACCGATATAGGCCGAACCGCCAGTGAACGTGATGCTGTAGCCGTAGAGAGCCCAGATCACCATCACGATGCAAGCGGTGTAGAGGACCTGCATCAACACAGAGAGCATGTTCTTGGAGCGAACGAGGCCGCCGTAGAACAGGGCGAGGCCCGGGACGGTCATCAACAGAACCAGCACCGTCGAGGTCATCATCCAGGCGTTATCGCCCTTGTTGACCGTCGGATCGGCGTAAGCCGCAGTTGCGGCGAACAGGCCAACGGCGAGTGCCGCCAATCCCGCGCCAGAGGGACGCTTAAACGTCATTGTGTTTGACTCCTGATTGAAGAATGGGTGAGCGCGAAATCCGAGGAATTCGACTTAGAGGGCTGCAGCATCGGCCTCGCCGGTGCGGATGCGAACCGCGTGGTCGAGGTTGATGACGAAGATCTTGCCGTCGCCGATCTGGCCGGTCTTGGCGGCGGTGGTGATGGCTTCGATGGTCTTGTCGACCTGATCGGAAGCGACAGCCACCTCGATCTTGATCTTGGGCAGGAAGCTCACCGCATATTCAGCGCCGCGATAAATTTCCGTATGGCCCTTCTGTCGGCCATATCCTTTGACTTCCGTCACCGTCAAACCATGAACGCCAATGGCGGTCAGGGCATCACGGACTTCCTCAAGCTTGAATGGCTTGATGATCGCCATAACAATTTTCATGGGTCCTATCCCCGCTTGGGCCCGACCGAAAACCGACCGGGCGATCTCGACTGAGGTTCACCACGCGGAGAAGTTCACTACGCGGGCACAGCCAGACCAGATAGAATCAAATGCCGTGCCAGATCGGCGGAATTCTCTAACGGTTTATGAATCCCCAGCTTTTCGCGTTTCTCACGTGATGAGACAGAGTGCGCTATTCGGTCGCGCCCAAACTCTAGCCAATCCTGCTCAAAAGGGAAGCATGACAGGCTCTCGACATATTCCTGCTTAGGCGGCGGGCAGCCCAGAGGTGCCCAAATACGTCAATCCGAGGCAAAAAACTCGAAATTGTCTAATCTGCAGGCCTTCCAACTGGCGCGCGTAGAATTGACATGGTTCAACCGGGCAAGGCCGTAGAGCCCTTCGGGCGTATTCGAGCGGACTGTGAGAGCAGCTCTGGCTGAAAGCCCAGTGGGCGCTGGCTTATTGCCTAAAGCGCGTCGCTGTCGGTCTCGCCGGTGCGGATACGCAGGGCGTGGTCGATCGGGGTCACGAAGATCTTGCCGTCGCCGATCTGGCCGGTCCGGGCTCCGGTGGAGATGACCTCGACCGCCTTGGCCGCGAGGTCGGACGCCACAGCGATTTCGAGGCGCAGTTTGGGCAGGAAATTCACGATATACTCGGCGCCGCGATACATCTCGGTATGGCCCTTCTGCCGGCCATAGCCCTTCACTTCGGTCACCGTCATGCCGTGGACGCCGATGGCCGTCAGAGCCTGACGCACTTCATCGAGCTTGAAGGGTTTGATGATCGCGACCACGAGCTTCATGCAGGATTCCTCTTCGGGGGCGGTGTACGACCCTGCTTACGCAATCAGACAGCTTTATGCCATCCCCGTTGGCATGGCGCGTGGAAATTGGGCGGCGACCCTGCCTTCGGGGCGGGCCGTTTGCACGCCAAGACGGCGAAGCGGGATTCATGGCTGGAAGCGGAGCAACTTACGTCGCCGGCTTCTCGCGGCGCTCGCGCACTGAGCCTTCCTGCGCCACGGTCGCCACCAGCGTGCCGTCGGGCTTGAAGATCAGGCCGCGCGCGAGGCCGCGACCGTTCTGGGCGCTCGGCGAATCCTGGCTGTAGAGCAGCCATTCGTCGGCGCGGAACGGGCGGTGAAACCACATGGCGTGATCGAGACTGGCCGCCATCGCCTGACCGTCGAACAAGGTGCGGCCATAGCGGGCCATGATGGAATCGAGCAGCGAAAAGTCCGACGCATAGGCCAGCGCGCACATATGGAGCGCCGGATCGTCGGGCAGCTTCGCGGCGGTACGAATCCAGAAATTAATCCGCCCCTCCGGAATCTTCTCGCCAGCATAACGCTGGAATTCCACCGGACGCAGCTCGATCGGCCGATCGGACTCGTAATAGCGGCGGATGAAATCGGGCATCTTCTCGATGATCGGATGTTTCGAGAGCTCTTCCGCAGTGAGCTTGTCCGGCGGCGGCACGTCTGGCATCGGATCCTGGTGGTTGAACGAGTCCTCCTCCTCGGCGTGGAACGACACCATCATCGAGAAGATCGCATGGCCGTGCTGGATCGCGGTGACACGCCGGGTCGAATAGCTCTTGCCGTCGCGCAGGCGCTCGACCTCGTAGACGATCGGAATCTGCGGGTCGCCGGGCAGAATGAAATAACAATGCAGCGAATGCGGCATGCGGCCTTCGACGGTGCGGCACGAAGCCACCATGGCCTGGCCGATCACCTGGCCGCCGAACACCCGCTGCCAGCGCGTTTTCGGGCTGCGCCCGCGGAACATGTTCACCTCGATGGTCTCGAGATCGAGGATATCGATCAGATCGATCAGGCTCTTGGACATGTCGGCATCTTTCGCTCAGCGGCAATATTAAGGGAGGTTTACCAAGACCTTGGCCGTGCAGGCCCCGGTCCCATTGCCGCCCTTGTTTCGCGATCCTGTTTCGCCCAGCTATAAGCGCGTGGCAACAGCGAGAACGGATATCATGGCGGCACAACGAGGCATTGTCATCGGCGGCGGAGCCTTCGCCGGACTGGCGCTGGCTTTGGCGTTGCGCCAGGGGCTTGGCCCCGATCTGCCGATTATTGTAGCCGATCCCGCGCTGGCGAACCGGCCAAGCCGCGATCCGCGTGCCACGGCCATCGTTGCTGCCTGTCGGCGGCTGTTCGATGCTCTCGGTGTCTGGGATGCCGTGGCTGCCGAAAGCCAGCCGATCCTCGACATGGTCGTTACTGATTCCAAGCTGGAAGACGCCACCCGTCCGACCTTCCTGACCTTCGGCGGTCATGTGGAGCCGGGCGAGCCGTTCGCACATATGGTTGAGAATCGCCGGTTGATCGACGAACTCGTGATCCGCGCCGAAGCGGCGGGCGTCGACCTGCGTGCGACCGCGGTAACGACATTCGATTCACGGGCCGACGGTGTCAGCGTCACGCTCGGTGATGGCAGCGTGATCGAGGCAGCACTTCTTGTCGCTGCCGATGGCGCGCGCTCGAAGCTGCGCGAGCGTGCGGGCATCGCGACCCATGGCTGGGATTATGACCAGTCCGGTATCGTCGTCACTGTCGGCCATGAGCGCGATCACGACGGACGTGCCGAAGAACACTTCCTGCCCGCCGGGCCGTTTGCAATTCTGCCTTTGACTGGCAAGCGCTCGTCGCTGGTGTGGACCGAGAAGCGCGCGGAAGCCGCGCGCATCGTCGCTTTGCCGGATGATGAATTCCATGCCGAGCTCGAGCGGCGGTTCGGCCTGCACCTCGGCGAGGTCAAAGCGCTCGACAAGCCGCGGGCCTTTCCGCTCGGCTACTTCGTCGCGCGCTCCTTCATCGGCGAACGGCTGGCGCTGATCGGCGACGCTGCGCATGTGATCCATCCGATCGCGGGGCAGGGACTCAATATGGGTCTGAAGGATGTCGCGGCATTGGCAGAGACCATCGTCGATGCTGCACGTCTTGGGATGGATTTCGGCCAGAGCGATGTGCTGGAGCGCTACCAGCGCTGGCGCCGCTTCGACACCATGACAATGGGTGTCGCCACCAATGTGCTCAACGTCCTGTTCTCGAACGATCTGCCATTCGTGCGCAGCATCCGCGACATCGGTCTCGGCATCGTCGACCGGCTGCCGCCGCTGAAGGGCGCGTTCATCAAGCAGGCGGCGGGATTGTCGGGCGAAGTGCCGCGGCTATTGAAGGGCGAGGCACTGTAGGCAGCACGTCATGCGGTTATGCCGCTCAACGTGGTGAAGGTGTCTGCTTCTTCTCGCCTTCGAACAGTGGGCGCTCGCGGATCAATCCTTCGCCGACGAGATCGAAGAAGGCCCTGACGCGCGCCGTATTCTTCAAATCCGCATGAGTCACGATCCAGAGTTCACCCTCAAGTTCCTTGAGGGGCTCAGATAGTGCTCTTGCCACCCCGGCGTCGTGATCTGCGAGATAGCACGGCATTAGCGCGAGCCCGATGCCGGCCTTCGCTGCGACGAGCTGATTGACCAGACTGTTTGTCCGATAGACGAAGGCGTTCGATGGCGCGGCGCGCGACAGCCAGTCGGCGGCCCCGATGCCTGATGTTGTTTCCTCCCAGCCGATCAAGGAATGGCGATCGATCTCGGATGGATTCGATAACGGGCCGCCAATTGCCTCGAGATAGGCAGGGGCCGCATAGAGCCCCCACGCGATGGCCGACAGTCTGCGTCCCCAAAGATCGCCTTCCTTCGGACGGATAGGGCGCAATGCGATGTCAGCTTCGCGGCGCGACAGGCTCAGTACGCGGTTGTCGATCACCAACTCCACGACAATGCCGGGGTGAGTCTGCTGGAAGGCGGCGAGAAGCGGCGTCAGCCGGCTATAGGCCAGCGTTTCGGACGACGTGACCGTCAGGCGGCCGGACAAACGATGATCGCGACCGGATATGTCGCGATCAAGCGCCAATGCCTCGTCCTCCATGCGCTCTGCGCCGGCAGTCATCCGCGCACCGGCCTCCGTCGCTTGATAGACGCCGCCTGGAAGTCGTTCGAATAGCCGCACACCAACCTTGTCCTCCAACGCTTTCAGGCGGCGGAAGGCCGTGGAGTGATCGACGCCGAGTATTATCGCCGCCGCCGTCAGGCTGCCCGCGCGTTGGATGGCGAGCGCCAGCCGAAGTTCGTTCCAATCATCCATGCCGACGAAGATAGCAGTGTGGCTGCTTGCAGTCACGCAAGCGTCGCTGGCGAAATGCCAATGAGACTTGCGTTTGCGCGGGCGCTACCTTGCTGGTGCGATAGCGACCCCACGACGGATGCAATGAAAGATCCAAACATGAAACTCTATTACGCCACCGATACCTGTTCGCTCTCGCCACACATTGTTGCGAACGAGGCGGGTATCCCGCTTGAACTCGTGCGGGTGGATATCCGGAAGTCGCCCCACGTCACCGAGGCGGGCAGCGACTATTCGACGGTGAACCCGAACGGCTATGTGCCGGCGCTGGCGCTCGATGATGGGACAGTGCTGACCGAGGGCACCGCGATCGTTCAATACCTTGCGGACCTCAAACCCGAAAGCAGGTTGGTGTCACCTGCGGGCACCCCGCAGCGTGTCGAGCTGCAATCCTGGCTCAACCTCATCGCCACTGAACTCCACAAGATGTTCAGCCCGTGGCTGTTTCACCCCGAATATGGCGCGCAGGCGGCAGATGTCGCGCGCGCAAAGATTGCAGAGCGGCTGACGTCGGTCGAACGCCATCTGGCGGCGGGCGGGCCGTTCCTGCTCGGAGAAGGCTTCACGGTGGCCGACGCCTATCTGTTCACGATCGTCGGGTGGTCCAACTTCGCAAAGGTGGATCTGTCCAACTTTCCGTGTCTGCGCGACTTCATGGCTCGCGTCGAAGCGCGACCCGCCGTGCAGCAGGCCATGCGCGCCGAGAGAATAAAGGTGAGCGCATGACCGTGGATCAGCCAGACGCGCCAGCACTGACGCTCGTCAGCCATCATCTCTGCCCTTATGTGCAGCGAGCGGCCATCGTGCTTGCCGAAAAGGGTGTCCGTTTCGAGCGGCGCTATATCGATCTCGCGCACAAGCCGGACTGGTTTCACGCGATCTCGCCGCTGGGCAAGGTTCCGCTTCTGCTTGTCCGGCGCGACGGCAATGACACCGCCGCACTTTTCGAGAGCGCGGTGATCTGCGAATATCTCGAAGAGACGCAGATGGGCGTGCGGCTTCATCTATCCGATCCGCTCGAACGAGCCGGGCACCGTGGCTGGATCGAGTTCGGCTCGTCGATCCTCGCCGATCTGTGGGGATTCGAGACGGCCACTGACGCGAACAGCTACGAAGCGAAGCGGAAGATGTTGGCCGGCAAATTCGGTCGCATCGAGAACGTGCTAACCGCAGCGCCGTTTTTCGCGGGGGAGCACTTCAGTATGGTCGATGCGGTTTACGCGCCGATCTTCCGCTACTTCGATGTGTTCGATACCATCGCTGACACGGAAGTCTTCGCCCAAACACCCAAGGTTCGGGCATGGCGCGCAGCGTTACGCAGGCGTCCGAGCGTAGCGAATGCCGTCACGGCCGACTACGCTGATCGGTTGCGCGCATTCCTCGCTGAGCGGGACGCACATCTTCTCAAGATCGCAGCATGAGGCAGCCATGAGCCAGGGCGTCGCATGGCTGCTACTGATCGTGGCCGGGCTTCTGGATGTGGGGTGGGCGATTTCGATGAAATATGCGACGGGTTACACCCGACTGGGCTGGACCATCCTGTCGCTGATTTTCCTCGCCGCGTTCGTCTACCTGCTTGGTCGGGTTCTGGAGGTTCTGCCGGTGGGGTCCGCCTACGCGGTATGGGTCGGGATCGGTGCAGCCGGGACGGTTCTGTTCGGAAGCGTGCTGTTTGGCGAGTCGATGAGTCTGCTGCGCGGCGGCGGGGTCGCCCTCATCGTCGCGGGTATCGTCGCCCTGAGATTTGCGCCGGCATGAGCCGCCACATCAGAAATTCAGTCGATCTTCCGCGCTTCTTCCGGCAGCATGATCGGAATGCCATCACGGATCGGATAAGCAAGCTTGGCCTGGCGCGAGATCAGCTCCTGGCGGGCCGCATCGAATTCGAGTTGCCCCTTGGTCAGCGGGCACACCAGAATCTCGAGCAGCTTGGCGTCGACGGTGCTTTCGGCGCGCTCGATTGGCGGTGTGGTCATGGGTGCGCTCCGGTGATGCGGTCGTTGATCATGGTTATTTATCAGAATTACTGCAGCGGTGGGTCGCCGCTGGTGCGCTTCTTGGCCAGATCCATTTCAGTGACAGCGATCAGGATCTCGGCGCGGGTCTTGAGATCGGGCGCTTCGAGCATCGCCTGTTTCTCGGGCGGACCATAGGGCGACATCATCGCCAGCGCATTCACCAGGGCCTCGTTGGGGGCCTTATCGATGCCTTCCCAATCCACTTTCAGGTTGTTGGCCTTGAGGAAGTCGGTGAGCACCGCGAGCAGCGCGGCCCGATCGACATCGTCTTCGCCCTTGCGCGCGGTGAAATCGTCGATAAAGGGGAAGTAGTCGACCTTGCACTGCCGGTACGCCGTCAGCACCGAGAGTTCCTGTACCACCTCGAAACGGGAAACGCCGGTCAGTTCGAGGATGTAGCGGCCGTCGCCGGATTCGGCGAGTTGGGTGATGCGCCCGACACAGCCGACCTTGAACAGTGCCGGCTTGGCCTCATCCGGCGAATGCGCCGCATCGGGCTGGATCATGCCAATCAGCCGGTGCCCGTCGCGAAGCGAATCGTCGATCATCGCCAGATAACGCTGCTCGAAAATGTTCAGCGGCATCTGGCCGCGCGGCAGCAGCAGCGCGCCCGGCAGCGGAAAGACCGGGATCACCTCGGGAAGTTCGGCAGGCCCGCGATAGTCGGCATTGATGGGCATGTCCGGTTCCGATTCGTCACGCGAGGAGAATTACGAGAACAGGATAGTCGATAACCGCCTGCGACCGTCAACCGTGGCCTCATCCGTCGGTCCCCAGGCGTCGAAGAACTGGATCAATTGCTTGCGGGCGCCGTCGTCATCCCATTTGCGATCACGCTTGACGATTTCAAGCAGGTGACCCGTGGCCTCACTGCGCTGATTGGCGCCATTGAGCGCGATCGCAAGGTCGAAGCGGGCCTGATGGTCGAGCGGATTCGCGGCGACCTTCTGTTCCAGTTCGGTGACCGGACCGAGCGCACTGGCCTGTTCGACCAGATCGATCTTGGCCTGCACGGCCTTGACCGCAGCGTCCTCACGCTTCGCGACCGGGACGAGCTCAAGGGTCTGCTTGGCCTGCTCGATGGCGCCGGTCTCGACGTAACAGCGGGCAAGACCAGCAATGGCGGCGATATTGCCGGCGTCGGCGGCAATCACCTCGCCATAGATCGAGGCGGCGGTCGCCGGATCGCCCTCCGCCAGAATTGCTTCGGCTTCCTGCAGCAATTCTGCTGCCGTGGGCTCGGCCCCAGGCATGCCGGCTGTCAGCTTGTCGATGAACGCGTTGACCTGGCTCTCCGGAACCGCACCCATGAAGCCATCGGCCGGCTGGCCGTTGACGAAGGCGATCACGGCGGGGATCGACTGGATGCCCATCTGGCCGGGAATCTCCGGATTCTCGTCGATGTTCATCTTGACCAGCTTCACCTTGCCCTTGGCGGCGGTCACGGCTTTCTCGATGACGGGAGTCAGCTGGCGGCACGGACCACACCAAGGCGCCCAGAAGTCGATCAGGACCGGCTGGCGCTTGGATTCCTCGATGACGTCCTGCACGAAGGTGCGGGTGGTCGTGTCCTTGATGAGAGCGGTTGCTGCCTGCGGCGTCGAACCTGCCTGCGGCGCCTGTGCGCCGCCCTGATCCATGATGGTCACGTGAACCTCGCTCGATGTCTGAAAAATTTGGCTGCTTCTAGCATGGCCTGAGCGATTAAATGGCGTCCGTGACAGTAATTTGCAATCCGGTGAAACAGGTCCGGCAGGGGTCGATTCGACCCGAGAAGCGACATTTGACTGTTTTGAACCGTTTTCCGGGCCGAATCGGGCTCAAAGGGCCATAAATCGCGATTAACTCGCCGCGATTCGAGTTGCAGTCTAACTGTTGCATTCGCCACCGGCATTTGGCATAGGTCTGCGCGTCGGCGGCGAGCAATCGCTGCCTGTCTTCTCGGATGCGGGTGTAGCTCAGTGGTAGAGCACGACCTTGCCAAGGTCGGGGTCGAGGGTTCGAATCCCTTCGCCCGCTCCAGAATTTTCCTGGTTTTTTGGCATCAGTTTTATCGATCGCAGGCCGCCGTCAGGCGGCCTTGTCGTTTGTGATCCGCAGGCACGCAGATCCGCCCTGCATCGCTTGAAATCATCGGGCGTTGGGCAGACAATCCACGGGCGAAGCGGGTACGAGACTGACGATGCCGTCGACCACTGATTCCAACCTGGAAATTGCCAAGCGTGCCAATGACGAGGCGCGGGCGGATTTTGCGACCTGGGTGATGATGGCGAAGCTGAAAAGCCTCGACGCGCTGCCGCAGGAAGCCCAGACATTCTATGCGGGCTATCTCGCGCTGCTGGCGCGTGGCAAACAATCCGAGCCAGCCGCGGCCGAAGCCACCATCCAGACTGTCTACCGCAGCTATTATTCCCGCATGGGCGGCACCGGCATCGCGCCCATCATCAAGACGGCTTCGAGATCAAGACCAATGCCCGACGACAACAATAACAACGTCACGCCTTTTCGCCGGATCAAGCCCAACACGCCACCGCCCCCGCGCGAAAAGAAGAAGCTGCCGGTAGCGTTGATCTTCATCGGGTTGATCTTGCTGGCCGTGGCCTGGCGCTATCTCACCAAGGGTAGCCTTTAAAAAACGTAGCAGTGATCGCGCGATGATGCGGTGCGATGCGCCAATTGCATCAGGCTACTGGAACTAACTTTCAAAATTTTTCAAGATGTCGTCGTGATGGCGACGTCTTTCATTTGCGTGAGCGTTAGTTGCGCTTTTCACCTGCGACATTTGTGCTAGCATCTCACTGTCTGAGAAAATCACAGACCAATAAAGTTCGTCTCGAACGTTCAATAAGACATAGCAGCCGCAACAAGCTGCACAGGGAGTGACGCGATGAAATCGATGACTGGTCGATCCGTTGTTGCGTGCGCCGCCATCCTCGCTACGGCGATCGGCATGGCCTCGCTCAATCAAGCGAGCGCACAGCAAAAGCTCAAGAGCTACAAATCCGATACCAAGGAATTCTGGACCAATCCGCCGGACGACTGGTTCCTCGGCGACGAGACCGAAGCGCAAAAGGGCCTCGCGCCGCCGTCGGGCCCGCCGACCGGTGCGTCCGATGCCGAACTCGCAGCCATGATGAAGAAGATCAAGCTGCCGCCGGGATTCAAGATCGAGGTCTATGCGTCCGGCGTGCTGGCGGCGCGGCAGATGGCCTGGGGCGATAAAGGCACGCTCTTTGTCGGCTCGTTCGGCCTCGGCAACGTCTATGCGATCACCGACAAGGGCGGCAAGAAAGAGGTCAAGACCGTCATCAAGGGCATGAAGATGCCGACGGGCATCGCCTTCCAGGACGGCGCGCTCTATGTGATCGATATCAACAAGCTGATCAAATACGAGAATGCCGAGGCAAATATCGACAAGCTCGGTGACGGCAAGGTTGTCTATGACGACATGCCGTCATTCGCGGCGCATGGCTGGAAGTATCTCGCGCCGGACAAGGACGGTTGGTTCTACGTTCCGTTTGGACCTCCCTTCAACATCGGCATTCCGCCGACCAGCCTTTCGCAGATCCGCCGTGTCGATCCCAAGACCGGCAATGCCGAAATCGTTGCGCTGGGCGTGCGCAACTCGGTGGGCGGCGACGTCGATCCCCGCACCGGCAAATACTGGTTCACCGAAAATGCGCGCGACTGGATCAGCGACGATATGCCGAGCGACAAACTCAACATGATCTCGAAGCTTGGCGAGCATTTCGGCTATCCGCATTGCCATCAAGGCAACATGCCGGATCCGAAATTCGCCATGGGTCACAAGTGTTCGGAATTCACGCCGCCGGTGTTGAATCTCGGCGCCCATGTCGCTCCGTTGGGGATGAAGTTCTATACCGGCAGCATGTTTCCTGCCGAATACAAGAACAACATCTTCATTGCGGAGCATGGCTCGTGGAACCGGCACAAGTATCAGGGCGCACGTATCAAGCGTGTGATCGCCGGGCCGGATGGCAAGAACGCCAAGCAGGAGATCTTTGCCTCCGGCTGGATCGAGGGTGACCAGGGTTATCTCGGCCGCCCTGCCGATATCGTTCTGGCCAAGGATGGATCGCTGCTGATTGCCGACGATTGGGCAGGCGCAATCTATCGCATCAGCTACGCGAAGTAAGTCGCGAATTGCGTGAGGCTGGAGTTGCGTCATCCGCAGCTCCAGCCTCATGTATTCTGGAATGGGAATGTGGCTCATGCATCGTTCTGCAATCGCGGCTGTTCTTGTCTTTCTAGTTCTTGGTTCTGAGTCCAGTCCGGCTGATGCCGCCGATATCGCCGCGGGCAAGGAGAAAGCCGAGCTCTGCAGCGGCTGTCACGGCGAAAACGGCATCTCGCAAATGGAGAACGTCCCTTCGCTCGCCGCACAGCCGGATCTGTTTATCCAGTGGCAGCTGGTGTTCTTCCGCTCGGGCACCCGCAAGAACGAACAGATGCAGCCGGTCTTGGAGCAGATCGACAACAACGACATCCGTAATCTCGGCGCCTATTTCGCCTCGCTGAAGCCGCCGGAGGGCAAAAAGCCCGATGACAATCCGGATCTGTCGGCCAAGGGCGCGCAAGCGGCGGTCGGCCGGCGCTGTGCGTCGTGTCACACGGAAAGTTATGGTGGCACGAAGGCGGTGTCGCGTATCGCCGGACAGCGCGAGGACTATCTCGTCAAGGCGCTGCGCGATTACAAGTCCGGCGTCCGCGCCGGTGGCGGCATGGCAGCGATGGCTGAGGTTGCCTATTCGCTAAGTGAAGAAGAGATCACTGCGCTGGCGCATTATCTGGCGCATCTATGAGGGCAAATCCGTAGCCCGGATTGCGATTGGCCTGATCCGGGCTACGTTGCGATGCTTACGCTACCCGCTGATACTCATACGCCTTGAGATGCGTATAGATCATCCGCAGTCGCGGCACGGCAACCTTGGCGGCATCGGCGCGGGCGATGACATCGCCGACGATCTGGTCGGCCTCGATCTGCGCCTTGTTGAGGATGTCGCGATACATCGAGGCGGTCATCTTCGAACCTTCTGCTGTCAGCATGCCCTCGGTGCGTTCGAGGAAGGCTGCCCGCGGTGCGAAGCCGTTGGCCTTGGCGACGCCACTCATCTCATCCCGCACGCCGAGGATGAAGTCCCGGCCGCCAGGTGCCGCGACGATGTCACCGACAGCGCCGCGCATCGCGCTGGTCGAGCCGGCAATCGTCGCCAGGAACACCCACTTCTCCCACATATCCTGCATGATATTCTCGGAGGCCGCGCCTCCAAAGTTGCCGGTCGCCATGATCGCAGCGATCGCCTTCACGCGATCTGAACTGCCGCCCTTGCGTTCGCCGAAGCTGAGCACCTGCATTGGCGCCATCTGGACGACCTCGCGCGCCTCGTTGAGCGTCGCTGCGATCTGGCATTGGCCGCCCATGACGTTCTCGGCGCCGAACTTCTTCTCCAGTACGTCGAGATGCTTCATGCCGTTGAGCAGCGGAATGATCGCCGTGTTCGGCCCAACCGCGGGTGCAAAGGACGCGATGGCGTCGTCGAGGTCGAAGGCCTTGCAGCTCAGCAGCACGACATCGAATTTCTCCTTGATCGCATCTGCCTGCACCGTCGGCGGATTCTTCAGGGTCACGTCGCCGTGCGGGCTCTTGATGACAAGGCCGGCGCTTGCCAGCTCACCGGCGCGCTTCGGGCGAACCAGGAAAGTGATGTCATTGCCGGCCTGTAACAGCCTGCCGCCGAAATAGCCGCCGATGGCACCGGCGCCGACCACGAGAATACGCATTGGGATGAGTCCATGTTGGATTGGAACGTGAAGCTGTCAAACAGTAGCCCGTCATTGCGAGTGAAGCGAAGCAATCCAGTTCCTTGTCGATGCAGGGCTGGATTGCTTCGTCGCAAGGGTTCCTCGCAATGACGGCTGTGGCGTGAGCGGACTACCACTTCTCTCCGAACGGGCGGATCTCCAGCTCGAACGTCCAGGCGCTACGCGGCTGCTGATAGAGCTGCCAGTATGACTGGGCGACCGATGCAGGCGGCATCAACAAATCGGGATTGTTGAGCGCCTCCTTGCCCCACATCTGCTCGCGGCGTTCGCGCACCCAGGCGGTGTCGACGCCGCTGTCGATAATCAGATGGGCAACATGGATGTTTTTCGGGCCGAGCTCGCGGGCCATCGCCTGAGCTACTGCACGCAACCCGAATTTGGCCGATGCAAAAGCGGCAAAACCACTGCCGCCACGCAAGCTCGCGGTGGCGCCTGTGAAGAAGATGTTGCCCTGGCCACGCGGCATCATCAGCCGTGCAGCTTCGCGCCCGGCCAGGAAGCCGGAATAGCAGGCCATCTCCCAGACCTTGCGAAACACCCGCTCGGTCGTCTCCAGAATTGGGAAATTGACGTTGGCGCCGACATTGAAGATGCAGACCTCCAATGGCGCATGCGCATCGGCGTCATTGAGGAAGGCGGCGATCTCGTCTTCCTTGCGGGCATCGAGCGAGCGCGCCACGATCGTGCCGCCCATAGCCTCGATCTCTGCCACCAAAGGCGCCAGCTTGTCGCCGTTACGGCGCCCAGCGAACACCGTGAAACCTTCGGCGGCGAATTTCTTGGCGATCTCCGAGCCGATAAAATCACCGGCGCCGATGACCGCGACAGTCGCGTTGCGCTTCTGCATGATGTGCTCTCCGCTATTTGCCGGCGCCGGTAATCAATTCCTCGACCTCGCGCAGCTGTTCCTTGCCGAAGAACATCTCGTTACCCACGAAGAAGGTCGGCGAGCCGAAGGCGCCGCGCTCCACGGCGGTCTGTGTGTTCGCCACCAGTACTGCCTTCACCTCGGGCTCCTGTCCGCGTGCGAACAGTCTTGCGCCATCGAGACCCGACTCGGTCAGCGCTTTGATGGCCACGTCGGGGTCATCCATCTTCTTTGGCTCACCCCACATATGATGGAATGCCGCCTCGACATATTTCTCGAACACGCCGTCAAGCTGTGCCGCGATGGCGACGCGCATCAGGTTCAGCGTGTTGACCGGGAAGAACGGATTCATCGTGTATGGCTTGACGCTGAAGCGCTTCACGAACCGCTCGGTCTCGATTTGATGAAATTCACGTTTGTTCTTGACGCCGGCATAGGTCTCCGCCGGCGAGCGATTATTGGTCGCCTTGAAGATGCCGCCCAGCAGGACCGGGACGTATTCGAATGTCACGCCGGTGCGCGCTTCGATCGCCGGGATCGCCAGATGGCTGAGATAGGCGTTGGGGCTGCCGAAATCGAACAGGAATTGTGGCGACGTCTTAGTCAAGGCGGTCTCCCGAATTTTTATTGGGTGCAGTGTGGCGCAGCACGTGCGATGCGTCCACATCTTTTATGATGACCGTAATGCTATGGCTTGACGGCGTACAATGTCAGATCAGACGCTGTACGGTCCGTTTGCGCCACACCAGCATGTAATAGCTCATCTGCAGAAGAAACATGGCGCAGAAGGTGATGGGGTAAGCGGCCCAGACGCCATCGAGACCGATAGTGCGGCTGAGGATGACGGCCGAGGGCACCTCGATGGCAACGATGGCGAAAACCAGAAGCGCCAATGGTGCGAATACCGTTCCGCTGGCACGCATCATTCCGGAGAAGGTTGTGGCCATGCCGAACAGGACCGAACTCCACAGTACAATGTGAAGCGATCGCTGTGCGAGTTCGAGGACCACGGGATCGACAATGAAAAAGCTCATGAGAGTGCGGGAGAACAGGTAGGCGATCGCCACCAGTCCGCCGGTCAGGACGAGGTTCATCAGCAATCCGGTGCGGACGATGGCGCCGAGCCGGTCGGCCTGGCTGCGGCCGATGGCCTGCGCGCCGAAGATCGAGACCGTAATCGAGATCGAAATGGCCGGAAACTGCACATAGCTCAAAATCTGGTTGACCGCGCCATAAGCGGCGGTCGCGTTGGAACCGAAGCCGTTGACGAGGCCGAGCAGCACAAGTTCGGCCACCGACATTACGGCCATGCCGATCGCGGAAGGGATACCGATCCGCAACACCTTGCGCAGCAGCGCGGGGTCAAGCCGTATTCTGCGCAGGAGCTCCGCGTCGGGCGCGAGCGCGTGTTTCTTGCGGCGCAGGTACATGGCGAGCCAGAGCAGCGTGAACGCGCTCGACGCGGCCGCGGCGCAGGCAGCGCTGGCCACGCCAAGTCGCGGCAGGCCAAACCAGCCCTGGATCAGCGCCGGTGTGACGGTGAGGCCTATGAATGTGGATAGTGCCAGCGCCCATAGCGGCGTCACGGTGTCGCCGACGCCGCGCATCATCGATGTCATCAGAATGAAGATGAAGGTCGCCGGCATCGCCAGCATCATGATCCGGGCATAGGCGCTGGCCTGGTCGAGAACATCTGCCGGTGTCGCAAGCGCAACCATCATTGGTCGGCTCAACAGGGCGCCGAACACCGCGATGATGACCGCTAGCAGAAGGGCGACAGCGAGAGTCGTGCCGGCCACCGCCTTTACCTTGTGGCGCTCGCCTGCGCCCCAGGCCTGGCCAATCAGCACCGACGCGCCCGCTCCCAATCCCACGACGAAGGAGATGAAGAAAAACATTATCGGAAAGAACACCGATGCCGCCGCGAGCGCATCGACGCCGATCATCTGGCCGACATAGATGCTGTTGATGGTGCCGAACAGCGATTGCAGAATATTGCTCAGCATCATCGGCGCAAGGAAGGTGAGAAACGTCCTCCACAAAGGACGCGGTGTCATCGGCAAAGGCTCAGACATAGCGGGTTCTCGGTTGGCACGAAGACATAACGGTCCGTTAGCGCGCGTTGATGCGCACGGTGTTGTGGTGGTCGATGAGGCCGGGTGATCAGGCCGGTGGGGCGGCGGCCTGATCACGAAATGCGAGTATTACGATGTGATCGCGGATATCGACTGGCCAGTTCGCGATGAGTTCGGTGAAGCGCCGTTGATCGCCGGCAAACAGCGCGCGCGACGCTTCCTCAAAGCCCGGCCGATCCCCGGCCATGGTCGACATGAAGTGATAGGCCGCATCGCGCGCGGCGCGTTGACGATCCCTGTCGCCACTCGCGCGGCGGGCATTTTCTACCAGCTTGCGCAGCGCGACTGAGGCACCGCCCGGCTGTGCGCCGAGCCAATCCCAGTGTCGCGGCAGCAGCGTTATTTCGCGGGCGACGACGCCGAGCTTCGGCCGGCCACGGCCACGGGGCTCAGCGGGCGCGTCGGTTTCCGGCTCGATAGTTGTTGGCTGAGGCAGACGGGCGACGACCTCGCGGTGGCTGCCGCGCAAATCGATATCGAGTGACTTGCCGGTGGCATTGTCGAAAATGACGATCGGATCGGCGATTGCGCCGGTCGCGATCTTGATTGCGATCGCCACCTCGGCCAATGGCCCAGAAGCCAGCAGCTTCGGACCGGCAAAGGCGCTAAACGGAGGAACACTCATTTCAGTCATGGGATAAGCCCGTCTCATCATCAAGATCGATGCTAATTATACCCGGATAATATATCTGTCAATATTACCCGGGCGATAATTAAGTGCGCCAGCTCGCAAAGGATCGCCATGCTCACTGTCCATCACCTGAATAACTCGCGCTCCCAGCGCGTCCTGTGGCTGCTCGAAGAGCTCGGCACTCCCTATGAGATCATCAGATACAACCGGCAGCCCAACATGCTGGCGCCGCCGGAGCTGCGGGCGATTCATCCGCTCGGCAAGTCGCCGGTCATCACCGACAACGGCAACACGATCGCCGAGTCCGGCGCGATCGTCGAATATCTCGTCAAAACCTACGGCAACGGCCGGCTGATTCCGCCTGACAACACACCGGAGCGCCTGCGCTTCACCTATTGGCTGCACTACGCCGAGGGGTCGGCGATGCCGCCGCTCCTGTTGAAGCTGATCTTCCTGATGCTGCCGAAGCGCGCGCCGCTGCTGATGCGCCCGGTGGTCAAAGCCATCGCGGCGAAAGCGCTGAACACGCTGGTCGATCCGCAACTCAAACAGCACATGGCGTTCTGGGAAGGCGAACTGTCGAAGAGCGAATGGTTCGCGGGCAGCGAGTTCACTGCAGCCGATATCCAGATGAGCTTCCCGCTCGAAGCCGCGTCCGCGCGCGCCGGGCTGGAGCAAGGACACCCCAAGGCGATGGCGTGGCTCGCGAAGATCCACGCGCGGCCCGCCTATCAGCGTGCGCTGGAGAAGGGCGGGCCGTATTCGGTGGGGCGCTAGACCGCGGGGAAGCCGAACAGCTTCTGCGGATTGTTCGTGAGGATACGATTGCGCGTCGTCTCATCCGGCACCCACTCTGCAAGCAGGTCGAGCAGATCACTTACGCCCATCATCACATCCCAGTTCGCCACATGCGGCCAGTCGGAGCCCCAGATGCAACCATCCGGATTGGCGGCGACCAGCTTCAGGGCGAAGGGAATCGTATCGCTATAGGGCGGGCTACCCTGGATGCTGGTGCGATAGGCGCCGGACAGCCGCACCCATGCGCTGTCACGAACGAGTCCGACCAGAGCGTCGAAGCCCGGATCGTTGATGCCGCGTGAGGTCGGGAAGTGTCCCATGTGGTCAACGAGGAATGGCACCGGCAGTTTCGCAAAGCGTGAGGCGAGAGCCGGAATATCCTTGGCATCGATCAGGAATTGCAGATGCCAGCCCATCTCGCGGCAGAGCGACGCGTAGTCCTCAAGCTGCGCGAAACCCATCCCGCCGCCATAAAGCACGTTGAGCCGAAGGCCGACGACGCCGGCTTCTTTCAGCGCGGCCTTCTCCTTCTCGGGGCAATCCAGCCCGATCACGGCGATGCCGCGCAACCGCTGGCGATTGGCGGTGAGTGCATCCACCAGCAGGCGGTTGTCGGTGCCGTGTACGCTGACTTGCGTCAGCACGCCGTAAGTCATGCCGGTCGCATTGAGCATCGATAGATAAGATGCCGCCGTGGCCTCCGGCGGTGTGTAGCTCCGCCCGGCGACGAACGGATAGTCCGGCGGCAGACCGATCACATGGGCATGGGTATCGACGGCACCACGCGGCACGGTGAACCGTGTCGCGCTGCGCTGGGTCGGTTGCGGCCCCGGGCAAGCCCGGGGTTCGCTGGGGGATGAATCAGGCGTCTGCATAGAGAATACGTCCGCGGGTTTCAGGCAACGCATAGGCTGCGAGGAAGAACAGGCCGTAAGCCAGCACTGCGAAGATCGCGATGGCATTGCCGAGGCTGGTGGTGTTGGACAGAGCGCCGACCAGGAACGGGAACAGAGCGCCGATACCACGGCCGAAATTGTAGCAGAAGCCCTGACCAGATCCGCGCAGACGTGTTGGATAGAGCTCCGTGAGGAACGCGCCCATGCCGGAGAAGTAGCCCGACGCAAAGAAGCCGAGCGGAAAGCCGAGGATCCACAGCACTTCGTTGGTGAGCGTCACCTGTGTGTAGATCAGGATGACTGCGATGGCGCCGAGCGAGAAGGTCAGGAACAGGTTGCGCCGACCGATGCGGTCGGCGAGCCATGCACCGACGAGATAGCCGATGAAGGAGCCGACGATCAGCGCCGAAAGATATCCGGTCGATGAGACGATCGACAGCTTGCGCTCGGTGGTGAGGAAGCGCGGCACCCAGAAGGTGATGGCGTAATAGCCACCCTGGCAACCGGTCGCAGCAAGCGATGCAAGGATCGTGGTCTTCAGCATCGGGCCGGCAAAGATTTCGCTGAGCTTGGGCCGATCGCCGCTGGCGTTCTGCTTGGCGCGGGTCTCCGCGGCGATGACCGGTTCTTCGACGTAGCGGCGCAGATACAGCACCAGCAAAGCCGGCAGCGCGCCGATGGCGAACATCCAGCGCCATGCCGTTTCTGGTGGAAGCCATGAGAACAAAACCGCTTGGGAGAGCACGGCGAGGCCCCAGCCGATCGCCCAGCCGGACTGTACAGAACCGACTGCGCGGCCGCGATACTGAGGACGGATGGCTTCGCCCATCAGCACTGCGCCTGCAGCCCATTCACCGCCGAAGCCGATGCCGAGCAGCGCACGCGCCACCAGCAGCTGATCGAAATTCTGCACGAAGGCACAGATCAGCGAGAAGAACGAGAACCACAGGATCGTTAGCTGCAGCGTGCGGACGCGGCCGATACGGTCGGCAAGATAACCGCCGAGCCAGCCGCCGATGGCGGATGCGAGCAGTGTCACCGTGCCGGCGAGGCCGGCGGTGCCGGGATCGACCTTCCACATCACGATGATGGTGCCGATCACCAGCGGATAGATCATGAAATCCATGCCATCGAGTGCCCAGCCTGTGGCGCAGGCCCAGAACGTGCGGCGCTCCGGTGGATTCATATCGCGATAGAAGGCCAGAAGGCTGGTGTCTTCGATTTCCGCGCGCTCAATGGCGCCGGGATCGGTTGGTCGGTTGCCGCTCATGGTTGTTTCCCCCCTTTTGTCATCTTGGTTCGGGGGGGGCGCTCACCCGCGCGCCCCTGGGGGCACCGGATATGTCATTGGACGTCAGTACCCAGATGCCTCAGCGCCACGCGTACGCGGATCAGGGGCACCAAGCAAGCCGTCTGGCGTCACCAGAATAGAATTGGCCGAAGTCTGGCCCATGGGCTCGACCACCTTGTGGCCCATGGCACGCAGGGCATTGAGGGTCTCTTCGCTAAAGCCGCGTTCGATGCGCACTTCATCAGGCAGCCACTGGTGATGCAGGCGAGAGGTCGCGACGGCCGACATCACATCCATTCTGTAGTCGATCACATTGACGATCACCTGCAGCACCGTCGAGATGATGCGGCTGCCACCGGGCGAGCCTGTGACGAGAACAGGCTTGCCGTCCTTCAAGACAATAGTCGGCGACATCGATGACAGCGGCCGCTTGCCCGGGCCGGGCAGGTTGGCTTCGAAGCCGACCAGGCCGAAGGCATTCGAGGCGCCGGGTGCTGCGGTGAAATCGTCGAGCTCGTTATTCATCAACACGCCCGTGCCATCGGCGACGAGGCCGACACCGTAGGGAAAGTTGAGCGTATAGGTATTGCTCACAACATTGCCGGCAGCATCGACCACGGAATAGTGGGTCGTGTTCTGCCCTTCACGCGGAGGCACCGCAGACAGCGCGTCGGTCCATGGCGTCGCCTTGTCGAGATCGATCGAGGCGCGCTGTTTGGCGGCGTAGTCTTTCGAGGTCAGTATCGCAATCGGTGCATTGACGAATGCGGGATCGCCAAGATAGCGCGCACGATCGGCATAAGCGCGTTTCATAGCCTCGATCAGTAGATGCAGCGACGGCGCCGAGCCTTGCCGCAAGGTTGCCACTGGAAAGCCTTCGAGGATGTTGAGTGTTTCCAGCAGCACTGTGCCGCCGGATGATGGCAGTGGCATCGAGACGATATCGTAGCCCCGATAGCTGCCGCGCACCGGCTGGCGGATCACCGGCTGATAGGCCTTGAGGTCTTCGATCGCAAAAATGCCGCCGGCCTTGTTGATGCCATCGACCAGCTTCTGCGCCACCGGGCCTTCGTAGAATCCGCGTGGCCCTTGCGCGGCGATTGCCGTCAGCGTCGCAGCAAGGTCGCTCTGGGTCAGCGTATCGCCCGGTTGCAGCGCTGTGCCATCGGAGCGCGAGAAGATCTTCACCGATGATGGCCAGCGCGCGGTGCGTCGTTGCAGATCGGGCAGCGTGGCGGCGATATCGTCCGCCACGACGAAGCCGTCGCGCGCCAGCGCAATCGCGGGCTGCAGCAGATCCGACCATGTGAATTTGCCCGAACCGTATTTTTCCAGCGCAAGCGCGAGCCCTGCCACCGTGCCGGGGACGCCGATGCCCAATGCGGAGTCACGCGATTTCGCGATATCCGGCTTGCCGTCATTGCCGAGAAACATGTCACGGGTGGCTTTGGCCGGCGCGGTCTCGCGGTAATCGATGGTGATGTCCTCGCCGGCGGCGGTATGGATCACCATGAAGCCGCCGCCACCGATATTGCCGGCGCGCGGATAGGTGACGGCCATGGCGAAACCGCTCGCAACAGCCGCATCGATCGCATTGCCACCGTGCGCCATGACATCCGCACCGACCTTGGCGGAGATCTTCTCCTGGGCGACGACCATGCCATGCGTGGCTGCGATGGGTTTGAGCGTGCCTGGCGGTGCGGGGGTATAGATGTCACGCGCCTGCTGCGCGTTTGTCGATGCCGGGACGACGAGTATAAATGCGAGTGCTGCGACGCACGTACAACGCAGGAAAGCAAACGGTGCCATCGATCACTCCGGCTGACAGCGGACATGATCGCATCGCCGTCTCGAATGCTATATGGCTTGTGAAACGTACGAGACAACACTCTGTGATTCGCGGGGGATACCACGCATGGCGGTCGCCGCCGCTTCATCAGCCTCTGTGACAGCGGCGCCAAAGACCTATCCACCGCGCTCTGCGGTGATCAGCTGGATGTTTTTCGACTGGGCGGCCCAGCCTTACTTCAGTCTCATCACCACCTTTGTCTTCGCGCCCTATTTCGCCACGCGCGTGGCATCCGATGCCGCCACGGGACAATCGCTGTGGGGTTTCGCTACTGCTGCGGCCGGGTTGATCATCGCGCTGGCATCGCCGATGCTTGGCGCGATTGCCGATGCGAGCGGCCGCCGCAAGCCGTGGATCGCAAGCTTCGGTGCGATCTTCGTGATCGGCGCCTGCATCATGTGGATCGGCAAGCCCGGCGATCCCGCTATCATCCTGCCGCTGCTGATTGCCTATGGCTTGGCGACCATCGGCGTGGAATTTGCCACCGTGTTCAACAATGCGATGATGCCGACGTTGGTGCCGCCGGATAAAATCGGCCGCCTGTCCGGTTCGGGCTGGGCGCTCGGCTATGTCGGCGGCATTCTCAGCCTGATCATCGTGCTCGGCTTCATGGCTGCGAACCCGACCACTGGGCGCACATTGTTCGGTCTGGTCCCGATCCTCGGTCTCGACCCCGCGACGTTCCAGGGCGATCGCATTTCGGCGCCGCTGTCGGGCCTGTGGTTCGTCGTCTTCGTGCTGCCGATGTTTCTGCTGACGCCGGATTTTCCTGCAAAGGTTTCGCCCGGTCACGCCGTGCGTGCAGGTCTGACCGATCTCAGGCACACGCTAAGCGATCTGCCGAAGCATCGCTCGATGATGGCATTCCTGATTGCCAACATGATCTACACGGACGGGCTGGTGTCGCTGTTTGCTTTCGGTGGCATCTATGCGGCCGGCACGTTCGGTTGGAATACGATTCAGATCGGCACGTTCGGTATCATCCTAGCCATTGCCGGAACGTTCGGCGCCTTCGTCGGCGGCAAGCTCGACGATGCGTTCGGACCGAAGCGTGTGATCACTGGCAGCATCCTGCTGCTGCTGACCTCGATCATCGCGATCCTGCTGATTGATCGCGAAACCATCTTCTTCATCAAGGTCGCGCCGCCGGTGCCCGGTGGCGGCCTGTTCGCGGCGCCTGCGGAGAAGGCCTATCTCGCGCTGGGTTGCCTGATCGGCATGGCGGGCGGTCCGTTGCAGGCGGCATCGCGCACGCTGTTGATCCGGTTGGCACCGCAGGATCGCATCGCGCAATTCTTCGGTCTGTTCGCGTTGACAGGGAAGGTAACGTCCTTCATGGGGCCGCTATTGATCGGCCTCGTCACCGCAGTCACCGCCAGCCAGAAGGCTGGCATGGCGGTGCTGGTGCTGTTCTTTGTTGGAGGTCTTGGCCTGCTCGCACGGGTGCGAGAGGCCTGAGACTGAGAAGCCTTAGTGCTTGAAGTGGCGGACGCCGGTGAACACCATTGCGATTCCGGCGTCATCCGCCGCCTTGATCACTTCATCGTCGCGGATCGAACCGCCCGGCTGGATCACGGCCGTGGCTCCGGCCTCGATCGCCACCAATAGTCCGTCGGCGAAGGGGAAGAACGCATCTGATGCGACGACCGATCCTTTGGTCATAGGCTCGGCGAGTTTCAGTTCGGCAGCAGCATCCTGCGCCTTACGTGCGGCAATCCGAGCGGAATCGACCCGGCTCATCTGGCCTGCACCGATACCGACGGTGGCAAGGTCCTTCGCGTAAATGATCGTGTTCGATTTGACATGCTTGGCCACACGGAATGCAAATTTGAGATCGCGCAATTCAGCTTCCGTCGGCTGCCGTTTGGTAACCGGCTTCAGGATCATGTCATCGACCACCGCGTTGTCACGGCTCTGCACCAGCAGGCCGCCGGCCACCGTCTTGTAGGTCAGGCCCGGCGCGCGCGGATCAGGCAGACTGCCCGCCAGCAGCAGGCGGATATTCCGTCGTTTGGCGATGATGGCGATTGCTTCTTCGGTGGCGTCCGGCGCGATGATCACCTCGGTCAGGATCTCGGTGATGGTCTGCGCGGTCTCCGCGTCCAGCGTGCGATTCATGGCAATGATGCCGCCGAAGGCCGAAGTAGAATCGCAGGCCAGTGCTTTGCGATAGGCGTCGATCAGGTTGCTGCCTTCGGCCACGCCGCAGGGGTTGGCGTGCTTGACGATGACGCAGGCTGCGGTGCGCTTTGGATCGAACTCGGCGATGCATTCATAGGCCGCATCGGTGTCGTTGATATTGTTGTAGGACAGTTGCTTGCCCTGCAACTGCCGCGCCGAGGATACGCCGGGGCGCAGTTCGGGCGTGCTATAGAACGCGGCGGTCTGATGCGGGTTCTCGCCGTAACGCAACGCTTCGACGAGCTTGCCGCCAACAGCCCGGAAATCCGGCGCATCGATTTTCAACTGATCGGCAAACCAGTTCGAGATCGCGGCGTCATAGGCCGCAGTGCGGGCATAAGCCTTGGCTGCCAGACGGCGGCGCAGCGTCAGCGTGGTCGCGCCCTTGTTGGTGGCGAGTTCGTCGAGCACCGACTGATAATCGGAGGGCTCAACCACGACGGTGACGTCGTCATGATTCTTGGAGGCTGCGCGGATCATTGCCGGACCGCCGATATCGATATTCTCGATACAATCCTCATAGGACGCGTTCTTCGCGACGGTCTCCTCGAACGGGTAGAGGTTCACGACGAGCAGATCGATCTGCGAAATTCCGTGATCCTTCATTGCCTTGGCGTGTTCGGCATTGTCGCGGATCGCGAGCAGGCCGCCATGAACCTTGGGATGCAGCGTCTTGACCCGGCCATCCATCATTTCCGGGAAGCCGGTGAGATCGGATACATCGGAGACCTTCAGGCCCGCCGCAGCGATCGCCTTGGCGGTACCGCCGGTGGAGACGAGGTCGATGCCGTGAGCAGACAGCGCGCGAGCAAATTCGATCAGCCCGGACTTGTCGGAAACGGACAATAGAGCGCGAGTAACCTTGCGCGGATGGTCGGTCATGATGCGTATCCCGTGGGAGAAGGACGCCGCGTAGCATGGTTTCGCGGTGCAAGAAACTGCAAGGGCTTGCATGCCAGCAATTTCGTCGTGAAGGCCTGATTTACAACGGCAATTCCGGCTCGCGGCGGGCGTTGCGGCGGGCCGTAGTCTGCGACGGCGAGGAGGCCGAGCGGGCAAAACTCCAGCGGATGCTGGAGGTCTGCTGGGCGTTCTGGTGGATCACGATCTGGGCGGTTCGGCGCGGTCCGTCATTGCCGGCCAGGAACACGCTGTCCTCCAGCTCGACCTTGTCGTCCAGCGCCTCGAAGGTCCAGACGTCGCGGTTCGGCAATACCAGCATGACACCGCGGGCGTCGCTGAGCCGGCTGGCCTTTACCGACGGGTGCAGATGGAAGCGCAAGGCGTAGTCGGTATTACTGCCTTTCAGCCGCGCGCCGGGCGCCGCCGCGACAATGTCCTCGCCCTCGAGTTTCGAACCGTCCTCGGAGATCATCAGCACGCGCCGATGGGTGACGCCAAAACGCGGGTGGTAGCCGTCATGCGCGGTGGTCAGGATGGTGCCGTTCGAGGTGATCTCGCGATAGCTCTCCACTACATGCGGGCCGTTGACGATCGGCGCGCCCTGCAGAAACTTCTTCATCGCGCTGCGTTCGATGAACTGGCACGACGAGGTGTTGTGATAGGTCATCGTCGAATGCGCGGGCGTGCCGCGCGCGAAAGCGCGCCAATTGTCGCGACCCGTCGAGGGCATGCCGCAATTGATGACGATGCGGCTCGGGCCGGACGACAGTTCGAACGACAACGTACCGGCATGCGCATCATGACTAACGCTCGGTGGCGGCGGCGGGCCGGTGTCGATGATCACGATCATCTGACCGGCTTCGAGACGCTGGAAGCCGGTATGCGGCATATGCGCCATCGGCACGCCGTGCGTGTCGTCATAGGCCAGCAGCGTCGCCAGCAGATGCGATGGCGCATTGCTCATACCGTTGAACAGTGCGAACGAGCCGTCGCCATGACGGAAGAATCGCAGCATCGGCATCATGCGATCGATCGCATTCAGTAGCGCCGGCGGTGGCGCGATGTTGCGGGCGGCAAAAGTCTGCCGCAGCGGCAGCAGATCGATCAGCAATTCGATCAACGCGCCCGGATTGCGCGAGATATGCCCGCCGTCCGGTAGAATCTGGCGCTGCAATTCGTCGGAGAGTTTGCGTGTGGCGGTACGGATGTGGCGCGCTTGATTGGCAAGGCACAGCGATGCGTAGCACAGAGCAATGAGCACCTGCAGCTTCGGCACGCCGTCGGGAGCGTGAGACAGCGCGTAGCGTAGCGAGCGGATCTCACGGCTGAGTGAGCGCAGATAGCGACGATAGAATTTTCCGTCGGTATCGCCGAGCACCAGCGGCGCCTGCGATAGCAGCGAGATCACACGGCGGGCGATGACGTCGGCGCGGCGTCCGACCGGGCGCTTGCGCGACGTATTCGACATCCAGTCGTCGATCAGCGAGCGCGCATTGGCGCGGGTGATGGCGGTGTCGGCGGCGCGCAGATGGCGGAGCCAGCCGAAGCCGAGCAGTGAAACTTCCCAGTCTTCCGATGGCGGTTCCAGATCGAAGATCGAGCGACCGTGGCAGGTGACGATCTTGCCGGCGAAGACGAAGCGCCCGGCATAGATTTCGGCGGCGCGGGTGGCATCGGTGGTGCGCAGATCATGCGGCGCGATGATCAGGCGATCTGTGCGTCCGGGCCAGAGCCGGGCCAGCGCTGCCGATCCGCCAGACGCGCGCGACATCGCGCTCCGCGCGAAGCGGCCGAGGATCAGCCCCGAGATACGTCTGCGATGTGCGACCACGCGCGCCTTGAACTGGAAGAGAAAGGGTTGTTGCGAATCCTTTTAGCCGGAAACGCGATCCGCACACAGTACAAGGAAGCTCCCTGTGGAAGCCTCGCGAATCGGGAGATTACTCTGTGAATATCAGGATTTAATGAGTCGCGCCGCATAGAAGCCGTCGAGCCCGCCGAGCCGAGGATCGGCATGGGGCAGATGGCTCGGCAAAGTGCGCAGATCGCCCTCGGGGGTGACGATCTCGGCCAGGCCGGCAACTTCACTGGCGTCGGCGGGGGCGCGGCGCATACTGGAATCCTTGGCCAGCAGGTCGGCGATGGCTTGTTCGCCTTCTTCTGGCTCCAGCGAACAGGTGCAATAGATCAGGGTTCCGCCGGGCTTCAGGATGGAAGCCGCCTTCTGCAGCAGGCGCCGCTGCAGCGCCGTCAGCATGACGATATCGGAGTCCTGTTTCAGCCAGGCGACGTCGGGATGCCGCCGGATAGTGCCAGTCGAGGAGCAGGGCGCGTCCAGCAACACGCCGTCAAAACCCTCGCCGGGATATTCGGTGCCGTCGACGACGACGGTTTCGGCTTCCAGCGACAGTCGCGCCAAATTTTCGCGCAGCCGCGCCACGCGGTTCGGCGAGCGGTCGATAGCAGTGACCTGCGCGCCGCCCTGGACCAATTGCGCAGTCTTGCCGCCCGGCGCGGCGCAGAGATCGACGATGCGTTTGCCCTTGAGGTCGCCGAACAGTCGTGCCGGCAGTGCCGCCGCGGCGTCCTGCACCCACCACTGGCCGTCATCGAAACCGGGCAACATGGTCACCGAGCCCTGCAGCAAGGTTCGGACGGAACCGGTTGGAAGCACTTCGCCGTGCAGGCGCGTGGCCCAGGCATCGGCTTCGGATTTGACGGTGAGATCGAGCGACGGCTCATGGCTCAGCGCCACGGCCATTTCCTTGGCTGCCGTCCCGCCGTAATGGGCCGTCCAGCGCGCCATCAGCCAGGGCGGGATGTCGAGAGTCTGGGCGGCAACTTCGTCGATCAGCGGCTGGCCTTCACGGGCGCAGCGTCGCAACACGGCATTGACCAGCCCTGCATATTTCGCGGCCTTACGGTCGGATTGCACCATGCGGACCGAGAGGTCGACGGCGGCGTGATCCGGCACATCCATCCAGAGGATCTGGGCAGCACCAATCAGGAGCGCGCTCTGCGCACGCGGGGCATCGGTGGGGACACCGCGGTCGAGCAGGCGGGAGAGAATATGCCCGAGCGTACCGAGCCGGCGCAGGATCGTCGCAACCAGACGTCGCATCAGCGCGCGGTCGCGGTCGGATAGCGTTTTCAGGCCGGGATGGGCCGCGGCGCCTTCGAGCTGGTCGTCGAGGGTCCGATGCTTGTGCAATACGCCGTCGAGAATATCCGCCGCAATCCGTCGCGCGGCGAGGCCGGGGACCTCGGTTGGCGGTGCGTATCTTACTTGCGACATGCGAAAACATCACGACGGAGGGCGGGCAATGGCGCGGGCAGGCTCAGCATGCGGCCACTGGATGGGAGCGATTCTGTCGCATGCGAATATGCCAAATGTAAGAATCGCCCTTATATGCTCACAGTCGAACGGCAACTGTTCGACATTGATTTATGTAACGCGTGCCGCCCTTGCCGGTTCAGCAGGAAACCTGAGATGAACGACATTCCTTCCGAGTCCGCAACGTCTTTGCCGGAGCCTGAGCCGGCATCGAAGAAAGTTTTGACGCCCGCCGCGCAGCGCGCGCTGGCCGAGGCAGAAGAACGTCGGGCTGCAGCTGCAGCAGCACATACTGCGGCGAAAGCGAAAGAGTTCCAGGGACCTGAAGGCCCGGAGCCCACGCGCTTTGGCGACTGGGAGCGTAAGGGCATTGCGTCCGACTTCTAACTCTTCGGATCACTGAGCCAGATTCTTCTGGCTGGTTGTTTCGACTCACATTATCGCAGGACGATGACCCCAGCATCGCGCATTCACCGTGCGTCGCCGTGGCGATCCCGCATGTCCGCGGCGATGCCGTGGGTATTCGTGCTCGGCCTGGCCGCCGGCACCATGCTGCCGGTGAAGCGTTGGCTGCCGTTCCTGCCCGGCGCGGATCAGACCGAGGCGGCCCGCGATTCCGAGGCGATCGTCAGGCGCGCCGGCAATGCTGAGGCGCGCTACTCGATCGAGATGCGCTATGCCATCGACGGCGATACTTTTGGCGCGCGCGTGCATCTTGGGTCGGGTGAAGACGTCAGCGTGCGCATTCGTTTGCGTGGCATCGATGCGCCGGAGCTGAAGGGGCAATGCGCGCGCGAGATTCAGAAAGCAGAAATCGCGACGGCTGCACTGACCAAGTTGCTCCGCGAGGGAAGTCTCACGATCTACAATATCGGGCCTGACAAATATCCCGGCCGCGTGGTCGCCGATGTCGCGACCAGGCAAACGCCCAACGTGTCTGCAGCAATGCTCAATGCAGGGCACGCGCGCCCGTATGGTGGCGGTCATCGCAACGGCTGGTGCGATAGCAGATGAGATCAGCAAAACAAAAAGCCGCGCATCATGCGCGGCTTTTCAGAATAGCGAAGCTGCCAGCGATCAGCGCTGGGTGACGATCACCGGCGTGCCGACCGAGACGCGCGAATAGAGGTCGGTGATGTCTTCGTTGTACATGCGGACGCAACCGTAAGAGACATAGCCGCCGATCGAATTGGGGCGGTTGGTGCCGTGGATGGCATATTCGCCGCCGGCGAGGGTCATTGCAGCAACGCCCATCGGATTGGCTGGCGAACCGCCCGCAATCACATCGGGGATATTAGGATTGTCACGCTTGACGTCGGCGGGCGGAGCCCAGGCCGGCTGGCGGTACTTGCCGTCGATCTTGGTGGCGCCGGCCCACTGTTTGCCGGGCTTGCCGACACCGACGGGATAGCGCACGGCCTGACCCTGTTCGAGCACGAGATACAGCTTACGCTCATTGGTCTTCACGACGATGGTGCCGGGGGCATAGTCGCCGTGGAAGCCGACCACATTGGGCGCTGCCTGCGCGGCGGGGGACATCAGGGCGCCAATGACAACGGTGGCTGCCAGCGCACTAGCAATCTTCAAGGACATCGATCTCTCCAGTTCGGCCCGGCCGGTAGCGGCCGACGAGGTCGTGCCGCCTCTCAAGGCGACGAAAACAATTGCACACGGGAAATTCTCAACCAGTCGCGTAAACAACCGGTCTCTGCCGGCGCGGGGGAGTGCGCCAACGAGCGCCTAAAGAGGAAATCCGCTGAACAAAGTAAATGCCCGGAAAACAACACTCGCTCTAAATTGGCCGGGGGTGGCCATCCGGCCCTGACAATCACGTGAGGGCAGCCAGATGCGATGCGTTGGAGGTCACTAGGCCAGCGTAAAGGCCTCATGGACGGCGGATTGTACCGCGCCGCCGAGGACAGCGCCGCCACCGGCCACATAGATCCAGTCGCCGATGACTGTGGCGCCGACCGCATGGCGCGGGGTCAGCATCGGCGCGTGGCTCTGCCAGGTGTCGGAGGCCGGGTCGTAGCTTTCCATCTGTCCGTACACCTTGCCTTGGGTGAGCTGGCCGTTCTGCACCACGCCGGATTCGCCGCCCATGGCGAACAGCCGGTCGCGATACACCACAAGACCATGGCCCGAACGGGTCGTCGGCAGTGCGGCGCGCAGCTCCCATGTGTCGCGCTCGGGCAGATACACATGGTGCAGATCGGTATTGTACTCGAACGTATTGAAACGCCCGCCGATCACATGGATCACGCCGCGCGTGGCGACGCAGCCGACATGGTCGCGCGCACCGGGCAGTGCCTTGCGGCTCTCCCATTTGTCGGTCTTGGGATCATAGACTTCGTGCCAACTGACACTGGCGCGCTCTGCCGCAGGTTCCGACGCGCCGCCGATCAGATGGATTTTGCCGTTCAGCGCAACGGCAGCGCCGGCACCGCGTGGTCGCGGCAAGGGCGCGATCGTATCCCAGCGATTGGCAGCGACATCATAGGCATAGGCGTTCTGGTCCGAGCCGCGGTTCTGCTGCATGAAACCGCCGAGCGCATAGACGCGTCCGGCATCGGCAGCGACCGAGACATGGTTGGCGCCGCGCGGCAGGGGCGCTGCGTCGAGCCACTGATCTGAAGCGGGATCGTAGACATGGTGATAGGGGCGGTCGACACGGCCTTCGCCGTAGCCGCCGACGATATGCATACGATCGGCCCATGATGTCGCCCAGGCCATCTCGCTGCGCGGCAACGGCAGTGCCGCACGCGATATCCACTTTCCTTGCGGCCCTTTCGGCGCCGGACTCTCTGTGACGCGCTGCGCCTCCTGCTCGGGCGTCATGTGATGCGGTACGCCACCTTGCAATTTGGCGTAGGGCTCTTTCGACGATGGTGCCGCAGGCAACGCGGGATGACCGGCATGTTGCGCACGGGCGGAAGCTCCGCCCGCAACAACTGCAGCACTTCCCAACACGAATGACCGACGATCCACCACATCACTCCGTGTTTGCCGACAGATTGGGCGAGCGGTTACGCCCCCGGCTTCTTGTTCTGCCGATGCTCGACGAGGTCGGTGACCACGGCGGGATCGGCCAGTGTCGATGTATCACCCAGAGATGACGGTTCGTCTTCGGCGATCTTGCGCAGGATGCGACGCATGATCTTGCCGGAGCGGGTCTTTGGTAGACCCGGTGCGAACTGGATCAGGTCTGGCGAGGCGATCGGGCCGATGTCCTTGCGAACCCAGGCCACGAGCTCCTTGCGCAGCTCTTCAGTCGGCTCGACGCCGTTCATCAGCGTGACATAAGCATAGATGCCCTGGCCCTTGATGTCGTGCGGATAGCCGACCACGGCGGCTTCCGACACTTTCTCATGCGCAACCAGCGACGATTCCACTTCGGCGGTGCCCATGCGGTGGCCGGAGACGTTGATGACGTCATCGACGCGGCCGGTGATCCAGTAATAGCCGTCGGCATCGCGGCGGCAGCCGTCGCCGGTGAAGTACTTGTTCTTGTAGGTCGAGAAATAGGTCTGTTCGAAACGGGCGTGATCGCCATAGACCGTCCGCATCTGGCCCGGCCATGACTTGGCGATGCAGAGATTGCCCGAGGTCTCGCCCTCCAGCACCTTGCCATCGGCATCGACGATCTCGGGGACGACACCAAAGAACGGCCGCGTCGCCGAACCCGGCTTCAGTTTCGTGGCGCCGGGCAGAGGCGTGATGAGAATGCCGCCGGTCTCGGTCTGCCACCAGGTGTCGACGATCGGCGCACGCGCCTCGCCGACCACGTGATAGTACCACTCCCAGGCTTCCGGATTGATCGGCTCGCCGACCGATCCCAGCAATCGCAGGCTCTTGCGCGAGGTTTTCTTCACCGGCTCGTCGCCGGCCTGCATCAGCGCGCGGATCGCGGTTGGCGCGGTGTAGAAGATGTTGACCTGATGCTTGTCGATGACTTCCCAGAAGCGCGACATCGACGGATAGTTCGGCACGCCTTCGAACATCAGCGTGGTCGCGCCGTTGGCCAGCGGCCCATAGAGAATGTAGCTGTGACCGGTCACCCAGCCGACGTCGGCGGTGCACCAGTAGATGTCACCCTCGTGATAGTCGAACACATATTGATGCGTCATCGACGCAAACAGCAGATAGCCGCCGGTGGTGTGCAGCACGCCCTTGGGCTGGCCGGTGGAGCCCGACGTATAAAGGATGAACAGCGGATCTTCCGCATTCATCGGCTCGCAGGGGCATTCGGTGGTGACGACTTCGGCGGCTTCGCGGTACCAGAAGTCACGGGCCGGATCCATGTTCACCGGTGTGCCGGTGTGCTTGACCACGACGACCCAGTCGACGCCGCCGGCCTTGGCGACCGCGGCATCGACATTGTTCTTCAGCGGCACCTTCTTGCCGCCGCGCAGGCCTTCATCGGCGGTGATGATGATCTTGGACTGGCAGTCAGTGATGCGCTGCGCCAGCGAGTCCGGCGAGAAGCCGGCGAAGACCACTGAATGGACCGCGCCGATGCGCGCGCAGGCCAGCATCGCGTAAGCGGCTTCCGGAATCATCGGCAGATAAATCGTGACGCGGTCGCCTTTGCCGACATTGCGGTTGCGCAACACGTTGGCCATCTTGCAAACTTCGTCGTGCAGTTCCTGATAGCTGATGTGCTTCGACTGCGAGGGGTCGTCGCCTTCCCAGATGATCGCGGTCTGGTTGGCGCGCTTCGGTAGATGGCGGTCGATGCAATTATAGGCGGCGTTCAATACGCCATCCTCGAACCACTTGATCGAGATATTGCCCGGGGCAAAGGACGTGTTTTCGATCTTGGTGGGGGCGTGGGTCCAGTTGAGGCGCTTGGCCTGCTCGGCCCAGAAGCCGTTGGAATCGCTGATCGAGCGCGCATACATCTCGTTGTATTTTGCGTCATCGACGAAGGCGCGCGTCGTCCACTCAGCCGGTACGTCGTAAATCTTGTCGGACATCGTCCCCTCCACCACCATGCGACCGCTGCGCGAATTCGCCGCCAGCCGGTTCTCGTTGCGCGCAATATGCGCCGGGGCGAGATAGCCGGACAAGCGGGGACGGACTAGGCCTTTGGTCGGTCCGCAAGGTCGCAGCCCCGATCACGTTCGCGTTTTGACGGCTCGGAAATTTCATCATAAAGCCAATTCGGGCGCTAAACGGTAACCAGTAACCGAAATTGCGTACCTGTGGACTCGCAATAGTTGCGGGAAGCCCCTAAATCGCCCTCGCAGGGACGGCCAAGCGGCCCGGAACCAAAAATCAATAAACGGCATTAGCAGAGACACAGGGCCGACGAGGCAGATAACACTATGATGGAACAGCAGAATTTCGCGCCTTCCCGGGCCGTTTCCGCCCGTTCCGTCGCGCGGCCAGCCCGTATGGCCAAGCCAAGCCCCGCGAGTGTGGAGGTTTTGGCCCGTGAAATGGGCCTGAAGCTCGGAGATCAGTCTGAGCTGACGATCCGCCGGCTCAAGCGCGGAAAATCTTATTCCTTCGTCAGGGCCAACGGCACCCCGATCAAGCATATTGGGACGATCAAGCGGCTGAACTCCATGGCAGTGCCCCCGGCCTATGCCGAGGTCCGCTATGCCGCTGATCCTACGTCGCATTTGCAGGCCGTAGGTCGCGACGCGGCCGGCCGCCTGCAATACCGCTATCACTCGGATTGGGAGAAGGTCCGCGAGCAACGCAAGGCGCATCGGCTGGCGAAGCTGGTGGCGGCACTGCCGAAGATCCGCCGCAACGTCTCGGCGCTTCTGGCTGGCGACGAGCCGACGCGTGAGTTCGCGCTCGCCGCTGTCATCGAACTGGTCACGCGGACCGCGATCCGTGCCGGCAACGAGAGCTACATGAAGCTGTCGGGCACCCGCGGCGCTACAACGCTGATGAAGTCGAACGTGCAGCTCGAAGACGATTGCATCGTGCTCACCTTCAAGGCCAAGGGCGGCAAGGCAGTGCGCAAGGAGTCCAATGCGTCGAAGCTCGTCCGCGCGATTGGTATCCTGCACGACGTGCCGGGCAAACGCCTGTTCCAGTATCGCGACAATGCTGGCCGCATTCACAAGGTCAACACGGCAGCAGTGAACGCCTTCCTGCGCGATATCGCCGGCATCAAGATTTCACTGAAGGATTTCCGCACTCTGATGGCGTCGGCGACGGTGGCTGAAACCCTGTCACGGATAGAGCCGGCAGCCAGTGAGCGCGGACGCAGGAAGCAGGTGCTCGAAGCCGTGCGGTCGGCGGCGGACGAATTGCAGAACACGGCGGCGATCTGCCGCAAGAGCTATGTGCACGATACCATCGTCACCGCCTTCGAAGACGGCGTCCTCGCGCGCATCGCCGCGACGCAAACGGGCTATCGCTCGCAATCGAAGCGGGAGCAGCTTTTGGCGCAGGTGGTGGCAGAGGCGGGGTAGTTAGGCCAGCGTCCACACCGCCGTGTTCTTGATCTCTGCATCTTCAAGATCGCGCGTCACGGGCACTCTGTATTCCGCGAGCTTGCGCAACTTGTCTTTCGGCAGATAGCTGCGGCCGGGGTCGCCGATCAGGACCGTTGCACCGCGCGCCGCTTGCTCTGAAAGAAATGCAAAGGCGCGCTCTGCGGTGTCGCGTTCATAGAAAATATCGCCTGCCAGAATCGTTTGTGCGGTCGGGACAGATGAGCCGCCGAGCAGATCGTCACCGCGAGCATTGATCGTAACGCCATTTTCAGCCGCGTTCAGTGCGATGGCCGTGCGCGCAAAGGCGTCGATGTCATAGGCGAAGACGCTGCTTGCCCCGGCTTTCATCGCGGCGATAGCCACCAGCCCCGACCCTGTTGCGAAATCGATGATGGTCTTTTCAGCAACATGCCCGGGATGATCGATAACAAAGCGCGCCAGTGCCTGTCCGCCGGCCCAGGCGAAGGCCCAGAACGGTGGCGGCAGTCCGGCTTCGCCGAGTTCTTCCTCAGTCTTGCTCCACAGCGGTACGGCCTCGTCGGCTGTGTGCAGCACAATGTTCGGCACCAGTGGCACCGGTCGCAGGCGCGTATTGGCGCGGATGAAAGCTACGGGATCAGTGATTGCAAGATTGGCCGCGCCGTCGGCGCTCACAATCCGCCCATTTTGCAGACGAGCTTCCACTCCTCCGCGGTCACCGGCTGCACCGAGAGCCGCGACAGTTTCAGCAGCGCCATCTCGCCGAGCTTTGGCTCGGCCTTCACGGCAACGAGCGTCACCGGCGTCTTCAAAGGCTTCTCGGCGGCAATGTTGACGCAGACGAACTTGCCGGATTCGTCGGTCGGGTCGGGATAATGCTCTTTCACGATCTCGACGATCCCGACAACTTCCTTGCCTTCGTTGGAATGATAGAAGAAGGCGCGATCACCTTTCTTCATGGCCATCATGTTGAGCTTGGCGCTGTGGTTGCGCACGCCGGTCCAGGCTTCGCCCTTCTTGCCCTTCGCCACCTGCTGGTCCCACGACCACACCGAAGGCTCCGATTTCACCAGCCAGTATTTCATCACGTCTCTAACCTTCTGCCTTGAACGGCCGCGTCAGCAGGCCATCGATTGCCTGATCGATGGTTGTCTGGCCGGCCAGAATTGCCGCCACGGCCTCTGCCACCGGCATATCGACGCCCTTCGATGTCGCAAGCTCCATCAGCACCGGCGCCGTGAATTCACCCTCGGCGAGTTTGTCGCGTGCAGGCTGTTCGCCGCGGCCCAATGCAACGCCGAGCGAAAAATTACGCGATTGCGCGCTTGAACAGCTCAAGATCAGATCGCCAAGACCTGACAGTCCCGATAGCGTCTCGGTGCGCGCGCCACATGCGATGCCTAGTCGCAGTAATTCGCTGAAGCCGCGCGTTGTGAGTGCTGCAAGGGCCGACGCGCCGAGCTGCTTGCCGGCGACGATACCCGCCGCAATTGCCAGTACGTTCTTCGCCGCACCGCCGATCTCGACGCCGCGCACATCGGTGGAGTGATAGGGACGGAACGTTGCCGAACCCAGGGCCTGCACGAGTGCGACAGCGATATCCTCGTCGGCGCAGGCGAGTGTCACGGCCGTGGGCAGGCCCGCTGCGACATCGTCGGCGAAATTCGGTCCCGACAGAATGGCAGGGATCGCATGCGGTGCGACGTCGGCGATGACTTCCGTCATGAATTTGTGACTGCCGCGCTCGATGCCCTTGGCGCAGGCGACCACCGGAACGCCTGCTGGCAATAGCGGCGCAAGCGCCGTCAATGCCTCGCGCAACTGCTGCGACGGGACGGCGAGCAGAATGATATCGGCGCGCGCTGCCAGCGAAAGATCGGCGGTGACGAAGACAGAGTCATCGATGGCTGCGCCGGGCAATCTCGGATTGGCGCGCGACGACTGCATCAGTTCGGCGGCTGCAGTCGAGCGTGCATAAAGCACGACCTCGCGACCGGCGCGCGCGGCGACATCGGCCAGCGCCGTGCCGTAAGCACCAGCGCCGATCACCGCCACAGAGTTGAAGTCAGCCATGATGTTCCCGTCAGTAAGCCGCGCGGGATTTGGAATGGCCCGCCGGCGCCTTGGCGTCAGCGTCGAGCAGCCAGCGCGCGCGGGGCGGTGCTTCCATCGTGTCGGTGAGTCCTAACGCAAGACGTTCCGCGCCGGCCCAGGCGATCATCGCGCCGTTGTCGGTGCACAGTGCCGGCGGCGGGATGATCAGCGTGGTCTGCGCTTTTGCGGCGACGGCCTGCAGCGCGCCGCGGATCGCCTGGTTGGAGGCGACACCGCCGGCTGCGACCAGCGCATGCGGCGGGCCGAATTGCGCTTCGAACAGTTTGAGGCCGACGCTCAACCGATCTGCCGTCGATTCTAGCGCTGCCGCCTGGAAGCTGGCGCAGAGATCCGCGATGTCCTGCTCTTCCAAAGGAATGAGACGGCTGGCTTCGTTACGGACCGCCGTCTTGAGACCGGAGAGCGAAAAATTCGCATCGGGCCGGCCAAGCATCGGCCGCGGAAACGCAAAGCGCTTGGGATCGCCACCGGCAGCGGCCCGCTCCACTTGCGGCCCGCCGGGATAGGGCAGGCCGAGCATCTTGGCGACCTTGTCGAAGGCTTCGCCCATGGCGTCATCGACGGTGGTGCCGAGCCGGACGTAGTGGCCGACGCCGAGCACCGCGACGATCTGGGTATGACCGCCGGAAACGAGAAACAGGCAATACGGAAACGCCAAGGAAGTGGTCAGCCGCGGCGTCAGCGCATGGGCTTCGAGATGGTTCACGGCCACCAGCGGGGTGTCATGCACCATGGCTATGGCTTTTGCGGTGGTGAGACCAACAATGACGCCGCCAATCAGGCCGGGTCCGGCGGCTGCGGCCACACCGCTCAGTTGCGCGAAATTGACGTCGGCGTCCTTCATGGCGCGACCGACGATGCCGTCGAGCAAGTCGATATGGGCGCGCGCGGCGATCTCGGGCACCACGCCGCCATAGGGCGCATGGTCGCTGATCTGCGAATGGACGATATTGGACAGGATCTTGCCGCTGCCGTCGGGCTGGCGTTCGACGACGGCGGCCGCGGTCTCATCGCAGGTCGTCTCGATTCCCAGCACCAGCATCGGTTGGTCGGTGGTCACTATCGGTCCTTGCTAAATCAGCCAAATCCGGGCTTTTCCTGTCCCCGGCGTAGCATTGCGGGGTTGCAAGGTGCAATCACTCGATGCCCTGCGTGGCATGCGAGACCCCCGAAACCGGACCTCAGATATGGCTATTCTCGTCACTCGCCCGCAGCCGGACACTACCAGCACCGCCGCCGCCTTGCGCGCGCGGGGCTTCGAGGTGCTGGTGGCGCCGATGCTGCGCTTCGAAAAGGTGATGCTGTCCATCGATTCGGATGCGGATTTCGGCGCGGTGATCGTGACGTCGTCCAATGCGCTACGCGCACTCGCCGATCAGCCGGTGCAAGCAACCCTGCTTCACCTGCCGCTGTTCGCGGTCGGTGACCGGACCGCAGAGGCCGCGCGCGATCTCGGCTTTGCCAAGGTCGTGTCCGCCGAAGGTGATGCTGCGGCGCTGCGGGACCTATTGACGGAGAGCAGCAAGAGCAAGCTGCTGAACAAGACCCGCCCGCTCCTTTATCTGGCCGGCGCCGATCTTGCGCGGGATCTCGCTGGCGAACTCGGTGCGCGTGGTTTCACGGTGGTGACACAAACCACCTACCGGATGATGCCGGTGGCCGATCTGCCGGATGATGTTGCTGCGGCCTTCGTGGCCGGCAGGATCGAGGCCGTGCTGCATTATTCGCGGCGGAGCGCGCGGGCATTCTTCCAGGCGGTGGGCTTATCGGGCGTCGAGATCGCTGCCCTCGCAGTTCCACACTATTGCCTTTCAGCTGCGGTCGGTACGATTGCGCATGATGCCGGAGCCAGCCAGGTCGTGGTGGCGCAGACCCCGGACGAAAATGCCCTGTTCGCGGCGCTGGACCGTGCCATCGCGCCATTATCGCGTTAAGACTGCTGTGACCAAATCCCGGTAGGGATCGGGCATGTCACGAGGGAACCGACGCCATGGCCGACGATAATGAGACGGGATCGTCTCCGGATGCCGGTCGGCCCAAGCGGCCGCCGCCAACCATCGAATTGACGGCTGCCGAGGTCACCGAGCGTCCGGCTGCAGCGGAGCCTGCGGTACCGGAAACAGCATCGGAGTCCGTCGATACCGCACCGTCGGACATGCCGCCGTCCGAGCCCGCCGCGGAGGCTGCGGTTGAAAAGCAGGCGCCCGTCTCGCCTGCGCGTGCACCTGTCCTGGTTCCCGCCGCCGTTGGCGCGGTTGCCGGTGCGCTTGTCGCCGGAATTGCATGGTTCGGCCTGAGCGGCATTGCATCGAGCGATAAGGCAGATGTCGATGCGCTGACCTCTCGCATTGCGCAGATCGAAGCGCGCCCGGTCGCTGCGCCGGATACGGGGCTGGCAACGCGGATCGATACGCTCGAGAAATCCATCGCGGCATTGCGCGGCGATTTCACTGCCGCGAAGACGCAATCGGATCGTGTCGTCGCCGACATCAATCAACTCAAATCCGCGCCGCGTACCACGACCGGTGTGGTCGATCTCGGGCCGATCAATGAGCGGCTCGGGCAGATCGAACGTGCAGCCGGCGAGTTGAAGTCTTCGGCCGCCCAACAGAATACCAAACCTTTCGATGACACGGTCTTGCGCCGTGTCGTTGCGGCGTCGTTGCTCGATACGTCGGTGCGCCAGGGTGAGCCCTTTGCGACGGCGCTTGCGGCGGTCAAACCGCTTGCCGGCAATGCCAATCAGCTGAAGCCGCTCGATGCGTTTGCAACGACGGGCGTACCAAACACAGTCGCGCTCAGCCGTGAACTGCTTGCAGTGTTACCGAAGCTCACACCCGCTCCGGCAGACACGCCTGCGGTAGGCGCAGGTTTCATGGATCGTCTGCAGGCCGGCGCGGCCAAGCTGGTGCGCATCGAGCGCACCGATGCTGTCGGCGCAGGTAGCAACAGCGGCGCTGTGTCACGCGCGTCTGCGGCTGCGCGCAGCAACGATATCGCCACGGCCAGGCGTGAGTTGCTGACGCTGTCGCCAGCGGATCGTGCCGTGGTTCAGCCCTGGCTCGATAGAGTCGATATGCGCGATGCAGCGCTGGCGGCTTCACGTCAATTCGCAGCCGACGCGATGGCGGCGCTTTCCAAACCGGCGCCATAGGAATCCGATGTTCCGCATTATTCTGTTTCTTGTGTTGATAGCACTTGCGGCCGCTGGCGCCGCTTGGGTCGCCGATCAGCCCGGCGATGTCGTGATATCCTGGGGCGTCTGGCGCGCTTCGCCGTCGGTGCCGGTGTTTGTGCTGGTGCTCGGCCTGACAATCGTCGCGGTGGTGTTCGCCTGGTCGCTCCTGCGTGGTTTGTGGGGCGCGCCGAAGCGAATGCGCCGTCGTCGCCATGAAAAGCGTCAGGCGCGCGGACGTCAGGCCATCACCCATGGTCTGCTGGCGATCGGGCAGGGCGATGGCCACGCCGCGCGGTGTCATGCCGATATCGCCAAGCGTTTGACGACTGACGATCCGCTCGCTCTGTTGCTGCATGCCCAGTCCGCCCAGCTCGATGGCGATCGCGCCGGTGCGCATCGTGCGTTTCAGGCGATGGCTGAGCGTGGCGATACGCGGCTGCTGGGTCTGCGCGGTCTGTTCATCGAGGCGCAGCGCAGCGACGATCCCGTTGCCGCCGTCACGATCGCCGAGGAAGCGTTGAAACTGTCGCCGGCATCGACGTGGGCGTCGCAAGCCGTTCTTGGCTTCCGCTGCGCGCAGAGCGATTGGACGGGGGCGCTGAAAATCCTCGACAACAATTTTGCCTCTGGTCTGATCGATCGCGCGGCGTTTCGTCGGCAGCGCGGCGTGCTGCTCACCGCGCGTGCGCTGGAGCTTGAGACACAAGATCGCGATCTGTCCCGCGACAGCGTGACCGAGGCGATCAAGCTTGCGCCAACTTTGGTGCCAGCCGCCGTTCTCGCCAGCCGATTCCAGAGCGAGGCGCATCAGACCCGTCGGGCAATGAAGATCATCGAGACAGCGTGGCTGGCGCAGCCGCATCCGGATCTCGCCGACGCCTATGCCCATGTGAAGCTCGGCGATTCCGCGCGGCAGCGGCTGGTGCGTGTCGAGACGCTGGCATCTAAAGCGCCAGGCCATATCGAAGGCGCGCTGGCGATCGCCCGCGCGGCCATCGATGCCGCCGAATTCACGCGCGCCCGCGAAACACTGGCGCCGTTCACGACCGACTCCACCCAGCGCGTTGCGATGCTGATGGCGGAAATCGAACGTACCGAACATGGCGACAGCGGCCGCGCCCGCGCCTGGACATTGCGTGCTGTGCGCGCGTTGCATGATCCGGTCTGGACCGCGGATGGCTATGTGTCGGATCGCTGGCGGCCGGTATCGCCGGTCACCGGACGGATCGATGCGTTCCAGTGGCAGACGCCGCTGGCCGCGCTGCCGTCGGACAGGGCCTCGACGATTGAGACCGAGATTTTGCGCGAGACCGTGCTGGCCCCGCCGCCGGCGGTGCCCAAACCCGTGGTGCCCGTACCGACCGAGGTCACACCCTCCGCGCCGGCTCAGGATCTGGCGGCGGAACCTGAAGTACCAGCACAGCCCGAACCGGTGGCCGATGCCACGTCTGAGCCCGCCGAGGCGCCGCCGCTCCCGAAACCGGCCCCCGCGCCGCCACCGCTGTTCCGCGACCGCAGCGATATCGCCAGCGCCGTGAAGCCCGCGGTGGCTATTCCGGCCGTCATTCCCATCGTCAGGCCCCCGGACGATCCGGGCGTGGACGAGGCGGACGATTATCGCGATGAATTCGCCGAGCTGAATGCAGGCCAGCAACAGGGCGGTTGGCGCGGGTTTCTACGGCGCTGGGGCGGATAACAGCCCCGATTCAGGCCCAAATGGCCGGTTTCAGTGGGTGGTTGGTCGCGCTTTTCGGTCGCCAGATTCGCCGCCGCTTCTTGCAAAGCAACGCCCCGGGCGATATCAGATGCCCCAGCGTTTTCGGCCGAAAAGCCGAATCGCCGCTTGGTTCGCCGCAATAGCTCAGTTGGTAGAGCACGTCATTCGTAATGACGGGGTCACAGGTTCGAGTCCTGTTTGCGGCACCAATTGCGCTCCGGCGCGATCCGTTTCAGTCGCAACAGTCAGTCGTAGCTTTGGTGCCTTACGCGGCGGTGGCAGGCATTTCCAGGTCGGCCCAGATCTTGGCGAAATAGGCCTGGAAGGCAGCGTCGGTGCGCAGCGCTACGGGATCGCGGCCTGCTTTGGGCAGATCGATGACATGCAGCGCCCGCACGGTCGCCGGGCGTGCGCTGAGCACCAGAACGCGGTCGGCCATGGCGATGGCTTCGCCGATGTCATGGGTGACCAGAATGGCGCTCTTGCCGTTTTCGGCGATGATGCGTGACACGTCGGCCTGCAGCAGTAGGCGGGTCTGGAAATCCAGCGCCGAGAACGGCTCATCCAGCAGGATCACCTGCGGATCGAAGGCCAGCGTGCGCATGATGGCCACGCGCTGGCGCATGCCGCCTGACAAGGTTGCGGGCTTGGCGTTCTCGAAACCGGCTAGGCCGTAGGCGCGGATCAATTTCATGGCGATGTCGCGCGAGGTCTGTCGCGGCGCGCCGCGCACTTCCAAACCGAGCATCACATTGTCGATGACGGAGCGCCATGGCAGCAGCAGATCCTTCTGGAGCATATAGCCGACATGCCCTGCAGCATCGTCGACGCGGATGCCTGCAACCTCGACATGGCCGCGTGTGGGCTTCAGCAAACCGGCAATGACATTGAACAATGTGGACTTGCCGCAGCCGGACGGGCCGACGATAGCCAGGGTTTCGCCCTGCCGCAGTTCGAAGCTGACGTCGCGGATGGCTTCGACAAACTGCTTGCCGCTTCCGAAGGATGCGCCGATCTGTTCGGCCTTGAGCACAGCGGATGTGGACGACGACGTGGCGATTGGTGTCATGGCGTTCATGCGTCCACCTCACTGCAGAAGCCGAGTAGCATGTTATTGAAAACGTCGGGTATCACGGCGGTGAAGGCATGGGCGCCCCATTCCACTTCGCGAACGCGCGCGCCCGGAATGGCGGCAGCCAGTTGTTGCGAGAGATAGGCCGGCACCAGACTGTCGTCCCGCGATGAGGCCAGCAGTGTGGGCGTTGCAATGGTCGCGAGAGCGTCGCCGGGGTCGAAGGCGAGAAACATGTCGATCCGCGCATTCATCGTCGCCGCTGTCGGGAAGTGCGCGAGGATGCGCTCTTCTTCCGCGTCGAGCTGCGCGGCGTTGTCGGAAATCCATCGCGGCGGATAGAGAAACAGTGGCTGCGCACGCACATAGGCTTTCGGGCCGGACTGATTCAGGATCTGTTTGCGCACTTCGAAGCAGCGCCGCAGGAACGGATCGGCCCGGCCCCAGCCGTTCACCACCACCAGGCTGCGCAAGCGCGCGGGGTCGCGCAGGGCAAGTTCAATTCCGACGATGCCGCCGATAGCATGCCCCACCACATGTGCGTTGCTGACACCGGCGTGGTCGAGTACATGCGCGATGTCGTCGGCCATGCCCGCAATCGATCGTGGTGGTGCGCTGTTTGCAGCACTGCGGCCGGTGCCGACGTGGTCGTAGAGGATGACTTGGTGGCGCTGCGCGAGTGCTGTGACCTGCGGCGCCCAGAACGATCCGCTGCCGCCCATGCCGGCCGACATGAGGATCGCCGTTCCGTGTCCATGAGTTTCGTAATAGATGTCGGCGTCAGCGCCGCTTGCATAGGGCATGGGTTGTCTTGCGGGTTCGAGCGATGGAAAGTCAGAAGCGCAGACGGCGTTCGAGAATGTCGATCGCGCCGTACATCAGGAGCGCTACGGCCATGAGCGCGGCGATGCCGACCCAGACGGCGTTCAAATCGTAGAGCACACCGGCATAATAGATCATGTAGCCGAGGCCCTCTTTCGAGGCGATGTATTCGCCGACGACTGCGCCGATCAGCGCGAAGCCGACATTGAGACGGAAGGCGGACACGATCCACGGCATGGCGCCCGGAATGACGACAGCACGCCAGGTCTTCCATCGGCTGGCACCGAGCGAGCGCATCAACTTGATCAGGTCGCTATCGACTTCCTTGGCGCCTTGCTGCGCGGTAATGACGGCGACGATGAAGGTGATGATGGCGGCGATGGCGATCTTCGATGAGATGCCGATGCCGAACCACACGATAATCAAAGGTGCGAGTGCGATCTTCGGCAAGCCGTTGAGCGCGATGAGATAGGGGCGCAGCACCGCCGCGCTGGTGGGAAACAGCCATAGCAGCAGCCCGACGGCGCTGCCGGCAATAGTGCCGATCAGGAATCCGGCGATGGCTTCCCAGGCAGTCAGTGCGGCATCGCGCAGGAGTTCTCCGTTAGCGATCAGAATAGAGGCCTTGGCGAAGATGCCGCTTGGCCGTCCGTAGAGATAGACGGCGATCCATTTGAAGCTGATCGCAATTTCCCAAGCCGCAAGCAGCACGGCCAGCAGTGCCAGCTGCAGTAGCGCGATCCGCAGGACCGGCGGCATCAGCCGCCGCGCGACATTGGCTTGGGTGGCTTCGATGGTCGTCACATCAAACTCGCTTGTGTGCGATCGACGCGATCTCGACGAGGCAATCCGGTTTCACCAGTCCGCACTGGATGCAGTAGCGAGCCGGCTTCTCGCCGGGGAAGTATTCGGCATAGACCTTATTGACGGCGCCGTAATTGGCCCAATCGGTTACGAAGATGGAGTTGAAGGTGACATCGGCCATCGTGGCGCCTGCGGCAGTCAGCACGCTCTTGATCGTCTCAAGGATGTGCCGGGTCTGCGCCGCCGCATCGCCGACATGAACGACGTCGTTGTTCTTGTCGAAGGCCAGCGTGCCGGACACATAGATCACGCCGTCGGCCATCATGCCGGGCGAGTAAGGTGCGAGCGGCGGATGAGTGCCGGGCGGAATAATCGCGCGATCTGTCATGGGATCCTCAGGCTTTCGTGGAGGTTTCAGTCTGCGCGAATGCGCGGCGGAAATCGGCCGTGCTGGAAACCCAGCCGAAGAAGGTTTCGATGTTGAAGACAGCCGCCTTCTGGACGTAGTCGGGGCCGGCCTGATGCGTGGCGTCTTCGAGCATCACGCCGAAATATTCGAGATGGAAGCCGTCGCGCAGGGTCGATTCCACGCAAACATTGGTGGCAACTCCGCAGAAGACGAGATTGCGGATGCCGCGCGCGCGCAGGATGCTGTCGAACTGGCTGTTGAAGAAGCCGCTGTAGCGCGGCTTCGGTACCACGATGTCGCCGGGCTGCGGCTGGAGTTCATCGACGAGCGCATAGTCCCAGCCACCCTTGGCGAGTAGGCTGCCTTGCAATTCCGGGCGCGCGCGCATGGTCTTGAGTGCGTTCGATTTGTGCCAGTTCGGGGATCCCGGACCGCCGGCCTCGACATAGTCGGCGTCCCAGCCGTTCTGGAAATAGATCACAGTGACGCCGGCCTCGCGCGCGACCTCCAGCGTCTCCTTGACGGCCATGATCGCTGCCTTGGCGCCGGTCACGTCGAAGCCCGCGAGATCCAGATAGCCGTTCGGCGACGCGTAGGCGTTCTGCATGTCGACCACGATGACTGCGGTCTCCTCGACCGCGAGCCGCAACGGCTCGGGGCGTGCGGGCAAGGTGACGTAGCGCCGTTCAGGCGGAAAGCTGGTTGAGACCGACATCACGCCAATCCGAATTCTTTGGTCGCTTTCTCGGCGAAGCGATTGTCGACCATTTGTGCATAGGGAAGCGTCGTTGAGACTGCGCCGCCGCCTTGTTCCAGCAACATCGCGCGATCCCATTCCTCGGCGGAGATGGTGGGGTTTTTCGGAATCGCCGTCTTGCTGCCAAAGAAATTCTTCGTCGCATTTCCGACGACCGAGGGCGAGACTTTCGGAAAGTACTTCTCTGCGACCTCGGTGAAGACCGCATTGTTCTCGTGCATCATCTTCTGCGCCTCGGCGATGGCGTTACAGAAGCCTTGCACCGCCTCCGGGTTGGAGGCGATCACGTCTTCGGTGGCCATGGCCGTCGTGAAACACAGCGGACCAAGCAGATCGGCAAATGATAGCGACGGTACGAGGCCAAACTGTTCGGCGCCGATGCTGATGTCCCATTCGAATGCGGTGGCGATGTCGGCACGGCCATCCTTGACGGCTGCAGCCTGGGCGCCCGGTGGCAATTCCAGGAAGGTGACGCCGGCTTCCTTGGGGTCGAACTTGCCGACCGTCTTCATGGCATAGGTTGGGACCTGGATCGTCGAGGACGGGAATTTCAGCGTCGCGATGGTCTTGCCGCGCAGATCATCGATGGTGGTGATCTTGGTGTCCGGGCGGGTCATTCCCCACATCGACACGCCGCCGACGATCTTGGCGATATTCTTGATCTTGCCGCCTTCACGCGTGGCGTTGACCGACATGCCAGGGCTGGTGACGCCGATCTGGCCGCGGCCGGACAGCAGGATCGGCACCGGCAGGGCGATGCCGCCCGCGGTCGACAGGTCGGTGTCGAGGCCATGTTTGGCGAACAGGCCCTTATCGGCGGCGACATAGAGCGAGGCATACATGCCGAGCCGGATGGCCTCGGACACCAGAACCTTGCGGCCGGCGGCAAAGGCCGGGCCTCCCAGGCCTGCGAACGGTGCCGTTGCGGCGCCGATGAGCGAATATTTGAGTAGGTTGCGCCTGTCGATCATGCCTCTGTCCCTCGCCGCCATTGCCGATCTCAGATGGTGCGCTGCATAGTTTTTAGCCGCAGCGCGTTTTCGCATAAAATTCTTGCACCCGTTAATTTCATTAACAAGTCGGGAAAAACAGATATATTTATCTGTAATGCTTATGAATATTGACCTCCGGCAACTCCGTGCCTTCGCCGAGGTGGTTCAGGCTGGCAGCTTCAGCCGGGCTGCGCGGAAACTTGGCGTTTCCCAGTCCGCCCTCAGCCAGGCCGTTCGCCAGCTCGAGGACGAGCTGCAGGTCCGGCTGCTGGACCGGACGACGCGCAGCGTTCAACTCAGCAAGGTCGGTGCCGAATTCCTGCCGGGGATCCAACGCCTGCTGGCGGATCTCGATCACCAAATTCAGGATTTACGCGATCTGCGCGAGCATCGCCGCGGCCATGTTACGGTGGCCTGCGTGCCGTCGGTGGCGTTGCGTCTGATGCCGGTGGTGTTGGCGAACTTCCAGCGCGAATATCCCATGGTGAGCGTGACGCTCAAGGAAGTGTCACGGCATCAGATCATTGCCGGGCTGCGCAGCGGCGATGCCGAGCTTGGCATCGCCAATGTGCCGGGTGAGGATGCGGATCTTGACGCGACGAAGCTGCTGACGGACCGTTTTGCGCTGGTGATGCGGCGGGATCATCAGCTGGCGTCACAAAGCACCGTGAACTGGATGGACGGCGTCGCTGCAGGCATGATCGCAATGGCGACCGGCACCGGCATCCGGCTGGAAATGGAACGCGGCCTGCAGGAACTGGGGCGTAGCAACCCGCTGCACGAGGCCGAACACCCGGCGACCCTGCTCGCCATGGTCGAGGCCGGCGTCGGCGTGGCGCCATTGCCAGGTCTGGCGTTGCCGGCGACGGACCACCCCGTGCTGACCTTCCGCAGGCTGCTCGATCCGGTCATCGAGCGCGATCTGTATCTGATCCGGCGCGTAGGGCGTGACCTGTCGCCGGCCGGTCGCGCGCTTTACCGCGGTATCCAGCTCGTGGCGCAATCGATCCGCGAGCGCACAGCGGCAGGATGGTAGCGAACACGCTTTGACCTTGCTCCCGTGAGTCCCTATTTTGGGGTCGTGAATTCCCATTCCGCCCATTTGAGCCCGCCATGACCGCCTCGCTGAAAGCCATCGACGGATCGGCTGATCTGCCTGTCCTGATGAACGACCTCGCCCGGAGCGCCCGTGCGGCTGCGCGTGCGTTGGCGGTGGCCCCAACGGAACAGAAGAACCGGGCGCTTGCGGCGATGGAGCGCGCGATCCGTGCCGGTGCGCCTGCGATTCTGGCGGCCAATGCCGAGGATGTCGCCGAGGTGCGCGCCAATGGCGCCACATCGGCCTTTATCGATCGGCTGACCCTGACCGAGGCGCGCGTGCATGCGATGGCCGACGGCATTCGTGTGATTCATGACATCGCTGATCCCGTCGGCGCCGTCACCGAGAGCTGGCAGCGGCCGAATGGCATGACCATCGAACGCGTGCGCGTGCCGCTCGGCGTCGTTGCGGTGATTTTCGAGAGCCGTCCGAACGTCGCCGCGGACGCCGGTGTGCTGTGCCTGAAGTCGGGCAATGCCGTGATCCTGCGCGGCGGTTCGGACAGTTTCCGGTCTTGTCGTGCGATTCACGAATGTCTGGTGCGGGGCCTGCGCGAAGCCGGTCTGCCTGAGGCTGCGATTACGCTGGTGCCAACCCGCGATCGTGCGGCGGTGGGGTTGCTACTGACCGGACTCAATGGCGGGGTCGATGTGATCGTGCCGCGCGGCGGCAAGAGTCTGGTCGCGCGCGTCGAGGCTGAAGCACGCGTGCCGGTGTTCGCGCATCTCGAAGGCGTCAATCACGTCTATGTCGATCACGCCGCGAGGCTCGATATGGCGAAGTCGATCGTGCTGAACGCGAAGATGCGCCGGCCCGGTGTCTGCGGCGCGACGGAAACGTTGCTGATTGACCGCGCAGTCGTGGGTACGCATCTCAAGCCGCTGGTGGAAATGCTGATTGATGCCGGCTGCGAGGTGCGCGGCGACGCTGCCGTGCAGCAGGCCGATGCGCGCGTCAAGCCTGCAACGGACGAGGACTGGGACACCGAATACGAAGATGCGATCATCTCGGCCAGGGTCGTCGATGGTGTCGATGATGCGCTCGCGCATATTCGCGATCACGGCTCGCATCACACCGATGCGATCGTGACCGAGGACGTCGCGGTGGCCACGAAGTTTCTCAATGAGGTGGATTCGGCAATCGTGCTGCATAACGCCTCGACGCAGTTCGCCGACGGCGGTGAATTCGGCTTCGGTGCCGAAATCGGAATCGCCACCGGCAAATTCCATGCGCGCGGCCCGGTCGGTGCCGAGCAGCTCACCAGTTTCAAATATTGCATTCACGGCACCGGACAGACCAGGCCGTGATGATGTGCGTTTCGGCGCGTGGAGACTGAATTGGATTTGCATTCAGTCCCGCCGGCGCAGGGCATACCGCCACATAGTCCCGGTATGCGGATCGGTCTGCTTGGCGGATCGTTCAATCCGCCGCATGCCGCGCATCGGGCCATCAGCCTGTTCGCGATGAAACGGCTGCAGCTCGATCGCGTCTGGTGGCTGGTGTCGCCGGGCAATCCGCTGAAGGATCAACGCAATCTGCACGATCTCGCCGAGCGCGCGGCTGCTGCGAAGGCGACGGCCGATCATCCGCGCATCGATATCACCTGTCTCGAGAGTGTCATCGGTACGCGCTATACCGTCGACACCATCAGCTACCTCCGACGTCGATGTTCGCAAGCACGATTTGTCTGGATCATGGGTGCCGACAATCTCGCCCAGTTTCACCGCTGGGAGAGCTGGCAGGTAATTGCCGGAGAGGTGCCCTTTGCGGTCATCGACCGACCGCCGCAGAGCTTCCAGGGACTGGCATCGACCGCCGCCCAGGCCCTCGGCCGTTACCGGATACCGGAGCAGGACGCTGGGTCATTGGCCGACCTGAAGCCCCCCGCATGGGTATTTTTGACCGGTTTGAAGTTGAATCTGTCCTCCACCCGGCTGCGGAACCCGGATGGCAGCTGGAAGACGTAATTCCACAACACTCGCCCGATAAGTGCTATAGGGCGGGCGCTGGAATATTGAATCCGGCATTCCCACATGCATACTTGATCTCACCGGGCGTCGGATTCGGCGTCCCAATACAGTGAAAGGAATGGTCCTCTGGCCACTTCTGTATTGTCCAAGACGGGCGCCAAGAAAGCCCCGTCAAAGGTTGCCCCACCCAAGAAGTCCGCTTCGGTAAAGAAGGCTGCCGCGCCTAAAAAGGCTGCCGCAACCAAAACCGCAAAGCCGAAGGCTGCAGCCAAGACACCCGCTGCTGCAAAAGCTGCACCGAAGGCTGTCATTCCGAAGAAGGTTGCTTCGCCCAAGGCAAAGAAATCTGCTGCGGCAGTGCGCGATAGCGCGACCGAAACGCTCAATCTCGTTCTCGCCCGCCTTGACGACATGAAGGCCGAGGAAACGGTGACCATCGACCTGCGCGGCAAGTCGGCTTTCTCCGATTACATGGTTGTGACCACCGGCCGGTCGAACCGCCATGTCGGCGCGGTGGCCGAAAATGTCGCCAAAGGTCTCAAGGAAGCCGGTCAGAAGAAGCTGCATGTCGAAGGCCTGTCCAATTGCGATTGGGTGCTGATCGATACCGGCGAAGTCATCCTGCATGTCTTCCGGCCTGAAGTTCGCGAATTCTACAATCTGGAACGTTTGTGGACGCAGAGCCCGTCGGATGAACCGCGGATCGATCTGAAGGCTGTTTGAGCCAGCGGGAATTCGGCAACGGCGCGACGCGTGCTAGTCTGCGCCGATGCATCTTCTTGTGATTTCCATCGGCAAGCTCAAGCAGGGTCCGGAACGCGAGCTCGCGGAACGGTACCGTGATCGTTTCGACGATATTGGCCGCAAGCTCGGTTTTCGCGGCCTTGCGATTCATGAAATTTCGGAAAGCCGCGCACGCGATGCGGCGACCCGGATCAATGAGGAAGCAGCGGCGATTTCGGCGCTGATTCCGGAAAAGGCTGTATTAGTAGCGCTCGACGAGCGTGGCAGCAGCGTCGACAGCGCCAGTTTCGCTCGCCATATCGGGAAGTGGCGGGACGAATCGGTTCCACATAATGTTTTTGTCATCGGCGGGGCGGACGGACTTTCGCCCGAATTGCGGCGCAAAGCCAAACTGAGCATTGCATTCGGCTCGGCGACCTGGCCGCATCAAATGGTTCGCGTCATGCTTCTGGAACAGATTTACCGGGCCGCTACAATTTTAGCTGGCCACCCGTATCACCGCGTTTAGCCCGCTGTGTTAGCTTAACGCGTTTGAAAGAAGGCGCTGTCGAAACCACGATGCTGTCACCGCGGTCCATTCCATCTGAACACGACGCCGTTCGCCGCGGGATGTCGAACGCATCGTCGTTATCCATGATGCTGGTATCAGCGACTCTTGCAGGTTTGATGACGACGTCAGTCCGTGCGCAAACCGCTGCGCCGATCCAGCAAGCGAATGCGCCGTCGCCCGATATCATTCGCCAGCGCGAGCAGGAGCTTGAAGTGGTCCGCGCGCAGCAGAAGAGCGCTGCGGAGCTGCAGGCGAAATTGAAAGCCGATATCGCGGCGATCGGACAGGATCGCGGCAAGCTCAGTCAGCAGCTCATCGATATTGCCGCCCGCGTCCGCAACGTCGAAACCCGGATCGACGATGCCGAAGTACGTCTGCGGCCGCTGGATGCGCGCGAGCAGAAGATCCGCGGTACGCTGGAATCGCGCCGCGGCGAAATCGTCGAAGTATTGTCCGCTTTGCAGCGCGCCGGCCGCCGTGCGCCGCCGGCTTTGCTGGTACGTCCCGAAGATGCGCTGAAGTCGCTGCGCACCGCGATGCTGCTCGGCTCCGTTGTGCCCGAGATGCGCGCGCGCGCCGAGCAGCTGGTGGCTGACCTCAGCGAACTCGTGAATTTGCGCAAGGCGATCTCGACGGAGCGCGATCAGCTTGCCGGCGATCGCGACAAGCTGAAGGAAGAACAGACACGCCTCGCGTCCTTTACCGAGGAGCGCCAGAAGCAGCAGTCGGCTGCGGAAAAGGACATGGAAGCGGAAGCCGCGCGTGCGCTGACCTTGTCCCGTCAGGTCGACAGTCTGCAGGGCCTGATCGCGAAGATGGAGCAGGACTCCAAGGCGGCGGCGAAGGCGGCGGCCGCAGCCAGTCTGCAGGGCACGCCGGCGGCGCTCAGCAACGGCAAGCCAAATATCGGCGCCTTCAAGGATCCCGGCAGGCTCAGTCCGGCGATCGCCTTTGCTTCGGCAAAGGGCATGCTCGCACTTCCGGTCAACGGGGTTAAAATTCGCAATTTCGGCGGTTCCGACGGTGTGGGTGGCGTCGAAAAGGGCATGTCACTGGCCGCACGGGCGGGTGCGCAGGTCACAACACCGTGTGACGGCTGGGTTGTTTATTCCGGTCCGTTCCGTAGCTATGGACAACTCTTGATCCTCAACGCTGGGGGCGGGTATCATGTCTTGATCGCCGGGATGGAGCGTATTTCGGTGAACATTGGTCAGTTCGTCCTTACCGGGGAACCGATCGCTGTCATGGGATCAATATCCCGGGTAGCATCCGTCCTTGCGGCCAATGCCAGCCAGCCTGTGCTTTATATCGAGTTCCGGAAAGACGGGACTCCCATTGATCCAGGCCCATGGTGGGCCGCTAACGAAGGCGAAAAGGTTCGCGGATGATGCGCAAGACTTCCATAATTCTGCTGAGTGCTGCCACTGGCGCCGCCTTGACGCTCTTCGTGACTCAGCCACGCGCCGTGTTCATGGGCACCAGTGCCCGCGCAGCGACCTCGGATACCTACCGCCAGCTCAACCTGTTCGGCGACGTGTTTGAGCGCGTCCGCAGCGACTACGTCGAGAAGCCCGACGACAGCAAACTGGTCGAGTCGGCGATCTCCGGCATGCTCACCGGTCTCGATCCGCATTCCAGCTACATGGACGCCAAGAGCTTCCGCGACATGCAGGTGCAGACCCGCGGTGAGTTCGGCGGTCTCGGCATCGAAGTCACCATGGAAGACGGCCTGATCAAGGTGGTGTCACCGATCGACGATACCCCGGCATCGAAGGCCGGTATCATGGCCAACGACATCATCACCAGCCTCGACGAGGAAGCCGTGCAGGGTCTCACCCTGAACCAGGCCGTCGAGAAGATGCGTGGCCCGGTCAACACCAAGATCAAGCTGAAGATCATCCGCAAAGGTCAGGACAATCCGCTCGACGTCACTCTCGTGCGCGACAACATCCGTGTTCGCTCGGTGCGTGCTCGCGTTGAAAGCGACGATATCGCTTACATCCGCATCACGACCTTCAACGAGCAGACCACCGAAGGCCTGAAGCGCGAGATCGCGGCTCAGACCGCGGCGATCGGTGCTGACAAGGTCAAGGGTTACATCATCGACCTCCGCAACAATCCCGGCGGTCTGCTTGAAGAAGCCGTCACCGTTTCCGACGCGTTCCTCGAGCGTGGCGAGATCGTCTCGACCCGCGGTCGTAACGCTGAAGAAACCCAGCGCCGCACGGCGCATGCTGGCGATCTGACTAAGGGCAAGCCGGTGGTCGTGCTGATCAATGGCGGTTCGGCTTCGGCATCGGAAATCGTCGCTGGCGCGCTGCAGGATCACAAGCGTGCGACCACGATCGGTACGCGCTCGTTCGGCAAGGGCTCGGTGCAGACCATCATCCCGCTGGGCTCTGGCAACGGTGCGCTGCGTCTGACCACGGCGCGTTACTTCACGCCGTCGGGCAAGTCGATCCAGGCCAAGGGCATCGTCCCGGACATCGAGATCGTGCAGGACGTGCCGGACGAGTTGAAGTCCCGCGACATCAAGGGCGAGGCTTCGCTCCGTGGCCATCTGAAGAACGATGGTGACGAGAAGACCGGTTCGCAGTCTTACGTGCCGCCGGATGCGAAGAATGACAAGGCGCTGAAGGCCGCTGCCGATTTGCTCCATGGCATCAAGGTGACGTCGAACGCAATCATCACGCCGCCGCCGGGAGCCGCTGCTGCTGCGGACAAGCCAGCAGACGACAAGCCGGCCGCCAAGCCGAACTGATCGGCGAGTGCGCATCAATTCTGCGGAAAGGGCGGCCCTCGGGTCGCCCTTTTTGTTGGAATCCTCCCAAAGGGATCCGATGTCCTTCCGGCTGCCGTGGCCACGACCGGGCGTGTTATTGTCCGGTCGGCTGATTCGGGAGATTTATGGCAGTGTCGGCGGACGATCTAAGCGCCCCGCTTGGACAAAAATCGACGCGTAAGCGGCGGTTCCGGCTGCCTTTTTCCGGAACACAGGCGCTTGCCACGATCCTTGCCCTGCTGCTGCTCGGTTTTGGCGGCGTTGCCATCTTCAACAATAACCCGATGGGCGGCGAGCCGGTTGTGCGTGTCGCGATCAAGGCGCCCGCCGCGACCGAGGACAAGGCTGCTGCGAAGCCTCCGGTCGAGGTCAAGCACGGTACGCCCGAGACGGCCAAGGCGCCTGAGGCTCCCGGTCAGAAGACCATCACCATCATCGACGGCTCCAGTGGCGCTCGTAAGGACGTCGTGGTGTCCAGCGAGGGCTCGGACAGCGCTACGGTTGATTCACCGCCGCCGATTATGACGGGTATCGATCAGAAACTGCTAGAGAAATCCCGCCACGGTATGGTGCCGATCGCCATCGGCGCGCTGAAGCCCGTGACGGCCTATGCCGCCGGTTCCGAGGCCGAGCGCGCCAGGGCGATGAAGACGCCGAGCATTTCCATCGTCATTGGCGGCCTCGGCGTCGGTGCAGCCAAGACCACCGATGCCATCATGAAGCTGCCGCCGGCCGTGACGCTCGGCTTCACGCCCTATGGCTCGGAGCCCGGCAAGCTGGTCGAACGCGCCCGTGCGCAGCGCCACGAGGTGCTGCTGCAGCTGCCGATGGAGCCGTTCGACTATCCCGACAACGATCCCGGCCCGCAGACGCTGTTGTCCTCGGCTACGGCCGAGCAGAACCTCGATCGCATGATGTGGCATATGAGCCGCTTCCAGGGTTATGTCGGCGTCGCCAATTTCATGGGCGCGCGCTTCATCGCCACGGATACGGCCATGCAGCCGATTGCACGCGAGGCCAGCAAGCGCGGGCTTGCGTTGTTCGACGATGGCTCGACGCCGCGCAGCGTTGCCGCCGCAGCCGCCGAAGGGCAGGGCATGCCCTTCGCACGCTCCGATGTTGCCATCGACGCGGTCCCGACCTCCGCAGACATCGACAAGGCGCTGGCGCGGCTCGAGGGGCTGGCCAAGGAGCGGGGTGTGGCTGTCGGCGTCGCTTCGGCGCTGCCGATCTCGATCGAACGTATCAGCGCCTGGGCGAAAACCCTTGAAAGCCGCGGGGTCATGCTGGTGCCATTGACAACCGCGATGCTGAAATCAAAATCAAGCTAGCGTCTTTGGGCTAGGGTGAATTCGGCACGGCCGAATCGCTGCGATTCAGCAAGGTCGAATCGCTGCGTAAAGAGTGCTCGAACGGACGCGAGAGGCATTGACGGAATGGCGCGCTACGAAGACCTGCCCTATCGAACTTGCGTCGGAATGATGCTGATCAACCCGCGAGGGCTCGTCTTTATCGGCCGACGTGCCGGCGGTATCGAGCACGTCGATGACATGCATGTCTGGCAGATGCCGCAGGGCGGCGTCGATCCCGGTGAGGACACCTGGGAGGCCGCAAAGCGCGAGCTCTACGAAGAAACCAGCGTCCAATCGGTCGAGAAGCTCGGCGAAGTGCCAGACTGGTTGATCTATGACATTCCCCGCACGGTGGCCGGGCGGGCCTGGAAGGGTCGCTATCGTGGCCAGCGGCAGAAATGGTTCGCCGTACGCTTCACCGGCGATGACAAGGAAATCAACGTCACGCATCCACCTGGTGGCCACAAGGCCGAGTTCATCAATTGGCGCTGGGAGCCAATGAAGAACCTTCCGGAGCTGATCGTGCCGTTCAAGCGCCCCGTCTATGAGCGGGTGGTGAAGGAATTTGCCGGTCTGGCGGACGGCTAGTACTGGAATGACGGACAACCGGCCCTATCGCCCCAATGTGGGCGTCGCACTGTTCAATGCCGACGGCAAAGTTCTGATCGGCCGCCGTTTCAAGGATGACGGGCCAGAGATCATCCTGCCGGGCCTGGAATGGCAGATGCCTCAGGGTGGTATCGATCCCGACGAAGATCCTCGCGTCGCCGTGATGCGCGAATTATGGGAAGAGACTGGCGTCAGCCATGCCGACTATCTCGGCGAGACCGGCTGGATGACCTACGACTTCATCCCGTTCGAGAACCCCAGCCATCGCTTTGCGCAGTTCCGCGGGCAGCGGCAGAAGTGGTTTGCGCTGAAATTCACCGGGGATGATGCCGAAGTCGATCCGCTGACGCCGCGCAACGGTCAGCCGGCTGAATTCGACGCCTGGCGCTGGGAGCGGCTGGATCGCGTCGCGGATCTCGTGGTGCCGTTCCGGCGGGAGGTCTATCGCGCCGTGGCCGAGAGTTTTGCGAAATTTGTCTGAGGCGAAGCCCTGACGAAACGAAGCGCTACCCGGGCTATAGCGCTTAGTGCATCGCCGTCGAGGTGATGTGCTGCTGGATGACCTTGAAGTGGTCGAGGCGCTCGATGGCACGGTCCAGAGCGGAGCCTTCCTTCTCGGCCAGCTTCTCTTCCATCTCGGCGATGTCCTTGGCGAAAGCTTCGCGGTCCAGCTCGGCGATCGACGTCGCGACGTCAGCAAGAACCGTCAAGCCCTTGTCCGAGACTTCGGCAAGGCCGCCGAGCACAATGATCTTCTCATGCTTGCCACCGTTGGTGACAGTCATGATGCCCGGACGCAATGCAATCACCACAGGTGCGTGGCCGGCCATCACGCCGACATCACCCTCGGCGCCCGGGATATCGACCTGCTCGACTTCGCCTGTGAAAGCGAGCTTTTCCGGTGAGACGAGATCGAAGTGGAACGTGGCCATGTCGTTATCCGCTGACTGCTCCCTCCCCCCTTGCGGGGGAGGGTTGGGGAGGGGGGTAACCAAGGGCGAAGGCGCTTGTGGCACACCCACCCCGGCGCAAATGCGCCGACCCTCCCCCCCCTAGCGAAGCTTTGCTTCGCGCGGGGGGAGGGTAAGAACTTTATGCCGCTTCAGCAGCCAGCTTCTTGCCCTTCTCGACGGCTTCTTCGATCGCGCCGACCATATAGAAGGCGGCTTCCGGCAGATGATCGTACTTGCCTTCGCAGATCGCGCGGAAACCCTTGATAGTGTCGGCGAGCTCGACGAACTTGCCCGGCGAACCCGTGAAGATTTCAGCAACGAAGAACGGCTGCGACAGGAAGCGCTCGATCTTGCGGGCGCGGGCCACGGCCAGCTTGTCCTCTTCCGACAGTTCGTCCATGCCGAGAATGGCGATGATGTCCTGCAGCGACTTGTACTTCTGCAGCACCTGCTGAACCATACGCGCGGTCTCGTAGTGCTCCTGGCCGACGATCAGCGGGGACAGCATGCGCGAGGTGGAGTCGAGCGGATCCACTGCGGGGTAGATGCCCTTTTCCGAAATCGCACGGTTGAGCACGGTCGTCGCGTCCAAATGGGCGAACGAGGTAGCAGGCGCCGGATCGGTCAAGTCGTCAGCCGGAACGTAGATGGCCTGCACCGAGGTGATCGAACCCTTATGCGTGGTGGTGATACGCTCCTGCAGCGCGCCCATGTCGGTCGCGAGCGTTGGCTGATAACCCACCGCCGAAGGAATGCGGCCGAGCAGCGCCGACACTTCCGAACCTGCCTGGGTGAAGCGGAAGATGTTGTCGATAAAGAACAGCACGTCCTGGCCCTGATCGCGGAAGTGCTCGGCGACGGTCAGACCGGACAGGGCAACGCGCATGCGGGCGCCCGGAGGTTCGTTCATCTGGCCGAACACGAGAGCGCACTTCGACTTCACGGCCGGATCCGGATTGTGCGGATCGGCGTTCACCTTGGACTCGATGAACTCGTGATAGAGATCGTTACCTTCGCGGGTACGCTCGCCGACGCCGGCGAACACCGAGTTGCCGCCGTGCGCCTTCGCGACGTTGTTGATCAGTTCCTGAATGAGAACCGTCTTGCCGACGCCGGCGCCGCCGAACAGGCCGATCTTGCCGCCCTTGGCGTAAGGCGCAAGCAGATCGACGACCTTGATGCCCGTTACGAGAATTTCAGCCTCGGTGGACTGCTCGGTATACATCGGCGCTTCCTGATGGATAGCGCGGTTGCCTTCCGAAGCGATCGGACCGCCTTCATCGATCGGCTCGCCGATCACGTTCATGATACGGCCAAGGGTGCCGACGCCAACTGGAACCTGGATCGGCGAGCCAGTGTCGGTGACTTCCTGACCGCGGACCAGACCTTCGGTGGTGTCCATCGCGATGGTGCGGACGGTCGATTCGCCGAGATGCTGGGCGACTTCGAGAACCAGGCGGTTGCCACCGTTCTTGGTTTCGATCGCGTTCAGAATTGCGGGCAGGTAGCCTTCGAACTGCACGTCGACGACGGCGCCGATGACCTGGGTGATACGTCCGGTCTGGTTGGCGGATGCGGCCATGAAAACTTCTCCATAAACTTCAAGGACTCGGAAGTCCGAAACTTGAACGGCGGCCCATGAGGCCGGAAGGTTGTTGTTAGATCGCCTCGGCGCCGGAGATGATTTCGATCAGCTCCTTCGTAATCATCGCCTGGCGGGTGCGGTTGTAGATCAATGTCTGCTTGCGGATCATGTCGCCGGCGTTGCGCGTAGCGTTGTCCATCGAGCTCATCTGCGCGCCGTAGAACGAAGCGTTGTTCTCCAGCAGAGCGCGGAAGATCTGCACCGCAAGATTGCGCGGCAGCAGGCCGTCGAGGATCTCATCTTCGGCAGGCTCGTAGTCGTAGCTCGGCGTTGGGCCGGCATCGGCTTTAGGCGCCTCGACCACCAGGGGAATGATCTGCTGGGCGGTCGGGATTTGCGCGATCACCGACTTGAAGCGGGAATAGAACAGCGTGCAGACGTCGAATTCGCCAGTGTTGAAGAGTTCGAGAACCTTCTTGGCGATGTCGTTGGCATTGACGAAGCCGAGCTGACGCACCGAACGCAGTTCGAGATGACCGACGATCTGCTTGTCGAAGTTACGGCGCAGTTGCTCGTAGCCCTTGCGGCCAACGCAGAAGAATTTGACCGTCTTGCCCTGGTTCATTAGCGCCAGTGCGCGTTCGCGCGCCAGACGGACGATCGAGGAATTGAAAGCGCCGCACAGGCCACGCTCGCCGGTGCAGACCAGCAGCAGATGAACCTGATCCTTGCCGGTGCCGACGAGCAGCGCCGGGCCGGAGCCTGCCGTTGTAGCGCCGGCAATGCTGGCGATCACGGTATCCATCTTCTCGGCGTAAGGACGTGCAGCTTCGGCAGCGGTCTGCGCACGACGCAGCTTCGACGCTGCGACCATCTGCATCGCCTTGGTGATCTTCTGCGTCGCCTTGGTCGAGGCGATGCGGACGCGCATGTCTTTAAGTGAGGCCATTCTCAGTCCACCCCGGCGATCTGGCCGTTTGGCCGATCGCGAACCTCTCGTTCGAAACGCCCGACCTCGTGCCGGACATCAACGCGAATGGCCGGCGGGAGCCGGCCATTCATTGACAGTATTAAGCAGCGTAGGTCTTCGCGAAGCCTTCGACGACGGCCTTGAGCTGGGCGGCGACGTCATCCTTGAGATCGCGGCTGTCGCGGATCGCGTTGAGGATCTCAACGTTCTTGCCACGCAGCAGCGACAGAAGACCGTCTTCGAAGCCCCGAACCTTGGCGATCGGCAGAGTGTCGAGATAGCCGTTGGTGCCGGCCCAGATCACGCAAACCTGCTCTTCCATCTTCAGCGGCGAGAACTGCGGCTGCTTCAGGAGTTCGGTCAGGCGCGCGCCGCGGTTCAGCAGGCGCTGGGTCGACGCGTCGAGGTCCGAGCCGAACTGCGCAAAGGCCGCCATTTCGCGGTACTGCGCGAGCTCACCCTTGATCTTGCCGGCGACTTTCTTCATCGCCTTGGTCTGCGCGGCGGAGCCGACGCGCGACACGGACAGACCGACGTTCACGGCAGGACGGATGCCCTGGAAGAACAGATCGGTTTCAAGGAAGATCTGACCGTCAGTGATCGAAATCACGTTGGTCGGAATGTAGGCGGACACGTCGTTGGCCTGGGTTTCGATGACCGGCAGCGCCGTCAGCGAACCATTGCCCTGGGAATCATTGAGCTTCGCAGCGCGTTCGAGCAGACGCGAGTGAAGATAGAACACGTCGCCCGGATAGGCCTCGCGGCCCGGCGGACGGCGCAGCAGCAGCGACATCTGACGGTAAGCAACGGCCTGCTTCGATAGATCGTCATAGATGATGACGGCGTGCATGCCGTTGTCGCGGAAAAATTCGCCGATCGTGCAGCCGGTGAATGGCGCGATGTACTGCATCGGAGCCGGATCTGAAGCGGTCGCGGCGACCACGACGGAGTATTCCATCGCGCCCTGCTCTTCGAGCACCTTCACGAACTGAGCGACGGTCGAACGCTTTTGACCAACGGCGACGTACACGCAGTACAGCTTCTGGCTCTCGGGAGCGCCAGCAACGTTCAGCGACTTCTGGTTTAGAATGGTGTCGAGCGCGATTGCGGTCTTGCCGGTCTGACGGTCACCGATGATCAGCTCGCGCTGGCCGCGGCCGACCGGGATCAGCGCGTCGACCGACTTCAGGCCGGTTGCCATCGGCTCGTTGACCGACTTGCGCGGAATGATGCCCGGTGCCTTGACGTCGACGCGCATACGCTTGTCGGCCTGGATCGGACCCTTGCCATCGATCGGATTGCCGAGCGCGTCGACCACGCGGCCGAGCAGACCCTTGCCAACCGGCGCGTCCACGATCGAACGGGTGCGCTTAACAGTCTGGCCTTCCTTAATTTCGCGGTCAGCGCCGAAAATAACGACGCCGACGTTGTCGGTTTCGAGGTTCAGCGCCATACCGCGCGTGCCGTTCTCGAATTCGACCATTTCACCAGCCTGAACATTGTCGAGGCCGTAGACGCGGGCAATGCCGTCGCCGACGGACAACACCTGTCCAACTTCGGAAACTTCAGCTTCCTGGCCGAAATTCTTGATCTGGTCTTTGAGGATCGCGGAAATTTCTGCGGCGCGGATGTCCATCAGCCTGCCTCTTTCATCGAGTGCTTGATCGAGTTGAGTTTGGTGCGAAGCGAGCTGTCCACCATGCGGCTGCCGAGCTTGACGACAAGCCCGCCGATGATGGACGGATCGACTTTCACGTTGAGCGCGACGTCCTTGCCCGTCACTGACTTCAGCGCGGTCTTGAGAGCGTCGAGATTCTTGTCACTGAGCGGCTCGGCGACGGTGACGTCAGCCGTAGCTTCGCCCTTAAACTTGGCGACCAGCGCATTGAAGCCGCGCGCCACGTCACCAATGGCGAACAGGCGGCGGTTGGCGGTGAGGACCTTGAGGAAGTTGGCGGTGATGCCGGTAATTCCGGCTTTCTCCAGAACCGAAGCGAGGGCCTTGCCCTGAATCTCGGCAGAGAACACCGGGCTGCGAACCAGTCGCGCCAGGTCGGCGCTGTCGGCCATCATCGCTGCGAATTTGTCGAGATCGGCCTTCACCGCATCGACGGACTTTTCGTCACGCGCCAGCTCAAACAGAGCCGTTGCATAACGACCGGACATTCCCGAAACCGACGGATCTTGTGTTGCCACGAATTGCGCTCTTCAGGCTGTCAAACTCGCAAGGGAACAACTATCGCCTGAATGTGGCGCCTAGCGATCCAAGTCCTTGGAATTCAAGCGGGACTTCGATTTTTAGGTCACAACAAAATGTCGTGACCCGTTCAAATCGCGGCTTTGCTAACATAGCCCGCGCGCTGGTGCAACGCGACGAAAGCGTTTGATGATGCCTTGTCGCAGGCCCTCGCAAAGAATCATTTCAGGGAGATGTGACGCGCCAATCGGGTCACTGACGGAGTGTTTCATCGTCCATCTCCGAGGCGGAATTTCTTATTCCGCATGACGGTACACGGTGCCGATTCTTTTGAATCACGCAACGTCGAGTGCTGTAAGTCCGCAATTGAAATCGCGGCGTACGCGTTTCATGTCACCGTTTCGGGCTGCTTAACATTTACTTACCGAATGCTATCCATGCACGGCGATCACTTAGCTATTCAGTATAGTTATGTAATATGCAGTATATTTAATAGTTAAAAATTCATTAAAGCGGCTCATTAGGCATGTTCTGTTCCATCACAAGATATTTCATCTGGTCATGGAACGATTGCGTTGCCTATTTTACGCCTCATTACGTCGTCAAACGCTCAGCCAGTGAAATTGGGACGGGGGTCCACTTGCCACATTTGTGGCAATACTGTCTGAGGGACAACAACTTATGCTGCGTTACGGAAAATCGACGCTGGGTGCTATCGCCCGGCCGCGTACGGCAATCGCTGTCATGACTGCCGCTCTTGTTCTCGGGGGAACGGTTTCTGAGGCTTCGGCCAAATCCCGGCACCATCGCCATCACCACAAGCACCATCACGTCGCCAAGGCTTCGCCGTCGCTGTTCGATGCCAATGCGTCGATCGCGCCGACCACCGGCGGCCGTAGCTTCTCGGGTGTTGCGTCCTATTACGGCAATGAGTCGGGCAGCCGCACTGCGTCGGGTCAGCGCTTCAATCAGAATGCGATGACTGCCGCGCATCGTTCGCTGCCGTTCGGCACCAAGCTGCGCGTGACCCATGGCGGTCGCAGCGTTGTTGTCACCGTCAACGATCGCGGACCGTTCATCCGTGGCCGCGTACTCGACCTGTCCAAGGGCGCAGCGAGCGCGATCGGTCTGACCGGCCGTGGTGTCGGCCGTGTCGTTGCGGAAGTCATGTAAGCGCAGAGACGCGCTACGATACTGATCTCTCAAGTTTAGTAAGCGTTGCGTTGTGTTCGCGTTCAGTAAAAGCCTGTTGTCAGTAATGACAGCAGGCTTTTCTTTGATCTGTCACACGGGCGTTGCTTACAGAAAGCTTTGCGGATCGACATCCACTTCGAGCTTGAGATTGCCGGTCGTCTTTGGCCCATGCGCGAGCCAGTCGCGGAGATAGTGCGACAGGTCGACATTGCGCGCCGACTTCACCAGCAGTCGGAAGCGATAGCGACCTTTGATCACGGCGAGCGGTGCTTCGGCGGGGCCGAGCACCATGATGCGCTCGTCGATCGGTGCTACGGCGGCGAGCTTGCGCGCATAGCCCTCCGTGGTTGGCCGGTCCCCGCCTGAGATGATCAGGCTCGCCAGCCGTCCGAAGGGTGGATAGCCCGCGCGCTCGCGGGCCTCGATCTCGCTGGCGTAAAACGCTTCGCGGTCGTTTGCGATCAGCGCCTTCATCACCGGATGTTCCGGCTGATGGGTCTGCAGATAGCCGACGCCGCGGCCCTGTTCACGTCCGGCGCGGCCGATGACCTGATTGAGCATCTGATAGGTGCGTTCCGCGGCGCGCGGATCGCCATTGCCGAGGCCCAGATCGGCGTCGATGACGCCAACCAGATTGAGCCGCGGGAAGTTATGGCCCTTGGCCACGAGTTGCGTGCCGATGATGACATCGACACGGCCCTCTGCGATCTCGGCCAGCTCCGTGCGCATCGCATCGATCGACGTAATAAGATCGCTCGACAGCACCATGGTGCGCGCGTCCGGGAACAGGCTCGCCGCTTCCTCCTGCAAGCGCTCGACGCCCGGGCCAACGGCGACCAGCGATTCTTCGGCCTGGCAATGCGGGCATTGATGCGGGCGATGCATCGAGAAACCGCAGTGGTGGCACACCAACCGCTGCCGAAAGCGATGATCGACCAACCACGCATCGCAGATCGTGCAGGCAAACCGGTGTCCGCAGCCGCGGCACAGCGTCAGCGGCGCATAGCCGCGGCGATTGAGGAACAGCAGCGCCTGTTCCTTGCGCTCGATGGCGATCTGGATCTTTTCGGCGAGGCGCGGCGCAATGAAGCGGCCGCGCATCGGCCCTTCGCGGCGCAGGTCGATGGCCTCGATATGCGGCATGTGCTGACCGCCGAAGCGTGAGGGCAACGCGATGCGCTGATAGCGTCCCTTGCGCGCGTTGACCTCGGACTCGACCGACGGTGTCGCCGAGGCCAGCACGATGGGAATTTTGGCGATCGACGCCCGCACCACTGCCATGTCGCGGGCGTGGTAATGCGCGCCTTCGTCCTGCTTGTAGGCTTGGTCATGTTCCTCATCGACGATGATCAGGCCGAGTTTCGCGTAAGGCAGAAACAGCGCCGAACGCGCACCGACGATGACATGGGCCTCGCCATTGGCGATCGACGCCCAGTTGCGCGCGCGGGTGCGCGGTGTCAGTTCGGAATGCCACTCCAGCGGCCGCACGCCGAAGCGTTTTGAGAAGCGCTCCAGGAATTGCCCCGTCAGCGCAATTTCGGGCATCAGGATCAGCACCTGTTCGCCGCGCCTGATCACCTCGGCAACCGCCTCGAAATAGACCTCGGTCTTGCCGGAGCCGGTGACGCCGTCGAGCAAAGCGGCGTGAAAATCCCCCTTGGCGGCGAAGGTCCGCATCGCCTCGGCCGCGACGGCCTGATCGTTTGAAAAGTCCGGTTCGGCGAAGGTGGGATCAGGCGCTGGCGGCGGTAGCGCGCGGGGCATGGCTTCAATAGCAAGCGTGCCTTCATCGACGAGGCCGTCGATTACGCCTGCGCTGACGCCGGCCTCCTTGGCTGCCTCAGACTTCGCGTGCAGCAGGCCGTCCGACAGGATCTCGATCAGCCGTGCGCGTGCCGAGGTCATGCGCTTGGGCACTTCGCCGACCAGGCGGACGCCCATGCGCACCCGCTCCGGGCCGAGGTGCTCGCCCATCCGCAGAGTCATCTTCATGACCATGCCGCGCGCGGACAAAGTGTAATTCGCCACCCAGTCGACCAGGCTGCGCAATTCCTGCTTCAGCGGGGGGACATTGAATTTCTCGCCAACCTCTTTCAGGCGATTGTGCAGGCGGGGGTCGGGATTGGCATTTTCTGCCCAGACCACGCCGATCACCTCGCGGGCGCCGAGCGGTACGCTGACGACATCGCCGGGCTGCAGGTCGAGGCCACGGGGCACGCGATAGGAATAAGCCTGGTTCAGCGCGACCGGCACCAGCACGTCAACGACGCCAGACGATGTTTTGGTGCGCGCAGCTTCGTCCATCGGCGGAATCAGACTCGAATTGGGGTATCCGCTAACCTAAGCTCGCGGTGCGGTCCGGACCAGTGTCCGCCGGATGGCCGGTCTTATGACCGATCGGCCGCCACGACAATGAAACGAGAACAAGAACCCGCAGGGAGAAACATCATGCGCCACAAGCTCGCCGGGACTCTAGCCTCACTTCTCGTGCTGTCAGTTACCGCCATCCCCGCACGGGCACAGGACCGGATGCCGCCGATCCCGGCCGACAAATACACCGAAGCGCAGAAGAAAGCTGCCGAGGAGTTCGCCGGCGGCCGGGGCTACGAGGTCCGTGGCCCCTTCGTGCCGCTGATTCGCAGCCCGGAAGTCATGCTGCGCGCCAAGGCGATGGGCGATCATCTCAGGTTCAAGAGCGCACTGGCGCCGCGGCTCAGCGAAATGATCATCCTGATCACCGCACGCGAATGGACCCAGCAATATGAGTGGGTTGCGCATCATGACATCGCGATCAAGGCCGGCTTGCGCAACGACATCGCCGATGCGATTGCCGATGGCCGGCGTCCTGTTGGCATGGCCGAGGACGAAGAGGCCGCCTACGACATGTCGATCGAGATCCAGCGCACCAAACGCGTGAGTGATCCGACCTGGAACAAGGCCGTCGCCAAATTCGGCGAGCAGGGTGTTATCGATCTGCTCGGGATCAATGGCTATTACACCTTCCTGGCCATGGCCATGAATGCAGCGCGAACAGGCCTCCCGGCCGGTGTCGCGGAGCCCCTGAAGCGGTTCCCGGATTGACGATGCCGGCGGTTCACCAAAGTGAAACGAGCAGGGTGTGATAATCTCCGCCCGTTCGCGCATGGCGAACCGCAAGGCATTCCGATGGCCAAGCTTTCCGACAAAAAACCAAACGCACCCGCACCTATCGATCTCATTTGCGCCGATGCTGATGTCTCGCTGCAAATGACGCGCTGGCTGTCGCATTTGCGTGCCGAGCGACGGCTGTCGCCGAAGACGCTGGAGGCTTATGCGCGGGACGTCCGGCAGTTTCTGACATTTCTCGCCGAACACTGGGGCGCGCTCGTCTCGCTGCCGCGTTTCGCCAAACTGGAAACCAGCGATGTCCGTGCCTTCATGGCGGCACGGCGTAGCGACGACATCGGCGGCCGCTCGCTGATGCGGGCGCTGGCTGGTCTGCGGTCGTTCGGGCGATTTCTGGAGCGTGAAGGCAAAGGCAACGTCGGTGCGCTGTCAGCGATACGCGCGCCCAAAATCGGCAAGAGCCTGCCGAAGCCGTTGCAGATGGTCTCGGCCAAACGCCTGGCCGATGCGGATGAGCGCGCGGGCGAAAATCGCGATCCGTGGATCTGGGCGCGCGATGCCGCGGTGATGGCGCTGCTCTACGGGTCCGGCTTGCGTATCTCCGAAGCACTTGGTCTGAAGCGCCGCGACGTGCCGGCAGCCGGCGCGGGCGATGTGCTGATCGTCAACGGCAAGGGTAACAAGACCCGTATGGTGCCGGTGCTGCATAATGTGCTGGAGCTCATCGCCGACTACGCCGCGCAGTGTCCGCATCCGCTCCCTGCCGATGGCCCGATGTTCGTCGGCGCGCGCGGCGGGCCGCTTAGCCCTCGGATCATCCAGTTGACCATGGAGCGGATGCGCGGCGCGCTCGGCCTGCCCGACAGCGCCACGCCGCACGCGCTGCGCCATTCCTTTGCCACCCATCTGCTGACCCGCGGTGGTGACCTGCGCGCGATCCAGGAATTGCTCGGTCATGCCTCGCTGTCGACCACACAGATCTATACCGGCATCGACACCGAGCGGCTGTTCGAGGTCTACAAGACCGCACACCCGCGAGCGTAGGGCCGGGCAAACCCCAGCTGTAGTAGAAGTGTCATGAGCTGCCCCTTGCGAAGTCGCCACGGTTCGGTCAAATCGACACATCGACCAACCGGAGGGGATTACGATGGGTGCGCACGAAAGTATGGAGCACGCGGAGCATGCCGAGCATGCGTCCGGCTCGAACAAGAATATTGCACTGCTGATTGCCGTGATCGCGCTGTTTCTGGCGTTCTCGGAAACCCTCGGCAAGGGTGCGCAAACCGAATCCATCAGCAAGAACGTCGAGGCATCCAACCTCTGGGCGTTCTTCCAGGCCAAAAGCATCCGCCGCACCGTCGTTCAGGCGACGTCAGATCAGGCCAGGCTCAGCCTCGGCCTGATGGGTGACGATGCCGCCAAGGCCGCACTGTCCAAGCAGATCGACGACTGGAAGAAGACCGCGGATCGTTATCGCTCCGAGCCGGAGACCGGCGAAGGCTCCGAACAGCTCGCTGCCCGTGCCAAGGAAGCCGAGCATGCGCGCGACCTCGCAATGGCGCGTTATCATCACTATGAAGTGGCCTCCGCCGCATTCCAGATCGGCATCGTGCTGGCATCGGCCACGATCATCACCGGCATGATCGCGCTGGCCTGGGTATCAGGTGCACTGGCGATTGCCGGCGTCGCCTTTACCGCGATCGGCCTGTTCGCGCCGCATGCGGTTCATCTCATGTAATGACTTAAGCCGAAGCGGTCCGGCATAGCTGCAGGACCGCTTCGGCAAACGCCTTGGGCGCTTCCTGCGGTACATTGTGGCCAACGCCCGCGATGACGCGGCGCTCGTAAGGGCCCGTAAAATACTGGCCGTGATTCTCGGAATTCTTTACGGGTCCAATGCCATCGTCAGCGCCGTGCAGAACGATAGTCGGGACATCGATCTTCGGCTGCGCCGCAAGCTGGGTCTCCAGAAAAGCATAATTCGGATCGCCGGCGACGCTGCCGGTACGGTGCATATAAGAGTGCACGACCACATCGACGAAGTCATCGTTGTCGAAGGCCGACGCCGAGCGCTCGAATGTGGCATCATCGAATGCCCAGCTGGGCGACCACATCTTCCAGAGCAGTTTGGCTAGTGCGTCGCGGTTCTGGATCAGGCCGTTGCGGCCACGTTCGGTATGGAAATAATACTGATACCACTGTCGCGCTTCCTGCTCGGGAGCGGATGGTCGCGCCGCATTCGTCAGGTCCTGGATGTTGTAGCCGGTGCAACTGACGAGGCCGTGCACGCGTTCGGGCCATAGCGCAGAGACGACGCAGGCCGCGCGGCCGCCCCAGTCATAGCCGGCAACCAGGGCCTTGCCGATACGCAGCGCGTCCATCAGCTCCAGCAGATCCTGTCCGAGCGCAGTCTGTTGCCCCGAGCGGATGGTCGCGCTGGAAAGAAACCGCGTTGGCCCATAGCCACGTAGATAGGGCACGATGGTGCGGAAGCCAGCGGCGTTGATGATGTCGACCGCGTCGTCATAGCCTCTGATGTCATAGGGAAAACCATGCATCAGCAGAACGGGCAAGCCACCATCCGGTCCGCTATGTTCATAAGCAATATCGAGAAGGGGAGTTTGGATGCGTGCCAGTTCAGCCAAGTTGCTCTCCCGTTCGATCTACCGCGCCGAATGCGCCCGATGACGCAGCCGCTGTACCAGCCGCATCCAACGCGACGATGAATTGGAGCGGAACATCGCCATCGTCGCCTTGATTCTTGCAGTCACAGGCGCGACCAATTCGCCGGCCCGGCGGCGGATGTCGAGAACGAATTCGTAGAGCTTCCGAAACCAGTTCATCTGCAACAGCTTCGGCCGTGTCACATCGAAGATGAACGCAGCGACGCCGACGCCGAGAAACTTGCTGAACACGATGAGCGCGAAAGCGCTGATCCAATACTGATGCATGAGCAGCCAGGCGCCGGCCAATTTCAATGGAAATAGCAGGATCGCCGGAATAACAAACACGACCAGCGTCAACATCGGCGACAGTCGCGCGATTCGCGCGGCCAGCCATTCCTTGAATGCGCGCAGCGGTATCGCTGCAACGATGCGCGCGACGACCGGTTCGAGATGATCCCACAGCCACGCTTCGATCAGGAAGATCAAAGCGAGGAAGAACCATAGCGGCTGCAGCACGCGTCGCATCATGGTGTTCGTCTCCCAGCCGGCGTCGTGCCGGCCGTGACTCACATATGGATAGCGCGCTTGGCTACTGCAAATGCTGCTTCCTTCACCGCCTCGGAGCGGGTCGGATGGGCATGGCAGGTGCGGGCCAGATCTTCGGCGGAACCGCCGAATTCCATCAGCACGCAGGCCTCGTGGATCATTTCGCCGACTTCGCGGCCGATCATATGCACGCCGAGCACGCGATCGGTCTTCGCATCTGCGAGAATCTTCACGAAACCATCGGTGGTCTGGTTGACCTTGGAGCGGCCATTGGCCGTGAAGGGGAACTTGCCGACATTGTAAGCGATACCGGCAGCCTTGAGCTCTTCCTCGGTCTTGCCGACGGCGGCGACTTCCGGCGTGGTGTAGACCACGCCCGGGATCACGTCATAGTTCACATGACCGGCTTGGCCTGCAAGAATCTCGGCGCAGGCAACGCCTTCGTCTTCCGCCTTGTGCGCCAGCATCGGGCCCGCGACGACGTCGCCGATAGCGTAGACGCCCTTCACATTGCTTGAGAAGTGATGGTCGATCTTGACGCGGCCGCGCTCGTCGAGCTCGACACCGGCTTCCTTGAGGCCAAGCGCTTCGGTGTAAGCCACGCGGCCGATCGCCACGAGAATCACGTCGGCTTCGATGGACTCGGCAGCGCCGCCCGCGGCTGGCTCGATCTGTGCCTTCAGCTTCTTGCCCGACGTATCGACACCGGTGACCTTGGCACCGAGCTTGAAGGTCATGCCCTGCTTCTCGAGCATGCGCTGGAACTGCTTGGCGACTTCGCCATCCATGCCGGGCAGGATGCGGTCGAGGAATTCCACCACGGTGACTTCGGCGCCGAGGCGGCGCCACACCGAGCCGAGTTCGAGGCCGATCACGCCGGCGCCGACGACGATCATCTTTTCCGGCACCTTGTCGAGCGACAGCGCGCCGGTCGACGACACGATGCGCTTCTCATCGATCTCGATGCCCTTCAGCTTCGCGACGTCAGAGCCGGTAGCGATGACAATGTTCTTTGTCTCCAGCGTCTGGGCCTTGCCGTCAGCGCCGGTGACTTCGACCTTGCCTGTGCCGAGCACACGGCCGGTGCCCATCACGACATCGATCTTGTTCTTCTTCATCAGGAACTCGACACCCTTGACGTTGCCGTCGATGCCCTGCTGCTTGAAGTTCATCAGCGCGGGAAGATCGAGCGTCGGGGCGGACACCTTGATGCCCATCTTGGCGAAGGAGTGGCCGGCTTCCTCAAAAAGCTCCGACGAATAGAGCAAAGCCTTCGAGGGCATGCAGCCGATGTTCAGGCACGTACCGCCCAGCGTGCTGTTCTTCTCGACGACGGCGACCTTCATGCCGAGCTGGGCCGCGCGAATCGCGCAGACATAACCACCGGGTCCGGTGCCGATAACAACGAGGTCGTAAGAAGCCATGATGCAGTCCTGTATTGTCTTCAGATGATATGGGGCGTCAGGGCCTCAGCGGCCACCGGACACGTCGAGAATGGTGGATGTAACGTAAGAAGCCTCGTCCGAGAGCAACCAGACGATGGCATTGGCAACTTCATCCGCAGTACCGACGCGCTTCATCGGGACGTTGACGGACAGACGATGCGCGCGATCCGGCTCGCCGCCTGATGCGTGGATATCAGTATCGATCAGACCGGGCCGAATGCCGGCAACGCGAATCCCTTCGGCTGCGACTTCGTATCCCAATCCGATGGTGAAGGAATCGATCGCGCCTTTCGACGCGGCATAGTCGACATAAGTGTTCGGCGCACCCAGTTTGGCGGCTACCGATGACAGATTGACGATGACGCCACCCTTGCCGCCATGCTTGGTCGACATCCGCTTCACGGCTTCGCGGGCGCAGAGAATGCTTCCGGTGACATTCACCGTCATCATGTTGGCGATGCGTTCGGCAGTCATCTGATCGACGCGGATGGAAGGGCCGACAATGCCGGCATTGTTGACCAGGGCGCCGAGAGGACCAAAGGCGTCCGCTGCCTTGAACAGCGCAAGAATGTCAGCCTCGGAGCCGACATCGCATTTCACCGCGATGGCCTTGCCGTTGGTCGCTTCGATCTTTGAAACAACCTCATTCGCGGCCGCTTCGTTGCTGGCATAGCCGACCACGACCTTGAAGCCACGTGAGGCCGCCAGCAGCGCGGTGGAACGACCGATGCCGCGGCTTCCGCCGGTAATGATGATGACGTTGTCGCTCATGCGTCGCTCCCGGTGAGTGCGGCGTTGAAGGACCAGATGTGTCCGAATGGATCGCGAATGGTACCGTAGCGGGCACCCCAAAAAACATCCTGAGGCGCCATCACGACTTCTGCTCCCGATGTTTCCGCGCGGGCGATCGCGGCGTCGACATCTTCAGGCTTGGGCAGATTGATATTGATCGTCATGCCAGCGCCGCCGCGGGTCTGCGGCGACAGGATGTGGCCACCAAACTCGGGAAATTCGTCATGCAGCATAACTTCGCTGCCGAACATTTCGAGATTGGCGTGCATGACCCGCTTGCCGTCGTCGGCCATTGCGTGGAACGAACACTTCGCGCCAAGCGCCTTCTCATAGAAGGCAATGGCCTCAAGCCCACCCTTGACGCAAAGGTGGGCCTGAATTGGCGGAGGGGTCGGTCCGAACGCCATGGCGACCTCGGGTTAGAGATCCAGAACGAGACGGGCTGGATCTTCCAGGCTTTCCTTGACGCGGACGAGGAAGGTCACGGCTTCCTTGCCGTCGATCACGCGGTGATCGTAGGACACCGCCAGATACATCATCGGGCGGATCTCGATCTTGCCGCCGACCACGACCGGACGTTCCTGGATCTTGTGCATGCCGAGGATGGCCGACTGCGGTGCGTTCAGGATCGGCGTCGACATCAGCGAGCCGTAGATGCCGCCATTGGTGATGGTGAAGGTGCCACCTTGCATTTCGTCGATCTTGAGTTGACCGTCACGGGCGCGCTTGCCGAAATCTGCAATGGTCTTTTCGATGTCGGAGATCGACTTGGTATCGCAATCGCGCACCACGGGGACCACGAGGCCCTTGTCGGTGCCGACGGCGACGCCGACGTGATAGTAGTTCTTGTAGATCAGGTCGGAGCCATCGATCTCGGCGTTCACGGCCGGAATATCCTTCAACGCCTGCACGCAGGCCTTGGTGAAGAAGCCCATGAAGCCGAGCTTGGTGCCGTGCTTCTTCTCGAACACATCCTTGTACTGCGAGCGCAGCGCCATCACGTTGGTCATGTCGACCTCGTTGAAAGTCGTCAGCATCGCGGCGGTGTTCTGCACGTCCTTGAGGCGGCGCGCGATGGTCTGACGCAGGCGCGTCATTTTCACGCGCTCTTCGCGGGCAGCATCGTCAGCGGGTGACGGCGCACGTACCTGCACGGCGGCGGCAGACTGATTGATCGGCGTCGGTGCCGACGCAGCCTTTTCGATCGCAGCGAGCATGTCGCCCTTGGTCACGCGGCCATCCTTGCCCGAGCCGGGGACGGTGGCGGCATCGATGCCGCTCTCTGCCGAGATCTTGCGGACCGACGGCGCCAGTGGCGCATCGACGGGTGCGGACTTCTGAGCGGGAGCAGGCGCAGCAGCGGCAGGTGCAGCGGCCGGAGTCGGGGCAGCGGGCTTCGCAGGAGCAGCAGCCGGTTTGGCGCCACCGGCGCCATCGGTGATCTGGCCGAGCAGTGCGCCGACAGCGACGGTCTCGCCATCCTTGGCAACGATTTCGCCGAGTACGCCAGCGGACGGCGCGGGCACTTCGATCGTGACCTTGTCGGTCTCGAGTTCGACCAACGGCTCGTCAACGGCGACGGCATCGCCAGCCTTCTTGAACCAGCGGCCGATGGTGGCTTCCGTCACGGATTCGCCGAGCGTGGGAACGCGAATTTCAGTCATTGTCTATTTCCTCTTGTGGCGTGGCGACCCGCTCGGTCATCCCTGCCTGAACTTAAAATCAATGGGGATATGCGAATGCCCCGCGGGTGCGGGGCATTCGCCAACAGAATGGAGGCTTAGCCGAGCGCTTCGTCGAGGAAGGCCTTGAGCTGGGCGAGATGCTTGGACATCAGGCCGGTGGCGGTCGCCGCAGATGCGGCGCGGCCGGCGTAACGCGGACGCTTGTGGGTGGCGTTGATCTGGTTGAGCACCCATTCGAGATACGGCTCGATGAAGTGCCAACCGCCCATGTTGCGCGGCTCTTCCTGACACCAGACGAATTCCGCACCCTTGAAGCGGGTCAGCTCCTGCACCAGCGTCTTCAGCGGCACCGGATAGAGCTGCTCGATGCGCATCAGGTAGACATCGTCGATGCCGCGCTTCTCGCGCTCCTCGTAGAGGTCGTAATAGACCTTGCCGGAGCACAGAACGACGCGACGGATCTTGTTGTCGGCGGTGAGCTTGATCTTCTCGTCCGGCAGCTTCTCCGCATCGTCGAACAACACGCGATGGAACGATGTGTCGGCACCGAGTTCGCTCAGCTTCGACACCGCACGCTTGTGGCGCAGCAGCGACTTCGGCGTCATGACGATCAGCGGCTTGCGAATCTCACGCTTCAACTGACGACGCAGCATGTGGAAGTAGTTGGCCGGAGTAGTCGGATAGACCACCTGCATGTTGTCTTCGGCGCACATCTGGAGGAAACGCTCAAGGCGTGCGGAGGAATGCTCCGGGCCCTGGCCTTCATAGCCATGCGGCAGCAGGCAGACGAGGCCCGACATACGCAGCCACTTGCGTTCACCCGAGGAGATGAACTGGTCGAACAGCACCTGTGCGCCGTTGGCGAAGTCGCCGAACTGCGCTTCCCAGATGGTCAGCGCCTTCGGCTCGGCCAGCGAGTAGCCGTATTCGAATCCGAGCACGGCTTCTTCGGACAGCAGCGAGTTGATGACCTCGTAGTGACCCTGGTCGGGCTTGAGGTGGTTGAACGGCGTGTAGCGGCTTTCGTCTTCCTGGTCGAACAGCACCGAATGGCGCTGCGAGAAGGTGCCGCGCTCCGAGTCCTGGCCGGACAGCCGGACATGGTGGCCTTCTTCCATCAGGGTACAGAATGCCAGCGCCTCGCCCGTCGCCCAGTCGATGCCTTCGCCACTATCGATCGCCTTGGCGCGGGTATCGAGGAAACGTTGCACCGTGCGATGAACGCGGAAACCATCGGGCACCTTGGTGATCTTGGCGCCGATCTCTTTCAGCGTCTTGACGTCGACGCCGGTCACGCCGCGACGGGGATCTTCCTCCTGGTCGGCATATTTGAAGCCGGCCCACTTGCCGTCGAGCCAGTCAGCCTTGTTCGGCTTGTAGCCGGCGCCGGCTTCGAGTTCGGCATCGAGACGGGCGCGCCAGTCGGCCTTCGCCTTATCGACTTCGCCCTCGGTCATCACGCCATCGGCGATGATGCGCTTGGCGTAGATATCCAGCGTCGACTGATGCGCGCCGATCTTCTTGTACATCACCGGCTGGGTGAACGCCGGCTCGTCGCCTTCGTTATGGCCGTGGCGGCGATAGCAGAACATGTCGATGACGACAGGCTTGTGGAACTTCTGCCGGAACTCGATCGCGATCTTGGCGGCGAATACCACCGCTTCCGGATCGTCACCGTTCACATGGAAGATCGGAGCATCGATCATCTTCGCGACATCGGACGGATAGGGCGACGAACGGGAGTAGCGCGGATAGGTGGTGAAGCCGATCTGGTTGTTGACGATGAAGTGGATCGAACCGCCGGTGCGATAACCCTTCAGGTCCGACAGCGCGAAGCATTCAGCAACCACACCCTGACCTGCGAAGGCCGCATCGCCATGCATCAGCAGCGGCAGCACGGAAATACGCTGGTCCGGCGGATCACCATTCTGGTCCTGCTTGGCGCGGACCTTTCCGAGCACCACGGGATCGACGATTTCAAGATGCGACGGGTTCGCCGTCAGCGACAGATGAATGTTGTTGTTATCGAACTCGCGATCCGACGAGGCGCCGAGGTGATACTTGACGTCACCCGAGCCTTCGACCTCGTCCGGATTGGCCGAGCCGCCCTTGAATTCATGGAACAGCGCGCGGTGCGGCTTGCCCATCACCTGGGTCAACACATTGAGGCGACCGCGATGTGGCATGCCGACGACGATGTCACGGACACCGAGGCTGCCGCCGCGCTTGATGATCTGTTCCAGCGCCGGGATCAGTGATTCGCCGCCGTCGAGGCCGAAGCGCTTGGTACCGGTGAACTTGACGTCGCAAAACTTCTCGAAGCCGTCGGCTTCGACCAGCTTCTGGAGGATGGCGCGGCGGCCTTCCGGCGTGAAGCTGATTTCCTTGTCCGGGCCTTCGATACGTTCCTGGATCCACGCCTTCTGCGCGCGGTTGGAAATGTGCATGAACTCGACGCCGAGGGTCTGGCAGTAGGTGCGCTGCAGGATCGCAACGATCTCGCGCAGCGTGCCGTATTCGAGGCCGATGACGTTATCGAGGAAGATCTTGCGGTCGTAGTCGGCATCGGTGAAGCCGTAGGAGCGCGGATCGAGCTCCTCGTGATCCTTCTGGCCTTCGATGCCCAGCGGATCGAGATTGGCGTGGAAATGGCCGCGCATGCGGAAGGCGCGGATCAGCATCAAGGCGCGTACCGAATCGCGGGTCGCCTGATTGATGTCGCCGGTCGGGGCGGCTGCACCGGGCTGGGCGGTCTTGGCGGCGAGCTTGGCGCCCATCACCTTCTCGACCTCGGCCCAGTTGCCGTCCATGGCGGAGGTTAGGTCGTCCTTGGGCGTCAGCGGCCAGTTGGCCTGCTCCCAGGACGGGCCTTCGGCGTTCTTTTGAACGTCGGCGGGCGAGTCCTTCAGGCTCTTGAAGAACTCCTGCCACTCGGCGTCAACTGAGGAGGGGTCCTTTTCGTAACGGGCATAGAGTTCGTCGATGTAAGTGGCGTTTGCGCCTTGCAGAAATGAAGAGAGTGCAAAGGCGGCGTTCGCGTCCTGGCGAGACATGATGGCGTCCTGATTTGGTATCGCGCGGAAATTTTAGCGAGGGCTGATCCGGTTGCCGGACCATCCTAAAGTCGAGCGAGCTTCTACCCTATTTAATCCGAATGTGCGCCCTGAAAAGCACGAAGAACTGAATATTTCGTCAATTCTTTGTGCGCGAGATTTTGTCCGCTGATTTCAGTCGACGACACTGAGGTCTTCCTTAGCCAAAGCGGCAGCGCCTCCTTGCAGTCCGGCGCGCCGGGTGCGGCGGATTTTGGGCGGCCCGCAAGCCTCGTCGAGCAGGGCATTGGCGGCCATGCCGGCGGCGTCTGCCACGGTCGGATCGCGGGTCACCATGGCGGCGACGATGGCGCCGTCCATCAAGAGGCCGATCTGGTGCGCGAGAAAGTCCGGCTTCTTGGCGCCGGCGGCCTCGGCCAGTCCGGAGATGTGCTTGAGAATGAATGATTTGTGCCGGATCGTGATGTCGCGCAGCCGGGTCTCGTCCTTGGCGTGCTCGCCGACTGCATTGATGAAAACACAGCCATAATAGGTCTCTTCGGCAAACCAGCCCTTCAGCGCGGGGAAAATCGAATCCAGTTTTTCACGCGGAGTTCTGGCGCGTTCCACGGCGGCAATGAACCAGCCGCGCCAGGTCTCGCTCTCCGCCCTGAGCACGGCGTCGACCAGGTCGTCCTTGGATTTGAAGTTTTTGTAGAGGGTGGTTTTGGCCGTACCGGCCTCGCTGACGATGGCGTCTATGCCGGTGGCATTGATGCCATTCTTGCAGAACAGCCTTGTCGCCGCGTCCATCAGCCGCTCACGCGGCGTCACCTGCGGAACATTGCTCTCGACAGCCTGCGGCATCGCATCAGTCATGCCCTGTCATATGTCATGGCGCGCGCGCGGCGCAAGCGATCATCGGTTCCTGACCAATATTCGAGCGGGTAGATACGTATTTGCCGCGCTAAGCGGCAGTTCAGCGTCTGCCCCATTTCGCGTCAATTGCGTAACTCGCTGATCCCGCGTTGATTTTCGCATCGACCGACGCTGGCACGGTTTCTGCAAAGCTACAGAACGTTCTGTATCTATCCATTCTTCCAAGGGAGAAACCCAATGACTGCTGTTGCCGCCAAAACCGCCCTGACCGGCTGCCTCGCGCCGATCGACAAAGGCGGACTCGAACAGCTGATCGCCAACGGCAAAGCCAATCCCAATGTCATCAAGACGCTGAAGTGCAAAACGGTGGCCGAGGGCAAGTTCCGCCACGCCAACTACATCCGCAACCTGCCGCCTTACATCGTCGATGAGCCGCCGGCGCTGCTCGGCGACGACACTGCGCCGAATCCGTCAGAGGCGTCATTGGCGGCGCTTGGCTCCTGCATCGCCGTCGGTCTGCACGCAAATGCCGTGCATCGTGGTTGGACCGTCAACAAACTCGAACTGCAGCTCGAAGGCGATCTCAACATCACTGCCGTCTGGGGCACCGGCGACATCAGCGAGAAGCCGGTCGGTTTCACCGATGTGCGCATCAAGGTCGATATGGAATGCGAAGGCATCGCACAGGCCGAGATCGATGCGCTGATCACCCACGTCAAGAAGTGGTCGCCCGTCGCCAACACGTTTACGCGCCCGGTCAATCTCGAAGTCTCTGCCTGAATGTGAGTTAGCGCGGCCGCAGCGATGCGGCCGCGGTCTCTCTTCCTTGCGCGTGACGGAGATCGACATGACCACGACGGCAGTGCTGCGGAAATCTGACGATATTGAAGGGGCCGGCGACACACCGTCGCTCGTCGAACGAATAGCTGCCGTCGCGCGCACCGATCTTTCACCGATCGCTTTGGAGATAGATGAAGGCACGATCTATCCGGATCGGGCGCTACGTCATCTCGGCGGTGTTGGTGCCTGGTCGGCACACGCGGATCTCGGCGAGACGATCGCGGGCATCACCACCATCGGCGAGACCTGCGGCTCCACGGCCTTCATGGCGTGGTGCCAGAACACGCTGGTCTGGTACATCCTCAACTCCGACAATGCCGCACTGAAGGCGAAGTATCTGAGCGATGCCGCGAGCGGCAAGCTGCTCGGCGGCACCGGCCTGTCCAATCCGATGAAGAGCTTCTTTGGCATCGAGAAGCTCAAGCTGAAAGGTCGCCGCACCAACGGCGGTTACATCGTGCGCGGTGCTCTGCCATGGGTATCGAATCTTGGCCCCGACCATATGTTCGGCACCATCTTTGAACTCGATGACGGCTCCGGCGAGAAGGTGATGTTCCTCGCCGACTGCGCCGACGAGAATCTCTCGCTGACGCCGTGCAAGCCGTTCCTCGCGATGGATGGCACCGGCACCTACGCCGTGCAATTCCGCGATGTCTTCATTCCAGACGGTCAGGTGCTCGCGGCACCGGCGATGCCTTTCGTGAAGAGAATTCGCGCGGGGTTCATCCTGATGCAGATGGGCATGGGGCTCGGGCTGGTGCGCGATTGCGTTGCTATCATGGAGAGCGTCAAGCCGTCGCTCGCCCACGTCAATTGCTTCCTGCCGCAGCAGCCCGAGGATTTCGCGGGTCTGCTGGCGAAGATGGAAGCCGAGACGATGATGCTCGCCGCCACACCCTTTGACACGAGCAATGCCTATTGGCGCAGCGTCGTCGAACTGCGTCTGCGCGCCGGCGACGCCGCCGTCGCCGCAGCCCATGCAGCGATGCTGCATTGTGGCGCGCGCGGCTATCTCAAATCGCACCGCGCCCAGCGCCGACTGCGCGAAGCCTATTTCGTGGCGATCGTCACCCCCGCCACCAAGCAGCTCAGAAAAATGCTCGCAGACAATGCGCGCGAATATCAGGGAGACCAGGGCGGGGCGTGATCCCGATCATGCAAATGATCCCGATCACGCGAACGGAAAGCGAATTGACTTAAGTCACGGCGAAACGACAGGCGATCCAGCACAAACGACTCAACAACGATGGTTCAACACAGTGGAGGCTTTCAATGGCTGAAGTTCTCATTTCCGCAGACGACCTCGTCACGTTCATGAAGTCAGAACCTTGTGTCATCATCGACACGCGCAATCCCGACGCCTATGCGGCCGGGCATATCCCCGGCGCCGTCAATCTCCATGAGATCTTTACGTTCCTCGCCACCTCGACGCCCGAAGGTATGGACGAGTTGAAGAAGAAGTTCGCTGCGGCCTTCGGCGGTGCCGGCCTGTCCGGCAGCGAGACTGCGGTGATCTACGAACAGTCGATGAATTCGGGCTTCGGCCAATCCTGCCGCGGCTACTTCCTGCTGGAATTTCTCGGCTATCCCAAGATCAAGGTCCTGCATGGCGGCTTTGAAGCCTGGACCATGAAGGGCCTGCCGACCACCACGGACGTTCCGACGCCGACGGCAGCATCCTTCGTCATCAAGCCGGAAGCCGGTTCGATCCTGATCGATGCGGGCACCATGCAGGGCGCGCTCGGCAATCCGTCGATCGCCATCCTCGACGTACGCGATGTCGATGAATGGATCGGCGAAAGCTCGTCGCCCTATGGCAAGGATTTCTGCCCGCGCATGGGCCGCATTCCCGGCGCCGTCTGGATCGAGTGGTACCGCATGATGAAGCCGACATCGGAAGGCCCGCGCTTCAAGTCGAAGAACGAGATCCTCGCCGAATGCGCGACTGTCAGGATCACGCCGTCGACCACTGTCTATCTTTACTGCTTCAAGGGCGCACGCGCGTCGAACACGTTTCTCGCGCTAAAGAACGCCGGCGTGGCTGATGTCCGGATGTATTTTGGTTCGTGGAACGAATGGTCGCGCGATACGAAGTATCCAATCGAGGAAGGTTTGCCGCTGGTTGGCGAGAAGCAGGCGCAGGCGGCGTAGAACTCCAGTGTCCTCGCCCGGCCGGGCGCGCACTTGGACCGGGCGATCCAGTCAGAGTGTCAAAACAAAGGCCCGCTCTCGCGAGCGGGCCTTTCTTTTCTCAACTCTGCCGAGCTCAGCTTAGCCCTTCAGCACATCAACCAGCGTGGTGCCGAGGCGGGCCGGCGACGGCGAGACGCGGATGCCGGCGGCTTCCATGGCCGCGATCTTCGACTGGGCGTCGCCCTTGCCGCCCGAGACGATGGCGCCGGCATGGCCCATGCGACGGCCGGGAGGTGCGGTGACGCCGCCGATGAAGCCGACCATCGGTTTCTTGCGGCCGCGCTTGGCTTCGTCCTTGATGAACTGTGCCGCGTCCTCTTCCGCCGAACCACCGATTTCGCCGATCATGATGATCGAGGTGGTCTTGGGGTCGGCCAGGAACATCTCGAGCACGTCGATGAATTCGGTGCCCTTGACCGGATCGCCGCCGATGCCAACCGCCGAGCTCTGGCCGAGGCCGGCCTGGGTGGTCTGGAACACGGCTTCATAGGTCAGCGTGCCGGAGCGCGACAGGATGCCGACGCTGCCGGGCTTGAAGATGTTGGCCGGCATGATGCCGATCTTCGATTCACCGGCGGTGACGACGCCCGGGCAGTTCGGCCCGATGAGGCGTGACTTGGAGCCGGACAGCGAACGCTTGACGCGCACCATGTCGAGCACCGGAATGCCTTCGGTGATGCAGACGATCAGCGGGATTTCCGCGTCGATGGCTTCGCAGATCGCGTCCGCAGCACCCGGCGGCGGCACATAGATCACCGACGCATCGGCGCCGGTCTTGTCGCGGGCCTCGGCCACGGTGTCGAACACCGGCAGGCCGATATGGGTGGAGCCGCCTTTGCCCGGCGAGGTGCCGCCAACCATCTTGGTGCCGTAGGCAATCGCCTGTTCGGAGTGGAAGGTGCCGTTCTTGCCGGTAAAGCCCTGGCAGATGACCTTGGTGTTCTTGTCGATCAGGACGGACATCGGCTTACTTTCCCTTCACGGCGTTGACGATCTTCTGAGCGGCGTCGTCGAGATCGTCGGCGGGCAGAACGTTGAGACCGGATTCACGGATGATCTTCTTGCCTTCCTCGACATTGGTACCTTCGAGGCGGACAACCAGTGGCACCTGGAGGCCGACAGCCTTCACTGCGGCGACAACGCCGGCAGCGATGACATCGCATTTCATGATGCCGCCGAAGATGTTAACCAGGATGCCCTTTACGTTCGGATCGGCAGTGATGATCTTGAACGCTGCGGTCACCTTCTCCTCGGAAGCACCGCCACCGACGTCGAGGAAGTTGGCCGGGCTTTCGCCATACAGCTTGATGATGTCGAGCGTGGCCATTGCGAGGCCGGCGCCGTTGACCATGCAGCCGATGGTGCCGTCGAGCGCGATGTAAGCGAGGTCATACTTCGATGCCTCGATTTCCTTCGCGTCCTCTTCCGTGGTGTCGCGCAGCGCGACGATTTCCGGGTGACGATACAGCGCGTTCGAGTCGAACGACATCTTGGCATCGAGGCACTTCAGCTCGCCCTGCTTGGAGATGATCAGCGGATTGATCTCCAGCATGTCCATGTCCTTGGCGATGAATGCGGCGTAGAGCTGCGACACCAGCTTCTCGGCCTGCTTAGCGAGATCGCCCTTGAGCCCCAGCGCCTGAGCAACGGTGCGGCCGTGGTGGCCCATCACGCCGGTGGCTGGATCGACCGAAAAGGTCACGATCTTGTCCGGGGTGTTATGCGCGACTTCCTCGATGTTCATGCCGCCTTCGGTCGAAACGACGAAAGCAACGCGCGAGGTTTCACGGTCGACGAGCAGCGAGAGGTAGAATTCCTTTTCGATGTCCGAGCCGTCTTCCAGATAGATCCTGTTGACCTGCTTGCCGGCCGGGCCGGTCTGTTCGGTCACGAGGGTCGCGCCGAGCATTTCCTTGACGAACTGCTTGGTCTCGTCGATCGACTTGGCGAGGCGGACGCCGCCCTTGTCGCCGGCCGATGCTTCCTTGAACTTGCCCTTGCCGCGGCCGCCGGCGTGGATCTGGCTCTTCACCACCCACAACGGACCGCCCAGCTGCTTGGCGGCAGCTTCAGCTTCCTCGGCCTTGAGGATTGGCACGCCCTTGGAAACGGGCACGCCGAATTCCTTCAGCACGGCCTTCGCCTGATATTCATGGATATTCATAAGTTGCTCCCGAACCCCGGATGGTGAACTTGGAATTCACGTCATTTTCTTTGAACTGGCATACCGTATACCAAGCATGCTGCAAGTCAAAGCCGACGATAATTCCGCGTGACGGACGAATTGGCTGAGGGGTTCGTTGCAGTGTTTGCCAATGTCGTCAAATGCAAAACCGGCACCCAGAGGGTGCCGGTGAAGTGAGCTTGATCTTAGCCGAGCAGGTCGGGTGCGATCTTCTTGCAGGCGTCCATCAGGCCGACCACCGAAGCTACCGACTTGTCGAAGCCTTCCTTGTCCTTGCCGAGGAGTTCGATCTCGACGATGCGCTCGACACCCTTGGCGCCGATCACGACGGGAACGCCGACATACATGTCCTTGACGCCGTATTCACCGTTCAGGTGAACGGCGCAGGGCAGAACGCGCTTCTTGTCCTTGAGATAGCTCTCGGCCATCGCGATGGCCGACGCGGCCGGAGCGTAGAAGGCCGAACCGGTCTTCAGCAGGTTGACGATCTCGGCGCCGCCGTTACGGGTACGGTCGACGATTTCGTCGATGCGAGCCTGCGAGGTCCAGCCCATCTTCACGAGGTCGGGCAGCGGGATGCCGGCAACGGTCGAATACTTCACCAGCGGAACCATGGTGTCGCCGTGGCCGCCGAGCACGAAAGCGGTGACGTCTTCGACCGACACATTGAATTCATCGGCCAGGAAGTAGCGAAAGCGCGCCGAGTCCAGCACGCCAGCCATGCCGACGACCTTGTTTGCTGGAAGGCCGCAGGCCTTCTGCAGCGCCCACACCATCGCGTCGAGCGGGTTGGTGATGCAGATGACGAAGGCGTTCGGGGCGTACTTCTTGATGCCTGCGCCGACCTGCTCCATCACCTTGAGGTTGATCGAGAGCAAGTCGTCGCGGCTCATGCCCGGCTTGCGCGGCACGCCGGCGGTGACGATGATGACGTCCGAACCTTCGATCGCCTCATAGGAGTTGGCGCCGGTCAGCTTGGCGTCGAAGCCGTCTACCGGTGAGGACTGTGCGAGATCGAGCGATTTGCCCTGCGGCACACCTTCCGCAATGTCGAACATCACGACGTCGCCGAGTTCTTTCAGGCCGACGAGGTGAGCAAGTGTTCCGCCGATCTGACCAGAACCAATCAATGCGATTTTGTTACGCGCCATGGGAAATCTATCCTTTAAGCCCGAAGGGGTAGGGAGGGAGCAGGAAATGCTGACAGGCTGGTTATCCCTTTCGCGGACACCGTTCAAGTCGGAGCCTGCCCAATTGTCGAGCGCCGGCCTGCAATGCAAATTATTATGAGTGAACTGGAAATTGGAATCGCTCGCGAAAGTACCGATTCCGCTTTGATATCCATCTGATTGCGCGCGTCAGGTTTCGACCAGGCCCGTGGTGGCGCCTGACGCGGTGGAATCGCTGCGGCCATGGGGTAGGGCCAGATATGTTTCAGAGCCCATCTCGAACAGGCGCGAGGCGGTTCGTGCGAATTCCATCGCCTCGAAGCCTTCGCTGGCCTGATACAGCGCGTGCGGTTCGCCGGCCGCCGAGGCCATCAGCTTCACGGCATTGTCATAGAGCGTGTCGATGAGTGCGATGAAGCGTTTGGCGGCGTTGCGGTCGCCGTAGTCCATCATCGGAATATGTTCGATGAACAGCGTGTGATAGTCGTGCGCCAGTTTCAGATAGTCTGACGCGCCAAGCGGCTTCTCGCAGAGATCGCCAAATGAAAACCGGGCCACGCCCTGCGCTTCCAGGGGAACACGCAGCGTGCGGCCCTTGATCGAGATATCACGCGACTTTGCCGGTGCGCCGCCCGTGAGCTTTGCCCAGGCCTTGTCGAGCGCGGCCTTTGCTGCATCATCGTCCGGCACCAGCCAGCTCTTTACGCCAGCCAGTTTTTCCAATCGATAGTCGGTGCGCGAATCCAGCTTGCGCACTTCCATATGATCTTCGATCTGTTTGATGAACGGCAAGAACAGCGCGCGGTTGAGCCCGCCCTTGTAGAGATTGACGGGTTCGACATTGGACGTCGCGAAGACGACGGTGCCGAGTTCGAACAGCCGTGCGAACAATCGGCCGAGGATCATCGCATCGGCGATGTCGGTGACGTGAAATTCGTCGAAGCAGAGGAGCCAGGCTTCGTCGAAGATCGAATTCGCCGTCAGCGCGATGACATCGCCGTCGGGGAGCTCGCCGCTCGCGATTTTCTGGCGAAAATTATAGATGCGCTCATGGGTGTCGGCCATGAACTCATGGAAATGAGCGCGACGCTTGTGCGTGACCGCGCTGGCTTCGAAGAACAGGTCCATCAGCATGGTCTTGCCGCGGCCGACCTCGCCATGGACGTAGAGACCGCGCGGCGGTTGCATATCCTTATCGCCGAACAGGCGTCCAAAGAAGCCCTGCTTGCGCGGTGGCTTATAGGTGGCCAGCGCACCATCGAGCGCCGCGATGGCCTCGACGGCGCCGGCCTGCGCCGGGTCAGCCTCGATGGCGCCGGAGGCAACGAGGGCTTGATATTGTTCGCGGAAGGATTGAGGAGGGCTGGACGACATGGGGCCCTAACGGCCCCATGCGCCCGGAAAATGCAAGATGCGAATTGGTCGAAGCGGATATGCGCTCATGCGCAGAGCGCGTAGGAATCCTCCACCAGATAAGGGCCGCCGCCCGTGGATGCCCGCGAGGAGAACAGCACGAAGCGCGAGGCGGTGAAGATCTTCGTCGGGAAGTAGCCGCGCACCGAAAGATAGTCGGCGACGTCGCGGTCGCAGGAATCTCGCAGTCGGGCCAGCGTGACATGCGGCGTGAATTTGCGGCCCTCGGGCTCGAGCCCGCAGCGGCGCACCAGCCGTTCCAGTTCGGATTGCAGTTCAAGCAGCGGACGACTCGGCTCGACCGCAGCGACGACAGCGCGGGGTTTCTTGCCGCCGAAGCTCGAAAGGCCACGCACCGCGACCTCGAAGGGCCTACGTTCCACGCGCGACATCAGATCGGCGATTTCGTTGGCGGAAACGCCGTCGATGTCGCCGATGAAGCGAAGCGTGACATGATAATTTTCGGGATCGATCCAGCGTGCGCCTGGCAGGCCGCCACGCAAATTGGCCAATGTCTGGCCGATCTCGGCTGGTATCTCCAGTCCGGCGAACAAACGCGGCATAGTCAGCTCCTCTTTGCCGGGGCGCGATTTTCGCCGAAAGGTGCTGACTACGGTGTGCTTACGCACGCCCACACCCCTCGGCGAAAATCATGCCCGAACAAACGAGCCGGTGACGAATCACCGATGTCTTTTTTTTACCCGACTTCTGTGACTCTGCGAAGCAGATGCCGCGCTCGGTGCATGAAGGTTCCGTGAAAAACCGTCATTAAGGTTGAGGCTGCCTGTTTCTCAACTGCGTTGCCCAGCGATCGTGCCGACAAATGCCTCGACGCTGGGCAGGATGTTTTTCACGACGATGTCGACCCCATCCGCTGTCGGATGCATCGCGTCGGCCTGGTTGAGTTTACTGTCCCCGGCGACGCCTTCGAGAAAGAACGAATAGAGTGGCACGCCAAATTGCTTGGCGAGATCCGGATAGATCGAATTGAACTTTTCCGCATAGTCGGCGCCGTAGTTCGGCGGTGCCACCATGCCGCAGAGAAGCACGGCGATGTTGCGGGCCTTCAGCCGCGTCAGAATCTCGGTGAGTGCCGCACGCGGGACCTTCGGATCGGTGCCGCGCAGTGCGTCGTTGGCGCCGAGTTCGACGATCACGCCCTGCGTCCCCTCGGGCACCGACCAGTCGAGCCGCCCGAGGCCGCCCGAGGTGGTATCCCCGGATACGCCGGCATTGATCATCTCGACCTCTATCCCCTTGTCCTTCAGGGCCTTTTGTAGCCGGACCGGAAACGCGGCTGCCGCCGGCAGGCCATAACCTGCGCTCAGGGAGTCCCCCAGCACGACCAGTTTGACGGGCTTGGCCGTGCCGGTGGCGGCCGTCTGCGCCGTGGCGGTGGGGATCGGAAGTGCGACCGTCAGCCCGGCGACGACCAGCCACATAAACGTGCACAGCAGCCCCTCGACCGCCGCAAACGAAGTGCCATATGAAGCTCGCATGGATACTTTCATTGAAGCCTCATCATCGGCCGGCGTTTCGCCGGACACCATTTCAATCTCGAACATCAACCTCTCGCTCGGCACCGGCGCTGCGCGGGTGCATATCCTCAAGGATATCAGCCTGCGCGTCGGATCGGGTGAAGCGATCGGGCTGATTGGCCCGTCGGGCTCCGGCAAGTCCACGCTGCTGATGGTGATGGCGGGGCTGGAGCGTCCTGACTCCGGTCAGGTGGTGGTCAATGGCACCTCTTTCAATGATCTCGATGAGGACGGATTGGCGCGGTTTCGTGGCCGTCATGTCGGCATCGTCTTCCAGTCCTTTCACCTGATCCCGACCATGACGGCGCTGGAGAATGTCGCGGTACCGCTGGAGCTGGCAGGTCATCCCGACCCAGCCGGCCGTGCGGCGCGCGAGCTGGAAGCGGTCGGTCTCGGTGCCCGTCTGCATCACTATCCGACCCAGCTTTCCGGTGGCGAGCAGCAGCGCGTCGCGCTGGCGCGCGCATTGGCGCCGGATCCTGCGATCCTGGTCGCCGACGAGCCGACCGGCAATCTCGACGAATCCACCGGCGGCCAGATCGTCGATCTCTTGTTCGCGCAGCACGCGCAGCGCGGCATGACGCTGGTGCTGGTGACTCACGACAATACGCTGGCGCATCGCTGCGACCGCGTGGTGCGATTACGTTCCGGCCGGATCGATGGGCCCGCCACCGAGCGCAACTGGGTCGAGACGGCCTGATCCGATGACCATCACCGAGACCATTCCTAACAGCCGAGGCCCGTCGCTGGCGTTGCGTTACGCTTTCCGCGAGCTGCGCAGCGGCCTGCGCGGCTTCTACGTTTTCATCGCCTGCATCGCGCTGGGCGTCATGGCCATCGCAGGCGTTGGTTCGGTCGCGGCAAGTTTGGGCGAGGGCGTGGCGCGCGAAGGCCGTACGCTGCTCGGCGGCGACGTGGCATTCTCGCTGATGCAGCGTGAGGCCAAGCCGGAAGAACTCGCCTTCTTGCGCGCACGCGGTGCAGTGTCGGTTGCCGCAACGCTGCGCGGCATGGCGCGCGCGCAGGACGGCAATCTTGCGCTTGTTGAGATCAAGGCCGTCGATGGCAGCTATCCCTTGCTCGGCAAGGCGACCCTGGCGCCCGACATGCCGATGAGCGATCTGCTCGCCGAACGCGACGGGGCCTATGGCGCCGCGACGGATACGACATTGATGGCCCGGCTAGGCCTCAAGGTCGGTGACCGCCTCACGGTCGGTAATGCGACGTTCGAGCTTCGCAGCGAAATTTCAGCGGAGCCCGACAAACTCGCTGGCGGTGTCGGGTTCGCGCCGCGTTTCCTCACCAGTGAGGACGCTCTGCGCGCCACCAAGCTTCTGCAGCCCGGCAGTCTGGTGCGCTGGATCTATCGTGTTCGCCTGCCGGACACCGTTTCCGGCGATCGCGCTGCCAAGGCGCTGGCCGACGATGCGCGTGCCCAATTGCCGCAAGCCGGCTGGGAAATCCGTTCGCGCGACAACGCGTCGCCGCAGCTTGAGCGCACCATCACGCGATTCACCCAGTTCCTGACGTTGGTCGGCCTCGCGTCACTGCTGGTCGGCGGCGTCGGCGTCGCCAATGCCGTGAAGAGCCATATTGATCGCCGCCGCGATGTCATCGCGTCGTTGAAAGCGCTTGGCGCGACTGGCCGCGACGTATTCGCGATCTACCTCACCCAGGTACTGGTGCTGGCGGTGATCGGCTCGCTGATCGGCATGGTGGTCGGTGCGTCCCTGCCGTTTGCTATTGTCGGCCTGTTTGGCAAGCTGCTGCCGCTGCCGGTGGTGCCGGCGCTTCATCTCGGCGAGCTGGCGTTGTCGTTGCTGTACGGGCTGCTGACGGCGCTGGCTTTTGGGCTGTGGCCCTTGGCCCGGGTGCATGACGTCCCGGTCGCGGCGCTGTTTCGTGATGCGGCATTGACGGAATCTCACCGGCCGAAGTTGCGCTACATACTCTGGATGGCACTCGTGGTCGGGGTGCTGATCGCGGTGGTGGTCGGGCTCGCTTACGACAAACGCGTCGCTGCCGTATTTGTGGTGTCGTCGATGGTCGTTTTCGCCTTGCTGCGCGGTATCGCTGGCGCATTGATGGCTTTTGCGCGCAAATTACCGCGGCCGAGCATGACCATGCTGCGGCTGGCTATTGCCAATATCTACCGGCCGGGCGCGCTGACGCCGTCGGTGGTGATGTCGCTCGGGCTCGGCCTGACGGTGCTGGTGACCGTCACCCAGATCGACGGCAATCTGCGCCGGCAGTTCATGGCAGCGCTGCCGGAGAAGGCGCCGTCGTTCTATTTCATCGACATTCCCTCCACCGAGGCCGACCGCTTCAGCGCGTTTCTCAGGGAGAAGCAGCCGCAGTCGACCGTCGAGGATGTGCCGATGCTGCGCGGCCGGATCGTCGCCGCGCGCGGCGTCAAGGCAGAAGACCTCAAGCCGTCATCCGATGCCGAATGGGTACTGCAGAGCGACCGCGGCCTCAGTTACACCAACGAGGTTCCGCGTGGCTCCAAGCTGGTCGAGGGCGAATGGTGGGCGCCCGACTATAGCGGCCCGCCACTGGTGTCGTTCGAGAAGAAGCTGGCCGACGGGCTCGGGCTCAAACTGGGCGACGAGGTCACCGTCAACGTGCTCGGCCGCGATATCACCGCCAGGATCGGCAATATGCGGTCCGTCGACTGGCAGAGCCTCGGCATCAATTTCGTCCTGGTGTTCTCGCCCAATACCTTCCGCGGTGCGCCGCATACCCATATTGCCACGCTGACCGAACCGAAGTCCGATCCGTCCCAGGACGCCGGTCTGGTCAAGGCGGTGGCCGACGCATTCGCGATGATCACCACCGTGCGGGTCCGGGAAGCGCTCGACACTGTGGGATCGGTTGTCACAAATCTCGTGCTGGCGATCCGCGGTACCAGCGCGGTGACGCTGCTCTCGGCCATCCTCGTGCTCGGTGGCGCGCTGGCCGCCGGTCACCGGCATCGCGTCTATGACGCCGTGATTCTCAAGACCCTCGGCGCAACGCGTGCGCGGCTTTTGGGTGCCTATGCCCTCGAATATCTGATGATCGGCCTGGCCACGGCGGTGTTTGGGGTCATCGCCGGCTCGGTGGCGGCGTGGCTGATCGTCACGCGCCTGATGACGCTGAGCTTTGTCTGGCAGGCTGGCAGCGCGGCTGGCGTCGTGCTGGCGGCGCTAATTGTCACAGTGGGTTTGGGCCTGGTGGGTACGTTGGTAGCCTTGAACCAGAAGCCTGCCACCGTGTTACGGAATTTGTGACCTGTTTTGACACGAAGCAGCCTTTGCACGGGCTGATTCGTGCAAAATGACTGAGAAATCGCCAAGCTTGCGTCAGGCTGAAAGTTTACCCGGTTGCCTGAATGCAAATCGGAGCGACATTCCGCCACGCGTGGAAGCTTGCAGCGAATGTGTTAGTTTACCACATACCCTATGGGTCAGGCATCGAGCGCAGATGACATCGATTTTTTATGAAATCGAGTTTAGTGTCAGGAAGCGCAGATATCTGGGATATAATTCGAACCGGCGACGCGAACCCTTTGCGATCAGCCGGACAACATCGAGGTTTCGACCATGTCGGATCTAGACCGTAACTATGCTTCCCCCTTCGGCCGGGCCGGCGCGCGCGATGCCGCTGCCGTGGACGCCGGACTGCGCTCCTACATGCTGCGCATCTACAACTACATGACGATCGGTCTGGCCATCACCGGCCTGGCTGCTCTCGGCGTGTACATGGCCGCCGTGACTACCGACCCGTCGGGCGCCGCTGCCCGGATCGGTAGCTCCTACCTGACGCCGTTCGGCTATGCGATGTTCGTGAGCCCGCTGAAGTGGGTGTTCATCCTGGCGCCTCTGGTCATGGTGTTCGCCATCTCGTTCGGCATCAACCGGCTGAAGCCGGCTACTGCGCAGTTGCTGTTCTGGGCCTTCGCGGCTCTGATGGGCATCTCGCTGTCGTCGATCTTCCTGGTGTACACGCACACGTCGATCGTGCGGGTGTTCTTCATCACCGCTGCCTCGTTCGGTGCACTGAGCCTTTACGGCTACACCACCAAGCGTGACATGACGGGCATGGGCTCGTTCCTGCTGATGGGCCTGTTCGGCATCATCATCGCGAGCGTCGTGAACATCTTCGTCGCTTCGTCGATGCTGCAGTTCATCGTGTCGGTCGTCGGTGTGCTGATCTTCGCGGGCCTCACTGCCTACGATACCCAGCGGTTGAAGAACGACTACATCTACGGTTACGCCTCGCAGGGCGGCGATATCGCCGAGCGCGCGGCGATCACCGGTGCCCTGTCGCTCTACTTGAACTTCATCAACCTGTTCACGCTGCTGCTGCAGCTGCTCGGACAGCGCGAATAAGCTCAGAGCATAGAGAAGATCTTAGCCCCGACCGAAAGGCCGGGGCTTTTCTTTTGGGTGGAGCAAAAATAGTCTCAGCGCCATGTCCGATATTGAAATCAGGCCCGCCACGGCGGCAGATCTGCCCGCGATCACCGCGATCTATGCCGAGGCGGTGCAGTTCGGCACGGCCACGTTCGAACTGATCCCGCCAGATTTGGCCGAGATGACGCGGCGTTTCGAGGGGATGGTGAGCGGGGGCTATCCGTATCTCGCGGCTGTGCTGGAAGGCCGGGTTGTCGGCTATGCCTATGCCAGCGCGCATCGCCCGCGACCGGCCTATCGCTTTACCGTCGAGAATTCGATTTATCTCGATCCGAAAGCCCAACGGCGAGGCGTTGGCGGCAAACTTCTGGCGCGGCTGATCGCCGAATGCGAGAGCCGCGGCTACCGCCAGATGGTCGCCGTGATCGGTGACAGCGCCAATGCCGGCTCCATCGCGGTTCATCGCAATGCCGGGTTTCAGATGGTTGGGGTGCATACCGATGTCGGGTTCAAGTTCGATCGCTGGCTTGATACCGTTTCGATGCAGCTCGCACTTGGCGACGGCGCCCGCACGCTGCCCTGACGCTGTGCGAATCGATTACACCACCGCCAGCTTGCGATCGATCACCAGGAGCACGCGGTCGAGTTCTTGGCCGCGGCGCAGAATCATGCCGCTGGCCGAGATCACACTATACATGCCCTGCTTGCGCGCCAGTCGCGGATCTTTCTCGATGCGATAGAGCGGCACTTCCGACGAGCGGCGGAACACCGAGAACACCGCGCGGTCGCGCAGAAAGTCGATGGCGTAATCGCGCCACTCGCCGTCGGAGACCATACGGCCGTACAGGTTGAGGATGCGGCTGAGCTCAAGGCGATTGAAGCTGACGACGGGCGCGGCGGCGGCAGAGCCCGTCGCCGCGCGATTCTCGGTGGGCTCAGTATCTCCCGGAATCACATTCATGCAGCGCCTCCTGTCATATCGTCGACATGATCGCGCCGACCGCGGTCCTCTGCAAGGGCCGATCCGCAGGCCCGATGGTAGAAATTTCCCGTCACGGGAACGTCAGGTGAATCTTATTGCCGCCAAATTTTGGCCCATCGGGCGCCCTTCTGGATTGCGACAAGAAGATACTGCGTCGGGTCCGGTTCTTCCGGTCTCGGATTCCTCAGCCCCCAGCCCCCCGCGGTCGTTGGGATCGGACCCTGCGCAGGAAGTTAATCCCCACTGGGCCAACGCAAGTTGGTCCTTTTCTTTTTGGTGGATGCTTTTGCGAGACCATCAAGCGTCATTGCGATAGGCGAAGCGACGAAGCAATCCAGTCTTCGCCGAGGGCTCACAATGGTGCGGGCATGCCACGCGTAAGCGCAGCAGCTACCGAAGTTATCAATCTGAAGACTTACTGTAGCGACGTATAGGCCGCGCCGCGCATCGCGCCGGGCTTGTCGCGCGTGCCGTCTTGCACATAAACGACGGCGGCATCGACACCATCCCTGGAGATGTTCTCCAGCGGCAGCGTCCAGTTGGCGGCGTTGCCGGTCCAGTCACCGACCTTCAGCCAGTTCCGGACGACATTGTAGTATGTCAGTTGCTTGCCGCGATTCTCGCCGCGCCCGACCGTGATCGGCACTGCCTTCGACACGGAACAGATCCAGACTTCGCCATGCGCCGTATCCGGCGCATTGTTCGATGCGGCAACGGACACGTTGACGTGTTTGCCGGAAACCGACATCGACACCGGCACCGTCATCACGGTGCCTTTCTTGGTTTCGCTGATCGCGCCCTGGATACGATCGGCATCGCTGCCGATCACCTGAGTGGCGCCGTTGACGACGACTTGCGGCGTGTAGATGTCGCGATCGCCGCGCATCTGTGAATAGGCCTTCTGCCGCGCGCTGAAACGCGAGTCGGCCAGCGTGTCCTTCCAGCCCAGGTAGTCCCAGTAGTCGATCGGCATGCTCAATGCGATCACCGACGGGTCTTTGGCGAGGTCGCCGATGATCTTGTCTGCAGGCGGGCAGGACGAGCAACCTTGCGAGGTAAACAGCTCCACCACGGCCCTAGGCTGGGCCAGCGCGCTACCGCTTGCTGCAATGGCGGCGCACACGCTGAGCGCGCCGGTCCACTGCGATATGCCGCCAAAGGATTTCATGAGGTTTTGCCACGCTCGAGGTGAGACACATAACAGACGGTGTCGCACATTGGTGTCGCTAACACGTTCATGCCCTCAAACGCCAGAAGGCGGCCCTTCATAGGCCGCCTTCTGTTCACTAGCCACTCACTTCGCGGTGAGGCACTACGTCACACCACGTATGGGCGTCAGGCTGCAAGCTGACGCAGCACGTAATGCAGGATGCCGCCATTGCGGTAATATTCGAGCTCGTCCAGCGTATCGATGCGGCAGAGCAGCGTCTCCTTGTGGAGTGAGCCATCGGCCGACACGATTTCCGCCACCATCTGCTGGCGCGGCTTGATGTCGCCGGTCAGGCCGCGGATCGTGACCTTCTCGTCGCCCTTGAGGCCGAGTTTCTTCCACGATGAGCCGTTCTCGAAGGTTAGCGGCAGAATGCCCATGCCGACCAGATTGGATCGATGAATACGTTCGAAGCTTTCGGTAATCACGGCGCGAACGCCGAGCAGACGGGTGCCCTTCGCAGCCCAGTCGCGCGACGAACCGTTGCCGTATTCGGCACCGCCGAACACGACCAGCGGCACTTGTTCGGCCTGATACTTCATCGCGGCGTCGTAGATCGACATGGCTTCTCCATCGGGCCAGTGCTTGGTCATGCCGCCTTCCGGCACGTTGCCGTCAGCACCCTGCATCATGAAGTTCTTGATGCGGATATTGGCAAAGGTGCCGCGCATCATCACTTCGTGGTTGCCGCGGCGCGTGCCGTACTGGTTGAAGTCGGCCGGGCGCACCTGGTGCTCCGACAGATACTTGCCCGCGGGTGAGGTGAGCTTGATCGAACCGGCAGGCGAGATGTGGTCGGTAGTGATCTTGTCGCCGAACAGAGCCAGGATGCGCGCGTCGATGATGTCGGTGGTCGGCTCCGGTTCCTTCTTCATGCCTTCGAAGTAGGGTGGGTTCTGCACATAGGTCGAACCCATGTTCCACTTGTAGGTCTCGCTCTCGACCGTCTTGATCTTGCGCCAGTTGGCATCGCCGTCGAACACGTTTGCGTACTTCTTCTTGAAGATCGTCGACGTCACGTACTTCTTGATGAAGGCGTTGATATCCTTCGTGGTCGGCCAGATGTCTTTCAGGAACACCGGCTTGCCATCCTTGCCTTCGCCGATCGGCTCGACCGCTAGATTCTTGGTCACCGTACCGGCAAGTGCGTGCGCGACGACCAGCGGCGGCGAGGCGAGGTAGTTTGCCTGCACGTCCGGCGAGACGCGACCCTCGAAGTTACGGTTGCCCGAAAGAACCGCTGCGGCAACGATGCCGTTGTCGTTGATCGACTTCGAAATCTCCGGCGGCAGCGGGCCGGAATTGCCGATACAGGTGGTGCAGCCGAAGCCGACGAGGTTGAAGCCGATCTTGTCGAGATCGAGCTGCAAGCCGGAATTGGCGAGATATTCAGCGACGACCTGCGAGCCCGGCGCCAGCGAGGTCTTCACCCACGGCTTGGTCTTGAGGCCCTTGGCCACGGCGTTACGTGCCAGCAGGCCGGCGGCGATCAGCACGCTCGGATTCGAGGTGTTGGTGCAGGAGGTGATGGCAGCGATCACCACGTCGCCATGGCCGACATCGAAGTTCTTGCCCTCGACGGGGAAGCGCGCGTTGTGGTTATCCGGCTTCTTGTATTCGGTGGTTAGCGCGGCAGAGAAGCCATCGGCGATGGCGGGCAGTGCGACGCGGCCTTCCGGACGCTTCGGGCCGGCCATCGAGGGTACGACGTCGCCGAGATCGAGCTTCAGCGTTTCGGTGAACACCGGATCGGGCGACTTGGCGGTGCGGTACAGGCCCTGCGCCTTGGCATAAGCGGCAACCAGTGCGACACGCGCCGATTTGCGGCCCGAAGTTTTCAGATAGTCGATGGTGGCGGCATCGACCGGGAAGAAGCCGCAGGTCGCGCCATATTCCGGCGCCATATTTCCGATTGTCGCCTTGTCAGCGACCGACATGGCGTCGAGGCCGGGGCCGTAGAATTCCACGAACTTGCCGACGACGCCCTGCTTGCGCAGCATCTGGGTGACGGTGAGCACGAGGTCGGTGGCGGTGACGCCTTCCTTGAGTGCGCCCGACAGCTTGAAGCCGACCACGTCGGGCAGCAGCATCGACTGCGGCTGGCCGAGCATCGCGGCTTCCGCCTCGATGCCGCCGACGCCCCAGCCGAGCACGGCGAGGCCGTTGACCATGGTGGTGTGCGAGTCGGTGCCGACCAGCGTGTCCGGATAGGCGACCTCGAAGGTGGCGGTCTTCTTACCGACCGTCATCTTCTGCTTCTTCGTCCAGACGGTCTGGGCGAGATATTCGAGATTGACCTGGTGGCAGATGCCGGTGCCGGGCGGCACGACGGAGAAATTCGAGAACGCGCTCTGGCCCCACTTCAGGAACTCGTAGCGCTCCTTGTTCTGCTTGTACTCTTCGGCGACGTTCTTGCCGAACGCCTTGTTGTCACCGAAGAAGTTCACGATCACCGAGTGGTCGATGACCAGATCGACCGGGACCAGCGGGTTGATCTTCTTGGGATCGCCCTTCAGCGCCTGCATCGCATTACGCATGGCCGCAAGATCGACTACCGCGGGGACGCCAGTGAAGTCCTGCATCAGCACGCGCGCAGGGCGGAACGAGATTTCGTGCTCGAGCTTGCGCTTCTTCAGCCATTTCGAGAAAGCAACGATGTCTTCCTTCTTGACGCTGCGGCCGTCCTCGTTGCGCAGCAGATTCTCGAGCAGGACCTTCATCGAATAGGGCAGCTTCGAAATGCCTGTCAGACCATTTTTCTCAGCGAGCGGCAGGCTGTAGTACACGTAAGTTTTAGCGCCCACCTTGAGGGTTTTTTGGCACTTGAAACTGTCGAGCGAGGTCATGTGAAGGGGTCCCAATTCAGTTGACCGATACCCGGAAAATGGTATCGAGACACCGTCGGCGGAGAAGGCCGGTTTGCTTGCAGGCGCCGATTGTGTGCTGCATCAAGTTCCGACTTATAGAATCTTTCTAGAACCGCTGCCATATCGACAATCGTTTGCAGCCCTGCGAAATGATGCAACAACGCCGCGGCGACCTCTGAGCCAAATCAGATGGTCATGGAAGGGTTAAGATGCGGCTCTCGGGGCGCAATTTACGATGCCTGCGGGGCGGCCGCGAAGTCTTCGCCGGGCTCGATTTCGATGCCACGGCAGGCAAGGCAGTGGCGGTCATTGGCCCTAACGGGGCAGGCAAAACCTCATTGCTGCGGTTGATCGCAGGCCTGCTGGCGCCGGCCGAGGGCTCCATCACTCTCGAGGGCGGCGACGGCGAAATGACCGTTGCCGAACAGGCCCATTACCTGGGCCACCGCGACGCCATGAAGCCGGCTTTGACGGTGACGGAAAACCTGACCTTCTGGGCCGACTTCCTCGGTGGCACGCCGGCCGATCCAGCCACGTGCATTGCAGCAGTAGGTCTCTCCCATGCCGCAGCATTGCCCGCGGGTTTCTTGTCGGCCGGCCAGCGTCGCCGGCTGTCGATTGCGCGTCTCCTGACCGTCCGCCGGCCGATCTGGCTGCTCGACGAACCGACCGCAGCGCTGGATCTCGCCAGCCAGCGAGTGTTTGCGGGGCTGATGACGGATCATCTCGCATCGGGCGGACTGGTTATTGCCGCGACCCATGGTCCGCTCGGCATTCCCGCCCGGGAGTTGCGCATCGGGGGCGAGGCGTGAGTGCCCTTGGCGCGTTGATTCGCCGTGACATCCGTATTGCCGTCCGGGTCGGCGGCGGGGCGCTGATCGGTGTGCTGTTCTTTCTGACGGTTGTCGTGCTGATGCCTTTCGCGCTGGGGCCGGATCTAGCGCTGCTGGCACGACTGGGGCCGGCGATTCTATGGCTCGGGGCGCTGCTCGCGAGCCTGCTGACGCTAGACCGGTTGTTTACCGCCGATCACGACGATGGCTCGCTGGATCTCATTCTGATGAGCCGGACGCCACTGGAACTCGCCTGCGCCGCCAAGGCTCTTGCGCACTGGCTGGCCGCGGGCGTGCCGCTGATCGTCGCGACGCCAGTGCTGGGGCTGCTGCTCAATCTCGACGGACCGGCGACGCTGGCGGTCGCCCTGACGCTGTTGGCGGGCACGCCGGCGCTGACCTTCACCGGCATGATCGGGGCCGCGCTGGCGGTGACCCTGCAGCGCGGAGGGCTCTTGCTGGCGGTGCTGGTGTTGCCGTTATCGATACCGGTGCTGATTTTCGGCGTTGCGGCCTCCAATGCGGCCATCGCCGGACAGTTGTCATTCTCGACGCCATTCTCGATCCTCTGCGCGCTATCGCTGGCGAGCCTCGTGATCGGGCCTTTCGCGGCGGCGGCGAGCCTGCGGCATGGACTGGATTGAGACAGTTGGATGGATCACGACAGGCTGAGACACTGGATTGACCTGGGTCAACTCGTCGCGAGCCGTGTTGAACGAGAATAAGTTGCATTGATCCCGGGCAGAGCCGCGACTATTGGAAATGCCATGACGCTGACCGAACTCGCCAATCCAACCCGGTTCCTGTCGCTCGCCACCCGCATCCTGCCGTGGCTGGCGATGGCGACGGGCATTCTGCTTGCGATCGGCCTGTATCAGTCGGCCATGGCCCCGGATGACTACCAGCAGGGTGCTACCGTCAAGATCATGTTCATCCATGTGCCGAACGCCTGGCTATCGATGTTCGTCTGGGGGGTCATGAGCGTGGCATCGCTGGGCACGCTGGTGTGGCGGCATCCGCTCGCCGACGTCGCCGCCAAATCCGCAGCACCGATCGGCGCGGCCTTCACCTTTCTCGCATTGGTCACGGGTTCGCTGTGGGGCCGGCCGATGTGGGGTACCTATTGGGAATGGGACGCCCGACTGACTTCGGTGCTCATTCTGTTTCTGATGTATCTCGGCCTGATAGCGCTGTGGCGTGCTGTTGAAGACCCATCGCGGGCGGCGCGCGCCGCGGCGGTGCTGACGCTGGTCGGTGCCATCAATATTCCGATCATCAAGTTCTCGGTCGATTGGTGGAATACGCTGCATCAGCCGGCGTCGGTGATGAAGATGGGCGGCTCGTCGCTCGACAAGTCGTTTCTGATTCCCCTGCTGGTGATGGCGGTGGCATTCTCACTGCTGTTCATCACGCTGCATCTCGCGGCCATGCGTAACGAGATCCTGCGGCGCCGCCTGCGCGCGCTGCAGATGCTGCAGGCCTCAAAGCCGGTGGCACTCCCGTGATGGCGCTTGGTCCCTACGCATCTTTCATCGTCACGTCCTACGCGCTGGTCGCAGCGGTGGTGCTGATCCTCATCGTGTGGATCGCCATCGATCATCGTCGCGTCCGCGCGCGGCTGCATGAGTTGGAATCCTCCGGCGTGGCGCGGCGCTCGGGTCGTGGTGCGACGGATCTCACATGACCACGCAAGCCACTCCGAAGCGCCGCTGGATGCTCGCGCTGCCTCTGCTGATCTTTGCCGCGCTCGCGGCGCTGTTCTGGTTTCGGCTCGGAGCCGACCCCGCGAAACTGCCCTCGGCATTGATCGGCCGCGCCGCGCCACAGACGACATTACCGGCACTGGAAGGCCTTACCGATAGCGGTGCGTCGGTACCGGGTCTCGATCCCGCAGCCTTCAAGGGCAAGGTCAGTCTCGTTAATGTCTGGGCATCGTGGTGCGTGCCGTGCCACGAGGAGGCACCGCTGCTGACAGAACTCGGCAAGGACAAACGGCTGCAACTGGTCGGCATCAACTACAAGGACGCACCGGACAACGCGCGCCGCTTTCTCGGTCGTTACGGCAATCCGTTCGGCATCGTTGGCGTCGACGGCAACGGCCGCGCCGCGATCGAATGGGGTGTCTATGGCGTGCCCGAAACCTTCATCGTCGGCCGCGACGGCCGCATCGCCTACAAGATGGTCGGTGGCATCACGCAGGAAAATTACGAGCGCGTGCTGAAAGTCGAGATCGACAAGGCACTGCAGGCAGGGTCCTGAGCGCAATCCTCATCATGAGCAAGCCGGCTTAACTACCAAAATAAACTTCAGCTTTTATCTGCGGTTCATTTTCGCGCCATGGCGGCGCCATGAATCCGCAGCTAGCTTGATGGCGTTACTTAACCGTCCTTGGAGGGACACCACGATGCGCCATTTCAAATTTGCTACTTTGACCGCTGCCGCTCTCACTCTGGGTCTGCTCGCATCCGCGCCGTCGATGGCGCAGTCGCCGCAGCCCGCTGCTCCCGCCGGCAAGATGGCCCCGGCTGCCACATCCAAGATGGCGCCTGCCAGCGAATCGAAGATGGCCCCGGCACCGAAGGCTGAGCTGCTCGATCTCAACTCCGCCAGTGTCGAGGCGCTCGAGGCTCTGCCCGGCATCGGCAAGGCCTATTCGGCGGCCATCGTCAAAGGCCGTCCGTATAAGGGCAAGGACGAACTCGTGCAGAAGAAGATCGTGCCCGAGAAGACCTATGACGGCATCAAGGACAAGGTCATCGCCAAGCAGAAGAGCTAGGCGCGATCGCTTCGCTCGTCCGGAAACGCATCGGCGCAGCCGCGCCGGTGCGTTTTCTTTTGTGGTCCATCACGATCAGCCGATAACGCTGTCCTTCACCACATCGCCCAATGCGGCGAAGTCCGCCTTGCGCGGAGACGTCCGGCGAAAGGCGAGGCCGATGGTGCGGCCGGGCTGCGGATTCTCCAACCGCAGGAATTTGACGCGCTGGTCGCGTTGTTCGACGTCGGCGGCGATCTGCGGGATCAATGTCACGCCATAGCCGCTGGCGACCATCTGCATCACCGTGGAGAGGCTGGACGCAGCGAAGGCCATGCCGTTGCCGCCGGACTGATGGCCGCGCGCTGCGGTGGCGCAGAAGGCCAGCGCCTGATCGCGCAGGCAGTGGCCGTCCTCCAGCAGGATCAGTCGGCTCTGGTCGATCTCCATCGCCTTGATGCGTTTGTCGGCCGGACGGGGATCGTCTGCCGGCACCGCGAGCAGGAACAGATCGTCGAACAATTTGGCCGTATCGATCTCAGGCTCGCCAAGCGGCAGCGCCAGCATCGCGGCATCGAGTGCGCCTGACTTGATATCGTCGACCAGTTGCCTGGTCTGCGTCTCGCGCAGCTCCAGCCGCAATTCCGGAAACTGTTTCTGTAGCATCGGCAGGATCCGCGGCAGCAGATACGGCGCCAGCGACGGGATCACGCCGAGCGTCAGCCGCCCGGTCAGGAGTCCACCGCGATGCCGCGCAAAGTCCACCAGGTCGCGCGAGGCCGCCAGCACGTCCTCGCCGCGCCGCGCCACTTCGCGCCCGACATCGGTCAGCATCACCTCGCCGGGCCGGCGCTCCACCACCTTGACGCCCAGCGTCCGTTCGAGATCGCGTATCTGCATCGACAGCGCAGGCTGGGTGACGTTGCAGGTCTCGGCCGCGCGGCCGAAATGGCCATGTTTGGCAAGAGCGGCGAGATAGCGGAGTTGGCGGAGCGTGATCATGAATCATCAGATAAACTGATCGGAGAGAGAAGACAATTCGACTGGACCTGATCTAAGAATTCTTCCAATCTCTCGTCACGAAATCCAATTAGGGTGAGCGCCAAGCTCGCCGAGGAATTCGGCAGACAATTGAAATTAGACAGCTTTTGGAAAATTTGAGCGGGTTTTTGAAGGCGATCCGGTGTGTCGGTGTTGCCTGGGACGGCTCATATTCCAAACAGCCAGAAGGAGAGACTGATGGACACGACGAATGAGAATGGCGCCGGCAAGTGCCCCGTTGCGCATGCCCCCGCTGCCCGGGCCAATCGTGACTGGTGGCCGAACAAGCTAGACCTGTCGATTCTCCACCAGCACTCGTCGCTGTCCGATCCGATGGGCGATGCGTTTAACTACGCCGAGGAATTCAAGAAGCTTGATTACGAGGCGTTGAAAAACGACCTGCGCAAGCTGATGACCGATTCGCAGGATTGGTGGCCGGCTGATTTCGGACATTACGGTCCGCAGTTCATCCGCATGTCGTGGCACGCTGCCGGCACCTATCGGCTCAGCGATGGCCGCGGTGGTGGCGGTCGCGGTCAGCAGCGTTTTGCTCCGCTCAATTCCTGGCCGGACAACGTCAACATCGACAAGTCACGCCGCCTCCTGTGGCCGATCAAGCAGAAATACGGCAACAAGATCTCGTGGGCCGACCTGCTGATCCTGACCGGCAACGTGGCGCTGGAGACCATGGGTTTTCGCACCTTCGGTTTCGCCGGCGGTCGCGCCGACGTCTGGGAGCCTGATCAGGACGTGAACTGGGGCCCCGAAACCACGTGGCTGTCCCACCGGTCGCTCGACAAGTTCGAAGCTCCGCTCAGTGCCACGGAAATGGGCCTGATCTATGTGAATCCGGAAGGTCCGGGTGCCAGCGGCGATCCGGTTGCGGCCGCCAGCTTCATCCGCGAGACCTTCAAGCGCATGGCGATGAACGACGAGGAAACCGTGGCGCTGATCGCCGGCGGTCACACCTTCGGTAAGACCCATGGCGCTGCGCCTGAGTCCCACAAGGGTCCGGAGCCTGAAGCTGCCGGCCTGGAAGCGCAGGGTCTTGGCTGGGCGAGCAACTACGGTACTGGATCCGGTGCAGACGCCGTTGGTAGCGGCATTGAGGTCACCTGGACGCAGACGCCGGCGCAGTGGAGCAACTTCTTCTTCGAGAACCTGTTCAAGTATGAATGGGTGCAGACCCGCAGCCCCGGTGGGGCCATCCAGTGGGAGGCCAAGGACGCCGAGGAAGTGATCCCCGACGCGCATGATCCATCGAAGAAGCACAAGCCGACCATGCTCACGACGGATCTGTCCCTGCGTCTGGACCCGGCCTATGAGAAAATCTCACGCCGCTTCCTGCAGAATCCGCAGGCCTTCGCTGAAGCTTTTGCTCGGGCCTGGTTCAAGCTGACTCATCGCGACATGGGTCCGCGCGTGCGTTATCTCGGTCCGGAAGTGCCCAAGGAAGAGTTGATCTGGCAGGATCCGATCCCTGCGGTTGACTATCCGGTGATCGACGACACCGACGTCTCTGCGCTCAAGGCCAAGCTGCTGGCATCGGGCCTGACCGTGTCCGAATTGGTCAGCACGGCCTGGGCTTCGGCCTCCACCTTCCGTGGTGGCGACAAGCGTGGCGGTGCCAACGGCGCGCGTATCCGTCTGGCCCCCCAGAAGGACTGGGAGGTCAACCAGCCGGCTCAGCTAGCCAAGGTGTTGCAGGTGCTCGATGGAATCCGAAAGGAGTTCAACGCGGCGCAATCTGGTGACAAGCAGGTTTCGCTTGCCGACCTGATCGTCCTCGGCGGCAGCGCGGCGGTCGAGAAAGCCGCGAAGGATGCTGGCCTGGATGTGACCGTTCCGTTCTCTCCGGGGCGCGGCGACGCCTCGCAGGCGCAAACCGATGTGGAATCCTTCGAGGTGATGGAACCGGTCGCGGACGGCTTCCGTAACTACCTCAAGGCCACGTCGGCCGTACCGGCCGAAGTATCTTTGGTGGATCGCGCGCAATTGCTGACGCTGACTGCTCCGGAAATGACGGTTCTCGTCGGCGGCTTGCGAGTACTTGGTGCGAATTCCGGGCAGTCCGTGCGCGGTGTCTTCACCAAGACACCGGAGACGTTGACCAACGACTTCTTCATCAACCTGCTCGACATGAGCACGGAGTGGAAGGCGGTCGATGGCTCGAACAATGTGTACGAGGGACGTGATCGCAAGAGCGGCGAAGTCAGGTGGACCGGTACACGCGCCGATCTGGTCTTCGGTTCGCACTCGCAGCTGCGTGCCTTCGCGGAGGTCTATGCAAGCGCCGACGCCAAGCAGAAGTTCGTGAAGGACTTCGTCAAGGCTTGGGTGAAGGTGATGAACGCGGATCGTTTCGATCTTGTCGAGAAGCCGATACTGCAGGCGGCTGAGTAACCTCGGCCCGCCATCGTGAATATGAAAGCCCCTGCGACTATGTCGCGGGGGCTTTTTCTTGTCGCGCCGCGTCATACTCAACTGTCATCACTGACACTGCCGGTTACTGGATCCCGCTTTCGCGGCGATGAGAGTTTCGAAGAGTCTGAGCGCTCTGCGTCTTGCAGCTTTCTCCGAATCCCCGCACAAATGGCAAAATGTTTCTCCGGAGGATCTCCAGATGATGAAACTCTACTGGTCGCCGCGCTCGCGCTCATTCACGGCGCTTTGGCTGATGGAGGAAACCGGCGTCGCCTATGAGCGCGTGCTGACCGATATCTCCACCGGTGCGCAGCGCACGCTGGAATTCCTCGCCGTCAATCCGATGGGCAAGGTGCCGGCTTTGCAGGATGGCGACGCCACCATGGCCGAGGCTGCGGCGATTTGCGCTTATGTGGCCGAGCGCTATCCCGAAGCGAAGCTGGCGCCCCCGCTCGGCGACTCGCATCGTGCGAAGTATCTCTACTGGCTGTTCTTTGCGCCGGGCTGTATCGAACCGGCGATCGCACAGATCGCGACCAAGATGGAGCTGAATCCGGTGGCCGCGGGCTGGGGTGATGCGCAGCGCGTGTTCGATGTGCTCGAAGCCGCGCTTGATGAAGGTCCATGGATTCTTGGCGCACAATTCTCTGCCGCCGATATCGCCATCGGTTCAGGACTGAACTTTGCCGTGCGCAATTTCAAGATGGTCCCGTCGCGCCCGGCGTTCGAGCGCTATCTCGACCGTTGCAGCGCTCGTCCGGCCTTCCAGCGGGCAATGGAATTTGCATCGGGGGAAAAGACGTAAGGCGAATTACTCGCTTGCGTCTGCCTTCAACGCATCCGGATGCGGCATCGAGATGATGTTGTAGCCGGAGTCGACGAAATGCGTTTCGCCGGTCACGCCGCCGGAAAGATCCGACAGCAGATACAGCGCAGTGCCGCCGAGTTCTTCCAGTGTTACGCCGCGGCCGAGCGGCGAATGCTTCTGCTGGAATGCGAACATCGCGCGGGAATCGCCGATGCCCGAGCCGGCCAGTGTGCGTACCGGGCCAGCCGACACCGCGTTGACGCGAATGCCCTGCCGGCCAAAGTCAGATGCGAGATAACGCACCGAGGCTTCGAGAGCGGCCTTGGCAACGCCCATGACATTGTAGTTCGGCATCACGCGGGTCGATCCGCCAAAAGTTAGCGTGATCATGGCGCTGCCGGGCTTCATGATTTCCGACGCGCGCTTGGCGACTTCGGTGAAGGAGAAGCAGGAGATCACCATGGTGCGCGAGAAGTTCGCACGCGTGGTGTCGGCGTAGCGCCCCTTGAGTTCGTTCTTGTCGGAGAAGCCGATAGCGTGAACCAGGAAATCCAGCCCGCCCCATTTCTCCTTGATCGCAGAGAACGTAGCATCGACGCTGGCGATGTCCTCGACGTCGCAGGGCAGGATCAGATCCGCATTGAGCGATTCCGCCAGCGGCTTGACGCGCTTGCCAAGCGCATCGCCTTGATAGGTGAAAGCCAGTTCGGCACCCTGCGCATGCAGGGCCTTGGCGATTCCCCACGCGATCGAATGATCATTGGCGACGCCCATGATCAATCCGCGCTTGCCCTGCATCAGTGATGGCATCGCGTTATGCGTCCATCCGCTTGAAGACCAGCGTGGCGTTGGTGCCGCCGAAGCCGAAGGAGTTCGACAGCACGGTGCCGACCTTCACATTGTCGATGCGCTTGCGCACGATCGGCATGTCGGCGAACACCGGATCGAGTTCGGTGATGTTGCCGCTCTCGCAGATAAACCCGTTCTGCATCATCAGCAGCGAGTAGATTGCTTCCTGCACGCCGGTGGCGCCGAGCGAGTGGCCGGTGAGGGCCTTGGTCGCCGAGATTGGCGGGCATTTCTCGCCAGTGCCGAACACGTTGCGGATCGCCTGCATTTCCGGCGGGTCGCCGGCAGGCGTCGACGTCGCATGCGGGTTGATGTAGTCGATCTTGATGCCGCCGGTGGTGGCCAGCGCCATCTTCATGCAACGCTCTGCGCCTTCGCCGGATGGAGCGACCATGTCGTAGCCATCCGAGGTGGCGCCGTAGCCGATGATTTCGCCATAGATCTTGGCGCCGCGTGCTTTCGCGTGCTCGAGTTCTTCGACCACGACCACGCCGGCGCCGCCGGCGATGACGAAGCCGTCGCGGCTGACGTCATAGGGACGCGAGGCTGTCGATGGTGTGTCGTTATACTTCGAGGACATTGCGCCCATGGCGTCGAACAGCACCGAGAGCGACCAGTCGAGTTCCTCGCAGCCGCCGGCAAAAACGACGTCCTGCTTGCCCCACTGGATCATCTCGTAGGCATTGCCGATGCAATGGTTCGAGGTCGCGCAGGCGGAGGAGATCGAATAGTTCACACCCTTGATCTTGAACCAGGTCGCGAGCGTCGCAGAAGCGGTCGAGGACATCGCCTTCGGCACCGCGAACGGACCAACGCGCTTCGGACCCTTCGTTCGCGTGATGTCCGCGGCTTCGACGATGGTGCGTGCGGAAGGTCCGCCCGAGCCCATGATGATGCCGGTGCGCTCGTTCGAGATATCCGACTCTTCGAGACCGGAGTCCTGGATGGCCTGTTCCATGGCGATGTGATTCCATGCGGCGCCTTCGCCGAGGAAGCGCATCGCGCGGCGGTCGATCACATCGGCCGGATTGATGGTCGGTGCGCCCTGCACCTGCGAACGGAAACCAAGCTCTGCGTATTTGTCGGCGCGCGTGATGCCCGACTTTGCCTCATGGAGGCTCGCAAGCACTTCCTGAGTGTTGTTTCCGATAGATGAGACAATGCCCATCCCCGTGACGACAACCCGCCTCATGATCGCCTCGCCCTTTGAATTACGTTGTTGTGGAACTGGCGGTCGCCCCCTCGGAGACCGCCGTTGAATGGCACCCGGTAGATCACGTTCCCGGCTGCAATGCGGCAGGTGCTTCCTGCTTGAACAGGCCGACCTTCAGGTCCTTGGCGCGATAGATAATCTCGCCATCGGCCGAAAGCGAGCCGTCGGCAATCCCCAACCACAATTTTGAACGCATCACGCGCTTGATATCGATGGTGTACACGACCTTTTTGACGTTCGGGAGAACCTGGCCGGAAAACTTCAGCTCGCTGAGCCCGAGCGCACGTCCGGGGCCGATGCCGCCCGACCAGCCCAGAAAGAACCCGACCATCTGCCACATGGCGTCGAGGCCGAGGCAGCCCGGCATGACCGGATCGCCCTTGAAGTGGCAGGCAAAGAACCAGAGGTCCGAATTGACATCGAGTTCAGCGCGCACGAGACCCTTGCCGAATTCGCCGCCGTCAGCCGTGATCTCGGTGATGCGGTCGAACATCAGCATCGGCGGCAGTGGCAATTGCGCATTGCCGGGTCCGAACAGCTCGCCGCGGCCGCAGGCCAGCAGGTCTTCATATGCGTAGCTGTTGCGTTGTTCCTGGATCATGCCGGCTTTCTGGGTCCATCGATGGTGGTGGCTACCCCAGGTTGGAGTCGCCACATATAGAATTGTTCCAAATGACACGGGAACTTGCCCCGGTTGGGCGCTCTCTATCATAGGCTTAGGGGGCGGCAAAGCGCCGGATCGCCTGCTTTTGGCGGGTTATTGACCATGTTGCGATGCACTGCGGAAGCATCCCTTCTGATGCATGGCTCCTAGTTGCGAAAACCTTGCATCTGAGGCCCCGCCTTTCTATAATAGAAGGCTAATTCAGTGTTCTTTTTGAGTGTGAACGGCAGGATTACTGACGTGGATATGAGCGACAGCGTTTCAGTTCTGGATGACGCAGCTGCGGTTGCGGAAATCAATCACGGCCGCCAGCCGGCTTTGACTGGTTGCCCGTGGCATGACGTCAACGAGATGCTGCAGTCGGTCGGCCTGCGTCCCACCCGTCAGCGCATGGCGCTGGGCTGGCTGCTGTTCGGCAAGGGCGCGCGTCATCTCACCGCGGAAATGCTCTACGAGGAAGCGACCCTCGCCAAGGTGCCGGTGTCGCTGGCGACCGTTTACAACACGCTCAATCAGCTCACGGATTCCGGCCTGCTTCGTCAGGTCAGCGTCGACGGTACGAAGACCTATTTCGATACCAACGTGACCTCGCATCACCACTACTATCTCGAGAACAACCACGAGCTGGTCGATATTCCGGACCAGAACCTCGTGCTGACCAAGATGCCGGAAGTCCCCGAGGGCTTCGAGATCAGCCGCATCGACATGGTCGTTCGTCTGCGCAAAAAGCGCTAAACGGCTTTATCCAAATTCTGAAGTTATTTGCGCCGCCGAACCGTTTTCGGCGGCGTTTGCTCGCCAGCTGCAGCCGTCGCCACGATCGCGCGGGCGAGGGAGCGACCGGTGCATTCGTAGCCGGCTGCGGAATTGTGTAGTCCGTCCCAGGCCGTTAGCGCTCTCATCGAGAGCCCTGCGTCTACTGCACGGCGCATCAGCTCGAAGCGCGAGAACAGCGCTACGCGTTCCTGCTGGGCGGCGTCAGCTATGCTCGCCTGCATCTTGGAATATTGCGATGCGAGAATGACCGGCGCGTATTGCTGATCCATCAGGATCACGTCGGCGCCGTCAGCCTTCAGCAGGCGGATGCCCTCGACGATCCTGCCGGTCAGGCTGTCAGCGCTTTGCAGCCAGGTCACGTCATTGGTGCCGATCTGCCAGATCACGAGATCCGGGCGATGCGCCAGCACATCGCGGTCGAAGCGGGCGATATTGCCCGGGATCGTGTCGGCGTTCCGGCCGCTATTGATGACCTCCAGGCGCAGTCCCGGCTTCAGGCGTTGCAGCTCGCTCTGCAGCATGCCGGGATAGGTTTTGGTGGGGTCGGATTGCCACAGGCCGAGTGTCGATGACGAGCCCATGGCGACGATCGTGAGTGGGCCACCGGTTTTCAGCGCAGCCACGGTGCGCCGAAGGGTCGCATCACCAGACAGCCGCTGATCCACAGCCAAGCACGTTTCAGTGGCGGATTGCGCACGAGCCGGGCCGGACCATGGCAGCGCTGCCATGGCGACCACTGCACCGGCGCAGGCCAGGCTCCCGATGCGGGATGTGCTCAGTTCACCTTCTCGTCGGCGTAGACGCCCCATAGCCGTTGCTGTTCGATCCAGCCATCAAAGCCGTTGCCGATCACCCGGCACCAGCCATTGTTGCAGCGCTTTACCTGCGCCACGACACCCGCCTGTAACCGCGCTGCGACGGCGCTGGTCGCATCCGGATTGTCGTAGATTGAGGCGAGTTCGTCCTTGGATTTCATGGTCACGACCGCGGTGCGGCGGCCGGACAGCAGCGAGTGATAGACCCAGCCCTCGGCGCCCTCGGAATCGCGGACGCGGCGCCAGTTCTCGTATTCGGCGGTGATCTCCACCGGCAGGCCGGAGCGAGTATAGACCCAGGCGACATCATTGTCCTTGGTGGGGCCGGCGCGGACATTAACGTGATCCGACTTGAGGCTGACGTAGCGCGGCACCGGCAGGCCGCTGGCGCCCAGCGGCGTGTCCTTGGCAGCGAGAGCCGGATCGATTGCTGCCGCGATCAGAGTACCCATCGCCAACATCGCACACGCAAATCGCCGGAACGCCATCAACCCCACCTCAACCCAATCCAAAGAACGCAAGTGCCGCCGCGCCGCACGCGCCTGTTGGGTTCTTGTTTTGGCTTGGTCTTCTGCTAGAGAGGACCGAAGGCCAAGGCACCAAAAAGGGTGTCGGGGAACCCGAGGAAACGGTGAATTCGCGGCTGCGGCAGTTTCGAACAACCGGGTTAATGCGGACTGAACGGATTAGCCAAAGCGCGAGTGAGCAGGACATGTCGGTCAAGAAAAAGCCTCTCGTCATCGTCACGCGCAAGCTGCCGGACTCAATCGAGACCCGCATGCGCGAACTGTTCGATGCGCACATCAATCTCGACGACACGCCGCTGACGCCCGAGCAACTCGCTGAAGCGACCCGCACCGCCGATGTGCTGGTGCCAACCGTCACCGACGAGATTACCAAGGAACTGCTCGAGCATCCCGACTGCAAGCTCAGGCTGATTGCCAATTTTGGCAACGGCGTCGACAATATCGATGTCGTCGCGGCCCATGCCCGCGGCATCACCGTCACCAATACGCCGAAGGTGCTCACTGAAGACACCGCCGACATGACCATGTCGATGATCCTCGCAGTGCCGCGCCGGCTGATCGAAGGTGCCTCGATCCTGACCGAAGGCAAGGACTGGCAGGGCTGGTCGCCGACCTGGATGCTGGGCAAGCGGCTTGGCGGCAAGCGGCTCGGTATCATCGGCATGGGCCGCATCGGCCAGGCCGTCGCGCGCCGCGCCCGCGCTTTCGGGCTACAGATCCACTATCACAACCGCAAACCCGTCGCCCCGAAGATCGCCGAAGAACTCGGTGCGACCTATTGGGATTCGCTCGACCAGATGCTGGCGCGCATGGACATCATCTCGGTGAACTGTCCGCATACGCCGGCGACGTTCCACCTGTTGTCAGCACGCCGTCTCAAGCTGATCCGCAAGGACGCCTATATCGTCAACACCGCGCGCGGCGAGGTGATCGACGAAGAGACGATGATCAAGCTGATCGAGTCGGGCGACATTGCCGGTGCCGCGCTCGACGTGTTCGAACATGAGCCCGCGGTGAGTCCGAAGCTGGTGCGGCTCGCGCGCGCCGGCAAGGTGGTATTGTTGCCGCATATGGGCTCGGCGACGATCGAAGGCCGTGTCGAGATGGGCGAGAAAGTCATCATCAACATCCGTGCCTTCCTCGACAATCACAAGCCGCCGGATCGTGTGCTTCCGAACATGCTGTGAGGCGAAGCGCTTACGCTCGCCGCTTATCTTACGAGATCAGCTTGAAGATGAGATAGGCCGCGATGCGGCCCTCGCGCGTGGCTTTGCGGCCGTAGCGCGTCATGGTGTAGTTCGGCCATGGCAGGCGCCAGTCATCGGCGCGCTCTGCGGTCCAGATGAAATCCGGCGATCGCGACACATGCCAGAGTGTCCACGCGACGTAATCCGGAATGTCATGCACGAAACGAAATTCGCCTAACGGCTTCAGCACGCGCGCCATCGCAGCCAGTGTTGCGTCCTGTACGAAGCGGCGCTTCCAGTGACGCTTCTTCGGCCACGGATCCGGATGGATCAGGTCGATGCGTGACAGCGATTGGGCCGGTGCCCATGTGAGAAGTTCAGCGGCGTCGCCGGCGACGAGGCGGATATTGCCGATGTTCTGCGCCTCGATCTGCGTCAGAATCTTCGCCATGCCGTTGATATAGGGCTCGCAGCCGATGAAGCCGATGTCGGGATGCGCCAGCGCTTCCGCGACCAGATGTTCGCCGCCGCCGAAGCCGATCTCCAGACGCACGGTCTCGACATCAGTGCCGAACAGCGTGCGGATATCGTCAGGTGCCGCGTGTGCGATGTCGACGGTGAGCGCCGGCAGCAGCGTCGCCATCAGGTCGGCCTGATGGTCGCGCAGCTTGTGGCCCTTGCGGCGTCCGAAGAACGAGCCGGTGTAATGGCCGCTCTCGGCAGGCGTGGACGCACCCGCATCAGCGGGGGCATCGTGATCGTTATGATTGGAATTGGCTGTGGTCATCGCGCGCGAGTGATACAGCCGAAACGCCATCGGCGCCATCAGGCGCGATGACGAATTTCCGTTGAAAGTACCGTGATTTTAGCGCTGATCCGGGGCTTCGCGCGAAGCGATCTGTTCGACCAGGTCGACGATGCTGCGGCGGAGCTTGGCATCGGTGATGCGCGTGAAGGCGCGGGTCAGAGCGAGGCCTTCGGAGGTGGCGAGGAAGTCGGAGACATAGGCAGGCGAGGACGCTTCAGCGAAGCCTTCGCCGTTATGGATCGCGCCGGGGCCGCCTTCGAACAGGAACGAGACGGGGACCTGCAGGATTTCCGAAATCTGCTGCAGCCGGCTGGCGCCGACGCGGTTGGTGCCCTTCTCGTATTTCTGAACTTGCTGAAACGTCAGACCGAGGGCTTCGCCCAGCTTTTCCTGACTCATGCCGAGCATAATGCGCCGCATGCGCACACGGCTGCCGACATATTTGTCAACAGGATTGGGCGCTTTCGTCGACATCTCAATTACTCCTGGATCACATCAAGGGAGACGGATCATGCGTGGCAATCCGTCATTTAGGGCGGCTTCGGTTGTAACCAAAGGTATCCTAGTGGATTATAACAACCGCGCAAATTTTCCTAAGCGGAAAATTTAAGCCACTGCACCTTTATTTCTCAATAGGTGAGAAATAAAGCTTACAAAGCTAGCTTAAAAAGCAATCACATCGAGAGGGTTGTTCGGTAGGCGGCGAAAGCTAGCTTGCAAGCTATATCAAATGCTTCAAGTATCAAGCTAGTGACGTACCGGCGTACGCCGCCGAACGGCGAAAATGATCGCGAGCGCGACAAACATCGCGGCGGGAATATCGCCGATTTTCGAGTAGACCGTCGGCGAAATGGCCGCTGGTAATCCCGAATCCAGCACGCCTTCGACACCGAGATCGAGCCGCGCGATCAGGCGGCCGACAGGGTCGACCACGACGGAAATGCCGGTGTTCGCAGCGCGAACCAGCGGCAGGCCTTCCTCGATGGCGCGGACGCGGCTTTGCTGCAGGTGCTGATAGGGGCCCGTGGAAATCCCGAACCAGCCATCATTGGTGAGATTGACGATCCAGCCCGGCCGATCGTTGCGCGTGGTGATATCGTCCGGGAAAACCGCCTCGTAGCAGATCAGCGGCAGCATGCGCGGCGCGCCGGGAATGTCCATTGGCTTCCGGCGCGTGCCGGGAATGAAGCCGCCATGGACTTTGGTCAATTGCTGGAAGCCGATCTTCTCCATGAAGCTCTGGAACGGCAGATACTCGCCGAACGGCACCAGATGAAGTTTGTCGTAGGTCGACAGGATGCTGCCGTCATGGTCGATCACGTAAATGGAATTATAGGCCTGCGTGATGCGCGCGCCGAGTGGCGCATCCGGCGGGCGCACGGCTCCGGTGACCAGCACGGTGCCTTTCGGCAGCAGATTGGCGATCTGCGCCATCGCATCGGGTTCGCGCGACAGGAAGAACGGGAACGCTGATTCCGGCCAGATCAGGATGTTGGCTGCGCCGACGCCTGAATTCTGCGGACCGGTCGCGCGGTCCGACAGCGCAAGATATCTGCTCATGACATCCGCCTTGGCGGAATAGTTGAAGCGCGTGTCCTGCGACAGATTCGGCTGCATGATGCGCAGTTTCACATTGGCAACCAGTTGCGTCGGGGTGCGTGACAGCCGGGCCATGCCATAGGCGCCCATCGCGACGAGCAGCACCAGCGCAAGCGCCGGCGCCAGCCACGGCCGCTGCGTGCGCGAGCGTCCGTCGATCAGCACCGCAGGCGATGCAAAGATCGCTACAGTGATAAATGTCAGTCCCCATAGGCCGACCAGCGATGCGCTCTGCGCGAGCGCGAGCGGTTCGGTGAGTGCATAGCCGAACGCATTCCAGGGAAAGCCCGTCAGCACGTGGCCGCGCAGCCATTCGCCGATCGTCAGGCTGGCGGCGAGCGCGAAGATCCGCGCGACATCCTTGGTCCAAAGCAGGCGTGCCAGCGCGAAGCCGATCGCAGTGAACAGCGCGAGATAGGCGGGCAGGCCGCAGATCGCGGCGGGCAACAGCCATGCGAAGGTCTGCGCGTCGACGAGGAAAGCGTAGCCAATCCAGTACAGGCCCGGCACGAAATAACCGAAGCCGAACCACCAGCCGGCCATGGCGGCGGCTGGAATGCCGCGCATCTTGCCTGCGGCAGCGCCATCGATCAGCCAGACCACGACAGGGAAAGTGATGAACAGCACCGGCCAGGCGTTGAACGGCGCCATTGCCAGCGACGATACCGCGCCGGCCAGTAGCGCGATGCCTGCGCGCTTCCAACCCCATGCGAGAATGATGCTGAGTGCGATCGAGCGCAGGCTACGTGATGTCACGGCGTTCCCGCGCTGTCGCCTGATGGAGGCGTATTCACATTGTCATTGGACGGTGCTGCGCCGGTGTCCGACGTCGTATCGCGGCGGCGCGGCTCGCGGGCGCGCGGCGCAGGCCGCTCCTTGCGGGGGCCGACGCGCAATCGCTTGACGCGGCGCGGATCGGCATCGAGCACTTCGATCTCGAAATTACCAGGGCCGGAAATCACTTCGCCGCGCACGGGCAAACGGCCGACATGGGTGACGAGATAGCCGCCGAGCGTTTCGACTTCCTCGCCGTCTTCGCCGGTCTCGAATTCTTCACCGATCATGGCGCGCACGTCATCGAGGCTGGCGCGTGCATCGGCGATGAAGCTGTCGCCCTGCCTGACAATGGATGGCGGCTCGTCGCTGTCGTGTTCGTCATCGATCTCGCCGACGATCTGCTCGACGATGTCCTCGATAGAGACGAGGCCGTCGGTGCCGCCATATTCGTCGACAACGAGTGCGAGATGGATGCGTGCTGCCTGCATTTGCGCGAGCAGATCGATGGCGCGCATTGATGGCGGCACGTAGAGCAGCTTGCGGATGATGCCGGTGTCAACGACGGTCTGCGCCAGATCGACCGAACGCAGGTCGAGGCCCGCGGGAAACACTTTCTTCTTCTTGGCTGTCGACGGCACGACGTTGCGCGCCTTCACGGTCATGTATGCCAGCAGGTCGCGGATATGGACGATGCCGACGGGATCGTCGAGGGTTTCGTTGAATACGACCAAGCGCGAATGCGCCGCGCTCTCGAACAGGCCCATCAATTCGCCGAGCGAGATATCCTGCTTCACCGCGATAATATCGGCGCGATGCACCATGACGTCGGCGATACGGCGCTCGTTGAGCCCCAAAATATTGCGCAACATCGTGCGCTCGATGGTGGAGAAGCCGGTCTCGTCCGGCGCGGAGGCGTCGAGCACGACTTGCAGGTCGGCACGCACCGAGCCCGGCTTCCAGCCGAACAGCGAGCGGATCGCGCGGGTCAGCCAGGTCTCCGACGTCGGGCGCATGACCTCGCCGTCGTGAACCACCGCAGGCAGATTGCTTGAGGTCTTCGAATGATCGCTTCTAGTGTCGCCGTCCGGCATCTCAGGTCACCCGATCCTGATCTGCATAGGGGTCCGGGATCCCGAGCGTTGCCAGGATCTCGCGCTCCAGCGCTTCCATCTCCTCGGCTTCGTCGTCCTTCTCATGATCGTAACCGACCAGATGCAGAAAACCGTGAATGGCGAGATGGCTGAGATGGTTGGCGAAGCTCTTCTCTTCTTCGTCAGCCTCGCGGCGCGTGGTCTCGTAGGCAATAGCGATGTCGCCGAGCATGCGCGGCATGTCATCGGGCTCGTCTGCGCCTTCGGGCGGCTGCAGCGCCGGAAATGACAGGACGTTGGTCGGCTTGTCGATGCCACGCCAGTTCTGGTTCAGCGTGCGGATGCCGGCATCGTCGGTGAGCATGATGGCGAGTTCGGCGTCGGCCGTATCGGTATCGACCATGGCGGCGGCAGCTTCGATGGCGCGGTGAATCACGGCGTCAGCATCGGCCTCCGCAGACCAGCAATCGGCGACAACAAGAACCTCTGTCGCGGGAGATGAATAGGTCGGCATCGGTATCGAACTTCTTTCGCGAACGGACCCGATCCCGGGTCCGCCGTCAGCGTATGAGTGTGTCATCAGGTCTTTGTAGCGACCGCCTTCTGCGGCGTTCCTTCGTAGGCGGCGACGATGCGGGCCACGAGTTCGTGGCGGACCACGTCTTCGCCGGTGAATTTCACCTGCGAGATGCCTTGCACGCCGTCGAGCAGACGCGCGGCCTCGGCGAGACCCGAGGTCTGGCCGTTGGGCAAGTCGACCTGCGAGGGATCGCCGGTGATGATCATGCGGCTGTTTTCGCCGAGACGCGTCAGAAACATCTTCATCTGCATCGATGTGGTGTTCTGGGCTTCGTCGAGGATGATCGCGGCATTGGTCAGCGTGCGACCGCGCATGAACGCAAGCGGCGCGATTTCGATTTCGCCGGTCTGCAGTGCGCGTTCGACAATGCGCCCGTCCATCAGGTCATAGAGTGCATCATAGATAGGGCGCAGATAGGGATCGACCTTCTCGCGCATGTCGCCGGGCAGGAAGCCGAGCCGTTCGCCTGCTTCCACCGCGGGACGCGACAGGATGATGCGATCGACCTCCTTGCGCTCGAACAGCATCGCTGCCTGGGCGACTGCGAGCCAGGTCTTGCCGGTACCGGCGGGGCCGATGCCAAATACCAGCTCGTTGCTTCTCAGCGCGCGGATATAGGCGTCTTGCGTCGCGGTGCGGGCACGCACCGGGCGCTTGCGCAGATTGATGGTGTCGAAATTCGAGGCGGCTGCTTTCGACCCCTTGGGATCGAACGGAAACAGCGTGCCTTGCGCCAGCGTCGCGCGGATCGTGCCTTCGACATCGCCAGGGGCAAGGTCATGGCCCTGCACTGCCTGCGCATAGAGCGTTTCGAGCACACGGCGGGCGGCGTCGCAGGCGTCGCGGGTGCCGGTGAGGGTGATGTGGTTGCCGCGGGAATCGACGACGACATTCAGCCGGCGTTCGATGATCGCGAGGTTCTGGCCATAAGGCCCGACCAGCGAAGAGGCCGCCCGGTTGTCATCAAAGTCGATGACGACCTGCGTCTCGGCCTGCGGTGGAGTATCGAGTTTGCGAACAGCGAGCGTAGACGAATCCGATGCGCTTTTGGCCAAGAATTCAGGCTCCCGTGACGGTGTGAGAACGGACTGGCTGCAACACTGGTGGTACTGGAGAACTAGCAATTGGAGATGATGCGAGGCTGCCGAGCAGGCTGTAGCGCTCGAGGCTCTCAATGGTGACCGGAAGCACCTGGCCAATGATGTCGTCAGAAGCCATCACATGGGCCGGCTGCAGGTAAGCGGTGCGACCGACGATCTGGCCGGGATTGCGCGCGGGGCGTTCGAACAGCACATCCACAGTGCGTCCAATCGTGGCCGCGTTGAAGGCCGATTGCTGGCTGTCGATCAGGTTCTGAAGCCGCACCAATCGCTCGTCCATGTCAGCCTGTGACACCGTCTCCTGCAAATCCGCGGCCGGCGTTCCCGGACGCGGCGAATACTTGAACGAATAAGCGCCAGCGTATCCGATTTGTGTGACGAGCGCGAGCGTGGCTGCAAAATCTTCCTCGGTCTCGCCCGGGAAGCCCACGATGAAATCAGAAGTAAAAGCAATGTCTTGCCGCGCGTCGCGAAAACGGTCGATGACGCGGCGATAATCTTCGGCTGTATGTTTGCGGTTCATGGCCGCCAGAATCCGGTCGGAACCCGACTGCACCGGCAGATGCACGAAGGGCATCAGCTCCGGCAAATCGCGATGTGCCGCGATCAGCGTGTCCTCGACATCGCGGGGATGGCTGGTGGAATAGCGCAGCCGCGCGATGCCGGGAATCTCGGCGAGGCGATAAAGCAGTGTGCCCAGCGCCCACGGGCGGCCGTCGGGACCCTCGCCGTGATAGCCGTTGACGTTCTGGCCGATCAGCGTGATCTCGCGCACGCCGTTGTCGGCGAGCCGCTGCACGTCGTCGATGATTTTCGCCACGGGGCGCGAGACTTCGGAGCCACGGGTATAGGGCACCACGCAGAAGGTGCAGAACTTGTCGCAGCCTTCCTGCACGGTCACGAAAGAGGAAATGCCGCGGGCACGAATCGCTGCCGGCTTCGGCGGCGGCAGGAAGCCGAACTTGTCCTCGATGGGAAATTCAGTGTCGAGCGCGCGGCCGCCGGCTTTCGCCTGCTTCAGCAGCGCAGGCAGGTTGTGATAGCTCTGCGGCCCGACCACGACATCGACAACAGGCGCGCGGCGAATGATCTCGTTGCCCTCGGCCTGCGCGACGCAGCCGGCGACGACCACGTTCATCTTGCGTCCGGCCTGCGCGGCTTCTGCCTTGGCCACGCGCAGCTTGCCGAGCTCCGAATAGACCTTCTCGGACGCCTTCTCGCGGATGTGGCAGGTGTTGAGGATCACCAGATCCGCGTCGTCGACATTGGCCGTCTCGACGAAGCCTTCAGGCGCCAGCGTGTCCACCATGCGCTGGGCATCGTAGACGTTCATCTGGCAGCCGTAGGATTTGATATGCAGCTTACGCGGCGCGGTCATGGAACCTGTAATGGGCTGGAAATGCGCTTGCTGCGCAGCGCTCAATTATAGGCTAACGTCCGGAAAATCCAGCATTTCTGCAAAATATAAGTGCTCGCAATGGCTTAGGCGAGGCCGACGGGCTCGCCAGCCAGTGCGCCCCTGGCCACCAGGCCAGGGAGCTGCCGCATATCGTCGAATACGAGATGGGCTCCAGCGGCCGTCAGGGCTGCGGCGGTGGTCGGGCTGCAGTGGCCGCCGCCGTGATAGCCGAACACGGTCATGCCGGCTGCGATGCCCGCCGTAACGCCGGGAATGCTGTCCTCGATCACCACGCAGCGCTCCGGCACGGCATTCATCTGCGCGGCGGCAAACAGAAACAGATCGGGCTGCGGCTTGCCGCGCTCGACCTGCAGAGCGGAAAACAGATGCGGATCGAAACGATCGAGCAGCCCGGTCGTAGTGAGGCTGCTGCGAATGCGTGTCGGTGTGCCCGAGGACGCTACGCAAACCGGCTGTGACAATATTGCGAGTGTCTCGGCGATATGCGGGATCGGCTGCAGCTTCGCGCCGAACACCTCGTCGATCGTGGCTTTCAGCGTCGCGGTGTAGTCATCGGGCAGCACGTGGCCGAGCTCGGTCTCGACTTCCAGGCGCGCCTCGCGCGCGGACCGGCCGAGGAAACGCTCATGCACCTGATCGGCGGTGATGGGATAACCGAACTGGGTCAGGACATCCGCGTGGACGACGCAAGCGAGGGACTCACTGTCGACGAGCACGCCGTCACAATCGAAGATGACGAGATCGAAGCGCGAAGAAACTGAACTCACTTGGTTGATTCGCTCACTTGGTGGTTTTGTCCTCGTCGAGCGGCACGCAGTACAGCTCCAGCCGGTGATCGACCAGCTTGTAACCGAGCTTCGCGGCGACTTCAGCCTGCAATTTCTCGATCTCTTCAGACGTGAATTCGATGACGGTCCCGTCACGCAAGTTGATCAGATGGTCGTGATGGCTGTCACGCATCGTCTCGTAGCGCGCGCGGCCTTCGCGAAAATCGTGACGCTCGATGATGCCGGCGTCTTCGAACAGCTTCACCGTGCGATACACCGTCGAGATCGAGATCTTGTCATCCACCGCAACGCAGCGGCGATACAGTTCCTCGACATCGGGATGATCGTCGGCTTCCGCCAGAACGCGCGCAATCACGCGGCGCTGTTCCGTCATGCGCATGCCGGTCGCGGCGCAGCGCGCCTCGATACCAGCAGACTTCATCGCAGATGATTTCAGTGCAGTCATGATCCGAGTCCCATCGTAGCTTCTTTTGCCACTCCGCAGGCGTCAGGACAAGTCGCGCCGCATCACCAGCGCATTCAATTCCGCTCCATCCGCTTCCTTGTAGTAACGTTCCCGGCGTCCCGCGACTGCGAAGCCGGTTCTGTCGTAAAGCCGCCGCGCCGGTAGATTATTTTCCTCGACTTCGAGGAACACGGTACGCACGCCGCGACCGGCCAGATGACCGAGATGGGTGAGAAATAGATCGCGCGACAGGCCGCGGCCGCGATAACCGGCCGATACGGCGATGGAGAGAATCTCGGCTTCGTCGGCCGCGATTCGCGAGACCGCGAAGCCGATGAGGTGGCCGCGCAGTTTCAGCCGATGCACGAGGGTGTTTTGTTCGCGCAGCATCTGTTCGAACTCCCCGGCACCCCAACCGCGATGGAAGGACGCGGCATGCAACTGCGCAAGTTGTCGCGCGTCGCGCAATGTCGCGGGCTCGACCACCGCGTTGCCGCGGCTGAACAGGCGCAGCAACCAGGCCGGCATCATGATGCGGCTAGTGCGGCCTGCTGCATCAGGCTGCTTTGCGGCTTGGCATCAGGGGCGCGCAGATAGTAGGGACGCGCCAGCGCGGTTTCCGGATTCACCGCGGCGCCAAGCCATGCCACCCATGAGATTTCGGGAGCGGGTTGCATGTCGACGTGCAACGGCGCCGGCGCATCGGACGGCCAACGCGTGGCCAGGATCTCTGCGGCATTGCCGACCAGATACGGTGCGCCGAACTGCACGGCCTCAAGGGCCTCGTCGATGGGGATGACGCCCGGCCGCACCAGCGAGGTGCCGTTACCGCTGACGACCTGGAAATAGACATGGTCATGCCGCGCATCGATGGCGGCGATGACAGGCGCATCCATGTTCTCGCTGACGACAGGGGCTGCATAGGCCGTCAGCGTGGTGATGCCGACCACGGGCTTGCTCGCCGCCAGGCCAATGCCGCGCGCCGCCGCCAGGCCGACGCGCAGCCCGGTGAAGCTGCCGGGGCCAGTGGTGACGGCAATGCGGTCGAGGTCAGCGAAGGCGATGCCGGAGCCCGCCATGACGCGCCCGAGCAACGGCATCAGCGCCTCGGCATGACCGCGCTTCATCGGCATGGACTCATGCGCAATGAGCTTGCTGGTGCGGGTGTCGAGGATGGCTGCGGCGCAGGCATCGAGGGCGGTATCAATGGCAAGGATCAACATAAAAGAGACGCTACCACGGCTTGCGAGGGTTTGCGCCTGCCACTCGCAGAATATCGCTCCACGCGCAATGGTGCTGTGATTCGCTTTGCTGCCGGAGAGGGGCGGCAGCTTTGGCGTGCATCCACTACTCGCTTTCTCATAAAGATATTTCACAAGATACGATAGCGAGACCACGAAAGTTCCCGTGAGCGAAATGGGCTCGTGGAACAGCTTCAGTTTCACTCTGGTTAAAAGCTTCACTTAATAAATTCTTCGGAGATCGATGAGATAAGCATACCGTTTGGAAGCGACATTTCGCGGATGCGTGTGGCTTTCATGCGGGCTGAAATTATTCGTCTAATTTTTTGGATACGATTATATTTATGGGAGGCGATCCGATGCTGCATTGGTTGAGCAGTTCAGAGGCGCGCGAGGGGCGGGCCCTGGCGGCAGCGATCAAAAAATCGCAAGCCGTGATCGAGTTCAGCGCTGACGGCACGATTCTCGGAGCCAATCCAAACTTCCTGTCCGCCCTTGGATATACGCTGGAAGAAATCGTCGGCAAGAACCACAGCATGTTCGTGACGCCGGAAATGAAGAGCAGCGCGGAATATCGCGCGTTCTGGAATAACCTCAATCGCGGCGAGTACCAGGCCGGCGAGTTCAAGCGTCTCGGCAAAGGTGGCAAGGAGGTCTGGATCCAGGGTTCCTACAACCCGATCCTTGGGAATGATGGCAAGCCCCTGAAAATCGTCAAGTTTGCCATGGATACAACTGCAGTGAAAACCCGCAGTATGGACGATGCCGGCAAGATCGCAGCCATCAGTCGTTCGCAGGCTGTCATCGAGTTCAAGCTCGATGGGACGATTGTCACGGCCAATGACTTGTTCTTGAATGTCATGGGTTACAATCTCGCGGAAATCGAAGGCAAACATCACAGCATGTTTGTCGATTCTGCAACTCGCGACGGCGCGGCCTATCGCGAATTCTGGGCCAGCCTCAATCGTGGTGAATATCAGGCCGCCGAATACAAGCGGATCGGCAAGAACGGCAAAGAGGTCTGGATTCTCGCGACCTACAATCCAATCCTTGATGAGACAGGCCGGCCAATCAAGGTAGTCAAGTTCGCGTCAGACGTTACCGATCAGAAGCTGCGCACGGCGAATTTCTCAGGTCAGATCGAGGCCATCGGCAAGTCGCAGGCCGTGATCGAATTTAGCATGGATGGCATCGTTCTCAGCGCCAATGAGAATTTTCTGGGCGTGCTCGGTTACGCGCTCTCGGAAATACAGGGCAAGCACCACAGCATGTTCGTTGTGCCGAGTGAGCGCGACGGTGCCGACTATCGCGAATTCTGGGCGGCGCTCAAGCGGGGTAACTACCAGGCGGCGGAGTACCAGCGGATCGGTAAGGGCGGCAAACAAGTCTGGATACAGGCTTCGTACAATCCGATTCTCGACCTCAATGGCAGGCCCTACAAGGTCGTGAAGTATGCCACCGACACCACGGCGCAGGTGATCGCGCGCATGAAGAGCGAACGCGTCCGCGCGATGATGGAATCGGTCGCCGCTGGCGCTGAGGAACTGAACGCGTCGGTGCGCGAAATCTCTGAGGCCATGATGAAATCAAAGACCACGGCGATGTCTGCGGTGGGCAAGGTCGAGTTGGCGGACGATCAAGCGCAGCGTCTCAGCACGGCAGCGCAGGCGATGAGCGGGATCGTCGAGCTGATCGGCAACATCACCGGGCAAATCAACTTGTTGGCGCTGAATGCCACCATCGAATCGGCGCGTGCCGGTGAAGCCGGTCGTGGCTTTGCGGTCGTTGCATCGGAGGTGAAAAATCTGGCCAACCAGGCCAAGCAGGCGACCGATAAGATCGCCAGCGAGATCGGCAGCCTCAATGGCATTTCGAGCGATGTGGTCGACGCGCTGAGCGCGATCAAGCAGGAGATCCAGAACGTCAGCGAATATGTCACCGCAACGGCGGCCGCCGTCGAAGAGCAGAGCACGGTGACGAACGAAATGTCATCGAGCATGCAGCGGGCCGCAGAAGAAGCCGCAAGTATCGGCCGCTAAACGAAGGCTGGTTCCAGAAACGAAAATGCCCGGGATTGTCCCGGGCATTTTTATGTGTCGCGGTGCGACCGAACTTACATCGGGCGGACTTCGACAACGTCCGGCACGAAGTGCTTCAGCAGGTTCTGTATGCCGTGCTGCAGGGTCGCTGTCGATGACGGGCAGCCGGCGCACGACCCCTTCATGTTCAGATAGACGATGCCGTCCTTGAAGCCGCGGAAAGTAATGTCGCCGCCGTCATTCGCAACAGCCGGGCGCACGCGGGTCTCGATCAGGTCCTTAATCGTATCGACTGTCTCGGCGTCTTCCTCATTGAAGAATTCTGCCTCGTCGTCGGAGATCACGTCGCCCTTCACGCTGCCGTCGGCCATGAGCGGCGCGCCGGACATGTAGTGCTCCATGATGGCGCCGAGGATCGCCGGCTTGAGGTGCTGCCAGTCGCTGTCGTCCTTGGTTACGGTGACGAAGTCGGAGCCGTAGAACACGCTGGTGACGCCCTTCACGGCGAACAGCTTTTCGGCCAGCGGCGAACGCGTTGCGGCTTCCGGTGAGGTGAATTCCATGGTGCCGCTGTCGAGCACGTCGCGGCCGGGAATGAACTTCAGCGTGGCGGGATTGGGGGTAGCTTCGGTCTGGATGAACATCGGTCTCTCCTGCGTCGCCGGTTCAAGGCCGGCGCGTGAGTATCCCCTAGCAGATGGCGACGAAAAACGCACGATCAAGGCGCGAAATCGCCGAATTCGGCCTATTTCGCAGTCCCTTAGCCGTCCGAAAGGGTGGTTACGACAGGGCGTCGATGTCGAGGTCGCTCAGGGCGCCCGACACGATGACGACCGGCACCGGAAACGAGCCGACCAGCTTGGCCATCATGGTGACGATCGGGCCGGGGCCTTCCGCGCCGGCCGAGGCAGCCAGCACCAGCATGGAAATGTCGACGTCCTTGTCGATTACGTCGAGGATTTGCTCGGTGGGATCACCCTCGCGGATCACGCGTTCAGGGGTGATGGCGGCGATGCCATTGGCGCGGCCCGAGGCGCGGTCCAGCGCGGCATTGGCGCCTTCTTCGGCTTCGGCCTTCATGACGTCGGCAACGCCGAGCCATTGCTGGTTGCGATCTTCAGTGTCGATGATGCGCAGCATTACCACGCCGCCACCGACACGAATGGCCCAGCGACTGGCGTAATATACTGCGCGATCCCATTCCTCGCTGTCATCGACGACCACGAGGCATTTCGGCTTGTGGCCGCTCTCATAACTACGTCGCTGGGTGCTCATGCATGTCCCGATGCTGTGGCGCGTCTGATGCGCCAGAATGTGAGCGGCTTGGCAATCGTGTCATGCTGCCACGGCGCAGCGACGTTCGACAAGCGCGACGCAAGGATGACTTGCGTCGCGTCGATTGTGGCGGAGAAAAGGAATGCGGTAGCGAAAATTACCGCTTGTGGACGAAGCCGATGATGTCCTTCACGGACTTGATGGTTTCGGCAGCGATGACACCTGCGCGTTCACCGCCATCGGCCAGAACCTGATCGACATAGGTCAGATCGGATGTCGTCAGCCGCTTCATCTCGCCGGCGATAGGCGACAGTTTTTCGACAGCGAGATCGACGAGGCTCGATTTGAAGCCGGAAAACTGCGCGCCGCCGAATTCTGTGAGAATGTCAGCCTTCGACCGGTTGGACAGTGCGGCATAGATACCGACGAGATTGTCGGCCTCGGGACGCGGCTCAAGGCCCTTCTCTTCCGACGGCAACGGTTCCGGATCAGTCTTCGCCTTGCGGATCTTCTGCGCGATGGTGTCCGCATCATCCGTGAGGTTGATGCGCGAATTGTCCGACGCGTCCGACTTCGACATCTTCTTGGTGCCGTCGCGCAGGCTCATCACCCGCGTTGCCGGGCCAGTGATGACAGGCTCCGGCATCGGGAAGTAAGGGCCGTCATGGCCCTGCGCTGCGATGGATTCGGCGAAGTCGTTGTTGAACTTCTGCGAAATGTCGCGGCACAGTTCGAGATGCTGCTTCTGGTCCTCGCCGACCGGAACGTGCGTGGCGCGATACAGCAGAATGTCCGCAGCCATCAGCACCGGATAATCATAGAGACCCACGGACGCGTTTTCGCGGTCCTTGCCGGCCTTTTCCTTGAACTGGGTCATGCGATTCAGCCAGCCGAGGCGAGCGACGCAATTGAAAATCCAGGCCAGCTCGGCGTGGCCGGAGACCTGGCTCTGGTTGAAGATGATCTGCTTCTTTGGATCGATGCCCGAGGCGATGAAGGCCGCAGTCACTTCACGGGTGTTGCGGCGCAATTCATCCGGGCCGCCCCACACGGAAATAGGCACGGTGACGGCATGCATATCGACCACGCAGTAGATGCAATTATGCGTCTCCTGCAGTTTGACGAAATTCACGATCGCGCCGAGATAGTTGCCGAGGTGCAGATTGCCGGTCGGCTGGACGCCCGAAAAAACCCGTTGAGTAAAAGCCATCGTCTAGTTCCTGTACGCCCGTGGTGGAATGCGGGCCAAGGGGCGTGACTTGCCATAGGCGCCGGGCGGCGTCCATTGCCAATCTGCCCTAGCCGGCCGCCGGTGATCGCTTGAGGGCGCCGCGGACTTCGGCCCAGCGCACGGCGCCGGAGAGGGTGAGCAGTGCTGCGTAGATTGCCAGCCCGCCAACGATCAGGAGGCCGAGCAAGCTCGCTCGTACCAGGCCGTGGGCCTGCGCCGTCCAGGGCAAGGCAATATGCGCGGCGAGCCATAGCAGGCCGCCCATGGTCAGCGACGACAGGACAATGATCGGCAGTCGGCGTCTTGCATCATGGTCGGGCGAGAAGCCGAAAGCTGCTGCGCTCCGGACGATCAAAAAGATCGCGCTGCCCCACGCAGCCAGAGCGATCGCCGCCGCGATGCCGCTCGTACCGAATGGCCTATTCAAAACCAGTGCGAAGATGATTGCGATTACCAAACCGACGAGCGTCGCCAGCAGCGGCGTCGTCGTGTCCTCGCGTGCGAAGAAGGCCGGCGACAAGGCTTTCACGAGCACCTGAGCGGGCAGGCCCAAAGCCAGCCATATCAGCGCGCTTGCAGTCGAGATCGTGTCGCTCGCGCCGAACGCGCCGTGTTGGAACAGACACTGCACGATGAGATGGCTCAATATCATCAGTCCGAGCGTAGCCGGCAATGCGAGACCGATCGCGAGTTCAAACCCGCGCGATTCCGCCTGCGCGATGGCGGCTTGATCGTCTGATCGCACGGCGCGCGTCAATGCGGGGACCAGCACAGTGCCCATGGCCGTGCCGACGATGCCGAGCGGCAGTTCAATCAGGCGGTTCGCGAAATACAGCCACGATACGGCAGCCGGAGTCGTCGATGCGATGATTGCGCCGGTGACGATGAGAAGCTGCGGCCCGGAATTGGCGACCATGCCAGGCAACGCCTTGCGGAAGAAGCCGCGCATCTCGCCATCGAACGACAGCCGCAAAGGCGCCGCAAGATTGCCGCCAGATTTCCGCAAGATCAGCATCAGCAATTGTAGCAGCCCGGCAATGCCCACAGTGGCCGCCATGGCCATAGCGGCAGTGTCCGGCTCTTGCCGCCACACTAGCAGTAGGGCCATGACGGCGATCAGGGCGATGTTGAAGAGCAGCGGCGAAAATGCGGTCACCGCGAAGCGTTGTTGCGCGTTCAGCAGTCCCATCATGACAGTGACGGGGCCGGCGAAAGCGAGATAGGGCAGCATCAATCGCGCATTGTCGACGGCGAGCTGCAGCGTCGGCTGGCCGACGAAACCCGGGGCAAGCATTGCGATCACGAGCGGCATCGCAAAGCCGATCAGGATCGTCGCGACCATCAGCGCAACGCTGATGGTGCCGAGCACACGACCCGCAAAAGCTGTGGCTGCGACAGCGCCCTGCGTCGTCTGGATGCGCAGCCAGGCCGGAATCAGCGCCGCGTTCAGCGCGCCCTCGGTGAGCAGCCGGCGGATCACATTGACGAGCTGAAATGCGACCAGAAAAGCATCCGCGATCGGGCCTGCACCGAGCAGCGCAGCCACCATTGCGTCGCGGGCAAAGCCCAGCAATCGCGACGCCAAAGTGCCCGTGGAAACGGTCAGGATGGAACGGATCATAGAACCATCGTAAGGGGCTGTCCTTGCTGGCGCGGGGCAGAACGTGATAGTCGCTGCAGCCATCAAACCGGCCTTTGCCGACGGCTCAACTTGGGCGACCGCGAGACGAGTTGAAACGGATTTTCAGCCTCATCGCAATTGCCGCAACGGGATATTCTTAATGACCTCAGCAAAATATGACGTGCTCGGAATCGGCAACGCGATTTTCGATGTGCTGGTGCAGGCCGACGACAAGTTTCTCGCCGCGCATGAGATGACCAAGGGCGGTATGGCGCTGATCGACGAAGCCCGCGCCGCTGCGATCTACAAGGCGATGGGCCCTGCCACCGAAATGTCCGGCGGTTCGGCCGCCAATACCATCGTCGGCCTCGCCAGCCTCGGCGCCCGCGCGGCCTATGTCGGCAAGGTCAAGGATGACCAGATCGGCACGCTCTATACCCACGACATCCGTGCGGCCGGCGTTGCGTTCGACACCAAACCCGCCACCGGCGGTCCGGCCACCGGCTGTTCCTACATCCTGGTGACGCCCGATGGTGAGCGCACCATGAACACCTATCTCGGTGCCGCGCAGGATCTGACGCCCGCCGATATCGACGCCGCCGCCGTTGCAGCTTCTTCGATCGTCTATCTCGAAGGCTATCTATGGGATCCCGCCAGCGCCAAGGAAGCCTTCGTGAAAGCCTCGAAGATCGCCCACGACGCCAAGCGCCAGGTCGCGTTAACGCTGTCGGACGCGTTCTGCGTTGGTCGTTATCGTGCCGAGTTTCTCGACCTGATGCGTTCCGGCACCGTCGATCTCATCTTCGCGAACGAGGCCGAACTGACCTCGCTCTACGAGACCACGGATTTCGATGCCGCGCTCAAGCAGCTCGGTAAGGACATCAAGCTCGGCGTCGTCACCCGCAGCGAGAAGGGCTGTGTCGTGACATCGGGCGATGGCATCGTTGCGGTCCCTGCACACAAGATCGAGAAGCTCGTCGACACGACAGGCGCTGGCGATTTGTTCGCAGCGGGCTTCCTGTTCGGCCTGGTGCGCAACGCCGGGTATGAGAATGCCGGCAAGCTCGGCGCGATGGCCGCTGCCGAAGTCATCCAGCATATCGGCGCGCGTCCCCAGGTTTCGCTGAAGGACCTTGCGGGCAAGAACGGGTTGCCGGTTTAAGGCTGCATTTCTTGGGTTTTCTTCTCTGTCGTCATGCCCGGCAGCGTGAAGCGAGCTTCGCTAGATGTGCCGGGCATCCACGTCTTGGCAAGAGAGGAAAGTCGTGGATGGCCGGGTCAAGCCCGGCCATGACGTGGTGAGAGATCAGCGCATCGCGGCTCTCACGCCGCCTTCTTCGCATGCAGCTCCGCATAAACGGCGCGTTCGAAATCCGAAAACACCTTTAAACAGGTCGAATCCGCAAACGGCAGCACCTGCATCATGATGACGCCGGTGATATCTCGCGCTGGATCTATCCAGTAATAGGTGTTAGCGAGTCCGGCCCAGGCAAGGCTGCCGGCGCTACGGCCTTCGGCTGACTGCGCCGTGTTGATCATGAAGCTGAGGCCGTATTTCTTGTCGATGCCCGGAAGGAAGTCGACATTGTTACTGGCGGTCGGCACTGCTGAAGTCATCGGCGTCATGTTGAGTTCGCCGATGTGGTTGTGGCTCATCAGCGCGACGGTCTCTGGCTTTAATATCCGATTGCCGTTGCCGGTCCCGTTATTCAGCATCATTTGCGTAAACTTGATGTAGTCGGGGGCGGTGCCATAGAGCCCCCCGCCACCGGCGAAGAATTCCGGATCCTGTTTGATCTCGAATGGGATCGGGGTCAGTGCACCGTCGGCGCCGCGGCTGTGCATGGCAACGAGGCGCTTGCGCTGGTCGCCGCCAATCACGAAGGCGGTGTCGGTCATCCCAAGTGGCGCCAGCAAATGGTTCTGGAAATAGGCGTCCAGGCGTTCGCCGCTGACGGCCTCGACGACCTTGCCGACGAAGTCGATATTGGTGCCGTACTCCCAGCGGGTCCCGGGATCGCGCATGATCGGCACCTTCATGGCGGCGTTCAGTCCGGAGCGAAACGGCGGAATGCCGGTTGTCTCAAGATAGCGCACCATGTCGCCGTTCCACATGTCGTAACAGAAGCCGGCGGTGTGGGTCAGCAGATGCCGCAAGGTGATCGGCTGGCGCGGCGGACGTAGTTTCGGAGTGCCTTCGCTGTCGAAACCATCCAGCACCTGCGTCTCCGCGAGGTCCTGAAGCATGGTCGCCAGCGGTGCGTCCAGCGTCAATTTGTCCTGCTCCACCAGCTGCATCGCTGCAGCGGCCGTAATCGCCTTGGTCATGGAGGCGATCCAGAACACGCTGTCCGGCGTCATGGTGGTATCTTTGGATGCGTCGCGCTTGCCGAATGCTCCTTGGTAAATGATCTCATTCCGCGTCGCAGCCACCGTCACGGCACCTGGAATCGCGCTGGTTTCGCTGGCTTGCTGCAGAATCCGGTCAATCTCGACTTGAACTGACATCCGTTTCCTCTCCGATCTCTTTGATCTTACCGATGTGCGGCGTGGACATTCAACTTGGGCGCGAGGTCGTCGGTCTCGCGGATGTGATTACATTTGCGCTGGTTTTAGCATTTGAGGGGAACCATATCGGGCCTGGGGGCGAGTTTCATCGCGCCTTGGAACGAAATTGGCGCAGCTGTGTTCAAAGAATGACGTGAACGTCAAAGCGCTTTCCGACACTAACCCGTAAGACGATGAGTAACACGTGCAGCGTGTCAGCTGCGGAGACCGACGATGATCGCGAACTGGACCGACTGGAAACATTATCCCCGCGCTTCCCGTGGCGAGAGCATCGAGGCCCCGATCGGTCCAGGAATTTTCGAAGTTCGCGTGGCGCAGACCGGCGCCCTGTTCGCTTTCGATGCGGCTGAAAATCTGGCGCAGGCGCTGGCGAAGATTTCGGCCCCGCCCAAATCGTTTATTTCCTGGTTCGGTCGCAGCGACGCAGCGATGCTGCCGGAGCTGGAATACCGCACCTTCTCCACGACCAACCGTGCCAACGCCCGCATCGCTTTCGAGCGAATGATCGATCGGCGCGAGACCTATATGCGCGGCGCGGCCTGATCGGGCTTGCGGCGTTCTGCGACTGTTGAATTCGGGCGTTAAATACCCCTGCGGGCGATAGCTGCCATTCGCCGCCAAGGGGCGCTTTCGGGCCTATACTCCTCTACAAGTCCGCGGCTATACGTTCGCGACACTTTCCGCAGGAGAACCGCCCATGTCACCGACCTCAGCCGCACGCCAGTCCACCGCCCCTTCGCTGCGCGACCGCCTCAAGGACCCCTCGCTGCTGCGCGACAAGTGCTACATCGACGGCGCCTGGGTCGGCACGGGCGAGACCTCGGTGACCAATCCGGTCAATGAGATTGAAATTGCCAAGGTGCCCAATATGGGCGCCAAGGAAACGACGCAGGCTGTCGAGGCCGCCGAAAAGGCGTTTCCTGCCTGGGCTAAGTTCACCGCCAAGCAGCGCTCCAACATCCTTCGCAAGTGGTTCGAGCTGATCATCGCCAACCGCGAGGATCTCGCGCTGATCCTGACCACCGAGCAGGGCAAGCCGCTGGCCGAAGCGCTGGGCGAGGTCGATATCGGCGCCGCTTATATCGAATTCTTCGCCGAGGAAGCCCGCCGCGTCTATGGCGAGACCATCCCGACCCAGCGTGCCGATGCCCGGCTCCTCGCCATCAAGCAGCCGATCGGCGTCTGCGGCGCCATCACGCCGTGGAATTTCCCGAACTCGATGATCACCCGCAAAGTGTCGCCGGCGCTGGCCGCCGGCTGCACCGTGGTGATCAAGCCTGCCAACGAGACGCCGCTGTCGGCGCTCGCGCTGGCTGAACTCGCCGAGCGTGCCGGCGTGCCGAAGGGTGTGCTGAACATCATCACCGGCGACGCATCGGCGATCGGCCTCGTGCTCTGCGAACATCCTGCGGTGCGTTTCGTCGGCTTCACCGGCTCCACCAATGTCGGCAAGATCCTCTACAAGCAGGCTTCGGTCGGCGTGAAGAAGCTCGGCCTTGAACTCGGCGGCAATGCGCCCTTCGTGGTGTTCGACGATGCCGACATCGACGCCGCCGTCGAAGGCGCGATCGTGTCGAAGTATCGCAACATGGGCCAGACCTGTGTCTGCGCCAATCGCCTCTACGCTCAGGACGCCATCTACGATCAGTTCGTCGAGAAGCTGGCGAAGAAGGTTGCGGTCATGAAGGTCGGCGACGGCACCGAGCAAGGCATCACCCAAGGCCCGCTGATCAACGAAAAGGCGATCGAGAAAGTCGAGCGTCACATCGCTGATGCCGTGAAGGGCGGCGCAAGGATCGTCACCGGCGGCAAGCGCCATGCGCTCGGTGGTACGTTCTTCGAGCCGACGGTGCTCGCCAATGTGAAGTCGGATGCGCTGGTCTCGCAGGAAGAAACCTTCGGCCCGCTGGCGCCGGTGTTCCGTTTCAAGGACGAAGCCGACGTTATCGCCATGTGCAACGCCTCGCCGTTCGGTCTGGCATCGTACTTCTATTCGCGTGATCTCGGCCGTGTCTGGCGTGTTGCGGAAGCGCTGGAGTCCGGCATGGTCGGCGTTAATACCGGCCTCATCACCACCGAAGTCGCTCCGTTCGGTGGTGTGAAGGAGTCGGGTTTGGGCCGCGAAGGCTCGCATCACGGCATGGAAGAGTATGTTGAGATCAAATACATCATGATGTCAGGGATCTGAGGCGTCACCTCCGACCCAATTAAAATTCATTATGCGTCATGCCCGGCCAGCGCGAAGCAAGCTTCGCTAGATGTGCCGGGCATTTGCATTTGGGCTGGCCGAGCCAGCGTCGCTCAGTAGCAGCGACGTACGCGCACGCCATTGACCCAGACGGTGCGGCACGCGACCGCCACCGGGCGGCGCACCACCGCGGCGCCACGATAGCCGGCGCAGCCGGCACGGTAAACGCCGCGTGCGCAGACGACGGCGTTGGCGTCGGTGGCTTCAAACGTCATCGTCGTGCCGAATGCGAGAACGGCTGCAACCATCATCAAGAAAGTACGCATGGTGATCTCCCGGCTGTGTTGGTTGGCAAAACAAACGAAGAAAGGTTCGTGGGCTTCAGTAGGCGGAATTAAGAACGATCAAATGAGAAGTGGCTTCACGCGCAAAGAGTAGTTCGCAGGAGACGCAAAGGCTGAGTGGTCAATCAGAAATCTTGCGACGCCGCCTTGCGTCTCGATCCGACAGAACGTTTATTCGATCTCCTAAATACAAATCCTTGCCGACCAGAAACATGCGATGGGACGATTTTGCCCGGTGTTGATCTCAACAGGAGAAAGCATGTCGGATTTCAGAACCAGGTGGCTTACTTTTCACGGTCGACATATCGAGCCCGCTTCAAAGGAAATATTCGGTCACGTCGAAAAGATGGTGATCGGCACTTTGATCATCTCGGCCGGGGCGCATGTGTCGAGCAATGAGCCCCTGATCGTTCTGTTTGGATATTTGCGCCACGGTCTTGTCGGTCGCGGTGTCATGCTGTTCGGAATTGTTTTGTTGCTGCTGAATTTCCTCGATGGCCTCTACAAGCTCGCAAAGTTGGAATGGCACGTGGCGCTTCAGATCATCATGTCGCTCTGTTACGTCATTCTGTCTGTCCGGTTGATCCAGTTGATTTTGGCCTTCCGTGGAGAGTGATCCCGCCTATTGCCGGGCGCATCGTGTTCATCGTTGAGCGAATGGCGCAAGAACGCTGGTGCAAGCCGGCGAAAGTGATGCGCTGTTGCTGGCCAGGCATTGCACGATGCGGCCGCCACCAGGCGCTATGCCGCCGCAGAGCGATCTGATGTCGCCACCGCATGCTGATCTCATCACGAGCAATTCTTCGCGTGGCCGCATCGGCCGCAGCACGATGGCTGCAGGAGCAGCGGCGGCGGCAGGCGTAGCGGTTGTGGCTGCCGCAGCAGGTGGCGGGGCTGTGCTTTTCACTGCCGCCTTTGGTGCGGCAGTGGCGGGCGCGGGCTTGGTAGCCGGTGGTGTTGCTTCTGTCTTGGGCGCTGCAGCAGGCGTCGGCGCGGTGGCCTTCGGTGCCGCAGTTGGCGCCTGAACTGCGCGCACCGCGCCCGCACATCCCGCAGAAAGACTAGCCATGTTCTTTTGCAGGCATTGCAGCGAGGCTTCTCCACCAGGAGGAACGCTTGAGCAATGCGCGATGTAATCCGAGCGACACTGCGTCTTGATCGCGTCACGCTGCGCCTGGCTCGGCGCTTGCGCAAAGGTGGGGCTCGCGATTGCGATTAGAATGATAGTAGCCATCGATACGCGATATCGCGCGGCCAAGCCGAACATGAAATTCATCGCTGAAATCCTCGTTGCTACCGCCCGGTTAGTCAGGGCAACTGCGTAAAATCTTCAAGAAGCGTGAGTTCTGAAAGGCATTCGCAAAACAACTTCGGTCCGACATCATTTTACGGTTTCGGTTTCACTACAAGTGGATTGTTGCTATTGATGCGGGCGGCTGTCGTTTTTGGCCAAGGATTTTTTTGAGAGTCTTTTGATTGAGGCAGGACAATGCGATTTGTGCGCGCCTGTTCATCTGGACCGAAAACCCGCATTGAGCAGCTGCAGCATGTCACGGTCATGCGTGTTTCAAGCATCGCGCTGGCGAGTCTCTTTTTAAGTGCCTGCGAGCAAAACACTTTCGTGCAGCCACCGCCGCCGAAAGTTGAGGTGGCGGTCCCTGTGCAGCGCGGCATCACGCGCTTCCTCGAAGCGACAGGCAATACAGCACCGATCAAGAATGTCGATCTCGTGGCGCGCGTTCAGGGCGTTCTGCAGTCGATCAACTACCAGGACGGCTCCTTCGTCAAGCAGGGCACGACGCTGTTCACGATCGAGCCTGAGACATACCAGTTGAAGCTTGAACAGGCGCAGGCTGCGGAAGCCGGTGCGCAGGCGTCTGCAAAGCAGGCGGAATCGGATTTCAAGCGCCAGTCGGACCTCGTATCCCGGCAGGTTGTTGCGCAGTCAACGCTCGAGCAGTCGACGGCGACACGAGAAAATTCACAAGCCAATCTGCAGCAGGCGCAAGTCAACACTAAAATCGCGGCCGTCAATTACGGTTATACGAATGTCATTGCGCCATTTGACGGCATCGTCAGCGCACATCTGGTGTCGGTTGGCGAACTGGTTGGTGTCGCGTCGCCGACCCAGCTTGCGACGATCGTGCAGCTCGATCCGATTTATGTGAATTTCAACGTCAACGAACAGGATGTTCTGCGCATCCGGGATGAAGCCCGGCGACGCGGGCTGACGGTGAACGATCTCAGGCAGCTGCCGATCGAGATCGGACTGCAGACCGAGACTGGTTTTCCGCACAAGGGCCAGATCGACTACATCTCGCCGACTATCAACCAATCGACGGGTACGCTGCCGGTGCGAGGTGTTCTGCCAAATCCGGATCGCATCCTGTTGCCGGGTTTTTATGTTCGCGTGCGCGTGCCTATCGACCAGCAGGACAGCGCCCTGCTGGTGCCGGATGTATCGCTCGGCAGCGATCAGGCCGGGCGTTATGTGCTGGTCGTGAATGGCGACAATGTCATCGAGCAGCGCAAGGTCGTCACCGGCCCGCTGGAAGGTGAGCTTCGCGTAATTGAAAGCGGTCTGAAGCCGGATGATCGCGTCGTCATTGCAGGCCTGCTGCGTGCCATTCCGGGGCAGAAGGTCGATCCGCAACTGAGAAAGATCGAAGCGCCGACCCCGACCAAATAGGACAGGCCATGATTTCGAAGTTCTTCATCGAGCGGCCGGTCCTGTCCAATGTCATCGCGTTGCTGATGATCCTGATCGGCGGCGTCTCGCTCTATGGCCTCGCAGTCGCACAATATCCGGACGTGGTGCCGCCGACCGTCCAGGTGACGACGCGCTATCCCGGCGCCAGCGCCAAGACCATCGTCGACACGGTGGCGCTGCCGATCGAGCAGCAGGTGAATGGCGTCGAGGATATGCTCTATATGCAGTCCTACAGCGCAGCGGATGGCACCTATTCACTCACGGTCACGTTCAAGATCGGCACCGATTTGAATTTTGCGCAGGTGCTGGTGCAGAACCGCGTATCGAGCGCGCTGTCGTCGCTGCCGACCGCCGTGCAGAATCAGGGCGTGACCGTTCAGAAGAAATCGACGGCGATCCTGTTGTTCGTGACACTGACGTCGCCGAAGGCGACCTATGACAGCCTGTTTCTGAGCAATTACGCCACGATCAACATCCGGGACGAGTTGTCGCGTCTGTCGGGGGTCGGCAATGTGACGGTGTTCGGCGCCGGCCAGTATTCGATGCGGATATGGCTGGATCCGAGCAAGCTGCAAGTGCGCGGGCTGATGCCGCAGGATATCATCCAGTCCATCCAGCAGCAGAGCCAGCAGGTTTCTGCGGGGCAAATCGGCATGCCGCCGACGCCCGCGGGACAGGCCTTCCAGTACACACTGAACATCAACGGGCGGCTGGATGATCCCAGCGAATTCGAGGACATCATCGTCAAGACCGGCGACAATGGCGATGTCACGCGGGTCCGTGACGTCGGACGCGTCGAATTGGGTGCGCAGACCTACAGCCAGATCTTTTCGCTCAACCAGAAGCCAGCCGTCGGCATCGGCGTATTCCAGTCGCCGGGCGCCAATGCGCTCGAGGTGGAGAAGGCTGTCGAGAAGAAGATGGCGGCGCTGGCCACGCAATTTCCCGACGACATCAAATACGACACGCCGTTCGACACCACGAAATTCGTCCAGGCATCGATCAACGAGGTCTACAAGACCCTTATCGAGGCTGGCCTTCTCGTGCTGGTGGTCATCCTGATCTTCCTGCAGGACTGGCGCGCGATGCTGGTGCCGGCGACGACGGTGCCGGTGACGATCATCGGCGCCTTTGCGGCCATGGCGGCGCTCGGTTTCACGATCAATCTGTCGACCCTGTTCGCCATCGTTCTGGCGATCGGCATCGTCGTCGATGACGCCATCGTGGTCGTCGAAGGCGCGGCCTACAACATCGAGCAGGGCATGTCCGGCCATGACGCGGCGATCAGCGCGATGGACAAGCTGTTCGCCCCGATCATCGGCATCACGCTGGTACTGATTTCGGTGTTCCTGCCGGCGGCATTCCTGCCCGGGCTGACGGGGCGCATGTATGCGCAATTTGCACTGGTCATCGCGGCCACGGCGCTGCTCAGCGCCGTCAATGCGGCCACGCTGAAGCCGACGCAATGCGCATTGTGGCTGCGCCGCCCGGTGCCGCCGGAGAAGCGCAATTTTTTCTATCGTGGGTTCAACAGGGTCTACGACCGGCTCGAACGGGGCTATGCCGCTCTGATCGGTCGCATGGTCGCGCACAGCAATCTCTCGGTTGTCCTGGCATTGATCCTGATCAGTATTGGCGGTTACGGCCTATCCCGGATCCCCACCGGCTTCATCCCGATCGAGGATCAAGGCTATCTGCTGGTCGCAGTCCAGTTGCCCGATGGTGCCGCGCTGGATCGGACTCAGCGTGTACTCGATCGAGTCAGTGAATTGGCCGCGAAGACGCCAGCGGTGGAACAGGTGGTTACCATCGCCGGCATCTCCGCGCTCGACAGCAGCTCCAGCCTGGCCAATGCCGGTGTCGCCTATCTGATCCTGAAAGAATGGAGCGAGCGCGGACCGGGACAGGATCTTCGTTCGCTGTTCGTTGGATTGAACGAGAGCCTGTCGGTGATTCCAGAGGCGCGCATTCTGGTGATCCCGCCGCCGCCCATTCAGGGCATCGGCAACGCGGCGGGCTTCGCCATGCAGATCGAACTGCGCGATGGCAATGCCGATTACAGCAAGCTGCAGGCGATCACCGGGGCGATTGTAGCTAATGCAGAGACGCAGAGTGCTTTGCAGCGCGTCAGTTCGCCGTTCCGCTCAATGGTGCCGCAATTCGATATCGAGATCGACCGTATCAAGACCCAGACCCTGCATGTCACGACGGATCAGGTGTTCTCAACCCTGTTGTCCTATCTGGGCTCGTCCTTCGTCAACCAGTTCAACAAGTTTGGCCGCACCTTTCAGGTCTACACACAAGCAGATGCCAAATTCCGGCTGACTGCCCGGGACATCGAGAACCTGATGGTGCGCAACCAGCAGGGCAACATGGTTCCGCTTGGCACCGTGGCGAAGATTACGCCTGCCGTGGGGCCGTCGCTGATCAGTCTCTATAATCTTTATCCGACGGCGACGGTGATCGGCCTGCCAGCACAGGGCTACAGTTCGGGGCAGTCCATGGCGTTGATGGAGCAGATTGCGGCGAAGACGCTGCCTCCGGGAACGGGCTTCGAGTGGACGGCGATGTCGTATCAGGAAAAGATCGTCGGCAATCAGCTCTATTATGTGTTCGGTCTTGCGTTGCTGCTCGTCTATCTGGTGCTCGCAGGGCAGTATGAAAGCTGGTACGCGCCGATTTCGGTGATCCTGGCCGTGCCGCTGTCACTGCTCGGCCCGATGGCGGTACTCACCGCGCTGCGGATCGAGAATAATCTCTACACCCAGATCGGCATTATTCTTTTGATCGCGCTGTCGGCGAAGAACGCGATCCTGATCGTTGAGGTGGCGATCGAACTGCACGTGCATGATCGCAAGCCACTACTGGAGTCGGCGGTCGCAGCCGCACGTGCGCGATTCAGGCCGATCCTGATGACGTCCTTCGCCTTCATTCTCGGCGTGCTGCCGCTGGTGCTCGCGACCGGCGCCGGCGCCAACGCCCGCAAGTCGATCGGCATCACCGTATTCTCGGGCATGCTCGCCTCGACCTGCCTTGCCGTCCTGTTCGTTCCGACCTTTTTTGTCGTTGTCCAAAGGTGGGAGAACTGGCGCGCCAGCCGCAAGGCAACGAAACCTGCCAATTCGGCCGTCGGTGTCGGCGGCTCCAACTCGTAGACGATCGCGACGTCCGTTTCAGATGCGCTGTGTCGGCTATTCTTACCTTCGCAGCACCGCGATCATCCGGCTCGCAAAAGCCAGCCTCTCCGCCATCACAGACACGAAATAAGTCAGCAGTTTCTGGCTCAATGCCGGATGGTTCTGCTTGATGTCCTCGAAGGCGTCGGCGCGCAGCAGATACAGCACGCTGGCGATCTCTGCCTGGATGGTGGCGCTGCGCGGTGCATAGGCGACAAGGCCCATTTCGCCCACCGTCGTGTAACGCCCGAGGCTGCGCACCCGCGTCAGCTTGCCATCGCCCGCCGGCACCATGATGCCGAGTCGGCCGTCCAGAATGAAGTGCATGGAATCGGCAGCGTCGCCGGCCTGAACGATGATCTCGCCGGCAACGACCTCGACGCGCTGGCAGCGGCGCATCAGTTCTTCGGAATCGTCGGCGGTGCGCAGGATCTTGGTGAACCAGTCGCGCAAGTTGGCTTCTTCTTCGGCGAGCCCGCGATGCCGCGCGATCACCTCGTTCTCGCACCACTCCAGCGCGTGATCGAGTTCGCCCATGACCTTGACGGCGTCATCGATGAACAGGCTGGCGCGCAAATTGCGATTGGCTGAGGGATGAAGATTGGCGAGCACCAGCGTGGTGCCGTGGCCTTCGGCGATGCGCTTGATCTGGGCGAAGCTGTGGGCGGCCGACGAATCGATGCCCGTCACCAGCTTGAAGTCGAAGACGAGATAGCGGCACTCGGGATGACGGCGCAGCAGCGCCTTGACATGCAGATAGAGCCGGTTGGCCGAGCCGAAGAACAAATAGCTCTGCAGGTTAAGGCCTTGGATTTCGCGGCCATGCGCCGCCAGCGTACGCTGATCCTCAAGTGATCGATCGAGCGAACTGCGATATTCGGAGCCATCGAAACCGTATTTGATCGAGGATACCCGCGATACGCTGAGCGCAAAGGTGGTGCAGCCGATCACGATGCCGATCAGCACGCCGGCCACGAACCCCCATGTGAGAATAATGATGATGATTGCCAGTAGCGACAGGTAGTCGAGCAGCGACAGCCGCTTGCGGGAGTCGACGATCCAACGATGAAGTTGCTCCAAGCCGAGATACAGCAGCAGGCCGCCGAGCACGAAGCGCGGCATATAGGCCAGCAGCGCGGGGTCGACGACGAGCATCAGCGCGGCTGCCGCGGCGACGGTGAGGCCCGAAAGCCGCCCCGTGGCACCGCTGTTGCGATTCAGGAGCGAACGGCTGATCGAGATGCAGCCGGCATAGCCTCCGAGTACACCGGCCAGGATATTGGCCGCCCCGGTCGCATTGAGCTCGCGTTCGATATCGGCTTCCCGATGTGCGGCGACTTCGAGGCCCGTCGTATTGAACAGGGTACTCACGGCCGTCACGAAGATCACAGCGATGAAATTGCCGATGAGTCCGGGCAGCGCCTGCCATGGATAGCCGTCGCTGAAGAAGGCCCAGGGTAAGGTCAGGTTGGCCTTGGGCGGCGATGCGAAGGTCCAGCCCATAGCCTGTGCCTCGATCACGGACACACCGGCGATCTTGAAAATTAGATGAGCCGCTATGACGCTCCCGATGAGAATCATCGGCAGGCCTAGTGGCTTACGGGACCGATGCCAGGTCGCATAGATGGTGAGTGCGACGGCTACCGCGGCCAGCAACTCGTAGAACATCATCGGATTGGCGAGTTTTGCCAGGTTCGTCCATTGCAGCTTGTAGCCGGTGATCACCTGAATGGCGCCGGTGACGATCAGGCAGGCGGTGGCTCCCAAAAATCCGCCGATCACCGGATAGGGCACATAGCGGATCGCGCGTCCCATGCGGGTAACGCCGAAGCCGCACAGCACAATGCCGGTGATGATCGTGGCCGAGGATAGGGTGATGAGCACCGGGCCAAGCAAGGCAGACGGTGCATCGGCCGTAACGATGTGCTCGACCAGAGCCGCCGCCAGGATGGCGGTGACGGCTGCGGTCGAGCTCTCGGGGCCGGCGACCGCGAAGGGGAACGAACTGCCAAGGGCGATCACGGCGGCTATGACGCTTGCAGAGATGAAGGTCGCGGCAATGCCGTAGGGCAGCAGCGAGGCCAGCGGCCCGGTGAAGATCAGCACCGAATAGGACAGGCCGAAGCTGATGGTGAGGACGCTGGCGACCAGGCCGCCGAACACGTCATTGCGCCATGCGTGCAACACGCCCGGGCTGACAAGGGAGTCAGTCATGGGCGGCTACTTTCGCAATGACGGGCGATGAGGAGTGCGGGCCGGAAGTATGTCACGCGCGAACCTGTAGGAGCGCTGCGCGACAGGCGCAACCGCCGCCGTCTCTGGTAGACGACGGTGAGATGTACGGACAAGACTATTTTTATGACAGTCCGAGGGAAAGACAGTCAGTTTGTTAGTTGATGACCAGCTCCGTGCCGGTCAGGCGGCGATAGGCCTCCAAATAGCGCTTGCTGGTGGCGTCGATCACCTCAGGGGGCAGCGGCGGCGGCGGGGCTTCGCCGTTCCAGCGGCCGGCGCGGCGCTCGATGTCGAGATAGTCGCGCAGCGGTTGCTTGTCGAAGCTCGGCTGCGGCTGGCCCGGTCTATAGACGTCGGCGGCCCAGAAGCGGGAGCTGTCGGGGGTCATCACCTCGTCGATCAGGATGATGCGGCCATTGCCTTCCCTGCCGAATTCGAACTTGGTGTCGCCGATGATGATGCCGGCCTCGCGAGCGATCTCTTCACCCTGGGTGTAGACGGCGCGAGTCATGCTCTCGAGCGTGAAGGCATCCTCCTCGCCGATAATCTCGCGCATCCGGGCGATGGTAATGTTCTCGTCATGGCCGGTCTCGGCCTTGGTGGCCGGGCTGAACACCGGCTCGGCGAATTTCTCGCTTTCGCGCAGCGCAGCTTCCAGTTTCTCGCCGGCCAACGTGCCTGACGCGGCATATTCCTTCCAGGCCGATCCCGAAATGTAGCCGCGGATCACGCACTCGATCGGGAAGACGGTGGTGCGGCGGCACAGCATGGCGCGACCGGCCAAGGCGGCGCGGTGACCTGCGAGCGCCGGCACCTGCCCGATGATCTCGTCGGCATCGGCCGAGATCATGTGATGCGGGACCACGCCGCCAAGCTGGTTGAACCACCAGGCGCTGATCTGGGTCAGCACCGCGCCCTTCATCGGGATGGTTTCGTTCATGACCACGTCAAAGGCGCTGATGCGGTCGGTGGTCAGCAGCAGCACGCGGTCGTCGCCGACGGAATAGATATCGCGCACCTTGCCGCGACCGATCTTGGGGAGGGGCAGGTCGCTGGCGGCCATTGTGGTCATGTCAGGGTCTTTCGAAAGCAGAGTCGTCCGGCGTCTGGCCGGCGGCGACGTGATGAAGGAGTGAGCCTATTCCGGCAGCGGGATGAATTCGTGTTCGTTGGGCACATGCGCGAAGCGGCCGGTTTTCCAGTCCTCTTTCGCCTGCTCGATGCGCTCCTTGCTGGAGGACACGAAATTCCACCACAGATGCCTCGGCCCTTCCAGCGCGTCGCCGCCGAGGAACATCATGCGGGTATTGCGCGTCGCCTTGATAGTAATGGCATCGCCGGGCCGGAAGATCAGCAGTTGCGGCGCCTCATGGCGGTCGCCAGCGATCTCGATCTCGCCATCGACGATATAGACCGCACGTTCCTCATGGTCGGGATCGAGCGGCACACTGGTGCCGGCCTCGACGGCCACTTCGGCATAGAACCATGGCGACACCATCGACACCGGCGAAGCTTTGCCAAACGCCTTGCCGGCGATCACGCGCGCGGTGAAGCCGGTGTCGGTGATGGTCGGCAGGCTGTCTGCGGCATAATGCTGGAACGACGGTGCGATTTCCTCGGAGCCCTTGGGCAAAGCGATCCAGCTCTGCAGGCCAAGCATCTTCTGGCCGTCGCGGCGTTGCACATCCGGCGTGCGCTCGGAATGGGCAATGCCCTTTCCGGCAGTCATCAGATTCATGGCGCCGGGCTGGATCTCGCGGACATTGCCCTCGCTGTCGCGATGCATGATCGCGCCGTCGAACAGATAGGTCACCGTGGCCAGGCCGATATGCGGATGCGGCCGCACGTCCATGCCCTTGCCGGAGATGAACTGCATCGGGCCGAAATGGTCGAAGAAAATGAACGGGCCGACCATCTGGCGCTTGCCATGGGGGAGGGCGCGGCGGACGAGGAAGCCGTCGCCGAGATCGCGGGTGCGCGGCACGATCACGAGCTCCAGCGCGTCGCAGGTCTGCGCGTCGCCGAGGATCGGATCTTCTGATGGTTGCCAGCTCATGAGGGCTCCGTGGGGTTGGGCCCATCATAGCAGCATTTGGCGGGGCGGGTAAAAGGCCTCAGCCCGGATGGATCGCTCCGTCCGGACTGAGGAATGGCTGTGCTTACAGCGGTTTGATCTGGACCTTGCGGAATTTCACCACGCCGGAGCCGTATTGCAGGGCGATCGGGCCGGCGGCGTGCTTGGTGTCCTCGACATCGACGGTCTTTTCGCCGTTCAGGATGACCGTGAGCTTCGGGCCCTTCGCCGTGATCTCATAAGTGTTCCACTTGTCCGCCGCCTTGGGCATCGGATTGACCTTGGCCACATCGACGATGGCGCCGGTGCCGTAGGACGGGTCGGGCCGCTTGTCGAAGATGTTGACCTCGTAGCAGGTCTTGCCGTCGATCACCTTCGGGTTATCGCAGCGGATGAAGATGCCGCTATTGGCTTCGGCATCGGTCCAGAACTCGGCTTTGATCTGGAAATCCTTGTAGGGCGTCTTGCTGACGAGATAAGCGAGATCCTTGCCGGAGAGCAGCTTGTCGGCGGCGAGCGCGCCGTCCTTCATTTCCCAGTTGGCGTCGCCGACCTTGTCCCAGTCGCCCATCTTGGTGCTATCGACCAGCGTGACCCAGCCGTCAGACTGGCTCATGGCAGGCTGGATTGTCGTAAGAGCCGCAACGCCGATAACGAATCCGGCTGCAATCGCTGTAACGCGCAACATAAAGGTCTCCTCCTGTTTGCTTTTTATTGGCGTGACGTTAGCCACGGGAGAATGCGGTTGTAAATCTACTTCACATTGTGCGGTGCGTTAACGCTTGATGCCTTGCGCTTATCTGCAGGGCCGCGGGTCGTTCGTTCGTCCAGCAGCACTTTTTGCATTGCCTGGACGTTCGGCGAAGCCGCGCCCTTGCGCCAGATCAGCACCGTCTCGGCGTGATTCTCGCCGCGCGGCAGGCGATGCACGGTGAGCCGCTTGCCCTCCGGGAATGTCGACAGCACGCTTTCCGGCAGCAGCGCGATGCCCATACCCGCGACTACGCAGCCGAGCATGGCGTGATAGGAGCCGAGTTCGATGGTGCGCTCGGGCATCTCGCCGCGCTTTGCATACCAGTCTTCCAGCCGCTTGCGATGCGGGCAGCCGTTCTCGAACACCAGTACCGAGCGCGGCGCGCTGTCCTTGCGCCCGATCGGCGGATGGCGTGGCGACGACACGATCACCGGCTCCTCGTCGAACGCATGCATGCGGTCGAACGGCGCCGCGGCAATCGGCTCGGCCACGAAGGCGGCGTCGAGATCACCGGCAAGGATGCCTTTCGCGAGGGTCTCCGGATTGCCGATGCGCATTTCGAGTTGCACGTCGGGATAGCGGCGGTGAAATTCATTGAGCGGTCCGGGCAAGCGCACCGCCGCGGTGCTCTCCATGGCGCCAAGGCGGAAGACGCCGCGCGGCCGTGGGTCCTGCACCGCGTCGCGGGCCTCGTCGGCCAGCGCCAGCAGCCGGTCGGCATAGCCGAGGAGCGTTTGGCCCGCGGGCGTCAGATGCAGGCGCTTGCCTTCGCGCACGAACAACGCCGTGCCGAGATCGTCCTCGAGCTGACGCACCCGCGTCGTCACGTTGGACTGCACGCGGTGCAACCGTTCCGCGGCGCGCGTCACACCGCCTTCGCGCACAACGGCGCGGAAGATGCGCAGCTCGGACAGATCCATACATCTCTCCATGAGATCGAAACGATCTTGATTATTCATTTTATGGGATGAAATGCGCCGGGTAAACCCGCATGGCCAACGGCACCCATCAGCGGAAAGGGGCGGACATGATCGACGACAAACGCGAAACGTATGCGCACGACGTCCGTCGCCTGACGCCGCTGCAATGGACTGCGCTGAAGCGATCCATCATCCGGCGTGTCCATGCTGAGCGCGGCCGGATGTTGCGTTCGGTCGCGATCGCCGCCGTCGCGGCCCTGCGTCACGGCTGGCGATGCCTGCGCGAGCGGCAACAGGCGCGTGACGAACTACGCTCCATGAGCGATTACGAATTGCGCGATATCGGCGTGACCCGCGCCGGCATTGATGCGGTGACCCGCCGTGGCAACGACGACGCGACGCAGAGCGCGTCACAACGATCACATCAAAACTGGAGAGCCATGATGTCGAAAGCCTACTGGATTGTCCGCGTCTCGGTGCGCGACGAGGGCCGTTATCCGGAATATCTCGCTGCGGCCAAGCCGGCGTTCGACAAGTTCGGCGCACGGTTCATCGTGCGCGGCGGCGCCTTCGAAACCATGGAAGGCGACGCCCGCGATCGCAATGTGGTGGTGGAATTCGCCGACCACGCGACCGCAACCGCCTGCTACCGTAGCCCGGAATACGAAACCGCCAGATCCATCCGGCAAAAATACGCCGAGGCCGATTTCATCGTCATCGACGGCGCTTGATGTCCGTTACCGTCCCAGCGCCGTCGCCGTCGCCACGCGGTCGAAAGTCTCAAGCGAGAGGATCGCATCCGCGAATTTCTCGGCGCGATTGTTCAGCACGGGGCGCGCGAGCTGCAGGAATTTCTGCTGCATCGCCACGGCATCGGGAAACGATGTCGGCTCGCCCGACGGATCGGCATAGATGCGCTCATGCACGCCATCTTCAGTGTGGATGCTGACGCGTGCGCCGAACGGATGACGCTTGCCTTCCAGGCGTTCGTCCTGAACCACGTCGAAGCGGTCGGCCAGCGTGTTGATCGCGCTGTCGCCGAGGCGCTTATAGTCGTCCCAGCCGAAGCTGCCCTGATCGAGCGCGAGCGCGCCGGTGAAGAACATCGAGAACTGGCCGCCAACGATGGAGGTCGGATGACGCTTGGTGGCGGCGTCGCCGGTCAGCGTGATGCCGTTGCGATGCAATCCGATCTCGACGCGCTTGACCTGCTCGGGCGTCAGATTGTGCTCGCGCCGCATCGCCACCAATGCGTCGATGGCCGCATGCGTATAGCGGCAGCTCGGATAGGGCTTGATGCCGATCTTCATGGTCTCATAGACCGAGCCGAGATCGGCCACGGCCTTCTCCGGATGCGCGTTATCGCTATAGCCAACCAGGAGGCCGTGCTTGCCTTCGACGGATTCGGTCGCGCCGATGAAGTCGTTGCGCGCTAAAGTCGCGGCGATCACGCCGTTCATGGCGGCCGCGCCGACCTGGTAGCGCTTGTTCCAGGCGCCGTTGACGAGGAACTGCAGCGAACCCGCCGCTTGGCTGCCCGACACGCCGAAGGCTGAAATCAGCTGATCCTTCGAGAGCCCGAACAACTTGCCGGCTGCAGCCGCAGCACCATAGGTGCCGGCCGTCGCGGTGGGGTGGAAGCCCTTGGCATAATGCGAGGTCGGGTCGAGGGCGTTGCCGAGCCGGCAGCAGACTTCGTAGCCGGCGACGATGGCTGTGAGCACCTGCTTGCCCGATGCGCCGACCATTTCGCCGATGGCGAAGGCGGCGGGTACCACGGGAGCGCTGGGATGCAGCGAGGAATCGGCATGGGTATCGTCGAAATCGAGCGAATGGCCGAGCGCGCCGTTGAGCAGGGCGGCCACGGCCGGTGTCCAGGTCTTGCTGTCGCCGAAGACGGTGGATTCTCCCTTGCCGTCCAGCGACAGGGCCTCCAGCATCTTGAGCAAAGAGGGGGTGGATTCGGCCTCGCTGCGGGCACGGATGGTGCTGCCGAGATAATCGAGGGTGAGGACCTTGGCGCGTTCCAGCACGTCCTGCGGAATGTCGTCGAATTTCAGGTCCGCGACATAAGCGGCAAGCGTTGCGGTCTCATTGGCCATTGTGTTTCCTCACTCTTGTTGAAATAGCCTTAGGCGGACCAAATCGGCGTTTCAAGCGGCCATGGCGACGCGTGGATCAGCCATGCTGAAACTGGTTCGTCAAAATCCGTTTCAGGGATCAATTCTGACATGTCCGCATCGAAGCGAATTCTCGGCTTCCTGAAACGGGTGGTTGCCTTCTTCCGGGCGCGAAAGGTCGAACTCGGCCTCGGCGTCCGGGTGACCACAGCGGCGCTTGCTGCGCTGATCATAGCCCTGACCGTCGGGCTGAAACTGCCGCTGTGGGCTGTGCTGACGGCGATCATTGTCACCCAGATGAGTGTCGGGCGGTCGCTGAAGGCAACACGTGATTATCTGGTCGGCACGATCGGCGGCGCCATCTATGGCGGCGCGGTTGCGATCCTGATCCCGCATTCCAATGAAGGCGCGCTGCTCGCCGTTCTGGTGCTGGCGGTGGCGCCGCTGGCCTTCATCGCGGCGATCAATCCCAGCCTCAATGTTGCAACGGTGACGGCGATCATCGTGCTGTTGCTGCCGATGATGAATCACAACACACCACTGGAATCCGCCATCGACCGCGTGCTCGAAGTCACGGTCGGTGCCGTCACAGGTCTTCTGGTGTCGTTCCTGGTGCTGCCGTCGCGGGCGCATAATCAGGTCCGCGCCAGTTCGGCCGAGGCGCTCGATCTGATCGCGACGGCGCTCACCGAACTGCTCGCCTCTCTGACGCGCGGCCGCGACAATGAAGCACTGCACCGGTTGCAGGATGGCATCGGCCATGCGCTCACCAATCTGAATGCGATCGGCGCCGAAGCCGAGCGCGAACGTGCGGCGCATCTGTCCAGCGGCCCTGACACTGGCCCGCTGTTGCGCACAACGCTGCGGCTGCGGCATGACCTGGTCATGATCGGGCGGTCCACTGTGGTGCCGTTACCATCTGCGTTGCAGGTCAGGCTGGCGGGTCCGCTGTCGCGGGTCAGCGATGCGATGGCGACGTTTCTGCATTCGACCGCCGTAGCACTGCGCAGCGGCACCGGCGCGCCGGCGATCTGGCCGGTGCAGACCGCACTACAGGCTTATGCAGGAGAGGTCGGTGCGCTTCGGCAAGAGGGGCTAACGCGCGGATTACCCGGCGATGTAGCCGAGCGCTTCTTCGCGATCGGCTTTTCGCTGGAACAGATGCGGCAGAATTTGAAGGATCTCGAACGTTGCGTCGCCGAATGGGCCGAGACGGATCCGGTGAGCAAGGAGCCTACTGACGCGATTTGAGCAATGCCAAGGCGTGGAGCTGCAGCTTTTCCGGGTCGCGCTCCCCGCGCGATGCTTCATCGAGAATACTGCTCGAGAGCAACTGCACGGCGTCCGATGAAATCTGCAGCGGCAATTCATCGAGGCAGCGATCCAGCGCTGTGGACATCGCAGCGACCGTCTCCGGGCCGAACGACTGGTTTCGTTGGTCGTCAGTCTGAGGTGCCAGATCGGGAGATGCGACGTCACGAATGCGGGTGGAAAGCCGCGCCGCCTCGGCGAGTACGCGGAGGTAAATCAATCCGGCCTCGCTGAGCGCCTTTTCATCGATCTGTCCTGACCGCGCCACGGCGACAATCCGCGCGGCAAGGCGGCGGCGGTTCTCGGGCGTGTCCGCGGACTCGCCTTCATGCGTCACAAAGGGCTGCCAAGCGGCGTCAAACGCGTGCGCCAGCGTGACTTTCAGCTCCTCGTTCTGCGGATCAATCTCTGTAAATGGCATATGGGCTAACGGGCTGCGATGACCCAGGTTCCCCACGGCTGCCACGGCAAATTCAGCGCGTGACCTGCCGCAGCATGGAACGGACCACCATTCGGTGAAACGGCTTGATGACCGTCAGGTAGATACGTCCGAGCCAGTTATGCATCAGCACGACGGTCGTTGCCGTAACGCGCTGGCCGGTACCGTCCGCTGCGACATCGACCACGACGCGAAAATCGAGATGATTGTCATTGAAGCCCGCGATCAGACGCTGCGGCGTCTCGCTGAGCACAGGGAAAAAGCCGACCTTGTCGACATTGGCGTGACGCGCGGATTGCGCCGTCTTCAGCCCGAAGGGCGCAACGATCAGATCCCGCAGCCGCATCAAGGCGTCCACCCAAGGCGGAGAATGGCTGAGCATGCGGGTGGCGGCGTCGCGGGCGGTCAGGTCCGTCGTCTCGGTCGTGATACTGAAGGCGTCGGCGAATTGTGCGCCGGTCAGCAGGCTCTTGGTATCGATCGTTGGGTGAACCATGGAGATGGTCATAGGACCTCCGTAGACGTCAAGGAACGGCGCCGCACGCCGTCGGTTACGCCGCTCTGCAGCATAACATGTCTTTGCATCCGGCGCCGGATACTCCCTAAGATCACGGAAAAATCAGGCAAAGATCTACTTAGACAAGACCTGGTCAGGGAGGATTTGGGATGGCTTGGTTCAGGCTTGCTCCGCTCTGTCTGGTGCTGATCGCGCCGCTGTGTGCATCCGCGCAGGATTATCCCACCCGTCCCATCACGCTCGTTGTGCCATTCGCTGCCGGCGGCAGTTCCGATGTCAACGCACGGCTGATTGCCGAACAGATGAGCCGGCATCTCGGTCAGCCCATCGTGATCGAAAATATCGGCGGTGCGGGCGGGGCCGTGGCGCTGGCTCGCGTCGCGCAGGCCCCGCCTGACGGCTACACCATCGTGCAGGGCAATAGCGGCACCAATACTGCGGTCTACCTGTTCACGCCCGATGTGAAATTCGCGCCGTCGGATTTTGTAGGCATCGGCATGTTCAACAAGAGTTCGGCTATGGTTGCCATCCGGCGCAATTTTCCGGCCGACAATCTCGCGCAATTCATCGCGCATGCGAAACAGAATCCCGGCCGTCTCAATATCGGCCACTCCGGCGTGGGCTCGCAGAACTATCTATTCTGCAAGGCTTTCGTTCAGGCTGCGGGCATCGATGTTACGCTGGTCGGCTATCGCGGCGGCGGTCCGGCCCTGAATGATCTGATCGGTGGGCAGATCGATGGCATCTGCGATTCCTCGGCGTCGGTGACGCCGGCCATCCAGAGCGGTCTCATTCGCGCGATTGCGCTGGCATCCAGAACGCGCTTGCCGCATCTGCCTGACGTTCCGACTGCCAGCGAGGCCGGGTTGCCGCAATTTGAAATATCTGGCTGGTATGCGCTGTTCGCGCCGAAGGGCACGCCTGCGCCGATCATCGCGAAGCTCAATGCCGCGATGCGCGCTGCTGTTGCCAATCCCGATTATCAGAAGCGCCTCGATGATCTCGGCTCGATGCCCGCCGCAGATGCCGAAATGGCGCCGGCCTATCTTGCGCATTTCGTGCCGCAGGAGATCGAGCGTTTTCGAAAGATGCTGGGTGACAGCAAGTGATCTAAGGCCGGACCACCCATGCAACGGTATAGTATGGCCGTCATCGCTTCTGTGTTATAAGGGTTCCAGTCTGATTGTGGGTGGGGGACTAAGTTGGCTTATGATCGTTCGACCGTTGAAGCGGTGATCCAGCATTATTTCGACGGCCTCTACGAGGCTGATGCCGACAAGCTTGGCGCGATCTTTCATCCGACCGCGGATCTGCGCTGGGTCGAGAATGGCGAGCTGAAAGTGCTGACTATGCCGGACTGGATGGCCATGGTTCGTACGCGGACCTCGGGCAAGGTCGATGGCAAGACCCGCGATGACCTCATTGTCACCATCGATCGCTCCGACGACAAGACAGCCTTCATCAAGGTGCGCTGCCAGCTGCCGCCGCGTTACTTCACCGATTACCTGATCGCGATGAAGCTGGCCGATGGCTGGCAGATCGTCTCGAAATCCTATCGCTACGACGTGAAGGACTAATAGGCGCAGGCATCCTGTCTGCGCCTATAGAAGAGACGCGTCAGGTTCGGTTGCGCGACATTGGTTGTAAGTATCAAAAATTGCGATTGATCCCGGTCGGAATCCGTTCGCGGGCTTGACCTAAGTCAATCGCTGTGGCGGCGGAGTGAGTTAGTCGTGATGGTGTGAGGATGCTCTGTGCCGATCGGGCGCTGCGCGTCCTGCCTGACGAGCCGCCGCGAGACGAGCAGGGGACGACCGGATGATCGCGCAATTGACCAAATCGGAGCGGCAGCTCGCGCTCATCATCCTGCTGGCTCTCACGATTTGCGGCCTCGCGATGGCGATCGCCGGCCGCCAGGACCCGCTCGGCGTCCATGGTGCGATTGTCATGCTGGCGGGGATCGCCGGCATCTTCGGTGTCATTTATGTCTATTACGAGCCAGAGCCGGACGAGGCCCGGCTGGCGCTGTATTACGATGACCCTACCAAATTGGCGATCATCCTGGCGATGATCTGGGCCGTGATCGGCATGTTCATCGGCGACTGGGTTGCCTGGCAGCTGGTGTTTCCCAATCTGACGTTCGATGCCGGCTGGTCGAGCTACGGCCGCATCCGCCCTGCGCATACCAGCGCGGTGATCTTCGGCTTCGGCGGCAATGGGCTGATTGGCACTTCGCTCTATGTGCTGCAGCGGACCTCGCGCGCGCGGTTGCCCGATCAGATCAGCCCGTGGTTCGTACTGCTCGGCTACAATCTGTTCTGTGTGCTCGCCGCCACCGGCTACTTCATGGGCGTCACCCAGTCGAAGGAATATGCCGAGCCGGAATGGTATGCCGACGTCCTGCTGGAAATCGTCTGGATCGTCTATTTCGTCATCTATATGCGGACGCTGGCGCGGCGGAAGGAGCCGCATATCTACGTCGCCAACTGGTACTACATGGCCTTCATCCTGGTGGTGGCGATCCTGCATACCGTCAATAATCTGGCGATGCCGGTCTCGTTCGGTCACGCCAAGAGCTATTCGGCCTTTTCCGGCGTGCAGGATGCGATGACCCAATGGTGGTACGGCCACAACGCCGTCGCCTTCTTTCTCACCTCCGGCTTCCTCGGCATGATGTATTACTATCTACCGGTGCGGGCGGGACGGCCGATCTATTCCTACCGGATGTCGATCATCTCGTTCTGGGGCATCACCTTCATGTATATGTGGGTGGGCTCCCATCACCTGCATTACACGGCGCTGCCGCAATGGGTGCAGACGCTCGGCATGACTTTCTCGCTGATGCTGCTGATTCCGTCCTGGGGCTCCGCCGGCAATGCGCTGCTGACGCTGAACGGCGCCTGGTACAAGGTGCGCGACGATGCGACGCTGCGTTTCATGATGGTGGCTGCGGTGTTCTACGGCCTCACCACGTTCGAGGGATCGTTCATGGCGATCCGCTCGGTGAACTCGCTGTCGCATTACACCGACTGGACCGTCGGCCACGTCCATGCCGGCGCACTCGGTTGGGTGGCCATGATCACCTTCGGCTCGATCTATGCGTCGGTGCCGTGGCTGTGGAAGCGCGAGCGGATGTATTCGCCGGCGCTCGTCGAATGGCACTTCTGGCTCGCTGTCGCCGGCCTCTTCACATACGTCTTCGCGATGTGGAATTCAGGTATCATCCAGGGCTTGATGTGGCGCACCTATAACAGTAGCGGCACGCTGTCTTATTCCTTTATCGAGACAGTGATCGCGATGAAGCCCTATTACGTTGCGCGCGCGGTCGGCGGGTTCTTCTTCTTCGCTGGTGCGGTGATCGGTCTCTACAACATCGTCATGACTATCCGCACTGCTGATCAGCCGGCCGATGAACGCGCCGCAGATCGTCCGGCGGCACAGCCCGCTGGCGTGCCTGCGCTGCAGCCGGGAGAATGACGATGGGTTTGTTCGGCCTGCATTACAAGCTCGAACGCAAGACGATGAGTCTTGCCATCGGCATCATCATTGCCGCTAGCATCGGCGGCCTCATCGAGATCGTGCCGCTGTTCACGATCCATCAGACGGTGGAAGATGCACCGGATATGCGCGTCTATACGCCGCTCGAAATCGCCGGCCGCAACATCTACATCCGCGAGGGCTGCTACGCCTGTCATTCGCAGATGATCCGCACATTGCGCGACGAAGTGGAGCGTTATGGGCCATATTCGCTCGCGGTCGAATCCAAATACGACCATCCGATGCTGTGGGGCTCGAAGCGTACCGGACCGGATATCGCGCGTCTCGGCGGCAAATATTCCGACGAATGGCACGTTAAGCACCTGATCAACCCACGCGACGTGGTGCCGGAATCCGTGATGCCGCCTTATGCCTATCTCACGCGCGCCAAGGCGCGGATCGACGATCTCGGCCTGCATCTGGCCGCGCTGCGCAAGGTCGGCGTGCCTTATACGGATGAGATGATCGCCAACGCATCCAACGATGCCTATGGCCAGACCTCGCCCGATACGCCCTTCGCCGAAGGCGTCACCAAGCGCTATGGTGAGGCGACCAATGTGCGCGCCTTCGATGGCCAGCCCGGCGAGCCCACCGAGATGGATGCGCTGGTCGCTTACTTGCAGATCTTGGGCAAGCTGACTGATGCGGCCCACAAGGCTAAAACGGCTGCGGCGGGAGAGTGACGATGGAGCACGAGGCCACTGTCTGGTTCGCGAAGTCCTTCGGGCTGTTCTATCTGATCGCAATGTCGATCGGCGTGGTGGTCTATGCATATTGGCCGAAGAACAAAAAGTCGTTCGACTCTGCGGCGCAGTCGATCCTCGATCCTTCCGTTGAGGACAAGCCGTATGAGGCAAAGCGATGGCAGTAGAGGAACGCGATCCCGTCTCCGGCTATCTCACCACCGGCCACGAGTGGAACGGCATCAAGGAATTGAACACGCCGGTGCCGCGTGCGGTGGTCTTCTTTCTCTGGGCGACCTTTCTCTATTCGGTCGTGTACTGGATCCTGATGCCGGCCTGGCCGCTGGGCGTGACATATACCAAGGGTCTGCTGGGGATCGATCAGCGCAATATCGTTGCGGAGCAAATCAAGGACGCGGCCGCGGAGCGCGCCAAATGGAGCAAGCTGATCGAGACCGAAAGCTTCGAGGCTATTCAGGCTGACAAGCGGCTGATGACGATCGTGCGGCAAACCGGCGCGACGTTGTTCGGCGATAATTGCGCCGCCTGTCATGGCCGCGCCGCCGAGGGCGGCAACGGCTTTCCAACGCTGGTGTCGCAGGCCTTCCTGTGGGGCGGTACGCCCGATGCGATCGCCGAGACGATCCGCGTTGGCATCAATTCGCCGCATAAGGATTCACGGACCTCGCAGATGCCGGCCTTCGGCCGTGACGGAATGCTGAAGCGCGAGCAGATCGACGATGTCGTCGACTATGTTCGCAGCCTGTCGAACCCTGCCGTCGCCAAGGCGATCGCGCCCGGGAAGCTCGCCAGCGGCAAGGTGGTGTTCACCGACAATTGCGTCGCCTGCCATGGCGAGAACGCGACCGGCAATATCGAACTCGGTGCGCCGAACCTGCGTGACAATTTCTGGATCTATAGCGGTGACGCCCAGTCGGTCTTCACGACTGTTTGGGGTGGCCGGCAAGGTCACATGCCGAGCTGGGATTCCCGGCTGTCGGCGCTCGATCGCAAGATCCTCGCGCTCTATCTCGTCAACCTCAGGGCTGCCGGGCCATGAATGTAGCAGCGATGAAGCACGTCAACGCGAAGATCTGGGTCTGGATGGCGATTGGTGCCGGTCTGCTACTGGTGCTGATGGCCAATGCGCACATGGTCTATGTGGCGTTTTCGTCGCAGCCCGACTGTATCGATCACGTCAAGCGCGGCGCCAGTGTCGCGGAAGCCGGCAAATTCAGTGCGGCGTCCTCGTCATGCACGCCGCGTCATTGAGATTGCGAGGTCGAAGATGACTCTTCCAGCCGTTGCCCCTCCGCGGCCGCCCTCGGTGTCGTGGAATCGCCATGTCGCGCCATCCGTCGCCTTTGACTGGCTCAAAGCCGGCTGGCGCGATCTGACAATTATCCCGTCGGTGAGCCTCAGCTATGGCGTGCTCGTTTTCGCGGTCTCGGTCGTCCTGGTCGGCGGGTTGTTCGCCTTTGGCTGGGACTACATCCTGTTTCCGGCCTTTGCCGGCTTCATGGTGGTCGGGCCGGTACTCGCCATCGGACTCTATGAGAAGAGCCGCCGGATCGCCGCCCATGAGCGTGTCTCGCTGTTGCAGATAATTCTCGTCCGGCCGAAGTCGGGCGGGCAGTTGCTGTTCGCGGGCCTCTTGTTGTGCTCGCTGATGTTGGTCTGGATCCGCGCCGCGGTGATCATCTACGCGCTGTTTTTCGGCATGAACCCGTTTCCCGGCCTCGATGGCGTCGCTTCCATGCTGTTCACCACACCCGTCGGCTGGGCGATGCTGATCGCCGGCACCGCGGTCGGCGGCATCTTTGCGGCATTCTCCTTTGCGATCAGCGTGTTCGCCATTCCCATGCTGCTCAACGAACGCGTCGATGCGCTTACCGCCATGGGCACCAGTATGGGAATGGTCTGGGCCAATCTGCCGGTCATGCTGACCTGGGCGGGAATCGCGCTGGCTTTGTTCTTGATCAATGTCATGACCGGCCTGCTCGGTATGATCGTCGTGTTTCCCGTGCTCGGTCACGGGACATGGCACGCCTATGTGGCGATGAAGCCGGGTGTCGAGGTGACTGGCTAAAGCATGATCCGGAGAAGCGGGAACCGGTTTCCGAAAGGATCATGTGCAAAGTGAGAAACGAGGTCTCCGATGAGTTGCTGTGGCTCAGGAGCAGAATTGGCCATACTGTCGGCGCCGGATCCGCGCGAAATCCTGCTGGTCAGCCGGACCATTGCGGGCGGTTTGAGGCAGACCGATCTCTCGGTGCCGGACGTTCATTGCGGCGCCTGTATTCGCACGGTCGAACAAGCGCTTGGTGCGCTTGACGGCGTAACATGGGCGCGGGTGAATCTCTCGACCAAGCGCGTCACCATCAAATGGCGCGCCGATGCCGCACCGCCGCCTTTCATCGAAACGCTGCGCAAAGTCGGCTATGAAGCGCATCTGTTCGAGGTCGACGGCGATGCCACGGATACGACGCTGTCGGAACTGATCCGTGCGCTCGCGGTATCGGGCTTTGCGGCCAGCAACATCATGTTGCTATCGGTCTCGGTGTGGTCCGGTGCCGAGCCCGCGACGCGCGATCTGTTCCACGGTATCTCTGCGCTGATCGCGCTGCCGACGCTGATCTATTCCGGCCGGGTATTCTTTCGCTCGGCCTGGCAGGCACTGCGTCACGGTCGCACCAATATGGATGTGCCAATCTCGCTCGGCGTGTTGCTGGCCTTCGGCATGAGCCTGTATGAGACTGCGATCCATGGTCCGCATGCCTATTTCGATGCGTCGGTGTCGCTACTGTTCTTCCTGCTGATCGGCCGCACCCTCGATCACATGATGCGCGAGCGCGCGCGTGTCGCGGTGAAGGGGCTCGCACGCCTGGCGGCGCGGGGTGCGCTGGTTCTGCAGAGTGACGGTGCGCAGATCTATCTGCCGGTCGGTGAAATCACTGTGGGTATGACCATCATGCTTGCTGCCGGCGAGCGCGTGCCGGTCGATTCGCAGGTGACCAAGGGTCTGTCGGAACTCGATGTCTCGCTGGTGTCAGGCGAAAGCGTGCCGCAGCCGGCACTGCCGGGGTCGGTGCTGCGCGCGGGCACATTGAATCTGACGGGGCCGCTGACGATTACCGCGATGGCCTCTGCCAACGAGTCGTTCCTCGCCGAGATGCTGCGGATGATGGAAGCCGCGGAGCAGGGCCGTTCGGTCTATCGCCGCATCGCCGATCGTGCAGCTGGGCTCTATGCGCCGGTCGTACATCTCACCGCGGCCATCACACTCGTCGGCTGGCTCGTTGTGTCCGGCGATGTGCATCGCGCGATCACCATTGCAGTGGCGGTGCTGATCATCACTTGTCCTTGTGCGCTTGGCTTAGCTGTGCCGATGGTGCAGGTGGTTGCTGCGCGGCGGCTGTTTGAGAGCGGCATCATGATCAAGGATGGCGGGGCGCTTGAGCGTCTCGCCGAGATCGATACGGTGGTGTTCGACAAGACGGGCACACTGACGCTTGGCAATGCCCGCGTCGTCAATTCGGACAACGTCGATCCTGCGACCCTGGCGCTGGCCGGCGCGATCGCCGCGCATTCACGTCATCCCTATTCGCGTGCACTCGCTGCTGCCGTTTCAACAACGACGACTCCGATTGCGCTCGATGATGTCTCCGAACATCCGGGCTGCGGCATGGAAGCGCGCTTCGGCGGCAACGTGCTGCGCCTCGGCCGGCCGGAATGGGCCCTCGCCGATACCAGCGGTATGGATCTCGATGGATCCTCCGTCGTGTTGTCGCGCGATGGACAATGCGTGGCGGATTTCCGCTTTGAGGATCGGTTGCGCGAGGGCGCAACTGAGACGGTCGGCGCGTTGAAGCGCAACGGGCTCGCTGTCGAAGTCGTTTCGGGAGATCGTGAGACGCCGGTGCGGATGCTTGCGAGTGGCATGAGCGTGCCGCATTTCGCGGGCGTGCTGCCGGGCGGCAAGGCGGCGCATGTGGCGAAGCTGGCATCGGCCGGCAAGAAGGTCCTGATGGTCGGCGACGGGCTCAATGACACGCCGGCGCTGATGGCCGCGCATGCGTCGATGGCGCCGGCGTCGGCTGCCGATGTCGGGCGCAACGCCGCAGATCTCGTCTTCCTGCGCGAGGATCTGTCGGCCGTGTCTCAGGCAATCGCGGTCTCGCGCGAGGCAGGGCATCTCGTGCGGCAGAATCTCGCGCTGGCAGTCGGCTACAATCTCATTGCGGTGCCGATCGCGATCATGGGTCACGTCACGCCGCTAGTTGCCGCGATTGCGATGTCCGGTTCGTCCATCGTCGTGGTGGCCAACGCGCTGCGGCTGCGTGGCCGCGGCAAGTCCGACAAGTCTCAGGGCGCAAGCGCATCAACGCCGCGAATGTCAGTCAGAATGGAGCCGGCGGAATGACAGACTATTTCTATCTGATTCCGATCGCCATCGGGCTTGGCCTATGCGGCCTCGCGGCGTTCCTGTGGTCGCTGAAATCAGGCCAGTATGACGATCTGCAGGGCGCCGCCGAACGCATCCTGCATCAGGATGATGTGCCGCTGTCGCATTAGCGAAGTAGATGCCGGTTCGCGTCAGGAAAACGAGTCAAAACAAAAAGAAAGAGCCCCGGTCCTGCTCAGAACCGGGGCTCTTTCTTCAGCGGCAGTGTTGCTTACGGCTGGATCGCCGAGGCGTCGCGGCTGGCGAACTGCCGGTTGATCGAGATCGCAAGCAGGGTCACGACCGCGCCCGACAGCAGATACACGCCCGACGAGGACAGGCCGAAGCGGCTCGACATCACCAGCGCCACGAATGGTGCGAAGCCGGCGCCGAACAGCCAGGCAAGGTCGGTGGTGAGCGCCGAACCCGTATAGCGGAAGCGCTTCGAGAAGCTCGATGCAACCGAGCCCGACGACTGACCGAGCGACAGGCCGAGCAGGATGAAGCCGGTCACCATGAAGGCCAGTTCCCCGACGATGCCGCCGTCCAGCATCTGCGGAGCGAAGCCGCTAAACACGGCGATGGCAATCGCCGAGCCGGTCAGCAGCGTGCGGCGACCGACCTTGTCGGCGACATAGCCCGACACGATCATGGCGACGATGCCGAAGACGGCGCCGATACATTCGACGATCAGGAAGCGGCCGGGTGCTTCGCGGGTGAACAGGAACACCCATGAGAGCGGGAACACTGTGACCATGTGGAACAGTGCGAAGCTCGCCAGCGGTGCGAAGGCGCCGATAACAACGGTGCGGCCCTGCTGGGCGATCGTCTCGGTGATCGAAGACGGCTCGAGTTCGCGGGCTTCGAAGAGTTCGGTGTAGCCCGGCGTCACCACCATGCGCAGGCGCGCGAACAGGGCGACGACATTGATGGCGAAAGCAACGAAGAACGGATAGCGCCAGCCCCAGTCGAGAAAGTCGTCAGCGGACAGCGTGTCGACGAAGAAGGCGAACAGCGCGCTCGCCACCAGAAGGCCGATCGGCGCGCCGAGCTGCGGGATCATGGCGTACCAGCCCTTCCTGCCTTCCGGCGCATTGAGCGCCAGCAGCGAAGCAAGGCCGTCCCAGGTGCCGCCCCAGGAAATACCCTGGCCAATACGTGCAGCAGCCAGCAGCCACGCCGATGCGACGCCGATGGATTCGTGGCTGGGCAGGAAGGCGATGGCGACGGTGGCAACGCCGAGCAGGAACAGCGCGATGGTCAGTTTGGCGCCTTTGCCCTGGCTGCGATCGATGGCCGTGAAGATCATCGTGCCGATCGGGCGGGCGATGAATGCCAGCGAAAAGATCGCAAAGGAATAGAGTGTGCCGGTCAGAGGATCGAGATAGGGGAAGACGAGCTTTGGAAACACCAGCACCGAAGCGATCGCATAGACGAAGAAGTCAAAGAACTCGGAGGTCCGGCCGATGATGACGCCAATGGCGATCTCGCCCGGGTTAACCGCTCCGTGGCCATCCGTGTGCAGAAGGCGTGCGTCCCGTTCGATCGTCGATGACGTCTGCGCCATTTTTTCTATCCGTCGGTGGTGTGTTGAAGGTCATGCAATCGACGCCCAAAGGGCGACGCGAGGTTGACGATTTGTCGCGAACCGCGTCTTCGGACCATTGGACAAATTGTCCAATGTTGCCCTGCAGCAAATACGCCTAACCGTGCGCGCGACGGACATTATTGAATGGGTAACACCTTGAGCCGCCTACGGATACTCCTTTTGCTGCCCTTGGTTGCCTTGCTGGGCGGATGCAATTTCGTCGTGATGAATCCTGCGGGTGACATCGCAGTGCAGCAACGCGATCTCGTGGTCATTTCCACGGTGTTGATGCTGCTGATCATCGTGCCGGTGATGGCCCTGATCGTGTTCTTCGCCTGGAAGTACCGGCAGTCGAATGCCGACGCGAAATACGAGCCGGACTGGGATCACTCGACCCATCTCGAGCTGGTCATCTGGTCGATGCCCCTCCTCATCATCATCTGTCTCGGCGCCGTGACCTGGTCCAGCACGCATCTGCTCGACCCGTATCGTCGGCTCGACCGGATTGCGCCCGGCAATGCTGCGAGCCTTCTGGAGCCGCTGCAGGTCGAAGTCGTCGCGCTCGACTGGAAGTGGCTGTTCTTCTACCCGGAATACGGCATTGCTACGGTCAATGAACTGGCCGCGCCGGTCGATCGTCCGGTGCGCTTCAAGATCACTGCTTCGTCGGTGATGAACTCTTTCTATATCCCCGCGCTCGCCGGCCAGATCTACGCGATGCCCGGCATGGAAACCAAGCTGCACGCGGTCATCAACAAGGCTGGCGTCTATGACGGCTTTTCGGCGAACTATAGCGGCGTCGGCTTCTCCGGCATGCGCTTCAAGTTCCATGGCGTCGATCAGGCCGGCTTTGATGCCTGGATCGCCAAGGCCAAGGCGAGCAATGAGACGCTGAGCCGCGAGGCCTATCTGGATCTCGAAAAGCCCAGCGAGAATGTGCCGGTGCGTCTCTACAAGGAAGTCGCGCCTGACCTCTACAAGGCGATCCTCAACATGTGCGCCCAGCCCGGCAAGATGTGCATGAGTGAAATGATGGCGATGGATGCGAAGGGTGGCCTCGGCCTCGCCAGCGCTCGCAACATCCTGCCGCTGAAATACAATATCTCGATGCTCGACGGCACAAGCTCGACGAAGAACTACGTCGCCAGCGTCTGTACCCTTGCCGAGGCCGCACGCGAAGCAGCCGATCACCGCTCGACGACGACTCCACTCGACCCGACACCGGTCACCGGTGCCGGTCTCGCGCGCCCGGGTGCCGCCCCCGCGCCGTTCAATTTCACGCCTGCGCCGCCGCCTGCCGAGCGGCGCGCTTCCAACACCTGATCGGGTCGATCTAAATGTCTGATACAGCCGCACTGGCAAATACCGGGCTTGCGAAGTTCATCTTCGGCCGCTTGACGCTTGAGTCGTTTCCATATCATGAGCCGATTCTGGTCGCGACTTTCGCGATGGTCGCGCTCGGCGGCATCGTGCTGCTCGGCGCGCTGACCTATTTCAAGCTGTGGGGCTATCTCTGGAAGGAGTGGTTCACCAGCGTGGACCACAAGAAGATCGGCATCATGTATATGGTGCTGGGCATCGTCATGCTGCTGCGCGGTTTCGCCGACGCGATCATGATGCGCGCCCAGCAAGCCATGGCCTTCAACGGCTCCGAAGGTTTCTTGCCCGCCCATCACTACGATCAGGTGTTCACGGCGCATGGCGTGATCATGATCTTCTTCGTCGCGATGCCGCTGGTCACCGGCCTGATGAACTACATCGTGCCGCTGCAGATCGGTGCGCGCGACGTGTCGTTCCCGTTCCTGAACAATTTCAGCTTCTGGATGACCACCGGTGGCGCCATCCTTGTCATGATGTCGCTGTTCGTCGGTGAGTTCGCCAAGACCGGCTGGCTGGCTTATCCGCCGCTATCGAACATCGGCTACAGTCCGGATGTCGGCGTCGACTACTATATCTGGGCGCTGCAGGTGGCCGGCGTTGGCACGACGCTGTCGGGCATCAACCTGATTGCGACCATCGTGAAGATGCGTGCGCCGGGCATGACCATGATGAAGATGCCGATCTTCACCTGGACCTCGCTCTGCACCAACGTCCTGATCGTCGCGTCCTTCCCGATCCTGACCGCCGTACTCGCGCTGTTGTCGCTGGATCGTTATGTCGGCACCAACTTCTTCACGAACGATCTCGGCGGCAACCCGATGATGTATGTGAACCTGATCTGGATCTGGGGCCATCCGGAGGTTTACATCCTGATCCTGCCGCTGTTCGGCGTGTTCTCGGAAGTGACCTCGACCTTCTCGGGCAAGAAGCTGTTTGGCTACACCTCGATGGTCTACGCCACGCTGGTCATCACGATCTTGTCCTATCTGGTCTGGTTGCATCACTTCTTCACCATGGGCTCGGGCGCCAGCGTGAATTCCTTCTTCGGCATCACGACGATGATCATCTCGATCCCGACGGGCGCGAAGATATTCAACTGGCTGTTCACAATGTATCGCGGCCGCATCCGGTTCGAACTGCCGATGATGTGGACGATTGCCTTCATGCTGACCTTCGTAATCGGCGGCATGACCGGCGTTCTGCTCGCAGTACCGCCGGCCGACTTCGTCCTGCATAACAGCCTGTTCCTGATCGCTCACTTCCACAACGTGATCATCGGTGGCGTGGTGTTCGGCATCTTCGCTGCCATCAACTTCTGGTTCCCGAAGGCCTTCGGCTTCAAGCTCGATCAGTTCTGGGGCAAGGTCTCGTTCTGGGGCTGGGTCCTCGGCTTTTACTTTGCCTTCATGCCGCTCTATGTGCTTGGTCTGATGGGCGTCACCCGCCGCCTGCGCACCTTCGACGATCCGTCGCTGCAGATCTGGTTCGTCATCGCCGCCTTCGGTGCGGTTCTGATCGCGATCGGCATCGGTGCTTTCCTCGTCCAGATCGCCGTCAGCATCTGGAATCGCGAGAAGCTGCGCGATACCACGGGCGATCCCTGGAACGGGCGCACGCTGGAATGGGCAACGTCGTCGCCGCCGCCGGATTACAACTTCGCTTTCACCCCGGTCATTCACGACAATGACTCGTGGTGGGACATGAAGCGCCGCGGTTATACGCGCCCGCTGGAGGGCTTCAGGCCGATCCATATGCCAAAGAACACCGGCACCGGCGTGATCCTCTCGATCTTGGCCACGGCGATGGGCTTCGCCCTGATCTGGTACATGTGGTGGCTCGCGGCCCTGAGCTTCGTTGCCATCGTCGGCGTCGCGATCTTCCATACCTTCAACTACAACCGTGACTTCCACATTCCGTTGGAGGACGTCATCCGTACCGAAGGCGAGCGTACGAAACTTCTCGCAGTGCAGGCCGCGTCATGAACGTACCGACCCAAACGATAAACGGCACTGAAGTGCCGGTCTTCTACGTCGTCGATGAACACGATCATCCGGCCGGTTCCAGCACCATGCTGGGCTTCTGGCTCTACCTGATGAGCGATTGCCTCATCTTCGCGATGCTGTTCGCCACCTTCGGCGTACTCGGCGGCAGCTATGCTGCGGGCCCCGGGCCGAAGGATTTGTTCGACCTCAAGCTCGTCGCGCTTAACACCGCGATGTTGCTGTTTTCGTCGATCACCTACGGCTTCGCGATGCTGGAGATGATGAAGGGCAGAGTGAAGTCGACCCAAATATGGCTCGGCATCACCGGTCTGTTCGGCCTCGCGTTCCTCTGCATCGAACTCTATGAGTTCCATCACATGATCCACGAAGGTGCAGGCCCCTGGCGCAGCGCCTTCCTGTCGTCCTTCTTCACGCTGGTCGGCACCCACGGTCTGCACGTCACCTTCGGTATCATCTGGCTGGTGACGCTGATGGTGCAGGTCGCCCGTTTCGGCCTGATCGAGGCGAACCAGCGCCGGCTGATGTGCCTGAGCATGTTCTGGCATTTCCTCGACGTCGTCTGGATCGGCGTCTTCACCTTTGTTTATCTGCTGGGAGTGCTGCGATGAGCGCCGATGCACATGCCGCGCACGGACATGGTCACGATGACCACGGCCACGACGACGGCCGCGACCATGGTTCGTTCAAGTCGTATATGACTGGCTTCGTCCTCTCGGTCATCCTTACCGCCATTCCATTCTGGCTGGTGATGACGGGCGCGATCGAGAACAAGAACTGGACCATCGCGATCGTCGTTGCGTTCGCTGTGGTGCAGATCGTGGTTCACATGGTCTACTTCCTGCACATGAACACGACGTCGGATGCCGGCTGGACCATGATGGCGCTGATCTTCACGATCATCATCGTCGTGATTGCGCTGAGCGGTTCGCTCTGGGTGATGTACCACCTCAACGTCAACATGATGCCGGTTCACGACATGAGGAATATGCCCTGATGGCCACGGCGCGCGCCAACGACGGGATCGTCGTAGGCCGCCCGGCCAGACAGGAGTCATCTGAATCGAAAATGGAATCCGGGCGGTCGCCACGTCGCGCGACAACCCTCACGGTGCTGGGCTTGCTGGCACTGCTCGGGATCGCGGGATTGACCGCGCTGGGCATCTGGCAGGTCGAACGCCGCGCCTGGAAACTGGATCTGATCGCACGTGTCGATCAGCGCAGCCACGCCGCGCCCGAAGCTGCACCCGGGCCTGCGGCGTGGCCTGCGATCAATCGCAATGACGATGAATATCGTCGCGTCAGCGTCACCGGGCGGTTTGTGCCGGGCGCCGATACTTTGGTGCAGGCTGTCTCGGATCTCGGCGCCGGTTTCTGGGTGCTGACGCCGCTGCGCGCCGAGGCCGGATACACTGTGCTGGTGAATCGGGGCTTCGTCAGCCCCGACGAGCGCAAAGCCGGCGCATTCGCGGCGCCCGCGACGTCGGTGTTGGTGACGGGCCTGTTGCGCGTCACCGAACCGAAGGGCGGGTTCCTGCGCTCAAATGATCCCGCTGCCCAGCGCTGGTATTCCCGCGACGTCGAGGCGATTGCCGCCAGCCAGAAGCCCGGCGCTGTCGCACCCTATTTCATCGATGCCAATGCCGCGCTGGACGCGCCGGGGCAGCCCCATGGTGGCCTGACCGTGATCGCCTTCCCGAACAACCACGTGGTCTATGCCATCACCTGGTTCGGCCTCGCTTTGATGCTGGCGGGCGGTGCCCTGTTCGTCGCTCGCGACGAGTGGCGGATTCGGAAAAAATCACTACCTCGCGTATGACGTCTTGTATGACGCGCTGGTCCGATTCAGGCCGGCCGATCAAGCTGACGGGGCCAGATGCCGGGTTTGGGAGCAGAGAGCAAGGTGGGCACACCAGACGTCACTGGCGTCAGCGCGGTTGCCGCGTCACCAGTCGACGCGACGGGTGTCACCACACCCGTTGCAGTCCCGGCTCTGCCGCTCGACGAGACCACCAATATCAAGAACATCAATCTGCTGATCCAGTTGCGCTGGATCGCAGTGGTCGGGCAGGTCCTGACCATCGGCTTGGTGCATCTGGTGATGGGCATTTCGCTACCACTGATGGCCATGGTCATGGTGCTGTGCGGCTCAGTATTCCTGAATGTCATCAGCCAGGAGTGGTTGCGCCAGCAGACTGACGCGCGTGACCGCGAACTGCTTCTGCTTTTGCTGCTCGACGTCGCGGCGCTGACCGCCCAGCTTTATCTGAGCGGCGGCGCCACAAATCCATTCATATCGCTCTATCTCCTGCAGGTTACGCTCGGGGCGATGTTGCTGAACGGCCGCTCGACCTGGGTCGTTGTTGTTGTCGCCTGTCTGTGCTTCGCCGGGCTGATCGTGTTTCATCGCCCCCTCGATCTGCCGGACGCGCTGCGCAACGATCTGTTCCAGTTGCACATCATCGGCATGTTGATCTGCTTCGTGCTCGACGCGGCGCTGATCGTCGTTTTCATGACCCGCATTGCAGAAAACCTGCGCGAGCGCGACGAGGGTCTGGCAGCGCTGCGTCAGCAGGCCGCGGAGGAGGATCATATTGTGCGTATGGGTCTGCTCGCCTCCGGCGCGGCGCATGAACTCGGTACGCCGCTGGCCTCACTGTCGGTGATCCTCAGTGACTGGCGCCGGATGCCGGAACTTGCAGGCAACCCGGAGCTGATGGAAGAGATCAGCGAGATGCAGGCCGATGTGCAGCGCTGCAAGTCGATCGTCACTGGCATTCTCATGTCAGCGGGCGACATGCGCGGCGAGGCGCCGGTTGTGACGACCGTCAACGGCTTCTTCGGCGAACTGGTCGAGGACTGGCGTGGCGCGCGCTCGATCAACACGCTGGTCTATGAGAATCGCTTCGGCGAGGACATGCCGATTGTGTCGGACTCGGCGTTGAAGCAGATGATCTTCAACGTGCTCGATAACGCCAACGAGGTATCGCCGCTCTGGGTTCGCCTCGCCATCGAGCGCGATGGCGATTCGCTGGTGCTGAAGGTCAGCGACATGGGACCGGGTTTCGCCAAGGAGATGCTGGCGAATTTCGGCAAGCCCTATAATTCAAGTAAGGGCCAGTCCGGGCGCGGGCTCGGTCTGTTTCTGGTGGTCAATGCCGTCCGCAAATTGGGCGGTACGGTGGTGGCGGAGAATCGTCCTGTGGGCGGTGCCCTCGTGACGTTGTCGCTACCACTATCCGCCCTCGCGATTGGAGCGCGCAAACATGTCGGATGAACGTCTGCTGGTCATTGTCGAGGATGACGAGGGTTTCGCGCGCACGCTGAAGCGATCGTTCGAGCGTCGCGGTTACACCGTGCTGCATTCCGAGGGCTTCGAGACCTTGACCGAGGTGCTCGGCGACAAGGTGCCGGGCTATGCGGTGGTCGATCTCAAGCTCGGCGGAGCCTCGGGCCTGGCTTGTGTCGAGGCGTTGCATGCGCTGAGCCCTGAGATGCTGATCGTAGTGCTCACCGGCTATGCCAGCATTGCCACGGCGGTGGAGGCGATCAAGCTCGGCGCGTGTCATTACCTCGCCAAGCCTTCGAACACCGACGATATTGAGGAAGCGTTTCAGAAGGCGACCGGCGATGTGCAAGTGGCGCTCACGGAACGTCCGACCTCGATCAAGACGCTGGAATGGGAACGCATCCACCAGACGCTGGTGGAGAGCGATTTCAACATTTCGGAGACGGCGCGCCGCCTCGGCATGCATCGCCGCACGCTGGCACGAAAGCTGGAAAAACGTCAGGTGAACTGAAGCCGCTGAAGGTTTGGTGAGCTAGCAGCGCCCCCGCTGCTAGCAACACCCCTGTTGCCGGAACCAGTGCGACACGGCGCTTTCGAACGGTGCCCAGGCGCGTTCGAACGCCTTGAACTGGGGCACGCTCTTGCGATAGAGCCCGCGCAACTCGGTCTCCATGGCCTCTAGGTCGACGCCGGTCGGCTTGCCATCGCGGCTGATGGTGCGCCCGTCGACCACGACATCGCGGATGCAGCTCGTATTGCCGCGCGCAAACAGCATGTCGATCGGATCGACCGGCATGATGGCATCGCGGTCGAGCTGACCAATATCGAGTGTCACGAAATCAGCGGCTTCTCCGGCGGCGAGCATGCCCGATCCCGGCGCGCCGATCGACTTCCGGCCGTTGCGGACGGCGAGCGTGAGAAACTCCGCACGACTCCATGTGCGGTCGAAGCCGAGGCCGTCATGCGCCATCTGCACGAGACGCATTTCGCGGATCGCATCATCGTCCTCGTCGAGGGCGACACCGTCGATGCCGACGGCGATCGGGCAGCCACGGCGATGCGCATCGGCAATCGGAGCGAGGCCGGAATGCAGATGCAGATTGGAGCTGAAATTCGTCACGATGGTTGCGCCAGACTCGGCGATCATATCGAGTTCGTCCGGCCGGGCATGAATACAATGCGCCAGCGTGAGCCGGTTCGACAGCAGGCCGATGTCTTTCAGATAGCGCACAATGCCGCTCGGAAAAGCGCGGTCGGCCCATTGCCGCTGATAGATGGTCTCGAGCAGATGCATGTGCACGCGCCGGCCGGTCGTCGCGGAGCGCTCAGCAATGGCTTCGAGCAGTACAGACGAGCACCACTGGACGCCGGCCGGACCGTATTGCACATCGATCATCGGACCGGCGATGGCGGCATGAATGGCTTCGACGCGGTCGAGATATTCCGATGGTGTCGGGCTCGGACGAACGAACATGTCCTGGATCGTGCTGCGGTCGTCTTCGGGCAATGCGGCAAGCACGTCGGCGCTATCGCCATAGACGATCGGGTTCTGGTCGCGTACGGCCAGCGCGAAGGCCAGCCGGATGCCGACATCGCTCGCGGCCTTTGCGATTGCGATCGACTCATCGACGATCGGCATCTTGCCGCTCGGCCGGGTATAATGAATCATCGCGCCGCCGCAGCCTGCACGCGCCGCACGGGCGAGCGAGACAGCGGCGACGAGATAGGGATCTGGCGGCGTGCCGAATGCCGAGCGGACGATCCACGATTCCAGCGGCATGTTCGATGCGCCGAAGGATGTCATGGACGGCCGGGCGTGGTCGTGGGCGTTGACCAGTGCGGGGATGATCAGGTGATTTGTCTGCGGCGAAATATGCGCGCCGGCCGAGACGCTCGTGATCAGGCCATCCGCATGGTGGATGCTGGCCTGAGGCACGAGGCCTCGATCTGCGCCGGTGAAAATATTCGTCGCAGACAGGATCCCGTTCATCCGCGTGCAAGCCTTAGTTCGCCGTATAGACCAGTTCGCGATCCCCGCGCGCCGGCAGGAATTCGCGCGAGAATACTTCCTTCGGGGTCGGGGTGCGCTTCAAGTCGTAACCTTCGACGACCATGCCGATGGCACGGGTCATGCGGTCATCCTTGATGTCGCCAACGCCGATTTCTTTCATCTCGGGCGAGACCATCAGCTTGTCGAAAGAATACTGCAGGCGGCGCTTCTCGACGGGGACATCGACGAGGTTGTCGAAGGCGACGACCGAAGCCATGCCGGCATTCTGATCCTTGGCGACGGCGATGTTAGCCTTGTTGATGGCGCGGACCAGACCGGCAACGGCCTTGGGATTCGAGGCTAGCAGCTTCTGCGACACCATCACGCCGTTGGAATACAGGTCGAGGCCGAATTCACCGAAGGAGAACCACTTGTAATCCTTCTCGGGATCCTGACGGTTCAGGACGAGGTTGAAATAGCTGGTGATGTTGAACACCAGCGCGGCGTCGATATCGCCCTTGATCAGCATCGGCTCCTGCAGATTGGGAGCCATGTTCGTGACCTTGATCTTGTCGGCCGCAAGGCCGTTCTTCTGGATGAAGACAGGCAACAGACGGGTCGTCGGCGTGCCTTGCGCGCCGCCCAGCGTGTGTCCTTCGAAATCCTTGATCGTTTTGATGCCGCTGGTGTTCTTGGTGACGATCGAGAAGGGAGGCTGGTTCCACATCATATAGACCATCACCGGCGCGTCCTGTGGGCGCGTCGAGGAGTTCTGGATGATGGCGTTGACGTCGCCGAAGCCAGCGTCCCAGGCGCCGGACATGATGCGGGTCACTGTTGCGCCCGAGCCTTCGCCCTGATCGATGACAACGTTCAGGCCCTCTTCCTTGAAGTAGCCCTTGTCCTTCGCGTAGAAGAATGCCGCATCACTGCCCTGGGTTTTCCAGCCCAGCGTGAACTTGATGGTCGTCTCCTGAGCGAAGGCAGAGCCTGTGAGCAGGACGCTGCCGACTGCGAGGGCGGTCAATCTCTTCAACATGATATTCTCCTGGTTGATGTGGGTGGATTAGGTGGCAACGAGATCGTTCTTGCGTGTGGCCCAGCCGGTCACACGCGCCTCGATCAGAGAGAAAATGACGTAGAGCGCCACGCCAAGGATCGCGAGAATGAACAGGCAGGCGAACACCAGCGGGACGTTGAAGTTCGACGATGCGCTCATCATCACATTGCCGATGCCGCGATTCGACGCGACGGTCTCGGCCAGAACGGCACCGACAAAGGCGTAGCTGACCGCGACTTTCAGCGAGGCAAAGAAGAACGGCATGGTGCGCGGCAGGCCGACATTCCAGAGAATGTCCATCTTGCTGGCGCCGAGTGCCTTCAGCACGTCTTCCAGCTCCGGTTCAGTGGTAGCGAGGCCGGTCGCGATATTGACGACGATGGGGAAGAAGCAGATCGACAGCGCGGTAAGAATCGCAGGCACGGAGCCCGAGCCGAACCAGAGAACGAAGATTGGCACGACGGCGACTTTTGGAATCGACGAGAAGCCGACCAGCAGAGGATAAGCGGTGTCATAGGCGACTTTCGAGACGCCGATGACCGCGCCCAGCACGACACCGAGACCGACGCCAAGCACGAAGCCGGCCATGGTCGTGCCGAGAGTCTGTAGAATATGCGGCCACAGGATCGGGAAGCGCGCGATCAGCGTCGCAATGATTTCCGTCGGGCGCGGAAGAACCAGATCCGACACGCCCGACATGGCGCAAAATAATTGCCATCCGGCGAAGAAGATGACGATCAGTCCGAACGACCAGAGTTTCTGACGCAGGCCTACACTCATGACCTATGCCTCCTGCGCTTCGGGAGCGTTGCTCCGGGCGTTGACGATGAATTCACGCAGGCGCTGATTGAGTGCGACGAAATCAGGCTCGAAAGTCATGGGGATGGTGCGCGGGCGCGGGAAGTCCACCGGGCTGTCGTCGAGGATGCGGCCCGGTCGTGCGCTCATCACGCAGATGCGGCTGGCCAGGAAGCCGGCTTCGCGGAGGTCATGCGTTACCAGCAGCACTGTCGGTTTGTGTTGCAGCCAGAGGCTCTGCAGGATCGACCAGAGTTCTTCCTTGGTGAACTGGTCGAGCGCGCCGAACGGCTCGTCGAGCAGCAACATACGCGGCTCATGGATCAGCGCGCGGCACAGATTGGCCCGCTGCAGCATGCCGCCGGACAACTGCCAGGGATACTTGTTGCCGAAGTCCTTGAGGCCGACCTGGGCCAGCAATGCATGCGCCTTGTCGCGAAATTCGCCTTTGCGCTTCTGTCGATACTCCGACCGGAACGGCTCCACGATCTTGAGCGGCAACATGATGTTCCGCTCGATGGTCAGCCAGGGCAGCATGGTCGGGTTCTGGAAGGCCATGCCGATCCGCAATGCCTTGGCGGCGACCTCACGCCCGCCAACGATGACGACGCCGGTGGTCGGGCGGAGCAGATTGCTGACGAGCTTGAGGATCGTCGACTTTCCGCAGCCGGAGGGGCCGACAAGGGCAAGGAATTCGCCGTCGGGGATGATAAGGTTCGTCTCCGCAAGCGCCGGCGTGGCGGTCGGGCCGCGGCCGAACGTTACCGAGGTCGCTGACAGTTCAACGGCGGTCGGTCTGCGTTGGCCCTCGGTGGGTCCATTTTCTTGCATACTTGTCATGGCAATAAGTGCATGCAATTGGGGTGCCACTTGAGTCCGGGGCGAAACGTTGTCATTTTATGTTCGCTCGCCATTCCCTGAGGAATTATTGGGCAGTCACTCTCCTCGATTGCATGCACTTCGGGCACGGCCGAGAATGCCCAAATCGCGACAGGTTCGATCTGAATGCCAGAAGCGCCGAATTCAAAAGACAAGGTTGGGATGATCTGCCGCGCGCTGCGGCGGGCGATCATCGAGCAGGCTCTGGAACCCGGCGCCAAGCTTCCCGAGGACTCCTTGGGTGAGCGCTTTGGCGTCAGCCGCACCATTGCGCGCTATGCACTCGGGCAACTGGCGTCCGAGGGGCTTGTGGAGCTGCGACGTAACCGCATCGCTGTGGTCGTGACGCCGAGCTGGCAGGACGCGCGCGACATCTTCGACATCCGGATGGATCTCGAGCGGCTGATCGTCCGCAAGATCGCCGGCAAGCTCAGCAGCAGCCAGATCGCGCGCCTCAAGGCGCATGTCGAGGCGGAGCGCGAGGCGCATGACGGGCCGAACGCCGTGTCCATTCGCCTGGCGACTGAATTTCATATCATGCTGGCGTCGATGACCAACAGCCCGGTGCTGGTCCGCTATGTCAGCGAGATCGCCTATCGCTGTTGTCTGACACTGTCGCTGTTCAGTCGCCCGCATTCGTCGGAATGCGGCATCAGCGAGCATATCGCGATCATCGAGGCGCTTCAGGACGGCGACGCCAACAAGGCGATGTCGCTGATGCATTCGCATCTGGACTCGGTCGCCAACCGCGCGCTGGTGGAGCCGACCCCGGCGCGGGGCCGGGATCTGCTCGACGTACTGGCCCCCTATACCGAGGAAGCGACCTGAAGGCGTCGTGGCGTCTATTGCAACCGGCGCAGCAGAAATTCGTAGAATTTTGGATTGTCCGCCCGCGACACATTGATCCTGATCGCCCGTGCTAGCGGACTGTTCTTGTCGAGGCAGAACAGGCTTCCCGGCGCGATGAAGATGCTGTCCTTCGCGCCTTCGCGCGCCAGCGCCATATCGTCGATTCCGTCCGGCAGCAGCAGATACAGGTAATAGCCCGTGCGTGCGTCGGCATAGAGCGGATGTCCGCCGCGCACGAGATTGGCGCGCACCTGGCCCATGGCGGCTTCACTCCGCTGTCCCAGCCGCTTCAGGTGCCGTTCATAGTGGCCGTCCGCGAGCAGCCGGTGCAGCAGTCGCTCCACATGGCCTGAACTGTTGACGGTGGTAAGCATCTTCAATTCGGCCAGCGTCGCGATGCGGTCGCTGCGGGCCGCGATGAAGCCCGATCGCAGGCTCGCCGACAGCGTCTTCGAAAAGGTTCCGATCGAGATCACATTGTTCAACTGATCGAGCGTCGCCAGCCGGCTGTTCACCGCCATCGGCAGATCGGCAAACGGGTCGTCCTCGACGATCACGAGGTTCGATCGCATCGCCGTCTGAAGCACCGCATGCGCCACGGGCAGCGTGATCGATCCTCCGGTCGGATTGTGGCCAAGCGACTGCGTGAAAAACAGCTTCGGCCGCTCCGACTGGATCTTTGCGGCGAGGTCGTCGACATCCGGCCCATCCGCCAGGCGGCGAACGCCGACGATGCGAACCTGCGCCAGCGTGAGCTTTGCGAACAGAGGATAATAGCCGGGCTCGTCCACCAGCACTGTATCGCCAGGCGACAGCATCGCGCGGATGATCAGGTCGAGCGCGTGATTGGCTCCGAATGTGAGCAGAAGCCCGTCTTCCTTCACCGCGATTTGCTGGGCCTGCAGCCGCAATGCGATCTGTTGTCGGAGCGGCAGGAATCCGAGCGCGGAGCCATAGGCGTCAGCGGCGGCCGGCAGGATCCGTCCGGTCCCGCTCAGATGGCGCTTGATCTCCGATTGCTCCGTCCACGAAGCCGGCGGCCGTCCGTCGCCGACGCGGATCTCGAAATTCTGCGAGAGCTGGGCACTTAGCAGCGATGCGATGTCGACGGCTTCGCTCACGTGTTTCGGTCGCCCGCCATCATCGCCGCGATAGATGACAACGAAACCGGAGCCTGCCTTTGCCGCGACGAGATTGCCAAGCACCAGTCGGTCATAGGCTTCGACCACGGTGTTCTTCGACACGCCAAATTCCCCGGCGGCCTTTCTGATCGAGGGCAGGCGGTTGCCTTCCGGCAATGCGCCGGAGAGGATTTGCACACGCAACCGGCCGGCCAAAGTCTCGGCCAGCGTTGTGCCGCGGTCGGACGGCTCACGAGAAGCGGTCAAGCAATGCCTCCAGGTGCAGTGCTGGACGGTCCATCGGAACCGTACCTTTCTCCAAGAGCGACAAGATTGAATTCAATCGTCCAGTCTCATGTCTTCGCGCAGATGGACCTGGTCTGCGCTCATTTGCACGGAAGAATGCTGCATCCGCGAATACAGAGGTCATATCGCCATGGGTACAGTCTAGGACAATATTTCAGAACTGTCTCTTTCGGACGTCATCCGCGGATGCCTAACGTGCCGCCAACAGAAGACCCTGTGTGGGAGGCGCCGCAATGGCCGGTTCGAAGTCGGGCGAACAGCCCGGAAAGATCTATTCGCGTTTGGAAAATCTGCGCAATCTCGCGCCTGCCGAAAGGCTGGACCGTGTGATCGACGCGACCTCGCTCGGTGATACCGAGCGCGCGGCCTTCGGCCCCGGTGCGCTGCCGCTCGAACTCGCCAATGGCATGATCGAGAATGTCATCGGCACGTTCGAACTGCCGGTCGGTATCGCCACCAATTTCACCGTGAACGGCCGTGATTACCTGATTCCGATGGCGGTCGAGGAGCCGTCGGTGGTGGCCGCGGCGTCCTATATGGCGCGCATCGTTCGCAAATGCGGCGGTTTCCAGACCTCAAGCTCCGCGCCGATCATGCGTGCGCAGGTGCAGGTGCTGGGTGTCACCGATGTGCATGGCGCCCGCGCCCGCGTATTGCGTGAGCGCGATGCCATCATCGAGGCGGCCAATGCCAAGGACAAGGTGCTGATCTCGCTCGGCGGCGGCTGCCGCGACGTCGAGGTGCATGTGTTCGAAGACACGCCGGTGGGGCCGATGATGGCCGTGCATCTCATCGTCGACGTGCGCGATGCCATGGGCGCCAACACCGTCAACACGATGGCGGAGACGGTCGCGCCGCTGATCGAGAAGATCACAGGCGGAACCGTGCGTCTGCGCATCCTGTCGAACTATGCCGATCTGCGCATCGCGCGTGCCATGGTGCGCGTCACACCGGAAGCGCTGAAGACCGACGAATACAGCGGCGAGCGGATCGCCCGCGGCATCGTCGAGGCCTGCGCGTTTGCGATCGTCGATCCCTACCGCGCTGCGACCCACAACAAGGGCATCATGAACGGTATCGATCCCGTCGTGGTCGCCACCGGCAATGACTGGCGCGCCATCGAGGCCGGCGCCCATGTCTGGGCCTCGCGCTCCGGCCGCTACACCTCGCTCACCAATTGGGAAATCGATGGCAAGGGCAATCTCGTCGGCACCATTGAGATGCCGATGGCGCTCGGCCTCGTCGGCGGTGCCACCAAGACCCATCCCGCTGCGCGAGCGGCCCTGAAGATACTTGGCGTGCAGAGTGCGCAGGAGCTGGCGGAAGTCGCCGTTGCCGTCGGTCTGGCGCAGAACATGGGCGCGCTTCGTGCGCTGGCCACCGAAGGCATCCAGAAGGGGCACATGGCACTGCATGCGCGCAACATCGCCATCGTCGCCGGCGCCACCGGTGACGAGATCGAGATGGTCGCCGTCGCGCTCGCCGCCAATCACGACGTGCGTGTTGATCGCGCCAAGGAAGTTCTCGAGAAGCTGCGTTCGTAGAAGTGGAGGCGTTCTAACGCCACTTTGTGCAACGCAACTTCGTGCAGGCATCACGCCTGCACGGCCGGCGGGTATGAAAATGTATCTTCGATACTCATGCTCTTGTACGAAAACCATGCGTGCCGATGTTGTCGGCGGATATTCGTATGGACTGGGAGGATGATGTGAACACAGCAGAAAAGATAGGTGGGCTCAAGGAGCGCAACGGTCCTCTCAAGGGCGTGACGGTGCTTGACATCACGCGTGTTGTCGCAGGTCCATTCTGCTCGATGTTGTTCGCAGACCTGGGTGCCACCGTGATCAAGGTGGAGCATCCCGGAGAGCCGGATTATGCGCGGACCTTTCCACCCTTCGTCGGCAACGACGATGAGCAACTCAGCGCCTTCTTCACACAGTTCAACCGCAACAAGAGGGGCATTACGCTCAATCTGAAATCCGATGATGGCAAGGCCCTGCTGAAGAAGCTGGTGCAGAAGGCCGACATCCTCGTCGAGAACTTCCGTCCCGGCACCATGGACAAGCTTGGCCTCAGCTACGAGGTGCTGCGCGAACTCAATCCCAGGCTCGTCTATACCGCTATCAGTGGCTTCGGTCGCACAGGTCCAAATTCATCCAAGCCGGCCTATGACAATACGGGGCAGGCGGCCGGCGGGCTGTGGTCGATGAATGGCTATGCCGACATGCCGCCCGTTCGCGTCGGCACGATCATCGGGGACCTCGCCGCTTCCCTCTATGCGGCTATCGGAACGCTCGCAGCATTGCGAGAGGCGGAGAAGACCGGCGTCGGTCAGGTGGTCGATGTGTCTCAGCAAGACTCCGTGCTGACTCTGACCGAGAACGCCGTGGTCCGTTACACCGCGCAGAAAGAAGTCGCCTCGCCACTGGGCAACGATCATCCGTTCGTTCGGCCCTATGGCCAGTTTCCCTGCAAGGACGGTTACGTTTTCTTCGGCGGCTACACCGACAAGTTCTGGGCGATTACCTGCACGCTGTTCGGCGAGCCGGAACAGGCCAAAGATCCTGCCATCGATACGATGGAGAAGCGGTTCGATCACGCGGTGGCAGAGACCAGGGTCAAGCCGCTGCTGGAACGCTGGTTCGCGAACTACACCAAGGCCGAACTCGAGGAGATGGCCGGCGACAAGATACCGCTCAGCGCCATCAAGACCATCGCCGAAGTGGTGGAAGACCCGCACATCGCTGCGCGTAACATGATCGTCGACGTTCCGATCGCCGGAAAGCTGATCGGCATGTTCGGTCTGCCGATCAAGCTATCCGGTGCGGGACAGATGTCGTTCGAAAAAGCGCCGCTGCCTGGCGAGGACAATGCAGAGGTTCTCTCCCGGTTGGCGGATGTCACGGCGGCCGAACTGGCGCGTCTCAAGGCGTCGGGAGCGATCTGATGGCGATTGATTTCACCAAGGACAGTCACGTGGCAACGGTCCGGATCAACCGGCCGGACAAGATGAATGCGCTGACGCTCGCCATGTATGACGACCTCGGCCGCGCATTCCACGCCATCAAGGATGACGATGAGATCCGGGCCGTGGTGCTGACCGGTGCGGGCGATCGCGCCTTCTGCGTCGGTGCTGACCTCCGGGAGTCTATTCCTGCACTTGCGGCGGACACGATCGACATCTCTGCCTGGGATCCGGCGCACATCAAGTTTCCCGGATTCTATAAGCCGGTCATCAGCGCCATTCGCGGCATGTGCATGGGCGGCGGGTTCGAGATCATGCTGGCGACGGACATCCGGATCGCGGCGCGCGACGCTGTCTTTCAACTGCCCGAACCGAAGCACGGTTTCGTGCCGGCGGGAGGCACGCTCGTGCGCCTGGTCCGGCAGATCGGCTACGCGCATGCCATGGAGATCATGCTGACGGTAGAGCGCTTTTCCGCGGATGACATGCTTGCCAAAGGCGTCGTCAACCGGGTTGTCGATTCCGATCAAGTCGAACCGCTGGCCTATGAGATGGCAGCCAAGATCGCGGCACTGAGTCCGGTCGCCATCCAGACCATCAAGGAAGCGGCGCTGACGCTTCAGGACCTGCCGCTCGCAGAGGCATTTCGCGTGGAGGCCGCGCTCGGTCAGCGCACCTTCACGAGTGCGGATGCCAAGCTTGGCTTGGCTGCGTTTGCGAACAGAGGAAACGGGAAGTGACGATGCGATAGGTCCCTGGAGAGATCGCGCGTTGCAGGCATACTGAAAAATCAAAAACGTAAAAGGGGTGGAGGATATGAGACGATCTGAACTGGGTGCGTGTTTTACGACGGCGATTGCCAGCGTTTTTCTTTGCACCGTCTCTGCTTTGGCGCAGAACGCGCAGGTCTCGGATGGCGTCGTCCGTGTCGGCGTCATCGAGGATATGTCGGGCGTCTATGCCGACATTACCGGCAAGGGTGCCGTGACTGCGGCGCAGATGGCGGTGGAGGATTTCGGCGGCAAGGTCCTCGGCATGCCGATCGAAGTCGTATTCGCAGATCACCAGAACAAGCCCGATATTGCCGCCAACGCTGCACGCAAATGGTTTGATACCGACAAGGTCGATGCCATTCTCGACGTTGCGTCGTCGTCGCCTGCTTTGGCCGTCCTTGAAATCGCCAAGGAGAAGAAGAAGATCATCACGCTGAGCTCGCCGGGATCGACCCGGATCACGAACGAGGTGTGTGGACCCTATGTGGTTCATTGGGCCTATGACACATTCGCGATCGCGAACAGCACAGGCAAGGCGCTAGTCAGCCAGGGTTTCGATACCTGGTATTTCGTGACGGCGGACTATGCGTTCGGTCAAGGCCTCGAGAAGGACACTGGCGATGTCGTCAAGGCATCGGGCGGCAAGGTCGCCGGTGCAACGAAACACCCGGTCGGGACCGCGGACTTCGCCTCCGTCCTACTGCAGGCACAGTCGTCCAAGGCCAAGGTTGTGGCTCTCGCCAATGCCGGCGGCGACACCATTAACTCGATCAAGCAGGCGGCAGAGTTCGGCTTGACAGCAGGCGGCCAGAAGCTCTCGGCACTGGCCGGATTTATCAACGACGTTCACGGTCTCGGGCTGAAGGAGGCCCAGGGGCTGACGATCACCGAGGCGTCGTATTGGGACATGAACGACGAGACGCGGAAGTGGTCGAAGCGCTTCTACGGGAAGGTGAACGCCATGCCGAACATGCTTCAGACCGGCACATATTCATCGGTACTGCATTATCTGAAAGCCGTGCAGGCCGCCGACACCGACAGCACCGAAGAGGTGATGAAGAAGATGCGTGAACTGCCCGTCGATGACGTGTTCTACAAGAACGGCAAGATCCGCGAAGATGGTCGTATGGTCCACGACATGTATCTGTTTGAGGTGAAGAAGCCGAATGAGTCCAAGGCACCATGGGACTATTACAAACTGCTCGCCACGGTACCCGCCGATCAGGCGTTTCAGCCGTTGGCGCAGTCGCGCTGCCCGCTGGTGAAGAAGTAGGATAAACGCAAAAAGGCCCGCCAGAATGGCGGGCCTTTTCAGTTTTATCTCTAGGGTGCGATACGCTTACACGTCCACATTCGCGCTGAGCGAATTGTCCTGGATAAATTCGCGGCGCGGTTCGACCACATCGCCCATCAGTTTGGTGAAGATGTCGTCGGCCTCGTCGACTTCCTTGACCCGGACTTGCAGCAGCGAACGCTCATTGGTGTCGAGCGTGGTTTCCCAGAGCTGGCCGGGGTTCATTTCGCCCAGACCTTTGTAGCGCTGCAGGGCCACGCCCTTGCGGCCGGCGTCGGTGACGGCCTCGAACAGCGAGACGGGGCCGTGGATCGGGAATTCGATGTCCTTGCGGCGCAGGACGCCGGATTTCGGATAGGCCTCCTGCAGGCTGCCGGCATATTCGTCGAGCTTGCGCGCATCGGCGGAGCCAAGCAGGGCGTCGTCGATGAAGGAGACGTCCTTCACACCACGAATCGTGCGTTCGAAGAAGAAGCCCTGACCTTCGCGGAATTCACCGATCCAGCCACGCTCGACTTCGTCGGCCAGCGCGTCCAGCCGCTTGGCGATGTAGTCGGCAGCGGCATTGGCGGTGGCGAGATCAGCGGTGACCCGCGGATTGAGCACGCCAGCGATTGCAGCCTGCTCGACGACTTTGCGATTATAGCGCGAGTGCAGATTGTTGAGCGTGCCGCGGATGATGCGGGCATCTTCCACCAACGCCAGTAGATCGCGGCCTGTGCGATCCTCGCCCGAAGCGAGCTTGAAGATGCAGTCGTCGAGACCGGTATCGATCAGGTAATCTTCCAGCGCCCGCTCGTCCTTGAGGTATTGCTCGGACTTGCCGCGCGTCACTTTGTAAAGCGGCGGCTGCGCGATGTAGAGATAGCCGCCTTCGATCAGCGTCGGCATCTGGCGGAAGAAGAACGTCAGCAGCAGCGTGCGGATATGCGCGCCATCGACGTCGGCGTCCGTCATCAGGATGATCTTGTGATAACGCAGTTTCGACAGGTCGAAGTCGTCGCGACCGATGCCGGTGCCGAGCGCCGTGATCAGCGTACCGATCTGTTCGGAGCCGAGCATCTTGTCGAAGCGCGCGCGCTCGACATTGAGGATCTTGCCGCGCAGCGGCAGCACCGCCTGGAATTCGCGGTTGCGGCCCTGTTTCGCGGAGCCGCCTGCCGAGTCACCCTCGACGATGAACAGTTCGGACTTGGCGGGATCGCGCTCCTGGCAGTCGGCCAGCTTGCCGGGCAGGGAGGCGATATCCAGCGCGCCCTTGCGCCGGGTCAGTTCGCGGGCCTTGCGGGCGGCTTCGCGGGCGGCGCCGGCCTCGATCACCTTGCTGACGATGATCTTGGCTTCGGTCGGATGTTCCTCGAACCACGAGGCGAGGGCCTCGTTGAGAACGTTCTCCACCACTGGACGCACTTCCGAGGACACCAGCTTGTCCTTGGTCTGCGATGAAAATTTCGGATCGGGCACTTTCACCGACAGAACGGCAGTGAGGCCTTCGCGGCAATCGTCGCCGGTCAGCGCGATCTTTTCCTTCTTGGCGACAACTTCGGCATAGCCGTTGACCTGGCGCGTCAGCGCGCCACGGAAACCGGCCAGATGGGTACCACCGTCGCGCTGTGGGATGTTGTTGGTGAAGCACAGCACGTTTTCGTGGTAGCTGTCGTTCCACCACATCGCGACTTCGACACTGATGCCGCTCTGTTCGGCGCGCATTACGATCGGCGTCGGCACCATCGCCTTCTTGTTGCGGTCGAGATATTTGACGAATTCCTCGACGCCGCCCTCATACATCATGTTCTCGGTCTTCTCGACCGGATGACGCAGATCCGACAATCTGATGTTGACGCCGGAATTCAGGAAGGCGAGCTCGCGCAGACGATGTTCGAGTGTTGCGAAATCATATTCGAGTGTCGTGAATGTTTCCGCCGAGGCATAGAATGTCACTTCGGTGCCGCGCCTGCCATTGGCATCGCAGACCACCGAGAGCGGCGCCACCGCGTCGCCATGGGCGAATTCGATGCGGTGCTCTTTGTCGTTGCGCCAGACGCGAAGGATCAGCTTGCTCGACAGCGCGTTGACGACGGACACGCCGACGCCATGCAGACCGCCGGATACCTTGTAGGAGTTCTGGTCGAATTTTCCGCCGGCATGGAGCTGGGTCATGATGACCTCGGCTGCCGAAATGCCTTCGCCCTTGTGGATGTCGACGGGAATGCCGCGACCATCGTCGCGCACCGTCACCGAACCATCGGCATTCAGAATAACTTCGACGGCGCTGGCGTGACCCGCAAGCGCTTCGTCGATCGCGTTATCGACGACTTCGTAGACCATGTGATGCAGGCCCGAACCGTCGTCGGTATCGCCGATATACATGCCCGGGCGCTTGCGGACGGCGTCGAGTCCCTTCAGGACCCGGATCGATTCCGCACCGTATTCGATGGGAATGGCATGCTCAGTATCGGCGATGGGTTGCCGGGCTGGTTCAGTCATGTAGGGGCCTTCGAAGGTGTGCCGAATCAGCGCGGAAAACGGCGCTTGAATCGCTCTATTTGTGCCATGAAAGGCGCATTGCGCCTAGCGCAAAGTAACGCGCAGCAAGCTATTGAATAAATAGGTTTTTTTGGCGTCATTTCAAGCCGATTTGAGGCCGTTTTCGTAGCCTGATTTCGCGCCTGTTCTGGGCATCGAAATGCCCGGCTTGCGTGCATCCGAGAGGCTATTTGTCGGCCAGTCCCGTAGCTGGTTTGGCGGCGTTTGCCTTGAGGCCGCGCCGGGCGATCAAATGCGCGGCCAGCACGACCGGCTCCAGCAGCACCATTCCAAACAGAATGCCAAACAGGCGGTCATAGCCGGGCTCCAGGGCGGCATTGGCGTAGTTGTCAGGCACCAGCACCACGAGGAAGGCCAAAGTGAATTGCAGGCCCGCATAACTCATAGAGGGCGGGCCATTTTCGATGTGACGGCCGATCATGACGCCGAGCGCGAGTCCGATGGTCATCACGACGGGCGAATGGCGGCTGACCAGCAGGATCGCGCTGGCGAGCAGGCCGCCCGCGAGACAGCCGACCAGCCGGTTCATCATGCGCGAGGAAACCGGGCTGAGCATCCCCTCCGCCAGCGAGGCGGCGGGCACCAGCATGACCGCGAAGATCGTGATGCTGGATTGGCTGAGCGACGGGATACCGAGCCACTGCCAGGCCCACGGGATTAGCGCCAATGCAATGCCGCCGACCAGAGCGTGACGCGCCACCGTGGTGTGCCATTGCCGCGTCGGCTGGTCGACCGGCTTGGCGCGCAGATTGTTGTCCGGATTCGGTAGCGCGCGCCGCACTGTCCAGGTCGAGATCGCACTGACGATGACGCAGGCGGTGGTACCGGCCAGCACTTCGAGCACGCGTGTCGAGGCAAAGCGCAGGATCGGCTCGCACGCATGCTCCATGCCTTCGATCAGCACCATCAGGAAAGTGAGGCCGGTGAACAGCCAAGCATAGGCGCGGCGGCCGATGATGGCGAAATAAAGGGTGATGCTGCCACCGATCAGAAGACCGAGACTCAGCAGCACCGGCTGGCGCAGCAGCAAAGGCGCAGCGGCAAGCGCGAGTCCTGCGCCAGCAAGCGTCCCAATCACGCGGAGGATGCCGCGTGTAAAACTTTCGGCGACATGCGAGCGCATTACCATGTATCCGGAGAACGCGGCCCAGCCGACATTCTCCGCGCCGATGGCGTGCGACAAGACGATTGCCAGCAGCACCGAACAGATGCATTCGGCCTCATCGATCATGCGCGGCCCGGGGATCGGAAGCGAACGCATTTCGGTTCTGAACGCGCGCGCGATCCGCGACAGATGAATGGCCAAAAATACCAGCATAGCCAGATATTTATGCTGTCGAACGTGGTCTACAACAGACGATTTCTCATGGCCCAATGCAGTGGCGGACGCGCGCTGGCGCGCTTGCACGCTTCGTCCTCAGTAGAGCTGCAGCGGGAGGATATCCCGACCGTCAGGGCCAACCATCAGGCCCCAGCTATCGTTGGCCGCCACCTTGATCGTACTGTCATGTCCGGGCTTGCCCGCCGCCTTGATCGTGACCTTGTAGGCGCCGGGCGGCAGTTCCATCGTCGGACCGTTCGGATTTTGCGGTCCGCCCACGCCGGGCGCGACCTTGATCGTCTTGTTATTGACGCTGACCGATACTTCCGCGTCACCCATATTGCCGAACAGCAGCCGAACCTTGCCCAGTGCAGGCAGGATACCCGCCTTCGTCGCTTCTGCGGGATGGCGCACCACCAGACTGACCGTGGTTTCGTCGTTGCGGCGTTCCAGCTTCAGCATGGCCGGCCCATCAGGGGCCTTGAAGGCGAGCGTGGCGCTGTCCGGCTTGATGACAGCGCTCTTCGTGTCTTCCTGCCACTGTCGCTGCGTGAGTTCGCGTCGGTAGAACGCCAGAACCGAGTCCAGTCCCGCAGGCACAGATGCACTCAACTCATGTCTGAACGGCGCGCCGCCTGGCAGCCCTGAAGTACCCAGCGATCGCAACGTCCGCTGCTTCGGCGTGGGATAATCGGTGTCGCCATCGGACTCGAGAACCTGTTCGGCGCTCTTGGCGTTGCCCGTGGTGGTGGTGGCAACGGCCGCGACTGGCACGCCCTTCAGGCCCGAGCCTGTCGCCGTGACATTGACCTTCGGGCCCATCTGCATCGCCGTCATTGAGATGCTCTGCTTGGCCTTGCTGAAATTCAATACCACCATATTGGGATTGTTAATGACTGACGGCGTGCTCTTCCAGCCGAGCGTCTTCATTCCGCTGCGGTAAAAATCCGCCAGCGCGCTGACGCTTGATGAGCTGTTGAATGCGAGCCTGCCATCGGCGCCGTCGAAGTCGATCTCGCTGGCGGTGTCGGGGACGGGAATCGGTGTGCTCGAACCGTCCATCGCGCGCAACGCAGTTTCCGGCCCATGCGCGGCTTGTGCCGCTGCGCGCTTCGCATCCGCTTCGGCAATAGCTGCTTGCCCGAACGCGAGTGCATCCTTGATAAAGCGGTCGTCTGCTTCCTTCTTGGCCTTGGCGCGCGCTGCGATCACCGATGGCAGAACCTGTACGTCGATCTGCACGGTGGTCAGATCGTATTTGCGACCGATCTGCATCGTTGCCGTCTCTTCCGGCGATGTGAATGCGAGCGAGGCGCGATCGGCGATGACGACGGTGTCCTTGCTCTGTTCGACCCAGCCCTTCTTGCCGAGTTCGCGGCGATAGAAGGCCAGCACCGGGCCAAGTTCAGCCGGGATCAGCGCATGCGCTTCACGCTTGATGGAATCCGCGCTGCCCGTGGTTCCTGCGGATTTAATGCGTTCCGGTCGCGGCAGGCCTGCGGATTCAGGGCCCGCAGCGAGATCTTGCGGAAGCGCGAAGGGCGCGACGCGAATTTCGACGCTGGTCTTGTTATCGGCGCTCCGCTGCAAGGTCAGCATCACCGGCAATTGCCGCGTGTTGCCGTCACGAGAAAAATAGACGCGCACGCCATTCGCGATCGTCTCGTCGATCTTCGCATCCGGCCAACGCGCCTCGGCTGCGCCCGCGGACAGCGGCGACCAGCCCGATGTAGCGAGTTCTTTCTGAAAGAAGGCGAGCGTCGCATCAACGGTTTCAGCCGTCGTGCATCCAAGATACGGCCGCCGTTCGTCATAGACGATATCGGTCGCGCGATCGGGGAAAGGCAGGTTCACTTCCAGGCGCTGCGAGCTGTAGCTGATGCCCGACCGATCGGTTCTACTGCCGTCGCTCATAAAAGAGGCCGACACACCCTGCGCACCCTTCTTGTACCAGCGACTGCGATCTGATCCCTCGAGTGGCGGCGTGTAGGCGATCCAGCCATCGGCTGCGAGTAATTTTCCGGTGTTGGCAATGGTGTCCGCGACGTTGCCTGCGCCGAAATAGCTGGCGCTGAGATTGGGGTATTTGGTGGCTTCAGGCCGGGCCATCGCGCCTTCGATATGCGGCAGCGTTCTCACATCCACCAGGCCGTCTTCCGCACGGCAGGCCAGCGAGCCGCCGGCGATGGCGGTGCTGACGAGCAGGGCCAACAGGCAGTGTCTGGTCGGAAGCTGTATCCCGAGCTCGTTTAAAAACATCACTGAAGGCCTCCGGCGTTGCTTGCGTGCATGCAAAAGCGCTGCCCACAAGGGCAGCGACATTATTTGCGCGAGGCACTTAGAGTGAGTTGTAGGAGGTGTTGCTTTGGTTCAACCGGCCGGCTGGCGCTGCGCGATACGCCCATTGGCGACGTCGAAAATCTCGCCGGATGGGCCGATTTCTGCGAAAGCAACAGGATCGGCGCCGGTCATCCAGACCTGGGCGCCCAATTTCGAGAGTTCGCCGAACAGCGACTTGCGCCGATCAGGGTCGAGATGGGCGACGACTTCGTCAAGTAACAAGAGCGGCGTGATGCCGGTCATCTCGGCGACCAGCGTGGCGTGGGCGAGGATGAGCCCGATCAACAGGGCCTTCTGTTCGCCAGTGGAGGCATCGCGCGCCGGCATGTTTTTCGGCGCATAGATCACCTGCAGATCGGTGAGATGCGGGCCGTCGAGCGTGCGGCCGGCGGCGGCATCACGCGGGCGACCATCGCGCAAGATCTGGCGATAGCGATCTTCGACCGTTGTGGCCGGTTCATTGGCCAGCGCATTCTCCATCCAGCCGTCGAGCATGATGAGTGCGGATGGAAACGCCGAGGCTTCGCCGCGGACGCGCAACATCTCTGCGAGCCGCATTGCAGTCTGGCCGCGCGTCGCGGCGACGGCGACCGCGAGTTCGGCGGTCTCGCGCTCGATGGCATCGAGCCAGTGGGCGTCGCTGTTCCGGTCTTCGAGCAAGCGGTTGCGCGAACGCAGGCTTCGCTCGAGCGCGGAGACGCGACCGGAGTGATCCTTGTCGATGGCCAGCACGAGGCGGTCGAAGAAGCGCCGGCGTTCGGAGGCGGCGCCCATGAACAGCTGGTCCATGGCTGGCGTCAGCCACACCATGCGCAGGTGATCGCCAAACGCTGCGGCAGAGCCTACCGGCTCACGGTCGATACGACAGCGACGGCTGGTGGATGCACCCTCTGCTGCGGGGGCATCGATGCCGGTGCCGAGTGTGGCGAGACCAACCTCACCCTCGACTGTCGCCGACACGGCCCAGGAACCGTCGCCTTCGTTATTCGCAACGTCTTCGAGCGTCGCGCGGCGCAGGCCGCGGCCGGGCGACAGAAACGAGATCGCTTCGATGCAATTTGTTTTGCCGGCGCCGTTCGGGCCGACGAGGGCGACCATGTCCGCCGACGCCTCCAGCGACGCCGCGCGATAGCTGCGGAAATTGGTAAGCGACAGGCGATGGATGCGGGAGGCGGTCATTCGTGAATATGGGACTCAGCTAAAGTCGTCGCAACGCGCCGCGCCAATCTCCGTCGTCATCCCCGCCGAGTGCGCCGAAGGCGCATGCGGGGCGGGGATCCATAACCACGGCCGGCACAATTAAAACGGCAGAGTCGTGGCTACCTGGCTGCAACTAGTTCTTCGGAAGCTATGGATCCCCGCTTTCGCGGGGACGACACCTGAAGGAACTCACACCCGCATCGGCATCAGCACATAGAGGGCGCCCTTGGCGTCCTTGTCCTGTACCAGCGTCGGCGAACCGGGATCGGCAAGGCGCAGCACGGCGACTTCGCCTTCGATCTGGGCGGCGATGTCGAGCAGATAGCGCGAGTTGAAGCCGATATCGAGCGCGTCGGAGGCGTATTCGACCTCAAGCTCTTCGGTCGCACTGCCCGAGTCCGGATTGGTCACGGACAGCACCAGCTTGCCCGCGGACAGCGCGAGTTTCACGGCGCGGCCGCGCTCGCTGGAGATCGTCGAGACGCGGTCGACTGCGTTCTCGAAGTCCTTCTTGTCGATCACCAGTTCCTTGTCGTTGTTCTGCGGGATTACGCGGCCATAGTCGGGGAAGGTGCCGTCGATCAGCTTCGAGGTCAGAACCACGTTGCCAAGCGTGAAGCGGATCTTGCCCTGCGACAGCTCGATGGTGATCTCGGCTTCCAGATCCTCGATCAGGCGCTGCACTTCACCGACCGTCTTGCGCGGCACGATGACGCCCGGCATGCCGTCGGCGCCCTTGGGCAGCTTGAGGTCGATCTGCGCCAGACGATGACCGTCGGTGGCGACGGCACGCAGGGTCGCCGCGGTTGCGGTGCCGGTGGCGTGGAGATAGATGCCGTTGAGATAATAGCGGGTCTCCTCGGTGGAGATCGCGAACTGCGTGCGGTCGATCAGGCGTTTGACGTCGGAGGCGGGCAGCGCAAACGAGTGCGTCATTTCGCCGGCGGCGAGATCCGGGAAATCATTCTCCGGCAGCGTCTGCAGCGTGAAGCGCGAACGGCCGGCGCGGATCGCCATCACCGAGCGGTCGCCATCGGCTTCGAGCACGATCTGGGAGCCGTCCGGCAGTTTGCGGACGATGTCGTAAAACATATGGGCAGGCACGGTGGTGGAACCGGCAGTGCCGACTTCGGCGGCCAGGGTTTCCGTGACTTCAAGGTCGAGGTCGGTGGCCTTTAGCGACAGCCGGGCATTTTCGGCACGGATCAGTACGTTGCCCAGGATCGGAATCGTGTTGCGGCGCTCGACCACGCGATGCACGTGGCTCAGCGACTTCAGGAGTTGCGCGCGTTCGACGGTGACCTTCATAACAAAACCCGCCCGATTCAATCCGGTGTCGTGTGGAAATGCCTGGCGGCCCGAATGGGCGCCGCGGCGATGACACCCGCAAGCTCGATCAAGTGGATTTTGCTCAATCCCGCGGGGGACCGCAAGGTGGCGTGGATGGCCGGGAAGCGCAAGAGAGATGCGCTTCCGGCCCCCAATGTTTTGACGGTTAACACCCTCGTCCTGCCCCGGCGCACGCTTTGGCGCGTCGGGGGCGGGGACGCTTTTACTCCTGCAGTTGGCGCTTCAGCGTCTCGACCTCATCCTGCAGGGCCACGTCCTTGCCGACCAGCGCCTCGATCTTGCGTACGGCATGCAGAACCGTGGTGTGATCGCGGCCACCGAAGCGGCGGCCGATTTCCGGCAGCGAGCGCAGCGTCAGGGTCTTGGCCAGATACATCGCAACCTGACGGGGGCGCACGACATTGGCGGTGCGGCGCGACGACAGGAGGTCGGACCGGCTGACATTGTACTGACGCGCGACGACACGCTGGATGTCCTCGATCTTGATCCGCTTCGGCTCCTGCGGGCGGATCAGGTCGCGCACTTCGCGTTCGGCCATTTCCAGCGTCACCGGCGTGGCGTTCAGCTTCGAATGCGCCAGCAGGCGGTTGATTGCGCCTTCGAGATCGCGGCCATTGTGGGTGATGGTGCGGGCCAGATAGTCCAGCACCGGTTCCGGCACCTCGAACGAGGCATGATGTGCACGGGCCGCAGCAACGCGCGACTTCAGGATGCCCAGGCGCAGCTCTTCGCCGAGCGAGCTCATCTCGACGACGAGACCGCCGGCGAGGCGCGAACGCACGCGTTCGTCAAGGCTTTCCAGATCCGACGGCGGACGATCGGCGGCGATCACCACCTGGCGGCCGGCATCGATCAGCGCGTTCAGTGTGTGACAGAATTCGGCCTGCGTGGTCTTGCCCTGCAGGAACTGCATGTCGTCGATCACCAGCACGTCGATGCCGCGTAGCGCTTCCTTGAAGGCGAGCGCCGTCTGCGTCTTCAGCGCAGCGACGAAGCCGTACATGAACTTCTCGGCGGTGAGATACAGCACCTTGCGGTCGGGGCCGGAATTGCCAGCCCAGGTCACGGCCTGCAACAGATGGGTTTTGCCGAGGCCGACGCCGGCATGGATGTAAAGCGGGTTGAACATCACCGGATCGCCGCGGCGACCTTCGGCGACCTGACGCGCAGCAGCATGGGCCAGCGTGTTGGCGCGGCCGAGCACGAAGCTCGCAAAAGTCAGGCGCGGATCGAGCGGCGAGCCGCCGAGTGCTTCATGGCTTGCGGACACCGGCGCGGTGGCCGTGGCGCGGAGTTCGGGCGCGGGACGGTTGTTGAACGTCTCGGTGCGGCGCGCTTCGGTCGGCGCTGCGGCTTCCTTGTTGGCGGGCGCAACGTTGCGCATCGCCGAACGCACGGTGAGATCGACGCGATGAACTTGCGGCATCTCGGCCTGCCAGGCGTTCAGCACGCGCTCGGCGTAGTGGGCCTGGATCCAGCTCTTCAGGAATCGGGTGGGTACCGAAAGATGGACGCTGTCGTCCTGCACGCTTTCGAGATCCATCCGCGCGAACCAGCTGGAGTAAACGTCTTCGCCAACCGTCGACCGCAGCCGACCTTTCACGCGAGACCAGTGATCCTGTTCCATATTAGCCATTGTCAGAGAACTTTTCAGATAGAGTGAGTGTCCGGCACAACGCTGCCGATGAATGTCCGCGTATGGAGACGCGGTGCGACCTCGTGTGACGCGTCGTCTTCGGGCACAGCTCCGCCAACGGCCATCCGGCCGAGGTCAGATCAGTGATGTCGAAGAGGACCTCGTCGCGAGGTCAGCGCGTACTGGAGGGTCTGTCGGGAGCGTGCGCGGAGGTGTGGGTCGCCGCATGTGCTGCCATATCTGAACGAAACGCAGATCGCAGTCGCTGGAATGCTGTCGTGGTCGATTTGCGCATAAAGCCTCCCCCGCTCACCGCGGTCGCTCGCGGCAAGATGTCAGTTTACATGTGGTTCAAAGTCAGTCCGCAACGCTGAACATCGAAACTCGTTCAGTCGCATTCCCGTATCGTCGTCTTGCCCGCTCGCCTGCCCGCTTACTTCCGCACCGTCAGCTTTGCTGGTTGCGATTGGACGGTGCGCATTTCTTTTCAAAGCATCCGAATGGATACCCGAGAAATTTCGACACAGAACAACCCTTCCCATATTGCTATGGGCTGCGATCCGATCAAAGCTTGGAAGGTGTCGCTAACCTGAAGACCGTCGCTGATCCTAAGGTCCGTCCTGGTTCTTAAATCGCTCTGATCTGAAGAACCGCGGGCGCCGCGAGTGATTAAAGAAATACAGCACGCCCGGTTTCTCGCAACGGAATCATTTTTCGGGTGCCCCGCAAAAGCCTCACTTGCGCAGCCCGGAACACGTCGTGATTTTTTTGACGATGCGTCAAGGTTTTGAATCAACGCGCTGAATCGTAATGTGACAGTGCCGTTGCAGATTCGATCCAGCGAAAAAAGAAATTCATAATTCATTTACGAATGAAGGGGCGGAGTCCGCGTTTTCAAACTGGTCCGCTTCGCTATGCCGATAAGTGATTAGAGCCGCGCGTTTTTTTCTGTGCGTTGAGTCAGGGTAACCCTAGACATCGGACTCGCGCTGGCGGCGTGGCGCTGTTGCTTTTTCAGAATCAAGCTGACGCAAGCGATAACGCGGATTGGCACTCGGTGTGATGCGTTGTGCGTTCCGGCTGTGCCGTTGAAGAGACATGACGAGACGCGCATCGCGCAAGCGCGCGGCGGTCTTTGCGCTTCATCAGAATTTGTGACGCGATAGCGCGAACGCATTGCGGCATAAAAAAAGCCCGGCGTGAAGCCGGGCTTTTTGGAAAGAATGTTGTCGTCAGATTACTGCGCGAGCTTCGCGATCTGATGGACGAGACGCGAGACCTTGCGGCTTGCGAGATTCTTGTGAACGAGGTTGCGCTGAGCAGCCTTCATCAGTTCGGGCTCGGCGAGCTTCATCGCCTTCAGCGCCGCTTCGCGGTCGCCGCTCTTGATCGCCGCCTCGACGGTGCGGACTGCACCGCGCATCTGGGTGCGGCGGGACTTGTTGACGATGGTGCGGCGGGCAATCTTGCGCGTCGCCTTCTTGGCGGAGGTCGTATTGGCCATATCTCACTATCCTTCAGCAGCGTCCCGTCTCGGGCGCCGGGCTGATTGACGTCTGCCGCTCGACTGCGGCCAACGCTGATCTGTTTCCGGGGTGTTCCTGAAAATGCTATCCCCGGAGCGGCAAAGCTCACGCGTTTCGAAACTCACGGGGCGCGCCGCTCAAAGAACAGCGGCGGCGGGATTGCGCCCACCGCCATTGGCGCTCCTTATAGAGTGCCCGATTTCCACCGTCAACGCCTTCCGGCTGCGCCTTTAGACGAAAAACAGCCGCAGAGTGGCGGTTAAGTTGCTGATGAGGTTGAATTTCTCGGATTTGCCCGGTATTGCCGGGGGTGAGAGCGATGAGGGGATTCGGATGATCCGCGGGTTTTTCCGCCTGATAGGGCTGTTATTGCTGGCCGGTGGGTTCGTGTTCCTAGTCTATGATGGGGCGCGCTCGATTGCCGATCAAGCGCTGCGGCTGACCCGGCTCGGGGAGTTCTGGAACGACATCAACCAGGCCAGCCAGCGTTCCTTCCAGGCGATGGTCGATGCCAATGCGCCGTTCCTCAGCGGGCTTCTCAAATTGCTGCTCAACCAGCCGGCCTGGGCCGTCATGGGCGTGCTCGGCATCGTGCTGATGCTGTTGTTTCGGCCAAGCAAGCCGTTGATCGGCTATTCGCGGAATTGAACGGCGCTCGACGACGTAACACACCTGCCGTTTCCCTCGTAGATACCTATATTGCCACCTGAGATACGCCGCGCGACAGGAGTGAATCCGGTTCTGCCTCGCGGGTGCTGTTGGCCCCCAGATCTGCGCGTTCGTCCAGCGAACCGGAGTCCACTTCGTTCGCGAGCGCGCCGGGAGATGATCCATGCTTTTCATGCGCAAGACCGCTGCATTGCCGACCGCCGCCGAAGCACTGCCCGGTCGCGATACGCCGATCCCCACTGCCAAGCATCACTTCGTCAATGGCAGCAACATCCAGCCGCCCTATCCAGAAGGAGTTGAGCGGGCGGTGTTCGGGCTCGGTTGCTTCTGGGGTGCTGAGCGCAAGTTCTGGGAGCTCGGCGACGGCATCTATACGACCGCGGTCGGTTATGCCGGCGGCTTCACGCCGAACCCGACCTATGAAGAGACCTGCTCGGGCCGTACCGGTCACACCGAAGCGGTGCTGGTGGTGTTCGATCCGAAGAAGATTTCTTACGAGCAGTTGCTGAAGACGTTCTGGGAGAGCCACGATCCGACCCAGGGCATGCGTCAGGGCAACGACATCGGCTCGCAGTATCGTTCCGCGATCTACACCTTCAGCGATGCACAGCGCGATGCCGTCGCAGCGTCGAAGGCGGCGTATCAGAAGGCACTGTCCGCGAAGGGCCTCGGCGCCATCACCACCGAGATTGCGCCGGCCGGGAAGTTCTACTTCGCCGAGGACTATCACCAGCAGTATCTGGCAAAGAATCCTGGCGGCTATTGCGGTCTCGGCGGCACCGGTGTGTCGTGCCCGATCGGGGTCGGCGTCACGGCCTGAGCTGACCACGGCTAAGTGTAGATAAACAACGTCAAAAGCCCGCTTTCGGAGCTCCCGAAGGCGGGTTTTTTGCTGCCTGATGGAAGGCCATGACAACGGAATTTTAACCATAAGAGGCCAAAACCGAGGCTGCCTCTATGAGGGATATGTCCAGTGTCGTCTGCCCGCGCGTTTCGTCTGCCCATGATTGTCGCGGTTGCCGCGCTGGCTTTGTCCGGCTGCATGCGGAGACCGGGTCCTGTTGCAGTGGTTGCGCCGGCTGCCGATCTCGACACGCTCGCTTACGGTCGCCCGGGTTACGGGCCGGCAGCAGTGCCGGTTGCTTATGCTCCCCCGGTCTCGACCTATGATGCGCAGTACAAGCTCGATGCCGGCGACAAGCTGCGCGTCGTGGTTTACGGCCAGGAAGGTCTCACCAATTCCTACGCCATCGATGCCGGTGGCGCGATCACCATGCCGCTGATCGGCCGCGTGCCGGCGCGCGGCATGACGCCCGCTGGGCTGGCTGCGAGCATCACCGGCCGCCTGCGTAATGGCTTCATTCGCGAGCCGTCGGTGGCTGTCGAAATCGAAGCCTACCGTCCGTTCTTCATCCTCGGTGAAGTTGCCGCTCCTGGACAGTATCCCTACGTGCCCAATATGAGCGTCGAGAGCGCAATCGCCATCGCCGGTGGTTTTTCGCCACGCGCCAAGCGTGACGAAGTCACGCTGACCCATACCACCGTCGAGGGCTCGTACCGCGCCGTGGTGCCATTGGGCACGCCGATCAATCCCGGTGATACGGTGCTGGTCAGCGAGCGCTGGTTCTGATCGCACGCATCGATCGCGATCATCACCTCACACGCGATTTTCTCCGCTTCACGGAATAGACGCGCTTTCCCGCGATGAAATTGGCTGCGATGTATCGGCGCATTGGCGTGAGGATACGCGTTGCTCTGTATCAGAATCGTCTCCCGCCCTGTAGCAATGATCAAGCGAGGCCAACTCGCTGAAATGCGCCGCCATGTCGGCACATATGGATATCAGGGGGAGAAGAGATGAAGACCAGTCCGTCGGTCAACGTGATGCGCGGCGTCACTCTGGCAGCCATCGTGGCGCTGGGAGCGGCGCTGTCTTCGCAAGCATTTGCGCAGACCGCGCAATCCTATCCCGATCGGCGCATCACTTTCGTCGTGCCCTATGCGCCTGGCGGTGCCACTGACGTCGCTGCGCGGCTGCTAGCACAGAAGCTGCAAGAATCCTGGAAGCAGACCGTCACCGTGGAGAACAAGCCGGGCGCCGGTGGCGTGATCGGCAACGATTTCGCTGCCAAGGCTCCGGGCGACGGCTACACGGTGCTGATCGCAATCACGCAGATCATCCAGGCGCCGAGCCTGATGTCGAAATTGCCCTACGATGCGTTCAAAGATCTCGCGCCCGTCACGCAGGTCGCGATCTCGCCGATCGTGCTCGTCGTGCCCGAAGCGCAGCCGATGAAGTCCGTGAAGGAACTGGTCGATCTTGCCAAATCCAGTCCCGGAAAATATCCGTACGGCACTTTTGGCAATGCCACGACGTCGCATCTTTATGGCGAGCTTCTGAAGAAGAACACCGGCATTGATATGACCCATGTGCCGTATCGTGGCGCCGCGCCGCTCTTGAACGACTTGCTCGGCAATCAGGTCACGGCGGCCTTCCTCGACTTCACCACGGCCGGTCCGCAGGTCGAAGCCGGCAAGATCCGTCCGCTCGCAGTGGGCGGCGAGAAACGCAAGCCCAAGCTGCCGAACGTGCAGACCATGGCCGAACTCGGCTATCCCGGTTTCGAGGCTGAAGGCTGGGTCGGCGTCTTCGTGCCAGCAGCGACGCCGAAGGACATTGTGAGCAAGCTGTCGGCCGAGCTCGGTCGCATCATCAATTCGCCGGAGGGGACCGCCGGCCTGCAGGCGGTCAATCTCGTTCCGGTCGGTGATAGCCCCGAGTCCTTCGAGAAGAGCCTGCGTCGCGACTTTGAGCGCTGGGCAACGGTGGCAAAGACAGCGGGCGTGAAGGGCGAGTGATGTTCCAATCTCTCCCGACTGGCAGGGAAAGATCGAGGCTGCTCCCTCTCAGTCGTCATACCCGGGCTTGACCCGGGTATCCAGCTTTGCCCAAGCGCCTGTTGGTGCCGCAAAGGTGGATTGCGGGGTCAAGCCCGGCAATGACGTGGAGAGGGCGGCGGCTTACTTCAGATGCTTCGCGAGGAACGCGAGGCTCCGTTCTCTCGCAACATCCGCGCTGGCTTTGTTGTAGCTGGCGCGCTGATCGCAATTGAAGCCGTGTTCGGCACCGTCATAGACGAAGATCTCCACATCCGGCCGCTTGGCGCGGATGGTCTCGACGTCCGACAGCGGAATGCCGTGATCCTTTTCGCCGAAATGCAGCTGCGTCGGGACGGTCGGCTTGTCGTCGGCAAAGCGCACCACGGCGCCGCCGTAATAGCCGATGGCGGCGCTGAGGCCCGTCAATTTCGTGGCGGCGGCGAAGGCAACGCTGCCGCCAAGGCAGAAGCCGATGATGCCGACATTGCCGATATCCCCAACGGAATCGATCGCGGCCTGGGTATCGCGCAGCATCGCGGGCCAATCCGGATTAGCAACGAACTTGCGCGCGATGGCGATTTCCTCGGGCGAATAACCGGACTGGAAGTTGGGTTCGGTGCGATCGAAGATCGACGGCGCCACCGCAACATAGCCTTGCACAGCGAAGCGATCGCAGACCGTGCGGATGTGGTCGTTTACGCCGAAGATCTCCTGGATCACCACCACGGCGCCCTTGGGCTTGCCCTCAGGCTGGGTGCGGTAGGCGCCGAGTTTGAAGCCGTCAGATGCAGTCAGCGTGATGTCTTGTCCCACGAGGTATTCCATATCGTTGTTAAGGGGTGAGGTCTGTTTGGCGCGGACGACAGCACGGGTCTACTCACAAAGCGGCTACTGCCACATCCAATGCCGGCCCCAGTCGCCCTTCCAGCCGGTCAGGCGTCCCTTGCGAAACTGGAGATAGAGGCGGTCGCGGCGGTCGAAGAAGCCGCTGCCGCCGAAGGTGCGGATAGCCAGATAGATCTCATCGCCCGGTCGGCCGCTGACATAGGTTAGCGGGGTGCCCAAGATACGGGCGGCGTCATCCGCCGCCATCCCAAAAGCCAGCGGGGTGGCGTTCGAAAGGGTTGCCGTGAATGGCAGATCGGGCCTCGTCCCGGCGGGCTGCCCGTGGGCTGGAACCGTGACGGCGAGGGCGGTCGCGACGCCGAGGATGAACCTGATGGTCTTCATGGCGCGATTGTTTTCCGGATCGGATTCCGGCGCAAGGCGGCATTGCTTAAAGTTTTCGCGAAAGCCCTAACCGACTGATAGTGCTATCCGCCGGAATGAAACCTTCCGGGGGGCGATCAGGAAGCATTAACAATACCCATTAAGCTTCAAGAACCCTGTTCCAAGGTATGTATGTCCTGCTTGCGGCCCGTTCGCCGCAATAGATCGAGGGCATATGACCGCTTCAGTCAACCAATCGCCGGCGCGCCGCCGACTGCTTCTGGCATCGGACCGCAGCGATCACAGCAGCGAACTCGTCGATATCCTGCAGAAGGTCGGCGAAGTCGATGTTGTCCCAACGTCAGCCATTCCGGAGACACCGCCCAGCGAGCTGTCGGGTATCGTGGTCGATATCAATCTGCGTTCGGCAGAGGCCGTGCAGCGCGTGCGCAACAAGCTGCGCCACAAATCCTATGAAGCGATACCGCGCCTGTTCGTACTGGCCGACTCGCTGCATCACGGATCCATGCAGGCCTGGGCGCTCGGCGCCACCGATACGATCGCGCGGCCGTTCGATGCACGTGGCATCATGCAGCGTATCCGCGCCGCGTTTCCGAACCCGCATGACGAGGACTTCTCCGCCCGCGGGAAGGCGCTGAATCGCGGCGTCGAGGCGGCGCATGCGGTCATGGTCAAGATCTTCGAGAAGCTGCCCGCCGGCGTTCCGCTCACCTTCAACGACGTGATGCAGGCCGAGAACCAGATTCTGAAGGCCATCAAGCGCACATCGCTGCGCGAATGGCTGGCCGCCGTCGGCCGTCATCATAATCACAGCTATCGTCACTGCCTATTCGTGACGGGGTTCGCGGTGGCCTTTGCGCAGCATCTCGGCATGCGCGACGAAGATCAGCGCCGTCTCACGCGCGCAGCTCTCGTGCACGACGTGGGCAAGGCGTTTATCCCGGTGTCGATTCTGGACAAGCCGGGCAAGCTCACTGAGGACGAGACGCTCGAGATGCGCAAACATCCGCGTCTCGGCTTCGAAGCGCTCGTGGCGCAGGGCAGTTTTCCGCGCGAGATGCTCGACGTGGTGCTGCATCACCACGAGTTCCTGGATGGCAGTGGTTACCCCGATGCGCTGGCCGGCGACCAGATCAGCGACATCGTGCGCCTGATGACCATCGTCGACATCCACGCGGCTCTGGTGGAGCGGCGCGCCTATCGCATGGCCTTCACGCATGCCAAGGCATTCGAGATCATGGAGCAGATGGGCGACAAGATCGACCAGCAATTGCTGCAGGTGTTCCGCCCGGTGGCGCTCGGCGCGTAAGCGCCGTTCGCCTCAGGCCAGCAGCTTGCGCAACTCGGCCTTGGCGACTTTCTCGAGAGTTGAACGTGGCATCTCGTCCACGAAATGGATTTCGCGGGGCACTTTGAAATCCGCCAGCCCGCTCTTGCAGGCCGCCATGACATTGTCATGCAGCGCGGGTGGCGCCTGCGCCACGCCGGCATGCGGGATGATGAAAACCACCGGCACTTCATCCAGCATCGGATGTTTCTTGCCGACGACGGCCGCCTCGCGAACGCCGGGCACCGTGATGACGACTTGCTCGATCTCGGACGCGGCAACGTTCTCGCCGCCAACTTTCAGCATGTCCTTCGCACGGTCACCAAACTTGATATAGCCGCGCTCGAGTAGCGTGACGCGGTCGCCAGTGATGAAGAAGCCGTTGGTGTCGAAACTGTCTGAGGTCGCAGCTTCGTTGTGCAGATACTCCTTGAACAGCGACAGGCCGGGAATGCCCTTGATCGTAAGATTGCCAGTCTCACCCACAGCAGTCGGCGTGCCGTCGTCGTTGGTGACGCGGATGCCATATTCGGTTGCGGCGCGGCCGATGGCCATCGGCGTGTTGGGCTGATCGACCTCGCCGATGATGCCGTGAGTAATGGTTTCGGTCATACCCCACCAGCCGATGATCTTGACGCCGAATTTGGCGAAGGCCGGCGGATCGCAGAACGACGCACCCCACAGCCGGAAATGATGCTTCGGCACGTCGTGCTCGAGCAGCGCCTTCATGCAGAACGGGATGGTCGACAGCCAGGTGGCGCGATGTTCGAGCGCCACGTTCCAGAACCGGCGCGCGGAAAAACGCGGCTGAAGCACGAGGGAGGCACCGACCCACAACGTCGCCAGCATCGAATAGGCCAGTGCGTTGGTGTGGAACAGCGGCAGATAGGTCATATGCGTATCGAACGCATGCAGGTCCTGATGCGCAGCATTCACCTTGCCGCCCCACAGCGCATTGGCATGGGTCCACAGCACCGCTTTGGGCCGCGATGTGGTGCCTGACGTATACTGGACGCTACAATGCGCCCAAGGGTCGACCGGGCGTCGCGGACGATCGGCGCTGTCAGCGAACAGGGATTCGAACCGCTCAGCCTTGCCCACTGCATGGCCGTCGGCCGACGCGCCGGCGTTGTGCGACGTCACCGCGATCCAGCGCAGTTTGCGGCAATTTGCGACGACGAGCTCGGCATAGGATGGCTGGGTGATGGCGGCGACGGCGCCGCAATGATCGGCGAAATATTCGATCTCCGCAGCCGACGAGCGGGTATTCGTGGTGACGGCGATGGCGCCGAGTTCGACGCAGGCGAACCAGGCCAGCAGCATCTCGACGCAGTTGTCGAGATGGATCAGCACATAGTCACCCTGGACGATGCCGCGTTGGGCAAGGCCTGCGGAAAGTGCCCCGACGCGCTCGTGAAATTCGCCATAGGTCCATGGCCGCGCCGGCGCATCGAATGGCGACCAGATGATGAAAGGGCGATCGCGACGCGTCTCGGCGTGCATGCGCAGCAGCCACGGCACGTCCATGCCGTCGAACGGGCCGATCGAACCGGGAATCATGGCGGGATTCGTCACGGGGTGGGGCATGCATCCTCCGTCGAAAGCCGCCGGAGCGACCGCTTACGCGGGTGCGGCTTTCTTATTCTTGTTTTTACGGAAGATGTTGTGCCATCAGCGGCGGCGGTGCGCAAACCGCAACGCGTGCAGGATCAGCCTATTTCGTAAGACGAAATTTCAATCAGGCTGCCATCGGGATCCCGGCAATAGACCGAGCGCAAGGTGCCGCGCGCTCCCTGTTTGGCCACCGGGCCTTCCTCGATAGCAACATCGCAAGCGCCGAGATGCGCAACTACGGCGTCGGGCGGTGATGCAGTGAGAAAACAGAGGTCGTCACTGCCGGCCATCTCATGATCCGCCGTGAACCACTCGACCTTATCGGCGCCGATCGGCCGCAGATTGATCTTTTGCACGCCAAAACTCACCGATGTGCGCGGCAACTTGCCCGGACCGGGATCGAACACCTTTCACCTCCATGCCCAGGACGCGTTGATACCAGGTGGCTGAGCGCTGGACGTCAGTGACATTCAGGACGAGATGATCGAGGGCCGTGACGGTGAGGGACATGAAATGGTCCTTGGCGTTGCCTTGACGTTTCTTTGGGCTGGTGCCGCAGTAGTGTCGCACTGGCCGATAGTTGAATTGTTTGGTAGATACGGCCGTTGTCAATTCAACACACGCTGACCGCGCGCAAAGTTGCGGCAGCCGGAGGGAATAAAATATGACGTCACGTCGTGCCGCGATCGGTCTGATTGCGCTTGGCTTTTCTGCTTTTACTGCAACCGCTCTCGTTCCGGTCAGCTCGGCGCTGGCCGTGGATTATCCGACGCGGCCGGTTCGCTTTGTCGTCGGCTATCCTGCTGGCGGTGCAACCGATATTCTGGCTCGCCTGATCGGGCAGAAGCTATCCGAGCGAACCGGTCAGCAATTCGTCGTCGAAAACAAGCCGGGCGCGGGCAACAATATCGGCACCGAATCTGTCGTGAATGCAGAACCCGACGGCTACACGATCCTGCTGGTCAATCCGGCGAACTACATCAACGCCACGCTTTATGGGAAGCTGAGCTTCAATTTCGTGCGTGATATCGCGCCTGTCGCCGCCTTCCATCGCACCGCCAATGTGATGACCGTCAACAAGGACATCACGGCGAAGACCGTCGGGGAATTCATCGCCTATGTGAAGGCCAATCCGGGCAAGGTGAACATGGCGTCGTCGGGCAACGGCACCTCGGTGCATCTGTCCGGTGAGATGTTCATGATGCTGTCAGGCGCCAAGATGCAGCATGTGCCCTATCGCGGTGCTGCGCCGGCGATCACCGACATGCTCGGCGGTCAGGTCCAGGTGATCTTCGACAATATGCCGTCAATCATCCAGCATATCCGCTCGGGCAGCCTTCGTGCGCTGGCGGTGACGACCACCGAGAAGTCGTCGCTGTTGCCCGATGTGCCGACCGTCGCGGAAACCGTGCCGGGGTATGAGGCCAGCGCTCTGTTCGGCATGGGTGCGCCGAAGAAGACGCCGCCGGAGATTATCGCCAAGCTCAACGCGGACGTTAATGCGGTGCTGGCGGATCCGGCCGTCAAGGCCAAGCTGATCGATCTCGGCGGCGAACCGCTGATCGGACCGCCGGAAGCCTTCGGTAAGATGATCGTCGCGGAGACCGAGAAGTGGGAGAAAGTGGTCAAGGCTGCGGGCCTTAAGGTCGAATGAACCCATGCGGCACTATGGTGTCTAACCCTTGTGATTCCGCCAGTATAAGCGCGTGATCACAAGACCGGGATGTACCGGAGCTTGCGGGAACGTTCATCCGCAGGCTCTGTTGCTTTCTGGGGATGTCACAGGACCGCTGCCGCGGAGGAGAAGACGTGATGCGCAATCTGATGCTGGCCGTGTTGGCTGTTGGTGGTGTTTCGGCCATGGCTTCCAGCCCTGCAGCTGCCGCCCCGGCCTATCCCTATTGCATCCAATCGCAGGCTTTTGGGACCGATTGCTCCTATCCGAGCTATGAAGCGTGCCAGGCCACCGCATCGGGTCGCGGCGTCGACTGCATCGTCAATCCGCGTCTGGCGTTCAGCCCGCAGCCCTATAGTGAACCGCGCCGCAGTCGGCGTTCGGTTGCCTATTAAAACCCATCTTCGTGGCGGCGACGGCTATGTTTTTGGCTTCGTCGCCAGCCAGATGACATGACGGGCGCCACCGCGTGTGCCGGTGGCGCGGATCTTGATTTCCTCGGCGTTGAAGCCTGCCTTGCCGAGGAGCGCCGTGAATTTGTCATATGGAAATGACGACCAGACGGCTAGTACGCCGCCCGGACTGAGCGCGGCCTGGGCCGCGCGCAACCCTTTCAGGTCATAGAGCGCATCGTTCGATTTTCGCGTCAGGCCTTCGGGCCCGTTATCGACGTCGAGCAGGATCGCATCATATTTGCCGCGTGCACCAGCGATCGCTTTAACGACATCGCCCTCGACAATCTCCACGCGCTCATCACTCAGGCTGTCGCCAGACAGCTCGGCCATTGGGCCACGCGCCCAGGCGACGATCGCGGGCACCAGTTCGACCACGGTGATCTTCGCCTTCGGGCCGAGCACCTTTAGCGCAGCGCGCAATGTAAAGCCCATGCCATAGCCGCCGATCAAAAGCCGCGGCGCCTTCATATCCTTGAGGCGAAAGCAGGTGAGTGTCGCCAGCGCTTCCTCGGAGCCGAACAGCCGACTGCTCATTAACTCGTTCTGGCCGAGCTTGATGGTGAACTCTTGCCCGCGCTGCATCAGGCGCAGCGGCACGCCGCCGCCGGGGACTTCGGTCGTATCGATCAGTTTCCAGGGTAGCACGGGTGTCTTTCATCAAGCGATTGCGCGGCGGCCCGTGGTAGCGCGAGAACCGAGCTCCACGCAACTCAGCTATCATGCAAAGGCCTTGCGGCAATTGAAGTCGCTCGTGTCGCAGCACTTCGATCGCAGCGGGATCGGATGCTGGGTTCCGGTCTCTGGAATAGCTCCAACACGTCGCTGCATCTTCGTTTAAAGGGAACTACACTGATGAAGTACTTCGCGCGGGAGCTCCGTTCGCCGTTCTTAACGGGCGGATAACTAACCGAACGGGTTGTGCCGGTGCATTGATAGAACGGAATTGCCAATGGTATCTGGTGCCTCTAAGCAGAATGAAGACCAATGCATCTTCGGGTTGCGCATCGCGCGGCAAGGCGAAGACGCTTTCGTCGGGGCCGAGTGATCTTCAACTCATCGAGAGGAATAGAATGACCAAAATTCTGCACATGATGGCGGCATGTCTCGTCGCCATGTTCATCGTCTCGACGCAGGCAAGTGCTGCGCCGATGATGGGCCAGAGCATCGCTGTCGAAGCGCACGTGATCCCGGTTGCGGGTGGTTGCGGTCCGAACGGCTGGCGCGGTCCCTATGGTGGCTGCCGCTATACACCTTATTACGGCCCACTCCCGGGCGGCTACTATCAGGAAGCTCCCGTAATGGGGAACGGCTGCCCTCCCGGTTACTGGCGCGGTCCTTGGGGCCACTGCCGCAACACGCCCTATCACGGCAATCTGCCGGGCGGCGGCTGGAAGCCATAAGGCAAACGTGACGCTGCGTCGCACGTCGCAGCGCACGATCTGACTGTCGATCAGCTGAAAGGCCAGCCGCAAGGCTGGCCTTTTTGTTGCGCGCAAACATTGAAGCGCAGCGTTGAATGTGTTGCCTTGGGCCATCTACGGATGGCCTGGAGACACTTTAATGACGATGCGATTCACACCGGGTACGGTGACGCTGGCGGACTGGCGGTCGATCTATCGGGGGGCAGTACCAGTTCTCGATGAGAGCTGTATTCCCCGCATCAATGCCAGTGTTGCGGCAGTTGCCCGGATCGTCGCCAAGGGCGAACCCGTCTATGGCATCAATACAGGCTTCGGAAAGCTTGCACATGTCGGCATAGAAGCCGAAAGCATCACGGCCCTCCAGAAAAACATCGTGCTGTCACATTGCGTGGGCGTCGGCGATCCAGCGCCAGCGCCGGTGGTGCGGCTGATGATGTGCCTCAAGCTTGCGAGCCTGGCACAGGGTTTCTCCGGCGTCCGCATGGAGACGGTCCAGTTGCTCAGCGCCATGATTGCGCATGACATCACGCCCATCGTGCCCGCGCAGGGATCAGTCGGTGCTTCCGGCGATCTGGCCCCGCTCGCGCATATGGCGTCGGTCATGATCGGCGTCGGCGAGGCGCTGACGACGTCCGGGCGACTGCCGTCGACGAAGGCGCTCGCCAGTGCGGGTCTGCAGCCGATCGAGCTGCAGGCGAAGGAAGGACTGGCGCTGCTGAACGGCACGCAGTTCTCGACGGCCTATGCACTTGCGGGATTGTTCGAGGCTGAAATTCTTTTCAAGACCGCGCTCGTCAGTGGTGCCTTATCCACCGACGCCGCGCGTGGCTCGGATACGCCGTTCGATCCGCGCATCCATCAACTGCGCAAGCATGAAGGGCAGATTGTATCGGCCCAGGCATTGAAGGAACTTCTCGCCGGCAGCGCGATTCGCGAGTCGCACCGCACTGGCGACGTCCGCGTTCAGGATCCTTATTGCCTCCGCTGTCAGCCGCAGGTGATGGGCGCTGCGCTGGACGTTTTGCGACAGGTGGCGACCACACTTCTCACCGAAGCGAATGGCGTCTCTGACAATCCTCTGGTCTTTGCCGAGGACGATATCGCGATCTCCGGTGGCAATTTCCATGCAGCGCCGGTTGCCTTTGCGGCGGATATGATGGCGCTTGCGATCTGTGAGATCGGATCGATCTCAGAGCGCCGGATCGCCATGCTGGTGGATCCGGTGTTATCCGGTGTGCCCGCGTTCCTGACGCCGAAGCCGGGGCTTAATTCCGGCTTCATGATCGCGCAAGTGACGGCCGCCGCGCTGGTATCTGAGAACAAGCAGCGGGCTTATCCGGCCAGCGTCGATTCGATTCCGACATCGGCCAATCAGGAAGATCATGTCTCGATGGCTGCCCATGCGGCGCGCCGGCTGCTGCCGATGATCGAGAATGCAATGGCCGTCATTGCCATCGAGCTGCTGGCGGGCGCGCAAGGCTGTGATTTCCATGCGCCGCTCAAGTCCAGCGATCGTCTGGAAAGCGTTCGCGCACGGATCCGGGCAGACGTCGCCCATCTCGACGAGGATCGATATTTTCACGACGACATTCAGAAGTCGCTGCGCCTTGTGCGATCCGGTGCGATCGTCGCGGCAGCGAATCTCGATACGATCCCGGGTGTCTAGAGCGCGGGAGGGCAGTTAGCCGATGGCGGTCTTGATCACGCTGAGCAATTCCTGGAATGGCTCGGCGCAGGACGGGTCGGTCGGGTGCTGTTGCAGCACGTCGTAGATCTTGGGCACGAGCTGGACGGCCTGATCGAGTTCACTGTCGCGGCCGGGCTGATAGCCGCCCATCAGGCGAAGGTCGCGGGTGTCCTCAAAGCGGGCGATCATGGCGCGCAGCTTACGCACCAGATTAGCTTCCTCCGGCGACCACACATGCTGGCCGAGGCGCGACACCGATGACAGCACATTGACGGCCGGATAGCGGCCCTGATCGGCAACGTCGCGGTCGAGCATGATGTGCCCATCCAGCGTACCACGCACCGTATCCGCCACAGGTTCGTTGTGATCGTCACCATCGACCAGCACGGCAAAGACGCCGGTAATGGAACCCTGGCCTTCGAGGCCCGGTCCCGAACGCTCCAGCAGACGCGGAAGTTCGCTGAAGACGCTCGGCGCATAGCCGCGTGCGATCGCCGGCTCGCCGGTAGCGAGCGCGACTTCACGGGATGCGTGGGCGAAGCGCGTTACCGAATCGACGATCAACAGCACCGATTCACCGCGATCGCGGAAATATTCGGCGATGGTCATCGCCGTCTTCGGCGCCAGTCGACGCATCATCGGGCTTTCGTCGCTCGTCGAGACGATTGTGATCGCGCGGGTCTTGTGATGGACCAGCGATTCTTCGAGAAATTCACGTACTTCTCGTCCACGCTCGCCGACCAGTGCAGTGACGACTGTGTCGAAGCCGGCGCTGCGTGCCAGCATCGAAAGAAGGGTGGTCTTGCCGACGCCGGAACCGGCGAAAATGCCGATGCGCTGGCCGATACAGAGCGGTGTGAAGAGATCCACGACGCGGACGCCGGTGCGGAGCGGCTTGCTCACGCGGGAGCGGCTCATCGCCGGTGGGGGATTGGCATCCGTTTGCATCTCGCGCTCGCCGACCGGCATGTCGCCGGCGCCATCCAGTGGCTCACCAAGCGCATTGATGACGCGACCTTTCCAGGCCGGATGTGGAGACAGTGTCTTGGGAGGCATTCGGAAGGCGGGAACGCCGAGGCCGGCAGCAAAGTGGGAATCGAACGGTTTGGCCGTTACGCCGTCAGTATCGATCCGCACGACCTCACCGAGATGAACCTGCTTGTCGATTTCCAGTCCGATCAATTCACCGAGCCTGACATAGCGCGATAGGCCGGAGACGCGAAAATGCGTCGGCGTCACCTCGGACACCATGCCACCGACACGAACCGTGGGCACGTCCCGGCGCAGGGTTGCGATGGTCGATTCGAGTTTTTCAAGCGCGTTCATCGAGCTCTCCCGCCGGTCACATCAGGCATCAGGCTTTTGGATCGCCCAGCGTGCGAATGGCGTTCTGCATGGTACTTTCGGAATTGTCGATCAACGAGCTGACGCTCTGGAAGGTGCGCTGTGCGGTCATCATCTGCGTGAGTTCTGTCAGAGGATCGACATTCGATCCTTCGACGTAGCCCTGCTGGAAGCCGACCGTGACGAAGTCGAGCGCGGTGGTCGCCGGCTTGCTCGGAATCACGCCTGACGTTCCGAATCGTTCCAGCTTTGCGTCCGGAGCGATGTCAAACAGGCCAAGCTGACCGACCTGGATTCGGCCCTGCGAAATGGTGCCGTCGCGCACGATCGTCAGCGGGCCGGCGTCGGGATCGACGATGATCGGCGTGCCGCCTGAATCGAGGATTGGATAGCCGGTGAGGGTCTGAAGCTGCCCGTTGATGTCGATCTGCATGCGGCCATCGCGCGTATAGACGGTGCCGTTCGGCCCAGCAAACGCCATCCACGTCGTGTGGCCGGGATCGGGGCCGCCGGGGTACGCGGCCATGCTGTTCCCGGTGACCGCCACGTCCAGGGTATTGCCGGTCTGGGTAATAGCGCCTTCCTTGCGCGAGATGAAGTTTTCGCCGGGCGAGGAGAACGCGACCGCCTGCGTTGCTGCGCGCGACATTGCAGTCTCGAACTTCACCGCGTCGGCACGGAACGCGGCGGTTTTCATATTGGCCATGTTGTTGGCAATGGTTTCGAGTCGCTTCTCAAGCGAGACCTGGGCCGAGAGGCTGACATAGAGCGCTGATTGCATTTTATCGTCCGATTTTCAGGTTCTGCAGGGTGGTCAGCACGTCCGTGCTGAGGCCCATTTCGAGCGGCTGCGTGATAAGGGTGCTTGAAGCCGATTGGGCGGTGGACGTTCCGTTCTCCATCTCCCACATCACCGAAAAACGCTGCAGGAACGTCTGCAGCTTTTCGGGGGTCTGGAAATCCGCGATGTCGACTTTCGCGCTGAGCATATTCGCCTGTTTGTCGACATCCGCCATCGAGGTCATCGGTGAGATGCCAAGCGCGATCTGGGCGACCTTGATCAACGCCGGATCAGCGAGAATCTGATAGATGCTGGTGATCTTGGGCGCCTTGCGCTCGAAATAGAGTGCCAGACGAACGCCTTCATTTTGCGATCCGGCGTCTTCCTCGAGTTGCTGCCGGACGTATTTCTCGACGGTGCCGACCTGCGCGGCGGTCGTGCTCGTCGCCTGGTCACCCAGTTTGGCAAAGTCGAATGCAGTGGCGAATTCGCGGTAGCGGGCGTCGGAAAGCTTGTTGGCGAATGTGGTCGAGCTGGCAACACCTTCCGTAAGAACCTTGCGCATGAACGCCTTGGCATAGGTCATGTCGCTCAACCCGTAAGCCTTCATGGCATAGCTGAACAACCGATAGTCGCCGATGAACTCGTCGATCGTCTTCACATCGCGGATGTGTGACAGGTAGTATTCCGTGTCCTTCGACACGTCCGGCTTCTCCATCGTCTGCTGCAACGATTTGACAATATTCTTGGAGATCAGCTGGTAGCTTGCGATTGTCGAGACCATCGGCAGTGGGTTCCCAGTCTGCGGGCGCATGCGGCGAGACTGGCCTCAAACTCCCCGCACAAGCTTGCGCGGGGCTGGCCGCCGCAGGCCGATGTCAGCCTCGTGCAAGCATCGTTGCCTAAGTGAATCGTATCCTCAATTTGGAGCGGTGCGCTTGAGCATTCTCTTTGGCGTCATTATCACACTCGCCAGTCTGATCGGCGGCTTCACCGCGATGGGCGGGCATCTCAGCGTGATATGGCAGCCCTGGGAGTTCGTCATCATCATGGGGATGTCGCTGGGCACCTATGTCATTGCGAATCCCTGGAAAACCGTGGTCGACACCGGCCGCGCCACCGTGCAGGCATTGACGGTCGCAGTGCCGAAGCAACGCCATTACCTCGATCTGCTCGGGCTTCTGCATTCTCTGATGCGCGAGGTACGAAACAAGGGTCGCAACGAGGTGGAAGCTCATATCGACGATCCATCATCGTCAGAAATATTCACCGCCTTCCCGACCGTTCTCGCCAATGAGCCGCTTCTGCACTTCATCTGCGACTACTTCCGCCTGATCATCATGGGCAGCGCGCGGCCGCATGAGATCGAAGCGCTGATGGACGAGGAAATCGAAACCATCATTCGCAGCAAGATGAAACCATATGGCTCGCTGATGATGGTGGCCGAAGGACTGCCGGCGCTCGGTATCGTCGCCGCGGTACTCGGCGTCATCAAGGCGATGGGCGCTCTCGACCAATCCCCGAAATTGCTCGGCGGCTTCATCGGCGCAGCTCTGGTCGGCACATTCGCCGGCATCTTCTTGTCCTACGGTCTTGTCGCGCCGCTGGCCCACAAGATCAAGCTGGTGCGCGAGCAGCGCGCGCGGATGTATGTAATCGTCAAGCAGTCACTGCTCGCCTTCATGAACGGGGCCCTGCCGCAGATCGCGATCGAACACGGCCGCAAGATGATCGGCCCCGGTGAACGCCCGTCGATTGATGTCGTCGAAAGCGAAACCATCTCCGGCGGTCCCGCGAAGGCGGCGCCTGCTGAATCCTCGGCGAAAGCGGGAGCACGGGCCTGATGTCAGAAGTAAAGTCAGGCCGCGTAGATCAAGGATCAGATCAACTTTTAGGGGCTGCCGGAATTTCCGTCGAACGCATGCCGATGCTGCATGTGATTTTCGACCAGATGACGAATCTTTGCGCCGAAAGCCTGCGATCCATGTCGCCCTCGCAGTCGTATTTCTCGCTAAGCAGCGTGGGCAGCGATCGCCTCTCCGATATCCTCGATCGCTATGAGGGCGAAGCCATTGCCGCGGTGTTCTATGCGCAAGCATGGGATGCGCGCATCCTGATTGGTTTCGATCGCGATTTCGTCTACACCATGATCGAGCTCCTGTTCGGCGCCGATGGTGCGGAGCCGCCGCTGGATATGCCGCGGGTATTCTCGAATGTGGAGTTGCATGTCGCGCAATCGCTGTTCGAGCGCTTTGGCAAGGCGTTGCAGGCGTCATTCGACCGCGCTTCCGACGTGACGTTCAACCTGGAACGTGTCGAGACGCGCATGGACTATCTTGCGATCGGCCGCCTCAACAACATGGCCGTGTGTGCGAAGATCCTGCTGCAGGGTCTCGATCGCGGCGGCGAGATGTTCATCGTCATTCCGCACGCAGCGCTTAATCCGATCCGGCAGTCGCTGTCGCAGATCGTATCCGGTGAGTCGGCATCCACCGATCCGAACTGGAGCCGTCAGTTGCACAGCGAGATCAAGCGGACCGAAGTGGTGCTGAAGGCGGTTCTCGAAGAGCGACAGTTTACTCTCGGCGAGGTCGCGAAATTTCACGTCGGCCAGGTGCTCAAGCTCAACGCCACGCCGGACACAATGGTTCGCCTCGAATGCAATGATCAACGCTTGTTCTGGTGCCAGCTCGGCCAGATGAATGGCGTCTATTCACTGCAGGTCAAGGAATCGGCCGACCAAAAACGGGAATTTATCGATGGTATCCTCGCTCGTTGACATCATCCTTTTTGCAGCCCTGCTTTTCACGAGCATCCGCGTTACCAAGATGCATCGTGAGCTTGTGAAGTTGCGCGCGCATCAGGGAGAGTTTACCGCGGTGGTCGGCAAGACCAATGAGACGGTGGACGACATGGTGTTGATGGTGCGCGAATTCAGTTCGGACGGACGGCAAATGGTTCAGGCGCTTGGCGACAAAATAGATGAGGCGCGCAAGGCTATCGCGGAAATCGATACGCGCACTGCGGCACAAAATCCGGCTTAGGCCACGATCTGAGTTTTCAAGAAGGCAGGGGATATGAAGCAACCATTCGATATCGATCCAGTAAGCGCAGCGACCGCTACAGGCGCCGACCCGCTTAAGGCTGACGGCGCGTCGTTCGGCAAACTGGCAGATCTCGCGGCTCGCGCTGCCGAGGAAACCAGCCGGCTGACAAATCTTGAACCTATTCTGCGCATCCCGGTCACGGTGCAGGTGCTGCTCGGTTCAGCGACCATGCCGGTCGCGGATCTGATGAAGCTTGGCCGCGGCGCAGTGATCCCGCTTGATCACCGTGTGGGCGAACCTGTCGAAGTCGTCGTCAACGGACGCATCGTTGCGCGCGGTGCGGTCGTGGTCGTGGAAGACGAGAATTCGCGTTTCGGTGTATCGCTGACGGAAATCGTCGGAGGAGCGGCCGGGGATCCGGACGCTTAAAGAGATTTTCCCAAAGAGATATTCCTAATGGCATTCAATGCACCTGCTAAGCGCGCCGGCACCAGCATCAAACCGCTGGGTGGCACCGAGAAGGCGGCGGCTCTTTTGCTGGCAATGGGGCGTGAGCTCTCGGGCGGCCTGCTTCGGGAGTTCGATCCCGAAGAGATCAAACTGGTCACGCGGGCTGCGGCTGAGCTCAAGCCCATCTCAGGGCCTGAGCTCGAAGCGATCATCGAGGAATTCGCTCAGAATTTCTCGGAAGGTCCGAATATCTTTGGCACTGTCGGCGAGCTGGAGAAGCTGCTGAATGGCGTGCTGCCGCCGGACCAGATCACTGACATCATTTCCGAAGTTCTGGGCAACAAGACAAAGTCGGTGTGGGAACGCATCTCTCTCGTCTCGGAAAGCCTGCTCGCCAACTATCTTCTCAAGGAGCATCCGCAAACGGCTGCACTCATTCTCTCGCGGGTGAAGCCGGCGTGTGCTGCCCGCGTGATGAGTCATCTTCCGCCGGATATCCGGCACGACTTGATGCGGCGTATGCTCAGCCTCAAGCCTGTTGTCGAGGATGCCATGGGCATTATCGAGAAAACGATGCACGAAGACTTCATGATCAACTTCGCTCGGAACCTGGCATCCGACACCTATCCGCGCATGGCTGACATCATCAACAAGATGGAGCGGACGCAGATGGAGGAATCGCTGAAGAACCTCACCGAATCGCGGCCGAAGTCGGCCGAGATTCTGAAGGGCATGCTGTTTACCTTCGACGACATCGTGAACCTGACCGCCAAGGCACGCATGCTGATCTTCGATCAGGTGCCGACGGACCGTGTGGTGATGGCGCTCAAGGGATCGGATACGACATTCCGCGAGCTCATTCTGTCGTCGCTCGCCTCACGCACCCGTCGTCTGGTGGATCACGAACTGGCAAACGGTATCCCCGCCAATCAGCGCGAAATCCTGGATGCCCGGCGCGCCATTACCGATCTTGCGCTCGATATGGCCGGACGCGGCGAAATTGAACTCAACCCCGATCAAGAAGATCAGCCGGTATTCACCTGAAGATAGAGCATTGTGTCTGACGAACCCGATAAGGACAGTAAAACCGAAGAGGCGACAGAGAAGAAGGTTCGTGATTCCGTTGAGAAGGGCCAAATCCCGGTCTCGCGCGAAGCGCCGATTTTCGCCTCTATGCTCGCACTGCTGATTATTCAAAGCTTTCTGACCACCGACAACGTCAGAAAGCTGACTTTCACTTTAGCCCGATTGATCGACGATCCGTCGGGCATCCGCATCCGTAATGGAACGGATGCTATTGAGTTGCTCACCGCGGTCGGTATGAGTGCGGCGGGACTGGTTATTCCGATTGTTATCGTCTTGATGCTGGCCGGGCTGGCGTCATCTTTCCTGCAGAACGCACCGCGAATTGTGTTCGATCGCATCCAGCCGGAAGCCTCGCGCATCTCAATAGCGAAAGGTTGGGGCAGAATCTTCGGCGCGCAGGGACGTGTGGAATTCGGAAAGTCGGTCTTCAAGTTCGTCGCTATCAGTCTGGTCGTGATGATCGTCCTGCGGGCTGAGGAGGCCGTGGCCGTGAATGCATTGTTTAGCGATCCGGCGGCCGTTCCGGAATTGGTGCTGACTACCGCAATGCGGCTTGTCTCCGCCATCAGCATTGCGACCATTGTCCTGGTGTCGCTCGATCTCGTGTGGGCACGCTTCCATTGGCGCCGCGAACTGCGCATGACGAAGCAGGAGATCAAGGACGAGTTCAAGCAGGCCGAAGGCGATCCGATCGTCAAATCGCGGTTGCGTTCGTTGGCACGCGATCGCGCTCGCAAGTCGATGCTGGCGGCCGTTCCGCGCGCCACGCTGGTGATCGCGAATCCCACGCATTACGCGATTGCGCTGAAGTACAAGCAGGGCGAAGACGCTGCGCCAACGGTGCTTGCAAAGGGGCAGGACCTGATCGCGCTGAAGATCAGGGAAATCGCCGAGAAGAATGGTGTCCCGGTGGTGGAAGACAAGATGCTGGCGCGCTCGATGTATGATGTTGCTTACATCGACAAGATGATCCCGGCGGAGTTTTTCCGTCCTGTCGCAGAAATCATCTACTTCCTGCATTCGCGCAAGCAGAAGACGAATGCGTAAGCGCTCCGTGCATGTCGTGATGCGCATCTCCAGCCTCGGACAAGTTTCCATTTGTAAACCATGATGAAGGAATCATGTTTGCCTGGGGGATAAGTGGGACCCGTCTATCTCTTCGATGTTGCCTCATCGCATGAGCGATGGCTGTCGCTGCGGCAGTCCGCAATCTCGGCGAATGTCGCCAATGCGAACACGCCGGGCTATCGCGCGCAGGACATCGAGCCGTTCAACAAGATCATTGAATCGAAGGTCGTGCCCGTGACGGTGACGTCACCGGCACACATCACAACCGGTTCTTCAGTTGAGGCCCAGGGCATGCGCAAGGAGAAGAGCTGGGAAACCGTGCACTCCGGCAACTCTGTCAGCCTTGAGCAGGAGATGCTGAAGGCTGGCGATATCAATCGCGACTATTCACTGAATACGGCGATCGTCAAATCGTTTCATCGCATGTTCATGACAAGCATGAAGACCTGAGGGAAATGACGATGATTGATCCGTTACAAGCATCTGTTCAGATCGCAAGTTCCGGCCTCGAAGCGCAGTCGACCCGCTTGCGCGTCGTGTCGGAGAACCTTGCTAACGCCAATTCAACCGGCCGCACGCCAGGCTCGGATCCGTATCGCCGCAAGACCACGACCTTCACAGCCGAGATGGACCGTGCCGCTGGTGTGCGCATGGTCAAGGTGAAGGATGTCGGAACCGATCAGGCGCCGTTCCGCGTGGACTATGAGCCAGGCCACCCGGCTGCCGATCCAACCGGTTACGTGAAGCTGCCCAATGTGAACTCGTTGATTGAAATGGGCGACATGCGGGAAACCAACCGGTCCTTCGAGGCCAACCTACAGGTCATCAAACAAGTGAGATCCATGGTGTCGATGACCATCGATCTCTTGAGGAGCTAACCATGCTTGAAGCGGTATCCTCAGTCATCAGCAGTGCTGGTGAGCTCGCCAAAACCAGCGAAGTCATCAATTCCGCGACACCCGCGGTGCAACCTGGTGCGGCCACCGTCGGTTTCAACAACGTCCTCGAACAGGTCGCAGCCGATGCCATCGGTTCGATCAAGGCCGGCGAAGCCGCGTCAATCCAGTCCATCCACGGCAAGCTCTCGGCACAGAAGGTGGTCGAGGCGGTCATGTCTGCCGAACGGTCATTGCAGATGGCTGTCGCCGTCCGCGACAAGGTCGTTCAGGCGTATCAAGAAGTCAGCCGAATGGCGATTTGAGGTTTAATCATGAGAGCTCTGGCCATTGCTGCCACCGGTATGGGCGCGCAGCAGCTTAATGTCGAAGTGATCGCGAATAATATCGCGAATATCAATACGACCTCGTACAAGCGATCCCGCGCGGAATTCACCGATCTGTTCTATCAGATCGACCGCGCGCAGGGCGTTCCCAACCGAAGCGGTGAGGGCGCAGTACCTGAAGGCGCAAAGCTCGGTCTCGGCGTGCGTTCGGCTGCCGTGCGCAAGCTGCATCTGCAGGGCGCCATGGCGCAGACTGGCAACACTTATGACATGGCCATTAATGGCCGCGGCTGGTTCCAGATCGCCGGTCCGAATGGTGAGACGCTCTACACACGCGCCGGTGCATTCAACCTGAATGAAAACCGCCAGCTGGTGACGCCGGACGGCTATCTGGTGACGCCTGCGATCATTGTCCCGCAGAATGCCGTGGATGTCACTGTCAACGAGTCCGGCCAAGTCTTCGCGAAGGTCGACGGGACCGTTGCGCCCGTTCAGCTCGGGCAACTCTCGCTCGCGAACTTCTCCAATGAAGCCGGTCTGGACCCACTCGGCGGAAATCTCTATCGCGAGACGGTTTCATCCGGCGTGCCCGTTGTGGGCTTCGCAGGCGACATTGGCTACGGCAAGCTGCATCAACACTATCTCGAGAGTTCGAACGTCGATCCGGTGAAGGAAATCACTGAGCTGATATCGGCGCAGCGTTCTTATGAAATGAATTCCAAGGTCATCCAGGCGGCTGACGAGATGGCATCGACCATTTCGAAGGGCATGCGGTAATCCACAGAACGGGATCTCGGCCTGATGCGCGCAGTCACCATCGTCACCCGCTGGCTCGCGAGCTTCGTGCTCGCGGCCGGCATCGCAGGCGTCGCAAATGCTGCGGAAGATGCCGTCCGCTATCCCGTGCCGGCCACGGCGATCTATCCCGGTGACGTCATCAGGGATGAAATGATCATGGATCGCAATTTTGCGCCCAATATTCAGGGCGCAAGTGCATTCATCAACGACCGTGCGTCCCTCGTTGGCCGCATTGCGCGTCGTACACTGTTGGCGGGGCACCTGATTCCGATCAACGGTCTCGAAGATCTGAAGGCCGTCACCCGCGGGGCTGTGGTGAAGGTGCTCGTCGAGGATGATGGGCTCATTATCGTCACCTATGCAACATCCCTGCAGTCCGGCAGTGCCGGCATGATGGTGCAGCTTCGCAACCTCGATACCGGCGTCACGATCCGGGGCATCGTCCAGCAGGACGGATCAGTACGGATTCAGAACGGATGATGCTGCGTCTCCTTTGCGGTCTCCTGCTTTCGCTTTCGATCTCTGCGGCAGATGCCGCTGTGCGTGTGAAGGACATCGCCAATCTCAAGGGCGTGCGGGAGAACCAAATCCTCGGCTATGGCCTTGTGATCGGCCTCAAGGGTACCGGTGACACGTTGCGCAACGCGCCGTTCACCGAACAATCGTTGCAATCGATGCTCGACAATATGGGCATCAATATCCGTGGCACCTCGTTGCGCACGCGCAACGTGGCCGCCGTCGTTGTGACGGCCGATCTGCCGCCGTTTGTCGCGGGTGGCTCGCGAATCGACGTCGCGATCTCGTCATTGGGCGACGCATCATCCCTGCTTGGCGGAACGTTGGTGATGACGCAGTTACGCGGCGCCGATGGCGAAACCTATGCTGTCGCGCAAGGTGCTATCGCTGTAGGCGGTTACAACGTCGAAGGCGCTGCACAAACGCTTAGCCAGGGTGTGGCCACAGCTGGCCGTATCCCAAATGGCGCGCTGATCGAACGTGAAGTCAAGGGGCGTTTCAGCGAGATGGAATCGCTCATTCTTGAGCTAAAGAATCCGGATTTCGTCACCGCAACGCGTATCATGGACGCGATCAACGCGCATGGCAGTGGCCGTTACCAAAAGGCCGTAGCCTTCGAACGCGATTATCGTACTATCGTACTGTCCCGACCGCGTGGCACCTCGCCGGTGCGCTTTATCGCCGAGATCGAGGAACTGCTGGTCGAGCCGGATACGCCGGCACGGGTCGTGGTCGACGAACGCACGGGAACGGTGGTCATCGGCCGGAATGTACAGATTTCGACAGTCGCGGTCACCCATGGAAATCTGTCGGTGCGAATCACCGAGGCGCCGATCGTGTCGCAACCGAACCCATTCGCGCGCGGCGAGACGAAGGTGGTGCCGCAAACCTTCATCGAAGCTAACGAGCCCGGCGCCAAGATCGCCATTCTGCGTGGTGCGGACTTGCAGCGTCTGGTGCGTGGTCTCAATCAAATCGGCCTGAAACCGCAGGGAATCATCGCGATCTTGCAGGCGATCAAGGCGGCCGGCGCGCTGCAAGCGGAACTCGTCATCCAGTAAGCCCGGGTCAGCGTCACGCAAGCCAAAGCGTGCAACGCTCGCTCAGCTGAATCACGAGAACACGAATGGCGCGCGTCGCAAATCGATCGATCAAGTTTCTCATGCTGGTCGGTATGGTGCTGTCCACACAGGCATCGGCCGAACCCGAGCAGAAGCTCTCAAAGCCGCTGAACCTCGGTGAATTTGCAAAGACGCCGCAAGTCGCGCGCCCACGCCCGGCTGCCAACAAGCAGGACCCGGTGGTGCGTCCGCCAGCCGATTCGGCGCTGATCACGGGCGCAATTGACAAAAAGGATAGCGCAGCCGCGAACTCCCAGGAATCCGACGTCGCGCGCTTTTGCAGCAATATCGCAGACCAGGCACTCGATGCCCGGGTGGCGTGGCAGCAGAAAGAGCTGGAAGCGACGGAATCCAAGCTGAAGCTGCGCATTGCCGAACTTGAGGCCAAGCGTGCCGAATATGAGGAATGGCTGAAGTTGCGCGAAGAATTCCTCAAAAAGGCGGAAGATAACGTCGTCGAAATCTACTCGCGCATGAATCCGGAAGCTGCGGCGCAGCAGATTGCCAGCATGGCTGATGACACGGCAGCTGCTGTTCTCGCCAAGCTGCGCGTTCGCGTTGCCAGCGCGATCCTCAATGAAATGGAACCGGCACGTGGCGCACATCTCGCTGACACGCTTGCCGGGATGCGTCGCACCGACGACGGGAAAGCCAAGAAATGATGTGGTTGAGAGTGATTCTGATTCCGGTCGCACTGTCGTGCCTGACCGGTTGCGCCAGTAATCTCGCCGAGGTTGGCCAGGCGCCCTACATGTCGCCGATCGGCAACGGTATGCAGGTTGATGCGCGCGCAATTCCGATCGAGCGGCGCGCGTATCGTAGCGCGGGCCCTCACTCGATCTGGAATGACCGCAAGGACCTCTATCGTGATTCGCGGGCAACGCGGGTCGGCGATCTTCTGACCGTGAATATTCTGATGAACGACAAGGCGATTCTCGACAACAAGACGGATCGGTCGCGGGACTCGCAGATCAAGGTGGAGTCCGATTATTCGGCCAATATTGCCAAATGGCTATCGGCCGGAAATTTCGACACCAACGTCAAATCCCAATCATCGAACAAGGGCGCTGGCAAGATCGACCGCAATGAAGAAGTGCGCTTCTCGGTGGCTGCAGTCGTTGTCGATGTGTTGCCGAACGGAAATCTCCTGGTTAGCGGCTCGCAGGAGATGCGCGTCAATTACGAAATGCGCATCGTCAATGTCGGCGGCATCGTGCGTCCGATCGATATCAGCCGCAACAACACCATCGCCTACGAGAAGATTGCCGAAGCCCGCATTTCGTATGGCGGGCGAGGCCGGTCCATGGAAGTGCAGCAGCCGAACTGGGGTCAACAGGTTTACGACCAGGTCGCGCCGTTCTGATGGGAATCGATCATGGCCGATAACACAGCGAATGAAGGCCAGCGCCCAGGATTCATGCAGTGGTTTGGCGCCCTGCTGCTTGTCACGGTGCTCTCGGTCGGGGCTGGAGCGCTGGCAAGCCTGCATCTGATGTCGACGTTCCAGCGCATCAGTGAAAGCCAGAAGGAAGTCCCAGAGAAACCGATCTCGTCGGCCTTCAATGCCAATGATCGTCTGCGCAAGATCACCCCGGTCGTGACCAATCTGGCGGCGCCGCCAAATGCCTGGATCCGCATGGAGGCATCGATCGTAACCGATAAATTGACCGAGGAGGAGGCGAGCATCGTGGTCGCTCGCATAGGTGAGGATGTTGCAGCCTATCTGCGCACGCTCACACCCGCGCAGATCGAGGGTGCCCGCGGCCTGCAATATCTGCGCGAAGACCTGAATGAGCGCGCGCTTACGCGTTCGAGCGGCAGGGTTCGTGAGTTGATTATCGAGACGCTGGTGGTGCAATGAAGCGTATCATTCCGATCCTGCTCCTGGTGCTTCTGCCGACGGCTGCAGTGGCGCAGGTTCCGGATCTGTCGACCTTGCTTCCGCAGGGCGAGGGTAGTGCGAGCGGCCGAATCATCCAGATGGTCGCGCTGCTGACGGTGCTGTCACTGGCGCCGGGCCTACTCATCATGGTGACGAGCTTCACGCGCTTCGTTGTCGCACTCTCATTCCTGCGCACAGGGCTTGGCCTGCAAACCACGCCGGCCAATATCGTGATGATCAGCCTTGCGCTGTTCCTCACATTCTATGTGATGGCACCGACCTTCGATCGCGCGTGGCAGAACGGCCTTCAGCCCCTGATGAAGAATGAGATCACAGAGCAGGAAGCCTATTCGCGTGTCACAGATCCGTTTCGGGATTTCATGCTGCAGCACGTACGTGAAAAGGATCTGCAAACCTTCGAGAACCTTGCTGCCGAAAGTATGAAGATCAAACTCGAAGGTCAGCGGATCGATCTGCGAATCATCATTCCGGCTTTCATGGTGTCGGAGCTTCGCCGCGCATTCGAGATCGGATTTCTTGTCGTCATGCCATTTCTGGTGATCGACATGATCGTTGCAACACTAACGATGTCGATGGGCATGATGATGATGCCGCCCACGGTATTCGCGCTACCGTTCAAGGTACTATTCTTCGTATTGATCGACGGCTGGAATTTGCTCGCAGTTGGTCTTGTGAAGTCGTTTCTCTAGATCATTTGATTCATCACAAGGTAAGTGACGAATCAAATGATCGCTGTTAACTATACGAGCCGCCGCTCCCTTCAGCTTTGGGTAAGGTTTGGCGGCTAGCTTGCAATTCACGACAGGTTGGGTCGATCAGATATCGACATTCCAAAGGCATGATGCCGCCCTCTCGTACCGGTGAAAGTCCGGTATGTCCCCAGCAAATCAATCAAATTAAAGGGACATACGATGTCTAGCTTGATGACCAACTCCCAGGCCATGACCGCGCTGCAGACTCTGCGCTCGGTCGATGCCAACCTCTCCACCACGATGAACCGCATCTCGACCGGCTATCGCGTGGCGACCGCGTCGGACAACGCCGCTTACTGGTCGATCGCTACCACGATGCGTTCGGACGTTCAGGCTCTGGGCGCCGTGCAGGACGCTCTCGGTCTCGGCGCTGCGACCATCGACACGATGTATACCGGCCTCGAAGGCACGGTTGACGTCGTCTCGTCGATCAAGGAAAAACTGGTTGCTGCCCGTACCCCGGGTGTTGACCGCGCCAAGATCCAGAGTGAAATCACCGAACTCCAGAAGCAGCTGAAGAACACCGCCGACTCGGCCGTGTTCAACGGTGAAAACTGGATCTCGGTCGACTCACAGGACCCCACCTACAACTCGACCAAGTCGGTCGTGTCGTCCTTCTCCCGCGCCGGCGGTGTCGTTTCGGTGGACACGCTCACCATCGACCTCGACGCCATCAAGCTCTACGATACAACGCTGGACGCCGCCTACATCACGGCTCACGCTGCCGCCACGACGTCGACCCTCGTTTTCGATCCGGCCACCGTCGGTGCGGCTGGCCCGCCCGCGACGACCACGGGCACGATCGCTTTCGCCGTCACGCCTCTTGGTGGAGCTGTCACGACGACCACGATCAACGTGTCGCAGACTTCCACGGTTCAGGACATCGCCAAGGCACTTAACGGTTTGGGCATCCAGGGCCTCACTGTTGGTGTCAATGCCGATGGCAAGACGCTTGAGATCAAGAACGCCAGTACGACCTCGATCGCCACCACAAGCACCAATGGTGGCGCGACCGGCGGTACCGTTGCGTTACAGCCAGCGGCTACCGCCAATGTGGCGACCCAAAAAGGCGTTCTCGACCAGACCTACGACGTCTACAAGAATGGTGGCTGGACTACCTTCAGCGTCGCTAATCTGGACATCTCGAAGTTCACCGATAGCGCCTCCGATCTGACTGCGCTCGAGACTTACATCTCTGGTACAGACAAAGCGCTGAGCAAGATCACCGATGCCGCCACCAATCTCGGCGCCATCAAGAACCGCATTGGTCTGCAGCAGGACTTCGTGAAGACTCTGACCGACTCGCTCGATCGCGGTATCGGCCAGCTCGTCGACGCAGACATGAACGCCGAATCGACCCGCCTCCAGGCCTTGCAGACGCAGCAGCAGCTGGGCATCCAGGCGCTGTCGATCGCCAATGCCGGCAGCCAGAGCATCCTGTCGCTGTTCCGCGGCTAATCGCTCTCGCATCGTGAATGGGAATGGCCGCGACCGTCATAGGTCGCGGCCATTTCGCTTTCCAGCTCTCCGTAACCCTCGGACAAGCTTCGCAATCGATGATCGATTCGGAAGTGGGCAGGGGTATTTATGGTCAATCGCGAGCACGCGCAGAAGCTCTGGAACAATCTGCTTGAGCTGGGTACGAAGCGTCTCATTTTGCTCGCGGTGGTTGGCCTCGCTGTGTTCGGCGGTGTTGGCGGCGGCGCGTACTACATAAGCCGGCCGGAATACAATGTTCTCTATTCGGGTCTTAGCCGCGAGGACGTGACGCGTGTCAGCTCGGTGCTGCGCGACGCGAATATCGCTTTCGATCTGAATACGGCGGGCGATACGGTCTATGTCCGTCCCGGCCAGACGGCGCAGGCGCGTACGTTGCTGGCCGACAAGGGCCTGCCCAGCACCACCGGCGGCGGTTATGAGCTGTTCGACAAGATTGGCTCGCTAGGCCTGACGTCGTTCATGCAGGAAATCACGCGCGTGCGTGCGCTTGAGGGCGAGATTGCACGGACGATCCAGGTTCTCAAAGGGGTCAAGGCGGCGCGCGTCCATATCGTGATGCCTGCGCGTGGCTCGTTCCGGCGTGAGCAGTCGCCGCCGTCGGCTTCGGTCGTATTGCGGACCGATGGCCCGGCGGATGCACGCACGGCACGTTCGGTGCGTCATCTCGTAGCTGCGGCCGTGCCGGGAATGACCGCGGACAAGGTCACCGTGCTCGATAGTGACGGTTCGCTGCTTTCGGATGATGATGGCAGCGGCAGCGTCGGGGCAACGCCAACCACGATGGCGAATTTGCAGAAGGTCGTCAGCCGCTCGATCCAGGAGAATGTGAGCCGGGCACTGACACCCTATCTGGGGCTCGATAACTTCGAGGTCAGCGTTGCGACCCAGCTGTCGACCGATAAGAAACAGACCAACGAGACGGTCTACGATCCAGATTCGCGGGTGCAGCGTTCTGTGCGCGCTGTACGAGAGAAGGAAACATCGCAGAGCCTCGATCGACAGCAGCCGACAACCGTTCAGCAGAACCTGCCAGATCAGCAGGTCAATGCGACCGGTGCCAAGAATCAGAATGATGAGAAGCAGCGCCGCGAAGACATCACCAATTACGAAGTGTCGTCGAAGACGGTGACGACCACGAGCGATGGTTTCGTGGTGAACAAGATGTTTCTCGCCGTTCTGGTCAACCGGCCGCGTCTGATTGCGAGCCTTGGCGATAAGGTGAGCGATGCCGCGATCGAAGCCAAGGTCGCGGAGATCTCGCAGATTGCGGCGACCGCAGCTGGCATCGATCGCCCGCGCGGCGACCAGATTCAGGTTTCGGCGGTCGAATTCATGGAAGGTGCGCGCGATCTCGCGCCGGTGCCGTCGATCACCTTCACAGAGGTGATGATGCGACAGGCGGGCAGTCTCGTGAGTGCCATCACCATTCTAGCCGTGGCCGGCATGCTGATCTGGTTCGGTCTGCGCCCGGCGATCAATACGATCCTGGCCAGCGCGAAGACGGACGAGACAACGCAGTTCCAGGCGGAGACGAATGCACTCCTCAGTGGCGGCAGCACGATGGCGACCGCGGCTCTGTCAGGAGGCGAGGCTCCGCCCAATCTTATCCAGGATGTCTCGAGCAGTATGCAGAATACGCCGCAGAAACGGTTGGAACAGATCATCCAGCTTGATGAGAAGCAGGCGGCAGCGATTCTGAAACAATGGATCAGACAAGAGGAAGCGGTATGAGCGCAGAGCAAGTCGCACGTCTGATCGCCGATTTCGATCGACCGGAGCCGCCAAAAACACGCAGCCGCGTTGTTCCGTTCGACCATCTGCATCACTCCAGCGTGCAGCCGCAACATCAGCCGCTTCTGCAGAAGGCAAAGCAGCAACCGTCGTTTCAACCGCAGCCGCAGATGCAGCCAAAGCCGCCTCTCGTGCAGGAGGATGATGGCTATGAGCGCGGTCGCGCCGAAGGCTATGCGAGTGCACTCGCCGAGTTCGAACGGCGCATTGAGCAGGAGAAGCAGGCACTTGCGGCACAGGCCGCCGAAGAACGGCAGCAACTGCTCAACGAAACGGCGGCCAAGCTCGCCGGCGATATCGCGGAAATGGGTGACCAATTGCAGGGAAGAATCGCCGGCGTAGCGGCTCGACTTCTCGAGCCACTCATCAGTAACGCCGTGCAGAAACAGGCCGTCACTGCGTTCATCGAGCATCTGTCGTCAATCACGACCGATAGCCGCCGCCCGGTCCTGCGCATCACAGGCCCATCGGAGCTGCTCGAACTGATCCGCAGCAAGCTCGGCGTCCGCGCAATCGCATCGGAATTGCGTGCCGGCCCCGAGGCGGAAGCGTCGATTGTCGTTGATCAGATCGTGCTTGAGACTCAGCTCAAGGTTTGGACCGAACGACTGAAGATGGCGGTCCAGAGCTGAGATGGCCGATCCGCTTCCGCCAGAAATAGTGATCATCCGCCGCCGCAGTTCGCTCGAGAGCGGCGAGACGAAGAACAGTGTCTGGAAAATCGCTTACGCCGACTTCATGACGGCGATGATGGCATTCTTCCTGGTGATGTGGCTGATCAATGCCACCAATCAGGAAACGCGCGAAAGCGTGGCCACCTATTTCAATCCGATCAAGCTGACGGACTCGACGCCGGATCGTAAAGGCATCAACGATGCCCGGCGGGTTGACCCCGGCAAGGCCGTGGAAGGCGAGAGCAAGTGGCCGCATCCGGAGCCAGGTCAGCCGACGGATTCGCTCGCGCGTCCGCAGCCTCCGCAGCCACGCTATGGCGAGGCGACGTTGTTTCGCGATCCTTATGCTGTGCTCTCGGAGATTGCCGGCGGTCCTCCGCGTCCGGGGCAGACCAGCGCGGCGCTCGATCCAAATCGCAAAGAAGGTCTGAAGGGCGGAGAGGCCTATCGAGATCCGTTCGATCCGATCAACTGGCCGATGGCGTCGATCTCGTCGCTCGAGAAGAAGCTGTCGGGACGCAAGGACGCGGGCAGCCTACCATTCGGCGAAGATGTTGCTGCCGCGGCGAGCGAGGGTCAGGAGCCGCGCCCGCTCGATGCCAAGCCTGATGCCACCGGCACCCCGGGGCAAGAGATGTCCGGATCGAATTCAACTCCCGCAAAATCCGACAAGCAGGAGGCACCGAAGCCCGCCGGGTTGTTTGCCGACGATGGCGACAAGTCCAATCCGGCAGCGGGTCGTCCGCAACCGGCGCAGGCAGACAAGACTGCAGCGCCGGCTGACAAATCCCCGGCGCAGCCTGACAAGGCGCCCGCCCAGCAAGAAAAAGCCCAACCGATGGACGCCGCCAAGCTCCAGGCCGCAATTTCGGCGGCGCTGGCCGCCATTGGACCGGCGCGTCCGGTGGCCGAAGTGAGGGAAACCCCCGAAGGACTTCTGATCAATCTGACGGACGACGTGAACTACGGAATGTTTGCCAACGGCTCGGCCGAGCCCACGCCCGGTCTCGTTCGTGCGCTCGACAAGATCACGCCGATGATTGCGCAGAACCGCGGCCAGGTCATCGTGCGTGGTCACACCGATAGCCGTGTCTATCGCACGTCGGAATATGACAATTGGCGGCTTTCGACCGCGCGTGCGCATATGGCGTATCACATGCTGGTGCGCGGCGGCCTCGACGCCGGGCGGGTCGAGCGCATCGAGGGCTATGCGGACCGCCGGCCGAAAATTCAGAACGACCCGCTTGCCGCGCAGAACCGGCGGATCGAGCTTCTGATCCGTGCTCCCGTGCTATGACCAGCGCCAGGATCATTGCAGCAACGCTTCTAGCCTGTCTTGGCAGTGCACATGCGCAGCCGGCCGACGACCAAATGCGCGAGCCGTATCAGATGGTTCGTTCATTGCAGATGCTGCAAGATCAGATCGCGCGCGGCGATCTCGACGCTCACAATTCCCAACCCGCCCTGCTGAAGCGCTTGGGTGAGAACTTCCTGAAAGCCGATGCCACCGTCTGGAAGGAGCCGCGCAATTCGCGTGCAGCTGTCACCTTCCTCTTGAGTGGCGGGTCGCCGCAAGTGGTTGCGAGCCTCCGCTCCCGCAACGTGCTGAATATTGACGAGGCTATTGTCGATGGCGCCATCGCTTATGTCGAAGGGCGCACGGACGAAGCGAAGTCGAAGCTCGCCAATATCAAGCCACGCAGCCTGCCTGCGGCACTCGGTGCCGAGATCGCGCTGGTGCAATCGGCACTGGTTGCACAGGACGACCTGAAGGTCGCGATCGCATTGCTTGACGAGGTGCGGCTGATGATGCCGGGCACGCTGGTCGAGGAAGCGGCACTGCGTCGGGAGATTTTCATCGTCGGACAGGACGACGACTTCGACAAGTTCGAAGCCCTCGCGGTGCGCTACTTTCGCCGATATAGGCATTCTATCTATGCAGGCAATTTCCGCCAGCGCTTTGCGCTCTCTGTGGCACGCTTCAGCTTCGTACAGCGCCCCGATCGTTTCCCGCGTCTTGTCGCTGTGCTCGATCATCTTGATCGGGCGAGCCAGCGGGCACTCTATCTTCTTATTGCAAGAACGGCATTGGTTCGCGGCAAGACTGAAATGACAGTGCTCGCCGCCGACCGTGTATTCGCATTGTCCGATGACGACAGCGCCGAGCGCGTACGCGCGCGCCTGTACCGGGCCGCGGCACGCGTTGCCACATCTGCACACAGTACGGCAATCGCCGAGCTTGAGCAGATCGACAAGGCAAAACTATCCGAACGTGATGTCGAACTGCAAAGCGCGGCGCTTGCCATTGGACTGAATGTTCGAAAGGCGCTGCCGGAGGCAAAAGCCAAGAGCGACGGAAGCAGCGAAGCGAAGACGGCCATGCGGCCGCGCATTGATTTCAGCCGCTCTCTCGCTGCCGTCGATCGGGCACAAAAGTTGCTCGATGCGTCGCAGGAACAATTAAAGGAGAAGGTCCGATGAACAATGCTGATCTCCTGATGGCAGCGCTTCGCCAGACAGCGGCCGGAAAGGCTGGGACGAAAGGCGGATTGAACGGCGGTGCCCATGCCAAGGACGGCAAGGAGAAGGCCGATCACTTTCGCGAGCAGCTCCGTCTGGTCTCAAAGGAGACCAAAACAGTCACGCCGCATGTTGCCAAGACAGCCGATAACGCGAAAATCGTCGACGCAAAGCCGATACTCGACGCGGCATCCGTTCTTGCGGAATTGACCGGTGAAGTCGCGCAAAAGCCAAACGTCAGCGACGATCAAGCTGATGATGACGATTCAAAGGCCACGAAGGGCGACGAGAGCGCGACAAAATCTGCACCCTGGCGCGGACCGGATCCCGCGCTTAGCGCGGTAATGGCCAAACTCGATCACGCACACTCACCTTTGCCAAGTGATGACAAGGCGGCGTCTCGCATTTCGGTATCGGACGTGAAGGCAGATGATGCTCCGCGCGATCCCACGAAGCTCATTCACGCCGCAACAGCCGACGTGCCTGACGCCGATGCGGCCACCACGCAACGATTTACGTTGGCGGTCGAGACGACGGATACCAAGCCGCTTCCGGTTGCGAAGGCGGTCGTCCGTGAGCAAGAGACGCATTTCGAACCCGTGCAACAGGTGACGACGCTGCAGAAGATCGTCGATCGGATGGCTACTGATCTGGTGACCGTCGCATCATCTGAAGGGGCTCGCGTGGCTGACGCGCCGGGGCTCGAAACGAACAAAGCTGCGGATAGCCGGCCGGTGCGCATGATGACGCTCGAACTCGATCCGCCCAATCTCGGCTCTGTCACGGTGAAGATGCGGCTTGCCGGCGATTCCGTGGAGATTCATCTCACTGCGGATCGCTACGAAACCACGCAGATGCTGCGGCAGGAGCGCGGTGCGCTCACCGACGCCATGCAGTCGGCTGGCTACACGTTCGACATCGCGGCGATCGATCATACCCGCACCCCCGACGCAAATCTGAACAACGGTCAGCAGCAACAGCAACAACAAGCGCCGTCCGATCAACGTTCTTCGCTGCCGTCGTCAGGCGGATCGCAGGCGGACGGTGGTTCTTCGGGCCGGTCGTCCGGCGATGCGCAGAGCGGCGCACGGCATAACAGGCAGGATCATGAGCAATCGCCAAGGTCGTCGGAGCGGCAGCAGGATCAGAATAGTAATCGGGTTCGCAGCAGCACTGTTTATATCTAGCGCTGTAACGGACGCTCGAGCCGAGGGGCCGTGCGAACGGGAGATGGCGCGCGCGGCACGCCGCCACAATGTGCCACTCGGCGTTCTCTTTGCGGTCGGTCTCAGTGAGACCGGGCGCAAGGGTGTGCTGAATCCCTATGCGCTCAATGTCGATGGCCGGACGGTGCTCGCCACCGATCTGCGCAATGCCGTTGCGCGTTTCGCCGAGGAGAAGAGCAGGGGCGCCAAGCTGGTCGATCTCGGCTGCATGCAGATCAATCATCGCTATCACGGGGAAAAATTTCCAAGTGTAGAGGCGATGTTCGATCCCGCGCGCAATGTCGACTACGCCGCACGATTTCTGAAAGACCTGCGTGAGCGCGAGGGAAACTGGACGATGGCTGTCGCGCGCTACAATGCTGGGCCGACCAATATTGTCGGCCAAAAACGCTACATCTGCAGTGTTATCGGCAGCCTTGTCGCGAGCGGATTTGGGTCGTGGACGAGCAAGGCCCGAGATTTTTGCGCCGAGCGCACTGCGTCACGATGACCCTGTGGATAACCGCCAGCCTCGCGCAAGCAACTTCAACTCTAATACTTCACACGTGAAACGGAGGATAATCGATGAGTCTGTATGGGGTGATGCGCACAGGCGGCTCCGGCATGAACGCGCAGTCGAACAAACTGGCGACGGTCGCTGACAATATCGCGAACGTGAATACCACGGGCTACAAGCGCGCCTCGACGGAATTCTCCTCTCTGATCCTTCGCAGCGGAACCGGAAACTACAATTCCGGTAGTGTCGAGACGCAGGTTCGTTACGCGATCTCTGATCCCGGTACGATGAATTACACGACGTCCGCGACCGATTTGGCGATCCAGGGCAACGGATTCTTTGTTGTCAGCGACGCAGGAGGCACGCCTTACCTCACGCGCGCTGGCTCTTTCGTTCCGGATGGCCAGGGGAATCTCTACAATACCGGTGGCTACTATCTGATGGGCTACAACATCAAGAATGGCGCCCAGCCGAACGTCGTTGCCAACGGCCTCGGCAATCTCGAGGTCGTAAACATCGCGCAGCAGTCCTTGCTGGGAAATCCGACGACCCAGGCAGGCATCAGTAGCGCCAACCTGGATTCCAATGCTGCGATCAGCGCCGGACCGCCGAACTTTACGTCGAAAACGTCGGTCATCACCTACGATAATATTGGAAATGCGGTGAAACTTGACATGTACATGTTCAAGACAGCCGCCAATACATGGGATGTGCAGATCTACAACAGCGCAGGCGCGGCAGCAGGCGGCGGCTTCCCCTATGCAGCCGGGTCGCAGCTGGGCACCACCCAGACATTTACCTTCGACGTCAGCGCCACCGGCAAGGGCCGCCTCGCTGCCGCGAGCCCGACCTCGATGGCCTTCACAATCCCGGGCGGCTCGCCCGTCACTTTCGATATGTCGAGTATGACGCAGGTCGCAGACGAGTTCCAGTTCAAGGCCACGACCAACGGCAATGCGCCGAGCGCGCTCGACCGTGTGGAGGTGAGCTCAGACGGCACCATGTATTCGATCTTCGACGACGGCACGCGAATCGCGAGCTACAAGATCCCGCTGGCGACGGTACCGAGTCCCGACAATCTCTCGCCCGAAGTCGGGAATGTCTATTCGATCAGCACCAACTCCGGCAACATCCAGGTCGATTTCGCGGGCAATAGCGGTCTCGGTACCATCAAGCCGGAAGCGCTCGAAGCATCCAACGTCGATCTGGCCAACGAGCTCACGGCGATGATCGAGTCGCAGCGTGGCTACACCGCGAATTCCAAGGTGTTCCAGACCGGCGCGGACCTGCTCGACGTACTCGTCAACCTGAAGCGCTGACGCACAGCGCGGATCACTGACGGGAGTCTCCAATGTCACTTACGGTCGCACTCAATTCGGCCCGCTCGTCGCTTATGGCGTCGGGCGTCCAGTCTTCCGTCATCTCGCGCAACGTCGCCGGCCTGCATCAGGACGGTTACTCCCGCAAGAATGCTCTGATCGTTTCCCAGCCGGGCAGCGGTGTCTATGTCAGTGGTATTCAGCGGGCCGCCAGCGCCGGTCTGTTCAACAATGTCGTCAAGGCGGTATCGAACACCGCACAGCAGGATGCCCTTTATAACGGTCTGCAGAAGGTTGCGGCTGTCACCATCGACGACCCCGAGCTCGATCAGTCTGCCGCGGCGCAACTGGCCAAGCTGAAAAGCGCCCTGCAGCAATATGCATCGGCGCCGGATAACGTAACGTTCGCGAATTCCGCCGTCACGGCGGCCAAAAATGTTGCCGCATCGCTGAACGATTCGACCAACACCGTGCAGACTGTTCGCGCGGATGCCGACGCCGAAATGGCGACGTCGGTCGGGAATATCAATCAGCTTCTGGCGCAATTCGAGACGGTCAATACGGCGATCATCAAGGGAACGATCTCCGGCTCCGACGTCACCGACTACCTTGATACGCGCGATAGTATCCTGTCGAAGCTGTCCCAGGAGGTTGGGATCACGTTTGCCACCCGCGCAAACAATGACATGGTTGTCTATACGGATTCCGGGGTCACGTTGTTCGAGCGTACCGCTCGCTCCGTAACCTTCGCTCCGACAAATTCCTACACGGCAGCCACAACGGGTAACGCTGTGGTCGTCGATGGCGTTCCCGTTACCGGCGCTAACGCGATCATGCCGATCGGCTCCGGCAAGCTCGCTGGTCTCGCGACGCTTCGCGACGACAAGATGGTGACCTATCAGAATCAGCTCGACGAAGTTGCGCGCGCCGTGATCGAGATTTTTGCCGAAAAGGATCAGAGTGCCGCCGCTGGACCAGACCAAACCGGCCTCTTCACCTATGCCGGTGGACCCGGAATGCCGACCACGGGCGTGATCAATGTCGGGCTCGCCGGGACGATCAAGGTTACCAATCTGGTCGATCAGGCGCTGGGTGGCAATCCGAGCCTGATTCGTGACGGAGGCATCAATGGTGCCAACTACGTCTACAACACGGGCGGAGAGGCAGGCTTCTTCGCGCGTATCCAGAGCGTCGTCGACGGTATAGCGGCATCCCGAACTTTCGATCCGGCCGCGCTCGGCAAGCCAAGCGGCAGCCTCATCGACTTCGCCGGCTCATCGGTGAGTTGGCTGGAATCGCAGCGCAAGAGCGTGGGCGACGACGCCACTTATAGCCAGACGCTACTGGAGCGCAGTGCCGATGCGTTGTCGAACGTCAATGGCGTTAATATGGATGACGAGATGACCTTCATGTTGCAGGTCGAACGCACCTTCTCGGCATCGTCGAAGCTGATTTCAACCATTGACGACATGCTGAAAGAACTTCTGATGGCGGTGGGGTAATCGATATGGCTACAAATTTCATTTCATCGAACTCGATCTCGACCACCCTGCGCATCTCCGCGTCGAAAAGCCAGGTGGCGATCTCAAAGGCCACCAAGGAGGCGACGACAGGAAGGCTCGCTGACGTCGGGGGGAGTCTTGGTGCACTCACGGGTCGCGACGTGACCCTGCGTGCGGAGCTTCTCGATATGGAGAAAATCGTCGATACCAATGCACTCGTGAGTGCCCGCCTGGACGTCACGCAGGAGCGTGTTTCGCAATTGATCGAGACGGCACAGTCCTTCCAGAAGGATTTGCTGGCGGCGCGCAATTCGGCAAATGGCGGCGTCATCATCGCCCAGCCGGCAGCGTCGAACCTCCAGTCGCTTCTCACGACGCTCAATGTTTCGATGGACGGACAGTATCTGTTCGCCGGCATCAACACGGCGCAACAGCCGATGACGCCTTATCAGACCGGTTCGGCTAGCAAGACGGCAATCGATGCGGCTTTTACTGCCGCTTTTGGTTTTCCGCCCGGTGACGTGGCTGCCGTAAATATCACCCCCGCCGCCATGAATAACTTCCTCGACAATGCGTTTGCGACCGAATTCGACGATCCGGCCTGGGGAACGAACTGGTCGTCGGCATCCGATCAGGTCATGCGCAGTCGCATCTCTACGACACAAACCGTCGATTCCTCCGCCAGCGCCAATGACAAGGCATTCCGGAACCTGGCGATGGCCTACACGATGCTCAGCGGGCTTGGTCTGGAAACTCTGAATCAGAGCGCGTTCCAGGCCGTTACAGACAAGGCGCTGCTGCTGGTCGGCGGTTCGGTGTCCGACCTCGCGAGTGTCGGTGCACGCCTCGGCACCGCGCAGGAACAGACGACAAATGCAACCAGTCGTCTCAAGGTGCAGACCGACATCGTCAACAAGCAGATCAACGCGATGGAAGTGGTCGATCCGGAAGAGGCATCCGTCCGGGTCAACTCTCTGAAAAATCAGTTGGAGATGTCGCATGCGCTGACCGCGCAAATTCAGAACCTCAGCATCCTCAATTATCTCTGATAGGTGGGCTGATCTATGAAGCAACAGGTTATCGATTGAAATGACATTGGCAGGTTACGACGCGGAAATCGAGGATAGCGGCCGCGAGGCGCGATCCAGGGAACAACAAGCGCTCAATCACGGAATTAAACTACTTCAGAAAATCCAGAGCGGAGCGCTTGCTTCATCCGAAGAAACAGATGCCTTACTCTATATTCGTAATCTCTGGACCTTCTTCATACAAGATCTGTCGAATCCACGAAACGGCCTGCCGGAGCAGTTGCGAGCGCAGCTGATTTCGATTGGTCTCTGGGTCATCAAGGAAGCCGAGCGCCTTCGGGAAGGGCAGTTGTCGGACGTGAGCGATCTCGTTGCGATCAATATCGTCATCCGGGATTCGCTGGCATGAAGAAGCCAATGTGCATATCGCTGCGATCGGGCGAGAAAATCTATATTAACGGCGCAGTTTTGCGGGTCGACCGCAAGGTGACGTTGGAACTGATCAACGACGTGACTTTCCTGCTGGAAAGTCAGGTCATGCAGGTCGCCGATGCGACAACGCCGCTTCGGCAGCTCTATTTCGTTGTGCAACTGATGTTGATGAGCCCGGGCGATATCGAACAGGCGCGTGCGGTCTTTGGGCATCAGCGCTGCGCGATCTACGCGGCGGCGGACAACAAGGAGTTGTTGCAGGGCCTCGATGCGATCGAGGAGCTCGTCGAGGCTAAACGTTATTACGAGGCGTTGCGGAAGATCCGGGCTCTGTTCGAAGTCGAACAGGCGATCCTGAGCGGCGCCGACATGCTGCTGCCGGTCGTGGCCTAACCCAGGGAGAGCGAGATGATCGTCAACGGCGTAGATACTGCGAAATCCACCACAAGCACGACGTCATCGACGTCGTCGACCAACATGATCGACTACAACGGCTTCCTGCAGCTTCTGATCGCGCAGATGCGCAACCAGGATCCCACCAATCCGACCGATTCAACCGAATATATGAGCCAGCTTGCACAGCTGTCGTCCGTCGAGCAGGCGGTTCAGACCAATGCAAAGCTCGATACGCTGCTATCGACCAGCGCAATCACCCAGGCAGAAGGACTGATCGGCCGCACCGCTTCATTTACGGATGAAAGCGGAACGAGCACGACCGGCAAGATCAAGGAAGTCTATATCATTCAGGGCGGTGCGGTCGCGACGCTCGAGAACGGGGTCAAGGTTTCTCTTGGACCCGGCATCACGATCAGCTGAGCCATGAACGAGCGCGACGCCCTCGATATCGCCCAACAGGCGATCTGGACCATCATCGTTGCCGCCGGCCCGGCGGTCGGTTCCGCGATGTTCGTCGGCATCGTCATTGCCCTCCTGCAGGCGCTGACCCAGGTACAGGAAATGACGCTGACCTTCATCCCCAAGATCGTGGTGATGTTAATCGTGGTCGCCGTCACCGGCTCCTTCATGGGAGCCCACATCTTTGCCTTCACCGAAGTGCTCTACGGCCGGATCGAGCGCGGCTTCTAGCCGCCACAGTCTTCACCATCTTCACGCAAGGTCGGCGCTGCACAGTGCGGCCATGATATTCGCGCGAGACTTGCCATGGCCGACGTAATGATTTCAGCCCTGCCGGCCGAACGGCGGGCCGGCACGGACGTGGCCTTTGCATTCGGCATCGTCACCATTCTGGTGATGCTGGTGCTGCCGGTTCCGACGATCCTGATCGACCTCGGCCTGGCCTTCTCGATCGCGTTGTCCGCGCTGATCCTAATGGTGTCGCTGTGGATTCAGCGGCCGCTGGATTTCTCGGCATTTCCGACCGTGCTACTGATCGCGACCATCCTGCGTTTGGCGCTCAACGTCGCGACCACACGCGTGATCCTGTCGCATGGCGGTGAGGGAGAACACGCCGCCGGCTATGTCGTCGCCGGCTTCGCCAAATTCGTGATGGGCGGTGATTTCGTCATCGGTCTGATCATCTTTGCAATTCTCGTTACCGTGAATTTCGTAGTGATCACCAAGGGTGCGACGCGTATCGCCGAAGTCGGTGCTCGTTTTTCGCTTGACGCCATTCCGGGCAAGCAAATGGCGATCGACGCCGACCTGTCGGCGGGTCTGATCGATGACAAGGAAGCGCAGCGCCGGCGCCACGAGCTGGAGGAGGAGAGTTCGTTCTTCGGCGCCATGGATGGTGCCTCGAAATTCGTGCGCGGCGACGCCATTGCCGGCCTAATCATCACTGCCATCAACATCTTTGGTGGCATCATCATCGGCGTCACTCATCATGGCATGGAACTGTCACGCGCCGCTGACGTCTTCACCAAGCTCTCCGTTGGTGACGGCCTGGTCTCGCAGATCCCCGCGCTGATCGTGTCGCTCTCGGCCGGTCTGCTCGTCTCCAAGGGCGGCACCCGCGGCTCTGCCGAGCAGATGGTGCTGAAGCAGCTCGGAAAGTATCCGCGCGCCCAGTCAGTTGCCGCGATGATGATGTTTGCGCTCGGTCTGCTCCCCGGCCTGCCATTCCTGCCCTTCGCGCTGCTTGGCAGCGCCATGGCCTTCATGAGCTTTACGCTCCCGCGCCAGCAGGCCGCCCGCGCGAAGGTGGAACAGGCGCGCATCGCGCAGGTTCAGGAAAAGGTGCAGATCGAGAACAGGGATTCCGTCAAGGAATTGCTCAAGACCTCCGATGTCGAGCTCTGCGTCGGTAGCCAGCTTGCGATCCAGATGCTGAATGCCCATGGGGAATTGGCGCATCGCGTCGCCAAGGTTCGGCGGCGTTTCGCTGCCCAATATGGCTTCGTCATTCCCGAGATCAAGCTGACCGACGACCTCTCCATCGGGCCGAAGTCATATCGTATCAAGATCTACGGCACCGTCGTGGCCCATCACGAATTGCGCATTGGCGAGTCCCTCGTGTTGTTTGACGGCGATAGGAAGCCCGATGTTCCGGGCGACGAGACGATCGAGCCCGCTTTCGGCATGAAGGCGATGTGGGTTCCGGAGACTTTCATCGACGAAGTCAAACAGGATGGCTTCAAGATCGCGGACAATATCTCGGTGCTGCTCACGCATCTCAGCGAGGTCGTCCGCAACAATCTGGCCCAGCTCCTTACCTACAAGGACACCCGCGCACTGATCGATCGGCTCGATCCCGAATACAAGCGGTTGATCGAGGATATGGTGCCATCGCAGATTTCCTATTCAGGGCTGCAGGCGGTGTTCAAGCTTCTGCTGGCAGAGCGTATCTCGATCCGCAATCTGCACCTCATTCTGGAAGCCATCGCCGAGATCGCGCCGCATGTGCGTCGGTCCGAGCATGTGGCCGAGCACGTACGGATGCGTATTGCGCAGCAGATCTGCGGCGATTTCGCCGACAACGGCGTGCTCAAGGTGCTCCGCCTTGGCAATCGCTGGGACCTCGCCTTTCATCAAAGCATCAAGCGCGACGGCAAGGGTGAGATCGTGGAATTCGACGCCGATCCGCGGCTGGTCGAGCAATTTGCGGATGACGTGTCGGTTGCAGTTCGTAAGGCGGCCGCGAATGGCGATACCGCGGTGCTGGTCGCGCCGCCTGACGTCCGTCCTTATGTGCGCATGATCACCGAACGTATGTTCCCCACGCTGCCGGTGCTGTCGCATGTGGAGATTGCGCGGGGGGCCGAGGTGATGTCGCTCGGAGCCGTGTCTTGATCGCAAGCAGCTCCGCCTCCATCCTGGCCACGTTCCTGATCTTTTGCCGCATCGGAACTTGCATGATGGTGGCGCCGGGCTATTCCCGCGTCAATATCCCGACACAGATCCGGTTGTTCCTCGCCATCAGCGTCACCTTGATGCTCACACCTCTGCTGGAGTCTACGGTCCGGCCTGCTGTGGAAGCGGCAACGGCGCCGGACCTCCTCCGCTTGATCATGTCCGAGCTGATGGTGGGCCTTGTCATCGGACTCACTGCACGCATGTTCTTCGCGGCGCTGGAAACGATGGCTACATTCGTCGCGTCGGGGATCGGTCTGACCCTCCCTGGTGTCGCCGACGATGGCGAGCATGTGCCGGCGCTGGTGCCGCTGATCACGCTGACTGCGACGGTGGTCTTCTTTGTAACCGACCAGCATTGGGAATTGTTGCGCGGCCTGGTCGGGTCCTATCAGATCTGGTTGCCGGCAACCGGGATCAGCGCCGAGGGCGGGTTAACGCAACTCGTAGATCATCTCTCCATGGCCTTTACGCTGGCGCTCCGGGTCGCCAGTCCCTTCGTCGTCTATGCTGTCATCGTCAATTTCGCGGTTGGTCTCGCCAATAAACTGACGCCAAGCATTCCCGTCTACTTTATCTCGATTCCCTTTGTACTCACTGGCGGTCTGCTGCTGCTCTATCTCACGGGCCGCGAAATGATGCTGCAATTCAGCATCGCTTTCGCATCCTGGCTGTCCGGGTGACGAACCATGCAGAAGCGCGACCACAAGATCCGCCGTATCGCCGCCGTGCAGGCAAGGCTGCACCGGATTGCCGAGTGGCAGCTGATGGAATGCCAGGCACGGGAGAACCAGCTCGAGGAGAAGCAGCGCCTCATTCTGGAAGGGTTCAATGATGAGAGCAAGCTTCCGGATTTGGCCGTGCAGACCGCCAGCCAAAGTCTGCGCGCCGCTAGCATCGAGCAAGGCGTCGTAGCCAAGACCAGGGAAAGACTGGCGGCGCACGCGCGCGACGAAGGCCGCAAGCTGAAACATGCGCTGAAGATGGTGAAGTCGGCGGTCGGGCGCACGGTTCGGGCCGACGAAAAGCGGGTTCTGGACGACGAAATCGACAAGGCCGCACGGCGGTCGATCGAGGGAGCATAGACCGATGGGAATTCTGACAGTTGCGCAGGGTATGTCATGACAGTCGCCCCGGTATCTAATGATCTGATCGCGGATGTCATGAAGGCGGCCGATCCGGCCGCCCAGCGCGTAGCGGCGACCAGGCTCGAGCGGATGGCGCCGGCAGACAAAGCGAATTTTGCATCCGCGATCGCCGAAGAGTTCGCTGCGGGCCAGACGGCGCAGAGCGCGACGGCTGTACCGATCAGCGGCGGAGAGGTCGCGACGACGCCGATCATCCGGAAGGCAGAAGGAAGCAATCCGACTTATCGCAAGTTCGAAGCCTTCGTGCTGCAGATGTTCGTGGAAACGATGCTGCCGAAGGACGCCGAGGACGTATTCGGCAAGGGTACTGCCGGCAATATCTGGCGTTCGATGCTCGCCGAGCAGATCGGCAATGAAATGGCCAAGGGCAACGGCGTCGGCATCGCCAAGCAACTGGCCAAATCGCGCCCGACATCGGCTCCAACTTCCGAAGGCTAACGGCCGAATCCGGCCATGACAGTAGAGATCGACATGGAACAGATCGAACAGCAGACCTCAATCATCCCCGTCGAAGCGCAGGCTCTGGCCCTGCCTGAGAATGACCTTCCTGAATCGGCGGCACAGGAAGCCCCGATTTTCGGCGAGGCGGACGATGTGCCTGGCCAATGGCTCGGCACCCAAAGCAGCGCGCTGAGCGCGATCGATCGGCTGAAAGCGACCATCGACGAGGAGACGGAGAAGCTTGAGGTTCGCGCGGTAGTGGATTTCGACGGCTTCAGCCAGCGCAAGAACCGTGGCCTGCTCGAACTGACTCGGGCAATGCGGCTGACTCAGGACATCAAGAATGATCCGCGCGTCACGCCGCAACTCACACTGTTGCGTGCGAGCCTGATCCGTAATCAAGCTGCGTTGCAGATCCATCTCGATGCAGTGCGTGAGGTCTCGGCCATCATCGCGCGTTCGATCCAGGAGGTTGAATCGGACGGCACCTACTCACTGGCGATCGCAGGCAAGCGCAAATGATGAAGCTGCTGATCACGGGCATTTGGGCCTGCCTCGTCACTGTGGGTACCAGTTTCGGGATCTCCTACTGGAAGGAGACTGCGGCTGCATTGCCCGCGAAGCAGGACCAACCTGAAGGTCTGGTCTATGAAAAGGTCAAGGTGATCAATGTGCCGATGATCGCCGACGGCAGCGTTCAGGGCTATATCGTCACCCAGCTCGTCTTCACTGCTAACGCCAAAGTCCTGCGTCAGCTTCCGGTGCCGCCGGAGCCGTTCGTCGTCGATGAAGCATTCCGTATGATCTATGGCGACCAGAAGCTCGATTTCAAGAATCTCGGTCGTTACGACCTCACACAATTCGCGCAGACGGTGCGCGCGCAGGTCAACAAGCGTCTGCAGACGGAGGCGCTGCAGGAAGTCCTGGTGCAGGATTTCAATTATGTGTCGAAGGATCAGATTCGCCGCTGAGACTACAACGGGTGGTCATCGCTGTGGTACGGTGACGCTCGATGATCTAGCGTGGTGGATGTGTGGTACTTCGCGTTGCGCGAGAATCTCTGTGTCTTGCACAGCAGTTCGAGGAGGCGGTGGACGCCAACGCCGTGGTCGGCGTCCTCTTGCGCGTAAGGCGTGAGCCTTAGTTCGCCTTTGAAACAGGCGCTTCGTTAGCGGGACGAGACTTCAGATCGTCCAATCGGTAACCCATATAACGCTTCGATTCGATCGGGTCGAAGCCGAGATGATCGCGTAGCTTCTTGCGCAGCTTGCTCACATGGCTCTCGATCACATTCTCATCGAAGCTCGCATCGAACAGACCGTAGATAGCGTTGAAGAGCTGGGTCTTCGTCAGCCATTTGCCCTGATGCCCGACCAGGTGTTCGAGAATGCGTAGTTCGCGTCGTGGCAGAATCAAAGTGCGACCGGCAACCTCCGGGTCGCGGCCATCGAGAAAGACACGAATTACGCTCGTTTGTGCCGGTTCATGCTGATCGATGGTGCGGCGGCGAATAACTGCCGTTCGTGCCATGATCTCGCGGACGTGGACCGGTGCGTGAACGACGTCATCGACGCCAGCTTCGAATAACTCAATGGTCTGCTTGAGGTGCTTCAGGCTGTTGAGCGCAATAATCGGCGCTCGTGACCTGTTGCGGATACTGGATGGGATGCTCGTCCGATCCGGACAATCGCCCAGCAGAAAGGCCCGAATGACAGTTAAATCATTACCAACGGCACATTCCAGCCAATCGCGAAAGTCTGTAGAAGTGAAGCCAATCGATACAACCCCTTCGCGATCAAACCCGGCCGCATAGCCTTGTGTGACGCCCTCTCGGTCATCGATTACAACAAACATTTTAATCCCCTGCGTGTTCGCCTTGATATCGTTATGGGGTCGAATTAGGCGCACTCGCCCCATTTTTGTCTTGAAGACGCAACACAACAGTTACTTGAGCGGATGGATGGGCCTTTGAACGATTCGCTGACTTGCAAATGGGAGGCCCGGTCGCTTTTTACGGGATACCCAATGCTTTGATGCGGTCAGCTCACATTCTCCGGCTTGCATTCATCCGTAGTTTCAGAGAGCTCCCTCTCGCTATGTGAACACGACATGACATCTCATGGTCGTGCACGGTCGGTGGCAGAACCGAACCAGCGCTAATGTCAAAACGGGGGAAGTGGTCGATCGCGTGCCGTATCGTCGATATCTGGCGCTTTGATCGGCTGAACTTGCCCGAGTTGTCACACACGCGAATCGGCATACTAGTCATCAAGATGATACCGCATCATCAAGTAGTCGAGGTGCACAAATTTGCAAAGAGTCGTGCATGCAAACCATGCAGTTGAAGCAAACTAACAAGTGGATAATTCATGAAGGGCGACGATTTAGTCGGATCCTTTTTGCATCGAACTATCTCACAGCGCGTCGTCACAGATGCAATCGCGACTTCACCGGTTTGAACCAGTGCAGTACCACACGGCAAAACGCATTGATTGTCGTGCGCGGGCATATGGAGCGAGAGTCTGCTCGTCATGTGCGGGGCAGCAACATGCGATTGCGTGGGTCCGATATCAGTCGGCATCGGCCAATACTGATATCCGCTCTCAAGAGCGTGCCATATAGGGCGCTCGGATCGCTCGATACGAATCCGAAGTTGCCGATCTTGTCGGCGTCGTCCTTGGTAGTCATCCAGCGTGTCACGAGCATCCTGCCTGTGCGTGGCCGTTAGTATCGATCAGTCAGATCGAGGCATCAATTCAGCGACCTGAAAGGATGACGCCTCTGCTGGTTAGAACCTGCCAGCGGTTGTTTTCGTTCTTGATTTCCTGGATCCGCCCGAGAGCAGGGACATCCTGCCCCGGCACGACTTCAATCACGCCGGTTTTCCCCTCGAGCACTGCGACGCCATCATAGGCGCGGCGCACGTGCCAGCCGGGAATAACTTCGCGTGACGTACTTGCTGGCCGTTGCGCCTGAGGCTGCACCGTGCCGGTGATATCGGCAGTATTCGCCAGCGTGGCTGCGACCTGTACCGCTTGTGCTTTCTCATCGGCAATGCGTGCAAATTTCGCAGCCAGAGCGGTTTGTTCGCGGTCGGCGCGATCTTGTGCGCGGCTTGCCTGTTCGGCGGCCTGCGTACGGGCAGCTTCAGCGGCAGCGCGACTGCTCGCCACATCGCCGGTCATCTCCGCAACTTGCCGTCGTAGCTGCGCGACGGAATCGCGAATGCTGCGAAGATCCGCATCAGATACGGCTGAAGATGTCATCGGCCGCAGGAGCAGATAGGCAATCGCGCCAGCGGAAACGAGCGTTGACAGGCCGACGACCATCGCCAGGGAGAAGAATGGAGCTTTCCATGCCGGCGATTGTAACGGTCTTGCGACAATACGGGCGGGCGGCACAGTGAAGCGCACCTTTGCCTTGATCGGCTCTTCCCGGGTGGAAATGCGAGCGCGTTGCATATTTGCCCGCGCCTCGCTGGCGAGAAGTTCGTCGATCGCGGCGGCAGCAGCGATGTGAGGTTTTGGCGTGGAGTGTGAATTCGGTAATTGCTCACGAAACATGCTGCCGTTTTCCACAGCGGTCGACTGTGAATCCGACGGTTTCTTGGACATCGTCATGCTGATCTTTGCATTGGTCATGACTGTCTGCAGTGGCAATCAAATCGTAAGAGCGGCGTAACAAGCGAAGCTTGCGCGAAGCCGTCGAGATAGATGTATGGGCCAACGATCAACCGACGGTCGATCTCCGTCGTACGACGATGCAGATCGTTTGAACGATGATCGGGGGCTGTCCGCACCGACATATCATGCACAAGAGCGCATAGGAGTTGTGTAGTTATTGGTGTGGTCTTCGTGTGGTCACGAGCGGCTAGCCGGTCATCTCACGACCGTCACGGAGCAGCAATTTGATCGAGGAATGGAGAATTGCGCACGCACGATCAATGAGATGCGAGACAATCAAATTAAAGTCGACCCAAAGAATATTGAAATTGATTCGTAAAAATATAGATGAGTCGAGCTGCCTCGCTCCAAAGACTATCAGATCGAATCGGTAAATCCGCGCATTGAGTTAAATGCCGTAAATCTTGATAATAGATCGATAGGGGCTATTCATCGGTTGATGAAGTGGCGTTTTAAGAAACCGACACTATTGCCGTGGCCATGGATATCGATCTCAAAAGCCTTCGCGATTACGTGAAATTGTTGAAAGCCGAGCGGCAGGATTCGCCGATCGGCAAGATCAAATCTGGCGCGACTGAAATTATTCGAAAGAACCTTCGGGAACTGGAACGGATGCACCGTGAAGACGGCGCGACGTGGACCGAGATCGCTGCGGGCCTTGCTGCGCAGGGCGTTACCCAGGGTGATGGTCAGCCCATCACTGGCCGTCGCCTCACAGCTCTGATGCATAATATCAGGGTGCAGGAAGAACGGAGTCTCGCCCGGGGGAAGGCGTTCGTTGATGCGCCTGACGAGGAACCGCCCGAGCCACGAGGCAGTGGCGACTGACGCGTCGTTGCGGATTATCAATTAGATCCATTCAAAATGACGCGTCTTGTTGACGGCGTTCTGCCACGAATGTCGTTGCAGTGGATCGAGTTGAAAGAGGACCGGCATGGTGCTCCCGCCCCATTGCGGCATGGGCTCTGCCTTTGGCGTTCGCTCGACGCTGATTATCTTGTGCGGCGCCGGTCCTTCAGCTCCGACCGTTCGGACGGTCATCTGACGTGCCGACGCTCGGCCTTGTCCACCCTGATATGTAATCAGTTTCATGACCAACCAGGTATGGATCCAGTCCGCCGCGCGCTCAGGATGTCATGCTTCATCATGTCCTGTAGAGGATGTGGCTACAGCGCGTGGTGCGCCCAGTTGACGACATGGAATATGGATGGTGGCGCGCGGGTCGCTCATCGACTGATCCTGCAGCGTCAACGGTCGCCGGGCGCGGAAAGTGAAAATGGGAATGCCCGGCGATCTTCAACAGGTTGAGCAGCGGTCCCCGCCGAGTGTTGTAGAAGCTGCAGCCGGTGCAGCAAGCGGACAACCGGTGTCCGATCGCAGGTAGCTCTGGGAGAGGCCAAAAGGCGCCTTGAGGTCAGCTCGCCAAAAGCTCTTGCAAGCTGGGCATGTTGCAGCCTTCTTCGCCCTCGTCAGACGCGCTTTTTTGTTGCATTCATGCCGTGTCGCGCATCAATCCTTGATGGTGATACCCGTTCTGTTGCAACTCCTGTGAACTGGCCTCGTCTGTTAAGGAATCCCATCGGTGAGTACGACGGCTGAAAGCCCAAATAGGACGAGACCGAAAATCCTCGAATTGGGCTCCTGGCACTACTGTAAGGACGTCTATCCCGAAGAGACGGATGTGCTTTGGACGGGGGAACGTCCGATCCCTCGCGGGCGAGCGGCTAAAGGCTTCGCCGACTGCACGCCCTGGCGATTCATCAAGGCAATGCGTGAGGCGCGACGCGGGAAATACGACCTGATCATCGTCTATATGCCACTACGCCCGGCGTGGCATCCGCGCTACTGGCTACGCGCTTTCTTCCGGCAACCGCTTCGTCCGCTCTCCGCGATGACAAGAGTGTTCGGCGTCTCCTGGCTACGATTCGTGAAGCTTCCCGTGCCGGTCGCCGTTCTGGATATGAACGATGCCTTCATCGTCGGCTCGCATAACTTCTTTCTGCTCGACAAGGCTGCCGCGGCTTTCAAGCGCGAGCTTCCCGTCGATCGGTGGCATATTCTCTGCCACTCGGCCCATCCGGCGCTTCCGACGCGACGCATACGGCGCAATCGGCGCTGGAACGAACGTCTGGCGAAGATACGCCCCATTTCGCTTCCTGCAGCAAGGATCGATACCGATGGCGAACATCCGGAAAAGATATCTGACGTGTTTTTCGTTGGCGAAGTCGCGGAAAATTCGTGGGTGCGCCGTGTCGGTCTTTCAGAGCTCGAGGCGTTGAGAAGCAAGGGCCTCAAGATCGATATTCCGCATGAGAGGCTACCGCATGACGAATTCCTGCGGCGGCTTTCGAGCGCATGGCTGGCATGGTCACCGTCGGGCTATAGCTGGGAGTGCTATCGAACCGCAGAGGCAGCGCAATGCCTGACCGTGCCGGTTCTCAACTATCCGACGGTCGAGCGTCACGCGCCCGTCCGAGAACACGAGCATGTCCTGTTGTACGATGTAACCCCGGGCAGTCTGTCGTCCGCGGTCGAGCGCGGACTGAGCGACAAACCGCGCCTGCGCCAGATGGCACTGGATCTGCGCGAGCATGTTCGCAAATATCATCTGCAGGACGCGATGGTCGATTATGTCATCGGCGAGACGCTGCGTGCTGATGGTCGAACGGCTTAACGGAAGCAAGGCTCTGAGGCGCAATCCCGTTGGGCTTGACCCCGCCGCACATGCCGCCTAGCGCGGTGCGGCAAGATCTGGCGCACCCGACACGATTCGAACGTGTGACCTTTGCCTTCGGAGGGCAACGCTCTATCCAGCTGAGCTACGGGTGCTTCGAGGGTCCATTTAGCCGATTGGCCGGGCGGCGGCAACGGCTGGCCGGGGCGGGATTCGGCGAAAATGACCCGGCTGGAGGGCGCGTTGCCCTCTTTCAGGCGACGGTCACGCGTTCGAAGCGCGCCGGGGATGCGCAGAAGCGCTCGCGCCGCTGGTGTGACGGGTCTTTCGCGCGGGCGAGGGGGCCAGATTGCGCCCCGTGATTGTCCCGGAACCTCGCCCATTTGCTCGATCACGCTGTGTTTGGCAGCGGGATGTCGTCCGATCGCGAATACTGAACCTAGACCAAGAGCTGAGTGACATAACTCCGGCTACCCAGGCGCCGTTCTGCGAACTGACCCAGGCGCCGGCCGTTCCCATGTCGAACAGTGGAGGATGTCCTATGAATCCCAACCAGGCTCTTTGGGAGAAAGGCGATTTCACCCGTATCGCTGAGACGATGCGTGCCAGCGGCGAAGCGCTTGTCGCGTCGATTGGGATCACGCGCGGAAGTGATGTGCTGGATCTTGGATGCGGAGACGGCACGACAGCGCTTCCAGCAGCAAAAGCCGGGGCAAACGTCACAGGTGTCGATATTGCGCGCAATCTGGTGGACGCCGGCAACAAGCGCGCGAAGGCGGAAGGGCTTACGTGTCGTTTTCAGGAAGGCGATGCGTCGAATCTAAAAGATATCAAAGACGACAGTTTCGATGTTGTCGTTAGCATCTTCGGCGCGATGTTCGCGCCCCGGCCATTGGATGTCGCCAGGGAAATGGTTCGCGTCACGCGGCCAGGCGGCCGGATTGTGATGGGAAACTGGATCCCGAACGATCCCACTCTGGTGGCGCAGATCCTCAAGATCAGCTCGTCCTATTCGCCTCCTCCGCCGGAAGGGTTCGTAAGTCCCATGACCTGGGGTCTCGAGGACAATGTTGTCGAGCGCTTCACGTTGGCCGGCATTCCGAAGCCAAATATATCATTCGCTCGTGACTCCTACGAATTCAACTTTGCCGGACCGCCGGCAAAGTTCGTCGATCAGTTCAAGGCCTATTACGGTCCGACCATGAATGCCTTCGATGCGGCTGAAAAAGACGGTCGCGCCGACACCTTGAAGGGAGAGCTTGTAAAGCTGTTCGAGAGTCAGAACAGAAGCTCCGATCCTGCGACGACATCGGTGAAGGCGACGTTCCTGCGCGTCACCGTCCGCAAACCGTGACATGACTGCGAGCGAGTTGCTGCACAGCCAATTTGACATGGGGTTGTGCAGCAGGCGGGCAATCCCCACCATGTTTGCTCTGCAGCATGTGGAAGTACACTTGACATGGATCGCGAAACGATCACGTTGGCCTCAATCACGTGAACGCCGGCCCAAAATGGCGTCACGATATCAGGGAGGAACCAATGTTCACAAGACGCGGTGTTCTGCTCTCTTCAATCGCGGGAGCGGTCGTGCTCAGCAACAGACTTGCGGTTGGCAAAGCCGCGCAGCCGGCGACGCCGGTGAATTTCCAGGTGCCCGCGGACGCCTGCGACTGTCACACCCATATTCATGGCGATCCCGAAAAATTCCCGTTCTTTGCAGGCCGCGTCTATACGCCGGAACTGGCGTCGCCGGAGGAAATGGCGGCGCTGCACAAGGCACTCGGCGTCAAGCGCGTGGTGATCGTCACGCCCAGCATCTACGGCACCGATAATTCGGCGACACTGTTCGGCATAAAGGCGCGCGGCAGCGATGCGCGCGGCGTTGCTGTCATCGATGACAAGACACCGGAGAGCGAGCTCGACGCCATGAAGGCCGCGGGCATTCGCGGCATGCGGATCAATCTTGCGACCAGCGGCGTGAGCGATCCTGCCATCGGCAGGCAGCGTCTTCTGGGCGCGATCGAGCGTATGAAGACGCGCGGCTGGCACATCCAGATGTTCACCAATCTGCCATTGGTATCCGCGATCAAGGAGGTCGTTGCCAGTGCACCGATGCCGCTGGTGTTCGATCATTTCGGCGGTGCGGAAGCCAGGCTCGGACCGGATCAGCCGGGCTTTGCGGACCTGCTCGACCTCGTCAAAACCGGCAAGGCCTATGTGAAGATTTCCGGCGCCTATCGCGCTTCAACGCAAGGGCCGGATTTCCCCGACGTCGCACCTCTGGCGAAGGCGCTGATCGCAGCCAATCCGGAGCGGATCATCTGGGGCACCGACTGGCCGCATCCGGATTCGGTGACACCGCCCGGCAAGAAGCCGACCGAGGTCACGCCGCTCTATCAGATCGACGATGGCCGCCTGCTGAACCAGCTCGCTGTGTGGGCGCCCGACGCGGCACTTCGCAAGACAATCCTGGTCGACAACCCGGCGCGGCTTTACGGCTTCTGACCGCTGGCGTCACCTCGCCGCCTTCTTTGTCCCGCGAGAGTTCCGGATCGGCGGAACTCTCGTCTCTGCCAGAGGTTTGCCCCCGACCGCGACGGGCGGTCGAGGGAGCCCCATGCTGTCAAATCTGCAGGTGTTGCGCGGCGTAGCTGCCCTCGGTGTGGTGTTCTTCCACACCGGCTACAAGTTCGCGGGCGATTGGCACACCGAATTCTTCGGGGTCTCCACCTTCTTCGTCATCTCCGGCTTCATCATGTGTTTCATCACCCGTAAGGGTGATGACGATTTTCTCGCCAAGCGCTTGGAGCGGATCGCACCGCTCTATTGGCTGTGCACAGCCGTGCTTCTTGTCGTGATGTTCGGATCTGCGCTGCTTGAGGCAGAGACATGGGCAAAGCCGTTGGATGGCCGTTCGTCCGAGCCGCTCTGGGCCTATGTCGGCCGTAGCCTGATGTTCGCGCCGATCGGTGACAAATATCCGATCCTGAATGTCGGTTGGTCGCTGAACTACGAGGTGTATTTTTATCTGATCTTCGCAGCCGCGCTTGTGATCAGCCGCCGTCTGGCGCCGCTGATCGTTGTCGGATGCCTGGTGGCGTTGAACTATGCCGCGGCCGCCGTCTGCACGGCGGCTGCCTGCCACTATCTGTCCTTCGACTATACGAAGTTCTTCATCGCCGGGATCGCGATCTTCTATGCGTTGCAGGTTTTTGCTCCCGCTGCACCACAACGCTCCATTGTCTGGATCGGCGCCGCACTCGTCACACTCTGCTATGGGTCCCAATTCGTGGGACCGCTATGGGCAAACAGCGTCACGCCGTCGGTCTATATGGCGCTCGCCGCAGCCGCGCCGGTCGTGATTGTCGCCAGTGCGCTGTTTGTCGAATATGCCGGCGGTGCCATAACCTGGCAGCCGCTTATTCTGATCGGCAATGCGTCCTACGCCATCTATCTCACGCATCCGATCGTTTTCGACGTCATGAAAACAGGGAATGAGCGATGGCTTCAGCTGCCGACGCCCGAAGCATCGACAATGATGATGCTGTGTTATGTCGCCATAGCCGGCGGCGCGGGCATCATCGTGCATCTCACAATTGAAAACCCACTGCTTCGCGTGATCAGGCGCAGGCGGCAACCGGGCATCAAAACACTCGTGTCAGGCAGTGGGCTTGATGCTGTGGGTCGACAGCATCAAGCCGCATAGGTTCTGCCTCAGCTCCGGATCATATTGATCGAGACGTCGCGGATCTGACCCTTGGAGCTGATCGAGACCAGCTGCTTGTTGCCCTTGGTCGTCAGCGTCAGGTTGGCGGCGAAGCCGGCGGCCTCGACGAAGACATCGATCTGGCCACCGCCGGCGCTGCCCTGCAGATTGCCGAAGATATTGCGGCTGGCTTCGCCCCAGGTGCCGGTCACCTGATTACCCTGGCTCTTCACATCGCTGCTGAGTTCGAACTTGTAGCTGTCGCTGGCGCAGCGGAGGGACTGTTTCAGCGCGGTACCGCCGACGACGTTGTAGGTGGCGCGGCAGCGAATTTGTTCGGAGGAGCCATCCGACAGCGACACGGTGCCGCTGCCGCTCCACGATCCGTCAAAGCCGGCAAAAGGGCTCGCCGACTGGGCATGGCTCGCCGTCGCCGACAGCATCAGGATTGCGCCGACAGTGGCGGCCTTGAGGGTGTGTCCGATCAGATTTGCGCTGAATGAGGTCATGGTGATGGCTTTCTGTGTCTGGGGATATCGGAGGGGAGCGGTGCGATCAGGCGCGACGCGTGAGCGTCAGATAGGCGAATTTCGCGGTCGCCGGATCTGGGGCGATCTGCGCACCGTTGTAGGAAAAGGTGCCGATACCCGGCAGGTCGTTCATCGCGGTGCCGGAGAATGACGGGCCGGCAAAGGCGAACGAGAAGGCGACGATGAAACCGATGATGCGCATCTGACTGTCCCTGTTGGGCGGCGCTGTGTGCCGCTTCGTTGGACAGATGGATAACCATGCCCGGTTTCAGGCGGTCTGCGTCGAGGCTGATAATGGTTTCGTCGGGGGATTGTTTTGTTTCGCCGCGCGCCTTGCCACGAAACACAAAAAGGCCGAGGCAGCGGTGCCGCCCCGGCCTCGATTGGGTTCAACCCGAGTGGATCAGGTGTTAGTCGACCGTCTGGATCACGTTGGAAATCGGGCGCGCATTGCTGGTTTTCACCGGCTGCAGTTCGGCGGCGATGGCGGCGTCGTAGCTTGCGATGGTCGGCAGCGTGTCCTTGGCGCGGATATGCACGATCTTGTAGCCGCCGGCCTTGAGCTGGGCGAGCAGGTCCGGCACGGCAGCCGCAGACCACTTGTGCAGGTCGTGCATCAGGATGATGCCCTTGCCCTTCTTTTTCAGCTTTTCCATCACCGAAGCGACGAGCTTGCCGGCATTGTGGATGCGGAAATCCTCGGAATCGATGTCGATGGAGAAGGCGGCGATGTTGCGTTCGGCGAGATAGGCCTTCAGCTCCGCATTCTGGCGCAGCTGCGGGAAACGGAAGAAGGGTGACAGCGGCTGGCCGGCCATCAGCGTGATGGCGCTGATGCCGCGCTCGATCTCGTCCTTGGCTTCCTGCGGGGTCTTGGTCGCCAGATTCTGGTGCGACCAGGTATGGGTACCGACCGAATGGCCAGCCGCGATCACCTGCTTCAACACCGCAGGATGCCAGGTGGCATGCTTACCAATCGGGAAGAACACGGCCTGAACGCATTGCGCGCTGAGCGCCGCCAGCACGGCGGGCGTCGTCACCGGCCACGGGCCATCATCGAACGTCAGCACGACTTCGCCGGGCTGCAGGAAGTCATAGTCGCGATATTGCGACATACCGAGGCCGGGGCCACCGGTGGTGTCGATCTGTACGGTGCGTGACACGCCAAGCGCGTTCGGATTGTTGCAGACGGGCTTGGCGATGGCCGGGCGTTTTTCCATGGCCGGAGCGGCGGGCATCGGCGTGGCGGCCGGTGCGGCTGCGACAGCCTGCACACGCGGCGGCGGTTCGGTCGGTGCGGCCGAATTCGACTTCGGCGCGCGCGTGTCGATCGAGGCGGTGGTGAGCTCGCCTTTATCCGCTTTCGCGCTGGTCTGAGCGCCGGCGGGCCCGAAGAAATGCCAGGCGCCAGCGCCCGCGGCGACAACCGCCGTGAAAGAACCTGCAACGATCAAAAAAGGAAGCTTACGCATAATCACTCCGGCGCCCGAGGCCCACCTCGTTTCACCATTGAGCGAAATAGTTAATCACGCGTATGCGCGGCGCACTCTCAACGAGAAAATTTGAATTTGTTCAACGCAATGCGCGTTAGGCCGGTACGATGACCTTGCCGATCGGCCATAGCGCGATGCCGGCGAGCTTCAGATGTGCCCAGGCAAAGGGAATGCCGACGATGGTGATCGCCAGGGCCAGCGCCGCCAGGAGATGGCCGATCGCCAGCCACCAGCCGGCCAGCACCAGCCAGATCACATTGCCGATCAGGCCGAACACACCCGTGCCGATGTCGCCGCGGCCGGTGACGGCCTCGCGGTCAACGGCGCGCTGGCCGAACGGCAGCAGCGTATAGGCGGCGATATTGAAGGCGGCGCGGGCCCAGGGCAGGCCGATGATGGTGATGGCCATCACAACGGCCGCGATTAGCCAGCCGACTGCCATTCCCAATCCGCCGAACACGATCCAGAGGATATTCAGAAACAGCGGGACGACGGGCATGGGGGCTCTCTGGTGATGCGTAGCGCGTGGTTTTCAGTCCCTTAACAGATGGGATCTGGTTGCGGGATGACAATGACGGGGAGAGGGCGGTGCCTCAATAGCCCCGGCCGCCGGCGCGGGAATAGGCCGGGCGGGCATCTGCTGCCGGGCGAGCCGATGGTGCGCTGCGCACGTCGCTACTGGTGCGCGCCTGGGGCTGCAGTTCTTCCAGAAAGATCGGCTTGGAGAAATAATAGCCCTGCGCATAGCGGATCTTGGTCGCGGCCTGAAGATAGGCCAGTTCCTCGAAGGTCTCGACGCCTTCCGCGATCACCGTCATGCCCAGCGCCTCGCTGAGCGACTCGATGGCACGGAGGATGCCCTGGCTGCGCGGGCGCTTGTGGATGTCCGTAATGAAGGAGCGGTCGATCTTGATCTCGTCGGCGGTGATATCCGCCAGCGCCGACAGCGACGAATAGCCGACGCCGAAATCGTCGATGGAGATGCCGACGCCAAGCGCGCGGAACATCGGCAGGATGTCGTCCTGGAAATGCGTCTTGGCGACGAATGCGTCTTCGGTCACTTCGACCATGAAGCGCGTTGGGCAGCCGGTCTCCTCGATGGCCCTGGCAAAGGCGCGCATGAATTCCGGGTTGCCAGCCTGTTTGGCGGCGACGTTGATGCTGATACTGGCGGTGGCGCCGAAGGTCTCGTCGATCAGGTCGATCGACTTCATGATCTCGGCGAGCACCAGATGGGTGAGCTCGTCAATCAGGCCGAGTTCGACTGCCAGATTGATGAAGGTGCTGGGTGCCTGGATCACGCCATCGTCGTTACGCAACCGCACCAGGGCCTCGATACCCTTGATCTCCAGGCTGCGGATATCGACCTTCGGCTGAAACGCGCAGCAGAACCGCTTGTCGAGGATCGCCAGCCGCAATGACTGTTCGGTGGCCATGCGCGTCAGAGCCTCGCTCTCCATGCTGGAGTCGAAGAACACCGCAGCGCCCTTGGTCTCATTCTTCACGCGATACATCGCGATATCGGCGTTCTGATGCAGCGCGTCGTAGTTGCGACCGTGTTCGGGATAGAGGCTGACACCGATCGAGGCGGAGGCGAATACTTCGGAGCCGTCGATGAAGAACGGCGCACGCAGCCGCTGCACCAGCAGTTCCAGATATTCGGCGACCTCCTGCTGGCTCTGGATCGGGTTCAGCAGCAGCAGGAATTCGTCACCGGAAATCCGCGACAGCATGTCGGTGCCGCGCAGGTCGAGCGCCAGTCGCTTGGCGAACTGCACCAGCAGCGCATCACCGACGCTGTGACCGTAATAGTCGTTGATGTGCTTGAAATTGTCGATGTCGAGGAAGGCCAGCGCGAAATGTGATGTCTCGCCGGAATGGCCAATGATGTCGCCGACATGTTTCTCGATCACGCGCCGCGTCGGCAGATCGGTCAGCTCGTCGTAATAGGCGCGGCGAAACAGCTCTTCTTCCATCTCCTTCTGCCGGCTCACATCGGTGGCGCTGGACAGTATCACGCTGCGGTCACCGATACGCACCGGGCGATGCGTGGTCAGGAACACGCGCCGGTCGCGTTCGGAATTGACGCGTTCTTCGAACACCGCGGAGCGGCCGGACTGCAGCAGGTCGAGTGCAGTCATGCGTCGATGCGTCAGTGCCTGTACCAGAAAATCCGACTGCGGATCGGGTCTGTTGAACTGGTCTGCCGATGCATTGAACTGGATTGCCGCGGCGTCATTTACCAGCAGAAAGTCGCCCTGATCGTCTTGCACAGTGACGGAGGCCGGCAGCATGCGTACGATCTCGCGCAGCATCTCCAATTCGCGTGCGGCATCGCTATCCACGAATCCGGTAGCCACCTCGGTGGAAGAGGTTGCGGTCGGGCGGTCGCTGTCCATTGGAGAGGCCGACGAGCCTGGGGCGGATGCGTTCTGCATGGTGGCCGAGCCTCGCAAAACGCCTTGTCGATTTGGTTAAATCGGTTCGCAAAACGCGGGTAGTTGTGTAAATGCCGCACGATTTGGAGCGGTAGCGGTGCTGACGTCATTAACAAAGCGTCAATGCCGGCGGCGAAAGCGCTAGATTGCTCAATGACGGCCTGCACGATAATTCTCATGATGAGCCTTTGAGCAAAACAATCTGAGTGTCACGCGCCGTGGTCTCAGCATGAAATTCTCCACTCAGTCGCGCTGATCACCGGTCGAGCTCTTGCATTCCGACCCACGCGGTTGTGATCGCTGCGGGATGCAAGATTGGCGGAGAAAAATGCGCTGCATATGCCCGGAAGTTTGAAAGGAACACCTCGTCATCGACCTAAGTCACAGTGCGCACGTCGCTATTTTCCCGGGCCACTCGACAGACTTATGTCATGACACCATCCTCTCGCGATGCCGCAATGGTCGCCCGATGCGAGAGAGACGTCGCCGATGAGTAATCCATCCAAAGCCAATGTTCTCTGGTTCCTGCCGACCCACGGCGATGGACGCTATTTGGCATCGACCCATGGTGCGCGCGACATCGACTTCAAATATCTCCGTCAGATCGCGCAGGCCGCCGATCAGCTGGGCTATTTCGGCGTGCTGCTGCCGACCGGGCGCAGCTGCGAGGATTCATGGGTGGTTGCATCCGCCGTGGCCCCATGGACTGAACAGCTTCGTTATCTCGTAGCTGTTCGGCCGGGCCTGCAATCGCCGAGCGTCGCCGCGCGCATGACCGCAACGCTGGACCGGGTCACGAACGGTCGCCTCCTGATCAATGTCGTTACTGGCGGCGATCCCGTCGAGAACAAGGGAGACGGCATTTTCCTGCCGCATGACGAGCGCTATGCCGTCACCCGCGAATTCCTCAACGTCTATAACGACCTGCTGGCCGGCAAGACCGTCAATGTTCAGGGCAAGCATATCCAGATTGAAGACGGTCGCCTGATCTTCCCGCCGGTGCAGTCGCCGCGCCCGCCGCTGTATTTCGGCGGCTCGTCGGACGCCGGCATCGATGTCGCGGTGGACACCGTCGACAAATATCTCACCTGGGGCGAGCCGCCGGCGCTGGTCGCCGAGAAGGTCGCGCGGGTGAAGGCTGCTGCCGAAAAGCGCGGCCGCAAGCTGTCTTTCGGCATCCGTCTTCATGTGGTCGTGCGCGAGACCAATGAGGCGGCATGGAAGGCCGCCGACGAACTCATTCAATATGTCACCGACGACGTCATTGCCAACGCGCAGAAGACACTGGCCCGGCAGGACTCGGTCGGCCAGCAGCGCATGATGCAGCTGCATGGCGGACGTCGCGACAAGCTCGAGATCAGCCCGAACCTCTGGGCCGGTGTTGGCCTCGTGCGTGGCGGCGCCGGTACAGCGCTGGTCGGCGATGCGCAGACGGTGGCGGCGCGCATCAAGGAATATCAGGACGTCGGCGTCGATACCTTCATCATGTCCGGCTATCCGCATCTCGAGGAAGCCTATCGCTTCGCCGAGCTCGTCTTCCCGCTGCTGTCGCTGCAACAGCACGGCAATGTCACATCGCTACGAACGCGCACCGGCCCGGTCGGTGAAATCGTTGCCAATGAGCACCGCGCGCAGAGCGCCTCGTAATCCCAACAGGCACCCCATCATGAGCATTGTTGAAATCCTTCCCCGCGTTCGCAGCTTTCGCTTGCCGCGCATAGATGGCCTGACTCAATGGATCGTGCCACTGGTCATCCTGCTCGTCTGGCAGGCCGCTTGCGTCACGGGTTACGTGCCGGCGCGGGTAATGCCGGCGCCGACCGATGTTGCCTTGGCTGGCTGGAAGCTGCTGATTTCGGGCGAACTCGCCCAGAATATCTGGGTGTCGTTCTGGCGCGCATCTGTCGGTTTCCTGATCGGCGGCAGCATCGGCTTTGCTTTCGGTCTGGCCAACGGTCTGTCTCAGCTCAGCAGCAAGCTCACCGACACGACGCTGCAGATGGTGCGCAACGTGCCGCATCTGGCGCTGATCCCGCTCGTCATCCTGTGGTTCGGCATCGATGAATCGGCCAAGCTGTTCCTGGTCGCGCTTGGCGTATTCTTCCCGATCTATCTCAACACGCTGCACGGCATTCGCACGGTCGATCCGCAGCTGATCGAGATGGGCCGCATTTACGGCATGCGCAACAGCGAACTGTTCCGCCGCGTGATCTTCCCGGGCGCGCTGCCATCGATCTTCGTCGGCGTGCGCTTTGCGCTCGGCATCATGTGGTTGACGTTGATCGTGGCCGAAACAATCGCGGCCTCGTCGGGCCTTGGCTACATGGCGATGCAGGCACGCGAATTCATGCAGATCGACGTCGTGGTGCTCAGCATCCTGATCTATGCGCTGCTGGGTAAGGTCGCCGACAGCGCCTCGCGCGGGCTGGAACGGCTGACATTGTCCTGGCACCCGGCTTTTCAGAAACATTGAGCGAAATTCGGAAGCGAGAATTTGAAATGACCGTGCAACAGTCTCTTCGCCTCAGTCATGCCGATGCACAGGTCATCGATGTGCCCGTCGATTTCGAACAGGCCATCGCCACGCAGGCGCGGCGTCCGTCCGAGCAGAAGTCCCGCGGTCTGTCGCTCACCATCCGCGGTCTCCGCAAATCCTTCGGCAGCAATGAAGTGCTGCGCGGCGTTGATCTGCATATTCCTGCCGGCCAGTTCGTGGCCATTGTCGGCCAGAGCGGCTGTGGCAAGAGCACGCTGCTCCGCCTGATCGCAGGCCTCGACGCGCCGACTGCCGGCACGATCAGCTTTGGTGAGGAAACCCGCGCGGAAGACATCCGCGTGATGTTCCAGGAACCGCGCCTGTTGCCATGGGCCAGCGTGCTCTCGAATGTGGAAGTGGGCCTCGGGACCGACCGGACATCGGCCGATGCCAAGGCACGCGCTGAAAGTGCATTGACGGAAGTCGGCCTCGCCGAGAAGCGCGATCAATGGCCGTCCGTGTTGTCTGGCGGCCAGAAGCAGCGTGTCGCGTTGGCGCGGGCACTGGTCAGCCATCCGCGTGTGCTGGCGCTCGACGAGCCGCTCGGCGCACTCGATGCGCTGACCCGTATTTCGATGCAGCAGTTGCTCGGTCGCGTGTGGCATGACCAGACCTTCACCTCGATTCTCGTGACGCATGACGTGTCCGAGGCCGTGGCGCTGGCGGATCGCGTGCTTGTGATTGAAGACGGCCGCATCGCGCACGATATCAATGTCGATATCGCCCGGCCGCGGCAGCGCGGCTCGGCAGATCTTGCGGCGCTGGAAGGTTCGATCCTGCGCAATCTGCTCGGCCCGGGAGCCGACGCCACTGGCTTGTGAGACTATTGTGACCTGCGAGGCTGCCATGAATTCCGTCGTTCGTAACATCACCGTCGATCGCGAGATTTCCTCTGATCGCGGGGTCTCTTCGCAAGAATTCCGTGGCGCCATGCGAGTGCTGGCCGGCGGCGTCAGCGTCATCACCGTCGGGCGTGGCAAAGACATCACGGGCATGACGGTGACATCGGTCTCGTCGCTGTCGGTCGATCCACCGACGCTGATCGTCAGCGTCAACAGGGAGTCGTCGTCCTGGCCACTGCTGCAGCGCTACGGCGCCTTCGGTGTCAACATTTTGTCGGCTGATCAGCTCGACGTGGCCGAGCGATTTTCGGGCAAGGGCGGATTGAAGGGCGCAGAACGTTTCGTTGGCGCGCAATGGGTGACCCGGGCAACCGGCGTGCCGCTGCTGGCCGGCAGCCTTGCGGCAATCGACTGCGACGTCGAGGAAGTCATCGAGCGCCACTCCCACGCCATCGTCATCGGCCGCGTCCGCGATGTCATCACTTCGGTTCCGCACACCGCGCTGACCTATTGGGACGGGCAATATGTCGCGATCGACCAGAACGAAGACAATCTGAAGCTCGCCGAAGTCAGCGTGCCCAGTATGCGGGCACTGCGCGAAATCTGATCTGTAGATTGTAGGATGGGTTAGCGCAGCGTAACCCACCGCCCGGTGGCGCAATATGCTTTGCTATTGCGCCCTACGCGGGGATTACTTCGTCAGCAATGCAAACGAGCCGTTCCAGTCCGCTGGTGGCGGGGTCTCCTGATAGGCGCGGATGCGCTTCTCATAGAGATCGTAGAGCTTCTCAAGCGCATTCGCGACATCGGAATTGCGGCCGCGCTCGACGGCGTACAATGCGCCGTCCCAGTCGCGACTACGATAGCAAGCCAGCATTTCGATGGTCAGGTTGCGCAGCGTCTGGAAGCGCTCCGAATGCGTCACGTCCTCACGTCCGGCGATGGCGTAGATCACTTCCGGTTCTTTCTTGCCCTTCACCATGATGAAGTCGAGTTCGAGAATGGCGAACTTGTCCTTGACGGCGAGCGCGGTCTTCGAGCCGACGATGATCGGAAAGCCGTATTCCTTTGACTGGCCTTCGAGACGCGAGGCCAGATTGACGCTGTCGCCGAGCACCGAATAGTCGAAGCGCAGATCCGATCCCATATTGCCGACGACGCAGATGCCGGTATTGAGGCCGATGCCGACATTGATCGGGATATAGACGTGGCCGCCGTTCTCGGCCTCGGTCTGGCGCAGTCTGTTCAGCGCGTCGATGCGATCCAGCATGTCGAGCGCGGCGTGGCAGGCATTGATCTGGTGCTGGTTGTCGTCGAGCGGCGCGTTCCAGAACGCCATGACAGCGTCGCCCATATATTTGTCGATGGTGCCCTTGCGATCGAGGATTGCATTGGTCAGCGGCGTCAGAAAGCGGTTCATCAGCGTGGTCAGGCCATGCGGATCGTGCTTGTAGGATTCGGAAATGGTCGTGAAGCCGCGCACGTCGGAGAACATGATGGTCATCTCGCGCTCCTCGCCGCCGAGCACCAGTTTCTCCGGCGACTGGGCGAGCTGAGCCACCAGCGCCGGCGACAAATACTGGCTGAAGGCCGAGCGGATGCGGCGGCGCTGCGCCTGCTCGCGCACGAAATTGCTAAAGATCAGCGTGAGATAGATCAGCGTGGTCGAGAGCAAGGGATAGGTGAAGTCGATCAGCAGGCGGTGCTGCGTGTAGAAATACCAGGATGTACCGGCGAGCAGCGCGGCAAACACGGCGCCCATGATGATAAGGGTGACGGGGCCGAACATCGGGGCGAGCCAGATCACGATAATGCCGAGAATGATCGCAATGCATAGTTCGGCGCCACGCGTATAGGCGGGTTGCGACAGCACGGTCTTCGTGAGCGCACTCTCCAGCACCTGCGCATGAACCTCGACGCCGGGAATCACTGCGTCGAGCGGTGTCGTTTTGGTGTCGAGCAAGCCGACCGCCGAGGTGCCGATCAGCACCAGATGCCGTGCGATCGCCTGAGGTTGCACAGTGCCGTCGAGGACGTCGGCGGCGGAGACATAGATGCTGGGATCGTGCTTGGCGAAATGCACCCACAGCCGTCCTTCACTGTCGGTCGGAATTTCGAAGCCTCCGACGCGGATACTCTTGATGCCGGCGCTATCGGATTTGACGAGGATCGTGTCGGCACCCGAGGCGACGCGCAGCATCTCGAAACTCAGTGAGGGCATCGTCACGCCCTGGGTCAGCATCAGCATTGGCACGCGGCGCACGATCCCGTCGCGTTCGTTACGGATCGAGAACAGGCCTCGGCCTGCGGCAGCTTTCTCCAGCACGTCGACATTGCGTAGCAGTCCCGGGAAATCCACCATAAAACGCTGCGGCTCCCCGCCAAGAGTTGCGAGGCCGGTGGTCGGCAACGCCTTGTCGAGCCCCGGAACCTCATAAGGCAGGCCGGATTCGCCGAGCACCACGCGGGATCGCCTGATGGCGTCGGCGAATACTTGATCGTTACTCGGCAGCGTCTTCAGCCGGGCCCGCAGATCGTCGTCGAGGCCGGCAAAGCTGTCGGCAGCCAGCGCCGGATTCAACCGGTCGGGCTCGGGGAACACGATGTCGAAGGCGATGACGACGGCGCCGAGTTGAGTCAGTCGCGTTACCAGTTGCGCGAGCAGCGTCCGTGGCCATGGAAACTGGCCGTACTTGGCGATGCTCTTCTCGTCGATATCCACGATGGTAACGGGCTTCGCCGTCTTCACCCGCGGCTGGATCACCTGATAGGTATCGAAGACGCGCAGCCGCAATTCCTCGATGGCGGGCGGGTCAGCGATGCGCAGCAGTGCGAGGCCCAGCAGCAAGACAAGACAGAACGCGCGTGCCCAACCGAACCGCTGCGCCAGCCGTCTCACTCGCCGCATGCGCTTCATGGGTGTTGGGTCATTTCTCGCGGAAGGCGCGCATCAACTGATCGCTCAGCGGCTTGGCGAGATAGGACAGCATGGTGCGGTCGCCGGTCTGCACGAAGGCTTCGACGGGCATGCCGGGGATCAGGCGCACATCGCCGAGCTTGGCGACTTCCGACGCCGGCATCGAAATCCGGATCGTGTAATAGCTCTGCCCGGTGCGCTGGTCCGTCGTCGTATCCGGCGAGACGCGGCTGACGGCGCCGTTGAGCTCGGGCGTGGTGCGCTGGTTGAAGGCGGAAAGTCGCAGCAGCGTCTTCTGGCCGATCTGCAGCTTGTCGATATCCTGCGGATTGACCCGGGCTTCCACCGACAGATTGTCGGTCTGCGGCACGATCAGCATGACGGCGTCGCCCGCGGTAATGACCCCGCCGATCGTGTGTACGGTGGACTGCAGCACCATGCCGTCCTGTGGCGCGCGGATGTCGATGCGGCGCAGCTGGTCCTCGGCGGTGACCTTGCGTTCGACGAATTCGCCGATCTTGTCATTGGTCTCGCGCAGATCCTTGGAGACCTCGCTGACCAGATCCTTGTCGATCTGGAAAATCTGCAGCTCGATCTCGGTGATCTTGCCCTTGGCCTGGGCGCGAGCGGCGATGAATTGCGCGCGTTCGCCGGCGAGGCGCGCGGCGTCGCGTTCCAGCACGGTCAGGCGCGAGATCTGCACCAGCTGCTGGTCGAACAATCCGCGGACGCCGACCAGTTCCTTTTCCACCAGCGCGATTTCGCGGGTCTTTGCAGTTTCCTGCGCGGTGAGGCCGGCGATCTCCTCGTTGAGCTGCGCAATGCGTTCGCGAAGCTGCTGCTTCTGGCCGACGCGGCCGGTCGAGCGCACATTGAACAGTTTCGTTTCGCTTGCGATGACATTCTTCACGTCGTCATCTGCGATCTGCTCGATAAGCTGCGGTGGAAACGTAATACGATCGACGCCGCGCTGTTCGGCTTCCAGCCGCGCCGCGCGTGCCCACAATCCGTTGAGGTTCTTGGTGACGATAGCAAGGCCGGCTTTGGTGACGGTATCGTCCAGGCGCACGACGACATCGCCGGCCTTTACCAGGTCGCCGTCGCGGGCGCGCACTTCGCCGACGACGCCGCCGGTCGGGTGCTGGACTTTCTTGACGTTGGAATCGACGACCACCGAGCCGGGCGCGATCAGGGCGCCGGAGATCTGCGCCGTCGATGCCCAGCCGCCCAAGCCGCCTGCGAGCACGAGCACAACGACGAGGCCGATAATGAGGTGGATTCGGATCGAGCGGCGCGATCCTGTGAGCGGTGCACTCATGGCTTGGCTACTCCGCCGTCGGCGACGATCTTGATCGGCTGTGCTGCCGGGCGCTGCAGCACCTGACCCAGCACGGTCTCCTTCGGTCCGAAGGCCTGCATGCGACCATCCTTCAGCACCAGTAGCATGTCGACGCCTTCGATGCCGATCGGCCGATGTGCAACGACGATGACGATGGCACCGCGCGTACGGGCCGCGCGCACGGCCTTGGTCAGCGCTTCATCGCCTTCGGTATCGAGATTGGAATTCGGTTCGTCCAGAACGATCAGGAACGGATCGCCATACAGTGCGCGCGCCAGCGCGATGCGTTGCGCCTGGCCGGCGGACAGAACGCCGCCGTGATCGCCGACCTGCGTATCATAGCCTTCGCGCATGCCGACGATGAGGTCGTGGACGCCGGCCTGCCTTGCCGCGGTGATGATGTCGTCATCCTTCGCATCGGGATCGAAACGGCAGATATTGTCGGCAATGGAGCCTGCAAATAGTTCGACATCCTGAGGCAAATAGCCGATATGGCGGCCGAGATCGTCCGGCGCCCATTGGTCGAGCGCCGCGGCGTCGAGCCGGACATGACCGCGCACCGGCTTCCAGACGCCGACCAGCGCGCGCAGCAGCGATGACTTGCCGGAGCCCGACGGTCCGATGATGCCGAGGCCGTTGCCGGCCGCGAGTGCAAACGTGATGTCGCTGACCGTGATCTTCTGCTCACCCGGCGGTGCGATGCTGACGCCTTCGATCGTCAGTTTCTGCGACGGGTTCTGCAGCTGAGTAACAGCTGCCTGATCCGGCAGAGCGTATAGCAGCCCGTTGAGCCGATGCCAGCTCTGCCGGGCGGTGACAAAACCCTTCCAGTGCGCGATCGCCAGATCGACCGGCGCCAGCGCGCGGGCACTGAGGATCGAGCCGGCGATGATGATGCCGGCGGTGGCTTCCTGATTGATCACGAGATAGGCGCCGACACCGAGCACCGCTGATTGCAGGATCATGCGCATCACCTTGGCGATGGCGCCGAGACCGCCGGCCACATCGCTGGTGCGCTGGTTGCCGGCCAGATAGGTCTCGTTGGCTTCGCGCCAGCGCTGCGTCAGACGCCCGGCCATGCCCATCGCGACGACGACTTCGGCATTGCGCCGGCTGGCCGAGGCAATCCCGCTGCGGCGTGCCGCAAGACCATTGGCCTCGCGCGCAGGTTCGCGGGTCATGATTTCCGTGAGGATCGTCAGGCCTACCAGCAGAACTGCGCCGACCAATGCGGTGACGCCGATCATCGGATGGAAGGCAAAGCAGATCGCCAGATAGAGCGGCAGCCATGGCAGGTCGAACAGTGCGCTCGGCCCCATGCCAGAGAGGAACGAGCGGACGTTATCGAGGTCGCGCAGCGGTTGCAGGCCTTCGTTGTGTCCGCCGGCGAGGAGCGGCAGTCGCACCACGGTCTGGAACACGCGAGGGCTCAGCGCCTCGTCAAGCGAACTACCGATCCGCACCAGAATGCGGCCGCGCAGCAGGTCGAGAATACCCTGAGCCACGTAAAGGCCGCCGGCCAGGACGATGAGACCGACGAGAGTCGGCACGCTGCGGCTTGGCAGCACACGGTCATAGACCTCGAGCATGAAGAACGAGCCGGTCAGATACAGGATATTGATCATGCAGCTCATCAGCCCGACGCCCAGAAAGGCGCCGCGGCAGGCCCGCAAGGCATCGCCGAGCTCAGTCCGCGCTGGCAGGCTGGAGGTTCGTGACAGGCCACGCTGCATCGTCAAACCTTTGCGGATCGCACGGATCGATGGTCGTCAGGTGCTGCACACCACCCGAGCCCTGATCTAACGGCCATTATGCCATCATCGGAACGATTTGTGCAGGTGGTCCATTAGGGACAGTTAATGGACCAGTCGGCCAGTGCCGAAATCCCTCCGCACGGGATCAGGCATGCAGAATGAAGTCGTTTGCAGTGAGATGGCTTTTGACCACGTCCTGAAGCAGAATCGTGTTGGTCTGCACCACCGCGTCGGGCGCATCGAGATGGATCAGCGTATCGTTACCGACCTGGGTGGCGTGCGCATCGAGCCAGGCCGTCAAAGTGCTGCCAGTCGTCGGCGCATTCGGCATGTGGAGATCAATCCGGTCTTCGCCCGGCTTGAAATCCGTGATCGTATGCTGGCCCTGATTATTCGCGAAGACAAACTGATCCTTGCCAGCGCCTCCGGTCAACGTGTCCTTCAGGTAAGTCGCAAGAATGACGTCCTTGCCGCTGGTTCCCTCGAGAACAATCGAAGCCGAGTCTGACAACGCAACGATGAAATTCACCGAGTCTGATGCGCCATCGCTATCGGTGACCGTAACCGACACCTTCTCCGTGGTCGGGGGGACAGAGTTGCCGGGCGCATAGGTGATACCTTGTGCGAGACTCGCATTGATGGCAGCAAAGCTCTCGGAGTTGCCTCCGACGGGGGTCGCATGGCCCCAGCCTGTTGCGGTGGTGACGGTGAAATTCCCGTTTGAAGAGTCCGCATCTGCGACCGAAATCCCCATCAGTGTGATCTGGCCGGACTGGCTTTGCGAAAAAGACAGGTTTTCCGTCGAGATCATCGGCGCGTCATTGACCAGTGCAACGTCGAAGCTGACGGTACCCGTTGATGTCACCGTGCCGTCGAACAGCGTGTATGTGAAGCTGTCGGCGCCATTGTAGTTCGCAGATGGATGATAGGTGATAATATTGTCGGCGAGCGTCGCCGATCCGCCGTGGACGCTCGTTGTACTCACTGCGGTTATAGAGAGCGAGCTCTGGTTCTGGCCAGTGTCGTTTTGCAGCAACTGCTGTGTCGTCAGCGTCGTGCCGGTGTCTTCCCGGAAAGCGATCTGTCCCGGCAATCCACCTAATTCCTCGATGAAGACACGTCCGTTATCAAAACCCGGTTCGTCGTTCCATCCAAGATTTTGGGAGTCGGTGACGCCTTCGATGTGAATGTATTGTGTATTCGCGCCACCACCGCCATTCGGCTCGAGCGGAGCCCAGTGTGCATAGTTCAAGGGCGTGCCTGCCTCGGGGCCGGTTGCCCAGAAAAAATGTCCCGAGCCATTCGCATCGTCATGGCTCACGCCTCCGAGCCAGGCGCGATAGCCGGTGGCAAGCGGCCCGACAAAGTCCTGTTCGGATTGGCTTGTAATCGTTGCGAGATAAGCACCGTCCGCTTGAGCCGTCGCTTTTGCGACGCTCCAGCTCGATGCGGTTGTAACCAATCGATAATAGTGGCCGTTATCGATGTTCAGTAGCCAGCCGTCACCAAGCGAGGGCACTGCTGCGTTGAGGATGTGATCTTCATTTGCGGTCGGCGCCGGATGCGTTAGTGTGCTGCCGCCACTGAACGCATCGCTCGTGCTGTTGAACAACGAGCCGTCATTAGCTTTGATCGAAAAAGTCGGCGTTTTGTTGCTGCCGTCCTGCACAAAACGGACGTGGTCAGCATTCAGCTCCGCTGTGGTGAAGCTCGTATCGGTCGTCCACGACCACTGCCCGTGGCTATAGTTGTAAGTTTCAAAATGACCGCCCTTCACATTGGAGACGGTGAATTTGAAACTGCTGCTGTCTGGATCGCAGACGCCGAAATTCGATGCGTGAAGCAGGACGCTGCCGCCCTGGTCCACGCTGAAGTGAGCGTTCACGATCTTCGGCGCGTCGTTGACCGGGATGAAGACCACGGTGCTGTCGACCGGATTGCTCAGGTGATTGGGTGTATCGGTGTGGTTGTCGTCGGCTGTGACGGTATATGACGGCGGAATCTCGCCGCCATCATGCGTGAAGATAACCCGGCCGGCCTTCAGGTCTGCGGTGGTGAAGTGATCGGTCTCGACCCAGCTGTTTCCCTGCTTGATCTTGAACACGCCGTGTTCGACGTCGGAGACCGTGAAGGTGAAGCTGTTGTCGTCGGGATCGTTTACAAGGAAGTTCAGGACGGTCAGGACGACCGTGGCGCCTTCGGCGATCAGCAGCGGTGCCGCGAGCATCTTGGGAGCGTCGTTGACGTGCTCGATCTCGATAGTGGCGCGGAAGGTGTCGCTGAGGTTATGCTCGCTTTGGCCGTCATTAGCCCGGATCGAGAAGCTCGCGTCGGACTCGCTGCCGTCATGCACGAATCGGACATGACCGGCGTCGAGGTCGTCCGAGGTGAATGTGGTGGTGTCGCACCAGTTGCCGCTCTCGGTCTGAATCTGGAACTTGCCGTGCCGGACCTGGGAGACGGTGAAGGAGAAGTCGTGACTGTCAGGGTCGACGATGCCGATGCTGGTGGCGGAGAGAACAGTGGTGCCACCCTCGCTCAAGGCAAACGAAGCGGATTTGATCGCCGGCCGGTCATTGGTGCCGGTGACGGTGATGGTTTCCGTCTGCGTGGTCTTGCCGCCCTGGCCATCGAAGATGTCGTAACTGACGGTGATAATCATCTTCTCGCCGGCAGCGAGATGATCGAATGCTTTATTTGCAGGATCGTAGGTCAACGACGTGCCGTTAAGCGACAGCCCTGCCGGAAGATCTGTTGATGAATCGTCGTTGCCGATCGTATAGCGCACGTTGTCGATCGACAGCGTTCCGCCATCCGGATCGTTAACGCCTGTCAGGAGATCGACCGTGACGGCACAGTCGCCCTCGTTTGCCGCTGACGTGAGCGGCTTGTCGACGACAGGGGCAAGGTCCGAGAATTTGACAGTCTGAGTCGCTGTCGGGCTTTGGCTGTTCGGAGCTCCACTGCGGTCATCGACCTGGAGGTCGAATGATGGCGGGCCTCTGCCGTCGCTGATGAAGTGAACCCGTCCGTGCTGAAGGTCGGCCATGGTGAAGGTGATCGCCTGGCTCTCGGAGAGCGCTCGGAATCCGGCGAAGCGAAGAAGCTGGCCAGGCGGCGGATCGACGACGAAATAGCCGCCGCTCACATTGGTGACGGTAAATGTGAAGTCTGAGCCGACATCCGGGTCACTGATGGTGAAGCTCGTGGCGCCGAGCGTGACTTCTCCGCCCTGAGGCACTGTGAAGTTCGTCGATACGATCGTCGGCTGATCGTTCACGCCCGTAACCGTAATCGTCTCGGTCTGCGCGACGCTCGCCCCATGGGCGTCGATAACGTTGTAGGTGACGGTGATGGTCGCGGTCTGGCCTTCGCCGAGATAGGCAAAGGCGCTCGGATCGACATGCAGCGTCGTGCCGGTCAGTGTCACGCCGGTCGGTGCGGCCTGTTGTGCGGTGCCGCCATTCAGCGCGAACTTGACGTTGCCGACAGTCAATGTCGCCGTTTCGCCGAGATCGGCGTCGGATGCGCCGGCTAGCAGGTTGAAACTCTGCGCGCCGTCATCCTGGCTCGCTGCAGCGGTCAGTGCCGACAGCACGACAGGCGCATCATTGGAGCCATCGACCGTGAAGGTCAGAGTCTCATGGGTCGTGTCCGGCCCGGACTGGCTGTCGAAGCCGATGGTGTAGACGGCCTTCTGTCCGGCGGCGAGGAACTTGAACGCTGCCGGATTGTAACTGACATGACCGGTTTGTGGATCGACGGTGACCAGCGATTTGAGGTCAAGCGACGTGGGTGTGCCGCTCGGGCCGCTCGCCGAAATGATATGCGCTGTGCCCGGCACATAGGGTGTCGCAACGTCGCCGCTATCCGGATCGGTGATCTGGACCTGATCCTTGATTTCAAAGCTGGTCTTGTCGACCGGCAGCATCACGACAACCGGAGCGACGGTGACGATCGGCGCGGTGTTGAAGCGCGTGAAGGTGACGTCGATCGGCGACGTGTTGGAGCCGTCGCCCTGCAGCTTGATCGGGACGGTGTAGGGCTGGTTCGGCAGAAGATCCGGAATTATGAATTTCAAGGGATCCGGACTGGTGCCGGAATTGGGATCGCCCGGAGATGAACCGCCGCCGGGTCCGCTGCGCGGATTGGCGTTCGGAACGTAGTTCGGGAAATAGGTCTGCAGCGTTTGCTCAATGATCGCCCGTGCGATCGGCGTCAGCGGATCGGCGATGCCTGTGGATGTATCGCCATTGCCGAGCACACTGGTGACCTGACCGGCCGCATTGACGGTGCCGATCGCCTGGCCGCTGGTCTTGCTATACAAAACGTAGGAGCCGGTCGCGCCGTTGGGCTCGACCAGAACCTGGAATTTCACCGGCGGTGCGCCGCCCTGTCCGGGCACTTCGAAACCGATTTCGACCAACACGGCGGTGCCGCGGATGCCCATCGTGGCAACCGGCGTATCGACGCGCATGTTGCCATGCTTGGCAGTTTCGCCGGCAACGAAAGTGATCGTGCCCTGCACGAGGCTGAGCAAGGATGAGTTCGCCGATCCCTGGGGATCGTAGACCATCTCGTTCAGCACCATGCGTGCATTGGCCGAGAGGCCAAACACGGTGCCATCGATGAAAGTCATGGTCAGCGATGAGTCTGCGCCAGCCTGGACCACGTCGCCCTTCTGCACCTGGTCTCCGACATTGAGCGTCACAGAGACGCCATTGCGGATGGCTGTCGCGCTGCCGGCTAGCTTGCTAACAGTACCAATGACTTGCGCGGCGGCAGTGGCGCCGCCGCCGAGCTGCGCGACCTGCACTTCACCAACAAGGGCGGTGACGAGGTCGCCGGACAGCTGCGCGCCATCGGGCGACGACAGAGCTGCGCGCAGCGAACCCTTGAAATAGTCGGAGACGACGTGTTCGTGCCCGTCCTTGGACAGGACGAGATCGACGCCGGAGCGCTTGTAGTCGCCGGAGAACAGCAGGTTGGCATCCTGCACGACAATCGCGGAACCGGCCGTATGAGCGGAAAACGTATGGCCAACACTGCCGCCACCAGCCGTTGGTTCGGCCGGAGCATCGCCAGATTGCGAAAATTCGAATGGACCCGCGTAGTTCAATTTCTACCGCGCATGGTTATGGTTATTAATTAGCTAATTTGCGAGCCATGCATACCACCGCGGGGTGCAATGCGATAGTGGACGTCTGCGCATCACTTTTTCAAGCTATCGCCCGTTTTGTGAAATCATCCGGATACCACTGATCCATATAGTGAATTTTCGGTAACGATGTTCCGAGTTCAGGCTGTGTTCCCGGTTGCGGAAATCGACGTCGCTGGAACGAATGCGTGAGGTAATATAATCCCTCCCGTATTAGCCTTTCGGCCATTTCGATAAAATTGTCGTCAAGCCGGTTAGCCCCCCTTTAGCCTGTCCGCGAACTTCGCCGACCCGGCTACCCCCTTTTAATCTCGTCGAAAATTAGCCGCCTCAAGATGGCCCCACAAATGATCCGGTCACGTGCGAGCAGCCCTGCTTGCCGATGCCCGGACAGACGGGGCGTCTATGATGTGGACTTCTGCTTTTGCGCGGGTGCGCTGCGCGTCTGTGCTGGCCTTGGGGCTGGCGATTTTCGCGGCACCCGCTGATCTCCTGGCCGGAACGGCCTTTCCTGACCAGGCGATCGACGCAGTCGAGCGGCCTGCGGAGCCGTTTGGCCTCGCCACATCGGCGCTGCCGGAAGGCGAGCTCAAAACCAAATGGCGCGGGGTGGAACGCGAGCAGGACGACGAGCAGCTTGCCGTCGAGCTTTGTGCCGAGATACCCGTCCGCTGCTCGCCTGAGGCCGCGAAGTTTCTGGATATCGTCGGCGATGCCAGTGCTCGCGATGGTCGCGCCCGCATGGGTGAGGTCAATCGCGCTATCAATCTGGCGGTTCGGCCCGGTGATGATCTTGTGCTCTATGGCGCAACGGATGTCTGGCGCTCGCCGCTGGCACTGTTCGCCACTGGTGCCGGCGATTGCGAGGACTATGCCATCGCCAAGTTTACCGCATTACGTGCCGCCGGCGTTGCGGCCGAGGATCTGCGCGTTGTGATCCTGCGCGATACGCTGCGCCAGGAAGACCACGCTGTTGCGGCCGCCCGTCTCGATGGCCGCTGGTTCATGCTCGACAACCGTCGCATGGCTATGGTCGAGGACGTCAACATGAAGAACACCCGGCCGCTGTTCGTGATGGATCACAACGGCATCCGTCAATATGTCGATGCGCCGCTGCTGGCAGCTACGCAGCGTCCCGTTGCGGATGAAGCAGCTCTGACCACGCTGGCATCCAACGCCAAAAAGGCATCGGGCCGCCCCGCACTGTAAGCGGAACGGCCCGTATCGATCGAAGCTCGGTCGGTCGCCTGATTTAGGCCGCGCGAACCTTGGTCAGGAAGTCCGTCACCGCCGATTGCAGCATGCTGGCCTGCCCGTCGAGTTCACGCGCGCCGTTGAGGACCTGTCCGGCCGCTTGTCCCGTGGCGGAGGCTGCTGCGTTGACGCTGCCGATATTGGTGGCGATTTCGCTGGAGCCGGTGGCTGCCGCCTGAATGTTGCGGGCGATTTCGCGGGTCGCAGCGCCTTGCTCCTCGACGGCCGATGAAATCGCCATCGAAATCTCGCTCATCTTCTCGATGGTCGCACTGATATTGCCGATCGCCGAGACGGCATCGCCGGTTGTCGACTGCATGCTGGCAACCTGCGCCGAGATTTCCTCCGTCGCCTTGGCCGTCTGGGTTGCGAGGGCTTTCACTTCCGACGCGACAACCGCGAAGCCTCGCCCCGCTTCACCTGCACGGGCGGCCTCGATGGTGGCATTGAGCGCCAAGAGGTTGGTCTGTGCTGCAATCGTGTCGATCAACTGAACCACAACGCCGATCTTCTCAGCTGCGCCGGACAGGAGCTGAACCGTTGCGTTGGTTCGGTCTGCCTCGCCGACGGCCTGCCGCGCGATCTCGGTCGATTGCGCGACCTGCCGCGAGATTTCCTCGACGGACGCCGTCAGTTCTTCCGCTGCAGCCGCAACGGTCTGCACGTTGTTCAGCGCCTTCTCGGACGCCATACTGACGCTGGCGACGCGATCGGTGGTTTCGCTTGCGGTGTTGGTCATGGACGATGCGGTGGCCTGCATTCCGGCCGCGGACGTCGCAACCGATTTCACGACGCCGTTGACGCTTTGCTCGAAGCCATCGGCAAGGCTGTTCATCGCCGACTTGCGTTCGGCGGCGACGCGCTGCTGGACGGCGACCTCTTCCTGCTCGAGGCCGTGCATGCGGATCGCGTTGTCCTTGAATACCTGCACCGTCGTAGCCATCGCACCGATCTCGTCGCGACGGCCGGCGCCGGGGATCTCGGCTTCCAGCTTGCCGTCAGCAAGATCCCGCATGCGGGTGCCGAGCTGGCTCAGCGGCCTCGTGATACTGCGGGCGATGAACCAGGCGATCAGACCGGCAATGACCGCGATACCGAGGATCGCTGTCGCCAGTGACCAGATGATCGGCGTCATCTTGGTATCGAGGTCGTCGAGATAGGCGCCGGTGCCGACGAACAGATTCCAGTCGGGCACGGCAACCGCATAGGAGAACTTGCGGATCAATTCGGTCGTGCCCGGCTTCATGTATTCGTAATACAGCGTGACATCGCCCTTGGCGGCGACGCCGTCGCGCAACTCGCGGGTCAGCGCACGGCCGTTGGTCGGGACGTCCAGCCGGTTGGTGCCGAACTGTTTCGGATCCGGCGTCACCAGCGCGATGCCGTTCATGTCATAGGAGAAGACGTAGCCGTTGCCCTTGTCATAAGTCATCGTGCGGGCGCGCTTGACGAATTCCTGGATCGCGGCATCCTTCGTCAACTCGCCGGCTGTCACCTGCTTCTGCAGACCGAGCGCCATGTTGCGCGCCGTTTCGACGATGGCGAGAACCTGCTCCATGCGAGAGCTGCGCATCTCGGCGCTGACGAGGCGCGTCGCCTGCACGCCGGCGAGGCAGAGACCGATCAGAGTGACGGTGACGAGAAGCCCGAGCTTGGCGGAAATCGGCAGGTTATTGAGCAGCTTCACGGAAAAGGTCTCCAGCAATCGCGAGCCATGCTTGGATGGCGGTACAATGCTGCACGATACGCAGATGCGTCTTAGAACTTCCTTAATCGTAATTCTCGGGACTCTCCGACGGTTGTGGCTTGGAAAGTGCGCCGCTTCATCTGCAAATTCAGCGGGCTGCGAGTCGCGCTGACTCAAAATACGCCTTGCGCGGGCGCAGGTTCGGGGCGTCAAATGCCGGCCATAAAAACAAACGGGGAAACGATATGGGGCGTCTCGACAACAAGGTCGCAGTCATCACCGGTGCAACGAGCGGCATCGGATACCGTACGGCGGAAATCTTCATCGCGCAGGGTGCGAAAGTTGTGATTGCCGGGCGTCGCGCGCCGGAAGGCCATGCGCTTGCTTTGAAGCTCGGCGCAAATTGCAGTTTCCGTCAGACCGACGTTACCGATGAAGCGCAGATGAGTGCACTGATCGGTCACGCGGTCGAGAAATTCGGTCGCATCGATTGCCTGTTCAACAATGCCGGCGGTCCGGCGCAAACCGGTGGTATCGAAGGCCTCGACGTCGATCGTTTCGATACGGCGATGGCGACACTCGTACGCAGCGTCATGCTCGGTATGAAACATGCCGCCCCGCATATGAAGAAGCAGGGCTCGGGCAGCATCATCAACAATGGCAGTATTGCCGGCCGGCTCGCCGGCTACTCGTCCTCGGTGGTCTACGGCGCCGCCAAGGCCGCGGTCATCCATCTGACCAAATGCGTGGCGATGGAGCTCGGTGAGAGCGGCGTGCGCGTCAACAGCATCTCGCCAGGCGCCATCGCCACCGGAATCTTCGGCAAGGCGCTGGGACTATCGGTGCAAGCAGCCGAGCAGACGCCGGCGCTGATGCGCGAGGCATTCAAGGCTGCACAGCCGATCCCGCGCGCTGGTCTGCCGGACGACATCGCCCATGCCGCCGTCTTCCTCGCCAGCGACGAGTCGTCTTTCGTCAATAGCAACGATCTGGTGGTCGATGGCGGTGTCACCGGCGGTCGTAACTGGAGCCAGCAGCAGCAGGGCTATGTCGCGATGCGCAAGGCGTTCGGCCAGGACAACGGCTGACGGGCAGGGAGCGAAGAATGTCCATCACATGCGATGCGATCGCGCCGCGGCTGCCTGAAGCCCGCTATGTGTCTGTTGCCGTTGCCGCAGGACTGATGTGTGCGATTGCCCTTGGCAAAGCACTTCCGGCGACAATGGACGCCTTGTCGATTGTTCTGGCGCCGCTTTGCGCCGTCAACGCTGGCTCCAGCGCCAATCCCGGCGATGCGGTGGAACTGATCACGTCGCATGCGCTGCCGAATGTGCCGGGAAAGCGCGTGACCATTGTACGCGTGTCCTATGGACCCGGCGGCTTCAGCGCGCCGCATCGTCATTCCGGCACGGTGACAGCCTACATCACCAAGGGAGAGATCCGCTCGCAGCTCGGCGGCGGTCCGGTCGAAATCTTCAAGGTTGGGCAGTCATTCTTCGAGCCGCCGGGCTCGACGCATCTCGTCTCGGCCAATGCGAGTAATACGGAGCCGGCCGAGCTGATCGCAGTGTTTGTGGCCGATGAAGGCGCGCAGCTTACGATGCCGCTGGACTAGTTGCGGTGATCGAGGCTGGTGTCTTTGGCATGACACGGCCATGCCATTGCAGGAAGGACAAGCCTGCGGCCGTCACTTGAACAACGGAGCCATGTCCAGCGATGTGCAGGCGCGTCGCGAATCCACGGTCGATGCAGTCTTCCCACACCGTCAGTCGTGGGCACGACGTCCGCCATGCATCGAGCACGTCGGCATGGGATCTGGGTTCGCGCGCGATCCATTCCAGGAGATCAAGGATCAGGGGATCGAGGTCATGGGAATCGAGCTCATGGGGCATGGCGCTGTCTGCCTCCCGCGATCGAGGCCGGCGCAATCCGCACCGACCTATGCTATCGATACGCATATCCGCACATAATAAGAACCGGGAGACATTCCATTGTCCAGAACTTTGCGAGTCTTGCTTGTCGCTGTGGCGACCCTTGCTGCCATGGCCAGTGTGCCCGTTGCGGTGCAAGCGCAGACCAAACCCAAGGTCACGTCGCTGGGGCCCGATTTCCCCAAGACCGAGATCTTCATCGGCAACAGCTTCTTCTATTTCAACAACAGCATGCACAGCCACGTGCTAGGGATGGTGCGCGCTGCCGATCCCGCCAACAGGACGAGCTACCAGGCGACCTCGGTGACCATCGGCGGCTCCGGCTTCGAATGGCATGATGTCGAGAGCTATTTCCGACCCAACGCCATCGCGTCCTATTCCTTCGACGATAATAACAACATCATCTTCAACAAGCGGGAGCGGCTGTTCGATGCTGCGATCATGATGGATTGCAGCCAGTGCCCGATCCATCCCAAGCTGAAGTCGGTCTTTACCGAATATGTGAAAAAGGATGCCGACATCGTCCGCGCCCATGGCGCGAAGCCGATCTTCTTCATGTCCTGGGCCTATGAAGACAAGCCGGAGATGACGCAGCAACTGGCCGAGGCCTATACGGTCGCCGGTAATGATAACAATGCCTTGGTGATTCCGGCAGGTCTGGCATTTGCGAGGGTGCGCGCGAAGCAGCCCGAGCTCAATCTGTACCAGCCCGACAGGCGTCATCCGAGCATGGCAGGCACATACCTTGCGTCCTGCGTGGTCTTCGCCGCGCTGACGGGCCGCTCGCCGGTGGGCAATCCGTATCTCGCGGGTATCGATGAAGCGACTGCGAAGATGCTGCAGACGGCGGCGTGGGAAACGGCGCAGGATTATTACGGGAAGTAGGCCGCCAGCTTCTCCCCGTCATTGCGAGCGCAGCGAAGCAATCCAGTCTTTCTTCGCCGAAGTGAAGAGCTGGATTGCCGCGTCGCTTCGCTCCTCGCAATGACGGAGGAAAGGCCTGAGCCGAGCGGGCTTAGCTCTTCTTCTGCAGATCCGGTGCATTCACCAGTGGGATCGCCACGCGTCCCGGTCCCGTCAGCGGCAGCGCCGCCGCTGCTTTCTCATTGGCCATGATCTTGGCCATCACGGCCTGTCCGGCGCGCTCGAACACCTCGCGGTTCTCGATGACGAATTGCTGCGACTTGCGCAGTGATGCGATGTAGCCGTTGATCTCCGGCACCACGTAGCGTGCCACCATGTCCCAGCTGCGCCTCGTGTTCTCGGGATTGGCCCAGTCATGCACGAAGCCGATGATGGTGCCGACACCGCCCGAGACCTGCATCAGGTTCTTGATGGTCTTGATGAGGTCATCCGGCGTGCCGATGGTCGAGGCCGCATTCTCGCCGCCCGCCGTCTTTTCCACTGCGTCCTCGGGTGAGGTGAAGGGCTGCAGGCCCGGTCGCTGCAGCGTGCCAACATTGTATTCGTTGTGCCAGCGCATCAGGCCGGGGCCGGCCTCACGCGCCGCCTGTTCGCGGGTCTCGGCGATATGCCAGGACAGCAGCACGCGCCAGTTGGCGCGGTCCACCGTGGTGCCGTGCTTCTTCGCGGCATCCTCCGCAAAGCCCCATTGCGTCGGCAGCGCCATCAATCCCTGCGTCGACATCGAGCCGAGCGAGATGATACCGATGCCGTATTTGCCGGCCAGCGTCATACCCGAAGGCGAGATCTGCGACGCAACCACGAAGGGCATCTCCTCCTGCAGCGGCAGGATCTGCAGCGCGGCGTCGTTCATGGTGAACCAGTCGCTTTTCGCGGTGACGCGCTCACCGTTGAACAGACGGCGGATGATGGCGATAGCTTCGTCCTGGCGGTCGCGCTGGGTCATCGGGTCGATGCCGAGCGTATGCGCGTCGGAGGCGAGCGCGCCCGGCCCGGAGCCGAAGATGGCGCGGCCGCCGGTCATGTGGTCGAGCTGCACCATGCGTTGCGCGACATTGTAGGGATGATGATAGGGCAGCGAGATCACGCCGGTCCCCAGGCGAATGCGCTTGGTACGTTCGCCTGCCGCGGCGAGGAACATTTCCGGCGAGGCGATCATCTCCCAGCCCGACGAATGATGCTCGCCGCACCAGAATTCATCGTAGCCGAGCGCATCGAGCTGCTCGACGAGATCGAGGTCCCGCCGGAACTGCAGCATCGGATGTTCGCCGATCGGATGATGCGGTGCGAGAAAGGCGCCGAACTTCACGCGAGCCATAGTGTTTCCTCTTTGTAATGTTTTTTAATGTTTTCGTTGCGCAGCCTATGGCCACATGTCGCGGCATTCAATGCAATCCGCTGCATGGCCGCGACGCGCTGCCGCACAATGCCGCCTTGCGGAACGATCGGGCCGATCACCATTTGATGGCTGCACCGCAGCGTTTCCCGCAGGCGGGCAGGAGGACCAATGAGCTACTTCAAGACCGCGATTCTGCTGGCCGGCATGACCGCCTTGTTCATGGGCGTCGGCTATCTCATGGGCGGCGCGTCGGGTGCGATGATCGCGCTGGTGGTCGCCGCTGGCATGAACATGTTCGCCTACTGGAATTCGGACCGCGCGGTGCTGTCGATGCACGGCGCCCAGCCGGTCGATATCAGCAACGCGCCGGACTTGTATCGCATGGTCGGCGAGCTCGCTCAGAACGCCGGCCTGCCGATGCCCAAGATTTACATCATGGACAATCAGCAGCCGAACGCCTTTGCGACCGGCCGGAATCCGGAGAACGCGGCCGTTGCCGTGACCACCGGCCTGATGCAGCAGTTGTCGCGCGAGGAACTCGCAGGCGTGGTGGCGCATGAGCTGGCGCATATCAAGCATCACGACACGCTGCTGATGACCATTACCGCGACAATTGCCGGTGCGATCTCGATGATCGCGCAGTTCGGCATGTTCTTCGGCGGCAACCGCAACAATAATGGCCCGGGCATGATCGGCCAGATAGCGCTGATGATCCTGGCGCCGCTCGCCGCCATGCTGGTGCAGATGGCGATCAGCCGGACCCGTGAATATGCCGCCGACGAGATGGGCGCGCGAATCTGCGGCCAACCGATGTGGCTCGCTTCGGCGCTGGCCAAGATCGACAACGCCGCGCATCAGATTCCCAACGAGGATGCCGAGCGCGCGCCGGCGACAGCGCATATGTTCATCATCAACCCGCTGTCGGGGCGTGCCATGGATAATCTGTTCACCACGCATCCCGCGACGCAAAATCGAATCGCAGCGCTGCAGCAGCTTGCGGGGCAGATGGGGGCACAGTCGCAGGTACCGACGCGATCCGCGCCTCAAGCAACTGGCCCGTGGAACGGCGGTCAGTCGCGTCCGCGCGGTCCGTGGGGCTAAAACCCATTTGGACTTAACGAGATTGGTCGCCGCGCAGCATCGTACGGTTCAATGAAAACCGGGCATGGCTGCGCGGCGATTCGTTGCGCGTGAGTCCGCTTGTTTCCACCTCGTGAATCGTCATCGTGTGCGCTCCTGAAACGGGGGCGCATGGCTCATGCTCGGACGCATTCTGACGGTTGGCTTGTTTGTTCTGTTCGGTGCGTGTGCGGCACAGGCCGATGCGACGATTCCCAACAAGGATATTCCCGGTGCCCGGGATAGTGCGCTGCTGAAGCGTTACGACGGCTCCTTCATCATCAGCTATGAGCGTCTCGCCTTCACTGACTTCACCATCCCGCTGTCGAAGCTCGAAAAGACGGGTGATAGCGACCGCGATCGCATGAACAATCAGGTCTACAAGCCGAACAAGGCGCTTGAAGTGGAAGGTGCGCGGACGCGCATCACCTATCTGCTTCCGGCCAACCGTTCGCCGCTCGAAGTGCTGCGAAACTATCAGGATGTGGTGAAAGCAGCCGGCGGCGAGGTTCTGTACACCTGCAAGACCGATGACTGCGGGGGCGATCCGACGCGCTCGGCCGCGGGCGGCGGCGGCGATATGAGCCTGCTGATGTATTTCGTCGCTGAAGCGCAGTTGAAAGACGGTGATTTCTCCAATGGCAAATGCGCCATGGCGTCTCATCTCGACGATCAGCGCTTCTTCGCTGCCAAGATCCCGCAAGTTGGCGGCGAAGCCTATGTCACCGTGCAGACCTATCTCGTGAAGGACGATCTGTACTGCAAGGCCTTCAACGAACGCACCGTGGCCGTCGTGCATATCGTCGAGCCGAAGCCGCGTGAGCAGAAGATGGTGGTCGTGAAGGCCGACGAGATGGCGAAGATCATCGGCTCTACCGGCCGCGTTGCGCTCTACGGAATATTCTTCGATACAGGCAAAGCCGACCTGAAGCCGGAATCATCGCCGACGCTGCAAGAGATCGCCGGGCTTCTGTCATCCGATCCCAAACTGGCCGTGTTGGTCGTTGGTCATACCGACAATCAGGGCGCCTATGACTACAATCTCGATCTGTCGCGCCGCCGTGCGGAGTCGGTTGTGGCGGCGCTCACCACGAGCTTCCGCGCCGATGGCAAGCGCCTGCGCGCAGCCGGTGTCGGCATGCTCGCGCCCGCAGCATCGAATGACCAGGATGACGGCCGCGCCAAGAACCGGCGTGTGGAGGTCGTCAAGCTGAACTGATCGCAACGGATGTTCGGCTGGGTGGGTTCGCCCGTGTCAGGTTCTTCGGATAGGCGCTGTTCTGTTGGAGAAGGCATATCTCTCCGGATTCGACCAAAGCCCAATAGTGTCGAAGAGGCCCACGGGGATATTGGTATCGGAAGTTGATGGAAAGGTTGTTGCCCGGACAGATAGAAGGGTAATTGCATGACGCCCGATGCCGTCGCCTTGGCCTCTATAGTCCTTCTGATTTTCTCGATGGGCTTCTTTCTGCTGTCGTCACCGGCCTTTCTGCTGGTGAGGCTGGATATCCCGGAAGTGACACAGCTGCTGCGGGGCCTGTTCCGCTCCTATTTCCTGATGGTCGCTATCGCCGGTGTCATCGCGACAACGGCCTTTGCACTGGCGGGTCGACTGGTTTTCACCATCGGCATCGGCTTGATCGCGGCTTTTGCGATCTGGGCGCGGGGCTGGTTCTTGCGGCGGATGGATAGTCAGATGAGCGCACGAGACGCCGGTGATGCCGAGGCCGTGCGCCGGCTCCGACGGATGCATTGGGGCGGCATGCTGTCGAACGCATTCCAGCTTGCCGCCATTATCGGCAGCATCCCCTACGTCATGTCGGCCTGATCAGCCTCGCAGCACAGCGATGTGCTGACGATAAAGCGCGATGGAGAATGCAGATGAGCAAGTTCTCATGGCGGTGGTTGTCACGTCAGAAGCCGAAGCCTTCGAATGCTGGGTCTCTGGATGCCGCGCAGGGTATCGAACGATTTGCAGGCAGCGATCGGCGTCAGTTACTTCAGGCGCTGTCGGCCATCGCCGGTGGCGGCGCTTTGGTCGCGCTGCCGCAAAGCTCGGATGCGAAAGATGCGAGCGAGCTGCCACCGCCCAAGCGGGTCGTGACCGGCCGCGATGAAGCCGGCAAGTCGGTGTTCAAGTCCTTCGATGTCACGTCCAAGGTCGTGGAGATCGATGCCAATCCCGGCCTGACATTCTACGAACTCTATAGGACCGAGGGCGTGCCGCAGCTCACCGGCTTGGAGGCGGATCCGATGCTCAAGGGAACGAAAGCGTTTCCCGGCCCGGGCGGTACGATGTTTCGGCTGATCTCCTATCCGCCCAGACGCCCCGAAGGCTGGAAGCCGCCGCCCGGCGTCACAATGGAAAGCGGGCTGCGCGAGTTGTCGGACAAGGTCCCGGGCATGGGGGATCATTTCGAGCGCGATGTGCCAGGCATGCACACGTCGGATACGATCGATTACGGTGTCGTGGTTCGCGGCGAGATGACGCTGGAATTGGACGATGGTCAGAAAGTCCATTTGCGTCAGGGCGACTGCGTCGTGCAGAACGGGACACGCCATCGCTGGCGCAACCCGTTGCCGGAGCCCTGTCTCATGGCGTTCATCTCGATTGGTGGCAAGCGCAGCTAGGACCTGGGCATGCCACGCGTGACGTCAGGCCATGAATCCATGTGGCCATGGTGCTTCTGCGCTACCGCGCCGTCATCCTGTTCCACGCATCCAGCCCGGCGATCTTGTAGGCCTCCGCCAGCGTCGGATAGTTGAATGTGTTCTGGATGAAGTAGTCGATCGTGCCTTTCAGGTTGAGCACGGCCTGGCCGATATGGATCAGCTCGGTCGCGCCTTCGCCAAGGATATGCACGCCGAGCAGGCGGCGGGTCTTGGTCGAGAAGATCATCTTCATCATGCCGCTATCCAGGCCCATGATATGGCCGCGCGAGGTCTCGCGAAAGCGCGCGACGCCGACCTCATAGGGAATGCCCTTCTGGCGCACTTCCTCTTCGGTGAGGCCGGTTGTGGAAATCTCCGGCACCGAATAGATGCCGTAGGGAAAGAACTCCGGGGGCGCCAGCGGTTCCATCCCGAGGGCGTGGCAGGCGGCAACGCGGCCTTGCTCCATCGATGTGGAGGCCAGTGAAGGAAAGCCGATGACATCGCCCGCCGCATAGATATGCGGCACGCTGGTCTGCAGCGTTACGGGATCGACGGCAATGCGACCGCGGTGATCGACGGCGATGCCGGCAGCATCGAGATTGAGCCGGTCGGTCGCGCCGACGCGGCCGGCGGCGAACAGCAACATCTCGGACGTGACGTTGCGGCCGTCAGCGAGCCGGGTGACGATCTGGCCATGTGCGTTCTGCTCGATCGCATTGACCTTGGAGCCGAGCCGTAGCGCGACATTGCGGTCGCGCAGCTCATGCATGAATTCGTCGATCAGCTCCTTGTCGATGAAGTCGAGAAAGGTCGGCCGCGGTTCGATCAGGGTGACGGCAACATCGAGCGCGCTGAAGATGGTCGCATATTCGACGCCGATCACGCCGGCGCCGATGACTGCGAGGCTGCGCGGCAGTTTCGGCAGGTCGATGATCTCGTCGCTGTCGAACACTGTCTTGTTGTCGAATGGGACATAATCCGGCCGGAACGGGCGGGTGCCGCAGGCAATCAGGATATGACCGGCGGTGACATTCTTGATCTCGTTCTTCTCGTTGGCGATCTCGATCTGGTGCGGCCCGGTGAAACGTGCCTCGCCGAGCGCCGTCTTCACGGCATTGCGGCTGAACTGATGCTCCAGCACCTCAACCTCGTGGTCGAGTGTCTTCTGCAGCCGCACAATCAGGTCGTGGGCATCGATGTCCTGTTTCACCCGATAGGAACGGCCGTAGAAGCCGCGCTCGCGCCAGCCGGACAGGTTGAGCACGGTCTCGCGCAGGGTCTTCGATGGAATGGTGCCGGTATGGACCGAGACGCCGCCGACCCGCCGGCCCTTCTCCACCACCAGCACGGACTTGCCGAGCTTGGCGAACTGGACGGCAGCACGCCGGCCAGAGGGGCCGGAGCCGATCACGATCATGTCGTAGTCATACATCGAAGAGGCCTCGAAACCGGAAGGGCCGGCATATGCAATCGCTTCGCCATGCAGCAATCGGGCCACAGGCGGTATCTTCCTGCACGAGGAATGCAAATTCGGTGTGACTTGGACGGGGAGATCGACCTGCGAAGCCGGGCCTGCGGTCAGCGCGCCACCAATTCCGACGGGAGAGTTCAATTGAATAAAGCTACCTCCGAGGTAATCGACGCGATGACTGGAAGCTGGGATCAAAGTGGGCGGCTGCTTCAGGCCGAACCGTTGAGCGAGGCGCTACCATGCACCAGATCGTTGCCAATCCTGTCGACTCCACGCGCCGCTGGTGGGTGCTGGCGATCGTCGTTGCGGCGCAGTTCATGTTTGGGGTCGATGCCTTTATCGTCAATGTCGCGATCCCAACCATCGCGGCCGAGCTTCGTGCCAGCGCGGCGCAGATCGAGGCCGTTATTGCGGTCTATCTGATCGGATACGCGACGCTGGTGATCACCGGCGGCCGGCTCGGTGACATCCACGGCACCAGGAACACCTTTCTCGCCGGCGTGCTTGGCTTCACCCTGACCTCGCTGTGGTGCGGGCTCGCGCAGTCCGGGCCGGAGCTGATTCTGGCGCGGCTGGCACAGGGTGCCACTGCGGCGCTGATGGTGCCGCAGGTGCTGGCCACCATCCATGTGCTGTTTGTGGATGAAGAAACCCGCGCCCGCGCCTTCGCCGTCTACGGCATCGTGCTCGGCCTTGCCGGCGCTGCGGGCTTTCTGCTCGGTGGCCTTCTGGTGACGATGGACCTCGCAGGCCTCGGCTGGCGTGCGGTGTTCTTCGTCAATGTACCGGTGGGGCTTGTCATCACAGTGGCTGCGTGGCGGCTGATGCCATCCGTTCCCCGCCGTCCAGGCACGCGGCTGGATATACCGGGCGCGCTGGTGCTGTTCGCCGGATTGCTCGGTCTGATCGGCCCACTGCTGTTCGGGCACGAACTGCACTGGGCGCTGTCTGTGTGGCTGGCGATGGCAGCGGGTGCGGCAGTGATCGCCGGCTTCGTCCGGCTGGAGCGCCGTGTCGCGTTGCGCGGTGGCATGCCGCTGATCGATCTGGCGTTGCTCGCGGATGCTGCTTTCATGCGCGGGCTGTGCGCGGTGTTCTTTTTCTTCTTCGCCAATCTGTCATTTTACCTGGTGATGACATTGTTCATGCAGAATACGCTGCACATGCCGCCGCTGCGGGCCGGTTTTATTTTCGTACCGCTGGCGCTGGCCTTCGTTGTCGCATCCCGTCACAGCGGCATGCGGTCACGCCATCGTGGCACGCTGGTGCTGATCGAGGGCTGCGTGGTGCAGGTCATCGGTCTTGCCGCACTGGCCGCAACGGTGCTGGCCGTCAACGCGTCGTCTGCATCGCTGCTGGCGGTGCCGCTTGCCGTGTTCGGTTACGGTCAGGGTCTGGTCATGGCGCCGCTGTCCAGTGCTGTGCTGTCGACTGTACAAACGTCGAGCGCGGGAGCCGGCTCGGGCATGTACGGCACCACGACACAAATCGCCAATGCAGCCGGCGTTGCTGCGATCGGCGCGGTCTATTTCGCGGTGCAATCCGAGGCATCGGCAGTCATCGCGCTGCTCGCAAGCTTCGCATTGTGCGTGTTGTCGGTCGCCGCCTGTGCGGGCTTTCTGCTATGGATGCGCCGCGCGGGCGCCGCATAGAATTCCAGCACAGCGTTTGATCGTCCAGCACGCGCCTTGACAGGTCAATCGCGATGGCTTGATATTGGGGCATGGGGACAAAGCGATCTCCCCACGAGGCGACATGCCCAAGTATCGCGTCCCGCATTCCTGCAAGGACGCGCCATGTCATCGATTAACAGCATTTCCGTTGAAAAACTCGTTCGCCTGATCGGGACGCCGAAATGTCCCGCGCTCGTCGATGTTCGCACCGACGAGGATTTCGCCCTGTCGCCGTTTCTCCTGCCAGGTTCGGTCCGGCGGCCATTCGGCGACGTGAATGGCTGGGCCGCGGCGCTGCGCGGTCGGTCCGCCATGGTGATCTGCCAGAAAGGTCTCAAGCTCAGTCACGGCGTTGCCGCGCTGCTGCGCGATGCCGGTATCCCGGCAGAGGTTCTGGAAGGCGGGTATTTCGCATGGGAGAGTGCAGGCCTGCCGCGCGTTCCCACCAGCAAGCTGCCGCCGCAAAACCCGCAGGGCCGCACTTTGTGGGTGACGCGCGAACGCCCAAAGATCGACCGCATTGCCTGTCCCTGGCTGATCCGGCGTTTCATCGATCCGGCGGCTCTGTTCATGTTCGTTGCGCCGTCGGAAGTGTCGGCAGTCGGCGAGAAATTCGATGCTGCGCCCTTCGATATCGAAGGCGTGTTCTGGAGCCATCGCGGCGAGCTCTGTACCTTCGATGTGATGATCGAGGAATTCGGCCTCACCACGCCGCCGTTGCTGCGGCTGGCTACCATTGTCCGCGCAGCGGATACAGCACGGCTCGATCTCGCCCCGGAAGCGCCGGGCCTGCTGGCGGCGTCACTCGGCCTGTCGCGGATGTATGCCGACGATCTCGAGCAGCTTGAGGCTGGACTGAATCTGTACGATGCGTTCTATCGCTGGTGCCGCGATGCCGGCACCGAAACCCACAACTGGCCGACAGCAAAGACGAAAGCTTGAGATGGCGGAAGCAACTTCGGTCACACCGCCAGCCATTCCCGAGCCGCAGACCCACGGCGTTTCCTTCTCGGAGGCATTTTCGGTGTGGCTCCGGATCGCGTTGCTTTCCTTCGGCGGTCCGGCCGGGCAGATCGCGGTGATGCATCGCATCCTCGTCGATGAGAAGCGCTGGGTGTCGGAGAGCCGGTTTCTGCATGCACTGAACTATTGCATGCTGTTGCCGGGCCCGGAGGCGCAGCAGCTTGCGACCTATATCGGCTGGCTGATGCACCGGACCGCTGGCGGGCTGATGGCCGGTGGGCTGTTCATCCTTCCCGGTGCGATCTGCATCATGGTGCTGAGCTGGATTTACGCTGCATTCGGTAATGTCGGCATCGTCGCGGCGCTGTTCTTCGGCCTGAAGGCCGCAGTGCTCGCGATCGTGCTGCAGGCGGTGGTGCGAGTCGGTAGTCGTGCACTGAAGAACGATGTGATGCGCGCGCTGGCGGCCATCGCCTTTCTCGCGATCTTCTTTCTCGACGTGCCATTCCCGGTGATTGTTTTCGGTGCGGCAGCGATTGGCTTCCTCGGCGGTCGGGCCGGTCTGTCGGCCTTCACGGTGAGTGCGGGCCACGGGTCATCAGGCGGCGGCGACGCTGATAGTTTGCTCGGAGATCAACTTCCTCTCCATGCCCGGCCGAGTGTACGGCAGTCGCTCACCGTTGCGGTCGTCTGGCTGGTGCTGTGGCTTACGCCCGTCGCTGTGCTGCTCGTGGCGTTCGGCAGCAATGATGTGTTCAGCCAGATTGCCGTTTTCTTCTCCAAGATGGCGATGGTCACCTTTGGCGGTGCCTATGCGGTTCTCGCTTATGTCGCGCAGCAGGCCGTCGATCACTACGCATGGCTGAAGCCGGGTGAGATGCTCGATGGCCTTGGCATGGCCGAAACCACGCCTGGTCCGTTGATCATGGTGCTGCAATTCGTGGGCTTCATGGCCGCCTTCCGCGCACCGGGGATGTTGCCGCCGCTGCTGGCGGGCACGCTTGGTGGATTGCTCGCGACCTGGGTGACCTTTGCGCCGTGCTTTCTCTGGATTTTCCTCGGGGCGCCGTTCGTCGAAACTCTTCGTGGCAACCGCGCGCTGAGCGCCGCGCTGGCGGCGATTACCGCCGCAGTGGTCGGCGTCATCCTCAACCTGGCGATATGGTTCGCCATCCACACGATGTTTCGGGAGGTGAAACCTGTTCGCACGCTCGGACTCAGCTTCGACATGCCGGTTCTGCAGAGCGTCAATGGATGGGCTGTCGCGCTGTCGGTCGCGGCGCTGCTTGGGGTCTTCTATCTGAGGATTGGTTTGCTGCAGATCCTGTTGGCTTGTGCAGGCGCGGGCGTGCTTTTGCACATCGTCGGTCTGGTGTGACGTCAATCGCGAAACCGTGTGCGGAACCGGTAATTGACGGCCGACGGAACAGGAACGTTTCGAACCACGTCGCGTTGAAGGCCGTTCACTCAACAGGAGCTGACCATGCGGAAAACCATTCTTGTTGCGATCTGCGCCACGGCCATCGGCGCTACTCCGTTCGCAGCCTTTGCCCAGGCGACCGGCCCGTCCGGCCAGGATTCGACCAAGATGGGCACCGGCACGACGGCGAAGGAAGGCGAGACCAAGGCCACGGGCACCCAGGGAATGTCGAAAAATAGCGCGAAGAAGGATTCCATGCACAAGGACGGCATGAAGAAAGACAAGATGATGAAGAACGAGATGAAACAATAACTCGTCATCTCTCCCCGACTCGCCCCGTATGGCGTGGCCATGTTATGGCCGGCCCTGCGGGGCTTCCTTTGCAATATAGGTAATTTCGGAAGCGTCCGTGGCGCCTCTCGTTTCGTTGATAGGTATATTGAAACCGTATTTGTTTTATTTTGCAGTGCAGCAACCATATGTCGTTGGTACTGTTGTATAAGCCTGACGACCTAGGAGCTGCCGTGTCTCTTGCCGATAATATCGATTTCCTCCGCAATCTCCCGAAACCGCCCGGAATCAATACGTTGCAGGGGTTGGCGCGCGGCCGTGCGTCGGCAGGTTTGAGTCCGATCAGCGAATCAACGGGTTTCGGCAGCAATCCCGGCGACCTCCGTATGTTCAGTTACGTGCCCGCCACGCTGGCAGCAAATCCGGCATTGGTCGTCGTGCTGCACGGATGCACCCAGAACGCTGCGGGCTATGACAATGGCACGGGCTGGTCTGCTCTCGCCGAGCGCTATGGTTTCGCGCTGCTGATGCCCGAGCAGAAGTCATCCAATAATGGCAACACCTGCTTCAACTGGTTCAATGCCGATGACATCGCGCGCGACAGCGGCGAGGCGCTCTCGATCCGTGAGATGATCGAGCAGATGGCCGTGGACCACGATGTGGATCGCAAGCGTATCTTCGTTACGGGTTTGTCGGCCGGCGGCGCGATGACCTCGGTGATGCTCGCGACCTATCCCGACGTGTTTGCTGCTGGTGCCATCATCGCAGGCCTGCCTTACGGTATCGCCACCACCATGCAGGAAGCGCTTAGCGGTATGTATCGCGCGGCGCCGCGTGCCGCGAACGATCTCGGCAACCTCGTGCGCAAGGCATCGCCGCATACCGGTGAGTGGCCGAAAGTGTCCGTCTGGCATGGTAGTGCCGATCGCACCGTCAATCCGGCCAATGCCGGCGAGATCGTCAAGCAATGGCTCGACCTTCACGGCCTGCCGCCCGCACCGATGTCCGCCGTGGATGTCGACGGCTATCCGCGCGAGGTGTGGTGGAACAAGGACGGTGAAACCGTCGTGGAATCCTACACGATCACCGACATGGCGCATGGCACGCCGCTGGCGATTGCCGGACAGGACGAGCCCTATGGCGCGGCCGGTGCCTTCCTGCTCGAAGTCGGCATCTCATCCTCGTATCATATCGCGCAGTTCTTCGGCCTTACTCGGCAGCTTGCTCCGCGCAATGTCGAAGCTGCAGCCGTGGAACCAGCGGCTCCGGCGGATGCCACTGTCTCATCGGTGACGCAAAAGCCGCGCACGTCAGGCGATCGACGCGCCGCGCGCCGCGATCCCGTAGGACGGCGGTCTATCGATATCAACGGTGCCATTACTCGTGCCCTCACGGCTGCCGGTCTCATCAAGTCACCCTGACAAGTAACAGGCGTGATCGGCGCCGATTTGCGCCAGGTCTGACAGGGCGCTAAGTTCTCAAGATACGTCAGACTGGTCTTGCGTACCGATTGCCCGCGCATGTTGGATGCCCATCGACCGAATTCGCCCGACTTTCTCGCCGGTGGAGGCGAGATGGGGGCGTTGATGCGCGCTTACGATTGGGCATCGCATCCGATCGGAGCACCGGACACCTGGCCGCAGAGTCTGCGCACCGCGATCCGGATCGTTCTGAATACCAACCACCCGATGTTCATCTGGTGGGGACCGGACCTCATCCAGTTCTATAATGACGCCTATGCGCTGACCATGGATGCACGACAGCATCACGCAGGGCTGGGCGCGCGTGGCCGTGAATTCTGGCATGAGATCTGGCCCATCATCGGCCCGCAGATCGCGCAGGTGATGAGTGGCGGCGGTGCCACCTGGCACGAAAACCAGCTGATCCCCATGACGCGCAATGGCAAGCTCGAACACAGCTATTGGACCTACAGCTACAGTCCGCTCGATCTGGATGACGGCGTCGGCGGCGTGCTGGTGGTTTGCCGCGATGTCACCCGGGATCATGAAGCGACCATTGTCTTGCGCGAGCGAGAAGCAGAGCTTGCGCGCGTGCAGCAGATCGGCCAGATCGGTGGTCTCGAAGTCGATCTGCGTACCGGCTTCCGCAATCGTCGATCGCCCGAATATCTGATCGTTCATGGTTTGCCGCCGGAAGCAGCCAACGAGTCGCACGAAGATTGGGTGCGTCGCATCCACCCCGAGGATCGCGAGGCGACGGAGCAGAAGTTTCGCGACGCTGTGAAAAGCGGCGTGCGCGACTATACTGTGCAGTATCGCATCATTCGCCCCAGCGATGGCCAGACCCGCTGGATTTCGGTGCGGTCCTATATCGAGCGCGACGACGCGGGAAAGCCGCTGCGGCTGGTCGGTGCGCATACCGACGTCACCGATCAGGTGCTGGCAGAGCAGGCGCTGCGCAAGAGCGAGGATGAGGCGCGTCAGCTCGCGGCAAAACTAGCAGACCTCAATGAGACGCTGGAACAGCGCGTGCGCGACAAGACGCGTGAGCGCGACCGGATCTGGAGCGTGTCGCAGGATCTCCTGATGGTCGCCGACCATGATGGCGTCTGGCGCACCGTCAATCCGGCCTGGACGCGCACGCTCGGCTGGAGCGAGGCCGAGCTGCTCAACAAGACCTCGCGCTGGCTCGAGCATCCCGAGGATCAGGCCAGGACGATGGCCGAGGTCGATAAGCTTGCTGCCGGCGAGCCGACGATCCGCTTCGAGAATCGCCTTCGCCACAAGGATGGCTCCTATCGCTGGCTGTCCTGGACGGCGGTGCCGGATCAGAACCAGATCTATTGCGTGGCGCGCGATGTCACAGCCGAGAAGGCTGCCGCCGAGCGCCTTAAAAACACTGAAGAGGCGCTGCGACAGTCGCAGAAGATGGAGGCTGTCGGTCAGCTCACCGGCGGCATCGCGCATGACTTCAACAACCTGCTCACCGGCATCGTCGGCTCGCTCGACCTGATGCAGACACGGCTCGGTCAGGGTCGCACCGACAATATCGCGCGCTATATCGACGCTGCGATGACCTCGGCCAATCGTGCGGCTGCGCTGACGCACCGGTTGCTGGCCTTCGCGCGGCGGCAACCGCTGATTCCGAAAAGCGTCGATGCCAATATGCTGATCGTCTCGCTGGAGGATCTGTTGCGCCGGACCATCGGCGAGACGCTGGATCTCGATATCGCGGCGGCGCCCGATTTGTGGTGCACGCTGTGCGATCCGAACCAGTTGGAGAGCGCGTTGCTCAATCTGGCGATCAATGCGCGGGACGCGATGCCTGATGGTGGGCACCTGAAGATCGCGACACAGAATGTGCGCGTCGATGCCATCAATGCCAATGCGCCGGCTCTGACGCCCGGCGACTATATCTGCATCAGCGTCAGCGACAGCGGAACCGGCATGAGCCCGGAGGTCGTGACGCGCGCCTTCGATCCGTTCTTCACGACAAAGCCGATCGGGCAGGGCACGGGTCTTGGCCTATCGATGATCTACGGCTTCGCGCGTCAATCCAATGGACATGTCAGCATCGACAGCAGGCTCGATATCGGGACGACCGTGAAATTGTATCTCCCGCGCCATGAGGGAGACGCTGCCGCACAGGATGCGCCCCCGCTGAAGGGCGATCAGCATGTGGCCGCAAGCGAAACCCTGCTGGTGGTCGAGGATGAGCCGGTGGTGCGCTCTGTCATCGTCGATATGTTGCGGGACGAAGGCTATCGCGTGCTCGAGGCAGTTGATGGTCCGTCGGGCTTGCGGGTCCTGCGCGAGACGCCGAATATCGATCTGCTGGTCACCGATATCGGGCTGCCCGGCATGAACGGCCGTCAGCTTGCCGATCAAGCGCGCGAGGCGCGGCCGGACTTGAAGATCCTGTTCATCACCGGTTATTCCGAAAGCGTCGTTATGGCGAAAGGCTTTCTGCTGCCTGGGATGGAGATGATCACCAAGCCGTTCGACCTCGATCATTTCCTGCGACGCATCCGCGCGATGGTCACGAGCTAAAGCGTTTTCAAGCGAAGTGGATACCGGTTCGCGTCTAGAAAACGCGTCAGAATAAAAGGCGTAGCCCTCCGGTTCCATATCTCTCCAGATATTTCAGCCTCGATGCGCAGGTTCTAACAGTTCAATCGCCGGAACCATTGTGCGGCCGCGAGCTTGTATCGGCGCAATACCGATCAATCAAAACTGGAGATCATCATGATCCGCCGTCTTCTTGGAACCGCTGCCATCGTCGCCATGATGGCTCTTCCCGCCGTTGCTCAGGCTCAGGGTGTCCCCGGAGGCATTGAGCGTGGTGCGCGCGATGGCGAGCGCGCAGCTGGTCCTGTGGGCGCTATCGTAGGCGGCACCATCGGTGGTGTTGTCGGCGGTGTAGCCGGCGTGCTCGGTGTCGACGATCGTCCGCGGTTCCGCAGCTATGTCGTGGAACAGCGTCGCCCATCCTACACCTATAGCAACGAAGTTCGTGTCGGTGCCGTGCTGCCTGAGAGCGGCGTGACCTATTACGAGGTTCCGGCAGAATACAATTCCGCCCGTGAATACCGCTACACCGTGGTCAATGGTCGCACGGTTCTCGTCGAGCCGCGCACCCATCGCATCGTGGAAGTGATCGATTAAGCCGATCAATAAATGACTTTTCGAACGGGCCGCCTTCAGGCGGCCCGTTTTGTTCCATCTATGGCCTGCGGCGTATCTGTAGTCAGCGCCGATGTTCTCGCGTAGAGAAGTGCCGGGGAATCACACGAGCACCACGCGGCGATCAATCGCCCGGATGCGGAGAACGATGGCCACCAGCAATCGCGATCAGATCGCCCCTGCCATCGCACTGGACATTCCCCTTGCCGATCGTACCGAGACAGGTCTCGCTTTGCCGGACGGCGTGCAGCCCTATCGCATCGACTGGCTCAACACGCTCACCATCGCCACCTTTCACGCACTCGCACTACTCGCGCTGATGCCGATGTTCTTCAACTGGACAGCGGTGATTGTGACGGTCATCGCAGCGCGGTTGTTCGGCCTCATCGGCATCAATATCGGTTATCACCGGTTGCTGACGCATCGTGGTTTCAAGTGTCCGAAATGGCTGGAGCACGCTTTCGTTGTCGTGGCGATCTGCTGCGCCGAGGATACGCCGGCGCGCTGGGTTGCCATCCATCGCCGTCATCACGAGAAGTCCGACGAGCAGCCGGACCCACACAGCCCGCTTGCCAGCTTCTTCTGGGGCCATATGGGCTGGCTGCTGGTGAAGAACCCGGACCTGTCCCGCCTCGGCATCTATGAACGATATGCCAAGGACGTCCTGCGCGATCCGTTCTATGTCGCGCTGGAGCGCAATCTCTGGCAGCTGAAGATCCTGCTCATCCAGATCAACGTCTTCTTCTTTGCGGGCCTGGCCGGCAAACTGCTGTGGGGCGGCTCATGGGCCGAGGCCGTGCAGTTCGCTTTGAGCATCGTCATCTGGGCGGTCTTCGTGCGAACCGTCTTCGTCTGGCATCAGACCTGGGCGGTCAACTCGGTCACCCACATCTGGGGCTATCGCAACTACGCGACCGATGAGGACAGCCGCAATAATCTGTTCATTGGCTACCTCGCCCATGGCGAGGGCTGGCATAACAACCATCACGCCGATCAGCGCTCCGCGCGCCATGGCCATCGCTGGTGGGAGTTCGATACCACCTATCTGACGATCCGCCTGCTGGAGAAGCTCGGCCTGGTATCGGATATTGTCGAGCCGCGGCATACGACCAAGAGGTAAGGCCTGCCAAGCTCGAGCATGCCACACGAGATGCAACTTTTCGTCACAATTCGCGTTACTACACCATGATGACGAAGCCCGATATCTGGTACGTGGCGTTTGGCCCCGACAAATCCGTGAAGTCCGACACTCGTGCGACAAACGGTGTGCGTACGACCAGGACCTTCAAATCCGAAATCGATGCAAAACTGTTCGCCCGGGAAATCCTGGCCAAAGGCTGGACCGCTACAGCCGGCACACTCAATCCATATCAACCCAAGCGCACCATTGCGGCATCGCAGATCGAAGACTGGGCCGATCCCGCTCGAGCCGACTAATCTGGCTAGATGACTTCGTAGGCGAAAAACAGAATGATTACCGTGATCGCGACTAGGCCTCCCAGAAAGCACTGATCGGCAATCGACTCGCAGCGCTCGCTGAGTTGGCGGTTTTGCGACTTCCGCATCGATGTGTAGGACGCGACCGCGCTGGCGAGGAAGAACAGCGAGGCGATGGCCGAATATTCATCGACCCGGCTGGGGCCGATCTGCGGCTCCATGATCTTGACCAGTCCGATCAGCGTCGCGCAGACGCCGATCATCGTTCCGGAGCTCGGCAGGATGTGCTTGGAAAGCGCTCCTTGCTCCCCGGAAGCCCTGTCGTCGCTCATGGCGGGATTATGCCTGGCCGGTGAGGAACGGGTTGGTCATGCGCTCCTGGCCGATGCTGGAGCCCGGGCCATGACCGCAGATGAACCCGACATCGTCGCCGAGCGGGATCAGCTTGGTCGTAATCGAATTGATCAATGTCTCATGGCTGCCGCCGGGGAAATCGGTCCGCCCGATGGAGCCTGCGAATAGCACGTCGCCGACATGGGCGAATTTCATCGCCTTGCTGTAATACACGACGCTCCCAGGCGAATGACCGGGGCAGTGCAAGATGTCGAAAGTCAGGCCGCCGACGCTGACGGTGTCGCCTTCATTGAGCCAGCGGTCAGGAATGAAGTTGCGGGTGCCCGTCATGCCGTACTTCGCGCCGCTGTCCTCGACATGTTCGAGCAGGAACGTATCGGCGACATGCGGGCCGATGATCTCGACCTTCAGCGTTTCGCGCAGCTCGTCGGCGCCGCCGACATGGTCGATATGGCCGTGGGTCAGCCAGATCTGTTCGACCTTCACATTGGCCTTGGCAATGGCGTCCAGGATCAGTGGCACGTCGCCGCCGGGATCGATCACCACGGCCTGCCGCGTGGCCTCATCCCACAGCAACATGCAGTTCTGCTGAAACAGGGTCACCGGAATGATGGTGCCCCCGGCCTGGGCTTTATGTTTGGTTTCATCTGTCATCGCGCCACAATGCTGATTTTTGCGGGCGAGAAAAGGGGGAATTTGGGCGGCTTCTTTCTTCCCCTCTCCCCCGGGCGCGGCGCAGCCGCGACGGGTGGGAGAGGGTGGATCGAACCGCAGAGCGGTTCGAGACGGGAGAGGGGGCGCTCGCTCAAGGCCCTCTCCCGCCTTCGCTTCGCTCAGGCACCCTCTCCCACGGCGCGCAGCTTCGCTGCGCTGGGGAGAGGGGAGGGAAAGGACGACCGCGTTCTACTTCTTCAACTGCACCTTCAACGTCGCCTCCACCTCGCGATCGAAGGACGACGCCTTGGCCGGCGCCTTGTCGCGCTGGGTCATGAGGTAGGCATCGCGCTTGGCCACCAGCGCTGTCAGCTTGTCGTTCAGCGCCTTGCGATCCTTCATCTGCTTGCCGAGTTCATCGGCGCGCTGCTGCGGCGACAATTTGCGAATGGTCTCAGGCAATTCATCTTCCTTCACGCTGTCGAGCTTCTGCTTGCCGGCGGACACGTCGCTGACAAGATCGCCGCCGCCCGTGACGGCTTCCGACGACACTTTCGCGCGCTTGTTGATGTAGCTTGCCATATCCGTTGCCGAGGCGGGCGCCGCCGCTGCGACTTCCGAGAGCTGCCGGGTTTTGTTCTCGGTGTGCTTCTGCAGCGCGCGCGGGCCGTAGGGGATCACCGTCTTGTTGATGTCGTTCTGCAGGATGATGATCTCTTCGTCATAGGGTGTCTCGATGATGACGATCTGGCCGCCATCCTGCGGGATTGCGATGAAACGGCCGTCGCCGCGCTGGGCAACGTCGCGCCAGACCTTCTCCGTATCGCGGGCAGCGCCTGCCAGAACAGCGTTGACGATGATGTCCTTCTGCTTCGCGACTTCGAGCGTGGTCGTGTATTTCGTGTCCTGCTGATAATCCATATGCGGCGGTGCGTCGCCGACCAGGAAGACGATACGCCTGACATCGTTACCCTTGGTCCATTGCAGCTTGTTGACGGCGACATCGAGCGCCTCGTTGACGCTTTCCGGCCAGTCGCCGCCACCCTGCGCCCGGACCTGCAGCAGGTTGCCATAGAGATCCTGGATGTCGGTGGTGAGGTCGAAGGTCTTGGTCACGTAGTCGTCGCCGATGTCGCGATAGGCGACGAGGCCCATGCGGATGTCGGCGTCGGGATTACTGTCAAGGATGGTGGTCGCGATCGACCAGATCTTGCGCTTGGCGCCCTCAATCAGGCCGCTCATGGAACCGGTAGTGTCGAGCACGAAGGCGACCTCGACGGTCGGCTTGGCCTGTGCGGAACCCGCGAAAATCGCTTGTGGCAAAGTTGCGGCAGCCGCGAGCAGGACGACGCGACTGAGATGGGATAAGCTCATGGAATGTCTCCGTAATCCGGGCTGCTGCGATGAAAGAACACGCCCGCTGCGCTTGCGGAAAACTTGCGTCCGGCTTGCGACATGCGTGCGGCAGACTGGCGGGAGACGTGATGGGCGGCCCCGCCGAAATCGGCTAAGTTTGTCGCCATGGAATCGAACGCCGTTCACACGCCCGCGCTGATTTTCGATCGTCGCCAGTCGGAGACGGCGCTGGCGATTGTGCGCGGAACCACAAGGTTGCTGCGGTCGCTGGGATTCTCATGCGTCAGCGAATTGCCGCTGCCATCCGGACGGCGTGCGGATCTGGTTGCGCTGAACGAACGCGGCGATGTCTGGATTGTCGAGATCAAGTCATCGATCGAGGATTTGCGGGCTGATCAGAAATGGCCCGAGTATCGCGCGCATTGCGACCGGCTGTTCTTTGCCTTCACGCAGGATCTGCCCTGCGAGATTTTTCCCGCTGACACAGGCCTGATCGTGGCGGATGCCTATGGCGCGCATGTGCATTGCGATGCACCGGAGCATCGTCTGCCGGCGCCGACGCGCAAGGGCATGATGCTGCGCTTCGCGATGACCGCGGCGCACAGACTGAACAGGCTGCACGACCCTCAAGGTCATGCAGCCCTGCCGAACGAAATCTAGCTTTTAAAGAAGGCTCAACGCGGCGCGCGCTTGGCGAGAATGCGCTGCAGCGTACGGCGATGCATATTCAGGCGACGTGCGGTTTCCGAGACGTTGCGGTTGCACATCTCATAGATGCGCTGGATGTGCTCCCAGCGCACGCGGTCGGCCGACATCGGGTTGTTCGGCAGTTCGGACTTGTCATTGTCGATCGCAAGCAGCGCTGCAACAACGTCATCGGCGTCGGCCGGCTTCGACAGATAGTCGACGGCACCCATCTTCACTGCTGTCACGGCGGTGGCGATGTTGCCATAGCCGGTGAGCACGATGGCGCGCGCATCGGGACGCTGTTGCTTCAGCGCCGACACGACATCGAGGCCGTTGCCGTCACCGAGACGAAGATCGACTACGGCAAAAGCGGGTGCTGACTTGCTGATCTGGGCAAGACCTTCGGAAACGGAGTCGCAGGACGTGACCGTGAAGCCGCGCGTTTCCATTGCACGCGAAAGACGCTCCAGAAACGGCTTGTCGTCCTCCACGATCAGGAGCGAGCGGTCGGTCTGTTCAGTCACTTCGGCGAGCGCATTCACGGTTCAAAATCCTCCATATCCAATACGATACCATATGGCGCTGCCGAATGCAGCTGCCAAGGGTGTGAAGATTTGAATGGCTTGATTGTGAAGTTAATCCAAAAGCGTTTTGGCCCGTAAAACGGGTGGTTAATTCTAATCACGGTGGTACATCAGCGCGGCGTGTTGTCGCAGAGCAGCATGATGGACGAAACGTAATGAAAGCAGATCCGGAATGGACGCGACTCCGACTGGGCCGAAGAAGCCCGAGGTAAATGACGAGACATCCGCTCGTTACGACGGCTGGCGTATCGTCGGTGTTTGTTTCCTGCTCGCGACATTCGGCTGGGCGCTCGGTTTCTATGGCCAGAGCGTGTATCTCGCGGAACTTCAGCGCGTGCATGGCTGGCCGGCCTCGACCATCGCGACGGCGACCACGTTTTTCTATCTCGTTGGCGCGTTGCTCGTCGCATTCGTGAGTGAAGCAATGCGCGCGCTCGGGCCGCGCAACTGTTTGCTGGCCGGTGTCGGGGTGATGGCCTTCGCCACGATCCTGCTCGGACAGATCACGTCGCCCTGGCAGCTCTATGCAGTGAACGTGCTGCTCGCCTTCGGCTGGGCCGGCACCAGTCTCGGCGCGATCACCAACACGCTTGGTCTGTGGTTCGACAAGAAGCGCGGCATGGCCATCAGCTTTGCGCTGAATGGCGCGAGTTTCGGCGGCATCGTCGGCGTGCCTTTACTGGTCGCGGCGAGCAATGCCTTCGGCTTTGGCGGCGCGACTATCGCAGCAGCGATCGCGATGCTTGTGCTGCTCGTCCCGGTGATCATCATCTTCGTCGGCCATCCGCCGCATCGCGCAGCATCCGCCACACCGGACGGTGTTGCCGCTACGGCCAGCGCGCCATCGTCGACACGGATTCGCGCGGAGGCGATGCGCGACGTGGCGTTCCTGACGCTCACCATTGCTTTTGCGTTCGGATTGTTTGCGCAGGTCGGCTTCATCGTGCACCTGATCTCGTTTCTCGATCCGGTGATCGGCCGCGAGCGCGCGGCAGCCGCGGTATCGCTGCTGACGCTGATGGCGGTGGTTGGCCGCGTGCTGTTCTCGACAGTGATCGACCGGCTCAATCAGCGGCTGGCATCGGCGCTGTCGTTTCTCAGCCAGGCGACGGCGCTTGCGATCATTATCAATTCGCGCAATGAGGCGCTGGTGTTCTTTGCCTGCGCGTTGTTCGGCTTTTCGGTTGGAAATCTGATCACGCTGCCGGCGCTGATCGTGCAGCGCGAATTTGCCGCACGCTCGTTCGGGGTGCTGGTTAGCCTGATCACGGCGGCGACGCAGGTCACTTACGCTTTCGGTCCGGGCATCGTCGGCTGGCTGCGCGATCTCTCGGGCAGTTACGCCGTGCCGTTTTATGTCTGCATGGCGTTGCAGGTGGCCGCGGCAGTGTTGATCATGGTGCGGGGGCGGAAGAGCAAAGCTCTAACCTCATGGTGAGGAGGCGCGTAGCGCCGTTTCGAACTATGAGCTGCTTGGCACATCCTTCGAGACGCCGCGCGAAGGGGCGCGGCTCCTCAGGATGAGGACTGAGTTTATGTCTGCCGCTGCTTCAGCAGCTCCTCAACATCCAGCCGCCTGGTAAACATCGCAATCCCGCCATCGCCATTCCGTGGCCACTCCGCCTCCGGCCGATCCCAATACAGTTCGACGCCGTTCTGGTCGGGGTCGCGCAGATACAGCGCCTCGCTGACGCCGTGGTCGCTGGCGCCGTCAAGCTGTATGCCGGCCGAGAGCAGGCGGTGCAACGCGTCGGCCAATGCGGCGCGGGTGGGATACAGGATCGCGGTATGGAAAAGACCTGTCGTGCCGGGCGCCGGCGGCTGGCCGCCTTTGCTCTCCCAGGTGTTCAGGCCGATGTGGTGATGGTAATCGCCGGCGGCGATGAAGACAGCCTGATCGCCATAGCGCTGCTTGACCTGGAAGCCGAGCACATCGCGGTAAAAACCGAGCGCGCGATCCAGATCGGCAACCTTCAGATGAACATGCCCGATCCGCGTGCCTGCGGGGATTGGCGGGGTTGGGTCGGGCATGTGGGAGCTCCTGAGTTGCGTGATGCTCAAGACGATCTAGTCACGGGATCGAAGGATCGGTAGAGCGTCTTCGCGAAACCCATCGTTTCCGGGAATTGGATTGATGGGTCTCGCGGCGCTTTACCCATAGGGGCATCGCCTACGCAAGTTCCGAGACCAGCCCGTCTGGCAGGCCGAACTCGTAGGTGTTCAGCGTCATCGAGACCATGGTGTAGTAGCCGCACAGGCCGATGATCTCGACGAGGCCCTGGGGGCCCAGCGTCTCGGTGGCTTCGTCATAGAGCGGCTTGGACAGGCCCTGCGCCTCGTGCAGCGACCGGGCGACGTCATAGATCACCCGCGCCTTCTTCTCGCTGAAACTAGGCGTGCGACGGTTCTTGATGTCTTCGATGATGGCGGGATCGAGGCCGCCATCGAGTGCCATCTTCTTGTGCGCATACCATTCGAAATGCGCGGTCCAGTGCCGCGCGGTGACGAGGATCGCCAGCTCGGCATGCGCGGGTGTCAGCGTGGTGTCGTAGCGCAGAAACGCGCCGAGGCGGGTCGCGTGCCGGGCCATGTTCGGGCTGGCGAGCCAGGCCATCATCGGCTCCGGCGGGCGTCCGCGCTTGCTGGCGATCGACTCGTCATAGATGGACTTCTGGTCGGGAGACATTTCGCCAGGCGAAAGCCACTTGAGACGCATGTTGTTTCCTCGTGTGTTTTTGCTCGTTGTTCTCTGGCGATACACCGGAATGGCGAGCCTGACTACTTCCGCTTTGCAGCAGGCCATTGAATTCCACGAAGTGGCGAGTAAGCTTCGCCCAACAACATTGCGGATGCTCGGCATCCCGCGCACAAAATGGATGGAAACGTTGATGTCGGATCTCGATCAATTTCGCGGCGAGACGCGCGCCTGGCTCGAGGCCAATTGCCCGCCGGAGATGCGCAAGCCGATGAGCTCGGACGAGGATACGTTCTGGGGCGGTCGCAATGCGAAGTACTCATCCGAGCCGCAGCGGATCTGGTTCGAACGGATGCGCGACAAGGGCTGGACCGTGCCGCATTGGCCAAAGGAATATGGCGGCGGCGGCCTCGACGGCGAACAGACGAAGATTCTGCGCCAGGAAATGGCTGCGATCTCGGCCCGTCTGCCGCTGGTGTCGTTCGGCATTTCCATGCTCGGGCCGGCGCTGCTGAAATATGGCACCGACGCCCAGAAGCAGGAGCATCTGCCGAAGATCGCCGCGGGCCTGATCCGCTGGTGCCAGGGCTATTCCGAGCCCAATGCCGGCTCCGATCTGGCCTCGTTGCAGACCCGCGCCGAGAGCGACGGCGATGACTATCTCATCACCGGCCAGAAGATCTGGACGTCTTATGCGAACTACGCCGACTGGATCTTCTGTCTGGTACGCACTGATGCGTCCGGCAAGAAGCATGATGGCATCAGCTTCATCCTGTTCGATATGACGTCGAAGGGTGTCTCCACCAAGCCGATCCTTTTGATCTCCGGCAAGTCGCCGTTCTGCGAGACCTTCTTCGACAATGTCCGCGTGCCGAAGTCGCATGTGCTCGGCACCGTCGATCGCGGCTGGGACGTGGCAAAATACCTGTTGCAGCACGAGCGCGCGATGATCTCCGGCATGGGCGAGCGCGGTGCTGGCCGGCCGCTTGGCCAGGTCGCTGCCGACTCCATCGGGGCGGACGAACAGGGCCGCCTCGACGATGCGATGCTGCGCGGGCAGATCGCAAGTTTCGAAGTCGACGAGGCCGCATTGGCCTGTGCGGCAGAGCGCGCGGTCGATCTGGCGAAAGCCGGTCAGGCGCATCCGGCGTTTTCGTCGGCGATGAAATATTACGGCACCGAACTCAACAAGCGCCGCCATGAAATCCTGATGTCATCGGGCGGCATCGATGCACTGGAATGGGAAAGCCAGCGCTCGCAAGAAGGCGCACGTCCGCGTGCGTGGCTGCGCACCAAGGCGAATTCGATCGAAGGCGGCACCAGCGAGGTGATGCTGGGGATCGTTGCCAAACGCATTCTGGATTTGCCGGGGGCGTGAATTTCACTCTGCCCTCATCCTGAGGAGTGGCCGAAGGCCGCGTCTCGAAGGATGGTGGTGCACTCCATCTCATGGTTCGAGACGGCGCTTCGCGCCTCCTCACCATGAAGACTGAGCTAGGATCAATTTGGTCGCCAGGCCGCCTCATCATTGGATCACACCCATGCCTCTCCTCCTCAACGAAGAACAGACCATGCTGCGCGACAGCGCCCGCGGCTTTATCGGCGACAAGGCGCCGGTCAGTCATTTCCGGCAGCTGCGCGATGCCAAGGATGCGACCGGCTTCTCGCGCGACTACTGGCGCGCGTTTTCCGAGATGGGATTTGCCGGATTGCTGGTGCCGGACGCGTTCGGCGGCAGCGGGCTCGGCGCCGTCGAAGCCGGCGTGGTGATGGAGGAGATTGGCCGCACACTGATGCCGTCGCCATTCTTCTCCACGGCTGTGCTGGGCGTCTCGGCGCTGAATCGGGGCAGCGACGCGCAGAAGTCGGAATATCTGCCGAAGATCGCCAGTGGCGCGCTGCTGGCGGCGCTGGCCATCGATGAAGGCGCGAAGCATCGCCCGCTGCAAACGGCGATGAAGGCCGCGCGCTCCGGCAATGGCTTCAAGCTGAATGGCGCGAAGGCCTTTGTCGTCGATGGCCACACCGCCGATCTCCTGATCGTCGCAGCGCGCAGTGCAGGTGCGCCGGGTGAGCGGGATGGCCTCACGCTGTTTCTGGTTGATCCAAAGGCCAAGGGCATCGCGCTTGAGCGCACCGCGATGGTGGATTCGCACAATGCAGCGCGGATCACGTTCGACAATGTCGAGGTCACGGCCGACAGCGTGCTCGGCGATGTCGATCAGGGCGGGGCATTGCTGGATAGCGTGCTGAATATCGGCCGCGGTGCCGTTGCCGCCGAAATGGTCGGCCTGTCAGACGAAGTGTTCGGCCGCACCGTGACCTATCTCAAGGAGCGCAAGCAGTTCGGCAAACTGATCGGTGAATTCCAGGCGCTGCAGCATCGCGCCGCGCATCTCTATACCGAGATCGAAGTCACCCGCGCGGCCGTGCTGAAGGCGCTGCAACTGATCGACGACGGCGCATCGACGGCGCCGGCCGCTATTGCCGTCGCCAAGGCCAAGGCCGGCACCACGGCGACGCTGGCTGTGCAGGAAGGCGTGCAGATGCATGGCGGCATGGGCATGACCGACCAGTTCGACATCGGCTTCTTCATGAAGCGCGCGCGGGTCTGCCAGGAATTGCTGGGGGACAGCAATTATCACGCGGACCAGCTGGCGCGGCTGAAGAATTATTGAGGCGGGCGCTCTTAACCTCTCCCCGCGCTTTGCGGGGAGAGGTCGCCGCGTCTTCGCGGCGGGTGAGGGGCATGGCAGGCGCGCGCCTCATCGGCAGTTCATCGGATCGCTCCGATGATGGGCGCCGAAGCTTCCCGTGGAATTCTTTGCTTAGAGAGTGTGAGATTGGCGCTGGCCCTGTGCCATGCCCCTCACCCGCCCCGGCGTCGCTGTGCTCTGCCGGGTCGACCTCTCCCCGCGCAAGATGCGAGGAGAGGTTAAGTACCTACCTGATCGGCGGGGCGTACTGAATGCCGCCGGCGCTCCAGATCTGGTTCAACCCGCGCGGAATCTTCAGCTTCGAGCCTTCGCCGATATTGCGGTCATAGACTTCGCCGTAATTGCCGACATGGCGGATGATGCGGGCAGCCCAGTCCTTGGAGAGGCTGAGGTCTTCGCCATAGGCGCCTTCGGTGCCGACCAGACGCATCACGTCGGGCTTCTTGGACTTCAGGGCTTCGTCGATGTTCTTCGAGGTGATGCCGAGCTCCTCGGCATTGATCATGGCATAGAGCGTCCACTTTACGATCATCATCCAGTCGTCGTCACGCTGGCGCACCACGGGGGCCAGCGGCTCCTTGGAGATGACGTCGGGCAGGATCAAGTGATCGTCGGGCTTGCTCATGGTCAGGCGCAGCGCATAGAGCTGCGAGGCATCCGCCGTGAAGGTGTCGCACTGGCCGGAATTATAGGCCTTCAGGACTTCGTCCAGCTTTGGAAACTTCACTTCGGTATATTTGATGTTGTTGCTGCGGAAGTAGTCCGCGAGGTTCAGCACCGTCGTGGTGCCGTCCTGGACGCAGACCTTGCTGCCATCGAGTTCCAATGCGGAATCGATCTTGCGAGACTTCGGCACCATGAAGCCCTGGCCGTCATAATAGGATACGGCCGGGAAATAGAGATCGTAATTGGTTTCGCGCGACATGCTCCAGGTGGAGTTGCGCGACAGGATATCGACCTTGCGGCTCTGCAGCTCCTTGAAGCGGTCCGACGCGTCGAGCGGAACGAAGGTCACCTTCTTCGGATCGTTGAAGATCGCGGCGGCAACGGCGCGGCAGAAGTCGACATCGAAGCCGGTCCAGGTGCCCTGCGCATCCGGCGACGAGAAGCCGGGCAGGCCGGTATTGACGCCGCAGAGTACAGCATCACGTTTGACGGTGCGCTTCAGCGTCTTGGTGTCGTAGCGCTCATAGGTGATCGCAGCCGCAGCCACTGCAGTGGCAACCACCAGGCCGATGGCCAGCCCGGTCGTGAAAGTCCGCTTCATCCCCATGCGAAGTCCGCCCCGTCGTCAGAGAAAGAGATATGTCAGAGAAAAAATGGATCGAAGAGCTGCACGGTGAGGCGCAGATCAGATTTCAGGCTTCTGGCGCACGATGACCTTGGTGCCTACCGGAATCCTCTCATAGAGGTCGGCGACATCGGCATTGACCAGCCGGAAGCAGCCGGACGATACGGCGGTGCCGATGGTGTCGGGCCGGTTGGTGCCGTGGATGCGATAGACGGTGGCGCCGAGATAGAGCGCGCGGGCGCCGAGCGGATTGCCGGGGCCGCCCGCCATGAAGCGAGGAAGGTAAGGCTGGCGCGCGATCATTTCCGGCGGCGGCGTCCAGTCCGGCCATTCCGCCTTGCGCGAGATTTTCAAGAGGCCCTGCCACTGGAAGCCGTCGCGGCCGACGCCGATGCCGTAACGCAGCGCGCGACCATTGCCTTGCACCACATAGAGATGGCGCTCCGAGGTCGCGATGATGATGGTGCCCGGTGCCTCGGTGGTGCGGTACAGCACCATCTGCTTCTGGAATTCCGGTTCAAGCTGAACGGAGTCGTCGGCAATCAGCCCGGGCTCGTCGCCGACATCCGGGCGCGGTTGCTGGGCGAGGCCTTGCGTGATCGACAACATCAGGCTGGCTGCGGCGACGAGCTGAAAGCCAAGCAGGCGGCGGATGTTGATCATCGCAGGCATCTCCGGTTTCGCGTCCGATATTCTGTATCATCCCAGCCAAATCACGGGAACCATGAAATCAGCGGGCATGGCGACGGTCCGCGCGCGGACGTCGTGAGTCGCCGGCATATTTGCCGTCTGCGGGTGACGATTTGATTAAAGGTCACCGCGTCTATTTCGGTGCAATCCACAGTCGCAGCACGTAGCTGACGAGGGTCACACTGGCGACGCCGCCCAGCCACAGCGCAACAAACCACAACAGGCGCTGCATCAGCGGGCGCTTGTCTGAAGGGGCGGGTTTTTGCTGCGATGCAGGTGTCATCAGTGATAGCCCGCGCCGGCGCGAACTTTGCCGCGAAACACGTAATAGGCCCAGGCGGTGTAGCCGAGGATGATGGGAACCAGCACGGCGACACCATAGCTCATGAAATGCAGGCTGTTGTCGGGGGACGCGGCCTGCCAGATGGTGATGCTGCGCGGCACGATATAGGGCCACATGCTGATGCCCAATCCGGCATAGGACAATGCGAACAGCGCCAGCGACAGGAAGAACGGCCGGTAATCCTGTTTGGCCGCGAGGCTTCGCATCAAGAGCGCCGTGATGGCAGCAACCGCAATCGGCACCGGCGCCGTCAGGATGATGTTGGGCCAGGCGAACCAGCGCCGCGCATATTCGGCATCCAGAAATGGCGTCGCGATGCTGACGAGACCGATGGCGGCGAGCATGGCGAATAGCAGCCACCAGCTCAGCCGATAGGCCTGATCGCGCAACGCGCCTTCGGTCTTCAACACCAGCCAGGTGGCACCGAGCAGGCCGTAGCCGGCCATCAGTGCGAGGCCGGTCAGGACGCTGAACGGTGTCAGCCAGTCCCACCAGCCGCCGCCATAGTGGCGACCATTGACGACGATGCCTTGCAGGATCGCGCCGAGCGCCACGCCCTGCGCCAGTGTGGCCATCAGCGATCCGCCGGCGAAAGCGATGTCCCACAGATTGCGCTCGCGCGTGGTGCGCCAGCGGAATTCGAAAGCGACGCCGCGAAACACGAGGCCGAGCAGCATCACAATCATCGGCGTATAGAGCGCCGGCATCAGCACCGCATAGGCCAGCGGAAACGCTGCCATCAGCCCTCCGCCGCCGAGCACCAGCCAGGTCTCGTTGCCGTCCCAGACCGGGGCGACCGAGTTCATCATGACATCACGGTCTTCCTTCTTCGGGAACAGCGGAAACAGCATGCCGAGGCCGAGATCGAAGCCGTCCATCACGACATAGACGAACACGGCAAAGGCGATGATGAAGGCCCAGACGACCGCGATATCGATCATGACGCGTGCCCCGATGCGGTTGCACCCACAGCCGGGGTAATGCCCGCCGCACGACTCGGGACGTCGCCGGCCGGGCCTTGCTCATCATGATGGGGCGGCGCGGCCATGAGCCGGAGCAGATAGATCGTGCCCGCGGCGAAGACCAGGAAATAGACGATGGCGAAGGCGATCAGCGACGACGCAACGGCTGGCGCCGCCAGCGGCGAGACCGAGTCGCTGGTCCGCAGCAGGCCGAACACCGTGAACGGTTGCCGCCCCGTTTCGGTCGTCACCCAGCCGGCCAGCACGGCGATGAAGCCGGCCGGTCCCATCGCCAGCGCAAAGCTGTGAAGCAAACGCGACTCATAGAACTTGCCGCGGAAGCGCATGAAGAGGCTCAGCAGTCCCAGCCCCAGCATCAGGAATCCGATGCCGACCATGATGCGGAACGACCAGAAGGTCACCGGCACCGGCGGCCAGTTTTCGCGCGGAACAGTATCGAGCCCGGCCATCGGCGCATTGAGGTCGTGCTTCAGGATCAGCGATCCGAGCTTGGGGATCTCGATGGCGTAGTTCACTTTGCCTTCGGCCTGGCTCGGGATGCCGAACAGGATTAGCGGTGCGCCATGGGGATGGCTTTCGAAATGGCCTTCCATGGCCATGATCTTGGTTGGCTGGTGCTCGAGCGTGTTGAGGCCGTGCTGATCGCCGGCAAGAATCTGCAGCGGCGCGACCAGCGTGGCCATCCACATCGCCATGGAGAACATCACGCGCGGGCCGGGCAGGCGCGTATCCTTGAGGAGATGCCAGGCGCCGACAGCGCCCACCACGAAAGCCGTGGTGAGATAGGCTGCCAGCACCATATGCACGAGACGATAGGGGAAGGACGGATTGAAGATCACCTTCCACCAGTCGGCCGCAACGAACTGTCCGGCAGCGTTGATGCTGTAGCCGGCCGGCGTCTGCATCCAGGAATTCGCCGAGAGAATCCAGAACGCCGAAAACAACGTGCCGATCGCGACCATCAACGTAGCGAAGAAATGCAGCCTTGGACCGACGCGCTTGAGTCCGAACAGCATGACGCCGAGAAAACCTGCTTCGAGAAAGAAGGCGGTGAGGACTTCATAGGCCATCAGCGGGCCGATGATCGGTCCTGCCTTGTCGGAGAAGGCCGACCAGTTGGTACCGAACTGGTAGGACATCACGATGCCCGAGACCACGCCCATACCGAAGGCAACGGCGAAGATCTTGAGCCAGTAATTGAACAGGTTGAGGAAGACGTCGCGCCCGGTCCACAACCAGAGCGCTTCGAGCACGGCGAGATAGCTCGCTAGCCCGATCGAGAACGCGGGAAAGATGATGTGAAATGACATCGTGAACGCAAATTGCGCTCGGGCTAGTATGACAGGGTCAAAGCCTTCGAACATCTGCATCCGTCCATGTGTAGTCTGGACATGTTCTATCATGCAGAGCGCGCGGGCGAAACTGCGCGAGGTCTTTGTTAGTTGGCCGCCCGGATTCGGCAACGTCTTGAAAAGGCTGTCCATCTGCCCACATTGGCGTTCGCCGTTGGACTCGTAGACAATTTGTCCAATTTTGTCAGATGTATTGCGCAGGTCGATGCGGAAGTTCGTGCGTCCGCCGACGATGACAAAGCCGTAGCTCCAAACAGAATACGACCCGGAAGGGGGCATCCCGTCCGGGTCGCTGGAGGTGGGGAGGTTTACGCGAACTGACGTCTGGAACGTTGGAGCAAAAGGAACGCGGCAGATTACGCTGCGATACTGTCGATGCCGGCGGTCTTCAGGAGATCGGCGAGCTGCTTGCGGGCGTAGAACATGCGGGTCTTCACCGTCGACGCGGGGATACCGATCAGGCCGGCGACCTCTTCCACTGACTTCTCATGATAGTAGACGAGGTTGACGATCTCGCGATGCGCCGGCGACAGCTTGGCGACACAGGCGCGAAGAATGGCGCTGGTGCGGCTGCGATCAAGCGACGCCTCAGGTGTATCGGCCTGGTCGGCGATTTCCATGACATCGTCCTGGTCGATGTCTTCATATTTACGCTGGCGCAGCGCGGTCAGTGCCTTGAAGCGTGCGATCGACAACAGCCAGGTGGAGACCTGCGAGCGGCCTTCGAATTGGCTGGCGGTCCGCCACACGTCGAGGAATACCTGACTGACCAGATCTTCCGCCGCCGACGTGTCGCGCAGCATGCGGAGAACGAAGCGATAGACCCGCACATTGTGTCGGGCATAAAGCGTGTGCATCGCTGTGCGGTCGCCGCTGGCGATATTCTCCAGCAGCATCTCATCCGAGGTGGCGCGGGCCGTAATGATACCCTGCTGACCGGCGGCATTGAGGGCGATGACGTTCTGCATGACTAACTCCCGTAAGAGACCGCGTTGCGGCTTCGTTGGGAGGATTGTTAAGGAGCCCCGGTTTCAGGGCGTCTGCTTCAAAAGCGGAAAATGGTTTCATGGAACCGGAGAATTGTTTCATCGCAGGGTTTGCGACGAAACATTCAGAGGTGAAATGCGTGTAAATTGAATGAGATAGATTCCAAAAGGGGTGCTCAGGCCTTGTCGCCCACCGGGGAGAACAAATAGCCCCCGCCGCGAATTGTACGGATCACGGCGGGTTTCGTCGGATCGGGCTCGATCTTGCGGCGGATTCGCATGATCCGCAGGTCAACCGCCCGGTCGAAAGCCTCTGCATCGCGGGCATTGGCCAGTTCGAGCAGCCGTTCGCGCGAGAGCACGCGCTTCGGATTCGCGGCGAATACCTTGAGCAGGCCAAATTCAGAGGCTGTCAGCGGATGTTCGTTGCCTTCGTCGTCACGCAAGGCCTGCGCTTCCAGATCGAGCCATTTCGTGCCGAAGCGCACGAGATGGTCCTTGTTCTCCTTGGCAGGCGTTGCATCTGCTGCTGCGCCTTTCACCGGCGTGCTTCGGCGCAAGACCGAGCGGATGCGCGCCATCAATTCGCGGAGTTCGCAGGGCTTGGCGATGTAATCGTCGGCGCCGAGTTCGAGGCCGACGACACGGTCGATCGGGCTCGCGGTGGCAGTGAGCATGATCACCGGCACATTGATGCGGCTCTTGAGGTCGCGGATGATCGAGAGCCCGTCTTCCTCGGGCATGTTGAGGTCGAGCACCACGAGATCCGGCACCTTGGTCTCGATCTCGCTGCGCAGGCTCTTGCCGCCGTCGCACAGGGTCACGGCAAAGCCGTGCATCTTGAGATAGTCGCCCACCATCTCGCGGGCGGGTGCTTCGTCGTCGACGATGACGATATGCGGGCTCTGGCTCATGACAGGCCCTCACTGGTGGCTGGCAGCAGGATGGTGAAGGTGGCGCCCTGGCCGGGGCTATGTGCATTCACCTCGCCGCCATGCATGTCGATGATGCGTTTGACGATCGACAGGCCGAGGCCGGTTGAACTTTCACCACCGGTCGGCTTGGCTGAAAGCCGCTGGAAACGACCAAACAGGCGGTCGAGATCCTCCGGCGACAGGCCGGGACCTTCGTCGCTGATGCTGATGCGGACATAATCGGCATCGCCTGTGATGAGCAGCGCGATCTTGCCGCCGATCGGGCTGTATTTGATGGCGTTGCTGACGAGATTGTCGATCGCTTCGCGCATCCGGTCGGCATCGCACATGGTGAGATCGTGGTGATCCGGCGCCGAGACGGAGAGGTCCTGCTGCTTGTTCACCGCAGACGGCCGGTTCGCTTCAGCGACGTCCCGGACCAGCGTCGCCAGATCGACCGGCTCACGGCGGATGGTGATATCGAAGGCGTCCGCCATGGCGTCGGAGATCAGGTGATCGACCATCGAGGTCAGTCGCTTGGTGGCGTCACGAATGTGATCGACCTGCGCGGAGATGTTTTCCTTCGGCGATCCCGCGGATATCAGCTCGGTCAGCATCTCGGTGCGGCCGAGGATCACGCCGAGTGGATTCTTCAGGTCATGGGCGACGGTACCCAGAATCTCGTTCTTGAAGCCGTTGGCGCGCTGCAGCCGCAGCCACTGCGCGGAAAGCCGGCGATTGGCCTGCATCAGGGCGCGGGTACGCTGCGCCACGCGGTCTTCCAACTGCGTATTGGCCTCGTGCAGTTGCTGATAGAGGATCACGTTGTCGAAGGCGATCGACAGCCGGCTGCCGAAGATCTCAACCAGAGAACGATCTGTCTCCGACAATTGCCGCTCCGCCTGCAGCAGCACGACAACCTCACGGCCGCTGCCGGTGCGAATATAGAGCGCCGTCCGATGGTCGGCGAAGTCGTGCTTGCGGCGCTTGAAGGCATCTTCGACCATCTGGCGCAGGTCCGGATCGAGCGATTGTGCGGTGGCGGTACCCATGAAGCGGCTGTAGCAGCCTGATCCGGCGAGGACGGCATAGTCGTCGCCGACAACGCCGCCATCGCGCAGCACCAGAATGCCGGCGCAATCGACATTCAGCAGCGAGGCGATCTGCGTCAGCACGCCTTCGGCAAGCCGCTGCATCGACTTGAAATCATAGAGCGTCGAGGCGGCGTCGATGATGATTTCGAGGCCGCGCCGTGTCTGCACCATGCGTTCGAGTTGCTGATAGCTGCGCAGCGCGGCCGTCAGCGAGGTGAACAGCTTGTCGGCGGTCAGTTCGGTCTTCGCCTTGTAATCGTTGATGTCATAGTCGACGATGACGCGGCGCTCCGGCGCCTGGCCGGGCTGGCCGGTACGCAGGATGATGCGGACGGTTTCGTTGTGCAGCTCGTTGCGGATGAACTCGACCAGTTCGAGGCCGGCCGCATCCGTCTCCATGATGACGTCGAGCAGTACGGCTGCGATATCCGTATGCTCGCGCATCAGGGCCTGGCCTTCGGCAGCGGAATAGGCCGACAGGATTTCCAGCGACTGGCCGTTCAGGGTGTAATCGCTCAGCGCGAAGCGCGTGCCCTCATGCACGGCCTGGTCATCGTCGATGACCGCGATCTTCCATTTTCGGTTATTGGATTCTTCCGGGACATCACCGGAGTCTTCAATCAGGTAGAGGACATCGTCCTGGTCGGCCATTGCGTAGTCCCGTCAAATGATCCAGCGGCGCCAGTGGCGGCCCGCGGCATGATAATGCGAAATGTCGTGCCTTGTCCCAATCTTGACTCCAGCATCATCCGGCCACCCAGCTGCTGGGTCACCAGATTGTACACGATGTGGAGGCCGAGGCCGGTGCCGCCTTCGTTGCGGCGCGTGGTGAAAAACGGGTCGAAAGCCTGTCGCTGGACGTCCGGGCTCATGCCGGCGCCGTTGTCGGAGAAGCTGATCTCGATATCGTCGGTGCCGCGCGGCTTGGCGGTGATAGCGATGGCGCCGGGTTTGCCGTCCGGAAATGCGTGATTGGCCGCATTCAGGAACAGATTGGTCAGGATCTGGCCGTAGGACCCGGGATAGCCATCGATCATCAGCCCGTCCGGCACGTCGACCGTCAGTGTGATCGGAGCCTTCTTAAGGACGGGGCGCAGACTGGCGATGATCTGATCGGTGGCCTCGGACAGGCTGAACTGCCGCCGTTCGGCGTGGGAACGATCGACGGCGACCTGTTTGAAGGACTGAATAAGCTCGCCGGCGCGATGCAGGTTGGCGACCAGTTGCTGTGCCGCATCGCGTGACGTCTTGACGAATTCTTCCAGTTGCGAGCGCCGCAGCGGGGCATTGGAGCGCAGCTCGGCCTCGAACATTTCCGAGCGCCGCGCGAAGCTTGATGCCACGGTGAGGCTGATGCCGATCGGATTATTGACCTCGTGGGCCACGCCGGCGACCAGACCGCCAAGTGCGGCCAGCCGTTCGGCGTCAATCAAATTCTGCTGTGCGGCATTTAGTTCGAGCAAGGCGCTCTCGGCCTTCTCTTTCGATGCACGCAGCTCGTTCTCGGCTTCGCGCTTGGCGACGGCGTTCTCACGGAACACCTCGACTGCGCGGGCCATGGCGCCAACCTCGTCCTTGGCGGCCGTGCCTTGGACCTTGCGATCATAGTCGCCTGAGGTGATCGCCCGCATCGAGGCCATGATCTGCTGCAGCGGCAGGCGGATGCTTAGCGCGATGATGATGCCTGCGGTGATGATCAGCCCAAGAAAGGCCGCCGCGATGACCATGACATTGCGGGAGATCGCCGTCAGCGTACGGTCGAAAGTGGCCTGCGCGGACTGCTCGCGCTGGCGCATCTTGACGGACAGGCCATCGATCGCAGCAATCGTGTCGGCCTGGCTGGCATCGATCGAATTGCGCAGCAGGTCCGTGCGGCTGGAGAGTTGTTCGGACAGTTTTGCGAGCCCCTGGCGGAGGGCAACTGAGCGTCCCTTGAGCCGCTGCAACGCAATACGCTGCAGATCATTGTCGGCGAGGTCGGTCATGACCGGGATAGTACGCTCGATCGTCTCGGTGTTGCGGCGTGCATCTTCGGCCGAGGCGGATGCCAGCGACAGATAATAGGCGTTGGCGGCGACCAGCATCGCGGTGAATGCCTCACGCGACTTGCCGAGTGCCGGCCAGATCAGCGCGTCGCGCTGGCCGGTGGCGCCCTCGATGATGGAGTACAGTCCCGCCATGTCCTTGGCAGGCCCAAGCACCTGTTCTTCGTAGGTCTTGGCAATGGTGGTTTGAAGCGTCCGCAATTCACCGAAGCCGCTAAGGAAGCGCTCGGTGACGCGTTCTAGCTCGGCGACCGAGCCAGACAGCATGGGGTCGGTCGAGGCACGGGTATTCAGTGTCCCAAGCACAGCCTCGCGCAGCAGCAGGATTTCGGCGAACAGTTCGGGGCTGGGCTGATTGATATAACGATGGATCAGGTTCTGCAGCCGGCCGGTCTCGCTCTCGAGCAGGGCCAGAACCTGATCGGACTGCCGGACCTGGCGCACGTCGTCCCAGGCGGAGGACAACACCCGCGAGCCGCTCCAGATCAATCCCGCCAGGACGAGGACGACCGCCGAGTTCAGGGCTGCGATGGACAAAATGCGCCAGCGGATCGGAATCGCACGGACAGCCGCGACGAGGCCGGTCCGGCCTCGCGCCGCCAGCTCGTCCTGTCCTTCAGAAACTCCGTTGTGCGGGCTCGTCACCACAGGTGTGTCATTCGGCCTTGCGAAAGGTTCAATCGGTGAGACAGCCGTGCGTCGCAACCCGGCAATTCGTTTTTTCTAGTCTGAAAGAGTTTCGTTGAGGTTGCGAGACAGTTCAATGTAGCAAATACAGGCGGTGCTGGCTATTAACCCGCAACAACTGGTTGAACTGGCGCAGTCCCGATTGAACCGAACGCCGCGAAGTCGCAACAGAGTGCTGCGGCAGATCGTGTCCGGTGAACGCCACCGTGCGGGGCAATTTCGATCAAAACTATAATGGAATCATTATTTTATTGGGCGGCGGAAGCTTTGGCCTCCCAACAAGAATGATTAGCACAGCAGGCCGGCAGCCGACGGCGTTGTAAGGGCAGAATGAAATGAAGTTGAAGGCGGCGCTCGGATATCTCGCGCTCGTGGTGACAGTCAGCCAGACGGCGACGCCCGCACGCGCCACCGACATTCAGTGGTGGCATGCGATGTCCGGAGAACTCGGCCGGCACGTCGAAAAGCTGGCCGCGGATTTCAACGCCACACAGACGGGCTATCGCATCGTTCCGGTCTACAAGGGCAACTATACCGAAACCGTCACGGCGGCGATCTTTGCCTTCCGGTCCCGGAGCCAGCCGGCCATCGTCCAGGTCAACGAAATCGCGACGGCCACCATGATGGCCGCCAAAGGCGCAACCTATCCCGTCTACGAACTGATGCGCGACCAGGCGGAGGCGTTCAATCCGTCAGCCTATCTGCCAGCCATTACGGGCTACTACACTGACATGGCCGGCAACATGCTGTCCTTCCCGTTCAATGCGTCGACGCCGATCCTTTACTACAACAAGGATCTGTTCCGTGCCGCCGGGCTCAATCCGGACGAGCCGCCGCGGACATGGCCCGAACTCGGCGCCGCTGCCAAGCGATTGCGGACGGCAGGCGCGGTTTGCGGCTTCACCACGGCCTGGCCGTCATGGATCAATGTCGAGAACTTCTCGGCATTCCACAACATTCCGGTGGCGACCAAGTCCAACGGCCTTGGTGGATTGGACGCCGTGCTCACCTTCAACAATCCGCTGATGGTGAGGCATATTACGCAACTTGCCGAATGGCAGAAGACCAAGGTCTTCGACTACAGCGGCCGTGCGACAGCGGCTGAGCCACGCTTTCAGAAGAGCGAATGCGGGATTTTTCTGGGCTCGTCAGGCACCCGCGCCGACATTCTCGCCAATGCGAAATTCGAGGTCGGCTATGGCATGATGCCGTATTGGCCGGATGTCACGGCGGCGCCACAGAATTCGATCATCGGCGGCGCAACGCTCTGGGTGCTGCGCGATCGCCCGCGCGAAGAATATAAGGGCGTCGCGAAGTTCTTTGCGTTTCTTTCGCAGCCTGAAGTGCAGGCGACCTGGCATCAGAAGACGGGTTACCTGCCGATCACACGCGCCGCTTATGAACTCACGCGCCAGCAGGGTTTTTACGACCGCAACCCCGGCACCGTGAAATCCATCGAACAGATCACGCTCAAGGCGCCGACGGAAAATTCGAAGGGATTGCGCCTCGGCTCGTTCACGCTGATCCGCGACGCCATCGAGGATGAGTTGGAACAGGCCTTCAGCGGCAAGAAACCTGCGCAGGAGGCCCTCGATGCTGCAGCAGAGCGCGGCAACAAATTGCTGCGCCAGTTCGAACGCGCCAATCCCGTGCAGTGATATCTGCCCGGTCGCGGCGCATCATGATCTTCGTTAGTTGCTAACGAAGATCATATCTCAGTGGAACGTTGAACGCTTCCGTACCGCCGGTCTTCTCCGGCGGAAATGCCGGGAATGGTTGCGCGCGGCGAACCATGGCGAGTGTTTCGGCATCGAGCGCTTGATTTCCCGACGATCCCAGGAGGCGAGAAGACAGCACGTGACCGCTGCGATCGAGTGTAAAGGCGATCCTGACGACTGCCGTGCCTGACTGACCGGTGCGTGCACTCTGGGGAAATTGCTTGAAGCGCTGCAAGTGTGATTGAACGAGCTGATTGTAAGACGCTGACGCTGCCCTCGAGGCACCGGCGGCCGCCGCCGATGCCGCAGGCGCGATGCGTTCTGCGCGCGGTGCTGCAGTGGTCTGCGGCGCTGCCGGCGTATCGTTCGGCTTCTTCTTGACCTCGGCGCGTATCGGCTTCGGCTTGGGCTTTTCCGGTGCCGGCTTCGGCGGATCGGGAATGATCTTGGCGGGCTCGGGCGGGGGAGGCGTCGGCTCGGTCTTCTGCTCGGGCGGCGCTTCGACGACCGGCTTCTCCATCAATGGCGTCGGCGGGATCTGTTCTTCCACCTGCTTCTGCTGAACCGGTTCGGGCGTCGGCTCGGACGGCGCTTCCGCTTGCTGCATCTCGGGGCCGGGCGCGATATCCAGCGGCTGCGTTTGGGGCGCAGCGGTGGCCGGCGCCATGTCGATCATGATGGTGGGCATCGTAACGCCCGGCGGGTTTGGCTGATGGTACCACCAGATTCCTATGGCGATCAGGCCGGCATGGATCGCGACGATAGCGATCGCCGACCCGGTCCAGCGAAGACCGACGTTGTCGGTCGGCGCATGTAGCGCAAAGACGTTCATGGCGTGGAGGTTCGTCCGTCGAGGCCGACCAGCGCGATCTTGAGATAGCCTGCGTTGCGCAGCAGGTTCATCACTTCCATCAGATCGCCATAGCTCACGACCTTATCCGCGCGCAGGAAGATGCGCTCGTCCTTGTTATTCTTGGTCGCAGCATCCAGCGTGCCGCTCAGCGTATCGCGCGGGATGATGTCTTCGCCGACGGCGATCGTCAGGTCAGGCTTGACGGTGACGAAGACCGGCTTGTCAGGACGCGGTTGTGGTTCGACGGCGCTTGCCGGCAGGTCGACACCGAGATCGACCGTTGCAAGCGGCGCTGCCACCATGAAGATGATCAGCAGAACCAGCATCACGTCGATGAAAGGCGTCACATTGATTTCGTGGTTGACTTCGAGGTCGTCACCGCCGCCTGAGCGTCCACCTAATCTTGCAGCCATGGTCTATTCCGCCGCCCGCGAGATTGGCATGCCGCGACGGCCGTGATCGCGGCTCATCAGCAGCATGACCTGCGCGGAGGCATCGCCGAGCAGCGCACGGTAAGTCGTGATGTTACGAACGAGCTGGTTATAGATCACCACGGCCGGAATGGCTGCGACGAGACCAAGTGCTGTCGCGAGCAAGGCTTCGGCGATGCCCGGCGCGACGACGGCGAGGTTGGTGGTCTTGGTTTCCGAAATGCCGATGAAGGCGTTCATGATGCCCCAGACGGTTCCGAACAGGCCGACAAAGGGCGCAGTCGCACCAATCGTCGCGACGACGCCGATGCCGCGGGAGATCCGGCGCGACATTGCCTGTTCGACGCGCTCAAGCCGGAGTGCAATGCGCTCCTTAAAGCCGTCATCGAACAGTCCATGGGAGAGGGCAGTCTCGCGCACTGCCGAATGAATGAGTTGGGCCACGGGATCGCGGGCGTTGGCGCTGTCGCGCTCGACCTGGGCCAGCGTCGTGTCGCTTTCCAGTATATCGAGCCGCCGTTTGGCGGACCGTGTTTCGCGGTTGAGTTCGATGGTCTTTGCGAGCCAGACCGTCCAGGTCACTAGCGAGGCGATGGCCAGACCGATCATCACGGCCTTCACCACGATGTCGGCGTTCATGAACATGCCCCATGGGGACAGATTATGCGGCAGCAACGCTTCCGTGGTCGCGGCGACAGCAAACTGCGGAACCGCCGCCGTTCCGCTAACCGCCACCAATACAGTCGTGATGGGAGACCAGGATCTTGTCATAGGGGCTGCATTCCGTCGGTCGAAGTTTGCAATGGGAGATGATGGCGAAGAATAGCTTCGCATGTGAACGATGTCGCCCTCTGGAGGCCGAGTTGAGGCCCAAACTGGAGCGATTCCAAGGTCATTGGGCTCAAAATCTCATACTCGTGAAGAGCCGCACGCCGCGTCCGGGCTGCAACACCTCCGCCTTCTTGAAGGAGATGTGGTTGCGGACCTGTTCATCGAGCAGATTGTCTCCGGTGACGCCGAAGGTGATGTCGCGCAGGCCGCCGTCGACCTTCGCGAATGTGTGGGTATAGCTTACCTCGGCCTTCAGCAGATTGTAGCCGGCCGTCGACGTTTCATTGAGTGCAATATCGTTCTGTGTGAACGCGTGGAGCACGCCCAGGCGTGCATACCATTCGGCGCTGCGCCACCAGACGCCGCCGCCCACGCGCATCGGTGCGATGCGCGGAACATTGCTGCCATCGGCGAAGGTTGCGCGAACCACGTCGAATTGGGTGTCGATTCCGAGCATTCCGTCGCTGAGCGGAGTCACGTCGAGTTGTGCCATCAGCTCGGCGCCGCGGAAATTCGCATCGCGTTGGCCATAGGCCACTTGCAGCAGTGGGCCGGTCGCGCCGCAGCTTGCGAAAGTATCGGTGCAGAAGTTGCCGGTCACCTGCTTGAAGATGAAATCAAGATAGCGCGTGTAGTAGAGGCTGGCCTCGAAACGAAGCTGGCCGCTGCTGCGTTTCAGGCCGACTTCGACCGACTCTGCGGTTTCGATTTTCAGATCCGGATTGCCGATGACGAAAGTGCCGGATGCGCCGTCAGAGCCGCGCGAATAAAGCTCGGGCGCGGCAGGCGCGCGCTGTGCACGCTGTACGCTCAGATTGGCAACCATATCCCAGGGCAGTGATTTCAGCAGTCCGAAGCTGAAGCTCTTCGGGGTGAAATCGCGCGTCGCTGCTGTCTCGGAGAATGTGTCGGGTGGTGGCAGGAAATTGCTGGGGAAGATCGGCGCCATGCCGGAGACCGACAGGCTCTCGATACGGCCGGCCGCCTGGAATTTGAGTGTGTCCGAGAGCTGCAATTGCTCGAACACGAAGCCTGCGACTGTGTCCGTATTGGTGGGAGCGAGCAGCCCGCCGAGCAGGCCCGCGGTGCCGAGCTTGCGGTTGCTGGCCTGTACGCCCCAGCTTCCGGTCAATGCGCCGAGCGGTGTTGCGACCGCGGCGTGGTCCAGTTCGAAACGGCCTTCGATTTCCTTGTTGGTGATGGTGTTCTGCAGGCCATCGACACCATTGCTGCCGATGCCGAGCTCGCCATGCTTGTAGTCGCTGACGCCGAACGTATAGCGGATCGCGGCGATGCCGTCGGTGGGCGCGCGCCATTCGCCCTTGCTGGTCACCTTGGTCTGTTCGAGGTCGATGCGGGTTCTTGCAGCTGACTCGGCGATGCCGGGGATATGATACAGGCTAGTGATGTGCTGGATCGCGGTGCCGATATAGCCGCCATCGAAGATGTAGGAGCCGCCGACCGACTGGCCTTCCGAGCGCAGTCTCGTATTGGCCTGTACGCCGCCGCCGGGAATTCTGTAATCGCCGGCGCTGCGGCCGAAGGCATCGACGTGAATGGCGACATTGTTGCCTGACGCATCGATGCTGGCCGCGCCGTCGATGCTGCTATCCACCGAGGAGCCGCCACCCTTGATGCGCGCGCTGAAATTGTCCGGCACGAGATTTTCCGGAATGCGATTGTTGCTGGCATTGACGACGCCGCCGATGGCCTGATTGCCATAGCGCAGCGTTGCGGGACCGCGGATCACCTCGATCTTGTCGGCGGAGAGCGGATCGACCGGGACCTGATGATCCTGGCTGAAATCCGAGGCGTCCTGGCTGCCGATGCCGTTCTCCTGGATGCGGACGCGATAGTCGTCGAGGCCGCGGATATTCGGCCGGCTCGCGCCCGGCGCAAAGGTCGATGCGGCAACGCCCGGCTGGGTCGCTAGCAAGTCGGCGATGGAGGCGGAGGTGGTGCGTTGGAGGGCGTCGCCGGTCAGCAGGGTAGTGGACTGGAAGGCGTCAGCTTCCTTCTGCCGCTCGGCGCTGACCACGATTTCCGACAGCGTTTGCCCCTCCTGGGCCTTCGCCTCTCCAATCCAGATTGATGAGAGGCACGCCGCCCCCGTGATCGACGCCCACAACCTCAAACTCACGCCATTCCCCAAGGTTCTTGATCTGATGCAAATGCTAATGCGAATTATTCGCAATAAGAAGCGGGAGCCGATGTATGTCAAGCCAGAAACAGGCGATCAATGACCGAGCAACGCCTGCACATCAGTCTAAATTATGTGCATCTCAATATCTTTGTATGCAATACAGTCGGGTCTCTGGTTATGCCGGCCGCCGGGCTCGTTGCAAAATGCGAGATTTATCAGATGCCTAGGCGCGCATTAGGTGTTCGTTAAGCTCTGGCACGAAGTTTGCGATGTCTGTTCCCAAGCCGATCCACTCGCGCCCTTGGGGAGAGCCAGAATGAAGCGTCGTGATTTTCTGAAAACCGCCACAGGCGCCGCCGCTGGCGCCATGGTCTCCGGCCCGGCGATCTTTTCGTCCGCCAAGGCAGACGCCCGATCCGAAACCCTGCTGATCGTCTCCGAAAGCGGCCCCAACAACCTCGATATCCATGGCGTGGGCACCAATGTGCCCGGCTATGAAGTGTCCTGGAATTGCTACGACCGCCTGATCGGCCACGAGATGAAGGCCGGCCCCGGCGGCGTGCCCTATTACGACCGCGACAAGTTCAAGCCCGAACTCGCCGAGGACATGACCATCAGCGACATGTCGGCGACCTTCAAGCTGCGCAAGAACGCGAAGTTTCACGACGGCACGCCGGTCACGGCGAAGGACGTCAAGTGGTCGCTGGATCGTTCGGTCAGCGTCGGCGGTTTTCCGACCTTCCAGATGAGCGCCGGATCGCTGAAGAAGCCCGAGCAGTTCGTCGTTGTCGACGATCACACCGTGCGCGTCGATTTCGCCACCAAGGATCGCCTGACGATTCCGGATCTCGCGGTCATCGTGCCCTGCGTGATCAATTCCGAGCTGGTGAAGAAGAATGCCACCGAGAAGGATCCGTGGGGGCTCGAATACACCAAGATGCAGACGGCAGGTGGCGGAGCCTACAAGGTGACCAAGTGGACGGCAGGCACCGAAGTCATCCTCGAGCGCAATGATGATTGGGTCTCCGGCCCGATGCCGAAGATCAAGCGCGTGATCTGGCGCATGGTGCCGCAGGCCGGCAACCGGCGCGCGCTGCTCGAGCGCGGCGATGCCGACATGTCCTATGAACTGCCCTACAAGGATTTCCAGGAGATCAAGGCCAACGGCAAGCTTGACGTGGTGTCGCTGCCGTTCTCCAACGGCATCCAGTATATCGGCATGAATGTCACCAAGCCGCCCTTCGACAATCCGAAGGTGCGTCAGGCCGTGGCCTATGCGCTGCCCTATCAGAAGATCGTCGATGCCGTGCTGTTCGGTCTCGCCAATCCGATGTACGGCGCATCAGCCGACAAGCCCACCGAAGTCGCGTGGCCGCAGCCGCATAAATACAATACAGACATGGTAAAGGCGAAGGCGCTGCTGGCCGAGGCCGGCTATCCCAACGGCTTCGAGACCACGATCTCATTCGATCTCGGCTTTGCCGTCGTCAACGAGCCGCTGTGTGTGCTGGTGCAGGAAAGCCTCGGCCAGATCGGCATCAAGACGACCATCAACAAGATCCCCGGCGCCAATTGGCGCACCGAGCTGAACAAGAAGGAGATGCCGCTCTACACCAACGTATTCTCCGGCTGGCTCGATTACCCCGAATACTTCTTCTACTGGTGCTATCACGGCGACAATTCGGTGTTCAACACCATGAGCTACAAGTCGCCCGAGATGGACAAGTTCATCAACGGCGCGCGCACCGCCGCCGCAACCGGCGACAAGGCCGCCTATGATGCCGACGTGAAGGGTTTCGTCGATCTCGCTTTCACTGATGTGCCGCGCATCCCGCTCTATCAGCCCTATGTCAACGTGGCGATGCAGAAGAACATCTCGGGCTACCAATACTGGTTCCACCGTCGGCTCGACTATCGCGCGCTCGTGAAGGCGTGATGTGATGATCGCCGCGAAGCGCGGGCACTTTCTTCCCCTCTCCCCAACCCTCTCCCGCCTAGCGAAGCTTCGCTTCGCGTGGGGGAGAGGGAGCGCTGCGAGTTCGCGTTCGCATCCGTCGATGAACACGAGGTATGCATCATGCTCGCTTTGATCGGCAAACGACTGATGTTCGCGATCCCGAGTTTGATCGGGGTCGTGATCGTGACGTTCCTGCTGACGCGCGCGCTGCCCGGCGATCCCGCGGCTTATTTCGCGGGACCGTCGGCGGACAAGCAGGCGATCGAGGAGATCCGCAAGAAGCTCGGTCTCGACAAGCCGCTGATCGAGCAGTTCTTCCGCTATACGGCGGATCTGGCCAAGGGTGATTTCGGCAACTCGCTAACGACCGGCCAACCGGTGGCGACGGAGCTTCGCAATCGCCTGCCAGCCTCGGCGGAGCTGACGCTGCTGGGTCTGTTGGTCTCGGTCATGATCGCCATTCCGCTCGGCATTCTCGCCGCCACCCGGCCGGGCTCGTGGATCGATCAACTCTGCCGGGTGACGACGACGGCCGGCGTATCGCTGCCGGTGTTCTTCACCGGACTGGTGCTGGTCTATGTTTTCTATTTCAGGCTCGGCTGGTCGCCGGCGCCGCTCGGGCGACTGGATGTGTTCGCATCGACGCCGCCCAATGTGACCGGCTTCTATCTGATCGACAGTCTCATCGCACGTGACTGGGAGGCCTTCAGATCCGCCTTCAACCAATTGATCCTGCCGACGGCGACGCTGGCGATCTTTTCTCTGGCGCCGATCGCGCGCATGACTCGCGCATCCATGCTGGCGATCCTGTCCTCCGACTTCGTGCGCACGGCGCGCGCCAGCGGCCTGTCGCCCCGCGCGGTGATCGTCACCTATGCATTCCGCAACGCCATGCTGCCGGTGATCACGACGCTGTCGATGACCTTCTCGTTTCTGCTGGGCGCCAATGTGCTGGTCGAGAAGGTCTTTGCCTGGCCGGGCATCGGCTCTTATGCAGTGGAAGCGCTGATCTCGTCGGATTTCGCGCCGGTGCAGGGCTTCGTTCTGACGATGGCCGTCATGTATGTGCTGATCAATCTGATCATCGACATTCTCTACGGCGTGATTGATCCACGCGTGCGGCTGGAAGGGTGAGGGGGAAACCATGAGCGCTGTCACGCCTGTCGATTCCGAAACCGTTCCTGCGCCGAAGCCCGTGCCGGCAAAACGCACCTCCGGCTTCGCCGCGACGCTGCAGCACACGCGTTACATTCTTGGCGAAAACCGCGTCACGGCGTTTGCCTTCGGGCTGCTGGTGCTGATCGTGTTCGCAGCGCTGTTCGGTCCCTATGTCGTGCCTTACGACCCGCTCGCCAGCGACACCGCGCAGGCATTGAAGGCGCCATCTGCGGCGCACTGGTTCGGCACCGACCAGCTCGGCCGCGACATTTTCAGCCGCGTCATTGTCGCGACCCGGCTCGACTTCTTCATCGCGATTGCCTCGGTGGCGCTCGTCTTCGCTATGGGCGGCCTCGCCGGGATTGCCTCCGGCTATTTCGGCGGTTGGACCGATCGCATTGTCGGCCGCATCGCTGATACGATCATGGCGTTTCCGCTGTTCGTGCTGGCCATGGGTATCGTCGCAGCACTCGGTAACACCGTGCAGAACATCATCATTGCCACGGCCATTGTAAACTTCCCGCTCTATGCGCGCGTCGCGCGCGCCGAAGCCAACGTTCGCCGCGAAGCGGGCTTCGTGCAGGCGGCGCGGCTGTCGGGCAATAGCGAGATGCGCATCCTGCTGGTGCATATCCTGCCCAACATCATGCCGATCATGATCGTCCAGATGTCGCTGACCATGGGTTACGCGATTCTCAATGCCGCGGGGCTCTCTTTCATCGGTCTTGGTGTCCGCCCGCCGACCGCGGAATGGGGCATCATGGTCGCCGAAGGCGCGTCCTTCATGGTGTCCGGCGAATGGTGGATCGCACTATTTCCCGGTCTCGCGCTGATGATCGCGGTGTTCTGCTTCAACCTGCTGGGCGATGGTCTGCGCGACATCGTCGATCCGCAGCGACGCACCTGAGGGCCCGGACATGACCGCTCAACCGCTTCTCGACGTCAGCGATCTCACGGTCGAATTCGCCACACGGCGCGGCATCGTCAAGGCCGTGCAGCACGTCAATATTTCTGTGGCCAAGGGCGAGACGCTGGGCATCGTCGGCGAGTCCGGCTCGGGCAAGTCGGTGACGTCCTATGCGGTGATGCGCATTCTCGACCGCGCCGGCAAGATCGCCGAAGGCTCGGTGATGTTCTCCGGCGTCGACGTGAAGGCGGCGACCGAAAACCAGATGCGCGATCTGCGCGGCCGCGAAATCTCGATGATCTTCCAGAACCCGCGGGCGGCGCTCAACCCAATTCGCAAGGTCGGCGATCAGATCGAGGACGTGTTGCGCCAGCATGCGCAGGCCGGCAGCGCCGATCGTGCCGAGAAAGCCATCGAGGCGCTCGAGCAAGTCAAGATCGCACGCCCGCGCGAGCGTTATCACGCCTATCCGTTCGAACTCTCCGGCGGCATGTGCCAGCGCGTGGTCATCGCATTGGCGCTGGCCTGTAATCCGCAGCTCCTGATAGCTGACGAGCCGACCACCGGCCTCGATGTCACGACCCAGAAAGCCGTGATGGATCTGGTCGTCGAGCTCACCAAGAGCCGCGGCATGTCGACCATCCTGATCACTCATGATCTCGGCCTTGCCGCTGCCTATTGCGACCGTGTCGTGGTGATGGAAAAGGGCAGGGTGGTCGAGACGGCGCTGTCGGCCGATATCTTCGCCAATCCGAAGCACGCCTATACGAAGAAGCTGATGCAGGCGACGCCGCGGCTCGGTGTCTCGCTGCGTGATCTCCTGCCGGCCGAAGAACGCGCTGCAATGCCGGTGCAGCCGACGATTGCCGATAGCGCCGGCGCGCCCGCCGAGGCAAAGCCGCTGCTGGTGGTCGACAATCTCGTCAAGGAATATGCCCGTCAGGGTGCGACAGCCTCTCTGGCAAAACTGTTCTCGCGCAAGCCGCCAACCGAGCCCGATAAGTTCCGCGCAGTCGACGGGATCAGCTTTACCGTTGGTCATGGCGAGAGCGTCGGCCTTGTCGGCGAATCCGGCTGCGGCAAGTCGACGACGTCGATGATGGTGATGCGGCTGATCGACAAGACCTCGGGCCGTATCTCCTTCGATGGCGACGAGATCGGCGAGATGGCGCCGAATTCCTTTGCGCGGCTGCCGCTGCGCAAGAGCATCCAGATGGTGTTTCAGGATCCCACCGACAGCCTCAACCCGCGTTTCACGGCGGCGCGGGCCATTGCGGATCCGATCATGCAGCTTGGCGACATCAAGGGCTCTGATGCATTACGTGCAAAATGCGAGGACCTCGCGCGACAGGTGGGGCTGCCGCTCGAATTGCTCGATCGCTTTCCGCACCAGATGTCCGGCGGCCAGAAGGCGCGTGTCGGTATTGCCCGCGCCATCGCGCTGCAGCCGAAGTTGATCATCCTGGACGAGCCGACCGCCGCGCTCGACGTCTCCGTCCAGGCGGTGGTGCTGAACCTGTTGCAGGACCTGAAACAGTCGATGGGGATGAGCTATTTGTTTGTGTCGCACGATTTGAATGTGGTGCGTTTGCTGTGCGATCGTGTCATCGTGATGCGCACCGGGCGGATCGTCGAGCAGGGCCTGACAGAGACCGTGCTGGATGCGCCGCAAGATGCTTACACGAAGGAACTGTTGTCGGCGATCCCGCATCCGCCGTTGCCGGTTCATTGAGACGACAGATCGAGAGAGGGACCGTGGCCGAACCACTTGATGACTATATCGACGCCGTCGCAAAGGCGCTGGAATTGCCAATCGACGACGCGTGGAAGCCGTCCGTCCGTGCCAATCTCGCGGTGACGCTGAAAATGGCTAAAATGGTCGACGAGTTTTCGCTGCCAGATGAAATCGAACCGGCGAGCATCTATGCAGCTTGATCCCGTCATCACACCCGAAGGCGATTGGCGTCCGGCGTCCGACATCGCGCAGGCGGTTGCCGCGAAGAAGATCTCTGCGCTCGCTGTCACCGAAATAGCGCTCGCGCGGATCACACTGCACAATCCGGTCCTGAACGCATTCACCGATGTCACTGCCGATCGCGCGCGCGCGACGGCGAAGGCGCTGGATGCCGCGATTGCCGCCGGTCAAAGCGTTGGCCCGCTTGCGGGCGTGCCCTTCGCGGTGAAGAACCTGTTCGATGTCACCGGTCTGCCGACCCGCGCCGGATCGAAGATCAATCGCGATCGTCCGGCTTCAACCCGCGATGCGACGCTGGTCGAGCGCATGGAAGCCGCGGGCGCCGTCTTGGTCGGCGCGCTCAATATGGGCGAATACGCCTATGATTTTACGGGCGAGAATATTCACGACGGGTCGTCGCGGAATCCGCATGACGTGACCCGGATGACCGGCGGCTCATCGGGCGGTTCCGGCGGCGCAGTCGGCGGCAGTCTCGTGCCGATTGCCTTGGGGTCGGACACCAACGGTTCAATCCGCGTGCCGTCGTCGTTTTGCGGCATCTTCGGCTTGAAACCGACTTACGGCCGGTTGTCGCGCGCGCGCTCGTTTCCGTTTGTCGCGAGTTTCGATCATCTCGGCCCATTCGCACGATCGGTCGAGGACCTCGCGCTGTCCTACGACGCCATGCAGGGACCCGATGCCGAGGATGCCGCGTGTTCGACCCGCGCCATCGAGTCTGTGACGGCGCTGCTCGGACAGGATATCGGCTCTCTCCGCATCGCTGCGGCCGGCGGATACTTCCGCAAGAACCTGTTTCCGGAGGCCCAGGAGGCGGTTGCGCGTGTCACGAAGGCGCTCGGTGTTACACGCGATATCGAGCTGCCCGAGGTCGCCCGCGCGCGCTCGGCGGCCTATGTCATCTCGACCGTCGAGGGTGCATCGCTGCATCTGGATCGCCTGCGCACACGGCCGAATGACTTCGACCCGGCGGTGCGAGACCGCTTGCTGGCCGGCGCCATGGTGCCGGCGCCGCTGGTCGATCGCGCGCAGAAATTCCGTCGCTGGTACCGCGCCAAGGTGCTTGAACTGTTCAAGGACGTCGATGTGATCATCGCGCCGGCGACGCCTTGCATCGCGCCGAAACTGGGGCAGGCGACTTTCGTGCTCGACGGCGTAGAACTGCCCGTGCGCGCCAATATCGGCATCCACACCCAGCCGATTTCCTTCATCGGCTTGCCCGTCGTCGCCGTGCCGGTGCCGGTCGATCCGATGCCGGTCGGTGTGCAGATCATTGCGGCGCCGTGGCGGGAAGACATCGCGCTGCGCGTCGCCTATGCTTTGGAGCGGGCCGGCGTGGTTGCTGCGCCCCGCGCAAAAGGGTTCTGACATGGACATTGATCTGCCGGACGTCATCGCCGAAGTGGGCGCCGCTTTCGCACGTTATGAGAAGGCGCTGACGACCAATGACACCGCGGTGCTTGGCGAGCTGTTTCGCAACGATCCGCGGACGCTTCGCTATGGGATGGGCGAAAACCTTTACGGTTATGACGAGATCCAGGCCTTTCGCGGTGCACGCTCGCCGGTCGGATTGATGCGCCGCACTGCGCGCACGGTGATTTCCTCCTATGGCCGCGACACTGCGGTGGCCTCGACGCTATTTTATCGCGACACGGCTCCGGGTAAGGTCGGTCGACAGATGCAGACGTGGATCCGCTTTCCGGAAGGCTGGCGAATCGTGGCGGCGTCTGTCAGCCTGATCGACGAACCGCAGGGCGCCAAGGGATGAGTTTCGACGACATGCTGATCCAGCCGGGGAAGCCGCGCCGCAAGGCGGGCATCGCCGGGCCGGTCAGCCGGGTTGACCGAGCCGGCACACCCACCGGCAAGCTGACACGTGCTGAAGAGCTTCGTCTGCAACTCGCCGACGAGATCGTGCGCGGCGTACTGGCGCCCGGCACCTCGCTCGACGAAACCGATCTGGCGCAACGTTTCAATGTTTCGCGTACGCCGGTCCGCGAAGCGCTGCGTCAGCTCACGGCCAGCGGCCTCGTGGACTCGCGCGCGCATCGCGGCGCCGTCGTGGCGCAGCCATCCGTCGATCGCCTCACCGGGATGTTCGAGGCTATGGCGGAGCTCGAAGCGATATGTGCCGGTCTCGCCGCCGAACGGATGCCGGCCGTACAGCGTCACGCGCTGGAGGCCATCCACGAAGAGTTGCGGGTGCTGAGCTATGACGGCAATCCGGATCGCTTCCACGAAGTGAACGAGCGTTTTCACAACGCGATCTATGCCGGTTCGCAGAACGAATATATCGCCGAGATCACGCTCGCGACCCGGGTGCGCGTGCAACCGTTCCGGCGCGCGCAGTTTCGCAATCTCGGCCGTCTCGCCAAGTCGCAGGCCGAGCATGACCGCGTCGTCGTCGCCATCATGCGCGGCGATCGCAACGGCGCCGCCGCGGCGATGCGCGCCCATATCGAACTGGTGCGCGGCGAATACGAGCATTACGCCGTTTCGCTCTAGGTCCCAATTCCCCTGCATAAAATGGGAACCAACGCGTTCTTCGTGGGTTGTTTTACGGAGAATGTAACCCTCTGGCGCTGAATGACCCGTCACCGCAAGGTTTCGGGCTTTTCGCGTTGATGTCGATTTTTCGCTTGTCCATGGGGGTAGCAAACAAATGCTCAGGAGCAAGGCGGCATGGCTTATCTGAGCAGCGCGGATATCGCGGCTTCGCCGATGCCGAGCCAGACGTCAGCTTCCGACTCGGATCGTATCATCGAAACCGATATTCCCGCGCGTCTGGATGCGCTGCGCTGGAGTGGCTTTCACACACGGGTTGTTCTGGCGCTCGGTATTACATGGATACTCGACGGCCTTGAGGTGACCCTGGCGGGGGCGCTATCCGGCGCGCTGAAGGAAGATCCGGCGTTGAAGTTTTCGAACCTCGATGTCGGCTTTGCCAACAGCGCTTATCTTGCAGGCGCTGTGATCGGCGCGCTGGGCTTCGGCTGGCTGACGGACCGCATCGGTCGGAAGAAGCTGTTCTTCATTACGCTTGCGCTTTATCTCACGGCGACTGCCGCCACTGCGCTGTCATGGAATCTTGCCAGCTATGCCCTGTTTCGATTCCTGACGGGCGCCGGCATTGGCGGGGAATATACCGCGATCAATTCGACGATTCAGGAGCTTGTCCCGGCGCGTTATCGCGGCTGGACCGATCTGGTGATCAACGGCAGCTTCTGGCTGGGAGCGGCTATGGGCGCCGTTTGTGCCATTGTCCTGCTGGACCCCGCAGTGATTTCGCAAGCCTATGGCTGGCGGCTGGCCTATTTCACCGGTGCTATTCTGGGTCTCATCGTGCTGTTCATGCGGATGTGGATTCCGGAAAGCCCGCGATGGCTGATGATCCATGGTCAGCCGCAGCGCGCCGAAGAGATCGTGGCTGAGATCGAAATCTCCGCGCATCAGAAGGCCAAGCCGTCGGTTCTGGCCGCGCTGCCGAAGATCAGGCTGACGATGCGCGATCATACGCCGCTGAAGGAAGTCGCGCAGACACTGTTCGTGCTGTATCGGCAGCGGTCGCTGGTCGGACTCGTGCTGATGGCGTCGCAGGCGTTTTTCTACAACGCGATCTTCTTCACCTATGCGCTGGTACTGACGGATTTCTTCGGTATCCCGTCCAACCATGTCGGCTGGTATATCCTGCCGTTTGCCGCAGGCAATTTTCTTGGACCGCTGCTGCTCGGCCGGCTGTTCGATACACTCGGGCGTCGCGTCATGATTGCGGTGACCTACGGCATGTCGAGCATCTTGCTTGCGATCTCCGGCTATCTGTTCTCGATCGATGTGTTGAGTGCACAGACCCAGACCATCGCCTGGATGATCATCTTCTTCTTTGCGTCGCCGGCGGCGAGTGCGGCCTATCTCACCGTCAGTGAGACGTTCCCGATCGAGGTGCGCGCATTGGCGATCGCTGTCTTCTACGCGATCGGCACCGGGATCGGCGGCGTTGCCGGCCCGGCGCTGTTTGGCGTGCTGATCGATACCGGGTCGCGCAATAGCGTGTTTGCCGGCTACCTGTTTGGCGCTGTTCTGATGATCGTGGCTGCGATTGTCGGCTGGCGCTATGCCGTCGCGGCGGAACGCCAGCCGCTTGAATCAGTTGCACGGCCGCTGGCCGTGGTGGAGTAACTTAATGAACATGTCTCAGAAAATTATCGAAATTCATGTCGACGATGCGCCGCACTCCGAAGAGGTACTGTATCCGGGTGCGGAATTGCCGCGGCTTAGCGAATGTGCGCTGCTGCTCGATATCGACGGTACGCTGCTCGATCTGGCGCCGACGCCGCGTGAAGTATGGGTGCCGCCGGATCTGGCGACGTCCATGGGCAAGCTGCTGCAGCGCACGAATGGCGCTATGGCGCTCGTTTCGGGCCGCTCGATCAACGATATCGATCTGATCTTTGCGCCGATGCAGTTTCCTGCCGTCGGCGGTCATGGCGCCGAAATGCGATTGTCAGGCGACAATGAATCGGTAGCGTCAGGCGCGCCGCCGATGGACAAGGAATTAAAGCGTCGCCTTGCTGCCATTGCGAAGTTGAGCCCGGGCATTCTGCTCGAGGACAAGGGCTATGCGCTCGCGCTGCATTATCGCCTCGCGCCGCATGCGGAGAAGGCGATCTATGATGCGGTCTCCGCGATCCGTGCCGATCTGCCGAATGCGCCGATCGAAGTGCTGCCCGGCAAGGCTGTCTGCGAGATCAAGCCGGCTGGTGTGACCAAGGCGACGGGCGTGATCGAATTGATGACGCATGAGCCGTTCAGCGGGCGCCGTCCGATCTTCATCGGCGATGATGTCACCGATGAATCGGTATTTGCGATCATGCCCGGCATGAATGGTCTCGCATTCTCCGTCGGTCGCCGTGCGCAAGGCGTATCGGGTCACTTCGACGAGCCGCGCGATGTGCGCGCATGGCTCGCGCGCTTGCTGATCGACGATGCGGCGAAATCGAAGTGATTCAGCTCATGTCTTGATACCGATGCAGATGGAACTCACTGAAAGGTGAGTTCCATCGTCGCGTGCCCGAATTTGGTTTCAATTGGGTCGAATGGTGACGAGGAACCATATTGATGAACGGACGTTTATCAATGTGTGCAATCAGGAGGGGACCCTGTGAATCTCGTCGTAGTCTCAAACCGAGTATCGCGCGCTTCGGCGAATGAGCCGATGACCGGCGGTCTGGCAGCAGCCTTGCTGCCCGTGGTGGAGAAATCTGGCGCGATTTGGGTGGGTTCCAGCGGCCGCGTGCGTGATGGCGCGCAGAAGGAACCGTTTGCCGAAATCGAGGCGCTTGGTGCCGGTGCGCTGGCAATGCTCGATCTGCCTGCCGCGCATTACGGTGGCTATTACGAAGGCTTCGCCAATTCGGCGCTTTGGCCTGCACTGCATTCCCGTACCGACCTGATTTGCACGTCGCACGATGATTATCAGTCGTATCGCGAAGTGAATTCGTTCTTCGCGCGCGCGCTGCTGCGGTTCCGCAAGCCCGATACCGCGTTCTGGATTCAGGATTACCATTTCCTTGCGCTCGGCGCAGAATTGCGCGCGCTTGGCGTGACGCATCCGCTCGGCTTTTTCCTGCATACGCCGTGGCCGGCACGCGATATTTTTGGCGGCGTACCGCATCATCGCGAACTGGTCGAGGCAATGCTCGCTTACGATCTGATCGGCTTCCAGACCGAAGGTGATCGCGACAACTTCCTGTCTTATGTCGATGGCGAGCTCGGCCTGGACACGACGGGTGGTGTGGTGATGTCGCGGTACGGCGTGTCGCGCTGTGCGGTATTTCCGATCGGCATCGATCCCGCGAAGTTTGCTGCGCATGCCGCCAAGGCGGCGTCGCATCCAGATGTGTCGCGGCTGCGCCGCAGCCTGAACGGCGAGAAACTCGCGATCGGCGTCGATCGCGTCGATTACTCCAAGGGCCTCGTCAATCGTCTCGATGCATTCGATCGCATGCTGACGCGGCAGCCGCAGCTCAAGCGCTCGGTCTCGTTGTTGCAGATCGCGACGCTGTCGCGCGGCACGATCGAGGCCTATGGCGATCTGCAGAACCAGCTTGCGAAGCTGGTGAGCGATATTAACGGGCGTCACGGCGAAGTTGACTGGACGCCGATCCGCTATCTCAACAAGGGCTTCAGCCAGACCGTGCTCGCTGGCCTCTATCGCACCGCGCAGGTCGGCCTGGTGACGCCGCTGCATGACGGCATGAATCTGGTCGCCAAGGAATATGTCGCTGCGCAGAACCCGGTCGATCCCGGTGTGCTGGTGCTGTCGAAATATGCCGGCGCCGCCAACGAGCTCGATACGGCCCTGCTGGTCAATCCGCATGATGTGGACGGCATGGCGCGCACCATCGCGACCGCATTTTCGATGCCGTTGCTGGAGCGCCGCATGCGCTGGGAAGCCATGATGGCGAAGCTGCGCGCCGGCACCATTCAGGACTGGTTCGCCGATTTCGTCGAGGCGCTTCAGCAGGCCCATGTCGCCAATGACAAGACGCCGGTGGAAACGCTGCCGGTTGAGCCGGCCGTACTCTGGCCGGTCCAATCGCTGGGTGCTGGGGTCGGTAGCCGGTTCCACTGAGCCGCGGCGCCAGCCAGGCGAAATGGGGGGGGCCGCGGCGCGCTGGCGCGGGGATTGCTGTGCCGACGCATCGCAAGCCGATTCGCCGTTCGCCAGGGCGAGCAGGTGGCGCCAAGGCTCATCCGAATTCCCTATATCCTTCAATAATTTGAGAAAAACCGCCGGGCCGGGCCGGCGGTCCCTTGCAAATCTCGCTCCGGCCCGTCATGAGAAGGCGCGCCGGAGAGATGGCCGAGTGGCTTAAGGCGCACGCTTGGAAAGCGTGTGTGCGGGAAACCGTACCGTGGGTTCGAATCCCACTCTCTCCGCCAGCACCCCCTCCTAACCATCTGATCCATTTGCAAGCCGGCCGTCGTCCTTCCGCGCCCCGCGCGCGGTAACAGGATGACGTCTGCCTCGATGGCTGGGTTTTTAGCGAGCCTGTTAGGCAGGCTGGATTGGAAAAGGAATCTCTCGCTCTGGGAGACGGACCTTCCAGAGTGGCGCAAAGTCTGGCAAGGCCAAAATGGCCTAATACGTCAGGCTCGTTGGCTTGATTTGAGCCTGAATCATTGGGTAGCCTTTTTGCGTCGTGTCCGGGGCATCAATTGCGTAGATCTCGAATTGTGATCGCTGCTGCGTCTGTCGGAGCCCTCGCTGCGGCTTTGATGCTATGCGCGTATGTTCGAGAGCCTCAGAATGTACTGAGCTTCTTTAAGGCCAAAAATCCAAGTAGTCCCCAGCTCGGCGACGCCTCGTTCGTTCAGCGTTTTCCGCAAGCATTTGATTTTGAAGTGTCGGCTTCTAATGTCGAATTAGAAGTTCAGCGGGCTAAGTTGCAGCTCGCGCAAGCAATGCGATCGCAGCCAGTACTTCCCGCCGACAGCTCGCTCGGAATCTCGGCGGTGAATGGAAAAGTGCCGCTACCGAGAGTCCGACCGTCAGCGGCCAATTTGATTGCTGTGTCTCTGCCCGATCAAGCGTCAACACCGTCTGATCCTTTGTCCAACGTAAGCGCAGCACTTAAAAAAGTCTTTGCGATGCTACAGCCGTCTGAAACTGTTTTGGCATCTGCGTCACCCGAGGGCGGAATCTCCGGCGACGGAAAGGACAGTGCACCTCCAACGTTGGCGGAAACGCGGACGGCGCTTTACGACATTTCCGCGCGCATCGTTTACATGCCTGACGGAACGCGGCTCGAGGCTCACTCCGGACTTGGCGAACTGATGGACGATCCAACGCAAGTCCACGTCCATGATCGAGGTGCGACGCCACCGCAGATATATGAGCTGAGCAAGCGAGAGAAGCCGTTTCACGGCGTTGAAGCATTGAGAATGAAGCCGGTGGGTCAAGGTGATCTGTTTGGCCGCGCCGGATTGCTTACGCACAGCTACCTGATGGGACCAAAGGGAGATTCGAACGGTTGCGTATCGTTCAAGGACTACGCAACGTTCTTGCAGGCCTACAAAGCAGGCGCCGTGAAGCGATTGATCGTCGTACCGAGCCTGGCGGATCCGACTGTCATGGTGGCACAGAAAACGTCGATGTAGTCGTGTCTGTGAATACTCAGATATCGCACCGGCTTAAGATTGATCTTCAGAACTAATTTTCGCCCAGATTTAGATTGGTAGTAGGCCAACGCCGAATCGGGGGATTCGCATATGACACCCAGTGACTACGCGCGAATGGCGAAAAGTTGCGCTGAGAGAGCTGACGCCTTGGAGCCCGGCCCGAAGAGAGACGAGTTGCTTAAGAAAGCACAACAGTTCCGTTTTTACGCGAAGGTCGAAAATTGGGTGGCATCACCGGGGCTGCAACCTCCGGATTGAATCTTGCGCATTCAAAGCGGCAAACGACGCAGTGCCTGGAAGACGGGACGCAGATAGTCCAGCATCTTTGGCGGGTTCTCCGTCATCGGAAAATGCCCGAGCTCCGGCATCTCGGTCACCACGGCACCCTCGATCCATTCGGCAAGCGCGTAGGCATCGCTCACGGTGGCAGAGAAGTCGTAGTGACCGATCAGGAGATGGACGGGGATCTTGTGGCCGTCGATGAGCTTGGCGGTCTGTTCGCCGTCGAACTCGTCCGAATAGAAAGCCAGATCGCCGTCATAGATGCCCGGCGCACCCTGCGAATAGATCCAGGCAGCGCGTCGGCGATCCTCAGTGGGGCTGGACGGGCTCATCAATCCGCGCACATAGGCTGCCGAATGCCAGCCGCCATTGACGCCTGCATGCGTGAGATAGTCGTTACGACGGCCGCGTGGGCGCAAGGGCGCTTCGAGCGCGATCACGGCTTTCACGAGATCAGGTCGCTCTGCGGCGAGCGCCATGGCGATGCCGGCGCCCATTGAGCAGCCCATCACCACAACGGGTTCGCCGATCGCCTGTTCGATGAAGCTCGCGCACCAGTCCAGATAGGTTGGCTGATCGAGCTGATAGATGCTGCCGTCCCAACCGATAGGTGGCATGGAGCGGCCATGATGCGGCATGTCGAAGCCGATCAGGCGCCAGTCGCGCCCGAGTTCGGGATCGCACATCACGCCGTGAAACTGCCGCGTATCCGCTCCGGCCGTGTGGAGGCACAGCACTGGCCTGCCGGTGCCCGTGGCCTCTGAATAGATTTCGGCAATCTGCCCGCCGGCGCTGTGCACGCGGTGATAGCGGCCCTCAAGGCGCGTGAGATCGACTTCGACCGCATGCGCGGCCGGCACCGTCAGATTCGCAAACACGGCTTCTAGAAATGCGCGGGCCTGCGCAATGACCAGCGCATCGCCGCTCACGGTGAAGCTGGTGTTGCGCAGCTGGATCGATGAAAATGAATGATAGGTCGGCGGCGGGCAGGGCGCCAGCACCTTCAGCCATGCTGTGGCTGGTCCAGATAGCGCGATATCCGGCGCATTGCTGGGTATGCTGACAACCGGCTGGTTGTTGCGACAAGCGATCGCGACGGCGGCCTCATCGATCCCAAACTGAATTTCAAGATCCAGTCCGCGCGCAAAAGACTGCACCTCCGGCGCGGCAATCGCGACCGCAAGTCGATTGCGAAGCTCGTCGATCAGGCCTATGCCCAACGTTACCTACTTCCTGGCAGTGAGATAGCGGCCAATCTCGACATGGTCGGCCGACGGTCCGAGTTTCTCCAGTGCAGCATCCCACAATGCAGCGACTTCGTCTGCCAGCGGCGCGCTGACGCCGATCTGGTGTGCGAGCTCGTCGGCGGTGCGGATATCTTTCGCCATCAAGGCCAGCCCAAATCCCGATGTGTATTTCTCGGGAATGATGAACTGCTTGAGCTTGTTTTCGGTCGAATTGTTGCGCCCGGTGGAGGCATTCAACACGTCGACGAGGACATTCGGATCGATGCCGAACTTTCCACCGATGGCAACGGCTTCGGCGGCAGCGGCGAGGCCTGCTGCCGAGACGTAGTTGTTCAGCGCCTTGGCGGCGTGACCGGAGCCGAGTGGTCCGGTGCGGAACACCGACTTGCTCATGGTATTCAACACGGGATCGGCGCGATCGATGGTCTTGCCGTCGCCGCCGGCCATGATCGCCAGCGTGCCGTCGATGGCGCGCTTCACGCCGCCCGATACCGGCGCGTCGATGAAAGCGAGACCCGCTGCGATCAGTTCTTCGCCGAGCGCGCGCGTGCCCATCGGAGCGGAGGAGCTCATGTCGATCACCACGGTGCCCGGTACGAGCTTCGTCTTGAAGCCTTCGACGGCGGCGCGCACGATCTTGCCATCCGGCAGCAGCGTAATGACGGCGGCTGCGTCCTTCACGGCTTCATCGACGGTCGCCGCCGACGTCCCACCAGCCTCGGCATGTTTGGCGCGCGCTTCGGCGAATGTATCGAAGCCAACCACCTGATAGCCCGCGCGCGCAATGCATGCGGCCATGGGGCGTCCCATATTGCCGAGGCCGATGACGGCGATCTTGGCGGGCGGATTGATGGTGGCTGAATTCGACACGGGCGTTCCTCTTCAAGTTCTTATTTTATTCGATATCTGGCGCGGCAGGTGATCGCGCTGGTCAGGGATTATCGCGCCGCAACGCTTCCAGCGCTATCGCGGCGGCATTCTTGATGTGCTGGACGCAAGCCTGCTCGGCGCCATCTTCGTCGCCGGCCTCGATCGCCACAAGGATGGTCTCGATTTCGGCAAGACTGCGGCCGATGCGATTGGACTGGGTCATCGATGTCATGCGCAGTACCGTGACGCGGTTCAGCAGCATCTTCAGAAAGCGTTCGACGAAAACATTGCCGCAGCCTTCGAGCAGCGCAGCATAGAATTCAGTCTTGGCGGCCAACAGGTCGCTGCGGTCTTCCTGACCGGCAACGGCGCCCATCTGGACGAACTGTTTGCGTAGCCGTCCGATAATCTCCGGATCGCGCAGCCGCGCACATTCACGGCCGGCATAACCCTCCAGCAGCGCGCGCAGATCGTAGAGCTGCTCGGCTTCCTCGACGCTGATGGTGCTGACGATCGGGCCGCGATGCGGGATCGTGGTGACAAGGCCCTCTGCCTCCAGTTGTCGGAGCGCCTCGCGGATCGAGGTGCGGCCGACGCCGACCTGCTCGCAAAGCTCGCGCTCGATCAGCCGCTGGCCAGGCTTGAACAGCCCGCTACCGATTGCAGAGCGTAGTCGATTTTCAACCAACAGTCGCAGGCTGGTCGATTCCCGCGAGACATTCAGTTCCGATTCGATCTTTGCCATGCGTCAAGTTGACCGCCGATCAGACAATCTGTCAAGCAGCTTGACCGCTCGTCTGTTTTATGTCGAATTGGCGATGAAGCCGCAAAGGCCGTTCTGCATTCGGAGAAAACGCCCATGTCCAAGACAACCTCCCATCGTGGTGGCCTGAGCCGACGTTCGCTGCTCACCGGAACCGCGTCTCTGCTGGCCAGCCCGATGGTGCTGTCGCCCGCCCGTGCGCAGGCGAAGCCGGTCAATATCGGCGTGATCATGCCGCTGTCGGGCGCCAATGCGCAGTTCGGCATCAATTCGCGCAACGGCATCGAGCTGGTCGCCGACGAGATCAACGCAGCCGGCGGCATCAAGGCGCTCGGCGGTGCCAAGATCAATTTGATCGTGGCGGACGCGACCTCGACACCGACCACCGCGGGCACCGTTGCGCAGCGCCTCATCACCCAGAACGAAGTGACGGCGATCCTCGGCGCATTCGCGTCGTCGCTGACCATCGCGATTTCGGAAGTTACAGAGCGCCGCGACATTCCGCTGCTCACCATGTCCTTCGCCGACCAGATCACCGGTCGCGGCTTCAAGAACATCTTCCAGATCGTCGCCAAGGCCTCCGCACTCGGAAAAGCACAGCTCGACTATACGCTGGCGATTGCGCAGGCATCCGGCGCCAAGATCGACAAGATCGCGATCATGTATGAAGACACCGCTTATGGCACTGCGCAGGCGGCCGGCCTTCGTGCCGCTGCCAAGGCAGCCAATATCGACATAGCGATGGACGATGCCTATCCGCTGGGGATCACCGACACCACGCCGTTGATCAACAAGCTGCGTGCGTCCGGTGCCCAGGCCGTCTTCCCGGTGTCCTATCTCAATGACAGCCTGCTGCTGATCCGCACAATGCGCCAGCAGCGCATCACGATCCCGGCCATCGGTGGTGCTGCCGGTTATGTCATTCCGGATTTCGAGAAGGGTCTCGGCGAATTCGCGGAGAACGTGCTCTCGATCGCGCCAGCCAACTACGATCTCGCGCCGGATCTCACCGAGCGTTTCCGCAAGCGCTTCGGTTACTTCATGGTGCATGAGGCGCTGGAACATGCCGTCGCGCTCGACGTGCTGGTGCAGGCGATCGAGAAGGCGAAGTCGGCCAAGGCCGAGGATGTCACCATGGCGCTGCGCGGTGCGAAGTTCACCGGTGGCTGGACCAAGGCGATGACCGGCGGCGCCGTCGAATTCGACAGCACCGGCCTCAATACCCTGTCCGTTCCCGTCATGGCGCAATGGCGCAACAAGGAGCTCGTCACGGTCTGGCCGAAGGACGTCGCCAAGGGCACCGCGGTCTGGAAGTCCTGACGAACTGAAGAAAGATCGCAGTGTCATTTCTACAAGCAATAATCGACGGGCTGCTGGTGGGTGGCGTCTACGCCGTCATCTCCATCGGCCTGACGCTGGTCTATGGCGTGATGGGCATCGTGAATTTCGCGCAGGCGGAATTCCTGATGATCGGCATGTTCGTGTCGTGGTTCGCTTGGGCTTATCTCGGCCTTGATCCGGTGCTGGCTGCGCCGCTGTCCTTTGCGGTGGCATTCGGCATTGGCTGGCTGGTGCAGGGGCAGTTGATCGCACGCGTGCTGAAGGCGCCCTCGGTGGCGCAGATCTTCCTCACCGTCGGACTCTTGATCGTCATCGAGAACGGATCGCTGTTGCTGTTCGGCTCGCAGTTTCGTTCGGTGACCACGTCCTATCAGACCATGTCGCTGTCGCTCGGCGCGCTGTTCATCAGCGTGCCGTATCTGATCGCGTTCGGCATGTCGCTGGCCTGCGGCGTGGCCCTGTGGTGGTTCATGCGCACGAGCTGGTTCGGCCGCGCCATGCGCGCGACGGCGCAGAACCCGATGGCTGCGCAATTGATGGGGATCGATACAGCATTGATGTACAAGATCGCATTCGCGCTCGGCGTCGGCCTCACGGCCTTCGGCGGCGCGGTGATCCTGCCTTATGTCACTGTATTCCCCGGGGTCGGTGGCCAGTTCGTCGTGTTGATGTTCACCGTCGTTGTCCTCGGCGGTCTCGGCAGCGTTGCGGGTGCGGTCGTCGGTGGGCTCGCGGTGGGCGTCATTCAGGCATTGTCCTCGCTGTTCTTTCCGATCCAGTTGCAGAACCTCATTCTGTTCATCGTCTTTATTTTCGTGCTCGCGGTGAGGCCGCAAGGCCTCGTAGGAGCATCCCGATGAAACGCTGGATCGCAATTCTGGCTGTGATCGCCATTGCGGCTGTGTTGCCGCTGCTGCTCAGCCCGACCGGATACTGGATCCGCGTGCTCACCTTCACGCTGCTGTTCGCGGCGATGGCGCAGGTCTGGAATATCATCGGTGGCCTGGCCAATCAGACATCGCTCGGCCACGCCGCCTTCTTCGGCATCGGCGCCTATACGTCCACCATCCTGGTGCTGAAATTCGGCATCAGCCCGTGGATCGGCATGTTCGCCGGTGGCTTTCTCGGCGGCGTCGCGGCACTGATCATTGCCGTTCCGACCATGCGACTGCAGGGGCATTACTTTGCTCTGGCAACACTGGCGTTCGGCGAAGTGATGCGCGTCATCGCCAATGTCTGGACGTCGCTCACCGGCGGTCCTGTCGGTCTGTCGGTGCCGTTCGTGCCGCCCAGCATTGCGGCCTATTCGTTCAAGCAGCTGTTGCCGCATGCCTATATCGCGCTCATCGCCTTGATCATCGTGACCTTCATTTTTGAGGCGATCCGGCGCAGTGCCATGGGCTATCGGCTACGCGCCATCAAGGAAAATCCGGCCGCGGCGGAAGTGATCGGCATCGACACCACCAAGGTGAAGCTGCAGACCGCTGTGATCTCCGGCGTGCTGATGGCCATGCTGGGCACGCTCTATGCGCAGGTCGCCGTGTTCTTCGATCCGGATACGGTGTTCAGCGCAGCCTCCATCTCCATTCGCGTCGCACTGATCGCCATTCTCGGCGGTGTCGGTACGGCGATTGGTCCGATCCTCGGCGCATTGTTCATCATCCCCGTGGAAGAACTGATGAACGATCTGTTCTCGTCGGGCGCGGCGGGCCTGTCGCAACTGATCTTCGGCGTCATCCTGATCGCCGTCATTCTGTGGCGTCCACGTGGCTTCATCACGGTGTTTGACTCGCTGATGGCACGCTTCTCGAAGAAGGCACGCTCATGACCATTCTCGATGTGCGTGGCATCTCGCGTCGCTTCGGCGGGCTTCAGGCGCTGTCAGACGTGACGTTCTCGGTGCCGAAAGGCCAGATCGTCGGCCTGATCGGCCCGAATGGCGCCGGCAAGACGACGTTCTTCAGTACACTGGTCGGCCTCATTCGCCCGGACAGTGGCTCGATTCAGCTCGACGGTACCAGTGTGGTCGGCCAGAAGCCGCACAAGGTCGCGGCGCTTGGCATGACCAAGACGTTCCAGAACGTGGCGCTGTTCGCCGAAAGTTCGGTGCTCGACAACGTGCTCACCGCGGGCCTGTTGCGTCATGACGTGGAGACCGCGCGCAAGGAGGCGTTGATCTGCCTCGACCGCGTCGGGCTCAAATCCGTTGCCCACAAGCTTGCGGGCAATCTCTCGTTCCCCGAGCGCGCGCGTGTCGAACTGGCACGCGCATTGTGTACCGGCCCGAAGGTGCTGCTGCTCGATGAGGTGATGGCCGCGCTCAACCCGGTCGAGATGCAGGAGATCATGGACCTGATCCGCTCGCTGCGCGACGACGGCATCACGCTGCTGGTCGTCGAGCATCACATGCGCGCGATCATGACGATCTGCGATCGCATCCTGGTGCTGAATTTCGGGCGTCTTCTGGCCGATGGCACGCCGGAGCAGGTGGCGAACGATCCGGTGGTGGTGGAAGCCTATCTCGGCCGTTCGATGGAGACCCACAAATGAATGCGTCTCAGCCATTGCTCGAGATCAAGGGCCTCAATGCCGGTTATGGCGAGATCGAAGTCTTGCACGGCATCGATCTGCAGATGTTCGAGGGCGAGTTCGTCTGCATCATCGGCGCCAATACCGCCGGCAAGAGCACGATCCTGCGCGCGATCTCGCGCCTGGTGCCGCATGTCACCGGCACGTTGCGGTTTGCAGGCAATGATCTGTCGAACCGCGCCTCGCATGATATCCCCACGCTGGGCATCGCGCATGTTCCCGAAGGGCGTCATGTGTTTACGGATATGATGGTGGAAGAAAACCTCATGCTCGGTGCCTTCACCGCACGGCATGCCAAGGATCTGTCGTCGCGCATGGAAGGCATCTTCGAACTGTTCCCGCGTCTGCGCGAGCGGCGCGGTCAACTGGCAGGCACGCTCTCGGGCGGCGAGCAGCAGATGGTCGCTGTCGGGCGTGCGTTGATGCTGCAGCCGAAGCTGTTGCTGCTGGACGAACCGAGCCACGGTCTGGCGCCGAAGGTCGTCGAAGAAATGCACGATGCCTTCACCAAGATCCACAGCCGCGGAACGTCGATCCTGCTGGTCGAGCAGAATGTCGGGCTGGCGCTCGATGTTGCGACACGCGGTTATGTGCTGGAAAGCGGTCGCATCGCCCTGCAGGGCACGTCTGCAGAATTGAATGAAAATCCTGCCGTTCGCGCGGCCTATCTCGGCATATGATCGAGTCAGACGGGCGAACGACGTCGAATCCCGGCAATCGCAAATGGAAGGAATAAACATGAGCTACGATCAGAAGATCACCCTCGGCGGAATGTTCGACATCGGTCTAGCCGCACGGCGCGAAGTGCTCGGCGCTGCCTATGTCGACAAGTCGATGCAGTCGACCAATGACTTCATGATGTCGTTCCAGCACATCACCACCGAATGGTGCTGGGGCTATGCGTGGAATCGTCCCGGCCTCGATCGCAAGACCCGCAGCATGCTGAACCTCGCAATGCTGACGGCCCTGAACCGCGCGCCGGAAATCAAGCTGCATACCCGCGGTGCGATCACCAATGGCGTCACTGTCGACGAGATCAAGGAGGTGCTGCTGCACGCCACGGTCTATTGCGGCATCCCGGCCGGCCTCGATGCCTTCAAAGCCGCCAACGAAGTGCTCAAGGAAATGGGTAAGGTGGAGTAAGCCGCCGGCCTAACAACGACACCTCAAACGCAAATTCAACTGTCCGCTTGATCTGCGCAAGATCAGGCGGACTTCGTTATTCGCGGCGATGATACGCACAAGAGCAATTGGCGCAGATATCTACGCCGGACGCTTCTGTTGCACCCATGCCAGTCCCGCAAACTCAGGCAGCGGGCTTGGATGCCGTGGTCGTGGATGCCGCTGGTGCTGCCTGAGCCTGGGGCTCGGTTGTGGCCTTGGCGAGCGCGTTCCTGAGCGCCTGCTCCTTGGCATCGTCCAGGGACGTCTTCAGCACAGTGCCGCCGGCGTCCTGGATTTCCTTGAGCACCTTGTCTGCAGTGATGCTCTTGATGAGAACGAACAGCGCCGCATTTCCCGGCTGAAGATTTGCCGATAGCTCCTTCATGAAGTCGTCATTGATGCCGTAATCCGTCAGTGCGCCGCCCAATGCACCGGATGCGGCGCCCAGTGCCACGCCCAGAAGGGGATTCAGGAACAGTACGCCGATCAATAATCCCCAGAAGCTGCCGGAGGCCGCACCGGCCATGGTGGTATTCATCAACTGGTTCAGCTTGACCGGACCGGCTTCCGTTTTCACCGCGATAACGGCATCGCTGATCGTGATCAGATATTCCTTCTGCAGCTTGAACAGACGCTGCCGCACCTCTTCGGCTTTTGCCTCGGATGGATAGATGATCGCAACGAGATCTGACATTTCTATTCCTCCTGACTGAGAGATTTCTATGGTGCCACGTGGCCTTCGTCGTTGATGGTTCCTTCTGCCGCTATGCTGCCTTGGTTCTCAGTTGCCATGCGTAAGCGAGCCACGCCAGACCGTGGGAGATCATGTCGACGGCCAGCAGAGAGCCGAGGACCCACAGGCCCGTCCTGGGAAAACCTGTCAGAATAACCAGACCTGCCAGAACGCCGAATAGTCCTGAAGCCAGCATGATCCAGCCTCCTTTGCTCCAGCGGCTAAATCCAAGCAGCACGCGAATGACGCCGGAAACCAGCAGCAATATACCGAGGACATAGGTGAGGATGATCGCGCTGGCGACGGGCTGCTGCACCAGAACGATGCCGAATGCGACGTAGAGAATGGCGAGCAGGATCTGCCACAGAAATCCTCCCCATCCCTTGGTCCAGAACGCATGGATCATTTCGAACACGCCAGCGGCAATGGCCGTCCAGCCGATGAACAGCGTGCTGATGACAGTGGCGAGAACGACGTCGCCGAGGATCAGGAGCCCGGCCAAAATCAGAACGATGCCAAGCAGTACGCATATCCAGAACGGCGGTGAAGACAAGCCGCTGACGCTTACCGAGGAACTATTGCCATACGTCGTCATCTTGTCCTCCCGCTCCTGCGCTGCTTTTGCGCTATGATTTGAGGCCGCTCGTGTCACCGCATGCGCTTCATGCCATCAGCGCCAAGCGCAGACGCGGCGACCATGGCGCCACCAACACACACGGCGACGACGTCGCCACGATCGATGCGGGTGGTGAAGGACCCTGCGTGGCGGCCGGCCCGCCACAACCACCTGGGCGTTTTCGGTGAGGGGCTCCAACTTGTTGGCAAGGTCTTTCTGCAGCGGGATTGGCGCGGCCTTGGCAGTCGTCAGAAAGACGCTCGTGCCAAGGCCCGTGGCGACCGCGCTGAACAGAAGGCCCTGCAAGAGGTTTCGCCGATCCATCGCTTCCATAGAACTTCTCCTTTCAAGAATAGAAAAGGAACGTCAGGGATATAAGGAGGAACCGGAACTGCACGGCAGAGCCGATAATCGTAGCGACTCCGAATGGCGACGGCATCGCAAGATCAACGGTGAGGCGCGGACGTGCATGGGCCCGCAAATGGCGGCCGCGAATGATAGTTCACCCATGAAAGCTGTTGTGAAGTGGCGACGGGTTTCAGGCGCCAGCCCTTGAACAGTCTCCGACCAGATCGATTGCCCAGTCGGGACATCAGGCCGTTCAGCCTGTGTTGCGATCGATTGCGAGTCCATGGGACTCCGTTCCGGCTTTTTATCAGCCTGATTTTTGATATCGCACGGGGCGAATGGATATTACCAAAGGCGCGGTCCGTCAATCAGAACGGGAAGATGCGCTCGATATGGGTATGCCTCGCTGTCTCAATTTTGAGAAGTCTTGAACCGCCTAATTAGATCTGCATGCCGCAACATGTTCGAGAAATTGAGTGATATTTTCAGTGACCTGTCTCTATTTGCCGCGCTCATCTCTCGCCATACTTCGGTAATTACATCATACGAGCGGTGATGTTGCATCGGGTCAAACCCTGACGCGCGCGGATGTCGTCGAAGATGTGATAGCGTCACTCTGGTGACAGGAACATGCCTGTTCACAAGAGGCGATGCCATGAAGAGAGGGGATGCGGGAGACGACGAGCCAACGAAGGAGTGGAACAGGGAAACGATCGACCCGCGCCGGGGCGATATCGAGGACGATGCCGCCAGCCCTGAACAGCGAACCCTGCTCTCAATGGCCGGGAGCCTGCTTGTTGAAGTCAGTCTGCCAAAGCTCCTGTTTGCCTGGACAGTATCGTTGTTATTGCCGGCGGTGTCGTTGGGTCTCGCGGCATTGGTTGCTTCTGCGTGGCTCTCAACTCTGTCGGACAAGGTTCTCGTATTGACGGAGATCGGTGCGTTCCTGGTGGCGATCGGAATCGTCGCGCTGGGGTGGATCGGCTGGAAGCCTCTGTTTCGGTTCGCCGAGACCAACTTCTGGTCTCTTAACGCGCTTGCCATCCAGCCCGGATATGTCTTCGGCCGCGAAGGCTTGCAGCATCTGACGGAGAAGGTGCTGGGAAGACATCTGACCGTGCATGGAAGGGCGCGGCTCCGCGCGGTGAATTCGGCCGCGGCAGGAATCGCCATCTCCATCTGCGCTGTAGCGGTTGCGATGTGGGCGTGGCCAGCCTCGCGCTGGACAGGAAGCCTCGAAGATCTTGGTGTTCCTCATCGTTTGATCATTCCGACGCTGGCAAATGCCGCAGTCCTGATATGCGGCTACCTTGCCGGCGCATCGCTTGTCTGGGGCCTGGCCGATGCCCGTATGGCGCAGCCGGTGGATCTTGTCGCGTTCGATGCAGCGCCGGCACACACGAGGATCTGGCGCGTGGCTCATTTGTCGGATCTCCATGTGGTCGGCGAACGATACGGTTTCCGCATTGAAAGCGGGCGCGCCGGGCCGCAGGGGAATGAGCGTCTTGAGCAAGTGCTGGCGCGGCTGGCCGCCATTCACGCCGTTGATCCTCTCGACCATGTACTGATCAGCGGCGACATGACCGATGCCGGACGGGCGACCGAATGGGCGGAGTTTCTGGACGTCCTGTCGCACTATCCGGATCTCGTGGCGCGCACCTTCGTGCTGCCCGGAAATCACGACATCAACATCGTGGACCGGGCGAATCCGGCGCGACTGGATCTCCCGTTCAGTCCGGGCAAACGGTTGCGACAGGTCCGCACGCTTTCGGCCATCGCTGCCATTCAGGGCGATCGTGCTTTTGTTGTGAAAGACGCGAAAGGTCATACAACGACACTTAACGACGCGTTGGCGCCGTATCGCCGTCAGATGGCCGACTTCGCGGATCTCGGTGGTCTGCAGCGTGCAGCCCGGTTACGTGGGGTCTTCGATGACTTGTATCCGATGGTGGTTCCGCCTCTGGAGGAGAATGGACTCGGCATAGCGCTACTCAATTCCAATGCTGAAACACATTTCTCCTTCACCAATGCACTTGGCCTCGTCTCGATCGAGCAGACCCGCCGGCTGGAGGCCGTTATCGCTCAGTTCCCGAAAGCGCGTTGGATAATCGGATTGCACCATCACCTGATGGAGTATCCGATGCCAGTGACTGCGTTCGCTGAACGCATCGGCACGGCTGTGATCAACGGCAGCTGGTTTGTACGTCGGCTGAAGGCCTTTGCCGATCGGGCCGTCGTCATGCACGGGCATCGCCATATCGACTGGATCGGCACCTTTGGTTCGTTGAAGGTCATTTCGGCTCCGTCACCGGTCATGGCCGCTGCTGATGTGGCCTGCACGCGCTTCTATATTCACAGGCTTGCGGCCGGGCCGGGTGAGCAGCTTTGCTTGCTTGAGGCGGAGCGGATCGATGTGCTGGCGGGCGCGAGTGACCGAGCGGATGCGGCGGAGGATGCGACCGCCAGATCATCGATCGCGTAATGCTATCACTCGCAATCGTCGGCAGAAATGGCTCGACCAGGAAAGCGCGCCGAGCCGCATCGCGTCGTAACTATTCGAATCGAAATCGAGTCAGCTTGTGAGTTGTGCCTGACGTGGCGATCTTGCGGCGCTGAATAGCCACTGCCATATTCTCGCGCAGAAAGTGGAGGCTCCCATGATCAAGAAGGCCCCGCTTGGACTTTTCGGCGCATCCCTTTTGCTCTGCGTTTCATCGCTGCCGGCTTTCTCTGCCGCATTCAGGGCAGGAACGCTGACATGTATGAGCAATCCCCGGATTGGCCTAATTATTGGTTCACGCCAGACACTGCGATGCGTGTTCAGGATACGAAATGCGTCACGGCAGTACATCTATGAGGGAACGGTGCGCCGCATCGGCCTGGATCTCGGGGTGACTCCGTCGAGCGCGCTGGTCTGGCGGGTCTTCGCCCGGAACTCACAGGTCGGTCGGGGTACGCTCCGTGGAAATTACGTCGGAGCGAGTGGGAGTGTTGCGTTTGGCCCGGGTCTGGGCGCGAATGTTCTGATCGGGGGATCTCGCAGGACCGTGATGCTCCAGCCACTGTCGCTAGAGCGCCAGATCGGCGTGAGCCTTGCCGCGGGCATAGCGACGCTGACGTTACGCTAGCGTCACTGAACTGATTTTTGTTGCCGGCGCAGCCGCAATTGTCGCTCGCTCGGAGGTCGCGGCATGGCGTGCAAGCGTGGTCGCCCTCTGCGGTGCAGTGTCTGTCCTTGAGGTTGTCGCCGTTGTTCTATGTTGAGCGGGGACGCTGGTGTCTTCAGGCGGTTGGTGCGGACATCGTCCCGAATTGCTTCAGAATCCAGTCTTTGACCGCGCTCGACGGAGTCGCGAGGGTCTGCAGTCGCGGAGAACGCAGCGCACAAGAAAATAAGTCCCGAACCTGCTGCAGCAATAAAGCGCTTCATGACATCTCCCAACAAGGATCGCTCCCACGGAAACTCTTAAATGAAAAAGCTGCGCATCTCCATGCGCCTAACGCAGCCTCCTGGTTTGTCAGATCCGCTAATCGTCGCTTAGCCCAAGGCGCCGGCGAGCTGCTTCGATGTCCGATGTATCTTCGTCCGATGTGTCTTCGTGACCGGCAACCGGATCGCCCCGCGAGGCGGGCCGTGAAGACGCCGTTCGCTCAGATCGACGCGTATCCGTCCGGAGCGACCAGAAAGCCATGGCAAGGCCGATTACGAAGACCACAACCAGAATCAGAAAGAGCGCCGATTGCTTGATCCAGGAGATCGCGGGAACTGCCAGTGCCATCGAGAGGCCGAGAAAGCCCATTTGCAGCGACATAAGGTTCAGCCCGGCGAGAAAAGTGCCAAGCGCCAGCAACATCAAAAGCACGAGACTCGTCGCAGGCGCAGGCAGAAGCTGTTGAACGCCCGCCAGCAGCATGATGTTCATCGTAACAAGAACCGCGATCCAGTGAAGCGCTTGCGTCCATACCAGTCGAACCCGAGCCTGCCTGTCGTCGAGCTCGGTCCATTCAGTCACGACGCATACGACACCAATTGCGAGGGCGAGGAACTCCCAATAGCCAATGAGCGGTTTGCCTGAAAAATTCGTATAGGCCACGCCCGCGATTGCGAGCGCGAGGATCGCGAGAAAGGGGAGCTGCCTGAGGACGATACTTCTCGTTCTGAAGCGAATGTCCTCAGTATCCCGGCTCGGCGGCAGGTCCAGTTCACTCATCGGCGATCCAGTCGTAATTCTGTCCGCTGTCGCGAATTCCGAAACGGCGCTGCCTCCTTCAAAAAGCTAGCCTAAGCTTCTGTGAGGCCGATGCGATATCGGATGATCACCTTAGGGGACCTAGGGGATTTCCCGATGAGTTCGCAGGTGCCAATTCGTTTCCCGCCTGGGTGAGGCGTCGCTGGACGCAACAAACGCGGCGAAATCGGCGTTCCCTAATCTGGATCTGCATCTCGCCCTAGGGGAAACACCTGATTGTACTGGTGGCAGCGTCAATGATCTGCTGGGATTTCTCGGCTCGTCGGACGGTCCCTGCGACGGCCGCGCCAGCACGCTGTGTTGCTCGAAGACGATCGAGAAAGGCTATGAGAAACCGTTCGACCGAAGGGGCACAAGTCGGGCGAATAGAAATGAAGCTTCGCAAGGTATCGCAGCTCTTCGATACGCTCGATCCGTCTCCGTTCCGCGAGACCGATCTCGCGCTACAGGCTGAGGATTATATCGTTGATCGAGTGCTGGAGTTTTCCGACCGTGTCCCAATTGAAATCGTCATCTATCTGCCGCCTGACGAACTGCGGAAAACGAACGTATCCGATATCGCTGCCGCCGTCAGATACTACTTTGGCCTTCGAAGTCAGGCCGTCTCGCGTGAACTGAGCGAGTTATTCAAGACCGGCCGGCTGTCACTCGTCGTCGGAATGGTGATCCTTTTCATTTGCCTCTTGCTCGGCTGGGTCTTCGCTCAGCGAATGACGGAGGGACCATTTTCAAGGGTTCTGTCAGAGAGCTTTCTTATTCTGGGCTGGGTTGCGATCTGGAAGCCTTCGGAAATCTTTCTTTACGCCTGGCCACCCGTTGCAGCTCGCAGAAAACTCTTTGACCGGCTTTCCAGGGCGGCTGTTCTGCTCGATGAGGACGACACCGTGTTGTCGACTGCAGAAGGTGAAAACGGATAGCCGGAACGATCTCGGAGGGACCCGGAAACGGTGCCCTCCTATTGCTGCGCCAATACCGGTCCTTCTTCATTCGACCGCTCATCGTCGAGCGTCAGGTTCAATAGAAAAATGGGAACATCATCCAATTCATCCGATCAGAAGCTCTCGCGCGGCGCGTTGATTGCGCTCGTGGTCGGCTCGATGGTCGGCTCCGGGATCTTTGCATTACCATCGGCATTCGGTCGCGCTACGGGCGGTCTCGGCGCCCTGATTGCCTGGTGCATCGCCGGCACCGGAATGCTGATGCTCGCTTTCGTCTTTCAGACGCTGTCCCGGCGTCGGCCCGATCTCGATACGGGCATTTTCGCCTATGCTGAAGCTGGCTTCGGCGACTATGCCGGCTTTGCATCTGCGGCCGGTTACTGGATCGGATGCTGCCTTGCCGATGTTGCGTGTCTTGTGCTGATCAAAGCGACATTGGGACAGTTCTTTCCGGTGTTTGGCGACGGCACCACACCCGTTGCGATCGCGGCCGCATCGTTGCTGCTCTGGAGCGTTCATATCCTCATCCTCCGGGGCATCAAGGAAGCTGCCGCACTCAATACGATTGCGACATTCGCGAAGATGATACCGATACTCCTTTTCATCATCGTTGCCACTTTTGCGTTCAAGGCTGACGTCTTCGCGGATAATTTCTGGGGTGGTGAGGAGCCGAGCTTTTCCAGTGTGTCGAACCAGGTTCGCAACACGATGCTTGTCACCGTATTCGTGTTCGTGGGGATCGAAGGAGCAAGCGTCTACTCGCGCTACGCAAAGGACCGCAACGATGTCGGGATCGCGACGGTTCTGGGTTTTCTCGGTGTGCTCGCTTTGCTTGTCCTGGTCACCATGCTGTCCTATGGAATTCTGCTCCGCCCAGAGCTAAGCGCGCTCGCGACGCCGTCGATGGCGGGCGTATTGGAAGCGATCGTGGGACCCTGGGGCAAGGTATTCATCAGCATCGGCCTGCTGATCTCCGTGCTTGGAAATTATCTGTCCTGGTCATTGCTCGCCGCCGAGGTTCTCCATTCCGCAGCCGTCAGCGGCACGATGCCGCGCTTCCTCACGCGCGAGAACGTCAATAAAGTACCCGCAGGGGCGCTGTGGCTTACCAACTGCCTGATTCAGCTGTTCCTGCTCGTTACTTATTTTGCCGAGTATGCCTTTACGTTGGCATTGAAGATGACGAGTTCAATGACGCTCATTCCCTATCTGTTTGTCGCGGCATACGGACTTAAGCTCGCATGGACCGGGGAAACATATCGGACAGAGCCGCGTAGCCGCGCCATCGACTGGGTGCGCGGTGCGCTTGCCACGATCTACGCGGCTGTGATGATTTACGCAGGCGGTCCCACCTTCCTGCTGCTTTCGGCGCTTCTCTATGCGCCGGTCACGATCCTGTTTGTGATCGCGCGGCGGGAGCAGAAAGCAACGGTCTTTGCGTCTGCCGAGGGGATCCTGTTCGGAGCGATCCTCGTGGCAGCTGCCGCTGGCCTCTACAATCTTGCGATGGGCAATATTTCAATCTAGTCGGAGTTTCCCGCGCCTACCTAAGGTCAGGACCGTCGTTCAGGTTATCTCCCAGGCAGTCCTCCACATAGAGTCGAAGAACGGCGACGCGCCCGATCGCGAATAGCGGCATCGCAAGCGCAATTCCCAGCACGCCGAACAGAGAGCCGAGCAGGACGATGGCGACCAGCGTCCATGCGGGGGGCAGTTCCACCGCGCGCCGCTGAATGAGCGGGCCGATCACATAGCCCTCGATGGATTGAATAACGGTGTAGATCCCGATGGCCCAGATCACCATCGAGGGACCAAGCGGCATTGCGACCAATCCCACGGGGATACTGGCCAATATCGGGCCGAGATAAGGCACGAAGTTCGACAGACCGGCCTGCAGGCCGAGCAGAAAGGCGCTTGGAAGGCCGAGCAAATAGAGCGCCAGCCACACGCAGGCGGTCATCAGGACGATCCGGATCAGTTGCCCCATGAGCCATGAGCGCAGCACGGCGCCCATTTCATCCAGAACAGAGCGCATGCGCTCACGCGAGGAGGGTTTGACCAGCAATACGACGCCGTCGCGATAGGCCTGCGGATCGAGTGAAAAGAGAAGGCCGAGAAATATGATGACGAGCGTATTGGCAAGAAAACTCGAGGCGGTCCCGACGGCCGATTGCGCGTGGCCAAAGAGCTTGTCGTGATCGGGAAACCAGCGGGAGAAGTCGCGCCCTCCGTCCGGGCCGAACAGATCCACGCCAAAAGCCAGCAGGCGTTGTTGCAGGACATCCAGTTGTGCGTCCATGACGCGCATCAGGATCCGGGCCTGCTCGGGGATTTTTCCAATGCCCCATATTGTGCCCAGCACGACCACTGCAGTCAGGATGACGATCACGATGGCTAGCCGCCACGCGCGCCCGATCGGAATGTATCGACCAAGCGACCGAGCGCAGGCATCGAGAAGTGATGCAAGCAGGATCGCCGCAAATATGATGAGAAGGCTGGACGATGCGCGCCAGGCGAGGAAGATGCCGCTGGCAACACCCAGAATAACGAGTGCTCCACCGAGGGTCAGCCGCCGGCCGGCATTCGCGCCTGCCGTCGGAAGATCCTGACTTCGAACGTCCTTGGCTAGGATGGCTTGATCCACTCTCGGCTCAGGCATGGTCCCCCACATTTCCTATGGCAGCTAGGGTCCAATCAGTTTCATGCGAATTGCATACCGGACCAGTTCGGCAGTGGAGGAAACTCCAAGTTTGCGCATGGCGGATGCGCGGTGGGCCTCGACAGTTTTCACGCTGAGATTCAGTACCGTGCCGACGGACTTGTTGGTGTGTCCTTCGGCGATCAGCTGGACAACGTTCTGCTCGCGTAACGACAGCAGGACTTTCGATTTGTCCTTCTTGCTGGCCAGGTAGTCGTGAAGCAATTTTTCCACGACCACACCGGTGAAGTAAGGCCGGTGATTGAGTAATGCGTCGATCGCTGCAATGAGATGATGTCGCGCATCTGACTTTAACAAGAAGCCTCGTACCCCTGCCAGGAGGGATTCGGTGAGGATTTCATTGCTTTCATGCATTGTCAGGATGAGCACCTCCGTCCGGGGGTAATGCAACTTGATCTGACGGCTCACCTCCAGACCATTCAGGACGGGCATGGAATAGTCGACAATTGCTATATCGGGCTTCAACTCCCTGATCATGGCGACCGCAGCCCTGCCATCGCTCGCTTCTCCGCTCACAGCCCAGTCCGCACGGCTTTCGACGATCGCGCGCAATCCGGATCGCACGACTTCATGATCGTCTGCAATCAAGATCTGCTTCACAGTGCCGTTCCCATTCGTTGGAACCACTGGCCATATCCAATTGACGAAAGCAGCTCGCTAGAACGACCGCCTCGAAATGATATGCGTCACGGCTGCCAAATCCGTGAAGGCCGTCGACCATTTTTGCGCAATCACGCTTCTACTAGATTGTTTCGTACGGCGTACCGAACCAGACCTGCAGTCGATTTTACGTTAAGCTTGCGCATCGCCGCAGCTCGGTGGGTTTCGGTCGTTTTGATACTCAAATTCAAGGTCTCGCTTACACGCTTGTTGCTGTAACCCTCGGCAACCAGTTTAACGATTGTCTTCTCTCGCGGCGAAAGCGATCGGCTTGTGCCAATATTTCCGTCGGATGATCCGACCATTGTGTCGCAAGTCTCGCCGGCATGAAACGATCTGTGATGCATCAGTGATTCAACGGCCGCCAGGAGCATTTTGTTGGCATCGGATTTTCGCAGGAATGCGCGAACGCCAACTTGAGATGCCTGTAGCTCGAGCGCGATCGAGTCGTGCATCGTGAAGATGAGCACCTCTGTTGCGAGTTTGCACTCCTTCATCCGCCTCGCAACTTCGAGGCCGGTCATGAATGGCATCGAGTAATCAACGATAGCGACATCCGGCTGCTTCTCGATGGCGCAAGCAACGGCTTCTTTACCATCGCGAGCCTCGCCAACGACCTCCCATCCGGGACGTCGTTCCAGAATTGCACGAATTCCAGCTCGCACCGCGTCATGATCATCGGCTATCATAATCTGCTTCATGGTCCTCGGTACTCCGATGTCATTTCCTTACGGGCGGCAAAATACTTTCATCGAGAAGATCCAGCCCTTGGAGTTCGTTGCCCTCGCTGAGCGTCAAATTGCTGCATCCGTTAGCTGACCTTTAGCCATGCGACGGTCGGATCTTCGCCGATCCTCGGCCGCCCTGGTGGATATCTGCTGGTTTGTTTCCTTTGCGCGAGATGGCTCGTGGAATAGTCGCGTACACTGTGGTCCCGCTCCATGCCGCTGTGGATGACGAGTGGATCTCAAATGTGCCTCCCATCTGATCCAGTCTCGCTCTCATGGCCGGAATTCCAACACCAAGCGGCACTGCTTTATGGCGATCTCTCGCCTGAGAAATCGGCATTCCGCAGCCATTATCGCTAATCCGAAGCGTGACGTTGGTGTCTGTGGCCTTGATCGAGATAGTCACCTGCGTCGCTTTCGCGTGCCTGAAGACGTTCGCGAGCGCTTCCTGGACAACTCTCAGCAATGAGCGTTGCGTTTCGTTAGGCAATGCGTCGACCGCAGCATCGATCTTGAGACGCGTTTCCAGCGATGTCCGCGATGAAAGCCCCACCACAAACTCCTCGATCGCCGACTTCAATCCGCCGTCGAGCAAATTCTGGGGATGCAGGAGGTAGGTGAAAGCCCTGATTTCCCTAAGAGCCTCACAGATCGACGCGTCGATCTCATCACAAATTTTTATGGCGCTGCCGATACCAGCAACGGCGCACCTCATTCGCATCATATTCAAACTTGCGGCCAGCAGATGCTGGCAAGTCGAATCGTGAAGGTCTGATGCAATCCGCTGCTGCATATCCTCCTGAAGCGCTAAGAGCTGCTTACCAGGGCCTGATTTGCCAAGTTTCAATTTTGTTCGTGCACTAGCGGTGCCGTTGAAAGTGTCGTGAACCACGATCTTTTCCCGAACGTGAATTCGACACGATTCGTCTACGTGAGCCTTGTGGGCCATCATGTAGTCCGATGCTTCTTGGATCGAGTGGCGAGTAACCACTAAGGTTAAATGCCATCGTTCTCTTGCGCGAAGTTATCCTTACTAAATACCCTTGATTGAATCGGCGTCAAGTAAGATGTCGCCAGATCGTCCGATGTGCGACTGACTGTACTCAGTCTCAAAATATATGAAGTAACAATAGAAGTAATTTCAGTTAATTGCCGCGTTTGCTTTGCACAAGGAACCTTGTCGTCTTCAACAGGGCGCATGAATCCCGCTGCGGTTTGAAAGTTTCAGCACGGCGCCAGAGAATCGTTGGTGCGATCAGTAGTTTCCCCGATACCGGGTAGATATCCGCAACTCCAGAATACTTCGAGTCATAGAAGAATTGGCGGGCAAGCGATCACGCAGGCAGAAGCCAGCTACCTGCTTTTGCGAGGTGGTCGCGAATCTGGTGTGCAATTTTGCTCAACGAGGGTTTCTTCATGCCTGCGTATGCGCGTCATGCCTACCTATGTCGAATTACACGATATCGAACGATTATAATTATTCTAACAATTGTCCCGGCGTTTCTGCTGACGGCGTGCGGCAGAGAGTCTGCTGAGACTGCTCCTGTCGTGCGGCCCGTGCGTACGGTCACTGTTGCGAAGAGCATTGCGGGCGCGCCGCTTTCATTCACCGGCCGTATCGAAGCGGAAGACGAGGTGGCGCTGGCATTTCGTATCTCGGGTCGGCTGATCGAGAATAACGGGAAAACCGGAGATCGGGTGCAGCCCGGTCAGGTCATCGCGCGGCTTGAATCCCAGAATGAGTTGAACACGTTGCGCCAGGCTCAGGCGGCTGTCGCGGCCGCGCAGGGGCAACTGACCCAGGCACGCAATCATTTCGATCGCCAGCAGACGCTGCTTGCACAGGGCTGGACCACCCGCGTCAACTACGACCAGGCAACGCAGGCGCAACAAACCGCTCAATCGCAGGTCGATGCCGCCGAGGCCCAGCTCAAGACGGCACATGATCTGGTGAGCTTTACCGAGCTGAAGGTGGACGCACCGGGCGTCATAACCGCTGTCGGACCTGGCGCTGGAGAAGTTATCCAGGCCGGGCAAATGATTCTCAGGCTGGCGCGGCAAGATGGCCGCGATGCAGTCTTTGACGTACCGGCTCAATTTTTCCGATCGGCACCGAGCGATCCGCAAATAGCCGTCAGCCTGACGGACGATCCCGCGGTGACGGCTCACGGTCGTGTCCGTGAGGTCGGCGCCCAGGCCGATCCCGTCACGCGCACCTTTGAAATCAAGGTTGGCCTGACGGATCCGCCGCCGGCCATGCGGCTTGGCGCGACCGTCGTGGGGCGCATGGAAATGGATGCCGTCCCCATGATCGAGATCCCGGCATCGGCATTGACGAGGGCCAATCAACAGCCCGCAGTCTGGATTGTCGATCCCGCGAGTCGCACGGTTTCTATCCGAAACGTGGACGTCTTGCGCTTCGAGCAAGCGCAGGTCGTGGTGTCTCAGGGACTCGACACGGGGGAGGTCATCGTGACCGCGGGTGTGCAGGCGCTGCACCCCGGCCAGAAAATACGTCTTCTTGGGTCAGAGCAATGACCGGCTTCAACCTCTCGGAATGGGCACTTAAGCACCGTTCCCTGGTGGTTTATGTCATGATTGTTGCCGTTATCTTCGGTGTCCTGTCCTACTTCCGCCTCGGTCGCAGCGAGGACCCGTCATTCATCATCAAGACGATGATCGTTCAGGCGGCATGGCCCGGAGCAACGGTTGAGGAGACCGTCAAACAGGTCACCGAGCGCCTCGAGCGCAAGCTGCAGGAAACACCGCATCTGGACTTCCTGCGCAGTTTCACGCGGGCAGGCGTCACCACGATCTTCGTCAACCTGCAGGGGAACGCGAACGCCAAACAAGTCTCCGACACCTGGTATCAGGTCCGCAAGAACATTGGTGACATCCGCCATACGCTGCCGGCAGGGGTGGTCGGACCCGGGTTTAACGATGATTTCGGCGATACGTTCGGAATTATCTATGGCTTCACGAGCGACGGTTTCACGCACCGCGCGCTTCGCGACTATGTGGAAGACATCCGCTCGAAGCTTCTTCTAGTCCCCGACGTATCGAAGATCGAGTTGCTGGGAGCTCAGGACGAGCGGATCTTCGTTGAATTTTCGATGAAGGAACTGGCAAGCCTTGGCATCGACCGCACCGCACTGCTGTCCGCTCTCCAGACGCAAAATATCATAAGGCCGGCTGGCACGATTCAAACGGGCGACGAGACGTTATCGCTTCGGGTGTCCGGCGCATTTCAGTCCGAGCAGGATGTTGCTGACATCAACTTCGTTGCTGGCGGGCGCATGATCCGCCTGAGTGACATCGCCCGGATTACGCGCGGCTATTCCGATCCGCCGCAGCCCTTGTTTCGCGTTAATGGCGAACCAGCCATCGGCCTGGCCATCTCGATGCGTGACGGCGGAGACATTCTCGCGCTCGGCAAGAGTCTCAAGCGGGCGATGGCTGCGATCACGGCGGATCTTCCGATTGGCATCGAACCGAAGCTCATCGCCGACCAAGCTGTCACGGTCGAGAGCGCCATCTCCGAATTCATGATGTCACTGCTGCAGGCAATTGCCATCATTCTCGTGGTGAGTTTTATCAGCCTCGGTGTGCGCCCGGGCCTGATCATTGCGCTGTCCATACCGCTGACACTCGCCATCGTGTTCCCGATCATGAAGCTTGCGGGAATCGACATGCAGCGCATATCGCTCGGCGCACTCATTATCGCGCTCGCGCTCCTCGTCGATGATGCAATGACCACCACGGATGCCACCCTGAATCGCCTGGCCGCAGGCGACGACAAGGTTCAGGCCGCCAGCTTTGCCTTTCGCACCTACGCGTTCGCTATGCTGGCAGGAACACTGGTGACCATCGCGGGCTTCGTGCCCGTCGGCTTTGCCGCGAGTTCTGCAGGAGAATACACGTTCTCCCTCTTTGCCGTTGTCAGTATCGCCCTGATCGTCTCCTGGTTCGTTGCCGTGATCTTCGCTCCGCTGATGGGCGTTGTCATCCTCAAGCCGCCGACGGAACGCAAGACAGACGCCCCCGGCAGAGTTTTCAGGTGGTATCGCGGCTTCCTGATATTCGCCATGCGGTCGAAATGGCTGACCATCGCGCTCTCGCTGGTGCTTTTCGTCGGCTCGTTTCTTCTTCTCCCGTTCATCCCTCGGCAATTCTTTCCGTCGTCTGATCGTCCGGAGTTGCTCGTCGATGTCAGTCTGCCGCAAAACGCATCCATTTATGCCAGCCAGACAGCGGCACAGAGATTCGATGCTGCCCTGAAGGGCGACCCGGACGTTGCGCGCTGGAGCACTTATGTGGGCCGCGGTGCTATCCGGTTCTACCTTCCGCTCAATGTTCAGCTGCCAAATGATTTCTTTACCCAGTCAGTGGTCGTCGCAAAGGATGTCGCAGCGCGTGAACGTATCCGCGCAAAGCTGGAGACGCTTCTGGCAAATGATTTTCCCAATGCGATTACACGGGTCTCGCCTCTTGAGCTTGGGCCGCCGGTCGGCTGGCCCGTCCAATATCGCGTCAGTGGTCCTGACGCAGGCACGGTGCGCGAAATTGCGTTCAAGCTTGCGCAAGTCATCGCCGCCAATCCCAAGGCGAATGGCGTCAATTTCGACTGGATCGAGCCGGCAAGGCAGGTGCGTATTCGGGTCAATCAGGACAAGGCCCGGTTGCTCGGGCTGAGTTCTCAAACCCTGGCAGGCGTGCTGAACACGGTCATATCAGGCACCACGGTCACGCAGGTTCGCGATGATATCTATTTGATCGATGTCGTTGCGCGCGCGGTCGATGACCAGCGCGTCTCGTTGCCCAACTTGCGCAATTTGCAAGTTCCGCTGCCAGGCGGGCAGACGGTTTCGCTCAGCCAGTTTGCAGCTTTCGAATACGAGCAGGAATATCCCCTGATCTGGCGGCGCGACCGTGTCCCGACCCTGACGGTGCAGACGGATATCACCGCCGGTGCAATTCCGGAATCCGTCGTCAGCTCGCTCACGCCGGCCGTTGCCGCGTTGTCGAAGACCATTCCAGCATCCTACAGGATCGTTGTTGGGGGCACGGTCGAAGAAAGTCAGAAATCGCAAGCGTCGGTCATCGCCGTTGTGCCGGTGATGCTACTGATCATGTTTACGGTCCTCATGATCCAGCTCCAGAGCTTTCAGCGGCTGTTTCTCGTCCTGAGCGTGGCGCCCCTTGGGCTCATCGGTGTGGTCGCCGCCCTTCTGCTGTCAGGCCGACCGCTCGGCTTCGTTGCAATTCTGGGCATTCTCGCACTGCTCGGCATGATCACGAAAAATGCGGTGATCCTGATCGGTCAGATCGACGCCGAACGCGATGAAGGGAAAAGCGTGTGGGACGCCGCGTTGGATGCTTCGAGCTCTCGTTTTCGCCCGATCATGCTGACGGCCGTGTCGACCGTGCTCGGCATGATACCGATCGCCCCAACGGTGTTCTGGGGACCGATGGCTTTTGCGATCATGGGTGGGCTGTTGGTTGCGACGGTTCTCACTCTGATCTTTCTGCCCACATTGTATGTGGCATGGTTCGGGGGAAAAGAGAGGGCGCCGGAGCCGCTCCGATCAGCGCAAGCATAGTCAGATCGTATCCGTTTCACGCCGGACGCTTCGGCACTTAGGGTAACTCCCCGTCTTCAACCTAGGGCATCACCCGATATCGTGGTGCATCCCGAATGTGCTCTTCTTTCCAATAGTTAGTGTTGGAAAGGGGCGCCCGGTGCAGGACCTGATGTTGTTTACATCTGCCCGCGCCTTGCGTGCACCGGCGTGGCTCCTGCGGCCACCGTATGAGGCTGCGCAACACAATCGGTGCGCACGCTCTTCGCGGTCAATCATTCCTCAATCCCGTCGCCGCGTCTTGCAGACCCCGGTCGCAGGTGGTCGCCTGCATGTCCCATTTGCTGCAGCCCGACCGCTTCTGCACATGGGAGTGCTTTGGCCATGAGCAGTGCAGGTGACCAGAAATTGCCGCTTTGGACGCTCACGGCCATGGTGGTTGGCGGCATGGTCGGCGCTGGCGTGTTTTCGATACCGCGTAACTTTGCTCAGGCCACCGGCATCTATGGAGCGCTGATCGCGTGGGCCGTCGCCGGTGCCGGCATGCTGATGCTGGGATTTGTGTTTCAGACGCTGGCCAACCGCAAGCCGGATCTCGATGCGGGCGTCTACGCCTATGCGCGGGAGGGGTTCGGGCCCTATGTCGGCTTCTTCTCCGCCTTTGGCTACTGGGCCAGTGCTTGCGTCGGCAACGTATCCTACTGGATTTTGATCAAGTCGACGCTCGGCGCGTTGTTCCCCGCACTCGGTCAGGGCAACACGGTCACTGCCATCGCACTATCGTCGGTAGGTGTCTGGGCGTTCCATTTCCTTGTGCTGCGCGGCGTCAAGGAAGCGGCAGCGATCAACAAGATCGTGACGATTGCCAAACTCATTCCGCTGCTGTTGTTCGTCGTCCTGTCGATCTTCTTCTTCAAACCGGATGTGTTCGTCGGAAACCTCTGGGGCGGTGCAAGCGGGGACTACGGAAATCTCTTCGCGCAGATCAAGGCGACGATGCTGGTAACGGTCTTCGTGTTTCTTGGTATCGAAGGCGCCAGCAACTACTCCCGCTTCGCGCAACGGCGCGAGGACGTCGGTATTGCGACTGTGACGGGTTTTCTGGCCGTGTTGGCCTTGTTCGCGTCGGTGTCCATCCTTGCATACGGCATCCTCCCCCGCGAAGAACTGGCGCAACTGCGTCAACCCTCGGTTGGCGGCGTGCTCGAAGCGGCCGTTGGTCATTGGGGTGCCATCTTCATCGGCATCGGCGTGATTATCTCGGTGCTGGGGGCCTATCTTGCCTGGACCCTGATGGCCGCCGAAGTGCTGTCGGTTGCGGCGAAGAGGCAAGACATGCCGGCCTTCCTGGCTCGTGAAAACGCAAATCAGGTCCCGTCAATGGCGCTCCTGATGAGCACGTTGCTGGTCCAGGCCGTGCTCATCGCGACGTTGTTTTCCGACGATGCCTTCACCTTCGCTCTTTCGCTGTGCAGCCACCTGTCGCTGATTCCGTATTTCCTCTCGGCGGCGTTCGCGTTGATGCTGGTCTACCGCAAGGAAACTTACGAGACCGATCCGAGCGATCTTCGTAAGGACACGATCATTGCAGTCCTGGCGACGGCCTACACGATCTTCCTTCTGTTCGCCGGCGGTATGAAATTTCTGCTGCTTGGCTTCATCATCTACGCGCCCGGCACAATACTTTATTTCATCACACGGAGGGAGCTCAACAAGCAGCTTTTCACTCCGGCAGAATGGGTCCTGTTCGGCGTCGCTGTCGTCGGATGCGTAGTCGGCATCCACGGTCTCGCCACCGGCTATATCAGCATCTAGGAAATCGATGGGAGTTCATGATGGCCAGCGCAAAAAAAGTCCCGTTTGGTGTGCACTCTGAAGTTGGCCAGCTGCGCAAGGTCCTGGTCTGTGCCCCGGGTCTTGCCCATACACGCTTGACCCCGTCCAACTGCGATCAGTTGCTGTTTGACGACGTGCTCTGGGTCGATAATGCGAAGCGCGACCACTTCGATTTCGTCACCAAAATGCGGGACCGCGGCGTCGATGTCGTTGAGATGCATAACCTGCTCGCCGAGACGCTGGCAGTCCCGGAGGGCAAGGCCTGGATCCTCGACAATCAGGTCGTGCCGAACCAGGTTGGCCTTGGCTTCATCGACGAGCTCAAAAGCTACCTGTCCGGGCTGGAAAACCGAAAACTCGCGGAAACGCTGATCGGTGGCCTCTCGACCCATGACTTTCCCGAAGCACATGGCGGCGCGGCACTCAGGATGGTGAAGGAGGCCGCGGGGGCGACTGAATATCTTCTGCCGCCGCTGCCGAACACGCTCTATACGCGCGATACGACCTGCTGGATCTATGGCGGTGTCACCCTCAACGCGCTGTATTGGCCTGCGCGACATGAGGAAACGATCCTCACCACAGCGATCTACAAGTTTCATCCCGATTTCGCCGGCAACGTCAATGTCTGGTGGGGCGACCCGACAGAGGACCATGGACTGGCCACGCTGGAAGGCGGCGATGTGATGCCCATCGGCAAGGGGGTCGTGCTGATCGGCATGAGCGAACGCACCTCACGCCAGGCGATCAGCCAACTTGCCGCGACCCTCTTTAAAAAGAAGGCCGCGGAGCGCGTCATCGTTGCGGCAATGCCCAAGATCCGCGCGGCGATGCATCTCGATACTGTCTTCACATTCGCCGACCGCGACTGCGTGCTGCTCGCGCCTGACTTCATGAACCAGACACGTACCTATTCCTATCGTCCGAGCGATCATCCGAGCGGTGTCGAGTTGCATGCCGAGAAGAAGTCGTTTGTCGGCGTTGTAGAGGAAGCATTGGGCCTCAAGAAGCTCCGCGTGGTCGAAGCCGGTGGCAGTGACTACCAGCGGGAACGGACCCAGTGGGACAGTGGCGCCAACCTCGTTTGCGCATCGCCAGGTGTCGTCTACGCCTACGACCGCAACACTTACACCAACACGTTGCTCCGCAAGGAAGGCATCGAGGTGATTACGATCGTCGGCGCCGAACTCGGTCGCGGCCGTGGCGGCGGTCACTGTATGACCTGTCCGATCATCCGCGATGCCGTGGACTACTAGCGCTATCGGTCATTCTTCGCTCGGGGGAGCGAGATCATGGGACTGTTACCATCGAAGCCAACACCATCGACCGACGGAGAGTAATTGTCTGGGGAGTGTGCAATGCGTGGATCCGGAATTGTCCTGGCAGCAACAAGCTTCCTTTATGCCAGCTGGGCATTGGCTGCCGACATAGATCTGACCGAGCTCAGAAAGGTCGAATACACGTCGATGAGCCCGACATGGAGCGTTGTTGGATCCCTATCGCCCACCTACACGGCCAATGCCCTGTTTTCGCGCGACGACCGACGCGGGGATTTTTACTATGAGCCCGATGTGAGCTTGCGGCTGGACGGCAAACTTGCGCCGGATCTGTCCTACCGTATTTTTGCACGTGCTCAGTTTGAGGCATTTTCCAGGGAGCATGACGGCAATGCCGCCATCGCGCGTCTGGGCGCGCGGCTGACGAAGAATCTGTATGGCTGGAGAATAAGCGCCACCTACGAAAACAGATATGACTACGACGGCGTGTTTCGCGATCTCGCCTTCACCTCCCACGACGTCACCGGCGCTATCGCGCGTGATTTCAGCTTCGACAATGTCACGCTCTCGCCGCTCCTCCAGCTCACTTATCGTTTCTCCGATCTCGCCGAGGCCAGGCGCTGGCGTGCCGATGCGCTGCTTGGCATCGAGGTCGAGCTGAATTCGAAATGGTCGATCGTCAGCACGCCTTTCATCGAAGCGTTCTGGTTTACAGACGGCTTGAACCGCGACCGGCAGGACCAGATCTATTCGGCGTCTCTCGGCCTGAAATACAACATCGCCAGCAACGTATCGCTCACCACGAACGTCATCTACGAGGCGCGAAACTCAAACGTGGCGCTGCGTCACTATAGAGACTGGCTGATCGGCCCACGGCTCGACTTCGCGTTTTAGCGATCAGGACACAAGAGGCGGTCATGCGGAATTCGATTGTGGCGGCAGGTACCGCTATTCTCTTCATCTGTACGGCATTCGCCGCCAGCGCGGAGCCACGCGATTCCGTCGAGCGTGGCGACCGGATGGACCGGGATGCCTTGCGGGACGACGTGCGCATCGATCGTCTGAAGATTCCGCAGCACCCGATCGTCGTCGAGGAGCCCCAGCAGCCCGTTTACAATACGAAGAGCAAGCAGAAATCAAAGCGGAGTACGGACAACAGTCGTTAGGGTGGCTTCAATGAATTTGATCAAGGCCGGCAATATTGGTGAGGCGAGTCCGGCGAGGTGGTCGGATGCCATCGGCAGTGCTGTGATCCGCGCTATCGGTTTCTTCGGCTTCTGGCTGGCGCTGACGCGCGGCGATCCCGGCGATTGGGGCCCCGGTCTGATTGCAGCTGCCGCAGCGACCTGGGCGAGCCTCAAGCTGCTTCCTGTCGAACAGTGGGGCTTTCGCCCGATCAAGTTTGCCGGATTCGTCCTGCACTTTTTCTATCAGTCGATTGTCGCGGGAGCGGACGTTGCGCTGCGGGCGCTTCACCCACGACTGCCGCTGCAGCCGGGCTTTATCACCTATCAGGCGCAGCAGCCGCCGGGCAGGAAGCGAAATACGTTTTGCGCGATCATGAGCCTGATGCCGGGTACGCTTCCGTGCGGAACGTCGAATGACGGCAGTCTGGCCATTCATTGTCTCGATGTGACGCAGCCCGTCGTCGAACAATTGTCGATGGAGGAAACCCTGTGCATGGGGGCGCTCGGAGGCGCAAGATCCGATGCCTAGCCTGCTGTTGGGTGCTTCGGTCTTTGTGCTGCTGACGGTGGCGCTGGGCCTGTTCGCCATTCTTCGGCGATCGGCCGATGTGGACCGCCTGATGGCCGTCCAACTGCTGGGCACGGGAGGAGTCGCCATCCTCCTTCTGCTCGCAGTCGCAACCGAGACGCCGCCTGTCATGGATGTTGGTGTGATGCTCGCGCTGTTCGCAGCATTTGCGGCCGTCGCATTCGTCAGAGACGCGTCCGGCGCGTCATCCGAAGCCAAAGGGGAGTGAGGGGCGCATGAGCCTCGTCATGGATATCCTGACCATTTGCGCGGTCTCCGCAGGAGCGCTGTTCTTCCTTGCGGGCACGGTGGGTCTGTTGCGTTTCCCGGATACGCTGACGCGTCTGCACGCCCTGACCAAGGTTGACAATCTCGGTCTTGGCCTGATCGTTCTGGGCTTGCTGCCGCAGACGAGCAGCCTGCTGTTCGCGGTCAAATTGGTGATCGTCTGGCTGCTGGTCCAGCTGTCCGGGGCGGTCGTCACCCAACTGATCGCCGGTGCGGTACGCCACCACGGAGCGGACGGATGAGCATTGCCTCCGTCTTCGATGTCGCTCTCGTTGCGCTGATCCTGACGATCGGTGCTTCAGCCATCCTTGTGCGCACTGCGTTCGCCGCAGTTGTCATGTTCGTCGTCTATGGGCTGCTTCTGTCCATGGCATGGGTCCGGCTCCACGCTGTCGATGTGGCTCTGACAGAGGCGGCGATCGGCGGCGGCATGACCGGCCTGTTGCTGCTCGGCGCCGTTGCGCGTTCCCGCTCCGTGAATGTCGACAGTGTAAGGGTTGGTTATCCGCTGTGGCTTGCCGCAGGTGCATTGTGTGCGCTGGTCGCGGCGGGTCTTGCCGTTGCCATCTTCTATCCGCCGGAGGCTATTCCGACACTCGCGCCCACCGTGATGGTAAACCTGCCGCCGAGTGGTCTCGGCAACCCTGTCGCCGGCGTGCTGTTCGTGTTCCGCGCGCTCGACACGCTGCTCGAAAAGGTGGTCCTGCTGCTCGCTTTGCTCGGGGTCTGGTCGCTGGCGCCAGATCATGCCTGGGGTGGAATGCCCGGCTTGCAGGTTTACGCAAAGCCCGATCCCACGCTGATCTTTCTGGCTCAGCTTCTGCCGCCGGTGGGAATCGTGTTCGGAATCTATATGTGCTGGGTCGGAGCGAAAGACCCTGGCGGCGCCTTTCAGGGCGGCACGGTGCTGGCTGCGATGTGGCTCCTTGTCATTGTCGCGGGATTGCAAAAAGCTCCTGCGATCGGTCGGCTCTGGCTACGTGTTCTGCTCGTCACCGGACCGGTGCTGTTCCTTGCCATTGGCCTTGCTGGATGGGTATTTGCCGACGCTTTTCTGGCTTACCCGGCAGGCTACGCCAAACCGCTGATTGTCGCCGTGGAAGCCGCTCTCACGCTGTCGATCGCTGTGGCGCTTGGCATGCTGGCCGCAGGACCGCCGGTACGGGCGCAGCAGCAATGAACGCGGCAACGCTGTTCGGCTTGTGTGGCGCAGCGCTGGTGGGCATCGGACTGTACGGGCTCATCACGAATCCCGAGCCGCTACGCAAGATCCTTGCATTCAATTTGCTCGGGAGCGGTGTGTTTCTGCTGTTCGGTGTGATCGCCAGGCGGGGGGCAGCGGCCGGGCTCGGCGGTGACCCGGTCCCCCAGGCGATGGTGATCACCGCGATTGTCGTCGCGTTCGCGGCGACGGCCATGGCTATCGCGCTGGTGCAGCGTCTTGGGGATGAGACCGCCCGCGCCTCGATCGGTTCCGACAGTTCTGAAACCGGCGAGGAAAAATCCTGATGCCGGCTGCAACGGCGCTTGGGGCGACAACTGCCGACGGGGCGCTTCTTGTTCTGGCCATCGTATTGCCGGTTGTCGGCATCCTGCTGTCGTTTGTCCTTGGCGGGCGGCACGCCGAAAGAATTGCCGCGTTTCTGTTGCCCGCCGGTCTCGGCGTGGCATGCATTGTCTTCCTGAAAGTATGGCAAAGCGAAACGTCGCTTAGCTACATTGTGGGTAATTGGCAGCCACCGCTCGGCATCACGCTGCGCGCCGACGGACTTTCAGTCGCGATGATGGTGGCAATGGCCATCGTGATCTGCCTCATCGGCGTGTTCGCGCATGCGAATTTCGGCAGTCGTGGAGCATCCGTCGAAACCCGCGCACCTCTGGTGTTCTGGGTCATGCTCATGGCGATCTCGGGCGCGATGAACATGATCTTTCTCGGCGGCGATCTGTTCACACTCTACGTTGCGCTCGAGCTGCTGACCTTCGCTGCGGTGCCGCTGGTCTGTCTCGATGGCCGCGCAGAGACCTTGCAGGCGGCATTGCGCTATCTGCTCTTCGCGCTGCTGGGCTCGATCCTCTATCTGGTCGGAACGGCCTTGCTGTATGGCAGCTACGGGACCCTCGACATCGTCCTGATGTCGCAACGCGTGCAGATTGAGCCGGCGACGCTCGCTGCTGCCACGCTGATGACGGTGGGGCTGTTCGCCAAGACCGCGCTCTTTCCACTGCATCTCTGGCTTCCCCCGGCGCATGCCGGCGCACCGGCGGCAGCCAGCGCGGTTCTGTCAGCGGTCGTGGTGAAGGGATCATTCTTTCTGGTCGTGCGGCTCTGGTTCGACGCCATGCCGGGTCTGCTGAACGTAGCCGGCGGTCAACTCCTTGGGGCGCTGGGGGCGTCGGCGATCATATGCGGCAATGTCGTTGCGCTACGCCAGCGACGGCTCAAATTGCTGATCGCCTATTCGACGGTCGCGCAGATCGGCTATCTGTTCCTGATGTTTCCGCTCGCTGCCGACCCGTTGCATCTCCAGTATGGCGATGCCCTGACGGGAGGCATGCTCCAGGCCATCTCGCACGCCACCGCCAAGGCAGCCATGTTCATGGCTGCCGGACTTGTCTATGCCGCGCTTGGACATGACCAGATTTCGGAGCTTGGCGGGATCGCACGTGCGCTTCCCATGACGATGTTCGCCTTCGGCCTTGGTGGCCTATGCCTCATCGGCTTGCCGCCAACGGGTGGCTTTCTGGCAAAGTGGCTGTTGCTGGAGGCGACGATTGCAACGGCACAATGGTGGTGGGCAATCGTGATCATCGCAGGCGGGCTGCTCACGAGCGCATATATCTTCATCGTGCTGTCGCGGGCGATGGGCCCACCAAGCGCGCCGCTGACATTGCACACCGCGGTGCCGAAGTATCAGGAAGTGGCGGCGCTGGGGCTGGCATTGCTCTCGGTTCTGCTGGGGCTCGTGGCGCTCGGTCCGATCGATGTATTGCAAGTTGGTCGTCCGGAGGCGCCGATGGCTTGGCAGCGATGATAGAGGCCTATCCCTTGCTGGCTTTCGCCTTGCTCTTTCCGCTCGGGATGCTGCTGGCTTGCCTCTGGCCAATGGCATTACTGCGAATGCCTTCGTATCTGGCGTTTGCTCCGATTCCTGCATTTGTGGCCGTGCTCCTTGTCTCCGACGATTCCCCGCTTGTCGTCGGCCCCGCCCGTCTGCATTTGACTTTCGCTCTTGATCTCCCCGGGGCGCTGCTGCTCGGCGTTGCTGCGCTGCTGTGGATCACGGCCGGGGCCTACGCATCGCCCTATCTGCAGGGCAGGCCGAACCGCGGGCGGTTCGCCGTGTGCTGGCTCACCGCACTGACGGGGTGCATCGGTGTCTTTCTCGCTGCCGACATGGTAGGTTTCTATTTGTTTTTGGCGATGCTGACGCTTGGCGCCTGTGGCCTCATCATCCAGCATGAAACGGCCGATGCGTGGCGGGCCGGGGCACTCTATATCGGCCTTGGATTGCTGGCGGAGACATTGCTGCTCATCGCCTTCGTGCTGCTCGCGATGAATATTCCCGGCGATGGGCTGCTGATCGGCGATGCCGCTGCCGCACTCCCGACGTCGCCGCACCGCGACCTGATCATCGGCCTGTTGATCGCAGGCTTTGGCATGAAGGCTGCCTTGTTCCATTCCACGTCTGGATGCCACGGGCCTATGCAGCAGCGCCGGCGCCGGCGGCCGCAGTGCTGAGTGGTGCAGCCGTCAAGGCAAGCATCCTCGGAATGATCCGCTTTCTCCCCCTCGATACAGCATTGCCCTATGCAGGAACATTACTCGCAGCCGCCGGCTTGTTCGCGGCGCTCTACGGCGTAGTCATTGGAATGACGCAACGCAGGCCCAAGGTTGTGCTGGCCTATTCCAGCGTCAGCCAGATGGGATTCATCGTGGCCGTCATTGGCATGGGCATGATCGCCGGAGATGGCCGCGCTGCACTGGCGGCGATCTTCTATTCTGCGAACCACGTTCTGGTCAAAGGTGCGCTGTTTCTCTCCGTCGGTGTGATCGCCGCGACCGGTCGCCGATATCTGCTGCCCATCCTTCTCCCTGTGGCGATCATCGCAGTCGGCCTTGGCGGCCTTCCGCTGACGGGCGGTGCGCTGGCAAAAATCGTGGTCGATGGACCGCTCGGAGACGGGGCCGCCAACACGGTTGCAACGCTGTCCGCTGTCGGCACGACGCTGCTCATGCTGCAGTTCGTCCGAGGCCTGGTGACGACGGTGTCGACAGATCAGGAGGCGACAGCGGCGCCGAGCTTGTTCTGGCCATGGCTGTCGACCGCCGTAGCGTCGCTCATCGTACCGTGGGCGCTATTCCTCGCGGTCCCCGAAGGAATGTTGCCCAATCCTTTGGCGCCCGAACTGCTATGGAAAGCCCTGCTTCCAGTTTTGTTGGGGGCCATACTGGCCGCAGTGCTGTGGCGCTGGGTGCGACGGCTGCCCCATATTCCCGAGGGGGATATCGTCGTGGTTCTGGACAGGTGTGTGAAAATCGCTCCAGCCTGGGGCAGGACCATCGAGCAAGCGGAAGGCACGCTTCGCCAATGGCATGTGGCTGGAATTTCACTGCTCGCACTAACGCTGGCTCTTGGCGCCGCACTGTTGGCCCAGTGATCATGCCGAAGATCGACATCTCTATGGAGGCGATGATCGCGTCGTCAGGCTGACACCGTCGCCAAGTTCCTTATGCGAGCGACGACGTGCTGTCGAAGTTCGACACGCTGCCGGGACGATACACCCAGAAGGTCTGCCGCACGCCAGATCAGATTCTCTTCAAATTCGTTGACCCGCTGATCCGCGTAGACGGTCTCCCACATCAGTTGAACGATCCGTCGACGTCCATCGTCATCGAGCAACTCGTTGAGTTGCCGGGTAAAGCGATAAAGATCGACCGCGCTACGGGCGACTGCATCTGCATCAACGAGAAGCTGAGCCGTAGCCGTGTCATCGAGCCCATAATGCGATTTGAAAATAGCGTGCAATCTGGCGCGCCTGATATTCGATAGCTCGCTATGGACGGTGGCAACGCGGATGATCAATCCCGCGGTCACGATGAGAAGTTCTCTCTGCTCGAGGTTTTTCCGTTGATTGGCGTCTTCCATCGCACGCGAGATGAACGCCTTGATTGATCCAAACATCACCCGACCATTCTCTTCAGAGACAACGACAACTGCGCTCTTGCGGCCGGCATCCGGGCCCGCGATATCTGGGAAGTTTCAGGAGCGGTCGCCTGAGCTGAAGATGGCGTTTGTCCATCGGCGCCGCCACTTTCTTACCGAATTTTAAAGTTTCCGGATTCGGCTAAAAGCGAGGCAAGGCAGCCGCCATTGTGGCGCTCTGGTCCCAGCGCATGACCCGGATCTTCCCTGGAGGCCGCGCGCTCAGCGTGCCTGAATCCAGGTCATTGTTCCCCGGCAATCCGGGTACTCACCATGACCTGTTCAGGGTTTTTCCCGATTAACTATTACGGGCTGACGGCTAGCCTCGTGCGGCAGATGCCTGGCTATTTTTGTCGCGGCTCCGAGAGGGAAGCAGATGTTCAGCATTCGCATATTGACCGTGGCATGTGCCTTCCTGATCCCGCAGATGCTATCCGCACCGGCTCACGCGCAACAGCTTTTCCGCGTCGGCGGACTGACATGCAGCACCGGTCCGAGAGTCGGGCTGGTTCTAGGCTCACGCCAGGAGATGCAATGTGTCTTCCTGTCGACCGTGGCTGCACGGCAATACAGCTACAGAGGCACGATCAGGCGGGTTGGCCTCGATGTTGGTGTCACGCGCGGGGGAACGCTGTTCTGGGGCGTCTTTGCGCGCAACAGTAATATCGGCCGCGGTACGTTGAGAGGCAGCTATGTCGGGGCAAGCGGAAATGTTGCCATCGGCCTGGGTCTTGGCGCCAATGTCCTCGTCGGCGGATCACGCCGTACGATCACGCTGCAGCCGCTCTCTGTCGAGGGCCAGATCGGATTGAATCTGGCACTGGGCATATCCAATCTCATTCTTCGATAGTCGGTATTTATCGTTGGCGGGCGGGTCGGGCGGTCTGTGCGGGGGTGAGAATGCTCTCACCGATCCGGCCGACCATATAGGGGAAGAACGGGTTCGATGACGCCCGCATCAGCGAGTCGAGGCTGGCGATCAGCACATTGCGTTCGCCGCGAGGCGCCAGGGTGCCGAGGTTCTCGCCAAAATCCTCGGACTTGTCCGGCTCCGCCCCATAGAGAGAATCGCTGACCGGAAATGGCAGCGCCACATGCGACAGCGAATAGAAGCCCCGTGGATAGTTCAGGCCGAGCGGGCGGGAATGCTCGTCGACAGTGCCGGCCTCGGTCACACGCTCGATCACATCGTCATTATTGTCACCGGAATTGGTAATGACGGCGAGGCGGTAGCGCCGCGGGCCGGCAGGTACAATGCGTGCCAGCGCGGTATCGGTGCTGGTGCGGAGCAGCGGGCCGAATCGGGCGGTGCGGTTGACGTCGAACAGAACGAGTTCGCTCCCATTGGCCGGCAGATGGGCATAGAGATCGGAGACGATGGCCCGCGTGCTGACGGTGAAATCCATCAGCGACTGGAATGTCAGAATGGGTGGAAACTGACCAAGTCTTCCTTCGCTCGCATAGCGCGCGAGCCTCCGTTGCAGAGCCCTGGTCAGAAGATGCGATTGACGCGCACCGTTCACCGGGAATGAATTGTACTTGAAGGGATTGAACTCCGGAACGACATCGAGCCAAGCGGCCTTGGCGAAGGCGGGCAGAATTGCCGGAAATCCCGCAAGGCCAGCAAACCGTGCAAAACTCGTGATGCCGACCATCGGCGAGATCAGTATCAGGCGGTCGGGTCGTGACAGTTTTTCGTCGTCGATGGCATCCAGCGCATACATGATGGCCAGCGCGCCGCCATTGGAAAATCCAACCAGATGCAGCGGCACAGGCGAATCCATATGCTTCTTGACTTCCCGCACCGCGAGCCGCGTTGCAGCCAACCAGTCTTCCCACGCGATATCGGTCAGCGCAGCCGGAACCGTGCCATGCGCCGGCAGCCTTGGGACGATCGCCAGGAAGCCCTGATCGCGGTAGAAGCGCGCAATATGGCGCTGGCTATAGGGAGAATCCGTCAGGCCATGAAGAAGCACGACCGCCCCGACCGGCTTCTCCTTCGGCTCCAGCACAAAGGAGCGGTTGAAATCCTGCACGAAATGCGGGGGATAGACCGGGCTGCCTTCGAAATACCGATTGGGTGGCACACGTTCTGTCGCATCGAGCTTCTGCGATACCTCGCGCTGGACTTCGTCGAAAAGCTCGGCCTCGGCCGCCATATATTGCGCCCAGTCGGCAGTATCTAGCTTGCTCGCATGGAGCTCATGCGGAACGTAGGTATGCCATGTCTCGAGTGGCAGTCCGCGCTGCGAATCGTAGATGCGGACAGCGAAGATCGTCATCAGCGCGATGCCGAAAAACGCCATCAGGATCTTTGCAAATCTGAAGATTCTGGCCCGCACGACCGAACCCCGTAAATGACGACGTGGTGCAGGATAGCCCGGAAATTTGAAGCGCGACGGGAGATATAGGGGAAAGCACCTGAGCGGGTATCGGGCTTTACCCTGATACGCTGTAACTTCTTCGACGACGAGCCGATCCGCCTATGCGACGGCAGCCATATACGAGGCCGTCAGTTGGCTCGGCATCTGAAGATCCGGTTGCCGCTCTCGTCGAGAACGAACACCAGATGGGACCTGCAAAGCGCGCCGGCCTTGCTCAATTCCGTAGCAAGGGCGCGCGCCTGCGTGATCGCAAGCTTCGGATTTGAAAGGCGGCTTCCGACCTCATCGGGAAAAACTTTCGGCCCGTCCAGGATATGGAAGAAGTATCGCATCGCGCTCCAATAATTCGGAAGAGCCGCGTGTCCCAGTGAATAATTAGTAAGGCGCTGACACATGCGATGGCGCGTCATGTGCACCGACCAAGGGTTTTCCCCGATAGCCATGGTTCTGGATGTGCATTTCAAATCGGAACGCGTGCGGGGGCCACAGCATCAATTGTCAGGGAGTTACGCATGCGAAGGATCTCAGCCTTGCTCGTTCTACTCGCGCTGTCTGCAGTGGTTCCGCTGGCGGATGTGCTTGCCCAAAGCGCAGCAGGACGCGGCGCTGTGTCCGGTGCCATCATTGGCGGCGCCGTCGGCGGCCGACGCGGTGCGGCTATTGGTGCTGCCACCGGAGCGGCCGTGGGGAGTCACAGGCGGCATTGGCATAACCGGTATTACTGGCGCCATGGTCGTTGCTGGGTCCGCACATCGAGCGGAAGATCCCACCCGGTATCGCATCGCTATTGCAGGTGAGCGATACGATTGCGCCGCTGCGGCTGCGATAGCGCATCACGATCTTTCGCTGTGATCGCAGGGGTGATTCCGCGGCTCGGATCAGGTCAACACCCGATATCGTGATGCAATCGCATCATCCATTATTCCGACGATTGAAAAGGAGGATGCGATGCAGAACCTGAAGAAGCGTTTCTTATTGTCCCTGCTTGTTTCCACGATCGTGGCGAGCGCGAGCATGGTATTCGTCACCACGCAGAGCGAAGCCAAGGGGAGGGCGTGGTGCGCCAAATCACAGTCGCGGGGCACCGATTGTAGTTATGACACGATCGACCAATGCCGTGCAGCGGTTAGCGGAACAGGTGCCTCCTGTCGCAAGCGCGTCCGCTGAGGCGTTGTGTCGTTTTTGAATCGGCAGCCGTCGCCATGTCATCTGGCGACGGTACCTTTATGCGCAGACGAAGCGGCGGCCTTTCGGCAAAGGCCTTCGTTAAACAGACCTTTGCTCCGATACGACTGAACAGCGGGCATAGACCGCATATCGCTGCGTTTTGCGCTCTCTTTATTCCGCCGCGACTGCGACCTGACCCAGCCTGTCGAACACGACGTCACCGCCCAGAATGGTGAGGTCGCAGCGGGTATCCTTTTCGACTTCCTCGGGCGGGCAGGTGAAGACGTCGTGGCTGAGCACGGCGATATCCGCGAGCTGGCCCGGCACCAGACGGCCCATGCGATCTTCGGCGAATTGCGTATAGGCACCGAAATAGGTGTAGGCGTGGATCGCTTCCGCCATCGACAGCTTCTGTCCTTCGCCGAGCACCGTGTGGCGATTGGACATGCGCGTCGTCATCGTGAACAGGTTCTTGAACGGGTCGGTGGTGGAGACCGGCGCGTCCGAACTCGCTGCGGGATGCAGGCCGGCGTCGAACCATTTGCGCATGGGATAGGCAACATCGGTGCGCGCCTGGCCGAGATTGGTGATGTAGAGATCGCCGAATTCATACATGAAGACCGGCTGCGGCACTGGATCGATGCCCGCAGCTGCCATGCGTGCGATCTGGCTGTCGCTCAGGAAGCCGCAATGTTCGATGCGATGGCGGCGACCGAGGATGGGGTTCTCCGCCGTACCCGCTTTCTCGATACCTGACAGCACCTGTTCGATGGCGGCATCGCCGATGGCGTGGATGGCGAGCTGGTAGCCGAGGCTGTGATAATGCGCGAGATAGTCGTGCATTTCCTTGTCGGTGTAGCAGAAGATGCCGCGGTTGTCGGGATCGCCGACGAGATAGGGCTCCGACATCGCAGCGGTGAGGCCGCCGGCGCTGCCGTCGCCGAACACTTTCATCGCGCCATAGCGCAGCATGCCGACCTCGCGGCCGAAGCGATAACTGGCGGCATGCGCCTGATCGCCGATGCCGTCGGTGTTGCCATAGATACAGACCCAGGTGCGGATCGGCAGCGTATTCGATTTCGCAAGATGCTCGTAGGCATCGATCTCATCCATGCCCGCGGTCATTCCGACCGCGGCATCCATCACGCTGGTGAAGCCTTGCTCGAGCATGAATCGGCTGGCGCGGTCGATCGCATCGCGCAGGCGTTCGGCGCTGGGCTTCGGCGCGGCGTCGACGATCAGACGTAGCGCGCGTTCGGCGAGCAGGCCGGTAAGTTTGTTGTCGCGGCGCTCGATCATGCCGCCGTCAGGCTGCGGCGTGTTGTGGCCGATGCCGGCTGCGCGCATCGCCTGCGTGTTGATTACGGCGACATGGCCGCAGGTCCGCTTGAGATAGACCGGATTGTTCGGCGCAACCTGATCGAGCTCTTCCGCGGTGGGGTGACGCTTTTCCGCGAGCTCGTAATGGTCATAGCCGCGGCCATTGATCCATTCGCCGGGCTTGGCCGTCTTGGCCTTCTCGGCGACGCGGCGCAGGATTTCGCCGATCGAGTTGGCGCCGGTCTCCGGCCGCAGATTGATCTCGGTCATGGTCAGGCCGAGCGGCAGCAGATGCATATGCGCATCGTTCAGGCCCGGGATGGCGGTGCGGCCGGCGAGTTCGATGATGCGCGTATCAGGCCCGGCAAGCTCGGCGATTGTCTCGGCCGAACCGGTCGCCAGCACGCGTCCCGATGCGATCGCGATGGCTTCGACAAAGCCCTCGTTGAGACCACAGAACACGCGTCCTCCGGTCAGGATGAGGCTCGGCTTTTCCATCTTAAGTCTACCTTTTATTCACGGGATCGAGTGTAGCGACGGGTACGCCAAAATTATTCAGCGGAGCAAGATCGCAGATTGTGCAGTGTAAGCCTGCAGACGGGGCAGCGTGCCGCATATCGCACTTTATGTTGGAGTTTTTCTCGCAGGTCAGGAATTAGACACCTGCCATGCGCGTCACGCAGCGACATTTGCGTGAGGCGCGCGTCGGTGTAGGATTCGCCTGATGTCTGGAGCCGGTATGATGACGACCAATACTCAAGCTGCAACCCGTGCGACGGCCGAAATCCCGAGCATCCCCTGCGACGCCGAGGGTCCCGTGTTTCGCGAGCCGTGGGAGGCCCAGGCCTTTGCCATGGCCGTGACGCTGCATGAGGGCGGCGTGTTCACCTGGACGGAATGGGCTGCGGCGCTGGCTGCCGAGATCAAGCGCGCCCAGGCGGGTGGCGATGCCGACACCGGCGAGACCTATTACCGGCACTGGCTGGCGACGCTGGAAAAACTGATCGCCGAAAAGGGTGTGACGACGGCGGATGCGCTGCATCGCTATCGCGATGCCTGGGACCACGCCGCCGATCGCACGCCGCATGGCCAGCCGATCGAACTGACCCCGGCGGATTTCGATCGCCACGCGTAGAGCTGCGGCGCACGCCTCTCTCCGCCGTCATGGCCGGGTTTGTCCCGGCCATCCACGTTTTTGACAGAAGTGAAGTGAGGCGTGGATGCCCGGGACAAGCCCGGGCATGACGAGTTCTTATTGAAGCGTCATCCCTCACGGTGCGCAGCGCGCACCACCGACCCCCTGTTTGGCATCTCCCGCGATCGTCCGGGCAATTCGATGATCCCTTCGTTGACGCTGGCCCCCGTGGCTGTCCGGCGTCGTCGGAGAAAAACATGCTCGATACAACAAGAACGACCGGCGATCTGCAGGCGCTCGACGGCGCGCATCACGTCCATTCCTTCACCGATCCGGCTCTGATCACCGGTGGCAAGACCCGTGTGGTTGTGCGCGGCGAGGGCTGCCAGATCTGGGATAGCGACGGTCGCCGCTTTCTCGACGGCATGGCCGGGCTGTGGTGCGTCAATATCGGCTATGGCCGGCAGGAACTGGTCGACGCTGCCGCGCGGCAGATGACGGAGCTGCCGTTCTACAGCAATCATTTCCAGTCCACGACGCCGGCGATGACCGAACTGGCGCACAAGCTCTCGCAGCTCACGCCTGATGGCCTCGACCATTTCCTCTTCACTTCGTCCGGCTCCGAGGCCAACGACACCATCGTGCGCATGGTGCGCTATTTCTGGAAGCTGCAGGGCAAGGATACCAAGCGCACTTTCATCAGCCGCACCATGGCCTATCACGGCAGCACGCTGGCAGCCGTGAGCCTGTGCGGAATGCCGCATATGCATGCCATGGACGGCGGCACGCTGCCCGGCTTCGCGCATATCCAGCATCCGCACTGGTACATGTTCGGCGGCGAGCTGACCAAGGAGGAATTCGGGCTGCAGGCCGCGCAGGCGCTGGAGCGGAAAATCCTCGAACTCGGACCGGAGAATGTTGCGGCATTCATCGGCGAGCCCGTGCAGGGCGCCGGCGGCGTGATCGATCCGCCCTCGACCTACTGGCCGGAAATCCAGCGCATCTGCCGCAAATACGATGTGCTGCTGATTGCGGATGAAGTGATCTGCGGTTTCGGCCGCACCGGCGAATGGTTCGGCGCGCAAACTTACGGCGTCACGCCGGACCTGATGACGCTGGCCAAGGGCCTGTCCTCCGGCTATCTACCGATCGCCGCGGTGGCGATGAACAAGCGGGTGTTCGAGACCATCGGCGCCGGCGGGTTGCTCGCCCACGGCTATACCTATTCGGGCCATCCCGTCGCCTGCGCGGTGGCGCTCGCCAACATCGACATCATTGAACGCGAAGGCCTGGTCGACCGCGTTCGTAACGACATCGGCCCCTATCTGCATCAGGCGCTGGCGCAATTCGAACAGCATCCGGTCGTGGGCGAGGTGCGCGGCATAGGCACGCTGGCGGCGCTGCAACTGGTCAAGGGCAAGGACACGCGTGAGATCTTCACGGTCGAGGACGGCGCCGGGGTCTTCTGCCGCGAGGCCTCTTATAATCAGGGCCTGATCGTCCGCGCCGTCGGCCAGTCCATCGTGCTCAGCCCGTCGCTGGTCATCACTCATGCCGAGATCGACGAGATCATTGTCAAGCTCAAGCGCGCGCTCGACGAGACGGCCCGGCATTTCGGATTGTAAATACTCGGTATCATGATTTGGAGAGCCGCATGAGGATGAGATCTGCTTTCGCCGCTATTGTCGCGGCCGTCGCATTCGCAGGAAGCGCTATCGCCGAGGAGCCGATCCGCGGCGGCACCATGCGCATCGTCATGACCGCCGATATCCGCACCCTCGACGCCTCGCGCAGCGACAATCTCACCGATCACGTCCTCAACCATATCTATGAGCAGCTTGTCGCGCACAGGAACGACATGACCATCGGTCCCGCAGCAGCCGAGAGCTGGACCGTGTCGCCGGACGGCAAGACCTACAGTTTCAAGCTGCGCGACGGCATGACCTATCACAACGGCGACAGGGTGAAGGCTGCCGACGTCAAATGGCTGTGGGATCGCCGCATGGCCGCGCCGAAGTCCGGCGCACCATGGGTCTGCGCCGCGAGCTTCGACGGGTCGCGCGGCATGAAGGTCGAGTCGGTGGAAGCACCGGACGATGGCACGGTTGTCTTCACCCTCGATAAGCCGAACACGCTGTTTCTGATCCGGCTTGCCGATATCGTCTGCAACTTCTGGATCGCCAGCCCGAAGAATGTCGACGCTGACGGCAACTGGATCGCGGGGGCGGCGATCGGTTCCGGCTCGTTCAAGCTGAAGGAATGGCGCAAGGAGCAATATGTCTCGCTGGAGCGGTTCGCGGACTATGTCCCGTCGAAGCAGAAACGCGACGGTTTCGGCGGCGATCGGACCAGTTATTTCGACGAGGTGCGTTTCGTCGTCATCCCCGACAAGACCGCGGCGGAAACTGCGCTGCTCGCCGGACAGGTCGATATCGTTACCTATCTGCAGGTCTCGCGCATCGAGGAAATGAGAAAGCGCGGCGCCGTCGTGAAGACCGCGCCGGGCCTGTCACTGTCGGCGATCCTGATCCAGACCACTGACCCCTTGATGTCGAACGTCAAGATCCGCCGGGCGCTGGCACATGCGATCGACTTCAAGGAGATGGCCGAGACCAAGTTGATGGGGCTCACCGAATTCAATCCGTCGGGCGTTGCGGAATCCTCTGCCTATTTCGACAAGTCGTTCCGGGCCTGGCCGAAATACGATCCTGAAGCCGCGAAAAAGCTCTTGAAGGAAGCCGGCTACAAGGGCGAGTCGATCAAGATGCAGACCAACAAGCGCTATATCGGCATGTATGAGAATGCCGTGGTGGTGCAGGCCATGCTCAACGCCGCCGGTTTCAACGTGCAGCTCGACGTGATCGACTGGGCGGCGCAGCTCGAGAACTGGATGAGCGGCAAGTTCCAGCTGCAGTCCTTCGGCTATTCCTCCCGCGCCGACCCGATGCTGATGTATGGCACCATCATCGGCAACAAGGCCAAGGCGCCCACGTCGCAATGGGACGATGCGGACGCGCAGGCACTGTATCTCAAGGCACTGACTGCGGCGGGTTTCGATGAGCGCAAGGCGATCCTCAAGCAGCTCCATGCCAAAATGGCGGAGGAAGTGCCGATCCTTGGCCTCTATTACTATCCCGTAATCGAGGCGGTCTCGCCGAAGCTCGTGAATTACGAGTCGTGGCCGCTCGAAAAACCGCGCGCCTGGGGTGTGTGGAAGAAGCCGTAACTGCCCGCAGCGTTACGGCAGACTTGAAGACCCGGGGTCGGCGACGGCTCCGGGTTTTTTCGTGAGGGGATAGTTTCGCATGGGCTTGGAGATGATGCGCACGCACCGACCTCTCCCCACGTCATTGCCGGGCTTGACCCGGCAATCTATCTTTCAGGCGACGAGAGTGGCGTGTGGGGCAAAGATGGATACGCGGGTTGTCTAGCGAAGCTCGCTTCGCGCTGCCCGCGTATGAGGGCCGGAGAAATCGGCGCTAGACGACTGTTGCGGCCACCGCTCCCTCAAATCTCCGGTCCAGCAGCATCGCCGCATTCAGCAGCCGCTTCGTATAGTCATGCTGCGGCTGATCGAAGATGTCGTCCCGGCTGCCGACCTCGACAATCTTTCCGTTCTGCATCACCGCGACGCGGTCGGCGACCTGCTCGACGGCGCCGAGATCGTGCGAGACGAACAGGCAGGCGAAACCGTAGCGGTCCTGCAGATCGCGGATCAGCTTCAGGATCTGCTTCTGCACGGTCATGTCGAGTGCCGACACCGGCTCGTCGGCGACAACGAATGCGGGCCGCCTTGCGATGGCGCGGGCGATGGCCACGCGCTGGCGCTGGCCGCCGGAGAGCTGATGCGGCAGTCGGCGCAGGAAGTCCTGGGACAGGCCCACTTCATCGAGCACCTCGCGTACGCGGGCATCGCGCGCGTTGCCATCCATCGTGGTGTCGAGGCGCAGTGGTTCGCCGACGATGTCGCCGATGCGTTGGCGCGGATCGAGCGAGGAATACGGATCCTGAAAGATGATCTGCATTTCCTCGCGCTGCAGCCGCGCCGCGCGGCCGCGCCAGGTCATGATCTGCCCGCCGCGGAAGGCGATACTGCCGGAGGTCGGCGTGATCAGGCCGACGGTGGCGCGGCCAAGCGTGGTCTTGCCGGAGCCTGAGCCGCCGACCAGTGCCAGCGTCTCGCCCTCGCCGATGGCGAGATCGACGCCATCGACGGCGCGCTTGGCCTCCGTGCGGCCGAACAGGCGCGGGCGTCCCGCATAGTCGATCACCACGTCGCGCAATTCGACCAGCGGCTTGACCGTGCGGGCGCTGCGCAATCCGCCGGCGCTTCGCCGCGGCAGTGCATCGACCAGCCGTTTGGTATAGTCGTGCTGCGGCGACGACAGCACATCGATGCTGCGGCCCTGCTCGACAATCCGGCCTTTCAGCATCACCGCCACGTCGCGCACGTAATGCGAGACCATGCCGAGGTCGTGGCTGATGAGCAGCACCGCCGTGCCGTTCTCCTGCGTCAGTTCCACCATCAGGTCGAGCACGTCGCGCTGCACCAGCGTGTCGAGCGCCGTGGTCGGCTCGTCTGCGATCAGCAGGTCCGGCTTCAGCAGCATCACCGAGGCCAGCATGATGCGCTGGCGCATGCCGCCGGAAAATTCATGCGGATAGGCGTCGAGGCAGTGAACGGGATTGGGGATGCTGACGCGCTTCAGCATCGTGAGGCAGCGCTCGCGGATCTCGCCGCGCGACAGCCGGCGATGATGCAGTTTGAGACCTTCCGCCATCTGCTGGCCGATGGTCATTGACGGATTGAGCGACACCATCGGCTCCTGGAACACCATCCCGATATGGGCGCCGCGGATTTTGCGCAGCGCCGGCGGCGCGATGCCGACCAGTTCGGTGTGGCGGAACCTGATGCTGCTGCCGGGTGCGGCGATCAGCGGCGTCGGCAGCAGGCCGAGCACGGCGCGCGCGGCCATGGTTTTGCCGGAGCCGGACTCGCCGACCAGCGCCAGCATGCTACCGGGCATGATGGAGAAGCTGGCATCGTCGACGAGCTTGTTGCCGTCGGGGCCGACGGTAACCGTCAGATGCTCGGCGGCGATGACGGGCTGCGATGGATCGTGTGTCATCGTCATCGCATCAGGCCTGCATCTTCGGGTCGAGCCAGTCGCGCAGCGCGTCGCCCAGCATGTTGATGCCGAGCAGCGTCAGCGAGATGCACAGGCCCGGCAAAATGAGCAAATACGGCGCCTGCGTGATGAAAGGCCGGCCCGAGGCCAGCATGTTGCCCCAGCTCGGCGCCGGCGGTGGCACGCCGAGGCCGAGAAAGCTCAGCGCGCTCTCCGACAGGATGACCCAGCCGAACATCGTGGTGGCCAGCACCGTGATCGGCGCCATGCAGTTCGGCAGCACATGGCGCACCATGGTCACGAGTTCCGAATTGCCCATCACCCGCGATGCCTCGATATATTCGCGTTCGCGCACCGACAGCACGCTGGCGCGTGCGACGCGCACCACGGCGGGCATATAGGCGACGCTGAGCGCCAGGATCAGCGCCTCGCGGCTGGCGCCGGAGATCGCCATGATGAACAGCGCCAGCAGCAGGCCGGGAAAGGCCAGCAGCGAGTCGTTGAGGATCATGAGTATCCTGTCGGTCCAGCCGCGCAGGAAGCCGGCGACGATGCCGAACAACAGGCCGAGTGAGACGGCGATGGCAACGGTGGCGAGCGCGATCCAGCCGGTGGTGCGTGCGCCATAGATCAGGCGGCTCAGCACGTCACGGCCGAATTCGTCGGCGCCGAACAGATGCGATGCGGAAGGTGCTTTCAGCACCGCGCGCAGGTTGAGCTTGAGCGGATCATAGGGCGCCAGCATGGGGCCGAAGATCGCGAGCAGGGTCAGCAGCAGCACGAGGCCGCCACCGATCAGGAGATTGGCGCGGCCGCGCGCGAGGCGGGGGAAGTAGCGCGTCATTGGGCGATCTTGGGGTCAAACAGCGGATACAGCATGTCGACGATCAGATTGACGATGACATAGATGACGCTGATGAACAGGATGCAGCCCTGCACCACCGGATAGTCGCGGGCATAGATCGCCTCGACCAGCAGGCGGCCGAGGCCGGGAATGGTGAATACCGTCTCGGTGATGGCGATGCCGCCGAGTAATCCGCCGAGGATCAGGCCGATCAATGTCCAGGTGGGCGCAAAGGCGTTGCGGAAGGCATGGCGCCACATCACCTCGGATTCCGACAGGCCCTTGGCGCGGGCATGGGTGATATATTCGAGCCGCGACACCTCAATGGTGGAGGCGCGCGCCATGCGCACGATCGGGCCGAGTTCGACCATGATCAGCGTGAGCACCGGCATGAAGATGAACAGCACACCCTGACGGAAGTTCTCGCTCAGCGACACGTAGCCGATGACGGGAAACCATTCGAGCCACATGCCGAATACCAAGAGGATCATCAGGCCGAGCCAGAAGCTCGGGATCGACAACAAGAGCGTTGAGAGTGCCACCGTGCCGTAGTCGGCGAAGGTGCCCTGCCGCCAAGCCGCGAACATGCCGGCCGGTACCGCGATGAGCGCGGCAAACGCCACGGCTGTAACGACGATGGTCGCGGACACCGCGAAGCGATCGAGCATCAGCGGCAGCACGTGTTCGCCTGATGAGATCGACTTGCCAAAGTCGCCGGAAAAAATATGACCGAGCCAGGTCAGATATTGCGACGGCAGCGCGCCGGACAAGCCCATCTCCCGGCGCAGCGCCTCGACCTGTTCGGGCGTCGCGAGATCGCCGAGCATGACGGAAGCAGGATCGCCGGGGATCAGCCGCATGGCAAAAAAGATCGCCGCCGATACGATGATCAGTGTCGGCACCGCCTGCAGCAGACGTCCGAGCAGGAAGCAGCCCATCACGCTGCCTTTCGGTTATCGTGTGAGCGCATCGCGGATCGCATGCGCGGCGGCGACGGCCTCGCGGGCGCGGGGCACGCTGGTGACCTCGGGCCAGGTCGAGAGCTTGACGAAAGCAAATTCGGATTCCGGATCGATATAGATCAATTGCCCGAAGATGCCGCGTGCCAGCATGGCGCGCCCCCGGGGATCCTCGATCCACCATTTGTTGTGATAGGCGCCCTCCGGCAGCGTCTCGCGGAAGAAGCCCTGGAACAGTTCGGTGTTGCCGTTGTTGCGGGTGTCGTCGATCCACGCTTTCGGGATCACCTGACGATCGCTGGACCGCCCGCCATTGATGATCATCTGCGCGAAGCGGCCATAGTCGCGCAGGCTTGCACAGAAGCCGCCATCGGCCAGCGCGAAGCCGCCGTGGTCGACAGTGAAATAGCCGTCCTCCTGCGCGCCCATCGGCGCCCACAATTCGCGGCTGACCAATTCGGAGAGCGACGTTGCGGTGGCACGTTCGAGGATGAAGCCGAGCACGTCGGTCTCGATGGAGCGATACTGGAACAGGGCGCCGTGCGGACGGTCCTGTTCGGTCAGCGTCAGGATCAGCTCCCACATGGTGCGCGGGTAGTCCGGCTGATCGTTGACGCGCCAGCCGCAGGCATAGCCGAGCTTGACCATATGCGAGCCGGGCGTGGTGTAGGATTCGTCGAACACGACACCGGTTGTCATGTCGAGCACGTGCTGCACGGTCGCGCCGCTATAGGCGGTGCGCGCTAGCTCCGGCAGATACTGCGTCACCGGCGCCTTGGGATCGAGCACGCCGCGGTCAGTGAGAATGCCGGTCACCATGCCGACCATCGATTTCGCCATCGACATCGACAGGTGCTGGCTGTGCGGCTTCATGCCGTTGAAATAGCGCTCATAGACGATGGCGCCGCGATGCAGCACCAGCATGCCATCGGTGGCGTTGTCTGCGAGGAAGCGGTCGAAACTCAACTCGCGGCCATCGAAGGTAAACGCGACATCGTCCAGCGCCTGAAAATTCTTGAGCATCGGCATGACCGGGCCCGGGCCGCGCCAGACCTGCGCGGTCGGCGTCATCTCGCGGATGTGCTGGAAGGTCCAGCGATGCATCGGCGCGCGGCTCCAGCCGGAGCGTGGCAGCAGGGGGCCGCCGGGATCGAGCGGGTCGCGGTAGGGTGGCCGTTGAAACAGGTCGGTCAGCGTCGTCATCCCCATGCAGCGGCCGCCGCGCAGCGCGCGATGAGCCATCGTTAGACCTCACGAGGGTAACGCCATCAAGATGGCTCGGAAGATGCCAATGAGGGGCATGGTGGTGCACCGGGCGCACCGTGCTAGACTGCCATCTTGCCGCAGCCTTGCCGACTTGCCTCTGCGCATACCGGCATGTCTCTTGCTTCGCTGAATGTTTGTCTCACTGGCACGATCCGCCTGGCGGTCGTGCCGCCAACCGAATGTGGATGGATGATGAAGCCGGTCTCCGGTCCAGGCCCCAATCCTGTCGTGATGGACGATAGCGGCGCCGCGCCGGCCCCCGCGCTGAACCCGCCGTCGCGCAAGTCGATCCCGCCTTTCGAGGCGCTGCGTGCCTTCGATGCGGTGGCACGGCTCGGCGGCGTGCGCCGCGCGGCGCAGAGCCTCGGGCGTGATCACGCGGTGATCAGCCGGCATCTGCGCACGCTGGAATCATGGACTGGCACCCAGTTGATCGACCGGACCTCATCGAGCATCTCGCTGACCGATGACGGCGTGCGTTATCACCGGCATATTGCGGCGGCGATGGATGCCATCGCCGATGCCACCATCGACCTGATGCGGCGCGGTGACAATCATCGTCTGCTGATCTGGTGCGCGCCGGGCTTCGCGCTGCACTGGATGTCGCGCAAGATCGGATTGTTCGAGAAGGCCAATCGCGACGTCGATATCGAGCTACGCCCCACCGATCGCCGGCCGGATTTCGCCTCGCACGAGACGGATATCGATATCCGCTTCGAGTCGGTCTATGGCAATCCGCTGCAGCTCGCCCCCGGCCTGCGCTGCATCGAGGCGGCGCAGGTGCCGATCGTCGCGGTGGCGAGCCCGGCCTACCTGGCCTCAATGCCAGCGATCGAGACGCCGCGCGATCTGCTCAGCCAGCGCCTGCTGCATGAAGAGGATTTCGACAGCTGGGCGCACTGGCTGGCGGCGCACGGTATCTATGACGAGCTCGACCTCGGCGGTCCTCGCCTGTGGCAGGGCCACATGACGCTGGACGCTGCGATCCATGGCCGCGGCGTCGCGCTGTCCAACCATATGGTGGTTGCGCATGAGCTGGAATCCGGTCGCCTCGTCGAGATCGGAAAAGGCAATGCGAGCTTTCAGCCTTATTCCGACGGCATCTATTACTTCATCACCCGCGCCGACCGCTGGGATGCGCCGCTGATCCGCCGCTATCGCAACTGGTTGATCGAGGCCATCGCGCAAGACTGGCCCGAGCTGAGCGTCGCGGCGCAGGCGAAGCGGAGCAGGGTGGGGTAGAACAAGCGAGCGGCTTCCTAACCTCTCCCCGCTTGCGGGGAGAGGTTAGGAAGCCAGCGCCTCACTTCAGCGCCTTCACCACCGCATTGAAGAAATCATTGTCCAGAATAGGCGCATTCATCGTGGTTGGCTTCGAGCGCGCGCTCAGCACGACGCAGATCACGCGCTGTTTTGGATTGATGTACAGCATCTGGCCGAAAATGCCGCGCGCGACGAAGGCGCCGTCATCGAGCGTGCCGTCGGGCGCCGGCACGATCCACCACATATAGCCGTAATCGACGCGCTGGCCGTTGATCTCACGCGCGGCGCCGGCCGCACGCATCCAGCCTTCCGGTAGCACGCACTCTCCATCGATCACACCGTCGTCGAGAATGAACCGGCCGAACCGGGCATAGTCGCGCAGGGTGGCAAACATCCCGCTGCCGGCGACTTCCAGCCCGCCCGGTGCTTCCAGCCACCAGGCGCCATCGGCCTCCATGCCTAGTCTGGACCAGATCTTCTCGGAGAGATAATCGCTCAGCCATTTGCCGGTGGCGGCTTTCACCAGCGCGCCGACAACATGGGTATCGCCGGTCGAATAGGTCCATTGCGTGCCGGGCGCGGCGGCGCGCGGGCGCTCGGCCATATAGCGCATGACGGCGCCGGGCTCCTGCCCGACCTGCAATGCGAGCATCTTGCGGCGCTCGGAATTCGCATCGGTCTGGTCGTCGCACCAGCGCAGGCCCGACGTCATCTGCATCAGCGTCTTCACGCTGACGCCCTCATAGGCGGTGCCGGAAAATTCGGGAAGATATTTGGTCAGCGGGTCGTCGACGCTCTGGATATAGCCGTCCTGGATGGCCGCGCCCACCAGCGTGGTGCTGAAGGATTTCGCCATCGACATCGATAGCCAGCGCGTGGCGGCGTTGATGCCGAGGTCATAATGTTCGAGCAGCACTTCGTCGTCCTTCATCACCAGAAGTCCGGCGACGCGGTTGCGCGAGACATAGTCATAGATGTCGAAGGTGCCGGCGGTGGAGACGATCGGAAAGTCCGGCAGCGCGCGCTTGCCGTAAGTCAGCGGCCGCACCGGCGCGCCAGCCTTGATGGTGCGCGTCGCGAAATTCATCTCGGGCGTGACGAAGGTCCGCAGATGATCGATGGGCATCGATCGGCCGGCATAGGAATTGATGATCGCGTCGGTTGCAGTCTGGTTTGCGGTTTTGGGGCTCGTCGCGGAAGCCTGACGAATGGTGCTGTTGGCTTCGCCTGCACCCGGCGCCACATCTGTCACAGTCAAAGGTCTGTCCTGCATCTTCGGGCGCGTCGATGCGCTCAAGGATTTACTATGGCAGCGCAGAAGGACTGTCGAGGGTGCCAAGGCTGAAACGCGCGGTGCGCCGGAATCACCGGCGCGTACCGCTTATCCTGGGATCAGCGGCACATCACGCTGATTGAGGTCAAACCGGTCCGGTGTCCTGATGCGACAATCAGCGAACCGCCGTCGTGTTCGAACTGGTGAGCGCGGTCGGCTGACCGGCCTTGATGACGCGGGCCGTCTGGGTGCCGTCGCTGGTGCCCGTGCGGGCGGCAATGCCGAAACCTGCAACCGCGATGCCGGCAACCAGGGCGACAACGACGATCTTCAGATGCGTGCTGCGGTCTGCGCTGTGGATCGAGTGGTTCATGGCGGCCTCCTGCCGTCTACGCGGCTACTTGTTGCATGGAGGTGTAGTCCCGGCCGGTTTCCAGCCGATGGCGTCCGTGTAGAAAATTGTTTCGTGGAAGCGGAGATTTGTTTCGTCGCGTAGCCGGATACTTACGAATGCAGCGGTTTTGGCGCCTTTGGCGGTATTTACGTCATACGTATTGTTCGATGCCGAGGGATGGCCACAAAGTCCGAAGCGTCTGGCCCCACGCTGTCATTCCGGGGCGTGCGTCGCCGGCGAAGCGGCAGAGCGCGAACCCGGAATCCCGAAGTGTTCAGCGCAAAACATGTCGGGATTCCGGGTTCGTGATACGCCGCCTTCGGCGTCTCCTCGCGCCCCGGAATGACGGGTGTGTGGCCGGGCGGCGCGTAAACATTTTTTCCTATTCTTTTTGACAGCATCCCTATAAGGATTATTATCTTTTCCGTCCGGCCCCGATGAGAGGGGCGAGCGCGATCGTCACGTTCGCGGGGCAGGATGCGGTGGACGCCGGAGATGCGGCGTCACGCGGTTTGGGGGTGACGTCTGTCTTCGGGTAGGACGGATCTGCGCCAGCACTGCCACTGGCAAGGAGACGGCCGGCCTTGGGATGGAAAGACGCTCTGGACAGTGTGACGGACGACCAAGTCAAAACGTGTCCGGCTTACTCGCTTGAGGCTCCCTTCCCATCGCCTTGGGACTTTAATTCGGTGATCGGATCGTTCGCTGAGGCAAAGTGCAAGCAACCGAAAAAACACCGCAGGCGGAACGTCGGGCAATCGCTCGGCGCCTCCGAAAGTCCTGATGCACTCTAGATTGCGGAAGACCGCATCGCATCAGGCCCAAGGGTGCATCGGGCACCCGGCGTTCCGCACGCGCTCTTTTCGGAGAGGCTCGAAGGAATGCGCACAACTCGGACGCTTCGGCGGCGCGAGAATGCGAGCGTGTGTTTCCACGTCACCGAAGCAGGTACCGCCACCCCACTCGATTTAGGTAAGCACTCCTGCTTGTTATTGCGGAGGACGGACCTCAAAACTCCTCCTCGAAGGGCTCATGGGCAGACGAGGATCACATGATCATCAAGCCCAGCGCATCGTGGCACACCCGCTCGACCCTCAGCAGGTTGGCGCACATTCTCGAACGGACCGGACTCGCTTTGGTTGGGGCTGCCTGCGGGCTGTTCGTTGCCGAGGTCGGCCGCTTCATCGAGGTCATCGGTTCGGGTGAAGTCGTGTTCGCCATGATCATTTATGGGGCTACCGGCTTCTATCTCGGGATCGATCTGCCCCAGGTTCCTGCCGATTACCGCATGCATTTGCCGCTATGGCGTGGGCTGGGCAACAGTGCGGATATGGTGGAGCTGCTCACTGCGGCCGGTACCTTCATCACATCGGTGACGGCGATCACGTCAGTCTCCAGTATCATTCTGGGTGAAACCGTGCGCCCCAGGACGGCTGGCATCATCTGTTTGAGCTGGGCAATCGGCGCCACCATGCAGATCGCTGCCGGTATCATCGCGCGAATAGAGTTAGGCCGTGCCGTGAAAATGGCGAAGCTCGCGCTCTTCTCGCGGTGAAAGGTCAGGACAATCCCGGCTGACGGAGGTCGAACATGCCGCTCTATATGTATCAGGCTGCCTACACGCCGGAATCATGGGCCGCGCAAATGAAGAATCCGCAGAACCGCGTTGAATCCGTTGGACGGCAGACGACGGAGGCCGTCGGAGGAACATTGATCGGAGGTTGGTATTGCCTGGGCGAATATGACGTGATGCTGATCGCCGATGTTCCGGATATCGAGAGCATGGCGGCCATCGCCGTCGCGATTGCAGCGGGCGGCGCCATCAAGTCCAGCCAGACGACTGCATTGATGACTGGGGCCGAACTTGTGGCGGCCCTGAAGAAGTCGGAGTCCGTCATCAAGGGTTACAAGCCCGCCCGATAGACATCGGTGGCTTCGATCGCCCGCTATCGTCCCGGCGTCGCATTCACCAAAGCGAGGATCTCCGCGCCGTAATGCTCCAGCTTCTTGTCGCCGATCCCCGGGATTTCGCGGAGCTGGTCGAGCGTGGTGGGATGTTCGCTGGCGATGCCATCGATGGTGGCGTCGTGTAGCACGACATAGGCCGGGACGTTGCGCTTCTTCGCGACTTCGGAACGCCAGGCGCGCAGCACGGCGAGCAGATCGGGATTGGCGTTGTCGCTGCGCGGTGCCGCGAGATCGCCGCGGCGGGATTTGCTGCGCGGGGCGCGGCCGGTGCCGCCGGTCTCCTCGCGAAACATCAACTCGATCTCGCCCTTCAGCACACCGCGCGCTTCTTCGGTGAGCTTCAGCGCATTGAACGCGTCCGCATCCGCATAGAGAAAGCCGCGCGCCACCAGTTGCCGCATCACGGCGCGCCATTGTTTCTCGGTGAGTTCGCCGCCGATGCCGAACACCGACAGCTTGTCATGGCCGAATTGCTTGACCTTGTCGGTGAGGCGACCGATCAGCACGTCGACCAGATGCATGGCGCCGAATTTCTGTCCGGTGCGATAGGCACAGGACAGCAGCTTCTGCGCGGCGACGCTGCCGTTCCAGACTTTCGGCGGCGAGAGGCAATTGTCGCAATTGCCGCAGCGCGTGCCGGTCGCCTCTTCGCCGAAATAACCCAGCAGTCGGGTGCGGCGGCAATCGACTGTTTCGGCGAGGCCGACCAGCGCATCGAGCTTGCCGATGGAGACGCGCTTGAAAGTCTCCGAACCCGTGGACTCGTCGATCATGCGGCGCTGCTGCACGATGTCGGAGAGGCCATAGGCCATCCACGCATTCGACGGCTTGCCGTCGCGGCCGGCGCGGCCGGTCTCCTGATAATAGGCCTCGATGCTCTTCGGCAGATCGAGATGGCACACGAAGCGCACATCGGGCTTGTCGATGCCCATGCCGAAGGCGACGGTGGCGACGATCACCACGCCGTCTTCATTGATGAAGCGATCCTGATTGGTCTCACGCAGGCGCGCGTCGAGCCCGGCGTGATAGGGCAGCGCGAGGATTCCGGCCTTGTTCAATGCGGCTGCGGTGTCCTCGACCTTGGCACGCGACAGGCAATAGACCACGCCGGCCTCGCCGGAATGCCGGTCGCTGATGAAAGCCTGCAACTGCTTCTGTGCGTTGGTCTTGTCGACGATCTCGTATTTGATGTTCGGCCGGTCGAAGCTCGCCACGAAATTCGGTGCGTCTTCCAGGCGGAGGCGTTGCACGATCTCCTGCCGGGTCAGATCGTCGGCGGTTGCCGTCAGGGCAATGCGCGGAATGTTCGGGAACCGTTCGGCGATGACCGAGAGGCCGATATATTCGGGCCGGAAATCGTGGCCCCATTGCGCGACGCAATGCGCTTCATCGATGGCGAACAGGGCGATCTTGGCGCGGCCGAGCATCGACAGGCACCGCGGCGTGACCAGACGTTCAGGGGCGACGTAGAGAAGGTCCAGTTCTCCGGCGAGCAATTGCCGCTCGACCTCGTTGGCTTCGTCCCAAGACAGGGTGGAATTCAGCACCGCCGCCTTGACGCCCGCCTCAAGCAGGCCCGCGACCTGATCGCGCATCAGCGCAATCAAGGGCGACACGACGATACCGCAGCCCGGGCGCAGCAAGGATGGCAACTGGTAACACAGCGACTTGCCGCCGCCGGTCGGCATCAGCACCAGGCAATTGCCGCCATCGGTCACGTGGCGAACGATATCTTCCTGTGCACCGCGAAAACCCGGCAGGCCGAACACCGAATGCAGCACGGACAATGCGTCCGAGGTCTGGAACACGTCTGGCTGATTTTTCGATTGACGCGAGGCGCCGGCGGGAACGGACATGGCGCAGGTCTATTCCTGATTCGAGGGTCGCGTATATCCCGGGAAACGCGTCGTTCCCCCAGGAGAACGCGTCATTCCCGAGAGAATGCTTCATTCTCTATGGCATCGCGACGTTTCGCCTTGATCGCGCCGCTTTACCCCTGTCGATGATCCGTTCTAAGAGAATGAGTGCGCGACCGCGCCAGCGTCGCTGCAACCGGGCAAAAAGAAAAGCCGTATGCCATTCATTTTGCGAATCTTTTCTTGGCTTCTGACCCGTCGCCGCGGACCCAAGATCCGCTGGCACGCGGCCAATGAGAATGCCGCGCGAAAAGTGCGCCGGAAATTCAAAAAGGGGCCAAAGTCCGCGATCCTGTCCCATGTCATAGCGCATCGGCCGTCTGTGACGCTGGTGGGGCGGCTGCCCGCGGTCGAAATCTGGAACCTGTCAGATCCGAAGCGTGTCGCGCTGCTCTATCTGCAGCATGGCCGCCGGTTGCGGCTGCCAGCGCCAAAGGCGTTGATGGACGATGCAGTGAAGCGGGCCCGCGCCGCGGAATAGTGGACGTGGTCCACGCGGGGCCACTTGTGCCGTGTGGCGTCATGGGCTTGACGGGCCAGTTCCGAGCGGGGATGGTCACGCCCGGGTCACTCCGTTCCACACTCAATGAAAGACTTCTGCATGATCAAGCGTCTCGGTCCCGGCAAGCGTCTCAGCCAGGCTTCCATCCATGGCAACACCGTCTATCTGGCCGGCCAGGTGCCCGATGAATATTCGGGCGACGTCAAGACGCAGACCAAGCAGGTGCTCGACAAGATCGATGCGCTCCTCAAGGAAGCCGGCACCGACAAGAACAACATCCTCAGCGCCACCGTCTGGCTGCCGAATATCAATGACCGCGATGCCATGAATACGGTGTGGGATGCTTGGGTGCCCGACGTTGGCCCGGCACGCGCCTGCGTCGAGTCGAAGCTCGCCGACCCCGCCATCAAGGTCGAAATCGCCGTCATCGCAGCGATTCCGTAAATCATGTCACCCGTTGCCATTGCGGTCGCCCCCAACGGCGGCCGCAAGGTCAAGGCCGACCATCCCGCCGTGCCGCTGACGCCGGCGGAGTTGGCGGTGACGGCCGCGCATTGCCTCGAGGCAGGCGCGGCGATGATCCATGCCCATGTGCGCAATGCCGACGGCAGTCACCTGCTCGATGCGGCGGCCTATCGGGACGCCATCGCGACGATCCGCAGTGCAGTGGGCGACAGGCTCGTCATCCAGATCACCTCCGAGGCGCTCGGCAAATACACACCAGCGCAGCAGCGCGCGGCGGTGCAGGCGGTGAAGCCGGAAGCGGCATCGCTGGCGCTGCGCGAACTGGTGCCCGATGCCAGCGAGGAGCAGGCCTTCGCCGATCTGCTCGGCTGGATGAAGCGCGAGCGCGTGACGCCGCAGATCATTCTCTACGATGCGCAGGATGCCATCAGGCTGGCCGAGTTTCGCAAGCGCGGGCTAGTGCCGTTCGAGAAGCTGCCGGTGCTGTTCGTGCTCGGCCGTTATACGGCGGGGCAGACGTCGCACCCGGCCGATCTGCTGCCGTTCGTCGCGCCCGGTGCGCCAACATTCGAACACTGGAGTGTCTGCGCCTTCGGTGCGCAGGAGACGGCCTGCGTCACTGCTGGCGCATTGCTGGGCGGTCATATTCGCGTCGGCTTCGAGAACAACGAATTGCTGCCGGATGGCTGCCGCGCCAAAGGCAATCAGGATCTGGTTGCGGCGGCGCGCCGCGCGATCGAGGCGGTTGGACTGAAGGCGGCGACGGCGGATGAGCTCAGGGCCGCGACCGCGGAGCTTCCCTAATCTCTCCCCGCGCAGTGCGGGGAGAAGGAGCGCGTCGCCGGCGCCAGGATTACTCACTCAAACCACGGCCATTCCGCGCCGCCGTCATGCGTCACGGCGCCGCCGGGGGCCTGTCCGACGAGCTTGGCATATTTCGCCAGTGCACCGGCGCGGTGACGCGGTGGGCGCTGCGTCCATGCCGCTCTGCGCGCGGCGAATTCCGTCTCATCGATTATCAGATCCAGCCGCCGCGCCGCCGCGTCGATGCGGATCTTGTCACCATCGCGCACCAGCGCGAGTGGGCCGCCGATATAGGCTTCCGGCGAGACATAGCCGATGCACATGCCGCGGGTCGCGCCGGAGAAGCGACCGTCGGTGATCAGGGCGACCTTCTCGCCCATGCCCTGGCCGTAGATGAGCGCGGTGACCCCGAGCATCTCGCGCATGCCGGGTCCGCCGACCGGACCCTCGTTGCGGATGATCAGCACATCGCCTTCCTTGTAGCTGCGGTCCTTCACCGCGGCGACGCAGCTTTCTTCGTCCTCGAACACGCGCGCCGTGCCTTCGAACACTGTCTTCTTCAGACCGGCGACCTTGATCACTGCGCCATCGGGCGAGAGATTGCCCTTCAGCACCGCGACGCCGCCATCGGGCATGATCGGCTTTGCTGAGGAGTAGATGATCTCGCCATCGGCCTTGTTGGCGTTGCCGTATTCCTCGGCAATGGTCCGTCCGGTGATGGTGATGCAGGAGCCGTCGATATGGCCGCTCTCGACCAGTGCACGAATGACGACCGCCGTGCCGCCGATATCGTAGACATCCTTGGCCACATATTTGCCGCCCGGCCGCAGATTGCCGATCAGCGGCGTGCGCGCGAACACCTCGCCGACATCGTCGATGGTAAATTTGATGCCGGCCTCGTTGGCGATGGCCGGCAGATGCAGCGCGGCATTGGTCGAGCCGCCGGTGGCGGCGACGATGGCGGCGCCGTTCTCTAGGGATTTGCGCGTGACGATGTCGCGCGGCAGCGGGCCATCGTTGCGCAGCATGTCCATGACCAGACGTCCGGCGCGCCGGGCGAACTGCGCGCGTTCGGCATAGACGCCGGGGATCATCGAGACATTGGGCATGGTGATCCCCAGCGCCTCGGAGACCATCGCCATCGTATTGGCGGTGAACTGGCCGGCGCAGGCGCCGATGGTCGGCAGACACGCCCGTTCGATGGCGTCCAGCTCCTGCTTGTCGATGTCGCCGGTCATGAAGGCGCCGACGGCCTCATAGGAATCCAGCGCGGTCAGCGTCTTGCCCTTGTGCAGTCCCGGCAGCGAACTGCCGCCATAGATGAAGATCGACGGCACGTTGCAGCGGACCATGCCCATGATGACGCCGGGCAACGTCTTGTCGCAGCCGCCGAAGCCGATCAGTGCGTCGTAAGCGAGGCCGTGCATCACGGCTTCGATGGAGTCGGCGATGATCTCGCGCGACAGCAGCGAGAACTTCATGCCCTCATGGTTCATGCTGATGGCATCGGAGACCGAGACGGTCGAGAATTCGCGCGGCGTACCGCCGGCTTCGGAAATACCGGTCTTGGCGGCGTCGACCTGAAAGTCATGGGTCATGTTGCAGGGCGTCTGCTCGCCCTTCATCGACACCACGCCGATCATGGGTTTTGCGATCGCTTCGTCATCAAGGCCCATGGCGCGCATGAAGGCGCGGTGCGGGGCACGGTCGAGGCCGTCGGTGGTGACGCGGGATCGCAACTTCTTCATGGGAATCTGTCCGTTTCTTGGTCTTGTCGTCCAATGCAGTGAGGCCACGCCGTGGGGCGTGGCCTCAGGACATCATATAGTGAGATATCGCGTCTTGCTCTACTGGATCGGCGCGACGATGGTCGGGTGCTTGAACTGCATCGCGTCCATCTTCGGCAGCATGCCGGCCTCGGTGTAGATATCGAGCATCTTCTGCATGGCCGGGAAGTTCGGTGCTGCGCCCGGGTCGCGGGCGAAGTCGTTCTCCTTCAGCAGATAGGTTTCCAGTACCGGGATCGGCGCCTTCATGACTTCGTTGACGACCTTCAGCGTCTCTTCGCGGTTGGCCAGCGCCTTCTTCATGCCAAGGGTGATGTCGGCGACATAGGCCTTGGCGAGTTCGGGGTTCTTGTCGACGAAATCGGCGCGGCAGGCTTCAAGGATATGCACGATGTTGGGCATCGCCTCGTTCAGCGAGAACAGCTTGCGCGTGCCGCCCTTGGCTTCCATCCGCGCGGCAAATGGCTGGTTCATGTTGATGGCGTCGACGCGGCCCTGGCGCAGTGCATCCTCGGAAGCTGCGAAGCCGATCTCGATCAGCTTGACGTCCTTCTCGGGATCGACGCCGGCGCCCTTCAGCAGCATCTTGAACGGACCATAGGTGCCGCCGCCGATGACGGAAATGCCGACATTCTTGCCCTTGAGATCGGCGATGGTCTTGATCGGCGAGTCATCCTTCACGGCCCAGTAGACCGAGAAGCTGCCGGGCTTTTCCGACACGTGCTGCGCGACGATATAGGCCTTGAGGTTGCCGCCGTTGACGCCGTTGGCGAGCGACAGCACGCCCTGGGTGGCGCAATCCAGCGCGCCGGCGGCGAGCGCCTGCGTCATCGGCGAGGTGCCCTGAAACTGGGTCCATTCGATATTGTAGGTCTTGCCGAGATTGGTGAATTCGGTCGGGCGCTTCATCATCCAGTATTTGGATTCTTCGGCTGGAATGGTCCAGCCGACCTTGATGGTCGGAATCGTCTGCGCCTGCGCCGCACCCGACACCGCTCCCGCCGCGAGAGCCGCCGCCATCAGCCACTTAGAAGAACCCAGCTTCATGCCCGCTCACTCCGTTTGATGATGGCCAGACCCGGCCAAAAGAAAAGCCCCACTGTCTTGAAGCCTTTCATGCTTCAAATATTCTGGCAAGCGAGGTCCGTGCCCAACATTCATTCGTGCTGTGGCGCAACAATTGGCAGTTACGCAGGCGTTGATATCATCGTTGCTGCGGCTGCGGACGCAGCGTAGATAGCTCGCAGATGCGAGCAGCGTGGCTCGGCGGCAGAAGGACAACGGCGTCAAAATGGTGGATTCAGCGGGCGGCAAAGAGAAGCTCGGTTACCTTGGCCTCGGCCTGATGGGACTGCCGATGACCAAACGGTTGCTGGGCGCCGGTTACGATGTGGCCGTCTGGAATCGCTCGCCCGGCAAGGCCAATGCGCTGCTTGAGGCCGGTGCGAAAGCCGCTGCCAGCCCGCGCGATGTCGTCGCGCATGCCAGCATCATCTTCATGTGCCTCACCGATGCATCGGCGGTCGAAGATGTCGTGTTCGGCGACAACGGCCTGTCCGGCACCGATGGCAAGGGCAAGCTGGTCGTCGATTTCTCCTCGATCCATCCGGATAAGACGAAGTCCATCGCGGCGCGGCTGAAGGCGGCGAACGGCATGGGCTGGATTGATGCGCCGGTGTCAGGCGGCACCAAGGGCGCGGAGGAGGCCACGCTTGCGATCATGGCCGGCGGCGAGGCCGCCGATGTCGAACGTATCAGGCCCTATATTCTGGCGATGGCGCGTAACTTCACGCATATGGGGCCGACCGGCGCCGGGCAGATGACCAAACTCTGCAACCAGGTGATCGTCGGCTGCGCCATGGCGGTGCTGGCGGAAGCAACGCGGCTCGCCGTGAATGCCGGCATCGACGCCAAGCGTCTGCCGGAAGCGCTCGCGGGCGGCTTTGCAGATTCGATCCCGCTACAACTGTTCGTGCCGCGCATGGCGCAGGGCATTCATTCGCCGCCGCTTGGCCACATCCACACGATGCTGAAGGACCTCGATACGGTCGTCGCCGTGGCGCAGGACACATCGACGCCGGTGCCGATGGCGGCGCTCGCAGCGCAGATCTTCCGCATGGGCAAGGCGGTGCGCGGCGCCGATGCCGACGCGCTGGAGATCTACACGTTGTCGGCACCCAAAGAGTGAAGATCAAGGAATGAAGGTTCTGGTGATTGGCGCGGCCGGCATGATCGGCCGCAAGCTGTGTGAGCGGCTGCTGAAGGACGGTCATGTCGGCGGTGGGGAAATCGGCGATCTTGCGATGGCCGATGCGATCCCCAGCGATCTGGTCGGCGCGCGCAGCATCATGGTCGATCTCGCAAAACCGGATGCGCCCGCAGCCCTGCTGGCGTCAAAGCCCGACCTGATCTTCCATCTTGCTGCGGTCGTCTCCGGCGAAGCCGAGCAGAATTTCGACAAAGGCTACGCAGTCAATCTCGACGGCACGCGCAATCTGTTCGAGGCGATCCGCGCGTTGGGGGGTGGTTATCGCCCTCGCATCGTCTACACCTCGTCAATCGCGACCTTCGGCGCGCCCTATAACGGGCCGATCGCCGAAGATTTTTTTCATACGCCGCTGTCGAGCTACGGGACGCAGAAGGCGATTTGTGAATTGCTGCTGGCGGATTATACGCGGCGCGGCTTCTTCGACGGCATCGGCATTCGCCTGCCGAATATCTGCGTACGGCCGGGCAAGCCCAATGCGGCAGCGTCGGGTTTCTTCTCCAATATCATTCGCGAGCCGCTGGCCGGGCGTGAGGCGGTGCTGCCGGTAACCGACGATGTAGGTCAGACTCATGCCAGTCCGCGCGCAACGACGGAATTCCTGCTTCATGGTGCGACGCTCGACAGCGCCAAGCTCGGCGCACGCCGCACGGTGATGATGCCCGGCGTGCGGGCATCGGTCGCCGACATGATCGCGGCACTCCGCCGTGTGGGAGGTGACAGTGTTGTGACACGCATCAAGCATGTGCCAGATCCCGCCACGATGGCGATGGTTGCCGGATGGCCCACGACGTTCGATACCACACGTGCGCTGGCGCTGGGTTTCCAGGCGGAACTGGACTTCGATTCCATCATTCATGCTCATATCGAGGATGACCTCGATGGCGTCTTTGTGCGTTAGCGGTTAAGGACAATCATGGCGCGCGATATCATCATGGCGGCGGGAGGCATTGTCGTGCAGCGGGGCGAGACGCCGCTGTTTGCCGTGGTCTGCCTGCGCAAGCGCGGCGACTGGGTGCTTCCGAAAGGCAAGCTCGACAATGGCGAGACGCCGCGTGATGCGGCCGAGCGCGAGGTACTGGAAGAGACCGGCCATGCCGCGTCGGTGCATGACTATCTCGGCGCGCTGGCCTATCCGCTCGGCGAACGGACCAAGGTCGTGCATTTCTGGCATATGGAGGCCGCGCCCGCGCCGTCACGCAAGCTGATGAAGGATATCAGCGAAGTCGCGTGGCTGCCCTTCGACGCCGCCCTGGCGCGGCTGACGCGCAGCCATGAACATGCGTTCCTCGCGCAGGTCGGGCCCATGGCGCTGGCGGCAGCAAGGGCAGCGCCGGTCGTGGATGGCGAGCCGGTGCGGCCAATTGCCGTGGGGCCTATCGCCGTGCGACGTGACACGGGGTTCTTCGCGAAGATCCGGAACTGGTTGAACGGGTAAGTTCTCTCGTTGCAGCGATGGCTGAAGCGGCGGGCTCAGTGCGTGTTGGTCGCATCATCGAAGCGCAGCACATTGCCGAACGGGTCGGTGATCTTTGGGCCCCTATCGGTCGGACTCGGGCGCGCGAAGCGGGCCTGCTTGTCATGCAGCTCCTTTGCGAAAGCCGCGATATTGCTGCCGCGGATATAGACCACGCTACCCGGCGTGCCGTCGCCATAGTGTTCGCTGAGATGCAGCTTCACGCCGCCGCGCGACACCTGCATGTAGAGCGGGGAGTCCGGCTCGTAACGATGTTCCCAGTCGATCGCAAAGCCGAGGAAGTCGACATAGAACTCCTTCGCTTTAGCAATGTCATAGATGCGCAGAACCGGAATTGCCGGTTCGAAAGTGACGTCGGTCATCGCTGTCTCCCGCTCGTGGCGTAGGGGAGATTATCGCAGCGAAGTCGTCATTGACTAGATCGTGCGGCTAGGCGCCGCGCATGATCACGCCGTACCAGCCGAGACCCTTATAAGTCTCGTAGCCGGGCGTGGCATGAAAGGCGACGAGGCCGCCGGAACGGTCATGATAGAAGCCACTGCGGCGGCCGTTCAAGGCCAGTGGGATGCGTTCGGTGAGCAGGCCCTGGCCGTCGGACGAGGCGATGACGCGCAGGTTCGAATCCACCAGCAGTACGCGCGTCTTGTCGTCGTCGACGCGAACGCCCTCGACGATGGCGCGCGCCTGGGCTTCCCAGTCGAAATGAATCGCGAGCACGCCGATGGCGCGGCCATTGGCCTTGCCGCCTTCGCGCACGCTGGCGCAATAGGTCGCGACCTGCGCATTGTTCAGGAGCGGCTGGCGCTCGACGTCACCCGCGGTGTAGTCGTCGCCGGAGCGCAGCGTACGGGCATCGCGAAACCAGGCGGTGCCGGCGATGTTCTGGCCCGTCACATTGAAACGATCGCCACGGCCGCTGGCGATGACATTACCTTGCATGTCGCACAGCCAGAGATCGAGATAGACGGTGTAGGCGCCGAGGATCACGGCAAGTCGCTCGGAGACATGAGCGACGGTGGCATCGCTCGGTGCGGCTGCGCAATCGACGACGGCCGAGTCGGTCGCCCACCAGCGGACGTCGCAGGTACGCTCATAGAGATTGCGGTCGATCAGTTCGATGGCATTCAGCGACAGGTCGACCATGCGTTCGCCGCGCGAGCGCTCGGTCATCTTCTCGATCGACGCCATCAGGCTGCCGGTGCGGGCTGTGAGCTGGGATTCCAGATCGCGCGCGATGGTCTCGACCTGCTGGCCGACATTGCGCACTTCCTGCGCGACGACGGCGAAGCCCGCGCCCTGCGCGCCGGCGCGCGAGCTTTCGATCAGCGCGTTCAGCGCCAGCATCTTCATCTGGTTGGTGATGTGCTGGATCGACCTGGTCTTCTCGCAGGCGATCTCGTTGACCTCGGCGGTCAACCGCCCGATCAGCGCGGAGATATCGGAGCTATCGTCGTTCTCTTCGGTTGCATTGGCATGCGCAGAGTGACTGCTGCGGTTCATTGCCAAGACCATCGTCGTATCCCCGTTGACAGCAATCAGTTACCTCCCGGTTATTGCCCGGTCATGGTTAATCGTGGCTTAATTTTCCGTGTGCCGGGTTCCGCCGACTTGCACGAATAAGCGGCAGGAGTGCGCAACAGGCACTATCTCATTGTGTCTGGTCATGCGCGGCCGCATCCGCAGGACGTTCGATGCCCCCTAACGGTACAAATTAGGGCGTCATTAGTGATGCTTATGCACGCCCGCCCGATTACTCTGACGAACAACGCGATATCAACCACGTTCGTGCAGGCTCAAGGCTTCATAGGCCGAGCCATTGTGATGAGCGTTCTCGAAGACCTGACCGGTACGACCACGTCGGAACTGTCCGACGAATTGATCTTCCAGATCGCCTCGGCGTCCAGCCCCGAGCAGCGCAAATACGCGGCTGACCTGTTCCGGTATTTCGCCAAACAGCTCGAATTCGAATCTTATCGGCGCGGGCAGCAGAGCATGGCCGTTCCACAGCTTCCGTCGCCGGCCATGATTATCGACGCGACGCCCGAACAGGACGAAGCGCCCACGATCCAGCCGTCGGATGACCCTGGCGATGACCCGTCCGTCGGTCTGATCCCGCCGGTGAGCTGGCAGGATTGACGGCGGCGCGACAGTTTTACGTCAGATCCGTTGCTTCCTACCGATTGGCTTAACCATTCGCAGGCCAAATGAGTCGCGAGTGATTCGAGCGTTGCAATCGTGAAGAGCGGGCGTGCCAGTGAGTGTAGTTATCCCTTTCCCCATGCGTGTAGCGGCCCCCCAGGCCGATGAGTGTGAAATCGATCTGCTGAGCGCCGTCGATCTGGCGATCCGCGATCTCCGCGAAATCTCCCAGACCGCGAACGACATCGCGCAGGCGCGTGCGCGTGAATGCCTGGCCATGCTGGAAAGCGCCTATCACGGTGCGCTGCAGGGCTGACGCGTTCTGAGTACGCCGACAGGAGATCAGCGATGCTGTTTCTGGTGATCTCGAATCCGCGCGCAGATCGTCCGTCCGACATGGCGGCCGCGCGTCAGAGCTTCTGGCCGTGGATGGCTGGGTATCAGGCGTCGGGTGTCTGCCAGCACATCTATCCGCGCGTCGGCCGCGGCGTGGTCGCGGTGTTCAAGGTCGATGGCAATGAAGTGCTGCATCGCATCCTGAACGAATGGGCCGATATCATCCCGGCTCAGTTCGAGGTCTATCCGCTGGTCGATCTCGATGCGACCACGGCTCTGCTCGCATCGCAGGTCGCTGCTTCAAAGTAGCGTCGCGAGTTTCAGTTCCCGATCAGCCTTTTCGCGCGGAAACCATCGGTTCGCACCATGGACTCGGCAAATCCGCGTCGCTATATGCGTGATCTCTCCCTTACCAGTATCGGGCACTTTTCATGACGACCACTGACACCGCTGCACCCGTTTCCCAGCCGTTCCAGGCCGAAGTCGCCGAATTGCTGAACCTGATGGTTCACTCGGTCTATTCCGAGACCGACATTTTTCTGCGCGAACTGGTCTCCAATGCGTCCGACGCTTGCGACAAGCTGCGCTATGAGGCGATCGCCAATCCGCAGCTGATCCCCGACGGCCAGTCGCCCAACATCACCATCATTCCGGACAAGGCGGCCGGTACGCTGTCGATCGTCGATACCGGCATCGGCATGGATCGCCAGGAACTGATCGACAACCTAGGGACCATCGCGAGATCCGGGACCAAGTCGTTTCTGTCGCGGCTGACCGAGGCCAAGGACGGCTCGAATCTGATCGGCCAGTTCGGCGTCGGCTTCTATGCGGCCTTCATGGTGGCCGAGAAGATCGTCGTCACCAGCCACCGCGCCGGCACCCACGACGCCTTCACCTGGACCTCGACTGGCGGCGCCGGTTTCGAGATCGGCCAGGTCAGTGACGGCATGAGCGTGCCGACCGGCACCTCCATTGTGCTGCATCTGAAAGAAGACGCGAAGAAATATCTCGAAACTTACGAGATCGAGCGCATTGTCGGCGCCTATTCGGACAACATCCAGTTTCCGATCATGCTCAAGGACGGCGATGCCGAGTCGCGCCAGATCAATTCGGCCAGCGCGCTGTGGCAGCGCTCCAAGTCCGAACTGACGCCGGAGGATTACAGCGCGGCTTACAAGTCTATCGCGCATGCCTATGACGAACCGGCGATGACGCTGCATTACCGTGCCGAGGGCCGCTATTCCTATGCGGTGCTGCTGTTCGCGCCATCGCAGAAGCCGTTCGACCTGTTTGAGCCGAACCGCAAGGGCCATGTGAAGCTCTATGTGCGTCGCGTCTTCATCACCAATGATGCGGACCTGTTGCCGTCCTATCTGCGCTTCATCCGCGGCGTCATCGATGCCGAGGATCTGCCGCTGAACCTCTCCCGGGAGATGTTGCAGAACAATCCGCAGCTCGCGCAAATCAGGAAGGCCGTGGCGACCCGCGTGATCGGCGAGCTGGAGACGCTGAGCGAGAAGGATGCCGAGACCTTCACCAAGATCTGGGACGCCTTCGGCCCGGTGATCAAGGAAGGCATCTATGAGGATTTCGAGCGTCGCGAGAAGCTGCTGGCGCTGTCGCGTTTCACCACGACCTCGGGCGAGAAGCGCTCGCTGAAAGACTATGTCGCTGACCTGAAGCCGAACCAGACCGAGATCTATTATCTCGCGGGCGACAGTCTCGATCGTCTCAAGTCGAATCCGAAGCTGGAAGCCGCCAAGTCGCGCGGAATCGAGGTGCTGCTGTTGACCGACGCGGTCGATGCGTTCTGGTCGTCGGCGCCGCTGGATTTCGACGGCAAGCCGCTGAAGTCGCTGAGCCAGGGCGAGGTCAATCTCGATCTGATCCCGCGCATTGATGAAGATGCGACCAAGGACGAGCCGAAGACCGAGACCGATGAGGCGGCGACCATCGCCGTCATCAAGGATGCGCTCGGCGAGCGCGTTTCGGACGTGAAGGCCTCGACGCGTCTGACCACGTCGGCGTCGTGTCTAGTCGCCGGCGGCGCCGGTCCGGATCGCGAGCTCGAGCGCATGCTGGCGATGCAGAATCGCGGCAGCGTCACCAAGCCGATCCTCGAGATCAATCTGCGCCATCCGCTGGTGGCGAAGATCGCCGATGCCGACAAGGCGGCGGGCGGCGAAGCGTCCGACATCGCGTTCCTGCTGCTCGAGCAGGCGCAGATCCTCGACGGCGAATTGCCAGAAGATCCGGCCGCGTTTGCGAGCCGTCTCAACCGGTTGGTGCTGCGCGGTTTGTGATCGCCGACCGTTCACGGCGCGGGGCATTCGTCCCCGCGCTTTTGATGCCAAGGAACTCCACTCATGAGCACTGTCTTCGAGAAACTCATCGCGAAATACGCCGAGCGCGGCGATTTCGAGCGCCTGCAGGGTTATCGGGACGATCGTCTGGCCATCCTGAAGAGCATTCAGGATGGGACATACGAGAAGATGCACCTGATCTCCGACACCGATCCTGTCTCGATGGTCGCGGAGATCGAGCGGGAACTCGCCTGTATCGACGCAGCGTTGAAGAAGCGGATGCAGTGACCGCGCGCGTGCGTTGCAGCAATCGTCGTTGGGAGTGATCTTGAACTAACGCAAAGCTGATCTGCACATTTCGGCTAAGTCGAAAGATTATCTGGTTCGTCCCGAGCTTCTCACATAGCGTGCGCCCAAATTGAAAACCTGGGAGGCATTTATGAAATTCGGACTGTTGTCGACGGCTGCGCTGTGCGGTCTTTTCCTGGCCGCGCCGGCCTCGGCGCAAGGCGTCAAGATCGGCATTCTCAACGATCAGTCCGGTGTCTATGCCGATTACGGCGGAAAGTATTCGGTCGAAGCCGCCAAGATGGCGATCGAGGATTTCGGCGGCGAGGTGCTCGGCAAGAAGATCGAACTGGTCACCGCGGATCACCAGAACAAGCCTGACCTCGCCGTCTCGATCGCGCGGCGCTGGTATGACGTCGAAGGCGTCGACATGATCACTGAATTGACCACCTCGTCGGTGGCGCTCGCGGTTCAGGAGCTCTCCAATCAGGAGAAGAAGATCGACATCGTGGTCGGCGCGGCCTCGTCGCGCGTCACCGGCGATGCCTGCACGCCCTATGGCTTCCACTGGTCGTTCGATACACGCGCCTTGGGTGTTGGCACCGGCGGCGCGCTGACCGAAGCTGGTGGCGACACCTGGTTCTTCCTCACGGCGGACTATGCCTTCGGCTATTCGCTGGAGAAGGACACCGGCGACATCGTGAAGGCAAAGGGCGGCAAGGTGCTCGGCGCCGTTCGCCATCCGCTGAACTCGTCTGACTTCTCGTCGTTCCTGCTGCAGGCTCAGGCGTCCAAGGCCAAGGTCATCGGCCTTGCCAATGCCGGCCTCGACACCACCAACGCCGTGAAGCAGGCGGCTGAATTCGGCATCGTCGCCGGCGGCCAGAAGCTCGCGGGCCTCCTGCTCACGCTCGCCGAAGTGAACGGCCTCGGCCTGCAAGCTGCCCAGGGTCTGGTGCTGACGGAATCTTTCTATTGGGATCGCGACGACAAGTCGCGTGAGTTCGCCGATCGCTTCTTCAAGCGCACCCAGCGCATGCCGAACATGATCCAGGCCGGCACCTATTCGTCGACGCTGTCTTATCTGAAGGCAGTCAAGGCGGCAGGCACCAAGGACTCCGAAGCTGTCGCGAAGAAGCTGAAGGAACTTCCGGTCGATGACGCCTTCGCCCAGGGCGGCAAGGTGCTCGCCAATGGCCGCATGGTGAAGGACCTCTATCTGTTCGAGGTCAAGAAGCCGTCGGAATCGAAGAAGCCATGGGATTACTACAAGCAGCTCGCCGTGGTGCCCGGCGACAAGGCCTATCCGACCGCGGCCGAGAGCGGCTGCCCGCTGACGAAGTAAAATCGAAGCGCTGATCTTCCTTAACCTCTCCCCGCATTGCGGGGAGAGGTCGGGGCCGGCGCGAAGCGACGGCTCCGGGTGAGGGGCGAGGTATGGCGGAAAATACAAGCTCTTATTCGCGGGTCGGATGGTGCGATCCGAGGGTGTGGTAAGTGGGGCAAGCTCAATGCCATGCCCCTCACCCGAAATACTCGCTCCGCTCGCATTTCGACCTCTCCCCGCGCAGAGCGGGGAGAGGTTAAGAAGATAACCCCCTAATATCCCGTCATCTCAAGATAACCCACGCCGCTGTGGCTGCCGGTGAAGCTCACCGGCCCTTCCCAATATGGGAAGCTCGTCGTCATCCAGCTCCTGGCATTCAGCGGCGAGGTCGTGATCTGCAATCCGCGCGATGCGATCGATACCTTCCATGACGTCGGGATCCTGCGGCCGGCGATCTCCGTCATGACTGTCGGCGTCATATCTATGGCGCCTGGGGCAAGCTGTTCGGATTTTCCGTCCGCGGTGATCCAGTTGCCGGCAAAATAATGCGCGCCATCTTTCTGCCTGAGACGAAACAGCATCAGCTTTGCATTATCGGGCAGATGCAGCGAGAACCAGTCCCAGCCGGTCTGGTCGGAAGCCAGCGGCTGGCTCGAATATTCCCTGTCCATCCAGGCGCGGCCAGTGACGGCGATCTCCTTGCCGTCGATGGTCAGCGCACCCGATGCGGTGAAATAGGGCTGGCTGTAGTAATACGACGCCTGGCCGCGTTCGGATTTGCGGCTGAGACCATTTTCGCCCTGCAGCACGAGTGGCTGCTTTGCATTGAGCCGTAGCCGGTAGCTGAAATCCGCTGACGATGCCGACACGTCGAGCGGCGCAACCGACCTGTCGTCGAAGTTCTCAAGCCCGCGCATTTCCCACGCATCGATCCATGCACGGAACGGTGTTGTCGTGACACCGGCCTGACCGACGCCGCCGCGGGCAAAACTCTCAGCTGCATGATGCGCGGTCGCCGATGTCACCGCCGCATGGCCCATCCAGATCTGCGGCGTTGCCCAGCCGTCGCCTTGCGCGCCCACCGCCATTGCCTGGCGAAACAGTGTCCACTGCGCGCCGTAAGCATTGCCGTTCGTGTCAGTGAGATTGGCGGTGAGGTACCACCATTCGATACGGTAATCCGGATGCGGGCCGTGGTCGGCCGGAAAGGTGAGGGGACGGCCCGGAACGACAGTCGCAAAACCTTCGGCGTCGCGGCCGAGGCCGGCAAAGCCCTGGGCGAATGTGCGTGAACCGCCGAGCCCGAGCAGCGCGATGCCGCCGATCAAACTGCGACGCGTAACGAGGCTAGCGCTCATTGGCGAATACCTTCACCAGTGTGGCCGGCTGCATGCGCAGCAGTTTCAGGATCGGTAGCAAGGCTGCGAGCAGCGAGGCCAGCATGGCGACGCCGAGCAACTGGATCAGTTGCAGCGGAAACACATGGAACGGCAGGCGCCAGCCAAAGGCCTTCACATTGACGATGGCGATCAGACACCACGCCACCAGCAGGCCGAGCGGCAGCGCCAGTAGTGAGGTGATCAAGGCGACCGACAGCGTCTTCAACAACTCGATGCCGGCAAGGCGGCGACGCGTGACGCCAATGGCCCAGAGCGGCGCCAGTTGGGGCAGGCGCGAATTGCTCAGTGTGAGCAGGCTGGTGAGGAGCGCGACGCCGGCGACGCCGAGCGTGAAGGCATTGAGCGCTGCGGTGACCGCGAAAGTGCGGTTGAAGATTGCAAGCGATTCCGTTTTCACCGTCGTCTGATCGGCGAGGTTGCGGCCGTCGAGACCGAAGCGCGCGCGGATGGCGTCGATCAGCGCGGGCACATCCGCAGGTGCGACGCGCAGGCCCATGCGGGTCTGCGAAATATCAGGGAAATGTTTGACCAGTGCATCAATGTTGACGCCGATCTGGCTTTTGGGATTGCCGTAATCCGCATATACCGCAACGACGTCCATCGGCCATGTACCGGTCGGCGTCGGCACGTCCAGACGGTCGCCGAGTTTGAGCTTCATGCGCAGCGAGAGTTGTTCGCTGATGAGCGCGCCGTCGCCGCTGCGCACGCGATCCCATGCGTCGCTGGTTGAATCCAGCAGCGGCCATTGATCGCGATAGGTGGCGTGATCGGCGAAGCCGAGCAACTCGATCGGCGCACCATTGAACTGCACGTCGGTGCGGCTGCCCGGCAGAACTGCCTGCACATCGGGGCGCGTCTTCAGCCAGGTCTTGATCTCGCTCGCCTGCTTCTCGCTCGCCGCGTTCAGATAGATCTCGGACGCCAGCCGCCCGTCGAGCCATCCCGTAAAGGTCCGGCTGAAACTCTCCACCATGGTGCCGACGCCGACATTGACGGCGAGCGCCAGCAGCAGCGCCATCAGCGCCAGCGACAGGCCGGAGAGTTGCAGCCGGCTGTCGGCCCAGAACCATGTGACGAGTGGCCGTCGCGTGCTGCGTTCACCGCCGGCAAGGACGATACCGAGGATGACCGGCAATGCGAGCGCTGCGCCGAGCAGCAATGCGGCAAGCACGAAGAAGCCAGCGATCAGGGAATCGCCAAACCAGAGCGCAAGTCCGGCAGCGATGAACACGAGCAATGCGCCCGCGCCTTGCAGCCGCAGCCAGCGATGCTGTGCCTGTTGCCAGGCATAAGGCTGTGCGGTGGCGAGCAAGGGGAGATGGACAGCTTTCAGCAGGCTCGATGTCGCCGCCAGCAGCGCGCCGACGATGGAAATCGCGAGACCAGCGAACCACCATTCGGGCTTCAGTGTCAGTTGCCCCGGGATCTGCGCACCATAGAGTCCGCGCAGGCTGGCCGCAATATCGGGCAGCAGCGATGCTGCGATGAAGTATCCGCAGACGAGACCGATGGCGCCGGCGATCAGCGCGATGCTGACAAGCTCCAGCACCAGCACGCTGTTGAGCTGCCGCGCCGAGACGCCGCAGGCACGCAGCGTGCGCAGCATCGGCAGGCGCCGTTCGAAGCCGAGGCCGATGGCCGAATTGACGATGAACAGCCCGACGAAGAAGGATAGCAGGCCGAAGGCGGTGAGATTGAGATGGAAACTGTCGGTAAGACGTTCGAGGTCGGTCTCCGCATCGGGCTGCACCAGTCGCAACTGATCGCCGGCGACGCTGCCGAGCGACGCGCGGGGACCCTTGGCGCTGCCGATCAGCAGGCGCGAAATCTGGTCCGGCAACTTCAGCAGTTTCTGGGCGATGCCGATATCGACCACCAGGACGCCGGGCGCGAGTTGCGGCTGCAGTTTCAGCGGCGGCAGCAGGGCTCCGTCATTGAGCGCAGGCGTCGCACCCTTAGTAAGACCGAGGCTCGCCAGTGTTTCCGGCGCAATCAGCGCCTGACCGGGCGGCGTGAGAAACGCCTGTGCGCCGGTCTTGCCGATATCCGCCGCGGCGCTGGCTTCAACAGGCATGGTCACCGGCTCAATGCCGAGCAGGCGCACCGAGCGGCCGCCGATTTGCACGCGGCCTTCGACGACGGGCGAGACCGGCCAACCGGCGCGGCGGAGATCGACAAAGAGCTGTTGCGAAAACGCGCCGCCATTGGTTGCGACCAGCATCGGCGTGCGCGTTCCGCCGAAGGCCGCGGCGGCGCGGTCATAGCTGGTGCGCGCCTGCTGGTTGAGCGCCTGCACGCCGCTCCATAACGCGGTCGCGGCGATCAGGCCGATCAGGAGTGTCGCGAACTGCATCGGATGCCGGCGCCAGTGGCTGAGTAGCACCGCAAGGATCCAGAGCGCGCGTCTCACGCGATCAATCCGGCATGAAGGTGGATGCGGCGATCCAGCGTGGCCGCGAGACGCTCGCTATGGGTCACCATCAGGAAACCGCAGCCGGTGCGGGTGACGAGATCGCGCGCCAGTTTCAGCACCTCGTCGGCAGTGTCTTCGTCGAGATTGCCGGTGGGTTCGTCGGCGAGCAGCAGCAGCGGTTTCGAGGCCAGCGCACGACCGATGGCGACGCGTTGCTGCTGGCCGCCGGAGAGTTGTTCGGGATAGCGCTTGAGCAGCGCGCCGAGGCCGAGGCGTTCAGTGAGCTCGTTTTGCCAGGCTGCGTCATGCTTGCCGGAGATGCGCGATTGAAACGCCAGATTGTCTGCCACCGACAGCGACGGGATCAGGTTGAACTGCTGGAACACGAGGCCGAGCCGGTCGCGGCGCAGCGCGGCGCGGGCGGAATCTTGGAGCCCGGTGACGATGATATCGCCGAGTTGGATCTCGCCGCTGTCGGCTTCATCGAGGCCGGCGATCAGATGCAGCAGCGTGCTCTTGCCGCTGCCGGATTCGCCGGTCAGCGCCACGCTCTCGCCTGCGGCAACGCTGAGATCGACGCCGCGCAGAACGGCGACCTGTTCCTGGGCTGAGCGATAGGATTTGGTGAGGTGGCGAACCGTGAGCATGCGGCGGAGACTATAACAGAACCGCTCCCCGCCGTCCCCACGCAGGCGGGGACGACAACCCGTTATCGCTTGCGCTCCGACACCAGCGCCAGCAGTACCGTTGCCGCCATGAAACAGGCGGAGGCGCCGAACACCCAGTGCGGCAAGGCGTGGTCCATGAACCAGCCGAACAGGATGGGGCTGATGATGCCGCCGAAATTGAAGCCGGTGGAGACGATGCCGAAGGCGCGGCCGGCAGCGCCGGGAGGGGCCGCCTCGCGCACCAGCATGTCGCGCGACGGCGTCAGCACGCCGCCGAGGAAGCCCGCGGTGGTCATGGCCGCGACGATCACCGGCGTCGGCAGCGTGAACACCGCGATGGCACAGATGATGGCGGCATTGATCGTGAAACACACCGCGGCGACGCGGCTATGGTGTCTGGTCCGATCGGCCAGCCAGCCGCCGGCAAGCACGCCGACGGCGCTGGCCGCGAGGAAAGCGGTGAGGGCGATATTCGCCGATGACAGCGATGTGCCGTAGCCGTTCATCAGCGCCACGATGCCGAAGCTGTTGATGCCATTCTGCGACAGCGAGAGCAGTGTGAAGAACAGCGTCAGCATCAGGATCGCCGGGGTCATCATGCTGACCTTGGGCGTCTCCGCATTTTTGGCGTCATCGCCATCAGCCATCGCGCCGGCATCGGGAATGCCGACCACGATCAGCATCAGTGCGATCGCCACGCCGATGGCGCCCGCGACGATCAGCGCGCCCTGGCCACCGATACCGACCAGCAGTGCCGCCATCAAGGGAGGCGCGACCGCGCCGCCGACGAAGCCTGCGAATGTATGAATCGAGAATGCGCGGCCCATCTTCGACTCGTCCATATGCGCGGCGAGGATGGCGTAGTCGGCCGGGTGATAGACGCTGTTGGCTAGGCCAAGCAGCGCGGCGCAGATAATCAGCGCGGGGTAGCTCAGCAACAGGCCGAGCGCGATCAGCGCACAGCCGCCGAGCATGACGCCGAGGATCAGGATTTTGCGCGCACCGATGCGGTCGACGAGATAGCCGATCGGCGCCTGGGTGAGGCCGGAGACGACAGCGAACGTAGTGAGCGCGAAGCCGAGTTCGATATAGCCGACGCCGAGCCGTTCCTTCAGGAACGGGAACAGCATTGGCAGTACGAAGATGTGGAAGTGACTGACCCAATGCGCAGTGGAAATCGCCGTCAGCGTGCGCGTCGCCGAAGGGATGTGGTCGCGCGCGGCGAGATGCGAGGTCGAGGCCGGAATATCGACCATATGCGTTTCCACCCAAGGCGGCTGACGGCCGCTTTTTGCAGCCTCGAAAAGGTGCGCTATGCCTACGTTCTCAGCAGGTTGATGTCTATCAGCGCTGCGACATGCAGGTGTTGCGGCCCGTGCAGGGCAGCAGTGGGAAACGCGACCACGGCCCGGGAATGCGACATGATTGAGCATGATGACGAACAGCCCGAATTTTAAGCCGCTGCGGATACTGCTGTCGGAAGGCACCAGCACCTCCGCGCGAGAGGCTGTCACCGTGCTCGGCCTCGCCGGCCATGTGGTGGATGTCTGCGATCCCGCCGCTGCCGGGCTGGCGCGGTTCTCGCGATTTGTCCGCATATATCGCCGCTGCCCGGGAATGCGGGAAAATCCCCTGGGCTTCCTGCGGTTCATCGAAGGCCTGCTGGCGACTGGCGACTATGACGTGCTGCTGCCGATCCACGAACAGGGCTTCCTGTTCGCGAAAGTGCAGGAGCGGCTGAGGCCGCTGGCCGGCCTGGCCTTGCCGTCCTTCGCGAGCTACCGGGCGGCGCATAGTAAGGCCGGTTTCAGCCGTATGCTGAGCGAGCTTGGATTGCCACAACCCGAGACGCAGATCGTCGCAAGCGCCGATACGCTTCGTACCGATCTCCGCTTTCCCTGCGTGATCAAGACCGCCATCGGCACCGCGAGCCGCGGCGTCTGGATGGTGCGCAATGATGCTGACCTCGCGCTGGCAATGAGAGAGCTTGAGGTCGGCAACGGCCTTGCCGGCGAGGTGCTGGTGCAGGCCCACGCCGCGGGCGCGACCGAGAAGGCGCAGGGCGTGTTCTGCCGCGGCGAGCTGGTCGGCTTTCACGCCACTCGTCAGATCATGGAGGGCGCCGGCGGCGGCGATGCCATCAAGCGCAGCGCGCGGCGCGACCGTGTGCGCGACGATCTCGCGGCTATCGGCAGGCATCTCGCCTGGCACGGCGCGCTGTCGATCGACTTGATCATGCCGGATGACGGCACCGGGCCATATTATATCGACTGCAATCCGCGGCTGGTGGAGCCGATGGCCGCCTGGCTCGCCGGCGTCGATCTGGTCGATCTGCTGCTGCGCGTTTCCCTGGGCGAGACGCCGGATGTCGCACCGACGACACGAGAGGGCGTGGTCACGCATCAGGCCATGCAAGTGCTGCTCGGCAGTGCGCAGCGCGGTGGCGACAGGCGAGATCTGCTACGCATTTGCCGCGATATCTGGTGTCGCCATGGCGACTATGCCGGCAGCACCGAAGAGCTCACGCCCGTGCGCATCGACTGGCTCAGCGTAGTGCCGCTGATGATGACTGCGCTGTTGCTGCTGGTGTCGCCGAAGCTGTCGCTTGTGCTGGCGAAACGCGGCTGGGGTGCGCATCTGCTCGATGCCGGGACGGTTGCGGCCATCGAAAGCGAGATGTTTTAGTTTCATCCGGCCGCGTTAGAGTTGAATAGTTGCGACAGACGCGGCCGGCTCCCTCTCCCCGCTCTGTGCGGGGAGAGGGGTGGGGTGAGGGGCGTGGCACCTCAGCCACTGCCATCTCCGCTTCTTCGATTCGATAGGTCTTGCTAGGCGGCAGCTGCAGTGCGCCGCCCCTCACCCGGATCACGCGCGATGCGCGCGACCCGACCTCTCCCCGCGCAAGATGCGGGGAGAGGTAAGAGGCGATTGATGTGTATCAATGTGTGCCGCGCTGATCCGGTTATCCAAAAGTGCCCCGCACTTCCGCGAGGCCAACGAAACCCGGGGAGCGCATGACAAAGCTGATGGCTGCATCGTCGTTCGCTGCGCCTTGTGCGAATGCGGCTGCGCAGCCGGGCGGCTTCCTGTCTCATCTGGGCGCCGCCGATCTGCGCCAGTTGATGACCCTGGGCGAGCGGGTGCCCTATACTTCGCAGGATGTCCTGTTCACGCAGGGGGCGCCAGCGGGCAAATGCTTCAGCGTGGTCGAGGGTGTGGTCGGCATCTACAGGACCGAATGCGATAATCGTCGCCAGATCATAAGCTTTGCGCTGCCGGGCGACGTCCTCGAGATCGCAACGCAGGGGCATCATGAAGTGTCCGCCGCTGCAATCGGTCCTGCAGTGGTCTGGGAAATCCCGCGTGAAAAGTTCGCGCAATTCGCCAGTCACCGGCCCTATGTGCTGAACGAGATCGTCGCGCTGATGGCGACCGAGATCGCCGACGCGCATGACAAGATGTTTTCGCTGGGCCGCCGTGCAGCGGAAGAGAAGCTTATCGTGTTCCTGACGTACTGGCGCGACCGGCTGGTACGGCTCGGCCGCGACGTCGATCCGCTTCCGGTGCCGATGAGTCGACGCGATATCGCCGATCATCTCGGCCTCACCGTCGAGACCGTGTGCCGGACGCTGGCCAAGCTCGAACGCCGCGGCACGATCGAGATTCTGCCTGGCCGCATCCGGCTGTTGGACACCGAATCCGTCGCGGCTCCCGCTCTCGCCTGACGCCTCGCGCAGCCAGCAAGCGAGCTTCCCCCAACTTTGATTTCAATCAATTCACTGAGCGCGCCGCCGTGATTGATGGGTGCGTGCTCGGGAAAGAATCATCATGACGAACCAGACTGACAGCGTGAAGTGGATGACGATCGGCGAGGCCGGTCTGACCGTGATCCTCGCGGCCACCGTATTTCTCTCCATCATCGCAGCGGCCAAGGCGGAAGATGCGGCCTATGCCTTTCACGTGACGCTGGCCGGCTTCGCCAGCCTGGCCTCCGTGTTCGTCATCCTCAATCGCTATTTCGAGCGCGGCGCATTGCCACCGCAGGAGATCGACGGGCGGCCGAATTATAATTTCGGGCCGATCAAGTTTGCCGCTGTTGCCTCGGTATTCTGGGGCATCGCCGGCTTCACGGTGGGACTGCTGATCGCCATGCAGTTGGCGTGGCCGGACCTGAACTTCAATCTGCCCTGGACCAGCTTCGGCCGGCTGCGGCCGCTGCATACGTCGGCGGTGGTGTTTGCCTTCGGCGGCAACGTGCTGATCGCGACCTCGTTCTTCGTGGTGCAGAAGACCTGCCGTACCAGGCTCGCCGGCGATCTTGCGCCGTGGTTCGTGGTGCTCGGCTATAATTTCTTCATCGTCATTGCCGGCACCGGCTATTTGCTCGGCGTCACGCAGTCCAAGGAATATGCCGAACCGGAATGGTATGCCGATCTCTGGCTGACCATCGTCTGGGTGACTTATCTGCTGGTGTTCCTGATGACGCTCGTGAAGCGTAAGGAACCGCATATCTTCGTCGCCAACTGGTTCTATCTCGCCTTCATCATCACCATCGCGGTGCTGCATCTCGGCAATAACCCTGCGCTGCCCGTCTCGGTCTTCGGCTCCAAGTCCTATGTCGCCTGGGCCGGTGTGCAGGATGCTATGTTCCAGTGGTGGTACGGCCACAACGCGGTGGGCTTCTTCCTCACCGCCGGCTTCCTCGCCATCATGTATTACTTCATTCCGAAGCGCGCCGAGCGACCGGTCTATTCCTATCGGCTATCGATCGTGCACTTCTGGGCGATCATCTTCCTCTACATCTGGGCGGGTCCGCATCACCTGCACTATTCGGCACTGCCCGACTGGACGCAGACGCTCGGCATGACCTTCTCCATCATGCTGTGGATGCCCTCCTGGGGCGGCATGATCAACGGCCTCATGACGCTGTCCGGCGCATGGGACAAGCTGCGCACAGATCCGGTGTTGCGCATGCTGGTGGTGTCGGTGGCGTTCTACGGCATGGCGACCTTCGAGGGTCCGCTGATGTCCATCAAGGTGGTCAATTCGCTCAGCCACTATACCGATTGGACTATCGGTCACGTGCATTCCGGTGCGCTTGGCTGGGTCGGCTTCGTCTCCTTTGGCGCGCTCTACTGCCTGGTGCCGTGGCTGTGGAATCGCAAGCAGCTCTACAGCCTGAAGCTGGTCGAGTGGCACTTCTGGATCGCGACGCTCGGCATCGTTCTGTACATCTCGGCGATGTGGGTGTCGGGCATCCTGCAGGGTCTGATGTGGCGCGCCTACACGTCGCTGGGCTTCCTCGAATATTCCTTCATCGAAAGCGTCGAAGCGATGCACCCGTTCTACATCATCCGTGCCGCGGGCGGCGGGCTGTTCCTGATCGGTGCGCTGATCATGGCCTGGAATTTGTGGATGACCGTGCGCGTCGGCGAGGCGGAAGAGGGCGCGCTGTCGAGCCCTGGCGCCACGTTGCAGCCGGCTGAGTGAGGATCAATCATGTCGTTCTGGAGTCGGCACCAAATCTTCGAGAAGAACTCGATCGTCTTGATCGTGGGTATCATTCTCGTCATCGCCATCGGCGGCATCGTCGAGATTGCACCTCTGTTTTATCTCAAGAGCACCATCGAAGCCGTCGAGGGCATGCGGCCCTACACGCCGCTCGAGCTGGCAGGGCGCAACGTCTATGTCCGCGAGGGCTGCTATCTCTGCCATTCTCAAATGGTGCGGCCGCTGCGTGACGAGGTCGAACGTTACGGGCATTACTCGCTCGCGGCGGAGAGCATGTATGACCATCCGTTCCAGTGGGGCTCGAAGCGCACGGGGCCGGATCTGGCCCGCGTCGGTGCCAAGTATTCCGATGAGTGGCACGTCACGCATCTGAGCAATCCGCGCGCCATCGTCCCGCAATCGGTGATGCCGTCTTACAAGTTCCTGGCCGAGACGCCTGTCAGCACCGAGACCATCGCCGATCATCTGAGCACCAACCGCGCGGTGGGTGTGCCCTATACGGACGATCAGATCGCCAATGCGGTGGCGGACCTGAAGACCCAGGCCGATCCCGACAATGGCGATACCGACGCGCTGCTCAAGCGCTATCCGAAATCGGTGGCACGTAACTTCGATGGCAAGCCGGGGCTGCCCACCGAGATGGACGCACTGGTGGCCTATCTGCAGATGCTGGGCACGCTGGTCGATTTCAAACTCTACAACGAAAAAGCAAACCTCCGCTGAGGAGATGGAAGCATGCGCGCAATCCTGACCGTCGAGAACTTCGCGTCGAACCTCGTCCTCACATTCTGGACGCCGGTCTTTGTCGGAATCTTCATCGCAATTCTGACTTACGCTTTGTGGCCCCGCAACAAGGCGATGTTTGACGCGGCCGCGCGTCAGCCGTTGCGAGAGGATTGATCAGATCATGAGCGATCACGAAGGCGAATTCGACAAGGCCACTGGCAAGACCACCACAGGTCACTCCTGGGACGGCATCAAAGAACTCAACACGCCGCTGCCGCGCTGGTGGGTGATGACTTTCTATCTCACCATCGTTTGGGCGATCGGCTATTGGGTCGTGTATCCGTCCTGGCCGCTGGTGCAGAGCTACGCGACGGGCGTCATGGGCTATTCATCACGCGCGGATGTCGCCGTCGATCTCGCCAATCTCGAGAAGATCCGCGGAGGCAAGATGGCGACGCTCGGCGCTGCGCCGCTCGCGGAAATTGAGAAGGATCCGGCGCTGCTGGCGCTGGGGCGCGCCAGAGGCCGTGTGGTGTTCGGCGACAATTGCGCGCCATGTCACGGTACTGGTGCCGCCGGTGCCAAGGGCTTCCCCAACCTGAACGATGACGACTGGCTGTGGGGCGGCACACTGGAGCAGATCGAGAAGACAATCCAGTTCGGCGCGCGTTCCGCCCATGCGGAATCGCATGAAGGATCGATGCTGGCCTTCGGCCGCGACGGCATGTTGAAGAAGCCGGAGATCGAGACGGTTGCAAACTACGTGCGCTCACTGTCTGGATTGCCGACGGCCAAGGGTTACGACGCCAATGCCGGCCAGAAGCTGTTCGCCGACAACTGCGCCTCGTGTCACGGCGACGCGGGCAAGGGAAATCCCGACATGGGTGCGCCGAACCTGACCGATAATATCTGGCTTTACGGTTCGGACGAAGCGACTATCGTCGAGACCATCACCAATGGCCGCAACGGCGTGATGCCGGCCTGGATTGGCCGTCTCGATCCGGCGACCATCAAGGCACTGACGATCTATGTCCATTCGCTGGGGGGTGGACAATAAGTCATAGCGCGCGCGGCCAATCCCGCGCGTGCCTTTGACGTACATCAATTGCATCGCACCGGCGAAGTCTAGGGTCATTCCAAAGACGAGAGTGACCTCCATGAACAAGCCCGTTGCACCCGAGGAATTCGACTACGGCCCGCTCTATGCGGCGCAGAAGAAAGTCTATCCGCAGAAGGTCTCCGGCAGGTATCGCAACGTCAAATGGGCGCTGATGGCGGTTTGCCTTGGCATCTATTATCTGCTGCCCTTCGTGCGTTGGAATCGCGGTCCCGGTGCCCCCGATCAGGCGGTGCTGGTCGACCTGCCGAACAGCCGCTTCTATTTCTTTTTCATCGAGCTGTGGCCGCAGGAAGTTTATTTCTTCACTGGCCTGCTGATCCTTGCCGCCCTCACGCTGTTCCTGATGAATGCCATCGGTGGTCGCGTCTGGTGCGGTTATCTCTGTCCGCAGACAGTCTGGACCGACCTGTTTTTCGCCGTCGAGCGTTTGATCGAAGGCGACCGCCGTGAGCGGATGAAGAAGGAGGCCGAAGGGCTCACGCTGCAGCGTGTCGTCGAACTGACGATGAAGCATTCGATCTGGCTCCTGATCGCATGGTGGACCGGCGGCGCCTGGGTGCTCTATTTCAACGATGCGCCGACGCTGGTGAAGGAACTCGTCACCTTCCAAGCGCCGGCGCTGGCTTATATCTGGATCGCAATCCTGACGGCAACGACCTACACACTGGCCGGCTGGATGCGCGAGCAGGTCTGTCTCTATATGTGCCCGTGGCCGCGCATCCAGGCGGCCCTCACCGACGAATGGGCGCTCAACGTCACCTACAAGACCGATCGCGGCGAGCAACGGACCTCGCTAAAGAAGGCTGCGGAGTTGCGTGCGCTCGGCCAGCCTGCCGGCGACTGCATCGATTGCCATCAGTGCGTGAATGTCTGCCCGGTGGGCATCGATATCCGCAACGGACTACAGATGGATTGCATCCAGTGCGGGTTGTGCATCGACGCCTGCGACGGCGTGATGAGCAAGATCGGCCGGCCGACCCGGCTGATCGGCTATGACACCGACATCAACATTGCCAGGCGCAAGGCGGGCAAGTCCGAAATCTATCGCATCATCCGGCCGCGTACGGTGGCCTATGTCGGCATGATTGTCGCTGTCGGTGCGGTGATGCTCTACGCGCTGCTGAACCGTTCGCTGCTCGACATCAACGTGTTGCATGATCGCAATCCGGTTGCCGTGCGCCTCAGCGACGGTTCGATCCGCAATGCCTATACGGTGCGCCTCTTGAACAAGCTTGGCGCCGGCCGCGTGGTCACGCTCGATGTCAACGGGCCGGTTAATGCCAGGGTGCATGTGGTGGGCATGGATGCGGTGTCATCGGGCCGGCCGGAGATCGTGCTTGGCCGCGACCAGACCACCGAGCTGCGCGTACTGGTGACGGCGCCCGCGGCAATCAATTCCGAGAAGTCGCTCCCGCTCGTGATGCGTGTCACCGATGCCGTCCATGGCGACATGGCGTCGGCGACCGATCATTTCGTTGCACCGTGAAGGAGAACAATATGAGCGCCGTCGTTGCCGCACCTCGTCCGATCACCGGCCGGTTCGTCCTGATCTGCCTGGTCTTGTTTTTCGGCATGATCATCGGCGTCAATGTCGTCATGATGAAATTTGCGCTGGAGACGCTGCCGGGTGTCGAGGTGGATAGTCCCTATACAGCGAGCCTCGCTTACGGCAACGAAATCGAGGCCGCACGCGGCCAGAGCAGTCGCGGCTGGAAGGTCAGCGCGCATGTCGAGCGCGATGCTGCAGGTGATGCTGCCGTCCGCGTCGAAGCGCGCGATCGCAACGGCAACCCGATCGCGGGATTGACCTTCACCGGTCGGCTGGAGCGGCCGGCCGATCGTCGCGCGGACCGGCCGGTTGAGCTCGTCGGGGCTGGCGGAGTGCTGTATCGCGGCAAGGTCGCCGAACTTGCGCCGGGACTGTGGGATCTGGTGCTTGAAGGCGAGGCCGGCGGACAGCGCATGTTCCTGTCGAAGAACCGCCTCGTGCTGAAATAGGTCCAACCATGCAGTCCCTCGTCGTCCTCGTGCCGCTGGCGCTCGCGCTTGGGTTGCTCGGCCTCTGGGCCTTCATGTGGTCGCTGAAAAGCGGACAGTATGAGGATCTGGAAGGTGCGGGATGGCGCGCGATTCTCGATGAGGATCCGCCGGCGAAGAAGCCTGGCGATCCCCTCTGAGGCGGCTCTTTCCGTTCAATCCATCACCGCCACAACTTGTGGCCATATTTTTCCAACCGCCATGCCTTTGCCGCGCGTTGCCTCTGCAGCGCGCGTGCTGGCGTCTGCTGTGCACCGGGCGCATAATGGCGGGAACGGATTTTGCACGCGTTCGGCCGGACAAGATCGGCGTAGGGCGCCGCAGCAGAAAGAAATGAAGCACTATGTATGATGTGATCGTCGTCGGCGGTGGATCTGCCGGCGCTGCCGTGGCTGCCAGGCTCTCCGAAAATCCCGCCACGCGCGTGCTGCTGCTGGAAGCCGGGCTCGACTGGCGCGCGGCGGATGCGCCGTGGGAAGTCACCACAGCGAACCCGATCCCGATCATTCACCAGCGCGAATTTCAGGAAAAGTGGCAGTGGCCGCAGCTGCATTCGCGTCGCGTTGCCGGACAGGATCAGCGCTTCTACTGGCGCGGCAAGGGCCTCGGCGGTTCGTCGATGATGAACGGCCAGATTGCGATCCGCGGTGTCGCCGCTGCATTCGACGAATGGGCATCGCTGGGGTGCACCGGCTGGTCGGCCAGGGACGTCATGCCGCTATTCTCGGTGATCGAGGATGATCTGGACTTCGGCGACAGGCCCGGCCATGGCCGTGGTGGTCCGCTGCCGGTCTATCGCGCGCCGCCGCAGACATGGGGGCCGATCGACAAGGGCTTGCGCGATGCGGCGCTGGCGTCGGGCTATGCGTGGTGCGACGACGTCAACGGACCGGATGGCGAAGGCGTTGCCTGCTATCCGATCAACAGCCGCGATCTGCGTCGCATCTCCACCAATGAAGCCTATCTCGAACCGGCGCGCGGCCGCGCCAATCTCGAAATCCGCGGTCATGCGCTGGTCGACCGCGTTGTGATCAAGGACGGTCAGGCGACCGGTGTGATCGTGCACTTCGAGGGGCAGGGCACGCAGGAAATCAGCGCGCGCGAGATCGTGCTATGCGGTGGCTCGATCCACAGCCCGGCGATCCTGCTGCGCTCGGGCATCGGTCCGGCGGACGAGCTGAAGGACATGGGCATCGCTGTCGAGTGCGATCTGCCCGTCGGCCGGAATTTCTTCGATCATCCGCTGTTTCGCACCACCCTCAAGCTGCAGGATGCCGTCGCGCCAAAGGATCGGGACACCCGCCACACCAATTGCTGTGTAACTTACTCGTCGGGCTTGGCCGAGGGCGGCAAGCGCGACATGATCCTGATCGCGTTCAATCACCGTGGCATCGGCAATCCCGGTGCCATCGGCGCTGGCCTGTTCAATGCGTTCTCACGCGGCACGCTGAAGCTCGCATCGACCGATGCGTCGATCGACCCGATCGTCGAGGAGAACATGCTGGCAGACCCCCGCGACATGCTGCGGATGGTCGATGCCGTGAAGCGGCTTGCCGTGATCACCACGCAGCCGGCGCTGGCCGGCATCGCGGACTGGATCCGCCTCACCGATACCGACATGACGCTGCCGCAGGCGGCGGCGTTGCCGACGCGCGAGCTTGAAGCCGTGCTGCGCCGTGACACCGGCGATATCCAGCACGCCGCCGGCACCTGCCGCATGACCGGCTTCAAGGATACGGGTGGCGTGGTCAATCCGGATGGCACCGTGAAGGGCCTCAAGGGTCTGCGCATTGCCGATGCGTCGATCATGCCGTCGGATTGCCGCGCCAACACTCATTTCACCACGGTGGTGATCGGCGAAGCCATTGCGCGCATGATGATGCGCAGGTCGAATGTAGCGTCGCCCGTCGTGGCGATGGCGAAGTAAGAACGCGCAACGCAAGCGCTCAAGAGTGACCGAAGGACAATTCATGTTGAACACTACCGAAACCCAGATCATCGACTGGCTCGCGTCCCAGAAGCAGCCGATGATCGACCTGCTGCGCGACGTCGTGAACATCGATTCCGGCTCCTTCGACAAGGAAGGTGTCGATGCCGTCGGCGCTCGTTTCGAACAGCACTTCGCCGAATACGGCATCGAAACCTGGCGCGAGCCTCATGATGTCTATGGCGATGCCGTGCATGGGCTGATCACCAAACCCGGCAGCAACGAAAAGCCGATCCTGCTGATGGGCCATCGCGATACCGTGTTTCCCAAGGGCGAAGTCGCCAAGCGCCCCTTCACTATTAAAGGCAATCTGGCCCATGGGCCTGGTGTTGCCGACATGAAGGCCGGCGTCGTCATCAACGTATTCGTGGCCGCCGCGCTAAAGAAGTTCGATGCTGCGCCGTGCCCCATCAAGCTGCTGATCACCGGCGATGAGGAGATCGCGTCGCGCTCGTCGCGGCCGATCATCGAGCGCGAGGGCCGTGCGGCGCGCGCCGTCTATAATTCGGAACCGGGACGTCCGACCGGCAATATCACCACGGGCCGCAAGGGCGGCGTGTTCATGCGCTTCGAGGTATTCGGCAAGGCCGCGCATTCCGGCAACAATTTCTCGGTGGGCATCAGTGCCATCGGCGAACTCGCGCACAAGATCGTGCAGATTCATGCGCTCACCGATATGGACAAGGGCATCACGCTGAATGTCGGCCTGGTGTCGGGCGGCCAGTCGGTCAACACCACGGCGCCCCATGCCGAAGGCGAGATCGATTTCCGCTACATCGATCCGGCCGATCGCGCCACCATTATGGGCGCCATCGAAAAGATCATCGCGACATCGACCGTGCCGGGCACGACGGCGAAGCTGCACATCAACGGCGAATTCCTGCCGCTGGTGCAGGACGCTGCCGCCAAGGCGATGTTCGAAGCCTATCAGGCGGCCGCTGTCGACTCGGGCCTTACCACGCTGACCGGCGAATTTGCCGGCGGCTGCGCAGATTCCGGTTTCACCGCCAGCGTCGGCACGCCGACATTGTGCGGGCTTGGCCCGGTCGGCGGCAATGTCCATACCGATCTGGAGTGGTTGGATATTGAGAGCATTGTTCCGCGTGCACAGACACTGGCGCGGGCGATCCTGCGCACGGAGATCTGACGACGGGAGACGCCGCGTGGCATGGTTCTGGCCCGGCGACGGTTGCTGACAACGCCTTTGTTTGAAGAGACACTCGCCTGATCATGACATCACCTTCTCCCAATACTTCGGTTCCCACCCATCTCGAAGCCGATGTTCTCGTGATCGGCGCTGGCGGCGCCGGCATGTATGCGGCGCTGGAAGCAGCGAAGGGTGGCGCGTCGGTTATTCTCGCCGATCGGAGCCTGATCGGGCGTGGCGGCGCCACAGTGATGGCCCAGATGACGGTCGCAGCCGCTTTGGGCGAGCAGACACCGGATCACTGGGAACATCATTTCGCCGACACGCTCGCGGCAGGCCGCGGGCTCTGCGACGAGCGTCTTGCGGCGTTGCTCTGCGAAGATGGCCCGCAGCGGTTGCGCGAAATGGATGCCTGGAAGGTCGGCTGGGCGCGCGAGGACGGGCATATTAAACAGGCGCAGGCGCCGGGCCATGATCGGCCGCGTTGTGCCTATGTGGACTTTCTCTCCACCGGTCCCGCAGTGTCGAAGACGCTGCGCACGCAGCTGAATAATGCGAGCGGCATTCGTCGCATCGGTGATCTCACCATTGTCGATATCGCATTGCGTGATGGCGAAGCCTGCGGCGCCACGGCGCTGCATCTGCCGACCGGGCAGGCAGTGACGCTGGCCGCGAAAGCGGTGGTGATTGCGACCGGTGGATTGACCGGTCTCTATCGGCGTAACAGTGCGTCGTCGAATATGGGCGGCGACGGTTATGCGCTTGCCTTGCGTGCGGGCGCCGAACTGATCGACATGGAATTCGTGCAGTTCTTCCCGATCGGTCATCTGGCACCGCGCCTCGTCGGCATGGATCCGATCATGTGGGACCCGTTCCGCTACAAGCTCGGCGGCAAGCTGCTTAATTCCGAGATGCGCGAATTCGAAGAGGACTATGCAACGCGCGACAAGCGCAGCGACGGCACCTATGTGCTGACGCGCGATCTGGCCACCTATGCGATCACCAAGGAAGTCGAAGCGGGCCGCGGCAGCCCCGCCGGCGGCGCCTATCTCAGCTTCCAGCATGTGCCGGAAGCTGAAATTCGCAAGGCATTCGGGCCGGTGGTGGATCGGCTCGCCGAGAACGGCATCGATCTCGCACAGCGCCCGGTCGAGGTTGCCCCGATCGCGCATTATCATATGGGCGGCATCCGCGTGGATGAGACGATGGCGACCGGCGTGCCCGGGCTCTATGCCTGCGGGGAGGCGGTCGGCGGTGCCAATGGCGCCAACCGGTTGTCGGGCAATGCGATCACCGAAGCCTTCGTGTTCGGCGCGCGGGCAGGCCGTAGCGCCGCCGAACGTGCCAAGCAGGGCACTGCGACGGGGTCTGCCGATGCGGCGAAACCGGCGATCGATCTGCTGCGCAGCGCCAGCAAGCGCGATGCGCCAAACCCCGCGGCGGTGATCGTGAAGCTGCAGGCCGTGATGGCCGATGATGTGGGGCCGTTCCGCACCGATGCCAGGCTGCGTGCAGCGATATCAGCCATCGCGCAATTGAAGGCCGATATCGGCGATACGCCGTTCGCGTCGGCCGAAACCTTCGATCCTGTGCTGGCCGACTGGCTCGATCTGCGCAACATGCTCGCTGTCGCGCAATCGGTTGCCATACCAGCGCTGGCGCGTACCGAAAGCCGCGGCGCGCATCAGCGTGACGATCATCTCGGTCTGAACGATGCGTGGAGCGTCAACCAGATCGTGTCGATGTCGGATGGCGACATGACCCTGCGCAAAGTGATGCCGACCACCGGAAAGGCTGCCGCATGAAGGCGACACTTAGCATTCAGCGCGGCGCCTTCGGTGAAGCGCCGCATCAGGACATGTTCGACATTCCCTTCGAACACGGCCAGTCCATTCTCGACGGCTTGCGTGCCATCAGGCGCAGCATGGATCCCTCACTGGCGTTTCGCTTCTCCTGCATCAATGCGAATGCGTGCAAGGAATGCATGATGTTGATCGACGGCAAGGTTGATTACGCCTGCACGGTTCGGCTCAAAGAGGGAATGACGACGCTGGCGCCGCTGCCGAAAAAGGCGCTGATCCGCGATCTCGTCACCGAAATCGCGCCGCCGGATGAGCGGTTGGTGTTGCGTTCCTGAGTGGTTGTCTGCCTCTAAGGCGATCAGCCTGATTAATTTATAGTCGCTCTAATCTGGCGAAACTGCTGTCCGGTGCTCTTATTCCGCGAGATCGGGCGCGGCATTGCGAGTGGCGTTCTCTGCGACAATGCGCTGCATCAGCGCAATGAAGGTGGCCTGTTCCGGTTTCGACAGGCTGCCAAGGGTCGCGCGATGCGCATCGCGGGCGGCGGCCTCGATCCTGTTCAGCAGCGCCGCGCCAGCGGGAGTCAGTCTGCAGACACGCGCCCGGCGATCGTCGTCACTGACCGGGCGTTCCACCAGTTTGCGCGCTTCCAGCCGCTTCAGCGCGCCAGTCGTCGTCGTGCGATCCAGAGCAATATCAGCGGCTAAGGTCGTTTGATCCGCGGTCCCGCGCACCGCCAGCGCCGACAGCAGGCTGTATTGCAGGGGCGTCATCTCAAAGGCGCTGCACGCCTCCTGGAACAGCGCGACATGGATCTGGTGCAGTCTGCGGATCAGAAATCCGGGTCGCTGTTCCAGTGGCCAGGGCTTGTGGGCGGCTTGGTCGCGCCGCGGTTTCGCTCTCGGCAAGGTCGTGTCTCCTGCTATCGGCCGCTTCTCGCATGGTGCAAGCGCTCTGAAAAGTTGCCGCACTGCAATCCTATGGCACGGACTTTGCTTTTGTAAAATACGAAGTATGCTTCGTATTTTGGTGAACCTCTAAAGAGGGCCCGCCAAAGTGTAAGGAGATCGCCATGTCTGTTACTGCCTCATTCGACCTGCTGCTGCGCGGTGGTCGCGTTATCGATCCCGCAGCCGGCGTCGACGGCCTCAAGGATGTCGCCATTCGCAACGGCAAGATCGCAGCCGTGCAGTCGGACATTCTGCCGACCAGCGCGAAGGAAGTCGTCGATGTCACCGGCAAGCTGGTGCTGCCGGGCATGATCGATACCCATGCGCATGTCTATCAGTATGTCAGTGGTCGTTTCGGCATGCAGCCCGACATGGTCGGCGTGCAGTCCGGTGTCACCACGCTGATCGATCAGGGTGGCCCGTCCTGCATGACGCTGCCCGGCTTTCGTCACTTCATCGCCGAGCCCGCGAAATCGCGCGTCTATGCGTTTCTGTCGGCCTATCTCGTCGGCGGTCTCGAAGGGCATTTCTATCCCAACCTCTACAGCCCCGATGGCGTCGATATCGACGCGACCGTGAAATCGGCGGTGGCCAATCGCGATCTCGTTCGTGGCATCAAGGCCCATGCGGAAATCGGCGGCTTCGCGCGCTGGGGCATTCGCGTGATGGAAATGGCGGCCGAAATCGGCAAGCGTGCGGAATTGCCGGTTTACGTGCATTTCGGCCAACTCTGGGGTCTGCCGGAGTCAGGCAATAATGGGGAGGACGTCGATACGATTCTGGAGCGCGTGATTCCGCTGCTGAAGGAAGGTGACGTGCTCGCCCATCCGTTCACGCGGCATCCCGGCGGCTTCGTCAATCGCGAAGGCGAGGTGCATCCGGTGATCCAGGCGGCGATCGATCGTGGCCTCAAGATCGATGTCGGCCATGGCAGCCACTTCTCCTATCGCCTCGCCAAGAAGGCGATTGCCGCTGGCATCGTGCCGAACACGCTCGGCGCCGACATCCACGGTTACAACACCGAGGTGCCTGCGCCTGCCGGCACGCCGGATGAGCACGAGGATGACGAGAACCATCCGTTCAAGGGCCAGGCCAAGTTCAGCCTGGTGCAGGCGATGAGTTCGATGATTTCGCTCGGTCTCACGCTGGAACAGGTGGTGCCGATGGTGACGTCGAACCCGGCCAAGATGATCGGCCTGTCCGACAAGATCGGCTCGCTCAAGGTCGGCATGGATGCGGACGTTTCGGTGCTCGTCGAAAAGCCCGGTCGTTACATCCTGCGCGACAACGAGAACACCGACGTGATTGCGAACGGCCTGCTGCAGCCGGCCTTCTGCCTGCGTGCAGGCACCCGCTTCGATCCGATCGCTCCGATCCTTCCTCAGGCCGTTGCGGCCTGAGGTTTGCAAGTCCATTGGGAAGACGCCGGGAGTTCGTCGATGCGCAATGAGCGAGATATCTCGCCCGCAGCGCCTGCCTCAAAGCAGGGCGTCGGCGCGCGCGTACCGCGCAAGGAGGACGACCGCCTCATGCGCGGACGTGGGCAATTCGTCGGCGATATCCGACTGGCGGGATTGCAGGACGTCGCTTTCGTCCGCAGTCCGCTGGCCCATGCCCGCATCCGGGCGATCCATATTCCGGAACGCTATCGCGACGTGGTGTTCACGTCTGCCGATCTTGTCGGTATCAAGCCGATCCGCGCGATCACGGGATTGGCCGGCTTCAAGCCGTCCGACCAACCCATTCTGGCCACCGATAAAATTCGTCAGGTCGGCGAGCTCGTTGCCATGTGCGTTGCGCCCACGCGCGCCGAGGCTGAGGATATCGCGGCCTCCGTCACGCTCGATCTCGAAGAGCTGCCCGCCGTCTACGATATGCTCAAGGCGCGTGAGGCCGGCTCGCCTCTGGTGCATGAACACTGGGGCGACAACGTCTTTCTCGAGAGCTTCTTCGAACTCGATATTACCCAAGCTCTCGATGCGCCGATCAAGGTGACGCGCGAGATCTCGACCGCGCGACAATGCATGTCGCCACTGGAAGGTCGGGGTGTCATCGCCACGTTCGATCATCGTCTCGATCAGCTCACGCTCTATACGGGCAGTCAGATGCCGCACATTGTGCGCAACGGGTTGTCCGATTGCCTTGAGATGGATCAAGGACAGATCAGAATCGTCTCGCCCGATGTCGGCGGCGGTTTTGGCCACAAGGGCATTTTGCTGCCGGAGGAAGTCTGCCTGTCATGGCTCACCATGAAGCGCGGCTTCCCGGTGCGCTGGATCGAGGATCGTCGCGAGCATCTCGTCGCGAGTTCGAACTGCCGCGAGCATCACTACAAGATCACCGTCTATGCCGATCGCGACGGCACGCTGCGCGGCATCGACTGCGAAGCCACGGTCGATTCCGGCGCCTATTCGTCTTACCCGTTCTCGGCCTGCCTCGAAGCCGCGCAGGTGGTCAGCATCTTGCCTGGCCCTTATCAGATGCCAGCCTATCGCTGCCGCACCTATTCGGTGGCCACCAACAAGTGTCCGATCCTGCCCTATCGCGGCGTCGCCCGCACTGGAGTGTGTTTCGCGCTGGAGCTGATGCTCGATCTCGTCGCGGCGGAAGCAGGGCTTGAGCCCGGCGACGTCCGGCTGCGCAATCTGGTGCGGCCGGAGCAGATGCCGTTCGACAACATCACCAAGAAGCATTTCGACAGCGGCGATTATCCCGAGGCGCTGCGCCGCGCGGTGGCGCAGATCGATATCGATGGCATCCGTGCGCGGCAGCGCAAGGGCGAGGATGACGGCCGGCTGATCGGTGTCGGTCTCTCGATCTATTGCGAGCAAGCCGCACATGGCACCTCGGTCTATTCCGGCTGGGGCATTCCCATGGTGCCCGGCCATGAACAGGCCACCGCGCGACTGACGCCGGATGGTGGACTCGAACTGAAGGTCGGGGTGCATTCGCACGGTCAGGGTCTGGAGACGACGCTGTCACAAGTCGCATTCGAGATGCTCGGTGTCGATGTCGGCAAGATTCGTGTGGTGCATGGCGACACGGCGATGACGCCCTATTCGACCGGCACCTGGGGCTCGCGCTGCATGGTGATGGCCGGTGGCGCTGTGGCGACGGCGTGTCACGAACTCGGCGAGCGCGCCAAGAAGATCGGCGCCAAGCTGCTGCAGGTCGATGAAGCCAATGTCGTGCTGGTCGACGGCGAAATCCGCGGGCCTAATGGCAGCGTAACGCTGAAGGAAATCGCGCACACCTGGTATCGCCGTCCGCAGGATCTGCCCGGCGATGTCGACCCGGGCGGGTTGGAGGCGACCTCCGGTTACAAGCCGCAGCGTGACAGCGGCACATTCAGCTATGCCGCCCATGCGGTCACCGTCGCCGTCGATCCTGATTTGGGCGATGTGGAAATTCTCGATTACGTCATCGTTGAGGACGGCGGCGTGCTGGTCAATCCGATGATCGTCGATGGCCAGATCTATGGCGGCCTCGCGCAGGGCATCGGCACGGCGCTCTATGAGGAGATGCCGTTTGATCACGCCGGTCAGCCGCTTAACACCACGCTCGCCGATTATCTGCTGCCCGGTCCGACCGAAGTGCCGATGCCGTGGCTGGATCACATGGAAACGCCGTCGCCTTACACCAAGTTCGGCGTGAAAGGCATCGGCGAGGGCGGGGCCATCGCGCCGCCGGCGGCCATCGGCAATGCCGTGAATGACGCGCTGCGCGGCCTCGGCGTCGAGATGCTGCAGTCGCCGATCACGCCGCGCCGCGTGCTGGAAGGTATTCTGGCTGCACGCGATACGAAGAGGACCGCCGCATGAAGCCGGCACCTTTCGCCTATGAGCGTCCAAGCGACGTTGCCTCGGCCTTAGCCGCAATGGCTGGCGATGGCATGGTCAAGATCATGGCCGGAGGCCAGTCGCTCGGACCGATGCTGAGCCTGCGTCTGGTGGCTCCTGACACCATCATTGATATTACTGGTCTCGCCGAGCTGAAGCATGTGGAAGTCACTGGCGAAGAGCTGGTGATCGGCGCTTGCGTGACCCACGCCGATATCGAGGATGGCCGCATTCCCGACGTGACGCGCGGTGCGATGCAGCGCGTGGCCAGCGCGATCGCCTATCGCGCGGTGCGTAATCGCGGCACGATCGGCGGTTCGCTCAGTCATGCCGATCCATCGGCCGATTGGGTCTCCACCTTCGCAGCGCTCGGCGCAACGCTCTCGCTGCGCAGCGCCAAAGGCGCGCGCCTGGTAGCGATGAAGGATTTCATGCTGGGTGCACTGGAAAGTGTGCTGCAGCCCGGCGAAATGCTGGAAGCCGTACGTGTGCCGGTGATGTCCCCTTCGGCGCGCTGGGGTTATGTGAAGAGCTGCCGCAAGACCGGCGAGTTTGCTCATGCCATCGGTGCGGTGCTGATCGACCCCGAGGCGGGCCGCGCGCGTGTCGTCATTGGCGCAGTCGAGGCCGCGCCTATCATTGTCGACAATGCCGAAGAACTGTTCGGCGGGCGTATCACCAACGATTTCAAATCGCGCTTCGACGCGCGCGTCGCCGACACCCTGCTGTCGAAGGCCGGCATGAGCGATGCCGCCGACCGGCATATTCACGTCACCATTCTGCGCCGCGCTGTTGCGGAGGCCGCGGCATGAACTCGGTCGAACTCACCGTCAACACTCGCGCCGTGAAGAGGGACGTCGAGCCACGTACGAGTCTCGCCGACATGATGCGCGACACGCTCGATCTCACCGGCACGCATCTCGGCTGCGAACATGGCGTCTGTGGCGCCTGCACCATCCTGGTCGATGGCATACCGACGCGCTCCTGCATCACTTATGCGGTGGCATGCGATGGCGCCGATGTCACCACCATCGAAGGTCTTGATGATGACGAGATTGCCACGGAGCTGCGCGCCGCCTTTACCCGCGAACACGCGTTGCAATGCGGCTACTGCACGCCGGGCATGCTGGTCTCGGCGCGCGATCTGGTGAAGCGCCTGCCGGATGCCGACGAGAAGCAGATCCGCATCGGCATGTCAGGCAATCTCTGCCGCTGCACCGGCTATGTCGGCATCGTCCGCGCCGTGCAGTCGGTCATCACAGAGCGCCGCGCGCGCGATATCGCGCCGGAGCCGGATGCTGGCCGCAAGGTGCTGGGGCCGGCGGGTTCGGGACACAAAGCCTGTGTCAGCTCCCAGAAGCTGATGCCCGCGCAGCCTGCTGTATCCGAACCGGCTGCAGCCATCGCACCGCTGGACATTCCAGACTTCACGCCATCGACCACGCTCGAGCAGCAATTCACTGTCGCGCATGCACCTGCAAAAGTCTTTGCACTGTTCGATGACATCGCGGCCGTCGCCTCGTGCCTGCCGGGCGCCACGCTGGTCGGCACGCCCAGACCCGAGCGTGTCGAAGGCGCGATTCGCGTCAAGATCGGGCCGATCTCGGCCAACTTCAACGGCGCCGCCCGCGTTGAGCGCAACGAGGCCGATCTCGCCGGCCGCATTCTCGGCATAGGCAGCGACCAGCGCAGCCGCTCCACTACGCAAGGCGAGATTCGTTACCGGCTTGTGCCGCAGGATGACGGCGTGGCCACGCGTGTGGAGCTTTCCATCGGCTACAGCCTCACCGGCATGCTGGCACAGGTCGGTCGCAGCGGGCTGGTGCGCGATCTCGCGGCGCGGCTGGTCGCGGAATTCGCCGGCAATCTCGATCGCCGCCTGTCGGGCGATGTGACATCGGCGCCGTCAGCGGCAGCCGATCTGAATGGTGTTTCGCTGATTCTTGGTCTCCTGCGTGAGCGCGCGACGAATGTCGTTCGCCGCCTCACCGGGCGCGGAGGATCGGCGTGAGAGATCGACGTTCGCGCGGACATGCGAGCGGCGGGGTTTGGACTGCGCAAGTTTCATCAGCGTAACACTGGAGGACCACATGATACGGACCATCAAAGCCGCCTCGGCGACCGCCCTGGCCATTGCTTTCCTGAGCAGCGCCGCCACTGCGCAAACCATTAAGATCGGCGTCAACGAGCCTTTGACCGGCGCCTTCGCCGCGTCGGGTACCTATGTCGTCAACGGCGCCAAGATCGCCGCCGACGAAATCAACGCCAAGGGCGGCCTGCTCGGCAAGAAGATCGAACTCGTCATCGAGGACAACAAGAGCAACCCGACCGAAGCCGCTGCCGTCGCCGAAAAGCTGATCACCCGCGACAAGACGCCGGTGATGCTCGGCGCCTGGGGCTCGAGCCTCACGCTGGCGGTGATGCCGAAGCTGGTCGAATACGAAACCGCGATGGTCGTCGAGACCTCCTCGGCCAGCAAGATCACCACCTCGGGCAATCCTTACGTGTTCCGCATCTCGCCACCGTCTTTCGTGGAAGCGGCTGCGTTCAAGAACATCGTCGACAAGCTGGCGCTGAAGAAAGTCGACTTCCTCGTGATCAACAATGACTGGGGCCGCGGCACCGCCGAAGACTTCAGCAAGATGATGAAGGAAAAAGGCATCACCATCGGTCTGGTCGAGACCATGGACCAGTCGGCGCAGGACATGAGCGCCCAGCTCGCCAAGATCAAGGCAACGGATTCCGAGACCGTGATCATCACGGCTGCGGTCGACCAGCTCACTTTGATCTTCAAGCAGGCCGCAGCACTCGGCCTGAAGAAGCGGATCATCACTACCGGCGGTTCGCAGAATCCCGATCAGATCATCGCGCAGGCCGGTGCCGCCGCGAACGACACCATGCATCTGACGACGTTCTTGCCGTGGATGCCGGAAAAGACGCCCAACCCCGAAGCCACCACCTATTTCATCAACGAGTGGAAGAAGCGCGGCTTCGATTTCGCCGGCTGCACCGAGAGCTTCCGCGGCTATGACGGCATCCGCACCATCGCGGCAGCCATCGAGAAGGCCGGCAAGGCCGAGCCGGCCGCGATCAAGGATGCGCTCTGGAAGATCGACGTCAAAGGTTTGAATGGCGACATCATCTTCAAGAAGTCGGGCCCGGCCGGTTCGGAGAGCGGTCAGAGCTTCCCGAATGTCTATCTGGTCGAGATCTCCGGCGGCAAGATCGTGATGAAGGATCTGTGATCCAGTCGAACTCCGGCAGTGAGCTCCCTCGCCCCGCTCTTGCGGGGAGAGGGCTGGGGTGAGGGGCACTTGCGAGTGAAACTCTGGCTCCTCTCACCCGAAGCCTCGCTGTCGCTCGGCTCCGACCTCTCCCTGCCCGGCGAAGCAAAGCTTCGCTAGGCGGGGAGAGGTTAGCACCTTACTCGAACCTTTAGGGCCGCTCGTGGACCAGCTCCTGCAACACCTCGTCAATATGCTTGTGCTCGGCGGCACCTATGCGCTGCTCGGCATCGGGTTGACGCTGATCTTCGGCATCATGAACGTGGTGAACTTCACCCACGGCATCCTCTACACATTCGGCGCCTATATGATGTTCATTGTCGTGCATCAGCTCGGGCTGAATTTCTTCGTGGCGCTGCCGGTGGCGATCGTCGCTGGCTGGCTGCTGGGCGCCGTCATCGAGATCACGCTGCTGCGGCCGCTGCGCGGCGCCGATATCGATACCACCATGCTGGTGATGATCGGTGCCTGGATCGCGATGCAGTCCGGCGCGCTGTGGATCTGGGGTGGCGTCGCTAAGTCCATCGACAATCCGTTTCCTGACGCGCCGCTGGTGATCGGACCTGTGTCCGTGTCCTGGCTTCGCCTGTTCGTGCTGTTCGCCGCCGCGCTGCTGATCGTACTGGCCTACTCGCTGATCAATCTCACGAAACTCGGCAAGGCGATGCGCGCGACCTTCCAGGACTCCGACACCGCGGCGCTGATGGGCGTCAATGTCAGCCTGATCTACACATCGACTTTCGCCATCGGATCGAGCCTTGCGGCTGCCGCTGGTGCATTGCTCGGTCCGGTCTATGTCGTGTTCCCGCAAATGGGCGATCTCGCCGCGGTGAAGGCCTTCGCCATCGTCATTCTTGGCGGCCTCGGCAATATCACCGGCGCTGTCATCGGCGGCTTCATTCTCGCACTCGCTGAAGAGCTCGGTGCTGGCTACATCTCGTCGGGCTATCGCGATGCCATGGGCTTCCTGATCATCATCATGGTGCTGATCTTCAAGCCGACAGGATTGTTTGCACGGGCGGAGCGCGTCGGATGAAACAGATCGTCACTCTCCTCTGTCTCGCCTTCTTTGCCTCCGTGCCCATGTGGCTGACGGATCCGTATCTGCTCAACGCGCTGATTACGACCGGCATCTTCATCATCGGCGCCATGAGCCTCAATCTGCTGCTCGGCTTTACTGGACAGCTCAGCCTCGGCCATATCGCCTTCTTCGGCATCGGCGCCTATGTCAGCGCGCTGACATCGCTGGGATTCGATGTGCCGATCTACGGTGATTTCCATATCGTCCACGTGCCGTGGCCGCCGATTGCGGGCTTCTTTCTGGCGATCCTCATTTCGGGCTTCTGCGGCTATCTGGTCGGACGCCTGTCCTTCAGCGTGCGCGGCGCTTACTTCGTCATCGTCACGATCTCGTTCGCCGAAGTTGTCAGGCTGGTGGCGCTGAACTGGGTCGAGCTGACGCAGGGCCCGTTGGCGCTGACCAATATCCCGTCGATCACCATTGGTCTGCCGGGGCTTGGTTATCTCGTGCTGAAGACCAAGTTCCACAATTACTATCTTGTGCTCGCTGTCGCCGCGATCTCGTATTTCCTGATCTCGCGCCTCGTTCATTCGCACTACGGCCGCGCCATGCGCGGCTTGATGGAGAACGAGACGCTGGCTGTCGCCGTCGGTATCGACGTTACCAAGACGCTGACACTGGCTGCCGTGATCTCTGCCGGTATCGCCGGCGCGGCGGGAAGCCTTTACGCGCATTACATCCGTATCATCGATCCCGACGTCTTCGCTTTCATCTCGACGGTGACCATGGTGATCATGGTGGTGTCGGGCGGCAAGGGATCGCTGGCCGGGCCTGTGGTCGGCGGCGTCATCTTTGGCCTGCTGCCTGTGTTCCTGCGGCCGATCATGCCGCCGGAGGCGCAGTGGATCACCTATGGCGTGGTGCTGATCGTCATTCTGTTCGTCATGCCGCGCGGCATCGTGCCGTCGCTTGCCGCGAAACTCGGTTTGGCCCGTGCCGGTGGAACCAGACGAGCGTCCATCGCGGTCTCCGAACGCACCGCCGAGGAGCACGCGTGATGGCCGAGACAGTACTCAGCATTGAACATGTCGCGGTCCATTTTGGCGGCCTTGTCGCGATCTCGGACATGAACTTCCATGTCAACAAAGGTGAGATCGTCAGCCTGATCGGGCCGAACGGTGCCGGCAAGACCACGGCCTTCAACGTCATGACCGGCTTTCTCACGCCCACGAAGGGCGCGGTGAACTATTGCGGCGCGGACCTCAAGGGCAAGAAACCGCATGAAATCGCAGATCTCGGGCTGATCCGCACCTTTCAGCGCACCAGCGTGTTTCCCAACGACACGGTCTACGACAACGTCCTGATCGGTCTGCATCGCCAAGGGGAGCTTAAAGGCAAGCTTGGCCTTGCCGAAGCCATTCTCGGCCTGCCGCGCGCGCGCGCGTCCGAGAAGGCGCAGCGCGCGCGGGCGGCCGAACTGGTGCGCTGGATCGGCCTCGAAGCCCGTGCCAACGATCTTGCGGGCTCGCTGTCCTACGGCGAGCAGCGTCTCGTTGGTGTCGCGCTGGCGCTCGCCGCGCAGCCGAAGATGCTGCTGCTGGACGAGCCTGTGTCCGGCATGAACGCGTCGGAGACGCATACTTTCGTGCAGCTGATCCGCAATATCCGGGATCGTGGCGTCACGATCCTCTTGGTCGAGCACGACATGCCGATGGTGATGAGCGTATCGGATCGGATTGTGGTGCTGAATTACGGCCGCATCATCGCCGAAGGACCGCCCGACGAAATCCGCAAGAATCCCGCAGTGATCGAAGCCTATCTCGGTCAGAGCGCGAAGGATGTGGTCAAGGAGGTCGCAGTCCATGCTTGAGATCCGTGACATGGTCTGCGCCTATGGCCAGATCTCAGCCCTCAAGGGCATTTCGCTTTCGGTCAAGGCCGGCCAGCTCGTGGCGCTGATTGGCGCCAATGGCGCCGGCAAAAGCACGACGCTGCGGGCGATCTCGGGCCTCGTGCCATCGCGCTCCGGCAGTCTGCATTTCGACGGCGAAGACATCACCGGCATTGGCGCGCAGCGGGTGCTCACAAAGGGCATCGCACATTGTCCGGAAGGACGTCGCGTTTTTCCGCATATGACGGTGGCCGAAAATCTCGACATGGGCGCCTATCTGCGCTCGGACACGAGCGAAGTCGCAGTGGACCGCGATCGCATTTATGGCGAATTCCCGCGCCTCGCCGAACGCCGCAAGCAGGCGGCTGGCACGCTGTCCGGCGGCGAGCAGCAGATGCTGGCCATCGGCCGTGCATTGATGTCGCGCCCGCGCCTTGTGATGTTCGATGAACCCTCGCTCGGTCTCGCGCCCAACATCGTCGAGCGCACCTTTGCGATCATCCGCGCGATCCGCGATGCCGGCACGACTGTTTTGCTTGTCGAGCAGAATGCCTTCGCCGCGCTCGAGATGTGCGATCATGCCTATCTGCTGGAGTCCGGCCGTGTCGTGCTGTCGGGCGCGGGCGCGGAGCTGATCGAGAACGAGCATGTCCGACGGGCCTATCTTGGCGGATGACGACAATCCCGCCCGATGGGTCGCGGTCTGTTCGCGCGAGCGCCTGACCGAGCAGACAATCGTCTGCGTAAGCGTGGCTGGCCTCGGTGTTCTCATCGTGCAGGATGATGAGACCATCTATGCCTGCGAGCGCGCCTGTCCACATGAGCAGGCCGATCTCAGCCTTGGCCGCGTCGCCGATCGCCGGCTGCACTGTCCGCGTCATCTGGCCTGGTTCGATCTGGCAGACGGCAGCATGTCGCCGGGCTGGCCCAGCAGGGGTTTGCGACGCTATCCGGTGCGCGAAAGGGGTGCACAAATCTGGGTCGATGCACAGGCCGTCGTCCCGAAGTAACAAGCCTTCGCGACAGTTACGCGGCATCGGGTCTGGATGCAGAATTCGTTGGCGCTGCAGCATTCAATTGGTGCAGTTGCGGTATAATAATCATGCTTGCCCCCTCGTAAAGCGCGGATAATACTGCTGAAAAGTCAGACTCCTGAGTGTGTCTGGCAGTACACAAATGGGCGCAAGACCCATGCTTCTCGTCGATCTTCCAAGCGATCTCCGTCAAGGGCCAGGGATGTGACCATTATCGATTTCGGCAGGGCCATCCCATCGTCGCAGGGGCGCGGCTGGCAGCAATGGCCCGGCCATGAAGACTTTTCGCTGCAGTTCTTGCGCGTGCTGCGCGCGGCGCAGGAAGGCGGAAGTACCGTTTCGGAATGTTTCCTGGCGGCGGAGCGCATCAATCCGCGCGATGACGAGAGCTGGTATCGCGAATGGCACAGCGCGGCTGATATCAACCGTGAGCGCGCCGCGGAGGCGCTGGCCAGCGGCCGCATCCCGACGGCGCTGAGCAACTGGCTGCGCGCAGCCAACTACTATCGCACCGCTCAGGTCATGCTCGCTTGTAGCGATCCGCGGCAAGGCGCAGCCATCGCCTTGATGCAGGATTGCGCCCGACTTTACGTGCAGCATGCAACGCCTGCCGGCGAGGTCGTCGAGATCCCGTGGCGGGACGGTGTGTTGCAGGGATACTTCGTTCCTGCGCCGCGCGCGACGCGGCCGCTGCCGGTCGTTCTCTGCGTCGTCGGGCAGGGCCACTACAAGGAAGAGCATCTGCACAGGGTGCCCAGCTACGCGCTGGAACGTGGTCTCTCGCTGTTGCTCGTCGATTTACCCGGTCAATCCTATAGCCAGGAGATGATCGGGTCGCCTTGTCGGTATGAGGTCGAAACGGCGATCAGCGGCTGGGTCGATTTCCTGGCCGACCGCAGCGATATCGATCAGGAGCGAATTGCGATCTTCGGAGACGGCCTCGGAGCTGCCTTTGCGACGCGCGGCGCCAATCTCGACGACCGCTTTGCAGCAGCTGTTTGCGATGCCGGAATCTGGGAGCTTCACGAGCGCGCGTTTATTGCCAGCCGCATTTCAGGCCGGGCTGGTCTGGGCTGTCCGAGTGAAATCGAGGGCTTCAACAGCAGCAGTGTCGCCGCCAATATCAAATGCCCGGTCCTGGTTGCGATGGGCGAGCGCGACTGGCTCGATGTCGATCACGTCACGGAATGTTGCCGCGTCATGAAACAAAACGGCCTCGACATCGAACTGAAGATCTTTCGCGCGTCGGAAACGGTGGCCCCGCCCGCCCAGATCGATATTCCGACAGTGGGCAACGAGTTCATCTTCGACTGGATTGTCGATCGCCTGCGCGCAGGGACGAAGTAGGGGCGCGGCTCGGTCGATTGACCGCCGCTCACCCGGCGACGTTCAGCTCTCGACTTCCAGCATCAGTGTCGCTTTTTCGAGGCGACTCTTGAGCCGGGACATGTGCTGTCCGATCTCCTTCAAGGCCTGCTCGTCGAAATCGCTGAGAATGAAATCTCCGAGCGACTCCCTGCGGGTTGATAGTGCGGAGATCTTCTTGCTGGCCTTGTCGGACAGCGACATCAGTACGACGCGGGCATCCTCGCGGGACGCGACGCGCCGCATGAAGCCATTCTTCTCGAGCATCTTGGATTGGGTAGTGACGAAGGAGGGGTCGACGTGGAGCATGGCGGAGACGTCTTTGACCGGCACACCGTTGCCGCGATCGAGGTCGCTGACGGCCATCAGGATCATCCATTGCGGTCCGCTGATGCCGAGCTCCTTGGCCCAGAACTGGCGGATTCCCTCAAGATGGACGTTGATCGAGGCGATGTCCCAGATGAACTGTCGGATGATCTCCTGATTCTGGCCGGTCACCCAAATTGAAAGCTCATTTTCGTTCCAGCCCGCAGATCCCCCACGCATAGTCACCACTGCCCCGCCGGCCATTCCATCGTCCCATACTTCCCAGAATTCTATAATTGTATCAGTGAATTGTGACGTGCAAACCACGATTTCGTGTGTTGCCGGGAAACCACACTGCATCGCGATAAAGTTACCTGAGTTCATAAAGTATTTTGCTTCTAAGAATTGCGCAGGCATTCTCAGTTCCGGCGATGGGGAAACCCTCGATCGTCCCGTTGAAGTAGTTCGCTTGAGTGCCTCGCGTTATGCGGGTGTTTCCGAAAGCGCGAAGTGCTCTAGCGGTTAGTTTGGGGACTTGGGGGACTAAATCTTCGGGCGCACGCGCCTGGCAGATCCGGAACCTTCCCTTTTGGACAACTTGGAGGTTTAACATGACGATGATTAAGAGCCTTATCCTCGGCTCGGCGGCGGGTCTGATCGCCATCGGCGGAGCTCAGGCAGCCGATCTTCCGGTGAAGGCCAAGGCAGTGGAATACGTGAAGATCTGCTCGCTCTACGGCGCAGGCTTCTACTACATCCCGGGCACCGATACCTGCATCAAGATCGGCGGCGCGATCCGTTTGGACGTTGCGTTCAACGGCAGCACCTACGACGTGCCGTTCTGGCAGGGTGGTGCCGGTGGCAACAATCTCTGGACCAAGAACTATTTCTCGACCCGTGAACGCGTCAACTTGACGACGGACACCCGCACCGCGACCGAATACGGCGTGGTTCGTACCTACGCGAACATCCAGTTCGACTTCCTCCAGGATCGTGAATCGATCGCTGGTGGTTACACCGAAGTCGACTACGCTTTCATCCAGTTCGCCGGCTTCACCTTCGGTAAGGCCGTCTCGCAGTTCGATCCGCAGTGGGCGCTCGCCAAGCCGTACATCTCGTCGGGCTTCAACGCTGGTTCGAACAACGCGACCGGTATCCCGCAGCTGGCCTACACCGCTTCGTTCGGTAACGGCGTGTCGGGCACGATCTCGATCGAAAACGCATCGGCCTACCGCAACGCCGGTCTCTGGAATACCAACGCGTTCATCGTTGGTCCGGGCGCTGCCTCGTTCACCGGTGCGTTCTACGGCACGAACTCGAACACCTTCCTGGGTAACTCCTACGGCGGCAACCACATTCCTGATATCGTTGGCAACATCCGCCTCGATCAGGCTTGGGGCACCCTGCACTTCGCTGCTGCGATGCATGCTGCAACCCCGGGCTTCTACGGCGCGAACGAAGCAACCGGCCATGCTGACGACAAGTATGGCTTCGCTGTGAGCGGCGCGGTCGAGTTCAAGAACCTGCCCACCGGCGCAGGCGACAGCTTGAAGATCGAAGCGTCGTACGGCAAGGGCGCTGCCAAGTACGTCTTCGGCGGCACGACCGACACCTCGGGTGGTGGCCGTTACGCCAAGGTTGATGGCAACAGCCTCGGCTTCGGCTATGTTCTGGACGGCGTGTACACCACCGGCGGTCAGATCATCCAGAGTTCCGCTTGGGAAGTTAGCGCTTTCTACGAGCATTACTGGAACCCGGCTTGGCGTACGTCGCTGTTCGGCAACTATAGCCACATCTCGTACGGCTCCGGCAACGACCTGATGATGGCCGCCTTCCAGGGCCTGACCACCGGTGGTCCGGGTACCAACTCGTCGCAGACGGTTGCTGCTACTCGTGCAGGCGTGTTCGCTGGCACGGGTAACTTCGACCTGGGCCTCGCCCAGATCGGTACCCGTACGGCCTGGACCCCGGTTCAGAACCTGACCCTGTCGGCTCAGTTCACCTATAGCCGCCTGGATCAGAACCTGAACGGCACCTACACTGTGACGAGCATGTCGGGTAAGCCAGCCGGCACCGTGCTCAACACGGCTGACCAGAACCTGTACAACGGTTCGGTGCAGATCCTGCGCTCGTTCTAATATCGACTGCTTCACGGCAATCGCTATCTGAAACAAAGACCCCCGGCAGAAAACTGCCGGGGGTTTTTGCTTGATGAACCTTAACTGTGCTCGACGAACGCGGCAGCCTCACCATCGGGCCAGTCCTCTGCTTCTCACGGTGGTTGCGCTGGAGCGCCGCTTCACCAACACCAGCCGAGCGCGCCTGCGCCTTACCCTCTCTTTCTTTGACTGATATGTGTCTGTACCCTTCGATCCACGTTGCTCGACTGTTTCTGATGGAATCGTTTGGCCTTTACCGACGAAGGTGATGGCACTACTTAAGGTTCGGGCTGCCTGTCGTGGCAGGTGAGAATGCTTGAGGGGCGATGGCTCAATCGGATACGGGGAAACATTTCTTTTTCGCAGCGTTGGATCAACTTGATGCGAAGAACTTTGCGGAGGCCGAGCGGCTGTTCCGCGCCACACTTGAGGTGGTCCCGAACCACCTCTCCTCGCTTAATAATCTCTCGATTGCGCAGCTCGAGCAGGACAAATTCTCCGACGCAGCGGCAACGGCTCGGATAATTCTCGGCCTGGACCGGAACAATCTGGCCGCCCTCACGATGCTGTCGACCTGCGAACTGCACGACGGGCGTGCTGCCGATGCCCTTGCAGCATGCCGGGCGATCGTGGCGATTGATCCGCGGAATGTTGAAGCCCATCACAAGATTGGGCTGATTAAGACAAGCGAAGGCGCATTCACCGAAGCACTCGCGGCTTTCGATAAGGTGCTGGAGATCCAGCCCGGCGCTGCCGAGACCTGGCTGCGGCGCGGACATCTCGCGACGGAACTGGCGCGCTATGGCGATGCCCTCACGTCCTACGATAGCCATCTTGAACTCGTGCCGGATTCGATACCGGCCATGCTCGGCCGCGGCTATGTCCTCAGCGTAGGTGCGCGTTTCGGCGAGGCGCTCGATGCCTTCGACCGTGTGGTTGCGCTGGATGCTGGCCACGCCCCCGCGTGGCTCGGCCGCGGCCATGTTCTCGTGTCGCTGGATCGCCTCCCGGAGGCGGCGGCATCCTATGAAAAGGCCGTTTCGCTGGACGGCAGCGCGGTCGAAGCGTGGATCGCACTAGGCGATGTGATGAACCGACATCATGATTTCCACGCAGCGTTACGCGCCTTTGATGCAGTGATCGCACTGGCGCCGAAGGCCGGTGCGGCGCGCCGCGGCCGCGCTGTCGCGCTGTTTCGTCTCGGTCGCCACGCTGAGGCCGAAGCGGAGTTCCGATCGGCGCTGACGCTTGTGCCCGGCGATAGTAACCTGTGGATCAGCTTCGGCAATCTGCTGACCTCATTGTCACGCTTCGACGACGCGCTTGCTGCGTATGGCGAGGCAAGAAAGATCGATCCTATGCATCCGGGCGCATGGCTTTGCCGGGCGAATGTGCTGGGCCTCGTCAAGCGCTATGACGAAGCGCTCGACTGCTACCGAGAGGCACTGCGTCTCAAACCCGATGATATCGATGTATTCGACAGCCGTGCAAACATGTTCCTGCAGATGAAGCGTTTCGAGGATGCGCTGTCAGACTACGACACCGCCTATCGCTTGCGTCCGGACGCCTTCCATATCGAAGGTGAACGTTTGCATGCTCAACTGCATATCGCCGACTGGACCGATGTCGAGGTGCGACTTGCCGGTCTGGAGGCTGCTATTCGCGATGGCAGGGAGCTATCGACGCCATTCGTTTCTCTTGGCTTGCTGCCGTCGGGCGAACTGCACAAGCGGCATGCGTCGCTATGGGCTGAGCGCCTGCCACGCGCGTCGACCGAACCATTGTGGAACGGCGAACGCTACAAACATGCGAAGATCCGACTCGCTTATGCATCCGCCGATTTTCACGAGCATGCGACCTCGCAACTGATGGCTGGCCTGTTCGAGCGACACGATCGGTCGAGATTTGAGCTTCTGGCAGTCTCGTTCGGTCCAGACGATCGGTCGGCCATGCGGAAGCGCATCCTCGCCCCCTTCGATCGCGTGATCGATGTGCGCGACCGTACCAACCCGGAGGTGGCGCAGGACATCAGGTCCGCCGAAGTCGACATTCTGGTCGATTTGAAAGGCTATACGGAAGACAGCCGTCCCGGCATTTTCCTTCACCGGCCCGCGCCGATACAGGTGAGCTATCTCGGTTATCCCGGAACGCTCAGCCTGGATGTGATGGATTACATCCTGGCCGACAAAATCGTCATTCCCGAAAGTGCTCACGGACATTACACGGAGAAAATTGCCTATCTCCCGCACAGCTATCAATCCAATGACGAGAAAAAAGTCATTGGCGCGCGCCATTTAAGTCGGACGGGAGTTGGTCTGCCGGAGGACGGTACCGTATTCTGCTGTTTCAACAGTATTTACAAGATTTTGCCCGATGTCTTCGACTGCTGGATGGCTATCCTCAAGCGTACTCCGAGCAGTGTACTGTGGCTGCTCCGGCCAGATGCGATAGCCGAACGGAACCTGAAGCGCGAGGCCGCAGCGCGCGGCATCGATCCGGTGCGACTGGTCTTCGCAGCGCGCGTTCCTCTGGCGGATCATCTCGCCCGGCATGGTCTCGCCGATTTGTTTCTGGATACCCTCCCTTACAATGCGCACACCACTTCCAGCGATGCGCTCTGGGCCGGCCTCCCAGTGCTGACGCAGCGGGGAGAGACCTTCGCGGGTCGGGTATCCGCCAGCCTGTTACAGGCGGTGGGCCTCGCCGAACTCGTTGCCAACGATCGTCAGAGCTATAAAGATCTCGCGGTGCTGCTGGCCACCGATTCCGCCCGCCTGAATGGCATCAAGGCCAAACTAGCGGCCAACCGCCTCGCCAGTCCGCTATTCGATAGCGTTCGCTTCACCCGTGATCTTGAGGGGCTGTACGAACAGATGTATCGCCGCCACCTCCACGGCCTGCCGCCCGACCATATTGAGGCCGGCGGCTGTTAGGACCATTGATAGATAGTAAGATAGGCGGGCAATGTAGTTGCGCAGCTCCGGGCGTTCTCGACGCCGCCGAGACGGGTGTCTATACCGGATGGCGTGGCCCCGGCCACGCAAGCGGCAAAGCCAGAAGTCCGAACAACCATGGCGTCTCCAGCTGAACTGTTTCAAAGCGCATTCGCTGCCTTCCAGCAGGGCCGCCTCCAGGAGGCCGAGCGCGGATTCAGCAAGTTCTTGCGCAAAGACCCGAAGCATTTCCCGGCGCTGAATATTCTCGCTATCGTCCTGGTCGCGCTGAAGCGCCATGCCGAGGCCGAGCCGTATCTGAAAGCGGCCCTGCGCATCAATGCGACATCGGATGCCACGTTCTACAACTACGGACTGGTGCTGAAGGCGCTGAACCGGCCGGACGAGGCATTGCAGCGTTTTACGGAAGCGCTGGCGCTCAATCCCGGCAATGCCGAAACGCTGAATAATCGTGGCACGGTTCTGAACGATCTGCGCGACTATCCCGCCGCGCTGGCGGATTTCGATCGCGCGCTGGTGCTCCACCCGCGCTATGCCGCAGCATTCTTCAACAAGAGCAAGTCGCTGGCCGAGTTGAAGCGCTATGACGAGGCGCTTGCAGCCTGCGAGTCGGCACTCGCCTTGCAGCCCGATCTGGCAGAAGCTTGGTTTGGTCGCGGCTACATCTTTGGCCAGATGCGGATGCCGGCAGAAGCGGTGGAGGCCTATGGCCGCGCACGCCAGTTCAATCCGGACATGCCGCTGCTGAAAGGCAACCTGCTGCATCAGAAGATGCTGGTCTGCGACTGGCATGACGCGAATGCGCTGATTGCGGAGATCGAGGCTGATCTCATAGCCGGCAAACTGGCCGCCGAGCCGTTTGGCTGGCAAGGCGTGGCCACTTCGGAACGCAGCCTGCAGCGCTGCGCCGAACTGACCAACGCCTCGCGTTTTCCCATGCAAACTCCACCGCTGCGTGTTTCCCCGACCGGGCCGAATGCAAAAATTCGCGTCGGCTATCTGTCCGGTGAATTTCGACAGCAGGCGACCTCGCTGCTGCTGGTCGGTGTGCTGGAGCAGCACGACAAATGCGCGTTCGAGATTTTCGCCATCGACAACGGGTATGACGACGGCAGCGACATCAGGCGACGCATCGCTGGCGCCGTGGATGGGATCGTCGATATCTCCACACTGAACGATCCGCAGGCGGTGGACGCCATTCGTGCGCAGCGCATCGACATCCTCGTCAATCTCAACGGCTATTTCGGCGAGCAGCGCACCGGCGTATTCGCGCGCAGGGCCGCGCCGGTGCAGGTCAATTATCTCGGCTTTCCCGGTACGCTCGGCGCGGGTTTCATGGATTACATCCTCGCCGATCAGCACGTTCTGCCGCCCGAGCACCGGCAATTCTTTAGCGAGAAGGTGGCTTGGCTGCCGAATTGCTATCAGGCCAATGACGATCGCCGGGAGATATCGACGCGTGCATTCACACGTGCCGAGGTCGGCTTGCCCGCGCAGGGCTTCGTGTTCTGTTGCTTCAACAATGCCTACAAGATCACGCCCGATGTCTTCGATAGCTGGACGCGGATTCTCTCAGCCGTTGACGGTAGCGTTCTCTGGTTGCTGGAGGACAGCGCTGCGGCTGTGGCGAATCTGCGCCGCGAAGCAGAATTGCGGGGCATCGACCCCGCGCGTCTGGTCTTTGCCGCGCGCATGCTGCCGGCCGAGCACCTGGCGCGACATCGTTGTGCGGATCTATTTCTCGATACGTTGCCGTACAATGCGCATACCACAGCGAGCGACGCATTATGGGCGGGATTGCCGTTGCTGACGTGTCGTGGAGAAACCTTTGCAGGGCGCGTTGCCGCGAGTCTTTTGCAGAATCTGGGTGTGCCGGAGTTGATTGCGGCGAAGCGAGATGACTATGAGCGTATGGCGATCGAGCTGGCGGAAAATCCCGAGCGGTTGTCGTCGATCCGGGAGAAATTATCGGCCAATCGTCTGAACATGCCGGCCTTCGACACCCGGCGTCTGGCGCGTGATATCGAAACCGCATTTCACAGGATGTCCGAACGTGCCCGGGCAAGCCTCGCGCCGGGCCATATAACAGTCCCCGTTCACGATAGCGGCCAATAATATATTTGATTGAGCAAATCAGGTATTGCGCTCAACATTCTGGCTCATGTAATATTTTCGTGCGCAGCCGGCAAATTTTTTGACGGCCCTAGGTCTTCAAGGAGACTCGCGCACTCTGCTGTAAATCTCCGAAACCACCGGCAATGCCCTGCCGGTGGTTTTTCGGCTTTTTTGGGCCAATTTCGAGTGGCCCGGCTGGTATTCCATGATTATTGCTAACGCGGAAAGGGCGCGGGAACTGTGTCATGGCGGCGCGCCCTTGAATCAGTCCAACCCCCTCTGAAAACGACAGAATTGCTGCCGACCAGATCGGCAGCATGAGATGGAATCTGTCGCAGAGGCGTCCGAATTATGACCTGTTGCCCATCGTTGCATATCAGGACTGACGAGCTATCTGACCGAAATTGCTAGAGATTTCTTGCTTTTTGAGCAAGTTGTGGCTAAAAGCCGCTCATCGTGGAGAGTATGAATAATGGCGCATAACTACGCAATTAATGAGGACGTTCACCACCAGCTGCAAGGGCCGCAGGGCCGTTCCACCATCAAGGAACGCAGCATCTACACCATCACCTCTCGCCTTCCGATCGAAGCCGATGGTCGCCCGCGTTACCGGATCAAGAGCAAGTCCGAGAACATCGAGCGTGTCGTGACCGAAGAGCAGATCAGCCGCCTGGGTTAATCTCGGATCAGCCTTCTTGCTGATCGTACTTGCCGTTTGCTGTCGTCGCCGGGGCCTTGGACCCCGCGACGAAGCAGACCGCCCCAAAGACCCCAACCAGATTCTATCTTGAAGCGGGAAGCTTGGCCGGGGCTGATCTCTACTCGTCCTGCTGCGATGGTTGCGGCAAAGCGGCTTCGCACCATATGCTTTGCCCCGAGGGCGGGCACCGAAGGCCACACACGCGATCGTCGCGCCGCACCTCGGCAAAAATGATGTGGTCGGAGCGGGGCGTCCCTTGATCGAAAAACTTGAACTGCTGTTGTCGCTGGCGAAGGAACGGCATTTCGGCCGTGCCGCCGAAGCATGCGGCGTCACCCAGCCCACCATGTCGACCAGCCTCAAGCAGCTCGAGGATATGCTCGGCGTGATGCTGGTGCAGCGCGGCTCGCGCTTCCAGGGGTTTACGCCGGAAGGCGAACGCGCGCTCGATTGGGCACGCCGCATCGTCGGCGATGCTCGCGCGATGAAGCAGGAAATCAACGGTCTCAAGGACAGTCTGTCCGGCGAGATCCGCATCGCTGCGATTCCCACGGTGCTCGGCATGGTCGCCTCGCTGACGACGCCGTTTCGTGCGCGGCATCCCGATGTACGCTTTAAAATCATGTCCTGCACTTCGGCGGCGGTGCTGGGCCTCCTGGAAAATCTTGAGGTCGATGCGGGGCTGACCTACATCGAAAATGAACCGCTGGGCAAAGTCCGCTCGATCCCGCTCTACAAGGAAAGCTACCGGCTGCTGACCTCGCCGGACGGCCTGTTCGGTGATCGCAAGGAAGTCACCTGGAGCGAAGTCGGCCAAGTGCCGCTGTGTCTCCTGACACCCGACATGCAGAATCGCCGCATCATCGATCGTGCCCTGAAATCGGTGGGCGCCGAAGCGATGCCGATGCTGACGTCGAACTCTATCATCGTGCTCTATACCCATGTGAAGACCGGCCGTTGGGCCAGCGTGATGCCGGCCAAGCTGGCGGAGACGCTGGGTCTGACCGCCAATGACTCGGTCCGTATGATCCCGATCGTCGATCCTGTGGTGAATTACGGCGTCGGCCTCGTGGTGCCCCAGCGCGATCCCATGACCCCGCTGGTGGCGACTCTGGTCCAGATCGCCCGGGAGGTTGCGCCGTCGCTGGAGGCGTAAGACCTTCGTTTCGGACGCTGTAATTGCTGCGCTGCAACCAAGCTAACCATTTCAAATTCATCGATTTCGCCGGGTGTCGATACCGTTTCCGTATCGCAGCATGAGACAGCTTTATTGATCTTTGGATCGATTCCAATTTTGATTGGTTCTCCAGTCATAAGATCAATTGAGTACCGGGATGAACGCAGCCTACGAGCCGAATGCTTATGAGCCTTGGAGTGCCGACCGAGGCACCGAGATCATCGAGAGCCTGTCCCATGTGGAAGGCGGCGTGATCGTGATTCTGCATGCGATGCAGGAAGCCTTTGGTTATGTGCCAGAGGCGGCAATCCCGATGATCGCGCTGGCGCGTAACCTGTCGCGCGCCGAGGTCCATGGCGTGTTCACCTTCTATCACGACTTCCGGCATGAACCGGCTGGCAAACATGTGCTGAAGATCTGCCGGGCCGAGGCTTGCCAGGCGGCCGGTGGCGACGCGCTGGCTGCGCGCGCGGAAGCGAAGTTGGGAGTAAAATTCGGAAACACGACGGCGGATCAGCGTGTTACGTTGGAGCCGATCTATTGCCTCGGGCTCTGCGCCACGGCGCCATCGGCGATGCTCGATGGCCGTCTGGTTGGCCGCCTCGATGAGAAGCGCATCGATGCGCTGGTCGCGGAGGCACAGCGATGACATCGTCTGATAAAACTCTGAAGATCTACATTCCGCGCGATGCGGCCGCCGTTTCCGTCGGCGCCGATGAACTCGTCAGTGCCTTTGAAGCGGAGGCTCAAAAGCGCAAGCTTGCAATCGAGATTATTCGCCCCGGTTCGCGCGGATTGCTGTGGCTGGAGCCGATGATCGAAGTCGCGACGCCGGAAGGCCGTGTCGCCTTCGGGCCGGTCGAAGAGAAAGACGTTGCGTCGGTGCTCGATGCGATGGTCGCAAACGGCCCTCACGCGCTGCGTCTTGGTGTCGCGGAGGAGATTCCGTGGCTCAAGAAGCAGACGCGTCTGACCTTTGTGCGCTGCGGCGTCGTCGATCCCCGGTCGGTCGAGGATTACATCGCGCATGATGGCTACAGGGGCCTCGCGCGCGCGCTGACGCTGGATAGCGCCGGCATCATTGCCGACGTCACCACATCCGGCCTGCGTGGCCGCGGCGGCGCCGGCTTCCCGACCGGCATCAAGTGGAAGACCGTTGCCGATACCAAAGCCGATCGCAAATTCATCGTCTGCAATGCGGACGAGGGCGACAGCGGCACCTTCGCCGACCGCATGATCATGGAAGGCGATCCCTTCGTGGTGATCGAAGGCATGACCATTGCCGGCATCGCGGTGGGCGCCACCAAGGGCTACATCTATATCCGTTCGGAATATCCGCATGCCGTCGAGGCGATGAATGAGGGTATCGCTGCCGCCAAGCGCGCCGGTTATCTCGGCGACAAGATTCGCGGCTCGGCGCATACATTCGATCTCGAAGTCCGCGTCGGCGCCGGCGCTTATGTCTGCGGCGAGGAGACTTCGCTGCTGGAGAGTCTCGAAGGTCGCCGTGGCATCGTCCGCGCCAAGCCGCCGCTGCCGGCCCATAAAGGCCTGTTCGGTAAGCCGACGGTCATCAACAACGTGCTCTCGTTTGCGGCGATACCGTTCATTCTCGACAACGGCGCAAAGGCCTATGCGGATTACGGCATGGGCCGCTCGCGCGGCACGATGCCGATCCAGCTCGCGGGTAACGTCAAGTTCGGCGGCCTCTTCGAAGTCGCTTTCGGCATCACGCTGGGTGAGTTGATCGACGATATCGGCGGCGGCACGTTTACCGGCAAGCCGGTTCGCGCAGTGCAGGTCGGCGGCCCGCTCGGTGCCTACTTCCCGCGCGAATTGTTCGACACGCCGTTCGACTACGAGGCTTTCGCCAAGCGCGACGGCCTGATCGGCCATGGCGGCATCGTGGTGTTCGACGACACCGTCGATATGTCTAAGCAGGCGCGCTTTGCGATGGAATTCTGCGCCATCGAATCCTGCGGCAAATGCACGCCATGCCGCATCGGCTCCACCCGCGGCGTCGAGACCATCGACAAGATTCGCCGCGGTGAACGCGTCGCCGAGAACATCGCCGTGCTGCAGGACCTCAGCAACACCATGAAGTTCGGCTCGCTCTGCGCGCTGGGCGGCTTCACGCCGTATCCGGTGATGAGCGCATTGAAACATTTCCCTGATGATTTCGGCCCGGTGCCCACGCGCCTTCAGGCCGCAGAGTAAAGGAGCAGCACATGTCGCTCGTTCACGAAATCGATTTTGGTACGCCGCGCTCGAAGTCCGAAAAGATGGTCACGCTGACCATCGACGGGCAAAGCGTCTCGGTGCCCGAGGGCACCTCCATCATGCGCGCCGCCATGGAGATGGGCACGCAGATTCCGAAACTCTGCGCCACCGACATGGTGGATGCCTTCGGCTCCTGTCGTCTCTGTCTGGTCGAGATCGAAGGCCGCGCGGGCACGCCGGCCTCCTGCACCACGCCGGCCATGGAAGGCCTCGTGGTTCATACCCAGAATGCGCGGCTCGCGGCGCTGCGCAAGGGCGTGATGGAGCTCTATATCTCCGACCATCCGCTCGACTGTCTCACCTGCGCCGCCAATGGTGATTGCGAATTGCAGGATATGGCCGGTGCCGTCGGCTTGCGCGACGTGCGTTACGGTTATGACGGCGAGAACCATGTCTTCGCCAAGACCGGTCCGAAGCACAATCACAATTCGCCGGAAGCCTGCGAAAACGATCACTGGATGGCGAAGGACGAGTCGAATCCGTACTTCACCTATGACCCCTCCAAGTGCATCGTCTGCTCGCGCTGCGTTCGCGCCTGTGAAGAAGTTCAGGGCACTTTCGCGCTGACGATCTCCGGCCGCGGTTTCGAGAGCCGGGTCTCGCCGGGCATGAGCGAGAGCTTCCTGGGTTCGGAATGCGTGTCCTGCGGCGCCTGCGTGCAGGCCTGCCCGACCGCGACGCTGACCGAGAAGGCCGTGATCGAGATCGGCCAGCCTGAGCACTCCGCTGTGACCACCTGCGCCTATTGCGGCGTCGGCTGTACCTTCAAGGCGGAAATGCGCGGCGAGGAATTGGTGCGCATGGTGCCGTACAAGGACGGCAAGGCCAATCGAGGCCATTCCTGCGTCAAGGGCCGCTTCGCTTGGGGCTATGCGAACCACAAAGAGCGCATCCTCAATCCGATGATCCGGGAGAAGATCACCGATCCATGGCAGGAAGTGTCATGGGATGAGGCCTTCAATTTCGCGGCCAAGAAGTTCAAGGGCATCCAGGCCAAACACGGCAAAGATTCCATCGGCGGCATCACCTCGTCGCGCTGCACTAATGAAGAAGTATTCGTGGTGCAGAAGCTGATCCGCGCCGGCTTCGGCAACAACAATGTCGATACCTGCGCTCGCGTCTGCCATTCGCCGACCGGCTACGGCCTGTCCTCGACCTTCGGCACCTCGGCCGGCACGCAGGATTTCGACTCGGTGGAAGACACCGACGTCGTGATGATCATTGGTGCGAACCCGACCGATGGCCATCCGGTGTTCGCGTCGCGCCTGAAGAAGCGTTTGCGCGCCGGAGCCAAGCTGATCGTGGTCGATCCGCGCCAAACCGATATCGTGCGCTCGGCCCATATCGAGGCACAGCACCATCTGCCCCTGATGCCCGGCACCAATGTCGCCGTGCTCACCGCGCTGGCGCATGTCATCGTCACCGAAGGCCTCGCCGACGAGACCTTCATCCGCGAGCGCTGTGACTGGAGCGAGTTCGAAGACTGGGCGGCCTTCGTCGCGCAGCCGAACCACAGCCCCGAAGCCACCGCCATCATGACCGGCGTAGATCCGAAGGAGCTGCGCGCCGCCGCCCGTTTGTTCGCCACCGGTGGCAACGGTGCGATCTATTACGGTCTCGGCGTCACCGAGCACAGTCAGGGTTCGACCACCGTAATCGCGATCGCGAACCTCGCGATGGCGACCGGCAATATCGGCCGTCCCGGCGTCGGCGTGAATCCGCTGCGCGGCCAGAACAACGTGCAGGGCTCCTGCGACATGGGCTCGTTCCCGCACGAGCTGCCGGGCTACCGCCACATCTCGGGCGATGCGGTGCGCGAGCAGTTCGAAGCGATGTGGAACGTCAAGCTCAACAGTGAGCCGGGCCTGCGCATTCCCAACATGTTCGATGCCGCCACCGAAGGCACTTTCATGGGCCTCTACGTGCAGGGCGAAGACATCCTGCAGTCCGACCCCAACACCAAGCATGTGGTCGCGGCGCTGTCGGCGATGGAATGCGTCATCGTCCACGACCTGTTCCTGAACGAGACCGCCAACTACGCCCACGTGTTCTTCCCGGGCTCCACCTTCCTGGAGAAGAACGGCACTTTCACCAATGCCGAACGTCGCATTCAGCGCGTCCGCAAGGTGATGTCGCCGAAAAATGGTCTTGAGGATTGGGAAGTGACCTTGGGATTCGCCAAGGCACTCGGCTATGAGATGTCCTACAATCACCCCTCGGAGATCATGGACGAAATCGCGGCGCTGACGCCGACTTTCGCCGGCGTCTCCTATGCGAAGCTGGAGGAGGTTGGTTCGGTGCAGTGGCCGTGTAACGAGAAGCAGCCTCTGGGCACGCCGATCATGCATATGGATGGCTTCGTACGCGGCAAGGGCAAGTTCATGCTCACCGAATACATCGCCACCGACGAGCGTACCGGCCCCCGTTTTCCGCTGCTGCTCACCACCGGCCGTATTCTCAGCCAGTACAATGTCGGCGCGCAGACACGGCGCACCGAGAATGTGGTCTGGCATGAAGAGGATCGTCTGGAGCTGCATCCGCATGACGCCGAACTGCGCGGCATCCGCGACGGCGACTGGGTGAAGCTGCAGAGCCGCGCCGGCGAGACGACGTTGCGCGCGCTGCTAACCGAGCGTATGGCGCCGGGCGTGGTCTATACAACCTTCCATCACCCGACCACGCAGGCCAACGTCATCACCACCGAGTTCTCGGACTGGGCCACCAACTGCCCGGAATACAAGGTGACCGCGGTGCAGATCTCGCCCTCGAACGGTCCGTCCGAGTGGCAGAAGGAATATGACGAGCAGGCTCGCCAGTCGCGCCGGATCGCCATGCCCGTCGTGGAAGCCGCGGAGTAGGTCTGGAAACCAAAGATGTACGAGCCGGTTCGCTCAGTCCCCCGCAAGATCTGGCGCCAGTCCGGCGTCAGCGAGGGGCTGCGCGCGGTGCCGGAAGAGACCGCGTTGGCGATCACCTATAATGGCGGCACCTATGCCGTCATGATGGGGACGCCGCAGGACTATCGCGACTTCGCCTACGGCTTCAGTCTGAGCGAGGGCGTGGTCACCTCGATCAACGAGATCGAGAGTTTCGAGGCCGTTGAATTCGACGATGGCGTCGAGCTGCGCATGTGGCTCGCAGGCGAGAAGGCCGAGAGCATCAGCGCGCGGCGCCGGCAGATCGCCGGACCGACGGGCTGCGGTCTGTGCGGCATCGACTCGATTTCTGAAGCCGTTAAGCCGGCGGCCATCGTAGCGCCCGGCGGCGTGTTCTCCTTCGAGCAGATCATGGCGGCGATGGAGACGCTGTCGCCGCTGCAGAAGGTCAACATCCAGACCCGCGCCGTGCACGCCGCGGCGTTCTGGACTCCGGCCGACGGCATCGTCGCGTTGCGTGAGGATGTCGGCCGTCACAATGCGCTCGACAAGCTGGCCGGCGCGCTGGCGCAGGCCAAGGTCGATGCAGGGCAGGGCATGGTCCTGCTCACCAGCCGCGTCTCCGTCGAGATGGTGCAAAAGACGGCTGCCATCGGCGCGCCGCTCATGGTGTCGGTCTCGGCCCCCACCGCACTGGCCATCCGCATGGCGGAAGCCGCAGGCATTACGTTGGCCGCGATCGCGCGCAGCGACGGGTTCGAAGTTTTCACACATCAGCACCGCGTGCGTCAGCACGGCGCCACCGCGGATGCATCAGGGCAAGAGCATGGACACCCACACATCGACGTCGCCTGACCGGCTGATCTATATGGCCAACCAGATCGGCGACTTCTTCAACAGCCAGGGCCACGATCACGCCGTGGCCGGCATTGCCGAGCACATCAAGAAGTTCTGGGATCCGCGCATGCGGAAGAAGATCTTCGAACATCTGGATGCGGGCGGCGCCGGGCTGAAGCCGAACGTCCTTGAGGCGATCGCGTCGCTGAAAAAGTAGGACCAACCCGCACTCGTCATTCCGGGGCGCGGGCGCGTCTTCGTAGACGCGAACCGGGAATCTGGACATGGCATGGCACTGTCGGAGACTCCCATGCTGAGATTCCGGGTTCGCGATCGCCAAGTGGCGCTCGCGCCCCTGAATGACGGTTAGGGTGCCGCGACGAAACCTAACCCGCTTCCTGCGGCGTCTGCGGTTTCAGCGCCAGCGCATGTACCGTTCCCGCAAGTTCCGCCGCCAGCAGTTCGTTGATCATGCGATGGCGGTCGATCCGGCTCTTCCCTTCGAAGGCCTCCGACACAATATTGACCCTGAAGTGGGTTTCACCCTCCGGGCGGTGGCCCATGTGACCGGCATGCAGATGCGATTCATCTGAAACGTCGAGGCTGAGGGGCGCGAAAGCCTCTGTCAGCTTCTTTGTGATGTTATCTTTCATGGTCATGATGGCCGGCTTAGCGGTTTGCCCCGCTCATGGTCAATCACGATGTGGCGACCATATTGGTGCGGCGCAGGGCGCCGAATGAGGTAATCGGAATGTCAAGACTTGAAGCTTTTTGCATTGCGTTGTCATAGTCAGCCATGCCCATCGACTCATCCAAATTCTTCGACAGCATCCGTATCAAGCCGAACAAGCTGAGCGCGAAGCAGCAGGCCGCTGCGCGCGAAGAAGCTATTATGTGCGAGTGGCCCGAGTGCAAGAACAAGGGTCCGCATCGCGCGCCCAAGGGCCGCGCGCAGGACAAGGAATACTGGCACTTCTGCCTGAACCATGTCCGCGAATACAATCAGGGCTACAACTTCTTCCAGGGTATGGCCCCGGACGCGGTCGCCAAGTACCAGAAGGATGCACTGACCGGCCATCGTCCGACCTGGAAGATGGGCGCCAACGGCTCTGCGGACAAAACCAAGGCCGGGCAGCCCGACCTCGACGGCGCGATCGATCCGTTTGCCATGTTCAACGAGATGAACGGCATGGGTATGGGGCGCGGCCGGGCCCGCAAGCCGCAGCAGCCGATCAAGGAAGAAACCCGCAAGATCTTCAATGCCGAGCGCAAGGCGCTGCAGGTTATGGGTCTGGGCCCCAGTGCGACGCTGGACGACGTCAAGGCGCAGTACAAGGCGCTGGTGAAGCAGCATCACCCCGACGCCAATGGCGGCGACCGCTCCACCGAGGACCGGTTGATCGAAATCATCAAGGCTTACAACTACTTGAAGACTGTGGTCCGGGGCTCCTGAGGCGCTCCGAGATTGTCCACGCCCTTGCCAATGTTCGTCGTGTCCGGCCAGCGCGAAGCGAGCTTCGCTGGATGTGCCGGGGCATCCACGTCTTTGGCGGCGAGTGAACAAAGAGGTAGGTGGCCGAGAGCGCTGCCAAACTATTAAGCATAACCCACCGCCGCCTGCTTAATTCGCCTTCCCGCCAGATACCGCCGCAATTCCGCCCGGCCTGAGATCTTCAATCTATGTTGACCATCGCCGGAACGGAACCTGCTGCTCACGGCCAGTTGCCTTGCGAGCAAGGGGCCTTAAGGCTAATATTTGCGTACGAATAAGGGCTCATTTGTCTTTATTCCTTGGGGTGTCGACGTCCCGTCGGCTGCGGAGCTTGGCTTTGAAACATCGCTCGCTTGTTCGCGCGCTGCTGACGTCGGTCGTACTTGCGACAGGCGTGGTGCTGGCCGGCTGCAACGGCGAAGACATGTCGCTCGCCAGTAACGCAAAGGCCAACCAGCCCGTCCCACCCAAGCTCGTCGCCGAGATGACTGAAAAGGACATGGACCTGCAGTCGCCGATGCTGGTCCGTGTGTTCAAGCAGGAAGCCGAACTCGAAGTCTGGAAGCAGAATCGCTCCGGCCAGTTTGCGCTGCTGAAGACCTATCCGATCTGCCGCTGGTCCGGCGATCTCGGCCCGAAGGTCAAGGAAGGCGATCGCCAGGCACCGGAAGGTTTCTATTCGATCACGCCGGCGCAGATGAATCCGCGCTCGTCCTACTATCTCTCCTTCAATACCGGTTTCCCCAACGCCTTTGACAAGTCGCTGGGACGCACCGGTTCGCAGCTGATGGTGCACGGCGATTGCTCGTCGCGGGGCTGTTTCGCCATGACCGACGAACAGATCGCCGAGATCTATTCGCTGGGCCGTGAATCCTTCTTCGGCGGACAGCGCTCGTTCCAGTTCGCGGCGTTTCCGTTCAAGATGACGCCGGTCAACATGGCCAAGCATCGCAACAACCCGAACATGCCGTTCTGGAAGATGATCAAGCAGGGCTATGATCATTTCGAAGTGACGCGGCAGGAGCCGAAGGTTGAGTTCTGCGAGAACAAGTATGTGTTCGATCCGGCCGCACCTGCGGGATCGACCAAGCCGCTGGTGTTCAATGCCTCGGCCAAGTGCCCGGTCTACCAGATTCCGTCCGAGATCGCCGATGCCGTCAGCGCCAAGCAGGCGCAGGATGATGCGAAGATTGCCGAACTGGTTGCCAAGGGCACGCCAGTCGCGCAGCGCCGTCCCGATATCGACGGCGGCATGAACCGCGTCTTCGCCTCCAAGTTGCCCGATGGCGCCACCGGCCTGTCGGATCCGGAGCCGCCGGGCGTGCAGACCGCCGCCTATTCGCGCGCACCCGGCACGATCCCGCCGCACGTCAATCCGCCGAAGGCCAATGCTGCGGCCTCGACGTCCTATTCGGCCTCGCTGTTCGCAGCATCGGAAGAACCCGTCGTCGCCGCGCCCTCCACGCGTGTCGCGTCGGCCTCGTCGGATGGTGGCTTCTTCAGCAATCTCGCCAAGAAGGTCGGCATCGGCGGCTCGGAAACGACCGCCACCGCAACTACGGCGCCAGCGGCTCCCGTGCCGACACCGGCCGCGAAGCCGAAGGCCGTCGCCAGCAAGGCCGGTCCGTCGGCTGCTCCTGCGACGCCTGCTTCTGTAGCTGCAGCGAAGCCGGCCGCCGCACCCGCACCGCTCGTGGCCACCGCGCGCGCGCCGCTCAAGCCGACGCTGTCGGCCGAACCATCCACGCCAGCCTCCGGCGGCGGCACCGGCACAGCCGCGCTGTCAGGCGCAGCCCCGGTCGTGTCCGCGAATTCGTTCACGGACCGCTTCTCGGCGATGCGCTAGGCGCGTCGCTCTTCCTGCAGACATATCGCTCACGTGTGATTGGCGCCGTGGTCGCTGACGCGTTTGACAATACTCACCTGACGCACGCCGTCGAGCTCCTGCAGCTTCGAAGGATAGCTCGCGATATCCTGTGACGACACCTTGCTGAGCAGGATCGAGAGCTGGTCGGTGCCTTGGGGATCGCGGCTTTCCACGAGGAAGCGCTTCACCTGGCCGGCGCGCAGCGACAATGTCTCGCGCAGCAATTCCGGCGTCAGGCCGTTGTTCTCGACTTCCACCTTCAGCATGCAGGTCTGGTTGCGCGAGCGATAGGCTTCCTCGAGCGGCTTGATACCGACGAGGATGATCAGGATGATCACCGTCGATGCGCCGGCCGCGAGATACAATCCTCCGCCGACCGCAAGCCCGATCGCTGCCACCGTCCAGATACTTGCTGCTGTCGTGAGCCCTTTCACGATCTCGCCGCGCGCCAGGATAGATCCCGCACCGAGAAAGCCGATGCCGGACACCACCTGCGCCGCGATGCGCGATGGATCGAGCACGACATTGGATTGCGTGAGCAGGATGTTGGAGAAGCCGTATTGCGAGACCAGCATGATCAGGCAGGAGCCGACACAGACCAGCATATGCGTGCGGATGCCCGCGGCCCATAGCAGCCGCTCGCGCTCGAAGCCGATCAGGCTGCCGAGCGCTGCGGCGGAGATCAGGCGGATCAGCATTTCGGAATTGGACATCATCGGCACGCCCCCTCATTCCTGCGGCCGCTCGTGTCGGCACGATGAAACAGGCTAGTCCTCTGCGACGCGTTGTCCAATCGTCGTCAGCGTCGTCCAGCGCAGTGCTTGGCTGCGTGAATGCGTGGAACCAACAGCCTAAAGAAAAATCCCTCCCGAACGGGGAGGGATTTCAGATGGCTTCGCGATTTACCCGGTGGTCGGCTTACGCATACCGCCCGTGGCAGTGCTTGAACTTCTTGCCGGAGCCGCACGGACAGTCCTCGTTGCGGCCGACCTTGCCCCAGGTGTCCTGGTTGTTCGGATCGCGGGCGACGGCGGGCTGCTGCTGGCCCATCGGTGCCAGCGCCGCATTGGCGAACGCCATTTCGTCTTCGCCAGTGTTGTAGTCGAGCTTGTGGGCCTCCATGACAGGCAGTTCGGGCTGCACGTCCGGCGGCACGATCTCGACGCGCATCAATTGCGCGGTGACGGCTTCGCGCAGATTGGAAATCATGGCCTCGAACAGGTTGAAAGCTTCCGCCTTGTATTCCTGCAGCGGATCGCGCTGGCCGTAGCCGCGCAGGCCGATGACCTGACGCAGGTGATCCAGCATCACCAGATGCTCGCGCCACAGATGATCCAGCGTCTGCAGCAGGATCGTCTTCTCGACGTAACGCATCACGTCGGGGCCCCACTGGGCGACCTTCGCGGCCATGTGCTCGTCGGCCTTCTGCTCGATACGGTTGAGCAGCTCCTCGTCAGCGATGCCTTCTTCCTTGGCCCATTCGTCGACCGGAAGATCGAGATCGAGTACGCGCTTGAGCTCTTCCTTCAGGCCGGCCACATCCCACTGCTCGGCATACTGGTTTTCCGGCACGTGTTTGGTGACGAGGTCCTCGACGAAGGCGCGGCGCATATCGTTGACGGTCTCGGCGACGCTATCGTTCTGCATCAGGTCGACGCGCTGCTCGAAGATCACCTTGCGCTGGTCGTTCTGTACGTCGTCATATTTCAGCAGGTTCTTGCGGATGTCGAAGTTGCGCGCTTCGACCTTCTGCTGGGCCTTTTCGAGCGCCTTGTTGATCCACGGATGGATGATCGCTTCGCCTTCCTTCAGGCCGAGGCGCGTCAGCATCGTATCGAGACGATCCGAACCGAAGATGCGCATCAGGTCGTCTTCCAGCGACAGGAAGAACTTGGACCGGCCAGGGTCGCCCTGACGGCCGGAGCGGCCGCGGAGCTGGTTGTCGATGCGGCGTGACTCGTGGCGCTCGGAGCCCATGATGTAGAGGCCGCCGGGCTTCTCGACGGTCTTGGCCGGCTTGCTGCCCTTGGCGGGCTCGATCTCGACCACTTCCTTGGCGTTCAGCACGATCTCGCGGAAACGCTCGATCTCGGCCTTGATCTCGGCGATCTTGGCGGCCTTCTCGGCCTCGTCGGCGATCTCGGCCGTTTCGATCTGCGCGCGCATCTCGACCGAGCCGCCGAGTTTGATGTCGGTGCCGCGGCCGGCCATGTTGGTGGCGATGGTGATGGCGCCGGGGACGCCGGCTTCGGCGACGATATAGGCTTCCTGCTCATGGAAGCGCGCATTCAGGACCGCGAACAGTTTCGCCGGCTTGCCGGAACGCGCGGCCGCATAGAGCTTGTCCATCGCCTTCGGCTTGGTGAAGTCGATCAGCTTGTAGCCGTTCTTGAGCAGATACTCGCCAAGCACTTCCGATTTTTCGATCGACGCGGTGCCGACCAGCACCGGCTGCATCCGCGCATTGGCGCGCTCGATCTCGGCGAGGATGGCGGCGTGCTTCTCGTCCTGGGTGCGATAGACCTCGTCGTCCTCGTCCATGCGGCCAATGCCGACATTGGTGGGCACTTCGACGACTTCGAGCTTGTAAATGTCGAACAGTTCGTCCGCTTCGGTCAGCGCCGTGCCGGTCATGCCGGCCAGTTTCTTGTACATGCGGAAGTAGTTCTGGAACGTGATCGAGGCCAGCGTCTGGTTTTCCGGCTGGACCGTCACATGTTCCTTGGCCTCCAGCGCCTGGTGCAGGCCTTCCGAATAACGGCGACCCTGCATCATGCGGCCGGTGAACTCGTCGATGATGATCACTTCGTCGTCGCGGACGATGTAGTCCTTGTCGCGGTTGAACAGCGAGTGGGCGCGCAGCGCCTGATTGATGTGATGCACGACGGAGACGTTCTCGACGTCATACAGCGTCTCGCCCTTGAGCTGGCCGGCATCGCGCAGCAGGGTTTCGATCTTCTCCATGCCTGCTTCGGTCAGCGTCACGGTGCGCTGCTTCTCGTCGACTTCGAAGTCGATGACCTTTTCAAGCTTGGGCAGGAAGGTGTCGATGGTGTTGTAGAATTCCGAGCGATCGTCGAGCGGGCCGGAAATGATCAACGGCGTGCGCGCTTCGTCGATCAGGATCGAATCGACTTCGTCGACGATGGCATAGAAGTGCTTGCGCTGGACCATGTCCTCCAGCCGGTACTTCATGTTGTCGCGCAGATAATCGAAGCCGTATTCGTTGTTGGTGCCGTAGGTGATGTCGCAGGCATAGGCCGCCTGGCGCTCGGCATCGTCGAGGCCGTGAACGATCACGCCGGTGGTGAGGCCCAGGAAGCTGTAGATCTGGCCCATCCAGCCGCTGTCGCGCTTGGCCAGATAGTCGTTGACGGTCACGACATGCACGCCCTGGCCGGCGAGCGCGTTCAGATAGACGGCGAGGGTGGCGACCAGCGTCTTGCCTTCGCCGGTCTTCATCTCGGCGATGTCGCCCTCATGCAGCACCATGCCGCCGATCAGCTGCACGTCGAAGTGACGCTGGCCGAGGGTGCGCTTGGCGGCTTCGCGGACGGTGGCGAAAGCGGGAACGAGGAGATCGTCGAGAGTCTTGCCGGCTTCGAGTTGTGCCTTGAACTCGGCGGTGCGCGCTTTGAGCGCATCGTCCGACAGCGCTGCGACCTCAGGTTCCAGCGCGTTGATCGCGGCAACACGCGATTGATATCCCTTGACGCGGCGGTCGTTGGCAGAGCCGAAGAACTTGCGGGCGAGCGCGCCGATCATCACGAAATCCTGTCTTTAGCAATGCGGCCCGAAGGCCGTGGAATGGTGCAGCGGTCGCCCAGCCTCGTCATATCCAAAGTCTGTGGCGGATTGCTGTCTGGACCCCGGTGCGGAGCGCCAAAAAAGCAAGACCCCGGGAGATGAGTGGGAGCAGGGCAATCAGGGGTTCAATGACCACGGCGCGGCCGAAATCGCGCCTTCGCCACCGGCCCGGTCGGGGAGAGATATGGCCCGTATGGGGGGTTGTCAACGGCGCGAACCTCTCAAGGATTTCATCATTTTGACAGAGTTTTCGCGTTGCCAAGACGGTACGTTTGGGAGAGTGTCCGCCGTCCCCAACAGGCTCTTATCCGAGATAAGGATTTTCCATGACCTTCGTATCGCTCGCCCTGACGCCGGGCCTGCGCCCGGACCGCACCCTGGCTGCCCTGACCGGCGCCGTTGCGGTGGCCTTTCTCACCAGTTTCCCGGTTTACGCGCAGGACGCCAATCCGGTCCTCGCCAAGGTCAATGGCCAGGAAATCCGCCAGAGCGACGTCACCATTGCCGAGGAGGAGCTCGGTCCGAGCCTCGCCCAGATGGATCCCGCGACCCGGAAGGACAATGTGCTGTCGTTCCTGATCGATATGAAGATCGTCGCCAAGGCCGCCGAGGACAAGAAGATCGCCGATCGTGAGGACTTCAAGTCCAAGCTGGCCTTCGCCCGTAACCGTCTGCTCATGGACAACCTGTTGGCCGTCGAAGGCAAGGAAGCCCTGACCGACGACAACATGAAGAAGGTCTATGAGGACGCGGCCAAGCAGATCACCGGCGAAGCCGAAGTCCATGCCCGCCACATCCTGGTGGAGAGTGAGGCCGAGGCCAAGACGGTCGCCGACGAGCTGAAGAAGGGCGCCGATTTCGCCGAACTCGCCAAGAAGAAGTCGAAGGATCCGGGCGCGGCCGATGGCGGCGATCTGGGTTTCTTCACCAAGGACCAGATGGTGCCGGAATTCTCCGCCGTTGCCTTCGCGCTGGAGCCGGGCAAGATCTCGGACCCCGTGAAGTCGCAGTTCGGCTGGCACATCATCAAGGTCGAGGAAAAGCGCAACCGCAAGGCGCCGGAATTCGACCAGGTGAAGCCGCAGATCGAACAGTATGTCGTGCGCAAGGCGCAGGCCGACTACGTCACCAAGCTGCGTGAAGGTGCGAAGGTTGAGCGTATCGATCAGGCCGCCGCAACGCCTGCTCCGGCGGCACCCGCCGCGCCTGCTGCCAAGGACGCGCCAAAGCCGGCCGACAGCAAGATGGCTCCGGCGAAGAAGTAATTCTGGACCCGAAAAACCCGCCCTCTGTCGAAAGGGCGGGCTTTTTGCTGCCTGTGCGTGGCTTCAGGCCTGCGTTTCGGTGACGCGCTGCCGCTGCGTCACGTGGTAGCGCGGCGCTGGCGTCGCATGACCGAATTTGGTCGAGAGGGCGCGGCGATCTGCTTCGAAGCGGGTCCAGTTCGCGCCGTCCTGCAGGCCCGGAATAGTGACGAGCTCACCCTGGTCGAGGCCGGCCAATGCAGCATCGACCATGTCGTCAGCGCGCATCACTGTGGCCTGATCCATGTTCTGGTGTGGGAAGCCCGCGATGTCCCAGAATTCGGTGGCCGTTGCGCCCGGCAACACCGCCTGCACGCGGATGCCCTTGTCGGCGAGTTCATGCACCAGCGAATGGCTGAAGCTGAGCACATAGGCCTTGCTGGCTCCGTAGACGCCGTTGAGGATTTCTGCGCCGATACCGACGATCGACGAGATGTTGATGATCGTGCCTTTGTTGCGCGCGACGAAGCCGGGCACGGCGGCATAGGTCAGCCGTGTCAGTGCGGTGACGTTCAGCGTGATCATGTCTTCCATTTTGTCGACATCGGCATTGAGCAACGGCGCCACCGCGCCGACTCCGGCATTGTTGACCAGCATCGTAATGCTCGCATCGTCGCGCAGCGCGGCTTCGACCTTTGCCAGATCGGCCTTGTTGCCGAGATCGGCGGCCAGTGTGCGGACCGATCGTCCGGTTTCGCTGGTCAGTCGCTTGGCGAGGGCCGCCAGGCGGTCCTGGTTCCGCGCCACCAGAATGAGGTCGTAGCCGCGCTTGGCCAGCCGGTCCGCGTAGACGGCGCCAATACCCGTGGAAGCGCCCGTAATCAGTGCCGTGCCCTGATGTGAATTCGTCATTGTCGTTCTCCTGAATGCTCTCGGCCGCAGCGGCCGTGTCAGGAAACCTAGTCTTGCGCGGGCGCGTCTTAAATGTCATATAAGCGGCGTTTTAGGACGTTTTGTCCTGAGAGAGCGGACACATGCAGCGCATCGGCCTTGTTGTTTCCCCGGGGTGCTCGCCCATCAGCCTTGCGGCGATGTCGGTCTTTGAGCTGGCCAATATGCTGACCGATCCGCCCACCTACGATCTGCATGTGTTGTCGGAGCGGGGCGGTCAGGTCGGCACCTCGCTGGGCATGAGTTTGACCACCGAACCGTTCAATGCGGCTGATGCCTATGACACGCTGATCATTGCCGGCGGTCTGACGGTCGAATCCGCGACGCCCGGCCTGATCGATTTCGTGCGACAGGCGCCCAAACATGCGCGGCGTGTTGCGTCTATCTGTATCGGCGCCTTCGTGCTCGCCGAAGCCGGCATTCTCGATCAGCGGCGCGCGACCACGCACTGGTTCTATGCGCGCGACATGCAGAAGCAATTTCCGAAAGTGAAGGTCGATGAAGACCGCATCTTCGTGAATGACGGTCCAGTTTGGACCTCGGCCGGCATGACCGCGGGCATCGATCTCGCACTGGCGATGGTCGAGGCCGATCTCGGCGAGGACGTCGCACGCAATATCGCGAAAAAGATGGTCGTGTATCACCGTCGCGCGGGCGGTCAGTCGCAGTTCTCGGCGTTGCTTGAACTGGCGCCGAAATCGGACCGTATTCAGAAGGCGCTCGCTTTCGCGCGCGACAATCTGCAGAAGCCGCTGACGGTGAATGATCTCGCCGATGCTGCGAGCCTGAGCCCGCGGCAGTTCAGCCGCGCCTTTCACGCCGAGACAGGCCAATCGCCCGCCAAGGCCGTCGAGCATCTGCGGCTAGAGGCCGCGCGGTTGATGATGGAGCAGAGCCGGCATCCCATCGACGCCGTCGCGCAGCAGACGGGGTTTGCCGATCGTGACCGCATGCGCCGCGCATTTCTGCGCGCCTATGGCCAGCCGCCGCAGGTGATCCGCCGAAATGCGCGGTCTCAGATGGACGCGTGAGAGAACGTCAGCTCACCCGATCTTGCGGCCGATATCCAGAAACTTCTGCCGGCGCTGCTGACGAATAGTCGCCGCGTCCATGCCGCGCATGTCGTTGAAGGCCTGGGCGATGGCGTCGCCGGTGATGGCAATCATGGCGGCGGGGTCGCGGTGGGCGCCGCCCGGCGGCTCTTTCAGGATGGAATCGATCACACCGAAGCGCAGCAGATCCTGCGCCGTGATCTTCATGTTGGTCGCGGCTTCCTGCGCCTTGGATGAGTCGCGCCACAGGATCGACGATGCCGCTTCCGGCGAGATCACGCTGTAGATGGCGTGTTCCAGCATCAGCACCTTGTTGGCGGTGGCAATGGCGATGGCGCCGCCCGAGCCACCTTCGCCGATGATCACGGCGACATTGGCAACGCCAAGGCCGAGGCAGGCATCGGTGGAGCGTGCGATGGCTTCAGCCTGGCCGCGCTCTTCCGCGCCGATGCCGGGATAGGCGCCGGCGGTGTCGACCAGCGACAGCACGGGAATGTTGAAACGGTCGGCCATCTCCATCAGGCGAACGGCCTTGCGGTAGCCTTCGGGGCGGGCCATGCCGAAATTATGCTTGAGGCGGCTCTCGGTGGTGTTGCCCTTTTCCTGGCCGAGCACGCAAACGCTCTCGCCGCGGAAACGGCCGAAGCCGGCCACCAGCGCTTCATCCTCGCCGAACTTGCGGTCGCCGGCGAGCGGCGTGAATTCGGTGATCAGCGCTTCCACATAATTCATGCAATGCGGGCGCTGCGGATGCCGCGCGACCTGGGTCTTCTGCCACGGCGTCAGGTTCGCATAGAGCTCGTGCAGCGCGGCGACGGCCTTGTCCTCGATGCGCACGATCTCCTCGCCGATGTCGCTGCCGCTGGCGGCCAGCGTGCGCAATTCATCGATCTTGGAATCCAGCTCGGCAACGGGCTTTTCAAAGTCGAGATAGCTGCGCATGGGTTCGGACATTCACTGGATATGGGAAGGACGGACGGCGGGCGAAACTGCCGGTGCAGGCTTTTCAAGTCAATCGGGGCTGCAAGTCAAGCTGCGAAGGCGTCATTTACTCTGAAAAATCAAAGAGATATTTCAACGTTCAAACGCCTTTTTATGACGTTTCCATTGCTGTGTTGCGCTTGCGGCGATGCCACCACCAGACGGCGGCACCGGCCAGCACGGCCGCCACGATCACGGCCTGAATCCAGTAATGCTTAGCCTGACCTTCGAGGCCGGCGATGCCGCCATAGCGGTCCAGCACCGACACTGCGAGCACGCCGGGTAGCACATGCGCGGGCGCCCAGAGCAATGCTGCGGGGATGTTTACGGCATAGAATTTCGCCGGTGCGGTCCCCAATGCTCCGGCCGTGACCGGCACGAAAGCGCGGATGGGCGGAACGAAGCGGCCGAGGAATACGGCCAGCGTGCCGAAGCGATGGAAGAAGGCCTCGCTCTGCGCCACCACGCCCGGATAATTCGAAAGCGGCCACGCGTCGAGCAGTTGTCGTTGCCGGACATGCCCGATCCAGAATGCGCTCCCGTCGCCGAGCACGGCGCCCGCCACGGCGGCCGCCAGCACCGCCACGAGATCGAGGTCGCCTGCCGGAATCAGGGCGCTCAGCGCCAGAATGACCGTGGTGCCTGGGATGAATGTTCCGAGCACCGGCACGGCTTCCAGCAAGGCAGCGAGGAAAATAGTGAGGTAGCCCAGCCAGGCATGCGCGGCGACAAAATGGGTCAGGGAATCGATGAAGGACGTCACGAAATTCCGATCCAGCGCGGGGTGCCTCGGCCAACTGACAGCATATATGATTGAAATGGCCGGCCGCGCCGTTCGATCCCCAAATACCGCTGCAAATTGATCGACCCGGAGCATCGGCTGATTCGCAGGGCAGACTTCCAAAAATTGCCGTTAGAACCTATCTCGATGATAACATTCGGGAACTTTGATGAAGAGCTGGGCTTTGTCCAGCCGCGGCTCTCTGATACGTTCCACAAAGCACCCCATCCGCAGCCATTACTAGACTGGTTTCGGGATATCCGGGACCACGGAGGATTGATGACCGCCGCCTCGACCAAACTGCAAGAAAAGACCGACGCGTTGATTGGCATTCCCGACAAGATGGTGTCGGTGCGCAAGTTGTTCGGCATCGATTCCGACCTCGAAGTGCCTGCCTTCTCCGAATCCGATCCGCATGTGCCGGACACCGATCCCGATTACCGGTTCGATCGCGCCACCACGCTTGCCATTCTCGCCGGCTTCTCGCGCAATCGTCGCGTGATGGTCACGGGCTTCCACGGCACCGGCAAATCGACCCATATCGAGCAGGTCGCCGCGCGCCTCAACTGGCCCTGCGTGCGCGTCAACCTCGACAGCCACATCAGCCGTATCGACCTCGTCGGCAAGGACTCCATCGTGGTCCGCGACGGCAAGCAGGTCACCGAATTCCGTGACGGCATTCTGCCCTGGGCGTTGCAGCACAATGTGGCGCTGGTGTTCGACGAATACGACGCCGGCCGTCCGGACGTGATGTTCGTCATTCAGCGCGTGCTGGAAGTGTCCGGCCGCCTGACGCTGCTCGACCAGAACAAGGTGATCAAGCCGCATCCGGCGTTCCGTCTGTTTGCGACCGCGAACACCATCGGTCTCGGTGATACGTCGGGCCTCTATCACGGCACGCAGCAGATCAATCAGGGCCAGATGGATCGCTGGTCGATCGTCACCACGCTGAACTATCTGGCGCATGACGAGGAAGTCGAGATCGTGCTGGCAAAGGCCAAGCACTATCAGAACCCCGAGGGCCGCGACATCGTCAACAAGATGGTGCGCCTCGCGGATCTCACGCGTAACGCCTTCGCCAATGGCGATCTGTCGACGGTGATGAGCCCGCGTACGGTGATCACCTGGGCCGAGAATGCCGACATCTTCAACGATATCGGCTTCGCGTTCCGCGTGACCTTCCTGAACAAGTGCGACGAACTCGAGCGTCCGCTGGTCGCCGAATTCTATCAGCGCTGCTTCAATGCAGAGCTGGCGGAAAGCTCGGTGAATGTGGCGCTGAGCTGATTCCCGCTGATCTTACTTACTTCCCCTCTCCCCTTGCGGGAGAGGGTGCCTTCGCGAAGCGAAGGCGGGAGAGGGGACAGCGCTCCGGTTTGCTGCAGGCCCTCTCCCGTCTCGAACCCGCTTCGCGTGTTCGATCCACCCTCTCCCGCCAGCGCAGCTTCGCTGCGCCCGGGGAGAGGGGAAGAAAGCGACAGCGATGAGCACGACGACGACCAACAAATTCCGCCCCGGCTCCAAGGAAGCGCCGACCGAGCCGTTCAAGCGCGCGGTGACGTCGTGTTTGCGCGCCATCGCCAAAGCGCCCGAGCTTGAAGTGACCTTCGCGGCCGAGCGGCCGGGTCTCTCACCGGGCAAAGCCCGTCTTCCTGAACCCGCGCGAAAAATGAGCAAGCGCGACGCCGCCATCGTGCGCGGCCACGCGGATTCGATCGCGCTCAAACTCGCCTGTCACGATCCCAAGGTTCATCGCAAGCTGATGCCGGGCAATCCGCAGGCGCGCGGCGTGTTCGAAGCCGTCGAGCAGGCCCGCGTGGAAGCGCTCGGGTCGCGCCGCATGGCCGGCGTGGCCAAGAACCTCACGGCGATGCTCGACGATCATTTCCATCGCGGCAAGTTCGACGAAATCACCGACCGCGCCGATGCGCCGTTGGCCGATGCGCTGGCGATGCTGGTGCGCGAGCGCCTGACCGGCATGGCGCCGCCAGCCGCCGCAAAGAAGATGGTCGACCTCTGGCGTCCGGTCCTCGAAGACAAGATCAGCGATCGCCTCGACCAGCTCGATCGGTTCGCTGAGAACCAGGCCAAGTTCGGCGATGCCGTGCACGACCTGCTGTCGGCGCTGGAGCTCGGCGACGATCGCAATGCCGAGCCGGATGACGAGGAGAGCGAGGACGACGAGCGCCAGGGCGAGAACGATCAGGCCGGTGCCGAAGGCTCGCCGGAGAGCGATGCCTCGCAGGAAATGAGCGCCGATCAGGCGCAGCAGTCGTCCGACGAAATGTCCGACAGTTCGATGGAGAGCGCGCAGGCCTCTGCCTCGGATACGTTCGACGAAGACGGCGAGATGGGCGACGACGAAACGCCCGGCGAAGCCACGCGTCCGAACTCGCGCGGGGCGAACGAGCCGCGCGGTCCGGAATATCATGCCTTCGCGCCGAAATTCGACGAAGTCATCGCGGCTGAAGACCTCTGCGATCACGACGAACTCGAGCGGCTGCGCTCCTATCTCGACAAACAGCTCGCGCATCTGCAGGGCGTGGTCGCGCGTCTGGCCAATCGGCTTCAACGTAAGCTCATGGCGCAGCAGAACCGCGCCTGGGACTTCGACCTCGAGGAAGGCATCCTCGATCCCGCGCGCCTGTCGCGCGTGGTGACCGACCCGCATCATCCGCTGTCCTTCATGCATGAGAAGGAAGCGACGTTCCGCGATACGGTGGTGACGCTGCTGCTGGACAATTCCGGTTCGATGCGCGGTCGCCCGATCACGGTCGCTGCGACCTGCGCCGACATTCTCGCGCGCACGCTGGAGCGTTGCGGCGTCAAGGTGGAAATCCTCGGCTTCACGACGCGCGCCTGGAAGGGCGGGCAGTCGCGTGAAGCGTGGCTCGGCGCCGGCAAGCCGGCCAATCCCGGCCGCCTCAACGATCTCCGCCACATCATCTACAAGTCGGCCGATGCGCCGTGGCGCCGCGCGCGCAAGAATCTCGGCTTGATGATGCGCGAAGGTCTGCTCAAGGAGAACATCGACGGCGAGGCGCTCGACTGGGCGCACAAGCGCCTGCTCGGCCGTCCCGAGCAGCGCAAGATCCTGATGATGATTTCCGACGGCGCGCCGGTGGACGACAGCACATTGTCGGTCAATCCCGGCAACTATCTGGAGCGCCACCTGCGTCATATCATCGAAGAGATCGAGACCCGCTCGCCGGTCGAATTGATCGCCATCGGCATCGGCCATGACGTGACGCGCTACTATCGCCGCGCCGTGACCATCGTCGACGCCGAAGAGCTCGGTGGCGCCATCACCGAGAAGCTGGCTGAATTGTTCAGCGAGACGGCGGGACCGGCGCCGACCCATGGTCGGCGACGCAAGACGCATTAGGCTTTACAGGATGGGTTTTGCTTTGCTCTACCCATCCTCCGGGGCCATCGCTTGACTGCTCATCTCACCCGTCGTCACTTTCTTGCAGTCGCGGCTTCAGCAGCCGCGCTGCCATCTCTTGCCCGTGCGCAGCCCGTGCTGGCGCCGGCAACGCCATCGGCCCGTGCGCCGGTGTCGATCGAGATCGAAGCGCGGCCGATCCCGGCTTTCGATACGCGCGACCGCGCGCATACACGGTTCGGGTCGCTGCAATATCGCAGCGGATTGGTCCTGACGTCGCGCTACAAGGACTTCGGCGGTATCTCCGGTCTTCGCCTGGACGACAAGGGCGAGGGTTTCATCGCCATCAGCGACAAGGGCAACTGGTTTACCGGCAAGATCGCCTATAGCGGCGATGCCATGGTCGGCATTGTCGATGTCGAGGCGGCGCCGATGCTGGGCGCCGACGGCAGGCCGATCACCGCGCGCGGCTGGTACGATACCGAGTCCATCGCGGTGGACGGACCGACGGTCTATATCGGCCTCGAACGCGTGCACCAGATCCTGAAATTCGACTTCGGCCGCGATGGCGTGCGCGCCCGGGGCGAACCGATCCCGCAGCCGCCGGGCATGCGCAAGCTGCCCAGCAATGGCAGTCTCGAAGCCCTGGTGATGGTGCGCAGGGACAGGTTCAAGACCTCGCCGCTGGCCGGCATGCTGCTGGCGATCTCGGAGCGCGGGCTCGACAGCGCCGGCAACATCTCAGCCTGGATCATTGGCGGCAAGGCACCTGCAACATTCTCGGTCCGCCGCACCAAGAATTACGACATCAGCGATGCGGCGCTGCTGCCATCCGGCGATCTGCTGCTGCTGGAACGCAAGTTCTCGCTGTTCGGCGATACCGGCGTCCGCATCCGCCGCATTCCCCTCGCATCGATCGTGCCGGACGCCGTCATCGACGGTCCCACCATCTTCGATGCGGATCTCGGCTACGAGATCGACAATTTCGAGGGGCTCGATGTCCATGTCACGCCGGAGGGCGACACGGTGCTGACGCTGATCTCGGACGACAATTTCTCAATGCTGCAGCGAACCCTGTTGATGCAGTTCACGCTGCTGGAATAAACGGTTAGGCCGCAGCCTCGGACTGCTTGGCCTGATGCGCGATCAACAGATCCCGCAATTCTGCTGCGGGCTTGGCGGGGCTGAACAGATAGCCCTGCATCTCGGTGCAGCCGAGCGCGCGCAGCAGCTCCTTCTGCCGGGGCGTTTCGACGCCTTCGGCCGTCGTCGTCATGTTGCGCGAACTGGCGATATTGACCACGGCCTGCACGATCGAGGACGAGCCCTGTGCATCGGCGATATCGGTCACGAAACAACGGTCGATCTTGATCTTGTCGAACGGGAAGCGCTGCAGATAGCTCAGGCTGGAATAGCCGGTGCCGAAATCGTCCAGCGCAATCCGTACGCCGATCTCGCGCAGCCCGTGCAGGATTTCCAGTGCGGTCTCGTCGTCGCGGATCAGCACGGCCTCGGTGATTTCGAGCTCCAGCCGCCGTGCCGGCAGGCCGGACGCGGCGAGGGCGGAGGTCACCTTCAGGGCGAGCGACGCGCAGCGGAACTGAACCGGCGAGACATTGACCGCCACCCGGATGTCGTCGGGCCAGTTGGCAGCCTCGGCGCAGGCGGTGTTCATCACCCATTCGCCGAGCTCATTGATGATGCCGATATCTTCGGCGACCGGAATGAACTCGGCCGGCGAGATCATGCCGCGTTCGGGATGACGCCAGCGCAGCAGGGCCTCGCAGCCCACGATGGTGTCGTCGCGCAGCGTCAGCAGCGGCTGATAATAGACTTCGAAGCCGCCTTTGGCGAAGCCGCCATCACCGGCGGCGTGACGCAGTTCAAGCTCCAGCGAGCGGCGGGCCTGCACCCGCGCATCCATTTCGGGCTCGAAGAAGCGGAACGTGCGGCGGCCGTCGGCCTTGGCGCCATACATCGCAAGGTCGGCGTTCTTCAGCAGCGTATCGAGGTCTGCGCCGTCGCGCGGCGCCAGCGCAATGCCGATCGACGCGTCGGTGAGCAGGCTGTGGCCGAGACAATCGAATGGCTGGCGGATCGCATCATAGATGCGGCCGACAAGATCCGTGATATCGGAATGGCTCTCCACACCGGTCTGCACGATGGCGAATTCGTCGCCGCCGAGCCGCGCCACCACGTCGGAGCCGCGCACGCAGCCGCGCACCCGCAGCGCGATGCCCTTGAGCAGTTCGTCGCCGACGGGATGGCCAAGCGAGTCGTTGATGCCCTTGAATTCGTCGATGTCGATATAGAGCACCGCACATTGCGCGCCGCGCGCGACGCGCTTCAATTCGCGTTCGAGCTCGTTGCGGAACAGCGTGCGGTTCGGCAGGTCGGTCAGCGCATCGTAATGCGCCAGATGCGCGATCTTCTCCTCGGCATTGCGCCGCTCGGTGATGTCTTCATGGGTCGCAACCCAGCCGCCATCGGCCACCGGCCGCGACGAAATCTGGATGGTGCGGCCATCGGCGGTCTGCATGATCTGGATGTGCGACCGCCCGACGTCGCGCAACACTTCCGCCACATAGGCGTCAACGCTGCCAGCGAATGAGCCCGTGTCCTTGCGATGCGCGATCACGTCGCGGAACGGTCGGCCGGGTGTGATGACCTCGCGCGACAGCCCGTACATGTCGAGATAGCGCTGGTTGCAGACCACCACGCGCGCCTGCGCGTCGAACAGCAGCAGGCCCTGCGTCATGTTGTTGATGGCGGTATCGAGGCGGTTCTTCTCCAGCGTCATCTGCAACTGTGCTGCACGGTTCTGCCGCTGGATGTGACGGATCATCAGATAAAGCAGACCTGCCAGGATCAGGGCCGACAGCGTCGCGAGGGTCACGAGAAATTTGGTCTGGTCGCGCCAGTTGGCCAGTGTGCCCTCGACCGTCGTGGTTGCGACCAGCGCGACCGGAAAGTTTTGCAGCAGGCGGATCGAGCCGAGCCGATCGATATTGTCGATGGGGCTGACGGTGCGGATGGTTGCGGGCGCGTCGCTGAAGCGCAGATGCTGCAGCAGCGGGCCGCTATTGAAAACCTTGCCGATCGACGAGGGCGTCTGCGGGTATCGCGCCAGCAACGTGCCATTGCGGTGGAACATTGCGATGGTCCCGTTTTCGCCGAGCGAGACGGAGGCAAAGAATTTTTCGAATTGCTGCGGTTCGACGCTGCGCGTCACGATGCCGAAGAATTCGCCCTTGGGCCCTGTAATGCGACGTGCGAACAGCGTCTTCCACCGGCCGGTGATGCGGCTCAGGACGGGCTGCACGATCTCTTCGTCCTGAGTGAAGGTCTGCGATTTGAGTTTCTGGAAATATTCACGGTCGGCCAGCACCAGATCCGGTCCGGGCCAGGCTCCTGTCCAGTTGACCAGACGGCCTTCGGCATCGAGAACGGTGATGTCGTTGACGAATTCATCATCCACCTTTGACTTCAGCATCATGTGGGACTCATAGCTCGACATGCTGCTGGCAAAGCTGTGGACCGACATCACGCCATTGGCGAGAAGATGAGCCGTGAGGCTCTTCTGGATGCGCTGGAGATCCTGGAACTGCTGATCGAAATGCCGGCTGAGCAGCAGCACGGTGTTTTCAAGTTCGCGGTTGGAATTGTCGATCGTGCGCTGACGGAAATTGTTCACGGTCATCGCCGTGCCTGCGGCAATGGTGACGATCAGCACGGCGCCAACGACCACGAGCCAGCGCACTGGCGCGCGACGTGTCGTCGAGCGCCCATCGCCATGTTCGGCGGAGCCCGGCGCTGAAACGCGCACGTCGTTCGTCATTCGCCTCCCCAGCAGCCGCATGAATTCCTACCCCTCGTGCATAGGAATACCCGAGCAAGGGTGGAAGACGCGTTAGGAAGTCAGGTGAACCGCGGGTTAATTACAACCGTACAAATGGTATCTGCTTACGCCGCAAGGCTTTTCTGCAGCGGTGCGACCGGCCATGTCTGGTTGCGACCGTGCGCTTTTGCGGCATAGAGCGCACTGTCGGCATTGCTGATCAGGTCGTTCGACGTGGTCAGCGATGACGGCACGAGACACGCTGCGCCGACGCTGATCGTCGTCGTGGTCATGCCGTCGCGCTCGAGATGGCCCACCTCGACGCGGATCCGTTCGCCGAGTTCGATGGCATCGGCGAGGGAGAGGCCCGGCAGGATCAGCGCGAATTCCTCGCCGCCATAGCGCGCGGCGCAATCGCTGGCGCGTTTGGCATGCCGGGCAATGCTCCAGGCGATCCCGCACAGAACGAGATCACCGGCCTGATGGCCGAAATTGTCGTTGAACACCTTGAAGTGGTCGGCGTCGATCATCAGCAGCGAGATCGGTGCGCGGGCGCGCTGGGCGCGCTGCCATTCCTTATCCATCACCACGTCGAAATGACGTCGGTTGGCGAGGCCGGTGAGGCCGTCGGTCATGGCGAGGCGCGCCATCCTGTCTTCCATCTCGCCGCGCTTGCCCATCTCGCGCGCCAGGATCAGCATCAGCGCACAGGCGATCAGGCCGAGCGCGGCCATGGCGCCGCCGATCTGCAGCGCTTCCTTGCGCCACTGGCCGAAGATCACGTCGGTGGACCGCCCCACCATCACGATCAGCGGATGCGAGCCTTCGCGCCAGACAAAAAGACGCCGCACGCCGTCAGTCGCGGAATTGCCAATATGGGAGCCGGAGAAATAGGCGAGCGCTTTCTGTACGCCCGGGACCCGACTGAGATCGCGGCCGATGATCTCCATGTCGAACGGTGCGCGCATGATCAACACGCCGTCCTGCCGGATGACGGAAATCACGTCGTTCGGCTCGAGCTGCAGGCGATCGGCGATCTCGTGGAAATAGCTGTAGCGGATGAAGCCGGCGACGATGCCCAGAAAAGTTCCGTCGCGCGCCGCGATGCGGCGGCTCAGCACGATGCCGTAACTGCCCTGATGCAGCATCGGCTTGGAGATATAGAGGCCGAACAGCGGATCGCGCTTGTGGACCTTGAAGAATTCCTCATCGGCGAAATTCTGCGGCTTCGGATCCAGCGTCGACGAATCCAGCGTCACGTTGCCGGCGACGTCCGTGACCTGGATGGCGCCGAAGTGACGCGCGGTGGCGGCGTGGTCGAACAGGATCAACTGCCGCATCGGCCGCGAAATCTCGACCAGTTCCGGCGAGGTCATGTTGCTGACCACGTTGCGCAGCGAGAGGTCGTAGAGTTCCACATTGCGGGCGACATCGGCATCGATGCTGGAGGCGAGGTTGCCGAGCGTCTGGTGCGCCAGCTTCTCGTCGCCGCGCCGCATGCTGAGCAGTACGCTGCCGCAGATGACTGTGAATCCGACAACGACGATCGCCGCAGCGGCCAGCAGCCAGCGCGGGGAGATCCGGCGGGTCGTCTCGGATGTATTACGGGCCAGCATTGGCTTTCGTCGATCAAAAAGGACTGCGTTACAATCACCGACGCATAGCATCAGAACCGGTAATTCTTTGACAGCTACGCGGTGATCAACAGTTTCGTTTCGCCGTTTTGTGACGGGCGGTTAATAGGATGTGAAAGAAATCGAGACGCTTTGGTCGGCGAGTGCGCAAAAAGAAATATGGGCGTGCCGCGCAGGCACGCCCACAAGCGTCGGGAGGAACCTGGAAAGCCGGGTTCCCGGCGTCACCGCATGGCGCCGGCCACCATGATGTCGCGGCCGGAACGATACGCGTTGTCGTCGCAGGTCAGCGCCACGGCGATGTCGGCGATGCCTTCGGTTGTGTGGTTGCGCGCAGCGGGCAAAGCGATGAACTGCCGGTTCCGCACGCTGCCGTCGAGCACGTCGATGGCGGCGGGTTCCTCCGGGCCGAGCATTCCGGGCGCGATGGTGCTGACGCGGATGTTGCGCGTGCCATAGGCGCGGGACAACCCGCGGGTCATGGCATCGATGGCGGCGTCGGCGCCGGGGTCCGGCAGCGATGCGGGCGCTGTCGGAATGCCATCGAGCGCGGTGAGATTGACGATGCTGCCGCCGGCGACGCCGAACATCCGCACCGCCTCCTGGCACAGCAGCATGGCGCCGAACACCTTCAGCTCGCGCTGCCGGTGCAACTCGTCCTCGGACACCACGTCCGCCACCTCGCTGCGCGCGAGGGCGCCGTTATTGACGAGAATATCGAGCCGGCCGAAGGTCGCCGCGATTTCCTCATAGAGCCGCCGCACGTCCGGCCAGCGGGCGATGTCGCCCTGCACGGCGATGGCGCGGCCGCCGCGCCACACGATTTCGGCGACCACGCGCGCCGCGCCGCGGGGATCGTCCGCGTGATGCACGATCACCGCCGCGCCTTCCGCGCCGAAGCGCCGCGCAATGCCCGCGCCGATGCCGTCCGCGGCGCCGGTCACGAGCGCAACTTTTCCTGCCAGTCTTGTCATGGCATGTCCTTGGATCTGGATGATGTCTGTCTTGATCGTCAGTCGTGTGCGTAGATTTTGAGGCGGAATCGATCCGGGCGTGATCGCGCCCCGACAACAGTCTGGACGCGCAAGGCGGGGAGTTCGACCCGATACCCGTATGGCCTGGCAGATCCGAGGCCCGCGGGCGGCTCGCCGATCTGCTCTGTGGCTGGTGCTGTTATCGCAAATGCAGCCGCGTCGGCGTTAGCGCGATCCTGCATCTGTTTTGCACGATCCTGCAAAAGTGATCCCGCAGCCATTTCCCTGCCACGGCACTGCACCTAGATACACATCGGCATAAAAGGCCTGCCGCTTGAGGGGTTTGCGTGTGACCGAGACGATTCGTGAGATTGCCGACATCATTGCCCGTTACGCCGCCAATGGCAGCGACCATCCGACCGGCCTCGCCAGCCTCTATCTGAAGCGGCAGACCGAGCCGACGCAGCTCGTGCATACCGCGCAGTGGCCGTGTTTCGGCCTCGTGGCGCAGGGCGCCAAGCGGCTGCAACTGGGCACCGAGACCTACACCTATGCCGCCGGCGATTATGTGCTGGTGTCGCTCGATCTGCCGATGTCGTCCTGCATCGTCGAGGCCTCGGAAGCGCAGCCGCATCTCGGCATGGGCTTTGCGATCGATCCGCAATTGTTGAAGGAGGTGCTCGGCCGGTTCGGCAACGGTCATGCCGATGCGCCCGCGCATCCGCAGCTCCCCGAGCGCGGCGTCGTCGTCGCCAAGGCCTCCGCCGATCTGCTCGACGCCACGCTGCGGCTGCTCCGCCTGCTCGACCGGCCGCAGGACATTCCGGTGATGGCGCCGCTCTTGGAGCAGGAGGTGCTGTATCGCCTGCTGGTCGGCCCTTATGGCGCGCGTCTGCGGCAGATCGCGCTGGCCGAGAGCCCGAGCAACAAGGTCGCCAAGGCGATCTCCTGGCTGCGCAGCAACTATGCCAGCCCGCTCCGCATCGAGGATCTCGCCGACCGCGTCGGCATGAGCGAATCGTCGCTGCATCACAATTTCAAGACCGTCACCGCGATGACGCCGATGCAGTATCAGAAGCAGCTTCGTTTGCATGAGGCGCGCCGCCTGATGCTGGTGGAGCGGCTCGATGTCGGCAGCGCCGGCTATGCGGTCGGCTATCAGAGTCCGTCGCAATTCTCCAGGGAATATGCCCGGCTCTACGGCCAGCCCCCGATCCGCGATGTCGGCAGTGCGCGCGGCCCGGTACTCGGAGGCGAGGCCCGCGTCGCCGGGTAGCTCTTTCTTCCCTCTCCCCCAGGCGAAGCGAAGCTTCGCTAGGCGGGAGAGGGTGGCGCGTAGCGCCGGGAGAGGGGGAGCCGCACGCTCGGAGTTCGCCCAGCCACGCTCCGTCCTCTCCCCACGTCATTGCCGGGCAGCGCGAAGCGAGCTTCGCTAGATGACTCGGCAATCCACCTTAAGCCGCGAGCGCAGACGAAGATGGATACGCGGGTCAAGCCCGCGTATGACGTCGGAGTGTGAGGCGGCGTGGTCGATTCATAAAAGCGGCCGGGTAACAAAAGGGAAGAACATGATCTCTGCGGTGATCTTTGATTTCGGCGGGGTGATCACCTCCTCGCCCTTCGAGGCCTTTGCGCATTACGAGCAGAGCCATGGCCTGCCGAAGGACATCATCCGCCGTACCAATGCGGACAACCATTTCGAGAATGCCTGGGCGAAATTCGAGCGCGCCGAAATCGATCTCCCAACCTTCGACGCTTTGTTCGCCGCCGAGTCCAAAGCGCTCGGCGCCGAAGTGCCCGGCCGCGATGTGGTCAAGCTGCTGAAAGGCGAGATCCGCCCCGACATGGTCGAGGCGCTCCGCCGCATCAAGGCGGCGTTCAAGACCGGCTGCATCACCAACAACCTGCCGGCCAATGCCATGGGCTCCACCGACGGCCGCGCGCTCTATGTGGCCGAGGTGATGGTGCTGTTCGATCACGTCATCGAATCCGCCAAGATCGGCCTGCGCAAACCCGATCCGCGCATCTACACGATGATGACCGATAAACTGTCTGTCGATCCGAAAAATTGCGTCTATCTCGACGACCTCGGCGTCAACCTCAAGCCCGCGCGCGAACTCGGCATGACCACGATCAAGGTGACATCTGCCGCGCAGGCGCTGGCCGAGCTCGAAGCCGCGACGGGATTGAAGCTGACCTGAGCCGCACGCGCCGGCGGCCGTGCTCCCTCTGCCATTCGCGGAAGAGGAAGCACGTCGGCAGTTGTCAGATTTTGCCGGTCAGTCCGATGCGATAGATATTGGCGAATGTCCCGGTGTCTTCGTCATTGCCTCGTTGATAAGTCAGCGCGAGGGCGAGATGGCCGGCATCGTCGATATTGTATTTCAGCGTGGCGTCCAGCCATGAGAGCTCGGTGCGCGAATAGGTTTCGTGCGCCCAGTGATAGCTGAACGAAGCGCTCATCCTGCCCAGAAAGCCTTTCTCGAGCGGATCGGGGAAAAGATGCGCGGTGACCTGGGGGCCAATGCGTAGCGCCCGGGTCATATTGTTGAAATCGAGCAACTGGCCCTTCCCGGTGGTCTGATTGTACTGCAGCAGAATTTCGGGATCGAAGCGCAGGATGACTGGCAGACCCAGCGGATGCGGTATCGGCCTCTGAAAGTAGAGCTGGAGCGACGTCGGGAGATATTCGAGCGTCACAGCCGCCGACGACGTTTGTTTGATGTTGTTCTCGACGCCGCCTCCGCGAAGACGGAAGAAGTGTCCGCCATCGGGGACGAGATAGCCAATTTCGGCGGCAACGCCATAGGCCAGCTTGTCGACATTGGAGTCCGCGAATTCGGACGCCGAGTTGAAGGCCCGATTGACCGTGACATAGGTGGCAAGGCTTTTCGCGCCTGGATCCCACCAGGCGACGGAATCGTGCACCGACGAGTAGGAGAGCGCGGCGGTGCCGTTGATCGCCCAGATCTGGTTATGGTTCGCACGATCGCCGGCGAACGCGATTTCCGCGCCTGTGGCCTTGTCGACACTCATGGGACAATCCAGAAAGCCGATGTCTTTCCAGTCCCGCCGCAGAAGAAACGTCAGGCCGGGACATTTACTGTGTTCGATCAAGGCATTCGTTGATTTCTCCCGCTTTCTGACCAGCGTTCCCATATCGTCCAGATAGGCGACCGACTGGATGGGTACGGCGACCGTTGGCGTTGCGGCCGCCGGACTGGTCCGGTTGGCCGCCCGTCGTTTTGTTCTTGTTGCCGCCGCGATCTTGTTTTGCGCTTCGGCAAGTTTGTCGCCGTCGCCTCTCGCGATGATGCCGTCGATGACCTCCTGCTCATGGGCCGTCAGTGCGCCTGCATGCGCCTCGCAACCGAGCATGACAGAGGCGCATAGTGCGAGGGCGGATATCTGCCGCGAATAGGTCATCGCACGCGCCCCATCTCTTTGAGAACGCAGGCGATGTCGCCGCAGACCAGAATGGCTGCGGGGCTCACATTGACGCCATGCTCGATAATGTTCGCGGCCAGAACGGAATTCGCTTCACCACCATATCCAAGGGCGTCGAGGCCGGTGTCGTCAGGGTAGTCGCCGTCAAAAATGTCGTGAAGTATTCCCCTGTTCGTTTGGCGAGCAGTGGCGCGTGGGCGCAGGGTGTCGAATCGAAGTCGCCCAAGTGGCTTGAGAGACGTGTCGCTTACCAGCGTGCGTTCTGCCAGCGCGCCCTCTGCCAGCTTGCCCCCGGCCTGCTTGTCCCCGGGAATCAGAAACGGTGCCAGAATTCCGAAAAGACCTGCGATGCCTCCGGCGGCCCATTCCGGCAGGCCATAGGCGCCGAGCGGGGACGGTGGGCCCATGGCACACGCCCAAAGCACAAACGCGATCGACGATACGAGGACGCTGGCCCATTGTGGCTTCGCCGGTTCGGTGCTGTCGCGGGGCATGCTGGAATATGCGCGAAGGCAAATGCATGCGAGCAGGCACAGGCCAAACCAGTAGAGGAGTGCGTTATTTGTGACCCAGGCCGCCTTGGCCGCGAGATAGATGGCGACGATTTCCGTCGGGATCAGCTTGAGGAGCGCAGACAGATAATTGTCTGGAGGTGCGCTGGCCGCTGGCGCGGCGTTGGAAGATCTGAGATTGCCTGCTGCGGTTGCCGCAGGTGCTGCGTAAATGCGTGTCCCGCCCCTGATAAAATCGACCATATATCCATACCCCCCTTGGATGGCGAGGGACTCGATCGAACTCTGTGGGAGGGCCACCAGCGTCAGACAGGCTGCGTGCAAGGAGGTCGATCTCAAGGCAGGCAGATATCAAGACAGGCAGATCTGATGAGAAAAATGGTTTGTCGTGCCACAAAGCTAAATGGAAATGCCCCGCCGGTTAAAAAAATCATCGATCCCGGCCAGGCAAGAATACACGTCGTAGTTGATGAGTCCAGATGTATCACAGGAGAATTGACGGTGCGCGCGAGGCTCGCCGCGTCCGCCCATCCGGATGAAGCGTGACGACGCCATGGTGGTGATCGTCGCGCCATCGGGCATCGCGTCATCTGGAATGAGACCAGACGCATCGGTGGTCGCCGTCATCCGGCGTCGCACTCACAAGCGCTTACACAAAAACAAACGGCGCGCTCATCGCGCGCCGCTTGCTCACTTCCCACCCGATCAGATAATCGACCGGTCCACATGGCGCACTTCGCCGGTGCGCGCATCGATGTCGACCTGAATCCATTTGCCGTATTGATCGCGGCCCTCGATCTCCCATTCGTTGTCGTCGAAATGGGTGTTCTGCACCGTCACCACGCCGATTCCCGACGCGATCGCCAGCGCATCCTGCAGCGTCAGCGGGCCGGATGGCACCACTACGGCCGCGCGCGGCGCGGGCTGGCGCATATAGACATCGGCGGCGAAGGCCGGCGCCGCGACGCCAATCGCGCCCGCCAGTGCCAGCGGAAGCAAGGCCTTCGAAAATACGGCCTTCTTCAAAATCTGTTGCATCGAAATCTCCTCATCTGTCCCACGCGCCGCATGCGGCGCAACCGGGTTAAGAACGGTGCACGCTGCACTGCGTTCCCGGAGGAAATGAGGCGATTTGGTGCGGGAAAAGCGGTGATGCGCTATACTGGCAGCAGCACATCAGCACTCTCACGAATGAGATTTTTGGTCGAGGTCAGTGATGACAAAGAAAGCGGGCAAAGCGTTGGTGAAAAACCGCGACGTCCGTGGGTGAGGGGCCTTGCGCTTACTCTGCTGCGCTCACCGCTGGCAGCGCGAACGTCTCGATTCGCGTGAGGTCGAGCTTGCCGGATGCCTGATCGATAGCGAAGCCCACCACATCGCCGTTGGCGTCGAGATCGACCACCAGTCCTGCGACGATTTCCCGGCTCGCGGCGCCGGGCGCATCCTTCAGTGCGATATAGAGACTGTCAGGATTTTTATTCCGCTGAGATGTCGGGGCCCGGCGGGCCCGTTCGTCATGGATGTATCGGGCGGCGGAAGCTGCCCGCCGGACGACAACCGAAGTAACCGAGCCACAGGAAGAAGCCCATGCCCAGCACGATCCGTCTGCATCGCGTCATTGCCACCAAGCCCGAGAAGCTTTACCGCGCGTTCCTCGAACCTGACGCGATTGCGAGCTGGCTTCCGCCCTTCGGGTTCACATGCACCGTCCATGAGCTGGATGCGAAGGTCGGTGGCCATCACAGGATGTCATTCCGGAACTTCACCACGGGCGGCAGTCACTCCTTTGGCGGGACCTATCTGGAGCTCGTTCCCGGTGAGCGTCTCGTCTACACCGACCGCTTCGATGATCCCAGCCTGCCGGGCGAGATGAAGGTCACGGTGACGTTGAAGGCCGTGTCTGTCGGCACGGAGGTGAACATCGAGCAGCAGGGCGTGCCCGACGTGATCCCGGCCGAGGCCTGCTATCTCGGCTGGCAGGAATCCCTGCGCAAGCTCACGAAACTCGTCGAGCCCGAGATCAACCAGTAGCGCCGTCGCTTCCGGAACGGCTTGGGGAAATTCAATCAACAGCAGGAAGGAGCGCCAGCCATGGCACTCGCCCGTGTCCAACATGTCTCCGTCTCGCTCGACGGTTTCGCTACCGGCGAAGGCCAGAGCCTTGACGCGCCGTTCGGCCATGCCGGCGAGCGGCTGCACCAATGGATGTTCGCGACCCGATGGGGTCGCCAGATGCTCGGCCAGCCCGGCGGCACGGCGGGCATCGACGACGCGTTCCTGCGGCTGTTCGCGCCCGGGATCGGCGCCGAGATCATGGGCGCCAGGAAGTTCGGTCCTCCCACATGGCATGAGGATCCGGACTGGAAAGGCTGGTGGGGTCCCAACCCGCCGTTCCATACGCCGGTCTTCGTCCTCACCCATCATCCGCGCGCATCGATCGAAATGGAGGGCGGCACGGTGTTCCACTTCATCGACGCTTCGCCTGCCGAGGCCCTTGAGACGGCCCGCGAGGCTGCGGGCGGCAAGGACGTGCGCATCGGCGGAGGTCCCACCACGATCCGCGACTTCCTTGCCGCCGGGCTCGTCGATCACATGCACATCGTGGTGGTTCCGATCCTGCTCGGCCGCGGCGTGCGCCTGTGGGATGGCGTGGAGGGTCTTGAGAAGGACTACGAGATCGAGACGACATCCTCTCCCGGCGGGGTCGTACACATGACATTCGCTCGAAAGCACAAACCGCTATGAGAAATGCCATGTTGTCGAACTGCCGAAGGCGCGTTCGGTAACGGCGCGCTCCACGACATGAGGAACCGATGGTCCGTTTGGCGTAGGGGAGTGCCGAGACCACCAGATCGATGATGACCGTTTCGTTGCAGTCTGTGATCGGAATATTCGGAAAGCACCCAAGGTCGCGCCGGGGCAAGCTCGGGAGGCCGGGCTGGCTGGCGCGATGTGCGGAAACTGCAATGTTGCAATGCGGTATTGAACTGTGCAATGCAGCAAAAGAGGTCTAGGCTCCTCGTTCAATCCTACGAGGAGATTAACAGTGAAGATGACTTTATCGATCGCCGTCGCGGCCGTGATCTCGATTGCGGGTGGCTGCGCCGGCTTCGCTGCGGAGTTGCCGACCTATGGATCGGCGGGTTTGCCGATATCGGCGGTGCAGGTTCGCGTGCTGGGAGCTGCGAACGTCCAGGAACAGTCGGCAGCGCCAACCTCCACGGCGTCTCTGCATCAGCTGAGAGTTCTGGCACCGCGGACGGAAATGACGACCGCGACGGCACCAACCCGGACCGAAACCGCTCGCTCACTTCGTTGACCGGCACCTCGTACCGATATCGCCGCGTCTTTCATTTTCGAAAGGGCTTCGCGTGCACATCAGGGCGGTGCCGCACCTCTCCCCGCCGGGGAGAGGTCGCCGCGTCTTCGCGGCGGTGAGGGGGCTCAGGGCAGACGGGCGATCCATCTGCTCAATGTTACCAATCCCGTGATATCTCTATCAGACGAGAGCTTCGCGATGACCTCGACAGCTAAAAAACCCGACTAACAAAGGGCGCGAAAAAGCGGGCGATGACGGCCGGCAAAAAGGCCGGGACAACACGCGCGACAAAGGGCAACACCCGCCTGACCCTGGAGCTGCTGGAAACGGCGCGTCACATGCACGCCAGCGGTGCTCTTACAGACGTTGGAGCCACAGCATTTTCTGGCGTGATCCCACCGAAGTACGGGGGCATCTAGCGGCGCGCCGCCGTCGCCAACCGTCGATAAGAACTACTATTAGCAAGATTTGGCGACACAACTCGAATTTGATCCAGCGCGTCAGTCAAATCATAGGGAATTACCGATCCCTCGGAGCTTCCTATAGTTAAGTCGAGCAGTCGTAACAGAGCTTCAGATTCGGCAGGAGTATCAATTTTTGATAGCTTCTTGACGCCGCCTTCGTCACCGCGCAGCCCATAGTCGTGCATTGACCAGCATTCGAACGGAACAAGAAAACGTTCAATGACACGAACCGCTTGTGCGAATGCCTCGCCAGAAGTTGCTGGTAGGTCTGCAAGTGCCCGACTTACACTTGGTGTCGTTAGCGATCTCTCTTGGGGCCATACCTCGTTAAGAAATGGCATAGCTGCAGACCGGAAAAGATCGGCAGCCGATTGGCTGTCGAGTTCAGTCGCCTGTTGTGCCGATAGTTGGCGAATATATCGCTGCACTGCATTGGCCGCGTTTGCCCGCACTTCGTCGTCGAGGGTTCGGAGTGTCTGCTGCAGGCGTGAATTCGGCACCGCCGGTTCGCGCTTCTCGCGGAATGCATGCAGAGATTCCACAACCAAACTGAAAACCAGTCCGCGCCGAGTGTCCCGACTCAAGCGCCGATCTGTGGCTTTCGTCGCCATTGCGCCACCAATAATCTTGAGAACGTCAGTAAAATGAGTCCGTCGTCCAATTGCCTGCCAAAGTGCAATCGAAGCGCCGTCGTCCTTCAAAAGCGGGGTGATCAATTTCTCTTGTGTCCACGCCGCGTCAGCGTTCAAAAAATAGGGGAGCGCTTCGATTAACCTGTGTCGCGCGACCAAATCGCTACGCCCACTTGCCTTGATTAAAAGGTCTCGCATTTCTCGTAGCGGCGTGCCGGCTGCAAAAGGTGTTGCTACCGTTTTCAATGAAGGACATGCCTGCAGGAATGCCCCTACAAGTCGCCCAGTAGGTGTATTCAGGGTATCAAGATCCTTTGGCTCGGTAGCGTTGCCATTTTCGGTATCAGCGATGACATTCAACGCTGCGCTATCGCGCTCTTTGTCTGGCCTGGTATTAGTAGCCTCAATCGCAAGTGGCCAAAGGCGAAGCCACGCCTGCGGTCCTGAATGGGACAATGGAAGCTGTTTTCCCCACGAATCCAGCCAATAGCTCAGTCCTTCGATTGCCGCACGTATTGTGGCTTCAGAAATTTTCAGTAAAAGCCCAAAAACAAGATCGGCTTCGCCGTGCAGGTCGCGCTGTGACGCTTCATTGGAGGCTGAACTACGTGGCGTATGTCCCCAGCCCACGCGATTCCATACCATGGGAAATTCATCCCCCCCATCTTTAACACTAGCCAAGTCCTTGATGACGTGAACTACATGCTCATCCAGCGTTAGCCAATAATTTGCACTCTGTGCAGGGTCATCGTCCCACCCGCCGCGTTTAGTTGCGAACGCCGTTTCAAGCGCGCGAAGGCGTTCTTCCCCTTGGATGGAGCTATAGCGATCATCAGGTGTAGCTACGACGGATCGAACCTTTGGCCCTTCAGAAAAACCTTCATGAACACTCATGTTCTGTAGGTCGTCGAACTGATGAATGTTCGATCTAAGCCAAAGTTTGGAGGTTGGCGGCAGTTCACCTCCGGCTACCTCGATCCGCCTCAGTTCTCTAACGACCCAATAAAGTCGCGCATTCTTAACCTTGCTTAGCTCAATCGTCTTAGGCCAAAAATTGCGAGGGGGGCCCTTACGTATACGAGTAACTATCGCGTTTTGGCTTTTTGGCTCAAGCTCATGAAAACGCCGAGCTCGCAACTCGGCAATTTCGGGGAACGTATCCAAATCCCAAAATTCACGCTCATCGAGCGTAGCAAGGAAGTCCGTAACTTGGTCTGTGGAAACTAGTTGGTTACTTTTGGCTATGGCTGCCCACAACCGAATGTGGACTGACGAGTGTCCGTGTTGCCAACGCTGAACAAACGGTATGGCTGCTCTAGGCTCAAGATCTGAGATTCGAGAAACTACGGCATAGAACAGCTTTACGGAAGGAGCGATACCATGATGGTAAGCATCTGGATCTTGGTCATCCTCTTCGTTCGGATCTGGGGCGACGTATTCTACGCGCCCTAGGTCTCCGAGTTTCCAGAGTTGTGTCTTGCCGTCCCAGCCGAGGCGCCGCCCAATGTCTAGTCCATGATTGAACGCGCGCTCTAAGGCATTTGCCAAAGCTTTCAAAAACGCGACATCTTCAAGCTCGTGCAGCCCAATGATCTTTAGATCTACGATGTCTCCACTTGATAGGCGTGCTGACAGTAGGTCGTCGAATTTTCGAGGTCGGCGAGGTCTCTTGATGAAATTCCAGCGCCACGCATCGTTGGGTTCGACGCTCAATCTAGGTGCAACGAGGTTCACGATGGCGGAAATGATCGAGCCGGATCGATCCCCCGATCGAAGTCGCTCTTGAATCCCATATATTGCTGTTGAGGGGCCTTTTTCTACAGCCGGCTCAGACCATGCTTCTTCGATGAGGCGCCAAGCTGTTGCCCAAGGCTCCGAAAGTGATCGCGTGTTGGAGTGAGTCAGTATCTCTTCAATCGCAACGCGTGGGATATGATCTGAAGCTTTCAGGTTCAGCGCCCAATCAATAGTGCTCGATTGCGTGAGACGATCTTCAAGAAAAACAATCGTTGCTCGAAATGCCGCGAGATTCTGTTCGTCTAGATGTATCCAGGATGGTATCACTGGCGACGCCCCCACTCTCTTTCAGTTCCGATCTTAATGATGGCATCAAGCCAACCAAGATCAGCTTTTGCCTTTGAGGCGAGTGTAGATAGCCGAACGCGCTCACTAGTATTGCTGCGTCGTACTAGGTGATCGAAGAGATCGCGGTCTGCATCAGAGGCCGCCGCTCTGGATAGCTTTACGATGCGTCGAATTTCTGAATCAATCTTTGTCTTCTTTCCGTTGATGGCGGAAAGTTCAGCCCAGCGATCAAACGTAGTTCGTAATGTGGTATGCCCTCCCTTCCCATCATAGTAGATGGGCGTTATGCCTCGCGCCTTCCAGTCTTCCAAGGCAACAGGGTCGGGGCTGTCTGTTCCAAAAAACGTAAAACGTTCTTTTAGGTCATCAAAGCGGGTCCCGTCTGCTGCAACGGCATTCAGGAGGTACCTCATCGGCGGATCGTTGGCGCTGTAGCCGACCAGCACTAGATGGAAGAGGCGGGCAGCGTCATAAATAAAATCTGGAACGACGCGCCGTCGCAAATAGAACTCGCCAAAATCTTGATCGGTAAGTACGAGTTCCGAAAATCGCTGAGAGCTCCTATTAAGCGCTCCGTGTATATGGAGAACGCCGGAAAAATCAGTTTGCCTTGTCGGTCGCGGAATAGATCCAAGTGAGTAAGTCTCTATAGGCGATCGAGTATGTTTCGCTGCGTCTTGTAGGAGTAGATCGAAATTGGTCGTAACGATAGTCGTCGCGCCACCACGGTTCGCGAGTCGCATGAGGGCGTGGTGAATTGGTGCAGGTTTGCTGCCATTGATTTGTAGTCGACGGGCGACTTCCTGTCGCACCCGGCTGTTTCCATGTGTCTGATTGTCGAGTCGCCGTTCTAGCATTCCAAGGACAACGTCATAGTCGCCGCTAATGAAGCGTCTTACTTCTGCTGTTTGACGGTCAGTTAGATGCGAGCAGCTCCCTTGCCATTGATTGCATGCGCCTCTTGGAATTTTCTGAAGTACAAGATGTACGGTCGCATCGAGCGCAGCGTAGACATCGATAACGAGCTCGCGGAAATCAGGTAGGTTCGCTGGCTTGGAAATACCTGCGCCGCAAATGAAAAGTACCTCGCCTCGCGCATGCGCGAGCAGTAATCTTTCAGGTATAGTCGCCAAGTTTGGGCCAAGGGATATTACTCGGTCCTCTGTTGATGCCTTGCCGACCATGCAGTCTCTCGCAATTTAGGTGCTCAAGCTGAAAGTCAGGCTTGCTGATCGTTGATGCAAGAGAAGGTTGCGTAGTCGCGCTAGAGCTCCACAAGCATTAGATGACGTGCTGCCTAGTCTGGTTTGTGAATTGCAGCTTGAGACAAAATTTATCGCTCAAACGCAAAAACGGCCGGATCTTGCGATCCGGCCGTTTTCAAATTTCAATCCGCTCAATGCGAGCGGCGGGTCAGGCTCAGGCCGCGACTGCTGCGGTCTCGGCCTTCTTCTTTTCGATGGCGCGCTTGAGCAGCACGGCCTTCTGCGACAGCTCGCTCTCGCGGGCCTTGATCAGATAGGCGTCGAAGCCACCGCGGTGGTCGACCGACTTCACGGCATTCGCCGACACGCGCAGGCGCACGCCGCGGCCGAGCACGTCGGAAAGGAAGGTCACATTGACCAGGTTCGGCAGAAACCGGCGCTTGGTCTTGATGTTCGAATGGCTCACCTTGTGGCCCACCTGGGGGCCCTTCAGTGTCAGTTCACAGCGCCGAGACATGGCGAAAATCCTCTGTCATCCCCGCAGCTAAAAGGCGAAGAGCCCAAAGCCGGGCAGGGGGTCAAAAATCACGTCCATTTCAGGAGTGGCGGACGTATAGGGGGCTTGGCCGCGATCGTCAAGATATCCGGCCAGCTAAAGTCGCGGCAAAACCGGCAAAAGCCTGCGCATTCGGCGGCTGTATAGCCCGGCCTACGAGCGGAAACCACATGGAATCTGGCGCGGTTCCCATCATATAAACGACGTATTCGGGCCGGAAACAGGTCGCTCCAGCCCAATTGAGCGATGCGGCCCTGGGCCTTTGGCCGGGGATCGCCGACCAGGTGATATCAGCAAGTGAGCCTTCGCACGCCCCGCTTTGTGACCCGACCGGTGACGACCCCGCGGACCGCCGCGCCCGCAAGAGTGCGATTTGCGGGCTTTGGCGCGCGTTTCGCCGTCGCCGCGGGCCTGATGCTGCCGGTTTTGCCGGTGGACGCCTCCGCGCAGGTGCAAGGCCAGATCCAAAGCCAGACCCAAGGCCAAGCTCAAGGCCAGAGCCCGGCCGCCGTGCCGGTTCAGGCACCCGCGCAGGCGGTGTTGGCGGGCGGCAAGCTGGAGGCCAAATATGAAGCCAGCCTCGCCGGCATCGCGGTGGGCAAGGGCCAGTGGGCCATCGACATCAATGAAGACCAGTATTCCGCGACGGCCAGTGGCGGCACCGCTGGTCTGCTGAAGGCATTTGCCGGCGGCTCGGGCTCCGGCCAGTCCACCGGCCGCGTGGTCGCGGGCGCGCTGGTGCCGTCGAATTATCAGGCCGTCACCACCTCCGCGAAGAAGTCCGAGACGATCAAGATGCTGATCACGCCGGGCTATGTGAAGGAGTTCTCCATCGAGCCGGAGCCGCCACTCGACCCCGAGAAGATTCCGATCACCGATGCGCATCGCCGCAACGTGATCGATCCGATGACCGGCTCGCTGATGCGCGTCGGCGGCACCGGTGAATTGCTGACGCCGGATTCGTGCCGCACCGGCGCGTCGATCTTCGATGGCCGCATGCGCTACGATCTCAAGCTCGACTACAAGCGCATGGAAAGCGTGAAGGCCGAGAAGGGCTATCGCGGACCTGCCATCGTCTGCGCCGTCTATTTCACGCCGATCGCCGGCTATGTGCCCGACCGCGCCGCCATCAAATATCTCGCCGCCCAGCGCAATATCGAAGTGACCCTGGTGCCGATCGCCGGAACCCGCGTGCTGGTGCCGTATCGCATGGTGGTGCCGACCCCGCTCGGCGTCGCCATGCTGGAAGCCACCGAATTCGTCACCACCCCCGCGCCGGCCAAGGCCGTGGCGAAGACGAACTGAATCGACGAACGAGCGGAGCGCGAGGACACGTTCAAAGGAGGCAACCCACTCCGGCCTCATCCTGAGGAGCCCCGTCTTCGGGGCGTCTCCTGCGAATGGCAAAGCCATTCGCCCGGGATCGATGCAAGCTCCGGCCCGCCAGCTCATGGTTCGAGACGCGCGAAGGCGCGCTCCTCACCATGAGGGACCGAGACGGGACGCTGCCGCAATGATGCCGCAAGATAAAGTGCGCCATCGCAGCATCGTCGCAAACGCGCCGCAGGATTTGCGCAGGATCTCGGCTTGACTCAAAGCCGGTTCGGAGTCCGTGCGCTGTTCATAACTTCGGGGATTTGTCGGCCCTTGTTGCGCTGTCACAAACTTGATCTAGTCAGTCTCGGAGAATGTCAGCGCGAGATGTTGGGGTGATGCGGCCAGGGAGGTGCCGAGTCACCGATTCGGGCCGCTTTCGTTCCGGACTCGTTCCAAACCATCAAAAAGCGCGGCTCTGAAGCGTCGTAACCTGTCTCGGTCTTGACAGTCGGCGACGCGGAAATATCTGAAAACATGGCCTTTTTGTCTTCTCCGCCCACGCTGTCCAACGGCAGGGCCCCCGGCGCCGGCGTCACCGCGGTGCTCGGCCCCACCAATACCGGCAAGACCCATCTCGCCATCGAGCGCATGCTCGCGCATTCGTCGGGCATCATCGGCCTGCCGCTGCGCCTGCTGGCGCGTGAGGTCTATAATAAAATTTTGGACCGCGTCGGCCCTGAAGCCGTGGCGCTGATCACCGGCGAAGAGAAGATCAAGCCCGCAAAGCCGCGCTATTGGGTCTCCACCGTCGAGGCGATGCCGCGGGATCTCGACGTGTCGTTTCTGGCCGTCGACGAGATCCAGATCGCGGCAGATCTGGAGCGCGGCCACGTCTTTACGGATCGCATCCTGCATCGCCGCGGCCGCGACGAGACGCTGCTGCTCGGCGCCGCCACCATGCGCCCGATCATCGAGCGGCTGCTGCCCGGCGCCAGCATCGTCACACGGCCGCGTTTGTCGCATCTGGAATTTGCCGGCGATCGCAAGATCACGCGGCAGCCGCGCAGGACAGCGATTGTCGCGTTTTCCGCGGACGAAGTTTACGCCATCGCCGAACTGATCAAGCGCCAGCACGGCGGCGCTGCAGTCGTACTGGGCTCGCTATCGCCGCGCACCCGCAATGCGCAGGTGGCGATGTTCCAGAATGGTGACGTTGACTACTTAGTGGCAACCGACGCGGTCGGAATGGGCCTCAATCTCGACGTCGACCACGTCGCCTTTGCCAGTGATCGCAAATATGACGGCTACCAATTCCGCCGTCTCACGCCGTCGGAATTCGCGCAGATCGCTGGCCGCGCCGGCCGCGCCACGCGCAACGGTACCTTCGGCACCACCGGTCGCTGCGAGCCGTTCGAGCCCGAGCTCGTCAATCAGCTGCAGAACCACATCTTCGAGCCGGTGAAGGTGCTGCAGTGGCGCAATTCGAAGCTGGATTTCTCATCGATCGCGTCGCTGCAGGTGTCGCTGGCGGAGGTGCCGCGCCATGAGGCGCTGACCCGTGCGCCGATCGCCGAGGACCTGCGCGTGCTCGATCATGCCGTCCGTGACGTCGACGTGCGCGAAATGGCGCAGGGCAAGGCCGCCGTCGAGAAACTGTGGGACGCCTGCCAGATTCCAGATTACCGCCGCATCGCGCCCGCTGCACACGCAGAGCTGGTAGTCACTATCTTCAACTTCCTGATGCAGCGTGGGCGCATCCCGGATGCCTGGTTTGGCGCTCAAATCGCGCAAGCTGACCGAACCGATGGCGATATCGACACGTTATCGGGCCGAATCGCGCAAATCCGGACCTGGACATTCGTGGCAAATCGTCCCGATTGGCTCTCAGATCCGGATCATTGGCAGGGAATTTCGCGCGAATTGGAAAATAAACTGTCAGATGCCCTTCATGAGAGGCTCACTGAGCGTTTCGTTGATCGTCGTACCAGTGTATTGATGCGCCGCTTGCGGGAAAACACGATGCTGAATACTGAAATTGGTAAGACGGGCGAAGTGATCGTAGAGGGCCATGTGATTGGCCGTCTCGACGGATTTACATTTTTGCCCGATGCGGCCGAGGCTGGCTCGGATGCGAAGGCCTTGCAGGCCACGGCGCTGAAGGCGCTGGCCGGCGAGATCGACGCGCGCGCCGAGAAACTCGGCAACGCGCCGGACGATCAGTTCGTGCTCGCCTCCGACGGCACAATGCGCTGGACCGGCGATGCGGTGGCCCGTCTGGTCGCAGCCGACGATGTGCTGCATCCCCGTCTCCGCATCATCGCCGATGAGCGCCTCTCCGGCGCGCCGCGCGATGCGGTTCAGGCTCGCCTCGATCTCTGGCTGAAGACGCATATCGAGAAGCTGCTCGGGCCGCTGTTCGATCTCACCAAGGCCGAAGACATCACCGGTATCGCGCGCGGCATTGCGTTCCAGCTCACTGAAGCGCTGGGCGTGCTGGAGCGGCAGAAGATCGCGACCGAGATGAAGGATCTCGATCAGCCGTCGCGCGCGACCTTGCGCAAATACGGCGTGCGGTTCGGCGCCTATCACATCTATATTCCCGGTCTGCTGAAGCCTGCGGGGCGTTCGCTCGCGGCGCTGCTCTGGGCGCTGAAGCAGGACAATGTCGACATGTCGGCGCTGTCGAGCGCGCAGCATCTCGCAGGGTCGGGCCGTACATCCTTCCCGGTCGACAAGCTGCTCGATCGCGATGCCTATCGCGTGCTCGGCTATCGCCAGTGCGGCGAGCGCGCCGTGCGCGTCGATATTCTCGAACGTCTTGCCGATCTGATCCGTCCAGCTCTCGCTTGGCGCGAAGCGTCACCGGGCGAGAAGCCCGCCGGCGCCTTCGATGGCCGCCACTTCGTGGTGACGCAGGCGATGACCTCGCTCACCGGTTCGGCCGGCGAAGATTTCGCCTCGATCCTGCGTGCCCTCGGCTATCGCATGGAGAAGAAGGCGCCGCTGCCGCCGGCACCGCCGAAGCCGGTCGCTGCGACGACGCCGATCGAGGTCAAGGCAGACGACAACACCGGCGATCAGCCCGACGCCCTGGTGGGACTTGCCGAGGCTGACAAGCCCGGTGAGGACAATGTCATTGCGGTCGAGGCTGCCGCTGAGGCAGCCGAGACGGTTGAGATCGCGACGGCCGAGGCAGCCGCCGATGCAACTGCTGATGCAGCTCCGGTTGAAGAAGCCGCGGCTGTACCGTCGGCATCGCTGTTGCCCGAAGTCGCGCTGGTGCCCAGCGCCGCGCCCGAAGCGGCGCCTGTTGAAGAGACGGCTTCCGTCGAAGCGCAACCAGAGCCCGCTGCGGCCGTTGCCGAAACCGGGACTGCTGCTGAGACCGCACCTGCTGCAGTGGCCGATGCTGCTGCGCCTGCCGAGGGCGACGCCGCTGCGGTTCCTGCCGTCGCTGCCGAGCCCGAACTGGTCGAAGTCTGGCGTCCGGGTGGCCGTTCGGAAGAACGCCGTCCGCCGCGCCACGACCGCAACCGCCACCATCGCAACACCAACGCCCCGCAGGGCGCTGCGCAGTCGGCTCCCGCCGAAGGCGCCGTGGCCGATGGCGAAAAGCGCGAGCGGCATGATCGCGGAGGCCAAGGGCGCCGCGATCGCAACAATAACAACGAGTTCCGTCGTCCGCGCAGCGATGCACCGGCCGCCGCGGTCTCCGCCGAAGGGGCGCCGAACCGCGACAACCGTGGCAATCGCGGTAACCGCGACAACAAGCCGGGCGATGCCGGTCGTCCGCCGCGTGAGCGCGAACGCTTCCAGGGCAAGGGCAAAGGCCCCTTCAAGGGCGGCGACAAGGGCCGTGAGGGCCGTGGCAACGACCGCGGCGGCGCGACCCGTCCGTTCGCAACATCGGCCGCACCGCGCGAACGGGACCGTCCGATCGATCCGAACTCCCCCTTCGCGAAACTCGCCGCGCTCAAGGAACAGCTCAGCGGCCGCAAGGATTGATGCAGGTCATGTAAGGCGGCACCGAGCCGCCATTTGGTGGTGTGTCGGTTGGAGCGCCAGCGTCTCGATAAATGGCTGTGGCACGCGCGGGTGGTAAAGGCCCGCACCAGTGCCGCTGCGCTGGTGGAAGGCGGCAAGGTTCGCATCAATGGCGAGCGCGAGAAATCGCCGGGCCATGGTGTGAAGATCGGCGACGTGCTCACGGTGGCGCTGGATCGCACCGTGCGGGTGATGAAGGTCGAGGGCTTCTCGGAACGGCGTGGCGATGCCACTGCGGCGCGCGTGCTCTATACCGATTTGCAACACCTTCCGGAGTAACTATCTAGGCTAGATGCCGCGTCCAACGATGGTTTCGTGGCAGGCTTTTTCCTTGGTCGAAATGCCCTGACCTATGCCGGCTGCATCCCTTGCGGCAGCGGGGTTGGTGCGCTACGCAAACATTGAATATCGATCGTTTCCGGAGTTCTGGATGACTTACGTCGTCACCGACAATTGCATCAAATGTAAATACACCGACTGCGTCGAAGTGTGTCCCGTGGACTGCTTCTACGAGGGTGAAAACATGCTGGTCATCCATCCGGACGAATGCATCGATTGCGGTGTCTGCGAGCCCGAATGCCCGGCGGACGCGATCAAGCCCGATACCGAAGGCAATATCGAGAAGTGGCTGCAGATCAATCTGGAACACGCCAAGACGTGGCCGAACATCACCCAGAAGATCGATGAACTGCCCGAAGCCAAGGAATTCGATGGTCAGGAAGGCAAGTACGAGAAGTATTTCTCGGCGGCGCCTGGCAAGGGCGACTGAGTTCCCCGGTCACAGGGATCAAGCAATTGATTGGGTGACCCCGATACCCCCAGCCACACGAAATTTACCCTAGCCCCGATTATGCCCCGGAAGCGGCCGCCGAGCGGCCGCGACAGGGCATAAATCATTGATTTTTGCGGGAAATGTGCTATAATAGGCACAATTCAAGAAGCTGGACCATGTGGTGCCGCTCGATTTGGCCCTGCCGGGTTCCCGTTTAAACATCAAACAGGGGCGTGGCGGTTTCCACGCGCAGGCTGTGTCACAGAAAACGCGTAAAAAGAGTGTTTCCAAGGCTGCTGTTTCGAAGAAGGCTACTGCTTCGAAGGTTTTGGATCCGAAGGCTTCCAAGAAAACAACTGCGGCGAGCCGCGTTGTGAAGGGTCCTGCTGCGAAGAATTCTGTCACCAAAGGCCGTGCCCGGGCTCCTGTCAAGGACACCCGGACCGCCGCGAAGGCTGCGGCTGAAAAGTCCTCCAAAAATAAAAGAAGTGCAATGCCCAACAAGACTGCCAAACCTGCCCCGAAGGCTGCTGCTTCGAAGACCACTGCCGCCAAGCCTGCTGCGCCGAAACCGGCTGCGAAGGCTCCCGCCGCCGCTCCTGCTGTGAAGGCTGCTGCGCCGAAGGAAGTTGCCAAGGTTGCTGCGAAGCCGGTCGTTGCCAAACCGGTTGCCGCCAAGCCGGCGCCCGCTGCGGCTCCGCGCGTCGAAGAGCCGAAGAAGCCACTGACCCAGCGTCAGGGCTTCAAGACCAACGAATTCGTTGTCTATCCGGCGCATGGTGTTGGCCAGATCCTCGCCATCGAAGAGCAGGAAATTGCAGGCGCCAGGCTTGAACTCTTCGTGATCAATTTCATGAAGGACAAGATGACCCTGCGCGTTCCGACCGCGAAGGTCGCGAATGTCGGCATGCGCAAGCTGTCCGAGCCGGCGCTGGTCAAGCGCGCGCTGGAGACACTGAAGGGCCGTGCCCGCATCAAGCGCACCATGTGGTCGCGCCGCGCACAGGAATACGAAGCGAAGATCAACTCGGGCGATATCGTTGCCATCGCCGAAGTGGTCCGCGATCTGTTCCGCTCCGACTCGCAGCCCGAGCAGTCCTACAGCGAACGTCAGCTGTATGAAGCAGCTCTCGATCGTCTGTCGCGCGAAATCGCTGTGGTTCAGCACGTCACCGAGACCGAAGCGGTCAAGGAGATCGAAGGCCAGCTCGCCAAGAGCCCGCGCCGTGGCGCCAAGGCCGAGGCAGGCGCCGAAGCCGGTGCTGACGAGGCCGACAGCGATGGTGACGATGATGTCGCCGCCGCGGACGAGGCTGCATAAGCAGCGTCTCGCAAGTTGAATACGAAAAGCCCGGCCGAGAGGCCGGGCTTTTTTGTTGTCTATGAGAAAGTACTTGGGTGGATCTCAATCCACCACGACCTTGACGCGGTCGCGGGCTTTCACGCTGGCATTGTTCTCGAGCCCGTTCAATACGCGGAAGCGCTCCAGTGGACGATCGACGCCGCTCATGCGATGCGACAGTGACTCCACGGTGTCTCCGGGCTGCACGGTGATCACCTTGATGCGCAGCGGACGGGCGGCCTGAATCTCGGCCAGGGTCAGGCGGCGGAACGAGTTAACGGTGTCGCGGGCGTTGCGTTCGCTCTCGGTGCTCTTCTGCTTGGCAGCGAAGATGAAGCGGTAGACGTCGCTGCCGAAGCGCAACGCGTAAACGCGGAATTGCCACTGGTCGCCGCGCGCGATGGCGGACGCTGCCGGGAAGCCGTTGATGGTCAGCTCTTCCGTGGTGGCTTTGTCGACATTCTCCATCCATCCGGAATTGAGGTAGTCGCTCAGCGTCTGTTCGGATGGTACGCGGACCACGTCGAAGCGCATGGCCTGATTGCCGCCTTCGCGCACGCCGATCACCGCCTGCGCCGTATTATCGAGAGTGAAGGCCTCCGGCGCCTGGAAGGTGAAGCCGAGCTTGGGATGCAGGAAGCGGCGGCCGCGCACGAAACCCTCGCTCGGGTCCTCGCCATAGACGATGCCGTCGATGGCCGAGAGATAGGTCTCGCGATCGCGCTCGCCGCCGTCGGGCGAGGAATATTGCCGCGCATTGGCTTGCGCATTCTGCACGCGCTCGGGCGTCGCCGGATGGGACGACAGGAAGTCCTGCGCGCGGGGATCGAGCGGCGTGCGGCTGGCCTTCAGCGCCGCGTTACGCTCCATCGCCGCGAGAAAGCGCGACGCGCCATAGGGATCGAACTTTGCGCGGGCCGAGATGCCTACGCCGATGCCGTCGGCTTCGAATTCCTGCGCGCGCGAGAAGCTCGCCATCGTCAGTTTGGATTTGGCGAGCGCGAGTGCGGTGAGATCGGGATCGCTGCCCATATCGGTGACGACGCGCGTGACGATCGATGCCTGCCGTGCCTGCTCCTCGCGGATGGATGCGTGCTTGGCCAGCACATGCGCCATCTCGTGCGACAGCACCGATGAAATCTCGGACGTATCGCTGGCCAGCGCGATCAGGCCGCGCGTGACATAGAGTTGTCCGGTCGGCAGGGCGAAGGCGTTGACGGCGCCCGAATTGAGGATCGTGACCTTGTAGGCCAAGTCCGGTCGCTCAGAGGCTGCGACCAGCCGATCGACGGTCTTGGTGATCAGTGATTCCAGCCGCGGGTCGTCATAGGCGCCGCCATAGGATGCGAGGATGCGCTCGTGTTCTTTCTCGGCGGCCGGGGTCTGCACCACGGCAGGCTTGGGCGGCTTGGCCGGCACCGTCGGCTTGACCGACGAGGCGGCCTCGAACCGGCTGGCATCGCCGCAGGCCGATAGAGCGAGCGCGGCGCACAGCAGGGCAGGCGCAGCCCAAAGGCGGCGGCTCAAGCTGGTTTGCCGTCCCACACCCGTCACGTCGTCCACTCTCTGCCCAAACAGCCCATTCGCCCAAATCATCTTCGCTCAAGCGATCTTGCTGCCCAAGTGGCCTACTTGTCCCCGACCACTTCGATCTGCCACACCCCGAGCGCCTCGATCCGCGGCCCGCCGCGCCTCTCGATCCATCCCCGAACGCGAATATGTCGTCTTTCCAGGGACTTAAGCATAATTCCTGCCGTCTCGAAGGCGGCTATCATGCGCCTTGAAACGGTCACCGCAAAGTCCTCAGTCCAGCGACGCCCGAAATTGACGTAGGTCACCGCCCCGGCCTGGCGAACCGACAGAACCCGCCCCTCGACTACCCCGAAACGCCCCACATCGGCCAAGATATCGCCGGGACTTTCCGCGTTTTTTATGACGTTGGTTTGAGCCCAGATTCCGCGCTTCAACCGGCGGGCCGAGCCTTCCGCAGCGGCGAGTTCCGCCGCACAGGCTTTATCCGAAACCGTGCCGGAGGCGAGGGCGGCGCCCTGCGCCAGAAGCTGCGCCTGGAGCGACGGCGCAGCGGGATCAACGAAGACAAAAGCCGGTTGTCGGCCGTAGCGATCCGGCATGTCGCTTTCGCCGTACAAGGTGACATCACGGCCGGAGACCAATGCGAAAAGTTCGTTTGTCGACTTCGATGAGCCAGCGATCGGCTCGATCCCCGCCAGACGGATCACGTTGCCGTCGCTCAAACGCAATGTTCTGACATCGATCACGTCGGCGACACGACCTTCGCCCTGGGCGGCGAACATGCAGGCCGCCGACGCAGGTTGCGCGGACGTTGAAATGCCGATTGCCAGCAACAGCGCTGCGGCACGCGACACGTCACACTTTGCTGATGCGGCACGCATCACGCCACCTTGCGAGCTCCGGTCAACCTCTCGTCTATCATAGCCAGCAATCCATTCCGCTTTGCGGAAAACCTTGATGTCTTTGCAGCTATTCTTGGCAGCGCCGCCGCTTGCCGCTGTTGTTCCATTGCGGCATGATCGCGATAACAACAACACCGCGCACGAACAACAACGGCGCGTCTGAGGGAGGGACTTTTGAAGAAGATCATTTCAGGTCTGCTGGCGTCAGCAATGGTATTCGCGGCCACAAGTGCCATGGCGCAGACCAAGCCGCTTAAGCTCGGCGCAATTCTCGATATGTCGGGCCTGTATGCCGATATCACCGGCGTCGGCAGCGAGACCGCAGCCAAGATGGCTGCGGAAGATTTCGGCGGTGAAGTGCTGGGCCGCAAGATCGAGATCATTGCAGCCGACCATCTCAACAAGGCCGATCTGTCCGCCAACATCGCACGCGACATGCTCGACAATCAGGGCGTCGAGGCGATCATCGACGTTGCGGCATCGGCGACCGCGCTGGCAGCGAGTGAAATCGCGCGGGCGCGCAACAAGATCATCATCTTCAACGGCCCGGGCTCGATCCGTCTCAGCAACGAGGCTTGCGGCCCCTATACGGTGCATTACGTGTTCGACACTTACGCGCAGGCCAATGTGACCGGTCTCGCCACGGTGAAAAACGGTCTCGACACCTGGTTCTTCCTGTCGGCCGACTACGCATTCGGCGCGGACCTCGAGAAAGACACCACGGCTGTCGTCACCAAGGCCGGCGGCAAGGTGCTGGGCTCGGTCAAGCATCCGCTGAATACGTCCGACTTCTCGTCCTTCCTGCTGCAGGCGCAGAGCTCCAAAGCCAAGGTCGTCGGCCTCGCCAATGCTGGCGGTGATACGATCACCGCGATCAAGCAGGCGGCCGAGTTCGGCTTGACGCGCAGCGGCGGACAGAAACTGTCGCCGCTGTTGGCCTTCATCTCCGATATCGACAGTGTCGGTCTTGATACTGCGCAGGGCCTGATCCTGGCAGAAGCGTTCTATTGGGATCTCAATGACGAGACGCGAGCTTTCACCAAGCGTTTCCAGGAGCGCACCAAGCGCGTACCGACATCGGCCCAGGCCGGCGTCTATTCATCGGTGCTGCATTATCTCAAGGCCGTGAAGGCCGCCGGCACTACGGACTCGGCTCCGGTCATGAAGCTCATGAAGGAGACGCCGATTAACGACATGTTTGCCAAGAATGGCCGGATTCGCGAGGATGGCCGCATGGTGCATGACATGTACCTGTTCGAGGTGAAGAAGCCGTCGGAATCCAAGGGCCGCTGGGACGACTACAAGCTGCTCGCGACCGTTCCCGCAGAGCAGGCATTCCAGCCGCTGGAAGCCTCGCGCTGTCCGCTGGTGAAAAAGTAATCGTCGGGGCCCGAAGCTTGCCGGACGATCAAGAACAACAAGGAGCGCAATCATGAGCGACATCGTCCTGCAGGACCTCGACAACGGTCTTCTGACCATCACCATGAATCGTCCGGATCGGCGCAATGCGCTCAATCCGGAGATGACACAGGGGCTGGTCGCGGCAGCACGCCGTGCGCAGGAAGATCACGACGTCCGCGCCGTGCTCATCAAGGGCGCCGGCGGCACGTTCTGTGTCGGTGGCGACGTCAAGTCGATGGCGGCCGGCCGCGCGCCGCTGCCGTTCGAGGCCAAGCGCGCCAATCTGCGCCGCGGCATGGAAGTGTCGCGCATTCTGCACCAGATGGCGAAGCCGGTGGTGGCGCAGCTTGACGGCGCTGCCGCGGGCGCTGGCCTCTCCATCGCGCTGTCCTGCGATCTGCGCGTCGCCGCAAGCTCGGTGAAGATCACCACGGCCTTCGCCAAGGTCGGCTTCTCCGGCGATTATGGCGGCACCTATTTTCTGACCAAGATGCTCGGCAGCGCCAAGGCACGTGAGCTCTATCTGATGTCGCCGGTGCTCTCCGCACAGGAAGCGCTGGCGCTCGGCATGGTGACCAAGGTTGTCGACGACGCCGAGGTGGAGACAGCGGCGCGCGACCTGGCAATGTCACTCGCCCAGGGCCCGAGCATCACCTACGGCTATATCAAGACCAACATCAACAATGCCGAGACGATGACGCTCGAAGCCTGTTTCGACGGCGAGGCGATCCATCACACCCGCTGCAGCGATACCGACGATCACAAGGAGGCCGCCAAGGCCTTCGTCGAGAAGCGCAAGCCGGTCTTCAAGGGGCAATGACCATGAGCCAGATGCGGTTGCGGCAAGTTTGTCTGGTCGCTCCGCATCTGGAGCCAGTGGTGAGCGATATCGCGGCCATTCTTGGCCTCAATGTCTGCTACCGCGATCCTCATGTCGGCAAATACGGGCTTGAAAATGCACTGATGCCCGTTGAGGCGACGTTGCTCGAAGTGGTCGCGCCGACGCAGCCGGGCACGGCGGCTGGGCGGTTCATGGAGAAATCCGGCGGGCGCGGCGGCTATATGGTGATCCTGTCCTGCGAGGATCCCGACGAGCGTGGGCGCTTCGCCGCCAACATCGGCGTGCGCACCGCCAATGTGATCGATCATCCGCCCTATCACGGCGTGCAATTGCATCCACGCGATTGCCGAGCCGCCTTCATCGAGTTCAATCACACCAAAGACAGCGACGACGATTTCGGGCCGTATCCGCCGGCCGGTCCGGACTGGCAGGAGGCGATCCGCCATGACATCACGCGCGCGCTGACCGAGGTCGAGCTGCAGAGTCCGGACCATTACGATCTGGCGCAGCACTGGAGCAATATCATCGGTGTGCCGCTGACCTCGGCCCGCAACGACGATCCGCAGATCGCGTTCACGAACGGCTGTTTGCGCTTCGCGAAGGGCAAGAGCGAAGCGATGACCGGGATCACTTTTCGCGTCAACGACGTCGCACAGGTGCTCGGCAGCGCACGGGCACGCGGATGTCCCTGCGCCGGGGATGCATTTCTGCTGGCCGGGGTCACGTTTCGCGTCGTTGCGTGATCGCGGCAATCGCCGCACGATCAGTTCCTGTTTGACGCGTTTCCTTCATGCGAACCGGTATCCACTTCGCTCGGAAACGCTACGGCAACAACAATAAACCGGAAACGCCATGACTGTGACACGTCCGCATCCGCTGGACTCGTTCTTCAATCCATCCAGCATCGCCATCATTGGCGCTTCCCGCGATGTCACGAAGATCCCGGGCCTGCTTCTCTCCTTTTTGCGCAAAAACCAGTTCTCCGGCGCGATCTATCCGGTCAATCCGAACTATCCGGATATCGATGGGCTGACGTGCCATCCGAGCATCGCAGCCATCGGGCAGCCGATAGATCTCGCCATCGTGATCATTCCTGCGCGTGTCGTGCTCGGCGCGCTTGAGGACTGCGCGAAACTCGGCGTCAAACACGCGATCATCATCTCCTCCGGCTTTGCCGAGGAAGGCGGCGATTCCATCGCCATGCAGGATGCTATTGCGACGCTGGCGAAGCGCACGGGGATGCGGATCTCCGGACCGAACGCCGAGGGGTACTACAACCAGATCGCCGGCATTGCCGCGACCTTCAGCCCAACCGTTGATGTAAGGCCGGATCAGCTGCAGCTGGTCGCTACCACGAAGCGGATCGGTATCGTCGCGCAATCCGGCGGCATCGGCTTTGCGATCTATAACCGCGCCAAGTCGCTCGGCATTGCTCTGAGCACCGTGATCTCGACCGGCAACGAGTCCGATCTCGGTGCCGGCGAATTCTTTGGCTACATGGTGCAGGACACGGCAACCGACGTGATCCTGCTGTTCATCGAGGGCATTCGCGACGTCGACAAATTTCTCGCCGCGGCTCGCAAGGCGGCGGAGCTCGGCAAGCCGGTCATCGTCGTAAAGGTCGGCCGCTCCGGTGCTGGCGAGCGCGCAGCAGCCTCGCATACCGCCAGCATGGCGGGCTGGACGGCGGCCTATGATGCGGTGTTCGCGCGCTATGGATTCATCGTCTCCAACGATCTCGACGAAGCGGTGACCATCGCCGCAGTGCTGACCACGTCGCCGCTGCCGAAGGGCGACCGCGTCGCTGTCGTCACCGTCTCGGGCGGCGCAGGTATCTGGGGCGCTGATGCCGTGTCGGCGCAGGGGCTGCAGGTGCCCGAATTGTCGGACGGCGTTCAGGCGACGATTCGCGGGCTGATCCCGTCCTACGGGTCGCCATGCAATCCGATCGATATCACGGCCCAAGCGGTGCATAGTGGCGGGCTACAAAAGACCATTGAATTGCTCGACAGGTCTGACGAGGTCGATGCAATCTTGGTGGTCATCTCGCTATCGAGCGAGACGCGGATGCCGTTCAAGACGCCGGAGCTGAAGCCCGTCATTGCTGCGCAGAGCAAACCGATCGTGTTCTGGTCCTATACGCTGCCGTCCAATTTTGCGCGCACCGGTCTCGCCGAATCCGGTGTGGTCGTGTTATCCGGCCTCACGCATGTCAGCGTCGCATTGAGGCGACTTGTCGATCACGCCAGTTTCAATCTGGCTGAACCGGTCGCCACGGTCGCGGCTGCGCCGAACGATCTGGTTGAGCATCTGACCGCGCCGACGCTCTCCGAGTATGACAGCAAGACGCTGCTGCAGATTGCCGGTGTCGCGCTGCCAGGCGAGGTTCTTGTCACCGACAGATCGGCGCTGGATGCAGCGATTGCCGGGATCGGCTTCCCGCTGGCGATGAAGATCCAGTCACGCGACATTCCGCACAAGAGCGAGGTTGGCGGCGTCAGGGTCAACATCACCACGAAGAGTGAAGCCGCAGCTGCCTATGATGCGCTGACTGCCAGCGCCCGGCAGCACCGGCCGTGGGCTGCGCTGCAGGGCGTGCTCGTTTCGCCGATGGCTAGCAAGGGTGTCGAAATCATCGTCGGCACGCTGCTGGACGAGACCTTCGGGCCGATGGTGATGGTCGGCCTTGGTGGAGTGACGGCGGAATTGTTCAAGGACGTGGTCTATCGTCCGGCGCCCGTGAGTGCCGCTGAGGCTGCTTCCATGCTAGGCGCACTCAAGGCCGCGCCGTTGCTGAACGGCTTTCGCGGCGCGCTGAAGGCCGACGTGTCGGCGGCGGCGGAGCTGATTGCGCAGCTCTCGCAGCTCGCAGCTCAGTTCAAGGGCGAGATTGCCGAGATCGAACTCAATCCGGTACTGGTGCATCCCACGGGTGAGGGAGTCACCATCGTCGATGCGTTGGTGGTGCGGAAGGGGTAGGCGGCCGTCAAATAAAAATGGCCGGGGCGTCTAGCGAAGCTCGCTTCGCGCTGCCCGGCCATTTCCAAGTGAGGTTTGAAAAACAAACCCGACGGGGACTTAGCGCCCCTTGAAGTTCGGCACCCGGCGTTCGGCAGTCGCCGCAACGCCTTCCTTGAAATCTTCTGTCTTACGCAGGCGCGTCTGTTCGGCGAGTTCGTGCTCCGTCGCCTTGGCGACGCGGTCGGCGAGGCCGTTGCGCATGGTGGCGCGGGTCGAGAGCAGGCCGAGCGGCGAGCATTCGGCGATCTCCTCGGCGAGCTTGATCGCGGCGTCGCGGACCTCGGCCTGCGGCACCAGCACATTGGCGAGGCCCATCTTCAGGGCTTCCTCTCCGCCGACACGGCGGCTGGTGTAGAACATCAACTCCGCATTGTTCTTGCCGACCACTTCGGTGAGCGCGACCGTCAGGCCGAAGCCGGGATGGAAGCCGAGCTTGGTGAAATTGGCAGCGAAGCGCGTTTCCGGGCAGGCGACGCGGAAATCGGCCGACACCGCGAGGCCGAGGCCACCGCCAATGGCCGCGCCCTGCACGGCCGCGACGATCGGCTTCTTGGCGCGGAAGATGCGCACGGCTTCCATATAGAGATGGCCGATGGAGCCGAGATTGTCGGCGGGGTCGCCACTTTTGGCAGCTGCCTCGGTCTCCTTGCGGTTCGGGTCGCTGAAATCGGCGCCGGCGCAGAACGCCTTGCCTTGCGCGCACAGAACCGTCGCCCGGATTTCGGGATTGGCATCGATCTCGTCCAGCGCGTTGGCGATCTGCTGGATCAGCAGGATGTCGAAGAAATTCAGTGGCGGCTTGCGGATCTCGATAATCGCAATGTGGCCACGGGTCTCGACGGCGATGTCTTTGTAGGTGGTCATGATGGCTCTCTGTTGAATGGATGGATCAGCGCAGACCAAGTCCGCGCGCGATGATGCCGCGCAGGACTTCGGTGGTGCCGCCCTGAATGGTCAGTTTTGGCGCCGTCTTGATGGCGAAGCCCAGCATCTCGTCCAGCGTGGCGTGATTGGAGGCACTGTCGTCGACGAAAGCCGCGAGTTCGCGCACGCGATGGGGCAACTGCTGCTCCCAGATCGTACCGATATCCTTGACGATGGACGCTTCGACCACCGGCTCCTTGCCGGCCTGCAGCATGCCGGCCACCGACACCGACATGCGCCGCATCGTGTGGAGCTGGGCGACCAGACGACCAATGCCTTCGGCGCTGCGGGTGTCCGGCTTCGGGCCGACAGCGCGAACCAGCTCGGTCAGCACGTAATAGGTCTCAAGGAAACGTTCGGGGCCGGATCGCTCATAGGCGAGCTCGCTGGTGGCCTGCTTCCAGGCGCTGTCGATCTCGCCGAGCATGTGGTCGTCGGGCACGAAGTGATCGGTGAACACGACTTCGTTGAATTCATACTGGCCGGTGATCTGCGCGATCGGGTTCACCGTGATACCCGGCTTCTTCATATTGACCAGAAACTGCGTCAACCCGTGGCGGCGGTTTTCCTTGGTCGGGGCCGATGTGCGGAAGATCGCGATCATGTAGTCGGCCATATGGGCCGAGGTCGTCCAGATCTTGCTGCCGTTGATGAGCCAGCCGCCGTCGGTCTTGGTGGCCTTGGTCTTGGCGGCGAACAGGTCGGAGCCCGAATTCGGTTCGCTCATGCCGATGGAGAAACAGACCTCGCCGCGGCAGATGCGCGGCAGGATGTCCATCTTGATATGCTCGGGCGCGTATTTCAGCAGCACCGGGCCGCTCTGGCGGTCGGCGACGAAAAAGCGGCGCACCGGCGCGTTGGCCACGCGCATCTCTTCGGTAACAACGTAGCGTTCAAGGAACGAGCGCTCGTGGCCGCCATACTTCTTGGGCCAGGTCATGCCGAGCCAGCCGCGCTCGCCGACGCGCTTGCTGAATTCAGGATTGTCCGAGTCCTCGCGCTGGGGCTTGTGCGGATCGAAAGTGCCGGCGGCGATTTCCTCGGCGAGGAAAGCGCGCACTTCCTTGCGCAGCTGCTCGCATTCGGGCGGTAGGCGGATCGGATCGAAACGAAGGGCAGCAGTCATGTGAAAGATCTCGTTTCTTGTGTTCGATCAGCGCGACGCGACCAGAGGCCACAGCTCGTCGGCACCGCGCGCAGCGACCAGTTTGCCGAGCTCGACCGCCCAGTAGCTTTCGCTGCCGAAATCATCGCGCCATGCCAACGCGCGCAGCGTGTAGCGATGCAGGATGTGTTCCTGCGTGAAGCCGATGGCACCAAGAACCTGATGCGCAATGGCGGCGCCCTTTTCGGCGGCCTCGGAGCAACGGATCTTTGCAGCGGCGGCCTCGAGGAAGAGCGCGTCATCGAGCGGTGCGCCGCTGGAGAAGGCGTCAGCCGCGGAGCTGGCAGCGGCGAGGGCTGCCGAGGTCTCGCCTGCGAGTTTCGCCAGATTGTGCTGCACCGCCTGGAACTTCGAGATCTTCTTCTCGAACGCCACGCGCTCGCCAGAATAGTTCACGCCGATGCCAAGCATGGTTTCCAGTGCACCGGCAATCTGCTGGCTGCGTACGAGTGCGCCCATCAGCAACAGCGCGTTCTGATCGAAGCCCGATGCTGCAGATTGAATAGTGACCGGCTTCACAGTGTCGAAATGCACCGTGTCGGACGGATCATCGGCCAGACCGAGCCCACCCTCAATCCGGCAGGCGCTGGCGTCCACCAGCGCAATAGAGGCGCCGCCGATGCCAGAGGCGACGACGGCGATGTATTTCGCATCCTTCGCGAACGGCACGCCACGTGCGCGGCCGGTGATTGTACCATCCGCGTTGAGCGTGAGGCGATCGCGCGGGCTTGCCGGCGCGACGGTCATCATGCCTACGGGCGATTTGATCTGGGCCTGCGCGAGCAGCCAGCCCGCCAGCATGGTCTCGGCGAGCGGCACCGCAACGCCGGCGCGACCGGCGACGCTGAGGACGCTGAAACCTTCGGCCATGCTGGTGCCGGAGCCGTCGCACTCTTCAGGCACCCATGAGAGCGGCAGGCCAGCATCGGTCAGTGCTTGCCAGAGCGGCGCTTTCCAGCTGCCGTTCTTGTCGTGATTGATGGTCTGTGCGTCAGCGAGATCGGCGAAAATACGTTCCGCGGTTTCCGCAACGATATTGTCTGCGTCCGTCAAGGCGTTCCCCGTGTGCTAGCGCATCTCATTCGGCAGGGAATGCCGGGCATGGGCGCTGCCACTTTTCTTGCATTCATGATGCGGAAAAGGCGGAAGGAAGACAAGCGGGCTGGCCGCAGAGGGGCCTGCGGTGGCGGCATGATATGTTGGTGCGACGCAATTTAATTCCGCAAAGCGAACTTGTGCCGCGTTGTATACCAGCGCGACCGCATTATGGTAGATCGCATCAGCGGCAGAACAAGCAGAGGAAATGCAGATGGCAAGTGACGGTTTGTGCGTCGTGATTACAGGGTCGGCATCGGGGCTTGGTGCTGCGACCGCCGCCATTCTCGCCAAGGACGGCGCCCGTATTGTCATCAACTATTCGTCGAGTCAGAAGGAAGCCGAAGCCACTGCCGAGCTGTGCCGCGATGCGGGTGCAACCGAAGTCATCGTGGTTCAAGGCGATGTATCGAAGGACGAGGATTGCAAGAACATCGTCGCGGCTGCCCAGCACTGGGGGCGGATCGATGCGCTGATCAACAATGCCGGCATGACCAAGCATGTGCCGCATCACGATCTCGATGGCCTGTCCGCGGAAGATTTCCAGCGCATCTACGCGGTCAACACGATCGGGCCCTATCAGATGGTACGTGCGGCGCGTGCCTTGCTCGAAGCCGGCGCCAAGGCGTCGGGTCGTGCTTCGGCCGTCGTCAATGTCTCGTCGATGGCCGGTATCACAGGCGGCGGTTCGTCAGTCGCCTATGCCGCCAGCAAGGGCGCGCTGAATTCGATGACGCTGTCGCTCGGCCGAGCACTAGCTCCGCTGATCCGCGTCAATACGGTCTGCCCTGGCTATATTGATACGCCATGGTTCACCAAGGGACGCGGTGCGGACGGCGCTGCCAAAGTTCGCGATGCCGTAATCGCGCGAGTTCCGCTGAAGGTGGCCTCGACCGCGGAGGACGTCGCCGCCCTGATCTGCTTCCTCGCCACGTCGCCATCGAGCAATATGACGGGCGAATTGGTGCGGATGGATGCCGGCATGCATCTGCTGGCCTGATCGGAAACCTGCGTCAAACAGCAAAAAGCCTCGGGTAATGCCCGAGGCTTTTTCATTCTCGATTGCTGGCAGATCAGCGATTGCCCGGATCGGAAATCATCCGGCGGGCAACCAGCCTGTTCCAGATGAACAGCACCACCAGCGCGCCGATCGTGGCGGTGATGAAGCCGGCACCCTGGTTCGGGCCGTAATGGCCGATCTGCTGGCCGATGAACGTCGCCAGGAATGCGCCGGCAATACCCAGGATAGTGGTCAGAATGAAGCCGCTGGGGTTGTTTGGCCCCGGTGACAGAAGGCGGGCGATAATGCCTGCGACAAAGCCCACAACGAGAATCCAGATCATAGCAATATCCCCTCTTCTAAGTGCGCGTTAAACCCAGCTGGACTTAACTTCGTCTTCCGTGGGTAGCCGGCCATGCGGTGTGAACTGATTAACGGCATCGGGTAGTTCGTTGCTCAGCTCCGCGAGAAGCTGCTCGCGGGACATGCCGGTGCGCGACGTCAGTTGCGCGATCTGATCCGCGCCAAGTGCGGCGCCGAGATCATTAGGCGAGATCTGCTTGTTCGGGCCGGAGCTGACCCAGGAATCCGCGGCGTCGCCATGGCCGTTCTGCTGGAACTGCTTAAGCAGGTCGCCGAGGCCACCGCTGAGCACGCTGCCGGCGGCTCCGCCCGCCAACAGACCGCCGAGCGGGCCCTTCAGAAGGTCGCCGAGGCCGCCACCGCCTGCTGCAGTGCCAGAATTTCCGCCGAGGAGGCCGCCAAGCATACCACCAAGGCCGCTATCTTGCGCGCTGGCCTGCGTCGTATTCGGCGGCGGGATTTCTTGCGAGTGCCCCTGTGCCGCCGGTTGGCTACCAGTGAAGTGCTTGTATCCTTTGTAGGCGAGCAGCGCGAGGATCGCCATCGTCATCGGCGACATGCCGCCGCTCTTGTCGTCGGGATCGCTGGGGCCACGCGGCCCGTTGGCCATGCCATTCAGAATGTCGAGCAAACCCATGATCATCTCCTGTTCTGCCAGCCCGGCGAAAGCATAGCTGCGCGGTATGACGCCTACAAGGCGCGTCGGTTCCGCCGATAGGCAGCGCTGCGGCATTTTGCTAGTAACGGATGCTGGATGAACGGGAGATGACGTGATCGAAACGCGGCCCATTTGTATCGCCGGTGCCGGCAGTATCGGCTGTTTCGTGGGTGGCATCCTGGCGGCAGCCGGCCGCGACGTCGCCATACTGGCGCGGCGGCGCATCGTGGACAGCATCGAGGGGCACGGTCTGAGGCTGACGAGCTTCGAGGGACTTGATCAACGTCTCGCCCCCGGCCAGCTGCGGCTGTCGGATGACCCCGCCATCATGAGCGAGGCGAAGATCATTCTGGTCGCGGTCAAGAGTGGCGATACGGCGGAGATGGCGAGGCTGATCGCGGATCATGCAGCGAAAGACGCGATCGTCGTCAGCCTGCAGAACGGCGTCGGCAATGTCGGAGTCCTGCGCGCAGCTCTGCCCGGGCGCCGCATCCTCGGCGGAATGGTGCCATTTAATGTCATCGCAAAGGACGATGGTCATGTTCACCGCGCAACGTCCGGAAACATCGTCGTCGAACGCGATGGGGCCGATACCGCTTCGGAGCTATCCGTGCCGCATCTTGCCGTCCTTGCGAGCGACGATATCGTCGGTGTCCAGTGGGGTAAGCTGCTGGTCAATTTGAACAACGCGCTCAATGCGCTGTCGGATATACCGCTGCGGTCGCAGCTTGCACAGCGCGCGTGGCGCTCGTTATTCGCCGATCAAATGGCGGAAGGCCTGGCCGTTCTGAAAGTCGCCGGTATCAAGCCCATCTCGGCGACGCCGATCCCTGCGCGACTAACGCCGCATTTGCTGCGGCTACCTGACGGCCTGTTCAATATGCTGCTCGGGCGGACGATGAAGATCGACGCAAATGCGCGCTCGTCCATGTGGGAGGATCTGCAGCGCGATCGACGCACCGAGATTGACTATTTGCAGGGTGTCGTCGTTGAGCTGGCGGCGAAATATCAGATCACGGCTCCGCTATCGCTGCGCGTGATGACACTGATCAAGCACGCAGAGACGTCAGGCAGGGGATCGCCCGCACTCACGCCAGATCAGATTCGCAGTTAGCGTGAAATTGATTGAGCTGAAGGGAGTGTTGGACCGGCTTCGGCGCTATCATTACGAGAATGTTACTAATCATTTCGGCTACTATCGGCGGACTCAACTATCCGAATGATCCAATTGCGTCTGCCGGTCAATGCGATGGTACCATTATCCGTTGCATTCGCATCAAGCCGATGATTATCCGTTAAATATCAATTGCGGATACGCGTCGGTGAATTCTCAGTAAATGAGATGTAAAGCGTCTTTTAGCCCGTTATTCGCAGACGAGTAGCAGTTCGCGTCGTGAAGAAGGCTCGCAGGAGTACGGCTGGTTCAATACTAGACATCATGATGTGACATCAGGGGCTATGTCATTCGCGACATCTTTAGTATAGAAGGCCGCGTGATTTGACGGTGGTTCGCGCTTCGCGCGCCGGGCTGGGCGTTTGATCCTTTCATATCATCGGCAAAGCGTGTGCCGGTCGAATTATTCAACTAACAATCGGAGCTACAATGGCCAAGAAAGCGAAAAAGAAACTCGTCCGTCGCGAGTACACCAAGGAAGACGTGAAGATCCTGAAGGCGCATTCGAAGGCCCAGACCCCGCTCGAGAAGATTTCCAAGGAGATGAAGCGCACCGGTGGTTCGCTGCGTCAGAAAGCCATCAAGCTTGGCATTCCGCTCGGTCATCGTCGCCGCAAGGCGAAGAAGGTTGCCACGAAGGCTACCAAGGTGACTAAGACTGCAAAGGCCAAGAAGGCCAAGAAGTAAGCTTTCGTACTGAACGAAGCCGGCCTGAAGTTCGTTAGCGCTTCAGGCCGTTTTCTTGGGTGGAGCGATCGATGCGAACCCTGTTTTTGAAGGTCTTGAAGCGGAAATCCTGCGCCGCTATCGCTGTGGTTGCGGCGATGCTAAGCATTGGTGCTATCGCACCTGCATTTGTGGTTCCTCCGACGGTCACCCCGTCGCCGGGTTATGATGCCCGGCTTGCCGAGCAACGACGCGCGACTGAAGTGCAGGCGCCTGCGCATGCTCGCAAGCCCGCTGCCGCGATCGTCTGCGCAACGTCGTCGGTATAGTCATTGAATCTGATCCGTGAAGCGATTGTCATGACCTACCGCCCCCTGAGGTTGTTTGTGCTCTGTGGTGCGTTGATCGTGGCAACCATTGTCGAAAGCAGGGCGGCGGATTATGCGAGCCAGATCAGTGCCTTTCGCCGGGCGCACAAGCTCTCCTCTGTCACACTGGACAGTAAATTGAACGCGGTAGCGCTTGCTCAGGCGCAGGCGATGTCATCCAGTGGCAAGGTCAGCCACGAGGTCGGCGGTGTTTTCTCCGCGCGTGTGGGGAAGCTCCGCAAATCCAAAGCAGCAGAGAATATCGCGGCGGGCTTCCTGACATTTCCCGAAACGTTGAGGCAATGGGAAGAGAGCCCAGGTCATCGCGAGAACCTGCTCATGTCCGGCGCACGCAAGGTCGGCGTCGCTTACGTCGCCAATCCCAAGTCGCCCTACCGGATGTTCTGGGCGATGGTCATCACGGATTGATGCCTGACAGGTTGCTATGGCTCAAGTGCGCTTGGTCTTGGCCGGCGCGGGCGTGCCGAACAGCGCGTCCTTGATGTCTTTCAGCCCCGATGACAATTTGGACCACCCACAGGTAAGCGGCTCGATCGCGCAATCCGGCTCCTTGGCGCGCACTTTGGGCCGAGGCCTGGGTAGCACGACAGGCTTCGCATCGCTTGGGGTTTCCGCGGTCTGCCGAAAGTCCGTTTCGAGCGCAGCCTGGGTTTGCGCTTCGCGCTGCTTTTCAGCGAAGGCCGCGACGATGACGCTGCGACGCTGATTGTCCAGATAGATCTTGTACTGCTCGTCGATCGCCTTCTGTTCAGCCGTGGTTGGGTTCGGGCCAGCGATATCAAAGCTGCGGTTCTGCATGAAGTCGTGATACGTATAGCCGCCACCGCGCTTGCGCCGTCCCGCGAATTTGCTTTCGCAATCCGACAGCGCCACAGCCTTGGCGTCTTTCGAAGCCGTCGATTTTTCGATGCGCTCGGCGCAATCTTCATAATCCGCAGGCGCGGCAGTCCACCATTGCGCACGAGCAGGCGAAGACATCAACGCGAGACCGGAGAGTGATGCGGTCGTCAGTAGCGCAAATATGAGTGACTTGTATGCGGACAAATGAGCCACGTGGGTTCCGATGTAGGTAACAAACCCAATTCTTGCCATTTGTGGGCCATTTTTCAACCTCGGATGTGTTACTTCTCCCCGCTTTTGGAGCAAGTGCAGCATGACTGCATCAGTGCGGTCATGTGGTACGCAGACCGGCGTTATTTCGCGATACAACGCTGATGTGGAAGTGTTTTCAGGCAGAGATCTGTGGCTGCTCTCATATCACTGAAATTGATGACTTCAGAGTTTTGAGTCATTCTTGACAGTAGTTTTCGGATCGCGCTGCTACTCGACGCGCAATCACCTACACGGGACCACACGTAGTTTGCGAAGCGACGGGCTCACGTCCGATGGAGCGGTGTTGTCGTTTCGTTTCGTGCGCCTGGGACTCTATCCGATGACAGGCACGAAAAAGGGCGGTCCTTTGGGCCGCCCTTTTTCTCAGATGTCAGTTGTCTTACTGGCAGATGTGTCGTCGGCCGTCCTCGCCGCGGAACCAAGTTCCCGGCTGACACACGAAGCCCATGCGCTGTGCGTAGGAATCGCGCGGGACGCCATTGTAGCCATCATAGGAATTGTAGCTGTTCCGGAACGGCGCAGTTGCGATGGCCCCGGCGGTGCCCACAGCCGCACCCGCTACACCGACCGCGCCGCCAACCACGCCTGCCGCAACGTCACCCGGCCAGAAGCCCGAATCACGATAGCCGCTATCGACTGTACTGGCGCGATAGTCCTGCGTGGCCTGCGCCCGGCGATTCATCGGGTCCTTTGCCATCACTGGCGTAGCGATCAAGCCAGAGACCACGGCAACAGCAGCAAGAAGTTTCATCTTTGTCATGCGGGATTCTCCATCGTTATTATGACAACCAGCCAACGATGGGCGGTCCGAGACGTTCCGCGATAGATGTCCCGATCTTTTAAGGGCATGTGACGCCGGTTCCGGCCCCGTCCTATTTGAACTGCCAACGGGTAGCGATGATCGAACGGCTCTGGTATGGAACTGTCCATGCCCGGTGTTCCTGACCGGGATCGCGGTCCCGTAGCTCAGCCGGATAGAGCGACGGTTTCCTAAACCGTAGGTCGCATGTTCGAGTCATGCCGGGATCGCCAGCTTTCCTTCTGTTTAATCCAAAACAGGCCATTTTCGCGACGAGTTCGGACCTCCTGGTGTCAGGCGACGGCGATCTCGCGCTTCTGGAGCATGGCGCGAATCTCTCGTGACGGCTTGGCGGCACTGAAAAGAAAACCCTGCATCTGGGTACAACCGAGCATACGCAGTGCGTCGAGTTGATCGGCTGTCTCAACGCCCTCCGCCGTGGTGATCATGTTGCGGGCGGCCGCGATGGTTACAACCGCCTGTACGATCGATGACGATCCGCCGGGCGCCACGATGTCCCGGATGAAACTGCGGTCGATCTTGACCTTGTCGAACGGGAATCGCTGCAGATAGCTGAGCGACGAATAGCCGGTCCCGAAATCGTCCAGCGCAATCCCGACACCAATGCCGCGGAGCTGATGGAGGATCGCGAGCGCCATCTCATCATCGCGGATCAGCACTGTTTCGGTGACCTCAAGTTCGAGTCGGTGAGCTGGCAAGTTGGCTGCCACGAGGGCTCGAGTGACATTCAAGGCCAGGGTCTGCGTCGTGAATTGAATCGGCGATACATTGACAGCGAGCTTGATCGGCGCCGGCCAGGAGGCGGCCTCAGCGCATGCCGTTCGCAATACCCAATTGCCGAGTTCGGTAATCAGGCCGGTTTCTTCGGCGATCGGAATGAACTCTGCCGGTGAAACCATGCCGCGAACCGGATGCCGCCAGCGGAGCAACGCTTCGCAACCAGTAATCTCGTTGCTGGCGATATCGACGACGGGTTGATAGTGAACCTCAAGTCCGTCTTCCGCGAGCGCCTTCCGCAGATCCTGCTCCAGCGCGCGCCGCGCCCTTGCGCCTTCATCCATGGCAGGCTCGAAGAAGCGAAAGGTGCGCCGTCCAGCGGCCTTGGCGCTATACATTGCAAGGTCGGCGTGTCTCAGCAATTCGTCGAGATCGGAGCCGTCATCGGGGGCTACAGCGATTCCGATGCTGGCATCGGTCGTGATCTGGTGACCAAGGCATTCATAGGGCTGCCGGATGGCGTCATAGAGCGGCACCACTAGATGGGTGACATCGCTGCGGCGAGCAATTCCCGTATGCACGATGGCGAATTCGTCGCCGCCAAGTCGTGCGACAAAGCCCGCATTACCGACACAGCTGCGCAGCCGCGTGGCCACGATTTTTAGCAGTTCGTCGCCGATCGCATGACCGAGCGTGTCATTGACGCTCTTGAACTCATCGATATCGATATAGAGAATCGCAAATCGCGCGCCGTCATGCAGCGTTGCGATTTCCGCTTCGAGGCGCTCACGGAACATCACCCGATTGGGGAGATCTGTCAGAGCATCGTAATGCGCAAGATGGGCGATGCGCTCTTCCGAACGTTTGCGATCGGTGATGTCCTCGAGCGTAGAGGCCCAGCCGCCGTCCCCCGATCTCTGAACGAGGATCTGGATCGAACGACCATCCGGCGTGGTCAGTAGCGTATCGTGGACAGGGCCTTCAGCAACGCTTCGCAAGAACGACGTGCAGTATTCGTCGACATCGCCGATGAAGGTTCCGTTGTCCTTGCGATGCTGGATGAGGTCGCGGAAATAGCAGCCTGGCTTCACGATCTTGTCGGATAGTCCGAACATGTCGATGAAGCGCCGATTGCAGACGACCAGCCGGCCATAGGCATCGAACAACAGCAGGCCCTGCGTCATATTGTTGATTGCAGTATCGAGATGTGTCGATTTTTGCGCCAGCATCCGTTCGGCCGAGCGGTGCTGGCGGTTCAGCTGCCGGACGATCAGGAACAGCGTCGCCAGGATCACCAATGCGGTAAGTGTCGCACCGATGATTTGATATTTGGTCTGCTCGCGCCAGTCATGCAGGGCCGCGGGCATGCTGGTGGTCGCGACGATCATCACGGGAGCCGCCGCGAGGCGCCTTGCGGAGCCCAATTCGTCTTCCCCGTCGATGGGGCTGATATAGTGCCCCGTCGAGGTTCCGCCCGTCGACCAGAGGTCCTTGAAGACTGAGCTGTTGCTGAGGTTCTGGCCGATAACGGTCTCGTTCTGCGGATAGCGAGCAAGCACGGTGCCGTTGCGGTGGATCATCAAGATCTTGGCGTCTTTTTCGAGCGCGAGGGATGCGAAGAAGCTCTCGAAGTGAACCGGCTCGACGCCGCGGCTGATGATGCCCATGAATTCGCCATGGCGTCCGATCAGCTTGCGCGAAAACACGGCGGTCCATGCACCAGTCACCCTGCTGATGACGGGTTCGGCCAATACGACCGCGGGCCCGTTGTCGGCCTGCAGCGTCTGGAAATGCTGACGGTCGGCAATGTCGATGGCAGGCACCGGCCAGGTTTCCGACGAGTTGAGCAGCTTGCCTTCGGAATCGAACAGGTTGATGCCGCCGACATAGGGCAGGCTGCTGAGCTTGGTGCGTAGCATGCGGTGGACGTCGATCCCCGACATCAGATGCTGATAGGCGGCGCTGTTCTGGATGTTGGCCGACTTCATATAGGTGATGACGTCGTTCTGGATGCCCTGCAGGTCTCCGAACTGCTGGTCGAAGTGTCGTGCGACCAGCAGAACCGTGTTGTCCAGTTCGCGCTTCTTGCTCTCGATGGCGCGGTCTCTGAAATGGACGGTGATGTAGGCCGTGCCGATGGCGATGGCGGTAATCAGCAGGCAGCCGCACAGGATGAGGCCCTGGATCGGCCCGCCTTGAAATCGGAAACGGCGCAGCGCGGCGAAGCCAGCAAGGCCGCCAGCGCCATCAGACCGTTCCCCCGACTTTGCGTCGTTTTGCCCCATGCGTAGTTTTGTACCGGGGGGACCGCCAACACGCCGTTACGAACTTCGGTGAACGATAGGTTAAGACGCTGCGCCATCACGACGATGTCGACACGCCGCCGGCGGCCTATCCCGCCGCCGAACCATGGACGATATCGGCCTGCTCGCCGCGCTCGATCAGCGATTTGACCAGCGAGGATTTCACGCCGGAGACGTGTTCGCGCATCAGTACCTCCGCGCGCCAGGGCTCGCGGGCCAAAATGGCGTCGTAGATCCGGTGATGATCATCATGACGCCGGCGTACGTCGCGATGCTCGAAGGCGACGATATTGCGGCTCGATGACATCGGCACGTGGTGGCAGATCCGGATCATCTCCGCCAGCATGCGGTTACGGGCGGCGCCCAGCAGGGTGTCGTGGAAGTCGCCATTGATGCCCCGATAGATGGTGAGATCGCCTTCCGCGAACTCACCGCGCGCCAGCAGTTTGTCGCCGGCGACAAGGCTTTCCTCGATGATGGCGCGCTCCTCGGCGCTCAGTCCACGTTCGGCGGCGAAGCGTGCGGCCACGCCTTCCAGCGATGCGCGAATTTCATAAGCATCGACGATGGCCGAGAGCGGGAATTCACGGACGGTGAAGCCGCGATTGGGGGCGTAGTCGAGCAGCCCTTCGCCGGCCAGTGCCTGCAAGGCGGCCCGGACGGGGGTCCGCGAGACCTCCAGCGTCTTGCTGAAGCGGACCTCGTTGATCCGTTCGCCTGCGCTGACCGTGCCATCCAGAATGGCGTCGCGGATCTGATCCGTCACCGATAGCGACCGGTTAGCGGCGCGGCCGGGGCCGCCAGCTTCAGGCGGCGGCAAGGGGGATGAGTCGGGCATCGGTGGTGCTCCGCAGCAAAGTGAATACAATTCAATCCGAGTGTGATCCGTCTTTGCTACTCAGCATACAGGAAAGCGCAATTTTACTGCATAAATATCGCGCATAAAGGGGAGGCAATTCGCGGAAATGATGAGCATCTGAAAAAGTGTATGTAATTCCGATTGACTCGTGACCCGAACCCGCAATGATGCGGTCACGTTCACAAGAAGCAGGCGGTACGCGTCTCATGGCGGCAGGGAAGTCGATCGGCGAAAACGCCATCGAGGAGATCACGGCGGATCGTACCCCGCACTATGAGCCGTTTGGCTGGCATCACTGGCCGGAGCATCCCTGGCTTGCCTATCAATTCCGCCGCGGTCTCGGTGAGACCCAGGAGGGCGGCGGCAGCGTGTCCGAGGTGATGCTGGCCGGTTCGCGGATGATCCCGGGCGACCTCGAAAGCTGGCATAAAGAGTGGATGGTGATCGCGGATGCCAACTGGCAGCGCGGCCTTTCCGAAGAAAAGCTCGGCCACATCCGCACGGCGATGAACTGCTTCCTGCGGGCCGCCGACTACTACCGCCAGGCAGAATTCCATCTCGAGCCGACCGACCCGCAACGGCTGCCGACCTTCGAGAAGATGGAGGCCTGCTCGCATAAGTTCATTTCCTATCTCAATCCGCCCGGCGAAGTGGTCGAAATCCCTTATGAGCCGGGCAAGCCGATCTGCGGCTACTTCATCCGTGCGCCATTTCCGGGAGACAAGCTGCCGGTGCTGATCTGCATGGGCGGTCTCGACTCCATCAAGGACGAGATGTGGTTCATGCAGGCCCATGGTTGCCTGCAGCGCGGCATCTCGGTGCTGATGGTCGATCTGCCCGGGCAGGGCGGTACCTTGCGCCGCCACGGACTTGCAACCCGCGCCGATACGGAAGTGCCGGTCGGCAAATGTGTCGACTGGCTCGAAAAGCGCGCCGATGTCGATAGCTCGCGCATCGCGGTCTGCGGCTCCAGCATGGGCGGTTACTACGCCGCGCGCGCCGGCTGTTACGAGCATCGCCTCGCGGCGGTGATCTCGCACGGGGCTGTCTGGTCGGTGCATGACATGTGGGGCCAGAAGGGCGACGACTTCGGTCTGGCGATGCATATCCGCTGGGTATTTGGCGCCAAGACCATGAAGGAAGCTCATGAGCTGATGAAGCCCTTTACGCTGAAGGGCCATCTCGAACACATGAAGTGTCCGTATCTCGTGCTGCATGGCGGCCACGACGTGCTCACGGTGACCGCGGCGCGCTCGACCTATGACCATGCGATTGCCAATGGTGTTGATGCGACATTGCGCGTGCTTGAGCCGGACGAGACCGGCGCCGAACATTGCCAGCACGACAATCCCACCATTGGACAGGAAGTGTTGGCCGACTGGCTCGCCGACAAATTCAAGATCGATCAGCGCACTCTGCTGAAAACTTCGTTCAACCCGCTGGTGTGATCATGAATTTTGGTGTCGATCAGATCAAGGCTGCCGTTGTCGCGATCGACCTGCATCGCGGTCATCTGGACATGTCGGTGGCGACCATGCCGACCACGCCGGATGTCGCGAAGACGGTGATCGCTGCCAATAAGCGGCTGTTCGACTGGTGCCGTAGTGTCGGCATTCCCGTGATCCACCAGGTCACGTCCTATCGCGACGAGGCCGAGATCCGCGCCAATCCGTTCTGGCGGACCCGCGCCGAGGATCCAAAAGCAACGCGCAAGAATGTGATGCGGCACAATATCATGGGCGGCCCCGGCTGCACCGTGATGCCGGAGCTGCTGGACCCCAGCGACTTCATCGTCAACACCAAGAAGCGCTACGATTGCTTCTTGGGCACCGATCTCGATTTCGTGTTGCGTTCGCACGGCATCAACACGCTGCTCGTCACCGGCGTAAACACCAATTCCTGTGTGCTGGCGACGACGACGGCTGCCAATGTGCGGGACTACTCGGTGATCGTCGTCGAGGATTGCGTCGACAGCATGGACGGGCCGGAGTTGCACGCCGCCGGCCTCGCCTGCATCCGCACCGCCTTCGGTTTCGTGATGGATACCGATGCCGTGATGCAGCTCGATGGCCTCAAGGGTGCAGGACGCGCCGCATGATCCCATACAACTTCCCACTTTCGAAGGGCATCCAGCCATGACCGGTCCCATGCAGCCGCGCGAGCGTTGCGACTATTCCGCCATCGTCGATCGTCCCAAGCTGAAGCTGCCGGGCAATGCCCGCATGATCATCTGGACCATCGTCAATCTCGAGGTCTGGGATATTGCCAAGCCGATGGCGCGTCAGGTGCTGCCGGCGCCGACCGGCATTCCGCTGCTGCCCGATGTCGCCAATTGGGGCTGGCACGAATACGGCATGCGTGTCGGTGTCTGGCGTTTCTTCGATCTCTACAAGAAGCTCGGCATCAAGCCCACGCTGTCGATCAATGCGCGCGTCTGCGAGGACTATCCACGCGTCGCCCAGCAGGCGAAGGACGCCGGCTGGGAGTTCATGGGCCATGCCTATGAGCAGGGGCCCATCCACAAGGAGGCCGACCAGAAAGCGATGATCAACCGCTCGATGGATGTGATCGAGAACTTCACCGGCAAGCGCCCGGTGGGCTGGCTCGGGCCGGGTCTTACGCAGACGCTGCAGACCCCGGAATTCCTCGCCGAAGCCGGCGTGAAATATATCGGTGACTGGGTCTATGACGACGAACCGACCGTGATCCGTACCGAGAAGGGGCCGCTCACAACGCTGCCTTACACGGTGGAGATGAACGACATCCCGATGATGATGGTGCAACATCACGAGAGCACGCAGCTCCTGAATCGCGCCAAGGACCAGTTCGATCGCCTCTATGCGGAGAGCGCGGAGCGGCCGAAGATCATGTCGATCGCGATCCATCCGTATATTTCGGGTCAGCCGTTCCGCATCAAGTATCTCGAAGCGATCTATGATTACGTCAACCAGTTCGAAGGCGTGGTGCATTGGAATGGCGCCCAGATCCTCGATTGGCACAATACCCAGGTGGCGAAGTGAGTGTGACGTCCCAGCAGATGCTGCCAGCAATTCCCGTCACCGGCGTGCCGGTCGTGGGGGGCGGTTTTTTCCCTGTACGCCGCGTCTATTGCGTGGGGCGCAACTATCTCGACCACATCCGCGAGATGAAGGAAGCCGACGAGCGCGATCCGCCGTTCTTCTTCCAGAAGCCGCGCGACAGCGTGGTGCCGGACGGCGCGCGCGTGCCTTATCCGGCTTTCACCGAGGACTTCCAGTTCGAGGTTGAGCTGGTGCTGGCGATCGGACGCGGCGGCCGCGATATCGCGGTGGAGGATGCGCTCGATTATATCTGGGGTTATGCCGTCGGCATCGATCTCACCCGTCGCGACCGCCAGCGCGATGCCCGCGATATGCGACTGCCTTGGGAAATGGGCAAAAGCTTCGACGCGTCCGCGCCTTGCGGCGAAATTGCGCCGGCACGCGATGCCCGGCATTTCAACAATTGCGCGATCACGCTGTCGGTGAACGGCGTCGAGAAGCAGCGCGGCGATATCGGCCAGATGATCTGGAGCGTGCCGGAGATCGTGGCGCAGCTCTCGAAGCAGATGAAGCTCGAGCCGGGCGATCTCATCTATACGGGCACGCCTGCCGGCGTGGGTCCCGTCGTTCCGGGCGACGTTATCGACGCGCGGATCGAAGGCCTGCCGTCGCTCGGCATTACCATCGTTGAGCCGGAGACCTGATCATGTTGCCGACCGAACGCATTTCCTACTCGCCGATTGACGCTCGTCCACCACTGAAGCTGCCGAATGGGAAGCGCATGGCAGTGTGGATCATCGTCAATGTGGAGGAATGGGACGCCAAGCAGCCGATGCCGCGTACGGTGCTGACACCGCCGGCCGGCGGCTCGCCGTCGCCGGACGTTCCGAACTGGGCCTGGCACGAATACGGCAATCGTGTCGGCTTCTGGCGCATGCTGAAGGTGTTCGACGACTACAAGCTCCCCGCCGCGCTGGCGATCAATGGCTCGGCAATCGCCGCTTACCCGCCCATCGTCGAGGCAGCCAAAGCGCGCAACTGGGAATTCATGGGTCACGGTTTCACCCAGCGCAATATGCAGAAGGTTGAGAACGAACGCGAGGATATCCGCAAGACTGCCGACGTGATCGAGAAGGCCACCGGCAAGCGGCCGCGCGGCTGGCTCGGGCCCGGTCTGACCGAGACTTGGGAAACGCCGGATCTGCTGAAACAGGAAGGCTATGACTACGTCGCCGACTGGGTGCTCGACGATCAGCCGGTGTGGCTCAGGACCACGACGACGCCGATCGTCAACGTGCCCTATACGCAGGAATGCAATGACGTCGCGATGATGCTGATCCAGCATCACAAGGCGTCGGAATATTACGACCGGGCCATCGACCAGTTCGAGCAGATTTACGCGGATTCCGAGAATTCGGCCCGTGTCATGGCATTGGTTGTGCATCCCTACATCATGGGCGCGCCGCATCGCCTGAAGCACTTCCGCCGGATCTTCGAGACCATCCAGAAGAAATCCGACGTGGCTTTCATGACCGGCGAACAGATTCTCGATTGGTATCTTTCGGTCGGACCGAAAGCGCCAGAAGCATAGATCAGGCAAGCAGCAGGGCATGAGTCTCTTTCAACTCCTCAACGGCCTGACTTTCGCCGCGTTGCTGTTCGTCGTGGCAAGCGGCTTCACGCTGATCTTCGGCCTGCTGCGCATCGTCAATCTCGCGCATGGCGCGCTGTATCTGTTCGGCGGCTATATCGGCTATAGCGTTGCGGTGAAGACCGGCAGCTTTGTGCTCGGCGGTATAGGCGCCATGGCTGCGATTGCGGCCATCGGCTTCGTGCTCGATCAGGGATTGCTGCGCTTTGTACGTGGCAATGAGCTGCGGCAGGTGCTGCTGACCCTCGGCGTCGCCTTTTTCCTCAACGATCTCGCGCTGGTGATCTGGGGCGGCGACAGCTTCACTGTGCCGATCCCGGAGATGTTGCGCGGCGGCACGCGGGTGTTCGGCACCTTCTATCCGATCTACCGGTTGTTTGTGCTGGGCATGGGCATCTTCGTCTTCATCGGCCTGTGGGTGCTGCTCAATCATACAAGGCTCGGCGCGCTGATCCGTGCCGGCGTCGACGATGCCGAGATGGTGGAAGCCTCCGGCGTGAATATCCGCCGTGTCTTCCTCTTCACCTTCCTGTTCGGTTCGGCGCTGGCCGGCCTTGGTGGCCTGATGGGAGGCGCGTTCCTGTCGCTCTATCCGTCGGCGGACGCGGAAATCCTCACCTTTAGTCTCGCCGTCGTCATCATCGGTGGGCGTGGCAGCCTCGTCGGCGTCGGTGTCGGTAGCCTGCTGGTCGGGCTCCTGAATACGCTCGGCCAGGTGATGTTCCCCGAACTCGCTTATTTCGTGATCTTCGGCCCGATGGCGGTGTTGCTCGCATTCCGTCCGCTCGGCCTGTTCGGACGTGCCACATGACGCAGCCCGTATCCAAAACGTCAGTTCTCGCCGGCATGACTAGCCGTGCGCTCGTCATCGCCGCGCTGGTGGTGATCGTCGCGGCCTGCCTGCCGATGGTGCTGTCGAGCTATCAGGTCGGCCTCGCCACCGAAGTGTTGATCTTCGGAGTCCTTGCCATGTCGATCGACATTCTCGCCGGCTTTGCCGGCCGGACTTCCCTCGGGCATGGTGCCATCTTCGGTGTCTCGACCTATGTCGTCGTTTATGCGACCGGCCAGGCCGGTCTGTCGCCCTGGGCGGGCTTCGCGCTCGGTGTGCTGGCGGCCACCGCGGTGGCCTCGGTATTTGCGCTGCTCGCAGTCCGCACCTCCGGCGTCTACTTCCTGCTGCTGACGCTGGCGCTCGGCATGATCGTGTGGGGCGTCTGCTTGCGCTGGACGCAGGTCACCGGGGGCGAGAACGGCATGCGCGCCGATGTGCGGCCGGCAGCCCTGATGAGCCACAGCGCGTTCTATTGGGCGGTGCTGGCCGGCGCCGTCATTGTATCTTTTGCCATGTGGCGGTTCGTGCGATCTCCGTTCGGCCTGACGCTGCGCGGCATCCGAGACAGTGAAAGCCGCATGCGCAGCCTCGGCTACAATGTGCCACTGCATCTGTTCATCGGTTTCACGGTGTCCGGCATCTTCGCCGGTATCGCCGGGGGCCTCTACGCGATGTTCAACAATTTCGTCAGCCCTTCGACCGTCGCGCTCGCGCAATCGGTGGAAGGCGTGTTGATGATGATCGCCGGCGGTGTCGGCACGTTGTTCGGCGCCTTTGTCGGGGCAGCGGCGATCATCGTGCTGGAAAACATCGTCAGCTCTTACACCGAACGCTGGCTGATGGTTCTCGGCATCACATTCGTTCTCATCATGATCTTCGCCCCCGAGGGCATCATAGGCAAGCTGCGCGCGATCACCTCGCGCAAGGTGCGATAAGTCGGTTTCACGTTTCAATCGGGTTGCTCACGAAAGGACTTCGAGATGGATCGCAGGCAATTTCTCAAGAACACTACGGCGGCCGTCGCTGCCGCGGGCGTCGGCGTCGCTCCGTGGCGCTCCGCACAGGCCCAGGCCGGCCCGATCAAGATCGGTCTGTTGGCGCCGCTGACCGGCGTTGTCGCGTCGGGCGGCAAGGAAATGGTCGAGGGCGTGCAGTTCTATCTCGATCAGGTAAAGAACGAGATGGGCGGCCGCAAGGTCGAGCTGGTGATCGAGGACGATGCGTCGAATCCCGACACTGCTCTGCAGAAAGCGCGCCGCCTGGTCGAGCAGGGCAATTGCCATATGCTGATCGGCAACCTGCTCGCCAATACCGGCCTTGCTGTCGCCAACTACGTCAAGGGCACCGGAACGCCCTACTTCATTCCGATTATCGCGGCTGACGATCTCACCCAGCGCGCCCGCATCAAGAACGTAATCCGCGTCGCCGGCTATTCAGCCAGCGCCTTCACCCATCCGTTCGGCGATTGGGCCCTGAAGCAGGGTTACAAGAAGATCGCCACCATCAGCCAGGATTACACCTTCGGCCACGAACAGTGCGGCGGTCTCGCCCAGGTCTTCACTGAAGGTGGCGGGCAGATCGTGCAGCAGTTCTGGCATCCGCTGAACACCGCCGACTTCAGCCCCTATCTCGGCCAGCTCGCCGATCTCAAGGTCGACGCGATCTTCGCGATGGAGACCGGCGCGGACTCGACTCGTCTGATCCAGCAATACGCGTCCTTCGGCCTGAAGGAAAAGACGCCGCTGTTGATGGCGATGAACGGCACCGACCAGTCGGTGATCCGCACCATGGGCCCCGAATGCGAAGGCATCATCGCAGCGGCACATTTCGCCGAAGGTTCGGACGTCCCGACCACGGCAAAGTTCGAGAAGGATTATGAGGCGAAGTACGGCAAGATCCCGTCGCTCTACGGTTTCTCGATGTATTCCGGCATGATGTGGATCGATGCCGCGCTGAAGAAGATGGGCGGCAAGGTCGAGGACCGCGAAACCTTTATCGATACGGTACTGAAGACCGAGCTCGACAATTCGCCGCTCGGCAAGACCGTGAAGTTCGACGACTACGGCAACCCGATCTACGACGTCTACATTCGCAAGGTCGTCAAGCGCGCCGATGGCAAATACTGGAACGTGCCGATCGAGACCTATCCGAATGTCTCGCAATTCTGGAAGTACGATCCGGCGACCTATCTGAAGCAGCCGCCTTACTCGCGGACCTTCCAGGGCATCAAGAAGACCTGATTCAATATTGCTGACATCGAGGCGCGGCCGTATCGCCGCGTCTCGTTCACTGGGAATTATTCGTGTCCGAATCGATCCTGACGCTGACAGATGTGGTCGTGGCCTTCGATGCCTTGCGGGCGGTCGATGGCGTCAGCCTGATTGTGCCGCGGGGCCAGCGCCGCGCCATCATCGGCCCCAATGGCGCCGGCAAGACCACATTGTTCAATGCCATCGCCGGCGCGCATCCGCCGACCTCCGGCAAGATCAAATTCAACGGGCATGATGTGTCCAGACTGCCGCCACACCGGCGTGCGCAGCTCGGCATCTCGCGCACCTTCCAGATCACCAATCTGTTCCCCACGCTGAGCGTGCAAGACAACATGATGCTGGCGCTGCGCGGATTGAAGCCGAAGAAGTTTTCGCTGTTCGGTTCGCCCGATCCGGACGATAGCGAGGCTACACGTATCGCGGCCGCGCTGAATGCCGCACGGATCGCCGAACGCGCGGACATCATCGTCAAGGAAATGTCCTATGGCGAGCAGCGTCAGCTCGAAATCGCGATTGCGCTGGTGACGACGCCGACCATGTTGCTGCTGGATGAGCCCGCGGCCGGCCTGTCGCCGTCGGAGCGCTCGATGATTGCCGACGTGATCCGCTCGCTCGACCCGGCAATCACCGTGATCCTGATCGAACACGACATGGATCTGGCGCTCGGTCTGGTCGACTACGTCACCTGCATGTTCGAAGGCCGCGTGCTGGTGGAGGAGCCGCCGGAAGGCATCCGCCGCAACAAGCAGGTTCAGGAAGTCTATCTCGGGAAGCCGCGTCATGCTTGAGGTCAAGGATCTGCACAGCGGTTACGGCGACGCGGTTGTGGTGCGCGGCGCCTCGCTCGAGGTGCGTCCCGGTGAGATCGTCGCGCTGCTCGGCCGCAATGGTATGGGCAAGACCACTTTCATTCGTTCCATAATGGGTCTGACGCCGCCACAGGTGCGCTCGGGCACGATCACCTGGCGCGACGAGAGCCTCATTGGGCTGCGTCCTCATGACATCGCCAATCGGAAGATCGCCATTGTGCCACAGGGCCGCCGGCTGTTTCCGTCGCTGACGGTGACCGAGCATCTGACCATGCTAAAGAGCGCGCGTGCCAAGGATGGCTGGACGCTCGATCGCGTATTCGGCATTTTTCCGCGGCTTGCTGAGCGTCGCTATCACCGCGGTGGCCAGTTGTCTGGCGGTGAGCGCGGCATGCTGGCTGTGGGCCGTGCGCTGATGATCGATCCCGAATTGATCCTGATGGACGAGCCGTCCGAAGGTCTCGCGCCGGTGATGGTGCAGCACCTCGAGAGCATCATTCTCGATCTTAAAAAGGAAGGGTTGTCGATCTTGCTGGTCGAGCAGAATCTCTACAGCGCGCTGGCCGTCGCCGATCGCGTCTACATTATGGAAACCGGGCAGATCGTGCATCACGGCACGTCGCAGGAAATGAACCAGCAGACTGATGTGCTGTTCCAGCGCCTCGGCGTGCATTGAGGTGATCATGAGCGAAGACCTGTTGCGCCAAGTAGCCGCCGAATTGAACAAGGCGCCCGGCGCCGCTGAACGCACACCGCGCATGACGGGGCTGGTCGTGGAAAACAACACGCGCGTCGCGACTGCGGCTGTACAAGACATGGCGTTCGATTCGACGCCCTACGCCTATCAGGCGTGGCTCGCTGGCATGGACAAGCGCTGATGCAGAGCGCAATCGCAGCCCTTGATCTCTGCGCTCTCGCGGATGCAGTTGCTAAAGGCGGAGTCACGTCCGTGAAGGCGACAACGGTGGCGCTGGAACGGCTCGATCTGATCGGCCGCAAATTGAATGCGGTGGTGCGGCTTGACGACGAACGGGCGCTGGATGCGGCCGAAGCCGCCGACAAGTTGCGCGCATCGGGGGGGGCATTGCCGGTACTGCATGGCGTGCCCCTTGCACATAAAGACCTCTTCTACCGTGTCGGTGATCTGTCCGGTGGCGGCTCGAAAATCCGGGCTGACTTTCGCGCTGACGTGACAGCCACGGTGATTGCCCGGCTCGATGCCGCCGGCGCGCTCGATCTCGGCCGGCTGCAACTGGCTGAATTCGCCATGAGTCCGACGGGCTATAACGAATCGTTGGGGCATGCGCGCAACCCGTGGAATCCGGCGCATGTGCCGGGCGGCTCGTCCTCCGGTTCCGGCGTTGCCGTCGCCGCGCGCCTCGTGACCGGCTCGCTCGGGACGGATACTGGCGGTTCACTACGCCATCCCGGCGCGATGTGCGGCCTGATCGGGTTGAAGCCGACCTGGGGACTGGTTCCGACTGATGGTGTGATGCCGCTATCTGCCTCACTAGATTGCACGGGACCTCTGGCCCGCACCGCACGAGATGCCGCGCGACTGCTGTCGGTGATCGCGGATCGCGACTATGAAACGACGCTCGATACGGGTGTGACCGGGATGCGCATCGCAATTCCCGGTGGATACTACCGCGAGCTCATGCATTCGGATGTGGCGACTGCGCTGGACGAAGCTGTGAAGGTGTTGCGGTTGCTCGGCGCCACCGTCGTCGAGACCTCGCCGCCGGACATGGCCTTGATCAACGCGCTGATGCAGATCGTCATGAGCGTTGAGGCTGCGACGATCCATCGCCGCTGGCTGATCGAGCGACCGCAGGATTATGCCGATCAGGTGCGCTCGCGCATCGAGCCCGGCCTGCTCTATCCGGCGACCCGTTATGTGGAAGCGCTGTCGCTGCGTGTGCAGATCACCCAGCAATGGATCGCGTCCTGCATCGGATCCGCCGATCTCGCGCTTCTGCCGGCGATCTCGATTCCGGTACCGACCATCGCGGCGACCACCGAAGGCAATCCCGCCGACGTCGCTGCTGTGATCGGCCAGCTCACACATTGCACCCGCGGCATCAATTATCTCGGTCTCCCCGGAGCGTCAGTGCCGTGCGGCTTCGATGCGGCAGGTCTGCCGATCGCGTTCCAGCTGGTCGGCCGCCCCTATGCCGAGGCCGATATCCTGCGCGCCGCTCACGCCTATCAGGGCGCGACAGACTGGCATCAGCGTGTCCCCGCCAGTGCCGAACTAAACTAAGAAGAAGAGATTTCGAATGCCCATCATCGACATGCACACCCATGGACTCAGCAAGCGCGTCGAGCCGTTGGTGGCCGGACATTACGACCCGATGGACAATCCCTATCGGCGCGACATGTCGCCGGCGAGCCGCGAAACTGATGCAGAGCAGGGCAAGCTGCTTCCGGGCCTGATGCTCGACATCGCCAAGCGCCGCGAGATGATGGCGAAGATGGGCGTCGACTTTCAGGTGATCGCGCCGGCACCGGCGCAACAGAACTACTGGGCCGACGAAGATTTGCAATGTGCGCTGTCGCGCGTGCAGAACGAAGACATTGCCGCGCTCGTGGCGCAGGATCCTGCACATTTCGCGGGGATGGGTACGCTGCCGATGCGGTTTCCCGGGCGTGCGGTGGAGGAGGCGGTTCATGCAGTCGAGCAACTCGGCCTGCGCGGCTTCCAGATCGATACCCGCGTCGAAAACCTCGAACTGTCCCATGCCGCCTTCGATCCACTCTATGCGCGGCTTGCCAATCTGCGCATACCGCTGTTCGTGCATCCCCTAGGTTTCTCCCATGGCCAGCGGCTCGGCGATTTCTTCATGGTCAACAGCGTCGGCCAGCCCATCGAGGAGACCATTGCGATCGCCCACTTCATCATGGGTGGCATTCTAGACCGGCATCCGGATCTCGACGTGGTTATCGCTCATGGCGGTGGTTTCTACCCATTCTACGCAGCCCGACTGGATCACGCCTGGAAGGTGCGTCCGGAAGTACGCCGGCTCACGGCAGATGCGCCGTCGACCTATCTCAAGCGGCTCTGGTTTGACACCTGCGTTTTCTCTGCGGAGCTGATCGACAACCTGATCAAGACGGTGGGCCTCGATCGCGTTATGATGGGCTCGGACTACCCGTTCGACATGGGGGACCCCGATCCGGTAGGGCTGGTCAACAAGGCCAAGCTATCGGACACTGATCGTCAGAAAGTCCTGTTCGGTAATGCGAGCCGGCTGTTCAAGATCGGATAAGCTCCTGCCTCGTTGCGGCAAGGTGCGGCACAAGAGGCAAAACCTGCGATGACGATCCACTTTGATTTCGCCAAGCTTAGCGCGCCGGAGCGCTACAAGTTGCTTTGTGGTCTTGTTGTCCCGCGACCGATTGCGTTGATCACAACCATTTCCGAGGCTGGCGTGGTCAATGCAGCGCCGTTCTCGTTCTTCAATGTGTTCTCCGAGAAACCGCCGCTGGTGGTGGTCGGCCTGCAGGCCAGGCCCGATCTGTCGGTCAAGGACACGACCCGCAATGTGCGCGCCAATGGGTTGTTTGTTATCAATATGGTGGATGAGGCCCTTGCCAACGATATGGTCGATTGTTCGATCAGCTTTCCATCTGACATCGGTGAACTGGATGCCCTGCAGCTCCCAATGACGGCTGGCATCAATGTGCCGGTGCCGCATTTGGCGAAGGCGCCTGCGGCACTGGAATGCCGAAAAGTGACAATGATGAACTTTGGCGCAGAACGCGACCTACTGGTCGGAGAGGTCCTGGGCATTCAGGTTCGCGATGGTGTTGTCGACCCCGTCACCTTGCGTACGGACTATGATCACTATCTTCCGGTCGCACGCATCGCGGGAACCATGTATGCACGGATGCAAGATCGGTTCGAGATCAAACCTGACAGTTTAGACACTTGGCAACTCCGCAACCCCCGCTGAGGGAGGTTTTGTCCGCGGAGTGCGTCGGAATGCCGGTGGTAGTTCTCTGCGCGTTCGATTAACCGTCAAAGGTGAGAAATTGCCGCTCCTGCGGTTGCATGGGATATGACTGCTGGATGTATCGGAAAACCGTCATTGTTGTCGCGTGGACTACACTTGCATTGATTGCTTTTGCGACTCTGTCACCGATCGGGCTGCGGCCGCATTTTGGCGGCGTCAGCCTTGAGCGCTTCGGCGCATTCGCACTCGTGGGCCTTTTGTTCGGTCTCGCCTATCCCCGCCATCTCTGGCTTGTTCTGACGCTCGTTGGGGGGGCGGCAGTCGGGCTGGAGGTGCTGCAACATCTGACGCCGGACCGGCACGGCGAGGTGCGGGATGCGCTGGTCAAACTTGCAGGTGGCGTCACCGGCATCGGGATATCGCTCGCGCTCCATCAGACTTTAAAGCGATTTATCACCTTAGGTTGAGAATGAGCTGAACTACCTCACTGAGGTACGTCAGCTTTTTCCGCGAATCGCGGTTGCTGAGTTCCAGCCTGTGAAGTGCTATCCCGATGCTTTACATTTCGCGGCTTTAAAAAAATACGTGTAATCACGGTAGCGTTCTACCCGCGCCCCCTCTTTGAGATTGCTAATGCAGAAATCACACATGCCTCCTCGTGAAAGTACTTGGCATGTGTAAAAAGACACCGATACAACTGGAAGGAAGGTGTATGCCGTGGCGTCTACAATTTGGACGAGCCTAAGAAACGTTTCGGCCAGATTGATGTAGATGGCCGATGACTTTGGTGTGACGTCTCGAAGCGGACAATTCCGTTGCGTGGAGAAGACGTCGATCTCAAAGGACAACGTATTATGCATCGGCGGTACCAGCATTCGAGCATCCCGACCGAAATCATGCGATCGGTTGTCGGTATCTCCGAAGCCGGCAGCATCACCAAGGCCGCGAAGCTGCTCGGCTTGAGCCAGCCGGCCATCAGCTCGCAGATCAAGCGCATTGAGCACGCGGTCGGCGGCAGTATCTTCCAGAAGTCTGCCAACGGCTCATCGACGACAGAACTCGGAAAGCTCGTTCTGATCCAGGCCAGGAAGATTTTGGAGGCGAACGACCAGTTGCTCTTGCTGCGTGGCGCTTCGCTCGAAGATCAGACCATCCGGCTTGGTCTGACCAATTTCTATTCGCAACGCGCAATGGAAGGGATGAGCAAGGCGGCGATGAGCAATGTCTGCATCTATTCAGATAATTCGGCCGAGATCGCGAAAAGCATGCTCGACGGCTACGTCGATGTCGGCGTGTTCCTCAGTATCTCCGATATGCCCGGGGATGCGGCCATCGATGTCATCGCGCAACGCGACGATGAATTGACTTGGGTTCGATCCAGGGATTTTACGTTAAGTCCTGGCGCGCCCATTCCGTTGCTGACCTGGCCGGGGCAGATCGTGCATAACGTCATGGTTCAGGCGCTTGAGCGCAAGGGAATGATCTATCGTATCGCATTTTCCAGCCCGGACTATCATGCACGGATCGAGGCTGCGAAGGCGGGCATCGGTTTGACCCTGCTGCCAACGGCTCTGATCCCGGCGTCGCTCTTGGCGGCCAATGAGTATTATCTTCCAAAGCTGGCGATACCCAAACTCGTGCTATGCGCGCGCGAGGGTATTCGCAAGAAACACAGCATTCTAATAGAGGAACTACACGTTAAATTCTTCGGTATATAGTTCTCTCATCAGCGCGCGTATCAGAAAACATGATCACCTCATCAAATCCAATGCCATCATCCAACACAATGCAGGCATTGGAGATGATCGATCCCACCAAGTGGTAGCAGAAGTTGTATAGGTAGTTTTCACGCGGTCTTGCGAAGCTCAGCGCATGTTGAGATTCGATGCCGGCATGAAAAAACTCCTATCGTGTCGACGCGGTTCTTCCGCAGTCGAATTCGCGATGCTGCTTCCCGTCTTTCTGTCGATCGTTTTCGGCATCGTCGTCTTTGGGTCATATTTTGCAGTCGTTCACGGTGTTCAGCAGCTTGCTGCCGAGGCAGCACGTTCCTCTGTCGCCGGGCTGACCGAGACCGAACGTGGCTCGATTGCATCGACCTATGTCACGTCGAATGCCGCGACTTATCCGCTGATCAATGCGTCAAAGCTGAGCGTCAATGCGGCGACATCGTCGTCGAACGCAAACGTCTTCGTGGTCACGGTCAACTACGACGCGTCGACCATGTTCATCTATTCACTTCCTTTCGTGCCGATGCCTCCATCGCAAGTCTCGCGATCTGCCGCCATTCCCTACGGAGGGTTTTGAGCGATGGAACCGATGCGCGCACTTCTCAAGAGGTTTCGCACCGACCAGCGCGGAAATATTGCCATCATGTCTGCGGGCGGCATGATCCTGGCCGTTTGTTGTGCTGCACTGGGTGTCGATATTGGGACCATTGCCGCCGATCGTCGCAAGACGCAAGCTGCCACGGATCTCGCCGCGATCGTTGCGGCCAGCAACTTAAGCAATGCGACAAACGCAGCAAAGGCGGCGGTCACCAGCAATAACTATCCAGCCAGCGCTCTGGTCGGTGTAGAACTCGGAACTTACACAGCCAATTCCGCCGTCGCTACGCAAAGCCGCTTTGTCACGCCAGCGACTGGAACAGCCAATGCGGCGCGGGTCAGTCTTCAGACGGCGACGCCCCTCTACTTCAGCCATTTCTTTACCGGCAGCAACAATTTCACCATCAAGACAACGGCGACCGCAACAACGACGGCTATCGCGTCATTCTCGATCGGTTCGCGATTGGCATCGTTAAATGGCGGCTTGTTGAATAGTGTTCTCGGATCAATGCTGGGCACGACCCTGTCGCTGTCAGTCATGGACTACAATGCGCTTCTTGGCGCGCGCATCGATGCTTTCACCTTCCTCTCGGCGCTGGCGACGCGCGTCGGTCTGACCGGTGTGACTTATGACACGCTGTTGAATTCGAACGTCAAGATCGGCGACGTTCTTGCCGCAGCGCTGAGCGCGCAGCAGGCTACCAATGGCAGCGGCACCGCGACCACCGCACTCTCGACGATATCGCAGGCTTCGGCATCCGTGACGACCAAGATTGCGCCTGGCAAGCTGATCGATGCGGGCCCCTACGCGAACCTGATTGTGGGCGTCAAGCCGAAAAACGGTGTGAGCATCTCGCTTTACGATTTGCTACAGGCAACAGCTGGAATCGCTAACGGCACCAACCAGATCGCCACATCCGTCAATTTAGGTCTGCCTGGCATTGCCAGCGCGTCACTGACGGCGACCATTGGCGCACGGCCACAGGGATCCGGCTGGATTGCCGTGGGCACGCAGGGCGTCAGTGTTCATACAGCTCAGACACGTGTGCTGCTATCCATCCAGTTGATCGGAAGTGGTTCGGCGTCATTGGTCAATCTACCGGTTTATGTAGAGGTCGCGTCGGGCACAGCGACGCTGAACAAGGTCAGTTGCGGCTATCCCAACGTCAATACATCGAGCGTCACGCTTGGCGTTACGCCGGGCATTGTCGATGCATGGATAGGTAACGTCACTGTAGCCGACCTCAACAATGTTGCGACCAAGCCGAATCCAGGGCCGGCACCGCTTGTGAATCTCCTGGGTATTCCAATTGTGACGGCAAAGGCCCATGCGGGCATGGGCAACACCACGCCGGTCAGCGTCAATTTCAGCTATTCGGATATCACGTCGCAGACGAAGAAGACCGTAAACACGACAAACTTCACGTCGTCCCTGACGGGCAGTCTGCTTGGCGACCTCAACATCAGTGTTCTTGGACTGGGTTTGGCGATCCCGGGTCTTGGTGGACTCGTCACCAGCATCATCAGCGGGGCAACCAGTTCAATCGATCAATTGCTGGCGGCAACGTTGGCAAGTCTCGGCGTCGGAATTGGACAGGCCGATGTGTGGGTATCCGGCATTCGCTGTGACGGCGCAGTGTTAGTGAACTGAATCAGTAACGCGTGAACTTCAATGCCAGCTTTAACAGAAGAGGACTGATAAAATGGGATACGAAGCCGCAATGAACCGCCCCAACGTTAATCGCAAGCGCTCGGTTGTCGTCTCGAAAAAACGCACTAGCGTCAGCTTGGAAGACAGCTTCTGGGCCAGCCTGCAAGCGATCGTTCGCATGGAGAATACCACTATCGAGCACTATATCGAGAAGATTGAGCGCAAGCGCGAAACACCAAATCTATCATCCAACCTGCGTATCGCTGTGCTCGAGTATTTTCAGCAGATTGCTGCACGCAGCTTGACAGCCGGTGCGGCCGATCAACCGGCGGCGAGCAGCAATGCCAAGCTCCATGACAACCACAACCAGCTGGCTGAAAAGGTAGCGGCCTATTGGGGGCGTGAGGGATCACAGAATCAGCAGCTGGTCGACTAGGTCAGCTGCTCGAACCTTCCAGTTTATTTGATTTGAGAAAACGACGCGCAGTGCCGCGCGACGTCGTTCGTCGACTATTTTACGACAACGGCCGTTTTGGCCACGGAGCGACAGATGTTTAACCGACAGAGCAAGACCGATTTGCAGAATGCGTTGGCGCAAGCGACCGCCATCAGTCGCTCCCAGGCCATCATAGAATTCAATCTCGATGGCACGATCATCAAAGCGAATGAGAATTTTCTCAAGGCGCTCGGCTACACGCTCGATGAGATCAAGGGCAAGCACCACAGTATATTTGTGGAGCCTGCCGTACACGAGAGTGTCGCCTATCGGGAGTTCTGGGGTAACCTTAACAGGGGTGAATTTCAGGCAGGGCAGTTCAAGCGGGTCGCCAAAGGCGGCAGGGAGATCTGGATCGAGGCCTCCTATAACCCGATCATGGACAAGAGTGGTAAGCCGTTCAAAGTCATCAAATTCGCTACAGATATCACGGCGCAGAAACTCGAAAGCCTCGAAGCCTCCGGAAAAGTGATCGCGATCAGCCGTGCGCAGGCGGTCATCGAATTCAATCTTGACGGAACTATCATTACCGCAAACGAGAATTTTCTGAACACGCTTGGTTACGCGCTGTCCGAAATACAGGGGCGGCATCACAGCATGTTCGTGGAAGCCGGTGAACGCGATGGCGCAGCCTACCGGGACTTCTGGGCGCGGCTCGGCCGGGGTGAATATCAGGCGGCCGAATACAAGCGCGTCGGCAAGGGTGGCAAGGAAATCTGGATTCTCGCGACCTATAATCCGATTCTCAATGATGCCGGCAAGCCGTTCAAGGTTGTGAAATTCGCGACCGACGTGACCCAACAAAAGTTGCTGGCCGCTGATAGCAACGGCCAGATGGCGGCTATTCGCAAGTCGCAGGCGGTCATCGAGTTTCGCATGGATGGCACCATCCTGACGGCAAACCAGAATTTCCTTGATACGGTCGGTTACACGATCGACGAAATCCGGGACCGGCATCACAGCATGTTTGTCGATCCGATAGAGCGATCTGGCGCGGCCTATGTGGAATTCTGGGCGAGCCTTAATCGCGGGACCTATCAGGCCGCGGAATACAGACGCATCGGAAAGGGGGGGCGGGAGATCTGGATCCAGGCATCCTACAATCCGATTTTCGATCTCAACGGCAGGCCGTTCAAAGTGGTCAAATACGCTGCCGATATTACGGCGCAGGCCATGGCACGCTTGAAAGCGGAGCGCGCTCGTTCCTTGATCGAGTCGGTCGCTGCCGGCAGCGAAGAGATGAATGCATCGATCCGCGAAATCTCCGAGACGATGGTGAAGTCCCGGCAGACGGCAGAGTCCGCGGTGCAACAGGTGGAGACGGCGGACATCCAGGCGCAGCGGCTCACCTCGGCTGCACATGCCATGGGAGGCATCGTTGGGCTCATCGGCGACATCACCGGCCAGATCAATCTGCTCGCCCTCAATGCGACCATCGAATCGGCTCGCGCCGGTGAGGCGGGGCGGGGCTTTGCGGTGGTGGCGGCGGAGGTCAAGAATTTGGCCAACCAGGCCAAGCAGGCGACCGACAAGATAAGCAGCGAGATCGAGGCCCTGAACGGTATCTCCGGTGACGTGGTTGGCGCGCTGGTTTCTATCAAGCAGGCAATCGAACATGTTAACGAGTTCGTGACTTCGACGGCAGCGGCCGTCGAAGAGCAGAGCACTGTGACCAGTGATATGTCGGACAACATGCAGCGCGCGGCATCTGAACTGGCCTGATGCGCTGAATTTATCGGCTTTGTTGGATCATCCGTGACTGTGCTATCAATCGCGGATGATCCTGCCGTTCAATGCCGCCACCCGAACAATGATCGAGAATCGCCTGGCCGCATTCACGCGGATCGGCGAGGGCCAGTACGCTTCGGGGCTGAAGCGTGCGGCGGTGGCCCTGGTGATGGTTGAAGCGGCGACCGAATTGGAGACCTCGCTGTTGCTGACGTTACGCGCGTCCGGTCTGCGCGCTCACAGTAATCAATGGGCACCTCCTGGCGGTCGCTGCGATCCCGGCGAGACACCCGTGCAGGCGGCAATCCGCGAGTTGCATGAAGAGCTCGGTCTGCAGCTCACGCGGGACGATGTCATCGGTGTCCTCGATGATTACCCGACCCGCTCCGGCTATCTGATCACGCCTGTCGTCATGTGGGCGCAAGACAGCGTTCAATTGATGCCGAACCCCGATGAGGTCGCCTCGGTTCACCGCATTGCGCTGTCGCAGCTCGCGCGGCCGCAGGCGTTCGGTTTCGTTGCCATTCCCGAGAGCGACCGGCGCCTGATCCGCTACAGCCATTTCGGCCACTTTATTCACGCGCCAACCGCCGCGCTGATCTATCAGTTCAGCGAAGTTCTTGCGGGTCGCATCACCCGTGTGGCCGAGCTGGAGCAGCCGGTCTTCGCCTGGAAGTGATTCTGCTTCCCGGCGCGACGTGTCAGCGCAGGCAGCGTCCGGCCTTGGAAAGACATTGTTCACCAAACTCATCCAACGTCATTTTAAGCGGGGTATGTTTGACCCGCCTGGGACGGGCGCGGGGCGGCGTCCCGCCTCATTCCTCTGCATGGCCGGCTATGCCGGCTGACATCTCGACAGGTCCCATGTCTCATTTGATTCGCACCTTTACTGCCACTGTCCCGCTCGCGGTATTTTTGTTCATGCCGGTCGGTTATGCGCTGGATTCCGCCCAATTACCGGCAGGCGTTGCCAATGCGATGGCGCAGGGCGCCTCGCCGCAGGCCGTCGCAGAATACCGACGCAAGCTTGCGGAATATCAGGAAGCGCGCGCGGCCTTTGATCAGGAGGCCGGTGCCTATTGGGATGCAATCTCTGAGAAGCGAAAAATCCGCAATGCCAAGCGCCGCGACCGCCAGCAGATCACGCTGAATGACTACGTGCTGGAACAGGCGCCGCTTTATGAAGGACCAAAACGTCCGGTGAATCCGGAGCCCGAGGATCCGCGCGTCCGCAAGGATCTTCCGGTGGTGGCGGATTTCCTCGCGGCGGCGAGGGAGCAATTTCAGTTCGTGCCGCAGCGGCCTGCCAATGAGATGGAGTTCAAGCGCGCTTATGCTCGTGCCGCCCTGCAGGCCGGGCTGACACGCGACATTGCGGTACGCGTCTATTCCTTCGAGACCGGTGGCAATGGCGGCCATGACATGCAGTCGGGCCTGAACCCGTCACGTCCGGGGTCTCGCGCGATCTCCACTGCTATCGGCTACAATCAGCTGCTCACAGCCAATACGACGACGCTCGTTGCCGAACAGGGGCCTCAGATTTTGAAAGTTCTGACCGAGAAGGCATCGGTGCTCTCGGGCCCGCAGCGTAAGGCGATGGATCACAAGATTGCGGTCTTCAAGCGCATGCAGGCGACTGTGCGCACTGTTCCGCAAAACTGGAGCGCTCTTGAGAAGCTTGGCACGACCCCGCAGGGCTGGGCCATGCACGCGCTGGTGCTGGACATGGATATCGGCCCGCAATTGCAGGTCCACAAACTACTGACGTCAGTGAATTTTGCCCGCGCCCGCGGGTTTGATCGCCCGCTCAGCGCGGCCGAACTGGAGATGATGAACCTCACTGGCGATGGCAACGGTTTCGATATGGTGACCATGCCGCAGGCGATGCGCGAACAGGTGCCGACGGCGAATTTCTTCCAGCGCGGCGGCTATGAGCGCAATCCGGTGGCGATCCGCCACAATACCGTGGCCAAGCTACTCGCAGTTACCAATGCGCGGATGGACAGCAACAGCAATCTGCCAGGCGCAAAAGAATTGGCCGCAGCTTTTTGAGCCACGGCCAATCTAAGCCTCGTGATGTGCGCTCTCTCGCCGGAGAGCGGCTGGGCTTATGAGTTGCCCGGATTGAAATCGTCGCTTGGTGCTTCTGCCGGCGCGCCAGCTGCAGCAACGTCGGGGCGAGGACCGTGCGGACGGCGGCGACGACGCGGCGGGAAGCGCTCTCCACCAGCATTCTGTTCGAAGCCGCCTGGAGCAGCACCCGGCTGAGGCTGCGCACCACCCGTGATGAAAGAAGGCAGACGATCGACACCATCGCCGACCGGCATCATCGGCTGCGGTTGCGGCTGATATTGCGGCTGGCCCTGCGGCTGATTCTGCTGACGGTGTTCGCGATTATTGTTCTCGCGGGGCTGATAGGGCTGTTCGCCGCGCTGCTGATAGGGCTGACCACCCTCACGCTGCGGAGGCTGCTCGCGCTGCGCAAAGGGCTGCTGTTGTACCGGCACGAAACCGGGCTCGGCACCGAAGTTCGAGTAGCTCTCGCTCTCGTCATCGTTGTCCTCAGGCGGCATCTCGTTTTCGGTGCGCGGTTGCGGCTGATTCTGCCGGAACTGCTCCTGCGCGGCGGCGATCAGGCGGAAATAGTGCTCGGCGTGCTGATAGTAGTTCTCGGCAGCAACGGGATCGCCGGAGCTGCGCGCATCGCGGGCGAGCTGGACGTATTTCTCTGCGACGTGGGAGGCGGTACCGCGGATCTTGATGTCGGGGCCATTCGATTCGAAGACCCGGGTCATCGGGTTCTGGCCGCGCCGATTGTTATTGTTGTTATTATTATTGTTGTTGCGGTTGTTGTTGTTGTTCCGCATCCGCTTGTTGTTGTTGTTCTGACCGTTTCGCATGTGTCGCCTTCAGTTATCGATCCAGAGTGTCACAGAGCTATGTTTCAAAGAGATGATTGCCGCAGCACATTGCGGGATGCGGACGCGTGAAGCGCCCGAATCGTCGTGCAGACCTTTGCTGCATCGATCTTGCCGTCATTCGCGTTCAACAAAGACGCGTTCCCCAACCGCCCGCTGACCATGCCAGCCGGACCAAATCACCCACCTGCCGAAACAAGGTCAGGCTTCTGTGCGTGAAGTTTAAAGCGCAATATCAGGCTTTCGTTCGCTTTGCGGTCGCGAGCAGCGCAGCTCTCTCAGCCATCGCGCTCAACCAAACCTGCCTGTTGGAACCTTTCACCCGGACGGGCTCTCTAGCGAGAATTCTGGCTTCCTGCCGTAAATCTACGGGGCGAGCCAACCCTGAACCGATGTTGTGACAGGAAGGTAGTCGCTCCCCGGGGATATTCCAAGTGGTTTTTTCTGTCGCAAGAAGGCTTTATCGGGGCTTTTTTTGTCCCGATACCGCCCTGCGAATGCCGCCCAGATCGGCTTTGGCCGGCCCCGGCAGGGTTAACCCGGACACCGTCATCAGACCGGCGACATCGTCGCTTTGGTCGTGGCCCACCTCGACCACCAGGAGGCCGCCGGGCACCAGCAACCGGGCGGCTTCGGGGGCGATGGTTCGATAGGCATTTAGTCCGTCTTTTCCACCATCCAAGGCGCGGAGCGGGTCGTGGTCGCGCACCTCGATGTCGAGGTCGGCAATGTCGGCCGAGGGAATATAGGGCGGATTGGAGACGATCAGGTCGAAGCCGCCGGCCAGGGCTGAGGCATAGTCGCAGACAGCGAAATGGGCGCGCTCGATCAAGCCGAGTTGCGCAGCGTTGGAGCGAGCCGTTCGCAGGGCGTCGAGATTGATGTCGGTCGCAATGCCGGTGGCGTTGGTTAACTCCGAAAGCAGCGCCAGCAGGATTGCGCCGGAGCCTGTGCCGAGATCGGCGATCACAAGCGGACGGTCGCGCGGACCAGCCGCATCGAGAAGTTCGAGCGCCGCCTCGACGAGGGTTTCCGTATCGGGACGGGGCACCAGCGTGTCGGGCGATAGCTGCAGCGGCAGGCCCCAGAATTCTTTCGTGCCTAGGACACGGGCCACGGGTTCGCCATCGATGCGGCGCTGTGCGAAGCGGGCAAGTTGGGCCGCTTCATTGGACGTCAAGATGCGATTCGCAGCCGAGATCAACCCGGTCAGATCGAGTCCGAGCGCGTCGCCTGTCAGCAAGCGCGCGTCGAGTTCAGCGGAATCGATGCTGTGGGTGCGGAGCAGATTGGTCAATGAGCGTCGTGCGTCCTCGACGCTCTGTCCGGCGAACATGTCGCCGGCGCTCACGCCGCGTCGCCCTGGGCAGCGAGTTGTGCAGCCTGATGCTCTGTCGTCAGCGCATCGACCAGTTCGCCCAACGCTTCGCCGGCAATCACCTGCGGCAGCTTGTAGAGCGTGAGATTGATGCGGTGGTCGGTGACGCGGCCCTGCGGGAAATTATAGGTGCGGATGCGCTCCGAGCGGTCACCGGAGCCGACCTTCTCCTTGCGCTCGGCCGAGCGGGCGGAATCGATACGCTGCTGCTCGGCGTCATAGATGCGCGAGCGCAGGATGTTCATCGCCGAAGCGCGGTTCTTATGTTGCGAGCGGCTGTCCTGCATCATCACCACGATGCCGGTCGGGATATGCGTGATGCGGATCGCTGATTCGGTCTTGTTGACGTGCTGGCCGCCGGCGCCCTGGGCGCGCATCGTGTCGATGCGCAGGTCGTCCTGCTTGATGTCGATATCCACTTCTTCGACTTCGGGCATGACAGCGACCGTTGCCGCCGACGTGTGAATGCGCCCCTGAGTTTCCGTATCGGGCACGCGCTGCACGCGGTGCACACCGGATTCGAATTTCAACTTGGCGAAAGCACCGCGGCCCTTCACCTCGGCGATGATTTCCTTGTAGCCACCCATGGTGCCCTCGGACGCCGAAATCACCTCGACCTTCCAGCCGGCCAGTGCCGCAAAACGCTCATACATCCGGTACAGGTCGCCGGCGAAGAGTGAAGCCTCGTCGCCGCCGGTGCCAGCACGGATTTCCAGCACCACGTTGCGCTCGTCCATCGCATCCTTCGGCAACAGCGCCACGCGGATTTCCTGCGCCAGCGCCTCGATGCGTTCTTCCAGCGCCGGGCGCTCGGCCTGCGCCATCTCGCGCATCTCCGCATCGGTCGAAGTGTCGGCGATCATCGCATCGATATCTTTGATCTCTGCAAGCGCACCGCGATAGGTCTTCACCGCGTCGATCAGCGGATTGAGCTCGGACAGCTCGCGCGTCATCTTCACATAATTCTCGGCGCTGACCTGACCCATCAGTTGTGCCTCGAGCGAGGCATGATGGGCGAGGAGAACGTCGAGTTTGGCTTCAGGCAGCATGGACATGGGGACGTCTCGGAGATCGCAGAAAGGGAAAGGTGCGTCGTGCGGGCAAGAGCCTCGCTACAACGACAGTCCCTCGGCCTCAGCGAATTCGGTGAGCTTCTGCCGAATCGAAACGCTGCCCGAGGGAGCGTCGAGCAGTTGTGTCATCAGCGCCTCGGCCTTTTTTGCATCGAGGTCGAGAATCATTGCCTTCACGGGACCGTGTGCGGTAGCCGACAGCGACAGCGAGCGATAGCCCATGCCAATCAGCGCCAGCGCGCCGATCGGCTGCGAGGCCATCTCGCCGCACAGCGAGACGTGACGTTTGGCGGCGTCGCCCTTTTGCACGATCTCACGCAGTACGCGCAGGATCGGCGCCGACAGCGTATCGAAGCGTTCCGACACCTTGGCATTGCCGCGGTCGACAGCGAACAGGAACTGGAACAGGTCGTTGGAGCCGACCGAGACGAAGTCGACCTTCTTCAGGAGTTCGTCGAGCTGATAGACTAGCGCAGGCACCTCGATCATGGTGCCAACATCGATCCGCTCTGGCAGCGCATGGCCATGCTGGCGCAGATAGGTCAGTTCACGCTCGATGATCGCCTTGGCTTGATCGAATTCGGCTACTTCAGAAATCATCGGGAACATGATGCGCAGCGCCCGCCCGCCGCCGGCGCGCAGCAATGCGCGGATCTGGCCGCGCAGCAGGCCCGGCCGATCGAGGCCAAGACGGATCGCGCGCCAGCCCAGCGCCGGGTTCTCCTCGACAATGGTCTCCATGTAAGGGAGCGCCTTGTCGCCGCCGATGTCGAGGGTGCGGAACGTCACCGGCTTGGAGCCAGCAGCATCGAGCACCGCACGATACAGCGCCAGCTGATCGCTGGAGCGGGGCAGGCTTTCGCCGACCATGAATTGCAGTTCGGTACGGAACAGGCCGATGCCCGCCGAGCCGGTATCGTCGATATGCGGCAGGTCAATGATCAGACCGGCATTGATCAGCAGGTCAACCTTCTGGCCGTCCTTGGTTACGCAGGGAAGGTCGCGCAGCGCTGAATACTGCGCCTGTCTCCGCGCGCGGAAACGCACGCGTTCGGCATAAGCGGATTCGATCTCGGCGGAGGGCCGAATATAAATCGAGCCCGAGGTGCCATCGACGATGACGGCGTCGCCTGGATCAGCAATGCCCGGCGCATTTGCGACTTCGCCGATCGCGGGAATGCCGAGCGCGCGCGCCACGATCGAGACATGCGAATTAGCCGTACCTTCCTCCAGCACCAGGCCACGCAGCTTCTTGCGATCGTAGTCGAGGAGGGCGGCTGGGCCCATCGCGCGTGCGATCAGGATCGCATTGTCCGGCATCTGTTCGCGCGACGGCGCGTGATCCTGGCCGACCAGCTGCCGCATCAGGCGGTGGCCGAGATCTTCAAGATCGTGCAGGCGGTCGCGCAGATAGGGATCGGTGGAACGCAGCATGCGCGCACGGGTATCCGACTGCACGCGTTCGACGGCGGCTTCCGCAGTGAGGCCGGTGGCGACCGCTTCGTGCAGCTTGTGCGACCAGCCGTGGTCATTGGCGAACATGCGATAGGCTTCAAGCACATCGCGGTGCTCGCCGCCGTCGGCGACGTCGCCGCGTTCCAGCATGCGGTCGAGGTCCGAGCGCAGCTTGGTCAGCGCGGTGTCCAGCCGTTTGATTTCCTTCGGCAGGTCTTCGGCGATGTAATTGGTGATGACGACGCGCGGCTCGTGCAGCACTACATGTCCGAGCGCGATACCATCGGAAAGGATGGCGCCGGTCTTGTGCAGGGAATGCCGCGCAGCGGGCTCGGCGCCCGGCTGCGCCAGCGCCGAAAGCTCGCCGGAGGCGATCATCTCGGCCAGCACCATCGCCGTTGTCTGCAGTGCCTCGACTTCTTCCTCGACGTAAGTGCGCTTGGCGCGGTTCTGCACCACCAGCACGCCGAGCGTATTGCCGGCGCGCAGGATCGGCACGCCGAGGAACGAGTGATAGATTTCTTCGCCGGTCTCCGGGCGGAACGAGAACGCCGGATGGCTCTGCGCGTCGTTGAGATTGAGCGGTGTGGCTTCGGAGGCGACCAGGCCGACCAGGCCCTCATGGGAGCTCAGCACGGTCTGGTGGACGGCGTCGCGGTTGAGGCCTTCGGTGGCGTAGAGCTCGAGTGTATTGTCGACGCGCAGCACGTATGTCGAGCAGACTTCCGCCACCATATTGGCGGCGATCAGCACCACGATCTTGTCGAGGCGTTCCTGAGCGCTGACCTGCTCCGCCATCACTTCGCGGAGCCGTCTCAGCAAGACTCGGGGGCCACCCGACGCGCTCCGCATGTGCCGACACCCTCCCCACGAGGCCGACACCTGACAAAAGCCGTGCGCCGACGCTAAGCCTCAGAAAACAATAGAATTTGCACCGCCGCGCAACAAGAGGCGCAGTGACAGAACCGTATCAGATTGTCCGAAACGGCGCCCTCAGCCGCAACGGCTGCCCATGCAGGCCGTATAGCGAATTGAGGCTTGTTTTGCCAAGCAAAACACCTGCCAGACAAGAAACACACCGTTCACATCAAAATAACGGATGTTTCAGGAAAAATTTTCTACGCTTTGTCGAGACCATACAGCGTGTGCAGGGTGCGAACCGCCAGTTCCGTATAGGCTGTATCGATCAGGACCGAGAACTTGATCTCGGACGTGGTGATTGCCCGAATATTGATCTGGCGCTCGGAAAGGGCGGCAAAGGCTTGTGCGGCGACGCCGGCATGGCTGCGCATGCCCGATCCAATCACTGAGACCTTGGCGACGTCGGTCGCGCTGTCGATGCGGGCATAGCCGATCTTGGCCTTGGCCGCGGTGATGGTCTCTTTGGCGCGGGCATAGTCGGTGGCCGGGACGGTGAAGGTCAGGTCCGTGGTCTTACCGTCTTCGGAGACGTTCTGGACGATCATGTCCACATTGATGTTGGCTTCGGCCAGCGGCACGAAGATCGAGGCGGCGACGCCCGGCTTGTCCTCGATCTGGCGGACGGAAATCTGGGCCTCGTCCTTGGAAAAGGCGATTCCGGTAACGACGTGGCTTTCCATGATTTCCTCCTCGCTGCAGATCAGCGTGCCCGGCGGGGTGCCGTGCGGGTCGATGTCTTCGGGTTTGTCGAAACTTGAGCGCACGAAAATCGGCATATTGTGGGTCATGCCGAGTTCCACGGAGCGGACCTGCAGGACCTTGGCGCCCTGCGACGCCAGTTCCAGCATTTCCTCAAACGCCACCTTGTTCATGCGTTGTGCCTTCGGTACGACCCGCGGATCGGTGGTGTAGACGCCGTCCACGTCGGTATAGATGTCGCAGCGGTCGGCCTTGACGGCGGCGGCAATTGCCACTGCCGAGGTATCGGACCCACCGCGGCCGAGCGTGGTGACGCGGCCGGTCTCGGCATGGATGCCCTGGAATCCGGCGATGACGGCCACTTCCTTGCGCTCCTTGAAGCGCTTGATGAGCTTGTCACCGTCGATCTCGTCGATTCGGGCCGAGGCATGGGCGTCCGACGTCTTGATCGGGATTTGCCAGCCCTGCCAGGAGCGCGCCTGGATGCCGATGGTCTGCAGCGCGATCGCCAGCAGGCCGGCGGTCACGAGCTCACCGGACGCGACGATGGCGTCGTATTCCCGGGCGTCATGCATCGGTGACACTTCGGTGCACCAGGCGACCAGTTCATTGGTTTTGCCCGACATCGCCGACACCACGACCGCGACCTCATGACCGGCATCGACCTCGCGTTTGACGTGCTGCGCGACGTTGCGGATGCGGTCGATGTTGGCGACGGACGTACCGCCGAATTTCATTACGAGCCGGCCCATGACGAGTGGTGCATTCCCTGACGACAGTGGGTAAAGATACCGCGCACTACGCACGCGGGCGAAAACGCGCGTATACATAGCGGCGAGGGTGGGGGCAAGCAACCCGGGTTCCTGTTCCCTTAGAACGCACCGAGACAGGGCATTTTGGACGGTTTATGGGGCGCTATATCGACGATATCCTGCAGCCGGGCGAGAAGGTGCTGTATTCCAGCAACTTGCACTGGGTGGTCTATGCCCCGGCCATCGCAGCCTGGATTGTCTCCGCGGCTTTGCTGGTCCTGACGCGTTACGCGATCAACGAAACCCTTGTTCTGCTCTGCCTGGCATCTTCGGCCGTAGTGGCCTTCGCGGCGCTGTACTGGTCGATGAAGGGCTGGTTCCAGCGCTGGACGACCGAGACGGATGTCACCACGCTGCGGGTCGTGCACAAGGAAGGCTTCATCACGCGCAAGACTTTCGAGATCAGTATCGACAAGGTCGCGAGCGTCAGCGTCAATCAGAGCATTCTGGGACGCATCTTGAATTATGGTGACATCGCCATCGAGAACATGGGTGATGATGAAGAAGTCATCAAGATGATCGCGTCGCCACTCGCATTTCGCAGCCACATCACAGCGCGATAGGACAACGGCTTCACAATGGCCATGCAAGCAAACTACTCGGACGCTTCCGCATCCTCTGTCGATGCCAGCGAAGTCGCGAAATTCTCGAAGCTGTCGGAGGAATGGTGGGATCCGCGCGGCAAGATGGCGCCGCTGCACAAGATCAACCCGCTGCGCCTGACTTATATTCGCGACGCCGCCTGCCGCAAGTTCGATCGCAATGTTCGCAGTCTCAATTGCCTGAGTGGCTTGCGCATGCTCGATATCGGATGCGGGGCTGGTCTGCTGTGTGAGCCATTCACGCGGCTCGGCGCACAGGTGATCGGCATCGATCCCTCTGCCACCAATATCGCCGCGGCCAAGTTGCACGCCGACAAAGGGCATCTGTCGATCGATTATCGTTGCACCACCGTCGAGGAGATGGACGTGCGTGAGCGCTTCGACATCGTGCTGGCGATGGAAGTGATCGAGCATGTCGTCGATGTTGGTGCTTTCCTCGATCGCTGCGCGTCGATGCTAAAGCCCGGTGGCCTGATGGTGGTCTCGACGCTAAATCGAAACTGGAAGAGCTTTGCGCTCGGCATCGTCGCCGCCGAATACGTGCTGCGCTGGCTGCCCCGTGGCACCCATCAGTGGGACAAGTTCGTCACCCCGGACGAACTCGCGCATCACCTGTCGCGCAACAAGCTGGAAATCACCGAACAGTCAGGCGTGGTCTACAACCCACTCGGTGACCGCTGGACGCTGTCGTCCGATATGGACGTGAACTATATGGTGGTCGCGGAAGAGGTGTAGCGTTTCAGCTTCTGCCTGCTTCAGCCTCGCCGGCGCGTCAAACCCCGTTGAGAATAATCACCGTCGGTGCCTTGGGCAGCGCATTGAGTGATATTGTCAGCGTTTGGGCGCTGCGCTGGTCGATTTCGAAATCCTTTCCGATCTTTGTCATGAAGTCGCTGAGCGGTGTCATGAAGCGATGCATGGGCAGCACCACCGAGGCGCGCAGCCGCTTGGTGATCTCGGATACGCCGTCGAGGGACATTGTGTAGCTGCCATCGATCGGCACCATCACGATGTCGAGCCGGCCGATCGCGGCGAAGTGGCTCTCGTCGAGCTTGTGATGCAGATGGCCGAGATGGCCGATGCACAGGCCGGCAACCTCGAAGATGAAGATCGAATTGCCGTCCTTCACCATCTCGCCGCCCGCGTCATCGCCATAGTAACGGCGGATGTCCGTCGTGACGTTGCGGATCAGCACGTCGCCGATGCGCTCATGGATCTGCGCCGGCTGCCCACTCTCGCCCCACCCATGCAATACCGTCTTGATGCGCGGGTCGGGATACAGCGTGTAATGGGTGCTGTGGGCCCGGTTCATCGTCACCACGTCCGGGATGCGATCGAGCTTATAGATGCCGTTATAGTCGGTGGCGATGGTCACGCCGCCGGGTGTGTCGATGTAATAGGTGGAGTGCCCGGCATAGGTGATGGAGACTTCATCGGCCTTCGCAGCAGTCCGACGCAAACTGACCGGAACCGCGAGTGGTGGCCGTGTGGCCATTGCCAGACACTCACTGCCGCGCGGGGCATTTTGCGCGAGTGCTGGGGTAACAACCCAACTCATTGCCCAACAAGTCAGGGTGCCGAGGACGACAGGCAGAAATCGCAGCATGATCCGGCAGTCTCCGAATGCGCTTTGCTTCAATGTATCGCCAAAAGCGGACGCTGCAATGCCGGTTGTGGCGCCGGAGACTGCCCAAGATCGCGGCGCATCGCACGATGTGGATGCCCGGGTGCCGCGATGGAATAGTCGCCACGCTGCAGGGATTGACACGTTGTCTAAGGTAATATGGTTGGGTAGATCTTGTGATCACTACCGTGAGCATTGCAGTTGTCATCCAATTCAGCCCAGCCCTGGGAATTCGTCAGCCGCGATGATCGTGTTGCGGCGTCGCAATCGGGCTGGGTGTTTGACACTGCGATGCTGCTGCTGACGCGGCCACTTGATGCGGCGATTGCCGAGATACTCCAAGTCATAGGCGTGGAGGCCGAAGCAGATCGCGCATGGATGTTCGAATACGATGCCGACCATCTGCGCTTTCGCAACACCCATGAGTGGAGTCGCGGCGGAGTCGGATCCTTTGTGCAGGATCTGCAGCATGTGCCGGTCACCATGATCGGCTGGCTGCATCAACGGCTGGTTCTGGGGCAGGCTGTGATGGTCAATGACATCGAGGCACTGCCGCGCAGTGCCGGTGCGTTGCGCGCTGAGTTTATTCGGCAGAACAACAAGAGTGTACTCAGTGTGCCGGTGTTTCATGACGGCAGGCTCGCCGCCTGTATCGGTTTCGATGCGGTCGCAGCGTCGCGCCGGTGGTCGGATGAAATCGCTGATCTGTTTCGTTGTGCCGACCTCATCGCGGCGGCACGCTATGGCCGGTCGCCGGTCACCTCTGGTGGGGAAGATTCGCAGGCTGCGTATCCCGCACTGATCTACCTACGTCGCGCGCATGGCATTCTCGGCACGCCATTGACCGAAATCGTCGGCCTGCGCTCGTCGAAAGACTATACCGAGGTGTGGCTGGTGGATGGCGCGATGGTCCTTGATCCAAGGCCGCTGACACAGTGGCTGGGCCTGATCCCGCCGGGCTGGTTCGTTCGTATTCATCGCACGGCCGTCGTCAATCATCAGTTCGTGCGCGAGGTCGTGCGCCGGTCGAGCGGGGCATGGCAATTGCGCTTGCATGATTATGAAGACCATTGGCCGGTGTCGCGCGCCGGCCGAGCTGAGCTACGTGCGCACCTTGGCGTTTGAACGACACCAAGCGAGACGAATGCGAGCACGTTAGCGACTCACATTCCACGTGCCGATTGCTATCAATCGCATGCTGATCACGACTTAACAAACCGTTAGCGACGTCAGTGTGTTGAGTATTTTTCGCGTTGTGTGTTGCTACGTTTCAACACGCGAAAAACCTGCAGGGCGTTCGTCGAACCTATAGGTCGATTCGTCGATCTTTGATTGCGACTCGTCATGCGATCGCGTGTCTCATGGAACTTCGCTCGCGTGGATCTGCGAGCTGGAGTTGGATCGTGAAGCTCCCGGTATTTTCAGTCGTCAGCGCAGCGTGCCGCAGCGGCTCGAGTACGAGCAGCGGCACCGGCGCGCGCCGTGCTAACACATTGATGTCGTCGACAGCGATGACGCTGTCGTTGCTGTCGCTTGCGGGTCCGGTGCTGATGGTCGCGGCGATTGCCTCGTCGCAAGCGGTTCATGCGCAGGCTTCGGGCGTCGGCGGAAATGGCGGAGCGCATGCATCTAGCAATCCGAAAGCGGGCGGAATAGGCGGTGTGATCGACCCCGCCAATGGAGGCGGCGGCGGCGGTGGCGGCGGCAGGAATGCCAAGAACGAGTCGCTGAAGAACGCTTATATCGGCAATGGCGGTAAGGGGGGCAGTGGTGCACATGCCAGTGGAGGAGGAGACGGCGGCCAGGGTGGAAACCTGGGCTTCAACGGTTCGCAACTCCCGGGCGGCCAAATCCAGGGAGGCGCGGGATCGCCCGGGAAGCGTCCCCAGCGGCTCAAGGGTGGAGATGGCAGCAACTGGTTTCATGGAATGGGCCATGACGGCGGCAGTGGCGGCGGTGGCGGCGGTGGCGGCACCGGCGGGATATTCAGCGGGTCGTTCGTTCCCGGCAACCAGTTCATTGCGGGCGGCGCAGGTGGCAGTGGCGCCGCCGCCGCCGATGGTGGCGATGGTGTTGTGGCGTATTACGGAACCTTCATGGCCCCCGGCTACGGCGGCGGTGGCGGAGGAGGAGGAGGTGGTGGTGGCGGCGGAATAGGCCTCTACGCATCCGGACAAACCCTGGAAACGCTCGCGCCCGTTATCAGAGGTGGTTCGGGCGGTTGGGGTGGTGCCGGCGGCAATGGAGGCACGGGCGCGCCGGATAGTATCGGTAACTATTGCCCGGGCGGACAGCCGCCCTGCATCACCACCGCGACCGATGGCGGCGTCGGCGGCGATGGCGGCAGTGGGGGCAATGGTGGCAATGGCGGTGCCGGCATTGTCGTCGAGAAGGCGCGCATGATCGTCATTGGAAGTGGCGCCTCGGTGTTCGGCGGGACCGGCGGGAACGGCGGGGCGGGTGGATCGGGCGGCCAAGGCGTTTCCGGCGGCAATGGTGGCAATGGCGGCAACGGCGGTGCCGGCGGCACCGGCGTCGTGGTGGTGAGCCCCGGCATTGTGCGCGTCGAGAATGGCGGACTGGTGCAGGGCGGCGATGCTGGAGCGGGCGGGACAGCCGGCCCGGGCGGCGGCGGCTGGGAGCTCGGCAATGGAAGCAACGGTCACGCCGGTGCGAATGGAGTGGCGGGAGTCGCCATCCTTGGGCAGAGCGCCGGCATAACAGTCGTTGCGGCCGGGGCGATCGAAGGCGGCCGAAACGTCGACGGATCGCGCGCTGCGGCGATTCTGTTCTCCGGCGGCGGCAACAGGCTGGAGTTATGGTCCGGCGCGAACATTACAGGCGATGTCGTCGTCGGCTCGGATGCGAGCAATCCCAATATCTTTGCGTTGGGTGGCAATCAGGACGCGACGTTCGATCTCTCCGGATTGGGCACGAAGTATCGGGGCTTTTCGGTGCTGGAAAAAAATGGCGACGCCGTCTGGACGCTTTCGGGGATATCGGCATCCTTCGCCGGCGATTTGCGCGCCAATGCCGGCAGCCTGGCCTTTGCTGGTGGCGCCAGACTGACGACGGTCAATGGCTATGTCGGCTATGACAGCGGCACCGATGCCAATGTCACCGTCTCTGGCCCAGGCGCATCGTGGCTCAATGCCAATCTGTTCGTCGGCTATCGCGGCACCGGCTCGTTGCTGATTGCTGATGGCATGCATGTGACTGCAGCCACCGCTTCAATTGGCAACGATGCGTCTTATGTCGCGCATGGCACGGTGAAGGTCGATGGCATCGGGTCGACGCTCGATGCCCAGACCCTGAAGATCGGCGCAGCGTCCGTTGGCGCGTTGACGGTGAGCAATGGGGGGGCTGCGAAGGCGCGTACGATTCGGGTAGGCGCCTCTGGTGTGAGTGGTGCGTTGAATATCGGATCCGAGCCCGGGGCAGCGCCTCTGGCGCCTGGTGTTGTGACAGGCCCGGTTGAGCTCGCACAAAGCGGCGCGCTCAATTTCAACCATACGAGCGCCGACTATCTCTTCAACAACCTCATCACCGGCAATGGTGCGATCAATGTGCTGTCAGGCACCACGATCCTGTCTGGTCGCAGTGCTGCTTTCACGGGCACCACGGAAATCCTGAGCGCAACGCTTGGCGTGACCGGACAACTGGGTGGCACGGTCAATGTCGATGCGGGCGGACGTCTCACCGGCAACGGCATCGTCGGTGCCACCACGGTGCTCAATGGCGGCACGCTGGCGCCGGGTGGCACGGGTCGTCTGACGGTGAACGGCAACCTGTCGATGCTCGCCGGCAGCGCCTTTGATTTCAATCTCGGCCATTTTTCGAACGGCGCAGCCTCGACGACGTCAGCGAGCGTCTTTGCAAATGGCGATGTTTCGCTCCACGACGTGACGTTCAATATCAGTGGTACGGGCGAGCCTGCGGTCGGTTACTATCGTATGATCAACTACACCGGCGGTTCGTCAATCTCCGGACTGACCATCGGCACGATGCCCCCGATCTCGGGGCTGTTTCCCGTCACCTATTCGATCGACAGCTCGCGGCTCCATGTGGTCGATCTCATTGCTTCGCCCAATGGCACCGACATCCTCCAACGTTGGGATGATGCGTCGAGCGGTACTGCGGGTGGCAGCGGAACCTGGAATGCGCTTAATAGCAACTGGTTTGATTTGGGCGGTGTTGCCAATACCCAGTGGGGATCCATTTATGGCGTCTTCAACGGCCCGGGCGGCACGGTCACGATCGATGGATCGCAGAAATTCTATGGACTGCAATTCGTCGGCGGTCTCTACAACCTTGTTCAAGGCACTGGCGAACTGCGGCCAACCGCGTTGTCCGGCTCGGACGGCATTGGTGAGCTGCGTGTTCTGTCGGGCGAGACGGCGACGATTTCGGCTCCGATTGTAGGCGCCGGTGGTGTGAACAAGGCGGGTGGCGGCACGCTCGTGCTCGCCGGTACCAGCACCTATGCTGGCGGCACGACCATCAGTGGCGGTACGCTGCAGATTTCGTCGAATGCAAATCTCGGCGCTGCAGCCGGCGGTCTCACCTTCGACAATGGCATCTTGCATACGACTGCAAACATCGCGTCGGCGCGGAACGTCTCGCTGCTCGGGATCGGCGAGATCGATGCCGACGCTGCAACGGCGCTGGTGCTCACCGGCACGGTGTCCGGCACCGGTAGCTTGATCAAGGCCGGCGACGGCACTCTGATGTTGGCCAATACCAACAGCTGGACTGGCGGCATGCTGCTCGAAGCCGGTACGCTGCAGCTTGGCGCTTCCGGTGCACTGCCCAACGGCATTGACGTGATTGTCTATGGCGGCAAGTTCGATCTCAACGGCTACAACACCTCGACGCATTCGCTGATCGGCTTCGGCGGCGAGATCGCGCTCGCCAGTGCGCAACTGACGCTCAATCAGGCAAGTGACACGGTCATCGCAAGCACCATCACCGGTGTCGGCGGCAGCCTCGTGAAATCCGGCAACGGCACGTTGCTGCTATCCGGCACCAATACATATACGGGCGGCACGACAGTTTCCGGCGGCGCCGTTGCAGTTCTCGCGGACGCCAATCTCGGCACGGGCACGCTGACGCTCTCGGGTGGCACGCTGCTGACGCTCGCCGATATCACGTCCGCGCGAAGTATCGTGCTTTCCGGCAACGGCACAATCGAGACGCTGTTCGGAACGACATTCTCGACTATGGGAGATGTCTCGGGCGCCGGCGTATTGACCAAGGATGGCTGGGGCACGTTGGTTCTGGCAGGCGCCAACTCTTTTAGCGGCGGCACGACGATCAAGGCTGGTACGCTGCAGATAGGCAATGGCGGCACCACCGGCACACTGTCCGGCAACGTCACGAACAATGGCATCCTGGCATTCAACCGATCCGATAATTTTGTCTATAATGACGTCATCTCCGGTCCCGGCGCTTTCATCCAGGTCGGGACGGGCCTTACGGTGTTTAGCAACGACAACACCTACAACGGCGGCACGTTGATCTCTGCCGGTACGCTGCAGCTCGGCATTGGCGGCGCTGCGGGCTCTATCATTGGCGATGTCATCAACAACGGCCAGTTCCAGATTTTCCGCTCCGACGTCTATACGTTCGGCGGCACGATCTCCGGCAGTGGCATGTTCCGGCATGTCGGCACCGGCACGATGGTCCTGACGGCAGACAATACTTACAGCGGTGGTACGGAGATCACGCAGGGCATTCTGCAGATCGGTGATGGTGGTTTCACAGGATCGATCCTCGGCAATGTCATCAACAATGGCGAACTTGTCGCGAAGCGCGAGGGTCTGCTGACATTGGCGGGTGCCATCTCCGGCAGCGGTTCATTCACGCAGAGCGGCTTGGGCATTACGCGCCTCGACGGACTCAACAGCTATACGGGCGCCACCGACGTCAAGGCCGGAACGCTGAGCGTCAACGGCTCGATCGCCGCGTCGTCGCTGGTGAGTGTCGAACGCGGCGCGACGCTCGGCGGCAACGGCATCGTCAGCACCACGCAAATCCAGGATGGCGGCATGCTGTCGCCCGGCAATTCGGTCGGGCTGCTGTCCGTACAAGGCAATCTGACGTTTGCCGCTGCTTCGAGCTACATGGTCGAGGTATCTGGCTTGGCGGCGGACCGGACCAATGTCACAGGCACCGCGTCGCTCAACAATGCAGGCGTTCGCGTCAGCTTCGATCCCGCGGCCTATGTACGTGAACGCTACACCATTTTGAACGCCGCAGGCGGCATGACGGGCACGTTCAGCCCGAATATCGTCAGCGATGAACCACCTTCGTTCATCACGACGCTGAGCTACGATGCTCAAAACGTCTATCTCAATGTCGATCTGAAGCTGACTGGTCTCAACATCAATCAGAACAACATCGCCTCGTCGCTGAATGCCTATTTTGGCAGCCATGGCGGCATCCCCTATGCGCTCGGCGCGATGGCGCCGGAGGATCTGACGCAATCGTCGGGTGAACTCTCGACCGGCGTGCAACAGAACACCGTGCAGGCCATGACGCAGTTCATGGGCGTGCTGACCGATCCCATCGCAGCCAATCGCGGCCTTGCAGCGGCGGGCACAGCGTCAAATGCCTTCGCATCGGCCGATCGTTCAGCGACGTCGTGGCGCGACGCCTACGGCGCGATCACCAAGGCGCCCCCTGCGGCGGCGAGTTTCGAGTCGCGCTGGAACGTCTGGGCTGCGGGCTTCGGTGGTGGTCAGGCGACCGACGGCAATACGGTCGTTGGTTCGCACAATAGCGGTAGCCGGATCGGCGGCATTGCCGTCGGTGCCGATACCTGGCTGTCGCCGCAGACGCTTGCCGGCTTCGCCGTGGCTGGCGGCGGCACCAGCTTCGGCTTGTCGGATAATCTCGGTTCAGGTCATTCGGACCTGTTCCAGATCGGTGGCTTCATCCGCCATCACCAAGGCTCCGCTTATATCACAACTGCGCTCGCCTGCGGATGGCAGAACATCACTACGGAACGGCTGGTGACCATCGTCGATGCCGACCGGCTGCGCGCGAACTTCACCGCGTACGCTTTCTCGGCGCGCGCCGAAGCTGGCCGTCGGAGCGTGCTGCCGTGGCTTGGCGGCGTGGGTTTGACGCCTTATGCCGCGGGCCAGGTTACGAATATCGACCTGCCAGCCTATGCAGAGACGCTTGTCTCCGGCGGCAATGATTTTGCGCTCAGTTACACCGGACGCAACGTCACTGCCATGCGTAGCGAACTTGGCCTCCGTACCGACAAATCCTTCACTTTAGATCAGGCGTTGCTCACGCTGCGTGGGCGCGCCGCATGGACGCATGACTTCAATCGCGATCGCGTCGCGCAGGCCTCGTTCCAGTCGCTGCCTGGTGCGAGCTTCGTCGTCAACGGCGCGGCGATGGCGCCCGATGCGGCACTGACCAGCGCGAGTGCGGAGGTCATGCTCGGCAGCGGGCTGTCGGTCGCAGCGACGTATGAGGGCGAGTTCTCCAACCTCACCCGCAGCCATGCAGGCAAGGGCGTCGTGCGCTTCGTCTGGTAAGCCACGTCCGAGGCGGTCGCGATCGCATCGCAGGCATGGGCGCAGGCCGCTTGACCCTGCGGCGTGACGCAGTCAGGTTCCGCGCCATCGCTCGCGGACCCGTCCTGCCTCATGTTCACCATCGCCTCGCTCTGGATCCCCTTCACTATCATCGCCTCGCTGGGGCAGGTGGCGCGCAATGCCATGCAGCGCTCGCTCACCGGCCCGCTCGGGACCTGGGGCGCCACCAACATCCGTTTTCTGTTCGGCTTCCCGTTTTCGATCGTCTTTTTCGTGGTGATCATCCTGGCGACGGGCGACAAGGTGCCGTGGCCATCAGCCGAATTCTGGCCGTGGCTGCTACTCGGTGCGCTGAGCCAGATCTTTGCCACAGGGCTCATGCTGGCAGCGATGAATGATCGCTCCTTTGTGGTCACCACGGCCTATCTCAAGACCGAGGCGATCCAGACCGCGATTTTCGGTTTCGTCTTTCTCGGCGATCATCTGACGGTGCTGAAGGTCGCGGCGATCCTGATTGCCACCATCGGAGTCGTCGTCACGGCGCTGCGGCCCGGTGCTACGCGCAACATCGCCAGCATCCGGCCGACCGTCCTCGGGCTGGTCGCGGCGGCGGCTTTTGCGCTGTCGGCCGTCGGCTTTCGCGGCGCCATCATCACGGTGCCCGGTGTCAGTTTCGTCACGGCGGCGTCCTATGCGCTGGTCTGGGCACTATTCGTGCAGACCTTGATCCTGACCATCTATCTGCTGGCCCGTGCCCCCAAGGTGTTGAGCGACATCCTCGGCCTATGGAAGCCATCGATGCTGGCCGGCTTCATGGGCGCAGCCGCCTCGCAATTCTGGTTCCTGGCCTTTGCACTTACGGCCGCCGCCAATGTGCGGACACTGGCGCTGGTCGAGGTGTTGTTCGCGCAGGCCGTCGCCTATTATTCGTTCAAACAGCCGTTGTCTGCTCGCGAATTGTCGGGGATCGCGCTGATTGTCGTCGGCGTGGCGATGCTGGTTGCGGTGTGACGGCGCAGTGCGCGTGATGTCTCTTTCGTGGGCGCGTCTGCTGCGATAGGACTGATCGCAGCCTTCCCCGTGCCGATCCCGAGACCAGATTGATGCGCATCCTGTCCCTGCTCTTCCTGCTGCTTGTCGCCAACCCGGCCTCGGCGGTTGAAGCCATCGTCAAGGACGGCGACACGATCCAGATCGGCAATGTCGCCTACAAGCTTGCCGGCCTGGACGCGCCGGAGGTGGATCAGCCCTGTGTCGATGAACATGCCGACAACTGGGCCTGCGGCATCGAGGCAAGGGACCAGCTGGTGAAACTGATCGGCAAGCGCGAGGTTCGCTGCGAGGACCTTGGCGAGGACAAGATCTACAAGAACCGTCGCGCCGGTCTCTGCAGTGTCGTTGGCGAGACGAGTAGCCTCAATCAGGCGGTGATCCAATCGGGCTATGCGGTGAGCATCGAACCGTCGGACAAGGCAAGCGCCAAGACCAGCTTCAAGTCCGATGAGACGGCGGCCAAGGACAAGCGCCAGGGGCTGTGGCGCGGGTGCTTCGTGACGCCCGCGGAGTTCCGCGGCAAGGCGAGCGACAGCCCATTGCTCGGCTCGGCTTGTCGGAGCGACAAGGACAAGGAGCTGCGCGCGGCGCTATTTCCCACCGATCTCGCGATGCCGTCGGGCTGCAATATCCGGGCGAAACAGGTCCGCCGCGCCAAGTTTACCGGCCATGTTGGCGTCTATCTCATTCCCCAATGCCAGAATTACGCGACCCAGCCGAAGCCGGATCGCTGGTTCTGCAGCGAGGACGACGCCCGCGCCGCGGGTTACCGCAAGGCGCTCAACTGTCAGGCCCCCAGTCGCCGCAACTGAGCGATGAGCCGGTGGCGCTGGACGCCGCGGGCTGAACCACGTAGCAAATCAGGACGCCGAAATGAGCCGGGCGCGTGCGCCCAAAACCTGTTTAAGGGGCTTATTCCAGTATGCGAAATCCGGAGTGAAGCGCGTGGCCGAGAACACCAGTTCAGCATCGATCGAAGCCGTTGAGCGCAGCCTGGCCTCTGCCGGCTATATTGCCAGCCGGCAGATCGCCACCGCTGTCTATCTCGCCCAGAAAATCGAGAAACCGATCCTCGTCGAAGGCCCGGCCGGCGTCGGCAAGACCGAACTCGCCAAGGCGATCGCTGCGTCGCGCGGCCTCGAGATGATCCGCATGCAGTGCTACGAGGGCCTCGACGAGGCCAAGGCGCTGTACGAGTGGAAATATGCCAAACAGCTACTCTACACCCAGATCCTGAAGGACAAGCTCGGCGAAGTGCTGGGCGGGGCCGATACGCTCGCCAAGGCGCTCGACCAGTTGCACGATTTCGGCGACGTGTTCTTCTCCAAGGAGTTCGTCGAGCCGCGTCCGTTACTGCGCGCTCTGGAACAGCCGATGGGCTGCGTGCTTCTGATCGACGAGATCGACAAGTCCGACGCCGAATTCGAATCGCTGCTGCTCGAAATCCTGTCCGACTTCCAGGTCACGATCCCCGAGCTCGGCACCGTCGTAGCCATCGTACCGCCGACCGTGATCCTGACCTCGAACGGCGAACGTGATCTTGGCGACGCGTTGAAGCGCCGCTGTCTGCATCTGCATATTGGTTTCCCCGAACCGAAGCTCGAGGAGCGCATCGTCGAAACCCGCGTGCCCGGCGTTTCCGCGACACTGCGCAAGCAGCTTGTCGGTTTCGTCAATCAGGTCCGCACGCTGGACCTGAAGAAGCTCCCATCGGTCAGCGAGACGATCGACTGGGCCAAGGTGCTGGTGTTGCTCGGCGCGTCCGAACTCGGCCACGAGATGGTCAAGGATACGTTGAACGTGCTGCTGAAATACGAAGGCGATATCGAAGCGACACTGCCGCAGGTCTCGGGCTTCGTTGCCAAGGCCGACCGGCAGGGCGTGTTCGGTTAGCCATGCGCGACACGCTGCATCGCTTCTTTCGGGCGGCGCGCGGCGCCGGTGTCAGGATTTCGCCTGCCGAAAGTATCGATGCGATGCGTGCCGCCGCTGAAGTGGGCCCCGCCGATCGCGCCATCCTGCGCGATGCGCTGCTGCTGACCATGGCGAAGTCCGGCGAGGAGAAGGCGGCGCTCGCTGCCTGTTTCGATACGTTCTTCACCCATCCTGATTTCGAAGCGCCGTCCGGGGCAAATGACGACGAGACTGGCGAGGGGGGAAGCGAGACCGAAGCCGCGGCAGGCACCGCGTCGGCACAGGATTCGACCGAACTCGGTTCGCTGGCGCAGATGCTGCTGGCGCAGGATCGCGCCGCCATTGCCGCTGCGCTTTCAAACGCATCGAATGCCGCCGGCCTGACCGACATCCGTGTTTTCACCCAGCGGGGCTTGTTTGCCAGCCGGGTGCTCGAGCAGCTCGGGATCGCGCAACTGCGCGACGATATCGACGCGCTCACGACCCGCAATCCAGCAGATGCAGAACGGCTTGCAACGGCGCTCGGCAGCCTGCGCGAGACCGTCAGCGAGATGGTCGCGCAGGCGCTGCTGCTCTATGGCCGCGAGGAGAAGGAAGCGTTGCGCAACGAGATCCTGCGCAACGCGCCGATGGCGCGGTTGGAACAGCGCCAGATCGAGCAGATGCGAACACTGATTCGCAACATCGCACGGCGGCTGCGCGAGCGTTTCAGCAAGCCGCGCAAACGGCAGCGCCGCGGCCATCTCGACGTCCGCCGCACTATCCGCCGCAATGCTGCATGGGGCGGCGTGCCGTTCATGACGGCATGGAAGCGTCGCCATCGCGACAAGCCGAAGATCGTCGCCATTTGCGACGTCTCGGGCTCCGTTGCGCAGGTCTCCGACTTCTTTCTGCTGCTGATCCACAGCCTGCATGAAGTGGTGTCCGACGTGCGCTCCTTCGCTTTTTCCGGTAACCTGATCGAAGTCAGTGAAGTCCTGGAGAAGAATAAACCCGAAGAGGCGATGAAGCAGATCATGTCGTCGGTTGGCTACGGCTCGTCCGACTATGGTCGCTCCTTCGTTGATTTCGAGAAGGGTTTCATGAGCGCGATCACGGCGCAGACCACGGTCATTGTGCTCGGCGATGCCCGCAGCAACAATCTCGATCCGCGCGCCGACATCCTGCGCCGAATCGGCGAGCGCTCGAAGCGGCTGGTCTGGCTCAATCCTGAGGGCCGTATGGGCTGGGGCTTCGGCGATTCCGAAATGCCGCGCTATGCGACCTTCTGCAATGTCGTGCGCCAATGCGCGACGGCGCAGCAACTCGAGCGCGCGGTCGCGGATATCGTGGCGACCTATCAATAGCCGTCGTCATCAGCCGAAGGTGAAGGCATAGGCCCGCACGCCCGGATCGAGGAATTCGATTCCGAATGTACGGTCGGTGACGTCGCCAGCCTGCCGCACCAGCTGATACAGCTTCGCATCCGTCACGGTGCCATATCCCTCGGCATCGGTATCGGTGCCATGGCTGGCGCCGGGTGCTGCGCCATTGATGGTGACGCGGAAGCGCACCGACTTGCCGTCCGGCGATGGCCCAAGAACCAGATGCAGGTCGCGGGCGTGGAAACGATAGGCGATACGGCCGGACGCCTCATCGAGCTGCGCATATTCGCGGCCGATGGTCCATGTGCCGCCCAGCGTCCAGCGGTTCAGCGGTAGCATGTCGATGCCGCGATAGACGCTCGGCACATCCTCACGCGCGCCGCCCGGTGAGGTGAAGCCGGTAGCCTGTCCATAGCCGAGATAGGTTTCCGACGACCGGAGTTGGACTTCGTCCGCCGCAACCTGCGTGCCTTCGGCTGTCACCGTTGCTGCGTCGTCGGTTGGGTTGTGGCCGGCCTCGGCGAGCAATTGCTGGATCACCTTTTCCGACGTCGCATAGTTGCCCTCGCCGATTGCCTGATGACGGATGCGACCATCGGCACCGACGAAGTAGAGGGCAGGCCAAGCATTGTTGCTGAAAGCGCGCCAGACCCGGAAGTCGTTGTCGATCGCGACCGGATAGCCAACGCCGAGCTTCGCTGTTGCGGTGCTGACATTGCCGACGTTCTTCTCGAAGGCGAATTCCGGCGTGTGTACGCCGATCACGACGAGGCCCTGATCGCGATACTTGTCGGCCCAGGCACGGATATGCGGCAGCACACGCAGGCAGTTGATGCAGGAATAGGTCCAGAAATTCACCAGCACGACCTTGCCCTGCAGGTCCTCAGCCTTCAGCGGCGACGTGTTGAGCCATTGCCTGCTGCCCACGATCGATGCGAGCGGGCCCGACAGTGACGCGTGGGGTGTGGCATTGCCGATGGACGTCCCGGCCTGCGCGGATGCTGCGGGCTGCAGCGTGTCGATCAGCTTGCTTTCAAACGCCGTCGTCGACGGCAGAGATAGTTGCGTCAGCAGGCGCGTATCCAGCCCGGCCCAGATCGCGATGGCGCCGAGCACCACTGCGCCACCCAGCGCGCGACGCACGCCGTCGCTCCATGGCATCAGCTCGCGCGCTTTGGCGAGCAAACGTCCGCCCAACAGCATGCCGGCGGCGAGTGACGTTGCCGCACCAAGACCATAGGCGAGCAACAGCAACACGGTATCGATTCCCGGCCCGTGCAGTGCCGCGCCGGTGAGGATCAGGCCCAGCACCGGTCCGGCACAGGGTGCCCAGACGAGGCCCGTCGCGATGCCGAGCAGCAGCGATGCGACCGGCGTGCGGTTGGCCTTTGCATCATTCTGGCCGGCCCAGTTGGACAACTTCACACCGAGTAGCACCAGCGGCGCCATCAGCCGCGTGGCGAGAGTCGGCAACAGCAGTGCCAGGCCGAATAGCGTCATTGCGATGAGGGCGATGGTTCTGCCATAGCGATTTGCCTCGATCGCCCAGTTGCCGGCGACAGAGGCGAGACTGGCGGCCACCGCGAAAGTCAGTGTGAGGCCGATCAGCAAGGGCAATCCGCTGCGGCGAAACGGTTCGTCCGCGCGGGCGAGAATGATCGGCAGGATCGGGAAGATGCAGGGCGATGCGATGGTGAGCAGGCCGGCCGCATAAGCGAGGATGAAGAGCGTCACGGTGATCTCCAAAAATTCACGAGTGAAGCCGGCGACCGTTCGGGGGAGCGCCGCGATCCGCGGACCGGTTGACGGTCCGCGAAAGAAGGTGAGGGTCAGATCAGGTTGATCGCGACATTGATGTTGCCGCGCGTTGCCTTCGAGTAAGGGCAGATCTGATGCGCGGCATCGACCACCTGGCGCGCGACGTCCGGTGCCATGTCAGGTAGGCTGACATTGAGGCGGGCCTGCAGGAAGAAATCACCACCGGTGGTGCCGAGATCGACTTCGGTGTCGACGGCGACGTCGGCCGGCAGCTTGACCTTCAGATTGCTGGCGGCGCGCCCCATGGCGCCGATGAAACAGGCCGACCAGCCGGCCGCGAACATCTGCTCGGGATTGGTGCCGGCGCCAGCCGAGCCCGGAGGCGACAGCTTGACGTCCAGCCGGCCGTCGGAGCTTCGCGAGGCGCCATCGCGGCCACCGGTGGTGTGGGTCTGGGCGGTGTAGAGAACCTTTTCGATGGTGGTCGAGGTCACGATCGTCTCTCCTTTTATATCGTATACGATGTAATCGAGTACGATATAAATAGCGACGTAGACGCCCTTGCCAACTCTTCCGATTTAATCGCATCCGATATATATGGATCCGACAGGTCACGTTCTCGTGTCCCTGACGGAGTGCAAGCATGCCATCCACCAAGCCCAAATCGATTGAACAAGCCTCCGCCGATTCCGCGCAGGCCGGCCCGAAACTGTCTGATTTCCTCTGTTTTTCGATCTATTCAGCCAATCTGGCCCATGGCCGGGCCTACAAGCCGATCCTCGAAAAGCTCGGTCTGACTTACACCCAGTACATCGCCATCGTGGCGCTGTGGGAGGAGGACGGGCAGACCGTGGGCAGTCTCGGCGAAAAGCTGTTTCTGGAGTCGAACACGCTGACGCCGATCCTGAAGAAGCTGGAGGTCATGGGCTATCTGCGCCGGCAGCGCGATCCCGGGGATGAACGGCAGGTGGTGATCAGCCTGACCGACGAAGGCCGGCGGTTGCGCGAGAAGGGCCTGACCATGAATCTCGTCAAAGCGTCGGGGCTCAAGCCGGACGAGTTCAAGAAAATGCAGCAGGGCGTCGCCACGCTGCGCGATAACCTGATCAAAGCTGCGCGCGAAAGCTGATCCGCACATCGGCCATGCAATGGCCGGCATGCGGGTGCATGCTGTGTCGTCCTCCTGTAACGTCGCGGCAGCAGATCAGTCCGAGAGGTTGGCGTGAGCGACATCGACAAAATTTTTACGCGGGCGAAATTCGCCGACGGCAGCCTAAACACGATTGCCGTCAGTGGCGGTCTGATCATCGGGATCACATCCGGCAGCGATCCAGCACCGACAGTCGCAGAGACCATCGATCTCGGCGGCACGCTTGTGATCCCGTCCTTCGTCGAAGGTCACATCCATCTCGACACCAGTTTCTACGGAGACGTCTGGCGGCCGCATGTGCCCTATTCGAACGGCTTCAACGTGCAGGAACGTGTCGCCATCCAGGCAGACAACATGGCCAAGGCCGCGCCGATGGCTGAGCGAGCGCGGAGCCAGCTTGAGCTTTGCCTCGGTCACGGCAGCACGCAGATGCGTAGCCATGTGATGGTGGACGGTTCGGGCGGTCTCAAATCGTTGGAGACCATCCTCGCCGTGCGCGAGGCGCATCGCGACCTCATCGACATCCAGCTCGTCGCCTTCCCGCAAAGCGGCATCCTGCGCAGTCCGGGCACGCCGGATCTGCTCGATGCTGCTTTCGATCTCGGCGCGAACGTGATCGGCGGTCTCGATCCCGGTGGCTTCGATCGCGATGTCGAGAAGCATCTCGACGTGGTGTTCGGCATCGCCGAGCGCCGCGGGGTCGATGTCGACGTCCATCTGCACGATCCCTCGATGCTCGGCATTTTCGAGATAGAACAGATTTGCTCGCGCACGCAGGCGCTGGGCATGCGGGGCCACGTCGCCGTCAGCCACGCTTATTCGCTCGGTGATGTTGCTCCCGATGTCGTGCAGCGAACAGCCGAGTTGCTGGCAGCGAGCGGCGTCGCCATCATGACCAATGCGCCGGGGGTGCGGCCGTTTCCGCCGGTGAAGCTGTTGCGCGCTGCCGGCGTCACGGTGTTCGGCGGCTGCGACAACATCCGCGACTCGTGGTGGCCCTATGGCGACGGCGACATGCTCGGCCGGGCCATGATGATCGGCTATCGCTCCGGCTTCAACACCGACGAAGATCTGATGCTGGCCTTCGACGTCGTCACGGCCGGTGGTGCGAAAGCGCTGCGGCTGGAAGATCACGGCCTCCGCGTCGGCGCCAAGGCCGACTTCGTCGCCATCGATGCACCGCACGTGCCGCAGGCCGTGGTCGATCTGCCAAGGCGCCGCGCGGTCTACAAGAACGGCCGGCTGGTTGCGCGGGACGGCGAGATTGTCGCCCGAAAAGCTTGAATCATCGGCTGGACGCGTTACGACTGCGCCAAACAAAGCTGGCACGCCACGAGTTCTGGAGACGACGAATGCTTGAAACACCGCGCGCGCGACGGGGCATGGTTACCTCGCCGCATCACTTGGCGTCGCAGGCCGGTCTCGATGTGCTCAAGGACGGCGGGACCGCTGTGGAAGCGGCGATCGCCGTAGCGGCGGCGCTCGCAGTGGTCTATCCGCACATGACCGGCATCGGCGGCGACGGCTTCTGGCTGATCGCCGAGCCCGGTAAGGCGCCGATCACGGTGGATGCCTGCGGCCGCGCCGGCGCAGCGGTGGACCTTGCTTACTATGCGTCGAAGGGCGCTTCGGCGATTCCGTTCCGCGGACCGCTCGCTGCCAACACCGTCGCCGGCACGGTGTCCGGCTGGCAGAAGGCGCTGGATGTTTCGAAGCATTGGCAGAAGCCGCTGTCGCGCGAACGCCTGCTCGACAGCGCAATCTATTATGCCGAGAGCGGCATCGTCGTCACGCGCAGCCAATCCGAACTGACGTCTGAGAAATTCGCGGAGCTGAAGGACCAGCCGAATTTCGCCGGGACTTTCATGCCGAATGGGCAGGCGCCGGCCGAAGGCGATATCATGAAACTGCCGGCGCTCGGCGCGACGCTGAAGCGTCTGGCCGTCGAGGGCTTCGAGAGTTTCTACAACGGCAAGCTGGCCGACACGATCGCCGCTGACCTCGCCAGGGTCGCATCGCCCGTCACCGCGGCCGATCTGCAGAACCATCAAGCCACCGAGCGCCCGCCGCTATCGACCACCGTGCGCGGCGCGCAGCTGTTCAACATGGCGCCGCCGACGCAGGGCCTGTCGTCGCTGATGATCCTCGCGATGTTCGATCGCCTTGGTGTCACCCAGGCCGAAGGTTTCGATCACATTCACGGCTTGATCGAGGCCACCAAACAGGCGTTCATCGTGCGCGACGAGCATGTCGGCGATCCCGATCACATGACGGTGGATCCTGCGGCTTTCCTCGACGACGCCAAGCTGGACGAGTTGGCGCGCCATATCGATCGCAAGATTGCGCTGCCGTGGCCGCATGTGCGCAAGCCCGGCGATACCATCTGGCTCGGCGTCATCGACGAACAGGGCCGTTCGGTGTCGTTCATTCAGTCGGTCTATTTCGAGTTCGGCTCCGGCGTCGTGCTGCCGGAAACCGGCATCTGCTGGCAAAACCGCGGCGCCTCGTTCCGGCTTGCCGAGAGTGGCTGGAATGCGCTGAAGCCGGGCCGCAAGCCCTTCCACACGCTCAATCCGGCGATGGCGATCTTCGATGACGGTCGCCGCATGGTTTATGGCAATATGGGCGGCGAAGGTCAGCCGCAGACACAGTCTGCGGTGTTCTCGCGCTACGGCATGTTCGGCATGCCGCTGCAGCAGGCGGTGACCGCGCCGCGCTGGCTGCTCGGCAAGACCTGGGGCGACGAGAGCGTCACGCTGAAGGTCGAGGATCGCTTCGATCCCGCATTGATCCAGCAGCTTCGGGATGCCGGTCACGTGGTGGAGGTGCTCGGCAGCTATACCGGCACCATGGGCCATGCCGGCGCCATCGTGCTGCACGCCAATGGCGTGCTCGAAGGCGCGACGGACCCGCGCTCGGATGGTGCTGTCGCCGCTTGGTGATCAGCTCGCCATCATCTTGCGTAGTTCGGTCTTGAGGATCTTGCCATTGGCGTTGCGCGGCAGCGGCTCCTTCAGGAAGGTGATGGTGTCCGGCACCTTGTAGTCGGACAGTCGCTCCGCGCAGTATTTGCGGATGTCGGCCTCGTTGCCGCCATCGGGGCCGTAGACGAAGGCGTGTACGCGTTCGCCGAGCACCGGATCCGGTTTGCCCACCACTGCGCTTTCGACGATGGCGGGATGATGTGACATCACGTTTTCGACCTCGGTACAGTAGATCTTGAAGCCGGCGCGATTGATCATGTCCTTCTTGCGATCGACCACATAGACATAGCCGTCCGCGTCCATGCGGCCGATATCGCCGGAGCGCCAGTAGCCACCGACGAAGCCGGTGCGAGTCGCATCCGGATTGTCCCAATAGCCCGGTACGACCATTGCGCCGGCAATCAGCAATTCGCCGTCCTGGCCGGCCGGCACCTCGTGGCCATCGTCATCAGCGATGATGATATGTGCGCCGGTTACCGGGCGTCCGACCGAATTGATCTTGCTGACGGGCGCGCCGGGCGGAAACATCGTCGCGGGTGAGGTGGTTTCGGTCGCGCCATAGGCATTGCAGAGATTGAGCTTCGGCAGCACCTCGGCGAGGCGCTTGATCGTGGCTTCCGGCATCGGCGCGCCGCCGAAGCCGGCGATGCGCCACGAGGACAGATCGTGACGCTCGAAATCCGGCTGCAGCAGGCAGAGATTATACATTGCCGGGACCATCAGCGTGTAGGTCATGCGCTCGCGCGCGGCGACGGCCAGAAATTCCGGCGCCTTGAATGCTGGCAGGATCACGGTGGTGCCGGCGACATTGATGGTCGCGAGGATCAGTGCCACGAGGCCGGTGACATGCGATGCGGGCACCGCCAGCATGGTGACGTCACCGTCATGCAGGCCATAGCCGTGCTGGAAGTTCAGCAGCGAATGGATGATGCTGGCATGGGTAAGCATCGCGCCTTTCGGGTTGCCAGTGGTGCCTGACGTATAGAGCAGAAAAGCGGTATCCTCCTGAGTCAGCTCAGGCAGAGCAGTGGCAGGCGCATCTTTCGTCAGCTCCGCAAAGGATGGCGCACGGCCGCTGCCGACCACCCACTGATTGCGCAAGTCCGCACGTGGTGCGGGCAGGTTGGCCTCGCAGTCGGCGTCATAGACGAGCGCTGAAGCCCCACACTGCTGCAACACATAGTCGATCTCGGGTGCGCGTTGCCGCGTATTGAGCGGGACGATAATCATGCCGGCGCGGACGGCGCCGAGCGCGCAGAAGATGAATTCCAGGCAGTTGCCGAGCAGCATCGCGATGCGTTCGCCCCTTTTGAAGCTGGAGGCGATCAGATTGCGAGCGATATTCTCCGCGACGCGGTCGAGCTCCGCATAGGTGACGCGTTTTTCGCCGAGCACCAGCGCAACGCCATCGGGCTTCCGGGCCGCAGCAGCACGGAGCATCGCATCGAGGTTCGGCGAACGATCGGAGAAACAGGCGACAACGCGTTCGCCGTAGAGAACTTCATGGCGGGTGGTCGGCGTTGAGGTGTCCGGCGCGATCTGTCCTTGCATGTCCGTCCCAGACGTTTTTTTGCGCGCCGCAATCGGCACGTCCCGCCATTTGGCTGGCGATGATGACGTCAGGTTAATCAGCCAAGCCGTGAATGCCAACCCGCTTCGCTGCATGGCTCGTAACGCGGGAGATGTGCGTCCGACGCTAGCGCGCTTCCACAGTCACGTGCTGCAATTCATGCACGGCCGTGAGGCGCTGCCGCACCGTCTCTGTGCTCGCTCCGCCGGCAAAGCCGACGATCGCAGCATGCGCACCAGGGCCGACGCGCCAGACGTGGAGGTCGAAGATGCGGGCGTCGCCGGGGCGCTCGACTTCTTCGCGGATTTCCTGTTCGAGATGCGGATCTGACGTGTCGAGCAACACGGCCGCTGTGTCGTGCAGCAGATTCCACGCCCAGACGGCGATGACGATGCCGCCGACAATGCCCATCACAGGATCGAGCCAGACCCAGTCAAGATAGCGGCCGGCTAGCAGCGCGGCGATGGCGAGCACCGAGGTCAGCGCATCGGCCAGCACATGCATGAAGGCGGAGCGCATATTGTTGTCGCGATGATGCGCGCCATGGTGATGGTCGTGGTCATGGCCGTGAGCATGTTGATCGTGGCCGTGGTGATGATGGCCGCCGCTCAGCAGAAACGCACTGGCGATATTCACGATCAAGCCGATGACGGCGATCACCGTGGCTTCGCCGAAGGCGACTGTGGACGGATTGAATAGCCGCTGCACGGATTCGACGGCGATGCCGATGGCGATGATCGCCAGCACCAACGCGGAGGCAAAGCCGGCGAGATCGCCGACCTTGCCCGTGCCGAAAGTAAAGCGGCGGTTATGCGCGTTGCGGCGCGCATAGGCATAGGCGCCCGCAGCAATGGCGAGCGCCACGGCATGGGTCGCCATGTGGAAGCCGTCAGCTAGCAGCGCCATCGAGTTGAAGACAGTGCCGGCAACGATCTCGCCGACCATCATCAGCGCCGTAAGGACGACCACCCACAGCGTGCGGCGGGTGTTCTCGTCATGATTGTCGCCAAGAAACATGTGCTCGTGGGACAGGTGGTCGATGTCGGAGTGGGTGCGCATACTGCCGGTCCTTATTTCGCGTAACGCCGGATAGCGGCGACGAGTTCTTCGGCGCCGGCCGCCCGGTCGTCGGCGCTGAGACCGGGATGGGCGACATGCTCGCGGACATGGTCCTCGATCAGTTCATCCATCAGCCCGCTCACGGCGCCGCGCACGCCTGCGACCTGATGCAGAATCGTGGCGCAGCCGGCGTCTTCGGTGATGGCCTTCTCGATGGCGGCCATTTGGCCGGCGAGCCGACGGACCCGGGCGAGCAGCTTGGTCTTGTTAGCGGTGAGATGCGACATAGGGTAGTCCCCTACCCCATATTTCGTCCGAGCGAAAGTCCCCGCCCGGCGACAAGCCGGGCAGGGGAGTTTGCGGGAGGAGACGGAGAGGGATCGATCAGGCGGCCGCGGCCATCACGCGGGGATGGGCGACGTGTTCCTTGAGCACCAGGCCGGAAGCATCGACCTCGGCAAGCGAGACGTCGTAGCTCCAGAGATCGGCGAGATGCTGCAGCACCCGCTTGGCGTCGGCCTCATTCAGCAGAGCGCCATTGAGCACCGAATGCTTCAGCATCAGCCGGCGATCGCCGGCGAGGTCGACGTCCACCACTTCGATATTCGCATCAATCAGGCCGACGTCGTACTGACGCGCCAGCACACGTCGGACGCGGCGATAGCCACGCTCGTCATGGATGGCGTCGACGCGGATGCCTTCCGACACGGCCGGATCGTCATGCAGGTGGAACATCCGCATGTGGCGCATCAGTCGTGGGCTCAGGAACTGGCTGACGAAGCTCTCGTCGCGGTAGTTCGCCCAGATATCGCGCAGGACCGCCATTGCATCGCCTTTGCCGGCGATATCGGGAAACCACGCGCGGTCCTCGTCGGTCGGATCGGTGACGATTTTTTCGATGTCCTGCATCATGGCGAAGCCGAGCGCATAGGGGTTGAAGCCCGAGAAGCGCCGGTCGTCGTAATTCGGCTGGAACACGACATTGGTGTGCGATTGCAGGAATTCCAGGAAGTTGCCATCCGAGATCTGTCCGGTCTGATGCAGCCGGCTCATGATGCGATAGTGCACGTAAGTGGCCGTGCCTTCGTTCATCACCTTGGTCTGACCTTGCGGGTAGAAATATTGCGAGATGTGCCGGACGATGCGGATGAGTTCGCGCTGCCAGGTCTTCAGGCGCGGTGCGGATTTCTCCAGAAAATATAGCAGGTTTTCCTGCGGCAGGCCGAGCAGGGCGCGTCGTCGCTCCGCGCTGAGCAGTGAGGCACTCTTTGTACGCCCCGTCGGCACCGTGCGCCACAGATCGTTGAACGAAGTTTCTTCGTGATTGCGGCGCTCTTTGGCGCGTTTTTCCTCGGCCCGCAAATCCAGCGATTTTTTGCCGGGATAGCGATCGACGCCGTGCGACATCAGCGCGTGCGCGGCGTCGAGCGTCTGCTCCACCGCTGCGCGGCCATGCTTTTCCTCGCACTGCGCCACATAGCCCTTGGCAAAATCGAGATAGTCGAGAATGCCGTCGGCGTCGGTCCACTGCTTGAACAAATAATTGTTCTTGAAGAAGTGATTATGGCCGAAAGCGGCGTGGGCAATTACCAGCGTCTGCATCGTCGCCGTGTTTTCCTCCATCAGGTAGGAAATGCATGGCGACGAGTTAATAACGATCTCATAGGCCAAACCCATCAGGCCCTTGCGATAGGACGCTTCCTGATGGGCGAATTGTTTGCCGAACGACCAGTGCTTGTAATACAGCGGCATGCCTACGGACGAGTAAGCGTCCAGCATCTGTTCGGCGGTGATGACCTCGATCTGGTTCGGGTAGACGTTGAGGCCGAGCTCCTTTTCGGCAATCTCCTCGCAGGCATCGTGGATGCGCTGCAATGTGGTGAAGTCCCAGTCCGCGCCTTCGTAGAGACGGTCTGTCATGGAGCCACCCTCTCCTTGGCCTGGCGACGTTGAAACAGGTCGTGGAACACCGGAAAGATCTCGCTGCGGTCGTTGACCTTGCGCATCGACAGCGGTGCACCTTCCGCGCGCAGCCGCTGATACAGCGTCCACAGTGAGGATTCCGACATTTCGAACGGATGGCTGCCGGATTCGCCCACTTCCAGATAGGCGAAGAACTGCGTCACCGGCAGGATCATGTCCTTGAGCAGGCGGCCGGAGAGATCGCCATCGGCATAGGAGTTGTCGCCGTCCGAGGCCTGTGCGGCATAGATATTCCAGTCGGCGGGGCGATAGCGTGACTGCACGATCTCATGCATGGCCTGCAGTGCGCTGGAAACCAGCGTGCCGCCCGACGCGGGGCCGTGGAAGAAGGTCTGCTCGTCGACTTCCTCGGCACGGTCGGTGTGACGGATGAAGACGATCTCGACCTTGCGATAGCGACGCGTCAGGAAGACGTAGAGCAGCATGTAGAACCGCTTGGCGAGATCCTTCATGTGCTCGGACATCGAGCCGGAGACGTCCATCAGGCAGAACATCACCGCCTGCGCCACCGGCTTCGGCACGTTCTCGAAGCGGCGATAGCGGATGTCGATGGGATCGATGAACGGAATCCGCCGCATCTTGGATTTCAGCCGCGTGATCTCTGCCAGCAATTCGGGGCGGCGCTCGTCACTGCAATGCTCCAGTTCAGCTTCCAACTGTGCAATGGCCTCGGGTCGCGGTCGCTGCAGTGCAACCCGTCGTGCCATGGCCAAGCGTACGGTGCGGCTGACCGAGATATTGGCAGGCGAACCGGACGTCGTATATCCGGCGCGGCGCAGGCCTTCGTTTTCGACTTCGGCCAGCTTGCGCTTGGAAAGATCCGGCAGTTCCAGGTCGTCGAGGAAAATGTCGACGAACTCCTCCCGGCTGAGCACAAACCGGAATGCATCCTCGCCGTCGCCTTCACCGGCATCGTTCGATCTGCCGCTCTTCGATTGCGGCCGCTGAAGGTAATCACCTTCCACGAATTTCACGTTGCCGGGCAACACCCGGTCGCGAATGCCGCCTTCGCGATAAAAGCGGGGCTCGTTCATCCCGTCGAGCGGGATGGACACTTCGCCGCCTTCCAGGACGTCTTTGATGTCGCGGTCCTGGGAGGCTTTCTTGACGGCTCCCTGAACCAGAGCTTTCGCGCGTCGCAAGAACCGCTGGCGGTTCTCCAGACTCTTGCTGCTCGGGTTCAGGCGTCTATCGACGATATGCATGGCCACGTATGTTGGCTCCTTGCGTCAGCCGGCCTGTTTCACGCGCATATACCATTCGACGAGACGGCGAACCTGGCGCTCGGTGTAGCCGCGAACGATCATCCGCGCGACGAAGTCGTCATGCTTTTTCTCGGTCTCGCCGTCCTTCTTCGATCCGAAGGAGATCACCGGAAGCAGATCTTCAACTTGAGAGAAGATGCGCTTTTCGATGACTTCCCTGATCTTCTCATAACTCGTCCAGGTCGGATTCTTTCCACCGTTCTGTGCCCGCGAGCGAAGCGAGAACTTCACGACTTCGTTGCGGAAGTCCTTGGGGTTGGCGATTCCGGCCGGTTTTTCGATCTTGCTCAGTTCCTGATTGAGCAATTCGCGATCAAGCAATTGTCCGGTGTCAGGATCCTTGAAGTCCTGATCCTCGATCCAGGCATCGGCATAGTCGACGTAGCGATCGAACAGGTTCTGGCCGTAGTCCGAATAGGATTCCAGATAGGCTTTCTGGATTTCGTGACCGATGAACTCCGCATAACGCGGTACTAGCTCGGCCTTGATGAATTCGAGATAACGTTTTTCGACTTCATCAGGCATCTGCTCCCTGCGGATCGCTTGCTCCAGCGTATACATCAGGTGTACGGGATCCGCCCCAATCTCCGACGTGTCGTGATTGTAGGTTGCGGCCAGAACTTTGAACGCGAAGCGCGTCGAGGCACCGTCCATGCCTTCATCAACACCGGCGGCGTCCTTGTATTCCTGAACGCTGCGGGCCTTTGGATCCGACTCTTTCAGGCTTTCGCCGTCATAGACCCGCATCTTGGCGAAGGTGGTCGAGTTTTCGTGCTTGCGCAGCCGCGACATCACGGAGAAGCGTGCCAGGGTTTCCAACGTCGCCGGTGCGCAAGGTGCGGTGGCGAGTTCGGAACCCTGAATGAGCTTCTCATAGATCTTCTGTTCTTCGGTGACGCGCAGGCAGTACGGCACCTTGATGACGCAGATACGATCGATGAAGGCTTCATTATTCTTGTTGGCCTTGAAACTCTGCCACTCGGACTCGTTGGAGTGGGCGAGAATCACGCCAGTGAACGGGATGGCGCCGATGTTTTCGGTGCCGATATAGTTGCCTTCCTGCGTCGCCGTCAGAAGCGGATGCAGCATCTTGATTGGCGCCTTGAACATTTCGACGAATTCAAGCACGCCCTGATTGGCGCGGTTGAGGCCACCGGAATAGCTGTAAGCGTCGGGATCGTTTTGGGCGAAGATTTCGAGCTTGCGGATATCCACCTTGCCGACCAGCGAGGAGATGTCCTGGTTGTTCTCGTCACCGGGTTCGGTCTTGGCGATGGCGATCTGGCGCAATCGCGACGGCTGGATGCGGGCGACACGGAATTGCGAGATGTCGCCGCCGAAAGCTTCGAGCCGCTTGTAGCACCACGGACTCATGAGACCCGTAAGCCGCCGGCGCGGAATGCCATATTTCTCTTCGATCATCGGGCCGAGCGTGTCGGGATCGAACAGGCTGAGCGGGCTTTCATAAACCGGAGAGAGTTCGTCGCCAGCTTTCAGCACATAGATGGGATGGACTTCCATCAAGGCCTTGAGGCGCTCGGCAAGCGATGATTTGCCGCCGCCGACCGGGCCGAGCAGATAGAGAATCTGCTTGCGCTCTTCGAGGCCCTGCGCCGCATGGCGGAAGAAGGCGACGATGCGTTCGATCGTATCTTCCATGCCGTGAAAGCCGGCAAAGGCTGGATAGCTACGGATGGTACGATTCAAAAAAATACGGCCAAGGCGTGGATCCTTGGCCGTGTCTATCATTTGAGGCTCGCCGATCGCCGCCAGTAGGCGTTCCGCCGCGTTCGCATATCGCATCGGGTCCCCTCTGCAGGATTCCAGATACTCGGACATCGACATGTCCGTCTCACTTCGGGCTTCGTAACTTCTAGCGAACGCATTGAACAGAGAATCGTTGTACATGATCCCTCTCTCCTTGCTGGTCGGCCGTCCTGTTGGTCGCGATGCTCCTAAGGTGGTAACGGAACGCGTCTTTCCGATCGCGACTCAACATCAGCACTATAGCCTTCAGGACACATCCAGGTCCGAAATCGCGCAATGCGATCTGAGTGCATCGCGCGACTCATATTCAGGCACTTGCTTATAAGTTAGGCGAGTTTTGCCATGTCTCAAGGGCTAACAAAGCGATTGTGCACGCCTGTGACTCGAACGCCACAAAGTTGCCGTATGTGGGAAGCTTTCGGAATCATGTACCGACGGCGCAGTTTGGATGAGTCGAAACGCGCACAAGAATGCTGGTGAGCGGAGGTTGCGCTCAGTTCCGATCGCCGGGCAGGACAGGCAGCGGAGTCACCTCGATACCTTCATCGATGAGCGACCGTGCTTCATCCGGCGTCGCTTCGCCGTAGATCGGACGATGTTCGATGTCGCCATAATGCATCTTGCGAGCTTCGGTCGGGAAGCTTTCACCGACATTGTCCGCGTTTTTAGTAACGTGATCGCGCAGTTCTTTCAGCTTGGCGCGCAGTTCGGCTTCCTGCGGCGCCATCATCAGCGGGGCTGTGGTCTCGGAACCGGCGTCAGGGGCGGGTGCCGGGCGATTCTTGCTCTTGCCCACGATACGCGGGGCCATAATGGCCTTTTCGACCTTCACCGATCCGCAATTCGGGCAATTCACCAGCTTGCGCTTCACTTGGGAGTCATAGGCGCCGGAACTCTGGAACCAGCTTTCGAAAGCATGGCCCTTCTCGCAGCGTAGGTCGTAACGGATCATGTCGCTTGCCGGACAAGGTGCAGATAGTCTGGGCCCGATTTGGGATCGCTGACGCTGAAACGGCGGCCGTGCTGCAGGGACGGTACGGTCTTGCGCGCTTCCGTCACCTTCGCAGGATCGATTTTGGCCAGAATGAAGCCCGGCTCGACGCCCGTCGCTTCGGCCAGAACCACGCCCCACGGGTCGATAATCAGCGAGTGTCCATATGTCGCACGCTTGTTCTCATGCACGCCGCCCTGGGCTGCCGCAAAGACGAAGCAGCCAGTCTCGATGGCGCGGGCGCGCAGCAGCGTGTGCCAATGAGCTTCGCCGGTCTTCTGGGTGAATGCCGAGGGCACGGTGAGGAAAGACGCGCCGCTTTCGGCCAATGCGCGGTACAGCGCCGGGAAGCGGACGTCGTAGCAGATGGTCAGACCGATGCGGCCCCAGGGGAGATCCGAGATGACGGCGGTCTCGCCCGGCTGATAATTCGCGGATTCGCGATAGCTCTCGCCGTTCGGCAGGTCGATGTCGAACATGTGGATCTTGTCGTAGCTCGCCAGGACATTGCCGTCCGGTCCGATCAGGAACGAGCGATTGGCGGCGCGTTCGGGGTTGGCCAGCACGGCCAGCGATCCGATATGCAGGTAGATCTTCAGCTCCGCGGCGAGCGCGCGATAGGCCTTCAGCGAGAGGTCGTCTTCTTCCGGGCGCAGATGTTCGAACAGCGCTGTGCGGTTGAGCTGCATCATGTTGCTCACTTCCGGCGTGAGCACATAGTCAGCGCCGGCGAGAACGGCTTCGCGGATCAGATGGCGGCCCTGTTCGAGGCTCGGCTCCGGCAGCAGGCCGGTGCGCATCTGCACCATTGCGGCGGTGAAGGTCTGGGGCTCGGACGTCGGAGATGTCTGGCTCATGAGGTGGCCTTCTCGCCTGCGATCATGGCGTCAAATTTGCCTTCGCGGTCCAATGCATAGAGATCGTCACAGCCGCCGATAAGGGTGCCATCGATGAAGATCTGCGGGAAGGTGGCGCCGGGGTAGGTACGGTCGAACATTTCCTGGCGCAGCTTCGGATCGGTCGCGGTGTCGAAATGGGTGAATGCAGCTTTCTTGCGCTGGAGCAGCGAGATCGCGGCGCTGCAATAGCCGCAGCCGGGGCGGGTGTAGATTTCAATCGCGGCGGCCATCGGGTGCTCCAGTTGCAGGGAAGTGCCTGATTATATGGGGACCTTGTGGGCCTCCACAACCCGCGCAAAGACCAGCACATCGACCTGGGCCGCCTTGGCGCGCAGCAGCGCCCGTGCGCAGGCGTCCGTCGTGGCACCCGAGGTCAGCACGTCGTCGACCAGAATGATGCGGCGGCCCTGGATTTCAGCCCGGTGTTCGGGCGGGACCTTGAAGGCGCCCTGGACATTGCTGGCGCGCTCGCTGCGCGACAGGCCGATCTGGTGTTCGGTCGGGCGTATTCGCCGTAAGGCGTCGCGGGATATTGCAACGCCGCTCTGCCGGCCGATTTCCCGCGCCAGCGCGCCGGACTGGTTGAAGCGCCGGCTGAAGCCGCGCCGCCAATGCAGCGGCACCGGCACCAGAAGATCGGCGTCTGCGAGCAATTCCTTCCCCGCCCGCGCCATCCAGCGGCCCATAGTCGGCGCCAGATCGGTCCGGTCATGATATTTCAACTGATGCACCAGCGTGCGGGCGACATCGTCATAGCGCACGGCGGCGCGGGCGCGCTGATAGGCCGGCGGATCGGCGATCGCCTGCATCGACAGGATGCCCGGGCCGGGATCATAGACAAACGGAATGCCGAGCCGGCTGCAGAACGGCGGCGCGATGAAGGAGAGCTTGCCCCAGCAGGCCGCGCAGACGCCTTCGCCGGCGACGGGGTCCCGGCAGGCGACGCAGAGCGTCGGCAGCGCGATGTCGAGCGCAAGACGGGCGGTTTGCGTCCATGCAGACCGGCAAAGCTTCAGCGCGCCGCGCAATTGCGCGGGGAGGGACCATGACACTGTCGCCTCTGCGTCCATAGGTTGAAGGCTAGAACTCTCTTGCGCCTACCTCAAGCGCGATTGCCAGATCCCCAGTCTTCGGCGTACCAAGCCGCATGGCTCAGACCTCCAATACTGCACCGATCCTGTTCGACCGCGCTCTGCTGCGGGCGCGGCAGGGGCGTGCATCGCGGCTGGGCGCCGAGAATTTCCTGCTGGATCGTGTCATCGCCGACATGGATGAGCGATTGCAGGCAGTGCTGCGCCAGTTCGACAGTGCCGCTGACGTCGCGACGCCGGGCGACCGCCTGCGCGATGTTGTGGCCGGGCGTGTTGGCCATCTCACACATGCGGACGTGCCCAATGTCGAAAGCGATGGTCTCAATCTCGCGCCGGCGTCGCTCGATCTCGTCATCTCCGCGCTTGGGCTGCACTTCGTTAACGATCTGCCCGGCGTGATGGCGCAGATCCGCCGCGCGCTGAAGCCTGACGGCTTGCTGCTGGCCGCAATGCTTGGCGGCGACACGCTGACCGAGCTGCGGCAGAGCTTCGCCGCGGCGGAAGCCGAACGCGACGGCGGCATCTCGCCGCGCGTCGCACCAATGGCCGATCTGCGCGATGTCGGCGCCTTGCTGCAGCGCGCGGGATTTGCGCTGCCGGTGACCGATGTCGATCGCGTCGTGGTGCGCTACGACAGTGCCTTCGGTCTGATGCAGGATCTGCGCAGGATGGGCGCCACCAATGTGCTGGTCGAGCGCCGCCGGGCGCCGCTGCGCCGCGCGACGTTGCTGCGCATGGCGCAGATCTATAGCGAGCGTTTCTCCGACCCCGACGGCCGCATCCGCGCGACCTTCGACATCATCTGGCTCTCCGGCTGGGCGCCGCATGAGAGCCAGCAGAAGCCATTGAAGCCTGGCTCGGCGAAAGCGAGTCTCGCGGATGCTGTGAGGGGGCTGAAGCCCTAGAGCAGATCGATCAGATGCGGGATCAGCGGGATATCCGCAGCCGGCATCGGATAGTCGCGCAGCTTGTTCGGCCGCACCCAGGTGAGGTTCTGGCCCTCTTTCGAGATCGCGAGGCCTTCCCAGCGCCGGCAGATATAGAGCGGCATCAACAGATGGAAGTCCTCATAGGCATGGCTGGCGAAGGTCAGCGGCGCGAGGCAGGCTTCCTTCACGGTGATCCCGAGTTCTTCATCGAGCTCGCGGATCAGCGCGGCTTCGGGCCGTTCGCCGGGCTCCAGCTTGCCGCCGGGAAATTCCCACAGGCCGGCCAGCGCCTTGCCTTCCGGCCGCTGTGCGATTAGCACGCGGCCGTCGGGGTCGATCAGTGCGCAGGCGACGACGAGGACAAGTTTCATAGGGTTATTACGCGGTTGTTGGTTGTCTGGGACATGTGTGGGGCACAGGGAACGATCGCATCGCCAGCTTTTCCGGGCGCGGTCTCATTGTTTGGTATGAGAGTTTTGGTTGCAGCATCGTTCGGGATTACCTGAATGTCGACATGGGTCGTGAGCTGCACGCGCGGCAGTTCGATGATGTAGTCGACCGTGTCCGCTCCGGAATAGTCGCTGCTGGGCATGTAAACCAGTTGCAGTGCGCGCATGCGTTTCCCGACACAGGTCTGGTCGTCCCCGGTCACATTCTTTTGTGGGGTGACCATGATCGTCCGTCCGCACAGACTGCCATGCGACGGAGGTTTGGCGATAGTGAGCTTGGGCAGCACCGGCTCACATTTCGCGTTCCATCGCACCGCGAAGCCAAGGCCGACCTCCTGACCGGCCTTGACGCTGCGGGTGAGCGTGCGTGTCCTGCTCGATGGCTGATCCTGCGCTTCGGCGGTGCCGAGGGGCATTGCGACGGCACAGGCAAGGATCAGGCCCCCTGTCATGCCGGCCATCGCACATATCCTCATCGACATTCGTCCGCAGGCGCAGCAGCAAGCTACGACCGATAATCGCCGTTGATCGCGATATATTCCTTGGTGAGGTCGCAGGTCAGCACGCGGTCGCGCGCTTTGCCGAGGCCGAGCGCCACCTTGATCTGGATTTTCTGCTCTTTCATCGTCTTCGAGACCTCGGCCTCGTTATAGGACGGGTCGCGCGCGCCGGACTTGGCGACGCGGATGCCGTTGAACGAGATCGACAGCTTGTCGCGATTGGCCGGCTGGCCGGCCTTGCCGACGGCCATCACCACGCGTCCCCAATTGGCGTCTTCACCGGCAACGGCAGTCTTCACCAGCGGCGAATTGGCGATCGACATGGCGATCTTGCGGGCCGAGGCCTTGGTGGTTGCGCCTTCAACGATGATCTCGATCAGCTTGCGGGCGCCTTCGCCGTCACGGGCGACCTGTTCGGCGAGGTCGGCGAGCAGCGTCTGCAGCGCCTTCACGAATGGCTTTAGCCTGACGTCGCTGGCCTTGGTGATCTTCGGTGCGCCCTGGGCCGCCGCGGCGCCGGTGGCGAACATCATAAGGGTGTCGGAGGTCGAAGTGTCGCCATCGACCGTCACGGCATTGAACGTGTCATCGACGCCCGCCTTGAGCAGCGCCTGCAAGGCCGGCGCGCTGATCGGCGCGTCGGTGAAGACGAAGGACAGCATGGTCGCCATGTCTGGTGCGATCATGCCCGAGCCCTTGGCGATGCCGTTGATGGTGACGTTGGCCTTGCCAAGTTTCACGGTGGCCGTCGCGACCTTCGGGAAGGTGTCGGTGGTCATGATCGCCTTGGCGGCGTCCATCCAGCCCTCGGGCGTCGCGCTATCGGCCAGCGTGGCGAGAACACCGTCGAACTTGGTGGCGTCGAGCGGCTCGCCGATCACGCCGGTCGAGGCGAGGAAGATCTCGTTCGGCTTGCAGCCGACGGCCTTGGACGCGATGTCGCCGGTGAGTTTGGTCGAGGCCTTGCCGGTCTTGCCGGTGAAGGCATTGGCATTGCCGGAGTTGACCACCAGCGCCTGGGCTTTGCCGCCCTTCAGCACGGCGCGGCACCATTCCACCGGAGCGGACGGACACTTCGACGTGGTGAAGACGCCGGCGGCCGTCGTGCCCTTGTCCATCACCGCGAGCAGCACATCGGTGCGGCCGGTATAGCGGATGCCGGCAGCGGCCGTGGCGAGGCGCACGCCTGCAATGGCGGGCAGTTCGGGAACAGCGGTCGGGGCGAGGGGGGAGACGGGCAGCGACTTGGCCATGAGTGCTTTCAGCTTTCGTAAAAAGATGAAGCGCTCTGTATCACCTCTGCCACCATGGTGGGAGAGGGCTTCATGGCGAAGGGAGCAATGTCATGTCTCCGTCATGCGGCACCCGTCCGGTTGCGCATGATCCTGTCCGAAACCGGGACTAGCCCGGGCCGAATTTGAACTTGCCGTCGTCTTCGAGGAACGGGCCGCTGCGCATATAGAGCTGGCCGTTCTCGCCGATAAAGAAGAGTGTGTTCTTCGGCACTTTCTTGGCGCCCTTCAGCAGGAACTTGGCATTGTTGGTGCCCATCTTGTACGCGAAGGTCTTGCCTGACGCGTCGTAGCCATAGCCCATGTCGGGCGAGAGCACCCAGGGCGTCGGCGCCTGAGCCAGAGCAGGGCCGGCAAGGGCCGATGTCATCAGTGCGGCGGCGCACAGCATCGTAAAGGCTCGAGCGGTCATCCCAAATTCTCCGAAACGTGTTTTTGAAAGTACATCGCGGCTGCGCGGTTGTCTTGAACAAATCACGAACGGTGACAGCCCGTCAATACGACATGCGGTCGCGACAGAGTTTGTTATTTCGCGAGCGCGGTCTGGCGACTATCTTTCGCTTTCGGGCTAAGCCGGTCCACGATGAATGCGGCGATGGGGATGATTCGACAATGCGAGCGATCGTGAAAAGTCTTTTGGTTGTTGGCGCGGTGGTATTGGCGCCCGGTCTTGCTGCGGCAGATGATTTCAAGCTCAGCAACAACCAGCGCATCTCCTGCGGGCGTGGGCTTGCCGCAGGCAAGCTGAGTACGGCGACCTGCCGCTCTTATGCCTATCTGTTCAATGCGAAGACCTCGGAATATTTCCGTTGCTCGGTGTCGCTATCGATGACGCGTGATGCCAAGGAAGTCATCAACGTCCAGAGCGACGGCGCCTGCGTGAAGAAGCCGCGCGTGTTCGACACCGACTCCAGCTATTCCTTCGATGCCACCGAGACCGAGCCGCCGAACACCAATTCGTTCTTCGGCAATGGTGGTTTTGCCATGTGGGTCAGCGACAACACCCAGCAGAAAATTCGTGGCTGTGTCACGATTCCCTCGGGGCTGGGCTCGGACGTGTCGCGCTGCATCGATATGAAGTTCGAGTAGCTGGCTTTCTTATCCCTCCCCGCGCTTGCGTGGGGTCTGGCGGACGGTTCGTCCGCCATGGGTGGCCGGCCGCTTGGCCGGTCGGGTGGGGGTGGTGCCGCACGCGTTGAGTTCGCGGAGAGACCCCACCCCGGCCTCCGCTTCGCTCGGCCGACCCTCCCCACTGCGCATTGCTGCGCAATGCTTGAGGGAGGGATTCCTCCGGCGCCTGGGCGTCATCGCTGATGTGAATGTCAAACAGCCACTGCGCTTCAGACATGCGTCATCGCCCCCATTGTTTGCGGCGCGGGGGCGCCGTCGTTGCTTGCATTCCCTGCCCCTGTGAGAGGGCGTGCGGAACGCCAGGTGCCCGTTGCACCCTTGGGCCTGATGCGATGCGGTCTTCCGCAATTTAGAGTGCATCAGGACTTTCGGAGGCGCCGAGCAAGTGCCCGACGTTCCGCCTGCGGTGTTTTTTCGGTTGCTTGCACTTTGCCTCGACGAACGCTCCGATCGCGAATTAAAGTCCCAAGGCGATGGGAAGGGAGCCTCAAGCGAGTAAGCCGAACGCGTTTCGAGTTGGTCGTCCGTCACACTGTCCAGGGAGTCTTTCCATCCCAGGGCCGGCCGTCGCCATGCCAGTGGCAGTGCTGGCGCAGATCCGTCCTGCCCGAAGACAGACGCTTCCCCATGAACCGCGTGACGCCGCATCTCCGGCGTCCACCGCATCCAGCCCCGCGAACGTGACGATCGCGATCGCCCCTCTCGGTGGGGCAGGACATTGCGGAATATAGTCCATGAAGGGATATTGTCAACGATGAATAGGAAAAAATGTTTGGGTGCGTTCCCTCCACTGTCATTCCGGGGCGCGCCCTTGCGCGAGCCCGAAATCCATAGCCACGATCGAGCTTATGGATTCCGGGCCTGCGCCCCAGCCGGCTGCGCCGGCCGGGCGCATCCCGGAATGACAATTGAGGACTCAGCGCGTCCGGGCTTACACACGCCCTCAGGCAAACCAATTGGTTTGCCGGGGAATGACGAGTGTGGAATAGGCGCCAACCGCACTCCCAAAACAAAAGGGCACACGCGGATGCGCATGCCCTTCGATCTATTCACACTTAACGAAGCAAGACAGGCAGGCGCGTCTAACGTCCTGCCAACCCTGCGCTGCCTTTACTCCGGCTTGATGCCGGCGAACTGGGCGACCTTGCCCCACTTCTCGATTTCGGACTGCACATAGGCATCCATGTCGGCCGGCGAACCGCCGGTCGGATCGGCGCCGAGCTTGATCAGGCGGGCAGTGCCGTCGGCCGACTTGATGAACTTGTCGGTCGAGGCATTGAGCTTGGCGATGATCTCCTTCGGCGTCTTCGCCGGGGCTGCGATGGTGAACCAGGAGGCGGCGTCGTAGCCGTCCACGCCGGATTCCGCGATGGTCGGAATGTCCTTCATCGGCTCCCAGCGCTTGCTGGTGGAGACGGCGAGTGCGCGGATCTGGTTGCTCTCCGCGAAAGGCTGCGCCGCCGGCAGGTTGTCGATCATCACATGGACGCGGCCGCCGATCAGGTCGGTGAGCGCGGGGGCGCTGCCCTTGTAAGGCACGTGGGTCAGCTTCACGCCGGTCATCGACTTGAACAGTTCGGTCGACAGATGCGCGGTCGAACCGAGGCCCGGCGTGCCGTAGAAATATTCATCCGGCTTGGCCTTGGCGAGTTCGATGAACTCCTTGACGCTCTTGGCCGGCAGCGAATTGGTCACCGAGAACAGGTTCGGCACCTTGGCGATCACGATCACCGACGCCAGATCCTTCACCGGATCATAGGTCATGTTCTTGAACACGAACTTGTTGATCGCGTGGGTGCCGGGCGTGCCGACCAGGAAGGTGTAGCCGTCGCCTTCGGCCTTGGCGACGAAGTCAGCGGCGATGTTGCCGCCGGCGCCGGCCTTGTTCTCGACGATGAACTGCTGGCCCATCTCTTCGGACATCTTCTGCGCGACGACGCGCGCCAGAATGTCGGTGGTGCCGCCGGCCGCGAACGGGACGATGAACTTCACCGGCTTGGTGGGCCACTCGGCGGCGCTGGCGCGGCGCGACAGGATCGGCAGGGTGCCGAGGGCAGCCGCGCCGCCGAGGATCACGGAGCGGCGGGACGGGAAGCGGGTCGATGATGACATCTCGAAGAGTCCTTTTGCATGTCGGACAGGCCGCGCGGCTGCGACGCGCGATCTGATTATGGGTGTTTAAGACAATGACGGGAGGCCGGGATCAAGTGGGAACCGGCACGGCTGGTACAACGAACCCGAAGACGGTCCGCTCCTGCGACTCATCTGCGCAACCGGCAGGTCCTTTCAGCTTCTCCCGATCAGGCGTTTCCATGGACAACATGCATGGGAACGTACTGGGGGGATGGTACTATGCTGCACTGCGAGTTACTACCGCAATGCAATACCATCCTTAAGCATTTGGTAATAACGGCTGATGACGTGCGTCGGAAGGTCGCGTTTCCGGCATGGCGACGATGAACAGGATGAGGCCGATCCCCGCCAAAGCGGCCAGCGCCAGGAATGCCGCGCTGTAGCCGGCCTTCACAACGATCACGCCGGCAATGGCCGTGCTGAGAGCGCCGCCCAATCCCGCGGCGGTTGCGATTGCGCCCTGGCTGATATTGAAGTGGCCGGTGCCGTAAGTGAGGTCCGCGACCACGAGCGGAAAGATCGCACCGAAGATTCCGGCGCCGATGCCATCGAGGGTCTGCACGCCGACCAGCCAATAGGGATTATCGGAGAGCGGATACAGGGCGCCGCGCAGCGCCAGCACGGCAAGCGCGCAGGCGAAGATCGGCTTGCGGCCCCAGACATCGGCCTTGCGGCCGACCAGCATGGCGACCGGCACCATCACCAATTGTGCCGCGACGATGCAGACCGACATCAGCGTGGTGCCGAGCTCGTTGTTCACCAGTGCGAGTTTCTGGCCGACCAGCGGCAGCATCGCCGCATTGGAGAAATGAAACAGCACGGTGGCGGCGGCAAATATCAGGAGCGGCTTGCAGGTCAGCAGCACCTGAAAGCCGGAAGGCCGGTCGGCGGCATCGTGATCGTGCGTTTCGTCGAGATCGCCGAGGCCGCGGGCCATCTGATGATCGATGGCATCAGCGGGGATCGCCAGCGTCGCGAGGATGCTCGCCACAGCCATCGCGGCCATCAGCCAGAACACGACGATCGGCCCGAAGGCATAGGCGAAGATGCCGGCCAGCGTGGCTGCCGTCGCGTTGCCGGCATGGTTGAACGCCTCGTTGCGGCCGATCCGGCGGGCAAAGGCTTTGGGGCCGACAATGCCAAGTGTGATCGCCGCCAGTGCCGGCGCGAAGACGGCCGCGGCGACGCCGGTCAGTGCCTGTGTCGTGGCGACGAAGACGAAGCCCGGATACAGCGGCAGCACGATGGAGCCGAGTGTGACGATGACGGCGGCAAGAATGACGATAGCGCGCTTGGCCGCGGTCTTGTCAATCAGGGCGCCGGCAGGGGTCTGCGCGACGATACCAGCGAGGGCGGCGACCGACATCACGATGCCGATGGAGGCTTCATCCCATTTCTGGACCGTCAGCAGATAGATCGCCAGATAAGGCCCGAGCCCATCTCGGACATCGGCGAGAAAGAAGTTCAGCGCGTCGAGCGGATGCTTGATCCTGTTGGCGTCGTCGTGCACGCGCGGCCCTCACGGCACGGCAGTGCCCGGCAGGCAACGGCGCGAAGGCACGCCGGTTCCGCGGTATTCGGCGTGGCCGCCGTCGTCTCCGCCTAGGCGGGGATGACAAAGGGGAGGTCCGCGATCAACCACTTAAAAACAAAGGCCGCGAGGCTTTCGCATCGCGGCCTTAAGTCTGGTCTTGTGGCGGGCTGGTCTTACTTCCCGATGCCCTTTTCCTTGAAGTACTTCAACGCGCCGGGATGGAACGGCACCGGGGAGCGCTCCTGCACCTGGTTGTCGAGCGAGAAGCTCTCGGCCTCCTTGTGCACGGCGACGATGTCGGCCTTCTTCTCCACCAGCGTCTTGACGATGTTGTAAGCGTCGTCATCGCTCATCTTGTTGCCGGTAACGATGATGTTCCAGACTTCGGTATTGGCATTGTCCTTGTCCATGCCGGGATAGATGCTCTTGCTGATGGTCGAGGGCGAGTACAGCTTGCCGTATTTCTCGTTCATCTTGGCGGCAAGGTCGGCGTGGTCGACGAACTTGATCTTCATGCCGGGTGTGGCGGCGAGATCGGTGACGGCGGCGGTAGGGACGCCGCCGACCCAGAAGAAGGCGTCGATCTTGCGGTCCTTGATGGCGTTGACGGACTCAGCCACGCCGAGACGCTCGCGCTTCATGTCCTTGTCCTTGTCGAGACCGGCGGCCTCGATGACGCGGAACGCCATCACTTCGGTGGCGCCGCCCGGCGAGCCCGTGGAGACGCGCTTGCCCTTGAGATCCGACATCTTCTCGATACCGGCGCCTTCGATGGTCACGATATGCATGCGGTTCGGATAGACCACGAGCAAGGTCTGCAGCGGGACCTTGCCGCTCTTGAACTTGTCCTGGCCATTCAGCGCGTCAAGCGCGGCGTCGGCCATGCTGAAGCCGAGTTCGCTCTGGCCCGAGGCGATCAGCTTGAGGTTATCGACCGACCCACCGGTGACTTCCGCTGTGGCCTGCGTGTTCGGCAGCGCCTTCGACAGCACGTTGGCGATGGCGCCGCCGAGCGGATAATAGACGCCGCCGGTGCCGCCGGTGCCGATCGCCATGGTCTTCTGCTGCGCGATGGCCGCGCCTGCAAGGCCGGCAGTGGCGACCAGCGCCACGGCAATCGATGTCTTTCTGAAACGCTTGAACATGGTTGTCCTCTCCTCCAGTTTTGATTGATGTCGCGGTGACTATTTCACCGCGCCGACTTCTCTGAGATATTTCAGCGTGCCGGGATGATAGGGCGCAGGTGACTCCGCCGATGTCTGCGTGGCGAGATTGATGTTCTCGGCCTCTTTATGGACGGCGACGAGATCGGCCTTGTTCTCGAAGATTGTCTTCGTGATCGCGTAGGCCGTCTCGTCCGACATCTTGTCGGTGGCCATGATCTGGTTCCAGGCGGCGAAGCCACGGCTGTCGGTGGTCTGGCCCGGATAGCTGCCGGCCTTGATCACGCTGGGTGCGAAGATCTGGCCGTATTTTTTCACGATCGGCTCTAACAGGTAGTCGATGTCGATCAGCTTGATGGTGACGCCGGGCGTTGCGGCAAGGTCGACCACCGCGGCGGTCGGCACACCGCCGCCCCAGAAGAAGGCATCGATCTTGCGGTCCTTGAGCGCGGACGCAGATTCCGCCACCGACAGACGTTCGCGCTTGACATCCTTGTCCTTGTCGAGGCCCGCGGCTTCGAGCAGGCGGAAGGTCTGCGCCTCAGTGGCGCTGCCCGGTGCACCGCCGGAAATGCGCTTGCCTTTAAGATCGGCGAATTTCTCGATGCCGGTGCCGGCGATGGTGACCACATGCACCGGGCTGGAATAGACGGCGACGATGGTGCGCAGCGGAACGGGCTTCTTGAATTTGTTCTCGCCCTTCACAGCATCGGACGCGACGTCGCCGGTCATGAAACCGAGATCGGCCTGGCCGGTCTCCAGGAGCTTGATATTGTCGACGCTGCCGCCGGTGACTTCGCCGGTGGCCTGGGTATGCGGCAGTTTCTTCGACAACAGGTTCGCGAGCCCGCCGCCGAGCGGATAGAAGATGCCGCCGGTCCCGCCGGTCGCAATGGCGATGGTCTTGTCTTCCGCAGAAGCGCCGGTCGCCGCGCAGGCGATGCCGAGCAGTGCAAGGCTGAACGCCCTGTGTCTGAAAGCTGTCCATCTCATCGCGTCACTCCCTGAAGTCGGCGGCGCCGCTTATCTGCGGCGTCCGCTGTCATGCGATAACTTGACGTTATTCGTTTCTGTCGTTGGTCATGCCGGCGCCGGTTGCGTCCTCGTTCTTGCCTGCCAGAGCAGCACGCCGAGGCCGATGATGAGGCCGGGCACGAATGTGTAGCTGATGTCGCGACCGATGATCGACTCGATGATCGCCTCGATCAGGCTCGGGAACACCAGCAGTAACCCCGATAGCAGAAGCAGGCCGCGCTCGATCGGTGTATTTTGTCGCAGTGCCCAGTTCTGCGCGACGGCGGCGAGTGCCAGCAGTCCCAGCGTCGTCTTGAAGGTGATCTCGACGATGTCCACCCACGAGCCGCCCTTCGGAATGTTCAGCAGCAGGCCGACGCCTTGCGGATCGCAGACGAAGACGAATGGCACCAGGAAGGCCGGCAGTGTGTATTTCCACGACTGCAGCGTGGTCTTGTAGGGATCGCCGCCGGTGATTGCCGCCGCCGCAAAGGGCGACAGCGCGGTCGGCGGGGAGACTTCCGAGAGCACCGCGTAATAGAAGATGAACATGTGTGCGGCATAATCAGGCACGCCGAGCTTGATCAGCGCAGGTGCTGCGATCACCGCGCAGATGATGTAGGACGCGGTGACCGGCACCGCGAGGCCGATGATCCAGACGATCAGCGCCGTATAGATCGCCGTCAACAAGAGGCTGCCGCCCGCATAGGAAATCACGATCGACGAGAATTTCAGGCCGAGGCCGGTGAGCGTGACGACGCCGACCACGATGCCGGCGCAGGCGCAGGTGGTGGCGGCATTGAGCGCGCCGATCGAGCCATCGGCCAGCGCCTTCACCAGCTTCTTCGGTACCAGCGCGGTATCCTTGCGCAGGAAACTGAGCACGAAGGTCACGAGCGTGGCGTAGAACACCGACAGTGACGGCGAGTAGCCGATGATCATGAAGACGACGACGGCGAGCAGAGAGATGAAGTGGAACCCGTAACGCTTCATCATCACGCCGAGGCTGAGCTCAGGCCTGACATTGACATTGTGGGCGCCGAACCGCTTCGCGTCGATCTCCACCATGATCAGCAGCGACAGGTAGTAGAGACAGGTCGGGATGGTCGCCATCCAGATCACGTCGAGATAGCTGATCTTGAGGAATTCGGCGATCAGGAACGCGGCGGCGCCGAGCACCGGCGGCGACAGGATCGCGCCGAGCCCACCCGCGGCCAGCAAGCCGCCGGCAGCGTTCTTCTCGAAACCGGCCTTGGCCAGCATCGGGGCGGCGACGGTGCCGATCATCACCGTGGTAGCGACGCCGGAGCCGGAAGGCCCGCCGAGCAGGAACGAGGACAGCACCACGGTGCGGCCAGCGGCGTTCGACTTGTTCCCCATCAATGATAGCGAGAAATCGATGAAGAATTTGCCGGCGCCGGACATCGACAGGAAGGCGCCATAGATCGTGAACAATATGATCAGCGTGGCTGACACGTCCACCGCGACGCCGAAGATGCCCTCCAGGGTGATGAAGAGATGGCCGACGAGACGTGGCAGGTCATAGCCGCGATGGGTCCATGGCGCCGGCAGATGCGGACCGAGCATCGCATAGGCAATGAAGAAAACGGACACGACCGGCATGATCAGGCCCGTGGTACGGCGCGTCGCTTCCAGCAGCAGCACGATGAAGACGATACCGACGATGACGTCCATATGATCCGGCAGTGTGGCGCGGTCGGTGAAATCGTCGCCGCCCCACAGTGCATAGGCAATGGTGCCGATGGCGACGATGCCCGGCACGATGTCCCACCAGCGCACGCGATTGCGGAAGCGCGCTGCGACGGGGAATAGCAGGAAGCTGAGGATCAGCGTGAAGGCGACGTGGACATAGCGCAACTCCTGCGTCGGCACGATCGCGTAGGCGGCATAGAGATGAAACAGGCTCATCACCACGGCGATGCCGGTGGAGATCGTTCCGGCCCAGCCCAACAGGCGATTTGTTGCGCCTTCATCGGCTTCGATGAAGGCTTCAGCCTTTGCCAAAGCCTCGTCGGAGATGGCAACGGTGTCATCGCTCGTGTTTGATTTCTGGTCAGCCATGTTTCATCCCCCGGGATATTTCCCGCAGCCGGCTTCGCCGGCCTTATTATTCTGAGTGCGGCGCATTCATGCCGTTTTACCCGGCTGGCGCAAGGGCTTACCGGTGAAACTTTCGTCGCGGCAACGGCGTTCGCTATTGCGACGCCGTTGACCGCATGAGGGCTGCGGTTCACCTTCGCGGCCTGAACGACAGGAATAAAAAGAGCATGAGGAAGCGTCTGATAGCGGCCATGACGACTGTGGTCGTCATGTGCAGCGCAGCGGCACGCGCCGAGCAGTCGATCACGCTGCTGACCGGCAATACATCCGGGATCTATTTGCCGCTCGGCGTCTCGATCGCGATGATCTATGCGGATATTCCCGGCGCGAAAGTTCAGGTGCAGACAACCGACGGTTCGGTCGAGAATCTCTCGCGGCTGCAGCAAGGCACCGGGCAGGTGGGTTTTGCGCTTGGCGATGCCCTGAAGGACGCCTGGGCCGGCAATGCCACGGCTGGCTTCGACGGCAAGCAGGACCGGCTGCGGGTGATCGGCGCGCTCTATCCGAATTACATCCAGATCGTTGCCACCAAGGAGAGCGGCATCAGGACGCTGAGCGATCTCAAGGGTAGAAGCCTCTCGGTCGGCGAGCGGAGATCGGGCACCGAGTTGAACGCCCGCGCCATTCTGGGTGCTGCGGGGCTGCGCTACGAGAATCTTGGCGAGATCAGGTATTTCTCCTTTGCCGAATCCACCACGATGATGATCGAGAAAAAGCTGGACGCGACGCTGCAGTCCGCCGGTCTCGGCGTCACGTCGATCAAGGAACTCAGCGAGGCCACGGATATCGTCATCGTGCCGGTGCCGCCGCCCCTGGTGAAAAAGATCGGCGCGCCGTTCAAGTCGGACAGGATTCCAGCTCGGACCTATGTCAGTCAGGATAAATCCGTGCCGACGGCATCGGTGATGAACTATCTGGTGACGAGCAGCGCGGTGTCCGACGACCTCGTCTATCAGATGACGAAGCGCCTGTTTGACGGTCTCGACGAACTCGCCATCGCGCACCGCGCTGGCCACGAGATCAGGTTGGCCAGCGCCGTGAGCAAAAGTCCCGTGCCGCTGCATCCCGGCGCGTTGCGCTACTATCGGGAGCGGGGCCTGATCAGGTAGAGTGGTCCGGCTGGCTGGCTGGGGCTTTCATGGGTCATTCGTTCCGGACATTGGTTCTGTGCGCCGCTCTTGCGGCGCCATCGCTGCCCCATGCGGCCGTCCGGGCGCAGGGTGCGGCTGAGGCCGCTGCCACCTGCACGAATGATGATACCTTGCCGCCCGAGCAGATGCTCGGCATCTGCGGCCTGGTGATCAACTCGACGGCGGCATTGCCGGACCGCGTTCATGCCCTGATCGTGCGTGCCGGGCTGCAACTCAGGCTGGAACAGGTCGACCTCGCCGTTGCGGATGGCGATCTGGCGGTTCAGCTCGATCCCCTCTCGGCTGCAGCGCTCGAAGCCCGCGGCAAGGCGCTAGCGGCCGGCAAGAAGTTCGACCGTGCGCTTGATGACTTCGACCGCGCGATCAGACTCGATCCGCATGATGCCCGGCTGTTCGCAGGGCGCGCTGCGACCTTTGCTGCCATGCATGAAAATCGCCTCGCGGTTCGCGATTACACCGAGGCAGTCCGTCTTGATCCCAATCGGGTGCAGGGTCTCATCGATCGCGCCGCCGCCTATGCCAAGGTCAAGCGCTTCGATCTGGTGATCGACGACCAGAGCGACATCATTCGTCTGGAGCCGACCGCGGAACATTACGATGCGCGCGGGCAATCCTATGCGCGCAACAACGCCTATGGCCGCGCGATTGCGGATTTCGACGCGGCGATCCGGCTGGAGCCGAAGGCCAGCTATTTCGTGAACCGCGGAAATTCCTTCAGCCTCAGCGGCGCATATGATCGCGCTATCACCGACTACACGACGGCGCTGCAGCTTCAGCCGGAGCTGGCGATGGCCTATAACAATCGTGGCGTCGCCTGGCGCGACAAGGGCGACCCTGCGCGGGCGCTGGCCGATTTCGACGCAGCCGTTCAGATCGATTCAACGCTGGATGTTGCTTTGCGACATCGCAAGCAGCTTGAGAAATATCGGGTGGCGGCGCGCAGGCCGGCGATCGGATTGCATCCATCCGCCGATGCGAGCACGCGATAGACAATGACTTTTCGCAATTCATATGTTGGCAGTGTATTGCGCGTTATCGGCGTCCTGCTCGTATTATGTTGCGTGGCTCCCGACAGGGCATGGCCGGCGGTCAACGAGCCCGCAGCCACCGCGCCCGTCGATCCCGCACTGTGCGTTGCGGCTGTCGCGTCAGGCGATGACGAGAAGATTCTCGCAGTTTGCAGCACGCTGATCGACAACGAAAAGACCGAGCGGCCCGACCGGCTGAAAGCGCTGATCGCGCGCGCCGGCGCCTATATGCGTAAGGATCAGACCGATCGCGCTATCGCCGATTATGACGCGGCGCTGCGGCTCGATCCGACGCAGGCCGTTCTGTTCAATGCGCGCGGCGAACTCTGGCGCAAGAAGGGTGATCGGCCGCGCGCAGTCCGCGATTTCGGTGCGGCGATCAAGCTCGATCCGCAACTCGACGTGGCGCGCGCCAATTACAAGGCGCTGGCGCAGGAGATCGAGCGGATCGGCGTGGAGATGTCGGTCAAGCCACAACCAAAGGCACCCTTGAAATAGCCTGTCATCCCGTGACAATGACGAGATAATGAACCCCGGCGGTAAAGCCGGGGCGGGAGAGACGCCATGACGACCAACGCATCCAGCCGCTATCACGACGTCCACGCGCAGTCGCTGTCCGATCCGGAAGGCTTCTGGGGCGAGGCGGCGAAGGCGATCGACTGGATTGCGCCAGCGAAGAAGGTGTTCGATCCGTCCATGGGGCTCTACGGCCGCTGGTTTGTCGGCGGCCTGCTCAATACCTGCTACAACGCGCTGGATCGCCATGTCGCCGGTGGCCGCGCCGATCAACTCGCGCTGATCCACGACTCGCCGCTGACGCGTGAGGTCCGGAAATTCACCTATGCGCAGCTGCTGCATGAGGTGCAGGTGCTCGGCGCCATCCTGCAGGACCTTGGCGTCGGCAAGGGCGATCGCGTCATCCTCTATATGCCGATGGTACCTGAAGCCGTGGTCGCCATGCTCGCCTGCGCGCGCATCGGCGCGGTGCATTCGGTGGTGTTCGGCGGTTTCGCGGCAAAGGAACTCGCGACACGCATCGACGATGCGCGGCCGAAGCTGATCCTGTCCGCGAGCTGTGGAATCGAGCCCGGCCGCATCGTGCAATACAAGCCGCTGCTGGATGAAGCGATCGCGCTCGCCAGCGCGAAGCCCGATGCCTGCATCATCCTGCAGCGCCCGCAGCATGGCTGCGATCTCGTGGAGGGCCGCGATCACGACTGGGCCGAATTGCGCAGCAAGGCCATCGCGGCGAAGAAGTCCGCGGAGTGCGTGCCAGTGCTGGCGACCGATCCGCTCTATATCCTCTATACGTCCGGCACGACCGGCAAGCCGAAGGGCGTGGTGCGTGACAATGGCGGCCACGCGGTCGCGCTCGCCTGGTCGATGTGGAATCTCTACGGCGTGAAGCCGGGCGAAGTCTGGTGGTGCGGCTCCGACATCGGCTGGGTGGTCGGCCATAGCTATATCGTCTATGCGCCGCTGTTCCATGGCGCGACCTCGATCATGTATGAAGGCAAGCCGGTCGGCACGCCCGATGCCGGCGCGTTCTGGCGCGTCATCTCCGAACACAGGGCCGTTGCTTTCTTCACGGCTCCAACTGCCTTCCGCGCCATCCGCAAGGACGATCCGGACGGCAGTTTCATTCGCAAATATGACCTGTCGAAATTCCGCACGCTGTTTCTGGCCGGCGAACGCGCCGATCCGCCGACGGTGGACTGGGCCGAGAAACAACTGAAGGTGCCGGTGATCGATCACTGGTGGCAGACCGAGACCGGCTGGTGCATCGCCGGCAACCCGGTGGGCCTTGGCCAGTTGCCGGTGAAGCATGGTTCGCCGACGGTGCCGATGCCCGGCTACAAGGTCGAGGTCGTCGACGAAGCGTCGAAGCCGCTGCCCGCGGGCACCATGGGCTCTATCGTGATCAAGCTACCGATGCCGCCGGGATGCCTGCCCACGCTGTGGGAGCAGGACGAGCGCTGCAAGGAAGCCTATTTCAACGAATTTCCCGGCTACTACAAAACCTCCGACGCCGGCTATCTGGATGACGACGGCTACGTCTATGTGATGGGCCGCACCGATGACATTATCAATGTCGCCGGCCATCGCCTCTCCACCGGCGGCATGGAGGAGATTCTGGCCTCGCATCCCGACGTCGCCGAATGCGCCGTGCTGGGCATCAAGGATGCCATCAAGGGCGAGGTGCCATGCGGCTTCCTAGTGCTGAAGGCCGGTGTTGAGCGGCCGGTTGCTGACATCGAGAAGGAAGTGGTCGCGCTGGTGCGCGACAAGCTCGGCCCCGTCGCGGCGTTTAAGCTCGCCATCGCCGTCGGCCGGCTGCCGAAGACGCGGTCCGGCAAAATCCTGCGCGGCACCATCAAGAAGATCGCGGACGGCGACAGCTGGACCATGCCCGCGACCATCGAGGATCCGAAGTCGCTGGACGAAATCGGCGCGGCGTTGAAGGGCAGGGTCTGAGCAGACCTTACAAATCCCGCATTTCGCGCTAAACACTCTCACGTCATGCCCGGGCTTGACCCGGGCATCCATCTTCCTTTCAAACGGCAAAGCTGGATTGCCGGGTCAAGCCCGGCAATGACAGAGAAGATCAAGTAACGGAACCATGCATGCGACTGACCTCGACCTCTCTCATCGCGCTGACGCTGACAGCAATGCTGCTCAGCGCCTGCGCGCGCCGCACCGACATTCCCATGTCGAGCCTTGGCGATGACGATGACGCGATCTGCCGCGCCAATGGGGTTGCTGTCGGCTCGCAGGAATATGCGGCCTGCCGCAAGGACCGCGACGTTCAGCGCAGCAATTCGATCCAGCGCGCCGATCGTGCGCAGCGCAATCTCGGCGAATACATGCTGAACAATCCGAGCCGGCCGTAACATCCGCGGATTGATATTCCGCAATATTGTGTCTCCCAAAGGCAACGACCGCGCAGCGAGACGCTGTGCGGTCGTTTGCTTTTGATGGAGATCAACGTGTGAGCGCCGCGGCGAGCGTCTTTCGGATTTGATCGGGTGAGATCGTTCACCCCGAACGAATCGAAAGACAGGGCGCTTCGCGATGAAGAGAATTCTGACGACCGTGTCGTTGCTGATGGCAGCAACGGCGATGACCAGCATGGCGACAACGGCAGACGCCGCCGATCTTCCGGCCGCGACGCCGTACACCAAGGCGCCGGTGGTCGAGGCGTGGAATCCATGGATGATCCGCCTGCGCGTGCTCGGCGTCATTCCGGAGAATGGCGGGTCGGTTCACCAGGTGCCGGGCTCCAGCCTGAAGACCTCCGATCAGGTCGTTCCCGAACTCGACATTTCGTATTTCTTCACGCCGAACCTCGCAGCCGAACTGATCCTTGGCGTCACCAAGCACCACGTCACCGGCGACGGCGCCATTGCCGGCCTCGATGTCGGCAAGGCCTGGCTGCTGCCGCCGACGCTGACCTTCCAGTATCACTTCACGCAGTTCGGCGCCTTCAAGCCCTATATCGGCGCCGGTGTGAACTACACCTGGTTCTTCAGCCAGAGTGCCAGCGGCGTGGGCGTGACGAGCAGCCGTCTGAAAGACACCGCGGCGCCGGTGCTGCAGTTCGGCTTCGACTACATGATCGACAAGCATTGGGGCTGGAACGTCGACGTGAAGAAGATGTGGATGCGCCCGGATTGGGAAGGCACGCTGGCCAGCGGCGCGGCGATCACCGGTCAGGTCAAGCTCGACCCGTGGCTGGTCGGTACCGGTATCACCTACAAGTTCTGATCCCTGGTATTTCTTGCTTCCCCTCTCCCCTTGTGGGAGAGGGTGCCTGAGCGAAGCGAAGGCGGGAGAGGGGAAGTGTTTTGCACCACCCCCTCTCCCGTCTCGAACCCGCTTCGCGTGTTCGATCCACCCTCTCCCGCCTTGCGCAGCTTCGCTGCGCGGGGGAGAGGGGAAGACAGGCACCCCGCAAAGGACAACATCATGGACATCAAGGTCAGGGATTCGAACGGCGCGCTGCTCGCTGAAGGCGATACCGTCACGCTGATCAAGGACCTCAAGCTGAAAGGCTCCTCCACCGTGCTCAAGCGCGGCACCGTGATCAAGAACATCCATCTCACCGATAATGAAGACGAGATCGAAGGCCGCACTGACAAGGTGAAAGGCCTAGTGCTGCGCACGGAATTTCTGAAGAAGGCGTGACGGCTACGATATCACTCCCGGCCTTCCTCATGCTCGCGGAACGTCGATAGCCGCGACAGGAATGCCAGCATCAGTCCGATGCCGCAGATCGAGAACAGCATCGTGAAGATTTTCGCGATGGCGGTGGTCGGCGACAGCGTGGCGTCGCCAACGGTGGTGAGCGCCATCGCGCTGAAATAGGCGGCGTCGATCCACGGCCAGCCTTCCACGGCGTGAAAGAATACGGCGCCGCCGGTCATGGCGATGGCCAGCAGAAACAGGATCGCGCGAAATTCGGGATCGCGCAGACCGCGGCGGAAGCCGGCCAGCAAGCGCATCAGACCAAGCCAGAGAGATGCCATCGTCGCCACTCCATGCGTTGCCGTCCATGCGCGATGTCGCAGGATTCGATGGCGTTTGGAAAGTGAAGATTATGCGTCGGGCGCGGCCATGAACCTTGCCTTACCTCTGCAGCACCAAGGAAGGCACCGCTCAGGCGGGATCCCCTACGCATAAGCGGAGTACATGATGGCAAACGAGTTCAGGTTCGAAGACTATCCCGATGCGATGACATTCAAGCCGGTGATGGACAAAGCCATAGCGGCTTTTGCCGCGGAGCAGGGCATCGAATTCTCGTCCGATTATACGGCGTTTCTGAAAGCGCATAACGGCTTCTATTTCGATCTCGACACAGCCGGCCCGCTGGCCGATGGCGTCGAGACATTCGATTCGGTGCGCTACCTCCGCGGTCTCGACACCGGCTTCGAATACAACGACCTGCGCGTGTTCCTCGCCGACGCCGATCTCTGGGACAAGGCCTTCCGTGCCTTCTGCTATCCGGTGGCGGAAAGTCACGGCGGCGATCCGATCGTCGAAATCTACAAGGGTAAGGCGAAGGGCAAGATCTACTTCGTCGATCACGAGGTCATCCCGGACATCAGCGAACTGGCTGATGCAGGCGTGAACCTGGAGAATGCCGACGACGTCCTCGCTTACATGATCGACAGACAGGGCTGCTTCATCGAAGTCGCCACGTCGTTCTCGAATTTCATCGGCAAGCTGGTGGCATATGACGATGACGGCAGCATCAATGTCAGCATCCGTCGCCCGCTGGCGTAAGCGGGCGGCGCATCACCTGAAACAAAAAAAACGCGGCGGGATGAACCGCCGCGTTTTCAATTCTGTCCTTGCCGCCGCGCATCTGCGCGCAGCGCAGGCGCTTATTCGTCGTCGTCCTGCTTCTTGCTGCCGCCGATGCCCTTCAGCTTGGCGAACACGGCGTCGACATTGAGGTCGCCGCTGCCGCTCTCGGCGGTCTCGAGCTCGTCCTTGCGGGTGGTTTCCGACGCGGGCAGCAGGGTCGCGCCGCCGTAAGCCTGGTCGGTCGGCTTTTCCTTGGCCGCGCGCTGCACTTCGAAATCGAGTTCGATCTGCGAGCACAGGCCGAGGGTCACCGGATCCATCGGGGTCAGGGTCGAAGCATTCCAGTGGGTGCGGTCGCGGATCGAGGCGATGGTGGTCTTGGTGGTGCCGACCAGCCGCATGATCTGGCTGTCTTTCAGCTCGGCATGGTTACGCACCAGCCACAGGATCGCGCTCGGGCGCTCGTGGCGGCGCGACACCGGGGTGTAGCGCGGGCCCTTCTTCTTGGCGGCTGGCGGCAGGATCACCTTGCTCTCTTCGAGCTTGAGCCGATAATTCTTGTCCTTCTCACCCTTTTCGATCTCGTCGCGGGTCAATTGCCCGTTGGAAATCGGGTCCATGCCCTTGATGCCCTGGGCGGCGTCGCCGTCGGCAATGGCGCGGATCTCGAGCGGGTGCATCTTGGTGAAATCGGCGACTTGATCGAAGGTCAGCGCCGTATTGTCGACCAGCCACACGGCCGTCGCCTTTGGCATCAGCGGGGCATTGCTCATGGCACATCTCCTTTGCGCTTCGCCCACCTCTTTCGGAGGCGAAGCCGTCTGGTCATCGGTGATGACGGGAATTAAGGCTCTATATAATCTGTCAGAGGGCAACCGCGCAATGCCCGGCAGTTCGGCCTTGACAGCGCCGCAAACCGGCCCCAAGTCCTTATTCAGACAAGCTCTTTGGCTGAATTTTGCCAATCTGACCCATAGCACCTGCCATTTTGGTGCCCAGGCCCCTGGATCGCCCCGATATGACGACCAAACCGTCCCTGAAAATCGTTCTTTGTTCGCCGCGCGGCTTCTGCGCAGGCGTCGTCCGGGCGATCGATACGGTCGAACGCGCACTCGCCATCCATGGCGCACCGGTCTATGTCCGGCATGAGATCGTCCATAACAAGTATGTGGTGGACAGTCTCAAGACCAAGGGCGCGATTTTCGTCGAGGAACTCGCCGAAATCCCGGACAATACCTCCGCGCCGGTAGTATTTTCCGCCCATGGCGTGCCGAAATCGGTTCCCGAGGATGCCCGTCAGCGCAATTTCTTCTCGCTGGACGCAACCTGCCCGCTGGTCACCAAGGTGCACCGCGAGGCGGCGATCCACTTCAAGCGCGGCCGTGAGATCCTGCTGATCGGGCATTCGCATCATCCGGAAGTGGTCGGCACCGTCGGCCAGCTGCCGCCTGGCGCTGTGCAGCTCATCGAGACCGCTGGAGACGCCCAGACCTTCCAGCCGAAGGATCCGAACAATCTCGCTTTCGTGACCCAGACGACGCTGTCGATCGACGACACCGCCGAGATCGTCGAAGTGCTGAAGAGCCGCTTCCCCACGATCAACGGGCCGCACAAGGAAGACATCTGCTACGCCACCACCAACCGCCAGCTTGCCGTGAAGAAGGTGGCGCCGGTGGTCGATGCGCTGATCGTTGTCGGTGCGCCGAACTCGTCGAACTCGCAGCGTCTGCGCGAAGTGGCCGAGCGCGAGGGCTGCAGGGTTTCGGTGCTGGCGCAGCGCGCCAGCGATCTCGACTGGAGCATGTTCGAGGGCATCACCAGCCTCGGCATCACCGCGGGCGCCTCGGCGCCGGAAGTGATCGTCGAAGAGATCATGGATGCCTTCGCGCAGCGTTATGAGCTGCATGTGGAGACGGTGTCGGCTGCTGAAGAAAACGAATTCTTCCCGCTGCCGCGTTCGCTGCGTCCCGAGGCCGCGGCGTAACCGCGATGGCGGTCTATACCGATGTTGCCGCCGATGATCTCGCGGACTTCCTGAAGAGCTACGATGTCGGCGAATTGCTCTCCTACAAGGGCATCGCCGAAGGCGTCGAGAATTCCAACTTCCTGATGCACACCTCCAAGGGCGCGTATATCCTCACGCTCTATGAGAAGCGCGTCGAAGCGGACGACCTGCCTTACTTCCTCGGTCTGATGGCACATCTCTGCGCGCGCGGCGTGAATTGCCCGCAGCCGCAGAAGAATCGCGACGGTGCGGTCTATGCATCGCTCGCCGGCCGGCCCGCCGCGATCATCAACTTCCTCGAAGGCATGTGGCCGCGTCGTCCCAACGCGATGCATTGCGCCGGTGTCGGCGAAGCGCTGGCGAGGATGCATGTCGCCGGGCGCGATTTCCCGCTGGTGCGCAAGAACAACCTGTCGGTCGATGGTTGGCGCGGTTTGCTCGACCTCGCAGCACCGCGCGCCGATACGGTTCAGCCCGGGCTGCGCGCTTTCCTGCAGACCGAACTCGACTATCTTGCCGCGCATTGGCCGAGCGATCTGCCTGAAGGCGTGATCCATGCGGATCTGTTTCCGGACAACGTGTTCTTTCTTGGCGACAAGCTCTCCGGCCTGATCGACTTCCCGTTCGCCTGCAATGACATGCTGGCCTATGACGTGGCGATCTGCCTGAACGCCTGGTGCTTCGAGCCGGATCTGTCGTTCAATGCCACCAAGGCGCGCGCTTTCCTCAATGCCTATGAGGCGGTGCGTCCGTTGACCAGTGCCGAGCGCGCGGCGTTTCCGCTGCTGGCACGCGGCGCGTCGATCCGTTTCTTGCTCACGCGTCTCGTGGATTTCCTCAATGTGCCGGAAGGCGCCTTCGTGAAGCCGAAGGATCCGGTCGAGTATGTCCGCAAGCTGCGCTTCCACCAGTCGGTGACGTCGATGGCCGACTACGGCGTCGAAGCGGCGAGGCAGCCCGCGTGACCACTGCGACGCCTGTGACGATCTATACCGACGGCGCCTGCTCGGGAAATCCCGGCCCCGGCGGCTGGGGCGCGATCCTTCGTTTCGGCGATGCCGAGAAGGAGCTGAAGGGCGGCGAGGCCCACACCACCAACAACCGCATGGAGCTGATGGCGGCGATTTCCGCGCTGGAAGCGTTGAAAAAGCCGTGTTCGGTGGATCTGCACACCGACAGTCAGTATCTGCGCAACGGCATCATGAGCTGGATTCACGGCTGGAAGAAAAACGGCTGGAAGACGTCGGACAAGAAGCCGGTGAAGAATGTCGACCTGTGGCAGCGCCTCGACGCCGCGCTGAAGACCCATGACGTGCGCTGGCACTGGGTCAAGGGCCATGCCGGCCATGCCGAGAACGAACGCGCCGATCAGCTGTCGCGCGACGGGCTGGCGGAGAACCGGGGCAGGTAGAAGCGGGCGGCATTTTGCGCTGACTGCACACCAAACTCTGCCGTCATGCCTGGCGAATGCCGGGTATCCACGTCTTGGCTCGCGGCGAAGACGTGGATGGCCGGGACATCTAGCGAAGGTTCGCTTCGCGCTGCCCGGCCATGACGGAGTTCGTGGTTCTCTAATCGAAGATCTCAGCTCAGAGCTGACCTAGCAGCGTGTCGCCGCCGGAGACTTCGACCTTGCCCGGTGCCGGCTCAAGGTTGAGCTTGGTCACCTTGCCGTCTTCCACCAGCATCGAATAACGATGCGAGCGGATGCCGAGGCCGTTGCCCGACGCGTCGAGCTCCATGCCGATGGCCTTGGTGAAGTCGGCATTGCCGTCGGCGAGGAACACCGCTTCGTCGCGCAGGTCGGTGTCTTTCTTCCAGGCGTTCATCACGAACACATCGTTGACGGAGATGATCGCGATGGTGTCGACGCCCTTGTCCTTGATGGCATAGGCGTTGAGGAAGATGCTCGGCAGATGCATCTTGTGGCAGGTGCCGGTATAGGCGCCGGGCACCGCGAACAGCGCCACTTTCTTGCCCTTGAAGATGTCGTCGGTGGTCTTCACGGCCGGACCTTCGGAGGTCATGACACGGAGCTTGGACTCGGGCAGCTTGTCGCCAACTTGAATGGTCATCGTCGATCTCTCCTGAAAGTAAGGGTGAGTGTGTTTAGACCGGCTGCATGACGCGGGCAATATTGAGGGGCGCTCAAAGGCAAGGCAGGGGCTTCTCATCTTCGTCATTGCGAGCGTAGCGAAGCAATCCAGAAAGCAACAAGGGAAGACTGGATTGCCGCGTCGCTTCGCTCCTCGCAATGACGAAGAGGGTCGGAGGCCAATTCTACCCGCCGAAGCCGCCGGCATCGAGAAACGCCTGTTCCTCCGCCGTGGTGCTGCGCCCCAGCACCCGGTTACGGTGGGGGAAACGGCCGAAGCGCCGGATGATGTCGGCGTGCTCGTCGGCGAATTTCAGGTTGTCGGTCTCGCCGGTGGCGCGAAACAGTGCGCAGCAGCGCTCCTGATCGGCGAGGTCTTCCGAATGCATCAGCGGCATATAGACGAACTGCTGCATCTGCTGGTCGACGCGCTGATCGACGCCGCGCGCGACGGCCCTGATCGTGAGCTCGCAAGCGAGGCGATCGCTGGAAAAGGCCCGCGCATCGTTGCGGAACATGTTGCGGGGAAACTGGTCGAGCACGAGGATCAGGGCGAGCGTACCCTCGTCACTGGCCTCCCATGACGCAAGGTTGCCTGCGACGGCCTCATCCCACAGCGCGCGAAAGCGGCGGGTGATCTCGGCATCGAAATCGTCGTTCTTGGCGTACCAGCAGTCCCAGCCGGCGTCTGTCCAGAAGGCGATGATGTCGGCGGGAGTCGTTGCAGTCATGCTGAGATCCATAGGGTGGGCCATGCGAAAGCGGGCCCACCCTATAGCAGTGTGTCAGGCCGCTGAGGCCTGCTTCTTCTCGTCGCGGAGTTCGCGGCGCAGGATCTTGCCGACATTGGTCTTCGGCAAAGCGGTGCGGAATTCGATCTGTTTCGGCACCTTGTAGTTGGTGAGCTGGGTGCCGCAGAACTTGATGATGTCCTCGGCGGTGACGTTCGGGTCCTTCTTGACGACGAAGGCCTTCACCGCCTCGGTGGTCTTCGGATCTGGCACGCCGATCACGGCGCATTCCAGCACGCCGGGATGGCTGGCGATGACGTCCTCGACCTCATTCGGATAGACGTTGAAGCCCGAGACCAGCACCATGTCCTTCTTGCGATCCACGATCTTGGTGAAACCGTCGGGGCTCATGATGCCGATATCGCCGGTGCGGAAGAAACCGTCTGCGGTCATCACCTTGGCGGTCTCGTCCGGCCGGTTCCAGTAGCCCGACATGATCTGCGGACCCTTGGCGCAAATCTCGCCGGGCTCGCCGAGCGGGACTTCGTTGCCGTCGTCGTCGCGGATCGAGATCCAGGTCGATGGCACCGGCACGCCGATGGAGCCGTTGAACTGATCGACATCGGCCGGGTTGCAGGTCAGCGTCGGCGAGGTTTCCGACAGGCCGTAGCCTTCGGCCACGAAGCAGCCGGTCGTCTTCAGCCATCGTTCGGCCACGGCCTTCTGCACCGCCATGCCGCCGCCGTTGGAAATCTTCAGCTTTGAGAAATCCACCTGGTCGAAACCGGGCGTATTCAGCAATCCGTTATAGAGCGTGTTGACGGCCGGGAAGCTGTTGACCTGATACTTCATCAGCTCCTTCACGAAGCCCGGCATATCGCGCGGGTTCGGGATCAGGAGGTTGACGCCGCCGGCGCGCACGGCCAGCAGGAAGCAGGCCGTCAGCGCGAAGATATGATACAGCGGCAGCGCGCAGACGATGAAGAGCTGGTCCACATGCGGCGGCTTGCGCAGTGCCGGCTGCAGCCAGGCATCGTTCTGCAGCACATTGGCCAGGATGTTGCGATGGCGCAGCGTGGCGCCCTTGGAAACGCCGGTGGTGCCGCCGGTATATTGCAGGAAAGCGACGTCGTCGGGCCCGAGCACCGGCTTCTTCATCTTCATGCTGCGCCCGGCGGAGACTGCATCGTTGAACCAGACGGCGCCCGGCAATTCATAAGCCGGCACCATTTTCTTTACCCGCCGGACCACGAGATTGACGATCACGCCCTTGAAGCCGAGCATGTCGCCCATGCTGCCAAGGATGACGTGCTTCACATTGGTCTTGGCGATCACCTGCTGCACCGTAGAGGCGAAGTTCTCCAGCACGATGATGGCTTCGGCACCGGAATCCTTGAGCTGATGCTCGAGCTCGCGCGGCGTGTAGAGCGGGTTGACGTTGACCACGGCATAGCCGGCGCGCAGCACCGCGGAGGTGGCGATCGGATATTGCAGCACGTTCGGCATCATCAGCGCGACACGGGCGCCCTTGGCGAGGCCCTTGCTCTGCAGATAGGCGCCGAGCGCCAGGGACATTTCGTCGAGCTCACGATAGGTGATCGACTTATCCATGCAGATGAAGGCTTTGCGATCGCGGAATTTGGCAAAGCTCTCTTCGAGCAGATCGACCAGCGACGGATACAGGCTGACGTCGATGTCGGCTGGCACGCCTGCCGGATATTGTTTGAGCCAGATACGCTCCATGACACTTCCCCCTCGATTTGATTATTTCGTCGAAGTATTGAGCAAAGCTGCCCTTGATAGCAAGGCGCGGCGCAACATGACGCAGCCGGAAACCGGCCGCGTTAACGATGATAGTTGAGCCTTGTCGACGAAGGTCTAAGTGCGCGGAGCTGCCGCAGCCGGCTTGGCTTCGCCGGTGGTAGCTTTCGGTGCGGGTTTGGCCGCTGCCTTCGGCTTGGCCGGCGTTGTGGCCGGAGCGGCGGTGGCCGCCGTGGCAGGCTTGGCAGCCGCGGGCTTGGCGGCGGCTGGCTTAGCTGCAGCGGCCGGTTTCGGCGCGGCTGCATCCGGTTTCACCGCTGCCTGTTTTGCAGCCGGTTTGGCCGCAGGTTTCGCGGCCGTTTTTGCCTCGGCCGATGCTGCGGTTTTGGCGTCCTTGCTGTCGGCTGCCGCGTCAGGCTTCTTGGCCGCGGTCTTGGTGCCCTTCTTGCCCTTGGGCTTTGGCGTCTGCCGGGCTTCTTCCACCGCATTGGCGGCGATCAGGTCGGCGCCGGTCTTCTTCGGTCCAATATAAACGATCACTGGCTCGACCGGTGCGGCGGCTGCGGCGATCATGTCGACCGGGCGCAGCGTTGGCGGCTGCAGACCGGCGGTGAAGAACGACATGGCCTGGCTGCTGGCTTCGTTGCTGGCGACGACTTCGTCATCGGCGTCGCTGGCCGGGCGCTTGCGTTTCGGTCCGCACATCTCGTCGCGCAGGTTGGGTGGCGCGGCGTCGATCGGTGCGAGGGCATCCACGGTGCCGAGCGCCGGCTGCAGCCAGGTCAGGCCGCCTGTGCCGGTGTTGAAGCCGCGCTCCAGCAGCTGCGCTGCCTTGACGGCGCGCGCCTGGCCGGACGAGGCGCCGAGCACCACCGCGATCAGCCGCTTGTTGCCACGGGTGGCGGTGGCGACAAGATTGTAGCCGGAGGCGCAGATGAAACCGGTCTTCATGCCGTCGGCGCCGGGATAGCGGCCGATCAGCTTGTTGAAGTTCGGCGTGATGCGGCGGCCGAATTTGATCGCGGGAATATGGACGAAATATTCGTATTCCGGCAGGTCGCGAATGATCGCACGCGCAAGGATCGCGAGGTCGCGCGCCGAGGTCACCTGCTCGTCCGCGGGCAGGCCGTTCGGATTGACATAGTGGGTTTGCGTCATGCCGAGCTTCTGCGCCGTGGCATTCATCATCGCGGAAAATCCGTCGACGGAGCCGCCGACGCCTTCGGCAAGCACGACGGCCATGTCGTTGGCGGACTTCACCATCATCATCTTCAGCGCGTTATCGATGGTGACCTGCGTGCCGGCCTTGAAGCCCATCTTCGATGGCGACTGTGCGGAGGCGATCGGCGACACTGTCACCACCGTGTCGAGGTTGATGCGTCCCTGCTTCACCGCCTGCAACGTGACATAGGTCGTCATCAGCTTGGTGACGGAGGCGGGATGCCACGGATAGGTCGCGTTCTCGGCCTGCAGGACCTTGCCGGTATCGGCTTCGACGAGCAGAAGCGCTTCAGCACTGGCCGTGCGCGGCGCAGTCACGCCGAGCGCAAGTGCCGCGGCGAGAATGAACCAGTTGAGTGATAGCAGGCGGCGCGATGCGAAGTGAAACTGCACTATCCGATTCCGGTCCTTTGCGGCCCGCCTGCAGTGCTCCAGCACCGCGCGCAGCAATTCTTGGATTTGAGGTTCGGGGCTCTCATGTCGGTCTGCCGTCACGCGGTGACGGCTGCAAACCTATACCGGCCGAGAGCATCAGAACAGTGGCGAGCCGGTTAAATCGGTGATGAAAGGGGCCAAATTTCGACCGGTTCTCCAAAGACATCAAAGGGGTTCGGCGACATCGGGCAGGGCCATGCTGGCGCGTGCGTCCTCCTGAACCATGAACTGGGCGGCGGCCAGACTGGCGAAATAGCCGCCCTGCATCACGAGTTCATCGAAAGTTCCCGCTTCGATCACGCGGCCGTTCTCAAATACGAGGATGCGCGTGGCGTTGCGGATGGTGGACAGCCTGTGCGCGATCACGAAGGTGGTGCGGCCCTTCATCACTTCATCGAGAGCGACGTTGAGCTTGGCCTCGGTCACGGCATCGAGCGCGCTGGTGGCCTCGTCGAGGATCAGGATCGGCGGATCCTTCAGCAGTGCACGCGCGATCGACAGCCGCTGCCGCTCGCCGCCGGATAGCATGCGACCACGCTCGCCGGCATTGGTGTTGAAACCGTTATCGCTGCGTTCGATGAAATCGAGCGCCTGGGCGCGGGCAGCGGCAATGCGCAACTCTTCGTCCGTCGCATCCGGCTTGCCGACGCGCAGGTTGTCGGCGATGGAGCGATTGAACAGCAGCGCCTCCTGGAACACGACGCCGATGTTTCGGCGCAGGCCCGACAGGGTGAGTGCACGGACATCCATACCGTCGATCGAGATGATGCCGGATTGCGGGTCGAAAGCCCGGTGCAGCAGTGCGATAGCGGTGGATTTGCCGGCGCCGGTGGCGCCGACCAGCGCGATGGTCTCGCCGGGCAGCGCCGTGAAGGACAGATCCGCGATGGCCGGCCGCTTGCCGTCATAGGAGAACGACACGTCGTTGAATTCGACCATGCCCTGCAGCCGGCCGGGATCCATGGCGTCGATGCGGTCGCGCACCGCGGGTACTGCATCGAGGACGTTCATGAAATCGCGCAGCCGCGGTGCTTCCATGAAGATGGTGTTGATGAAAGAAACCACCTGTTCGAGCTTCTGGATCAGCATCGTCGCAAAACTGACGAACATCACGATTTCGCCGACGGTGGTGAGACCTTGCTGATGCAGCGCGATGCCGACGGTGAAGATCGCGAGCACGGTGATGGTGGTGGAGGCGCGCGTCATCACCGAGACCAGTGCCCACCACGACAGCACCGGCATTTGCTTTTCGAGCAACTGGCTGGAGACGCCGCGCAGGCCCTGCACCTCGGCATCGATGCGCGTGAAGCTCTGCACCAGCGCGACATTACCCAGCGCATCGGAAGCACGCGCGGAAAGGTCGCCGTAATGCTCCTCGACGTCGCTCTGCATGCCCGATGTCTTGCGCACGACCATTGTGGTCAGCACCGTGAACACGACGCACAGGATCACGAGCAGGATCGCCAGCCGCCAGTTCAGATAGATCGACAGTGGCAGCAGCACGAACAGCGAGACGATGGAGGCGAAATGCTCGCGGAAGAAGCCGAGCCAGACACGCCAGAGGGCATCGGTGCCGGCCAGCATCACTTTCATCAGGCGTCCTGAATGCGTGCCGGTGTGGAAGGTCAGCGGCAGTTGCATGATGTGTTCGAAATAATCGGTTAGCACCGCCTGGCGCTGGCGATGCGCGAGGCGATCCGCATGAAGCGCCACCACCGCGCCGCAGACGATGGTGAACAGGCCGAACGCAACCCAGGCCGCCAGCAGCGGCCAGGGCGATGCGCTGTCCGTCTGCATCGCGGCTGTCGAGAGATTGCCGGAGAGCACATCGATGATCCGGCCGAACAGCACCGGTTCGGCGAATTGCGCGCCGGCGAGCAGCAGGTTGGCGCCCGCAAGGATCCAGCCAAGGCGCTTCTCCTTGCCGAGCAGCTCCAGCACACGGGTGTAAAGACGGATCATGGGAGGTCACTCAGCGCAGCGCGAACGGGATAACCGATTGCGCATAGTCTAAGCGGGGATGGCAGCCGAATACAGCTTCGGGAAAAGTTGTTCAGTTGAACTTCTTCAGTTCATCTTGCGGCCGACCGAGCCCGGCAGGAAGCTGTCATCGAAGATGTCCGCGGCTGAGGGGCGCTTCTTGAAGGTAAAATCTTCGGCGATCTCGTTGAGCGACGCCTCAAAGCGTGCGGCGTCGATGCCGCCCAGTCCGTCGCGGCGGACGTCGTCGGTCAGGATATTGTCGGTAATGGCAATGTGGAGCCGCGTCAGTTCGAGCTCGCGCGAACCATTCTCCATCTGGGTCACGACGTCGGTGATCGCCTTGGCCGGGTCCTGGATCGCCAACTGCGTCCCGGCGGTGACGGCACGAATGAAGGCTTTCACGGCCTCGGGTCTGGCGGCAGCGAATTTCGGATTGACGATCAGCGCGAGGCCATAGGCGGCGGAGCCGAACTCGGCGAAACGAAACACCGCCAAGTCATCCGCGGGGACGCCGCGGTCGCGCAGGTTGACCGCCGAGAGATAGGAGAAGCCGGTGACCGCATCGACCTGACCGGCCGAGAGCATCGGTTCGCGCACCGCGGCGCTGATCCTCTCCAGCTTCACGGCTGCAAGCTTGATGTTGTTGCGCTTGGCCAGTGCCGGCCATAGCCGGATCGCGAGATCGCGATCAGCGACCCCAAGCACTTTTCCTTCAAGGCTACCGAGCGAGATCACGCCGCGGCTCTTGCGGGCGACGATGGCGTAGGGGGCTACATTGAGCAGCACGAAGACGGCTTTCACTGTCGCGGCATCGGAATCGCCGCGATAGCGGATCAACGCATTGAGATCGGCCAGCGCCATGTCGCAGGCGCCGGAAGCGATCCGCGCGATGGCCTCCTTCGATCCTGCGGCGACGGTGGTGGTTACATTCAGGTTCTCGGCCCGGTACAGGCCGCGGGCATCGGCCAGCACGAAAGGTGCGGCAATCGCATCGACTGCGCGATCGAGCGCAAACTGGATATTGGTCGGTGTTTTGTCGTCAGCTGCCTTGTTGTCGTCGGCGGCCTGTCCCGATGATGCGCAAAAAGCGACGGAGCCCAGCGCACTCAGCGAGAGGAGGACATGCCGCCGGGAAATGTTGGTCGCGTTTCTGGGCATCAAGATACTTAACGACTGACGGACCGGCAGTTACCCCGCCGGGCATGTCTGATTGATGGCGGTATGGTGCGACATCTTGCGCGTCGTTTCTAACCGTAAAAGGCTGAACGGGAGATGACTGCCCCGATTTGGACACCGATCGTTCAGCTGCCGTTGGGGTTGGGGAACTCATAGTGGCCGAAGTGGTTGGCTATACAGAGGCCCACAGGGCCAGACGACCACGGAGGACATTGAGATGTTCGTACGAAATGGATTGTTTAATAAGACTGGCCGCGCCGCCATCGTGGCGAGTGTTGCGGCCATGACCATCTCGGCAATCGCGCCGACCGGAGCAATCGCGGCGCCTGTCGCCAAGAGCACGAGCCAGGCTGTTACAACTCACGGCACGAGCGATGCGACCGATTTCAGCAGCGCCCGTCGTCGCCATTATCGCGGTGGCGGCAATGCCGCTGGCCTTGCGGCCTTTGGCGCCATCGTCGGCACCATTGGCGCAATCGCTGCCACGCAGAGCCGTCGCGACTATTACTACGATAATGGCCCGGGCTACGGCTACTACGGCGGTGGCCCAGCCTATTATGATGGCGGTCCTGCCTATTACGGTGGCGTACCGTATCGCGGCTACGGCGGTGGTCATGGTTATGATAATTCGCGTCGTATGACCTGGTAGTTCGCGATCGGTCACAACTTATTCCGTCATGCAACTGTCACTTAACTATCAAACGCCGGTCGCGCTTGCGGCCGGCGTTTTGACGTCGTTGCAGACACTTGAATGGCAGCCGTTAACGCGCTGGCCACGGCTTTGGGATAGTGTAGTTGCATGAGTGATTCGCTCGACCGGCTTTATCAGGCGGTGATCGCGGCCAAGGATCTCGATCCCTCGGTCTCGCGAACGGCCCGGCTTTATCAGCAGGGGCCGGAAAAGATGGCGAAGAAGCTGGCCGAGGAGGCCATCGAGGTCGTCATCGATGCGATCAACCGCAAACCGGACGCCGTGATCCGTGAAAGCGCCGATCTTCTCTACAATTTGACAGTATTGTGGGCGGCCGCGGGCGTGCGTCCTGAGCAGGTCTGGGCCGAGATGAGCCGGCGTGAAGACATGCTCGGTATTGCCGAAAAGCTCCCGAAACCGCCGAAACGGCCCAAATCCATCGAGCAAAGCGCTGCGCGGCGGCCAATTGTCGCGCTCGAAGGTCGTCGCCTTCGCAAGTTGAGTTAAGCTTTTCGTCTCGCGCGTGTCAGCCCAGCCATAGACAAATCGGCTTCAGGATGGTTCATCGCGAACCATGCTCAGACGAATGTATGACTGGTGTATCGACGCCGCCCACAAGCCCTATGCCCTCTGGATTTTGGGCATCGTGTCCTTCGCGGAAAGTTCGTTCTTTCCGGTGCCGCCGGATGTGATGCTGATTCCGATGGCGCTGGCCCGGCCACAGAAGGCCTGGCTCTATGCGGGCATTTGCACCATTACCTCAGTGCTTGGCGGTGTGGTGGGATATCTCATCGGCGCGGTGCTGTATGACTCCGTCGGCCAATGGGTCATTCATTTCTATGGCTATGGCGACAAGGTCGAGGCATTCCGCGCCGGCTATGCCGAATATGGCGCATGGATCATCCTGCTGAAGGGGCTGACGCCGATCCCCTACAAGCTTGTCACCATCACGTCAGGCTTCGCCAACTATAATATCTGGATGTTCATCGCGCTGTCGGTGGTTGCCCGCGGCGTGCGCTTCTATGTCGTCGCCATCCTGCTCAACCGCTACGGCGTCTGGATTCGCGAGACCATCGAGAAGCGTCTGGGTCTGTGGGTTGCGCTGGGCGTCGGCGTTCTGGTGCTCGGGTTCATCATCGCATTCCGGATGTTCTAGATCTGGATGCTTCCCCCGGCGCAGGTGCCGGGATACGTTCCGCATCATGTTCGATTTGACCCGTCTCTTGGCTCCGGTAACCCGCAACTGCGTCGTCGCTGCGATCGCGGTGCTGACCGTGGTCGCAGCTACGATGTGCGCCTGGTCGCAGGCGATGCAGCAGCAGCCAGCGCCGCAGAAGTCGATCACGATTCAGGTTGTCCCGGCTCCCTCGGCCGCACCCCCGCCTGCCGCGGCTTTCGCGCCGGCGCCAATGGCTGAACAGGCGCCGCCGCCGTCACCGCCCCCGGCGCCCGAGAATCCCGGCCTGTTCAACGAGATCGGCAAGCTGTTCAAGAATTCCACCTCGCTGCTGCCGTCGCTGCCCACCATGCCGTCGCTCGGCACCGACAGCCTGACCAAGCTGAACACGGTGGTGAAGGGAAGGGTAGTCTGTCCGGTCGCTGCCAATGGCGCACCCGACTGCAAGGCGGCCTCAGACAAGCTCTGTCAGAGCAAGGGCTTCAAGGACGGCAAGAGCCTCGACACCGATGCAGCGCAAAGCTGCTCGCCCAGGGCCATGATCCCCGGCCGTGCGCCGGAGCCGGGCGATTGCAAGACGGAAAATTACGTCACCCAGGCGCTCTGCCAGTAGGTCTATGTCGGCAACAGACCCGCTGCGCGATAGCTCTCGATGAGCGTGTCATAGAGCGAGACATCCGCGCGGCTTCTTGCCATCAGCTGGGCGCCGGTGATGGCGGCGAAGATGGCGCGCGCACGAGGTTCGCTCTTCTCAGGGCTCAGCGCGGTTACAGCGACGAGAACCTTGCTCAGCCATGTCACATTGATATCGGTGAAGGTCCGGATCTCTTTCTTCACCGGCTCCGGCAGGTCGTCATATTCGGCGGCCATGAAGCTGCACAGGCACATGCGGTTGCCGCTCTCCAGCGCCTTGCGGAACGTGCCGGGATATTGGCGCAGGCAGGCGGCCGGATCCTTGGACTCGGCCAGCAGTGCCTCCAGATAGGCGGCCGAGTCCTCCCAATAGCGCCTGGCAACCGCGGCGCCTAGATCGGCCTTGCTCGGGAAGTGGTGGTAGATGCTCGCGGCCTTGATGCCCACATCTGCCGCAAGATCACGGAAATTCAGGCCGCTATAGCCATGGGCCTGCGCGGTCAGTTTCGCGGCCGCCAGGATGGCTTCTCTGGAATTCGAACTCATATCCCGGTCTCACAACCCCGTGTTTGCGGCCTACCAAGTGATAGATAGGCGTTGACGCCTGTAAATCAAAGCCGTAAATCACCCTACCAACTGATAGGTAGGATAGGCTAATGAATACTCAGATCTCCAATGGCGACGCAACAAAGCTGCCGATGATGACGATTCACGATTGGAGCACAGGGCCTTACCCGGCGCGCGTCCGGATTGCTGTGGCCGAGAAGAATCTTCGATCGCGCATCAATTTCGTGTCGGTCGATCTCACCAAAGGCGAGCACAAGAAGCCCGAATTCCTCGCCAAGAACTATTCAGGCACGTTGCCGGTGCTCGAACTCGACGACGGCACTTTCATTGCCGAATGCACGGCCATTACCGAGTATCTCGACGGACTTGACGGCTCCCCCACGCTCACCGGCGGCACGCCGCGGGAGAAGGGCTTGATCCACATGATGAGCAAGCGTGCCGAGCTGGAGCTGCTCGACGCCATTAGTGTCTATTTCCATCACGCGACACCAGGGCTCGGACCCCATGTCGAGATTTATCAGAATGCCGAGTGGGGATTTCGCCAGCGCGACAAGGCGCTCAGGGGCATGGCGTACTTTGACGGGGTGCTGAAAAAGCAGCCGTTCATTGCCGGCGAGTTTTTCTCAATGGCCGATATCACGGTAATTGGCGGCTTGATCTTCGCCGGCCTCGTGAAGCTGGAGGTGCCTGCGGAGTTCGCGGCACTTCAAGCCTGGTACGCAAGGATGAACGAGCGCCCCAGCGTCAAGAACCGTGTGACGATGTCAGAACCCGCTTGATGGGGCGCTTGCCGACAATCGATCAGTCATCCTGATAATGGGGCGCCACCTGGATAATGTGGTGCCCCATTATTCCGCGTACCGGACGAACGCCGCTCGGGGTCCGGCTTTTTTCTCCCGCAGCGCAATTGCCATCCGCCCCACGCTTCTGGCATCGTCCGCCCGCACCCGGATCGACCGGGAGCAGGCGCGCAGGATCGCGCACAAATCAAGAAAAGAAGTCGAGGAATTTCCCATGTCGATGCCGGCTTTGTTCAAGAACCGCCTGTCGCTGCCCGTGATCGGTTCGCCGTTGTTCATCATTTCGGTGCCGGATCTCGTCATCGCGCAGTGCAAGGCCGGTATCGTCGGCGCGTTTCCCGCGCTGAATGCACGTCCGGCGGCGCTGCTCGATGAATGGCTGCACCGGATCAAGGAAGAACTCGCCGCGCATGACAAGGCGCATCCGGATCGGCTCTCCGCACCCTTCGCGGTCAACCAGATCGTGCACAAGTCCAACAACCGGCTCGAGCAGGACATGGCACTTTGCGAAAAGCATAAGGTGCCGATGATGATCACCTCGCTTGGCGCGCGTGAAGAACTCAATCAGGCGGCCCATGCCTGGGGCGGCATCGTGTTTCATGACGTCATCAATCAGCGTTTCGCGCACAAGGCGATCGAGAAGGGTGCTGACGGCCTGATCCTCGTTGCGGCAGGCGCCGGCGGTCATGCCGGCGAGATTTCGCCGCTCGCGTTCGTCGCCGAGACCCGACAGTGGTTCGACGGTCCGATCGCACTGTCGGGCGCCATCGCCAACGGTCGCGCCATTCGCGCCGCGCGTATCCTCGGTGCCGACTTCGCCTATATCGGTTCGGCCTTCATCGCCACCACCGAAGCCAATGCGGTGCCGGGCTACAAGGATATGATCGCGGCTTCCGGCTCCGAAGACATCGTCTATTCGAATCTCTTCACCGGCGTTCATGGCAACTACCTGAAGCCGTCCATCGTTGCCGCCGGCATGGATCCGGATAATCTGCCGGAGTCCGATCCGACCAAGATGAATTTTGGCACCGACGCCAGTGGCGAGCGTGCCAAGCCAAAGGCCTGGAAGGAGATCTGGGGCAGCGGCCAGGGCATCGGCAGCGTGTCGAAGGTCGTGCCGGTGGCCGAGCTCGTTGCGCGCTTCAAGAAGGAATATGACGAAGCGATCGATCCGCCGCTCTGATCCTGCATTGAGAAGGCCGATCTGATGGACGCCATCTATCGCGTCGACGACAATCATGTCGTCACCAGCCCGCATGCTGCGGGTCCGTGGAATGAGACGATGCAGCACGGCTCGGCGCCATCGGCGCTGGTAACATGGCTTGCCGAGCAGATGCCGACCGCAAGTCCGATGCATGTGACGCGTGTCACCATCGACTTGTTGCGGCCGGTGCCGGTAGCGCCGCTCACTTTCGAGACGGAAGTGCTGCGCGAGGGTCGCAAGATTCAGCTCGTTGGCGTCAGACTGATGGCGAACGGTACAGTCGTGGTGCGTGCGACGGTGCTGAAGATCAGGGCGGAGGCGCAGGCGCTTCCGTCGGAGATCGCCGATCCGCCGGTCACGGTGCCGCCGCCGGATCAGGGTGGATTGCTGGAGCCACGTTACGCCAGCAGTCCCTTCGTCACCGGCATGACCATTCGCGCTGTGCGCGGCGGCTTCCTGTCGCTCGGGCCGGGCGCGATCTGGTACCGGGCCAACCGGCCGATCGTCGAAGGCGCCGGCCTCTCGCAGGTGATGCGTGCCGTCATCGCGGCCGACTTCAGCAACGGCTCGTCACCGGTGTTGAGTTTCGATGACTGGACCTTCCTGAATGCCGACCTCACCGTGAGCCTGTCGCGTCCGCCGGTGGGCGACTGGATCCTGCTGGACGGGGAGAGCTGGATCGGGCCGGATGGCGCCGGTCTTGCTGCGTCGAAGCTCGCCGATATCAATGGTTATTTTGGCCGGGCAGTGCAGAGCCTGGTCATTGAGAAACGTTGACGACCGCGCTTTTTAGAATTTTTGTCCTGGACAGGGAACCGATTGATATTGCCCCGGTTATCGCGCGTCAGGGGGCAGTATGAGTTCGACGCACGTGCAGGACGACAAAGCCAGGACCGGCATCTGGGGATTGGATAATATCCTCTCCGGCGGATTCTCCCGAGGTCACATTTTTCTTGTCGAAGGCGCGCCGGGGACAGGCAAGACCACGGTCGCGTTGCAGTTCTTGCTGGAGGGCGCGCGGATCGGAGAGAAGGGTCTCTACATCACGCTATCCGAGACGGATAGTGAGTTGCGCGATGGCGCAGCGTCCCATGGCTGGACCCTCGACAAGAGCATTGAAGTTTTCGAGCTCCTGCCGCCGGAAAGTCTGCTTGACGAGGATCAGCAACAGAGCCTGCTTTATTCGTCCGACCTCGAACTCGGCGAAACCACCAAGCAGATATTCGAGGCCGTGGAACGCACCCAGCCGAGCAGGGTCGTCTTGGACAGCCTGTCGGAAATCCGGCTGCTGGCGCAGAGCTCGTTGCGTTATCGCCGCCAGATACTGGCCATCAAGCATTACTTCGCAAAATTCGGCACGACAGTGATGTTGCTCGACGACCTCACGGCGGAAGTGGCCGACAAGACGGTGCACAGCGTCGCGCATGGCGTGCTGCGGCTCGAAGAACTGGCGCCGTCCTATGGCGCGGAGCGTCGGCGTGCGCGGGTGATCAAGTATCGCGGCGTCAAGTTTCGCGGCGGCTACCACGATGCCACCATCACCACGGGCGGCCTTAACGTTTTTCCTCGGCTGGTCGCATCCGAATTCCGCAACAGCATGGATCGCAAGACCAAGTCGAGCGGCATTGCGCAACTCGACCAATTGCTGGGCGGCGGCATCGAAACAGGCTCGAGCACATTGATCCTGGGGCCGGCGGGCACGGGCAAATCGCTGACCGCGATCGTCAATGTGGTCGCAGCGGTGAAGCGCGGCGAGAAGGCTGCAATGTTTATCTTCGACGAGGAGCTTGGACTGCTATTCGATCGCATGAAGGGGATCGGAATCGATCTCGCCGCCATGCAGGAAAGCGGGCATCTGTTTGTCGAACAGGTCGATGCCGCCGAATTGTCGCCGGGTGAATTTGCGCATCGCGTCCGTCGTCAGATCGACGAGCACAACATCAAGACCGTCGTGATCGACAGTCTGAATGGCTATCAGGCCTCGATGCCGGAAGAGAATTCGCTGATCCTGCACATGCATGAGCTGCTGCAATATCTAAATCGCAGGGGCGCAGCGACCTTCATGACGGTGGCGCAGCACGGCCTCGTCGGCGATATGAAGGCGCCGGTGGACGTCACCTATCTCGCCGATACCGTGATCCTGCTCCGTTACTTCGAAGCAAGCGGCAGCGTTCGCCGTGCGATGTCCGTGATCAAGAAGCGAACCGGTGCACATGAGTCGACCATTCGCGAGTACCGGATCGACGGGCGAGGCCTCACGATCGGCGCGCCGCTGAGCGAATTCCAGGGCGTGTTGCGTGGCGTACCCATTTACAACGGTCAAAATTCTCTGCTTGAGGGATCCTCGGCGTGAAACCGGGGCGTTCCTCCGAGCGCGCTGTCATCCTTGCTCCCACAGGGCGCGATTCTGCAGTGGCTGCGGCATTAATCCGCGAGGCCGGTTTTTACGCGCAACCCTGTGCGGATTTTCCGACGCTGCTCGACGAGATCAAGGGCGGCGCCGGCGTGGCTGTCATTGCTGACGAGGCGATCAAGACCGTTGATCTGCGCGGCCTCGGCAGCTGGCTGCATGATCAGCCGTCGTGGTCCGATTTCCCGATCATCCTGCTGACACGTCAGGGCGGCGGACCGGAGCGCAACCCGGATGCCGCGCGGCTCGGACAGTTGCTCGGCAATGTGACGTTCATCGAGCGCCCGTTTCACCCGACCACATTGATTTCGATCGTCGGTTCGGCCGTCCGCGCGCGCCGGCGTCAATATCAGACGCGTGCCATTCTCGAAGATCTCGGCGACAGTCAGGGGCTGCTGCAGACGGCGCTCGATGCGGGACGGCTCGGCACGCTCGAACTGCATCTGCCCGAGCTTCGGCTTGAGGTCTCGGACACGACCAAGGCATGCTTCGGCCGCCGGCCGGATCAATCATTCACGTTTAGCGAGTTGCAGGCCGCGGTTCATCCCGATGATCGCGAGCAACGCCAGCAGGCGCTCGATGCGACGCTGATGGCCGGCGCGGATTACAATGTCGAATACCGCAATATCTGGCCGGACGGCTCGGTGCATTGGGTCGAGACGCGTGCGCGCATGGTTCGTGGGTCTGACGGCAAGCCGAAAACGCTGGTCGGCGTCTCCGTCGATATCACGGCGCGAAAGTCTGCCGATATCGATCGCGACAACTTGCTGGAGCAGTTGACGGCGGAGCGGTCTGCGCTTGCCGAGCTTACGGCGACGCTCGAACAGCGCGTCGAGGAACGCAGCAACGACCTGATGAAGGAAGTTGCGGCGCGCGAGAAGGCGCAGGACCAACTGCGCCAGGCGCAGAAGATGGAGACCATCGGCCAGCTCACCGGCGGCGTCGCGCATGACTTCAACAATCTGCTGATGGCGGTGATGGGCAATCTCGATCTGCTGCGCAAGCGCATGCCGGATGATCCGCGCCTGAAACGACTGGTCGATGGTGCCATGCAGGGCGCCGAACGCGGCGCCTCACTGACGCAGCGGCTGCTGGCCTTTGCACGGCAGCAGGATCTGAAAGCCGTGGCTGTCGATCTCGGCGCGCTGGTCCGCGGCATGAGCGATCTGCTCGAGCGCTCGCTCGGGCCGCGCGTGGCGCTGCGTCTCGATATTCCCGACAATCTGCCGCGGGCACAGATCGATCCCAATCAGCTCGAACTCGCCATCCTCAATCTCGCGATCAATGCGCGCGACGCCATGCAGGACGGCGGCTCCATCGATATCAAGGTGAAGAAGCATAAGGTCGGCAAGGGCGACCCGATTCTGAAGCCCGGCGACTATCTCAAGGTGTCGATCATCGACAATGGCGCCGGCATGTCGCCGGAGACGTTGAAGAAGGCGATCGAACCGTTCTTCTCGACCAAGCCGCTCGGCAAGGGGACTGGTCTCGGTCTGTCCATGGTGCACGGTCTGGCTGTACAGCTCGGCGGCACGCTCGATCTCTCGAGCGTCGTCGGCAAGGGAACGACGGCGACCCTCGTGCTGCCGGTCACTGACAGGAAGCCGGAGGCCGCCGATACGGCCCATGTCATGCGTCATGCCGCGCGCTCTGCCGTGATCCTGTTTGTCGATGACGATCCCCTCATCGCGATGTCGACGACGGAGATGCTGGAGGATCTCGGCCATCGCGTGATCCCCGCGACTTCGGGGCGGCATGCGCTGGAGATTCTGAAAAGCGACGAGCCGCTCGATCTGATGATGACCGATCACATGATGCCCGGCATGACGGGCATCGAGCTTGCGGCTTATTCCCGCGAAATGCGGCCGTCGCTGCCGGTCCTGCTCGCTACCGGCTATGCGGATTTGCCCGAAGGCGCTCAGCTCGATCTGCCGCGGCTTGCCAAGCCGTACCATCAGGATCAGCTCCGGGACCGGCTAGATCAGCTGCTGGGCTGAGCCCACTCCGGCCGGGGTGGTATCAATCTGCCAGCGGCGCAGCAAAATTAACCATTCATTAAATCCTGTGGAACCAACAATGCCCCGATCGGGAATCAACCGATTCAGGGGCCATCATGGATATCGAAGCCTATTTCGCGAAGACGCCGGCTACGATCGAGGAGATCAAGGCACGCGTGGCCGCAGCTTTCGGCCGTCATCCGCTGTGCCGCGAGGTGCAGTTCGACATCGTCAGTACGCCCCGCGCCGGAAAGGGCGCGAACTGGACCATCAGCATGCAATCGGTCGCCCCGGATGCGCTGTGGGAAGCCTCCGATATCGTGAGCGATATCCAGGAAGCCTATGTTCTCGCCAACGCCGCCTGAACGTCTCTGAGTATTATCGCACCGTTCTGGTATGGTTAGGCCATAATTAATCTCCATTTGTGAGGACAGGTACCTCTGGTGGTCCTGAATTTCGGAGACTGGCTTGACGCGTGCGCTGACCCTTCTTGTGCTGGGCTGCCTGTTGCTGACCGGCGTCGCTGTTGCGAGCATCCTCGGTCGCGATAGCATCCCATCGCTGTCGCTGTCATATGACGACAGTGCCGCGCAAAATTCGGTCGCGGTGTCGCGCGGACCGGTTTCCAATACGCAAGGCAAGAAAGACAAGTTGCCATTGGCCGGCGCCATGATGGCGTCGCTCGATCCGCAGCAGGTCCCGAGCGTCGACGGCAGTCCGTTGCGCCAGGCCTTTGCATCCGACAGTCCGATCGAAGCACCCGGTTCGACGGTGCTTGCGCCGATCGTGGTGCCGCAGCCGACCGCCAAGCCCAAGGCTGCTGCCAAGCCGGTGCAGAAGACCTATACGCTGCTCAGCGATGCGCAGATTTCGGCGATCAAGACCCGGCTCAATCTGACGGCGTCGCAGGAATCGTACTGGCCCGGCGTCGAAGCGGCGCTGCGCAACGTGGCGCGTAGGATCCACGAGACCAAACAGACCAGTTCGTCGGCCGGCGCGCCGCCGATCGATCCCGATAGCGACGAGGTACAGCAGCTCAAGTCCGCTGCGATGCCGTTGCTGTTCCAGTTGCGCGAGGACCAGAAGCGCGAAGTCCGTGCACTGGCGCGCATGATCGGACTTGAAAAGGTCGCGTCGGCGATCTGAGCGCCTGTCACATGCCGGCCCGCCGACGACGCATGACTGTCACAACCCGTAACAGACAAATTGTCGCGCCTGTCATCCGGGCTTCGCATCCGTGGTGCAGAGATTAACGCCTCTTAACCTGTAACGGGGGCGTTTCATGACCGATTTCACTGCCAATCAATCGATTTCCGGAGGCGCGGCTGTTGAGCCGGCGTCGCGGCCAAATCTCGACAAGGGTTTTAACCCGCTGACGATGATCCTGTTTTTCGGGATACTGGCGGCCGGCCTCCTGTTCGTCGCCTACAGCATCTATGTCGACGTCAATGCCACCGGCACCCGCGTCACCAGCTATCTGCCCTATCTCCTGCTGTTCGTGGCTCTGCTGATCGCGCTCGGCTTCGAATTCGTCAACGGCTTCCATGACACCGCCAATGCGGTGGCCACGGTCATCTACACCCACTCGCTGCCGGCGGAATTCGCCGTGATGTGGTCGGGCTTCTTTAACTTCCTCGGCGTGCTGTTCTCCACGGGCGCGGTGGCTTTCGGCATCGTTTCGCTGCTGCCGGTGGAATTGATCCTTCAGGTCTCCAGCGGCGCCGGCTTTGCCATGGTGTTCGCGCTGCTGATCGCAGCAATCATCTGGAATCTCGGCACCTGGTATCTCGGCCTGCCGGCTTCCAGCTCGCACACGCTGATCGGTTCGATCATCGGCGTCGGTATCGCCAATGCGCTGATGCGCGGCCGTGACGGTACCTCGGGCGTGGATTGGGGCAAAGCCACCGAAATCGGCTACGCGCTGCTGCTGTCGCCGCTGTTCGGCTTTGCCTGCGCCGCCATCTTGCTGCTGGTGCTGAAGTTCGTCGTGCGTAACCCCGCTTTGTACGCAGCACCGGACGGCAACAAGGCGCCGCCGTTGTGGATCCGCGGCATCCTGATCGCCACTTGCACTGGCGTGTCCTTCGCACATGGTTCGAATGACGGTCAGAAGGGCATGGGCCTGATCATGCTGGTGCTGATCGGCACCGTGCCGACCGCCTATGCGCTCAACCGCGCATTGCCAGAATCCCGCGTCGCCCAGTTCCAGGTCAACTCCATCGCGGCCGCCAAGGTGATCGCAGCCAAGGGTGCCGGCCACAGCATCATCGGCGATCCTCGTCCGGCCGTGACCACTTACGTGTCGCAGCGTAAGATCAGCGAAGGCACCTATCCGTCGCTCGCCGTTCTCGTGCAGCAGGTCGGCGATCAGGTTCGCAGCTACGGCACGCTCGACAAGGTGCCCGCGGAATCCGTCGGCAACACCCGTAACGACATGTATCTCGCATCGGAAGCCATCCGCTTCCTGATGAAGGACAAGGAAAACGACCTCAACAAGGAAGATGTCGCGACGCTCAATGCCTATAAGGGCTCGCTCGATGCCGCCACCAAGTTCATCCCGGATTGGGTGAAGATCGCCGTGGCCATCGCACTCGGCCTCGGCACCATGGTCGGCTGGAAGCGCATTGTCGTCACCGTCGGCGAGAAGATCGGCAAGACGCATCTGACCTATGCGCAGGGGGCTTCGGCAGAACTCGTGGCTGCCGCCACCATCGGCGCGGCCGACGTGTTCGGTCTGCCGGTCTCGACCACCCACGTGCTGTCGTCCGGCGTCGCCGGCACCATGGCGGCGAACGGTTCGGGTCTGCAGATGGCCACCATCCGCAACCTGCTGATGGCCTGGGTGCTGACGCTGCCCTGCGCCATCATGCTCTCGGCCTCGCTCTACGTGCTATTCAGCCAGTTGTTTTGAGAACGGATGAGGCCGCTGCGGAAACGCCGCGGCCTCGCTTTTTTGCACGGTCGAAAGAGAGGCCCGCGCCGTTAATGCGCGGGCTTTTTCTTGTGGGGTAAGTACCCTTCGCCGTCATTGCGAGCGCAGCGAAGCAATCCAGAAGGAAAAAGCGAGGATTGGATTGCTTCGTCGCAAGAGCTCCTCGCAATGACGGGGAGGGGCCGGCGCTGAGCTTTTGTGAGAAGCGCTGCTGCCTCTACGAACTGCTCTCGCGATGCACGTCGTGCACCACGATGCCCTTGCCTTGCTCCGGCAGCGCCAGCCAGTCGCGGCGCTTCAATGTGCGGCGGGTATCGTCGAGGCCGCTCTGCCAGTGTTCGCGCATCGAGGTGGCCGAGAACTCGTGGTCCTTGGAATCGCCCTCATAGGCCTTCTGCTGATAGATCATTTGCAGGATGGTGATCTCCGGCAGATCCGACAGGCTGTCACGCCGCGCGCGTTCCTCGTCGCTGAGCTGGTCGTCGGGAATGCGCTGCAAGACCTTGTAGAGCTCCGACTTCAGATTGTTCATGCGTCGGTAGATGTCGGTGTTGTGGCGGGTGCGGGACGAATAGACGATGTCCTTGTGCCGGGCCAGAACCTCCTGGATATCGCGGGGCAACACACCGCGGGCGCTGAACAGGTCGACCTGGAAGACCAGCGAGTTCATCTTGTCTTCCTGGTCTAGCAGGTGCTGCAGCGGCGTGTTGGAGACGATGCCGCCGTCCCAGAAATGATCGGTGCCGATCTTCACCATCGGCAAAGCTGGCGGCAGTGCGCCTGATGCCATCACGTGCTCCGGCGCGATGACTTCCTTCTTGTTGTCGAAATACAGGAAGTTGCCGGTGATGACGTTGACCGCGCCGACTGCGAAATGGGTCTTGCGCGAGTTGATGAGATCGAAGTCGACCAGTTCGAGCAGGGTGTCGCGCAGCGGCGAGGTGTCGTAATAGCTTGTCGCCGTCTTCGCACCGGCCGGGCTGAACCACGGATTGACCTCGTGCGGCTTGAAGAAGCCGGGCTGGCCGAGGGTCGTGGTCATGAACGAGCTCGCGAGATTGCGGGCCTTGCGATAGACGTCGCCGTCCGGTGTATAGTGCCAGACCTTGCGGGCGGTGATGCGGTCCCAGAAGATCTGCAGCTTCTCCAGCCGGTCTTCCGGTGGATTGCCGGCGATGATCGCCGAATTGATAGCGCCGATCGATACGCCGCACACCCAGTCCGGCTCCATGCCTTGCTCATGTAGCGCCTGATACACGCCGGCCTGATAGGCGCCGAGGGCGCCGCCGCCCTGCAGCACCAGTGCTACACGATCGCAGCGGTCAGGGCGCCAGCCGGTCTCGGCCGTCATGTCTGAATCGGGTGTCCGCGCATCCATCTGGGTGTTCTCCTCAACGATCACATGATGTTGGCGGCAGAATTCAGATGAGCAGTGACGGCGTTGTGACAAATAGCAAATTCGATGACTGCGCGTCAGTCCATGAAGCGCGTCACGCGGCTGAAGGAAATTCCTCATACCGCCGTCAAACAGGATCGCTAGCAAAGAAGCAGATATTAACGTTTGCTTACGAAGGGTTGCGCGCATGCTGTCTGGAAAGTCCGCCATCATCACCGGCTCCACCAGCGGCATCGGCCTTGGCATCGCGCGCGGCCTTGCAGCCAGTGGCGTCAATATCGTGCTGAACGGCTTCGGCGACGCCAATGAGATCGAGGCGATCCGCAGCGAGCTTGCTGATAGCCATCAGGTCCGGGTGCTCTATAGCGGCGCCAACATGGCCGACGGCAATGACATCGCGGCGATGATGGCGCAGGCGGAGCAGGAGTTCGGCGGCGTCGATATCCTGGTCAACAATGCCGGCATTCAATATGTCGCGCCGCTCGAGGAATTCCCGGTCGAGAAGTGGGATGCGATCGTGGCGATCAACCTGTCGAGCGCGTTTCACACCACACGTCTCGCTATTCCCCACATGAAGGCGAAGTCCTGGGGCCGTATTGTCAACATCGCCTCGGCCCATGCGCTGGTGGCCTCGCCGTTCAAGTCGGCCTATGTCGCGGCCAAGCATGGCATTGCCGGGCTGACCAAGACGGCGGCGCTGGAAGTCGCCGAACACGGCATCACCGTGAATGCGGTATGCCCGGGCTATGTGATGACACCGCTGGTGGAGAAGCAGATCCCTGAGCAGGCCAAGGCGCGCGGTATCACCGAGCAACAGGTGATCTCGGACGTGCTGCTGGCCGCCCAGCCCACCAAACGTTTCGTGACCGTCGAAGAATTGTCCTCGGTCGTCAATTTCCTCTGCACCGACCACGCCCGTTCGATCACCGGCATCACGCTGCCGGTCGATGGCGGGTGGACCGCGCACTGAGTTTAAACCAGCGATTTCACACCCAAGGAGTTTCCGATGCGCCAGGAAGACATCCTCCGTTTGCCGTCGATGCCGATGGCCGGCCCGAGCTATCCCGCCGGTCCTTATCGCTTCATCAATCGCGAATTCCTCGTCATCACCTATGAGACCGATCCGGACCTGATCCGGATGGGTCTGCCCGAGCCACTGGAGCCGATCGAACAGCCGATCGTGCATTATGAGTGGATCAAGATGCCGGATAGTTCAGGCTTCGGCAGCTACACCGAGACCGGCCTCGTGATCCCCGCACGCTTCAAGGGCGAGGACGTCAACTTCGTCTCGCAGATGTATCTGGACGACGATCCACCGATCGCCGCCGGCCGCGAGATCTGGGGCTTTCCGAAGAAATACGCCCATCCGAAACTCGAAGTGGTCAAGGACACGCTGACCGGTACGCTGGAATATGCCGGGCAGCAGGTGGCCATGGGCACCATGGCCTACAAGCACGGCGCCATGGCGGGCAATGGCGAAGCGACGCTCGCTACGCTCTCCAAGACCCAGATCAATCTGAAGCTGATCCCCGGCGTCGATGGCAGCGCGGAAGTCTGTCAGCTGGTGGCGATCAACCTGACTGATATCACCGTGAAGGGCTCATGGTTCGGCCCGGGCCGTCTGCATCTGATCCCGCACGTCAACGCGCCGGTCGCCGACTTTCCGGTGCGCCGCGTGATCGGTGCCCATCATTTCCTGGCCGATCTGACACTGCCCTATGGCCGCGTCGTCCATGACTACAACAAGCAGAGCGATACACTCGCCGAAGCCGCCGAATAGAGCATGATCCGGAAAAGTGGGAACCGGTTTTCCGAAAGATCATGCTCAAAACAAAGAGATGAGATGATGGTCCGATTTTTCTAATCGGATCATCATCTCATCTCGGCTGACATATCCCTGTAACAAGGGTGTCATTAAGTGCCTGCGGCGGACTGACACAGTCGGAGAGCCGCAGGCAGATATTTTATCTTTTTGGTGGCGCATGCGTATTGCGTGGCGTGAAAAACGGTGGGTGTCCGATGCAGCTTGAAGTGCCGGTCACATCTGCAGAGGTGACGTCCATACCAGGCGTGTCCGATCCGATTCCGGGTCTGGTCTGGGCCTTCCGCATCCATTCCGACGGCAAGCCGGAGCCATTGCCGGTCGATGCCGGCATCGATCTCGTCCACGGCGGGCTGCTGTGGCTGCATTTCAACCTGACTGACGCGCGCGCGCTGCAATGGCTGGCGCAGATCCCATTGCATGCGCCGGAGCAGGCCCGTGCCTTGTTGCTGTCCAAGGACACATATCAGCAGCTCCATGCCACCGATGACAGTATCTATGGCGTGATCTCGGATCTGTTGCGCGATATCGACGAGGCGACCGAAGACACTGGCTATCTGCGCTTCGTGATGACCGAGCGCTTGCTGATCAGCGGCCGGCATCACGCGCTGTGTGCCGTCGATGCGACGCGCCGTTCGCTTGAGCAGGGCCAGCGGGTCGACAGCATGGCCGCGCTGCTTGAGACGATCGTGGAGAATGTTGCCGACACCATGGACGGCGTCGCCGACAGTTTGGCGATATCGCTCGACGAGATCGAGGAGCAGGTGGTCTCCGGCGACTCCCGTGACATGTTGCAGAAGCTCGGCCGTCTGCGCCGGACCTGCGTGCGGCTGCATCGGCAGCTGTCCGGGCTGCGCATCGTGTTCCAGCGGCTTGAGGCCAAAGGTCAGCGTGAGTTGAAACCGTCTCTGCAACTGCGTGCCGGCAAGCTGGCGCAGCGGCTCGATGGACTGGATCACAATGTGGTCGAGATGCGCGAACGCAGCCGGCTGTTGCAGGAAGAGCTGCATCTGCAGATCGAGGAACGCGGCAATGAAAGCCTTCGCGTTCTTTCAGTGCTAACCGCGCTTCTACTGCCGCCGACGCTGGTCACCGGTATTTTCGGTATGAACACCAAGGGTCTGCCGCTGACCGATGTCGAAACCGGATTTCTCTGGGCCGGCGCGCTGATATTGATTTCGTCAGCATCGGCCTATGCCGTGATGAAGCGCCTCAAGATCATCAGGTAGCTATCATGGTTGGTGTGTTTCCGTGCTGGATGGCCCGTGCGATGATGGCGCTCGCCGGCCTTGTCGTGTGTTGCATGATCTCGCTGTCATCTGCGCATGCCGGCGATTGGCGCGATAATGGCCTGAAGCCGATCAATGACCGGCTCGCCGAATGGGGTGTGGCGCTGTCAGCCACCTATATCGGCGAGGCGCTCGGCAATGCCTCCGGCGGCATCCGGCGCGGCACGGTCTATGAGGGGCGCTTCGATTTCGGTGTCGATGTCGATCTCGACAAGGCGATCGGCTGGAGCGGCGCGACCTTTCACGCCAATGTCTATCAGATCCACGGACTTGGCCTGTCGCGCGACTATATCGGCAATCTGATGCTGGTCAGTGGCATAGAAGCGCTGCCGGCGACGCGGCTCTATGAATTCTGGATCGAACAGTCGCTGTTCGGCGGCAGACTGCTGGTGAAGGTCGGTCAGCAGCCGTCCGATATCGAGTTCATCGACAGCAAGTATGACGATATCTTCGTCAATTCGGCGCTGGGCTGGCCCGGCATTACCGGCGTGATCCTGCCGGCGGGCGGACCCTCGCCGCCGCTCGCCGTGCCGGGCGTTCGTTTCAAGGCCAGTCTGTCGGATGCGTTCACGGCCTATCTGGCGGTGTTCAATGGCAGTGCGGCTGCGCCCGGCCTGAATGATCCGCAGATCGCCAACGCGCATGGTCTTGCATTTCGCGTCAACGATCCGCCGTGGATCATCGGGCAGCTGAAATACAGCTACAAGCTCGGGCCGTCTGAGCTGCCGGGGTCAATCACCGGCGGCGGCTGGGTGCATCTCGCCGAATTCGATGACGAGCGCTGGACCGCACAAGGCCTGTCGCAGGCCGATCCGGCCGGCACCGGCGAGCCGCTGATGCGGCGCGGCAATCGCGGCGTTTTCGCCGTTTACGAACAGCGGCTCGCTTTCAGTGCACTCGGCCCGGACAAGGGCATCGGCTTCTTTGCACGCACGTCGATCAGCCCGTCCGATCGTAATCTGATCAGCTTCTATCTCGATGGCGGCATTCAGGTCTCGGGCTTCTCGGCAGAGCGGCCGGATGACAGGTTCGGAATCGCGATGACTTATGCGCGTATCTCGGATGGCGCGCGCGGGCTCGATCGTGACGTGCAGCTTTTCACCGGCATCGCGACGCCGATTCGCGATTTCGAAGCCGTGCTGGAAGTAACCTATCTCGCTGCGGTCGCGCCGGGTGTCGCGGTGCAGCCGGTGTTTCAATATGTGATGCATCCCGCCGGCGGCGCCGTCGATCCCAACGATGCCACGCAGACAAAGCGCATCAAGGACGCCGCGGTATTCGGCGTCCGCACCACCATCAATTTCTGAGATGTCTCAGCAGGCAGCTTCGGCCGGCGTTTTACTCAGGCCCGCAGCGGCGTCGGCAATCATCTCATAGGACTTGAGCCGCGTGGCGTGGTCGTAGACGTCCGAGACGATCATCAGTTCATCCGCACCGGTCTCCTCGACCAGCGCGGCGATGCCGGCGCGAACCGTCTCCTTCGAGCCGATGATCGAACGCCGCAGCATGCCCATGGCCTGCATCTTCTCGGCCGGCGCCCAGTAGGTCTCGATATCGTCGATCGGCGGCGCGCTTAGCCCGCGGGTGCCGCGGAACATGTTGGTGAACGACATCTGCTGCGTGGTCCATAACCGCTTGGCTTCGGCATCGGTGTCGGCGGCGATGATGTTGACGCCGACCATCGCATGCGGCTTCGTCGACTGTTCGGAGGCTTCGAAGTGCTGGTGATAGATCTGCAGGGCCTGCAGCAACTGGTCGGGCGCGAAATGCGAGGCGAAAGCGTAGGGCAGGCCGAGCGCCGCGGCGAGCTGCGCGCCATAGGTCGAGGAGCCGAGAATCCATAGCGGCACGTTGGTGCCCGCGGCAGGCACCGCCTGCAGGCGCTGGTTTGGGCCGGCCGGGGCGAAATAGGCCTGCAGCTCCTGGATGTCCTGCGGGAAATTATCGGAATTCTGCAGCGAGCGGCGCAGCGCCCGCATGGTCATCTGGTCGGTGCCGGGTGCGCGGCCGAGGCCGAGATCGATGCGGCCGGGAAACAGCCGCGCCAATGTGCCGAACTGTTCGGCGATGACGATGGGGGCATGGTTCGGGAGCATGATCCCGCCGGCACCGACGCGAATGGTTTTGGTCCCCGCCGCGATATGGCCGATCACCACCGATGTGGCGGCGCTGGCGATGCCGATCATGTTGTGATGTTCGGCGACCCAGAAGCGCTGATAGCCCCAGCGTTCCGCATGGCCGGCGAGATCCCGGGAATTGTCGAGCGCGCCGCGCGCATCGGTGTCTTGGGTAACGCGGACGAGGTCGAGGATCGAAAGTGCGGTCATGACGGGGCTCCCATTGCCCTTGCCATGTGGGCATGGCTGGGGCGGATTGCCAGCCGGTTGCGCGGCCGGCATGGCAGCCCGGCGTTACTCCCGAGCGGTCAGGTCAGGCCCGCGTGGAAGGCGCGGACGATGGCGGCGCATTCGGCCGGCTTTTCCATCTGCATGAAATGCGAGGCGTCGGGCACGGTGGTGAAGGCGAAGCCGCCATCGCGCGCGAAGGCACGCTCCATGTCGACGAACGGGCTGGTTCTCGTCTTTGGCTCCCCGGCGACGAGTTGCACCGGCAGCCTGACGCTGCACATCCGCTCCCAGGCGCCGGGGAGATCTTGCATGGTGAAGATGCTGGCCTCTAATTCCCTGGCGCAGGCGAGCTCATAGAGCTGGCTGCCGTCGTTCCAGCGCAGTGTGGATGCGGCGAGTGCTTGCAGCCCGGCATCGTCGACACCCGCAAATGCCGAGCTACGGCGATAGGACTCGAACAGCTCCTGCACGTTCGGAAAGGTGGTGCGACGCTGCGCGGCGCGTCCGGCGAGCCTGTCATTTTCCGTGCGGAAACTCTGGAACTCCGGATAGCTTGCTGGCGGCGTCGCCGGTGGCTCGAAGCCAACGATGCCGATCCACGGCGTCTGATATTCGGCGGCATGCAGCAGGGTCGTCAGGGCGCTCATCGAATGAAACGCGCCGAGTTCGCGGGTGATCCCTTGCATGATCGCCTCATAGTCGCGGACGAGCTGCGGCCAGACATGCGGGATGGGCTGGCGATACGGACTGCTGCGGCCGTGATGACGGAAGTCGAACACCACGGTCTCATAGTCATCCGTGAAGAGACGCCAGAAGCTTTGAAAAGCATCGATGGCGAGGCCATTGCCATGGCTGCAGATGATCCGTGGACCCTTTCCGTACGAGCGTATGCTGGCTGTGGCGCCATCTTCGAGCAGAACCTGAAAAGCGTGCGTCTCGGCCGCAAGGGCCGGAGCGAAAGGCGCATAGTCCATATGGGGAAGAATCCGTTATATTTTGGAGCAGAAGGCGAAGCCGTCGCATGCTTGGCCGGACCGCAGAGTCTGAAAGACCTTGTCTGAAAGACTTTGCTGCTCACCGTCAGTTCGTACGCAGTTTCACGATACAAAGCGCGGCGGGGTGGTTCAAGCCACAGCCGGTCATACCAGCTCAGCTGGAACGCCGGACGATCGCCACGCGCCCGTCCAGCGGGATCGTCGCATGCCCGTCGGTCACCGGCACGCGGCGCCACTCGGCATCGTCATTCGGACGGTTGAAGGAGAGCGAAGCGGCAGGGCCATCGACGGCGATGTCGATCGGCTCCGTGGGCACCGGGATGTCTTCAGCCTTCTCCACATTCCAGCAGCGCACCGCGCGCCATACCGCAAGCAGCGGTTGTCCCTGCGCATCCTGAAACGCGATGTGCCGCAGGTCCGGTACCGTGGATGCCACGCGTAGCGCCGGATCGTTGTTGGCGCGGCGTGCGCCTTTCAATGCGGACAGGAGATTCCGGATCGCATGGTAGCCAGGCTTCGGCGAGCCGTCATTGCGGACGAGGCCCCAATGATGTTCTCCGTCGTTGGGATCGGTACCGCCATCGAAGAATTCGTAGAGGAATGTCCGGAGAATGCCGAGGCGGAAGTTGTTGAGCAGCAGCCGCGGCAGATAGAGCGCCGCCGCCGTTTCCGAGACGCCGGAGGTACCGGGCTTCACGACATTGCAATAGCCGCATTCGGTTGCCAGCGCGGGTGCGCCGGGTTTGAACGCGTCGCGCATATTGTGCAGATACCAGGACACGGCGGCATAGTCGTTGGTTGTTTCCGGCTCTTGCGCCTTCTGTACATAGGAATGGATGGCGACGGCATCGCTGAACTGCGCGGCCGGGCGCAGCAGCGCCACGTCGGCGGGCTTCCAGTTGATGACGCTGGGCGACAGCAGCGGCAACTCCGCCGCCGCATATCGCGCGCGCAGCGCAGCGTGCACCTCGCGCTGATAGTTAACGACAACATTGCTCCAGCCCGGCTTCGCCAGCGGCAGCGACAGAAACCAGTCACTGTTGCCCTCGTTCTGGCCCTCCATCGCCGAGACGCGCTCGATGCCCAATGCGGCGAGATAGGTCATCATCTCCGGCACGGTGTTGGTCGCCGGCGACACCACAGCATTGAACAGAATGTTCGAGCGTTTGTTCAGCGCGCGCCAGCGATCGAGATCGTTGCTAGGTCGCAACTCGTCGCGCAGATGGCGAATGCCTGATGCCGCAAGCAGCTCGTGAAACCGGTCGAAATTGCTCGCATATGGCTCGCTGCTGATATGCACGTTGACGCCGACACTGTCGGCGAAGGTGTCCGACGGGCCGGGAAGCGGCAGGGCAGCCAATGGATCGGAGCGCAGCATCATCGATGCCGCGCCTCCCATCAGGATGGCTCGTCTGCTCAGGCCGGGCATTTCGATCTCGCACGCTTGAAGCCCCAGTGACGCCTCGGGGCAGTCTGGGCCTGTTAGACTTAATAAACCGCCGATCGACAAGAGATGTTCTCGTCAGCGATCGACCGAAGGGGTCCGCTGGCCCGCAAGATCACTGTCATCGCGGCAACGAACCACTGTACGCGCTCGCAAAAACGTGAGCTGCGACGGCCCCCGGCCTGTCGGCTCCGGCCCGTCCCGTGCGTCTTCCACTCAGAGAGCGCTAACGTGGAGACCAGGAATGACCAATTCTCACTATCGCTGGGTAATCGTCGCCGCGGGCGGCCTTCTGGGCTGCGTCGCGATCGGCGGCATGTTTTCGTTGCCGGTGTTCCTGCAGCCGATCGCGCGGGATACCGGCTGGTCGGTTACCGGTATATCCAGCGCCATGACAATTGGCTTCCTCGCGATGGCTGTCACCAGCATGATCTGGGGCACCTTGTCCGACCGATTGGGGCCACTCCCAGTGGTGTTGACCGGGTCGGTCGTGCTCGCGTTAAGCCTGGTGCTGGCGAGCCTCGCGACATCTCTGGTCGCATTTCAATTTGTCTTCGGGCTGATGGTCGGCGGCGCCACCGCTGCGATCTTTGCGCCGATGATGGCGACGGTCACCGGCTGGTTCGATACGCATCGCAGCCTGGCCGTGTCGCTGGTTTCGGCGGGGATGGGCATGGCGCCCATGACCATGTCGCCGCTGGCGGCCTGGCTCGTTTCGAACCACGATTGGCGCACCTCGATGCAGATCGTGGCCCTCGTCGTGGCCGCGATCATGATTCCAGTCTCGCTGCTGGTGCGCCGCGCGCCGGCGCTGGAGGGCGCGCCTTCCGCTCCATCCGCCGAGCCGGTGCAAGCAGAGATGTCGCGCGCGCAGGCGCTACGCTCGCCACAGTTCATCATCCTGCTGCTGACGAATTTCTTCTGCTGCGCCACGCATTCTGGGCCGATCATCCATACTGTGAGCTACGCGATCAGCTGCGGCATACCGCTTGTCGCTGCGGTCACGATTTATAGCGTCGAGGGTCTGGCAGGGATGGGCGGCCGTATCGCCTTCGGCCTGTTCGGCGACCGTTTTGGCGCCAAGCGTGTACTGGTCCTTGGCTTGCTCGCCCAGGCGTTCGGGGCGCTCGGTTTTGTCTTCGTGCGTGAGCTCGGCGGGTTCTACACCGTGGCGGCGGTCTTTGGCTTCATCTACGCCGGCACCATGCCGCTCTACGCCGTTCTCGCACGCGAAAACTTTCCGCTGCGGATGATGGGCACGGTAATCGGCGGAACGGCGATGGCCGGCAGCCTTGGCATGGCGACTGGACCTCTCGCCGGAGGTTTGATCTACGACGCGTTCGCCAGCTACGCTTGGCTCTATATCGGCTCCTGGATCATGGGGCTCGGCGCTTTCCTGATTGCAATGACATTCAGGCCGATGCCGGTCGCGAAAGCGGAGCCCGCACCTCTGCCGGCGTGAGGACAAATCCTCCAGTCGTCATTTGCGGCTAACGCGCTTTTCGGAAATATAACCCGTCGTCAACGGATTATTGCTGATGACCTGTTGGTGCCCCTGGCCGGAATCGAACCAGCACTCCTTGCGGAACTCGATTTTGAGTCGAGCGCGTCTACCAATTCCGCCACAGGGGCATCCGGACGCCGGCCGGGGCCGAGGGTCGCGAAGCGGGCGGAATATAGCGGGCGCGGGCGGCGGGTCAACCTGCGGTTTGGCCAGATTGGCCGCCGCGCACACTCCAGTGTGATCGGGGCTGCCTCGACAGGCTGGTGAGCCCGGGATAGGACGCAGCAGCCACTCCGGAGAGCACCGTGACTGCCCAGACCGCACACACCTCCACGCCTGCGTCGTCGAACCCGGCGCTGGTCGCTGCATTGGCGGTCGGTCTGATTGCATTGGCGACGCTGGCGGGGGCCTGGTTCTTCCAGCTGGTGCTGGATATCCGGCCGTGCCCGCTCTGCCTCGAACAGCGCTATGCCTATTATCTCGCGATTCCGCTGGCGGTGCTGGTGGCGATTGCGGCCGCCAGGGACGTGCCGCGCGGCCTGGTTGTGACCGGACTCGTTGTACTGGCGTTGGCGGCGCTCGCCAATGCGGTGCTCGGCGGTTATCACGCCGGCGTCGAATGGACATTCTGGCAGGGTCCAACGGACTGTTCGGGTCCGGTGGTCGATCTCGGCAAGGCCGGCAGCCTGCTGGAGCGCCTCGACACCGTGAAGGTGATCCGCTGCGATGAGGTGCAGTGGCGCTTTCTGGGCCTGTCGCTGGCCGGCTACAATGTGCTGATCTCGCTGCTGATGGCGGCGATCGCACTGTGGGGCGCCGGCAAGACCGCGCGGCGCTGATTCGCCGCCGGTCCTGCCCGCTGAGGCACCGCTACCAGCGATAGCGCAGCGTGCCGATCACCGTGCGTCCCTGGCTCAAATAGCAGTAGCCGGAATTGCAGACCGCGACCTGCTCGTCGGCGACGTTGTTGGCGTTGATCGAGGCCTGATAGCCCGCAAACTTCGGTCCAAGCTTGGCGAAATCGTAACGCGCGGCCAGATCGAACAGCGTATAGCCGTTGTTGCGTGAGGTGTTGTCGTTCGACGTCCAGGTCGCGTCGATATAGCGGACACCGGCACCGAGACCGAGGCCTTCAAGCGAACCGTTCAGGAAGGTGTAGTTCATCCAGCTCGATGCGGTGTGCTTCGGCGTCACTGCAGGGGTCTTGCCGAGTTCCGACGCGATCGAGCTCCTGGTGATCTCCGCGTCGGAATAAGTGTAGGCCGTCACCGTTTCGAGTTCCGGCGTGAGTCGGGCGCGTGCCTCGAATTCGAAGCCCTGCACGCGGATCTCGCCGACCGAGGCGTAATAGGCGATGCCGTTGACATAGCCGGCTAGCTTGGCGGCGTTCTTCTCCTTGAGGTCGTAGATCGACGCCGTGAGCAGCACATCGGGCCGTGGCTGATACTTCACGCCGCCTTCGATTTGTTCGCCTTCGGATGGCGCCAGCACGATGCCGTCGAGGCCGAGTGAGGTCTCCGGCTGGAATGAGGTCGCATAGCTCACATAGGGCGCGATGCCGTTCTCGAAGTGATAGAGCAGGCCGGCGCTGTAGGAGAACGCGTTGTCGTTGCGCGCGCCTGTGACGGCGCCCGTATAGGAATTGATTTGCGTGCGATCGGTCCAGTCCTGACGGCCGCTGACCGACAGGTGCCAGTTGCCGAGTCGCATCTGGTCCTGCAGATAGACGCCGACCTGCTCCTGCGTCGAACGCGAACCGGACGTATAGCCCGGCGTTGGGCCGGCAATGCCGTAGACGGGATTGAGGATGTTGAGCGCATAGCCGGGATTCACCGCGCCCAGGCCGAGCTTGAAGTCCCAGGTATTGTGATCGTAATTCACGCCGAACAGTGTGCGGTGGACGACCGGGCCGGTGGCGAAGTCGGCCTGCAGCGCATTGTCGGTTTGCCAGCTCGTCTGGTCATCGCCGACGGCTACGGCACCGCGGTCATAGACGGTCGATGTTGGCGTCGCGAAGCTGCCGCTGACATAGCGCGATTCCGCATGCAGCACGCCGAACCGCGTGTGCTGGCGGAACGTGAAGACGTCGTCGAAGCGGTGCTCGAGCTTGTAGCCAACCTGCGCCTGCTGCTGCCGCAGATAGTCGTATTTCGGATCGCTCGATCGCAGCTTGATGGTCGCGCCGTTGACGTTCACCAGCTGGCCGTCGCGATTGAGCATGGCGACGCTGGCGTCGGTTTCGTCCTTCTGCAAGATGGCATATGCGGTCAGCGTGGTGTCGATGGTCGGTCGCCAGGTGATCGACGGCGCCAGCATCAGCCGCTCGTCGGCGATATCGTAATTGGTCTCGCCGGCGCGGCCGAGGCCCACCAGGCGGTACAGCAGCGACTTGTCGGAACTGGCACCGCCGATGTCGAACGCCGTTTGCATGCGGCCATAGGTGCCGCCTTCCAGTGAAATTTCGTTGACCTGATTCTCGACCGGGAATTTCGATCGGCGATCGACGAGGCCGCCGGGGACGGACTGTCCATAGAGCACGGCGGCCGGGCCCTTGATCACCTCGACGCTGTTGAGCTGATAGGGTTCGGTCCGGAATGTGGTGAAGCCGGAGGGGAACTGCTTCAGTCCGTCGCGGAAGTCGCCGAGCGTCGTCGTCGAGAAGCCGCGGACATAGATCTGATCGAAACGCGGATCGTAGCCGAAGCCGCCGGTGGTAACGCCGGCTGTGTAACGAACTGCCTCCGGAATGCTGGTGACGCCGCGATCATCGAGTTCCTTGCGGTCGATGACGCTCACCGAACGCGGCGTATCGATCAGCGGCGTATTCGTCTTCGACGCCGAACTGGCCTGACCTGCGACATAGCTGTTGTTGTCGGCTGCATACATGCGCTCATTAACCGATGGCGCGGGTGCAATCTGCGGCGTCGTCGCGCGTGTGCGTCGTGTTGCGCGTGCCGATGTCTGAGATCTCGTTGCTGTCGTGCTGCGTGCGCGCTGCTGTGGCTGCGGAGCATCCACCGTGACTGGCGGCAGGCTGGCCTGCGCGAATGCGTCGCGCGGAAGATCCGTCGCCAATGCCATCACACTGACGGTGCAAAGCAGTGCAGTCTGCTTCGTCGATTTTCTTGTTCTCAATTTCATTTCAAGGCCTCGATGATACTGGTCACGCCAGCTTGATCGAGCGTCTAACTTGATTGGTTCTGTGGCGCACTACGATGCGCGGTAGAATAGGTCTAGACCTTGCGACGCAGGCATCTGCAACGCTGCAAGGCGCTCATATTTGTTAGATCAATTCCATTGTTTCGATCGGTGTCTGCGAAGACTGAAGATCAGTCGTCGATATCGTCCTGCGCCTTGCCGAACAGATGCACGATGCCGGGCGTGACGATCGAGACATAGATGAAGCGCGACAGATGATGCGCGCCGACGAACACCGGATCGATATGCAGCGTCAGCGCCAGTGCGAGCATGGCGTCCATGGCGCCGGGCGCGAAAGCGACGACGACATCGCTCAGTTTCACAGTCGTGGTCAGCGCGATGATCGTCACGAACACGGCCGAGATGGCGATGGCGACCGCGAATGAGCCGAGCGCTGCCCAGACGTGGCTGAGAATAGTGCGCGGCGAGATCTTGCCGAAGCGAGAGCCGATCAGGCTGCCGATGCCGACGAGCGCGGTGATATAGGCCCATTGCGGCAGCGTGCCGTGGACCCAGCCGGTGCCGTGCAGGACGGACGAGGCCATCATCGCGCCGAACATCCAGCTCGCCGGAAATTTGATCCAGCGCATGAACAGCGCGACGGCGACAGCCGCGGCAGCGAGTTCGGCCAGTGCGAGCGGCGAGGCTTCCGGTCCGCGCGATGGCAGCGGGCCGTGGCCCATCAGGCCGGTGGCGGCGAGCAGCAGCGGGACCATGGCGGTGAGGATGATGACGCGGAAAATCTGCACGACCGCGATGCCCGGCACGTCGGCATTGCGCTCGGTGGCCAGCATGATGATCTGCGACAGCGCACCGGGGCTGCCGGCCAGCAGCGCGGAGGTGCGGTCCCAGCCATGGACGCGCTGCAGATAGATGCTGCTGCCGAAGGTGGCGCAGAACGTGGCCAGCGCCAGCAGGGCGATGGTCACCGGATAGGCGCTGAGATTGTGCACCATCTCTGGCGACACCATCGAGCCGAGCGACAGGCCGAGTGTCATCAGGATGACATGGGCCATCGGCTGCGGCAGGCCGACCGGGCGGCCGAAGATGCCGTAAGCCGCAACTGCGATCATCGCGCCGGAGATCAGCCCGCCTGGCAATTCCGCCCAATAGAATAGCGCGCCGCCGGTCGTGCCGATGACGAGGGTCTCAAGGGTGGTGCGGATCTGAAGGGAGCTGGGAAGAGAGATGGCCATTTGCACGGAAAGCTGAAGGAGCCCGCTTTATGGCAAAGTCCGCACCTGTCGACAAATGCAGTGTGGTCTACCTGTCCCTCGCTTTCCGGGCGAGGGACAGGCGGATGACGAGAGTTTAGTTCGGTTTCGTGGTCTTCTTGCATTCCGAACGGAATTTGCGGCGCTCGGTGCCATGCAGGCCCTTGGCATCGGCCTGTTTCGAACATTCAAGCGACGCTGCGGTGCGGGGTTTCTCGGCTGTCTTGTCCGCAGGCGCCATCTTCTCGGCGGGGGCCGCCTTGGCGGGCGCAGTCTTGGTGGCCGCCGGCGCAGGTGTCTGAGCGGTGGCCGCGCCGACCAGGAGGAAGGAGACGACGGCAGCGGTAGCTAGGCTGGAAGCGAATCGGATCATGGCAGCACCTCGAATTGAACAGGGAGGACAGGGTGGGCGCGCCGGGCTGAACGGCAGGTGAATGAGTTGAAATATATCTGATGCTGCGATCACGATAATTTTTCGCGGGGAGCTGCGATGTCGTTGCCACATGCAGCGGTAGCGATAGGATGCCGTCGTCTACTTTTACTTTGTGTAGCAAAGGGAGAGAACGTCATGACAATGCCCGTCAAATTCGCCTGCGCGATTGCAGTGTCCAGTTTTGCTTTGCTTGCCTTCAGTCCGGCCCATGCACTCACCGCAACTGAATGCAGTGCAAAATATCAGGCGGCCAAGACCGCCGGCACGCTGAACGGCCAGAAATGGAATGACTTCCGCAAAGCCGAATGCGGGACCGATGCCGCTGCGACGACGCCCGCCGCTGCGCCTGCTGCAGCCGCGGCGCCGAAGGCTGCCGAAGCCAAGCCTGCTGAAGCCAAGCCGGCAGCGGCTCCCAAACCTGCTGCAGCCCCCAAGCCGGCAGCGACGACAGCTGCGGCTCCGGCAGGCCCTGCCACCTTCCCGTCGGCGGTCGATCCGAAATACGCCAAGGAGACGGCTGGCAAAGCGCGGATGCACACCTGCGTGGATCAGTACAATGCCAACAAGGCCGCCAATGCCAATGGCGGCATGAAGTGGATCGAAAAAGGCGGCGGCTACTACAGCGAATGCACCAAGAAGCTGAAGGGTGCCGCCTGATCGGATCAGCCGCGCGCTGGGGTTGATCGACATCACTTGCTTCGCGGGCGATAACGATCCGTCACCCGCGGAGTCCCCATGATTGCCAGTCTGTCCCTGATCCTGCTGTGCCAGCTCGCTGGCGAGATCGCCGTGCGCGCTTTTGTATGGCCGGTGCCAGGCCCGGTGCTTGGCATGCTGTTGCTGCTCGTTCTGCTGTTGCTGCGTGACCGTGCCGTGCTGTTCGCGCAGGGGCCGCTGCAGGGCGGCGGCGTGGAGAATGCCGCGAAGGGCCTGCTCGCGCATCTGTCGTTGATGTTCATTCCCGCCGGTGTCGGCGTGGTGCAGAAGCTCGATCTGCTGGCCGAACATGGCACGGCCATCGTCGGCGTTCTGGCGATCTCGGTGGTGATCACGCTGCTGGTGACGGTGGCGACATTTCTTGTCATCAGCCGGGTCATGACCCGCGGGCGAAGCGCGTGATGACCGCCAATCCGTTCTCGCTCTGGGTTTATCTCTCGCAGCAGCCGCTGCTCTGGCTGACCGTGACCCTGCTGGTCTATGCGACGGCCGATGCGCTGTCGCTGGCGACCGGCCGGCATCCGTTCGCCAATCCGGTGTTCCACTCGATGTGGATCATCGCCGTGTTTCTGCTGATGACCGGGACGTCCTACACGACCTATTTCAGCGGTGCGCAATTCGTGCACTTCCTGCTCGGTCCGGCGACCGTGGCGCTCGCGGTGCCACTCTATGAGAATCGCAAGGTCGTGGCGGCAGCGATCGTGCCGATGCTCGCCGCGCTGGTGGTCGGCTGCGCCACGGCGATCGTCTCGGTCGTGTTGCTGGCAAAGGCCTTCGGCCTGCCGAACAACGTGGTGCTGTCGCTGGCGCCGAAATCGGTCACCGCCGGCGTCGCCATGGGCATCAGCGAGTCGCTCGGCGCTGACGCATCACTGACCGCGGTGGCGGTGGTGCTCACAGGCATCATGGGGGCGATCATCGTCACGCCGATGATGAACCGCATGGGCATCACCGATTATCGCGCCCGTGGCTTTGCCGTCGGATTGGCGTCGCATGGTATCGGCACAGCGCGGGCCTTTCAGGTCGATGCGGTGGCCGGGGTCTTCGCCGGCATTGCGATGAGCCTGAATGCGCTGGTGACCTCTCTACTGGTTCCGCTTGCCGTTACCCTGCTGGTGCGCTGATGGTCACGACAGCGTTTTCCCGGCAGGCGGATTTGTGATGCCGGCTGCATGGAGCCGGGCCGGAAAGGTCATTATGGTCACGCCGTTGCGTGCATGATCCGAACAAGTGGACACTGATTTTTTCGAAAGATCATGCTCAGATGAGAAGATGAGAATCAGCCGTTCATGATGACTGTGATGCAGGGGGCGCTCGGCCTGGCTTCGGGCGCACTGGTCGGCTTCTCGCTCGGCCTGGTCGGTGGCGGCGGCTCGATCCTCGCTGTGCCGCTGATGGTCTATGTCGTCGGCGTGCCTGAGCCGCATGTCGCGATCGGCACCAGCGCCATTGCGGTCGCGGCCAATGCGGCGGTCAATCTCGGCAATCATGCGCGTGGCGGCAATGTGCACTGGTCCTGCGCGCTGGTGTTTGCTGCTGCAGGAATCGCCGGTGCGCTCGGAGGCTCGATTCTCGGCAAGCAGGTGGATGGGCAGAATCTGCTGGCGCTGTTCGCGGTCCTGATGCTGGTGATCGCCGTGCTGATGCTGAAGACGCGCGCCCAAGTCGGCGAGCACCGGGTTGAGATCAGCATGTCGAACACGCCTTCGCTGCTTGCGTTGGGTCTTGTCACCGGCGCGCTGTCTGGCTTCTTCGGAATCGGTGGCGGCTTTCTGATCGTGCCGGCGCTGATGGCGGCCACGGGCATGTCGATCATGAGTGCGATCTCTTCATCGCTGGTGGCGGTCACCGCATTCGGTCTCACCACGGCATCGAGCTATGCCTGGTCCGGGCTGATCTCCTGGAAACTTGCGCTGGTGTTCATTCTGGGTGGTCTGCTTGGCGGACTGTTGGGAACCAGCCTGGCGCGGCATCTGTCGCTGCGGCGGGGCGCGTTGAATACCGTTTTTGCGTCTATCATTATCGTCGTGGCGCTCTATATGTTGGCCCGCAACATCTACATCACCTGAGCGCTGGCGCATGATGCGTCTTCGGAGAACATCATGACCGCCGCAATCCGCGAGACCTCGAAAACCGCCACGACGCGCCGCGCTGCGCTCGGGCTTCTCGGTGGCGCCATGCTGCTCGGCGCGTCCGGCAAGGTGCTCGCGGCATCTGGTGCCGCCAAGGACGAAGACGTCCTTAACGAAGCCGCGGTACTCCGCGATCCGGACATCCCGGCCGCCGGCAACCCGAAGGGCGACATCACCATCGTCGAATATTTCGACTACCAATGCCCCTATTGCCGCAAGATCGCCCCCGACCTGCGCGCCTTGGTGAAGGAAGACGGCAAGGTTCGCCTGGTGTCGAAGGATTGGCCGATCCTCGGGCCGGTGTCCGTCTATGCGGCCCGTCTCGTGCTCGCTGCCAGATACCAGAACAAGTTCATCGAGGCGCAGGAGGCCCTGATCAGCCTCGATACCAAACTGACGGAAGCGATCGCGCGCGACCGGCTCGCCAAGGCCGGCATCGATGTCGATCGCGCCGTCGCCGATCTGCAGAAAAATCAGGATGCGATCGTTGCCAAGCTGAAGCAGATCGATGAGCAGGCGACGGCTTTCGGCTTTAACGGCACGCCGTCCTTCATCGTCGGCAAGTTCCGCATTCCCGGCCCGATCACCAAAGAACAGTTCGTTCTCGCGATCGCCGATGCGCGTAAAGCCGCGGCTGCGAAGAAGTAAAGTCGGCACGTTCAAGACAGAAAAATGCCCCCGCTCATCGGCGAGGGCATCTTTGATCGGCGTAATCAGTCTTCTCGTTGCTGATGTGCTTACGACTTCACCTGCGAGGTGAGCTTGGCCCAATCCTGCTTGGTACGCGTCTTCAGTGCTTCCCACTCATTGGCAGCAACATCCCAGTTGACGATCGTCCGGCGCTCCTGCGCCGTCTGGCCGTTCGCCACTGACGAGGTCGACATCGAATCGTAGATGTAAACGCCGATGCCCAGGATCAGTGCACCCAGGATCATTCCAAAAAACGTCCGCATAGCGGTAGCCTCCATTGAACCCAAACAACGCGACGTCCGGGGCTTTGGTTCCCGGTTGCATGGTGCGCTATTGCCGCAGCGCATTCATTGGCAGCATTGATCTTGCGGTCACGCCGTGGTGATCCTTGGGAAGCATGACCGTTCATCTTACCGATCAATCCGTGCTCGACGACGCCGTTATGGAGCTGGTGAAGCTCGACCCGCGTCTGAAACCGATCCTGGCCATGGCCGGGATGCCGGCGCTGCGGCAACGCGCGCCGGGCTTCGAAGGACTTGCGCAGATCGTCTGCGGGCAGCAGGTCTCGGTGGCATCGGCTTCGGCGATCTGGGGCCGCGTCGCCGGCGCCTTCTCGCCATTCGATCATCATGCCATCCGCAAGGCGCGCACCGATCGTCTGGGTCGGCTTGGCCTGTCGGCGGCGAAGATCAAGACGCTGAAAGCGCTGGCGCGTGAACTCGTCGAGGAGCGGCTGAATCTCGACGTACTTGCCGAAGAAGACGCCGACGCCGCGCATAACACGCTGGTCGCGTTGCACGGCATCGGACCATGGACGGCCGACGTCTATCTGCTGTTTTGTCTCGGCCATGGTGACGCCTGGCCGGCGGGCGATGTCGCCATTCAGGAATCCATCAAGGTCGGGCTCGGTCTCAATGAGCGTCCGACCGTGAAGCAGATGGCGCCGCTGGCAGAACCATGGCGTCCGCTGCGCGGTGCGGCGGCGCATCTGTGGTGGGCTTACTATCACGCCATCAAGAAGCGCGAAGGCGTGATCGGCAAACCGGCGAAGTGAACACGTCGCGGGCAGCAGCATCGACTGCGCGGGCCAGGCTATTCCTCGGCAGGAGGCGAGGTGGATGTCCCTATGGCAGATACTGCGGCGTCGGACGCTGGCTTCCATACGAACCATGTGAGCAGTGCCTCGAGCGAAGGGCAAAGAGACTCGCCCCAATCCGTTAGCGCATATTCAACCTTCGGCGGCACCTGTGCATGCACGACGCGTCGAACGATGCCGTCGGCCTCGAGCTGCCGCAATTGCTGCGCGAGCATGTTCTGCGAGGCCGCAGGGATTGCGCGTTCGAGTTCGGAGAAGCGCAAAATTCGGCCGCCGAACAGACGAAACAGGATTTCCAGCTTCCAGCGTCCGCCGATCATCTTCAGCGACTGCTCGATCCCGTCGGATGCGGTCGTCGCAGTCCACGGTTCCTTACCTGGAGGTAAGCCCCCCACTTTCTCGTGCGTTCTTGTCATTCGGCAAACATATCCGCATTTCCCTCGCAGACAATGCACCGCGCTGTGCGGATGTGAAAATGAGGAACTGGACGATGACAAATCATCAGGCGGGCGGCGAACTCGCTGGCAAGCGGGCGCTCGTGACCGGTGGGACCAAAGGTATTGGTGCAGCCGTCGTCGCGTGCCTGCTGGCACAGGGTGCAGTGGTGCTCACGACAGCGCGCAACAGGCCGGCCGGCATGCCGGACCATGCCGGCTTCGTCGTTGCTGACGTTGCCACCGCCGACGGGTGCACGGCGCTCGCCGACGCGGTCCTGAAGCGCCTCGGCGGCATCGATATCATTGTCCACGTTGTTGGCGGGTCGTCCGCGTCTGCGGGCGGTTTCGCAAAGCTCGATGACGCTGCTTGGCAGCGCGCAATGGACCTGAATCTCTATGCTGCCGTCCGATTGGATCGCGCTCTGTTGCCGTCGATGCTGGAGCAGAAGTCCGGCGTGATCATTCATGTCACTTCGATCCAGCGTGTGTTGCCGCTGCACGATGCCACGATGGCCTACGCGGCAGCGAAAGCGGCACTTGGAAACTACAGCAAGGCGCTATCAAAGGAAGTTAGCCCGAAAGGCATCCGCGTGGTGCGCGTCTCGCCGGGCTGGGTGGAAACCGAGGCCGCTGTCGGGCTGGTGCGGACGATCGCCGACGAGAACAGCATCGATTATGAGGGCGCGCAGAGAATGCTGATGGATTCGCTCGGCGGTATTCCGCTCGGACGTCCGGCCAGGCCGCACGAAGTCGGGGACCTCGTGGCATTTCTGGCATCGCCGCGCGCGGCATCAATCACCGGTGCAGAATTCGTGATCGACGGCGGCACGGTTCCCACGGTGTAGTCGAACAGTGTTTGAAACGGACGTTGTTTTAAACAACTCCGCTGTCGCAAAACAGACATTGGTGAAAGGAATGATCGCTGCAGGGAAACGCAGCGGAGTTCGATCATGAACGCGTATACGCAATTCAACATAGCCAAGAATAATTTTCAGAACACCACGCTGGTGCAGATGTCGCTGCCGCGACTGGACGAACTGTCCGATGATTGCCTTCTGGTCGAGGTCGAACGCTTCGCTTTCACCGCGAACAACGTCACTTATGCGATGCTGGGTGACCGGATGAAATACTGGCAGTTATTCAAGGCGCCTGATGGCTTCGGCAACATTCCGGTCTGGGGTTTTGGCAGGGTGATCGCGTCGATGCACCCGCAGATCGCCGAAGGCGAGCGGCTGTTCGGCTATTTCCCGATGGCCTCGCATCTGGTGATCGAGGCCGCGGATGTCAGCAAGCGCGGCCTGCGCGACGGCGCGGCGCATCGGCAGGGCGTCGCGCCGGTCTACAATGCCTATGCGCGGGTGGCGGGTGATCCGGCCTTTGCTGGACGCAACGGCGACTATCAAGCCCTGCTGCGGCCGCTCTTCATGCTGTCGTTCCTGGTCGATGATTTTCTCGCCGAGGAGGAATTCTTCGGTGCACGCACTGTCATTCTCTCCAGTGCCTCCAGCAAGACAGCCTTCGGTCTCGCACATCTGCTGCATAGCAAGCGCAAACCGCTCCGCGTGATCGGCCTCACCTCGGCGGGTAATGCGGATTTCGTGCGGTCGCTCGGCTGCTACGACGATGTCGCGCTCTACGATCATATCGATGCGCTGCCCGCCGATCAGCCGGTGGCCTTCGTCGATATGGCCGGGAATGCCGACCTGCGCGGCCGGCTGCATCGGCACCTCAAGGACAAACTCGTTTATAGCGGGCGCGTCGGGCTCACCCATCAGGATACAGCGGTGGATGAGGAGCTTCCCGGTGCCAAGCCCGCATGGTTCTTCGCGCCGGACCAGATACGCAAGCGCGCCAAAGAATGGGGACCGGGCGGCATCGATAGCCGGTTCAACGCGGCGTGGTCGGGATTCCTGCTGCTGCTGGAACAGTCGCTCACAGTTGCCGAGAACCGTGGCCCTGTCGCCGTCGAGAATATCTATCGCGATACACTGGCCGGCCGGGTGCCGCCCGATCAGGGGCATATGCTGTCGCTCGCGGACGGCTAATAGCGGACCATCACATCTCGCCGAGGGCTTCGCGGCGGCGCTGCTCGGACTCTTCGGCGTAGCGCCGTGTCGCGTGGGCTTCCGAGAGCGTGCCGAGCACGCGGTGGCTTTCGGCCTCCACCACCGCCAGCGATTCCGCTTCGGCGCCCTCGAATACCACCATGGCGTCGCGGATGTTCATGTCCGGATGCAGGACGACGTCGCGACAATGCAGCAGGCTGTCGAGCCGAAAGGCAGTCACGTCAGGCGAATGCGCTTCAGCGACGATGGCGAGGCCGACATAGCGGCCTTCGGGATCGACGGCGACGACCTGGGTCTTCGAGCCGAGCGGGAATTTCTCGCGGAATTCGTCGAGCGGCATGGTGGAGTCGACGGTCGGGACGTCCGGGCGCAGCAGCCGCCTGACGGTGAGATCGCGGATCCAGCCGACGTCCGCGGCGCTGCGGATGGTCTCGCCGCGCAGATGCAGGCGCCATGTGGCGAAGGAGTAGCCGAACAGCTCGCGCGTCATTTGGGTGGAGATGATGACAGCGACCAGCACCGCGGTGGTGAGCCAGAGATTGCCGGTGGATTCGAGCGCGATGAACGACATGGTGAGCGGCCCACCGATCACCGAGGCCGACAGCGCGCTCATGCCGATGATGGTGTAGACAGCGGGGTCGATGGTGAAGCCGGCGCCGATCGCATTGAAGCCGACCGCGAACAGATGGCCGCCGAGCGCGCCGAGAAACAGCGTGGCAAAAAACAAACCACCACGAAAACCTGTCCCGAGCGAGATGATCGAGGCGAGCGTTTTCAGCGCCATCACGAAGGCCACCAATGCGACTGGATAGGCCGTCATGCCGCCGAAATGCAGCGCGCCGTGTCCGGATGCCATGACTTGCGGCGTCAGCAGCGCCATCAACCCGACCAGCAGCCCGCCCAGCGCCGGACGCAGCGGCGGCCACAGTTTGATTTTGGTGAGCAGCGCTTCGGTCCAGGCGACGACACGCATGATGCCGATACCGAAGGTCGCGGCGAACACGCCGAGCAAGGCCGCCACTGCGAGATCATGACCGAGCACGTCGCCGAACCGGCCGGCAACGACGCCAAGCGACAACGGATCGAAGGCATGGGCTACGAAATAGCCAATCACCGCGGCGATGCCGACCGGCATCAGACTCGCCGATGTGTAGCCGCCGATCACCAGTTCGAAGGCATAGAACGCGCCGGCCAGCGGCGCACCGAATGCGCCGGCGATCGCGGCGGCCGCACCGCAGCCGACCATCACGCGCTGATCGCCGCGACGAAGGTGGAAGGCGCGTCCGATGGAGGCACCGAGCCCGCTGGCGAGCTGGGTGTAGCCGGCCTCGAGACCGACCGAGGCCCCGACGCCGCTGGACCACACGGTTTGCAGCGCGACGATGACGCTGCCGCGGAACGACATCCGCCCCCCATGGAGCGCGTTGGCCTCGATGGGGTCGACCTCGCGGGCCGGTCGCCAGCGCAACAGCAGCAGGAAGGCGACCCCCAGCAGCAGCCCGCCAAAGGTGGGAACCAGAATCGCGCGCACCGGATCAATCCAGAACTGGCTGGAGAGCCGCTGGCCCCATTCCAGATTGAACAACACCGCGTGAAGAACGCTGACCGCAGCGCTCATGGCGGCCACCACGAGACCGCCGATCACGCCGATCAGCGCTGCCAGAATCGCAAGGCTGGTTTCATGCGCACGGACAAAGGCGCGCAGCCGTTGCGGGGCCTCGAGATAGCGGGAGGAAGGGACCATCGGGCAGCGTCCGGTATTTGCGGCCGCGAACCGGGCGCGCGCCACGGGGTTTAGCGGCAGGCGCTGCGACAGACCACCCGCAGTTCCCAGAAAAGCGACCCAACGCGGCGCTTTTGTGAGGGGATAAGGTCTGCCCTATGCCCTTCACAACCCTGTCACGCTGCCTGTAGTATGTGGAGACAGGTTGCTTCGCAGCCATATGTGGGGGTCAGGAGCGTTACTTGAACGCACATGTCTCGCAAGGCGGTTGGCCGGTTCTGGTCCTCAATGCGGACTTCCGGCCGCTGAGTTACTACCCACTGTCGCTGTGGTCGTGGCAAGACGCGATCAAGGCAGTGTTTCTCGACCGTGTGAATATCGTAGAGCACTACGATCACGCGGTGCGGAGTCCTTCGTTCGAATTTCAGCTGCCCAGCGTGGTGTCGCTGAAGTCGTTCGTGAAGCCGACGACGCATCCCGCCTTCACCCGGTTCAACGTTTTCCTACGCGACCGCTTCTCCTGTCAGTATTGCGGCTCGCATGACGATCTGACCTTCGATCATATCATCCCACGCTCCAAGGGTGGCCAGACCACCTGGGAGAACGTTGTTGCGGCCTGTTCGCCTTGCAATCTGCGTAAGGGCAACATGACCACGCAGCAGGCGCGCATGTTCCCGCGCCAGACGGCGTTCGCGCCGACGGTGCACCAGCTGCATCGCAACGGCCGGCTGTTTCCGCCGAACTATCTGCACGGCAGCTGGCTGGACTATCTCTACTGGGATACGGAACTGGATCCGTAGGGGCGTCGGGCGCTACTACGCCTAGGTCGCTATTCCTGCTTCAGCTCGAGCTTGCGGATGATATCGCCCCATTTGGTGATCTCTCCGCGCACATAGGTCTGGGAGTCGGTCACAGAACCGCCAACAGCCGCGAAGCCGATGCGGTCGAATTGTTCGCGAACACCTGCATCTGCAAGCGTCTTGTTCACGTCGGCGTTGAGCTTGTCGATGATTGCCTGCGGCGTCTTGGCCGGCACCAGGAATGCCACCCAGGTTGCATCCTCGTCGTCACTCAGTCCGAGCTCGCGCGCGGTCGGGACATCCGGAAGCGATGGCATGCGCTCGCGGCTTGTCACGGCCAGCGCCTTGACCTGTTTGCCCTTCACCAGCTCCATCGCCGCGGGCAAGGCGACACTGGCCAGAGGCGTGTGACCGCCCATCACCGCATTTAGCGCGGGACCTGCACCCGTGAACGGCGCATGCACGATGTTGGCCTTGGCGTTGAGCCTGAATATTTTTTCGGCCGACAAATGCGGCGTGGTGCCGACACCGGCGGTGCCATAGGTGAAGTTTTCCTTGGCGGCAGAGGCGATCACCTCGCGCAGGGTCGATGCTGTGAGACTAGGCGCGCCGACGATTAGATTGGGCGTGGTCGCCGCAACCACCACGGTCTTGAATTCGTCCGGCGAATAACCGGCCTTTGCCGACAGGCTCGGATTGACGGCGAATGCGCTTGTAGTCACCAGCACGGTATAGCCATTGGGTTTGGCCCTTGCAGCCGCGGCAGCCGCGATATTGCCACCGGCGCCACCGCGATTCTCGATTACGACGGGTTCGCGCCACAGGTCGTTCAGTTTCTGTCCGACAATGCGCGCGATGATATCGGCGGGGCCGCCCGGCGCGAAAGCGACGAGCAGGCGCACCGGCTGCGCCGGGTAGGGCTGCTGGGCGACGGCGGGACCGATCGCCGTCAACAGCGCTGCGGTGATGACGACCGCACTGGATGCGCGCTTGAAGAAGTGCGTCACGATATTCCTCCTCGATGTCTTTTCGGGAGGCTTTTGCGCCTCCTCAATGGGTGTGGTTCAGAACACCTCGTCCTTGAACCACCGGCCCTGCGCCAGCGCGTATTCGGCTATCTCCATACGCGTGCCGATCCAGACATCGTCGCGCTTGCGCGCCAGCTTGATCATGGCGTCGTAAACCCACGCGCCTGCCGGCCGACCGAACACATGGGTATGCGCGGTGACATCGAGCATGAACGGTGCCGCGTCGGCCTGGCTTGCGTTGTCGAGGATGGCGCGGAACTGGTCGATCAACGTCGCCGGCGCATTGCCGTAGCGGATGCTGTGCGGCAGATCGTTCACGTCCATCGTCAGCGGAATGCCGACGATGCGTTGCTCCGGCGCATCTTTCTGCATGATGATCGAGGGCAGGTCGTCGTCATTGCAGTCGCCGAACCAGACATAGCCTTCCTCAGCGAGCAGCTTTGGCGAAATCAGGCTTCCGGTGCCACGTGGGCTGATCCATCCTTTCGGACGTTCACCGGTGACGGCGGCGATGAGGTCACCGGTGCGGCGGATATTGGCGCGCTCACCGGCCTCGTCGAAATAGACCGGGATGACATCCATGCCATAGGAATGCGCCACGATCTCGTGACCGGCGGCATGAAGCTCCTTCAGCACGGTCGGGTGGGTTTCGGCGAGCACGCCGTTGACCATGATGCTGGTCTTCACATCGTTTGCGGCAGCGATGCGCGTGAGGCGCTGGATGCCGCGCACGGCGCCGTAGCTTGCCCAGGAATGTGCGTTGGTATCGAAAAAGCCGGGCTGCAACACGTTGCCCATCGGCCCGATGCCCGGTGCCTTGCCGGGCGACCAGGCCTCATAGGCCAGATTGAAGACGATGCCGATGCGTGCGCCATTCGGCCAGCGAAAGTCTGACGTCGCGCGCTGTACGCGAAATGTCCGGGAATCACTCATGTTGTTGTCCTTGTTTTTGGCGCGTGCGTTGCCGTGTCAGGCCACGATGCTGTTGGACAGGATGCCGATGCCTTCGATCTCGGCTGTGACGCGATCCCCCTTGAGCAGGAAGCGCGGCGGCGTCATCGCATAGCCGACCCCGGACGGAGTTCCGGTGGCGATCACGTCTCCGGGCTCCAGCGTGAGACCGCGCGTCAGATGTTCGATGATGGCCGGAATATCGAAGATCATGCGGCTGGTGCGGCTGTCCTGGCGTACCTCGCCATTGACCGTGCTGAAGATCCTGATGTCGGCAACATTCGGCAGCGCGGACGCATGGACCACAACCGGCCCGAACGGGCAGGAGCGATCGAGGCCCTTGCCTTTGAACCACTGGCCGTAACGACGCTGCATGTCGCGACCGGTGATATCGTTGATGATCGAATAGCCGAACACATGATCGAAGGCGTTCTGCGCAGAAATGTTGCTGCCCGCCTTGCCGATGATGACGGCGAGCTCGACCTCGTAATCGAGCTGTTCGGTGACATTGGCATGCTGCGGAATGTTTTCACCTGAAGCGATCACGGCGGTCGGCGGTTTGGTGAAGAATTCCGGCACGCTTGGCAGCGGGGCGGGCGCCTTGCCCTGCGCGCGCATGCCTTCGTCGATATGGTCCTTGTAATTGCGGCCGACGCAGAAAACGTTCTTCTTCGGCCGCGGAATCGGTGCCATCAGCGTCAGCGATGCCAGCGCAACAAGGTTCGCGGCATTCACTGCCGATGCGAGACCACGCACGATGGCGAGCCCCGCTTCGCCGGCTTCGGCGAGATCGCCGACATGGCGCGGCGCGGAGGCCTGGCCATCCGGCCACGCCTTCGTCAGATCAAGAACATTGTCATCGATCACGAGGCCGAGATGCGATCCGTCTGCGGCTGCAAAAGTGAGGAAGATCATGTGGTGGTCTCATTCTGTTCGGGGAGGTCAAATTCTTTCAGCGATGCCGCTGCCTGGTCGCGCAGCAAACGGACATGTCGTCGCGCGAGTGTTTCCGCGCGGTCGGGATCGCGCTGTGCGATCGCGTCGATGATGTCGTGATGCTCATGAAACGATTGCGAGCCGCGATTGAGACGCTCGATGAAGCGCAGTCCCGCCATTTTCAGATGGCCGAATGAGTCCCATGTTTTGCCGAGCAGGGCGTTGCCGCTCTCTTTGATCATCAGCGCATGAAAGGCGGTGTTGGCAGCGGCATATTCGGCGGGGCGTGCCAGCGCGCCGGCCTCATCGAAATCGGCGAACACGGCCCGCAGGCGGAGCGCGACATCATTCGCGCCGTTGAGGGCGACTTCGCGGGCTGCCAGACCTTCCAGCATTTCCCGGATCGACAGCCATTCGAGATATTCCGGTAGCGATGTCGGCATCAGCCGTGCGCCGCGGCGCGGGCGAAACGTGATCAGCCCTTCCTGCTCGAGCCTGCGCATGGCCTCACGTACGGGCGTCCGGCTGACCCCGAGCTCTGCCGCAAGCTCCTCTTCTCGAAGTCGCAAGGGGGCCGTGAGGCCGGCCGCGCGCACCCCCAGCCGAACTTTCAGGGCCGTATAGACCTCGTCTCTCAGATAGGGCCTGGCGGCGATCGGGCTGATGCTCATGAATTTTGTATATGTATACAAAATCGAGAAGTCTATGGTATTTCAATGTTGCGTCGCAGCGATCTTGCCGAATGTGAGTGACTTGGATGATCTGTAACTGGGGCTGACAGATCTTTCGTCGAGCGCGGAGATGGCCGCTTTGCCGTCGTATCAGTATGGTCTCTGGCTTCTCGCTCGGTCCTGGATTGATGGGGCCAAACGATTTGCCCGGAGCTTCCGATGAGCGACATAGTCGTCGACGATATCGTTGTTCTGCTGCCGCCCCTGCTGCAGTCGCTCGAGGCGCTGCAATTCGTTGCGCGCAATCTGCATCCGCCGACTTTCGGTGCCGTCATGGAAGCGGTGGGCGAGCCCGATCAGGCGCTCAAGGCGGTGCGCGCAGAGCTCAACGCGTGGCCGGATGATTTTAGCGATCTGCGGGCACATCTCGATGCGGCGAGTGACGCGGCGCTGGCGGCCTTTACCGGCCTGCGCGCCGCCCAGCAGCCCGGTGGCGATCTGCCGATGGTGTTTCGTGCATTGCGCCACGCCACGCGCGCGCAGGAATCGCTTTATGCCACGGTGGCGCGGCTGCCGCCTGTGAGTACGTTCTTTCTTCCGCCTGACGAGCGCGAGAACGCGGCACTGCTTGAACGACTGGCATTGCCTTCGGCAGAGAACACCGGCGTCATTCATGATGGTGAGCCCGGACGTCGCGGCGGTTTCTCGATGTATGTGCCGGAAACCTACACGCCGGATCGTGCCTGGCCGCTGGTGATGGCGCTGCATGGCGGCAGCGGCAATGGCCGGGCTTTCTTGTGGAGCTGGCTCGCCGATGCGCGCAGCTCTGGCGCGATACTCGTCGCGCCGACGGCAATCGGCAGCACCTGGGCGCTGATGGGCGACGATGCCGATACGCCGAATCTTTCGCGCATTCTCGATCTCGTGCAGTCGCGCTGGCATATCGATCCCGCGCAATTGCTGCTGACCGGCATGAGCGATGGCGGCACCTTCTGCTATGTCAGCGGCCTGCGCGCCGAGTCGCCCTTCACCCATCTGGCGCCGGTGGCTTCGACCTTCCATCCGCTGATGGCGCAGTTTGCCGATGCAGATCGCCTGCGCGGCCTGCCGATCCATCTCGTCCATGGCCGTCTCGACTGGATGTTTCCGGTGCAGACTGCGCGCGAGGCACAGCAGGCGCTCACGATCGCCGGCGCCGATGTCACCTATCGCGAGATCGACGATCTCAGCCACTGCTATCCGCGCGAGGTCAATGCGGTGCTGCTGGCGTGGCTCGCACAACGTCGCGGTGCGTAACCAAACGCCGCAGGGCCGCTAAGTTCACAGGCTGGACTTCCACGTCCGCGATCGGTTCTTATATGGCGGGGGCTACCCGTTCCGGACAAAGGAGATTTTGCATGCCTTCACTGACCGAGTGGAAAGTGCCCCCGGGCGTGCAGCCGCGTGCTGAGGATTACGGATTCGACCTCGAACAGGCGCTGGAGGCGGTGGTGGGGCTGCATTGCATCATCCCGGAAGATGCTTTCACGGCAGATACGCTCGGCACCGAGCGCGCCGGCAATGGCGTGTTGATCGGTGACGGCCTCATTCTCACCATCGGCTATCTCATCACCGAGGCCGAAACGATCTGGGTGCATCTCGGCGACGGCCGCGTGGTGCAGGGCACGGCGCTGGGCGTCGATCAGGAAAGCGGTTTCGGACTCGTGCAGGCGCTCGGCGAGATCGACATCGCGCCGCTGCCGCTCGGTGAGTCGGCGAGCGCGAAGATCGGCGATCGCGTGGTGGTCGGCGGCGTCGGCGGACGCACGCGGTCCGTGGCCGGCAAGATCGCCGCGACACAGGAATTCGCCGGCTATTGGGAATACCTGCTCGACGACGCGATTTTCACGCATCCGGCGCATCCGAACTGGGGCGGTGCCGCCCTGATCAACGCCAAGGGCGAGTTGATCGGCATCGGCTCGCTGCAGATCGAGCGCGAGCACGGCGGCAAGAACGAGCATCTCAACATGGTCGTGCCCATCGATCTGCTGAAGCCGGTCCTCGACGATCTCAAGACATATGGTCGTGCCAACAAGCCGCCGCGGCCGTGGCTCGGGCTGTATGCCGCCGAGGTCGAGGACAAGGTCGTCGTGGTCGGGATCGCCAGGAAGGGGCCCGCGGCCCGGGCTGAACTCAAGACCGGCGACGTGATTCTTGCCGTAAACGGTGAGGAGGTATCCGATTCCGTCGAATTCTATCGCGCACTCTGGGCGCTAGGTCCGGCTGGTGTCGACGTGCCGCTGACGCTCTATCGCGGTGGCGATACATTCGATGTCGAATTGGTATCGACGGACCGCTCCAAGATGCTGAAAGCTCCCCGGCTGCACTAACGCCACGATACACCCGACACAATCGCGGCCTTGTCCGTAGACATCAGGCGCACCGCAACATGTGCGGTGCGCAGCATTTCGACGTGATCAGTGCGCGTGTCCGCCGCCGGCTGGTGCCGACGCGCCGACGGCGTTGACGTCGAGTTCGATGTCCACCTTGCCGGCCTTCTCGAACTGCAGCTGCGCCTTCACCTTGTCGCCTTTGGCGAACGGCTTGGCGAGATCCATCAGCATTAGGTGATAGCCGCCGGGCTCGAGCTTCACGGTGGCGCCGGGCTTGATCTCGAGCCCCTCATTGAGCGGACGCATCTTCATCACGCCATCGGTCACGCTCATCTCATGCACTTCGATGCGGCTGCCGCCGGTGAATGTGCCCCCTAGGAGTTTGTCGCTGGTCTTGCCGTTGTTGGTGATGGTGAGATAGCCGCCGGCCACCTTGGCCGCGGGCGGTGTGGCGCGCGTCCAGGGCGTCATGATCATCAGGTCGCCCGCATGGACCATGCCGGCCATCTGCGCCATTGCATCATGTGGTGATGCCGCGGCAAGGCGAACGATCGGCGCCGGTGATTTCAGACTGTGCGGATCCTGCCCCGCAGCCGGGATCTGCGCCCAGTCTTCCGAGCCCTGCTCGCAGGTCTGCAGTGTCGGCACATACAGCGGTGCATCAGCCTTCAATGCGGCAGGCAGATAGGCCGAGAATACGAACTCGTCATAGAAGTCGTTGTCGAGCTTGCCGGTCCAGGTGATTTCCTTGACGCCTTCCGACGCCTTCATGCCGTGCATGAAATCGTAGGACTGCGCATAGGCGCCTTTCTTCACGGCGATGGTCCAGCCTGGCTTCGGCATTGGCTTCACTGCGATCATCCCTTCCGGAATCTGCACGGTGATTTTCGTCGTCGGCGAGGCGCCACAACCATGCGGCACGGCGAGCACTGCGCGATAGGAGCCGCCGACCGTGGCCGGACCGCTCCGCACGAAGACATGGGCATAAGCAGGCGATGCCACTGCGCCCAGCGCAGTGAGAAGCAACAGCATGGAGCGGTTGGTCATGGAACGTCCTTTCGTGGATTGAAGCATAGCGGAATTCATCATCTTCACCACCTCGCCTTGACGCCGGCATAGATGGCGCGGCCGGTGCCGGGTTCGAACAGCGGCGATGTCGCCGTGGCCTGATTGAGAATGCTGGCGGAGGCGATGTAACGGGTATCGAGCACGTTGCGTGCTTCGATATAGCCCGAATATGTGCCGCCATTGTCGACGCCGGCTTTCAGGCCGAGCAGCGCATAGGGTTCGGTCTTCAGCGTATTGGCGCTGTCGACATAGTAAGCTTCCGGCACCCATTCGAGATTGGGGCCGAGATAGAAGCCGTTGGCATGTTTGTAGAGCAATTCCGCGCGCAGATAGTGCCGCGGCGCGCCCGGCAGCAGGTTATTGCCGAAAGTCGCGTCATTGTCGAAGCGGAAGTCGTTGAACGTATAGGCCATGTTGAGCCAGAGCTTGTCCGGCAGTGGCCCCGCATCGAATATGCCCTTGAACACGGCGATGCCGAGACCGGCCTCGATGCCCTGATGGATGGTGCGATCCGCATTGGTGACGTTGCAATTGCCGAAGGCGCTGTAAATACATTGCAATTCGTCGGTGATGTTGGCGCGATAGCCCGTCAATTCCCATGTCAGGTCGGGACGTCGTCCGCGGGTGCCAATTTCATAGGTGGTCGCACGCTGTGGCCGGATGCTGGTGAAGGGAATCGTCGGGATGCCCGGGCCGTTCGAACTCTCGCCGAAGCTCGGCACTTCGGCACTGAGCGAGATATTCGCGTAAGCCTGCCAGGTCGGATCAATATTCCAGAGCAATCCGCCTTTCGGACTCCACAGGTTGAATTCGGTGGCGCCCGATTGGTCGCCATCGTTCAGGAAACGGTCCTGACGGTTGCGCGCGGCATAGAGGAATTGCGTGCCGCCAATCAATGCGACGGTGGGCAGCACATAGAGCGAGTTCTCGACATAAACCGACGTGTTCTTCGAGCGGTCGATCGATGACGACGTCAGCGCACCCTTCTGCCCGGCGACATTGACATACTGGTTGTTGTCGATCCTGCCGTTGATCACATTGACGCCGGCGACAAACACGTTGCGATAGCCGCCGATATTGCGGTCGTCGGTGACCTTCGCGAAGCCGCCATAGTCCTGATAGCTGTAGTCCAGATACTGGAAGATCGGATGCATCAGGTGCCGATCGACGCCGAAGACGCCAAAGTCGATCGTAGTATTGTCGAGCCGGATGGTGGTTTTGTTGGCGAGGCGCACCGTGTCGATATTGCGCTGCTGGTCGCCGGTGAGATTGCCTGCTGCTGCCGTCTCCGGAGAATTCAGCGCCGACGTTTTGCTCACCGAGCCGGGAATGCGCTGCCGCACGCTGTTGGCATTGAGATAGAAGCGGGTCTCGAAGTCCGGCGAGAACTGGTAGCCGACATTGCCGCTGACGCGTGTTGCCTCGCCATTGCTGTGATTGCGGAAGCCATCGGCGGATTGCGTCGAGGCCGTGATGAAACCGTCCCACGGACCATTGGCGCCGCCGGTGTTGGCCTGCAGGCGACGGAAGCCGAAGGCGCCCATGTCGACCGACGCGCCGTTCGGAAAAGGATCGCGGCCAGTGGGCGTCACGAAATTGATCGCGCCGCCGAGCGAATTGGCGCCGAAGCGCAATGCGTTGCCGCCCTTGAACACCTCCACATATTTATAGGCGGTCGGGTCGATCTCCTGGAAATCGCCATAGCCGTCGGCGGTGTTGATCGGGATGCCGTCCATATAGAGCTGCACGCCGCGCAGATGGAAATTGCGCGACAGGCTTGATCCGCGGATCGACAGGCGGGTGTCGTCGCCCCATTTCGGCTGCGCGAACACGCCCGGTACGTAGTCGAGGATGTCCTTGATGGTGTTCGACGGCGTCGATGTTCGCCACGCATCCGCTGTCACCAGCGCGACGCCGCCGGGCGTCTGCTGGATCTCGCGGAGTGCCTGCTGCGCGGTGAGCACCGTAAGGGCCCCTGGGACGCTCGGTGCCTGGGCGTCGACGCGCGCCGGTGTGGCCGCAGGGGTGGTGCGGGCCGTGCGGGCGCTTGGCGCGGCGTTGCGTGGCTTGCGCGCCGCGACTGCGCGCTGCTGTGCGGGCGCATCGACGGTGACCGCTGGAAGCGATGTCGAGGAGGCCGATTGAGCCGACACCGCACCTGGAACGAGCGCGGCCGCGGATGCGAGCAGGACGCTGCGCAGCCGCATGGAAACGGATAGCATGGGGAAAACTCCACCGGGATTGAACTGAGCAACGCGCGCGCTGATGCGCGGCGTCTGACGGCGTGGAACGTCAGCTCAGGCGCGGTGGCGCGCGGGCCCGGTGGTCGGAGGTCGCGGCTTCCGCGACGATGCGATCGTCGAGGGCGGCCACGGGAGCGATCGCGATGGCGATGCGCGAGACGAGGAAAGTGGCGGAGGCAGGCGGGGCACCCGGCGCATGGGTGCCGACGCAGACCGGGCAATGCACCGCAGGTGCGCCTGACGTCTTGCCGGTGTCATCAGGGGATGCGGCAAGGTCGGGATGGGTGAGGCAGAGCTCGAAGCCTGCGGCCTGCGCAGTCGGCGAGATCGCGGCGAGCAACAGGCTGGACAGCACGACATTGAGCACAAGCGCATAGGCAGCGGCCAAAGATGCCACGGCCCCAAACCAGCGTTTGCGCGAAACATGTGTCACGGGAACGATCCTCGCCTCTCGATTAACACGGGGGCGGAACCTGTCAAAGCCGTTCGTGGAGCGAAGTTACCCGAAATCTAGAGAACGACGATGCCGGAATGCTTGGCCTTGTCATCGGGTTCGACATGGATGGTGATCAGAGCCTCGCCGATCTCCTGGCGGATCGCGGTCTCGAGCTTGTCGCAAATGTCGTGCGCGGCGCTCACGGTGGTCGATCCTGCCACCACCAGATGGAAATCGATAAAGGTCATGCTGCCGGCGCGGCGGGTGCGCAGGTCGTGAGCCTCGATGGCGCCGTCGGCATGGGCCGATATGGTCTGCTTGATGCTCGCGAGCATGGCTGGCGGGATGGCCTCATCCATCAATCCGCTGAGCGACTCCTTCATGAGACCCCAACCGGCCCACAGGATGTTGAGCGCGACGAGCGCCGCAAGGATGGGATCGAGAATGGCGATGCCCGACAGTGCCGCTACACCGACGCCGCCGAGAACACCGATTGAAGAATACACGTCGGACAGCAAATGGCGGCCGTCTGCTGCCAGGGCAGGCGAGCGGTGGATGCGACCTTGCCTGATCAGCACCCATGCCCAACCTGCATTGATGACGCTTGCCGCTGCGTTGACGAGTAGTCCGACCCAGGGGGCTTCGACGAGGCGCGGCGTCAGATAGCTTTGATAGGCTTCGCGCAGGATCAGGATCGCGGCGAGCACGATCAGCACGCCTTCGAGCACGGCCGAGAAATATTCAGCCTTATGATGCCCGTAGGGATGATCGTCGTCTGCCGGTTTCGCGCTCAGCGTGGTCGCAAGCAAAACGACGATGGCCGTCACGACATTGACGATGCTTTCAATCGCATCGGACAGCAGTGCGACGCTGCCAGTCAGATAATAGGCGGCGTATTTCATACCGAGGACCAGCAGGCCAACGGCAATGCTGCCTTGCGCAAGACTGCGAACGCTTGTCATCTGAAAATCTCGTTGGGGTAACGCGAAGTCTCACGCGGCTGTGTGCTCTAATATGCCGATCACAACGATGCAAGCCGTGAAATCCAGCTGCAAGTGCTTCGCATTATAAGGCGCGTGGACTTCATCGAACACGTCGTCCTCCCAATGGACATGATATCGATCTCGTCATGCGCGTGGCATTTGTAGCGGTCGTCCGCGCATTGATAGTTGCGGGACGACATCGTGCTGGATCGTGTCGTCATGGCGCGGTTCTCAATGTCGTCGGCCTCAACAAGCCCGGAGGGACCATGGTGGAGCGTTTCGGCGCGCGTCGGCGGGCATCGCGGCGGCGGCGGTTCCATGGGCAGGTTTGCGCTGCGCGCCGGCCGACCCTCAAAGGCGATCGATCAACCTGAGGTTATTCGTGAGCCTGCGCGGCTGTGGCGCGATCACCACAGCGGGGCGCAAAGTGCAGCGCAGAGCTGTTCTATGAGCGAAATGACACGCTGTTGAGCCTGATTTGATCGCTCAGCCCTGTATGAGGTGCGGGTCGTCCGCGTTGGACGCGTTGCAGCAAGGGTTGGGAATGACAGGTTTTGGTGGATCACGCGGGCTGCGCCTTCTGGCGCTTTTGATGTTGCCCGCTGTGCTGGCAGGATGTGCAAGCAGCGGGGTGATGGTGTCGTCCACCGGCTTTGGCGGTCCGTCCGCCAGCTATGCCGAGTTGAATGACGGCGAGCACACGCTGCCGGCCATCGACGTCTCCGGAATCGATTCGGCGATGCTGCGTCAGCGCGTCGCTTACCGCACCAAGGAGCCCGTCGGCACCATTGTGGTCGATACAGCCGCACGGCATCTCTATCTCGTGGAAGGCGATGGCAAGGCGATGCGCTACGGCATCGGCGTCGGCAAGGCCGGCCTCGCTTTTGCCGGCTCTGCTGTGATCAAGCGCAAGGCCGAGTGGCCGCATTGGACCCCGACGGAAAACATGATGAACCGCGAACCCGCGCGCTATCGCAAGATGGCTGGCGGCATGGAGGGCGGCATCGACAATCCGCTCGGGCCGCGCGCGATGTATCTCTATCAGGGCGACCGCGACACCATGTTCCGCATCCACGGCACCACCGAGCCCGAGACCATCGGCCATGCCGTCTCCAGCGGCTGTATCCGGCTGATGAACCAGGATGTCGTGGATCTCTATAATCGCGTGAAGATTGGCAGTCGCGTGGTGGTGATCCAGAGCGGCCGCGCCGAGTCCTAACTCTGTGTCTCAGTAAAATGGGGCGGGCGTTGTTCACGCTCGCCCCATTTTCGTTGATGACATCCCGTCTCAGGCATTCACTCGCGGTATTAGCAAATCGGCGATGCCGATGCGGCGGAACATCTCGGCGCGAACGCGGTCCGCGACACCGTTGACGATCTCGGCGCCATCTTCCGACGGATCGATGTGACTGCGGAACGGGCGCTTGCCGAACGGCAGATCGACCACGCGGACGATCTCTTTTGCCACATCGGCAGCATCCGCATCGGAGGGCTCCAGCGAAGCCAAGCCCTTCAACGCCATATCAGGTACCCCGGCATAGGGACCGTCGTCGTATTCAGCCGCGCGAGCGGTGTCGGCCGGTTTGCCGGAATGTGCGAAGTGGTTGGTTCCCTTGGTGAAGGCGCCGGGCACGATGATCGAGGTTTCGATGCCCCAGCGCGTCAGTTCGCTGGCATAGGAGACTGCAAGCGAATCCATCGCCGCCTTCGCGGCGAAATACAGCGACAGATAGGGTGGTGTGCCGCCGCGTGCGCTGGATGACGATACCCAGACGAGGAGACCTTTGCCCTGCTTGCGCAGTTGCGGTAGCGCTGCGCGATTGACGCGCTGGGTCGACAGAACGTTGATGTCGTAGAGCTGTGCGAATTGCTCCGGCGTGAAGGCTTCTGCGGGCCCAAATGACATGTGCCCGGCATTGTGGATGACGACATCGAGGTGACCGTTGTCGGCGATGATCCGGCCGATGCCGGCATCGGCCGATTCCTGCGAGGCGACGTCGAGTTCGACGCTGCGGAGATCGACTTTGTGCTCAGCGGCATACTTTGCGACGTCGGCGACGGCCGATGCATTGCGGCCGGTGGTCTCACGCATGCTGGCATAAACGGTGTGACCGGCCTCGGCGAGGGCGCGGGCGGTGAGCGCGCCAAAGCCGCTCGATGCGCCGGTGATGACAATGACGTGTTTCATGACACGTATTCCTTTGAATGGTTCTTGAGGGTGTTGGCGTTTGGTTCAGACCAGCCCGCCATTGGCGCGCAGCACCTGGGCGTTGATCCAGCCGCCTTCCGGACCGACCAGGAAAGCAACGGCATTGGCGATGTCCTCGGGTGTGCCGAGGCGCTCCATTGGCGTCGCTTTGGCGAAACGCTCGATCAGCTCCGGTGACTTGCCATTGAGGAACAGGTCGGTTGCGGTCGGGCCGGGTGCGATGGCGTTCACGGTAATCGAGCGGCCCCGCATCTCCTTGGCCATGATACCCGTCATGGTTTCGACCGCAGCCTTGGTGGCGGCATAGATCCCGTAGGTTTCCAGCTTGGTGCCAACCACGCCCGTGGAGAAGTTCACGACCCTGCCCCCGTCGCGCAGCCGCTTGGCGGCCTCGCGCATGGTGTTGAACGTGCCTTTCAGATTGACCGCGATCTGCTGGTCGAACGATGCGTCGTCGGCGTCGGCGAATTTCGCGAGCTTCATGATGCCGGCATTGTTGATCAGCACGTCGATGCCGCCAAAGGCGGTCTCCGCTGCATCGAACATCCCGCGCACAGCGGCGGGATCGCTGACATCGGCCTTGGCGGTCAGCGCGCGGCCACCCGCGGCTTCGATCTTTTGTGCGACGGCCTCGGCCAGCGCGGCATTGCCGGAGTAATTGACGATGACCGTGAAGCCGTCGCGGCCCAGCCGCTCGGCGATGGCTGCACCGATGCCGCGGGATGCGCCCGTCACGATGGCTACCTTGCTGGATTGGTTGGTCATTTCGCTTCTCCTCGATAAGACGGCCGACTGGCAGCGCCGTTCTGATGGGAGAAATCTAGACAGTTTCATTTGCCGGATAATGATGCATTATCTGGCATCACAATCCGGATTTAGCGAACAAAGAGATGGACCGTTTCGAGACGATGCGGGTGTTTACCCGGGTGGTGGAGCGGCGCAGCTTTACGGCGGCAGCGGCGGATCTCGGCCTGCCGCGTTCGACCGTCACCGACGCCGTGAAGCAGATCGAGGCGCGGCTCGGTGTGCGGCTGCTCGAGCGCACCACGCGGCTGGTGCGACCGACGCTGGACGGCGAGGCCTATCACCAGCGCTGCCTGACGCTGATCGCCGATCTCGAAGACGCCGAAAGCGCGTTCTGCGGCGCCAAGCCGAAAGGGCCGTTGCGGGTGGATATGAATGGCACGCTGGCGCGCAATTTCGTGCTGCCGCATCTGCCGGACTTTCTCGCCGAATATCCTGATATCCAGCTCTATCTCAGCGAGGGCGACCGGCTCGTCGATCTGATCCGTGAGGGCATCGACTGCGTGGTGCGTGTCGGCGAGCTCCGCGACAGCGATATGGTGGCGCGCCGGCTGACCATGATGGACGAAGTCACCTGCGCCGCGCCGTCCTATCTCGCGCGCATGGGCATGCCGATGTCGATCGATGCGCTCGAAGGCCATCGGATGGTCGGCTATCACTCCTCGGCGACGGGCGCGGTGCTGCCGCTGGAATTTCAGGACAGCGGCGCGCTGCGTCTTGTCTCTTTGCGGGTGGCGATCACGGTGAACAGCGCGGAAAATTACGTGGCCATGGCGAAACTCGGCTTCGGCCTGGTGCAGGTGCCGCACTATCGGATCAAGGGCGAACTCGCCGATGGCACGCTGGTCGAGGTGCTGCCGCAACATCCGCCGACGCCGTCGCCCGTGTCGCTGCTCTATCCGCGCAATCGCCAGCTCTCGCCGCGGGTGCGTGTGTTCATGGACTGGCTGACGCGTGCTTTCGCGCGCGACCTGATCTAGGCAAACCTGTGATGGCCCCTGTTTTTCGCTTCGCGCCCAGCCCCAACGGCTATCTGCATCTCGGCCACGCCGCTTCGGCGCTGCTGAATTTCGATCTGGCGCGCGAGGCCGGTGGCCGGTTGCTGCTGCGGATCGAGGATATCGATGCCACGCGCTGCCGGCCGGAATTCGAGGCGGCGATCTACGAGGATCTTGCTTGGCTCGGCATCGCCTGGGAGATGCCGGTACGGCGACAGTCGCAGCATTTCACCGACTACCGCGCAGCGACCGAGCGGCTCGCCGCCATGGGACTGCTCTATCCGAGCTTCGAGAGCCGCGCCGAGATCGCGCGCATGATCGCGGCCGAAGAAGCGAAAGGCTCATGGCCGCGCGATCCCGACGGTGCGCCTCTCTATCCCGGCATTGCCAGATCGCTGTCGCCACAAGCCGTCGCCGAACTCAAACAGGCGGATGCGCCGATGGCGTTGCGGCTCGATATGACCAAAGCCATTGCGGCCAGCGGTTCGCTCACATGGACCGAGCAGGACACGGGTCCGGGCGGCGAGACGGGCACCGTCACCGCGCAACCGGAGGCTTGGGGTGATGTCATCCTCGCCCGCAAGGAAACGCCGACCAGCTATCATCTCTCGGTTGTCCTCGATGATGCGCTGCAGGGCGTGACCCATGTGGTGCGCGGCCAGGATCTGTTCTGGTCGACCAGCGTGCACCGGCTGCTGCAGCAACTGCTCGGCCTGCCGCAACCGCTCTATCGGCATCATTTGCTCGTGCGCGATGGCACCGGCGCCAAACTGTCCAAATCGACGGGCTCGACCAGCCTACATGAGTTGCGAGCCGGGGGCACTACACCAGCGGATATCCGCCGCATGGTCGGGCTGCCTGACCCGTCTGCCGCAAGTTAGCCGCAAGCGCGCCGCAAGAAATTCGCAAGCTGGACCAGGCCCGCGGCGTGACTCCGCGCGCCTCGCCGTGGCATGGTGCCGCCGGGACGGGTGGGCAACATATGGCGCTGACATCGCGCTCTCCGCGCAAGATGCGGACGCGCACCAAGCAAACGCTGAAAAAACGCGCGGCCAAGAAGCGTGCGGCAAAGAAGCCTGCATCGAAGCCGCGCGCCAAGCGCAGATCCGCGCATGCCGATACGATGGTGGAAACCGCGCTGGCGGTGTTTGCCCATGAAGTGCGCACGCCGCTGACCGGCATTCTTGCGGTCAGCGACCTGCTGGCCACCTCCGATCTCGACGAGCGTGAGCGGCGCTGGGTCGAGACGATCAAGGCTGGCGCCGAACATCTGGCGGGTCTCGCGACATTGTTCGTCGATGCGGCACGCAGCAGCAAATCCAGGTTCGAACTACGGCAGGACTTCTTCGATCTGCGCGCGCTTGCCCGCAACATCGGCGACTCGCTCGCGGGCCGCGCGGCTGCCAAGGGACTGCTGTCGCGGGTCGCGATCTCCGACAGACTGCCGGTGTTCGTGGTCGGCGATCCCGTGCGGCTGCGCGCGGCGCTGGAAAATCTGATCGACAATGCGGTGAAATTTACCGAGCAGGGCAATGTCGCGCTGAAGGTCTCGCCTGTGCGCATGGCGGGCAAGGTCGGCGTATCTTTCACCGTCTCCGATAGCGGCATCGGGCTCACGCTCGCCGAGATCAAGCGGCTGTTCAAACCGTTCTCGCAGGCCAATGTGTCGATCGCGTCGCGTTTTGGCGGCGCCGGCCTCGGCCTGTCGTCGGTCAAACAACTCGCCCGCGCCATGGGTGGCGACATCACTGTGGCGCAGAGCCGCGGCGGTGGGACAGTGTTCGCGCTGACGGTCGGCCTCGACAAGACGAGCGGTCCGATCGCCATCATGTCGAGCGCCGATGATGCTGCTTTTGCGCCGGGAGACGCGCTGCGGGTGCTGAGCGTTGAGGACAATCCGTTTGGTCGCGTCGTGCTCAATGCCATTCTCACCGAACTCGGTCATCAGGCCGAGTTCATCGGTCGTGGCGAAGCAGCGGCGGAGCGCGTTGCGCAGGGCACGTTCGATGCGGTGCTCATGGACATGGTGCTGCCGGGTATCGATGGCGTCGAGGCGATCCGGCAGATTCGTGCGCTGAGGGCGCCGCATGGCCACGTCGCGATCATTGGCGTGTCCGGTCGCAGTGAAGACGAAGCCGCATCGCGTCACGCGGGCGCCGACGCATTCCTGATCAAACCGGTGTCTCCGCGGGCGCTAGCGACTGCGCTGCTTGAAGCGAGACGCCGTGGGGCAGCCGTGACTTGATGATGGCGGCATTGAGTTCGCCGCCGAATACGAAGATCGCCGCGATAAAGTATAGAAACACCAGCGCGATGATCACCGATGCCAGGCCAGCATACATCGTCACGTAATTGTTGGCGAAGCGCGCCAGATAAAGACCGAAGCCGATGCCCGACGCCAGCGACGCCAGCATCGTGAAGATGATGCCCGGCAGGATCTGACTGAAGGTGCGGCGGCCTGCCGGCAGCCACACATGCAGGATGAATAATGCGATTACCATCGCGACGATGGTGATGCCGTAACGCGCCACCGTCAGCAGCCGCTCGTTGTTCTCGACCATCAGCGGGACATAGCGCCTCACGATTTCCAGCATCAGCGGGCCGAGCACGATCAGGAACGCCATGGCGAGCGCGGTGACGGCAGCGACCAGCGTGTAGCCGATCGACTCCAGCCGCAGCCAGTACCAGCGCCGCAGCTCGATCACCGAATATGCGCGGTTCAGGGCAACGCGCAGGCTCTCGACGCCGTTGGAGGCGAAATACACTGCGAGCACGAGACCGATGGTGAGCGCATCGCCGCGGGTGGTGGTCAGCACGTCGTGGATCTGCGAGGACAGGGCGCCAGCCACCTGATCGGGCCAGACCTCCAGCAGCAGGCCGACGGCCTGATCGGCGAGATTCTTGGAGCCGAAAAAGCCGGCCAGCGAGGCCAGCACGATCAGGAACGGAAACAGCGCCATCAGGGTGGAGAGAGCGATATGGCTGGCGATCGCCCAGCCGTCATCGGCAAGAAACGTATAGAAGGCGTCCATCACAACATCGTAGACGGTGCGTATCTGCCCCACGTGCCACCTGGTCCGGGATCGGCCCGGCAAATCACCGGCCCTCATGTTAGCTTCTGATATCTAACGCGAAAAAGCCAGATCGTTGCATTGCGGCGCGCGCGTAACCGCTGTGCCATTTTGAAGGTCGGCGATAGCGCAGCCCGTGACGCAGTGTTATGTAGCCGATATGACATCAACGCTCAGCAACATTATCCTCCCCATCGCGGTCGGCGCCGTTGCACTGGTCCTGCTGCTTGGCCTGTTCAATATGATGCGCGGCGGCTCGCCTGATCGCTCGCAGAAGCTGATGCGGTGGCGCGTGGTGCTGCAATTCGTCGCTATTATCCTCACCATGGCCACCGTCTGGGCGATGGGCCGCTGACGCAAATTCCTTAACTGGCGCTGGATCAATTCGATGGTCGTTCTCAACCGCATCTACACCCGCACCGGCGATGACGGCACGACGGCCCTCGGCACCGGCGAACGTCGGCCGAAATACGATCTCCGTGTCAGCGCCTATGGAACCGTCGATGAGACCAATGCCGCGATCGGCGTGGTGCGATTGCATCTCGCCCATGCGCGGTCCCTAGATGCGATGCTCGGGCTGATCCAGAACGATCTGTTCGATCTCGGGGCCGATCTCGCGGTTCCGCAGCGCGAGGGCAAGGCCGAGCGGCTGCGCCTGCTGGCGAGTCAGGTCGAGCGGTTGGAGAATGATATTGACATGCTCAACGCGCCGCTGGCCGATCTGACCTCGTTTGTTTTGCCTGGCGGAACTCCTGCCGCCGCTCACCTTCATGTCGCCCGGACGATCTGCCGCCGTGCGGAACGGATCATGGTGGAACTCGCCGCCCAGCCCGATGAGCCGGTCTCCGACGCTGGTATCCAGTATATGAACCGGCTGTCGGACTTCCTGTTCGTCGCCAGCCGCTCGCAGAACGACAATGGCGCCGGCGACGTGCTCTGGGTGCCCGGCCAGAACCGGTAATTTCGGCTAAATCGGCGGGCCTAGAGACATTCGATTTTCGGGTCTGGCGCGTTGACCCCGTGTGGCAGGGGCTTTAGGTTCCGCGCCCAAGCTTCCGAGCAAGCTCTGAAACAATAAAACTCACACGAAAGAGGATCGATGAAGGTTCTGGTCGCGGTCAAACGGGTGGTCGATTACAACGTCAAGGTTCGCGTCAAGAGCGACGGATCGGGCGTCGAACTGTCCAACGTCAAGATGTCGATGAATCCGTTCGACGAAATCGCTGTCGAGGAAGCCCTGCGCCTGAAAGAGGCCGGCAAGGCAACCGAGGTGGTCGTGGTCTCGATCGGTCCCGCACAGGCGTCCGAAACCCTCCGCACCGGCCTCGCGATGGGCGCCGACCGTGGCATCCTCGTCAAGGTTGACGGCACCGTCGAGCCGCTCGCCGTGGCGAAGATCCTCAAGGCCGTCGCCGATGAGGAAAAGCCGGGCCTGGTGATCCTCGGCAAGCAGGCGATCGACGACGACGCCAACCAGACCGGCCAGATGCTGGCCGCGCTGCTCGGCTGGCCGCAGGCGACCTTCGCCAACAAGCTGGTTGTCGAAGGCGACGACGTCACCGTGACCCGTGAAGTCGATGGCGGTCTGCAAACCGTCAAGCTCAAGGGACCGGCAATTGTCACCACCGATCTTCGTCTGAACGAGCCGCGCTATGCGTCGCTGCCGAACATCATGAAGGCAAAGAAGAAGCCGATCGACGAGAAGACCGCCGATGGTTACGGCGTCGATATCTCTCCGCGTCTCGAGATCATCAAGACCAGCGAACCGGGCGGCCGCAAGGCCGGCGTCAAGGTCAAGGACGTCGCCGAACTGGTATCGAAACTCAAGACTGAAGCCGGGGTGCTCTAATGCCGACATTGCTGCTTGCCGATCACGACAACGCCACCCTGAAGGATTCCACCAACAAGGCGCTCACCGCTGCCACCCAGATCGGCGGCGAGGTGCACATCCTCGTTGCCGGCCAGAATGCGAAGCCGGCCGCGGAAGCTGCCGCCAAGCTGCAGGGCGTCACCAAGGTGCTGCTCGCCGACGACGCCTCTTATGCCCACGATCTCGCCGAGCCGCTGGCCGCGCTGATCGTGTCGCTGGCGCCCGCCTATGACGTGCTGATCGCCGCTGCGACCACGCGCTCGAAGAACGTGATGCCGCGCGTCGCCGCCCTGCTCGACGTGATGCAGGTGTCGGAAATCACCAAGGTCATCGCACCCGACACCTATGAGCGTCCGATCTATGCCGGTAACGCGATCCAGACCGTGAAGTCCAAGGATGCCAAGAAGGTCATTACGGTGCGTACCTCGACCTTCGGTGCAGCCGGTGAAGGCGGCAGCGCGGCGGTGGAAGACGTCAAGGCGGCCGAGAATCCGGGTTTGTCGACCTTCGTCGGCGAGGACATGGCCAAGAGCGATCGTCCGGAACTGACCTCGGCGAAGATCATCGTCTCCGGTGGCCGTGCCATGCAGAGCCGCGAGAATTTCGCCAAATATATCGAGCCGCTCGCCGACAAGCTCGGCGCCGGTGTCGGCGCCTCGCGCGCCGCGGTGGATGCCGGCTATGCCCCGAACGACTGGCAGGTCGGCCAGACCGGCAAGGTCGTGGCTCCGGAGCTGTATATCGCCATCGGCATTTCCGGCGCGATCCAGCATCTCGCCGGTATGAAGGACTCCAAGGTGATCGTCGCGATCAACAAGGACGAAGACGCGCCGATCTTCCAGGTCGCCGATTACGGCCTGGTCGCCGACCTCTACCAGGCCGTGCCGGAGCTGACCGAAGCACTCGGCAAGTAGAGGCCCGGCAGGCAAGGATTTGGCAAATAAGGCCTTGCTGAATTAGGGCTTTGCGCCTCAATTAACGACATCGGCCGGAGTGACTGACTCCGGCCGATATTTTATGTAAAGATAGCTTTCCGAACGCGGCATGCGCGGGCGGCGTGTTCCCAGAGATGACAAGCAAGATGGCGGTTATGATCAAGAAAGTCGGCGTGATCGGCTCGGGCCAGATGGGCAATGGCATTGCGCATGTGGCTGCATTGGGCGGCCTCGAAGTTGTGCTGAACGATGTCTCTGCCGACCGCCTGAAGTCTGCCATGGCGACGATCAACGGCAACCTGTCGCGTCAGGTGTCGAAGAAGGTCATCACCGAGGATGCACGCAAGGCCGCGCTGGATCGCATCACCTCGTCGGACACGATGGACGGCCTTGCCGATTGCGATCTCGTGATCGAATCCGCCGTCGAGAAGGAAGAGATCAAGCGCAAGATCTTCCACGATCTCTGCGCCGTGTTGAAGCCGGAGGCAATCATCGCCTCCAACACATCGTCGATCTCGATCACGCGCCTCGCCGCGTCGACCGACCGTCCCGAGAAGTTCATCGGCATTCACTTCATGAATCCGGTGCCGTTGATGGAGCTGGTCGAACTGATCCGCGGTATTGCCACCGATGACGCGACCTTCGATGCGTCCAAGGACTTCGTCACGAGGCTCGGCAAGCAGATCGCCGTTTCGGAAGATTTCCCGGCCTTCATCGTCAACCGCATTCTGTTGCCGATGATCAACGAGGCGATCTACACGCTGTATGAAGGCGTCGGCAATGTCGAAGCCATCGATGCTGCGATGAAGCTCGGTGCGCATCACCCGATGGGCCCGCTCGAACTCGCCGACTTCATCGGCCTCGATACGTGCCTGTCGATCATGCAGGTGCTGCATGAAGGCCTCGCCGACTCCAAGTATCGGCCGTGCCCGCTGCTGGTGAAATATGTCGAAGCCGGCTGGCTCGGTCGCAAGACCCAGCGCGGTTTCTACGACTATCGCGGCGAGAAGCCGATCCCGACGCGCTGAGGCGAAGCGCTCGTCTTTTTTAAGATAGAACGCTGTCATTGCCGGGCTTGACCCGGCAATCCACCTTCACGCATGCAAGGAAGAAGGATGGATCCGCGGGTCATCCAGCGAAGCTTGCTTCGCGCTGCCCGCGGATGACGAGGGTGTGTGTGGTTGGCCTCGCGGCCAAGTTAAACCAACATCCGCATCAAGCTCACCGTCGCCGGTACCATCCCGACGATCATCGCCATGCCCATGCCGACTCCGCACAGATGCGCCGTCAATGTCTCGCGCTGCGTAATCATGTCACGTACTGCGCCACGCCATTGCCGAACGACCAGTTCTCCGGCAGCACCTCGACGAGGTTGATGAAGACGTCTTCGGGCCGCAGGCCCGGTCTGTCAGTCAACTTCTCGACGATCTGTTTGTAGAGCGCCTGCTTCTGCTCACGCGGGCGGGTGTTACTGACCGTCAGCTGGATGATGACGAGGTCATCGGTCCGGCGAATGCCGAGATAATTCGGATCATAGATGAAAGTGCCATCCTCATGCTCCGAGATGGTGACGAAACGGTCGCCCTCCGGGACGTTGAAGGTCTCGCGCAGCGCCTGATAGACGCCTTCGGCGATCGCCTCCCGATAGGCGGCAGGCTTGCCCTTATTCAGTGAAATGCGAACCAGCGGCATGGTGGTCTCCTGTCGTTCAAATCCGATACAGCAAACCTAATCCCATATTGATCATTGGAAAATCGTATGAAATAATATTTCAATGATGTCATATTGAAATGATTGGTCGATGAAAGCGCTCGATATCGAGGCCGTGCAGGCCTTTGTGCTGGTGGCCGATCTCACCAGCTTCACCCGCGCCGCCGAGGCCATGGGAAGCACGCAGTCGGCGATCAGCCTGAAGATCAAGCGGCTGGAAAGCGGGCTGGGTAAGCGCCTGCTGGAGCGAACGCCGCGGCTGGTGCGCCTGTCGGCGGAGGGGGCGGCTTTTCTGGCCTCCGCGCGAAATCTCGTCGCGGCGCATCAGTCGGCCATTGGCTCATTCGCTGCGGAGCGGCGGCGTCTCGTGGTGGGGATCAGCCATCATCTCGTCGGCGCCGATCTTGCCGACGTATTGAAACGCATGAGCGCGACCGATCCGTCCCTGGTGATCGAATTGCGGATCGAGTCATCGCGGGTCCTGCTGTCGGCCTATGATGCTGGCGATCTCGACGCGGCGATCGTGTTGCGGATCGACAGGCGACGTGGTGACGGCGAGGTCTTGATGGAAGAACCATTTGGCTGGATGGGCACGCTGGATTTTCGGCACGCGCCCGGTGAGCCGCTGCGACTCGCGGCGCAATCCGCGCCATGTACGGTCCGTTCGGCGGCGATTGCGGCACTCGATGGGGCTGGCATTCCGTGGACCGAAGCCTTCGTTGGCGGCGGCGTTGCGACCATCGGCGCAGCGATTTCCGCCGGTCTCGCCGTTGGTGCGCTGGTCCGCCGTGTTGCTCCCGCCGGCAGTATCGATCTCGGCCCGCGCCTCGGTCTGCCGAAATTGCAGGATGCCGAGACGATGCTGCATTCCAGCCTCACCGATGCGCGGGCGCGCGGCGCGCTGCGCACGCTGGGTGCGGCATTTCGGGCGAATGCCGGCTGATTGTTGCACCAGGTCAACATTCGTTAACCCCGCACCGCTATACCGGCGGTACGACGTTACGGAGTATTTCTATGGATATGGCCTTGGTTGCCAGCGCGCTTGCCATGAAGGCGGCGGGAACGCAGTCGCAGATCGCCACCTCGATCATGAAGTCGAATGCCGACATGGAAAAGAACACCGTGTTGACGCTGCTCGGCGGCGCGCAGCAGGCCTCGCAGGCCAATCTCGGCGCGGGCGTCGGCGGCAACGTCGATATCGCCGCTTAAGGCGCTGTCGAACCTGGCTGGTCGTCGCTGGACGCAGCAGTCAGTGTCGCGCGAAAATGGCTGGGCGGCGTGCCAATGATGCGCTTGAAGGCACGACTGAACGCTGCTTCCGATTCATAGCCAAGCCGCCGTGCGACGACCGCGATCTTTAGGCGGTCGCGAACGAGCCACTGCTTTGCTTCCTGCATCCGCAATTGCGCGACGTAACGGGCCGGTGTCTGGCCGACGACATTGGCGAAGCGCAACGCAAATGCCGAGCGTGACGCATGCATGACGTTCGCCAGCGCCTCGACGGTCCAATCCCTGGTCGGATCGCGATGGATCGCAGCGAGAACTCGCCCGATACCGGGATCGCGTGCTGCTGCGACCCAACCGGCAGAGCCGCAGCCCTTCTCCACCCAGTTGCGGATCAGTGCAGCGGCGACAACATCGGCCAGCCGCGTCAGCATGCCGCCGGCACCGACGCGATCCAGCGCCAGTTCGGACGTCATGGCCTCAAGCAGATGCGGGATGGCGGGCTCGTCGGTGGCCAGTTCGTGCATCTGCATCAGCTCAGGCATCATCAGCAGTAACGGATGCTGGCTGTCGAGGTTGAAGGTCATGCCGGCGCCGAACAGCACGGTTTCTTCGCCATTTCTGTTGCCGCCGCTGCAGGTGTCGAGGATGCCGCAGCAAACCGGCTCGAACTGGCAATTCTCGACCGGCGCCGGGAAGGCATCGGGTGAACTCGCCAGCGCATGTTCCGCGCCGCGCGGCAGCAAGACCGCATCACCTGGTTCAAGGCGGACCCACGCGTTATCAAGAGTTCGCAGCCAGCAGCCGCGTTCGGCGACGAAGTGGAATTGCGCCTTCGGCCGTGCCGGGAATACCAGCCCCCATGGCTCGGTCATGCGGCAGCGGACGTAATCGACGCCCTCAATCTTCAAGCCCCGGAGCATTTCGGTCAGGGGGTGAGTGGCGACAGTTGTGGACGAATGATCAAGCATTGAGGGTTTTCTAGCATGGAAACTCCAGGAGGTCACCTCCATCTCCGGGGTCCCTGCTGGAGACTGCCATGACTGATTCCGCCACTGCTGCACTTGATGCCGATGTTTCTCCCGTAACCACTGAGCGGACGGACGCGGCTTGGGCGGCTGTTGTCTCCTTGATGCTTGGCGCGTTCAGCCAGGTCACGGCTGAATTCCTGCCCGCCAGTCTGCTTACGCCGATCGCCACCGATCTCGGCGTCTCGGTTGGTGCTGCCGGGCAGGTGGTGACGGCGACTTCCCTTGTCGGAATCATCGCCGGGCTTGCGACGGCCATTGTGACACGCGCCATGGATCGCCGCGTCGTCCTGTGGTCGCTCACAGTGCTGCTGATCGTGTCCAATCTGCTGTCAGCTACCGCAAGCAACCTGCCGATCCTGTTGCTTGCCCGCGTGCTGCTCGGCATCAGCCTCAGCGGTTTTTGGGCAATGGCAACTGCCACAGCGATGCGGCTTGTTCCGGCGGAGGCGCTGCCGCGCGCGATCTCGCTGATTTTCAGTGGCGTTTCGATCGCCACCGTCAGCGCTGCGCCCATCGGTGCATATCTTGGCGATCTGTGGGGCTGGCGGAACGTGTTCTTGCTGGCGGCCGCTGTCGGCGCCGTCGTGCTCGTCTTTCAGGTGCTGACGCTGCCGCGCTTGCCGCCGCTCACATCACCGGATGTGCGCACGCTGTTCGTGCTGATGCATCGGCCCAGTGTCCGGCTTGTGATGATCGCAATCGCCGTCAGTATCTCGGGCCACTTCGCCGGATTCACTTACGTCCGGCATTTCCTCGAACAAGTGCCGCAGCTTCCGGTCACTGCGATCTCGCTCGTCCTGCTGGCTTATGGCGTTGGCGGTTTCTTCGGCAATTTCGCGGGCGGGGTGCTTGTCGCCCGCAGTGCGAAACTTGCGATCGTCACGGGATCTGCGGCGATCGCCGTGCTCGCGCTGGTGCTGTTTGTCTTTGGCGCTTCGGGCCTTGTCGCGGGCATCGCAGTTGGCCTCTGGGGTTTTGCGTTCGGCGTGCTGCCGGTTGGCTTCCAGACATGGATGGTGCGGGTCGCATCGGACGAAGCTGAATCTGCGGGCGGCCTGCTCGTGTCGGCTTTCCAGGTCGCGATCACGGTTGGCGCAGTCGTTGGCGGCATTCTGGTCGACGGTTTCGGTCCGTTCGGTGCCGTTGGTTATCTCGCAGCGGCGACACTGGCGGGCGCGCTGCTCGTATTGCTGTCGCGCAGCGGCGGCGAAGTGCCGGCCTGAAGCGCGAAGGGAGGCAGCAGCCTGCTGCCTCCCGGCTTCTCTTACGCGACCGGTGTGATCCAGCCGATCCCGGCACCGCCGGGCTGCAGCAGGATTGCGAGCCGGCCGACATCGGGAATGTCGAATACCGGCCGCATCAGCGTCGCGCCGGCCGCGACGGCTTTCTTCACTCTGATATCGACATCGTCGACCGCGAGATACGGCATCCAGCCATCGGGTACATTCTCGTAGCCCGGGCCTTCCGCGTGGAAGATGCCGCCGACCGGCACATTGTCCATCATTGCGATCCAGTAGATGCCGCCGCCCGCCAGCTTCTTGGCCTGATAGGTCCAGCCGATGGTCTCCTGATAGAAGGCTTTCGCGCGCTCGGGATCGCGCGTCACGAATTCATTCCAGTTGAAATGACCGTGCGGCGTCATGGCGTCCTCCGTTGTTGCGTCAGACTGAAACCAGCGTCTTGAAGCCACCATAGATCATGCGCTTGGCATCGAACGGCATTGCCTTCGGATCCATCATCTTGGCGAGGCGCGGATCCTTCATCACTTTGGCGTTGATGCGGTCGCGATCTTTGCGCGTCTTGTAGATGATATAGGAAAACACAACGGTCTCGTCGGGTTTCAGTTTCACGCTGCGCGGGAACGATGTCCATTTGCCGACGCTGACGTCATCGGCGACACATTCCTGATAGTCGAGTGCGCCGTATTCGCGCCAGATTTTGCCGGCCTTGCGCGCGATGGCGGCATAGGCTTTTAGCTTCTTCTTCGGCACCGGAACGAGGAATCCGTCGATATAGGCCATTGGTCGTTTCTCCCTGCTGTCATGCGTCGGCGCCGGGCGCGCGTGGCCCGGTTGTTTTCAAGACGAACGCAATTGCGTTCATCCGACAGCATTCTGGAGAATTTTGCGATCCGCGCAGGCGGCCGTATGTCGCAGTGCCGTGGTCTTCAGAAACTGGCCGCGGCGGGCTTCACCGCCGCTTTCAGCAGCTTGATGGCATCTTCGCTGTCCCATTCGGCGGGGCCGGCGATGGTCGCGATCTCGCAGCCCTTGCCGTCGATCAGCACCGAGGTCGGCATACCCAGTGCACGGCCGATGCCCTTGAGGTCCTGGAACACCTTGGCTGAGGTGTCGGTGAAATAATCCAGCCGGTTGAGGCCGCCGTCTTTCAGGAAAGCCTTCGGCTTCTCGGCGTCGCGGGTGTCGATATTGATTGCCACGACCTGGAAATCCGGGCCGCCGAGCTTGGTCTCGAGGTTGTTCAGCGCCGGCATTTCCTTGCGGCAGGGCACGCACCAGGTGGCCCACAGGTTCACCAGCACCGTCCGGCCGCGCCAGTCGGACAGCTTCTTCTCCTGGCCATCGGCATCCCTGAAAGCGAGGTCCGGCAGTTTCAGCGGCGTCCTGGCCATGGTCAGGCCGGCGACTTCGCCGCGCGCCAGCGGCTCGATCTTCTTCGACAGCGCTATGGCCGGTGCACAGGTTGGATCGCCCGGCGCAGCCTGTTGCCGCAGCCGATCCATATTGGATACCGCGGCAAAGCCGATCACGGCGCCCACGAGCACCGCGCCAAGCACGATCAGGCGGCGTTTGGCCGGACGGGGGGCAGGCTGGTCGGGCATAGGGTTTGTCATTCGGTCTCAGTTAGGGCTATGCAACGGTTGGCGACGGACGATCCGTCGGCTGCGGTTAAAGATGAGTGACAATTCATGGCTTCGCGCAAGGGCAACGGCAAGTCCAGCAATGACGGTAAGGGCTCCAATGTGAGCAACAAGATGTGGGGCGGGCTGTTCGATGAAAGCCCCGACGCCATCATGGAGGAAATCAATGTCTCCATCGACGTCGATCGCCACCTCTATGCCCAGGACATTACCGCGTCCAAGGCCCATGCTGCGATGCTTGCCAGGCAAGGGATTATCACCGCGAAAGATGCGAAAAATATCGCAGGCGGTCTAGACACGATCCTGTCAGAGATCAGCAAGGGGGCGTTCACATTCAAGCGGGCGCTCGAAGACATTCACATGAATGTGGAGAGCCGGCTAGGCGAGCTGATCGGCCCGGCCTCCGGCCGTCTGCACACGGCGCGTTCGCGCAACGACCAGGTTGCGACCGACTTCCGGCTGTTCGTGCGCGATACCATCGACGAGATCGATGCGGCCTTTGTGTCGTTGCAGCGGGCACTGGTCGATCGTGCGCTGGAGCATGCCGACACGGTGATGCCCGGCTTCACCCATTTGCAGACTGCGCAGCCGGTGACCTTCGGTCATCATCTGCTGGCTTATGTGGAAATGGTGTCGCGCGATCGCGGCCGTTTCGCCGATGCGCGCAAGCGCCTCAATGAAAGCCCACTCGGCGCCGCCGCGCTGGCCGGCACCTCGTTCCCGATCGACCGCCATGCCACCGCCAAGGCGCTGGGCTTCGATCGCCCGATGGCCAATTCGCTCGATGCGGTGTCGGACCGCGATTTCGTACTCGAGACGCTGTCGGCGGCTTCGATCGCAGCCGTACATCTGTCGCGCTTCGCCGAGGAGATCGTGATCTGGACCTCGCCGCTGGTCGGCCTCGTCAGACTCTCGGACAAGTTCACCACCGGCTCCTCGATCATGCCGCAGAAGCGCAATCCGGATGCCGCCGAACTGGTCCGCGCCAAGACCGGCCGCGTGATCGGCTCGCTCACCGGATTGTTGATTGTCATGAAGGGCCTGCCGCTGGCCTATCAGAAGGACATGCAGGAGGACAAAGCGGGCGCGATGGAGGCCTATTCGGCGCTATCGCTGGCGATCCGCGCGATTGCCGGCATGGTCCGCGATCTCGTGCCCAATGAGGAGCGCATGAAGCTTGCTGCCGGCGAGGGCTATGCCACCGCCACCGATCTGGCGGACTGGCTGGTACGGACGCTGAAAATGCCGTTCCGCGAGGCGCATCACGTCACCGGCCGGATCGTCGGCATCGCCACCAAGAAGGGCGTGGCGTTGCACGAGCTCGACCTGAAGGAGATGCAGGCGGTGGAACCGAAGATCACGGCAGAAGTGATGAAGGTGCTGTCGGTGGAATCGTCGGTGAAGAGCCGGGTCAGCTATGGCGGCACGGCGCCGAAGAATGTGACGTCGCAGGCGAAGGCCTGGCTCAAGCGACTGGAAAAAGAGCGGAAATTGGGCTGATCGGGCTTGGCGTGCGAAAATTCAATGGATTTCGGGGTCTCGCCAGAGCGCGGCAATCTTTGTATGGTGCGCCCGCATTTGGGGATTTAGCTGTGACTCGTCCGACCCGCCCTGCGTCCGCGCGATGGGCCATTCTCGTTCTGACCGTTTCTGCTTTGGCGCTGGCTGGCTGCGGCCGTAAAGGCGGCCTCGATCTGCCGCCACAGGCGTCCGCGCAGCCGATGGGCACCGGCGCTCCGGCAGCGGATCCCGATGCACAGTCGGCTGCCAACAAGGGCAGGGACGTGTTCGCGCCCTCGAACGGTGTCGATGAGGGCCCGCCGGCAGCGACCCGTGGCCGCAAGAAGCCATTCCTGCTCGATCCGATCCTGGACTAACTCGCCATGCGCCATTTCGACTATCGCAACGGCGTGCTGCACGCCGAAGGCGTTGATATTGCCGAAATGGCGGATGCCGTCGGCACGCCATTCTATTGCTATTCGACTGCAACGCTGGAGCGGCACTACCGCGTCTTCACCGAGGCCTTTGCCGATACCAAGGCGCTGGTCTGCTACGCCATGAAGGCGAATTCCAACCAGTCGGTGCTGCGCACGCTGGCCAAGCTCGGCGCGGGCGCTGATGTGGTCTCCGGTGGTGAATTGAAGCGCGCGCTGGCCGCCGGCATCCCGCCGAAGAAGATCGTGTTTTCCGGGGTCGGCAAGACTGCGGACGAGCTGCGGTTGGCGCTCGATGAGGACATTCTCTGCCTCAATATCGAGTCGGAGCCCGAACTCGAAATGCTGTCGGCCATCGCCGGCGAGACCGGCCGTACGGCACGGATTTCGATCCGCGTGAATCCGGACGTGGATTCCGGCACGCATGCCAAGATCTCCACCGGCAAGTCCGAAAACAAGTTCGGCATCCCCATCAGCAAGGCACGCGAGGTCTATGCCCGCGCTGCGAAGCTGCCGGGGATTGAGGTCACCGGCGTCGACATGCATATCGGCAGCCAGATCACCGATCTCGCCCCGATGGAGCAGGCATTTCGCATCCTGGCTGATTTCGTCACCGTGCTGCGCAACGACGGCCACACGATTTCGCATGTCGATTTCGGCGGCGGTCTCGGCATTCCCTATTACGAGGACCGCGCCGCACCGCCGGAGCCGATGGCCTATGCGGCCATGGTCAAGCGTGTGACGCATAATCTCGGCTGCACGCTGATGTTTGAGCCCGGCCGCATGATCGTTGGCAATGCCGGCATTCTCGTCGCGCGCGTCATCCATGTGAAGCATGGCGACGGCAAGACCTTCGTCATCATCGACGCTGCCATGAACGATCTGATCCGGCCGACTTTGTACGAGGCCTACCACGAGATTCTGCCGGTGGCGGCGCCCGCGCCCGGTGCGAAGCTCGCGGCCGTTGATGTGGTCGGCCCGGTCTGTGAAACCGGTGATTATCTGGCGCTGGACCGCAAGCTGCCGGAGCTGAAGTCCGGCGATTTGCTCGCGATCATGACCGCCGGTGCCTATGGCGCCGTGCAGGCGGGAACCTACAACACCCGCGCGCTGGTCCCGGAAGTGCTGGTGAAGGACGATCAGTATGCGGTGGTCCGCCCGCGGATCGAAGTCGAGCAGCTGATCGCCATGGACAAGGCCGCGCCCTGGTTGTGACTCTTGTCCCTCCCCCAAGCGGCGTAGCCGCGCAGCGGGGAGGGTGGATCGACCGCGCAGCGGTCGAGACGGGTGGGGTATATCCTCACGCTCTGCGCCTGCGCAGGCACCCCACCCCGGCCTATCGGCCGACCCTCCCCACTGCGCTTCGCTTGGGGGAGGGATGCCGCTACCATCGGTGTGTACCTGCCTCACGCCTTCGTGACCCCAATCGCCCCGAATCGACTTAGGCTCAGGCTTTGCATGTGCACGGATGGCCCCCGCGCCATGCCTCATTGCCGCCGCCGTGCTAGTGTGTCGTGCGGTAACATCGGAGATCGTCGTTGAGCGCTGCGCCCCCCGACCGACCAGACCCCGAACGCGACGTACATGCCGATCGTCAGGCGGCGGCACAGCTTCAGCTCGCGCAGGCGCTGCAGCGCGCCCGGGTGGCGATTGCCTGGGAGCGGGGCTGGCCGCATCTGGCCCGGCTGCTCAGTGTCGTCGGGTTGTTTCTGGTGGCGTCCTGGGCCGGTCTGTGGCTGACGCTTCCCTTCACTGCGCGTGCCATCGGTCTTGCGTTGTTCGTCATCGCCGCGCTGGCGACGCTGGTTCCTCTCCTGAAGTTTCGCTGGCCGTCGCGTGAAGAGGGCTTGTCACGCCTCGATCGCGGCACCGGCATTGCACATCGCCCCGCAACAGCGCTGACCGACACGCTGTCGTCGCAGGACCCGATGGCCCGGGCGCTGTGGCTGGTTCAGCGCGAGCGGACGCTGGCCTCGCTCAAGAAAATCCGTGCTGGCCTGCCGTCGCCGCGCCTCGCGATCCATGACCCCTGGGCGCTGCGCGCCATCGTGGTCGTGCTGCTGTTCGCCACCTGGTTTGCCGCCAGTGGCGAGCGCGGCGCGCGGATCATGGCGGCGTTCGACTGGAACGGCGTGCTGGCGCCGGCGAATGTACGCGTCGACGCATGGATCACGCCGCCGCCTTATACCGGCAAGCCGCCGATCATCCTGTCGGCCGCCAACAAGGACGCGTCCACAGCCGATGCCGCTGCATTGCCGGTGCCGTCGGGCTCGACGCTGATCGTGCGCTCCAGCGGTGGCGCGCTTGATGTCGTTCTCACCGGCGGTGTCGCTGACGTGGCGCCGACGGCGGAAGCCCCGAAGGGCACCAACGAAAAGCATTTCATCATCACGTCTGACGGGACGGCACATGTCCGTGCGCCGTCCGGCCAGCCGCAGTGGAAGTTCACGGCAACGGGCGATCGTCCGCCGACCATTGCGCTCGCGAAGGACCCCGAGCGTCAGGCGCGCGGTTCGCTGCAGATGTCCTACAAGCTCGAGGACGACTACGGCGTTACCGAAGCCCATGCGCAATTCGCGGCGCGTCCCGCCGAGACCAAGGATGGCATCAAGGAAGCCGCCAAGCCGCGGCCGCTGTTCGATGCGCCGTCATTTGCGCTGGTTCTGCCAAATGCGCGCACGCGCAACGGCGTCGGCCAGACCGTCAAGGATCTCAGCGAGGATCCCTATGCCGGCGCCGATGTCACGCTGACGCTGACCGCGAAGGATGAGTCGGGCAACGAGGGCAAGAGCGAGCCGTTCAGCATGCGACTGCCGGAGCGGCTGTTCACCAAGCCGCTGCCGCGCGCGCTGATCGAACAGCGCCGTATCCTGGCACTCGACGCCAATCAGCGCGGTCAGGTCTCCTTCGCGCTGCAGGCCCTGATGATCGCGCCGGAAGCTTTCACGCCGGAAGCCGGTCAGTATCTCGGGCTGCGCAGTGTTGCCACCCAGATCGAACGCGCCCGCACCGACGCGGCCCTGAAAGAAGTCGTCGCCAGCCTGTGGGCGCTCGCCGTCACCATCGAGGACGGCGACATCACCGATGTCGACAAGGCGCTGAAGGCGGCGCAGGACGCGCTGAAGCAGGCGCTGGAGCGCGGCGCCAGTGACGAGGAGATCAAGAAGCTCACCGAGAACCTGCGTGCGGCGCTGGACAATTTCCTGAAGCAGCTTGCCGAGCAGATGAAGCAGAACCCGCAGCAGCTGGCGCGTCCGCTCGACAAGAACACCAAGGTGATGCGGCAGCAGGACCTCAACAATATGATCGAGCGCATGGAGCGGCTGTCGCGCTCCGGCGACAAGGACGCCGCCAAGCAGTTGCTCGAACAGATGCAGCAGATGCTGGAAAACCTGCAGATGGCGCAGCCTGGCCAGTCCGGTGACAGCGAGATGGATCAGGCGATGAACGAGCTTGGGGATATGATCCGCAAGCAGCAGCAGTTGCGCGACAAGACCTTCAAGCAGGGCCAGGACCAGCGCAACGAGCGCCGCCGCGGCAAGCAGGGCGAGCAGGGTATGGGCGATCTGCAGCAGGATCAGCAAAACCTGCGCGACCGCCTCAAGCAGCTGCAGGATCAACTGGCCAAGCAGGGCATGGGCCAGGGTCAGAAGGGTCAAAAAGGACAGCAGGGGCAAAAAGGCCAGCAGGGCCAGCAAGGGCAGGGCCAAGGTCAAGGCGGCGACGATCAGGCGGACGCCGATGGTGACGGCGACGGTGATGGTCTTGGCGATGCCGACAGTGCCATGGGCGATGCCGGCGGCCAGCTTGGCGAGGGCAATGCCGATGGCGCTGTGGGTTCGCAGGGCAAGGCACTCGATGCGCTCCGCAAGGGTGCACAGAAGCTTGCGCAGGCCATGCAGCAGGGCGAGGGCGAAGGCCAGAACGACGGCCCCGGCAACAATCCCGGCCGCCAGCAGAGCGGTGGCCGGCAAAGCGATCCGCTCGGGCGTCCGCTGCGTGGCCGCGAACTTGGCGACGACCTCACGGTGAAGATTCCCGGCGAGATCGACGTGCAGCGCGTGCGGAGAATCCTGGAAGAGCTGCGTCGTCGCCTCGGCGACACGACGCGGCCGCAGCTTGAGCTGGATTATATCGAGCGGCTGCTGAAGGATTATTGAGGGCGGAGTTAGGAAGTGCCGGTGCCAGTGGTTTCCCTCCCCCAAGCGAAGCGCAGCGGGGAGGGTCGGCCGATAGGCCGGGGTGGGGTGCTTCGGCAAGTGAGAGCGGCGTTTGTGGCACGACCCCACCCGTCTGGCCTTCGGCCAGCCACCCTCCCCGCTGCGCGGCTCCGCCGCTTGGGGGAGGGATAAGAAAGAGCCCTCTATCCCTTATTCTTCACCGCCAGTGCGTCCGCCACCGCAGTGCGGATATCCGCCACCGAAAACGGCTTCGTCACCACATCGTGCACGATCGCATTGAGGCCCGTCGCGCGTTCGCGCTGGTCGGCGTAACCGGTCATCAGCAGGATTGTCAGTTCGGGAAAATCGCGCGCGACGGCCAGCGCCAGCGCGATGCCGTCCATGACAGGCATCTTGATGTCGGTCAGCAGCAGGTCGAATGCGCCGCCCTGCTCGGTAAGGATTTCCAGCGCCTCGGCGCCGTCTTCGGCCGTGACGATCTCGTGGCCATCCATGGCGATGGCGCGGCCGACCAGCAGCCGCATCGATTCTTCGTCATCAGCAATCAGGATACGCGCCACGACAACTCCTTGGACTTACGCGCCGGCGACGTCGCGCTTGGTGAAGAAACGCACATCGATACTGCGGCCCTCGGCCGGCGGCGAGGCCAGCCGCGATCGAAACCATGTCTTGTCGCCGGGATTGAGGCCGGGCTGTTCGAGCACGGCGTTCCAGCCATATATTTCAGTCCCCTTCTCGTCGCGTACCACGAAACGCAGGCGCGGCAATGCGGTGGGCGTGCGGGTTTCGGACACGATCAGGCCTTCGATGAGCAAGACCGACTTGCCATCGACGGTCTCGGTGGTGACCTTGACGTCCTTGAAGGCAAGGCCGCGCACATTCACGTCGAGGCCGACCGCCTGATAGAAGGTCGCGGTCTGCGGCATCAGCTTGACCAGATCGACGCGCCAGATCACCAGTGCGAGCAACAGCGACGCCATGGCCGCGGTGGCGATCGGCAGACTGTGGCGCGGCATGACGAACAGGCGCGGCAGCGACGGCACGAAACGGCGGAGCGCTGCCAAGCGCGACGGCGGGGTGGCCCGCATCGCGGCCACCGCGTCGTGCTGCGCCAGCGTGGCCCAGTCGGCGGTTTCGGTGCGATCATTGGCGTCGGTCGGCCAGTCAGCGGAAATCGACGGGCTTTCCACCACCGGAACGTTCGGCGCCGAGGCGTCGTCGTCCTCGGTCACGTCCCAGGCGCTCATGTCCTCGTTCGGATCGGGCTCGCTGGCCTTCGCCGCCATGGCGGGAACACGGGCTTCGGCGCGGGAGAGGTCCTCCGGCCGCGCCAGCCAGACTTCCTTGCAGCGGGCGCAGCGCACCGTCCGTCCGGCATCGCCGAACGTAGCCGGGTTCACGGCGTAGGACGTCGTGCAATTGGGGCAAACGATATGCATGGAGCCGATAGCCGATGACATGGCCGGCAGGCTACAAGACGACCGTTAACGAATCGGAAACCATAACGGCCGCACAAGCAATTGACCGTCTTTTTGAGGCTTTTTGAACCCATCGAACGGAGCTGAATGTGGTCCGGTTCGAAAATGTTGGTTTGCGCTACGGGCTTGGCCCGGAGATTCTGCGCGACCTCAATTTCCAGATTCCTGCGCATTCGTTCCAGTTCCTGACCGGTCCCTCTGGCGCCGGCAAGACCTCGCTGCTGCGTCTCCTGTTCCTGTCGCTGCGGCCGACCCGCGGGTTGGTCAATCTGTTCGGCCAGGATATCTCGCTGCTCGGCAAGGACGAGATCGCCGACTTGCGCAAGCGCATCGGTATCGTGCTGCAGGATTTCCGTCTGCTCGACCATATGACGACCTATGAGAATGTCGCGCTGCCGTTCCGGGTGATGGGGCGTGAGGAGTCCAGCTATCGGCGCGAAGTCATCGATCTCTTGAAATGGGTCGGGCTCGGCGATCGCATGGATGCGCTGCCGCCGATCCTGTCGGGCGGCGAGAAGCAGCGCGCTGCGATTGCGCGCGCGGTGATCGCGCGGCCCATGCTGCTGCTGGCGGATGAGCCGACGGGCAACGTCGATCCGACGCTGGGCCGGCGTCTGCTGCGGCTGTTCATCGAACTCAACAAGTCGGGCACCGCGGTGATTATCGCGACCCACGATATTACATTGATGGATCAATACGACGCGCGGCGCATGGTGCTGCATCAAGGCCGGCTGCATATCTATGAGTAGAATCGGCGAAGAACACGGCCCGCTGATGGACCTCGGCACCGATCGCCCGCAGGTCCCGGCGAAGGCGCGCAACGCATCCCCGATCGTGCCGCGCGGCTCGATCGCCGGCCGCGCGCTGGTCGCCGTCGTCGCTATCATGACCTTCCTCGCCTCCATCACGACAGGCGCAGTGCTGCTGATCAGCGCCTCGGCGTCGGAGTGGCAATCGGAAGTCGCCAGCGAAATCACCATCCAGGTGAAGCCGCAGGGCGGCCGCGATCTCGACCGCGACACACAGGCGGTGACCGATGCCATTCGCGGCCAGCCGGGGATTGTCGAGGTGCAGCCCTATAGCCGGGAGCAATCGGCGCAGTTGCTGGAGCCGTGGCTCGGCACGGGACTGTCGCTCGACGAGCTACCTGTGCCGCGCGTCATCATTGCACGTGTCGCGCCGGGGACGGTGCTGGACATCATCGGCTTGCGCAAACGGGTGACGCAGGCCGTGCCCTCGGCCAGCGTTGACGATCATCGCGCCTGGGTCGAGCGGATGCGCTCGATGACATCGGCAACGGTGCTGGCCGGGCTCGGCATCCTTGCGCTCGTTATTATCGCCACCATTATCTCTGTATCCTTTGCGACGCGCGGCGCGATGGCGGCGAACCGGCCGATCGTCGAGGTGCTGCATTTCGTCGGCGCGGGCGACCGCTACATCGCCAATCGCTTCTTCCGCCACTTTCTGCGGCTTGGCCTGCAGGGCGGTATCATTGGCGGCGGTGCCGCGATGCTGATGTTCGGGTTTTCAGAGTCGATCGCGAGCTGGTTTTCCGGCACGCCGGTGGGCGACCAGTTCGCTGCATTGCTGGGGACGTTCTCGCTGCGGTCGTCAGGCTATCTCGCGGTGGCAGGGCAGGCGCTGTTGATAGCAGGAATTACCGCCTGGGCGTCGCGCCGCACATTGTTCTCGACGCTGAACGACATCGAGTAACGCGTCAGGTAAAGGCGATGGCATCGCCAAGGCGCCGAAAAATACCTAAGATTGCTGCCAAAGGACCAAACGTCAGACCGATGACCTTGCTCGACGACCAGGACACCACGGAGATGCCCGTTGCCGCGCCACCGCGGCGGCGCGTCATCCGTGCGGCACTTGTGGTCGCATTTGCACTGTCCTTCATGGTCGGCGCCATCGGCTTTGTCGCGTTCCTCGCGCAACTGCGCAGCGGCGAGCTGAAGCCCTCGGCGAATGCCGACGGCATCGTGGTCCTGACCGGCGGTTCGTCGCGCGTTGCGGATGCGCTCGAATTGCTCGCCAATGGCTTCGGCAAACGGTTGCTGATCTCCGGCGTGCATCCGACCAACGGCGCCGCAAATATCTCGCGCACGCTGCCGGACAGCCAGCGGCTGCTGGATTGCTGCGTCGATCTCGATCGCTCCGCCGTCAACACCCGCAGCAACGCGGTGGAGACCAAACGCTGGGTCCATGAGCGCGGCTTCAAGTCGCTGATCGTGGTGACCTCGAATTATCACATGCCGCGCGCGATCGTCGAAATGTCGCACGAGATGCCGGATATCGAGCTGATCCCGTTCTCGGTGATTGGCGACAAATGGCGTGACGAGCCGTGGTGGACCAGTGGCCCGACGCTGCGGTTGCTGCTATCGGAATATGTCAAATATCTCGCGGCCGAAGTGCGGGTGCGGCTGGCGAATATCGGCATTGATCTGATGCCGGATTCCGGCAGCGACCAGCAGAGCGACGCGCCGCAGCGCCGGCCGGCCACGGCGTCTGCGAATTGAACTGCAATTGAGCTGATCGGAACACCATGACTTCGATATTCGTGCGTTCGTTGATCTACAACGTGCTGTTCTATGTGCTGCTGGTGTTCTGGATCCTGGTGGCGATTCCAACCTTCGTGATGCCGCCGCGTGCCTTCATGGCGATCGCGAAGGCGTGGGCGACCAGCAGCATCTGGCTGATGCGTATCGTCTGCAACACCAGGGTCGATTATCGCGGACTCGAGAAAATTCCGGCGGGGCCGCTGGTGGTCGCCTCGAAACATCAATCGATGTGGGAGACCTTCGCGCTGATGCCGTTCTTCGACCGGCCGCTGTTCATCTACAAGCGCGAGCTCGGGCAGATTCCGTTCTTTGGCTGGTACCTGAAGAAGTCGAAAATGATCGGCGTCGATCGCGATGGCGGTGCGCGTTCGCTCATCGATATGGCCAAGCGCGCCACCGAGGAAATCCAGCTCGGCCGTCAGCTCATTATCTTTCCCGAAGGCACGCGTCGGCCTGTCGAGGCACCACCGGATTACAAACCCGGTGTCGCGCAGATCTACGCCAAATCCGGCGCGCCGTGTCTGCCGGTGGCGCTGAATTCCGGCCTGTTCTGGCCGCGCCGCACCTTCCTGCGCTATCCCGGCACGCTGGTGGTGGAGTTTCTCGATCCTCTGCCGGCCGGCCTGCCCCGCAAGGAATTCATCGCGGCGATCAGCACGTCGATCGAGGCCGCCACCGATCGTATCGTTGCGGAGGCGCGCGCGGAGCAGGCGACGATCTTCGGGCGCGTGCCGAATGTGGCAGTGAAAGAAAGCTAGCGCTTGGTCACTCGTGCAGCATGGCTGCGAGCTGATGGAGCTGCGCGTCACGAAAACCTTCGGCCTCGATGGCCTTCACGGTCGACAGCACGTAATCGCGGTTCAGCCCGGAACGACCGTGGCCCTGCCGCACGAAGTGCAATTGTTCGCTAAGGCTCAATCGTCCAGCATATTGCACATGGCCGCGATCGACCACATAGGCCAGCGCGCTGACGCGGGTGCGCTCCACATCATCCAGCCAGACCGAGCGCATGACCTCGCGATAGACATGGGTGGTCTGCTCGCGCTCCCTGAGATAGGCGATGGTGTCGTGGCGCAGCTTGGCCGCCACGCGAAAGGCAATGCCGCGGCAGGCGCCGCCGCGGTCCAGGCCGAGCACGAGGCCGGGCTTTTCCGGCGTGCCGCGGTGGTCAAAGGAATAGACGCAGAGCGCCCGATGTTCGCCGATCAGCCGGGCCGGGACCTGTTCGATGAACTCGAAGCCCGGCCGCCACATCAGCGAGCCATAGCCGAACACCCAGAGATCGCTGTCGGAATCGGGCTGGGCGGTGATTTTCGCGGTCATGATGCCGACCTAGCAGAAACCTTGGGCCCGGGCGATCTTGATTTCCTGCAATGTGGCCCTGCGACGACAGGATAACCCCATGAAAGGGATCGCCGATTTGACAAAATCATGCGATCTACGTCCCGCCATGTCCGAATATGCACAGCCCACCCAGCGCCGCCTCTGGCCGATTTTCATCCTGCCCGTCATCATCGTCGTCCTTGCGGCGGCGTGGAGCGGCTTCTGGTTCTATGCCGCGTCCAAGGTCGACGAAAACGTCGATATCTGGCGCGCCCGAGAGGCCGCGGCTGGCCGCGTCTATGATTGCGCCAACCGTTCGGTCTCCGGCTTCCCGTTCCGGCTCGAAGTCCGCTGCAGCGGTGTCAGCGTTTCGCTGACCTCGCAAACCGCCACCCAGAATGCGACGCAGGTGCCGATCACCGCGAAGCTCGGCGAGATCGTCGTGGTTGCGCAGATCTACACGCCGCGGCTCCTGGTCGCCGAATTCACCGCGCCGGCAGTCCTGTCCGATCGCGGTCAGCCGGCGATGGTAATGAATTGGGGCTCGGCGCGCAGCAGCATCACCGGTCTGCCCGGTACGCCTGACAGCGCCGACATCGTGTTCGACGATGTGTCGCTCGACCGCTTCGCCGGCTCGGTGCAGGCGCCGACCGCACGTGCCAAACAGGTCGAATTGCATGGCCGCACGGCAGCAAACTCCACGCCGGACAAGCCGGTGATCGAGACGGCCCTGCAGATCAGGAGCGGCAGCATTGCCGATGTTCATCCGATCCTCGCAGCGCCGTTCGATGCCGATATCCGCGCATTGCTCAGCGGACTCAAGGATGTCTCGCCCAAGCCCTGGCCGCAGCGTTTCCGCGAGCTTCAGGCTGCAGGTGGACGCGTCGAGATCGTGCAGTCGCGCGTCCAGCAGGGCGAGATCATCTCGCTGGCGACGGGCTCGCTCGGTCTGACCGCCGCGGGCAATCTCGACGGCGAATTGCAGATGACCGTGGCGGGGCTGGACAAGGCTATCGCCGCCCTCGGCATCGACAAGTTGCTGGAGATGGGCGTGCCTCAGGAGGCGCTGGATCGCATTGCGCCCGGCGTGAAGTCGCAAGACGTCAACAACATCCTCGGTGCGCTGGATCGCGCGATCCCCGGTCTCGGCAATGTCGTGCGCAAGAATGCCGGCAGCGGCCTTGCCGCCGGCGTCAATTCGATCGGGACTGCGGCTGTCTTGGAAGGCAAAGCGGCGCGGTCGTTCCCGCTGAAGTTTGTCGATGGCGCGGTGTTCCTCGGGCCGCTGCGCGTGGCGCAGATCCCGCCGTTGTTTTAGGCGTGAGGTTCACCGGCCTCTCCACGTCATTGCGAGGAGCGAAGCGACGCGGCAATCCAGAAGCCGCAAAGCAAGTAAGGCTGGATTGCTTCGCTTCGCTCGCAATGACGGCTGTTGGTCCTGCGCTCAATCCTTCTTCGTCAGCGCCTGATGCTTGCGCCCGAAGTCCGGCGCCGCTTCATCCTGACCGATACTCACGATGCCGCGGCGGATCGCGCGGGTGCGGGTGAAGTGCTCGAACAGCGCATCGCCGTCATCGCGGCGGATGGCACGGGTCAGTTTCGAAAGGTCTTCCTGGAAGGTACCGAGCATTTCCAGCACCGCGTCCTTGTTGGCGAGGAACACGTCGCGCCACATGGTCGGGTCTGATGCTGCGATACGGGTGAAATCGCGGAAACCGCCCGCGGAGAACTTCAGCACTTCCGACCTCGTGACATCTTCGAGCTCGTCGGCCGTGCCTACGATTGTATAAGCGATCAGATGCGGCAGATGGCTGGTGACCGCGAGCACCAGATCGTGATGCGCGGCCTGCATGATCTCGACATTGGCGCCGAGCGCAGCCCAGAAGCCGGTGAGCTTTTCGACGGCCGCAGGATCCGCGCCCTCGGGCGGCGTCAGAATGCACCAGCGATTGCTGAACAGTTCTGCGAAGCCGGAGTCGGGACCGGAGTTTTCCGTGCCGGCGACCGGATGCGCGGGAATGAAGTGGATGTTGTCCGGCAGATATTCCGACATCGCGTGCAGCACGGAGGCTTTCACCGAACCGACGTCGGACACGATCGCGCCGGGCGAAAGATGCGCCGCGATACTTTTCGCAACGTCGCCCGCCACGCCGACGGGGACGCAGGCGATGACCAGATCGGCATCCTTGACGGCGCTGGCATTGTCGTCGGCGATGCGGTCGGCGAGCTTGATTTCCACGGCGCGTGCACGCACGGCCGCCGAATTGTCGGTGGCAACGAGTTCACCGGCAAGGCCAAGCTGCTGAATGCCGCGCGCCAGCGACGAGCCGATCAGGCCGAGGCCGATCAGGGCGATACGTTTGAAGGGCGGCGTGGCGCTCACGTCATTGCCCCGAATTCGATGCCATGAATTCACGCAGCGTCTCGATCACCAGCCTGTTGGCTTCCTCGGTGCCGATGGTCATGCGCAGCGAGTTCGGCAGGCCGTAATTGGTCACGGCGCGCAGCACCAGCCCGCGCCTGGTCAGGAACGCATCGGCATCTGCTGCGGTCTTGCCGGTCGCCGGAAAATGCATCAGCAGGAAATTGGCCACGCTTGGCGTCACCTCGATGCCGAGCTTGGTTATTTCCTCGGTCAGGATGCCGATCCACTTGGCGGTGTATGTGCGCGACATCTCGACATGGCCGGTGTCCTCGATCGCGCCCACCGCGGCCATCATCGCCGGCGCCGAGACGTTGAACGGCCCACGAATCCGGTTCATCGCATCGACGATGTGCGCAGGGCCGAACATCCAGCCGATCCGCAGGGCGGCCAAGCCGTGCACCTTCGAGAAGGTGTAGGTGGCGACGGTATTCTCGGTGGTCTTCGCCAGTTCCAGGCCGTTGTCGTAGTCGCCCTTGGTCACGTAGTCCCAGTATGCGGCGTCGAGCACCAGCAGCACGTGCTCCGGCAGGCCGGCGCGCAGGCGTTTGATCTCGGAGGACGGCAGATAGGTGCCAGTCGGGTTGTTCGGGTTCGCCAGCCACACCAGCTTGGTGCGCGGTGTGACGCAGTTCAGGATCGCATCGACGTTGCAGGTGAAGTTGGTTTCCGGAGCGACCACATTGGTGGCGCCGTTCGCCTGGGTAGCGATCGGGTAGACCAGGAAGCCGTGTGCGGTTGAAATCGCCTCGTCGCCGGGGCCGAGATAGACATGCGCAATCAGGTTCAGAATTTCGTCGGAGCCGGCGCCGCAGATGATCTGCGCGGGATCGAGGCCGAAGCGGTGGCCGAGCGCCTCGCGCAGCACCTTCGACGTGCCTTCCGGATAATCCTCGAGATGCGCGACAGCGGTGGCGAAGGCGTCCTTGGCGCGCGCCGACGGACCGAACGGGGTCTCGTTGGCCGACAGCTTGTAGGTCTTGCGGCCGGGCTCCACCACCGGGCTCTTGCCAGGGGTGTAGGGCGCGATATCGAGAATGCCGGGCTTCGGCACAGGACGGGACATCTTCAACTCCAGAACGTCAGATTGGCTTACGAACGCGGTGCGTCGCTGGCGGCCACGGTATAGCGGGTTGCGTGGCTGCCGACGAGAGCCGTGGAGCGCACCGAGGCGCCGGCTTCGATCAGCGCCGACTTGATCTTGTCGAGGCTGGAGGCTCTCGTGATCGAGATCAGCAGCGCCGCGCCGTCAAAGGCGGTATCCGGCACGGCGACGATTTCGGCCAGCGGCGACAGCGCACGCGCGGTCTCGGCATTCCAGCCGGACACCCGCACGCTCCACATCTCGACCTCGGTCACCATGGCGCTGTCGGCAACGCGCGACACCACGAACACCGGCAATGCGGCCGGATGGTCGGCGCGTTCGATGAACGGCAGGCGTGCGATGATCTTCGGCGCGCCCAGGGCTTCCAGCGGGATCCACCACGGCGTGCGGCTGGACGTCGCCGAGACCAGCGCGAGATCGCCCTTGGACTTGGCCACGGCCTCGACCGCTGCGGCGGCGCTGAAATGCGCGACGTAAGGCACCGTGAAGCCGAAATGAAAGCGCGCGGAATCCCGCATCGCGCTCTCGCCGAGCGACAGATCCGCATGCACCGAGAACGGCGCCTGAACGTAAGTGAAAGTCGAAATGATCACCCGCCAGATGCTCTCGACGGTGTCGATCGGCAGGATGCCGCGATGGCGCTGCACCAGACGGCGCATCATGTCGGCCTCGCGCGCCGGCCGAAAGGCCGAGCCGACCTCCTGGGTCTGCTTCACCGAAATCAGCCGGTCGATGATGTCGCCGCGCTGCATCAATAGGGCGTGAACCTGCGCGTCGATGCTGTCGATCTCTTTGCGCAGTTCATCCAGCGAGGGCGGGGCGGGTGGTAATTTCGACATGTTCAAAACCTTCGGGACGGGAGGCGTGATAGGTCCCGTCGAGCTTGCCGGGCCGGCTCCAGGGAGCCGGCGGGCACGGCCATTGATTAGGTAAGACGGTGCCGGAAAGCAAAGAAAACATGGAAGATTTGGCCGCAGGGCAGTTGGGCAATTTGACCGGGGTATGCCCATATTGACGGCAGGCGGGTGTGGGACTAGTTTCTGGGCTCTTCCGTGGTCATTTGAGCCGGCCGGCTTGCAGCCACGTTAAACAACTCGCTAAACAGGCCGGGGACAGTTTGATCCCGGCCGAGCTATTTGTTCAGGCCGGGTTTTTTATGGCCTGATTCCGGTTTTGGTTTGAGAACCTCCTGAGGAGGCCGGTATCAAGATGGTAAATGTCGAACTGGTGAAGAGTCCGGTTGTCCGCCCCGATGAGCGTGGACATGAAGCCGATCACCCGACCTCGCTGGTCGCGGGTTTTGGCATGGATCAGCCGCTGCGGCTTGATTGCGGCGTCGACCTCGCCCCGTTCCAGATCGCCTATCAGACCTACGGAACGCTCAACGCCGACAAATCCAATGCGATCCTAGTCTGCCACGCTTTGACCGGTGACCAGCACGTCGCCAATATCAATCCGATCACCGGCAAGCCCGGCTGGTGGCAGACACTGGTCGGCCCCGGCAAGGCGCTCGACACCGAACGCTACTTCATCATCTGTTCGAATGTGCTCGGCGGTTGCATGGGCTCGACCGGTCCGGCCTCGACCAATCCCGCCACCGGCAAGATCTGGGGACTGGATTTTCCGGTCATCACCATTCCCGACATGGTGCGTGCGCAGGCGATGCTGATCGACAGTCTGGGTATCGGTCAGTTGTTTTGCGTCGTCGGCGGTTCCATGGGCGGCATGCAGACGCTACAATGGACCGCGGCCTATCCGGAGCGCGTGTTCTCCGCGCTGGCGGTTGCCTGCAGCACGCGGCACTCGGCGCAGAACATCGCGTTCCACGAATTGGGTCGTCAGGCCGTGATGGCCGATCCCGATTGGCGCGGCGGGCGTTATTTCGAGGAAGGCACACATCCGCATCGCGGCCTCGGCGTCGCGCGGATGGCCGCGCATATCACCTATCTGTCGGATGCCGCCTTGCACCGCAAGTTCGGCCGCCGCATGCAGGACAGGGAGTTGCCGACATTCTCCTTCGATGCGGATTTTCAGGTCGAGAGCTATCTGCGCTATCAGGGCTCGTCCTTCGTCGAGCGCTTCGATGCCAACTCCTATCTCTACCTGACGCGTGCGATGGACTATTTCGATATCGCAGCCGACCACAACGGCAAGCTTGCGGAAGCGTTTCGCGATACGCAGACGCGTTTCTGTCTGATGTCGTTCACATCAGACTGGCTGTTCCCGACGGCAGAATCGCGCGACGTCGTGCACGCGCTGAATGCCGGCGGCGTCCGCGTGTCCTTTGCGGAGATCGAAACCGACAAGGGTCATGATGCCTTCCTGCTCGACGTGCCCGAGTTCCTCGATATCGCCGGTGCATTCCTGAACTCCGCAGCCTCCGTGCGCGGCCTGCCTGTTACGGGGACATAGAGATGGCGTTTCCACAACAAGCCTTGCCGCTGAATTCTGCGGTGGCGACGCCGGCGCCGCGCGGCACGCAGGATTATCGTGGCGATCACCTCCTGGTCGCGGAGATGATCAAGCCGGGTTCGAAGGTGCTCGACGTGGGCTGCGGCGATGGCGATCTGCTGCAATTGCTGGAAAGCCGCGGCATTGACGGCCGCGGCATCGAATTGTCGCGCGAGGGCGTCAACCGCTGTGTCGGCAAAGGCCTCGCAGTGGTGCAGGGCGACGCCGATACGGACTTGATCAACTATCCCGACGATGCGTTCGACTACGTGATCCTGTCGCAGACGCTGCAGGCGACGCGGCAGCCGCGCGTCGTGCTGGAAAATCTGCTGCGCATCGGCCGCAGCGCGATCGTGTCGTTTCCGAATTTCGGCTTCTGGAAGATGCGGGTGCAGTTGCTTGTCGGTGGCCGGATGCCGCGTACGGAGAATCTGCCGGCGACGTGGTACGACACGCCGAACATTCACTTCTGTACCATCAAGGATTTCGTTGTCTTGTGCGACGAGATCAACGTGAAGATGGAGCGCGCCGTTGCGCTCGATCTCTATGGCCGTCCGCTGCGCCTCAATGCGCCGTGGTGGTTCTGGAACATGTTCGGGGAGCAGGGCGTTTTCCTGCTGAGCCGCGCGAGTAAATCGGCGCAACCCTGATCGCGTGTAGATTTCTGCCTGATGGAAACAGAAATACCGCATTCCATGCGGCTTTTCACGCCGTGTGTCGACCTGCGATACACGCCAAAGATGTGCGTAAAAGCTAATTCGAATAGGTAATATAAGCGCGCATTCTGTCGAATGGGTGGCTGCTATGTCTATACGTATGGCGTCCGTTGAAGTTGAAGCGATTCCCTCCGATGTCGCCGTTAAAAAATCGTCACTTGAACCGTTCTAGGTCTTGTTATCGCCATACCAACTTCGTTACCACGCCCGTCCCGATTGTTAGCCCGCGTATTTGGGCTGATGGGGTTCGGGGGTGTTAAGAGGAAAAATTCGGTATGGTTCAGTTCTTTGCGTATCGCCGTGCACTTCGCATCTCGGCTCTTGCGGTGTGTTCGGCGGCAGTTCTCGCGTCAGTCTCTCCCGCGTCGGCACGTCCTCATCATGGTGCTTCGCGTCATTCGCACCACGTCGGCAAGTACACACACAGCACGCGTCATCACGTCCGGCATCGCGCGCGGTATGCACGGCGCAGTGCCCGAGTCGAACAGCAGGCGCCTTCGTTCGGCGACTCCACAAATTTCAATAACGCCAATGCAAGCATGAACCAGCCTTCCGGCGGCTTCGGCGGTTCGGGCATCGTCGATGCAGCGCGCAGCTTCATCGGCCGCGGCAATCCGACGGCGCGCGGTCGCTTGTGGTGCGCAGCGTTCATGAACCTCGTATTGAAGCGCACCGGCCATCAAGGCACCGGGTCTGATATGGCGCGCTCGTTCTCGAGCTATGGCCAGCGCATCTCCGGTCCGCAGGTCGGCGCCATCGCCGTGATGTCGCGCGGTCGTCGCGGCGGTCATGTCGGTGTCGTCTCGGGCGTCGATGCCAAGGGCAATCCGATCATCGTCTCCGGCAATCACGGCAACCGCGTCGCCGAGTCGGTGTATTCGCGTGGTCGCGTTTACGCCTACGTGATGCCGACGAGCTGAGTTCGTCTATTCTGCGACGACGATCTTATCGCCGGCGGTGATCGTGCCGCCGGTGATGACCTCAGCGTAAATTCCGCAATCGGCATGACCATAGGTCTGCAGCAGCGTTTTCGGAATCGTCAGATCTCGTGCGGCCGTATCCGGATCGACATTGGTCGCTGCACAGCGGACGATGCGCTTCACCACTTTGAACCGGGTGCTGCCGATAGCGAGCGTCCGATCGATCAGGTCGAATTCATGCCAGGCCGGCCAGCCCGCTACATGCACGTTGCCGCGAAAGCGTAGCGGATGCACCGGCTGTCCGACGGCCTTTTCGAGATCTTTGACGCTGGCGAGGTTGATGATCGACACCACCTTGCGCGGCACATCCGAAAAGCTATGGCCGTCCGCGAACAACACCCTGGGTGGTCCGCGCAATTCATCGGCAAAATTCTTCGCGAAGAACGCTTCGATCTCTGCACGTCCTTCGGTCGTCTGCAGGTCGGCTCGCGCCACCGCTAGATTGTCCTGCCGGATTGTCAGCGTATGGCTGGCGTCGTCGTAGTGGCTGCGGAGCGCCGCCAGGCGCTCGTTGCGCATCAGCATCAGAAACTGGGTCTTGGGAAAATATTGCGGTGCTGCCGGGTCGAACCCGATCGGGCCGTTCTCGATGGCATAGCGCCGGTCGGCCGGCAGGGTCTGACCGGGCTTCAGCGTGACTTGTTCCAGAGGCTCGGGCGTCAGGCCCTTCACCGGATAGCGGTAGATGCTGGCAACGCTGGCGTAAGACTGTTCTGGCATGGTTCCGGTCTTAAGAGATTTGGGCCCGCGGCGCCATCGCCTGGCCGATTGGAATTTTATGCGGACCCCTTCCGTTTCGGGAACTGGCTGCCCACATTTGCATCAAGCTGGTTTTGACGCCAGCGACGACCGCAGCCGGTTGACCACCATCAATGCGGCCTGCGGATACCCAATGAAGATGCCCCATCCGTGCTTTCGAGGCGGACAGGGCAGGCCGAGGGACAACACACAATGAATATTGAGAAATACACCGAACGGGTGCGCGGCTTCATCCAGTCGGCGCAGTCACTGGCCGTGCGCGAGGGCCATCAGCAATTCTCGCCGCTGCACATTCTGAAAGTCCTGCTGGACGACAGCGAAGGTCTGGCCGGCGGCCTGATCGATCGCGCCGGCGGCAACTCCCGCGCCATCCTGAAGGCGACGGAAACCGAGCTGGGCAAGATGCCCAAGGTCTCGGGCGCAGGGGCCGGGCAGGTCTATCTGGCGCCGGCGACCGCGCGCGCCTTCGATGCCGCCGAAAAGGCCGCCGAAAAGGCTGGCGACAGTTTCGTCACCGTGGAGCGGCTGCTACTTGCGCTGGCGCTCGACAAGGACTCCGAAGCCGGCAGCCTGCTGAACAAGGGCGGCGTCACGCCGCAAAATCTCAATGCCGCGATCAATGCGCTGCGCAAGGGCCGCACGGCGGATTCCGCCACGGCCGAAAACGCTTATGACGCGTTGAAGAAATATGCCCGCGACCTGACCCAGGCTGCGCGTGATGGCAAGCTCGACCCGGTGATTGGCCGCGACGAGGAAATCCGCCGCACGATTCAGGTATTGTCGCGGCGAACCAAGAACAATCCCGTGCTGATCGGCGAACCCGGCGTCGGCAAGACCGCCATCGTCGAAGGTCTCGCGCTGCGCATCCTCAATGGCGACGTGCCGGAGAGCCTGAAGGACAAAAGCCTGCTGTCGCTCGATCTCGGTGCGCTGATTGCCGGCGCGAAATATCGCGGCGAGTTCGAGGAGCGGCTGAAGGCGGTGCTCGGCGAGGTGACCTCGGCCGAGGGCGGCATCATCCTGTTCATCGACGAAATGCATCAGCTGATCGGCGCCGGCAAGGGCGATGGCGCGATGGATGCGTCCAACCTGCTGAAGCCTGCGCTCGCCCGCGGCGAATTGCATTGCATCGGCGCCACCACGCTCGATGAATATCGCAAGCATGTGGAGAAGGACGCGGCGCTGGCGCGGCGCTTCCAGCCGATCTTCGTGGCTGAGCCGACTGTGGAAGACACCGTCTCGATCCTGCGCGGCCTCAAGGACAAATATGAACAGCATCACGGTGTCCGCATCACGGATAGCGCACTGGTCGCTGCCGTCACGCTGTCGAACCGCTACATCACCGATCGCTTCCTGCCGGATAAAGCCATCGACCTGATGGACGAGGCTTCGGCACGGTTGAAGATGCAGGTCGACTCCAAGCCTGAAGAACTCGATTCGATGGACCGCGAGATCATCCGGCTCAAGATCGAGCAGGAGGCGCTTGGCAAGGAAACCGATGCAGGCTCGAAGAGCAGGCTCGAAACGCTCAAGAAGGAACTCGCCGAGCTCGAAGAGAAATCGGCAGCGCTGACCCAGCGCTGGTCGGCCGAGAAGAACAAGCTGTCGAATGCGCAGAAGCTCAAGAGCGAGCTTGATGGCTTGCGCTTAGAACTCGCCGAAGCGCAACGCCGCGGCGAATATCAACGCGCGGGTGAGCTGGCCTATGGCCGGATTCCCGATCTTGAAAAGCGTCTGGCCGATATCGAAGCCAACGAGAATTCCGAGATGATGGAAGAGGCGGTCACCGCCAATCACATCGCGCAGGTGGTCTCGCGCTGGACCGGCGTGCCGGTCGACAAGATGCTGGAAGGCGAGAAGGACAAGCTGCTGCGCATGGAGCTGAGCCTTGGCGAGCGCGTCGTCGGCCAGGCCGAAGCTGTGCGTGCGGTGGCAACTGCCGTCCGTCGTTCACGGGCAGGCCTGCAGGATCCGAACCGGCCGATCGGCTCGTTCATGTTCCTCGGCCCCACCGGCGTCGGCAAGACCGAGCTGACCAAGGCGTTGGCGTCCTATCTGTTTGACGATGACACCGCGATGGTTCGCCTCGACATGTCCGAATATATGGAGAAGCACTCGGTCTCACGCCTGATCGGCGCGCCTCCGGGTTATGTCGGTTATGACGAGGGCGGCGCGCTGACCGAAGCTGTGCGGCGGCGGCCCTATCAGGTCGTGCTGTTCGACGAAGTCGAGAAGGCGCATCCGGACGTGTTCAACGTGCTGCTGCAGGTGCTCGACGATGGCCGCCTGACCGATGGCCAGGGCCGCACCGTCGATTTCCGCAACACGCTGATCATCATGACGTCGAATCTCGGTTCGGAATTCCTGGTCAACCAGCCCGAGGGCGAGGATACGTCAGCGGTGCGCGACCTGGTGATGGGCAACGTCCGCGCCCATTTCCGGCCGGAATTCCTGAATCGTGTCGACGAGATCATCCTGTTCCACCGCTTGCAGAAGAGCGAAATGGGCCGGATCGTCGAGATCCAGTTCGCGCGGCTCACCAAGCTGCTGGAAGATCGCAAGATCACGCTGGTGCTGGAGGACGAAGCCCGTGACTGGCTCGCCGACAAGGGCTGGGATCCCGCCTACGGCGCCCGTCCCCTCAAGCGTGTGATCCAGCGCAACGTGCAGGATCCGCTGGCCGAGATGATCCTCGCCGGCGACGTCAAGGACGGTGACCATGTCGACATAAGCGCCGCCGGCAACGTCCTGACCTTCAACGGCAAGCCGGCCCGGACCGCGGAGATCGCCGAGTTCGAGGCGCCGGTGCCGAAGCGGCAGCTGAACTGACGGCACGGGTTTAAACGCAACGAAACGGCCTGAACCTCACGGTTCAGGCCGTTTCCACGTTGGAGAAAGATCATGACCCGCATTCTCGTGGTCGGCGCCACCGGCCTTGTCGGCCGCCATGTCATCGCCAAAGCGCTCGCCGACAGTCGGATCACGCGCATCGTTGCGTCGACGCGGCGGCCGCTCGAGGCGCATGCGAAGCTCGACAACCCGCTGGTCGACTTCGACCGGTTACCAGCCGAGGAGGACTGGTGGGACGTCGATGGTGTGATCTGTGCACTCGGCACGACGCGCGCCAAGGCCGGCTCGGATCAGGCATTTCGCGTTGTGGATTATGATTACCCGCTGGAGGTCGCCCGGCTGGCGCGCAAGCACGGCGCTAGCCGTTTCGCGCTCAATTCGTCGGTGGGTGCCAATGCGCGCTCAAAGCTGCTCTATCCGCGTACCAAAGGCGAAGTGGAGGAAGCGCTGAAGGCGATGGGCTTTCCGTCTTTGACGATTGTGCGGCCGGGCTTGATCGGCGGTGACCGCGACGAATTCCGGCTGGGCGAACACGTCGCGGCGGCGGTGCTCGGTGTGTTGGGTCCGGTTCTGCCGCGCAGTTATCGGATCAGCCCCGCCGACAAGATCGCCGACGCATTGATCGAGGCAGCCGTGATCGGCGCGCCTGGCGTTCACCTGATCGGGTCTGCAGAGCTCGCTGCGGATTGATCGTCGGACCTCAGCGGCCCTTTTGCCACTGTCCCAAGCGTCCCCTAGCCCACGCGGCATCGGTCTGACGCGCAGAACAAGACGAAAAATACGAATTTAGCGGCTGGTCGTCGGCCGTGCTGGTGGCACCGCGCCGGTCACGCCTGCGTCGGACACGCGGGCGCCGGGGCCTCGCATGGTCATCTGGGCGTCGATCCGGTCACGTTCCTTCTCGAAGCCGGCCATGATCGGCCCTTCGAGCGAGCGGCCGCGTGGCAGTTTCACGCGCATAGGATCGACGAAGCGGCCGTTGACCAGAATTTCGTAGTGAACGTGGGCGCCGGTGGACATGCCGGTGGAGCCGACGAAGCCGATGACCTGACCCTGCCGCACGCGCTTGCCGGGCTCCATGCCCTTGGCAAAGGCCGACATATGACCGTAGGCGGTCTCGTAGCCGTTGTTGTGCTTGATGCGGATATATTTGCCGTAGCCGCCTTCCCAGGCTGCTTTTTCGATCACGCCATTGCCGGATGCGAAAATCGGGGTGCCGTAGGGCGTCGACCAGTCCACGCCGGTATGCATCTTGGTGTAGCCGAGGATCGGGTGGCGGCGTCCGCCGAAGCCCGAACGCATGATGGCGTTATTGACGGGCTTGCGGACCAGAAACTTCTTCGCGCTCTTGCCGGTCTCGTCATAGTAGTCGACGACCGAGTCGTCGGTGGTCAGGAAGCGATAGTATTTTTTGGTTTCGCCGCCCACCGTAAGCGAAGCGAACAACACTTCGGTCTTTTCGGTGATGGTGGCGCCTTCGTCTTCGCCGGCAAAGAACACGTCGAACGAGTCGCCGGGCTGTACTTTGCGCTGGAAATCCACGTCGTAGGAGTAGATCCGGATCATGTCCTCGATGACGGTGGCCGGGACCTTGTTGCGCAGTGCCGTCTCGTAAATGCTCTGATAGAGCCGCACGCCGGTGCCGTCATCCTCCTCGTCATCGTCCGATGCGCTTGGCGCTTCGGCGACGGTGTTCATGCTGGAGACATCGACGGCGACGTATTTGCCGAGATCGGAGAGGGCGGCGACAGCTTCGATGGTGGAGTCGTTGGCGACGATCACGCGATACGGCTGCAAACGCTGGCCCGGTCCGGCCGGCGACATCAGGATGCGAACTTTCTGACCTTCCTTCAGTCCGCCGTCGCGGCCACGGGCACCCAGCGTAGTGGCAATGGCCTTGGCTTCCTCGGGCATCGCGCCTTGGTCGCGCAGGATGGTCAGGATGGTGTCGCCCTTCTTGACGATATGGATACGCTCGCCATTCGGGTTGCCGCCGGTCGCCTGATCCTTGGTCTTGGCCAGCAGCGTGACGTTTTCCGGCACGATGCGGGTTTCGAAGCCCGCATAAGGATCGGCTGTGGTGCCTTCGGCGGCATAGGCCATCTTCATGTCGGGCTGTCCGCCGATATCGCCGGTGGCGCTGGCGACCGTCGTGTAGCGAACGCCAGTATTGCCGCGCCAGTTGGAGGCGTCGCGCACGCGCATCAAGACTTCATCAATAGCAACGCTGGCGCCGATCTTGGCTTTCGGCAGTACCTGACCGAGATCGCGGGTGACGAAGGAGACCTCGGCATCGGGCTCGACGGCATTCGGATTGACCGCGGCGTCGTCGCTGTTCGGAGCGGGGCTGCCGACATCGGTCAGCAGGCGCTGTGCATTGAAGGGCGGGATCTTGGCACTGAGATCGCTGGTCGCCATCGCCAGATTGCCGGAAATTCGGATAAAGGGCCGCACACGCATCACGTCGCGATTGCCGACGCGGGTGACGGTGGAGACTTTGAGTACCTGGCGCGCGGCGGAAGAGTCGCTCGGCGGCGGCAGGCGGTCACTCTTATGCAGGCTTGCTTGTTTGTCGGTGGCACTGAAGGCGCCGCGTAGCGCGCCTTCGACACGCTCCGGTACCTTGGCAAAGGTCATCTCGCCGTCAAGCGACGCAAAAACGGCGCCGCCGATCAGAGCCGCGCCGCAGAGACCTGTGAGGATAGTACCACTGAACCACTGTACCGAGACGCGGCGACGATCGATGACTGCGGCTTCGGAGCCATCAACGGATAGCGGCGGCTCGTGGCCGAGATCAATCATCCCGGTCTCACGATTATAGGCGCCACCGCGTGACAGTCCGTGATTCAAGCCGACATCCCCCGAATTCCCAGCATCATGCGAAGAGTCTTCCCCAAGCACATCGCATCGACGGTCGAACAGTGCGCGCCAAAATGCTGGCCGAATGGACGAACGTCAATGCTGCAAACTCTTTCGCTGTGTTCTCTTTGGCCCAAAAGCGCACTGCGATGACGCAGCTCGTTCTTTCGAGAGACCGTTGGGCCCAGATCCAGTTCGACCACCCCTAAAAAGTTTCAGGGGCGACGCAGAATCTTTGCACAAGGCATGCTCAGAACGTCGGAGGAATGTGGCTCTTGTACGGCGTCACCCCTGTAAAACCTACGCTTTTTGGGCCCTGAGGCCTCCTCCACAGCACGTGACGATTTTCTGACGAATGGCGTTGACAGTTTCGGGTGAGGGGGCCTATAACCCGGCCACTGAGCGCAGCGGCGCCGGGGCCTACCAGCCCGGGCGGTTGTTCGTGTCTCGGAAGCTCATCACCGCGAAGAGTGTTTCAGTAGCCGATAGGTGTCGGCTGCTGATCTGTTGTCGGGTGATTGAGTGATAAGATTTTCTCCCTCTCGGGGAGATTGACGCATCTGCGTCGGGCTGTTTGACAAGTTAAATTGAAGAAAGAGAAACGTGGACGGCGGAGTCCTTGCGGGTCTCGTTCGATGGAAGCTTCGGCTTCCTGAGGCGGGGCCGGACGAAAGACTTCGGCGGTACACGTTTTGAACAAAGGTTAACACCATCGTTGTTAGCGCTGTGAAGCGCGGACAGCAGATTGGCTGAACTTCGGTTTGGCTGATTTAGTATGGTGGGACCTCGTCAATACGTTGTGATCAGCCGGTTTAAAGTTTCAAGTCCAACTTGAGAGTTTGATCCTGGCTCAGAGCGAACGCTGGCGGCAGGCTTAACACATGCAAGTCGAACGGGCGTAGCAATACGTCAGTGGCAGACGGGTGAGTAACGCGTGGGAACATACCTCTTGGTTCGGAACAACACAGGGAAACTTGTGCTAATACCGGATAAGCCCTTACGGGGAAAGATTTATCGCCGAGAGATTGGCCCGCGTCTGATTAGCTAGTTGGTGGGGTAAAGGCCTACCAAGGCGACGATCAGTAGCTGGTCTGAGAGGATGATCAGCCACATTGGGACTGAGACACGGCCCAAACTCCTACGGGAGGCAGCAGTGGGGAATATTGGACAATGGGCGCAAGCCTGATCCAGCCATGCCGCGTGAGTGATGAAGGCCCTAGGGTTGTAAAGCTCTTTTGTACGGGAAGATAATGACGGTACCGTAAGAATAAGCCCCGGCTAACTTCGTGCCAGCAGCCGCGGTAATACGAAGGGGGCTAGCGTTGCTCGGAATCACTGGGCGTAAAGGGTGCGTAGGCGGGTTTTTAAGTCAGAGGTGAAATCCTGGAGCTCAACTCCAGAACTGCCTTTGATACTGAAAGTCTTGAGTATGGGAGAGGTGAGTGGAACTGCGAGTGTAGAGGTGAAATTCGTAGATATTCGCAAGAACACCAGTGGCGAAGGCGGCTCACTGGCCCATAACTGACGCTGAGGCACGAAAGCGTGGGGAGCAAACAGGATTAGATACCCTGGTAGTCCACGCCGTAAACGATGAATGCCAGCCGTTAGTGGGTTTACTCACTAGTGGCGCAGCTAACGCTTTAAGCATTCCGCCTGGGGAGTACGGTCGCAAGATTAAAACTCAAAGGAATTGACGGGGGCCCGCACAAGCGGTGGAGCATGTGGTTTAATTCGACGCAACGCGCAGAACCTTACCAGCCCTTGACATGTCTATGACCGGTACCAGAGATGGAACCTTCCCTTCGGGGCATAGAGCACAGGTGCTGCATGGCTGTCGTCAGCTCGTGTCGTGAGATGTTGGGTTAAGTCCCGCAACGAGCGCAACCCCCGTCCTTAGTTGCTACCATTTAGTTGAGCACTCTAAGGAGACTGCCGGTGATAAGCCGCGAGGAAGGTGGGGATGACGTCAAGTCCTCATGGCCCTTACGGGCTGGGCTACACACGTGCTACAATGGCGGTGACAATGGGATGCAAAAGGGCGACCTCTCGCAAATCTCAAAAAGCCGTCTCAGTTCGGATTGGGCTCTGCAACTCGAGCCCATGAAGTTGGAATCGCTAGTAATCGTGGATCAGCATGCCACGGTGAATACGTTCCCGGGCCTTGTACACACCGCCCGTCACACCATGGGAGTTGGTTCTACCTGAAGGCAGTGCGCTAACCGCAAGGGGGCAGCTGACCACGGTAGGGTCAGCGACTGGGGTGAAGTCGTAACAAGGTAGCCGTAGGGGAACCTGCGGCTGGATCACCTCCTTTCTAAGGATGGTTCTTCAGATGCTTGCATCTATCGAACCTCTTTTGAAACATCAGTGGCCAGACATTGGATCAATGTCTGAGCTGCATAGGCGGGACACCGCCGTCTTCGTTTCTCTTTCTTCGCGGACGAACACACGCTGGGGCGTGCTCGTGCTGCTTGTTGGCGTTTGATCGCAAGGTCATGTCGATGAGCCGAGCGCAGTCCTTTGTTGTTAGGGCTTGTAGCTCAGTTGGTTAGAGCGCGCGCTTGATAAGCGTGAGGTCGGAAGTTCAAGTCTTCCCAGGCCCACCATATTTGCGCGCTTTGCTTTCAAGGCTGCTGCTGACGTCGACATCACATGCGCAAGCATCGCATCTGCAAAACGCGAACTACAGCGTTGAGCATTCGTCTTCTGGAACGGGGGCATAGCTCAGCTGGGAGAGCGCGTGCTTTGCAAGCATGAGGTCGTCGGTTCGATCCCGTCTGCCTCCACCAGAAACTTTGGTTGGATGCTGATGAGTGATCGAGACGAAAACAACTTCAAGACATTCAGTGTGTTCAGACAGTGCGCGCCACATGGGCAGCGCCTGATTTAGTCCGCGGTATAACTTCGCTTGTCGGTCTTACGAGATCGGCTGCGGGATTTATGACATCGTAAAGAGGAGATCGTTCCGAGGTTCGGATCTGCAAGCAATTGCGGGTGCCGCAATCATAATCTCCAGGAATTGAGTGCGAACGCTTTGCTTGCAAAGCTTCCGCATCTTTATTCCTTTTCAACGAAGCTTGACCGCCTCGTTGTCGGTTCGATCTTACGAAGCAAACTGGTCTTTCTAAATCATATCCAGCTGCACGAAGTGCGCACGGCTTGACCGCCGGCGTGCGGATTTGGCGTTTCCAATTCGTTGGTTATGCCAAGCAGCGTGCAGCAAACTCTGCCGAGTGTGTGGATATTGATAATGAGAGCAATCAAGTGTCTTAAGGGTATTCGGTGGATGCCTTGGCAATGAGAGGCGATGAAGGACGTGCTACGCTGCGATAAGCTATGGGGAGCCGCGAAGAGGCTTTGATCCATAGATTTCCGAATGGGGAAACCCACCTTCGATAGCCGAAACTCTAAGGTCATCGTTACGCAAGTAACGGTGGTTTTGGATTTTCGGTTATCAGTTGAAGGTATGAGACTCCTGAATACATAGGGGGTTTCAAGCGAACCCGGGGAACTGAAACATCTAAGTACCCGGAGGAAAGGACATCAACAGAGACTCCGTTAGTAGTGGCGAGCGAACGCGGACCAGGCCAGTGGCATATCAAAGACAACCGGAACCAGTCAGGAAAGCTGGACCTCAGAGGGTGATAGTCCCGTACGGGTAATGCAATGATATGTCCTTGAGTAAGGCGGGACACGTGAAATCCTGTCTGA
>NZ_CP197240.1:3740000-3742500 GCF_052076055.1 Tardiphaga sp. 215_C5_N2_1 | reverse complement strand
CCAGCCCTTGACATGTCTATGACCGGTACCAGAGATGGAACCTTCCCTTCGGGGCATAGAGCACAGGTGCTGCATGGCTGTCGTCAGCTCGTGTCGTGAGATGTTGGGTTAAGTCCCGCAACGAGCGCAACCCCCGTCCTTAGTTGCTACCATTTAGTTGAGCACTCTAAGGAGACTGCCGGTGATAAGCCGCGAGGAAGGTGGGGATGACGTCAAGTCCTCATGGCCCTTACGGGCTGGGCTACACACGTGCTACAATGGCGGTGACAATGGGATGCAAAAGGGCGACCTCTCGCAAATCTCAAAAAGCCGTCTCAGTTCGGATTGGGCTCTGCAACTCGAGCCCATGAAGTTGGAATCGCTAGTAATCGTGGATCAGCATGCCACGGTGAATACGTTCCCGGGCCTTGTACACACCGCCCGTCACACCATGGGAGTTGGTTCTACCTGAAGGCAGTGCGCTAACCGCAAGGGGGCAGCTGACCACGGTAGGGTCAGCGACTGGGGTGAAGTCGTAACAAGGTAGCCGTAGGGGAACCTGCGGCTGGATCACCTCCTTTCTAAGGATGGTTCTTCAGATGCTTGCATCTATCGAACCTCTTTTGAAACATCAGTGGCCAGACATTGGATCAATGTCTGAGCTGCATAGGCGGGACACCGCCGTCTTCGTTTCTCTTTCTTCGCGGACGAACACACGCTGGGGCGTGCTCGTGCTGCTTGTTGGCGTTTGATCGCAAGGTCATGTCGATGAGCCGAGCGCAGTCCTTTGTTGTTAGGGCTTGTAGCTCAGTTGGTTAGAGCGCGCGCTTGATAAGCGTGAGGTCGGAAGTTCAAGTCTTCCCAGGCCCACCATATTTGCGCGCTTTGCTTTCAAGGCTGCTGCTGACGTCGACATCACATGCGCAAGCATCGCATCTGCAAAACGCGAACTACAGCGTTGAGCATTCGTCTTCTGGAACGGGGGCATAGCTCAGCTGGGAGAGCGCGTGCTTTGCAAGCATGAGGTCGTCGGTTCGATCCCGTCTGCCTCCACCAGAAACTTTGGTTGGATGCTGATGAGTGATCGAGACGAAAACAACTTCAAGACATTCAGTGTGTTCAGACAGTGCGCGCCACATGGGCAGCGCCTGATTTAGTCCGCGGTATAACTTCGCTTGTCGGTCTTACGAGATCGGCTGCGGGATTTATGACATCGTAAAGAGGAGATCGTTCCGAGGTTCGGATCTGCAAGCAATTGCGGGTGCCGCAATCATAATCTCCAGGAATTGAGTGCGAACGCTTTGCTTGCAAAGCTTCCGCATCTTTATTCCTTTTCAACGAAGCTTGACCGCCTCGTTGTCGGTTCGATCTTACGAAGCAAACTGGTCTTTCTAAATCATATCCAGCTGCACGAAGTGCGCACGGCTTGACCGCCGGCGTGCGGATTTGGCGTTTCCAATTCGTTGGTTATGCCAAGCAGCGTGCAGCAAACTCTGCCGAGTGTGTGGATATTGATAATGAGAGCAATCAAGTGTCTTAAGGGTATTCGGTGGATGCCTTGGCAATGAGAGGCGATGAAGGACGTGCTACGCTGCGATAAGCTATGGGGAGCCGCGAAGAGGCTTTGATCCATAGATTTCCGAATGGGGAAACCCACCTTCGATAGCCGAAACTCTAAGGTCATCGTTACGCAAGTAACGGTGGTTTTGGATTTTCGGTTATCAGTTGAAGGTATGAGACTCCTGAATACATAGGGGGTTTCAAGCGAACCCGGGGAACTGAAACATCTAAGTACCCGGAGGAAAGGACATCAACAGAGACTCCGTTAGTAGTGGCGAGCGAACGCGGACCAGGCCAGTGGCATATCAAAGACAACCGGAACCAGTCAGGAAAGCTGGACCTCAGAGGGTGATAGTCCCGTACGGGTAATGCAATGATATGTCCTTGAGTAAGGCGGGACACGTGAAATCCTGTCTGAACGTGGGGGGACCACCCTCCAAGCCTAAGTACTCCTCATTGACCGATAGCGAACTAGTACCGTGAGGGAAAGGTGAAAAGCACCCCGACGAGGGGAGTGAAATAGACCTGAAACCGGATACCTACAAACAGACGGAGCCCAAGATACGTTCTGGGTGACGTCGTACCTTTTGTATTATGGGCCAGCGACTTAATTTAACGAGCAAGCTTAAGCCGATAGGTGTATGCGCAGCGAAAGCGAGTCTGAATAGGGCGCTAAGTTCGTTGTATTAGACCCGAAACCTAGTGATCTAGCCATGGGCAGGTTGAAGGTGAGGTAACACTCACTGGAGGACCGAACGGGTGTCTGTTGAAAAAGACTCCGATGACCTGTGGTTAGGGGTGAAAGGCCAATCAAACTGGGAAATAGCTGGTTCTCCGCGAAAGATATTTAGGTATCGCCTCGGATGAATACCTCAGGGGGTAGAGCACTGAATGGGCTAGGGGGACTTACCGTCTTACCAACCCCAATCAAACTCCGAATACCTGAGAGTACTATCCGGGA
>NZ_CP197240.1:0-3737500 GCF_052076055.1 Tardiphaga sp. 215_C5_N2_1 | reverse complement strand
CTCAGTGAAAAGCAGGTGGTGGCGTTGCTCGCAGCGCAGAAAGATCTCGACGGCTTTGTCGCCACTCCCGGAACGAACGCAGCGGTCCTTGCCCAGATCGATGGTGTCGCCAAGAAGCATGGTTTTGCAAATTACGCCGAGTATACGATCCTTTTCGACAATATCGGTCTCGCAATGGCGGGCATCGATCCGAAGACGAAGACCTATGTGGGGCCGGTTGCCGTGATCAAGCAGAAGATCGCCACCGTTCAGGCGGACAAGAGCCTCTCAGCCGAAGACAGGAAGGAGGCGATCGACGATCTCAATGCCAAGATGGCGTCGCCACCGCCAGCTGTCGAAAACAAGGGCAATATCGATCTCGCGATCAAGTATTACGACAAGCTCGCCGTCGCGCTGAAGGACGACTGATCGTCGGAATGGCGACCTGCGTTGTTGGTCGTACATGCACCATAATCGGGTAATGGGCGGAAGATCGGCAACCGAGCAGCCGGGGAAGGGACGACCGGCCGCTGCGATCATTCAGCCACGATTCAGCTGCAGCATTCCATCCTCTGCCCACCGGGCTCGTTGAACCGGTTTCGCTCCGCGATCGACTTTCCCTGGTCGCTCCAATTTGCCGAGGAGATCTTCATGCGTTCCATCCTTCGCCCCGTCATCGCCGCCCTGACCATCGCAGGCTTTGCAACGATTCCCGTTGCTGGCGCTGCATATGCGCAGGCGCAGAAACAGCCCGCCGCAAAACAGACGCCGCCCACACCGGCACCCACCGCAGCTCCCGCGCAAAATGCGCCGGCGCCAAAGCAGATTGCGCTGACTGACAAGCAGATCGAGCAGGTGCTGGCTGCGCAGAAGGATCTTGATGCGGTGACCGCCAAGCTGCCGCAGCAGGAGCCTGACAAGCCGGATCCCAAAGTGGTCGCGCAGCTCGATGACGTCGCCAAGAAAAACGGCTTTGCGAACTACGGCGACTACAACGACGTCGTCGAAAACATCATGCTGGTGCTGGGCGGCTTCGATCCGCAGACCAAGAAATATGTCGGCCCCGAAGTGGTCTTCAAGCAGCAGATCGCGGCCGTGCAGGCCGATAAGAAAATGCCGGCCAAGGACAAGAAGGCCGCGCTCGCCGATCTCAACGCCGCGCTCAAATCGCCGCCGCCAGCAGTCGAGAACAAGGGCAATATCGACCTCGTCGGCAAATATTACGACAAGCTGGCCGCAGCGATGCAGAACGACGAGTAAGTCCGCCATTTCCATCGCGCGGCTTGGACTTCTGAAGATCGGGGCCGCTATGCGGTCCCGATTGTCGTTGGAGGCCTGGCCAACGCTACGAAATAACGCCTTGGCGTGCTCCGAATTGTTGTCTAAGCCCTCGTTGTTCCGGCTTTCACGAGCCTTTCATTGACGCGGGAGACCGACATGTCGAATCCGAAAGAAGTTCCCGCCCTCCCGCTGAAGGGCTACAGCCTGTTGGACTTCCAGCCCGATCCGACCGTGGTCGGCATCTCCTTCGACACCGAGGCGGGTGTGTTCATGTTCGTGGCCACCAAGGAAATCCTCGACATGCTCGGCCAGGCTTTTATCCACAAGGCCGCCTCAATGCCGTCGCGCGAGCAGAGTTGAGACAAAGCTGTTTGCCGCTCCGGAATCGGGTGGCGAATGGCTGAAGATCGTCGCAAACTCCGGACCTCACCACATCGGATGCTGATGCGATCGATGGAGGCTCATATGACCGACGTTCAGTTCACTCTCTTCGACACCGCCATCGGCCGCTGCGGCATCGCATGGGCCGATCGCGGCATCGTTGCTGTGCAATTGCCGCAGCCAGACGAAAAACAGACCCGTGTGCGCATCAAGCAGCGCCATGCGGAGGTCGTCGAGGCCGCGCCGCCGCCTGCGGTACAGGCAGCCATCGACGGTATCGTCGAACTGATGACCGGCAAGCCGGTCGATCTTCTCGATATCGATCTCGATCTCACCGACGTCCCCGAATTTAATCGCAACGTCTATGCGATTGCCCGCCAGATCCCGCCGGGCGCAACGCTGACTTATGGCGATATCGCCAAGAAGCTCGGCGGTGTCGAACTGTCACGCAATGTCGGGCAGGCGATGGGGCAAAATCCGTGTCCGGTGATCGTGCCGTGTCATCGGGTGCTGGCTGCCGGCGGTAAGCCGGGCGGATTTTCGGCCAATGGCGGCGTCGAGACCAAGCTCAAGATGCTCGCCATCGAGGGCGCGTATGTGAATCACACGCCCTCGCTGTTCGACTAGATCTGCCGCAAGATCGCCGCAGGCCTGACGCAGGATTTTCGCAAGCTGACGTGAAATTGCGTCAGGTCGCTTTTCGGTTCTAACCCTTTGGCGGAACGGAGATCTTCACCGATTCCCGCTGCAACATCTTGTTGTGGAAAGCGTCGAGTTTCGGAAACGCCTTGCGCCATCCGCAATCCGGGAAGCGGAAGTCGGCATAACCGAGCACGCAGACGAGCGCGATCTGCGCCGCATCCATCGGACGCGTCAGAATGTCCGGATGATTTTCGAAACGTGTGAGCCCCTGCCATGCGCGATCCCACTGATCGTCATACCAGGCCTGCCACAACAGCTCTTTCGGGCGCACGCCGACTTCGTAGCGGCACAGCAGCATCGCATCCGTCATGCCCTGCAGCATCGAATGCTCGCTCTTCACTTTCCAGCGCGCCGGACCCGCGGCCGGGATCAGCTTGTTGCCGCCGGCGAGCTCGTCGAGATATTCGGTGATGACATATGAATCCACGATGACATTGCCGTCATCGAGGATCAGCGCCGGCAATTTCCTGACTGGGCTGATGTCATGCGAATAGGCTTCGTTTTTCTGGGTGGGGGCGACAGCGGCAGGCGTCAGTTCGATCTTGTCGATCAGTCCGAGTTCGATCGCCGCGATGCGCACCTTGCGTGCAAAGGGCGAACCCGGAGAAAAAGTCAGCTTCATTTTTGGTCCTTTACTCAGTTCTATTGGTCGTCATTGCGAGCGCAGCGAAGCAATCCAGTCCTTGCTTTGTGGCCTTCTGGATTGCTTCGTCGCTTTCGCTCCTCGCAATGACGAGGAGAGTGATGCGCCTTAAGCCGCAACCACTTTCTGTTTCTGCTCGCCGAGCTTCTCGATGCCGAGCGTCATGACGTCGCCGACCTCGAGGAATTTCGGCGGCTTCATGCCGAGGCCGACGCCGGGTGGCGTGCCTGTGGTGATGATGTCGCCGGGCATCAGCGTCATCATGCCGGACAGATACGAGACGATCTGCGGCACATTGAAGATCATGGTCGCAGTCGAACCCGTCTGGCAGCGCTTGCCGTTGACGTCGAGATACATGCTGAGCTTGTGCACGTCGCCGACTTCGTCTGGCGTCACCAGCCACGGGCCGAGCGGGCCGAACGTGTCATGCGACTTGCCCTTGGTCCACTGGCCGCCGCGCTCGATCTGGAAGAAGCGTTCCGAGACGTCGTTGCAGACGCTGTAGCCGGCGACATATTTCAGCGCATCGGCTTCGGTCACATATTTGGCTTTGGTGCCGATGACGATGGCGAGTTCGACTTCCCAGTCGAGCTTGGTCGAGCCGCGGGGCTTTTCCACATCGTCATTGGGGCCGCACAGGCTGTTCAGCGCCTTCATGAAGACGATCGGCTCCGACGGAATCGGCATGCCGGATTCGGCGGCGTGGTCGGCATAGTTCAGGCCAATGGCGATGAATTTCGGCTTGCCGCCAACGGGCGAGCCAATGCGCGGCGAGCCGCTTACGGCAGGCAGCGACGCCGGGTCGAGCGCAGCGAGCTTGGCAAGATTGGCAGGCGCAAATGCATCGTCAGCCAGATCCTTCACCTGGCCGGAGAGGTCACGCAGCTTGCCGTCCTTGTCGATCAGTCCCGGCTTTTCGCTGCCGAACGCGCCGTATCTTACGAGCTTCATTGTCGTCTCCCTTGGGGCTTGCCTGAAAGGTTGTGGAACAGGGCGCGGGGAAATTCAACCGCGCGACAGAAAGGTCAGAGCCGCAAAAATCAGTGCTGCAGCGCGGCAAATCTGAAAGCATCGCCCTCGCGCATGATGTGGCCGGCGCCGAAGTGACCGCCGATCACCAGTGTCGGCGTATCTGTGAAACGTGAGAACAGTGCGCGCCGCGATACGGCGGATTGCAGGGGATCGGCATCCGCCGTGGACGACCAGTCCAGATGCGCCATCTGCACCGGATGATGTGCAGCGTCGCCCGTTAGCAGCGCTTCCTCGCCTGCGGATTTAATGTGCACGCTCATATGGCCGGGGCTGTGGCCTGGCGTCGGGATCAGCGAGATCTCGTCCGAGAGCTGTGCGTCACTGGCAACGAGATCCATCAGCCCGGCATCGGCGATCGGCTTTACGGAATCGTTGAACACGGCGAGATGCGACGCCGTATCGCTATGCGCCGCCCAGTAGTTGTATTCGTGCTGCCCGAACACATAGCGTGCATTAGGGAATGTCGGCGTCCATTGGCCAGCGACCAGTTTTGTATTCCAGCCGACGTGATCGACATGCAGATGCGTGCACAGCACCGTGTCGATACTGTCCGGCGCGAAGCCCGCCGCCGTCATGTTTTCGAGGAACGGCGTGTGCAGATTATTCCAGGTCGGCACCGAACGGCCCTGCTTGTCGTTGCCGAGACACGTATCGACTATGATCCTTTGCGTCGGCGTTTCCACCACCAGCGCATGGATCGACATTTTCAGCCGGCCTTCAGGAGTTGCAAATTCCGGCATCAGCCACGGCAGCGCATGGACCTCATCGGGGCCGACCTGCGGGAGAATGAAGCGTGTGCTGCCAATCGTCTCGCCTTCGATGATCTGCGTGATCCTGACTTTGCCGACCGTCCATTGCATCAGGCGTTCACCCTATTGTTTTTTCGGGCTGGAAGATGCGGGTTTCCGCCTTTGCGTGCAATGGATCATCTCGCGGGGCTGCGCGTTGTCTGGGTGGAACATCAAGCCCTGCAGGGAGGAGCATGCGATGCCAGAACTAGCGATTTCATCCGAGAAAGTGGGCTTCCTGATCGAGAAGGCCCGGCAGTTCGATGCCAAGGATATCGCCTCGGATCCCGATTCCGGCTCCAATGGTGCGGACGACGACATGATCGATGTGTTGGAGGACAATGGCGAAGATCCCGTGGCGCGGGAAATCGCGGGCTTCATCAGCGCGCTCACCGAGGACGAGCAGATCGACCTCGTCGCCCTGATGCGGCTGGGACGCGGCGACGCCACCATCGATGAATGGAGTGACTTGCGCCGCGAGGCCGCAGAGGGCCGCAACGGGCGCACAGCGCGCTATCTGCTCGGCGAGCCATTGCTCGGCGATCTCCTCGCCGAAGGCCTGGAAGAATTCGGCGTCGATTGGTCCAGCGAACGCACCACGCCGGTCCATTGAGCGCGTAACACAAAAGCAAAAGGCGGTCGGCATGCGAGCCGATCGCCTTTTCGCGTCTTGAGATATCGCCGCTTACATCGTGCCGGGGAAAGCGCCGCCATCGAGCACGATGTTCTGGCCGGTGATGAAGCCGGATTTAGCGCCGCACAGCCAGGCACATGCCTGACCGAATTCATCGGCTTCACCGAAGCGGCCCGACGGATTTTCAGCCGCGCGCTTGGTCAGGATCTCGTCGACCGAAAGACCTGTCGCCTTGACCTGACCGGCGGCAACGCCCTTCAGGCGATCGGTGTTGAACGGGCCGGGCAGCAGGCCGTTGATGGTGACATTCGCACGCACGGTCTTGCGCGACAGGCCGGCGATGAAGCCGGTCAGGCCGCTGCGTGCGCCGTTCGACAGGCCGAGCACATCGATCGGCGCCTTCACGGCGGCCGAGGTGATGTTGACGATGCGGCCGAACTTGCGCTCCATCATGCCGTCCACCGTCGCCTTGATCAGCTCGATCGGGGTCAGCATGTTGGCGTCGATGGCCTTGATCCAGTCGTCGCGGGTCCAGTTGCGGAAATCGCCGGGCGGCGGGCCGCCGGCATTGTTGATGAGGATGTCGATCTGGCCGGCTGCCTTCAGTGCAGCTTCGCGGCCTTCGACCGTGGTGATGTCACCGACGACTTCGGTGACCTCGACGCCCGGATAGGCCTTGCGGATATCGGCAGCGGCTGCCGCCAGCACGTCGCCGCCGCGTGCAGTCATCGTGACATGCACGCCTTCTGCGGCCAGCGCTTCGGCGCAGCCACGGCCGAGGCCCTTGCTGGATGCGCAGACAAGCGCGCGGCGGCCTTTGATTCCAAGATCCACGATATCACTCCTGAAGTTGTCGAATTGGCGAAGAAAAGAGGGGCCAGTCTAGCTCGTCGCAAGCGGCCTGATAAGGGCACCGACGTCAGAGCCGGTGCGCGCGTTTCCATTGCTCGATGGTGGCAGTCACGTCCGGCGGCAGCGATTTGACGCCCTTCTGCCCGGCCAGCGACAGCAGGGGCCGCAGCTGTGAGCCGGTCATATAGGCTGGCTGCCTGTCGGCCGGCACAAGCTGGTCGAAGATCAGCACCAGCGTCACCGCGATCAGGCCGACGCGAATGGCGCCGAGCAAAGCGCCGCCGAGCCTGTCGCCGATGCCGATCTCGTGGCCGATCATGTCGTTGATCGCCATGCGCAGCAGCGAGCCGAGCACGATGCCTGACACGAGAAAGATCGCGAAGAACAGCAGTGAATTTTGCGTGGTCGAAGCGGCGGCGGCGCCGGACAGTTGCGGAGCGATCAGCCCGGTGATCCAGACAGCCATCGGCATGGCGATCAGATAGCCCAGGATGGTGACCGCACTGCGCAACAATCCGGCGCGAAAGCCGATGACCATGGCGACGATCAGGCCGACATAAACGACGACATCGAAACTGTTCATCGCGGCTTCGTCCCCATGCGGCAATTCCGCGTCAAAGAAATCGGCGGAGCGCGGCGGTTTGCGATCGCGGCAAGGCCGGGTATCACTAGGGCAAAATCAAAGGGAAATGCCATGTCCGGGATATTCGACGTCAGTAAAGAAACCATCCTCATCACCGGAGCCTCGCAGGGCCTCGGCCGGCAATTTGCGCGCGTGCTGTCCGCGCATGGTGCAGCTGTGGTGCTCGCAGCGCGGCAGATGGGCAAGCTAGAGAGCCTGCAGAAGGAAATCACGGACAAGGGGGGCCGCGCTGTCGCGGTGTCGATGGATGTCACCGACAATGCCTCGATCGCAAGCGCGTTCGATGCCGCTGAAGCTGCGCTCGGGCCGGTCAGCGTGCTGATCAACAATGCCGGCATCGCGGTGGAGAAGATGGCCATCGATCAGACTGAGGCGGATTGGGACGCGGTCATCGGGGCCAATCTCAAGGGCGCCTATTTCGCGGCGACCGAAGCCGCGCGCCGCATGATCGCGCATAAAGTGGAGGGCAATATCGTCAATATCGCTTCGGTCCTCGGATTCGGGCTGACCAAGGCGGTGTCGCCTTATGCAATCTCGAAAGCCGGCATCGTGCAGGCGACCAGGGCACTGGCACTGGAACTCGCCGCTCACCGCATTCGCGTCAATGCGCTGGCGCCAGGCTACATCGATACCGACATCAACCACGCCGCCTGGGACACGCCCGTGGGCGAGAAGCTGATCAAGCGCATCGCGCAGCGCCGGGTCGGTCATGAGAGCGACCTCGACGGTGCCATTCTGTTGCTGGCCTCGCAGGCCTCGCGCTACATGACCGGCAGCACCGTGACTGTGGATGGTGGCTTTCTGCTGAACTAGGCCGCCAGAGGGCGTCCAGCGGGTCTTTGAAGGCTGTTTGGCTCTGTGCGGTCCGTCACTGGGTCGGACTGTGCCGAAACAAGGCAGATTGGCGCGTTTCCGGACCGTCATAAAAGCGCAAAAAGATCGCCGCAGCCCCTTTCCAAAGCAGGCTGGCATTGGTACATACCCCTCGCACCGAGGGCTTTGCCCCGGTTGCCTTCTCAGGAAGCCTCCGGACTGGGATCGATCGACGCCTTGGCGTTGGCCGACTTCGTTTCGTCTCTGGTTTTCCGAAAGGTTTGGCGCGGGGTGGAGCAGCCCGGTAGCTCGTCAGGCTCATAACCTGAAGGTCATAGGTTCAAATCCTATCCCCGCAACCAAACCAAAAAACAAAGCCCAGCAATCTCAATGGATTGCTGGGCTTTGTTTTTTGATGCTGGAATTGGCACCAGTAACATCAATCATTAGCCTGTAGGCTCAGGTCACCCCGCAACCAATTGCGGAATGCAAAAACGCTACGCGAACGGCGATGATGGCGTAGTCCTGCGTGTCAGGGAGGCGGGCTCGAGAAATGCTTGGCCTTACGGATCGTTGACGCGCAATCCGATCATCCCTGGCGTCGAACAGCGGGGGAGGCCACCCTCTGCTGATTATCATATGCGGCTTGAATATGGTCCTATGGCTTCGTCTTCCTCCAACGGTAGCGATCGTGAAGGTCGGCAAGCAGCTAGATTTCTGTGATCCCAGCGGTCGAGCTCCTCCATGTCGATGTCGGGCGGGCGGCCCATAATCGGAAAGTCGAGATTGTCGCCGCTGAGTGCGTTGCCGATTTCCTGCTGGTTGCTGGTTGCTGGTTGCTGGTTGCTGGTTGACAGCTTGACGCCGACGTTCGGGTAGAGCTTCGAAAATTCGGAGATCGTGAATGGTGCAGAATATTTCGAGGTGTTGACAGCGCCGATCGAGATCCGGCCGGCGATCTTGCCCATCATCATTTCCAGTGAGGTTTTGCAGTCCGCGATCGCGGCCTGGATACGCTCGGAGAGCGACTAGCACCTCGCGCCCGGCGTCGGTCAGTATGCCGTCGCTGCGGCGCTGAAATCAGCGGCAGGCCTTCCAATGCCGGCAGATTGCGCATTTGCGGCGTGACCGCGGCGGGCTGCGTCAGATGCAGTTTTGAGCCGCAGCCGTGACCGAGCGATCGCGGTGAACGGCGGTCAGCGCGCAACTGGCGAAGGGTCAATTCCCGCAGAAACCGGCCCACCATCGTCAACACCTCTATAAGGAAAACTTTGTCCCGGCCAAAGATAAGAATATTTTACTAATTTTGCAAACTGGGATGTTGTTGGTGCGCGGACGGCCGAACGGCACGACGCTTTGAAATGGCCCCGCAGAGGGCAGCGACGAGGGAACGGCCATGGATGAACGCGTGACATTGCGTTCGCATCTCGATTGTGCGGGGGCAAAGACGCCGAACCGGCTTGCGATTGCCGCCGTGATCGAGGGAATCGCCGCCGCATCCATCGACCTCGCCGACGTCATCGCCGACGGCCCGCTGGCCGGCATTACCGGTCGTCTCAGCGGCGTGAATTCCGACGGCGACGCGCAGAAGGACATCGATCTTGTCGCGGACAGGATGATGCGCCGCGCGCTGCTCGTGACCCCCGTCGCCGCGATTCTGTCGGAAGAGGCAGAATTGCCCGAAATCCTCGATGTCGCTGCGCCGCTCTGTGTCGCGATCGATCCGCTGGATGGCTCTGCCAATCTTGAGAACAACATTTCGGTCGGCACCATCTTCTCGATCCGCCCGCGCGGCAACGATGCGGTTTCCACCTTCTTCGAGCCCGGCACAGCCCAATGCGCCGCGGGCTTCGTGGTCTACGGTCCCCAGACCACGCTGGTGCTGGCGCACAACGGGCGTGTCGACATCTTCATCCTGGACCGCCGCGCGCGTGAATTCCTGCTCGTCGCACAAGGCGTCAGGATTGCGCCCAATACGCCGGAATTCGCCATCAACGCGTCGAACCGGCGGCACTGGCACGGTCCGGTGCGGACCTATATCGACGAATGCCTGGCCGGCATTGGCGGCGACGGCGGTGCCGATTTCAACATGCGCTGGATCGGCTCGCTGGTCGCCGAGTCACTCCGCATTCTCGTCCGCGGCGGCGTGTTCCTTTATCCGGCCGACGCGCGCCCCGGATACCGCGAAGGGCGCCTACGCCTTTTATACGAAGCACACCCGATGGCGTTGGTCATGGAGTGGGCCGGAGGCTCCGCAACCACCGGCCGTCGCCGCATCCTCGAAGTCTCGGCGCGAACACCGCACCAGCGCGTGCCGCTGATCATGGGCTCGATGCGCGGCGTTCGCGACGTCGCCGCCATTCACGAAGGGATCGAACCGATGTTCGACAATAGCGACGCGCCGCTGTTTGCGCGGCGCGGCCTGTTTCGCTGAGCCGGAGATAGAGCAAAAATGTCGCGCAGCTATCCCATTATATCGATCACTGGTTCGTCGGGCGCTGGCACCACCTCGGTGAAAAAGACGTTCGAGAACATTTTCCGTCGCGAGAAAGTCGCCGCCGCCTATATCGAGGGCGATGCGTTTCATCGCTACAACCGCGTCGAGATGCGCACGAAGATGCTGGAGGAAGGCGAGAAGGGCAACAAGCATTTCAGCCACTTCAGCCCGGAAACCAACCTGTTCGAGGAGCTGGAGAAAGTCTTCCGCGACTACGGCGAATCCGGCACCGGCACCGCCCGTCATTACGTGCACGACGAGGACGAAGCCAAATTATACGGGGTGGCACCGGGGACCTTTACCGAATGGGGCCCGCTGCCGGAAAAGTCCGACCTGCTATTTTACGAAGGTCTGCATGGCGCTGTGGTGACCGACAAGGTCAATATCGCCCAGCATGCTGACCTCAAGGTCGGCGTCGTTCCCGTCATCAATCTGGAGTGGATCCAGAAGCTGCATCGCGACCGCAAGGATCGCGGTTACACGCAGGAAGCCGTCACCGACACCATCCTGCGGCGGATGCCGGACTATGTGAACTACATCTGCCCGCAATTTGCCGAGACCGACATCAACTTCCAGCGTGTGCCGACGGTCGATACCTCGAACCCCTTCATCGCGCGGTGGATCCCGACGCCGGATGAATCGATGGTGGTGATCCGGTTGAAGAATCCGCGCGGCATCGATTTCCCCTATCTGCTGTCGATGATCCCCAACAGCTTCATGTCGCGCGCCAACTCGATCGTGATTCACGGCTCGAAACTGGATCTGGCGATGCAGCTCATCCTCACCCCGCTGATCCTGCAATTGATGGAACGCAAAAGGCGCACGGTATGAATATTCAGAGTCCCGCTCCCCAGATGGATCAAGCGACCGTTCCGCACGCGGATATGGCGAATGCGATTCGCTTTCTCGCGATCGACGCGGTGGAAAAGGCGAAGTCGGGCCATCCCGGCATGCCGATGGGTATGGCCGACGCGGCGACAGTGCTGTTCTCACGCTTCCTCAAATTCGATGCCGCCGATCCGGCCTGGCCAGACCGCGACCGCTTCATCTTGTCCGCCGGCCACGGCTCGATGTTGCTCTACGCGCTGCTGCATCTGACCGGATCGGCGGAGGTGACGCTCGATCAGTTGCAGTCGTTCCGGCAATGGGGCTCGAAGACACCCGGCCATCCCGAATACGGCCACACCGCGGGCGTCGAGACAACCACCGGCCCGCTCGGCCAGGGTATCGCCACAGCGGTCGGCATGGCCTTGGCCGAACGCCTGATGAATGCTCGTTTCGGCGACGGTCTCGTCGATCACTACACTTACGTGATCGCCGGCGACGGCTGCTTGATGGAGGGGCTCAGCCACGAGGCGATCTCGCTGGCGGGACATCTGCGGCTCAATCGTCTGATCGTGCTGTTCGACGATAACCAGATATCGATCGACGGCGCGACCTCGCTGTCGTGTTCGGACGATCAGCTTGCGCGCTTCGCTGCATCGGGATGGTCGGCCAGCCGCGTCAACGGCCATGATCCCGAGGCCGTGGCCGCGGCCATTGCACGGGCGCGCGACAACGACCGCCCATCGCTGATCGCGTGCCGCACGGTGATTGGCTTCGGCGCGCCAAATCGGCAAGGTAGTGAGAAGGCGCATGGCGCGCCGCTGGGTGCGGACGAGATCGCGAAGACGCGCGACGCGCTGCACTGGCCACACGCACCGTTCCACGTTCCCGATGCGGTGGCGGGACAGTGGCGCGCGGTCGGCGCGCGCGGACAGACGGCGCATGCGGAATGGGCGGGGCGCGTTGCGCGTCTGGACGGCGCTGTGCGGGACTACTTCCAGGCCGCGCTGAAGGGCCAGCTTTCCGGCGGATACGACAATGCGCTGGCCAAGATTAGCGCCCACTTCTTGCAGGAGCGGCCGAAGATCGCCACCCGGCAGGCCTCGCAACTCGTCATCGATGTCATTGCCGATGTCCTGCCGAATCTGCTCGGCGGATCGGCTGACCTCACCCATTCGAACCTCACGCGCGCCAGGATGCAGGCGCCGATCCAGCACGATGCCTTCGACGGCAGCTACGTTCATTACGGCGTGCGCGAGCACGCCATGGCGGCAGCGATGAACGGCGTTGCTTTGCATGGGGGCCTCATTCCCTATGGCGGCACCTTCCTGTGCTTTGCCGATTACAGCCGCCCCGCGATCCGACTGGCCGCGTTGATGGGCATCCGCGTCATTCACGTGATGACGCATGACTCGATCGGGCTTGGCGAGGACGGCCCGACCCATCAGCCGGTCGAGCACCTGGCTTCCCTGCGCGCGATTCCAAATCTGCTGGTGTTCCGTCCCGGCGACGCCGTCGAGACCGCCGAGGCCTGGGATTGCGCGTTGCGGACGCCCCATGCGCCGTCGGTGCTCTGCCTGTCGCGTCAGGCGCTGCCTGTGTTCCGCGATGGCATCGATTCCACTAACCGGGTCGCGCGCGGTGCCTATGCCGTCATCGAGCCGGAAGGTGGCCGCGACGTCACCCTGATCGCGACCGGCTCCGAAGTGTCGATTGCGATTGTTGCGGCAAAGCTGCTTGCCGATGACGGCATCCGCGCCGCGGTGGTGTCGGCGCCGTGTTTCGATCTGTTCCGGCAACAGCCCGGCGACTATCGGGCGGCAATTCTCGGCAGTGCTCCGCGCGTCGGTGTCGAGGCCGCGATCGAAGGCGATTGGGCGCGCTGGCTTGGCGATGGCGGTGAGTTCGTCGGCATGACCGGATTCGGCGCCTCGGCGCCTGCGGATGATCTGTATCGCGAATTCGGTATCACCGCCGCGGCGGTCGCAACGGCGGCGATGCGCTGCATTGCCCGCTCGCGCATCGCTGCCGCCGAATGAGTTGTTCGGGACAAGACAACGGAATGGAGGACCTATGGCACGCATTACACTGAGGCAACTGCTCGATCACGCCGCCGAACATGGCTACGGCGTGCCGGCCTTCAACATCAACAACATGGAGCAGGGCCTAGCGATCATGGAGGCCGCCGCCGAGGTCGATGCGCCGGTCATCATCCAGGCCTCGCGCGGCGCGCGCTCCTACGCCAACGACTTCATGCTGGCGAGGATGATCGATGCGCTGGAAGAGATGCATCCGCAGATCCCGCTGTGCCTGCACCAGGACCACGGCAACGAAGAGTCCACCTGCGCCACCGCGCTACAGCACGGCTTTACCTCGGTCATGATGGACGGCTCGCTGAAGGCCGACGCCAAGACTGCTGCTGACTACGATTATAATGTCGACATCACGCGTCGCGTGGTCGATATCGCGCACTGGATCGGCGCCTCTGTCGAAGGCGAACTCGGCGTACTCGGTTCATTGGAGCATGGCGGTGGCGAGCAGGAGGACGGCCACGGTGTCGAGGGCAAGGTCAGCCACGACCAGTTGCTCACCGATCCGGATCAAGCGGTCGATTTCGTCCGTGCCACCAAGGTTGACGCGCTGGCGATCGCGATGGGGACTTCGCACGGCGCCTACAAGTTCTCGCGCAAGCCGGACGGCGACATTCTCGCCATGACGGTCGTCGAAGAAATTCACCGCCGGCTGCCGAATACGCATCTGGTGATGCACGGATCGTCATCAGTGCCGCAGCCTCTGCAGGATATCTTCAATCAATTTGGCGGCGAGATGCCGCAGACTTGGGGCGTGCCGGTCGAGGAAATTGTGCGCGGCATCAAACACGGCGTCCGCAAGGTCAATATCGACACCGACTGCCGCCTCGCAATGACCTCTGCCTTCCGGAAGGTTGCCGCGCAAACCAGAGGCGAATTCGATCCGCGAAAATTCCTGAAACCGGCGATGGACGCGATGCGCGACCTCTGCCGCGAACGCTTCGAACAATTCGGCACCGCGGGTCACGCCGCACAGATCAAGGTGATTCCGCTGGCCGAAATGGCGAAGCGTTATCGCAGTGGCGCGCTCGACCCGAAGATCGGCAACATCGCGCAAGCTGCCGAGTGAACAGACCTTATTCCATCCGGTGACGCCGGATCCAAACGAGGAGGCCAACATGAATGAACATGCTTCGATCACGATCCGCGGCAAGGATCGCTACAAGTCCGGCGTCATGGAATACAAGAAGATGGGCTATTGGGAGCCCGATTATGTACCCAAGGACACCGACATCATCGCATTGTTCCGGGTGACGCCGCAGGACGGCGTCGATCCGATCGAGGCTTCGGCAGCAGTGGCCGGCGAATCCTCGACCGCGACCTGGACCGTGGTGTGGACCGACCGCCTCACGGCTGCGGAAAAATACCGCGCCAAGTGTTTTCGGGTCGATCCGGTGCCGAATTCGCCCGGCCAGTACTTTGCCTATATCGCCTACGATCTCGACCTGTTCGAGAACGGCTCGATCGCCAACCTATCGGCCTCGATCATTGGCAACGTGTTCGGCTTCAAGCCGCTGAAGGCTCTGCGGTTGGAAGACATGCGGCTTCCGGTCGCCTACGTGAAGACGTTCCAGGGCCCGGCCACCGGCATCGTGGTCGAGCGAGAGCGTATGGATAAGTTCGGCCGCCCACTGCTTGGCGCGACTGTGAAGCCGAAGTTGGGTCTGTCCGGTCGTAACTACGGCCGCGTCGTCTATGAGGCGCTGAAGGGCGGGCTCGACTTCACCAAGGACGACGAGAACATCAACTCGCAGCCCTTCATGCATTGGCGCGAACGTTTTCTCTATTGCATGGAGGCGGTCAACAAGGCGCAGGCGGCGTCCGGCGAGATCAAGGGCACATATCTCAACGTCACCGCCGGTACCATGGAGGACATGTACGAACGCGCCGAATTCGCCAAGCAGCTCGGTTCCGTCATCATCATGATCGACCTCGTCATCGGCTACACTGCGATCCAGTCGATGGCGAAATGGGCGCGCAAGAACGACATGATCCTGCATCTGCACCGCGCGGGACACTCGACCTATACGCGGCAGCGCAATCACGGCGTCTCGTTCCGCGTCATCGCCAAATGGATGCGGCTCGCCGGCGTCGATCACATCCATGCCGGGACGGTCGTCGGCAAGCTCGAAGGCGATCCGGCTACGACGCGCGGCTATTACGACATCTGCCGCGAAGACTACAATCCGATGCGGCTCGAACACGGCGTGTTCTTCGAGCAGAACTGGGCCAGCCTCAACAAGATGATGCCGGTCGCATCGGGCGGAATCCATGCCGGCCAGATGCATCAGTTGCTCGATCACCTCGGCGAAGACGTCATCCTGCAATTCGGTGGCGGCACCATCGGCCATCCGATGGGTATCCAGGCCGGCGCCACCGCCAACCGCGTCGCGTTGGAAGCGATGATCCTCGCTCGCAACGAAGGCCGCGACTACCTGCATGAAGGCGAGGAGATTCTTGCCAAGGCGGCGATGACCTGCACACCGCTGAAGGCGGCGCTCGAGACATGGAAGAACGTCACCTTCAATTATGAATCCACTGACATGCCCGACTACGCCCCCACCGCCAGCGTCTCGCTGTAAGGAGTACGATCATGCGCATTACCCAGGGCTGCTTCTCGTTCCTGCCCGATCTCACTGATGAACAGATTTCAAAACAGGTGCAGTATTGCCTCGCCAATGGCTGGGCCGTGAACATCGAATTCACCGACGATCCGCATCCCCGCAACAATTTCTGGGAAATGTGGGGCCTGCCGATGTTCGATCTGCGCGACGCCGCTGGCGTGCTGATGGAACTGACCGAATGCCGCAAGGTGTATGGCGATCGCTACATCCGGCTGTCGGCGTTCGACTCGAGCCATGGCTGGGAATCGGTGCGGCTCTCCTTCATCGTCAACCGTCCGAAGGAAGAGCCAGGCTTCCGGCTCGAGCGGCATGAAATGGAAGGCCGCAACATCCGCTATACGACCAAATCCTATGCCGTCGATCGACCCGAAGGCCAACGCTACGGTGGGTCGTGAACACGCTGACGGTGGTTGATAGCGCCGGCGACGTGTCGCCCACGACGCAGGTCGATCTGCGCCGTGAGTTCGACGAGGTCGGCATCGGCGAGGTGCTCGATCAGCTCGATCGTGAATTGATCGGGCTGAAGCCGGTGAAAACGCGGATTCGCGAGATTGCTTCGCTGCTGCTGATTGAACGCATCCGCAAGCGCATGGACTTGGCGTCGGGCAACCCGACGCTGCACATGTCGTTCACCGGCAATCCTGGCACCGGCAAGACTACGGTGGCGCTGCGCATCGCCAGCATCCTGCATAAACTGGGTTTCGTGCGGCGAGGGCAGGTAGTGTCGGTGACGCGCGACGAACTGGTTGGGCAATATATCGGCCATACCGCGCCGAAGACGAAGGAGATCCTGAAGAAGGCGATGGGCGGCGTGTTGTTCATTGACGAGGCCTATTACTTGCATCGGCCTGATAATGAGCGCGATTACGGCCAGGAAGCGATCGAGATCCTGCTGCAGGTGATGGAATCGCAGCGCGAGGATCTGGTGGTGATCCTCGCCGGCTATGGCGACCGCATGGACAAGTTCTTCGGCAGCAATCCCGGTTTCCGCTCGCGCATCGCCCACCACATCGATTTCCCCGACTATGCCGACGACGAATTGCTCGCCATTTCCGAATTGATGCTCGGGGATATGAACTACAAATTTAGCGCCGATGCGCGCGCAGCGTTCGTCCGCTACATCGCGCTGCGCAAGACCCAGTCGCTGTTCTCCAACGCCCGTTCGATCCGCAACGCGCTCGACCGCATGCGACTGCGCCAGGCCAATCGGCTTGTCGCCGATCTCGACCGCGTGCTGAGCGTCGATGACATCATGTCACTGGAGGCTTCGGATGTGCTCGCGAGCCGAGTGTTCTCGAACGGTTCTGGTGGGTAATGGTACCCGACCGAACATGCTGCGAATTGGTCGAGGTCTATCTTTTGTGACCCTCGGTCTTCCTAGCAGCACGGCTCAAACGAAAACACCAACAGATTTCTGCGCCAATGTCTTCCGCGTGGCACTGATCTGTCCCTGCATAGCCAGACCAGGCTCAGCGCAATAGCATGGCAGCTCAATGAAACGCCGTGAAAGAGACATAGCTCTATCAAACCCCAGCTGAGAAGTTTGCAGAATGTGTTGCAGCGATTTTCGAGGAAGGCAAGATCGACCTAAGGGAGAGCCGGCGACATTCTGAGCGACACGGTGGTGGCAACGAGCATCTCGTTTCGCGAGACCAGATCGGGAGGGGATTTCGCGCCCCACAATGCGTCGATGCAGCAGTTGGTGATTACTCTAGAGGTATGCTCGCATTCAATACTGCGACTGGCACGATCCTCACAATAATGACAGATAACGTTGTGACCGCATCAACTATTCTCCTGGCGATGTCGGCAGGACTAATCGCACCAAAAATGCTTTTCGACAGCGCGGTTAGCATGTTGCTCAAGGAGAGAAGCGGCCGTTGATTGCTGGCGCGATATCAACTGGATACTTATGCTGGCTAGAGCGCTTTAGTGACGGATTCTGGCGCAAAGCGGACGCTTCGGTCATCGATGCATAATTTGTTTGAGGAATGCACGGGTTCGATCCTGTTTCGGATCCGAAAAAAAACCGGCCGGCGGGCCTTCTTCGATGATCCGGCCGGCGTCCATGAACACCACGCGGTCGGCGACCGTGCGTGCGAAGCCCATCTCGTGGGTGACGCAGACCATGGTCATCCCTTCGCGGGCGAGGCCGACCATGACGTCGAGTACCTCCTGGATCATTTCCGGATCAAGCGCGGAGGTAGGCTCGTCGAATAGCATGATCTGCGGTTTCATGCACAGCGCACGCGCGATGGCGACGCGCTGCTGCTGGCCGCCGGAGAGCTGGCTCGGATATTTATCGGCCTGTTCGGAGATCCGTACGCGCTCAAGAAAATAGCGCGCGACCTCGTCGGCTTCCTGCCTCGTTGCGCCGCGGATCTTGCGTGGCGCGATGGTGAGGTTCTGCAGCACGGTCAGATGCGGAAACAGGTTGAACTGCTGGAATACCATGCCGACATCGCGGCGGACCACGTCGACATTGCGCGTCGAGTGATCCAGCTCGACGCCATTGACCATGATGCGGCCGTCGCGATGTTCTTCCAACCGGTTAATGCAACGGATCATGGTCGACTTGCCGGACCCCGAAGGCCCGCAGATCACGACGCGCTCGCCGCGCGCCACCGTGAAGTCGATGCCCTTGAGCACCTGGACGTCGCCATACCATTTGGTGACGCCGGACATCTGGATGATCGGCGCGGATGTATCCGCAGGCGCTTGCTCCATGGTGCTCTCCGAAACGTTACTCATGACGCCATCCAGCCGCCATCGACGAGAATGTTTTCGCCCGTCATGAAAGTTGCCTCGTCTGAGGCCAGAAATAGCGCTGCATTGGCGACGTCGTCGGGACGGCCCAGCCGCGGCATCGGCGTGCGGCTGGTGGAGTAGTCCATCCAGCGCGGCTCCGCGGCGCGGCCTGGTTTGCCGGTGACGATCTTGCCGGGCGCGACTGCATTGCAGATGATGTGATCCTTCGCGTAGTCCGCCGCGATCTGCCGCGTCATGTAGACGACCCCGGATTTGGAGGTGCCATAGGCGATGTCTTCCGGGCAGGCGATCATGCCGTGTTGCGAGGAGATGTTGACGAGGCGGCCGCGGGTCTCATTGCGAATATCCTGCGTCAGCATCTGGTTGACGGCGGCGCGCGACATCAGGAATACGCCAGTGAGATTGACCGCCAGCGTCCTGTCCCATTCGGCGAGGCTGGTGTCGGTCAGACGCTTGCCGGTGCCGATGGCGGCGTCGTTGACGAGCACGTCGAGGCGGCCGTAGCGCGCAACGGTCTGTTGGACGGCGCGGACGGTGTCGTCCTCCGAGGCGACGTCGATCTGGATGAAATCGACCTCATAACCGTCTGCACGCAGCAGCTCCAATGTCGGAGTGCCGCCTTCGCGCACGTCCATGGTGAGATCCGCGAGCATGAGCTTCGCGCCCTCGGCAGCAAACCGGCGGGCGATGGCGCGGCCGATGCCCGAGGAGGCGCCGGTGATCAGAACCGACTTTCCAGCCAGACGTTTGCTCAAGCGGGTTCTCCTGCCTGCGGCAACCAGCCGAGATAGTCGCGCGCCGCATCTTCCAGATGATACTGAGGCGTGAAGCCGGCATCCGCGGCCAGTCGCGCAATGTTCAGCGGCGCACGGTCCTTCGGCAGGCCGTAGATCACGTTGCCCTCCGCCTCGATCTCCGCCATCCGCCAGCGGAATCCGGGCATGTGCGTCGCTATGATCTCGCACCATTGTGGCAGATCGGACAGCACACCGCCGCTGACGTGATAGGTGTGGTGCTTCAGCGCGTCGGAGGCGCTCACCCTCGCGACGCCGAGGGCAGCGTCACGGGAATAGATCCAATCGCCGGCCATGCTGCGCGGGAGAATCGCTTCACGGCCGTCGAAGGCCATACGGAGCACCTGATAATGCGGGCTCAGCGCATCGCGGACACCGGTCTGCAACTCCCATGGGCCAAAGACCGGCCCGAGCCGAATCACGCGCACATCGAGCTTGTGGAGGTCGGCGATCCGCAGCGCCGCCTGTTCCGATGCAAGCTTTGTGATGCCGTAGAGCGCGGCTGGCGCCGGCGGCGACAAATCCTCCTCGAACAGGCCCGACGCGGCCGGTTGCGAGAAGCCGTACACTGCGACCGAACTGAGCACGGTGACGCGCTTGATGGCGGCCCGCAATGTTACGCGTTCGAGCAGATTGACGGTGCCGCCGATATTGACGTCGACGATCTGGCGCGCAGCGTCATGCTCGCGCTGGGCATTCGGCGTCATCGCGGCGGTGTGGATCACGCGGTCGATGCCGGCCGTGTTCAACGCGCGGTCGACGTCGTCGGCGCTTGTGACATCGCCGGTGACCAGCGTAGCGCCGGCAAGCTCGGCGCGCATCAGCATGTCGTGGCCGGGGGCTGAGAGGTCGAACAAGATAACGGTCTCGCCGTCGGCGATCAGGCGTTCGGCGAGCGCGAGCCCGATGAAACCGCTGCCGCCGGTGATCAGTGTGGCCATGTCAGCGGGCTTTCAGTGCTTGCCGCTCCAGCCGCGCCACCCAGCGCGCGAACGGATACAGGATGACGAAGAAGATCACGGCGGCGGCCATCAGCGGCGTCGGGTTGTAGGTCTGCTCCTGGGCGACGCGGGCTGAGCGCAGCAGTTCAGGCAGCGCGACCAAGGCGGCAATTGGTGTCGCCTTGACGAGTTCCAGCGAATTGCTGGCGAGCGGCGCCAGCACGTTGCGGATCGCCTGCGGCAGCACGATGGAGAACACCACATGCAGCGGCTTGAAACCGAGCGCCCGGGCAGCCTCGGTCTGGCCGTGGGGCACGGACAGGATGCCGGCGCGGAAGATCTCGCCATAGTAGCCGGAATTGTTGAGAACGATGGCCAGCACCGCCGCGGTGAAGCTGCCGAGCGTCAGGCCGAGAAACGGCATGCCGTAGAAGATCAGGATCAGCAGTACCACCACGGGAAACGATCTGAACAGGTCGATATAAATCAGCAGCGCGATATTCACCCAGCGGTTCTTGAAGCTGTACAGCACGGCGATGGCGAGGCCGGCGAGAATGCCGAGCGGCAGCGCCACCACCGCGAGCCAGACTGTATAGAGCAGCCCCTGCAGCAGCAGCGGATAGACCCGCAATAGCGACTCCCAGTTGGCGAAATTGTCCAGGAAATCCTGCATGCGATCCGCTCAACGCCCCGTGCTGGTACGATATTCGATCCACCGGCTGGCGATCACCAGCGGCAGGAAGAAGGTGAGGTAGAACGCCGCGGCCAGCGTCAGCGGTGAGGGATTGGCGACCAGCGCCATCACGCTCTGCGCCTGTCCTAGCGTTTCCGGGAGCGATACGGCGGTGCCGAGCGCAGTACCCTTGCTGATGGAGATGGCGCGGTTGGTCAGAAGCGGAATCGCGAGGCGAACGGCCTGCGGCAGGATGATCGTGATCAGCGTCCGTAGCCGGCTGAAGCCGAGCGCGCTCGCGGCATCCCATTGCCCGCGCGGCAGTGCCATGATCGCGGACCAGAAGATCTCGGTGGAAAAGGCCGACAGCACCATGCCGAGCGCCAGCACAGTGGTTGCGAAGGGGGACAGCGTCGGGCCCAGATAAGGCAGGCCAAAATAGATGAAGACGATCACGACCAGCTGCGGCAGCGTGCGCAGCACGTCGACATAAGCGGTGATGATGAAATTGACGGGACGCAGGTTGGCGCAGCGCAGCAGTGCCAGCAACAGGCCGAACAGCGTGCCGCAGAAAATAATCAAAAGCGATACGATGACCGTCGTGCGAAAGCCCGCGAGCACCTGGGGGAAGGCGCCCGCGATGACTTCTGTATTGAAGTAGTATTCGACTATCCGCTCCATCGGGTGTCCATCAACCGCGGTCGGACCGGCTCGGGCCGGTCCGGTGTTCGCAGCTATCTTGTCAGAGCAAGCGTGCTACTTGCACGCCGGAACGTGCGAGGTGGGCTCGAAACCCTTGAAGCCGGGAGGACCATAGCCGAAATACACAGTGTCGATGGCCGAGCCGGCATCGGGCGTTGCGCCATACCATTTCTCGTGCAGCTTGCGCAGGCGGCCGTCCAACTTCATGCATTCGATGACTGCCTCGACCTTGTTGCGATACTCAGTATCTTCCAGGCGGAATGCATAGGCGAAGTTTCGCCCGTTGAAGTCCTTGAAACCGACCTTGATCGCCTTGTTCTGGCTGGCGGCATAGACGGTCGTCGGGATCTCATTTAGCGCTGTGAAGGCGCGGCGCGTCAGCACGGCCTGTACCGTGTCGGGGAATACATCGTAGCGCTGCACTTCGAAGCCGTATTTCTCGGCATTGGTGGTGGCCCAGGTATCCGAGATGGTGCCGCGGTTGACGGCGACGGCCTTGCCCTTGAGATCCTCGAAGCCCTTCATCTCGTCGGCGGCGCGGACGATGAAGCCGTTGCCGGTGGAGAATAGCGGCTCGGTATAGAGCATGCGCTCGGAGCGTTCGGCAGTGAGGTTGAGCGGGTTGACGAGGAATTCGGCGCGCTTGGCGAACAGCGCCGCGAATAGGCCGGAGAAATTGATGTCGACGATCTCGACCTTCGGGCGGCCGAGATCTTTACCGATCTCGTTGATCAGGTCCGCACCGAAACCCTCGGGGCCGTTGGGGCCGCGCACCATCCATGGCGCGACGCCGAAGTCGGACGCGACCACCATCGGTTTGTCGGAGGGATGATCGGCTTCCTGCGCGCTGGCGCCGCCGGCGAATGCCGCAGTCGACAGCATCAGCGCGAACATCCAATGCGTGGGTTTCAGTTTCATGGGAACGTCCTTTCGGGTGCGGATGTGGTGGAGATCAGGGCGTGGGGGGATGAGTGGCCTGCCAGTGACGGGCGATGTCGCCGCGCCGGCAGACCCAGGTGTTGTCGTGCTTGGCGACGTGATCGAGGAAGCGCTGCAGGCCGGCGGCGCGGCCGGGATGGCCGATCAGGCGGGTGTGCAGTCCGACCGACATCATCTTCGGCGCGGTGGCGCCTTCCGCGTAGAGCATGTCGAAGGCGTCGCGCAGATAGACGAAGAAATCATCCGCCGTTGCCATCGCGCCGCGGCTGAACTTTGCGTCGTTGTTGGCAAGGCCGTAAGGCACCACGAGATGCGGCTTGCCGAGCACACGTGTCCAGTACGGCAATTCGTCGTTATAGGCGTCGGAGTCGTAGAGGAAACCGCCTTCCTCGACCACGAGGCGCCGCGTGTTCACGCTCGGCCCATAGCGACAATACCAGCCGAGCGGACGCTCGCCGGTGGTGCGCGTGAGGCTCTCGACGGTCTTGCGTATGCGCTCGCGTTCGTCGGCCTCGGACAGCAACGGATGCCGCTCCCAGCGCCAGCCATGGGCGCAGACGTCGTAGCCATATTCCTGAATGGCGGCGCAGGCCTCGTTGTTGCGTTCCAACGCCAGCGCGCAGCCCATGACGGTGGCGATCATGCCGCGCTCGGACAGAAGGCGCAGCACGCGCCAGAAGCCTATGCGGCTGCCATATTCGAACATCGACTCGGCGGCGAGGTCGCGGCCCTCGAAGCCGCCACCGCCACCTTCGGTCAGGGCTGCTTCGGTGACGCCGTCGCCATCGGCGAACGACGGCTCGGAGCCTTCTTCGTAGTTGATGCAGAAGTTGAGTGCGATTCTTGCTGCGCCCGGCCATTGCGGATGCGGGGGGGTGCGGCCGTAGCCGACGAAGTCGCGGGTGAGGTGATCATCATGCGGCATCGTTGCGATCCCTATGCGCTCTGCGGCATCACGGCGCGAACGTCGCCAGCGATATCGACGAACACGTCGTCGTCCTGCCGGCCGGTCATGCCCATGGCGACAGCGAATTCCATGGCCGCGCCGAGAACGGTCATGGGATGATGCCAGACATTCCGGGCGAAGGTGATGCTTTGATGCGCTCCGGCGATGAAGCACCGCAGGGTGGCCACATCAGGCAGGCCATCCGGGCCGGCATCGCACACGATCGCCAGGTATTGGCTGCTGCCGAGCGGGATGAAGGTCTGGGCGGAGAACGGATGACGCTCCAGCGTCGTGATTGGCAGGGGCAGACTGCCGAGCCTGGCGGCGCTGCTGATCCAGAAGGAAAAGGTGGCGGCGTCCTCGGTGCGATCGTCCGATGTCGGAAGATAGCGCCGGCGCACGTCGATCGGTCGCTCGGCTACATCGCCGAAGGCGGCAAAGGCTGCTGGGGACAGCGATTCGGCCGCGACGGTGTGGGAAGCAATGTGGTTTGGCGTCATTCAGGCGGGACATCTGGTTGGTCGGTCTGCTGCGAAGCGGTCTGATATTCCACTGGTATACCAGTGAACCGCCCATGCTGATTTCAGTCAAGCTGCGAAGCCCGGGAAGCTGCGTCAAATTTGGACGGAGTCCGACAAAATTGCGGGCAGCTGCAGAATTTTCGGACATGCACCCGCAGGGATTCTGCCTGATCTCGACCTAGCCGTGAGGCTCGGGCAGGAAGATCCCGAACCGTTCGAGCAATCCCTGCCGCACATTAGTGAGATGCAGGATCATCGCCTGACGGGCTGCGGCGGCATCACGATCGATGATGGCATCGATAATCGCCAGATGCTCGCGGGTGGCGGGCAGCAGCCGGCCAGGCTGGCGCTCTACATTGCACATCCGGATCTTCTGCCGGATTTCTCCAATCAGCTTCTCAAGCGAGCGATTGCCGCAATGCCGCGCGATCTGGTCATGAATTTCATCGTCGAGGGTCCAGTGAACCGTCCCGGACACTGTCGACGCAGCAATGATCTTCTCCAGCGCAGCCCTGATCGGTGCAAGGATATCCAGCGCGATGCGGGTCGCCGCAATGAACGTCGCTTCGCTCTCCAGCACCATGCGGAGATGGACCAATTCGAGCAATTCCGCCATCTCGATTGTGCGAACCACCACAGTGCCGTTGGACAATTGCTCGAGCCTGCCTTCACCCAGCAACCGGCTGATGCCAGCCCGCAGCGGTGTCCGCGAGACTTTCAGCCGCAGTGCAAGCCGGCGCTCTTCAATCACCTCGCCGGGCTGCAGCTGTCGCGACTCGATCAGGTTGTGCAGCTTCAAATAGGTTGCGTCTGTTATGCTGCCATTGGTTCTTGCCGGGCGTTTGCTGGTTGATTTCTTTGCTTTGTTGACAGAGGGCACGGACGTTGCTTTCGACGATTGGATAGAAATGCCGCCATATCGGTAGACGTACGGTACGTTCTCGCCGCTGGCCGAGCCGAAGCTCTGGATGAGCCATCCATTCTCAATTGGTGTCACCTTTTATGCAAGACTTCGCGAAATTCCGCTGTCTTTGGATCTCCACATGACCGCTTCTGGCGCAAAGCGACGTCCGACTGCTGCTGCTGCGATGTCTCACAAGGATGCAAAATCCGGAGGGGCGATCTCGTTGATCCGGTGGCACGCGACGAAGTGCTCGTCATTAGCCTGTCCTCATGGAGCCCGACGATCAGGTTGCGCATACGCGGCGATATCTCCTCCTCTCGGTTCTTCAGAATCTCAGATAGTGAGGCGCGCAAGGCGCGCGAGCTAGTTCGTACGGCAGCGCCTTGTTCGGTCAGGAAGGCCCGAATCTGGCTGATGGTCGCTATCCAGCGCGAGACCAATCGGGAATGAATCCGATGACAGGCTTGATTCTGGCGCATGCAAATCATGCCTGGCGCGTCGGCGCTTGAGCGAGCTGAAGCAGTTCGGCCGCAGACGTTCCGATACGTCGGTCATCAGTGTCCACGCGTAGTCCTCGATCTGGAGAACGGACCTGACTTCGTCGTCCCAGCCGCAGAGCACAATCTCCATCTGCGAAAACCCGCCGTTGTCGGCGGCAAACGCTGCTGCTGCTGCTTCCACCGACTCGGCGATGTCCGTCGTGCTACCTGCAAGGATGTCCCTGATCACGACTGTGATCAGCCCGCGACCGCCGGCGGCACCTTTCATGACGAGGTGAGCTTCCGGAGCTTGATGGCGTTCGAACCTGCGCCCCAACTGCATTTGTTCAGCGAATTTTTCCAATGGATGATCATCATTGTTACAGGCATGAGCGAGGATCGTGCCGTCGACGCGCGGCCTCACATCATCTTTTTGCCAGTAGGTGTCCGGCAGCCAGGCGGTTTCGATCTCCCGCTGCGCATTTGTGAGCGCCCATGCCTGATCCAGCAGGAAGGATTCCGGCAGATTGGGGTGGCTGCAGGTGAGGCGCCGCCAGATGTCGAGCAGCGCTTCGGCGCGCTCGGTCTGATGGAAGAACAGCGCGCCAGTATTCATCACGCCATTCGGGCGACGGTTGACTGCGAAGTCACAGCCCAGCGCGTGCGGAAGCAGCGGAAGATTGGCGAGCCGCGCCTGAGCGTCGATCCAGAACACCGGGCGGCATGCCTGGCTCCACTGCTCGATGATGAAATCGACTTTCGACATGCCTTGCCGGGCATTGCCGGTGTCCGGTGATAACCGCGTTACGATGTGACCGAGGCCCAGCCGCTTCAGATCTACGGTAAGGCCGACATCCTCGGCCCGAGTGGCTGAGCTCTCGAATGACGAGAGGAAAAGCGTATCCTGCTTTCGATATAATCCGGTTGGCACCGCGAGCGGTTTGACGCCGCCCCACCACACCTGATGCGGTGCATCCGCGCCCTCGGCGCCAAGTGACCCGTATGCGTGTAGTTTCGACTTCAGGCCGTCGAAGGCTGGGTTCTCACCAACGAGCAAAATGACGATTGCATTCTCGTGCAGGGATTCGATCAGCGCCTGAACGCGCACAGCATGCGTCGCTTCGAACACAATGACCGCAGCGCCAGGCTGGGATACGGCACTGACGCCATCCCAGTCGACAATGCCATGGCACCGGCTCGTTACCTGACGTAAGCGTGCACGTTGAAGCGCGCCCAGTCGCGGGGCGCGCGCATGCTGCCGGAGGATATCGTCCAAGCTATCGTTCATCGCCGCTGTCTCGTTCGTTTGAATGCTTTGACTGATACGAACGAGTCGACGTCGTCAGGCGGATATCTCTGCGATGCGTCGGCACAATATGCTTCTATATGTTTCAGCTCGGTGCGGTTTGTTTCTACTGTGTGTATCTTCATTGCGCGTGCACGTTGGATGCACGCGGTCAATGTTCTGAAACAAAAAAGATCGCGATGCGCCGCAGATGAGCGCCGCATGCAAGCGTTTTTTCTTTTTCCGACGACGCAGTCCGCTATTTTCAAATTGCGATTCGGCAAGAATTTCCCAGTGAAGGTGTGACGTTGCCCACTGCCGGATCTATCGCTGCAAAGTAGCCAGCATCGGTCTTCGATTGCTGAGTGATGTCGTATCGCTGCAGGTGTTGTCGTTGTGTGCGTAAGAATTCTTTGCATCACTCGCCGCAGTCGATGCGATTTCTCGAGATGCTTTGATGAGTCGTTCCCATCAGGCCCGACGTGGCCGTAACAGCCAGTGTAGAAATTTCTGCCTAGTTCTAGGCAGCTTTTTCCCATCAAGTATTTGTAAAATAAGCAAAATTCATCGCCTGATCGTCGCGCGTCACCCGTTCAAGAGTGAGAGGTCGACCAGAACGACCGTTTGTCGGCGGAGAAATGGGAGAAGGGCATGACGTACGCGCTCCAGATTGCAGACGCTGTCGAAACAATGCCGGTGCAGCTTGAAGCTGCGGAGGATTCTCTGATGCTCGACGCGTGCGAGCCCGCGGGCGATAGTGACGAAGAGCTGCTGGACAGATTAGCCGCAAATGACGAGATGGCATTCAGATGTCTTGTCGAGCGTCATATCGATCGTGCGTTTGGCGTTGCGCTTCGGCTTCTCGGCAGTCGCGCCGATGCCGAGGATGTGGTGCAGGACACGATGCTGAAGGTCTGGACGCATCGCGGGCAATGGGAGCACGGCCGCGCAAAATTCTCGACGTGGCTCTACCGCGTTGTCACCAATCGCTGCATCGACCTGCATCGTCGGCCACGTACCGACAATGTCGATGCCGTGCCGGAGCCAGCCGACATCAAGCCCGATGCGTTCAGCACGATGCAGCGCGATGAGGTGGCGAAATTGCTGGAGACGGCGATGCAACGTCTGCCTGAGCAGCAACGTGTCGCAGTGATCCTGTCCTACCATGAAAACATGTGCAATGGCGACATCGCCGAAGTCATGAACACGACTGTGTCCGCGGTCGAGTCGCTGCTCAAGCGCGGGCGGCAGCAGCTGCGCGAAATCTTGCGCCGCCACGAGCCGGACATCCTGCACTCGTTAAGCGATTGCTAACCATAAATATCCGGTCTCGAAATAAACCGCGCCTGAATTGTGAGGGCCATTCCGTTTAGCGAATGGACGGGGGCTGGCCTGCGTCCAGAGGTCCCCGATCGGTCCGCATCCGCGGCCACATTCAAGGAGCAATTTAATGCCCGTTATTTCAACCAACACCGCGGCCAATTCTGCAGTCCGTTACCTGAATATCAACTCGTCGCAGATGTCGAGCTCACTCTCAAAGCTGTCGAGCGGCTCGAAGATCACCCAGGCATCCGACGATGCCGCCGGTCTCGCGATTTCGACGCGCATTTCATCCGACGTCACCACGCTGCAGCAGGCCGCAACCAACGCCTCACAGGCGACCTCTATCCTGCAGACAGCGGATGGCGGCGCCTCGAACATCAGCGACATTCTCTCGCGTATGAAGTCGCTGGCATCGCAGTCCTCCTCGGCGACGGTGACCGACAGTAGTCGCGCCTATCTCAATTCGGAATTTACCGCATTGAGCGATCAGATTGACAGTATCGCGACCGGCACGCGCTATAGCGGGCAGAGCCTGCTGGATGGTACCAGCGCATTCGCCGCGGGTGCGTCCGTTCTGGTCGGCTCGACGTCGGCCGATACGATCACCGTGAAACTCGACGATCTCACCTCTGCCACGTTGGGTGTCGATACGCTCGATGTCAGCACGCAGGCCGGCGCTACTGCAGCCATCGACGCGCTCGACACTGCCATCGATACGGTCTCCGCCGCCCGCGCGACGATCGGTGCGCAGGAATCGCGCTTCAATTTCAGCGCCAGCTCGATCTCGACGCAGTCCCAGAACCTGCAGGCGGCCAATTCTGCGATCACCGACGTCGACATCGCAGCCGAGCAGGCAAAGCTGTCGTCGTCGCAGGTCAAGGTGCAGGCCGCGGTCGCCGCGGAATCGTCGGCGAACCAGATGCCGCAATATCTGCTGAAGCTACTCGGCTAAGCCGCAAAACGCGGGCCAGCGGCAACGCTGGCCCGCACCCTCGTGCAGGAAAGTAAGGTGGCATGGCGACGGTGACGAGCTCGACTTCCGCAGCGGCAACTGCGGCCTTGGCGACGACCACCTCAGGCACGAAGACGACAACCAGCGTCGATTGGGACGCCTTGATCGAGGCGCAGGTTGCCACCAAGACGGCAGCCGCGACCACGATCCAGACCAGCGTCACCGCGAATGAGGCCAAGATCTCGGCCTATCAGCAGTTGCAGACGCTGCTTACGACGCTGACGACCGACACGACTTCGCTGTCCAAGTCGATCGTCAATTCACTGTCGTCGAGTGCCTATGGAGCGCGATCGGCGACCATTACATCCACTGGCGACGTCAGCGCCAGTTCTGCCGTCTCGATGGCCATCAGCAACGGCGCGGCGACTGGCGATCACACGCTCACGGTGACCCAGATCGCCACAGCCCACAAGGTGATCGGCACCGCCGTCGCCGACAAGAGCGCGGATCTCGGTCTGACCGGCACTTTCTCGATCGGCCTGGATGGCGGCACCAGTGCCGATATCTCGGTCACCAGCGGGATGACGCTGGAGGATCTCGTCGATACGATCAATGCACAGACGTCCACGACGAACGTCCAGGCCTCGATCATCCAGATCTCGAGCAATCAGTACGAGATGATCCTGTCTGGAACCAAGGATAATGCGGATATCACCACCAGTGTGGTGTCGGGCGACGATGTGCTCACGACTCTGGGCGTGACAGATAGTTCTGGCGCGTTCACCGACGTGCTGCAGGAATCGCAACCCGCAATTTTCAGCGTCGACGGCATTACGCTGACGCGCGACACCAATAACATCACTGACGTACTGAGCGGCGTCTCCTTTAGTCTGCTGCAAAGCACGCCATCGGGATCGACAGTCAAGATCAGCATCGATGTCGATACAAGTTCGATCCAGACTGCATTGCAGCAATTCGTCACGTCCTACAACGCTGTGCGCGACTACGTAACCACGCAGCAGACGCTGTCGTCGAGTGGAACCGCAGACACGAGTGCGGTGCTGTTCGGCGACGGCACCATGCGTAGCGTCACGACGCAGATGGAACAGGTCCTGAACTCCATCGTGGGCGATCTGTCGATGAGCGATCTCGGCCTGTCGTTCTCGGACACGAACGATCTTGTGCTCGATACGAGCACGCTCGCCACAACCCTGGCCGACAATATTGACGGTGTCATCGCGCTCCTCGCCACCAAGACCACGAGTTCGTCGGCGGCGCTCGCGGTTGTCAATACAAGTTCATCCCCGCCATCGTCCTTCGTGATGGATATTGCGGTCGATAGCTCCGGTGCATTGTCGGTCTCGGTGGGGGGAGACAGTTCGCTGTTTACCGTGTCCGGCCGGACGATCATCGGAAAGGCCGGCACGATCTATTCCGGCATGGCCTTCAGCTACAGCAGTACGTCATCGGCATCGGTGACCATCACGTCGACCATCGGGATTGCGGCGCAGATCAACGCGATCGCGAGTGCCGCATCGAATAAGACCAGCGGTTCACTGCAGGACCTGATCACCAATTTGAAGTCTCAGGACGACCGGATGCAGCAGCAGATCGACGACATCAACGAGCGCGCCGCGATCTATCGTACAATGCTGACCACCCAATACGCCAAATATCAGTCGGCGATCTCGTCGGCCAATTCCACCCTGGATTATCTGTCCGCCCTTCTCAACGCGTCGAGTGATTAGTCATGCAGCATCAAGCGAATTTTCAGGCTGCCCAGGCCTATCGACAGGCGGCGGTCGCGGTGCCGCCGTTGCGGGCGGTGGTCATGATGATCGATGGGGCGATTACGGCATTGCAGAAATCGGTGACGGCGTCCGAGGAGAAGAAATTCGAGGAGAGCCACGATCTGATGATCCGGGCGACTGCCATCCTGCGCGGGCTGAGCCATAACCTGAATTTCGATCGCGGAGGCGAGGTCGCGGAGGGCCTGCACACCACTTATCATACGCTGATCATGGCCTGCCTGCGGTCGTTCGGGCAGCCGAACGCGGCGCAGTGCTATGGCCGGATCATTGCGAGCCTGACCGAGCTTCGTGACGCCTGGATTGTCGTCGCCCGGAGTGCCGCGAAGCCCGCCTGATCAGATCGACACCGGCGGGCACGGTGAATTCATTGCACCTGCAGAGTTTAGGATCGTTCGATGTCTTTTTGTGGTTGAAAAGTCGGGGCAGCATTGCCTCGCGGCCCGGTCTGCCTTAGGACGCTGGCGTGCCAGTCCGAGCGAGGGCTGACATGCAGCGTACGATCAGGTGCGTGCCGGGCGAGTTTCCAGAATGGACATTCCCGAGTTTGAAGACCTGTTGGGTCGGCACGGTGAAGACGTGTCAACCTGGCCAGATAACCGGCGGGACGCCGCGCTCGCACTGCTGCGGACGTCGGAACAGGCGCGTGCGGCGATGGCCGAGGCGCAATTGCTGCGCCGTGCCCTGCCGTCGGGCGTCGTGCGCGCGCCGGATGGCCTGGTAGACCGGATCATGCAGAAGGCCCGGCAATCCGATGTGGTTCCCGCGAAGCCGGCAAGCAAGCCTGACAGCAAGTAGCTGACGCTTCCGTTACGGTCGCTCTAATCCCGCCAGTGCCGCGGACAATCCCGTGCGCGACTGCCTCCCGTTTCGGCCTTCTACAAAACCTCCCTCGGCCGTCCCAGCGGGCAATTTTTGCCGCGCCTGAGCGCCAATAGCTCGCGCCAAAAAATTTCAGAAAACCCCCGCGGCACAGCGCTTTCTTGTAACGGGGCGCGATGGCTCGCGGGCAGGAGCGGCCTGCAAAGAATCTTTGCCTGAACGGCCGAGACCACCCGTTTCAATAAGGAACGGACTTCACGAGCACTCTTCTCACTGACGCAATTCCGCAGCGCTGCGCGCGCGGATATCGCCGGAGCGCGCCATGACTGTAGCTGCAACGACGTCAACCACGACCACGACAGCCTCGACGGCGTCGTCTTCGTCGGTGACCTCTGCCATTACGTCGCAGCAATTTCTGAACCTGCTGGTGACCGAGTTGCAGAACCAGAATCCGCTCGACCCAACCAATTCGACCGACTTCATCAATCAGCTCACGTCCTACGCCAATTTCGATCAGCAGCAGACGCTGAACAGCAATATGGGCACGCTGGTGTCGTCGCTCAACAGCCTGCTCGCACTGAATTCGTCGAACTATATCGGCCAGACTGTTACCGCGAAAACCGACACCGGCACGCTGAAAGATGGCCAGATCTCGTTTGGCTATTCGCTCGAGTCCGCCGCCTCCGATGTCACGCTGAGCGTCAAGGATTCATCCGGCAACACGGTGTGGACCGGCAGTGGAACCACGACCTCGGGCACCAACAGCTTCACCTGGGACGGCACGGCGACGGACGGCACCCAGCTGACCGACGGCGGCCAGTACACGCTCAACGTCTCGGCCACCGATAGCACTGGTCAGTCTGTCTACGGCTACACGACCGTCACCGGAAAGGTGACCTCGATCGACAACTCGTCCGGCACCCCGATGCTCAATATCGGGAGCACGTCCGTGAGCACCAGCAACGTCATCGGCGTCACTTCCTGAGTTTACTTTGGAGTACTGATTATGAGTCTATCCGGCGCGCTGTCTTCAGCCATCTCCGCTCTTAACGCCCAGAGCTCGGCTCTGGCGATGATTTCCGACAATATCGCAAACTCATCGACGGTCGGCTACAAGACAAACTCGGCATCGTTCGAGTCGCTGGTGACGGGTTCGTCCAGCGCATCGGCCTATTCGTCCGGCGGCGTGACGACGCTCTCGAAGTCCAATATCACGACGCAGGGCCTGCTGACGACAACATCGACCTCTACCAATATCGCGATCCAGGGCAACGGCTTCTTTCCGGTAACGACGTCGCTGACCGGCGGCTCGACGCTCTACACGCGCAACGGCGGGTTTACGACGGATTCCGACGGCTATCTCGTCAATAACGGTGCCTTTCTTCTGGGTTGGCGCACCGATGCGGCCGGCAATGTGATTGGCAGCGCCAGCAGCGGAAATCTCACGACAATCGATACGAGTGTGGCGCAGACCAGCGGCAGCGCGACGGCGACCACCACCTTCTCGGCCAATTTGCCGGCGGACGCCGCGGTCGGCGATACGTTCACCACGTCGATGTCGGTCTACGATTCGCTGGGAACGTCGAGCTCGATCCAGGTCACCTGGGCTAAGACTGCGGACAATACCTGGAGTGCGAGCTTCGGCCAGCCGACATTGTCGTCGGATTCGACGACGACAACCGCGGCAACCCCGACCAGCACCGTGTCGGTTTCTTTCAATACCGACGGTTCGCTGGCCAGCACCAATCCCAGTCCGGCAACGCTGGCGATCACTGGTTGGACCACAGGGGCGGCGGACAGCAACATTACGCTCAACCTCGGCACCGTAGGCGGCACCGATGGGCTGACGCAATATGCCTCCGGCCTATCTACTCCTGCTGTGAACATCACCCGCATCGAGTCCGACGGTCTCGCATTCGGTAAACTGAGCAACATCTCGGTTGGCGAAAACGGCATCGTCAATGCCACCTACTCGAACGGTCAGACCATTGCGATCTACAAGATCCCGGTGGCGACATTTGCCGCTGCCGATCAGTTGGAAGCCCAGAGCAACGGGCTGTATTCGGCAACGGCAGAATCGGGAACGGCTGCGTTGCAGGAATCCGGCACCAACGGCGCCGGCACCATTTTTGGCAGTGAGCTGGAATCCAGCACCACCGATACCAACGAGCAGTTCAGCAGCATGATCTCCGCGCAGCAGGCCTATTCGGCCGCGTCGCAGGTGATCACCGCCGTCAACAAGATGTTCGATACCCTGATCTCGAGCATGAGATGACCGCGATGGTGGCCGAGGCAGACGATGACGCGCTAATGCGGCGACTTGACCGGTTGCTGGCCGCCGCGCAGCGGATCGATCGTGGCGATCGGCGCATGATCCTGGCGCTGCAAGGCGATCTCAGGACGCTGCGTACCACTTTGCAGCAGCGCCGTGACGCGTTGGCGCAGAAACTCAACATCGCCGGCGCGCGTAGCAAAGCGGCGACGGCATATTCCCGGATAGCCTCGCTCGGGCGGCACGCCACGGCAGCCGCGCCCCATCCATCGATCACGGAGTGACCATATGATGACCCGAAGCCCGCCGCTGCAGCCCGCGAGCGCCGATGACGGATCCCGCCTCGAGGATCTGGTCGAGCTGATCGAACGCCTGATCGACGTCGTCGCCGAAGAGAATATCGCTCTGGCGATGGGGCTGCCGGCCTCGCAGTCGCAGCACACGGCGATCAAGTTGGAGCTTTCGGAGCTGTTCGAGGCCTGGGTCAAGGAAGTAGGTCGCAAGAACATGTTGCTTGGCACTTCCGATCGCCTGTTGCAGGGGCGGGTACTCACCCGGCTCGAACAGCTCAGCGTCGCGATGGACGAGAATGTTACCCGCCTGCGCGCCGCGATCGAGGCCAGCCAGCGCCGCATCGACGCCGTGATGGCCGCGATTCGGGAGCAGATATCCGACAGCGCGCCCTACGGCGCCAATGGTCGCATCAGTGCGCAGTCGGCATCCTACGCACGCAACGTGCGAATCTAAACCAAGCCATAATATGAGGTCGCCATCGTGTCGCTGGAGATAGCCCGCAGCATCGCCGTCAGTAGCCTGATGGCCAGTCAGGTCCAGATCAGCGTCGCCTCGTCGAATATTTCGAATGCTGACACCACCGGCTACACGGTCAAGACCGCCAATCAGGTCGCGACCACCAGTGGCGGCGCCGGGACCGGCGTGTCGATCACCGGGATCACCAGCAGCGTCGACAAATTGCTGTTCAAGTCCCTGATCTCCGCAACCTCGGAAGTCGGCGCAGCCAACACCAACAACGACTATCTCAACCGGCTGCAGGCACTGTATGGCAGCACGACCAGTGCAGAAGACACCGGAACTTCGATCGCGAACACGCTGGCATCGCTCGAATCCGCCATCTCGTCGCTCGCCGGCACCACCAGCAGTGCCTCGCTGCAAGCCAATGTCGTGAGTGCGCTTGACGACCTCGCGTCGCAACTGCGCGAGACGTCGTCTGGAATTCAGCAACTGCGCGGCACTGCCGATGCTGCGATTTCCTCCGATGTCGATCAAGTCAATGCCAGCCTGCAGGCCATCGCCGGTCTAAATGCCCAGATCAAGCAGGCAGCGGCTGCGGGGCAATCGACGGGTGATCTCGAGGATCAGCGTAATGTCGCGCTGCAGACCGTCGCGTCGAAGATGAATGTCAGCTATTTCATCTCATCGACGGGGGACATGCAGGTTTATACTGCGTCAGGCCAGGCGCTCGTGGACAGCAGCGCGCATCTGCTCAGCTTCACGGCGGCATCATCCGTTACGGCCAATGCCAGCTACTCGGCCGGTTCGTCCAGCGGGCTCAGCGGCATTTCGGTCAACGGCGTCGATGTCAGTGCGCAGATCACATCTGGTGAAATCGGCTCGCTGTTCAGCCTGCGCGATAGCGTCTTGCCCGCAGCGCAGTCGCAGCTCGACCAGCTTGCCAATACGTTGGCAGACAGCCTGAATGCCGCGAGCAACCAGGGCACGTCGTTGCCGCCGCCAACGACGCTGACCGGCACCACGACGGTCACGGCGGCGACTGCGCTGGATGCGACCGGCACGGTCCGCATTGCCGTTGCCGACCAGTCGGGAAGTCTGGTGTCCTATGCCGATCTCGATCTGTCGACTTATGCGACGGTGGGCGACCTGGTCTCGGCCATCAATGGCATTTCCGGCCTGAGCGCATCGATCAATGGCAGCGGGAAGGTAGTGATTGCCAGCTCCAGCAGCAGCAACGGGGTCGCCATCAATGAGATGACAAGCGCCGTCGGCAGCAGCGGAATCGGCCTGTCCGACTATCTCGGCCTCAATGACCTCGTTACCGGAACCGGGGCATCCAACATCGCCGTGCGCAGCGACATCCTGGCCAATTCAGGTTTGTTCGCCGTCTCGACTCTCGATGCATCGGCAACGCTGATGACGGGCACCAAGGTGCTCACCGCCGGCGCGACCGACGTGGTCGATGCGATCTACGCGGCACTCACGGATTCCCGTACCTTTGGCGCGTCTGGTGGGCTCGGGTCATCGACTGGTTCGTTTGCGGATTACGCGGCCACGGTCATCGCCAATGTCGCGTCGAAGGCGACGCTCGCGGCCACGACCTATACATCCAAGTCGACGGCACAATCGTCATTTACCAATGCGCTGGCGTCGCAGTCGGGCGTCAATCTCGACGAAGAAACCGCGAAGATCAGCACATTGCAGAATCAGTATACGGCCGCGTCCCAGCTCATGCAGGTCATCAACGAGATGTTCTCATCGCTGCTGACCGCCGTGCAGAGCGCGAGCTGACGGGAACCGACTTGATGCAGATGCGCGTTGCCACCTTTGCGATTAACGACCAGATGATCGCATCCGCTTTGCGCACGCAAAGCACCATGGCCAATCAGCAGATCCAGGAGGCTTCGGGGCTGATCTCGTCGGATTTTGGCGGGTTGGGGTCATCGGCGCAGCAGGTGCTCAATCTTCAGGTCTCGGTGACCCGGGCGCAGTCCTATATCGATGCCGCCACGCAGACCAACAGCAAGATCCAGGTGATGTACTCGGCCGTCAATTCGGTGTCTGATCTGGTGACACAGTTCCGCACTCTGCTGACGGGTGCATCGAGCGCTTCGAGCGCGGATGCGGCCAGCGTCACGGAGAGCGCCAAGAACATGCTGGAGCAGATGGCGTCACTACTCAACACGCAATACAATGGCGGCTACCTGTTCGGCGGTTCTTCCACCAAGAACGCGCCGGTGAATCTCTCAAGCTCGGTCTATGCCGCTGCATCGTCTCCATCGACCACCGACACCAGCTACTATCAGGGGAACAGCCAGCTCGCGACGGTGCGTGTTTCCGATAGCCAGACGGTGTCCTACGGTGTCACCGCGGACAATACGGCGTTCGAGCAGATCATGCGGGCGATGAATCTGGCGGCCAGCAATTCACCGCTCTCGACCGACTCGCTCAATGAGGCGCTCGACCTGGCGGTCGATTCCATCGACAAGCTTGGCGTGGTGCAGACGCGAATATCCAATGCATCTGCCTCGATCGAGCGGGCCAGCGCCTATCAGACCGAGTATCAATCCTATGCCCAGACGCTCGGTAGCGATCTCACCAGTGTCGACGTTGCAGCGGTCACCGCCAAACTATCGACTTATCAGGCACAGCTTACGGCATCCTACGCCGCGATTGCCAAGGTTCAGAGCCTGAACCTGGCGAGCTATCTGCGATGATTTGGACGCGAGCGCGTGCGACTTCGACAGCGAGCCTTGTGCGTTATGCAATCCGGAACATGCTCATCGAGTCATGAGTATTGGGCCGAGATGAAGTGTGGTGACTATCCGACTGGATATCGCGGAGCCGGTGTTCCAAGTGTTTTCGTGGGGAAAAATGTGAGTCTTCCAAGAGAGGTGCGGGCCTGGCTAGCTACGCCATTAGTGCCTCGCCAGCAATACCACGACAGCTATGGCGAGCAGCAACGATAGGCCCTTCCAGACCATGTTCGGATTGCGCTCAAGTAGCGGCGCGGTCGGAAGGTTGAGAAACTCCGCCTTCGGATTGCGCAGGTCGTAAACATATTCGGAGAGTTCGTCGTAGCGCTTCGCCGGGTCGGCGTGCACGGCCTTGCGCAACACGCCGTCGATCCATTCCGGGATATCGCTGGCATCGTTGAGTAGAGATCGATAGCGCAGCTTGCGGTGCTGTGCGGCCGTCGTCGCCTTCGCGACCTCCGCTCCGTAAGGCAGCGTCCCGGACAGCATCTGATAGGTGAGGGTCCCAAGCGCATAGAGGTCGGATTGCGATGTGGCGCGCTTGCCGAAAAACAACTCGGGTGCGGTGTATTGCGGCGTGCCGAGAATGTCGCTGTGCTTGCCGGGTGAATCAGCTTCGGCGACGCCGTTGACGCGGGTCGAACCAAAATCGATGATCTTCACCGTGCCCGTCTTGTCGATCATGATATTGTCTGGCCGAATGTCCTGATGGATCATCTCCATCCGATGGAACGCCTGCAAGCCGCGTGCGATCTGCTCGGTGATGCCGCGCACGGTTTCCAAATCCGGCTTCGGATTGTCGAGCATCCACTGCTTCAGTGTCTGGCCTTCGATGAATTCGGCGACGATATAGAGGTAGTTGCGCTTGCGCGACTGTCGGCACGGCTTCAGCACATGCCCGCTGTCGATACGCCGCGCTACCCATTCCTCGATCATGAACCGCTTGAGATAGACCGGGTCGTCGCGCAGATCGATTGACGGAATCTTGATGACGACCTGTTCGTCGCTCTCCACATCGATCGCGAGATAGATGTGGCTGCGGCTGCTGCCGTGCAGTTCGCGTATGATCCTGTAGCCGTCGAAGGCCATGCGGGCTTCAAGCAGCGGTGGCAGCGGCAATTGCGACATCAGAATGTCGCTGGCCTCGCCGTCCGGCACCGCATCGATCCGCACGATCTGCACGGTGAGGTTGTCCGGGCTGTTCTGTGCATAGGCCTCGTCGACGATCAGCTTCGCGGCGGCGTCGAGATCGTCCGCGTGATCGGCGATCGCCGAAGTGATGAAGCGCGCCCCGACGAAATCATAGACGCCGTCGGTGGCAAGGATGTAGACGTCGCCGTCGTCGATCTGCAGCGCCTGATAGTCGATCTCGATTTGCGGGTTCACGCCAAGCGCGCGGGCGAGGTAGCTCTGCTCGGATGAGATTACGACGCGATGGTCGGTGGTAAGTTGCTCGAGTGCGCGGTCCGATACGCGATAGATGCGGGAATCGCCGACATGAAAGAGGTGCGCTGCGCGTGCGCGTATCACCATTGCACTCAGGGTGCAGACATAGCCGCGATCCTTGTCGTAATGGTAGCGGCCGCGCTGGGTCTGGGATTGCAGCCACGAATTGGTCGCAGCGATGACGCGTTGCGCCGATGTCTTCACCGACCAGGATTCGGATGTGCAATAATAGTCGGTGAGAAACGATTTGACCGCAGATTCGCTGGCTTCGCCGCTGACCGCGCTGCTGCTGATGCCGTCGGCGATGACGACGGCAATGCCTTTGAGGCTCAACAGCGGCTCGGTCGGAATCAGGGCGCCGTGGAAATCCTGATTGGTGTCTTTGCGGCCCCTGTCCGAATGCTGGCCGATCGAAATCGTCAATTCACGCGGCATGGGTCACACTAATAAAATGACGCCCCAGCTGGAGAAGCCGGGGCGTCGTGTTGCGAGGATTGCGGGGCGGCCTAGCGGGCGAGACTAGCAACGCGCTTCGGAGCTGTCTTGATGTGTGTTGCATACAGCGTCAGGCCGGTGAAGGTAAGACCGCCAATGAGGTTGCCGAGCACGGTCGGAATCTCGTTCCAGATGATGTAATCCATGATCGTGAACTTGCCGCCGAGCATCAGGCCGGCAGGGAACAGGAACATGTTGACGATCGAATGCTCGAACGTCATCGCGAAGAAGACCATAACCGGCATCCACATCGCGATGACTTTGCCGCTGACGGTCGTTGAGATCATCGCGCCGACCACGCCGGTTGAGACCATCCAGTTGCAGAGCATGCCGCGGATGAACAGCGTCAGCATGCCGGCTGCGCCGTACTGCGCATAGCCGAGCGTCCGGCCTTCGCCGATATGGCCGATCACCTGACCCACCTTGTCCGGCGGCGTCGAGAAACCGAAGGTGAACACGATTGACATCATGATGGCGACGATGATCGCACCCATGAAGTTGCCAACGAAGACGAGCCCCCAATTGCGCAGCACGCCGCCGACAGTGACGCCGGGGCGCTTGTCAAGCAATGCGAGGGGCGTCAGCACGAAGACGCCGGTGAGCAGGTCGAAACCCAGCAGATAGAGCATGCAGAAACCGACCGGGAAGAGGATCGCGCCGATAATCGGATAGCCTGTTTGCACCGTGACGGTGACGGCGAACACCGCAGCGAGTGCCAGGATAGCGCCGGCCATGAAGGCGCGGATGATGGTGTCGCGCGTGGACATGAAGATCTTGGATTCGCCGGCATCCACCATCTTGGTCACGAATTCCGAAGGGACTAGATAGGCCATTACTTGAAAACTTTCTTTGGAGCGGGGTTCGGTTGACGTGGCGTGCGCCTATGGGGCGGCGGCGACGCTCATGTTGAGATAGATGCGGCCGTTCTCGAGCTTGACCGGGAAGCTGCGCGCGCAGCCCTTGTCAGCGCCTGAGGCTTCGCCGTCATCGAGATTGATGATCCAGTTATGCAGCGGGCAGGCGACCTTGCGACCGTGCACGATGCCTTCACTAAGTGGACCGCCCTTGTGCGGGCAGCGATTTTCCAGCGCAAACACCTCGTCGCTGGCGGTGCGGAATACCGCGATCTCGCGCCGCGGAGTCTTCACCGTGCGCGCGCCGCGTTGCGGGATCGCGCGCAGTGGACCGACGTCGAACCAGAAGTCGTTGGATGGGACCATTGTCATGTTCATTCTGCCGGGACGGCTATAATCGAGTTGAGTGTTGCGAGCGGCGTAAACTCATGCTGTTCGCGGCCGGCGGCGCGTTCGGCCCAGGGATCCTTGCGGACCGCGCGCTGTGATTTCTCGAAGCGCGCCAGCAGCGCGCGGCGGTTGTCGGCGTCATCCATGATCGCCGCGCGTACCTTGTCGAGGCCGGCGTTTTCGACCCACTTCCAGACGCGTTCGAGATAGCCCGCTTCCTCGCGGTACATCTGCATGAAGGCAGCGATGTATTCGATCGCCTCATCCTCGGTATCGACATGGCCAAGCAGATCGGTCTGGCGGACATGCAGGCCTGCCGCACCGGCGATGTGGATGTCGTAGCCGGATTCGACGCAGATCACGCCGATGTCCTTCACCGTGGATTCCGCGCAGTTGCGCGGGCAGCCGGAGACGCCGAGCTTCACTTTCGCAGGCGCCCATGAGCCGCACATGAAGCGCTCGAGCTTGACGCCGAGACCGGTCGAATCCTGCGTGCCGAAGCGGCACCATTCGGAGCCGACGCAGGTCTTCACCGTGCGCAGGCCCTTGGCATAGGCCGCGCCGGAGACGAGGCCCGCACTGTTGAGTTGCGCCCACACCGCGGGCAGATCTTCCTTCCGCACGCCCAGCAGATCGATGCGTTGGCCGCCAGTGACTTTCACCGTCGGAATCTTGAAGCGGTCGGCGACGTCGGCGATGGCGCGTAGTTCGTCAGGGGTGGTCAGGCCGCCCCACATGCGCGGCACAACGGAGAAGGTGCCGTCCTTCTGGATGTTGGCGTGGACGCGCTCGTTGATGTAGCGCGATTGCGCATCGTCGGCATATTCGCCTGGCCACGCGCAGAGTAGATAATAGTTCAGCGCCGGGCGGCAGGACGGACAGCCGCAGGAGGTTTTCCACGCCAGTTCCTGCATCACGGCGGGAACGGACTTCAACTCCTTCGAGAGAATGAAGCCACGGACTTCGCTGTGGGTGAGGTCGGTGCATTTGCACATCGGCTTGCGGCCGGCGGCGGAGTAATTGTCGCCAAGCGTGGCCGCGAGCAGCGATTCCACCTTCGCCGTGCACTGGCCACAGGAGGCCGATGCCTTGGTGCGGGCGCGCACGTCATCGAGGGTGGTGAGGCCGTGGGCGGTGATCGCCTGCGTGATCGCGCCCTTGCACACGCCGTTGCAGCCGCAGATTTCGGCATCGTCCGGCAACGCTGCGACAGCAGCGATCGGATCGAGTGCAACGCCGCCCTGATAGGCCTGACCGAGGATCAGCGCGTTGCGCATGGCGCCGATATCGACGTTCTTTTTGAGGAGGTCGAAATACCAGGAGCCGTCGGCCGTATCGCCATAGAGCACCGCGCCGATGATGCGGTCGTCGCGCAAGACGACACGCTTGTAGATGCCTCGGGCAGGATCGCGCAGCACGATCTCATCCTTGACGTCGCCTTCGGCGAAATCGCCGGCCGAGAACAGGTCTACGCCGGTGACTTTCAGCTTGGTCGAGGTGGTCGAGCCGATATAGCCGTCCACGGTTTCGCCGGCGAGGGTCGCCGCGAGGGTCTTCGCCATGTCATACAGGGGCGCGACAAGGCCGTAGCACTGGCCGCGATGCTCGACGCACTCGCCGACCGCATAGATGTTGTCGTCGCTGGTCCGCAGATGATCGTCCACGACGATGCCGCGCTTGACGTTGAGGTCGGCTAGCTTGGCGAGTGCGGTGTTCGGGCGGATGCCGACCGCCATCACGACGAGATCGGCCGGTAGGGTCCGACCATCGTCGAGCCGGACTGACTCGACACATGTGTCACCGAGGATGGCTGCTGTGTTGGCTCCGGTCAGCACCTCGATGCCGCGCGCCTCGATCGCCTTTTGCAACAGATAAGCGGCATTGGGATCGAGTTGGCGCTCCATCAGTGTTGGCATCAGATGGACAACGGTCGTTGTCATGCCGCGCATGGCGAGGCCGGCTGCAGCCTCGAGGCCGAGCAAACCACCGCCGATGACGACAGCGTGGCCGCCCTTGCCAGCTGCATCGAGCATCAAGTTGACGTCGTCGAGATCGCGATAGGTGACGACGCCGGGCAGTTCCGCGCCGGGTACCGGAATGAGGACCGGCTTCGAGCCGGTTGCGATAATCAGCGTGTCATAAGCTTCGACCGCGCCGGACTGTGTGGTGACGGTTTTCGCAACGCGATCGATCGCGACGACGAGTTCGCCGCGCCTGAGATCAACCTTGTTGGTCGCGTACCACTCATCGGTGTGGATCAGAATGTCGTCATATGCCTTCTCGCCGGAGAGCACCGGCGACAGCATGATGCGGTCGTAATTAACACGCGGCTCCGCGCCGAACACCACTACGTCGTAGCGGTCTGGTGCGCGTGCGAACAGCTCGTCCATGACGCGGCCGGCGGCCATGCCGTTGCCGAGGATGACGAGCTTCAGCTTCTTTGCATTCGGTTGATCGAGCATGTGCAAACCTGTTTGGACCGCTGTCGATCGGAAACAGGAACTCGCACACCAAACCCGGTAGGGATGGAGTCACGATGACCGCTTCGCACCTGACAATCAGGAAGCGAGCTGTGTCCCTGCGCTTGAAACCAGCAGCGGTTTCAGCATCCGGCGGACGGCGGTCATCATTGACGTAGATATTATTAGCAAATGGCGTGCCAACGTACCTGTCGTCTAACATTCTGATTTTTCGACTATTTCTAAATGAGCTCGGCTGTCGCAGATTAGTCGTGCCATTAAAACGAGCGGCATTACTGATTTCCTAGGCAGGTGATTAAATCTTGTGCGGTGCGCTTCAGGTTCGAGGTGGCTCCCGATCTGTGCAGACAACAGGTTCGAAGGCGGACGCGCGCCGGCGAAGATCTCGTCAATTTATTGGTGGATTGTTGCGGTAGTGAGCTGGCCGTTCTCGGTGCTCGGCCGGGCACGGCGACGCAGCAGGTAAAGCGTGCCGAGGGCAGGGCGCCCTGCTTCGAGGCGCAGCTCGGAATTCTCCTTGCATGCGATTTCGAAGTCCTTCGCGGCGCAGGTTTCGAAATATGTCTCGCTATGGGCGAACCTGCCTGACGAGAGCAACGTGAAGTCGCCGTGACCCGCGTCCTCGATGCTTGCTGCGAAGAGGCCACCCGCAGGGAGCACGCGCGCAATCAGGCCGATGAGTTCTTCCAGCCGGCCGAGATAGATCAGAAGATCGGCAGCGAAGACGAGGTCGAAGCTGCGCGGGCTGTCCGCGAGATAGCTCACGACATCGGCCTTGATAAGGTCGTGATAGGCGTTCCGCCGTGTTGCGATGGCGAGCATCTTCCCCGACAGGTCGATGCCGGTCAGTCGCGCGCCGAACCGCCCGAGTGGCTCTGCAGCCAACCCCGTTCCGCAGCCGAGATCCAGAATGGTCGCAAGTGTCGGTCGGCGGGACGCAATCATATCGGCGAGTTGCTGCGGCACCTTGTAGCCAAGAATGTCCACAAGCTTGCTGTCGAAGCCTGCGGCGAATTCGTCGAAGTGCGCTTCGACATAGGCTGCCGGTGCGCGATCATGTGTCTGTCCACCGACGGCATCCAGCAAGTAGCGCTGCACGGGATCGTCCGGCTGGCCTTCCAGTCGCAGATGTCCGACCGTGGCAGCGGCTTCATGCATGCCATAGGCGCTGAACAGCGCGAATGCGGTGCGCAAGACCTCATCCAATGGCTCGGTCTCCTGTCCCGCAAGTGTCGGGTAGCGGTCGATGGCGCCCTGAATGTCGCCGTCCAGCATCGAAGCAAAGGTACGCGCGCGGGCGTAGAGACGCAGTGTCACGCCTTCCAGCGGCACAAAGCCGTTTGCGGTTGCCAAGGCATCGGCGCTCTCGCCAAACCGGCCGGCCATGTAGAAGGCCTGTCCGAGGCAAAGATGCGTGACCGCGTCGATGCCGCCCCAAGATAGTGCGCGTTGCAGATGCACGATCGCTTGCTCGGGACGGCGGGAGCCGAGATACAGCACGCCCAGGCCGAGATGAGCGTCGCCAAGCGAGGCATCGCCGGACAGAGCGCGCAGATAGGCCGCTTCAGCATCATTGATACGCTGCAGCCGGTAGGCGAGGCTCGCATATTGCAGCCATGTCGTTGCGTGGTCCGGATCGATGGCGAGCGCCTGTCGCGCGCATGCTTCAGCCAGTTCGTCGCGCCCACTCAACTGGTAGTCCGAAGCAAGCGCGCGCCAGGCGACAACATCCGTCGGCATCAACGCTAGTGCAGCCAGCAGCGCGTCGATCGCTGTATTGCGCTGACCAAGATTGCGGCTCATCGCCGCAAACTGTCGCAGCGCCGAACTTGCACTGTCGGATTGTTCCATCAGCAGCGCAAAAGCGGCGTGCTCGCGCATCCAGCGATCGATCTGATCGGCGACGTATCGGGCGTCCGGAAGTGCGAGCGTAGTGGAATCCATCGAGTCAGTCAGGAAAGTCGAATCCGAAGTTGTGCGCTATGCTGCTTCTGCTCAATGCGCGCCGCGAAAACAAGGTGGCGATTGTGCCGCAGAGGTTGTGTTTCTGATATCAGGTTGCGCGATGCGTAGTCGTCTAAGGTCGCATCATCTGATCTGTTGCCGCGGGTTCCAATCCGTATAAGCTGTCCTGAAAGAAAAACGACCACTGGGCGGAAATGAAATGGAGAAGGCGCGGTGAAATCACCCGTCGTAAAGCGATCGATCGTCGTCGCCGGACACAAGACGAGCGTCAGTCTCGAAGAGGCGTTCTGGACGGCGCTGAAGGAGATCGCCGGCATGCGCCGGATCACGATGTCGCAGCTCGTCGGCGAGATCGACAAGAACCGACAGCAGAACAACCTGTCCTCGGCGATCAGGCTTTACGCGCTGGCCCATTACCAGGCCCTCGTCCCGCAGTCCGGGCTGTCGTAGGCGTCCGGTAAGCCCTGCGGCGGACCGGCTGGCGGCAAGGCGCATCTGCGCCTACATTCGGTCCAGCCACTTCCACATCAGTCAGGGCCTCTGCATGACCGTTCACCAGCGCAATTTGTCCACCCCCATCGATCCCGTGAAGCTCGACCGTCTGGCCGAAGTCGCCGTGAAAGTTGGGCTGCAACTTGCGCCGGGGCAGGATCTGCTGCTGACCGGCCCCGCCGCGGCGCTGCCGCTGGTGCGCAAGATCGCTGAACATGCCTACAAGGCCGGCGCAGGTCTGGTGACGCCGTTTTTCTCCGATGAAGAGATGACGTTGGCGCGCTACCGCTACGGCCACGATGTGTCGTTCGATCGCGCCGCCGGCTGGCTTTATGAGGGCATGGCCAAAGCGCTCGGCAACAACACCGCGCGCCTTGCCATCGTCGGCGACAATCCGATGCTGCTGTCGAACGAAGATCCCGCCAAGGTCTCGCGCGCCAGCAAGGCGAATTCCATCGCTTATCAGCCGGCGCTGCAGAAGATCGCTGGCTTCGACATCAACTGGAATATCATCGCTTATCCCACGCTGTCCTGGGCCAAGCAGGTGTTTCCCGGTGACGAAGACGACGTTGCCGTACAGAAGCTTGCGGACGCGATCTTCGCGGCGTCGCGCGTCGACAATGCCGATCCCATCGCCGCCTGGGCGAAGCACAATGCTGCGTTGCGTAGCCGCACCGAATGGCTGAACGGCCAGCGCTTCCATGCGCTGCATTTCACCGGGCCGGGCACCGATCTTGTGGTGGGTCTTGCCGACGGCCATGAATGGGAAGGCGGCGCGTCGACCGCCAAGAACGGCATCATCTGCAACGCCAATATCCCAACCGAGGAAGTCTTCACCACGCCGCATGCCGCGCGTGTCAACGGTCATGTCCGATCAACCAAGCCGTTATCTTACCAAGGTACGCTGATCGACGACATCGCGGTGCGCTTCGAGGACGGCAAGATCGTCGAGGCAAAGGCCTCGCGCGGCGAGGAAGTACTCAACAAGGTGCTCGACACCGACGAAGGCTCGCGTCGGCTCGGCGAAGTGGCGCTGGTGCCGCATTCGTCGCCGATCTCGGCGAGTGGCCTCTTGTTCTACAACACGCTGTTCGACGAGAATGCCGCATGCCATATCGCGCTCGGCCAGTGCTATTCGAAGTGCTTCGTCAATGGCGGCGATCTCACGCCCGAGCAGATCGCGGCGCAGGGCGGCAACAAGAGCTTCATCCATATCGACTGGATGATCGGCTCCGGCGAGATCGATATCGACGGTGTTCACAGCGATGGCCGCCGCGTGCCGGTGTTCCGCAAGGGCGAGTGGGCGTAACGCTGCAGCTATGATCTGAACGGGCGCGGAAACTGAGTCTTCAAATCTATGGCCCAGCCCCACCGCGTCGGCTTTCTCCTGATCGACGGCTTCGCGCTGATGTCCTTCGCCTCGGCGATCGAACCGCTGCGCGCCGCCAATGTGCTGGCCGGCAAGAAACTGTATCAGTGGCTGCAGATCTCGACCGGCGCCGACGCGATCCTGGCGTCGAACGGATTGTCGGTGGCGTCCGATCACACCATTGCCGACAGCGTGCGTTACGACACGGTGCTGGTTTGTGCCGGCGGCAATCCCGCTGGTTTCGATGATGCCAAGACGCTGGCGTGGCTACGTCGCCTCGCGCGCGCGGGCTGCGCCGTCGGCGGTGTCTCCGGTGGGCCGTTCATTCTGGCCAAGGCTGGCATACTCGATGGCGTTCGCTGCACGATCCATTGGGAGCATCTCGATGCGTTCATCGAGGCCTTTCCCGAGATCGAGCCGACGCGTACGCTGTTCGAGATCGATAGCAACCGGCTCACCTGCGCCGGTGGTGTCGCCGCGCTCGACATGATGCACGCCATCATCCGCCGGGATCACGGCCAGGCACTGGCAGCGAAAGTCAGTGACTGGTTTCTGCAAACCGCCGTGCGGCTCGGCGACGACAGCCAGCGCATTTCATTGCGCGAGCGCCTCGGCACCAGCAATCGCGCCGTGCTCTCGGCGGTCACCGTGATGGAACGGCGTCTGGCCAGCCCTGCGCCGCGCGACGAGCTGGCAAAAACGGCCGGCGTGTCCGTGCGCCAGCTCGAGCGGCTGTTCACCGCACATCTCGGCGTAACCATTGAGCAGCATTACATGACCCTGCGCCTCGGGAAAGCTCGTGCACTGCTGCAGCAGACCAGTATGCCGGTGGTCGAGGTCTCGGCCGAATGCGGCTTCGCCAGCGCCAGCCATTTCGCACGGATGTATCGGCGGGCCTTCGATGTGCCACCGTCGCAGGACCGGATGTCGGGGAAGAGCAAGGCGAAGTGAGGCCTAGCTCCGCCGCGGATAAATAATCACAGACAGATACGTCATAGGCGCCTTCACCAGTTCTTCCGGGCCGTGCTGCGCGGCTGCGTCGAAGAACAGCGTGTCGCCGGGCTCCATCAGATAGGTCTGGTCGGCATGGCGATAGCGCACCTTGCCTGTCAGCATGTAGATCATCTCGACGCCGGCGTGACGAAAGTTACTATAGGCCTCGGCGTCCTCGTTCAGCGTGATCAGATAGGGCTCGACGCCGAGCTCGCCGTGGATCGAATGGCCGAGCAGTTGATAGTGATGGCCGGACTTGGTGCCGCGTCGCTCGATCTTGACACCCGTACCGGCTTTCACGAAAGAGCAATCGCGCTCTTCCTCGGTCTCGCGAAAGAATCTGGAGATCGGCACGTTGAGCGCTTTCGATAGTGCATTCAACGTCCCCAGCGATGCGGAGATGCTGCCGGTCTCGATCTTCGACAACATGCCGGTCGAGATGCCCGCCGATGTGCTGAGCTCGGCCACCGTCAGCTCCAGCTCCTTGCGGAGCTGCCGCACTTCATTGCCGATCTTGGATTCCAGGGAGCCACCGACTTCCAGCGGCGCGTTCGAACCGGTGCGCAGCTCCTCCAGCTTTGAGCGGGCGGGCGATGATTTCGTTTTCTTCGGTTTCACTTTCACGATGGCGTTTCCTGCAGCGTTGATTTCCCGACAATAGCAATATTTCTTGTCAGGAAAACTATTTTCTCTGTGGTTGACATGGCGGTTTTGTTTCGGGCAAGGTCCACGCGCATTCAACGAGCGAGACGCGAGCCATGTGCGGCATTGCCGGTCTGTTTCTGAAAGATCAAAAGCTGGCCCCCGAATTAGGCGGGTTGCTCTCCGGCATGCTGGAAGCGCTGAGCGATCGCGGCCCTGACTCTGCAGGCTTTGCTGTTTATGGCGACGGCGATGCCGGACAGATCAAGCTGACGCTGCGTGCCGCGCCGTCGTTTGATTTCGCTGCATTGGTGGCGTCGCTCGGCAAGGTCGCCGGTGCGCCGATTGCATATCAGGTGCACGACACCCACGCTGTCATCAGCATCCCCACCGATCGCGAGGCTGCCGTGGCATCTGCGCTCCTCGGCATGAAAGACGTCGACATGGTTGCACGGGGCCGGCGCATGGCCGTGTTCAAGGAAGTCGGTCTGCCCGCTGACGTGGCCAAGCGCTTTGGTCTGAACGCGATGGCCGGCACCCATGCCGTCGGCCACACCCGCATGGCGACGGAGTCTGCAGTGACCACCAATGGCGCGCATCCCTTCACCACGGGCACGGACCAGTGCCTCGTGCATAACGGTTCGTTGTCGAACCACAATGACGTTCGCCGCGAGTTGATCCGCCAGGGCATGACGTTCCGCACCGAAAACGATTCCGAAGTCGCCGCCGGCTATATCTCATCGCAAATGGCCGCCGGTGCTTCGCTGCAGGATGCGATGACGTCGTCGCTCGCCGCGCTCGATGGCTTCTACACATTCGTCATCGGCACCGAGACCGGCTTCGGCGTGCTGCGCGATCCCATCGCCTGCAAGCCGGCCGTGATGGCCGAGACCGATCGCTGGGTTGCTTTCGGCACTGAATATCGTGCGCTGGTCGATCTGCCCGGCATCGATACGGCAAAGCTCTGGGAGCCCGAACCCGCCAAAGTCTATTTGTGGGAGCGTCACTGATGCCCACGGTCGATCTCGCTTCGTCGCCGCTGCGCGAACTTAACGGCGCTCTGCACAGGCTGACACCCAGCACCAACGAGACACACTGGACCGTCACCAATCCGCGCGGCCAGCACAATATCGCGGTCGGTCTCGATTTTCCGGTCGAGATCGAGATCGACGGACACGTCGGCTATTACTGCGCCGGTATGAACAAGCAGGCGCGCGTCACCGTGCGCGGCAATGCCGGGCAGGGTGTCGCCGAAAACATGATGTCGGGCCGCGTCCATGTCACGGGCGATGCCTCGCAGGCTGCTGGCGCCAGCGGCAATGGTGGCCTGCTGGTGATCGACGGCAATGCGTCCGCGCGTTGCGGCATCTCCATGAAGGGCATCGATATCGTCGTGAAGGGCTCGGTCGGCCATCTCTCCGCCTTCATGGCGCAGGCCGGCAAGCTCGTGGTGCTCGGCGATGCCGGCGAGGCACTCGGCGATTCCATCTATGAGGCGCAGCTCTTCGTGCGCGGCTCCGTCGCCAGCCTTGGTGCGGATTGCATCGAGAAGCCGCTCAAGGACGAACACAAGACCGAGTTGAGGCGGCTGCTCGATGAAGCCGGCGTCGAAGGCGTCAGCCCCGACGAGTTCAAGCGCTACGGCTCGGCGCGTAAGCTCTATCACTTCCACATCGATAACGTCGGATCATACTGATGAGCGCGCAAGACCGCTGGATCCATACGCCGCCGCGCAAGTCCGCGACCTTCGATGATGCAGCCATTGCGGAAATTCGCCGTGCGGCCGCGACCGGCATCTATGACATCCGCGGCGCCGGCGCCAAGCGCAAGCTGCCGCATTTCGACGATCTGCTGTTTCTTGGCGCCTCGATCAGCCGCTATCCCCTCGAAGGTTACCGGGAGAAATGCGCCACCGATGTCGTCATCGGCGCGCGTTTCGCCAAGAAGCCGATTCATCTGAAGATTCCAATCACCATCGCTGGCATGAGCTTCGGTGCGCTGTCCGGTCCCGCCAAGGAAGCGCTCGGTCGCGGCGCATCGGCGGTCGGCACATCCACCACCACAGGCGACGGCGGCATGACGCCGGAAGAGCGTGGTCATTCCGATCTGCTCGTCTATCAGGTGCTGCCGTCGCGTTACGGCATGAATCCGGACGACCTGCGTAAGGCCGATGCAATTGAAGTCGTGGTCGGGCAGGGCGCCAAGCCCGGTGGCGGCGGCATGTTGCTCGGCCAGAAGATTACCGAGCGCGTCGCCGGCATGCGCCGTCTGCCCGTCGGCATCGACCAGCGCTCGGCGTGCCGGCATCCGGACTGGACCGGGCCCGACGATCTCGAAATCAAGATCCAGGAACTGCGCGAGATCACCGACTGGAATATCCCCATTTACGTGAAGGTCGGTGCCTCACGCCCGTATTACGATATCGCGCTCGCGGTGAAATCCGGCGCCGATGCCATCGTGCTCGACGGCATGCAGGGCGGGACGGCTGCGACGCAGGATGTGTTCATCGAGAATGTCGGCCTGCCGACGATGTGCGCGATCCCGCCTGCGGTGAAGGCGCTGCAGGATCTCGGCATGCATCGCAAGGTGCAGCTCATCGTCTCCGGCGGCATCCGTAATGGCGCTGATGTGGCCAAGTGTCTTGCGCTTGGCGCGGATGCGGTGGCGATCGGCACGGCCGCGCTGATCGCGCTCGGCGATAATGATCCGGCGCTGGAAGCCGAGTACCAGAAGCTCGGCACCACCGCCGGCGCCTATGATGACTGGCATGAAGGCCGCGATCCCGCTGGCATCACCACGCAGGATCCTTTGCTGGCCGCGCGGCTCGATCCCGTGATCGCCGGCCGCAAGCTCGCAAACTATCTCTCTGTGATGACGCTGGAAGCGCAGACCATCGCACGCGCTTGCGGCAAGAGCCACGTCCACAATCTCGAACCGGAAGATCTGGTGGCGCTGACAATGGAGTCGGCGGCCATGGCGAGGGTCCCTCTCGCGGGAACGAACTGGATTCCCGGCAGCAATATCTAACGAGCCATTATGGCTGGATGATCTTCGGAGCGCGTGTCAATGACGACCTGGACCGAACTAGCCAAGCAACACGATCTCAAATATTTCCTCATCGCCTTCGTCGATCTGTTCGGCGGCATGCGCGCCAAGCTGGTGCCGGCGACCGCGATGGACGGCGTCGCCAAGTCCGGAGCGGGCTTTGCCGGTTTCGCGGCATGGTTCGACATGACTCCAGCCGACCCCGATGTCCTCGTGATGCCGGACATGGATACGCTGACGCTGCTGCCATGGAAGCCCGGCGTCGCCTGGGTCACCGGGGATCTTTATATGGGCGGCAAGCCCGTGGCGCAGAATCCGCGTCAGGTGCTGAAAGGCCTCATTGCTAAGGCGGCGGGGCAAGGCGTCGAACTCAAGACCGGCGTCGAATGCGAGTATTTTCTGATCTCACCAGATGGCACCGCGATTTCCGATCCGGCAGATCAGCAGAGCAAACCATGCTACGACCAGCAGGCGCTGATGCGGCGCTACGAGATCGTCGCCGAAATCTGTGATGCGATGATTGCGCTCGGCTGGAAGCCCTATCAGAACGATCATGAAGACGCCAACGGCCAGTTCGAGATGAACTGGGAGTTCGACACCGCGCTGAAGACCGCCGATCGCCACGCGTTCTTTAAGTTTATGGTCAAGTCGATTGCCGAAAAGCACGGCTACAAGGCGACCTTCATGCCGAAGCCGTTTGCCAATCTCACTGGCAACGGCTGCCACGTCCATGCGTCACTATGGTCGACCAAGGACGGCTCGAACGTGTTCGAGGACGAGAGCGGCGAGTTGGGTCTCTCGAAGACGGCCTATCACTTCATCGGCGGCCTCGTTCATTCGGCCGAAGCGGTTTGCGCTATCACCAATCCCACGGTGAATTCCTACAAGCGCATCAATGCGCCGCGCACGCTCTCGGGCGCGACATGGTCGCCGAACACGGTGACCTACGGCGGCAACAATCGCACGCATATGATCCGCATTCCCGATGCGGGCCGGTTCGAATTCCGTTTGCCCGATGGTGCGGTGAATCCCTATCTGCTGCCGGCGACCTTGCTCGCCGCTGGTCTCGACGGCATGGCCACCAGCCGCGATCCCGGCCCGCGCCTCGACATCAATATGTATACGGAAGGCGCGAAGGTACCGAAGGCAAAGCAGCTGCCGCTGAACCTGCTCGATGCATTGCGGGCGCTCGAAGCATCCGACGTGTTGAAGGCGCAGCTCGGCGAGGTCGTGGTCGGATCGTATCTCAAGCTCAAACACAGCGACTGGAATGAGCACTGCCGTCAGCTCACCGAATGGGAGCGGCAGACGACTTTGGATTGCTGATACCGCACGTTCGTCGAAATTGCGTGCTATGAGTTCTGCCTCAGGAGCGTCATTGGGTTGACGCAACGTTGTCGCAGGATCATTTCGCACCATGACGACCGGCGTCAGCGCGTTTTACGACGGCATTTCAATATTTTACGGTTTCGACCGGGTGATGGACCCGGCTTTGTACATGCCGCTGCCGGATGACTGGATCATCGGCGTCGCCGATATCGTGGAATCCACCAAGGCCATCGCCGAACAGCGCTACAAGGCCGTCAACATGGCCGGCGCTGCCGTCATCGCGGCCGTGACCAATGCGCTGGACGGCCGCGAATTCCCGTTCGTGTTCGGCGGCGATGGCGCGAGCTTCGCAGTCTCACCGGACGATCTCGATCGCGCCCGCGGGGCTTTGGCGGCGACGGCGACCTGGGTGAAGCACGATCTCGATCTCGTGATGCGGGTGGCCCTGGTCCCGATCAAGGACATCCGTGCGCAGGGGCCGGACGTGCGCGTGGCGCGCTTCGGTCCATCGAAGAATGTGTCCTATGCGATGTTTTCCGGTGGCGGATTGGGCTGGGCAGAGGCCGCGATGAAGCGCGGCGAATTCGCGGTGACGCCGGCACCTGTCGGGACCTATCCCGATCTCTCCGGGCTCTCATGTCGTTTCGAGGAAATTCCATCGGCGCATGGTTTGATCCTGTCGGTGCTGGTGACGGCCGCAGCGGGCGCCGAGCCATCCGCATTTCGCCGCGTCATCGAAGACATTATCGCGCTGGTCGAACGCAGTCCAAATGCGGGCCGTCCCGTACCCGCAGGCGGTCCCGCGATGACGTGGCCGCCCGCGGGTCTCGGCTACGAAATCCGAGCTGGCCGCGGCGCGAAATCGCTTTCGCGCTTTCGTATCTGGGTGACGACGCGAACGCTGTTCGTTTTTGTGTTGATGCGTTTTGGCATTAGCGTCGGCGGCTTCGTGCCGAAGACCTATGTGCAGCAGTTGGTCGAGAACTCGGATTTCCGCAAATATGACGACAGCCTGCGCATGATTCTGGATTGCACGCCCGATCTCGAACGCGCGCTGGAGCAGCGTCTTGTTGCGGCGGGCTCGGAAGGAACGGTGCGCTATGGCCTGCATCGGCAGGATGCGGCGATGATGACGTGTTTCACGCCGTCAGCCATCCGCAGCGATCACGTTCATTTCATCGACGGCGCGCGCGGCGGTTATGCCTCGGCGGCCACCGCGTTGAAGGCCATGTCAGTCTGAGAGAAGCGAACTGAGTTACCGGCCGACGCGGGTCCAGTTCTCGCCACCGCAGAATGCGCCGACACAGCCTTCGACCTTCAGCGTGTTAGGGCCGACCAGCGCCACGTTGCTGGTATAGATCTTCCCGTCATCGGCATTATAGATCCGGCCCGACCACGTGTTCGCTCCGGTAGGGCGCATATCGTAGAACAGGTGAACACCGATCATCGAACGTTTAGCCAGCGCGGGATCGGGATTCTTGTCGTCGATCGGCGGCTTGCCGGTCTGCGGATCGATCTTGTCGCGCAGCGAGACGACGGTGCCGCACAGGATGGTGCCGCATTTGCTGACCCGCACCTGTGCATCGCCGGCCTGGGTCTGCCAGACACCCGTTGCTTCGCCGCCCGATTGGGCTTGCGCAGCGGAGCCTGCGAACACTGCACCCAGCAATGCGATCATAACAGTGAATCTGGCGGCCATGCGTGTCTCCTCGGATCAGGCGGTCTGCATAACAAGAAATGGGATTTGTGCAATGCCGCGGCGATGCGTTTGAGATTACTCAGCGTCTCAAATGATCATGATCGATTCGATTTGACGCAGCTTGCTCAGGTCAACCGGTGGCGGTCACCACGGCAGCCCGCACAGGTCCATCTCGCCTTCATGCGGCGCTCGCTTCAGGTAGGACACCAGCGGGGTCATGACATCGAAGCGTACCCGCTCGCCGTGCTGTTCGGCATAGACCTCGCCGGTGAACGGCTTCCAGTTGCGGCGGGTGTAGAAATCCAGATTGTGCGGTTCACAGAATAGCAGCGCAAAATCGGTGGCGCGTTCGTCTTTCAGCGTATGGAGTGCGGCGGTGAGCGCCAGACTGGCCAGACCGCGACGACGATAGTCGGGGTGCGTCACAACGCCGCCGATGCCGCCAATCCGCGTCTTGCGATCCTTCCATATGCCTTCGCGCCGATGCAGGCCGACATGGCAGACCGGCTGTCCGTCGTCCTCCACGATGACCCGCAATTCGGGATAGGCGAAGACCACGTGTCCCCAGGGCAGTTTCTCGACCGCCTCGCGCGGCCAAACCAGGTCGAACAGCGGTTTGACGCTCGGCCATGAGGCATCGCCGGTCACAATCTCGATTTCGATGCTCATTTCGGTCGCCACCTCTGCGCTTTGTGCAGCCCTTATAGGTCGGTCCGAGGGTAGTAAACCTGTCGAATCCCGTGCTTATCTGAGAATAATATTCTAGGGATCAAGGAAACGTTGGAATGACTGAGGCGGAGCTCTCCAAATACCAGCGCTGGGCGATTTTGGCCGGCGCGGCGACGCTGCTCAGCCTGGCCATGGGCATGCGCCAGAGCTTCGGCCTGTTTCAACCCTCGATTCTGCGCGACACTGCCATCACCACGGCTGATTTCTCGCTGGCCACCGCTTTGCAGAATGTGATCTGGGGCATCTCGCAGCCATTCATCGGCGCCATCGCCGATCGCTTTGGCACCCGTCACGTCATGATCACCGGCGTTTTGATTTATGCCGCCGGTCTCGTTTTGATGATGGTCGCGACTACGCCACTGGTGTTCACGCTTGGCGCCGGTCTTTGCGTCGGCCTCGCGCTGTCCTGTACGGCGTCGAGCATGACCATGACGGTGGCCTCGCGCAGTGTGTCCGCTGCCAAGCGCAGCGTCACCATGGGCGCGGTGTCGGCTGCAGGTTCGCTCGGTCTCGTCATCGCGTCGCCGCTGGCGCAGACGCTGATCTCGACGGCGGGCTGGCAAGTGGCGCTGATCGGCTTTCTCGGCCTCGCTGCGGTGATGCTCCCCGCTGCGCTGTTTGCCGGTCAGTCCGACAAGATCGAACGCGCACCGGCGGATGAGCTGCAGCAATCTTTGGGAGAAGTGGTGCAGTCCGCGCTCGGCCATTCCGGCTATATCGTGCTGGCGCTGTCGTTCTTTGTCTGCGGCCTGCAGCTTGTATTCATCACCACGCATCTGCCGAATTATCTGGCGATCTGCGGCCTCGACGCGTCGCTTGGCGCCACCGCGCTGGCAATAGTCGGTCTGTTCAATGTGTTTGGCTCCTATGCCTTTGGCTGGCTTGGCGGCCGTTATCCGAAGCAGATTTTGCTCGGCGGAATTTACATCGCCCGCTCGCTGGCGCTCGCCGCCTACTTCTATTTTCCCGCAACTCCTACCACGACCATGATTTTCGCGGCCGTGCTGGGATCGCTGTGGCTCGGCGTGGTCCCACTAGTGAACGGCCTCGTGGCACAGTTGTTCGGCCTGCGCTTCATGGCCACGCTCACCGGTATCGCCTTCCTCAGCCATCAGGCGGGATCTTTCCTCGGCGCTTGGGGCGGTGGAATGATCTTCTCGCATCTCGGCAATTACGACCGTGCGTGGCAATTCGCCGTCGTGATCGGGATGATCGCCGGATGCTTCCAGATGCTGATGAATGTGAAGCCCCCGGTGCGACGCGATGCCGTCCCCGCCGCAATGCCGAGCGCGGCCTGATCGCGAAGCGATCGGGATAGCGAGCCGATCGGGATCGCAAAGATGGGAGTGTCGGAGCCGGGCGGAACCTTCTATAAGGGTTCCCGTTAAGCCAACTCTCCCATTATTGCGGATCTTGACCCATGACCTTCACGCTTCCCAATCTGCCTTACGCCTATGACGCGCTTGCGCCGCATATGTCGAAGGAAACGCTGGAATTCCATCACGATAAGCACCATCAGGCTTACGTGACCAACGGCAACAACCTGCTGAAGGGCACCGAATTCGAAGGCAAATCGCTTGAAGAAATCGTGAAGGGCTCGTTCGGCAAGAATGCCGCGCTCTTCAACAATGCCGGCCAGCACTACAACCATCTCCACTTCTGGAACTGGATGAAGCCGAACGGCGGTGGCGACAAGCTGCCCGGCCGTCTGGAGAAGAAGATCACCGAGGATCTCGGCGGTCTCGAGAAGTTCAAGACCGACTTCGCCGCTGCAGGCGTTGGCCAGTTCGGCTCCGGCTGGGCCTGGCTCTCGGTCAAGAACGGCAAGCTGGAAATCTCCAAGACCGCGAACGGCGAAAGCCCGCTGGTCCATGGCGCGACCCCGATCCTCGGCGTCGACGTCTGGGAGCACTCCTACTACATCGACTATCGCAATCGTCGTCCGGACTATCTCAAGGCGTTCGTCGATCACCTTGTGAACTGGGAATACGTCGACGAGCAGTTCGGCAAGGCGGTCTAATCGCTTTCGATTTGCGTTTAATGACGCGCGGGAAGGGCGGTGGCGCGAGCTGCCGCCCTTTTTCGTTGTCGTGACGTTTTCGTGTCTTGGTCGGCCTGCTGCGACTTGCCGCCGCAGACACGCTGCGGCAGAACGGAATGACGTGAGCCACCAAGCGCAGCGGGTGTTCGATGAATTATGTTTTGGTTTTTGTCGGCGGCGGGCTTGGCGCCACCTTGCGCCATGTCATCAATATGACCTGCGCTCGCTGCATGGGGACGGCGTTCCCGTGGGGCACCTTCATCATCAACATCACTGGCTCCGCGGTGATGGGCCTGATCGCCGGCTATCTCGCTTACAAGGGTGAGGCCTCGCAGCCATGGCGGTTGTTCCTGATGACCGGCATTCTCGGCGGCTACACGACGTTTTCGGCCTTTTCACTGGATACGGCAGTGCTCTATGAGCGCGGCGAATTGGGCCTCGCCCTGGCCTATGTGCTGGGGTCGGTGGTGCTGTCGATTGCCGGGCTTTTTGCCGGCCTGGCGCTGGTCCGCCACTTCGCCTGAGCCCTCCCGGGCTTGCGGTATGTTATAATATAACATAAATGAGGGTCAGGCGCCTTGGCGCCGGATATTCATTGGCCAGGCCCGATTTCATGGCGCATTCCCATTCCCACGGTCATACCCACAGCCATGGCCCGGCAAGCCCGCATCCGGCCCAGCCTGCGCCCTGGTCGATCCTGCGCATGACGTTGCCCGCACGGCTGGGGGCTGCGCTGGCGGTCTCCGCAGCGCTCTGGGCGGTGGTTCTGCTGGCGATGAGGCCGTCATGACAGCACAGCTCGCTTTCCAGAACGTCACACTGGGCTATGACCGGCATCCGGCGGTGCATCACCTCAATGGCGAGATCGCCGCTGGCAGTTTGCTCGCGGTGGTTGGGCCGAACGGCGCCGGCAAATCCACGCTGTTTCGCGGCATCGTCGGCATCCTGAAGCCGCTGACGGGCGCGATCTCACTTGGCGGCCTGAAGGCGCGCGACATCGCTTACCTGCCGCAGAGCGTCGATATCGACCGCACATTCCCTATTTCGGTGTTCGACTTCGTCGGCACAGGGCTTTGGCGCACGACCGGGATATTCGGCGGCCTTGGCAAGACCGCGCGTGCGCAAATTGGACAGGCGCTCGCCTCCGTCGGCCTCAATGGATTCGAGAACCGCAATATCGGCACGCTGTCGGGCGGCCAGATGCAGCGGATGCTGTTTGCGCGGGTGTTGTTGCAGGACGCACGCGTTATCGTGCTCGACGAGCCGTTCAATGCGATCGATACCAAGACGTCGGCGGACCTGATTGCGCTGGTGCGCCACTGGCATGCCGAAAAGCGCACGGTGCTGGCGGCGCTGCACGATATGGAGATGGTGCGCTCGCATTTCCCGGAGACGCTGTTGCTCGCCCGCGGCTCTGTGGCTTGGGGTCCAACCCAGCAGGTGCTGACGGCGGATAACCTGCTTGAAGCCCGGCGCATGTGCGAGGCCTTCGATGATGGCGCGGGCACCTGCGTCGTTGATGCCACGCAGTCGCGGGCGGCCTGATCGACATGCTCTACGATGCGCTGATCACGCCTTTCCTCGAATTTGAATTTATGCGCCGTGCATTGGCCGGCGTGGTTGCGCTCGCGCTCGGCGGCGCGCCGATCGGCGTGTTCTTGATGCTGCGGCGAATGAGCCTTGTCGGCGATGCGATGGCGCATGCGATCCTGCCAGGGGCTGCGATCGGCTTCCTGTTCTCGGGGCTAAATCTATTTGCGATGACGTTTGGCGGCCTGATTGCAGGCTTTTCCGTTGCGCTGCTCGCTGGTCTCGTGTCGCGCGTCACCGTGATCAAGGAAGACGCATCGCTCGCGGCGTTCTATCTCGTTTCGCTGGCGGTGGGTGTCACCATTGTCTCGATGCGCGGCACCAATATCGATCTGCTGCATGTGCTGTTTGGCAATATTCTCGCACTCGACGATCAGACGCTGCTGGTGATCGCGTTCAACGCGACGATCACGCTGGTGGTGATGGCGGTGATCTATCGCCCGCTGGTGATCGAATGCGTCGATCCGGTGTTTTTGCGCACAGTCTCGCGCGCCGGTGCACCCGCGCATCTGGCGTTCCTTGCGCTGGTCGTGGTCAATCTCGTCAACGGCTTTCATGCGCTCGGTACGCTGCTCGCGGTGGGGCTGATGATCCTGCCGGCGGGCATCGCGCGGTTCTGGTCGCGCGATATCACGGGGATGATGATGATCTCCGTCGCGAGCGCGATGGTCTCCGGTTACTTCGGTCTGGTGCTGTCGTTCCAGACCAAGGTGCCGTCCGGCCCCGCGATCATTCTGGTCGCCGCGGTGCTCTACGTATTTTCGGTTTTGTTCGGCAATGTCAGTGGCTTGGTGAGGCAGTTATTCCCCGGCCGGCATCTTGAGGCGTAGGTGTGTCAGTCATGCGGAAATCCAGCATATTCGTGCTTTCTGCTATCATGTCGCTCGTCGCTGCGATCGTCCCGGCGCGTGCGCAGGACAAGATCGATGTCGTCGCGAGTTTCTCCATCCTGGGTGACTTCGTGCGCAATGTCGGTGGCGAGCGAGTCGCTGTCACGACCCTGGTCGGCCCGAATGGCGATGCGCATGTCTACACACCGACGCCGCGTGACGCGAAAAAGATCGCCGACGCGAAGCTCGTTGTCGTCAACGGCCTCGGCTTCGAAGGCTGGCTGCCGCGGCTGGTCAAATCATCCGGCGGCAAGGCTGTCATCGTCACCGCAACCCAGGGCATCGCACCGCGCAAGCTCGACTCGCACGAGGATCCACACGCCTGGCAATCGGTGGCCAATGCCAGGATCTACGTCGCAAACATTCGCGATGCGCTGGCCAAGGCCGATCCTGCCGGGGCCGACATCTACAAGGCGAACGCCGAGGCCTATCTCGCGAAGCTGACTGCCCTCGACAGTGACGTGAAGGCGGCTGTGGCTTCCATCCCCGCGGCGCACCGCAAGGTGATCTCGACCCATGACGCCTTCGGCTATTTCGCTGCGGCCTATGGCATCGAATTTATTGCGCCGCAGGGCGTTTCGACGGATTCCGAGCCCAGCGCCAAGGATATCGCGGTCATCATCACTCAGCTCAAGATCTCGAAAATTCCGGCGGTTTTTCTGGAAAACATCGCCGATCCCCGGCTGATGCGCCGGATTGCTGCCGAGACCGGGGCAAAAATTGGCGGAACGCTGTATTCGGACAGTCTGACGGCCGAAAACGGCGATGCACCCACTTACATTGATATGGTCAGGCACAATATAAAGGCGCTGACGAGCGCGCTGACCAGTTAGCGCAGGGGCACCCCTGCTGCCGGCGCTGCACAAGACCCCGCCGGAGTGATCATGTCTGAAGCGACTGCCAACAAAATTCCCGTGACCGTGCTGACCGGCTATCTCGGCGCCGGCAAGACCACGCTGCTGAACCGCATCCTGTCGGAAAATCACGGCAAGAAATACGCCGTGATCGTCAACGAATTCGGCGAGATCGGCATCGACAACGATCTCATCATCGGCGCCGATGAAGAAGTGTTCGAGATGAACAACGGCTGCGTCTGCTGCACCGTGCGTGGCGACCTCGTGCGCATTCTCGATGGTCTCATGAAGCGCAAGGGCAAGTTCGACGCGATCATCGTCGAGACCACGGGCCTCGCGGATCCGGCCCCGGTGGCGCAGACCTTCTTCGTCGACGAGGACGTGCAGGCCCATGCACGGCTCGATGCCGTCGTGACCGTGGCCGATGCCAAATGGCTGAGCGACCGCCTCAAGGATGCGCCGGAAGCCAAGAACCAGATCGCCTTTGCCGACGTCATCGTGCTGAACAAGATCGATCTCGTGTCGAAGGCTGAGCTCGCCGAAGTCGAGGCGCGCATTCGCGCCATCAACCCCTACGCCAAGCTGCACAAGACCGAACGCGCGCAGGTCAAGCTGTCCGATGTGCTGGAGCGTGGCGCCTTCGATCTCGATCGCATTCTGGAGATCGAACCGGAATTCCTCAATGCGGACGACGGTCACGATCATCATGACCACGATCACGGCCATCATCACCATCATGATCATGGCCACGGTGGTTTGAAGCACTATCACGACGAGGACATGCACTCGATGTCGCTGCGCACCGACAAGGCGCTCGATGCGTCGACCTTCATGCCCTGGCTGCAGGACCTGATGGCCAAGGAGGGCGGCAAGATTTTGCGCTCCAAGGGCATCCTGTCGTTCTCCGGCGATGACGAGCGCTATGTCTTCCAGGGCGTGCACATGATGCTCGAAGGCGATCATCAGCGGCCGTGGAAGGACGGCGAGAAGCGCGAAAGCCGTCTTGTCTTTATCGGTCGCGATCTGCCCGAGCAGCTGATCCGCGACGGCTTCGAACGCTGCATCCCCGCCTGATGATGTCCGATTTCAATCCGCTGCAGGAGCAGGAATCCATCGTTTCGGTCACCGACCGCGTGTTGCCGGTGGCCATCGGTGCGTCGGTCACATCAGTGCATTTTCTCGGCGACAAGGCAGCCTTTGTCGGCGCCGAAGAGAAAGTCACGCTGGTCGATCCGGCAGGCGCGATGTCGCCGGTCGAGGTCGCGTTCGGTGGCATCCTGTGCTCGACCTCCGACGGCAAGCGCATCGTGATGGGCTGCGACGACGGCAAGGTCGTCGTGCTCGACCGCGACGGCACAGTCTCGACCTTTGCGACCGACGCCAAGCGGCGCTGGATCGACAGCGTCGCGCTGCATCCCGACGGCGCTGTGGCGTGGTCGGCGGGCAAGACGGCCTTCGTGCAGGCGCCGAAGGGCGAAGTGAAATTCTTCGAGGTGCCATCGACCGTTGGCGGCCTTGCATTCGCGCCCAAAGGGCTGCGGCTCGCGATAGCCCACTACAACGGCGTGACGCTGTGGTTTCCCAACATGGCCGGCAATGCCGAAGTGCTGGAATGGGCCGGTTCGCATCTCGGCGTGACCTTCAGCCCGGACAACAAGTTTCTGGTCACCGCGATGCATGAGCCGGCGCTGCATGGCTGGCGTCTCGTGGACGGCAAGCACATGCGCATGACCGGCTATCCCGCACGCGTGCGCTCGATTTCCTGGAGCGCCGGCGGCAAGGGTCTCGCGACCTCGGGCGCCGATACGGTCATCATCTGGCCGTTTGCCAGCAAGGACGGCCCGATGGGCAAGGAGCCGGCGATGCTGGCGCCGCTCAAGGCCAAGGTCACCATGGTGGCCTGTCATCCCAAGCAGGACATCCTGGCCGCCGGTTACAGTGACGGCACTATCCTGATGGTCCGCATGACCGACGGCGCGGAAATTCTGGTGCGGGCCAACAAAGGGCAGCCCGTCAGCGCGCTGGCCTGGAATGCCAAGGGTACGCTGCTGGCTTTTGCCGATCAGGACGGCGACGCCGGGCTGCTGGAGCTGTAGTTCTTTCACCTCCCCTGTGGGGAGAGGGAGTTCACGACGGTCGGTGCGAGGCGGCATTGTCATCCGCCCGTCACTTCCTGTACGCATGCAGACATCATGCGATTTTTGGCAACATTCCAGACCTACGACTTCCTCGACACGCTGCTCAGCCTGGCCACGGCCTTTGTGCTGGGCACGCTGATCGGTGCTGAGCGACAATATCGCCAGCGCACCGCGGGCCTGCGCACCAATGTGCTGGTGGCGCTCGGGGCGGCCGCTTTCGTCGATCTGGCAATGCAGCTGCACGGTGCCGATGGCGCGGTGCGCGTGATCGCCTATGTCGTCTCCGGCATCGGCTTTCTCGGCGCGGGCGTCATCATGAAGGAAGGCACCAATGTGCGCGGCCTCAATACGGCGGCGACGCTATGGAGTTCGGCCGCGGTGGGCTCCTGCGCCGGCGCGGACATGATCGCACAGGCTATCGCGCTTACGTTTTTCGTGCTGGCCGGCAATACGTTGCTGCGGCCGCTGGTCAATGCGATCAACCGGGCGCCGCTGGACGCGAAGTCGTCGGAAGTGACCTATTACGTGCGGCTCACGGTCTCGCCCGAGGTGGTGCCGGAGATGCGCGAGCGCCTGCAGGAGGCGCTGGAAGCCGCAAAATATCCGGTCGGCGATGTCGATGTGATCGAGCAGAGCGACACCCAGCAGGAGATCGTCGCCACGCTGGTCTCGACGGCCGTCGATCCCAAGGAGCTGGATGCCGTGGCCGCCCGGCTCGAGGCGTATGCCGGCGTGCGCAACGCCACATGGGACGTCAGCACCAAGGATTAGTCGTCCAGAAGAAGTCCAGGGCGCCATAGGCGATCTGCGACTTTCCGGCTCGGGAACTTTGGCGGGCGGCTCCCGTTGTCACCGCACATTAACTGCGGTGGATGCCATGATCCCGACGACCCAGACGCGCGTGTTCCGGACCTATTTCACGATCGCGATCTTGGCGACCGCAGCAGGATTGGGCGCATCGACGTCGGCAATGGCGCGGCTCACGCTAACGCCGCCATCCGCTCGATTTGCCCAGGCGACGCCGCCACTGCAGTCAACGCCGGGTGCCGAAAACAAGCCGTCGGCCCCCGCAGAACCCGCGACCACTGGCCAGCGCCCGCAGGAAACGCCGCCGCAGCCGGCGCGTCCGGATGCAGAAGCACGCGATGCCGGCGCCAAGCCGGCGCTGCCACCGGCGCCGGCTGAGAAGACCGCGCCGCCGATCACGGCGAAGTAGTCATACGCTGAGCAAGCGATCATTCAGACGGTGTTGGAATCCAGCAGCGCCAGCGTGATCCAGTGCGCTTCTAAAGCCGGTTTGGTCACGCCTTCCACTTCGATAACCGCATCCCAGGCCGATTGCAGCGAAACCACGCGTTCGGTCAGCTTGACCAGGCGAAACTTGCCGCGCACCCGCGTGCCGGATTTGACCGGACTGTTGAACCGCACGCGCTCGAAGCCATGGTTGACGCCCATCCGCGTTCGCTCGACGCCCGGCATCGCATCGAAAGCCAGCGTCGACAGCAATGACAGCGTTAGAAATCCATGGGCGATCGTACCGCCAAACGGCGTCTCAGCCTTGGCGCGCTCGGGATCGGTGTGGATGAATTGATGATCGCGGGTGGCGTCTGCAAACGTATCGATCATCGTCTGATCGACCATCAGCCATTCCGACACGAGTTCGGGTCCGTTGAGCAGCTTGCGATATTGTTCCAGCGGAATCAGCTTGGCGCGGATCGCTTCCATTTCGGCTGCACGTCTCTCGTCTGACACTCCGGCTTCCCAATATTTGCGCCCGTCATGGACGGCGTTTCAAACGGCCCTTTTTAAGCTCATATGTCATCGTGGTCTCGTGGTTTCACGTGTCCACGGCGGCTGGCTGGGCAGGTGCCTGCAATCTTGTCTCGCCAGCTTCACCAGTCGCCTCCATACTCCCTGCGCACGAGATCACAGGGGGGCTTCATGAAAATCGACGACGTTCGCAACAACGCCTATTCGATGCCGCTGACCAATCCGTCATTCCCGCGCGGGCCCTACAAATTCTACGACCGCGAATATTTCATCATCAGCTATCGCACCGACATGGACGCGCTGCAGGCTGTGGTGCCGGAGCCGCTGGAGATCGTCGACAACATCGTCAAATACGAATTCATCCGCATGCCCGATTCCACCGGCTTCGGCGATTACACCGAAACCGGGCAGGCGATTCCGGTGCGCCTCAATGGCGTCGAGGGCGTCTACATCCATTCGATGTATCTCGATGACGATGCGCCGATCGCCGGTGGACGCGAGCTGTGGGGCTTCCCGAAGAAGCGCGCGACGCCGAAGATCGTGGTCGAAAGCGACGTGCTGGTCGGCACGCTGCATTACGGCTCGGTGCTCTGTGCGTCCGGCACCATGGGCTACAAGCACCGGCCGGTGGATCATGACACGGTGATGCACGCGCTGCAGGTGCCGAACTTTATTCTGAAGATCATCCCGCATGTCGACGGCACGCCGCGCATCTGCGAGCTGGTGCACTATCACCTGGAAGAGATCAATCTGAAGGAAGCCTGGACCGGACCTGCGGCACTCGGGCTGTTCCCGCATGCGCTCGCGGATGTGGCGCGGTTGCCGGTGAAGGAAGTCGTGTCGGCGCTGCACTTCAAGTGCGACCTGACGCTGGGATTGGGCGAAGTGGCGTTTGATTATCTGGCGAAGTGAGCTGTCCAGGGCCTCCTCACACGCCGACGTCATACGCGGGCTTGACCCGCGTATCCACCTTTCTGCACCGTCCAACGAAGATGGATGGCCGGGTCAGGCCCGGCCATGACGTGGGGAGAAGGCAGAGCCTCACCATAAAATGCGAAGGTACAAAAAAGGCGGCAGTGTCCGACACTGCCGCCTTCGTCGTTACTCATTCAGGCTGAGCACTCAGTTCAACGCACCAGCACGTTCTTGAACTGCCACGGATCGCTCGTATCGATATCTTCCGGGAACAGGCCCGGGCGGCCTTCGAGCGGCGTCCAGTCGGTGTAGTAGCCCTTCACCGGGCCGAGATAGGGTGTCTGGATCTCCAGCAGACGCTCGAAGTCGATCTCGTCGGCCTCGACGATGCCCTCGGTCGGGTGCTCCAGCGCCCACACCATGCCGCCGAGCACGGCCGAGGTCACCTGCAGGCCGGTGGCGTTCTGATAGGGCGCGAGTTCACGCGTCTCCTCGATGGAGAGCTGTGAGCCGAACCAGTAGGCATTGTTGTCGTGGCCGTAGAGCAGCACGCCGAGTTCGTCGATGCCATCGACGATTTCGTTCTCGTCGAGGATGTGGTGCTTCGTCTGCATCTTGCCGGAGCCGAACATCTCGTGCAGCGACAGTACGGCATCGTCTGCCGGGTGATAGGCATAGTGGCAGGTCGGCCGGAACACCGCGGTGCCCGAAGCGTCACGCACCGTGAAATAATCGGAGATCGAGATCGACTCGTTGTGGGTGACGAGGAAGCCGTATTGCGCGCCGCGCGTCGGGCACCAGGTGCGCACGCGCGTATTGGCGCCGGGCTGCATCAGGTAGATCGCAGCGCCGCAGCCGGCCTCATGGGTGTGTGCATTCTCCGGCATCCACTTTTCATGGGTGCCCCAGCCGAGTTCGGACGGCTGCACGCCTTCCGAGAGGAAGCCTTCGACCGACCAGGTGTTGACGAAGACCTCCGGCGGCTTCGGCGACTTGGAGCGCTGGGTGTCGCGCTCAGCGATGTGGACGCCCTTGATGCCGGCCTGCCGCATCAAATCCGCCCATTCGGCCTTGGTCTTCGGTTGCGGGGCATTGAGCTTCAGGTCGGAGGCGACATTCAGCAGCGCCTGCTTGACGAAGAAGGAGACCATGCCGGGATTGGCGCCGCAGCAGGAGACCGCCGTGGTCGAGCCGGGCTTGCGTGCCTTCTTGGCGGCCAGCGTCGTTTCGCGCAAAGCGTAGTTGGAGCGCGCTTCGGCGCCCTTCGAGGCGTCGAAATAGAAGCCGAGCCAAGGCTCGTTGACCGTGTCGATGTAGAGCGCGCCGAGCTCGTTGCAGAGCTCCATGATATCGACCGAGCCGGTATCGACCGACAGGTTGACGCAAAAACCCTGGCCGCCGCCTTCGGTGAGCAGTGGCGTCAGTAGGTCGCGATAATTCTCCCTGGTCAGCCCCTGCTGGATGAAGCGCAGGCCATGCTTGTCGCACAGCGCCTTGCGGCCTTCATCCTTGGGGTCGAGCACGGTGATGCGCGACTTGTCGTAGTCGAGATGCCGCTCGATCATCGGCACCATGCCCTTGCCGATCGAGCCGAAGCCGACGATCACGATGGGGCCAGTGATCTTCGCGTAGATCGGCGAGGCGGGGGATGAGGACATCAGCTTCTAACTCCAGACAGGATCAAGATGAACGCGCTGCGTCGTGCGCGGTTGGGAAAGGACAGTGACGATGTGACATCAGAATGAAATTTCGGGAATGAAATCTCGATGCCAGTATTAAATGCAGCTCAGCGGCGTATGCCGACCGAGAGAACGGTCAGCGAACGTTGTTCCCCCGAGGGCGTCTCGAATGTAATGGACTGCCCCGCAGAAAGGCCGATAAGCGCGGCTCCGATCGGGGTCAATACCGAAATTCGCCCGGCGTCCACGTCGGCGGAGGTCGGATAGACCAGTGTGACGTGCTTTTCCTGCCCGCTGATATCGTCGCGGAACGTCACATCGGACTCCATGCCGACGATTCCGGGCAATGGATGAGTGTCAGGCACGATTGTCGCGCGCTCAACTTCGCCGGCCAGAAAGTCGGCGGTCACGGGGTATTTCTCTGCAGCGGCCTCGGCCAGTACGCCGAGACGCTCACGGTCGCTGCGGCGGAGTGTGATGGGCGGCGGCTCAGTGCGAAGGGAATGGATCATGGGTTTCACAGCCAAATGACGCCCGGCGCGCAAAGCGCCCGAGCATGCCAAGAATGATGAGGATGCTGAAATCGAACAAGCCCGGACGGCACGCGCGCGTGCGCCCGGGTCACATTCCTGCTTGAAGGTGACCGGCGCGGAGCAGTAAGCGGTTGCGGGGCAGGTTCGTCATGATGGCCGAAACCTATGTATCCTGCAGTGAAAGTCAACCGGCGATGGCGCCGTTGCTAGCAGCGACGTCCAACGGGCGTGTCTGACGCGCGGTTGACGATCAGCTGCGCCGCTTGGCGGTGACTTCGATTTCGACTTTCATCTCGGGCTTGTAGAGCCCGGAGACCACGAGGAGCGTGGCAGCGGGCCTGATCTCGCCGAGATGCGCGCCGGTCACCGCGAACACCTTGTCGGCGTCGCTGGCGTCGGTGATGTAGTAGATCGCACGCACGATATCGGCCATGGCAAAGCCGGCCTCTTTCAGCGCGGCTTCAATGGTCTTGAAGCAGTTCTGTGTCTGTGCCGTGACGTCGGCCGGCAAGATCATGGTGGTGTAATCGTAGCCGGTGGTTCCGGACACGAAGCAGAAATCGCCATCGACCACGGCGCGGCTGTAGCCAGCGGTCTTTTCGAATGGCGATCCGGTGGAAATCAGTTTGCGCGTCATTACCGGGCTCTCCTGCGGAGGTGAGCTCCGCAATGCCGTGTCTTGGTGGTCAAATCAAGCCGCGTGGGCCAGATCGGCAGGCTCAGCAGCCTTGCGGACCCATTTACCGCTTCCGAAGATGATGCCGCGGGCGCCATCCAGCGCTCCGGGCTTCAGTTCAAGGCCGAGCAGGCGATCGCGCTCGAACGGCCCGGGCAGCGCCAGATCGGTCATTTTCCGGGGCATGAAGCCGAAGCGGGCGTAATAAGGTGCATCGCCGAGCAGCACGATGGCGCCATGGCCGCGCGCCGAGGCCTCGGCGATCGCGTGATTCATCAACGCGGCGCCAAGGCCAAGGTCGCGGGCACCCGGATCGACCGCCAGGGGGCCGAGCATCAACGCAGCTCGGCCCCCGGCATCGACATGCCAAAGCCTGATCGTGCCGACCAGCCTGCCTTGCACCACCGCCGAGAAGGCCAGGCCTTCGGCGGGCAGTCGTCCGTCACGCAGTCGCTGGCAGGTGCGGGCATGGCGCGAAGCGCCGAAGCACACATCCAGCAGAGATTCACGGGCGGCGACGTCGGAGCCACGTTCCGCACGGATCTCGTACGAAGGGGCTGCGATGGGCAAAGCAACAGTGTTGTTGGTGGCGGTCTCGTGCAGATCGGTCATGGCATGTCGGTCCCCACTCCGTTTTTCACACGGAGTGTTGTCATCCAGAATTGGAAGGTGACGGGATGAGAGCCGGCGGGCCGGCTCTCCGATTAGTCATATCCGGGGTGGATGCCGGATATAGTGAGCGAACTTAAATTTGCAACGCTCAGATATGGAAGGTGCGCAGCGGCGGGAAGCCGTTGAACGCCACTGCCGAGTAGGTCGACGTATAGGCGCCGGTGCCTTCGATCAGCAGCTTGTCGCCGATCTCGAGCGTCACAGGCAGCGGATACGGCAGCTTCTCATACATCACGTCGGCCGAATCGCAGGTCGGGCCGGCGAGCACGCAGGGCGTCATCTCGGCGCCGTCATGCGGCGTCTTGATGGCGTAACGGATCGACTCGTCCATGGTCTCGGCGAGACCGCCGAACTTGCCTATGTCCAGGTAAACCCAGCGCACGTCGTCCTCGTCGCTCTTCTTCGAGATCAGAACGACTTCGGCTTCGATGATGCCGGCATTGCCGACCATGCCGCGACCCGGCTCGATGATGGTCTCCGGAATCGCGTTGCCGAAGTGCTTGCGCAGCGCACGGAAGATCGAACGGCCGTACTGCACGACCGCCGGGACTTCCTTGAGGTACTTGGTCGGGAAGCCGCCGCCCATATTGACCATGGAGAGGTTGATCCCGCGCTCGGCGCAGTCACGGAACACCGACGAGGCCATCGCCAGCGCACGGTCCCATGCCTTCACCTTGCGCTGCTGCGAGCCGACATGGAACGAAATGCCATAGGGCTCCAGGCCAAGACGCTTGGCGAGGTCCAGCACGTCGACAGCCATTTCCGGATCGCAGCCGAACTTGCGCGACAGCGGCCACTCGGCGCCGGCGCAATCGTAGAGGATGCGGCAGAACACGCGGGCGCCGGGAGCAGCGCGCGCGATCTTCTCGACCTCGGCGGCGCAGTCGACCGAGAACAGGCCGATGCCGAGCGCGTGGGCGCGCGCGATATCGCGTTCCTTCTTGATGGTGTTGCCGAAGGAGATGCGGTCCGGCGTGGCGCCAGCGTCGAGCGCCATCTGGATTTCCTGCACCGACGCGCAGTCGAAGCACGATCCCATCGAGGCCAGCAGCGACAGCACTTCCGGCGCCGGATTTGCCTTCACCGCGTAGAACACGCGGCTATCAGGCAAAGCCTTCGCAAAGCTCTGGAAGTTGTCGCGCACGACTTCGAGGTCGACGACGAGGCACGGCTCGACATCGGTGCCCTCGTTGCGGCGGGCGCGGAGGAATTCCTGAATACGTTCGGTCATAGCACTCTCCCAAACGGCCCCGCGAAAGGGTCACGTTCAAAAAATGATGACGGTTCAGCGCTTTCGGACCCAGGCACGCGATGGAGGCGTGACAAAGCCAAAAGTACAGACCGTAAGTGCTGCCGTGGATTGGTTGGGGGTGACCCTACCGCACACCTGGCAATGAAGGACAAGCCTCTTCGGTATTCGCGCTGGCTGTTGGAAAGCCAGCAGAGACCAAAAAAGCCCGCTCCGTCGTTGCTTTAAGTCGCGTCCCCCGTTGAGAACGAGGTGCGCCGGTTCGCCTCCGGCTGCCAGTCACGGTTGCAAAGAACAAAGTCACCTTCAACGGCATCTCTGGAGAGAGATGCTGGCCTTTCGCAAAACTCCGCGAACGACCCTCGGCTTCTTCATCCCTTGGCGGCTGTCCGGCCTCTTGTCCGGATACCTACCGACTGACACACGACCACAGGCACGTGCGAAATTGGGCAAGACCGGAAATAGGTTCTTTGACCCTGGTACGCAACAATTTTTTTGGGCTGTGGGGCATTTTATTCAACGCCATCGCGCAGCGTTGCAAACGAGACGCACTCAGCGCGCTCAACATGAACGGATGTTAAGTTCGGTTAAGGAATTGGCGTAGTCTGGGGCTGGCGTGGAGTGCTGAACTACACCAGCGTCATGGTCCTGTAGTCGTCCTCTCGTGCGGCTGTCATCTCGCTCTCGGTGTCGTCCTCCGCGAGAGGGAGGATCCCGTAAACGCTACAGCTAGCGACGAATCACGAGCAGCCCGGGTGACTGGCGCTCGACTCAAGCACGCAATTGCGCGCCTGGCTGGGCGATGACAGTCGAGTGTGAAGAAGCCGGAGAGTGGAGCTGCGCGGGCGCGCAGTTCTCAGCCGCGGCGGGTGAACGGCTCGATCCGTGCGGCGGTGCGCAGGAAGGCGACCATGATGGCGACGCCGCACAGGAACAGGCAAACCTGCAGGATGTGCTCGCCGGTGGTGGAGAGGCCGAACAGGATCGACAGCGCCCAGCCGCCCGCGAAGGCGGCGCCGAACACTTCCGCGCCGATCAGGATCGCCGCCGAGATGACGGTGATGACGCTGGGCCAGTAGATGCGGCGGGGGGCGGTGGAGGTGGTCATAATCTCAAGGTCCTGTTTCGGGCCGCAATCTCTCCGAAAAAGCCTGCTGCGGCAAGCACTAAAGGGCCCAAAAAAGCCCCATCGCGTGGTATAGATCGACGCATTCTATGGGCTTCAAAGCAGGATTTCTTATGTCAGAAACGTCGGTCTCGCCGGTTGCGTCGAAAGGTCTCGAAAATCCGCTTCTGAAAGCCTGGCAGACCCCGTTCGAGACCCCGCCGTTCGACGAGATCAAGCCCGAGCACTTCATGCCGGCCTTCGAACAGGCGTTTTTCGACCATTCGGCCGAGATTGCCGCGATCGTGAACGATCCGGCCGCGCCTGACTTCGCCAATACGATCACGGCGCTGGAGCGCTCCGGCAAGTTGCTCAGCCGTGTGGCATCGGTGTTCTACGATCTGGTGTCGGCGCATTCCAATCCGGCGATCCTGGAGATCGACAAGGACGTGTCGTCGCGGATGGCGCGGCACTGGAATCCGATCATGATGAATGCCGTATTGTTCGGCCGCATCGTGGCGCTGCACGACAAACGCGCCGAGCTCGGCCTCACCACCGAACAGATGCGTCTCCTGGAGCGGACCTATACCCGCTTCCACCGCTCCGGCGCCGGCCTCGACGAGACCGCCAAGGCGCGGATGGCTGAGATCAACGAGCGTCTCGCGCATCTCGGCACCAGTTTCAGCCATCATCTGCTCGGCGACGAGCAGGAGTGGTTCATGGAGCTGGGCGAAGGCGATCTCGATGGGCTCGCCGAGAGCTTCGTCGCTTCGGCCAGGGCCTCGGCCGACGAGCGCGGCATGACTGGCAAGGCGATCATCACCACGTCGCGGTCCTCGATGGAGCCGTTCCTGAAAAGCGCGGCGCGGCGCGACCTGCGCGAGAGGGCCTACAAGGCCTTCATCCAGCGCGGCAACAACGGCAATGCCAATGACAACAACGAGACCATCGTCGAAATCCTGAAGCTGCGCGAGGAGACCGCGAAGATCCTGGGCTTCCCGACCTTCGCGGCCTATCGCCTGGAAGACTCCATGGCCAAGACGCCGGAGGCCGTGCGCGGTCTGCTGGAGCGGGTCTGGAAGCCGGCGCGTGCCCGCGCGCTGGCCGATCGCGATGCGCTGCAGGAGCTGATCGCGGAGGAGGGCGGCAACTTCAAGCTCGCTGCCTGGGATTGGCGCTATTACGCCGAAAAGCTGCGCCAGCGCCGCGCTAATTTCGATGATGCGGCGATCAAGCCTTATCTGACCCTCGACAACATGATCGCGGCGCAATTCGACACCGCGACGCGCTTGTTCGGCATCACCTTCGCCGAGCGCAAGGACGTGCCGGTCTGGCATCCCGACGTCCGCGTCTGGGAGGTCAAGGATGCCAAAGGCGCGCTCAAGGCGATCTTCTATGGCGACTACTTCGCCCGCCCGTCGAAGCGCTCCGGCGCCTGGATGACCTCGCTGCGCGACCAGCAGAAGCTCGATGGCGACGTCGCGCCGCTGGTGCTGAATATCTGCAACTTCGCCAAGGGCACCGACGGCCAGCCATCGCTGCTGTCGCCGGACGATGCGCGCACGCTGTTCCATGAATTCGGCCATGGCCTGCACGGCATGCTGTCCAACGTCACCTATCCCTCGCTGTCGGGGACGTCGGTGTTCACCGACTTCGTCGAACTGCCGTCGCAACTCTATGAACACTGGCAGGAGCAGCCGCAGGTGCTGCAGACCTTCGCCAAGCACTACCAGACCGGCGAGCCGCTGCCCGACGATCTGCTGAAGCGGTTCATCGCTGCCCGCAAGTTCAACCAGGGCTTTGCCACGGTGGAGTTTGTGTCGTCGGCGCTGATCGATCTTGAATTCCATACCCAGCCGGCGTCGGCCAGCGTGGACGTCGCGGCCTTCGAGAAGAAGGAGCTGGAGAAGATCGGCATGCCCGAGGAAATCGCGCTGCGGCACCGGCCGACGCAGTTCGGACACATCTTCTCCGGCGATCATTACGCGTCTGGCTACTACAGCTACATGTGGTCCGAAGTGATGGATGCGGACGCCTTCGGCGCCTTCGAGGAAGCCGGCAACATCTTCGATCCCGCGGTGGCCAAGCGGCTGCATGACGACATCTATTCGTCGGGCGGTTCGGTCGATCCGGAGGCGGCCTATATAGCGTTCCGCGGCCGTGCCCCCGCGCCGGATGCGCTGTTGCGGCGGCGCGGGTTGCTGGAAGAGCCTGAGGCGGCGTGAGGCAGGTGTCGTGACCTCTCAATTTGTCATCCCCGCGAAGGCGGGGATCCATAACCTCCGAGCATGTGATGAAGCGATGCGGTTAGCCCCACGGATCAACAGTAAGACGGCGTGTATGGATCCCCGCCTTCGCGGGGATGACATGCGGAGGTTGTTGAGGTCGCTAGCGGGAATCTTCGCCCTGCTGTTCGCCTTCACAGCCGGCATCACTGCTGCCTCCGCCCACCCGCATGTCTTCGTCACGGCATCGAGCGAACTGATCTACGCGCCGGACGGCACCATCACCGGCGTGCGCCATGCCTGGGTGTTCGACGACATGTTCTCGACCTATGCGCTGCAGGGCATCGAGAGCAAGACCAAGGGCGTCTATACCCGCGAGGAACTGGCGCCGCTGGCCCAGACCAATGTGGAGTCGCTGAAGGAATTCGCCTTCTTCACCTTCGCCAAGGTGGAGGGCAAGAAGCAGCGCTTCAACGATCCCGTCGACTATTATCTGGAGAAGCGTGACGCCGCGCTGGTGCTGCACTTCACGCTGCCGTTCAAGACACCGTTCAAGGCCAAGAAGATGGAACTCGAAATCTTCGATCCGAGCTTCTTCGTCGATTTCGGTCTGGAGAAGAAAGACCCCATCAAGCTGGCCGGCGCACCGGCCACCTGCACGATGGCGATCCAGCGCCCGTCGGACGGCGCCGCCAAGGCGCAGACCATGAATGAAGACACCTTCATGAATGGCGAGAACAGCAATTACGGCGCCATGTTCGCCAATAAGATCACGGTCGATTGCCCATGATGTTCGAGAAGAAGACGATGCGCCGCGTGCTGTGGGCCTGCGCCGTGCTGGCGGCCGTGGCGGTGATTGCCGATGGCGCGCTGCATGACGCGTTGGCGCAGAATCCGTTCGGTGCGCCGAAAGGCGTGCCGGACTCGCAAGTCGGCGGCATCATCGGCTGGCTGCTCACCAAGCAGTCCGAATTCTACCGGGCGATGTCCTCGACCATCCGTGCCGCAAAGTCCGACGGCAGCGCGGTGTGGACGCTGCTGGCGATCTCCTTTGCCTACGGTATCTTCCACGCCGCCGGCCCCGGCCATGGCAAGGCGGTGATCTCGTCTTATCTGGTCGCCAATGAAGAGACCGCCAAGCGCGGCATTGCGCTGTCCTTCGTCTCGGCGCTGATGCAGGCGCTGGTGGCGGTATTGATCGTCGGCATTGGTGCCTGGCTGCTGAATGTCACGGCCAAGACCATGTGCAGTACCGAGCGCTGGGTGGAGATCGCCAGCTATGGCCTGATTGCGGCGTTCGGCGCGCGTTTGGTCTGGAGCAAGGGGCGCGGGTTCTTCCGCGCCTTGCGACCGTCGCTGCCGGCCGCCGGCCCGCAGCTCGCGATGGCGCATGCCAGCGCGTCCGCGCATACGCACGATCACGGCCATGACCACCATCACCATGAGCACGCTCATGGCCACGCGCATGCTCATGCGCACGCCCATTCGGCCCATGCCGAGGCGACGGCTTCAGCACATGCGCACCATGATCACAGTCATCACGATCACGTTCATGACGAGCATTGCGGCCATTCCCACGGCCCGACGCCGGATCAGCTCGCCGGTCCCGGTGGCTGGGCGCGCGGACTGTCGGCCGTGTTCACGGTGGGCATCCGGCCGTGTTCCGGCGCGATTCTCGTGCTGGTTTTCGCGCTGGCGCAGGGGATGTTCTGGGCCGGCATCGCTGCGACTTTCGTGATGGGTTTGGGAACCGCGATTACCGTGGCAACCATTGCCGTCATCGCCGTCTCCGCCAAGGGCCTCGCCGGCCGTCTGGCCGGTGGCCGCGATGGCAGTGGCGCGCTGGTGATGCGGGGGATCGAGTTCGGCGCGGCGGCGCTGGTGATGCTGTTCGGCGTTGGCCTGCTGCTGGGCTATGTCGCGGCCGAACGCGTCACCTGTTTCTGATCGCTGTCCTGCCCTGATGGACAGTCCGTCGTCTTGACAAGGTCCAGCCAAAGCGCGAAGCCACCGGCATCATGACAAATGTCGTTTCCCTCGAGCAGCCACTGGCCTCCACCCTGGAGATACCGGAACGCGTCGGCGTCTTGCTGGTCAATCTCGGAACTCCCGACACGGCGGATACCCGCGGCGTGCGCGTCTATCTCAGAGAGTTCCTGTCCGATCCGCGCGTGATCGAGAACCAGGGCCTGCTGTGGAAGCTGATCCTCAATGGCATCATCCTGACCACGCGGCCGCGCCGCAAGGCCAAGGACTATCTGAAGATTTGGAACACGGAGAAGAACGAGTCTCCGCTGAAGACGATCACGCGTGCGCAGTCCGACAAGCTCGCAGCCTCGCTCGATAGTCATACACATCTCGTGGTGGACTGGGCGATGCGCTACGGCAATCCCTCCATCCGCTCCCGCATTGCCGAGCTGACTGCAAAGGGCTGCGACCGCATTCTGGTGGTGCCGCTCTATCCGCAATATTCGGCGGCGACCTCTGCGACCGTTTGCGACGAAGTGTTCCGCGTGCTCGGCACCATGCGGGCGCAGCCGACGCTGCGGGTCACACCGCCTTATTATGATGAGCCGGATTATATCGGCGCGCTGGCGACCTCGATCGAGAAGCATCTGGCGACGCTGTCATTCGTGCCGGAAATGATCGTGGCGTCGTTCCACGGCATGCCGCAGAAATACATCGACAAGGGCGACCCTTATCAGGCGCAATGCGTGGCCACGACCGAAGCGCTGCGCAAACGGCTTGGGCCGGATGCGCCGAAGCTGCTGCTGACCTTCCAGTCCCGTTTCGGCTTCGATGCCTGGCTTCAGCCCTATACGGACAAGACCATCGAGCAGCTCGCTAAGGACGGCGTGCGTCGCATTGCCGTCGTAATGCCTGGCTTTTCGGCCGACTGCCTGGAGACGCTGGAAGAAATCGCGCAGGAGAATTGCGAGATCTTCATGCACAATGGCGGCGAGCAATTCTCTGCGATCCCCTGCCTCAACGACAGCGACGAGGGCATGGACACGATCCGCCAGCTTGTGCTGCGCGAGCTGCAGGGCTGGATCTAAGGGCGCTCCAACCCATCCACGTCATTGCGAGCGCAGCGAAGCAATCCAGAAGCCACAAGCGAAGACTGGATTGCTTCGTCGCAAGGGCTCCTCGCAATGACGGCTGAGAGGTCCGTGGCTCGTGATCACGTCGGCGCTCTCGCTTTTCCCGATTTCGAACCTTAAAATCCTCCACGCCGACAAAACAACGAGGCGCCATATGTTGCGCGTCCATTTTGCCGCAGGGAGACTTTGATGTCCGGTTACGACATTTTCGCCATCGCCGTTGTACTGCTGATCATCTTCACGCTGTTTGCCGGCGTGAAGACCGTGCCGCAGGGCTATGACTGGACCATCGAACGCTTCGGCAAATTCACCCGCACGCTGTCGCCAGGCCTCAACCTCATCATCCCTTATTTCGACCGCGTCGGTCGCAAGATGAACATGATGGAGCAGGTGATCAGCATCCCCGAACAGGAAGTGATCACCAAGGACAACGCCACCGTCACCGTGGACGGCGTCGCGTTCTTCCAGGTGTTCGACGCGGCCAAGGCAAGCTACGAAGTGTCCGACCTCAATCAGGCGATCATCGTGCTGACCATGACCAACATCCGTTCGGTGATGGGCTCGATGGATCTCGATCAAGTGCTGTCGCATCGCGACGAGATCAATGAGCGGCTGCTGCGCGTCGTCGATGCCGCGGTGTCGCCATGGGGCCTCAAGGTCAACCGCATCGAGATCAAGGACATCGTGCCGCCGGCGGACCTCGTCGAGGCGATGGGCCGACAAATGAAGGCCGAGCGCGTCAAGCGCGCCGACATTCTGCAGGCCGAGGGTCAGCGCCAGTCGGAAATTCTCCGTGCCGAAGGTGCCAAGCAGGGCCAGATCCTGCAGGCGGAAGGGCGCCGCGAGGCTGCGTTCCGTGACGCCGAGGCACGCGAGCGTTCCGCAGAGGCCGAAGCCAACGCAACGCGGGTGGTGTCGGAGGCGATTTCGAAGGGTGACGTTGCGGCGCTGAACTACTTTATCGCCGACAAATACATCAAGGCGTTCGGCCAGCTTGCGGAATCGCCGAACCAGAAGGTCATCATGCTGCCGGTGGAAGCCATGAGCATGCTGGGCTCGCTGGCCGGCATCGGCGAGATAGCCAAGGCGACCTTCGGCGAGAACTCGACCTCGGCCCAGGCTGCCGCGCGCCGCAGCGGATCAGTGCCGCCGGCGGGTACGACGCCACCGCGCAGCTAGGAATTTCGCAATGGCCGAAATGTTCGTCACTTTGGGGAGCTGGAACTGGCTGATCTTTGGCGTGCTTCTGATGGCGCTGGAGCTGCTGGCGCCCGGCGTCTTCATGTTCTGGCTCGGGCTGTCCGCATTCCTCGTCGGCGTGCTGTCCTTCATCGTCACGCCGTCCTGGCAAGTGCAGATCCTGCTGTTCGGATTGTTCGCGCTGGCAGCCGTCCCGCTGTGGCGGCGGATTGCGCGCCAGAAGCCCGGCGCCAATCCGAACCCGTTCCTCAACAAGCGCAGCGACGCGCTGGTCGGCCGTATCTGCACGCTGGATCGGCCGATCATCGACGGCGAGGGCATCGTGCGGATCGAGGACACAGTGTGGCGCGTCAGTGGCCCGGATACGCCGGCCGGGACGCGGGTAAAGATCGTGAAGGCGGATGGGGCCAGTCTGACGGTGGACGTGGCCTGATCAGTCAGCCGCCAGCGATTTGCTCCACCGCTCCGCAAAGTGATGCAGTGGCAGGAAGGTGTCCTGCAACTCCCGGCCTGTATCCGTCAGCCCATAGCCGTCCGGCTGCAGCGCGATCAGACCCGCGTCTCTGAGATCGCTCAGGCGTGCCTGGAGAACGGTAGGGGAGGCGTCGTCGCAAGCCTCGCGCAGCGCCCGCGAGGTCAGGGAGCGCTCACGCAACTCCCAGAGAATGCGCAGCGTCCAGCGCCGGCCCAGCAGGTCGAGCAGCGCCATGATCGGTCGGCCGGTCGTTGAACCGCGCACACCGCGTCTGGGCGGCTTGGAAACGGACTTTGCCATCACATTACTTTCTTGCAGGACTCTCTTGCAGGGCGCTACAAAATATGTAGCATGTCGCTACGATTATTGTAGCGCAGGAGTTGGGCATGTCACGCATCGCGCCGCTGCAGCCGCCTTATGCTTCCGACATTCAGACGCAATTCGATGCGATCATGCGCGGGGCGCCGCCGCTGATGCTGTTTCGCGTGATCGCCGGTCATCCGAGGGCATGGAGCAAATTTCGTGCAGCTGGCCTGCTTGATCGCGGACCGCTGTCGCTGCGGGAGCGCGAGATTGTCATAGATCGCACCTGCGCACTGACCGGATGCGAATATGAATGGGGCGTCCATGTCGCGACCTTTGCAGACGCGGCGAAGCTGACGGAAGCGGAGGTGAGGGCGACCGTTGATGATGACGCACAAGCGACATGCTGGTCGTCAGCAGAGCAAGCTCTGATTGCGGCAGTCGATGCGCTGCATCACCGCGCCACGCTCAGCGATGAGGAGTTCAAGACGCTGGCCGCTCACTACGATGACGCGAAAGTCTTCGAGATCATCCTGCTGTGTGGATTCTATCGTACGGTGTCGTACATCGCGAACGGCTTGGCATTGCCACTCGAAGCGAATGCGGCAAGGTTCCCGCGAACTGCCAGCTAACGTGGCTTACGCCACGCCTGCCCGCAGCAGATCATGCAGATGCACGATGCCGACGGGTTTTCGCGCATCCGTCACCAGCAGTGCGGTGATCTTCGACGAGTTGAGGATTTCCAGCGCTTCGCCGGCGAGCAGGTCGCGGCTGATGGTCTTGGGATTCTTGGTCATGACTTCATCGACCGAGACCGTCATCAGGTCGGCGCGCATGTGACGGCGGAGATCGCCGTCGGTGACGATGCCGACCACATGGCCGTTGCCGTCGGTGATGCCGACGCAGCCAAAGCCCTTCGATGACATTTCCACCAGCGCATCGGACATCTTGGTGCCGAGCGGCTTGAGCGGCACGGCGTCGCCCGAATGCATGAGATCGCGGGTGTATTTCAGCATGGCGCCGAGCTTGCCGCCGGGATGCAGCACGCTGAAATCCACCGACGTAAAGCCGCGGCCTTCCAGCAGCGCGATCGCCAGCGCGTCGCCCATCGCCAGCATCATCAGCGACGAGGTCGTGGGGGCGAGATTATGCGGGCAGGCCTCGCGCGCCTTCGGCAGCGTCAGCGCGACATCGGCGGCCTCGGCCAGCGTCGAGGTGGCTTCGGAGGTGATCGCAACCACGCCGATCCTGAAACGCTTGGCATAGGTGATGAGGTTCTTCATTTCCGGCTGCTCGCCGGACCACGACAGCGCCATGATGACGTCGTCGGGCGTGATCATGCCGAGATCGCCATGGCTGGCCTCGGCGGCGTGGACGAAGAAGGCAGGTGTTCCGGTCGAGGCGAAGGTCGCGGCGATCTTGCGGCCAATATGGCCGGACTTCCCGAGGCCGGTGATGATCAGGCGGCCTTTGGCCTTGAGGATCAGGTCGGCGGCCGCGACGAAGGCCGGGCCGAGGTCAGATTGCAGCGCGGTGGCCAGCGCAGTGACGCCGCTGGCTTCGGCCTCCAGCGTACGCAGCGCCGAGGCAATCGCTTCAATGGCCTGATCGCTCATCGCTGCCGTCGTTTTCGTCGGAAGGCCGGGTGTCTTGGAGAGGGGCATCAATCGCATCCTGGGGCCGTAAATTGTCCGGCTGTGTCGCCGTCCTCTTAGCACGGCTGGGCCTGCCTGGCGAAACCCCGCCGATGCGATCTCAACGGGCCATTAACCATAAGCGTTTTAACTCCCTTAACCATGAGTTGTCGCGCGCGCCTCCGGCGTCGCTCTTGGTGGATTTTGTAAGCTTTTGATGGTGTTGGAGTTTTTCTGATCGTGAGGATGGGTCGAGTACGCGACCGCCGCAACCGCGCCTGGGCCAACGGCGCGGTTTCGGCATGTCTGTGCCTGAGCCTCCTCACGCCATCTCCGGCATTCTCGCAAGCATTGACGTCAGACCTGCTGGCGCCGGTCCCGGGCGGTTTCGTGTCACCGCAGAATCTGCCAACGCGCCGAACGACGGATGCGCCGCTCCAGCCAACTGGAACGCTGCAGACCAGCCAGCTATCGCCGGATCGCATCCCGCAATCGATCATCACGCCGCCGGTGCCCGCTGCATCGGGCGCCGCCGGCACCGGGTTCGATGCGCTCAACCGCAAGCGCAAGCAGACCAAATATTATCCGGGCGCGAAGAAGCCGAAGCCGCCAGTGGGCCCCGGCAGCCCGCCGCCGCCGCTGGTGCCCGAGACGCGGCCGTCACCGCCATCGGCCAAGGCAGCCAAGCCCCCCGTTGCGCCGTCGGTTGCCGGCACCGTGGTGGGTCAGCCGCCGCGCCGGCGATTGCCGATTGATCCCGATCCTTATGCCCCGACCGGCGTGCGCGTCGGCAGCTTTCTCGTGAAGTCAGCCGTGGAAATCTATGGCGGTTTCGACAACAATCCGGCGCGTTTCGTGCAGCCGAAGGGGTCGTCGTTCTACAAGGTCGCGCCGGAGCTGCTGGCCGCAACCGACTGGACGCGGCACTCGATCATCGTGGATCTGCGCGGATCCTTCACCGGCTATGAGAAGCAGTTTCCCGCAGCGCCATTCCAGACTTCGCCGGCACCCGAAAATGTCGATCGCGCCGAATTCAACGGCAAGATCGCCGGTCGTCTCGATGTCGCCCGCGACCTGCGCGTTAACAGCGAAATGCGTATGCGGGTCGGCGCGGATAATCCGGGCAGCCCGAACATTCAGGCCGGCTTGAAGGAGTTCCCGCTGTTCACGACGACTGGTGGGTCGCTGGGGGTCGAGAAGGACTTCAACCGCCTTCAGATCAAGGTCGATGGTCTCGTCGATCGCACTGTCTATCAGGATTCGAAACTGACCGACGGCACCCAGACCAACAACAATGACCGTAATTTCAATCAGTATGGCGGCGTCGGCCGCGCCACCTATGAAGTGCTGCCGGGTCTAAAGCCATTCGCCGAAGTCCAGGGCGATGTCCGTGTGCACGACGATCGGGCGGATCGCTTTGGCTATCTCCGCGATTCCAGCGGCGGCTATATCAAGGCCGGTACGACGTTCGAATTCACGCGTCTGCTGACGGGCGAAGCGTCGATCGGATATGCAGCGCGCAGTTATACGGATACGCGGCTGGAGGTTCTCAAGGGTCTGCTGACGTCAGCGTCGCTGATCTGGACGGCCACACCGCTGACGACCGCGAAATTCGTTTCGACCACGTCGATCGACGAGACGACCGTTCCCGGCGTTCCCGGCATTCTCACGCGCACCTATACGGTCGAGGTCAATCACGACTTCCGGCGCTGGCTGACGGCCACGGGCAAGTTCACTTACGTGACGCAGGATTATCAGGAAAACTTCCGCTTCGATAAGATCTACTCGCTGCAGGGTGATCTCGTTTACAAGCTGAACCGTGAAATCCAGCTCAAGGCGCAGGTGCGCCGCGATATCCTGGATTCAAACATCCTTGGCGCGAGCACGGCCTCGACCGTGGTGATGCTGGGCGTGAGACTGCAGCGATAGCGGTCAAAAATCGCTGGGCGCCACGTCGCTCGTCCTAATTCCACTTCCGCATGAACTTGGCCGTCTTCCGGCGAAATTTCACACCGGAGCCATCGGGCAATCGGATGGCGATGAAGCCGGCTGCGATACAGGCCTCGCGCTGCGGCATGTGCTCATCGGGCGCGCGCTCGGTCTCCCACCACGAGGCCCGGTGCGACGCGCGCGGCAGCGCGTCGTCGATGATCTCCTCGATCGCATCCATGCTCAGCACGAATTCGTCCTTGGTCTGGCTGGCCAGGTAGGCGCGGAGCAGGTCGTAGTCAGGCACGGAATTGTCCTCGGTATAATCTCGCAAACGTCATACGCGCCCGCGCGATCAGGCGCTACAGCGCGATTTCGGTAAATCGACATCGGAAGTGCGTCATCCGAGCATTTTCCGCAACCGTTCGTTAACGCCGTGTGGAACCCAAAGCCGGTACTTAAGCGCTCGGCAAGCATTCGCGTGCGATCCGTGGGGTACGGAGCACATGATGAAGTCGGGGAATGCAAGCACGGGAATTCGACGCTGGCCGTTATCGGCCAAGCTGTTGATTCTGTCGTCGCTGGTCACGATCATTGGCTTTTCGGCCGTTTGCGGCACTGTGATGCTCGATATGCGCCGCGGCGAGGAAGCGCTCGCGCGACAGACTGCCGAGAACCTCGCCACCTCCATCGATTCTGATATAGGTCGAACCGTTGAACAATACGATCTGTCGTTGCGCGCTGTCATTTCCGGCATCAATACGCCCGAGATCGACAAGCTCAGCAAGGAAATGCGCCAGCTGATCCTGTTCGACAATGCGGCATCAGCGCGCCAGTTTGCATCCATTCAGGTGTTCGATGCGCATGGCGATCTTATCATCGATGCGGCATCGCTCGATCCTGCCAAGCAGAGCAGTGCCGACGAAGAGTTCTTCAAGGTACACAAGTTCGACGGCGAGCGCGGGCTCTATGTCAGCAAACCGATGCTGCACCGGGGCGCGTATTCCGTCGTGCTGAGCCGCCGCATCACCGACGTCGATGGCAATTTTGCCGGCGTCGTCGCGGGTGCCATCCGGTTCGCCTACTTTCATGATCTGTTCGGCCGCTTGCGGCTGAACAAGGACGACAACATCACAGTGATCCGCCGCGACGCCGTCGTCATCATGCGTACGCCGTTCGATCTCGACGTGGTCGGCAGGGATCTGAGCAAGACCCCCGGCGTGATGCGGGCGCTGAGCCGGTCCAACGGGTCGTATTCGGGCGTCGGTGTCGTTGACCAGATCGAGCGCCTCTACGTGTGGCGCGACAGCGGTCGGCCGTTGCTCGTGATCGTCGGCCGGCCGTGGGCCGGCATCTACAGTCTGTGGTATCAGCAGGCGATCAAGATCGGCGGCATCATGCTGGCGCTGATTATCTTCATCACCGCGGTGACACTGTTCCTGGCGCGCGAAATAGGCCGCCGCGCACACGCAGAGCACAAGCTCGAAGAACTGGCCACGACCGATGGTCTCACTGGACTGCGCAATCGCCGCAAATTCGATGCGGCGATGGAGCTGGAATGGCGTCGCGCCATCAGGCATTCACGGCCGATGGCACTGCTGTTGATCGACGCCGACCATTTCAAGGTTTTCAACGACAGCTTCGGTCATCAATCCGGAGACACCGCCCTGATCGCGATCGCGAATTGCATCGCAGGAGCGGCGAAGCGCGCCGGCGACTGTGCCGCGCGCTATGGCGGGGAAGAGTTCGCCGTGCTGCTACCCGGTGCGACCGTGCAGGATGCCTATGAGGTTGCCGAAACCATTCGGCGCCGCGTCGAGCAGGTGCCGGCCGATCCTGCGATGCTCACGGTCAGCATCGGCGTCGCCAGCGTGAAGCCGCTGGTGACGATGGAGTGGACGGGACTGGTCGAAGCTGCCGACAAGGCGCTCTATGCGGCGAAGGCCGCAGGCCGCAACCAGTGTGTCATCGCAGGCGATGCGCACCAGGCGATTGCAGCCTAGCGCTTACTCTCCGAGGTAACGCAGCATTTCGGCGCGCAGACCTTCGCGCAGATCAGGGCGTTGCAGGCCGAACGCGATATTGGCGCGCAGGAAGCCCGACTTCGAACCGCAATCGTGCCGCTCGCCTTCGAATTCCACGCCGTAGAACGACTGGCTCTTGGCGAGGCCGATCATCGCATCGGTGAGCTGGATTTCGCCACCCGCGCCGCGCTCCTGGGTCTCCAAAATCTTGAATATCTCCGGCTGCAGGATGTAGCGGCCGGTAATCGAAAGGTTGGACGGCGCGGTGCCCTTCGGGGGTTTCTCGACCATGCCGTCGATGGTGAAAGCGGTTTCGTGAGTTGGGTGGCGCTCGCCGACACCGCAGATGCCGTATTGATGCGTCATGTCCATCGGCACTTCCTCGACGGCAACGAGGTTGGATTTTTCGCCAAGCGCTCCCGCGATATCGACCATCTGCTTCAGGCAGCCTGGGGAATTCAGCACCAGCTCGTCCGGCAGCACCACGGCGAAGGGCTCATTGCCGACGATATCGCGGGCACACCAGACGGCATGGCCAAGCCCGAGCGGGGCCTGCTGGCGCGTGAAGCTCATGGCGCCGGCGGCAGGCTGGGACAGCGCCAGCTGTTCGATCTCGGCAGACTTGTTGCGGCTCTTGAGTGTCTCGTCGAGCTCGAACATGCGGTCGAAGTGATCTTCGATGATGCCCTTGTTGCGGCCGGTAACGAAGATGAAATGTTCGATGCCGGCCTCGCGGGCTTCGTCGACCACATATTGGATCAACGGCCGATCGACGATGGTCAGCATTTCCTTCGGCATCGCCTTGGTGGCGGGAAGGACGCGGGTGCCGAGGCCGGCGACCGGGAAAACGGCTTTGCGAATTTTCATCAGGGGACTTTGCAATGACCTTGGAGGGGAACGACGCAGGCAGGCCAACGAAGATTGCGCCTGCTGGTTCCGTTTGCAACCGGGAACAAAGGCGGATGTGTGGTGCCGGGCTACATGTCTGCAATTATCCTTTCTGCCGCGCGGCACGTTCGCCCAGCCACGCAAAACTGGAATAGTGTTAAGCTGATGGAAACCCTCACTGGGCCTCCTGTCATGCCACAGTCATGACCAAATTCCGGTCAGATTCCCGAGATGGATAGTGATGAAATCTGCGACGAAGATGGCGCGTAGCCTGACATGCGGTGTAGCTGCGCTCGGCGCAGTTTTGCTTACGGCAGCCCTGCCCGTGGCGGCGCAGGCGCAGAGCAAGAGCGGCCCTTTCAGCCTGTTCGACAATATCTTTGGCGGATCGTCGCAGACCCAGGACCCGCCGCCACAGGCGGCACTGCCCGGCGCGCCCGGGGCGCAGCCCTGGAGCGGCGAGGACGGCGCATCCGGCCATCCGCTGATGACCGCACAGGCGATCCGCGAGGCCGCTGGTAATTTCGACAACTGCATTGCCGGACTGTGGCCTGATGCCGCACGCCGCGGCATCTCGCAGGACAGCTATCAGCGTTTCACCGCCGGGCTGACGCCGGATCTGCGAATCATGGACCTGATGGATTCGCAGCCGGAATTCACCAAGGCGATCTGGGACTATCTCGACATCCTGGTGAACGACAACCGCATGGCCAAGGGCCGCGAGGTGCTGGCGCAGTACAAGACTATCTTCGACGCGGCCGAAAAGGCTTACGGTGTCGATCGCTACATCATCGCGTCGATCTGGGGCATCGAGTCGAACTACTCGACGATGATCGGCGATCGCAGCGTGCTGCGCTCGACGGCGACGCTGGCCTGCGTCGGCCGCCGCCAGGCCTATTTCAAGGATGAGTTTCTGGTTGCTCTGGAAATCCTGCATCGCGGCGATCTGAGGCCTGAACAGATGCGCGGCTCCTGGGCCGGCGCATTCGGGCCGACCCAGTTCATGCCGACCGCGTTCAAGCGCTTCGCGGTGGACGGCGACGGCGACGGCCGCCGCGATGTGGTCGACAACCCGACCGATCTGATTTTCTCGACCGCCAACAACCTGAAAAAGGATGGCTGGCAGAGCGGCCAGACCTGGGGCTATGAGGTCGTCGTGCCACAAGGCTTCAACTACATGCTGGCCGACAAGGCCAAGGCGATGACCCTGCCGCAATGGGAGCAGCTTGGCCTCAAGCGTGCCAACAACCAGCCGTTCCCGCGCATGACAGAAAAGGCCTATCTACTCGCGCCCGCCGGTTCGCAGGGGCCGGGCTTCCTGATGCTGACGAATTTCCGCGTCATCATGAAATACAATCCGGCCGAGGCCTATGCGATGGCCATCGGCCATTTTGCCGATCGCCTGCGCGGGGGTCCGCCTTTCGTGCAGCCATGGCCGCGTCAGGAGCGCGTGCTGTCCCGCGCCGAGCGGCTCGAGCTACAGCAACTGCTGGCGCAGCGCGGCTTCTACAAAGGCACGCCGGACGGCCAGTTCGGCGGCCAGACCCGCGAAGCCTTGCGCAACTTCCAGGCCTCCGTCGGCGCGCCCGCTGACGGGTTTGCATCGTCGGAGATGCTGGATCGGCTCCGGGTGAGATAGGCGTCCTGCGCAGAGGCCCATAGCGCATAACATTATACCGCAGTGCAGCATGCATGCTACGCTGGTCCCCTTGGATGCATTCTTTGGGGACTATCGATGTTGAATAGGCGCACGCTGCTGGCCGGATTGTCGGCAAGCCTTCTTCCATTTCAGGCCAAAGCGGCGTGGCCGGAACGGTCCATCACCCTGCTGCACGGTTTCGCGCCGGGCGGCGGCACCGACGCAACCTCCCGTGTGCTCGCCGAAGGTCTGTCGAAAATCCTCGGCCAGACGGTGGTGGTCGAAACCAAGCCTGGCGCCGGCACGACGCTCGCCGGGGCGCAGCTCGCCCGCTCGGCGCCTGACGGCTACACGATCTCGCTGATCACCGCGACCTATGGCGCGTCGTCGGCTTTCTACAAGACGCTGCCCTACAAGCCGGTCGATGACCTGAAGGGGATCTGTCAGGTTTCTGAAGCGCCCTACATGTTCTCGTGCAATGCGGACGCGTCCTTCAAGAATCTCGCCGAGCTGATCGCTTCTGCAAAGAAGCAGCCGGACAAGCCGCTCACTTACGGCACGCCCGGTGTCGGCTCCGGTCCGCATCTGATCGTCGAGCAGATCGGGCAGTTGGCCGGCGTGAAGTTTCAGCACATTCCGTTTCGCGGCGGCGCTCAGGCCGTTGTCGAAGTCCTCGCGGGGCGCATCGACTTCATGGTCGATCCGCCGATCTCGATGATCGAGCAGATCAAGGCCGGCAAGTTCCGCGCACTCGCCGTGACGACGGCTGAACGCTTTCCGTCTTTCCCCGATATTCCCACCGTGGCCGAAGCGGGCTTTCCCGGCTACGCCGCGCCGGGCTGGTACAGCCTCGTTGGCCCGGTCGGCCTTCCCGACGACGTCGTGGCAAGGTTGAACGCTGCGACGGTCACACTGCTCAAGGATGAGAGCGTGAAGGAGCGGCTGCTGTCGCTCGGTAGCCAGGCTAAGGCCTCGCAGCCGAAGGAGGTCATCGATCTCCTCGCCTCCGACGTGAAGCGTTGGGGCGAGGTGTTGGAGAAGGCAAAGATCGAGCGCATCTAGAATGCACAGGCGCGCTGCATCACACGGCGCGCCTGTTGTTTGATGACAGGCTATTCCGCCGCCTGCTGCGCCACCGTCGGCGCATTGCCGGCGACTGTGGCCCGGCGCATGTCGCGCGGCTGCGACTGGTCGTAGCGGCGGACGCGATGCATGGTCTGGCGATTGTCCCACATCACGAGGTCATGCAGCGTCCATTTGTGGACATAGACGAATTGCGGCTGCGTCGCATGTTCGTTGAGATCGCGCAGCAGCACGCGGGCTTCGGGCACCGACATGCCTTGGATCGCGCCGGCATGCGACGACAGATACAGCGACTTCCGGCCATGCACCGGATGCGTGCGCACCAGCCGCTGCAGCACCGGCTTGAACATCTCTTTCTCTTCGTCAGTGTAGTCGAGAAAACCGAGCGCACCGCGCGACGTCATCAGCGAATGTTCGCAGATCATGTCCTCGATCTCGGCCTTGGCATCACCGTCGAGCGCATCATAGGCCGCGCGCATGTCGGCGAATTCGGTATTGCCGCCCTTCGGATTGACCACGCGTGCCGACAGCAGCGAGAATTTCGCCGGGATCGGCCGGAACGAACTGTCCGAGTGCCACAGGCAGTTGCCCAGATTGAAGAGATGAGTGCGGCTGTCTTTCGGCAGCGGCTTGCCGTCCTTGCCGAGATTGGACACATCGGCGAGCCCCGATGTCAGCCGGTAATCTTCCTTCTTGGTGACGGAACCGCCTTTTCGATTTTCGCGCTCGCCGAAATTCTGCGCGAAAGCGAGTTGCTGTTCGTCGGTGATATCCTGCTTCGGAAATATCAGGACAGCGTAGTCATCCATGCCGCGCTCGATGGCGATGGCATCGTCGGGGCTGACCGGCTTGGTCAGATCGACGCCGGTCACTTCGCCGACGAACAAGGGATGCAGTTTGCGGATCGTCACGGGCATTGCAGATTTCCTCCGTGTGGAATGGTTGACCCATTCGATTGCGGCTTCCAGCGATGCCGTGCCGCTTGAGAAAAATGCTACGCCCCCAAAGTGCGAAGTCAACCGGTGTGAATGCCGTCACGCATTGCGTGCCATGAGGCCGCCATCGACCGGGATCACCGCGCCTGTGATATAGGACGCGGCCGGCAGGCACAGGCTTAGCGTCATATGCGCGACCTCTTCGGGATCGCCATAGCGGCGCAACACGGTGCGGCGCTTGGCGAAGATCACCTTGTGTTCGTCGCTGATGCGTTCGGTGATCCCCGTTGTGATCGGTCCGGGACAGATGCAGTTCACCGTGATGCCGTCGCGGCCGAGTTCCACTGCGAGTGAGCGCGTAAGCCCGGTGACGCCGGCCTTCGCTGCGGAATAGGGACTGTGCAGTGCGGTGGCGCCGAGCGCTTCGGTGGACGCGATATTAACGATCCGCGGCGAGGGCGATTTGCGCAAGTGTGGCAGCGCGGCGCGGATGATGCGCTGGTGCGAGGTCAGCATCACGGCGATGGCGCGATCCCACGCGGCGTCATAGCCGTCTTGATCGATCGCGGTGCTCACCGAGATGCCGGCATTGTTGACGATGATATCGAGGCCGCCGAAATGCGCAGCGACGTCGCTAACCACTGTGCGGATGCGATCGGGATCGGCGACATCGAGGGTCCATGCGTGTGCACTGCCGCCGCCTGATGTGATCGCGTCAACGACGGCGGCAATGCCGTCTGCCGAAATATCGGTGACGGCAACATTGGCGCCTTCTTCGCCGAACACGCGCGCCGTCGCGCGGCCCATCCCGCTTGCAGCGCCGGTGACGAGAACTGTGAGGCCGCGCACCGAGCGGCTGAGTTGTTTGTAGTCCGACAAGGCATCCTCCGAATTTTGCGCCTTCATGATGAGGCTTGATTGAAGGCTTGCACCGATCGCCGGCGCGGTCAAACATGTGCTGATAAAATCAAGAAGGACGATTAGGGATGAACGAACTCGATTTCAGCGGCCAGCAGGTGCTCATCGTCGGAGGATCAAGCGGCATCGGCAATGGTATGGCGCAGGCCTTTCGTGCGCGCGGCGCGCATGTGCATGTCTGCGGGACGCGCGCCAAGGCCAGCGACTACACGATCGATGAAGGTTCCGATCTCGACGGCCTCGGCTACAGCCAGCTCGATGTTGGCAGCGCGTCGGCCATCGAGGCGTTCGATCCGAAGCTCGATCGGGTCGATGTGCTGATACTTGCGCAAGGTGCTGTGATCTATCGCCGCGGCGAATTCGAAATGGAGGGCTTCCGCAAGGTGATGGAAGTCAACCTGATGAGCCTGATGGGCTGCGCGACGAAGTTTCATGCGCAGCTCAAGGCAAGCAACGGGCGATTGATCATTGTCAGTTCCACCGCGGCCTATCACGCGACCAAGGGAAATCCCTCCTACAACGCGTCGAAGACCGGCGCGGTCGGTCTCACGCGCACATTGGCGCAGGCGTGGTCGGAAGACGGCATTCGCGTCAACGGTATCGCGCCGGGGCTCGTTGACACCAAGATGACAAAGGTCACGACCGGCAATCCGAAGCGGCTGGAAGGCGCGATTGCCAGGATCCCGCTGCAGCGTCTCGGCACGCCTGCCGACATGGCCGGCGCCGCGTTGTTCCTCGCGTCGCCGCTGTCATCCTATGTCTGCGGTCATACACTGGTCGTCGATGGCGGTTTGATCCTTTAAATTCACGGCGCCTGCATCGCGGCGGAACCAGTACTGGCTTCAGGCATTACACCGGCGAGAATTTCCTCACGGAGTAATGGACATGGACAAGGACCGTATTGCGGGCGCAGCCAAGGATGCAGCTGGCAAGGTTGAAGGTGTGATCGGCCGAGCCACGGGCGATGAGCGGACTGAAGCCTCGGGCCGCGCGCGCGAAGCGACGGGCACCGTGCAGAACCTGTATGGCCAGGCCAAGGATGCCGTGCGTGACGCATCGGACGCCGCCACCAGCTATGCCAAGGATGCACTCGACAGCGATGTCTATCGCGATGGCACGCAGGCGATCACCGACAAGGTCCGCGACAATCCGCTCGGCTCGCTGCTCATCGCAGGCGGTATCGGCTTTGCGCTGGCGATGCTGATGACGCGTCCGCCGCGCCGTCGTCCGAACCGTTTCGGTTATTGATAGCAGATCGCGGCAGACATAACGGACGCTGCAGAAGCGTCAGCAATCGCATCTGAGAAAACGTCCAAGAAATCCAGAAGCGAAAATCCCTCAGCCTGCAAAGGCTGAGGGATTTTTTTGACTCTGAAGTTTCGCGTCGGAATTTTTCGCGCGGTTAGCGCGTGAAGAAACCGGAGGGGGCGGAGGCGGCGGGGCCGACATTGGCGGGCGGCCGCGGTCCGGGCGCCTGGGCCGGGCGGGGGCGCTGCGGCGCCTGCTGGACGGGCGCGCGGCGCGGCGCATCGTCGAAGCCAAAGAAACTACCGAAGGATGACGGCGCTTCGGTGGCGATGACGGGTTTCGGCTTTTTCTTCGGCGCGGCCGGCGGCGCCATCACCGGAACGATGCCGTCCGGCCCGGTCGCCGCAGCGGTCGTGCCGCTCGTGCCTGATGTGGTCGGGGTGACTGCGGCCACAGGCACATCGCCCTTGGCCTGTTCGCGGCCGATCTCGCGGCGCGGCCAGGCGAAGTCGTCGGCGCGGCCGGCAGGCGCGGCGAGCGGCTCGCCCTTCACCAGCACGCGCGCCACCAGTGCATCGACACTCACCGGCTTCACGCCGGGGCCGCCGAGCAGTTGATCGGTGCCGACCGAGGAGGCGACCAATGGCACGATGGGGCCGGCCAGCGGACGCGGCGCTGGCGCGCCGGGCACGGCATTGAGGTCTGGCGTCGCAGGCTCGCTCGGCAGCGCGATCGGCGCGGAGCGGCCGGAGAGCAAACGGGTAATCTCGCGCTCGACGTAATGCGCCATCTTGCGGGCGCCGGCCCTGGTGAAATAGACGCCGTCGGCCGAACGCAGCCGGCGGATCTGGCCTTCGAAATCCGGGCCCTGCTGCAGGAAGCGGCCGGCCTCGTCGACGAAGCCGTCCCAGATATCGACATAGGTGATGCCGGCCTTGGTCGCGGCGTCGCGATAGAGATTGTCGAGATAGAGCATGTCGGCGGTCGCCTTGGTGCCGCGCACCGCCGGCAGGCCGACCCACAGCACGGGGACGCCCTTCGCCTTCACGACATTGATCATCTCCTCGATCTTCTTCGAGTATAGCTCGCCCCAGCGCTCGTCGCGGAAATCGACCATGCCGCCGGCGCGCGCGCCGCGCTCGGTGACGATCGAACCGGGATCGGGAATATCTGCATCGTCAGCCTCGGGCTCGGCCGGCTTGTCGCCGGGCTTCACTTCGGCGGCGCTGTCTTTCTTTTCGTCCTTCTTGGCGCCCTTCTTCTCGGCGGCCTTGTCGGGCTCGCGGATTGCGACGCGGTCATTGAGGCCGAGCATGACGACAATGGCATCGGGCTTCTCGGTGGCGAGAATGCCCTTGGCCGCCGCGGCCCAATCGGCGGGCTCACCCTTCGGCTGATAGCGCAGCAGGCCGGAGACGGTCTTGTGCTTGCGGATCACGCCCATGTCGGGCTGTTCGGCATAGGCGTCCTCGAGGCCGTAAGCGAGCCAGTCGGCCATGCTGTCGCCGAGCACCAGCACGTTGCGCTCGGCCGGTGCATCACGTTTTTCCGGCGACGGTGCGCGCGAATAGTCCTCGCGCGGAGCGGCCCGCTTCGGCGCCTGTTGTTGTTGGAACGGCGCGAAAAACGGGCTGTCATTGCCGCCGCCGAACCAGCCGAAGCCGCCACCGCCGCCTTGAGGCACATTGCGCTGCGGACGCGGAGGAGGTTGCTGCGGACCGCCGAAACCGAAGAACTGCGCCGACGCGGGCGCCACGATGCCGATCAGCAGGCCCAAAGCCACGGCGAGCACCATCAGCGTGCCCTTTTCGGCACGCCAGTGATCGATCCGCCATCTCGGCAAGTTGGGCTTCTGTGACATGCGCCTCGACCGCAATCGCAGGGTCCGCAGACCCGGGTTCCCGCTCGACATACTACCGGATTCGGGCCGCAAGCGGGCAGCCGCGATCCCGCCATCAAGCGCCGCCCGGCGTTAACGTCAAGCAAATCCCGGAACTTTTCGCGTCAGGGTGAACGGCGAGACCGCCGCCAAGGCCTGTGCCGAACAAAGCGGCAATCCAGGAGTTGTCGTGACAAATCAGGGAGGTTTGCCATGAAGTCGCTGCTGCTGGCCGTTGCGCTCGTTCTCGCGCTGCCCTCATGGGCTTCCGCAGATACCCCCGGCAAGGACTGGATGACTGCGCAGCAGGTCACCGAAAAGCTGCGCAGCTTGGGCTACACGGAGATCAGAGAGCTTGAGGCCGACGACGGCCACTGGGAAGCCGATGTCGTGAAGGACGGCCGGACCTTCGAGGTCCATGTCGATCCGCATAGCGGCGCGCTCACCAAGAACGAACTCAAGCACTGACGCCGGCAGGCTAGTCTATTTCCAGAGCCCCAAAGACTGCCACTTGGCGGGCGGAATGACTGCTCCCGTCTTGTAGGTGAAATCCAGCACCGTCTTGTGGTCCGGCGTCGCCTTGCAGGTAAAGGCGACCTGCATCCATTTGCCGCCCGCGCGATAGGCGCCGCCCTTGGCGATCAGCGTATTGCCAAGATGCTGCGGCGGCATCAGTGCGTCGGATTTGGCGCGCTCGACGCGCGGGCCGCCCTTGCTGATCCGGCGCATCGCCTCGAAATCGCAGACCTGCTCCAGCCGGGTCTTCGGATCGAGCTTGCCGAGGGCCGCCATGAAGCGGGCATCGCTGGCGTGAGCCTGTGTGACGAGCGCCACGAGGCCGAGCGGAATAAGCAGGAATTTCATGCGGGACGGGACAACACGTTTGGAAGGACGAACCGGCGGGACGACATCCGCTTAGCGTGTCCGGAGGTTGCTGACTACCCACCCTGAGATGCGTCGCGTGTCCGGTCGCGCTGTGCGAGTCCTTGCACTGTTTTGGATGACGTCATGTTCCGGATGATGCGCGCACGCGCCGTCTGTCCCGCGCCGCGGCGCAAGTTGGCCTTTCGGTGGTCCCCCTTTGATGTGAGGGGGATGAAGCGCCGAAAGGCGCAACCTTGTATTTAGTGGCGCGTCCCGTCGGCTGCCTGCGACAGCGACCTTCGGTGCGCGCACGCCTTTCGGCGCTCCACTGCGGCTTTTCTGTTCCCGGGGCCGTGCTTCCGGGTACTGGGTACGGGCATCGTGCCCGTCATCCGACCGGCTTTCGCCAGCCTTCACCCGCACCCGTCCAGCCGCAAGCGGCAGAGCCCCGTAGTGGGCCCGGACGGCTACCCAGGACCTCCCGAGTCCGTGCTTGCGAGGCACGTCCGCGGGCGCCGCACCCTGTCCCACCTCCAAAGACGCCCTCGAGAAGCGCCCCTCGTCGGACAGGGTGAGGAGAATATAATCTCAATCGATGAGGGCGTCAAGAAGGATTATGGGCTGGCAGCAATTAACGCGGCCTTCTTGAAATCGACGAGCCGCTCGTCCTTTTGAAACGCCCGCGCTTCCTCTCCCTTTGATGAGGCAACAACAGAGAACAATACAAAGCCGCCCTTTTTTCGAGAGACAATGAAGTACTGAGACAATCGCACGCCGTCAGAGTCTTCGCAGGATGAGAATCCCCGAAAAACGACTTCGCTGTCCACAAGTTCGCTAGTTCTTCCAGAAGCGAACTTTGCCTTACAATCCTTGGCGTCATTAGCAACGATGGTTGAGGCTACGTCCAATCCCCTGACGCCATCTTGCGCCGGAACGATTCTGACAAATCCTGCGGCCTCATCCGAACGCCAAGCTGCTCCATAGGAAGCCAATGAGACTGGTGTTTCTGACCTAGTAAGAACTTTTGGATTCCGGAGTGCGCTTTTCAATATGAAATTCGAGGCTAATTCTATGGCTTCGATCTGTATTTCTGGAGGTGTGCTTGTGCTCGTATCAACCCTCATACTTCCGCCTACTGAGGGAGTTTGAGGAGTCGGCACAGAGGCTGCTTTCGGGGGCAAGAAATCGATGGCTGCAGTAATGCCGCCTTTGTTGACTGTCGTTACGCAGTTTACGAGGGCAGGAAGTAAAGCCCCTGTCGATCTTAGGTCAAATTGGAATAGCTGTCCCTGAGTGAACGCCGATAGTGTCTTAGACTTTCTGAATTGGGCGATCAGCGACGAGTTGTCCGGCATAGGCACAATAACAAGTGTGTCCGAGATTGCGGCGCCATTGACATTGAATGGCGAACGGCCGTCGAAGGTTAGTATGATAGGAAAGGCTTGTCCTGCGTTCAATCGCCACGAAGGGTGTATGAAAGCCAGATGCCAAGAAAACTTGGGATCCACCATAACGCCAAAGGTGATGCCACTCTTGTAAGGCGCGCTAGCTATGCAGCTACTAAATTGGCCAGTTTTGTCGTTAGTAAACGCCCCGCCGGTCCAATTTCCAATCGAGATTGAACCATAGGGCCCACGTGCTTGTGCGGAGCTACAAACAAATGCTGCAAAGATGACAACCAATATCCGGAGCGAAGTAATCATTGCTGTCTCCCTCAATAGGTCAAAGGTAGCGGTTTCCCTCGGGGTTGTCTTCCAAAAGCTGTGCAACCTTGGAGGTAGCCGGGCACGCCCTTTGACTACTGTTCATGAGATGCAGCATTGGGGGTGAGAAACACCGCTCCGTCTAATGTTAATTTAAATCCCGCAGTTCGAATGGGAGCACTCACATTGAAACGCGTCTTGATCGTCGGCTGTCCAGGCGCGGGAAAGAGCACGGCGGCTCGTACGCTATCGGAGACCACAGGGCTGCCCGTGATCCATCTCGACCGCGACTACTGGCAGCCCGGTTGGCGGATGCCGGATGGCGATGTCTGGCGCGCGACAGTCAATGCATTGGCGGCTGAGCCGCGCTGGATCATGGATGGCAACTACAGCGGAACGCTTGCGCAGCGGCTGGCGCGCGCGGATACGCTGATCCATCTGGATTATCCGACCGGGCTTTGCCTGTGGCGCGTTTTGCGTCGGACGACCTTGGGCTGGGGACGGGTGCGTGTCGACACGGGGCCGGGATGTCCAGAACGTTTCGATGTGGAGTTTCTGCATTTTGTCATGAACTACAGGCGCGACCAGCGTGCGCGTGACATGGAGCGCATGGCGGACTTTGCTGGCGAGGTACATCGGTTTACAAGGCCGGCAGAGTTGACGGCGTTCATCGCGAGATACCGGATTTCCACGACAGCGAAAGCGGCCGACGAGTTTATCCTTGCGGCTGCTCGCTACGAGAAAATCGCTGCTGTTGAAGGCATAGAACTAACGCCAGCTATGAAGCAGCGCTTCAGAGATGCGACGGAAACGGGTGCTTCACCCGACGAGTACCGAAACGCGATTATTGACGCTCATCGGAAGCCTTGATCTCGACCAATCCTCTGACCTTACTGTTGCGCTTGGTAAAATAAAAAGGGCTCCAACACTTACGTGCGGAGCCCCTATCATTCGATCTTGAGAGATCAATTACCTCGGCAGCGTCGTCGTCCCCATCAGCGCCTGATCGATCGCGCGGGCGCACAGGCGACCCTCGCGGATCGCCCAGACCACCAGTGACTGGCCGCGGCGCATGTCGCCGGCGGAGAACACCTTGGGCAGGGAGGTCGCGAAATCGGTCGTCGGGGCGCGGACGTTGCCGCGCTGGTCGAGATCGACGCCGAGCGTCTTCAGCATGCCTTCGTGGACGGGATGGACGAAGCCCATGGCCAGCAGCACGAGATCGGTCTGCAACGAAAACTCCGAGCCGGGGATCGGCTTGAACTTGTCGTCGACCTGCACGCAGTTCAGCTTGGTGACCTTGCCGTCGGCGCCTTCGAAGCTCTGGGTCAGCACGGCGAATTCGCGCTTGGCGCCTTCGGCCTGGCTCGACGAGGTCCGCATCTTCAGCGGCCAGTTCGGCCAGGTCAGGCCCTTGTTCTCCTGCTCGGGCGGAGCCGGCATGATTTCGAGCTGGGTCACGGACAATGCGCCCTGACGCAGGCTGGTGCCGATGCAGTCGGAGCCGGTGTCGCCGCCGCCGATGACGACGACATGTTTGCCACCGGCCAGGATCTCCTTGACGTCGCCGAGCGGCTCGTTGCCGACGCGGCGGTTCTGTTGCGGCAGGAAGTCCATCGCGAAATGGATGCCGTCGAATTCGCGGCCCGGGATCGGCAGGTCGCGGCCGTGCTCCGCACCGCCGGTCAGCGCGATGGCTTCATATTCCTTGAGCAGCTCGGCGGGATCGATAGCGCCGGGCGAGGTGCCGCCGACAGCCTTGCCGTAATGGAAGGTGACGCCTTCGCCTTCCATCTGGGCCACACGCCGGTCGATGATGTGCTTTTCCATCTTGAAGTCGGGAATGCCGTAACGCATCAAGCCGCCGGCCTTGGCGAGTTTCTCATAGACATGGACGTCGTGTCCGGCGCGCGCGAGCTGCTGCGCGCAGGCCATGCCGGCCGGGCCGGCGCCGATCACGGCGACCTTGCGGCCGGTCTTCACGGCGGAGACCTGCGGCTTCAGCCAGCCATTGTCCCATGCCTTGTCGACGATGGCGCATTCGATGGTCTTGATGGTGACCGGGTTGTCATCGATGTTCAACGTGCAAGAGGCCTCGCACGGCGCCGGGCAGATGCGGCCGGTGAATTCCGGGAAGTTGTTGGTGGAGTGCAGGTTGCGCGAGGCTTCTTCCCAGTTGCCGGTATAGACGAGGTCGTTCCAGTCCGGGATCTGGTTGTTGACCGGGCAGCCGGGCGTGCCGGGCTGAACCGATCCGGTGCCGTGGCAATACGGAATGCCGCAATTCATGCAGCGCGCGGCCTGGTCGCGGGTGTCTTTCTCGCTGAGCGGAATGACGAACTCGTTATAGCCCTTCAGGCGCTCGGTAACCGGCGCGTACTTGCGGTCGTGACGATCGATTTCCAGAAAACCCGTGATCTTGCCCATTACAACTGACGCCTCTGAACTCTTAAGTTCCAAATTCCGTCCTCATCCTGAGGAGCGGCCACTTGGCCGCGTCTCGAAGGATGCGTGATTTGTCCCTCATGGTTCGAGACGGCGCTGCGCGCCTCCTCACCATGAGGGCCTTTTCCTTACGCGCCGATCGCGATCTGCGGTTCGGCCTCGGCGCTTTTCGCTTTTAACTCGCGCAGCGCGCGGCGGTACTCGACCGGCATCACCTTGCGGAATTTCGGCAGCCAGGTTTTCCAGTCCGCGAGGATCATCGCAGCCTTGGCCGAGCCGGCATATTTCGCGTGACGCGTGATCAGCACATGCAGGCGCTCGATGTCGCTATCGAGCAAGTTGGCGAATACGTCCACCTTGCCATGGGCTTCGAGATCGCCGGAGTGGTGATAGGTGTTCTCGGCGATCATCTCTTCCGAGAGAACCGGTTCGAGTTCGACCATCGCCATGTTGCACAGCTTCGGGAAGTCGCCGGTTTCGTCGAGCACGTAAGCCACGCCGCCGGACATGCCGGCCGCGAAGTTACGGCCGGTCTTGCCGAGCACCACGACGATGCCGCCTGTCATGTATTCGCAGCAGTGATCGCCGGCGCCTTCGACGACGGCCACAGCACCGGAGTTACGCACGGCGAAGCGTTCGCCGGCGACGCCGCGGAAGTAGCATTCGCCCTCGATCGCGCCATACATCACGGTGTTGCCGACGATGATCGACTCTTCGGGCACGATGGCGGAATGAGCCGGCGGACGCACGATGATCTTGCCGCCCGAGAGACCCTTGCCGACATAGTCGTTGCCTTCGCCTTCGAGATCGAAGGTGATGCCCTTGCACAGCCAGGCGCCGAAGGCCTGACCGGCGGTGCCCTTCAGCGACACCTTGATGGTGTCGTCGGGCAGGCCGGCATGGCCGTAGATCTTGGCCACCGAGCCCGCCAGCATGGCGCCGGCCGAACGGTTGGTGCTGTTGATCTTGGTCTCGATCTTCACCGGCGCGCCGCGGTCGAGCGCGGGCTGCGCCTGCTTGATCAACTCGCGATCGAGCACGGCTTCCAGGTGATGGTCCTGATCTTCGGTGTGATAGATCTTCTGGCCGGGCAGTTCGGGCTGGCGCACGAACAGCTTGGAGAAGTCGAGACCCTTGGCCTTCCAGTGCGACACGAGCGCCGACTGGTCGAGCATCTGCACCTGGCCGACCATCTCGTCGAAGTTGCGATAGCCGAGCTGGGCCATGATCTCGCGCACTTCCTCGGCGACGAAGAAGAAGTAGTTGATGACGTGCTCGGGCTGGCCGGTGAAGCGCTTGCGAAGGACGGGATCCTGGGTGGCGACGCCAACCGGGCAGGTATTGAGATGGCACTTGCGCATCATGATGCAGCCGGCAGCAATCAAGGGCGCGGTGGCGAAGCCGAATTCGTCGGCGCCGAGGAGCGCGCCGATGACGACGTCGCGGCCGGTGCGGAAGCCGCCGTCGACCTGGACGATGATGCGGCTACGCAGCCGTTCACGCACCAGGGTCTGGTGGGTTTCGGCAAGGCCGATTTCCCACGGCGAACCCGCATGCTTGATCGAGGTCAGCGGCGACGCGCCGGTACCGCCTTCGAAGCCGGCGATGGTGACATGGTCCGCGCGCGCCTTGGCGACGCCCGCGGCGACCGTGCCGACGCCGATTTCCGACACCAGCTTGACCGAGACCTGGCCCGTCGGATTGACGTTCTTGAGGTCGTAGATCAGCTGCGCGATGTCTTCGATCGAATAGATGTCGTGATGTGGCGGCGGCGAAATGAGACCGACGCCCGGGGTCGAATGGCGGACGGCGGCAATCGTCGCGTCGACCTTGTGGCCGGGCAACTGACCGCCTTCGCCGGGCTTCGCGCCCTGCGCCATCTTGATCTGCATCATGTCGGAATTGACGAGATATTCCGTGGTGACGCCGAAACGGCCGGACGCGACCTGCTTGATCGCCGAACGCATGCTGTCGCCATTCGGCATGGGCTTGTAGCGATCCGACTCCTCGCCGCCTTCGCCGGTGTTCGACTTGCCGCCGATCCGGTTCATGGCGATGGCCAGCGTGGTATGCGCCTCGCGCGAGATCGAGCCGTAGGACATGGCGCCGGTCGCAAAGCGCTTGACGATGTCCGCGGCGGATTCGACTTCGTCGAGCGGCACAGGCTTGCGCTTCTCGTCTTCGGCCGTCTTGATCTTGAACAGGCCGCGTAGCGTCAGCAGACGCTCCGACTGTTCGTTGAGGATCTTGGCGAAGGCGCGATAACGCTCCTGCGAGTTGCCGCGCACGGCATGCTGCAGCAGCGATACCGACTCGGCGTTCCACGCATGGTCTTCGCCGCGGCTGCGATAGGCATATTCACCGCCGACATCGAGCGCGGTCTTGTAGATCTGGATCTCGCCGAACGCCTCGTTGTGGCGACGCACGGTTTCCTCGGCGATTTCGGCGAGGCCGACGCCTTCGATCTTGGTGTGGGTGCCCGTGAAGTACTTGGTGACGAATTCCTGACGCAGGCCGACGGCGTCGAAGATCTGCGCGCCGCAATAGGACTGGTAGGTCGAGATGCCCATCTTCGACATGACCTTGAGCAGGCCCTTGCCGATCGACTTGATGAAGCGCTTGACGATTTCATAGTCGTCGAGCTGCACCGGCAGCCGGTCCTTCATGGCAATGATGGATTCGAAGGCCAGATACGGGTTGATCGCTTCGGCGCCATAGCCGGCGAGGCAGGCGAAGTGATGCACTTCGCGCGGTTCGCCGGATTCGACGACCAAGCCGACCGAGGTGCGCAGGCCGGTGCGGATCAGGTGGTGATGCACCGAGGCGCAAGCCAGCAGCGACGGGATCGGAATGCGATCCGAGCCGGCCATGCGGTCGGACAGGATGATGATGTTGACGCCCTCGCGCACGGCAGCTTCCGCACGGGCGCACAGTTCGTCCAGCACCTGTTCCAGGCCTGCCGCGCCGAAACCGGCATGGAAGGTGGTGTCGAGGGTGCGCGAGACGAAATGCGACTCGGCAACGTCGGTGATCGAGCGGATCTTTTCGAGATCCTGGTCGGTCAGGATCGGCTGGCGCACTTCGAGACGCTTGGTGGTGGCGACGCCCTGCAGGTCGAACAGGTTCGGCCGCGGTCCGATGATCGAGACGAGGCTCATGACGAGCTCTTCGCGGATCGGATCGATCGGCGGGTTGGTGACCTGCGCGAAGTTCTGCTTGAAATAGGTGAACAGCGGCTTCGGCTTGCTCGACAGCGCCGAGATCGGCGTGTCGGTGCCCATGGAACCCGACGCTTCCTCGCCCTGCGACGCCATCGGCGTCAGCAGGATGGTGACGTCTTCCTGGGTGTAGCCGAAGGCCTGCTGGCGATCGAGCAGCGGCAGGTTGGAGCGCTGGCCCTTGGCCGCCGCGTCCGGGAGTTCTTCCAGAACGATCTGGGTGTGTTCAAGCCACTCGCTATAGGGATGACTTGCGGCCAGCGTCGCCTTGATCTCGTCGTCAGGGATCAGACGGCCCTGGACGAGGTCGACCAGCAGCATCTTGCCTGGCTGCAGACGCCACTTGGTGATGATGTCTTCTTCCGGAATCGCCAGCACGCCCATTTCGGACGCCATCACGATGCGGTCGTCCTTGGTGACGAGATAACGTGCGGGGCGCAGACCGTTACGGTCCAGCGTCGCGCCGATCTGGCGACCGTCGGTGAAAGCAAGCGCAGCAGGACCGTCCCACGGCTCCATCATCGCGGCGTGATATTCGTAGAAGGCGCGGCGCTGCTCATCCATCAGGGGATTGCCGGCCCAGGCTTCCGGAATCATCATCATCACGGCGTGGGGCAGCGAGTAGCCGCCCTGCACCAGGAATTCGAGCGCGTTGTCGAAGCAGGCGGTGTCCGACTGGCCTTCATAGGAGATCGGCCACAGACGGCTGATGTCCTTGCCATACAGTTCGGACTCGATCGACGCCTGACGCGCCGCCATCCAGTTGACGTTGCCGCGCAGCGTGTTGATTTCGCCGTTATGCGCGACCATGCGGTAGGGATGCGCCAGCGACCAGGTCGGGAAGGTGTTGGTCGAGAAGCGCTGATGCACGAGTGCCAGCGCGCTTTCGAAATCCTCTTCGTGCAGGTCGGCATAGTAGCTGCCGAGCTGGTCGGCGAGGAACATGCCCTTGTAGATGATCGTGCGACACGACATCGAGCACGGATAGTAGCCGGCAAGGCCGCGCTCGCGGCGCTGATAGATAGCCTGCGAGATCGACTTGCGGAGAATGTACAGACGACGTTCGAATTCGTCCTCGTCGGCGATCTTGGCTTTGCCGATGCCGATGAAGACCTGCATGTTGGCAGGCTCGGTCGGCTTCACGCTTTCGCCGAGCGAGGCGTTGTCGGTCGGCACGTCACGCCAGCCGAGCAGCTTCAGGCCTTCGGCCTTGATCTGGTCGCCGATGATGCCCTGAATGACTTTCCGCCACGCGGTATCACGCGGCATGAACAGCGCGCCGATGGCGTATTGGCCAGGCTCCGGCAGGCTGAAGCCGAGTTCCGCCGTCTTGCGGACGAAGAACTTGTGCGGGATCTGCACCAGAATACCGGCGCCGTCGCCAAAGCGCGGATCTGCGCCGGTCGCACCACGGTGCTCGAGGTTGCAGAGGATGCTGATCGCGTCAGACACGATCTGATGCGACTTGCGGCCCTTGATGTTGGCGATGAAGCCGACGCCGCAGGCGTCCTTTTCCTGCGACGGGTCATAGAGGCCCAGCGCCGGCGGACGATAGGTATGCAGTTCCGGTTTGATGGCGGTGTCTTTCACGTTAGCCGATTTGATAGCCGGGGCCGCCGAATGCGTGCCGGTTTCGATCAATTGGCGCTCGTGCTCTGATCCGCTCATCTTCGTCCTCTCAACCCCCGTCGGGGTTCTGCCACCCTTGTCGGCGCACCTTTGACGCTCGCGGAACCCGTTCGGGCTACCGCTCGCGCGTCTTGCGAGCCTCGTTTTCAGAATTCAGACTGGTGGTGCCCATCGTCCCCGGCGGCCACCCCATATCTCGCCTTAAAGGCATTTCGTATCAGCAGGCGTGTTTTTTAGTCGCGACGCCTGCTTATGTTGCAAACCCCGTGCCGGATTTGCCACCAAAAATTGCGACAGTGATGCTGTCCTAACCAGGACTTTGCCAAATTTTTATCTAGCACACAAGCGCGCTTGAGTCCGTCGTCGCATAGCAACAACGCATGCCAAATTGTCCATGTCTCGAAGACACATTCAGCCCGGAGGTGCCGCGTTCCGGTCAAAGGCTGGCCCAAGGGCTGCCGGATTCAGCAGTGAGGTTGCGCAGTGCTCGTTAACGCCTGTGGCAGCGGTGCTGGCAGGCGAGCGAAGCGTGAGGTTCAGGAAGTTGAATACTCTCCGGGCGCGGGGGCGTCGAAGGAGCATGCAATGAAGGTACTTGTGGGATGTCTGGCCTCGGCCGGTCTGTTGCTGGCGAGCGGCGCTGTACAGGCACAGGCGCTGCCGCCGATGCGCGGCGACGTTGCCGCTGTGGCGCAGGTATCCGATGTCGGCGGTCCCTATGCGGCCATGCCGCCCGTGGAATATGCGGAGCCGCGCCCCTATGGCGTGTTGCGCCGCGGTTATGATCTGGCGGTGCTGCCGCTGCGCGAGGTCTATTCGATCCTCCGCGAGGCCGGCTTCTCTGCCCTCGGCATGCCGCAGCAACGCGGCCTCATCTACACGGTTGCGGCGATCGACCTCGACGGCGAGGACGGCCGGTTGGTGATCGATGCGCGCAGCGGACGCATTCTGCGCTTCATTCCGGCCTATCGCATGGGCGACCGGATGAGCGAGGAGATCGACACGCGCTATGGCCCGCAAGGCGCAGTGCCGACCCTGCCGCAATATCGCCGCCCGCCGTTTACGGCCGGAACGGCAACGCCCGCGCCGAAGGTTGCCAGCCGCACGACGAGCGTGCCGCTGCCGAAGCGGCCACCGGTGCGCGCGGTTGCGGCGCCGGCTAAGCCTGTTACGCCAGCCGAGACCAAGCCGGTCACAGTCAAACCACCTGAAACGCCGCCGGCCGCTGCGCCCGTGCAGCAATCGGCCGTAACTGAGCAGAAACCGGCCGAGACGAAGGCGCCGGAAACGACGGGTGCTGCGCCGTCGACCTCTACTGCCTCGAAGCCGGAGGCCGCAGCACCGACGGTTCCGCCTCCCGCGACGGAAGCAAAGCCTACAGAGCCTAGTAAGCCTGCGGACACTCCTCCGCCCGTCCAGGGCATGGAATAGTTAGTGCAGCGCTGCGCACATAATAAAACGCCCCGGATTGCTCCGGGGCGTTTCATTTACAGCTACACTTACTTTACTTCACAAAGTCGCGGTTACGCGGCGACTTTCTCGGCCGAGCCGTCGACCACCTGCGGTGCGCTCACCGCGCTGGTGGAAATCGGAATGCTGCGCGGCTTCTTGGCTTCGGGGATCTCGCGGACAAGGTCCACATGAAGCAGGCCGTTCTCGAGTGAGGCGTTCTTCACCTGCACGAAGTCGGCAAGCTGGAAGGCGCGTTCGAAGGCCCGCGCGGCAATGCCGCGATAGAGCACTTCGGCCTTGCTGCCATTCTCGTTGGCAGCCTTCTCGCCCTTGATCGTCAGCGTGTTTTCCTTCGCGACGATGGCGAGCTCGTTCTGCGCAAAGCCTGAAACGGCAACGCTGATACGGTATTCGTTCTCGCCGGTGCGCTCGATATTGTAGGGCGGATAGCCCGGCGCTGCGTCACCTGTGCTCTGATCGAGCAGATTGAACAGGCGGTCGAAACCGACGGTGGAACGATAAAACGGGGTGAGATCATAGCTACGCATTGGATAGTCCCCCATTGAGCGACTGTTGCAATAACCCGCCCGCCATAGGGGCCGGGCTTTCGTGTCATGCAGCCTAGAGAGGCCTGCATGAAGCTGATATGGGAGGGGGCTGGCGGCTCGCAAGGGGGGCCGAAAGATTCGCGCCGACCTGATCTCCCGCCCTTGAAATCCCGCGTTTTTCGCCTAACCGGTCCCCCGCCATGACGCTCGTCTCCATTCCCGCCAACCCCGTTCCCGAGGGTGCCGTGTCCGGCACCATCAAGACGCCGGACGGCGCTGAGCTACGTTTTGCGCGCTGGGCGCCGACGACCGGGCGCAAGGGCACGGTCTGCGTGTTCAGCGGGCGCGGCGAATATATCGAGAAGTATTTCGAGACCGTGCGCGACCTGCGCGACCGCGGCTTTGCAGTGGCCATGATCGACTGGCGCGGGCAGGGGCATTCGTCGCGGCAGTTGCGCGATAGCCGCAAGGGTTACGTGCGCAGCTTCTCGGATTTCGAGATCGACGTCGAAACTTTCGTGCAGCAGGTGGTGATGCCGGATTGCCCGCCGCCTTACTTCGCGCTGGCGCATTCGATGGGCGGCGCGGTGATGCTGCGTGTGGCGCATTCCGGCAAGCGCTGGTTCGATCGCATGGTGCTGTCGGCGCCGATGATCGATCTGCCGGGCCGTTCGACCTCGCTGCCGGCGCGGTTGTTGTTGCGTGTCATGCGCTGGACCGGGCAGGGCGGCAACTACATTCCCGGCGGCAATGGCGAACTGGTCGGGACCTCGTCATTCCCCAATAACAAGCTGACCAGCGATCCGGTGCGCTATGCGCGCAACGCGGCGATCCTCGAAGAGGATCCGACGCTCGGCATCGGCTCGCCGACGGTGGCCTGGGCCGATACGGCGATCCGTGGGATGCATGGCTTTCGCGAGGCCAGCTATCCCGTGAAGATCCGTCAGCCGATCCTGATGCTGGCGGCCAGCAACGACCAGGTGGTGTCGACGCCGGCCATCGAGGAATTTGCCTATCACCTGCGTGCCGGCTCGCATCTGGTGATCGCCGGCTCCCGTCACGAGATCCTGCAGGAGCAGGATCGCTACCGGCAGCAGTTCTGGGCGGCGTTCGATGCGTTCGTGCCGGGCACGCCTCTGTTCAAGTAACGAAAGCCACTCATGCTCGGTATTCACGGCCTCTGGCTCTTCATCCTCTCCGGCATCCTGCTCAACATCACGCCGGGGCCGGACACGGCCTATATCGTCGGGCGCAGCGTGCAGATGGGCTGGCGTGGCGGTGTCGCGGCGGCGCTGGGGATCAGTGCGGGATGCCTCGTCCATGTGTTCGCCGCGGCGGTCGGATTGTCGGCGCTGCTGGCGGCCTCGTCCTATGCCTTCACAGCGGTGAAATGGATCGGTGCGGCCTATCTGCTTTACACCGGCGTGCAGATGCTGCGTGCGCGGGCATCAACAGTTGCAACGAACGACGCTGCGGAAAAGCCGCTGCTGTCGCTTCGGCAGGTGTTCTGGCAGGGCGCCTTCACCAACGCGCTGAACCCGAAGGTGGCGCTGTTCTTTCTCGCCTTCCTGCCGCAATTCGTCGACGTGGATGCGCCCAGCAAGGCGTTGGCTTTCATCGTACTTGGGCTGATCTTCATCAGCACGGGCACGATCTGGGGGCTCGGCACGGCCATTGTCGCTGCGAAAGCCGCCAGCCGCGTCCGGCAATCCAGTCAGGCAATGGTGTGGATCAACCGCGCCCTCGGCGGCGTCTTCATCTATCTCGGCATCCGCGTGGCGATGCTGGAGACGCGTTAATTACTTCAGAATTTCCCACGTCTCGACGCCGGCCAGATAGACGCCGAGCAGCATCATCGCGATCAGGAACCAGCGGCGGAATTGGTCGGGGTGCATCCGCATACGCACCATCTGGCCGATGAACATGCCGGCAAAGGCCATCACCATGGCAACGAGGCCCGACAGCGCTATGGAGGCATTCAGCAGACCGGCGCTGGAGAGGTTGAAGGCCTGTGCGAGAGTACAGACGGTGAAATAGACACCGAGCGCCTGGATCAGCTCGTCCTTTTCCATGCCAATCGACTGCATGAAGGGCATCGACGGGATCACCTGCACGCCGGTGGCGGCAGCGACGACACCGGTGACAAGGCCGACGACGCCGCCGACCCACCCTTCGTTCTGTTTTGCGACGCTTAGCTGGAATTTCACGAGGCTGATGGCACCATAGATCACCAGCAGGATGCCGAGCACGATGGTGCCGTAGTGCGCATAGGGGCCGGTCATCAGCCCGCCGCTGCTCCAGATACCGAAAGCGGTGCCGAGCATCAGCGGCCACAGCCGGCGGATGATGTCGCGCAAATAGCCGCCGACGAAAGTCTGCCAGATATTGGTGACGATCGCGGGGGCGATGACGATGGCCAGCGCCTGCACCGGCGGCATGGCGACGGCGAGCAGGCCCATCGAAACGGTCGGGAGGCCGAGGCCGATGACCCCTTTGACGAAGCCGGCGAGCGCGAAGACTGCAGCGATCAGAATGAGTGAGGAATCGAACATGATGCAGGCACATTGACCGATCGGCTGCACAGGCACAATCTGGAGGTTACGGAGAAAGCCTTCGTCTTTAACGAAGGCTGGCGCGGAGAACACCATGCATGCCGACCTTGTCGATCTCAGGCTGTTCGTCGCGGTGGCCGAGGCGCGCAGTATCACCGCGGGTGCTGCCGCTGCCAATCTGGCGCTGGCTTCGGCTAGTGCGAGAATCAAGGGGCTGGAGGCGACGATCGGCGTGCCATTGCTGAAACGGGGCCGGCGCGGCGTTACGCTGACGGCGGCTGGCGAGAGCCTGCTCGGCCATGCCCGCATCGTCATGCAGAATGTCGAGACCATGCGCGGCGACATGGCGGCCTATGCCAATGGCATGAAGGCCAGTGTGTCGATGCTGGCCAATACGGTGGGCCTGTCCGAACATCTGCCGAAGGCGCTTGCGAGTTTCCTACGCGAGCACCCCAATGTCAGCCTCGAGGTCGAGGAGCGCGAGAGCGCCGATATCGCCCAGGCGATCGCCGCCGGCATCGCCGATTTCGGCTTCGCTGCCGAGCATACGCTGCCGGACAGTCTGGAACGCTTCACCTTCAACGAAGACCGGCTGATGCTGGTGACGGCGCCGCGCAGCGATCTCGCCGGCCGGCGACATATCGATTTCCATGAGATCATCGACCGCGACTTCATCGGCCTCACCAACGCGACCGCGCTGCAGAACCACATCGGCAAATATGCGGCGAAGCTGGGCGCGCGACTGCGCTACCGAGCGCAGATGCGGGATTTCGATGCGATGTGTCAGATGGCGGCGGCGGGGGTCGGCATTGCGATTGTGCCGGAAGTCGCCGCACGGCGCTGCGCGCGGTCGACGGCGCTGGCGCTGATCCGCATTCGCGATCCCTGGGCGAACCGCAGACTGGCGATCTGCTTTCGCAGCCTGAAGACGTTATCCCGTCCCGCGCAGCAGATGATCGAGCATCTGCGGGCTGCAGCGCGGGCGTAGCAGTGCCCGATCAGGCGTTGAGGATCTTCAGCGCCGCCTCATGCACGCGCGGGTCGCCGGCGGCGACGATGCGGCCACCGTTCTGCGCGGGCTTGCCCTCCCACGTTGTCACCACGCCGCCGGCGCCGGTGATGATCGGGATCAGGGCTGCGATATCGTAGGGCTTCAGCTCGGTCTCGATGACGAGGTCGAGATGACCAGCGGCGAGCATGCAATAGGAATAGCAATCGCCGCCGTAGCGCGTCAGCCGCACGCCTTTTTCGACGTCGTGAAATTTTGCGCGATCGGCGTCGCCCATCAGCCGCGGGCTGGTGGTGAACAGCGTGGCGTCCTTCAGCGATGCGCAGCGGCGCACGGCAAGCTTGCGGGTGGTGTTGTTGGGGCCCTGGTAGCGCGCCGAGCCGCTGTCGCCGCTGAAGCGCTCGCCGATATAGGGCTGGTGCATCATGCCATAGACCGGTGTGCCCCGATGCAGCAGCGCGATCAGCGTGCCCCAGATCGGGAAGCCGGAGATGAAGGATTTGGTGCCGTCGATCGGGTCGAGCACCCAGACATATTCGGCGTCTTCGCGTTCGGTACCGAATTCCTCGCCAACAATGCCGTGCTGGGGGAAGTTGGCCTTGATCAGCCGGCGCATCACCGCTTCGGCAGCGCGGTCGGCTTCCGTGACCGGGTCGAAATCGGTGCTGTTCTTGTTGTCGATACTCAGCGAGGTGCGAAAGAACGGCAGGATGGTCTCGCCCGACGAGGTCGCAAGACGACCAATGAAGGCGTTGAAGTCGATGACCGTCACGGAGAGGTCCTTTGTTGCGGCTGCTGGATGGGGACGTGTCGCTTCCTATACAGCGCAGGGCAACGACTCGCATCTGCGGTGATCGAAATCTCTCTGCGATTCCCCTAAGCCACAGCACTGAATCGGATTGCGATTTCCCTAAGATTCCTGATGTCCGGCATCAGAAATTGGTCAATGAAATGAATATATGATCATTTCTTAAATAGGTCAAAGCTACTGTCATTTCTATATCGCGTTGATTTTGCTTGTAGAAATTATGACGCCTATGCCTGAATGGTGCGATCACCATGCGAAATTTGCATGGAAATTTGCCCGAAAACTCTTGCACTTGGTGCGTCGCGGCTGCATATTGTTGCGGTGCGGTAGCGCTTGCGCTATCGCTGCCCTCCTTGGGCGTTTCCTCCCTAGACTTGGACCGCTTGCTATCGCAAGCGGTCCTTTTTTCTTGTCGGAGGAGTTTTGCATCACGGCGTGCCGACGTGGCTGCCGGCGATTGTCTTTATGTCGCCTGGCCTGTTCGTCGCCTGGCACCCCGACAGCCTCGGGTCCATTGCGACGTCAGTCATCAAGCAAGACTTATTCGGCTGAGAACCTCAAGCCGGTGTCCACGTCGTGGCGGTTACTTCAGCGACCCGTTGATCTCGGTGAACTTGCCGTTGAGGTTGGTGCCGAGGCCGTTGACGACGGCGATGATGGCCAGCGAGATGCCGGCGGCGATTAGCCCGTATTCGATCGCAGTCGCTCCCGATTCGTCCGACCAGAATTTCTTGATCATGTTCTTCATGTTCTCTCCTGCCATTTTACGCGGTTCCAATCCGCGGAACCACGCTGGTGGGGATAACCTAAAGTTGCATTAATCCCGGTGGTAAAACTCTGCCCCATCTCTAAATCCAGCGAAAATTGACAATTTGTCGCACGAAATAAGCGCTGCCGTGACCCGGCGGTCACGGTTCCAAATACCCCACCTGATTGAGTGAAGGTTCGAACCCCGGCGAGCCGTTCGGCCCCAGCCTATTCGGCGGCGGCCTGGAACGGGCCGAGGCTGTCCAGCGGGATCTTCGCCAGCGCATCGGCCAGGACGGTAAAATCGGCAGCAATCTGATCGAAGCGCGCGGTTCGCTCACGGCGGCGTTCGTCCATATAGATCGCCCGGTTCAGCTCGATCTGGATGGCGTGCAGCCCACTGGCCGGGTTGCCGTAATGCTCGGTAATGAAGCCGCCGGCATAGGGCTTGTTACGGCCCAGCGAATAGCCGAGGCCGCCGAATGTGTCTTCGACCACCTCGGCCAGGATAGTGGCGCAGCTGGTGCCATATCGGTCGCCGACGACCACGTCCGGGCGGCGCGGCTCCTCGCGGGAAATTCCGATCGAGGGCATCGAGTGGCAATCCACCAGGATCACCGTGCCGAATGTCTGGTGCGCCTTGTTGATCAGGCGGCGCAGGGCGCGATGGTACGGCTTGTACAACGCCTCGATCCGGGTGAGGGCGTCATCGACGTCCAGCCGCTCGCGGTAGATCTCCTGGCCGTCGCCGACCACCCGGGGAATAGTGCCAAGACCGCCGGCCACCCGCATCGAGCGGGTATTGGCGAAACTAGGCAGGCGGCCGTTGAACATCCGCGGATCGAGCTCATAGGGCTCGCGATTGACGTCCACATAGGAGCGCGGGAAGTGCACCCGGACCACTGGGAAGCCGCGATCGCTCAATCCGGCGATCAATTCGTCCATGAACGAATCTTCCGAGCGGCGCAGTGCCGTTACGTCGATGCGGGAAGCACTGAGGAATTCCGCCGGATAGACCGAGCCGGAATGCGGGGAATTGAAAATGATCGGCGCGCGCCAGTTGGCCGGCTCGACGATCTCGAAGGGAGGCGACAGCTCACCGTCAAACTGGGTCATCGTCGCGCATCGTCCCTGCAGCCGCGTTCTACGGTTTGCCCAGTCTGGCAGAAAACCGGCGCTTTGTGAGGCTGCATTGTCGATAACGGAAACAAGTCTGCCAAGTTAAAAACCTTCCGCAGGCGCGGCGATGGCGAGAAACGCGCTCATTTGTTGTGTTTCACGACGTTCTGGCGCACCATCTTGAGACGCTTATGCACAGTCTGCGCTGATCACCTTCACCCGAAATTTACCAGACCTCGGGCTTAGTGGGCGAACAGGTCCTCTCATTCGGGTTCGACATCCAACCGCCATGCACAAAATCCTTCTCGCAGAAGACGACAACGACATGCGCCGCTTCCTGGTGAAGGCGTTGGAAAACGCCGGTTTTCAGGTGTCGCACCACGATAACGGGATGTCAGCCTATCAGAGACTCCGCGAGGAACCCTTTGAAATGCTTCTAACGGACATCGTGATGCCGGAGATGGACGGGATCGAACTGGCGCGCCGCGCCAGCGAACTCGACCCCGACATCAAGATCATGTTCATCACCGGTTTCGCCGCCGTGGCGCTGAATTCCGACTCGGAAGCGCCGAAAAACGCCAAGGTGCTGTCCAAGCCGGTCCACCTGCGCGAATTGGTCAGCGAAGTGAACAAGATGCTGGCGGCCTGAGGGCAGCCGGCTTTCCTGGATTTCCTTTCTTGGATTTCCTGCAAATCAGGCAAGGATTGGCCCTCAGCCGTCCTTGCTTGTCCGGGTTTGACCCGTTATAGACCCCACACCCGTAACGACCGGTTCTTAGGGCGCGTAGCTCAGCGGGAGAGCACTTCCTTGACATGGAAGGGGTCACAGGTTCGATCCCTGTCGCGCCCACCATCCAAAACTGTCAGCTAATCCTCCGAATACTGCCAGATTGGTGCCTTTTCAGGCGTTCGGAGATGTTTCTTTCCCGAATGCTCCGTCTGGTGACAGTTTTGTTTCGGAACCAGTCGTGTTCACGCCGTGACTCGGCTATAGCTCAATGGTCCAGCACTTTTCGACCGGAAGCTGATGCCAACGAAGACCCGGCCGGTAATCGGCGTGATCGGCAACGCGTATCGCATTGAGAACAGGTTCTCCGTCCAGGCGGTCGGAGAAAACAACCTTCGTGCGGTCGCGGAAGTGGCCAATGCCCTGCCGATGATGTTTGCCGGCACCCCTGACATTACCGATATCGGCCAGGTGCTCGATCTGGTCGATGGCATTCTGCTCACTGGCGCGCGGGCCAATGTCCACCCGACCCGGTTCGGCATGGAAGCCCATGTCCGTCACGAGCCCTATGACAATGGCCGCGATGCAGTGGCTTTGGCCATGATCGAAGCTTGTGTCGCGCGCGGGGTGCCGATCTTCGGTATCTGCCGCGGATTGCAAGAGATGAACGTCGCGTTCGGCGGTTCGCTGCATCCAGAGATCCGCGAAATTCCTGGCCGCATCAATCATCGCATGCCGCGGCTCGAGAGCGGCGAGATCCATCCCGATCCGGCGGTCGTATTTGCCGATCGCCACGACGTGCATCTGACCAGCAACGGCACCTTCGCCAGCCTGCTGGGGCGCGAGACCATCACGGTCAATTCCCTGCATGGTCAGGGCATCGATGTCCCTGGGGAGCGAGTGGTGATCGAGGGTATTGCCGAGGACGGCACGATCGAGGCCATCCGCATTGCCGATGCGCCGAGCTTCGCGCTCGGTGTGCAATGGCACGCCGAATATGATCCGCAGATCAACCCGATCAACCGGACGCTCTTTCAGGCCTTCGGCGAGGCGGTGGCCGCTCGCAGGCAGCGTGGGGCCTTCACGGCTGCGGCCGCGCCGCTATCAGCAGGAATGCGCTGAGCGCGGCTGCGACACAGAGCACAGCACCCGCGACCGTCGCTGCTGCAAAGGCGCTGATCAGCGCCGGCCCCTTTGCTGCCATAACCGATCCGATCAGCGCCGTGACCACAAGACCGCCCGTGCGTGCGACCGCGCTGTTGAGGCCCGATGCAGACCCGGTGTGACGCGCACCGACGGACATCAGCACGGCCGTCGTCAGAGGTGCGACAGCGCCGGCCATGCCGATGGCGATGACGACCATGGCGGGAAAGACGCTGGTCCAGTAGCTGGTGTCGGGACCGATTCGGAGCGCCAGCAGAAAACCCATCGCCACAATCACCGGTCCCAGCGTCAGCATGATCCTAGGGCCGGTTCTGGCTGCGAGCGAGCCAGCAAGCGGTGATGTCAAAGAGATGACAAGCGGCAAGGGCAGCAGCGCGGCACCGGCCTGTGTCGCGGTGTAGCCGGCTGCTTCGATCAGGAGAAAAGGCATCAGGACGAACAGCCCGCCGAGTGCGCCGTACAACAAGAAGGTCAGCAGTGTCAGGCCGACGAAGCTGGCGGACCCGAACAGTGCAAGCGGCATCATCGCGCGTTCGCCTTTGCGGCCTTCGATCCACACAAACACAAGCAAGAGCAGGAGGCCTGCGGCAAGCGCGCCAAGCGTGAAACCCGTCCAATCATGAGACGTAGCTTCGGTCAGACTCCAGGTCGTCAGGCCAAGTCCCGCAGTCGCGAGGATGGCGCCGAGACTATCGAGCGGCTCGTCGCTGTCGTGTCGATCGCGGGGGATGCCTAGCCAGGCAAGCGCCATTGCCGCCAATGCGATCGGCACATTGATGAGAAAGATGAGATGCCAGCTGCCGACGTCGATCAGCCATCCGCCCAACACCGGTCCGAGCGCGCCGGCGGCAGCGCCGCTGGCAGCCCAGATGCCGATAGCGCGGCCCTTGGCTTCGCCGGAAAACGTCTGGCCGAGGATCGCCAGGCTGTTCGGCATCAGCATCGCCGCGCTGACACCCTGCAAAAAACGGGCGGCCAACAGCAAACGCAGGCTGGGCGCCACAGCGCAGGCCAGCGAGGCCAGCGCAAACAGGCCAACGCCCCAGATCAGAAGTCTGCGGCGGCCGAAGCGGTCGCCTGCTGCACCGCCGAGCAAAAGAAGTGCACTGAGCGGCAACAGATAGGCATTGATCACCCATTGCAGGTCGACGGCATCGGCCTGAAAACTCGCTGCAATGGCAGGAAGTCCGACATTCACCACCGATCCGTCGATAAAGGCCAGGCTGGAGGCCAGAATCGTGGTGGCGATTACCAGGCGGGGATGGCTGATATCATCGATCTTTTCCGTGGCGCCGGCGGCGCCTGCGTCACAAAGCGCATGCAGGGCGTTGCTCATGACCGGGTTGTACGGGAACGGGAGTTTAGAACAAACTATTGTCGTCCGATCGGGCAATTCCGTTTTGGCCCCGATTGTGCAAGCATCCCGGGCGGTCGCGCCGGGGCGCTCGGAAAGAGAGTCGTTCGGCGTGAGATCGGACTGTGTTGAGGAGAGGGACTATGAAACGAATTTTTCTGTTGGGGACCATGATCGCCGCGGCGGTCTGCACGACGCAGGCGGGCGCTCAGGAGCTAACCGGCACGCTCAAGAAGATCAAGGACACCGGCGCCATCACCATCGGCTTCCGCGATTCCTCGGTGCCGTTTTCTTATCTCGATGACAACCAGAAGCCCGTCGGTTTCGCCATGGACATCTGCTACAAGATCGTCGATGCGGTGAAGAAGGAGCTGAAGAACGACAAGATCGAGGTCAAGCTCAATCCGGTCACCTCGGCCACCCGTATTCCGCTGATTGCCAACGGCACCGTCGACCTCGAATGCGGCTCGACTACCAACAATGCCGATCGCCAGAAGCAGGTTGCCTTCACCAATACGCACTTCCTGACGGCTAGCCGCTTCGTCTCGAAGAAGGCCGCCAAGCTCGACAAGATCGACGATCTGAAGGGCAAGTCGGTGGTCTCGACCTCCGGCACCACCAACATCAAGCAGCTTACCGAAGCCAATGCCGCGCGTAATCTCGGCATCAACGTCATTCCCGCCAAGGATCACGCCGAGGCATTCCTGATGGTCGAGACCGACCGTGCTGTGGCCTTCGTGATGGATGACATCCTGCTTGCCAGCCTTGCTGCCGGTGCGCGCGATCCGAGCGCCTATGTGATCTCCAAGGACGCGTTCTCGAAAGCTGAGCCCTACGGCATCATGCTCCGCAAGGACGATGCGCCGTTCAAGAAGGTTGTCGATGCGGCCACTGCCGAGCTCTACAAGAGCCCGGAAGGCGCCAAGATCTATGACAAGTGGTTCACGCAGAAGATCCCGCCCAAGGGCCTCAATCTGAACGTTCCGATGGGAGCCGAGCAGAAGAAGGCGTTCGCCAGCCCGTCGGATTCGCCTGATCCTGACGCCTACGCAGCCAACTAACTCTTGCTTACCTCTCCCCGCTTGCGGGGAGAGGTCGTCTTACATGCGCGTAGCGCGTGTAAGACGGGTGAGGGGGAGGCAGCGAGTAAAACACTGGCTCCCCCTCACCCGTCTCGAACGACTCTCGGTCGTTCGATCCACCCTCTGCCTCGCAGGCGGGGCGAGGGAAGAAGCAATGGCCCGGCCATTGCATGGGTTTCTGCCTGAGGTTGCCAGGTTTTCGCGTGGACGGCGCGTGGGGGTGAATGCGTGAACTATAACTGGAATTGGGGAATCTTCTGGGATCAGACGCCTGATGCGACGGGGACCTATTTTGGCTCGCTGATGAGCGGCCTTCAGGTCACGATCCTGCTCGCACTCTGCGCCTGGTTCATCGCGTTCGTGATGGGCTCTCTGATCGGCATCATGCGGACCCTGCCTGCGCGCTGGGCGGTGTTTGTCGGCAATGCCTATATCGAGATGTTCCGCAACATTCCGCTGCTGGTGCAGCTGTTCATCTGGTTCTTCGTCATTCCCGAACTTTTGCCCGGCGATCTCGGCATCTGGATCAAGCAGCTGCGCAACGGGCCGTTCATCGCCGCGATGCTCGGGCTTGGCTTCTATATGTCCTCGCGTGTCGCCGCACAGATCACCGCCGGCATCAATGCACTGCCAAAGGGCCAGCGCATGGCCGGCACGGCCATCGGCCTCACCACCTGGCAGACCTATCGCTACATCCTGCTTCCGCTGGCCTATCGCATCATCTTTCCGCCGCTGACCTCCGAATTTCTCAACACCATCAAGAACACGGCGCCCGCACTCACCATCGGTGTGCTTGAACTGACGGCACGGGCGCGGTCCATGCAGGAATTCTCGTTCCAGGTGTTCGAGGCCTTCTCGGCTGCGGCCGCCATCTACCTCGTTCTCAGCGCCGTCGTGACGATCGGAATGCGCATTCTCGAAAAGCGCCTGGCGATCCCCGGCTTCAACGAGGGGAAATAAGCGATGTTCAGCAATTTCGATTACGACGTCATCTGGCGCAGCCTGCCTTACCTGTTTCAGCAGGGCATGGCGTTCACCCTCACGCTGACGGCCATTGCGACGGTCTTCGGTCTCATCCTCGGCACCTTGATCGCGATGATGCGGCTGTCGTCCAGTGCTGTGCTGTCGGGCTTCGCCGTAAGCTACGTCAATCTGATGCGCTCGCTGCCGCTCGTGCTGGTGATCTTCCTGTTCTACTTCCTGATGCCCTATGTCGGACAGTGGATCATCCGCTCCGATCAGCCGGTACAGGTCGGCGCCTACGCCTCGACTATCGTGACCTTCACGCTGTTCGAGGCTGCCTATTTCTCGGAGATCATGCGTGCCGGCATCCAGTCGGTGCCGCGGGGGCAGGTGATGGCCGGTTATGCCATCGGCCTCAACTATCGCGAGGTGATGCGCCATGTCGTGCTGCCGCAGGCGTTCCGCAACATGCTGCCGGTGATCTTCACGCAGACCATCGTGCTGTTCCAGGACACATCGCTGGTCTACGTGCTGTCGATCACGGATTTCCTGGGCGCCGCGTCCAAGGTTGCGCAGCGCGACGGTCGTCTCACCGAAATGTATCTGTTCGCGGCGCTGGTCTACTTCCTGATCTGCTTCACCGCGTCATTCTTTGTGAAGCGCTTGCAGAAGCGCATCAGCATCATCCGCTAGCCACTTTCGCTTTCAGTCTTTGCCTCCAACTGTCGGTCGCTCATCATGCCCATGATCACCATTGAAAAAGTCAGCAAGTGGTACAACCCGCAGTTCCAGGTGTTGAAGAACTGCACGACGGCCGTTGAGAAAGGCGAGGTGGTCGTCGTCTGCGGTCCCTCGGGATCTGGCAAGTCGACGCTGATCAAGACCGTGAATGCGCTGGAGCCCGTGCAGCAGGGCACCATCATGGTCGATGGACTGAATGTGACGACGATGAAGAAGGACCTGCCGAAGCTGCGCTCACGCGTCGGCATGGTGTTTCAGCACTTCGAACTATTTCCGCATCTGAAGATCGTCGAGAACCTGTGTCTCGGCCAGACCATCGTGCTCGGCCGCTCGGAAGATGCGGCGAAGGCCAAGGCGATGAAGATGCTGGAGCGCGTCGGCCTCACGGCGCATGCGCAAAAATATCCCGGCCAGCTCTCCGGCGGTCAGCAGCAGCGCGTCGCCATTGCGCGCGCACTGGTGATGGATCCGATCTGCATGCTGTTCGACGAACCGACCTCGGCGCTCGATCCCGAAATGATTAATGAAGTGCTCGATGTCATGGTCGAACTCGCCAAGGAAGGCATGACCATGATGGTGGTGACCCACGAAATGGGCTTCGCCAAGAAGGTCGCCAACCGCGTCATCTTCATGGATGCCGGTGAGATCGTCGAAGACGCGCAGAAGGATGACTTTTTCGGTCATCCGCGCAGCGATCGCGCGCAGCACTTCCTGTCGAAGATCCTCGCGCACTGACGCAAGAGCGGGCGCATACAGCATCGCGCAAGTGCCTCAAGTTTATGCAGATTCTTGAATGCTGCATGACGGGGCAATTAACGAATGTGTCAGAAATGGAGTGGTATCCTTCAACCGTGAGGGCGAGGGCCTGTTGGTCCGCTGATTGAACTCCACCGGAGCGATCGGGTCTTTGTCCTCACGGACAATTCCGCGACGCCCCGTTCTCTGCCTCTGCCCAATGCTTCTCTGACCGTCTTCCAACGACCCGAGCCGAGGCTGCGCGAGCCATGCTTGCGCGCGTCCTGACTTGGCCCTTATCCGGAAAGTGCATCGCATGATCAAGATCAACAGTGTCGGCAACAAATTGGGTCTTGCCGGTCTCGTTGGCATCTTGCTCTCGGCGGGCGTTGTCGCAAACCAGATGAGGACCGAGAGCGCGATCTCGGAGGTCAATCGTCTGGCTGATGTGCAGCAGAAAATCGCCGATAGCGCGATGGAGGCCGACGGCCAGATGCGCGCCATGCAGGTGGCCAGTCAAGGCCTGCGTATGGCCATCACGACACCCGAGATTGACAAGAACGCGGCCGAGATCAGGGCCGCCAAGGCTGCGCAGGACCGCATCATCGATGCCGCGTCCGCCCTGGCGACCAGGCAGGAATACAAGGACAATTTCGCGAAGATTAAATCGCTGACGTCAACCTATCTCGCCGCTGCCGACGAGATCGTCGGTCTGCAGAAGAAACTGCTCGAGCTCTATCGCAACCGCAACGTCGCCGTGATCGACTGGAACCGGCATCTCGACCAGCTGCGCCTCACCACTGCCGTGACCGAGGCGACGAACTGGCCTGAAGTCGATGGACAGCTCAAGATCGCGGACAATGCCATCAACGCTGTGCAGGCAGCCGCATGGCGTTATGCGTCGATGAATGAAGTCACGCAGAAGGGCCAGATCATCACCAAGGCCAAGATCCTCACCGATGCGCTGGCCAAGGCCAGCGTGTTCGAAGACAGCGAGCTCGTGCAGGGCGGCCTGATCCAGCTCGGCACCGACATGAAGAAATTCATGACGGCCACCGATGAAGCGATCGGCAGTAACGACCAGAAGACCGATATCGTCCGCACCAAGATCACGCCCGCCGCTGCGGCGGCATCTCAACTGGTCGCGCAATCGGTCTCGTCGGCCAAGGCTGCGGTTGGAGAGGCGCGGGCGCAGGCCGCCGAGGAAATGGCACGCTCCGGCCAGGTTAATCTCGCGCTCGGCCTCGCGGTCGTGCTGGTGCTGATCTGCACCATGGTGTTCTCCTTTGTCGGCGTTGCCCGGCCGATGACGCGCCTGAACGGCGCCATGGGCAAGATGGCGGCCGGCGATCTCGATGTCTTGATCCCCGGCGCCAAGCGCGGCGACGAAATCGGCGATATCGCCAAGACAGTTACGGTCATTCGTGCAAATGCCGAACAGAAGGCGCGCGATGAGGCTGCGGCGCGCCTCGACCAGGACAGTCTGGTTGCGGCGTCGCGCAAGCGCGAAATGGTCGAGCTCGCCGGGACGTTCGAACGCGCCGTCGGCAATATCGTCGACAATGTCTCCTCGGCGTCGAACAGACTCGAGGAGTCCGCGGGCGCGCTGACGGCAACGGCTGAACAGGCCAAGGAGCTGACCGCTGCAGTCGTTGCTGCGTCGGACGAAGCATCCACCAATGTTCAGGCGGTTGCGTCGTCGACCGAAGAGATGTCGTCATCGGTCAACGAGATCAGCCGGCAGGTGCAAGAGTCGGCTGACATCGCCAACTCGGCCGTGGCGCAGGCGCGCAAGACCAATGAGCGTGTGGCCGAGCTGGCCAAGGCTGCGGCCCGGATCGGCGATGTCGTCGAGCTTATCAATACCATTGCCGGCCAGACCAACCTGCTGGCGCTCAACGCCACCATCGAAGCGGCGCGCGCCGGCGATGCGGGCCGCGGCTTTGCGGTGGTTGCGTCCGAGGTGAAGGCGCTGGCCGAACAGACCGCCAAGGCGACGGGCGACATCAGCCACCAGATCAACGGCATCCAGGCGGCGACCCAGGAATCCGTCGGCGCCATCAAGGAGATCGGTGACACCATCGGCCGCATGTCCGAGATCGCCTCGACCATCGCCTCTGCTGTCGAGCAGCAGGGCGCGGCAACCCAGGAAATCTCGCGCAATGTTCAGCAGGCCGCGCAGGGCACGATGCAGGTGACGTCGAACATCACCGACGTACAGCGCGGCGCCAGCGCGACCGGATCAGCTTCGACGCAGGTGCTGTCGGCGGCGCAGTCGCTGTCCGGCGAAAGCGCACGGCTCAAGCTCGAAGTCGGCAAGTTCCTGGACTCCGTCCGGGCCGCATAAATTCATGCTTCTCCCATGATGGGGGAAGCAGCAACGAAGACGGCGCCTGTCGCCGAAGCCAGATCAGATCCCACCTAGGAAGCCAATGATGTCGCTGCTTAATCTCCGTATCCGCGGTCGCCTCTATGGTGGTTTCGGCGCGCTGGTCCTGTTTGGTCTCGCCAGTTCGGGATTTGCCGTCTGGCAGATGACGGAAGTTGGAACGCAGGTCGACTCCCTGAACATTCTTTCGGCCAACACGATCCGGGCCTCGGAGATCGCCTCCGAACTGCACGCGATCCGCGGTGCCGTGTTGCGCTATTCGTTCGATCAGGATGAAGCGGCGCTTGCGGATGCCGACAAGCGTCTCGCCGGCGTCACCGCCAGCCTGGACACGGTGATCAAGACCAGTCGTTCGGAAGAGCGCCGCGCCGCCTACCGCACCATCGAGAAGGACGTCGCCGACGTGAAGGCGCAGCGCCAGGCGCTTGGCGAGGCCATCAAGCAGATGGTCGCCGGCCGGGAAGTGCTGCAGGAAGCCGGCGACAAGCTGTCATCTAGCCTGCGCAAGCTGGTGATCAGCACGCGCAACACCATGTATGGCCAGGGTTCGACCAAGCTCGAATCCGACACGCTGATGGTGCAGATTGCGAATTGGCGCTTCTTCGTCAGCCGCGACGAGAAACATATCGAATCTTTCAAGGATCATGTCCGCATCGCGGAGCAGCAGATCGGCGAAATGGAGAAGATGCAGATGCCGCCGACGCTCAGCGCGTTGTTCGGCACCATCCGCAGCAACCTGAAGAGCTACGCCGCCCAGTTCGAGAAGGCTGCCGCCAGCCTGCAGACGGCAGACGGCATCTTCAACAAGTCGATCAGCCCGACCGTCGTGAAAGCGATCGGCAAGGTCGAGACCATCAAATCCGACATCCAGCAGGTTCAGTCGCAGACCGTCGCCGCAACCAGCAATCGCATGTCGACGACGAGTATGCTGCAGCAGATCGTGGCCGGCGTCGCCACTGTGGTCGGTCTCGCAATCGCCTTCTTGATCGCGCGTGGCATCATCGGTCCGTTGTCGGGCTTGACTGCGGGCATGAAGCGCCTCGCGGACGGCGATTTCAGCGTGGTGCTGCCGGGTCTCGCCCGCAAGGACGAAGTCGGCGACATGGCGCGTGCGGTCGAGACATTCAAGGTGCGGGCCGAGGAAAAGGCGCGCGCCGAGGCCGAAGCCAAGCTGACGCAGGACCAGCAGGCAGCGATTCAGCGCCGCCGGGACATGATCCGTCTCGCGGACGATTTCGAGGGCGCCGTCGGCAGCATCGTCGAGAACGTGTCATCGGCCTCGAGCCAGCTCGAAGAATCGGCGGGCGGACTGACTGCGACCGCCGAGCAATCCCGCCAGCTCACCGCCATCGTGGCCGCAGCCTCCGACGAAGCGTCGACCAATGTGCAGGCGGTGGCGTCATCCACCGAGGAGATGTCGTCCTCGGTCAACGAGATCAGCCGTCAGGTTCAGGAGTCGGCCAATATCGCCAACTCCGCGGTGGCACAGGCCCGCAAGACCAATGATCGCGTGGCTGAGCTTGCCAAGGCCGCCGCGCGGATCGGCGATGTTGTCGAGCTGATCAACACGATTGCCGGCCAGACCAATCTGCTGGCGCTCAATGCCACCATTGAAGCGGCGCGCGCCGGCGATGCCGGTCGCGGCTTCGCGGTCGTTGCATCGGAAGTAAAGGCGCTCGCCGAACAGACGGCCAGGGCAACCGGCGACATCAGTCACCAGATCTCCGGCATCCAGGCCGCGACCGAAGAGTCGGTCGGCGCCATCAAGGAAATCGGCGACACCATCGGCCGCATGTCGGAGATCGCGTCGACCATCGCATCTGCCGTCGAGCAGCAGGGCGCGGCGACGCAGGAGATTTCGCGCAACGTTCAACAGGCGGCGCAAGGTACAATGCAGGTGAGCTCGAACATTCTGGATGTGCAGCGTGGCGCGAGCAACACGGGTTCTGCGTCGTCGCAAGTCTTGTCCGCTGCGCAATCGCTGTCCGGCGAAAGCGCGCGGTTGAAGCGCGAAGTCGGCAAGTTTCTGGACTCCGTTCGCGCGGCATAGGACAAAACGTCACACGATCACGCGCTTTCGCCTGACGAGTAAGATACAACTAGCAAACAGCCTGGATGCGTCATCGCATCCGGGCTGTTTGTTTTGGTGAGTCAAACGATGACACGCGCGACAAAAAAGTCATTCCACTTTAAAGCGTTTGCGCGGCTGAAATTAACCCGAAGTTCTCGCAACCTGACGATGATCGGATTCGAGATTGCCTCTTGCGTTGTGGGCGCGATTCGCGACGTGCAAGGTCGGCTATCAGTGGTTCTCCCAAGAAGGGCACGTCGCATGTCGCTATTCAATCTCCGCATCCGTGGCAGGCTGTATGGGGGCTTCGGTGCGCTCGTCTTGTTCGGGTTGGGCATGGCAGGTTTCGCCGTGTGGAAACTCACGGAAATTCGCGACGACGTCTCGGCGACGAATGCCCAGTCCGCCAATGCGATGCGCTCGATGGAGATTTCGGCGGAACTCCAGGCACTTCGCCGCGCGATGCTGCGCTACACGTTCGATCAGGACGAGGCGTCATTCGCTGAAGCCGAAAAGCTGCTGACTCAGGTCGGTGGTGTGCTGGAAGAGACGATCAAGGCGAGCTCGGAGGAGCGTCGCGGGGTCTATCGCGAGGTCGAAAAGACGATCAATGATTTGAAGAGCAAGCGAGTCGATCTCGGTAACACCGTCAAGGAGATGCTCGCCAGCCGCAAGGCGCTGCTTGCTGAGGGTGAAAAGCTTCAGGCCGATTTGAAGAAGCTCGTGCTCGCGACGCGTAGCTCGCCATTCGCACAAGGGTCGACCACCCTGCAATCCGAAACTCTGTTGGTTCAGATGGCGAACTGGCGGTTCTTTGCAGGTCGCGACCAGGACAATGTGACGTTGTTTGCCAACAGCGTGAAGAACGCGCAGCAACAGATCGCGGAGATGGAAAAATTTGATATGGCACCGAGTCTTTCAGCGCTGTTCGAATCGATCAAGAAAGGCCTGGTCAGCTATTCCAGCGGGTTCGATAAGGCGTCGGCCAGTCTGCTGAAGATGGATCAGCTCTATTACAATACGATCACGCCGATGGTGGTCAGCGCCATCCGCAAGACCGACGGCATCAAGGCCGCGATCCAGCAGGAGGTCGTGAGCGCGACGACAGCCAATGAGCAGCGCATTTCCGGCACGATCACGCTGCAGCAGATCGTGGCCGGCGCGGCGACCATCACCGGTCTGTTGATTGCGTTCCTGATCGCGCGCGGAATCATCCGTCCGCTGTCCGGCCTGACGGCGGGTATGAAGCAGCTCGCTGAGGGCAATTTCGGCGTGCTGCTGCCGGGGCTCGGCCGCAAGGACGAGGTCGGCGACATGGCGCAGGCTGTCGAGACCTTTAAGGTCAAGGCGGAAGAGAAAGCCCAGGCGGAAGCCGAGGCACGGATCACGCAGGATCAGGCGGCGGCCTTGCAACGCAAGCAGGACATGATCCGGCTCGCCGACGATTTCGAAGGTACGGTCGGTGAAATAGTCGAGGCGGTGTCGTCCGCGTCGACCGAATTGGAAGCCTCGGCCAGCACGCTGACGTCGACAGCGGATCGGTCGCAGCAGCTCACCACGGTCGTCGCGACGGCGTCGGAAGAAGCTTCCACCAACGTGCAGTCGGTGGCGTCCGCCACTGAGGAAATGGCGTCGTCCATCACCGAGATCGGCCGTCAGGTCCAGGAATCCGCGCGTATTGCCAATGAGGCCGTGGACCAGGCTCAGAAGACCAATGATCGCGTCGGCGAACTGTCAAAAGCTGCCGGCCGCATTGGCGCGGTGGTCGAGCTGATCAACACCATTGCGGGGCAGACTAACCTGCTGGCGCTCAATGCCACCATCGAGGCGGCACGTGCCGGCGATGCTGGCCGCGGCTTCGCAGTGGTCGCGTCCGAGGTGAAGGCGCTCGCCGAGCAGACCGCCAAGGCCACCGGCGAGATCAGCCAGCAGATCGCGAGCATCCAGACTGCGACCGATGATTCCGTCTCGGCGATCCGCGAGATCGGCACGACCATCGGCAAGATGTCGGAGATCGCGTCCACGATCGCTTCGGCTGTTGAAGAGCAGGGCGCGGCGACGCAGGAGATCTCCCGCAACGTGCAGCAGGCTGCGCAGGGTACGATGCAGGTCTCGTCCAACATCACCGACGTGCAGCGCGGCGCGAGCGAGACCGGCGGTGCGTCGTCTCAGGTGCTGTCCGCAGCGCAGTCGCTCTCGTCAGACAGCAGCCGTCTGAAGACTGAAGTCAGCCGCTTCCTGAACTCGGTTCGAGCGGCCTGAGTTCTCCAACATCGCAATTCACCGGCTTGAGTAACGGTGCGTTCTCCGCGCACTGCCATTCAAGCTGCTATACGCTCCGAGAGAACTCTGGGTCTCGAAATATCCCGTGCAGGGCATCGCATGATGAGATTGCAATTTTAGATCGTTAATTCAGAACCTCTGATGCCTGAACTCGAACTCCATCACTGTCTGAAAAGTCCGAATTGCTCGACGACCATTGCGGTGCCGGCTCAATTTGAGTGATTGCATCATCGGCGCGTTAACGTTTGTGTCAGAAGCGCGGTGGTAGGTTCCTGCCCATGAGCAGGTGATTTGATCGATCATCGAACGTATCGCCCGCTCATATGAGCCGATGACGCTTCTCGTTCAGGATCGGCTCACGCCAAGCTTCGCGTGCCCGTCGGATTGCCGCCGGGCTGCGCCAAAAATGACAACCGCTTAGCATTCGACCATTTCACGCGACGCCGGACTCCGTCCGGCGAAGGACGACCCGACTCATTTTTCTGCCACTTCATTCCCAGGGACTGTCATGGCCTTCATCCAGAATCTGCGCATCGGCACCAAGCTCGCGATTGCGTCCGGGCTCGGCATTATTCTCCTCGGTGTCATGATCTATATGCAGACGATGGGAAGCGCAGGCGTTCGCCAGTCATATCAGACGGCCGGCGTCTATCAGGGTATTGCGCAGAACGCTGCCGAGGCCAAGGCCTCGTTTCGCGGCATGCAGATCGGCGTGCGTGACTTCCTCGGGGCAACGAAAGTGGCCGATGTCCAGAAGGCCGCCGACTATTTCACGGCGCGTACTACCGCTGGCCTTAAATTTTCGGCTCAGATGCTCAAGCTTGCGACCGCACCGGACGAGCGCGAGCGCATCGGCAAATTCCTCGACATGATGACGACCCTCGGTAAGGGCGGCGACAAGATCGGTGTAATCCGCACAGATATCTTGAATCTGCAGGCGACGCGCAACGAAGCTGGCGAATTGTCTGCGGATGCCTCCGCGCGCATCACCACACTGGGCGCGGAGATCGTGAAGCTCCGCACCGACGTGCTGCTACCCATGAGTGCAGAACTCGACAAGCTGGCCGATACGATCGTCAATCTGGCTAAGGAGAAGGTCGAGCAGCAGACGAGCGCTGCGGCGAACGAGGCCGCTGCGACCGAGCGGGACTCGCTAATTCTCGGTGGTGTGGTCGCCCTGATGCTGATCGGAACCTGCGTGTTCTCGGTGTTCACCATCGGGCGTCCGATGCGCGCGCTGAGCCGTTCAATGGAAGAACTCGCCGAGGGCAATTTCGGCGAGGTGTTGCCGGGCTTGGGCCGCAAGGACGAGATCGGCGCCGTCGCTGGCGCCGTGGAGAAGTTCAAGGTCAAGGCACAGGAGCGCGCCCGCGCCGAAGCCGACGCTCAAAAGCAGCAGGAGCAGATCGCCGCCGAGCAGCGCAAGCGCGAGATGATCGCGCTGGCGAACGATTTTGAGAGTGCGGTCGGCGAGATCGTCGAAACAGTGTCGTCGGCATCGACCGAACTCGAAGCGTCGGCGGGCACGCTGACGTCGTCTGCCGAGCGTTCGCAGCATTTGACCACCATGGTGGCGGCCGCTTCGGAAGAGGCTTCGACGAACGTCCAATCCGTGGCATCGGCGACCGAGGAAATGGCGTCATCGGTGAACGAGATCAGCCGCCAGGTTCAGGAATCTGCGCGTATCGCCAGCGAGGCCGTACAGCAGGCCCAGAAGACCAACGACCGTGTCGGCGAGCTATCCAAGGCAGCCAGCCGTATCGGCGACGTGGTCGAGCTGATCAATAGCATCGCGGGGCAGACCAACCTTCTGGCGCTCAATGCGACCATCGAAGCCGCCCGCGCCGGTGAAGCGGGCCGCGGCTTCGCCGTGGTGGCGGCCGAGGTGAAGACGCTCGCAGAGCAGACCGCCAAGGCGACCGGCGAGATCAGCATGCAGATCGGCAGCATCCAGTCCGCCACGGACGAATCGGTCAGTGCCATCCGCGAGATCGGCGTCACCATCGGCCGGATGTCGGAAATTTCGTCCACGATTGCTTCGGCCGTCGAAGAGCAGGGTGCCGCCACCCAGGAGATTTCCCGCAACGTGCAGCAAGCCGCGCATGGCACCCAGCAGGTCTCGTCCAACATTACGGATGTGCAGCGCGGCGCCAGCGAGACCGGATCGGCCTCGTCGCAGGTTCTTTCGGCAGCACAGTCGCTGTCGTCGGACGGCGCGCGGCTAAAGGTCGAAGTCGCGCGGTTCCTCAACTCTGTTCGCGCGGCCTAGGCCATGCGGGATCAGAACTGATCATTCTATCGAGCGATAACAGGACGTCCAGCCATGCTCTCGAACATCTCTATCAAAGCCAAGATCACCATCGTTATCGCTTTTCTGTTAATCGCAATGACGGGGATGGGGGCGCTTGCTGTCAGCAAGATACAGACGATTAACGCCAATGCGTCGGACATTCAGAAAAACTGGCTTCCAAGCGTCCGTGTTCTCGGTGGGCTGCGGGCGACGACCATCGATTATCGCAATCTGGTGCGTGCACACATCCTCGCAGCCAATGCTGACCAGATGCAGAAGACCGAGGCTGGTATCGACACCATCGTCAAGCGGGCCGCCGATGAGCGGACTGCCTATGACAAGTTGATATCGAGCCCCGAAGAGCGCGCAATCTTCAACGACTGGAACAAGGAGTGGGACAACTACGTATCACGCAGTCAGGAAGTCTTCGCACTCGATCGCAAGAATCTCGGCAAAGGCAGTCAGGAAGCCCATGAGCTCAATCTGAATGTGATCAATCCGCTGGGATCCAAAGCCGATTTTGCCCTGCGCAAGGCCATCGAATTCAACGACAAGGGTGCGGCAGCATCGGGACAGAAGGCCGATGAGAGCTATGGTTCGGCGCTGATGACGGTCATCGCGATCATTGCAGCGACCGCGATCATCGGCATCGGTGTCGGCATTTATCTGGTCAAGGACGTGTCGTCGGGTATCGCTTCGATCGTGCAACCGATGCAGGCGCTGAGCGCCGGCGATCTCACGGCGCATGTGGCGCATCAGGGCGAAAAGACCGAGATCGGCGCGATGGCCGACACGCTTCAGGTGTTCAAGCAGGCGTTGATCGACAAACGCGCGGCAGATGAAGCTGCCTCTGCCGACGCCGAAGCCAAGATCGAGCGTGGTCGCCGCGTTGACAACATCACCCGCGAATTCGAATCGATGATTGGCGAGATCGTGGAGACCGTATCGTCGGCATCAACCGAACTCGAGGCCTCCGCAAGCACGCTGACCGCGACGGCCGAACGTTCCCAGGACCTGGCCACCACTGTGGCTGCAGCGTCCGAAGAAGCTTCCACCAACGTCCAGTCGGTGGCATCGGCCACTGAAGAAATGGCCTCGTCGGTCAACGAGATCAGCCGACAGGTGCAGGAGTCGGCGAGCATCGCCAATCAGGCGGTCGACCAGGCGCGGCGTACCAATGATCGCGTCAGTGAACTCGCCAGCGCGGCGTCGCGCATCGGGGACGTCGTCGAGCTCATCAACAATATCGCCGGCCAGACAAACCTGCTGGCGCTCAACGCAACCATCGAGGCGGCGCGTGCTGGTGAAGCGGGCCGGGGCTTCGCGGTCGTGGCTTCCGAAGTAAAGGCATTGGCCGAGCAGACCGCCAAGGCGACCGGCGAGATCTCGACGCAGATTTCCGGTATCCAGGCGGCGACGCAGGAATCGGTCGGCGCCATCAAGGAAATCGGCGACACCATCGGCCGGATGTCCGAGATTGCCTCGACCATCGCATCGGCGGTGGAAGAGCAGGGTGCCGCGACGCAGGAGATTTCGCGTAACGTCCAGCAGGCGGCACAGGGTACCATGCAGGTCTCGTCGAACATCACCGACGTGCAGCGTGGAGCGTCCGAGACCGGCTCTGCTTCGTCGCAGGTGCTTTCGGCCGCGCGGTCGCTGTCATCGGACAGCACACGTCTCAAGAATGAAGTGGGCAAGTTCTTGAACTCGGTGCGCGCTGCCTGACGGGCTTGAACACAAGTGTACAGCGCAAAAAGCCGGCGCGTGAGCGTCGGCTTTCCTGCGCGATAGTGTTGTTATGCGTGTGCGCCACACTCATTCGAGAAGTCATGCACAAGAAGCAGTCATGATGCACCGCTCCTTAACTTTATCCGGACAATCTCGATCACGAGATCGTTGAAAGCTATCGACGCTCGGCCGGCGGCTCCAATGCATGCCGTGTCTTCAAACCCAGAAAATGCCATTCGTGCAGTTGCGCGCCAACGGTCAAAAACCGAGGGACCATCACCTATGTTTGCCAGCCTGTCCGTCCGCACCAAGATCACTCTTGTCGTCTCGTTCCTGCTGCTCGCCATGTCTGCAATGGGCGCGCTGGCCATCAAGCAGATGTACACCATCAACGGAGCGACATCCGACATCGTCACGAGCTGGCTGCCGAGCGTGCGCGCTCTGGGTGAAGTCCGCGCTGCAACGATCAGCTATCGTTCGGTGGTTCGTGGACATCTGCTTGCGACCGACGCCGCAGATACGAAGGTCCAGGACGACACATTGGTGCGTTACGCCGAGATGCTCGACAAGGCGCGCAAGAGCTATGAGCCGATGATTTCGTCGCCCGAGGAGCGCGCGATGTATAGCGAATTCAGCAAGCTCTGGAGCGAATACATAGCGGCGTTGCAGCCGGTTCTTGCGTTGTCGCGCAAGAACGCTCGTGATGAAGCGCGAGATATGAACGTGAAGGTCAACCAGATTGGCTTCAAAGCGGACGAAGCCCTGCAGAAGGATGTCGAGCTCAACAACAAGGGAGCTTTGACAGCCGGAGAACTGGCGACGGACAGCTTTGGGGTCGCCATCAAGATGGTGATCGGTTCGCTCTTGTTTGCGATTGTTGTCGGCATCGGTGCGGCTATCCTGCTGGTGCGCGATGTCTCCGCCGGCATTACGTCGATCGTGTTGCCTATGCAGGCGCTCGGCACGGGTGACCTGACTGCAAATGTTCCGCATCAGGGCGAGAAGACCGAAATCGGTACGATGGCGGATTCGCTTCAGGTGTTCAAACAGGCGCTGATCGACAAGCGCGCGGCGGATGAAGCCGCAGCGGCCGATGCAGAAGCCAAGATCGAGCGCGGCCGCCGCGTCGACAGCATCACCCGCAACTTCGAATCGATGATCGGTGAGATCGTCGAGACGGTGTCGTCGGCATCGACCGAACTGGAAGCCTCGGCAGGTACCCTGACCGCCACGGCGGAGCGTTCGCAGGAATTGACCACGACGGTTGCCGCAGCCTCCGAAGAAGCATCTACCAATGTTCAGTCAGTGGCATCGGCAACCGAGGAAATGGCCTCGTCGGTCAACGAGATCAGCCGACAGGTGCAGGAATCGGCGAGCATCGCCAATCAGGCGGTCGACCAGGCGCGGCGCACCAATGATCGCGTCAGCGAGCTCGCCAGCGCTGCATCGCGCATCGGCGATGTGGTCGAGCTCATCAACAATATCGCCGGCCAGACAAATCTGTTGGCGCTGAATGCCACCATCGAAGCGGCGCGTGCCGGCGAAGCCGGTCGCGGTTTCGCGGTCGTGGCCTCCGAAGTGAAGGCTTTGGCCGAACAGACCGCGAAAGCCACAGGCGAGATCAGCACGCAGATCTCCGGCATCCAGGCGGCGACGCAGGAATCGGTTGGTGCCATCAAGGAGATCGGAGACACGATCGGCCGCATGTCCGAGATCGCCTCGACCATCGCTTCCGCGGTGGAAGAGCAGGGTGCCGCGACGCAGGAGATTTCTCGCAACGTTCAACAGGCAGCGCAGGGCACGATGCAGGTCTCGTCGAATATCGCTGATGTGCAGCGTGGTGCGACGGAAACCGGATCTGCCTCGACTCAGGTTCTCGCTGCAGCGCAATCGCTGTCCTCGGACAGCACGCGGCTGAAGGATGAAGTCAGCAAGTTCCTGAACGCGGTGCGGGCAGCCTGAGTTTCAATACAGCATGATCAAGAAAGCCGGCGCGTGAGCGTCGGCTATTTTGTGGATTGCATGATCTGTCGCAGGCAACGTTATCGCATCGGGATTATGCAATAACGCAGTTCGTGCTGCACTGCTTTTTAACTTTATCTCGCCACTCTCTTTCACGCGGGCTCAGACCGTTCTTTTCAATCTGTGCTCGACTGGTAATTGCTGCCAAACGTCGCGCGAGGCGCGATCATAAAAATCAAGCTCTGCCATTGCTGACCAACGGTAGAATACCGAAGGAATACGGTTTCATGCTCGCCAAGATTTCCATTCGCACCAAGATCACCATTGTCATTTCCTTCTTATTGATTGCCATGGGTGGCATGGGCGTTCTGGCTGTCACCAAGATGCGCGCCATCTACGGCGAAGCGTCGGAAATCCAGAAGAGCTGGCTGCCGAGCGTCCGTTCACTGGGGGAGCTTCGTGCAGGCGTAAATGTCTACCGCAATATCGTGCGCCTCCATATGCTCGCCGCGACACTGGAAGCGAAGGCATCAGCCGAGAAGCGCCTGATCAATACCGACGCGGATAACATGAAGATCCGTGCGACCTATGAGAAGCTGATCACCTCGCCTGAGGAGCGTGCGCTGTATACGCAATGGGCGCAGCAGTGGGATCTCTACATGAATGGTGTCCAGGAAGTTCTGGCGCTTTCGCGCGCCAGCGTCGGCAAGATACCGAACGAACCGCAGGATCTGAACGAGAGCAAGGTGTTGCCGATCGGCAAGAAGGCGGACGACCTGCTCGACAAGGATATCGCGCTGAATAAAGCCGGCGCGGATGCAGCCGGCAAGAGCGCCGAAGGCAACTACGAGACAGCCTTCATGTTGCTTGCGATCATGCTCGGTACATCGGCGATCCTCGGGATCGGCGTCGGCATCTATCTGGTGAAAGACGTGTCGAGTGGCATCGCTTCGATCGTCAAGCCGATGCAGGCACTCGGCGCCGGCGATCTGACGGCTGTCGTGCCCCATCAGGGCATGAAGACCGAGATCGGCACCATGGGTGATACGCTGCAGGTGTTCAAGCAGGCGCTGATCGACAAGCGCACGGCGGATGAAGCTGCAGCGGCCGATGCAGAAGCCAAGATCGAGCGTGGCCGCCGCGTCGACAGCATCACCCGCAACTTCGAATCGATGATCGGCGAGATCGTCGAGACGGTGTCGTCGGCATCGACCGAACTGGAAGCCTCGGCAGGTACGCTGACCGCCACGGCGGAACGTTCGCAGGAATTGACCACGACGGTTGCCGCAGCCTCCGAAGAAGCATCTACCAATGTTCAGTCAGTGGCATCGGCAACCGAGGAAATGGCCTCGTCGGTCAACGAGATCAGCCGTCAGGTTCAGGAGTCGGCTGCAATCGCAGGGCAGGCGGTCGATCAGGCGCGCAAGACCAATGATCGCGTCGGCGAGCTCGCCAGCGCTGCATCGCGCATCGGCGATGTGGTCGAGCTGATCAACAACATCGCAGGCCAGACAAACCTGCTGGCGCTTAACGCCACCATCGAAGCAGCGCGTGCCGGCGAAGCCGGTCGCGGTTTCGCGGTCGTGGCTTCCGAAGTGAAGGCCCTCGCTGAGCAGACTGCCAAGGCGACTGGCGAGATCTCGACGCAGATTTCCGGCATCCAAGCGGCGACGCAGGAATCGGTTGGCGCTATCAAGGAGATTGGCGACACGATCGGCCGCATGTCGGAGATCGCCTCGACCATCGCTTCTGCGGTGGAAGAGCAGGGTGCCGCGACGCAGGAGATTTCCCGCAATGTCCAGCAGGCGGCGCAGGGCACGATGCAGGTCTCGTCGAACATCGTTGATGTGCAGCGTGGTGCGACAGAGACTGGATCTGCCTCGACTCAGGTTCTCGCTGCGGCGCAATCGCTGTCCTCGGACAGTACGCGATTGAAGGATGAAGTCAGCAAGTTCCTGAACGCGGTGCGGGCAGCCTGATGGCTTGTAGGGTGGGCAAAGGCGCTCTTGCGCCGTGCCCACCGCAGCGCTTTCGATGATGGTGGCGGGCACGCTGCGCTTTTGCCCGCCCTGCGGATGTCGAGCGTTCTATCTCGTACTCGCCGACACCAGTCCCGCGATGTCCATATAGGTGCGCACCAGCGGGGCGACGAAACGATGCGCCGATGTCTTGGACACCAGCGTATCGTGCAGGATCAGGTGGTCGATGCCGGTATTGATGAAACACGCCATGGCGTCGCGCGGAGTCTCGACGATCGGCTCGCCCTTCACGTTGAACGACGTGTTGAGCAGCACCGGCACGCCGGTGAGCGCATCGAATTCCTTCAGCAGCCGATAGAGCACCGGATTGGTGTCTTCCGTGACGGTCTGGATGCGCGCCGTTCCATCGATGTGCACAATGGCCGGAATCTTCTCGCGCCATTCGGGGCGCACCGGGGCGGCGATCAGCATAAACGGCGAATCCTGATCGCCTTCGAAAATCTCTCTGGCGCGCTCGGCGAGCACAATCGGCGCGAATGGCCGGAACGGCTGACGATGTTTCACGCGTGAATTAAGGATGTCCTTCATCTCCGGTCGGCGCGGATCGGCGATGATGCTGCGATTGCCGAGCGCGCGGGGGCCGTATTCCGAGCGACCCTGAAACCAGCCGATCACTTTCTGGTCGGCGAGCAGCTTGGCCGTATCGCGGCAGATATTGTCGCTGCGCACCGCGCTGGTCTGTGCCTTGACGAGTGTGCGCTGGGTCGCTGTCTCGACGTCGCGATCGGTGTAAGTCTTTCCCGTGTAGGAATGCGTCATCACATAGGAGCGCGGCTGCTTCTGTACCTCCAGCAGGCCGTAATAGGCGCAGCCGATGGCGATGCCGTTGTCGCCGGCAGCGGGCTGGATCCAGACATTTTCGAAGCCGGCTTCGCGGGCGATGCGGCCATTGGCGACGCAATTGAGCGCGACGCCGCCGGCGATGCAGAGGTTCTTTGCGCCGGTCGTTTCGCGCAGCCAGCGCGCGCGGGCGAGCAGCACCTTCTCGGTGTCGTCCTGCACGCGCCAGGCGAGATCCTCCCAGTGCCGCATGGACGGATGGGTGTCCCACTTGCCGTCGCTGTCGGCGATATAGGGCTGGTTGTATTCGGGGGTCCAGCGCGGCACGCTGAGGACATTGTCGGTGATATCCATCAGCGGCTTGACCTGGTCGCGGCGGCCATAGGGCGCCAGCCCCATCAGCTCGCCGCATTTGTTCCAGTCGCCGAACACATAGGTCGAGGCCCGGCTATAAAGCGCCCCGAGGCCTGGCATGTTGTAGAATTCATCGCTGAGGAAGCCGCGGTCCGGCTCCATCCAGACTTTCTTGAGGCAATCGAGCTGCGTGCCCTTGAACGTGTAGTAGCTCTCGGATTCCCGGGCGAGCTTCGAGCCCGGCTCGTCGCCGGGATAGACCTCCATCACATCGGAGCGATAGCTGCCGACGCCGTCGACGATCATGATTGCTCCCTCCTCGAAGGGGCAGACGGCGAATGCGCTATAGGCGTGCGCCAGATGATGCGAGATCGTTTTGACCTTGCCGGTGCGCGCCCGAAACAGCGGATGGACGCTGGCGTCCTGCCGTTCATATTCGGGCAGGAAGCCCGGCATGTCCTGATAGATCAGGCGGTCTTCCATCTCCGGAACCGGCAGGATGTAGCAATTGCTCACCACCAGGTCGACGTCGCCCAGCGTGATGCCTTCGGCGTCGAGGACGTAGTCGATCACTTCCTTGTAGAACCCCGTCGCGTGTTTCTCGCGGGTAATCCGCTCCTTCTCGATCGCATAGGCCAGCGCGCCGTTGCGCAGCAGGCAGGCGCTGACGTCGTGATCGTAGGTGTTGAGACCGAGGATGTAGCTGGGTTTGGACATGAATCGGCTTCTGACAATTCGCGGGAAGGGACGAATGATGGGATCGAGCTGCTAATGCAGACGCGGCGGGTGGGGCTGACCGCATATTCGCAGTTGCGAGGTGCAGCGATCAGCATAGTGCGAGGCAATATGAAGAGAAGATGAACGCAGGAGGTCAAAAGCGAGGTGACCGCGTGAAGGTGCGCATTCGTTCGTAGTGACAGCGTTGCCGGCAACTTGACCGGCGTTCGAGCTTGACCCTATTGTAAAGTTGTTCGTGCGTGCACGCCTTGTGATGGCCATATTACTATTCTGGTTTCAGCACCTGTGTGAATCAAGAATTGCTCACTGAACGATTCGAGGCCGGAAGCATTCTAAAGCCGTGCTTCTGCAGAATGGGAGTTCCTAAGAATGGCTCAAACCAAAACGACGCGCCACAATATCGTGACCCGCTGCCTGGCAGCGATGGCGCTTGTGTCTGTCTACTGTGTTGGTCTGATCGGCGCATCCACGGTGTTGCTCACCACGAGCAGCACCTCGGCCGAGGCCCGTGGCGGTGGTCGCGGTCGTGGCGGCGGCGGTTGGGGCCGTGGACGCGGTGGCGGCTTCTATCGTGGCGGCGGTCGTGGCTATGGTCGCGGCTATGGCTTCTACGGTGGACCGCGCTTCGTGGCGCCGGGCTGCTATTTCAGCCGTCGCTGGGGCCGGGTGGTCTGCCCGTACTAAGTCATAAGCGCCACGGCGCTGAATGAACGAGATAGAGAGGCGCGCCGGGTAACCGGGGCGCCTTTTGCTTTCCAGGCTCGCCTTTCTCCAGGAAACGGGCCTCTCCTTCGGGAATGATTTGTCGAAAGCTACCCTCCTTGCACAATGCTGAGGTCGCTTTTGGCATGCCATCTTGTGTTTTCTCATCCAAATTCCAATGTCGGCATGGCAAGCTTGCGCGCCCGCGCAAGGCAATTCGGTCCTCCCACCCTGGAACCTTCATGAGTGCCCTGTTCTCTCCCTTCAAGCTGCGCGACCTCACGCTGCCAAACCGCATCGTCATTGCGCCGATGTGCCAGTATTCTGCCGAAGATGGCCGGGCGACCGACTGGCACATGATCCATCTCGGCAATATGGCCCTGTCGGGCGCCGCAATGCTGGTGATCGAAGCGACCGCCGTGGAAGCCATCGGCCGCATCACACCCGGCGATCTCGGCCTCTATAATGACGCGACCGAAGCCGCGTTGAAGCCGGTGCTGGCGGCAATCCGCAAGCATTCGAACATTGCCGTTGGCATGCAGATCGCCCACGCAGGCCGTAAGGCGTCGAGCCACGCCCCATGGGATGGCGGCCAGCAGGTCCCGCTCGACAAAGGCGGCTGGGTCGCCCAGGCGCCCTCGGCCATTCCGCAGAAACCCGGCGAACTGGCGCCGCAGGAGATCGACGTTGCCGGCCTCAAGCGCATCCGCGATGCCTTCGTGGCCACGGCGAAACGCGCCGAGCGGCTCGGCATCGATGCGCTCGAGATCCACGCGGCGCACGGCTATCTGCTGCACGAATTCCTGTCGCCGATTTCCAACCAGCGCACCGACAATTATGGCGGCTCCCTGGAGAACCGGATCCGGTTTCCACTCGAAGTGTTCGACGCGGTACGCGCGGCTTTTCCCGCGCACAAGCCTGTGGGCGTTCGCGTATCGGCCTCGGACTGGGTCGAGGGCGGCTGGGATATCGAGCAGACCATCGTCTTCGCCAGTGAGCTGAAGAAGCGCGGTGTCGACTGGATGGATGTTTCGTCCGGCGGTGTCTCGCCGCAGCAGAAGATCGCGCTCGGGCCGGGTTATCAGGTGCCGTTCGCCGAAGCCGTGAAAGCGGCGACGGGACTGCCGACGATTGCGGTGGGGTTGATCACCGAAGTGCAACAGGCTGAAGACATCGTGGCCTCCGGCAAGGCCGATCTGGTCGCCATCGCACGTGGCATTCTCTACGATCCGCGCTGGCCGTGGCACGCGGCGGCGCAGCTTGGCGGTCAGGTGCAGGCGCCGCCACAATACTGGCGCTCGCAGCCATCGACGCAAAAGGCGCTGTTCGGCGATACGACGTTCGGCGGCCGCTGAGCCACTTCAAGGCACCTCACTTTCAACACCCACACATTGTCCCGCAAGCCCGGTGCGATGTGTGGGTGTTTGGCGTTGCGGCGCGTCCACTCCGCGAATGGCAGCCCTGCGGCAGCATCGTGTTTACATGACAGAATGTCGCACCTACACAGCGCAAAATTCTGCGCTGTAAAATAATCGTGGCATCCGGCGCTGCCCGCCTATCGAGAGGAGCCCCGCCATGGCCCGCCATTTCTTATGGCTTTTGCTGATCCCCTTCGTCGGCCTGCTCTGGGTCCCGTTCTACAATTTTCATGATCCGGTGCTGTTCGGCTTTCCGTTCTTCTACTGGTACCAGCTCGCCTGGGTGCCGATGACCGCCTTTCTGACGTGGCTCGCTTACCGGACCTACCTCAATGAAGACTGAGCTCGATATTCCTGCCGTTGCGGTCTTTCTGTTCTTCTTCGCGCTCGTCACCGTGATGGGCTTCGTCGCCTCGAAGTGGCGCCGCCCGAAAACGCTGGCCAGTCTCGACGAATGGGGCCTTGGTGGCCGCCAGTTCGGCACCTGGATCACCTGGTTTCTGGTCGGCGGCGATTTCTATACCGCCTATACGGTGATCGCCGTGCCGGCACTGGTCTATTCGGTCGGAGCTTATGGCTTTTTCGCGCTGCCTTACACCATCCTGGTCTATCCCATCGTGTTCATGGTGATGCCGAGGCTGTGGCAGGTCGCCAAGGACAACGGCTATGTCACTGCCGCCGACGTTGTGCATGGTCGCTATGGTTCGCGCATGCTGGAAGCAGCAGTCGCCATCACGGGTGTCGTCGCCACCATGCCCTATATCGCGCTGCAGCTGATCGGCATGGCCACCGCGGTGAAGGCGCTCGGTTTCGAAGGCGAATTGCCGCTGATCGCGGCCTTTGTCGTGCTCGCGCTCTACACCTACTCGTCGGGCCTGCGTGCCCCGGCGCTGATCGCCTTCGTCAAGGATATCATGATCTATATCGCCGTCATCGCGGCAGTGTCAGTGATCCCCGGCAAGCTCGGTGGCTATGCCGCAGTGTTCGACGCCGCCGATCAGGCATTCAAGGCCAAGGGCTCCGGCAGCATCCTGCTGCAGCCCAGCCAGTATGTCGCCTATGCCACGCTGGCACTTGGTTCGGCGCTCGCGGCCTTCATGTATCCGCATACGCTGACCGGTATCTTCGCCAGCAAGAGCGCCACGACCATCCGCAAGAACGCCGTACTGTTACCGGCCTATACACTGATGCTCGGCCTGCTGGCGCTGCTCGGCTATATGGGCCACGCCGCCAAGTTGAAGCTCGCCAGCAATAATGACGTGGTACCGGCGCTGTTCCAGACGCTGTTTCCGAGCTGGTTCGCAGGCTTCGCTTTTGCGGCGATTGCCATCGGCGCGCTGGTCCCTGCGGCCGTGATGAGCATTGGTGCGGCCAATCTCTTCACCCGCAATTTCTGGAAGGCCTATGTCAATCCGCAGGTCGATTCAGCGGGCGAAGCAGCCGTTGCCAAGATCGCCTCGCTGGTGGTGAAGGTCGGCGCGCTGCTGGTGATCATCTATCTGCCGACGCAGTTCGCGCTCGACCTGCAGCTTCTCGGAGGCCTGTGGATCCTGCAGACGTTGCCGGCCTTGATCTTCGGCCTGTTCACCCGCTGGTTCACCGCGCCGGCATTGCTGGCCGGATGGGTGGTCGGCCTGTTTGGCGGCACATATCTGGCCTGGACGGACGGCCTCAAGCCGCTGCACTTGCTGTCTATCGGCAGCTTCCAGGCGACGGTCTATGTCGGGCTGATTGCGCTCGTCGTTAATATCGCGGTCGCAATGCTGGTCAATCTCGTGGTGCCGAAGCCGGTGGCAACGGCCGAGGCGGCGGGCACTTAAAGGCCTCGCTGTAAAGCCCGCGCGCGCATTGTTTCCGGGGCGCGCTGGCTTTATTGTCCGCGCGAATGCCCGCCATCCCTGTGCGGGACCGCCGGATGGAGCTTGCCTGAGTGACTGAATCGATGCGCATCGGCACGCGCAAAAGCACCATGGCGCTGGCCCAGACCGAAGAGATCGCGCGCCGGCTGGCGGTGGTCGCGCCGGAACTGGCCGTCGAGATCGTGAAATTCGAGCCGGTCGGCGACCGCGACCAGACCAGCAATCTCCTGAAGCATGGCGGCAAGGGCGGGGCTTTCGTCGGGGAGATTCGCGCGGCCGTGCTCAAGGGCACACTGCATGCGGCGATGCATTCGCTGAAGGACATGCCGGGTAACGAGGACACGCCGGGCCTCGTGATTGGTGCAACGCTGGTGCGCGATCCGCCGACCGATGCGCTGGTGCTGCGCGAAGGCGTCAGCCTCGACGATCTCAAGCGCACGCATGGCAAAGGCTTCAAAATCGGCACCAACGCCGTGCGCCGCGCGGCCTATATTCGGCGGCTGTTTCCCGAGATCGAGGTGATCCACTTTCGCGGCGCTGCCGATACGCGCGTGCGCAAACTCGACAATGGCGAGATGCAGCGGCTGCCTGATGGCGATGAGGTCGGCCCCGCCGACGCGCTGATCATGGCGCGCTCGGGTCTCGAGCGCGTTGGATTGGCGAGCCGCATCGCACGTGATTTCACGCCGCAGGAAATGTTGCCGGCCGTGGGACAGGGCATCGTCGCAGTCGAATGCGCGGCGCATGATTGGGGCACGCGGCGCTATCTATCGCTGATCGACGACCCTGCGGCGCATCTGTCCTGCGATGCCGAGCGCGAGGTGCTTTGGGTGCTGAACGGCCACTGCAATTCGCCGATCGCCGGTTATTCGGTGATCTCAGGGCACGAGATGTCGCTGACCGCATCGGTGTTGGATGAAGCCGGCGGGCAGTTCATTGAGGTAACGCGCATAGGGCCGGCGGATCGTCCGCGCGAGCTTGGGCGGGCTGTCGGGCTGGAGCTGCTCGACAAGGGCGCCGGCGCGCTGATCGAGGCCAATCGGCCGGAGCACTAGGCCGTTCGATACGACACTTTGCCCTCTCCACGTCATGCCCGGGCTTGACCCGGGCACCCATCCTTTGATGTACCACAGTGAAGTTGGATGGCCGGGTCAGGCCCGGCCATGACGGAGTGTGTGGCGACTAGCTCTCCGCCATCCCCACCGACCACAGTGCGAACGCATAGACGATCGCGATCTCATCCAGCCGGTTGAAACGCCCGGACGCGCCACCGTGACCGGCGCCCATATTCGTCCGCAGCAGCACCGGCCCGCCACCCGTCATCGTCGCGCGCAGCCGTGCGATCCATTTCGCCGGCTCCCAATAGGTGACGCGTGGATCGGTGAGGCCACCCATCGCCAGAATCTTCGGATAGGCTTTCGCCGCGACCTGGTCATAGGGCGAGTAGGACAGGATGGTCTTGAAGTCGGCTTCGCTCTCGATCGGGTTGCCCCATTCGGGCCATTCCGGCGGCGTCAGTGGCAGCGTGTCGTCGAGCATGGTGTTGAGCACATCGACGAATGGCACTTCGGCAACGATGCCGGAGAATAGCTCGCCGGAGCGATTGGCGACGGCGCCCATCAGCATGCCGCCGGCGCTGCCGCCATGGCCAACGATGTTTTTCTCGGATGTATATTTCGCTGATATCAGCGCACGCGCAGCGGCCGCGAAATCATCGAATGAGTTCGTCTTCTTGTCGCGCTTGCCGTCGAGATACCAGCCCCAGCCCTTGTCGGCGCCGCCGCGGATATGCGCGATGGCATAGACGAAACCGCGATCGACCAGCGACAGCCGGTTGGCGGAGAACGACGCAGGCATCGCCATGCCGTAGGAACCATAGCCATAGAGCAGCAGCGGCGCCTTGCCGTCCCGTGCCAGGTCCTTGCGATGCAGGATCGACACCGGGACTTCGGCGCCGTCATGGGCCTTGGCCATGATGCGCGTGGTGAGATAGTCAGCGGGGTTGTGGCCGGACGGGATCTCCTGACGCTTGCGCAACGTCCGTTCGCGCGTCGCCATGTCGTAATCATAGACTTCCGACGGCGTCGTCATCGAGGAATAGGCAAAGCGAAGCGTGGTCGTATCGAATTCGTAGCCGCCCATGGTGTCGAGCGAATAGGCGGCTTCGTCGAAGGCGATGGCGTGTTCGTCCTTGGTGGTGAGATCGCGAATCACGATCGACGGCAGCGCATTGGCACGCTCCAGACGGACGAGATGGCCGGCAGTGAGATCCATGTCGAGGACATAGATGCCCTCGCGATATGGGATCAGGTCCGTCCAGTTGCCGCGCGCGGGCGAAGCCAGCGGTGCGGTGACGATCTTGAAGTCGATGGCGCCATCGGCATTGGTCAGGATGAACAGCTCGTCGCCGCGATCGGCCAGCGAATATTGCACGCCGTCTTCGCGCTTCGCCACGAGTCGCGGCGGCGCGTCTGGCGTGGCGAGATCGATCAGTTGCTGCTCGGAGGTCTCATGATCGCCGCCGGCGATGACGCAGAAGCGGCCGCTGGCGCTTTCATGGATATGGGTGAACCAGCCGGAATCCTGCTCCTCGAATATCAGCCTGTCGTCCGCCTGTCTGGTGCCCAGCCTGTGCAGCCAGACCTGCATCGGACGATGATTGTCGTCGAGCTTCACATAGAAGAAGGACTTGCAATCGAGCGTCCACACCACGCCGCCATCGGTCTCCTCGACCACGTCGTCGAGATCACTGCCGGTGGCCCAGTCACGCACGCGGATGGTGAAATATTCCGAGCCCTTGACGTCGGCACTCCAGGCTTCCAGCGCGTGATCAGGTGAATGGCGGGCGCCGCCGAACTTGAAATATTTGTGGTCGGCGGCAAGCCTGTCGCCATCGAGAACGATGGTGGCCTCGCCGCCATCCCGCGGCATGCGGCCGAATAATTCATGCTGGCCGCCCTCGCGGAATTTCCGCAAATAAGCATAAGGGCCATCCGGCGACGGGACGCTGGAATCGTCTTCCTTGATGCGGCCGCGCATTTCCGCAACCAACTTGGTCTGCAGCGCCGCCGTGCCGCCGAGCAGGCTCTCGGTATAGGCGTTCTCGGCCTCCAGATAGGTGCGGATCTCCGGCTCCAGCACGCTGGGATCGCGCAACACCTCTTGCCATTTGGCATCCTTCAGCCAGGCATAGTCATCGGTCACAGTGATGCCGTGGGTCGTGGAGGAATGCGGATGACGCGGCGCAACCGGCGCGGGCATGGAGGATGTCTGCTTTGTCATGAACGCTCTTTTCGCGGAAGCCTGATCGGATATGATTACGGAACACGCGCGCATCGGCGCCTGCCCTGCATATTGGATATTCCATGGATATAGAGATTATCGACCGCCTTGCCATCCGCGATCTGATTGAAAACTGGGTAGTCTGGCGCGATGCCGGCGACTGGGATCGCTTTCGCACTGTCTGGTTTGACGATGGCCGTATGGTGGCCACCTGGACCCAGGGCACGGCCGACGAGTTCATCGCCATGAGCAAGGCTGGCTGGGCCAAGGGCGTCTCGATCATGCATTTCCTCGGCGCGCAATCGATCGATCTCGCTGGCAACCGCGCAATTTCGCAGACCAAGATGACCATTGCCCAGCGCGCGCTGGTGCACGGCGTCAATGTCGACGTGATGCTGACCGGACGCTTCTATGATTTCCTCGAAAAGCGTGACGGCAAATGGGGCATGGTGCTGCGCCAGCCGATTTATGAAAAGGACCGCATGGATCCCGTCGTACCCGGTGCGCCGCTGAAGCTCGATACGGATCTGCTCGCGAGCTTCCCCGAGGGCTATCGCCATCTCGCTTATCTGCAGAGCCAGATCGGTTATCAGATCAAGCCAGACATGCCCGGGCTGCGCGGCGACGCGGTGGAGGCGCTTTATGCCAGTGGGAAGAAATGGCTGAACGGCGAAAAGCTGGATCGGTAGCCGCCTTACCCTCAGCCCTCATTGCGAGGAGCCTCTTGGCGACGAAGCAATCCAGTCTTTCCTTGTCGCTTTCTGGATTGCTTTGTCGCTCCGCTCCTCGCAATGACGTGGATAGTTGATAAAGAACAAAAAAGACTGGGAGAAACAACATGCCCGACTTCATCACCCTCGATGCACTGGTCCGTAACACCGCCGCGTCCAAGCCGACCAAGATCGCCGTGATCGATGCCGATCGCCAGATCGATTACGCCGCCTTCGATGCGCTGATCGACCGTATCGCTGCATCGCTGCAGGCCAGCGGCCTCAAGCCGCGCGATGTGATCTCGATCTGTGCACTCTCCTCCATCGAATATGCTGCGGTCTTCCTCGGTGCACTGCGCGTCGGTGTGGCGGTGGCGCCGCTGGCGCCGTCATCGACACCCGCGGATTTCGCCGCAATGGTGAAAGATGCTGCGGCAAAAATCCTGTTCATGGATGACTCGACGGCGGCCTCCTTTGCGGATGCTGCGATCGATCCGTCGGTCCAGCGCATTGCGCTTGACGGCGGCAAGGCCGGAAAGCCGTTCGCGCAATGGCTCGAGCCGGAAGGTGGGAAGCCAGCGCCAGTGACGATCGATCCGGAATGGGTCTTCAATATCATCTATTCCTCGGGCACGACCGGTACGCCGAAAGGCATCATCCACACCTGCTGGATGCGCTGGCGGCAATATGGCCAGCTCGATCCGCTCGGCTACGGGCCGGATGCGGTCACCGTGCTGTCGACGCCGCTCTATTCCAACACCACGCTGGTCTGTTTCAATCCGACACTCGCCGGTGGCGGCACCCTGGTGCTGATGAAGAAGTTCGATGCGCGCGGCTTCCTTGAACTCAGCGCCAGACATCGTGCGACCCACGCGATGCTGGTGCCGGTGCAGTATCGCCGCATCATGGCGGTGCCGGATTTCGATAGTTTCGATCTGAAGTCTTTCGTGATGAAATTCTCGACCTCGGCGCCATTCGGCGGCGCGCTGAAGGCCGACGTGTTGAAACGCTGGCCGGGCGGGCTGACCGAATATTACGGGATGACCGAGGGTGGCGGCACCTGCGTGTTGCTTGCGCATGAACACCCGACCAAGCTGCACACCGTCGGCCAGCCAGCGCCGGATCATGAGATCCGCCTGATTGACGAGGACGGCAATTTCGTTGCCCAAGGCGAGATTGGCGAAGTGGTCGGGCATTCGCCCGTCATCATGCAGGGCTATCTCAACCAGCCCGGCAAGACCGCCGAGACGTTCTGGCACGACGCTTCCGGAAAGCGCTATGTCCGCACCGGCGATGTCGGGCGCTTTGACGAAGACGGCTTTCTGCAGCTGATGGACCGCAAGAAGGACATGATCATTTCCGGCGGTTTCAACATCTATCCGAGCGATCTCGAAGCCGTGCTGACGAAACACGACGACGTGCTCGAAGCCGCTGTCGTGGCCATGCCGTCGGAAGAGTGGGGTGAGACACCGGTCGCCTTCGTGGTGATGAAGGCGGGTGCCTCAGTCGATGCGCCGGGCCTGAAGGCCTGGACGAATGAGCGTGTCGGCAAGTTCCAGCGACTCAACGATGTCGTGCTGGTCGATGTGTTGCCGCGCAGCGCTATCGGCAAGGTGCTGAAGCGCGAGTTGCGAGACCGCAAGCTGGCGGCGGATTTGTCGGTTTAGAGCACTGGCCTATCAGGTGTCGTCCCCGCGGAGGCGGGGACCCATACACGCCGAAGAGTTGGAAAAGACGCTGTGCCTATAACTCTGCCGCTTGAAGCATGCTGACCGTGGTTATGGGTCCCCGCCTTCGCGGGGACGACAGCAGAGTTAATAATGCGGCGGAGGTTCGTTCCGCGGCGCGCCGCTGTTGCTTTCGGCCTCCTGCAGCCGCTCGCCGAGCGTGGCGACCTGCCGCGTCAGCATGTCGATCTGTTTCCACTGAGCGGTGATCGTCGCATTCAGCGTCTCGATCGTGTCGTCCTGATAGGCGACGCGAGTTTCGAGTGCGTCGATACGTTCGCGTAAGCCTGTCAGGTCTTTTGCGGTCTCACTCATCGGATGCGCTCTCCCGCAGCATCGCAAAATCTTCCGAATTGATCGGCAAGTCAGGCTTGACCGACTGGCTCTCGACAAGGCCATGACCGAGCGCGACGCGCTGGTCGAACACGAAACATTCTCCGCGCCAGCGGCTCTCGGCCTCGGGGATCTCCTCGAGATATTTCAGGATGCCGCCCTTGAGATGATAGACGTCGGCGAAACCGCGCGAGAGCAGATAAGAACTCGCCTTCTCGCAGCGGATGCCCCCGGTGCAGAACATCGCGATTTTCGTGTGCTTGGCGGGATCCAGCGTACGCGCCACGAAATCCTTGAACTGGCCGAAGCTTGCGATCTCCGGATCGACCGCGCCCTCGAACGTGCCCATCGCCACTTCGAACGCGTTGCGCGTATCGAGCACCAGCGTGTTCTCGTTGGCGATGAGATCGTTCCAGTCGGCGGCGTCGACATAGGTGCCAACCGTCTTGGTCGGATCGGTCTGGGGATCGCCGAGGGTGACGATCTCCTTTTTCAACCGCACCTTCATGTGCAGGAACGGCATCAGGCTGGCGCGGGAGAATTTCAGCTCGAGATGGTTCAGCCGGTCGCTGAACATCACGCCGGTCTCAAGTTCGCGCACCAGTGCGTCGATGGCGGCGTCGGTCCCGGCCACGGTGCCGTTGATGCCTTCCTCGGCGAGCAGGATCGAGCCTTTGATGCCGAGATTGGCGCAATAGGCGCGCAGCGGCTCGCGCAATTGCCGAAAATCCGGCAGCGCAGCGAATTGATAGAGGGCGGCGACCTTGAACATAGCGGGGGTTTACCAGCCGGACCAGCGAGGGGGAAGTCCGGGAACTGGCCGAAATATCGTTGCCATCAGGGCTTTGGGTCGGATGCTCCCCTGCGCAGGTATTGACCTATGTCATACCCGGCGCAACCAGCGCAACGCGTGGTGCCAGAACGCAAAAAAGCCGGCCCCTTACGGGACCGGCTTCTTTTGCAGCGTCACCTGCGACCAACGGAGGAGTCAAAACTCCGCCGGTTGGAATTGGTTAAAGTTTGCGGTTCGCGAAATCCGACGCCGTGTCGGCAGCGTCCTTGGCAGCCTGCTTGGCATCGCCGACGGCCTTCTGCGCGTGGCCCTTGCCTTCCTGGATCAGGCCTTCGCCCTGCAGGCGGTCCGAACCGACGGCTTCACCGACGCCCTGCTTGGCCTTGCCGATGGCTTCGTTCGCGGCTCCCTTGATCTTGTCTGCGGTGGCACCCATGGGATACTCCTGTCATGTTGCAGACGCAGTTCCGAGACCATTCTCGATACGCGCTGCTTGAGCTTCGCAGAGACAATTGCCAGCTCAATTGAATGTTCCTCACTCCCGGGGGCGTGATGCCGCATGCGGTGGCAGCATTTCTTCGGAACCCAAGAAGGCATTGAAATGTCCGGTCACGGCCACGATCACACTCATCCGCACGATCACGCGCATGATCATTCTCACGACCATGATCCGGATCGCTGGAAGCACGACGGCATTCGCGTCATACCGGCTGACAACCTCGATACCAACGTGCCCTCGACGAAAGGTATGGACCGCGCGGCCGCGATCAATTTCGCGCGCGTCGGTGCGCAGAAGCTCTGGGCCGGCACCGTGTCGATCCAGCCGGATGCCAAGACCGGAGCGCATCACCACGGCCATCTCGAAAGCGTCATCTATGTGGTGAAGGGCAAGGCGCGGATGCGCTGGGGCGATCGCCTGCAGTTTACCGCGGAGGCCGGTCCTGGCGATTTCATCTTCGTGCCGCCTTACGTGCCGCATCAGGAGATCAATGCCAGCGCTGACGAAGTGCTGGAATGCGTGCTGGTGCGCAGCGACGGCGAAGCGGTCGCCATTAATATCGACATCGAGCCGGTGGAGAAGCCGGAGACGGTGTTGTGGGTCGATCCCACGCATCCCGATGGCGCGGTGAAGAAGTAAGCATCAAGGTGAGGCCCTCGCCCGAGACCGGGCGAGGGCTTCTTGCTATTTGATCTCCGGCAATCCCGGCGAAAACGCCAGCGCGCTCTCGATCCACTTCGCAACACGCAGCGTGCGCAAGTCGTTCAGATAGGTGCCGACCACCTGCAGGCCGAGTGGCAGATGGTTCTTGCCGAACCCGGCCGGCAGCGACAGCGCGGGCACGCCGATCAGGGTCCATGGCGCGCAATATTCGGCGTCGCCGGTATAGCTCAGCCCTTCCGGTGCTTCGCCATAGGCCGGCAGCGTCAGCACCGCATCGTAATTCGTCATCTGCGCGGTGAAATCCGCACGCAGCTTCATCTGCAACGCCTTGGCCTTGAGATAGGCTGCCGCGCTGATGGCGCTGCCGGTTTCCACCAGTTTCTTCAGGTGATCGCTGGTCTTGTCAGGGTAGCGTGCGACGAGATCGCCAAAGATCACCGCCCCTTCGGCGGCCAGAATGATGTTGATCGCGTCCCAGTTGCTGCGATCCAGTTCGGGCAGTTCAAGTTCCTCGATCGACGCGCCGGCGCTGCGCAGTCGCGCGACAGAGGCCTCGAACACCTGTTGCTGTTCGCTCTCGGCCTTGGCGAATTTGGCAAAGCGCACCACTGCGAGACGTGGTGACGGCAGCGGCGGTACACCGCGCTCGACGGAGATTTCGAAACCCGGCACCGGCGCGCCATGCGGATCGCTGTCGCTGGTGCCTGCGATCAGTGACAGCGCATAGGCGACGTCATCGACCTTGCGCGCGAAGAAGCCGATGTGGTCGAGCGACTGGCTGAGGTGGTGCGCGCCGCTGCGGGGGATAGCGCCGAAGCTCGGCTTGAAGCCGACGACGCCATTGAAGGCGGCGGGGCGGACGATGGAGCCCAGCGTCTGCGTGCCCAGCGCCAGGGGCACGATACCGGCGGCAACAGAGGCTGCGGAGCCGGAGGACGAACCGCCCGGCGTGTGCTTGCTGTTCCAGGGATTGGTGGTCGGGCCAGGATGGCGCCAGGCGAATTCGGTGGAGACCGTCTTGCCGAAGATGGTGGCGCCGAGATTGCGCAACCGTTCAACCACCCAGGCATCGGCCGATGGCACGTGATCGGCATAGACGGCCGAGCCGTTGGTTGTCGGCATGTCGGTGGTGGCGATGATGTCCTTGATGGCGACGGGGATGCCGGAGAGCGGCCCCGGCTTGCGCACAGTGTCGGTGGGGAGGACCTCAAAGGCCTTCAGTATGGGTTCGGCAGCCTTGGCCTGTGCGAGCCGCTCCGATGCGTAGTGATCTGCCGCAGATGTGTTGCCCTTGAACAGCCGCAGCAGGTCCAGAACCCCCGCGCCAGATGTTGCAGTGCGCGCGGTTGCATTCGTCATGTCGTGTCGTCCTGAACGTTTCTTCTGGGATCAAGAGAGGCGCGCAGCCGCGAGGCTGCGCGCCTTCGATATTACTTCATCGCCAGTGCGGGCTCGATATATTTCTTCACGACAAACTTGTCATAGTCGGGCTGGGCCGCGAGATTGCCGAGCGCGATCTGGGTGTCCATGGAGATCTTCAGCGATGGCGCAGAAATATCGACGCTGTCCGGATAGACGCCGTCGGCCAGCATACGCTTGACGGCAGACTCGATCACCGCGGGATCCAGCGTTGGAAATTCCTTCTGCGCAATGGCCACGGTCCTGGCAGGATCTTTCTTCATGAACCGCATCGCCATTTCCATACCGTTGGTGACGCGCTGCGCCAGATCCGGATTGACGTCGTTGCGTGCGGTCACCGACGAAAATGCATAGGCGCCGTAGCTCTTCGGGAAGCCGTAGACCACCTTCATTCCCTTGGCGACAACCTGATCGAGGCCGGGTTCATACATCACGGCGACGTCAGCCTGCTTGGCGAGGAACGGACCCGGTTCGCTGCCGATCGCGACGGGGATCATCTCCACATCGGTCTTGCCGTCCATGCCGTTCTCTTTCAGTAGCTTCAGGAACAGCGAGGTGCTGGTGGTCGGCATGGTGCCAACGACCACCTTCTGGCCCTTCAGGCTCTTGACGTCAGTGAATTTGAAATCCGGCGCGGTGGCGATCCACACCGCGGCGCCGTTAACGACGTTGGCGATGACGCCGACCGGCGCGCCCTTGGAGGCCGCAATGGCGGTCCATTCCGGGCCATGGATCGAGAATTGTGCGCTGCCGGAGATCACTGCCGAGAGTGCGACTGTGGGCGAGCCCGCGGTTTCCTTGGTGAGGTCGAGGCCCTGCGCGGTGAAGAAGCCCTCATTGATGGCGACATAGAGCGGCAGGTACAGCATCGACTGGAAGGCCTGCGACAACACCACCTTCTTGTTCTGCGCCATCGCTGGCGTGGCGAGTAAGACTCCAGCCAGCGCGACTGCGCCGGTGATACGCTTCAACAACGACATAGAACGTCTCCGTTATGGTGGAAGAGAGGGGTTAAACCTGGACCTGATGCGAGGTGGTCGCCTGCTTCCACGGCAGCGAGGTGCGCTCGATGATGTCGATGACGTAATAGAGCACGAAGCCGAGGATCATCAGCGTGAACAACCCGACCCAGACCGAGTTGAGGTCGTACAGGCTGGAGGCGAGGAAGATCATGTGGCCGAGGCCGCGCTGCGACGAGATGAACTCGCCGACAACGGCGCCGACCAGGCCGAAGCCGATATTGATGCGGAAGGTGGCGATAATCGACGGCAGTGTGGATGGCACTACAGCCTTCCAGAACACCTGATGCTTGTCGGCGCCCATGGAGATCATCAGCGACTGCAGATCGACGTCGGCATCCTTGGCCGCCTGATAAGCGGCGATCAGCGCTACCAGTGCAGTGAGTGAAACAGCGAGTGCGACCTTCGATATCAGGCCGGTGCCGAACCACAGCACCACGATGGGCGCGAGCGCGATCTTCGGCACGGAATTGATGGCAACGATGAAAGGCTCGACCAGCTTCGCGACGAACACCGAATACCACAGCGCCAGACCGAACAGCGATCCGAAGATGGTGCCGATGATGAAGCCCAAAATGGCCTCGAACAGCGTGTACCAGGAATCCGACAGCAGTTCGCCGCTCAGGACCAGCTTGTAGAACGTGGCGAAGATGCCAGATGGCGACCCCATCAAGAATGCCGAGATATAGCCGGCATGGACGCCGAGCTCCCATAGCGCGAAGAACACTGCGACGGCGAGCAATTGCAGCACGGCGCGGCCGAGCGTGGTGTCGAAGGTCGATCGCTTCTTGCGGGACTTGCGCGGTGCGGTCTTCTTGCGCGTGGATGTGCCGGACATCACGAGGCTCATGACGTTGTCTCCGTCTGGATATCGAGTTCGGCGCAAAGCGTCTTGAAATAGGTCGAGAATTTCACGTCGTTGCGCGCGGTGATGGGTGAGGTTGCCTCGATGTCGATCTCATGCACGACCTTCACCCGTGCCGGGCGGCCGGACAGCACGACGACGCGCTTCGACAGCGCGACCGCTTCGTCGATGTCATGGGTCACGAGGATGACCGTCTTGTTGAATTTCTGGACTGCATCCTTCAGCACGCCTTCGAGATACAGCCGCGTCTGATAATCCAGCGCCGAGAATGGCTCGTCGAGCAGCAGGATGTCGGGATCCATGATCAGCGTGCGGATCAGCGCCACACGCTGGCGCATGCCACCGGACAGGGTCTTGGGATAGGCATTCTCGAAGCCGGCGAGGCCGAACTGCTTGAGATACTCGCGCGCTTTCTCCTCGGCCTCCTTCTGGTCGACGCCGCGAGTCTCCAGCCCGAGCAGCACATTGCCCATCACCGTGCGCCACGGAAACAGCAGGTCTTTCTGCATCATGTAGCCGACGCGGCCGCGCAGACTTTCGATCTCCTTGCCGCGATAGGTGATAGTGCCGCCATCGGGCTCCAGCAGGCCTGCGATGATGTTGAAGATGGTCGTCTTGCCGCAGCCGCTGGGGCCAATAATGCTGACGAAATCGCGTTCGTTGATGGTGAAAGAGAGATCGTCGAGCACATTGACGTCGCCGCCCTTGCCGGCAAACGACTTGCTGATGTTCTGGACGGTGAGTTGAACTTGTTTCGGTGGCATGATGCGGTTTCCTGGGTACCGCACATACGCAAGCTGCGTGCCATCTTGGGCGCGAAAAAGCCTCAAGCAATCGCGCAGGTTTTCTGCTGAGTGCTTGAGGCTTGAAGTGTTTTGCTCCGGCTTTGGGCAGGCTGGATTTATTCTCGGCGATAAATTGAGCAGGTGTGGCGAAGTGTATTTTTGGCGAACACTTTAGGCGACCTTGCGCTCCGTTCTCTCGTTCGTCATGGCCGGGCTTGTCCCGGCCATCCACGTCTTGCTCGCCTCGGCCAAGACGTGGATACGCGGGACAAGCCCGCGCATGACAGCTGATAGGTCCGAGATCAGCCAGTCACCGCCATCACTGCTTCCTTGATCTTCGCCAGCGCGTAATTGCCCACCATGGCGGCGTCCACATGCGGCAGGTTCGGGATCTCGTCGGCGGCGACCACGCAATCGACGATGGCGGGTCCGTCACAGGCCAGCGCGTCGGCGATAGCCTTTTTGAGATCGCCCGGCGCTTTGGCTGTGAAGCCCTGAGCGCCGCAGGCGCGGGCCAGCGCGGCGAAATCCGGATTGGGGAATTCGATGGCCTCGCGGAACGGCGCCAGGCCAATGCTTTCGGCTTCCAGCGTGATCAGGCCCAGGGCGGAGTTGTTATAGACGATGACCTTGATGGGCAGCTTGTGCTGCACAGCCGTCATGAATTCGCCCATCAGCATGTTGAAGCCGCCGTCGCCGGTGAGCACGATCACCTGCTTGCTGCGATCGAGGATCTGCACGCCGTTGCCCTGGCCGACGGACGTGCCGACCGCGGCATTGTTGAACGAGCCGATGATGCGCTGGGTGCCGTTCTGGCGGATCCAGTTCGCCGACCACAGGGTGTTCAATCCGGTGTCGAACACGAAGATTGCATCGGGCCGTGCCAGATCGCTGGCGATGCGCGCGACGGCCTGCGGGTGGATCCTGTTCTTGCTGCGCGCAGGATCGGCCTGCTTGTCGAGCATCTCATCCCACTTCTTGCGGGCGTGACTGGTCGTCTCGAAGAACTGGCCGTCGGTCTTGGTCTGCACCCTGTCCAGCAGCATCTTCAACGCGGGGCGTGCCGAGCCGATGACGCCGAGGCTCGTCGGCGTGCGCCTGCCGAGTGCTTCGGCGCGCACATCGATCTGGATGACATTGCCCTTGCGCGGCAGGAAGTTGGAATAGGGATAGTCGGTGCCCACCATGACGAGCAGGTCGCAATCATGCACGGCATTGTAGACGGCCTTGGTGCCGATCATGCCGAGCCCGCCCATCCATCTGATGTCATCGAACGCCATGATCTCCTTGCCGCGCACCGAATGCACCAGTGGCGCCTTCAGCTTATCGCTGAGTGCACGCAGGAGTTCGGCGCTGCCGATGGCGCCATGGCCGCACATGATGACAACGCTGCTGGCTTCGTCGATGCGGCGGGCGGCTTCCTGTATGGCGGCATCATTCGGGAGGATCTCGCCGCGTGGCACCAGCGTGGCAAGGCTCGCTGTCGCCCCTTCGGCTTTCGACGACAGCACGTCGACAGGCAGCGTCAGATGCGCGACGCCAGGCCCTGCATAGGCGGTGGAGATGGCCTGATGGATCACGCCGGGCGCCTGCGCGGCGGTGGTGATGGTCTGGGTGTAGAGTGCGACGTCGCGAAACAGCAGGTCCGGCTCGGTGGTCTGGAAAAAGTCGACGCCTTTTGCTGCTCGCGCCATTTCGCCCGAGAGTGCCAGCACCGGGGCGTGATCGCGCGCCGCTTCATAGAGACCGGCGACGAGATGCGTGCTGCCGGGCCCGGTGGAGCCGGCGCAAACGCCGAGCTTGCCGGTGAGCTTGGCCTGGCCTGCGGCGGCCAGCGCCGCGCCTTCCTCGTGCCGTACCCCGACCCATTCGATCTTGCTGCGCCGGACCGAGTCCGCCAAAGGATTAAGCGAGTCGGCGATCAGGCCGAAAATCTGCTGTACGCCAATCGTCTCAAGAACATGGACAATCTCATCCGCGACAGTTTTCGACATTGGGGGCTCCGATTTCTAGAATTGGCTCTCCGCCGGGAGGCGGGCTGATGCAGCAATGCGGTCGGTCCAATTGTGATTGGAGCCGAATGGTCGCACTGCAGCAATAGCTGAACCGCGAAACGGTTTCATGATGGTCAATTATGTTTGCGCAATGCTTGGAGAAATGCGCGATGTGTTGAACGTTTGTTACGTGTATCGGAAGATCGGATCGTCATAGGCGATGGCCGGAAATACGTCCTTGTCGCTCCAGTAGTCCTGGTTGTGCTGCCACTTCTGCTTGTCGCCGCGTTTCGGCAACAGGTGCATGCCGCGCATGATGTAGCCCGGGTTGAAGTCCTCGGGGTCGATCCATGACAGCAGCGGCATGTCGCGATCTTCGGGCCGCAACTGCGGCGTGATCGTCGTGACGCTGGTTGTCTCCATATGCTTCAGCAGCCCGCAGACGAAGTCGGCCACGAGATCGACGCGCAATGTCCAGCTGGCACGGAGATAGCCGAAGATCCACACCATGTTCGGCACGCCGGTGAACATCATGCCGCGATAGGTCACAGTGTCGGAGAAGTTCAGCGGCGCGTCATCGATGGAGAAGGCGATATCGCCGAGCATATTGAGATTGAAGCCGGTGGCGGTAACGACCACGTCGGCGTCGATCGTCTTGCCGGATTTCAGCGTGATGCCGTGTTCGGTGAAGGTCTCGATCTCATCGGTGACCACTGTCGCCTTGCCGGCCTTGATGCTCTGGAACAGGTCGCCATCCGGAATGAAGGCGATACGCTGTCGCCATGGTCGGTAGCGCGGCGTGAAATGTGTGGCGACGTCGTAGTCCTTGCCGAGATAGGCCTGCACGCCCTTCAGCAATTCCTCTTTCACCACCTCCGGCTCGCTGTTGGTCCGCTTGGTGAAGGTGTGCTGATCGAACAGGATCTTGCGGCGGACGATCTCATGGACCCATTCTTCGTCGACATCCAGCTCGCGCAGCGTCTCTGCCAGAGCGTTGGCATTGCGGCCGGTGATGAAGAAAGTCGGCGAGCGCTGCAGCATGGTGACTTCAGCGCATTTGTCGGCAATGGCCGGCACCAGAGTCGCTGCAGTCGCACCGGAGCCGATCACCACGACTTTCTTGCCGGTGACGTCGAGATCCTCCGGCCACGTCTGTGGATGCACCATGCGGCCCTTGAACCGGTCCATGCCCGGCCATTGCGGCGTGTAACCCTGATTGTGGTTGTAATAGCCCTGACACATCCAGAGAAAGCGCGTGGTGAAGAACAGCGTCTCGCCGGTGTCGTGACGAATGACGGTGAGCATCCAGAGCTTGTCGTCATTCGACCAGTTGGCGGACAGGATCTTGTGATTGTAGCGGATATGCGTGTCGAGGCCGTTCTCGGCGATCACATCGCCCATATAGCGCAGGATCTCCGCGGCGGTGGCGATGGGTGCCGAGGTCCATGGTTTGAAGCGATAGCCGAAGGTGTGCAGGTCACTGTCGGAGCGGATGCCAGGATAACGATGGGTATTCCACGTGCCGCCGAAACTGCCCTGCGTTTCCAGAATCAGAAAACGCGTATCGGGATTTTGCTTCGTCAGATGATAGGCGGCGCCGATGCCGGAGATGCCGGCGCCGACGACTATGACATCGACATGTTCGGCTGCGTTTTCGACGGACGAATCTGTGGTGATCTTTCCCTGGACGTTCATGGGCTCCCGATCTTTTTTTGGCTCTCGCGCTTGGTGCGCGGATGCTTTTATGCGGCGATCCCCGGTTTAAGGCCGGGGATCGCCGCGGTCGGTATCATTGACGATCGCAGGGAATGTGCAAGTGGGAATTGCGCTGGAGAGGCGTCAGCTTTCTGCTGCAGGGGCCGCAGCGGGTGACTGTGTGCGTCTAGAGAACAGGATACGCTGATACAGCCAGCCAATAGCCACCAGCACGAGGCCGAGGCACATGAAGGACAGTGCACGGTAGACGCCCGTCAGCGACGACATATCGACCAGGAACGCCTTGAGGATCGTCAATGCGATGACCACGGCGGAGGCGAGCCGCGCGCGCTGCGAGTTGAACAGGATGCCGATGCCGAGCAGCACGACGCCAAAGCCCAGCCACGCGATCGACAGCGTATATTGCTCGGCATCGGTGATCGAGGCGTTGTAGAAAATCGGGCCATGATAGATGCGGCGGATTTCCAGCGTCACATACATCAGGGCTAGCACCAGCGCGCCACCGGCGATGGTGTTGCCGTAGGCCGGCTTGCGACGGCCGGCGACGGCATAGGACAGCAGCAGAGCGAGCACCGCGGGGAGGGCATAGCCGAGCAGCAGCAGGTTGATGACCATGCCGCCCACATCGATGTGCCAGATGCCGGGATTGGTGAGGAACAGTAACCCGCCGAGACTTGCGACGCCGGCGAACAATGTCAGCAGCCCGGCACTGACGCTGTGAACGATGCTGCGGCTCCGCTCCCACAGGCGTTCCAGTCCGATTGCCATGGCCAACGCGACGCAGATCTGCAGCGCGACCTCGGTGAGGCTTGAGGAGGACCGATAGACATCGCCGCCATTTACGAAGTGGCGGATCTCCATAAAGGCCAGCAGCACCGTGAACAGGATCGCTGCGGACTCCACCATGCGCAGCGGTGCATCATCGCCGCGCCGGCGCATCAGGATGCTGGCGGCCCAGAACGAAGTAGCGGGCACGCCGTAACCCCATAGCAGCCAGTTGAAGATCGGCGTGGTGCCGACGAGATCTCCGACCACGCGCGGCTCCCATCCCATGCGGGCGACGACAATGCCGGCGAGGATGGCTGCGAGCCAGCGCAGGAACGGGATCGGCCGCTGCATGGAGATCCAGGCTGTGCCCAGCGCCATCAGCGACAGTGCGATGGTGAGCCAGCCTTTCTCCAGTGCAAAGGTCAGCCCCAGCGCCAGCGCACCGAGCGTACCGGTGGCGAACAGCGCCGTGGAGATCGCGAGGCCCGGACGTGGCTCGCGCTTGCCGAGCAGTTCGGTGGCGGCCGCGAAGGCTGCGCCGATGATCACGGCGAGAATGGCGAAGGGGATCGAGCGATCGAGATGCGCGATGCGGGCATAGAGCGCGATCAGCAGCGCCAGCGGCGTGAATACCGCTGCGCCCGACCAGATCACCGGAATAACGGCGCTAACGGATCGGCCCTGTGCGAGGAAGCCGAGCACGCCGAAGCCGAGGGCGAAAACCGCCGCGGAGGCGAGATGCAACGACACCGAGCTTTCCACCGGGCTGGCGCCGATGCCCGCCAGTGGCCCGCCGGGCAGCACCAGCATGTCGAGATTGCCCTGGATGGCCCATTCCAGGAAGACCACGGCGACGACGCCTGCGGCCACGGCAACCGCCGCGGTGGCGGCCTGAGCGTACCAGGCGACGAACAGCGTGCCGGCGACGATCAGCGCGAAGGTCACCATGGCGATGTCGGCATGGAAGCTGGAGAGCACCACCAGCGTCGCGCTGAGCAGGCTTGCACTGAGCGCGCCCGACGAGATGCCTTCGATGCGGCCTTCTTCGGCCGGCGGACCATACAGGAAGCCGCAGACGACCAGCAGTGAGGCCAAGATGAAGCCGGCCAGGACATGGAACGCATGGAGCGCGAGTGCCGGTGTGCCGGCGTCGAGGCCCGGCAGGGTCCACAGCGTCGCGAAGACGATGGTGGTCAGCGCCAACCAGCGCCACAGCCGGATACGCGCGAGAGCGAAGGCGGCCGCCATGACGATGGCGAGATAGATATACAGCGCCCAGTAATCCGGTTTGCCGGACGACACCAGCACCGGCGTGACGAAAGCGGCGGCGATGCCGAGGCCGGCAAGGGCCGGGCCGTGCAGCAATGCCGCGGCCATGGTGCACATGGCGACGATGCCGAGCAGGGCGAAGGCCGTGCCGGGGACGAGGAAGTCGTACAGCGCATAGGCGGCGTAGACGGTGGCAAAGGCGACGGCAGTGCCGGCCGCTGTGAGGATCGCCGGAATATTGGCGATGGGCAGCGGTGCAATCGCAGACAGGCTTTCCTTGCGGCGCGCAAATTCGCCGACGGCAAGCAGTGCCAGGGCGAACAGGCCGCCGAGCAGCACGCGCACTTCGGGGCCGAGCAGGCCGGCCTCGATGGAATAGCGCACCATGAAGAAGCCGCCGAGCGCCAGCGTGAGGCCGCCGACCCAGACCACCCAGCGCGTGCCGATGCGTTCCTCGAAGCCGGGGCCAGCCGCAGGGGCTTCCACAGGCGCGGCGGGTTCGGGCGTAGTATGAGCAGGGACATCCGGCTGGATCGAGGGGGCAGCTTCGCGGGTCACCTCGGTTGGAGTCTCGGATACGGCAGGGGCGGATGCAATGTTCGGCGTGGTCGGTGTGAGGTCTGGCCTTGCGACGGCGGCCGGCATTGCCGCGACGCGCGGCAGCGCCTCATAGGCATCGAATCGGGCGCGCAGCACCTTCACTTCATTGCGCGCCTTGCGCGCGAAGATGAAGGCAACGATGGCAATCACTAGCGTGACGAAACCGAAATCATCGAACATCGACTATCAAACCTTCAGGAAGCAGGGCACACGCCAATCATGCCCCGGAACGGCGCCCGGGGACATGGCCATCGGTATGTGTTGTCGTGGAGAACTTTAGTTCACGCGCCGCGCGTAATTGCTGGAATTAATCCAGATCGAGGCGAAACGGCTTGCCGATCACGGTCAGATTGCCGGGGCCCATCTCGTCGAGCGCGCGGACCATGCGGCCGCCGCGGCCCAGCGCCTTGTCGGCGAGAGTCACGAGCAGGCGGTTGGGGGAGGCGATCGGCGAGGCGGCGCGGATTCGCAGCGCGATGTCGCGCTCGTCGCGGTCCGGATTGAGCATGCAGGCGGCGGCAAAGGCGCTGGCGGTGGAACGCGAGATGCCGGCATAGCAATGGATCACCAGCGGCGAGGCGCGATCCCAGCCGCGGACGAAGTCCAGCACCTGCGTGATGTGACCTTCGTTGGGCGCGACAAAGCCGTCCATCACCTCGGTGATGTCGTCGACCTGCACCCTGAGATGATTGGCCTCGCTGATCGACGGCGGCCGCTGCACCTGCGCGACATTGGCCATGATGGTGAGCACGTGGCTCGCGGCCGTGTCCTTCACGGTGGGATGCAGATCGGCGAGCGAGCAGACGTGGATCATCGGGGAACCTTTTGTTGAGCGTCGTTATAACGCTCCGTTCTCTCCACGTCATGCCCGGGCATGACGGAGTTTAAATTACGCCAGCAGCGCCTCAAACCTTGCCAGAAACCGCTTCTCAGCCTTCCCCGCCGACCACGGCGTCAGGTAATCTTCCACCATAGCTTCCGAGAGGCCGGGATCCTTGCCGAACAGACGCTTTGCCTCGGCCTCCTTAAATCCCGCAAGCCGGGTTGCTTCCAGATAGGCGGCGCCCATATCGGCGGCCTTGATCTGTTTGGTGATCCCGGGCTCCAGCGCTGGCGGCAGGCCGAAGCGGATGTGGATGGCGCCGAGCAGGCGATTCTCGATCACCTTGTAATCGCCGCCGATCACCGCCTTGAACGGCGAGATCATGTCGCCGATGACATATTCCGGCGCGTCATGCAGCAGGGCTGCGAGCCGCACGCGCTCGTCGGCGCGCGGCATCTGCTCGCGCAACACGGCTTCAACCAGCAGCGTGTGCTGTGCTACCGAGAAAATATGCGCGCCGTGGGTCTGCCCGTTCCAGCGCGCGACGCGCGCGAGCCCGTGGGCAATATCGGCAATTTCGATATCCAGCGGCGAGGGATCGAGCAGATCAAGCCGCCGGCCCGACAGCATGCGTTGCCAGGCGCGGGTGGCGACGTCGCGGGAAAATCTTTGGTCGAATTTCGATTTGGCCATCGGTTCTTGGTCTTGAGTTTCTTGTTACTACTTCGCCTTGAGGCGCGGCTTGCGCTTCAGGCCCATGCAGGCCTCGTGGCAAAAGCAGGTCACGAGATGGTCGTTGACCATGCCTGTGGCCTCCATAAAGGCATAGACGATGGTCGGGCCGACGAATTTGAAGCCGCGCCCCTGCAGGTCTTTCGAGATCTTGGCCGATAGCGGTGTCGAGGCCGGCACGCTGCCATGGGTCTTGAAATTGTTGACCAGCGGCTTGCCGTCGACGAAGTCCCACAGATATTTCGAGAAGCCGGCGCCTTCTTCCATGATTTTCAGATAGCCCTTGGCGCTGAGGATCGCGCCTTCGATCTTGGCGCGGTTGCGCACGATGCCGGCATCGTTCATCAGCGCATGAACTTTCTTCTCGCTGTAGCGCGCGATTTTTTCCGGCTGAAAGTCATCGAATGCTTTGCGGAAATTGTCGCGCTTGCGCAGGATGGTGATCCAGGAGAGGCCGGCCTGGAAGCCATCGAGGATCAGCTTCTCGTAGAGCGCGCGGTCGTCATATTCCGGGACGCCCCATTCGGTGTCGTGATAGGCGACATAGAATGGATCTTCACCCGGCCACGGGCAGCGCGTCTTGCCGTCGTCATGCGTGATCGCGGGTTTGCTCATGCCGAGATCTTTTTCATGCGGGGGTCTTCTTCGTGGCCAGTGCGCGTACGGCAGCGGCGTCGGCGAGATGAATGGCGATGTCGCCGGCCAGGAAAGCGGCATCGGCATCGAGAGCATCACTGGCGCGGTCGGTGCGGATCATGGCGAGGCCACGGCCATCGGCAGACGAGCCCATGGTGCCGATCGGCTTGTCCGCGGCGCGGATTTCGGTGCCGGCGGCCGGCGCCGCGCCATCCAGCGTGACGCCGACAATGCGCGTGCGCGCGGTGCCGCGATGCTGCATGCGGGAGACGACCTCCTGGCCGATGTAACAGCCCTTGTCGAAATCGACGCCGGCGAGCTTGTCCATATTGGCTTCGTGCGGGAACGCATCGCCATAGGCGAAATCAGCTCCGCCGCGTGGCACGCCGAGCCTGATGCGGTGCGCTTCATAGGCTGATGCATCGACCAGTTCGGCACCGACCAGCGCGGCCGTCTTCGGGACGAGATCGGGCGGCACGAGGATGCGATAGCCAAGCTCCGCATTGCGCGGATCGGCGAAGGTCAGGTCCGGCTTCATGCCGGGCTCGCCATCCCACACCGCAAGCACGCCGAGCGCGTCGGAGAGATTCTCTACCGTCACCTTGGCGCGCAGCTTGTAGAAGCCGAGCTTGGTGGCCAGCGGTTGTGCCAGTTCGCGCGGGCAGTCGATCAGGAGCCCGCCGCCATGGCCAGCCGGTGCTTCGGTGATGAGGAAGTCGGCGATGATCTTGCCCTGCGGCGTCAGCAGCGCGCCGAACCGCGCGGTGCCCGGCGTCACCACCTCGATCTCGGAGGTTACGAGGTTGTTGAGGAAACCGCGGGCGTCGTCGCCGGCGATTTTCACCACACCCCGATCGGGGAGAAACGCTGCTTTCATTGGGAAAATCTCGAAAAATCCAATAAACGAGCCAGGAAACGAGGGTGAATCACGGCTGGCGGATATGACAGCTAAAGTTAAGCCGCTAAGATGCCGACAACAAGGCCTGCGCTCATCCTGCGCGGCATTCACAGGCTGTGACGAGACCAGATGACCCAGACATTCGATACGATTTTGAAGAACGGCACCGTCGTCAATCAGGACGGCGAGGGCGTGCGCGATATCGGCATTCGCAATGGCCGAATTGCGGCCATCGGATCGCTCGGTGCGGCCTCGGCCGCTGAAGTGATCGACTGCAAGGGGCTGCACATCCTGCCGGGCGTGATCGACACCCAGGTGCATTTCCGCGAGCCGGGCCTCGAACAGAAGGAAGACCTGGAGACCGGATCACGCAGCGCCGTGATGGGCGGCGTCACCGGCGTGTTCGAAATGCCGAATACCAATCCGCTGACCATCGACGAGGCGACCTTCACCGACAAGGTGAAGCGGGGTCATCATCGCATGCATTGCGATTACGCCTTCTTCATCGGTGGCACCCGCGAGAACGTGCAGGACCTGCCGGAGCTCGAACGCGCGCCCGGCTGCGCCGGCGTGAAAGTATTCATCGGCTCGTCCACCGGTGCGCTGCTGGTTGAGGACGATGACAGCCTGCGCCGCATCTTCCAGGTCATCAAGCGCCGCGCCGCCTTCCATGCCGAAGACGAATATCGCCTCAACGAGCGCAAGAACCTGCGCATCGAAGCCGACACCCGTTCGCACCCGGTTTGGCGCGACGAGACTGCGGCGCTGATGGCGACGCAGCGGCTGGTCAACCTTGCGCGCGAGACCGGCAAGCGCATCCATGTTCTGCATATCTCGACGAAAGAAGAGATCGAATATTTGCGCGACCACAAGGACGTCGCGTCCTGCGAGGCGACGCCGCATCATCTGACCATGGCGGCTCCGGAATGCTATGAGCGTCTTGGCACGCTGGCGCAGATGAACCCGCCGGTGCGCGATGCCAGCCATCGCGACGGCATCTGGAATGGCATCAGTCAGGGCATCATCGATGTGCTCGGCTCCGACCACGCGCCGCACACGCTCGAGGAAAAGAAGAAAATCTATCCGGCGTCGCCCTCGGGAATGACCGGCGTGCAGACGCTGGTGCCGATCATGCTGGATCACGTCAATGCCGGCCGCCTGTCGCTGGCACGCTTCGTCGATCTGTCGAGTGCAGGTCCCGCGCGGCTGTACAACATCGCCATGAAGGGCCGCATCGCGGCGGGCTATGACGCCGACTTCACCATCGTGGATCTGAAGCGCACCGAGACCATCACCAATGACTGGGTAGCCTCGAAGGCCGGCTGGACGCCCTATGACGGTGTGAAAGTCACCGGCTGGCCCGTCGGCACCTTCGTGCGCGGCCGCCGCGTGATGTGGCAGGGCGAACTGGTCACGCCGTCGCAGGGCGAGACGGTGAAGTTCCTGGAGACGTTGAAGGCTTGAACTCTTCACCCTCCCCTGGAGGGGGAGGGTCGATGCGAGCGAAGCTCGCAGCGGGGTGGGGTGAAATCACGAGCGACGTAGTGTGTGGCCTCACCCCACCCCGTCTCGCATCCGCTTCGCGGATTGCTCACCGACCCTCCCCCCCTTCAGGGGAGGGTAAGAAATCTTACTGCCGTGCCAGTGTCAGCGAGAACTCGCCATTGCGCACGCGGCCCGGAAGACCCTCGACAAACTTCGCCACGGCGTCTTCGCCATAGGTGCCGACGAGCTCGGCAAAGGCTGCGAACAAGCTGGCCTGCGCGAGGCAATCGCCATCGACGCCGTCATGCCGTGCTTCCGCCCAGGCTTCGTTGAGATAGCTCAGCGCGGCCTGCTTCTGTTCCTGATCCGGTAGCGGATCGCGGGCGGGGCGGTACGACAATGATTCGCTCATGAAATTCCCAAAACGGTCTTCGGTGCGCATCAAAGCGAAGCGCGCCTCGCAAGTTCGAATCGAGATTTACCACGCGGAGCAGGTTCCGCGAGCGACATCTTTAAGAAAGGTTAACGACAGTGACTCACATTGTCCGACATTATGTTAACAGCGGGAACCGGTCATCTTGACCGGTTGAGGAAGCCTATGGACGCAAACAGTTTTTCGTCTTTCGCGAGTCCCGGCGACGCTGCGCGCGCAGCAGAGTTGCGCCGCGTCAAGGCGATTGCGGCGCTGGTGCTGGCGAGCTGTCTGGTCGTGTTTGTCGGTGCAAAAATCTTGCTGCCGATTCATCCCGCGTTCGGATTCGTTGCGGCCTTCGCGGAAGCGGCCACCATTGGCGGATTGGCGGACTGGTACGCCGTTGTCGCGCTGTTCCGTCGGCCGCTGGGTCTGCCGATTCCGCACACCGCGATCATCCAGGCGAATCAAAATCGCATTGCCGACAAGTTGGGTGAATTCATCGAGGTGCATTTCCTCGAAGCCGGGCCGGTCGAGGCCAAATTACGTGAGGTGGATTTTGCGAGTTTCGTTGCAGACTGGCTGAGCGATAAAAAGCGTAGCGCGGATCTCGCGCGTTTCTTGCTGCGGCTGTTGCCGGAGGCGATGTCGGCGACGGAAACGTCTGGTCTCAAAACCTTCATCACGCGCCGCGTGATGACCCAGCTGCAGTCGGTCGATCTCGCGCCCATCGCTGCCGGCACCATGCGCGGCTTCATCCGGGATGGTCGCCATCAGGGCCTGCTCGACAATCTGCTCGGCGCGATGCATGGCGCGCTGACCGAGCCGGACACGCTGGCTGTCATCAAGAACAAGATTCGCGACGAGCTGCCGACGTTGCTCAAACTCTATCGCGCCGATGCGTTCCTGCTGAAGCGCATCGTCGCGTCGGCCACGACCTTCTTTGACGATGTACGCAAGGATCCAGCGCATCCGTTCCGTGGTGAGTTCGACCGCATGCTGCTCTCCTTCGTCGATCGGCTGGAGACCGAGCCCGGCTTCACCGGCCGCATCGATGGGTTGAAGCGCGATCTGCTGGCGCGCCCCGAGCTTGCCGAACTTGGGCGTAATCTCTGGAACAATGCGCGCAGCTTCATCGAGCGCAGTGCATCAGGTGAAAGCAATGTACTGGCACATCATCTGGCCAATGTGTTCGTCGAGGCCGGTGCAGCGCTGCGCGCCGATGCCGAGATGCGCGGCGAGATCAACCAGGGCATCGTCGTGGTGCTGCGCACGTTCATCGCCGATCAGAAAAGCGGCGTGTCGAGTTTTATCGCCGATCAGGTGAAGGGCTGGGACATGCAGCAGCTGATCGGTGTCATCGAAGTCAATATAGGCCGCGATCTGCAATATATCCGCTTCAACGGTTCGCTGATCGGCGGCCTCGCTGGGCTGGCGCTCTACACGATCGAATATCTGTTGCGACTGCTGTGAGAGCAGTTCCGCATTGCGGAAGTGAGGCGCCGGGGGGTATCGGGATGCGCTTGAACTGCCACAAACCCGACCTTAACTTGAGTGAACTGATAGTTGCTTCGGTGCGTTGTGTGATTCCCTCCCTGTGAGGCTGCATTCAAATCAATCGATATGACCGGCCAGCGCGCCGGCGAGAGGAAATCAGATGTCGGCTACGGCCCAGGCGCAACGTCCCCCATCGAAAACCCTGATGTTTCTTGAAGGCCGTGCGGTTCACGAATTCGGCGCCTTTCTCGGCGCGCTGCCGCTGCTGAATCTCGCGCCGCGTGGCGATGGTCATCCGGTACTGGTACTGCCGGGCCTTGTGGCCTCGGATGTTTCGACAGGTCCGCTCCGCACGTTTCTCAAGGGCCGCGGCTATGCCGTCAGCGGCTGGAAGCAGGGCCGCAATCTCGGGCTGCGTGACGGCGTGCAGGGCAGCATGGTCGAATTGCTGAAAGAGATGAACGAGACCCACGGCCGCAAGGTGAGTCTGGTCGGCTGGAGTCTCGGCGGCCTTTATGCGCGCCAGCTCGCCAAGATGATGCCGGACCGCGTCCGTTCGGTGATCACGCTGGGTAGCCCGTTTGCCGGCCATCCGAAATCCACCAATGCCTGGCGTGTCTATGAATTCGCCAGCGGCAAACGCGCCGACGACACCGACGACGATTTCGGTGGTTCGCTTGCCGATACGCCGCCGGTCCCGACCACCGCGATCTACAGCCGCACCGACGGTGTCTGTGCCTGGCAGGGCTGCATGGAGAAGTCATCGGCGATGTCCGAGAGCATCGAGGTCGAGAGCAGCCATTGCGGGATGGGGCATCACCCCGCTGTCGTCTATGCAGTGGCGGAGCGTCTCGCGCAGAAGGAAGGCGCGTGGGCGCCGTTCGATCGCTCGGGCTGGCGCAGCCTAGTCTATCCGGACCCTAGCAGGTAAAGGCGCGTCAGCGACACGCTTACTCTGCTGCTGTCGTCACGATCCTGATCTCAGATGTCAGTGTCCGGTGTACCGGGCACTTGTCAGCGATCTCCATGAGCTTTGCGCGCTGCTCCGCATCGAGCTTGCCGTCGATCGTGATGACGCGTTCAATCTGGTCCAGCATGCCGTCCTTGGTCTCGCATTCCTCGCAATCCCTGGCGTAGATCTTCTTGTGGTTCAGCGTCACCGTGACGTGGTCCATCGGCAATGCCTTGCGTTCGGCATAGAGCCGCATGGTCATCGCGGTGCAGGCGCCGAGCGCGCTGAGCAGCAGATCATACGGACCGGGTCCGGTGTCCTCGCCGCCGGCGGCGATCGGCTCGTCGGCGAGTATCTGATGCGGGCCGACAGTGATGACCTGCTGGAATTTGCTGGCGCGCGTCTCGCTCACCACCACCTTGCGCGGCTCTTCAGGCAGGCTCGCTACGGGCGTGACGGCGACCGCATTGAGATAGCGTCCGGCCCAGGCGGCGATGACATCGGCGACATAGATCGCGTCATGCTTTTGCGTGAGCAGATGATCGGCGCCGGCCAGCGAGACGAAGCTCTTGGGATGTTTGGCAGCGACGAAAATCTTCGTGGCGTTGTCGATGCCCACTGTGTCGTCGGTGGGCGCATGCATGATCAGCAGCGCCTTGTGCAGCCTGGTCACCTTTGTGATCAGATTGTGCTCGGCGATATCGTCGAGGAATTCACGCTTGATGCTGAACGGCCGGCCGGCGAGCTTGACCTCGACCTCGCCTTTTTCGCGGATCGCGTCGACATGTTCGGCGAACATGTCGGTGACATGCGCGGGATCGGAGGGCGCCGCGATGGTGACAACGGCCTTGGCTTCCGGCACCTGTTCAGCGGCGGCGAGGATCGCTGCGCCGCCGAGGCTGTGGCCGATCAGGATTGCCGGTGTCTGGCGTATTTCCCGCAAATGGTCGGCGGCCTTTACGAGATCGGCGATATTCGACGAGAACGTGCTATTGGCGAAATCGCCCTCGCTGGAGCCGAGGCCAGTGAAGTCGAAGCGCAGCACGGCGATGCCCTTGAGCGTCAGCGCCGCGGAGATACGCCGAGCCGCGAGCACATCCTTGCCGCAAGTGAAGCAATGCGCGAACAGCGCATATGTATGGACAGCGCCATCGGGCAGGTCCAGCGCCGCCGCCAGCATATGGCCGGCCGCGCCGGGGAATTGAAAGCGTTCAGTTGGCACGGTGGGCTCCTGTCGTGACAGATGACTCTTTCTACACCGATTCCACCCAATCAATCAGTGGGTACCCAACACCCGCGCGAGAATGAGGCCGAGCTGCTCTCTTGGCGTCGCACCTCGGGTTGAACTTTAGTTCTGCGCGGCCGCTCGAGCACGCGCTTGCCGGCCTCCGATGTCGGTGCTAGATGTCGGGTCATCGTACAACTTTTGGGGTGCGCTGCCGCTACAAGCTGATGGACGGCGGGCCGGCACGCTCCTAGAATTGTGACAAGATCGACCCCGCAAAGGGGCGAACCAGAATAATGGCCAACGCGCCGCATCGGGAAATTCACAGGGAGGATTTCGTCCATGAAGAGAAGAGATGTCGTCAAAGGCGGACTGGCCGCGCTCGCGGTTGGCGCTACCGGTCTCGGGCGGTTCACGCCTGCGCAGGCGCAGACCAAGATGGTCCTCAAGGCCTCTGATGTCCACCCGCTCGGCTACCCCACGGTCGAATCCGTGGTGCGCATGGGCAAGAAGCTGGATGCCGCCACAAGCGGCCGGCTCACCATCCAGATGTTTCCGTCCATGCAGCTCGGCGGCGAGAAGGAAGCCATCGAGCAGGCCCAGGTCGGCGCTCTGCAGATCGCGCGCATTTCCGTCGGCGCCGTCGGCCCGGTGGTCGATGACGTCAACGTCTTCAACATGCCGTTCGTGTTTCGCGATTCCAAGCACATGGAAGCGGTCCTCGATGGCGAGATTGGCACCGAGCTGCTGAACAAGATCACGGCCAATGAAAAAACCGGCCTGGTCGCGCTTGGCTGGATGAATGCCGGCTCGCGCAACATCTATAACAGCAAGCGCCCGATCAAGACGCTCGCTGATCTCAAGGGTCTCAAGATCCGGATGATCGGCAATCCGTTGTTTATCGACACCATGAATGCGCTCGGCGGCAATGGTGTCGCCATGGGCTTCGATCAGGTGTTTAGCGCCATGCAGACCGGCGTCGTCGATGGGGCCGAGAACAACCTGCCATCCTTCGTGGCGCAGAACCACTTCCAGGTCGCCAAGTATTTCTCGATGACAGAGCATCTGATCATTCCGGAATTGCTGGTGTTCTCGAAGGCGTCATGGGCGAAGCTCACGCCGGACGATCAGGCGCTGCTGAAGAAATTCGGCCGCGAAGCGCAGCTCGAACAGCGCGTGCTCTGGTACGAGGCGGAGAAGACCGCGCTGGACAAGATGAAGGAAGTCGGCACCGACATCGTCACGTCCATCGACAAGCAGCCGTTCCGCGATGCCGTGAAGCCGGTGTGGGACAAATACGGCGCGAAATACGCCGAGATGACCAAGCGCATTGCTGCGGTGAGCTAGCGGCATGTTCTCAATGTGTCGTCCCCGCCTTCGCGGGGACGACAGGATAGGCCAGCGCTTCCGTCGCGTTACCTGAGGTCTTCATGTCTGACGTTATTTCCAAACTGCCGGCTGCATCCAGTCATCACGCCGATACGGCCAGCCATGGTGCGGCTTACGCGTTCCGCCGCGCCATGAACGCACTATACTGGTCCGGCGCCGTGTTTTCTTGCCTGGCGCTTGTGCTGATCTCCGCGATTATTCCTTGGGCTGTTTACACCCGCTACATTTTGAACAGCGCGGCGTCGTGGCCGGAGCCGCTGGCGGTGTTGCTGACGATAGCGGTGACTTTCATTGGCGCCGCCAACTGCTATCGCCAGCGCATCCACATGAACATGACGGTAGGTACCAACCTGCTGCCGCCTCACGCGCGTGTCGTGGCTGCTTTCATCAGCGAGTTGCTGATGGCTGCGGTGGCACTGTTCATGGTGATCTGGGGCATGAAGCTGGTGATGACCACCTGGGGCAATTCGGTGGATGAATTTCCCTGGTTGTCTGTCGGGATCACCTACATGCCGATCCCCGTTTCCGGCGCGATGATGTTTCTCTTTGTCGTCGAACGCCTGACCATCGGTCCGCCGCCACAGGATGGCAGCGACGCACACATACCTCTCGACTAGCTTCGCCGATCAGCTCCAGCCAGAATAAAGAAAATCCGACATGGACATCGCCGTTCTTCTGCTCAGCATGTGTCTGTTCTTCGCCGTCGGCATGCCGATCGCCTTTGCCCTGGCGCTTTCCGCGCTGGTCGGCGCACTGTGGATCGATCTGCCCGTTGCAGCTGTGATGCAGCAACTCTCCAGCGGCGTCGGCAAGGTGTCGATGCTGACCGTGCCGTTCTTCGTGCTGGCCGGCGCCATCATGGCAGAAGGCGGCATGGCCCGAAGGCTGGTTGATTTTGCAGCCGTCGTGGTCGGCTTCACGCGCATCCGCGGCGGCCTCTCCCAGGTCAATATTCTGGCTACGACCATCATGTCCGGGATCTCCGGCTCGTCGGTCGCGGATACGTCGGCGATTGGCTCGGTGATGATCCCGCAGATGGCGGCGAAGGGTTATCCACGGGTATTCGCCACCAATGTGACCATCTCCGCCTCGGTCCAGGCGATCCTGGTGCCGCCGAGCCACAATGCGGTGATCTATTCGCTGGCGACCGGCGGCGTGGTCTCGATCACCAGCCTGTTCCTGGCAGGTATCGTGCCCGGTCTGTTACTTGGCTTCGCGATCATGTTGTTGTGTCTCTACTTTGCCTATCGCGATGGTCATCCGAAGGGCGAGCCGGTGCCGGTGAAGCAGGCGCTGAAGATGCTGGGGGATGCCACCTGGGGCATCGTCACACTGGTGATCGTGCTCGGTGGCATTCTTACAGGCGTGTTCACGCCGATCGAGGCTGGCGCTGTGGCGTGCGTCTGGGCCTTCTTCGTCACGATGTTTATCTATCGCGACTACAAATGGTCCGAGCTGCCGATGCTGACCTACCGGACGCTCCAGACGGTGGCGATGGTGCTGACGCTGGTCGCGACCGCGTCATGCTTCGGCTATGTCGCTGCGATGATGCGGATGCCGGCGCATATGACGGAGTTCTTCGTCGCCATCTCGTCGAACAAATACGTGCTGCTGATGTGGCTCAATATCATGCTGCTGATCCTCGGCACGGCGCTCGATCTCGCGCCACTGCTGCTGATCTGCACGCCGATCCTGCTGCCGGTGGTGAAGAGTTTCGGGATCGACCCCGTGCATTTTGGCATCGTGATGCTGCTCAATCTCGGCATCGGTCTGCTGACGCCGCCGGTCGGTACCACGCTGTTCGTCGGCTGCGCCATCGGCAAGGTCTCGGTGGACGAAGTGATGCGCGGAATCTGGCCGTTTTACTGGGTGATGTTCGCCGTCTTGATGCTGGTGACTTACGTGCCGTGGTTCTCGATGGCGCTGCCGCACGCGTTCGGCTTCAGGTGAGCTACTGGACCGGATCGACTGACAACTGCTTGTAGCGTTCCTTGCCGTTCAGCAAATGCCGGCGCATCGCATCGCGAGCCTTGCGCGGCGAACGGGCGCTGATCGCATTGACGATGACTTGATGCTCCTTCTCGATACTCTCGAGATAGCGCTTCTGCAATTCGACTTTGCCATCGAAGGTGCGGATGCTCTGGCGCGGGATGATAAGACCGCCAAGGAATTCCAGAAAACCGACAAAGCGCGCATTCTGCGTGGCGACAGCAATGGCGAAGTGGAAGTCGAAATCCTCCTTCACTGCGCGGTCGCCATTGGCGATGGCGCGGCTGAAGGTAGCCGCGGCCTTGGCAATGGCTCGGATCTGGGCAGCGGTGGCGCGCTCGCTGGCTATAGCCGCGGCCTCCATCTCGACGGCCGTGCGCAGTTCAAGAATTTCGATCACGCTGCCAAGCGAGCCCAGGCCGTCGGGGTCGATGGCATAAGGTTGCTGATCGGGCTCACTGTTGACGAAGGCACCGGCGCCCTGCCGGGTGGTTACAAGGCCCCGGGCGCGGAGTGCGGCAATCGCCTCGCGAACGACCGTGCGGCTGACGCCCATGGCCGCCATCATGGCCTGCTCGGTCGGCAGACGCGCGCCTGCGGGCAAGCGGCCTTCGATGATCTGGGCAGCGATGCGCTCGACGACTTCCTCAGTACGGCGGCGCACGGGATTGAGCGGTCGCAGCAAAGGCGTGCCTGCGGCCCCATTGGTTGTCTTGCGCTTGGTGCGTGGCTTAGCTTGTCCGGTCATCGTACAACCGGGCTATCATCGCCGATGTCGCTGCGCAAGCTTGCGGCACGCGTCATTGCGCTGCACGCTCTTACATTGTTTCGAGTTCGGGCAGCTTGAGATCGCATTCGACCCAGGCGCCGTTAATGGTGAAGCGCTGGAACGGCGAGTCGGGCACCGGTGCCTGCAATGGGGCGAGGAACTGCGCGTCGGCGGGGCTGCGGAGGTGAAACTGGATATGGCTGGCGGAAAGGGCGTTGCGCGACAGCCAGATCATGCCGGAAAACAGCTCGATCAGCAGTTGTCCGTATTTATCGAGACCGGCACTCCCGAAGTCGTAGGTCGGCGACACGGTCATGAAACGGCAACGCAGCACGGGACCTTCGAATTTGGGCATCAGAAGTTTGCTGACCTGACAGAAAGCCTGCGGAACGGTGCCGTCGTAGAGACCGTACAACCCACCCTTGCCGCCCTGCATGACAGGGTCCAGCGCCGCGAAAATACCCTGGGTGTAAGTGGAGAAGTCTTCCTCGGCTGCCTCGGCAGCCTTCCGCCACTGCGACTTCAGTGAAGCCCAGCTTCTGTCGGCGTCGGTGATCGGCACGAGCCGCATCTCGAGGTCCCCCCGCCGATTTACACACGGCCGGATGCAACCCTAGCTATATACCCTCAAGATTTTGATAACGCGGGAACTTGGCGCCAGCGGCGTTTGCGCTCCCGCGGACGTCTACAGAGCGCATTCAGGCGCCAGCGGACTGTAGTCCGGCTGCAGCTGCGGCCACGATCGACGCCACCACCTGCTTCCAGGTCTTCGACGACTGCGGGCGATGAGACGAGGCTTTGAAGCGCATGGTCTTGTCCGGTTTGGCCGCACATATTGCTGCGCAGCCGAGCGTCCTCAGGGACGACATCCGGAAAATCGTGCCTTGCGCGGGCGAAGTCGATCCCCCGGCAAAAATAGCAATACCCGCGCTGCTCTCGTGCCGGACGGCGGTTGGCTTGTTCTCTGCCGGCAATGAACGGCAGTGAATTATTCTCGCTGCCTCAACCCATCGCGGGAGCTTGCTCCTGCACTGCCGCCGGTTCCTGGCAAACATCGACCCAGCTGGCCCCGGTCAGTTCGGCCATCCGTGCCGGGGACATCCGCACCGAACTGTTGACCGAGCCCGCCGCCGGCCACACCTCGGCGAATTCCTTCAGCGACACGTCGCAGTAGACTTGTAATGGCGTTGCCAGGCCGAACGGGCAGACGCCGCCGACCGGATGGCCGGTGAGGGCAACGACCTCGTCGGCCCCCAGCATGCGGGGCTTGCCGCCAAGTGCATCGCGTGCCTTCTTATTGTCGAGCCGCGCTGTACCCTTGGTCACCACCAGCACCACCCGGTCGCCGACCCGCACCGACAGCGTCTTGGCGATTTGGCCGGGTTCGACGCCCAATGCCTCGGCGGCGAGAAGGACCGTGGCCGAGCTTTTGTCGGTGACGGTGACGGATAATTCGGGGGCGTTGGCGGTGAGAAAGGCGCGGACGGACTCAAGGCTCATGATGCGGTCTCGGTGACATACCGCCACGCCCTCTCACATGTCGCCGACAAAGTGAAGTCACATCCGTGCATTGGGGAACTGGGGCGGCGCTGCCGCGCCATTCCCTCGCGCCGGTTTTGACCTTATACGGGCTCTTGTCTGGCTGACCGTGCCGGATGATGTTCTGGAGCCTACCCCTCGATGCTGCCGGCCTATGTGATCCATGCCAAGTCGTTGCCCGAGCGCACGGAGCATATCCAGCGCGAGCTCGACCGCGCGGGCATCAAGTTCGAGTGGGTGCTGGATTTCGATGCCGACGAGATCACCTCCGATGTCGATCGGGCTTATTTCGCCGAAGGCGCCGATCTCACGCTGCGGCAGAAATCCTGCGCGCTGAAACATGTCGTCGCCATGCAGCGCATCCGCGAGCGCGGCCAGGATCTGGCGCTGATCTTCGAGGATGACGCATTGCTGGTGCCGGATTTCTGCGACCAGTTGAAGCGCGTGCTCGACGAAGCCGAAAAGTGGCCGCGGCCGCGCATTCTGCATCTTGGCGCCGCGACCAATTTTTACACCCCGGCGTCGGAGTTGCGCCCGGGCCAGATCGTCTATCCCGGCAATCGCGTGCGCAATATGGAAGCCTATGTGCTGGGCGCGCCGGAGGCCTCGGCGCGACTTGACTGGATCGCGCGGCATCCCATGCACGAGCCTATCGACATCGCCTTTAACACCGGCGATCCCGCCATGGGCATCCCGTTCCTGTGGCCGGAACCGCCGCTAGCCGAACAAGGCTCGCTCAACGGCGTGTTCAAGAGCTCACTCGATCGCAAGGGGCATGCGCAATTGCAGTTGCGCATACAGTTTGCCGTGCAGAAGTTCAGGCGGCGTTATTTGAAGCGGTGGCTGAAGCTGAAGTAGTTTGCGGCTTTTGGCCGGTCATTCCGGATGGAGCGTTGCGCACCAGCGCGCCCAGCAATCCCACTGCCAGGCAGTATAGCATCCCTTGCGTCACCGCCGAGATGTGACTGTTGAAAAGTCCGCCAATCACGTTCTGCAACACGACGGCCTGGCCGAGGATGCTTGCATAATCGCGCGCGAGAAAAAGCCGTGCATGCGCGATCCACATTGCCCATAGTAGCAGCCCGCCGATCAGGCCGACCTGCAGCACGGTATGAAGCGTTTGATTGTGCGGATCGGGCGTGGCCTGGCCATAGGGCGACGGCTTCGTCGCCTCCATGCTCTGATACAGCGGCTTGATGCTCCCGGTGCCGTGGCCGACGATGGGCGAGGCCTTCACGAAGCCGACTGCCTTGCTCCAGAAATCCAGCCGCGATGCAGTCGAGATTGTTTCGCCGCCTGCGGTCTGGCCGCTATTGGCGTTGATGTCCGAGTTGATCTCTGCAATCCGGCGCTGGGCTTGTGGCGAGGTCAGCAGTGCGATGCCGATTACGATCATGGCTGCGACCGCGACCATGGCAGAGCGTCGCCAGCCGCCGGCGTGGATGACGAATAAACCGAGTAATGCGGCGGCCATGATTGCGCCGGTCTTCGACACATAGATCAGGAAAATGTCGGCAAAGAACAGAAGCGCGAGCACGATCATCGCGATGGCGCGGCGGGTGTCCTGGACCCAGATGCGCATCGCGCCGATCGCCAGAGCGAAGGCACAAAGTGCGAAGCAGCCGGATTGAACCGCGTTGTCCTTGAAGGGCACGCCGGGCGCCTTGAACCAGCCCCACGGCCCCGTGGGCCACAGGAACGCAGCCCATGACAGGGCGAGAAGACATATACAGGCGGCAAGAAAGCCATAAGCGATCTGTAATGCTTGTTTCGGCGTAAATGCCGTTGCCATCACCAGTGGGATCAGCAGCAGCTTGGCGTAGGGACCAACCCATCTGATCGCGCCGCTGAGCGGCTGCATCGACCAGAGCACGCCGACCAGGATCAGCACGAACAGCGCGACCGGCAGATAGGCCGCCGGCCTCCGCAACGTGGCGATGAAACGATCGCGGTCGAGTGTCAGCAGCGCGAGCACTGCAAAGATCGACACCGCGATAGCCTGACCGCTGGTTGAGAACGGCAGCGAGAAGCCGGTGGCAATGGCGGCGATCTGCCGGGCATCCGCAAGTTTGCGCGGCAGATCGTTGTTCGTCATATGCCCAGGAGTTTCCGTGCGTTGTTCTTCAGGACCTTCGGACGCACCTCGTCGCGAATGTCGAGCTTGGCGAAATCGGCCATCCAGCGATCCGGCATGATCACTGGCCAGTCGGAGCCGAACAGCATCTTATCCTGCAGGATCGAATTGATGTAGCGCACGAGGATCGGTGGGAAGTATTTCGGCGACCAGCCGGACAAGTCGATATACACGTTGGGCTTGTGGGTCGCGACCGACAGCGCCTCTTCCTGCCAAGGGAAGGAGGGATGTGCCAGAATGATCTTCAGGTCCGGAAAATCCACCGCAACGTCGTCCATATACATCGGGTTGGAATATTTCAGCCGCATTCCCATGCCGCCGGGCATGCCGGAGCCGACGCCGGTCTGGCCGGTGTGGAACAGCGCGATAGCGCCGCCTTCCTGGATCGCCTCATAGAGCGGATAGGCCATGCGGTCGTTGGCGTAAAAGCCCTGCATGGTCGGGTGGAACTTGAAACCCTTTACCCCGTATTCGGAGATCAGCTTGCGTGCCTCGCGCACGCCGAGCTTGCCCTTGTGCGGATCGATCGACGCGAACGGGATCAGCACGTCGGCGTTCTCTTTGGCGATCTCCAGCATCTCGTAGTTGTTGTAGCGGCGGAAGCCGGTCTCGCGCTCGGCGTCGACCGGGAAGATCACCGCGGCAATCTTTTTGTCGCGGTAATAGGCGGCTGTTTCCTGCACTGTCGGCGGATGCTTATGCGGCGACTTGAAATACTCGGCCATGCGGGCCTGGAAATCATCATAGCCGTCGTCGGCGTGGCAGCCGCATGGCTCTTCCGCATGGGTGTGGATGTCGATGGCGACAAGGTCGTCCGGATTGAGCAATTTCATGTCCCGCGTCTCCCGCACTTTCATCATTATCGTTGGCGGTTGCTCTAGCAAACCGGCCTGCTGAATGAAAGGCGCGGAACGCTGCCGACCTAGCCGGTAGAGAAGGACTGTGTCCGGATATCCTGCGCGGTGCGGCGGAGCGGGATCAGGTATTTCTCCTTTGCCGTCGCCTCGTCCATTGTGCCCGAGATCGCATTCACGCTGATCGCCGCGACGACCCGGCCGCCGTGGTCGCGGACGGGGACGGCGATGCCGCAGATGGCTGGATCGAGTTCGCCATCGACCCAGCCATAGCCTTTGGCCTCGACGCGTTCGAGCTCGCATTCCAGCAGCACGGGATCGGTGATGGTGTGTGGGGTGATCTGCTTAAATTCGGTGGTGGCGAGATAGTGCGCGCGCTGGTCCGGCGGCAGGGCCGCCAGCAGGACCCGGCCGAGCGACACCACGTGGGCGGGCAGGCGGCTTCCGACGGCGAGATTGGCCGAGAGAATGCGCTGCGCCGGCAATCGCAACGCATAGACGATCTCGGTCTCGTCCAGCACGGCCAGCGAGCAGGATTCGCCGATTTCGTTGCGCAGGTCTTCCAAAGCGCGTTGCGCATAGCCCCAGTAAGGCAGTGCATTGAGGTAGGACAGGCCAAGCCCCAGCGCCCGCGGGCGTAGGCTGAAATAGCGGCCATCGGCTTCGCAATATTTCATCACGATCAGCGTCGCCAGCATCCGGCGCGCCGTCGCGCGGCTGAGGCCCGCGATCGCGGCGACTTCCGAAAGCGTGTGCCGGCCCGGTGGGCGACCAAGCGCTTCGACGGCCGCAAAACCACGGGCGATCGCCCGAACGAAACCGTCACTGTCTTTGGCCATGCACCATCCTACCGGTTCGGACTTGTCAGTCCCGGGAAACCGCGCCTATACTTGTTCGTAAGGCGGACATAAAGTTCGCCTGGTGAACGTTAGTGGAGAAGGCGCTATGGCGCAAGCGGAAGTTTTTGAAACCGATTTCTGGAAGGACGCGAACCTGCGCAAGGTCTGGGACGAGATCGTCCCGGGCGAGCCACGCAAGACGCTGCCTTATGTCCTGACGAGGGAGGCGATCCAGCTTTATTGCCGCTCGGTCGGCGAGAACCACCCATTGTATTTCGACGAGGCTTACGCGAAGGCGTCGCCCTATGGCGGTCTGATCGCGCCGCCATCGATCCACATCCTGTTGATGTTCTCCTGCACGCCGGCCGACGACTGGATGCGCACACCTGGCACCGTCAATGCTGGCCAGTCCTGGAGCTACAACATCCCGGCACGGCCCGGAGACACCATCACCCTGCAGGCCCGCGCGCTCGACAAATTCATCAAGCGCGAGCGGCTGTTCGTGGTCCACGACAACGTGTTCTTCAACCAGCGTGGCGACGTCATCTGTTCTGGCCGCGGCCAGACCATCCGCCCGATGTGAGTGTGGCAAGGAGATCAACCATGACAACCAGCTTTGACAAACTCTCCACCGGCGACACCATCGACGGTCCGAGCTTCGCAGTGTCGCGCGAGTCGATCCGGCTCTTCTGCGACGGATCGCTCGACTACAATCCGCTGCATCTCGACGACAACTACATGAAGAACTCGTTCGGCAAGACCAATTTCGGCGGCATCATCATGCATGGCATGAATAATTTCGGGCTAATCACCCGCATGCTGACCGACTGGGCCTATCCTGCGGGTGCAATCCATCGCCGTCTCGAAACGCGCTGGGTCAAGCCGGTGAAGCCTGGCGACACGATCCAGCCGGTCGGCATCATCAAGGCCAAGCAGACCACCGAGAAATCGCGCTGGGTGCTGATCGACGTGCTGGTGAAGAACCAGAACGACGAGAAGGTCGCGACCGGTGAGGCGATGGTTGAATTTCCGCTGACAGCCTAGTGGCTCAATGCAACGGCGTGCGGCATAGTCCGCACGCCGGACAAGAACAGGCAAGGGATCGAAATGAAGAAGCTCACGAGGCTCGCCCTGTCGTGTCTGGCGATGACTTTTGTCATGTTGTCGGGCGCGCTGGCGCAGAATTTTCCAGTCAGTCAGATCAAGATCATCGTGCCGTTTCCAGCGGGGGGCACAACGGACATCCTCGCGCGGTTCGTCGCGCAATATCTCGGCGAGAAGCTCGGCGTCACTACGATCGTCGAGAACCGGCCAGGCGCATCGGGTACGATCGGTTCGGAGGTCGTGGCGAAATCGCCCGCCGATGGCAGCGTGTTGTTGGTCACGGCCACGCATCACGTGATCAATCCGAGTCTGCGCAAGAGTTTGCCTTACGAGACACAGAAGGACTTCTCGCCGATCGCCCTGATCGCGACGGCGCCAAATGCGCTTGTTGTAACCAGGGACTTTCCGGCGAAGTCGGTCGCCGAGTTGATCGAACTGGCGAAGAAGCAGCCCGGCAAGCTGTCCTTCGGATCGGCCGGCGTCGGCGGCGCCAATCATCTGTCGGGCGAATTGTTTAAGCAGATGGCTGGAATCAATATCGAGCACATCCCTTACAAGGGGGCCGCGCCGGCGATGAACGACCTGATCGGCGGCCATATTCCGATCATGTTCGATACGTTGCCGACCGTTTTGCCTGCTGCCGAGGCGGGCAACATCCGCGTGCTCGCGGTCACCAGCCTGACCCGAGCGGCCTCGCTCCCCAACGCCCCGACCCTCGATGAGGCCGGCGTAAAGGGGTTCGAGGCGACCGCCTGGTTCGGCATGTACATGCCACAGGCCAATGGCAGCCCGGCCTATACGAAGCTGGTGGCGGCCATGAAGGAGATCCTGGCGGCACCCGCGACCCGCGAGAAATTCGCCACCCAGGGCGTCGAGCCGGGCAAGCTGACGGGAGCTGAATTCACGGCTTTCGTCGATTCGGAGATCAAGAAGTGGGGCGCAGTGGTGAAAACCGCGAATGTCCCGCAAGAGTGATCCGCACGTGTTTGAAGGGTCCGGTGGCTGTTCCCGGACCCTCAAGCCACCAAAATACCTGCAAATATCGATCCGATGGTCGTCAGATGCCCGGATCGGATTGACAGTCCGGCGCCCGATGGCTTAGAAACCGCGGGTCCCGGGCGACTTGGTCGCCAGCGGGTTCAAGCTCATTTTCGCTGATTTCGGCCTGCTGCGCACGGCCTTTGACGTCAGTATCGCAAGCTATCAGGATTGACCGATGAAAGTCCGTAACTCGTTGAAATCGCTGCGCGGTCGTCACCGCGACAACCGCTTGGTCCGCCGCAAGGGCCGCGTCTACGTGATCAACAAGACCCAGCGCCGTTTCAAGGCTCGCCAGGGTTGAGTTGCTGCGCGGCCGGCATTTTGCCGGCTGGCCTCACGACATCACAGGTGTTTGACGCGCTGCTGCTTTGCAGCGCGTTTTTTCGTGTCTAGACTTGTGGCATGGCATTGAGAATCCCGGCCGCAGGTTTTGGAATTCTGCTGAGCGCATTTCTGGGCGCAGCACCCGTCTACGCGCAGGTCAAAGATCCGCAGATCGTGACCCCGGATGCGCCGAAGAAGATTCCCGAGCCGCCCGCCAAACTGCCGAAGGTCAATGCCGACAAGACGCGCGGCCTTGATTTTCTGTTTGGTGCGCTGAAAGCGGCGCCGGACGAAGCCAGTGCCAAACACGTCGAAGGCCGGATCTGGGCCCTGTGGTCGCAGACCACAAGCGACACTACCGCGCTGCTGATGACCCGCGCCAAGACGGCGCTGGACGCCAAGCAGGTCGATCTGTCGCTGCAATTGTTGAGCGCGGTGGTGAAGCTGCGCCCCGATTACGTCGAGGGTTGGAATCGGCGCGCCACGCTATATTACCTGCAGAACGATTACACCCGGTCGTTGCAGGATATCGAGCAGGTGCTGATACGCGAACCCCGGCATTTCGGTGCTCTGGCAGGGCTCGGCATGATCATGCAGGAGCTGGGCGACGACAAGCGTGCGCTCGATGCGTTCCGCAAGGCGCTTGCGGTCAATCCGCATCTCGAAAAGGTGCCGGAGCTGGTCAAGACCCTGACCGAAAAGGTCGAAGGCCGCGATATCTGAGATTCCTTGAAAGTTGGGGCGCTCGCGGGGCATCGTGGGAACATCACCCTGCTTTGATGCATCCCTGCTGCCCGCGATGGAAAAACAAGACATCGTCGCCGGGGAATCAAACTTCTGACACAGGAAACGGGCGAAAAGGGCGTTTTCCGAGCCACAGGAAGGGACACCTTTTGGCGCCGAAGTCATTTCCGCTATTCGCTTTGCTATGTGTGTTGATGGCCGCACCGATGGCTGCTGTGACCGGCCCTGCGCTGGCGCAGAAAGCCGATGCGCCGCCGGCGCCTGCAGCTTCGACGCTGTCCCCCGATCAGGCCAAGGCTGCGCTCGACACATTGCAAGACGACGTCAAGCGCAAGGAAATGATCGATACGCTGCGCGCGGTCGCCACGGCGACACCTGCATCGCCGGAGAAGAAACCGGCCATTCCGCTCGACGCCGACAGTCTTGGCGCGCAATTGCTCGTGACTATTTCCGATCAGCTCGGCGATATTACACGCGAGGTCTCGACAGCCGTGCAATCGGTCACGCGCTTTCCGGCGCTATGGTACTGGCTACAGCGCAGCGCGAACGATCCCGCCACCTATCATCTCCTGTTCGACATCGCCTGGAAGCTTGTTGTCGTATTCGGCGGTGCGCTGGCGGCGGAATGGCTCATGGTTTGGCTGCTGCGGAGGCCGCAGGCCGCGCTCGAGGCGCGCATTCCTTTCGTCGCCCGTGCGCCGTCCTCGCTCATCGAACGTGCCGATCCACCGTCGTCCACGGCGGACGTCACCGAGACGCCTGATCTCAACAAACGGCGGCGCAGCCTGACCCGGGCGTGGCAATCGCTGCTGCGGCTTCCCTATGTGGTCGGGCGTCTTCTCCTCGAATTGTTTCCGATTTTCGTCTTTACCGGCACGGTATCGCTGCTGCTCGGCACCCAGATCGGCGATGCCGGGATCACGCGCCTCGCGATCCTTGCGATCGTAAACAGCTATGTGGTGGCGCGCGCCATCATCTGCGCGATGCGCGCGTTGTTCGGGCCGCTCGCTCTGTTCAGGGTGAAGGAGGAGACCGCAGCCTATCTCGAAATCTGGACGCGTCGCATCGTCGGCGTCGGCGCCACCGGCATCGCAATCGCCAATGTCGCCCTGATGATGGGCCTCTATCGTTCGGCGCATTTTGCGTTGATCAAGCTCGTGATGCTGGTCGTGCATCTGTTTGTCGTCGTCATCGTCCTGCAGTGCCGGAAGCCCGTTGCCGATGCACTCCGCGCGCCGATCGGTGCTACGGGCTTCCTGAGCGCGATGCGAAATCGCCTCGCCAGTCTCTGGCATGTGCTGGCCATCGTCGTCGTGATGGCGGCTTGGACCATCTGGGCGCTCAATATCCAGAACGGTTATTCATTGCTGCTGCGATACATCGTCGGCACGGTCATTGTCGCGCTGGTGGCCCGGCTCGTCTCGATGATTGCACTGAGTCTCATTGATCGCGGTTTCCGCATCAAACCGGAAATCCTGCAGCGCTTTCCAGGTCTTGAGACGCGTGCCAATCGTTATCTGCCCCTGTTGCGCAAGGTCGTCGCAACGATCATCGCGGTGATCGGCCTCGTTGCCTTGCTGGAAGTGTGGGGCGTCAATGCCATTGTCTGGTTCTATGGCGGCCAGATCGGCAGTCGGGTCGTCTCGGCTGTCATCACCGTCGGCGTAGCGGCCATTGTCGCTGCGGTTGTGTGGGAAGGTAGCAATGCGCTGATGGAGCGTCAGCTCGCGGCGCTGACGCGCGATGCTCATTTCGCCCGCGCGGCGCGTCTGCGCACGTTCCAGCCGATGCTGCGCACGACATTACTCGGTGTAATCATCGCGGTGGTTGCGCTCACCGCGCTGAGCGAGATCGGTGTCAATGTTGCGCCGCTGCTCGCCGGTGCCGGCATCCTCGGCATTGCCATCGGCTTCGGTTCGCAGAAGCTGGTGCAGGACGTGATTACCGGCTTGTTTCTGCTGCTGGAAAGCACCGTGCAGGTCGGAGACAACGTCACGGTGTCGGGTCTCTCGGGTGTCGTCGAGAACGTCTCGATCCGTACCATCCGGCTGCGTGCCGGCGATGGTTCGGTTCACATCATTCCCTTCAGCGCGGTGACCACCATCACCAATGCCAGCCGCGGTGCAGGCAACGCGGCCGTCAGCGTCAGCGTCGCTTACAAGGAAGATACCGACCGCGCCGGCCAGTTGCTGAAGGACATCGTCGAGCAGATGCGCAATGAGGCAGCTTTCAAGCCGCTGATCCGCAGCGATCTCGAATTGTGGGGCGTCGACAAGGTCGATGGCTCGATGGCGACGATCGTCGGGCAGATCCGGTGTACCGATTCCGGCCGCTGGGCCGTACAGCGCGAATTCAATCGCCGCATGAAAATCCGCTTCCAGGAAGAAGGTATTGAGATCGCGTCACCCGGACAGATCGTCCTGATGCAGTTGTCCCCGCCGACCACTGAAGCTGCAGAGGACAATGACGCAGATATCCAGCAGAGCAAGTCAGCGCAGCGCCGCGTCGGCTAGTCATTATCGCTGTCTTTCGACGATGCAGCAGCTCCGGATTAACCAAAGTTGCGACTACGTGGGGCGCAGTGGCACGAGTTCAAGACGCGCGTACGTTCCACCATTCCACAATGTCCGAAAGTCGAAGACAAAGACGATCCAGAATAGGCGCGTTGGTCGATCTAGTGCAGGACGTTATTGCCGGGCCGGATAGCACCGAACTGGGGTGAAGCGGCATAGAGTTGCTGCAATTCCGCTTCCAGTTGTTCGTTGACCATCAGCAAAGCCTTGAGCGCGCCGCGCAAGTCGCCATTGCAGGTAGAAATGATTTCGTCGATCACAGCATCGGTTGGGCGGGCCGTCATGGAACTATCTCCAGTTCAGATCATGGCGTCAGTCCGCCGCCTGATCGTGGCGATAACCGGGCGGGAACGAATGCGTTCCTGTGGATAGCGTGGACAGTCCTTGCAGGCCGTTTGTCGCGATCGCCGTGGCAAAGCCGCCAAACGCCCCCATATCCACAATATTGTTTCCCGCCACGGGCCCTTCCTCAGTGAGAAAATTTGTGATTGTGCTGCTCGCGCTTCTTGTCGTTCCCATCGTTGTGTCGGCCGCCAGATACTGGATGGGTGATCGCTCGGTCGATTGGCAGAGCGCGGATCGTTCCAGCGCCGGCCTGTTGCCACCGCCCGCTGCGCATCCCGAGGCGCTGGTGCGGGTCTTTGCAGCGCGGACGGTGCGCTGGCGCGGTATTTTTGCGGTCCATAGCTGGATCGTATTCAAGGAAAAGGGCGCGTCGCGCTACACCCGCTACGATTATACGGCGTGGGGCGAGCCGATCCGCCTGAATGGTTTTGCCGCTGACGGCCGCTGGTTCGGCGACGTGCCGACCGCTATCGCAGCCGCCGATGGTGACGCGGCCACCGCGATGATCCCGAAGATTCAGGCGGCGATCGCCAGCTATTCCTGGCGCTCCTACGGCGACTATCGGGCCTGGCCCGGGCCGAACTCCAACACCTTCGTCGCGGCCGTTCTGGCCGCCGTGCCCGAATTGCAGGTGGCATTGCCGCCCACCGCCATCGGCAAGGATTTCCCCTATGCCGGCAATGCCTTTGGCTGGACACCTTCCGGCACCGGCGTGCGCGCCACGCTGGGCGGCTATCTCGGCGTTACCGCAGGCTGGGTCGAAGGGCTCGAGCTCAATCTGCTCGGTGCCGTATTCGGCCTCGACATCCGCCGGCCCGCGATCAAACTGCCGGGTATTGGTCGTCTTGGCGTCAGCGCGTAAGTGGCGCGCGGCGCGAAACCCTCAGGGTACCGTCGCGTAGCTGGATCGTGCACAAAAGTCCCCGGATATTGGCAATGATCTCAGTCACTGTAGTAGTCGCGCTATGCGTGCTGGCCGTGGCCACACAGGTCGGCGTGCTCGTATTCGAGCGCAAATATTCGCCAACGGGTGAGCTTGTCGATGTTACGGGCGGCCGTCTGCATGTGGTGCAGATCGGACCACGCGATGCATCAGGCCCGCCGATTGTCCTCATCCATGGCGCCACGTCGAATATGGAAACCATGCGGCTGCCGCTCGGCAATATGCTGGCAGAAAAACACCGCGTTATCCTGATCGACCGTCCCGGCTTTGGCTGGAGCTTGCGTGACAATTTGTCGAACTCTTCTCCGGCGATGCAGGCGAGGATGATCGAGGAAACGCTCGAAAAACTCGGTGTCGATCAGGCGATCGTTGTGGTGCATTCGCTTGCCGGCGCACTCGGCGCGCTGATGGCGCTGGACTATCCGCAGCGTGTCGCAGGACTGGTCATGCTGGCGGGTGTCACTCATCCCTGGCCCGGTGGCGTTGGCCTCTATAACGAGGTCGTCACCACTCCGGCCATAGGCAAGCTGCTGGCCTATACGATCACGCTGCCGCTTGGCTATTTCCTGACGGGCATGGCCGGCGGCGCAGTGTTTGCGCCGCAGCCGATGCCGGAAGGCTATATCGCGCAGACCGCGACGCAACTTGTACTGCGGCCGCGCAACTTCCTCGCCAATGCCTGGGATCTGGTAACGTTGAAATCTGCCGTCATGGCGCAGGCATCGCGCTATGCCGATATCAAAGCTCCGACCGTCGTGATCGCAGGCTCTGCCGACACCATCGTATCGCCGGAGATTCATTCGCGTCATTTCGCGAAAACCGTGCCGGGCGCCAAACTAATCGTGCTGCCGAACGTTGGTCACATGGTGCAAAATGCTGCACCTGATCTTATCATGAGGGAGATCGAGGGCATGATCTCGGCCGCTGACACAAAACCGAAGGCCGCCTTGCGCTAACCTCCCGTTCGATCGACTTCAACTCAAATTGAGGAGAATTGCATGACCACGACTTTCGGTTCGGCCAAATGGCAGGGTGGCATCAAGGACGGCAAGGGATCGATTTCCACCAAGAGCGGCGCGCTCGCCGACTATCCCTACGGTTTCGCCAGCCGCTTCGAAGGCAAGCCGGGCTCCAATCCTGAAGAGCTGATTGGCGCGGCCCATGCCGCCTGCTTCACAATGGCGCTGTCTCTGATCCTCGGCGAAGCCGGTTTCAAGGCTGACAATATGGAGACGAAGGCCGACGTGACGCTGGAGAAGCAGGGTGACGGCTTCGCCATTACCAAAGTGCACCTCACGCTCTCGGCCTCTATTCCCGGCGCCGACGAGGCGAAGTTCGACGAACTCACCGCCATGGCCAAGGCCGGCTGCCCGGTGTCGAAGGTGCTGAATGCAGAAATCACGCTCGACGCGACGCTGCTGGGTTAAGCCTCAGGCGGCGAATACAATCTCTCCCCGCCAATCGTGGGGAGAGATTGTATCAGTGAACTACATATCTGGGTCGTTTGGCCCGACATAAGCGATGCGGACCATGTTGGTCGCACCTGGGGTGCCGAGCGGCACGCCAGCGACAATGATGACCCGCTGGCCGGCTTTGGCGAAGCCGTCACGGAAGGCGATGCGTCCGGCGCGATCGACCATGTCGTCGAGGTCCTTCGCATCCTCCGCCACCACGCAGTGTACACCCCACACGACCGAGAGCTTGCGACCGGCGGCGAGGTTCGGCGTGATCGCTACCACCGGCGGCTTCGGCCGTTCACGGGCGACGCGGACGGCGGTGGATCCTGAGCTGGTCCAGCAAATGATCGCAGACAGATCCAACGTCTCTGCGATTTGTCGTGCGGCGTCCGCAATGGCGTCACCGACGGTCGGCTCGGGTTCGGGGCGCTGGGCCATCAGTACGGTGCGATAGGTCGGATCGCGCTCTACTTCCTCGCCGATGCGGTTCATCGTTGAGACGGCTTCGACCGGGAATTTGCCAGCGGCGGATTCGGCCGACAGCATGACGGCGTCCGCGCCTTCATAGATGGCCGTTGCCACGTCGGAGACTTCGGCGCGCGTCGGCACCGGACTCTGGATCATCGACTCCAGCATCTGCGTAGCGACCACCACCGGTTTGCCGGCGCGGCGCGCCATGCGCGTCATGCGCTTTTGTAGACTTGGTACCCGTTCCAGCGGCAGTTCGACGCCGAGATCGCCGCGCGCGACCATCAGCGCGTCGGACGCTTCCAGAATGGAATCGAGACGGTCGATCGCCTGCGGCTTCTCGATCTTCGACATGATGGATGCGCGGCCGCGCACCAGTCGCTTGGCCTCATGCACGTCCTCGGCGCGTTGCACGAAGGACAGGGCTATCCAGTCGATGCCGGTCTCGAGTGCCGCTTCCAGATCCAGGCGGTCCTTCGGCGTCATGGCCGACACCGGCAGGTCTGTATCGGGCAGGCTGACGCCCTTGCGGTCGGAGATGCGGCCGCCGACCACCACGCGCGTCACCGCGCGGTCGTTCGATGTCTCCTCGGCAATCAGCCGCAGCTTGCCGTCGTCGATCAGCAGCGCATGGCCCGGGCGAAGTGCAGCGAGAATTTCCGGATGTGGCAGGTGCACGCGGGTGGCGTCGCCGGGCGCGGGATCGGAATCCAGCACGAAACTCTCGCCGTTCTTGAGCTGCACACCGCCTTCGGCAAAGGCGCCGACGCGCAGCTTCGGGCCCTGCAGATCGACCAGAATGCCGATCGGGCGCCCGTAGCTGCTTTCGACATTGCGGATGGTCTTCACCAGCTCGCGCATCTTGTCATGCGGCGTGTGGCTCATATTGATGCGGAACACGTCGGCACCAGCCTCGAACAGCTTGCGGATCATCGCGCTGTCCGAGGAGGCGGGGCCGAGCGTGGCCAGAATCTTGATGCGGCGTTGACGTCTCATTGTTTGCCTCCCGGCGGTACTGATGGCGGCAGGGTCGTTGACCCGCCCGGGGGCGCGCCACCTGGCGTGTTGGGCAGACCGGGGAAGCCCGCGCCGGGTGCGCCCGGAGGCGGTCCGGTTGGGCCCGGAATGCCCGGCAGCTTCGGCGGTTGTTCGTTGGTCTCGGTCAGTTGCACCGTCCAGGCGCGCTGTTCGCCGGTGTCGACCTCGAAGAAGCCGGTCCGGTCAAAGCCGCGTGCGAGGCAGTTTTCGGTGCCCTTGATGGTGAATTCTTTGTCGCGGGAGCACATGAAGGCCTGACCCGACCACTCACCACCCCGATCGTAATCGAGTGCGTAGATATAATAATACCGCGCAACCAGGGTTCCGCGCAGCAAGGTCTCGCAGGCTCGCGACGAGACATTCCACCAGCCCTCGGTGGTCCAGCCTTCGGCATCCTTGTAGCCCAGCGCGATCCCGACCCGGCTCGAGGTGTTGTTGCATAGCCGGAAATCAGCCGCCGCGGGGGTCGCCCACAGGCACGACAGGGCCAGCGCCAGCACTGGCAACAGGCCGGCGAGGGGGACGCGTCGAAAGGGGCGGGAATGGGAATCTTTTGCGGTCATGCGGCGAAGCTATCTCAATTCGTTGACGATTTCGCTTGACCCGGCGGGCCTGTCAACGGTCGCGGAACCAATTCTGTCCCGCCAGGCGGTTTGCGTTGTGATATGGCAAAATCTGTGACAGCGCCCATGTTACATGAAGACGACAGGCCGGTATCGGGTGCAACAGCGAGACCATTCATGGCGATTGACGACAAGATCCAGACCGAACTCGAGGCCGCCGCCTTTCGCCGGCTGGTTGACCATTTGCGCGGTCGCACCGATGTGCAGAATATCGACCTGATGAATCTGGCCGGCTTCTGTCGGAACTGCCTGTCAAACTGGCTGAAGGACGCTGCCGACGCCAAGGGCGTGGCGATGACCAAGGATGAGAGCCGCGAAGCGATTTACGGCATGCCTTACGAGACCTGGAAATCGCTGCATCAGGCCGAGGCCAAACCCGAACAAATTGAGGCCATGAAGAAAGTGCACAGCGGGCACTGACGATTTCTGGTCTTTTTGAGGCATGAAATCAAAGCTGTGGGGGCGCTGTGGATGACCGCGAAGGCGCCTTGACGCAAGGCGCCGTGGTCTTGAGTGTCATTTCCTTAAGATTAATGCGCGCATAACGCTGCGCACTAAACCCACCCCATATCCGCTTAAAGCAACATCAGTTCACCAGGAGTTTTCGATGGCCACCTCTGCTGCGTCCGTGCTGGACGATCAGGCGACGCATTCTTTCGCCAAGGATCAGCTCAAGGCTATCGTCGAGCGTATCGAGCGCCTTGAAGAAGAAAAGAAGACGATCTCCGACGACATCAAGGACGTCTATGGCGAAGCCAAAGGCAACGGCTACGACGTGAAGGCGCTGCGCACCATCATCCGCATGCGCAAGCAGGATGCCAATGAGCGCGCCGAGCAGGAGACGATCCTCGAGACCTACCTGCAAGCCTTGGGAATGCTGTAAGGCGCTTAGCGCGCCAATACTCAGCCAAACACTCAGGTGTCATACGCGGGCAAAAGCGCGAAGCGCGTCTTCGCGCTAGACGACCCGCGTATCCATCTAGCCACAAAAAATCGATGGATGGCCGGGTCAAGCCCGGCCATGACACCATTATAGTCTGAGAAATTCGCGCGCTTAACGCAGCGACGCCGTGCGCATCACAAACGCAGTCGTCGCAAGCGAGGCCGTTGCCGAGCCGGTGAAGCGGTCGCAGACCAGACCGAGCTGCGGATCATCCGAGAAAGTCATTGCCACCACCGCCTGCGGCTTGACGAAGTGTGCGCGCAGGATGGTCATGTCGCCGTCGCCCATCACTGAGGCCGACATCGACGTGGTGGCGCTCGGCGCGAGGATCATTGCGCGCATCCAGACATGGTTGTCGGGAATGGCAGCGGCAGTGAGGCGGGTCGCGACTGCAATAGTGCTGTTCTGGCCCTGAGCGCCCTTCGCGACGACGGTGGTGATGTTGTTCACCGCCATCGGGTTCTTAGCCACGGAGGCCGGACGCATGCTACGCGGGATCGGCGCACTGGCGGCGACGACATTGGCGCGATCAACCGGGGAGTTGGCCGGCGGCGCATAGGCCATCGCCTTGGCGAAGCTGGACTCGGTGGCGGCCGGCTGCGGATCGACCACATTGGCCAAGGCCTGGCGTGCGGTGATCGCGGCGACCTGCTGCGGCGTGGCCTGTTTCGGCGCCGGCATATCATCCCAGAAGCCGCGGGCATTGATAATATCGGCCGGCGTCTGCGGCCGGTTGTCGGCCTTGGTCGCGGGCGCCGGAATCGGTGCCTTCGGGCGCGGTACCGGAACGGTCTCGGTGTCAGCCGATGCGAGCTGATAGGTTGCCGCTGCGGCCGGCTTGGAGCGCGGCATCGGAACGGGGTCCGAAGACTTCGCCTCAGCCAGCTTCGTTTCGGCCTGCTTCGTATCGATCGGTTTCGCAGGCATCGCGGCGGCCATCATGCCGACAGGCGACGGCTTGGCGGGCGCGATCGCGGCTGCTGCGCTCTCGTCTTCGTCGTCATTCGACTTGCCGCCACGGAACAGCGAGGCGAACAGACCCGGCTTGCTCTTGGCAAAAGCTGCACTGTCGCCATCGCCGCGCTTCTCGATCTCAGCCATTGCCAGCTGATAGCCAGCCAACGGACGGCCGTCGGTGGGGAGATGCACGGTGCGACCATCGGGGAAGACGCGCGCCAGCTGGTCATGCGTCATGCGCGGCCAGTGACGGATGCTGCCGGTGTCGAGATGCACGAAAGGCGAGCCGGAGGTCGGATAGAAGCCGACGCCGCCGCGCTGCAGGCGCAAACCGGCAAAGCGGATCTTTTCCAACGCCACGCCGGGAATGAAGAAGTCCATCGCGTGGCCGAGCATATGCTGGCTGGCGCGAGCGACGCCGGACGAGCGGCGGCGGAGCATGGCGTTGGTGGTGGGAGAGCGATAGGCGGAGATAATCTGGATCGGCGCCTTGCCGTCGACGTCGCGATAGACTTCCCAGAGGATGTCGAAGAGGCGACGATCCATGTTGGTTTGGTCCTGGCTGCGCCAGTCGCGGAGGAAGTAGTTGATCTTCTTCATCGCGTCGTCGTCATAGCGGCCGTTGCGCTTGAACGTGACGGTGAGGTCTTCGCCTGAATGGGTGTGGTGGAACGAGAGGGTGCGGGTTTCGTCGAGAGCGGTGGCGTTATGGACAGAGCTGGCGCCTGCGATCAGCAGGACAGAAGCGAGGCCGGCATGAAAGCCAGCGCGCGATGTTCGCAATCTCGTTTTGCGTGCGAAACCGCTCAGCACGTATGAACCCACCCAAGTCGACAACTCTCTCGCTACCCCATGCGGCGACAGAGAGTGAACGTACTCTTAAAACGGGAGGGTTAACCGAGATTTACAACCCATCCCCCAAGCGGGCTTTTCAGCCAGCCATTAAACTTAACCCATTGAGTATGGCGAAAAATAGCCCGCTGCCGGGTTCCAGATGGACGATGGTTAATCTGGATAAAGGGCGAAACGTAAAAAGGGCTCCACCGGAAGGTGAAGCCCTTGATAAGTCTTCAGAATATTAGCGCCGACGTCGCAGTTTAGCGGGTTACCGTGCGGCGCGGCTTCTGGCCGGGTGCCACCGGTTGAGGTGCCGGGGCACCGCCGCCGAACAGGCGCTCGAAGAAGGACAGGCCGCCATTGCTGGCCATGCGCGAGCCGTTGTCGTTGAAAGCCACGCCCTGCGGGATATCCGCGCGCGGGCGCGAATAGCTCGGCTGGGCCCGGGCAACGACCTGTTCCAGATCCTTGTTCTTGCCTCCGCGGAGCAACTGCATCATCTGCGCGTCGCGTCCGTAGATATCCTTGCGCAGCTGCAGCTTGCCAGCGTCATCGACGAAGGCGGTCTGGTACGTGATGTTCACCGGGATCGGCGTCGGGAATTTCAGATCGATCTCGCTGCGGCCATACATGCCGCGAACCTTCTCCGGCGTGTAGTGCTCGTTCGGCATCGTGATGTTCAGCAGCGTCGCGGCGTATTGGTCCGGATTCTGCACGCGCATGCAGCCGTGGCTGAAGGCGCGCTCGTCGCGGCCGAACAGGTTCTTGTCCGGTGTATCGTGCTGATAGACGAGGAACTTGTTCGGGAAATTGAAGCGGATGCGGCCCAGCGCGTTGGCTTCACCGGGCGGCTGCGCAATGTGGATGCTGCCGTCGGAATTGCGCGTCAGCTTCAGGCCCATGCGGTCAAGCACCGTCGGGTCCTGCTGCAGAGCGGGCAGGTATTCGTTGTAGATGATCGAGGGCGGCACGTTCCAGGTTGGGTTGACCGTGATGTACTTCATCGTCTCGGTCATCAGCGGCGTGGCGTGATTGCCCGGCTTGCCGACGACGACGCGTGTGGTCCAGACCTGCGCGCCGTTCTGCATCACTTTCAGCGTATAGTCCGGGATGTTCAGCATCACATAGGCATTGCCGACTGCGGACGCGCCGAGCTGGCGTGGCAGCCAGCGCCAACGCTCCATGTTGACCAGCACCGTATCGATGTGGCGGTCGCGCTTCGGCGAATTCATCGCGCGCACGGTCGCCTCGTCCAGTACGCCGGTGGCCTTCAGATCGTTGCTGGCCTGATACTTGCGAACGGCTTCGGCGACGGCAGCGTCGTATTTGGTCTCGGCCGGATTTTCGACGTTGAGGCGAGTGCGCAGCAACGGCACGCGCGGGTCGTCCGTCACGGTCGGGTTCGGATTTTTCTTCGTGGCCTTGGCGAAACGCAGCGCCGGGCCTTCGCCGATCGGCTGTACGGGCATTGCGGTTTCGCCGCGCAGTTCAGCGAGCTTCTTCTTCAGCTCCTGATAGCCCTTGTGCGGCGGGTTGTAGGCGTCGAGGGTTGCCGAAGCGTTCTTCGCCGTCGAGATATTGGCGAGCACTTCCGCCGGATCGGTTGGATGCTCCGGATACATGATGTCGCCAGTCACCTGCGACCAGTGCATGCGGCCGCTCTGGGCCTGGCGGGCGTAATCGAGCATGCTGGCGGTGAGCTTCAGCTCCGCCTCGGCGAGCGCATCGGGCGTATTCGCCGCGGTGAAATCCGGCACGGGATAATCGGCGGTGTCGAGGCCGTCAGAAGCGGCGTCCTTGAGGCGCGCAATGACGCCCTTGGCGGCAGGGGTCGTTGCGCCAGCCTGGGTCCAGATCGGTGCGAAGTCACGTGCGGTGTAGAACTTCTCGACCGCGGCGCGCTCGCCCTTGCGGTCGAAATAGCGCGTGGACTTGGCGCCGAACATATCGCGCAGTTTCTCGGCGACGGGCTGATCGCTGGACGCAACGGTGGTCGCGGGCTTGGCGATGTCCTTGGCGACATCCTTCGGCGGCTCGGCTGCGGGCGCAGGAGGTGCCACAGCAGTCGCGGCCGGCGGTGTCGCAGCGGCGGGCGCGGTTACAGCCTCGCTCGGCTTCACATCCGCAGGCGCTTGCACGGCCTCGGTTGCCTTTGGCGTATCGGTCGAGACCGAACCAATGGTCTTCTCGGACGCCTTGGTTGCATCGGGCACGGACGCCGTGGTGTCGGCCTTCGGCGCCTCGGCCTTGAAGTCGGCAGCGGTCGGCGGGGCAACATTGGCGGGTTCGGGGCGCGGCACCGCCGCATCGATGGCGAGTTCGGAGACACTGTCGCGGGGCGCTGCGCTCTGGGCAGCAGCTGCGGCGCCAGCGGAAACCGTCAGGAATGTCGCGGCCACGGCCATCAGCACGCGGTCGAATCCCGAGCGGCCCTTGGAATAGTCTCGCATTCTCGCACCTCGTTAGGTGAGCTGTTCCGGCATGGAACAGTTCTAGTCTGACATCATCAGCTTCGGTTGAAGCAGTCGCGCTGTTTTGCCTGCTCGCTCCGATTCAGAGCGCTTCCTGTGCAGACGATACACGCGCCCGGCACAAGCGCTAGCGCTTGTCGGACAAGTCACAACAAACTGACCTCAACCTCCCCGGTTTGCAACGCATACCGAGGTTTCACCGATGCTTTTGACTTTGTGTGTCACCAGACCGCAACGGTTCAAGTTCCATAGCGATCGCAACAACATGTTCAATCGCGTGGGAGGCGAGAAGTTCAGTTCGACGGTGCGGAATCCGCAATCGATGAATCTTTCTCCGCTGCCTCATCGAGCTTGCGGTAGAGCGTCGACCGGCCGATTTTGAGGCGCCGTGCAACTTCCGACATCTGACCGCGATAGTGCGCAATGGCAAAGCGGATGATCTCGGATTCGAGCTCTTCCAGTGCCCTTACCTCGTTCTCCGCTGTCAGCATGGACAGGCTTCCGGCGGCGAGCGATATCGGGGCTGCGTCGATGCCCGGTACCATGGTCGGCGCCATCGTGTGGAAGACGGGGTCTACAATCAGCGGCGCGACCGCCGATGCCACGATCGATGGAGCGTACGCGGTCGTTTGCGGGAAGTCGGCCAGTCCGAGTTGATCGCCTTCGCTCATCACGACGGCGCGGTAGACGGCGTTTTCCAGCTGCCGGATATTGCCCGGCCAGTCGAGCTGCGTGAGCATCGCCATGGCGTCGCCGGCGATGCTGGTAATCGGCCTGTTCTCCTCGGCGCAGAAACGCGCCAGGAAATGTCGCAGCAGATACGGAATGTCCTCGCGGCGCGCCCGCAGCGGTGGCACCGTCAGCGGCAGCACATGCAGGCGATAGAACAGATCTTCGCGGAATTGCCCGGCTTTGACGAGATCGAGCAGCTTGCGGTTGGTAGCCGAAATGATGCGGACGTCGACCTTGACCGGCTTGCGCCCGCCCACGGCCTCGACCGAACCTTCCTGAAGCGCGCGCAGCAGCTTCACTTGCGCCGATAGCGGCAGCTCGCCGACTTCGTCGAGAAACAGCGTGCCGCCGTGAGCCTCGACAAACTTGCCAAGATGCCGGTCGGTAGCGCCGGTAAAGGCGCCCTTCTCGTGGCCGAACAGGATCGACTCCACGAGGTTGTCGGGAATGGCGCCGCAATTGACGGCCACGAACGGCTTGCTGCTGCGTTCGCCAGAGCCGTGGATGGCGCGCGCGATCAATTCCTTGCCGACGCCGGACTCGCCTTCGATCAGCACGGGAATCGTGGAGGTCGCCGCCTTGCGTGCGGTGCGCAGCACGGCGTCCATGCCGGCATTGCGTGTGACGATGTCGGCAAAAGTGAGCTTGCCTTCGCGGCTGTGCCTGATGCGCTGCAATTCGCCTTTCAGTGCGCTGGTATTGAGCGCATTGCGCAGGCTCACCTGCAGACGTTCGACGCCGACAGGTTTGACGACGAAATCATGTGCGCCGGCACGCATGGCGGACACAACATTCTCGATACCGCCATGGGCAGTCTGGACGATGACCGGGATGCTGAGGCCGCTATCGCGGATCTTGTCGAGCACGCCCATGCCGTCGAGGCCGGGCATCATCAGGTCGAGGACCAGAGCATCGATGGCGGCCGCTTCGGGATCAATCAGCCTGGCCATGGCAGCGTCGCCGCTATCGACCGTGATGACCTCATAGCCGCAGCGCTGCACCATGTTTTCGAGGAGGCGGCGCTGGACGGCGTCGTCATCTGCGATGAGGATTCGTTCGGCCATGGCAACTCCAGAGCGGGTATGTCCCGATTTGAGCCACCATGGCGATCAAAGCCTTAATGCTTTCATAACACCGGGGCGAGGTAAGCCGTCGCATAGGGCCAGACTTCGCGGGCACCGCGATAGATCATGTCACCCGCCACATAGAGAATGATGGCGAGGCCGACATAGGCGATCCAGCGGTGCTTCTGCAGGAGCTTGGCGATGAAGGAGGCGGCGAGACCCATCAGCGCGATCGACAGCACGAGGCCGAAGATCAGGATGCTCGGGTGTTCACGCGCGGCACCGGCGACCGCGAGCACGTTGTCCAGCGACATCGACACATCGGCGACGGTGATCTGCCAGATCGCCTGGCCGAGCGTCTTGCGCGGGCCGTTGGCCGTGCCATCGGCATTGAGCTGGTTCTCGAGCGCGTCGAGATCGTGCTCATGCCCGGCGCGCAATTCGCGCCACATCTTCCAGCACACCCACAGCAAGAGGATGCCGCCGGCCAGAAGCAGGCCGATGATCTGCAGCAGTTGGACGGTGATGCTGGCGAAGCCGATGCGCAGGATGGTGGCGGCGATGATGCCGATCAGGATGGCTTTGCCGCGCTGTTCCTTGGGAAGGCCGGCGGCCGCAAGGCCGATCACGATGGCGTTGTCGCCGGCGAGAACCAGATCGATCATCACGACCTGGAAAAGTGCAGTCATAGCTTCAGCGGTGAAGAAGTCTGTCATGTGGGCCACTCCGTATGAACGTCCAGTCCGACATCACAGTTCGGGTGAACTGCCAGAGGGGCCCGGGCCAGGACGTGCTTGTTAAAAGTCGTACTTTGCAAAACATGCGGGTTTGATCCCGCGGTTGATCCGATCCGTTACTCGGGTTGATCGGAGAGGGTGACGAGCCGAACCATCTGGTCGGGCTCAATGAAGATGCTGATTCCGACCCCGATGAAGGTCAGGACGCCGGCGACATCGAACCAGGTCGCGCGCCGCGCGAAGTTCCGCGGAATCAGCGCGCCACCGGCCATCAATGCTGCAAGTGCGAATAGCAGGGTGGCGACCATCGGCGCCAGCGCATCGAGCGAGACAAATGCGCGCAAGGCCAGTGCCGCGGTCAGCGCCAGCAAAAGGGTTGCGGCAAACAGCTCCTTGACCCGGTGAGGGGCAGGAGGCGCATAATTGCGGCCAATGCTGTTGCGATCCGTAAAGGCCATCGTTGTCCTGTCGGGTATCGTTTCATCCCGTCCGCAACGTTCTTGCAGCTCGATAGTCGTGCTACAGGAAGTCGTCAGATCTTTAATTCATACTGGATAGTTTCGTAATCATGAAACGTGGCGAAAATCAAGAAGATTTCGCTGGAGTGCAGCGCGGCAAAGCCTTGCCGGAAGCGCGGCAGTTGCGAAAACAGGCTGGGGATTGGCTAAAAGCGCGACGCGCGGAAGCCGGGTTGTCGCAGGTCGATCTCGCCGCAAAACTTGGTCTCAAATATTACACGTTCATCTCGCAGGTTGAGAACGGCTTCAGTCGGGTGCCCACCGAAACGATGGAAGCATGGGCCATTCAGCTCGGTCTGGAGCCGGCCGCCTTCGCAAAACATTTGCTGGTCTATTACGAGCCGGAATTGCACCGGCTGCTGTTTGGAGCACCCAAATGAACGTCATCGCATTTCAGCGCAAACCGCTGCAGGGCGCGTGGAGCGAGACCGAGCTCGCAACGCTTGCCGACACGATCAATCTCGGGCATCGCGGCCGCGAATGGGAGACTGGCATCACTGAGAACGGCGATGCGCAGCTCTATCTGCTGGAACCGCAGCCGGAGCAGGCCTGCGAATTGTGCGTATCGCGCGTGGATGGCCAGTACATTCTCGAAGACGGCACCGGGCGCCTGTTGTTCGAGCATCGCAGCCTGCCGCTGGTGGCGGCGCATGCCCGCACTGCGCTGCGCGGGACGCGATGGTGGCTTGTCGCACGGATTGTCATGGTGTGGTGTACGATTCGCCATATGCTTCATGACGAGATCGAACCCTTGATGACCGAGGGCGAAGAACTGCTTGTCCATTTCGCTCCGCAGCTCGCTGCTTTCGTGTGACGGCTGCATCCAACCGAAAGTATTCATGACGAAATCTGCGACTGCTCGGACTGCCAAGCCTTCTCGAAAGACCGCTTCTCGCAAAACTGTTTCGCGCAAATCCGCTCCGGCCAAAAAAGCCGTGAGCAAGCTGGCGTCGAAATCATCGGCCAAATCGCCGGGGGGCAAGCTGCCGGAATGGAATCTTGCGGATCTCTACACGGCGATCGACGCGCCGGAGATTGCCGGGGATCTCGACAAGATCGACGCCGAATGCGCGGCATTCGAAGCTGATTACAAGGGCAAGCTCGCGGAAGAGACGGCTAAGCCCGGCGGTGGTGTGTGGCTCGCGGGCGCTGTTCGCCGTTATGAGGCGATTGACGATCTCGCCGGCCGGCTCGGCTCCTATGCCGGTCTCGTCCATGCCGGCGACAGCGTCGATCCTGCGATTTCGAAATTCTACGGCGACGTCTCCGAGCGCATCACCGCGGCGTCGGTGCATCTCCTCTTCTTCGGCCTCGAACTCAATCGTGTCGACGATGCCGTGATCGAGCAGGCGATGCAGACGCCCGAGCTTGGCCACTACCGGCCGTGGATCGAAGACAGCCGCAAGGACAAGCCCTATCAGCTCGAAGACCGCGTCGAGCAGCTGTTTCACGAAAAGTCCCAGACCGGTTATGGCGCCTTCAACCGCCTGTTTGATCAGACAATCGCGGGGCTTCGCTTCAAGCTCGGCGGCAAGGAGCTGGCGATCGAGCCAACGTTGACCATGCTGCAGGACCGCGCGCCGGCCAAGCGCAAGGCGGCCGGGCAAGCGCTGGCGAAAACCTTCAAGGCCAATGAGCGCACCTTTGCGCTGATCACCAACACGCTGGCCAAGGACAAGGAAATCTCCGACCGCTGGCGCGGTTTCCACGATATTGCGGATTCCCGCCATCTCAACAATCGCGTCGAGCGCGAAGTGGTGGACGCACTAGTATCATCGGTGCGCGCGGCCTATCCGCGGCTGTCGCATCGCTACTATCAGTTGAAGGCGCGCTGGTTCGGCAAGAAGAAGCTCGCCCATTGGGACCGCAACGCGCCGCTGCCATTCGCACCGACCGGCACGATTCCATGGTCGGATGCGCAGGACATGGTGCTGACCGCCTATGGCGCGTTTTCACCCGACATGGCCAATATCGCCAAGCGCTTCTTCACCGATCGCTGGATCGATGCGCCGGTGCGCCCGGGCAAGGCGCCCGGAGCGTTCTCACATCCGACCACGCCGTCGGCGCATCCCTATGTGTTGATGAACTATCAGGGCAAGCCGCGCGACGTGATGACGCTCGCCCACGAACTCGGCCATGGCGTGCATCAGGTGCTCGCCGCCCGCAACGGTGCGCTGATGGCGCCGACGCCGTTGACGCTGGCCGAAACCGCCAGCGTGTTCGGTGAAATGCTGACCTTCAAGCGGCTGCTGTCGCAGACCAAGAGCGCCAAGCAGCGTCAGGCGCTGCTGGCGGGAAAGGTCGAGGACATGATCAACACGGTGGTGCGGCAGATCGCGTTCTATTCATTCGAGCGCGCTGTTCATACCGAGCGCCGCCACGGCGAACTCACCGCGCAGCGGCTTGGCGAACTCTGGCTCAGCGTGCAGACCGAAAGCCTTGGGCCGGCGATCGAGATCAAACCGGGTTACGAGAACTTCTGGATGTACATCCCGCACTTCATCCATTCGCCGTTCTACGTCTATGCCTATGCCTTCGGCGATTGCTTGGTGAACTCGCTCTATGCGGTCTACGAGAACGCCCAGGAAGGGTTTGCGGATCGCTACCTCGCGATGCTCGCCGCTGGAGGCACCAAGCACTATTCCGAATTGCTCAAGCCCTTCGGCCTCGACGCCAAGGACCCGACCTTCTGGGACGGCGGCCTCTCGGTCATCGCCGGGATGATCGATGAGCTTGAAGCGATGGGGTAGGCGTACGTAAAACATTTGTTGTACGTACGCGAGCTTTCTGTTATACATTCCGTACAACAGGGAGTTGGACCTATGAATGGAGCTGCCCGGAATCCCGAATTCGAGGCAACGGCGCTTCAAATTCGTAAAATTGGTAATTCGGTGGGAGTGATTTTGCCGAAGGAATTGCTCGCGCGCCTCAATTTGAAGGAGGGCGACAAATTCTATCCGGTTGAACAGCCAGACGGAAGCTTGCGGCTGTCTCCCTTCAATCCGAAGCATGCGCGGACGATGGAAATCGCCCGCAAGGTGATGCACGAATACAGGGATACATTCGCCGCGCTGGCTAAATGAACGCGACATTCGAGCCATTGTGGCTTGATGTCGATGAAGTAATCGACATGCACGCGGAACAGCTTGCTATGTTTGGTGGTCCCGAAGGTGTTCGGGACCACGGCCTCCTTGAGTCGGCAGTGCTACGGCCGATCAATCAATGGCATTACGGCGAGACTGATATGGCGGCGCTTGCTGCAGCTTATGGATACGGTCTCGCCAAAAATCATGCGTTCGTTGATGGCAACAAACGCATCGCCTTTCATGCGATGATGGTGTTCTTGCGCATGAATGATATCTCGTTCGCCCCAGATCCCGGCGAAGCTACAGAGATCATCCTTGCCCTTGCTGCCGGCGAAGTCAGCGAGCAATCGCTCACGCGCTGGATTCGGGACAACTGGCCGGCCTGACGCACTGCGGTATGTAAAGATTGCCGTGGTATGCCACGAACCGTTGCTCTCCATATCCAATTGCGCTAATTCCGTGGCAACATACGAAATACGAGGCGGGAGACCCTGATGTCCGATCACAGCGAAGTCGCTTACACCACGGCCGATGGCAACGACTATCCGGCGCATGAGCAGACCTATGAGGGCTTTCTCATGCTGGTGAAGTGGGGCACCATCGGCGTCATCGCCATCGTGGCCCTGATGGGCATCTTCCTCACCTGATCTATCGCCGATTGCGCCGCCCGACTTGGGTGGCGTTCTGTCCTATTTGCTCACGCGCGTGCCTTGCGCCGCCGGAGGCCCCATGAAGATTGCCGTTGCCAAGGAAATCGATCCGTCCGAACCGCGCGTGGCGATCTCGCCCGACACGGTGAAGAAGTTCAAGGCGCTCGGCGTCGATGTGGCGATTGAGCCTGGCGCCGGCATCAAGTCCGGCCTACCGGATTCGGAATACACGGCCGTGGGCGCCACCATCAGCGCCGATGCGGTGAAGGACGCCGACATCGTCATCAAGGTGAAGCGTCCTGAGGTGTCCGAACTAGCCGGTTACAAGCGCGGTGCGCTGGTGATCGCGATCATGGACCCCTATGGCAACGACGCGGCGCTGAAGGCGATGGCGGATGCCGGCGTGTCGGCCTTCGCGATGGAGCTGATGCCGCGCATCACCCGTGCGCAGGTGATGGACGTGCTGTCGAGCCAGGCCAATCTCGCCGGCTACCGCGCCGTCATCGAGGCCGCCGAAAGCTTCGGCCGCGCTTTCCCGATGATGATGACAGCCGCCGGCACCATTCCGGCCGCCAAGGTGTTCGTGATGGGCGTCGGCGTTGCCGGCCTGCAGGCGATCGCGACCGCGCGCCGCTTGGGCGCGGTGGTCACCGCGACGGATGTGCGTCCGGCCACCAAAGAGCAGGTCGAGAGCCTCGGCGCGAAATTCCTGGCCGTGGAAGACGACGAGTTCAAGAACGCGCAGACTGCCGGCGGTTACGCCAAGGAAATGTCCAAGGAATATCAGGCCAAGCAGGCCGCGCTCACCGCCGAGCACATCAAGAAGCAGGACATCATCATCACCACCGCGCTGATCCCGGGCCGGCCTGCGCCGCGTCTGGTCACCGCCGAGATGGTGGCGTCCATGAAGCCCGGTTCGGTGCTGGTCGATCTCGCCGTCGAACGCGGCGGCAATGTTGAAGGCGCCAAGCCCGGCGAAGTCGCTGACGTCAACGGCATCAAGATCGTTGGTTATACCAATGTCGCCGGCCGCGTCGCCGCCTCGGCGTCGAGCCTCTATGCGCGCAATCTGTTCTCGTTCATCGAAACGTTGGTCAACAAAGAGACCAAGGCGCTCGCGGTGAACTGGGACGACGAACTGGTCAAGGCAACAGCCTTGACCAAGGACGGCGCCGTCATTCATCCGAACTTTCAGCCGAAGACCGCTTAAGGAGCGCTGCCATGGATCATGCCTCGCTGGTCAGCCCGTTCGTCTTTCAGCTCTCGATCTTCGTGCTCGCCGTGTTTGTCGGCTATTTCGTGGTGTGGTCGGTGACCCCCGCGCTGCATACGCCGCTGATGTCGGTGACCAATGCGATCTCTTCGGTGATCGTGGTCGGCGCACTGCTCGCGGTCGGTGTCAACATGGTCGGCAGTGGCGGCGCCTTGGCGCGCGGCTTCGGCTTCGTCGCGCTGATCTTTGCATGCGTCAATATTTTCGGCGGCTTCCTGGTCACGCAGCGCATGCTTGCGATGTACCAGAAGAAAAAGAAGTAAGGGCAGCCCGATGAACGCCAATCTCGCCGCACTGCTCTATCTCGTCGCGGGCATCCTCTTCATCCTATCGCTGCGCGGGCTGTCCAGCCCGGCGTCCAGCCGCCAGGGCAATTTCCTCGGCATGGCCGGCATGGTCATCGCCGTGGGCACCACGCTCGCCGCGCATCCGCCGGCCGACGCGCTCGGCTGGGTCCTGGTGATCCTCGGTATCGCCATCGGTGGCGGCATCGGCGCGGTCATCGCCAAGCGCGTGCCGATGACCTCGATGCCCGAACTGGTCGCGGCCTTCCACTCGCTGGTCGGCATGGCCGCGGTGCTGGTTGCCGCCGGCGCGTTCTATGCGCCGGAAGCCTTCGGTATTCTCGATCCGGTGACCAAGAAGATCGTCGGCGCCAGCCTCGTCGAAATGTCGCTCGGCGTCGCCATCGGCGCGCTGACCTTCACGGGCTCGGTGATCGCGTTCGCCAAGCTCTCCGGCCGCATGAGCGGCTCGCCGATCATCTTGCCGGCGCGTCACATCATCAATATCGCGCTCGGCCTGGCGCTGGTGTTCTTCATCTTCGGTCTGGTCCGTTCGGGCAGTGCGGTCGACTTCTGGCTCATCACCGTCATCGCGCTGGTGCTCGGCGCGCTGCTGATCATCCCGATCGGCGGCGCCGACATGCCGGTCGTGATCTCGATGCTGAACTCCTATTCCGGCTGGGCAGCCGCGGGCATTGGCTTCACGCTGGGCAATTCCGCGCTGATCATCACCGGTGCGCTGGTCGGCTCGTCCGGCGCGATCCTGTCCTACATCATGTGCCACGCGATGAACCGTTCCTTCATCTCGGTCATCCTCGGCGGCTTCGGCGGCGAGACCGCGGCGGCCGGTGGTGGCTCGGGCGAACAGAAGCCGGCCAAGCTCGGCTCGGCGGACGACGCGGCCTTCATCATGAAGAATGCGCAGAAGGTCATCATCGTGCCCGGCTACGGCATGGCGGTGGCGCAGGCGCAGCATGCTTTGAGAGAGATGGCCGACACGCTGAAGAAGGAAGGCGTCGAGGTGAAATACGCCATTCATCCGGTGGCAGGCCGTATGCCCGGCCACATGAACGTGCTGCTGGCGGAAGCCAACGTGCCTTATGATGAGGTGTTCGAACTCGAGGACATCAATTCGGAATTCGCGCAGGCTGACATCGCCTTCGTGATCGGCGCCAACGACGTCACCAATCCGGCGGCGGAAGACGACAAGACTTCGCCGATCTACGGCATGCCGGTGCTGCAGGTGTGGAAGGCCGGCACCGTGATGTTCATCAAGCGCTCGCTGGCGTCCGGCTATGCCGGCATCGATAACCCGCTGTTCTATCGCGACAACACCATGATGCTGCTCGGCGACGCGAAGAAGGTGACGGAGAACATCGTGAAGGCGATGTAAGTCCCACCCTGATGACCTTCATCAAAACGCCCGGCTACAAGCCGGGCGTTTTTTGTTTGAAAGGTCAGCTCGCAGCGTCTTCCTTTGGCAAGCGATACAGCGCGCACAGCTTGTTGCCGTCGGGGTCGCGCAGATAGGCCAGATAAAGCTTCACGCCGCCTTCGCGGATGCCCGGCGGTTCTTCGCAGGTGGTGGCGCCATTGGCGATGCCGGCGGCGTGCCAGGCATCGGCTTCTTCCTGCGATTTGGCGAGAAAACCGATGGTGCCGCCATTGGCAGCGCAAGCAGGCTCGCCATTGATCGGCTTCGACACCGAGAAAGTACCGGTCTTGGTCCGCCAGAAAACCCGGTGGCGATCGACGGCGCCGGGCGGGACGCCCAGCGTGCCGAGCAGCTTGTCATAAAACGACTTCGCGGCTTCGAGGTCGTTGGTGCCGATCATGACATGTGAAAACATCTCGCTTCCTCTCCCACTTTCTTGCAAACTCACCTTCAGGTGATACGCAACTATACGCATCATATGCAGTTTGGCGAGACGGCATGATCCCGCCGCGCAATCGGTTTTGTGGGTCTGCAATAGCGGCGTGTCGCTTGCTGCCGAACCCGTTTTCAATCAGGACACTTGCTTGATGTCAGCACACCCCATGCCCAGATCGTCCTGGATTTTCCCAACGTTGGCCGTTTTGCTTTTTATCGCGACGTCAATTCCTTCGCTCGGGATCGGATTCACGGAGACGACTGCTGGCATTGTGTTCGCGGTTGTTCTGCTGGTCATCCTGTTCGGCACGGTGTTCGCCGCCGTGCATCATGCCGAAGTCATCGCACACAAGATCGGCGAACCGTTCGGCACGCTGTTGCTGACACTGGCCGTGACTATCATCGAGGTGGCGCTGATCGCCTCCATCATGCTGGGTGACAAGGCCGTCCCGACGCTGGCGCGCGATACTGTCTTCGCGGTGGTGATGATCGTTTGCAACGGGTTGGTTGGCATCTGCATCCTCGTCGGAGGGTTGCGTTACCGAGAGCAGGATTTTCAGGTCACGGGGTCGAATATTTATCTCAGCGTACTGATTGTGATGGCAACGATCACGCTGATCCTGCCGAATTACACCCTGACCACTCCGGGACCTTTCTATTCGAACGCACAGCTCGCTTTTGTCAGCGTCGCCACCATCATGCTCTATGCGGTGTTTCTCTACACACAGACCATCCGACATCAGGATTACTTCGTCGCAGACGGAAGTGGCGAAGGTGCCGTAGGCGGGCATGTTTCCAACCGTCTTCTTGCCGTAAGCGCCGTTTTGCTGCTGGTCTCGTTGTTGGCGGTGGTGCTGCTGGCGAAGAAATTCTCGCTCGTGGTGGATGCCGGCATTGAACGGATCGGCGCGCCGGAAGCCTTTGCCGGTATCCTCGTGGCGCTGCTGATCTTGCTGCCGGAAAGCGTCGCCGCCATTTCTGCCGCGCGTGGCAACGATCTGCAGAAGAGCATCAACCTCGCACTCGGCTCATCGCTCGCCACTATCGGACTGACGATACCTGCGGTTGCGGTGGCGGCCTATGCGTTAAACAAGGAACTCGTGCTCGGTCTCAGTGCGCAGAAGATGGTGCTGCTGGTGATGACCTTCGTGCTGAGCATGCTGACCTTTGGCACCGGACGCACGAACATCCTGTTCGGGCTGGTTCACTTGGTGGTGTTTGCGGTATTCATCTTCATGGTGTTTGTGCCGTGACCACTTTGGAGAATGAGACGATGCTCGCTGCCCAGTCCGACGTTCAGCAGGACACGCCCGAAGTTCGCGTCACCGAATGGCGGCTCGCGCCTGGCGCGGCGACTGGTCACCACACCCATGGGATGGACTATGTGATCGTTCCGATCACCACGAGCGTGATGACCATCGTTGCGCCGGACGGCACCCGCTCGCAGGCGCCGATCACGACCGGCAAATCCTATTTCCGCAAGGCAGGCGTCGAGCATGACGTTCTGAATGAAACCGACAAGGAAATCGTGTTTCTCGAGGTCGAGGTTAAGAAAGCTTAACCTTGTCTGCCTCCAGCGGCTGCCGGTTCATTGTGTTTAGCCTGCTGAGGACCACCTGAAACAATTCAATGCGACGGATTGGAACTTTGCCTTCGATCCGTCGCGATTGATCCCTGAATCAGCCTCAAATTCCTAGCATGAAGCAGCTTGGGGAAGAGGCCGGTTCATGCTGCACAAGTATCTCTCGAAGTTCACCATCGATATCTTGCCGTCGATTCTGGCGACGATCGTGGGTGCCTATATCGTCAATCACTACATCATCCCGAAGGCGAGCCCGGATCGCCCCGCTGCGGCTGTCGCATCGACGCCTGCGGAACCGAAGCCTGACACCAAGGCAGCGACAGCCAAGCCCGCCGAGAATTCTGCCGACCTCGCCAATCTGCCCGAATCGGCCCCGGCCAAGGCCGGCGACAAGCCAGTGGTCGAGAAGGCCAGCATCGAAAAGCCCGAGGCGGCCACGACACCCGAGCCGCGCCGCCATCAGCCGGCATTGCGCGAGAAGGCAGCGGCCAAGCCCGCGCCGGCTCCGGCCGCGCCTGCGCCCGTCCTTGCCACCGTGGGCACCGCGCCGGCGGCAAATGCCAGTGCCGATGAACGCCGCGACGCCAACGATCTCGCCCGTGCTGCCATCGAGCGCCTGAACCGCAGCGAGCCGCGACCCCAGGAAGCTGCCCGTACGCCTGAGACCCCGCGCGCTCCGGAGGCGCCGCGGGTGCAGGAAGCCGCACGGACTGTTTCCCCTCCGTCGATGCAGCAGCTGCCGCCGCCGATCGTGGTGGCGACGCCAAGCGTCGAGAAGTTCGATCCTATGCCTTCGCCGCAGTCTGAGCGTTCCGAAGCGCGGCGCATGCGACCGCCTGGCGAGATCCCGGCGCCGCAGCCGGTGGACCTGCAGGCGGATGCTGCTGGCACACCGCGATCTGAGCGCACCAACGTGGCCGAAGATGTGCTGTCTGCGGCAAAGTCGGTGTTCAATTCGGTGATCCCGCGCCCGTTCGAGCGGTAAGGGAAACGGTGGATTTTCCGCGCGCCGCTCTCACGCATGCAGGGCGACGTCGTATTGCTATCAGCCTGACCCCTGCCAGCTTTAGCTAGCCCGCGCGTCCACCCATGCGGGCGAGGCCGCTCCGCGCTGCATCGTCCTTCGGGCGCAGCGCGACAGCGCGGCTGTAGGAGTCTGCGGCCTTGGCCCTGTCGCCAAGCTTCTCATACGTCGCGCCGCGGGTCAGCCAGACCTGGGCATTGCCCGGTGCCACCTGCGAAGCCTCGTCGAGATCCGCTGCGGCTTCCTGATGTTTCCCGAGGGCGAGATAGCATTGCGCGCGGCCGAGCAGGGGATCGGCCTGCTGCGGCGTCAGGCCGTTGGCCGACGTAAAATCCGCGATGGCAAATTCATATTTCTTCTCGGACTGATAGAGCAGCCCGCGTTGGTAGAAGGTCTGCGCACTGTGCGGATCGAGGTCGAGTGCCTGATTGAAGGCCAGCAGCGCGTCATCGGGTTTGCCGGATTGTGCGAGCGCCTGCGCGCGTGCGGCGTGGATCTGTGCATCCTGCGGATTGGTCTTGCCGGAATTCGCGGGCGGCGGGGGCGCCAGAGCCGTCGTCTTCGGTTCGTCCTTGTCAGACCCCGGTGTTAGTGACGACAGGTTGAACGAGCATCCGGTGCCGCACAGACCCGTAACGATAAGGGCAATCGCGGTAAGGCCGCGGGCGCCGAAGCGGGACGGGGACTTGCGGACGGGACATTCCATGCAGGGCCAATCTCACGCAGCGACCAATGACCTATTGGTAGCGCGACATCGGGCAAAATGCACCCGATCAAGACCAGCGCGCCAAAGAAGTAGTTCGCACAAAAAGCAACTGCGCAAAAAAATAACGCGGGCTTTGGCCCGCGTTATCAAACTCGGTGGATGAAGTGCGCTTAGCGCGCCGGACGCGGAGCGCCCGCGCCGCCAGCGCCAGGACGGCCGCCACGATCGGCGCCAGGACCCGCGCCGAACACCGGCTTCGGCTTCATCGGCAGCAGGCCTTCGCGCTGCAGCTTCTTGCGAGCCAGCTTGCGTGCGCGACGCACAGCCTCAGCCTTCTCGCGAGCCTTCTTCTCAGAGGGCTTCTCGTAGTGACCGCGGAGCTTCATCTCGCGGAAAATACCCTCGCGCTGCATCTTCTTCTTCAGCGCCTTGAGAGCCTGATCGACGTTATTATCGCGAACGAGAACCTGCACGCGGCATCCTCTTTTCAATTGATCGGATTTGAATTTCGGTAAAGTGAAGGGCCGACAAAGGCCATGCCCTTAACCTCAAGGGCGCCGATGTACCAGATGAAATGGCGAATGTCCACCTTGCGGCGCCGTCATTTTAACCTTCTGGGCCGGGAAAATAACGTATTTTTTCCGAATTTTCCCGGGTGGGGATAGGGCAGGTTCCCTGTCTCGACAGGTATTGGAGCACGGACGCATAATTCCCGCGGCGACTCAGCCGGGACGCCGATTACGACCGGAGAGCATCATGAATGGGAAAAAATACGCGGCCGAGCTGATCGGCACCTTTTGGCTCACATTTGCAGGCTGCGGCAGTGCCGTAATCGCGGCAGCATTTCCGCAGGTCGGTATCGGTCTCGTCGGCGTCTCGTTGGCCTTCGGCCTCAGCGTCGTGACCATGGCCTATGCCATTGGCCACGTTTCGGGCTGCCATCTCAATCCTGCGGTCACCGTGGGTCTTGCGGCGGGTGGACGTTTCCCCGCCGGCCAGATTCTCCCTTATTTGATTGCGCAGGTCGTCGGTGCGGTTGCAGGTGCGGCCGTGTTGTATGTCATTGCCAGCGGCGCTGCCGGTTTCGACCTTGCCAAGGGCTTTGCGTCGAACGGCTACGGCGATCATTCGCCCGGCAAATACAGCATGGTGGCGGGCTTCATCATGGAGGTGGTTATGACCATGATGTTCCTGTTCATCATCATGGGCTCCACGCATGGCAAGGCGCCTGCGGGCTTCGCGCCGCTGGCAATCGGGCTTGCGCTGGTGATGATCCACCTCGTCAGCATTCCAGTCACCAACACGTCGGTGAATCCGGCGCGCAGCACTGGGCCGGCATTGTTTGTCGGCGGCTGGGCACTGCAACAGTTGTGGCTGTTCTGGGTGGCACCGCTGGTTGGCGGTGTTCTCGGCGGCGCGATCTATCGCTGGCTGAGTGACGAGCCCACTGGCGTGGTGGAAGGCAAGGCGACCGCCTGACGAATGAGGCGGTGAAGCCGGCGTTGTTACGTCGCCGGCTTCACCTCAACCACGTGGCCCATCTTGCGGCCGGGCTTCGGTGCGCCCTTGCCATAGAGATGCACGGTGGCGCCGGGGACGGTGAGCCACTTGCCGTAGTCGAGAATATCGTCGCCGATCAGGTTGATCATGGTGACCTGGCCGTGGCGGACGGGTTTGGCGAGCGGCCAGCCGGCGATGGCGCGGATGTGCTGTTCGAATTGCGACACCGAGGCGCCATCGAGCGTCCAGTGGCCGGAATTATGCACGCGCGGCGCAATTTCGTTCACGACAAGCGTCGCGCTGTCCTTACCGGGCACGACAAACAGTTCGACGGCAAAGACGCCGACATAACCCAGCGCAGTGCCGATCTTCTCGGCGATCTCACGCGCCTTTGCGGCAAGCGTGTCGGAGATGCGTGCGGGCGCGTAGGAGAATTTCAGGATGTGATCGCGATGCTCGTTTTCGGTGACGTCGAAACATTCGACATGGCCGTCGGCGCCGCGTGCAGCGATGACCGAGACCTCGCGTTCGAACGGCACGAAGGCTTCAAGGATCGCGGAGTTGGTGCCGAGATCCTTCCAGACCTGATCGAGATCGTCACCCTCGCGGATGATTGCCTGGCCCTTGCCGTCATAACCGAAGCGACGCGTCTTGATGACAGCTGGCAGACCGATCTTCTTGACCGCTGCATGAAGCTCGCCAGCGTTCGAAACGCCTGCGTAATCGGCCGTGCCGATACCCAGTGACGTTACAAAATCCTTCTCGGCCAGACGATCCTGCGTGGTCTGCAGGATTGTCTGCGCGGGCAGAACCGGGCGCCGCGCGTCGAGGATCATCGCGGTGGCGGCCGGCACGTTCTCGAATTCGTAGGTGATGACGTCGCAATCACTGGCGAACAGTTCGAGCGCCTCGACATCAGCATATTCAGCGCATGTCGCGTTCTGCACCACATCGAAAGCCGGCGAATCCGGATCCGGTGAAAAAACCTGACAGCGGAGGCCGAGGCGCGCTGCGGACATCGCCAACATGCGACCGAGCTGGCCGCCACCGAGAATGCCGATCGTATCGCCCGGCTTGAGAACCTTCGTCACCACAGCGCTCACGCTGCACCTTCCGGCTTTTCAGCCACGGCATCGGTCTGCGCCTTGCGCCAGGCGGCGAGCTTTGTTGCCAGTGCCGTGTCGTGCAGCGCCAGCACGCTCGCCGCGAGCAGTGCCGCATTGATCGCGCCGGGTTTGCCGATGGCCAGCGTGCCGACGGGCACGCCGCCCGGCATCTGTACGATCGAATAAAGCGAGTCGACGCCGGACAGCGCCTTGGATTCCACGGGCACGCCGAATACCGGGAGTTCCGTCAGTGCCGCGGCCATGCCGGGCAAATGCGCAGCGCCGCCGGCACCGGCGATGATGATCTGGAAGCCCGCTGCCTTGGCGCCCTTGGCGAATGCGACCAGCCGGTCCGGCGTGCGGTGGGCCGAGACGATGCGCGCCTCATGGGATACGCCGAGCGCTGTCAGCGTTTCGGCGGCGTGGCGCATGGTTTCCCAGTCCGACTGGCTTCCCATAATAATGGCGACGGGCGCGGTCATTCCGTATTTTCTTTCGCGAATCCAGAAAGATAGGCTGGAAATACAATGTCGTCCCCTTGCGTGGCAAGGAGCGTGGCAAACATGATCTCGTCTTGGTGAAGACTGGCAAGCCTTGTAACAAATCCCATGCAAAAGAAAACCCGAACGCCTGCTGCAAAGTCGGTCAAACGCTCGATGAAGCCGGCGTTGCGCGGTTCCAAGGCGTTGGTGCCGCTGCCGAAAGCCGCGCGCCGGCGGCCACGCTGACGATCCGGCGGCTGGAGGCGCAACTTACGGAGGCGCAGGCGAAGATTGCCGAATTGCGCGCTTCGGCGGAAACTGACTTCCTGCTCGATATTCTCAACCGCCGTGGCTTTGCCCGCGAGCTGACCCGCGCCGTGGCGATCGACCAGCTCACTTTCGTCTTCCGCGACATCAACGTGTCGGCTGGCGCCTCTGCAGGCGCCGCACTGCTGGGTCCCGATGCCGATGGCGAAGCCGCGTTGGTTCAGGCAGACAAGGCGATGTATGAGCGCAAGACCGCGTGACGTGCGAAAGTGTAGTTAGTCGATTGTCGGCGTTGGCGCCCTTACAGCGCGCTGAGGTCGCTTGGCACTTCGCCAAAGGCGCGGATCACCTGGGCGTCACCGAACTCGCCGATCATCGGATCGCCGGTACGGCTGAAGGCCAATGCGCCGATTGAACCTGGCGCACGGGACAATAGTTCGGCGCGGCGGATGGCGCCGGATGCGCTCTGACATTCCTCGGCGGCACCGGCGGCCGGCGAACCAGAGTCGTCGTGCAGGAAGGGCAGTGCGACATAATAGGTGATATCGGCCATGGTGCCCTCACGAGTCGATTGATCTCGGCGCAAGAATGTTCTTATTTTGTTCTTATTGTCAAGTTTCGACAGCGCCTCGTTTGCAGTCGCCCCATTTCGCTCCTGTTAGGCCGCAATAGCTGGCTTGCGTAGTGCGAGCGTCACGTCGGCCAGCGCGAGCGCCATGGCGATCAATTCGCGGCCCAGCAGTTTTCACCGCGCCACAATGCGATGCTGGCCAGAATTTAAGTCTGGCTGTCGTGCCTACGATGCCGCGCGAAAAGAGCGGCGGCCGTCGCGAAGCAAGGTTTTGACGACGGGCGAGTTCAACGCCCAGCCTGCTGCATTCACCGCGAGTTAAAGAAAGCCGATCCATCGATCATCGCGCGTTGAGTTCGTAGCCCTGGCCGTTCTTTAAGCCACAGCCACAGCGCGACGCGTTGTCTCAGGCAATAATATCCGGGGTGATCTGGTCTTCGATAAAGGAGATCCGGTCTTTCAGCTGAAGCTTCCTCTTCTTCAACCGTTGCAGTCGCAAAAGATCGGGTGCCGGTGAATGTTGCAAGGCATCGATAGCGGCGTCGAGGTCGCGATGTTCCTGCTGCAATCGGGCGAGTTCTAACGGGAGTTCGCGATCTTCGTCGTCGTTCATGTTTCTAGCTGACTGGATTCGCAAGTCATTTGCGAGGAATTTCTAGGATGACTATCGCCGGTGCAGGCGCACCACGCAAGCCGTCCGGTTCCATGTTTTTGCGGCGCGATCAGGTCACGATTCGTTTCACACGATACCTGAAACTCAAAATACACTTTTCAATACCCATCGACAGATGTCCACTGTCATGTAGAATTCATCGTCCAACCGAACGTATCCTGAGGTTCAATCCTACCGAGGAGTTTTCGAATGGCACTACAGGCGCATCTCGTCGAACTGGAACGCAAGCACAAAGTTCTCGAAAGCGAATTGCACGAAGCGCTCGTGCACCTGTCTACCGACGATCTCCGCATCGTCGAACTCAAGCGTCGAAAACTGATGGTCAGGGACGAAATCCAGCGTCTCAAAAACGGGGCCAGCGAAACGGTGCACTGATCAACGGCTGCACTGATCAGCGAACGATAAATCACAGCATCGACATCGCCGTCTACGTCACTGCTTTTGCGTAGGTGCGATGACGTCTTCCCCTCATCCCGCGATAGGTTTGCGACGAAGCTCCAGTATTCGGTTGGCCTGGATCGCTTCGCCTGCAACCTTTCGCGTTCAATGTCCCGCCATCTCAGCCACGTAGTCCGCGATGGCCAGTGATGATGTCAGCCCCGGTGACTCGATGCCGAACAGGTTGATAAGGCCCGGCACGCCATGGGTCTGGGCACCTTGGATCATGAAATCCTGCACTGCGACTGCGGGCGGCACGATCTTCGGCCGCATTCCGGAATAGCTTGGCATCAGTGCGCCGTCCGGTAGACTCGGCCAGTAGCGCCTGATGGCCGGATAGAACCTCTCTCCGCGTGCCGGATCGACCGTGTAGTCGATATGATCCACCCACTCGACGTCAGGGCCGAAACGCGCCTGACCGGCCAGATCGAGCGTCAGATGCACGCCGAGGCCGCCCGGTTCCGGCACGGGATAGATCAGCCGCGAGAACGGTGCTTTCGCATTGCAGCTGAAATAACAGCCTTTCGCCAGATAAGCGGGCGGTATGAGGTCGAGCGGCATGCCGTCGAGCATGCGAGCGATCGCGGTTGCGGACAGGCCTGCTGAATTGATCAGCATGTCGCAGGCTAGTGTCATCGGAGCCTCGCCGCCGATATCCAGCTCGAAACCGTCGGCGGTGACCCGGCCACGTTCCAGCGGCGCGAGGAATGCGAAGGCCGCGCCGGCGGCTTCCGCTTCACCGCGCAGCGACAACATGTAGCTGTGGCTATCGACGATTCCGGTGGAGGGGGACAACAGCGCGGCTTCGCAAGCCAATGCCGGCTCCAGCGCCCGTGCCTCTGTCCCGGATAATTGCTCGAGATCAGCGACGCCATTGGCTTCGGCATGCGCTTTGATCGACGCCAGTTTGGCGATTTCCTCCGGACGTGTGGCGACGATCAGTTTCCCGGAGTTGCGATGCGGGATGCCGCGATCGCGGCAATAATCATAGAGCGCCTGTTTTCCAGCGACGCAGAGCCGTGCCATCAGGCTTCCGGCCGGATAATAGATGCCGGCATGGATGACCTCGCTGTTGCGCGACGAAGTCACGGTACCGATCGCGTCCGCGGCCTCCAGCACGATGACCTCGCGTCCCGCTTCCGCCAGTCGCCGGGCGATCGCAAGACCCACGACGCCGGCGCCCACCACCACGCATTCAACCTTGTCCATGTCGCGTCCGATAGTTTGCTGCGCCGGTCAGCTGCGGTTCGACCTTGCGCATGTGGCGCATTAGTAAAACATTAAGCATCACAGCTAATTACCACCAAATTTCGCCGCATTCTGCAGGTGCGACGATACGCATTTACCTGATCCACATACCTGTAACCAAACACTCACGCTGCGAATACGCGGGTGTGTAATGACTGGCAAGATCGGGCGATCAGACAGCAAGGCGGCAGTGTCCGTCATCGCAGTCGCGTGCCTTCTCGGCAGCATTGCCGGAGCCCACGCAGAATCCCCGGCGGTTCATTATATCAGTGAACTCGACCCGCAAATGATCTGGCAGATCCTCATCGGTGGATTTGTCGCGCTGGCATTTCTCGCCGCCATTGTGCTGTGGGTCGCCTCGGCGCTGCGCAATGTGCGTCGCGAGCAGCATCGTCGCAATGCGTTTGTCGGTTCTGCCCTCAATCATCTCGGCCAAGGCATCGTGATGCTCGACGACCAGAAGCGGGTCGTGTTTTGCAACGATCGCTATCTTGAGATCTACGACCTGACGCGCGCCGACATCACCAAGGATATTACCGGTCCAGAATTGCGGGAGTTACGCCGCCAGCGTGGCAAGCTCGATCTGGCCACCCAGAGCTTCTACGAGCAGACTGTTTCCGCCGGCGAGTACATTGCCGAAATGCCCGGCGGGCAATCCGTTCACGTCAAGTTCAGCCGGCTTCCCAATGGCGGCGCCATTGGCATTCATGAGGACTGCACCGAGCAGCGTTTCCTGCAGCGCGAGCTTGCGACCACCAAGCAATTCCTCGAATCTGTCCTTGATCACGTCCCGATCTGCGTCGCGGCCAAGACCATTGACGATGGCCGCTATATCTTCGCCAACCGGGCTTTCGAGACCTTCTCTCGGCTCTCGCGCGATAAGATCGTTGGCAAGCGACCGGATCAGATATTCTCCGCACAGTCTGCGAAAGCGATTGCCGAAGCCGATGCCCTGGCAGTGGAAACGCGCAGTCAGTGTCGCAGCGAGTTCAATGTGGAGATTGGTTCAGACCTCCGCACGCTGGATAGCAATCGCGTGATTGCCTTTAACGAACGCAATGAGCCGGCATTTCTGATTGCGCTGTTCGAGGATGTGACCGACCGCAAGTCGCTGTCCAAGGAACTGGAGAACGCCAAGAAATTCCTTGAGACCGTGCTCGACAACATTCCTGTGTCGCTGATGGTGCAGCAGATCAGCACCGGTCGTTATCTGTTCGCCAACCGCGGCGCAGAGGTCATTTTGGGTCGGAAGCGCGAAGACGCTATCGGTCTGACGGTTCCCGAAATGCTTCGCCCGGAAGAAGCGAAGCTGATCGTCAGCCGGGATCAGGCCGCGATCAGGGGCCGAACACCGATTGCGGAAGAGCATCCGATCAGCACGCGCGACGGATTGCGGCTGTTCCTGACCCGGCGGGTCACCGTGCTCGACGAAGCAGGCGAGCCGCAATATCTGATCAAGACCCACGAAGATGTCACCGACCGCCGCCAGACCGAGGCGCGGATGGCGCATATGGCCTATCACGACGGCCTGACCGATCTGCCGAACCGCCCGGCCTTTTTGCAGGCCCTGTCGCAGATGATCGATGCCTGCGGCGAGACTTCCGAGGAATTCGCGGTGCTGTCGATCGATCTCGACGGCCTGAAGGAGGTCAACGATGTCTTCGGTCACGCCATCGGTGACAAGCTGCTGATCGAAGTGTCGCGTCGTGTCGATGCAGCCGTGGGCGGCGGAGTTGTGGCGCGGCTCGGCGGTGACGAGTTCGGCGTGATCATCGACGGCGCGCAGCCCGCGGCCGGGCTGTTGATCGCAGAGCGGATCTCCGCGGCCCTTGCGGAGGAATTCCCGATCGAGGGCAAATCGGTGCGTACAGGCGTCACCACGGGCATCTCGCTGTTCCCGCGCGACGGCCATGACCCGGCCGCGTTGCTGGCGAATTCCGGCGCGGCGCTGTTCCGTGCCAAGTCGCAGTCGCGCGGTTCGATCAGCATCTTCGAGCCGCAAATGGACCAGCAACTGCGCGATCGCCGCGTGCTGCATCAGGACCTCTCGGCCGCGATCCGCAATGGCGAATTGTCGCTGCACTACCAGCCCCAGGCTCGCGCTGGCCAGACCGTCGTCGATGCCGACATTACGGGCTTCGAGGCACTGGCGCGGTGGATTCATCCGACGCGCGGTTTCGTGCCGCCCGGAGACTTCATTCCGCTGGCCGAAGAAAGTGGCCTGATCGTCGAGATGGGCGAGTGGATCCTGCGCCAGGCCTGCCTTGAGGCTGCCTCGTGGCCGGTGCCGCTGCAGATCGCGGTCAATCTGTCGCCCGCGCAGTTCATGCATGGTGATCTCGTCGGCCTCGTGCATTCAATCCTGCTCGAAACCGGCCTGCAGCCCGGTCGCCTTGAGCTGGAAATCACCGAGGGTGTGCTGATCGAGGATTTCGATCGCGGCGTCGCATTGCTGCGGCGGTTGAAGGCGCTCGGCGTGCGCATCTCGATGGACGACTTCGGCTCCGGCTATTCGTCGCTGACCTATCTGCAGGCATTCCCGTTCGACAAGATCAAGATTGACCGCGCTTTCGTGATCAATCTGGGGCTCAATCCGCAGTCCGCTGCCATCGTGCGCGCGGTCATCGGGCTGGGCCATGGCCTCGACGTCGCGATCGTTGCGGAAGGCGTCGAGACCCACGAGCAACTCTGCTTCCTCGCCAGCGAAGGCTGCGACGGCGTACAAGGCTACTTCATCGGGCGTCCTGCCCCGATTGCGCAATATGCTGCGCTGGTCGGACGGATTGCCGCCGCTGCGCCCGCCGCGCGCATGGTCGGTTGAGCGACAGGCCGTTGCGAAGTGCTGATGCTGTTGAGCCCGCGGCGTTCCGCGGCTAGCTTGCGGTTATGACGAATCTCACTGCGACAGTCGCGGATCCGGCGGCCAGCGATGCGCCGGTCATCGCCTATCCCACGCCCTTGCTGCGGATCGACGGTGTCACCAAAAAATTCGGCGCGCATAGCGCAGTGGACAATCTCTCTTTGGACATCAAGGCCGGTGAATTCTTCGCGCTGCTCGGCCCGAGCGGTTGTGGCAAGACCACGTTACTGCGCATGCTGGCAGGTTTCGAAGCGCCGGACACGGGCAAGATCGAGTTGAACGGCGAGGATATCGCCGCGGTCTTGCCGCATCAGCGGCCCGTCAACATGATGTTCCAAAACTACGCGCTGTTTCCGCATCTCAACGTGCGCGACAATATCGGTTTCGGTCTCAAGAGCGCTAGCCTGACGCGTCTCGGCATCGATACGCGGGTTGCCGAAATGGTGGCGCTGGTCAAGCTCCAGGGACTGGAGAAACGCCGACCGGATCAATTATCGGGCGGCCAGAAACAACGCGTGGCGCTCGCCCGGGCGCTGGCGCGGCATCCGCAATTGTTGCTGCTCGATGAGCCGCTGGCAGCTCTCGACAAGAAACTGCGCGAGGAAACCCAGGTCGAATTGATGGCGCTGCAGCGCCAGCTCGGCACCACCTTCGTGATCGTCACCCACGATCAGGAGGAGGCGATGACCATGGCCGACCGTATCGGCGTCATGAATGACGGTCGCCTGCAACAGGTCGCGACACCGCGACAGCTTTATGAGGCGCCTGCATCGCGCTGGGTCGCGGAGTTCGTCGGCGACATCAACATCATCGAGGGCGGGATCACGCATCGTGACAGTCATCGCCTGACCATTGCAGGCCGCGATGTAGGAACCCTGTTTGCGATTGAGCCGCGACAGCCCGTCGGCGATGCGGTCATCTGTGTTGCGATCCGCCCGGAGAAGATCCGGTTGTCGCGTCGCGGGCCGGCGACGGACCTCGTCAATAGCGGCGCCATGAATAGCCTTGAGGGTGTCATTTCCGACGTCGGCTATCTCGGCGGTCGCTCGCTCTACAAAGTGAAGCTCGACCGCGGAGCCACATTGCGGGTCGCTCTCGCCAATACCGCGCGGCTCGATGTTGATGCCTATTCGATCGGCGAGCGCGTTGCGGCATGGTTCGCCCCCGATGATTGCGTGGTGCTGGTTCAATGAGCGCGCGTCGCATCTTCACGGCGCCGGCGCGGCTGGCTGCCATCCCGCCCTATGTCTGGATGGTGCTGTTCTTTCTGGTGCCGTTCGGTTTCGTGCTGAAGATCAGCCTGTCGCAGACGGCGATTGCGCAGCCGCCTTATCTGCCGGTGTTCAGTCTGTCCGAAGGAATCGCCGGGCTAAAGGCGTCGTTTATCGCGCTGTCGCTGGATAATTTCCGGCTGCTCGTTTCCGACAATCTCTATCTTGCGTCCTATCTGCGCAGTGTCCTCGTCGCCGTCGTGTCGACCCTGATCTTGCTCGCGGTCGGTTATCCCATCGCCTATGGCATGGCGCGTTTGCCGCGACGCTGGCAGGGCATTGCGATGATGCTGGTGATCGTGCCGTTCTGGACCTCGTTCCTGATCCGCATCTATGCCTGGATCAACATCCTGCAGCATGACGGCTTGCTCAATAAGGTCCTTCTTGCGCTGCACGTCGTATCGACGCCAATCGTGTGGCTCTCCACCGACAGTGCGATGTATCTCGGCATCGTCTATTCCTATCTGCCTTTCATGATCCTGCCGCTCTATGCCACGCTGGCGAAGCAGGACCCGTCGCTGATCGAGGCCGCCGCCGATCTCGGCGTCTCGCGCATCGACGCCTTCTGGCTGGTGACGGTTCCCTTGTCGCTGCGTGGCGTCGGCGCCGGTGCACTGCTCTGCTTCATTCCGATCATGGGCGAATTTGTCATTCCCGATCTGCTTGCCGGATCGAATTCGCTGATGATCGGCCAGACGCTGTGGCTCGAATTCTTCACCAACAAGGATTGGCCGGTCGCCTCTGCCACCGCCATCGTGTTGCTCGGGCTGCTGTTGATCCCGTTATTGGTCTATGACCGGCTGCAGCGCCGGCAGCTGGAGGCGCGCTGATGGCCGTGCATCCGCTCCGCCTGTCGCGCTTTAACGTCACGTCGCTGGTGCTTGGTCTGGCGTTTCTCTATCTGCCGATCGTCATTCTGGTCATCTATTCGTTCAACGCGTCTCGCCTCGTGACCGTGTGGGGCGGCTGGTCGACGCGCTGGTACACCGAATTTTTCAACGACCGCGCGATGCTGGACGCTGCCTGGATGAGTCTCCGTGTGGGTGTCGTGTCAGCAACACTGGCAACGCTGCTCGGCACTTTGGCCGCGATAGCGTTGACGCGTGGCGCGGGATTTCGCGGCCGGATGCTGATGTCCGGGATGCTCTATGCGCCGCTGGTGATGCCCGAAGTGATTACCGGCCTGTCGCTGCTGCTGCTGTTCGTGGCGCTGGATGCCGAGCGCGGCTTTGTCACGGTGACCATCGCCCACACCACACTGACCATGTGCTTCGTCGCTGTCGTGGTACAGTCGCGTCTCGCCGGGATCGATCGCAGCCTCGAGGAAGCGGCGATGGATCTCGGCCGCGATCCGCTCCGCGCATTTATAGCCGTCACGTTGCCGCTGATCTGGCCGGCCATTGCAGCGGGCTGGATGCTGGCCTTCACACTGTCGCTGGACGACCTCGTCATCGCTAGTTTTACGACCGGGCCGGGTTCGGCGACGCTACCGATCCGGATCTATTCGGAAGTGCGTCTCGGCGTGAAGCCGGAGATCAACGCGATCTGCACGCTGATCGTCGGTTTCATCGCCGTCGTTATCGTGCTGGCATCGCTAGTGTCGAAACTGTCGAGCGCCCGCGGCGAAAGCGCCGCGCCGTTGTAAGGCAAAAAGTTAGTTCGCCTTTGGTGCTGCATCCGCAGGTGCTGCCGCCGCAGGTGCATCGGCGGGCTTATCCGGCTCTGCTATCGGCGCCTGCTTCGGCACGCCCGTAAAGCGCTCGATCACCGAGCGTACAGCGTCGCGGGTCTTGCGATCCTTTACCGCATCCAGCAAAGGCGCCGCGCCCGGCGACCGGCGGATCAGGCTTTCCGGATCTGGGAAGATCAGCGGATCGTCCCACGGGCCTTGGATCACAAAAGGCAACTCGAAGCCGCCGGTGCCGTTGGTTGCCGGATTGAGACTGGCAATGCCCTTGAAATCATATTCACGCGCCGGCACCGACGCGGTACCGGTCAGCGTCAGTTTCGCAGCGGGACCATCGATCCGGATATCCTGTGCGGTGGCGATACCGTCGTTGAATTTCACGGACATGTTGAGCGTGTTGAACGGCGTCGAACCCGAGCGGAAATTGCCGGCGCCGGACAGCGGACGTCGCTCCAACCGCTTCAGCAACTGTTCGACGTTGAAGCCACTGATGGCGCCGTCATGACCGGTCAACGTCGCGGTGCCGTCGAGTGATTGTGCGAGGCCGAAAGGCGATGAGCCCGAGGCCTCCAGCATCATGCTGAGATTGCCGCGGCCGGTGAGCTTGTTGACGCCGAACAGATCGCTGGCACAGGCCTGCAGATCGACATCGCTGAACTGGAACTGGGCCTTCACATCGGCCACGGCATCGGAATGGGCAACATTGAACGAACCACGGACGATGCCGCCATACATCTGCGCTTCACCCACCGACAGCGCCAGTGTGCCGCCGCGCAGGTTGGCGCCGAGCGCGGTGCGGCCGAGCACTGAGGAGCCAACTGTGACCTTGGCGGCCGACAGGCGCATGTCGAGATCCGTGGTGGACAGCGCGTTCAGATCGAACAACTGCCGGTTCCAGTCACGGGCGCCGGAGGCCAGCAGCCGCACGGTAGACACATAGGGCGTGAAGTCGAGTGCGCCGGCAGCCAGGGTGGCCTGCAGCGTCTGACGGCCGGTGTTGCTGTAGGTCATGACGCCTTCGGCGCTGTTGCCGTCGAGCTCGACATTGACATTGGTCAGCGCGATCGACGGACCGACCAGGCTGGCGCGCGCCTTCAGGGCAAAGCGGCCGAAACCGCCGGAGCCGGGCGGTGCCTGACCGACCCAGCGCAGCGCATTGCGCAGCGACAGGCTGTCAGCAGTCAACGTGCCTTCCATGACCAGACTGGCCTTGTTGGCGACGGTGCCGTCGAATGCCAGCTTGATCGGCGCACCAGCGATGCGGGCCTTTACACCGGAGCGCTCGCCGGACAGTGCGGCAATGAAGTCGCTGACGCTGAGGCTGCCGTCGATGCGTTCGCCGCGCCAGTCGAACTGGCCGGTTGCAGCGAACGAGCGCGAGATCGATGGCCAGGCCAGTGACAGGTCGATGTCGCCGAGACGCTCGGTGTTGTGCGGGTCCTGATAGTGCAGCACGCCGTCCTGGATGCGGATCTCGGAGAAGGATAGTGGCTGTTCAGCGCCCGGCCTCATGGTGCGGGCGATGGACTCGATGAATGGAGTCCAGTTGCTTTCGCCGGAGGCCTCGCGGATCACGCGGATACGTGGCCGCAGCATCATCATGTCGGCGATCTCGAAACGCTGAAGCAGCAGCGGCAACAGCCGGAGATTGGCCGTCAGCACATCGACCGTCAAAGCGGGATCGATCGACCCGCCGCCTTTCAGACCGACATCGTGAAACGAGACATAGCTGCCTGGAAAGACCGAGACATCCACCGCGCCGTTGACGACGAAATCCAGCCCGGTCACGGCGCGGATCTGGGCCTCCACGGCATGACGCAGCGTATCGCGGTTAAGCAACCACGACATGGCAAACAGCCCGATCACTGCAACACCCAGGAGCGCCGCAATCGGCATCCCCAGGCGTCTTATTCCTTGGGCACTCGTCAATGAACTATCCGGGTTGGTTGGTGGTCACACATAGCGGGGCGGCATCCACGTGCGCCCACGTCCAAGGTCCTCAATTTGAAGGGTTTTCTTGACGCTTTCAAGGCCATAGCGGGGGTGATGGGGTCGCAGTCCCCCGCGATTGACCTGTCGCGGAGTTTCCGCCTAATAATCCACGACATAGCCGCCCGCGCCCGCTGGGTTCTCAGCGCATTCCTGCATCAGGTCGATTCCCATGAACAAGGTCTACCCCGACGCCAAATCGGCACTCGATGGCATTCTCAAGGACGGCATGATGATCATGTCCGGCGGCTTCGGCCTCTGCGGCATTGCCGAGGACCTGTCGGACGCATTGCGCGATTCCGGGGTCAAGGACCTCACCGTGGTGTCCAATAACGCCGGCGTCGACGGCATCGGCCTGTCGCGCCTGCTGGAAACCCGCCAGATCAAGAAGATGATCTCGTCCTATGTCGGCGAGAACAAGCTGTTCGCCCAGCAGTATCTGGCCGGCGAACTGGAACTCGAATTCTCCCCGCAGGGCACGCTGGCCGAGCGTATCCGCGCCGGCGGCGCCGGCATTCCTGGCTTTTACACCAAGACCGGCGTCGGCACGCTGATCTCGGAAGGCAAGCCGACCATGGAATTCAATGGCGAGACCTACATGCTGGAGCGTGGTCTGTTCGCCGACATTGCCATCGTGCACGCCTGGAAGGGCGATACCGCCGGCAACCTCGTCTATCGCAAGACCGCCCGCAACTTTAACCCGATGATGGCGACCGCCGCCAAGATCACCATTGCCGAAGTCGAGCATCTGGTGCCGGCCGGCGAGATCGACCCGGATCACATTCACACCCCCGGCATTTTTGTGAAGCGCATTGTCGAGGTCGGTACCGGCAAGAAGCGGATCGAAAAAGTTACCTCGCGTCAGCGTCCCGCGTAACCGCCAAAAGCAAAAACAGGAGAGAACGATGGCTTGGACCCGTGATCAAATGGCAGCGCGCGCGGCTAAAGAACTGCGCGACGGATATTACGTCAATCTCGGCATCGGTATTCCGACGCTGGTGTCGAACTACATTCCCGAAGGCGTCGACGTTCAGCTGCAGAGCGAGAACGGCATGCTCGGCATGGGTCCTTTCCCCTATGAGGGCGACGAAGATCCGGACCTCATCAATGCCGGCAAGCAGACCGTCACCGAACTGCCGGAGACCAGCTATTTCTCGTCGGCGGATTCGTTCGGCATGGTCCGTGGCGGCCATATCGATCTGTCGATCCTCGGCGCCATGCAGGTCGCCCAGAATGGCGATCTCGCCAATTGGATGATCCCAGGCAAGATGGTGAAGGGCATGGGCGGTGCGATGGACCTCGTCGCCGGCGTCAAGCGCGTCGTCGTGGTGATGGAGCACTCCGCCAAGGATGGCGCCAAGCTGCTGAAGAGCTGCAACCTGCCGCTCACCGGTGAGCGCGTCGTCGACATGGTCGTCACCGATCTGGCGGTGTTCACCATCGACAAGCACGGCAACGATGGCATGGCCCTGATCGAACTCGCCGATGGCGTGACGCTCGATGAGGTGAAGGCCAATACCGAAGCTGAATTCCGGGTCGCGCTGACCAATACCTGAACGATTGCGTGCTCCGAACGTTGACATGATGCCCGGCCTCGTGCCGGGCATTCGTGTTAGTATCTGCCTTTTCATCTCTTTAGTTGAGCATGATCATTCGGAAAACCGGTTGCCACTTTTCCGGGTCATGCTCTAGGAAGCCGACATGCGCGCCAGTCTCGAAGACCGTTTCTTCCTGCTTCTGATAGTCGTGGTCACGTTGGCCTTCGGCTGGATCATGAGCTCGTTCTACAGCGCGATCCTGTGGGGCGTCGTCATCGCGATCATGTTCGCGCCGATGCATCGGCGGCTGGAGCGCCGGATGCCGAAGCATCCGAATTCGGCAGCTCTGCTCACCGTAGGTCTGATCGTGTTGATCGTGATCCTGCCGCTGACACTCGTTGGCGCATCGCTGGCGCAGGAAGCGGCTGTCGTCGTCGGCAAGATGAAATCTGGCCAATTCAATCTCGGCACGTTTCTGCAGCAGATACTCGATGCCGTTCCGCAATGGGCAAAGGGACTGCTGGATCGCTTCGGTGTTGCCAATCTCGGCGGTATGCAGGACAAGCTGACCGAGGGTCTCGTCAAAGGCAGTCAGTACTTCGCATCCCAGGCGCTGAACATCGGTCAGAGCACGTTCGACTTCATCATCAATCTCGGCATCATGCTCTACCTGCTGTTCTTCCTGTTCAAGGACGGCGAGGCGTTGTCGCAGCGTGTGAAGAATGCCATTCCGCTGCGGCCCGAGCTGCGCGATGAGCTGATGGAGAAGTTCACGGTGGTGATCCGCGCCACGGTGAAGGGCGGCATTCTGGTGGCGCTGGCGCAGGGCGCGCTCGGCGGGTTGATCTTCTGGATCCTTGGCATCAATGCCGCGTTGCTGTGGGCGGTGCTGATGGCGTTCCTGTCGCTGTTGCCCGCGGTGGGGGCTGGCCTCGTCTGGATGCCGGTCGCGCTTTATCTGCTGGCGACGGGCTCCGTCGTTCAGGGTGTGATCCTGATCGCCTATGGATTTCTCGTCATCGGTCTGGTCGACAACATCCTGCGCCCGATGCTGGTCGGCAAGGACACCAAGCTGCCGGACTATCTGGTGCTGATCGCGACGCTCGGGGGCATCGATGCGCTGGGCCTCAATGGCTTCGTCGTCGGTCCGGTGATTGCTGCAATGTTTGTTGCGGGCTGGGCGATCTTTGCGGAGTCACGCAAAAGCGGTCAGGTCCCGATCGCGTAAGCGCGTTACACCGGCCCCTGAGGCACATCTGCAAAACGTGTCAGCCAGACCACGGGGCCGATGCTCGCGGCGACGATGAGAAGTGCGGCCAGGGCGCCTTCTTCAAAGCTGCCACGGCTCGCATATTGATAGATCGAAGTCGCCAGCGTTTCGACATTGAGCGGTCGCAGTAACAGCGTTGCCGGCAATTCCTTCAGGCAATCCACGAAGACGACGATGACGGCGCCGAACAGTGCCGGACGCAATAGCGGCAGTTGAATCACGCGCAGTGTGGTGATTGCCGGTGCGCCGGCGGCGCGGGCGCTGTCGTCGTAATCGACGGGGATGTGCTCGAAGCCGGCCTTGATGAAACCGGTCGGCACCGCCAGGAACCGGATCACATAGGCGATCACCACGGCGGCGCCAGAGCCGACCATGACAAGCCCGGGCGAAGCGAGACTGAGCCATCCGGCGAGCTTGCTGAATCCATTGTCGATGAACAGCACCGGCGTCAGCAGACCCAGCGCCAGCACCGTTCCGGGCAGCGCATAGCCGGTCTGGGCGACAGCGACCGACAGGTTAGTCAGCCGCGAAGCACGCCAGCGCTGAGCGACGATCACCACGAGCCCGAGAAGCAGCGCGGCTCCCGTGGCAATTGCGGCCAGCGCAATGGTGTGGCCGGCATCGCGCCAAACCGTCGTTTCCATCGACAGCAGACCGCGGCGCAGGCTTTCACGCAGCAGATAGAGCAAGGGCACGGCGAAGCCGAGCAGGGCAGGGATGAGACAGGCGGTGAAAGCAAGCCATCCGCGTGCACCCGTCAAAGGCGTGCGCGGTGCCAACCGCGGATTCTCCGAAGAGAATTCCACGCTGCCTTCGCGGCGGCCGAAGCGCTCGATGGCGATCAGCACCGCGACGATGGCGAGCATGAACAATGACAGCTGCGCAGCACCTGCAAGGCTGCCGCGGTTGAGCCAGGTCGTGAAAACCGAGACGGTGAGCGTGCGAATGCCCAGATATTCGCTGGCGCCGATATCGTTCAGCGTTTCCAGCGATACCAGTGCGAGGCCCACAGCGAGGGCGGGGCGCGCCATCGGTAGCGAGACACGGCGGAACGTCGTCCAGCGATCCGCACCGAGTATCTTCGCGGCTTCAGCAAAATCGGCGCTGCGATGCTGGAACATCGCGCGGGCCGAGAGATAGACGTAAGGATACAACACGATGCCGATCACGAAGATGGCGCCGGGCAACGAACGCAGGCTCGGCAGCCACCCGATCGCGCCGGGCAACGACATTGCCGTTGCCAGCGCGCGATGGACGAGACCCAGTGGCTCGAACAGGTCCACATAGACGTAAGCGGCGAGATAGGTCGGAATCGCCAGCGGCAGCGGCAAGAGCCAGAGCATGAGCGTGCGGCCGGGGAAATCGTGCGCCGAGACCAGCCATGCGGTGCCGGCGCCGACTGTGAGCGTAACGATACCGACGCCGATCAGGAGGGCTGCGGTGTCGCGCAGCGCTTGCGGTAATACATAGGCAATCAGATGCTGCCAAAGCTCAGGCTCCGGCTGCAGCGCCAGTAATGCGATGCTGATCACGGGCGCTGCCACGAGGAGTGCGGTGGCAACTGCGACGAGAATCGCGAGCGCTTCGGTGCGGGAAGGCCTCACGGGCGTGCATGCCCACGTGGGCACTCTCCGCATGTCATCCCCGCGAAGGCGGGGATCCATACCCCAAGGAGAAGTAAGTCAGAAATTGCCGTAGCCACAGCGCCCTACCGAGAGTTCGGTGCGTATGGGTCCCCGCCCCGTGTGCGCTGCAGGCACACAGGGCGGGGACAACATACTGATAGGCTGTGCATCATCGCAGCCTACGGAGCAATAGCCGGGCTCAATTATCAAACCCGACCTTGTCCACCAGCGTCGACGCGGCTTTGCGGTTGGCGGCAATCTTGGCGATGGGCATCGGATCGGCATTGAGCTTGCCGTAGCCCGCGATGGTCGGATTGATCGTGATGCCGGCGCGCACGGGATATTCGTAATTGGCGTCGGCATAGACCTGCTGGGCATGCTCGCCGGCGAGCCATTCGATCAGCTTCATGGCATTGGCCTTGTTCGGCGCATGTTTGGCAAGCAGCACGCCGGACAGGTTCACATGGGTGCCGCCGCCTTCGAAGGTCGGCAGGATCACCTTGGTGGCTTCCGCCCACGGCTTCTTGTCGGGATCGGCATTCATCATCAGCGCCCAGTAATAGGTGTTGCCGATACCGAGATCGCATTTGCCGGCTGCAACGTCCCGCGCGGTCTCGCGGTCGCCGCCCGAGGGCTTCTGCGCCAGATTGGCCTTGACGCCGCGCAGCCATTCTTCGGCCTTGGCTTCGCCGTGCTTGGAGACATAGGCGGCGAACAGCCCGTTATTGTAGATGTGTTGGCCGGAGCGGATGCAGATCTTGCCCTTCCACTTCGGATCGGCCAGTTCCTCATAGGTGATGGCGTCCTGCTTGACGCGATCCTTCGACGCATAGACCACGCGGGCGCGCATCGAGATGCCGGCCCAGTGGCCGTCGGGATCACGATATTGCGCCGGCACGACCTTCTCGATCACCTCGGATTTCATCGGCTGCGTCACGCCCGCCTGCACGGCTTCGTCGATCCGGCCGATATCCACGGTGAGCAGTACGTCCGCCGGGCTGTTGACGCCTTCGGCCTTCATGCGTTGCTCGAGGCCCGAGCTCGCGGAGATCACATTGACCTTCACGCCGGTGTCCTTGGTGAAGGCCTCGAAGATCGGCTGCACCAGCTTGGTCTCACGATAGGTATAGACATTGACCTCTTCGGCCGCCTGTAGCGCGGATGCACCGAGGGCAGCGAAGACGACGGCAGTGGCAAGGGCGTGATGCTTCATCATGAAATGGCTCCGGCAAGGGGCATATCTGCAATGTCAGGTGGAATAGCGCAGTGGGCGTTCGAATGTCAGTGACTGGACGTCGCGTGACAAAAGATTAGATTGATTCCAGATTCGAAGGTGGGCCGCAGATAAGCAACAGCTTACCTGCGGCCCGAGATGAGAGATCTTAGAAGTTAGCCGTTACCGAAGCCCGGAACGCACGCGGCGAGCCCGGCGTGATGTTGTTGGCCGCATCGGCGGTGGCGTAGTAGCTGGTATCGAACAGGTTCTCGATGTTCAGCTGGGCACGCCACGTCTTGTCGAGCCGGAAGTAGATTGCGGCATCGACGCGGGTGAAGGCTTTCAGCTTCACTGTATCATCCGACGTAGCGAAGAAGTCGTCGTAATGGATGATACCGAGGCCGGCACCCCACATCTCATTGAACTGATATTTGTTCCACATGGTGAAGGTGTTGAACGGCACCAGGCCGACGCGGTTGCCCGCGACGATTGTGGCGGAGCTGGCATCGACGATGCGCGCGTCGGTGTAGGCGTAGCCGCCGGTGACTTGCCACTGATCGGTGACATAGCCGGTTAGGCTGAGCTCAGCACCCTTGGTGTTGGTCTTGCCAAGGGCGACGACCTGGCCGCCCACGATGAACCTCTGGTTCTCCCGGTCGAGATCGTAGACGGCCGCGGACGCCTGCAGCCGCGGGGTAATGTCCCACTTCACGCCGACTTCGTTGTTGATGAATTTCTCCGGCACGGTGACGGCGAGCGATGGCGTCAGCGAGCTGAACTGGTCGCCAGCGCTTGGCAGATACGAAATGCTGTAGCTGCCATAGACCGAGACGTTGTCGACCGGCTTGATAATCACGCCGGCGCGCGGCGAGACAAGGTTGTCGACACGGCTGTCTACGGTGCCGCCCGGATTGAGGTTCTGCGACGTGAGGTCGAAGCGATCGTAACGAACGCCGCCGATGAACTGCAGGTAACGGCTGACTTCGATCTGATCCTGAATATAGACCGATGCGATATCGAGCGTCGCATAGGAGTTGTTGTCGGAGGCGTTGTTGTGGATGAACGACCACGGGGCAAAGGTGGTCGGGCTGGACGCGAGAACGGGCAGGGTCGTGCCGCCGTTGATCTGGCCGGTGTTGCGGAGGCTGAACGTGTTCTGCCGTCCGAACTCGGTACCGAAGACGATGGTGTGCAGCACGGGGCCGGTATTGGTCTTGTAGGTCCAGTCGGTTTGATTGAAGAGGTTTTCGCGCTGAGCAAGGTTGTTGTAAGCCGAGATTGACGCGATACCGCCCGGTGTGACGAACGTGCCCGTGGTCGGGAAGACGTTCTGGTAGAATTTGTCGTAATTGGCATAGCGCGACGAATTTTTGACCGAGAGACCGTTGTTGAAATCGTGATCGATGACGGCGTTGGCAATGTGGACGTCCTGCTTCGAATAGCTCTGGTCCGGATTGCCGAAGAAGGTCGACGCATTGGTTGCGAATGGCACCGTCGGGCGTGCATTCGTGGGCGCCGGCACGGTGCCCTGTGCCGGGATGCCGCGATCCGCGGTGCGGTCGTCATGCAGATATTCGTAGCTGAGCTTGACCTTGGTATCCTCGCCGCGGATTGTCACGGTCGGATTGATGCCATAACGCTCCAGGTGACCGTAGTCACGATAGGTTCCGGAATTCTCATACATCGCGTTGATGCGCGCCGCGACGTTCTCGTTCACGGCGCCGCCGGTATCGATCGTCACGCGCTTGTTGTCGAACGAGCCGCCCTGAACCGTCACTTCGCGGATCGGAACGCCGTCGGCTTCCTTCTGCACGCGATTGATAACGCCGCCACCGCCGCCGCGGCCAAAGATCATGGCATTCGGCCCCTTCAGGACCTCGATGCGCTGGGTGTTGTAGAGATCGCGGAAATACTGCACGTCGTCGCGGATGCCGTCGATAAAGAAGTCGGCATTGGTGCGCTGCCCGCGGATGACGACGTCATCGCGATTGCCTTCGCCCTGATGCGGAACGACGCCCGGCACGTAGCGGACCGCTTCGCCAATGCTGCGGAAATCCTGATCCCGGATGAATTCCTTCGTCAGCACCGTGACGGATTGCGGCACGTTAAGGAGCGCGGTGTTGGTCTTGGTGCCGCTCGAAATGTTCTGGGTGATGTAGCCGACCTGGCCGGACTGTGCGTCCTGGGGGTTGACGCTGAGCGGCTGCCGAACCGGCTGCGGCGCAACGGGGCGCGTCCGGGCGACGCGGCCGGATGCGGCGCGTTGCGGCTGGGCGCGGCGTACGCGCGGTGCGCTGGGAGCGTCGACTTGCACCGGCGGCAATGTCGATGCGCCGGAATTCGCATTCTGCGCAATTGCCGGCTCTGCGATGCAAAATCCCGCCGCGATGATGGCCGCCGCGCTCGTCGAAATCAGAAAAGCTTTGCGCGCCGCCGTGCCGCGCTCCCCGATAGAAGTCCTGGAAGTCATTACTACGCCCCTGAAATATTCTCCGCTCATGCAAATGCCGGCGGTCCTTGTGCTTCCTCGGAAACACTTGGACACATCTGCAATTCGGAGTATTAGGCGCGAATTAGATGGCGTTTAGAATAAATCGAACTTCGCGGGATATGCCCAAGGTGTGTGATCTACGCACCAATGGCGTCTAGATAATTTGTAATCGTTCTAAACGAGGGGCGGCGGCTAGCCAGCGCCAAACGATTGGTCACTGGACAAGCGCTGCGCGTAAGCGCCGCAGTCACCGACACTTGGGATAAGGGAATATCGGGATGCCTCCGATGTTGTCTGACTGACTGACCTTCCGAAGGTCCTGCAGGCACGAGATTGAATGATGCGCGTTCTACTGATCGAAGACGATGCCATGTTCGGCAAGGCGCTGGTGCGCGGCCTGAGCGAGAATGGCATGAGCGTCGACTGGGCGCGCAATGGCCGTGATGGCTTCGCCGCGATGGACCGGTCGGAATATGCGGTTGCACTGATCGATATCGGTCTTCCCAAGATGTCCGGTCTCGACGTGCTCAAGGCGAAAAGAAAAGCCGGTATGACCACGCCAGCCCTTATCATCACCGCGCGGGATGGCGTGTCCGACATGGTGGCGGGTCTCGATCTCGGCGCAGACGATTACATCGTCAAGCCGTTTGAATTGCCGGTACTGCTCGCGCGAATCCGCGCAGTCACGCGCCGCGCCAATGGTCGCGTGGTATCGCTCATGACGTCTGCGGAGATCACGCTGGATCCATCGACGCAGGTGGCGACGTTCCGCGATATCAAGCATCTGCTGTCGGTGCGCGAATTTGCGGTACTGCAGGCTTTGATGGAACGCCCCGGGCAAATCCTGTCGCGCAGCCAGATCGAGAGCCGGATTTACGGCTGGGGCGAGGAAGTCCAGAGCAACGCAGTCGACGTGCTGATTCACGGGCTGCGCAAGAAATTTGACAAGGACATTGTCCGCAATGTCCGCGGTGCGGGCTGGATGGTCACCAAGGAGGGCGCATGACGTCGTTGCGAAAGACCGTGATGACTTACGTCACGGGACTGCTCATCTTCGTTGGCGTTGCTGCGGCCATCACGTCCTATTATTTCGTCAAATACGAGGTGAACAGCTTCCAGGACAACGCTCTGCACGAGGTTGCGCTTACGGCGGGCATGGTGTTCCGCCATGATATCGAGCCGCGGATCGATGCCGAACTGGAAGACCAACTGGTAATCCAGATCTGGGATCAGTCGAAACAGCCCATTCATCGTTCAGGCCCTTCGGTCGATATCCCGTTTCAGTCGGAACTCGGCTATGCCGACGTGACCGCAGGTGGGGAGCGCTGGCGCGTGTTCAGGTCGCGCGACGCGACGCATGCGATCCAGGTTGCGCAACGCTGGAGCGCGCGTGAGGAAGTCGCCGCCTATGCGGCCGCTGGCGCTGCGGTGCCGTTGATCGCCGCCATTCCGATCGCATGGCTGATGATCTGGTGGGCGGTCAAACGCGTGTTGTCTGGCCTTGGGACGCTATCGTCGGATATCGGGCAGCGCAGTGCCGATGCGAAGGATGCACTTAGCCTGAAAGGTGTGCCGGTTGAAGTCGCTCCGCTTGTGACAGCCATGAACTCGCTGATCGAGCGACATCAGACCGCGCTGGAGACCCAGCGTCGCTTCGTGTCTGACGCGGCACATGAATTGCGGACTCCGCTCGCGGCCCTTCAGATCCAGATCGACAATCTGCGATCGCGGGAGCTCAATGGGCCTGAGCGTGAAATAGCGCAGGATCTGCTCGACGGGATTCGAAGGGCCTCCTATTCGGTCAACCAGCTGATGACCATGGTTCGCGCCGATGCCGGCATCGAAAGCGAAGCCGAAGTCGTCGATGCGGAGGCCTTCGTGCGGCTGGTGGTGTCCGGTTTCGTGTCCATCGCCGAGGCAAAGGGCGTCTCACTCGCGATCGCACCGGGGACGCGTGATGAATTGAATGTCCGTGCCGCGGATCTCCGGCTGATTGTCTCGAACCTGCTCGACAATGCGGTGCGCTACACGCGCGCCGGCGGCGCGGTCAGCATCAAGGCTGTGCGCCGAGGCACGGATTTCGTCATCGAGGTGATCGACAGCGGATGCGGAATACCGGAATCCGCCGTGCCGTATCTCTACGACCGCTTCTTCCGTGCGGCGCCGATGGATATCGATGGCACCGGGCTCGGATTGGCGATTGCCCGGACGGCGGCGGATCGTAACGGCTTCAGCCTCGATATCGCAAACCGCGACGATGCTCAGGGCGTCAGGGCTGCCGTCTCGATCCCACTCGGAGAAGTGTCGAACGAAGCCAGGCAGTTCGAAGCGGCGTAACCGCGCTACGCGTCGTCACCTGGAACCGCATCAGCGAGCGCACGCAATGTCTCGGGTTCGCGCAGCACGATGCGCTGCCGGCTGCTTTCGATCAGCCCGCGCTGTTCCCAGGTGCTGAGCGTGCGGCTCACGGTGAAGACCGTGGCGCCGGTCATCTCAGCGATATCCTGACGGCTCAACTGGAAATCGATCTCGATGCCTTGTGCTGTCTTGCGGCCTGATTGGTTCACCAGTCGCAGCAGGGCGTGAGCAACGCGCTGCTCGACCTGCTGGGTCGACATCTCGACCACGCGCGTATGCGCTTCCTGCAACCGGCTACCGACGGTCTTGAGCGTATTGGCGGCGAGAGCAGGATAGTCGGCAACCAGCCGCGTCCAGATCGTGGTAGGCCACACCAGAACCACGCTGTCATCCACCGCCGTTGCCGTCGCCGGATAAGTCGTAAGCCCCATCGCCTGACCGATCCCGAAGATCTCACCGGTCGCGACATAGCGCACAATCACCTGTTCGCCGGCGGGCGTCATCTTGGTCGCGCGGATATGGCCATGGAGCAGTAGATAGAACGAATGGACGTCCTCGCCCTGCTCGAAAATCACCTTGTTCTTCGGGACGCGGATCGAATGCGCCTCGCGCAGGATCGCCTCGCAGGCTGCGGTATCGAGACTCTCGAACAGCGGCAGATGCGCGACCATGGAGCTGTCGACTGCCGACATGCGTTCTCCGTCAAATTTCCGTTCCGGCCACTTCTAGACCGTGATTGCGGGCGTCGATCAAGCGGAAGTTTGCGCTGGCGCAATGTCGCTGCCCCGCCATGCGCCTAATTTGGTGCATCCGGCTGAAATGACCGGTTTACGGAGAAACACGATGCGCAAGGCTCATATGCTTGCAACCGCCGCCGTCCTTTTCGCTCTGACAGGCGCCGCTGGCGCTGCGGAGGTCGAGGTCAAAATGCTCAACAAGGGCGCTGACGGGGCCGCCATGGTGTTCGAGCCCGCATTGGTCAACGTGCAGCCCGGCGATACCGTGAAATTCGTGTCGACCGACAAGGCGCACAGCGTTGAATCGGTCAAAGGCATGCTACCCGCCGACGCGACGCCCTTCGTTGGCAAGATGAGCCAGGACCTCGTGGTGACCTTCGACAAGCCCGGCGTCTACGGCGTGAAATGCGCGCCACATTACGGCATGGGCATGGTGGGACTGGTGGTGGTCGGTACGCCAACCAACGCGGCTGAAGCCAAGGCAGTGACCCATCCCGGCAAGGCCAAGACAGTGTTCGCGACGTTATTCGAGAAAGTCGCTGCGAAGTAACACACCCCAAACGGGAGAGTAACGATGACGCTTCTTCGTGTTCGCTCCATCGCCGATTGGCCGTTGCTCTCGGCCGGCTTCCGCCCTTTTTTCCTGCTCGGTGCGTGTTATGCCGGCTTGGGAATTCTGGTTTGGATGCCGGCCTTCCATGGCCGGCTGGCTCTGGCCACCGGTTTTGCGCCGCGCGATTGGCACATTCACGAGATGCTGTTCGGCTTCATGTCGGCCGTGGTCACCGGCTTTCTGTTCACGGCCATTCCGAACTGGACCGGCCGGTTGCCGATCCGGGGCTTGCCATTGCTCGGGCTGGTCGTCCTCTGGATCGCTGGGCGCGCTTGCATGACATTTTCGGCCTATACGGGCTGGCTCGTGGCGATGCTGGTCGATGTGAGTTTCCTGACGCTGGTCGCTGCCGCTGCAACCCGCGAGATCGCCGCGGGGCGCAACTGGCGCAATCTGCCAGTGGTCGGCATCGTCGCCTTCCTGCTGCTCGGTAACATCGCCTTTCATGTTGAAGCTCATCTTGCTGGCGTCGCAGACGTCAGCATCCGGATCGGCGTCGCGGTCGTGGTGTTGCTGATCTCGCTGATCGGCGGGCGGATCATTCCGAGCTTCACCCGCAACTGGCTGGTGCGCGAGAATCCCGGTCGGCTTCCAGTGCCGTTCGCGCGTTTCGATATGGTTGTCATTGCCGTCAGCGCCGCTGCGCTGGTGCTGTGGATCGCGCAGCCCTTTGCCGAACTAACGGGAGTGGCTCTCGCTCTGGTCGGCTTGCTGCACATCATGCGTCTCGCGCGCTGGGCCGGCAATCGGACTTGGCGCGAGGGCCTGCTGCTGATCCTGCATATTGGTTACGCTTTCGTGCCGCTGGGTTTCCTGCTGAATGCCGCAGCGGCAGCAGGATGGGTCGCGCCCAGCGCCGGCCTGCATGCATGGATGGCAGGTGCGGCCGGCGTGATGACGCTGGCTGTCATGAGCCGGGCAACACTCGGTCATACCGGCCAGGCACTGCATGCCTCACGCACGACGCTGATGATCTATGCTGCCGTCATCGTGGCGGCACTGGCGCGGATCGGCGCCGTGATCGCGCCGGCTTACAGTCCGCCGCTGCTCCATGTTGCAGCATTGACGTGGGTCGCGGCCTTTATCGGCTTCGCCGTCTCATTCGGTCCGCTGCTGATCGGCTATCGCAAGCCACGCCGTTCCGACGCGGCGATGGCGCTCAGTCACTAAATCGGTGAAGGCCGCTCAGGCCTTCATCGCCGCATTCGAGAATGCCACCTCGATCAGCGTGCCCGAGCTCGGCGCGGTCTTGATCTGGAAGCGCGCGTTGTTGGCTTCGACGAGGGCTTTGGTCAGCGACAGGCTGACACCCGAACTCTCCGAAGAATCCGCCGGCGTCGAACTCCGGAACGGCTCCATCGCGGCGGCGAGTTCGTTGTCGTTGAGGCCGTGACCGGTGTCGCGGACGCGCAGTACGATCTCACCGAAGTCCGACAATGCGGTGGAGACGATCACCTGACCGCCGGCATTGGCGAGATGGATCGAGTTGCCGATCAGATTCAGCGTGATCTGCCGCAGCGCGCGGGCGTCGGCAACGACGGTCGGCAGCAGATGCGCCAGCGAGGTACGGATGATGATGCGGCCGCGATTGGCCTGCGGCTGCATCACCGCGACGCATTGCTCCACCATCTCGTTGAGGTTCTGCGTGGTGAAAGCGAGGTCAATCTTGCCGGTCTCGATGCGTGACAGATCGAGCAGATCGTTGACGATCGCGATGACGCGTTCACCCGAGGCCCGAATGTCTTTCATGTATTCGACATAGCGCTCGTTGCCGAGTGGGCCGAAGCGCTGGTCGACCATCACTTCCGCAAAGCCGATGATGGCATTCAGCGGCGTCCGGACCTCGTGGCTGATCCGCGCCAGCACATCCGCCTTGGCGGTTGCCGCACGATCGGCCTGGCGGCGTGCATTCAGCAGTTCGGTTTCGGTCTTCTTCGTCTGCGTCAGGTCGCGGAACACGGCAAAGAAGTTCGGTCCATCCGTGCGCGTGCGGCCGATGGTCATCGACAGCGACACGAGGCCGCCGGCGCGCACCTGGCCCAGGGCCTCACGGCCATGATCCATCAGGCTGGCCACGCCGGAATCCTTGACGCTTGCGAGATAGTCCTGCACCACGCGGCGGCTTTCTGCTGCGAAGAGGTCGGTCAGATTCCGCTGCGTCAGTAATTCGCCGCTATAGCCGAACAGTGCCTCGGCGCTGCGGTTGCAGGAATTGATGTTGCCTTCGGCGTCGAACATGATGACGCCTTCGGCCGTGGTATCGAGGATCGTGGCCAGATCTTCGGCATCGATATGGCCCGCGGGCAATGGCGCGTCCGCAACGGGCGCAGCGATCGTAACAGGGGCGGCGACAGGCTCTGCCTTGGGCGGAGAGAAAATCAGCGCATGCGCCGGTTCGTTGTCCCATGAAATCGTGTACAGGCGCGCTTCGGCAGGCACTGTGTTGCCGGACTGGTCACCGCCCGAAATCGTGACGGCGGTGCCGTCATCCGAGGTACTGGCCGCAGACGAAACATCAGCTCCGACATAGAGCGCATCGAGGCCACCTGCTTCTTCCAGTGCGTTCAGGCTTGGATAGTTCATCCGGGCGAGGAAGGCGGGATTGGCGAATAGCAGGCGATCGAGGCGATAGATCAGGACGCCGACCGGCATCAGGTCGAGCAGCACCTTGTCGCGCATCATCTCGCCGCGTGGTGCAGCCGGTGGCGTTGTCAGCCAGGCAGCCTGTGACACCGCCTCAGTTGGCTGAGACAAGGTCTGGGCAGCCGTCGGTGCATCTTCCGTCTCGCTGTCCGCTTCCGGTGTGTTCGTGCTTGTGATCAGTCCCGTTTCCGACTCAAGCCGCGCCGACAATTGCCGCGCAAGCTCGTTGAAGGCGCTGTTCTCGACAGGCGTCAGTGCCGGCGATCTGGGATCGCCTGGTCGAAATGGCACGACGTTCTCGGGTGGTTGCACGGTGCTGTCCGGTGTGGTTGGCGGTGGTGTCTGTTCTGGTATCGGGTTGGTGGTGAGGGTAATCGGTTCATCGAGACTGTCGCCGACAGGGCCGGCCTGCGCGACATCGGCGGATAATGGTCGGGGCGGTGGATCGCCGATGTGATCATGTCGACGCTGCTCGGCGAGCCGCGTCATTCCATCGAGGTCGCGGCAAACACCGAAACCGCGATAGCCGGTGAAATTGCGCTCGCGATCGAACAGCGGCAGGCCAGAGAGTTCGACAGGCAGGCGGCCACCGCCATCCACCGGCCAGAGCAGTGTGATGCCACTCCATGTCTGCTGCGTGGCCATCGCCTTGACGACGTGGCTATCGGGATCGAGATTGAATTCGGCTGTGAGATCGTTCCACTTACGGCCAAAGCCTGCCGCTGTGCGCGGGCCGATCAGGTGGACGAACTCGTCGGAGTTCAGTGTGAAACGCTTCTCCGCATCGATCTGCCATACGAAACGGAGCGGCGTCGTGCGCGGTTCGATCTCGGGCAGCGCGACGGATGCATGTTCGTCAGCAACGGCTTCGACGGTCGGCGTCTGCGCATCAGTCTCAGTCGGTGCGTCGGCATGTGCGATGGTTTCGGCGATCACCTCTTCGAGATGTACGTCGCGATCGATCTCGGCTTTTTCCGGCTCGATCGGAGCGTCGATGTCGATGGCGTTTTCGCTCGGGTCTTTTGCCCCGGTGGCCTCATCGAATTCGACAAACAGGTCGCTCGGCTCTGCAAGGGCGCTCTGTGGTTCAACACTGGCTTCGGGTTTTGTGGGAGCCTCGAGTTCTTCTTCGCTCGGTGCCGGATGCACAGCGCCCGGCGCGATCAGCGCCACCAGTCCGACATCGGCGCCGCTGCCCACGCGCTGCAGTACCATGCGGCCAAAGCCGATAGGTGTTTCGATGCGGCCGTCCTTCAGCGCGCCGTCGCGCGCATGATCGAGGCCGGCATCGGAGAGATTGCGAAAACCAAGCAGCGCCCGAGCCATTTCGTTGGCGCCGACGAACAGGCCGTCGCGTGCAAAGGCGGCGATCGGAGTGTCGATTCCCTCGACGAGATTTTGCAGCCGTTCGACCAGCGGCATGCCGCGGCCACCGAGCGGCTCCGCTGCGACAACGAGAATGCCGCTGCCGCCATCGGGAAATTCAAGCTGCGAGCAGGCGCAGGTCATCAAGCTGCCCAGCGCCGCGCCGAAGCCGCGCAGGCGCTCCAGCCGCATTGCGCCACTGGCCGGCAACCGGGAGCCGAGCTGGGCTATCTGGCGGCGATGGGTATCGGCGGGTCCGAAAGTCCTGGCAAACAGGTCCGCTGCGTTACGGGCGCCGAACAGTCGCGCGCCGACCGGATTGGCCCACAGCACACGGGTGCCGTCGCGCGACCACAGCCAGACCGGTTGGTTGCTGGTGGCGTGTACGGCCAGCCGTGCATCGCCAACGCCCCGCAACTGAAAATCCGCATTGTTCATCGGCACTTCATGACTGACTCGTTGGGCGCCCGTCCGGTATCCGCGTCACAGATTGCGGGCCAAACGATGACATCCTTAATAATTCGTTAGTATCGCCCGCGCGGACGCGCAGGTCCACGTCCCCGGCCCATTCCAGCAGGCCAAAGCAGCAATAACGTTAATCCGCTCCGAGGGTTCGGCATTCTGCCGAACGGAGGGGCTGGGCCATGCGTTGGCAGTTGCAAAACAAAAACAAAGGTCCACGATGGGATCGGACGAGGACGGGACGCCGCGTCACATCGGCGATGCCAAGCTCGGCTAGATTGCAGTGGGCGACACGGGAGACGGGGCCGTGGATGGCTTCGTCAATGCAAAATGGAGCGGGACATGACCGACCAATTCGAAATTCCGAAGGAAATGCGCGCAATGGCCGAAGCCAGCTTCGACCAGGCCAAGCAGGCATTCGAGAAGTTTCTGGCCAGCGCCCAGAGCACGGCGTCGTCGATCGAGAACCGCGGTGAGACCGTGCGCGCCGGCGCCAAGGATGTCAGCACCAAGGCCATCGCCTATGCCGAGAAGAACGTCGCCGCGTCGCTGGATTATGCCCAGCAGTTGCTGCACGCCAAGGATCTCGGCGACGTCATGCGGCTCCACAGCGAATACGTGCAGTCGCAGATGAAGTCGCTGGCAGAGCAGGCCAGCGAAATGGGCCAGATCATGAGCCGCGCTGCCATGGACGCCGCCAAGCCCAAGAGCTGACCGACCCCTGCGCTCTCCGTTCTGCAATCAATGGTTGATATTGAGCGGGTTCCATGACGTGGGCGCGCATTCGATCCGGGTCTCATGCGATTCTGCGGTGCAATATTCTGTTGCGCCGCACAATTCCGACATGATATTGCGGTAACCACAATGAGGCATCGCCGATGGCGATGCCGCTCTGTTTCCCGCCAGCTGATGAAAGGCACCGGTGCCTTTCGCAGCCTCCACGGGTTTATTGATTTCACCCCCACCACGAAGGATGCACGCTATGGCCGAATCGACCGATCCGTTCTCATCTTCCGTTATCCCGTTCCAGGTGCCGGAGCAGGTCCGCGCGTTCGCCGAAAAGGGCGTCTCGCAGGCGCGCGAGGGTTATGCCAAGTTCAAGGACGCTGCCGAGACCCATAACAGCACGGTTGAAGCCGTGTTCGGCACGGCCACCAAGGGCGCTGCCGAATATTCGGCCAAGCTGCTCGACATTGCCAAGACCAACACCAATGCGGGCTTCGACTTCGCTCAGTCGCTGATCGGCGTGAAGTCGCCTTCTCAGGCGATGGAGCTGTGGACCGCTTTTGCGCGCAGCCAGGTTGAAACCTTCACCGGTCAGACCAAACAGCTGGCCGAACTCGGCCAGAAGATCGCCACCGAGACCGCCGAACCGATCAAGACCGGCGCTTCGAAGCTGTTCCAGCCGGCCGCCTGAGCCGATCGCACCGCCAAATAATCGAAAGCCCTGGCCGCAAGCCCGGGCTTTTGTTTGCGCCAAAAATCATCATCGCGGCCTTGCCAAAGTGATGCGTTGCACCTAGTTTCCCGCCTGTTCGGGACCCCCTGATTTTGGGGCCGGTCAGGATGCAGTTGTAGCTCAGTTGGTTAGAGCGCCTGTTTGTGGAGCAGGAGGTCGGTGGTTCGAGACCACCCAACTGTACCATACAAATCAATCATTTAGCCGATTCGAGCCTGGCCGTTGCTTTGGGCTGCGGCAATGTCTGACCGCTTGGGGCGGGCCGGTAACGCCGGCGCGCCGGTCAGATCACTCAGCGTGCCCACGATCTGGCTCGGGGCTGTAAGGTTTCCGCACAAACAGCCCGCCTTCGGGCAACTCGACGTCGTAAATGCCCGCGTGCTTCCGCCGGGCCGGTCGTGGAACTCGATTGCCATCGTTCCGTTGGCTTCCCAACGACAGGGAGGCAATCATGATCGACGCTGATATCAGCAATACCGCTATTGCGATGATGTGCGACATCGCGCGCGCCTCTGGGCCCGATCTCAATGCCGAAAAACGTGCCGTGCTTGACGGGCTGATTGCTCAAGGGCTTGTCGAGGTAATCGATCAAGCCAAGCCGGCAGCGGGGCCGAAATTTAGGATCACGTTGAAAGGGCAGCAGCTCCTTGATGAGCGCGGCGTTGGCGTCAATGAGGCCTGATGCGGTTTTCTGCGTTGTTGTTACTTGCCTTTGCAGAGGACGTCGCTGACCCCGCCGAGAACCGCCTTGGTCCAGATGGCATAGCCGGCATCATTCAGGTGAATGCCATCGGTTGTGTATTTCGCTGGCATGGACGGGATGGTGACAAGGCTCGCGCCAGCATCGCCCGCGATGGTTGGCAGCAACGCGTTGTAGCTGTCGATCGCCCGGTCGTTGATGCGCGCGCTATCGGATTTGCCGGCTTCAACACGTGTCACCGTCGCGATGGCCATTCGCGGAGCCGTGGATTTTAGCGTCGCGAGCAAAGCGAGATAGTTGGTCCTGTATGAGTCCGCGTTCACAGGGACCGCAGCATCGTTGAGTCCGAGGGAGACGACGACCATGGCGGCCTGCTTCCCGCCAAGTGCTTTTGTCAGCATGGCATCGAGACCGCTCGATGTCGTCGATCCGTCGATTCCGGCATTGACGATGGGCCGACCGCAGACGGCACGGGGGAAGGTTGCGCGTTTGACGATACTGTCGCCGAGGATGATGACGGGATCATCGACCTGTTTCAATGCTGCCCTGATCAGAAGTGGGCGCGGCGGCGTCGCGTCATTTCCTTTGGGCCATGCCGCCCAGCCGCACAACCCCACGAAGCCGATAATGCCAATACGGGTCCAGTTCATGATCGTGGACCGCCCGCGCAGGTTCGGAGTATCGCTTTTGTCTCACTGTTCATCTTGGACCGTCTCTCGCACGAGGTCGCGACGGGGCAACGGCGCCGCGATGTCCGGGAGAAACTACAGGGCCGGCGCGAAGGCAAGCCCGATCCCCGTCACGTCCACCTTGCCAAGCTCGCAATCGTCTCCGACACTCCCACGATAACGTGCAACCAGGGGAGGAGTAATGTCGGTACGTCCAGGGATTTTGAGCGGGTCGCTTGCCATGTCACTCATGATCGGCGCGTCGTTCTTGGCGACGCCGTCGCAAGCTTATACCGACGATCAGCAACAGCTCTGCACCGGCGATGCCTTTCGGCTCTGCAGCGCGGCCATTCCCGATGTGGATCGCGTGACGGCCTGCATGATCCAGAAGCGGGCGCAATTGAGCCCGGGCTGCGCGCAATTCTTTCGGGCAACGCCGGTCAACGCGCGCAAACCCACGGTCAAGTCGCGAAGGGCGAAAAAACCGACTCGTCCGAGCTGATCAGGCTTCGCTCTCACGTGAACGGACGTTTAGTCAGCGTGCAGAACGGCGTGATCTCGCCGAGTCGCTGCACCGTGACGCCATCGATCGTGGCAAAAAAATGAACCCGTGACAAACTGACACGTTGGTATCACGTCACGAAGCAACATCTCCAAATCACAAGGAGCGTCATTTTGAGCAGCGAAACCAATATCGACTACAAGGCCGAACTCAATCGGCACCTTGCATGGTTCGAAACCAAACTTCCGCCCCGACCGGCTCGATTTGTAGGTTGGTTGCGCAAGCCCTCATCGAAGCTCATTCGATTCCCGCTTGGCATTTTGCTGATTATCGGCGGGATTTTCAGCATTCTTCCCGTGCTGGGCCTCTGGATGCTGCCGCTCGGACTCATCCTCATCGCGCAGGATATTCCGCCGCTGGAAAAACCGGTGGCGCAGTTTCTCGGTTGGCTTGAGCGAAAGTGGATCGAACGTCAGCGCGCGAAGGGCATTGTTATCGAAGGTCCGGACTCAACTCGTTCCAACGGCGCTGATAGCAAGATTTGAGCGCCTGACTTGATACCAGAGTGCGACAAAGTGGCGACAAGCGTACTACACCTGACTCATTTCGGGCCTGTTGCGCCGCACTGTGTGACTCAAAAACCAACATTCCAAACAAATCAGGCACATATCCTTGAATTACGCGTAAATATGACTTTAACGAATCAGCAGACTGATTCATTTTCGCCTCCTGGGGTCAATCTGGAGGCCAACATATGAACGTCATAGTTTTCGCATCGCGTAAAGGCGGCTCGGGGAAGAGTACCCTGGCTGCACATCTTGCTGCTCAAGTTCATAAATCAACGAAGCCTTGCTTGCTCATCGACGCGGATCCGCAGGGTTCGTTGACGCTGTGGCACAAGCTGCGGGGAACAAATGAACCGCCGCTGAAGATCGCAAATCGCAGCGTGACCGAAATGGTTGCCGCCGCGAAGCGTGATGGTTTCGAATGGGTGTTCATCGATACGCCGCCGAACACATCGGCTGTGGTCGACGATGCCATCAAGAACGCAACCATGGTGATCATTCCTGCGCGTCCCGGCGTGTTCGACGTCGACGCCGTACAGGCGACGATTCAGTCCTGCCGTTCGGCCCGCAAGCCCTATGCGGTTGTCATCAATGGTGCGCCGGCACGCCGTGACGATTCCGAAAGCCGTATCGTGACGATCGCCCGCGAAGCGCTCGCCAAGTTCAAGGCTCCGGTGTGGTCCGGTCAGATCACCAACCGTGCAGATCTCCTGCTCGCGCTTGGCAACGGCGAAGGCGCCCGCGAATATCAGGCAGAAGGTCGCGCAGCCAGCGAGATCGGGAAGCTGTGGGCGGCGATCGAACGTTCGATCAAGGCTATTCGCGGCAACGGATCGGCGACCGGCGCGATGCACAAGCAGGCGGCCTGATAGCCGTTCTGCTCTTTTGACCCCAGAAAAAGCGCGCGAGACTTTCGCGCGTTTTTTGTCGTTGGTATGACCGCGACGGTGGGGTGTTCACGCCTATGCTGAAATGGCGATATCTCCGGCGGGCGAGGTCACCCCTTGGGTGACTTCACGGAAGTTGTCTATGTCAGCCGGACGGCCGAGCAGATAGCCCTGCGCCTCGTCGCATTTCTCGTCGCGCAGGAATGCGAATTCCGCTTCGGTTTCCACGCCTTCGGCGAGCACCGGTAGCCCAAGCCCGCGGCCGAGGCCGAGGACGGCGCGCACGATTGCTGCTGCCTGGCTGTTGGTGTTCACCGACCTGATGAATGATCCGTCGATCTTGATCTTGTCGAAAGGGAATGCACGCAGGTTCGACAGCGACGAGTAGCCGGTGCCGAAATCATCCATGGCGATGTGAACGCCGAGTGCCTTGATCCGGCGAAGTGTCAACAGCGCGCGATCGAAGTCGCGAATCAGCGCAGTCTCGGTGATCTCCAGTTCGAGCCGATGCGGGGGCAGGCCGGTTTCCAGCAAGACCTCATGGACGGTTGCGACAAAGCTATCGTGGTGGATCTGAACCGCCGAGACATTGACCGCGATGGTCAACGGATGCTTCCACGTCGCTGCTTCACGGCATGCGGCGCGCAGCACCCATTCGCCGATGCCGAGAATGGCGCCGGTGTCTTCCGCAATCGGAATGAAGATGTCGGGGCGAATATTGCCGCGGACGGGATGGTTCCAGCGCAGCAGCGCCTCAAAGCCGATCACGCGGCCCGACTCCATGGTGCCCTGGGGTTGATAGACCACTTTCAGCTGATTGGCATCGATGGCGTTGCGCAGATCGTGTTCGAGCAGCCGGCGGTCGCGCACGGCTTCCCCCATTGCAGGTTCGAAGAAGCGCCAGGTCGCGCGGCCTTCGGATTTGGCGCGGTAGAGCGCGGTGTCGGCGCAAGCGAGCAACGTGTCGCGATCACTGGAGTCGTCGGGGCAGAGTGCGATGCCGACACTGGCGGTGACGCTGCCGAGTTCGAAGGTGGCGTCCTTGCTCCGGAATGCTTCCAGTATCCTGTCGGCGAATTGACTCGCAGCTGCGGGCGAGGTCAGGTTCGGCAAGAGAATGGCGAACTCGTCGCCGCCAAGACGCGCCATCATCTCGCCTTCGCCAAGCAGGGCGGTGATGCGCGCCGTTACGCTCTTGAGGACCTTGTCGCCGGCGGCGTGGCCGAACAGGTCATTAACCTGTTTGAACTGATCGAGATCCAAAGCGAGTACGGCGAGCGGGCGGTCCTTGGATAGTGTCGCAATCTCCTGATCGATTCGATCATGGAACGTGCCGCGATTGGGCAGTCCGGTCAGGGAGTCGTAGTGGGCGAGATAGCGGATGTGCTGTTCGGCCTGTTTGCGTTCGCGGAGGTCACGTACGGCGATGACCTGATGCGGCTCCCCTGCAAAGTCGATTCCACGCAGGATCAATTCGACCGGAATCGTCTGGCCGTTGCGCTGCCGCAGGCTCGCTTCCACCGATTTGTCAGGCTGGCTCATGATCTGCGTCCGCGTATCTCCGTCGGGGAAGCAGTCTTGCAGACGCCCGCCAATCAGCAATTCAGCGGACGATCCCGCCAGCGCGGCGAAGGACGTGTTGACCGTGACGATCGTGTCGCCGTCGCACACCAGCAGGCCTTCGACGGCAGCATTGGCGAGTCCGCGCATGCGGCCGGCTTCGAGATCGGAGCGGCGGTGATCACGGATATCCAGCACGATGCCGGCCAGCGCCAGACCAATGATGGCGAAGCTGATCAATGAGACGCCAAGTGCGAGCCATCCGGCGGGGATGGTGAGCGGCGAGACGGCGATGGTCGGATCCGGGGTGATCGTGACCGCGCTCATCGCCGTGAAATGGTGACTGCAGATCGCGAGCGTTAGCAGCAGCGCGCCGCTGATCTTCCAGCGCAGGGTGGTGCCATGCAACCCTACCGGAAGCGCGATCGCACCGAGCACGGCTCCCAATACGATCGAGACGATGACGAGCGTCATATCCCAGTCGATGCGCGCCTGAAGTTCGAAGGCGGCCATACCGGTGTAATGCATCGCCGCGATGCCGCCCGCGACAACGGCGCCGCCGATCCAGAGGCCGGCACGAAAATTCGGGATCAACGATACGGCGAGGCCGGCGCCGGTCAGCAGCAGCGCGGCGATCAGCGAGACGACCGTAAGTACAATATTGTAGCCGCTCGGCATCCCCGGCGAGAACGCCAGCATCGCTACGAAATGCGTGGCCCAGATGCCGAAGCCCGTGGAGATCGCGGATACCGCGAGCCAGACGAGGCGCATCTGGCCTGTGGCGCTTCGCGCATGACGGAGCAAGTTGATAGCAGCGAGGGACGCGATCGCGCAGATGATGGCCGCGAGTCCGACGAGCCTGAAATCATGGGCATTGGCGATGCAGTTATAGATCGTAAGCATGTACAGGTACCGCGAGCGGGATTACCGCAATTGCGCGGGACGTTAGATATAAGTACGTAAAGACACGTAAATACCGGCGATCGGCGCTATTAGATCGCCCCGTGTGCTATCGCTGCGCATGCTTATCCAGTCGTAAATTTTGCGGATATTCGCCGGCTCTTGATGACCTAAAGGTGTGGTCGCATTTCAGCGCCACCCTCACCGGGCAAAAAACGTAACGACTGATCAACCGTTTTCCAACATCGCGCCCGCTCGTCGCATTCGCGTCACCGGTCGACGCGACTGACCACGTCCATCAACTCGGCGATCTTGCGGCGTTGGTCGGCCTTGTCGCCTGATGAGATCGCGTGCTCCACGCAATGCGCGACATGGTCGCGCAGGATTTCTTCCTCGACGCGTCGCAACGCTGCGCGGGCCGCGGCGATCTGCGTAACCACATCGATGCAATAGCGGTCGGCCTCGACCATGCCGGCCAAGCCGCGGACCTGGCCTTCGATCCGTTTGAGGCGTTTTAAACAGGACGTCTTGATCTCGCTGCGCATGAGGTCCATATACCCCCATAGGGTATATGTTTCAAGAGGCGAGGTCACGGTGGCAGAGACAACTCACACGCATAGGGGGCACGATGCCCATGCCGGTCACACGCATGGCGCATGCTGTTCGCATGGTCACCATCACGACGAGGTTGCGCCGACCAAAGTGCTCGATCCGGTCTGCGGCATGACCGTCGATCCGGCGACCGCCAAGAACCGCCTGATCTATCAGGGTCATGAGTATTTCTTCTGCAGCGCGCGCTGTCGCGAGCGGTTCAATGCGGATCCCGAGGGTTTCCTGAAGCCGAAGGAGCCCGCGCCGCCCGCGCCGGCCGGCACCATCTATACTTGCCCGATGCATCCGGAAATTCGCCAGGAAGGGCCGGGCAGCTGTCCGATCTGCGGCATGGCGCTGGAGCCGGAGCAGGTCTCGCTCGACGACAAGCCCGATCCCGAACTGATCGACATGACCCGGCGCTTCTGGATCGCGCTGGCACTGACATTGCCCGTGTTCGTGCTGGAGATGGGCGCGCATCTCGGCCTGATGCAACTGGTATCGCAGACCACATCGAACTGGATCTCGTTGGTGCTGGCGACACCCGTGGTGCTGTGGGCCGGCGCACCGTTCTTCGAACGTGGATGGCGCTCGGTGGTAACGCGCAATCTCAACATGTTCACGCTGATCGCCATGGGCACCGGTGTGGCGTGGATCTACAGCGTCGTTGCGACCTTCGCGCCCGGTCTGTTTCCCGACACGTTCCGTGACCATCACGGTGCTGTGGCGGTCTATTTCGAAGCCGCTGCTGTCATCACCGTGCTCGTGCTGCTCGGACAAGTGCTCGAGCTGCGCGCGCGCAATCAGACGTCAGGTGCGATCCGCGCGCTGCTCGGTCTTGCGCCGAAGACCGCGCGGCGCATTGGCAAGGACGGTGATGAGGACGTCGCCCTCGATGCCATCGCCATCGGCGATTTGTTGCGGGTGCGGCCGGGCGAGAAAATTCCGGTCGACGGCGTCGTTACCGAGGGGCGTTCGTCGGTGGATGAATCCATGGTGACCGGCGAGTCCATGCCGGTGAGCAAGGCCGAAGGCGCGCGCGTCATCGGCGGCACCGTCAACCAGAGCGGTGGCCTCGTGCTGCGGGCCGACAAGATCGGCCGCGATACGATGTTGTCGCGGATCGTCGACATGGTCGCGAAGGCACAGCGCTCGCGCGCGCCGATCCAGCGTCTCGCGGATCGTGTCGCCGGCTGGTTCGTGCCGGCCGTGTTGGCCGCGGCGATGATCGCATTCATCGCCTGGGCGACATTCGGGCCGGAGCCGCGGCTCTCGTTCGCGCTTGTTGCTGCGGTCACTGTGCTGATCATCGCGTGCCCCTGTGCGCTCGGTCTCGCAACGCCCATGTCGATCATGGTCGGCGTCGGTCGCGGTGCCCAAGCCGGCATTCTGGTGCGTGACGCGCAGGCGCTGGAGCGGCTGGAAAGCATCGACACCATTGTGATCGACAAGACGGGTACGCTGACGGAAGGCAAGCCGAAACTGGTGAGCATCACGCCGGCGGAAGGGTTCAACGAAAGTGACATTCTGCAACTTGCGGCAAGTATCGAACGTTCCAGCGAGCATCCGTTGGCGCAAGCCATCGTCAATGAAGCAAAGCAACGCAATGTGGTGCTGAGCGATGCCAGTGACTTCGCCTCGCCGTCCGGCAAAGGTGCGTCGGGTGTGGTCAATGGCAAGCGCGTTGCGCTGGGCAATGCGATGCTGATGGACGAATTGAAAGTGGATACGACGCGCTCCGACGGCGTCGCCGAACTGGCGCGGCAGAACGGTGCGACTGCCATCTTCGTGGCCATTGATGGCAGCGTCGCCGGCGTGATGGCGATTGCCGATCCCGTGAAGCCATCGGCGCAGGACGCGTTGAAGAAGCTGCGCGCCGACGGCCTGCGCATCGTCATGCTCACCGGCGACAATGCGACGACGGCTAAAGCCGTGGCAAAGACACTGGGTATCGATGAGGTCGAGGCGGGTGTGTTGCCGGAGCGCAAGAGTGACGTGGTCACACGTCTGCGCGGCGAAGGCCGCCGGGTCGCCATGGTTGGCGATGGCGTCAACGATGCACCTGCGCTGGCTGCTGCGGATGTCGGCATCGCCATGGGGACCGGCACCGATGTCGCGATCGAGAGTGCTGGCGTGACGTTGCTGACCGGCGATCTGATGGGGCTGGTGCGCGCGCGCGAACTATCAAAGGCTGTGATGGGTAATATCCGTCAGAATCTGATTTTCGCCTTCATCTACAATGCGGCCGGCGTGCCGATTGCGGCCGGTGTGCTGTATCCGATCTTCGGCATCCTGCTGTCGCCGATGCTCGGCGCTGCAGCGATGGCGCTGTCCTCGGTGAGCGTGATCGGGAATGCGCTCCGGCTGGCGAAAGTGAAGCTGGACTGACAATTCGCGGGCGCAAAAAAAAGCCGGACTCAAACGAGTCCGGCTCTGAGGTATTGGCCTCGAGAGGCCGACACAATCACCTTCCAAGAGGGATTACTGAGACTTCGCACCACTGGAGGAGGGGGACAAATGCGCAGCGCAAAATCTCAGCGTCTGAGAAGTATGATCCCTGAAGGTGGCATGCAGCAACGCATCACTTGGCATGTCTGACATGCTGGGAAGCGTGGGCATATCTGCCCTGAAATATTGCGGGTTAGGACGGCCAGCGCTGCGCCTTGCTGACGATGAAGTCGCGGAACACCTGCACACGGGCGACCGTCTTCAACTCTTCGGGATAGACAAAATAAGTGTCGAGTTGAATCGAGTCCGACTCGCTGAAGAGCTGAACCAGACGATCGTTTTCTTCGACCAGGTAGTCCGGCAATGCTGCAATGCCCAAGCCCTGCTGGCAGGCGCGCATCAGGCCCAGAATATTGTTGACCTTGAAGTAGGGTTCGCGCGGGCCGGAGCCGTTGCGCCCGGCATCGATCAGCCAGCTGCGGTTTTGCAGGTGCGGGGACACCTGGGCGTCGCTCAGCATGATAATGCGGTGCCCGTCGAGTTCGTCGAGGGTGCGCGGGGTGCCGAAATGCTTGATATATTCCGGCGAGCAATAAGCGTGGAATCCCATGGCGAACAGCTTGCGCTGGATCAGGTCCGGCTGGGTCGGCTTGCGGGTACGGATGGCCACATCGGCTTCGCGCATCGACAGGTCGAGTTCCTCGTCGGTAACGATCAGCGAAATGCGGATTTCCGGATAGAGCGCGGTGAACTCGCCAAGGCGTGGGATCAGCCAGTTGATGCCGACGCCCGGGGTTGTGGTGACCTTGAGGTCGCCGCTCGGCCGCTCGCGGCTGTCGGTCAGCTTTGCGCGGGCCGCCTGAAGCTGCATGAACACGTCATGGGCGGTGCGGAACAGCAGGTCGCCCTGTTCGGTGAGGATCAGGCCGCGGGCGTGGCGGTGGAACAGCGAGACCGCCAATTCCTGCTCAAGCGCGCTCACCTGTCGTGAGACTGCCGATTGCGACAGGCCCAGTTGCTCGCCTGCATGCGTGAAGCTCCCCGCTTCCGCCGCCGCGTGAAACACCTTCAGCTTGTCCCAGTCCATATCTGTAAATCCGTCGCGGGTTCGTTTGATCATCATTCGGCCGCTGCGCGGTCATGAGCATGCGCGGCAAGATAGCGTTCGGCTTCGAGGGCGGCCATGCAGCCCATGCCGGCGGCGGTGACCGCCTGCCGATAGGTTTCATCCGCCACGTCGCCGGCGGCGAACACGCCGGGCATCGAGGTTGCGGTGGAATTCGGAGCCACTTCGACATAGCCCGAGGGCTTCAGCTTGATCTGGCCCTTGATGAGTTCGGTCGCGGGCGCGTGGCCGATGGCAATGAAGACGCCGTCGGCTGGCACCTGGGTGATGGCGCCGGTCTTGACGTTTTTCAGGCGCACATGGGTGACCTTGGCCGGGCCTTCGGTGCCGCAGATCTCGTCGAGCGCCGAGTCCCAGACCACCTTGATCTTCGGGTGCTTGAACAATCGCTCCTGGAGGATGCGTTCGGCGCGGAAATGGTCGCGGCGATGCACGATGGTGACCTGCGAGGCGAAATTGGTCAGGAACAAAGCTTCCTCGACGGCCGTGTTGCCGCCGCCGACCACGATCACTTCCTTGTTGCGATAGAAGAATCCGTCGCAGGTGGCACAGGCGGATACGCCGCCGCCCTGGAATTTCTCTTCCGACGGGATGCCGAGCCAGCGCGCCTGTGCGCCGGTGGCGAGAATGACGGTTTCGGCGAGATAGACATCGCCGCTGTCGCAGGTCAGGCGGAACGGACGCTGGCTCAGATCCATGTCACTGACCAGATCGGTGACGATCTTGGTGCCGACATGATGCGCCTGCTTCTCCATCTGCTCCATCAGCCAGGGACCCTGAATGACGTCGGCGAAGCCCGGATAGTTTTCGACATCCGTGGTGATGGTGAGCTGGCCGCCGGGCTGGATCCCCTGGATCAGGACGGGCTCGAGCATCGCGCGTGCGGCGTAGATAGCGGCAGTGTAGCCAGCCGGGCCTGAGCCGATGATGACGACTTTGGCATGGATGGGGGCGGCCATGGTCGAGTCCCTTTCTGAAGGGAAATTGGTCATTGCTGAGGCGAAATGTGCCGGCGAACACGTCGCTGCGGCGTCGAAAGTCTTGTCTGCTAGTGTAGAATATCTGGCGAGCCATGCAAGAATTGCAATTCGTCCCGGCAATTTTTCCCCCGGAGACACTTAATTTCTGCGATGCACGCGCAATAAAATTGCGCAAGTTGCGGCTCCTGCGCTAAGAGAGTTCAAACGGTTTGTTTGAATACCAGCCAGGATCCGCGCCGCGTGCCGAAAAGCCTAGACGACATCGACCTCAAAATTCTCAGCGAAATCCAGGCCGACGGCCGAATCACCAATGTGGAACTCGCCAAGCGCGTTGGCATCTCGCCGCCGCCCTGCCTGCGGCGGGTCCGGACCCTGGAAGAGGCTGGCTATATCCAGGGCTACCGCGGGTTGCTGGATCCCCGATTGCTCGGTTTCGACGTTACCGTGTTCGCCTCGGTCCACCTGTCGAGTCAGGCCGATGCCGATCTCAAGGCGTTCGAGGATTTCGTCCGCAAGGAGCCTTTGGTGCGGGAGTGCTGGATGCTATCGGGCGAGATCGATTTCATCCTGAAATGCGTGGCGCCCGACATGGCGACCTTCCAGGATTTCGTCGGCCATCTCACGGCCGCGCCGCATGTCCGCAACGTCCGCACGTCTCTGGTTCTGCAGAATTCGAAATACGCTGCCGCCGTGCCGCTCGAGCTGAGGGCTGCGGATTAGCAGTACTTTCTAAGAGCGAAGGGCGCTGACCGTGAAGTCAGCGCCCTTTCTTTGTGTAGGATGGGTAGAGCGAAGCGAAACCCATCACCTGAATGTGTGCACCGATGGGTTTCGCGAAGGCGCTCTACCCATCCTACCGTTCAATCAGTTCTTCTTGCGCAGTATAGCGTCGAGGCTGATCGGGCCTCCGCCTGACGTCGCAAGATAGAGGCAGGAGAAGCAGAACAGGATGGCAGCGGTGCCGCCGTTCAGCAGCGGCAGGAAAACCGGATCCGCGCCTTTAAACATGTGGCCGAGGAAGTAAGCGAAAGCCATTTCACCGGCGAGGATGAACGCAACTGGGCGCGTGAACAGGCCGAGCAGCAGCAGCGCACCGCCGACGAGTTCAAGCGTTGCCGCGACCTGGATCAACGGCGGGATATTCGCGAAATAGGGCAGAACCGGAAATTTGAAGATCTTGGCGATGCCATACTGCAGCAGCAGCAGGCCGGTGATGAAGCGGAAAAGGCTTAGTGCAGCAGGCTGAAATTTAGCGAAGGCTTGGTCCATGTCATTAGTCCCCCTGTGATGACCATCGTTTCTAGCATTACTGCAATGCAAAATGCTGGTCACTCTCGTGTGAAAACACGTGAGCTGTGGAAGTATTCCAGAAGTTTCCGTGAGTAGCGATGGCTGGATACCGCAATCAGGGGACAATAAAAAAGCCGCGCATCATGCGCGGCTTTCTTGTTTCGCGTTGAGCGCTGTCGATCAGCGCCACTCGACCTTGGTGATCTCATAGGCCTTGGCCCCGCCGGGAGCGACGACTTCGACCGATGCGCCTTTGCTCTTGCCGATCAGCGCACGCGCCAGTGGCGAGGTAATCGAGATGCGACCTTTCTTGGCATCGGCCTCGGGCTCGCCGACGATCTGCCAGACTGCCTTCTTCTCGGTGTCCTCATCGATCAGCGTCACGGTCGCGCCGAACTTGATGGTATCGCCGGACAGCTTCGAGATATCGATGATATCGGCGCGGGCGAGCTTGTCTTCGATATCGCTGATGCGGCCTTCATTATGCGACTGCTCTTCCTTGGCGGCATGATACTCGGCATTTTCCGAGAGGTCGCCATGGGAGCGCGCTTCGGCGATCTGCTCGATGATCCGCGGACGGTGCACCGACTGACGTTCCTTCAGCTCGACCTCCAGCGCAGCGTAGCCACCTGCTGTCATCGGGACCTTCTCAACCATTCTCTTCGTCCTCTAACGTCATGCGGAACGCGGCGGCGCGCGCATGAAACCATTCGTTCTGCAAGATGTCGGCTTGGCCGCGCTTGCAGCCAGCTCAGACGCCGGCTTCGAGTGCCGAAACAAAACAAAGACGCGACCGGTGAGTTCCGGTCGTGCCTTGCCTAGCTGATCTCGTCGGACCTGCAGTCCGCCCGAATTCAGGCTTCGGAAAAGTAACTCTGCAATGTGCGGACCTCAAGGTCCCCGCCCAGATAGGCCCGGACGCCCTGTGCAGCCGCCACGGCACCCGAAAGAGTGGTGTAATACGGTACTTTATGCAAGAGGGCAGCCCGCCGCAGCGAGCGGCTGTCGGCCAGGGCCTGCGGCCCGTCGGTGGTGTTCAGAACCAGCTGAATCTCGCCATTGGTGATGGCATCGACGATGTGCGGCCGGCCTTCCAGCACCTTGTTGATCTTCTCGGCGGGGACGCCGTTGTCGACCAGGAAGCGCTGGGTCCCCGATGTCGCGAGCACCTTGAAGCCGTTCGACGAGAGCAGCTTCACGGCATCGAGAATGCGCGTCTTGTCGCTTTCGCGCACGGACACGAATACGGTGCCACTGCGCGGCACGCGGGTGCCGCCGCCGAGTTGGCTCTTGGCGAAGGCGATTTCGAACGAGCGGTCGATGCCCATCACTTCGCCGGTGGAGCGCATCTCCGGGCCGAGCACCGTATCGACGCCGGGGAAGCGCGCGAACGGGAAGACCGATTCCTTGACGCCGACATGGTCGAGCTTGCGCTTCTTCAGATTGAAGTCGGCGAGCTTCTCGCCGGCCATGATGCGCGCGGCGATCTTGGCCACCGGCATGCCCATCACCTTGGCAACGAAAGGCACGGTGCGCGACGCGCGCGGATTGACTTCGAGCACGTAGATGTCGCGATCCTTGACCGCGAACTGCACGTTCATCAGTCCGACCACGTCGAGGCCGAGCGCCATGTCGCGGGTCTGGCGTTCGAGCTCGGCGATCATGTCGTCGTCGAGCGAATGCGGCGGCAGCGAGCAGGCCGAGTCGCCGGAGTGAATGCCAGCTTCCTCGATATGCTCCATGATGCCGACGATGAAGGTGTCCTTGCCATCGCACAGGCAGTCGACGTCGACTTCGATGGCATCAGACAGATAGCGATCGAACAGCAGCGGATTGGTGCCGAGCACCGTATTGATCTGGCCGGTCTTGTCGTTCGGATAGCGCGCCTTAACGTCGCCGGGCACCAGCTCCGGCAGCGTGCCGAGCAGGTAATCGCCGAGCTGGCTTTCCTCGCGAATGATCTGCATCGCGCGGCCGCCGAGCACATAGGACGGACGCACGACCAGCGGCAGGCCGAGATCGGCTGCGACGAGGCGGGCCTGTTCGACCGAATAGGCGATGCCGTTCTTCGGCTGCTTCAGCTTGAGCTTGTCGAGGATGCGCTTGAAGCGATCGCGATCTTCGGCAAGATCGATGGCATCCGGCGAGGTACCGAGGATCGGCACGTCGGCGGCTTCCAGCGCGCGCGCGAGCTTCAGCGGGGTCTGGCCGCCGAACTGCACGATCACGCCATGCAGCGTGCCGTTCTGACGTTCGGTGTCGATGATCTCGAGCACGTCTTCGGCGGTCAGTGGCTCGAAATACAGGCGATCCGCCGTGTCGTAGTCGGTCGACACGGTCTCCGGATTGCAGTTGACCATGATGGTTTCGTAGCCGGCGTCGGCGAGCGCGAAGCAGGCGTGACAGCAGCAATAGTCGAACTCGATGCCCTGGCCGATACGGTTCGGGCCGCCGCCAAGAATGATGACCTTGTTCTTGTCCGACGGCTGACTCTCGTCGGCGAAGCTGCCGGCGAAGGACGACTCATAGGTCGAATACATGTAAGCGGTCGGCGAGGCGAATTCGGCGGCGCAGGTGTCGATGCGCTTGAACACCGGGCGCACATCGAGCGAGCGGCGCAGTGCCTTGACGTCGGCCTCGGTCTTGCCGGCGAGCACGGCAAGGCGCGCGTCGGAGAAGCCCATGGCCTTCAGCGTCCGCATGCCGAAGGCGTTGGCGGGCAGGCCATTGGCTTTCACCTTGGCTTCCATTTCGACAATGCCGCGCATCTCGGCGAGGAACCACGGATCGATCTTGCAGGAGTTGAAGATTTCCTCGTCGGTCCAGCCCAGACGCATGGCCTGGCCAACCTGCAACAGACGGTCCGGCGTCGGTGTACCGAGGGCAGCGCGGATGGCGTTCTTGTCGTCGCCGCGGCCGAGATCCTCGATCTCGATTTCGTCGAGACCGGTCAGGCCGGTTTCAAGTCCACGCAGCGCCTTCTGCAAGCTTTCCTGGAATGTGCGGCCGATGGCCATCACTTCGCCGACCGACTTCATCGACGTGGTCAGCGTGCGCGATGCGCCCGGGAATTTCTCGAAGGCAAAGCGGGGAATCTTGGTGACGACATAGTCGATGGTCGGCTCGAACGACGCAGGGGTTGCGCCGCCAGTGATGTCGTTGGCGATTTCATCCAGCGTGTAACCAACGGCAAGCTTTGCCGCGACCTTGGCGATCGGGAAGCCGGTGGCTTTCGAGGCCAGCGCCGAGGAGCGCGACACGCGCGGATTCATTTCGATCACGACCATGCGGCCGTCGGCAGGATTGACGCCGAACTGCACGTTGGAGCCGCCGGTCTCGACGCCGATCTCGCGCAGCACCGCCAGCGAGGCGTCGCGCATGATCTGATATTCTTTATCGGTCAACGTCAGCGCCGGCGCGACGGTGATGGAGTCGCCGGTATGCACGCCCATCGGATCGAGATTCTCGATCGAGCAGATGATGATGCAGTTGTCCTTTTTGTCGCGGACGACTTCCATCTCGTACTCTTTCCAGCCGAGCACTGACTCTTCGATCAGCACTTCGTTGGTCGGAGACGCGTCGAGGCCGCGCTCGATGATGTCGAGGAATTCTTCGCGGTTATAGGCAATGCCGCCGCCGGTGCCGCCCATGGTGAAGGACGGGCGGATGATCGCGGGCAAACCAATTTCGGACAGGGCCATCAGCGCCTGGCCGAGGGCATGCTCCTGATAACGCTTGCGGCGGTCGCCTTCATGCAGCACCCACTGCCGCTCGTGCTCGGCCAGTGCGTCGCCCGTCAGCTTGGCTTTTTCGGCCTGGTGCTGCTCGCGATACTGCTTCTTCAGCGCGGATGCGTTGGCGAGCCGCGACTTCGGTGTCTCCAGGCCAATCTTCGTCATCGCCTCGCGGAACAGCTGGCGGTCTTCCGCCTTGTCGATGGCTTCGGCGGTGGCGCCGATCATCTCGACGTCGAACTTCTCCAGCGTGCCCTGCTGGCGCAGCGACAGCGCGCAGTTCAGCGCGGTCTGGCCGCCCATGGTCGGCAGCAGCGCAAAACCCTTGGAGCGGTCGCCGCGCTCCTTTTCGATGATCTTGGCGACGATCTCGGGTGTGATCGGCTCGATATAGGTCGCGTCCGCCAGTTCCGGATCCGTCATGATGGTGGCCGGATTGGAATTGACCAGAACGATCCGGTAGCCCTCTTCCTTGAGCGTCTTGACGGCTTGCGTGCCCGAATAGTCGAACTCGCAGGCCTGGCCGATCACGATAGGACCGGCGCCGATGATCAGGATGGTGGATATGTCGGTGCGTTTTGGCATTTAAACTCGCGGTGGTGACAAATCGGCACAAAAAAAGGGCGCGCATACGCGCGTCCCTCGGGCCCGGGCGCCAAACCAGCCATTGACCCCTCAGGGAGCCATAGGCCGATCCTCGCGCGCGGCTGTCTTTAGACCACTATAACGGGGCGGGGAAGGCTTTTGAAGGTGCCATCAACCGGCAATTTGGGCCGGTTTCGGGCGCTTCAGAAGGTGTCCGGCGAGGACGAGCACGAGGGCTGCTGCCTCGGCGCAGCCGCCGATCCAGCCGAGGTGGTTGGAGCTCAATGTCGACAGCACCACGCCGCCCAAAGCGCTGCCGCCGGCAAAGCCGATATACATGGCCGAGGCGTTCAGCGAGAGCGCGATGACCGAGGCTTCCGGCGTGACGCGCACGAGATGTGCGACCTGTCCGGGATAGAACATCCAGCCGGCAATGCCCTGGGTAAAAATGAAGACCAGAAACAGCACACCCGCAGTGGCGGGCGGTGCGAATGTCAGGGCCGCCGATTGCAGCGTCAGTGACAGCATCATGCCGATCAGGCCCAGCGTTGAGGTCCGGAGCGGTCCGATACGGTCGGACATCGCGCCGCCCAGGGTGTTTCCGATGGCCGCAGCGACGCCAAAGACCAGCAGTGCCAGACTGATTCCGTTGGCGTCAAAGCCGAGCCGATGCAGCGGCACAGCCAGATAGGTGAATGAGGTAAAGCCCCCGAGGCCCCACATGCAGGTTACGGCAAGGGTTTTCAGCACTTCGGGATGGCGCGCAACGGCGAGCCTCTGACCGAGGGTGGCAGCAGTGCGCGGCAAACCGCGGGGCAATCCCAGCAGCAGCCCGGCCAATGCGACGGCGCCGAGCGCTGCGACCATCACGAATGTCGACCGCCAGCCAAAATGACTGCCGACCCAGGTTCCGAGCGGCACGCCCAGAACCGTCGCCACCGTCAGGCCGGAGATCACCAGCGACGCGGCGCGGCCACGGCGTTCCGGTGCAGCGATCGCGATTGCGACGGCCATGGCGGTCGGCATGCACAGTCCGGCGCCCACGGCCATCAGCATGCGCGACAGCAGGAGCGTGCCGAATGTGGTCGCAACGGCCGCCAAAAGATTTCCGACGATGAAACAGACCAGCGCCAGCGAGACGACGGTGCGGCGGTCAAAATTGCTGAACAGCACAGCCAGGATCGGCGAGCCGATGGCATAAGTGATGGCGTAAACGGTGACCAATTGTCCCGTGGCCGCCAACGTGACATTCAGGTCCGCTGCCATGATTGGAAGAAGGCCAGCAATTACAAATGCTTCGGTCCCAATCGCAAATGCCGCCAGGGCCAGCCAGAAGACGCTCATCGCCACATCCTTAGTTCAATCTTCGTTGAACTATTGATGCGGCAATGCAAAATGTCAAATGGTTCAAGAAATATTGAACATTGCGACGGCCGGTCGGAATCAGTATTGAGGAGCCATGAGCCGCATTCTCCCGCATCCCACGCGCGAACAGATCGAATTGCCTGGCGTGATGGATTGCCTGAGCGATCCGATCCGGCTGGCGATCGTCTACAATCTGGCCAAACGCGAGAAAGAGGTCGGAGAATTGCGCTGCGGCGATTTTTACGGCCTCAGCGGCAAGTCCAATCTCGCCTATCATTTTGCGAAACTGCGCGAGGCCGGCCTGATGGAAACGCGCGCGGTGGGGACGGCGAGGTTGATGAAACTGCGCCGCGAAGATCTCGAGAGCAGATTTCCGGGTTTGCTGGATGCGGTGCTCGCATCGGCCGAGCGCGATGCCGAGCGCCTGCAGCTTCCGGTGCTGGAATTCACCGAAGCCTGACAGCGCCGACCCACTGGTAAATGCCTGAAAGGTTGGAGGCCCAGCCTGGACTTGAACCAGGATAAAGAGCGATGCATCGCCCCCGCGTAGACATTTCCGCCACCGGGCCGAGCACAATGTTACCGATCACGGGGTGGCGATCCACCTCAAGTTTTGTAAACCGTCTGTTAACCTTAATCGTCCGTTTGCCCGGGCCGATGCCTCAGAATGCGTGATGGGCGACGAAGGTCATGCGCGAGGAATTGTGGCCGATATTGATCGGCGCCCGCGACGCCCGGAAACCGGCCGCGGTCAGCTTGGCCAGCATCTCCGCCTCGCTGTAGCGCTGCAGGCCAACCTTGGTGCGCAGCTGGCGGTAGTCAGAGAGGGCCGTGCGAACAAGCCCAACGAACGCATCCCACAGAAAGCCGTGTTCCCGGGCGAGCTTCAGCAGCGCCATGACATCGGTCGCCATGCCGACATCGGGCTGCAGGATGTCGCCGACCACCAGCTTGCCGCCAGGCGCCAGCAGCCGCTTGATGATCGCAAAGGCATCGTCGAGTTCGGGGCCTGTCATGTACTGAGCCACCGAATTCATGACAGCCAGGTCGATCGACTGCGCTGTCATGTTGCGCAACTCTTCCAGCGAACGGACCCGGATTTTGGTGTTGGGCGCGAAGCGGGCGACCAGTCGGCCGCGAACGCCAGGCGCGGGCTCTGCCAGGATCAGCTTGCTGCAGGCATTGGCCACTTTGGCGGCCGAGAGTGCTTCGCCGCAGGCATAGTCGAGCACGACGGCATCCTGAGAGGCGATGTAGCCAATGATGTCGCGGGCGATGACCTCGAAATGCACGTCACGATGCAGCTTGCTCGCATAAATCGTATGCGTGGAATCGTAATAATCGATCCAATCTTCCATCGTCTGCCCGGCCCGATTGTTGTTCCCGTGTCGGGAACCCCTATATTTGTGATGCGTTGAAACGGTCTAGAGCGTTTTCAGGCGCGTGGGAAACCGCCTTTCCTTCAAGAACCGCAGTTTTCGGAAATTTGCAGTGCTTTCCGTCAAGACCACTCCGATTTTTCCTGAAATCTTCCGCCCTGACGACAACCCTCCAGCCATCAAATCATCCGACACGGGAAGGTAAGTAACGTGAGCACCAAGACATCGAAAATCGCTGCCGAAATGAATACCCCGACTGACCTCTCAGCCGACGCCGTGGAGAAGGTGGCCAAGGCGCTGAACGGGTTGCTCGCCGACGCTTTCGCGCTTTACCTGAAGACCAAGAATTTTCACTGGCATCTCAGCGGGCGCCATTTCCGCGACTATCACCTGATGCTCGACGAGCAGTCCGACCAGATTTTTGCGACGACTGACCCATTGGCAGAGCGCGTGCGCAAGATCGGCGGTCGCACGCTGCGTTCGATCGGCGAAGTCGCCAAGCTGCAGACCATCAAGGACAATGACGAGGCTTATGTGCCGCCGGTGGAGATGCTGCGCGAGCTGATGAACGACAACAAGAAGATGGCAGCGGCGATGCGCAAGGCTCACGAGGTCTGCGACGACGCCAAGGACATCGCCAGCGCCAGCCTGCTTGAAAACTACATCGACGACACCGAGCGCCGCACCTGGTTCCTGTTCGAGGCGTCGCAGCAGGAAGGCGGCAACGAGGCGTAAGCTTCGTTCCCGATTGAATATGTCAAAGCGCCCGCTTCACAGCGGGCGTTTTCATGTGGAGATGCTGCCGTTGTTCGGCACAAGCGCTGGGCCGCGGTTATTCAGGCTGAATACCGAGCTCCTGAATCGTCTTGCCCGTGGCGACAAGCTCGGCGTCGAAAAAGCGCTTCGCGCCCGCAGGCGTCACCACGTCACCGGAGGCGACATCGAAGCCGAGCACGGGCGCGCGCTCCTGCACGTCCGGCGATTTCAGTGCCTGCGCAATCTCGGCACTGAGTTTGTCGACGATCTCGGCAGGTGTCCCGGTCGGGGCCATCATCATGAACCAGCCTTGCAGATCCGCGCCCTTCAACGTCTCGGCAATTGCGGGCACATCCGGCAATGAATCGACGCGCTTGTTGCCGGCAATGGCGAGTGCCCGCAGCGTACCGGCCTTGATGAAGGACTCAGCCACCGATGCGGACTGGATCGTCACCTGGGTGCGTCCGGTCAGGCTGTCCTGGATCGCGTTGGTGATGGTGTTGTAGGGGACCAGGACGAAACTGGTGCCCGCCTGCTTGTTGATGGTCTGTGCGATCAGGCCGGAAATGTTGCGCGCGCCGTCGACCGCCATGCTCAGGGAACCGGGGGCGGATTTTTCGAGCGCAATCAATTCCGCAAGCGTCTTTGCTTTCACTTCGGGATTGACGAGCAGCACGTGGTTGCTGCGCGCCACCATCGCCACCGGCACGAAATCCTTCACGGGATCGTAGGGCAGCTTCTTGAACGTATAGGGATTGGTGACCAGCGCCGCCGACGTCGCGAACAGGAAGGTGTAGCCGTCGGGCGCGGCGCGCGCGACCGTCTGTGCGCCGACGAGGTTCGCGGCGCCCGGGCGGTTCTCAACGATGAATTGTTGTCCGAGCGAGCGGGAGAGTTTTTCGGCGACGATGCGGCACAGCACATCCGGGCTGTTGCCCGCCGCCTGCGGCACCACGATCGTTACCGGCTTTTGCGGCCATGATTGCGCGTGGGCGGGCAGCGAGAGGCAAAGAATGCCACCGGTCAACAAGATACGACGGGACAATGTGAGCATGAACTTCCTCCTGAAATGGTTGGCCTGCGATTTCTGATCGCTTGTTGAGGCGTGCTTTTTGAACGAGCGGGTCTTTGTCGTGCGAAGCAGCCCGCGGCGCTGGCGGTGCGGGCTGCCGCTTGCATCAGGCTTCGTCGGCCACGCCGTTGCGAAGCACACCTAGCCGATCGATCTCGACTTCGACGATATCGCCCGGCTTCAGCCAGAGCGGAGGCGTGCGCTTGGCGCCGACGCCGCCCGGCGTGCCGGTGGCGATCACGTCGCCCGGCTCAAGACGGGTGAAGGACGAGCAGTATTCGATCTGACGCGGGATATCGAAGATCATTTGATCGATGGTGGCGTCCTGCACGACCTGGCCATTGACGCGGGTCTGCAGCCGCAGCGGCGCCACGTCGCCGAGTTCGTCCGGCGTCATCATCCAGGGGCCGAAGCCGCCGGTCTCCGGAAAATTCTTGCCGGGCGTGAACTGATGGGTGTGACGCTGGAAATCGCGCACGCTGCCTTCATTGTAGCAGGCGTAACCGGCGATATGGCTCCACGCATCGGCCTGCGTGATGTGGCGGCCGGGCTTGCCGATAATGATGGCGAGTTCGCCTTCGAAGTCGAGGTGGGTCGAGACCTTCGGCCGGATGATATTGGTGAGATGACCGGCCTGACTGTTGGCGAAGCGGCCAAACACCGTGGGATTGTCGACCTCGGCGCGTCCGGTTTCCTTGCGGTGCATCTCGTAGTTCAGGCCGATGCAGAGAATCTTGTCCGGATTCGGAATCACCGGCAACCAGGTAATATCAGCCGTCGGGATACGTTTGGCCTTGTCCGCTGCATCACGCACCACGGACAGCGCGTCGGCTGCAATGACGGATTTGAGATCGGGATAGCGCGCTCCAAGAACCGCGCCGATGTCGAGTGCCTCGTCGCCCTCGATCACACCCCAGGTCTTGCTGGTGCCGATCTGAAAACTTGCCAATTTCATCGTGATGTCCTCGCTGTGGAAGCTGCGTGTCCGTGGGGAATGGTGGTGTGGCGACGCTGTGCGGCCGGCGTGATCATCGGAGCCGCTCAGCAAGATCGGTGAGCAGCGCGTCGAGTGCGCTGGTCTCGCTGGCGACGCCGAAGACGTAATGGTCGGGTCTGACGACGGCGGCATGGCAGCCGTGGCGATCGAACCAGGCAGCGAGAACGCCATCTTCTTCAGTAAGTACGTCATCGGCGGAGGGGCCGATGCGAATTGGCCTGATGTCCAGCCGAGTCAGGATCGCTCGCAGATCGGGACTGAGCTCCAGTTCGTTGCGCATATCGAGCACAAGCCGCCATCCAGTGCCGGCGACGCTATCGAGACGGCGCCGTCCTTCTGCAGTCCTGATCCAGGGCTGTGGAAACAACGTGCCGTGTGCCGGGTGGAGGGGAAATGCCAGTAGTCCCGTCTGCAAGGGCGGCACGATTTCCTGACGGGTGATGGTGCGGGGATGGCCGCCATCCTCCGCAAGAATGCGCTCGTCGCGTGCTGCTGCGGCGTCGGGATCGCGTTCGCAGATCACATGACCGATGGCCTTGATGCGGGAAGTGAGCTGGCGCACATGCTCGCCGCGCTCCTCGCCGTAGCTGTCGAGCAATTTTGCATTGGATTGTCCGCGGAGTACGCGGTCGAGCTTCCAGACCAGATTGCCGACATCGCGGATACCCTGGCACATACCCTGGCCGATGAAGGGCGGCTGCTGATGTGCGGCATCGCCGGCGAGGAAGATGCGGCCGCGTCGCCATTCCTTCGCGACGAGCGCATGAAACCGGTAGCTCGCAGCACGCCACAGCGTGGCATCATCAGGCGTGATCCAGCGCGCAAGCAGTCGCCAGACTTGCGCGGCCGTTTCCATCTCGCGCGGATCTTCGCCGGGCAGCAGCATGATTTCGAAGCGACGATGATTGCCGGGGCCGATGATGAAGGTCGTGGGCCGCGACGGATCGCAGAATTGCGCCGCGGTCTGCGGCAGCTTGCTGAGGGAGGCGTCGTTGACCTGAAGATCGACGACAAGCCAGGGCTCATCGAAGACGAGATCTTCGAATGCGATGCCAAGCTGTTGCCGGGTGCCGCTCGATGCGCCGTCGCAAGCGATGACGTAGTCGGCGGTAACGTCGCGCGTCGCGCCGCGGTCGTTCCGCAAATGCAGCGTCACACGGTCGGTCGATTGCTCGAAGCCGAGCAGTTCGGTGCCCAGCTCGACTTCGACGCTATCATAGGCCGCGGCATGTTCGCGCAAGGCAGCTTCGACCGGCGGCTGCGTGAACACCATGCTGGGCGTGTAGCCGAGCGGATAGGGCTCCGCGACCATGTCGATCCGGCGGATCAGCTGCCCTTTGGCGCCGAAATGCTGGGAGGCGGGGAATGGAGCAACATAAGGCAGCACGCGCTCGGCAGCGCCGATATTGTCGAGCAGGCGCAGGATCTCGTGATCGATCGCGATCGCACGCGGCTTGTCATAGACCTCTAGCTGACGGTCGATGGCCAGTGTGCGGATGCCACGGTCGCCAAGAAGACTGGCCGCGATGGCGCCTGACGGCCCATGGCCGACCACGACGACCTGAAAATCATTTCGTGTCTGCTCGGATGAAAGCGTCACGCGGTACTCCCGTCGGCGTAGCCAATGGCGGTCTGTGCCGCCTTGACGTGATCGGCCTTGGGTGGGGCGATGCCCCAGTGATCGGTGCGGCCGGGTGGCCAGACCCATTCCGCCGGGCCGCGCACGACATAGCTGTCATCGACCTGCAAAACTTCGGCGGTGTATTCGATGACGATCCCGACCGGATCGATGAAATAGGCAAACACATTGTCGCCGGGGCCGTGACGGCCGACGCCCCAGGCAATGGGAAATCCGGCGTCGATCATGCGGCCCGAGCCGCGCATCACGGCTTCGAGATCCGGCATCAGGAAGGCGACGTGATTGAGCCCGTTCACGGCAGCGTCGGCGATGACGATGGCGTGGTGGTCGCTGTTGCAGCGAACGAAGGCCATGATCTTCGAGCGGTCGGTGAGACGAAAGCCGAGTGCCTGCTCGTAGAATGCGGCGAGATCATCGACACCGGTGCTGTTGATGTTGACATGCGCGAGGCGTGTCGGATGGTTGGCCGATGACGGAGCTTCGGCATGTTGCAGGTCACCATGAACGAAGCGCAGCACGCCGCCGTCCGGGGCGCGGATGGTCATGATCGTTCCGCCATCGGGCGCCGGATTTGGTGCCGGGCCGGAGAGCAGCGTGGCCCCGTGCTTCACCGATGTTGCAGCGATCGTTTCGAATTCCGCATCCGAATGCAGTCGGAACGTGATGGCCCGAAGCGCGGGGCGATCGCCCTGCCGCAAGGCGACGACATGGTGATCGCTGCCGCTGGCCCGCAAGTAAGTGACGCCTTCCTGGCGCGTCACGCGTTCGAGTCCCCACACAGATGTGTAGAATTGCTCGGATCGCAGCAGGTCAGGCGTGTCGAGATCGACGCTGCGCAGAGCGGTGATCGGGAAATGGGTCATTGCGAAGCCTGCTCGTCAAGGCCGAGGAAACGTCTTGCATTGGCATGAAGGACGAGATTGCGCGTGGCCTCGTCGTTGATGGCCGATGCGGCGCGCGTTGCCGGCGTGCGATCGTGAAATGCGAACGGGTAGTCTGTGCCGAGCATGATCTGCGTTGCGCCGAACTTGCCGATCAAATGCAGCAGCGTCGGGTCGTCATAGACCAGCGCGTCGTAATAAAGTCGGCGGGCCTGCAGGGTCGGGGATTCCTGGATGCTCTCCTGCAGCACCGGGAAGACCTGATAGCCCTCCTGAAGCCGCGGCAGCAGCGCGGCGAGCGTGCCGCCGCCATGGCTGAACGCCATGCGCAGGCGCGGATGCCGCAGCAAGAGGTTCGAGGTGATCACTGACGCCGCGGCAAGGCCGACATCGGTCGGATAGGCCAGCACCTGCTGCAATTGCGCCGGGCCGACGAGGCGGTCCATGCCGCAAGGCCGCAAGGCGTGGACGAACACCGCCATGTCGAGCTTCTCGACTTCGCCGAAGAATCCGTCGAAGTCGGGAGACCCGATCGGCTTGCCGTTGATGTTGCTGCCGATCTCGATGCCCGCAAAGCCGAGTTCGTGCTTCAGCCGATGTAGCTCGGTGATGGCCCGGTCGATGTCCTGCAGCGGCACCGCGCCGAGGCCGACCAGTCGCCCCTCGGAATGCGCGATCATCTCGGCCATCTGATCATTGATGTAGCGCAGCAGGTCAGTGGCCGGTTCGGGCGCCATCCAATAGGACAGTAGCTCCGGCATCGGCGAAATGGCCTGCTCACCGAGTCCCATCTCCGCCATATCCGTGACGCGCTTGGCGACATCCCAGCAGCGATCCGACACCGTGCGATAGACGCGGCCGGCCATCATCACATGCTTGTGGCAGGGTTTGGCATCCGCCATCGACGGCCAGTCGGCCGGCACCGCCGCGCCCATATAGGCCGGGAAGGAGGAGGGCACGACATGCGCGTGGATATCGATCCCGCAAGTGCATCGGGAGATGGCGCTCATGGCTGTGACTGGGCCATGCGCGGCTGGACGGCTGCGAAAACTGCCGATGCCTCAGGCGCTTGCGGAGCCTTGCCAAACATTGTCGCGCCTCCCGGCAGTCATCTCTCAGGACCTTGGGGAACTAATATCTATAGAAATCGGCTCGTACAATAGAAATTTATAGATTTTTCTGAAATCAGAAAAAGTGTATAGAAATCGAAGCCGACAGGCAGATGATTCCGGGATTGAAGCACGTGGACACAACCTCACTGGAATTGGCTTCGCCGCCGTCCTCGACCCAGGCCAGCACGGTCTATGACCGGTTGCGGGAGGACCTGCTGTCCGGACGGCTCGAGCCGAGCCGGAAGCTCCAGATGCGTTTCCTGACTGAGCTGTATCAGACCGGTCAGACGCCGCTCCGCGAGGCGCTCAACCGGCTGACCGCCGATGGTCTGGTCGAGTGCCGCGAGCAGCGCGGATTCTATGTCGCGGATATCAGCCGCAGCGAGCTGGCCGAACTGACCAAGACCCGGTGCTGGGTCGAGAGTCTGGCGCTGCGGGAATCCATGGCGGCCTCGACGCCGCAATGGGAGGAGCAGCTTCTGCTCGCGCAACATCGCCTCGGGCGAACCCCGCGCTCGCTCAATGCCGAACACTTCGAAGACAATCGGGAATGGGAGCGGCTGCACCGCGTCTATCACCGCACCTTGATCGGGAATTGCGGTTCGCAGTCCCTGATCGCGTTCTGCGGACAACTCGCCGACCAGCTCTACCGCTATCGACGTCTGTCGATCCGCAAGGCATTCCCGTCACGCCATGTGACGGACGAGCATCAGGCGATCATGACTGCTGTTTTGAGCGGCGATGCGGACCATGCCGTGGATCTGCTCACCGCGCATTACAGGCAGACCGCTGAAGTCATTCTCCAGGACAAGCAGATCTTCTCAGAACTGCACGAGGGCGAAGACGCCGCATCGTAGAGGGCACGGACGCAGGCCGAGCAAGCGCCTCTGCGGGCATGAAAAAGGCCTCGCGACGCATGCAAGGCCTTGGAAACATGTCTGCAAGATTTGGTAGGCAGAAAATTTGGTAGCGAGGAGTGGACTCGAACCACCGACCCCAGGATTATGATTCCCGTGCTCTAACCAACTGAGCTACCCCGCCACGGCATCCGGAGGGGACAAATTGTCCCCCGGCGAATGCGCGGCATATAAGAAGTCGAGGGACTCGATGTCAAGCAAGGCGACGTCTGAAATCACTGCCTGAAATCGATGTTCCTGCCACCCGGCCGCCGATTTCGGGGCCGGGCCGCTATCGTCGCCCGATCAGGCACTTAGGACCGGCTTCAGCCGCCGTCGAAGGCCTTTTTCAGGGCGGCCATGTCGAGTTTGACCATGCCCATCATGGCCGTCATGGCACGCTTGGCGCCCTCGCCATTCTCGCTGGCAAGCATTTCAGTAAAGCCGTTCGGCACGATCTGCCAGGGCACGCCCCAGCGGTCGTTGATCCAGCCGCAGGCATTTGCCTCGCCGCCATTTGTCAAAATGGCGTCCCACGCACGATCGACCTCGGCCTGGTCTTCGCAATGGATGGTGAAGGACACGGCCGTGCTGAATGTGGCGGGGCTGCCGCCATTGAGGCCAATGAAGCTTTGGCCGGCCAGCGTGAAGCCGACCACTAGCACGTTGCCTGCTTTGCCGCCGGGATAATCGATCGGGGCGCGCTGCACGCGATCGATGGAGGAATTGGGCACCAGCGAGCAGTAGAATCTGGCGGCTTCCTCGGCCTCGGTCTCGTACCAGATGCAGGGTGAGATCTTTGACATCGCTGCTATCCCTCTCTCGATCAGGCCTGAGCCATCGCAGATTGCGCGGCGGCCATGTCCATCCACATCACTTCCCAGATGTGACCGTCGGGATCCTCGTAGCTGCGGCCATACATGAAGCCGAAATCCTGCGTGGGTGTTGGATCGGCGCTGCCGCCCGCACCCACGGCCTTCTTCACGAGACCATCGACTTCGTCGCGGCTGTCGGCGGAGACGCAGATCAGAACTTCGCTCGACGTCTTCGCGTCGACGATCTTCTTCGAGGTGAACTGACGATACTTGTCATGGGTCAGCAGCATCGCGTGGATGGTGTCGGAGAACACCATGCAGGCGGCGGTGTCGTCGGAGAATTGCGGGTTTTTGGTCGCGCCGACCGCTTCATAGAAGGCGACCGCGCGGGGCAGGTCGGTGACGGGCAGGTTGACGAAGATCATTTTGCTCATCGGATGGCTCCTGTGGGTATACGCTCTGGGTGTTCTCTTTGGTGACTGTCTCGCTTAGGACGCGTGGGCCTGCCGCGATCCGACATCACCGGCAAAATTTTCTCAGTTATTTTTACAGGCGGAATTTCTTGTCCGCCGCGATCAATATGTCAGCCGGGCGATCTCCGCGTGCAGACGGAATGTCGCATGGCTCATCCTGATTGCGAATTGCGGCGGCGGTGAAATCATCGTTGATTGCCAAAGACGCAAGACGCGTTCGCAGCCGGGTTCGAAACATGTCCTTTTCCTGGGTTTGTTCCGGGCTAGACTGAACGACAATAAAAATACAGCCGGTCCGGGCATCACCCCCGGAATCGCAGAGGGAGAAACACATGTTGCAACGCAATCGCCTTGCCTTGTCCGCTGCTGTCGCGCTTTCCGCGGCCGCCACCATGTTCGGTGGTGCAGTCCAGGCGCAGGACTATCCGACCAAGCCGATCACACTGATCGTGCCATGGCCCGCCGGTGGCTCCACCGACATCTCGATGCGCGCGATCGCGGACGCGGCGTCGAAACATCTCGGCCAGCCGATCGCGGTCGACAACAAGGGCGGCGGTGGCGGCACGGTCGGTCCCGCGACCATGGCAGCCGCGGCCAAGCCGGATGGCTACACCATCTCGCAGATTCCCATCACCGTGTTCCGTCTGCCGCTGATGCAGGAAGTCTCGTGGAATCCGGACAAGGATTTCTCCTACATCATCCATCTCACCGGCTACACCTTCGGCATTACGACGAATGCGGAGTCGCAGTTCAAGACCTGGAAGGACGTGGTCGATTTCGCCAAGGCCAATCCGGGCAAGGTGACCTATGCGACGCCGGGCACCGGCACCTCGCTGCATGTGGGCATGGAGCAGATCGCGGCGATGGCCGGCATCAAGCTCACGCAGGTGCCGTTCAAGGGCGGTGCTGAAACCAACGCTGCCGTGCTCGGCAATCACACCATGCTGCAGGCGGATTCCACCGGCTGGCGGCCACTGGTCGATGCAGGCAAGCTGCGCCTCCTAATGGTGTGGACCGACAAGCGGTCGCCGAATTTCCCGGATGCGCCAACGCTGAAGGAGAGCGGCTATCCGATGGTCTATGACTCGCCGTTCGGCATCGCCGGCCCGAAGGGCATGGATCCGAAGATCGTCGCCAAGCTGCACGACGCCTTCAAGAAGGCCATCGAGGATCCCGCCGTCATCGCGACGCTGGCGAAATACGACATGGTGCCGAATTACAAGAACACCGAGGACTACAAGAAATTCGTTGTCGAGGTCACCAATTCCGAGCGCAAGGTGATCGAGGGAATCGGGTTGGGCAAGAAGCCGAATTGATCGTCGAATAGCGACGTCAGGCGCATGCGATGGGGTCCATCGCATGCGCCTTCATTTCATGTCGATGTCCCGGGACAGAAACGATGACTGACCAAACCCGCCCGCCATTCCGGCTGAACAATTCAGAACTCTGGACCGGCGTGATCGGCATTGCGCTTGGCGTGTTCGTCATTCGCTCCGGCCTCAAGCTGAAGCTCGGCACCATCAACGATCCCGGCTCCGGCTTCATGCTGTTCTATATTGGCCTGCTGATGTGCGCTTTCGCGCTCACCATCGTTCTCGCTTCGGTAACCGAAGGGGGACCGACCTTTGGCTCGCGGTGGGAAGGTGCAAGCTGGGGCAAGCCGGGCGCGATCATCGTCATCCTCTCGGCTTATGCTTTCGCGCTCGAACCGCTGGGTTTCCTGATCTCGACCATCCCGCTGATGCTGGTGTTGTTGCGCGTGATCGATCCCGTGCGCTGGACTTTGGCGATCCCGCTCGCGGTGCTGGCGCCTGTTGGTGTGTGGTGGGTGCTGAAACGCGGCCTGCTGATCCAGTTGCCTTCGGGCATGTTTGAAATCGGCTGACGGGAAACACGGATCATGGATGTTCTCGTCAATGTCATGCACGGCTTCGGCGTGGCGCTGCAGCCCGTCAATATTCTCTACTGCTTCATCGGCGTCTTCATCGGCACGCTGGTCGGCGTGCTGCCGGGCATCGGGCCGATCTCGGCGATGTCGCTGCTGCTGCCGGTGACTTTGTCCGGCACGCCGGAATCCGGCATCATCATGATGGCCGGCATCTATTACGGCTCGATGTATGGCGGTTCGACCACGTCGATTCTGGTCAACATTCCCGGTGAGGCCGCCTCCGTCGTCACTTGTATCGACGGCCATCAGATGGCGAAGCAGGGCCGTGCCGGTCCGGCGCTCGGCATTTCCGCGCTCGGCTCCTTCATCGCCGGCACTTTTGCGCTGGTGATGCTGATGCTGGTGGCGCCGTCGCTGGCCTCGGTCGCCATTGCCTTCGGTCCCGCCGAATATGCCAGCCTGATGGTGCTCGGCCTCGTGGTGCTGACCTTCCTGACACAAGGCTCGATGGCCAAGGCGCTGCTGATGGCCTGTATCGGCATCGTGCTTGGCCTCATCGGCCTAGACAGCATCACCGCGCAGCCGCGGCTGACCTTCGGCCGGATCGAGCTGATCGATGGTATCGGTCTCGTGCCCGTGGTGATGGGTCTGTTCGGGCTCGGCGAGGTGCTGCTCAACACCGAGCAGGTGATCAAGCGCGACATCATCAATGCCAAGATCACGCAGCTATTGCCGAACAAGGAAGACTGGAAGGCCAGCGCCGGACCGATCGGACGCGGGACAATTCTTGGCTTCTTCCTCGGCATCCTGCCGGGCGGCGGTGCGGTGGTCGCGTCCTTCGCGTCCTATGCGCTGGAGAAGCGGCTGTCGAAACATCCGGAGCGCTTCGGTCATGGCGCGATCGAAGGCGTTGCCGGACCTGAAGCGGCGAACAACGCGGCAGCAGGCGGTGCCTTCATTCCGCTGATGACCCTCGGCATTCCGCCGAACGTCGTCATGGCGCTGCTGCTCGGCGCCTTCGTCATTCACGGGTTGCAGCCCGGCCCGTTGTTGATCACGCAGAACCCCGGACTGTTCTGGGGCATCGTTGCCAGCATGTATATCGGCAACCTCATGCTGCTGGTGCTGAACCTGCCGCTGATCGGCATGTGGGTGAAGCTCTTGAAGCTGCCGTACAACGTGCTGTTCCCGCTGATCATCCTGTTCACGATCATCGGCGTCTATTGCAGCAGCAACAATGTGTTCGACGTCTATGTCATGATCGGCTTCGGCGTGATCGGCTACTTCATGCGCAAGTTCGGTTACGAGCCCGCGCCGCTGGTGCTGGCCTTTGTGCTTGGTCCGCTGCTGGAGAACAATCTGCGCAAGTCACTGATCCTGTCGCAGGGCAATCTCATGACGTTCATCGAGCGGCCGATCTCGGCGGCTTGTTTGCTGCTGGCAGTGGTGCTTCTGATCGCCCCGCTGTTGCCTGCACTGCGCAAGAAGCGCGAGATGGTCGCGCTCGACGAGGGCGCGTAGCCGGGGAGCGTTCGCATGGACACCGAATTGGCCAGGACATTCCTTGCGGTTGTGAGCGCCGGCAATTTCGTAACTGCGGCGGACAAACTCCATGTCACGCAGTCCACGGTCAGCGCGCGGATCCAGACGCTCGAGCAGTTGCTGCGCGTGACGCTGTTCGTCCGCAACAAGGCCGGTGCGACGCTGACGCCGGCCGGCCGCCAGTTCCAGAAACACGCGTCCACGCTGGTACGTACGGTCGAACATGCGCGGCAGGATGTCGGCATTGCGAAAGGCTTCAGCGGTACGCTGACCGTCGGCGGTCGCATCGGGCTGTGGGAGGAGCATCTGCTGCACTGGCTGCCGCTGATGCGCGCGAAACATCCGGATATCGCGATCCGCGCCGAGAGCGCTCTCGAAGCCGAATTGATGCAGGGCCTCGTCGAAGGCAGGATCGATATCGGCGTGATGTATACGCCGCAGAGCCGGCCCGGCCTCAAGGTCGAGCAGTTGTTCGATGAGCAGCTCATTCTGGTCTCGACCAGCACGCACAGCGCGCCGGAGCCGCAGTCGGGTTACGTCTATATCGACTGGGGCCCGGAATTCTACGCACGCCACATGGCGCTGTTCCCCGATTTCGCCGGGCCATCGCTCACCGCCAATATCGGTTGGCTCGGGCTGCAGCATGTGCTGGAGAATGGCGGCTCCGGATATTTCCCGCGCCGCATCGTTGCACCCCAGCTGAAGGCTGGGCGGCTGCATGCCGTCGCCGATGCGCCGGAATTCTCGATGCCGGCCTATGTCGTCTATCCCGGCGATCGCGACGATGCGATCATCGCCGAAGCAGTCGCACTCATGCATCGCCTCGCGCGTGACGCGGCCAACAAAAAGCCCGCGCCTGCAGGGCAGGCGAGGGCGCCGAAACGTCCGGCAAGGCGGACGTGATGCGGGGCTGAGGCGCGCCTAGGTGCCGGACGGATATCCCGATGTCGCAACGATGGCCGCGATCTGATCGGCGCTGTGCCGGGAACGCGTGGTGGCTGTCAGGCGTGCGATGATCGCCGCGGCAAAGGCGAACAGCGCGAGAGCGACCGATACGTCGGGGTGGATGATCGTTTTCATGGTCGGCTCCTGCATCATCGAGGGGCGGCATCGCCCCTCGGCTTCCTTCGAGCCTAGGACTGTCATGAATTTTGACAAACGAATATTATTGACGCTTGTAATCGATATTATCGATTTGAAATCCACCCGGGCCGAATGACGCCGCGATCGTCGGAATGCGGATCGTATCGGCAGCCTGTTGCGGCCCGCATGGCAACGGCATCGTCACACGATGAGGGCCACGCCCGAGAACAGCAGCAGGACGAGAATGGTGCGTCGGAATGTGGCGTCCTGCACGTTGCGGAATGCAAAGATTCCGAGGCAGACACCCGCGGCCAGGGCGGGAAGGCTGTAAGCGAATTCGCTGACGATGTTCGGCGACAATTGCTGCCGGGACAACATCAGGACGAGCGAGAAGATCTGCATCACGGCGATGAACGGCTGTACGAGGCCGCGCTGTTGCGCTTTCGGCACGCCGTTCAGGTCGCACCAGATGGTTGGCAGAGCTCCGGGCATCGCCGTCAGTCCGCCGACGAGGCCGCCGCCGAAACCGATCATGACATTTCGATTTCGGGTCATCCGGTTCAGATGCGTGAGCGACGGCCGGAGCAGCATATATGCGGCGTAGATCGCGATCAGTGCGCCAAAGCCTTCCTTGAGAATGCGCGCATCGGCGATCTGTAGCAGCCAGATCGCAAGCGGTGCACCGAGAACGCCGCCAATAACAAGCGTCAGGCTCTCCTTCCAGGCGATGCTGTCGCGCAGCGCCCAAAGGTTCGTTGCCTGAACGGCGACGCTGCAGGCCATCATCAATGGAACGGCCTCGGTCGGTGGCAGGACATGCAGCAGGAGAGCGCCCGCAACGGCCGAGAATGCGAAGCCGGCCAGACCGGACACGAATGCTCCCAGGAACACGGCGGCGCTGAGAATGATGAATGTGGATGAGGTCATTCCTGGTTCAGCCCCTTGCCCAGCGCGTCATCCGGATATGGCAATGGTGATGCGCCGACGGCCGGACTCGCGATGAATGGAAGGGTCCTGTGCGGCAGGAGCGTCTTGCGCAGGAGGCGGTGAGTCCAATCGCCATCGCTACGTTCGATGGCATAGCCAAGCGAGCAAGCGAGCTTGTGGATGCGATCGTTGGTGCCGAAGATCGTGCCGTACAATTCCTGCACGCCTCGCTGGGCCGCCAGTGCTTCCACCGTCGCCAGCAATGCACGACCGATGCCGCATCCCTGGACGGCGTCGTCTACCGACAGGGCGACTTCCGCGGTGGCGGTCGCGGCGCATACGGCCTCACCGACGATGTGATGCGACTTCTCCGATTGCGTCGTGGCGATCACGCAGAAGAAGGCGCTGCCAGCACCGTCGATGGTGTGAGCGATGTGGCTGATGGATTGATCGGCCACATTTCCGAGGAAGCGATTGTAGCGCGAGGGCTTCGACAGCGTTCTGAAGTAAGATTGCAACTTCGCAGCGTCGCTCGGACGTGCCAGTCGCAGGTTGATCGCGTGATTGGTCATGTTGCTCCGGAACGAATGCGATTGCGGTGATGGCGTTGAGCGACCTGTTTAGGTCGCGCCGCTATCGCAATGCGTCAGCCGATCGAAGGAGATCGCTGCAAGAATGATGTGGCCATGTGCGCGCAGCCGTCAGCGCCGCGCATGAGTGAGCTTGCGTGTGGAAAACCGAATATCGCGATAAGCGATGAGACCGAACGGGCCGTCGACGTGATCGCCAGCGCGCTCGTTGCAGTGAGACAAGGCAGCCGCGCCGAACGCATACGATGGGATGCAATTGATTCAATGCGAGGACGAACAACGCGCGCTCGACAAATATCAGCCGCAGATTCGTCCGATTAAAGATTCACGCTCCGGCGAAATGAGTTGGGGGCTGCATCATGGCGTTTGTCGGACCTGAATTTCCCATCAATTCCACCACGGCCAATGATCAGGCGGGCGCAACCCAAACGTTGTTGTCCGACGGACGTATTCTTGTCACGTGGACTGCGACCGATGTCGGCGGTCATCAGCCGCATACAATTCAGGGCCACTATTTGTCGGCGGACGGTACGCCTCAAGGACCTGATTTTCAGATCACGATCGACCGTAGCGGGGATCCGGGAGCGCCTTCGGTCACGGCGCTTTCCGACGGCCGCGCCTTTGTCGCATGGCAGTCCTATATCGCCGCCGACAATGTCACCGAAGTTCGCGGCACCCTCATCGATGCGGAGGGGCATCCCGTTGCCGATATGGTGGTCAATTCATCGACGGCAATTTTGCCGCAGATGCCTTCCGTCACGACGCTTGCTGATGGCCAGATCTTGCTGACCTACGTGTCCGCAGACGGCGGGGATCCGAAATATCTTGGCGACATCCGCGGGAGGATCCTCCACGACGACGGGACCGTTGCTGTCGACGATTTCACCGTGAATACGACCACCTGGGGTACGCAATATGATCCGAAGGTAACGGCGCTGCCCGACGGGCGGGCGTTCGTCACATGGAGGTCGTACGATCCCGACGAGGGGCGCTACAACGTCTCCGGCCAGTTCGTGAACCCCGATGGCAGCGCGAGTGCGCCAGACTTTCGCATCCTGGCGGGAGCCCAGTTCAATCAGAGCGACGCGTCCACCGCGGTTCTCGCGGATGGACGCATTCTCGTGGCCTGGACCGCGCAGGAACCGGATGGTGACAGCAACATTCATGCGCGCCTGCTCAACCCGGACGGGTCTGTGGTTGTGTCCGATAATATCGTCAATGCGAATTTTGACGGCGGTCAGGATTCCCCGTCGATCGCCGCACTGCCGGATGGCCGCGCCGTGATCGTCTGGCACGCCACCGATCCCGTCACCGGCGCCAGTGATCTCTATGGTCGCCTGCTGATTCCGGGCGCTTTTCCGATCGGCAACGATTTCCTTGTTAATTCGACAGGTGGCTTGGCGGAAACCGGACCGTATCTGCTGACATTGTCCGATGGGCGTATTCTCGCGACCTGGACCTCGTTCGAGCAGGGACCGGCTGCAGACGATATCCACGGCCGCATCATGTCGTTCAACACGATCACGAATGGCACGCCGGGCGATGACGTGCTTCCCGGCACCGCGGATAACGATATCATTCACGGCGGCGATGGTCGCGACACAATACATGGTGCGGCGGGAAACGACGTCCTGCATGGCGACGGCGGCAACGACTTTCTCTACGGCGATGCCGGAAATGATTTTCTGTTCGGCGGCGATGGCGACGACCGTATGTGGGGCGGTGACGGCAATGACATTTTCGTCGGCGGCAAGGGCGCCGATGCTTTCGCCGGCGCGTCCGGTATCGATACGGTGCGCTACGAGACATCGCCGTCTGGTGTTCACATCGATCTGACGCTTGGCACGGGCAGTGGAGGCGATGCCGCCGGTGACAGTTTCAGTTCGATCGAGATCGTCATTGGTAGTCGCTTCGACGACACGTTGATCGGCGACGGTGCCGCCAACACGTTATTAGGCGGTAGCGGCAAGGATGCGCTTGACGGGCGCGACGGCAATGACGTGCTGGATGGCGGCGAAGGCAACGATGCCCTGACCGGCGGCGCCGGCAATGATATTCTGCATGGCGGTGCCGGTAACGACCAGCTTTGGGGCAATGCGGGTGACGATATCCTCGCCGGCGGCGCAGGTGCCGATGTGCTTGCCGGTGGCGCCGGCAACGATACGGCGGACTACGGCACGTCCATCGCCCAGGTGAATATCAATCTGGCGACAGGTGTCATTCAATGGGGAGATGCTGAGGGCGACAAACTCATTTCGATCGAAAATCTGATCGGGAGCGGGACCATGGACCTGCTGACGGGTGACGCAGGCGACAATCGCATTTCCGGTGGCGGTGGGAACGATCTGATCGATGGCGGCGGCGGAAACGATAGTCTTGATGGCGGCAGCGGCAACGATACGCTCACAGGCGGGCTCGGCGCCGACATCTTGACCGGTGGAGCTGGCGCGGACAGTTTTGTATTCAAAGCTGTGCAGGACAGTCTGCCCGGAGCTGCCGATCAGATCGCCGACTTTTCGTCGATCGTCGCAGACACGGCCGACTGGATCGATCTGTCGGCAATCGATGCCAACAGCAAGGCCGCCGGCGATCAAGCGTTCGCCTTCGTCGGAAGCGCTGTTTTCACACATATCGCCGGCGAATTGCGCTTCGCCGATCATCTTCTTCAAGGCGATGTCGATGGCGATGGTGCGGCCGACTTCGCGGTTCAGGTGAACAGCGCTGTCTTGAAGGCAGGTGACTTCGTCTTGTGATGTCCGCGATGTGAGTGTTGTCGCGCAGCCACCGGCGTCGCGGCCGCTTTCGCGTTACGCTGCGGTCGACGTCCGCGACGTGACGCCCGGCATCAGCTGAAACGGTTGCTCGATCACGATGCTCGGGCAACCCAGCGACGCCGCGACCTGGCTGGTCGAGGCGACCACGGCATGGTCGATCTGCGAGCCGGGAATCTGGGCCACGATCAGCTGCGCGATGCAGAGCTGTTTGGTGCCGCGCAGGTCGAGATCGACCCGGTAGGCAAATAGCGCGTGGACGATGTCGCGCCGGTCGCGGATCACGATCAGCCCGTTGTCGCCGCCGTCGGCATCGGTTCGCCGGCGCACGAAATCCAGCCATGTGTCCAGCGTAACGCTGGCATCGTGCAGATAGACGAGCGGATAGGCCGCGCGAGCGTCCGCCCAAGCCATTGGTTGCGCCTGATATTCCTCATTCATCGCCGGATTCCCGCATGGCCTGCGAAATTGGCGGGGATGGGCTGGTTCGGCATTGATATGGGTCAAAGCGTCCACGATTGATCCATGTCAAATGGTGTAGAGTGATTTTCAAGACCTGCCACATATCACCAAACCGAAGATGGACAGTGCCATGACCTTCGCGGAACCAGCGGCCGAGACCTGTGCCGGAGAGCGCGACTGCAAGCACGGCCGCAGCACCAACGGCTGCGACGATTGCAAGGTGCGCCTGTTCAGCGTCTGCGGCGCATTGGAACCGGCGGAACTCGACGAGCTCGATCGCCTCAGCCAGGTCAAGAATTTCCCGGCCAAGGCCATGCTGTTCGATCAGGGCGCGCTGGCCGGTAGCGTGTTCAACGTGACCGAAGGCATCGTCCGGCTCTACAAGTCGCTACCGGATGGCCGTCGCCAGATCGTTGGCTTTGCGCTGCCCGGTGATTTCCTGGGACTTGCGCTGATGGACCGCTACGGCGTCGCCGCCGAGGCCGTAACGTCGGTGCGCGTCTGCCGTTTCTCCCGCGCGCAGTTTCTCAGCTATGTCGATGGCAAGCCGCATCTGCTGCGCCGTTTGCATGAATTTGCCGGCCATGAACTCTCGCTCGCGCAGGACCAGATGCTGCTGCTCGGGCGCCGCACTGCCGACGAGAAGGTGGCCGCATTCCTGCTGAACCTGCAGGCGCGCTATGGCCGCATCGGCGCGATGTCGGTCAACGTGCCGCTGCCCATGAGCCGCCAGGACATCGCCGACTATCTCGGCCTGACCATCGAAACCGTCAGCCGCACTTTGACCAAGCTCGCCAAGGAAAAGACCGTGGTCGTGGTGCCCGATGGCGTGCGGCTGCTGTCCACCGACCGGCTGGATCAGCTCGCCGCGGCGTAATGCGGCGCTGCATTTTGATGCAGCTCAAGGAGAGCGTGTCCTGCCGCGCTCACACTCTTCTCCGTCAATCAAGGAGAAGAGATATGCCTTTCGACAGTATGCTGGTCGCCGCCGCCGTGGTCACGATGTTCGTCTGCTTCGCGCTGCCGCTGGCCTGCGTCTCGCGCCGGACCTTCGGGCAGTCCTGAGCCCTCCGCGGGCCGCTCGGCGCCTCGCAAACAGCTGATTTGTCTTTCAAAACATGCCATGAGTCCTGACCCCGGCGACTGTTGCGCCGCGTCTGGGCTCTTGGTGTACGAAGGAGAACAAATGGCTGCTCATGTGAGTCCGCTGGCCGGCAAAACCATCGATCCGTCCCTGCTGGTCAACGTGCCTCGGCTGGTGACGGCCTATTTCGCCGGCAAGCCGGATCCGTCCATCCCCGCCCAGCGCGTCGCTTTCGGCACCTCCGGCCATCGCGGCTCCGCGCTCCACAATTCCTTCAACGAGAACCACATCCTCGCGGTCAGCCAGGCGATCTGCGATTACCGCAAGGGTGCCGGCATCGACGGCCCGCTGTTCATCGGCATCGATACCCATGCGCTGGCTGAACCAGCGCTGGTCAGCGCGCTGGAAGTCTTCGCCGCCAATGGCGTGCATGTGCGGATCGACCAGGACGACGGTTATACGCCGACGCCAGTGATCTCCCACGCCATCCTCACCTACAACAAGGGCCGCTCATCTGGTCTGGCCGATGGCGTCGTGGTCACGCCGTCGCACAACCCGCCGGAAGACGGCGGCTTCAAGTATAATCCGCCGAACGGTGGCCCGGCCGATACCGACATCACCGGCATCATGGAGAAAGCTGCCAACGGCTTCCTCGAGAACGACATGGCCGGCGTCAAGCGCATCCCGATCGCGCGTGCGCGCAAATCCGAATTCGTGAAGCGCTACGATTTCATCACGCCCTATGTGACCGACCTCGCCGATGTCGTCGACATGGAGGCGATCCGCGCATCAGGCGTCAAGATCGGCATCGATCCGCTCGGGGGCGCCGGCGTGCATTACTGGCAGCCGATCATCGAGCGCTACAAGCTCGATGCGACCATCGTGAATACCGCGATCGATCCGACCTTTCGCTTCATGACGCTGGACTGGGACGGCAAGATCCGCATGGACTGCTCGTCGCCCTATGCGATGGCCAAGCTCATCGGCATGCGCGACCGGTTCGATGTCGCTTTCGCCAACGACACCGATGCCGACCGCCACGGCATCGTCACCCGCACCGGCGGCTTGATGAATCCGAACCATTATCTGGCGGCGTCCATCGACTATCTGTTCGCGCATCGCCCGAACTGGCGCAAAGATGCGGCGGTCGGCAAGACCATCGTCTCCAGCGCCATCATCGACCGCGTGGTGAACAAGCTCGGCCGCAAACTGGTCGAGACGCCAGTCGGGTTTAAATGGTTCGTGAATGGCCTCGTCGATGGCTCGTTCGGCTTCGGCGGCGAGGAAAGCGCCGGCGCCTCGTTCCTGCGCAAGGACGGCACGGTGTGGACCACCGACAAGGACGGACTTATTCTGGGCCTGCTCGCCGCCGAAATCACCGCGGTGACCAAGCAGAATCCGAGTCAGCGTTTCGAGAAGCTCACGCAAGAATTCGGCGCGCCCTATTACGAGCGCATCGACGCCGCGGCTACGCCTGAGCAAAAGAATGTGCTGAAGAAAGTCACGCCGGAGCAGATCGGCATGACCGAACTCGCCGGCGATGCGGTGACCAAGACCGAGAGCAAGGCGGCCGGCAATGACCAGTCGTTCGGCGGCATCAAGGTCTCGACCGCCAATGGTTGGTTCGCCGCGCGGCCGTCCGGCACCGAGGATGTTTACAAGATTTACGCCGAGAGCTTCCGCAGCGCGGATCATCTCAAGCAGATTCAAAGCGACGCGCAGGCGGCGATCTCGAAGGTGTTTGCGAAATAGCCTCACGCGCAACCTCACACTCGTCGTTCCGGGGCGCGCGGCACGCGCGAACCCGGAACCTCATGGTGCTTGGCACGATCAGAGAGCCACAGGATGAGGTTCCGGGTTCGCTCGCAAGAGCGAGCGCCCCGGAACGACGAGTATGTTTCTCAATGCCCGCTCGTTCGCCACCGTAGCAGTCGCTGTTCGACCATCGACATCGCCAGCGCGGTCACATAGCCGATCATGCCGAGCAGGATGACGCCGGCGAACAGATCCGCCGAACGAAACGCGCGCGCCGAGAGCAGCACCCAGTGGCCGAGGCCGTCGAGCCCCGCGAGGATTTCGCAGACCACTGCCAGGATCAGCGACACGGTCAGGCTGAGCCGCATGCCGGAGATGATATCGGGACTGGCAGATGGCAGAGCTATCTTGAAGATCACCGCGAGGCGCGACATATGCAGCGAGCGCGCGACCTCATAGAGACGCGGCTCTACTGCGCCGAAGCCGTGAACGGTCGCAAGCAGCATCGGCCAGATCGCGCCGAAAGCGATGACGAACAGCGCCATGCCTTGGGTCAGTCCGAACAGAGCGATGGCGACGGGAATGATCGCCGATACGGGCAGTGGCCGCAGGAATTCCAGCGACGGGGCGACATAGCTGCGCATCGCCTTGGACGAGCCGATCATGGCGCCGAGTGCGATGCCGACGACGGATGCGACCAGCCAGCCATAGAACATGTGTTCGAGGGTGCCGATCGTCTTGTCCAGCAATGTGCCATTGCTGAAGCCGCGCATCAGCGCGGCCCAGGCGCGATCGGGGCCGGGCAGGAACACCGGCGAGACCAGTTTCAGATTGGCGATCAACTGCCACAGCGCGATCAGGCCTGCAGTCACGGCGAAGCTGGCAAGGCGCCAGAGGGTGAGTGCCCAGTTCATCGGACCTCTCCCGCCAGCGCTGCGGGGCCAAACAGATGCTGCTGCGCTGCCAGCAATCCGGCATTGAGCGTATAGCCGATGAGGCCGATCCACAGCAGGTAAGCGAGCATCAGGTCGGGTCGCAATGCTTGCTGCGCAATCATGATGCCGGCGCCAAGCCCGATGGGATTGATCGCGATCTCCACGGTGACCGCGACGATCAGCGCGATGCCGGCGGCCAGGCGGAAGGCGAGAAAGATGCGCGGCAGTGCGGCGGGAATGATGATCTTGCGGACGCGGTCGCCTGGCGACAGCCGCAGCGCGCGGGAGACTTCGATCAGTCGCGGCTCGATGCTGCGCACGGCAGCGCGGCTGAGGATCAGGATCGGCCACACACAGGCAAAGGCCACGATCACAATTTCCATGCGATAGCCGAAGCCGAGCGCGATCAGGGCGATCGGTAGCAGCGCGATGGAGGGGATCGGCCGCAGGGATTCGATGGTGACTTCCATCAGCCGATCCAGCGGCTGGAAGATACCGAGTGCAATTCCGAGGAACAGGCCGATGGCGCCGCCGAGCACGAGGCCGGCAAAGGCCGAAGCCAATGTGTCGCGCGTCGCCGCCAGGATCGAGCCGTCGCCGAACGCCTGAAACAGCGCCAGCACGACGGCGCTCGGCGGCGCCAATGCATCGCTGTGGATATCGACCGAGCGCGCCCAGATTTCCAGCACGATGAGCAGGCTCATCGGAAGGATCGCCGCTTTCAGGCGCTCGGACCTCATGCTTCCGATGCCTTGATGAAGTCGAACAATTCGCGGCGCAGCCGCAGGAATTCCGGGTTCTCGCGTGTGGTCAATTGATCGCGCGGGCGCGGCAGGTTGATCTTGAGATCAATGCCGATGCGGCCGGGATGCGGCAGCAGGCCGACCACGCGGTCGCCGAGATAAATGGCTTCTTCGAGATCGTGGGTGACGAAGATCACTGTGGCCTTGCTGGCATCGAGCAGTGACAGGACCTCGTCCTGCAGACCCTGCCGCGTCATGGCATCGAGTGCGCCGAACGGCTCGTCCATCAGCAGCGCTTTCGGTTCCTGCGCCAGACATCGTGCGATCTGCAGCCGCTGCTGCATGCCGCCGGACATCTCGGCCGGATATTTCGCGGCGTGATTGGGCAGCCCGACTTTCTTCAGCAACTCGTCGATGCGGGCCGGGCGCTGGGTCTTGGGCATGCCGATGGTTTCCAGCGCCAGCGCGACATTTCCGGCGGCGGTGCGCCATGGCAGCAGTGCCTTGCCATAATCCTGGAACACGATGGCGACGTCGCGCCGCGGCGCGCGCATGGGCTCGCCGTCGAAGCTGACATGTCCGGATGTCGGTTGGTACAGGCCGGCGGCAAGGCGAAGCGCCGTCGTCTTGCCGCAGCCGGAGGTGCCGATGATGCAGAGGAACTCGCCGGGCTTCACGTCGAGGCTGACGTTTTCGATAATCGTCTTGCCGCCGAGATCCAGCGTGACATGGGAAAACCCGATCTGCGACTTTTCGGGTTGGGCCGCCGGCATGTCTTTGCGAAGGGCAATGGATGTCATCGCGCTCAATCTCCCTGTCCGGGCGGATAGACGAAAGCGAGCGTCGAGTGCAGATGCGACGTCAGCATGGCCTGTGCAGGACCGGTTTCGCGCGCAAGCACCCGATCGGCCAGAAGCTGATGGGCTGCGACAAAGCGGCTGCCGCTGTCGAAGCCGCGCATCATCACTCGGCGGTAGCGATAGGCCTGATCGTAAAGTTCCGAATGGGCCGCGAGCAGGCGCTTCGAATTGCAGGCCGCCAGCAATGCGGTGTGAAATCCCTTATGGAGCTTGTCGAAATCCGGCGCTCCTTCGCGGAATTCATCGCCGGTCCGGTCGATATGCCTGCGCATCTGGTGAAGCGCGCCGAGGATGCCAGCCTCCCAGGCATCGTCGCCATGTTCGATGGCCAGCCGCAGCGCCTCCATCTCCACCACGCTACGCATTCGTGTGATGTCGGCCAGATCCTCCCGGCTGATGTCGGCGACGCGAAAACCGCGCTGGCCGATGCCGATAATCAGGCCGCGTGAGATCAGGCGTGACAGTCCTTCGCGCATCGGCGTGGCGCCGATCTCGTAACGCTGCACGAGATCGACGATGCCAAGCCGCGTGCCCGGCGCGAGATTGCCGGCAATGATGTCATGCTGGAGCAATGTCGCTGCACGTTCGCTCAGCGTATCCGAGCCGGATACATCGATTGGACTGCTAAGGGGCTGGCCCGCCATTCAGTTTGACCTATTTCAGAATCAGTTTGTTGAGATCGAGTTTGGTCTCCAGCATTTTCTGCGAGGACATGACGTCGATCCACCATGCCAGTTGCTCGGGCTTCAGCACCGGCTCTGACTTGTTCGGCGGCGATGCCTTCACCAGTTCGATGGTCTGTTTGGTGAATTTGGCAATCGCGGCTGAGGTCTTGTCTTTGTCGCTGTTCACGATCGCCGCACCTTCGGCGATGGCAGCGCGAAATTTCCTGACTGTGTCGGGATTCTTCTCGGCCCATTCGCGCGAGGCCGCGTAGAAGATGATCGGCTCCGTGCGCTCAAGCTCCGACGCGTAGCGTGCGCCGATGCTGCCGCTGCCGGCCGCCAGCATGCGCGATACCGTCGGCTCGGCGGTCAGCACGGCATCGACACCGCCGGACTTGATGATGTCCGGCATGGTCGGGAAGGTCACTTCGACGAAATTGACCTTCCTGGGATCGACACCCTTGTCGACCAGCCATTTGACGAACAGCACGTGAAGAAACGCACCGAGGCCCGGTGCGCCGACCTTCTTGCCGACGAAATCCTTTGGCTCCTTGATCGTGATGCCGTTACGTACGAAGGCGGTAATATTGGCGTTTGAGGTCGGGCTCATCACCGTTGCGCCGGCGACCGCGACGAGATCGAGACCGCCGTCGGCAGCCTGCAGGAAGACGGTGGAGGTCGGGCCGCCGATCTGGATCGAGCCGGACAGAATGGCCGCCGGGATATTGGAGTTGATGCCGATGGGAATCATCTCGGCATCGAGCCCGTGCTTCTTGAAGATGCCTTCATCGACCGCGATCATCGCGGACGCGCAGTCCGTTGTTGCAGTGCAACCGATCTGGAGCTTGGTCTGGGCATGCGCGGTGCCCGTCACAGCGAGCGTGGCCAACAGGGCTGCCACCGTCCACTTGGTCATGGTCGTCTCCCTCACCCGAGCATTTTTCGATCGTGAAGCAATCTTTGCGATCGCCTCTTGTTTATCGATATTTTTTTTGATCATATATTTTATCGAAGAACAAGCAAGTGGGAGACGCCAGTGAAACTCGCGACATTTCGTGCCGGCGGTCAGCAGGATGGCCAAGCCAGGGTCGGCGTCGTTCACACCAACGATACCAAGCTGTTCGATCTCGCCAGCGCTGCAGCCCGCGATGGCGGAAATCCCGCCTTCGACTCGATGCTGGCGCTGATCGATGCAGGTGAAGGCGCACTCGATACGGCGCGAGCCTTGTTTGAGAAGCACGGCAGCGACGCCTCGCTGTCCGTGAATGTCGCCGGCACAGACATTCTCGCACCATTGCCCGAGCCGCGGCAGATGCGCGATGGCATGTCGTTTCCGTTGCATATCCGGCAGTCGCCGCGTGGCCAGTTGAAGCTGGCCGCCCGTGCGAAGGGTGACATGGAAGAACTGGCACGGCTCGAAGCCGAGCCACTCGGCGAATTGCCTGAAGTGTATCGCCGCCAGCCGATCTACTACATCACCAACCGCTTCAGCGTGCGCGGTACGAATACGACGGTGAAGTGGCCGCGCTACAGCAAGGTGATGGACTACGAACTCGAATTCGGCATCGTCACCAAGAACAAGGGCGCCAATATTTCCGCGGCCAAGGCGAAGGATCACATCTTCGGCTACACCATCTTCAACGATTTCTCGGCCCGCGACGCGCAGCGGCTCGAGATGGAAGGCCGCCTCGGCCCGGCCAAGGGCAAGAGTTTCGATGGCGGCAACGTGCTGGGGCCGTGGATCGTCACCCCTGACGAGATCGGCGATCCCTACAGACTGAAGATGGAATGCCGCGTCAACGGCAAGGTGCGTTCGTCCTCGACCAGTGAAGGTATGCTGTTTTCCTTCGAGGAGATCATCGCCCATGTGACGCAGGACGAGACGCTAATGCCCGGCGAATTCATCGGCTCCGGCACCGTCGGCAACGGCTGCGGTCTCGAACTCGGCTGGTATCTCGAACACAATGACGACATCGAACTCGAGGTCGAAAAGATTGGGATATTGAAGAACAAGGTGGTGCGGCAGGATATGTAACGCACCTGCCTCTCCACGTCATTGCGAGGAGCGAAGCGACGCGGCAATCCAGAAGCAACAAGCGCAGACTGGATTGCTTCGTCGCAAGGGCTCCTCGCAATGACGACCGATAGGATCAAACAAAAAACGAAAATCGAGGAAATCCCATGCCCCGTCGCCTCATCGACATTTCCGTTCCCCTGCAGAATGACGTTCCCGCCGATCCGCCGGGTAATCATCCCACCATCAATTATGTCGATCACCAGCAGGGCCTGCCGCGGATGCTGCAGTTTTTCGACGGGCTGAAGGCCGAGGATCTGCCGGACGGGCAGGGCTGGGCGGTGGAGCTGGTGCAGCTCTCGACCCACAACGGCACGCATCTCGACGCGCCCTATCATTTCCATCCCACCATGAATCGCGGCGAGCGGTCATGGACCATTGACGAAGTGCCGCTGGACTGGTGTTTGCAGCCCGGCGTGAAGCTCGACTTCCGGCATTTTCCGGACGGCTATGTCGCGACGGCCAAGGACGTCGAGGACGAGCTCAAGCGCATCGGCCATACGTTGAGCCCGCTGGAGATCGTCGTCGTCAATACGTCTGCCGGCGTCAAATACGGCCAGCAGGACTATGTCATCTCCGGCTGCGGCATGGGCTATGAGGCCACCATGTATCTGCTGGAGCGCGGTGTGCGCCTCACCGGCATCGATGGCTGGAGCTGGGACGCGCCCTTCGTCTACACCGCGAAGAAATATGCCGAGACGAAAGATGCCAGCCTGATCTGGGAAGGCCACAAGGCCGGCCGGCATATCGGTTATTGCCATCTCGAGAAGCTGCACAATCTCGAACAACTGCCGTCCACCGGCTTCATGGTGTCGTGCTTCCCGGTGAAAATCGAGAAGGCATCGGCGGGGTGGACAAGGGCGGTAGCGATTATCGATAGTTGAACATCGCGAGCGCAAGCGCAGCCTCACACTGTCATTCCGGGGCGCTTGCTCTTCGCGAGCGAACCCGGAATCTCGAAGTGTTCATCACTCTACTACTTCGAGATTCCGGGTTCGCGTGCGCGAAGATGCGCTCGCGCCCCCGGAATGACGAGTGTGTGGAGCAGCGCTGTCCTACACCGCCGCCGCTTCCTCATGCCCGAAATAGGCCCGCTCCAGCCGCTGCGGCAGGTTGGCTTCCGACGTCGCGGCTTCCAGCACGATGCGCCCCTGCGACAGCGCGTAGACGCGGTTGGCAGCGCCGAGCGCTTTCTCGACAAGTTGCTCCACCAGCAGTACGGCGGTGCCTTGTTTCTGCAATTGCGCGATCACCGTCAGCACGCGATCGACCAGCACTGGCGACAGACCGGCAGAAGGTTCATCCAGCATCAGCAGCCGCGGGCGCCGCACGAGACCTTGGGCCACAACCAGCATCTGCTGCTGCCCGCCCGAGAGCGAAGCTCCGCGCTCGTGGCGCTTCTCCGCGATTTCCGGAAAGAACGACAGCGCCTCATCGACACGCGCGTTGCGCTCGCCGCGCGGCAGGTCGTAGGCCGCGAGCAGCAGATTTTCGGTGACGGTCTGCTGCGTGAACACGCGGTGGCCCTCGATCACATGCACGAGGCCGGCACGCGCGGCTTCGCGCGGCGTGCCGTTGCTGATGTCACGGCCGTCGAAGCGCACGCTCGCAGCATTGACCGGCAGCAGGCCGGAGATCGCGCGCAGCAGCGTCGACTTGCCGGCACCGTTGGGGCCGAGCAATGTGACGACCTCGCCGGCGGCGATATGCAGGTCGATGCCATGGAGCACGCGGATCTTGCCGTAGCCGGATTCCAGCGCGGTGACCCTGAGCAGCGGTTCAGCCTCCGAGGTAAGCACTGACGACCTCCTTGTGAACGCGGATTTCGGCGGGGGTGCCGGCGGCGAGAATCTTGCCGAGATTGAGCACCGTGACCTGATCGCAGATGTCGAAGATCAGGTCGGCGTGATGTTCCACCAAGAGTACGCCGGTGCCGCGGCGGCTGATGGCCATGATCAGCGCGCCGAGCCTTGTGATCTCGTCGCTGGAAAGACCGGCGGCAGGTTCGTCCAGCAGCAGGAAGTCCGGCTGCAGCATCAAGGCCCTCGCGATCTCGATGAAGCGCAACTCGCTGTGCTGCAGGCGATCGGCGCGGACATCGGCCAGCGCCTCCAGCCCGACAACGCCGAGCATCGCGCGCGCCTGTGCGGCGAGCTTGCGTTCGTCGCGATGATGCCGCGGCAGCGACAGCAGCGCCTCGGCAAATGTTGCTTCGCCCTCGATGGTGCCGCCGACCATGACATTCTCAAGCACCGAGGCTTCGCCGATCACGCGGGGCGTTTGGAAGGTGCGGGCGATGCCTTTGCCAGCGCGCAGTTCCGGCATCCCGGGCGGCAGCGCGTCGTCGCCGAGCGTGATGGTGCCGCCCTTGGCGGCGTAGTAGCCGGAGATCACATTCAGCGTGGTGGTCTTGCCGGACCCGTTGGGGCCGATCAGGCCGTGGATCTGGCCGGGCTTCACGTCGAGATAGAGGCCGTCGATGGCGCTGACATTGCCGAAGGTCAGCACCACATCACGCAGAGTCAGCGTCTTGGTGGTGGCCGTCTTGCGCAGGACCTCGGCAAGCCCGGCGATGCGCGGCACGATGGTGCGGTTGCTGGCGAGCGGACGGCGGCTCTTGAAATCCAGCAGAGCGGCGATGCCGCCCGGCATCACCAGCACGATGAGGAGCAGCAGCACCGCATAGAGGAAGGTTGACCACGCCGCGAGCGGTGCTGCGATTTCCGGCAGGATGGTGAGGATGATCGTGCCGAGCATAGGGCCCAAAATTGACCCGCGGCCGCCGATCAAGATGGCGATGAAGAACAAGACCGAGAGATCGAAGGTGAAGGCATCCGGCGTGATATAGGTCTGCAGGCTGGCGAACAGCCCGCCGGCAAAGGCCGCCATCGCGCCGGCGAGCAGGAAGATCGACACCAGCAGCTTCGGTTTGGAAATGCCGGTGGCTTCCGCCGCCACATCCGCATCGCGGATCGCGATCAGTGCGCGGCCGAACCGGCTATAGGCGATATTGGCGCTGAGCCATGTCGCCACCGCCGCGAAGCCGATGCACAGATAATAAAAGCCCCATGGCGTGTTGAACGGCGCGGAGAATTCCGGGCCGACGATGCCGATGCCGCCGCCGGTGACGCTCTGCCAGGCCAGCGCGATCTGTGTCACGATGGTGGCGAAGCCGAGTGTGGTCATGGCGAAGTAGAAGGTGCGCAGCCGCATCGCCGGCAGGCCGACGATGACGCCGAACACCGCGCCGACGCAGCTTGCAATGATCAGCGCGCCATAGATCGGCACCGGCGGCAGCACATTGCCGGCGGCGAGTACGCTGGTCGTGTAGGCACCCAGCGTCAGTAGTGCCACATAGCCGATGGCGAGATGGCCGGCGAAACCGACGACGAGATTGAGCCCGGCCACCAGCACCCAGTAGATCGCGGCGCGGGTGCCGATCAGCGCCCAATAATCGTTGCTGACGAAAGGCAGGATCATCGCCAGCGCGAACACGCCGAGGAAGGGCAGTAGTGCGGGCAGCACGGAATGTCTGGTCGTGGCGTCGCGCGATGTCGGAATATCGGTGATCGCCGTCATCACACCCTCCGCGCCGTTGCGGAGCCGAACAGGCCCGAGGGCGCTGCCAGCAACACGATGATGAAGATCGCGAACACCGCGACCGACGAGAAGATGCCGCCGACCAGGAAATTCGCCGCTTGCTGGAACAGGCCGAGCGCGAGCCCGCCGATCAGCGCGCCGCGATTGTTGCCGAGGCCGCCGAGCGCAACGGGCACGAAGCCGTAGAAGTTCAACAGCGCGCCATTGGCGAAGAAGGCCAGCATCAGTTCGCCGCCGGCGAAGCCGGCCACGCCGCCGATCACGCCGGCGAGGGCATAGCTCGCCACGCGCAGGTTGCGCTCCGGCAGGCCGAGTGCACGTGCCGCAAAGTTGTCCTCCGCGATCGCCATGAAGGCGTGACCGACCAGCGTGCGGCGATAGAGATATTCGAGGCCGAGGATGGTGAGGCCGCAGGCCACCACCGGCAGCCAGAATTTCTCGTCCCACACGCCGGTGCCGAGACCGACGATGCGTGGGAAGGGCTGCGGCTCGGTGCCCCATTTGATGGCGGTGACCTGCTGGATCATCAGCGCCAGCGCCAGCGTCGAGAGCACATAGAGGTGCTGTTCGAGGCTTTTCAGCACCGGCCGCACCGCGACGAATTCGGTGATGACGCCGATGATCGCGCAGGCGATTAAAGTGAGGGCGAAGCCGACCAGCGTCGGCATCCCCATTTTCAGCATGAACAGCGAACCGAACACCCCGCCGAGCATCGCGAGCTGTCCGGCGGTGAAGCTCATCACCCGCGAGGTCGAGAACATCGTGTTGTAGGTGATGCCGACGAGCGCATAGATTGCGCCCGCTGCGAGGCCTGAAGCTATGATCGAGCCGAGCATATGTGTCGTCCTCGCGCCGGTCTATGAGTAGCCGGGGGCGAGGGCGAATGTGCCGTTCTTGGCAGAGCGCGCTTCCGACATCACGATCTCGTCGGTCGGATAGCCGTTGTGCTGGGTGGGTGAAAACGAATAGTTGCCGAAATAGCCGGGATATTTGGTCAGCGAGTTCCAGTATTTGACGATGCCCTCGCTGTCGGTCGATCCGCTGGCTTCGACAGCCCTGGCAATCAGTTCGACGGCGTCGATACCGCCCGCGATCCACCACAGCAGCGTGTCGTTCAGCGGCACCTTGGCCTTGTTCAGGCGATCGACGAGATCCTGACTCTTCGGCGGCAGTTTGCCGGCTGAATCGTAACTGCAGCTCTTGTAGCCGATGGCGTAGACCTTCTCCCAGTTGGCAGGCTTCTCGATCAGGCTGGCGAGTTCGCCGGATGCCAGCGAGGGATGGCCGACAAAGGCAACGTCCCAACCCATCGATGCGCGGGTGTTGAACATGCGCGCTTCCATGCCGGTGGAAACACTCCATACCACGATGACCTGCGCAGCGGCATTCTTGGCGCGCAGCATGTCCGGCGTCATGTCGGGCTGCGTCGCGTCGATATTGGCGCTGTAGACCACGTCAGCGCCGTCTTTCTTGAAGGCCTCGACCGAGGCTTTCACGGCGGTGACGCCGTAGCCCGTGGTGTCGCCGATCACGGCGATCTTGCTGACTTTCAGCACCTTGAGGCAGTAGTTGCGGACGGCGTCGTCCCACTGGCCGTTGGATGGCGCGATACGAAACGCGGCGGGGAATTTCGCGGGATCGATCAGCGTGTCGACGACGCAAGGATGCAGGTCGGGCATCTTGGCGCGCGCCATCAGTGGCGTCGTGGCCAGTGCCTCGCCGGAATTCACCGGCCCCCAGATTGCATGGACCTTGGCCTGGCTGATCAGTTCCTGGGTGGCGTTGACGGCCTTGGTCGGATCGCCCTGCGTGTCGCGCGTGATGATCTCGATCTTGCGGCCCTTGACGCCGCCGGCGGCATTGATGGCTTCCGTGGCAAATGTGACGCCGCGGTTGAAGCCGACGGTCGGCGCCGAACTCGGTCCGGTCATGGCGGCGAGCCAGCCGATCTTGATCGGTTCGGACGATTGCGCAATGGCGGGACGTGCGAGTGGAAAACTTGCTGCGCCGAGTGCGCCGGCGCCGCCCAACAGAATTCCACGACGAGAAATGCTCATCTTGACTTCCTCCCTGTGTTTTCCCTTTGCGGTGCCTGTCATTGATGCAGGCATCCGTTTCGTCCGCCCGGTCGTTGCCGGATTATGTATGTGGGTGATGTCGTTGGTCGGTCAGATACTCCGGATCGTCATGATATATGCCGATGTTGCGCGGTGGCAGAACGCGGCGCGCAAATCCATCTCCATCGCCTCAGGCTGACCTGTCGCGGTGGCTTTGGCAATCGGCTTGTGATCTTTGACGATGGCAAGGACGTTGCCAAGGGCGTAGTCGTTGCAAGTCACACGGTGCTGCTCTGCAGTCTCGCTCGTCTGTTGCAACGCAATGATGCGCGCCGTCGTCAGGTCGCGCTGAAGCCGCCATCTGCCGATAGCACATGGCCGACGATGTAGCCGGCATCGTCGGACGCGAGCCACACCACGGCTTCGGCCACTTCATGCGGTTGGCCCATACGCCGGATCGGCAGGCCGGCTGCGACGGCCGACATGTCGGCGATCCCCGAGGCCAGCATCATGTCGGTGACGACGCGGCCCGGCGCCACCGCATTGATGCGGACGCCGCGCGGCCCGCATTCCATCGCTGCCGAACGCATCAGTGAGATCACCGCCGCTTTCGATGCGGAATATAGCGCAAGGCCGGGATTGGGATTGCGGATGCCGCTCACCGACGCGTTGATGACGATGCGGCCGCCGCCACTCAGTTCCATGGCCTGGATCTGATGCTTCAGGCCAAGAAACACCGAGCGGACATTGGCATCGAACACGGTGTCATAGACCGCCTCTGTCTGCTGCTCGACCGGCGCGCGCCGTTCCTGATAACCGGCATTGTTGAAGGCCACGTCGAGCCGCCCGAAACGGGACATCACAGCCTGCACCAGGCTGGCGACCTCGGCCTCCTCGGTTACGTCAGTGCGCACGAACAGCGTTTTGGCACCGAACCGGCCGCAGTCGTCGGCGGCGGCCTGTCCCTCGGCCTCGCGACGGCCTGCGATCACCACTGCAGCTGCGCCTTCCTGCGCCATCAGCAGCGCAGCCGCCCGGCCGATGCCGGTGCCGCCGCCGGTCACGAGGCAGATGCGTCCGGCCATGCGGTCGCGGGGGCGGAACTGGGCAGCGCTGGTTGTCATGATCATTCCTTGCACGGATCGTGCTAACACGGGCGTTATTCGTTGCCAGCAATATAGTTGTATTATGCAACTATCGTCAAGGAGCCTGCGATTGTCCGATATTGACGCCGATTTGATTGATCACATCCGCGCCGCGTCGCGTCTGATGGTGCGCGAACTCGGTTTCATGCAGGCAACGGTTGCAGCGACCGACTATCCGCCATCGGCGGTGCATACGCTGCTGGAGATTGGCGCGCGCGAGGCGATGACCGCGGTCGAATTATCCGCGTTTCTCGGGCTGGAGAAATCCAGCGTCAGCCGGATGATCCGCAAGCTGATCGACGCCGGCGAGCTGAAGGAAGCCGCCAGTGCCGGCGACGGCCGCGTCAAGCGGCTGTTGCTCACGGCCAAGGGGCGGCGGACCCGCGAGGCGATCGAGGCCTATGGGCAGCGGCAGGTCACCAATGCCTTGCAGCAACTGGCCCCGGCCCAGCGTCAGAAGGTGGCCGAAGGTCTCGCGCTCTATGCCGAGGCACTGGAAGCGCATCGGCTGGCAGACGCACAGACGCCGGACCGGACATTGGCCAGGCGGTCTTGAACCGCTACAGTCGAATCCGGCACACTCGACCGGCTTGACTGGTTCGCATCGTGCAAAAGTAAGTCGTGCCAAAGCAAAAAGAAACAGGGATGGAATTATGCCGGGCCACAAGAAGACTCCCGATCAACTCCGCAGCGCACGCTGGTTCGCGCCGGACGACCTGCGTGCCTTCGGCCATCGCTCGCGCGCCATGCAGCAAGGCTATGCGCCGGTGGAGTGGGCCGGGCGTCCCGTCATCGCCATTCTCAATACCTGGTCGGAAGCGCAGCCGTGCCACATGCATTTCAAGACCCGCGTCGACGATGTGAAGCGCGGCATCCTGATGGCCGGTGGCTTCCCGATGGAGCTGCCGGCGCTGTCGCTGTCGGAGAGCTTCCTGAAGCCGACCACGATGCTCTATCGCAACATGCTGGCAATGGACGCCGAGGAACTGCTGCGCGGCCATCCGGTCGATGGCGTGGTGCTGATGGGTGGCTGCGACAAGACCACGCCGGGGCTTCTGCTTGGCGCCACCAGTGCCGGCTATCCCGCGATCTATCTGCCGGCCGGCCCGATGCTGCGCGGCAACTGGAAGGGCAAGACGCTGGGCTCCGGCTCCGACGCCTGGAAATACTGGGACGAGCGCCGCGCCGGCAAGATCTCCGACAAGGAATGGGTCGAGGTCGAGGGCGGCATTGCCCGCAGCTACGGTACCTGCATGACCATGGGCACGGCCTCGACCATGACGGCGATCGCGGAGTCCATCGGCATGACGCTGCCGGGCGCATCGTCGATCCCCGCTGCAGACGCCGGTCACATCCGCATGGCCAGTGAATGCGGCCGTCGCATCGTCGAGATGGTGTGGGAGGATCTCACGCCGCAGAAGATCCAGACGCGCAAGGCCTTCGAGAACGCCATCACCGTGGCGATGGCGATGGGCTGCTCGACCAATGCGATCATCCATCTGATCGCGCAGGCGCGCCGCGCCGGTCAGGACATTGGCCTCGACGATTTCGAGATCGCCAGCCGCAAGGTGCCCGTGATCGCCAATGTCCGCCCGTCCGGCGACAAATATCTGATGGAGGATTTCTTCTATGCCGGCGGCCTGCCGGGACTGATGAGCCGCATCAAGGAGCATCTGCATCTCGACGTGATGACCGTCACCGGCAAGACGCTGGGTGAGAACATCGCCGGCGCTGAAGTCTATAACGACGACGTCATCCGAACCGTCAAAGATCCCATCTACGCCGAGGGCGCGCTCGCGGTGCTGAAGGGCAACCTCGCGCCCGATGGCTGCGTCATCAAACCGTCAGCCTGCGAGCCGCGCTTCCTCAAGCATACCGGCCCGGCACTGGTGTTTGACGACTATCCCAGCATGAAGAAGGCGATCGATGACGAGAGCCTCGATGTGACGGCCGATCATGTGCTGATCCTGCGCAATGCGGGTCCGCAGGGCGGGCCGGGCATGCCGGAATGGGGCATGCTGCCGATCCCGAAGAAGCTGGTGAAGCAGGGCGTGCGCGACATGGTCCGCTTGTCGGATGCGCGCATGAGCGGCACCAGCTATGGCGCCTGCATCCTGCATGTGGCGCCGGAATCCTTTATCGGCGGTCCGCTGGCGTTGGTCGAGAATGGCGACATGATCACCCTCGACGTCGATGCCCGCACGATCAATCTCGACATCTCGGATGCCGAAATGGAAAAGCGTCGCGCGGCGTGGAAAGCCCCGGAGCGCAATTACGAACGCGGCTATGGCTGGATGTTCACCAAACATATCCAGCAGGCCAATGAAGGCTGCGACTTCGACTTCCTGCGCACCGACTTCGGCGCGCCGGTCAAAGAACCCGTGATTTATTGAGTGAGTGATCCCATGACCAAGCTCAGCGACGCGACCCGCGCCAAACTCAAGACCATTTCCACCGCCACGGTGGCCACCGCGCTCTACAAGCGCGGCTTCCGCAATCAGTGCATCCAGGATGTCCATCCGCTCGGCCCGGATCAGCCGACGCTGGTGGGCGAGGCCTTCACGCTGCGCTACATGCCGGCGCGCGAGGATCTCAACAAGCTCGACGTGTTCAGGGACCGTTCGCATCCCCAGCGCAAGGCTGTCGAGGATTGCCCGCCCGGTGCCGTGCTGGTGATGGACAGCCGCAAGGATGCGCGTGCGGCGTCCGCAGGCGCGATCCTGATCAACCGGCTGGCGCAGCGCGGCGTTGCCGGTGTCATCACCGATGGCGGCTTCCGCGATTCCGCTGAAATCGCCAAACTCGGCTTTCCCGCCTATCACCATCGTCCAAGCGCCCCGACCAATCTGACGCTGCATCAGGCCATCGAGATCAACGGCCCGATCGGCTGCGGCGACGCGCCGGTGTTTCCCGGCGACGTCATTCTGGGTGACAGCGACGGCGTCATCGTCATTCCCGCGCATCTCGCCGACGAGATCGCCAACGAGGCCTTCGAAATGACGGCCTTCGAGGATTTCGTCACCGAGCAGGTACAGAACGGCAAAGGCATCTTCGGGCTTTACCCCGCGACGGACGAGCAAACGCTGGTGGATTTCGCAGCGTGGCGGAAAGAAAAGGGGCGGTAGGGCGCGATCACGGCGTGCATCGCGTCAGGATGGAACCAGAGGCGGTTCTTGGCTTTGTCTTGGAGAGATGCGCCGGTGCGCATCATCCATCACTCAGCCGGAAAGAGACGCTATGCGCAGCCTCATCGTCGCGGTCGGACTGTCGCTGCTGGCGCAGGGCGCAGCCCTCGCCAAGGATTCCGACAAGCCGTCCAGGGCTTTCAATGCCGAGACGATCAACGCAGCCAATTTCACGGGCAAGCTGCCGCCCGACGAGAAGCTCAGCTCGCTGGCGGTGAAGCTCCAGGTGCTGCTCGACCGCGCGCATTTCTCGCCGGGCGAGATCGACGGGATGTTCGGCGACAATGTGGAGAAGGCACTGCTGGCTTTCGCGGAAGCCAACAGCCTGCCGTCCGGCAAGGCGCTGACGCCGGAGATCTGGGCGAAGCTGCAGGCGGGATCATCGGACCCGGTCATGACCGACTATGTGCTGACTGAGAAGGACGTGAAGGGCCCATATCTCGACAAGCTTCCGGTCAAGATGGAAGAGATGAAATCGCTGAAGAAGCTGGACTACACCAGCGCCCGCGAAGCCCTCGGCGAACGCTTCCATATGAGCCAGGATCTGATCGAGACGCTCAATCCCAAAGCAAAGTTCGACAAGGCCGGTGAGACCATCACCATCGTCAAGCTTTCGGATCGCAAGCCCGACAAGGTCAGCCGCCTTGAGGTCGACAAGGTCCGGCAGACCGTGAAGGCCTTCGCCAAGGACGGCGCGTTGCTCGCCTTCTATCCTGCCAGCGTCGGCAGCGATGAGAAGCCGACGCCATCGGGTGCACTGAAAGTGACGTCGGTTCACGCCAACCCGGTCTATCGTTACGATCCGAAATACAAGTTCAAGGGCGTGGAATCGTCGAAGCCCTTCACCATCAATGGCGGCCCCAACAATCCCGTCGGTGCCATGTGGATCGGCCTGTCGGAGAAGAGTTATGGCATCCACGGCACGTCGGATCCGTCCCGCGTCAGCAAGAGCGATTCCCACGGCTGCGTGCGTCTCACCAACTGGGACGTAGAGCGCCTCGGTGCATCCGTGAAGAAGGGCGTGGAAGTCAGCTTCGTCGACGGCAAGCAGGCGGCGAAATAGGTTCGCCGGCCCAGCGCAAGTTTCCTGCGGTCATTCCGGGGCGTGGGCGGCGCCAGCCGCACGCGAACCCGGAATCCCGGAGTGTTTTCCGCTGAACATGCTGGGATTCCCCGCCACTCCAATTGGAGTGGCTGAGGTTCGCGATACGCCGCCTTCGGCGTCTCCTCGCGCCCTCAGGCAAACCAATTGGTTTGCCGGGGAATGACAGTGTGGGGCTGGAAGACCGTACCTGGATATTTTTTCCTATCTCCCGTTGACACCATCCCCATCAGGTTTATATTCCCCTTCGTCCTGCCCCACCGAGAGGGGCGATCGCGATCGTCACGTTCGCGGGGTGGGATGCGGTGGACGCCGGAGATGCGGCGTTACGCGGTTTGGGGGTGACGTCTGTCTTCGGGCAGGACGGATCTGCGCCAGCACTGCCACTGGCAAGGAGACGGCCGACCTTGGGATGGAAAGACCCCCTGGACAGTGTGACGGACGACCAAATCGAAACGCGTTCGGCCAAGTGCTTTGCGGCTACCCTGTCCCTCCGCCCTGGGACATTAATTTTGGTGATGGGACCGTTCGCCATGGCAGATGTGCAAGCAACCGAAAAAACACCGCAGGCGGAACGTCGGGCACTTGCTCGGCGCCTCCGAAAGTCCTGATGCACTCACAATTGCGGAAGACCGCATCGCATCAGGCCCAAGGGTGCAACGGGCACCCGGCGTTCCGCACGCCCTCTCACAAGGGGGTAGGAATGCAGGAGACGACGGCGCCCCCGCGCCGCAAACAATGGGGGCGATGACGCATGTCTGAAGAGCCGTGGCTGTTTGAAATTCTGGGTTTGCGATGGCGCGACGGCGCCAGAAATATCCCTCCCCCCACGCGAAGCGAAGCTTCGCTAGGTGGGGAGGGTCGGCCGATAGGCCGGGGTGGGGGAGCCACAAGCGACGCTCTCACGTGGGGCACCCCCACCCGTCACGTTTGCTCGCTGCGCTCGCAACGCGCCACCCTCCCCGCAAGGGGGAGGGAGAAGCAAGATGCTATCCCCTGAAATCCCGCACCCGCTTCACCATCTGCTCCACATGGGCGATCGGCGTTTCCGGCTGGATGCCGTGGCCGAGATTGAAGATGAAGCGTCCGCTGGCATAATTCGCCAGCACGTCATCGACGGCGCGGTCGAGCGCTGCGCCGCCGGCGATCAGTACCAGCGGATCGAGATTGCCCTGCACGGCGACGTGGCTCTGCACCCGCTCGCGTACGAAGGACGGCTCGGCGGCCCAGTCGATGCTCACGGCATCGACACCGGTTGCGCCGACATAGCTCGGCAGCAGCGCGCCGGCGCCGCGCGGGAAGCCGATGATCTTCGCATTCGGCACCTTGGCGCGCACGCCGGCGATGATGCGCTTGGTCGGCTCGACCGACCAGCGCTGGAATTCCGCTGCAGGCAGTATGCCGGCCCAGGTATCGAAGATCTGCAGCACATCGGCGCCGGCCTTGAGCTGGCTCAGCAGATAGGTGATCGAGTTCTCGACGATGGTGTCGATGATTTTTGCGAAGGCCTCGGGATGCCGATAGGCCATCATCCGCGCCGGCGCCTGATCCGGCGTGCCCTTGCCGGCGACCATGTAGGTCGCAACGGTCCAGGGCGCGCCGCAGAATCCGATCAGCGTAATCTTCGGATCGAGCTGCGCGCGCACGCGGCGCAGTGCTTCGAACACCGGCTCAAGCTTCGTGAAGTCGGCCTCGGGTGAGAGCGTCGCGACCTTTTCCGGCGTGTCCAGCGGATCGAGCCGCGGGCCTTCGCCGACCTCGAAGCGGACCGAGCGGCCAAGGGCATAAGGGATCACCAGGATATCCGAGAAGATGATCGCGGCATCGAAGCCGAAACGCCGGATCGGCTGCAGCGTCACTTCAGTGGCGAAATCCGGATTGAAACACAGATCGAGGAAACCGCCGGCCTGCGCACGAACCTCGCGATATTCAGGCAGATAACGTCCGGCCTGACGCATCATCCAGAGCGGCGGCACCGCCTGGCGCTGGCCGGCGAGGACATCGAGGAACGGCTTGCGGGGCGCGGACTGGGTCAAATGCTTGGGTTCCGGAAACTGGTGCCGACAGGCATGATTTTGCCGCCTCTGATACACCGCCGCGGCGCTCTTGGCGAGGCGCGGCAATTCCGCAAAACCGGCGATTCACCTCACGTTTTGACGCATCTCAAGGTGCCATCGCGCTGCAAGCGGCATATAGACTGTACGAACATCATGAGCGAAAAGACCATGAACATCATGACCCCGATCGTCAGTCCAGAAATCGAACAGAACCGCACCCGTGCCAAGGTCTGGTTCGAATCCCTCCGCGACCGCATCTGCGCCGAGATCGAGGCGCTGGAGCGCGAGGCGCCGCAGGCGCTGTTCCCGGGCGCGCCGGCCACGTTCACCTACAAGCCGTGGACCCGTGCGACAGGCATCGGCGGCGGCGTCGGCGGCTTCCTCTCGGGCGGCCGGCTGTTCGAGAAGATCGGCATCCATACGTCATCCGCGAACGGCAAGCTGTCGCCGGAAATGGCGCGGCAAATGCCGGGCGGCGGATCGCAGCTCGATTACGTCTCCAGCAGCATCAGCCTGATCATGCATCCGCGCAGCCCGCGCGTGCCGACCGTGCACATGAACACGCGCTTCCTGTCGACGGCAGTGGGCTGGTTCGGCGGCGGCGCGGATCTGACGCCGATGCTGCCGGAGCAGCGCAAGGTCGATGCGCCGGATACGATCACGTTTCACGATGCGATGCGCGGCGCCTGTGATGCGCATGATCCCGCTTACTACAAGAAGTTCAAGGCCTGGGCCGACGACTACTTCTTCCTGCCGCATCGCGGCGTGGCGCGCGGCGTCGGCGGCATCTTCTTCGATCAGCTCAACACCGGCGATTTCGAGAAGGACTTTGCGTTCACGCGTGATGTCGGCTCGGCCTTCCTCGATGTCTATCCGCGCATCGTGCGCGCACGGATGCAGGAAGCCTGGACCGAGGAAGAGCGCGCGCAGCAGCTCGAAATGCGCGGGCTCTATGTCGAGTTCAATCTGCTCTACGACAAGGGCACGATGTTCGGCCTGCAGACCGGCGGCAACGTCGAGAACATTCTGAGCTCGATGCCGCCGCTGGTCAGCTGGAAGTAATTTCCTTCTCCCCGCAGGCGGGGAGAGGCTAAGAAGCCACCTGCTCCGCTTCGATCGCACCCTGCACCGCCCAGGACAGATCGGTGTTGAGCTGGAACGCGACCGAGCCTTCATCGATGATCGCCTGCGGATTCTTGGCAAGCTTGCCGGCCTCGTCGAGCGCGTTGCGATAGTCCGACTTCAGCGCGGCGAGATCGGCATAGGCCGGGAAGTCGTAGAACGACAATTCCTCCGGCGCGAGGCCGGGCTTCTTGGCGAGCAGGCGCTTGAGAATCTGGCCGCCGGAGAGATCGCCGAGATAGCGCGTATAGGCGTGGGCAATCAGCAATTCGCCGTCGCCCTTGGCGGCATCCGCGATGCGCTTGGCATAGGCTTCGCCAGCAGGCAGCATCGGCACAGCCGAGAAATCGCCATCGCACAGCACATTGAGATCGGCTTGCATGGCCGATGCACGGTCGAGCCGATACTGGGCGAGTGCGGCGAGCACAGGCGTGTCGCGATGGCTCTCAAGTCCGGCTTCCAGCGCCTGATAGGCGGCCAGCAGATTCCGCTGCAGCAGGACATAGCCCTTGCGGCTGACGTCACCGCGCAACATGTCCTTGATGATGCCGGAGCGCTCGGCTTCGGTGTGAAGCACCTTGGTGCCGAGATAAAGGGCGGTCACGACGCTGACGGGCGCAGTGCTATCTGCCGAGGCAGCAGGCATTGAATTCTCCGATGACTGATAAAGGGATGTGTTGGCGCTCAGGCTGGCGACACCATATCACCCTCGCCGGATGCTACAAGGTGAGGCCAGGTCGGTCGCTATAGCGCCGCGCGGCTGCGGGACTTGCGGCGTACCGGCGCAGATTTGCCGGTTTCCGTCGCAGGCAGGAACTGCGCGCCCTGTGCGGCGAGGAATGCGCGCATCGCCTGCGCCGGCGGCAGCAGCACCTTGTCCTTGCGGTTGAGTACGAACCATTGCCGGATGATCGGCAGGCCGATCACATCCAGCATCACCAGTCGCCGCTGCTCCAGTTCGGTGGCCACCGTATGCGCGGAGATGAAGGCGATGCCGAGCCCGGCCATCACGGCCTGTTTGATGGTCTCGTTGCTGTCCATCTCCATGCCGATCGTGGCGCGCAAGCCTGCGCTCTCGAACAATTGCTCCATCAACCCGCGCGTGCCCGAGCCGGGCTCGCGCGTCAGGAAAGTCTCGCCTCCAAGATCGCTCATGGAGAGGCGTGCCTTGCCCGCGAGGCGATGATCGCTCGGCGCGATGATCACATGCGGATGATCGCCGATCAGGTTCACATCCATGTCGATCCCGGCCGGCGGCCGGCCCATGATCGCGATATCGAGATCGTAGCTGCGCAGACCTGCGATGGTCTCCTCGCGATTGCCGACCGTCAGCAAGATCTCGATCTTGGGATGGAGCTTCGCGAAGGCCGAGATTGCGAAGGGCACGAAGTATTTCGCGGTGCTGACGGCGCCGATGGAGATGCGCCCGCCGGTCTTGCCGGCCATCATGTCCAGCGATGTCGCGCAGGCGGCCATCGCCGCCTCGATCCGTTCCGACAGCGCCAGCACCTCGCGGCCGGCATCGGTGAGGACCATCCCGTCGCCAGTGCGCTGGATCAGCGGCAGGCCGGCGAGGCCTTGCAGGTTGCGCAGTTGCAAGGTGACAGCCGGCTGTGTCAGGCGCAGCTTCAAAGCTGCCGCCGTAATACTGCCGCTGGCGGCGACGGCGGCCAGTGCACGCAGCTGGCGGATCGAGATGTCGCGGAAGCGCTTCGTCATATAAGGAAAACTTTCGCCGCCCGATTCTTACGAAAGTTCCTTTATTTGGCCCAGCGGGTCAATATCTGTGGGCAAAATGACCCATTTCTGCCATTCCCGGGCCTTCCGGACGCGGCCATGTGCCAGAAGGAGCCCAGTATTTTGCGGAGATTGCGATGACCGACCACATGCCCCTGTCCCGATATACGGCTGACTACGCCGGACAGGACCCGCTGCGGCTGGCCGTGGCTGCTGCGGTCGATGCCTTCGCCAGGGCCTCCATCGAAATCTCCGACCTGATCGGCTGCGGCGCGCTGGCCGGAATTACCGGCGAGGCGCAGGGTGCGCAGAATGCCGATGGCGACGTGCAGAAGGATCTCGATGTCCGCGCCGACGAGATTGTTCGTACCGCGCTGAAGCCGGTGTCCTGGGCAGCGCTGGCCTCCGAGGAAGCCGAGACGGCGGATATCCGCGACGGCGGCGGACTGCTGGAGATCGCCTACGATCCGCTCGACGGATCGTCGAATATCGAAACCAATATGACCGTCGGAACGATCTTCTCGATCATGCCGACGTCGAAGGACGCTGTGCCGTTCACGCAGAAGGGCAGCGCGCAGATTGCTGCCGGCTTCGTCGTCTATGGTCCGCAGACATCGCTGGTCCTCACGCTTGGTGATGGCGTCGAAATCTTCACGCTCGATCGCGCCGCTGGGAGCTACAAGCGCATTCGCCAGCGCGTGCAGATCCCGGCCGAGAGCTCGGAATATGCCATCAATGCGTCCAACCATCGCCACTGGGAAGCGCCGGTGCGCGACTTCGTCGAAGAGTGCCTCGCAGGCGTCGATGGCCCGCGCGGCAAGAATTTCAATATGCGCTGGATCGCAGCCCTGGTCGCCGAGGCCTATCGCATCCTGATCCGGGGCGGCGTGTTTCTCTATCCGTCCGATGCGCGCAAGGGCTATGCCGATGGCCGGCTGCGTCTCGTCTATGAAGCGCATCCGATGGCCTTCATCGTCGAACAGGCCGGCGGCGGTGCGACCACGGGCCGTGCCCGCATTCTCGATCTTGCGCCGACGGCGATTCATCAGCGCGTGCCGCTGATCATGGGTTCGATCAGCAAGGTGAGACGTATCGAGACCATGCATCTCGATGCCAGCGCGGGACAAGCGCAAGCTGCAGCAGAATAAAGCAAAGCGCAGCCGAACAAAGAATGTGCGCACGACACATCCTGTTTTGATCCATTCAAAACATGACAGGCTTGAGGGCTTCTAAGGCCCGTGGTCCCGAAACAAGTTGAGCATGACGCGACCGCGGCCTAGACAAACGCAGGGGTCGCAAAGGATACGCGCATGCTTCCGCAGCAGGTCAAGGTCTCCGATATCACCGATGAGAATTCGGCACAGACCTATCTCAACCAGGCCATCATGACGACGTTCTGCCGCGTGCTCGACAGTTCGCGTCTGCCGCCCGATGTGGTGATGCGTCTTCTGGCAACCGCGATCGGCGCGACCTATCGCGAAGTTGCTGCTGCCCATCAGGACGGCCAGTGCCCCTGCGGATGGCGCCCGGTCCCGGATGCCGATATCGAGGCCCTGCGATCGTCGCTTGAAGGCGCTGCTGCGCCGAAGATGGCTGACGATTTGCACAGCATGGTGATCGCCGGACGGGCGTAGCCGCCAGTCGATCTGCCCTCAAATAAGGCTGCATTTACGCGGAATTGGCCACTGAGGATCACCGCAGATGGCATTTTTGCGTCTGTTCCGCTCTCCCGATCACGTGATTGGGCCAGCGCGATCGACATATGGCAATTCCTTTAGACCTAAACTACTTTGGCCCGATCCTTGAATGTCGAGGAGATCGCGATCGGTGCAAAGTGACCTCATGACATCCTCATCCGCTGCAGTTCTCGACCACACCCCGGCCAATTCGACCGTCTGGCGCGAAGTCGCACGCGCGATCGCCGATATCGGTGCCAAGCGCTGTTTCGGCCTCGTGGGCGGCGCAAACTTCAAGGTAACGCTCGGATTGACCGAGTTCGGTGTCGAGTTTGTCGCTGCGCGCCACGAAGGCGGCGCGGTAAGCATGGCCGATGTGGCGGCGCGTCTGACGCGCGACCTGACCATCGTCAGCGTAACGGCCGGGCCGGGTTTGACTAATGCGATCACCGGCATCGGCGAAGCGGCCAAGAGCGACACGCCTTTGCTCGTTCTCGCAGGTGACGTTGTGCTCGGCGACAAGCAGTCGGCATTTGCCTTCAATCAGTCGGAACTCGTTCACGCGGTCGGCGGCGAGTGGCGTCAGATCACCGATGCACAGAGCGCTTACGCCGACACCTGGAAAGCAGCCTCGGTGGCTCTGCGCGAGCGCAAGCCGGTCGTGCTCAGCCTGCCGATCAATGTGCAGGAAATGCCGGTGACGGCGACGATGGGCAAGAAGCATTTGCCGATCATGCCGCGGGTCACGATCAATCCGGCGAAGCTGGATGAACTTGTTGCGACGATCCGGACATCGAAGAGACCGCTGATTCTGGCGGGTCATGGCGCTGTCGTGGCCGATGCGCAGCCGCTGCTGGTTCAACTGGCCGACAAACTTGGCGCGTTGCTGGCGACGTCGTTGCAGGCGCATGGGATGTTTTCCGGTCATCCGTGGAATCTGGGTGTGGCCGGAGGCTTCTCCTCGAAAGCAACGGCTGAGCTGATCGCGCAGAGCGACATGATCCTTGCTTTCGGCATGTCGCTGAACATGTGGACCACGAAGAAGGGCAAGCTGATTTCGGACTATGCTCAGCTCGTGCAGATCGATGTCGAGAAGGGCCGCATCGGCGTGCATCGCCCGGTCGATCTCGAGCTCGAAGGCGATGCATCGGCTGTGGCCACTGCCGTGTTGCAGGCGTTTGATAAGACGCCGCCCAGCGAGGCCGGCTGGCGCACGCCCGAGGTTGCCGCGGTGATGACTGCCAGAGGCAATCATAATCTGGCCTATGACGACACCAGCACTGCCGACCACATCGATCCGCGCACGCTGAGCAAGGCGATGGACGATATCCTGCCGAAGGATCGCACGGTCGTTGTCGACGGCGGCCATTTTGTCGGCTGGGTGACGCGCTATATTTCAGCGCCCGACCACAAGGGTTGGTGCATTCCGATTGCGTTCCAGTCCATCGGTCTCGGCCTTGCCGGCGCGATCGGTGCGGCAGTGACGCAGCCGGAGCGGCTGACTGTGCTGGCCGTCGGCGATGGCGGTTTTCTGATGTCGATCGCGGAACTTGAGACCGCGGTGCGGCTGAAGAAGCGCATCTGCATCTTCATCTATAACGACAGCGCCTACAGCGCCGAGGTGCATCACTTCGGGCCGGAAGGCTACAATGCGGGTATGGCGCAATTTCCGGTGACCGATTTTGCGGCCATTGCGCGCGGATATGGCGCCGATGGCGTTGTTGTGCGGACGCTCGCCGATCTCGATGCCGTGAAGACCTGGGTCGCCGATGGCGCGCAGGGCGTGTTCATCGTCGATGGTCGCATCAATCCAAAGCTGATCGCGGATTGGTACAGCGAGATGTTCAGCGGAGCGAACTTGTAATTGGCCTTCTTACCTCTCCCCGCTTGGCGGGGAGAGGTCGGCTGAAGCGCGCGGAGCGCGTGAAAGCCGGGTGAGGGGGAGCGCATGATACACTTAAGCGCAAACCACTAACTCCCCCTCACCCGAAGGCTCCGCTGCGCTCGCCTTCGACCTCTCCCCGCAGGCGGGGAGAGGTTATGCCGCGGCTTGGTTCGTTGCTTCAACATTCCCCAACCATTCCTTCGCAATGGTCAGATCCGCCTGCGAGAGCTGATGGCCAACGGGCAGCGTGCGATGCTGCACATCGGCCCCCGCGTTTGCCAGCATCACGGCAAGCCGCTGCGAATTGCTTGGCGGGATGATCGGATCGGATTGGCCCGACACGATCAGTACCGGCTTGCCAGCGAGATCTGCCACCGGTGGTTCATGTAGAGGGACCATCGCCCGCAACAATATGCCGCCGGCCAGCGCCTCGGGGCGCAACAGCATCATTGCCGCGGCGATATTGGCGCCGTTGGAATAGCCGAGCGCGATCGGTGCTTTGAGCCCGTAGCGCTTGCGGGCTTCGACTACGAAGTCTGCAAGGTCATTAGCGCGACGCCGAACGTCGTTCTCATCGAACACGCCTTCGGCGAGCCGGCGGAAGAAGCGCGGCATGCCGTGCTCCAGCACCTGACCGCGGGGCGAGAGCAGTGCTGCACCCGGCGCAATCGCCTCGCCGAGCGGGAGCAGGTCGCTTTCGTCACCGCCGGTGCCATGCAGCAGCAGGAGCGGCGTTGCCTCGCGCCGGTTGCCCGGCGCGAAGCGATGGATGTGGGACAGGTCGTTACTCATGACGTCACCTTTTCAGTGTCGAGCGCCGGCAACACGCGCTCGATCTCGCCGCGATGCTTTTCGAGGAACGCGGGCAGTTTCAGATGCTCGCCAAGGGATTCGACGGGCTCATCCACGGCGAAGCCGGGGATGTCGGTCGCAATCTCGAACAGCACGCCGCCTGGCTCGCGGAAATAGACCGAACGGAAGTAGTTGCGATCCTTCTGCTCCGTCGGCTGCTGGCCGTAGGTCTTCACCAGCTTGTTAGCCATCACCTGCTGATCGGCATCATCCACGGCGCGGAAAGCGACGTGATGCACCGAGCCGCGGCCCTGACGGCCCGGCAGGAAACCGCCGGCCTCATAGATGTCGACAATGCCACCTTCGACGCTGTCGGTGCTCAGGCGAATGATCGAGCCTTCACGCGCCGTTTCCTTGAAGCCGAACACGTCGGTGAGGATCGCGCTGGTCTTCTCGGCCTTCTCCAGCAGAAGCGTCACGCCATGGAAGCCGCGGATCGCGTGCTCGGCCGGAACGTCGCCATTGCTCCAGCCGGGCTCGTTCTCCGCGCCGGTAACGCCGACCAGCGCAAGGCTCATGCCGTCCGGATCGGTGAAGGGCAGCACGGCTTCGCCGAAGCGCTTTTCGAGCGCCTCATGGGCAATGCCCTTCTCGATGAAGCGATGCGTCCAGTAGCCGAGCGAGCGGGCAGGGACCCGGAACGAAGTCTGCTGGGTCTGGCCCACGCCGCCTCGGCCGGGGGCCGCATGCTCCCACGGGAAGAAGGTCAGGATGGTGCCCGGCTTGCCGGTCTCATCGCCGTAGTAGAAGTGGTAGGTGCCCGGATCGTCGAAATTGACGGTCTTCTTGACGAAGCGCATGCCCAGCGCGCGGGTGTAAAAATCGAAATTCCGCAAGGCGTTACCGGCGATTGCGGTGACATGGTGGATGCCTGACATGGTCTGTCTCCTGGTTAGGAAGGCGTCTCGTCTTCCGTTGCCGGGATAATTGGGGCATCCCCGTTCAAAGACAATCTGGCCATTTGTGACATGACTGTCTATGAATTGGGGACAGTCGGGAATGCTCCATGGATAAGCTCAACAGCCTGCGCGCCTTCGTCAAAGTCGTCGAACTCGGCAGCTTCTCCGAAGCAGGGCGGCAGCTGCGGCTGTCGCGCTCGGCGATCTCGAAATATGTCGGCGAGCTCGAACAGGACCTCGGCGTGCAATTGCTCAACCGCACCACGCGCCATGCCAGCGCGACCGAGAACGGTCAGGCCTATTTCGAGCGCGCGCTGACCATCCTCGCCGATCTCGAAGCCGCCGATCAGGCGGTGGCGCAGGCGCAGTCGACGCCGCGCGGATTGCTGCGCGTCAATGCGCCGATGTCATTCGGCACGCTGCAGCTCGGGCCTGCCATTGCCGACTTCATGGCGCAGTGCCCAGAGTTGCAGATTCAACTCGTACTGTCGGACGATCAGGTCGACCCGATGCAGGGCGGTTTCGACGTGACGCTTCGCATCGCCGACCTGGAGTCTTCAAGTCTCATCGCGCGAAAAATCGTCGCCATCGATCGCGCAGTTTGCGCGTCGCCGGACTATCTCAAGCAGCATGGCACACCGAAGCTGCCGGAGGATCTGCGCAGCCACGCGCTGCTCACCTATGGCTTCCTACTCACGGGCAATCAGTGGAAGCTGACCGGCAGGGATGGCAACGATCACTGGATCCAGCCGAGCTGGACGCTCTGCGTCAACAATGCTGAAGTACTGCGCGATGCCGCGATCAAGGGCAGGGGCGTCGCGCTGCTGCCGACCTTCATTGCCGGCGATGCATTGCGCGCGGGCGCTCTGCGCAGCGTGCTCAATACCTACGAAGCACCGCCGCTGACGCTCTATGCGATCTATCCGCCCACGCGGCATCTCGCCGTAAAAGTGCGGCTGTTCATCGATTTCCTGGTGGCGCGCTTCAGCGGCGTGCCGGAGTGGGATGAGAAGCTCTAGCGCCAGATCGCGCGCATCCGCGAATTGATGTCCATGCGCACACCCTGCGCCGCCGCGCGCGCGGGATCAGCGGCGGCCACTTGCGGCCAGGTTGTGCGCTCGAACAGGCCGAGCAGCGCTTCCGGAATGAAGCGGGTGCGCGACGCATAGACGTGGCGGTCACCTTGTGCGTGCTGGCCGTGGGTGAAGAAACGCTGCGGCACCATCAGATGCAGATCGTCCTTGGCGCGCGTCATCGCCACATAAAGCAGCCGGCGCTCTTCCTCGATCTCCGCTGATGTCCCGGTGCCCAAATCCGACGGCATGCAGCCATCGACCACATTCAGCACATAGACAGACTTCCATTCCTGCCCTTTGGCGGAATGGATGGTCGAGAGGATCAGATAGTCCTCGTCGAGCAGCGGCACGCCGGACTGATCGCTGGTCGCGTCCGGCGGATCGAGCGTGAGTTCGGTGAGAAAACGTTCGCGCGACGGATAGCCTGATGCGATCGCTTCGAGCTGGATCAGATCGGCGCGGCGCGTCAGCGAATCCTCGTGAATGCGATCGAGATGTGGCTCATACCAGCGTCGCGCCAGTTCCAGCTCGGCGGGCCAGCCCGCACGGCGTGACTTGATCTCGCTGATGACCTCGACAAAGCCGCGCCAGTCGGCTGCTGCGCGGGGCGGGGCCGGCGCGTGAGCGAGGGCGTCGATCGGATCGGGTGCCGCGATCATGTGATCCAGCGCGCGCTGTGCGGAAGCTGGTCCCACACCGGGTAGCAATTGCATCAGCCGGAAACCGGCGACGCGGTCACGTGGGTTCTCCACGAAACGCAGCAGCGCCAGCATGTCCTTCACATGCGCGGCGTCGAGAAATTTCAGGCCGCCAAATTTGACGAATGGAATGTTCCGCCGCGTCAGCTCCACTTCGAGTGATCCGCTGTGCGAGGACGTCCGGAAAAGCACGGCTTGTTCCTTCAGCTTCATGCCGCCTTCGCGATTGTCGAGCACACGCGCAACGATGGCGCGGGCCTGATCGGTCTCATCCCGGATGGTGACGAGTTGCGGCCTAGCGGAGGAGACGCGATCGGTCCAGAGATTCTTCGTATAGCGTTCACGCGCGAGATCGATCACGCCATTGGCCGCCGCCAGGATCGGTTGCGTCGAGCGATAGTTGCGGTCAAGCGTGATGATGTCAGCCGGCGGGCTGAACTGCCCGGGGAAATCCAGAATGTTGCGTACGGTGGCGGCGCGAAACGAATAGATCGACTGCGCGTCATCGCCGACAACGGTGAGGCCCGCCCCGTTGGGCTTCAAAGCCATCAGGATCGCCGATTGCAGGCGATTAGTGTCCTGATATTCGTCCACGAGCACGTGATCGAAGCGACCGCCGATATCGCTAGCCAGTAGCGGTTCGCTCGCCATCTGCGCCCAGTATAGAAGCAGGTCGTCGTAATCGAGCACGTTCTGCTTCTGCTTGGCTTCGACATAGCCGGCGAACAGTTCGCGCAGCTCGGCTGACCACGCCGCGCACCACGGATAGGACGCACCGAGCACCTGATCGAGTTCGGTCTCGGAATTGACGCAGCGGGAATAGATCGCGAGGCATGTGCCTTTTGTCGGGAAGCGCGTCTCGGTTTTGGAGAAGCCGAGTTCGTGCCGGACCAGATTCATCAGGTCGGCGGAATCCTCGCGGTCGTGAATGGTGAAACCGGGATCGAGTCCGATTTGTTCGGCATAGTCCCGCAGCAGCCGCGCGCCGATGCCATGGAATGTGCCAGCCCAGGCCAGCGCATCGGTCATGACGCCGGCATTGTCGCCCATCACTTGGCGCGCGATGCGCTCGACGCGGCGGCTCATCTCGCTGGCCGCGCGCCGTGAGAAGGTCATCAGCAGGATGCGGCGCGGATCGGCGCCGTTGACGAGCAGATGCGCGACGCGGTGGGCGAGGGTGTTGGTCTTGCCGGAACCGGCACCGGCGATGACCAACAGCGGAGCAGACGTGACGCTGTTCCCATGCGGGAACACGCCATGCTCGACGGCACGGCGTTGTTCTGGATTGAGGGCGTCGAGATAAGAGGCTTGAGCGAGCAAGGCATGTATCCGAGGTGACGAATCACGCTCGCTGATTCCCGCTTTGTTCGCAATGGAAGAGCGGCGTGCCGAAGCGCGCCGCCGGAAGAATTACGCCGCCCGCACTTCGCGGAGGAACACATCGACCTGCGTGCGCAGATCTTCGCCGTTGCGTGACAGGTCCGCGGCCGACTCCACCACGCGCGACGCGGCGAGGCCGGTCTCGCGGGCGGCGTCATTGACGCCGGCAATGTTTTGCGAGACCTCGCCGGTGCCGCGGGCGGCTTCGGCGACGTTGCGGGCGATTTCGAGCGTGGCTGCGCCCTGTTCCTCGACGGCGGCGGCGATGGCGCTTGCGATCTCGCTGACGCGGCCGATGGTCGAGGTGATGCTTTGGATCGAACCCACCGAGAGCTTCGTGGCGCTCTGAATCGCGCCGACCTGTGCCGAGATTTCGTCCGTTGCCTTCGACGTCTGGGTGGCCAGTGCCTTCACTTCGGAAGCGACGACGGCGAAGCCGCGGCCGGCTTCACCTGCGCGGGCCGCTTCGATGGTGGCATTGAGTGCGAGCAGGTTGGTCTGCGCAGCGATCTCGCTAATCAGCTTGACGACGTCGCCGATCTTCTGCGCGGCCTCCGCAAGACTCTGCACTTCGCTATTGGTGACGTTGGCCTGCGATACCGCATCGCCGGCGACGCGGGCAGATTCGTTGACCTGCTGTGCGATCTCGCTGATCGAGGCATTGAGCTCTTCGATAGCAGCGGCGACCGCCTGAGCGCTCTGCGTGGCCTCCTCGGATGCTGCCGCGACAGCTGCGGTCTGCCGGGTCGATTCCTCGGCGGTGGCCGCCATCGATTGCGCGGTTGTGCGGAGTTCGCCGGCAGCCGAACCAACGGCGGTGACTACGGTACCAACGCTGCCCTCGAAGCGCGAGGCGAGAGCACTCATGGTGTCGCGGCGATCAAGCTGGGCGCGCTCGCGCTGCTCTTCCTGGGCGGCGCGCAGCTGCTCGGTTTCGATCAGCCCGGTCTTGAAGATTTCGACGGCGCCGGCCATCGAGCCGATCTCGTCCTTGCGGCCTGCACCCGGCACCGCGATCGTGTGATTACCGCCCGCAATGGTCCGCATCGCAGTTTCGAGTGCGCGGATCGGCTTCGCCATCGAGCGGCCCATGAAGGTTGCGATGGCACCGGCGAGCAGCAGCACGCAGGCAGAAATGATGGCCAGCCAATTCAGCGAGGATCGCATCAGGCTGTGATATCCGCTGGTATCACGGGTGATTTCGAAGACGGCGATGTTGTCGCCCGAAAAGCTCTTGATTGCGCCGAAGGTCGTGGCAACGGGCTTGTTGTCGAGTTCGCCATATTGGGTCACAACTTCGCCGGCAAGCGCGCGACGCAGCATATCGACACCCGGAGCAGCCGACTTCAGGGTGGACGCCAGCGTCTTGCCGGCCTGGCCGTCGATCTGGTGAATGCCGACATCGACACCGAAACGCGACTTCATGGTGTCGACGAAAGTCTTGCCGAACGGAGCGCCGACATCGATCGTGCCGAGAATGGTATCACCATCCATCGCCGGTGCTACGCCAAAGACGTTGAGCGCATCACGGCCGGGCTCGATGCCGCCGACCGACTTCTTGCTGGTCATCGCCTGCACCACCATCTTGCGGCGCTCGGAAACGTTGTCTCCGAAGGTGCCGGGATTGTGGACGCGGGCGAAGCTGATGGCCGGCGGTGTTTGAATGGTGATCAGTTCGAGGCCGCGCGGCTTGATACGCTGATGGGCCTCCTTCAGATTCGCGAGCGCACTGGCACGATCGTTCGCCTTGATGGCGTCCTTGATCGGCTGTGACGACGCGATCGACTCGGCAACTGCGAGCAGCGTGCGCGTTTCGGCATTCAGCGCTGCCGTGAGATTGGCGTAGTCATCATGCGCTTCGCGACTAAGGGCTGTGTCGATGATCGCCTGTTGCTGCCACATGCTGAAGGCAGCGAGCGCGCCGCACGATCCGGCAGCGACGAGCGTGATGGCGACAATCATACGTGCTGAAATAGAATTGAGTGCTTGCATCGACATGCCCCTTGGACCGCGACAAGCAATTTTGCTGCGGCACTGAAATTCCACGTGAAAATAGGGAAGCCGAGTGAAGGAGCCCTTAATTACCTCTGATGTGTAGGTATCCTGGTATCATGATTCCATTATGCCGCAGCAGATTTTGGCTTCGGGCGATGCCAGCATCAGTCGTGATCGAATGCGCGACGATACTAGTGGAGCCGAGACGAGCCATTCCCCGGCGCAAGGCACCGGTCCACGTGCGAGAGAAGAACTGCTGATTTGAGGGGCTTCTGGAGGCGACAGACGGCGCCGAGCTCGGTGGACATCGCGAGAAAATCGGGCGCGGACACGCCTGCCGGTGAGGCCGCGTGACCTGACATGACGATGATCGGGATCTCCGGGCGGCACCGATGCGCCAGCTTCATCGTCTCCAGCCCGTTCATCCCGGGCATGAAGATATCGATGATGAGCAGATCGAAATCCGTGTTGCGGAGAATGTGGCGCGCGCGCGGGCCGTCGCTCGCGCAGGTAACGCGGTGGCCTTCGCGCTCAAGCATCAATTTGGTGAAGATCTGAACGACCTTGTCATCGTCGACGATCAGGATGCTTGCCATCTGCCGGTCCCCCGGATGCCGTCGCGCCAGTGCGGAGCATGGTTGTCTGGTTACGCACGCATCGCTACATGCCACGTTGCAAATGTGGCTTCTCGTTAAACGCCGCATCGAGCAGCGATCTGTGGACCTGAATATGTCCGTCATAGCTGACGAAGCCGAGCTTACGAAACTTGTTCATGAAGAAGCTGACGCGCGACCGCGTGGTGCCGATCATCTCCGCCAGCATTTCCTGACTGATGTCGATATCGATGGGATGGCTGACACCTCCCTCGCCATAGTGAGCGAGGATCAGCAACAGGCGCGCGAGGCGCTTCTCGCTTGAATTGAACAACTGATCGATCAGATCTTCTTCGATGCGGTTGTTGCGCGACAGAAGATAGGCGACGAAGAATTCTGCGAAAGCGGGCTCGTCGCGCAGATGGGCGAGCATCACCGACTTGTTGATGGTAACGATGGTGCAGTCTTCCATCGCCGTCGTTGTGACGGTGCGCAGCGGATGACCATTCAGGCAACCCTCACCCAGGAACTGTCCGGGTTCGAGCAGGCCGACGACAGCTTCCTTGCCTTGTTCGGACAGGACCGTGAGCTTGATACGTCCACTCAGGATGTAACAAACAGAATCTGCCGTCTCACCCTGACAAAAGATGTTCTGGTTTTTCTTGTAGTCGGTTGTAACCTTTCCGATGCCGGGACAAGTCAGAAAATACGGCGCATCGAACTCGGCTACAGCAGGGACCTTCAAGGCAGCTAGCCGTGTCATCGCGAATCTCCGGAGATCAATCTTTGCAGGTCAGCGTAAATCTATTCAGGGTTGTATTGTTCCCGCCAGATCTAGTTAAATTGCCGGCATAAGAGATTACAAACGCACATGCGTGAGTGGGAGGATTGATGGGGTCATCAATCCCGATGTGCATATAGATACCACCAGGCGCGTGAGGCGGCGTAGTTACGTCATCGGATTCACTGCCCTGAAACAACTTCCCTCCATGTTGCTACGCAACTTAACGCGCAGATCGTCTGTCATGTCCGCAACACACGCTGCCCTCGAATTGCGAGGGTTAACGAAACGTTTCGATCGGCCAGCTGTCGACGGACTCGATCTCACGGTTCGTGCTGGCGAGTTCTATGCGCTGCTGGGTGCCAACGGAGCCGGCAAGACGACGACATTGCGCATGGTCGCTGGATTGCTGCGCCCCGATTCAGGATCGGTGTCGATACTTGGTATCGACGCGCTCGCCGATCCGGTGGCAGCGAAACAGATCATGGCCTGGGTGTCCGATGAGCCGATGATCTATGACAAGTTGACGCCGCTCGAATATCTCGAATTCGTTGCCGGTCTATGGGGCTGCGATGCTGAAACGGCAGAGCGCACGTCGCATGAATTGTTGGCATCGCTAGGTCTTGGTCCACATCTGCATGAGCGATGCGAAGGCTTCTCCAAGGGCATGCGCCAGAAGGTGGCGCTGGCCGGCGCACTCGTGCACGAACCTCGGCTGATCATTCTCGATGAACCGCTGACCGGACTCGATGCCGTGTCGGCGCGTCACGTCAAGGGCCTGCTGCAGGATCGCGTGCGCTCCGGCTGCACCGTGATCATGACCACGCATATTCTCGAAGTCGCCGAGCGCATGGCTGACCGGATCGGCGTGATCGCCGCAGGCAGGCTGATCGCCGAAGGTACGCTTGCCGAATTGCGTCAGCAGAACGGACAGGGCGACACCAGCCTCGAAGATATGTTCGTGGCGCTGGTGGACGGCGCGCCGGTTGCCGCATGACGCCATCCGCCAGCGTGATGTGGTTTGCCGGCCACGAAGTCCGGCTGGCCTGGCGAGAGATGCTGAGCATGCTCACGGCGGGCCGTCGCTGGCGTCCGCGCAGCGTTTCGCTTCTGCTGATTGTCTTCGTGATTTTCCTGCATTTGCCGGCCTATGCGGTGGTCGGCCGTTTCGCAGATGTGCAGACGCCGCTCGATCAATCGACGGCGATTGTTATCACTGCGAGTATCTTCCTCGCCTGGGCGCTCGTTCTGTCGCAGGCCATCGAGTCCGTCACCCGCGTATTCTACGCGCGCGCCGATCTCGATCTCATCATGTCGTCGCCGGCGCCGCTCACCAACCTGTTCTCCGTCCGCATCGCGGCCATCGCTTTGACAGTGACCCTGATGGCGATGCTGCTGGCGACGCCTTTCGTCAACGTACTGGTAATCGGCGGCGGCGCACGCTGGTTCTCCGCCTATGCCGTCGTCATTGCCATGGGCCTGTCGGCGTCTGCGTGCGCTATCGCCATCACTGTCGGATTGTTTCAGCTCTGCGGCCCTGCCAAGACGCGGCTGGTGGCACAGATCATTTCGGCGGTCACTGGCGCAGGTTTCGTCATCGCATTGCAGGTTGCGGCGATTCTCTCTTACGGCACGCTGTCGCGTTTTGCCGTGCTGACCTCCGATGCCGCAGCCGCCTTTGCGCCGGCGGCGGACAGCGTGGTGTGGTGGCCCGCGCGCGCGATGCTCGGCGATATCGCAGCACTGGTGCCGCTGCTGGCGGCCGGGTTGATCCTGCTTGGCATCACGATGGCGATCTTCTCGCCGCGATTCAGCAATTACGTGGCCAGTGCCGTGCCATTGGCGCAAGTTCGTCGCAAGAAAGTCGTAAGACCGTTCCGGACGGGATCCCGGCGTAACGCCTTGCGTCGCAAGGAGTTTATCCTGTTGTGGCGCGATCCGTGGTTGGTCTCGCAAACGCTGATGCAACTGCTGTATCTGCTGCCGCCGGCCTTGATGCTGTGGCGCAGCTTCGGCGAGGGGGCAGGCGCGTTCATCGTGCTGGCGCCGGTGATCGTGATGGCGGCCGGTCAGCTCGCCGGCGGCTTGGCCTGGCTGACGATCTCCGGTGAGGACGCTGCGGATCTGGTCACAACCGCGCCGCTTCCGGCAAACACGATCATCACGGCCAAGGTCGAAGTCGTGCTCGTGATCATCGCCGTGGTGTTCACGCCGATGGTCGCGGGTCTCGCGCTCGTCTCACTGCGGCTTGCTGCGGTGACGGCATTGGCAACTGTCGTGGCGGCAGCCTCGGCGACGGCTATCCAGCTCTGGTTCAGGGTGCAGGCAAGGCGCAGCCAATTCAGGCGACGTCAGACGTCATCGCGTATCGCAACCTTTGCTGAAGCCTTCTCGTCGATCGGCTGGGCTGCGACTGCGGCACTGGCACTGGTGCTGCCAATTGCCTCTGCAATCTCGGGCGCCTTGACGGCAGGCATCATGGTGCTGACCTGGAAGATCAGTCCTGTCAGGACCTGAAAACAACAAAGCCACTCGCGGACACGGGTGGCTTTGCAATTACCAACTGCCTCGAAACGACGATCAGGCCACCATCGACATCGGTGCGATGGCAGGGGTGGCTTCGCTAAAAACCTCTTCCGTGACCACCGTAAAGCGCACCAGCGGCGTCGGACCGAAATTGGTGGAGATCGCCACGTCCGCGGCATCGCGGCCGCGGGCCATCACGATACGGCCGATGCGTGGATGATTGTGGCGCGCATCGAATGTGTACCACTTGTTTCCGAGATAGACTTCGAACCAGGCGCTGAAATCCATCGGTGCGGGATCGATGGGCACGCCGATATCACCGAGATAGCCGGTGCAATAGCGTGCCGGAATGTTCATGCAGCGGCACAGCGTGACGGCCAGATGAGCAAAGTCGCGGCAAACGCCGATACGTTCCTCGTGCCCTTCGAAGGCGGTGCGATCGTTGCGGGCATGGTGATAGCCGAATTCGATACGCTGATGCGCGTAATCGACTATGGCCTGGACGCGTGCCGCGCCATCCTCGATATGGCCGAACAGCGACCAGGCAAGATCTGACAGCTTCTGCGTGTCGCAATAGCGGCTGCCGAGCAGGAAGACCATGACCTCGTCAGGCAGTTCGCCGACCGCCTGCAGCGGCCCTGATGGCGGAGCCGCATCCGGCAATCCGCTATCGGAGATGAGAAAGTCATTCCTGATCTCGATCAGTCCGGGCGGCGCGACGATGCGCGTGCAGGTATTGCCGAACATGTCGAGATAGTCATGCGCCTGTACGTCGTGGGAAAACTGGATGCGGTGTGGGCTCTGCAAATCCTTCGCGCGCGAAGGATGAATGCTGAGCATCAGGATCATGGGCGTTTCCTGCAAGCACTGGAAAGCGATGTCGTAGCCCGCGCGAATCTTCACTTTTGCGTCTCCGCTAGCTCGGCAAATCAGGAATTCATCGTTGCCAGACAAGTGTAGTCACCAAACATCGTTCCGAGGTTCAGTGACAGGAATGTGCAGAAAATGTGGGCAGCGAGGCCGCGCCGGCCCCGCTGCGCCATAAGCTATTTCTTCAGGGACAACAGCAGCAGCGAGCGGGCGGTCACCTGATACATATGGCCGAACGGGAAATCCTCGCCACCCTTCGTATCGGGAATGTTGGTATCCACCAGAAGTTCCCATGCCTGTCCACCAAACGCCTCTGGCATCGTGAAATCGACCAGTCCTTCGAAGCCGTTGAGAATCATCAGCATGGTCTGATCCTCGGCCGGCTTGTGAATGCCGGTCTTTTGCGCGCGGCCGTCCAGCAGCATGCCGAAGCACTTCATGTTGCCGTCTTTCCAATGCGCATCCTGCATCGGGCCGCCATTGGCGTTGATCCACGTGACGTCACGAACATCGAGGTCGGGATCGTGCTCGCCGGTCAGGAAGCGGCTGCGGCGCAGGACCGAGCAGCCGCCGAGCAGTTTGATGAGCCGCTTGGTGAAAGCGAGAAGGTCCTTGCCCTCGGTCGTCAGGCTCCAGTTGAACCAGGAAATCTCGCTGTCCTGGCAATAGGCGTTGTTGTTGCCATTCTGCGTGCGGCCGAATTCATCGCCGCCGAGCAGCATCGGCGTGCCCTGAGAGAACAGCAGCGTCGCCAGCATATTGCGCTTCTGCCGCTCGCGCAGGGCGATGATCGCCTTGTCGTCGGTCGGCCCTTCGGCGCCGCAATTCCATGAGCGGTTGCTGGAGCTGCCGTCCTTGTTGTTCTCGCCATTGGCCTCGTTGTGTTTCTCGTTGTAGCTCGCCCAATCATTCAGCGTGAAGCCGTCGTGAGCGGTGACGAAATTGATGCTGGCCCAGGCGCGGCGCCCCTGATGGTTGAACATGTCGCCGGACGCGACGAGACGAGGTGCCAGTGCCGCGACCGGCGCTTTGCCGCGCCAGAAGTCACGCGCGGTATCGCGGAACTTGTCGTTCCATTCCGCCCAGCCGGGCGGGAAACCGCCGACCTGATAACCGCCGGGGCCGATGTCCCAGGGTTCGGCGATCAGCTTCACTGTCGTCAGCAATGGATCCTGATCGACGGCTTTCAGGAAGCCGCTCTGTTCGGTGAAGCCGTAGACTTCGCGCGCCAGGATGGTGCCGAGATCGAAGCGGAATCCGTCGATATGCATCTCCCGCACCCAGTAGCGCAGGCTGTCCGCCACCATCTGGATGACTCGGGCATTGGATAGGTTCACCGTGTTACCGGTGCCGGTGTCGTTGATGTAATAGCGCGGCTTGTCCGGCATCAGCCGGTAATAGCTGGCATTGTCGATGCCCTTGAACGACAGGGTCGGGCCTAGCTCGTTGCCTTCGGCAGTGTGGTTATAGACCACGTCGAGGATGACCTCGAGCCCGCCGGCATGCAGCGCTGATACCATCTCCTTGAACTCGCGCAGCGAGTTCGGCACGTCTGAGGCGTAGCGCGGATCGGGTGCGAAGAAGCCGATGGAATTATAGCCCCAGTAATTCACCAGCTTCTTGTTCAGCAGATAGTCGTCATTGATGAAAGTATGGACCGGCAGCAGCTCGACCGAAGTGATGCCGAGGCCGCAGAGATAGTCCACCACAGGCTTGCTGCCGAAGCCGGCATAGGTGCCGCGCAGCTTCTCGGGCACGTCGGGATGCAGCCTGGTGAAGCCCTTGACGTGGGTCTCGTAGATGATGGTCTGGTCCCATGGCACGGGCTGCCGGCCGGCCTCGCCGGCCCAGTCGAAGTCGCGATCGACGATCACGCATTTCGGCATGAAGGGCGCCGAGTCGCGTTCGTCGAAGGTGGTGTCGTCGCCGCTCTCCATCTTGTAGCCGAACACGGCCGGATTCCATTCGAGCTGCCCGGCATGGGCACGGGCATAGGGATCGAGCAGCAGCTTGTTCGGATTGAAGCGATGGCCCTTTTCCGGCTCATACGGGCCATGGACGCGATAGCCATAGAAATTGCCGGGGCCGACGTCGGGGATGTAGCCGTGAAACACCTCGTCGGTATATTCCGGCAATTCGATTCGCGTTTCCTTGTCGCCGTCGAACAGGCAGACCTCGACCTTGGTGGCATTGGCAGAGAAGAGCGCGAAGTTGGTGCCCTTTCCGTCCCAATGCGCGCCAAAGGGATAGGGAAGACCTTCTTCGACTACTCTGTTCGTCACGATTGCCCCACTGTCTGGTGATGAAAATGCGCGGGATAACTGCGCTGCCGCATTTCCGTTGCAATGCAATCAGGCTGTTTCGGAATATATCTTGGCCTGCGAGGGTCGCTAGCCCGGAGTTTTGCTTATGACCGATGTCTCACGTCACAAACGCATCGCATTGCTGGGCGCGCCAGTCGAAGTCGGGGCCTCGCAGCGCGGGACCTTGATGGGACCGGCAGCGATGCGCACCGCGGGGCTTGGTCCGTTGCTGGAAGAGCTTGGTTTCGCGGTGGAAGACCACGGCGATCTGGTGCCGCCGTCTGAGCCTCTGTCAACCGATACACCACCCGACAATGCCAGGCATTACCGTGTGATCCAGAACTGGATTCAGGCGCTGAGCGCCCGGGCCTATACGCTGGCACGATCAGGGGCACTCCCGATCTTCATGGGCGGTGACCACAGCCTGTCCATGGGATCTGTCAACGGCGTCGCGCGCCACTGGCATGAACAGGGGCGCGAATTGTTCGTGCTGTGGCTCGATGCACATGCCGATTACAACACGCCGCATACGACCATCACCGGCAATATGCATGGGATGTCCGCGGCCTTTCTGTGCGGCGAGTCCGGTCTCGACGGCCTGCTCGGTGTGGAGCCTCGGGCCTCGATCAAGCCTGACAATCTCGATCTGTTCGGGATCCGCTCCATCGACAAGCTCGAGAAAGAGCTGGTGCACGCACGCAAGGTGGCCATTGCAGATATGCGGCAGATCGACGAGTTCGGTGTCGGCGTTCTGATCCGCCGTGTCATCGAGCGGGTCAAGGCGCGCAACGGCGTGTTGCATGTGTCCTTCGATGTGGATTTCCTCGATCCTGCAACAGCGCCCGGCGTTGGCACCATGGTGCCCGGCGGCGCGACCTATCGTGAGGCGCATCTGATCATGGAGCTGCTGCACGATTCCGGCCTGATGTGTTCGCTGGATGTCGTCGAGCTCAACCCGTTTCTGGATGAGCGCGGGCGTACCGCACGGGTGATGGTCGAGCTGGTCGGCAGCCTGTTCGGCCAGCAGATCACCGATCGGCCGACACCGAGCAACGCAATTATACCGCCCGGCTAGTTCACGGTCGGCTAAACCTCGGTTGGTTCCGAGCTTTCGCGCGCGTTGCGCATGATCGTTTTGTAATGTTCTCGGAACCAACCCTGCAGCGCGGGATTGCTACCTCATGGTTCACACACGAGGAGCACGTCATGATTAAGCATCTTGCCATCATCGCCGTTGCTGCGGCGGGCATCAGCAGCGCAATTCCAGCCAAGGCCCAGGAGATCGGCGTTGGCGTCGGTCCGGGAGGCGTTACGGTCGGCGCCGTCGGCCGCGACCGCTATCGCGACGATTATGACCGCGGTTACTACCGCGATCGCCGTGACCGCAACGAGACCGTGATCATCAAGCGGAGCCGCGACCGCGATCGTGGCTATTACGATGGCGGCGTTGAACGTCGTACTGTCATCGAACGCTACTAATATTGCGCCGAACGAGAGGCGGCCCTTCCTCGGAAGGGCCGTTTTTTCGTGCGTGAAGGAAGCCTCAGAACATTGAGTGACATAACTATGGCAACTGCAGCGACAGTCTGGTGGCAGGCCGGTACCATCTATCAGATCTATCCGCGGTCGTTTCAGGACTCCAACGGAGACGGCATCGGCGATCTGGCGGGCATCGTCGGCCGGCTTCCCTATCTGCGGCAACTTGGCATCGACGCGATCTGGCTGTCACCGATCTTCCCGTCCCCGATGGCAGACTTCGGTTATGACATATCAGACTATATCGGCATCGATCCGATCTTCGGCACATCGGCCGATTTCGACGCGCTGGTGGCTGCGGCTCACGGTCATGGTCTGAAGATCATTCTCGATCTGGTGCCAAACCACACCTCGGATCAGCATCCGTGGTTTATCGAGAGCCGATCGTCGCGCGATAATCCCAAACGCGATTGGTATATCTGGCACGATCCGAAGCCGGACGGCAGCGTGCCGACCAACTGGATGTCGGAGTTTGGCGGCAGCTCTTGGCAATATGACGAGGCCACAGGGCAATATTACTACCACGCCTTTCTCGACAAACAGCCGGACCTGAATTGGCGCAATCCTGCTGTTCGCAACGCGATCTATGAGGTGATGCGGTTCTGGATGCGTCGCGGCGTCGATGGCTTTCGCGTCGATGTGATCTGGCATCTCATCAAGGACGAAGAGTTTCGGGATAACCCGACAAACCCAAATTTTACGGCTGGACGTCCGCCGCACGAGGCTTTCCTGCCGCTCTACTCGACCGATCGGCCGGAGACGCTGGATGTGGTCGCCGAAATGCGCCGCGTTGTCGATGAATTCGACGATCGCGTGCTGATCGGCGAGATCTATCTTCCGGTCGATCGGCTGGTCGCCTATTACGGAAGTGACCTGTCGGGTGCGCATCTGCCGTTCAATTTTGCGTTGCTCTCCGCGCCGTGGAATGCTTTCGCCATCGGCGAATTGATCGCGCGCTACGAAGCGGCACTGCCGCTCGGCGCCTGGCCGAACTGGGTGCTCGGCAATCACGACCGGCCGCGCGTCGCCAGCCGGGTCGGCATGGCTCAGGCGCGTGTCGCCGCGATGTTGTTGCTGACGCTGCGCGGGACGCCGACGCTATATTATGGCGACGAGATCGGCATGAAGCAGGTGCCTATTGCACCGGAGCAGGTTCAGGATCCGTTCGAAAAGAACGTGCCTGGGATTGGTCTCGGCCGCGACGGATGCCGCACGCCGATGCAATGGGGTGCCACCGAGCATGCGGGTTTCACGACCGGCGAGCCCTGGCTGCCGCTGGACACGGACTATCACCATCAGAATGCGGCCGCTCTCGCGGCCGATCCCCATTCGATTCTCAGCCTCTATGTGAAGCTGATCGATTTGCGCAAGCACATGCCTGAACTGGTGTTCGGCAGCTATGACCCTGTGGATGCTGCAGGCGATGTGCTGGCCTATCGGCGCGTCTATGACGGGCAAATGGTTCTGATCGCCCTCAATCTCAGCGGAGAGCCGGCGTCATTGCATGTGGGAGGCGGCGAAATATTGCTGGCGACGGGACTGGATCGCCATGGCGAGAACGTTTCGGGCGCGCTGGAATTATCGGGCAACGAAGGCGTGATCGTTCGGTTGCGCTAGCTCAATCTCCACTGTCATGGCCGGGCTTGTCCCGGCCATCCACGCCTTCTTGCTTGAGGCTAAGACGTGGATGCCCGGCACAAGGCCGGGCATGACGGCGTTAAGGTTGATGGGCTGCCGCTATCAGTCCAGACCGATCGTCGTCAGATCCTGGAACCAGTGCTGCGCCTGCACGAACTTCTTCACCTTCGGCGACAGCGCATGCGGGTTGGTGTCGTGAACGACCCAGACCAGCACCGCATCGTCGACGATCTGCGCATGGGCTTCAGCGAGCAACTCGTCCTGCTTCTTCGGATCGAAGGTGTTCTTGGCTTCGTCGATCAGTGCATCGACCTTCGGGTTCTTGTAGCCGCCCCAGTTCACGCCGACCGGTGCGATCTGGCCGGAGTGAAAGAAGCGGACGATGGCGTAAAGAGGATCCGAGGTGACGTAAGCGATGTTGTTGGACGTGATGCCCTTCATGCTGTCGTCGGCCGCACCCTTGCGCCATGCGGTGTAGAGCACTTCGAGCTCGACGACCTTGAACTCGACCTCGACGCCGATTTCCTTGAAGCTCTGCTGCAGGAATTCGTTGATCGGCAGCGACAGCATCTGGCCGGTGCCGCCATTGGCGATGATGAAGGTCGCCTTCAGCGGCTTCTCCGGACCATAGCCGGCTTCCTTCACGAGCTTCTTGGCTTCGGCCAGATCATATTTGATCTTGAAGGTCGGTTTGCCGAACCACGGGCTCGACGGATCGACCTGGCCAATGGCGGGCTTGGCGAGACCGTTCATCAGCGCAACGACGGCATCGCGATCGATGGCGAGGTTGAGCGCCTTGCGCAGACGGACGTCGGTCCAGGGCGAACCCGGCAGCACGCTGAGATGATAATTCCAGACATGCGGCGTGACGTTGTCAACGATCTTCATGCCGGCGCCCTTGAGCTGCGGCACAGCGTCGGGAGCAGGGGTCTCGATCAGATCGACCTGACCGGCAAGCAGCGCGTTGGTGCGGGTGAGGGCTTCCGGCATCGGCACAAGTACAAGCTTGTCGGCTTTCGGAATGCGCTTCTTGTCCCAATAATCCGGATTCTTGCTGAGCTCGGCGAGCTCGCGCGGCACGAGCTTGGTCAGCTTGAACGGGCCGGTGCCCGAGGGCTGCGACGCGAACTTGTCCCAGTCCTTGCCGACCTTTTCATACTGCGCGGGGCTGGAGACTAGGAACCACAGCATCTGATAGGGGAAGAAGCTGTCGACGCTCTTGGTGGTGATCTCGACGGTGCCGTCATCGATCTTGGCGTAGCTGGCGACCGAGGGCAGGCGGGTCTTTACCTGCGCGCTCTGGCGCTTGTCGAATTGCGGCGCCTTCTCGTTCAGCACCTTGTCGAGATTCCAGATCACCGCATCGGCGTTGAAGTCGCTGCCGTCGTGAAACTTGACACCCTTGCGCAAGGTGAAGCGCCACTTGGTCTTGTCGGTGTCGTCGACCTTCCATTCGGTGGCGAGGCCGGGAATGAGTTTGCCGGGACGATCGGCGACATCCATTTCCCAGGCGACGAGCGGATCGTAGATCGTGTAGCCGGTGAACTGGTAGCCTCCGGCGCCGCGATCAGGCTGGCCTGTGGTCAGCGGCACGTCCGCCATCGAGATGCCATAGCGCACCACCGTTTCGGCTTGCGCCGGCGCGGCTGCGCTTATGACGGCGGCGATGGCCGCAACAAATAACGAGCTTCGAACGCGCATAAACCAGACTCCGTATGGTGGGATATTGTCCGCCAGATACCTGCAATCCTGATGCCAGATTGGGCATATCGAACGGTTGCTGTGTGCTGGTGTGCTGCAGTGCCGCAGTTTGAGTCATTGCGGTGCAAGGTTGCAGGCCTTGGCACAAGCGTTGCATAAGAATTAGCCAGTTTAGAACAAGCCAACACTGGCGAAAGCCAACGTGTCATCCAAATCCAAGAGGGACTGATTACGATGCGTATCGAAAAGCCAACAAAGAGCCGTCTCGCGGCAGCAATCACCTTGCTGACGTTCGCCACGGCCCTGACCTTGCCACAGGTGGCGCGCGCCGAGACGGTGCTGCGCATCGGCATGACCGCTGCCGATATTCCGCGGACGCTTGGCCAGCCCGATCAGGGCTTCGAAGGCAATCGTTTCACCGGCAATACGATGTATGACGGCCTGACCGGCTGGGATCTGTCGTCCGCGACCAAAGCGAGTGTTGTTATCCCGGCGCTCGCCACTGAGTGGGCAGTAGACGACGCCGACAAGAAGAAGTGGACCTTCAAACTGCGTCCCGGCGTCACTTTCCACGACGGTTCGGCCTTCAATGCGGATGCCGTGGTCTGGAATGTGGACAAGGTGCTCAAACAAGATGCAGTCCAGTTCGACGCCAGCCAGGTCGGCGTGACCGCCTCGCGCATGCCGACCCTGGTGTCCGCGAAGAAGATCGACGACATGACCGTCGAACTGACCACGAAGGAGCCGGACTCCTTCCTGCCGATCAATCTCACCAACCTCTTTATGGCGAGCCCCACCAAGTGGCAGGCGCTGTTCGACAAGGCCGAAGGCGCCGATGCCAAAGCCAAGTCGCAGGCCGCATGGGCGGCCTTCGCGCGCGAAGCCTCCGGCACCGGCCCGTGGAAGATGTCGAAGTTCACGCCGCGCGAGCGTCTCGAACTGGTGAAGAACGACGCCTACTGGAACAAGGACCGCGTTCCGAAGACCGACAAGATGGTGTTGCTGCCAATGCCGGAAGCCAACGCCCGCACCGCTGCGCTGCTGTCCGGTCAGGTGGATTGGGTCGAAGCGCCGGCGCCCGACGCGGTCAAGGAAATCACCGCGCGTGGCTTCAAGATCGAGAAGAACGAGCAGCCGCATGTCTGGCCGTGGCAGTTCTCCCGTGCCGAAGGCTCACCGTGGAACGACATCCGCGTCCGTAAGGCCGCCAATCTCTGCATCGATCGCGAAGGCCTGAAGGATGGTCTGCTCGCCGGCCTGATGGTGCCGGCAAGCGGCACTTTTGAGCCGGGCCACCCCTGGCGCGGCAAGCCGACCTTCGAGATCAAGTATGACCTGAAGGCTGCACAAGCGCTGATGAAGGAAGCCGGTTACGGCCCTACCAAGAAGCTCGAAGTGAAGACCCAGACCTCGGCGTCCGGCTCCGGCCAGATGCTGCCGCTGCCGATGAACGAGTATCTGCAGCAGGCGCTGGCGGAGTGCTACTTCGACGTCAAGCTCGACGTCATCGAATGGAACACGCTGTTCACCAACTGGCGCCGCGGCGTCAAGGATCCCTCGGCGAACGGCTCCAACGCCACCAACGTCACCTATGCGGCGATGGATCCGTTCTTCGCACTGGTTCGCTTCCTGCAATCGTCGATGGCGCCGCCGGTCTCGAACAATTGGGGCTTCATCAACAATCCGAAGTTCGATGAACTCGTGACCAAGGCACGCACCACCTTCGACGCGACGGCACGTGACGCGGCGCTGGCCGAGCTTCATGCTGCTTCGGTCGATGACGCAGCCTTCCTCTACGTGGCCCATGACGTCGGTCCGCGTGCGCTGAGCCCGAAGATCAAGGGCTTCGTGCAACCGAAGAGCTGGTTCGTCGACTTCTCGCCGGTGTCGATCACGCCGTAAGCAACAAGCGAATATCGGCCGCACATTGTGCAGCCGATATTCGCACGAACCTCTCCACGTCATGGCCGGGCTTGACCCGGCCATCCACGCCTTCTTCGCTGCAAAGACGTGGATGCCCGGGTCAGGCCCGGGCATGACGAACGAGGGGGCAGAGTTTCTGAATCGAAGGTGATCAGTGTTCGTCTACATCGCGCGACGCGTCGTCTATGTGATTCCTATCGTCCTCAGCGTGGCGCTGGTGTGTTTCCTGCTGGTGCACATTACGCCCGGCGATCCTCTCGTTGCCATTCTTCCCGCTGACGCGTCGCAGGAACTGGCGCAGCAACTGCGCGTCGCTTACGGCTTCGATCGCCCGCTGCCGGTGCAGTTCGGCCTTTGGCTGTGGCGCGCGCTGCACGGCGATCTCGGCAGCTCCATCGCCACCGGACGTCCTGTTCTGGCAGAGGTGATGAAAGCCGTCGGCAATACCGTGACGCTGGCCATCGCGGCCGCCGCCATCGGTTTCACGCTCGGTTTGTTTTTCGGGCTGATCGCCGGCTATTTCCGCGATACCTGGGTCGACAAGGTTGCGACCTCGATCGCCATTGCCGGCGTCTCCGTGCCGCATTACTGGCTCGGCATGGTGCTGGTTATCATCTTCTCGGTGCAGCTGAACTGGCTGCCTGCTGTTGGCGCAGGGCCGGGCGGTTCGGGCTCATGGGCCTGGGACTGGGAGCACATCAAATATCTCGTGCTGCCGGCGATCACGACCTCGGTCATTCCGATGGGCATCGTGACCCGCACGGTGCGCGCGCTGACCGGCGATATCCTGTCGCAGGATTTCGTCGAGGCGCTGCGTGCCAAGGGTCTGCAGGAAACCAAGGTGTTCCGTCACGTCATCAAGAATGCGGCACCCACGGCGCTTGCCGTGATGGGCCTGCAGCTCGGCTATATGCTCGGCGGTTCGATCCTGATCGAGACCGTGTTCTCGTGGCCCGGTTCGGGGCTTCTTTTAAACTCCGCGATCTTCCAGCGCGACCTGCCGCTGCTGCAGGGCACGATCCTCGTGCTGGCGCTGTTCTTCGTGTTCCTCAATCTTCTGGTCGATATCGCGCAGGCGTCGATCGATCCGCGCATCAAGCGGAGCTGACCATGCTGGATATCCTCTCATGACCGCGATGACCGACACCGCATTGCAGGCGGCGCCTGCCACCAAGGCCCGCGGCTATTGGGCCACGGTGGGCCGCCGCATCGTGCGCGACAAGGTCAGCATGGCCTGCGCGTTCATTCTGCTGCTGATCTTCCTGGCGGCGATCTTTGCGCCCTATCTGCATCTCGCAGATCCCTATCAGGGCTCCATGATTCGCCGTTTGCGTTTCATCGGCACACCCAACTATCCGCTCGGAACCGACGAACTCGGCCGCGACATGCTGGCGCGCCTGATCTATGGCGGGCGACTGTCGCTGCTGATCGGCATCCTGCCGGTGATCCTTGCCTTCTTCATCGGGACGGGGCTTGGCGTTGTGGCCGGCTATGTCGGCGGGAAGCTCAATACCGCGATCATGCGCACCGTCGACGTATTCTACGCGTTCCCGTCGGTGCTGCTGGCCATTGCGATTTCCGGTGCGCTGGGCGCCGGCATCGTCAATTCGATCGTGTCGCTGACCATCGTCTTCGTGCCGCAGATCACGCGTGTCGCTGAAAGCGTCACCACCGGCGTGCGAAACATGGATTATGTGGAAGCCGCGCGTGCCTCCGGCGCGAATGCCTTCACCATCATGCGGGTGCACATGCTCGGTAACGTGCTGGGCTCGATCTTTGTCTACGCCACCGGCCTGATCTCGGTGTCGATGATCCTCGCTGCCGGCCTGTCGTTCCTCGGCCTCGGCACCAAGCCGCCGGAGCCGGAATGGGGTCTGATGCTGAACACGCTGCGCACCGCGATCTACGTCAACCCATGGGTAGCAGCACTCCCCGGCGCGATGATCTTCGCCGTGTCGATCTGTTTCAACCTGCTGAGCGACGGCATGCGCAGTGCCATGGACATCCGGAACTGATGGCATGAGTGATATTGTAGAAGAAATCGACAAGCTGGAACCGCTCGAAGATATCGGCGGTGTTGCACAGCCGCTGTTACAGGTGGTCAGTCTGACCAAGCACTTCCCCGTGCGCGGCGGATTGTTCGCGCCGAGCAAGACCGTGCGCGCGGTGGACGATGTGTCCTTCGCCATCGCCAAGGGCGAAACCGTTGGCATCGTCGGCGAGTCCGGCTGCGGCAAGTCGACAACGGCGCGGTTGCTGATGCATCTGATGCCGCGCAATTCCGGCGATATCATCTATGACGGCCGCACTGTCGGGCGCGAACTTTCGCTGCGCGAGCTGCGCCGCGGCATGCAGATGGTGTTTCAGGACAGCTATGCCTCGCTCAATCCGCGCCTGACGATCGAGGAATCGATCGCGTTCGGACCAAAGGTCCACGGCATGGCCGATAAAGCCGCGCGGCTGCTGGCGCGCGAGCTGCTCGGCAAGGTCGGTCTGCGGCCCGAGACGTTCGCCAACCGCTATCCGCATGAGGTCTCCGGGGGGCAGCGTCAGCGTGTCAACATCGCGCGTGCGCTTGCGCTGTCGCCGCGTCTCGTCATTCTCGATGAAGCGGTCTCGGCGCTCGATAAATCGGTCGAGGCGCAGGTGCTCAACCTGCTGGTCGATCTCAAGCGCGAATTCGGACTGACATATCTGTTCATCAGCCACGATCTCAACGTGGTGCGTTATATCTCCGATCGTGTGCTGGTGATGTATCTCGGTGAGGTCGTTGAACTCGGTCCGGTGGACGAGGTCTGGGACGGGCCGGCGCATCCCTATACGCGCGCGCTGCTTGCGGCGATGCCGTCGTCCGATCCCGACAAGCGTACCGAAACGCCGCCGATCACCGGCGACCCGCCGAATCCGATCGATCCACCGTCCGGTTGTCGTTTCCACACACGCTGCCCCTTTGCCGAAGCGATGTGCGGCGAGGCCACGCCGAAATTGACTGAAATCACTGTGACCGGCCATCAGGCTGCCTGTTACATGGCGATCCCGGGTTCGGGCCACAGCAAAGCACCTGCCGCAGGAGCGCACTGACATGACCAAACCCACTGCCAAGCAGATCAAGGCGCTGACCGAGGTCAGCGGCCTTCCGGCCTCCGACGAGGTTGCGGAGCGCATCGCCAATTCGATCGGTCCGGCCTTCGAGGGATTCGCGGCCGTGGCCGGGACGCTGCCGTTTGATCTCGAGCCCGCGACCTTCCTCGCCGTTCAGAATACGAAGGCTGCCAAATGAGCGCAACCGAACCCGCATTGCTGTCGCTGACAGACGTCGCCGACGCGATCGCAAGCAAGAAGATTTCCTCGCGCGAAGCCACGCAGTCCTGCCTCGATCGCGCCGTGAAATCGCAGCCGAGCCTCAACGCCTACATGTCGATCGAGGCCGATGCAGCACTGACGGCAGCCGATGCTGCCGATGCCGCGCTCGCCAAGGGGCAGAGCCGCGGCGCACTGCACGGCGTGCCGCTGGCGCACAAGGACATGTATTACGACGAAGGGCACGTCGTGACATGCGGCTCGCATATTCGCCGCGACTGGGTTGCGACCACGACGGCAACGTCGCTGCAGCGCTTGAAGGATGCCGGCACGGTGCGGCTCGGTTCGCTGCAGATGGTCGAATTCGCCTATGGTCCGCTCGGTCACAACGTGCATTACGGCGCCGTGCATAATCCGTGGCATGTCGATCACGTCACCGGCGGTTCATCGTCGGGTTCGGGCTCCGCTGTGGCGGCGCGTTTGACTTTTGCAGCGCTGGGCTCCGACACCGGCGGGTCGATCCGTCTGCCAGCGCATTTCTGCGGCGTCTCCGGCTTGAAGACGACCGTCGGTCTGGTCAGCCGCGCCGGCGCAATGCCGCTGTCGCAATCGCTCGACACGGTCGGTCCGCTGGCCCGCACCGTCGAGGATTGCGCGCTGCTGACCGGTCTGATGGCTGGTGCCGATCCGCTCGATCCAACCACCAGCGCACGCCCTGTGCCGGACTACATGGCGGCGACGCGTGCGTCCGCCAAAGGCATGACGGTCGGCATTCCCAAGGCATTCTATGTCGACGATCTCGACGCCGACACGGCTGCGATCTTGCAGAACAGCATCGCGACGCTGAAGGATGAAGGCGTCAAGATCGTCGAAGTCGATCTGCCCAATCAGGGCCAGCTCACGGCGGCCTGCCAGTTCGTGCTCGCGACGGAAGCTGCGGCGATGCATAAGCGCTGGATGATCGAGCGTCCGCAGGACTATGGCGCGCAGGTGCTGATGCGGCTGCAGAACGGTCTCGCGATCACCGGCGTCTCCTATATCGAGGCGCTGCGCTGGCGCGGTCCTGCACTTGCAGCCTATCTGGCTGCAGTCACCGGTACTGACGCCGTGCTCGCACCGGTCTCGCCCGGGGCGGCTCCGACCATTGCCGAGACCGATGTCGGCAACAGCTCTGGCGCCGAAGCGATGATCCAGCGCCTGACGCGCTTCACGCGCCCGATCAACTATCTCGGTCTGCCCGGTCTCTCGATCCCGGCGGGTTTCACCAAGTCGAAACTTCCGGTGGGCATGCAGCTGATCGGTCGCCCGTTCGATGAAGCGACGTTGCTGACCATCGGTGCGGCCTTCCAGCGCGCCACCGACTTCCACAAACAGTGCCCGGAGCTCGCATGAGCAATCTTGTCGAGGTTCGCAATCTCAACGTCCGGTTCGGCGGCGAACGCACCGTCTATGCAGTCAACGATCTCAACCTGACGCTCGGCGAAGGCGAGGTGCTCGGGCTGCTCGGTGAGTCCGGGTCGGGCAAGAGCGTCACCTTGCGCGCGCTGATGCGGCTGCTGCCGAAGAAGCGCACGCAGATCACCGGCACGGTCAACGTGCTCGGCAAGGATGTGCTGGCGCTCGACGATGACGAACTCTCGGCATTTCGCGGCCAAACGGTGTCGATGATTTTCCAGGAGCCGGCGTTGGCGCTGGATCCGGTCTATACGATCGGCCAGCAGATTGCCGAAAGCGTGATGCGCCACGAGGGCAAGAGCCAGGCCGAGGGCGTGAAGCGCGCGCTCGAAATGCTCGAAGTCGTGCGTATCCCCTCCGCCAAGCGTCGCCTCGATGCCTATCCGCATGAGATGTCCGGTGGCATGCGGCAGCGCGCAATGATCGCGCTGGCGCTGGCCTGCAAGCCCAAGATTCTGCTCGCGGACGAGCCGACCACTGCGCTCGATGCCACCGTGCAGATCCAGATCCTGCTGCTGCTGCGCGAGCTGCAGCGCGAATTCGGCATGTCGATCATCTTCGTCACGCACGATATCGGCGTGGCCATCGAAATCTGCGACCGCGTCGCGGTGATGTATGCAGGCCAGATCGTCGAACAGGGCACGCTGAGCCAGATCGTGCGCTCGGCCGTGCATCCCTATCCGCAGGGGCTGCTGGCCTCCACCGTGCACGGCGCCAAGCGCGGGGCGCGTCTGGAGACGATTCCGGGTACGCCGCCGTCGCTGGACAAGCCGCCGGTGAATTGCTCCTTCGCGCCGCGCTGCAAATTCGCCCAGCCGCGCTGCGTCGAGGCGCCGCCGCCGAATGTCGAACTCGCCGACAATCGTGTGGTGCGGTGCATTCTGGCGGAGCAGGCGGCAGCGGCAGTGCCGGCCTGACGCTGTCCTACCCCGCCAAATTCTTCAGCAGGAACGTCAGTGCCGTCTGGGCGAAACTGCGCATGTTGCCGGAGCGGTCATTACTGCCGGTCTCCAGCGTCATGACCTCGTTCCGGGGGCCGGCGACGGCCATGCAGCTATGGCCGGCGGCATCGCCATAACGATTGCCGGAGGGGCCGGTGGCGCCGGTCTCCGACAGTCCCCAGTCGCAGCCGAGGCGGGTGCGGATCTGCGTCGCCAGCAGTTGTGCGTAGGGCTCTGAAGATGAGCGCATGCCCGGTATCCTAAACGCGTCATCGGAAATATCCATCAACACGCGCCGTGCATCGCGCGTATAGATCACGCCGCCGCCGATGAAGTAGGCGGAGGCGCCGGGCACTGCGAGCAGTGCTGCGGAGATCAACCCGCCGGTCGAGGATTCAGCTATGCCGATGGTCTGTTTGCGCGCGATCAGCTCAATCGCGATCTTCTCGGCGAGGGGAATGAGATCTCTCATGACTTCTTCCCCCAAGGTTTTGACCAGGGCCTGATCCACGGCTTCTTCGCCATTGATCCATAGACAGCGCGAATGAAATTCTTGCTGGCGGTCTCGTTCGGCGCCCATTTGGCGTCGAGATCGGCGAATGGCTTGGCCGCCAGAACCTCGTCCTCGGTCTTGCCGTCCTTGATCAGCTTGGTCATGCGATCGCGCGCCGTCACCAGCATGGTGCGATAGTCGACCAGCGCAGCCTTGTTGGCCAGCGGACCGTGGCCGGGAACGATCTTGGTGGTGTCATTCGCCAGTTTCAGATAGGCGTCGGTCGCCGCGATCATGCCCTTGATATTGCCGCCGTTGAGGACGTCGATATTGGGATAGCGGCCGTTGGTGAATGTATCACCGGTCGCAATGACATTGGCGCTCTTGAAGTAGACATAGGTGTCGCCATCGGTATGCGCGTTGTCGGGGTGGCGCAGTTCGGCGATGCGGCCGCGCAGGCTGAGTTTAAGCTGATGTGTGTAGGTGTTGGTCGGGAGCGCCGCCTTCGGCGCAGGCGGATTCTGTGCACCGGTCAGGAAGTTCGTGGTGCCTTTTTTCAGGCGGGTTCTGACCTTGACGTTGGCGACGATGGTTGCGCCTTCATTGACAAAGGCCTCGTTGCCGCCGGTATGGTCGCCGTGGAAATGCGTGTTGACCAGATACTTGACCGGCTGCGGCGTCACCGCGGCGATGGCCGCCTTGATCTTGTCGTGCAGCGGGGCAAACTGGCTGTCGACGAGGATGGCGCCCGATTTGGCGGTGGCCAGCGTCATGTTGCCGCCCTGGCCTTCGAGCATGTAGACGCCGTCACCGAGATCCGTGGTCTTGATCTCGACCTTTGAGAAGTCGGGCGGCGGCGGTGCTGCCGGCGGTGTGGACGCCTGCTGTGCGAGCGCAGGCGCCAGCGCCAGAAGGGTGAAAACCGCAGCCAGTGTCGTCCGATTCATCGCAAGCTCCATTCCGAAACAGGCCAGACTTCTAGCATGTTTCGGATGGCGATCTGCTCGCGAACACGTGATGTCTACAATGCCGATCAGCGGCCAGAACGGTCACGTTCCGGCGGGACCTGGGAGAGCAGCCAGTCGCGAAAAGCCTTCAGTTTCCGCGAATCCGACGACGCTTCGGGAGACACCAGATAGAAGCCGGCGTCGGCGGGCATGCGCATGTCGAAGGGCACCACCAGTCGGCCCTTGGCGAGATCGCCCTCCACATAGGTGGTGCGGCCGATGGCGACGCCGAGGCCGTCGATCGCAGCCTGCAGCGTCATGAAGATCATGTCGAAGGTCAGGCCGGGCTGTTTCGAAATATCGGTTGGCAATCCGGCCGCGGTGAGCCAGAGCCGCCAATCATCGTCATAGCCGCCGCTCGAATGCAGCAGCGTATAGTCCGCGAGATCCTGCGGCTTCAGCAGCGCCTTCTTTCCGGTGCGAAGCGTCGGGCTGCAGACCGGAAACAGATCGTCCGCCGTCAGCCAGTCGGCGCGGAGGCCAGGCCATTGGCCACGACCGTAACGGATCGCGGCATCGACATCGCCGCTCTTGAAATCGACCATGCTTGTCGATGTGGTGATGCGCACATCGATATCGGGATGGGCTTTCTGGAACGCTGAGATGCGCGGCAGGAGCCATTTCGAGGCCATCGATGCGAGCGTGCTCACCGTCAGCACGTGGTCATTGTCGCGGCGCTTGAGCCGGTCTGTGGCAAGACGCAGATCGTTGAAGGCCGCGCGTACGCCGGGCAGATAGTCGTGTCCCTGCGGGGTGAGTGCGAGGGCGCGGTTCTGCCGAATGAACAGTTTGAGACCAAGCTCTTCTTCCAGCCGCTTGATCTGATGGCTGATCGCCGTCTGCGTGACGTTCAACTCGCTCGCCGCATTGGTGAAGCTCAGATGGCGTGCGGCGGCTTCGAAGGCGCGCAGTCCGTTGAGTGACGGCAACCGGGTGCTCATCCGCGCTCTCTCCCTGGCGATCCACTGCTCTTGCCACACATGAGTTTGTGTCATGTGATGCGATGCACAATGTCGTTTGTGCAATGTGAGAATGAAGCCGATATTTCCTAAGTAAATTTAGCTTCAGGAGAGCAAAATGTCTACTTGCACCCATGAATCGATGACAAATCATCATGCTCCGCTCAGCGTGGCGGCCATCGCCGAGACGTTCCACGTCTGGCGGGAGCGCGCCCATCAACGCCGCGAACTGGCCCATTGGAGCGAGCGCGACATCCACGACGCCGGCCTTTCGGTGGGCGACGTGATGGCCGAGGCCAGCAAGCCGTTCTGGCGCGCGTAAGGACGGTCCGATCGTCCGGGAGCAACTGTCATGCAACATCTCAACCTCGATGACCTCGGTCAGTATTCCGATGTGGTGTTGTCACGCAGCGGCGCTGCGGTGACAGTTCGGTTTGTCGAGCTTCACGATGCGGACGCGTTGCAGGCCTATTTCCGCGGCCTGTCTGTGCGGTCGCGCTACAATCGCCTGATGGGCGCCGCCAGCGAATTGCCGGCGGGGCAGCTCGACAAGTTCATCCATGTCGGCGAGGCCGACAGTTTCTCGGTCGTAGCGACGATCTCGCGCGATGGCTCGGAGACCATTGTCGGCGAGGCCCGCTACGCGTTCGATGAAGCGACGTCCCGTTTCGAGCTGGGCCTGTCCGTTGCCGATTCCATGCAAGGGCAGGGCATCGGCGCGGCCCTTTTATCTAACCTGGAATGCCGTGCTGCTGCGCTCGGAGCCGACCAGCTCTTCGGGGATACATTGCGCTCAAACGAGGCAATGCTCGCACTGGCCCGCAAGGCCGGCTTCACATTCGCGCCGACGCCGGGCGATTGGAAGCAGGTGCGCTTCGTAAAGCAGATCGATGCGGCGCCAACCGCAAACCCATGTGCGGTCTGGCGCCTCGCAGCGCGATCCCTGCAGCCGATACTTGCCTAAGCGCGGCAACGCTCGCCACGTTCAGGCAAGGTATGATGCGACGAAGCAATTCAATCCCTCTCTAGCTCAGGATTGCTTCGTCGCATCTGCGTGTCCTGAAGACGGCGCCTATGCCGTCCCTTTCGCGAAGTCTGTTGATGTGGCCACGTCGCGCCACGCAGCCAGTTCCTTTTCGACAAAAGCATGCTTGCTCTCAATCCGCGCAACCGTGTCGCTGCCGAGCGGCAAGCGGACTGGAGGGGTCTTGGCAGCCGCGAGCTGCATGAAGGCCTTTGCCAGCTTGCTGGGATCGCCGGGCTGCGCATGATTGGCGTCGGCGGCATGGCCGCGAGTCTTGCCGACGGTGGCGTGATAGTCGCTGATCTCGAGTGCGGTGCGCACCAGCGAGTTATCGTCCAGAAAGTCGGTGCAGAAGAAGCCGGGTTCGACCACGGTGACATGGATGCCGAGCGGCGCGACTTCGGCGGCCAGTGCTTCACTGATGCCTTCGACCGCGAACTTGGTCGAGCCATAGACGCCCCAGCCGGGGAAGCCGGCATATCCGCCGACGGATGAAATGTTCATAATGTGACCCGAGCCCTGCCGGCGCATATGCGGCAGCACGGCACGGGTGACGCCGAGCAGGCCGAACACGTTGGTGGCATAGAGGCGTTCGACTTCATTGGCACTGGCTTCCTCGATCGCGCCGAGCAGGCCATAACCGGCATTGTTGACCAGCACATCGATGCGGCCGAATTTCTTCACGGCCTGACCTGCGGCCTCATGGGCCTCGGTCTCGCTGGTGACATCGAGCCGCGTCGCCAGCAGGCGCTCATGGGTGCCGAGACGTGCAGTGACAGCATTGGGATCGCGGGCCGTTGCCACGACGGCATCGCCCTGGGCCAAGGCTTCTGCCGCGATGAGGGCGCCGAAACCGCGGGATGCTCCTGTGATGAACCAGACACGCATGGTGGTCTCTCCTGTGTTGGCCCCGCGTTAGTGCAGGGCTGATGGGAGGAAACTAGCGGCTCGCCAGAACTGAAATAATCCTCTATTTGTTCCATGTGTTCATGAGTTGGATTCAACAATGAGCCTGATCGGCCCGGCCGACCTCGCCACCTTTCTGGCGATTGCCCGGCATCGCAGCTTTCGCAATGCCGCCATTGAGCTGGGCGTATCCGCCTCCGCGCTGAGCCACGCCTTGCGCGGCATCGAGGAGCGTCTTGATGTCCGGCTGGTCAATCGCACCACCCGCAGCGTCGCGCTGACGGAGGCGGGCGAGCGGTTGTTCGCGCGGGTCAGTCCGGCGTTTCAGGACATCAATGATGCGCTGGAGGACCTCAACCATTTTCGCGGCAAGCCGGCGGGGACGTTGCGCTTCAACGCCGCCCGGCAATCCGCACAGCTCGTGCTGCTGCCGATCGTCACGCGATTTCTGAAAGCCTATCCGGAGATCAATGTCGAGATTGCCGTGAATGACGGTCTTGTCGACATGGTCTCGGCCGGTTTCGATGCGGGCATCCGCTTCGGCGAAACCGTTGCGGCGGACATGATCGCGGTGCCGATCGGCCCGCGGCAGCGATCGGCGGTCGTTGCGTCACCCGGCTTCCTCAAGCAGCACAAGCTGCCGCAGACGCCGCATGAGCTGAAAGATCTGCCGTGCATCCGCTATCGCTTCTGGGGTGGCGCGCTCTATCGTTGGGAATTCGAGCGCGGCGGCATCGAGGTCGAGATCGACGTCGCGGGCGCGCTCACACTGAACGATCAGGATCTGATGGTGGACGCCGCGCTGGACGGAGCCGGACTGGCTTACGTGTTCGAAGGGCAGGTCGAGGAGTTGATCGCCAAGCGAAAGCTTGTTCGAGTCCTCGCTGACTGGTGCCCGGCCTATCCCGGCTTCTTCATGTATTATCCCAGTCGCCGACAATTGCCGGCGGCACTGCGGGCGTTTGTCGATTTTGCCAGGACGGTGGGTTGAAGTTTCATGCGCTTTGCTCTCAGTCGTCATACGCGGGCTTGACCCGCGTATCCATCTTGACCGCATGCGCATCGTTCCGACAGGTGGATTGCCGGGTCAAGCCCGGCAACGACGTGGGAGAGGCTATTCCCTAGTTGCCAGAGAAGTTTGGCTTGCGCTTCTCGATGAAGGCTTGCACCGCCTCGCGGTGATCTGCCGTCATGGTCGTGCGGATCAGCCTCTCCGCTTCATGATCCCTCGCGGTGGTGAAATCGAATGCGAGCGCTTCGTCGAGATTGTCCTTCATGTAGCGCAGCGCCAGCGTCGGTCCCTGGGCCATGCCACGGGCCATGGCGAAGGCTTCGTCCTGCAGCCTGTCGTCAGGCACCACGCGGTTGAACAGACCGATGGCTTCGGCGCGGCTTGCCTCGACCTTATCGGCCGTGAACATCAACTCGCGCGCGCGGGCTGTGCCGACGAGCCGCGTCAGCAGCCAGGCGATGCCGTAATCGCCGCTGAGGCCGACGCGCAGATAGCCGGTGGAAACGAAAGCCGATTGCGCCGCGATGCGGATGTCGCAGGCCATGGCTATGGCAAGGCCGGCGCCTGCAGCGGGGCCGGGCAGGGCGGCAATGGTCGGCTTGCGTACGGCGACCAGCGCACCGGTCAGCAGGCGCTGGCGCTCCTGCAGGTCGGCAACGCGTTCGTCGAAGGACATATCGAGCGTGGACTGCTTGCGATGAGCGCCCATGCCCTTCACGTCCCCGCCGGAGCAGAAGGCCGTGCCGGCGCCTGTAATCAGTAGCGCGCCGACATCGGGGTTTTCGCCGCAGGTGCGGATCATCGTGCGCAATGCGGGCGTGAGATGATCCGACAGCGAGTTGCGCGCTTCCGGCCGGTTCAGGGTGATGACGGCAACGCGCTCGCGGATCTCACACAGCAGTTCACTGGTGCCGGTGTCGATGATCTTTGCGGCTTCACTCATGTATCTCGCCCCGTTCTCGCGTCAGAATTTCTCGACCCATGGACGGATTTCGAGCTCCGAACTCCAGGCACTGCGCGGCTGCTGTAGCACGTTCCAGTAATTCATGGCGATGGCATCGGGGTCGAGCATCGAATCCGGCCTGTCCGCGGGCTCGATCCGCACCGAACTGCGAATGCCGCCATCGATGACAAAGTGGGCGATGTGGATCCCTTGCGGTGCAAACTCGCGGGCCAACGACTGCGCCATGCCGCGCAAAGCGAACTTGCCCATGGCGAAGGGGGCCGATTGCGCAAAGCCCTTGATACTCGCGGAGGCACCGGTGAACAGGATGGCGCCGTGCTTGTTGGGCAACATGCGCTGCAATGCCTGTTGTGCGACCAGAAATCCGCCGAAGGCGCTAACTGCGATGGATTGTGCAACATCGGGAGGTGCGAGCTCGATGAAAGGTCCGCGGGCGCGCTGGCTGGCATTGTAAACGACGATATCGGGCGCGCCGATCTGGCGTTCGGCATCTGCAAACAATTTGGCGACATCTCCAGCCTGGGTCGCGTCGCAGGCAAAGGCCTTGGCGCCGGTCTCCTGGCACAGCGCATCCAGCTTGACGGGATTGCGGGCGGCGAGTGCGACGCGGATGCCCTGTTTGGACAGCAGCCTCGCCAGCGATGCGCTGATGCCCTCACCGACACCGACGATCAAAGCGGTTTCGTAATGCGGAATTTCCATGGATCAAATCTCCGGCTGGGCACTTTATTCGCTGGCGCGGTAGGCGCATGATGAAGATGGAAACGCAACTGCCAAACACAAGAGGCCGTCATGAACGCCCATGCCCAGATCGCCGCCAATCTGATCGCACCCGACACGTCCGGCATGAATTTCTACCGCGCCGATCCGGCGCTGACCGATCTGCTGCGCATTCATCTGCCGGAGGATCTGTTCAAGCATATCGAGCCGCATCTCGATCGGCTGGGTGGCCTTGTCGGTGGTCCGCTCGATGAAGCCGGGCGGATGGCCGACAAGCATGGGCCCGTGCTGCATCAGCGCGACAAGTTCGGCCAGGACGTTCAGTGGGTGGAATATCACCCGGCCTATCGCGAACTGGAGAACGCAGCCTTCGGCGAGTTCGGCATTCACGCGCTGTCGCACCGCAAGGGCATTATGGGCTGGCCCTCGACCTATCCGGTGGCGGCCAAACACGCCTTTACGTTCCTGTTCAACCAGGCCGAGTTCGGCATGGGCTGCCCGATCAATGTCACCGACGGTGCTGCGAAGCTGCTGTCGAATTACGGCGACGATGCGCTCAAGGCGAAATATCTCGACGGGCTGACGCAGACCGACATGAGCAAGCTGACCCAGGGCGGCCAGTTCATGACCGAGAAGGAAGGCGGCTCCGACGTCGGCAAGCTGACGACGCGGGCCGTGCAGGAGGGCGATCACTGGCGGCTGTATGGAGAAAAGTGGTTCTGCTCCAATGCCGATGCGAAGGTCGTGATGCTGCTGGCGCGGCCGGAAGGTGCGGTCGGCGGCACCAAGGGCGTCGGCCTGTTCCTGATGCCGCGGACGCTCGATGACGGCACGCCCAATCACTACCGGATCGTGCGCCTGAAGGACAAGCTCGGCACGCGGTCGATGGCATCAGGTGAGATCAAGCTTGAGGGCGCTATCGCTTATGCCGTCGGCAAGCTCGATCGCGGCTTCGTGCAGATGGCCGAGATGGTGAATTCGTCGCGCCTGTCGAATGGCGTGAAGTCGACCTCGCTGATGCGCCGCGCCTGGCACGATGCGATGGCAGTCGCGCGTGGACGTGTCGTGTTCGGCCAGCGCATTATCGACATGCCGCTGGCGCGGCGGCAGTTGATGAAGATCATGCTGGCGACCGAGCAGGCGTTGTCGATGAGCTTCCTCACCGCGGATGCGCTGGACCGTGCCGAAGCCGGCAGTCAGGATGCTGCAGCGCTGCTGCGGATCCTGACGCCGACGCTGAAATTCCGTGCGACGCGTGACGCGCGCAAGGTCTGCGGGGATGCGATGGAGATGCGCGGCGGTGTCGGTTACATTGAGGAATTCGCCACCGCGCGGCTGCTGCGCGATGCGCATCTCGGCTCGATCTGGGAAGGCACCGGCAATATCGTCGCGCTCGACGCGCTGACGCGTGCGGTGGGCCGGCACGGTGCCGAGGCTGCGCTTGCTGCCGACTTGCATGCGCGGCTGGACGATTCTCCGAGCGTACCGCAGGCATGGCGGGATCGCCTGCGCGGTCTGACAGACAAGGCGATCGACTTTGCCCGTGAGGTGGCTGCACGTTCGGACAATGAGGGCGATGCCCGCCGCGCAACGAGCTCGCTGTATCATGTGGCCAGCGCCGTGGCACTCACATGGGAGGCGCACCGCATCCACGCCCGGCGCGGCGACGCGCGGCGCCTGCTGCTGTCGCGCCTCGTGATCGATCATCGCCTGATGACGCCCGATCCGTTTGCTGTGATCGAAAGCGAAACGCAGAAACAGATCGTCGCGCATCTGCTGGGTGAGCGCGATGTCAGCATGGAGGAGGCCAGTCGGCTGATGCTGGGCTGACCTGATCGCAGGGACTATGAGCGCGGACCGTTGTCTTTCAGGAACTTGAGCAGCAAGCGGCTGACCTCTTGTGGTTGTTCCTGCTGCACCCAATGGCCTGCGCCGTCGATCAGGTGCATCGCGCGCATATTCGTGCAGGCGCTGTTTTGCATCGTCTCGATGGCGCCGGGACGCTGATAGATGCCCCAGTCCTGCTTGCCCGAAATGAAAGCTGAAGGGACGTCGATGGTGCGACCGGCAAACGTCTCGTAGTCGGCATTGAACGCGCCTGTCGTGTTGCAGCGGTACCATTGCAATCCGCCCTGGAAGCCGGTGCGGGCATATTCACCGGCATAGAAGGCCAGTTCATTGTCCGGCAGCCATTTGCATGATGCGATCTGATCGGGCGTCGGCATCTCTGCCGCGACGGTCTCGGCCATGGTCTGGTCGCGGTCCATTACATAATAGGCCGGAAGTTTCGCAAGTTCATTCGCCGTCCAGCCCTGCAATGGAGTGGGCGTGTTGCCCGGCCAGTCCGCACTCTTGTGATGATAATAGGCGCGCAGGAAATCATGCACGCCTTGCGGTGCGTGTTGCATATGAGCGTTGGCAGCACGCGTCGCGTAGTACCACTGATAGTGGATACGCGGCCGCGGCAGTGCGGCGAGGTCGCGATGCACGGGATCTTCCGCCTTTGGCGGAGCCGGCTGATCGGCGGTACCGAAAGGCAGCGGCGGAGGTCCGGCGAAGGGCGCGCTCATCAGCACGACGGATTTGAAGACATCCGGCCGCACCAGTGCGCACCATGCTGCGACCGAGCTGCCGTAGTCGTGTCCGACCACGGCGTCGACATGGCGGTAGCCGAAGGCGGCGACGAGGCCGACCGCATCGCGCACGAGGTTGAGCAGATTGAAGGGACGCAGATCGCCATCATAGTCTGCGCTCCAGCCGGTGGTACGACCATAGCCGCGTTGGTCCGGCGCAATCACGTGATAGCCGGCCGCGGCGAGCTGCGGCATGACCTTGCGCCAGCTGAAGGCCAGCTCGGGAAATCCGTGTACCAGCAGGATGCAGGGCCGGCCTTTGGTTTCAAAGCCGGCCTCCAGCACATGGACACGCAAACCGTTGATGCCCTCGACGAAGCGCGAGCGAATTCCAGCCGGCAGAATGTTGGGATCGATGGGTGTCACGTCGCCTCCATGCTGCACTTGTGCGGCAGCGTGAGTGCACTCCAGCGCAAGCACCGTGAAAAGACAACTAGCGTTTGAAGCGGGCCACCAATTCGATATGGGGCGTATGCCGGAACTGGTCCACGGGTGTGACGCTCTCGAGCTTGTAGCCGCCATCGATCAGGATCTTTGCATCGCGTGCGAAGGTCTGGACGTTGCACGACACGGCGACGACGACGGGGATCTTGCTTGCCGCGAGCCGTTCGACTTGTGCCTGTGCGCCCTGGCGCGGCGGATCGAACACAACAGCGTCGAAGTCGCGCAGCTCCTGCGGCACCAGTGGACGGCGAAACAGGTCGCGCATCTCGGCCTTGATCGGCTTCAGACCCTTGGTGTCCTTAATGGCCTGTTGCAGCGAGGTGATGGCGCCTGCGTCGCTATCGAAAGCTGTAATCTTCGACTTGGTGGCCAACTGCAGCGCGAAGGGACCGATGCCGCAGAACAGGTCGGCAATGTTCTTCGCGCCTTTGCAGAGCTGGAGCACAAGCGCCGCCAATGTCTCTTCACCGGCGGCCGTGGCCTGCAGGAATGAGCCCGGCGGCAGTGTAACCTGTGCGCTGCCCATCGTGACCACAGGCGGTACGCGCATCAGCACGAGTTCACCATGCCGCGTGAGGCGCGCGAGTTTGTGCGCTTCAGCGATGCGCGACAGCGCTGTGATGATCGCGGTCGGCAATGGCCCGGTGCCGCGGACGTCGATATCGAGTCCGTTACTGGCCGCTGTCACCTGAATGTCCAGCGGCTTGCTGACCGGCTTCAACACCTCGGCCAGCGCGCGCGCGGCATCGAGCGCGCCATCCAGTGCAGGATCCAGGATCGGGCACGCGTCAATGGCGATGATCGCGTGGCTCGCGGATGCGGCAAAGCCGACACGCAGCTCGCCATCACTACCACGCCGGGCATGCAACGTTACGCGGCGGCGGCCGGCGCCATGAGCATCAACGATCGGATCGACCGGGCAGGTGATCTTCGCCTGCGCCAGCGTGTCGATCACGATCTGGCGCTTCCAGGCCTGATAGGGATCGGGTTGCCAATGCTGGATGGCGCAGCCGCCGCAGCGCGTGAAGTAGGTGCAGAACGGATCAATTCGTTCCGAGCTGGCGGTGTCGATCTGCAGCAATCGTCGACGCTCCGGATGTTCGTCGTCGCGTTCCGTCTCGACGATCTCATGCGCCAGCGTGTAGGGCACGAACAGCGACGCGCCACTGGTGAGGCTGACGCCGTCGCCGCGCTGGCCGACATGATCGATGGTCAGGTGTTCAGCCACGCCGGGCACCCATGAAGAACTCGATATTGCCATCGCCGCCTGTGATCGACGACGGGAAGACCTCGATATCGGTGCAGCCGAGCGTCCTGGCAAAATCCGTGATGTCGTCGCAGATGGCCTGATGCACGGCAGCGTTCTTGATGATGCCGCGCTTGGATTGCTTCCGGTCGGCCTCGAATTGCGGCTTGATCAGCGCCAGCAGGCTCATCGGCGCCGCGGCGAGCGACAGCGCGACAGGCAGCACCGCCTTGAGCGAGATGAAGCTGACATCGATTACCACGACGTCGGGCCGCGCCGGCAGGCGCTTGTTCTCATAGTTGCGGATATCCGTTTCTTCCATCGAGATGATTTTCGGATGGCCGTGCAGCGATGGATGAAGCTGGCTGTGCCCGACATCGATGGAGAAGACCATGCTGGCGCCGTTGGCGAGCAGCACTTCTGTAAAACCGCCGGTGGAGGCGCCGACGTCGAGGCAGACGTGGTCCTCGATCTCGATCGGATATAGCTCGAGCGCGCCGGCCAGCTTGACCCCGCCGCGCGAGACCCAGGGATGCGCCGGTTCAGCCTCGATCGCGGCGTCGAGCAGTAGCGGTTCTGACGCTTTGGCGACCGCTTTGCCGTTGGCCTTCACAAGCCCCGCTTCGATGGCGGCTTGCGCACGCGCGCGGCTTTCGAAAATTCCGCGGTCGACGAGAAGCGTATCGGCGCGTTTGCGCGGCGCGGCAGCAGTGTTCTGAGATTTCGTCATGGTCAGTACGATGCAGCAAGTTTCAAACAGGCTTCGAAGCTCGTCAGATCCTGCCAGAGATCATTGGGTGCTTCGCGGGGGACGATCATGGGCGCGCCATAGAGATCGAGCGCGTGGATCATCATTAGATTGTCGGCGAGGCCGAAATTTTCGACGGTGAGCCCATCCGCATCCACCAGATGTCCGTCCCGATCGGTGACCTCTGTCATGCGGCGGACACGGTCGATATAGAGCGTGGGGTCATTGCAATAGCCGAAGCAGAGCTTGCCGTGGCCCGCCATATAGCCAAGCTCGAACACCGTGCCGGCATCGGCGCTGGGACCGCGGAACGGCGTGAGATTGGCGATGATAATGTCGCAATGATTCATCATCGCTTCGTTGCCGTGGAAGATCTGGCGCGAAGCGTCGCCGGCATTGATGTCGATGGCGTTATCGAGCGGGAAGAACCCGTGCGCGCCGTAGCGCTTGCAGAGCGCGACCTTCTGCCGGCCGATCTCGGCGGCATTGGGCAGGAACACGTCGGGGCCTGCGAGATAGATATTCATGAAGTCCCCGTCTCATGGTGAGCCGCGCCGACATTGACGAGCCAATTCAGACGAGAACGAGGCAATCCGGCGGTTCCTGCCGAATTGCCTCGTCGTATTCTCTTCGCAATTGCAAACGCGATGTCGCGTTCAACGACAGATCAAGCGAGCTTGACGGTCTCGGCCTTGAAATCCTTGCCGAGGGTCTCGAACACCTTCTTGACGATCCCCTTAGAGTCGAGACCCGCCTGGGCATACATCGCTGCCGGTGTGTCGTGATCCTGGAACATGTCGGGCAGCACCAGCGAACGCATGCGCAGACCGCCGTCGAGCATGCCGTTGTCGGCGAGCAGCTGCATCACATGCGAGCCGAATCCACCAATCGAACCTTCTTCGACGGTCAGAAGGATCTCGTGATCGCGGGCGAGCTTGAGGATCATGTCAGTGTCGAGCGGCTTCATGAAGCGCGCGTCGGCAATCGTGGTCGACAGGCCGTGGGCGGCGAGTTCGTCGGCGGCCTTCTCACATTCGGCGAGGCGCGTGCCGAACGACAGAAGAGCAACCTTGCTGCCTTCGCGGACGATGCGGCCCTTGCCGATTTCCAGGGGGATGCCGACTTCAGGCATCTCGACGCCGCGGCCTTCGCCGCGCGGGTAGCGCAGGGCGCTCGGTGAATCGTTGATGGCGACCTGGGTCGCGACCATGTGCACCAGTTCGGCTTCGTCGGAGGCGGCCATGATGACCATGTTCGGCAGACAGCCGAGATAGGCATTGTCGAATGAGCCCGCATGGGTCGCACCATCCGCACCGACCAGTCCGGCGCGATCGATGGCGAAGCGCACGGGCAGATTCTGGATCGCCACGTCGTGGACGATCTGGTCGTAGCCGCGCTGCAGGAAGGTCGAGTAGATGGCGCAGAACGGCTTGTAGCCTTCGGTCGCAAGACCGGCGGCAAAGGTCACCGCATGCTGTTCGGCAATGCCGACGTCGAAGGTGCGGTTCGGGAACGCCTTGTTGAAGATGTCGACGCCTGTACCCGACGGCATGGCCGCGGTGATGGCGACGATCTTGTCGTCCTTCTCGGCTTCCTTGACGAGGCTCTGGCCGAACACGTTCTGATAGGCCGGGGCGTTGGGCTTGGACTTCGATTGGGTGCCGGTGGCGACGTCGAATTTGACGACCGCATGATATTTGTCAGCGGCGGCTTCGGCCGGGCCGTAGCCCTTGCCCTTCTGGGTCACGACGTGAAGCAGGATCGGGCCGGTCTCCATGTCGCGAACGTTCTGCAGCACGGGCAGCAGATGATCGAGGTTGTGACCGTCGATCGGACCGACATAATAGAAGCCGAGTTCTTCGAACAGCGTGCCGCCGTTGACCATGAAACCGCGCGAATATTCTTCGACGCGCTCGGCACGATCGGCGATCAGCTTCGGCAGATGTTTGCCGAGCTGCTTGGCGGCATCGCGCAGCGAGCGGTAGGTCTTGCCCGAATACATGCGCGACAGATAGGCCGACATGGCGCCGACCGGCGGCGCGATCGACATGTCGTTGTCGTTGAGGATGACAATAAGGCGGGAATTCATCGCGCCTGCGTTGTTCATGGCTTCATAAGCCATGCCTGCCGACATCGAACCGTCACCGATCACGGCGATAACGTTGTTCTTGCCGCCGGAGAGGTCGCGGGCGACCGCCATGCCGAGGCCGGCGGAGATCGAGGTCGAGGAATGCGCGGCGCCGAACGGATCGTATTCGCTCTCGCTGCGCTTGGTGAAGCCGGACAGACCACCGGCGGTGCGGAGCGTACGGATACGGTCGCGGCGACCGGTGAGGATCTTGTGCGGATAGGCCTGATGGCCGACATCCCAGATGATGCGGTCGCGCGGCGTATCGAAGACGTAGTGGAGGGCGGTGGTCAGTTCGACAACGCCAAGACCGGCGCCGAAGTGGCCGCCGGTGACGGACACCGCATCGATGGTTTCCTGACGAAGCTCGTCGGCAACCTGACGAACCCGCTCGATCTTCAGCTTCCGGAGATCTTCCGGAGTCTTGATGGTATCGAGCAACGGTGTCTTACTAAAATCGGTCACGGCACTATTCCAATTTTACATGTCCGGGACTGCGTCTGGCTTCGGGGCCGTCGCGTTTCCGCGCGCCCACCGGACAACCGCAGCCTCCAGAACCGGGAAGCCTGTTTCGAGGCCTTATAATGGGCTTCGATTTTTCAGTGTGATATCTAACATGCTTGGCGGCGACTTCATCTGATCATTTTTGCCAGATGAATGAAGCGCTTATCTACGTTAACGGCCGGCGTTTCAGCCTGCTCGTCAGCGCATAGTCCTAGTCCCTTTACACCAAAGCGATGGCCAAAGCCAACCGCCGTGCCTGCGGGGGTGGCAGCACAAAGGCGCTATGGACATTCGCGCGGTGTGCCTAGCCGATGCGCCGGGCGACCGGTTCCGTCTCATGGGAACCCGTGTGGGTAGGGCTCTTCGCGCCCAAATCGAGCTTTTTCCATGCGTTTTCGCGGGTGGTGGGGGTGCCATCGACCAACGCCAAAGTTGTAGCCGGCTGACTGACACGCCCCCTGAGAGGCACAGGCCCGCAAACGATCATGAAGAAATCGTAGGCATGCGGCCGCTCATTGGCCATGACGAACTGGAAGTGCACCCGGAAGAATTTCCAGCGGAACCGGTTGTAATGTTCCGGGCGGATGATTTCGCGGAACCGGACGGGGACGATGGTGGGATTGCGCCGGGCCGCGCCGGCGTCGATCCCGTGACCGGCGATGGGATCGAACGGAAAGAAGTTCATCACGTCCTTGCGGGATTGGCAGTCGATCCAGTCGATGGAAGGCTCCACGGCCAGCAGCCGCAAATTGTCGCGAAAGCCTTGCGCGACTCTATGGAAGCCGACGATCGGCATATTGCCGCCGAGCGTCAGCAGCACGACGCGAGGGCCGTGGCTACCGAGTTCCGGATCGAGTTTCAGCGCGCGGGCGAGGATTTCGGAGCCAAGGAACGAGCCGGAGCTGTGACCGACCAGCACGATTTCCTGCGCCTTGGTAGACTTGGCGACCTGGACCAGATGCTGCGCGAAACGGTCGATCCGGGCGTCCCAGTCCGGCCGGTTGCCGTGGGAAAACTGCCAGGTGAAGATCGTGTCGGCCATCAGATAGAGCAGATAGGTGTGCTTTTCGGTGTATTTCAGCAGCGAGCCGAGCACGGCCACGAACACCGCCGCAGCGCCGCAGCCCACCAGAAATCCGTGTATTCCAAGCGCCTGCAGCCCTAACGCGAACAGCCAGGCGATGCCCGCCGACCAGATCGCTCCGTTGAGCAACAGGACGTGGGGCCAGCTGATGAAGGTGGCGAAGCGCCAATGCGCCTTCCAGAACCGGCCCATCGTACCGGAGAAGACAAGGCCCCAATAGATGGCGATGGCGTGGATCAGCGTGCGCCAGATCGGCACGGCCAGATCGCGCTGGATCATGTCTTCCCAGCGCAGGAAATCGTAATCGGTTGTGGTCTGCCAGCCGTCGCCGGAGGTTTCGATGCGCCAGGAGGCGGATTCATGCGCAAATTCGCCGTCCGTATGACCTTTCGGCCGGCTGACCGAGGTGGTCAGACCATAGAGCCGGCCGAACTTGCGCAGTTCGGTCCGAAACATGCGGTAATACTGCGAGAGTCCCCGCGGATCGTATCCCTGCACATAGATGACATGACGGTGCTGGACGCGCACGCTGGTTCCCCGGACTGACGGCGGACTATAAACAGGCCGCGCCATGCGCCAAGCGCTAATTCGGCCGCGGGGTGGTGCGAGGTCTCAGCCCGCGCGATTTCCTACTGGACGTCCAGCGGTTCGGTGCCGATCGCTTTGCCGTTCGAATCCGTGGTGATCTTGTCCACGCGGGCTTCAGCCTGACGCAGCAACTCGTCGCAGCGCCGTTTCAGCGCCTCGCCGCGCTCATAGATGGCGACCGACTCTTCCAGCGGCACCTTGCCGTCTTCGAGGCGCTTCACGATCGATTCCAGTTCTTCGATCGCGGTCTCAAACGTCAGCTTCTTGACGTCAGCATGGGTGTTCTCGGCCATTCGGTTTCCCGTGTGCGCATTTTGGAAGGACGGAGTCAAAGATATGTTTGAGGGCGTATTGTGGCGGGTACGTTTTGCGACCTGCCCCCTTTCAGCGCGATGCCCCCATCAGCGCAGAAACATGGGCCGCGGCCGATTCTTTCAAGCCCTGCAGATCATAACCACCCTCGAGTACCGAGACAATGCGGCCACCGGCGGTGCTGTCGGCGAGATCCATCAGCTTGCGTGTCACCCAGCCGAAATCCTCGGCGTCGAGATTGAGCGACGCGAGCGGATCGCGGCGATGCGCATCGAAGCCGGCGGAGATGATCAGCAGTTCCGGTGCGAATTTCTGCAGTTGCGGCAGGATGAGATTGTCGAAAGCAGAGCGGAATTTTGCACTGCCGTCGCCGTCATGCAGCGGTGCATTGACGACCGTGTCGTGCTCGCCGCGCTCCTGGGATGCACCGGTACCGGGAAACAGCGGCATCTGATGTGTCGAGCAATACATCACCGTGGGGTCGGCCCAGAAAATGTCCTGCGTGCCATTGCCATGGTGGACATCGAAATCCACGACAGCCGCGCGGGTAATGCCGTAGGTGCGCTGCGCATACCGCGCTGCAATCGCCGCCTGATCGAAGAAGCAGAAGCCCATCGGTTTGTTGTGCTCGGCATGATGGCCGGGCGGGCGGGTCGCGACGAAGGCATTGGTGTGCTCGCCTTTCATCACCGCGTCGGTCGCCGCGATTGCGCCGCCAACGCCGCGCATCACCGCTTCCCAGGTGCCAGGGGACATCGACGTGTCGCCGTCGAGATAGACGAGGCCGCTGCTCGGCGCGACATGGCGCAATTCATCGATGTAATGATTGTCATGACAGAGGCTGACGACGTCGAGATTGCCCTCCGGCGCTTCGCCCCGCACCAGCGCGTTGAAGCGGTCTTCGCTGAGTGCCTGCGCCACCGCGCGCATACGGTCGGGGCGTTCAGGATGGCCGGGCGGGGTGAGGTGATCGAGCGAGGCCGGATGGCTTAGAAGAAGTGTCGTCATGCAAATGGTCCGCAAGCGCAGGGTGCGCTGGTATGATGAGACGATAACCTAGCCGGTCAGGTCAGGTTCCGATAGGGGGGCATCGCTGGTGCGGTCGTCCCCTAACAAAGCTACCGATCAGAATTATGGATCGCTTTCTTCACATTCGATTCATGTCGTTTCATCGACACCGCCTGACGCCGCGGAATTGAAACGCGCGTTAAGTCGCGGCTGCTATCGGTGGAGGCCGCGGCATTCTGCGGAGAAGGTGCGCATATTCCATCGTCGGACTCCGCAGTTGCGCTCGCGTCTGGGGTGGGTTCGTACGCGATGAGTGAATCGAAATATCCAAGGCGCGTACCCCATCTCTTGCGTTCGGTGTGGCCGTTCGTTGCCATCGTCTTGCTGCAGGCATTTCTCGCCGGCACCAGCATCCACATCCTGTCGTCGGTCCGCGCCTATGTCACCGGCGAAAGCCGATGGTCGAAGGGGCAGATGGAGGCGGTGCATGCACTCAGCCTCTATGCCGAGACCGGCGACGACAAATATTATCGTCTCTATCAGGCGAGCATCGCCGTGCCGCTCGGGGATCTCATCGCGCGCCGCGCGCTCGAACAGGCGGTGCCGGATCTGCGGGCTGCCTATGACGGATTCCTGCAAGGCGGCAACGATGCCGCAGACATCCCCGGCATGATCTCGCTGTTTCGCAATTTCAGCAAGGTCGTCTATCTCGCCCGAGCCATCGAGACCTGGCACGCCACCGATCCCGTGATCCAGAATTTGGTGGATACGGCCGACGCCATTCACGCCAGCGTCATCGATGGCAAGGTGGGATCGATGCGCCTTGCAGCCCTGAAGGCGCAAATCGACCAGATCAATGAACAGACCTCGCCGCTGGCAGTGGAGTTCTCCCGACGCCTCGGCATCGGCTCCCGCGCCATTCAAGGCATTCTGCTGGTCGCCAATGTGTTCACCGCGGCGCTGTTGATCCTGCTCGGCATCTGGCGGACACGTAATCTGCTGATCCAGCGTCAGCGCTTCGAGACGGCGCTGAAGATCGAGAAGGAGCGTGAGCAGAAATACATCTCACGTCTCGCGTTCCAGGCCTCGCATGATGCACTGACGGGGCTGCCGAACCGCCGCGAATTCGAGCGTCGGGTCCAATATGCACTGCCGCGGATCGACGCCGATGCGCGGCCGCATGCACTGATGTTTCTCGATCTCGATCAATTCAAGATCGTCAACGACACCTGCGGCCATGCCGCCGGCGATCATCTGCTGCGGCAGGTCTCGGGCATACTGAAAAAACATCTGCGCCCGGACAATCTGTTGGCCCGCCTTGGTGGCGATGAATTCGCCGTGCTGCTGGAACGCTGCGAGCCGGATCGCGCGGCGGCGACCGCCGAGCGATTGCGGCGGACGGTCGAAGAGCTGAACTTCGTCTGGAACGGACGTTCGTTCAACGTCACCGTCAGTATTGGCCTCGTCTGTATCGCGCAGCCCGAGGTGACGCTGGAAGAAGCGCTGCGCGCGGCCGATGCAGCTTGTTACATGGCCAAGGAGAAAGGCCGCAATCGCGTTACACTGCATCAGCCCAGCGATTCCGAATTGCTGCAGCGGTTCGGCGAAATGAACTGGGTACAGCGCATTCACGATGCGCTGGAACAGGATCGCTTCCGTCTCTATGCCCAGAAGATCATTCCGCTCAGCGAGCGCGAGGATGGCACTCTGCATGTCGAACTGTTGTTGCGGCTGCGCGACGAGGCGGGGCAACTGGTTGCGCCCGGCCATTTCATTCCCGCGGCAGAACGTTATGGTTTGATGACGCTGATCGATCGCTGGGTGGTCAGGAATGCGTTCATCATTCTCGCCGCGCGATTGGTCGAAGGTGCGACGCCGGTCTCGACCTGCGCCATCAATCTGTCCGGCGCGACATTCAAGGATGAAAGCTTTCTGGACTATGTCCGCGAGCAGTTCCGCATCTATCGGATACCGCCGACCATCATCTGCTTCGAGATCACCGAGACAAGCGCCATCGCCAATCTCGCCGACGCCAATAAATTCATCCAGGCGCTGCAGCAGATCGGTTGCCGCTTCTCGCTGGACGATTTTGGCAGCGGCATGTCGTCCTTCGCCTATCTCAAGCACCTGCCTGTGGACTATCTCAAGATCGATGGCTCCTTCGTCAAGGACATGCTCACCGATCCGATCGACCGCGCCATGGTCGAGATGATCAGCCATATCGGCAAGATCATGGGCAAGCGGACGGTGGCGGAATTTGTCGAGAGCGACGAGATCATCACGGCGCTCACGCAGATCGGCGTGGACTTTGCGCAGGGCTATGCGGTGGGCAGGCCGGAGCCGTTCGATGTCCATAGCGAGATCGACCGGAGGAACGTGGCGTAGAAGGTGAAGGCCGTTCAATTTCATGACGGTCATGGCCGGATAGCGCGAAGCGAGCTTCGCAATAATCCCAGGCCTCTCCCCACGTCATGGCCGGGCTTGACCCGGCCATCCACCTTGTCTTGTGCGACGGTGTGCGGGCCAAGCTGGATCCCCGGGTCAAGCCCGGGGATGACACCTGTGGGGGCGGCGCCTTCATCGCGCCATCACAGATTCAAATGTCAAACAGCCACTGCTCTTCAGACATGCGTCATCGCCCCCATTGTTTGCGGCGCGGGGGCGCCGTCGTTGCTTGCATTCCTGCCCCCTGTGAGAGGGCGTGCGGAACGCCGGGTGCCCGTTGCACCCTTGGGCCTGATGCGAATGCGGTCTTCCGCAATTGAGAGTGCATCAGGACTTTCGGAGGCGCCGAGCGATTGCCCGGCGTTCCGCCTGCGGTGTTTTTTCGGTTGCTTGCACATCTGCCATGGCGAACGGTCCCATCACCAAAATTAATGTCCCAGGGCGGAGGGACAGGGTAGCCGCAAAGCACTTGGCCGAACGCGTTTCGATTTGGTCGTCCGTCGCGCTGTCCAGGGCTCTTTCCATCCCAAGGTCGGCCGTCTCCTTGCCAGTGGCAGTGCTGGCGCAGATCCGTCCTGCCCGAAGACAGACGTCCCCCGTGAACCGCGTAACGCCGCATCTCCGGCGTCCACCGCATCCCACCCCGCGAACGTGACGATCGCGATCGCCCCTCTCGATGGGGCAGGACGAAGGGGAATATAAACCTGACGAGGGTGTTGTCAACGGGAGATAGGAAAAAATGTTTAATGACGTCTCCCGCCCCAAACTGTCATTCCGGGGCGCGGCCGGCATTTGCCGGACGCGAACCCGGAATCCCGATCTGTTCAGCGCAAAGCACTTCGAGATTCCGGTTCGCACTGCAGCGGCCCCGCCGCTTTCGTGCGCCCCGGAATGACGAGCCATGATGATTCCGGAATGACGGCTTGGGGCCGACAGGCGTTCCGCTAATCCACCCGCGCAATCCGCCCCAGCGGCATCGGCGACACCGGGCTGTTGGCCTTCATGTAGGCGTTCAGCGCATCGACATCATAGACGCCGACCAGCGGCTCCTTGCCCTCTTTCAGCACCGTGAAGCCATCGCCGCCGACGGCCAGAAAGCCGTTCACGGTGACGCGATAATTTGCTGCGGGATCGATCACCTTACCATCCAGCATCATGCGCTCGGGTGGAACACGCTGGCCGGCGGCTGCACCGTTATTCCAGGCGTAACTGAAGCCTTTCGACACCTGCAGGATGCGCGGCCGGCTCTGCGTGTTCCATTGCTGCTCGAGCATCGCCTTGATCTGCGCGCCTGTGAGCGTCAGCGTCACCAGCTGGTTGCGGAACGGCTGCGCTGCGAAGACGTCGCCATAGGTCACGCTGCCGTCGGCCGATTTGGTGATGTCGGCGCGGATGCCGCCGGGATTGGTGAAGGCGATCACGGCGGCGCCGAGATTGCCGGCCGATGTCGCGGCGAGATGTGCGTCGGCGATGATATCGCCCAGCGGGCTTTCGCCGGTCGTCATGTCGGGCATGCGCGACAGCGTTGCGGTGACCGATCCCGCAGGGCGACTGGCAATGGGCGCGGCAACCTTGTCATAGGCGGCAAGCAAGGCCGTCTGCGTGGGATCTGCGGGATAGGTTGCCGTGCGCACGATGACGTTGTCGGCCTTCGCGCTGATGACGTCGCGCGTCGTGCGGTCGAGCTTGAGATCGATGGTGGTGACCAGCGTGCCGTATTTGTCGCCTGACGTGACGAGGCGTCCGTCGATCTGGCAGGTGTAGGCGCGGTGGGTGTGACCGCTGACGACGACGTCGACCGCCTTATCGAACTTCTTCACAATATCGACGATCGGTCCGGAAATACCCGGACATTCATTGTAGTCGCCGGTGGGGAAGCCGCCCTCATGGATCAGCACCACGATGGCCTCGACGCCTTTGGCCTTCAGTTCGGGCACCAGCGCATTGACCGTGTCGGCTTCGTCCCTGAATTCCAGCCCGGCGATTCCCGGCGGGGCGACGAGACCGGGCGTGCCTTTCAGCGTGAGCCCGATGAAGGCGACGGGAATGCCGTCGAATGTCTTGATCTGATAGGACGGCAGCAGCGGCTTGCCGGTCTTGGTGTCGATGGTCGAGGCGGCGAGATAGTTGAACGTCGCGCCGGCAAAGGGATGCGGGCCCTGGCAGCCATCGATGGGGTGGCACCCACCGTTCTGCATGCGCAGCAGCTCCTCGCGCCCTTCGTCGAATTCGTGATTGCCGACCGAGGCGATCTCAAGGCCCATCATCGATAGTGCCTCGATGGTCGGTTCGTCATGAAACAGCGCAGAGAGAAACGGGCTGGCGCCGATCAGGTCGCCGGCAGCCACGAATACACTGTTCGCCTTGCCGGCGCGGAGCTGCTTCACCAGCGTCGCCATATGCTCCGCGCCGCCGGCGGGCACGGTGATCTTCTTCGTCCTGTCGGCGGGATCGTCGATACTGATACCGCCGGGGGCAGGGCGCAGATTGCCGTGGAAGTCGTTGATGGCAAGGACGGTGACGTCGACGGGAGATGCGGGGGTCTGGGCGTAAGCACCTGTAAAGCTCAGCGACCATGCCGCGAGCACCGCAAGTACGATGGTCCTAACCTCTCCCCGTGTCCATGCGAAGCGCAGCTTCGCTAGGCGGGGAGAGGTCGACCGGCGAAGCGCAGCGCACGATGTCAGCAATTCTGGAAGATCCCTCGGGTCGGATGTCCGCAACTTTCGCTGCGATAATTGGTCATTCATGCCGCTATCGTTTGACATGACAGCGACACGATAGCTCACAATTGCGTTGACGACAGTGCCATGCCCCTCACCCGACGTTCATGCGCTGCGCGCCTGAACGTCGACCTCTCCCCGTGAAACGAGGAGAGGTTAAGAAAGCGCAGGATCATCACCCCTTCTTGCGCGCGAAGAACGCCTTGAACGCCGCGCTCGCTTCGTGCGACTTCATGCGCTCGCCGAACAGATGGCTCTCCTGATCGATGCGCCGCGTGAGATCCTCGGGCGGGAGCTTCAGCAGCCGGCGCGAGATTGCCACGGCTTCCACCGGCAGTGCGCAGATTTCGCGGGCGACCTTGCGCGCTTCGACTTCAGTGTGACCGGGCGGCACGATTTCGTTGATGAAACCGGCGGCCTGGCCATCTTCCGCCGTCATCGTGCGGCCCATCACCAGCGCGGCGAAGGCCCGCTGATGACCCATGGTGCGCGGGAACAGCAGGCTGGAGGCGGCTTCCGGCACCAGGCCGAGATGAATGAACGGCGTTGAGAAGGTTGCGGTGGTCGAGGCCAGCACATAGTCGCAGTGGAACAGCATGGTCGTGCCGATGCCGATGGCAATGCCATCCACCGCGGCGATGATCGGCTTGGTGTTCTGCGCCAGCGAATACAGAAACTTCACGGCGTTCGACGCGCGTGGGGACTCGGCCTTTTCGGCGCTGTCCTTCAGAAAATCCTGCAGGTCGTTGCCCGCGGTGAAGGCGCCGGAGCCGCCGGTGATGATCATGCAGCGGATATCGGGATTGTTCTGCGCGGTGTCGATCGCGTCCGACATGGCGTGATACATGTCCTGCGTCAGCGCGTTCTTCTTTTCCGGCCGGCGCAGCGTGATCACGCGCGTGGCCTCGTCGTCGGTCACGATCAGATGTTCGGTCATGTCAATCCCTTGCAGCTCCTTGCAGCGCCCCGCAAAAAGCGCGGCTGGCACGTTTCCTCTGCCGGATATTACATCAATCCGCTGCGGCCGATATGGAGGGCGATGGTTTATGCCAGCAAAACGGCATCGGCCGACATCACGGATTCACTGGAGTCCATCACGGTGCGTTCAAGCGAACCAGCCTGCACCGCAACATTCTCGGCGAAGAACCGCGCCAGTGTGACATAACGCGTCGCGTTGCTGCCGCCGTCGATGTCGCGCGCTGCAAGCGCCTCATTGGCCAGCATGCAGCCGCCGAGGGTGGAGCCGAACAGCCGCAGATAGGGCGTGGCGCCGGACAGAGCGTCGTTTGGCGCCGAGGCCAGCTTCTCCAGCAGCCATTTGCTCGAACGCTCCAGCGAGCCGAGCGCGTCGCGGAGTTTTGCGCCGGTGGTGCCGAAGGCGGGATCGTTGGAGGCCTCCACGCGCGACACGATGCCGCTGAGTTCGTCAAGCAGTGCCCATACGGCTTCGCCGCCTGATGCTGCGAGTTTTCGCGTGACGAGATCGATCGACTGGATACCGTTGGTGCCTTCATAGATCGCGGTGATGCGCGCATCGCGGTAGTGCTGCGCAGCGCCGGTCTCCTCGATGAAGCCCATACCGCCATGGATCTGCACGCCCAGTGACGTCACTTCATTGCCGATATCCGTGGAGAATGCCTTGGCGATCGGCGTCAGCAGTGCGCCGCGTGCCGCCGCTTCGGTGCGCACCTTGGCGTCGGGCGAACGCGCGGCGACGTCGAGCGCCACGGCGGTGGCGTAGCAGATGGTGCGCGCAGCGGCGGTGAGCGAGCGCATCTGCATCAGCATGCGCTTGACGTCGGGATGCACGATGATCGGGTCCATGCCCGCAGTCTTGCTGCCGATGCCGCGGCCTTGTTTACGCTCCTGCGCGAAGGCCAGTGCCTGCTGATAGGCGCGGTCGGCAATGCCGACGCCTTCAAGCCCGACGCCGAGCCGGGCCTGGTTCATCATCGTGAACATGCAGAGCATGCCGCGATTTTCCTCGCCGATGAGGTAGCCAACCGCGCCGCCCTTGTCGCCCATGGTCATGGTGCAGGTGGGGGAGGCGTGCATGCCGAGCTTGTGCTCGACGCCGGAGGCATGGATGTCGTTGCGTTCACCGAGCGAGCCGTCGGCATTGACGAGGAATTTCGGAATCAGGAACAGCGAGATGCCCTTGGTACCGGCGGGGGCATCGGGCAATCGCGCAAGCACGAAATGCACGATGTTATCGGTCATGTCGTGATCGCCATAGGTGATGAAGATCTTGGTGCCGGAGATGCGATAGCTGCCGTCCGGCGCACGCTCGGCGCGCGAGCGCAGCGCGCCGACATCGGAGCCGGCCTGCGGCTCGGTGAGCTGCATGGTGCCGGTCCATTCGCCGGTGACCAGCTTTTCCAGATAGATCTTTTTCAGCTCATCGCTGCCATGGGCGTCGAGCGCTTCGATGGCCGACAGCGTCAGCAGCGGGCAGAGGCCGAAGGCGATGTTCGACGCGCTCCAGATTTCGGTGCAGGCGGCATTGATCGCCAGCGGCAGGCCCTGGCCGCCGAAAGCTTCGGGGCCAGAGACGCCGTTCCAGCCGGCGGCAGTCCAGCGCGCATAGGCATCGGGCCAGCCGGGGGCGGTGGTGACTTTATTATCCGCGAGCTTGATACCGTTCTTGTCGCCCACGGTATTGAGCGGCGCCAGAACGTCACTGGCAAAGCGGCCGGCTTCTTCAAGCACGGCAGCGGTCATGTCGGCGTCGAAATCGCCATAATGGCCGGCTTTCAGGGCCGCCTGCAGGCCGGCGCCATGGTTGAGGGCCAGCAGCATGTCGTTGATCGGTGCTCGGTAGGTCATGGCATCTCGCTCCCAGAAATTCTTTGGGTACACTTTTTCAGCTTTCCGCCGTCTTCCCACGAAACGGGCAGCTCCTCAACACGCCAAAGGGCGCATCCGGGCCCCGCTGTGGCTGGGGCGGGAAGATTCGACCCTTCGCAGGGGGAGGCGAGATCCGCCAACTTCTGCTGCAATATCAATGGCTATTCTGAAGCTGACTTGTGCGATACGACGCATTCATGTTGATGCGGATCAAAAGCTGGGCTCGGAACATCAAGACGGACACGCATGCCGTCTATCTCGCCGCGCGCGATCCGCGGGTGCCATGGTTTGCGAAAGTTCTCGCGATCGCTGTCGCCGCCTATGCGCTGTCGCCGATCGATCTCATTCCGGATTTCGTGCCGGTCCTCGGCTATCTCGACGACCTGATCATCGTGCCGCTGGGTATCTGGCTCGTGGTGGCGCTGGTCCCGGGCGAGGTGATGGCCGAGTACCGGATCAAGGCGCGCGAGGCTGCGGAACGCCCGACCAGCAGATCGGGCATGATCGCCATCATCGTGTTGTGGCTCGCCAGCGCACTCCTGCTCGGGTGGCTCGGCTATCGCTACTGGACGCGGGCCTGATCGCCCACGCCCGTCAGAACCTGACTTTCACACCCGCATAGAAAGCACGCGGCCGCGCCGGGCTGACCGAACGTGCGTCTGTGAACTGAGCGCCGCCATTGGCAAAATTCGGCACCGAGTCGGTCTCGAAGAAAGTCCCGTATGTCGAATAGCGTCGGTCGAGGAGGTTGTCGACGCGGGCGAAGACCTGCACGGATTTGTCGATCTGGTACGACGCGTGGGCATTGAACACGGTATAGGCTTCAAGTTTCGGTGCCTGGTTGGAATCGTCCCCGACGAAATACTGGCTGCTGACGAACAGCGCATCAGCCCCGACCTTGAAAGCGTCAGTCAGCGCATAGTCGAACCCGGCCTTGACGCGGTGACGCGGGATCGCCGGGATCTGGTTGCCGGGCAGGATCTGGACGTTGCCGTCATCATCCTTGAACGGGCTGTTCGAGCCGATAGCGAGCGGATCAAGGAAGCGCGCATCGACGAAGGCATAGCTCGCATAGAGCTGCAGGGTCGGTGCACGCAGCGTGACCTCCGCCTCGATACCCTGCCGGCGCGTCGAGCCGACATTCTGGAAATAGCCATAGCCTTGCAGCACCGGGCTCGGGATTGCGAGAATGTCATCGGTGTTGGTGGCGCGGAAGGCGCCGAGCTTCCAGCCCAGCGTGCCCGCATTCAGCTCTTTGGTGCCACGCAGACCAGCTTCTATCGTATGCGAAACCACCTGCTTGAGCGGCGGATCGGAGATCAGGAAGGCACCGACGATGCAGGGATTGGCGGGGTCGGCGCAGCCGAGTTCCAGCGGGGTCGGCGCGCGGTTGGCTTCCGAATAGCCGGCATAGGCGGTCAGTTCAGGCGTGATCTTGTAGGTACCGCCGATGATCGGATTGAAACGATTGAAAGTGTGGTCACCGTTGAGCGCGGTGCCGATCTGATCCTCGAGCACGATCTGCGCGGTGTTGAAGCGACCGCCGCCGGTGATCGAAAAGGCATTGGTCACGTCGAACGTGTCGAGCGCGTAAATGCCGCCATAGCGATTGGTGGTGCGCAGCGACACCGGGCCGATCGCGATCGGATCGCCGGACTGACCGAGGGAAATCCCGCTGCCGGTGACGATGTAATCCGGGCCGATGGTGCCGAGTTCGGCGCTGGCCGTGAAGTGACTGGCGCTGGACGAATAGCTGGCGCCGACGACAAAGCGGTTGTTATGGCCGAACAACTGATCGGTATTGGTCGCCTGCAGGGAGCCGCCCACCGTGGTCGAGCGCGTCGAGGTCCGATCATTCTCGCCAAGAACCGCGCCGGGCGCGAAAGGATTGGCAATTTGCGCGCCGTTGAGGCCGTTGGCCGGCGTGTCGTCATCGCCGAAGCACAAGAGGGTCGGATCTTCACAGGGCTGGGTGCCGGTTGGATTGCCATCCTGGGTCTTGTTCCGGAAGAAGCGAAGATGCGCCGCCGCCTCCACCGTCCAGGTCGGCGTCGCCTCGACCTTTCCAGTGAAATTGAGATAGCCGACGCGATTGTTCGAGGTCTGCGGCGTTGTATAGGTGGCGCCATAATTCTGCTGCAGCAGTTCGACCGGAACGGTCGCCGAGGCGCCAAACTTGTTGTTGGCGACGCCCATATTGAGGTGAAGCTCGCTGCTGTCGCTGCGATAGCCAACATCGCCATAAAAGCGTCGGACGTCCGATGTCGCGAAGTTGCGGAAGCCCTTGTCATGCAGGCCTTCAAGCGCGCCATAGACGGCGAAACCCTCGACCTGCTTGCCCCATTGCGCCGAGCCCTGGATGCGGCCGAACGAGCCGCCCATCGTGCTGAGCTCGGCTCCCTGATAGTTGAAGCCGTCCTTCATTTGGATGTTGACCGCGCCGCCCAGTGCGTTGAGGCCGAAGGCGGGATTGTTGGTCACCACGCTGACCGATCGGATTGCCGCGGTCGGGATCAGGTCCCAATTGACGGTGTCGCCGAAGGCTTCGTTGATGCGCACGCCATTCTGATAGACCGCGAGCCCCTGCGGCGTACCAGCCACCGGCGACGCCACGAAGCCGCGAAATTGCAGATCGGGCTGGAAGGGATTGCCCGCGACTTCGTTGATCAGAATGCCGGGCACTTGCTGCTGCAGCGCATCCGTGACGTTCAGGGAATTGGCACGTTCGATCGCGCGGGCATCGACATAATTGATACTCGCCGTGACCTTGTCGACGTCGATGCCGGAACGCGACGTCGGTGTGGTCGGATAGACGTAGACCGTACGCGGCCGCTCGGCGACCCGCTGGGTGGTCTGACGCCGGGGGCCGCGTTTGCTGGCGGTGGCGGGGGCGGACACCACCACCGGAGGCAGCACCTGCGGCTCTCCAGGTGGACTTTGCGCAAAAGCCGTTTCGGAAACCGGTAGAAAACCCGTCGACAGCGAAGCCACGACCAGCACTCTTACGCGCATCTGTTTCACCCCATTCCGCGTCGGCGCTCTGATGGCACCGTTCGGTAGCGTGATACTAGCGAGTGTGAGAGGCTGCGCTATCTGCAAATGTCGAAATCCGTCTCAGTTATTTTCCCGATAAAGTCGGGACAAATTCCCGATCGCGCGTTACAGGCGCATTTGGCAGCGGCTCCGTCACGGGAATGATAGCCTCGACAGTCACACCGTCCACATCAGATCTGACCGTGAGCGTCCCGCCCAGGGCCCAGACCCGCTCTCTCATGCCGACCAGACCAAAGCCGCCATTGCGATCAGGATCGAGGCCGCGGCCATTGTCGCGCACGCGGACCAGCACGTTGTCACAATCAGGCTTCGCCGCTGCCCCCATCACCGGTTCGATGATCACGCTCACGGCGGAGGCTTGCGCGTGGCGGAACACATTGGTGAGTGCCTCCTGAACGACACGATAGGCGGTCAGCTCGGCGACCTCACCAAGGCGAGCAAGCGTCGGCGATACCAAGCTCTCGATCATGACCTCCGGATGGGATTCGCGCCAGAGACGCAGCAAGACCGTAATAGCCTCGGACAAACCGAGATCTGTCAGCCCGACCGGTCGCAATCGCTCGAGAATGCGGCGATTGAACTGCTGCAAGACATCGACCTGCGCCAGAATGGCAGTGCCGTGCCTCGACAAGGCACCTGTGCCCGAGGGATCGTGATCGGCGAGACGCATCACTGCGCCCGCATGGGCGCGCAGGGCGAACAGATACGGCCCGAACTCATCATGCAGTTCGCGTGCGATATCCTTGCGCTCGATATCCTGCAGCGAGACGGCCCGTTGGGCCAGACGCCGCCGGTCCTCGAGCACATCGCCCAATGTGGCAGCGAGATGATTGAGCCGGATGCAGAGTGCGGCGAGTTCCGGCGCTCCCGCGGGGGCGACGCGCGCCTGATAGTTCCCCGCTTCGATATCGACCATGGCCTGCGACAATGCATCGAGCGGCGCCAGCGCCCGCCGGACGACCAGGCTAGTCACGACGAACAGCACCATTGCAACGATCAGGCTGAGTGTCAGCTGGGTGACGATGCCGTCCCATATCTCCCGCATCTCGTCATCGGGATGCGAGGTGATCAGCAGCGTCTGCCGCTTCTCGCCAACCATCACCGACACCGACTCCGATATCCGCTCCGGGTGAATCAAGGATACGAACCACGATGGCGGAGAGCCTGCACCCTCGCTCCGATCCTGACCGTCACTCTTCGGGGGCGGCGTGTTCCCATCGCCTTGCCTGACAATACTGACATGTCGCAATCGATTGAGATCGGCGACAATTTTATCGAGCCGCGCATTCGGATCCTGCGCTTCGTTCAGGCCAGTTCCGATACTTTCGATGACTTCACGTGTCAGCCGGATAACGCTCTGGTCCTCGGCCTGGACGCGTGGGCCAGCTTCCAGCGCGAGCCGCACGACATTGGCGACCAGGCCAAGAGCGAGCACGACCGCCACCAGAAGATTGATCCGCGCGCGCAGCGAAAGATTCTGCCACATGACCATGCTTTCACTCGCATCTCGCCTGCATGCCGCGACTATGAACTTGACAGCGAAATTCGACGGCGATCATATCGGATCGAGGCGACCTTCGATTGTCAATCATGTCACTCCAAAGGCGCGCGGCTGATGCAGCGCAGCAATCGAGGAGCAGGCCGAGACTTGCTGACAGAGTTTCTGGCCGACAGAGTTTACGGGGTTAACCCATGCGCGTTCTGATCGTCGATGATCACCCCATCGTCACATCGGGCTGCCGCGCGGTGTTTGCGGACGATCCGGAGATCGAACTGCTGGAAGCCTCCGATGCCGCCAGTGGGGAGCAGGTTTTCCTCACCGGCGACCCCGACATCTGCATTATCGACATCAATCTGCCAACAGTGTCCGGATATGAACTGGCGCGGCGCATTCTGCTGCGCGACGACACGATGCGCATCATCATGTTCAGCATGAATGACGACCCGATCTTCGCAGCCCGCGCGATCGAGAGCGGCGCCAAGGGCTATGTCTCCAAGACCGGCGACCCACACGATCTGCTGGAGGCCGTCTATGAGGTCGCGCGCGGCGGCGTGTATCTTCCGCCTGCGATGGCGCGAAGCCTAGCCTTTGCCGGACCTGCGCTGACGCAGAGCCCGCTGTCGAAGCTGAATTCGCGCGAGATGGAGATCCTGCGACTGCTCGGTGCCGGCAAGAGCCTCGCCGAGATTGCATGGATGGTTCACGCCTCCTACAAGACGGTCGCCAATACGTCGTCACTCATGCGGCAAAAGCTCGGCGTCCGCAGCTCGGTCGAACTGGTGCGCTTCGCCATCGAGCGTGGCATCGCCTGACCGGACGTCCCTGACCAGACATCACCTGTTTCGGCGATGTCGCATCGCTGCCGCACCCAACCTGTAAAGTCATGACCATGCAGACAGTTTCGCTCAATCGATCATATGGCGGCACACAGGGTGTCTACAAACACGCCAGTCGCGCGACCGGAACTGACATGACATTCTCGGTCTATGTGCCGCCGCATCAGGACGGCGCCAGGCTGCCCGTGGTCTGGTATCTCTCGGGCCTCACCTGCACCCACGCCAATGTCACCGAAAAGGGCGAGTTTCGCGCTGCATGCGCCGAACTGGGGCTGATCTTCATTGCGCCGGACACCAGCCCGCGCGGTGCCGATGTTCCCGGAGACCCCGACAATGCCTATGACTTCGGGCTGGGCGCCGGCTTTTACGTCGATGCCACCCAGGAGCCGTATGCGCGCAACTATCGCATGTGGAGTTATGTGACCGAGGAGCTGCCGGGCCTCGTGGCCGATCAATTCCCCATCGATAGCAGTCGTCAGTCGATTCTCGGCCATTCCATGGGCGGGCATGGCGCGCTGACCATTGCGCTGCGTCATCCTGATCGCTACCGCGCGGCCAGCGCTTTCGCGCCGATCGTGGCGCCGTCGCAGGTGCCGTGGGGGATCAAGGCGCTGCGCGGCTATCTCGGCGACGACAAAGCGGCGTGGCGAAAGCACGATGCGGTTGCCCTGATCGAGGACGGCGCGCGATTCCCCGAATTGCTGGTCGATCAGGGCGACGCCGACAATTTTCTGGCCGAACAATTGCGGCCTGAACTGCTGCAAAGTGCTTGTAAAAAGGCAGGCATTCCGCTGACGCTGCGCCATCAGCCCGGCTACGACCACAGCTACTATTTCATCTCGACCTTCATGGCCGATCATCTGCGCTGGCACGCGGCGCGGCTCAAGGGGTGAGCTGGGGCTCGCGTTACTGCGGCTGCGGGGCGCCGTAATTCGGAGCGAGCAGGCGGTTGCGCACCAGATAGCTCGTCGCGCGCGACCAGCTTTCATCGGTGTTGCCGCGCAGGTCGGCGCTCATTGTGGCGACCAATCGCCCGGTGTGAACATTTCGCAGGGTGATGTTCATATTGAGGATGAGGTTCGAGACCTTCTGTACGAGCCCCGTAATGACGAGGTCGGCACCGATCTGCTGCGCGAGTTGTACGTCACAGCCGCCGCATGCCTGCAAGTTCCGGCCTTGCGCCGCAACATTGAGGGATGACATGTCCAGCAGCTCGAAACGGCCGGACTGCTTCATCTCCTCGCGAAGCTGGTCGGCAGCATGGAGCAGTCTTGCCTGCTCGTCGCTGCGGCGTCCCTTCACCTCGCCTTCGAGGCTTGTATCCAGCCATTCGAAACTGAATACTGCCACTTTAGGCGCTGCGGCGTGAGCTGTTGCCGTCATCATCAGTAACAGCACGGTGATCGATAGGGCTCTCATCGCGGACCTCGCATCATTAAAATGCAACGCGTCGGCAGAATCCGAGGTTGCAAGCTACGATAATTGGTTCATGTTTCAAGCACGAGACCCTTTACCAGCGCCAAGCCGGGAAGGAGTAGCCGGAGGGAACATGATACGGTGGTTGATCGGCGCGATCAGTCTATGCGCCGTGACGTCGTCTGCGCTGGCGGCCGAACCGCTGACGATCAGCATCGGTTATCTCGGTCAGACCGGCATCAAGGCAACTCTTTCGCTGGTCGAATTACCGTCCGAGAACGATGGCATCGCCGGCGCGCGGCTCGCCATCGAGGACAACAACACCACGGGCAAGTTCCTGAAGCAGCAGTTCGGGCTGGACGAGGTCCGTGTGAAGGACGGTGACGATGTCGCCGGAGCCGCACGCGATCTCGCTGGCCGTAATACCTTCATCATTGCCGACCTGCCGCCCGATGCATTGCTGCAGGCGGCCGACGCGGTGCGTGACCGCGGTGGCATCCTGTTCAATGTGGGTGCCGCCGACGATCGGCTGCGCGAGGCGGATTGCCGTGCCAATGTGATCCATATCGCGCCGACGCGATCGATGCTGGCGGATGCGCTGGCGCAGTATCTGGTGTGGAAGCAGTGGAAACGCTGGCTGCTCGTGATCGGCTCGCATGACGACGATCGACTTGAAGCCGACGCCTATCGCCGTGCCGCCGCGCGGTTCGGCGCAAAGATCGTGCAGGAACGCGTCTTCGAGGACACTGGCGGCGCGCGGCGCACCGATAGCGGCGTCACGTTGATTCAGCGCCAGATCCCGGTCTTCACACAACAGGCACCGGCCTATGACGTCATGATCGCCGCCGACGAGAGCGAAGTCTTCGCCTCCTATTTGCCGTATCGCACATGGGATCCGCGGCCGGTCGCGGGATCGGCGGGCCTGGTGCCGACCAGTTGGCATGCCGCACAGGATCAATGGGGCGCCGTGCAGATCCAGAACCGCTTCACCAAACTGAACGCGCGCCGCATGACAGCGCGCGACATGCAGGCCTGGCTTGCGACCCGCATGATCGGCGAAGCCGCGTCCCGCACGAATTCGGGCGACGGCAAGGCCATTCTGGCGTTTCTGAAGTCGCCCGATTTCTCCATCGCCGGCTTCAAGGGGCAGCGGCTCACGATCCGCGACTGGAACCTGCAGCTACGCCAGCCGATCCTGCTGGTCGACGGGCGCATGGTGATCTCGGTCTCGCCGCAGGAAGGCTTCCTGCATCAGGTCTCGGAGCTCGACACGCTCGGTATAGATCGTCCGGAAAGCAAATGCAGGCTGCAATGATGATGAACAGATCGAAGATGCTGTGCCGTGTCTGGCTGTGTGGAGCGGCGACATGGCTTGCAACGGCAGTGCCTGCATCGGCCTTTCTCGCTTATGTGTCGAATGAGAAGAGCAACACGGTCTCGGTGATCGACACCGATAGCTGGACCGTCACAGCGACTATCAAGGTCGGTCAGCGTCCGCGCGGCATCGAACTGACGCGCGATGGCAAATCGGTACTTGTCGCGGTCGGCGACGACGACACCATCCAGATCATCGACGTCGCCAGCCAGAAGGTGGTCGACTCGCTGCCGTCCGGTCCTGATCCTGAGCTTTTCACCCAGGATGCCGCAGGCAAGGTTCTCTATGTCGCCAACGAGAATGACAACACGGTGACCGTGATCGATCTCGAAAAACGCGTGCGCATGGGCGACGTGCAGGTCGGTGTCGAGCCCGAAGGCATGGCGATCAGCCCCGATGGCAAGATCCTGATCAACACGTCTGAAACCACCAACATGGCGCATTTCATCGACACGACGACACGCGAGATCGTGGCCAATGTCCTGGTCGACGCGCGCCCGCGCTTTGCCGAATTCAAACGCGACGGCTCGGAGCTGTGGGTGTCGTCCGAGATCGGCGGCACCGTATCCGTGATCGATCCCGCCAAGCGGGTCGTGACCGGCAAGATCGAGTTCAACATTCCCGGTCTGCGGCGCGAAGCCATTCAGCCGGTCGGCATCGGCATGACCCGGGATGCCAAAATCGCCTTCATCGCGCTCGGCCCCGCCAACCGGATCGCCATCGTCGATGCGGCGACCCACAAAGTGATCAAGTATCTGCTGGTGGGGCAGCGGGTCTGGCACATGGCGTTTACCCCCGATGAGAAATATCTGCTGGTCACCAATGGCGTCTCCAACGATGTCTCGGTCATCGACGTCGCGGCGCAGAAAGTCATCAAGACCATTCAGGTCGGCGAATTGCCCTGGGGCGTCGCCATGGCACGGCCATGACCACCATCGACACATCGCGCCCTGAACAGCTCGCGCACGACGCGCCGGAGCCAATTGACGCGCCGGCGGTCACGCCCGCTCTGTCGGTCGCAGGCATCGGTCATTGCTATGGTCGTCGGCAGGCGCTGTCGGATGTCTCCTTCAGCGTCGCGCCGGCGAGTTTCACGGCTCTGCTCGGCCTCAATGGCGCGGGCAAGAGTACGCTGATTGCGCTGATCACCCGGCTGTTCGGCATTCAAACTGGACGGATCAGCGTATTCGGCCACGACATCAGCGATACGCCGAGCGATGCCTTGCGGCTGCTTGGTGTGGTGTTTCAGCCGCGTACGCTCGATCTCGATCTGTCTGTCATGCAGAACCTGCTCTATCATGCCGCGCTGCAGGGTATCGCGCGGCGCGAGGCCCGCTTGCGCGGCGACGAGGTGATTGCGCGCATTGGTCTTGCCGACCGGGTGAACAGCCGGGTGCGCGATCTCTCCGGCGGACAGATGCGACGTCTCGAGATTGCCCGCGCACTGCTGCACCGGCCGCGGCTGCTGTTGCTGGATGAAGCGACCGTTGGCCTCGACGTGCAGGCGCGCGCCGATATTCTTGCGCATGTCCGGATGCTGGTCGCGGAACAAGGCATCGGCGTGCTGTGGGCAACACATCTGTTTGACGAGATCGCCGCCAGCGACGATCTCGTCGTGTTGCATCACGGTCATGTGCTCGCACGCGGTTCCGTAACGCAGATCCTGGGCGAAACCGGCGCTGCCAATTTCGACATGGCTTTCCGGAGCATGACCGAGGCGGCCGACCGGCGCGGGAGGTCATCGTGAGTACGATATTCGTCGCGCATGAGCGTCGCAAGCTGGGTTTCGGCAATTATGTCACCTGCCTCAACGGCATTCTGTGGCGCGAGGCATTGCGCTTCCTGCATCAGCGCGAGCGTTTCGTTTCGGCGCTGGTGCGTCCGCTGGTCTGGCTGTTCATTTTCGCCGCCGGCTTTCGGCAGGTGCTGGGTATTTCGATCATCCCGCCTTACGAGACCTATATTCTCTATGAGGTCTATATCGCGCCCGGCCTTATCGCGATGATCCAGTTGTTCAATGGCATGCAGTCCTCGTTGTCGATGGTCTATGACCGCGAGATGGGGAACATGCGGACGCTTCTGGTCAGCCCGCTGCCTCGCTGGTTCCTGCTGGTCTGCAAATTGCTGGCCGGGACAGTGGTCTCCCTGCTGCAGGTTTATGCGTTTCTCCTGATCGCGTGGTTCTGGGACATCGCTCCGCCGCTCATTGGCTATCTCACTGTTCTACCGGCACTGATCCTGTCCGGATTGATGCTGGGATCGCTGGGCATGCTGATATCGTCGCGCATCAAGCAACTGGAGAATTTTGCGGGGGTCATGAACTTCGTGATCTTCCCGATGTTCTTTGCGTCGTCCGCGCTCTATCCTTTGTGGCGCGTGCAAGAGGGCAGCCCGATGCTCTATTATCTCTGCCTGTTCAATCCCTTCACCCATGCGGTCGAACTGATCCGCTTCGCGCTCTATGACAAGGTCAACTGGGTCTCCCTTGCCGTTGTCGCGGGCTGTACCGCCGTATTCATGATCGGTGCAATCATTGCTTACGATCCCGGCCGCGGCCTTGCCCGCCGGGCACCAGCCGGGGGCGAGACATGAACAGAGCGATCGGCATCATCACAGCACTCTTGTTGATCTGGTCGGGCACTGCGCAGGCCGCGGATCCGCGTTATCCCGACTGGCCGTGCGTTCAGGCCAAGGTACCGGAAATCTCGCTGGCTGCCGTCTGGGCCGGACCGTCGATCGATGATGTCGCCAGCGCCTGGAAAGACGACGTGGATGTCAGCGCGCTTGTCGAACGTCTGGCGACACGGCGCGTACCTGTTGAGGAAGCCCAGAAGGCGGTCACGGACTTTCTGTCGCGATCGCCGGACAAGGCCAGGTCAGGCAAACTGATTTTCGCCGGGCTGTTCGACAGCCTGAACGCGCAGCGCGCGACGGTGCTGGCCGGTCTCGAACGCGTCACGCGTAAACAGCGCGAAGCGGCCGACCGGGTCCGCGCCGACACAGCCACGCTGCAGACATTGCAGAGCGCGTCGCCACCCGATCAGGCGAAGATCGACGAACTCAACAACAAGCTGCTATGGGAAGCCCGCATCTTCGACGACCGGCGCCGCGTCGTCACCTTCGTCTGCGAGGTGCCGACGCTGATCGACCAGCGGCTGTTCGCGCTCAGCCGCACCATCCAGCAGGAGATGGAATGATATCGCGTGCCAGGGCGTGGACCTATAAAATCGGCTGCTTGGAGTAGGCTCGCTTGATGTCCGCTTGGCACCCAACACTGGCGGAAAGCCGGCTATCCAACGACTTCGCCTTCGCGCCATAGGCGGTCGTCGCGCACCAGCTACATAAACGAGAAGGAGAGACCGCCGTTGCCGACTGTCTCTCTTACGTCCCGGCAATGGCCTAGCGCGATTAGCTTTTTTGAACGGCGGCCGCGGCCTTGCGGATCACCTCGATAATGATGTCGGGCTGAGAGAGCATCGGCACGTGACTGCTCGCCACTTCGGTGACGGTCGCTCCCATGCGCTTCGAGACCCAGCGCTGCAGGTCAGGGTGTACTGTACGGTCTTGCGTGGCCAGAATGTACCAGCTCGGCTTCGATCTCCACGCGATGTCGTCTGCGCTGAGCTTCTGTTGGCGGAACAGATCGTAGACGGGCGCATAATGCGTCGCCCACACGAGTTTCTGGTCTTTCTCGGAAAGATCTCCAGCGAAGAACTCGGTGCCATTCGGAAGCATCCAAGCGCGCCCGTCCGCGACCTCGACGCGAGAGAAAATATCTGACGGGTACTTGTCAAGCTGGTCCTGCACGGTCTCGCCGGCGTCAGGGGCGACAGCTGCGATGTAGACGAGGCCGACTACGCGCTCATCGGTGCCCGAGGCGGTGATGGTCGCTCCACCATAAGAATGACCGACGAGGAGGACCGGGCTGCCGACACGGTTGAGCGTGCGCTTCACCGTCGCCAGGTCCTCTTCGAAGGAGTCCAGGCCATATTGAACCGCGATGACTTCGTGTCCGTCCGCCTGCAATGCAGGAATGACCTTACTGAAGCATGAGCCATCGGCCCAGATTCCATGGCAGAAAACGATGGTTGGTTTGGCTTGCGCAGGCATATTGCGTTCCCTTTTTTTACGAAGTGAGAAGTGGGATTCTAACTCTGACGATTTGCTGGCCGTCTACTCTACGGGGGAGCGATGAAAGGCATTTGAAGACCTAGACCATGGCGTCCAGGGATCTGAACAATGACAGCGGATCTCGCCTTGTATCTGCGAGATCGCTCATTGCGATGGCTAGACTATTCGTTCATAGATGGCCGAATAGATAGAAGTCGTTCGGTTCTTTCGAGATCAAATGTCCTGAATGGCGACGATTTTGGAAAAGACGGCGGGCCTGCTCGCCTTTGTGCGGACGGTTGATGCCGGGTCTTTCGCCGGCGCCGCAAGGTTGATCGGCGCCAGCCCTTCAGCGGTATCGAAAAGCGTCGCGCGCCTGGAACAACGTCTCGGTGTCCGCCTTCTGCAGCGGTCGACGCGCACGCTCAGCCCGACGTCCGAAGGCGCCGCGTACTACGAGCACGTGGCTCCCCATCTGCGCGCTATAGAGGAAGCCGAGGACATCGTGCAGATTCCGGGCAACGTACGTGGCGTGCTTCGGGTCTCCGTGCCGACTACATTTGGGCGTCCGCTAATTTCTGCCTGGTCTGGCTCGTTCCTCGAACGCTACCCAGACATCAAGCTCGACCTCAGCGTCACAGACCGCCGCGTTGATCTGATTCGCGAAGGTTTCGATCTCGCGGTGAGAATCGGAGAATTGGAAGACACGAACTTGATCCGTCGGTCGTTGGGTGTCCTGCAATATGTCCTGGGCGCATCGCCAGACTATCTCCAGCGCCGGGGAATCCCCCGGTCTATCGATGATCTCAAACAGCATGCTTGTCTTGGCCATTTGCTTGCCGGCCGGCCGCAACCGTTTACTTTTGCCGATGGCACGCGGATCGTTCCGGCTGGCCCCTTCGATAGCGACGACGCTCAATCCTTGATCGAGGCAGTCCTAAAGGGGGTCGGTATCACGCAATTCATGCGCCTGGCGATCGAGGATGACCTTGCGGCCGGACGATTGAATATCGTGCTGCCAGAGATACCCATGTTCACCACGCCGATCCATGTTCTCCACGCGTTCGGACGGCAACTTCCGCTACGAGCGCGCCTGTTCATCGATTTTCTAGTCGAGGCGTTGGGCGTTTGAACTCGCCGATTTTGAATGCGCTACGATAAAGCCGATGCTGCTCAACAAGCAGCGTCGCGTTCCCCGCGTAAATGACGGGGCGCGGCTCGACTGTCCGGCCTCGTCATTTATCCAGCAAGCTTCAAAAGCCTGCGGCGACGATGGTGCGCAGCAGCTTCGCGTTGCTGAAGCCAATATCTTCACGCGTCAATCCCATACGCAAGATCACCAATTTGCGCGAGGGAATGATCGCGATCACCTGACGGAGGTGACCTTGCAACATAAACGTGTCGGCGGGGAGATCGAATCCTTGGCCACGCGCCAACCAAAGCTGTCCACGACCATAGACGGGGCCTTGGCCCTGATCGGACGCTGGGAAAGGTGAGCGCATATAGTCGACAAAGCCCGCCGGCAAAAGCTGTTGGCCGTTCCAATCCCCGCCCAATCGCAAAAACTCGCCGAAGCGCGCCCAATCGTGCGCGTTGGCGTAGAGGAAGCCTTCGCCGAGAAACGTGTCGGCCTCGTCGGCTTCGATAACAGCGCTATTCATGCCCAAAGGGTTGAACAGTCGCTCGCGCGGATAAGACAGAGCCCCCTCGCCAATCGCGTTCTGCCATAGTCGCGTCAGCAGAACGGACTCGCCGGACGAATAGTGAAATGTCGTTCCCGGTGAGGCGACGAGCCTTCGATCCCGCGCGAAAGCCGCCGCATCCCGCACGAGATACTCCATGCGTCCCGGGTCGGTGTGACGCCCCTGATCTTCGTTCCATTCCAGTCCGCCAGACATGGCCATCAGATCGGCGACCGAGATGTCCGAGCGGGCGTCCCCCGCCCATTGCGGAAACAGATGTTTCTTATCGAGCGAAAGTTTGCCGTCCTTGATGGCCAGCCCGACCAGGGCCGCCGTGACGCTCTTGGTCATCGACCAACCCAGCAAGGGCGTTGAAGGGGTGAAACCCTGGCCATAGGTTTCGGCGACGATGCGCCCGTCGTGCACGACAACGATCGCTCGCATGCCCGGACCTTGCAAAACCGGATTGTTCACCGCCGCCTGCAAACGTGCGTTGTCGGATAACTGCACTTTTTCGCCGGTCGGCCAGAGCGTGTCGGCGTCTGTCGTAGGTGAGGGTCGCAGCGCGGCAGGATGATTCCAAGACGTGCCATTCAAGACGTTGGTGCAGCCCCGTCCCTCGACATACTGGGCGTGACGTTTGGCGAAAAGACCGAAAAGACTGGCGTCGACGCTGTGGTCGACGGCGCTGACGTCGATTTTCACGAGGCGGAAGATCGGATGTCCGAGGGCCAGCAGGTCGGTACGCAAGATCGCATCCGCTTCACGCTTGGCCATGAATACGTTCGAGCAGATGGTCTTCGCCGCAGCAGCGGAGGCGAGCTGTAATTCGTCTTGATGGGCGATGACGATCCAACCGCCAAGCCCCAATATCGCCAAGGCCAAAACACCGACGACGAAACCGAAAAGCCTGAGCGCCCAATGCATGATGTCTTATCCCAGCCAAGGGGAGTTCTTTACTATGGCGCGGAAGATGGTTCCAAGCACGGCCTAATTCGCCTGCGACCGTGGTTCAGGCTGCGCATCCGCCAGCGGTAGATCCTCCAGCTCCCAACCGTCGGTGCCTTCCGGATACCAGACGATATTGCTGTAGCCATAGGACACCGCGCGCTTTGCGGCATTCCACGACATCCAGCAATCGGCCTGACAGTAGATCACCAGAAGCGCAGCACGGTTGCCGGCCGATGCGCGCGCGAGACCATCCTGCAGATAGGCCTCGGTCTCGGCGGCCAGTCTGCCGTAGCCGGTGTCGGGCAGCCACAAGCTGCCCGGAATGTTGTGCCGCGGCTTGTCGCGCCAGACTGTTTTGGGCGGTAGATTGGCCGGCTTCGGCGGACGCGGCATGACATCAATGAAAGTGCCACGTTTGTCGCGCCAGATCGCCTCCGCGTCTTTCGTCGTGATGACGCGTCCGCCTTTCAGCGTTGCCGGCACCGGCGTGCGATAATTGTCGGTGCGATAGTCATCGGGCTCGGGGACGATATCCTGGGCCCGGGCCGACGTGACCATCACCAGTGCCATCGCGAGAAGGATGGCGTAACGCATGGTCACGGCGACTTGGCTGCCGCCTCCGGCCCGATCGGACGATTGTTCTCATCGAGAATGGGAACGCCGAAATCGAGCAGGACCTTGTTGATGGCCGGCTGGTTTTCCTGAATCAGCCGGTTGAGTTGCCGCTTCCAGTTCTGATCCGCGGAGCGCACGCCCATGCCGATGCGATAGACGAGGCGCGGCCCGGTGGTTTCCTTGACCAGCGGCGTGACATGAAGCGGAGGATTGGCGTTCTTGGCGTAGAAGCCCGCCATAGGCCCCCACAGGATCGCAGCGTCGATATCGCCAGCTGTGAGGTCCTTGATCATGGCTAGTGCCGATGAATCGATGCGGGTATCGATCACCAACGGATAGGGCTTCGCATTCACCATCAGCCCGTTGACCGCCATATTGGTGGCCGGCGGCGTCCCCGCCACGATGCCGATATGCTTGCTCTTCAACCTGGCGTCATCCAGCGTCGTGACACCATCGAGACCGGCGCCGGTCTTCGACACCAGCGCATAGGCCGTCCGGTAATATGGATTGGTGCCCTGGACGAGGTCGTCGCCCTGCGGGAAGCCCATGATGACATCGCAACGATGCGCGCCGAGAGTCATGCGAACGAAACCCGTCGCCTGCGGGAAATAGACGTAATCGAGCTTCTTGTTCAGTTTGGCTGCGAACAGCTCGGCGAGCTTGTTCTCCAAACCCTCGCCCTTCTCATTCGAGAACGGCATGTTACGCGGATCGGCGCAAACACGCAGGACCTGCGGATCGACCAGTTCGATCGAGAGATCGTCGGTCGCAGCAGTCTGGCCAAGCGCGGTGCATATGCCCTCAAGCAACAGCGCACTCGCAAAGAGCGACGTCAGTAGCGCGCGACGTGTTCCGGATCGTTCCGTTCTGTGGTGCATGCGCTACCTGCCGTTCACATTTGATGGGTGACACGACAAAAACCTAGGCCTCTCGTTTTAAGCGTGCAAGATGCAATGGGGCGCTTCCGATGTTGCGCCGCACTTTCCGGGTGATTGCAGGATCGCTGCTTCCCCCGGGGTGATATGGAGATGCAAATGACATCTCGCCTTGCGATGCATGTAGCGCTCATCATCCTGGCAATGCTCGCATCTGCTCGCGCACAACAGCAGACTTTGGCGATCAGTGAAATCGCACCGGGTGTTTTCATGCATCAGGGACGCATTGCCTTGATGTCGTCGGACAATGACGGCGCCATCGCCAATATCGGCGTCGTGATCGGCGAGCAGGCTGTTGCCGTGATCGACACCGGGGGCAGCGTGCGGGAGGGGCGACAATTGCTGGCTTCTATCCGCGCGCGCACAGACAAGCCCATTCGCTACGTCATCAATACCCATGGTCATCCCGACCATATGTTCGGCAACGCCGCCTTCGTCGCTGACGGAACCGAGTTCGTCGGCCATATCAGGCTGCCGCAGGCACTGGCTGCACGCGGACAGTATTATCTCGGCGCCTTCAGGCGCAGCATGGGTGATGCACTGATCGATGACGTCCGTATCGTACCGCCAACCCGACTCGTCGATGGAGAACTCGTCCTCGATCTCGGCGGGCGCACACTTGTCGTGAAAGCCTGGCCCACCGCCCATAGCGATAGTGATGTCACGGTATTCGACGCGGCGACGAAGACGTTGTTCGCTGGAGATCTGGTCTTTCTCCGCCATATTCCGGTGCTCGATGGCAGCATCCAGGCGTGGCTCAAGCTGCTGGACGATCTCGCGGCGCTGCCGGCCGAACGCGTCGTTCCCGGCCATGGTCCAGTGAGCATTTGGCCGCAAGCCCTCGCCGCTGAACGCCGGTATCTCGAAACACTCGCGTCCGGTATCCGCAAGGACGTCATCGACGGCAAGCCGATCGCGGAAGCTACGAAACACGCGGCAGAAGCCGAACGCGGCAAATGGGAGCTTTTTGATGATTATAACGTCCGCAACGCAACTGCAGCATACTCACAATTTGAATGGGAATGACTGCCGGTTGGGGTAGTATGAAGCGCGTCGCTTCTTCTCTTGCGAGGGCCGTACCATGCCGGAATTTGCAATCCGCAGCGTCTGTGCCGCCATCCTGCTGAGCGCCTTACTCAGTGCGCATTCTGTGTCCGCGGCTGGTCCGGAGCCTTACGATCCATGGCCGGGGCTGGTGCAGGATATTTTCGACAGCCGACCGATGGAAGACGGCAGCAACCTGATTGCACTCGAGATGCCGACGCGCGCGGAGGATGCCGCGATCGTGCCGGTGACGTTGCGCCTCAAGCCGACGTCGGACGCACGCTCGCGGGTGGTGACGATCACGCTGGTGATCGACCAGAACCCGGCGCCCATGGCAGCGAAATTCAAGCTCGGGGCCGACGCCAATGTCTCGGAGATTTCCACCCGTGTCCGAATCAACAATTACACCAACGTCCACGCCGTCGCTGAGACCAGTGACGGCAAACTCCATGTGGTGCAAACCTATGTGAAGGCATCCGGTGGCTGCTCTGCACCTGCGGCGAAGAATGCCGAAGAGGCCAAGGGCCGGTTGGGCCAGATGCGCTACAGGGAGTTTGCCGGAGCGCAAAACGAGGAAAAAAGCGGTACGCGCGAGGCGCAGGTCATGATCGGCCACCCCAATAATTCGGGCCTGCAGATGGATCAGGTCACGCAACTCTATATTCCGGCCCTCTATGTCGACCGGCTCCAGCTTTGGCAGGACAGCAGCCCGGTCCTGTCGGTGGAGGGTGGCATCTCGATCTCCGAAGACCCGAATATTCGATTCACTTACGTCTCAAATGGCGCAAAGACGTTCCGCGCCGAGGCCAAAGACACCGACGGGCATCAGTTCAGGCATGAGTGGAAGGTCAATGGCTCCGGCATGTAACGTAGCGCAGCATGCGGACCATAGCGCTAGAAGCAGCGCACTTCAGCCTCGGCCTGGGCGCGTCGGACGTCATTGATGGCGCTGGTGGCCTGCTCCGAGGTCCGGAACTGGGCGCTCAGATTGCCGCGCACCTGTGACATGCTCAGCGCCGTTTCCGCCGTGATGTAGCGGGTATAGGGCACCAGAGATGCCACGACATCGATCGAGCACGAACATTGCTCGATCGACTGCCGGGTCTCACCATTCGCCTTCATGCAGCCGAAGACATATTCGGCGCGCGCGGAGGTCGGATAGTCATTGATCTCCGCCGCCCTTGCCGACCCCGACAAAACGGCAACGGCCGCAAACGCGACGAGATATCCTGTCATTCGATCGGGTCCCACGAGAGCCTCGCAAAGCTGGCGAAGACGACCGGCAAACTATACTAAGAAAACGAAACGGCTCAATAAGCCGAACAGATATGGAGGGGACATGTCACGCGCATCTCTATCGATGGCTGTCATATTGTTGCTCATGGCAAGCCAAGCTCATGCTCAGGGCAAAGCCGGCAAGGGCATTCGGCTCTGGAACCTGACGACATCAACCATTACCGGGTTCCAGCTATCCCCAGCTGGAAAGCAGCAATGGAGCGCCAATCTGACATTGGCGGACAAGGATAAGGAAGTCGATCACGACGAGCGGCTGCGCATCACGGGGATAGAGCCCGGCAGTTACGACGCCAAGGTCAGCTATTCCGAGGCGCGCCAATGTCTGGTCAGGAATATCGAGATCAAGGCCGATGCGGTATTCTCGATTGCGGACAAGGACCTGCAGGACTGCAACAAGTAGCGATCATGCCTTGTCGTGGCTATGCGGATATTCGCAGCGCCACTTCACCGCGGTCCATTTCGGATGTTCGCCGATCCACTGGGCGATGTAGGGCGGCGCCGCCATCGCGCATTGATGCAGCGAGAAGTCCGCCGTGAACGACAGGTTCCGCTCTTCGCAGGTGTTTGGCGACATCACCGCGCAGACTGTCAGGACCAGATTGATCATATTCATGTCGGCATCCCAGATCGTTCACCGGACGATAACATCTGAAATACGCGCCCGTCAGCGCGAAGTTTCGGCGATTTCCAGGCTAAAAATTGATCCCGTAAACCAGCCGGGCCTGGTGACGTTCGAAATTGACCAGATCCAGCGACGATCCCGGCACCTCGGAGCGGCCCCACACTTGCGTGCTCCAGCTTGCAGTCAGCCGTGATCGGTCCGAAAGCTGGACATAGGCGGTTGGCCCGACGAACAGCGCCTGACCGGACAGTTCGCCAAGACCGATTCCTTCATATCGGCGCATATAGCGTGCTTCGCCGCCGAGAAGGATGCCGGGGCGCACCTGCATCATGACGCCGAGCGCCGCTCCGATGCTCGCCTCGCGTTCCCGCGTTCCGGTATCGACATAGCGCGTCCATTCCGGCTGATAGATCAGATTGAGTGCCGCAACAGCAACGTCAGGGACGATCTCGCGATCGAAGGCCAGCGTGAGCCCAGTGCCGTAGCTCCTGACCCGCGCTGCGCTCGTTTCGTCGATCCCGTTGAACTGCGTGTCGATCGCGAGCGTCATGCCGACGGGGGCCGTCTCGCGATCAAGAAATCTGTAGCGAAAATCCAGCGATGCCCCCTGCCAGGCAAGCGTGCGCTGATCGGCGAATCCGGGAACGCCAGTGATCCGATGGGCCGAGAAACTGCTGCCGATCTCGATGCGAATGTCCTTGGCGGGAACGAACTCCAGTTCGAATTCCTGCTCGCCCGCGCGATAGCGACCGCCGGATTTGCCGAATCGCCCGGTCGTCTCGCTCTGGAATTCCCGCTCGCCCACCCGGCCGACATCACTGCCGATCATGAAGCCGAAAATATGCTCGGTATCGATGTCACCGGCCTGAGCGCGTGGCACGGCCAGCGTGCTGAATGCAAGAATCGCCGCGTAGACTGTCCTGACGCCGCGCTGCACCTGCATCCAATCCTGTCATCGAAGAGAGACGTATATATAGAGAGATAACGCACCGCGCGAGCCTAGCCGAAATTGGCCCTGCCGCGAAGACGCCCTGCGATTGACTTGAACATCGCACCAGGATCGGTTGCTATACGCATGCGGCGCGCCGTTAGTGCCAATAGTCAGGGAAGGATAAATCCATGGCGAGACTTCTGGTCCTCTACAAAACACCGAAGAAGCCCGCAGCCTTCGACAAATACTATCAATCCGTACATATCCCGCTGGCGAAGAAGATTCCGGGGCTGAAGCACTATGGTGTCAGCACAGGGGGCGTCACAACGCCGACGGGAGACAGCGATATTCATCTGGTCGCGGCGCTGGATTTCGAAACGGTTGCGGCGCTCAAGCTTGGCCTCGCCTCGCCGGAAGGGCAGGCTGCAGCAGGCGATCTCGCGAATTTTGCGGATGGCGGCGTAGATCTTCTGATCTTCGACACGAAGGACGCCTGACAGCCGCAACGCGGGTTCAGCGGCCTCTGCCCGGCTCACAAACCGCAGTCTGCGAGCCGGGAGAGATCGATCAAGACGATCAATCTGTCACTTACGGGCCGCGCAGGCGTACATGTTGATTTCCATGCCGACCTGCACTTCCACGATCTTCGGAGTCTTCCAGCTCATCTTGGTCTCCTCAGAGTTTGCGCGATGATTGCGCCGCCGCACGATAAGCAGTGAGGCGACGTCTTTCAACTTAACTCCTCAGGTTGCGGCGCAAAATGTGCAGGCAACCGAAGTTTAACTACACTTCCTCGGTGAGAGCAGGGCGCTGATGGCCGTGATGCGCTTTGTGTATCGCGGATGGAGCCACGCCAAAATATTTCCGGAACACGCGACTGAAGTGCGAGGAACTTGAGAAGCCCCAGGAAAATGCGACGTCCGTGATCGTCTTTCCGTTCTGCGCTTCCAGCTCCTGCCGGCAATTCTGCAGCCGCGCCTGCCAGATATAGTCGCTGACGGTTATTCCGCGGTCGCTGAACAGCATATGCAGATAACGTTTGGTGCAGTGCAGTGCAGACGAAATCTGATCGATGCTGAGCTCGGGGTCCCGCAAGTGTTCCCGAATGAAACCCTGCGCACGGACATACATGGCTTCCGGCCCGACGCGATCGAGCGTCATGTCGACTTCCCGCAGCGGCAACAGCAACAGATCAATCAGTGAATCGGCAACACCGATGGCACTGTTTGGCGATAGTCTGGTCGCTTCGTGGAAAGCGGCCTGTACAAATTCGTGCGCGATGCGCCCGGTGCCGGCGCGCGCCGACAGTTTGCAGGCGGCCAGATTTCCCGCACCGAGGCCGCGCTCATGCAGCAACTCCTTGGGCACGATCACGACGTCATGGCGTGTAAAGGCCGGGCTGACGATGGTATGCGGGCACGACACATCATAGACGAGGCAATCGCCGGGCCCGATATCGATCCGGCGACTGTCCTGTTCGAAATGCGAAACGCCATAAGTTTGGAACACGATCTTCACGTAGGGATGATCGCTTTGCCGAATTCGCGGGGCCGCGTGGCCGATTCGGTGCTGGCTCGCCTCGATGTGACACAATTTCAGCCGCGAAACCGATGTGCAGCTGATCAGCGCATCGAATGTTGATGCTTCCAGCGGATCGATGTCAAAACGCCCGCACAGATCGGTCAGGGCATCTGACCAAACCTGGATCTGCCTTGTCGGCGTCAATCCGGATGTGCTGAGAGAACTAAGCGTATCGGACATGAACAATTCACCGATGAAAGGTCATCACGTAACAATTCGTCACGAGACGGAACTATACTTACAGAACGAAGCACATATCGAACGAAGCACATATGGAAAAATGTGCGAAACAATATGTAACGGCGCAGCCCGCAGCTCGTGAATTGTGGTCAGAGTAACTCACTTCTCCTTGTCGATCCTCTGACTCGATACCAGCCCCGTCAAGTGAAACATCACCCTTAGGTCGCAGTGCGGCGATCCGTGTGCAGTGCGAAAGGCGCGGGCTTTCCAGATACCGTTCAGGTTTTTCGTCAATGTACGAGAAAATTATCTTGCACGGGTTCTCTGTCGAGCAAGCCTGCTTCGCTCTTGGGCAAGTACGCAGCAGCGGATCTTGCTACTCATAGATACCAAAATGAAGCTGGGCCGCTTGACGAGACCCGGCATTATGTCTGGGAGGACATCACGATGCGAAAGGTGCTGCTTGCGACCTGTCTTGGCACAATGGCGGCCTCTGCCGCGAGTGTTGCCATCGCCAATGATGAACTGACAAAGATGGCGCAGAACCCGAAAGACTGGGTCATGCCAGCGGGCGACTACGCCAATACGCGCTATTCGAAGCTGAACCAGATCACGGCGGCTAATGTCGGCAAGCTGCAGGTGGCCTGGACCTTCTCTACCGGTGTTCTGCGCGGCCACGAAGGCGGTCCGCTGATCATCGGCAACATGATGTATGTGCATACGCCGTTCCCGAACAAGGTCTACGCAATGGACCTGTCGCAGGACAACAAGATCGTCTGGAAGTATGAACCGAAGCAGGATCCGAACGTCATTCCGGTGATGTGCTGCGACACCGTCAATCGCGGCGTTGCCTATGCGGACGGCAAGATCTTCCTGCACCAGGCCGATACCACGCTGGTCGCACTCGACGCCAAGACCGGCAAGGAAGTTTGGACCGTCAAGAACGGTGACCCTGGCAAGGGTGCAACGGGCACGTCGTCCCCGCTCGTGGTCAAGGATAAGGTCCTGATCGGCATCTCGGGCGGCGAATTCGGCGTTCAGTGCCACATGACTGCCTATGACCTGAAGACCGGCAAGCTCGCTTGGCGCGCCTTCTCGGAAGGACCGGACGACCAGATCATGGTGGATCCGGAGAAGACCACCGCACTCGGCAAGCCCGTCGGCAAGGACTCCAGCATCAAGACGTGGCAAGGCGATCAGTGGAAGATCGGCGGCGGCTGCACCTGGGGCTGGACCTCCTACGATCCGGAGCTGAACCTCGTCTATTACGGCTCGGGCAATCCTTCCACCTGGAATCCGAAGCAACGGCCGGGCGACAACAAGTGGTCGATGACCATCTTCGCGCGCGATGCCGACACAGGCATGGCCAAGTGGGTCTATCAGATGACTCCGCATGACGAATGGGACTATGACGGCGTCAACGAAATGATCCTCAGCGATCAGCAGATGAACGGCCAAAACCGCAAGCTGCTGACGCATTTCGATCGTAACGGCCTCGCTTACACCATGGACCGTGTCACCGGTGAATTGCTGGTTGCCGAAAAATACGATCCGAAGGTGAACTGGACCACCGGTGTCGACATGAACAAGTCGTCGCCGACCTATGGCCGTCCGAAAGTGGTCGATCAGTACTCCACCGAGAAGCAAGGTGAAGACGTCAACACCAAGGGCGTCTGCCCGGCGGCACTCGGCACCAAGGATCAGCAACCCGGAGCCTATTCGCCGGATACCCAGCTGTTCTATGTGCCGACCAACCATGTCTGCATGGACTATGAGCCGTTCAAGGTGAACTACACCGCCGGCCAGCCTTATGTGGGTGCGACGCTGTCGATGTATCCACCTCCGGGCGAAACCCATATGGGCAACTTCATTGCCTGGGACAACAAGACCGGCAAGATCGTCTGGTCCAACAAGGAACAGTTCTCGGTCTGGGCGGGGGCGCTCGCCACTGCCGGTGGCGTGGTGTTCTACGGGACGCTGGAAGGCTACCTGAAGGCGGTCGATGCCAAGACGGGTAAGGAACTCTACAAGTTCAAGACTCCGTCCGGCATCATCGGCAACGTCACCACCTACGAAAACAATGGCCGGCAGTATATCGCCGTCCTGTCAGGCGTCGGCGGCTGGGCCGGCATCGGTCTCGCAGCGGGTCTGACGGATCCGACTGCCGGTCTCGGTGCCGTCGGTGGTTACGCAGCCCTGACCAACTATACCGCACTCGGCGGCGCGCTGACGGTCTTTGCACTCCCACAGTGAACTGACGCATCAGTCACCGGCGCATGGCTTCGTCCATGCGCCGGTCTTTTCTGAAATCGCATGTCGAGGACAAGCTATTGCGTCACATCTGGTCTGTCATTGCCACGATTGTTGTCGTGGCCTCCGGGAATACGAGCTTCGCCGAGAATGCCGGCGATCCGAAAGCCGTCAAATCCGAGGACGGCAAGTATCTGGACAAGGAGGGCAATCCGACCTTCAACGTTGCCGCCGATGGCACCATCGACTGGTACACATATTCGGGTTACCGGCGCTATCACTCGGAATGCCACGTTTGTCATGGCCCCGATGGGATGGGATCGACCTACGCGCCGGCGCTGAAGGACTCGCTGAAAACGATGAGCTACGGCGATTTCCTCGGCGTTGTCGCCAGCGGTCGCAAGAATGTCAGCACGTCGCAGGAAAGCGTCATGCCGGCCTTTGGCGATAATACCAATGTCGCCTGCTATATGGACGATCTCTACGTCTATCTGCGTGCGCGCGCCAATGATGCAGTCGGCCGCGTCCGCCCGGGCAAGCGTGAGGAAAAACCCGCAGCCTATACGGAGGCCGAGAGCGCCTGCATGGGGAAACCGCACTGATGCGGATCGCAAGCCGCTGACCTGCAATCCCGGATGACGCGAGCTCGGACCACACAGGACCGGATGACGCAAGATCAAACGACCGAGGGAGTTGAGAATGAAGACCCGCGCCGCAGTCGCCTTCGAAGCAAAGAAGCCGCTTGAGATCGTCGATGTCGATCTCGAAGGGCCGAAGGCAGGCGAAGTTCTGGTCGAGATCAAGGCGACCGGCATTTGCCACACCGATGCCTATACGCTCGATGGTTTCGACAGCGAAGGCATCTTTCCTTCCATCCTCGGCCATGAGGGCGCGGGTATCGTGCGTGAGGTCGGTCCCGGAGTCACCTCGGTCAAGCCCGGGGATCACGTCATCCCGCTCTACACGCCGGAATGCCGGCAATGCAAAAGCTGCCTGAGCCAGAAGACCAATCTCTGCACCGCGATCCGCGCCACCCAGGGCAAGGGCGTGATGCCGGACGGGACCTCGCGCTTCAGCTATCAGGGCAAGCCGATCTACCACTACATGGGCTGCTCGACCTTTTCGAACTTCACGGTGCTGCCGGAGATCGCGGTGGCGAAGATCCGCGACGACGCGCCGTTCGACAAGAGCTGCTATATCGGCTGCGGCGTCACCACGGGTGTCGGTGCCGTGGTCAATACGGCGAAGGTCACGCCGGGCTCCAATGTCGTCGTATTCGGCCTTGGCGGCATCGGCCTCAACGTCATTCAGGGCGCACGGATGGTAGGGGCCGACAAGATCGTCGGCGTCGACATCAATGACGACAAGGAAGAATGGGGCCGCCGCTTCGGCATGACCCATTTCGTCAATCCGAAGAAGGTCGATGGCGACATTGTTCAGCATCTGGTGGGGCTGACCGATGGCGGCGCCGATTACACCTTCGACTGCACCGGCAATACCACGGTCATGCGCCAGGCGCTTGAAGCCTGCCACCGCGGCTGGGGTGTTTCCGTTGTCATTGGCGTCGCGGAATCAGGAAAAGAGATCGCGACCCGGCCATTTCAGCTCGTCACAGGTCGCGTCTGGAAAGGCACAGCCTTCGGCGGCGCGCGGGGTCGTACCGACGTGCCCAAGATCGTCGACTGGTACATGAACGGAAAGATCGAGATCGATCCGATGATTACGCATGTCCTCAAGCTGGAAGAGATCAACAGGGGATTCGATCTGATGCACGAAGGAAAATCGATCCGATCGGTGGTCGTGTTCTGAATGCAGGCTGCAACACCAGAGTGCCAATACAACAATGCTTCACACAAGTGACGCATCATACCAGGAGGATAGACTGATGACTGTTCATATCCACCCGTCCGTTGACGGCGGTGTCAAACAAGGTTCAGGCCATTTTGCCGGCGGAACGCTGGTCTGCAAATGCAGCGACAAGCCGGTCAAGGTTGGTGTCAAAGGCGACGTCGCTCATAACCACGCCTGCGGCTGCACCAAGTGCTGGAAGCCGAGCGGCGCGACGTTCTCTGTCGTCGCAGTGGTTCCGCGCGAAAACGTCACCGTACTGCAAAACGGCGACAAGCTGCGCATCGTCGACCAGGCCGCAACCATCCAGCGTCATGCCTGCACCGGATGCGGCGCCCACATGTTCGGCCGCATCGAGAACAAGGGACATGCGTTCTATGGCCTCGACTTCATTCATCCTGAATTATTCGAAGAATCCGGCTCGGCCGCACCGGGCTTCGCCGCCTTCGTCTCGTCGGTGATTGAATCCGGCGTGAAGCCGAGCGACATGACCGCAATACGGTCGCGCCTCAAGGAACTGGGACTCGAGCCTTATGATTGCCTTTCGCCTGCGCTGATGGATGTCCTCGCCAATCACGTGGCAACGGCCAAAGCGGCCTGAGTCAACACAGCATATGAGTATCCGCCGGTGGCGACATGTCGCTACCGGCGTTGCTATTAGTAGATTTGCTCCGGCAAGGGGCTTCGACTTGGTGGGTCACCCGAATAATCGCGCTTCGGCCTCGCTGCGATCGGCCCGCTGCTTTGTCGCGACAATACTCACAGCATTGACTGCACGAAGAAGGAGAGCCCGTAAGGGCTCGTCATGCTCCTTCTTTCACCAGGCACGGGGTGTGGACGCGCTAAGACGAAGGTCATCCCTCACCAACTCTGCCAACTGGCCTGCAGAATGTCAGGATTGAGCGATAGCAAGGTCCCTACCTCGCGATTAAATTGACGCCACGATTGTCCAACAAGATCGCCGGTATATGAGCTTCAGGCTCAAAGAGTGAGCATTTGTCGAACGCTTCGGCTTCCTAATTGAGCAAAAAAACGCGTTTCGGCAAATCCAAAGAACAGCGGCGGTTTTTCCTAATTTACCCGAAGATGAGGCACGGCTAGCTTTCGTTCAGAGCGGCAGAGAAGAGGTTTGACTTAGTGCATGGAAGCCTGGTCCCGATGGCATCGACATCCTCCTCTGCGAGCGATGCAGTAAAGCTGCATGCTCAGGGTATCTGCAAATTCTACGATGCCACGGCAGCGCTGAATCCGATCGAACTTAAAATCTTCACCGGCGAACTGCTCACACTTCTTGGACCGTCGGGCTCCGGCAAGACGACGCTGCTGCAGCTCATCTCGGGCCTTGTGAAGCCGAGCAGCGGTCGGCTGATCATCGACGGCCGCGATCAGACCGATCTGGAGCCCTACAAGCGCGATATTGGCGTCGTGTTTCAGAACTACTCGCTCTTCCCGCATCTGACGGTGCAGGAGAACATCGCATTTCCGCTGCAGATGCGCGGGCAGTCGGACCGGGTGTCCGCAACGCAGGTTGCCGGTGCGCTCGACATGGTCGGGCTTGAAAAATTCGGCAAGCGCTTTCCGCACGAATTGTCAGGCGGACAGCAGCAGCGCGTCGCGCTGGCTCGATGCCTTGTCTATAAACCGTCGCTGATCTTGATGGATGAATCGCTCTCGGCGCTCGACCGCAAGCTCCGCGAGGCCATGCAAGTCGAGATCAAGCGGATCCACCGGGAGACCGGCTCGACGATCGTTTTCGTGACTCACGATCAGGAGGAAGCGCTCGCGCTGTCCGATCGCATCTGTCTGATGAATGACGGCGCGATCGAGCAGCTCGGAACGCCGCTCGAACTGTATGACAAGCCGAAGAGCATTTTCGCGGCGAAATTCATCGGGACGTCGAATGTCATCAGCGGCGAAATGGTAAACGCGACGCAGATCCGGTCGGACATCAGCGACCGGGCCATCGATATCGGAGGCGCGCCCAAGAATGCGACTCCCGGTCGAGCCTGCAGTGTTGCGATCCGGCCCGAATATGTCCGCATCGGCGACAGCGGGGCAGGCCTCCTCGACGGCACGATCATCGAGCAGATCTATGCCGGCTCCGAGACGCGCATGATGGTCGAGTTGCCGCATGGCTCGGTCTTCACGGTCCGCGTTCCCGGCGGCGCGCAGCGTGGTCGGCTGGGCGAGCGCGTCTCGTTAGTGTGGGATTCCCAGTATATCCGCATCCTCGAGAGCTAGCCTACCAGAACGCCCCTCATCATTTCATCCGAGTCGACCATCAAGGAAAACCTCATGAAGCGCACCACGTTGAACCGACGCACGCTCCTCAAGGCCACCGTCCTCGGAGGTAGTGCGCTGGCGATGCCATCGATTCTGACAAAGTCAGGGTTTGCGGCCGAGTCTCTCACCGTCGCGGATGTCGGCGGCGCGGCCGGCGACGCGATTCGCGTGGCCTTCTGTGAGCCGTTCAAGAAGGAGACCGGCGTTCAGGTCGTCAATGTCGCGCATGACCCGGATCCCGTCACGCAGTTCAAGCTGATGGTCGATACGAAGACCTATCTCTGGGACGCCTGCATGATGATCCCGGATTACATCTTCCGCCTTCAGGAGGGAAAGAACTATATCGCACCGCTCGATCTGAAGGACGAGACCGGAGATATGGTCCCAGGCATGTTGACCGAGAACTGGCTCGGCTTCTCCGTGTTCGGCATTCTCATGGCCTACAATACCGAGAAGTTTGGCGACAACGGTCCGAAGAGCTGGCCCGATTTCTTCAACACCGAAAAATTCGTCGGCCGGCGTGGCCTCTACCGCGCGGGCTGGGGCTCGCTGGAAATGGCGCTGCTGGCAGATGGCGTCGCGCCGGACAAGCTCTACCCGATCGACGTCGATCGCGCGTTCAGGTCGCTCGAGAAGATCAAGAAGAACGTGTCGGTCTGGTGGACTAGTGGCGCGCATAACACCCAGATACTGCAGAGCGGCGAGGTCGACATGGCCGATACCTGGTCGGCGCGCGTGTATAGCGCGATCCAGGGCGGCGCGAAGCTCACACCCGTCTGGCAGGGACTGTATTCGGTGGATGGCTGGGCCATGCCGATCAATGGCCCCAAACAGTCGCTGGCCAAGGAATTCATCCGCTTCTGCATGCGTCCGGACCGGCAGGCCGCCTATTCGAATCTGGTGGCGAATGGCCCGACCAACAAGAAGGCGTTCGATTCGATCGCGCCGGAGCGCGCGAAGATCCTTGCGACCAATCCGGCGAACTTCGCCGGTCTCGTACCCCTGGATCCGCGCTGGTGGTCGCAATCCAATAGGCAGATGGTCAAGAAGCGCATGGACGAATGGCTGCTCACCTGAGCGGAGCTCGCCGCAACGTCCAACCTCGCTAATGTGAATTCGAACTGGTACTGACGATGACATCAAAAAAGCAGATCGTTCTATCGGCGCTTGTCCATCCGCATGGCATCTACAAGGGCGCCTGGCGGCATCCGGACGCCGAGGCCGGTCGCGTCAATGATGTCGAATACTACAAGGAGGTCGCGCAGCTCTGCGAGCGTGGTTTGCTCGACCTCTTTTTTATCGCCGATACGCCTGCGGCGCGCACCGACAATCTCGACATCTGGACACGATCGCCGCTGTTCCAGAACGTAATGGAGCCGGTGACGCTGCTTGCAGCGCTGGCCGGCGCGACGTCACGGATCGGCCTCGGGGCGACGGTTTCGACCAGCTTCTTCGAACCCTACAATATCGCGCGGCAGTTCGCGTCGCTCGACCACATCACAGGCGGACGCGCCGCCTGGAACGTGGTGACGTCGGCCAATGACTATGCAGCCCGCAATTTCGGCCTCGACCGGTTACCGCCGCATGGCGAGCGCTATGCCAAAGCGCGCGAATGCCTCGAACTCGTGAAGTCCTATTGGGACACCTGGGATCAGGATGCGTTTGTCTTCGACAAGGAGAAGGCGATCTATTTCGATCCCAAGAAGTTTCACACCGTCGATCACAAGGGCGCATATTTCACGGTGCATGGCGGCCTCAATATCGCGCGACCGCCGCAGGGGCATCCCGTGATCATCCAGGCTGGCGCATCGGAGAGCGGCAAGGAGCTCGCCGCGCAGACCGCCGAAATCGTATTTGGGACAGGCGCCGAGCCCGAGGCTGCCAAGGCGTTCTACAGCGATCTCAAGGGCCGGATGCCGAAATTCGGCCGGGATGAATCGCAGCTCTTCATTCTGTCCGGATTGAGCACGGTGATTGGCCGGACCCGCGAAGAAGCGAAGGAAAAATTTGAATATCTGCAGTCGCTGGTTCCGGTCGAAGTGAAGGTCATGGCGCTCAGCAACGATCTGGAGGTCAATCTGCTCGATCTGCCGCTGGACGAGCCGGTGCCCGTCGATCGCATTCCGGCCTCGTCCAATCTGCACCAGGCCTATTTCAATCAGATCGCGGACATGATCCGCGGCCAGAAGCTCACGCTGCGCGAGATGGCCAATAAATATACCAGGGGATCGAAGGCCATGTGCGCCACGGCCAACGAAGTCGCTGACTTCATGGAGAGCTGGATCGAGCAGCGCTGCTGCGACGGCTTCATGCTGTCGCCTGCGGTTGTTCCGGGTTCGCTGAAGGAGTTCATTGATGAGGTCGTGCCGGTCCTTCAGGAGCGCGGCATCTACAAGACGGCTTACAAGGGGAAGACACTGAGAGAGAATCTCGGGCTCTATCCCGTCGCCAACAAGAATTCGCTGTAGCAGACAGCGATCGGGGGGGGGACGTGACGTCGTTAGACCTATCTTCAGCAGTCCTTCCGGTGACGGGGAAGCCGAGCTTTCGTTTCGGGCCTATTTGGCTTGCCTTGCCAGGCGTGGCATTCCTGCTGATCTTCTTCCTGTGGCCAACGCTGCACATACTCGTGTCGGCCATATGGGGAGGCGACAGCGGCTTCTCGTTGAAGGCCCTGCTGGCGGTCTTCACGTCGCCGTCCTACAGCCGAGTCATGACGACCACGTTCACCGTCGCCATCCAGGTGACGGTGCTTTGCGTGCTGATCAGCTATCCGTTGGCCTACTGGCTAAGCCGGCATTCGGCGAGGCGCCAGCGATTGATGATGATGCTGATCCTGCTGCCATTCTGGACCAGCGCTCTGGTCAAGAACTTTGCATGGCTCGTCCTGTTCGGCCGGAACAGCAGTTTTGCGCAGCTCATCATGTCGATGGGCGGAGCCGGAGATCGGCTGCTGTTCAACAAGACGGTCGTGCTGTTCGGCATCGTACACACGCTGGTGCCGCTTTGCGTCATCGCAATGATGCCGACGCTGAACCAAGTCAACAAATCGCTTCTCTCTGCTGCGACGACGCTGGGCGCGAGTCCGACGCAGGCATTCTGGCGGATCTTTCTTCCGCTTTCGATGCGCGGCGTAGCGACCGCCGGCCTGATGATTTTCATCACGTCGCTCGGCTTCTTTATCACCCCGTCGCTGCTCGGCAGCCCGCGCGAGACGATGGTGGGGCAGCTCATCATCGAGCAGATTAACGAATTACAGAATCTTCAGCAGGGGAGCGCGTTCGGTGTGATTCTGCTCGCCGGGGCGATCATCGCAGTGGTGCTGTTCGACCGCGTATTCGGTCTTTCGGGCATGGGCGGCGGTGGTGGGCAATCGCAGCCGGACAGCCCTGTTCGTCGCTTCGGCCTCCGGCTCGCCGGCCGCATCGGCAACATCTTCGACCCGGTGGCGCGCAGCTATCGTAATACGTTTCGTGGACTGCCGGGATCCCGCCTGCTGGGATCGTACAGTTTGCTCGTGATCGCCATCCTGCTCGTCCCCGTGATTGCGATCATCCCGATGGCATTTACGAGCGGGAGCTTCCTTGCCTTTCCGCCGCCTGGCTTCAGTCTTCGCTGGTTCGACACTTATTTCGCGTCGCCGATCTGGATGGCTGCCACCGCCCGGTCGTTCGGAATCGGCGTGGCTTGCGCGGCGCTAACGATCGTGGTGGCGGGGACCGTTGCCTTTGCGGTCGTCCGCTCAGGAAGCAGACTGGCGGGCGCCATCTTCATCTTCTTCATGTCGCCGATGATCGTGCCGCATCTCGTCATCTCGATAGGCCTGTTCTACCTGTTCGCGCAGATGTCGCTGATCGCGACAGATGTCGGCCTCGTGCTCGGCCACAGTGTGATCGCAACGCCCGTCGTCTTCATCATCGTCCTGTCGACTCTGCGTGGGCATGACTGGCGGCTGGATGACGCGGCGCTCACGCTCGGGGCCTCACCTCGCAAAGCGTTTTTCAGGATCACGCTGCCACTGATCAGCGGTGGCATCGTTGCGGGGCTGATCACGGCCTTCCTCATCTCCTTCGAAGAGTTGACGATCGCGCTCTTCATTGGCGGTGGTCTGATCACGACGCTCCCCAAACAGCTTTGGAGCGACATCTTCCTCCAGATCAACCCGACCCTGGCGGCTGCGTCCGTTGTCGTGCTGGGCGTTGTGACGGTGCTGTTCCTGCTGATGGAGGTCATCAGCTATTGGCGAAAGCCGGCTTGACCGCGCCCATCGGGACAGGTGTATAAAAAGCGAGCATCGGATCGCGGAAGCCTGGATGCGAGCGTCCGGGTCTGCTTGGAAACACTCGCATCGACATGGCGGCCCGTAACGCCGATGGCAAGATCGCGGGTTGGCAATGCGTTTTACGTTAAGACAGCTGGAGTATTTCGTGGCTGCCGGGGAGACGGGCAGCATTACGCTCGCGTCCGAACGCATCAACATATCGCAGCCGTCGATCTCGACCGCCATCTCACACCTTGAGAAAGAGCTGGGCGTCCAACTGTTCGTCCGGCATCACGCGCTCGGTCTGTCGCTGACGCCGGCCGGGCGAAGTCTGCTTCGGGAAGCGAAGAACGTACTCAATCAGGCCGAGCAACTCTATTCGGTCGCCTCCGATGTCGACGGGCAGGTTCGTGGCCAGATCACGGTTGGCTGTCTGGTGACACTGGCGCCGATGGTCATGCCGGAACTGGCGCATTCGTTCACCACCGCATTTCCGGATACCCAGATCAGGCATATTGAGCTCAATCAGGAGCAGCTTCTCGAAGGGCTGCGCTGTGCCGAGATCGATGTCGTCATAACTTACGACCTGCAGTTGCCATCGGGGATCGCATTCACGCCGCTGGCCCAGCTGCCCGTGCATGTCGTGGTCAGCGAAAACCACAGATTTGCATCCAGATCGGCCGTATCGCTCACCGAGCTCATCGACGAGCCGTTGCTGCTGCTGGATCTCCCGTTAAGCCGCGAATATTTCCTCGCTTTATTCATGGGCGAGGGATTCGAGCCGCGCATCGGCGGACGTTCAGCATATCAGGATGTCATTCGCACGATGGTTGCGAATGGCTATGGCTATACGCTGGCCAATGTGAGGCCGAGATCTGATACGGCGCTCGACGGCAGGAAGGTCGTCCGGGTGAAGCTCGTCGGTGAATACCGCCCGATGGTGATCGGCGTCGCGACACTGGCGCAACTGACCAAGTCGCGCCTGATCGAAACGTTTCAGGCGCATTGCCAGGCGCTGATTTCCGAGGACTACATACCCGGCATGGTGGCTCCCGGCGTCGATCATCCGGTATCCGGAAAGAAGTGAGCAGGGCGCGCCGACTCGCGCCGATCCTGCCCGGTTCAGGATCAATGCTGCCGACTATGCAGGCATGCCTCGGAAAAGCGGAAGGCGTCCTTCGCGAAAGCGAATTAGGCCGAAACCGGCAGGTTCAGTAAGCTCAATCACAAGTCCAGCGCATCCGCCGAGCAGCGTTCGAACTGCATCATCCAGATGTGGTGACAAACGTCCGGTCTTCGGTACGCGCCGTTGGGTCGCGTCTTCACAGCGTCGATCAACGTTGGCGCGTCGAAGCCAGAGCCTCGGCAGACGATCGTCGTAGCACGCGGCGGTGCGCAGCATATGTTTCGCAAATCGGAGCCAGTCATTGACCACCGAACCGAATGATTCCAACGAACGCCAGCTCAGAATTGACCTCGCGGCTGCTTTCCGCCTGTTTGCAAGGCTGGGTATGCACGAGGCTGTCGCCAACCATTTCAGCGCGGCAGTGTCGAGCGATGGTCGTAAGTTCCTGATGAATCCGAAGTGGCGACACTTCTCGCGGATCAAGGCCAGCGATCTCGTGTTGTTCGATCTCGATGCAGATGGCTCGTTCGGAGGTCGGGCATCCGTAGATCCGACTGCGTGGTCGATCCACAGCCAGATGCACAGCCTGCTTCCGCAGGCACGCGTCGTGCTGCATCTGCATCCGCCCTTCGTCACGACCATTGCCACGCTGGCCAACCCCGACATCAAGCCAATCGACCAGAACACCGCGCGCTATTTCAACCGTGTCGCTTTGGATGCCGCATATTCCGGAATGGCCGACAGCGAACAGGAAGGCGCGCGTCTCGCAAAGCTGCTGGGCAACCGCTCGCGCCTGATGATGGGAAATCATGGCGTGATGATTGCGGCGAGGACGGTCGGCGAGGCGTTTGACGACATGTACACCATCGAGCGTGCGTGCCAGACCCTGGTGCAGGCCTATGCCACCGGTCAGCCGCTGAATGTGCTGCCCGACGATATTGCCGAACGCACCGCGCACGACTGGGAAGGTCTCACCGATTTTTCCGAAGCGCACTTCGCCGAAATGAAAAAGCTGCTCGATGCGGAAGATCCGTCCTACGCGCATTGAGCGTTTGTCGTCATGCGTCGATCGGCGCGCGGAGCCTTCACATCGGTCGAGCCTAAGCACCAGGAAGCCAAATGATAATGATCGCGTGCTGGTGCGTTGCTTCAACATCGATGCGTGGATGATCCAGAAGTGGATACAGGAATGTCGATCGAGCGCGTAGACACGATTGTGGTGGGCGGAGGCCAGGCTGGTCTCGCCATGAGCGAACATCTGGGCATGGCGGGCGTGCCGCATGTGGTGCTCGAACGGCATCGGATTGCCGATCGCTGGCGGACCGCCAGATGGGATTCGCTGGTCGCCAACGGCCCCGCATGGCACGATCGCTTTCCGGGGATGGAATTTCCCGGTGCGCATCCCGACTCGTTTCCCGGCAAGGAAAGCGTCGCGGACTATTTCGTGTCCTATGCCGAAATGATCGCTGCGCCGGTGCGCTGCGGCGTTGATGTAACGTCCGTCGAACGGATGGCCGGACAGCCGGGATTCATGGTCAGGACCTCCGCGGGCAATTTCGAAGCGATGAACGTGGTCGCGGCGACCGGGCCGTTTCAGGTGCCCGTCATTCCGCAGATCGTTCCGGAACGCGCTGACATCATCCAGCTGCATTCCAACGACTATCGCAATCCCGGCCAGTTGCCGGAAGGCGCCGTCCTGGTCGTTGGCGCAGGCTCGTCCGGCGGCCAGATTGCCGACGAATTGTTGCGTGCGGGCAGGCGCGTCCATCTGTCGGTCGGGCCGCACGAACGTCCGCCGCGGGCCTATCGCGGCCGCGACTTCTGCTGGTGGCTCGGCGTGCTCGGAAAATGGGACCTGGAAACGAAGCAGCCGGGCACCGAGCACGTCACGATTGCGGTGAGCGGCGCGCGTGGCGGCCAAACCGTCGATTTCCGGCGACTGGCGGCTGAAGGCATGCATCTCGTCGGTTCGACAGCGTCGTATGATCAGGGCAAGGTGCTGTTCGCGAATGACCTCGCCGACAACATCGCCCTGGGCGATGCGTCCTACAGAAGCTTGCTGGACGAGGCCGATGCTTATATCGCGCGGTTCGGGCTGGACTTGCCGCCCGAGCCGGACGCGCGCATCGTCAGGCCCGATCCTAACTGCATAACTGATCCAGTGCGCGAACTGGATCTCGCGACAGCCGGCATCACATCGATTGTCTGGGCCACGGGTTTTGCCACCGACTATAGCTGGCTGAGAGTCGATGCATTCGACGCGGTGGGCAAGCCGAGGCACCAGCGCGGCGTGTCTTCCGAACCCGGGATCTATTTTCTGGGACTTCCTTGGCAGTCGCGCCGTGGGTCGGCATTTATCTGGGGCGTCTGGCACGATGCGAAGCATCTGGCGGACCGCATCTCCACACAGCGGCGTTATACCGACTACGATAGGTCGGCGCGACGCGCGGTCGGGCATGCAAGCTAGTCCGTACTGGCAGGTTCCGGAGCAGGTTCGTCCTCGTGTCGACAGGGCTCGCGGTTCAGGCCCTGGCGGGGCCAGGATGGATTGTGAGATCGACGGTACGGCAGTTATTCCGGAACAGGCGGGGCGGAGGGCGCCGTCCATGCGCGCTTCTCGACATGATCGATGAGCGTGTAGTCCGGTCACGGTACGCGTGTATCTTACGCGCTGATGATCAATCGTCAGCTTGCGTTGCAACCGGATGCCGGGACCGATCGCGGGGCAATGGGCACGGCAGACCGATAGGCACGGTTCGCGTAGATCAGAGGCGATCCTTCTGTGGCGAGCGCAACGTCCTGGACTTCGCCGAAGAAAACGTAGTGGGTACCGATCTTCTTCCACAAGGACAGGGTACAGCTGAAGGCGACCAGTCCGTCGACGACACGGGGAGAGCCGTTGACGTCGGGAGCCCAGGTCGCGCACGAGAATTTGTCGCCGTCTCCAGTGGTCCATCGCTTCGCAAAACAGTCCGAAATGCCGGATTGATCATCCCGCAGCAGGTTGACGCAGAACACGCCGTTCACCTTGATCGCTTGGGCGGTCGCACTGGTCTCGTTGATGCAGACGAGCAAGGTCGGCTGTGGCGTATCGGCCGAGACGGACGACATTGCCGATACCGTCGCGCCCTGGCGGCCAGCCGTGCCATCTGTCGTTACGATACTGACGGTGCAGGCCGCATTGCTCATGCCGGCCAAGAACTGATCGCGCAGTACCATGGTTATGGACCTCTAAGGAGCTGACCGCTCGGAGCGAGCGATATCCTTTCACGAGTACCCTTGAGCGGGCTCGCCGCCGACCCGCGGATGCGTATCTGCTCCCTAGAGTTGCCCAACCCATGACTGCGATAAATTATCGGTTTTGAGAGCGATGCTTCTGATTTTCAAAAGTGCCAAGTTGCGGTAGCCAAACGGGCGTGTGGCCGGTGCATCTCCCATCGTGAATTGCAGAAGCTAGTGCAATCACACCAGGGTCGCTGGTCGTCCTTGTACGCGCGAGCGCCGCCGATCATCTTTCCATCTAACCGATCGATGTAAACTGCGGAGCCGATGGCTCGACGCCGCTTCTGGCGCGCAGCAGTCATTTGGTGAATACGATCTGCCTAGTAAGAGCCCCATCGCCCATTAATGTGGCAGCTCTGCCCAAATCATAGGAGCGGACGATCCAAATTATTGTACGTCCCGGGACAAGCTTTCTGCGGACATGCGCCCGTAGGCTTCCTCGAGGTTAGGAACATGGTTCAGGCCATGACAACGTCGAAGGAGCGATCGAATGGTCAAGTTGCATTTTGCTGACATCCGTAGGCTTTGGCCTGAAACGGACGTGATGATCGGATGGCGTGCGGCGGCAGTGGGCGCGCTATTGGCGGTCGGCACCTTTGTTCCGATGTCGGCGCAGGCGGCCGTGCCGGCGGCTTGCGCCGAGTTGCAGGCGAAATATCCGGACTGGAAAGGCAAGACACTCGTCAACGCCATTAATCCGCATACACCGGGCTATGAATCGATCGATCCCAAGGATCCCAACAAATATATCGGTTTCGATATCGATCTCGGTGAGCAGATCGGCGAATGCCTTGGCTTCAAGCTGACCTACAAAGCTGTGACCTTCGCGGCCTTGCTGACCACGCTGGCATCGGGCCAGGCGGACATCGTGATTTCCGACATCTATGCCACCGAGGAGCGCGCCAAGGCCGCCGATTTCATCACCTATTCCAAGGTGTTCGACGGCGTGCTCGTCGCCAAGGGTAATCCGAAGAAGATCACCGGTATCAACACCTCGCTGTGCGGCACGGCTGCGGCGGAAAACACCGGCTATGTCGAAGTGCCGCTGATCCAGGCGCTGGGGCCGGAATGCAAGAAGGAAGGCAAAGCGGAGCCGACCATCCAGCTCTATGACAACAATGCCAACTGCATCCAGGCGATCCTTGCCGGCCGCGCTGATACCTATATCAACGACGTCAACACCGTCGATAACGCGGTGAAAGCCTATCCGGACAAGCTTGAGAAGGCGGTCGCGGTGACGATCCCCTATCAGGTCGGCATTGCCGTGCCGAAGGACAAGCCCAAGTTCCGCGATGCAGTGAAGGCCGCACTCACCGAGATCTACAAGTCCGGTGATCAGCTCGCGCTGCTGAAGAAGTGGAAACTCGATCCGGAAAACCTGATGGAGCCCGGCCTGCTGACGGTGAAGTAACGCCGGTCCGCAAGCAAGGATCACTCTCACGTAAGGGCTTTCTGCCTCCATGGAGCTGTTCCTCCACTATCTCAGCATGCCGTATATGATCGAGGGCATCCAGGCGACCTTGCAGGTCACCGCCCTCGGTCTGTGCGGCGGGCTGATCCTCGGTGTGATCCTGGCATGGATGCAGCTCAGCAGGTTCAAGCCGCTGGCATCCTTCGCCCGGGTCTATGCCGTGATCTTTCGCGGCACCCCGCTGATCCTGCAGATGGTGTTTGCCTATAACGCCCTGCCGCAGATTGGCATTAAGCTTCCCGCCATTCTCGCAGCCGGCCTGGCGCTGGCCTGCAACGAAGCGCCATTCATCGCCGAGATGCTGCGCTCCGGCGTGCTCGGCGTTGACCGCGGTCAGGTGGTGGCCGGTCAGGCGCTCGGCATGACCCCGGGCGTCCTGATGCGCCGGATCATCGCGCCGCAGGCGATCCGGTCGATGATCCCCGCTTTCGGCAACGAAGCGGTCAGCGCGCTGAAGAATTCGTCGCTGGCCTCCGTCATCGCCGTGCAGGAGCTGACGCTGCGCTCGACGCAACTGGCGTCCTCGACCTTCGATTTCTTTTCGATCTTCTTCGCGTCGGGTTTGATCTATCTGCTGCTCACAGCGGCGATCGCCGGCATCCAACTGCTTCTGGAATGGAAGTTCGACCTCGATCGCACGACCAGGCAGAATCAGTTCATGCGCTTCATGCCGTGGTATCGCGCGCCTGGCAGCGACGATCCGCTGGCGCCGCAGGTCGACATGCCGTCGGAAATCCTGCCCGACGGTGGCATTGCGGAATTACCGCCGCCGCGGATGCGACCGGAACGCGCCGATCGCACCAAACGCGCGGAGATGCTGGCGCGCAACAATGTCGCCGTCGAGGTCTCCGATCTCCGCAAGAGCTACGACAGGAACGTGGTGCTCGACGGCGTCGACATCACGGTCAGGATCGGTGAAGTGATCGCGCTGCTCGGACCAAGTGGCTCCGGCAAGAGCACGCTGCTCCGCTGTATCAACAATCTCGAACTGTGGAACGGCGGCGCCATCAAGGTCGCCGGCCGCCAGCTCGGCTTCAACGCGCATGGCAAGCCGCTGTCGCCGCGGCTGCTGGCGAATGCCCGCGCCGAGGTAGGCGTCGGCATGGTGTTCCAGCAGTTCAACCTGTTCGGCCACCTCACGGCCAAGGAGAACATCGCCGGCCCGCTGCGCTGGGTGCATGGCGTCGCGCGCGCCGATGCCGAGCGTCGTGCCGATGAACTCCTGGCGCGCGTCGGTCTCAGCCACCGCGCCGATGCGCTGCCGCGGCATCTGTCCGGCGGCCAGCAACAGCGCGTTGCCATCGCCCGGGCCATCGCGCCCAATCCAAGCGTGCTGTTGCTGGACGAGCCGACGTCGGCGCTCGATCCCGAACTGGTCAACGAGGTCCTCGAAGTGATCCGCAGGCTCGCTGTCGAGGACGGTCTGACCATGATCATCTCGACGCATCAGCTGCGCTTTGCCAGCGAAGTGGCCGACCGTGTCGTGCTGCTCGCCGGAGGCGCGATCATCGAAGAAGGCCCAGCCGGTGAAGTCCTGACCAATCCGCGCAATCCCGTCGCGCAGCGTTTCCTCAATGCGATGGAGGCGGAAGTCTCGTGATCGTCGCGCCTGTGAAGTTCGTCCATTTGCTACCGAGGGCCTCAGCATGAAACATCATCTTCTTCCGGTGTCGCCGAAGACCGTTCACTGGGGCTATTTCAGCAAGGTGGTCACGCCGTCGCTGACGCTGAAGTCGGGCGACCGCGCCACCATCGAAACGCTGACGCATCATGCCAATGACGATTACGAGCGCATGATCGAAGGCGATCCCGGCGCCGAGAGCGTGTTCAAATGGACCCGCGAGCACAAGGCCATCGTCCGCCGCGGCTCCGGCCCGGCGGAAGGTCCGTTCATTCGCGGCTCAGGCGAAGGCGTCGGCGTGCATCTGCTCACCGGGCCGGTGGCGATCGAAGGCGCAGAGCCGGGCGACGTGCTGGAAGTGCGTATTCTCGACGTGCGCCCGCGGCCGGCCTGCAAGGCCTGTTATGCCGGCAAGTGTTTCGGCTCCAACGTCGCCGCGAATTGGGGCTTCCACTATCACGACCTGATCGAGGAACCGAAGCCGCGCGAGGTCGTAACGATCTTTGAGCTCGATACGTCGGGCGAGCCGTTTGCCAAGGCGGTCTATAATTATGTCTGGACGCCGCAGACCGACCCCGATGGCATCCTGCATCCAACCATCGATTATCCCGGCGTGCGCGTCGATCATGCGACCATCAGGAAACGCGAAAACATCCTGCCTAACGTCAGGGTGCCGGCACGGCTGCATTTCGGCACCATGGGCCTCGCGCCATCCGAGGAGGATTTCGTGTCGTCGATCCCGCCGAGTTACACAGGCGGCAATATCGATGACTGGCGCGTCGGCAAGGGCGCCAAGATGTTCTATCCCGTGGCGGTGCCCGGCGCGTTCTTCTCGGTCGGCGATCCCCATGCCGCGCAGGGCGACAGCGAGCTCGGCGGCACGGCCATCGAGACCTCGCTGACCGGCGATTTCGAGTTCATCCTGCACAAGCATCGTGACCTCGGCGGTACGCCCCTCGAAGGCCTGACGCATCCGATGCTGGAAACCGCCGATGCCTGGTCGGTCTACGGCTTCACCTTCCCGAATTATCTCGCCGAACTCGGCGCCAATGCGCAGCTCGACGTCGCTAATCATTCCAGCCTCGATCGGGCCATGCGCGATGCGTTCCGCAAGCTCAGGCGTTTCCTGATGACGGTGCACAAGATGAGCGAAGACGAGGCGATCTCGCTGATGTCGGTCGGTGCGGATTTCGGGGTGACGCAAGTGGTCGATGCCAATTGGGGTGTCCATGGCACAATCCGCAAGAACGTCTTCCGCTGCGACTAAGCGGATGAAATTGCACTGAATTCGGCTACGAGGATGATGGCGCGGTGATCGGGGAAGTTGCAGGGCAGGGCGCTGCGTCCTTCGGGATGGCACGGAGGTTGCTTCGCTTCGGCTATGAAGGTCGATGCATGAGCCTCCGTCCGTTCACCAGTGAATCCTACTCTGAAGACGACCGCCCCGAAGCATGGCGCGACGTCCTGAGTTCGATTGGCCTGCAGCCGACGGCTGCAACGACCACGCATCACGGCCACGCCACCGCGGTTCGTCGCACCTTCGAAGGTATTGCACTGGCCAAATTGTCTGCTGGCGCGCAGGCGATCTCGCCCCTGTCGGATCTGGCCAGCGACCATCCCCTGGTGCTGCTGCCGCTTGAGGATGGCGTCGCGCTGAAGACGGCCGCCGGACATCAGATCGTCGCCGCTGGACATCTGCTGCTGTTACCCCGCAAGGGCGATTGGAGCGTATCGTTCCAGCGCGACATGCGCGCGGTGGTGCTCTCGGTGACGTCCGATCCGCTGCACAGTCGCCGCGCCAGTGCACCCGCCATTGCCGATGTCCAGATCGTAGGCCCCGGCGGCTTCGGAGATGTGTTCGCGCGTATGATGGAACAGGCGGCCCGCAACCTCGAAACATTATCCGATGCCGAATGGTCGGCGATCGCACAAAGTCTTGCCGATCTGTTGCCGACCTTTACACGTCAACTGGCCGAGCCGACGGCCGATCTCAACAGTGGCACGGCGACCAAGGCGGCGACCTTGCATCGGCTGTGCCAAACCATCGAGCGACGCCTCGACGATGCGGATCTGACACCGGCCAAGGTGGCGCAGGCCGAGGGCATCTCCGAACGTTATCTGCAGAAACTATTCGAAGGCACGGGCAGCAGCTTTACGCATTACCTGCGCGAACGCCGGCTGCAGCGCACCTGGGCCGATCTGTCGAATCCGTCCGAGGCGCATCACTCGATTTCCGAGATTGCCTTTCGTGCCGGCTTCAATGACTCCGCGCATTTCAGCCGCACGTTCCGTCACCGCTTCGGCCTGTCGCCGCGCGAATTCCGCCAGAATGAAGCCGAGCGCTTGACGGCGTCGGCCACGGCGGCGGGACAACGCGGATGGCCGCAGGAAGCGCTGGCGCAGTTGCGCAGCCAGCACGCGCCGTCGACCACGGGGAAGATTGCGCAGCCGGAGCCGGCCGAGACGATCACGCACGGCATCGCGGATGCTTCGAAGAATCTCCGGCACCATCATCTTGCCGCCGATGCATCTCGCGTGCACTGGGGGTATTTCAGCCGCTCGTTGCCGCCGCAGATCGAGATCAATTCCGGCGACACGATCACCATCGAAACACTGACGCAGCACGCATCCGACGATCCCGAGCGGATGATCAAGGGCGATATCGGCGCTGAGAGCGTGTTCTGCTGGACGCGCGATCAGAAGAATGTCGATCGCCGCGGTGCCGGTCCGATGGACGCCTCGATCTATGGCCGCGGTGCCGGTGAGGGCTTTGGCGTCCACATTTGCACCGGGCCGGTGGCGATCAGGGACGCGCAGCCCGGCGATGTGCTGGAAATCCGCATCCTCGACATCGTGCCGCGCGCCAGTCGAAATCCGGATTTCGACGGTCAGGTTTTTGGCAGCAGCGTCGCGGCATGGTGGGGCTATCACTACAAGGAATTTCTTGCCGAGCAGAATGCGCGTGAGGCGGTGACGATCTACGAAATTCTCGATCACGACGACGTGCCATATGCGCGCGCGCTCTACTCGTATCGCTGGGAGCCGCAGACCGATCCGTTCGGCACCGTGCACAACACCTACGACTATCCTGGCATTCCGATTACGCCGGCCTCTGTACGGCGTCGGCATGACGTGCTCGACGGCATTCGCATTCCTCTGCGCCCGCATTTCGGTGTCATTGCGGTGGCGCCGCGAGAAGTCGATCTCGTCGATTCAGTGCCGCCAGCATATTTTGGCGGTAATCTCGACAATTGGCGGCTCGGCAAGGGATCGACGGTCTATCTGCCGGTATCGGTGCCCGGCGCATTGCTGTCGGTCGGCGATCCCCATGCCGCACAGGGCGACGGCGAACTCGGTGGCACGGCGATCGAATGTTCGATGACCGGAACCTTCCAGGTGATCCTGCACAAGAAGGGTAATCTCGCCGGCCAGGCGTTCGCCGATCTCACTTATCCGCTGATCGAGACCGAGAGTGACTGGGTGCTGATGGGCTTCAGCCATCCGAACTATCTCGCTGAATTCGGCGCCAAGGGGCAGAGCGAGGTCTATGCGACCTCGTCGCTCGATCTCGCGATGAAGGACGCCTTTCGCAAGATGCGGCGCTTCCTGATGAACATCAAAGGTCTCACCGAAGACGAAGCGATCGCGTTGATGTCAGTCGCGGTCGACTTCGGCGTGACGCAGGTCGTCGATGGCAATTGGGGCGTCCATGCCATTCTGAGCAAGCGGGTGTTCGACCACACGTCAAAATCATAAGGTCCAGGAGACGCGCTGTTGCAATTTCACATGATCTCCGGCGGGCCGAAGCCGGTCGCGCCGTTCAGCCATGCTGTGGAGACCGACGGCTTCGTGTTCGTCACCGGGCAGATGCCGGACACGCCGGCAATACCGGGCGTGCTGCCCGATGGCATCGTGGCGCAGACCGAAGCGGTGATGGAAAATCTGCGCGTGGTGCTCGCGGGGCTCGAGCTCGGCTTCGAGCACATCACCATGACGCGGATCTATCTCACCGAGTTCAAGCGCGACTACGTGGCGATGAACGAGACCTATCGCAGCTATTTTCCACCGGATCGCCTGCCGGCGCGGACCTGTGTCGGCGTCACGGGCCTCGCTTATGACGCTCTGATCGAAATCGACCTGGTCTGTCGACGGCCCACATAATGGTCGGTGCGAAGAGATGGAAAACCTAGTTCGCCTTTTCGATCAGGCTTTCGAGCAGGCGCTTCAGGTCGGCCGTTGCCTTGTTGCCGTAGTTCTCGGCGATATGGGCTTCCTGGCTCAGCGCCAGCGAGTTCAGCCGCTGGGTCAGTGTCTTGCCGCGGTCGGATATGAACATCACCACCTTGCGGCGGTCGTCGGGGTCCTGCACCCGGTAGACCAGCGCATCAGACACCATGCGATCGACCATCTTGGTCAGGGTCGGATGATTCAGCAGAACCGCATCGGCGAGGTCGCCCATGGAGTGGCCCTTGCCGTCGGACAGCACTTTCAGAATGCGCCACTGTTCGACCGGCACGCCTTCCTTCTTGAAGCGCGCATCGAGCTGGCGATTAATTTCCCGGTTCGCCTGCGCCAGCAGATAAGCGAGGTGTTCGGTGATGGGCGTGCTCGGCGTTCTGGCCACGGTTGGGAAACTTTGCTGGAAGGGGTGATGAATATTAAGCGACTTTGCCTGATCCATATGCACGGGAATCGTTGAATATTCAATATTTTCCTCTACGATATTTTCTTTCGCACGATTTTACTGCCGATAAATTGACGCCGCACCGCCGCTGACAACGTCGAAAGGAGAGCGACATGCTCTCGTCACTGCAGATTGCAACGACCGGTGCGCTGCCGATGCCGGCGCCATGGTTGCTGAAGGGCTTTCAGGACAGCGGGGGAGGTCGTGCCGCTATTGCACGTCCCGATTTGTTTCCGCGGCGTCGCAATCGCGAAAAGCTGCGCGTCGTCAATTTTATCGGGCTGTCCGGCCCGGCCGGGATCTGGGGCCTGGCGGGCACCAATAGCATGATGCTCGCGGCATCGGAGATCAATCGGCGCGGCGGCATTCTCGGGCGCGAGATCGAGCCGGTGTTTCATGACGCCGGCGGCGATATCGATGGCGTTGTCCGCACGGCAGCCGACATGATCGCGGCTGGTGATGCCGATGTCATCATGGGCTCTCATATCAGCGCGGTCCGCGTCGCGTTGCGCAAGGTGATCGCCGGGCGCGTGCCCTATATCTATACGCCTGTCTATGAAGGCGGCGAACGCACGCCCGGCGTGATGGCGATCGGCGAGACGCCGCGCGATCAGTCGCGCCCCGCCATCGAATGGCTGGCGAGTGAAAAGAAAGCGGCGCGTTGGTATCTGATCGGCAGCGATTACGTCTGGCCGTGGCTGGCCCACAAGGCCACCAAGACATATATCGCCGGCGCCGGAGGGCGCGTGGTGGGGGAGGAATTCGTTGCGCTTGGCGAGCAGAATCACGATGCCCAGATCGCCCGTATCCGGGCCGCCAAGCCGGATGTCGTGGTCATCTCGCTGATCGGTACCGACAGCATCGTGTTTAACCGCGCCTTCGCCGAACATGGTCTCTCGTCGAAGGTTCTCCGATTGGCGGGTGCCATGGATGAAACGCTGCTGCTCGGCATGGGCGCGGATAGCTCCGAGGGGCTCTATTGTGCATCGGGCTATTTCGTCGACCGCGCGTCGGCGGCGAATGATGCATTCCGTGCGCAATATGAAGCATCGTTTGGACGCTGTGCGCCTGTGCCGGGATCGGTCGCGCAGTCGAACTACGAGGGGCTTCGGTTTCTCGAATCCGTGGCGACCAACGCGGGCTCATTCGACGTCCGGCCGATGCTGAACGCGGCGTCCAGCGTGGCCTATCACGGCGCCCGCGGTGAGGTCAGCATGCGCGGCGGGCGGGCGAAAATGCCGATCTATCTTGCCGAAGCAGACGGTCTGGATTTCAGGCTCATCCGGACATTCTAGGTCAGTCGCAGACCCGATCAGGACGACCCCGAAAAATAATACTTGAAAAGGAAAATATTTCTCTTTCTAATGATGCGTGAAAGGCAACACCGTCGTCGCCTTGACGGCGTGGGCATCCCGAAGAAATGCCGCGCCGGTTGCATCGTGGATATCAGGAGAAATCATCGTGGCCGTTTCACTTCCCACTCCCGATCAACTCCTCGCCGTCGCCGATCAGTGCGGCCTCGCGCTGTCCGATGAGGACGTCATCTCGTTCCGCGCGCTGATGCAGGGATCCGTCGATGCCTACAACGTCGTGGCGGCGATGCCCGACGAAGTACCCGAAGTGAAATATCCGCGTACACCTGGCTATCGGCCCGCGCCGGAAGAGAACACGCGCAACGCCTGGTATCGGAAGTCCGTGGTGAAGGGTGCGCCCGGCGGCAAGCTCAAAGGCAAGACCGTCGCGCTGAAGGACAACATCATGCTGGCCGGCGTGCCGATGATGAACGGCTCCTCCACGCTGGAAGGCTATGTGCCGGATTTCGACGCCACCATCGTCACGCGCATGCTGGACGCCGGCGCCGAGATCATGGGCAAGGTGCATTGCGAATCCTTCTGCATGTCCGGCGGCAGCCACACCAATTCGACGGGCAACGTGCATAACCCGCACAAGATGGGCTATTCCGCCGGCGGGTCTTCGTCCGGCAGCGCCGTTGTCGTGGCGCTTGGCGAAGTCGACATGGCAATCGGCGGCGATCAGGGCGGCTCCATCCGCATGCCGTCTTCCTTCTCCGGCACCTATGGCATGAAGCCGACCTGGGGTCTGGTGCCTTATACGGGCATCATGCCGATCGAGATTTTCGTCGATCACACCGGCCCGATGACATCCAACGTCGCCGACAATGCGCTGTTGCTGGAAGTGCTTGCCGGCGATGACGGTTATGATCCGCGGATCAAGTCGCCGGAAGTGCCGGAATACACCAAGGCGCTCGGCGCCGGTGTCAAGGGCATGAAGATCGCTATCGTCAAGGAGGGTTTCGAGCAGCTCGGCGCCGAAGACGCGGTCAACCGCAGCGTTCGCGAAGCCGCCAAGCGCTTCGCCGATCTCGGCGCGACAGTGGAGATGATCTCGATCCCGATGCATCTTACCGCGGCGGCGGTCTGGACCCCGATCGGCACCGAAGGCATGACCCAGACCATGATGGTGGGCGACGGGTATGGCCTCAGTCGGTCGGATCTCTATTCGACCTCGCTGATGGACGCCCATCGCGGCTGGCGCGGGCAGGCGGATTCGCTGTCCGAAACCACCAAGCTGCTGCTGCTGTTCGGCACCTACATCAATAACAACTTCGGGCCTCGTTTTTACGGCAAGGCGCTGAACATCTCGCGTCGCGTCACGGCTGCCTATGACAAGGCGCTGGCGAGCTATGATCTGTTGCTGATGCCGACCACACCGATGAAGGCGACACCGCTGCCAGCGCCCGGCGCGCCGCGTGAAGAAGTCGTCGGCCGCGCTTTTGAGATGATCTCCAACACCTCGCCTTTCGACATCTCGCATCATCCGGCGATGTCGATCCCCTGCGGCATGGTCGATGGTCTGCCGGTCGGGCTAATGCTGGTCGGCAAACATTTCGACGAGATGACCATCTATCGCGCCGCGCACGCTTTCGAGCAGTCCGCTGATTGGAAGACGATGTGAGGAATCCATGCAGAAGCGGGGATCGGTGATCGCGCATGGATAATCTGATCATGGCGATCTTCGAGATCGCCAGTTTCGGGGCGATCGTCGTGCTGGTCGTGCTGGGGCTGGGGATCATCGCCAGCATGATGGGTATCTTCAATTTCGCGCAGGGCGAGTTCGTTCTGCTCGGGGCCTATGTCACCTATATCGTCCATTCCGCCGGCGCACCGGTGTGGCTGGGCATGATCGCTGCACCCTTCGTGGTCGGTGCTTTAGGCTTCGTGCTGGAGCGGCTGATTGTCCGGCGCTTCTATGCCGCGCCGATCGTGGCAATGCTCGGCACCTATGCGCTCGGACTCATCATTCGCGAGATCGTGCGTGGCCTGATCGGTGGGCTGTATCTCTCGGTGCCGGAGCCGGTCGGCGGCTCGGTGACCATTGGTGGCATGCATTTCTCAACTTGGCGTCTGGTGATCATCGTGATCACCGCACTGGTGATGGCAGGGAGCTATCTGCTTCTGGCGCGCACCGCGTTCGGCCTGCGCATCCGCGCTTCCCTGGAGAACCCGGCGCTGGCGCGAGCCTCCGGCATTTCGACCAACGCAATCTATGGCGCAACCTTCGCCTTCGGCGCCGCGCTCGCAGGTCTGGCCGGCGCGCTGATCGTGCCGGTGTTCACGCTGTTCGCCGATCTCGGCATTCGCTTTCTGATTCAGGGCTTCGTCGCCGTCATGGTCGGTGGCATCGGCTCCTTTGCCGGACCGGTGGCTGGCGCAGGCCTGATCGGCACGCTCAGTGCAGCGCTGCCGTGGGTGATTTCGCCCGTTATCGCCGACGTCGCGGTATTCGTGCTCGCCATCATCTTCATCAAATTCCGGCCGCAGGGCCTCGTTGCAGGAAAAGGGGTTTAGTCCAATGTCTCATGACGCCAACACTCTCAGCCGCCGCCGCTTTCTTGGCAACTTCGCCTTTGCTTCGACGGCCATCGCTACCGGTATCGGAAGCTGGGTCATCCCCGCAGGCTGGGCTAACGCGGCTGCCGGACCGATCAAGGTCGGTGTCGGTACCGATCTGACCGGGCCGATGGGCTATGCCGGCAATGCTGACGCCAATGTGGCCAGGATGGTGATCAAGGACATCAACGATGCCGGCGGCCTGCTGGGCCGACCGTTGGAACTGTATATCGAGGACACCGCGTCCAATGAATCCGTCGCGGTCGGCAATGTTCGTAAGCTGATCCAGCGCGAAAAGGTCGATCTGGTCATCGGCGGCATTACCTCGTCGATGCGCAACGCCATCAAGGACGTGATCGTCTCCCGCGGCAAGACGCTCTATATCTATCCGCAGCTCTATGAGGGCAAGGAATGCACGCCCTATCTGTTCTGCACCGGGCCGACGCCGGCGCAGCAATGTGATGAATTCATTCCCTGGCTGATCAAGAATGGCGGCAAGAAATTCGCGCTGCCCAGTGCCAATTATGTCTGGCCGCATACGCTGAACGTCTATGCACGCAAGGTGATCGAGGCCAACGGCGGCGAGGTCGTGTTCGAGGAATACTACCCGCTCGACCAGATCGATTTTTCGTCGACCGTGAACCGCATCATTTCGAACAAGGTCGATGTCGTCTTCAACACCGTCATTCCGCCAGGTGTCGGGCCGTTCTTCAAGCAGCTCTCCGAAGCGGGCTTCCTCAAGAATGGCGGGCGGCTCGCCTGCGTCTACTATGACGAGAACACGCTCAGCATCAATCAGCCGGCCGAAATCGAGGGCCTCGCAAGCTGCCTCGATTACTTCAAGGCGCTGACGCCGGAAGATCCGTTCAGTGCCAAGCTCCAGGCGGCCTACGAAAAACAGTTCCCGGGCAATTTCCTGTTCGCGGCTGGCAGTGCCGCGACCGGCACCTATCGCGGCCTGAAACTGTGGGAGGCGGCCGTCAAGGAAGCCGGCAGTGTCGATCGTGATGCAGTTGCCAAGGCGCTCGACCATGCCAAGATCGCCGAGGGTCCGGGCGGTCCGGCCGAGATGGTCCCCGGTCAGCGGCATTGCAAGATGAAGATGTACACGGCGGTGGCCAAGGGCGGAAAATATGAGGTCGTCGCGCGCAGTGCCGGTCTCGTCGATCCCAAGGAATGCTGAGCCGATAATCCGAACCTCGCGGGAGTGACCGATATCACTCCCGCTTCTCTTTCTCTCATGCCGGCAACCTGATGACCGAGATGACGCCACTCTCTGCCGTATCTCTGACGCGAGGCATCAGCGCATCGCGCCAATGGCGCGTGCTGCCGATGATCGAGATCGCGGTGCTGGTCATTGGCCTGCTGCTGCCGCTAGTGCTGCAGGACTATCTCACCGTCTATGCCACGCGCGTGCTGATTCTCTGTCTGTTCGCGCTGTCGTTCGATCTGGTGTGGGGCTATGCCGGAATTATGAGTTTCGGCCAGGCCGTGTTTTTCGGCTCGGCCGGGTATGGCGTGGCGCTGCTGGCGCGCGATCTCGGCATTACGTCCATCCTGCTGGTGCTGCCCGCCGGCCTTCTGATCGGCTTTGCCTTTGCGCTGCTGCTCGGCGGCTTTCTGCTGCTTGGTCGCCATCCCGCCAGCGTCATCTTCGTGGCACTGGGCACACTGACCGGCTCCTATGCCTGCGATCGTCTGGCGCGGGGGTGGTATTATCTCGGTGGCCAGAACGGCATTCCCTCGATCCCGCCGATGACAATCGGCAGCTATGAGCTCACAGAGGGACCTGCCTATTACTACATGGCCATCGGCTTCCTGATCGTGGTCTATCTGCTCTGTCGTTTCTTGATGCGCTCGCAATTCGGCCTCGCGCTGGCCGGCCTGCGCGAGAACGAACAGCGCATCGCCTTCTTCGGCTACAAGGTGCAGCACCTCAAGGCGATCATCTTTTCGCTGAGCGGGGCTATCGCTGGGCTCGCCGGCAGTCTCTATGCGTTTCACGAAGGCTTCGTCTGGCCCAACATGCTGGGTGTCGTGATTTCCACCCAGGTGGTGCTCTATGTGTTGTTCGGCGGTTCCGGCACGCTGATCGGCGCCGTGATCGGCACGGTCGTCATTGAGGCCGTCAGCTTCTGGCTGTCGAACAGCTATCAGGACATCTGGCCGATCATTCTTGGCGTATTGCTGCTGCTGGTCATCCTGTTCCGGCCCGCAGGACTGATCAGCCTGTTGTTGTCAGAGCGGGAGCGGGTCGGCAGCTTCGGCCGTCCGGGGAAGCGATAGTCATGGCGCTTCTGGAAGCAAAAGGCCTCATCAAAATATTCGGCAAGCTCACGGCGCTGAACGGCGCCGATCTCACCATCGCTGCCAATGAATTTCACGGCCTGATCGGACCCAATGGCTCCGGCAAGAGCACGCTGATGAAATGCATCGCCGGTGCGGAGACGCCGACGCAAGGCACCGTCACTTTCGGCGGTCGCGATATCACGCAGGCCTCGCCAGCCGAGCGCGCCCGCGCCGGCATGAGTCTGAAATTCCAGATCACCAGCGTGCTTCCGGCTCTGACGCTGTACGACAACATCTTGCTGGCGCTGCAGGCACAGACATCGCTGCTCAATCTGGCGCTGTCGCGCACCCGCGGCGTGCTGCATGACAAAGTCATGGCGATGCTCGAGCAGTTTCGTCTCGTCGATCGCGCCCACGAGCCGGCCTCCGCACTGTCGCACGGGCAGCAGCAATGGCTTGAGATCGCGATGGCGCTGGCGCCTGAGCCGAAGCTCCTGCTGCTCGATGAGCCGACCGGCGGCATGAGTCTGGAAGAGCGCCGCGTCACCGGCGAATTGTTGCAGCCGATCAAGGCGCGCTGTTCGCTCGTCATCGTCGAGCACGATCTCGATTTCATCCGCGATATCTGCGACCGCCTCACGGTGCTGGATCAGGGCCAGATCCTGCAGACTGGCTCGGTGCAGCATGTGCAGTCGTGTCCCAAAGTTCAGGAGGTCTATCTCCGCCGTGCCTGACGATAAATTCCTTGATATCCAGTCGCTGGATGCCGGTTACGGCCGCAGCCAGGTGCTGTTCGGCGTCACGCTCAGCGTGCCGTGGCGCGGCGGCGTCGCCATTCTCGGCCGCAACGGCGCCGGCAAAACCACGCTGATGAAGGCTATTGTCGGTGAGTTGCCGGTGCTCGGCGGTGCGGTGAGCCTCGATGGCCGCGATGTCGGCAAACTGCCGACCGAGCAGCGCATCCGCCGTGGCGTCGGCTATGTCCCGCAGGAACATTCGGTGTTCGCGAAACTCTCGGTGCGGGACAATCTCGCCGTCGGCGCGCTGACCAATCGCGACAGCGGGGCAGTCAACCGGGTCTTGGAGATTTTCCCCAAGCTCGGCCAGCGGCTCGATCAGTTTGCCGGCACATTGTCCGGCGGTGAGCGCAAGATGCTGGCGATCGGGCGCGCCATGCTGTCCGATCCCAAAATCTTGCTGCTGGATGAGCCGACTGAGGGCGTCTGGATCGGTGTCATTGAGGAAATTACCGAGCGCCTGATCCTGCTGGCGAAGGACATTGCCGTCGTCATCGTCGAACAGCATCTCGATCTCGCGCTTCGCGTCGCGAGCCGCGCTTACGTGCTGGATCGCGGCCGGGTTGCGCTGACAGGTTCGGCCGGCGAGATTCGTGACGATCCGAGATTGTTGCAGTATTTGGCGCCTTAGAGCCAAGCGAGATCGTTGGCACGTACCTCTTTGCAGCCTTCGCTTCAGGGTGAATAATGTCCGCGTTTGGCCCAACGCGGACATCGTCATAAAACGCTTCTGATCCGGAAGTCCGGCCTTACTGAGTGTTCGAGGTCGCCCTTCGGAGTGCCGGATTGCAGGTGGTGCATTTATTCAGAGGTTTAAAGTGACATCATAAATTCCGTGATCTTCCGTGTCGGCGATGATTTCGAAACCCAGCTCTCTACACATTTGAAGCATGATCGTGTTTTCGCGCATGATTTGGCCAACGATCTGTTTAAGCCCTTCGGAGCGGGAATACTCAATAATCAACTGCATCAAAGCCCAACCGAGCCCTCTGCCTTTGAGGTCCGATTGAAGGAGGATGGCATACTCACCGGAAACGCCGTCATCTTTACGATGCATCCTGACGACGCCAAGTGGCTCCTGGCTCGCCTCATCGAACGCGATGAACGCCATGGCTTTAGCGTAATCAATCTGCGTCAGGCTTACGAGAAATGGATGGGTGAATTCTTTGATGGCACCAAAGAAGCGAAGCCTGAGATCGCCTTTATTAACGTGGGAGAGAAGCGTCAGAACCGAAGGTTCATCCGCCGCCGTGATCGGCCGCGTAAAAATTCTCCAGTCAGAATTGAGAACGAGATGTCGCTCCCATTCGACCGGATAAGGACGAGTTGATCCACCGACCGCGTTCATGTGTGGCTCGTGGCCTGATCCGGCACTAAAAGCCACCCTGCAGCTTGGCAGAGAGCACCTTCAGAATACCTTCGTAAGTGGTGATCATCTTCTTGTGCCGATCGATTGTCTCGGCCGTTATGTCCTGCCAGTCGCCGCCGGTGGCGCGCTTGCCGATTTGCAATTCGCCAGCTTCCATAGGCGACATGTGCTCGTGGCATTCGTCCAGAGCTTCCCTGATGCCATGTGCGTATGTTTCTAGATTTATCATGGGTGCCTCGTTGGTTATACGGTGCGGACGCGTAGCAATGCCTGTCGAATTTTCGCGATCTTGTTTGAAGTAGAAAATGACTCTCCTAAGTTGAAGCGGATTCGCAATCAGCTAAGTCTCGTACGCAGTAACGCGCGATGATCAATTCCTCGTTCGTCGGAATGATCCTTATTTCAATTCTGCTGTCCCTAGTGCTGATGCACGCGAATCCGGCATCGTTTGCTTCTGCATCGACGGTGAGACCCAACCAGTTCAACTGTTCGCAAACGCGCCGTCGAATTTCCTGTGCGTGCTCGCCAACCCCGCCGGTGAAGATCAGGCAATCCAGACCACCAAGGCTATTGACCATCATCGCCGTTTCTCTGGCGATGGAAGCCACGAACAGATCGATGGCTTCGGAGGCATGCGGGTCTTTACTGGCGAGCAGTGCTCGCATGTCGCCTGACAATCCCGACACTCCAAGCAGCCCAGATTCTCGGTAGAGCAGATTTTCAAGATCGGCTGTCGACATTCCGCGGTCTTGTTGCAGATAGAGGAGCACGCCAGGATCAATGGCGCCGCAGCGGGTGGCCATCACCAGGCCGTCGAGTGGGGTAAAGCCCATCGTGGTGTCGATACTGGCACCGCCACGCATGGCGCATAGGCTGGCGCCGCTGCCCAGATGTGCAATAATGCACCGTTTTTCGGCGGGAGATGGTGAGAGTTCCTGGAGTCGTCCGGCGATGAACTCGAACGACAGTCCATGAAATCCATAGCGGCGGATGCCGGTGTCGTGGAGCTGGCGTGGAATGGCAAAGCGGGTGGCGGAGGCGGGAAGTGAGTGGTGGAACGCCGTGTCGAAGCAGGCGATTTGAGGCAGTTCCGGGCGTTCGGTCATGATGGCACGTATCGGCGATAGACAGCGTGGCTGATGCACCGGCGCCATCGGTGTCAGCTTGGCAAGCTCGTTGACTATCGATCCCGTCAATCGGACCGGCGTTGCGAAGGCCAATCCGCCATGCACCACGCGATGACCAACTGCAATCAGATCGTCACTGGCAAGATAGCCATCGACCCAGTTCAACGCATCGAGCAGCAGCTCTTCTCCGTGGCCGTCTACGACCTTGCGATGCCGATCATAGAGAATGGCTCCATCGGTCTCCTTGATCGTCAGGCGCGGTTCGACCTCGTGTTCGTCCAGACTCCCTCGGCAGAGCAATCTCGGCCCCCCATCCGATGCGATGTCGAATAGCGCAAGCTTGATGCTTGAAGAGCCGGAGTTCACGACAAGGACGGCATCTGGCATTGTTTGTCCTCAGTCGGCGGTGTGCTTGGCGAAGCGGTCTGGCCAGCTCCAATCGCGAATCTGCGGCATGTCCTCGCCATGGGCGCGCACATAAGTTGTGTGCTCAAGCAGCTTGTCGCGAAACTGCTGCTTGATCGCCGCTGCTGTGATGCCGAGGCGAGGAACGCGTTCGATGACGTCGATGGCGAGATGGAAGCGGTCGAGCCGGTTCAGCACCACCATGTCGAACGGCGTGGTCGTCGTCCCTTCCTCCTCGAAGCCGTGCACGTGCATGCCGGCATGGTTGGCGCGGCTATAAGTCAGGCGGTGGATCAGGTTGGGATAACCGTGAAAGGCGAAGATCACCGGCTTGTCCCGGGTGAACATGCCATCAAAGTCGCGGTCATCCAGTCCGTGCGGGTGCTGCGTCTTGGGTTGCAGCGTCATCAAATCGACGATGTTGACGACGCGGACCTTCAAGTCGGGTACGGCTTGCCGCAATAGGTCCACCGCAGCCATGGTTTCCAGGGTAGGCACGTCGCCACAGCAGGCCATCACGACATCCGGTTCGCTGCCTGTGTCTTCGGTGCCAGCCCAAGACCAGATACCGATCCCGGCGTCGCAATGGGTCGCAGCTTTCTCGATACCGAGCCATTGCGGCGACGGCTGCTTGCCGGCAACGATGACGTTGATGCGGTCATAGGTCCGAAGCACGTGATCGGTGATCCAGAGCAGGGTATTGGCGTCCGGAGGGAAGTAAATCCTGACGATATCCGCCTTCTTGTTGGCGACCAGATCGACAAAGCCCGGATCCTGATGGCTGAAGCCGTTGTGGTCCTGGCGCCAGACATGGGATGTCAGAAGATAATTGAGAGAGGCAACGGGGCGTCGCCAGGGTAGCGCCCGGGACACTTTCAGCCATTTAGCGTGCTGATTGAACATTGAATCGACGATGTGGATGAAGGCCTCATAGCAGGAGATCAGCCCGTGGCGGCCGGTCAGCAGATAGCCTTCCAGCCAGCCTTGACACAGATGTTCGCTGAGCACTTCCATCACCCGGCCGTCCTGGGCGAGGTGGACATCATACGGCTCGATGCCCTCCATCCAGACGCGCTCGGTCACGTCGAATACCGCGTCGAGCCGGTTCGATGCTGTCTCATCTGGACCCATGATGCGGAAGTTGCGCGCAGCGGCGTTTAGCTTGATGACGTCGCGCAGGAATTGGCCCATCACGCGCGTTGCTTCGCCTTCGGTCCCGCCGGGATGGGGAACATCGAGGGCGTATTCGCGGTAGTCAGGCAGCTTCAGCTCGCGCTTCAGCAAACCGCCGTTGGCATGAGGATTCGCTCCCATGCGCCGGCGACCCTGCGGCGCCAGAGCCTGCAACTCAGGTAGCAGCCGGCCGGCTTTGTCGAACAGATCGTCGATCCGGTAGCTGCGCATCCATTCTTCGAGCAGACTGAGATGTTCGGGATTGCCGCGCGGGTTGACAATCGGTACCTGGTGAGCGCGCCAGAAACCTTCGACCTTCAAGCCGTCGACTTCCTTGGGGCCGGTCCAGCCCTTTGGACTGCGCATGACGATCATGGGCCATTTCGGCCGATCCACCGTTGCGCGACCGTCACGAGCGGAAGCCTGGATCGCACGAATCCTGTCGATCGCGCGCTCAAGCGTGTGTGCCATCAGCGGGTGCATCATGGCGGGATCGCTGCCCTCGACGAACATCGGCTCATGACCGTAGCCATGAAACAGATGGCGTATTTCGTCGTCGCTCATCCGCCCCATCACAGTGGGATTGGCAATTTTATAACCGTTGAGATGAAGAATGGGCAGTACCGCGCCGTCATGCTTCGGGCTCAAGAACTTGTTGGAGTGCCATGACGCGGCGAGGGGGCCTGTCTCCGCTTCTCCGTCTCCGACGACACAGGTGACGATCAGGTCGGGATTGTCGAAGGCCGCGCCGTAGGCGTGCACCAGCGCATAGCCGAGTTCACCGCCTTCATGGATGGAACCGGGAGTTTCCGGAGCCGCATGACTGGGAACGCCGCCGGGAAACGAGAATTGTCGAAACAGTTTCTGCAGTCCGTCTTCATCCTGGGTAATGTCCGGATAGACCTCGCTATAGGTGCCTTCCAGATATGTATTTGCGACCATCCCCGGGCCGCCATGGCCGGGGCCGCAGATATAGATCATGTCGAGGTCGTGGGCGCGAATAACGCGATTCAGGTGCGCGTAGATGAAGTTTAGCCCAGGCGTGGTTCCCCAATGGCCGAGCAGGCGGGGCTTGATGTGGTCCTTGCGCAACGGCTCGCGCAGTAGCGCGTTGTCCAGTAGATATATCTGACCCACCGACAGGTAATTTGCGGCGCGCCAGTAGCGATCAATTAGCTGAGCCTCGTCGGTGCTGAGGAAAGCTTCTCCATAACGTGGCATATGCTGCACCTTGATCCAGTCGCCGCACCGCGGCAAATATCTGCCGCCAATATTCGCAATCGCTTGGTCGCAAATTTCAGCGGCTTGCGGGTGCGTCGCCGCGCAATGTACCGATCTTGAAGTGCTTCTTGGCGTAAGCGACGATTTGACCATCGGTGGGATGGTCAACGGCCTCGACGCCGACAATGCGGCTGCCGATATGCGTATGCTCTCGCAGATAGGTCGCCAGTTCGGTTTTCGCCTGCGCCGGACCAATGATCAGAATCTCACCGGCATCACTCACCGCGTCCGCCACGTCTTTCATCAGTCCCTTGTCTTCGTGGATATGACCGCTTCCGATTTCGTTGGCCTTGTGATGAATGTGGCGTGTCTCGAATGTCGGATGGAGATCGAGTTGATCCGTCCCGGTGAGGCCGACATGGAATATCTTCGCTTCGCGATGGTCGATCCAAACGACCGCATGAAAATGATGCATCTTGTTTCCTTGTTTGCGGTTTGCTGCGTCTAACTTGCTCTTGCAGCCGTGGTATCCTCCGCAGAAGCGAGGCACATGCTTGCTGTTGCGGAGTATCGTCGCAGAACAGTACGGCAAACGGCGAGTGGCCGTTTGACATACGTCAAACAGCTGTCACGTCAGAAACGATCTAATTGAATAAGACCACGAACACGCGCGGATGATCGACTTCACTTCATCCAAACCGCCAGAGCGGCGGAAGTTCCGAAGATAAGTTTACAGGCCGATGATATACGGAGTTTCGTTCCGGTGATCAGGCAGAAGGAACTTCGTTGTATGATTTGAGGGCGATCCGTGTCACCCAACATGTGGCCTCCGCTTCAACCCGCGTGTCGTCCTGCTGACGACGCTCGATGGCGCCTCCACGGGCCTATTTTGGCATAAGCGCAGGAGATCGTCGTGATGAATGCACCTTTGCTGATAGCAAGCGCCAATGGCGATGCGCTCGAATTGCGCCCTATAGGAAGTTGGACCGTCGTCAATGCGGCAACTCTGGAGCAACTATCTACCAGCATCGCGCCACAGCTCGCGCGGGCACGGTCGGTAACCGTGAACATGTCCGGCGTCCGGGAGCTCGACACATTGGGCGCTTGGCTGATCGAGCGATTATCGCGACATTTGGCCAGCGGCGGCCAACGCGCGCACATTGTGGGAGCTGCAGAAGACTATATCGATCTGATCGAGGAATTAAGACAGGTCAATCGACGACGCAATCCGGGTCCCACGGAGCGTAACTCCATCGCCGACAGATTCGAAATGCTGGGTCGGGCGGCGCTGGCGGCAGTTTTAGATCTGTCGGCTTTCCTTCAAATGCTCGGCGCAATTTGCCTGGCCGCTGTCGGTGTGCTTCGCCGCCCGAGATCGTTTCGGCTGACATCACTGGTTTACCAGATCTATCGGGTCGGCTGGCAGGCGCTTCCGATAGTGGTCCTGATTACATTTCTGATCGGCGCCATTATCGCGCAGCAGGGTATCTTCCACTTCCGCAAGTTCGGCGCGGAGGCCTATGTGGTCGATATGGTCGGGATCCTGGTGTTGCGTGAACTGGGGGTTCTGATCGTTGCAATCATGGTCGCCGGAAGATCCGGGAGCGCCTACACCGCTGAACTGGGCTCCATGAAGATGCGCGAGGAGATTGATGCTCTATCGACGATGGGTCTTGATCCGGTCGATGTGCTAATCCTGCCTCGCGTCGTCGCGTTGATCGTCGCGTTGCCGATCCTGGCCTTCGTAGGGGCGGTCGCGGCGCTTTACGGGGGAGGCCTCGTTGCATGGTTTTATGGGGGAATGTCGCCGGTAACATTCATAGCCCGGTTACATGAAGCGATTTCGGTGACGCATTTCGAAGTGGGTATCATCAAAGCGCCATTCATGGCGCTAGTGATCGGGATCGTCGCGTGTAGCGAGGGGCTTCGCGTGAAAGGTAGCGCTGAATCCCTAGGCAAACAAACAACGACATCTGTCGTGAAATCGATCTTTCTCGTCATCGTTCTCGACGGACTATTCGCGGTGTTCTTCGCATCGATAGGAATGTAGCGATGCAGGAGACAGACACGCATGTTGCCATCCATGTTGAGGACCTAGTTGTCGGTTTCGGCCGCCATATCGTCATCGATCGTCTTTCACTCGATGTTCGGCGCGGCGAAATCCTGGGGCTGGTCGGTGCCTCCGGTGGCGGGAAATCGGTGCTGATGCGGACCGTGATTGGTTTGATTGAGCGGAATAGCGGAAAGATCGAGTTCATGGGGAGCGATATCGGTCTGACGCCCGGGCGCCGGACAAGGGATGTCGCTGCAAAATGGGGAGTGTTGTTTCAGCAGGGAGCACTGTTCTCGTCACTTACGGCATTGCAGAACGTCGAGTTTCCGCTTCGCGAGAATGCAACGCTCTCGGACGAGCTCATGACCGAGATTGCGAGTGCCAAGCTGGAAATGGTGGGTCTCGCGCCGGAAGACGGTGCCAAGTTTCCGTCGGAACTCTCCGGCGGCATGACAAAGCGAGTCGCGCTTGCACGCGCATTGGCGCTGGATCCGGCCATCGTCTTTCTCGATGAACCGACTTCCGGCCTCGATCCTATCGCAGCTGGCGATTTCGATACGCTGATCAAGACGTTGCAGAAGACCCTTGGACTGACGGTCTTCATGGTCACGCACGATCTCGCCAGTCTGAACACCGTTTGTGATCGCGTTGCCGCTCTGGCTGATGGAAAAATCGTCACGATCGGACCGATGAGCGAGTTGCTTCGATCCGAGCATCCATGGGTTAAGGCTTATTTCCACGGCAAGCGCTCCCTCATGCTCCAACCAAAGGCGATTTGATATGGAAACGCGCGCTCCTTTCGTCATCGTCGGCGCATTCGTTCTCGCAGCTATCGCTGCGGTATTCGGCTTTATATTCTGGCTGCATAGCACCGGAAATTCAGGTCCGCGGACTGCCTATCAGATTCAGTTCGACGGCTCTGTGCCGGGTCTGCTGGTGGGCGCCGCGGTGCTCTTTAACGGCATTCGCGTAGGGGAGGTGACGCGTCTCGATTTGGCGGCCGATAGCCCCAGTCGCGTCAATGCAAGCATCTCGGTTGTGAACACCACTCCCGTTCGCAGTGACACAAAGGTGGGATTGGACTTCCAGGGACTGACGGGGGTGCCGGTAATCGCATTGGAGGGAGGTAAATTGTTGGCGAATTCCGCTCCCGTGACGATGCTGGTAGCCGAACCCGGCGCTGGCCGCAGTATGACACAAGCGGCACGCGATGCCCTTGGGCGGGTCGACGGCGTTCTGGCGGACAATGCCGCGCCGCTCAAAGGCACGATCGCCAATCTTCAAGTATTCTCAGAAGGACTCGCTCGCAACACTGGAAAGCTCGACGGAATTGTCAGCGGTCTGGAGCGAATGACGGGCGGCGGCGCTTCTCCGGTATCTAAGGTGACCTATAATCTTCGCGCTGCTGTTGATTTCCCGGCACCAACCAAAATACTTAAGGGGCAGTTCGCGATACCCGAGCCAACAGCTGTCGTCCTTTTGCAGACGCAACGATTCTTGTTTTCGCAACCCAAGGACACGGCGGCCTTCCCCGATGCGCAGTGGGCAGACAGCATCCCCAAGCTCATCCAGGCGAAGATCTTGGAGAGTTTCGAAAACTACGACGTAACGCATGCACCCACGCGGCCGCTGGACGGCGTTCAGCCCGATTATCAGCTTTTGATCGATGTCAGACGATTTGACGTTGGGCCCGATGAAACCCCCGCGGCAGAAATTGAGTTGTCTACAAAGATTTTGGATAAGGATGGAAAGGTCATGGCTTCACGGATATTTCGCCAGAGCCAGAGGATCGAAAAGCTGGATGCACCAGGAACCGTTCGGGCTTTCGACTCCGCTTTCTCAAACCTTGCCAAAGAGCTCGTCTCTTGGACTACCCAGAGTTTCTGACTTCGGAATCAGCAATGGTTGGCTTGTCCACTTTTGGCGCAAAGCGGACCTTCATTCGTAAACCCGAGTCCCTTGTGGAGGGGGGCGTTGGTGCTGGCCGTGATTGCAGATCGCTGATACGCCCGATGCCTCCAGGCTCCGGATCTCTTCGAAGGACTTGAGGTAGAGGTCCGGATTTCGCGTATTGCGAGGACCGATACTGCGATCGAGATTTTAGCGCGCTGGAAGCGTTTTAGCTCCGATCTCAACCGCGGCAGGGCGCCTGGCAAGCTCGACCATTTGGGCTGTACGGTGCAATGTGGACGTCCGGCCTTCCGTGCTGCTACTTGTTCGGTCGCATTCATCTTGATCGTTTGTCCGGGCCCCGTTTCGCATGCAGAATTCCACTGGCCAGAGGAGGCGGATGTCGCTGGCGGGCATCCGTCTCGACCGGGCTTCGTCAGTGGCATTGCCCCAGCAAATCGCGGCGCAGATGCGCGACGGGATTCTGCACGGGACGCTGCCGGCGGGCACCCAGTTTCTCGGTTCGCGGGAGATTGCGCGCGAGCTCGGTTGCTCGCGCATGGTGGTGCTGAGTGCCTGGGACATCCTCTATGCCGAAGGCTATCTGGAATCGATGCCGCGCGGCGGTGTCTCGGTCGCCGCAGTCAGCCGCAACGCGGCATCGCCGGCGGGCGCGTCTGCGGATACGTCTCGTATCGCCGGTCCCATCTCTCAGCGCTGGCAGTCGCTGATTGGCTTCACCTACGAGACTAATTGGGCGTCCGATTTCAGCCCCGGTGCGCCCGATATCTCGACCTTTCCGTTCGGCGACTGGGCTCGGTTGCTGCGTCAGACGTCGCTGCACCCCGACAAGGAGGAATGCCTCGATTTGTCCCCCGCCGGGCTTCCCGAGCTTCGGCGCGAGATCGCGGACTTCCTCGGCGCGGTACGTGGTCTCGTCTGCACGCCCGAGCAGATCGTCGTGACCTCGGGCACTTCCAGCGCGCTCGACCTGTGCAGCCGCATGATCCTCGATCATGGCGATGAAGTCTGGGTGGAGGAACCGGGCTTCGTCGAGGCGCAGTGGTCGCTGACAGCGGCGGGCGGTAAATTGGTGCCGATACCGGTGGACGACAAGGGGCTATGCGTCACCGAGGGCATTCGCCGCGCGCCGAATGCGAAGCTGATCGTGGTGACGCCGTCGCATCAGTATCCGCTCGGCGTCAGCATGGGGTTGGAGCGGAGGCTGGAATTGCTTGACTGGGCCAATCGCAACGACGTCTGGATTGTCGAGGACGACTACAATTCCGAGTTCCGGCATCAGGACAGTATGATCGCGTCGCTGAAGTCGCTCGACCGCGAGCAGCGCGTGATCTATCTCGGCACTTTCTCCAAGATCATGATGCCGAGCTTGCGCCTGGGTTATATCGTCGCGCCGGAGCGCTTCGTCGAGATCTTCACCAAGGGCCGTGCGCGTATCGACGTGCACAGTTCCGGCATCGGCCAGCGCGCGCTCGCCGAATTCATGCGCGAGGGCCATCTGTTCCGCCATCTTCGCCGCATGCGAAAAGTCTATGCGGAGCGGCAGAAGGCCCTGATGGATGCGATCCATCAGTATTTGCCTGATGATCTCACCGTCGCTCCCTGTGCAACCGGTCTTCATCTCGTCGCTCTGTTCACCGAGCGCCTGAAGGCGCGGATGAGCGATGTGGAGGCGGCACGGTTGTTGAAGCAAGCGGGTCTCCACGTGCAGCCGCTATCGCAGAACCATCTGGAGACGCCGATCTATGCCGGCCTCGTATTGGGCTATGGTCGCCTCAAGCCCACCGATGCGACGCGCCTGATCGCGAAAATGGCGCAGGTTCTCGGTGTGGAGCCATCTGCAGCGAAAAAATAATCCGATCCGCCATATGCGTGTCCCGGCAATGGCCGCGCGCCTGCGAATTGATCAATCGTCGGCGGGGAGCTCTCGGCCGCCGCCTAGGCGCAATCGCGTCGAACCATCGACGGCGCGACCGCTGCCGCGCATCCTGCATTTGGGCGGATAGGCGCATCGATGAGATCGTTGCTGCATTTGCGTGCAGCGCTTGCACTGTAACAAAGCACCTTGGTGCCTCGCTCGCGCGTTACCCTGCGTCCGGCAATCTGGCCTAGTCGTTTCCGGTGAGTCTGGCTCTATCCGGATCCACACGATGCGCCAAGATTTTGCAGAACGAGGTTCGGCAGGGGACGGTGGCAGATGATGACTGATCGCGGGCGTTTGTTGAGATTGACGGGCAGCGTGCTGCTGATGGCGCTCATGCCAGCAGCGGCACAGGCGCAGACGCGGGCCGAGACCCTGCGCCAGGTGACCGGTAACAACATCCCCACGCTGGACCCCACCACGCCGGGCGCGACACGCGAGGCCTTCGGTGTCTCAACCAGCATCTATGATCGCCTCGTCGCTTTCGATCGCAAGCGCGACGAGAACGGCGTCTGGGTGTTCGATCGCAGCAAGATCCGCGGCGAATTGGCCGAAAGCTATGAGGTCAGCCCGGACGGATTGAAGATCACCTTCAAGCTGCGCGATACCAAGTGGCACGATGGTACGCCCGTCACTGCAGAAGACGTGAAATGGTCGCTCGATCGTGCCGTCACGGCCAAATCCATTGCCGCAGGGCAAATGGGCACGGGATCGCTGACCAAGGCGGAGCAGTTCGCGATTGTCGACGATCGCACGATCACTGTAACACTCCCCAAAGCGGATCGTCTGGCGCTGGCCAATCTCGCCACGCCGCTGGCGCCGATCTTCAACAGCAAGCTCGCGAAGCAGCACGCGACCGCCGAGGATCCCTGGGCTCAGGAATGGTTGAAGACCAACACCGCCGGCTCGGGCGCCTACACGGTCGAGATGTTCAAGCCGGGTGAACAGTTGATCCTGAAGCGCAACGACAACTGGAAGAGCGGCCGTGACGGCAAGCTGCCTTACTTCAAGCGCGTCATCGAACAGACCATCGGCGATCCCGCCACGCGAGCCAATCTGATCGAGAAGGGCGATGCCGACATCGCCATCGATCTGCAGGCCAGCGACGTACCGTCGCTGCAGCAGCGCGGCAAGGTCAAGGTGGAGTCGTCGCCGCAGACCAACGGCTTCACCATGATTGCCTTCAACACGCAGATGGCGCCGTTCGACAATCTCAAGGTCCGTCAGGCCATCGCCATGGCGCTGCCCTATAACGACATGTTCAGCGCAGCAATCTTCAAGCGTGGCTTTCCGCTGTTCGGTGCATCGTGGACGTCGCCGCCGGATGGCGACTTCCCGCAGCCGATGCCGGCGAAGACCGATATGGCCAAGGCCAAGCAGCTTCTGGCTGAAGCCGGTTTCGAGAAAGGCTTCAAGACCACTTTCAGCATCAATGTCGGCTCCGCCGCTGTCACCGAGCCGATGGCGGCGCTGCTGAAGGAGGCGCTGGCGAAGCTCAACATCGAGGTCGACGTGCAGAAGCTGCCGGACTCGCAGATGTCGACGCAGATCACCGAGAAGAAGCTGCCGTTCTTCACCGAAGGTTCCACCGCCTGGCTGCCGACCACCGATTACTTCTTCCGCAATTTCTTCACCGGTAACCAGCGCTGGAACTACAGCTCCTGGAATGACGAGCTGGTGGTGAAACTGGCCAATCAGGCTCGGTTCGAGCAGGATCAGGCCAAGTATGACGAGATGGGCAAGCAGATGATCGCGCAATACGTCAAGGAAGTTCCGCTGGTGCTCTTGTGGCAGGCTAACCAGGACGCCGTGATGATCCCGCAACTCGATGGCTACACCTACTGGTTTCACCGCCAGGTCGACTTCCGCGATCTCGCCCGCAAGTAAGCGAAGACGAACGACCCGACGATGTAGCCCTTGTGCTGCATCGCCGGCCCTGAACGAAAGCGGGACCAACGCGCGTGACGAATATCTGGGAAATCGGAACCGACATCGGTGGCACCTTCACCGATATCATCGCCATTCGGCGCGACACGTCAGAGACGCGGATCGCCAAAGTGCCGTCGCGCCCGCATGCGCCGGTGCAGGCGATGCTGGAAGCGATCGAGGCCGTGGGTCTGCGCAAGAGCGACGTGAAGCGCTTCATTCACGGCACCACCCGGATCACCAATGCGATTGTCGAAGAGCGCCTGCCCAGGATCGCCCTGATCGCGACGAAGGGATTCGAGGACGTTCTTGAGATCGCGCGCTATCGTCGCCGTGATCTCTATCGCCTGGATATCGCGCCAAAGGCCAAGGCGCTGGTGCCGCGGGAATTGTGTTTCGCTCTGGACGAGCGCCTCGATCATGAAGGTCAGATACTGAAGCCGCTGGCAGAGGCTGAGATCGAACGTTTGATCGCCTGGCTGAAGGAGACCGGCGTGGAAAGCGTCGCCGTCTCGCTGCTGCATGCCTATGCCAATCCCGTCCATGAACAGATGTTGGCCGAGCGGTTGAAGGATATCGTCCCGCATGTCTCGCTGTCGCATGAGATCAATCCCGAAGCGCGCGAATATGAGCGCACGTCATCGACGGCGTTCAATGCGGCGGCGATGCCGATTGCGGTGGAATATCTGAGCGAGCTTGAAGAGCGTCTGCCCATCGGTCCGGGCCTGCAGGTGTTTCACTCCGCCGGTGCGATGATCCCGATCTCGGCCGTCAAGCGCCGTCCACTGGTGATGGCGATGTCCGGTCCGGCCGCCGGCGTTGCGGCCTCGGTCAGCATTGCGCGCCAGCTCGAGAAATCCCGCGTGCTCACTTTCGATATGGGCGGCACGACGACCGACGTCTGTCTGATTGTCGATGGCCAGGCAGAGATGGCCGACGGCAAGATGCTTGGCGATCGCCCGCTGCGTCAGCCGATGCTCGCGGTGCATTCCATTGGCGCCGGCGGTGGCTCCATCGTGCGCGCGGGCGCAGGCGGTCTGACCGTCGGGCCGGAAAGTGCCGGCTCCGAACCGGGCCCAGCCTGCTATGGCCGTGGCGGCACCAAGCCGACCATCACCGATGCCAATGCGCTGCTCGGCTATCTCAACCCCGAAACCAAGCTCGGCGACCGCATCGGCATCGATGTCGACGCTGCAGCCCGCGTGATCGAGCCGATCGCGCAGGGCCTCGGGCTCAGCCTTACCGAGACCGCGCTCGGCATCATCCGCGTCGCGAATGCCACCATGGCGCGGGCACTGCGCCGCGTGACAGTGGAGCGCGGCATCGATGGTCGCGACTGCACGCTGCTGGCGTTTGGCGGCGGCGGCCCGATGCATGCGGCGGGTCTCGCCGAACTCTACGGGATCACCGAGATAGTGGTGCCTGCTGCCTCCAGCGCCTTCTCCGCGCTGGGATGTCTGACTGCGGATTTCAGCTTCCTGCAGCAGCAGACGTTGCGCGTGGCGCTGGACGGCATCGATCTGGCCAAGGTCACGCAGCGCATCGAAGCGCTGGTCGAGCAGACCCTCGTGCCTTTGCTCGCGAATGCGATCCCGCACGACTCCATCCAGATCGAACTGGTCGCGCTGATGCGCTATGCCGCACAGGCCGATGCGATCCCCGTGCCTTTCACGATGCCGCTCGATGCTGAAAAATTGCGGCAGGACTTTCTCGTCAAGCATCGCGAGTTGTTCGGCTACGCGACCAACGAAAGCTGCGTGATCGAATCCGTCCGTGCGCAGGCGCGGCAACCCTCGACCACCGAAGTCAGCCGTCCAAAGACGGCGCTGCGCACCATGGCGACTCCCAGGCGCCGCTGTTCGTTCGATGGCGCACTGGATGTGATGACCGATGTGATCGATCGCAGCGCGATGACCGACACCATTATTGGCCCTGCGATCATCGAAGACGCTTGGTCCACCGTGGTGCTGCCACCGCAATGGCAGGCGAAACCGGATGCCAATGGCAACCTCTATCTCGCGAAGGTGATGTCATGAAGCTCGACCCGTTCGCCGTCGAGGTGATCCGCCATGGCCTGTCGGCCGCAGCGGAAGAGATGAGCCTGGTGATGACGCGTTCGGCACGCTCACCGCTATTGCGCGAGGCCGGCGATCTGTCCTCGGCGATCACCGACGCGCACGGCGAGCTGATCGGGCAGGGCCGCGACATCCCGGTCCATCTTGGCGCCATGGCCTATACGATCCGCGAATTGCTGAAAGTCGTGCCGGCTGCGACGCTGAGCGAAGGCGATGTGCTGATCTACAATCTAGGCGCGCTCGGCGGCAATCACCTCAATGACGTCAAGGTGGTGCGCCCGGTATTCTTCGAGGGTGACATCGTTGCCTTCGCCGTCAGCCTCGCGCATTGGCCGGATATCGGCGGCACCTGGCCTGGCAGCTATCTCGCCAAGGCCATCGACACCTTTCAGGAAGCACTACGGATTCCGCCGATCAAGATCGCCACGGCAGCGGGTGTCAGCGATGCCATCGTTCAGTTCCTCAAGGTCAATGTCCGAGATCCGGAATCCTGCGAGGGCGATCTGCTCGGCCAGATCGCCTGCACGCTGGCCGGCGAAAAGCGCATCGTCGAATTGTGCAAGCAGCACGGCAAGGCAATGTTCGTGGCGGCGCTGTCGCGGCTGCACGATCTCTCCGAAGCCGAGATGCGCGAAGCCATTCTCGGGCTACCTGACGGCGTCTATGAAGGCGAGGATTTTCTCGATGACGGCGGCCCGGGCGACGAGCCGGCGCGTATCCATGTCAAGATCACCATCAAGGGCGACGAAGCGACGTTCGATCTGTCCGGCAGCTGCGACCGGGTCTCGAATTTCTGCAATACGACGTCCTTCATTGCGAAATCCGCGGTGGCCTATAGCGCGCGCATCATGAGCGGGCGCGATATGCAGCAGAATGGCGGCGCGTTGCGTCCGCTCACCATCATCACCCGGCCGGGCTCGATCTTCGAACCCGGTCTCACCGCACCGGTGGCGGCAGGCAATCACGAGACTTCGCTGCGTATCGTCGATGCGATCTTCTTGGCGATGCAGGATGTGATTCCGGAGCGGCTGTCGTCGGGCGGCGCCACCACGTCCGGTATGCTCTCTTTCGCCGAGCCGCGGCAGGATGGCTCCTGGAAGATGCTGTACGAGGTCCATGCCGGCGGCGAGGGCGCGCGGCATAACCGCGCCGGCTGCGCTGCGACCCGCGTGCACCTGACCAACACCTCCAACACGCCGGCTGAGGCCATCGAGGCCAACTACAATATCCGAGTCGAGCAGCAGGCGATCCGCTGGGGCTCCGGCGGCGCTGGCGCCTATCCGGGCGGCGACGGTGTCGTGCGCAGCTACCGCATCCTTGCGCCGAGCATGCATCTGACCAGTTGCGTCGAGCGCAAGCTTATTCCCCCGTTTGGCCTGAAGGGCGGCGCACCCGGCAAGACCGCACGCCTCACGCTCACGCGCGGCGACGAGGTGATCGATGTCGAGGGCAAGTCGAACCTCGTGCTGCAACGGGACGATGTCATCACCATCGAGATGTGCGGCGGCGGCGGCTATGGCCGCGCGTGATGCACCTCCGCAAGGACAAAAAGGATAATCGATGAGCAGACTTTTGCGGACGGGCCTCAATGCCGGCGACAGCGCCCCTCTGACCGTGGTCGGTGGCGAAGGCGTGTATTTCCATCTGCAGGATGGGCGTCGCCTGATCGACGGCAGCAACACCGGCGGCGGTCTCGGCCATCGCCACCCGAAAATGGTGGAAGCCATTCGTGCAGCCGCGGATACGCCGGTCGTGAATGAGGGCTGGACTTGGATTGGCCGCGAGAAAGCCGCGGACGATCTGATCGGCAGAGCCTTTGCGGGCGAGGAGGACTGGGTCGGCGGCGTGCGCTTCTGCATCAGCGGCAGCGAGGCTAACGACATGGCGCTATCGTTGTGCCAAGCCCTGTCGCAGAAGACGGCATTGGCGACGCGCGAGCGCGCCTATCACGGCCTCGTCGGTCTGTCGCGTAGCATGACCGTGCAGCCGCACTGGCATGGTGGGCTCGCCGTGCAGGCCGGCGGTTCGCGTCTGCCCGCCCCGATGGCGCCGGTGAAGATCCTGCCCGCACCTGACGGGGCGATCTATGGCGCGCCGCTCAGCAACCAGCCGGTCAAGGACGTGCTCGCCGATGCTGGCACTATTCTGGCGGATACAGCGGCGACCATCATCGACTACACGCAGGGCGGCAATTACTACGACGGCGACTATCAGGACGAAGTCGCTGATCACGCCGCCAAGGCGAATTCGATCTGGATTGCCGACGAAGTCGTCACCGGCGCCGGCCGCTCCGGCCGCTGGTTCGCTTTCCAGGGCGCCAAGAGCCGTCCGGATATCGTCACCATGGGCAAGTCGCTCGGCGGCGGCGCTGCGGCGGTCGCTGCCGTGATCGTGTCCAAGAAGATCGTTGAACAGCTCAAGGGATCGAGCTGGCAGAACTACGGCACGCTGCGCGGCCATCCGATCAGCATGGCCGCCATCAGCGCCTATCTGAATGTGGTGACCGAGGAGGATATCCTCGCGCGGGTGCGCACGATGGAAGCATTCTTCACCAAGCGCCTGCTGGAAATCGCCCGTCGCCATCCGAGCGTCAGCCGCGTTGCAGGCCAGGGCCTGCACTGGACCGTCGAACTACACGGGCCCGACTGGCGTTCATGGGCTGCCGACACCACGGAAAATCCGATCGCCTCGCGTGTTGCCGCGCGGGCGATGGAAGCCGGAGCCGTGATCGGCACCAGCGGCGAGCAGACCTCACTGTTCCTGGCGCCGCCGCTGATCATCAGCGAGCAGGATGCCGAGCGGCTGCTCGCAGCGCTCGACCACGGACTCGAACTTGCCGACCAGGAACATGCGCGTTCCGGCGGCCTCAACTGACATACACGACAACAGAGACTTGAAGATGCAAGACGAACAGGACATCCGCGCCGTCATCGCCGGCTATTTCGAAGCGCTGTATCACGGTGATGTCGCCGGTTTCCGTCGGGTGTTGCACCCGCAGGTGCGGCTGTCCTCGGTAACCGATGGCACGCTCGTCAATCTCGATCTCGAAACCTATATGGGCATGGTTGCCGCGCGGCCATCATCGGCGTCGCGGAGCGACCCGCGCGAGGACGACATCGTGAGCTTGTCCGTGGCATCGCCGACCACGGCCCATGCCCGCGTCAGGGACATGTATCTGCCGAAGCGCTTCGTTAACGAACTCTCCTTCATCAAGATCGATGGCCGCTGGCAGATCATTGCCAAGGTCTGGCACTTCTTCGCCTGAGTATCTGCGTGAGGACCGCGTCAGGAGGCTTGCCGTGAGTGCTGTCTCTCCGTTCTGGCCGCCCGGCGAGCCGCACACGCTGCCGTTGCCCGAGGGCGTCCTTTACGACGCGCTGGTGCGGGCGGCGACGGCGAGGCCGGATCATCCGGCCACGCTGTTCTATGGCGGTGTTCTCACTTACGCGGAATTGCTGCGGCAGGTCGATGCGCTCGCCGGCTATCTGCAAAACGCCTGCGGCGTGAAGCGCGGCGACCGCGTCATGGTCGCGCTGCAGAATTCGCCGCAATATGTGATCTCGTACTACGCCGTCATGCGGGCCGACGCGGTCGTGGTGCCGATCAACCCGATGAACAAGACCGCCGAACTCGACTACATGGCGTCCGACAGCGGCGCGAGTGTGGCGATCATCGGCAGCGATCTCGTCGATGTTTTTGCACCGCTGCTTGGCAACGCCATCAACAGCATCATTGTCGCGCACTATCGCGACTATGTGCCCGAGACATCGTCTTACACGCTGCCAGCCTGCGTGACGCAAAACGGATCGTGCCCCACGGCGCCGGGTTGGCGCGCCTGGGACTATGTCATCGCGCGTAACGAGACGCCGTCGCCGATGACCGTGACGCCAGCCGATCTCTGCCTGTTCCCTTACACATCCGGCACCACGGGCAAGCCGAAGGCCTGCATGCATCTGCACTCGAGCGTGCTGTTCACAGCGGTGTTGCAAGCGCGCTGGTACCGGCTCGGTGGCGACGACGTGCTGACTGGCGTGCAGCCGTTCTTTCATGTGGCGGGCATGCAGGGCTCGATGAATGCAGCGATCTCGGTCGGCGCGACGCTGATGCTGTTGGCGCGCTGGGATAAAGACCTGATCCCGCTATTGTTCGAGGCACATGGCGTGACCTTCTGGAACGCGGCGCCGACCATGATCGTCGACGTGCTCTCCAGCCTGACATTCCGTGAAGAATGTTTTGCAACGCTCAAGGTCATCACCGGAGGTGGCGCGGCGATGCCGGTGGCGGTGGCCGAGCGGCTGAAGACCCGCTTTAGCCTCGAATTCGTCGAGGGCTATGGCATGACCGAGACCATGTCGCCGACCCACATCAATCCGATGGAAGCGCCGAGGCGGCAGTGCCTTGGCATCCCGGTGCATCAGACGGATGCGCGGATCATCGACCCGGAGACCTTGGTCGAGCTCGGCAATGGCGAGACCGGCGAGATCGTGGTCAACGGCCCGCAGGTGCTGCAGAACTACTGGAATAAGCCTGAGGCTAATGTGACCTCGTTCGTCACCCTTGAGGGCGGGCGCTTCCTGCGCACCGGCGATCTCGGCTACCGCGATCGCGACGGCTATTTCTTTGCTGTCGATCGGCTGAAGCGGATGATCAATGTGTCAGGCTTCAAGGTGTGGCCGGCGGAAGTCGAGTCCATCATGTATGGCCATCCCGCCATCAAGGAGTGCTGCATCATCTCGACGCCGGACAGCTATCGCGGCGAGTCGGTGAAGGCGCTGGTGGTCCTGCATGATGCGGCCAAGGCGTCGACAACGGCAGACGACATCATCGGCTGGGCGCGTGGGGCCATGGCCAACTACAAGACGCCACGCTCGGTGGTGCTGGTCGATAGCCTGCCGCGCTCGGAAAGCAACAAGATCAGCTGGCGGTCGCTGCAGGAAGCGGAGTGGACATGACGACAGCAACCTCGCCAGCGGCCGAGCTTGGTCCCGAAGGCCAGTTCTGGGCCCATCTGCGCGCCGGCAGACTGATGATCCAGCGTTCGCGCTCGACCGGCGAATATGTGTTCTATCCGCGCCTGATCGCGCCCCGCAGCGGCGCAGACGATCTCGAATTCGTCGAGGTCGGCGGCTTCGGCACGGTCTATTCGACCACCATCATGCGCCGTCCCGCGAAGCACGGCGGTGACTACAACGCTTGCGTCGTCGAGCTCGACGAGGGCGTTCGCATGCTTAGCCGCGTCATCGCGTGCGCGCCGGATGAGGTTCATATCGGCATGCGCGTGCAGGCGGTGATCGCGTCGGTGGATTTCGGCACCTATGCCAATAGCGAGCAGCCCATCGTGCTGTTTCGTCGCGTGGGAGCCGCGCCATGACCGCATCCTCGTTGCGTGGCAAGAGCGCCATCGTCGGTATCGGCACCTACGGCCTCGGCCGTGCGCCCGGTCTGTCCTCGATGGATCTGATGGCGGGCGCCACTGCGCGCGCGGTCGCCGATGCGGGTCTGCAGTTGAAGGACATCGACGGCATCTGCGGTGGCACGCTGTATCACATGTTCCCGACGCTCTCGATGGGTGAGTATCTCGGCATCCGCCCGAAATGGGCTTGCTCCGACATGACCGGCGGCTCGTCCTTCCTGTCGCATCTCCTGCAGGCGACCATGGCCATCGAGGCAGGGCTCTGCGCCACGGTGCTGATCGCTTATGGCTCCAACCTCAAAGGGGCCGGCACCTTCGGCATCCACGAACTGCCGACCTTCGAGAAAGTCTACGGCCTGATGTCACCGCTGCCCGGCTACGCGATGTGCGCCGCGCGGCACATGTATGAATACGGCACCACGCGCGCGCAGATGGCGGAAGTTGCCGTGGCCGCGCGGCAATGGGCGCAGCTGCATCCCTATGCGACGATGAAGGCACCGCTGACCATCGACGACGTGCTGGCATCGCCACTGGTGGCCGATCCGCTCTCGCGGCTGGATTGCTGTCTGATGAGCGATGGTGGTGCGGCGGTCATCGTCACCAGTCCCGATCGTGCGAAAGCGCTGAAGCACAAGCCGGTCCATTTCCTCGGCGGCGCCGGGGCGAGCTGGAGCCGCGAGGTCTCGCAGATCCCGGATTTCTGTACGACGCCGACGGCCGAATGCGCGCCGCGCGCGTTTGAGATGGCGGGCATCACCACGGCTGATGTCGATGTGTTGCAGCTCTACGACGCCTTCACCATCAATGTCATCATGTTCCTGGAAGACATGAGATTCTGCAAGAAAGGCGAGGGCGGCGCGTTTGTCTCCGGCGGTCGGATCGCGCCGGGTGGTGCTCTGCCGGTCAATACCAATGGCGGTGGATTGTCGTTTGCGCATCCAGGCATGTATGGGCTGTTCACGCTCATCGAAGCGACGGAGCAATTACGCGGCAATGCCGGCGCACGGCAGATCGCGGGTGCCGAGATCGCGATCGCTCATGGCAATGGCTGCACCTTCTCGCATGAATTTACGGCCGTGCTTGGCGGCGCCAACACGCTGTAATGACGGATCTGTTGATGTCCACACCTTGTGGATAATAGACGATCATGTGTAACCACACGTGGTGTCGCTGATGCTGCCCTAGTTCTTCCTATCCATCGTGAAACCGAAATTATGGCCTTCATCGGCTTGCGTCGCTGTCTGTTGAAACAGGTACACGTTGCCGAAGCCCGGCGATGAATGGGTCATGTATGTATCGTGCCAATACGGTGAAATGTTCCTAGCTTTTGCCGGCAGAAGTCGCTTGCGCGCGCCGACGCAAACCTTCATCGGTGATCGTTGCCGCCAGCCTTTGAACGGAAGGCGCATACGAACCGAATGCGAGTGAAAAGCGCCCCTTTGCGGGCGCTCTTTTTTGACCACTCCGCAGAACGCACCGGAAACGAGTTGTCAGAATGGGCGGGGGATGAGTTGTCAGAACGGCTTCTGACGATAATTCCTAACCATCTGATAATATTGTTAAATATTGGCTGGGGCGGGAGGATTCGAACCTCCGCATGGGGGAATCAAAATCCCCTGCCTTACCACTTGGCGACGCCCCAAAGGCCAAGGCGATAAAGGGCGGGCTGGGCCCGCGGATCGCTTTGGCTCCGTCGGTCTATAGAGAGAGCTCCGCAATTTCAACCACCTGCCAGCGGTGTTCCCCGCTTCCGGATGCGACTGACTTTTGTGCAATTGGGGGTGTCGGCGTCTGCCGGCGCGCGTGAGCCCCTGACGCCCTGAATTTTCCGATTTTCACGGTTGCATAATGCGCGATACGGACTGGGAGCTGGCGCTCGGCGACGTTCCCGAAGCCTGTCCGCGGGCGGGCTCTCGCCCAACACGCCATAGAATGTGGTCGGAACGACAGTTCTAGAGTTGTATATGCGGGATGTGCTTGAGCGAGACCTCGTCGATGGCCTCGCCATACCCCGCATCCGCGTAGCGGATGACGCCGAGGCCGGTGTCGTTGTCGAGGCTCATGGCGAGTCGTTCTGCCGCGGCGGCCGTGCCGTCGGCGATCAGGGTGACCCCGGCGCTGGTCATGTAGCCGGCATAGCCACCGCCGCCGGAATGAACGGCGACGAGATCGGCCTGGGACGAACACAATGCCATGGCGTCGAGCAGTGGCCAGTCAGCGATGGCATCTGAACCGTCGCGCATGTTCTCGGTCATGATGTTTGGATGCGCCATGCCGGCGGCGTCGAGATGATCGCGCGAGAAGGCGACCGGTCCCTTGAGCGTGCCATTGGCGACGAGTTCATTCACGCCCAACGCCAGTTCGCTGCGCTCGCCATGACCGAGCCAGGCAATGCGCGCCGGCAAGCCTTCGAAAGGCACGTATTGGCGCGCGAGCTTGATCCAGTTCGAGACGATCTGGTTGTCGCCGAACAGGCGCAGCACGAGATCGTCGATGGCACGGATATCGTCGGGATCGCCCGACAGCGCCATCCAGCGGAACGGACCGATGGCGCGCGCAAATAATGGGCGCAGATAGGCTTCCGTGAAAATGGGGATATCAAAGGCATTTGCGACGCCGCCTTCCTTGGCGTGAGTGCGAATGAGATTGCCGTTGTCGAACACTTCCGCGCCGCGCGACTGGAAGGTCAGCATGGCGCGCACATGGTCGACAATCGACGCGCGGCTCTCCTCCATCAATTGTTCCGGCGCTGTCTTGCGCATGATCCGCGCTTCCTCGAGCGAGCGCGTGCGCGGTACGTAACCATAGACCAGATCGTGGGCCGCGGTCTGGTCTGTGACGACATCGGGAACGATGCCGCGTCGGGCGATCTCCGGATAGATATCGGCGGCATTGCCGACGAGACCGACCGACAGAGCGCGGCGTTCGGATTTGGCTGCCTCGATCATCGTGAGTGCCGTGTCGAGATCCGGCGCGATCACTTCGAGATAACCGATCTCCTTGCGCTTGCGCGCGCGCTCCGGATCGATGTCAACGGTGAGGATCGCGGCGCCAGCCATGCGGCCTGCGAGCGGCTGCGAGCCGCCCATGCCGCCGAGCCCGGCGGTGAGGATGAAGCGGCCGGCGAGGGTGCCGCCGAAGCGCCGCTCGGCAATGCGCATGAAGATCTCGTAGGTGCCCTGGATGACGCCCTGCGAGCCGATATACTGCCAGGCGCCGGCCGTGAGTCCGCCCCAGCAGATCAGGCCCTTGCGCTCGAGTTCGTAGAAGATCTCGGCCTTGGCCCATTGACCGACAATGTTGCAATTCGCCATGATCACTAGCGGCGCCTTGGCGTGGGTGCGCAGCAGGCCCACGGGCTTGCCGGACTGGATGACGAGAGTCTGGTCCTCCTCCATCGTCATCAGCGCCTGCACGATGGCCTTGTGTGCGGGCCAGTTACGGGCCGCGCGCCCCAGCGCCGCATAGACGACGAGGTTCGACGGATCCTCACCGACCGCGAGCACGTTTTCCAGAAGGCGCAACAGACCTTCCTGCCGCCAGCCCTTGGCGCGCAGCTTTGGGCCGCCGGGAATCGGAAAATCGGGGTGCCGTGGATTCGCTGATGTCATGGCGGACTCCTGTCGTGTCTCAGGCCAGTGCGTAGCGTGCGATCTCGATGCCCATGGCGCGTTCGACGGAGGGATAGACCGCCGGATCCTTGACGCTGGAGGCAAGCGGAATGATTGTCTTCGGCACATGGAACAGATGCACGTTCATGCCGACCTCGAGATGGCCGACGCTCATCGGTTCAGCCTCGTCGGACAGCGTGGCGATGATGTCCGGGAAGGTCGCGAGACGCTTACCATTTGCGTCGACGATGGCCATATATTCATTCATCACATGCAGCGTGATGGCGCGGTCGCCTTCGCCGATGGTCAGCGTGCCGATATCGAAGGCCTCCGGTGTATAGACGACGTTCTTCGCAGTAATCCTGCCGCTGCCGAGGATGGAGCCGCCGGTGTCCTTGCAGATCGCGTCGATCACGGCAGACGGGCCTTTGGGCTCGGCGGCGAGGATGGCTTCGCCGAGGCGCAGCGCCAGCGAGATGCCACCGAGTGCGGCGTTGTCGCGCACATAGGACGCGTGGACCGGATTGCGGCAAGAAGCGATAAAGCCGCCGGACATGTCGCCGGCCGTACGCAGGATCGGCGATACCTTGGCGGTGGCGCCGCGCACGGTAAGTTCGATGTAGCGGTTCTCGGCGCGGTTGCCGCCGGCGGCGGTCTGGATCATCGGCTCGGGCGAGCCAGCAAGGCCGATCGATCCCATGTCGCCGGTCGGATGCGCGCGCATGTCGCCCACGGCATCCACCACCTTGGTGCCGAGCAGTGCCGATGGCAGCCACGCATTCATGGTGGAGGACTTGCCGTTCTGACCGATGATGAGGCCTTTCAGCGGTTCACCCAGCGCGTCCTGCAGTAGTTGCACGGCGCGGACGTAATCCTTGCCCTGCATCTCCCAGGCGGTGGTCGACGCCGGCGCGCCGATCGCAGCGGCAGTGGCGACCCAGTCGTCGTCGTCGAGTTCGTCGATCGACACGAGCTCGGGCTTGCCGACGAGAATCGCGGCGCGGCCGAGCATGCGCCCGTGATCCGCCCAGCCGCCGCCACCGGCAGCGTAGACACCGCCGCCGCGCACGGCGGCTTCAATATCGCGTTCGGTCAGAATACGTCCCATCGGAATGTCTCCTCGGCAGATGTTCTTGTGTTCGATACGTGTTCGGTGATCGGAACGGCGGGCGTCACGCCACCGGCAGTCGCTCCGGGAGGAGCAGCGGCGGCCGCACGAATTGTCCGCTGCCAGGTTCGGCGAGAACCTTGCTGCCATCGAAAGCAAGCTGGCCGCGCACGTAGGTCGCAGCCACGGTCCACGGCAGCGTGATGCCGTTATAGGGGGACCAGCCGACCACGTTGTTGCCGCTTGCGGCACCGTCATAGACGATGGGCTTGTCCACCAGCACGGTGATGTCGGCGTCGAGGCCAGGCGCCAGCGCGCCCTTGCGATCGTCGATGCGGAAGTGCCGCGCCGGATTGAACGACATCAGCTTCGCGGCATGGGTCAGCGGCAATTTGCGTTCGACGAGGCCCTTTACCAGTAGCGGCACCATGGCCTCTAAGCCGGGGACGCCGGACGCATTGGCAAGCATGTCCGGATTGATCTTGCGATCTTCCGACCAACTGACGTGATCGGTCGAGACCAGCGAGACGCGTCCGGCTGCAAGCTCTGCCCACAGCGCTTCGACATCGGCGCGGGGGCGCACCGGCGGATTGATCTTGGCCTTGCCGCCGAGGCGGGAGACGTCGTTCTCCTCGTCGAGCACGAGATAGTGGATGCAGCATTCCACTGTGGCGTGATAGCCCTCGGAGCGATACCACGCCGCAATGTCATAACCGCGTGCGACAGAACAATGCACCACATGAGCGGGACAACCGGTCTCGGCGCCGGTCTCATAGATCTGCAGCATCGCGAGGATTTCGGCGAGCGGCGGGCGCGACATGGCATGCGCGCGCCAGTCGGTAATGCCTTTTGCCTTCACCTTGGCGACGGCATCGCGGATGAATTCGTCGTCCTCGTTGTGGACGCCGGCGGCTAGGCCGGTCGGCGCAATGGCGGCGAAACAATCGGCGAGCAGCGGCGCGGGGATGCGCGGAAAGCGCTTCGGGTCAGTGCCGAAGGTGGAGAACTTGAAGGCAGCGACACCGGCCTTGGCCTGTTCGGCGATGCGTGCCGGACCTTCTTCGGGGTCGATGGTGCCATAGAGCGCGAAATCCACGCGCGCCTGTTTGCTCGCATGGGCAATCTTGCGCTCGACCGCAGCAGCCGAGCAGACCAGATCGCCTTCATCATAGGGCATGTCGACGATGGTGGTCACACCGCCGGCTGCGGCGGAGCGCGTCGACCAGATGAAATCTTCCTGATTGCGCTGCGACAGCGAGTGCACCTGCGCGTCGATGGCGCCCGGCAGGATCATGCCGGACTTGAAATTCTGCCGCTCGCGCGCGGCAGGCGGCGTGCCTTCCCCGACGGCACCCACGCGCCCGTCACGGACCGCGACCCAGCCGTTCTCGATGATGCTGTCGTGACCGATCACCTTGCCGGTGAGAACCAGATCGAAATCCATGTGCAACCCCACATTCGCCGCCGGCGAGCCGGCTTGTCGTGATGGTCCCGCGGGACCGTGTGTCCTAGAGCCTGTGCTCCAGCCGCGCGATCAGCCGCACGACTGGTAACAGCAAGAGCAGATAGATGATGGCCGCGAGGATCAGCGGCGATGAGTTGTAGGTGAGCGAGCGCGCCAGATTGGCGGAATGCAGCAGCTCCGGCACCGAGATGACGCTGGCCAGCGTCGTGAGCTTCACCAGCTCGACCGTGTTCGAGAGCAGATCGGGCAGCACGTTGCGGATCGCCTGCGGCAGCGTCACGTAAAGCAATGTCTGTGTGGCGGAGAGTCCGGTCGACCGCGCGGCCTCGCGCTGGCCCTTCGGCACGCTAACCATGCCGGCGCGATAGATCTCGCCGTAGTAACTTGCCGAATTGATCAGGAAGGCGACGGCCACAGCCACCAGCGCGGGCACGCGCAGCCCGATAAAGGGCAGGCCCGCATAGACGAAGACCAGCAGCACGAGCGGCGGAAAGGCGCGGAAGAAATCGACGGCGGCGATCACCGGCCAGCGCAGCAGGCGATAGGGGCTGGTGGTCAGCAACATCACGAGGATACCGCTGACGAGGCCGATCGGGATCAGGAACGAGCATAGCAGAAGCGTCTGCAGCAAGCCCTGCAGCAGGAACGGTGCGACCTTCGCCATGACGTCGAGATTGAAGAATTCCTGCGTGAACTGCTCCATCAGTGCTCACCCCACCGATAGTTGCGTTCGAGCGTACGGGAGGCGATCACCAGTGGAATGAAGACCAGCACGTAAAGTAGCGCGCCCATGGTCAGCGGCGTCGCATTGGCGGACATCGACAGCGCGGAATTGGCGCGGCCAAGAATCTCGTTGACACCGATGGCGCTGCCAAGCGCGAGGTTCTTGGTGATGGAGATCGCGCGGTTGGTGAGCGGCGGAATGCCGAGGCGGACCGCCTGCGGCAGGATCACATAGCGCAGCGTCTGAGCGAAGGTGAGCCCTGTCGAGCGCGCGGCCAGCCACTGGCCTTTTGGCACTGAGGTAATGCCGGCCCAGAAGATCTCTTCGGCAAAGGCCGCAAGCACCGCACCGAGGGACATCCACAGCACGATGAGGCTGGGCAGGACGATGCCGATATTTGGGAAGCCGAAGAATAATACCAGGATGATTGCGAGCGGCGGCAGGGAGCGGAAAATGTCGACGAACACGATGATGAGGAAATTGACCGGCTTCCAGCCGATCGCCCGGAGCGCCGCGAGGCCGAAGCCGGCGCCGATACCGGTGATGACCACTGCGAGACCGGCAAGAATGGTAACGCCGGCGCCCTGCAAAATCTCCCAGCCGTACTTCATCGCGATATCCGCATTGAAGAAGGTGAAGACGAAGCGGTCCCAGTTGCTCATCGCGTCGGCGGCGGTCATGACCTAGTGCCTGATCTGCGCGAGGAAACGTTTGGTGCGATCTTCCTGCGGCCGGAGGAAAACGTCTTCGGCACTGCCTTGCTCGATGACGAGACCGCCATCGAGGAACACGACCTTGTCGGCGGCCTCGCGGGCGAAATTCATCTCGTGGCTGGCGATCACCATGGTGATGCCGCGGGCACGCAGATCCTTGACGACGGCGAGCACGCTGCCGACGAGTTCCGGGTCGAGCGCCGAGGTCGGCTCGTCCATCAGGATGATCTTGGGATTGAGCGCGAGCGAACGCGCGATGCCGATCCGTTGCTGCTGGCCGCCGGAGAGTTGCGCGGGATAGGCCGCGGCCTTGTCGGGCAGACCCACCAGCGCCAGCATCTCCGCGGCACGGGCATTGGCGTCAGCGGTGCTCATGCCGGCCACCTTGCGCAGGGCCAGCGTGATGTTCTTCTGCACAGTGAGATGCGGATAAAGGTTGAAGCTCTGGAACACCATGCCGATCTGTCGCCGTGCGGCATTGATATCGGTGCGCGGCGACAGCAGGTCGACATTGTCCATGATGATGGAGCCGCCGTCCGGCTCCTCCAGACGATTGCAACAGCGCAGCAAGGTACTCTTGCCCGAGCCGGACGGGCCGATCAGAAAGACCAGCTTGCCTGGCTCGACCAAAAGATCGACGCCCTTCAGGACTTCCGTGGTGCCGAAGCTCTTCCGGACGCCGCGTGCTTCGAGCAGATAGCGGGGCACAGGCGCTGCTGCTGCCGAACTCATGAACAGGTCGGCTTTTGTTCGGTCGCGTCATAGCCGGCAACGCCCGGTGCGCCATAGCCGGGATAGATGGTGGTGGTCGCCGAACCGGCCTCCGGCTCGACACCGAACCATTTTACGTAGAGTTTCTTCAACGTGCCGTCCTGCTTCATGCAGACCAGTGCGTCTTCGAGCTTGTTGCGCAATTCAGTATTGCCGTTGCGCAGCGGCATGCTCCAGACGAGGCCCGTCTTGTAGAGAAAGGCATTCTTCAGCCGCGGATTGTTCTTCACGATCCAGGCGACGACGGTGGCGGCCGAGATGTTGGCGTCGGCACGGCCGGCGAGCACGGCCTGCGCCGCGTCGGTGCTGGTGGCGAAGGATTCCGACTTCCAGCCATATTTGGCGGCATTGTCGTTGACCCATTTCTCGTAGATCGCGCCTTTCTGCACGGCGATGGTCTTGCCGGAGAGATCTTCGAGTTTGGTGATGGGAGGTGCCGAAGCCAGTGTCATGAAACGATAGTCGGCGTCGACGAAGCCTTCCATGAACAGCAACTGCTGCGCGCGCTCGGGCGTGACAGTGACCACAGCAGCGAGGAAGTCGTAGGTGCCGGCCTGCAGAGCCGGAATGAGACCGGCGAATTGCGCGCCTTCCACCGTGATCGGGCGCTTGATGCGCTTCGACATTTCGTCAACGACGTCGATGTTGAAGCCTTCGAGGCCGCCCGACAGTTTGGGCATCGCATGCGGCGCGAAGGTCGAGTCGATCGCGGACTTCAGCGGTTCCTGCGTCTGAGCGAATGCGGGACTGGCAAGGGCCAGAAGCCCGGCGGCAAGGATCATTGCTTTCATCGAACACCTCCATTGGTGCGGCCAGGCCAAGCCGGCATCTGGCTCCGCGGTCCCTGTTACGAAGGCTAACGCAATTGCGCATCGGGGGGATATCCCATTTGGTGGACATCCTATACGCTCTCGCTGCAGCGCGGAAAAATCGACTACAGACCCGGATGACAATGGAATGGACATTGCGACCTTGGTGATGACAGCCGTGGTGCTCCGTTGCGGCAATGTGCGTGAGGCCGCGCGCCAACTTGGACGCGCACCCAGTACGCTCTCGGCAGCGGTGAAACGGTTCGAGCGCTCCATCGCAGCGCCGTTGTTGAATCGCGTAGGTGCCGCGAGCTTTCTCACGCTTGAGGCACGGCGAATGCTGGACGAGATTGAAGCCGCAGCGGATATCGCGATGGGGATGATCGCGCCCGATAGGGCAGGCGATGCAGCACGGGCTTTCTGCGCCGAGTGTGATGTCAGTCTCACGGCCTTGCAGCGTGTCGCATTGGTTGCGGAAACTGGCAGCGTTCGTCGTGCCGCACGCATCATCCGTCTCGGTCAGCCGCAACTCGCGCGTCAGATTGCACGCGTTGAAGATGAACTCGGCAGCGTGTTGTTTCATCGCTCCCGTATCGGTGTCACGCCGACGCCGGCATGCCAGTTGCTGGTCACGTCGCTGGCTGAACTTGAAAAAACCATGCAGCGACTGTCACGGCGTGCGCGTGAGCGTTTTCGTTCGACCAATGCCACCATCAGGCTCGGGGCGGTGATGCCGCTCGGCCATGAAAGCAATGTCGCGCGGCTGCTGGCCTTTCTCGTCGCAGCCTGGCAGCGGGATCGGCCGACGCAGCCGCTGTTTGTCACCAATGGTACGGCAGAGGATCTGCTGACCGGCCTGAAAGACAAACGGTGCGACGTCGCGCTGATCGACAGCGATACGATCCCGGCCGATGTCTCGTCTCGGGCGCTGGTGCGATCGAAGCTTGTGGTCGTCGGCGCGCGCGCGGTGCTGGGTGACCAGCCCGATGTCATGCAGGTGCTTCGGCAACAGCCGCTAGCGCTACCCAGCCGACGCACCGGGCTCGGCCAAGCCGCGCACAAACTGCTGGCGCAATTGCTGCCTCAGGCAGAGATCGATGCGCTGACAATCACGGAAATCGACTCGATCCCGATCATTGCCAACCTGATGCTGGATTTCGGCTTCGTGTCAGTACTCCCCGAAAGCGCGCTCGTCTCGTTCGATGCACGCCTCGTGGCGCTGCCGGTTGATCCCGGGCTTGAACTTATCCTGTCGCTGGTCTGGGTACAGACCGAAGGCGCGCGGCGCGGCGCCCGCTCCATTCTTGCTGCCCTGCGCAACTATGCGCCGGCAACGCCAGCAGCCGCCATGATGGTGAACAGCGATTGATTTGAATGAGCGTGGCTACCCACTGCCGCTGACTATGAATTATAATTCTTGATCTTTTCCAATTTCGTGCATTATGCTGCAGAGATGCGAGCGCGGGTGGAGGGCAATGCTCCCACCTGGCGTCAATCTGCATTGGTAGGCCGGATCAACCGGTCATCAATTATTCCGAGGGGAGACGAGCCGATGACCACCAAGGGGTTTCTGCGTCCGTTGACGCGGCGCGCCATGCTGTCCGGGACCGCCGGTGCAGCAACATTCATTGCGACGTCGCCGCTTCATAGCCCGGCCATCGCGCAGAACGCGCCATTGAAGGTGGGGATGATGCTTCCCTACACCGGGACCTATGCGAAGCTTGGCCAGTTCATCGATGACGGCTTCCGCCTTTATGTCGAACAGAAGGGCGGCAAGCTCGGTGGGCGCGACATTGCGTTCGTGCAGGTGGACGATGAATCGAAGCCGGAATCAGCCACCGACAACATGAACCGGCTGGTCGGCCGCGAGAAGGCTGACGTCGTTGTCGGCACCGTTCATTCCGGCGTGGCCATGGCGATGGTCAAGGTCGCGCGCGACACCAAGACACTTCTGATCATTCCGAATGCTGGCGCCAATGATGCGACTGGTCCAGCCTGCGCGCCGAACATCTTCCGTACGTCGTTCTCGAACTGGCAGAGCACCTACCCGATGGGCAAGGTGATGGCCGATGCCGGTATCAAGAACGTGGTCACGATCACATGGCGTTATACCGCCGGTGCGGAGATGATCGGCGCCTTCGCTGAAAACTTCACCAAGAACGGCGGCAAGATCGTAGCTGACCTGACGGTGCCATTTCCGGAGGTGGAATTTCAGGCACTGATCACGCAGATAGCACAGTTGAAGCCCGATGCCGTGTTCAGCTTCTTTGCAGGCGGTGGCGCGGTGAAATTCGTCAAGGACTATGTGGCGGCCGGCCTGAACAAGACCATTCCGCTTTATGGCGCGGGCTTTCTGACCGACGGTACCATCGAAGCGCAGGGTGAAGCCGCCAAGGGCATCAGGACGACGCTGCATTACGCGGACAATCTCGATAATCCCGCCAATCTCGCCTTCCTCAAAGCCTTCAAGGCCAAGACAGGCAAGGACGGCGATATCTACGCCGTACAGGGCTACGATGGCGCGGCGCTGCTGGATATCGGGCTGACCGCCGTCGGCGGCGACTTCAATGCGCGCGACAAGATGATCGCGGCGATGGGGGCTGCGAAGATCGACAGTCCGCGCGGGCCGCTGTCCTTCAACAAGGCGCATAACCCGATCCAGAACATCTATCTGCGCGAGGTCCGCAACGGGCGTAACGAGATGATCTCGATCGCCCAGGCCGATGTCGACGATCCCGCGCGGGGCTGCAAGATGACCTGACGCATCGTTGCGCGGTCTGTCGATGAAGATCGAATCGTCGAAGCCTGTTACGCGCAATACCGTCCGTGACGGAGGCGTAGCTGCGAAGCCAGGTACGGCCTCATGCTTGATTGCGCCGGCGACTGAAGGTGGCCCGCCGTGACTGGATTGATCTGATGGACCTCATCACACTAGGCGTTCAGTTGCTGAATGCGGTTCAGTATGGCGCAGTCCTGTTCCTGGTCGCGAGCGGCCTGACACTGGTGTTCGGCATCCTGGGGGTCATCAATCTCGCCCATGGCGCGTTCTATATGCTCGGCGCCTATCTGGCTTACTGGATCACGTTGATGACCGGCAGTTTTGTGGTCGCCTTGCTTGGCGGCGTGCTGGTTGCCTTCATCGCCGGCATTCTGCTTGAGACCGTCTTCGTTCGTCTTCTCTACGGCCGGGATCATCTGGCGCAGGTGCTGCTCAGCTTCGGCCTCATCCTGGTCATCGATGAAATCAGGCAGTTGCTGTTCGGCAAGGACGTGCACGCGGTTGCTCCACCCGCGTGGTTGTCGGGGTCGATCCAGCTGACCGACAATCTGTCCTATCCGGTCTACCGGCTGGCGATCTGTGTATTCTGCCTGATGGTGGCACTCGTCATCTTCTTCGTAATCACGCGCACCAAGATCGGCATGATCGTGCGGGCGGGCTCGGAAAATCGTGAGATGGCGCGCGTGCTCGGCATCAAGTTCGACCGGGTCAATCGCTACGTCTTCGCCGCCGGCATCGCGCTGGCGGCGCTCGGCGGCATCCTGATCGCGCCGATCTCGACAGTGTTTCCCGGCATGGGGGATGGCATGCTGATCCTGTCCTTTGTCGTGGTCGTGCTCGGTGGCATCGGTTCGGTCGCTGGCGCAGCCGTCGGCGCACTACTGATCGGCCTCACAGATACGTTCGGAAAGGTGTTCTTTCCCAGTGTGTCCAGCATTCTGATCTATGTGGTGATGGCAGCCGTGTTGCTGTGGCGGCCCAGTGGAATTCTCGGACGCCAGGATGCTTGATATGGGCATGCCCAATCTGCGGGCCCGGTTGTTCGGCATAGCCTGTCTGGCTATGGCGATTGCGCTGCCATTCTGCGTGTCGACCTATTACACGCAGTTTTTTGCCAAGGCGCTCATCATGGGCATGCTGGCCATGTCACTGAATCTCGTGGTTGGCCATGGCGGTCTGGTGAGCCTCTGTCATGCCGCCTTTTTCGGCCTCGCCGGATATGTGCTTGCGCTGATGTCGCCTCGTTATGATGCGGCGTCGCTGTTAACGACGCTTCCGATTGCGATCCTGTGCTCTGGCACGGCGGCCCTGCTGATTGGCGCACTGGTGCTGCGCACCCGCGGTGTCTATTTCATCATGGTGACGCTCGCCTTTGGCGAGATGCTGTTCTTCTTCTTCCACGATACCAAATTCGCGGGCGGATCGGATGGTATCTCCATCAATATCCGGCCCGAGATCGCCATTGCCGGCCGTCAATTGCTCGATCTCGACAAGCCCATGACTTTCTACTTTGTCGTGCTGGGTTTCCTGGTGGGCGTGATCGCTCTGCTCACGATGGTGGTCCGCTCAGCGTTCGGGCGGGCGCTGGCGGCAGCCCGGGACAATGAGCGCCGGGCACGGTCGCTCGGCTTTCCGATCTTCCGCCTCCGCCTGACGGCGTTCACCCTGTCTGGCGCGCTGGCGGGCGTTGCCGGTTATCTGGCCGCGGCGCAGTTCGGTTTCGTCGCGCCGCAGATGCTGGGATGGCACCAGTCGGCGACAATCCTGGTCATGGTGCTGATCGGTGGCCTGCGCTCGGTCACCGGGCCGCTCGTCGGTGCGCTGGTTCTGATCGGCATGGAAGAAGTGCTGAAGGCGCATCTCGACAACTGGAAGCTTGTCGAAGGCCTGATCATCATCGGCATCGTTATCCTGCTACCCAACGGTGTCCGGCAGATCTGGTCGATGGTGTTCGGGGCGTCGCCGCAACGCGCGGCCGAAATCAAGCCTGCAGCTGCGGAAGCCCGCCATGCATGACATTGCGCTGCGTGCCGCTGGATTGCAGAAGCGCTTCGGAGGCCTGCTGGCCGTTTCCGATGTGTCGATCGACATTCGCGCCGGCGAGATCCATGCGGTGATCGGCCCGAACGGTGCCGGAAAATCCACACTGATCAATCTGCTGGCCGGCGAACTTCTGCCAACCTCGGGTGAGGTCCTGTTGAATGGCGCGGATATTACATCGTTATCGCCGGACCGACGCGCGCGCGCCGGCCTCGGCCGCGCCTATCAGAAGACGACGTTGTTTGCGCAATTCAGTGTTCATGAGAATGTGCGTCTTGCGGCGCAGGCTCGTTCAACCGCGCCGCTCCGGATGTTTGGCGGCACGCGGTCCGACCGGCCATACCTCCAGTTGGTCACCGATGCGATCGACCGGGTCGGATTGTCCACACGGTCGCAGGTCATCGCCGACAGATTGAGCCACGGCGAACAGCGCCAGCTCGAAATCGCGATGGTGCTGGCGACCAATCCGCAGGTCATTCTGCTCGATGAGCCACTGGCCGGCATGGGACCATCGGAGGCGCGGGGCATCATCGGATTGATTGCGTCGCTGAAGGCCGACCGTGCGCTGCTGGTGGTGGAGCACGACATGGATGCAGTGTTCGAACTCGCGGACCGGTTGACGGTGATGCAGGACGGTCGTGTCATTGCCACAGGTTTGCCACAGGACGTGCGCGTGGATCCTGGCGTACGCGCCGCCTATCTCGGGGCTGATGGAGGCGTCGCGTAATGGCCTTGCTCGAGGTGAAAAAGCTCGATGCGTTTTACGGCGCCAGCCAGATTCTGCACGGCGTCGATCTGACCTTTGCGCCGGGTGAGCAGGTCGCGCTGATCGGTCGCAACGGTATGGGCAAGACCACACTGCTGCGCTCGCTGATGGGATTGATGCCCCTTTGCCGTGGCAGTTTGCGTTTCGACGGCCGCGATATCCGCAATGCAGCGCCCGAAACGATCGCGCGATGCGGCATGGCACTGGTGCCGGAGGGGAGGGGCATTTTCGGCTCGCTATCGGTGATCGAAAATCTGGTGATGGCTGCGCGACCAGGAAATCATGGTCGTCAATCCTGGACCCTGCCGAAAATCTTCGAGCTGTTTCCGCGTCTGCACGAACGCCGCAACAATGGAGGGCATCAACTGTCGGGGGGTGAGCAGCAGATGCTGACCATCGGCCGCGCGCTGATGACCAATCCAGATATGATCATGATCGACGAAGCCACGGAAGGTTTGGCACCGCTGGTGGCGCAGTCGATCTGGCAAACGCTGGCGATGGTCCGGGGCGAGGGCATTGCGACCATCGTCGTCGACAAGGATTTCAGGAGTCTGGCAAAAGTCGCCGACCGAATGGTGATCCTGTCGAAAGGCTGCGTGGTGTTCGACGGAACGCCGGCAGCATTGGCCGCGCAGCCCGGCGTGCTGGAGCGCCATCTCGGCGTTTGAGCGATCAGGCCACGACGACGGTCAACGCATCGTCATCGGCCGCAAGAATATTGTCGGAAAGCGGCTCCGGCCATTGCACGACCAGACGGCCGAACAGATCGTTGAGTTCTTCCCGGTCAATGACGTCATAAAAACAGGGCGTCGTTGCGCGCGCGATGAAGCTGTGCAGCAGGTGGGCGGCGTCGTAGTCATAGACGATATCGCCGGGAACGCTTCCCGGCTTGCGCAGCAGGAAGGTTCGCAGGCTTGTCAGGCGTGCCTGCCCGCCGTCTGTTGCGGCAAAGGAGAGCACGGCTGTCTGATGCGCGATGCGTGGTCCGTCCTGCATCCGGTCATACATCGGCAGCGCATTGGCGCTGATGACATCGGCGAGATCGCGGAAATCGTTTGAGACGTCTTCGGAATGCAGGGTGTTGCGGATCGCCATGACACCGGCGGGATCGAAGCCGCGTGCTTGCAGAAGCTCGCCCAGTGTCACGACGCAGCGCTTCTCAGTCCGAAAGCCTGGGCATTGGTGTTCAACACGCGCGATACTGCGCCGACCAGTTGCGCGGCAGCCTTGTCCTTGCTGAGGCCGGCCGTATCGACAATGGCGGATGCGCGGGAATAGAGCGGTTCGCGGCTCAGCAGGATCGTGCGCAATTCCTGCATGGCGGAGCGGTCGTCGGCCATCGGGCGCAAGTCACCCTGGCGGCGGACGCGCGCCATATGCTCTTCGGGCTTGGCCTTGAGCCAGATCGTGTAGAACGACGACAATACGCGATCGAAGGTCACGGGTTCCGAGACGATGCCGCCGCCGGTCGCAAGGACGATGGGCTCCTTGCGTCCGAGCAGGCCGTTCAGCGCGGCCTGTTCCATGCGGCGAAAGCCCTCCTGTCCATAGAGGGCGATGATCTCGGCGACCGATAGTCCGTTGTGCTGCTCGATCTCCTTGTTGAGTTCGACGAAGCTCCAGCCGATCTTGTCCGCCAACAATTTGCCAAGCGTCGATTTTCCGGCGCCGCGCAGCCCGATCAGGGCGATGCCGCTGAATGACATATAATTCTGGAACTGACCGTTCCCGCGTCCGGCGAGAACGTCCTTGGCCTGGGCGATCTGGTTCGGTGTCGCGTTGCGAACGAGGTCGCGAATGACCGGCCACTCCGTTGTCGGTTCGTCCGCCGGAATCAGATCTTCGAGATGGGCACCCATGGCGCCGGACACCCGGCGCAGCAGCACGATAGACACGTTGCCCTTGCCGCTTTCCAGTTGCGCGATGTAGCGCTCCGAAATCCCTGACACTTTTGCCAGCACCTTTCGCGACATGCCGCGCATGCCGCGCATGGTGCGGACACGCTGACCGAGCTGTTCAAGAAAGGCAGTTTCGGGATCGGCCTGGTCGGTCATGTGGTGTGCGTGCTCGCAGAGGATTTCAGGAAAGATAATTCCGGATGCGATTGACAGCAACCGGAGTTGGTGACTTTATATGAATTATAATTCAAAAAAGACGATAGGGAGAGCACCGTGAGCAACGGTTGTGGAATCGCCCAAGGTGCAGACGCATCATGAGTGGGCCGTCCAGTTCTTACAATGCGGTGACCTGGCTTCTCGACCGCAACATCGATGAGGGCCGTGGCAGCAAGCTCGCCTTCACCGATACCGTGACCGAACTGACCTATGGCGACCTGCAGGTAAAAAGCTGCCAACTGGCCAATTTACTGAAGCGGCTCGGTGTCCGGCGCGAAGAACGCGTCGCGATGATTATGCTCGACACCGTCGACTTTCCTGTGGTGTTCCTCGGCGCGATCCGGGCCGGCATCGTCCCGGTGCCGCTCAACACTCTGCTGACCTCGGACCAATATGCCTATGTGCTGGCCGATTGCCGGGCGCGCGTGTTGTTCATTTCCGCGGCGTTGTTGCCGGCGGTCGACGAGATGCTCGGTCGTTTGCCGGATCTTGAGCATGTGATTGTGGTCGGTGGCGCTGGCAATGGCCGCAAGAGTCTGGCTGACGAAGTCAGGAATGAGAGCACAAGCTTCGCCACGGTCGCGACCCATGCGGACGAACCTGCCTTCTGGTTGTATTCGTCCGGATCCACGGGCATGCCGAAAGGCGTTCGCCATCTGCACGCCAGTCTGGAGGCAACGGCGACCACCTATGGCAAGCAGGTTCTCGGCATCCGCGAGGACGATGTCGGACTGTCTGCGGCCAAATTGTTCTTCGCCTACGGTCTCGGCAACGCCATGACATTTCCCATGTCGGTCGGCGCTACGACGGTGCTCAATCCGGAGCGACCCACGCCGGCCACGATGTTCGGCCTGATGCGGCGATATCAGCCGAGCATCTTTTTCGGGGTGCCGACATTGTTCGCGGCGATGCTGAACGATGAGGGGTTCAAAACGGAAGCTCGCCTCCCGCGCCTGCGCATTTGCACCTCGGCCGGCGAAGCGCTTCCGGAGCCGGTGGGGAATGGCTGGAAGAGCCGCTTCGGCGTCGATATTCTCGATGGCGTCGGCTCAACCGAACTGCTGCATATCTTTCTGTCGAATGCTCCCGGCGATATCAAATACGGCACGTCCGGAAGGCCGGTACCAGGTTATCGTGTGCGGCTCGTCGATGACGCGGGGCTCGATGTCGCCGATGGAGAAATCGGCGAGTTGCTGGTCGATGCGCCTTCCGCCGGCGAGGGATACTGGAATCAACGCAGCAAGAGTCGTCGCACCTTCGAAGGGCATTGGACGCGCACCGGCGACAAATATGTGCGCGACGCCGACGGGCGCTATACGTTCTGCGGACGTGCCGATGACATGTTCAAGGTGTCCGGCATCTGGGTGTCTCCGTTCGAGGTCGAGAGCGCGCTGATCGCCCATCCCGCCGTATCCGAAGCGGCGGTCGTGCCGGAGGCCGACGCCGAGGGGCTGTTGAAGCCGAAGGCTTTCGTGGTGCTGAAACCGAATGCCGTGGTCGAGGGCCTGCGCGAATCATTGAAGGATCACGTCAAGCAACGGATCGGTCCGTGGAAATATCCACGCTGGATCGAGGTTGTCGATTCCCTTCCCAAAACAGCCACCGGAAAAATCCAGCGCTACAAATTGCGCGATGGAGCGACGGTCTGAAACCGAGAGATGGATGACAAGATGAGTGCATTGCAATCCGCGGGACGGCTGACCATCGGTGCGTCCGAACTCGAATACCGCATGATCGGTCCGCAACCGGATGCAGCGCCGACCATCGTGCTGCTGCATGAAGGGCTGGGCTCGGTCGCGCTGTGGGGCGACTTCCCGGACAAACTTCAGGCAGCGACCGGCGCCGGCGTCTTCGTCTATTCGCGCGCTGGCTACGGTGCATCGACGCCGGTCGCGCTGCCGCGGCCGCTGGACTACATGCATGTCGAAGCACTCGAGGTGCTACCGCAACTGCTCGATGCCATCGGCTTTCGCCGCGGCTTGCTGGTCGGTCATTCCGATGGCGGATCCATCGCCGCAATCTATGCCGGCGGCATTCAGGATCATCGCATCCGCGGCGTCTCGATGATTGCGCCGCATTTCGTCGTTGAGGATATTTCCGTCACGTCGATCGCCGAAATCAAAACGAGTTACGAGCAGGGCGACCTCAAGGCCAAGCTCGCGCGCTGGCATGATGACGTCGACAACGCGTTCTATGGCTGGAACGGCGCATGGCTCGATCCGCAGTTCCGTGACTGGGATATTTCCGACTATCTCGCTTATGTGCGCGTGCCCGTGCAGATTTTGCAGGGAGCCGACGATCAGTACGGCACCATGAAGCAGATCGAGATCGCCGAGGTCGAATGCTATTGCCCGGTGGATGTCGAGATCATGCCCGGCGCTGCGCATTCGCCCCATCGCGAAGCCCCCGAGGCAACCTTGCGGGCCGTGGCGGATTTCGCCAATCGTCTACTGCATTTTCACGGCGAGGGCGAATTACGCGCTGCGTAAGCGAGCACGATCGTGACTGTCACTCCTTCTCTCGCGATGCCGCGCTGGCCCTATCGGCTCGGCAAGCAGACGAAGGCTGATCACGACACGCTCGCGCTGGCCAAGGCACTGGTCCCGATGCGCTATGCAAGCTTCGTCCCGGCCAGTGATCCGGCGTTGCGCTATGGGCTCGGGCTCAACGATGCCGGCTTCTTCTGGGAGGCTCACGAAATTCTCGAGGCTGTCTGGAAGGTCGCGCCGCAAAGAGGGCGCGACCGGATTCTGCTTCGCGCCTGTATTCAGGTTGCCAATGCCAATCTGAAACTCAGTTTGCAGCGGCCGCGCGCGGCATATCGATTGCTGCAGGACGCACTGTCCGAACTCGATGAACTCGCCATGCGTCCGCCGGCGGGTATTGCCGGAAGCTTTTCCGAGCACTTTCCGGTCGCGATGCTGGCGTCTGCGCTCGCGCATCAACTGGCGATCGACGAGGCCGAGCGGGGTCCGGTCAAGATCACCGGAACATGAAAGAAAATGCATAATTCTATCGGATTTTCCTAGACGCCCTCAATATCATGAATTATTGTGCATATAAGCAAGGCGCACAGCGCATGAATCAAGACTGTCAAAGGGTGGAGCATGGCCGCAGAGCAACGCGTTCTCTCGAACGGCGCCAAATTTATCGACTTCCAAACCGATCCGTCGCGCTACCGCCACTGGAAGCTCAGTGTCGATAAGGCCATCGCAACGCTCACCATGGATGTTGATGAGAATGGCGGTCTGTTCGAAGGCTATCAGCTCAAACTGAATTCCTACGATCTCGGCGTCGATATCGAACTGGCAGATGCCGTGCAGCGGCTTCGCTTCGAATATCCCGAGGTCAAGGTTGTGCTGCTGCGCTCCGGTAAGAACCGCGTGTTCTGTGCTGGCGCCAATATCCGCATGCTGGCCGGCGCGACCCACGCGCACAAGGTCAATTTCTGCAAATTCACCAACGAGACCCGCAACGGCTTCGAAGACTCGAGCGAAAATTCCGGCCAGCGCTTCATTTCGGTGATCAACGGTACCGCTGCGGGTGGCGGCTACGAACTGGCGCTGGCCACCGATCACATTATCATGGCGGACGATGGTTCGGCGGCGGTGGCGCTGCCGGAAGTGCCGTTGCTGGCGGTGCTGCCGGGCACTGGCGGTCTGACGCGCGTGGTCGACAAGCGCAAGGTGCGCCGCGATCACGCAGATTACTTCTGCACGATCGAGGAAGGCATCAAAGGCAAGCGCGCAGTGGCGTGGCGGCTGGTCGATGACATCATTCCGAACAGCAAGCTTGAAGCCAAGGTCGCGGAGCGGGCCAAAGAGTTTCTGGCGACGTCGAAACGTAGTGGCGCCGGCGATGGTCTCAAGCTGGCACCGCTGAATCGCTGCTTCGATGACAGCGGTATTCGTTACGGTCTGGTCAATGTCGATATCAATCGCGCAGAGCGAATTGCTACTATCTCGATTAAAGCGCCTGACGCGGCGGCGCCGTCGGATGTCGAGGGCATGATGGCGCGGGGCGCTTCCTTCTGGCCGCTGCAGGTGGCGCGCGAGCTGGACGACGCCATTCTGCATCTGCGAATCAATGAACTTGAGACAGCCATGCTCGTGTTCAAGTCGCATGGCGAAGGCGCCAATGTGCTGGCTCATGACGCCTTCCTCGAAACGCACAAGGCTCATTGGCTGGTCAACGAGATCCGGCAATACTGGAAGCGGGTGTTGAAGCGCATCGATGTGACCTCGCGCACGCTGGTGACGCTGGTCGAGCCGGGCTCGTGCTTTGTCGGCACGCTGGCCGAACTCGTCTTCGCTGCGGACCGCTCCTACATGCTGGTCGGCCAAAAGCAGGGCGACAACCGCGCGCCGCCGGCCATCGTATTGAGCGCGATGAATTTCGGACCTTACCCGATGAGCCACGGGTTGACGCGGCTGCAGTCGCGCTTCCAGGCCGATCCAGAAGATGTCACCCGCGCGAAAGCGCGGATCGGCGAGCCGCTGGATGCGGAAGCTGCCGAGCAGCTCGGGCTCGTCACCTTCGCGCTCGATGACATCGACTGGGATGACGAGGTGCGCGTGTTCTTCGAAGAACGCTGCAGCTTCTCACCCGACAGCCTCACAGGCATGGAAGCCAATCTGCGCTTTGTTGGGCCGGAGACGATGGAATCGAAAATTTTTTCACGGCTGACCGCCTGGCAGAACTGGATCTTCCAGCGGCCCAATGCGGTCGGCGAGAACGGCGCGCTTGGACGTTACGGCACCGGCCAGAAGGCGCAGTTCGACATGACGCGCGTATAGCGTCCGCAACTGGAACAGCGCGGCCATGTGTCACTCTTTGGATAAATGCAAGTCGGTGGCTTGCCCAATTCGAACGATCAGAAATACAGCGGGAGATCCCAGTCATGAACATCATGAATGTCGACTACAGCACCAAGATTCCGAACAACGTGAATCTGGCCGAGGATCGCCAGGTGCTCAAGGCGCTGGAGGGATGGCATCCCGGCTATCTCGATTGGTGGAACGACATGGGGCCTGAAGGTTTTCAGGAATCCCTCGTCTATTTGCGCACCGCGATATCCGTCGATCCCAAAGGCTGGGCCAAGTTCGACTATGTGAAGATGCCTGAATATCGCTGGGGCGTGTTGCTGGCGCCGCAGGACACCGAGCGCAAGGTGAACTTCGGACGACATATGGGCGAACCCGCCTGGCAGGAAGTGCCCGGCGAATATCGAGCGATGCTCCGACGCCTCGTTGTCATTCAGGGTGACACGGAGCCAGCGTCGGTCGAGCAGCAGCGTCATCTCGGTCAGACCGCGCCGTCGCTCTACGACTTGCGCAACCTGTTCCAGGTCAATGTGGAGGAGGGCCGCCATCTCTGGGCGATGGTCTATCTGCTGCAGAAATATTTCGGCCGTGACGGCCGCGAGGAGGCCGACGATCTTCTCCGCCGCCGCTCGGGCGATGCCGATGCGCCGCGCATGCTCGGTGCGTTCAATGAGGCGACGCCGGACTGGCTGTCCTTCTTCATGTTCACCTTCTTCACCGACCGCGACGGCAAGATGCAGTTGGAGAGTCTGGCGCAATCCGGCTTCGACCCGCTGTCGCGGACCTGCCGCTTCATGCTGACGGAGGAGGCGCATCATATGTTCGTCGGCGAGACCGGCGTCGGGCGCGTGTTGCAGCGAACCTGCGAAGCGATGAAGGCGGCGGGGATCGAGGATCCTAACGCCATCGAGAAAATCCGTGCGCTCGGCGTGATCGACCTGCCGACCATGCAGAAGAAGATCAACCTGCACTATTCGCTGTCGCTCGACCTGTTCGGTTCGGAAGTTTCGACCAATGCCGCGAATTTCTACAATTCCGGACTGAAGGGCCGCTTCCAGGAGACCAAGATCGAGGATGATCACCAGCTCACCAACGACATCTATCAGGTCCTGAAATTCGTCGATGGCGAAATCAAGCTGGTCGACGAGCCGGCGCTGACCGCGCTCAACATGCGCCTGCGCGACGATTACACCGCGGATTGTGCCAAGGGCGTCGAGCGCTGGAACAAGATCATCGAGAAAGCCGGCGTCAATTTCCGCTTCGATCTGCCTCACACCGCGTTCCATCGCCAGATCGGTGAATTCCGCGATGTGAACGCTTCGCCGAAGGGCATCATCATGAGCGATGCCGCCTGGGCGAAAGCCAGGAACGACTATCTGCCGTCCGTTGACGACGGTGATTTCATCGCGTCGTTGATGACGGCGGTCAGCGAGCCCGGCAAGTTCGCCAGCTGGATATCGGCGCCGAAGGTCGGCATCGATAACAAGCCGGGCGACTTCGAATACGTAAAGATTGCGGCCTGAAACGGGCACGCGCGGCGGAGGGATTTCCAGCTTCCCCCCGTCGCTGTCAGTCCTCGATGGCACGTGCGGGATTTGCCATGAACGCCCCTTTCAAACAGCATCTGATCGATCCGGAAATCTGCATCAGGTGCAACACCTGCGAAGAGAGCTGCCCGGTGGATGCGGTGACGCATGACGACAACAACTATGTCGTCAACGCAGAGATCTGCAATTACTGCATGGATTGCATCTCGCCATGTCCGACCGGCGCGATCGACAATTGGCGCGTCGTCGCGGCGCCATATTCGCTCGACGAGCAGTTCTCCTGGAGTGACCTGCCGGCGCAGGAAGAGATCGCGGACAACGGCGCTGGCGCGGGCGCCATCGAGGCGCTCGAGGATGAGATCGGCGCGTTGCTCGAAGAAGCACGCAAAGGGCTAGGCGGTAAGCCCGTCGCGCCGCTGTCATCGAGCAAGGCGTCGGTCAATCTTTATAACCGCGGCAAGCCCGCACTGGCCACGGTGACCGGCAATTTCCGGCTCACCCACGCGACGGCCGACTCCGACGTGCGCCATATCATCTTGGATTTCGGCGAGCAGCCATTTCCCATCCTCGAAGGCCAAAGCATCGGCATCGTCGTGCCGGGCCTGGGCGCGGACGGCAAGCCGCATCAGGTGCGGCTCTATTCGATCGCGAGTTCGCGCGATGGCGAGAAGCCGAACACCAACAATCTGGCGCTGACCGTGAAACGTGAGTCCGGCGGGCTGTGCTCGAACTACCTGTGCGATCTGCCGCGTGGCGCAAAGGTCGAAGTCACTGGACCGTTCGGTGCCACCTTCTTGCTACCGAACGATCCTTCGGCGAATGTTCTCATGGTCTGCACTGGCACGGGCTCTGCGCCATTCCGTGGCTTCACGGAGCGCCGCCGGCGCGCGATGCCTGGCGCGCCCGGGCGGCTGCTCCTGTTCTTCGGTGCGCGCCGCCCCGAGGAGCTGCCCTATTTCGGTCCGCTGCAGAAGGTCCCGGAGGAGTTGCTGGGCAAGCACTTCTGCTATTCGCGCGTGCCGGGCGAGCCACGGATCTATGTGCAGGATCGTATCCGCAGCGAAGCTGCTGCGATCACGTCGCTGCTGCGCGACGCGCAGACCCACGTCTATATCTGCGGGTTGAAAGGCATGGAAAGCGGCGTTGAAGAGGCCTTCGCCGATATTTGCCGCGCCGCGTCGATGGATTGGTCGGATCTGAAAGCGGCGATGCGCGGCGGTGGAAGATATCACGTCGAGACTTACTGATCGATGTTGCATCCGAACTGGCAACGACCGGTTCGACTGAACAGCCCGAACAAGAACAAAGACGGGTAAGTTGTGGGGGAGAGAAGCGATGGTTCTGGACCGCGACAATGCGGCTGGCTCGGGCAGTCTATTTTTTCTGACGCCGTCGGTTGACGCAGAACCGCGATCCGACGGTACGATCCTTCTTCGATCCGATACAGCACTGCGTCCCTATGCGCGTTGTGTCGGGGACTGGCTTGAACATTGGGCACAACAGGTGCCGGAGCGGATCTTTCTGGCAGAGCGGTCCAGTCCGGATGTGCCTTGGGTGACGCTGAGCTATGCCGAGACGCTTCGGCGCGTGCGCAGCGCGGCTAGCTGGATTCTTGCACAGGAGATGAGTGCGCAGCGGCCCCTCGCAGTGCTATCGGACAACGGTATCGAGCATGCGGTTCTCGCCCTGGCAGCGATGCATGTCGGTGTGCCCGTCGCTGCGATTTCGCCGGCCTATTCGCTGATGTCGAAGGATTTCGAAAAGCTGCGTGGCGCGATTCAACTTCTCGATCCCGGTGCCATCTACGTCTCGAACCTGCATCAGTTCGGTCCGGCCCTCGCTGCGATAGGCCCGTTTCACACTGCCGCCATCATCGGCGGTGGCGCGGCTGCCGGGGCGGGATACTCATACGCCGATGTGATCACGACGCCGGTGAGCGCAGCGATCTATCATGCCTTCGCAGCGGTCGATGCCGATACGATCGCCAAGTTCCTGTTCACGTCGGGATCGACCGGCGCGCCGAAGGCGGTCATCAATACCCAGCGCATGCTGACCTCGAGCCAGCAGGCCAAGGCACAGACCTGGCCGTTTCTCGAAACTCAGCAGAGCGAACTCGTTCTTCTGGACTGGCTGCCATGGAGTCATACGTTCGGGGGAAATCACAATTTCAATATGGTGCTGCGCAACGGCGGAACGCTGTACATCGACAGCGGCAAGCCCGCGCCCGGATTGTTCGCGACGTCCATTGCCAATCTGCGCGGCGTCATGCCGACGGTCTATTTCAACGTGCCGCGTGGCTTCGACATGCTTATCGCAGCTCTGCGGAACGACGATGGGTTGCGAGCGCGATTCTTCAACGAGGTCAAGTTCGTCTTCTATGCCGGTGCGGCTCTGCCGCAGAGCACATGGTCGGCGCTGGAGACACTTTCCATCGAAACAATCGGGCGTCCGCTGCCGATGGTCTCTGCCTGGGGATCGACGGAAACATCGCCGCTTGCGACCGATTGTCATTTTCAGGCGCCAAGATCAGGCAATATCGGCGTGCCGATTCCCGGTACGGAGCTAAAGCTCGTACCATCTGACGGCAAGTTCGAGGTGCGGGTGCGCGGGCCCAATGTGACGCCGGGCTACTGGAAGGCGCCGGACCTCACCGCGAAAGCTTTTGATGCGGACGGCTTCTATCTGATCGGCGATGCCGTTGCATTTGCAGATCCGGCTCATCCCGAGCAGGGCTTGCTGTTCGACGGGCGCATCGCCGAGGATTTCAAGCTGACATCAGGCACATGGGTCAACGTCGGAACGCTGCGCGTGGCGGGAATCTCTGCATTGGCGCCGCTGGTTCAGGATATTGTCGTGGCCGGCCATGGCGGCGAGGATGTGCGCTTCCTTCTTGTTCCCAATCTGGCTGCCTGCCGCGCCGTGTCGGGCCTGCCGGAGTCAGCGAGCATCGATGCTGTGCTTGGCTGCGAAAATGTGCGTTCGTCCATAGGGGAAGGGCTCGCAAGACTGAAGGCAGCAGGCGGAGGGTCTTCCACCCATGCAACTTGCGCGCTGTTGCTGGCAGAGCCGCTATCTGTCGATGGCGGCGAAATTACTGACAAGGGCTACGTCAACCAGCGTGCCGTTCTGGCGCGCCGTCCAGTCGACGTCGAAGATCTGAACATAGGGGTCTCAGGTCGCCTGATAATCTGCGCGAGTGCCGAGCAATACGCCCGTCATGCCTAGGACGTTCAGAATCCGAACGATGCATCGGGATTAAAAAAATATCGCGTTGATGGAAGGCATCAAGTCGAACGACCACACGCAAGACTCAGCCGATGCGATCAACTGTCACATGCGGTGTCATGCCGTCGTCACACCCCAGCGCGGCCGCCGTGGTCAAATATGGCGCTCTTCCCCAGAGCACATGGACCGGCGCGAGGGCATTCGCGCGCTCCACGAGGTCGCCTTTCCCTCCAGGAGGCGACCTCGTTTGTTTCAGATGAACGGCTCATGCGGAGTGTTCGCGGAACGTGTCCGATCCGCATGCGTGTTAAGTGGCACTGAGTTCTACTCCTGGTGCAGACCGAACTCCGGCATTCTTCTCACACAGTGAGATTTCACGCGACACACACGGCAACTCCCGGCGCTGCACGTCGTTGCATCATTCTGGTCCGTCAGGGCCGAGCGAAGAAACGTTGATGCGGCGGAATGAAAAATTTGAAATCCTATTCCGCCGATCGCTCGAACTATGAAGTTTCATCTCAAGCAAACAGAGTATGATCGCTGCGATCCGCAATCGGATTGCGCGGCACCGATGCTATCGTTCCCGTCAAATACATCGACTGGAGAAGCGAGCAATGGTGATGCGGACGATAGGTTTGATTGGTGGAATGAGCTGGGAAAGTACTGCTGTTTACTACCGCCGGCTGAATGAGCAAGTCCGCACGGAGCTCGGTGGGCTCCACTCCGCGGATATTCTGATGCGCTCAATCAACTTCGATGCGATTGTGAGCCTGCAGAAGCAAGGGCGTTGGGACGAGGCCTGCCAGGTTCTTGCTGACATCGCCCGGGATCTGGAAGGAGGCGGTGCCGGTTGCATTCTGATCTGCACCAACACGATGCATAAGCTTGCCGACGAAGTGCAGCAGGCAGTGTCGATCCCGCTTCTTCATATTGCCGATGCGACTGGTGCTGCCGTGAAGGCTGCAGGGTTGCAGCGGCCGCTACTTCTGGCAACGCGCTACACGATGGAGCAGGACTTCTATGTGACGCGATTGCGCGAGGGGTTCGGGCTAGATCCCGTTATTCCGGCTGAGGCCGATCGTGTGTTCATTCACGACATCATCTTCGATGAACTATGCCAAGGCGTTGTTCGCGAGGATTCGCGCCGTCTCTATCTCGATGCGATTGCACGAGGAAAAGAGCACGGCGCTGACGGTGTAATTCTTGGTTGCACCGAGATATGTCTGTTGGTCGGCCCCGAGCACATCGATCTTCCCGTCTTTAATTCAACAATTCTGCACGCGGATGCGGCGCTGGCTTTTTCAATGTCGAAAGAAGAGCCGCGACCACGTGCTGCATGACATCGGCGTGATTGATCTTTGGATTGGCATCGATCTTGCTCGTCTCTCTAACCTGGAAGGCAATGAGGCTTTCGTATGAGTGATATGCGTACCGCGCAACGTAAGATCTCGCCGGTCCTCGACCACGTCGTCATTAACGTGATGGGCCAGCTTGATGAGGCTGCTGCGCAATATACTCGCCTCGGCTTTCAGTTGACGGAGCGCGGTCACCATACGCTCGGCTCCAGTAATAACCCGGCGATCTTCGGCACGAACTATCTCGAACTTCTCGGCTATTTGCCGGGGCGTGAAACGATGCGTGCAGATCTCTGGACACATCCGCCAGGATTGAGCGGTCTGGTTTTCAAGTCCGTCGATGCCGATCTGGTTTATGCGACACTGAAGGACAACGCTGTTCCCGTCATGGAGCCAATGAGCTTCGCGCGGCCGGTCGAATTGCCGGGCGGCGCCCAAGACGCGCGTTTCAAGGTCATCCGCGTGGCGGGCGACGAAGTGCAGAACGGCCGCACGTTCTTCTGCCACCATGATACGCCGGAACTGGTGTGGCGCCCCGAATGGCAGACGCATGCCAATGGCGCTACTGAAATCGTCGAATTTGTCATCGCCTCGCAGCAACCGGCGCGAACTGCAGCGCTCTATGAACGCATGTTCGGCGCACCGCTCCTGACGCCGACGGATGGCGGCTTTTCGTTCAGCGCCGGTGCCGCGACGATCTTCATACTCGATCCTGCAGCCGTGGCCGATCGCTACGTCGGGGCCGCGCTGGTCAGCCCGGATGGCACTGACCGCATGGTCGCGCTGATGTTCAAGGTCGCGGCGCTCGACACGCCGCGCGCCGTATTCGATGCGGCCGGCGTTTCCTTCAAGCCCTATGCTGATGGCATCATCGTGTCGCATGCCGATGCAGCCAATGTCGCTCTGGGGTTCACGGCGTGATGGTAGCGCTCCCTAATGATTTCACCCGGAGTTTTGCGCTCGACTATGACGGCGCACGCGTGAAGTTTCGCAACGCTGCGAATGACGTCGGCGCCGCGTTGACCACCTACACCCATCCGGCGCTCAAGGGCCCGAATGGCCAGGATCTGTGCATCGACGTGGCGCGGCTCGGCGATCCGCGCGCAGCTTCGCAACTGGTGATCCTGAGCGGTACGCACGGCCTCGAAGGCCTCAGCGGTTCGGCGGCGCAGATCGGTTGGATGCAGAGCAATTTTGCACGCGCCCTTCCGCGCGGCGTGTCGCTTCTCTTCGTTCACGCGATCAATCCCTACGGCTTTGCCTGGGGTACGCGGACCACTGAAAACAATGTCGATCTCAATCGCAACTTCATCGATTTCGCCGCTCCCCGTCCGGCCAACCCGGGCTATGCGAAGCTCTATCCGCATCTGCTTCCGGAGGACTGGACGCCGGCAGCCCTGCAGATCTACGCCGACGCCGTCGAATCTTTCAAGGACGCGCATGGAGACGACGGTCTGTTCGACACGCTGGCGCGCGGGCAGTACGATTTTCCGGATGGTTCCAATTATGGCGGCGACGGGCGCGAGTGGTCCAATCTGACTCTGGAGACCATTGTCGCCGATCATCTCGGCGCGGCCGAGCGCGTCGGCTTTATCGATTGGCATACAGGCATCGGCGATTTCGGCCAGTCCTTCTTCCTGTGCTTCAACCCTGAAGGCGGCGCGCTTCATGCGGAAGCCGTGCGCTGGTGGGGGCGTGACCGCATCGTCGGCCAGAAGCCGAACAATTTTACGCGGCCCAATTATCAGGGACTCGTGTTTCACGGCATGACCAGGTTCCTCGGCGAGCGACCGATGGTCGGCGCAGTAATCGAATTCGGTACGCGCGGTACCAAGGTTCGTCGCGCCTTGCAGCTCGATCTCTGGCTGAAGTTCAAGGCCGAGAAAGACAGCGAGCGCGTTCGCATGCTGCGCGCAGACCTGCACGATTGCTTCGTGCCCGTGTCGTCGCACTGGCGTGAAGAGACCACAGAACGAGCCATTTCCATCACTCAACAGGCGGTAGAGGGGTTAGCAAGCTGGTCCCTCTCCGCCGCAGCCTGAACCAACGGAGCGAGGTAGATCATGCGAGCAGTTGTCCTTCACGAACACGGCGATAACGATAAGCTGCAATTCACGGCGGATTATCCGACGCCGAAAGCGGGCGAGGGCGACGTTGTCATCCGCGTGCGGGCATCGTCGATCAACTATCACGACGTCTTCACCCGCCGGGGTATGCCCGGCATCAAGGTGCCGCTGCCTGTCATCATTGGTCTCGACGTGGTCGGCGAGATCACCGAACTTGGCGCGGGCGTCACCGGCTGGAACATCGGTGATCGCGTGCTGATCGATCCCGTCAACCGCGTCGAAGGCGGCCTGATGGGCGAGACCCAGGACGGCGGCCTCGCCGAATTCTGCCGCGCCAAGGCGCATCAGCTCGTCAAGATTCCGGAAGGCGTCAGCTTTGAGCAGGCGGCCGCGCTGCCGGTCGCCTATGGCACCGCTATTCGCATGATGAACACCATCGGCCAGATCAAGGCCGGCGAGAAGGTTCTGATCCTTGGCGCCAGCGGCGGCGTCGGCGTGTGCTGTGTCCAGCTCGCCAAGCTGGCCGGCGCCTACGTGATCGCCTGTGCCGGCAGCGAGGAGAAGGGTAAGCGTCTCACCGAACTCGGCGCGGACGAGATCATCCTCTACACGCAGTCCGACTTCATGAAGACGATCTATGAGCGCCACGGCAAGCCACATCGCCGGCGCTTCGTCGAAGGCGGCGGTGTCGATGTGGTCGTCAACTTCACCGGCGGCGATACCTGGGTCAAATCGCTGCGCTGTCTGAAGCTCGGAGGCCGCATTCTGACTTGCGGGGCGACTGCCGGCTACTCGCCTACTGAAGATCTTCGCTTCATTTGGACCTTCGAACTGGAGATCAAGGGCTCCAACGGCTGGGAACGTGACGATATCACAAAACTGTTCGATCTCGTCGCAGCCAAGAAGCTGCAGGTACTGATCGACAAGACCTATCCGCTGGAAGAAGCGAAGGAAGCTGTGCGCGTCATCGAGGACCGTGCGGTATTCGGCAAAGTCGTGGTGACGCCGTGAGCAAGCCCGACGTCAAGACGCTGACGGCCCCTGAGATTCAGCAAATGCTGGACGTGTCGCCGTTCAATCTGTTCCTCGGCCTTGAGGTGATTAAGGCCGATCCGGCAACGCAGGAAGTGACGATGCGGTCGCCGATGCGGCCGGAATTCGAACGCCGACCGGGCTCCAAGCAATGGCATGGCGGCGTCATTGCCTCGGTCATCGACACCGTCGGCGATTTCGCCGTCGGCATGATGGTCGGGCGCGGCCTTCCGACCGTGAACTTCCGGGTCGATTACCTGAAGCCGGCTGTCGATACCGCCTTGGTCGCCGTGTCGCGGGTGCGCCGTGCCGGCAAGAGCGTCGGTGTCGCTGACGTCGATGTGTTTGACGAAAAGGGGGCGCTGCTCGCCATCGGCCGCGGCACCTATTCGACGCTTGAAGCAAAATAATAGCAGGGCCGGGCGGCGCACGATGGCGGACCGGTTCCTGTCTGCAACAAAGGAAGAACAATGAGCGGTTTTAGCAGACGTGATTTTTTGATGACAACGGCCGGTGCTGCTTTAGCCTCCGGCTTTGCCGGTTCTTCCAAGGCGGCAACCGGGGCGCCGAAGCGCGGCGGCACGCTGGTCGGCACATGGGGCGGATTTGAGCCGCAATCGCTGTTCGTTCCAGCGGGTGGCGGCTCCAGTCCGTATTTCACGTCGACCAAGGTGTTCGAGCGGCTGATCCGCCTGACCGCCGATCTCAAATTCGAACCGGTGCTGGCTCTCGGGATCGAACCGGCAGAGGATTTCCGCAGTTACACGATCAAACTACGTCCGAACGTCACTTGGCATGATGGCAAGCCGCTGACCTCGGATGATCTGGTCTTCAATGCGATCCAGTATTGGAAGCCGATCTCCGCTGGCGTCACGCTCGATGCTCTGCTGACCGCGGAGGCCGTGGATCCGCTGACCGTGGTGCTGAAATTCAAAGTGCCGGTGCCAGAGTTCTTCCTCAAATCCGTGCTGGCAGGCAAGGCCGGTCTTGTTATTCCCAAGCATATCTATGACGGGTCGAACATCATTACCAACCCGATCAACAACACGCCGATCGGCACCGGTCCTTTCAAGGTCAAGGAGTGGGTGCGCGGCAGCCATGTCGAATATGCCCGCAATGACAATTACTGGAATTCGGGCCTGCCCTATCTCGACAAGCTGGTGATCCGCTGGTGGCGAGATCCGGCGTCGCGGTCGGCCGCGTTCGAGGCGGGGCAACTCGATATTGGTACCTTCAATCCGATCCCTGCGCCGGACATCGCGCGCCTGACCGGAACCAAGAAATTTGTCGCCGAGACCAAAGGCTATTCGAACTCGGCGTGGATCACGAGCGTCGAGTTCAATCAGCGTCGCGAGATCTTCAAGAAGCGCGAGGTGCGTCAGGCCCTGCTTCATGCGATCGACCGCAGCTTCATCGCGGATACGGTTTTCTTCGGTCGCGCGCGTCCCTCGCTTGGCGCTCTCCATTTCTCGAATTCGATCTTCTTCACCAAAGACGTCCAGGATTATCCGTTCGACGTCAAGAAGGCTGCCGCGTTGCTCGATGCTGCCGGCTATCCGGTGAAGGCCGGTTCGCGCTTTAAGATGAGCCTGGTATCGGCCGGGTGGTTCGAGGAAAACGTCAAGATCGGTCAGTACCTGAAGCAGGCTTTCGAGGACGTCGACATCACCGTCGACCTGGCTATCCCCGATCGCGCGACCTCGCTGAAACGCATCTACACCGACTATGACTATGACGTCGCGGTATCGAACAATTCAGCCAGCATCGAGCCGATCCCGCAGACAACGCAATACTACACTACCGATGGTATCGTGAAAGGGGCAGCCTTCCGCAACGCCACCGGCTATTCCAATCCGAAGATGGACGAGACCGTCAGCAAGATGGTGATCGAGACCGATGAGAAGAAGCGCGTATCCCTGGTGCACGAGTTCGACAAGCTCGCAGCGAGCGACGCGCCGGTCCTTCCGATGGTCGACCTTGAACCCGTGACGATCGCTCGTTCTGACGTTCGCGATCATTCGCTAACCGCGGACTTCATGGGCGAAAGCTGGGCCGAGGTCTGGCTGGACCGCTGAGAGCGGAGGCAAACGTGCGTCGCATCATCATCCGCAGGCTCGTGCAAATCATCCCGTTGATCTTTGCGGTCATCGTGATGAACTTCGTGCTGATCCATCTGGCGCCGGGGAGTCTGTTCGACGTGATGACGTCCGAACAGCAGATCACCGACCCGAAGATGCTGGATCAGCTGCGTCACACCTACGGCGTCGATCAGCCGGTGTCGGTGCAGCTTGCCAAATATATCTGGTCGGTGATGCGGCTCGATCTCGGCTATTCGTACCGGCAGAACGCGCCGGTGTTTGATGTGATCATGCAACAGCTTCCAGCGACCTTGATCCTGATGCTGGCGGCAATCGGAATTGCTTTGCTCGTTGGCGTCACGGCCGGCGTGCTGGCGTCGATCAAGGTCAACACAATCTGGGATAATCTGATCTCGCTCGGTGCGGTATTCTTCTTCGCTGCACCGAGCTTCTGGCTTGGCATCATGATGACGGTGATGTTTGCGGTGAAGCTCGGCTGGTTTCCGGTGGGCGGCATGCGCACCATCGGCGTCGACGAAAGTGCCTTCGGTGCCGTTCTGGATGTGATGCATCATCTCGTCCTTCCCGCAACGGCACTAGGGCTGTTCTATGCCGCGACCTTCGCGCGCGTGATGCGAGCCTCAATGTTGGAGGTCGCCCGGCTGGATTTCGTGCGAACAGCGCGTGCCAAGGGCCTGTCGGGCGGTCGGGTGGTGCTGGCACATGTAATGCGTAACGCGATGTTGCCGATCGTCACGCTGCTCGGACTGCAGCTTGGCACCATGCTCGGCGGCAGCGTCGTCATCGAGGCCGTGTTCAGTTGGCCCGGCATCGGCAGCCTGCTGTTCGACAGCGTGATGAGTCGCAATTTCCCCATGGTGCTCGGTGTGCTCATCCTCGGTTCGCTGCTGGTCGCGGTCTGCAACGCGACCGTCGATCTGCTGTATCTGCGGCTCGATCCCCGGATCAAGGCGAGGTAGATCATGCTGACATTGTTCTTCGACTTCGCCCGGCGCTTCGCCCGCAACCGCGCGGCGCTGGTCGGTCTGTTTCTCGTCCTGGTCGTCGTCGGTGTTGCTATTGCCGCGCCATGGTGGTTCCCGCGCAACCCGCTTCGTATTGTCGGGCGGCCGGAGATCTGGCCCTTCATGTCGTCGCGTTATCCGCTTGGCACGGATTCTCTGGGTCGTGACATTGCGGCGATGATTGCCCACGGCGCCCGCACCACGCTTCTGATCGGTCTCTGCGCCAGCCTGACCGCCACCATCATCGGCATCACCGTTGGCGCCACCGCGGCCTATGTCGGCGGCTGGGTCGATGAGCTGCTGATGCGCCTGACCGAATTGTTCCAGACCATCCCAAACCTGATCTTCGTGCTGACTATCGTGTCGATCCTCGGGCAGAAGATCGAATATGTCACCATCGCAGTGGGCGTCGTGACCTGGACGCCGATCGCACGGCTGACGCGTGCAGAGTTCATGTCGCTGCGCGATCGCGAATTTGTGCAGGCCTGCCGGGCCATGGGGATGGGCAGTCTGCGGATCATGTTCGGCGAGATACTGCCGAATGCACTGCCGCCGGTGATCGTGCTGTCATCACTGGTCGTTGCCGGGGCCGTTCTGTTCGAGTCCGCTGTGGCATTCCTCGGGCTCGGCGATCCCAATGTCACCAGTTGGGGACAGTTGATCGGGGACGGCAGGACGCTCATCCGCTCGTCCTGGTACATCTGCGCGGTGCCGGGTCTCGCGATCATGCTCACTGTGCTGGCGCTCAACCTTGTGGGCGATGGCCTCAACGATGCGCTCAACCCCAAACTGCGGGACCGCTGAGATGATCATGGGCAGCAAAGCCGGTCCAGCGCCGATCCTCTGCATTGAGAACCTGCAGGTGTCGTTGTTCACGCGCCGTGGCGTGTTGCCTGCGGTCGATGGTCTGTCGCTGACAGTCTCGGCCGGCGAGACTCTGGCCATCGTCGGTGAATCCGGCTGTGGCAAGTCGTTGACGGCGCTGGCGATCATGCGGTTGTTGCCGAACCCGCCGGCAAAGATCGTCGGTGGCGCCGTCCGCTTCATGGGGCGTGATCTCGCTGCCTTGTCCGAGCGCGAGATGCAGCGGGTCCGCGGCAAGGACATCTCGATGATCTTCCAGGATCCGATAACATCGCTGAACCCTGTGGTCGCGGTTGGGGATCAGCTGATCGAGGCAATCAGGCGCCACAATGACGTGTCGCGTCACGAGGCGAGAGACCGCGCGGTCGAGTTGCTGCGCCGGGTGCGTATCCCGGATGCGGAACGCCGCTTCAACGATTATCCGCACCAGATGTCCGGCGGCATGAGCCAGCGCGTCATGATCGCCATGGCGATTGCTTGTGGGCCGAAGCTCCTGATCGCCGACGAGCCGACGACTGCGCTCGACGTCACGATCCAGGCGCAGATCATCGAACTGATGAAGGAGCTGCAGTCCTCATCCGATATGGGCCTTATCATTATCACCCATGATCTCGGCGTGGTTGCCGAAGTCGCCGACCGGGTGGCCGTGATGTATGCCGGCCGCAAGGTCGAGGAAGCGCCGGTGGAGGCATTGTTCGAGCGGCCGCTGCATCGCTACACGCGTGGGCTGCTGGGGGCGACGCCGTCGGCACAGCGCCGACGTGGCAGTCGTCTCGTCGAAATTACGGGCAACGTGCCGGCGCTGTCCGATTTGCCGCAGGGCTGTGCCTTCCAGAACCGCTGTCCCGATGTATTCGATCGCTGCCGTGCCGAGCGACCACAGCTGGCGCCGTTGCTGCCGCACCGTTCCGCCGCATGTTTTGCTGCCGAGAAGGAGTTATCGCGCGATGCCGCTACTATCGGTGCTTAGTCTCTGTGTCCAATACCAGAGCGCACAGGGCGTCGTGCGGGCGGTCGACGATGTGAGTTTCGACCTGGAGCCCGGCGAGACTGTGGGGCTGGTCGGGGAATCCGGCTGCGGCAAGTCCACGCTCGGCAAGGCGATCATGCGCCTGGTGCCGACGTCCGACGGACGCGTCTTCCTCGATGGTGACGATGTCACGCGGATGCAGGAAGGCGCGTTGAAGGCCTCGCGGAAGTCGATGCAGATGATCTTCCAGGATCCTTATGGATCGCTCAATCCACGCCACGACGTCGGCACCATCGTCGGGCAACCGCTCAGCGTCGCCGGCTGGTCGCGCCGTGATATCAAGGATCGTGTCATTGAGCTGACGGGACAGGTGGGCCTGCCGGCCGATGCGATGCGGCGCTATCCGCATGAGTTCTCTGGCGGCCAGCGCCAGCGTCTCGGCATTGCGCGTGCACTTGCGCTCAAGCCCAAGGTCATCATCTGCGACGAGCCGGTATCTGCGCTGGACGTTTCGGTGCGCGCGCAGGTCATCAATCTGCTCGAGGACCTGCAGCAGGCAACGGGCGTGTCGTATCTATTCATCTCGCACGATCTCTCGGTCGTCGAGCATATTTCGGATCGGCTGATCGTGATGTATCTCGGTCGGATCGTCGAAACAGGCCGCAGCGAGGACGTCTGGGATAGACCGGCGCATCCTTATACGGAGGCATTGCTTGCCGCCGCGCCGATCGCCGATCCGCGCACCGCACGCAGCCGCACCCGCAGCGTGCTGCAGGGTGAGTTGCCCAGCCCGCTCAATCCGCCGCCAGGCTGCAGCTTCAATACGCGCTGCCCCTACGCTCAGGCGCTTTGCCGCGAGGAGCGACCGATGCTGCGCGATGTCTCCGACGGCCGCAAGGTGGCTTGTCATTACGATCTGCTTGAACAACCCGCGGCGCTGCCGCGGGTTGCGCGGGTAGCCAATTAAGTTCTCAGAAGTGGAGTATTGCCAATGCGGTGGAATAATCTCGGTGACCTGATCGATCGCAGCGGTGACCTTGATCGGGAGGCGGTCATCGATCTGATCGATCCCGCGCATCCCAGGCGCTACACGCACCGTCAGATCGACGAGATGGCAAACGGGGTCGCCCAGTATCTTGTCGATAGTGGCTACAAGCGCGGCACACATATCGCGATCCTGTCGTTTAACCGCGCCGAATACATCATTTGCTATTTCGGCATCATGCGCGCCGGATGCATCGCTGTCCCGGTCAATATCAAGGCTGCGCGCGACACGGTCGATTTTGTGATGGACGACGCGAAGATCGCGCTGGCATTCGTCGACAATGCCAATCGGCCGATGGTGCGCGACGACATTCCCGTCATCAATTTCGACGACAACGGCCCAGAGGGCTTTTTCGCGACGATCAAGCCCGCCTCGTTCACAGCGGTAGAAACCACGCGGGAGGAGGTCGGGCAAATGCTCTATACGTCCGGCTCCACCGGCCGGCCCAAAGGCGTACCACTATCGCATTACGGACAACTCTGGGCGATCTCGACACGGACCAGCGGCGCGCTCAATCAGGATGATCGCTACATCATCGCGCAGCCGCTGTTTCACATGAATGGCCTGTTCGCCATCAAGACGATCTTCGCTCAGAATGCGTCTGTAGTGGTGCTGCCGTCATTCGAGACCCGCAGTTATATCGAAGCCATTGCCAAGTATAAAGTGACCGCTGCCACGGCTGTTCCCACCATGTGGGCCCGTGTCGTCAAGGAAACGGAACTGCTGGCGAAGAACGATATCGCCTCGGTTCGTCGCCTGATGCTTGGGTCGGCGCCGATGACCATGGGTCTGTGGGACAGGATCAAGCAGGCGCTGCCCAACGTCGTGATGACGATGGGTTACGGCACCACGGAAGCGGGGCCGGCTGTGTTCGGTCCGCATCCCGACAAGATCCCGACGCCGCCGTTAGGGTTGGGCTATCCGATCCGCGTGGAGGACGTCCGTCTCGTTAATGGAACCGAAAATGAAGGTGTGCTGTTGATGCGCAATCCAGCAGTGCTGGATCACTATCACAATCTGCCGCAGCAGACCGCCAAGGTGCTGACCGATGGTTGGTATTACAGTGGCGATGTGATGCGCCGCGATGCCAACGGCTTCTATTTCTTCGTGGGCCGAGCGGATGACATGTTCGTCTGCTCCGGCGAAAACATCTATCCGGGCGAAGTCGAAAAGCTTCTGGAACGTCACCCACAGGTCCAGCAGGCGGCAGTAGTGCCGTTGCCCGACGAGGAACGGAGCCAGGTGCCGGTTGCGTTTATTGTCACGCGCGAGCAGCCCACGCCGAGCTTCGACGACATCCGTCAGTTTGCGATCGCCAATGGTCCGGCATATCAGCACCCGCGGCGGGTTGAGTTCGTCCACGAACTGCCTTGGGCGGGCACGAACAAGATCGATCGCAAGGCGCTGATCGACAGGGCGCGGAGCCTGGAAGCCAGTCACGGCTGGTCCGCATGAGCGGGCTGGCAGGAAAAATCGTGCTGGTCACTGGCGCGAGTCGGGGGATCGGTCAGGCGATCGCGCTTCGCCTGGCGAAGGACGGCGCAACCGTTGCGGTTCATTACAACGCCTCGGTCGATGCCGCGAATGCGACTGTGACGGCCATCTCCGCCGCTGGCGGCAATGCCTTTGCCATCAAGGCCGATCTCTCGGAACGCGGTGGCGCAGCCGCCTTGGCCGCGGATTTTGGCGCCGAACTGACCGAGCGCCATGGCAGCCCTGCATTCGACATTCTCGTTAACAACGCAGGCGTCGGAAAACGCGCGACCATTGAGGATATTTCCGAGGACGACTTCGATCTTCTGCTGCAGACCAATCTGAAATCGCCGTTCTTTCTGATCAAGGCACTGATGCCACATCTTCGCAATGGCGGACGTATCATCAATATCTCGTCGATGGGGACGCGTTCGGCCTATCCGACCATGGCCGCCTATGTGCCGGCCAAAGCGGGTCTGGAAGCGCTGAGCCGATTGCTGGCCGTTCATCTCGGCGGTCGACAGATCACGGTGAATTCCGTGATGCCCGGTGCGACGGCGACGGACATGAACATCGTCGCGCGCGATCCGGTGGCCAGCCGCGCAGTGGCTGAGACAATCGCGCTCGGCCGGGTCGGGCAACCCGACGATATCGCCAGGGTCGTCGCCTTTCTCGCGTCGGGCGAAGCGGGCTGGGTCACTGGCCAGCAGATCGATGCCAGTGGTGGCCAGCGACTGTAAGAGGCCACGCGTTCAATCAACGCGCCGATATCACGACACGCGGTAGCGAATTCATCTTAGCGCTGCGTTAGCAGAGGCGTCGCTTTTGACGCCAGCCTGCTGCTCGAATGCGCAGCGATGATAATTGTTTATGCTCGCGAACTTTCAAATCTCGCAATAGCATTGCGTCACGATGGCAATGAACGGCAGAAATATTCTGCGTACACCCTTCATCGGAGGTCACAATGCTCGACGAGCTCGACCGCAAAATTCTCGCGGCACTCCAGGTAGACAGCAGCCTTTCCATGCAGGACCTGGCTGATCGCGTTGGCCTGAGTTCCACGCCGTGTTGGCGTCGCATCCAGAAGCTCGAAAGCTCTGGCTACATCAAGCGACGCGTTGCACTTCTCGATGCAGATAAGCTGAATTTGGGTGTCAGCGTTTTCATCGCCGTGCGAACGAACCAGCATAACGCGGAGTGGGTTCAGCGTTTCCGGAAAATCGTCGTCAGCTTCCCCGAGGTGGTCGATTTCTATCGCCTGAGCGGCGACGTGGACTATCTGATCCGGGCTGTGGTCTCGGATATCCGGGCCTACGACGATCTTTATCAGCGGCTGATCGCCAAGATTGATCTGCATGATGTGTCGTCGATGTTCACCATGGAGCAGATCAAGTCGACGACCGAATTGCCGCTCATGAATGCTTTGGTGAAGCAGGGGCGGGGCGATATATCTTCGGCGGCGCATTCCCTGTCGCATTGAGAGGCCGCGGCTCCGAAGCTGCCGCATGGAGTGTAATCGTTCGTGTGCTGCGGGCAGCACCGTTCCACGATTTCCGGCTAGAGCGGTACGTGCCGGCCGATCGCATCTGCGTCTTCTACGGTTCGACGAGGGTCGGCAGAGGCATTATGTGGGCCAAACGAAAAACCCGCCGGTTAGGGCGGGCTTCGGCAGTCGTCTCGATTTTGGTCCATCATTCAAAGCCACAAGTGTACTGCCCCCGCGAAGGGGGTCTGTTTCAAGCTCGTTTGAGTCCGGTGATAGGGCTGCTTATGCCGGATGATTGGAACAGGCAGGGAACAGAGCCCCGGATAGTCCCGTATTGAACCGCGATTGGCGTTCTGTTCTGCCGCGAGATGCCTGATTGTCAGGTGCCTCGGTCGGGAGAACTTATTGATTTAACAGGGAAAAATGGTGCTGCCAGACAGGATTGAACTGTCGACCTCTCCATTACCAATGGAGTGCTCTACCACTGAGCTACGGCAGCATGCTGGGTGCAGGAATCAGCCTCGAGGGCGCCTACCAAGCGGGGCGATCCTTGCCACAAGGTCACGGGCGGCGCAAGCGCGGGTGGCACTTAGAATGCATCATTATAACAGGGGTGTGGTCGGCCTGTTGCGGTTGCAGCCGCCTTGCGCTTCGCCATTGGCGAGTCGATCCGGTTCCCCATGGCCTCGATAACCGCCGGCAGAGCCTTCATTGGCCGGATCATCACCTCGAAGTCGATATCTCGCGTGATCCGTTGAAGGCGGTTATGTATGGGGTCACAGGATCCAATCTGGCGCATCTGTGCACGCCATTCGATCGACCATGACCGCCATGACCGATAAGCCGAGCAAACCCGCCAAGGAAAGTGCAGCTGCCCGTCAGGACAGGCTGCGCCAGGCGCTGCGTGAAAATCTCAAGCGCCGGAAGGTGCAAATGCGCGGGCGCGCCAGTCAGGCCGGCGATGTCGTCGCAGTCGAGGCGTCATCGGATGCCGATAAGATACAGGACTTCTGTTCAAGACCCGTCGATCCCGATCGGGATTGATGGCACCAGTCCGCCGCGTGAGCATGCGAGTTTAAATGTCGTCAGAATCCCAGGCATCATCCAGCGCCGAGTTGCCGGCCTATGCGCCGCGGGCGGCGCTGCCGCGCCACGATCAGACCTTTCCTGTGCTGACGGCGGCGGAGATCGAGCGGATGCGCCGCTTCGGTGAGATCCGACATTACAAGGATGGCGATTGCCTGTTCGAGACCGGCAAGCCCGGTCCCGGCATGTTCGTGGTGTTGTCCGGACATGTGGCGATCACCCAGCGCGACGGCTTCGGCCGCATCACGCCGGTGGCCGATCAGTGCACCGGACAGTTCGTGGCCGAGATCGCGCAACTATCGGGCCGCGTCGCGCTGGTTGACGGTCATGCTGAAGGCGATATCGAGACACTGCTGATTCCGCCGGAACGGCTGCGCGCGCTGTTGATCGCGGAAGCGGATCTGGGCGAGCGCATCATGCGTGCGCTGATCCTGCGTCGGGTGAACCTCCTGCAGGGCAGCGCTGGCGGTCCGGCTTTCATCGGCACGGCCAATTCCAGCGATGTCATTCGCCTGCAGGGCTTCCTCTCCCGCAACGGCTATCCGCATCATCTGCTCGACCCCGCAACGGACAAGGACGCCGCCGATCTGATCGCGCGCTATACGCCGTCGCCGGAGGATCTGCCGCTGGTGGTGGTGGCCGACGGCACGGTGCTGCGCAATCCGTCCTTCTCCGAACTCGCCCGCGCGATGGGCATGATCAGTCATATCGCCAAGGGCAAGACCTATGACGTCGCCATCGTTGGCAGCGGGCCTGCGGGCCTGTCCACCGCAGTGTATGGCGCGTCGGAAGGCCTGTCGATCGCGGTGTGCGATGCCAAGTCATTCGGAGGACAGGCCGGCGCCAGTGCGCGGATCGAGAACTATCTCGGCTTCCCCACCGGCATCTCCGGGATGGCACTCACGGCGCGTGCCTTCAACCAGGCGCAGAAGTTCGGCGCCGATATCATGATCCCGGCGGCCGTGAAGTCGCTGGACTGTTCACGCAAGGACGGACTGTTCGCTCTTGAACTTGACGACGGCGATGTCATGCGTGCCAAGGCTATCGTAGTGGCATCGGGCGCACGCTATCGCCGGCCGGATATCGAGCGGCTCGCCGATTTCGAAGGTCGCGGCGTCTGGTACTGGGCATCTCCGATCGAGGCCCGGCTCTGCAGGGAGCAGGAAATCTACCTGGTCGGCGGTGGCAATTCGGCAGGTCAGGCGGCGGTGTTTCTCGCGAGCCATGCCAACAAGGTGCATATGGTGATCCGCGGTGGCGGCCTCGGCGCCAGCATGTCGCGCTATCTGATCGAGCGCATCGAGGCCACACCGAATATCGAGCTGGTCTTCAACACTGAAGTCGTGGCGCTGGAGGGGACGCAGGAAGTGGGGCTCGAACGGATCTGTACCCGTAGTCGGCTGTCCGGCGAGGAGTCCTGCGCTGACATCCGCAATCTGTTCCTGTTCGTCGGCGCCGATCCCGCCACCGAATGGCTGGCGGATTGCGGCGTCACCCTCGATCGTCATGGCTTCATCATCACCGGCATTCCCGCCAATGGTCGCAGCGTGCAGGCACTGGAGACGTCGGTGTCCGGTGTCTTTGCGGTCGGTGATGTGCGCTCGGGTTCGGTCAAGCGCGTCGGCGGCGCGATCGGCGAGGGCGCCCAGGTGGTAGCGGCGCTGCATGGTTTTCTCGGCGATACGGCCACGCCGACCCTTTGAGCCGATAACGGGAGATCATCATGCCCAAAGGCTGCACGCATATTTCCGGCATTCGCGACGTTACGCCGAGCGCACTCGGTTGCGAGGAATGCCTGAAGACGGGCAGCATATGGCTGCACTTGCGGATCTGCCGGACCTGCGGTCACGTCGGCTGTTGCGACGATTCCCCGAACAAGCACGCGACCAAGCATTTCCATGCCACGAAGCATCCGATCATCGAGGGCTACGATCCGCCGGAAGGTTGGGGCTGGTGCTATGTCGATGAAGTGATGTTCGATTTGTCGGATCGAAAGACTCCGCACAACGGGCCGATTCCGCGCTACTACTGAGACAATCGTCCCGACGCGGGCGACGTTTCAGTGGGGACTTCATGCACATTTTTACGATCGGACGCCGGGCTTTGTTGGGTGTGCTGCTGGCCGTCCTGGCAGCGCCGTTTCTCCCCGTATCCGCTTCAGCGCAAGCTCCGCAAAGCCGCTTCGCCACCATCAACGGCGTCAAGCTGCATTATCTCATTGCGGGCAAGGGCGATCCGATCGTGCTGCTGCATGGCTATGCCGAGACCAGCCATATGTGGCGCCCGCTGATCGCGAAACTTGCGGCCAGTCATACGGTGATCGCGCCAGATCTGCGTGGCTTCGGCGATTCCGACGCGCCGGCTGATGGCTACACCAAAGCGGCGATGGCACGCGATATCCATGCGCTGGTGGCCGGCTTGAAATATCCCAAGGTGAAAATTGTCGGCCACGACATCGGTCTGATGGTCGCCTATGCCTATGCTGCGCAATATCCGAGCGAAGTCGATCGTATCGCGTTGATGGATGCCTTTTTGCCTGGTGTTGGCGACTGGACGCATGTCTGGCTGTTGCGCGACCTCTGGCACTTCCATTTCTACGGCAAGACGCCGCTGGCGCTGGTCGCGGGCCGCGAGCGCATTTACCTTGAGCACTTCTGGAATGATTTCGCCGCGAACCCGAAGAAGTCGGTGCCGGAAAAGGACCGCGTGTTTTACGCCAAGGCCTATGCGAAGCCCGGCCATATGGCAGCCGGTTTCGAGGTCTTCCGCGCTTTTGAGAAAGATGCCGCCGAGTTTGCCGAACTTGCCAAGACCAAACTGCCAATGCCGATGCTGGTTCTCTCCGGTGAGAAGGCCGGTGGGTCTTTCCTGATCGAGCAAGGGCGCCTCGTCGCCAGCAATGTGGACGGCGTTATCGTCAAAGGCTCAGGCCATTGGCTGATGGAAGAAGCCCCCGATCAGGTGATCCCGAAACTGGTTGAGTTTCTCAACAAGTAGGATTTCGCGGCTCTATTGATCGAACGCGAAAGTCTTGAACGAAACGGCGCCTTGCACGCAAATCTATATGATGACTATCAGCCAAAAACTATTGGCAAGTTCCCGCGCTGCACCCTAAGATTTGAAAAGTTCTAAAGCAGGGGTGCATCATGGTCCTAGGAATGAGCTTGGCAACGTTCACGTTGCTTCATGTGGTGGTCAGCCTGATCGGCATCGTCGCGGGCCTGGTCGCAATGGTCGGGTTGTTGAAGTCAAAGCCGATGCCCGGCTGGACCGGTCTGTTTTTGCTGACGACGATCCTGACCAGCGTGACCGGCTTCTTCTTTCCGGTCGAAAAACTGCTGCCGTCGCATGTCATCGGCATCATTTCGCTGGTGCTGCTGGCAGTCGCCTGTCTGGCGCTGTACGGCCAGAAGCTGGCGGGGCGCTGGCGCTGGATTTACGTGCTGACCGCGATGATCTCGCTTTATCTCAATGTGTTCGTGCTGGTGATCCAGAGCTTCCTGAAGGTCCCGCCGCTGCATGCGCTGGCACCGAGCGTGCCGCCGAGTGAGCCGCCTTTTGCGATCGTTCAGGGCATCGTGCTGGTGTTCTTCGTCGTCACGACCTTCCTTGCGATCAGGAAGTTTCGCCCGATGCCCGGCGGCTTCGCCTGATCGCCGGGCGGCTAATATCACCCGTCAGGTTTTCGCCTTGCGTGCGGGCGGCTCGTCGAGGGCCGCCCGGATATCCGCAAACATGCGCCTGACCAGCACGTCCGGCTTTTCGCGCGCGCCTTGGGTCAGCCAGTTCTCGCTCGCGATCCGGATGGCGCCGGTGGTGATCATTGCCACCAGTCGCGCCCGCGTCTGACCGGTCTTGTCGCTGGCGCGCGCTGCAAGCGCCCCCGCCATCGCGCGTTCCATCTTCTCGTATTTGAGCTGCTCGCGCGCCTGCAGTGCTGGCGTTTCGCGCTTCAACCGGGCAATGGCGATGGCATCCTCGGGGTTGAGGTGCCGAGTCATGGTCAGGATCGCATTCTCTGCTGCGGTGATCATCGATTCATCAGCAGGGCGTTCGGCGATGGCAGCGGTCAGGGCATCGGCGCTGCGATCCTGCCACGCCACCACGACATCTTCCTTGGACGCGAAATAATGGAAGAAGCTGCGGCGCGAGATCTCGGCGGCGGCCGCGATATCGTCCAGCGTGGTAGCCTCGTAGCCTTTGGCCAGAAACAGCTTCATCGCCGCTTCCGTCAGCCGCTGCAGGGTCTGCTCACGCTTGCGCTCGCGCAGCCCGGCGGCCGGCGCAATGTCGGCCGCTGACGTTTTCAATTTTGATTTCAGAGGCTTGGCGGTGCTCATCGGCCTTAAGATAAGGCTAGCCTGCACCTATTGCAAATTTGCACTGAGTGCACATTTAGCCTTGCGCAGGCGTTCGTGCCGCTGATCGGATGTGGGGAGACAGAGATGAGCGATTGGACCACTAGGGACATTCCGCCCATGACCGGCAAACTGGCCGTGGTGACCGGGGCGACAGGCGGCCTCGGCTTCGAGACGGCAATGGCGCTTGCGGGAGCCGGCGCCGAAGTGGTGCTGACCGGCCGTAGCGACACCAAGGGGAGCGCTGCGATCGAGCGCATCTGCGAGCGACATCCCGACGCGATCATCAGCTATGAGCACCTCGATCTCGCCAGCCTGGACGCCGTCGCTACTTTCGCACGCCGTTTCGATGCGATGTACGCGTCGCTTGATCTGCTGATTAATAATGCCGGCGTGATGGCGCTGCCGACGCGCCAGACCACCGCCGACGGCTTCGAGATGCAGCTCGGTACCAATTATCTCGGTCACTATGCGCTCACGGCGCGTCTGCTCCCTGTGCTTCGCCGCAACAAGGCGCCGCGTGTGGTCAATCTCAGCAGTCTTGCGCATCGTTCGGGCCTCATCGATTTCGACGATCTTCAGGGCGCGACATTCTACAAGCCGTGGAAAGCCTATCAGCAGTCGAAGCTCGCGATGCTGATCTTCGCGATCGAGTTGCAGCGGCGCAGCGATGCCGCGGGCTGGGGTCTGATGAGCAATGCCGCGCATCCCGGTTTCGCACTCACCGATCTCATTCCGAACGGTCCCGGCAGCGGTGGCTTGATGGGGCTCGGAAGCCGGTTGCTGCGTCCGCTGAGCCATTCAGCCGCCGCCGGTGCCTTGCCGACATTGTTTGCAGCCACCTCACCCGATGCGAAGCCAGCTGGCTATTACGGCCCGAACGGCGTCTACGAAATGAAGGGGCCGCCGGCTCCCGCGAAGATCATGCCGCGAGCTCAGGATGCCGCCGTCGGCGCGCGGCTGTGGGAGGTCTCAGCTGCGCTCACCGGCATGTCGTTTGATCAGGTCGCAATTGCCGCCTGATTGCGTCGCGCGATCGACTGTCAGTCATCCAAAGGAAGTCTCATGAAAGTCATTCTGTTCGGTGCGACCGGCATGGTTGGGCAAGGCGCGCTGCGCGAGTGTCTGCTCGATCCCGATGTCGAAGCCGTGCTCGTGGTCGGCCGCAGTCCTACCGGGCAACGCGATGCCAAGTTGCGTGAGATCACGCATACGGATTTTTTCGATCTGTCGGCCATCGCGCCCGACTTGACGGGCTATGGCGCCTGCCTGTTCTGCCTTGGCGTCTCGTCGCTGGGCATGAGCGAGCCGGACTATCGTCGGATCACCTACGACATCACCCTCGCGGTGGCGAACACGCTGGCGCGACTCAATCCTGGCATGACCTTCGTCTACGTGACCGGCCAGAGCACCGACAGCACCGAGCAGGGCAGCGTGATGTGGGCGCGGGTCAAGGGCAAAACCGAGAACGACTTGCTCAAGCTGCCGTTCAAGGCGGCCTATATGTTTCGCCCCGGTGGCATCCAGCCGCTGCACGGTGTGCGCTCGAAGACGGCGTGGGTTCAGGCGATCTACACCGCGACCGCGCCTCTCTGGGAGCTGCTGGTCCGGATCGCGCCAAGATACGTCACCACGACAGAGAAAGTCGGCCGCGCCATGATCCGGGTGGTTCGTAACGGCTACTCCAAGCCAATCCTGGAAACCCCGGATATCAATCAGGTCGGAGCGTAAACGGGCCGATTCGGCCCTTTTTCAGATTTGCTGCCGGCCTCATCGAAAAACCGCAAATTTCGACGCTTTTGCTTTAAAGAGGCCATCCGCCCTATAGTCAGGGCACAGCAATCAGCGGGAATCGGTATGGATCGCATTCGCATCGTCGGCGGCAGCAAACTCAATGGCACGATCCCGATTTCGGGCGCCAAGAACGCGGCGCTGCCATTGATGATCGCCGGTCTGTTGACCGACGAGACGCTGATTCTCGACAACGTGCCGCGTCTGGCCGACGTCGCGCAGTTGCAGCGCATCCTCGGCAATCACGGTGTGGACATCATGTCGGCCGGCAAGCGCCCGGGCGACCATGAATATCAGGGCCAGACCCTGCATATCTCCGCCGCCAACATCATCGACACGACAGCGCCCTACGAACTGGTCTCGAAGATGCGCGCCTCCTTCTGGGTGATCGCGCCGCTGCTGGCGCGTATGCACGAAGCCAAGGTGTCTCTGCCCGGCGGCTGCGCCATCGGCACCCGTCCGGTGGATCTCTTGATCATGGCGCTGGAGAAGCTCGGCGCAGAACTCACCATCGACGGCGGTTATGTCATTGCCAAGGCCCCCGGCGGCCTCAAGGGCGCCGAGATCGATTTCGCCAAGGTCACCGTGTCCGGCACCCATGTAGCGTTGATGGCTGCGACGCTGGCCAAGGGCACGACCGTCATCAACAATGCTGCGTGCGAGCCGGAAATCGTCGACGTCGCCGACTGCCTGAACAAGATGGGCGCGCGCATCTCCGGCGCCGGCACCCCGACGATCACGATCGAGGGCGTGGCCAAGCTGAATGGCACGCGCCACACCGTGCTGCCGGATCGTATCGAGACTGGCACCTATGCCATGGCCGTGGCCATGACCGGCGGCGATGTGCAACTTTCAGGCGCACGGCCTGAATTGCTACAGTCGGCGCTCGACGTACTGGTCGAGGCCGGCGCGACGGTGACGCCGAACAACGACGGCATCCGCATCTCGCGCAACGGCGCGGGTATCAAGCCGGTGAACGTGTCGACAGCGCCATTCCCCGGCTTTCCGACCGATCTGCAGGCGCAACTCATGGCGCTGATGACGACAGCCACGGGCTCCTCGCATATCACCGAGACAATTTTCGAGAACCGCTTCATGCATGTGCAGGAGCTGGCACGCTTCGGCGCGCGAATTCACCTCGACGGTGAAACCGCGACCATCGACGGTACGGCCAAGCTGCGCGGCGCGCCCGTGATGGCGACCGATCTGCGCGCCTCGGTCTCTCTGGTGATCGCCGGCCTCGTCGCGGAAGGCGAGACCATGGTCAACCGCATCTATCATCTCGATCGCGGCTTCGAGCGGCTCGAGGAAAAGCTGTCCGCCTGCGGCGCTACCATCGAGCGCATCAGCGGATAGGATTCTCTCAAAGGGGTCGCCGTGACGGGTCAACGCAAGCTGATTGCACTGGATGCCGACGACCTCGCGGTGATTTCCGCGCATGTTCAGGATGCGGCCGTCAATGTTGGCGACATTATCTGGCGGCAGGGCGAGAAGCGGCTCGTGGTCGGCATGAGCCGGCTCGACTGGGATCAGACGATTTCAGGGGAAGTCACGCCGCGCCGGCTGGTCTCGGCGCTGCGCTTCGACCGCGTGCTGGCCTGCAAGTCCCGCGATATCGATCTCGAAACGCCCGACATCGCGCTGGAACTGTTCGGCATCGAATTCCATGCCGCCGAGCCTCCTGGCGGTAGCGTCGTCCTGATCTTCGCCGGTGGGGGCGCACTCCGGCTGGATGTCGAGTGTCTCGAGGTCGAACTGGCCGATCTCGGCCCGGACGATCTGACCAGCGATGCCGGCACCGAGGCCTCCGGTCTGGACGCCTGATCCGCTATTCATCCTTTCCATGGCAGCACAGGGTTGACGGCCCTTTGCCGCCGCGCCATTGAGCAGGGGGCCTTGGCCGGCAAGGCCCCGCCGGAACACCAGAATGCCAATTCGTATCGATACCGCCAGCGCCGATTTCACCCAGCGCTTCAATGCTTTCCTGACCATGAAGCGTGAAGTCGCGGCCGATATCGAGGCGGCCACCCGCGCCATTGTCGACGATGTCGCCGCTCGCGGCGACGCAGCGCTGCTGGAGGCCACCCGTAAGTTCGATCGGCTCGACCTCAAGGCCTCGGCTCTGCGCGTGACCCCTGCCGAGATCGATGCCGCCGTGGCCGCCTGCGACGCAGAGACCGTCGAGGCCCTGACATTCGCCCGCGATCGCATCGAGCTGTTCCACAAGCGCCAATTGCCCAAGGACGACCGCTTCACCGATGCGCTGGGCGTCGAGCTTGGCTGGCGCTGGAGCGCCATTGAAGCTGTTGGTCTCTATGTGCCCGGTGGCACCGCCGCCTATCCATCGTCGGTGCTGATGAATGCCGTGCCGGCCAAGGTCGCAGGCGTCGAGCGCGTGGTGATGGTGGTGCCGTCGCCGGACGGCAAGCTCAACCCACTGGTGCTGGCCGCGGCGAAGCTCGGCGGCGTGTCCGAGATCTATCGCGTCGGTGGCGCGCAGGCCGTGGCCGCTTTGGCCTATGGCACCGCGAGCATCGCGCCGGTGGCCAAAATCGTCGGTCCCGGCAATGCCTATGTGGCCGCTGCCAAGCGCCAGGTGTTCGGCAAGGTCGGCATCGACATGATTGCCGGCCCCTCAGAAGTGCTGGTCATTGCCGACGATACCGCTAATGCCGACTGGATTGCCGCCGATCTGCTGGCGCAGGCGGAGCACGACGCCAATGCGCAGTCGATCCTGATCACCGACAGCGAGCGCCTTGCGGACGATGTTATCCTTGCCGTCGAGGCCCAGCTCACCACACTGCCGCGCGCCGAGATCGCGCGTGCGTCGTGGGAGAGTTTCGGCGCGGTCATTCTGGTCGATAAGCTCGATGACGCCGTGCCGCTCGCCAACGCCATCGCCGCCGAGCATCTCGAAATCATGACGGCCGATCCTGAGGCGTTCTCGCTCAAGATTCGCAATGCCGGCGCCATCTTCCTCGGCGGCCATACGCCGGAAGCGATCGGTGATTATGTCGGCGGCTCGAACCACGTGCTGCCGACCGCACGCTCGGCGCGGTTCTCGTCGGGTCTCGGCGTACTTGACTTCATGAAGCGAACATCGATCCTGAAGTGCGGGCCGGATCAGCTGCGGGCGCTGGGACCGGCTGCGATGACGCTGGGCAAGGCCGAAGGCCTCGATGCTCACGCACGTTCAGTCGGATTGCGCCTCAATTTGCGATGAGTAATGCCCCTCCACCAGAGGATGACAGCAACAACCGCATCGTCGCGGTGACGCTCGATGAGGAATCGATCGGCCGTTCCGGGCCGGATATCGAGCATGAGCGCGCGATCGCGATCTACGACCTGATCGAGCAGAATCTGTTCGCGCCGGAAGGCGCACACGTCGGCCCGTTTACGCTGCATATCGGCATCACCGGCAGCCGGCTGATGTTCGACATCCGCCGCGAGGACGGCACGCCAGTCGTCGCGCACCTTCTGTCGCTGGGGCCGTTCCGCCGCATTGTGAAGGACTACTTCATGATCTGCGACAGCTACTATCAGGCGATTCGCACCGCTACGCCCGACAAGATCGAGGCCATCGACATGGGCCGCCGCGGCATCCATGACGAAGGCTCGCGGACGCTGCAGGAACGATTGGCCGGCAAGGTGCGCGTCGATTTCGAAACGTCGCGCCGGCTTTTTACGTTGATCTCTGTCCTTCATTGGAAAGGCTAGTCGCTGATGGCCGCGCCGCCACGCGCGCGTACGCCGCAGGCGGTGTTGTTTGCCTGCGGCCAGAATAGCGTGCGCTCGCCGATGGCCGCCAGCCTGTTGCAGCAGATGTTTCCGCAGGCGCTGTATGTGAAATCCGCCGGGGTGAAGAAGGGCGAGCTCGATCCCTTCGCAGTGGCCGTGATGGCCGAACTCGGCCAGGACATCTCCAGACACAAGCCCATGACCTTCGAGGAGCTTGAGGACTGGGAAGGGCTCAATTTCGATCTCATCATTACGTTGTCGCCGGAGGCGCATCACAAGGCGCTGGACCTGACGCGCACCGATGCCGCCGAGGTTGAATACTGGCCGACGGTGGATCCCACGGGAACCGAAGGTAATCGCGACCAGAAACTGGCCGCCTATCGCGAGGTCTGCGATGGACTGCTGCTGCGGATCCGCAAGCGTTTCGCCAAAGGCGGTGCTGCCAGCGGTTAAATAACCGCACCGCGGTTGTCGAAGCAGAGCCCTTCCGATAGGTTCCGGCCGCATTTCCAGGATCATCGCCCCGCATGCTTGGCCGCCCCAAATTCGTTCTCGCCTCCGGTTCGCCCCGTCGTCTCAGCCTGCTCAATCAGGCCGGGATCGAACCCGATGCGCTGCGCCCCGCCGATGTCGACGAGACCCCGAAGCGGGGCGAGTTGCCGCGCGCCTGCGCCAATCGCCTGGCACGCGCCAAGGCGGAAGCGGCGCTCAAGTCAGTTCAGCTCGACGACGAACTCCGCGGCTCGTTCATTCTTGCAGCCGATACCGTGGTGGCCGTCGGTCGTCGCATCCTGCCCAAGGCGGAACTGGTCGATGAGGCTTCGCAGTGCCTGCGGTTGCTGTCGGGCCGCAACCACCGTGTCTATACGGCGGTCTGCATCGTCACCCCCAAGGAAAGCTTTCGGCAGCGGCTGATCGAGACCAAGGTGCGCTTCAAGCGCCTTAACGAAGAAGACATCTCGACCTATATCGGCTCTGGCGAATGGCGCGGCAAAGCCGGTGGCTACGCCGTGCAGGGCATTGCCGGTTCCTTCGTGGTCAAGATGGTCGGCTCCTACACCAATATTGTCGGCCTGCCGCTCTACGAGACCGTCACACTCCTCGGCGGCGAGGGCTTCCCGATCCGTTTCGGATGGTTGAATGCAAGCTAAGGCGTCCAAATCTGGCGAAAAGCCGTGCCCGATCTGCGGCAAGCCCGCGGTGGAGGCCTCCAAGCCGTTCTGCTCCGAGCGTTGCCGCGACGTCGATCTCAATCGCTGGCTGTCGGGTTCCTATGCGATTCCCGGCAAACCGACGGATGACGAGGACGCCGAATAGGCTTGACGGGCATTCGCGCTGTCCAAGCCGGTCCGAAGCGGTCATTTCCCATTGTTTTGACGGGAAAATCTTCGTTCACAGAAATGCCATCGGGCGGGTGGACAGGGCCGATTTGCCTGACTATAAACCGGCGCTCCCTGGACCTGATCCGGGGCGGCGCCCAGGTAGCTCAGTTGGTAGAGCATGCGACTGAAAATCGCAGTGTCGGTGGTTCGATCCCGCCCCTGGGCACCATTTGTTGTCCCCCAGCTTCCTCCTCTGTCCGCTGATGTGCTATAAGTGCTTGAATTAGAGCGCTTTCTCGTTCGCTGACATTCGCGACCGTCCGCCGGCAGCCGTTGTTTTTGTTGGTATTGCTGTTGGTATCCCGTCGATCGCGTGTTGGTAGATTGACTGCGGGGACCTAATCGATGCCGCTTTCGGATGCCGCCTGCCGTGCCGCCAAATCCGCCACGAAGCCCTACAAAATCAGCGACGGAGGCGGGCTGCATTTGCTTGTTGAAAAGAACGGGTCGCGGCTTTGGCGGCAGGCGTATCGGTTCGACGGAAAGCAGAAGCTGATCGCGCTGGGCGCCTATCCGGCGGTCAGTCTCGCCGACGCCCGCGCCGGTCGGGACGCGAACAAGACGCTTCTGGCCAAGGGCATCGATCCGTCCGCGCAGCGCAAGTTGGATCGCAGCGCGGCGCGCATCGCGCGCAGCAATACGTTCCGGATCGTCGCGGACGAACTGATCACGAAGTTCGAAGCCGAGGGCGACGACCCAAAGACAATTGAGAAGAAAAAATGGCTTCTCGGCTTCATCAACGCCGATTTGGGCGATCGACCGATCGCCGAAATCAAGGCGTCGGAATTGCTTGATGTACTTCGAAAGATCGAGAGGCGAGGGCGATATGACACGGCCCGACGCGCCCGCAGCATTAGCGGTCGTGTCTTCAAATATGCGATCAGCACCAATCGCGCCGAGCGCGACCCATCGGCTGACCTAACGGGGGCCCTCATAGCGCCAAAGGTCAATCACCGGGCCGCCATCACCGAGCCGAAGGCCGTCGGCGCGCTTCTCCGCGCGATCGACGACATGGACGGTCAGATCACAACACGCGCAGCGTTGCAGCTGATCGCCCTTACCTTCGTTCGGCCGGGCGAACTGCGGCACGCGGAATGGAAGGAATTCGATCTGCGGGACGCCGTCTGGAACATTCCGAAGGAAAAAATGAAGATGCCGCGGCCACACAAAGTGCCGCTGTCTCGACAGGCGATTGCGATCATCAATGACCTTCGCGAAGTCACAGGCACGTCGCCCTATTTGTTTCCGCAGATCCGCTCGTGGCATCGTCCAATTTCCGATGGGACGCTAAACGCTGCGCTTCGCCGGCTTGGGTACACGAAAGCGCAAGTGACCGCGCATGGCTTCCGGTCGACGGCATCGACACTGCTGAACGAAAGCCGCCGCTCGGATGGCAGGCGCCGTTGGGATAGCGATGCTATCGAGCGTCAATTAGCGCACCAAGAGGAAGACGAGGTTCGCGGTGCCTATAATGGCGCCGAATATTGGGAAGAACGCGTCCCGATGATGCAGTGGTACGCAGATTACCTGGATGACCTCCGCAGGTCCGGAACCGTTCTGTCGACCGCGAAGGCCCGGCGATCCCGATCGTCGTCAGCATCCTAGCCGTCGAACCTACCGTACTAGCTAGACAACGCCGCTTCAATCGGTCGCGGCGCCGCTTGCTGTACCGGCGCACTGGATACGCGCCGTGATGACCGTCGAAAGTGCCGGTGACCCGCGGGCCAGATCGCCAAAAGGTGCGATGGGATTGATGCAGATCATGCCCGAGACCTGGGCGGACCTGCGCGCACATCGCCGCTTCGGCAACGATCCCTACGATCCCCATGACGGCATCCTGGCCGGTGCTGTGTACCTCCGCGAACTGCACGACCGCTATGGCTCGCCCGGTTTCCTCGTCCCGTACAATGCGGGCCCGTGCCGCTACGAACACTATCTCGCGGGCCGTCCACTGCCGGCGGAGACCCTCGCCTATGTGGCAAAGATTACTCTTTTGTTGGGTGGCGGTGAACTCGCCGGTCCGCCCTCCGTCGCTGCTGTTCATTCGAAGTCATGGACCGAGGCGCCGCTGTTCGTCGGGCGATCCGAACGCGCAACCGCTGCCGATCAGGTGTCGGCTGAGCTTCGATCGAACCGCGCTTCGACGAGTGATCCGATGCGCGATCTCCCAGCAATCGTGCCGCAAGCGCGCAGCCTGTTTGTTGCTCGATCTAATGCCGGTGGCCAGTCATGACGGGATGTGCAGTCTCGCGCGCCATAAGGTGCTTCGGGATAGAACGGCTGGGAGGGCGAGAGCAGCAGGGAAACACGACGACGGCTCTTCAAATCGGGCTTCGAGAAACCGGTGCACGAGAATAGCACGGCCGTGGCGGAATCCGAAGCGTGGTGCAACGACTTATGTGGTCGTTCACACAACGGAGAGCTCCAATGAAACTGTATGTTGGATTGGACGTCGGCCTTGAGGAAACCAGCCTTTGCATCGTCGATAGTGAGGGTCTTACGGTGCGCGAGATAAAGATCAACACGGTGCCGGCGGCGATCCGCTTCGCTCTTGAAAGCTACGCGGATCGCCTCGATACGGTCGGTGTCGAAGCGTCGTCGCTCGGCATCTGGTTGTACCGTGAACTTTCAGCCGGCCGGGGTCCCGATCATTGTTGTCGAAGCGCGCCATATGCGTGTCTCGCTGTCGACGATGCGCAATAAGACGGACCGTGACGACGCCCGAGGCGTTGCGCAGATGATGCGCCTGGCCTGGTACCGCGCGGTCCATGTCAAGAACATCGAGATGCAGAAGATGCGCTCGTTATTAGCCAACAGGAAGCTCCTCAAGCGCAAGCTGATCGATATTGAAAACCACATTCGTGGTACGCTTAGGGCTTGCGGTCTGATGGTTGGAGCAGTCGGCCGCGGGGGATACGAAGCGCGAGTCCGCGAGTTGATCGAGCACGGCGATCCGGTATTTACCATGATGATTGAAGCTATGCTGGAGGTGCGGCGAGCGATCTTCGAAGGCTACGAACGATTGCATAAGGTGCTCCTGCAGGTAGTCCAGCATGATGCGATTTGTCGTCGATTAATGACCGTACCCGGCGTGGGTCTCGTTGCGGCCCTTTCGTTCAAGGTCGGTGTTGATGGTCCTCTTCGTTTTGCGCGATCTCGGACACTTGGTGCGCATTTTGGCCTGACGCCGAGAGGGCACCAGTCTGGAACCTCCATCGACTATGAAGGCCGAATTACGAAGCAGGGTGACGTCGCGGTTCGCGAGGCGCTTTGCGAGGCGGCCGCAAGTCTTCTGCTGCGGGTCAGGAAATGGTCGGCGTTGCGGGCGTGGGGCCCGCGGATAGCCAAGCGGTCAAGCATGCTGTGCGCGATCGTCGCGGTCGCGCGCAAGCTCGCGGGCATCCTACATCGAATGTGGGTCGGCGAAACGGACTTCCATGTCGGCTTTGGTGCAAAGGCGACGCAGCGACTGCGATTGAAGCCTGCAAAGTAACTGCTGCAGGAGCACGAAAGCTTAACGCTGGTGTTGCACCCGGCATGTTGAGGAGGAGCAAAGATTAGAGATCCGCGCGCGCGTTGAGCGTCCGCTGGCGGGGCCGTGAAACGGGGAATGTCCGCTATCTCTTGCCTGCTTCCGTCCACGTGAGGAGAGCGCCGGACTGCTTGAACAGCCCTGTTTACGAACCTGATGAAGAGCATGCGACAGCCAAGTGCTGAACGCGAAGGAACGCATGGACCCCGCCTGGAGAATGCAGATCGTGCACGTGGTTGTGGCGGACTCTGCTCACCATCAGCGCAGAGAGAAAGGAATTGGTGATATGCGGAAAATCGCGAAAAAGCGTAGCGAAGTGTTGACTTTGACCGCCCGATTAGGAAGGCGAGATAAAAGAGGCTCGCCGCTTAAACCACAAGCCATTGGAATGGCTTGGGTTCGGGCGTGCCGTCGGTCGGGGCGCGTGCCGCGCCTGATGCTTTCGCCAATGAATTCAACAGTGTTTTCGGCACTGCCCGGCATTCCCTGTTCGTGGAGCCTTTGCGATGAGCGCGGGCGACAGCGATTTACGCATCCGGCCTGGCCGCATCCGCGGCACGCGAGCGCCGAAGCCGAAGAGCTTCATCAACTAGGTGCTGCCTGCGCCGGCCGTAGGCTTCAACCTGACAATGCGGTTGTACGGTTCCCAAACTCCGATACGGATCGTACCGGCTCCTGCGGTCAGTAAAGTGAACTAGCGAAGGCGGCATGAGCGGCTACGACGTTTTCGCTGCGCTGGTGAGACAGCATACGCACGGCTTATCGCGATCTGCGGGAAGGTGAGAACGACCGCTTCTGGCGGATTGTGTTGAAGAAGTCGGCGATGTGATTGCTGCCGTGCGCACAGGGATGCGGCGCGCATGGGTCTGTTCCTGCTCAGGCGGGCATTGGAGCAGGCACCGGGATCAGCTTCGCCAGCTTCCGAAGGTTTTGGGCCGTGGCGGCGAGCAGGAACTCGTCTTGAGCACCGCAAGGGCCTCTCAAACGAAGCCGATCGAGGCGCAGGATGCGCTTCAGATGCGCGAACAGCATCTCGATCTTTTTGCGTTCCCGCCGCGACGTGACATAGGCCTCCGTCCTGGCGATCCCGCGCGCCACGTCCCGAGCGCTCTCGTAGATCGAACGCGGCACCTTGCGGGCTGGCATTTTCGGACAGCACCGTGGCTTCAACTCGCAGATGTCGCAGTCACGTTTGCTGGCGCGATAGAGAAGCGTCGCGCCGTCATTCACTAGCGTCCCGGTTGAAGCCAGCACCTTGCCGGCCGGACAAAGATAGATGTCGGCTTCCGGTTCGTAGGCAAAGGCGTCCCGGGCGAACGTCCCATCCTCGCGAGCCGACTTGTCGAACACAGGGATGTGCGGCTCGATCGTGTGATCGTCGACCAGCCAACCCAGCATCTCGGCCGATCCGTAAGCGCTATCGGCAGCCAGACGCTGGGGATGGATGCCGAAGCACTCCCCAGTACGTTCGATCATCGTGCGGGCCGCACCGACCTCGGCCTGTCGAATGGCGCGTGTTGCCTCAACATCGACGATGACCGCAGCCTTTAGATCGATGAGGTAATTGTCGGCATAGGCAAAGAAAGCATGACCTTTGTGAGCCCCGGTCCATTGCGCCGCCGGATCGGATCGGGAGATGAACTTCGGTACCGTCTCGCTCGCCGCGCCCCAGGCCGCCTCGTCCAGCGTGTCGAGGTATTCGCGGACGGATCGCCGCGTCCGGGCAAGCGCTTCCCAGTCATGGCTGTCGGTCCCCGCGGTTGAACGCTGCTTGTTGGCGTCGGCAGCGATCAGGCTGGCATCGACGGCGAAGGCTGTTCCCTCGACCAGTCCCTCTGCCATGCAGCGCCGCACCACCGTCTCGAACAGCTTGCGCAGCAGATCGCAGTCACGGAAGCGACCGTGTCTGTTCTTTGAGAAGGTCGAGTGATCCGGCACCTCTCCGTCGAGGCCAAGCCGGCAGAACCACCGATAGGCAAGATTGAGGTGGACCTCTTCGCACAACCGGCGCTCCGATCGGATGCCGTAGCAGTAGCCTGCCAGCAGCATACGGACGAGCAGCTCAGGATCAATCGATGGTCGTCCGGTCGAACTGTAGAATGGCGCCAGTTCGCTCCGAACGACCGAAAGATCGACGAACCGATCGATCTTCCTCAGCATGTGAGACCCTGGTACATGCCGCTCCAGCGAGAACTCGTAGAACAGAGCCGCCTGATCAGTCTGCTGTGGACCCATCATCGATTCAGTCTCCGCCGATACCGAGATTGAATCAGCGATGGCGCTCCGCTTCAACGGGGGAGTTTTTCAACGCAATCGGCGCAAAGCGGACATGGATGAGTTTTGCGGAAGTTCCGCTTGGGGGGCTGCGGAGGCGTGGATGCTCTTAAACCTGCTTCTTTGTATGGTTGTCGCGAGCGCCACGATCGTCGGGGGCGGCGCGTAGGCATCAAGATCCGGAAGGAAGGCCGCGGCCGGCGCGTCACCTGCACGCGCGGCCGTAGCGTTCTACAGGTCTACGATCTCGGTGCGAGCTGAGGCGCGCAGGCTGGGGTGACCTTTCCCCACTCGCAGGCCCGGCGCTCGCCGAAGCTTCCGTTTGCATGACAACTTCTCGCCACTGCCCCACTTCGCGGACGATGTATTTTTGGGAGCGGTACCGTCGCTTAAACCAATCGCACGAGGGCAGATCGTGTCGGTAAATTGCACCCGTGCGACTCTGGTTCTTCAAAAGTTGTTTGAAGAACCAGAGTGCTTCCCAGCCTCCACGAATGTCTCACGCAAATTTATGCGACACGTTCTTCGTCACCGTGTAGCAGGCGAGGCCCTCGGTACCGCCTTCGCGGCCATAGCCTGAGTCCTTGACGCCGCCGAACGGGGTCTCCGCTGTGGATGCGACGAAGTGGTTGATAGTGAGGTTACCGGTTTCCACGTCGTTGGAGATCCGCTGCACGTTGTCGGCTGACTTCGTGAAGGCATAGGCGGCAAGGCCGAACGGCAATGCATTGGCCTTGGCGATGGCTTCGTCGAGATCGCGCACCGGATTGACGAGAGCGAGCGGACCGAACGGCTCCTCGTTCATCGCCAATGCATCGTCGGGCACGTCGGCGAGCACGGTGAGTGGATAGAAGTAACCGCGATTGTTGATGCGCTGGCCACCCGCGAGCACGCGCGCGCCGCGGTCCTTGGCGTCCGACACGAGCCGTTCCATGGCGTTGACGCGTCGTGAATTCGCTAAAGGCCCGAGCTGCGTGGATGGATCCATGCCATTGCCGATCTTCAGCTTGGCGGCGCCTTCGGCAAAACTCTTTGCGAAGATCTCAAAGTTCTTCTCGTGCACGAAGAAACGCGTCGGCGCGACGCAAACCTGACCGGCATTGCGTGACTTGGTGACGACCGAAGCCTGGGCGGTGGTGACGGGATCAGCATCGTCGCAGACGATCACCGGGCCATGTCCGCCGAGCTCCATGATCGCCGGCTTCATCTGCTGACCGGCCATGGCGGCGAGATGTTTGCCAACCGGTACCGAGCCCGTGAAGGTGATCAGGCGGATGGCCTGATGCGGCACCAGATAGCCGGAGATTTCGGCAGGATCGCCGAACACGAGATTGAGTACGCCCGCGGGCAAGCCTGCATCATGGAACGCGCGCGCCAGCTGCAGCGCGCCGGCCGGGGTTTCTTCCGAAGCTTTCAGGATGATCGAACAGCCCGACGACAGCGCGCCGGCCACCTTGCGCGCCGGTGAGCTCATTGGGAAATTCCACGGCGAGAAGGCCGCCACCGGGCCGATCGGCTGGCGGTACACCGTATGCTGCAGACCGGGACCGGCCGAGATCACGCGGCCATACACGCGCATGCCTTCGGTTGCATCCCATTCGATGATCTCGCAGCCGCGCAGGATTTCGAGCTTCGCCTGATCGAGCGGCTTGCCTTGCTCCAGCACCATCGCCGTCGCCATCTCGTCGACGCGCGAGCGGATCAACGTCGCAGCCTTCAGAATGATTTGCGCGCGCGCGTTCGGTGCCGTCTTGCGCCAAACATTGAAGCCGCGCACCGCCGCATCGAGCGCATCGTCGAGATCGGCTTTCGTCGCATGCGGCACCGTCCCTAGTACGCTCTCGTCGGCGGGATTGATGATCGGCGTGCCGGAGGCCCGGCGCCAGTGTCCGTCCACGTAAAGCTCGATGTTGGGATAGGTCATGTCGAAGTGCACTTTCTTGGTCGTCGGAAGCGGTTGACTCAGCCTCACTTGCGCGGCATCCAATCATATGTTGATATAATAGAACAATAGTTCTGTCAGACAGAACGTTCTGGGATTGAATGAGATCGAAGATGCGTACGATCGGACGATGCGAGATGGCGGAGAACGCAGCGGCAGATGCCGCGGCGCGCGCCACTTGCGTGTCGGTCATCACGCGTCGGGCGCGCTGAACAACAAAATCATCAAGAATATCGATTGGGAGTTGAAACATGAGAGAGCAGTGGGCTGCGGCGTGGTCGCTCACGCGGCGCGGCGCGATGGCAGGCATGCTGGCGGCGACGGCAGCGGTGTTCACACCGGCGCAGGCGCAGGACGTCTATCCGAGCAAGATGATCCGGCTGCTGGTGCCGTTCCCCGCGGGCAGCGCCACCGATGTGGAAGCGCGCTTCCTCGCCGAGAAGGTCGGCGCAGTGCTGGGCCAGAAGATCCTCGTCGACAACAAGCCGGGCGCCAATGCCAATATCGGCGCCGCCGAAGTCGCGCGCGCGCCGGGCGACGGCTATACGCTGTATCTCGCGACCAATTCGACCCATTCGGCGAATGTACATCTTTACAACAAGATGCCATTCGATCCCGTCGCCGACTTCACGCCGATCGCGCGGTTGACGCGCAATCCACTGGTGATGGTGGTCGCCAAGGATTTTCCGGCCAAGGACCTCAAGGAATTCATCGCCTACGGCAAAACCAACCCGGGCAAGCTCAGCTACGGCTCGGGCAACACCGGCAGCATGGCGGCGGCGCAGCTCGTCAAATCGATGGCGAGCATCGACGCCGTGCGCATCTCCTATCCCGGCACGCCGCAGGCGATCACCGATCTGCTCGGCGGCCGTATTGAATTCGTCATCACCGACGTCGCCGTGACGCGCGAATTCATCAACAATGGCAGCCTGCGCGCGCTTGGCGTGACGACGGCGCAGAAGGTCGCCTCGCTGCCCGGCGTAGCGCCAATGGCCGATGTCGGTCTGCCCGGCTATGACTTCGCCGCCTGGAGCGGGTTGTTCGCGCCGAAGAACGTCCCTGCCGACATTGTGCAGAAGCTCAACAAGGCGTTCCTTGAGGTGATGGCGACCGACGAAGCCAAGAAGTTCTTCGCCGATATCGGTCTCGAGCCGGATGTCAGCACGCCCGAAGGCCTCGCCGAACACGTGGCCAAGCAGACCGAATTGTGGGGCCGCATCATCAAGGAGTCCGGTCTTGAAAAGATCTGATCCGGTCAGCGAGGCATTCTCGCAAATTCCGGCGTTGCTCGAACGCGACGCTGCGCTGATCCAGCGCGGGCGCTTCCTCGACGTCGATTGTCTGCTCGGTTCGACCACGCAGGCGTTCCACGTCGCCATTCGCGCCGGCCGCATCATCGATATGGTGGCGGCGCCAGTGCTGATGCGCTCGTGGACGTTCGGCTATCGCGCCACGCCTGACGCATGGACCGCGTTCTGGCAACCGATGCCAAAGGCAGGCTGGCATGACCTGCTCTCGCTCACCAAGCGCGGCGACGCCACGCTCGAAGGCGACATCAAGCCCTTCATGACCAACCTTCAGTATTTCAAGGACCTGCTGGCGCTGCCGCGCAGCGCGGGAGGTGTCGCATGACCGCTTACATCGAACCGATGGTCGGTCGTTACGTGCATGTCGACATCGACGGCACCTCGCACCGGATCTATTTCGAGGAAGCCGGGCAGGGCGTTCCGCTGGTCTGCCTGCACACTGCTGGCTCCGACAACCGGCAGTGGCGCTATCTCCTTGCCGATGAGGAGTTCACGAGGAACTACCGTATCATCGCCTTCGACATGCCCTGGCATGGCAAGTCGAATCCGCCGGCGAACTGGGACGGCAGCGAATATCAACTCACCACCGCACGCTACACACAGACGATCCGCGCGTTCTGCGCGGCGCTCGATCTCGACAAGCCTGTCGTGATGGGTTGCTCGATCGGCGGCCGCATCGTGCTCAATCTGGCGATCGATCACGCCAGCGAATTCTGCGCGTTGATCGGCCTCGAGGCCGCTGACTTTCAGGCGCCGTGGTACGATACGACCTGGCTCAACCGCCCCGACATTCATGGTGGTGAAGTCTGCGCCGCGCTGGTGTCCGGCCTTGTCGCGCCGCAGTCTCCTGCGGCAGCGCGCATGGAAACGCTGTGGGCTTACAAGCAGGGCGGCCCCGGCGTGTTCAAGGGCGACCTGTATTTTTATCGTGTCGATGGTGACCTGCGTGGCCGCACCAAGGCGATCGATACAAAACTCTGTCCGCTCTATCTGCTCACCGGTGAATACGACTTCTCCTGCATGCCCGAAGACACCGTGCGAACGGCCGCCGGCATCGCGGGCACGGAAGTCACCGTGATGGAGCAGCTCGGCCATTTCCCGATGAGCGAGAACCCCGCGCAATTCCGGCGTTACATCGCGCCGGTGCTTGAGAAAATCCAACAACAACAGAAAATCTGAGGAGAGGGCATCACATGACAACCAGGGCATTCACGAAAAGTCTATATCTATCCGCCGCACTCTTGCTGTCGGCGCAGGTCGCCAGCGCTGCCGAGACCATCAAGATCGGCGTGCTGAACGACCAGTCAGGCGTGTTCGCCGACAATGGCGGCGTCGGCTCGGTGGCGGCTGCCGAGCTCGCGGCCGAGGATTTCGGCGGCGAGATTCTCGGGCAGAAGATCGAGGTGGTCACCGCCGATCACCAGAACAAGCCGGACGTCGCTGCGGCCACCGCGCGTCGCTGGTTCGATACCGAAAACGTCGACATGATCGCCGACGGTGCCGCATCGTCGGCCGGCTTCGCCATCCTCGAAGTGGCAAAGCAGAAGGGCAAGATCTTCACCATCAGCGGCCCGGGCTCGTCGGACTTCACCGGCAAGGCCTGCTCGCCGGTGAGCTTCCATTTCAACTACGACACCTATGCGCTGTCGAAGCTAACATCTGAGGCCATCACCAAGGCCGGTGGCAACACCTGGTATTTCATCTCTGCCGATTATGCCTTTGGACACGCTTTGCAGCGTGATGCGACGAAGTTCATCGAGGGCGCCGGCGGCAAGGTAATCGGTTCCTCCGCACATCCGCTCGGCACCACCGACATGGCCTCGTTCCTGCTGCAGGCGCAGGGCTCCAAGGCCAAAGTCGTCGGTCTCGCCACCTCAGGTGCCGATGTGCAGACGGCGATCAAGCAGGCTGGTGAATTCGGCATCGTCGAGAGCGGACAGCAGCTCGCCGGTCTTCTCGTCTTCATCACCGACGTCAATGCGCTCGGCCTCAAGGCGACGCAGGGCCTGCAGGTCACGACCTCGTTTTACTGGGACCTGAACGATGAGACCCGCGCCTGGACCAAGCGCTATTTCGCGATGACCAACAACAAGGTCCCCAGCATGGTGCAGGCCGGTGTGTATAGCGGCGTGCATCACTATCTCGCCGCCGTGAAGGCCGCGGGCACCAAGGACCCGGCCGTGGTTGCCAAGAAGATGCACGAGATGAAGGTCAACGACATGTACAACAAGGACGTCACTGTGCGTCCCGATGGCCGCGTGTTGCACAACATGTATCTGGTGCAGGTGAAGAAGCCGGAAGAATCGAAGTACAAATACGACTACTACAAGGTCGTCACGACTTCGCCCGGCGAACAGGCGTTCCGGCCGATGAGCGAAGGCAACTGCCCGCTGGTCAAGGGCTAAGCGAACCACGACATCGCGGGTGCAGCCTGGCTGCGCCCGCTTCTCGATCTCTCTTGGAATGAAGACGAAGGAGTGCGGCATGGTGAGTGCCATTGGTTTTATCGGTCTTGGCGTGATGGGCGAGCCGATGTGCCGCAATCTGGCCCGTAAGTCGGGCGTGCCGGTGTTCGGCTTCGACCGCGCCGATGCGCCGCTTGCGCGTCTGGCCGAAGCCGGCGTCAAGCGCGCCACCTCGCTGGCCGAACTTGCTGGGCAGTGCGATGTCATCTTCATGGCGCTGCCGAGCGGCAAGCATGTGCAGGAGGTGTGTGAGGGCGATGACGGGCTGCTTGCGTTTGCCGATGCGCGCCACACCGTCGTCGATCTCGGCACCTCGCCCGTCGAAGCCAGCCGCGACCTCGCCAAGCGCTTCGCCGCCAAGGGCGCCGCTTATGCGGATGCGCCGATCGCGCGCACGCGACAGGCCGCCGAAGAGGGCACATTGAGCGTCATGGTCGGCGCCAGCGCCGCCATTTTCGCGAAACTGCAGCCGCTGATCGCCACCTTCGCCACCGACATCACCCATTGCGGCGATATCGGCGCCGGGCAGGTGGTCAAGATCCTCAACAACATGGTGCTGATGGAGACCGTCGTTGCGCTCGGCGAGGCGCTGGAGACGGCCAAGCGCGCCGGGCTCGATCCCAAGCTGGTGTTTGAAACGCTCGCCAAAGGCTCGGCCGACAGTTTCGCGCTGCGCAACCACGGCATGAAGGCGATGCTGCCCGACACCTTCCCGGAGCGCGCCTTCTCCACCGAATATGCCCGCAAGGACATCTCCTATGCGCTCGATCTGGCGAAGTCCGTGGATATCAAGCTGCAGGGCGCGGAACTTGCCGACAAGCTCCTTGGTGAGGCGATTGACGCCGGTGATGGCGACCTCTACTGGCCGGTGATTGCGCGCGTCATCAAGGCGTCGCGGACGGCCTGATGGGAAGCTCGATGAAGAAGCCCGCAACCAAAGCTGTGACGATGGACGCCCCGGTGCGCGAAGCCGGGGAGGGCGTGGCCGCTGTCGAGCGGGCTCTCTCCATCGTGGCGGCGCTCGAAACCGCGGACCAGCCGATGACGTTGGCCGAACTTGCGGTGCGCACCGGCTTCTACAAGAGCACCATCCTGCGGCTACTGGGTTCGCTGATCCCGACCGGCTATGTGACGCGGCTACCGGACGGCAGCTACGATCTCGGTCCCACGGCGTTCCGACTCGGCGTCGCCTTCACCCGCAAGAATGCGCTTGGGCATCACGTGGTGCCGGCGCTGCAGGAGCTGGTCGATCGCGGCACCGAAAGCGCGTCGTTCCATGTGCGGCAGGATGCCGACAATCGCGTCTGCCTGTTCCGGGTCAATTCGCGTCACGCGACGCTCGACCGCGTCGAGGCCGGCCACAGCTACGCACTGCTGCGTGGTGCCGCCGGTCACATCATCCTCGCTTACGCCGGCAGCACGGGTCCGCGTTACGACACTATCCGCACGGATGGGTTCAATGTTTCGCTCGGCGAGCGTGATCCGAGCTGCGCGGCGGTGGCCGCACCTGTGTTCGGCCCGCGTGGCATGCTGGTCGGCGTGATCTCGCTGTCCGGGCCGCGCGAGCGCTTTGGCGAGGCGGAGATTGCCGAAATGAAGCGTGTGCTTGGCCCTGTGGCCGAGAAACTCACAATCAATCTGGGTGGCGAATGGCCGGTCTATCGACGCTGACAATTTTACGTGCGGCGCAAAGCTGCGCAGGACTGGCTTGATCAATGAAAACGACGCCATCCATGCCCGACGTGCTCGTCATCGGCGGCGGCAATGCGGCTTTGTGTTCGGCGCTGATGGCGCGTGAAGCAGGCGCGTCGGTGCTGATGCTGGAATCCGCTCCGAAAGAATGGCGCGGCGGCAATTCGATGCATGTGCGCAACCTGCGCTGCATGCATGACGAACCGCAGGGCGTGCTTGTCGAGGCCTATCCGGAAGAAGAATACTGGCAGGACCTCCTGAAGGTCACGGGCGGCCTGACTGACGAGCCGCTAGCGCGGATGGTGATCCGGCATTCGTCGCGCTGCCGGCCGTGGATGCGCAAGCACGGCGTGCACTTCCAACCACCGCTGTCGGGCGCGCTGCATGTGGCGCGCACCAACGCCTTCTTCATGGGGGGCGGCAAGGCGCTGGTGAATGCCTATTACCGGTCAGCCGAGGCGCTCGGCATCGACATCCGTTACGACACGCCCGTGAAGACGCTTGAGCTGATGGATGGCCAGTTCGTCGCTGCGATTACCGAGTCCGGCGAGCGCATCACCGCGAAAAGCTGCGTGCTCGCTTGCGGCGGCTTCGAGTCCAATCTGGAATGGCAGCGCGAGGCCTGGGGCCAGAACGAGCGTGGTGAATGGACCGCGGAGAACTTTCTGATCCGTGGCACCCGCTTCAATCAAGGGGTGCTGCTCAAATTCATGATCGATGCTGGCGCTGATACCATCGGCGATCCCACCCAAGCGCATTGCGTTGCCATCGACGCGCGCGCGCCGCTCTATGACGGCGGCATCTGCACGCGCATCGATTGCGTCTCGCTCGGCGTCGTCGTCAATCGCGAGGCCCGGCGCTTCTATGATGAGGGCGAGGACTTCTGGCCGAAGCGCTATGCGATCTGGGGCCGCCTCGTCGCGCAGCAGCCCGGCCAGACCGCGTGGTCAATCATCGACCAGAAAGCGATTGGCCGCTTCATGCCACCGGTGTTCGACGGCACCAAGGCGAATACGCTGGACGAACTGGCGGTCAAGATCGGTGTCGATCCCGCGACTTTCGTTGAAACGCTGTCCGCTTACAACGCCGCCTGCCGTCTCGGCAGCTTCGACCACACTGCGCTCGACGACTGTCGCACCGACGGCCTGACGCCGGCCAAGACCCACTGGGCGCGGGTGATCGACACGCCCCCATTCTACGCCTATCCGCTCAAACCCGGCATTACTTTCACCTATCTGGGCATGAAGACCGATGCCACAGCCGCCTGCCGCTTCAACGGCGTTGCGAGCAGCAACCTGTTTGCCGCCGGCGAGATGGTCGCCGGCAATGTGCTCGGCAAGGGCTACACCGCCGGCGTCGGCATGAGCATCGGCACCGCGTTCGGTCGCATCGCCGGCGTCAATGCGGCGGCCGCGACCGGGCATCGCCACCCGACATTCCACGAGGAGCTTCGCTATGCCGCCGCTCACTGAGTCGGAAGCGCCCGTCGCCGGCGGCGCCTGCGAAGGCGGCGTGAACTTCGCCGACGCGCTGACCACAGGCGAGGCGGAGATCGCCCGCGTCATGCAGATCTGCAACGCATGCCGTTATTGCGAAGGGTTCTGTGCCGTGTTTCCGGCGATGACGCGCCGGCTCGAATTCAATCAGGCCGATACGCATTACCTCGCCAACCTCTGCCACAATTGCGGCTCGTGTCTTTATGCCTGCCAATACGCGCCGCCGCATGAATTCGCGGTCAATGTCCCGCAGGCCATGGCCAAGGTGCGGGTGCGCACCTATCAGGACTATGCGTGGCCGCTCGCTTTCGGCCGACTCTATGAACGCGCCGGGCTGACGGTTGCCTTCGCGCTCTCGGGCGGTCTCGCGCTATTCATGATCCTCGCGATCGCGATGAATGGCCGGCTGATCCACGAACCGCTGGCCGGGAATTTCTACGCGATCTTCCCGCACAACTTCCTGGCGCTCTTGTTCGGCACCGTGTTCCTGTTGGCAATGCTGGCGCTCGCCATCGGTGTCGTCAAATTCTGGCGCGAGGTCTCGCCGACGAAGGACGGCAATCCTGCCGACATCAAGGCGGCCGCGCAGGCGCGCGTTCCTGCGGTGGCCGAAGCCGTCCACGACGTCGTGCGACTGAAGTATCTCGACGGCGGCCACGGCGAGGGCTGCAATGAGGGCGACGATACCTTCACGCTGTGGCGGCGTCGCTTCCACCACTTCACGTTGTATGGCTTCCTGCTGTGCTTTGCGGCGACCTGCGTAGCGACGCTGTATCACTATCTGTGGAATCTGCACGCACCCTATGCCTTCGCCAGCGCGCCGGTGATCCTCGGCTCACTCGGCGGCATCGGTCTGATCGTCGGGCCGGCTGGCCTGCTGTGGCTGAACCTGAAGCGCGATGCGCTGCGCGCCGACGTCAAGCAGAACGCCATGGATCGCGGCTTTATCGCGCTGCTGCTGCTGGTCAGCGCCACCGGCTTCGCGCTGCTGCTGCTGCGCGATACCCGCTTCATGGCGCTGTGGCTCGCGATCCATCTCGGCACCGTAATGGCGTTGTTCCTAACGCTGCCCTATGGCAAGTTCGCCCACGGCATCTTCCGCTCGGCTGCACTGCTCAAGTTCAATATCGAGAAGCGGATGCCGAACCGGCTGGGGCTGAGGGGCGAGTAGGGAGCATCCCTGAACGTGCTCATTGAATGTCAGGTACTGGCGCTAAGCGGACATTGAGATACACCTGCTAAATGTGAAGCCCTGCGCACTTATCCCATCATCTTTAGAATTTGGAATTTGCTAGCTCGCGCGCCAGCGCAAGAAACGCCTTCAACCCCGCTGACGGATTCCGGCGCCCAGGGTAATACAGGCATAGCCCGGGAAAAGGCGGGGTCCAGTCTTCCAGCAGGCGCACGAAGCGCTTGGCCTCGATGTCGGCCAAGACGCTCTGCTCCATGAAGCAGCCAATCCCGACATTCTCCGCGACGGCAATGCGGGACAGGTTCACTTCGTCCAGCACGATCGGACCGGGCGCATCGATCTGAATTGCCTCTCCGTCGCGTTCAAACCGCCAGCGAAACAGCGCGCCGTCGGGAAGCCGGACTCGAATGCACCGGTGATTGAGCAGGTCCGGTGGCACGCGCGGCCTGCCGTGGCGCTTCAGATAGTCCGGCGATGCAACGATGGCGTAGCGCTGCGCGCGGCCGAGCGATACCGTGATCATGTCACTGGGCACGAGGTCGGCGACCCGGACGCCGAGATCGAAACCATCGGCAACGACATCGACGAGTCGCCCTTCGGTGACCAGATCGACATTCATATCCGGAAAGCGGCGCAGAAACTCGATCACAAGCGGCGATATGATTTCGCGGGCAGCGAACGGGGCAGCATTGATCCGGATCGTGCCCGATGGCGTCTCGCGCTGGGATCGTACCGTGTCCAGGGCGCCATGAAGGTTGAGCAGTGCGGGGCCAACTTGTTCCACAAACAACCGCCCGGCGTCGGTGACGGATACACTACGGGTGGTCCGGTTGAATAGCCGGACACCTAGGCGCTCCTCTAATTTGCCGATCGCATGACTGAGCGCGGTGCTGGACATGCCAAGGTCAATCGCCGCGGCCCGAAAACTTCCCCGCCGCGCGATCGCCATCACCGCTTCCAGATCGTTTAGCCCAGCGCGCTCCATTGTCCCGATCCATTCAGTTCCTCGTCCCGATTTATCCCACTTATTGCGACAATCGTCGAGTGCTAGGTGAGGGTCGAGCGTTACAGTGGAGAAGAGAGATGATGGATTTACCGGATACAGCCAAAGCGTTCTTCGACGCAGACGAACGGAGCGATCCGCACGCCGTGGTCGCAGCGTTTTCTCACAACGGATCGGTGATGGACGAAGGAGTTCGTCACCAGGGGGTCGATGCGATCCGCAAGCGGTGGTCAGCCGCGAAGGATAAGTATCACCACGTCGCCGTGCCGTTCGAGGTCGCACATGTGGACAACAAAACAAGAGTCCGGGCGACAGTGACCGGATACTTCCCCGGTAGCCCCGCGGCGCTCAATTACACCTTCACGATTATCGGCGGAAAAATTGCCGAGCTGGAGATTGGCTGATGACCGGATTTCTCACGCTGAAAGGAAAGCGCGCCCTCATCACCGCGGGCACCAAGGGCGCTGGTGCTGCGACGGTCAATCTGTTCCGTGAGCTCGGCGCACAAGTGATCACGACCGCGCGTTCCCGAACGGAGGCGCTGCCCGAGGCGCTTTTCGTCGCGGCGGATCTCACCACGGAAGACGGCTGCGCTGGCGTCGCCGATGCTGTGGCTGAACGTCTTGGCGGGGTAGATCTCGTCGTGCACATGCTCGGTGGATCGTCAGCGCCGGGAGGCGGCTTCTTGGCGCTGACCGACGCGGCCTGGCACAGGGAACTGTATCTCAATCTCTTCCCAGCCATTCGGCTCGACAAGCATCTTCTGCCTGGCATGATCGCTCAGGGCAGCGGCGTCGTTGTTCACGTGTCCTCGATTCAAAGGCAGCTTCCGCTACCGGAATCGACAACGGCCTATGCCGCCGCGAAAGCCGCACTGTCGACCTATAGCAAGGCGCTGTCCAAGGAAGTGACCCCGAAAGGAGTCCGCGTCGTGCGGGTGTCGCCGGGGTGGATCGAGACGGAAGCGTCGGTGGCGCTTGCTAATCGTCTGGCCGCGCATGCGGGCACCGACTACGAGGGCGGCAAAAAGATCATCATGGAGGCGCTGGGCGGCATCCCGCTAAGTCGGCCAACAAAACCGGAAGAGGTCGCCAGCCTCATCGCATTCCTTGCGTCCGACCGAGCTGCGGCGATCACCGGCACCGACTACACGATTGACGGTGGGACCGTGCCGACTGTGTAGCGATCGGGCAACGCCGCCCTGCGAGGTACTTCGCCTTGCAGGGCGGCGCAAAGCCACATGGCCGAGGCGAGGTCGATCGTCTAGATCACGCGGGATTTTTAACAAGCCTTTAGAAAGAGAGATGATGAGCGTTACCAAAAGAAGAAGAACTCTTGCGACGATCGCGGCAGCGGCAGCTATGACTGCTGCGATGGCAGCATCTGCCCCTGAGGCGGCGTCGCAAAGCCAGACTGTCCGAAATGTCGTGCTGGTCCACGGAGCGTTTGCCGACGGTTCGGGATGGCGCGGCGTGTACGAAGAGCTGAAGAACCGCGGCTTTCAGGTGACAATCGTCCAGAACCCGCTCACGTCGCTTGATGACGATGTCGCCGCCACCAAGCGTGCGCTCGATCGAGCGAGCGGTCCCACCATTCTTGTTGGCCACTCCTGGGGCGGAACCGTGATTACGGAAGCGGGCGTCGATGCAAAAGTGGTGGGACTTGTCTATGTCTCTGCGCTCTCGCCTGATGCCGGAGAAACGACGGCTCAGCAATATCAAGGTTTTGCGCCGGCATCGCAGTTCGTCATCGACAAGGCAGCAGATGGTTTTGGCTTTGTCAGCCTCGAGAAGTTCAAGTCCGGCTTTGCTCACGACGTCAGCGATGCAGACGCTGCGTTTATGCGGGACTCGCAAGTGCCGATCAACATGTCGGCCTTCGGTGCCAAGCTGAAGAACGCAGCCTGGCGGTCCAAACCGAGTTGGGCGGTCATCGCCACTGAGGACAGGGCGTTCGAACAGGCGATGCTGCAACATATGGCAAAGCGCATCGGCGCTGATGTCACCACTGTTTCGGCCAGTCATGCGCTTTTCATGACGCAGCCCAAAGTCGTCGCCGACGTGATCGAAAAAGCTGCGAAAAGCACATCGAAATAACGCATCCAGCGTCGTGCTAACAAATGGGAGCGGCATCATGTGCCGCTCCCATTTTTATTGCTTCCCGTCGCGAGCGCTGCAGGCAGAGAGCGGCGATGAATCGCTGCGCGTGCAGGCGGCTCCACCGAGGATCGCGTGTCGAGACTGACGCATCACGAAAAGTTTTGAAGACGACGGCACGGCGTCTGGTCTTCGCCGATATCCCGACGGCTGCAAAATAATACCTAATTGAATCAGACCATTGGCCCGTCGCGCCGCGCTCCTGGCGGGCAGCCGGGGCCCGATCTTGTCCAAATCTAAATATGATAGATTTGATAATATTGTTGAATATGAAACCTAAGCCCATTATCAGGCGGGCCTCGTCACCCCAGCTCATCGACGGAGGTCAACCAGATGAACGACACAACGCGGCTCACACAGCTCCACCAGGCAACACCAAGCAGCGCTTCTCTCGCGACACAAACCAGCGCCGCATTCGACTTCATCGTCTGCGGCGCCGGATCCAGCGGATCGGTCGTTGCGGCAAGACTCGCTGAAGACGGCAACGCGCGCGTGCTGCTGCTCGAAGCCGGCGGCGACGACAATTGCGACGCCGTCTCGGAGCCGTCGATGTGGCCGAGCAATCTCGGCAGTGCGCGGGACTGGGGATTCATGGGCGAGCCCGCAGCAGGGCTCGGCGGCCGACGGCTTCCGCTCAGCATGGGCAAAGGCCTCGGCGGCGGCTCGAGCATCAATGTGATGGTGTGGGCGCGTGGCCACAAAGAAGACTGGGAACACTTCGCCGCGGAAGCGGGCGATGATGCATGGGGCTACAAGTCAGTGCTCGGCTACTATCGCCGGATCGAGGATTGGCGCGGCGCGCCGGATGCGCTGCGACGCGGAAGCGGCGGCCCGGTCTATGTGGCGCAGCCGGACGCCCCGCAGCCGATCGCGCGGGCTTTGGTGAGTGCCGCCGGCCTCATGGGCATTCCGGTTTTCGACAGCCCCAACGGCGAGATGATGGAGAGCGCAGGGGGCGCGTCGATCGCGGAGCTGCGCATTCGGGATGGCAAGCGGGAGTCGGTGTTCCGCTCTTACGCCTACCCGGCGCTGGCGCGATCGAATCTCACCGTCCTGACCGATGCGCTGGTCACGCGGCTGCTGTTCGATGGCAAGAAGGTCATCGGTGTCGAAGCTCTGGTCAATGGCGAGCGCCGGAAGTTTCGCGCGCGATGCGAGACGGTGCTGTCGCTTGGTGCCGTCCATACGCCCAAGGTCCTCATGCAGTCGGGCATCGGCCCGCGCGATGAGTTGAAGGCCCACGGCATCGCTGTTGTCCAGCATTTGCCCGGCGTCGGCCGCAACCATCAGGATCATCTCGCTTTCGGGTGCACCTGGGCCTATCGCAAGCCTGAAGGCGTCGGCGGCGGTGGCTGCGAAGCGACGCTTTACTGGAAAAGCGATTCCCGTCTGCTTCAGCCGGATATCGTTCAGTGCCAGCTCGAATTCGCGGTGCCCTCGCCCGCTGAGGCGGAGATCGCGACACCGGAACATGGCTGGACCATGTTCGCCGGGCTTGCCCAACCAAAAAGCCGTGGCCGGTTGCGGCTCTCCGGGCCTGACCACACCGATCCCATTCTCATCGAGCCGAACGCACTGAGCGCGCCCGAGGATCTGGCCGCTGCAATCGCGGCCGTGGAGTTGTGCCGCGAGGTCGGCAACAACGAGGCATTCGCTCCGCTGATCCAGAGCGAGGCAGCCCCGGGTCCACGCGACCATGCGGGATTGATCGATTTCATCCGGAAATCGGCGGTCACCTATTGGCACCAGTCCTGCACGGCGAAGATGGGACGCGACAGCATGTCCGTGGTTGATCGCGAGCTAAAGGTCTACGGCATCGACGGCCTGCGCGTCGCCGACGCTTCGATCATGCCGCGTATCACGACCGGAAACACGATGGCGCCGTGTGTCGTCATTGGAGAGCGGGCTGCCGACATGATCCGGGAGCAGCATGGCTTGTCGCATGCGCAGAGCGACGCAGGCACTCATCGCGGCTGACTTTACTGAGCCGGCCAAAAACATCGTGTCGTGGCGCCGGTCGCAGCGCGCCACGAATTCCCCAGTGAACATGATCAGCCACTTGTTCGCCAGTGATGGCGCAAGGTGGGTACAGAGAATGAATATGAACGCTACCACACGTCTCGACGTCAAAACGTCTCATGGCAGAATCGCTGTCGAAACAAGAGGAGCAGGCTTTCCCGTCGTTTTCATTCACGGGAATTCGGCGTGCCGCGCGGTGTTTCAGAAGCAGATCACGTCGCCGTTGCTGGACGGCTACCATCTGATCAGCTTCGATCTGCCCGGCCATGGCGATTCAGAAGATGCCCTGGATCCCGAACGGACTTACTCACGTCCGGGCCTCGCCCATCTGGTGATCGAGCTTCTTGGTGAGCTCGACATCAACTATGCGGCGATTGTCGGTGCCTCGCTTGGCGGGCATATCGCGATCGAAATACTCGCCCGTTCGGGCATTTCACGCGGGCAGTTCCTGATGGGAACGCCGGCGTTGGGAGAAAATTTTGCAGAAGGATTCATCGGAAAGCCGCTGAACGGTTTGGCATCCAGAGGCGAGCTGACGTCAGAAGAAGCGCGGGAATTTGCCAAAGTTGTATTTGGCAGAGACTTCGAACCCTTCATGCAGAAGGCCATCGAACGCGCCGATAAGCAGTTCAGAAGCAGGCTGTTTTCCGCAGCGAGAAAAGGCGCAGGCGTCAATCAACGCGCGGTGATCGAACTAACAAATGTGCCAACCGCCATCGTAAACGGCGAGAATGATGCAATCATCAATCTCGATTACGTCGATGGCGTTCCCTATGGCAACCTTTGGCGAGAAAAATGCTTCCGAATCCCGCATGCGACCCATTCCCCATTCTGGGAGGTCCCCCATATCGTCAATCGCCTGCTGTCCGAGTTCCTGAAAGAGCTGACGGGAAGGCGAAGCGATTAGCCGGTCGGTAGAGCGCAGGCGCGGGGAGTTCGAATGGGGAGCGCGGTGCAGCTCCGAAGCCGAATTAGCCTTGCTGCGATCTTCGCCGCATCCACTCATAACGCCTCCAATGGGAGACTCGATGGAGATCTCCATTGGTTTCAACGAATATCGGACAGATCAAATGCGTATACTAATCGTAGGGGCCGGCATCGCCGGCCTGGCTATGCACCGCGCACTAGCTCAGCGCGGTTTCCAGGCCCGGATTGTCGAGCGCAATAACTTTGCTGGTGTCGGTGGCGCTGCGCTGTTTCTACCCGGCAACGGGGTGAGGGCTCTCGGTGAACTCGGACTGCGCGACGCGCTGCTGGATATCTCGCATCCGATCGCTTACCAGCGTTTCTACGATGAAGACGGGAATCTCCTGAATGAAATCGATACGAGTTCATTCTGGGGCGATGTCGCACCGTGTCGATCCATGAAGCGTTCGGCGCTCTGGGATCTGCTCAAGGAAGGGGTGGGTGACAGCCTCATTCAGCACCGGCGTATCCTGGATATCAGCAGCGATCGCTACTGTAGTCGTGTGGCATTTCAGGATGGTGGCGTGGAACAATATGATTTGGTCATCGGCGCTGACGGCGTTAATTCCACGGTGCGCGAGTCCGTCTTCCCCGACGCCGCATCGCCCGTCTATGTGGGAAACGTGTGCTGGCGCTTTATCGTGCCGAACATCTGCAACATCAATGATTGGACATTGATGCTTGGCGCCACGAACAGCCTTCTCGCCAAGCCGGTGTCATCGTCCGAAATGTACGTCTACGCCGATATGTCGGCCGACGATGCGCATCGCAAGATCTACTCGCCATCGACACCCCTGAAGCCATTGTTTCGGGATATCGCGGGTCCTCTTTATCCCGTTCTCGATCTGTGCGCGAAGGCGAGGGTTCACTATGGAGAACTGGTGAGCCTGCAGTTGAACAGCTTGTGCCGGAATCGGGTCGCTCTTGTGGGCGACGCAGCGCACGCATCGCCGCCGAGTATGGCTCAGGGTGCCAGCATGGCGGTCGAAGATGCCATCGTTCTAGCTCATGAACTTGCGGAGACGTTATGCGTTGACACGGCGCTCCTGCGATACGAAGCACGCCGTAAAAAGCGCGTTGATTGGGTTCACCGCCAGTGTGCCGCCCGCGACAAAATGCGTCGCTTCCCCCGCAAATTGAGAAATGCCCTGTTGCGTTTCGCGGGCGGGCGTCTTTACCAGCGGTCTTACGGCCTTCTCACAGGCCCCATTTGAGCCTGTTGTGCATGGGGGGCTGACAGGCGTTTGCTGGCGAGCCGATGCATCTGAGGTTGCGTTCGCTCGTCAGAATTGAGGTGCCGATGACCGGCCGATGCTATTGGTGCGAATGTCGCGTCCGAATCCCGGTGTTCTGACGACCCTCTCGTCTAAATTTTATTGCGAATTAGGCATTCCCGAATATGTATGGTCCACACAGTGGATGATGATGTGAAAGATATTTTGACGACGGCGGAGGCCGCCCAGCTGCTGGGCATATCAACCCGTACCGCCCAGCTCTGGGTCGAAAGCGGGCAGCTTCCTTCGTGGAAAACGCCGGGGGGGCATCGGCGGATACCGCGCCAGGCTGTGTTCGATTTGATCGAGCGTCCTTTGCAGCAGCAATCGGGTGTCAGGGCCCACGCGATCATTTTGGCGGCCGGGGGACGTGGCGACGGGTGGCGGAGTGCCGGTCTTCCCGGCTTGGGCCTGCTCCTTCATGTTGCGGAAGGCCTTCAGCAGGTCCGTGAGTGGCTCACACTCACGCCGCCAATGCTGATCGTTGTTGAACACGCCGACGAAGGCGAGCGCAAAAAGCTAGTCGCTTCGCTCTCCAACGATGGTCGTTTCGCACAAACGACGATCGTCAGTCTCACGATGACAAGGTCTGGTACCCCCGTTTTGCGCCAGCCACAGCGTGTCCAGCTGGGAATGTTGCCCGATGTCGCTGCAACAAGCGCGGCCGTCGTCGAATACTTGATGACCGGGCGTCACGATCTCGATTTTGCATTTCGAACGCCCTGGAACGAACGCGCCCGACTGGTGGCAGTGAGAGACTCGGGGTTGCTTGGATCCGCGCCTGATCCAGGTTTTGATAGACTGGTCCGGTTGGCGGCCCATGCCATTCGGGCGCCGATCGCGATGTTTACACTCGTGACGCAAGATGAGCAGTGGTTCAAGTCGCGGACCGGTTTTGATGGATCCACTACGCCGCGCGACTGGGCGTTCTGTAACGAAACGCTCGTTGCCAATGAACTGACTGTCATCGAAGATCTGTCGAAGGCACCTCAGTTTTCGCAGAACCCCACGATAGCCCAGCCGTACGGCTTTCGTTTCTATGCCGGCGCGCCCGTTCGCGACCCTCTCGGCTTTGCTCTGGGTTCGACATGCGTAATTGATGTGAAGCCGAGAAGATTGAGCGCGAATGAACGGGAAGCGCTCGGCACCATCGCCGATGCGGCATCCAACTTGATCCGCTTGAGAGCTCTTGAGCGCGAGATCACCTAGTCTGAGCGTAAGTGCGCTTGCAGTTCGCAGTATTCACGATCTGATGATTTCTGGAAATTCCGTCAACCCACTGGCCTTTGTCAGCTGACGACCTAGCCTCAATTTGCCCCGGCCGGATTCAAGCTTCCACGTCTAGAATTGAGAATGGCCGCTTATGGCGCAAAGGAGACACTAGTAGCGCTGGTCTTCCATGGGACCGGGTCTTGGCTTCCAATTCGATGTCATTCGCACAGATGCTCAGTTCCTGAATAACATTTCCGCTCGCGGCCGGTCGAGGCTTGAAGGAGCACCTGGCGGCTGCTGGCGGTACAAATTTTCGGATGAAACCTCTTGGCTGAGAACTGGATGCCGACACCAATGGACCACTGCGAAGTCAGTATTCGACTTCAGTTAGCAGAGTGAGTGCAGAAACCCTCCCCGATGGGCGCAAATGGTGGGCCGAATGCAGACGAGGTGCCAAACGGACGATCTTGCGATACCCGAACGCTAAATGGAAATAATTGTCGTCGGGCAGGAATTTGTTGTCCACGATTTCAACAAAACGCGTCGCCGTGACGGCTCGCAGGTCGAGAAAGAAACCGGCGTCGTCTTCACCAAGCACCGCACCAATCGTCTGGTCAACCGCCGACGTCGGGGGGCAAAGAAAATGAAAGGCCTCTCGAGGTTGATCGGAGTCCTCGGCTGCGAACGTTGCATGCACGGTGTCATGCGCCGCTGGCCCAAAGCGATAGCAGTGACCGGCGTCGAAGAACCGGTCGAACATCTCAAACGCCCCGATTGAAAGCTCGGCATGCGGTGCGATGGTCACATTGCGCACCGCTTCGATCACCGGCGTCTTGCCCTCTCTCAGGCAACGCAAGGTCAATTTGCCGGTGGCGGCCCGCGGCGTGTCGTTGACGAGATGCAGATAGAGCCCGTTGGTGCCTTCGTCAGTGATCGACAAGCGCAGCGGCTGCGAGGCGCGGCGCAGGGAGTAGAAGACCGATTTCGGACGGCCGTCGGAATCCAGCAGGCCCCAGCCTGCGCCGGGCCGCAGGTCGCGCCACAGCCATATCAGTGCGCCAGCCGTAGTGGAGGCTGGGCGGCGCCATTCGTCGATCGTCCGTTCGATAACCTCGGCTGTGATCGCGCGCGATAGCTGGCGCCAGCGTTTGGGTTCGCTGGAGCGCAGGCTGCGGCCGTCTTCGTTCCACAGCGCCTGAAGATAATGCTCTCGCACATCGTCGAAATCCCAAGACGCGCCTCCGTCGCGCGGGACGCTGGCGAGCCAGCGTTCCGGATTGCTGACAGGATCGAGCCGATGGCTAGCGAAGTGACGATCGTCCGGCAGGTTGGCGAAAGCGAGACACTCGGAGGCAAAGCGGACATTGGCGCGGCGCGCATCGTCGAGGGGCCGCAAATAAGCGCCAACGCCGTAATAATGCGACGGGCCTGCCTCGGTCACGAAGGGCAGGGCGCCGCCCGACGGTGAACCCGGCACATAGGCGACGTCGCTGAAGCCTGCCAGAACCTCGGGAATGACGGTTTCGGCCAGCGGGACGTCGCGCATTTCGCGCGGCAGGCCCATCATCGCAGCTTGCTGACCAACCTCACTGCCGCCTGATATCACGACCAATGACGGCGACGCGTTCAAGCGGCTAACGACTGTCGTGACTTCGCTGCGGATGACTTCAGCAAAGGCCACATCCGACGGGTAATCAAAATTGGCCATCATGACGTCCTGCCAGACCATGATGCCGAGCCGGTCGCAGAGGCGGTGGAAACTCGGGGTCTCATAGACCATGGTCCCGCTGAGACGGACCATGTTGAGGCCAGCACCTTGCACCAGGCTAAGGTCCCGCGCGTAATCCGCCTCGGATGCCTGCAGGCCGACCACGTCGATCGGCGTCCAGCATGCGCCGCGGCAAAAAATGCGGACGCCGTTCACATGCAGGGTGAAGCCATGTCCGTCCGGCCCGCGATCGACCGCGATCCGGCGAAATCCGACCTCTCCCAAATCGATCCGGACGGTACCGATGTCGATGGTCACCGCATGGAGCGTCGGGCTACCATGCGTGTGAGGCCACCACAGCCCCACATCTGGGATCCGCACTGTGCCCTGCCAGCGCGCCGCAGCGGCCGGCGGCGCTTCCGTATCGAGCGGCCTCAGCAGCGCCTCCGCCCCGGCGCAGTGCAGGACCGGCGTCACGCCTTCGGCCACTCCCGACAGATCGAGCGCGAGCGTCAGAACGCCTTCGGTGTCGTCGAGCCGGCTGCGCAGATCGACATTGTCGGCGCGAACAATTCCCTCTTCGATCAGCAGCACAGACCGGTATGGGCCGACCACGTCGAAGGGCGGGCACCATCCGGGCATGTGCCCGATCAGCGTGGTGCGCAGGAATCGCAGTCGTGGCTCCTCGATCATCATCGTCTTCCAGCGTGGCCGGGGGCCTTTCGTTCCTGCCAGCACGCCGCGGAGGCTCCGGAAGGCGATATGCATCCAATGCTCACCGCCGAGCACAATCTCGGCCTCATACGGCTCGAACATCGAGCTCCCGGTCAGGATGAGCCTGCCATCGAGGAAAACCTCGGCGAATGTCGCGAGCCCCTCGAACCGCAGCTTGCGCTTGCCGCGTCCACTGATTTGGACCCGGTACCAGACGTCCTTGTCGTGCAGCGGTTGAGGGTCATCGAAACTCCATTGTCCGAGGGCCCGCAGCGCGCCCGAGACCGTTCCAGGGACGATCGCGGGCAACCAGACGGCTTCACTCAACCCGCTGGGCTCCTGCCATGCGTGAGGGAGCGACAGCGCCAGTTCCCAGCCGCGGTCGAGCGACTGAACCTTGCGTCCCGTCATGGCGCGGATGTCGGTCATGGCAATCAACAGGCCGATCAGGTCACAGAGAAATCATGCCGCGGCATCGCGAGCCGCGAAACGCTCATGAGGCTGTCGAGGGCGATATCGTAATCGGTCGCGAGCTGGCGGATGGCATCCGCCACATCCGGAACTTTGCCGCGGGCCGATGCGCGGGCGAATTGAAACTGCACGATCTTGGTGCCGCCGGCGATCGCCTCCGCGGCCAGCCTGGCGCGCTCCAGCGCCGGGTCACCGTGCTCCTGCAACCACGCCAGATAGGTCGCGAGCAGTTCGAAATTCGCACCGGCCTGACGTAATGTACTGAAAGCGTAGGTGTGAAACCACTCGGAAGGCCCTCCCATCAGCCGGCCGATGTCGGCACCGATCACGTCGCCCCATGCGGTAAATGGATTCTGCGCCGGACGACGACGCAGATGTTGTGCCAGCAACGTGCGAGACATCGCCATCTGCTCGTGTGCAGACGGCGCCGGACCGAACTTGATGAATTCGACGTAAGGGAAAAGCGGCAGGCCGTTGTCACGCACGGGCCGCAACAGCGCCTCGAAGTCTTCGCCTTCGAGACGGAAATATCCGCCATTGTGAAAGTAATCGAGCCGGCGGTCGACCGAATCCAGGACGTTGACGCCGATGGTCGTTTTGCTGTGACTGTGACGATAGGTGATGCCGCGGGTATCCGGCAGGTAGTAAGAATCGACCTCGATCAGCGGCAGACGGCCCCGCGTCAACTGCACGTGCGCGTGATCTTCCAACTGATCGAAGATCGCGAGCTCCAGAATCTCGACGCCGTACAACAGCGCGAGATCGGCGGCCGGGATCTTGAAAAACGTGAACTGGTCGCCCTCGTAATCCTGCGCGACCGTGAAAGCCAGCGCGGCCCGGGGATCATGCCCGCGTCGGGCCAGTACTTCGATCAGTAGATCGACGTAGCAGTTGGTCTCGGGCCAGTTGCGCGCGGGATCATGCAGCCCGTGACGCACATAGGTTGCGGGATCCAGTCCATCGATGGCGCAGGTGGTTTGCAAGGCCTAGCCCCACAGCACGCGACGGACATCCGCGGGCCACGCGTCGACCTTGGTGCCGTGGTGACGGAATAGCGCCAGCGCCGTCCGCTCCAGGCCGAAGCCGACGCAGGCCGAATGTGCGACTTCGCCGCCTGCGAAATGCATGCCCCACAGGCTGCCGAAATGGTTCTGATGATAATTGAATGACAGACACGCGGTCGGATTTTCATCGCTGGCGACCGGGATCAGCAACTCAAATTTCAGACCCTGGTCGCGCTGGCTCGACGCCATGACGCGGCCAGTGCGCCCGAAGAAGGGATCGTTGGCCACATCGATAACGCAAGGCAGGCCCAACGAAGCGATCAGCTTTTCGCCGCGCTCGAGCCAAGTGGCCCGGAAAGACGTCACTTCGTCGGCCGTGCCGATGCGGACGAATTCGCGCATCCGGAACAGCTGCATCCGCGCCGGATCCTTCGAGGGCTCATGGCGGAAGCAGTATGACTTGAGATCGAACAGCCGACCGCCTTCCGGCACCGGACCTTCCGCCGCGACAGTAGGATAAAGCGGGTAGCAGGCAGCTGGCGTCAGCGCGACTTCCGTCGCATCCTGCATCTCGGTCCAGTCTTCGCCCCGCTCGATCATGCCGACGAGCTTGGCATGGTCGGCGTTATCGCCCATGAAAGAGTGGACGCAGCCGGCCAATTGCGGAAAGCTCTTCAGGTAACCGGCTTTCACAAGATTTTTGCGCGGCATGCCTGGCGGAAAATGAATCCGCGTCGCCTGATCGCCGACGGCTATTTTCGTCACCGCGGCTTCGAACCCGTCGATGACCTCTTCGAACACGCCGGCGCGGCCATAGAGCCCGTCGACGCCGGTCCTGATCAGGATCGACTCGTCGAACAGGGCGTCGAGAAATGCTTCCGGACTTTGCACGACTTTAACAGGCGCGTTCATCGCTATCACTCCAGATCTGAGTCAAATCGGCTCGCGACCACGAGGCCAGCGGTGTTGGCGAGGATGCGATCGTTAGCCACCATCAGCGGCGCCGACAGCACATCCCTGAGATGGCGGCCGACCGAGAATGGACCGTCGTTGCGATAGCCGGCGATGCCCGTCACCATCAGCGCTTCATGTACGATGTCGACGGCCATGGTCGAAGCCATGACCTTGAGATTGTTCATTTCGATCGCGAAATTGATCGAGCTGAGATCGTCTTCGTTGCGCTTCGCAGTCTCGAACCGCTCAATATGGGCGACGAGCGTGGACTTGAACGTCTGCAATTTGGCGGTGGCCTCGGCCAGTCGAGCCGCGCCTGGGAGCGGCCCCGCGAAATCGGACGGCACGCGCCGCGCCGTTGCTCGAACCGAGGCATGCCCGCGCGACAAAGCATCGGTCGCGATCCCGAACCAGACGCTCGCCCACAGAACATGCGCGGTGGCCAGCATGGATTGCACCGCGATCTCGTGGAACGGCTTCGGAAAGATCTGATCGGCTCCGGCTGTTGCCGTCAGCAGGAAACCCTCGGAGCAGGTGGCGCGCATGCCGAGCGTATTCCACTCAGCGGTGCGCTGAAGTTGGTAGTCGCTACGCCGCAGCGCGATCAGGACCTGATCGGACCCGACGGACGCCGGAGCGCGCCGCGCGGTCGCCATGATGATATCGGCTTCTGCGGCATAGGACAGGACACTTGCCTGCTTTGTCAGCGAAACCCGATCACCCGTCGTCTCGATCGCGCAATTCGATATCCGCAGATCGCCGCCGATACCAGCCTCCGTGGTCGACGACGCGATCAGCAGCTGCTCGACAGCTACATCGCGCATGAGCCCGCGATGATATTCGGTTTGCATACCATGGGCGACCAGGCTCGATAGCTTGATCTGATGCATGGCGTAAATCATGCCGCTGGCGCCGCACGCGCCCGCGAGAATCGCGCAAAGATTGGCAATCTTGCGCAATTCCAATTCCTGACCACCAAGGCTTCTAGGTACCATCAAGCCGAGCATCTTGTTACGACGAAGAGCTTCGAATGTCTGCGCTGGAAACGTCGCGGTTAGGTCCGCAAGAGCGGCATTTGGCGAAGCAACGTCGATGGCAACCCGCCGCATCGCGTCACGCCAGGACACGGCTTCGGGCACGTCAATGCCTTGCTTCACCGCGTTCGGGATCACGACCCTAGACTTTCTCAGAGACGAGCTGTTCGACGGCAGAAATCAACCCACCAAGCGTCGCAAATGTCTTGCGAGTCAGCAGACTGTTGGGAAATTCTATATCGAATTCTTCCTCGATGGCCATCATCAGCTGAACTGAACCGAACGACGTCATGCCCGCATCGAACAGATTGTCCTGGTCGGATAAGCCATCGACTGGAACGGGAAGTAGGTTCAGCGATCCGACAATGGTGCGGACACGGTCACGCATGAAGTTTCTCCAACGCTACAAAAAGTCCATTGCTTCGCCAGGGATGCGAGCGGCTCATAGTGATATGGACCAGATACCAATCAAAGGTAGAGAGAATCGTAATAAGCCTCAAATGCAACAGACCGTTCCGGCGTCAAGATTAACAAAATGAAGATGCAATCACGCAAAATGGACGCTTTCGTCAATCCTGGCGCGGGTTGCTGCGGTCGCGATTATCAGTCGGGTGCTTTTGAGCCACGGCGCTGATGGCAGGATCAGCGGCTTCAAGTCGATAGCGCGAGATAATGCACCATGATTAGGAAATAGCTAACTATCGGCGGCAACGTATCGCGCCGGGTACACGTTAATGATGGAACGCGATATCGAATGACACCTTCGTCGCCCCTGAGTTAATAAATTGGCATCCGGCAAGGGCGACTGCTTAGCAGCGAAAATATCCGTCTGCAGGCGCCATTCGGCTGACGAACAGAAAACTGTAATAGTTTCAAGATCATGAAATCCCGATACGGCGCACCTGTAACGTTTGATAATTTCGGCGGCTTTTATCACGCGGGCCGCATTGACCGATGCGGACGCAAGGCGGTGCTGTTGCTCGCACCGATCGGATATGAAGAATTGTGTACCCGAGCCACATGGAGTGCTTTGGCAGAGTACATTGCCGCGGCAGGTCATGCATGCCTCAGATTCGATTATCCCGGCACGGCAGATGCAATCGATCTCGCTGGCGACCCCGAAGGCATCTCTGACTGGTTTGTTGCTGCCCGTCACTGCGTTGCGTTCTTGCGGGAATACAATCCGGGCATCGAACTCGTTCTGGTCGGACAAGGTCTTGGCGCTAGTCTGGCCGCCCAACTCGGAACCGAATTACCCGACGTCGCAGCTACGATCCTGATGGCGCCGGTCGTCAAAGGCCGCGCCTATCTTCGTGAACTTCAGGCCTGGTCGCGCATGCTGACCGACCGGATGGGTATCGGGCCCGACCCGTTCGACAACGGTTACAGCGTCGCTGGTATTCCACTGGCAAGCAGCCGCGCCGCAGCCATCAAAACTATCGATCTTACTCGGACAACTGAGCCTCCCGCCGCACGGGTCCTTTTGGTTGAGCGCAGTCAAATGTCCCGCGACAGCTCAATCGGCAAACACCTGAAGACGCTCGGAGCCGATGTTTCGTCCATCGACTACGAGGGGTATGAAAATATCCTGCAAAATCCAAGTTTGGCTGGTCCACAGCTCGGCACGCTGACACGCATCGTGTCATGGATCGACAATTTCGGGCATTTTCCAATCGCGGGCGCCAACTGTTCTGCCAAAGTGGTAGGGCCCGCGCGGCCAATCGTTGGACCTCACTATGACGAGTTACCGGTTCGGTTTGGGCCAGACGAGCGGCTCTTCGGAGTCCTCTGTCGGCCACTCGGTCGAAGGCCTTCAGCTATCGCAGTGCTCGCTAATTCGGGGCGCGACTATCACATCGGCTGGGGGCGCGCGGCAGTAGAACAGGCTCGCGCCCTCGCGGAGCGCGGGATCGCTTCGTTGAGAATGGACGCCGGCGGTATAGGCGACAGTGCGGCGTCGGCAGGCGCGCCGGCCGAAGTACTTTATTCGGAAGAGCAAACTGCTGACCTGCGTCACGCGATCGACTATGTAGAGAAGCTCGATGCCGGCCCGATCGCCTTGGTAGGACGCTGCAGTGGTGCTTACGCCGCATTCCAGGCTGCGGTGCAAGATGTGCGCGTTCGCAATGTCATCGCCATCAATATCATGCGTTTTGTCTGGGACCCACGGGAAACCGTCGCTGAAGCCTTATTATCTGCCCATCGCACCATCGGCGGGTCTGTTGCGATGTTGTTTAGCAAGCGAAGCCTGAGACGACTACTGTCAGGCAATTTGCGCGTCAAAGCTCCGGTTATCTTTTTCTCCAAACGCCTGGTTCGAACTCTCTCATTGATAGTCAGCCACATCCCGGGCCGGGCCGGCCAGAAGCTTTACAGCGAGGGTCATCGCCGTTTCCAAATTCTCGAAAGTCGCGGCGTTGGTCTAGCGATGTTATTTTCGGAAGGAGATCACTCGCTGGGCGAATTCCGCACGTATATGGGAAGAAGAGGCGCGCGGCTACGCCGCTATCCGAAGGCTTCGGTTTCGATAATCCCTGATGCCGACCACGATTTCACCCACTCGGCGGCGCGCGCGCGACTAACGAGCGCCCTGTGCGACGTGCTCGCGGCGCCTTCGTCACTGCCATCCCGCGAACAGTACCGTCAGGCTTCCAAGTTTCCCTCGAGATCTCTCTTGCGCCGCTAACGTTTCTCGACTGCTTTGCAGTGCCTCACCTCTCTCAGCGAGCAGTCGAGGACTATGACAAAGCGATATCCCAGGGGCATCTCAGTCAGGATGATCTGGTGCGGCTTCAGGTCGGGCGCGGCTATGCCTATCTCAGCTTGACAACCTGTTCAGCGGCCGCGGCGGACTTCACCGCCGCGCTCAAATTCAATCCCGCCTTCTCCAAAGGGTTGAAATGGCACGGTCTCTATCTTGAACGGATGGACCAGACAGACAAGGCAGTTCGTGACTACGAAGCTGCCCTAGAACTGAAACCATTAGACAGCGTACTTGCAAAGAAATTGCGGGCCACGACAGCAAGTGAATCGATTCCAACTAGCGTCGACTTAGTCAGCAGCAGCATAGCAGTAGGAAAGCATCGACCTTGAATTCACTACTGACCTTCGTCTCTGCATGATCCACCTCCATCTTTATGAGACACGTAAATTGGTGTCGATCAAACTGGTAACATTTCACGCACGCGTTTGTGCGTTGACGCTTGGCAAAGATTGTGCCGCCGCTGCCGATTTGTGTCAATCTGATGAAATCTAATGCCGGTACTACAATTCTTTATCGGTTGTTCACCGCGCCGTCCGATTGAGAGCTGCATGCCTGCCGCGCTCTTGACGAAGCCATATGACTACCTCTCATTGCAGAATGAAGCGATGATCCGCGATCGTGAAGATGCTCAATGCGGGATGATCACGCTCTAACAATAGAAATTTTCTAAAGGGACGTGACATGCCTGCCTCCACACCGCTTCCATATGCAACAGTAACGTCCTTAAGCGCTTTCGACATGATCGACAGTATGGGGACAAATACAAACATCGCTTATCAAATCGGAGGGACAACGGCCGCGGATCTGCCAAATAGGGATGGTGAGATCGAGCTGATCAGCGCGCTGCAATATCTCGGCATTCATCACATCCGCAACGCCGGCTTGGATGCAAATCCAAACGAGAATGCTGGCACTGCCTATCCAAATGCGCCGAGCGACTATCAGAATTTCCTAACAATCCGAAACTCAATTCCAAACATTAAAATAGATTTCGTGGTTGACGCAGGTGGACCGCCCCACTGGGGTGACGGCACGGCGAGCGATATGAAGGTTATCCTACTCAACCTCGCACAGCTTGGTGCTCTGGCTGCCATGGAAGGCCCGAACGAGCCGAACAATCAAACGACGTACAGCCCCTCCGGAAGTCTCTATCCGCCAGGCAACACGGCTTACAATCAGATCTGGACGGACTGGGGCGTCGCATTTCAGAGTTTGAAGAACAGTAGTACGGCGTTTACAGGCGTCCTCATATTGCCGCCAACTAGCGCGGTGACGGGGCCAAATGGCGCCGATGGTGTCGAAGCGACCTATGCGACTTCCGGACTGACCGATCATACGGCCTACTATGATCTAATGAACTTCCACAGTTACTCGTCCGAAGGCCTTGATGGCCTCAGTCTTGGCGACCCGCACGGCGCTATTTCAAATGGCAATCCACCCAACTCCGGTTGTTATCAAGCATCGATCCCCAACTGGGGTCGATATGCTATGCCGGGAAAGAGAGTTGTCATAACCGAAAGCGGAAATAACACGGCGTTGGTGGCAACTGGCGGCCTGAAGGTAAGCGAACGTGCGCAAGGCGTAGCACTTGTCAGTAATTACTTTTGGGCAAAGTATTTTAATGCCGTCAGGCTCTATCAGTATGAGATCAATGACGACTCAAACGACTTGAGTGATAGTACTGTGGTGCGCTGGGGCTTTTACCGCGGCGATTGGAGCAAAAAAGTCGCTGCCGACTACGTGCATAATTTTACGAGCGTTCTAGCGGATACCGCACAAAGTGATCCGAGCACGATCCCGAGTTTTACAGTGTCGGGGAAGAATACATCGACTTGGGGGGCGACTCTGGCATTCTCCAAGTCAGACGGATCCTACGTGATCGCCTGCAATAATACGCTTCAATGGTGGAACGCGACGAATGGCGGAGATCTGACTCCAATCGCGGAAAACTGGACGATTACGTTTTCAGCGAATTCAACCTATACCATCACCGATGTCATGACCGGCGTGACGTCTGCTCCCCAGACTGGGTTAACGGCCGCTGTTGCCGTCCGTGGATATCCCATGCTGGTCCACGTCACTAACAGCGCGCCAACTGTTGTTGTTCTGACGAACGGTACCTCATGGACCGTCCCGGCAGGCGTCACAAAACTTTCGCTGGTCGAGTGCACTGGCGGGGGTGGCGGCGGCGCCATGGTGACTGGGAACGGTGGTGGAAACGGCGGCGGTGGTGGCGCATATGCTGCGATCGCCAATTTTACTGTCACACCCGGCGCCAGCATTCCCTATAAAATAGGAGCTGGCGGCGCGGGCGGAGGCAATAACGGTTCAAGCCCCGGTGGAGCAGGGGGCACGACCTTCTTCAGCTCGGCGAGTAGCGTATCTGCCGTGGGAGGAAAGGGCGGAGTTTTAACCAACAATACAGTTGCAGCCGGTGGGTCCGCTACAAATAGCGTCGGGACAATGAAATTCAGCGGCGGCAATGGCGGGCCTAACACCACCTTCGGGGCATACGGCGCAGGCGGCGGTGGCGCGGCGTCAGCGGCCGGCGCAGGCAATGCGGGTCACAATGATAATACGGGAGCCGGCGGCAGCTCGCCGAATGGGGGTGCTGGCGGTGTGCCTGATGGCGACGGTGTGTCTAACCCGAATGGCGGTGGTGGCGGCGGCGGCGTTAACAGCGTGCGCTGTGGTAACGGCGGCACCCCCGGCGGTGGTGGCGGCGGTGATGGCGCCGATATATCCAGCCTCGGCGGTATTGGTGGCCAAGGGCAAGTCCGAATTACCTATTCTAACTAACAAAAGGGCGCGCCTATAGGCTCCAGTCGGAACATGGCTCAGAATCAAGTTGAGCCTCTCTAAATTCATAGAAACCTCGAGCCCGAGGAGTGTCATGGAAACGTGTTCATGTCGTCTATCTGCGTACGATTGGAAGAAGCTTAACCCTATCGATCTTGTGGAGGAGGGCCATTATGTCTGACTCACAGGTCAGCTCTCAACGGTTGGAAAAATTTCCGGCTTTTGACGGCTTTCGTGGCGTGGCAGTGCTAGTTGTCGTCTTCAGCCACTTACCGCAAGTGGTTGACAGTGACATGTATAACACGGCCTGGAAGCTCAATCAGGCGCCCCGGGCAGCTTATGTGGTGCTGGACATTTTCTTCGCCGTCAGTGGCTTCTTTATTACCCGGCTATTGCTGCGGGAACGCGCCAAGACCGGCCGCATTTCGTTCTTTAATTTTTACGCTCGCCGCGCCCTGCGAATTGTTCCGGTTTATTACATTGCAGTGGTCTCTTGCTACTTCGTTTTTCATTTTGGGCCGTGGGATACGCTCAGTCTGCTTACCTACACATTTAATTTTTACCACCCGTTTCATCCTGCGCCGCATCCGCTCGAACAGACCTGGTCGCTCTCCGTCGAGGAGCAGTTTTATTTCTTTTGGCCGCTGTTGGTCCTGTTGGTGCCGCAGCGCCTGTTGAGCGTTGTTACGGGGCGCGTGGTTCCCGCTCTTGCAGTCGTCAGTGGCCTCGTGATCGCTGCAGGTTATGGTGGCCGGGATAACGTTTTGTCCGGCGATCTCGTTTACATGTCGATCTTTACACGCATGCTGTCACTATCGCTTGGCGGTTGGTTGGCAGTTCGCGAGTTTGAAAAACGCTCGCTGCGTGGACGGCATTGCGTGCTGTTTCTGGCGGTCGCGATCTTGCTGCTGATTGCCGATCGGGTTGGCCGGAGTAATGACATCATCACCTCCCAAGCGGCGTATTGGACATTGGCTCTAGCGGCCTACGCGATGATCAGTGTATCGTTCGTCAGTACGATGGTTTTCGACAATGGTATCGTTAAGCGCGGGCTGACAACGTTTCTGTCGATGCCGATCTTGCGCGGCTTTGGCCACATCTCCTACGCGATGTACGTTGTCCATCTCCCGGTGTTGTTCTTTTTGGGCCTTAATGATGGTGCGCTAAGCGGCAATAAAGCACCACTGGCGCAGGTTGTCCTCGCCTTCGCCATTACCCTTGCACTTTCTGTTCTCTCGTATTTTGCTCTCGAGAGCCCGCTATCATCCTTCAAGGCAAACTTTGGCGGAGCGCCGGGGCAGCCTGCAGAGAGCCCGGTCGTTGAAGCGTTACCCACCGGGGCGCCGTCAAATTGAGGCCTGCGTCCCTGTCTTGTCGCGCCTGATACAGCAGACTGTCCGCGATCGTTGGGAGGCTCGGTGAGAGCTGGCGGTCTCCCATAGACCGTTTACGTTAATCTGAACTCCCCGCGATTGCTGTAGACAAGTACCGATAATAGCTGTTCGGTCCTCGTTGGCGGCTGAGGCAAATGCTGCGGGACTGACGATTAGATTAAAGTTGGAAATATTTCCGGAGTTTGACGGCTTCCGAGGATGGACGTCGCCGTTGCTCCCCCAATATCCTGCCTGCAGTCCATGTTCGGCGCCAGGCGAACTTTAGAAGGCATGCTTTATGGGTAATCTGGCCGATCTCTATCATCTGTCGCGCTTCGCAAACCGCCACCCGCTGGCGCGGGAGAATAAACGTCGTACCTTCTTAAGGTTCATGCGATGGCAGGTTGCCAGCCGCGCCATTCAACAGCCCATCGTTTTACCCTTCGTCGGAGAATCTCGGCTTATTATATCCAAACAGATGCCGGGTGCTGCAGTGAACTATTACTTCGGCTTGCCTGAGGTCGAAGAAGTCTCGCTCGCGCTTCACTTCCTTAGAGAAGGCGATCTTTTGGGAGATGTCGGCGCCAACATCGGCGCACTTTCGATTGCGGCAAGCAGCGTAGCTAAAGCGCGCGTGATCGCCATGGAACCGGTGCCGTCGACATTCAAAGCTCTGCGCGACAATGTCGCGATCAATGAGGTATCGAACCTGGTGACCACGCTCAACATGGGGGCGGGGAAGGAAGCTTCCGATCTAAATTTCTCCACCGATCGCGGGGGGAACGACCGGATCGTCCTGGATGGCTCCGGGCTGTCAATTCCCGTCCGGGCACTTGATGAAGTATTCCCGGAGACTCCGAATATGTTGGTTATCGACGTGGAGGGATTTGAGCCCGCGGTAATCGCGGGAGCGAAACGGCTTCTTGCTGATCCCAAGCTTGAGATCATCATCGTTGAGACGCTCGGGCTGGCCTCCGATTACAATCTCGACGATCGCGCGATGCATGAGACGATTCTCAGTAATGGTTTCGTCACAGTGAAGTACGATGGATTCACGCGCGTACTGGAACCGACAATAGGCATGGATAGATTCAATACAATCTATGTGCGTGATGTAGCGAGAGTGAGTGAGAAAGTCCGCAAGGCAAATGCTTTCCGAGTCGGCGACCGCAATATCTGAGATCACCTGGTGCCAGTGTTGACACAAGCCGCAGCGTGTATGTGCGGTAATAATCGGTGTATCGACGAGACTCAGACTGTGTGAATCGGTGTTGCCAAATTTTCGCTGCGATTTTGTCGAGCGCCGCGTTGCGTCCTTTGATCGGTCATGGGTGTGAGGATGCATCATTCGGGCCACGTTAGGCAGATGAGACCTAACGGGGGGCAGGCCAATCGGCGGCACATGCTTTTAAAGAGTCTTTTTGTAATAACGTTGCACAGATACCGGCTGCCACGCCGAGACGATCTGACCAAAACAGCGGTTCCGGCTTCCGGTTGACGCCTTGCTAAAAAACACAGTTAGCGAAACGTAAAAGGAGAAATTTAACGAATCTCGCCGAAGCTGCGCCCAATCTTGATGCGGTGCTCGAGTGGGGTACATGACCAGAGTATCTGTTGTCGTCGCTTCTCTGCTGCTTGGCGCAAGCCAGGCGGTCGCTGCGGATTTGCCGGAATACGGTCAGCCTTATCCCCTCGCGGTTTGGACATGGGCCGGACCTTATCTCGGCGTCCATATCGGCGGCGGATTGGGACAATCCAGATTTACAGATAGCAATGGCCCGGCCGTTTATGGCGGCGATGTCAGAACGCCGACGGCTTTGGGAGGCGCGCAGGTAGGCTTTAATTTTCAGCCGACTCGGAATCTGGTGCTCAGCGTCGAGGCCGATATTAGCGCAGTCAGCTCCAACGGCACCAATACGTGCCTTGCGTCATCCGGCTATTTCCTGTCGGCCAATTGCCGCGTGCGGCAGAACGCGCTGGGCACCGTAACAGGGCGCGTTGGCTTGGCGACTGGCGAGGCCGGACGCACCTTGCTCTATGCCAAAGGTGGCGTCGCCTGGCTCAATCAGCAGATTGATATCAATACCAACCCGATCGACCTCTCGACCGGCACAAAGAACAGCCAATGGGGCTGGACCGCAGGCGTCGGCATCGAACGGGCGGTGGCACCAGCTTGGTCGGTGAAGGTGGAATACGACTATGCCGGTTTCAACAGCTTCGACATGTCGACGCCCGGCAGCTATTTCCAGCCGTTTCCGCCTTTTGCGCTCTATGGGACGACGCCACCAGGCAGCACTAGCGTTTCGCAGAACATCCAGACTGTCAAAGTCGGGCTGAACATGAAGTTCGGCGGCGATACCGATGCGCGGTGGGACGATGCCGAGAACATGCATCTGCGCGGCTCGCAAAGTGTTGAAGATCCGAGCATGCGCGGCGACATCGAGATCGGCGGACGCGTCTGGTATTCGTCGGGTCGTTTTCAGAAGGACCTCGGTGCAGGCACCGATCCGGCACAGCAGAACATCCTGAACTCGCGACTCACTTATGAGAGTCCGGCGGTCTCCGGCGAAGTGTTCGGTCGTGTCGATGGCCTGGCCGATTTCTTCCTCAAGGGCTTCATCGGCGGCGGTAAGTTGCTAAGCGGCAAGATGAACGACGAGGACTGGATGCCCGGCTACGGTGTTCCCTATTCGAACACGCTGTCGGACCCCGTGCAGGGCAGCCTCGCCTATGCCACAGTCGATGTCGGCTATGCGTTTATCCGCGGCCCAGGAGTCAATGTGGGCCCGTTCATCGGCTACAATTATTATCGTGAGAACAAATCGGCCTATGGCTGCACGCAGATCGCCAATGCGACCGTCGCGGCACCTTGTGTGCCGGCGATCCCTGGATCGACGCTGGCGATCACGGAGGACGATACGTGGCATTCGTTGCGAGTCGGCCTTAACGGAGTCGTCATGCTGAACGATCGGCTTAAACTCACCGGCGATGCGGCATATCTGCCTTATGTTCGCTTTTCGGGCGTCGACGACCACGTGTTGCGCAACGCATATGATACCCGCTCGCCGGAGAGCGGCGAAGGCAGGGGCGTGCAGCTGGAAACGATCCTCTCTTATTATGTGACGCCGTCATTCTCCGTCGGTGCAGGCGCGCGCTATTGGGCGATGTGGGCCACCGAGGATGCCAAGACCAATTTCTTCGGCACGCCATGTCCCTGTCAGACCCTGCCGGTCCGCACCGAGCGCTATGGCGGCTTCCTGCAAGCGGCCTATACGTTTAATACCGACTAAGAGGCGAAAGCCGTGGCCGATCGTCCGATACGCCGCGCTTCGATGCCTCTGACTCCGGGGATTTTGGTTCGCAATTGTCGTCATATCCGACCGAAAGTCTCAAGATCAGCGGCTCTCTTTTGCTGCCATGCCTACCGACCAAAGCCAGTAACGAGTGGCATGGCCAAGGATCGCACATGTTCGCGTTAGCCGGAAGGTTGGGGCTGGTGCTACGTCGATAAAGTCTTTCTCGACCTAGGCAACGACACAACCGAGCAGGACCGCCCGATCGTGCGATACTACTAGTACATCGCGCGTAGATGTACACCGACGGCATTATCAAGGGCATCCGTGGAACTGGGTCAGGCTGCGTCCGAGCTCGGATTCAGGCAGTTCGTCGTGGGCCTGGTCGCCGGAGCTCGTTGCTTCACTGCCAATCTCGCGAGCGGGCCGGTCGGGTCTCGTCGTGCAGCGCGCCGGTGCAGATGCCGCGCACAATTGCGGAAAGCCATGAGCGTGCGGCGGATTGCGCCCGATAATCGGAGGGAGTGAGGTGTTGAGGACTTCTGCCGAACCAGCTGCGAACTCGCAATGTATTTCGGACCTTCATATCGAAAGCGTTAAGTTGAGGCCGCTGGGTTTTAGTTAGGTGGATATCGACTTATGTCGCAGAGATCGTTCGATCGCGCCAAGCTAGGCCCGCGCCAGCGACCACGCGCGCTCCCGGAATCATGCTACTCGGGCTGTCGCCTTACCGGCCTGGATTGTGGAAGGGGCTCGGTCATCGACGCTCCTAAAAGTATCGCAAACCTACTTCGAATTGCGAGGCCTTAGCCGAGCGATCTATCTCGTGGCTAGGAAGCACCTCGGCCACCAGTCTTCTTGGCGAATTGGTACCTCGAGGCTTTGGGCGAAGTTAGGCAGCAACGACGGCCTTTCGCAGTTCCGGCATAAGCTTGGGAAGCTCGCAGCCGCAAATCAACTGCCTGACTTCCATTTGGCTTGGGAAGATGGGCCGGATGGCATCCTGACGATCACTCCGCGCGAGATCGCACCGCCAAATCCGCGTATCGTCATTTCAGAAATGTAAACGCCGGCTTCGGCGGGGAATTCGTCATTCGAGAAATCCGGCGGCGGGATGCCGGCTAAACATCTAATCTCTAGCCTCTTTTGTGTGTTTCCTTTGCCCTTTTTCTCTTGTCCTTACCCATACCCATCGTGAAGGCATAGCTGGACCAGTCCCTGCAAAAGCAGGGTGCCGCACCAGGTAATGGTCTCCGCATATGCGTGCCATCGCTTGGCCCTCCTGTCGCGCCATTCGCAGGAGAGTTTGCTCGCTACTTAACGGTGATCATTGGCTCACCGGTGGCTGGGCTTCGAGCTTTCGCGGTGCCCTCGGGATATAGCCACGTCCCCACAGTACCCTAGACTTTATCGCGCTGCCGTATTGCGCCGACCACGATAAGCCGTCCGGATGGACTAGTACGCCTAATCTGGTCACAGAATTTGCGCTATCAACTGCTTGCGTGATCTTTAGTGCGCTTGCGAGTCAGCTCGACTGCAGGATCCGGGGGGCTTCAGACGGCTCACGATGAACGAGAGTCAGTTCGGAGATGCCGATTTCCGCCTGCACGGGGCGCCGCGATGAGGGGCATTGGATAGCATAGCATCTCCGTATTTTCTAAGAGTGCGGCCTGTCCGCTGATTTTGATGAAAGGTCAAAGCTGTTCGCCGATTAACGAGCGAATATCAAAGCTCGCGCTCTGCTTTGACCGCATTCTTTGGTCCCTCACCTGTACAGTAGCGGTCATTCCGACGACCAAACCTTCGCGATCTTCGCTCTTGATACGGATCCGGACCGGAATGCGCTGTGCGAGCCTGACCCATGAGAAGGTCGGATTGACGCTGGCAAGCAGGCTTGCCCCCGAACTCCTGTCCCGGTCCTCGATGCCACCGGCGATACTTTCGACCTGCCCGGCCAGGACCGCTCCGCCCATCAACCTTACATCGACGGCGTCGTCGACATGGATGCGGGGCAGTTTGGTTTCTTCGAAATAGCCTTCGACGCGCACAGTGTCGGTGTCGATCAAAGCCATGATGCCGCGCCCGGCGGCCAGATAGGCGCCCGGCCGCAAATCGAAATTGGAGACGCGGCCATTCATGGGCGCGCGGATTTCCGAGCGGTTAAGATTGAGGCGCGCGATGTCGAGGTCGGCGACGGCCTGACTATAGGTCGCCTTGGCCTGCAAGTCCGCCGCGCGGATCGTCTCGCGCTGTTGCTGCGACACGACGCCTTCGCTCAGTTTTTCGTAGCGTGCACGATCGCTGGCCGCCTTCTCGGCGGCGGCTTCGCGGTTCGCCAGGGCGGCCTCTGCCTGCCGGACGGCAAGGCGGAAACGTTCGGTGTCCAGTCGCAGCATTATATCGCCCTTGCGGACGAGGTGATTGTCCTGGATCAGCACCTCTTCGACGAGACCGGACACATCGGGCGCCACGGCGATGATGTCGGCGCGAACGCGGCCGTCCCGGGTCCAAGGAGCATTCTCATAGTGCTCCCACATGCCGACGCCGATTGGCACCGCCACACCCATCGCCAAAGTGGTGAGCAAAATTCGTGGAAGAAATGAACCAATTGTCCTCATGACGGCAGCTTTCCCAGAACGGAGTAGGAGATGTTGATCAGGATCACGAAGATGGCGAAGTCGAACAGCGCCGGGTGCCAGGCAAATTTCCGGACATCAGTGAGCGCTAGTCTGCGGATCGTCGCGGAAGTCGCGAAGCAGATAGCAAGCGCACAAACACAGGCCAGAGCGAAGGTCGGTACATAGACGCCTGCAATGGAGATTTCCTCGTTCATCGAATGACCTCGCTGGATGAGAGAGCGTGGGCATGTGGAAACAGCGTGCGGCGCAGGCCCGTCAGCGCGACCTGCCGCTTTTGGAGGTCTGTACGTTCGCCGGCCTGGACGCTCAGCGCGCTGTCGATCGCTGTCAGGAGGGCGTGCGCGTCATCGGGCCTCAGTTCCGCATTGCCGCGTGCAAGCCAGCGGAATGAGTGCGACAGCATGGGCATAAGCCGCGAAAGTTCGTGGTCGCCGTGCATGTCCTCGACGGCGGATTGCTTCAGAGCCATCAGGTCGAGGCCGATCTGCAACGCGGCCAGCGAACGGGGCGTTTCCGCTCCGATGTCGGCGCCGGTGGCGACCAGGCGGGGGATGATCAGTCCGAAGCGATCGAACATAATGCCGACCCATCGCGCGCGGCTCATCGGCCGGCGTGCGGTGGCCAGCCTAGCCAGGTCGGCCCAGCCAAGGCGCAGCAGACGTTGCGCTGCACGTGATGCCGATAGCGAACGCAGCCAGCGTATGGCGAGGAACGCTGCCATGAGCCCGATCAGCGCAGCTGCATTGCCGTTGATGAATACGGCGAGATCGGCGCTGAATTTATTTTGCAGATCGAGCGCGCTGATCAGGCCGAGGCCCAGCGCCAGTGCCTTGATGAAATGGCGGGGGTTCGCTTGCAGATAGCCGATGACGAGGAAGGTTGGCGCTAGCGAGAACACCAGCATTGGAAAGCCCGTAATGGCCGGGAAGATCAGGAATAAATAGATGGCGGCGATCGGCAGGCAGGCCAGCGTCCAGAGCGCGTACGAGATCAATGTCGGGGCGGGGTCGTCGAGGCTGCTGTAAAGCGCCGCGGCGATCGCGGCGATCTGTGCGGCGACGCCTCCTTCTGGCCATGCCGTCGCAATCCAGACTGCGCAGCAGCCCGCCACGGCGATGAAGAGAGCAGCCACCGACAAAGCGGCGAGACCGGGATCGCGATGCAGATGCCGGCGTGCTTTGGCATGCGGACATTGGGCTCTGTTTTTTCGCGCGGAGGCCGGCGAAGTGCCGTGCAGTGCTGCGGAAATGCTATTGGCGGAGGCGAGCGCATCGATCAAGGTGGCCAGTCTGGTGACCGTGCTGGCTTCAAGAAGGCGATCCCAAATCTTGGTATCGCCGCTCGCGACTGCTCCGAATCTTTCGCATCTGGCGATCAGGTCTTTCGCATCCACCAAGGATCGATCCGGATCTCGTGCCCAGTCGGCGAGGTCTGCCAGCAGGCCGTTCAATTCGGCCGAGCGCAGCTCGCCCATGGCCGCGAGGCTGTCCTCGACCGCCAGCAGCATCGGCAACACCAGTGCGAGCTGGTTCTGGACGGCGCTGATGGCGCGCGGCTCCGGCTTTCTTGCGGCGGTGTCGTAGCGCAGATGCGTCGACAGGATGTCGAGCTGGGTGATGTCGGCAGCCAGTTTCCAACGACCCGGATCCGGAACGTTGCTGGCGCGCGCGGACAGCACCTCGCTTGTCAGTGCGAAGGCGTCGGCGACGGCGTCGCGCAACAACTTTAGAACGGGGCGCGTGACATCGCTCGGGAAAAGCAGCGTATGCACCAGCGTCGCGCAGCTGATCCCGAGCAGGATTTCCTCGACCCGCGACAGCGCGGTATCGAACACCATGGCCGGCGCGTTCACGCTGGAAAAGGCGACGGTGGTCGCGGTGTAGCCGGCCAGCAGGAAGACATAACTGCGTGGGGTGCGGTCCTGCAGGGAGATGTAAAGGCACAGTCCAGCAAAGGCGGTGACCGCGACCGACAACAGTGCCGGCTGATCGACCAGCACCGGTACCAGCGCTAGAGCGGCGCAAGCGCCAAGCAAGGTTCCGAGAAAGCGATAGGCGGCGCGCGACCGAACCGCTCCAGCGAAGGGCTGCGCGGTTAGATAGACGGTGAGCATCGCCCAATAAGGACGCTGCAGGCCGAGGCGAAAGGCGAGATAGATCGCAAGCATCGCCGCTATGAACGAATTCGCCGAGAACAACGCCCATTTGGGGTCGAGTTGGCCCAGCGGTGCGACGGGGAGAATCCGAGACAGAAGTGATTTTGGCATGGTCCTGAGCTTCCGTGGAGCAAGCATCCAGACCATAGGCATTGCTGTGTCGCGCGAATTTCGATACTCTGCCAATTAATTGCTAAGGTATGACAATGCGCGGGACGCTTCATCAGCACTACCGTCTATTCGACCCTGATAGTCTGGACCGTCCAATCGTGGCGAGGATGGTGGATACGCAGGAGAAAGAGGACGAGCTACCGGTTCATACCCACCGCAAGGGGCAGCTCGTCCTCGCGCAGCGCGGCGGAGTGACCTGCGAGGTACCGAGCGGGCTGTGGATGGTCCCACCGCGCTGCGGCGTCTGGATCCCGGGCGGCATGCCGCACAGCAACCGGGTCACCGCAAATGCCAGCCTGCTCTTTCTCTATGTGGACATGGAAGCCGCGGGCCTGCCGCAAGAATGCTGCACCCTCTCGATCACGCCGCTGCTGCATGAACTGATCCTCCGCATGGCGACGCTGCCGCCGCTTTACGATCCGCAGGGGCCCCTCGCTCAGATCGCGGCGGTGCTCCTGAACGAACTGATCGCCCTGCCGACCGAAAGGCTGCATCTGCCAATCACGCGTCATTCAAAACTACGCTTCATAGCCGACGCCTTGATAGACGATCCCGCCGATCGCCGGACCGTGGCGGAATGGGCGGAAGCAGCGGCGCTCGGCGAGCGGACGCTGATGCGTCTCGTGGTCACCGAAACAGGCATGACCTTCAGCCGCTGGCGCCAACAGCTTCAGATCATCGTCGCCATCCAGAAACTGTCTGCTGGAGACACGGTTCAGTCCGTATCAGGCGCTTTAGGTTATGAGTCGGTGAGCGCTTTCATCACCATGTTTAAGAAGGCGCTCGGAAAGTCGCCAGCCCGCTACTTCTCCGACCGCGGGGCCGATCAGACGCGGCACCTTCGCGTGCACCTGGCTGGTGGTATGCTGCCGGCCTCGCCGGATGCCTGGGGCTTCTGATGTAATCATCGGGATGTTCGCCACGACCGAATTCGTGCAATCAGAGCGACTCGTTCCGGACGATCTCGATGCCGAAGCCCGACAATCCCCTGAAGTGATGGGTTGAGGAGGTAAGATGACGGATGGACGTGATCCTCAGATCGCGCAGGATCTGGGCGCCCACACCAATTTCGCGCCACTGCCTGTTGCGATCATCCTCTTGCGATGAGGCCGACGCCAGCGGCGCCGGGGGGACGCCCGCTGCGCCATCGCGCAGATAGACAAGCACGCCGCTGCCATTATCCTTGAAGCGATGCAGGACGACATTCATCTTCGCCTGTTCCTGACCCGAAAATAGGTCGCGCAGGATGTTCGGCTTGTAGAAGCGCGTGAGGACGTTGGTGCCGTCGCCGATATCGCCATAGACGTAAGCGACATGATGGATGGGATCGAACGGAGAGCGATAGGAATAGCCCTGCAACGGGCCGATTGGGCTGTCCGCGGTGACGCTCGATACGCGTTCGATTAGCGTCTCGCGGGCTTGCCTGAAGCGGATCAGATCAGCGATGGTGACACGTTTCAGTCTGTGCCTCTCGGCAAATGCCGCGACCTGCACTCCCTTCATGACCGAGCCATCGTCATTCATCAGCTCGCTGATCACGCCGACCGGTTCGAGTTTAGCTAGTTTGCACAGATCGACAGCGGCTTCGGTGTGGCCCGATCGCATAAGCACACCTCCCTCTTTCGCGATCAGCGGAAAGACGTGGCCGGGCCGGGAAAAATCGCTGGCGCCGGCATTAAGATTAGCGAGCGCGCGGCAGCATGACGCCCGCTCCTCAGCTGAGATACCCGTCCCATCATCCGGCCGGTAGTCCACCGATACGGTAAAAGCAGTCGTATGCGCTGAGTCGTTGTTCACGACCATGGGGTCAAGGCGCAGACGCCTCGCGTGGTCGGCCGTAATCGGCGCGCAGACGATTCCCGATGTATGCCGGATGATGAATGCCATCTTTTCGGCCGTACAGAGGGATGCGGCAACGACAAGATCGCCCTCGCCCTCGCGGTCATCGTCGTCGGTCACGACGATGATCTCGCCTTCGGCAAAGGCGCGCAGTACCGTGTTGACTGATGTCGCCATTGAAAGATCTCACCCGCGACGATGTTGGAACGATAGTTCGGTGGTCAAGCAGCTGGATCCGCATATGGCGCCTGCGAGATCACACACGCCTATTCAAGCATGGATCGAGGCCATCCAAGATGGTTGTCACGATCGCTTCATAGCCTTCCCGCGCAATAGCTGGGGTAACGGGCATCGATGCCGACTGGCGCATCCGATAGCGATGAACTCGTTGCGTCGCATCGAGGTTTCGTCGTTCGCTCAAGAGAGCGGGATGAGCTGCGGCATACCTTCACGACAACCGGATGATTGGTATCGAGCGGCAGAACAGTCTTGTGGGAAATGCGTTTGAGCGCGAGATTGGATCGAATGCTGGAAACGCCGGGAATACGTGAAAGCTTGTTGACGATGAGATCCTCGAGATCTTCGATGTCGGACACCATGACACGCAGCATGTAGTCGCTGTCGCCCGTCATCAGATAACATTCCATGACCTGCGCCAGGCGATCGATGACCCGTGTAAACGCTTCCAGCGAGGTCTGGACCTGCTTTTCGAGTTTAATCTGGATGAACGCGGTCACTGCGATGCCAAGTAATGCAGGATCGAGAATGGCGATACGGCGGTCGATCACGCCGAGTTTTTCGAGCGTCTTGACGCGTGCGAGACATGGCGACGGTGAAAGATTGACGCGCGACGCGAGTTCGACATTGGTCAAGCTCGCGTTCTGCTGAAGTTCGTTCAGAATCTTGATGTCTATCCTGTCGAGAGAGGTCGTCATCATCGCGTGTCTCCCAAAACTAACAGTTTTCAATCCGGACCGGCTTCTCGCGTTATGAGGCCGAGTGACAACCGAATGACAAATGGTAACCTCAGGCGCGCCGATGGAATTTCGACAAAATGCCGACTTGTGTCGAAAAACAGTCAAAGTCATTTTTGTGCATTGCGGTCGATTGGCTGATTGCTTAGTTTCGAGCCATTTTTTGCATATTCGATGCGCAGTATAGTTGCCGGTTAGGCGTGAACGCTTGCGCAAACCTCGCAGTGTCGGCGAGCCAATAGGCTGATCATCAATCAGCTCTCGGGACCGTGCACGATCCGATACGGTAGAATATCCCTGACATCAGGATCGATTGACAGTTTGCTTTTGAGCGGGGGAACGGCACGCTGCGAGCAACTCACCCGCTCGCAGATCCGGCACGAGATGCCGATCGGGTCGTACGCGGCCCTGTTAGTGAGGTCGAGCCCATCCGCATAGACGAAGTCCTTCGCATAAGAAATTTCGCATCCAAGGGCGATCGCATAGCGTGGACGCGGGGCTTCGAATCCTCCACGTGCTTTCGATAATTCCGTGGCTACGCATAAGAAGCGGACGCCGTCCGGCGTCTCGGCGAGCTGCCTGATGATCTGGCTCGGCGTCTCGAAGGCCTGGTGGGCGTTCCAGAGCGGGCAGGCAGCGCCATAGCGTGCGAATTGCAATTTGGCGGCGCTATGGCGCTTGGTGATGTTGCCGGCGCGGTCCACCCGCGCAAAGAACACGGGCACGCCCTTATGGCCCGGGCGCTGCAATGTGGAAAGGCGGTGGCCCACCTGCTCTAGGCTGGCGTCGAACCGGATTGCGATCAGTTCGAGATCGTGCCGGAGCTCCTTGGCGGCTTGCAGGAACCGGCGATAGGGGAGCAGAAGCGCGCCCGCAAAATAGTTGAGAAGGCCGGCCGCACAGACATTGCGCGCATCTGCCGACCGGAAGGTGGCTTTGCCGACGATCTCGCTGATCCGCTCTTCCTCTTCGAGAACTGCAATCTGGAGTGCGATCTGGAAATTGCGGGTCGGTGCCGGAAGATAGGGGCTCAGAAATAGCGTCCGGGACGCGCGGTCGAAGCGTCGCTGCGAGGTCTCGTGAGGAGCGCCTCGCCGGATTTGAACATTGTGGTGGGATGCCAGATGGTCGACCAGGGCTTGTGTAACGTTCTCATCAGGAATGCCCAGACGGTCGGCAAGTGCCTCGGCCGCCATATCGAGATCATGGACGTAATTGTCCACTAGGTGGAAGAAGTCGCGGATTTCCTCATAAGCGGTCGGTTCGCCGGCGCCATTTGCGGATTGTCCGTCGATACTGGCCAGCTGTTCGCTGTTTCGCTTATAGGCCCGGTGCGAATTGAGCAAAGCCTGCGCGAAACCGGGCGCATTTTGCGCGACCAATTTCAGCTCATGAATGCTGGGATTGTAGGAGGCAAAGACCGGATCCGCCAATGCTTCGGTGAGCATCGACAGAATTCTGTCGCTGTCGTTGAGCGAAAATGCGTCGAGGTCGATCTGAAAACGCTCCGCCAGCAGAACCAGGACCGAGGCGGAGACCGGCCGTTGGTTGTTTTCGATCTGGTTGAGATAGCTCGTGGAAATCCCAAGCCGCTCCGCAAATGCGGACTGGCTGAGCCGCCGGCTTTCCCGAATCTCGCGGACCTTTCGGCCGATGAAAAGTTTGCCCACCATTCGCAAATTCGCAAATTGCAATTCGCAATTTCATAACATGCTCATATGCGCCCGTTCAACTCTGTTCCTGACGTTCTCGCTGAAGTAGTGCGGCACGCTCAGATCTTGCAAACCGGAACAGCGTGGAGCGGCGATTGACGACGACCATGGAATCACTCGCAGCGCGCCGTGCCGGCGCCAAGCTCGGCGGCGGCGAGAAGCGCATCGAGTCGCAACACAGCAAGGGCAAGCTGACCGCCCGCGAGCGCATTGAGCTTTTGCTCGACAAGGGGTCGTTCGAGGAATTCGACATGTTCGTCGAACACCGCTCCGTGGAATTTGGCATGGAAAAGTCCAGGATTCCCGGCGACGGCGTCGTCACCGGCTGGGGCACCGTGAACGGCCGCAAGACCTTCGTCTTCGCCAAGGATTTCACCGTGTTCGGTGGCTCGCTGTCCGAGACCCACGCGCTCAAGATCACCAAGCTGCAGGATATGGCGATGAAGGCGCGGGCGCCGATCATCGGTCTCTATGACGCCGGTGGCGCGCGCATCCAGGAGGGTGTCGCGGCGCTCGCGGGTTACTCCTACGTGTTCCGCCGCAACGTCCAGGCGTCCGGCGTGATCCCGCAGATCTCGGTCATCATGGGACCCTGCGCCGGTGGTGACGTCTATTCGCCGGCCATGACCGACTTCATCTTCATGGTGAAAAACACCAGCTACATGTTCGTCACCGGCCCCGACGTGGTGAAGACCGTCACCAACGAAGTCGTCACCGCCGAAGAACTCGGCGGCGCCAGCGTGCACGCCACGAAATCCTCGATCGCCGACGGCGCGTTCGAGAACGACGTCGAGACGCTGTTGCAGATGCGCCGGCTGATCGACTTCCTGCCGGCCAACAACACCGAAGGCGTGCCGGAATGGCCGAGCTTCGACGATATCGAGCGTACCGACCTGTCGCTGGACACGCTGATCCCCGACAATCCGAACAAGCCCTACGACATGAAGGAGCTGATCCTGAAGGTCGTAGACGAGGGCGATTTCTTCGAGATCGCCGAGACCTTTGCCAAGAACATCGTCACCGGTTTTGGCCGCATCGCCGGCAAGACCGTCGGCTTCGTCGCCAACCAGCCGATGGTGCTGGCCGGCGTGCTCGACAGTGACGCCTCGCGCAAGGCCGCGCGCTTCGTGCGCTTCTGCGACGCCTTCAACATCCCGATCGTCACCTTCGTGGACGTGCCGGGCTTCCTGCCGGGCACCGCGCAGGAATATGGCGGCCTCATCAAGCACGGCGCCAAGCTGCTGTTCGCCTACAGCCAGTGCACCGTCCTCCTGGTGACCGTGATCACCCGCAAGGCCTATGGCGGTGCCTTCGACGTGATGGCCTCGAAGGAAATCGGTGCCGACATGAACTATGCCTGGCCGACGGCGCAGATCGCCGTCATGGGCGCCAAGGGCGCGGTGGAGATCATCTTCCGCCAGGACATCGGCGACGCCGACAAGATCGCCGCGCGCACCAAGGAATATGAAGACCGCTTCCTGTCGCCGTTTGTGGCCGCCGAACGCGGCTATATCGACGACGTGATCATGCCGCACTCCACCCGCAAGCGCATCGCCCGTGCGCTGGCGATGCTGAAGGACAAGCATCTCGAAGTGCCGATGAAGAAGCACGACAACATGCCGTTGTGAGGCCACAAGTGTTCAAGAAGATTCTGATCGCCAATCGCGGCGAGATCGCCTGCCGGGTCATCAAGTCCGCCCGCAAGATGGGTATCAAGACCGTCGCCGTCTATTCTGAAGCCGATCGCGATGCGCTGCATGTCGAGATGGCCGACGAGGCCGTGTTCATCGGACCTCCAGCCGCGGCCGAGAGCTATCTCCTGATCGAGAAGATCGTCGAGGCCTGCAAGCAGGCCGGCGCCGAAGCGGTGCATCCCGGCTACGGCTTCTTGTCCGAGCGAGAAGCCTTCCCACGCGCGCTGGAGGCCGCCGGTATCGTGTTCATCGGCCCCAATCCCGGCGCCATCGCCGCCATGGGCGACAAGATTGAATCCAAGAAGGCGGCAGCCAAGGCCAACGTCTCCACCGTGCCGGGCTATCTCGGCGTCATCGAGGATGACAAGCATGCTGTGAAGATCGCCGACGAGATCGGCTATCCCGTGATGATCAAGGCGTCCGCTGGCGGCGGCGGCAAGGGCATGCGCATCGCGCATTCGACTTCGGAAGTGGTCGAGGGTTTCAACCTCGCCAAGGCCGAGGCGAAGTCGTCGTTCGGCGACGACCGTGTCTTCATCGAGAAGTTTATCGTCGATCCCCGTCACATCGAAATCCAGGTGCTCGGCGACAAGCACGGCAACGTGATCTATCTCGGCGAGCGCGAATGCTCGATCCAGCGCCGCAACCAGAAGGTCATCGAGGAGGCGCCGTCGCCGCTGCTCGACGAGACCACCCGTCGCAAGATGGGCGAGCAGGCCGTGGCGCTGGCCAAGGCCGTGAATTACGACTCCGCTGGCACCGTGGAATTCGTCGCCGGTCAGGACAAGAGCTTCTACTTCCTCGAAATGAATACCCGTCTGCAGGTCGAACATCCCGTGACCGAACTGGTCACAGGCGTCGACCTCGTCGAGCAGATGATCCGTGTCGCTGCCGGCGAGAAGCTGCAGCTTGCGCAGAAGGACGTCACGCTGACCGGCTGGGCCGTGGAGTCTCGCGTCTATGCGGAAGATCCGTTCCGCAACTTCCTGCCGTCGATCGGTCGTCTCGTGAAATATCGTCCGCCGGCCGAGAGCAAGTCCGACAACATCACCGTGCGCAACGACACCGGCGTACAGGAGGGCGGCGAGATCTCGATCTATTACGATCCGATGATCGCCAAGCTTGTCACCCACGCCCCGTCGCGCGCCGCCGCCATCGAGGCGCAGTCTCATGCGCTCGACGCCTTCTATATCGACGGTATCAGACACAACATTCCGTTCCTGTCGGCGCTGATGAGCCATCCGCGCTGGCGCGAGGGCAATCTCTCCACCGGCTTCATCGCTGAGGAATTCCCGAAAGGCTTCGCCGCCAGGGCGCCGGAGGGCGAAGTCGCCCGCCGTATCGCCGCGGTGGCCGCGGCCGTCGACTCCATCTACGGCGAACGCAAGCGGCAGATTTCCGGCCAGTTGATCGGCCGTCCGGTGACCCGTGCGGGTCGCCGCGCCGTGTGGCTGGAGCGCGAGGAGATCGCGCTCGACGTGGCCCGTGACGGCGATGTCGTGACGGTGGCCTTCGTCGGTGCTGACGGCAAGACGGGTGTGCCGCATAAGCTCTCGTCGTCCTGGAAGCCGGGCGTGCCGGTCTGGGAAGGCACCATCGACGGACACAACGTGGCCATGCAGGTGCGCCCTCAGACGTCGGGCATCCGCATCGCGCATCAGGGTTATGAAGTCGCGGTCAATGTCTTCACCGAAGCGGAGGCTACCGCTGCGCGCCTGATGCCGGTGGGCGTCAAGGCCGACACCGGCAAGAAGCTGCTGTGCCCGATGCCGGGCCTCGTGGTCTCGATTGCCGTGACCGAAGGTCAGGACGTCAAGGCCGGCGAGACCCTCGCCGTTGTGGAGGCGATGAAGATGCAGAACGTGCTTCGCGCCGAACGCGACGGCACCGTCAAGAAAATCCATGCCGCTGCTGGCGCAACGCTGGCGGTGGATGCGCTCATTCTTGAATTTGCATGAACTATCGTGACGATAGATTTATGCGCCCGGAATGGGCCCACTTCGACGCTGCCCAGTGGCGCAAGCTGGTGGATGGCGTGCTCAAAGGTGCACCGTTTGAGAAGCTGATCGGCAAGACCTATAACGGCATTGCCACCCATCCGCTCTATGAACGTGCGGCCGATGCGCAATCGATCGCCGGCCGCCCCGCTGCCGCACCATGGCAGATCATGCAGCGGATCGATCATCCCGATGCCGCCGCGTCGAACGGGCAGGCGCTGCACGATCTCGAAAACGGCGCCACCGGCCTCGCATTGGTGCTTGAAGGAGCCATTGGCGCCCGCGGCTTCGGCCTGCCGGCCAACCAGGACAGCATCTCGACTTTGCTCAACGGCATCTATCCCGATGCCGGCGTTGGCTTCGAACTTCATGCCGGCCCGCAATTGCGCATGGCAGCGACCTGGCTCGCCGACGCCATCAAGGTCCAGGGCTTCGATCCAAAAAAGTGCGACATCCGTTTCGGCCTCGATCCCATCGGCGCCTGCGCGGTGTGGGGCGCGGGCGTCCACGACCGCGACGAGATCGCCCCTGCTGTCACCGATGTGGTGAGGAAGCTCGACGATGACGGTTTTAGGGGCCCGTTCATGGTCGCCGATGGCCGCGTCATCCATGATGCCGGCGGCTCGGAGGTACAGGAACTCGCTTATACATTGGCGGTGATGCTGGCCTATCTGCGCAAGCTCGACGGAGCCGGCTTTGCGCTGGAGATGGCGCGGCGCATGGTCTATGCGCACCTTGCCTCTGATGCCGACCAGTTTCTAACGATGGCAAAATTTCGCTCTCTGCGCTTGTTGTGGGCGCGTATCGAGGAAGGTTGTGGCGTGAGGCCGAAGCCGCTCTTTATTGCCGCAGAAACCGCATGGCGCATGATGACCCAGCGCGATTCCGCGGTGAACATGCTGCGCGCCACCATGGCGACATTCTCCGCCGGGCTTGCTGGCGCCAACTCGGTTTGCGTGCTGCCTCATACGCTCGCGCTCGGCCTGCCGGATTCCGGCGCCCGCCGCATCGCGCGCAACACGCAGCTGATCCTGCTGGAAGAGGCCAATCTCGCCAAGGTCACCGATCCTGCCGCTGGTGCTGGCGGCATCGAAACGCTGACACGCGAATTCTGCGACGCCGCATGGGCGCTGTTCCAAGAGATCGAGAAAGCCGGCGGCGCCTTCGCCGCTCTTAGCGCCAATCTGATTCAGTCGAAGGTCGCAGTTACCGGCGCCGCGCGCCAAGCCGCTGTCGGCAAGCGCAGCGATGTCCTGACCGGCACTAGCGAGTTCCCCAATCTGCACGAAACCCGCGCTGCGGTGCTGAAGGCCAGGCCGATCTTCGCGAGACGCCGTGACGACAACGAGATCAAGTTTCCGCCGCTGGAGCCGATCCGCCTTGCCGAACCGTTCGAGGCGCTGCGCGACAAATCCGATCAGCTGCTCGCCCACAACGGTGTGCGGCCGCAGGTGTTTCTCGCCAATCTCGGCACGTCCGCCGATTTCACCGCACGCGCGAGCTTCGCCAAGAGCTTCTTCGAAACCGGGGGCATCGAGGCTGTCCATGGCGAGGGCTTCGCCGATCCCGCAGCCTTAGCTAACGCATTCAAGGCGACGGGGGCGGCAATCGCTTGTCTGTGCTCCTCGGACAAGCAATATCCCGTTCATGCCGCGGCGGCGGCGAACGTGCTACAGGCGGCGGGTGCTCGCCATATCTATCTCGCCGGTAACCCCGGGGATCTTGAGGCCGAGCTGCGTGCAGCTGGCGTGCAGGACTTCATCTTTGCCGGCAAGGATGCACTCGGCGTTCTAGCCCACGCCTTCGGTGAGGTGACATGATATCGGCCAATATCATCGATCACGTTGGCACCCACCCCTTCAATCACGAAGGCTGGACATGACCAGGATTCCGAATTTCGCCGATATCGCTTTCGCCCCAACCGCAACCCCGGTCTTTGCCGGCACAGCCGAACCGTGGCTGACGCCAGAAGGCATCCTGGTGAAGCCCGGTTACAGCGAAGCCGACGTCAAGGGCATCGATTTCCGCGACACCTATCCCGGCATCGTGCCATTCCTGCGCGGCCCCTACCCGACCATGTATGTCAACCAGCCCTGGACGATCCGGCAATATGCCGGGTTCTCCACCGCGGAAGATTCCAACGCCTTCTATCGCCGCAATCTCGCCGCCGGCCAGAAGGGTCTCTCGGTCGCCTTCGATCTCGCCACCCATCGCGGCTATGACAGTGATCATCCGCGCGTGTCGGGCGACGTCGGCATGGCTGGCGTGGCGATCGACTCGATCTATGACATGCGCACGCTGTTCGCCGGCATTCCACTCGACCAGATGAGCGTGTCGATGACCATGAACGGCGCGGTGCTGCCGATCCTCGCGCTCTATGTCGCTGCCGCCGAAGAACAGGGCGTGCCGCCGGAGAAGCTCACGGGCACCATTCAGAATGACATTCTGAAAGAGTTCATGGTGCGCAACACCTATATCTACCCGCCGACGCCCTCGATGCGGATCATCTCCGACATCTTCGCCTACACCTCACAGAAGATGCCCAAGTACAATTCGATTTCGATCTCCGGCTATCACATGCAGGAGGCCGGTGCGACGCAGGACCTTGAACTCGCCTACACGCTGGCCGACGGCGTCGAATATCTGCGCGCGGGTCTCGCCGCCGGCATCGACGTCGACCGCTTTGCGCCGCGGCTGTCGTTCTTCTGGGCGATCGGCATGAACTTCTTCATGGAAGTCGCCAAGATGCGCGCCGCACGCCTCTTGTGGGCGAAGCTGCTGACGCAGTTCAATCCGAAGGATCCGAAGTCGCTGTCGCTGCGCACCCATTGCCAGACCTCCGGCTGGTCGCTGACCGCGCAGGACGTCTATAACAACGTGATGCGCACCACCATCGAGGCGATGGCGGCGACGCAGGGCCACACCCAGTCGCTGCACACCAATGCGCTCGACGAGGCGCTCGCCTTGCCGACCGATTTTTCGGCGCGCATCGCCCGCAACACGCAGCTGTTCCTGCAGCAGGAAACCGGCACCAACCGCATCATCGATCCATGGGGCGGCTCCTATTACGTCGAACGCCTGACCCACGATCTCGCGACCAAGGCCTGGGCGCACATCCAGGAAGTGGAAGAGCTCGGCGGCATGGCCAAGGCCATCGAGGCCGGCGTGCCAAAGCTGCGCATCGAGGAAGCCTCGGCGAAGACCCAGGCGCGCATCGATGCCGGCCGTCAGGCGGTGATCGGCGTCAACAAATACAAGCCGGAGAATGAAGAAGCGCTCGACGTGCTCAAGGTCGACAACTCCAATGTCCGCCGGCTGCAGATCGACAAATTGAAGAGGCTTCGCGGCGAGCGCAGCCAGGCCGATGTCGATGCCGCGCTGGCGGCGCTGACGCGCTCGGCAAAGGACGGCAATGGCAACCTGCTGGCGCTGGCCATCGACGCCGCCCGCGCCAAGGCCACCGTCGGCGAAATTTCCGATGCGATGGAGAAGGTGTTCGGCCGCCACCGCGCCGAGATCAAATCCATCACCGGTGTCTACAAGCGCGAGGCGTCCACCATGAACGACAAGGTCCAGAAGGTTCAGGCGCTGATCGACGCCTTCGAGGACGCCGAGGGTCGCCGCCCGCGCATTCTCGTCGCCAAAATTGGTCAGGACGGCCACGACCGCGGCCAGAAGGTGATCGCCTCGGCCTTCGCCGATGTCGGCTTCGACGTCGATATCGGGCCGCTATTCGCCACCGCCGACGAAGCCGCGCGGCAGGCCGTCGAGAATGACGTACATATCCTCGGCCTCTCCTCGCTGGCCGCAGCCCATCTCACCGCGGTGCCGGAGCTGAAGGCCGCACTCAAGAAGCAGGGCCGCGAAGACATCATGATCATCATCGGCGGCGTCGTCCCGCCACAGGATTACGACGAACTCTACAAGGCCGGCGCCGAGGCGATCTTCCCGCCGGGCACGGTGATCTCGGAAGCGGCGGAAGAGCTGATCCACAAGCTCAATGCACGGCTGGGATACCTTGTTGTCTCCTGATTTCTGCCGCGTTGAAGACAGCCTGATGCCACGCCGCCGGTGCGCGGACGAAGAAGGTTTGTAACATCGCAAAGGGCAAGCGCAGGCCCGAATTTCCCGCATGGCGCCGCGGCAGCATAAAATGCTTATGAACGACATGCGACACGCGCTGTTCAAGCATTAATGCTGGACGGCCAGGGTGACTATCCATCGACGATCGCATTGCAGGGGGCATCGATCGAAATGGATTTCGAACGTGAAACTCAAGCAAGTTTATCTCACAGTGGCCGACCCAGAGCGTCTGGCCTCGTTCTACGAAGGCCTGGGTCTGAAGGTGCGCTTTGCGGACCCGGGAAAGTGGATTCAATTCGTGAGCGATCCCGCGGCTTTCTGTGTCGCCAGCCCAGCTGAATCGGTATCGGATCAACTGCAAGATGCCGTTCTGGTGTTTGATGTCGACAATCTGGAAGCTGCGATAGAGAGCGCCGTAGCAGGTGGTGCTCAAGTTGAGGCAATTCGCGACATGGCCAGCCACGGCCGTGCGGTGAAGGTGCGCGACCCGAGCGGCAACGTTATCCAGTTCTACCAGGCGATCAAATAGATCACACGCTCAGTAGATAAGACGGCGGATACCAACGCCGGTCACCATCGACGATATCGGGGCGCATCTTTTACATGAATCTAAGAGTATCACCTATGCAAGCGCCAGCAGCCTCAGCTTCCGATCCGTCATCCTTCGATCCTGCTGAGTTCCGCGTCGCCATGCGCAACGTGCCGGGCGCTGTTTCGATTGTCACGACAGGCCGCATGCCTCATCGGCACGGCCTGACACTGACCGCGGGCTGTTCTTTATCCACCGAGCCGCCGAGTGTGCTGGTCTGCGTCAATCGCTCTGCAGGGGCGCATGACACGATAGAAAGCAACGGCTCGTTCTGCTGGAATATTCTGGGCATCGAACATCTCGGCTTGGCTCTGACCTTTTCTGGTCAGGATGGAAGCAAAGGCGATATCCGCTTCGCCGACGGCCTTTGGTGCGATCTGAAAACCGGAGCGCCAAGTCTGATCGACGCGATCTGTAGCTTCGATTGCCGGGTCGTGAATGCACACAGCTCCGGCAGCCATACCATCTTCACCGGCGAGGTCGTGGCTCAAACCACGAGAAAAGGCGGTGAACCGCTCGTCTATGTCGATGGATATTTCGCCGCGCCGAAGGCGCTTCCGAAATAAGCCGAGCATCTACGCAGTACCGATTTGGATACAACCAGAATGGAGCCGATTGATATGCCAGGAAAGTGTAGCGTTCCAATCGAGGTCAGTCGTGATCTTTCCGATCAGGCATGTCTGGAAATGCGTCGGCCGTGCGAGGCGCGCCGTCATCGACGAAGCGATCGCGCTGCAAGCCGCTTCACCCGCCTGCCAGCGGGGGTGTGCTGATGTTGTCGCTTTGGCTCAATGTTCTTGCGAGCGGGGTACTTATCGGCCTGGTTTACGGGCTCGTGGCACTTGGCCTCACCATTATCTTCGGCGTCATGCGCGTGGTGAATTTTGCGCATGGAGAAATGGTGGTGTTCGGGGTGTATATCGGATACTGGACCGTCCGCATCTGGGACATTCCGATCATTGCGGCCGCTGCGATCGCCGCAGTGATAATGTTCTTGTTCGGATATCTCCTGGAAGCATTGGTCGTGAAGCGGTTCGTCAATCGACCGCACCACTATCAATTCATTGTCTTCATCGGCCTGTCGCTCCTCTTCAGCGGCGTACTGCTGGTCTCGTTTGGTCCTGATCCGCGGCCGACGGCCTCCCAGCTATCGTTCCAGACCGTTGCGGTGGGGCCGCTGACGCTGGATTGGGCGCGGATCCAGGCCGCCCTTACAGCCGGCGTTCTGATCGCTGCTCTTAGCGCCTATCTGAAATATTCTGCATTCGGCCGATCGCTTCGGGCTGCTGCAAATAATCGCTTGGGCGGGTTGGTCGTCGGCCTCAATATTCCGCGCGTGTATGCCGTGACCTTTGGTATCGGCTCCGCTTGCGCCGGAGTCGCCGGTGCGCTGATTTCACCGTTGTTCGATGCACAGCCTTATCTCGCGGTCGACTTTACTCTTCTGGCCTTTGTGACAGTGATTGTCGGTGGTCTCGGCAGTTTTGGGGGCGCTCTTTTGGGGGGTCTCACGATCGGAGTGGCCGAAGCGGTCGCGGCGTTGATGTTCACGCCGTCGATGAAGACGGCACTCCCTTACGCGCTCTTGATCATCATTTTAATTCTCCGTCCGAGGGGTTTTTTCGGTGCAAAAGAAGTTTGATCAAACCAGCGACCCGAAGCGATGGGGGGCCGGCGTTCTGGTTTTCGCCATCCTTGCGATGGTGGGTAGTATATCAAATGCCTACATCATTTCGCTCCTCACGGTCGTCCTGTTGTTTGCGTTTATGGGACAGTCCTGGAATCTCATGCTCGGGATCGGCGGGCAGTTATCCATCGGTCACGCGCTGTTTGTCGGGATCGGCGCATATAGCGTGGCGATCCTGAACATCAAATACGGCATCACACCGTGGATCGGGTTGATCCTGGGAGCGGCCATTGCCGGTCTTATCGGTGCTGTGCTCGCATGGCTCAGCTTCCGTTTCGAGGTCCGCGGCATCTATTTCGCGCTGCTTACGATCGCTGCCGCTGAATTCGCTCGGATCATGTTCGGCGGATGGGACTATGTAGGAGGGATGCAGGGCCTTTTCTTTCAGGCACCGACGGGTTCGATGGACCTCGCCATGCTCCGAGGCGACACGCGGTTCTATTACTTTGTCGCTCTTACCCTCGCTGCCATCGGCGTGGCGGGGACGGAAATGATCTCGCGGTCCTATCTAGGTTACGTCTGGCGCGCGATGAGGGACGACGACGACGCGGCGCGCGCGCTCGGCGTTCAGACCTTTCGTCACAAGATTTTGGTGATTTCGATCTCAGCCGCAACGGCGGCGATCGGCGGTGGCGTGCTAGGGCTCGTGCAGGGGGCGATCTTTCCGGACTCGATCATGGGTATGGGCATCTCCGTCGATGTGCTCATCGGCCCGGTGGTGGGCGGACTGGGCACGGCCTTTGGTCCGCTGGTCGGTTCGATGGCTGCCATACCGCTTCACCATGCCATGGGTGCTCTTGGGGACAGTTTCGGCATTCCGGGATTGAACAGCATCGCGTACGGGGCCGTGCTGATCCTTGTTGTTTGGTTTCTGCCTGACGGTATCTGGCCCGCGGTAGTTCGCCTTTATGGCGCGATCCAACTGCCGGCGCGTGTTCGGATATTGAAATTGCAGGAGGTCGAGAATGACCGCGCTGCTTGAAGTGAAAAACCTGACCAAATCCTTCCAGGGATTGGTTGCCGTCAATGACGTTAGCTTCGCGCTGGCGCCGGGCCGCATCACCGCGCTGATCGGGCCGAATGGCGCGGGCAAGACCACATGCTTCAATCTCGTTGCCGGTGCGCTGAGCCCGACCCGCGGACAGGTTCTGTTTGAGGGGCGTTCGATCGAACGGACGCCACCCGAGACGGTCTGTCGCATGGGCGTAGCGCGGACGTTTCAAATCGTCCGGCCAATGAAGGACATGTCGGTGCTGGAGAATGCCATGGTGGGGGCCTTCAGCTGGACGACGAGTGTCAAGGAGGCGCGGGCCAAGGCCTACGAGTCGCTCGAAAGCGTCGGCCTTGCCGGCAAGGCGAATGCGCGCACCGATCAATTGACGCTGCCTGATCGCAAAATGCTGGAAATGGCCAAAGCGTTGTCGACGCGCCCCAGATTGCTGCTGCTTGACGAAGTGATGGCAGGTCTGCGGCCGACCGAGGCGGCCGGCGTGGTCGGCGTGCTGCAAAAGCTCGCGGAGAGTGGGCTGACGATTTTGCTGGTCGAGCATGTGATGCGGATCGTTATGGAAGTAGCCTCGACGGTGGTGGTGCTGCATCACGGCGCCAAGATTGCGGAGGGCAAGCCGTCGGACGTGGTGGCCGACCCGCGGGTGCTCGAAAGTTATCTGGGGGCCGGTTTCCATGCTTGACGATGCTCTTCTCGCCATCGACGACCTGTGCGCCGCCTATGACGGTTCCAATGCCCTGAACGGCGTGTCGCTCCGGATTAGCAAGGGTGAGCTGATCTGCGTGGTCGGAGCCAATGGCGCCGGCAAGACTTCCCTTATCCGCTCGATTGCAGGAATCGTCCCGTCATCGGGTGGATCCGTGAGGATGAAGGGGGTCGATATCACGCGGCTGCCGCCCTGGGAGATCTGCGAAATGGGCATCGCCCAGGTCGCCGAAGGCCGCCAGATCTTCAGCGCGCTTTCCGTCGAGGACAATCTGCTCATCGGCGGCGCGCTGAAGCGGGCACGAGACGACCAGATGGGTACGCTCGAATTCGTCTATCAGTTGTTCGAGCGGCTTCGTGAGCGCCGCCGCCAATTGGCCGGTACCCTGTCCGGAGGCGAGCAGCAAATGCTGGCGATCGGCAGAGCCATTATGTCGAAGCCGGAAGTCGTGATGTTCGACGAGCCGTCGATCGGTCTATCACCGGCGCTCACCGACGTGATGTTCGGGGTGGTCAAATCGCTCAATGACCAGGGCATCACCGTTCTTCTGGTGGAGCAGAATGTTGCGAAATCGCTGGCATTGAGCAGCCGCGGCTATGTTCTGGAGAACGGGTCCGTGGTGCTTCACGGATCGAGCAAAGAACTGCTCGAAAATCCCGATATCCAGCGCGCTTATCTGGGGATGTGAGCGCGCGCCGAATTGACGAGACCTTTATGCAGCACGAGCAGGCATGCGTCGTGGCTGCATCAATCAACTTCCTGTCGGCGGCAGCTCCTGCCGTATCCTGCCGAGGATCTTCTCATGATCTCTGATGCGTCCCTTCTGATCGAGCGCGATGGTGACCTGGTCACGATCACCATGAACAGGCCACCGGCTAATGCGTTGAATTCCCGGCTCATCGCCCTGTTGCTGGACGCGATCGAGTGCTTTGCGGCGGAGGAGCAGCCTCCCGGAATCGTGCTGACCGGAAGCGGCAGTCGCTTCTTCAGCGCCGGCGGAGACATCAAGGAGGTGGTGGGGCTGGAGGTCGCAAGGCCGCGCATCCGGCTCTTCCACCAATTGCTCGTGACGATGGAGAGCTATCCGGGCCCGATTGTCTGCGCCGTTCGCGGCTATGCGGTCGGAGGTGCTTTGGAGTTCCTGCTGCATGCGGACCACGTGGTTGCCGATGAAGCGTGCAAGGTCGGCTTCCCCGAAATCAATCACGGCCTCCTGCCCGTGACCAAGGGCATGCGCCGGGCCGTCGAAAAACTCGGCGTGCGGGCGGCCCAAGAGTTGCTGTATTGGGGCGACTTCATCGACGCGGCGCGGGCCAAAGCGATCGGAGCGATCAACGAAGTCGTTCGGACCGAGGAGGTGGCGCCGCGTGCGACGGAGGTCTGCCGAGCATTGCGGCAGAAGGATCGCAAGCTGTTCGATGTCATCAAGCGATCGCTCAACCGCACAGCTTTGTTGGACGATCGGGCGCTTGAGGACATGACCGTCGCCGACCTCGAGGCCTATGTCACTGCCGAAAGTTCGGCCGAGGCCCGCGCGCGGTTTCTGTCCAAGAACAGCAAAGGCTGAGCGATGGCGCGGGGATATCCCAGTGAAATCCATCTGGAGCAGATGAGTTTCGAGGACGTCGGCGCTGCGCTGGCGCAGGGGTACACGGCGGTGATGATCCCGCTAGGCGCCATCGAGCAACATGGGCCGCATCTGGCACTCAGCATGGATGCGGATCATGCCGACGCCTTGGGCGAGCGCGTCGCGCGAGGCCGAGGCAAGACCTTGGTGGCGCCGACCATCAAGGTCGGCTGTTCGGCTCATCATTTGCCGTTTCCGGGTACCCTGTCGCTTCGCCCGGAAACGCTTGAGGCGATCTGCACGGACTATTGCACAAGTCTTGCTGGGCATGGCTTCAAGCGGCTGCTGATCTTCTCCGGTCATATCGGTAACTTTCCCGTCATCAAGGGAATGCTCGATCGGCTGCGCGCATCGGTGCCGCCGGATGTCGAGATTGTCGCGTTCACTGACTCGACGCTCTGGATCGACACTTGGCGTCATGCGGTGGGGGCTGCAGGCGGAGATCCTCTCGCCGTCGGCGGACATGCCGACATCGCCGAAACCTCGTTGATGATGGCGATCCGCCCGGACAGCGTGAGGCAGGACCGGTTCGAAGCCGGACATCTTGGTGCCTTGACGCAGGTGCAACTCGAATTGATGTGGAAGAACGGAGTTCGGTCGATTTCTCAAAACGGCATCATCGGAAGCCCGATCGGCGCGAGCCGCGACATTGGTGAGGCGTGTCTTGCCGCGATCGCAGATCTGCTCGTCGATACGTTCAAGGAGCAGGAGAGATCAACCGGCTCCTGACGGCATAAAATTTGGAAAGACTTGCGGCATGCTGCAGCTTTCGAACGAAAATGTCGCTCCGCCTATGAAACTCTGAGCCATCTCGAAATCTAAAAGGATCTAGAAATGGCACTAACGTTTGGGTTCTGGTCTGAACAGGAAACCCAGGTCGGCCACAGCTACTCGCGCAGACTCCACGAGCTGGTGGATGAAGTGCTTCTGGCAGAAAAGGTTGGCTTCGATTGCGTCGCGCTTTCGGAGCAGCATGTCGCCCTGGGCGGTATATCGAGCTCTGCGCCCGAGGTCGTATTCGGCTATCTCGCCGCCGTGACCTCCCGGGTCAAGTTGCGCGCGGCGGTGACGCTGATGCCCCAGCGCATCAACCATGCCTTGCGTTCTGCCGAGCGCCTTGCGGTGACGGACATCCTCTCGAATGGCCGCATGGAATTCTACGGAGGCCGCGCCAATACAACTATCGCGATGCGGGCGTTCAACGTCGATCCGAACGAAACGTTGGCACAGATGGAAGAGGGCCTGGCGCTTCTGAAGAAGTCGATGCGCGAGGACATCTTCACCTTCGAAGGAAAGTACTACCAGATCCCGCCGCGTCAGCTGGTTCCAAAGCCGCTGCAGAAGCCGCATCCGGTCATCGGCATCGCCGCGACCAGCGAGCGCAGCCATGTCTGGGCGGCGTCCGAGGGCTTCGCTGTGATGAGCAGTAACATCTATCAGGGCTGGGAGGTCCAGCAGAAGCTGATCGACACTTACCGGTCCAACTGGAAGCGCGACGAGGAAGGACCGCTGCAACGCCCCCGCATCGGCATTCCGCTGTTCATCGGTATCGGTAAGACTGACGAGCAGGCCAAGGCCGATTACGCCGGACCGCTCATGCATTATGCGAAAATCTCGACTGATGCCTATCCGCGTCTCGCCAAGATCGCTGATGACTACAAGTATATGAGCGAAAGCATTCCTTCCATGGAGCGCGCGGCGAACGACTGGGACTATCTGGTCAACGAGTCGGCCACGACGGTTTGCGGCAGCCCCGACACGATCATCCGCCAGCTCGAGAAATTCGAGGCCATGGGTGTCGATGAAATCCTGCTGCACATGGACTCGGTGCCGCATGAAAAGATCATGGAAGCGATCGACATGGTCGGCCGCTTTGTCATTCCGCATTTCAACGACCGAAACAATGTGGTGCGGCCTACCGAGGAAATTCTCGGGAAGATCCGTCTGATGCGGCCACAGAACTAATCGAAAGGAAAAATCGATGTCGAAATACGACTACAAGTATCTCATCGTTGAGAAGCGTGCCACCGGCGTTGCGATCGTAACGATGAACCGGCCGGAGATTCTCAATGCGATTAACTGGGATATGCATGAGGAGCTGGAAGACGTTTTCGTCAAGCTGGACCACGACAAGGCCGTCAATGCCATCGTTCTGACGGGCGCGGGACGTGGATTTTGCTCGGGAGGCGACCAAAAGTCGCTCGATAAAGGCGTGCTTCCGTCGCCGACCCGCAGCGGACGCCATCTCATTCGCAACATGCTCGAAGTGGAAGTTCCGATCGTGGCGGCCGTCAACGGCGTTGCTGTGGGTCTTGGTGCCACGCTCGCTCTGTTCTGTGACGTGATCTATGCGAGCCCGAGCGCGCGATTTGCCGATACGCACGTTAATGCCGGTGTGGTCGCCGGCGATGGCGGCGCCATCATGTGGCCACTTCTTATGGGGCCGGTGCGGGCCAAGCATTACCTGATGACCGGCGAATTCATCTCGGCCGAGAAAGCAGCGGCCATCGGTATGATCAACGAGGTGATTGCGGACAAGAACGTTCTCGACGTCGCGATCGAATATGCCGAGATGCTTGCCAGCGGCCCGAAAGAGTCGATCGTGTGGACGAAATACAGCGTCAACAAGATTATCAAGCAGTATACTCATCTGTTGCTCGACACCTCGGCGGCGCTCGAGATGTTGACCTTCGCGTCGCCTGAGCGGGCTGAAGCAGTTGCTGCGTTCGCAGCAAAACGTAAGCGTTTCGCGGAGCGATGAGATGAATCTCGCTGCGGTCACTTCCGGCGCTCAGCTGGCCGACTCGACGGTTGCGCAGCTGTTCGCTGCGCGGCTTGCGGAGCGGCCCGGCAAGACTGCCTATCACCAAAAACGTCACGGAGCATGGGCGGGCGTGACATGGGGCGTCTATGCGCAGCGCGTGGTCAATCTTGCCAACGCTCTGCAACGCGCTGGATTGCAGCGCGGCGACCGGGTCGCGATCATGGGCGATTCGTCGCAGGAATGGTTGATCGCGGACATGGCGATCATGTGCGCCGGTGGCATCATGGTCGGAGTCTACTTCACTTCTTCGCCTGAAGAGGTTGCCTACTACTTCAGCGATTCCGGAGCCAAGTTCGTATTCGTGGGCGGTGAGCAGCAGCTGCGTGTGGTGCTGGCCTCCGGCGAAGCTGAACGGTTCAGCCGCATCATTGTCCTCGACCCAGAATGGAAGGGCCAACCAGGCGCTTCGGCCCAAACCATGGCGGACTTTGTAGGAGCGGAAAACGTCGAGCCCGCCGCATATCTTCAGAAGGAGAGCGCGGCGGCCAAGACCTCAGATCTGGTTAGCATCGGATACACATCCGGGACCACCGGAAATCCGAAGGGCGCGATGCTAACCCATCTCTCCATTCTCGCTGGCGCCCATTGCGTCACCTTGTTCGGGCCGAGCATGCGTAACGATGAGCATCGCGTGGTGGTGCACTTGCCGATGTCGCATACTGTGGCGCGCGGACAGGCAACGGTACTGCCGCTCGTTGCCAATGTCGTTCCCTATTTTGGCGAGACGACTGCGGATTTCGCTCAGACGATCAAGGAAGTGAAGCCGACGTATTATATGGCGCCTCCGCGCTTCTATCAGCGGTTCGCGACCCAGATCCTTAGCAAGGCGCATGCTGCAACGGAGACGAGAGTTCAGCGATACGCTCTCGCCATGACCATCGCGCGTAAGGCCCTGGATGACCGACAGACCGGAGGCGCGCTCGATGCCTTCGTCTCCAAACTCTTCTCCACCTGCCGCGAGCAGGTGTTCCTGCCTCTTCTCGCGGAGGTCGGCTTCGACGAGCTAAAGGTCGCATTCACGTCGTCCGCAGCGATGCCGTCCGAACTGATGTCGCTTTGGCAGCTATGGGGACTGCAGCTGAAGGAATGCTACGGACAAACCGAATTGGTCGGCGCCAATCTAGTCCAGATGGCCGAGTGGCCCCATTCTGGCAACGTAGGTGTTCCCTTGCCGGACGCTGCCTGGGAGACAGCGGTGTTGGAGGACGGGGAGATGATCGTGCGCGGGCCGGGTCTTTTCGCCGGCTATTGGAATAAGCCTGACGAGACCGAGTCGGCGCTGCGCGATGGCTGGCTCTACACCGGCGATATCGTCGAAGTGTCCCCCGAGGGTGTATTCAAGCTGGTCGACCGGAAAAAGGAGATCATCAACACCTCGAACGGAAAATCAATCAGTCCGACTCAGATCGAGAACGAGATTCGGCATAGCTCGTTCATCTCCGAAGCGGCGGTGATCGGCGAGGGACGGAAGTATCTCACCGCACTGATCGAGGTAGATGCGACCGCGACTATGGACTGGGCGAAGTTGCGCGATCCTAAGATCGTAGAATACTCAGATCTTGCAAAGTCCGAAATCGTTAACCGCTTGATCGAGGCGGAGATTGGCAAGGCGAACGGAAGGCTGGCGCGCGCTGAGCAAATCAAGGCCTTCCGCATCCTACCGGAGGAGCTGTCACCAGAGAACGGAGTGATGACTCCGACACGCAAGAAACGCCGCAAGCAATTGCATGAGCGATATCAGTCCCTGATCAATTCCCTCTATGACGAAACCGAAGAAAATCTGATCAGGGCTGAAATGGGTCTTTAACGTCAACGCCGGCCAAGCGTGGATGCGTCGATGCCCCCCAAGACTAGGCGGCGTCGACGATATGAAGGTGTCGGTGTCGAAGAACTTCAAGCCCAGTACGCCCTCGAGTCGGGCAAATCTTTCTCATTTCAAAGCAGGACATTCATATGACCAAGCGAGGCGGAATTACACGGCGGACGATCGTAGGAAGCGGATTGGGGATTGCAGTCGGCCTGACGTCGTGGCCGTCTGTCGCGGCGACGCCGAAAGTGAAAATCGGGGCGATCATGCCCAGCAGCGGCGTGCTCGCCTTTCCAGGCCAGGCCTGTGTTCGGGGAATTGACCTCGGTGCGAAATTCGCGCGCGAGAAATACGGGCTCGACATCGAGATCGTTCATGCGGATACGCAGAGCCGCCCCGAGAATGGTCGGATCGCTGCGGAGAGCCTCATTCGGCAGGGCTGCACCGTGCTGATCGGCGCGTGGGATTCCGGAGCCACCATCTCGGCGCTCCAGGCATGCGAAGCCGCCAAGGTGCCGATGGTCGTTCACATTGCCAGCGCGACACAGGTGACTTCGCAGGGGTTCACCCAGGTCTTCCGTTATTACCCGACCTCGCTCACCATCGTGCGGCAGTCGCTGGTCGAGCTGAAGTCCGTACTCGGCACGTTGAAAGATCCGCCGACCAGCGCAGCCATCCTCCATCTCAACAACACGATGGGACAATCGACGGCTGCGAGTATTGACCAGGCGTGGAAAGAGGTGAACGTTCCGCTCAAGATCGCGCAATATGTCGCCTATGACGAAAAGGCCAAAGACCTCTCCGTCGAAGTTGCTAAGGCCAAGGCATCGGGAGCTGACGCGTTGATCTCGGTCACCCGCGTCAACGACGCGATCATGATCGCACGCGAATGCATCAAGCAGGGATGGGATCCCAAGATGGTGTTCTCACCCAATTCCAATGGCGTGTCCGACAAGGCCTATCACGACGCGCTTGGAAAATATGGCAATGGTCCGATCTTGTCGGCGCTCTGGCTCAATCCGAAGGGAGCCGATTCCGGAAAGATCATCAAGATGTTCGCGACCGACTATCCCAATGACTGGTTCGACGCGAATGCGGGCTGCGCCTTCGAGGCCGTGCAGATCGTCGGCGATGCGGTGAAGCGGGCGTCGTCGTCGGAGTCGGGAGCCATTCACAGCGCGCTCAAGGCGACCGACATGAAGCCGGTCCTGATGTATGGCGAAAACACCAAATTCGATGAGACCGGACAGAACGTCAACTGTTCGATGGTCATGCTGCAAGGCCTGCAAGGCAGACCACGCGTGGTGGCGCCGAAAGAAATCGCGGAAGCGTCGCTCGAATATCCGCTGACGCCCTACAGCAAGCGATAACGAAGCCGGTTCATGCGGCCCCATGGAAACATCGTGGGGCCCGCCCGCGCCCGGATGCTGCGAAGCGTGAGGGCTACGGCAGAGTTTCAAGATTGATCAGACGCGCTCGCTCGGCTAGAAAGCGCCGCGGGCTTTTTCCCATCGTTTTTTTGAACATTGTAATGAACGCACTGGGCGTCTCGTAGCCTAGATCCAGCGAAACCGTCTGCACAGAACTGCCGGCCGTGAGGCGCTGCATCGCGATGAGGAGCTGCAGCCGCTGGCGCCAGCGCCCGAATGTCATTCCCGTCTCCTTTACGACGAGGCGGGCGAATGTGCTCTCGCTCATTGCATATCGTGCTGCCAGCTCACCAATAGTGCTGCGGTCGCCGGGATTCTGCAGCAGGGCCGCTGCGAGATGCTGAAGTCGGCTGTCCGCGGAGATCGGCAGATACATCTCATCCGTCGTCGACATCTGAACAAGCTCGTCGAGCAAGACTCGCCCAAGGCGGCTGGTCGGCCCCTCCAATGGGTAGAGCGGCGGGAAGACGGACAAGCGATGGATCAGTTCCCGCACCAGCGACGTGATCATGAGCGTGCAGCAGGTCCGTGGCAGCATGCTGACTTGCGGATCGATGAACACCGTGTAGATGCGGCCGAAGTCGGCCACGCAGTTACTGTGAAGAATGCCGGCCGGTATCCAGACGGCGCCTTGCGGAGGGACGATCCACAAGCCGCCCGGTGCTCTGCACATCACCGAGCCGTGAGATGCGACGACCAGCTGGCCCTTTCGATGTGAATGCAACGGGAGATCGTCGTTGTCCTCACTCGTCTCGAGGCAAAACGAGGTGATCGGGCGATCGAACTGATCCGGATCGACCGGATCATAATTGATCCGGAGATCGGGCAAATCCATGCGGGCAAAATCGGGATCGTATTTGGGATCGGGCGCGATTCGCATTGTGTGACTCGTCGACGCTGTCTGGCCCTGGCGCGGCCTTGCCAAGCGACGATAGCGTTTCCGCAACGCGAGGTCACTGAAAACTGCGCAGCATGAGATGGCCGATCTGCGGCAAAATGCCGGTTTTGTAATCCGCGCAGCAGATCGGCCAACAGCAGAGAATGCTGAATGAGGCGTCCGGCGTCCACGTAAGGCGTGCAATCTTCCAGATTGCGTCGGTATTCGGCAGCAAGTGCCACGGTACTCGATGCTACCAAGTACGGGCTTTTTCAGGAGTCCGACGAATGACCGTTCATATCGATCCGCCGCGCAAAGTCGTTACCTCGCCGCTTCTTGATCAAGACGAATTGGAGACCGCTGATTGGCTGGCGTCCCTCGGATCGCTCCACCGAAGTGCCGGCGCCGATCGTGTCCGATATATTCTGGCGGCACTGGATCGGCGTGCGAAGGAGATCGGGGTGTTGCCCGATGCGCCGCCCTATTCGCCATATCGCAATTCGATTCCGCTGGAGACGCAGAAGCCCTATCCCGGTGACGTCGCGCTTGAGACACGCTTGACCGCCATCATCCGCTGGAATGCGCTCGCGATGGTGGTTCGCGCCAACAAGGCCTATGGTGAGCTTGGAGGGCACGTCGCTAGCTACGCGTCGGTCGCCGAGATCTTCGAGGTCGGCTTCAATCATTTCTTCCGCGCATCGACCGACGAATCCGAGGGCGATGTGGTCTATTTCCAACCGCACTCGTCTCCGGGGGGTTATGCGCGCGCCTATCTCGAAGGGCGGCTTTCGGACGAGAATCTAAAACTCTATCGACAGGAACTAAGCGGCCCGGGCCTCGCCTCTTATCCGCATCCCTGGCTGATGCCTGAGTTCTGGCAGGTCCCCACGGCCTCCATGGGCCTTGGGCCGATCAGCGCCATTTATCAGGCGCGGTTCATGAAGTATCTCGAACATCGCGGGCTGGTGCAGACGCGCGGCCGCCACGTATGGGGTGTGTTCGGCGACGGCGAGATGGACGAGCCGGAATCGATCGCCGGGCTCGCACTCGCTGCGCGCGAGAAACTCGATAATCTCACTTTCATCGTCAACTGCAACCTGCAGCGCTTGGATGGGCCGGTTCGCGGCAACGGCCAGGTGATCCAGGAGTTGGAGTCGATCTTCCAAGGTGCCGGTTGGAACGTCATCAAGGTCTTGTGGGGATCGGACTGGGATGACATTTTCGCGCGCGACAGCAAGCATGCTTTGTTGCGCAAGTTCGCCGAAACGGTCGATGGAAAGTATCAGACGCTCGGAGCCAAAGATGGCGCCTATAACCTCGCCAATTTCTTCAGCGAAGACCCCGAGGTTCGCGCACTTGTCGCGCATATGTCCGATGCCGATATCGATGGTTTGAAGCGCGGCGGCCACGACTTACGAAAACTCTTTGCGGCATTCGCAGCGGCCAAAGATACTAAAGGCCGCCCGACCGTAATTCTCGCCAAGACGAAGAAGGGCTATGGCATGGGCGGGGCTGGCGAGTCTCGCATGACCTCGCATCAGGCGAAGAAGCTCGACATTGATGCGCTCTATGCATTCCGTGACCGATTTAGTCTGCCCCTCACCAATCAGCAGGTCGAGAATCTGGAGTTTTTCAAGCCGGCGGAGGACAGCGCGGAGCTGCAATATCTGCGCGCCCGCCGCGAGGCGCTTGGTGGCTATATGCCCGTGCGACGGCGCCGGTCTGAGGCTCTCGCCGTGCCGCCACTGCAGTCTTATGGCGACTTTGCACTACGCGGAGACGGCAAGGAAACATCCACCACCATGGCGATCGTGCGTCTGTTCTCCAACCTGCTGAAGGACAAGACGCTCGGCCCGCGCGTCATTCCCATCGTTGCTGACGAAGCGCGGACATTCGGGATGGCCAATCTCTTTCGCCAAGTCGGCATCTATTCGCCGGTCGGCCAGCTCTACGAGCCGGAAGATGCCGGCTCGATGCTGTACTACAAGGAAGCGACCGACGGTCAGCTGCTGGAGGAAGGCATCACCGAGGCTGGGGCGATCTCGTCCTGGACCGCTGCCGCGACATCCTACAGCGTGCATAATTTCGCGCTTCTGCCGTTCTATATCTACTATTCGATGTTCGGGTTCCAGCGGATCGGCGATCTCATCTGGGCGGCTGCGGATCAGCGTGCGCGCGGCTTCCTGATCGGCGCGACGGCGGGGCGCACCACGCTGGGCGGTGAGGGGCTGCAGCATCAGGACGGTTCGAGCCATGTGATCGCGGCCACAATACCAAATTGCCGCGCCTATGACCCGGCCTTCTCCTACGAGGTCGCAACCATCGTCGATCACGGCATGCGGTCCATGCTGGAGGAGGGGCGCGACGAGTTCTATTACCTGACGGTGATGAACGAGAATTATGCGCAGCCGTCGATGCCGGCGGGCGTGCAGGATGACATCATCAAGGGGCTGTACCGGATAGTTGCAACAAAGACGGTATCGCCACAGGTGCGGCTCGTCGGATCCGGCGCCATCCTGCCGGAGGTTCTGGCCGCGGCCAAAATGTTGGAGGACGATTGGCAGATCGCATCTGAGGTGTGGTCAGCCACCAGCTTCTCCGAACTCGCGCGCGACGCACGCGACGTCGAACGGCACAACCGCCTCAATCCGTTGTCCGATCAGATCGAATGCCATGCATCGAAATGTTTATCTGGAGGCATCCCCGTCGTGGCAGCGTCTGATTACGTGCGCGCCTATCCGCAGTTGATCGCCTCGTATATCGAGGCACCCTACATGGTGCTGGGGACCGACGGTTTCGGACGCAGCGATACGCGCGCAGCGCTAAGGTCGTTCTTCGAGGTCGATCGCAAGCAGATTGTCCTGGCCGCGTTGTCCGCCGCGGCACGCGCAGGCAATATCGACCGCAAGCGCGTGGCTGATGCCATCAAGCGCTACGAAATAACCGTCGAAGTCGTTTCGCCATGGTCCCGATAATCAATTAGTCAGAACAGCGTCATGAGCAATTCAGTAGAAGTGGTCCTGCCGGATATTGGCGACTACAAGGACGTTCCCATCGTCGAGATCAATGTGGCGGTCGGCGACCAGATCGCCATCGATACGCCTTTGCTGTCGATCGAATCCGACAAGGCGACGATGGAGGTGCCGTCGCCCGCCGCCGGCAAGATCAAGCAGTTGATGATCGAGGTCGGCAGCCGGGTGTCCCAGGGCGCGGTGCTGATGATCCTGGAAGGTGCGGGGGCCTCCGCCTCGACCTCTCAGGTGAAGCCCATTGAGACACTGTCGGCCCCCGCGCAGCCCGATTCACCGACTGCGCCTAAGCCGGCCGCGCCCGCACCGATGGTGGAGAGCCGCGACACCCAGCGGCAGCCGATCGCATCGGCGGCGCATGCATCGCCGTCGGTGCGCTCCTTGGCACGCGAACTGGGCGTGGCATTGAATGGCGTGACGCCTACCGGGCTTAAGGGCCGGATCCTGCGCGAGGACGTCGCCAATCACGTCATGCGTGTCCTGAGCGCGCCGCGCGGGACATCGCCAGGGCAAGGCCTGCTCGACTGGCCGAAGGTGGATTTTGAGAAATTCGGTCCGATCGAGCGGCAGCCACTATCGCGAATCCAGAAGCTGACCGGCGCAAACCTGTCGCGCAACTGGAACGTGATCCCTCATGTCACGAATTTCGACAAAGCGGATGTCACTGACGCCGAAGCGTTCCGCAAGATCGTCAACGGCCAGAGCGACAAGAGCGCACCGAAACTGACCATGGTCTCCTTCCTGATCAAGGCATCGGCGCTGGCATTAAAGAAATATCCGCGCTTCAATGCCTCGCTGGAACAGGACGAGCTGGTACTCAAGCAATACGTCCATGTCGGCTTCGCCGTCGATACGCCAAAGGGCCTGGTCGTGCCGGTGATCAGGGACTGCGACAGGAAAGGTCTGCTGGAGATCGCATCGGAGATGCGCGCCCTCGCGGATAAGGCGATCGCGGGTCAGCTTCCCGCGAGTGACATGCAGGGCGGATGCTTTTCCGTCTCCTCCCTCGGCGGCGTCGGCGGCGCTGGCTTCACGCCCATCATCAACGCGCCCGAAGTCGCCATTCTCGGCGCCGGACGATCGGCCACCGAGGCTGTCTGGAACGGCACCGAATTCCAGCCGCGTTCGATTCTTGCGGTCAGCCTGTCATGGGATCACCGCGTGGTTGATGGCGTCGCTGCCGCCCAATTCCTCGGCTTCATCGCAGCGGTCCTCAGCGACCTGCGGCGATATGCGTTGTGAGGTCGATCATGGAACGCACCGTTAAGATCGAAGTCCCCGATATCGGCGACTTCACGGAAGTCGAGATCGTCGACGTACTTGTGGCGGCGGGCGATGTCGTCGCCGCCGAACAGGCGCTGATCACCGTAGAGTCCGACAAGGCGACCCTGGAGATTCCATCGCCTGCGGCAGGCAGGATCGCCAGCGTGCTCCTGAAGGTCGGCGATAAGGTGTCGAAGGGCACGGCGATCGCCACGCTGGTCCCGGCCGATGCGGAGCGAGCCGATGCGCCGATCGCAGCCCCTGTCAAGGCGGCCGGCGAGGGCGGCGGCGGGCAGTTCGACCTCGTCGTGATCGGCGGCGGGCCGGGCGGCTATTCAGCGGCCTACCGCGCCGCGGATCTCGGCCTCAAGGTCGCGATCGTCGAACGGCACGAGACCCTCGGCGGCGTATGCCTGAATGTCGGATGCATTCCATCAAAGGCACTGCTGCACATCGCCGCCGTGAAGGAGGAAGCGGAGCGGATCTCCGACAAGGGCGTGCGTTTCAGCAAAGCGGTGATCGACCTCGACGCGCTCCGCGCGTTCAAGAATGGCACGGTCAAGAAGCTCACCGACGGCTTGAGCCAGATGGCCGGCGCTCGGAATGTCACGTTGATCCGCGGCGTCGCGCAGTTTGAATCCGCGCAATGCCTGACCGTCACCGACGCCGAGGGCGCAACGCATCGCGTGGCATTCGCCTCCTGTATCATCGCCACCGGCTCGTCGGCCGTGAAGCTCGGTGTGTTTCCGGACGACAAGCGCGTCGTCACATCCACCAGCGCGCTGCGATTGGACGCTATCCCGGAGCGCATGCTGGTGGTCGGCGCCGGCATCATCGGCTTGGAGATGGCCACGGTTTACAACGCGCTAGGCGCCAGGGTCGACGTGGTCGAGCGCCTGTCGGACATGCTCGCTGGCCTTGACCCCGATGCGATAAAGATCTGGCGAAGCCGCAACAATCATCGCTTCGGTGCTATCGATCTCAACGCCAGCGTCACCAGCGCCAAAGCGGGCCCTGACGGCATAGCGGTGCAGATCGCCGGCGCGAAGGACACGAGCCGGTCCTATGATCTGGTCCTGCAGTCGGCCGGCCGGCTGCCGAACAGTGCGGATCTCGGGCTCGAAACCATTGGCATTGCCTGCGATGCCAGAGGTTTCGTGACCGTCGATGCGCAGATGCGCACCAATGTGCCGCACATCTTTGCCATCGGCGATGTCGCTGGCGGTCCCATGCTGGCGCATAAGGCCGTGCACGAAGGCCACGTGGCGGCGGAAGCTGCGGCCGGCCACAAGAGCTTCTTCGACGCCAAGTTAGTGCCGAATGTTGCCTATACTGATCCCGAGATCGCCTGGGTCGGAGAGATGGAAGGTGCAGCTGGCGCCGCACCGTTGGGCCGGCGCAGCAAGAGCGCGAAATTTCCGTGGGCGGCATCGGGGCGAGCAATTGCGTCAGGCGCCGCCTATGGCATGACAAAACTAATCTTCGATGAGGAAACGCATCGCATCATCGGCGGCGTGATCGTCGGACCGCATGCCGGCGACATGATTGGGGAAATCTGCCTCGCCATTGAGATGGGCGCCGATGCAATCGATATCGGCAAGACTATCCATCCGCATCCGACTCTCGGCGAAACCATCGGTATGGCGGCTGAAATCTACGAAGGCGTCTGCACCGATACACTGCCTAGCTCTCGAAAGTCGCTGAAAAGATCGTCGGCCAACGGAAGTATTTAAGCTGATCCAGAGGATGACTATGACGTGGCAGGCGATCTCACCTATCTAGGAATCTCATTAAACGCCCAGGAAGAGGAGTTCGCAGCCGCTTGTCGCGATTTTACTTTGGCGAAGCAGCCGCAGCTATCCGCGAAAATCCTTCTTTTCAATCGATGCCTCTCGATCTCGAGAGATTTGCCGGTCATAGAAGCGTTCTTAGAACACGGTCTAGCGCGTTTGCTCAAAGTCATGTCGCTAGCGGTGCAAAACGGGCGCATAAGTGCCAACGATCAACCGAAGCTGAAACACGATCTCGCGTTATTCAAAATAAAAATCTTGAGTTCGGTCAGCCGGGACAACGGCCAAATGTTGAACAGCTAAATCACTTCTCTTTGGATCGTGCGCTCTACGGCAGACGATTTCGGCAGAGACAATCTAACTGGCCTCTGGACGGGATTGACGACCGGGCTGCCAGAATGGCCTCAACATACCCGGACTTTGCGGTTATTTTTGCCGAGGCATGGTTCGACATCATCAGTCCGTCTGCGAAACTTTTCGTTCCGGGAAGTGCCTGAGTGTCAGTTGTTTATCATCGGCGAATTACTTTTTTTAAGATCTCAGTCAGCGTTCGAAACTCCTGCTGGCTCAGCGGCGAAAATGTCTCGCTAGATATCTCCCCGATGGTCTCTATCGCGGCGTCGGCTATTCGTCGCCCCTTTTCGGTCAGGTCGATTTCTCTCCGTCTTGGATCCAGCGGATCCTTGTAGCTCGTGATCAGGCCGCGCGACTTGAGGCGTGTAATTACGCCAGTGATCGTCGCCGAATCATAATGAATGAGCCGACCGAGATGGTTCTGGGAGCAGGGACCCACCTCGCGCAGTTTCGCTAGCGTCGAGAACTGAGGCGCCGTCAAGCCTTCGATCATCTTTGCGGTAAAAAAAGCCGTGTGGGTCCGCAAGGCGACCCGCAGCAGAAAGCCGGGCGCCTCATCAAGCGTATATGAGAGCGCGGCATCTTTCGCTTTGTCGGTCGAGCGTGGCTTCGTCTTAGGCGACAAACATTCCCCCGGGTCTGATCTGGCATCAATTGCAAGCCATGATACGGCGCGAAAGCCGTTAAGGCTGCTTGCCTGTTTACCGATCCCGGCCGCCGAAATCCACGGTGGTCTCTGCAATTTCCTGTCTTTGGCCTCATGGGAAATGGCCGTCTGCACGCAGGGAGGGTCAAAGCTCCCGGCCAGCCTATAATGCGTACAGTCGTGCACGAGCGCAGCACTTGCATACGAGCAATAAATGCTTTAGCGCTTGTCGCAGCGTTTTTCAAACTGCGTCGCGGCACCGCGCGGCTCGGAATAGCAGCGAAGTTCCCGTGGATTGTTGAATGTCGAAGACGATTGACAGTATGAGCTCCGTGCGGCCCGACCTCATCGAGAAGGTCACCGGGCGGGCGGAGTACATCACCGACCTGACGGTGCCGGGCATGCTGCACGGCTTCGTGGTCCGGTCGCCGGCGGTCCATGCCCGTATCGTGTCGATCGATACGAGCGCAGCACTGGCGTCCGACGGCGTTGTTGATGTGCTGACCGGCGCCGATGTCGCGCAATTCGGCCTATGGGGTCTGGTTCTCAAGGATCGGCCGATCATTGCGATCGACCGCGTTCGTCATGTCGGGGAACCCATCGCCGTGGTGGTCGCCGACACGGTCGAGATCGCGGAAAACGCCGCGGAACTGGTCGATGTCGAATATGAAGAGCTGCCGCGGGCGACGACGATCCAGGAGGCGATGGCCGACGGCGCACCGCTGATCCACGCGCATCACGAAAATCTTCAGGACTTCTATTTCAAGGGCGGCGCGCGCCCGACCCAGGGCAGCAACGTCTTTCACACCTATCGGAACGAAGTCGGTGACGTCGACGCGGCCGAGGCCACCGCCGCCTATATCCACGAGGATCACTTCACCTTTCCCGGCATCTCGCATTTCGCATTGGAGCCGCACACCGTGATCGCCGACTTCAAGGGCGATTCCCTGACCATCTGGGCTGGCGCACAAACGCCGACGGCCGTGCAGAAAGTATTGTCACGCCTGTTCGGCCTGCAGCTTGCGCGCATCCGAGTGATCGTCCCGTTCGTTGGCGGCGGCTTCGGTGGAAAGGCATCGGTCAAAATCGAGCCGCTGGTCGCAGCTGCGTCCTGGAAGGTGCAGCGTCCGGTTCGCATTGCCCAATCCCAAGTGGAGTCCATGCTCACCTGCCGCAGGCTCGGCGCGGACATAACGATACGCACCGCAGTGGACGCGAAGGGGCGCATTGTCGCCAAGAGCGCAAAGCTGCTGCTCGATGGTGGCGCCTATTCCGATACAGGCTCCGCGGTCGCAACCAAGTCGGCCAATCGCATCATGGGCCCGTATGTGATGCCCAATCTGCGTCTCGAAGCGCAAGCGGTGTATACGAACACGATCCCGGGGGCCGCATTTCGTTCGATCGGCGGCCCGCAGGCCGTATGGGCCAAGGAGTCGCACATGGACAATGTCGCGGCGGCCATCGGCATGGATCCGAGCGAATTCCGGTTGATCAATTTGGCATCCCGAGGCCAGCGCACGCGGCCGGACCTGCGGGCGCTCGACATGGATATGAGCGAGCTGATGGGCCGGGTGAGCCAGTCGTTCGGCACCGAAGCCAACGCGTCCAACAGGAAGTCGCGTGGGCTCGCCGTGGCGGCAACGGATCCGGCCAATACGCCGATCAGCAACGCGATCGTGCGGCTCAAGATCGACGGCTCGATCCTGGTTTCGACCTCTGCCATCGAAGTGGGACAGGGATCCCATGCGACCATGGGGCGGATCGCGGCACAGACGCTGAAGCAGCCGGCCTCCGCGGTCACGGTGTTGCGCACGGATACGGCGGTCGCCCCCTATGACTGGGGCACTGGGGCCAGTCGCTCGACCATTGTGGTCGGCCTGTCGGTCGAAAAGGCAGCGCTCGATGCAGCCGATCAGATCCTGGAGATGGTCGCAGATGTCTGGGAGCTGCCGAAGGAGAGCCTGTCGCTGGTCGAAGGCGGCGTCTCGATTGGCGCCGAAGTTCTCACCTTTCACGAGATATTCCATCGGACGCTGGGCGTCGATTCCGGCGAGGTCATCGGCCGCGGCGCCATTACCCCGCGCTCGAAGAAAGGGGCGTTGGTCGAGTCGCCGCTGTTTTGGGAGACTTCGGCGGGTCTTGCTGAAATCGTCGTCGATGAAGACACCGGCGAAATCCACGTTCCCCGCTATGCCAGCGCCGCCGATGTCGGCCGGGTCATCAACCGCGTCGCCGCCGAAGGGCAGGACGAGGGCGCGGCTGTGATGGGATTCGGGCACGCGCTTTACGAGCAGTTGGAATTCGAGGACGGCCAGCCGGTCAATGCGAATCCAATCGACTATTTCATCCCGCGGATCTCCGACGTGCCGCCGGCCTTCGACACCATCCTGATTGAAAATGGCGACGGTCCCGGGCCGGGCGGCGCCAAGGGAATGGGCGAAGGCGCCATTCTTCCGGTCGCGCCGGCGATCGCCAACGCGCTGTTCTCTGCTTATGGGGTCCGCATTACCGACCTGCCCATGACGCCGGAAAAAGTGTGGCGCGCTTTGCAGAAGAGGAATTGAGCTAATGGAATTCAAGATGTCGATGGTCGTCCCGGCGACACCTGCGGAGCTTTGGAGCACGCTGCTAGATGTGCCGCGCATTTCGTCCTGCATCCCGGGCTGCGACAATGTCGAGGAAATCGAACGGCTCGTGACCTACAAAGCAACGGTCAAGCAGAAAATCGGCCCGTTCAAGATCGAAGTACCCGCCGATATCGTCGTCGAGTCCATCACCGAGCCGTCGCACGTACGCACCCGCGCCACGGGGCGCGACAAGTTCACCGGTACGCGGCTTGCGGTGGTCCTCGATGTGACGGTGACGCCGCAGGACGCCGGCTCGACATTCGCCGTGGAAGCGAAGGTCGATGTGCAGGGACGCCTCGCCTCCATGGGCTTCGGCGTCATCAAGCGACGAGTCGATCAGAATTTCGAAGAGTTTGAAAAGAAGCTCAAAGACATGTTGGGCGCTGCTTGATCATGCTGCCGCTTCCCTTCGAATATACAAGGTTGCCGACGATCGACGAGGCACTCGCAGCCGTCGGTGAGGACGGCGAGGGCATGTTCTATTCCGGCGGCACCGAGCTGCTGTTGGCGATGAAGATGCGCGTGATCCATACGGAACGGCTCGTTGATATCAAGGGTATCGCGGGGCTCGATGGCATCATGTTGAACGATGCGGACGAGATCGAGATCGGCGCGCGCTGCACGCATAACCGGATTGCGGGCGATGCACTCATTCAGGAGCATGTGCCGGCGCTGTCCGCGCTCTGCGCCGATGTGGCCAATATCAGGGTCCGCAGCGTCGGGACTATCGGCGGCAACCTGTGCTTCGGAGAGCCGCATGCCGATCCGCCGACCATGCTGGCGGCGCTCGATGCGCGGCTGGTGCTGCAGGGTCTCGGTGGCATCCGAACCGTGCCTGCGGACGAGTTCATCCAAGGCGAATTGGAAACGGTGCGTGCGCCGAACGAGCTGCTGACGACAATCGTATTTCCGCGGCCGAGCGGCTCCGTCACCTATCGCCGTTTCAAGCATGGCGAACGGCCGTCGGTAAATGTCGCCATGGCCTGGTCGCTGGCCGAGCGCAATACGATCATCGCAAGCGCCCGGATCCGCGTCGGCGCACTGAGCTTCCGCCCGCAGGCGTTGACGGCCGTCGAAGACGCACTTCGCGGCCGTTCCGTCGTCGAGGCGCGTTGCGCCGTGGCTGAGGCATTGCCGGCGGCGCTTGATGCGCTCGACGTCAACGCCGATCGGCATGGCGGCGCCGACTACAAGCGCCATCTCGCCCGCGTCCTGCTACAGAGAAATCTGGACGACGCGCTTGGTGGCAGCAGGAGCTAGGCCGGATGACACATCATCTCCCCATTTCCTTCTCGCTGAATGGCGAGGCCATCGCGATCGAGGTGCCGACTCACACGCTGCTGGTCGATCTGATCAGGGATCGCATCGGCCTCAAGGGCACGAAGCGGTCCTGCGACATGGAGGTCTGCGGCGCCTGCACCGTGCTGCTCGACGGCGCGCCGATTTCGAGTTGCACGACACTGGCGGTGGACGTGGATCGCCGCGAGGTCACGACCATCGAGGGGGTAACTCCGGCGGACGGTCTGTCGCGCATCCAGGAGGCCTTCGTGCGTCACGGCGGTCTGCAATGCGGCTTCTGTACGCCTGGCTTCATCATGGCGGTGACCGCGCTGCTGAAAGCGAAGCCGCATCCGACCGACGACGAAATCCGCCACTACCTGCACGGCAATCTGTGTCGGTGCACCGGATACATCAAGATTTTCGAGGCGGTGAAGAGTCTTGCCTAGCAGCATGTCTCGGAAGACGCCGCCTGAACCATCGTGCCCCAGCACATCTTTTGTCCGGAGATATCATGAATACTGAACAAGTCGGCAAGTCGAGCATTCTCATCGCCGGCGCCGGGATCGGCGGCCTCGCGATGGCCCTGTCGCTGCTGCGTCGCGGCATCGATTGCGACGTGTTCGAGCAGGCACCCGAACTGCGCGAGGTCGGCGCTGGCCTGTGGATTTCCATGAATGGCGTGCGTGTTCTCAACGATCTCGGCCTGACCGAGCAGGTCGAGCAGAGCTGTATCGCGGCCGAACGGCGCGACATCCGTCTGTGGAGCACTGGCCAAAGCTGGCCGCTCTATAACCGTGCGATGGATGTTGCCGGCAATCAGCCTTACCTTCTGCTCCGTGCGCATCTCCTCAAGCTTCTGACGGACGGCGTCCGCAAACTGAAGCCGGGCGCCATTCATCTGAACGCCCATGTCGTCGGATTCAGCCAGACCGATGGCGGCGTCCGAGCGACCCTCGCCGACGGTGCCGAGGTCGAAGGCCGCGCGCTGATCGGGGCCGACGGCGCCCATTCCAAGGTCCGGACCGGGATCATGGGTCAGCTCGCGAGCAAGTACACCAATGTCATCGCCTGGCGCGGTCTGGTGCCGGTCGATCGGCTGGCGCCGCACCAGCGAGAGCATGTGGTGTCGACCTGGATTGGGCCGACCGCGCATGTCACCGCCTATCCGGTGCTGTGGCAGGACACCATGCTGATGACTTTTTCGGGACAGGTCGACCGCGCCGACTGGCAGCTGGAATCTTGGTCCGAGAAAGGATCGATCGAGGAGTGTCTCCGCGATTTCGTAGGCTGGCATTCCGACATCATCGCGCTGGTCGAGAACGTCGATACGCTGAACAAATGGGGCCTGTTCGTGAGGCCGCCGCTCAAGACTTGGTCGCAGGGCCGCGTCACCTTGCTGGGCGACGCCTGTCACTCGATGCCGCCCTATCTCGGGCAGGGCGTGAACATGGCGCTGGAGGACGCCGCCGTGCTGGCGCGCTGCCTCGACGAGCAGCCCAACGATTTGGCCAGGGCGTTCCAAACCTATCAGGGGCTACGGCTCGATCGCACCGGCAAGGTGGTGGAGTCGGCGATCGGCATGCTGCCGATCTTCCACAACAAGGCGCTCGGCACGGTCGAGACCGCGGACGACTACATCAGGACGCAGTGGTCACCGGTCGCGTCCAAGGCGCGCTTCGACTGGATCTACCAATACGACGCGACCTCCGTGCCGCTTCGGTGACATCAAAGACAGGAGTGTAGTCGTGACCATCAAGCAGCCTTGGGACGACGTCATTCCATTGGAGGAGCGCGAGACCTATGCGATGGCCGGGCTCGGCGGCGCGGCCGGCTTCGGCAAGCGGCCGGCACTCCTCGTCATTGACGTTCAATATCGTTCGGTCGGCGACCGGCCGATGCCGATCCGCGAGGCGGTGAAGCAGTATCCGACCAGTTGTGGCGACGCCGGGTGGAATGCCATTCCGCATATCGCCAATCTCGTGAGCGTGTTTCGCGAGAACAGGTGGCCGGTGATCTTCCCGCACGTCGCCCGCAAGGTCGCCCAGGACCACGGCGCGTTCGCCACCAAGATTCCGGGCATCATGCAGATCCCTGCAGCGGGTTATGATTTTGTCAAGGAAGTTGCCCCGCAACCCGGCGAATTGCTGCTGCCGAAGACTCAGGCAAGCGCCTTCTTCGGCACGCCGTTGGCGACCTATCTGATCGGCGGCGGCGTGGATTCGCTCGTCGTCACGGGCTGCACCACCAGCGGCTGCGTTCGCGCATCGGTCGTTGATGCCTGCGCCTTGAACTTCAAATCCATCGTTCCGAGCGACGCGGTGTATGATCGGTCCCCGACCTCGCATGCCGTCAACCTGTTCGACATCGCCAGCAAATATGCCGACATTCTGCCCACGCACGCCGTCATCGACAAGCTTCGGACATTGTCGGCGGAGCGCGCACCGTGACCGGCACCGGGCCCTCGAAATTGCTTTACGGCGCCCATGTGCGCGCCAACGGCATCCGACAGCATTATCTGAGATTCGGTGGAAGCGGACCGGTGTTGATCATCGTTCCGGGAATCTCGACCACGGCGGCGCAATGGGCTTTCGTCGCCGAACGCCTTTGCGTCGGACGCGATATCTTTGTTCTTGATGTTCGCGGCCGCGGCCTGTCCGAAAGCGGTCCGCATCTCAACTACTCGCTCGATGCCTGCGCGTCCGACCTCCTCGCATTCACCGAGGCGCTCGGCATCACGAGATACACGATCCTCGGTCACTCCATGGGGGCGCGCATCGGCATTCGCGCGTCGCGCTGGCGGCCGGCCTCCATCGAGCGTTTGATCATGGTGGATCCGCCCGTTTCGGGTCCAGGTCGTCGCGCCTATCCTATTCCGATCGAACCGCTGATCAGACTGCTGCACAGCGCGCAGCGCGGCGATGTTGAAGCGGCCCTGCGCGGCCCGGATGCTCCGAATTGGCCAGAGCAGCACATCAAGATGCGTGCCGAGTGGATGCATACCTGCGACGAGCGCGCCTTGACGGAGAGCCACAAGGGTTTCCATCACGACGACGTTCACTTCGATCTCGGCAATCTCGCCGTCGCTGCCACATTGATCGTCGCGGGCAAAGGCGGCGTCATTCGGGGTGAGGATGAAGCCGAAATCCAGCGACTGCTGCCTTCCATTGCGATCCGGCGCCTCGAAGGCGCCAGTCACCAGATGCAGATCGACGATACCGAAGGATTCCTCGCCATCGTCGAGGACATTCTTGCGCCGCCACGTTCCCAGCAAGCCGATCTTTCCACCCATCGCTAACAGGAGTCTGTCACAATGCCCAGGCAACGCGTCGATGTTGAGATGCTCGATCTGTTCAAGACCGAGCTCGAACTCTGCAAGGTCAGGAAGGGCGAAGTCGTCGTCGTACTCAGCGGCGGCGAGGATCAGCCGGAATACGCCCAGGCCTTCATGCTGGCTGCCCAGAGCCTGGGTGCCACGACCTTTCATATCAACGTGCCGAAATACGGTCAGGGCAAGGTCGCCGGCCTGCAAGGCCGCCACGCCCTGACGGGCATTCAGCTAGCCATCGATACGCTGAAGCGCGCCGATATGGTGATCGATCTGCTCGGTCTGCTGTTCTCCAAAGAACAGGCCGAAATCCAGGAGGCCGGTGCGCGCATCCTGCGCGTGATGGAGCCGTTCCACATTCTCAAGAAGATGTTTCCGACCGAGGACCTGCGCCGCCGCACCGAACTGTCGCGCAAGCTGCTGCAGTCGGCCAGCAAGATGCGCATCACCTCGCCGGGCGGAACCGATGTGACCTATGGGCTGAAGCAATATCCGGTGATTTCCGAATATGGCTATACCGACGAGCCCGGCCGCTGGGATCACTTCCCTTCCGGCTTCGCCTTCACGCAGGCGACCGATGGCGATGTCAACGGCACCGTGGTGCTGATGCCCGGCGATATCCTCTGCGCCTTCAAGCGCTACATCCAGTCGCCGGTCACGCTGACGGTAAAGGACGGCTTCATCGTCGATATCCAGGGCGAGGGCACAGATGCGCTCCTGATCAAGAACTATATCGACAGCTTCGGCGATCCGCGCGGCTGGGCGATCGCGCATATCGGCTGGGGCTCCAACGAGCGCGCGCAATGGCATCACATCGCCGCCTCGCAGCAATTGTCCGAGGAGCACATCATGAACGCGCTTTCGTTCTACGGAAACGTGCTGTTCTCCACCGGCCCGAACGTGGAGCTCGGTGGCACCAACGACACGCCGTGCCATCTCGACATTCCGCTGCGCGGCTGCAGCCTGTGGCTGGACGACATCCATATCCTGGACAAGGGCGAGTTTGCCTACAAGGAGCTGAGAGCCCCGGGCAGATAGGCGGCAGCGACAATCATTCGGCGGGCTTCGCGCGATCGAAGCCCGAGCCCTCCGACTTTCAGCCAGATTGCCAGATGTCCGCATCGGTCTTTTCCATCGAACAATTAAACCGCGAACCAGCACTACGCGATCATGATTTCGGCCATGCTGGGACACATCCTCGACTTCTGTTTTCCGTGGCCGCCCTGGTGACCGCCTTTGCATGGAATTACTGATCGCTCGCGGTGCTGCGGCTGATCACCGGCACGCGCGCCCTTACAGCATCGGCATGGTGCTGTTGAACGAGGTCTGGAAAAGCAGAGCCGGGGCTTCGGCGCGGGGGCGGATCTCGGCGGCATGGTCGCCATCGCATTGCTGGCCGCAGCCGTCCTCGTCATCGCGTCGCTGCTATTGCCAGAGACCCTCGGCCGGGCCTGTCGGCCAAGGGATTTCACAGCGGCGATGGTCATGGGCGGATGCCGCTTCGGTGTTGCGCTCCTAAGGATCGCGGCGGCGACAACGCTGCAGGCACAGACGTCCGGCGAGGGCTGCTTTTGTCGGCCACCGGCTATCGACCGGATGTCAGAAAGACCATCCGGCCCGTCGCCAGCAAACGATTTTCCCGATTAAAAACGGACGCGTCGACGCCGGCCACGGTGCGCCCGAAATGAAGCACGTTGGCGTCCGTCATCAGTTCCGATTCGAAGCCCGGCCGCAAAAAATCGACCCGCATATCGATGGTCTGCGCCGGCCTGCCGAGCAGGGTAGCGACCGCATACGATCCCGCGGTATCGAGCAGGGTCGCCAGGATGCCGCCATGGGCGAAGCGATGGTCGGGATTGGAGATGAATTCGTCCCGCCAGGGCGATGACAGCCGGATTTGTCCGGCGGCGGCGTGGACGACCCTCAAGCCCATCCAGTTCGCAAGGTGATTGCGGGACAGACGGCTTTGGAGTTCATCGGCAGTGAGCTGCATCGAATGGGCGGGCATCGCGGCTTTGGCCTATCAGAAAGGAAAAAGAAAATCGCGGGGCTATCGCAGGATCACTTTCTTTAGCAGCGCGGTTAGCGTCGCATGCTCGCTCGCAGACAGCGGCGAGAATGTTTCCTGCGATATCTTCTTGACGGCGGCGATGGCATCGTCGGCGATGGCCCGGCCACTCTCCGTCAGGTCGACAGCGACGCGGCGGCGATCGAGTGGATCAACGATGCTTTCGATCAGACCGCGAATCTTCAGTCGGTTGACGACCCCGGTGATGGTTGCGGAATCATAGTGGATCAGGCGCCCGAGATAGTTTTGCGAGCACGGCCCGACTTCCTTGAGCTTAGCCAGCGTCGAGAATTGCGGCGCGGTGAGACCGTCGATCATATTTCCGGCGAATACCGTCGTATGGGCTTTTAGCGCCACGCGCAGGAGAAAACCGGGTTGATCGTCGAGCGCATATGGCTGCTCCGGCTGTGGAGCAACGCTGGCAATATTTGCTCTCTTCGTTGAAGCGATGGTCATCGGGTTCTCGCGCCTGTCGTACGAAGGCTGCAAGCGTCTCGATACCTGACAACCGGGATGAATGCTTCTATCCCATTCGTTTGCTTGCTTGCAAGTTGTGCGCTTGCGAACAAGTTTTGTGCTTGCATACGAGTGATAATCGAAATATCGTTGTGTTTGATAAAAGTCGGCGGAAGCGTCTTGCCCGGGCAGATCATGCGCTCGGAGTCCGAAGCATCGGGATGTGCCCGACCGTCGATTTCTGTTTGGTCACTCGACGGGGTAGCTCACGATGCGCAGAATTGCAGGAATCGCCTTTGCTAGTTTCGCTCTCGCCAATTCGTGCGCTTTCGCTGCGGATGAGCCGTTTCCCACCAAGCCAGTGACCTTGACCGTCAATTACGGCGCCGGAGGCGGCTCGGATGCGATTGCGCGCGCGCTTGGAAGGGCGCTGGAGAAGCCGCTGAAGCAGCCGGTGACAATCGAGAATGTGGCGGGCGGCGCGGGCACGCGCGGCGTGACGGCCGTAGTGACGGCCGTGGCCGATGGGTACCAGATCGGTGTCGCGACCAACAGTCCGATGACCATTGCCGTGCACTCGGTCAAGGGGCTGTCCTGGGGAGATCCCGGCACCTATGATATCCTAGGCGGTATCGGCATCGTCTACAACGCCCTCTGCATTCAGGCCGATTCGCCGTTGCAGAAGCTGGACGACGTGGTGAACTATGCGCGCCAGAATCCCGGCAAGCTGAAGGTCGCCAGCATCGCCGGCGGCATCAATCACTACACTTGGGACGCCTTTGCCAAGAAGGCCAATATCAATATTAGATTCGTGCCCTATAGCGGCGACGCCGACGGCGTAGCCTCATTTCTCGGCAAGAACACCGAGCTCGTGGCGCTCACATGGCCGGGTCTGAGAGCGCAGGTCGAGGTCGGCAAAGCGCGGCCGCTGGCCGTGTTCGGCCCGGAGCGGATGGCGACCAATCCGAATGTTCCGACCTTCAAGGAGCTGGGTTACGACGTCGTCACCACCAGCGACTATGTCGTCTACGCACCAAAGGGAATTCCGGAGGCCAGGCGAAGCGTTCTGATCGAAGCCATCAAGCAGGCGGTGTCGGATCCCGATTTCCGGCTTGTTCTGGTGGCGCAGAACATCCAGGTCAAGTTCACCGATGGCGAGGAGATGACCCGGCAATTCACAGAGGTCTTTCGCGGCACGGCGCCGTCTGCACAGGCCGGAAAGTAGGTCGCGGATGGTCGACGCGACAGCAACTGACGTCGATGTCCCGGCAGCGGCCAAAGGATCGCGGCTGACCTCGCTGATCCTGACCGCTGCAGGCCTGGGCTATTTGTACCAATCGATGCAGCTTCCGATGGGGGATCCCCTGGGGACAGGCGTCGGTGCGATCCCTGCACTAATCGCGGTTTGCTGGGTGGCATTCGGCATCTATGTCACGATCCGCAACCGCCCCGTGGCTGCGGAGCTCGGTCCGTGGCCGCGCGGCACAGCGGCGCTGCGCGTCGGTTATTCGCTTCTGCTCTGCATAGCCTTCGTAGTGACGTTGCCCTTTCTCGGCATCTTCCTGACGACGACGGCCTTCCTGCTTCTGATGGCGCGCCTCGCCGATGCCACATGGAAGAATGCGTGCGTGGTTGCCGTGACGACGCCGATCGCGTTCTGGGTCGTGTTCGCGCTCGGCCTTAAAGTCTCGCTTCCTTACGGATCGCTGTTCACCACCATGTTTGGAGGCTGACGATGGACCTGCTCGCCCAAATGCTCGGCGGCTTCGCCGTCGCGCTTCAGCCGGTCAATATCGGCGCTGCCCTGTTGGGTGCGCTCGTCGGCACAGCCACTGGCGTTCTGCCCGGCCTCGGCGTGCTCGGTGCGATGGCCATTCTCATGCCGATCACCGTGCATTTTTCCGCGGTCACCGGTTTGATCATGCTGGCCGGCATTTATTACGGCGCCATGTATGGCGGATCGACAACGGCCATCCTCCTGCGTATTCCGGGCGAGGGAGGATCCATCGTCACCACCATCGATGGCTACGAATTCGCACGCAAGGGACGGGCAGGGGCGGCGCTGATGATCTGCGCCGTCGGCTCGTTCATCGCGGGCACGATTAGCATTGTTGGGCTGAGCCTGTTCACCACCGTCCTAGCCGATGTCGCCTTGCGCTTCTCCTCGCCAGAATTCTGCTTGTTGGCGCTGCTGGGCGGCCTGACCCTGGTGCGCATCACCGGCAACGACCCGGCGCGAAATATGTTGATGCTGTTGATCGGGATGGCGCTGGCAACGATCGGTGTCGATGCCGTGGGCGGTGACACCCGTTTCACTTTCGACACCAACACTCTCGCGCTGGGCTTCGATCTTGTCCCGATCACGCTCGGCCTTTACGGGTTGAGCGAACTGTTTCATGTCGTCGCTTCTAATAATGGATTCCCTCGTGCCGATAGGGTGCGGCTGCGCGACATGATTCCGACACGGGTCGAATGGTCGCGGGCATGGCCGGCGATCGTGCGTGGCTCCGGCATCGGTTTTCTAATCGGCCTGTTACCGGGGCCAGGATCGCTGACCGCAACTTTCGCGTCCTATGGCGTTGAGAAGGCGATCGCTCGCAAATATCGCGATGAATTCGGCCGCGGGGCGGTTGAGGGATTCGCCGGGCCTGAGGCTGCCAACAATGCCGTGGCGACGTCGGCGCTGGTGCCTGTGCTGGCCCTTGGCATCCCGTTCACGCCCAATGTGGCATTGATGCTGGGCGCGCTGATCGTTCAGGGAATCCAGCCGGGGCCGCTGCTGCTGTCGCAGCATCCGGATGTGGTGTGGGGCCTGCTCGCATCGATGTATATCGGAAACATTGCATTGCTCGCGCTGAACCTGCCGCTGGTCGGCATTTGGGTGCGCCTGCTGCGGGTGCCGCAATATGCGCTGATCGGCTTCATCTTTGCGATCAGTTTCATCGGCGTCTATACGATGCGCAGCAGCTACTGGGATCTTTGCGTGCTGGTGGGATTCGGCGCGGTCGGGGCGATTCTGCGGCAGATCGGTTTCGACCTCGCGCCGCTGGTCCTTGGAATCGTAATCGGGCCCATTTTCGAGAAATCGCTCCGCGAAACGCTGTTTCTAAGCGGTGGCGATCTATCCATCTTTGTCACCCGGCCGATCAGCGGGACCTTGTCCGCGCTTTGCGTCGTGGCAGTGCTGGGTCCCGCCATCATCGCCATGGTCAGGCGAAACGCCATCCGCGCAAAACACGCATAACATCGCAGCCTGTCATCAAGTTGAACAGCACTGCGGGGAGGGAATGGATGAAATATCCCGGCGAGAAATTCTATCCGGAAGGCGTCCGCTGGGATGAGCCAATCAAGACCGGCCTCGTGCCGGCGCTGCTGGAGCAATCGGCACGCGAATTCGCGGATCGACCGGCCATCGAATTCCGTGGCCGTCAGATCAGCTATTCTGAGCTGAATGCCAAAGTCACGGAGACGGCCGCCGCTTATCTGCGCGACGGTCTCGACCCCGGCACCACTGTCGGGATCTTTCTCGGCAACACGCCGGATCATCCGATCAACTTCTTCGGCGCGCTCAGGGCGGGCGCGCGTCTCGTGCATCTCAGCCCGCTTGATGGCGAGATCACGCTAAAGCATAAATTGACCGACAGCGGCGCGCGGGTCGTCGTCACCAGCAATCTCGCGTCGATTTTCCCGCGCGCCCTTGCGTTTCTCAAGGCCGGCATCGTCGATCGCATAATTGTCTGCGAAGACGAAGCATGGGGCGCGGCCAAGAACGCGCTGGCTTCCTACGACCGGCGTCCGGAGATCGTCACTTTCGCGGATTTCATCAAGGAGGCGCAGTCGCCCGCGACCTGGCCGGCTCTCGATCAGGACGACGTCGCTCTGCTTCAATACACAGGCGGGACCACTGGCCTGCCCAAGGGAGCGATGCTCTCGCATCGTAATCTGACCGCCGCGGTCTCGATCCGGGAAGTGTGGACGCGCCCGTTCCGGGCCAAGCGCAGCATTGCCGAGCGGGTGATCTGTGCGCTTCCCTTGTTTCACATCTATGCCCTTACGCTCGTGCTGATGAAGCGGCTGCGCTACGGCGACCTCATTTCGCTGCATCAGCGCTTCGACCTGGACGAGATTATGCGCGACATCGAGGTCAAGCGCGCGACAGTCTTTCCGGGCGTGCCGACCATGTGGATCGCCATCACAAGCCTGCCGGATCTCGACAACCGCGATCTGTCGTCGTTGGTCTCCTGCGGCTCGGGTGGAGCGCCGCTGCCCGTCGAGGTCGCGGCGATCCTCGAGCGCAAGACCGGTCTGCGGCTGCGCAGCGGCTGGGGCATGACCGAAACCTCGTCGCCGGGCACCACGCATCCGTCGGACGGTCCGGACCGGCCCGGCTCCATCGGCTTGATGCTGCCGGGCATCGAAATCGACATCGTCGCGCATGACGACCCGCACCGCGTGCTGCCTGCCGGCGAGGTTGGTGAATTGCGCATCCGCGGGCCGAACGTGACGAAGGGGTACTGGAATCGCGACGAAGACCGTTCCGAATGGTTCATCGGCGATCGCTTCCTGACCGGCGACATCGGCTACATGGACGCCGATGGCTGGTTCTATCTGGTCGACCGTAAGAAGGATCTCATCATATCGGGCGGCTTCAACGTGTATCCGCAACTGATCGAGCAGGCGATCTATGCGCATCCGCACGTCAAGGAGGTGCTCGTCATCGGCATTCCCGACGAATATCGCGGCGAGGCCGCAAAAGCCTATGTCACGCTGCGGCCCGGCGCCGCGGGTTTCGACATCGACGAGTTGCGCGCCTTCCTCACCGGCAAGATTGGCAAGCATGAATTGCCGACGGCGCTCGATTTCATCGACGAACTGCCGCGCACCAATGTCGGCAAGCTGTCCCGGCAAGCGCTCCGCGACCAACTCTCCTTCCGTTCTGCTTAAACTGGAACTTCTCCCATGACCGATGCCGTTATCGTTTCGACCGCGCGTACCCCAATTGGAAAAGCCTATCGAGGCGCGCTCAACAACACTGATGGTGCCACGTTGCTGGGCGAGGCGATCAAGGCGGCGGTGACGCGCGCGCAGGTCGATCCCGGCGACATTGAGGACGTGGTCATGGGCGCCGCCATGCAGCAGGGCACCACCGGCGGCAACATCGCCCGAAAGGCCTTGCTGCGCGCAGGCTTGCCGGTTTCGGTGTCGGGCACCACGGTCGATCGCCTTTGCGCGTCGGGGCTGCAGGCCATCGCCATCGCCGCCCGCTCGGTGATCCACGATGGCGTCCAGATTGCGGTCGGCGGCGGCGGCCAGTCTATCACGCTGGTGCAGAACGAACATGCCAACACCTATCGCGCCGTCGATCCTGCATTGATGGAGATGAAGCCGGACATCTATATGCCGATGCTCGAGACAGCGGAGGTGGTGGCGAAGCGTTACGCGATCTCGCGCGACCGGCAGGACGAATATTCGTTCGATAGCCAGATGCGCACCGCATCCGCGCAGACCAGTGGCAAGTTCGACGACGAGATCGTGCCGCTGACGACCACCATGTCGGTGACGAACAAGGAGACCAAGGAAACGAGCCTGAAAGGCATCACGCTGTCGCAGGACGAGGGACCGCGTCCGGATACGACGCAAGATGGCCTGACCAGGCTGAAGCCGGTGCGCGAAGGCGGCTGCATCACGGCAGGCAATGCCAGCCAGCTGTCGGATGGCGCCAGCGCCATGGTGATCATGAGCGACAGGGAAGCGGCGCGGCGGGGTCTGGAGCCGCTCGGCATTTTCCGGGGCTTCGTGTCAGCAGGCTGTGAGCCGGACGAAATGGGCATCGGCCCGGTTTACGCCGTCCCGCGCCTTCTCGCGCGTCACGGCCTTGGCATCGACGATATCGACCTCTGGGAACTGAACGAGGCCTTTGCGGTCCAGGTGATTTATTGCCGCGACAAGCTCGGCATCGATCCGGCGAAGCTGAACGTCAATGGCGGCGCCATCTCCATGGGCCATCCCTATGGCATGAGCGGCGCGCGGCTGGCCGGCCATCTGTTGATCGAGGGCCGCCGCCGCAAGGCGAAATATGGCGTCGCGACCATGTGCGTGGGCGGCGGCATGGGCACCGCGGGCCTGTTCGAGATCATCCACTGACCCGCGTGCCGATAATAACGTGCGCAGCGTTCTGCGGCTGGCAGGACCGCGGCTCGCTGCGGGCACCGAGTGATAATGCTCTGATTGGAGAATGACATTGAGCGAAGTCGTCAAGCTCGCGGTGACCGACCGCTGTGCGGTCGTTACCATCGACTCACCGCCGGTGAATGCGCTGAGCGCCGCCGTCCGCCGTGGGATCCTCGAACGGGTCGAGGCCGCAAATGTGGACGCCGCAGTGGATTGCATCGTGATCGCCTGCGCCGGACGCACATTCGTCGCCGGTGCCGACATCACCGAATTCGGCAAGCCGCCGCAGTCGCCATCCCTCAACGAGGTGATCGCTGCGATCGAGAGCTGCAGCAAGCCGGTGATCGCCGCTATCCATGGCACCGCGCTCGGCGGCGGGCTCGAACTCGCGCTGGGCTGTCACTTTCGTGTCGCCACGAACGACGCGAAACTCGGCCTTCCTGAGGTGAAGCTCGGTCTGCTGCCCGGGGCCGGCGGCACGCAGCGCCTGCCGCGCGCGGTCGGTCCGGAATTCGCCGTCAAAATGATCGTGACCGGCGAGCCGGTCGGCGCCGCCGAGGCGCGCGAGCGCCGCCTGATCGACGATATCGTCGAAAGCCCGGCGGATGGCGCGATTGCTTTTGCGAAGCGCGTCGTTGCCGAGCGGCGCCCGCTGCTTCTGCTGCGCAACGACGACTCAAGGCTCGCGGACGCACGGGCGGATCGCTCGCTGTTCACCGCCGCGGCTGCGGCAGCAACGAAGAAAGCGCGTGGAATGAATGCGCCTCTGGCTTGCGCCGAGGCGGTGAGCTGGACCCTCGACACGCCGTTCGACGACGCGTTGAAGCGGGAACGCGAGACCTTTCTAAAACTCGTGGTCGACGATCAGTCTAAGGCGCAGCGTCACGCGTTCTTTGCAGAACGTGAGGCGGTCAAGGTTCAAGGCGTGCCGGTTGGCGTGAAGCCGCGGCCGGTCGAGCGCGTCGCCATCATTGGTGCTGGCACCATGGGCGGCGGTATCGCGATGGCCTTTGCCAATGCCGGCATCCCCGTGACCCTGATCGAGACCGGAGCGGCGCAGCTGACCCGTGGCCTCGGCATGATGCAGAAGAATTGGGAAGCCACCGCGGCACGCGGCGGCATTGCCGCGGACGAGCCCGGCAAACGCATGGTTCTGATCGACGGCAAGGTCGGGCTCGAACATGTCAGGGACGCTGATCTTGTCATCGAGGCCGTGTTCGAAACCATGGCCATCAAGAAGGACGTCTTCACCGCCATTGATGCCCATGCAAAACCGGGCGCGGTGCTGGCCACCAACACGTCCTATCTCGACATCAACGAGATAGCGGCCGTCACAGGGCGGCCGCAGGATGTCCTGGGCATGCACTTCTTCTCACCGGCCAATATCATGAAGCTCTGCGAGATCGTGCGCGCCGACAAGACGGCGGCCGATGCGCTGCTGACGGCCGCCGCGGTGGCCAAGCGCATCCGCAAGACGCCCGTCGTCGTGGGCGTCTGCCACGGCTTCGTCGGCAACCGCATGCTTGCCGTTCGCGGCCTGCAGGGCGAAGCGCTGCTTAAGAGCGGCGCGCTGCCCGAACAGGTCGACGCGGTCATCACCCGATACGGCCTTCCCATGGGCCCGTTCGCGATGGGCGATCTCGCCGGCCTCGATATCGGCTGGCGCTCGCGGCAGGATCGCGGCATCCGCTGGGACATCGCCGATGCGATCTGCGAGGCGGGCCGCCTCGGCCAGAAGACATCCAAAGGTTACTACCGGTACGAAGCGGGATCGCGGGCGCCGATCTCCGATCCGGAAGTCGAAAAGATTATCGACGACACCTGCAGGCGTCTTGGCCTGACGCGTCGGGCGATCGGCGATCAGGAAATTCTGGAGCGCATGATCTATCCGATGATTAACGAAGGCGCGCGCATCCTCGAGGAAGATATCGCGGCGCGCCCGAGCGACATCGACGTGATCTGGCTCTACGGGTATGGATGGCCGACCCACCGCGGCGGTCCGATGTTCTATGCCGACCAGGTTGGCCTGAAGCACATCGTCGGGCGGCTCGAATTCTATGCCGACCACCTCAACGAGCCGGCCTTGAGACCGGCCGCCTTGCTCGCTCGGCTGGCGAGCGAAGGCGCGACTTTCGCATCGCTCAATGCTGCAAGGAGCGACCGCTGACGGACGCCCTGCGGATGATAACGACGCCTTCATACGCTTGGGCAGTCCGCGCTAGATGCCGCGAGGGCAGCCGCATCATGGCGAATGGTGGGCTGCACAAAAACTGATGAAATGTGAGCAGGTTTTTGTCGCTCGTAAACGAGTGCTGAGCTTGTGTACGAGTAATTTACCGAATAGCGTTGCGTTAATTGTCAACCGGCTTGAGCCTGGAGTTTTAAGAACATGAATAAGCTTCTTGCTGTTTTCTTTCTGACGGTTTCCGCCTGCGGCGCGCTTTCCGGTGCCGTCTCCGCCGAACAAATCAACGTCCTGCTGCCGCAGCGCAACGCGAACGAGGCCATCGCACCGTTCATCGCTGCGAAATATCTCGGCTATCTCGATCAGGAGGGGCTCGACGTCGCCTACATCCTGGCGGCAGGATCGAACGAGGTCGCCATTCAGGTTGCTACCGGCAACGCCCAGATCGGCTGGGCCAGTCCGGCGCAGGCCGTGATCGCGATGCAAGAAGGCGTCGCCGCGCCGCTCGACCTGCGTTATTTCTCCAGTGTTGAATATCGCAATATCTGGTCAATCTCGGTTCCGGTCGACAGCGCGATACAGTCGGTCACCGAATTGAAAGGCAAGCGCATCGGTGTGACGGCGCTTGGCAGCGCCGCCATGAATTATGGCAAGGCCTATCTTCGCGCCGCTGGGCTGAATCCGGACCGCGATGTCACCTTCATTCCGATCGGCGCCGGCGGGCAGGCGATGGCTGCCATGAAGCAAAAGGTGGTCGACGCGATCGTGTTTTGGGAGACGGCGAATATCACCTTCGGGCTCGCCGGCTCGCCGGTCAGGCAGTTGCCGATCGACGACAAGCTCGCCAAGCTTCCCGACGTTTCGCTTCTGGCGACCAATGAAACAATCAAAAAAAAGCCGAAGCTGCTCGCCGGTTTCGGCCGTGCGCTGGCCAAGGGCCTCGACTTCTGCCTCGCCAACCGAACCGCCTGCGTCCTGATGACCTGGAAAATCTATCCGGAAAGCAAGCCTGCCGAGGGCTCCGTCGAACAGAAGCTTGAGCGCGGATTGAAGATGACCACCACTTGGGACGGTTGGACCGATCTCGAGATCGGCGACAAGCGCGGCGTGTTCATCGAATCGCGCTGGCAGGATCTGAGCGATTTCCTGCTGCAGGGCGGTCAGATCGCCAAGCCGATTCCGGCGTCGCGCATGTTCACCACCGAACTAGTCGATCAGATCAACGACTATGATCGGGCAGCGATCGTGAAACAGGCGAAGAATTTCGACCTAAAAACGCTTCAATAGCGAGCGGCACATTCGATAGCGCGGCCGCACGGGCGCGCCCACTTCACCAAAACGAACGAGACATATGCATGCTGACGTCTCCCGTCACAGAGACCGATAGGCCGGCGATTGCGAGCCGCGGGCTGATCACGATCGAGAATGTCGAAAAGAAATTCGCCACACACTCGGGCGAGGTCGTGACTGCGCTCGCGAAAGTCAATCTCGACATCAAGGAGAACGAATTTGTTTCGGTCGTCGGACCGAGCGGATGCGGAAAGACGACGTTGCTGCGCATCCTGGCCGGCCTGACCTCGGTGACGTCGGGGACTGTGAAATGCGATGGCGAAATCCTCCGCGGGCCGCGGTCCGATGTCGGCATCGTGTTTCAGCAGGCTCTGCTGTTGCCGTGGAATACCGTTCTGGACAATGTTCTGCTGTCGCCCCATCTGAAGAACGATCGGTCGGAGGCGACCAGGTGGCGTGCAGAACGCTGGCTGGATTTCATGGGGCTTGCTGATTTCGCCCGGAAATATCCGTTCGAACTGTCGGGAGGCATGCAGCAGCGCGTCGCCATCTGCCGCGCGCTGATGCGCGAGCCGAAGGTTCTTCTGATGGACGAGCCGTTCGGTGCGCTCGATGCCATGACCCGCGAGTCGCTGAATGTCGAATTGATGCGGGTCTGCTCAGAAGAGAAGAAGACCGTGCTGTTCATCACGCATAGCATTCCAGAGGCTGTGCTGCTCGGCGACCGCGTAGTGGTGATGTCGCCTCGGCCCGGCCGCATCTCGGAAATCATCGACGTCGATATCGCGCGGCCGCGCAGTCTCAAGACCATGGCTGACACGCGTTTCGGCGAGATTTGCGATCGGATCAGGACCATTTTCGGCTCGGAAGCGCCGACGGGGGCGTCACTATGAACCACAAGCTAGCGAACCAATTATCCGCGCGAATCCAGGTGATCGCCCTAGCGATCGTTCTCGTGGCTCTCTGGGAAGCCATCTGCCGCATCGGCCATGTCTCACCGCTGGTGGTGCCAGCGCCCAGCGGCGTCGCCGTCCGCCTTTACACCCTGCTGAGCGATGGGACGATGTGGCCGCATCTGCTGGTCACATTGACCGAGGTGCTGATCGGCTTCGCTGTCGGAATAGCATCCGGCCTCATCGTTGGCGCGCTGATATCCTTGGTGCCGGTGATCGAAAAGCTGGTCTATCCCTATCTGGTCGCATTGCAGACCGTGCCGAAGGTCGCCGTCGCGCCGCTTCTGGTGATCTGGTTCGGTTACGGCTTGACCTCGAAGGTCGTGATCACCGCGCTGATCTGTTTCTTCCCGATCCTAGTCAGCGTCATTTCCGGCTTTCATTCCACCGATCGCGATCAGCTCGACATGATGAAGGCCTATGGCGCGACGACATGGCAGACGCTGCTCCGCCTGCGGATTCCTTCCGCGCTGGTCCTGATCTTTGCGGGGCTCGAAATCGCATCCGTTCTCGCGGTGATCGGCACCATCGTCGGCGAGTTCGTGGGCGCGCAGGCCGGGCTCGGTTACCTGATCATGAACTATAATTTTAATTTGGACATCACCGGCGTCTTCGCCGTCCTGATCATTTTGTCGGCGATCGGCATGATCCTGCACGGCATCACGCGTTTTGCCGGGCGTCGCTACATCTTCTGGATCCGGCGCGAGCAGCCTGCCGTGATGCCGCACTAAATCGCGGCCGCATCTCAAACCCCTGAAATCGTAGGGCGCCCTCGTGATGATGAGACGCCCCTAGCATGGTTACGGGCCGCGGCCCGCCGAAACCGGAGTCTTAGGTATATGGATCTCAGTTTTACGGCCGATGAAATCGCGTTTCGCGACGAAGTGCGTGAATTCTTCGAGGACAACCTCGACCCTGCGGTGCGCGCCAAGCTGATGGCGACGCGGCATGTTAGCAAGGATGAACTGGTCTCCTGGCAACGCGTTCTGAATCGGAAGGGCTGGGGCGTGCCGCACTGGCCGGTAGAATATGGCGGTACCGGGTGGAGCGCGGCGAAGCAATATATCTTCCTTGAGGAGCTGCAGAAACATCCGGCGCCGCCGCCATTGCCGTTCGGCGTCAACATGGTCGGTCCGGTCATCTACACTTTCGGCAATGACGCGCAGAAGAAGCACTATTTGCCGCGCATCGCGAATATGGACGACTGGTGGTGCCAGGGTTTTTCGGAGCCGGGTGCTGGCTCGGACCTCGCCTCGCTGAAGACCACGGCGAAGAGAAAGGGTGACGTCTATATCGTCAACGGTCAGAAGACCTGGACCACACTGGCGCAGCATGCCGACTGGATTTTCTGCCTGTGCCGCACCGATCCCGATGTTAGGAAGCAATCAGGCATTTCCTTCCTCCTGATCGACATGGCATCGAAAGGCGTCACCGTCCGTCCAATTCAAATGATCGACGGCGGCGCCGAGATCAATGAAGTGTTCTTCGATGAGGTTCTGGTGCCCGCCGAAAACCTCGTCGGCGAGGAAAACAAGGGATGGGATTATGCCAAGTTCCTACTCGGCCATGAGCGCGTCAATATTGCACGCGTCGGCATCTCGAAGGCACGCATCCGCCGCATCAGGGAGCTTGCGGGCAACGTGATATCGGGCGGCAAGCCGCTGATCGAGGATCCGCAATTCCGTCAGAAACTCGCCGCCATCGAGATCGAGCTTAAGGCGCTGGAGCTGACGCAGATGCGTGTCGTTGCCGCCGAAGGCAAGCATGGCAAGGGCAAGCCGGATCCGGCCTCGTCTATCCTCAAAATCAAGGGTTCGGAAATCCAGCAGACGCTGACCGAGCTCTTGCTCGAAGTCGCCGGCCCGTTCGCGATGCCTTTCCTCCCAGAAGCCGACGGCACAAACGACGAGACCGACTGGGCCTCGCCGATCGCGCCGACATACTTCAATTGTCGGAAGGTTTCGATCTATGGCGGCTCGAACGAGATCCAGCGTAACATCATCGCCAAGGCCGTTCTCGGCCTTTGATCATTCTTACCTCTTACCTCCGAAGGAGGTCGACGCGCGCAGCGCGGCCGCTGAGATCACATAGCCCGTCGCTCGCGGCCCCCTTCACCCGGCGCTTCGCGCCGAGATGAAGAAGAGCCGAGCCGGCTCATTCAACGCACGCGCACTCCGCGCGATCCGAAAGAAAACACGATGGATTTTGATCTTTCCGAGGAGCAGCGCCTCCTCAAGGACAGCATCGACGGCCTTTTGAAGTCGTCCTACGATTTCGAGGCCCGCAAAAAGTATCGCGCTGAGCCTGGTGGCTACAGCAAGGCCATGTGGGGCAAGTTTGCCGAGCAGGGCCTGCTTGGCCTGCCGTTTAGCGAGGAAGACGCCGGTTTCGGCGCCGGTCCCATCGAGACCATGGTCGTAATGGAAGCGATTGGCCGCAATCTGGTAGTCGAGCCCTATCTCGACACGGTCGTCATCGGCGGCGGCTTTCTGCGCCGCGGCTCAAGCGACCAGCGTGCAGCACATCTGCCGAGAATTATTGAGGGCGGTAAGAGCATGGCCTTTGCCCAGCTCGAGCGCGGCTCGCGTTATGATCTCGGCGATGTGGCGACCTCCGCCAAGAAGAACGCCGCGGGCTACGTGCTCAACGGCGAGAAATTCGTGGCGGGCCATGGCGACACGGCCGATACACTCATCGTCACCGCTCGCACCGCCGGTGGTCAGCGCGATGCCAAGGGTATCGGTGTGTTTCTCGTTCCCGCCAATGCCAAAGGAGTCGATATCCGCGGATACGAGACGCAAGATGGCAGCCGCGCTGCCGATATCAAGCTCACCAATGTGGAAATCCCTGCGGATGCCGTGATCGGTGATGCCGAGCACGGCCTTCCCATCGTCGAGCAGGTCGCCGATGACGCTCGCATCGCGCTGTGCGCCGAAGCGGTCGGCGCGATGGAGGAGGCGCTCAAGATCTCGGTTGAGTATATCAAGGAGCGCAAACAGTTCGGCGTCGCAATCGGCTCGTTCCAGGCTCTGCAGCACCGCGCCGCCGATATGTTTACCGCAATGGAGACCGCACGCAGCATGTCCTATCTGGCTTCGATGGCGTCAAGCCTCACAGATCTGGACGAACGCGCAATAACGGTCGCTGCTGCCAAGCTACAGATCGGCCGCTCGGCGCGCTTTGTCGGGCAGGGCGGCGTGCAGCTGCATGGTGGCATTGGCGTTACGATGGAGTACAAGATCGGTCACTACTTCAAGCGGCTGACCATGATCGAGCAGCAGTTTGGCGATGCTGACTTTCATTTGAACAGGGTCGCCAGGGCGGGTGGCCTAATCAGATAGTTGTGCTAGCTCCGACAAGCCCCCTTTCGGCGACCGTCTGCATCGATTTGCCATCAACCGCGAACCGTCATTGATGTGAAACGACAAGATTCCGACGCTTCGATGAGTCGTGGTCGGAGCGGAAGGGCTAGGTCGAGCACCTTCCTCCTCCAACCAGCGTAAAGCGCTGAGGCCTGCGATCTGCTCGCCTCTGGTACGTAAGCGTAGTAGCTGTGCGAAGATTTCGCCGCGCGGACGATGGAGCTGACCGGTGGCGTCGGCGCCGATGTGATCTATGACGGCGTCGGCAAGCCGGCGTTTCTCAAATCCCTCGATTGCATCCGGCCGATGGGCATGGTTATCAGCCACGGTACCGCGTCCGGCAATGTCGGCGCATTCGACTTGCAGCTCCTGCACCGCATCGTGACCCGGCCGACCTTGCGCACATGGATCGCGACCCGTCCGGCCTATGAAGCAGCCGCTGCCACTTTCTCCGAGGCGTTAACCTCAGGCAAAGTGCGCGCCGAGATCAACAGGAATTATCCGCTCAGCGAGGTCAGGCGAGCACCCGAGGAACTTCAGGGACGCGGCACAATCGGCCCGGCCATCATAGTGCCTTGAGTAGGTCAATGGCTCCTTCTGGCGCAAAGCGGACGCTGAATCTCTAGAGCGTCTGCCGCAAATGTGAGAAGACTGGGTCATAGCCGACCTGAGCTCCTCGACGAGATCGCTTAGCAGGTGCTTGGCGCTCCTAGCCCTTCGCAGCGGGTGTCGGCGGCACCGGCAGAATAATCTCAGAGGTGACCTTCCAGTCATTCCCGATGCGAAGCCAATTAATGATCGTCAGAAATGGCCTGGCTGTTCCATCCTGTCCCGCATATGAGACCGTAATGTTCATCGGCACATAGGATTCTGCTACGTCGCGCGTTAGGCCGACAATCTTGAGCTTCGAATAATCTGGCTCGAGCACGACGGGACCGGAGCTACCGATGTCATGCAGCTTTTGATCAATCGCTTGGTTGCCCCAAAAGCCGGCCCAGCTCCCCTCGGACGGGATCGCGCTCTTCGCCACCAACAGGGTGGAGGGCGATTGCCAAAACATCTCATGCAGAGCCTTGAAATCGTGGTTGTTGGCCAATTCCATGAGCCTGCCAAACTGCGATTTGATTGTGTTAAGGGTCGCGGCATCCAGCGGCTCAGCACTGACGGCGGGAGCAGCCGTGACGGCCATTGTCGAAAGAGCCGTCGCGATGAGGAGGGCAAGACGTTTCTTGTACATGTCGGAATGCTCTTCCAGGTTTAATGGCCATTCGTCTCGCTCGCGTCACGAAGTTGCGTTCTCGCGTTGCGCGATTGCCGCTTTGAGACGCTCACTTCCGCCGACCGAAACGTCATCGGGAAGTTTTAGCTTGCACATTCGCGCAGCAAGGTCGTGATTTTCGCATCGAGGTTGCGGGCGACGGCGAGTGCTTCTGCGTTGCCATATGGCAAGAGGTAGCTCTCCATTCTGTCATAGGAGAGATGCACGCCATCGGAACGTTCATCAATGAGGATTGTAACTGGAGCGTAAGATCCGGCATCGGATACGTGTTTGACCATTTCTTTCATGATGAGTGGGTTTCCCACCAAGAACCGCGTGCTGTTAGGCATCTTGGAACCAGCTTCATGACGCAGAACCGCGCCCAGGTCGAATTCAGCGAAAAGCATGAAGCCCGTGCGGCCGAGCCCGCTTTGCACAACGCGCTCCAATTCCGGGAAGGAAGTTGCTGCCCTCGACGCCTTGAAAAATTCGACTATGTCGGGCTGCCCAACAGCCGACCTCAGCGCGGCCACAACGGCATCGAATGGCGTTGAGCTCGTAAGGCTGAAACGTTCGACCTCGACTTTCTTTATTTCCATTTTGTCCTCCGAAAAATTCTCATGGATTAAGTGCGTATGATCGCGTCGATCTCTCGCCGGGGATCATGCGGCCGCTGGTTACGCGTTCAGGAAAGTCCGGACGTCACTGACGAAGATCTCGTGGTGCTGAAACAGAGCGCCGTGGCCTGAATCGGGATAGAGGACCAGCTGCGCGTTGCTGAGTTCTTTGAACATTGCGTAGGCATTGTTTGCTGGAAGCATGCTGTCGTGGCTACCGCTGACCACAAGAGTGGGCTGACGAATCGCGTGCAGAATGGTGTGCTCGGGATCAGGTGTGGCGCACCAAGTGATCAGCGCCTCGGCCTGCGGATCGGTGACCGCGCTGCGGTTGTCGGTGTCCCTATTGTCCTTGCGCACCTGCGTCCGCTTCAGGAACGCTAGGCCGGACGAGCGGCTGGCGGACGACGTCGTGAAGAACAGCGGCAGGCGGGGGTCCGGTGCATCGGTTTGGGAAAACGCGTCTTGTAGAGCTGCTAACAGGTGTTCCTCTCCCCTTTGGGCGCGGTCCCGACGAGGATGAGCTTGCGGACGAGCCGTCCATGCTCGGCAGCGATCTGCTGGGCGACGCATCCGCCGAGGGAAAAGCCCAGCAGGTCGACTTCGGAGATGCCAAGCGCGTTGATGAAGGCGACCGCGTCGCGTGCCATCGCCGCGACATTGTCGGGCGTCTGACCGGTCGAGCGACCGACTCCGGCGTTGTCGAAGGCGATCACAGGGCGATCGGCGGCGAGGACGTTGACGACGGCGGGATCCCACGCATCGATGTTGCCGGAGAAATGCTGCAGAAGCACCAGCGGCGTTCCGGTCGATGGGCCGAGGCGGCGATAGGCGAAGCGGATTCCGCGGCCTTCGATGTAGCGGGTGGGTGCCGTTTCAAGCGTGGCGTCCTCGCTCGTGATGTCGAGTGCAGTCATTTCATCCTCCCAATGCTTGGCATGAAGTAACAAGTGGGGGACCAGTGCAGCGCTCCCGGCACGCATGCGCCGGGAGCGGTCTTGTCACTTCACCAGCGCGGCTTTTTCAATCACCGCCGCGACTTCCTTCGCATGAACAACGAGCGAAGCATGGCTGCCGGCGACTTCCGTCGTCTGAGCCTTCATCTTGCCGGCGAAAAACTTCTGGGCCTCGGGTGCGATCACCTTGTCCTTCGTGCTGATGACATAGAATGTCGGCTTGTCGCGCCAGGCTGCAATGTTGACGGGCGCCTCGAATGCAACGTGATTCAACGGAAGCTGCGAGTTAGCCAGGTGCGCGGCGATCTCCGGAGGAAGGTCGGCCGCAACGGCTGACGGAAACACCTTCGTATCGATGTAGAGGTTGCCCTTGTCGTCCGGATGAATCGCCGCACCACCTTCGGTCGCAGGACCGCTCTTGGCGAGATCCGCCAGAGATTGTCCCACGTCGGGCGCGAATGCGGAGACGTAGACGAGCGCCGAGATCTTGGGGTCGTTGCCGGCTTGCGTGATCACCACGCCGCCCCAGGAATGGCCGACGAGAACGGTCTTACCGTTCTGCTTCGCCAAGGCCTGTTTGGTGGCATCGACGTCAGCGGCAAGGGAGGTGAGCGGATTTTCGACGAGCGTGACGTTGTAGCCCTTCTTGGTGAGGATGTCGGCAACAGGCTGCCAACTCGTCTGGTCGACGAAAGCACCATGGACGAGCACGATGTTGTGAGCGGCCCCCTTGGGCAGTTCGGCCGACTGGGCGGAGGCGGCAAATGCCGCTCCGGCCATGAGGACGGCGGCGGTTGAAAGCAGAAGATTTCGCATGAATGGCTCCTGTTGGATGACGAACGACGCGAGGTCGGGGATGGGCAGGCGATCCAGCAAAGTCACGGGTCTTCCATCTCCCGCTTCGGAAATGGATGACTGCACGATGCGTCCGCGCGCTTCGGCAGGACCTAATATGAAGATGTCTTGGACGGTAGAGCCCAATCGTCCAAGTATTGCGTCGGATCGTCCGCGAGATTAGCATCGCCGCCATGGACATCCTCGCCGAAGTACTCGACCGCGTGCGCCTCGGGGGGACTTTGCTGTTCCACTTCGAGCTCGGCCATCCCTGGAATCTGGCGTTGCCACAACGCCCGTACGCTATGTTTCATTATATCAGTCGTGGCTCGGCAACCCTCGCACTTGAACAGGGACAAGAGCTCCACATGGCCGCCGGCGACTGTGTCGTCATCTCGCGAGGCGAGCCACATAAGATTTATTCAGATCGCCGGACGACGCCGTTTTCGGTTCTCGACTTCGATAAATCGTCCGCGGATCGTGGCGTCGTTCGTCACGGCGGCAATGCGCAGCCGCATGCGACGATGATCTGCGGCAAGTTCACCGTGGCGCGGCCCTCACGCGGCAGCGTGCTGGACTTACTCCCGCCCGTGCTTCTCCTGAAGCCCACCGAGGACGGAGCGTGGCTCGAGGCGATTCTGCGACGCATGGTGAGCGAGTCGGCGTGTGAGCGCCCCGGCCAGGGCGTCGCGCTGTCACGACTAACAGAAGTGCTCTTCGTCGAGGTTTTGCGAAATTGGATCAAGTCTCTTGGTTCCGGAGAAGGTGGGTGGCTTGGGGCGATGGCTGACCCCCACATCGGACCGGCACTTCGGTTGATCCACGAACGACCGGATCGGCCCTGGACTCTTGATGACCTCGGGCAGCGGGTTGGGCTAGGTCGCTCGGCGTTTTCGGCGCGCTTCACCAAGCTCGTCGGTCAGTCCATGTACAGTTATCTGATCGCACGCCGGATGTCGGAGGCCGCATTCTTGCTTGAAACAAGCGACGAGGCGATCGCACGGATCGCGACCTCTGTCGGCTATGAGACCACTGCCGCGTTTTCAAAGCTCTTCCATCGACATCACGGCCTATCGCCTGGTCGTTACCGAGCAACGTTACGCTCTGACGGCGACCGAAGCCAAGAGGACGTCCTGGAAGCAGAAGTCACCGATTGATCCACGAGCTCGATAGGTCGAGCTACTACCGCCGAGCTGCCTGCTGGCGCGTCCGTTCAATGCCGTCATTGATCTCGCCGTGGCATGCTTCCACAGCTAGCTCACGCGAGCGAAACTTGACCGGCCCTTGTACCGAGCGATTGCCTGGATAAATGTTCCAGCGCCAAAGCCCCGGCTGGACCTCTTGCACGTCGTATTGAACTGTTCGATGTAGCATTCAACGCAGGCCCCATTCTCTGGCGAAAGTATATCACAGATAACGTTGCTCAAATACCCGTACCGGGAAACAGCCTGATTCCACCTCCGTATACCTGCCCTGTGGAAGCCATCGTAAGGCTTTTCAGGCTAACGACCATTGTCCTCATCCAGCCCTTGGGTAATGATCCAGACAAGCTGGGGAGCTCGGGGATGGTCAAGGATTTCATCGCATTGGATGTTGAGACGGCAAATGCCGATTTCGGCAGTATCTGCTCGGTCGGGCTTGTCCACTTCAAAGACGGAGCGGTCTTCAAGTCTCTCGACATTTTGGTCGATTCCGAGGACGCCTTCGACCCGGCCAACATCAGAATCCACGGGATTACACCCGAAAAGGTCGCCGGAAAGCCGAATATGGCGCGGGTTATTCCGGTCATCGCCGCCGCGCTTGAGAACGCAGTGATAGTCCACCACAGCCCTTTCGATCGCACAGCGCTTGCGCGCGCTGCTGGGCGATACCGGACGGGCGGGCTACCGTGCACCTGGGGGATTCCTGCCAAGCCGCGAAACGGACTTGGGATCAGTTTCGAGGGAACGGCGGCTACGGTCTTGCGAACCTTACCAAATCGTTCGGGATCGAGTTTACGCATCATCAGGCCGTCGATGACGCACGAGCATCTGGAATGTTGATGTTGCTCGCGATAGAGGCCAGCGGAACACCGCTGCATCGATGGGTTGATGACATAGGTTACGCGTCGACGGTCGATACATCTCCGCGTCGCATTCAGGCGCCTGCTTATGCCGGCAAAAAAGTCGCTCAGTCCGGCCTGTCTGATGGCCCGCTTGCAGGCGAAACGGTCGTTTTCACGGGCGCTCTTCAGATCGCGCGACAGCAAGCTGCCAGCGCCGCCGCGTCGGCCGGCTGCGATGTCGCCGACAGCGTGACCAAGAAAACGACGATTCTCGTGGTCGGAGACCAGGATCTGCGGTTGACGAAGGGGCAGGAAAAGAGATCGAAACACCGCAAGGCGGAAAGCATGATCGCCAATGGCGCGACCATCCGCATCGTAGGAGAGACGGATTTCATGCTGATGGTGCAGTAACTCGCGCCCTGCTCCCTCTCATTGGTTGTGATTGATCGGCATGAACATGTGGAGTGTGGCGAGCCTGCGCACATCGACGTTCACTACGAGTCAACACTCAAGAGCGATGCTGCATATGTTCGGGCCTTTTCCAGCGCTCTGGCTTCTACCTGACGTACCCGCTCCCGTGACACGCTCAATTCTGCGGCCAGCTCATCAAGTGTAAGCGGGGCGTCCGATAGCCATCGTGCTTCGATAATTCGCTGCTCCCTCGGTTTCAGCTGGTCGAGTGCTCGCCTGAGGATCTGCCGCCTCCAGTTTAGCTCGCTGCGTTCCGCGACATCCTCTTCAAAATTAGACGTGGGATCAGGCAGGCGCTCCTGCCACTCGGCTCCCTCTTCGTCATTCTCTCTTGACGTTGCGTTGAGCGACATGTCCCCGAGGAACCGACGATTCATATCGATCACCTCGCTCTCGGGCACGTTCAAGCGATGCGCAATCGTTGCGACGTGGTCGGGCTGCATGTCGGCGTCTTCAAGAGCTGCGATCTTGCTCTTTAGACGACGCAAGTTGAAGAACAGCCGCTTTTGGGTGGACGTAGCGCTAATCTGGACGATCGACCATGACCGCAGGATGTAATCTTGGATCGTTGCCTTGATCCACCAGCTGGCGTAGGTCGCAAGCTTGAAACCTTTAGACGGATCAAATCGCTTCACGGCTTGCATCAGGCCGATGTTACCTTCCGAAATGACGTCGGCGATAGGCAGCCCATAGCCGCGATAGCGCATCGCCAACTTGGCGACCAGACGGAGATGGCTTGTCACAAGATGATAGGCAGCGTCCCTGTCGCCGCCTTCGCGTAAGCGCCTGGCGTAGGCGAGCTCTTCTTCAGGCTTGAGGAGCGGAAACTGCTTGATAGCGGTGAGATAATTCGTAAGGCCTTCTCCAGCGGCCAAGGCTGGAAGTGCGAAGTGGGTCATCCCTGCCTCCTGACGATTTCGCGAGTGATCAGCGCGATGCCAAATGTCACGCAGGTCCGCGACGGCCGAAGCCATCGCGGAACGATTGCACAAAGCGATCGATAAAGGCGTTAGGCCGCCCTGGCTTCAAGTTGCTCGACGTTTGAGCGCGGGCCAGCGTTGATGGCGATCTTTCGCGGCTTCATGGCCTCGGGAATCTCGCGGATCAGGTTGATCTGCAGAAGGCCGTTCTCGAAAGTCGCGCTGGTTACCTGGACGTGGTCGGCGAGGTTGAACTGCCGCTTGAACGCGCGACCGGAGATGCCCTGGAAAAGGAAGTCACGCTTCTGTTCACCTTTGCGGCCGTCGACAGTCAGAACGTTCTGCTCTGCCGTCAAGCTGATCTCGTCCGGCGAGAAACCCGCCAGAGCCAGGGAGATGAGGTATCGGTCGTCACCGACACGCTCGATATTGTATGGGGGAAAACTGTCCTCGTTGGCGCGTTGTGCGGCATCCACAAGATCAAACAGGCGGTCGAAGCCAATGCTTGAGCGCCAAAGCGGAGCAAAGTCATAAGTCTTCATAGCCAAATCCTCCAATGAGCAAGATGGGTATGAGCAGGCGCCGGACACCCCCGGCGTCCGCCTCACACTGGACCCGACCTCTGGCGTCCAGCAGCACTAAAATAAAAAAAAACTGCGAGAAAGTTTCAAGGGGGCGTCGCAAATTTTTTTGGGCTTCTGCCAGGGCGATGTTCTTGACCTGCCGGCCGACCGCTCTACATCGCTCGTCGCCGTCTTAAACAGAAAGGAGTAAAGGAGGCGACCATGAAATCGAACCAGACACTCTTCGACATTCATGCAAATTCACTTCTGGCAGCAACCTACAGCGACCCGTCAGAGGTGCTCGCTAACCCGGTCCTCTCAAGCCTAGAAAAGCGCTGCGTGCTGGCGGCATGGGCGTCCGACGCATTTGCCGTCGAGAATAGTCCGTGGCTCAGGCAACTTCCCGGTTCACCGACCGCTATCCCGGTGGGACGCATCCTGAGTGCTTTGAGAGACCTCGATGAGGAGGATGATCCTCCCCCTCTGAGCGGTGCGCCGGCGGCGCGGCTTCCCATTTTGGAAGAGCCCAAATTGGCGGTCGGCTTTTAGGCTAACGTCGAGCCATGACGTAGTTAGGGACATTCATCTCGATTGCGGTCGAGACGCTTGATGACGAGCCCGCCGTGGGTGCGGCGGGCTCAAACCTCGGCCAGGGGCGCTGCACCAATAGGATCTGGAGCAGCGATGGGTACCCCTTCCCTTCGAAAGCATGGCATCCGATGCGCAAGCGGCGAGAAGCCTTGTCGTGACGTGCGGGATAAACGGACACCTAACTCTCTGAGAGTCGCAAAACCTTCACTGCGGAATATCTTCTTGCACACGTACCGGCGCAACACCCGTTCGGTCGGAAGGTGGTGCCGAATCCAGTTCGACGTTCTCAGCTGCTATTTACCCAAATTATACCAAGATGCAGGGCGCGCCCCTACCGACGCATCATCCGCTCAAATCGTTTAAGGCTGCATGCTACCAAGCTAGTTCTATTATTGTGCGCGTTCGTCTTGGTGGGGAAAGATGGCCGTTCGAAGATTGTCATTGGGGCAGCCTCCCGCACCAGAAGCGCGGAGGCGCTGGCATGAGGAGCGGTCGCTGCATCGCGCGATGAGGATGGCTCGCGTATGGTATTGGGAGTCGCACAGCGCCACTGCGGCCAATTTCTGGGAATCAGCAGAATTCGCTTCCCTTTACGACTTCCAAACTCCCGATGGTTCCGCTCCCATTGCTGCAATGCGAGAGCGTTACCTACCCGAAAGCCGCGATGTTTTAGCGGCCCATTACTCAGCATGTTGGGCGGAGGGTCAGCCATTTGCGATACAGACGAAACTTCTCAGATCCGATGGCACTCAGCTTGATTGCGTAGTGCATGGCGAACCAGAGTTCGCCCCGAACGGTCAGGTTCAGCGGGTGTTCGGCGTTGTCCGGGACGTAACCCCGGAAACTTCTGCCCTACGACTTTTGGCAGAGAGCGAACAGCGGCTCGCGGATTTCGTCAGTACCGCTTCGGACTGGTGTTGGGAGACTGGCCCCGACCATCGGCTGCTTCCCTATCCTAAGTCACTTGATGGAAATGCAGCCTTACAAAATGTAGCTTCCGGCGGAAAGGCGCGCTGGGAGCTATCTTATGCACCCGAAGAAGAAGGCTCCATGGCCTTGCACAGGGCGGACATGGAAGCCCAGCGCCCCTTCCGTGACTTTGTCTACACATCGATTGGGAATGATGGCTCGCGGATCAGTATTTGCACGAGCGGCAAGCCGATCTTCGCCGATGACGGGACATTCCTAGGCTATCGCGGCACGGCGAGCGATATCACACAGCTCAGAACAGCCCGCGCGTTGCTCGACCAGCGAACCCACGCTCTGGAAGATGCTCATCGCCTGGGCAAAATAGGAACCTGGAATCACCGACTGGACACCCGCCGAACGGTATGGTCGCTTGAACTCTATCAAATGCTTGGCCTGGACCCTACCACCTTTGAACCAACCGATGAGAGTACCAGGCCTTATTTTCTAGAAAACGATGCCGATCGTCTTCTGAACATGCAGAAGCGCATTCTTCGCAGCAGCAAGACGGAAGCCACAGACATACGAATTGTGCACGCTGACGGCACGACGCGCGATCTGGCCGTCATATGCAAAGCGGAGATTATTCACGGAGAGATTGTCGGCATAGTTGGCACTGCTCAAGATGTCACCGATCGCAAAGAAGCTGAGCGCAAGCTCGAGCTGCTTGCTTATACCGATCCTTTGACAGGACTTGCCAATCGCGCTCTCTTTAAGCGTAAACTCGCCGGTCTTTTCGAGAAGCCGATCTCGGAAAACGGACACGACGCTCTGTTACTAATAGACCTTGATCGATTTAAAGAGATCAACGATTCCCTCGGTCATTCCGCTGGCGACAGCTTGCTGATCCACGTCGCGAATGTCCTGAGACAAGAGCTGGGTCCGCAAGCTTTCGTTGCCCGGATCGGCGGCGACGAATTTGCCGTGCTGACGGACGAGCCCTCCACGTCTGCCAAAGCGCTGCTCATCCTAGCAAATCGGCTTATCGCTAAGTTATCGGTCCCCGTCGAACTCGCCGAAGGCGAGGCCTGCATTGGCGCCACCATCGGCATTGCTGTCTTGCCAGAACATGGGGCAACGGCGGAGAAAGCTTCTCGCAACGCAGACCTTGCGCTTTACATGGCCAAAGAGGCAGGACGCGGCCGAGCGCAGCTTTTTGAGCCTATTTACGCTCAGGCGGCTGATCAAAGGCTAGACCTCGGCCGACGCCTCCGCCACGCCGTAGAGACTGGGGGCCTCGAAGCACATTACCAGCCACAAGTCGATTTGAAGACCGGCCGCGTAAGTGGTTTCGAAGCGCTACTGCGCTGGGATCATCCTGAGCGGGGGCCGATTGCACCTTCGGAGCTCATTCCCATTGCGGAAAGTACTGGTCTCATTGTTGATCTCGGCCATTGGGTGCTACGCAACGCCTGCAAGCAAATGCGCAGTTGGCTAGATGCCGGATTGCCGCCACGATCCATTTCGGTGAACGTTTCTCCGGCTCAAATCTGCAGTGGGGATTTTGAGGCAGTAGTTTCAACTGTGCTCGCAGAGACCGGCCTTCCTTCAGAACTGCTCTGCCTGGAACTGACTGAAAATTTGTTTGTCGATCATACCAAGCAGAAAGTCAGTAGCACGCTTGCAGCCTTATCGAAATTGGGCGTCCAGCTGGCGCTTGATGATTTCGGCTCCGGCTATTCTTCGCTCGGCTATTTGACGCGTCTTCCATTCAATTGTCTGAAGATTGATCGGACATTCGTGGACGGCATTGCAACCGTGCCCGAGAAACGTAAGCTGCTCGGTGGGATGATCGCTCTATCGCATGGGCTGGGAATGAGTGTCGTCGCCGAAGGGGCCGAAATGGCGACGGAGGTGGACTTGCTCGCCGCGTTCGATTGCGATTTCGTGCAGGGCTACGTCTTCTCTCCGCCTATCGCAGCCGAGCAAGCGCCTTTGGTGGCGGCCAACATAGAACGCGACGCCAGATGGACGAAGTCGAAAATCATAACCATCATCCCGGAATAAAAGCCGAGCGTGAGGGATGATGGTTTCAGAAACGCGCACGACGTAAGGAAGCTGTCTTGGGCGCGAGCGCTACTGCCAAAACGAGCACGACCGCCTCTTCGCGAAAGTGGCAGAAGAGATGACGTGTGGCCCCGCTGTTTTCTCAACTTTTGGCGACGCGCGCGTATCTCGCAAACGCCAAGTTTGAACGGTCGCTTCGTGTTCGTAGCGACGGATTTGGAAATCATGACGCGGGCTACGGGGGCACCTGATCCCTCGGAAGATATTGCAACTCGAGTGGCGCGAGACGTAGTCGCGCATAACAGATCCGCAAGTTTCGTATCCTTATCCGATCGGCGGGATCGCGATCCCCGGCTTAGCTGCGGCCGCCAGGTTTCGCGCCGCCGGGATTTGGGTCGACTACACTTTCTCCTGGCTCCTAGTCTCACACCTTCGCTGGTCGCAAAGGGGCGAGAACGCTGGCCAGCAATAGAGCGGGAAATAATGGAGGCCGCCGCGAGTATTGAACGGCACAACTATTGTTTTGCGACGTGGCAGCCCGACGTGACGGCACCTTCAACCCCTATCGTCGTCGAAGGACGTCCGATCTAAGTCGTCAATGTTAGCGCTACCTCGGCTGAACCCGCAAGCAGATGGGTGGAGCCATTACTAGAGCCGCTCGTGAAGTTAAGTTCGCAGATCAGAGCAGCTATCGTTGATCTGAATTTTCCATAGGCAGACGCGTGGCGCTTCGCGGCGCGAACCACGTCGATGGTCTGCTTGGGATTCCATAGGGTGGAGGGTAGGGCCCGATACCGGGAAGTAGCGTGAGTTCGACACTATTTTTGTCGGCAATCGAACATGGTATCGATAAGAGCGAAAGGCAAGTCATTGGCGCCATTTGGACGTTTAAGAAACAGCTGGGCTGATCTAGTCTTTCCGTTGCTTTCTGTTAGAGCAAATACTTCGCATTGTAGATGCGGTCGAGATAGGCGATGTCGGAGTGATACGGGCGGTCAAATCAATGAAGCAAATAAGCAGTAAGGCCGGAAGTATCGAATCCAGAAGGAAGATCATCGACGCCGCGACGAGTCTTTTTACGAAGACCTCGTTTCAAGATGTACCCGTTGAGGAAGTCGCCCGCCGGGCCGGGGTCGCGCACGGTCTTGTCTTTCACTATTTCGGGACAAAGGCGAAGCTCTATGAGGCAGTTTCGCAGGTCGCCGCCGATCGCCTCGATCTGCTTCACATCGAAGCGACGCGGCGGCCGAAGACACCGAACGCGAAACTTCGCGCTTTCTTGGTAAGCCATATGGACGCCGTCAGCCAGCGGCGGGCGGACTATGTGTTTCACTCGCGCGGCGGAGGCACGCCCGCCATTCAGGCTATCTGGGAAAAATCCCGCAGCAATGCCATCCACTTGGTTCTCGGCTTTTTCAACATCGAAGAGCCTTCAGAGCCGCTTGTCGTCGCCACGAGGGCGTGGCTTGGATTCTACGACGAACTGGTCCTGGAGTGGATTCAGGGGCGGCGTGTGCTGCCCGATGGTGTGATCACCGCATCCCTGCAGCTGTTTCCCGTCGTAATGGCGCAAGCGCACGTCCTCGGCGCAGATGATGCACCGCAAAGCCTATGAGATACGGCTTGACTGCTAGTCAATCTAACGATTGACTGTCAGTCAATGAAGGTGATGCGGCTTAGAACGCGTCATGCCGGAGGAAGCGATGCCTGACGTTGCGGTTATCGGCGCGGGTCCTGTGGGGCTGACGTGCGCCTTGTTGCTCTCCCATGAGGGCATAGCGACGATCGTCTACGAACAGAATGCAACGACGTCCACGCATCCCCGTGGTCATGTCGTCAATGCGCGCAGCATGGAGATCTTTCGCTCTTTGGGGCTGGAAGAATCCATCGTGGCCCAAAGCCTTCCAGCCGACCGAAACCAGGGCGTTGCTTTCCTGCGACGGCTCGCCGAGCCTGCAGTTGCGGTGCTGCGCACGCGCGGTGTAACGGAACGCGATGCAGCCCATCGCGCCGCTAGTCCCAGCTTGCGCGCATCGTGTCCGCAGGATCGCCTCGAGCCGATCCTGCTGCAAGCGGTCCGCAACGATCCGAATATCGAGCTCCGCTTCGAAACCGAGATCCAAAGCGTTGCGCGTGAAGGCGATGGCGTGCGTCTGGTCGGCATCGGTCCGGATGGCGCGTTCGAAATCGCCGTTCCCTTCGTGGTTGGTGCCGACGGCGCGCGCAGCCTGGTTCGCCGACAGGCCGGCATCGAAATGTCCGGGCGCGGCCGGATCGGACGCCAGATCGGCATCTATTTCGAAGCCGACTTGTGGTCGCTGGTCGAGGATCGCCCGTATCTATTGTGGTGGATCTATAATGCACAGACGTGCGGGGTCCTGATCGCGCTCGATGGGCGCCGTCGCTGGACCTATAATTTCGCTTTCGATGAGCAGAAGGAAACGGCAGCTGATTTCACGCCGGATCGCTGCGCCGACATCCTGCACGAAGTAATCGGCCTCGACAGCATCGACATCAAAATCCATTCGATCATGCCATGGCGGATGCAAGCGCGGCTGGCCGACCGCATGAATGCGGGACCGATTTTCCTGGCGGGCGATGCGGCCCATCCGCTCCCGCCGACGGGCGGGCAAGGTATGAATACAGGGATCGCAGACGTTCAGAATCTCGCCTGGAAATTGGCGCTGGTGTTGCGCGAACGGGCGCCGGGCGCACTGCTCGACAGCTACAATACGGAGCGGCGGCCGATTGCGCAGATCAACATCGAGCAAAGTGTCGCCAATGCCTTGAAGATGGCGGAGCTTGGCTTGTCCGGTATGGCGACGGCTGACAGCGCGATGGCGAGGAGCCTCGACGGCGATGGCCGCGATGCGGCGGAAGCTCATATTCGCAACGTCGTGCCGAGCCTTCGGGAGCATTTCGATTATCTTGGCCAGACTTTTGGCCACGTCTATCCAAGGGGAGCCTTCGTCAGCGACGGGACGTCGGCTCCGCCGTTTTCGGTAATCGACTACACGCCGGATGGCCGCCCCGGTCATCGCGCGCCGCACATCTGGCTGGAGCGCGGCGGACAGCCCGTTTCGACCATCGATCTGATCGGCTACGGGCAGTTCACGTTGTTCACGACGCCGGAGTTCAAGGTCTGGCACGCTCCATTCATGCAGGCCATCGACGCTCGGCAGTTGCGGGGCGGCGCCTGGTCGATCGGCGCAAGCGGTGACCTGGACGATCCGTCCGAACAATTCCGTGCGCTGTACGGGCTCGCGCAGGGCGGCGCCGTGCTGGTTCGGCCCGATGGTTACGTGACCTTCCGGACTACAGACCCGCACGCGGAGCCGCCCGACATTGTCGATGACGCATTGGACGTCGCGCTCTGTCGGACGCCGAGACGACATCCGGAACACGAAGCATATCTGCAAAAGACAGGTAGCTGAACATCAAGGGGAGGGACGTCATGAGCTACTCGGTAAAGAAAGCGCGGTTTGCAGCGCTAGTTTCCTGTCTGATGTTCGCGTCGGGCGGCAGCGCCGTGAAGGCGCAGACCGCCGTGACGATGGCGCTGCCGGCGCAGTCGCTGCTGTTCGCGCCGGCTTACATCGCCGTCGAGCGGGGGCTGTTTCGCGAACAGGGGATCGACCCCAAGATCATCTATGTCGCCGGGCCCGGTGTCATTCCGGCTGTGCTCGGCAAGAGCGCCGATTTTACGCTGATCTCCGGCGGCATTCAGATCGCGGCAGCCGCGCGCAACCAGAAGCTTGTCGCGATTGCCAATACCCAGGATCGCTTCACGACCGATATCATCGTGCGCAAGCCGGTCGCCGACAAACTCGGGTCGATGGCCTCCGCAGGCGCCCTCGACAAGGTCAAGGCGCTCAAGGGACTGACCATCGGTATCGATGCGGTGAACGGTCTGCCGCACAGCTTCCTGCGTTATCTTGCCCGCAAGGCGGGCATGAATCCCGAAACAGACTTCACCATCACGGCTCTGCAGCCGCAGGCGATGGTCGCCGCAATGAAGAGCGGGACGATCGACGCGATGGCGTTCTCGCCGCCGTTCTCCCTGACGGCGGTCGCCGACGGCGGCGTGATGTGGGTGTCGGGTCCCGACGTCGACCTGCCGGAGATGAAGACGTTTCCCTACAACGTCGTTCTGGTGCGTCCGGATCATTGCCAGGCCCAGGCGGCGATCTGCCGTGGTTTCGTCGCGGCGCTGAGGAAGGCCGTCGCCTTGATGAAGAGCGATCCGACCGCGAGCCTCGCGGCGCTCGGCAAGACCTTCGACAAGATGGAGCCCGGAGCGCTGAAGCAGTCGTTCGAGATCTTCGCGAAATATGCGCGGTCCGACCTCGAACTGACCGACGACATGTATCGTAACGTCGTCTCCTTCGACAGGATCAGCGGCATCATCCCGGAGGATGCCAAAGTTCCACCTGCCGGCGAGCTGTACTCGCCGGCATCCGCCAACTAACGCCATCTGGAGCTGAGAGATGTGGGATCGCATCATCTTTGCGGCTGCACTGGCTGCCGTCTGGCAGGCAGGAAGCGCCTGGGCCGGGCCAGAGCAGATAAGCTCTCCGGTCCTGGTGGTGCACCAGATCTATGTCTGGATCGCATCCGGCGTGCTGCTCGGTCATGTCGGCTACACCGTGCTCGAGGCGGCGCTCGGCTTCTTAATCGGAGCGGTGCCCGGCTTGCTGCTGCCGTTGGTGCTGCGGCGACACGTGTTCCTCGCCGCCGTGCTCGATCCCTTCATCATGATCGGCTACGGGCTGCCAAAAATCGCGTTCATTCCGCTTTTCATCGTCTGGTTCGGGATCGGTATTTGGAGCAAGGTCGCGCTGGTCGCGAGCGTTAGTTTCTTCCTGGTTTTCTTCAGTACTTCTGAGGGAGTGCGAGCCGTCGATCCACGCCTGCTGCGGATGGCAAAGGTCGCCGGCGCCAGCGAAGCGCAATTACTGCGCACCATCGTGCTGCCCTCGGCGACGCCGTTCGTCTTTCAGGCGGTCCAGATTGCCCTGCCGCTGTCGATCGGCGGTGCGGCGATCGCCGAATTGATCTCCTCAAACCGCGGCCTCGGTTACTTGATCCAGTCCTCGGCCGGCAACTTCGAGATCACGGGCGCGCTGGCCGCCGTCGCGGCGCTGACGCTGATCGTGGCGCTGACCAATATCGCCGTGGCCGCTGCAGAAGCGCAGCTACTGGCATGGCGTCCGCAGACGAACCCCAGCACTCCGAAGGCGGCTTGACATGACTTGTGAACCCGTTCTCGAAGCCCGCGATCTTGGCAGGTTCTTTAGCGACAGAGCGACGCAGAGCGAGCGTTGGATCATCAAGGGGCTCTCATTTGCGCTGCACGAAGGCGAGTTCGTCACGCTGGTTGGCCCATCGGGATCGGGAAAGTCGACGCTTCTGAATCTGCTCGCCCAGATCGATAGGCCTTCGGCGGGAGAGATCCGGCTCCACGGCGAGGTCATAAGCGCGCCGTCGCGGCCGGGTCAGAGCGCGGGCGCAAATGGACGCATCGGCTACATCATGCAGGACGACAACCTGCTGCCGTGGCGCACGCTGCGCGCCAATGTCGAATACCCGCTGCAGATCCAGGGCCGGCTCGATGCCTCGTTTCGCAAGCGGGTCGATGAGTTGATCGCCGCTGTCGGCCTGAACGGTTTTGAGAACCACTATCCGCACGAATTGTCGGGCGGCATGCGCAAACGCGCATCGATCATCCGCACGCTGGCCTACGATCCGCCTGTGATCCTGATGGACGAACCATTCGGCGCGCTCGATGCGGAGTCGCGCCTGCACATTCAGAAGGATCTGGTCCGGCTGTGGGAGCTTGGTCGCAAGACCATCCTCTTCGTAACGCACGACATCACCGAGGCCATCGCGCTCGGCGATCGGACGCTGACGCTGACGAAATCGCCGGCCTGTATTCGCGGCGAACACCTGATTGACATTTCCCGCCCGCGCTCGGTCGACAGTCTGGTCACCGAGCCGAACTATCCTGGCATTTTCAGCCGCATCCGGGCGGAGGTCTGATGAGCCAGTCCATCAGCCACATCGTCCCCGAGATCGCGCAGCCGCTGTTGCGTCGCTCTGCAATGCCGTGGCTTGCGCTGGCCCGCGGTGGCGTCGCCATCGTGTTGCTGACGGTGTGGGAAGCATCCGCACGCTGGGTGCCGGATTTGATTGCGGGCCCGCTGCCGACCCTACTACGTGTGATCGATCTGGTTCGGACCGGTGAGATCGTCTGGATGTTGTGGACGACGACGCTGGAGGCCATCGGCGGACTTCTGATCGGCGCAGGCCTCGGTGTTGTGCTGCCGTTTGTCGTGCAGATGTCGCCGCGGCTGTCATCGGTCATTGAGCCGTTTGCCAAGGCCACGGTCGGGATTCCGAAACTCGCGCTAAGCCCGATCCTGATCATGTGGTTCGGGATCGGCCTGACGTCGAAGATCGTGCTTGTGGCGCTGATGACGTTCTTCCTTGTCTTCGTCGCCACCTTTATCGGCATTCGGTCGGTCGGACCGAACCTGATCCGGACGGTCGCGATTTTCGGCGCCGGCAAGCGCGAGATCGCGCGCGAGGTTTTGTGGAATTCGTCCCAGCCCTTCGTATGGGCGGCGCTGCGGGCGGCGCTGCCGTGGGCGATCAATGCGGCGCTGGTCGGTGAATTCCTCGCGGCCGAAAACGGCATCGGTTACTACATCCACCATTCCTACAACGTTGCCGATATCACCGGTGTTTATGCCGGCATGGTCATTACCGCAGCACTGGTGCTGCTCGCCGACGCCGTGCTGCGCCTGTTTCAGCGCCGTGCCCTAGCCTGGCGTCCCGACAACGCAGATCAAACTCTTCATTAGAGGACGAGCATGAAACTGTTTTACGCACCCGGCGCGTGTTCGATCGGCATCCACTATCTGCTAGAGACCATCGGAGACCCCTACGACCGGCAGAAGATCGACATCAAGACGGGCGAGAACCGCCAGCCCTGGTATCTAGCTCTCAACCCGAAGGCCAAGGTGCCCACGCTGCAGCGTGACGACGGATCGGTGCTGACGGAATTTCCGGTGATCGCGCAGCACATCGCTGCGTCGGCGCCGGGCACTGGTTTGTCGCCGTCCGATCCTGAGTGTGCATTGCGAGCGGCCGAAATGACAGACTACTTGGTCTCGACCCTGCATATGCAGGGTTTCTCGCGCATCTTTCGTCCGGCAAAATTTTGCGAAGATCCGACGACGCACGATGCCATCCAGCGGCAGGGGCGCGACGTGGTCACTTCCGGGCTCGCGGTTGTAGAAAACGAATTGAAACCGGGCGGCGCTTTGCACGGCGAGGCGACCTTCGCGGATGCGGCCCTGTTCTACGTGCTTTTCTGGGCCATCGACCGCGTCAAGCTCGAAGTCCCGCGCGCCTGCGCCGAGCGCTACGCCACCTTGAAGTCGACCGAAGCAGCGACGCGCGTGTTCGCGGAAGAGGGGATCGCGCTATGACGTGGCGCTGTCCGTCAAGACGATGGATTGGGTCGGTCGCGGCCGTACTTGCCACTGTTCTTTCGACGGCGGGCGGGCAGGCCGCGGACGAGTATCCGAATAAGCCGGTCCGCATCGTGGTGGGGTTTGCGCCCGGCGGTAGTTCCGATACGGCGGCGCGGTTGGTCGGCGAACGGCTGTCCAGGCGGCTTGGCCAGACCGTGGTGGTCGAGAACAAGCCCGGTGCCGGCGGCATGCTCGCGACAACGCAGGTCATGAACGAGCCGGCGGACGGCTATTCGCTGCTGCTGCTGGCGAGTGCGCATTCTGTGGCAGCTGCGATGCGCGCCAAGCTCCCGTTCGATCCCGTCGCAGATCTGGAATGGATCTCCACGGTGTCGACCTACGGCATGGTGGTCGGCGTTCGACCGGCGTCACCCTACAACTCGCTGGCCGAGCTGATCGCGGCGGCCAAGGCAAAGCCGGGGTCGATCAGTTTTTATTCGGTGGGATTCGATACGGGACACCACCTGGTGGGCGAATGGATCAATGCCGCCACCGGTGCAGGACTGCTCCACGTGCCGTATCGTGGAAGCACGCCCGCACTGACCGATTTTCTCGGCGGGCGTGTCGACGTGATGATCGATACGATGACCTTCGCTTATCCGCAGTCGCTGGCCGGCACCGTTCGGCCGCTCGCGGTGACGACGCGCGACGTCCCCGCGGAGATGAAAAACGTTGCCTTCTCTGGGGACGTCGTGCCGGGGCTGGAATACGAATCGTGGCTCGGTATCGCGGCTAAGAAAGGCATCCCATCCGAGGCCGCTGACCGTCTGCGGCAGGAAGTCGTCGCGATCGTCAAATCAGAGGACTTCCAGAAGGAGATGCGGGCTCTGGGGGCCAATGCGACGCCGAGCACCGCGCCCGAATTCGCCGGTCGCGTGAGGCGGGAGATCGCAGAATTTAACAAGGTCATCGATGCCCGGGGCATCGAGCGTCAGTAGCGGTACCGACCGCATTTCCGACAGGAGATATTCAATGGCTCTCAAGTCTCTCGGCTATATCGGCATTCAGTCCACCAAACTCGAGGACTGGAGTGGCTTTGCCACCAGTCTTCTAGGCATGCAGCCGGTCGACCGGGGCGGGGCCGTGCGAACCTTCAGGATGGACGATCGCAAGCAGCGACTTGTGGTGACCGGAGCGGACAACGAAGGGCTCGGCTTCATGGGCTGGGAGGTCGATCATCACGACGACCTGGAAGCGATGGCTACGCGGCTTGATGCGCATGGCGTCCGGGTCAGGCGCGGCACGCGGGCGCTCGCGGACGAACGCCGCGTCGCCGACTTGATCGTCTTCACCGATCCCAACGGGCACCGCGTCGAGATCTTCCACACGCCAGAGATCGCGAGCGACCCGTTCAGTCCCGGCCGGCCGATTTCCGGGTTCAAGACCGGACCGCTGGGCATGGGCCACGTGGTCCTGAACGTCGACAATATCGAGCAGGCGATGTTGTTCTATCGCGATGTCCTCGGTTTCAGTGTGACGGACTATGGCTTGAAGCCCTATCCGCTATATTTCTTCCACATCAACGGGCGCCATCACTCCTTTGCGATGGTCGGGTCCGGCAGGCAGAGCTTCCACCATTTCATGGTTGAACTGCAGAGCCTCGACGATGTCGGGCAGGGCTACGATCTGGCCCAACTCGACGAGGGCCGCGTCGCCTATACGCTGGGACGCCACACCAACGATCACATGACGTCGTTCTATGCGCACTCGCCGTCGGACTTTTTTGTCGAATACGGCTGGGGCGCGCAGGTCATCGATCCCAACACCTGGGAGCCGTTCGAGACCCATGACGGCCCGAGCCTGTGGGGCCACGAGCGGCTCTACATGGCGGAGGAACAACGCAAGCGCATGCGGGACATGCGGCTGGATGCTGCCCGCCGCGGCGTCCGCGTTCCCAACCCGGCAAACTGCGCCTGGCTCGACTCCGTGGTGCGGGCGGAGTAGCGGAATGTCCGTCAGCGATAAAACCGTCGATGTGGCAATCGTTGGCCTCGGGCCGGTCGGCGCCACGCTTGCGCTGCTGCTAACCCAGGCCGGTCTCTCCATCACCGTGCTGGAACGCGAGGCCGAACCGTATCCGCTGCCGCGCGCGGTTCACTTCGACGACGAAGTGATGCGTGTCTTTCAGACGATCGGCATCGCCGCCGACGTCCTGCCGTCCACCTGCCTGTCCCCCGGCATGCTGTTCGTCGATGCCGATGGCCGGTGCATGCTCGATTGGTCTCGGCCGGCGACGATCGGGCCGCAGGGTTGGCACGAAAGCTACCGCTTTCATCAGCCGGACCTCGAGCGCGTGCTGCGCCACAAGCTTGAGACGCTGCCCGAGGCGACGGTGCTCACCCGTCGCGATGTGTTCGCGATCGATCAGGACGCGGACGGCGCAACGTTGCGCTTCGAGGATCTTGCCTCGGGCCAACTTGAACAAATCCGTGCGCGCTATGTGGTCGGCTGCGACGGGGCGCGCTCGTTGGTTCGGCGTCTGATCGGTTCGACATCGACCGATCTGGGTTTTCACGAGCGCTGGCTGGTGGTGGATTGCCTGTTGAAGCGCGACAGGCCGGATCTCGGCGATCACAGCATCCAGTTTTGTGAACCGGAGCGGCCCGCGACCTATGTGCGCGGTGTGGGACAACGCCGCCGCTGGGAGATCACGGCGCGCGATGACGAAAGCAACGCCGCGCTGATCGAGCCCGCAAAGATCTGGCAACTGCTGTCGCGCTGGATCACGCCGGACGATGCCGACATCGAACGCGCCGCCGTGTACATGTTCCATTCGGTGGTGGCGCGCAGGTGGCGACGGGACCGCTTGCTGATTGCCGGCGATTCCGCCCATCAGACGCCGCCGTTTCTTGGTCAGGGGCTTTGTGCGGGGATCCGCGATGTGAGCAATCTGGCGTGGAAACTGATCGCAGTGATCGGGGGCTGCGCTGACGATGCGTTGCTCGATACCTACGCCAGCGAACGCGTGCCGCATGTCACCGAATATATCGAGCTTGCCGTGCGTCTCGGCGGATTGATCAATACCCGCGCCGTCGAGCGCGCGTTGCCGGGCGCGTCGGCCACCGCCGAGCCGGTCCGCATGAGTTCGATCAAGCCCCGTCTGGGCCCGGGTCTGGCGCCGGACGGCGTTTGCCCGATCGGGATGCCCGGGCCGCAACCGCGCATGTCGGACGGCCGCCTTCTCGACGATCACGTCGGATATGGATTCGCCCTGATCGCGCGTGCCGGCGACATCGGCGCCGAGGAAACGCTGCGGCGGCGATGCCGGCAGCAGGGCGTGGCATTCGTGGCGGCCGATGACGACGGTCCGCTTCGGGACTGGCTGGATCAGGGCAATATCAGCGCCGCGCTCATCCGGCCGGATCGATACGTGCTCGCCGTGGCCGCGACTCCGGGTGATGCAGCAAGCCTGCTCACCCACGCGCTCCACCTTCCGCCTTCACTGCACCGGGAATCCTGCGCCGCATGAGCGCTCCAGATCATTTTTTCATTCAACTCAGAGAGACCGATCATGAAACTCGTATCGTTCCAAGCCGACAACGTCACTCGCTTCGGCGGCATAAAGAACCAGGGCATCGTCGAACTCGGCCCGCATTTCAGGGAGCGCGGCATCGCGTCGTTACGGCAGCTACTCGCGGCGGATGCGCTCGGCGAAGCGAAGCGCATTGTCGAGCAGGCTGCGCCGAACTGGAAACTCGATGATGTCGCCTTCCTTCCAGTGATCCCCGACCCGGGTAAGATCATCTGCATCGGTCTCAACTATCGCGATCATGTCGCGGAAACCGGGCGTACGGTCACTGAAAATCCGTCGATCTTCGTCCGTTTCCCCGAAAGCCAGGTCGGTCATCTGCAACCGATCGTGAAGCCGTTGGAATCCGATCATTTCGATTACGAGGGCGAATTGGCCGTGGTGATAGGCAGCGGAGGTCGTCGCATCGCAGAAGATCTCGCGTTGGCCGCGATTGCCGGATACGCTTGCTACAATGAAGGCAGCATCCGGGACTGGCAGCGCCATACGTCGCAATTCATTGCAGGAAAAACGTTCGCGCGAACCGGGTCGTTCGGACCGTGGCTAGTGACGGCCGACGAGATTCCCGACCCGTCGAAACTGTCATTGCAGACCCGGCTCAACGGCGAGGTCGTTCAGAGATCAACGACGGATCTGCTGATCACGGGCATCCCAGCGCTGATTAAATATTGTTCCACGATCATGACTCTCGAGCCGGGCGACGTGATCGTCACCGGCACGCCCGGCGGTGTGGGTGCGAAGCGCTTTCCGCCGCTGTGGATGAAAGACGGCGACACTGTTGAAGTAGAGATCAGCGGAATCGGTGTGCTGCATAATCATGTCATCGCCGAAAAAGCCTAGGTACCCGAACAAACAGAATGTTGCGCGTGCAGACCACGAAGCAATCCTTCGCCTTTCGATATAAAGCCGCGCAACTGGCGCGGCAGGCCCAAGCCGAGCCTGAGCCCGATAAATCGGCACTTCTGCTTTCGGGATGCACTAGCCTGGACCGGGATAGCCGAGAACGAAGAAATTTTGGCTCAAGACAACGTTAATATGCGGAATGATTAGCCCATGAAAAGCTAGTCGAAGCTCTCAGAAACCCAACTGGACCGCTCTTGGCGCAAAGCTGACGTCGAGATGCAAATTTGACCTATTTGATCTGACCCGTACTTGACGTGGCGTCGCCATCATCGGGTCCAGCGACCTTCGTGGAAATCTCGGTGCTATTGATCGTATTCACTTGAGGGCAGCTGCGCTTCGAGAAATGTTCTCTGCCAAGGTCTGAAGGCTGGGCAGGAAGGTTTTGAGCAACTCACGTCGATCGATTGCAGAGATGAAATAAGTCATACCAACCGTCGCAAGCACCTTGTCGCCACTCATGATCGGGATGGCGATCGTCCCGGATGAGCGAGGGTCGACGGCGCGATCCCGCTCGGCATAGCCTTGCTTCCGGATTGATCTCAGCATCAACAATGTCTGAGCACGATCGCCGATGAGTTGATCTTCATCAATCGTCGATCGTGAAAGTAGGTCGAGCAGCATCAGGCGCTCCCCGATGGGGCAGAATGCCAGATAGGCACGACCGAGCGCGCGGCGCAGCAGGCTGAGATGCATGTTGATCGTTCCGTGGAACGGCGACACCGGACTGTCCGCAATAGTGCTGAAGCGCACGACCACGGACGTGTGGTCGAGAACGCCAATCGCCAACGGCCACTGATGCTGTGACGTAAAGGACAGCGCCCAGGGTCGCGCGGCTTCGACCACCAGTGGGTCGCCGTGAAAGCCGTTGCTCAGGGATTTGACGCGCGACGCCACCGTGTAGCCGCCTTGCCTGCGGTCATTGGCGGCATAGCCCATGGCGCACAGCGATTTCATCAGCCGAACGATGGTCGATTTAGGCAGGCCGGTCGCGAGATGAAGGATCTGGATCGAGGCGACGCGATGCCGGTTCAACTCCTCCAGCAGGATGAGCGTGCGGGCTGCTGCTTCGACCTTCGGTGAACGGGGGGCCATACCAAGATTCCACTCTGCGGAACGCTGGCGAATAGATATGGCAAATGGCCCGGCTGGTTGCAATATCGGCCCAACAGAATGTGCCGGTGTCGTTCAGGCCACCGAAGCGCAACCGTGTCGTGGGAGGAAGTGCCGTGTCTTGCGGAGAGGTCAGCGCGCCAATGGCGTCGTCGCGCCCCACCAGTATCGCGTGGCAATTAGTTCACCTGCCATATCCGGAAAACGTCGGGCGCTATTGCGATCTTTCGCGTACGCGCCGACGCGGGAGTGCCGCTCGATGAGGCGTGGGCTGCGGCCCCGCCATTCATCGGCAGATCGCCATTTTCTCAGAACCAGCATCCACTGAAGGGCAGCCATCATGGCCGAGAATTCCGTTTCATATCCTGACACTGTCGCGCTCCCGCCGCTCTCGCGTCCGAAGGAGGTCGAGGAGCTGCTGGTCGATGCGATCGATCTGCATTGCCACAGCGGGCCTGCCGCGATGCCGCGGATACTTGATCACTATGAGGAGATGCAGGACGCTGCCGCGGCGGGTTTTCGCGCGGTGCTGTACAAGGATCACTTCTATCCCGGGATGGCGCATGCCATCATTCTGGAAAAACTGTTTCCGCAGTCCGGCGTCCGCCTGTATTCGGGCGTGGCGCTGAACAATGCGTCGGGCGGCATCAACCCGCACGCGGTCGATCATGCGATCAAGCTCGGCGGCAAGATCGTCTGGATGCCGACGCTTTCGGCGGCGAACCATATCAACGTTCAGGCCAGCGGTCAGGCCAAGACATTCCCGAAGACATCCCAGAAGATGCTGGATCCGATCCCGCTCACGGCGCTGGACGCCAACGGCAAGCTCACGGATGACACGAAGAAGGTCATCGATCTGATCGCGGAGGCAAACATCATCCTGGCTGGCGGTCACCTCCACGTCTCGGAACAGCACGTCCTCTTCGAGGAGGCCAAACGCCGCGGCGTCAAGAAGATGATGGTCAATCATCCGACCTACGTGGTCGGCTTTGCCGATAGCGATATCCGCCAGTTGGTCGCGCTCGGCGTGACGATGGAACATTCCATCTGCATGTTCATCGAAGGCAAGTCGAAGAAGTTCAGCGGAGACGATCTGGCCCACCTCATCGAGGTCGCCGGCGTGGAGAGCACCATTCTGTCGTCCGATCTGGGCCTGCTCGGTTCGCAGCGTCCGGTGGATGGTTTCCGTAGCATCACGCAGATGCTGCTCGATCTGCAGATGCCGCGCGCCACGATCAAGAAACTGATCAGCGAGAACGCGGCGGCATTTCTCGATCTGCCGGCGAAGCGCGCCGCTCAATAGAATCCTGACAAGAACGACCGGGGAAGGTCGGCCAACAAGATCGACGAGGAAACCATGAACGTGGATCGCGAAAGCGAAGAAGCCCTGATGAATCGCATCATGTGGCGGGTCATGCCGCTTGTGATGGCGATGATGATGCTGGCCGTGATCGACCGGTCGAATGTCGGCTACGCCAAACTGCAGATGGCCAGCAGCCTGGGCATGTCCGAGACCATGTACGGACTGGCGTCCTCGCTGTTCTTTATCGGTTATTCGTTCTTTGAAATCCCGAGCGCCTTGGCCGCGCATAAGTTCGGCGCGCGGCTCTGGTTTGCGCGTATCCTGCTGACATGGGGCATGCTGACGGTGCTGCTGGGTTTCAGCATGACCGGCTCGATGTTTGCGGCGGTGCGCTTTCTGGTCGGCGTGGCCGAGGCGGGGGCGTATCCGGGCATCATCTTCTACCTCACGCTCTGGTTTCCCAAGCGCTACCGCGTGCAGGCCGTGGCGCTTCTCACCATCGGCAGTCCGCTCGGCAACATGTTCGGCTCGCTGTTTGGCGGCATCCTGCTGGATTTCGATGGCATGCTTGGCCTCGCCGGCTGGCAGTGGGTCTTCATCGCCACCGGTGCGCCCGCGGCCATCCTGTTCGTTTTGGTGATGCGCTATCTCCCCGACAATCCGCAGACGGCCGGTTTCCTGTCGTCCGAGGAGAAGGAGCGGCTGGCGGCCGCGCTCGGCCGCGATGAAATCGCCACCACCATGCATACCAGTCCGCTCCGCGTCCTGATCGACGCGAGGGTGTGGTGGTTTTCGTTCGTCTACACGCTGATCACGCTGTCACTCTACGGAATCATCTATTGGTTGCCAACGGTCGTCAAAGGATTCGGCACGACCGGCACGCAGAATGGTATCTTGAATGCACTGCCATGGGCTGTGGCTGCCGCGGTCCTGGTCTGGCTCCCGCGCCATCTGCGCGAGCACCGCACAGTGCTGATCGGCATGGCGGTGATCGCTTTGTGCGGGATGGGGGCGTTCTTCACCTCGACCCTGCTGACCGAGAACTGGATGCGTTATGTGGCGCTCGCGGTTGGCACCCCATGCGTCTCGCTCATGTTTCCATGCTTCTGGTATTTGCCGTCGCAGATCTTCAAGGGAGCGCATGCGGCGGCGGCGATTGCAGCCATCAGCACGATCGGCAGTCTCGGGGGCTTTGCCGCGCAGAATCTCATGCCCTGGGTCGCGGGCTTGTCGGGCAGTGCGCTGGCTGCGATGTCGGTACCCGCCCTCAGCCTGGGTCTGCTGGCCGCCAGCGCATTCGCGATGTTGCTGACATGGCGCGTCCTGCCGAAGACGGACGGCGAGAGTGAGGTCACTGTTGCGGCTGCTGCCGCTCGCCGGCAGGTCGTGTCATGACGGCGCTTCCGTCGGACATGCGGGCGGTCAGGATCGCCCGCTTCGGCGGTCCCGAGGTGCTGGCGCTTGGCGAAGAGGCCTTGCCGACTCTGGCGCGCGGCGAAGTGCTGGTGCGTGTGGTGGCGGCCGGCGTGAACCGGCCAGACATCCAGCAGCGCCGCGGACTCTATCCGCCGCCGCCCGGCGCAACGGAGATTCCAGGCCTCGATATTGCCGGTATTGTGGTCGCGACAGCGCCGGATGTGAACTGGCCGCGGGTCGGCAGTGCGGTCTGCGCGCTCGTCACCGGCGGCGGCTATGCGGAGTATTGCAGCGTGCCTGCCGTGCAATGCATGTCGGTCCCTCGGGGATACGACTTCGCACAAGCGGCGGTACTTCCCGAGGTGCTGTTCACCTGCTGGAACAACGTCATTCTTCTCGGCAAGCTGGCGGAGGGTGAGAGCATCCTCGTACAGGGCGGCACCAGCGGTGTCGGCATGGCGACCATCCAGATCGCAAAGCTGCTGCGATCGGCGCGTGTCTTCGCCACGGCCGGGTCGGAAACCAAGCGTCAGATCTGTCGCGATCTCGGCGCGGAGATCGCGCTCGACTATCGCTGCGATTGGGTCAAGCCGCTGGTGGAAGCGACGCAGGGGCAGGGCATCAACGTCATCCTCGACTCGCAGGCTGGTCCTTACACCAATCTGGAGCTGGAACTGCTGGCCTTCGATGGTCGCCTTGTCCTGATCGCGAGCCACCTCGGTGAACGCGCCGACATCAATGTCCGGCAGATCGTGCGCCGCCGGCTGACGCTGACGGGGTCGACGATCCGGCCGCGTCCGCCGGAATACAAGGGCTGGATTGCCAAGGCCCTGATGCGCGAAGTCTGGCCATTGCTCGAGGATCGGCGGATGCGGCTCAGCATCTGTGCGGCATTTCCGCTGGAGGACATGGCCAAGGCGCATGCCCTGATGGATGCCAATGAGCAGATCGGCAAGGTCGTGCTGATCGTCGATCCGGCCCTTGCCTATGTGGTGCCGGACGGTCGACCGAACTAGAGCACGAAAGACGACGTGATGAGTGATGTCCTGTCAATGCCGGTCGCGGCGGCCGAGGAGTTTCTCGCCGATCTGTTCGAGCGCGCCGGTCTTCCGTCGCTGGCGTCCGGGCAGATGGCGTGCGCGCTGGTCGATGCCGATGTGGCCGGCCTGCCGTCGCACGGTCTGTCGCAGGCCGACATGTATATTCGCCGGCTTCGCCTCGGGAGTGTGTCGTCCGTTGTGAAGCCGATCGTGGTTGAGAGTCGCGCGGCAATGGCTGTGCTGGATGCGCGGGGCATGTTCGGCCATCTGGCGGGTGACGCGGCCATGCAGATGGCCATTGAGCGCAGTAAAGAGATGGGTGTCGGTGTCGTGGCGGTTCGCAACAGTTTTCACTTCGGCGCGGCGGCCCGGTATACACGCCAGGCAAGTGCCCGTGATTGCATCGGCATCGCCATGTGCAACACCAAGCCGATGATGCCGGTTCCTGGCGGTCTGGAGAAACTGGTCGGTAACAATCCTCTCTCGATCGCTCTTCCGGTGTCCGACGGGCCCGAGTTTGTGCTGGACATGGCGCTGAGTGAAGCTGCGCTCGGCAAGATCCGTGTCTATGAGCGGGAAGGGAAGCCGCTCCCGCCGACATGGGCCGTCGACCGCAACGGGGAGCCTACGACGGATGCCAAGGCCGCTATCGACGGCATGCTGTTGCCGTCGGGCGGCGCGAAGGGCTTCGGCCTGTCGCTGGCGATCAATCTGATGTGCAGCCTGCTGTCGCAGGGGCCCGGCGGCGACGAGGTTGCGCCGCTCTATGGCGACCTTTCGAAGCCGTTTCTGTGTTCGCTGCTGTTTCTGGCGATCGATATCGAACACTTCCGTTCGGTCGAAGACTTCCGCAATGAAGCGTCCGCCGAGCTCGCGAAAATTCGCGCGTCGCGCGCGCAGGCGCCGCCGCGTACGCCGGGTGAACGCAGTTGGACGAAGCGCCAGAGCGATGGCGGCCGGATAGATATTCCACGCGCACTGTCCGCGACGTTGAACGCGCTGGCAGAGGAAATCGGATCGCCAGAGCGTCTGCCGTCTTAACGGTACGCGCTGCCAAAGAGCATCACCGTAAGAATTAAAATGAGACCGGCCGTCATGTCGACGGCCGCAGAATGAACAGGAGCACGGGCGATGCAGGCGCCGCGTCAAAAGGTTTTCATCACTTGCGCCGTCACCGGCAATCTGACCACGCCGGAGCAGACACCGCATCTGCCGATCACGCCGGCGGAAATCGCCGACGCCTGTCTCGGGGCGGCCGAGGCCGGCGCCGCCATCGTGCATATCCATGTGAGGGAGCCTTCCACCGGGAAGCCTTCGATGGAGCTCGAATATTACCGGGACGTGGTCGACCGGATACGCGCGAAAAACACCCAGCTGATCCTCAACATCACCACGGGCCCCGGCGGCCGTTTCGTTCCATCCACGGACCAGCCACGCGTCGCAGCGGCGGGAACGACGCTGATTGCACCTGAAAAACGTGTCGAGCACATCGCCGCGCTTCGCCCGGATATCTGTACCCTCGATCTCAACACCATGAATTCGGGCAGGGAAGTCGTCATCAATACGCCCGGCAATGTTAGGCGGATGGCGAAGGTGATCCGTGAGGCCGGGGTAAAGCCGGAGATCGAGCTGTTCGATTCCGGCGATATTGCGCTGATGAATGATCTGCTGAAGGACAACACACTCGACGGGCCCGTACTCTGTTCCTTCGTCATGGGGGTTCGTTATGGCTTCCAGCCAAGTCCCGAGACGGTCATCTACGCCCGCAACATGCTGCCGCCGGATGCTCAGTTCACCGCCATCGGCATCGGCAAGACGTCATTCCACAATGTCGCGCAATCCTATCTGTGCGGCGGACACGTTCGCGTTGGTCTGGAAGACGCCGTCTATCTGTCGCGCGGACAACTCGCGCCATCGAATGCTGCCATGGTGGAGAAGGCCCGTCGCATCGTCGAGGAACTCGGCGGAGCGATCGCATCGCCACGCGAGGCGCGGGAGATCATCGGCCTTCCCACTCGCCTAGCGGCAAGCTGACGGAGGTCTGCTGGATGACGCGTCTCAACGTTACCGTCGGCCGAACGGCCCTCAAGAATCCGCTGATCGCCGGATCCGCGGAGCACCATATCGACCCCGAAGGCGTACGTCGTGCGCTGCGCGCCGGCGTTGGCGCGGTGGTGGTCAAGTCCATCAACGAATCCGAGCGCGGCCGTGACCAGCTGCAGCGCGCCGAATACATGCTGCTCGACAGCGAGTGGCGCGAAATGGCGTGGACGCCGAACGCGCCTGACACGGCATTCATCGCCTGTCGCTCTGGCCTGACGCCGCAGAGCTTCGATGCGTGGCTCGATCAGACGGTCCAGCTCGATCGCGAGGCCAGCCAGGTCGAATCCTATGCGGTCGCGAGCCTGATCGTTGCGGACCTCGCGCGAACGGTCGAGATGGCCAGGCAGGTCGAGCAGGCGGGCCTGCGCGTCCTCGAGCTGAATATCGGCACGCCCTATGCCAGCCAGGCAAAAGGTGTGGTGTCCACCGAACTCGATCCCGAGCGGGTGTCCATGATCGTGTCTGCGGTAAGGCAGGCGATCGGCATCCCGCTATGGGTCAAGATCACCGGACAGAGCGAGCGCGTGCCGGACCTGGCGGATGCCGCATGTCTCGCGGGCGGCGAAACCGTGGTGATGGCCGGGCGGCTGCTCGGCTTCGTGCCTGACGTCGAGACGATGCAGCCGTTTCTGGGAACGACGCTGGGCGTCGGAGGATACTGGAATCTGCCGCTGACGTGTCACTGGCTGGCTGTGTCGCGGCAACAGCTTGGCGCCGACAAGCCGCTGATTGCGACCAATGGCGCACGCAACGGTCTCGATGTCGCGCGCATGATGCTCGCTGGCGCCAGCGCGGTGGAGATGGCATCGGCCGTGATGCTGCGCGGCGCGGCCGTGCTGTCATCCGCGCTGGATGAACTCGACGCTTACCTGCGCGGCAAGCGGATGACCGCTGCCGAACTGGTTGGCAGGGCTGCAGACCAGCGCAAGACATTTGCCGACATGCCGCTGCGCACCGACAACTGGAGAAAATACATTGCCGATCAGCTTTAACGCGGGCGCGCCGTCCGCGCGCTGCGCTTGACGGGTGGTGGCTGATGAGCGCCGCGGCCGTGCCCGAGCTTGTGCGAGATCTGGCGTGCCGCCTCGATGAGCTGGGCGACGTCGGACGGCCGTGTCTTCTCCGGCAGGACCTGAATCGATGCCACGATGGCGACCGAGGCGATGCAGGCATCCTGCGCGTCGAAGATCGGCGCGGCCACCGCATTCATCCCGATCAAGCTCTGCTCTGGGGCCGTGGCAAAACCAAGACGCACGATCTCCAGATATTCCTGTTCGAGCTTGCGGACGGAAACAATGGTCTTGTCGGTGAAACGCTGCAAGGGCTGCGCGAGGACGCGCGCCCTCATGGGGCTGGGGGCGAAAGCCAGCAGGACCTTTCCCTGCGCCGACGCATGGAAGGTCAATTCGCTCCCCGGGCGAACGCCGAGTTCAATCGCCGCCGTGCCCGACAGCTTGTGCAGGATCAATGCGCCGCGCGGCGTCATCTCGGAAAGAACGACGAAATGGCCAAGGGCATCGCGCAACTGCCGCATCGGTCCTTCCGCGAGCTGAATGAGATCCGCATCAGGCGCGTGCCGGGCGAGCAACCGGCCCTTCGGACCGATGCTGTAGCGCGAGGTGCTGGAGTTCTGCGTGAGATACCCGCGGTCGACCAGCGTCTGCAGATGCCGATGCACCGATCCCTTCGTCATGCCCAGACGGTCGGCGATCTGCGTCACGCCCAGTTCATCGTCCGAGAATGCAACGGCTTCCAGTACGTCGATGGCCAGTTGCACGGAGTGGACGCCGGTTGATGCTGAATCGCTCATCGTTTCTCAAATTCGTGTTCGCCTGTGCTGAACAACGTAGCGAACTGGAATGCAAGTGCAATGTGATTGATGCGTTGAGCGTCGCGGACATATGCCCCGAAACTATTGACACGACCGTGCGCCGACCACTATCTTTAAATGAAACAGCGTTCCGCGCTCGAGAACGTTAACGAGATCGACGGTCTTCAAGGCAATCGGGACAAAATGCGGTGAGGGAATGACAGAGTTAGCTGATCCCAAGGTCGAGGCGCGCATCGACGCGTTGTTGAAAGGCGCGATTGATCCGCATGTGCATAGCGGGCCGTCCATCGCGCCGCGCGGCATCGACCACGTCACGTTGCTTCGGCAGGCCTCGCAGGCGGGTTTCGCCGCGGTCGTTACCAAGGATCACGACTACAGCGGTGTCATGACGGCCGAGCTGATCCGGCAGCACTTTCCCGAGCTGAAGACGAAGATCTATTCCAGCATCGTGCTCAATAATGTGGTGGGCGGTCTCAACCCCTACGCGGTTGAGCACACCGCTGCGTTGGGTGGCAGGATCGTCTGGCTTCCCACGCTGGCCGCCGCAAACCATCTGCGATGGCAGGCGTCTGCTCAATGGGTGCACCCGGCTTCCACCGAGCGGATGCGACCGGTTACCGCCATTCCGGTGCTGGACGACGACAAGTCGGTACGCGACGACATGAAGGAAATTCTCGATATCGTCGCGCGCAACGACATGGTGCTGGCCAGCGGTCACCTGCACGTCAGCGAGACCTGGCTGATCTTCGAAGAAGCGCAGCGCCGCGGTGTCAAGCGTCTGGTGTTCACTCATCCGGAGGACATCGTCGACGCGTCGTTGAACGACGTTAAAGGCATCGCGGCGATGGGGGCCTTCGTCGAGCACTCGCTCTGCATGTTCCTCGACGGCAGCAAGTTTAAGAGCCGTGAGGCCGAGGATCTGCGCGACCAGATTGAGGCCGCGGGCGTGGAGCAGACGATGCTGTGCTCCGACCTTGGCCAGACCGGAACCTTCAGCCCGCTCGACGGATTCCGCCGCGGCATCAGGCTCTGTATGGATCTGGGCTACGACGACGATCAGATCCGCAAGATGGTCTCCGGCAACACCGCGCGCGCGCTTGGCATCGAAGCGGATGTAGCTGCGGCGCGGGCCAGTTAGCCTTCCGGACAAGATACAGGCTCAGGCCGGCGCATCGTGAAACGCCGGCTCCCAGAATTGACACCAAGGGAGATTCCACATGTACGACACCACCGATCCGAGGGCCAAGCTTGCGCCCGCAGCCGCAGGCGCCGCGCCGGCAGGTCCTTTCGGTCAGGCCGAATATCTCCGCTTCTACGACGAGCCGCCGCAGGAGGATGGGCCGTCAGGCAGGAGCTGGTATGGGCGCGGGCAGAACTTCCTACTCGTGCATACGGAGGGAAAAGCCGGCGGTGTGCTGGCGCGTGAGGAGCAGCCGGACGAATACGCCGTGCTGTTGTCCGACCCCAAGGTGGTCGTGGAGATCACCACGGCGGAGGGCACCAAGCGTGTCAACGGCCGGTCGCTGGCCTTCGTGCCGCCAGGACGGTCAAGCATCAAGATCATTGAAGCCGGCAAGATCGTTCGCATCTTCACCACGCGGTCGGAGGATCTTGCGGCGAAATGCGCCAATGCAGCATCATATGCCACGGCCAAGCCCTACGTCGCACCGCTGGAGCCGTGGCCCGCGCCGAAAGATGGCTTTCGTCTGCGCGTCTACAGCCTCGACGTGCCGCCGGAGCCGGGCCGCTTCGGTCGTATCTGGCGCTGCACCACCATCATGGTGAACTATCTCGACGGCTATAACGGCCCCCGCGATCCCAGCAAACTGTCGCCGCACCATCACGACGACTTCGAGCAGTGCTCGCTCGCGGTTGAGGGGGAGTTCATTCACCATTTGCGCTGGCCCTGGACGATCAACAAGAAGAACTGGCGCAAGGACGATCACGAACTGTGCAAGACGCCGTCCATCGCCGTCATTCCGCCGCCCTCGATTCACACCACCGAGGCCTGTGGAAGTGACTTCAACCAGCTCGTCGACATCTTCTGTCCGCCGCGGCTCGACTTCTCGCAGAAGCCCGGCTGGATTCTGAACGCCGATGAATATCCGATGCCGTAACCGGCAGTCCACCCAGCAACGGCAACAGGATTATCAAAGATGACAACTGCTTCCACATTCCGGCAACGCATGCTTGGTGGCCAGAAACTTGTCGGCACGTTTCTGAAGACACCGACCGGTCACGGCACCGAAATCCTCGGCGATATCGGCTATGATTTCGTCGTGATCGATCAGGAGCACGGTCCATTCGATCGCACCAGCAGCGACATCGCGCTGATGGCTGCGCGGGCAACCGACACGCCGGCGCTGGTTCGGGTGCCGGGACCGGAGGCCATTCTCTCGGTGCTGGATTGCGGCGCCACCGGCGTCCTGGTCCCCCATGTGAAGAGCGCGGCCTATGCGCGCGAGGTGGCGGCAATGTTGCGGTATCGTGGCGGCAGCCGCGGCTTTGCGACCAGCACACGTGCGGGTCGCTATTCCGGCATACCGATGTGGCGGCACATTGCGGATTCGGATGCCCGGATGGTGTTCGTAGCCCAGATCGAGGATCCGGTGGCGCTGGACGAGATTGACGCCATCGCCGCCGTCGACGGCGTTGACTCGCTGTTTATTGGGCGGGGCGACCTGACCGCGGCCTTTGGCGATGAATCGAAAGATCCGCCCGATGTGTTGCGCGCAGTCGAACGCATCTCGGAGGCAGCACGCAAGGCCAACAAGCCGATCAGCGTCTATGTTGGCAATGCGAGCGAGGCCGCCTGGTTGAATTCGCTCGGCGCCAACGTCTTCGTGCTCTCGTCGGATCAGGGCTTTCTGCGCCAGGCGGCGACTGCCGCCCTGCGCGATGTCCGGGACAAGGTTGGATGAGCACGCGTTAGATCGATCAATCTGCAATCAGCGCTCAAGCTGAAAAAACAGACAGGGGGACGGAGACATGAGACCACACAAGGCGTCAATTTGCGCCACGCTGTTCGCGCTCGCGCTGGCACTGCCGGCGTCAGCGCAGCAGACGATCAAGATCGGATCGTCGCTGGGTTTGACGGGATACGGGTCGGCGACCGACGGTCACTGGCGTGACGGGATGCAGATCGCCATTGAGGCGGTCAATGCGCAAGGCGGCGTCCTGGGCAAGAAGCTCGAACTGGTGATCGAAGACAACAAGTCGACGCCGCAGCAGGCAGTGGTCGTCTATCGGAAAATGATGACAGACGACAAGGTCGCCGCCTTCGACAGCGGCTGCATCTCGGCCGGCAACTTTGCCGCCGCGAGCTTCGTCTCCAGAGCCAAGTTGCCGATGTTTCTCTGTTCCATTCTGCCGCGCCAGCCGGATGAGCAGAAGTGGGCCTTCCAGTTCCTGCCGCCACCCAAATTCGAGGTGGATGCGCGCTATCGGTATCTCAAGGACAAGACCGATATCCGTAAGGTCGGAATCCTCTCCGATCCGAGCCCGTACAGCCTGTTGATGCGCGGCCTAGCGGAAAAGGGCGCCGAGGAATTCGGACTGACCGTCGTGGCCAACGAGTCCTACCAGCAGGACGACGCCGACTTCAGCGTTCAGATCGGGCGCATCAATGCGGCTGGCGCCGGGGCGATCATCATGCTGGGGCAAGGCAATGCGGTGGTAACCGTCGTCAACAACATCCGCAGCCTCGGCCTGACCAAGATGCTGATGTTGGGCAGTATCAACGAGCTCGATATTCTGCTCTCGGCGGGCAAGGTGCTTGGCGACCAGTATCTGGTCCCGTCGCCGCTTATTCAGGTGGCAGCCGACGACATCAACGTTATCACAGATCCCACCGCCCGCGCGGCTGCGGAGCCGTTCGTCAGGGCGATGAAGGCGAAGTTCGGCAAGTCCGACAACGCACAGGCCTCGCGCGCCTGGGACTCGATCATGATGATGGCTGCCGCCATGAAGAAGGCGAATTCGACCGATGGGACGGCCGTACGCGATGCATTCGAGAAACTCGGCCATTACGACGGTGCGGGCGCGTCCTACGACTTCAGCGCGGAGAACCATATCGGGATTATCAAGAATCCCTACGTGATCGCCTTCGTGAAGGACGGCGTTCTGGTTCTCAAGAAGTGACGGCGATGGCGGACATTGTCCCCCTGATCGCTGTCCGCGATCTGACGGCCCGCTACGGTCATATCGAAGCGCTGCGGTCGACCGCGCTCCATGTGGCGCCCGGTGAGTTCGTGACCATTCTGGGACCGAACGGAGCCGGCAAGACCACCTTGCTTCGCGCCATCACGCGGCTGATCGCCAGCACCGGGCAGATTGTGTTCAACGGCCGGGATGTCACTCATCTACGCACCCATGAGCTGGCCGGGCTCGGTATCATCATGGTGCAGGAAGGGCGGGGCCTGTTCGGTGACATGAGCGTGCGGGAGAATCTGCAACTCGGCGCCTACAAACTGTCCGGACCGCAGGCCCACAGCGAGCGGCAGCTGGAGAAGGTGTTCTCCCTGTTTCCACGGCTGCGCGAGCGTATCGACCAGACCGCATCGTCCATGTCCGGCGGTGAGCAGCAGATGCTGGCTGTCGGCCGGGCACTGATGGCCGATCCAAAACTGCTCATTCTCGACGAGCCGTCGCTCGGCCTTGCGCCGCGCGTCGCTTCCGAAATCCTGTCGACGCTCGGCGCCCTCAACAAGGAGGGTCTGGGTATCTTGCTGGTCGAGCAGAAAGCGCCGCTGGCGCTCAAACTCGCCCAGCGCGTTTACATTCTTGCCTCTGGAAGCGTTCGGGCCGAGTTGCCGACGCACGAGATTGAATCGCACCATGACCTTGCTCGCTATTACTTCACCTAAGCCGGTTGCGCGTCTCGACCGGTTCTCCATCGGCCTGCTTGGGACAGGCGCGCTGCTGTTTGTCGCCGTGCTGATCTATGGCGGCTATCTGCTGACGGTGATGCAGCTCGCGATGATCTATGGCATCTTCTGCCTCGGATTGAATTTCTTCATGGGCTATACGGGGCAGGCCTCGTTCGGCCAGAACGCCTTCGCCTGCATCGGCGGCTATGGCAGCGCCATTCTCTGTGTGCAGTACAACTGGGAGCCTGTGCTTGCCCTGATCGCCTCGATGGGCGTGGCGGGAATAGCCGCGCTGGTGATTGGCTATCCGACGCTGCGTCTGCGCGGCCACTATCTCGCGATGGCGACCTTCGCGCTGGGCCTCATTACTTATGACATCTCGGTCCAGTGGACCAGCCTGACCCAGGGCTATATGGGCTATGCTGGCATTCCACCGCTCGGCATCGGCAGCCTGACCGTCGAGGACGAACGGCTGAAGCTGCTCTGCCTCGGTGGGCTGCTGCTGGTCGGTTTCTGGATCTCGCAGCGCCTGCGCGATTCCCGTTTCGGCCGCGGACTGCGCGCCATTTCCGGAAGCGAGAACGGCGCCGCTGCGCTCGGCATTCGGATTTCGCGCTTCAAGCTTATCGCCTTCGTCATCGCCGGATTGTATGCGTCGGCCGCCGGATCGCTGTTCGCGCATACGGTTGGCTTCATCAGTCCCGAAGTGTTCGGCCCGCAGATGGTCATCGTGACCTTTACGATGCTCTATGTCGGAGGCGTCGGCACGCTGATCGGTCCGGTCGTCGGCGCCATTGTTGCATCTCTGCTGCCGGAGATCTTCCGCAGCACCGGCCGCTTCCAGGACATCGCCTATGCGCTGGTGCTGCTGCTGATGCTGATCTATGCGCCCAAGGGCCTGTCGGCGCTCGGTGGACTGTTTCGCCCGCGCAAAGACAAAGGGGAGGCGTGACCATGGCGCTCCTCAAGGTCAAGGGTCTGACCAAGCGTTTCGGCGGGCTGCTCGCCAATAACGAGATCGATCTCGACGTGCCGCAAGGCAGCCTGTTCGCGGTCATCGGCCCGAACGGTGCGGGCAAGACGACGTTCTTCAGCATGATCTCCGGTTTCCTGAGTTCGACCTCGGGAAGCATCGCATTCGATGGCCGCGACACCACCCGCATGCGCCAGGATCAGATCGCCGCTATGGGGTTGATCCGGACGTTTCAGCTCGTGCAGCTGTTCAAGGGCATGTCCGTCGCCGAGAATGTCGAGGTCGGTTGCCACCTCGCGACCCGCGGCGGCGTCGCCGCGGCACTGCTGCGGCCATCCTGGTTTCGCCGGCAGGAAGCCGAGGTTCACGAGCGGGCGCGCGAACTGCTCGATTTCGTCGGGCTTGGCGCGCAGGCCGATCTCGATGCCGAATTGCTGCCCTATGGTCAACAACGACTGCTCGAAGTCGCACGCGCGCTCGCATCCAAGCCGCGGCTGCTACTGCTCGACGAGCCCGCCGCCGGTCTCAATACGCAGGAGACCGACGCGCTCGCGCACATCATCCAGAAGATCAACCGCCAAGGCACCACGGTGCTGCTGATCGAACACGATGTCGGACTGGTCACACGGATCGCGCACCGGATCGCGGTGCTCGATTTCGGACGAAAGATCGCCGAAGGCACGCCGGACGAAATCAAGGTCCATCCCGAAGTCATTGCCGCCTATCTCGGCGTAGAGGAGGCAGCCAATGCCTAGCGCAGTCGAACTCGTTCAGAGTCTGGTCAACGGCGTCGGTATCGGACTAATCTACGGACTGGTCGCGATCGGATTTTGCGTCATCTACAACGCCAGCGGTATCGTCAATTTCGCGCAGGGCGTGTTCGTCATGCTCGGCGGCATGTTCGCACATACGCTGCTGACGCAATTCGGCCTGCCGATCTATGTCTCGGCGGTGCTGTCGACAATCCTGGTCGCGGGCATCGGTGTTCTCGTCCAGATCACCATCATCAATCCGATGTGGCGTCGCAAAGCGCCGCTGTTCGCGATCATTCTCGCGACTCTGGCTATCCAGCTTCTGATCGAACAGGTCGTCATTCTCACGCTGGGCGATCAGCCGCGGACCTACCCTGAATTCACATCCGGCGGGCCGTTGAAGATCGGGCCGATCGCGATCGGCTATCAGTTGTTCTGGGTGCTCGGCTGCGGCGCCCTGATGGTGTTCGCTCTGACGCAATTCTTCAACCGCACGCGGATGGGACGCGCTTTGCGGGCCTGTTCGCAGAACCGCGAGGCCGCCGCATTGCTCGGCATTCCCGTCGAGCGCATGCTGATCGTGTCCTTCGCACTCAGTGCAGCGCTGGGCGCCGCAGCCGGCATTCTCATCACGCCAACGCAATATACGGCGTACAGCGTCGGCGGGCCGTTCGGCATCAACGGCTTCATCGCGGCGATCATCGGGGGCTTCGGCAGTGCGCCGGCGGCGCTGATCGGCGGCATCTTCCTTGGCGTCATTCAGTCCGGTGCCATCGTGTTCTTCGGCGCGGGCTTCAAGAACATCGTGGCGCTGACGGTGCTGCTCATCGTGCTGCTGTTTTTCCCCAGTGGGTTGTTCGCCGGCCGGGCTAAGAGCGCCTGATCCAATGATGTCGCTTGCGAGAGTATCGCGATGAACGTCCTGATGATCTATGCGCATCCCGAGCCGACCTCCTTCACGGGTGCCCTGAAGGATGCCGGTGTCGCGACATTGCGGCAGGCCGGCCACGCGGTGGTGGTGTCCGATCTGTATGCCGAACGGTTCGATCCGGTCGCCGGCCGACACGACTTCAATGCCGTGGCGGATGCGGGACGTTTTCACTATCAGACCGAACAGGCCCATGCGCATGGCACCGGCGGTTTCGCGGCCGACCTCGTGCGTGAGCAGCAGCGCCTTCGCGACGCCGATCTTGTCGTCTGGCTCTATCCGATCTGGTGGGGCGGCATGCCGGCCATTCTGAAGGGCTGGTTCGACCGCGTCCTTGCCTTTGGCTTCGCCTATGCCGATGGCCGCCGCTTCGACAGCGGCTTCTTTCCCGACAAGCGCGGTCTGCTGTGCCTCAGCACCGGCGGCACCCGGCAACGGTTCTCGGCTGGCGACGCTTATGGCGATATCCAGACTGTGCTGTGGCCGGCACAGCGCCTGATGATCGAGTATCTTGGCATGACAGCTCTTGAACCGTTCGTCGCTTACGCCGCGCCGCGCGTCGATGCCGAAGGCCGCGAAGTGTATCTGAGGCAATGGAGCCTGCGATTGCAAAAGGCAGTCGAAGACATGGCGCCGCACGCCGGCATCGCAGTAGTCACTCCCACGGAAAGAGGCAGGTCATGAGCACCAGCGATCAAGGGCGGCCCGACCGGGATTCGTTGAGCAACAAGGTCGTGCTGGTCACGGGCGGGTCGCGCGGGATGGGAGCTGCGATCGCACGGCGTTTTGCCGGCGCGGGCTGTCGTGTGGCGATCGGCTACCGCAATGAGTCCGCGGCGGCGCATGCGGTACTCGGTGATATCGCCGAGTTGGGGGCACAAGGCATCGGCGTTGCTGGTGACATTTCCAATCCGCACGAGGCGCGGACGATGGTCGCACAGGTCATTGCGCGGTTCGGGCATCTCGACATTCTGGTCAACTGCGCCGGTATCGCGGAATATCGGCCGTTCGAGGCGGTCGACCCCGAGCTGTTCCGCGCCACCTTCGATACCAATGTCCTCGGCACGATCGCTGTTATTCAGGCGGCGCTCCCGCATCTGACCGCGCCGGGAGGACGGATCATCAATTTCTCCTCCGCACTCGCTACCCGGCCGATCCCGACCACCTCGATCTATGCGGCCTCCAAGGCGGCGGTTGCTGCCCTGTCGCATGCGCTCGCCAAGGAATTCGGCCCGCGCGGGATCACAGTCAACACGATCGCGCCCGGCGTGATCGAGACCGACATGACGACGCAGATCCTGGCCGAGCGCGGCGCAGGGATCGCGGCGATGACGCCGCTCGGTCGCGTCGGGCAGACCGACGACATCGCCGGTGTTGCGCTATTCCTCGCGTCGCCGGAGGCGAAATGGCTCACCGGGCGTACGATCATCGCCGATGGCGGCGTGAGCTGACGGAGCGCGCCAAACAGCAGTCCGCATCCGCTGCGGGATCGAACGACGCCGGTTCGACAATAGTTCGGCGGCATTCATACGCCGACCATGGATGCGCTGCCCTACACGCCCAATGATATCGCCGCGCGCGCGAGCCGCAGCGCGCGGCATCTTGCGGAGCGACTCACTAAATCGATCGCCGGCAGTTCGCAGCGAGGCGATACGAGTTCTATTGGCGGGCTCGCTATCATCGTTCTCGACGTGCGGCGCGCATGCGTTTCGATAGTTGTTCGCGATGACGAAACGGTACCCTTCGTTTGTGCGTCAATGCAACGCGAATGACACACTCCGTTCATCATTGGCCCGAAATTCGCCGCCATCGTTGACAGGCCGATCTCTCCATCAATATCCTATATCAAAACAGCGTTACGCCCTCGCGTACAACGAACGCGAGCCGGCGGTGGGCGGCCAAGTAACATTTCACTGAGGAAACGACGGCAATTCGGAGGGCTATAATGACGACGACTATCAAGACTCTTGTTCTCGGCTCGGCGGCAGGGATTCTCGCGATCGGCGGTGCATACGCAGCCGATCTTCCGGTGAAGGCCAAGGCGGTCGAGTATGTGAAGATCTGTTCGCTTTACGGCGCGGGCTTCTATTACATCCCGGGCACCGACACCTGCATCAAGATCGGCGGTGCACTTCGCATCGATACCGCCTTCAATGCTGCGAGCAATTATGACGTGCCGTACTGGTTCGGCGGCGCCGGCGGCAACAATCTCTACACGAAGGACTATTTCAACACCAAGCCGCGCCTGACGCTGACCACCGATACGCGCACAGCGACCGAATACGGTCTGCTCCGCACATTCTCCAACATTCATTTCGATTTCGCGCAAGGACGTGAAAGCATCGCCGGTGGCTACGTCGAAGTGGATTTCGCGTTCATCCAGTTCGCAGGCTTCACCTTCGGCAAGGCCGTCTCGCAGTTCGACCCGCAATGGGCGCTCGCCAAGCCGACGATCGCCTCCGGCTTTTTCGCGGGCTCCAACAACGCGACCGGCATCCCGCAGCTGGCCTATACGGCCTCCTTCGGCAACGGCGTCTCCGGCACCATCTCGCTCGAGAACGCGTCGCCCTATCGCAATGCCGGCCTGTGGAACGTGAACACGTTCATCGTGGCGCCCGGTGCCTCGCAGTTCACCGGTGCATTCTATGGCTCGTCGTCGAACACGTTCCTCGGTAATGCCGCCGGCGGCAACCATATGCCGGACGTCGTCGGCAACCTGCGCCTAGATCAGGCATGGGGCACGCTGCATTTCGCTGCAGCCCTTCATCAGGCGACGGCGCAATACTACACCAATGAACCCTCCGGCCACCCTGACGATGCCTATGGCTTCGCCGTAAGCGGCGCTGTCGAGTTCAAGAACCTGCCGACGGGCGCGGGCGACAGCCTCAAGCTGGAAGCCTCCTACGCCAAGGGCGCCGCGAAATACGTTTTCGCTGGGACGGTGGATACGCTGGGTGGCGGGCGGTTCGCCAAGTTCGATGGCAACACGGTCGGCTTCGGCTACGTTCTCGATGGTGTCTATGCGCCCGGCGGCCAGATCGTGCAGAGTTCGGCTTGGGAAGTCAGTGGCTTCTTCGAGCATTACTGGAACCCAGCGTGGCGCACCTCTCTCTTCGCCAACTACAGCCACATCTCCTACGGCGACGCGGGCAATGCTCTGTTGGCAGGGGCATTCGCCTCGACCACGCGGGGCTTCGGCACCAGTTCGTCCTCGGCAGCGGCTTCGTCCGCCGGCGTTCTGTCCGGGACCAGCAACAACTTCGACTTTGCCACCATGCAGGTCGGCACCAGAACAGCCTGGACGCCCGTTCAAAATCTGACGCTCTCGGCGGAATTCATCTACAGCCGCATGGATCAGAGCCTGGGTGGCACCTACACCGGCAACGTCGTGGGCAAGCCGGCGGGCACATCCTACGCCGTGCGCGATCAGAACCTCTACAACGGCGCGGTTCAGATCCTGCGATCGTTCTGAGCCTGATCGACCACTGGGGCGGTGTTGAAAACAAGAGCCCCCGGCAGACGTGCCGGGGGACTGTTCACGCAAGCGCGTGAGCGAGCCATGCCGTACAGCGGAACGGCGGCACATTCCGCAACTTCGATAGCGGTTTGATTGTAGGACATCGAACAGGGAAAGCGCTGCGGAAGATGGCGCTGAACAAGCGGGCACAGCCTGCATCGTAAAAATCGGAGGAAACATGCGTGCATTGCTAGTCGGCCTGTGCGGTCTCGTGCTCGCCCTGACGCCCATTCACAACGCCGCCGCGCAAGGATGGCCGGAACGGACCGTCACTATGATCGTGCCGTTTCCGGCAGGATCCGCCGTCGATACGCTCGCGCGCGCGGTCGGCCAGGCGCTGAGCGAGGCGCTCGGCAAGCAGTTCATCGTCGACAATCGTGCGGGGGCAGGCGGCAGCATTGGCGGTGCGGCCGTGGCCAAGGCGAGCGCTGACGGCTACACGCTCCTGTTTGGGACCCCTGCGCCGATTGCACTCAACAAGCTGATGTATAAGGGGCTGGCCTATGATTCCGAAAAGGATTTCACGCCGGTCGTTCTCGTCGCCAAGTCCCCGCTCATTGTAACGGCGCGCGCCGACTTTCCAGCGAAGACATTCGAAGAGTTGATCGCTTATGCGAAACAGAACCCTGACAAGGTCAATGTGGGACATCCCGGCAACGGCACGCTCGGGCACATCACGTCGGAACTGGTGCAGAGGTCCGTCGGCGTCAAGATGACCAACGTGCCGTATCGCGGCACATCACCGCTGATGACGGATTTGCTCGGCGGTCAGATCGACATCGTCATCGACTTCATGCCGACCTATGTGCCGCTGGTCACTTCGGGAAAAGTTCAGGCGCTTGCCGTCACGACCAGCCAGCGGGCCGCGCAACTGCCGGCCGTACCGACAGTGCAGGAGACGGGCTTCAAGGGCTTCGAGGCATCAGCGTGGTACGCCATGGTCGCGCCGACCGGGACGTCGCCAGAGATCGTCGCCAAGTTGAACAGCATCGTGAACGGCTTTCTTCAGAGTGAAAAGGGAAAGGCTATTCTCGGGCAGAATGCATTGCTGGGCGTCGGTGGATCGCCGGACGATCTCAAGGCATTCGTCGCGGCCGAACTCGCCAAGTGGCGGCCGGTCATCGAAGCGGCAAAAATTGCAATGTAGCAAGGGCGAGGCCGGCACCGCGCAGTGCAGCGTTATCCTGCTTGCGCTGGTCCGGGCTCGTCGTCTGACGATCGGGAGTGATTGAGTGACCCACATGATCCGCATCGATGTTCCCGCGCTATCGACTCCCACAGTGGCGCTCGTCACGGGCGGTGGCAGCGGGATTGGCAAGGCGACAGCGGCGCGGCTCGCCGCCAGCGGATCGGCTGTTGTGGTCGGCTACAACAGCCGCAAGGAGCTGGCGGAAGATGTCGTGAGCGGGCTGCAGGGTACCGGGCATCTCGCTCTGCGCATCGCGATCGACGATCCATCCTCTATCGCCGAAGCCGCGGCGCAGGTGGAGAAGGAGTACGGCCGGCTCGATGTACTGGTCAATTGTGGAGGCGCCACGACGCCAGTGCCCGCCAACGATCTTGACGCACTGACCGACGAGATCTTCGACCGGACCGTGACTGTCAACTTGCGGGGGCCTTTCGCCATGGTGCGCGCTTTCCGTCCATTGCTGGAGCGCGGCAGCGGCGCTGCCATTGTGAACATTTCGTCCATTGCCGCCCGCACGGGGCTGGGAAGCAGCCTCGCTTATCTCTCCGCCAAGGCGGGCGTCGACGCGTTGACGATCGCGCTCGCGAAAGTGCTCGCACCGAAAATCCGGGTGTTTTCCATTTCGCCGGCCGGCGTGGATACGGATTTCGTCGCTGGCCGGACGCGGGAACAGTTGCAGCGGGTCGCCGAAAAACTCCCGCTTGCCCGCATCACGACGCCCGACGATGTCGCAAGAGCGGTGATGGCCTGCATCGTCAGCCTGACGAGCTCGACGGGGATCGTCGTGCCCGTGGACGAGGGCAGGCACCTCTAAAGCACTCGGCGGCGGGAGTTGCGGCGAGATAGCGACGGCGGGGCCGCGAGCTCCAAACACAATGGCTATGTAGGCGTTACGGATGGAGAAGATGGACAAGCTGAAATTCTATATCGACGGCGCCTGGGTGGATCCCGTCACACCGTCAACTCTTGAAGTTTTCAATCCTGCGACGGAGGAGGCCTTCGCGCGGATTAGCCTGGGCTCTCGCCGGGATGTGGACCGGGCTGCGCAGGCCGCCCGCCGCGCCTTCGCGACATATTCCGAAGTGAGCGTGAAAGATCGCTTCGTCTATCTTCAGAAGATCATCGAGGGATTCAGGGCACGTCTGCCGGAACTGGCGCGGATGATGACGCTGGAAATGGGATCACCGATCACCTTTGCGATGGAGCGCCAGGCGACCGTTGCGCTGTTTCATTTCGAGGAAGCTGCGCGCGTGCTTGCGGACTACAGGTTCGAAGAACCGATGGGAGGCGGGGTCGTTCGTCGCGAGCCGATCGGCGTCTGCGGCCTGATCACGCCTTGGAACTGGCCGTTGAACCAGGTGGCTTCGAAGGTCGCGCCAGCGCTGGCGGCCGGCTGCACGGTTATTCTCAAGCCCAGCGAGATCGCGCCACTCAGCTCCATGCTGTTCGCCGAGATCGTGCACGAGGCCGGCATCCCGCCGGGTGTGTTCAACGTGGTGAATGGCGATGGTCCGACGGTGGGCGAGGCGATCGCCGCCCATCCCGAGATCGACATGGTGTCGTTTACCGGATCGACAACGGCCGGCGTCCGGGTGGCCAAGCTGGCGGCGGACACCGTCAAGCGCGTCGCGCAAGAGCTGGGCGGCAAGTCCGCCAACATCATCCTTCCTGATGCCGATTTGAAAGCTGCCGTGATACAGGGCGTTCACGCCTGCTACACAAATGCAGGCCAGAACTGCCAGTCGCCCACGCGCATGCTGATTCCGCGCGCGCAGCGCGACGAAGCCTTCGCTGCCGCAAGCGAGGCCGTTGGCAGCATCCGTCTCGGTGATCCGCTCGATCCGGCGTCTACCATGGGGCCCTTGGTGAGCCAGTCACAGTTCGGGAAAGTACAAGATCTGATCCAGTCCGGCATTGACGAGGGCGCGACCCTGATCACGGGCGGAACGGGCCGGCCGGCGGGGCTCAATCGCGGATACTACGTTCGCCCCACCGTGTTCGGCGACGTGACATCGCAAATGAGAATTGCGCGCGAGGAGGTGTTCGGTCCCGTGCTGTCCATCATGAGCTATGACAGCGAGGACGAGGCCATCGAGATCGCGAATGATACGCCGTTCGGACTGGCGGGCTTCGTGCAATCGCGTGACCGCAACCGGGCGCGCACCGTCGCCAATCGCATCCGCGCAGGACGCGTTTACCTCAACGGCGCTGCATTCGACCGCAGCCTTCCGTTCGGAGGATACAAGCAGTCCGGTAATGGACGCGAGTTCGGGGTTTTCGGCTTCGAAGAATATCTGGAGGTCAAAGCGATCATTGGGTAGCGAATCCGACTTCGCCCCAAAACACGATAGCGGTTCGCCGCAAGTAGTCCGCCACGAGGCTGTCGTAGCTCTCGCGGCGCCGCGGTCGCGCGCTTCCTCCAAGTTGGCGCGCGGCCGCACATTTCTTCCCGCGGGGAAATTTGGGCTTCGAGCGCCGCAAATTGGCCGGCTCAGGTCATACGGCCTAAAGGACTAGAAGTGTGACGTGAGGGCGGCTCTTGGCGCAAAGCGGACTTCTAAATAATCTCGATGCCGATGGCGAAAGATCGGTGCCTGTGCTGGGGGCAGGCCGACTGTTATGGAGAATATGGAAGATCTACCCGGTTTCTGACTGTATAAGAAATACGCAAAAGCTATCCAGACGACGACTGTATAAGAAACATGAATTTTCTATACAGTCTGAACCACGCTTGGCTGGTAGCTCATGGCGCAAATGTATGGACCGGCAGCTGATCGCAAGTGAAAGTTTGCGTGGATAGCGGAAGTCGCTGATATGTATCCGGCCTGTTGATCGGCTCGCGGGCCGTGGCCTTGATGGGGATACGCACGCACCTTTGGCCTCATTAGCGGACAGGTTTTCGAGTAACCATTTGCGCCACCAGGCTCTGAGCACGTCGATCGATCCGGTCCATGCAGCTTTTCAATCGCGAACTGATTTGGAGGTCGAGAGCCTAGATGGTTTCGGCCTCAAGTCTGTGGGTGTCGAAGGCCTTTCCGCTATAGAGCACGCTCCAGGCAATGCGGGCGAGCTTGTTGGCCAGAGCGGCGGCGAGCTTGTTGCGATGCATCCTCGGCGCGGCATTGGTCAGCCACTCTCCGAAGCTGAACTTCGCCCAGTTTTGAGGTCGCATCAAAAGGACCTTGGCAGCCTGGATGAAGAGGGTTCGCAGGTATCGGCTGCCGCGCTTGGAGATGCCGCCCAGGATCGAGCGCCCTCCGGTGCTGTACTGTCGCGGCACCAGCCCAAGCCAGGCGCCAAAATCCCGGCCTCGGTTGAAAGCCTCACCCGTGCCGATCGCTCCGACAATGGCCGTCGAGATTAATGGCCCAACGCCAGGCACACTCATGAGGCGGGTGCAGTTCTCCTCGTGCTCGCTGATCTCCTCGATCTCGCGCGTGGTCGTCTCTATGCGCTCGTCGAGCCGGAGCCAGTCCTCATGGAGCCCGATGATCAGATCGCTCATGCGCGGCGATATCTCGTCTTTGCGGTTCTTCAGAATCTCGAATAGTGAGGTGCGCAAGGCGCGCGAGCCGGTTCGCACGGCAATGCCCTGTTCGATGAGGAAGGCTCGAATCTGGTTGATGGTCGCTGTTCGGCGGGAGACCAGCCGAGAGCGAACCCGGTGGCAGGCCTGCAGATCAAGCTGATCCTGACTTTTCTCCCGGACGGTACGCAGGTTAGGCCTTAAAGCGGCTTCGGCAATTGCCTCAGCGTCGTTGTAGTCGTTCTTCTGCCCCTTCACGAATGGCTTCACATAGATCGCCGGAATGATCCGCGGCTCATGGCCAAGCTGTCGCAAAGCGCGACTGACGAAGTGGGCGCTGAGGGAAGCTTCCATGCCAACGATGCATGGCGGTAGCTTCTTGAACGTTTCCACAAGGGCTAGTCGCTTGATCTTGCGACGGAACGCGATCTTGCCGTCGGTGCCGAAGCCGACGAGGTGGAAGACTTCCTTGCCAATATCGATGCCGATCGAGTCGAGGGGCGCAATGGTTGTATCCATGGGCTGCTTCTCCGGTTGAAATGCAGCAGTCTAGGCCGACTGCCGCGCGGGAGAAGCAGCCGGTCCATCCCATTAGCGGACATAAAGCGTTTTCCGGTGACCAGTTCCTGCCGAAGCTAAGCGTCACGCTCTGATCGCTTTGAACCAGCAGGCCGCCCGGCCCTATAAGCGTCAAGAAATTTTCTGGACGAGACGCCATCTGCAAGCTCCCGAAGTTGAGTGGCCGAATCGTGTCCGAGTACCAGCTCGGTGCGACGATTTGCAGTGGTCCACAACTTGATCCCTTCGGCCAAACGCTTTCTGCCCAGCGCTGTGAGTGATGCGTGTTTCGTTCGTTTGTCGTGTTTGTCCTGCTCAAGCTTCATCAAGCCATCGCGCACCAATGGACGCAGCGCATATGTCAATGATGAGATGCTGAGTGCGAGACGTTCGGCAAGCGTATTTAGAGTAGGGCCATCCACCCCGCCGAGACGATCGGCCTGGAAAAGTAAGCCAACTTGCGTAGCCTTCAGGCCAGTTGGTGCCACAGCCTCGTCATAGAGATGGCCGAGCCGTCGGGCAGCCTGACGAAGCGCTGTATGCGTGCAGGGAAGCTCGTCCAACTCATAAGCCGACGAAATCTCGCTGTTTTTCCGGTTTCTCATATCCTCAAGATAGTTGGGCACCGTAGCATTGAAAAGCCCTGACCATCACCTAAATACTTGGGTACCCAACAATTGGGTGCCAAAGTTTATGGAGAAATGCCATGTCCGCACCGAAAACCGCTGTTATCACAGGAGCGTCCTCGGGTATCGGCGCCGTCTACGCCGATCGTTTTGCCAAGCGCGGCTACGACCTTGTGCTCGTCGCGCGGCGCGTTGATCGCCTTGAGGATGTAGCCGACCAGATCCGGAAAGCTCACGGCGTAAACGTCGAAGCGCTTCAAGCTGACCTCGAAAAGGATAATGACATCGCCAAGGTTGAGCGCGTTCTATCAACCAATCCGACAGTCCGAATCCTGGTAAACAATGCTGGTTTGGCTCGGCTGAAACCGCTTGCACAGTCTCTCCTTCAAGACTCGCTCGCGCAGATTGCGCTCAACATGACGTCTTTGACGCGCCTCACCCATGCCGTTCTGCCGGCCTTCGTGAAGGCGAATGACGGCTTGATCATCAACATTGCTTCGGTGCTCGGGATTCACGCGCTGCCGGTCAGCGCTGTTTACAGCGGCACGAAGGGCTTTGTTATAAATTTTACGCGCGGCCTTCAAGAAGAGCTCGCCAGCACCGGTGTCAGGGTTCAGTTGGTCAACCCGGCTACAACCGCAACTGAGATATGGGACAACTCCGGAATTCCTCTCTCGGCACTCAACCAGGAAGCGGTGATGACGACTGAGAACATGGTTGATGCGGCATTGTCGGGCCTAGACAACGGCGAGAAGGTTACTTGGCCGTCGGTCGCCGACGCGACTCTCTGGGATAGGTACGACGAGGCACGCTTGGCACTTTTCGCCGCGACTCAAACCGCCTGATAAGAGATAGTAGAGAGACGCGCAATCTGTTGGCCAGAGCGTCGGCGGCGCGCGTCTCGCACGGAACGAATGCAAGATTTCCATGACCGCTTATGGCGCAAAACAGACGTTCATGCTCGCGCTCGTGTGTGAATTGTGAACACCTCCTGCGGCGAAGCGATTGACACATCTCCAGCGCCGGCGCGGCGCGTACAGGAATTTCGGATTTGTGCTCAGTTACAGACTTCGAAGTTTCCGGCGTATCCATTGCGCGTCTGCACTAGTTTGCATCCCTTGCCGATTGGGCGGCAGCCACCATTACCACAAATGATTTGCGCGGACGGCGCGGCGGGCGCCGCTACCTGGGTCGTTGAAGGGGCGCGCTTTGTCGGCGGCTTCTTGACTTCGATTTTTTCGCAAGCGTTGTTGTCTCCAACCTCATAGCCGGCGCGGCATGTTACTTTCGTGCAGCGATCGCCATCGGCCTTGTAGCCGCTTTCGCAGACCAGCGGACAGATGCGGCCGGTTTTACTTTTGACTAGATCGAGCGCATCAAGACTTGCAAGTTTCACATCTAGGGTGGTGCCGGCGTGCTTGTTAAAGAGACCGAGTGCGCGCTGGGCGGCGCCGTTCCACTCGCTGGTAACGGCTCCGGTGTTGCAACCAACTCTACGCAGCTCTGCTTGTACTTGACGAGGTATATCAATTGCATTTTCGGCAGATCGTGATGAAGTTTCGAACTTCGAATCGGATGCAACGCTGGCCACCGGCCCAGTAGGTCTGTCCGTATCCAAATTCGGCGAGATCGCCTGGCGTCCGTCAGCTTCGCGCTTCCTCTCCGGTAGATTTGGGCCATCGGTAGCGTTTTTCTTCTCCGCCGCAACGCGTGCTTCTTCCGCAGCCTTCGCTACCGCGGCGATCTTGGCGCGCTCTGCTTGGGCCAGCTTGGCGTCTTCCGCCGCTTTTTTCTTTTCCGCTGCAACGCGCGCCTCTTCTGCAGCCTTCGCTACGGCGGCGGTCTTGGCACGCTCTGCTTCGGCTAGCTTGGCGTCTTCCGCTGCTTTTTTCTTTTCTGCAGCGATCCGAACCTCGTCGGCTGCCTTCGCGGCTTTCGCTGCTTTCGCTTGTTCCGCCGCACGCGCACCGTCGGCAGCGAGCCGGGCTTTCTCTTCGTCAGCGATACGTGATCGCTCGGCCGCGGCGCTGCGAGCTTCCTCGGCCAATAACTTTGCGCGCTGCGCCTTGGCGAGCTCCGTGTATAGGCCTCTCGGATAATCGACAATAAACGCCTCCCAAACCGCTTGGGTACCGATCGTCACTGCGGCGTCGTAGTCACGCCGGGCATCGGCATTGGTGGAGCCTGGCAATGAAGATGGGGGGGCAACTGCAGTCGGTAATAGAACCGCACCCGACGGCACTAGCGACACGTCGTTGCCGCCGAGGGACCCGTAAACATAGGGCTCTTGCTTGTTGTCGGTAGCTTTCATCACATCGTCGCGAATGAAGCCGAAAGCCTTACGCAGGTCCAGTCCGGGTTTAGGCAGGTGATCCACGAGTGCGGTGGCGAACGGGCTATTGCGGCTCGCGCCGTCTGAAGCGGTCGAACCTGCTTTGGCGGCGAACGCAATCATGGTATTGGGCGTGGTAGGCTCAACCTTTGCCAAGCCTCGGCCAATCGCGCGAGAACCCAACGTACGCTTCATGGTCTTGGCGAACGGGTTGTCGCGACAAGCATCAAGGATTACCAGCCGCAGCTTTTTGGCGGGCTCAACAGCGACAAGGATACGGTCGAGCGAGACCGCTTCATCGTAGATATCCGTGTCCTGCTCAAGAGTCGCGTCGATCGGAATAATGTAATTGATGCCGTCGACTTCAATACCGTGTCCCGCGTAATAGATAACGGCTACGTCTGCATCACGCGTCTTTGCCGTAAAGTCCCGCAGTACTTTTCTCGTGTCACTTATGGAAAGATCACGACGCGAATCGACCGTATCGAAACCGGCTTTTCTCAACACTGTTTCGATGGCGGCCGCGTCATTCGCCGGATTCGCAAGTCTTCCGACATGACTGTAGGCGGAGTTTCCCACGATCAACGCGACTCGTTTTTCTGCCGCCGCCGCTGTAACCAACGTGCAGTAGAGCCCAGCCGCGATCAAAAGGCGTATGACGGTCACTATCAAAATTCCAAAAAGTATAACTTAGATTGCTACAGAAGCCCCCTGTTGGGTAGCGTAAAATTCGTCTGGTTAGCTTGGACTACCTGGCAGGCAACAAAAAAGATGGCGACGGTCGTTACTGCGTTCACCATCAACCTCCGTGGCGATCGCCGCTAATGGGATTAACCAGATACCGCTGTAATTTACCGTACCGGAACTGCCCCGCCAGAGCGGGTAGGGTCCTTAAGATCCGATTGTATTGAAAGGAAATCGTTCGAACTACCACCTCTCGCCAATCCTGAACGGTTGCAGTCAGGGCGCCTCGCAGATGCAAGTCCTTCAGTGTCGGAGGAGCGGGGGGCAATTCCTGTGGAGAGAGTCTGTCACCACAGTTATTTGCCCCGGTGCGGAGCGGCTAGGAATTGAAATAACCGCTTGGATGAGTCTGTCGTGACGTCCTGTCTAAACTTATAAGAAACTAGGTTCCCGCGTAAATCCGTCTTGCTACGACCGTCGAGTTGCCGGCAGTCCCAGCAGTGGCCAGTGTCAGGGTAGACATGCCATTCTACGGCTGAGCCAGCCGACTTGGCTTCATGTAGTTTTTCAACGCATTCGCTGGCGGGGGTTTCATTGTCGGTGGCGCCCATGAGAACCAGTGTCGGCTGCTTCATGTCATCGCTGACGATGTCAAAGCTCGGCGTATTTGGCCGCGAAACGCGGAAGCACCCGGGATAGAAACTTGCAACGGATGCGAACGGGCGACCGCCCAGCGCTTCCGCGTACCTTGCGCTGGAGACGATAAGGCCAACCATCGCTCCCCAAGAGAACCCGACGAATGATAGCCGAGTCGGGTCCACGAACGGATATTGACGGAGATGGTCCGCCGCTTGAAATGCGTCCTTTGCTCCGCGGAATAGATTGACGCCGTTTCGCGGCCCGAAGCACAACGTGCTAACCTGCCGAGGCGTCAGACTGTCGATCAGGAGAACGACATAGCCAAGGCTGACAGCTTCGCGCGCCCAGAGGACGATCGCTTGGTTCACGCCTGCGCACTGATGGACCATCACCAGCGCAGGAAACGGGCCATCGCCGTCAGGCTTCAGAAACGCAGCTTGGGACGAAGTCAGTTCATCTCCCGCCTTGACCGGCTGCGGAAAGGTGAGATCCTTCGCGAATGACGCGGCGCGGCTGGCGATTTCAGAAGGAAGCATACGTAACGGCGGGACAAAATCTTCCGCCAGAGAGCTCGTCAACAGCCCGGCGGTACCTGCGATCAACACTAGTGCAACGTAAGACACTCGGCAAATGGTCGCCATCTCGTCTCCGAGCGTTACTACAATGAACCTGGTTCCATGCGGAACCTGTCTCAACGCGCTTGTCGATCAAATTGGTTTGCGGCTAGGATCACGTCATATTTTGATAAGTTATTTTGGAGCCGTGATCATGCAAGCGGTCATTTCCAAGCGATTGATAATTCGGCATGTGGCTTTATGCGCATCGGCGACGCTCTTCATCAGCGCAGCGCTCGCGCTGTTGTCGCAGGCGGCATTTGCGCTCACGCAGGAAGCTGCGATCGAGCAGTGCCGGATGTCGGTTGGAAAGCCAATTGTGATGTCCTGCATGCGCGGTGGCGGCGGCAGCCTAGAGGCATGCCGGACGAAGGCCACTCCCGCAGTACGCTCTTGTGTGATGTCGAGACTGAACGCGGCAAACGGGCGTGCCAATGTCGCCGTCGCCGTCCCCGCCGATGTCACGCCGAAGATCGCACCGGAAACGGCATTGCCGGTCGGCTTTGTCGCACCGCCGCGCTCGATCTCCGATATCACGGCGATCCTCGATACCGAGAAGCCGGACGAGAAAAAGATCGAGCAACTAAGGGCCGACGCAGACGTGAAGCCTCCCGGCGGAGCTTCGCGCGTCTCGCTTGCGCAGTTCTATCTCGACCGTGCGGGCGCAAGAAGCCAGCTCGGTCGGCTAACGGATTCCATCTCCGATCTTGAAAAAGGGATTGAGGCGGGCCGCGGTGCTGCTCCGCCCGGACTGATGGCGCGCCTGGTTCAACTAGTGGCTGTCCAGTACGGCAGTGCGGGCGATCCGAAGAAGGCGCTCGAAACATATCAGCGGCTACTGCGCGACACCGCGAACACGCCGGGTGCGAAGGGGTTCGTACATACAGCTAATCGCTCGATTGCCAATTCGCTGATCCAGATGGGCGATATCGTTCAGGCAGAAGGCTACATGCGCCGCAGCCGCCCGGCGATCGAGGAGGCGCGAACGAGTGGCCATCCTTCCATGCGCGCAGCGTATGCGCGTTACGGCCAGAATTGGGAGGCGGAGATCGAGCTCGGGAATGCTGCCATTTTCGAGGCACGTGGACAGTTTAAGGAGGCTGAGGCTTCGCTTCGCATTGCGGAAGCCCGCAAGCGCGCAGGCATGAAGGGCCTTCTCAGTGGCGAGAATCCGCCGACGGAGTCGGCATTGCTTCAATCCATCGATTTTATCACGCTCAGTCTTGCACGGACGAAGGCCCGGCAGGGCCGTCTTGCGGAGGCCGAATCCGATGCACGTCGCGCGCTGTTGTCCCGGTTGAAGGACCAAGGCAAATATCATTACGCGACGCCGCGTTTCATTGCAGGTCTTGCGGGCATCCTGGTCGAACAGGGGCGCCATTCCGACGCCGAAAAGCTGCTGCGCGTGGCACTCGATATCGGCAAGACGACGGGCGTTCCGGATGAAGCGCCACAAACCGTACAGATGCTTTCACAGCTTGGCGGCGTCCTTAACTTGCAGCGCAAGAGCCGTGACGCCGTCGCGGTTTATGCCCAGATCGACAGGGCAATCGCCAACTGGGAGCCGATGCGGCGTCAGGTATTCGAACTGAACGGCTCGCGTATCGCATCGCTCTATGCTTCGGGCCAGATCGAGGCGGGCATTTCCGCGGCTGACCAGTTGGTCAAGAAGCAGATCGCACGCGTAGGCGAGAGCCATTTTGATACGGCGTCGGCGCGCGGAACCCTTGCTATCGGCTTGATGCGAGCAGGACGCGATGAGGAAGCTATCCGCGAATTCAAGACCGCAATACCAATCCTAGTCGCATCGTCGCGAGAGAATGCAGACGGTGACGACACAACCGTCGTTGCGGCCAAGAATCAACGCTTCCAGGCGATCATAGAAGCCTATTTCAGAATGTTGGCCAGGCAGAAGAGCCGGTCCGCAGATATCGGTGTCGAAACATTCAGCTTGGCGGACGCCGTCCGTGGCAGCTCGGTGCAGCAGGCCTTGGCGGCTTCGAGCGCGCGTAGTTCAGTCAAGGATCCCGCGCTGGCCGAGCTGGTGCGCAAGGAGCAGGATCTGTCGAAACAGATCAATGCGCAAATCGGTACGCTGAACAATGTGTTGTCCTTGTCATCGGCTGAGCGAGATGAGAAGGGCGTGCAGACGCTGAATGTGTCGATCGCCAATCTGCGCAGCGCGCGGACCACGGCGCGACAAGAGATCAATCGGCTTTTTCCGGCTTATGCAGATCTGGTCGCGCCAAGAGCGCCATCCGTGGACGAGATTCGCGATACGCTGGCGCCCGACGAGGCGATGCTATCATTTTACTTTGGTCAGGACGCGAGTTTCGTCTGGGCGGTTCCGAAGACCGGTGCGGTTGCCTTTGCTTCAATCGGGTCCAATGCAGCGGATGTCCAGACCAAGGTAGCTCAGTTGCGCGAAGCGCTCGAGCCGCAGGCGGCTATGATTTCCGATATTCCCGCTTTCGATGTGGCATTGGGATATGACCTGTATTCGTCGCTCCTTAAGCCCGTAGAAGCCGGCTGGAAGCCGGCCAGGAAACTGATCGTCGTCACCAACGGCGCGCTGGGTCTGCTGCCACTCTCACTACTGCCGACGCAGCCGTCGGTGATCAAGAAGAATGAGGAGGTTCTGTTTGCGAGCTACAGGGATGTGCCCTGGCTGGCGCGCACCCATGCGGTCGCCATGGTTCCGTCCGCAGCCGCATTGCGCACTTTGCGGCAGCTACCGCCCGGCAAGTCCGACCGTAGCGAGATAATCGCGTTCGGAGATCCGTATTTCAACACCGAGCAGCAGGCCGAGGCCGAGCAGATCGATGCAAAAATACGAATCGCCGATGCCGCCGACGCCAATACCATGCGCGGTGTGCCGCTGAAGCGGCGCAACAGTCCGAAGCTTGACGGCGTGGATAGCGCGGAGCTTGGCTTGTTGCCGCGGCTTCCGGATACGGCCGACGAATTGCGCTCGATCGCCTTGGCGCTGCGGGCCGACCCGTCGAAAGTCTTGAATCTAGGCAAGGGAGCGACGGAGAAAGCCGTTAAGTCGATAAATCTGTCCGGCTTCAAGATTATCGCGTTTGCAACGCATGGCCTCGTGCCTGGCGAATTGAATGGGCTGACCCAGCCGGCGCTTGCATTGTCCTCGCCGACTGTGACCGGTGAAGAGGGCGACGGCCTATTGACGATGGAGGAGATACTCGGTCTCAAACTCGACGCGGACTGGGTCATTCTTTCGGCCTGCAACACCGGTGCGGGCGCCGGCGCCGGCGCAGAAGCCGCCTCGGGCCTTGGCCGGGCGTTCTTTTACGCGGGCACCCGCGCTCTTCTGGTCACCAACTGGTCGGTGCATTCACAGTCCGCGCGAGAGTTGATGACAGATCTGTTTAAGCGGCAGGCCGACGATCCAAAGCTGGCACGCGGCGAAGCTCAGCGTCAGGCCATGATGGCTTTGGCTGACGGACCCGGCTATCTGAATGCCGATGGAAAGACAGAGTTCGCTTACGCACATCCGTTATTCTGGGCGCCCTACTCCATTATAGGGGATGGGGGCACCAGATAAGTTTATAGATCGCGTTGGGGGGAATGATGCGACGTCGTATAGGAATTTGCTTTACGTTCGCCTGCCTGATCGTGCTGTGTCAATCCGTGCCGTCGCGGGCCGCGGGGGTATTAATCACACAAGAGGAGGCCTCCTTGCCGCCGCCGAAAGGTGCAGTGGTCGTCGATCGGCGCGGTGTCACGCGTGGCCCGAAGATCGAGCTCCTTTCCGGCAGCGATAACATCCAATCGCCGACTCACTTTCAGCTCAAGTTCCTGTCATTTGGTGGAGCGACGATCGATGTTACCTCCGTAAAGGTCATTTATCTTCGTACGCCGAATGTGGACTTGACGGAACGGTTGAAGGTGTTCGTTCAACCGGCTGGCATCGATATGCCGGATGCGTCTCTACCTCCCGGCGAGCACATGCTGCGCGTGGATCTCAAGGATTCTGATGGGCGCCCCGGCAGCACGAGTTTCGTCCTCAAGGTCGCGCGCTGACGCGATGGCAATCATTTGTCCGTACTGTCTTCGAGAGAACAGCGATCTCGTACTGGTCTGTGGCTGGTGTTCCAGAGACATCGCCGTTCCCGAAGCACTGGCGAGGGAACGCAAGGACCTGATTGCCAAGCGTGATGCAGCAGTGGCTAAACTTTCCCGGATCAGAACCGAGATCGCGTCCATCCGTGCGAAGCGGAAGGGCTGAGGCGTCTTATGGAATGCCCGTTCTGCACAGAGACAATCAGGGATGAAGCCATCGCGTGCAAGAACTGCTCGCGTGACCTGCGTTTCGTCCGTCCGATCCTGCTCGAGGTCCAGGACCTTGTCAGTGAAATCGACAATCTAACGCACGCGCTGGATCGGGCCGAGGTTGCGCTGGCGCGGCTGACCAGTCCGCTCCGCTACTACGTAATTCACTTTGCGGTCTATGTACTGCTGCCAGCCGTGTTACTTGTAGCCGCCCACATTGTAATCACCATCGTCCTCAATGTTGCACCGCTATATCTGCGTCTTGCATCGATCGTGATCCCGTTGCTGTTCGGAATTGCTTCGATGCCCTTCAATAAGCTTGGGCCACTCGGCGCTTGGCTGGTGGGGTTGATCACGGCCATCCTGAGTGTAGGGTGCATGTTGGTTGTTACCGGAATCAACGACAGCGTGCCGATTGTCCCGGCATCGGTCGTCGAGTGGCGTGAGGTCGGAGAATATGTAGCCAGCATCAGTTTGGCATTCCTGTCCGGCAATGTCCTCGGGATGGTTATTTTTCGAATTTTGCCGAACACATTGGCGCAGGGTGGCAAACCCAATGCCATTGCCTTTAAGGCTGCCCGCCTGCTCGGAGAGCACGTTGGCGGAGAGCAGATGAGACGTCGTGCAAGATTGATTCAGGAGTTTGCGCAGACCGCGGGACCACTGCTCGGCGCAGGTGCCGGCGTGGCTGGGTCTCTTTATACCGGACTCAAAGGTGTGATTGGATCCTAACTTCCACAAGCCAACGTGTGTTCCGTGCCGTTGGCCAAACGCGCGCCAACTCCGTCAGCTGAACAATGTTTGTTGGCCGCTCCGCAACCGTCCGCTTCTGGCGCAAAGCCGCCGTTCATAGGGCTCGCTGTCGGGGAGCGAGGACTTCTATTTCACCACGCGATAGGCCGCTCCGGCCAAATCCGTCTGGTGGCTCGCGTCGCCTAATTTTTAAATGGAGAAGCTCCGCCGGGTCTGACGTTTATGTTTTTTCCCCGTCCGTATTTGGGTTAGTGGTGCTCAATATCCTGAGGAGATAGAGCCTCCAGTGCTCCTAAGACCGCTACCAGTTTCGGCAGCGTTCGTTTCGAGCGCGGTGTCTACGTCCAAATGACGGCGATCGATGGTTCGTGGCGCCGCTCATGCGTCATGAGGGATGTATCGACATACGGAGCCACGCTGACGACTAAGGCGTCGATCGAAGGCCTTAACCTCTGCGAATTCTTCCTCCTATTATCCACTACCGGACTCGCTTCTCGCAGGTGCGAATTAGCTGGCGTCAAAGGCGATGTTTTCGAAAGGGGCGAAGAAGAAGCCTCAGTCGGTTAAAGCGGAATGGCGCCAGCAACCGATCGACCACGATGGCGCGCAGGATGGCCGCGCCCGACCAATTGCAAAGGCTTGAATAAGGATCAACTCCGGGGCGATGAAGTATGTAGTCGCTATGACAAACAATGCTACCGGCCGGAAGCTCCGTGTGGGGAACGGAACTCGTCCGCCAAAGTTTCATCTGCGGTTGATATCACACGCCAATTTGCGCGGAAGGGCAAGATGCACGCAGGAAGAGGTGGTTCGTACGGTGCCGACTCGGCCGTCGATGAGGGCTTCGTGCGTGTTCGCGGAGCTCGCGAGCACAATCTGAAGAATATCGACGTCGACATTCCCCGCAATGCACTTGTCGTTTTTACAGGGGTGTCGGGATCGGGCAAGTCCTCGCTGGCCTTCGGCACGCTCTATGCCGAGGCGCAGCGGCGTTATCTTGAGTCGGTGTCCCCTTACGCGAGAAGATTGTTCAATCAGATGTCCATTCCTGAGGTGGACGAAATCGAAGGTCTACCACCAGCCGTGGCTTTACAGCAGCAACGCGGATCTCCGACGACACGCTCGTCGGTCGGCAGCGTGACCACATTGTCGAACCTGCTGCGCATGCTGTATTCGCGCGCCGGCGACTACCCGCGTGGACAACCACTGCTCTATGCCGAGTCATTTTCGCCCAACACTCCCGAAGGAGCTTGTCCTCACTGTCACGGAATCGGTCGGATCCACGATATTACCGAGGCCTCGATGGTCCCCGATGACAAGCTCACCATACGGGAGCGAGCCGTGGCGGCTTGGCCGAGTGCCTGGCAGGGACAAAATCTGAGGGACATCCTGGTAACTCTCGGTCATGACGTAGACACGCCCTGGCGCAAACTGCCGAAGAAGACCCGCGACTGGATACTCTTTACCGAGGAACAGCCCACCGTCCCGGTATATGCAGGCTACACGCCAGCTGAGGTGAGGCGAGCCCTCAAACGCAAGGAAGAGCCGAGTTATCACGGCACCTTCACCGGCGCGCGCAAATACGTCTTGCAGACGTTCGCAACAACGCAGAGCGCGATGATGAAGAGGCGGGTTTCGCAATTCATGCTGAGCGGCCGTTGCCCGGTATGTCGGGGAAAACGGCTTAAGCCCGAAGCTCTCTCGGTCAAATTCGCAGGCTTGGATATTGCGGAACTGTCTGAGCTTCCTTTAAGGGGCGTTCGCGAATTGATCGTGCCGTATCTCGAAGGCAAAGCTCATACGCCCAAAGACCATCCGGAAAAAGCTCTCGTGGTCCAGCGCATCCTGGAAGATCTGAACGGGAGATTGGCGGTTCTGCTCGATCTCGGCCTGGGATATCTCGCCCTCGAGCGTAGCACGCCGACACTGTCCCCCGGCGAATTGCAGCGGCTCCGGCTGGCGACCCAAGTCAGGTCGAACCTGTTTGGCGTGGTGTATGTTCTGGATGAGCCCTCCGCTGGGCTTCATCCAGCCGACACCGAAGCTCTCCTGCGAGCGCTGGACCGGCTCAAGGCAGCAGGCAATTCGCTTTTCGTCGTCGAACATGAATTGGATGTCGTCCGCCACGCGGACTGGATAGTCGATGTCGGCCCCGCCGCGGGCGTTCACGGGGGCGAGGTGCTTTACAGCGGTATCCCTAAAGGACTTGCCGGCGTCGAGGCGTCTCAAACAAGGCGCCATCTGTTCGGAAACGCGACGGCCATCGACCGCACGCGCCGTCTCCCGCGAGGTCAGCTACAACTTCGCGGTGTCACCCGCAACAATCTCAACGACCTCGACGTCGACATTCCTGTCGGTGTGTTTACCGCGGTGACCGGCATCTCGGGGTCGGGCAAGTCCAGCTTGATCACTCAATTTCTGGTCGAGAAGGTTGGGGAAATATTGGGGCACAAGAGCGGCGAAGAGGACCGGGGCGCTCCGGACGAAGGAGACCTTCTGGAAACCGCCATTCAAACGCTTGGCGGCAACATCGTCGGGGGCATGGAGCACGTAAAACGTCTCGTTGTCGTCGATCAAAAGCCGATCGGGCGCACCCCGCGGTCGAATCTCGCCACCTATACAGGGCTTTTCGATCACGTCAGAAAGCTGTTCGCGGCCACGAAGCAGGCCAAGACACGGCACTATGATGCCGGCCGCTTTTCTTTCAATGTCGCCAAAGGACGTTGCGAAACCTGTCAGGGGGAAGGCTTCGTCACCGTCGAATTGCTTTTCCTCCCGTCAGTCTACGCGCCATGTCCGACCTGTCACGGGTCGCGCTACAACGCGAAGACGTTGGAAATCAAGATCCGGGACAAATCCATTGCCGACGTGTTGGGCATGACGGTGGACGATGCGCTCGCGTTTTTCGAGAAAGATGCGCTACTCGCACGTTCGCTCGGTGTCATTCGAGAGGTCGGCCTCGGTTATATCAAACTCGGTCAGTCCGCAACGGAACTCAGTGGCGGCGAAGCCCAACGGATCAAGCTCGCTACCGAATTGCAACGAGCTCAGCGGGGGGCGGCACTATATGTACTGGATGAGCCGACGACTGGATTGCATCCCTCAGACATCGAAAAGCTAATGCTGCAGCTTCAAGGCCTGGTGGATGCCGGTAACACGGTGGTCGTCGTCGAACACGATATGGCAGTGGTCGCCGAAAGTGATTGGGTAATCGATATGGGCCCCGGCGCAGGCAATGAGGGCGGATCCGTCGTGACCGCTGGCGAACCGCAACATGTTGCGCGCAACGCCGAAAGCCGCACGGCCAAATTTCTGGAAGCCTCAATCGGTTAGAGACCCGATCAACTTACTCCCGTCTTTCTGAAGAAGCCGGCGCCAGACATGGCTTATCGCAACGTCACCGGGATCGTACCGTAAAATGGGGTGATGCGGGCATTGAAGCCGCCGTGGTCATGGACAAGTCGGCGGGCCAACCGTCAAACTTGATGACACCTGTTCCGGTGAGCTCAGGGGCGCGGCCGGTCAGGGGAGGCGTGATCGTCTACGGCACGATTGAACTCTTTTTGGAACCCGGCGTTGACGGGTATGGAGGTCGTTCGTGTTTCGAATTTTGTATCTTAGCACTGCAAATGAGCCATTTTCATCCGGGGATCTTTCCGAGCTACTGCAAAAGGCAAGGGCCCGGAATGATGCGGCGCATATAACAGGCATGCTTGTCCATTCGGACGGCGACTTTCTTCAGGTGCTTGAGGGAGAGCCGGATAATGTAATCGAAGTTTACAGCCGCATCAGCGTCGATCCGCGGCATCGAGATATCAGCTTGCTCCAGCGCGGCCTTGCATATGGTGATCGACTGTTTCCGAACTGGGCAATGGGCTTCAAGCGGGTGCCGGATCAGACATTAGTTAACGAGGCCGTTGGGTTGAACGGCCGTGTGAAATTGCGATATCTAGATGCTATGTCGGCTCTGGATTTCCTGTTGGCGTGCAGCCAAAACCAGACCTAAACAATCCCTCAGATGGGCGCCCTGAACTTGAGATGGACCTCCAACCTGATGTCTGGCACCTGAGGGGAAGCGCCGAAGCCGCGTGCGTCTCCACGAATGATGGTCCCGGCGAAGCTCAGCGTCGCCTCGTCCAGCCCGAACAGGGACGGGATTTCGTTGGCGTGACGCGATGTCCGCACAGTCGCTTCGAACTTCCCGTCTCGTTGCGAGTAAGCGCCTTTGTACAGCAGAGAAGAATCGCCCCCAAGCAAAACGCCGTCACAGAGCACGACGACGCCGGCACCTCCGGACCCACCGAGACCGGCATTGAACGCAATGCTATAGAGCCCATTTTGTAGCAACGACCTACGCCCTTTGGCCGCGGTGGATAGCTACTTGCAATCGCTCAACTCGCTGTCTGGTTCCATCGACCCGAGGCTTTAGAACACGCCTTCGAAAGTCCGGCGACCGCCGGTATCGCCGATTGGTGGCGGAAGCTCTGACGCAAGGCATGGTGAATGCCTTTCCGACCGAGAAGGAACTCAAGAATAGCTTAGCTGTTTTCAAGCCGTGCCCGACGATGACAACATTCTCGAATGTCAAAACACCGAAACGGCATGTCTGATTTCCGGTCAACGCCAAATCCCATTCTCGGGACGAAATTCCCTAGAGAGACGCGACTATGTCGAAGAACACGAACGACGCCGAGACTCTATCCATATGGGCGACGGATATCCTCCTTGAGGCCCACGCCATCGCGCCCTGTCCGGATCACGGCTATCTGCGCCTTCGTCACAGCCACCATGCCGTGGATTATGCAAGATCGATCGCCGAACATCGAAAGTTCTCCGGTAAGAACAAGGAGCAACGGGTGAAAGCCATCGAGAAAGTACTCGATGGCCTAGCGGACACCTGTCCGGCCTGCGAGTGATGGCCCGGAAGCTCAAGACCTACCAGACATCGATCGGCTTTTTCGACCTGGCCGTTGCCGCGCCGTCCATGAAGGCCGCGCTCGAGATCTGGGGCGCCGACAGCAACCTGTTTCACCAGGGCTTCGCCGAGGAGACCGACGACCCTGCAATCGTCTCGGCAACAATCGCGCATCCCGGCATCGTTTTGCGGAGAGCAGTCGGCACCAATGGCGCGTTCAAGGAGACGAGCGAACTTCCGAAAGGCCTTGCGGCCGGCAAGAAAGTGTCAATTCCGCGGAAGCGGGTGGCTCCTCAGGCCAAAGCGACCAAAGTCGACAACGCGGAAGCACGTAGAGCCGCGGCCATCTTCGACAAACAGCAGCGGAAACGCGAAGCCGACCAGCGCAAGGAAGAGCGAGCCAGGATCAAGGAGCGAGACCGGAAAGCAGCGCAGGTTGCAAGCGCACAAGTAGCCTTTGATGCCGCTGAACAGGAGCACGACGCGAGAGATGCCGCGATACAGGCGGAACGCGACGAAATCGACAATCGCACGGAGGCCGAACGACGGCGCTGGGAGCAGCAACGGGAGAAGCTGGGCGCCGCGCTACGTCGGGCCAAGAAGGGCGGCGACTGAGGCGGGAATTGGAACGGAACTCAGATTGTTCGGTTTCGTAACCATGCAGCCTCGCAACATGGATACAATCTTCATTGCAACGGCTTTTCCACTGGCGCTTATTCTCCTCGCGATCGCGTACGCCCCGTTCTTATTTGGTTGGTTATGATGTGCGGGATCCCCCTGACCTTTGACTTTGCGCTGCGGCTCCATAAGTAGGTCGTAGATCCACAGCCTTGGTAGAATCCACTGTCCGACCAATTCAGTTTGTTTGCGGAAAACACGCCAGGTCCCGATGGACTCCGGTATGCCGAAGACTTCGTTTCGGCAGCGGAAGCGCTCGACCTTATAGCCCAAGTGGCCGACTTGCCCCTCCAGCCGTTTCAGTTCGGCCAGTATGAGGGCAAGCGTCGCGTAGCCTCCTTCGGGTTCAGCTACGACTATACGGCACGCCACCTCGTTGAAGCCGAGCCAATTCCTCAATGGCTCTCCGATGTCTCACATCGCGTCGAGACTTTCGGTGGACCCAGTACGCGAATACAGCAAGTCCTCTGCACCGAATACGACGTCGGCGTCGGGATCGGTTGGCACAGGGACAAGCCGCACTTCGACCGGATCTTCGGCCTGTCGCTGGGCGCGATATGCAAGTTCGGATTTCGCAGGCCCGCTTCGACCAAGTTCGAGCGTTTCACCCTCGAAGCGAAGTCTCGTTCGATCTACATGATGTCCGGCGAGGCGCGGTCGGTATGGGAACACAGCATTCCGGCCGTCGAAGCCAAACGCTACTCCATCACCTTCCGGACGATGGTCGAGCGTAGCCCCTAAATGGCAAAGAATCGGATATCGAGGACGAATGGCGAAACGGACCGGCAGCGCCGATCTTCCTTTGCATGGTGGACGGGTTCCGCCATGGCTGGCCTCGCGCATGTCAGCGCTCGGTGCCATCGTCACCCAGGCGATCGTCCACCATTACGGTCGCGACGAATTTTTGCGGCGGCTGTCCCATCCGTTCTGGTTTCAATCCTTCGGTGCCGTGATGGGAATGGACTGGCATTCGTCCGGGATCACGACCAGCGTCATCGGTGCTCTCAAGCGCGGCCTAGGTCCGCTGCAGGACGAACTCGGCATCCACGTCTGCGGAGGTCGGGGCCAGCATTCGCGGAAAACTCCTGACGAACTTCACGCGCTCGGCGACCGCATCGGATTCGACGGGGCCGCCCTGACGCGCGCGAGCCGTCTCGTCGCCAAGGTCGATAGCGCAGCGGTCCAGGATGGCTTCGATCTCTACCTGCACGGCTTCTTCGTCACCGACGAGGGCAAATGGACGGTGGTCCAGCAGGGCATGAACGGCGACAAGAAACAGGCCCGTCGCTATCATTGGCATTCCGAGAACCTGACGAGTTTCGTCGATGAACCGCACAGCGCCATCGATGGTCCGTTTCAAGGAAACGTCGTCAATCTGACGGATGGGCGCGCCGCGCCTTCCCGAACAGCGCAACTGGACCTGCTGATGGCTTTGGGGCCCGACGGCATCGTCGACGAGTTCGCGGCGCTGACTGGCAGCGCGCCTGCCCAGCCCCTCCTGCCGCATCTCGTCATGCCGGCGCATCACGATGTCCGCTCGAGCGATGTGTTCACCCGGCGCCTTCATGGCACGCTCGCCGCGGCTTCCGAGCGCGGGCCGCTCGACTTTCCCGAGCTACTGCTCACGCCGGGCGTCGGCGCACGGACGGTCCGCTCGCTTGCGATGGTGGCCGAGGTCGTCCATGGCGCGCCGTACCGCTTCCGCGACCCGGCGCGGTTTTCACTCGCCCATGGAGGCAAGGATCGTCACCCGTACCCGGTGCCGATCAAGGTCTACGACGAGACCATCCGCGTGCTGAAGACAGCCGTCCAGAACGCCAAGCTCGGCCGAGACGAGGAGATGCAGACTCTGAAACGGCTCGACGACCAGGCTCGCCGCCTCGAACAAACGGCAAGCGGTCCGTCCTTCGAGGATTTCGTGGATGGCGAATTACAGGCATCCTCCGCGCTCGGCGGTCGCTCGGTCTTCGGCTTGGAGGAGGAGCGATTCGGCGAGCGCTCGACAGCGAAATGAACACCCGGCTGCCGCGCGTAACGCCCCTGACGCTGAAGAGCAAGGACGCGCTCGCGCTTTCAGCCCTCCTGATGAACCCGCGGAACGCGCAAGCCTGTTTCGTCTTCGCCCACGGTGCAGGCGCAGGCATGACGCACCCGTTCATGGAAGATGTCGCTGCAAAGCTTTATGGCCATGGCATCGCGACCTTGCGCTTCCAGTTCCCGTTCATGGAGAAGGGCAGCAAACGCCCCGACACTCCGGCTGTTGCGCATGCGGCCATACGATTGGCCGTGGCGGACGCCCGCCGTCGATGCCGCGGCATGCCTATTATCGCGGGTGGCAAGTCATTCGGCGGGCGCATGACCTCGCAGGCGCAAGCAGAAGATCCGATCGAAGATGTGCGCGGGCTGGCCTTTGTCGGTTTCCCCCTACATCCGACCGGTAAACCTTCGATCACAAGGGCCGAACACCTTGCAGGCATTCGGATCCCCATGCTCTTCATCCAGGGAACGCGTGATAAGTTGGCGGAGCCCGTGCTCCTTCGCCAAGTTTGCAAGGGACTGAGATCGAGGGCAACCTCTCACCTAATCGATGGCGCCGATCACGGCTTTCATATCCCGGCCCGCAGCGGACGGACCGACCAGGACGTAGTGGCGGAAATTGCGCTCACCATCTCCCAATGGGTGGAGCGCTTGGAAAGCTAATGTCGCCCCCGTCGAGCCCGCTCGGATCGAATTACTTCGCGCCCATGTCTCCGGCCAGCAAAGCTGCATACGCCCGGGCCTTTTCGAGTGCCCTGACTTCCACCTGCCGCACACGCTCGCGTGACACGCCCAGTTCTGCGGCCAGGTCGTCAAGTGTAAGAGGGGTATCCGACAGCCATCGTGCTTCGATGATACGCTGCTCTCTCGGTTTCAGATGGGCGAGCGCTTGCCCGAGGATCTGCCGCCTCCAGTTAAGTTCGCTGCGTTCCGCGACGTCGTCTTCAAAATTCGACGTTGGGTCGGCCAAGCGCTCCTGCCACTCAGCGCCTTCTTCTTCGTCCACTCGTGAAGCCGCATTGAGCGACATGTCTCCGAGGAACCGCCGGTTCATCTCAATGACCTCGCGTTCAGGCACATTCAAGCGGCGCGCTATCGTTGCTACGTGGTCGGGCTGCATATCGCCTTCTTCGACCGCTGCGATCTTGCTCTTCAAGCGACGCAGGTTAAAGAACAGCCGCTTTTGGGTGGACTTGGCGCTAATCTGGACGATCGACCACGACCGCAGGATGTAATCTTGGATCGTTGCCTTGATCCACCAGGTGGCGTAGGTCGCAAGCTTGAAACCTTTAGACGGATCAAATCGCTTCACGGCTTGCATCAGGCCGATGTTGCCTTCCGAAATGACATCAGCGATGGGCAGCCCATAGCCGCGATAGCGCATCGCCAATTTGGCGACCAGCCGGAGATGGCTGGTCACAAGATGATAGGCAGCGTTCCTGTCGCCGTGTTCGCGTAAGCGCCTGGCGTAGGCGAGCTCCTCTTCAGGTTTGAGGAGAGGAAACTGCTTGATCGCGGTGAGATAGTTTGTAAGGCCTTCTCCAGCGGCCAAGGCTGGAAGTGCGAACTGGGTCATCCCTGCCTCCTGTCGATTTCGCGAGTGATCAACGCGCCATGCCAAATGTCGCGCAAATCCGCGACGGCCGAAGCCATCGCGGAACGATTGCACGAAGTGATCGAATAGGCGTCAGGCCGCCTTGGCTTCAAGTTGCTCGACGTTTGAGCGCGGACCTGCGTTGATGGCGATCTTTCGCGGCTTCATGGCCTCGGGAATCTCGCGGATCAGGTTGATCTGCAGAAGGCCGTTCTCGAAAGTCGCGCCGGTTACCTGGACATGGTCGGCGAGGTTGAATTGCCGCTTGAACGCGCGACCAGAAATGCCCTGGAACAGGAAGTCGCGCTTCTGTTCGCCTTTGCGGCCCTCGACCGTCAGAACGTTCTGCTCTGCCGTCAAGCTGATCTCGTCCGGCGAAAAACCCGCCAGAGCAAGCGAGATGAGGTATCGGTCATCCCCGACACGTTCGATATTGTATGGGGGGAAACTGTCCTCGTTCGCGCGCTGAGCGGCATCCACGAGGTCAAACAGGCGGTCGAAGCCAATGCTTGAGCGCCAAAGCGGAGCAAAGTCGTAATTCTTCATAGCCAAATCCTCCAATGAGCAAGATGGGTATGAGCGGGCGCCGGACACCCCCGGCGTCCGCCTCACGCTGGACCCAACCTCTGGCGTCCAGCGCACCTAAAATAAAAAAAACTGGCGGAAAGTTTCAAGGGGGGTGGGGCAAATTTTTTTGGCTTCCGCGCGGGCGAATTCTTGACCGCCCAGTCGACCGCTCTACATCGCTGATCGCCGTCTCAAACAGAAAGGAGTGAAGGAGGCGACCACTAAGCTTACGTCGATCCATGACGCCTAGTAAGGGGCGATTAGCCGATCGCGGTCGAGACGACTGATCCCGCCAGATGCGGCGGGCTCCTAGCGCCGACGGGGGCGTTTCACCACTGGCTTTCCTTCTTCGACGGCAATGCCATCCGATGCCCAAGCGGTATGAACGCATTCCTTGTCTGGGATGAACGGACTCCTCAACTCTCTGACAGCCGCAAACCCTATCAGCTGAATATTTGGCAATCGCGGCGGTCAGCTAACCTGGCCAAACGGATAATTGGAACCTGACGGCCGGCAACGAATTGACCAAATTCCGAATTTTATTGAATTTATGGGGTCACGTGAGCCTTTTTCTCAGTCCCGTTCGAAACGCTTCGAGTCGTCGCGACCTTGTACAGCTGCCGCCAGCTGAGGCCTTCGCATGACGGCAATGATGGCTTCGGGGCTGCGCAGTGATGTGCTATCCGCATTGGGCGATCATATCCGCCAGATATCAGACCCTGACGATCTTGCGTACTCCGCCGCGGAGACCTTGGGGCGGGCTCTCGGTGTCAGCCGCGCGGGTTACGGCACGATCGACCTTTCCGCTGAAACCATTACGATAAGCCGGGACTGGAATGCGCCGGGCATAAAAAGCCTGGCTGGGGTTCTGCAATTCCGGGATTACGGCAGCTACATTGAGGACTTGAAGCGCGGCGTAACCGTGGTGTTCGCCGACGCCGAAAAAGATGGTCGGGTAGGACATCAGGCGAAGGCCCTTGAGCTTATTTCGGCACGCGCCTTGGTGAACATGCCCATCCTTGAGCCAAACGGCGTGGTGGCATTGCTCTATCTCAACAATGCCGAAGCACGAGAATGGTCAGACGCCGAACTTGACCTCATGCGGGAGGTCGCTGACCGGACCCGGACTGCGGTAGAACGGCGTAGGGCAGAGGCAACTATTCGGGCGAATGAAGCCCGTCTTGTCTTTCTGGATGACCTCGGCAAAGAAACTGCGAAGTGCCGGAGGGCCGACGAGATTCTATCAGTCACGACCCGGATGCTAGGCCAGCACCTCAATGTGTCTAACTGCGCCTATGCCGACATGGATGAAGATCAGGATGGCTTTACTATTCGCGGCGACTGGGCAGCACCTGGCGCGAAACACATCTTAGGTCACTACAGCCTTGCTGACTTCGGCAGAAAAGCTGTTCAGGAGCTGGGTAACGGCCGACCGCTGATCATCAATGACAATCTTGAAGAATTGGAGCCGGAAGAAGCCCGAACCTTCCAAGATATTGGGATCGGATCCACTATTTGCATGCCCTTCGTGAAAGAGGACCGCTTAACGGCATTGATGGCAATACATCATCAGGCCGCCCATCGCTGGGCGGCTGGCGAGCTGGCCCTGCTTGCGGAGGTTACCGAAAGGTCGTGGGCTCATATCGAGCGAGTCCGTTCAGAAGAAGCCGCGCGAGAAGCCGCAGAACGCCTCAGCCTAGCTAACAACGCAGCCGGTATCGGAACGTGGGACTTTGACCCGGTAAATAACGTCCTTCGCTGGGACGCGAGATGCAAAGCTCTGTTTGGCCTTTCATCCGAAGCCGAGATTTCATATGAAAAATCGTTTCTTGCGGGGCTGCATCCTGACGATCGCGAACGCGTTCATCGCGCGGTGACCAACACCTTGGACCCCTCCTCCTCGGCTGCATATCGCATCGAGTATCGGACGATTGGAATCGAGGACCGGATCGAACGATGGCTCGCCGCAACGGGTGACGCAATATTCGTCAATCACAACGCAGTGCGCTTTGTTGGCACTGTCATTGATATCACGGCGCGCAAGAAATCCGAACGACATCTCAGGATCTTGAATGACACGGGGGCAACCGTCGCCAGGGAACGCAATCTCGAGACCATCGTCCAGACCGTTACGGATGCCGGCCTGGAGCTCTGCGGTGCGGAATTTGGCGCGTTCTTCTACAATGTTCTCTCGCCCGAGGGCGAGAGCTACATGCTCTACGCGCTCTCCGGCGCGCCCCGGTCTGCATTCGCGAATTTTCCGATGCCGCGGAATACAGCAGTGTTTGAGCCGACGTTTCTTGGCACGGCGGTTGTACGATCAGAAAACATCCTCGCCGACCCGCGATACGGCAAGAACGCTCCCCGCAAAGGAATGCCCGAAGGCCACCTTCCGGTGCGCTCGTACCTTGCGGTACCGGTCATCTCACGCACCGGTGACGTTTTGGGGGGGCTGTTCTTCGGCCATCAGGAAATCGGCAAGTTCCAAGAAGAGCATGAGGCTGCTCTCTTGGGGATTGCGGGACACGCGGCGACGGCCATCGACAATGCGAGGCTGTTTGCGGCTGTCGAAAGGGAGCTCGCCGAGCGAAAACGGGCCGAGGCGGAGCTGCAGGCGCTCAATATCGATCTCGAGCAGCGCGTGGCCACAGAGATTGCCGAACGTTCGAAGGCGGAGGAGCAGCTGCGACAGGCCCAAAAGATGGAGGCGGTTGGCCAATTGACTGGCGGGATAGCTCACGACTTTAACAACATGCTCGCCGTGATCATCGGAGGCTTGAATCTAGCCCGCCGGAAGCTGGCAAAGGGTGACATTGACATCACCCGCTTCATTGACGGAGCCTTGGACGGCGCTAACCGGGCCGCTACCTTAACCCAGCGCTTGCTGGCTTTCTCCCGCCTGCAGCCCTTAGCTCCAGAAGTCATCGTAGTGAATCGTATGATCGCGGGTATGAGCGAGCTTCTCGATCGGTCGCTGGGCGAGACCATTGCAATCGAGACAGTGCTCGCAGCGGGGGTGTGGAACGTCCAAGCCGATCCGGCTCAACTTGAGAGCGCTTTACTCAACCTCGCGGTCAATGCGCGGGACGCGATGCCTCAAGGAGGAAAACTCACGATCGAAACGATGAACGCGTCTGTGGATGCGGCGTATGCCCGACAATACTCAATTGAACCGGGACAGTTCGTTCTCATCGCAGTGACCGACAGCGGTACCGGTATCAACAGCGATGTGCTGAGCAAAGTTTTTGATCCGTTCTACACGACCAAAGAAGTCGGAAAAGGCACGGGCCTTGGCCTTAGTCAAGTATACGGCTTCGTGCGTCAGTCGGGCGGTCATGTGAAGATTTATTCGGAACTTGATGTTGGCACCACCGTAAAAATCTACCTGCCGCGTTTCTACGGCGAGGTTACGACCGATGCTTCGACTGGCGCGGTGCGCGCAGACGTGGGGCAGCATCAAGAGCTGGTCCTGGTGGTTGAGGACGAAGAACGCGTGCGAGCGATCTCTGTCGAGACGCTTCGAGAACTTGGCTATTCGGTCATAGAAGCTGCAAGCGCGCGAGAAGCCATTCACCTCATTGAGAACGGCTCACGGCCCGATTTGGTTTTCACGGACGTTGTGATGCCCGAAATGACAGGCAGTGAGCTCGCAAAAGTCCTCCAACCGCTGTTGCCCGACGCCAAGATTTTGTTCACCACGGGCTATACGCGAAACGCCATAGTCCATAATGGCGTTCTGGATGCGGGTACGCATCTCATCTCAAAGCCTTATACAATCAACGATCTTGCAGAAAAGGTCAGGGCGTTGCTTGACGGCCTCTAAAACCAAAGCTGCGGCGCCTTAAGCTGAACGAAAACAACAGATACAGGAGCTCCGGCAGCCGACGTATTCCCCTCGATCGACGCGATCAATTGACGCTCCTCGGCTAATGCCCATCGGCCAGATCGAAGGTGCACGGAAGCCTCAATATCGGGAACAGACAGGAAATCGATTGGGATATCGCACTTGGATTATGTAAACAGAAGTGGTTGATTTGGTTCCGCTCCAAGATTGATGAGTGCAGATCAACAGGTCTCGCCGCGTCAGGTTTTTCGACGATTCCCCAATTTATTGCATCTTGACAGTGCAAGTCAGATCGAGGAAATGCGGCCTCCCGCCAAATTTCCGACGTCACGATGGTCAAATCCGAACTTGTTCCACGCATCGCTAAACATAACCCGCGCCTCTACCAGCGGGACCTTGAGAACATCGTGAACGCGATTCTCGATGAGATCGTCGCTGCGCTGGCGCGCGGTGATCGGGCTGAGCTTCGCGGTTTCGGCGCATTCTCGGTAAGGCATCGCCCCGCTCGTGCAGGCCGCAATCCACGTACTGGAAAACATGTTACCGTGCACCAAAAGAGCCTTCCGTTCTTCAAGGCCGGAAAGGAAATGCGCGAGCGCCTGAATCGCGAAAATGCTGCGCCGGAAATGAGCGCTGCCTCAAGACCGGCCGCCGGTTTTTCGGGGAGCTAAACCAGCTTTGTCTAATCGTAGGGGAAAGTCTGAAAGCATTTTAGGCGCAATCGCCAAGGACCGGCGCTCTCCTCACGCGCAGATTTTTTCCTGTCTGGGGAAAATGCATACTGCGTATCACAAAACGAGTAGGCGGAAACCTCAACGACATCCGCCACTTGAGCTATTTTTCGGACGGCGAGGTACGCATCACAGATACGCAACTGCGTACCGCGTACCGTAGGGTAAAGGTCTGGCGCCGGATGCCTTAGCGGCGCGTGCCTTTAATGAAGTTTTTAAGACGAGCTTCGAAAAAGGCCGTTCCGATACAGAAGCTACAGCTCACGAGATGTCTTTTGCTGTTTGCTATCGGACGCGTCCGTTTCTCCGCATTCCGCGCGCACGATGCCTATTGATCGTGAACGTTTAGCCACAACTGGATTGCTCGCGCGGCACGCATCCACTCGCTGGAGCTTTGGGGGACGCTTCGGCTGTGCTGATATCCAGCCAGATCGCGGATCGCAGTCAAAGCTACTCGTTCAGCCTCGGCCATCGCGGGAGAGGTGTTCGTGGTAACCTGCTCGGTGGCCAGGCCGTTCAGCAAAATGCGGGCTTCCTGCTCGGTGCTGATCGCGGCGACCTTCAGGATCGATCTGCAGTAACGGGCCTTGATCAGGCTTTGGTCGTCGCTCATTCGAGAGCGCTCGGCGGCTTGGGCATGTGGCAGCGTAGGAAGGTCAAACTGGTTGGTCTTGTTCAAGATGCAGCCTTGGTCGATGGGACCATAGAACAGGCAATCGCCGGCTTAGTTCCCGCCCGTGAAGGGAGGTCAAACTTCTTTCAGGAGGTAGCGAGCGCGGAGCTGCTTCTCTATTCGCACCACAGTCTTTGCCAGATCGGGATAGTGCCGGCGTTCGGTGGCATTCGTCAGCGCGGACCAATTGCCGTTACCGATTGGAATAATCGCAATCCCGGCATTGGGAAAGTTGGAGCCTGCAAGCTTCTCGTGAAAGAGCCAGATCAGCTCGTTGGCGGTCGCTTTCTTTTTAAGCATGGAGGTCAGACTTCAGGACGAGGTGGGAGTCTGACTTCCTGTAAGGGATCACTCCGGGGCGCGCAATTCATATTGATGGCGCAGTTTGTTTACGGTCATTTCCAGCGCACTATGCAAAGCACCCGGATCAATTCGGCCTTCTGTGAAGGCATACAGAGTCCAATTCGTTCGGCTCGAAGGTCACTGTATTGGACGTCGACTGCCTTCAGCGTCTCGCAACCTGGGCGTTTTCTCATCTCCGCGAGGGCTTCGCGCTCCAGCTCCTTTTTAGAAAGTATCACTTTCATCGATTGGCTCCGGCGAGTTTTCCAGAAAACAGCCGCTGTGGCGGATCGTTCCCGGTCGCGAAGGTTCAGCAATGAATGATCACTCTGTCGCCATGTTTCACGCCGCCCTTAAGGTGGTCATCAAACGTGCAATCATCGTGCTCGATGCGCTCGGCGACTCCGAGATGAGGTGTCAGAACCAGGGGCAGGTCTGGATAGGGCGATCAACGATGTGCGCTGGCTGAGGGTATATTGACTGACAACTCTCACCTTGATTGAAGAAATGCGCCCGCCACGGAGATGTCCGCGGCGGCCGTAATTGTTCTGATTGTCTCGCCAATCGTCTGGCAAATAGAAAAGGCCGGCATTCATTTGCCGGCCTCTCACTGACGTCAGTGTTTAGAAGGTGCCGGTGCCGAAGTTGCCCAGATTGAAGCGGTAGTTCAGGCCCGCTTTAATCGTGTGCTCGTCGTTTCGGAAGCCGCCGATAGCAAACGTCGGAGTGACGAAACTAGTCGTCCCGAAATCGTAGTACTGATATTCCACCTTGCCCGACCAATTCTGGCTGAACAGATATTCGAGACCGCCGCCAACTGTGTAGCCATCCCGGCCACCATCGCCGGTGAAGCCGTTGGTGAAGCGCGAGTCGGCCCAGGCGTAACCGCCCTTTACGTAAAGAAGGGACGGGCCCCATGTGTAACCGAGACGGCCGGTAACCGAACCGAGACCGCGGTTTGCAAAGCTGCTGCTGGTGTCGATGAAGCTGTAGTTCGCTTCCAGACCAAACACCCAGTTAGGCGCGAACTGCGTGTCCCAACCGATCTGACCGCCGCCCATGAAGCGACCGTCGTCACCGCCGCCGAGAACGTTGTTCGAATTGCCGCGGAAGGCGCCGCCGACGTGACCGCCGATATAGAAGCCGGTCCAATTGTAGATTATCGCGGGCGCCATTGCGGGCGCCTTGGTATAGGGACGTGCAGCCATGTCGGCAGCCGAGGCCGACGTTGCAGCGAAAAGTAGCGCGGCCGTTGCGAGTAAATACTTTTTCATGTGTCGCTCCATTTTGAATCTGTAGCGAGATCGTATGAACTAATACGCCCCACTACCGTCTCTCAAAAGGCACACACGGGGACGATCGCGCCGAAGTTGTGAGCGGCAGGCGGGAACAAATTAAAGCGTGCGGCACCCGCTACCGTCTGGTTCCATACGCAGGAAGAGCGACGTTGAGCATCCCGCTGATCAAGCAAGCCTTGATGGAACATGCCGGCGTGACAGGCCTGATCATGGGCACGGATCGAGGCGGGACACCGCCGGTATCCAGACTTCGGTATTGAAGCTGTCCGCCCGCTGCACCGGAGCGAGGCGGGTTTCGCATTCAATGGGCGAGTGATGTCGCTGCGGAGCATTTTTCTAACCCGTACTCTCGTTCTTCTGTCTATCGTCCTCGATTTTCGCGCTGCAGCGATCATGTCCTGTTGTTGCGAGTGTCGGCGATCCGCACCTGGATGCACTCGAAGTCCGTTTCTTCGGAATGTGGGCAACAAGCTCTACTGACCAATGGCAATCTGACTATTCGTTACGTTCGACCAGAGACGGGCTATCGCCTCGGAGAAGAGCTCGTGCTTCTTGGACCAGTTCGTTGGCGATCTGTTCGTTGATCAGAAAATCGTAGTGCCCATCTCGGGTGACTAACGTCAGAGTACCAAGGAGCGGGGAATCGTGTATCGACATCACGCCCACATCGAGGGCCAGCAGCGCTTCGAGGTCATCCTCGGCGGGCATGTTGAGTGGTTTGTCATGCAGGGAAGCCGCTGGTTTCTTTGTCATGCTTTGAGCTTACCCGAGCGCGGTACGACATTTGGAAAGTCGATGAGATCTGGCAAGCTGGGTGTCAGCATGCGGGACACTCATCACTCAGCCCATCGAGCACGCTCTCGACCGCCGCGATCCGCTCCTTTTTGCCCGAGGATGTTCGGTGTTCTGCCAGCGACAGAGCGTAGTCCACAGCGTGATGGCTGTGTCGCAAACGCATATAGCCGTGGTGGGGCATGGAGCGATCGCGTGCGCTTCCATCAGTAGATCTGCGGCCCACATCTCGAGTTCATGCTCAGTCATTCTCTTGGGCATGGTTAGGCCTTCTTGGTTCGTTTCGGCTTTGGAGGAGGCTGCTGCGGGATAGATCGAAATATTACGTCGCCGATGACGTGCCGCTCGGTCGTCTCGATGCTATCCGCTGCGAACGAGACGCGATCACGCCAATCCCGTCCCATGGGATCTGCTCTCGTCGCAATGGCGCGAGCCACCCCCTCGGTCTCGGCGGGGACGATGGCAATCTGTCTGCTCTTCTCAAGCAGATTCAATGCAGGCGTTAACCGCCACAATCGATTGGTTTCGGGGACCAAAACGGGCGGAGCGGCGATCTCGGTGACGGGCTCGTCTTCGTCGGACATAAGGGGAAAACGACAACCAGCGCGCCATATTCCTTGGAGAGATGGGGAGCAGCCGGGCGTGCGCTTGCTACCGGGATCGATGATCTGCGTAACCAGCAATCACGGCCCCTACGGCGATGCCGATAATGATGCCAGCGGTCACGTTCCTGATGGCAATGCCGAGGACAGCTCCAAGGCACACCCCTAACGCAATGCCTAGCCCCATCCTCGAAGGATGTTGTTTCATCGGATTCCAGACCAGTTGGGATAAGATAGCTTAGGGAATCGGCGCGCTGTAAGTCCAGATGTTTAGGGCCCCGGTCGGGTCTCTTCGTGGAAAAGGCAAACGCGGGGTCGAACCGGAGCGCAAATCTAACATCAGGCCTTGTGCGCCATCACCGCCACAAAGGAAGCGCCGTCCTCGAAGAACAAATCCTTCATCATCGAGGAGAAGGCCCCGAGATCGTGCGCCGCTATTGGGACTGGCATCACGTTCGCCTTGACAGGTTTTTGGAGAGCCGAATTCGTCCGAGCGCGCACGCTTAAAGAGGCGGCCCAGCGCCCGTTTGGACTCAGGCGCCGAGCCTAACCAACAGCCGCTGAGGAAAGCTGCCGGCTTCGTAAAAAATCAACGCAAACCTAATTCGTTCCTCGGGGAAGATCGGCCCGACGGCGGATGGGATCGGCCGCCGGGCCGCCTCACTGAACTCGGTGCGGAATGATCCCGAGCCCGGTGATGGAAATTTAGAGAGGCCCGGCGGCGGTCGAGTTGGGTGCAAGGGTACGCCGCCGAGCCCGGAAGGCAGCCCACGACAGAAACTGCCGACCGCGGAAAAAATTGGCAAAAACGGATTTAGTTCCAACCAAGCCCGGCAGCGAAATGGCCCGACGCTCAACCGAATCCATGAGCGCCGGGCCTGGCCTAAGCGTGGCTTCTAGGGTCACGCCGACCATCGACCTCTAGCATCGCAACCCAAGGAAACTCATTGATCCGCCTGTTCTCCGCGTGCGTTTTGCTGTGCGCATTTTTTTCAATTCACCGGCGTTTGCCCAGAATTTTCTCGAAGGCGTTGTCTCGATTGGCGTCAAGTTGACCAAGGAAGAAACGTGCGTCGCCAGCCAGTACGGCGTTGGGGATGGCTACCACGGCCGTAGGACGGCTTCGGGCGAACGGTTCAATGCTTGCGCCCTGATGGCCGCGCACAAGAGCCGGCGCTTCGGTAGCCACGTCACGGTCACGAACAAGAACAACGGCAGATCGGTGCGGGTCCGCATCACGGACCGGCCCGTTCATCGAGGGGCTGCATCGACCCGTCTCGAGCAGCAGCCAACGCAATCGGCATGGGCGGGATCGCGCGCGTAACCGTTCAGTAGCCCACGAGGCCCGAGAGGGCGACCCGGATGACCCGGTCTTGTTTACGGAGCGATTCTCAGCCGGCGAGAAACTAAGCGACTTGAGACAGAAATCCGGTTATCATTGACGTCGCCGGCTGCGGGCGGGGAGAATACCGTTTCGACGTCGAAGCTCGTGTACATGCGGCGAAGAGCTAAGGTCCATGAAGCATGGAGGCCCTGCGATGTGGATAACATTAATGGCTTGCTTCGCTTGTTTTCTGATCGGCGGATATGCGGGCCTCTGCCTTGGTTACTACTCGGGTACGGAAGTGGTCCGGCAAGAGGTGCGAGAGTTGTTGGACAGACGGTGGCCGATCGCAGAAGGTCAGTCGGCAGTCATTCAGGACAACGGCGGCGCCTTCTCCGCAAACTGAACGACGGCCTGTCGTCAGGCGTGCCCCCATTTAAGTACACTCCGGCGCGTTCCTCAACTCTCCGCGCTCGTTCCTGGTATTTCACCGCCAGAGCATTTAGCCGGTCGGACACTGATCGATACCCGCCGAATTTCGCAAACTCTTCGCACCTTCGAGATATCGCTCTCAGTCGTGCAGCCGTTGCGATCGCTTCTCGTTGGGGCGTCGTCAGAGCCATCGACGCACTCGGCACAGCGCTACTAATCGATCCACAATCTCGAAAGTGGTCTTTTGCGCAATTCGATGCGCTCTCCACCTTTGGCAGACGTGAGTCTGGCCCTCAGCAAGCAAGACCGAAAATATGATTGAACCGCCATGTTGCGGCGCATAATCTTTTTTTGCCGGGAAGGTAGCGTCGGTATGGAGGATGGAAATGCCGCACGAATATCGGGTGTGGACCGATGATGATATTGCAAAGTTACGAGATCCGGCTGGCAGCCGATCTCCTGACGATATTTCCAGAGAGTTGGGACGGACGCGAGCGGCAACTGTGTGCAAAGCTCACCTGCTTGGTATTTCAATGCGTAGGCCTGCAAATGCAGGACTTCCACGAAATTGGTATAAGCAGCCGCAGGAACGTTCACCTAGACTTTAGTTTACTATGGCCGGACTTATCCTGAGGGACAGCTGGCCATTTTTATTCCACGAGCCGAAGGCGCCCGTAGCCCTTGCGCAGCCGCTCCTGTGCAGCGCTCACGTCTTCGTGGTCAAGTATTTCGAGCATGCGTTGTAAGACGAATTGCGGGCTCCGCGGTCCCGGCCACATGAGCTGTGTAAGACGGCCCGAGCGTCATCCATGGCGTCGTTGATGGTGTCGATGTCGCGCATCATTGATCCCTCACGAGCTTGTAGCGGTTGCGCCACTTCGGATCCTTGTCGACGGAGTGGTAAACCGGCGTGCCTCCTGGAAAGAGTGCTTGCAACATGCCGAGGCGTGCGAACTCGATCGGCCCGTCGTACTCGGCGGCCTGTATCAACACGTGCATTGCGTTCTGCCACGGTGGGGCGTCGTGCATCTGCTTCGGCAGGCGGGTGATGTATTCGCCGGCATCCTGCAGGGTGGCCAGTTTACCGCCAGCGGGGAGGGCAATGGGGTCTGGAAAACGCGTCGACCATGGCATAACTCAAATCCGCAACTGAACGGCAGATTCAAACGTCCTGTTGCGGATTAGTTCCGGTCAAGCGCTCAGGCTTCTCCCACAGACTATCGGTGTCGAAGGTCTTCGATAGCGCCTTTGGCTCGCAGGTCCGCCCTTACCTTGCGGACGCTTGGCAGCGAAATCCCCAGATCGCACGCCTTCCTTTTGACTGACGTAATGGGCCGGCCGAGCGCCGCTGCGGCACGTAGAGCAGACGCTCCGCTGTCGACTAGCTCTTTCAGCTTGGCGACGTCTTCCGTATCCCATGGTTTCGCAAGCAGGCGCCTTGTCACGGTTATTTCTCCAGCGGTCGCAGCTCGCCGTTCAACCAGCCCTCGGCCTGGATCACTGGATCTGGCCCAACAGCGGCATGGATGAAGCTGCACTTTGGACATTCGTAGGCATGGATGACCATGCCCTTGTCCGCCGGAGTAGACCGCAGCCAAGCAGTGACAGATCCGCATTTCGGACAGATCGGCGTTTGGGTCTGTGGCATAGCGGTGACAAATTATCAGAAATGGTCAGTCTGAAAAGTGAATTGCGCTTGAGATCAATCGAGCAGCGGGGGTACCTCGCAATAATTCGGCCCGACGTCATCGGGGGCAATGTCGTCGGGCCTCACCGGATTATCGACCTTGGAGAGATGGTGTCCGGCTGCTCCAACAAGCAACGTCAGGGAACATCGTTCCTTAAAGGGCGCGCCGCGATATAATGTGGGATGAAACCAACGAAGTCGCTCAGGAAGCAGGCTAAGAAAGCCGAGGCTGTAGCTCTGCGCTCGGAAGACACCGAGCACGCTGAACGCATGCACAATCTAGCCGAAGCGTTCCGAGCTCAAGCTGAGGCGCTGAAACCTAAAAAGAAAGGGAAAGCGAAGAACAGCAGCGGAGATTAGTCGGCCAGCTTCTGGCAATGATTACGTCACTCTTCGGGCCGGCTGAAAGTTCGTCCTCTTGCCGTTCTTGATGCCTTCAACTTCCCATCGGCCATCGTCGGCCTCGAGCTTGGAAATCAGCGAGTAGCCGGACTGCAGCACCTTCGCGATCACTTGCTCCACTGGCATGCCAAAGCGTGAGAGACCTTACCTCGTTGCCTTGACAGTCACGAAAACCGATGCGTCATCGCCAAGCGGATTCTGCACCGCGTCAATGAGGGAGAGCGGACCTTCGTCGGCATGGCAGTTGCGGGGATAGCGGCGGTTGAAGGGCTACGGCGCGGCACCAACAGGTTTGAGCTACAGCATACCCAGAGCGGCTGGCTTTGTCGGTCTATAACCGTGGCTCTCTGGGCTTCGCTAAATCACACTGGAGCCACTCCGGAACGAATGACAGATTCTCCCGTTTTTATCGAGACTCAAACGAGGGAGAGCCGTTATGGCAAACGAAACGAGCAATCTGATCAGCAGCGAGAAGGTTGAAGGCACCGCCGTCTATGGTCCCGACAGCGAAAAGGTCGGCTCGATTGAAAGCGTGATGATCGACAAAGTCAGCGGCAAAGTTGCCTATGCAGTGCTGAGCTTCGGCGGCTTCCTTGGGATGGGCGATGAGCATTATCCGCTCCCTTGGCAGACGCTGAAGTACGACACCAATCTTGAGGGTTACGTTACCAACGTGACGAAGGCTCAGCTCGAGGGCGCGCCGAAATACGCCAATGACAGCGACTGGGACTGGTCGGACACCAACCGGGCTCGCTCGCTCAATGATTACTACGGCACTCCTTGGGTCTAGCTCCTCGATCGCGGCAAGTCGTGGCTCTTTGATCTTAAAGCAAGAAACTATTCTACTTTGGCTGAATTGTCTGACGCATACGCCGGGTGACAACCGGCCAAAACGGGGATGATGGACGCGGCGGTTTTGCCGGTTTCTCGTCACGACAGCAACGCATTGGTACGCGCGGCCATCTAACCCGTTCCCGGCATATGCGCTTAAGTACTTCGCTCGGTTCGCGGCAGAAGCGTAATGCTCATAGTCGTACTAGAAAAATGCCAGCAGCCGCGACGGCGATGATCCAGGCAACCAGCACAGCGATTGGCGCGATCCTTGAGGTGGGCATTAGAATTCTGCATGAGCGGAGCTCACAGAAACGCAAGTACGTTTGCGCTGGAGGCCTTTGAGGGAGCCGACGACCCTCAGTACCTTGCCGTAACTACAGCTGTTGTTCTGGACATAGACGACAGCAAAGGGGGGCAGGGTGTGGGGCTCACGGGCAAGGATGGGCTGAGCCGACGCGTCCGCGTCAAACAACAATGCGATACCGAAAATGAGCATACGCATAACACATCCCATCATCCAATAACCGCGTACAATACTTCTATTGAGATTTAGTTCGCTTTGCGAAAACGTCGCACCGCCCGTGGCACAGGGGGTAGCCACAATGGGGTACGAGTGTGCATGAGCCTTCTAGCCCGACGCCTAGCGCAGAAGGGAGCAAGGTTCTGCATCGCTCTTCCTATTTTTCTGTGTCAGTCGGAGCACTAGATTGCGAGGCTTCGGGGAGGTGTGCAGTCGGGTTACTCCGTGCGGGGCATTTACACGGCTCGTTGACGTCGGAATGCTCTTGGCTCGATCAAGCCTTGTCATTCAAACGACGTAATAGGCAAAGGGAAAGACGCAATGTTGAACTTGACCCAGAGTGCCGCATTGCCTGCCGCAATTGCATCCCTTCATCCATTCAGGGAATCAATCTTCAACATTTCCAATCGCGCATCCCTCGTCAGGTCGGATGCTGATCCAGACAAGAAGCCTGACCTAGCTGGACAACGTGACGTACTACACGCGGTCCTGGCGCGAATTGGCTGCGGGCAAGTTCTACTCAAACGAGGCGGTTTGCTTGACGTGAGCGCAATCGGTCGTGCGATATTGGAACGCGAATGTGGCGCCGCGAGCGGGGAAACACTCTATCGCGCCGTCAAGCAACTCGTGAATCGCGCGGGAGCGCAAATTCCCGTTGGCTCGACATCATGGCTCGCGACTTCCTTCAGGGAAGGCGTCACCAGGCTTGTAAGCCAGATGATCAATGTTTGGACCGATGAAACCAGCACCATCATTCTGCTCGATCTTGACGCTCATCCAGAGCCGACGCCTGAGGCGCTGCGGCGCTTGTTCGGCCTTACAGCCGCGGAAAGCCAGCTTGCAGTCGAATTGGCGCGTGGTCATAATTTGCTTGACATTTCTCGCTCCCGGCGTCTGAGCCGGACGACAATCCGCTCACACCTGGCCTCTCTGTTCGTCAAAACTCAAACAAGGCGGCAGGCGGAGCTGGTTGCATTACTCGGGCGTGTCGCCGTCCTCCCGTCTCATGGCAATTGAGGTCGGCGATAGGCAGCCAGAAAGCCGGAGTGCGGTGCGATCGATGGAGAGATGTTGGAGCTGAAGGGCGTAGCTCCGCTTTGCGCGCACTAAGGGGATCAATCGCTATGGCTAACCTGGGGAAACCTATAAAGCCACGAAAGCAAACTTTCACCCAAACTAACGGGACGTCAACGAGCGTTAGCCTCGAGGATGCCTTTTGGGACGCGTTGACAGAGATTGCGAGCGAAGAAGGTATCTCTCGGTTAACACTGACTAGGCGGATAGATCGCGACCGAGTCCACTCCAACCTTACGTCAGCTATCCGAGTTTCTGTTGTGGAGCGTTTTATTGCTAAGTACCGCTCGGCAACTGGCGCCGATGCGGATAGGCAGCAAAAAGCCCGCCCCGGAGAGGGCGGGCTTTCTCGATAATTGCCGACATTATTTTTCCGGATGACCGGAGCCGGGCGGTGTCGTCTTCGGAGCCTTGCCATCTTCGACACGGCCTTCGTTGCGGAGGTCGCGACCTTGCTGGGCCTTCTTCTTGCTCTCCGCGTCCTTGCCGTGTTCGTTCAGCTCTTCCTTGACGAAGCCGGCACCTTCTTTGATTTTACCTTCCACGCTCATATTCATCTCCTGTGCTGTTAGCCATAAAAAACTCAGCTGGGGCAGTTTTGATCCGTCGCAAAAGCGATCTTCCGCAAGACGCCGGATAGGCACCGACGCCGAACCAGTCCGCAATTGTCACCGACACAGCCGAGCGCCCGGTGCAGGACCGGGGAGAAGCGATCACATTCACCGGCTCTTTCTGCTACCGCCGCCCTTGGAAACCAGGCCATCGCTTCCGCCGTCACCTGAAACAAAACAGCCCGAACTGCGTCATTGTCCCGGGAGCGACCATGACCGGGAAAGGACAGGCGATGTTACGGAAAACAGTAATCCTTGCAGTTGCTGTTGCCGCCATGAGCCTGCTTCCACTAACCGATGCTTCGGCTCGCGGCGGTTTCGGCGGCGGTGGGTTTCATGGTGGCGGCGGCTGGCACGGAGGTGAATGGCATGGAGGTGAGTGGCGCGGCGGTGGATGGCGCGGCGGCTGGGGGGGGCCGGCGTTCGTCGGCGCGGGATTTGGTCTGGGCCTGGCGAGCGCTGGCTGGGGCATTGGCGGTTGGGGTCCGGGTTGGCGTGACCCGTGTCTTCGTCATCGACAGGTTTGGACCCGTTGGGGTTGGCGGATTGTGCCCGTGAATGTTTGCTGGTGAATCCTGGTCGGCGCTGGGAATTTCGCCTGCTAGCGGCCGACTGCCATCACCACGTCGATTAAGCGCTGGGTATGACTGCTACCGCGCATGGTCTGAACTGAAACTTCGGAAACAGGCGGCTGCTGGTGCGCGGCCTCACTTCGCATCTTGGCTCGGAGTTTTGTCCCCAACCCGGCCGGCCGGAGCGACGCTGGCGCCGCTATTTCTCAAAGAAGGCGGCCCAGCGTTCGGATTGGCCATCACGCCCGTGTTGGTGCTGCTCAGCGAGTTCGTCGCAGCCGCGCCAGCCGGCGACTGTCCGTAGGTTTGCGAGCTGGTTGAGGACGATGGCGCCGCGGTGACGCTGTTGATGTTGCCGGTCCCGATGTTGCCGGAGTTGGCAGCGCCCGTAGCTCCGCCGGCACCAGCGCCAGACGATCCTGCGCCGCCAGCTGAAGACGCGCTGCCACCCGCCGAGCCGCCGCTAGATCCTCCCCCGCCGCCACCTCCACCACCTTGGGCGAAAGCAGGCGCTGAAATTGCGACAATTGCCGAGATTAATATCGCGACGGCTGTGGATGACATGATCGAGCTCCCTGTTGAGCCGGTTCAAAGCGAATGTTGGAGAACAGTTCCGAGACTGTTTGGAACGATATGCCGGATCGCAAGCTTGTGCTGCTGCAGCGAGGAGATCACGACATGACTGACAAAACGCTACCACCTGCAGAGCCGGCCGAAGATTTGAAAGATGTCGTCATCGACGGCGTCAAAGACGCCGCCGACCGGGTCAGCACAGCGATCGACGAGGGTCGCAAGCCCGGCAGACCGTTAGACATTCTGGCAAAGGTCACACGGGACGCGCCATTGGGGACCCTCTTAGTTGCTTTTCTTTTCGGAGCAGCAATGGCGCGGCGGCGCCATTGCTAGACAGATGAGTTACGATCCTGCTCGCAATATTGTCGACGGTTTGTTGAAACTAAGCGCGCTGAGCGTCCAGATAGGTGTCTTGATGGCTGAGGCGCTCCTCGCTGCGGGTGGTTCCACCAAAACGTTGCCAGCCGATGACGTTCCAGATCCGCCGCCTTCCCCCGCTCAGATTGAAGCGATTGCGCTAGCGCTCGAGCGGGAGATCCTTGGCAACTACGAACTCGGCTTCCAGGCTATGCTTCGGCTGAACTTTCCCCGGGATCGACTTCGAGAAATCGCCGTCACAGCGCTGAATGCGGCGCGCGGCGCCGGCCGCACGACCACCGGTGCAACTGCAGGGAACGATGCTGAATAGGAGATGTTCCAACGTAGTCCCGTCCCGTTTGAACGGGAGCTCATAAGCTGGGAGCCAACATGTTTGCATCTACTCTCGTCGCAATGACCGAAGCTTCCCTTCTCGGCTTCGAAGCAAGCCGGGTCGTCGCATTGCGTATGCAAGTTTTTATGCTGGGCGGGACGGCCGCATGGAATGAGGCTGATCTGATGGTCCGTGAAAAGACGAAAGCCTTCAGTCAGGCGTTCCGTGATCTTGCGGCTGGGTCATCCCGATCAGACGTCTACTCTGACCTCAGAGCGATAGTGAAAGAAAATTACGATCGGCTCTCCGAGCGGCATTAAGCCCTATGAGCAATGCCGTGTTCCAGAAAACAAGTGCTCCGACGATAGTAGGCATCGTGAACTCACCACCTTTTGGTCAGGAGCGCGGAAGCCTCTCGGCTTCCGTTGCTTGGGCCGGGCGTCACTCCAGCAATTCTTGCCGATGCAAGAAGGCGTCGATCAGGACAACTGCATGGTAGCGGATGGCGAATACCACAGCCGGCCTGTGTCGCGAAACGCGCGGTCCAAACCATCGACCGCATCATCACCGCACTGCGGTCGGGATCCTTCTTTAAGGTTCCTCCGATAGCTTCATCTCAAGCGGCACTGTAATGCCTACTGCTAGCTGGTAGACGAAACGACAGAGCCGCCGGAGCGACCCGGCGGGTTTTCTTTGGAGGCGGCAGTGGCACCAGCAATCGAGCTTATCGTCAGCGCATACATCCAGGTTGGTGATCGGGCGGCGCTGGTCGGTCTGCTGGATCATCGAAAGCGCATCGCTAAGGACCTGCGAAGCCGGACCGGTTTCGATTTTCGCGTGCCGCTGGATGCTGTCGAGAATGAAATCGAGGTCATAGAGGCAGGCGTGGCCACATTCGATAACTCGCCGTCCTAGTCTCTCGTGCGTGCTCTTCTTGACTCTCGGTGGCTTCATGCGACGTTGTGCCGATAGCCGTAGGGAGAGCGATGTGGCGACTGGTACCGTAAAGTGGTTTAACGCGACCAAGGGCTTCGGCTTCATTCAGCCGGACACAGGTGGCAAGGACGTGTTTGTGCATATTTCGGCCGTGGAACGGGCGGGGCTGAGCACGCTCAACGAGGGTGCCAAGGTCAGCTACGAAGAGCAGGAAAACCGCGGAAAGACGTCGGCAGAAAACCTGCGCGTCGGCTGATTGCGGCGAACTGACTGAAATATCGATCCGCCGGTTTCCCAGTCCCCCGGCGGTTCTCCTTTGCTCAGAAGAAACCCGGGCTGAGATCCAAGCCGTAGGTCATTGCAAGGATCGATACGAACAGTCCGGCCGCCCCGAACCAGACAAGATGCATCCAAGGCGACGTTGTGGGTGCTGTGACGATCGAGGGCGTTGGCTGCTTCAGTGCGACTGGCATGATGGCCTCCTGTGTTGCTGGCCTTCATAGGTGCGGCGAGCTGTCGCAGAGGTTCAGTTCTATTTTGCTGACGAGACGATAGCGGCCGCGCACGAACAGCGGGACCGTCGACAACCACGAAGACGGCCCCGCCACGCGCTCGAACCCTAGCCTTGGGGGGCATCGGGCCGTTCGGCGAACCTCAGGATGGATTGGTTTTCAGGAGGTGTCGTCACAGCATTTTGCCGCATCGACGGCGTTACCGCGCATAGAGCGATTCGCTAATACCGTATTGCGTGCACTCATCGTGACTAAAAGGGAAAGCCCGAATCGAAGGGGTTTAGCAGATACGAGATGCAGCACGTAAATCTGCAAAAGAACGAAGCCGATACCGAGCGAAGTAGCTGAATTTTGCTGGGCAATTCATGTTGGCCTCGGAGCGATTCGAACGTCCGCCCCTCAGAATCGAAATCCGGTGCTCGTTCATGGCATTGCAACATTTTCCCGATTGGAACTGAACGACAGTCTTTTTTGTTCTTCCCCGATAAACGGGGGCGTGATGGATGGTAGAAAAGGCCGGAACGGAAGCGTTGCGCAAGCGACGGATGGTGCACATCGAACAAGCGTCACCCAAAGCAGAGCGAAAGCCGCTACCTTTAGGAGCTGACGCGCGTAGGAACTCCCGGGTCGTGCTTGCCCTGGTCCTTTTCGGCCTCGGGACATGGACCGCCTCAGCTTTTCTGCCGGCCCTGATATGGGCCACCATTCTCGCAGTTGCCCTGTGGCCGCTGTATCTTAAGTTTGCGGCGCGCTTTTCGTCAGGTCATTCAAGTCTGGCAGCGTTCATCTTCACCGCAATCGTGGCTTTGGTGCTGTTCACCCCGCTGTCACTTGCCATCTACCAAATCGCGCAGCAAGGCGACGTTCTTGTGAGGTGGCTAAAGCAAGCCCGCGAGAGCGGTGTTGAGGTGCCGGATTGGGTCGCGCGTCTACCGCTCGTTGCGGAAACTCTGCAAACTTGGTGGCGCGCCAACCTCTCGGATCCAAAAGCTGCAGCGGCATGGCTTCAAACTGTTAACGCGGATAATGCGTCGGAGTTGTTTAAAACATTCGGCTCACAGCTGCTTCATCGTCTTTTTCTGTTGCTGTTCTCGCTTCTGACCTTGTATTTCCTCCTCCGTAATGGTCGCGCTGTCACGAGCCGTTTCCTCGAGACGTGCGACCGCCTTATCGGCGATCCAGGAGAGGGACTCGTCGAGAAAATGGTCGAAGCGACGCGCGGCACGGTCAACGGTACAATTCTCGTCGCTGTGGGCGAAGGATTGCTTATTGGTATCGGATTCTTGGTCGCCGGCGTACCGACCCCCGTGATGTTTACTATAATAACCATAGCATTCGCGATGTTACCGTTCGGAGCCTGGTTGGCTTTCACCGCGGCGGCATTAGTTTTGCTCTCCGGGGAAGGCAGTGGGTTTGCGGCCGCTGGGGTGTTTCTATGGGGTGCGATCGTTATGCTTGCTGGCGATCACTTCGTATGGCCCACTCTGGTCGGTGGTTCGGCGCGACTTCCCTTTCTTCTAGCATTTGTTGGTATCTTCGGAGGTATTGCTGCGTTTGGCCTGTTCGGCTTATTCCTAGGGCCTGTCATTATGGCAGCACTACTGACCGTGTGGCGCGAGTGGATCTTCCGGCCAGTGCCGCAGTAACTTTGTGATCCTTCTTGAAGGGCTCCGCAAAATGAAAGATTTCCATATGAACAACGCTAGCTACTAACAACCGAGGAGGTGCCTTTGCCGTCACAACATCAGTAATGGTCCAAAGATCGTGGTCCGCGGGAGGGGCCCATACGGCAGAAATCATTTTTAAGTCAAGGCGTTCTGCGCTGGAGTTAATTAACCTCTAGCCAATCCCCGGCATTGATGTAGTTCACCTTCAGCGCCGCGAAGCTCGCGCGCAGGCAACGAAATAATGAGTTGAGCCGCGTCTAAGCAAGAATTACTCGATTAGAGGGTTCACCAGATCGCGCCCGTCAGCAGTGGCGAATCCACGCGGCAACGAAAGGCAACTCGTCGTCTTACAACACCCGACCGGCGAAACGGCCGGTCTTGGCGCAAGGCCATTGTGAGGTTGAGGGCCTTGCTGTGTGTGACCTCCAGCCCGCATGTGGCTCGCGTAGACGGCTTGCTTCAGGTTTCGCCCACAGGCGTCATACGCGCCATCGAACGGCTTGGCCAAATAAATCCAAGCGAAATCTAAAGCCCCCGTCGTCCGCCTTAGCCGCTGTTCAGTACAAGACTTGCGGCAGCCAAGGTTAGCGAGAAGATCGGCGCATTCAATTCGATCTACTACGTTCCACCTAACTCACGCGACCTCACGTCGATAGGCAGCTCCAGATCCGCGAGCACCCATCCAATGCGGCATCGCTGCACCGTCGCGGTGGCTGCCGCCGACGCTGCCGGCGGCCACCGCGATCACCGCGCCCAGCAATATGGCCGCCGCGACGGAGAAGGCCAGGATCACTGAACTCCGTCGAGATTTGGCTATCGACGCTTGAGAGGTTGCAATCGCGGCATCGACCCGTTTTTCCGCCTCTGCGCCGGCGAGACCGGTGTTCGCGGCAACGAGTTGAGCAAGATAAGATCGATCCTCGCTGCTCATTCCCGAGTGGCTCGACGAGGTCAAGAGAATTCTTCCCGCCTCCGCACGTTCCTGCAGAAGGTCTACGTTTGCGGCGCGACGCAAGGGCCTGAACAGGCGGTCGATCTCGTAGCTTAGCAAAGGCTCCGCAGCGCTGGTGCGTGCTGACGATGAGTTACTGTTCGGCCGCGTTAGTGTCGCGCTTCCAATGAAGGCCGCAAGCGCTACGCCGAGAACAACGGCAAGCGCCCACGCAGCGAGTCCATGTAGACCATCGCGCTGTTCAATTTCGGCGGTATCCAAAGCAGCCAGACCGACATTTGTCCGCCCTGCAATATAGCCTCCCACTCCGAAACTCAGCGCGGCTTGGAGAATGAGATAAAGTCCCGACAATATCCAAAGCGCAGCGGAGGCGTCCCGCCAAGTCGGAGCCGTCGATGAAACGCCAAGTCCGATCGTTACGCCAAAGGCCAGCAGAATTGACGAAAGCGCGGTCGCTATGAGGGCACCGAGGATTACGGGCGTCCAGCTCAAATACCTTGAGGGGACTTCAACGGAAGCTGCGCCAGGTTCAATCGATTCAACCATCTCAGCGCAACCCGAAGAATGACAACACGGCCAAGATGACGACGATTAATCCCACCAGATAAATCAAACCATTCATCGTTCTTCTCCTCGTTTTGTTACCGTCAGAGCCTGCAGTCCTCACCGCTGTATTCAAAAGCATCGCTCGGCCGTCTGCTGCATGAATCGACTTTTTTGCCCTGCGTTTTCAAACTCTCGAATATTGCTTATTGTTCCCGACGCGTTGAGGCTCGCGGCCTTAAGTGACGGTGGCTCTACCTGCCGCCAGGGGCTGCGGCGCATCCTCATCGCTCGCTTGTGTCTTCTCGGCCTCCAACGTATTCCCCAACCGGGAAAAAGATGATTGTGGCCGAAGGCGCCCGTCGGGATGGCCTTCGGGCGGTAAAAACGACCTCGCGTCCAAACGGCGAATAGGCCTGCTAGCTCCTTGATTGATCGTTCGCGGCGGTCCTTAGCCTCCAGCACCACGGCGGCGCTTCCGGGCCGTCGAGGAGCAAAACGATGAGCTACCATCTTTCAAATGGATGCCCAGTCCGGGCTGCGGGACAAAAATGTACTGATCTATTGAACGTCAATTTACGGCGACACACCGCGCGCTTCTCCGCTATGGCCGACGTTTCGGGAAGAACTGGCAACTTTCGCCGTCGTGCTGAGTTGGCACCGACTGTAAGCAATCGCCGGAGCGAGAATGGTTGACGAAGTGGCGGTGAGAAGGGCGGCAGAGACAGCATGGACGGTGTACAGGGCGGCGCATCCCGACGTCGATACACAGGACAGCCGCCGCTGCCTGCTGGAGCGCTATCTGCACAGGAGTGGTGAAACGCGAGAAAGCGATACCGAAGAACTCGCCAGCTTCGGCATAGCGCACCTGCGCCGGCTTCCCCAAGACGAATGTTGACGGGCATGAAAATGCTCGCTGGATGGGCTCAAGGAAGCACAAGGCCGAATTGGACACTGCTCGCGATTTCATTCCTCATTTCCGCGACCATCGTGACAGTCCTGCGGTTCGTGTTCGGAGGCTAGCCGATGCGGATTGACCAACTTGCTTCGTTGTAGGTTGCGGCGAACTTGACACCCCGGCCCGTGAACGGGTCGGCAGGATGCCGAGCGTCGTCTAGTCCTGAGCCGGCGCATGGACATGCCGACGACGAAAGTTACGATGAGGGGGATTGCGAAGCCAGGACGGAACCCGCATCATCCGTCCATCAGGACCCGGCGGCGTCCGCGGCTTCGCGAGCTTTCTCGCCCATGCGTTGCACAGTCCTTTCACCGACCTTCTCGGCAGCAGCGCGTGCCTCGCACTTGGTCCGGATATCCTCTAATTCCTCGTCGGTCAGATGCTCGATGCCGACGAATGAGTTATGAGCGGCACTCGTTCGGATGAGTTCGTCTAGCTTCACCTGAATGGCGGCGCTGTCTCGGTTCTGAGAGTTCTGGATGAGAAAGACCATCAAGAACGTCACAATCGTCGTCCCCGTGTTGATGACAAGCTGCCACGTGTCCGAGTAACCGAACAGAGGACCGGTCACGGCCCAGATGATCACGACGGCGGCTGCGACGATGAACGTCGTGGCTCGACCCGCGAGTTGAGAAGTCTTGTTAGCAAGGTCTCCAAAAAAGCGGGAAAATCCGCTGCGACGTTCGTTGTTTGACACTATTGAATCCATTTGCCGGTGCGACCTTCCACAACATGCCGTGCAAATTCAAGGCGATGGTAATTTATTGCTCGAGCGCTCGGGCACGCCAGGCGCGACATTTCTTGGCACCCATGGATAACGTGACGCTCAATAGCCCAACAATCATTACGCGCAAACGCTGTAGCAAGCTCACCAGGTCAAGGGTAGTTGCTCGGAATCCTCACGTTGCATCACTTGTGGCCTTGAAATGCGCCGGCTTGCATAGTGCGGCGTCTGGCGCATCTTACGCCGGCGGGGCGTTTCTGTGACTTGGCGGAGCTCAGTTGGCTTGCGCTCGGCGGTGTTTGTAGAGGCGAGGATAGGTGTCGGCTTCGCCGGCTCGACAGCAGCCGGTTGTAGGTGAACTTGACGCGGAGCGGATCCGCCGCCTTCGCCGCGCAGGCATTCTTCGGAGTAGTATGGCCAGTTTTGCTTTTCGCACACGCTATCGGCAGCAGTTTGCGAAACCCGTGCGGCGTCTTGGTCCATAGGCGCTCTGCCTAATGCGATTAGCGCGTCAGAAGCTCCTGCGGGGGCATTAGGCACCGCGGAGCCCTGGGTCGCAAATGCTAACGTGATGGAACCAGCGAAAATTATTAAGCCAGCTGCACGTCGATCGAATGTCTTTAGAAAAGTCATGCGGATAACCTTGTCAGAAAAGGAGGAGGTGGCCCATGCGGGCCACTTCCTAGGATCAATCCCAACGATGACGGCGCTGCTTAATCACTACCACCCGGTCGCGATTGCGCCAGCCGCGGTGCCATCCATGATCGCGGCGATATTCCGCGCGAGGGCCGCGGTAGCCGCGGTCATAGTCGCGGGACATTCCGTGATCCTCGCCGATGCGAACGCGCACGTCCTGCGCACTTGCAAAGGTCGGGGTAGTTATGGTCGCCACGACGGCAGCGGCAAATGCGTAAGTTGATAACTTCATCTTCAAGCTCCCTTGTTCAACCGAGACGCCAACGGGATAAAGTGGCAATCGTTCCGCTGTAGCTGCATTGATCCGCACAAGGCCAAAAAAAACTGCCCGCGGATGTGGACCCGGGGCAGTAGAGTGAACGAGGAACGAGTGTCTAGCGCCACAAGGCGGCGCCGGGCCTAACCTTCGATGATGTAGACGATCTCATGCGTCTGCGGTCGAAGGATAACGTAACGACCATTGACCAGAATGAAGTCGTATCCGCGCCATTCTGGATAGATTTCGATCACTCGCGTTGGGAGCGGGTGCACGCGCACTGTAGACGGTACCGTCACGCCTACTGAGATGTTGAAGTTCACATTGCGAACTTCCTCGACCTTTTCTTGCCGGATCGCACTAGTGATCTGCGTGCGCTTTTCAGCAGGAAGGGCAACGGTTGCAGACGTCGCGGCATTGCCCGTCGTAGACGCGGAGCCGGCCTTGCCGTCGCCGGTCTTAGCGTCAGTGGCAGCCTTGGTATCAGTTGTCGACTTGGTGTCCGTCGCGGACTTCGCGCCCTTTGTGTCGGTGCGCTCTTGCGCAGAGGTCCCGGCTTTATCCGACGGAGCGACGGCAGGCTTATCCTGGGCGGTCGTTGCTGGTTTGGTAGGCGCGGCCTTCTGGTCGGAGGCGGCCTTGGCATCAGGTGCAGACCTGGAATCGGTCATCGACTTGCCGTCACTTGCCGTCCCCTTTGCAGCGGGCATGTTGGTCGAAGGAGCCTCGCCGGCCCGCGGTGCTGATGCGGCAGGTGCATCGCCGCCCTTTGATCCGCTCGCGCCGCCGCCCTGCGCCAGAGCGAAAGCAGTCGTGGCAATCAAGGCAATGGCCGCAGCCGATCCCATCAATCTCCTATTCATTTTATGACCTCCACTGTCGAGACCGCTCATTCGGTCTTGCGCAACAACAGCGAAAGCAGTTTCTTGGTTCCGTTCTTGGATGACGATTCCGGGTAAAAGAAGCAATACGGGCGGCGCCATATTCCAAAAAGATGCGCTGATGCCAGCTGTTGTCTTCGTAACGCCGAGCTCAGGAACCCATCGCAGCCCGGGAATTTGTGTCAACGGCCGCATGGTGCGGTCAAAGGAGAGCAATATGAAACGGATGATAATCGCCGGGGTCGCGGCCCTTTTGCTGACGGCGGGAAGTGGAGCGGCCGTGGCCGCTATGCCGCTAGCGCCGATGACAGCTTCGGGCGATGCGATCGAGATAAAGGGCGGCCACGGTCATGGTCATGGCCACATGCATCGTGGTGGACGCGGACATCATTACGGCTGGTCCCGCGGGCGCGGGCATCATTACGGCTGGAGCCGCGGCCGCGGTCATCGTCATCATTGGTGATAAGTCCGGCGGACGCGATTAAGCGTCCGCCACTCGTTCCGCGCCTGGCGCTGTTGTTGCGCTGCGCCCACGCACGCAATGCAGCAGCGTTTCCGCAATTTCGCGCGGATCCGGCGACAGGCGTCGCGCCTCCCTAAGACTGTGGCGGCACTTTCTCCCATGTCATAGGAACGCTAGCCACTTGTCGATCCACGTCCTTAGGCTTTAAGCCTGCGGCTGATGGGAGCTGTGCCGAAAGAAGGCCAAGACTTGATCGTGAAGAACTCTAATTTAAGCCCATCTCGACGGCTATACGGATAAGATCGGAGTGGTTCCGTGCGCCCAGCTTCTGCTTCAGTAGGGACGTGGTATTTGCTACCGTCTTGTAGGAGATGCCGAGCGCGTCGGCGACCTCAACGATCTTGTCGCCCCGGCCGAGGAGCCGAAGAATTTCCAGTTCCCGGGCCGACATGCTGGTGGCCGGATTTGCCCGGATAGCAGCGCCTGAGAACGTTACTGTCTTGGCGAGATGCGGAGAAATGAAGTTCTCACCCGCGGCCACTTTGCGTACTGCCTTGATGAGCAGGCGCGGATCGTCGCCCTTAGAGACATAGCCTTGGGCACCGAGCTCGATGGCTCGGACTACAAAGGCTGGATCGTCATTCATGCTGAACATGATAATACGCGCGTCGGGATCATCCTTGCGGATACGACGCATCAACTCGAAGCCGGAAAGATCCGGCAGATTGATGTCGATGATCGTCACGTCGGGTCGTTTAGATAGATAGGCGCGGTGCCCCGATTTCTCATCGACCGCCTCATCGATGGATATTGTAGGGTCCGACGCAAACAGCGAACGGCAGCCCGACACCACGACGGGGTGGTCATCGACAATCAGGAGCTTCACAGGCTGTGCCATCGGCGGGACAATCTCGCAATTATGCTATGCATATTGGATTTCAACGCTTTGACCAGAGGAATGGTGCCGGGTTGACCAATTTAATGATTCCAATGTGGACGACTTTGTCGCTGCGTGCACGCATTTGCGTGCTGCTGGGCGGCATGTTTCTGAGCGCCCTGATTGCCGGCCTCGCTTTGCTATGGATTTTCTCCTCGGATCAAATTTTGGAGGAAAACGAGCCATCGGCGCGGTCGGCGATCACCGTCGCGGCGGGTTTGAACGCCGCTCTCGCGGCCTCCACAAGACCCGACGCAATCCTCGCGGCGTTCGTCGATCAGCTCGGTTCGACACCTGCGGATGCGATCCGGTTTCGCCGTGATGGCGAGGTGCATGCACCGGAGCAGGGCAAGACGTCCGGCAGGGTCCCGGAATGGTTCGTGAAAGCGCTGTTCGTGCCTGACCTTGCGCAGCATATTCCCGTCCTGGTCCAAGGTCGCCGGGTCGGCGATCTTATTTTCGAACCAGATCTCTCTGCGCAGATCTACGAGAAATGGATCGGCTTTCTCTCGCTTCTCGGGTCACTCGTCGGCATGGCATTGCTTGCCGGCCTCTTGTCGTTTGTGACGATTGGCGCAGCGCTGCAGCCCTTACGCGATCTCGCTGAGGGGCTGGCACGGCTCCGCACTGGTGACTTCTCGAAGAAAGTCGATTGTTCCGGCCCCCCTGAAGTTCGGGAAAGCTGCTTGTCCGTGAACGAGCTTGCTTTGACTCTCGGTCGCCTCAGTTCAGAGAACCGAAGTCTATTACGAAAGATGATCTCCATCCAAGATGAGGAGCGACGTGACATCTCGCGTGAGTTGCACGATGAACTTGGTCCACTTCTGTTTGCTATCCGGGCTAACGTTACTGCTATGATCGACGACCGCGGCAGCGGCACCAACCGGTCTATGGGAGAGGAGCGCGTGCTGCAGGCGGTAGAGGCTTTGCAAATCGCCAACCGCCGCATTCTTGAGCGGCTGCGACCAATGCTCATCGAAGAGCTGGGTCTCGATGCTAGCATCCAAAAGCTTTTGCGTGACGTACACACGCAGGTGCCTGAAATGGCCGTGACATTCGAGATCGATCCCCGGATCGTCACGGCGGACAGTGTGGTCGCTCAGACCGTATACCGTTTGCTGCAGGAAGGCATCACCAACGTCCTGAAACATGCCGGTGCGTCTAAGATGAGCGTGAAGACCGAGGTGACGAACGAAGCTATTCTGGTCGAGGTTGCCGATAATGGTGCGAGGGCGCCCCTAGAGCCGAAATTCGGCCGGGGCCTGACGGGGATGCAGGAGCGCCTCCGCGCCTTAGAAGGAAAGTTTGACTACATCCGTGCCGACGGATGGACAACAATCCGGTGTAGCCTACCGCTGGCAGCGCCGGATTAGGTTGGACCGGCCGTCTTTGCCATCGGCGTGATCTCAAAACCGGCCAGCGAGAGAGCCGTGATCACTACCTTTGCAACGCAGGTCGCTTGCTCGCTCGTTATCGGCAATTTTTCTCCGTTGCGGTTCTCGATAGCACAAGTGCTAATAGCCTCGGCTATGATCGTCATTAGCTGGAAGTCATCCACCTCTAGCAACTCCTGAACAAAGCAACGACCTGCTTAAGTCTCTAGGAACGGCACGTTGAATAGACAGGGCTTGGGGCCTCCGATCTATTATTTGACGATGCGAAACGCCGCGTCCCGGGCACGTGGCGGGTCTTCCGGCTGACGATGATGCGCCATGCTGCGCAGTGAATCGGTGGGCCTCCAGCCCTTTGCGGAGGAGCTTTTTGTCGGAGAGCTGTCGCTTTCGCCGATGGCAAATAGAACTCCCAGCAGTACGGCGCCGACCCACACGAAATATTGAAATATGGGCAAGATGATCCTCCCACAAAGACGCGTCGAACTGGTCGAGGCGGCCCTTTCGGCCCGCCTCGAAAAGCGCGCTTAGTCGATCACTTCGACAATACGATGGGTGCCCGGGTCGACCAGTACGGTCCGATCGTTGACCACCGTGTAGCGATAGGCAGTGGAACCGTACTCTCGCGGAACTTCATAATAGGTGACGCCGCTGTCGGGCAATACGGCACCGACGCGTAGCTCGCGGTCATACCGGTATGACGGGTGACGACGCTCGGTGACGTAGCTGTGGAAGCGGGGACGGTTGGCCTCGGAAATGCCGCCTGCCGTGGCGCCGGCGGCAGCGCCAACGGCGGCACCGACAGGGCCGCCGACGGCGCCACCGACGATTGCGCCGCCGACGGCTCCGCCCGCCGCTCCATTCTGAGCGAGGGCAGGCGAGAAGTAGGCCAGCGAAGCGATTGCAATGGCAGCCGTGGAAATGAATTTCATGATCGTCCTCCTGGTGTGTTGGCGGAGTGAAAACTGCCAACGCTTAGGGTCGTTCCGTCGAATTGCCGCTTTATCCCGACATTTTCCATCGCCGTGTGGAAGGCGGGGAAACGGCTTCTAACCGAGTGATCGAGGACCGCGCGCCACGTTTGTACCCGTTAGTACATTGACTTATATGACCTATCATAACTATTGGATGTGATTCAGAAAGCGTGGTGCTGACTATTATGAGCCCTGGCGGAAATAGACGAGCGGGAAATCCTGGTATCTCGATTGCTGCCGAGGAGGAAGACAGCTGCATATAGAGCGCGGGGATTTGGACGCGCATCCGGCGTCGGAGGAATTGTTTGTCGACATCGCCGAGGCGGCTGACGCTCCATGCCGGGATTGACCGCTATGAGCTGGTGGAAGGTCAGATTTTCTGACGTTAGAAAATAGTGGGATCGATAGCCGACTAATGCATGACCGAACTATAAACAGAAATCCTAGGCGCGAAATGAACACAGACAATGGTGCGGACGAACACGTCATCTACCAAACGAGATTTCAGGGAAGGGTACTGGATTTCCGCGGGCGTCCCGTTTTCCTGAGATACGACTGCTGTGAGTTCGTCAAATGCCAGATACTGCTCGATGAGGGGACCACCAGCGTCGCTTTCACGTACTGCACGTTCGAAGATTGCAACATCGATGCAATCCAAGCCGACGAGCATCGAGGCGTGGTCGCTCGCGATAATATTTTCAAGCCGCCAATAGAAGATCGCAGGCTTAACTTAGAACGACGCTTAGCGTTGGCGCTCGCTGCGAGGGATGTGTCACGCGGACGGAGGTTCCCTTAATCGATCGATGTGCTCCTGAAATTGCAACAGAGGCGTGATGCCCACTCGATTAGCATTCGGCAACGGGACCCATTGAGTGATCGATTCATGCGTGTCCCGCTTTCCGCTACGCGCGAAGGCTGGCACTGCCATTCGCTAAGGCTCGAGCCGCGCCGACATGTGCTGCAAGCGCGAGACGTCGTGGAGCGCTGGACATGCGATTGCGCATCCTTGCGATTAGTCGCGTCGACTCTCGCTAATCGGAACCGCGATACCGTGACCGGTCGGCACAAGCACCCGTCACCGATCGAAGTGACGGGTGCTGACGCGCGTCAGTTCTCTGTGCAGACCTTCATGGTCTTCATGCCGGTTTCGGCTTCCGTTCTGGTCTTGAACGTTCCGTTGTCGACAATCGTCGTTGTCGTGGTCGTTGGCTTCTTATCAACGATCGTGCACTTCTTGGTGGTGGCATCGCGCACCACGTAGTAGTCGCTGGAAACCGTCGTCGTTTGAGCGAAGGCCGAGGTACAAGCGAAAGCAGCTAGCGTTCCGGCGAGATAAAGTGTTTTCATGGTGTATCCTCCAATTGCAAAATTTGCGAGACGCAAACGCGTCAATCAATCCGCGCAATTGCCGAAAGTTCCCGATCATGGTGTGGCGGTGAGTCAAACACAGGCACGCAAGCCGGCCATATGATCCGCCGTTACGGGAAAGAATGGCATAAGCAAGGGATGTCGCGCCGCTATCGTAGGTCCAGGCCTTTTTTCGGCAATCAATGGAACGCGTCAGCTAACAGCTTGTTGGAGGATCCCAAACACCAACCTATGAGGGACCTATGAAACGCGTTTCGACTATCTGTGTCGCCGCTCTCCTGATCTCGGGAGTAGCCCATGCCCAGAGCCCGGCGGCAAAAGATCGTCCGGGCAACAATGCCGTCAACAGCGAGCAGAAGAACTCCAATGCGCCGGTCGCCGGACGCAACTCCTTCACCGAGGGGCAGGCCAAGAGTGCCATCGAAAAGGCTGGCTACACGAACGTCACCGAACTGAAAAAAGACGACAACGGCGTATGGCGCGGCAAAGCGACCAAGGGTGGCTCGACCAGTGCGATCAGCGTCGATTTCCAGGGCAACGTCAACGCAGCAAAGTAACCGGAAGGTAATCTCATGACCGTGACCATTTCACGTTTGTACGACTCGTATACGGAAGCGCAGAAAGCTGTCGGAAGCCTTGAGGCCGCCGGCGTTCCTCATGGGGACATCAGTATCGTGGCCAACAACTCCGAGGGCTGGTTCGACGGCAAGAAGGACCGCGACGGTGATGGCGTCGATGATCGCGCCGAAGCAGCCGGCACCGGTGCGGGAATCGGTGCAGGGATCGGCGGCGCTGCGGGCCTTCTAGCCGGACTAGGGCTGCTTGCAATTCCTGGCCTTGGACCAGTTGTCGCGGCAGGATGGCTTGCCGCCACGGCAGTCGGCGCTGCCGCCGGAGCAGCAACCGGCGGCATTGTTGGTGCTCTGACCGAGGCTGGCGTCTCCAAGGAAGATGCACCGCTTTACGCGGAAGGCGTTCGCCGCGGCGGCACGTTGGTCTCGGCAAAGGTCAGCGAGGCCGATCGCGCGCGCCTCGAGGCGCTGATGAGCCCATCGTCAGTCAATCTCAATGATCGCCGTGTGGCCTGGGAGAAGTCGGGCTGGAGCGGGTATGACCCGGCAAGCCCGCCCTACGATGCGGGGCAGGTGCGCAAGGAGCGAGAATTGTACGGTCGTTCCCGATAACAACGATGGCCCGCTTCGGCGGGCCATTTTTTTCACCGGAGGTCAAGCTCAGCAGTCAGGGCGGAGTGGTGTGGCGTGTCAGGCGGCCGAGCGAGAAACCGGGCTACGCGACGGGGAATTATGAACAACCGGCGGGATAAATTGGCAGCACTAATGCGGATCAATGCAGCATCGTCGAAGCGCTGCGTCCGTCGTTGAAAGCTGATCTTGAGGGTTTTCGTGAGTCATCCGGCAGGGGGCGTATTGGCTGCCGCATTGAATGGTGACTTAGCGCCGTCGCACGGCGTGGACCGAGTGATTCAACGTCTATCGACAACCGGACAGCGCTATTTTTACTCGTTCTATGGTCAGTTCGCGCGCCGTCGACTGGCATTTGACACCGGCCGAGCGCGGGTTGGGAAACGCCAGCGTTTAGTGAGCTAGAGTCGGGAAACACCGGCAATCAAGGCAAGCGCAGAGCGCTGAATGTTCCAGCTCGCGGAACTCGATGGTGCAGCGCGTGTTATTGCCTATCACTCTGGCGTTTGGAGACACCTTGAACCGCAGACAACTTCTCGGCGCTTCGGCCGCTTTGCCATTGATGACGATTATCCCGCGCAGCGCCCGCGCAGCTCCCGGGCCTGTGCCGTTCGACGCCGCCGTGGTGCGGCAAATGGCGCGGGAAGCCGCCGCCAAGGCGTTCAAGGCGCCAGACAACAAGCTGCCAGACTCCCTCAAGGATCTGGACTACGACCGATACCGCGCGCTGCGCTTTAATCCGGAGAAGGCTTTGTGGCGCGGCGAGAAGCTGCCCTTCGAGGTGCAGTTCTTTCATCGTGGCTCGTTCTACACCAATCGCGTCGATATCTATGAAGTGGCCAATGGCCAGGCGACCCAAGTCCCTTATCAACCTGAGCATTTCTCCTTTGGCGCTACGCCGCCCCCGCCGGCCGGCGCCGACTTAGGCTTCGGCGGCTTCCGGCTGCATGCCCCGATCAACAAGCCCGATTACTATGACGAGGTCTGCGTTTTTCTCGGCGCCAGCTATTTCCGCGCGGTGGCCAAAGGCCAAGTATACGGCTTGTCCGCGCGGGGCCTGTCCATCAACACCGGCGAGGCGGCCGGCGAGGAATTCCCACAGTTCAAGTCCTTCTGGATCGAGAAGCCGGCGTCCAACGCCAACTCGATCGTAGTGCATGCGTTGCTCGACAGTGAAAGTGCCGCGGCCGCCTATCGGTTCACCATCCGGCCAGGCGATACGACCATTTTCGATGTAGAAATGGTCATTTACCCGCGGGTGGAAATAAAAAACACTGGCCTCGCGGCGATCACGAGCATGTTCTTCTTCGGTCCGAACGACCGTAAGGAAGTGGACGATTTCCGCCCTGCCGTGCACGATTCCGACGGTCTGGCAATTTTCAACGGGCGAGGCGAGCAGCTCTGGCGACCCCTGCATAACCCGCGCGATCTGCAGATCAGCTCTTTCGGAGACCGAAATCCGCGCGGCTTTGGACTGATGCAACGGCAGAAGGACTTCTCCGACTACCAGGATCTCGAATCAAGTTTCGAACGGCGCCCCAGTCTCTGGGTGGAGCCGATTGGCGATTGGGGCGAGGGATCGGTGCAACTGCTGGAAATTCCAACCAAGGAAGAGATTCACGACAATATCGGTACCTTTTGGCGTCCGAAAAACCCGCTTCCAGCAAAGGGCGAGCTCGCGTTTACCTACCGCCTGCATTGGGGGCCCGATCAACCGAAGCCGTCGGCGCTGGCGATCTTTTCACGCAGCGGCATCGGTGCGCGCGGGGACGATACCAAGCTATTTGTGCTCGATCTGATTGGCGACAAGCTCAAATCCATCGATCCCACCAAGATCAAAGGTGTTGTCACGGCCGAAAAGGCTGAAATCCGCAATATCGTAACACAGCGGAATCCGCAAAACGGCGGCTGGCGCCTGAGTTTCGAGATGCCGGTCAAGAGTAAGGCGCCGGTCGAATTGCGCGCTTCTTTGATGCAGGACGATCAGGCGATCTCCGAAGTTTGGGTCTATCGATGGACACCATGAATGTGAAGAAACAAATGCCGTTGGTTACCGTGCCTGCGGCTACGTTGCCGGCCGGCGCGGGCGAGAGGTTTCTACCGCCAGAGATGCCGTTGACGATGATATCGGATGGGCTCGCAGGGCCAGCTTCCTCCCAACGACGCGCGCAGTTCAGGCCCATGCCGACTGTTCTGCGGCGCGCTTACATCCTCCTCGGCACCGTGGCCCTGACCGCGGCCGGCGGCTACGAGATGTTCGAGGTGCTGAAGGTCGGCGGCGTGACCATCCTCGAAGGCATGGTACTGGCGCTCTTCGTACTGCTGTTCGCCTGGGTCGCGTTCTCGTTCATGTCGGCACTGGCCGGCTTCGTCCTACTGTTGATGCGCGCACGGGATCCGCTCGCCATAGAACCGCTTACGCCACTTGCGATGATCTCAAGCCGCAACGCGATGCTGTTACCGACCTATAACGAAGATCCCCATCAGATCACGGCGCGGTTGCGGGCGATGTGGGAATCTATATCGGAGACCGGTTACGCCGCGCAGTTCGACTGGTACGTGCTGAGTGACAGCACTGACCCTGCAATCTGGGTGGCCGAGGAAAAAGCCATTTTGAAACTGCGCCGCGAGACTGCCAGCGATCGCATCTTTTATCGCCATAGGATGCGCAACACCGCGCGCAAATCGGGAAATATTGAGGATTGGGTCAAGCGGTTCGGCGCTGGGTATGATCACATGATCATCCTGGACGCCGACAGCCTCATGACTGGTGACACGATCGTGCGCCTGGTCGCCGGCATGGAGCAGCATCCCGGCGTCGGTCTGATCCAGACGCTGCCTATCGTTGTCAATGCGCGGTCGCTATTCGCACGGATGCAGCAATTCGCTGGCAGGCTTTACGGCCCGGTAATCGCCTCCGGAATCGCTTGGTGGCACGGCTCGGAAGGCAATTACTGGGGACACAACGCCATCATCCGCGTGCGCGCCTTTGCAGAACATGCCAGCCTGCCCGAACTTCCCGGGCGCAAGCCGTTCGGCGGCCATATTCTCAGCCATGACTTCATTGAAGCAGCTTTCATGCGGCGCGCCGGATGGGCGATCCACATGGCACCGAAACTGGGCGGCAGTTTCGAGGAATGTCCGCCGTCGCTCCTCGATTTTGCAGCGCGCGACCGCCGATGGTGTCAGGGCAATCTGCAGCACCTGGCTGTGCTGGCAGCGCCGCGGCTTCATTGGGTCTCGCGGTTGCATCTCCTGACCGGCATCGGTTCTTATTTAACTGCGCCGCTGTGGCTCATGTTTCTGGTGCTCGGGATTCTCATCTCGCTGCAGGCCCAGTTCGTGCGTCCGGAATATTTCGCAAAGGGATTTTCGCTGTTTCCGCAGTGGCCAGCCCAAGATCCGGTTCGCGCGGCCTGGGTCTTCGCCGGCACGATGGGTCTTCTGATCGTACCAAAACTGCTTGCCTACGTTTTGCTGCTCACCCAGGCCGAAAATCGAGCGCGGTTCGGCGGCGGCTTTCTTGCTTTGTCCGGCATCATCGTCGAGACTTTGCTGTCCGGCCTGATCGCGCCAGTGATGATGATCTTCCAATCGTCGGCGGTAGGCGAGATTCTGCTTGGTCGGGATGCCGGCTGGCAGGTCCAGCGCCGCGACGACGGCGTCGTCCCGATCCGCGAAGTGGTCAGAAAGTACGCGGTACCGACCGTGTTCGGTGTACTGATGGCGATTAGCGCTTATGCGGTGTCGCTACCGCTATTCCTGTGGATGACGCCGGTAATCGTAGGTCTGTGGCTGTCGATGCCGCTGGCCATCGTGTCGTCGCGCGCTCTGCAGCCAGGCCAGCACGCCGGCTTATTCGGAACTCCCGAACAGAATCTACCGCCGAAAGTACTGATTCGCGCAAAAGAGTTGGCCGTGGCGGCACCGATCTACGGCGCAAGCTCGCTGCACGAATTGCGTAAGGACATGGATCTGTGCGCGGCCCATTTGAGATCGCTGGTTGATGAGCCACGCAGCCGTGGCCAGATCGATTCCGACCTCGCCATCGCGCGAGCAAAAATTGTAGAAGCTGAGGATTTTGACGAAGCCGTCAGTTTTTTCAGTACGCGCGAGACTTTTGCGGCGCTGAACAGTCGGGTCGCGCTTCAGCAATTGGCTGCACTGCCCGATAAGGCACACGCCACGAAGTCTGAGTAGGACCTGCCAAAATATAATACGGAAAAGTGCGCGAGCCCCCATATGACAGCCATCGCACCCGAGGTTTCGGCCTTTGTAATGACATTGCGAAAAAGAGGCGGCCCGTTGGCCGCCTCGATTCACTTTGTGAAGTCGTGTCAGTCAATTTCGTCGATCACCACGCGCTCTCCGGGGTCGACCAGATAGGTGCGATTTTCGCGGTGGATGTAGCGGTAGTCGCGCAGTGAAGGAGCTTCTCGGTAAACGACGTCGGGAAATTCTTCAATCTCGACCGTTTCCGGTAGACGCTCGCCGCGGCGGATAACCGTCTTGGCCGTACTGCCGGTCGTTTGGCGCTCGGTTGTCCTCGTCTTGACGTGCTGGCGCACAACGTCCCGGTCCTTGTCGGTAAACGAGACCTTGGAGCGGGCCGGTGCAGGCGCGGCGGCCGTTGATCCACCGGAGCGCGGCAGCACAGTTACGATTTGCAAGGTCGAAGGTTCGACGATGACGATTTCGTCGCGCACCACAAAGAAGCTGTAGCCTCGATATTGCGGTACGACTTCGACGACCTCAGAGGGAAGCGTCTGCAGACGGGTGTCGCGGGGAACAGAGGTGCCCACGGTCAGGGAAAAATTAACGTTGTTAAGAGGCTGCACGTTGAGCCGAGAAATCGACTGGGTAACACGCGTGCGCTGCTGGTCATTGATATTGACGGAAGCATTGACGCTGGTCGATTGCGACTGCGCATTGTTGTTCGTCGAGGGAGCTTGCGCCGCGTTGTTAGAAGGAGACTGCGCCGTATTACTCGTTGTCGTTGGCTGCGCTGCAGCGTTAGTACCGCCGCTGGTCGGAGCCTGCATCTGGCCGCCGGCCGTTGCGGGCGGCGTGTTGGTCTGCGCCTGCGGGGGCTGCGATGTCGAAGACCCGGCCGCCGACGATGGAGCAGTCGTCTGCGCCTGCGAAGAGCTGGTGGATGTGCTTGGTGAGGTGGACGTGGACCGATCGTTGGTCGTATCGGGCGCCTTCTGAGTCGTAGGCGAAGAGGTGCTCGGGGACTGCGTTTGTTGTGCGCTAGGGGAGGTTGCTGTCGCGCTTGGCGACTGAGCAATTGCTGCGGTGGCGAACACCAAGCCGACCGCCGTGCTAAATAAGAAACGCGCCTTCATGATCAATTCCTCCATTTTTTGTAGTCATCGTGAATGAGGAAGACACACGGTAGTTCCGATAGAAGTCGGGAATAAGTGGCAAATTCTAATGACAAGGGGTCTCTTCTCGGTCGCGTAGGCACTGATGGCCGCGTGGCAGAGCCGGAGAGCGAGGGCCTGGTGCAATTGCACGGCGCCTGCTGATCTTAATGCGAGCTGCGGCATCGTTCTGCTCAACGCCGTCCCTGCGAGTTCAAGTCTGCTAACCGGCTCCCTCCTTGTATTCTCGCAAAATTCGCCGGACTGCTCCGGCAATCAAGCAACCATTGTAATTGGGGAGTACGTCAAGGCAGACACATGCTCGCGGCGCACCCGCGACGCTCGCAACGTGACGGGAACCGTATGGTGTTTTAGCGGGACCAAAATTATTTGTAGGCGGGACGCATTGCGGGCCTACCGGGAACGGCGTCTCAACGACTACCCGGCTTCGGAATTAGACGACCTTCAGCCGGTCCGCAGCGGGGTCGCAATTGCATACCTTTCCCACCACCAGTCGCTTGGAACAACGCTCAATTAGAGCTCTTGATCCCACGTCCTTGCATGCACGCAAACTCTTGCATAGACGAACTCGCCGCGCGGGCCTTTGGGTTGGCGCGGCTCCTTTATGTGATCGTAACGTTTTACAGAGCGCTAACCTGCGCGACTGGCGCCAGATGTGTCTGTAGCGGTCTTGGCGGGAACTTGATGCCGCTGTCCGCCGTTTAACACGCGAATCGAGGCTGTTATGGACGATCTTAAAAAAACTCCGCAAGGTCGCAGCAAGAGTTCGATACTGGACCAAGCACCTCAAGGTTACGAAGGAGGAGTTGCAAAGCGTTGTCGAAAAAGTTGGCAACTCTGCCGCGACCGTGCGTAAAGAGCTCGCAATTTCATAACGGGAGGCGACCCTGACTACTGGCTCGCTCGCTGCGCTTCTTGATGAGTCCGTCGATATCGCTTTCGATTTTCTGCGGCGCTCGGGAGACTTGGAAGATGTTCGTGAGGCTAACCAGTTCCTCACATTTCACGTAGCCAGACTGATGCGAGAGGGCATCACGAGCCGCCTTCTGTTGTCCAATCGGGCTATCGCGGCATATCGATCCCGAGCGGCCAATGGCCCGCCAAGGGATGTCAAGCGCTCAGCGGGCTAGCGTGGAGTTTTACCGGTCCTACTTTCGCGCGTCGCCGAAGGTTTGACGCCGACTTGGCCTTCGCCAACTGGGAGATCCCCGGCTAAGTCCTCAGGCCAAGTCTGCGCTCATTCTGGCCGCAACGCTCGTTGGATGGGCCCTCATTCAACGTCGAGGCCAAGCTCACGCAACGCTCGGGCTGGCTCAACCGAACCGAATGCGTCTCGGCGCTCCTCGGGATCATAGCGTCCCAACCGAAATGGAGAGCGGCGACGCTTTTGTACCGCAGTATCCGGAATCCTATCGCCCAGATGAGATGGGAATGCCGTTCGACGAGGGGCCGAGGAAAGCTTCCGGCTCCGTGAAAAGTCAGCACAAACTAATTCGTTCCTCGGGAAGGATCGGCCCGGCGGCGGAGGGATTTCGCCGCCGGCCGCCTCACTGAACTCGGTGCGGAATGCCGCTCAGCTCGGCCAACAGCTTCTGCAAAAGCTGCCGGCTCGTGAAAATTGGATCAAATGGTTTCGTTCCGGCGGCGCTTCATCAAGCCCCCAATAATATAATGGAAGGCCCGGCCGCCTGAGGTTGAGGGACATGGTGAGCCGCCGAGCCCGGCGACAGCTTAAGGGATCATCTGCCAGCTGCCGGAAAGAACAAACTTCTTGGAATCCTTCCTGGGCCGACGGAAACCGGAGTGTATGACCTTGGAAGAACGACCATCGGCTCCTCAAATAATCAGATCTGATCGACAACGTTCCGGTCAACATCCGCCTAGCTTAGTGGGGCCGCTCATATTGCAATTGAGCGACCCCGTGCCACGCAATTGAAATGTTGCCGGTACGAACGACAAGTCCGGCAACGTCACGCGACACTTTTGACGCTAAGCCCTTCGTTCATGTGCACAACACAAGCCGCTCCTTAACCTAACTACTCAACCTTACCGGCGAAATTCGTTAGCTGCTTCTCACGGCTTGCGGAGCGGATTTCGCCATCGCCTGTCACCGGCGGCGCAGGGCACATCAGCTGAGTACAATCATAGGAGGCTCGGCGGCGTTGGGTTTTGGGGGTGGGGAAGCCGCCGAGCCCGGCCGACAGCACCATACAACTGCCGACCGCAGGAAAAAGCGGCAATAATAGATTTCGTTCCATCAAATAGCAGCCAATGAAATGGCCCGACGCTCAGCCGAATCCTTGAGCGGCGGGCCGACCGTCGCGTGTGCTTCCTGGGATCGCTCCGGCCGGGAAAATCTAGCATCAACACAAATGGAAACTCAATGACCCGCCTTTTAGCGGCAGCCTGGCTGTGCGTGCTCTCCGTCAGGCCTGCTGCTGCTCAGAACTTCCTCGAAGGCGTCGTATCCCTCAACCTCACTATGACCAAGGAGGAAACTGCATCGCTAGCCATACGGCGTAGGAGATGGCTATCACGGCCGCGGGACGGCCTCGGGCGAACGGTTCGACTTACGCCCTGGCGGCCGCACACCGCACCACGCGCTTCGGCAGCCACGTCACGATGATAACGCCAATGATCGGTCGGTAAAAGTTCGGATCACGGCTCGCGGCCCGTTTATCAAGGGTCGTTGCATCGATCTGTCTCGAGCAGCAGCCAATGCAATCGGCGTGGGTGGTATCGCGCGCGTCACCGTCCGGGTAGCCCCACGAGCGGGTGACCCGGTCGTGTTTGCCTCCGGAACTTGCCCGGCTGTCGAACGGAGGCCGGGCTTTTTGTAATCCGTCGCGATGGAGTGTCTAATAGCCGGACAGGCACGGTGCCGACAGGGAGGTTGCAATGCGCGAGCAAAATCCATCCCGGACGATTAACTTTGGTCAGGCCATCGTTTTAATCGTTCTGTTCGCCATGCTGCTCTTCGCAATTGTCTGGTCGATGATGGCATGGACGTCAGCTGAGGACGCTGAGATGTCGATCCATGGTTGGATCGCCTTGGCGCTCGGGACGGTTTTCTCACTCGTTATTGGATGCGGCCTGATGGCCTTGATGTTCTACAGTAATAGAAGCGGCTACGACGACACGGCAAACACCGATTGGCGCAGCGAAAAAAAACCGCCAGATGATGAAGTCGGGTAGGTACCCGCGATTAGCCTGCAGCCGCTCTTGCTCGGCGCCGGTGACCGGGCTTTTTATTCGACTAGCCTGATGACCCTCAGCGCGTTTGCGCGGTCAAGTGGCCCTAATTTGGCGGGCCGCATTTTTGGAAGGTGATCTGGCCAGCAGCATCAAATTCAAAGTCAGCCCGGATATTTGAGCCGTGGCAAACGTAAGTAATGGCAACGCCATCACGGGCCGGTTTGAGATTGTCCAAGTCCGCGGCCGGAGAATCTCTTAGGCGCTGCTCCCAATATGCACGTAAAGCCTCGCGACCATTTATCGTCGTGGCGCCGCCGCAACCACATTCGATCGTAGCGGCTTCGGCATAAAGGCCGAGAATACTTTCAAGGTCGCCTGAGCGATAGGCATCTAGCCAATCAACTACCGCGGCCATCGGGTCAAAGGACATTTTCTCACCTACTTGCCAAACGTATGCGTCTAACAAGCGATTTAGAAGTAGTCTAATGAATGCGTCCTGAATGGTTTATTCAGGGAAGTGGCCTGGAACCCACCGTGGACGGTATACCAGTATGTTAGTGGTGTTTGGTGATCGCCGTCCTCTTAGCACTTTGGAATCTGGGGATTGCTCCATGGTCGGATCGACAGCACGAGCGAGCGCATTAACGATGCGCTAACCAAGCTCGATCAGCCTATCCAAGAATGCGGCGGCACCGGACGGGGAGCCGGCAGCCCCATCAGGATGCCGGCCGGTGTCATGCCCGGGCGGCTTTTTCGTCATTCGATCAATCGGATCACTTTGCGCCGATTGAGCCGATCCAGCGTGGCAACGAAGTCCCGATCGTCGAGCACGTCGATCAGCCGATCGACTAGATCAACGGCACTTCGCGAGCCCGGCCCGATGTAGTCTTTCAAAAGATTTCTCGCCGCGGTCACAGAACGTATCAGATGATCGATCTCATCTCGCTCACTCATTGGTCCCTCGCCAGCTTGGTCGCGCCACGCCGGCTCCTTCTTGCCCTAGTGATAGACGGGTTCATCCATCGGAAAAGGTTTGCATCGAGCCAAGCCGAGCGAACATTTGCGGTCTAGAAACTGGCCCCCGACACCAACAGAACCGCACCAATTACCATTAGGAGAATGCCCGGCCAGTTGGTTCCGAGCCCCAAGAATCTCATGCCCCGCCGCGGTGGCTCCAGAGTGTCGCGAACTGGCCGGGAGGAATCTGGGCCGCTAAGCGATCCCCGCCAAATAGCGGCGCGTGCCATGTACAAGACGCCGCCTAGGACTAGCAGCGCGCCAAGGCCCATCAGGAACATTCTCGGCTCCGCATTCATCGCTGACACACGCACGGACCGGGATTTTAAGAGCCGGCGGAATAATTCGTTCCGGGCTGGCCGATCGACAGGCGAGGCAGATTGCTGACGAAGTATACGCTAACAAAAAAAGCCCGCCGAAGCGGGCCTTTTCTCAATCAGAGAGAACCATACAGCTGGCGCTCTCTGCGCATCTCGTCCGCATCGAAGGTTTGCTCGCAGGATCGTAGCCAGTCCAGCCGCTTTTCTGCCAGGCGGGCTCCTTAGAAAGTAGAGAGCGAAGACGCTCATCGATGCAATACGTTTCATGTTCTTCACGAGCAGGGGGCCCGTCCAACTCGCACGTGCGAATGGTGTTCCAATCCCATCGCGCTCGATGGTGCGGTGCGATCCGACCAAGTGGCCAGCCAGATGATGTTTCCAATTGGTGAGCCGTGGAGGAACAGAGCAAGGCGAAGAGCTGTTATCAAGGGCAAATAGGAGTTACTGATGACACGTTCGATCCTGTTAATAGCTGCGGCAATCGTATTCTCCGGCACAGCCCTTGCGCAAAGCAGCGGAACGCTGGAGGAGCAGGCTGCGTGCCGTGCCAGCGTGAAGCGCTATTGCGCACAAGCGATTCAGGGCGGGGATATGATAGTGCTTTCCTGCCTTCAGCAGAATAGGCCGCGCATTTCGAAAGCATGTCGGCAAGTGTTATTGAAGCATGGCCAATAGGCGTGCTCAGGCGAAGGGCCCCGGCACTTGCTCCGGGGCCCCAGCTGTCCAGTAGAGTACATCCGTCCAGCTGGACAATTAGTTCCCGCCGCCCGCGCCACCCCCGGCACCGCCGCCTGCGCCACCACCTGCGCCGCCTGCACCACCGCCCGCGCCGCCGCCGCTAGTGCGGCCTTGGTCAACGTTGTTCATTGAGTTGGCGCCGCCGGCTTTTCCTGCAGCTGCGTTCGAACCGCTGAGAGAGCTGGCGTTGTTGCCGCGTTCCGAGCCAACTGCGCCGGTCGTCCGGTCCGACGTTGTTGGTGCAGTGGGCGAGCTCGGCGTCGTCTGGGCGAGCGCCGGCGCTGCAATAAGTGTCAGTGCTGCACTTGCAATAAGAAGTTTTCGTTTCCTCTCGTGACGCCCCAACCGAGAAATGCAAACTAACAAAACCTGTTCCCGAACGACTTCACTTTTAGATGGGAACAATTTCTGGTTCTCGCATTTCTCAGAATGCCTCGCATGAGTGTGTCTTCGTAAGGCGTTCAATTTTCTGGTTGCCTCGCCGCGGCGCCTCGAACACCGGGGGACCCTTGAAAGTAGCCTCTATGTTGAAGAGTCCGCGACGATCCATCCGACCGATTTACGGCTACGCGCTCGGCTTCATCTTGTTGCTGGGTCTCATTGGAGGCGCGGTCTCGGTCATCAGAAACGAAGGTAAGGCACCTGTCGATCAGCAAACCAAAACGGTGAAATAGCGTGCCTCAGCCGAAAAGGAGAAAGCAGGGACTCGTTAAAGCCGACGGATCGAAGTCGAGCGTCAGCCTTGAGCCTGAGTTTTGGAGCGCTTTAAAGGAAATTGCCAGTGAACGAGGGACGAGCCCAGCAGCCCTTGTCAGACTGGTCGACCGCAACGGGCCTCAGGTGAACTTAACCTCGGCCGTCCGTCTGTTCGTCTTGCATCATTTCAAAGCCAAAATAAAGGACGGGTCTCCCGCGTAACTTAGCCGGCTGTTGGCAACGTTCGCATTGTGAAATTCAATGCGGTCATCAGCAACCGGCCGGTAATGCTCAATCATCGTCATGTATGCCTCCGCTGGAAAATCCGCGAAATAAGCGCGCGCTCGTTGTCTGGCGGCAAGACGGGGCCGGGTAAATGTCTCGGGGACGGACCCACTGTTAAGTCGAAGCTTTTCACGTCGTGATCGAAGCCGTTCGCTCAACGACCGGGGCTTCGTTTACGATCCTCAACTGGCCATAGCCCTTCTGCAAACTCTCCAGCGCGGCGATTTGCATCGTCACGGTCAGGTATTTCAGGCATGCACTGGAGAACCGACTGCGGGTGGCGACGCCTAGGCTCGATGTAGTCCCATAGAAGCCGCAGGTCCATTTTCAGATGCCAGACCTTTCCGGGTTCGCATTCCAGTCTTGCTGAGCGATGGTGCCGACGTCTACGTCGCCGTACCGGATGTCCATGTCTCGAGCAGGGCGGGAGAGCGATGGCGGGAGAGTTCGGGCGGGCATCACAGCGCCTTTGTGGCGTGCCGCCGTCCGGCGGCGACGATTTCGATGAGCGTCGGGATGGGCAAGCGGAACAATAGGCGCGAATTGGCATTGCAACACAATGGAAGACAGACTCTACCGAGTCCTTCTCGCGTTAGGCATAGCCGGGCTGATTACTGCATTCGTGGTTTTGGTCCTCCTACTGCTTTATTGGGCAGTAGGTAGTATTTGAGCGGCCGCCTCAGTTGGCGGCCTCTTTCATTATGACTCGATGCGACGTCTGCGGATCGCGCCAAATCAAAACGCGGCTCCTACCTCTTTAGACGATGGCCGGTGGGTGTCGCCCTCGCGCATCAGAACGAGCCGTCATTTGGCTCCTGGTGTGTCTGAAGGATCAGCGCTATGCCGAAGAGTAAGATGCCCAACATTAGAAGATCGAAAATATGGTCCTGCATATCCCCATTTTATCCGATGGCGGGGAGGGCGTCACGTGCTGATGGGCGCCGCGTTCTGCGTCCCCGTTAGCTTGTTCGAAATCGTCGCGGGCTCGCGCATAAAAAACCGCCCGCATTTTCGCGCGGCGGCTACCGGAACTGCTCAAAATGGATCGGTAATAAAAACCTTTCCTCCTCCGGTCGGATGAGCAGATCAGATGCGAGAAACATACCGTTGATTCGTCGGGTCCCTTCTACAAGTTCACATCGGATGTTCGCGACGCTTGATTGGTTGAGCCTGCGTTTTAATAGCCTTTCAAACGTCTGATCAGAAGTTGCGCGTCAGTGGCACCCACTTCATAGGGAATCCTCGTGACGTTTCATTGAGTTCGTTCACTCAACCCAGAAATAAAATAAGCGTCAGCAAAGGGCATTATAAATTGCCGCTTGTTCCCGAATTGGAATCCTCGACACGATCGGACTGTTGTGGGTAACGGCCGGTGCCATGCTGCACGGCGTGCATCCCAGGTTTTTTTTGCCCGGTCGGCAATCTTTGCCGGCGCGCCGCGACGTCCCGGATGCCGCTGGGCTGAAACTCGTCGACTTCCGCGCCGTCCAGTTGCTAGCATTCTGTCATAGTCGACACTGACACCAAACGACAACTCCGCTTTATTCGCACATGCTGTTTATAAGGATCGCTGTGTTGACGGGAACCATTGATAGCACCAGCAGTTTAATCGACTTCATCCGCACGGCCAAAGTAATTGCGGCTCGTGTAGTCGATGGATCTTTCCTTCGCGTCGAGCTCTCATGGTTCAGGACTGAAAATGGCGTTGCGATTTTGGACGTGTGCGCCGTCGGCAAGCTCCAACGATTCCGAGTGAGTCCCGGCTGATCGACGCGACCCGGTTGCGACACAACCACGGACCAAAGGGCCACATGATCGACGACCTCTGGTACAAGAACGCCGTCTTCTACTGCCTCTCCGTAGGCAGTTTCATGGATGCTGATGGCGACGGTTGCGGCGACTTCAAGGGCCTGACGCGGCGGCTCGACTACATTCACGGCCTCGGCATCACCGCGATCTGGCTGATGCCCTTCCAGCCCTCGCCCGGCAAGGACGACGGCTACGACATCTCCGACTACTACGGCGTCGATCCGCGCTACGGCACGCTAGGCGACTTCGTCGAATTCACCCATGGCTGCCACCAGCGCGGCATCCGCATCATCATCGACCTTGTGGTCAATCACACCTCGGACCAGCACGCCTGGTTCAAGGACGCGCGCAGCGCCAGGGATTCGCGCTATCGCGACTGGTATGTGTGGTCGGACAAGAAGCCGCCCAATGCCAACAAGGGTATGGTGTTTCCCGGCGTGCAGAAATCGACCTGGACGCATGACACGACCTCGAAGTCCTGGTTCTTCCACCGGTTCTATGACTTCCAGCCAGACCTCAACACATCCAATCCCTATGTGCAGGCCGAGATCCTGAAGATCATGGGGTTCTGGCTGCAGCTTGGCGTCTCCGGCTTCCGCATGGATGCGGTGCCCTTCGTGATCGCCACCAAGGGACCGAAGGTCAACAAGCCCACCGAACAATACGACATGCTGCGCGCCTTCCGCGAATTCCTGCAATGGCGCAAGGGCGACGCCATCATTCTCGCCGAAGCCAATGTGCTGCCGGAAACCGACATGGAATATTTCGGCAGCGACGGCGACCGCATGCAGATGATGTTCAACTTTCACGTCAACCAGAACCTGTTCTATGCGCTGGCCTCCGGCGACGTGCGCCCACTGGCTGCGGCGATGAAGGTGACCAAGCCACGCCCGGCGACGGCGCAATGGGGCCTGTTCCTGCGCAATCATGACGAGCTCGATCTCGGCCGGCTGACCGAGGAGCAACGCCAGACGGTGTTCGCGAAATTCGGCCCGGACAAGGACATGCAGCTTTACGATCGCGGCATCCGACGTCGGCTGGCGCCAATGCTCGGCGGCGACCGACGCAGGCTCGAGCTTGCTTACAGTCTGATGTACACGCTGCCGGGTACGCCGGTGCTGCGCTATGGCGACGAGATCGCCATGGGTGATGATCTCACGCTGCCTGAACGCAACTGCGCGCGGACGCCGATGCAATGGTCGAACGAACCCCGTGCCGGCTTCACCAAGAGCGAGAAGTCAAAGAATCCTGTGATCGACAAGGGCCCCTACGGCTACAATCACGTCAATGTCGCCAAGCAGCGCCGCGATCCCAATTCGATGCTGAACTGGACCGAGCGCATGATCCGGATGCGCAAGGAGGTCCCCGAAATTGGCTGGGGCGACTTCACCATCATCGCCACGCGCAACCCTGCCGTGCTGGCGATCCGCTACGACTGGCGCAACAACTCCGTGCTGTTCGTGCATAATCTCGACGAACAGCCACGCGAAGTGTCATTTGCACTCGGCCTCGATGGCAAGCAGGGCGACCACCTGATCAATCTTCTGACGGAAGACCATAACCGCGCCGATGCCCAGGGCAAGCACCACCTGATGCTGGAAGCATATGCCTATCGCTGGTACCGCGTCGGCGGTCTAGATTATCTGCTCCGGCGCAGTGACATCGACAGTGATACGGATGCGCATCCGGCGTGAGGGTGCCTGCGCCCGGATCGCGGGACCAAGCCTGCGGCCATCAGCAAGTACGCCGACATCAGCGGAAGGCAGATGAAGAAGCTTCGCTCTAAAACCTGGAGAGCGATACGACCTGGAACATGGACAGGCCTTCGCGCCAGTCTCTTGATAGAGTAGCCGCTGCGGCCCAGCTGAGGGAACATGCATCGAACCTGGCGATTAGCAGGCGCACCTACGCCAGGACGCTCCGCCTTATGAATACGAACATCGAGCCTTTCGCGATCGTCACCATTCCGGCATGCAACGAAGCCGACCGGATCGAGCGGTGTATCGCTGCGCTGGCCGTCCAGCGCGACCGTTTCGGCGCGCCCCTTACCGCGGACGCGTTCGAGATCCTGGTGTTCGCCAACAATTGCACTGACGGTACCTCGGGAGTCGCCAGACGTTTCGCCGACTCGGTCCCGCAGAGGGTGGTGGTCATAGAGGAGGAATTGCCGTCGGAGATGGCCAACGCCGGCTGGGCGCGGAAGCGTGCAATGGACCTTGCGGCCGACCGCCTCGATGCGCTCGGCCCGGGCGGTGTAATTATGAGCACGGATGCCGATAGCTGCGTCGGCCCCGCGTGGTTTTCGTCTAACCTCCATGAGTTGGCGAACGGTGTGGAGTGCGTGGCAGGCTACATCGATGCAGAACCGCTCGAGATCGTTTCGCTTGGACGGGATTTCCTGTCCCGCGGTAGGCTCGAAGATACTTACCTCAGCCTTGCCGCGGAAATCATCGCGCGCTGTGATCCGCGAGCCCATGATCCCTGGCCGAACCATCGTGTCTCTTCGGGCGCGAGCCTGGCCGTAGCCGTGGCGGCCTATCGGGCCATCGGAGGACTTCCTGCACGCGCTCTCGGCGAAGACGCCGCCCTTACGTCTGCGTTGGACGAGGCGGGATTCAAGGTTCGTCACTCGCTCGACGTCGTCGTCCAGACGTCCTGTCGGATCTTGGGGCGGGCGCCTGGCGGAGCGGCCGACACCATGCAACGCCGGCTCGCCGATTTGAATGCTCCTTGCGACGACGATCTTGAGCCCGCCTTGCAGATCGCCCGTCGCGCCATGTACCGATCGCTTTTCCGCCGGGCGTGGCAGAGTGCGCTCGAAGACGGTCCGATGTCCGCCCGGTTGTGCATTCCCTCCGACTTCGTTCGTCACCTCCGTGCAGAGGAGGCGACGCTTCGTGAGGCATGGGAAGCCGTATCGGGCAGAAGTCCTGTTCTCACGGTTCACCGGACGCTGCGCCCCTCGGAGCTGCCTCGGCAGATCGCGATCGCCAGAATGATCGTCGCAAGCCTGAGGGCCGCCGCAATCACGCGGACAGCCGCTCCAGGCGGTAGACTTCATCGCGAAGGATCCGGCGAGCCGGAACTCGCTTGACGACGGCGTCGGCGAAAGCGTCGCTGGCCTCCGTTCCCCTCAGCGGATAGTCAGTCTCGCCCAGCCAGTGGCAGAGGACGATCTCTCCGTCGGGAGCGAGGACCCTGCAGCAGTTTTCGGCCACCGAAAGGAGATCGGCCCGGCTGAAGTAGTACAGCACTTCAGACAGCACGATGAGGTCGAAGGCGCCGTCCGGGAATTCGGTCGGCAGCACACATTCCTCGAAGGCGACGTTCGGCGGCGCGTCCTTTCGCGCAGCTTCCAGCGCCGTGCGGGACGCGTCGATCGCCAGCAGTTCTCCGCCTCGCTGCGCGAGCCTTGCCGTCAGGACCCCGATCGAGCAGCCAACTTCGAGGATACGATCGTAATGGGCGCGCGTAAGAGCCGACAGAGTGCGGTCATATTTCTCCCGCTCGTAGGCGCTGGTTCGGAATCCCCAGGGGTCGATATCCTGCCGGTACCGTTCCTCGAAGTATGAAGCGGGCAAACTCTCTATGTGCCTCCTCATCGGGAGACCTCGTAAACGTACTCGTGCTCGCCAAGGAACGGCGCCAACGTCTCTTCGGTGAACCGGAAGCCCGTTGGATCGTCTTCGATAAGCGTGGACATCTGCGAAGCGTGGGCCGCGATAGCACGGTGCTTGAGATCACGTTCTCCAGCGATATCCAGCCGGTGGCCCCGCGGGAAGCCTGGGACATCGTCGTCCTGATCGAGGTGCCACCCCCAGATGGGGTAGGCCCAGAGCCTGACAGCTGGGTTGGCGACTCCGGCCGCCTTGGCGATGGCAGCGGCCGCCTGATGATCGCAATGCGGATCCCGATCCCACGTCACAAACAAGGCCTTTGCGCCCGTCTCCTGAAGAAGGTCGGACACGGCGCGGACCGCCGCGTCGAACTGGGGTCCCTCCAGAGGAGCTTGCGTGTCGGGGAGGTCGAGATGGCGTACGAACGCCGGATGGAGGCCCAGAATTTCGCCTGCCGCCCTGACTTCCGCCTTCCGGAGATCGACCAGCCGTTCCGGAGGGTACTGGACCGACCGGGGGTGCGAACCCGCACCATCGGTCAAAACCACGACGTGAACCTTCTGGCCTGCTTGGCAGGCCTGAGCGATCAGACCGCCAAGACCTAACGTCTCGTCGTCCGGGTGCGGCGAGAGAATTAAGAAGGGCGCACCCTCCGTCAGCGCCTCGCGCGAGATGATAGGAAGCGCCTTCGTCACTTCGAGATATTCCGAAACCTTCACTAAAAGTCTCCTGCCGACCGCGACGAACTCAGAAAGACCTGAGCCCCATCGCTCATGGCGCGGTCCGGCACCGGTTGCCGCAGATACGTCGCCAAGTCGCGGCAGATGCGCTCAACGTCGTGAGGACGCACAAACGCCCGAAGCCCGATGCCCCTCTGGACGGTCTCCATGACAGTCAGGGCGGATCGTTCGACAACCATCCGGGTGAGGTTGGCGAAAGCCACGATGCTTTCTGGATCATCTTCGACCGCCAGACGGCGCGCGGCGTCCTCCACCCAAAAGCGCGCCGTCGTCGCGTCGGCGACACAAGTCGCAAGGCGCTCGAGCTGATACGCGTCTTCGCCCCTTGCTGAGGAATTAAGGTGCTCTCGGAACAGGTCGACTAGCCGTTCCGTTGCGCCGGTATGGACGGCGCAGAAGCGCCATGCGCCGCCCGAGAAGTGCGGCTGTCGCATGAAGTCGCCGGGAGCGCCGATCCGCTCACGATCCGTGATGCGTCGCCCGGTGAAGTCGACCGTCCCGGTCGCCGTCGCGCGCATGCCTTGCGCCTGCCAGCTGGACGTGTCGTGCGCATATCCGATCTCGAGGTCGAGCAGGCACATCTGCTGCCCCTCCGGTGCTGATGCGGTAACCAGGGGACGCGTCACGAACCCGGCGCCCGACGCCAGGATCTTGCGGCCTTTGAGGACGTTGCCATCCCGCTCCGGGGTGATCCTCAGGCCCTGCGCGTCGTCGGCGCCCCATACTGCGGACAGCGCACCATCACGCACGCTTCCCGCGAGACCTTCGATCTGCGCTTGTGTTCCGTAACGGCAGACCAGCCCCACCGCGTTGACGTGGCCCTCAAATATACGGGCAAGCGAGAGGTCCGCTGCGCCGAGTAGACGCAGGATGGTGCAGAGTTCGGCGCCGAACCGCGGGTCCCAGAGACTGCTGCCGCCGAGCTCATGAGGCAGTGGGCTCATGGCCAATCCGCTGAAGCGGAAGTCCGTCCAGACGTCCGGTGCGATGTGAGCAGTTCTGTCCGTATCAAAGGCGCGGCTTGAGAGCTTCGCGGCGAAGGCCTGCGCATTCTCCAGCAGCTTATGACATTCGGAAGGGGCGAGAATGACGGTGTCCTCACGACAGTTGGCGAGCATGCGATGAAGTCCGCAGCGCACCGATAGTTCCGATCTGCTGGAACGACTCCTAATCTTGGCGTTGTCCTCGGGCACTCCTTTTGGACGAACTATATGGCGACCATCGAGCTGCAGCCACACAACGAGAACTCCCAGACGTGGCTGCTCGTCTGGGCCGAGCGTCAGGAGATCGTCGGACGCGTCCGACGGGGGGAGGATGGGTGGTTCCATATCACCGCTCACGGACCGCACTGGAGCCCCATGAAGAGTTTCGCCGGCGACAAGTTCGACGACCCGTCCGAGGCTCTGAAGCAGGCTCAGGCGTATTTCGGAAACCGGTAGGGCACTGTCCTACAATAAGCAGATAGGACAAAGGCCACGTCGTCATGGGCGATGCGGCCTTTCTTTTTAAGCATTATCTAGTCGATCGTTCGAAGGACCAACCGCACATGCGAAGGGCCGTAGGCGCCAGCGGGCCGCGGCCATCCTAATGCGGTTTGAATAAACTCACGACGAAGTCGTCGCCGACAAGGCGAAACGACGCTAGGTCCGTTCCAGTCCGGTCCATTTCCTCGATTGGAATCCGTAATGGACCGCCGCCAAGCCGCTTCAACATGACGATCAGCAACTGATCTTTGAAACGATCGACGAGACCATCGCCGTTAAGTCTCGGATCACTTCCTAGTGCAGTCTTCATGAAACGCTCCGCGGCCGCTTAACGGCCTTTGCTGGTGAATCGTGGGCAAAGACGCTGCCTCCAAAGAGATCCAAGCGAGTCATCGCCCAGGCGCAAGCACGCCGGAAAAGGTCGTTAGATAGCCAAGGCTCAAGGCGCGGAGAGCTAGGCGACCTTGATCGTTGAGACTGCGAAAGCGAGTTCAAGCGTCCGGCGACTTCACTGTATGACCAAGTGAAAATTGTTAGCGTTGTTCCCAAGATGTACCGCTGACATTGGTCCATCCACCGAGCAGAGCCGCCTGCCATGCAAATTATTACTACTGCCGCGGCGGCAATCAGGCCGACAGCGTCAACGTCACCAAGATCCGAAGTCCCGCCCCATTAAGGCAATCCGCTGGGCCCGCTGGCGTCCCGTTGCCGACCGCCGGCCGCAAGATGAGCGCAACCGGGCAGGCCGTGAAGGAGGGAGCGAGGCCTAGTCCTTCGCCGCCTTTGCTAGGATAGCCCGTGCCTGCTCCAAAATCCGACGTGCAATTTCAAGCTTGGCCACCTGCTCGGCGTCTATCCCGGGGATTGTGGTTCCGTCCCTTGTGACCATGGCAAACACTTCCACGCTGACGAACGCGAAAACAGTTTGATCTTCAAAAGCACGTTCCAAAGCTGGCGCGAAACGGCGCCGCGGCCCTCAAGGACAACGAACAAGGCGGCAAGCAAGACGATCTGCAACGTGGAGTCTGACAGAAGGGACATGGCGCCCTTACTACGTTCATTTCGCAGATGCGTTCCAATCTAAACTGCGTTCTCAACACTCTGCATTTAGATAAAATTACGGCCACGCAATCGAAGGCATCGTCGCATCGCGAACCCATGAGGGACCTTCGCCTTGCTCCATCGGCTCTCGCCATGGCAGGCAAAGTGTCATGAGCCGATGAGGCTGACGCTAGTCAAGACAGGTGGGCGTAAGATCCGGTGCATTGTTTGTGGTTCAATTTAATAGAGCGCCCTTCGATCTTTGGTGAAGGGCTGTCTGTAAGGCACTACTCAGCTCATGAAGCTCGTAAGGTTTTCGCAACAGCAAAAATTCAGAGCCCAGTTTCCGCGCTGCCTCACTGTAGCCCGTTGCGAGAACGACGGGGATGTTCGGGTAATTCTGCCTAAGATGTCGGGCCAGGCCGAGACCATCCATTTTTCCAGGCATCACGACATCGCTGAAAACGAGGTCGATGCCGTCGTGCTCGATCTCGCGCAATGCGGACTCCGCGTCCGGTACGCATTTCACGCGATATCCCAACTCTTCCAGAAATACGGCGCTGGCGGTGGCAACATCCGGATTGTCTTCAACAAGAAGGACATTGCCGGCGCCTTTGGCCAGAACCTCTGCTTCGTGCGCACCTGCATGGCCTTCGCCACGCGGAAGCCGAATGGTGATTTCCGTACCAGCGCCGAGCTTGCTTTGGATTTCGACACGACCGCCGGCCTGGTTGGCAAAGCCATGCACCTGTGAGAGTCCCAATCCTGTTCCTTTGCCGACGGGTTTGGTCGTGAAAAACGGATCGAACACCTTCGCAATGACGTCCTCGGGAATACCTGCGCCGGTATCAGCCACCTTGATCTGCACGTACTCGCCTTTATCCTCTCCATCCCTGACCCGGTAATTTGCTGCCGTAATCGTCAAGGTGCCCCCGTCGGGCATGGCGTCACGAGAGTTGATGCTGAGATTGATGAGTGCAGTTTCGAGTTCGGTTGGATCCGCGAAGATTGGCCAAACTCCGGCCGGTACGGAGATTTCGAGCTTGATCGCGCTACCCAGAACGGTAGCCAAGACCTCGCGTACAGCTTGCACGGTCTCTTCAAGATTGAGCAGCGTCGGAGCGACTTGCTGACGCCGCGCAAACGTCAGCAACTGACGAGTAAGTGCCGCGCCGCGACGAACGCTTGCCTCAATCGCTCCTGCTGCCTCGATCACGCGGGGGACAATGGCATGCCGTTTGATCAGCCGAACGTTACCCGTGATTGCCATAAGGAGGTTGTTGAAGTCATGAGCCACTCCGCCGGTCAGCTGACCGAGCGCATCCATTTTCTGCGCTTCCGCCAGCTGCTTTTGCATACGTTCAAGTTGCTGCGTTGCTTGACGTCGCTCTGTGATGTCGCGCGTGATCTTGGCAAACCCGATCAGCTCGCCTGCGTCATTGCGGACGGGATCAATGACCACACTCGCCCAAAAGAACGTGCCGTCTTTGCGGACGCGCAAGCCTTCTTCTTCGTAACGGCCCTTTTCACGTGCAATGCTGAGAGCACGCGCTGGTTTTCCAGCGTCCCGGTCGCCGGGGGTATAAAAGCGCGAAAAGTGCTGACCGATAATCTCGTCAGGAAGATAGCCTTTGATCCGCTGACCGCCGAGGTTCCAGCTGGTGACATGACCTTCCGGATCAAGCATGTATAACGCATAGTCCGTGACATTGCTCACCAACAGGCGAAAAAGATTTTCGCTTTCGCTCAATGCGGAGCGGGCTTGCATCCGTTCGGTGATGTCCCGCGTGATCTTGGCAAAGCCGACAAGGACATCGTTTTCATAGATGGCGTCGATAACCACGGACGCGAAAAACCGCGTACCGTCTTTCCGCATCCGCCAGCCTTCCGCTTCGAAGCGCTTATTCCGGCGTGCGGCCTCCAATGCGGTGGCGGGAAGTCCGGCTTCGCGATCCTCCGGCGGATAGAACACCGAGAAGTGCTGGCCCACGATTTCGTCGGCGCCATACCCTTTGATCGTCTCGGCGCCTGCATTCCAGTTTGATACGATGCCGTTGGGGTCGAGCAGATAAATCGCATAATCTGTGACGCCTTGAACGAGAAGTCGGAAGGCGCGTTCGCTTTCTAAAAGATTGCGGTCGTTTTTTGTTTTTGGCATCATTCACTTTCCGCGAACCAATCCCTCTGGTAGAGGCGATAACTGCCATCGTTTAGCGGCACGGGAGTCGCAGGTCAGAGTAGGCTCCCCCACATACGCGGCACAAGAACACTTTTACCGTCAGATTTGGAACCAAAGTTTGCTTTAAGGATTGTCTCTGCCTTCTCAGATTAGCCGCTCGTTACGGCGATAAATTCAAATTTCTAGAAGAGGGCAAGGCGACCGGCCGGAGGATCGCCTAAGCCGCGACCTTGTGCGGGCACGGGCTCTGTCGATGAGGATCAGGCTTGGGTCTGAGAACGGCGCTCAGTTCAGCTAGTTGGTCTGAAGGGCGGCCCGCTCGCAGTGCCTTTTGCTGCACGGACAAATCTGTTGTGCCGTCCCCAACGGGACGATTCGCCGTCGATAATCGCTGACTTGGTTTTTAAATGCCACGCGTCGGTTGCGATCTTCTTAAAGCGTCCCCGCCAGTCGTGAAGAAGTAAGGCGATGCTCCCTAGGCCCAACATTCTCGGCGCTGTAGCCCTGCCGTTGCTACCCGGCAGAGCGCTTATTCTGCGTGACGCCGGCTCGCGCGAACCGCCCGACCAGGTTTTCAAAGCGCAACGGGAATGATCTTGGACCGGGAAGAACCGTCTTGCCCGGAACAATACTCATAGTGAGTGCTTGTGCAACGACCCGATGAGGACGCGCCATGACCGATCAAGAGACGCCATGTGTAAGTGACCAATGGTCTGATCTGAAGGCCACCGTGGCGGATGGTGTCAAAGCCGTCGCATCAACAATGGGAGAAGCAATCGAGGAAGGCAAAAAGCCCGGCAAGCCGCTCGACATACTAAGCAAGCTTACGCGTGAAGCTCCGCTCGGTATGTTGTTGGCAGCATTTCTCATTGGCCGGGCACTGGCACGGCGGCAATGATTAGGCCCGTTGCCTTTTGAGATCGCCGAGCACGACGCTTTTGGCAGACATGAATCTAGCAGTGGCTTGTGACCGACAGTTATTCCGGAGGACACTATGGGTTTAGCAACTTATGCCGTCATCGAATCTAACGATGGCTGGGGCGTTCTGCACGATGGAGACGTGGAAGGGAAATTCCTGACCAAAGAGTCTGCTTTCGAAGCAGCCGTGGCTGCAGCGTCTCTTGCGATCCGCCAGGGACACGAAGTCCATGTCAGCGCCCCGAGCAGCGAAGCCGGAAACAAGACAGCGCTTGGCGGTCCAACAAATTGACGGGGGCTCAAGCTGCGTGAAAGGATATGAATTGGGACGAGATGATGATGGCGCCGAAGTAAAGTCAGCGCGCAAAGCACGCGGCGCCGAGCCAGGGCCGTCGGTTCGCAACGTTTTAATTTGGAGCCTTGGCTTAGTTGTGGCCGCCTTTGCCGTTGTATATTTCCTGTTTTTCAAAACCTAGCCGACCGTCAGCTGGTGGCGACGTACCCGCTTGGAGACGCCGATCAGGTTGCCGCCTGTTACTTAGAAACGACTTACATTCCTTCCTCTTTTGAGGTTGAGCGTCCTGTTCGCATGGTGGCCGTTCCGATGGCCCTGCCATCGCTCCAAACGTGGCGGAGCTTTTGCTGTCATAGCCGTTGGTATGCAGTAGCCGGATGAACTCGTCCATCGAGGCATTAACTGTTGGTACGCTCGGCAGCTTCCGGTGTGAGGGTGAGGCCAAAAAGCCGGCTGATGGATTCGCGAAAAGCCATGCGAGTCCCCTTTTTTCGTGACAGCGCTTTGCTGCGCGGACGAGAGAAAGGTTCATTCGGGAGCGACAGTCCTAACGGAATATTCTTGGACGGGGAACTGGTCGCATAGTGGCGTCTTAAGCGCACAAGCAATTATAGCGATCGATGCGCTCGCCTGCATGACTGTACCAAAGCGATTCGCCGCCGCAATTATCCGTTTTTGAGGAGAGGCCGATGCCCCGATACTCTGAAGAACAGATCCGAGAGTACGCTCACAAACTTTGGGAAAGGGAAGGTCGCCCGGAAGGTAAGGCCGATGACTTCTGGCACCAGGCCAAAAGCGAGCTCGAAAGCGATGCGCCTGGCGACGAAGACCCGAAACCGGTGCCAGAGTAGGAAAAAGCGCTGCCCAAGCGCCCCTTCGTCATTGGGCGGGCGATGTCGCCACCGGCGGAACGCTGCATCCGATCAAGCGTTTTCGATTGGCACTTATCTAGGAGCTGGTTCATGCCCCATTCTTATCCCGCGCCTCCGTTTGCTGCCCAGAAACAACCGATGCCCGGCCGAACGGAGGCCATGCAGCCTCGTCCCGATCATGGCGAGAGCAGTTACAAGGGGGGTGGTCGATTGCAGGGCATGAGAGCGGTAATTACCGGTGGCGACAGCGGGATCGGCCGCGCTGTCGCGTTGGCCTACGCACGCGAAGGTGCCGACGTCTTGATTTCTTATCTCGATGAGACCGAGGATGCCCTCGAAGCTAAAGCTTTAATCGAGCGCGAAGGCCGCAAGGCCATAATGGTCCCAGGTGACATCCAGCATCGGCGCCATTGCGACGTGATTATCGATAAGGCGGTAAGGGAATTGGGCGGGATCGACATCCTCGTTAACAACGCCGCGCATCAAGCGACCTTCAAGGACATCGGCGACATTTCCGATGACGAGTGGGATTTGACGTTTAGGACAAATATCTATGCAATGTTCTACCTGACAAGGGCCGCCGTGCCTCACATGAAGCCGGGAAGTGCGATCATCAATACCGCGTCGGTCAATTCGGATATGCCGAACCCCACCTTGCTGGCCTATGCAACGACGAAGGGGGCCATTCAGAATTTCACCGGCGGCTTGGCGCAGATGTTGGCCGATAAGGGCATCCGCGCAAACGCGGTGGCACCGGGACCGATTTGGACGCCGCTCATTCCATCCACTATGCCAGACGAAGCCGTTAGAAATTTCGGCAAGCAGACGCCGATGCAACGTCCCGGACAGCCCGCAGAGCTTGCAACCGCCTACGTGATGCTCGCAGATCCACTCTCAAGCTACGTTTCCGGGGCCACGATCGCCGTTACAGGCGGCAAACCTTTCATCTAATCGGATCGAGCGTTTCGCGGCAAAGCAGTGGGGTCTCATCGGTGTCCAGCATTTTGCCGTGGGTGGGAGGGTTCGCCGCTGTCCTGACTTCGCTGTCGTACATTCCCCAGGTCCGGAAAGCATTGCCCCGGAGCTCAACCAAAGATCTGTCGCTCAAGATGCTTGTGGTGCTGACATCAGGCCTGGGTCTGTGGATCGGCTACGGTCTACTCAAGGGCGACTGGATCATCGTTCTGGCGAACAGTATCGGCTGTGCGCTGACAGCAACCGTGCTCGGCTGTAAAATACGAGACATTCGCGGGGAGGACTCTGCATAGGGAGCGGAACCTGGCTGCATGATCAGGGTTTAGAGTGCGTGTTATCTAGGTGTCATACGGAGATGCCATGCGGCCAATAATGGTACCACCCACTCTCCTTGATCGCGAGGTCGCAGCAACCGCCGTTCGGCACGCACATGCCGCAAGCGAACAAGTGGCCGAAGCTCTGACGTGGGGCGCGGACGAGCATGTTCTCGTTGTTGCTGCAGCGGCCTTCTGGCTCCTGTCGCGTAGCGGCTCCCCCCGGAAGCGAACTGTCGGTACGCATTTTCTGGCGGCCTCGTTGGCCACGGCCGTTGTGCCGCATGCACTGAAGCATGTTTTCAATCAACGTCGACCGGATAGGCTCACCATTCTTGGCCATCTACACGGAGTACCGATCTCAGGCCGCCCGAATGATGCGTTCCCCTCGGGGCACGCGATGCATATGGGGGCTCTCGCGAGCGCAGCATCCTCATTCGATCGGCCGTATCGCGAGCTGACCTGGACGGCTGCGGTCGGTATCTCGCTGACGAGGATCTATGTTCTCGCGCACTGGACGAGCGATGTGGTCGCGGGCTTCGCCAGCGGATATCTGATTGATCGGCTATTGAGACGCTGGACCGGCTACGGCAATGGGACGACGACGCCATGACGGATTACGCCTTCCGATTTTTCGTTGGAGGGGCAGTCGTCTCGATATTCGCGCTGCTCGGAGACGTGTTACGGCCTAAGTCCTTCGCGGGACTGTTCGGCGCCGCGCCATCGGTGGCCCTGGTTTCGCTCGCGCTCGCAATCTCCAGGCACGGACCGGACTACGTCTCTACGCTGGCTGCTTCGATGATGGCCGGCGCGACCGCTCTTCTCGTGCTCAGCTTCGTGACGTGCCGTTTACTCAAACGCACGGGGTTGTCAGTTCTATCTGTTACCCTGCTCGGGTTTCCCCTGTGGCTGGTAGTCGCGTTTGGCCTCTATGGGATGGTGGGCTGAATGTTTGTTCGAGCCTCATTCTCGTCGTTGAGCGATGGTCGCTGGTACGAATACATCGTCCGGTTCCTGCTGGGCGGAGCATCGACTGCAATAACTGGCCTGATCGGCACACGTTGGGGTCCGGGCGTCGGAGGTCTGTTCCTGGCATTTCCAGCCATGCTCTGCGCCAGTGCCACGCTGGTCGAGGCGCACGAAAGGCGCCGCAAAAGGGAAATTGGCCTGCAGGGCAAGAGACGTGGTGAAGACGCCGCTGCGCTCGAGGCCGCTGGAGCGGCTCTGGGAAGCATGGGCCTCGTTGCGTTCGCTCTCACAGTCTTCCTCGTAAATGCCGCGGCTCCCTGGAGCAGCTTGGCGCTGGCATCTCTGGTATGGGCGGCGACCGCAGGTTCTTGCTGGTGGACTTACAAGAGACTTCGCAGGACGTGGACCTGAGATGGGCGAGCTCCGATCAAGAATAGACACCAGTCGGGCAGTGCACTTGTGTCTGGACATGCAGAGGCTGTTCGGTCCCGAAGGGCCTTGGCCGACACCTTGGCTCGAACGTGTCATGCCGGCGGTGGAAAGCCTCGTCCAACGTGACCCGGCACGGACTGTCTTTACGCGCTTTATTCCCCCGGCGTCGCCCGAGCATGCAAATGGGATGTGGCAGAGCTACTTCCGAAAATGGCGGTTGGTCACGCGCGAACGTCTGGACCCGCACCTCCTCGAGCTTATGCCGCCTTTGCAGCGACATGTCCCACCGGCGATTGTCTTCGACAAGTCTGCGTATTCTGCGTTCTCGAACGGAAGGCTTCACGATATTCTGCAAGACGGTAACGTCAATACCTTGATTGTGAGCGGCGCGGAGACTGACGTCTGCGTTCTCTCAACCATCTTGAGTGCTGTTGATCGCATCGTCGTTGCGCAAGATGCGATGTGCAGCTCAGCTGACGAAACTCACGATGCCTTACTTGGCTTGTACGCCCGGCGTTTCGACCTACAGATCGAACTGGCAGATTGTGCCGAGATCCTTGAAAGATGGTCGCAGGCTTGAATGCAGTCAGGGCTAGGCTGGGCGGGCGAAGTGTTTGGCGCGCGCGCCACAGGCGCGGGCGACCAAGACCCACAAAGAGGAGACCCCGATCATCGGGGTCTCCTTCTGGTTGGCATCACGCGCTAGTTGCCGCCGCCGGCACCACCACCAGCGCCACCACCACCACCACCAGCACCGCCGCCCGAAGTGCGACCTTCGGCAGAGCTGTTAGACCCGGTAGTTCCAGTCGCTGCATTCGATCCACTAAGGGAGCTGGCATTGTTGCCAGTCTGCGATCCTGCAGCGTGCGGCGCCGCGTGTGGAGTGCTCGAGGTCGGGCGATCGACTGCCGTCCCCGTACTGGTAGTGCCGGGCTGTGTAACGCCATTGCCTGCGGAATTGACCTGAGGCGCGCTCGGATTTGCACCGCTCTGTGCGAATGCGGCAGGAGCAGTCATCAGTGCCGCTGCCGCAACTGCTATCAACGTCTTCTTCATATTGTCCTCGTTCGTTGTCATGCCCCGAGCTGGATGAATTAACTTGCTCGCTTGTTGTTCCTGGCGAGAAATCGCGCAACAGTGGAACAACACTCGCTTCTCCTCACCCATTTGCCCGAGGCGGTTCCCCGACAGCATCCTGGCGGCCTTCCGACGGCGCGCCTGAGACGCCAGAAGCGGGAAGGTTGGCCTCGCCGATCGGTGCGGGCAAGCCGATCCTGAGGGCGGAAGAAAACGGAACATCCTACGATTAGAATGGTTCTGATGGCGAACGCATAGCGAGGCGCCCCGTGAACCAGATCCCACATCACCCACAGATCCCAATTTGCCTGACGATCAACGGAACGTTGCACGAACTCAAAGTAGAGCCGTGGGTGACGCTGCTGGACCTGTTGCGCGAGCGCCTCTCGCTCACCGGGACTAAGAAGGGATGCGATCAGGGACAATGCGGCGCCTGTACCGTGCTCGTCGATGGCAAACGCGTCAATTCGTGCCTGGCACTCGCGGTGTCGCGCGACGGCGCCGAGATCACCACTATCGAAGGGTTGGCTCAGAATGGCGAACTGCATCCGCTGCAGGTCGCCTTCATGGAGCGCGACGCGTTTCAATGCGGCTACTGTACGCCTGGCCAAATTTGCTCAGCGGCGGGTCTGCTGGCGGAAGGCCACACCCGTAGTCGGGCCGAGATACGCGAGCATATGAGCGGCAATCTGTGCCGCTGCGGCGCCTATACCAATATCGCCGACGCGGTCGAGGACGTGCTGATGCCGCGCATCGCGGCGAAGGAGGCCGCCGAATGAACCGGTTCGAATATATCCGCCCGGCCACAGTGGCCGATGCCATCGCGGCGCTGAATGAACCTGCAGCGCGCGCGCTGGCGGGTGGCACCAATCTCGTCGACCTCATGAAATATGATGTGGCGCAGCCGTCGCGGCTGGTCGACATCAACCGGCTTCCGCTCAAATCGATCGAAATCACTCCCAGTGGAGCGCTGCGCATCGGCGCGCTGGTCACCAATACCGATCTGGCGTGGCATCGAGACGTTCGGGAAAAGTGGCCGATACTGTCAAGCGCCATTCTTGCCGGCGCATCGCCGCAATTGCGAAACGCAGCTACAGCCGGGGGAAACCTGATGCAGCGAACCCGCTGTTATTATTTTTATGATCCGTCGACAGCCTGCAACAAGCGACAGCCCGGAAGTGGCTGCTCCGCCATTGGCGGCGTCAATCGCATTCACGCCATTCTCGGCGCCAGCGATAGCTGCATTGCAGTCCATCCGTCGGACATGTGCGTCGCGATGGCTGCACTCGATGCATCCGTCGAAGTCGAGGGGCCGGACGGCAAGCGATCGATTCCGATGTCTGGTTTCCACCGCCTCCCCGGCGGAGAGCCCGAACGCGACAACACGCTGAAGGGCGGCGAGCTCATTACATCGATCATTATCCCCAAGCCCGACTTCGGTGCCCATCACACCTATCTCAAGATCCGGGACCGGCTCTCCTATGCCTTCGCGCTGATCTCCGTCGCCGCCGCGCTGCGTGTGGAGGAGGGCATCATCCAGGACGTCCGGATCGCGCTCGGCGGGGTCGCGCATAAGCCGTGGCGGGATTTTGACGCAGAAAGATCGCTGAAAGGCGAGCGAGTCGGGACCCAGAGCTTTAAGCAGGTCGCTGATTTCATTCTTCGTGATGCGAAGGGGCAGGGCGACAACGACTTCAAGATCGAGCTTGCTCGCCGCGCTATCGTTCGTGCGCTGGAGCAGGCGGCTGCGGGCACACCGCAGGATCAGGCCGACAAATCGATCCACTAGAAAGTTAACGGGACCATCGCATGTCAGTTGGTGAAATCACGCATATCGGACGTCCGACCAACCGGGTCGACGGTAAACTGAAGGTGACCGGCCAAGCGCACTACGCGGCGGAGTATCCTGCTGACGATCTGCTCTATGGCTACATCGTTGGTAGTACGACCGCCGCTGGACGGATCGCGGCGATGGACTTGGATGCAGCAAGGCAGTTTCCAGGCGTCGTCGAAATCTTCACGCACGAAAATCGCAGCAAGGCGGCATGGCTTGATCGTAGCTGGCGGGACGAAGTCGCGCCTCCTGGCCATCCGTTCCGGCCGCTGAATTCGGACCGTATCCTGTTTGACGGTCAGCCGGTCGCGTTGATTGTCGCCGAAACGTTCGAGGCCGCGCGCGATGCGGCCTCCCTGGTTCGCATTGCCTATGATGTCGATGCGCATTGTACCGAGCTTGAGGCGAAGCGGGCAGAGGCCTATGTGCCTCCGAAGAAGCGTAGCGGTATTCCGCCGCCACCGGACCCGCGCGGCGATGCCGAGCAGGCGTTTCAAGATGCGCCCGTCAAGATCAGCCGCGATTACCGGATCAATGCCGAGCACCACAATCCGATGGAGATGTTCGCCACCACCTGCGTGTTCGAGGGCGACGGCAAGCTGACGATCTATGACAAGACGCAGGGCTCCCAGAATGCGCAGGGCTATGTCACCTCAGTGTTCGGCCTGCGCAGCAAGGATGTCCGCCTGGTCAATCAATATGTGGGCGGGGCATTCGGCGCCGGCTTGCGGCCGCAGCACCAATTGTTCTTCGCCGTCATGGCCAGTCTCGAACTCGAACGCTCGGTGCGGGTGTCGCTGACGCGTGCTCAGATGTTTCATATCGGCTACCGGCCGGACAGTTACCACACCGTCTCGCTCGCCGCCGATCGCGATGGGCGGCTGCAGTCGATCATGCATGATGCCGTTGCCTCGACCTCCCATTACGAGGATTATCAGGAGGCTGTCGTCAATTGGTCGGGCATGATGTATCACTGCGACAACGTCAAGCTGACCTATCAGCTTGCCAAGCTCGATACGGCCACGCCGTGTGACATGCGCGCACCCGGCGCAGCCATCGGCGTGACAGCGCTCGAATGCGCGCTCGATGAACTTTCATACGAACTCGGTATCGGTCCGCTCGAAATCCGGCGGATCAATTTCGCCTCGAAGGACGAAAACACCAACAAGCAGTTCACATCCAAGGCGCTTCTGGAATGCTACAGCGAGGGCGCTGCGGCATTTGGATGGGAGAAGCGAAGCCCCAAGCCGCGTGCCATGAAGGAGGGTCGCGAGCTGATTGGATGGGGCGTCTCAACGGGAATGTGGGACGCCTTCCTGCAAAAGGCCCAGGCCACTGCGACTCTCAAGGTGGACGGGACGCTGGAGGTGGCAACGGCGGCGTCCGATATTGGCACTGGGACCTGGACAATCCTGACGCAGATCGGCGCCGAAGCGTTCGGATTACCACTCGAAGACGTTCAGGCCAGGATCGGCGATTCGACTCTGCCGATGTCGCCGGTCGAAGGAGGTTCGTGGACCGCAGCGTCGAACGGCTCGGCAGTTCAGGCCGCATGTGAGGCGGTCAAGCATTCTCTGTTCAAGCAAGCCAGGAAGATGGCCAATTCGCCTCTTGCGGATGCAAGTTTCGAAGACGTCGAGGTTCGGGATCGACGCATCTTCCGGAAGGATGATCCGGCGCGCGGGCTTTCCGTTTTCGAAGTCATGCACGCCGCCGAACTCACGGAAATCACCGAGCAGGGCAAAGTCAGCCCGAACCTGCGACAGATGCTGAAATATATCAGCTACACGAATTCCGCGGTGTTCGCGGAAGTGCGCGTGGATGAAGATCTGGGGGTCGTTCGCGTGACGCGCGTCGTGTGCGCGGCGGCGGCGGGCAAGATCCTTAATCCCAAGACGGCCCGCAGCCAGATCCTAGGCGGTGTGGTGATGGGAATCGGCATGGCGCTTCACGAGGAAGCCATGACGGATCATCGCCTCGGCAAGATTATGAATGCCAATCTCGGCGAATATCACGTTCCGGCCCATGCCGACATCGAGGATATTGAAGTGATCTTCGTCGATGAAAAGGACGACAAGGTCAGCCCTCTTGGCGTCAAGGGCCTGGGCGAGATCGGCATCGTGGGAACCGCGTCTGCCGTCGCTAATGCGATCTTTCACGCAACTGGTGTGCGGGTGCGTGATTTTCCCATCACGATTGACAAGATTTTGAATGCTCCACGACCGTCCTGAGTTCATCTCGTACAGACCCAACGGTGGCATACGCCGATGGGGCTTCACTTGTCGGCTTTGGAGCCCGGGCCTCTGCATGACTGAGCTAAATGTCCGTAAGCCTCGGATCAGGAGAGCGCGTGAAGATCGCTACCTTCAACGTGAACAATATCAACAAGCGATTGCCCAATCTGCTGGCATGGTTGAAGTCGTCGAAACCGGATGTGGCCTGTCTTCAGGAGTTGAAGGCCGCCAATTCCGAATTCCCGGAAAGTGCGTTGCGTAAGGCGGGCTATTTTGCCGAGTGGGTTGGGCAGAAGACTTGGAATGGCGTCGCAATCCTCGCTAGAGAATCCAAGATCGTGGTAACGCGCAGGCGGTTGCCTGGTGACGAGAGCGACGAGCAAAGCCGATACATCGAGGCTGCCGTCGACGGCGTTCTCGTTGGCTGCGTCTACGCACCCAACGGCAATCCGCAGCCGGGACCGAAGTTCGATTACAAGCTCACCTGGCTGAAGCGTCTGAACGCCCACGCCGGCAAGCTGCTCAAGTCCGGTGCTCCTGCCGTTATCGCCGGCGACTTCAACATCGTGCCAACGCCCTTCGACATCTACCCGACCAAGTCGTGGGACAAGGATGCGCTCGTGCAGCCGGAAAGTAGGGCGGCGTTCGGCAAGCTCCTCAAGAAGGGGTGGATCGATGCACTGCGCGAACAGCATCCGGAGCCGATGTATACGTTCTGGTCGTATTGGCGGAACCGCTACGAGCGTGACGCTGGCCTTCGCATTGACCATCTGCTTCTCAGTCCTGCGCTGAGCCCGCGGCTTGCGCAGGCCGGTGTCGACCGAAAGGTGCGCGGCAAGCTGGATCCAAGCGACCATGCTCCAGCGTGGATAGTGCTGAAGTAGCGCTACGCCTTACTTTTTTGCTTTCCGATCGACCCGGACGTCGCGGAATTCCTCGGGCCCTTTGAGCAGGCGCCGCTTCCGACTGGCCTGATCGTCCGCACTGGCGCCCTTGTCCGTCAGCTTGTCAATTGCGCCGGCGGCCATCTCACTGGCACGGGCTCTATGAGCGACGTTCTTTCTGCGAGACGGTTTAACGGTAAGGCCCAGTTCGACAAGGCGGCGCACAGCTTCTGAGAGTTTCGGAGTGTCCGGCTGAAACTCGGCCCAATGAACAATCCTGCCGCGTAGTTCGTCTGCGGCGCGAAAGCCGAGCATTGGCGTTTGGCCGGTCGCAGGTCGGCCTTTTGATTTTTGCTTTGCTACTGTCGTTTTCTTCATAAGATAATGTTTAGCATAAATGCCAGACCGCGAGAAGTTGGAACTCTGCGTCATGTTATTGAGTTGCGATCTCCGAGGGCACGCTGTTTTAGCGGACTTTCCCCCTGCGCCTTGCTAAACAGTGTGAGAGCGGCCGACCGCCGCATGATGGCGAGGAAGCCGTGGCGAAAGAACTGACAGCGTCCGAACAGGCCCTGCGCGATCGGGAAAGCGAACTCGCGGAGGTCCAACGGATCGCGAAAGTCGGCGGTGTGATCGTCGACCTGCGCGATGGATTTCAGAACCGACGATCACCTGAATATCTCGCCATACACGGGTTACCCCCTGAAGCTGCAAACGAGACACATGAAGACTGGGTCGCCAGGCTTCATCCGGACGACCGGGAGCGCGCTGAGCGGCAATTTCTGGACCTTCTGAATAGTGATGCGGAACGTTATTCTTCGGAGTATCGCATCATTCGGCCCAGCGACGGGGAAATTCGCTGGATCGTAGCAGAGGCGCGTATCGAGCGTGATCCAGAAGGCCGACCGCTGCGGATGATCGGCGCTCATATCGATATCACGGAACGTGCGATCGCCAGAGAGGCGCTACGCGAGAGTGAAGAGCGGTTCCGATTGATCGCCGACAGTGCGCCAGTCCCGATGTGGGTGACACGTCTTGATCGGACGCGGTCCTTCGCAAACAAAGCCTACCTGGAATTTCTTGGCCTTGAATATGAAGAAGCGTTGGCTTTCGATTGGAGGACCATCCTTCACCCGGACGATATGGCGCGCGTCGTGCGCGAGAGCATTGCAGGTGAGGCATCCCTAAAGCCGTTCGTGCTGGAAAGCAGATATCGACGTGCGGATGGCGTGTGGCGTTGGGTCAGATCCGAATCGCAACCCCGATGGGACCCGGCGGGTAAGCATATCGGCTTTATTGGGGTTGCCCACGACATCACGATTGCAAAAGAAGCAGAGATCGAACTGCGTGGGTTGAATGAGGTGCTTGAACGGCGGGTTGAAGAGCGAACCGCGCAACTTCATACCCACGAGGCTCATTTACGAGCCATTTTGGAGACGACCAACCAGTATCAGGGATTGCTCGCGCTGGATGGTACGCTCGTTTTCGCCAATGCGGTCGCACTTGCCGCCATCGCGGTCGAAGCGAAGACAGTGCTCGGGATGCCGTTCTGGGATACGCCCTGGTTTACTGCGACGCCCCGTATGCCCGAACGAGTTCTCAGCGCGTTTAAAACCGCACTGAGCGGCGATGCGTGGCGCGCCGAAGTTCAATTGAACCTATCCGGCGCGGGGCGGCATCTCGACCTCGCCATGCGCCCAGTATTTGGCAGTGGAGGTAGGATTACAGCCGTCTTGGCAGAGGCCGTCGATGTGACCGAGCGTCGCCGGAACGAGGACGCTCTGCGCCAGGCTCAGAAGATGGAGGCGGTCGGACAACTCACCGGAGGCGTGGCGCACGACTTCAATAATCTCCTGACGATTATCAGGTCAGCCACAGATTTTCTTCGTCGGCGCGATCTTCCAGAGGAGAGACGAGGGCGGTATATCGACGCGATTTCCGATACAGTTGACCGTGCGGCCAAGCTGACCGGACAGTTGCTTGCATTCGCTCGCCGACAGCCGCTTGCTCCGCGCGTCTTCAATGTTTGTACGCAGGTCGCGAGCGTGGCGAATCTGATCCGACCACTGGTCGGCGGCCGGATTCAGATTGATCTGGAAGTTCAGACTGCCGACCAGTTCGCCATGGCCGATATAACGCAGTTCGAAACCGCGTTGGTCAATCTCGCTGTTAATGCACGCGACGCCATGAACGGCGAAGGGCGCCTCGTCATTGGTGTCGCGGCAGTGGGTTCGATCCCGGGGATGCGTTCTCATCCTTTGAGGGAGGGCGACTTCATCGCGGTTTCCGTAACTGACTCTGGCGTCGGCATAGCTAGCGAGTACCTGGATGCGATCTTCGAACCATTTTTCACGACCAAGGACGTGGGAAAAGGAACGGGCCTCGGCTTGAGTCAGGCCTTCGGGTTCGCCAAACAGACGGGCGGCGAGATCGGCGTCAGCAGCACGCTTGGAGCGGGCGCGACGTTCACAATTTATCTGCCGCGGGCCGAAACTGGCGCCGAAGTCGAAAGCAGCGCGCCGCCATTAGCAAGCGCAGCGACAAGCGGGCGGGGGCACCGCGTTCTTGTTGTCGAGGATAATACGGATGTCGGGGGATTCTCGACAGAGCTTCTGCAGGATCTCGGATACGCAACCGACTGGGTGACGTCAGCTTCCGCGGCACTGGACGTTCTAGCCAAGGATGAATTCGCATTCGACCTCGTGTTTTCGGACGTCATCATGCCCGGCATGAACGGGGTGGAGATGGCCACGATTATCCGCGACCAATACCCTGGATTGCCGGTCGTTCTGACAAGTGGCTACAGCCACGTTCTAGCCGAAAACGCCCATACAGGCTTTGAACTCATCCAGAAGCCGTATTCGGTTGAGCTTTTGTCGCGCACGCTGCGCAAGGCGATCACTGATCGACGGACTGAATCGGCTTAGCGCTGCTAGATTGGTAATTGGAACTGGGATTGCGCGTCGTCCCCCTTCGTCTGAAGTGTCGATAGCGAAACACCGAGAAGCCGCACGGCTTTCGGCAGTGGCATCGAGCGTTCGAGAAGTGATGCCGCGACCCGTTCGAGCTCTTCGCGGTTTGATACGGCTGTCGGCATTGATTGGCTTCGTGACATGATCTCGAAGTCAGCGTACTTCACCTTCAGCGTGACGGTTCGTCCGCGGTTCCCTGTGTTCGCACAGTGTTGCCACACTTTGTCGACGAGGGGCTGCAGCGCGGCAATCATGGCGTCGAACTCGGTGAGGTCGTCGGAGAAAGTGTTCTCGGCGCCGACGGATTTCCGCATGCGGTTGGCGCGGACAGGACGCTCTTCGATGCCGCGTGATATCCAGTAGTAATAGGTCCCGGCTTTGCCGAAGTGTGCCTCCAGGAACGTCAGCGACTGGTTCCGGATGTTTAGTCCTGTCTGGATACCCAATGCGTTGAATTTAGCCGCAGTCGCCGGTCCGATGCCGTGGAACTTGCCGACGGGCAGGGTCTCCACGAAGGCCGGGCCCATCTCCGGAGAGATGACGTACTGACCGTTTGGCTTGCGATGGTCGGAGGCGAGTTTGGCCAGGAACTTGTTGTAAGAGATGCCGGCGGAGGCATTGAGCCCTGTCTCGGCTTTGATTTTAGTGCGGATCGCCAGAGCGATGTCGCGCGCCAGTGGGATGCTCTGAAGGTTCTCGGTAACATCCGGATAAGCCTCGTCCAGCGACAGCGGTTCGATGATCGGCGTGTGCTCGGCGAAGATCTCTCGGATCTGCTGGCTAATAGCCTTGTAGACCTCGAAGCGCGGTTTCACGAAGATTAGATCTGGACACTGACGTTTGGCTATAACGGACGGCATCGCCGAGTGGACGCCGAACTTGCGGGCTTCGTAACTCGCTGCTGCCACGACCCCGCGCTCCTGAGAGCCGCCGACGGCGACAGGTTTGCCGCGAAGCTCTGGATTATCCCGCTGTTCGACTGACGCGTAGAAGGCATCCATGTCGATATGGATGATCTTACGCTGTCGGATTTCCGGCGCGACGTCGTTCGTCACCGGGCCATCGGTTTCCATTTGCCATCTCTGATCGCCAGCATCGCCTTCGCGACCGGAGTGGATGCGCGATCGGCCGCTCCATCGGCCGCCGCCTCGACGGCGCGCCAGTCGATCAGAACGGTGCCGTCCGGAGCGACCTCATAGAGGCCGACGCCCACTGGAGTGCCTGAGATGCGCTCGGTTCGGACGGGGCGCTGCGTGATGTCTTGCGCCAGCGCGGCAGCGGGCAGCACGATGGCAAGTAAGGCGATCCACATTTTGCGCATTTGGTGCATCCTTCTTTGGGCCTTGGACTACGATCTTTCAGGGCAAGCAGATCGGATCGCCAACGGCCAAGGATATGGCGTCTCGAACGCGGGTCAGCAACCATTGTCCTCTCGGCTGCCGGTCGGTTCCTGGCAGGTGCAGGAGGCGCATATCCGGGCAATCTGGGAAGGGCGCGCTCCGACGCCTAGTCCACCAAACGTTTCATTAAATGGACCTGTTTGTCCAATACGGTGCTGGGCAAACGGAGGAGCTTACGATGAACAACGAGGAACGGGAAATGAAAGGCTCCGATCTGCTAGTGGCGGCTCTCGAAAACGAGGGCGTCGACCGCATCTTTGGCGTTCCCGGCGAGGAGAACCTCGACGTCGTCGAGAGCCTGCGCAAGTCTTCCATCGAGCTGGTCGTCACGCGTCACGAGCAGCCCGCCGCCTTCATGGCTGCGACCCACGGGCGTCTCACAGGGAGGCCTGGTGTCGCGCTCAGCACTTTGGGGCCCGGAGCCCTGAATCTCTCTACAGGGGCTGCTTATGGACTCCTGGGAGGCATGCCGATGGTCCTGATCACTGGCCAAAAGGCGATCCACGCCAGCCGACAGGCGCACTTCCAGATCGTGGACGTCGTCGCGAGCATGAAGCCGCTCACGAAACTGTCGCAGCAGATCGTAAGTGCGTCTTCCATCGCGACTGTCGTCCGGAACGCTTTCCGGATTGCGATGGAGGAGCGTCCCGGACCCGTGCACCTGGAGCTTCCGGAAGATGTCGCGGCGGAGAAGGTGTCCGGCGTTTCGGCCGTCCCGGTCCACCCGACCGATCTCCCGGCGCCCTCGATGGACGCCGTCCGGAAGGCGGCTGAGCTCATCCTCTCGGCAAAATGCCCGTTGCTCATGTTCGGTGCCGGTGCCAGCAGGCCCAGGCTGGCGCCCGCGCTCTCCGAATTCGTCCGCCGGGTGAAGATCCCATTCTTCAACACGCAGATGGGGAAGGGGGCCGTCGGCGGGGCGTCCGACTACTATGTCGGCACGCGGCGCTGAGCGAACGCGACTACGTCCATCGCGCGATCGACTGCGCCGACCTGATCATCACCATCGGCCACGACACCATCGAAAAGCCGCCATTCATCATGGGGCGTGGCCGCCATCAGGTGCTCCACATCGGCTTTACGCCGGCGGCGGTCGAGGAGGTTTACTACCCGCAAGCTGAACTTATCGGCGACATTGCGAAAGGTCTCGACATGCTGGCGGCCGAGCTCGATGGGAAGCTCAAGCAGACCACGCAGTGGGACGGCGTGCGCGCGGATATCCTGCGCCACATCGGCGACCGGGCCAACGAAGACCGCTTTCCGCTGACCCCGCAGCGGATCGTCCACGACGTCCGCCAGGTCATGCCACTCGACGGCATCGTCGCGTTGGACAACGGGATGTACAAGATATGGTTCGCGCGTAACTACCGCACGGACGTCGCCAACACGCTGCTGCTCGACAATGCGCTTGCGACGATGGGAGCGGGGCTTCCGTCGGGCATGATGGCGGCGTTGCTGAATCCGAAGCGCCGTGTGCTCGTTGTCGCCGGCGACGGCGGTTTTATGATGAATTCGCAGGAACTGGAGACCGCGCAGCGTCTGAAGCTCGATCTGGTCGTGCTCGTCATCGAGGATCACGCCTACGGGATGATCAGGTGGAAGCAGGCCGTCGACGGTTTCGCCGATGCGGGGATGACTTTCGGCAATCCGGATTTCGTTGCCTACGCGCAGTCCTACGGTGCCCAGGGTCATCGCGTGACAGAGGCGGGCGGTCTGGCACCGACACTGGAGAAGGCCTTCGCGGCTGGTGGCCTTCACCTCGTAGTGGTGCCGGTGGACTACAGCGAGAATGTTCGTGTTTTGGTGGATGAACTGGCCGACATGCAGCAACAAGAATGAAAAACCATTCGACAACTGAAACGGGTTAGGCATTTGCAGTGCGAAGGGACATCAGGCCAATTCGTTCCCCTATTCGTTTGAACCCAGTTTTGGTGCTGGCCTGTTTTTGGCCGCAGTGGCCTATTCTGGCCGCGCCCTTATTTCGGAGGTTCTAGAGAACCAATTTCTCCGTCCCGCGTAACGATATCGGCGGAGGGTGGAATGCATACACGACGTACAGTCGGGGAGCTTCGAGAGAAGGTAGATAAGTATCGGGCCATGGCCCGGATGACGACCGATCCTGAAACGGCCAGACGTATTATCGAGCTTACTGACGAATTGGAACAACAGGCCCGCGATATCGAGCGAGGAAAGTAAGGCCTCAATGGGCGGCCTCTTTCGTCAATGCGGTCTCATGCCACGTTGTCGCTAATTCATTGTAAGAATGCGAGCATTGAGTGCAGCCGCAAAAAGTATCCAAGCGAGATAGGGCAAAAGCAGCAAGGCGGCGGTGCTGTCGACGCCCAAGCCTATGATGACGGTCACTCCTATTGCCGCGAACAACAGCGAAATAACAATCATGCCAGACCGCAGATCGTGGCGACCGAAGAAGAGCGGCGACCATATCGCGTTCAGGGCGAGCTGGATGCCGAATGCGCCAAGAGCTGCGGTTCGAGCGGGCGAAGGAGGCGCCTCCCAGAACATCCACACGGACAGCGCCATGAGGAAATACAGGATGGGCCAGACGATGGGAAACGCGATGCGCGGTGGTGTCCACGATGGTTTCGCCAAACTCGCGTACCAAGTCGGAATCTCAGGCGTCGTAACCCGAGCGCCGATAAACGCGACGCTATAACAAATCCCAAGTGAGCAGAGTAAGGACGCGACCGAACTGTTAGTCATGCACCGTTAAGTCCTTGCGTTCTCGCCAGTTCCCCGGCCTCAGACGACTTCCACATTAACGTGGCGCCGCGCTCGTGCATTTCGATGATGCCGTCGGAGACGTCTTGTCGCGGTCGGCCGTGTAACTCCGACACTCCCGGCCTTCAGGAGTGTGCCGTTCCACTCGCCAACGGGCATGCGGCCAGCCATCGCGTCCAGTGCTTGCTTTCAGGTCGCAGAATGTTGGTAGTCCATTGTCCGGCTTTTTCCGGAGTTATTCCCCGGTGGCGTACTGCTTGCCCTAGGCGTCCGGCTTGTCGGTGCGCTCCTTTGCCTTCTTGGAGAAGGCATCGCTCGACGACGGCATCCCCAGCGTAGCACGGCCAACTCACGCCATCTTCCTTTCGGCGGATGAGGTAACGCTCTCCCAGATTTGGCTATCGGAGGACATTTGTCGTGTCCTTCGTCAAATGGGGGGCTGCTTCGAGATCGCGGCCGAGTGTTATCGGTCGATCGGGGGGAGAAGGGTGGTGATGCCGGCGAATGCCCTTGAGCCAAATCAGCAGTGCTTCCCAGTGGATGCCTGCGATCACCTTCAAGGTCAGCAGGGGGTAAACGCAGAAGGCGTGCGCTAGAGCTGCGTCGGTCAGATTCTGGCGGGTTGCAGCGAGCTTGGCGATGAGCAGCGGCCCTTGTGCATCGTGACCGATGACCGAAACCGTCAAATTCTTTCCCGGAGGGACGACAGAAAACGAATAGACCATGTCGGTGCTCATGAAGGGGGAAACGTAGAAGGACTTCTGGCTTTTCTGGCGGATTGGCACTTTCGTGTCGCGGGCAACGGGAATGAGATAATTGTGACGCTCACCGAACGTATTGCTGACCTCGTATAAGATCGCCGAAATCGAGTTGTCTCGCCTGTAGCAGAAATAGATGCTCAGCGGATTGAAGGCGTATCCCAGGATGCGCGGCATGGTGAGAAGCCGGAGCGGGCCGCCGGCTTCGATGCCGGCCTCTTGCAAATGCCGCTCGATCCTGGCCCGCGGCGACGTGGTCTCTCCCTCGCCGTGATCCCGATCATGGAAGCTGAAGAGGTTGAAGCGGTTGTGCGAGAAGAGGTGCAGCCTGCCTGCCAGCATATCGACTTCATCAAGATCGAGAAGCATGTAGAAAATGCTGTAGCGCAGCCGATGCTCTCTTGGCCGCAATCGGTGATGCATCACTGAGCCGGAGTAGAGGGCCGAACGAAAGCCCGACATCAGGCAGCCTCCGTTTCAGGCGTGGCGAGCACAGTCTCATGAACATGGATGCGGCCGGATTCGTCAGCGACTGTCCAGGGGCGCCGCAGGTCCCCGAGGGCTTCAGCGACGGCAAGCCCGGCTTGTAATCCATCCTCGTGGAAGCCGGCGCCGAAGTAAGCCCCGCAAAACCATGTATTGCGCTTGCCCTGCAACGACCAAAGCTCTCTCTGCGCTTGCATCGCCTGCGCATCGAAACGGGGATGGCTGTAGCGCATTTCCCTGAGAATAGCGTTGGGTGCGATCTCCCGGTGGGGATTGAGCGTGACGAAAAGCGGTCGCTCGCTTTCGATTTCCTGAAGACGGTTCATCCAATACGTCACGGCGAGCTTGCGACCGCCATCGTCGTCCCTCGCCATGTAGTTCCAGCTCGACCAGACCCGGCGGCGGCGCGGCATCAAGCGAGGGTCCGAATGAAGGACTGCATCGTTGTCGATATAGTCGAACGCGCCGAGCAATCGCCGTTCCTCGCTGCTCGGATCAGCAAGCACTTGGAGCGCTTGATCCGCGTGAGTGGCAATCACCACCTGATCGAAACGGCGACGATCACCGTCATATCCGACGACCTCGGAACCGTTCGTGGTGCGAACGATTGTACGGATCGGATAGTCAGACACCACTTCGGCTATGGCGTCAGTAAGCACTCGCACATAGGAGCGGCTGCCGCCGCACACGGTGCGCCAGATCGGGCGACTAGACAGTTTCAGGAGGCCGTGGGTGTCGCAAAATTTGATAAATGAAGCCGCTGGATAGGCCCCGATCTTTGCAGCAGGCGTGGACCAAATGGCCGCCGCCATCGGATAGAGATGATCGTTGCGGAATCCTTCTCCATAACCGGCGGCGTCGAGATACTCATCGAGCGTAATCAGGCCCAAGGCCGCCACATTGCGTGGCGCCTCGCGATAGAAGCGCACGAGGTCGCGCAGCATCCGCCAGAATCGTGGGCTGATGGCGTTTCGACCCTGCGCGAACAGGCCCAGAAGGCCGGTTCCGGAGTATTCGAGCCTGCCATCGTCGAGCGAGACGGCAAATGACATGTCGGATCGCTTCGTGGCGACGCCGATATGCTCAAAGAGTGATGTCAGGTTTGGATAGGTGGATTCGTTGAAGACGATAAAGCCGGTATCGATCGCGGCGCCCGCGGCATCGACCGTGTGGCTGTGCCCACCCAGGCGGCTATCGGCTTCATATAGAACAACCCGATGTCGTTTTGAAAGCAGCCACGCTGCGGACAGGCCGGAAATACCACTCCCAACAACGGCTATGTCGAGGCTTCCGCTATGTGCCGCGGCGTTAAGGCTGTTCATTCTATCACTCCCAGCAATCTTTCTCGTCAAAAGACTTCCCTCCACGCGCCAAGCTGCCAATATTTACGGAACCCAGCGCGCATTGGATCACTTGAGGCGTGATCCAATTAGGGGGAGGGCGCGTATGAAGGGCAAATGGATGCTGCAAGATTACATCTCGACATCAGGCGCACGCGGGATGTCGGTCCGGCGGCGAGGCTCATTGTTTTGAACGAGGGCATTCAAAAAGAGGTGCTGCCCTCTCCTGTTGAGTTGATCCGCCTGATAGATGCCGTTGCACAGGCGCAGGATCGCAAGGCGTTCGCGCAGCTCTTCGCCTATTTCGCGCCGCGTGTGAAAGGCTTCCTTATTCGGACCGGTCTCGCGGAGTCGGTTGCCGAGGAGGTGACACAGGAAGTCATGATCGCGGTATGGAGAAAGGCGTCCTATTTCGATCCCAGCCGGGCGGGCGCGTCGACATGGGTGTTTACGATTGCTCGTAACCAGAGGATCGACAGGCTGCGCCGCTCGCGCTCCCGTACGGCCGATCATCTCTTGGATCTGAGTGACGAACCGGACACGCCACCGTCGGGCGAAGATATCGTGATCATGGCAGAGCGGGAAGAAGAGGTCCGGAAAGCGCTGGCGACCCTATCAAATGAACAGGCAACCATCGTGAAACTCTCTTTCTTCTCCGAAGCGCCGCATGCGGAGATCGCTCGTGAGCTGGGCATCCCGCTCGGCACCGTAAAATCCCGCGTCCGGCTCGCATTGAACCGGCTGCGAACGCTATTGGACCGCGATATATGACGATCAACCATCACCCCAGCGACGAAACGCTTCTGCGTCTTGCGACCGGAGCATTGGGCGCCGGCCCGGCGCTAGTCATTCGCGTCCACCTCGAAGGATGTGCCGTTTGCCGCGAGCGCTTAACCCGGTTCGAGGCTGTGGGCGGGGCGATCCTCGACGAGATGCGCTTGGCTCCGCTTGCTGAGGATTTGTTCGGACGGACCATGGAGCGGCTGGAAAGCATTCCATCCACGTTAGTGAAAGAACCCAGGCCGAGGAAACAGCCGGACCTGGGCATCGAGCTCCCTCATGCGATGCGCCACTGCGAAATTGGTCCCTGGCGATGGCTTGGCCCCGGCTTCAGATGGAGCAAGGTCCAAATTGCCGGAAGTCCAGATGCCAAAGTCATGATGATTAAGGGTAAAGCGGGGCTTCATCTGCCTGCCCATGGACACACCGGCATGGAGTTTATGCAGATTCTATCTGGATCTCTGTCGGACGAGCGCAGTCAATATTTTCCCGGCGATCTCGACGAAGCCGATGATGAAGTCAATCACCGGCCCCTTGTCGGCGAGAAGTCGGATTGCGTCTGTCTCGCTGCTTTGGAAGGAGATACGCGCCTTCATGGATTTCTGGGGCGTCTCCTACGTCCGATCGTGGGATTTTGAACGATGGCGGCGGCACAGCCGATCAGATTCCTTTGGCTAGCCTCGGTCGGCCTATGAAGATGTTTCATGAGGTCGTGTAATTGGCCTTGCGAGAAAGCCGTCGCGAAAATTGTGCCAGTTTGGACGGTACGGGACAGAATCGCATGACACTGGTCATCGCAGTCGTTGCGCTTGCGATTTTCCTTTCACTGACCATGGCGGGAGCATGGTTGGTCGCGCTTCGAACCGGCCAGTCAGGATGGATCGACGCGATATGGTCGTTTGCCACCGGCGTGTTCGGCGCTGCCGCCGCTCTTCTCCCTTTCGCCGGGGGGGAAATTTCATCGCGTCAGATACTCGTGGCAGTGCTGGCGCTCTTGTGGGCACTGCGTCTCGGCATCCACATCGTGGCGCGCACCGCGCGGGGCGGTGATGATCCGCGCTACCGGCACTTGCGCGAGCAGTGGGGAAGTGCCTTCAGATCGCACCTGTTCTGGTTCCTGCAAATCCAGGCATTGGCTGCGCTGGTACTCGTCCTCTCTATCATGATCGCGGCGCAAAATCCGACTCCTGGCCTGAGGGTCCTAGACTGGCTCGGAATTGCCATCCTGATTGCGGCCGTTGTCGGGGAAACGATCGCGGATCGCCAGCTGTCCACCTTTCGCCTAGACCCCGGAAACCAGGGAAATGTTTGCGACGTCGGGCTTTGGGGTAGGTCACGCCACCCAAACTATTTTTTTGAATGGTTGGGATGGCTGGCTTATGCCGTGATCGCGGTCGATCTCACAGGCGCCTATCCGCAGGGGTGGCTGGCTTTCGCCGGGCCATTGCTGATGTATTGGCTCCTCGTCCACGCCTCCGGCATTCCGCCCCTGGAAGGGCACATGTTGCGCTCGCGCGGCAAGGCCTTCCGAGAATACCAGCACCGCGTCAACGCATTCTGGCCCGGCCCGCAGAGCGGCGCTGGCGCCGCCGGCAACAAAGAAGACCTTTGATGAGCCTGATTTCCTCGGCGATACGCGTCGCGGAGTGCCGTCCGCTTCCCGACCCAATGACGCGAATGGGCATCGAGTTTCTGGTCGGGCGCACGAGAAGTAAACTTGCCGCTGCAAGCGATCGCGAGGAAGGCGATTTCGCGCGCGCCATGGCAGAGTACCCGATCGCAGAACATGCGAACGCCGCCAACGCACAGCACTACGAATTGCCGCCCGAATTCTTTGCCCTTACGGTCGGCCCACGTCGCAAATATTCCTGTTGCCTCTATTCGACGGGTCACGAATCGCTGGCCGATGCCGAGCGCTTGGCGCTTGAGGAAACGGTTGCGCATGCCGGTATCGCCGACGGACAGTCGCTCCTGGAACTCGGCTGCGGCTGGGGCTCGCTGACGCTGTTCATGGCTGAGCGGTTCCCTCGCACTAATATCACCGCGGTTTCGAATTCGACCCCGCAACGGCTTCACATCGAGGCGGAGGCCGTGGCCCGCGGTTTGGGAAATATCCGCGTCGTCACTGCCGACATGAACGCTTTCGAACCGGACAGCACATACGATCGGGTCGTGTCGGTCGAAATGTTCGAGCACATGTCCAACTGGCGGAGTTTACTCGCGCGCATCAAGACATGGCTTGTACCCCAACAGGGGCGGGTTTTCGTTCACGTCTTCAGCCACAGGCGCAGTCCCTATCGCTTCGATCATAACAACGATGCCGATTGGATCGGGCAGCATTTCTTCACTGGCGGAATCATGCCGAGCCATGGCCTTATCCGGCATTTTCCGGACTGCTTTGCCGTTGAACAAGACTGGCGCTGGAACGGCCTTCATTATCAGAAAACCGCGATCGACTGGCTGGCTCGCTTCGATGCAAACCGCCCTCACATTGATAGCATTCTGAGTAGAGTCTATGGACCGGACGCGGCGCTTTGGCATCAACGCTGGCGGCTTTTCTACCTGGCGACGGCAGGGCTCTTCGGGCATGCCGGCGGTGAAGAATGGGGTGTGAGCCACTACCTCCTGCGCCCGGCATAACGCATGGCGTTCGTGATTCTAGTCCGGAACATCTGGCGGCGAGTTGCCGCTTATGCCGCTCACGATGATCCGATGGTCGCGACCTGCAACTTGGTCGCGCTTGTCGTCGCCTCCAACCAGCCCTTCTATCCGCTCTATGTCTATTGGGCCGTCAGCGAACACATTTGGCCGACCTTCTTCACGTTCCTGTCGACGCCATTTTTCCTCGCGGTACCCGCACTGGCTAGGCGATTGCCAACGGCAGGCCGTGCGCTTCTCCCACTTACCGGCATCGCCAATACGGTTTTGAGCGCAAAAGTGTTCGGGCAGGCATCGGGCGTGGAGATTTTTCTCATCCCTTGTGCGCTGATTGCCGCGACCTTCTTTCGACCATCTGAAAGGTTGACCGCCCTCATTCTGGTTGGGCTGGCGATAATGGCTTACCTTGGACTCGATGGCGCGTATGGCGCCCCCGTCCACCTCTACGCGGTCTCAGAATACCGTGCTTTCCTCAGATTGAACGTCATGAGCGCTGGCATCCTCACCGTGTTCATCGGACTTGTCGCATCGGAAATGTTAAGCCGACGTGCTTAAGCTCGTCAGGATGAAGCTGTGAAGGCGCGCGTGATCAGAAAGCCGATGGTTGCGGCAGAGGCCGTCAGCAACGTTCCCCAGCATAGATCTGCGATCGTCACCGCCACCGGCCAGTTCCGCAACGTCGCCTGGTTGGTCAGATCGTAGGTCGCATACGCAACGAACCCGAGGAAAGCACCGTTGAGCGTGGCCGTTGTCAAACGCTCGCTGGCAATGGCCGGTGCAATGGCGAGCACCACGATGCCGGCAACGTAAATCAGATAGAAGAGCATCGCCGGTACCAGCCGGAAGCTATCAAGCAGCATCTCGCCCATCAGCGGTCGATACAGCCGCTGCGACGCAAGCGTAAGCCAGATCGCGTCCATTCCGAGAAATACCAGACCCGTCGCGACATAGGCGATGCCATAAGTTTTCAATGTAATTTCCTTTACCGAGTCGACGCTGAAGATTTTACGCGCGAGCGAGATGGTCGGATCACTCTGCCGCATGACGGCAATGTCCAACATCAGAAACAGATTGATTTCCCGTAGAAGGAATCAAAGCCGGCGCGTGCTGCGTCGAGGTCCGGGGCCACTCTGAAACATTTGTCGGGATTGAGCGTAAAAGCCGCAAGGCCATTTCCAGACGCCAGACCGCTCCGGGTTCGGATCCCAATCCTGCTGAGCGATAGTACCGACGTCAACGTCGCCGTACCGGATTGGATGATGGGCGATCGTCTTGAGTTGGCTGATCGTTGCTCGAGGGGCTTAGCGTCTTTCTATCAAGCTCGTCGTCCGCCCACCTTTGCGCAATCGCTGAAGACAGGCGAATTCGCCTTCGCGGGCGGAACCATACTATTGAATGCACATTGTGTGGGCATCGGTATCTATTCCGGAGCCGCTCCAAGGGGAATTTCAGAATGATTGATACTGTTGTCGTGCAGCCAGCTTCCCCTGGCGTAGACGAGCCTTCGGTTGCGGGTGTCTCGTGGGCTGCAGTCGCGGCTGGTGCCGTCGTCTCGCTCGCGTTGACACTCGTTCTTATTGCTTTCGGGGCAGGGCTTGGTTTGTCAGTCGTGTCGCCCTGGTCGTCCAGCGTATCGGCTACGACATTCAAAATCACGACGGGAATCTATCTGATCGTCATCGCCATGATCTCGTCGTCGATCGGCGGATATCTCGCTGGTCGTCTGCGGTCGCGCTGGATTGGCGTTCATGCAGATGAGGTCTATTTCCGCGACACCGCGCATGGGTTTCTGGCATGGGCATTTGCAACGGTGCTCGGTGCTGTACTCCTAGCTTCGCCCGCGACGACCGTTTTAAGCGGCGCGACGTCGGGAGTCTCTGCTGGTGCGACGGCGTCTGCGGCGCAGGCGGGACCGGTCGAAGGCTTCATCGACGCACTATTGCGTCCATCGACACCATCTGGCGATGGCAACAGTGCTGACGCGCGCGGTGAACTGTCCCGCATAATGGCCTCTAGCCTCCGAGCCGGTGAGCTGAAGCCAGCCGATCGCGCTTACGTCAATAAAGTCGTGGCCGCTCGCACCGGTTTGAGCGAACCTGATGCTGACAAGCGCGTTACCGAAGTCACCAATGATGCAAAGGCCGCTGCCGATAATGCTCGAAAGGCTGCAATGCAGCTCGCCTTTTGGCTCACGGCATCACTTTTGATTGGCGCCTTTTCTGCGAGCCTGGCGGCGACCGAGGGCGGTGGACTTCGAGACGGAACTTGGAAAGCGCGTCGCACGCGATAAGGAGAGAACAATGCCTATTCTGCTATGGCTACTTGGAATTCCACTGCCGCTGATCATTCTGGTCCTGCTGCTTCGATGAATAAAGGCCCCGCGGTGCGGGGCCTTTATTCATTGCGTAGGAGTGCAGGGAACAAGAGCCGGTCGCATTACTTGACCTTCATCGCTGCTCGGATTTTGGCTAATAATCAGTGATGAGAGCATAGCTCCAGCCTGAAATGGGAGCGCAATATGTGTACCAAGTGCATCGGACTGGAAGATCAGATCGCCCGATATCTTGGTTTTGCCAGGCGCGTAAACGCTTTGACGAGGGGGCGCATCTACGATCTGGTTTTGCATCTCCAGAATGATAAAGAAGCGATTGTACACGGCCAGGATGCTCTTCGGCCGCGCCTTCTTGTGTAGCTCACCTTGCCTGCACGCTTCTCGTTAGTTTATCTGACCGCCACGAGAAGAGCTTGGCGGGCCGGTTCGGGGATTGCCACGAGGCTGTTAGTGGGGGCCCGGCGCGGAACGAGTCAGGCAGCGCCACGTTCGACTGACAAGGGCTTCATGAACAGATTGGCTTTGGTTCAATGCAAAAGATTATAACGATCAGCGCTACAGCGCTTCTCCTCGTCGGTGCCACGATGTCGTCGGCGTCCGCCGAAAAGTCCCGCCGGCACCACACTCAGCAGGGCGTCACCTCCGGTCAAGGCATGACCACCGGTACCGGCCGCACATATACTGGCGGCAATACCGCTCTGAAGGGCAACAGCGGCAATTCGGGGCAAGGGGACAACGCGCTGGGCAACATCAAGGGCGGCAACATCGGCGCCGGCAAGTAGCATTTCGGAGGGACCATGAGCAAAGAAAATCCCAAAGATGATCCCCGCACGGAGTCAGATTGGGCTCCGACGAAACAGACCGACAAGCCCTGGAAAGGCGTGCCGGAAAAGGAACAGTTTGCTCAGGACCGGGAAAAGCCGGACCTTGAAAAGTGGAAAAGGACCGACACTCATTGACGTTGCGGCGGACGTGCATCCATCTTTTCGATGGGTCGACGATTGAGCCGTCCGAGCAATATGCTCGGGCGGCTTCTTTGCGAAAATGGTTTCGCGTCTTATGGATGGATGTCCGCTAAACGGCGGCGTCGATCCTCTCCTACGGTCTGGCCCACGGCTCGGACACGTATGGGTGCTTCCGGCAACGGCATTCGCGACGTCTTCGGTGGAGGACCGTCATCCTCATCAAGGGATCGGAGAGCTGCGAGAATATCACCGATCCTAACAGTCTCATGGGAGCCTGGAATTTGGCGTAGCCATGGCTTCCCTTCGACAGTAAACGCATCCGATGCCCAAGCGGCTAGGATGCATCGCTTTTGCAGCGTGTCTAAGAAGGGATTGGCAAGAACCTCCCGCGGGTGCGAGAAGGTGCTGGCGAGTAGAGAATTCGCGTGGATTTCATTCATCGACATGGCAGCGCTTGTCATGCTGGGCCTCCTAACTCCTTTCGTTTAAAGGCGATTATCGATGTAGATTTTCGCTGCTTTCGGTCAAGGGGTGACGCTAAAAATTTTCGGGGCGCTTCTCAGACTGCCGGGCGCTGTCTTAGTGTCGCACGGGAAACAAAGACCTGATCACGACGTTCATCCCACTAACAAGGGAGAGAAAAAAATGGATTGGAACAGGGTCGAAGGAAATTGGAAACAGATGAAGGGCAAGGTCAAGGAGCAGTGGGGCAAGCTCACTGACGATGACCTCGACGTCATCAACGGCAAACGGGAGCAACTCGAGGGTCGTCTTCAAGAGCGTTATGGCTACGCCAAGGACCAGACCACGAAGGAAGTCGACGACTGGTATGGACGTCAGAGTTGGTAATCAGAACGTACTTCGCTCCAGAGTTGTTCCACGCTTTTCGAGAACAGGATTGAGCGAGTTGCCTCAAACCGCTGATGGATTTGCGGTCGGAGTTAACGCAGGATGACAGCGACCGAATCTTGACCCCAGAAGCCTCGCTTCGGTCGGCCCGGCGGTAGAGCGACCTACCCGCCAGGCCTTTAAGCAGCAATGTTCCCTAACGTTGCTGTTCGAGCAACCAGACAACACCCTCCAGTATCGACAAGCCGGTCAGGCCCGACGCGCACTTGCCTAGCTCCCAAGGACGTCAATCTTCGATCGCAGGCTTCTGCTGCCTCAACTTGCGCGTTGAGCCTCGGTCGATGACACTTCGGAAGTCTGACATGGAAGGCACCAGACGCGATTACATCGCCAGCATGGTGGAGACGACGCCGTGGGTGGCAAGGATCCGGGTGCCAAAACGGCGAAGGTGCACCGCAAAAAAACATTGAGATCCGCTCTCGGTAAATTCGTCTCAAATGAGACGATGTCACCTCCTCGCTTGTGGTTCCATCCCGAGGAACCGTTGGAGGAACCGACATGAATGAGCGTCAGCTGATAACCCGCGCATGGCAAGATGCGGACTTGGAGAAGCTCAAACAGTTGCATGCAGAGGGGGCTACGCTCCTACGAGCATGTGCGGCTATGAAGCGACCAATGGCTTCCGTCAAAAAACGTGCTCGTGAACTTGGCCTGCATTTCGCAAGTGTTCGAGAAGTTCGGCGAGAGATCAGCGCTCGCGAGCAAACCCAATGACAGTTATTGGGTCTTCAGTGCCGAAATGCCCAAAGTGCAATCGCAAGATGACGTCATCTGAAAAGGGAGATTCGGAGTTTAGATGCGCGAGGTGCGAGGTCGATCCGATGGAGCGCAGCAAGGGTTGGCTTTCGAGCGAGTTGAAGCCACCGTCAAGATGACTAGGATGCTGAGCGCAGCCGAACAGGTTCAGCCGCGTAGGAGGCTACAATCGACCCTCTAGTCGTCCTTATAAAAAAACTGAAAGAGCACTCGCACCTGAGCCAAGAGGACCTTTTGGAGGTCCGCCGCCTGCCGTGCTCTGTCCGCGAATTGGATAGTCATGAGGACTTCATTCGGCAAGGCGATCGACCCAAGGTGTCCGCAATCGTCGTCGAAGGAATGCTGGCTCGCTATCATCTCCTGCCGAACGGCGCACGCCAGTATTTGTCCTTTCATCTCGCTGGCGACATGCCGGATTCACAGTGTCTGTTCATCGAGGTGATGGATCATGCCGTCTGCGCGATCGGCAAGGCCGTCGTCGCCTCGGTCCCGCATCGGGACTTGATGAAGTTATTCGATAGTAGACCAAAGGTTGGCGCTGCAATCTGGCGTGAAACCCTGATCGACGCAGCCATCTTCCGTGAAGCGATCACGAACAATAGCGCGCGGTCCGCCCCTGCCCGCATGGCTCATCTCTTCTGCGAACTCTTCTACCGATCGCGGGCTTCCGGCTTGACGCGTGACGATACGTGTATTCTGCCGATAGGTCTTAATCAGCTGGGAGAGGCTCTCGGGCTGTCGCTAGCTACCGTAAACCGCGCTTTGGCCAACCTTCGAGACACCGATCTTGCCGACTTCAAGAGCGGGTCTCTCACCATCAGAAATTGGGCGGGTCTGGCGGACTGCGGCGAGTTCAATCCTCGCTACTTGCATCTGCGACGCGAGCCGTTCTGACATCGCGAATGTCAACGAACAGCACAATAGCGGCACCTATGCCAATCTCAAGACCGCTGTCGAGTTTGTAGAGGGGCTGCACAACGCGATCACGGTTCTTAGCATCTCGGCGGTCGTCGCGGTCTGACCGACACTAGCCTCTGACCAAATCCCGGTAACGCCTTCCCGGCATTGGCGGAGATTATGCGTAGGCAGGGAAAAGGCCCGGCTTTCGCCGGGCCCCGGTCTGTTGAATTCAGTGTTGGGACTTAGAAGTTTGAGCCGCCCCAGTTGAAGTGATAGTTGATGCCGCCCTTCACAGTGTGGGTGGTGGCACCAAGCTCCAGACCGCCCGGAGCAAATGCAGTCAGATAACGTTCGCTGCCATAGTCGGCGTACATGTACTCACCCTTGAGCGACCAGTTGGGGGCGAACATGTATTCCACGCCAGCGCCGACGGTCCAGCCCGACAGCACTTTGCTCTCGCTGAAGCTGCCGCCCAGGCCGGCGATCGAAAAGCGATTATCGGCCCATGCGTAACCGCCCTTGGCGTAGAACAGCGCTGCGCCTGACGTCACACCGATGCGACCGGTGACACTCCCGAATGAACGAATCTTATCCTCAAGCGTGACCGGAAAAATGCCGAACAAGCCGGTCTGGCTATATGAGATGTCTGACGCTGCCGCGTCTGCTTCAAGACCCCAGACCCAAATGCTACCGGGCGTCTGCCAGTTATAGCCTATAGTGCCGCCGCCGAAGCCGCCCTGCAGGTCGCTGCTCGTGGTCGTGACACCGCCGACGTTGACGCGATCCGACCAGCCGTAACCACCCATGACACCGAGATAGAAGCCCGACCAGTTGTAGCCTACCGGAATCGGAGCGGGCGGGGCTTTAGTGTAGGGACGAGCTGCCAGATCGGCGGCAGAAGCCGAAGCTGCGCCCAAGGTTAGAATGACAGCGGCCATCAGAATCTGTTTCATGCGGACTCCCCTGTGAAAGTTCGGTGATCACAATCCTATGTGCACGCGCATCTCGAAGCTGTCACCGTTTCGCCACACGCGCGAGTTTTTACCGCACCACAACCTCACCCCGATACCAGCCGATATGCTAAGTCGACTGCGGCAATAACCGATAACAATGTCTCCACGCTGCAGGGTAGCCATCCCTTGAAGCGAGAGTTCTTTGAGAAACTGGAAGGACGATTTCGAGCTCGACTGGACGCTCCGCGACATCCACGGCGGCAGGCTGAAGCTGTCACCGATCACGGAAGACCAACTGAGCGAGCTATTGGAGATGGGCCTCGTGAGGTAGTGAACGATCAAGTGAAGCTCACCGAGACGGGATACCAGAAGATCCACTAGTGGAGCCATGGCAAGACGCCGATTAACAGGACCTGGACTCCAGAAGTCATTGCTCGATTGATCAGCCTTGCCGACAGCGGCGCAACGGTGTTGCGAGCCGCTGCCGCCCTCGGGCGGCCGGCGACAGCGGTGCAAACAAGGCCCGCGAACGAGGGAAGCCGTTGGTAGGTGTTCGGGACTCCAGGGCGGCAATACGAGCCCATATCGAGGCCAAGTGAATGTGGAGAATGTTCATCGCAAGCTCCCTTGTTCTGTGTGAGCCAAATCAGAACACCTTCCGATTTCCGGCCTCCGTCAGTTTGACCTGGTCGTCCACGATTTCGACGAGGCCCATCTCCAGGAGTTCGCTGAGTTGGTCTTCCGTGATCGGGGACAGCTTCAGCCGGCCGCCACCGATATCGCGGAGCGTCCAGTTGAGCTCGAAATCGTCTCTCCAGTATTTCATCTGATGGGGCCGTCGCCGGCAGAGGTTGAAAAATTAAAAGCCCGCCGGATCGTCCACGGGGGCTTTCACTATCTAATGCCGAAAACCAACGTAGAGACCAATCATGGTAATGGCCGATACCAAGATGAAGCAAAAAAGCCCCCACGCAATAATAGTGGCTTCATCTGGGGTATTCCGATTCGTCTTCTGAAGAACGTTCAATGGTCTCTCCCTGTAATCTCTGTCATCGGCGCTCGCATCTTGAGGCGAACTTGTGCAAAGCGTAGCGACGGTAGATCGCAGGGTCCAGAATGAATTGATGGTGCGCTGCAGCGCGGCGCGTCACAGCGGGTTGCCCATTTCGGTAGCTGCCGTAAGCACCGCAGCTCCCATTGAAGGAACTAAAACACCAAATGCACGATATAGGAGAAAACAAGGGAGGTCGTCATGTTGATGGAAGATGGAATTGCAGGACGGCCAGTCGCCAGCGCACCGCCATTGGTCGCGCAGATGGTCGACAAGCGAACAATTCTTGAGATGGAGATAGCCCTTACCAAAGCGTGCGAGGTCTTGCCGCGCGAGTTGGACAACCACAAGAACCGCTGTTTCGTCGCCAAGAAAATACTGAAGCGCGTGAATGCGGGTGAGCGCACGTTCGGCGGCATGATGTCCGCGGGAATGGCGGCAGTGGAGACGCTACGGCGCAGGCAAGAGCAGGTTTGACGGCGTTTCCTGAACAATCATTCAGGAAATTTATCCTGAGACGACGGAACGGCCCCTATAGTCGCGCATTCAATCTCCGCTCATTCAAAGGAGAAGATAATGCGCAAAGTTCTTTTGGCTATCGCTGCCTTCGCTACCATCGGCATCGCTGTTCCTGCCGCTACTTCACAGGCTGATGCTCAGACCGTAGTGGTGCGGCATGGCGGCGGCCATCACGGCGGCTACCATCGCGGTCATCGTGTCAACAAGGTTGTTATCGTGAAGCGCGGTCATGGTCACATGCATCGTGGAATCCACCACGGCCATCGCTGAACGCGTTGCTCTTCAAAACAAAAGGCTCCCTCCCGGGGGCCTTTTTCGTTGGGCGCTATCAAGGGCAACTGAACAGAGGCCATCGCGTTTTGGAAAGAAGAGCGCAGCTCCTCATCGGAACTTAAGTTCCAGCGGTCTGTTGGGCTGGCGTGATAAGCCGCCCCAGCTCACCGGGGCTACTGGAGGAAATTTCCCATGGCCAAAAAGCCGAAGCTTCTTGCCGACCTTTTCCATGACACGCTCAAGGATGTCTATTTCGCCGAGAAGAAGATTCTCGCCACGCTGCCGAAGATGGCAAAAGCCGCACAATCGAAAGAACTCAAGGCCGCCTTTCTGAAGCATCAGAAGGAGACCGTTGGTCAGATCAAGCGGCTCGAAGGCGTGTTCAAGATATTCGGCAAGAAGCCGACCGCCAAGAAGTGTGAAGCCATCATGGGTATTACCAAGGAAGGCGCAGAGATCATGACCGAATACAAGGGCATGCCTGCTCTCGATGCCGGTCTTGCTGCCGCGGCACAGGCGGTGGAGCACTATGAGATCTCCCGCTACGGAACGCTGGCGACTTGGGCGAAGGAGCTGGGGATGCCTGAAGCTGTCTCGCTTCTCGATGCCACGTTGAAGGAAGAGAAGGCCACCGACGTTGCGTTGACCGCGCTGGCCAAATCTGTCGTCAACGTCGAAGCAGAGCAAGATCTCTAAGGCTAAATGTCCGGCTCCGTCACTGGAGCCGGACTACGTAAGTCCTCCCACCCGTCGAAGAAACCTTTAGCGCAACAGTGGCTTATGTTTTCGCTGAAATGGAGAGCGAAAATGCGCCAAGGTACGTCGTTTCGGTTGATGGCATCCGATGCAGCGAGACAGGCAAAAGAAGCCACGGACCAGGCTGAAGCTCTCCGGCTTTTACAGATGGCACACTACTGGATCTCAGCTGCAGACAACGAGGACTGGCTGAATGCCAACTCGATCCATCATCCGGTAAGATCACCTAGCTCCGACTGAAAACTGAGAAATTTCGGAACGATAGGAAGTAGCGGGACTTGACTTCGACAACTGTCGCACATGGCGACGGTGAACGGGTGGCTGTGGCCATCAGAAAGCTCGCCATGAACATCCCGGCCGTCGACCGCGCCATCGATATTTATGGCGCCCTCTCAGGACATTCGGAAGCACCGGGCGTCCGCGCGCAGCTTGCCCAGCATCTTGACCAACTGCACAATGAGGGGGAGACCGATCATCACCGCCTTACGGTGCATGGCCTCTCGTTCCTTCGGCAAAACGATCTTCAGCGCAACAGCTAGCCGCGCTGCATAGCTCGCTGCTTCTGCAATGATTTACGGAGCGTCGCTTTCGCAGAGTGAGCACGTTCCTTGTCGCTCGCCGATTTCTTGATCGGACGAAATGGGCCGGTCTTGGAATTTCCGGCCATCGGCATTGCCGGCATCATCTGCGAGCAGGATTCCGACTGGGAAGGTTGAAGGCCCATAGGGGCCGATGTCCGTGTGCGTTTGGGCATATTTCTCAACCCGCCACTCAACCCAAAGTTCATTCGTGCAGATCAAGCGGCGGCAAAAAGACACCTCGTCCCTTTAGAAGGCCGGCATCAGTACCGCGAAGAGGCGCGGCGACCTACCGCGGCGGCTGCCTCACTGGCCGCGCCGGAACAAGAAAGTCAGAAATGCGTTCCTTTAGGCATCAAACACTGGAGGATGCCATGGACGATCTGAAGAACAAGGGGCAGCCGGATCGCAGCAAGATCAACATGCACGAGGCGCATGAGGTCAAGTATTGGACCAAGGAGCTCGGCGTGGATAAAGACAAGCTGCAGAAGACGGTCGCCAAGGTCGGCAACTCAGCCGCCGCAGTTCGCAAGGAGTTGGCAGCCTGAGCCAGTCAACGGAATCCCTGCACGAGCAATCTGTAAAGATCGCGCTGGATTACCTGGCGGGGGTTGGCCGCTTGCGCGACCTGCAAGAAGCGTTTGAATTTATTGGAAAGCATGTCGCGTACCAGATCGGGCAGGGAGTCGTCAGTCCTCTGCTGCTGTCGAACCAGGCGATTGCAGCCTACGAGCGCCATAGGGAAAAGACGCCGCTTCGGTTGGTGGAGTATGAGTGATGATGCCACTAATCCGGCCTTGGTCGGCCGACGAAAGTGAAAAACTTAAAGCCATGGCTGAAGCGGGGGCATCGCCGATCAAAATTGCTGCGGCCATGAAACGTAATGTGCAGGCCGTCAGACGTCAGGCGAATCGATTGGGGATCTCTTTGCCCACAACGCGAGAGACGCGCAAACGACAGCGTGCGTTAGAGGCGGAAGCCACAACGTCTTCAGCATGACATCGCAAATGGGAACAAGCTGCGCGTTCCGTAGTTGCTAGGGAAATGGAGGTTCCCATGCTTACAGACGATCAACTGATGGTTCTGCGGGAAATCGATAACGCCTTTGCTTTTGACGATACAGCGAAGGCAAAAGAGTTGGTGCTGGACGGCTATGTCCAGAAGGACGGCGACCTTTATCAGCTCACGCCGAAGGGTGAGAAAAGCCTGCTCGACAATGGCGTCTCGGCATAGACTGCATCGTGAAGGGATTCCAGACCTCACATAGAAGCTCAGGGAGGACGACGAGGCGCTCCGGGACCGGTCGTCGCTCCAGAGGCGTCAAATTACATCGCACAATTGAGGGACATTGAGCCAACTGAAAGCTGCCGGGTTCTGCGACTATGGCTAAGCACGATGTTGCCGACGATAGGTTTAGTTTGCCCCCTGCACCGTATCGGTCACAACTAGCCCTCCGCAACTTCACAGGAGGCTGTGAGATAGCATAGATCTCGGTAAGCAAGCATGACAGCCGCCATGCCCGCCGCGACTCATTGTTGTGGCTGATGCGGTCGGTGAAAATTCACCTCACCGCCGTTGATGTCCGGATATGCTCGAAAAGTCCGTCGAAGCACGCTGTTGTACGCAAGGGCCCTCGCTTGCTCGCATTGACGTTGCTCGTCGCGCGGTCAACTCTCGCCGTCGAACGCTTTGCGATTGGGAGGCTTCGTGAGATACAGACGTCGAGAGAAGAACGGAGGACAGCAGCCACAGGCTACTCCATGCCTTCCAAAATCTGCTGAACCGCAGACGATTGCATTCTCCCAGCGGTTCACCTGTACGATCGACGAAGCATGTGAGGCGACCGGTTTGGGGCGCACGAAGCTTTACGAACTGATAGGAGCGGGACATCTCGCGACCACAACGGTCGGACGTCGGCGACTTGTGGCAGTACAATCACTTCTGTCGCTTCTTAAAGCGAACATGTCGACGTGATGAGGCTACTTAAGTGGCGCGGCTACATTTCGGTTCGTGTTTTCCTTCACACTCTCACTCTGAGGACGCGACCGTTCTCCCTCAACAGGTCAAGCGCGTCGGCCCAAAAACGCATCATCCGAACACGCTCCTGCCAGAATTCGACGGCGTGGGTATAGGCGCTACGGATTTCGTTCGCGCGGCAGAGCCAAATTTCTAGAGGTCGATTCTCGCCTATTTTAAATCAGCGTCGCGGGTGCTCGGCCAGGATGGGTATTAGTTGATCAAGATATCGGGCAATGTTCACAGGCCCGTCGTGTCCGAAGCTGCGAAGTATGCTATCCTACCGAAGCCAGTTGGTGGGTCTGAGCCTGTCCAACGCTTCGAGTATGCCACGAGCGCTACTGGACGCGGCGGTGATCGGGGGGCGCCACGCCTCCCCTTCGAAGTGCTGGTCCGCCTTGTTACTGAAGCCGTCCCAAGTGACCTGATCGGCCTCCTTTAACTGTTCGCTGCTATCCATATCGAAGCGGTTTTTGGCGAAGCACGCTCCCAGGTGATCGGTCTCATCGAAAAGCAACGCCCTACCCATATCGGGAATGGTGCCGTAGTCTGCCTGCCGGTGGTGCTGGTCGACGATATCCGCCCGCTGGCGGCCGGGCATTCGTTGTCCCGGCAAAACTCAGTCAACATTCGCAAATTGTTGGTATCGACGTTGGTAGCGTCTCGGATCAACCAAAAAAATCATGTGTCTTGTCAATATTATAGCTTTGCAATGCGGAGCCGCCCCTGGGCACCAAAGGTCCCGGGCCAGCCGATGGTGCTGGCAAAGCCAGCGAGCACTGTAATTCCCGTAATCGCACGGCACGCTTGCCGAGTTTGACCGTCTAGGCCCTCTCCCGTCGGGCGGCGAGCGCTTGACCGTTCTCGCTCAGGTCGTCCATTTCGGATATTTGAGAAAAGCGAGTAGTGGGACGTTCGCTCCCCGCGGTAGAACGTCTCGCTGTTGTGCTGGGAAATTCCTCATGCGGAAGACTATCGCGCTCCATCGACGAAGTGTTCTTGCGTTTGCTGCGATCTTGGCCCTGCCGCGTCTGGCGGTCGCGCAGGTGGCGCCCGAGCGGCGGCGCGTCTCATTCCTACTGAGCACCGCCTATGACGAGCCTATGACCGTTGCACGCCTGGCAGCGATGAAGGCCCGACTTGGCGAGCTTGGATGGGTCGATGGGCGTGTGATCGAGTATGAAGCGCTGTCGTGTCTGAACGATCCGGTCCAACGCAAGGCGATGGCCAAGCAGATCGTGGCACGGACGCCGGATCTCATCATCACGGGTGGCGTGCTCGACGCCCAAGCCATTCTGAGTGAGACCCAGACCATTCCGCTCGTCTTCTCGACGGCCGCGGATCCGGTTAGCAGCGGATTTGTGCAGAGCCTGGTGCGCCCGGGGGGAAATGCCACGGGCTTCACGACCAGCCATCCGTCGATGGGGAGCAAATGGCTGGAGATCCTTTTGGAGCTTGCGCCTCGCGTCAAGCGCGTCGGTGTGATCTTCAATCCGCTCTCCGCGCCGCGCAATGGCGACTACTATCTCGATCCATTGAGGGAGATGGCATCATCTTTCGGCGTTGACATCATCCCGCTTCCGATTTCGGATCCGGGCAACATATCGGCGCAGATTGCCCGGCTCGGCGGTGCACCGGCCGGCGGGCTTGTCGTGACGCCGGATGCGTTCACCGTCCTCAACCGCAAGGCGATCGTATCCGCTGTCGCGGCAAATGCGGTCCCGGCGGTCTATTCCTATCACTTCTTTATGACCGAAGGTGGCCTGGTCTCCTACGGGTTCAAGTATGAATCGGCGGCGTCGGAGCGCTCGGAGCTGGTGGAGGCGATGGTCGAATATATCGACCTGATCTTGCGCGGCGCCAAGCCCGCGGAGCTGCCGGTGCGATCGCCGCGCACCTATCAGCTGATCATCAATCTCAAGACTGCGAAGTCACTGAACCTGACGGTGCCGCCGGTGCTGCTGGCCCGCGCGGACAAGATCATCGAATGAGCGCGATCGGCGCCGATCGCGATACACGACCACCGGTACGCGGCGGTCTGTTCCGCAAGTATCTCGTTTCCTTTCTGGTGGTCGTTTCGGCGGCGCTGATCGCCAACAATGTGATCGATGCGATATTCTCCTATCGCGAGCAGCAACGCCTGCTGATCGCCGTGCAACGCGAGCAGGCCGGTGCCGCGGCGGACAAGATCGATCAGTTTCTCAAGGAGATCGAGCGGCAGCTCGTCTGGTTGTCCCAGCTCTCGCTACAGATGCTTCCGCCAGAAGAGATGCGCGTCACCGGCATTCGTCTGCTACGCCTGACGCCGGCGATCTCCGAGATCGCTCAGCTCGATCCGCAAGGTCGCGAGCAATTGCGGGTATCGCGCTATGTGCGTGACATGGTCCGCAGCAATACGGATCTTTCGCAGTCTCCCGCATTCGTCGATGCGAAGGCGCGCGGCATCTACTATGGGCCGATCTTCTTTTTCCGCGAGACCGAGCCCTATATCACGGTTGCCGTGAGCGGCGCGGATGGCGGCGTGATTATCGCCGATGTCAATCTGCGCTTCATGTGGGATCTCGTCTCGCAGATTAAGGTTGGCAATGAGGGGAATGCCTTCGTCGTCGATACGAGGGGTCGCCTGATAGCCCATCCCGATCTCCGCCTTGTGCTGAAGAACACCGATCTGTCGGGGCTTCCGCAGGTTGCGTCCGCTCTCGCCGGTAACGCCGACAGTGACGCAGGTTCCGTCGTCACCGATCTCGCGGGGAAACGCGTTCTGTCCGTTCACACATCCATCGCGCCGATCGGCTGGAAGGTGTTCGTCGAACTGCCAACTCACGAAGCCTATGCGTCGCTTTACGCGTCGATGCTCAATTCGGCACTGCTGCTGCTTGTCTCGCTATTCTGTGCGTTTCTCGCGGCGCTGTTGCTCAGCCGCCGTATGGCAGATCCCATTCGTGCGCTGACGGAAGGCGCTGAACGCATCGGAAGTGGTGATCTCGATCAGAGACTCGTCATTCGGACGGGTGACGAACTGCAGACCCTGGGCGAGCAATTCAACCGGATGGCAGAGCGCCTGCGGGAGTCATACCTGACCCTCGAAGGACGGGTTGCGGCGCGGACGACCGAACTTGCACAGGCGCGCGATCAAGCGATCGAGGAACGGGCAGAAGCGCATCACGCGCGACAGGCGGCCGAACTGGCCAATGAAACCAAGTCGCGCTTCCTCGCCGTGGTCAGCCATGAACTGCGGACGCCTCTCAACGGCGTGATGGGCGTGCTGCAACTGCTCGATAACAGCCATCTGGACGGGCGCCAGATCCGGTTGCTCACGGCAGCCAAGGTCTCGGGCGATACTCTGCTCGCACTGATCGAATCGATTCTCGACTATGCCCGCCTCGAAGCGGGCGCCGACAAGCTCGAATTACGCAATTTTCGCCTGGATCAACTCATCGAAGCGGATCTGGATCTGTTGAGGCAGGAGGCGGAGGCGAAGGGATTGACGCTGGGCCTGTCGATGCGGGGCGATGTGGCCGCGGACGTTGCCGGCGACCCGATCAAGCTCAGTCGGCTGGTGCTCAATTTACTCGGCAACGCTGTCAAATTCACCGCGCGAGGTAGCGTCCAGGTCGATCTCGCATTCGATACACTGGATGCTCCCGGCATGCTCCATCTGTCGGTTACGGATACGGGTATCGGAATCGCGCCGGATATTCAGGAGCGCATCTTCGAAGACTTCGTGCAGGCTGACAGCGATATCGAGCGTCGGTTCGGCGGGACGGGGCTTGGCCTCGCCATTTCCCGCCGGTTGGCGCGGCTGATGGCCGGCAATCTCTCGGTCCGCAGCGAACTCGGCAAGGGAAGCACGTTTACTCTGTCCATTCCCCTCGATCGGGCGCAACTGGTGCCGGCCGTTGTCGAGACGAGACCTCCGACGACGAAGCTGTCCGTGCTGCTCGTCGATGACGATCCGGTCAATCGCGACGTGGGGCATGCCCTCCTTGTTCGTCTCGGTCACGAGCCAGTCGTAGCATCGAGTGGGGCCATGGCTCTGGAGCTCGTTCGCTCAGGTGCCTTCGACGTCGTACTCATGGATGTGCATATGCCGGAGATGGACGGCATTGCCACGGCCAGGCTCATTCGGAAACTGCAGCTTGATCGATCGCCACGGATTATCGCACTGACAGCCGACTTGTCGGATCGCACACAGGGACGGCTCACTGCCAATGGCATCCGCGCGCGCGTAGGCAAGCCGATCACGCTACAGGCGCTGCAATCAACCTTGCAGGCGGGTGTCGACGATCTGCCAGGCGCCCCGGTTGGTGCGTCCGAGCTAACCGCTGGTTCTCTCATCGATGACGATTTCTTTAACGATCAGGAAGAACTGCTAGGGGTGCCCCGGTTGCGTGGTCTGCGCACCATCTTCCTTGACACCTGCCTTCCGCTGACGCGGAGCATGGTGGAAGCGGCCAGCATGGGGGATCGGCATCACATGCAACGCCTGGCGCATCGGATCGGCAGTGCGGCCAGTGCGCTCGGTCTCGAACGTCTGTTCTTCCAATGCAACGGGATCGAGGCTGATGCGGCGCGATTGCCGGCAGATGCGCTTGAAGCTGTTGCCGTCCAGCTGGAGGCAACCTGCCGTGAATCTATCGCTGCGCTCAATGAACGGTTGCGAGAGTCCGAACAGGCCTAGCGCTTTGATTCGATCGTGAGTTTGTAACCTATGCCCGTCACGGTGGTGATCAGGGGCTGGTTGCTGCCGCTGGCGAGTTTGCGCCGGAGCCTGGCAACGAGGGCGTCGACGGTACGTATATCGACATCGGTCTGCCGATTGCTGACGACCTCGATCAAATACTCCCGGCTGAGCGGCCTGCCATCGGCACCGACCAGCGCTGCGAGCAGATCGAATTCGGCGCGCGTGAGATGCACCAGCTCGCCGCCGAGCGTGGCCAGTTCGCGTCGCACAAGATCAATGATCCAGCGCCCGAATACGATCGTAGTGCCGGTGATCGCGGCGTCACGCTCGATCGCGCGTCGCCTGAGGACCGAGCGCGCGCGCGCGAGCAGGTCGCGCAGGTTAATCGGCTTTGTGACGTAGTGATCGCCAGCCACCTCGAGGCCAAGGATCCGATCAACTTCGGTATCGCGGCGCGTGACGAATATGATGCCGGCCTGGCTCACGCTCTGGATCTCCCTCGCGAGTTCGAACCCGTCGCCGTCCGGAAGTTGAACGTCGATGAAAACGAGCTCAGCGCCGTTCTTCCTGATCTTCTGACGGCACTCAGCGCAATTTGCCGCTTCGGCGACGTCAAAGTTGTGATCGGTGAAGTAACCGGCCAGCATGGCCCGCGTCACGGGGTCGTCCTCGACAATCAGGAGCCGGTCGCGGCGCTGCGAATCTCGGTTAAATGAAGGGGCCGGCGCCGACATCTTGTACTCCTGCCGTATCAATGGAATGGCATCTGACCGAAAGCAAGTGATCCGTCCGTTGTTGCCATTTCCGGAGTCTAGTAGCGGATCGAGCCGCCGGCGAACACCATCCAGCCGTCGAGGCTGGAAGCGCTGGCACGTCGTTCGCTCAGCTCCACGAAGCCGGACAGCGACGGGGCGTCGGGTGCCTGCGGCGCGAGCTGGAAGCGCACGCCGCCGCCATAGTTGTTCGCGCGGATGACCGGGATTTCCAATACGGTCGGCATTTCATAGCGGCGCTCGCCGGTAGCTGCGAAGACGTAAGGCACGATTGCATGCGGTTCGGCGATGAACGGAAGCTGGGTGCTCCAGCCGAATTCTCCGCGTCCCACCCAGCCGGTATCGCCGGCGAGCGTGCCGGCGGCGAAGCCGGACAGCATGTTGGCGCCAATGATCGGAAACTGCTCGGACGTGAGCATCGGGCGACCGAATGATGTCTGACCTGCAAGTCCTGCCGAAAGAAACAGATTCTCGGGAAGCGTTTGCATGACGTCGATGCGACCGTCGAGCTTGCTGAATTCCGCGTCCGCGCCTTGCCGCGAGAGCGTGAGCAACGGCGTCGCATCGGCTACGGAGCGGGCTCCAAGCGCATTGATGCCGTGAGAATAGGTCGCCGTGTAGCTGAGGGTGGTTCCGCTTTCGCGGAATCGCAGGATGCCGTCGAGGCCGACACGTGGCACGCGTGTACGGTCAAGCGATAGCGGCGTGGCCGGCGTCGTGATCAGCGTGCTGACCTGTTCTTCCGTGAGATCGAATCGCGCATTGAAGCTCAGCTCGGTATCGCGGCGTTTGACAACATCGTAGGCGAGCTTCGCGCGCCCTTGCCGGAAAACACCCTGTGAAGCGAATATCGCATCGACCCGCGGGGTCGTGCGACCATCGGTGACGCCCAGTTCGAACCGCCAGCCGTCGATGCCGAGTGGAACGGCGAGGTTTGCACCGAGATAGCGACGCGTCGGATAGGGCGTCACGAAATCATTGTCGGGCAGGCCAGCGATGGAGACCGAGAGCTGTTCGCCAAATCCCGCCAGGTTGTTGAGCGAGAAGTATGTTGCCGCCTGCCATTCGCCAAAGGATTTGGGCATGCCGTTGTCGAGATAGAGGCTCGCCGAAACGGGCCTGTACCGGCCGCTGAGCACCAGGACAGAGCCGCCGACGGCCGAGCCGGCAGCAAAAGTGGCATTGAGAACGAGACCCGGTGTATCGCCCGCAATCAGCAATTGCCGTTCGAGTTCGTTCTGCGTGAGGCGTCGCTTGTTGAGTAATGGCGCCAGCACGGCTGCAACACGAGCAGCCGATGTTCCGGACAGGGTGCTAGTATCGAATTTCTCGACATAGCCGTCAATGACGCGCAGCTTTACACGTGCGCGCCGATCAAGTTCCTGGGGCAGGATGACGATACGCACGAGCGGGTAGCCTGCGCGCACATAGGCTTGCTGCAACTTGTCGGCAAGGCCGAACAGATCTGCGACCGTAACGGACTTTCCCAGCAGCGCGGCCGCGGCTTCTTTCTTCGCGATGGTGATCTCGTCAAATTCGCCTTCGATGTCGATTCCGGTCAAGATAAACGTCAGTTTTTTAGCGGCATCCGGCACAGTTGAGCCAGCAGAGATTTGCGGTAAGGTGATACGCGTCGATGCGGGCGGCGTGGCAATCGTGGGCGGTTGTACGAGGCTCGGTGCGGGCGCGGGGGATTGAGCGAGCACGGCACTGCACGACGATCCCAAGGCGATTGCGATCAATGCCAAGGATTTCTTTATCGAACGAATAGACATCAAGACAGCCCCAGAACTTCCCACGTGCAGTGCGCATGCGTCCGTCGGTCATGCGCAACCCGACGACCGGCACCGTCAGGCAGCAGCGACGCGGCGCATATATGCATGGATAGTTTGAGCGCGCATCAACCATAACGGTCGTTGATGGTCGATGTGAACGAGCGTTCACACGGTGTTCGAAACTGATTGCATCCAGCCCCTAATAAGACGCTGGTATCATGGGCATCGGCCGCGTTTGCGCAGCCCGGGGCGGTTCTGCGCTCAACCGATGCAATTGATCGCTTAGGAGTTGAGCAGGTGAGAGATCGTTTCGGCACTTCCATTCGTTGTGATTCCGCTTCGCATGCGCTCAAGCGCGCGATGGCACGGTTGATCCTCGTTGCCGCGATTGTCGCGGGCGTGGTCGATGTTTTGCCGGCCCGGGCGCAGCAGGAAGCACCGAAATATGAAGTCACCGGATTCCGCGATGCCCGTTTCGGCATGACGGAGGCGGAGGTGCGGGCCATCGTGACGAAGGCATTCAATGTCAAGGGGACCGACATCGCGAGCAGCGTGAACAGCATCGAGGGCACGAATGTCCTGACCGTCGCTGTGCCGTCGCTCGATCCTGGTCCGGGCGCTGCACGGGTCGCCTACATCTTCGGCAACAAGTCGAAGAAGCTCATTCAGGTCAATGTCGTCTGGGGCGAGGTCGCCTCCACGCCGCCGGTCGATCCCAATGCGATGATCACTGCCGGCACGCGTCTTGAGCGCTATCTCGCAGGCTTTGTCTGGAAGAAGGACACGCTCCGCTCCGGCATTCCCGTTGGCGACAATACGATTGTGCTGTTCGCCGGCGAGGATGAGAAGAAGGGGGCGGTCCGGCTGATCGCCGATGGCGTCAAATACCAGATGCAGCGCGAAGGCAATCAGACCACGTCGCCGGACCCGAAGGGGCCGCCGAAGCTGATCATCAACTACATCGCTGAACGCGACGATCCCGACATTGCGCGGATCGAGCGCGGCAAATTCTAAACAGGGCAGACAAGACGACCTCGGGAGCGCCGGTCAACGGCGCCCGTGCAGGTGACAGGAGCTGGGCATGACACAGACATATGACGTGACGCCGATCCGCGGCAGCGTGAGGGCGGCTTTCGCACCGCTGGTGTTCGGCTGCGTGGTGTTCAGTGGCAGCATTGCACTGGCGCAGACGCTGCCGGGCGGAGGCACCGTGACCCATGGCGCCGCGAGTATCGCCGCGCCGTCGAACGGGACGCTGAACGTCAACCAATCCTCGAACAGCGCCATCATCAACTGGAATTCGTTCTCGATCGGTGCCGGTGGCACCGTCAACTTCAACCAGCCGAGCGCGGCGGCTGCCACCCTCAACCGCGTTACGGGTACCACGCCCTCCAGCATCGCCGGCACGATCAACGCGCCCGGCACCGTGCTGCTGGTTAATCCGAACGGTATCGCGATCACTAATACGGGTGTCGTCAATACTGGCTCTTTCGCGGCCTCAACGCTCGACATCAGGAACGAGGACTTCCTATCGGGCAAATACAAGTTTACCGGTAACGGCTCCTCGGCTGTTGTCACCAATGCCGGCCGCATCAACGTGTCCGACGGCGGCTTCGCAGCGTTGCTCGGTGGCCGCGTCGCCAATGACGGCGTCATTTCGGCGCGGCTCGGCAAGGTCGGTCTCGGCTCCGGCGAGATGATTACGCTCGATCTGTCCGGCGACGGCTTCCTGTCGGTCGCTGTACCGTCCAACCAGCTTGGCAATCTCGTCGATGGCACCGGCAAGGCGCTGGTGACCAATAGCGGAAAGATCCGTGCCGATGGCGGACAGGTGTTCCTCAGCGCCGCCACGGCGAACAACATCCTGCGCGATGCGGTGAACGTCCCGGGCACGATCCGCGCCAATTCGGTCGGCACCCGCGCCGGGCGCATCGTGCTCGGTGGCGGCGAGGGTGGCCGCGTCAACGTGTCCGGCCGTGTCACGGCGACCGGCAAGTCGCGCAATCAGGTGGCTGCCAAAAAGACAGGCGGCCAGATCGACATCAGCGGCGCCGAGATCGCGCTGGCCGGTGCGCGCATCGACGCGTCGGGCGCGGCCGGCGGCGGCGGCGTTCGCATCGGTGGCGATGCCTATGGTCGCGGCGATTTCCAGCATGCCGTCAAGGTCACGGCGGATTCGGCGACGGTGATCCGCGCCGACGCGCTGGACAGCGGCAAGGGCGGCAAGATCGTGCTGTGGTCGGACGGTCTCACCAGCGTGCGCAGTACGTTGTCGGCGCGCGGCGGTGTCAATGGCGGCGACGGCGGCCTCATTGAGACCTCGGGCAAGCAGCTTGATTTCGCTGGCATCCGCGTCGATGCGTCAGCGCCGAAGGGCCGCACCGGCGACTGGCTGCTCGATCCGGTCACACTGACCATCGATTCCGCGGCGGCGGCGACCATCGGCGCCAATCTCGGCGCGGCCAATGTCACGCTGATCACCACGGCATCGTCCGCGAGCGGCCCGGGCAACCAGACGCAGGGCGCCGGCGATATCATCATCAATGCGCCGATCTCCTGGACATCGGCCAATACGCTGTATCTCAATGCCTATCGCGACATCCAGATCAACGGCACGATATCCGGCCGCAACGGGACGCTGTGGCTGACGTCGCCCGGCAGCATCTCGCAGACCGCGCCGATCATGGTGTCTAACCTGGTGCTCCCGATGACGTTCACATCGGTATCACTGACCAGCGCCGGTAATGTCGTCGGCCGGCTGTCGAGCGATACAGCGAGTGTGGGCTGGGGGAACGAAGACCCGCAGCCGTTTACTCCCGGTTCGGTGGCCTTCACCAACAACGGCAATCTGGTAACCGGCGACCTCATTGGGCGCGATATATCGCTGGTGATCGGCGGCTCGCTCACTTTCGAAGGCAGCATTCGCGCAACAGGGACGGCGGCCTCGACCTCGACATCGATCGTGGCGTCGGGCGACGTCACTGCCGGAAGGATCGGCAGCATTGTCGGCGGCAATATATCGATCACGTCGGGTGGTGCGATCACCACCAACTCGCTGGGCTCGTTCGGCACGATCAATCTGCGGTCGGCCGGAAATATCCAGATCAACGATCACATTTCCAACTTCAACAGTGCGCTGACTTCGGTGACGCTCCGCTCCGACAACGGCCTCGTCAACTTCGCGTCCAATGCGCGGGTGAATACGGCCACGCCCGTCGAAATCTTTTACAATCCCTATGCGGCAACCGGCAGCTACGCCAATACGATCAACTATTCCAGCATCACGCAGAGCGGCTACGGCGCGACCGTGGCAGCGTATATGCTGGTGAATGATGTCTACCAATTGAAGGGAATCGAATCCAATCTCGGCGGCACCTACGCGCTGGGCCGGGACATCGATGCCAGCGTGACGTCGACCTGGACCTGTCTGAGCGGCATCTGCCGCGGCTTCGATCCGATCGGTGCGTTTGGAGATGGTCGCCCCTATCAGGGCTTCACCGGTACGCTCGATGGCCGCGGCTATGCGATCCTGAACATGTACCAACGCCGCGGCGAAGGGCAGGTCGGCGGTGGCGATGTCGGCGTGTTCTACCAGAACAATGGCACGATCCGGAATGTCGGTATCATCGGCGGTTCGTTCAGTGGCAATGCCAGCTATGTCGGTTCGATCGCCGCAGAGAACAATGGCACGCTGACGAATGTTTATTCGACGGCGAGCGTGACCAACATCGCCAGTTCGCTGGGCGCGGGCGGTCTGGTGGCACGCAATAATGGCATCATCAATGGCGGCTCCTATTCGACCGGTGCCATCCGCGGCTATGTTGTTGGCGGCATCGCCGGCTACAATTACGGTACCATCCAGGACTCCTATTCGGCCGGCTCGGTCACCGGCGCGACGGCAGGTGGCATTGCCGGCATCAATGGCGAAGGCGCCATGGTCCGCTGGACTTATTCGCTTGCCAGCGTGAACGGCACGAGCTGGACCGGCGGTCTTGTTGGCGAAAATCAATGGAGCGTGATGGGCTTCGCGTCGCTTCAAGATTCGTATTTCGCGGGCGTGGTGTCCGGCACCAATGTGGGTGGCATCGTCGGGCGCAACCAGTTCCGCGACTGGGATACGATGGAAAGCTTCAATTCCCAGCACAGCCAGTCAGCACGCATCTGGCATGTTTACTGGGATCAGGCCACGTCCGGCACCAGCCGCGCCTTCGGTCGCTCCTATCACGACATGCCCGGCGGCTGGACGTCGGAGCAGATTCAATATGTTGCTGCGCTGAACACGAATTCCGACAACAGCCCGTATTCGCTTAACTCCTACAGCAATTTCAACGACCCGAACTATCTCAATGGATACCAGGAAGGCAACTTTCACTCCCACTGGTACATGGTGGACGGCTATACGCGCCCGTTCCTGAAGGCCGAATATTCGACCAACATCCAGAACCTGCACCAGTTGCAACTGGTGAATATGAACGGTGCTGCCAGTTACAAGCTTGCGCGCGACATCAACGCGTCGGCAGAATTGTCCACCGGGATGTGGAAGGGCAACGCCTTCTCGCCGATCTCGCCGATCAGCTATAGCGGTTACACGACGAAGTACTTCATGCGCCTGCAATTTGGCGAGAATCGACCGTCCGATTCGTATGAGGTCTGGAACAATGGAGTGCGCGAGGTCTACACGACTGTTTATACGCTGGGCGAGACAGGATATTCGCAGTCGGGACAGTACGCCGACTACGCGAAAACGGCAGCCTCGTTCACCGGAACATTGGACGGCCAGGGTCACGCGATCAGAAACCTCTTCGTGAATATGACCGACGGCAATCATGCGGGCGTGTTTGCCTATCTGGCATCCGGCAGCGTGGTGAAGAATCTCGGCGTCGTCGATAGCAGGATCATAGCCGACTGGGGATCTGCCGGCTCGATCGCTGGCGTGAGCGACGGCACGATCTTCCGCTCATGGGCGTCGCGCAGCGATGACGCGAGCGGGGTCTATTCGAACTGGGCCGCCGGCGGCCTGGTCGGCTACAATCGCGGCGCGATCGAAGAGTCCTACAGCACAGTCGCGGTCGAGGCTGTTGGCCAGCAGTCTGATTACGTCACCTTTGTCGGCCAAGGGGGCGGCCTCGCCGGCGTCAACGTGAACGAAAACGGCGGACCCGGGCGGATCGTCAATTCCTATGCGACGGGCCTCGTGCGCGGCAATGGCACGATCGGCGGTCTCGTCGGTACCAATGCGACCAATGACGGCACGGGCACCATCATTAATTCCTATGCGACCGGGCGGCTCGACCGAGCCTGGAACTATGGGGTGCACTTTGTCGGCTCGGTCGTCGGGCGCAATGTAAGCGACAACGGGCGGACGGGAACGGTCACCAATACGTATTACGATTCCAGCGTCTCGAATCCGTCCTGGCTCAATCCCAATCGTGGCCAGACCTTCGTCGGCACCGGCCTGACCACGGCGCAGATGCAGGATCTCAACACGTTCCGCACCGTCTATACCGGCTGGGATTATCGCAACGTCTGGATCCCGTCGAACAGCGCGGGCCAGTCGGACGGCGTCGCGCGCTATCCGGAATTCTACTGGGCCAATCACGTCGCCGTCGTCGAGACATCGAATGCCACGCGCATGTATGGCGATGCCAATACGACGCTGGCGGCGATGATCTACGGCCTCAAAAACTACGATACGCCGAACAAGATTCCGCTTGCCCTGAGCACCACCGCCAATCAGTCGTCGGGCGTCGGTACCTATGCCGTGACGGCGGGGATGACCGTCCTGCCGCCGCAGGCTGTCGGCGCTGGTGCCCCGAGCCAGGGCGGGTTTGGACCGCAATATCTCGGCATGCGGATCAACAACGGGAACGACATCCTGTGGGATCGGAATTCGACCGCGCAGCAGATCGCGGATCGCATCAATCAGTTTACCTCGCAGAACGGCGTATCCGCCACGGTCAACGGCAATGGTGCGATCGTTCTCACCGGTACGTCGGACTTCTTCCTGGTTCCGATGGGCGTGACTATTGGCGATGGCGTGGCGTGGCTGCGCATGACGCCGTATGTGACCAACCGTCCTACCCAGCTCCAGCCCGTCAGCAATGACGGATCGACCTATCGCATCGTCAATCTGCCGAGCGGGCAACTGACGGTGACGCAGCGTGCGATCACGGTGGCGGCCGATGCCGGTCAGGGCAAGACCTATGGCGACACAGGTTCCGCCCTCACCTGGCAGGTGACCAGTGGATCGTTGGTGAATGGCGACAGTCTCACCGGCACGATCGGCCGCGCCGCGGGCGAGAATGCCGGCAACTATGCCATCAATCAGGGCTCGCTCGCCGCATCCTCGAACTATCGGGTGAGTTTCGTCGGGAACGATTACAGCATCGCCAAGCGCACCGTGACGCTGTCGCTCACCGGCACGGTGGAGAAGCAGTATGACGGCACCAACACCGCCGCGCTCGGCACCAACAATTTCACGCTGAGCAATGTGGTGGTGGGCGATTCCGGCCTGCTGTCGGTGACGAACCTGCCGACCTCGGGCGCCTATGACAATGCCAATGCTGGAAGCGGCAAGACCGTCTCGTTCAATCTCGGTTCCGGCGGCCTCGCCGGCAGCGCGGCCGGCAATTACACGCTGGTCGTCACGAACAGCCGCAATATTGGCAGTGTCACCAAGGCAGCGCTGACCATCACGGCGAACGACCAGTCCAAGACCTATGGCGATACGCTCGCCCTCGGCAGCACCGGTTACAGTGTCGGCGGCACGCTCTATGGCACCGACCGTGTGACGGGTGTGACACTGGCGAGCCTCGGCGCAGACGCACTGGCGAATGTGACCGGCGCGCCTTACGGGATCACGGCCAGCAATGCACTCGGCAATGGCCTCGGTAATTACACCATCAGCTATGTCGGCGGTTCGCTGTCGGTCGCTGCGGCGGACATCATCGTGTCGGCGAATGGTGGCAGCTCGGTCTATGGCCAGTCGCCGTCCAATCCGGGCCTCTCGGCGAATGGTTTGAAGAACGGTCAGGATGTCGATGCCCTGACCGGCCTGAGCAACTCGTTCGGCATCCTGCCGACGACGGGCGTGGCTGGCGGTCCGTATACGCTCAGCGTGGCGGGAACACTGACCAATGCGAATTATCGCGTGGCGGCGCGCAACGACGCCAGCTGGACCGTCACACCGGCGTCTATCGTGGTCTCGGCCAATGGCGGCACATCGGTCTATGGCAGCTCGCCGCTCAATCCTGGTCTGTCGGCCACTGGCTTGCAGAATAACGAGGGCGTCGACGTTCTGGCGGGCCTTCGCAACTCGTTCGGCATTACTGCGACCAGCGGCGTGGCTCATGGGCCATATGCGCTCAGTGCGCTCGGCACGCTGGCCAATCCAAACTATCAGGTCTCCGCATTCAATCCGGGCAGTTGGACCGTCACGCCGGCCTCCATTGTTGTCACGGCCAATGGCGGCACATCGGTCTATGGCAGTTCGCCGCTCAATCCCGGCTTGTCGGCCATCGGTTTGCAGAACGGTCAGGGGATTGAGGTTCTGACCGGGCTCGTCAATTCGTTCGGCATCACCGGCCGGACCGGCGTCGCGGGCAATCCCTATTTGCTCGACGTAGCCGGAACGCTGACCAATCCGAACTATGCGATCTCGGCCCGCAACAGTGGCGTCTGGATCGTGACGGCCGCGCCGCTGACAGTCACCGCAGATCCCCAGAGCAAGATGTTCGCAGAGCTTGATCCGGCGCTGACCTATCGTCTTACCGGCGGCACGCTGTTCAACGGCGATCGCTTCTCCGGCTCGCTGGAGCGCGCGCTGGGTGATGTGGTGGGCGACTATGCCATTCGGCTAGGCTCGCTCGGCGTTTCGCCTAACTATGCGCTGAGCTATGTCGGGGCAGTTTTCACAATCAAGTCGTTCAACGTCTCGCTCGCGCCGAGCCCCGGTCAGATCGCCGTGGTCAACCCGGCGGCGCCAACGACCAATACGATGTCGCCGTCCCCTGTCGGCAGTCCGAAGTCCTCCTTCGATAACCTCTTCCAGGCGCCGCCGAGCTCGCCGGCTCCAACTGGAATCGTCGCCGGCAATGCTGGCGGGAGAACCAACACCAACGGATCGCCCAACGATGACGTGACGAACTCCATCGGTGGTGAGCGCGGCGAAGACAGAAAGCGGAGGAACGGTCGGTGAAACAACTTTCGCCGGCAGCTCCGCGTCTCTGAATTGCTCTCAAATCAACGGATAGTTGTGATGAGAGACGTCCGCTGAAAGAAAGGATGGGAACTCTTGGCGCCGCGCGATCGCTCTTAGCTCACGCCAAGCTTAAAAGCACTAGAGTTGCCTATGCGTGCGGATACGACAGCATCGCAACATTTCTATCGCGTGTTCCGAAATGCGACGGCGATGGCGCCCAACGACTGGCGTGCGATGCATCGCAAGATCTAACCCGCAGGTGCTTCAAGAACGATCGTGTCATGGGATGACCGCTTCTGGTGCAAAGTCGTCATTCGATCCCTTTGCGATTCCATGAGGGGAGTGTCGGGGATGCGCATATGACCCGCATTCCGCCGACCTAGTACGCGAGATGACGCCGCGTCTGACAGCACCGCTGTCAATTCTCGTCCTCAACGAGCTATTGCAAGCCATCCAACGATGCAGCAACGTGTGCTTGCGAGAAGCAAGCGCCAGCGGACAGGGCCTGGTCCCTTATGATGCAAAGCGAAGGATGCGCTCGGCCATTCTCACATTGGCGAGATCGAGCATCCGGCCATCCAGTGTCACGGCGCCATGCCCGTCCCGTTCGGCAGCGCGCATCGCTTCGATGACACGTTGCGCCGAGGCGCTGTCGCTGGCTGACGGGACGAATGCGGACCGCGTCGGCTCGATCTGGTCGGGATGGATCACCTGCTTGCCGTCATAGCCCATGCTTGCCGCCTTGACCGCGGAGCCGAGCGTGCCTTGGTTGTCCCGGAATGCGCCAAAAGGCCCGTCGATCGCCCTCAGCTGGAAGGCGCGTGCCGCGATCAGAATCCGCATCATCGGATAGGCGAAGAGGTCGAGCGCTGTTTCCCGGTGCTCCTCCGCTGCGGAGGCGACGTGCCTGTAGTCGCGCGGGGACAATCCGATCTCGTCGCTGCGCGCGCCGATCGAGGCGCTGAAATCGCCGACACCGAAATGCAGCGCGGCGACCGTCGCATGCGCAGCGGCGAGGGCATCGACATTGACCACGCCGAGCGCGGTTTCGATCAGGAGCTCGAGCTCCAGCGGATGGTTTCGGTCGCCGCGATGCTGCGACAGCCGCTCGCCGATGCCGATCACATCGGTCACGCGTTCTGCTTTCGGCAGCAAGACGGCGTCCAGCCTTGCGAGGCCGGACAGTTTTTCGACTTCCTCCGCGATGGACGGGCTGTCGATCGCATTGATGCGAACCGTGACGGTCTTCTGCCCCCAGTCCAGCCGCGTGATGGCATCGATCGCCGTCCGCAAGGCGGCGTTCTTTTCGCCGGCGGGAACAGCGTCTTCGAGGTCGAGAAACACGGCGTCCGCTGCAGATCCCGCGGCGCGCTCGACCATGCGTTCGCGATGCGCCGGCACGGCAAGATAGGTCCGCGTCAGTCGAGGGGCGGTCATGGGCGGGCTCGTTCTCGGAGTTCAGAGAGGATCGCGTCGGTGTGCTGCCCGACCGCGGGGACCGGACCCATCTGCGGCGTCAGGCCGGGGATCGTGATGGCCGGGAGATAGCTGGTAACAGCGCCATTCGGCGTACCGACATTGACGACGCGATGACGGCTATGCAGTTGCGGGTGATCGAGAAATTCCTCGACGCTGTTGAGGCGCGCATTGGCGATCGAGGCCTGCTCCAACTGGGCCAGCAACTGGTCGCTGGTGGTGCCGGCAATGCGGCTTTCGATCAGACGTTCGAGCTCGTCGCGGTTGGTCATGCGATCCGGATTAGTCACGAATCGCAGATCGATGGCGAGATCGGCGTCATCCAGTACGTTCGTGCAGAGCGAAAGCCATTCGCGTTCGTTCTGGATTCCGAAAAACACCGTCTTGCCGTCGCCAGCGCGAAACGGACCGTAGGGCGCGATCGTGGCGTGGCGCATGCCGGTCCGTTTCAGCGGCTTTCCAGCGCCCGCTGTATAGAGCGAGGGATAGCTCATCCATTCGGTCATCGCATCGAACAGCGACACCTCGAAGGCGGTGCCGCGCCCGGTGCGCTCCCGCGCATAGAGTGCCATCAGAACGCCGTTCAGCACATACATGCCGGTGGCGATATCCGCGATGGCGATGGCGCCCTTGGCGGGATGGTCTTCTGAACCGCTGATCGAGAGCAGGCCGGTCTCGCATTGCACCAGCAGGTCATAGGCCTTTTTGTCGCTATACGGCCCGCCCGATCCGTAGCCGGAGATGTCGCAGGCGATCAGGCGGGGAAAGCGCTCAACCAGAGCCTTCGCATCCAGCCCGAGCCGCTGCGCCGCTCCCGGCGCCAGGTTCTGCAGAAAGACGTCGGCGCCGGCGAGCAGGCTTTCCAGCGCGTCGCGGTCCTGCGGCTGCTTAATGTCGAGCGCCAGGCTTTCCTTCGAGCGGTTGGTCCAGACGAACTGGCTCGACATGCCGTTCAGGACGAAGTCGTAATCCCTGCAGAAATCGCCGCGCCCCGGCCGCTCGATCTTGATAACGCGGGCGCCCCAATCCGCCAGATGTCGGCTGGCCAAGGGCGCAGCAATCGCCTGTTCGAGCGATACCACGGTGACGCCCGACAGGGGCAAGGCGCGCTTTTCTTGGTCCATCTGCTGTCCCGACAATTTTGCTCCGCGCACTTTTAACCGCAGCGATGCGCGCAGGGGGCATACTGGTTTGCCATCGCAGGTATAGGCTGAACCAATAGCGGGTCAGTCAGTGGCCTTGTCCCAGATCACGGCATGTTCGCGCGCCAGTGTGCGGATGGTCTCCTCCGCGGCCAGTGCGGCCGCGGTCTGCGGAATGCCGGTGGGCAGGCAGAGACCCACGGTGCGATTAATGGCGGGGTTCACCGGCCGTCTCGACAGGATGGGTGTTTCCGCGATCCGGGCGACCCCGGAGGAGTTGATCGTCGCGGCGGTGCCGTTGCGCACGAGTTTCATCATAACCGGCAGGGAGTCGATGTCGGACATCACATTCAGCGGCACGCCGGCTTCCGAGAACGCTTGCTCGACGAGAAGGCGCAGCCCGTTGGTTCTGTCCGGAAGGACCATGGGGACATCGGCCAGGGATGCGAGATCGCAGGTCGTCGCTTCGGGATCGCCTATATCGGGAGCGCCGAATACGGACAATTGCTCGGTAAACAGCGGCCTGACGGTCATACCCGGCGCGTCGGAGCCGCGAAACAGGATGGCCATGTCAAGGCGGCCATTGGCCAGCAACTCGTTGAGATAGCCGCTGAAGCTCTCGAAGAGCTGGAGCTTCACGCCGGGGTGGTCGTGCCGCAGGCGCTCTACCAGCGGTACGGCGAGCACCGAGGCGATGCTGGTGGGAAGGCCGACGGCCACGGGTCCGACGGCGCCGCTGCCCTCGTCAGCAATGTCGGCCGTGAGCTCCTGCATCTGCCGCAATACGATGCGGGCATGACGATACAGTTTGGCGCCCGCATCGGTTGGCTTCACGCCCGTCGCGCTACGCAGCAGAAGCGGCACGCCCAGGTCGTGCTCCATCGCGGCGATCTGCTGGCTCAGCGAGGGCTGCGACACTGCGAGCAGCACCGCGGCCTTCGACAGGCTGCCCATGTCGACCACGTTGACGAAGTAGCGAAGCTGTCTCAGTTCCAAGGCATCGATCCAGTGAAGATGCGGGCAAGCTCGTTTCCTTACACCGAACCGAACTTCGCTGGCCATTGCCAGCGATGGCGATGCGGCCGGTGCCCGATCTTATACCCCTCAGAGCAACAGCCTATGGGACGGGCCCCGGCGAGTATGCCAGAAGGACAACAAAGGCGCGCGAAGCGCCGCATCGGCAAATATCAAGGGGAGGCTCTACGTGCGCCGTCTGTTCATTGCACTGCTCTGGATTGCAGCTTCGCTCACGTTGGCACGGGCGAACAACTATCCGGACCGCCCGATCACGCTGGTCGTGCCCTATGCGGCCGGTGGCACCACGGACGTGCTGGCTCGCATTCTCGCCAAGGCACTCGGCGCCGAACTCAAACAGACGGTGATCGTTGAGAATGTCGGCGGCGCCGGCGGCACGATTGGCACCCAGCGCGTGGTTCGGGCCAAACCCGATGGCTACACGCTCAATTTCGGCAATATGGGCTCGATGGCGGCGATCGTGCCACTGTACCCGAATCTGGGCTTCGATCCGCGCAAGGACCTGACCGGCATTGGCGTGTTCGCGAATGTCCCGATGATGCTTTCGGTCAGCAAAAAGAGCGGCATCGAGAATCTGAGCCAACTGATCGAGCGCCTCAAGGCGCCGAACAACCGCATCACCTTCGGGCAATCCGGGGCGGGCTCGACCGCGCAGCTCGCCGCAGCGATGTTGCTCTATCTGACGCAGACCAATGCGATGCTGGTGCCCTATCGTGGCTCGGGGCCTGCCATCCAGGATTTGATCGCTGGCAATATCGAGGCGGTGATCGACCAAACCGTCACGATGATTCCGGCGCATCAGAACGGGCTGGTGCGGGCCATCGGCGTCACCGGGCCGCAGCGACTGGTGCAGGCGCCCGACGTGCCGACTTTCGTCGAAAGCAATCTGCCGAAATTCGATTTGCAAGTGTGGAATGCGCTGGCGGCCCCTGCCGGCACGCCGCCCGAAGTGATCGCCAGATTGGAAGCGGCGCTCGCCAAGTCGCTCGAGAATGAAGACGTCAAGACGCGCTTCGCCGAACTGGCGGCGCAGGCGCCATCTGCGCAAGGCCGCACGGCCCTGCAGCAACTCATCAACTCGGAGGTCGACCGCTGGTCGATCATCGTGAAGGAAGCGAAGCTCGAACCCTGACACGCGCGAGATGAATTTATCTCTCGCGAGATCGCAGCGCGGCTAGGCGGGATCGATGACTATCTCAAGGTTAAGTGTCTTTGCATGGGCGGGATCTGATTGGTGCCGTTGAGCCCAGATGCTCGCCCGTGAACAACTTAACGTCACGCTTAGGCACTAAGTTATTTTAAGTTGGACAGGCTTATTATGGCGCAGAGCGGATATCAAAAACGTCAAACCGGAGTATTCGCGTTACGCTTCATCAGCAGATTAGGCGAGCTCAGTTGGTCTTGAGGTTGTAGAGCTTGCGCAATCTTTCTTGCGTGCCGTCAATCGCGCGGACTGTATTGAGCTCTGCGGTGAGCCTCAATTGCACGTCGGCCGCTCGGTGAAGTGAGAGAATGCCCCAGTTCGTCTCAAAGCGAGGGTCTGCGATCTCGTCAATGATCACGGCCGTGACGTCTTCGCAGCCGTAGCAGCTGCGGATTTGCAGCAAAGCCGCATGTTCGAGGTCGTGTCTGGAAAGCAGCGACTTCGCCATATTGGGTATTCCCTTGCGTCATCGTTTGAGCCAACCCTGAAGATCAGGCCTTTAGTTTCGCAGAAACGGCAAGTATGGCAGGCGGCTCTTAAATCATCACCAGCTTGATCTCACCGTCGTTGGCTGCAACCAGTTCCATCTGCTCGCGCGCCAGTTTTTCGATCAGCGGCCTGTTGGCGTGGAAGTACCTTTTGGCCTGATCTTTGGTTGGAAACTTGGTCGTCAGGGTACACGCAATCCGGCGGTTGCCGTGTCTTATGTCGAACGCCACGCGCTGAAAGTCATCAGGCGCCTGAACCTGTGTCGAAATAGCAATCATGTTTGGATCCATAAAGCTCGGCGAAAGCCCGAACTCCAGGAACATTACGACGTCTATGTGTTCAATGTATGTGGACGAGGGCGGCAAACAGCCTTAAGGCGATCTCGCTCTCGCTGCGGTTCTCCGTCGGTTAGCCCAGGATAGATTGGTATAGAGCCAGGTAGCGATCTGCCATTCTATCGACGGTAAAGTGCTCAGAAACCGCCGCCCGGCAGGCGCGTCTATCCAGTTCGCCAATGCGCTCAACGGCTTGAACGGCTTCTAGGGCGCTATTGACCAGGAGACCTGTCACGCCATCCGTGATCAATTCAGGCATCGATCCGCGGTTACGCGCGATCACGGGTGTTCCGCAGGCAAGCGCCTCGACAACTGATAACCCGAATGGTTCGTCGAAATTGATCAGGTGAAGCAATGCCCGTGCCGATCCCAGAACGCGTGTCCGCTCCAGACCTCCGACCGAACCGAGATAAGTCGCGGACCTTCCCAGTGCTGGCACCACATGACGTCGATGATAGTCCGCATCCTGAACGATACCGGCCATGATGAGGTGGCGGCCAACCGCTTCGGCAGTTGCTATCGCTTCCGCAGCCCCTTTATCGGGATGAATGCGACCGAAGAATAGAAGATCGTCGCTGCCAAGCGGATCGAAGGGAAACTCGTCGATCGGAATGCCGTGATGGATCGTTGCCGCATAGCGAAGGTCGGGATGGCGATTGGCATCGCTGATTGCGACATAATGGACACGATCCTCATACTCCTTGAAAACCGGAACAATACGGGCTGATGAAAAGCCGTGAATGGTTGTGACGACTGGCGTATCCACAAGGCGAGAGAAGCCCAGCGGTACAAAATCTGCCTGATTGTGGATGATGTCGAATTCGCCGGCCCGCTCGAAGACATTTGCAACATGCAGGAGTTCCCACGCCTTGGCGTCGAGCGACGGGTCTTCAGAGTATGGTGCCGGGACGACACCGGCGAGATTTCCCGACGTCAAACTGTCCTTGGTGGCAAACAGTGTAACGTCAACTCCCCGCAAGAGCAGTGCCTCCGTTAGCAAGCTCGTCACGAGTTCCCACGGGCCGTAGTGCCGGGGAGGAGTTCGCCAGGATATAGGCGCTAACATCGCGACGCGCATCGTGTTTAGCCTCGCAGGATCGATGGCGGATAATCAGCTACGTCAATCCGGGTACGGCGGATATATGGCCGATGGATTGGTGGAGGCCCGCTGTAAATTGGATTGACGCGACGACTCAGGAGCGCATGGTGAATGTCATCGATGGCTGGTTCGATGGTGTCATCATCACTGCAGAATGAGAGGCGCTCCGCCCGTCATCTGTCAAGAGCAAGCGCCCCGATCGCTGCAGAACGGCGCGCGGCGCCTTCAGATAAACAGGCAGGAAGCGACCTTTTGTAAATGCTGTTTCGAAAGTGAGGCTCGACATGGTGGCTATGTATCGCCAACCAAACCTGGAAGTCATAGTCACTCCACATCCCCTGCTTTTCTGGGAATGGCAGGTGCAGGACGATGGTGATCTGTTCAACAGTGGCTTCAGCAGCACGCGATGGAAGGCTCGGTATGATGGAAACGCAGCGCTTTTCGAGGTCCTGGCAGCCGGATTTTACTCTGAGCCTCTGTTTGACTGATTGTTAGAAGTGCCGCAACGCGGTCTTGCCCGCGAGGCAATCCGATCTTGCTGGGCTAGCGCGGTTCTTCAATAGGCGCCCAGTGCGTGGGATCAATCCGGGTGACGTTGACGCATCCTGCTTCAGCAAGGGTAATAATCCAGTCGCCGTCGTTCCACCATGCGCGGCAAGCGGTTCGCATTTTTTCCGCCTCGGATTCCATGGCATGATCCGAATTGTCATCGTATCCGCCAGCCAGGAATATTGGCGTTCCGTCTTGTGGTGCGGTGTCTATAGGTAGCCAATTCAACGGTTCATGTCCTTGCAGTGGTGGAAGAAATAAAGCTGATGTTGTCCGACGCGATGACTACGTGCCGCGCACGCGGTTCACGTTGATTTTGCGACAATGTGGGGTGGACGTCGGTGTTTGAAGGCTGAGATGCAGAGGATTCCTTTTTCGGCTTCGTCGGCAAGAAGCATAAGTAGCCGGTACACCTCGGGACTGCTTTGGGCGGCTGCCAAACGTCTGTACCGAGCAGCACGCGCGCCGTTCATGGACAGGCCGTCGTCAGATGCTGCGTGTCTGCCAGCCTGATGGAGGTCATGTGGTCGTCCGAATGACTGGTTGCGAAGCGATAATGGCATCGAGTGCTGCTCTACCGAGTTGCCGCGCTTCATCTTCGTAAAGCGGTGATGGCATATCGCCCATCGTATCCCAGGTCTTTCTGATTGCCTTCGCAGCAACCTCGACCGCCGCATCATATTCGGACTGCTCGTTACATCTGGCGTGCTGCGGCGTGTGTTGAAGGTCATCCACGGCACTGAATTCCAGCTCTGACATTGAGAAACCCTCTCAAGTTGAGATCGCGTAAGCTTTTCTTCCGTTAAGCCGAGGGCTTGGCGTCAAGCAGATTGCCGCGCGTTCCGGCTGGAGTGGTCTAGTCTCGGCGAATAACGACAGCACCAATAACAAGAAGAGCGAAAAAGACCGGCGGTAGTATTGCGGGCACAAGGCAATCCCGGAATCGATCTTCCGACACTCTGACATGATCGCCCCCTTGCTTGAGGCGGGAGCGGGGCTCTCGGTCATCGCTAAAAGCCGAAGTCCTCACGGTGATGCTTGAATCTTACGCTTCCGGTCGGAAATTACGAATGGAAGATATTATTTTGGAAGCACGAATTGTGTCGCTGCCAAAGCGCCGATCGCGAGTTAGTAGCTGGATTACTGGATAGGTCTTCACACTTCCGGTGTTTGTAGCCGATGCTTCTTCGCATCGGCGATTAGTTGCAATTGTCCAGCTTTTCGCATGGCAAGCGTTCGCTCGTCTCCGTGAGGGAGTTGAGCAGCTGCCGCAAGCGCGATCATCGCGGCGTGCTCAGCTTCGAGGTGAGAAGCCTTCACCGTCCGGACCTGTGCTGTTGCGATTCCAAAGTACATTCGGAGGTAGGCATGGCAGTCCCGAGACATTGGGCGGGAGCGCGACCGAACTCTCTGTCACCGGTGAATGCCTAAGGACGGCCGATGATGCGGTGCAGTAGATGCCCTTTATGTTCGGAAGTCGACCTAATTCGAAGGTTCTGATTTGCCGCCGGAATCGCTGAGGTCAATCCGCTGGACTGCCCGTGCCTTGGGTGGCTGGTTCAGGAGAATAGGGGGCCTACGGATACATGCGACCGCGGTATGGCGTAGGTGAAGAAAGTCGGATGTCGTCGTGCGGGTCTGCGTCCGGCTCTAGGCGGAGCGGCGCAGACGATATTTTCTGTCGATGACAGGTGGCGTTGCAACGAGCTTTACAGTCCACTTTGCTGCCGATGCATCCATCACGACGGATCTCACCGATCCCGTGACTGTTTGACCGTTCAGCTGAAGTGCGCGCGGCAGCCCGTGATATTGAGCCAGACGAGCGCGCCTGGCCTCGACGAGGTCTGTGATTTCGATGACCTGCATCTGCGACTCCAGAGTTGGCGCGGTACGCTCGACAAGACCCGCGCTACAGGACGGGTAGCATCGTATGGTTAATGAAATGCGTCAGATCGTCTTCAGCAATTCCGATGCTGAAGGCAAGTCAGCGGGCGGGATTGCCATCCAGATTTTGGGACCCCGTATGAGCGCTCGCGGCCCTTCATTGTCGCAAATGAGCCACTCGGTTTCGTCCCAGATGACGAGGCATGGAAATGTCTGAGGCAGCTTGTCCTTGTTTCCGCGTATCCATGTTCCACCCGCAACGATGATCCTTTCATCGTCCTTCGGTGCGGTGCTGATTGGTTGCCACCCGTCGCCCATTTGATCGCCCCTTTGTCTGCGCCTCAGTGCGACTCAAACGCGAGGCCGCAACGTCCAGTTAAAGCGTGCAGACCTTGGCTGCCACATGAAACTTGCTCCCGATTGGCAGGCAGCTAGGCGATTACGGAAGGGCTGTGCATCAAGTCGCATAGTGTCGCGACGAATTTGATTGACCGTCACGGGCATAGGCGCATGGTTCCACCATGGCCTTCAATTTCACCTCCGACGTCAAATCCAAGCAAAAAGATTGCTGGCTAATTCTGAACTTCAGCGGAGAGGAGATTTCCCTGTCGTTCGACGATGCAATCGAGCTTAAGATCCAAATCAATCACGTCCTGGAAACGGGAACTCCCAACGAACGGAAGATCGTGAGCGAAGCTGACAGCTGGTCGGCGCTGTGTGTGCCAAATGCGGGCGGTTTCGGGGTTGCCTTTGTCCTGTCGGCGACGTCGACGATAAAACTATGGCTGGATGCCAGGCAGGCCGAGCGCTTTTCTGCAGAACTTCAGACGTTTATCGATCTGGTTGGGAGTCGGAGTTGAAGGGCTTCTGGCATGGCTATGTCGAACTGGTATTGGCAGGCGTGACGTACGAAGCCAGTTACGACATCCTGGATGGCATGGTTCAATTGACCATTGGCCAGTTGATCGTAGTCGCAGAACCGCTGCCGGGTGCGACGTATGAGGAAAGTGCGCTCTACGCTTTGGAACAGTTCGCGACCGGAAAAATCGTCGCGCGGGGCTAGAGCCGCTCCCCGGGTGCTGGGTCAGTTCGCTGCCACTTCGCCTGCTTTTGTCGTCTCATAGGCAATGTCTGTCTTGTTCATGATGAGGGGCGATAGCCACCCGAGATCGACAAGGCGCTGGTATTTGCTGCGATCGATATTGCCAGCCGTATATTTTGCGCCGCCGTGCAGGACGATCTCACGGATCAGTTCCAGGTCTTCATGTGTCATGATTGCTCCATCTGGCATGATCGCCGATGCGCGTCGGAGCGCCCCGGAAGGGGATTGGACATTTTGATTGAATTTTCTGGTTCTCGATCACTGCGAACGCGGTAGTGCTATCGAGCGCATGGATCATGCGTCGGGTGCCCGTGACCTCAGATGCTGCAGCTATGCTGGCGATGCGCTCTGTTCGACTATTTCTTTCGGGGCTTTTCCGCCTCGGGGTGCATCAGGCCCTTCATGGTCGGAGCTGCTGCGATCGTCTTGGCCTTGTCCTTCTTGGGCTTCTTTACTTCGCGATTGTTCCGTTGTTCGCCTTTGGCCATGGTTTGGTCCTCCGCCCGCACTGGGCTTCGGTGACATTAGCACGTCGGTTGGGTCTCCCGGAGATTATGTTGCCTAAAGCCGCTGTCGCACCGCGGCAGTGCGGGCGGACGACCGCCACCCGTCGTCCTGGCAGCCGACAGCCGCATCAATTCAGGAGATGGAAGTTTGCTTGATTGACTCCTTCCTGAATTCAGGGTTGCTATCGTTGAGAGACAACCGGGAGAACTGAAGTGACCACTGGCGTAGTAAAATGGTTCAATGCGACGAAGGGCTTCGGCTTTATCCAGCCGGACGATGGCAGCAAAGACGTCTTTGTTCACATCTCGGCCGTCGAGAAGGCGGGGCTGAGCACTTTGAATGAAGGGGCCAAGGTCAGCTTTGAGGAAGTGGCCAACCGTGGCAAGACGTCGGCAGAAAACCTTCGGGTTGGCTGATCGGGCCTCTTTTGCCTGGCGCCGCAAGTCTGGTGGCGCCCGGCTGTCGGCCAAATGACCACATAACTGGCAGCCCGTCGGACTTGTCCCGGCGGGCGTTTCGCGATGATTTCAGCGGCCGGTTGGTGTCGCGTCGGCTTTCGCGAATGATGGTCAGGAATGCTTGTTTGGGCCAAGTAAATTCAAGCTGCCGTGCAGCTATCCATATCGTTGTGCATGATTGTCTGGCTGGCGCGGCTATCCCATTTGACCGTGACGCTACTCCAGTCCTTGGCGATGACGGTGCCAAAGTCATTTTTATCGTTCTTCCAAAAGACTGTCGTTCCGAGAACGAGCGCCCTTGATTTTTCACCGGTCACTGTGCGTCTCCCAAAAGTTCTACTTGCCGTTTGGTGAAAGGTGCCAACCACGGACGAGCTCGGCGTGCTGAGAAGCCACGTACGATTGCCTCTACGGTAAAGCTAAGTCAGCTCTTATTTGTCCATCGCTGCGAGCAGGCTTCTTATATCGATCGTCGCGATGTTCGAGTAACTGTCCGAAATCGCATACGGGAAGATAATTTGATCGCCATGCCGCATTGCGCCGCATGTATAGACGACGTTCGGCACATATCCTTCGCGCTCGGACGGCGCAGGCCGAAGGAGCGGTTCGTCCAGGCGCCCCAGCACCTTCGTCGGGTCGTTTTTGTCGAGCAGTGCTGCTCCTATCGAATACTTGCGGACCGGGCCGACACCGTGGGTCAGCAATAGCCAGCCCTCATCTAATTCGATAGGTGAGCCGCAGTTGCCGATTTGAATGAACTCCCAAGGGGCGGCCGGCTTCAGGATAGGCGTGCCGCCATCCCATGTATAAAGATCATCCGAATAGATCAGGTAGAGGTTTTCATTGTCTTGCCGCGCGATCATCGCGAACCGCCCGTCGATTTTCCGGGGGAAAAGTGCCATGCCCTTGTTATGTGATGCGCTGCCTCTGAGGGCTGAAAAGCGAAACGTGACGAAGTCGGACGTCTCGATGATCTCCGAGCGGATCGCCCTGCCGCTATAGGCCGTGTAAGTCGCGTAATAGACCGTTCGCTCGGAATGCTCGAATTTCACGAAGCGCGCATCCTCGATGCCGTTCGATTGCGACTCCGTAATCGGAAAAATGACCCGCTCGCTGATATCCTCGCTGCTACGAAACGTGACGGCGACATCCTCGCCGCCAGGCCCAGACCCGAGGTGTTGAACTGCTGGATTTGATGCGAGGCGTGCGGTCGGATCGATGCTCACGGTCCCGTCGGTATCCACAAGGCCTGTGCGAAATGTCAGGGATGACACATGGCCTTCTCCGACGGCGCGCAGGCTGAGGATGAAGCGCAGGGCGCCGGCTGTCGTTCCCGATTGATCGGGGTGAGGCACGATGCTCGGATTGAAGAGTGCCGATGCTTCAAACGAGTATTCACTCAGGAAATAGGCGCCGACTAGCTGACGCTGAATCGTCGTGAACCGGCTATGGCCGTGGAATGCATCTTCCATTTCGTCAGCGCGGGCCTCGAATGTCTGAAGCAGATTCCGGTGGCGGCCCAGAAAGTTTTCAAGCACGTCGGCCAACTGATGCTCTGCCTGCTCGGGACTGAGCGCAAGAATCCGGTCGACAATATGATTGGCGCGGGTTTTATCTGTCGGATTGAGATCGCGTGGCTCCGTCGCAGGTTTAAACGGCCGTACGATGACTCGGGACGCATCGGGCCGGAGATAGAGCGCCTGGCGATTCAGTATCGGAGATGAGGGCAAAAGGAATCTCAATTATCTGCTGAGAGAGGGAGTGCAACGTGATCAGGCCACGCGGGTCGCGGACTTGGATTGATCCTCGGCGATACGTGCCATGTGCCGAATTTCGGATAGTCCGAGCAGGTAGGATACGACTGACTCGCCACCGCGGTTCTCATTCGCACGGTCCGGATGGAGTCCGTCACGGCAGCTTCCTGTCTCAAGATCGACGAGCGGGATAGAAAGGTCATTGCTGCCGAGGAACCACGCGAAGACCCGGGCGGCTTCGCTCTTCCATTCGATGTTTTGGTCAGCGCGCCACGCCGCAAGGCTGGCCGCGATGGTGGCAGCAGCCTCGACAGGCTGTTGGTCGAAGCTGCGTGGCTGGCGCCGGATGTCGTGAAATCCCTCCGTGCCCACCGGCCTGAACTGACCGCTGGCCGAGGTCTGCTGTGTCAGCAGCCAGCGCAGGCTTCTCAGCCCGGCATTGAGATAGTCCGGCCGTTTCATCGCTGTGCCGGTGAGAATCAAGGCTTGGCAGAGTCTAGCGTTGTCATAGGAAAGTCCGTCTTCGAACCACACCCAATCGCTCGTCTCGACTTTCTCAAGAAGCGAGACGAGCCTGTCGGCCAGAACCGTCTGGATTGCATTGGCGCGGCCATTGTCGGTGACGGTCGTGCAATACGCATCGAGTCCCAGCAATACGAACGCCCACGCACGGGGCGAGAGGAAATCGCCGACCTTTGGCAAGGCCTCGGCAAAGAGGGCTGCGGCCCAGGTGCGCCGAGAGGGGTTTGCATCCGAAAGAGCGCAAACGCCCAGCGCCCAAAGCGTGCGCCCATGACTGTCTTCCGATCCGCTTTCTTCCAGCCAGCTGCGATCGAAAGCCATGAAATTTCGAAACCGGTGCGTCTCGGGATTCCACGCATGCTGGACGAAAGCCGCAAAGCGGGAGGTCAGGACCTCCGACAGACGCAATTCCCCTGGCGTGTTCAATGCGCATGCCAGCAGCAGCGCGCGGGCATTGTCGTCGATGCAATAGCCATGCAGGCGATCCGGAACACAGTGGACCGCATGCTGGAATAGCCCGGTGTCGTCGCACATCGACAAGAAGTGACCAATGCGCATCTCGGGAGGCGCGCGACTATCTCGCAGGAGCGTACTCGTATCCGACTTTGCAATGGTCTTGAGCCGGTGGCGGCGACCCGCGTTCTCGAAAACGGACATGTATCGCTCGGCCGTCCGTTCCCAGGTCATGGAGCGGCTGCTGGCATAGGCGCGCTTGCGCATCGCCTGGCGCAGTGGTGCGTTGATCAGAAGCTTTTCGATCTCGACACCGATCGCATTCGCATCCGCGAACGGGACGATAATGCCGCGGCCGTCGGCGAGCAATTCGCGAGCATGCCAATAGGGAGTCGATACCACGGCCTTTCCCAAGCCAAAACTATAGGCCAGGGTGCCTGACGTCATCTGAGATTCGTTCAGATAAGGCGTGACGTAGACATCGCACATCGAGATGAAATCGAGCAAGGTCTCTTGGTCAACGAAGCGATCAAGGAAGACAACATGATCCGCGACGCCAGCTTCGCGGGCCCTTGCAATGAGGGATTCGCGATAGGTCTCGCCTTCGTCATGTACCAGATTTGGATGGGTTGCACCCAATACGACATAGACCGCACCCGGACAGGTGCTCAGGATGGACGGCATCGCATCAATCATGAATTCGATGCCCTTATTAGGTGAAAGCAGGCCGAACGTCAGAATGACAGACCTGCCGGCGAAACCGAGCCTCGTCTTTGCGTCGTCGGGCTCCACAAAAGCGAATTCCGGAATTCCATGTGGAATGATCTCGATCTTCTCTTCGGCGACCTGATAGATGGTTCGAAGCAGTTCCCGACCTTTCTCCGCCATCACCACCACTTTCGACGACATCTCGACAACGCGTGTGAAGACATCCTTTTGTGCGGCGGTGGGCTCTGCAAGAACCGTATGAAGTGTCGTCACGATCGGCATCTTGAGCAGCGAGAGAAGCTGAATGATATCGCTCCCGGCTTCGCCGCCGAAGATACCGAATTCATGTTGAAGCGAAACCACGTCGAAATGGCCGTTGTTCAGGAATTCCGCTGCACGTATGTAGTCGTTGATCAGCTCGTCGTTGATCTGAATGCCAACGGTGGCTGGATAGTCATAGAAATGACCGTGATCGGTCATTGCCACGATGACGGTTTTGGAGTCTGCGCGAGCGGCTGCTACTGCGCTTTGCAGATCGGTGGTGAACGTGGCGATCCCACATCGGCGTGGAAGTGAATTGCCAATGAATGCAATGCGGCTGAACACCGTCAATCTGCTGCCTCGCGATTTCAATGTTGAAAGGGCAATCGCTCAAAATTGGCAATGCTGCGCCAGCCGCGGCATATCGGACAATTTCGTGACAAAAGCAGCGCGCGCTCGGCAGGGACCATCAGGGTCATCAATGCGCGCGAGCACAGGGTGCGCTCTTTCTTCGCGAATAGCCATCAGTATCTTCGAGGGCTGGGAGTTGGAACAAGTCGGTGGGAGGTTGGCGAGAGAGCGGTGATAATAAATCGATCTTTCAGTGCCAGCCGTGGTAACGCTCGGGCTCACACAGCGGGAGTACGATATGGCCAAGGGAAATCGCGAAACCAAGAAACCGAAGAAGGTGCCGGTCAAGACGATCGCTGCTGCAGAGAGCCTCAAGGGTGGCGGTCCCAAGATCATGCCGGCACTGGGGGCGGTCAGAAAGAAATAGTACCACTCCTCGCGCGGTAGCACTGCACGCTTCCCGTCCGGCGTTGAACAGAGGGCTCGCTCACGCGGCGACGATGCGCCAACGTTACGTCATCGAAATGTTCACAGATCGAGGAAAGACATGTCGATCAAGTCGACCATTCGAGATGCATACGGCACGCCTGCGATGTTCGCCGGCTCCAAGACAGGGCAGGAAGATGCACCGTTTGTTTTCATCAATGTTGGCGGCGAGGAGCGCCGGATGAGATCTGCCGAGTGGGAGGCGCTGCCGCCATGGCTAGGCGAGCGCCCGGCCTGGGCAGGCAAAGGCTGATATTCAAGATCTTTCCTCGCCTGCTGGAACATAAAATCCTTACGGCGACTTGTCGGGCGTGAATAACCTCAACCAGAGAATGCGAGGCCCCTGCATCAGCGGGGGCTTTTTATTGGAGAAACCCCATGGCCAAAAAGCCCAAGCTGCTCGCCGACCTTTTCCACGACACTCTCAAGGATGTGTATTTCGCTGAGAAGAAGATCTTCGCAACTCTGCCGAAGATGGCGAAGGCCGCTCATGACAAGGGTCTGAAAGCGGCCTTCCTGAAACATCAGAAGGAAACCGCAGGTCAGATCAAGCGCCTTGAGAGCGTGTTCAAGATTGCAGGCAAGAAGCCCGTCGCCAAGACCTGTGCAGCCATCATGGGCATCACGAAGGAGGGTACCGAGATCATGACCGAGTACAAGGGCATGCCCGCGCTCGATGCCGGCCTCCTTGCTGTCGCTCAGGCGGTGGAGCATTACGAGATGTCTCGCTACGGCACGCTGCGTACATGGGCGCAAGAACTGGGCATGTCGGATGCGGCGTCGTTGCTCGACGCGACGCTGAAGGAAGAAAAGGCTACGGACGCTGCGCTGACCAGTCTGGCAAAGTCGGTCGTCAACGTCGAAGCTGAAGCGGAGATGTGATACAGATACCCGGTTGCTTCGGCGGCCGGGATCTGCCGGTGTTTGAGAAAGTCTGGAACATTTGGCGCTGGCGAGCTTTACATTGGACAACCGCCGCACCGCGCGTCGGATACGGATGGCCTCTGCCATCATAAAGGCCAGCCATGAACATCCAGGCCGTTGATCGCGCCCTCGACATTTACGGGGCGCTCTCAGGTCATTCCGAGTCGCCCGGGGTTCGGCAAAAGCTTTCCATGCACCTGGACGAGCTGGTGGGCAGCGGCGAGAAAGATCACCACCGTTTGACGGTGCACGGTCTGACATTCCTTCGCGAGTACGACCGACAGCGCAACAGCTAGCTTGTCTGAAAAGCTGCGATGATTGTAGCCGCTATCGTCGAGATGATGATCGCGGCGATATCCATAGGGCTTAACATGCGCCATGCGGACACTCTGCGTGATCTGCAGTCGGTCAGACCAATACAGAAGATGCGCCAGGACTTAAACGGTCTGCAAAAGCTGCGGGTCCAGCCAAGCTGACGCTCTGTACTAATTCATCGGAAGAATGCGGGCATTCAGTGTCGTCAGTTGGCTTGCTCGAGTCTTGAGCATCGACGGCTAGCCCAGCATTTGGGTGTCGCCGCAGATCGAAATAGCCTGGCCCGAGATCGTGCGCCCGCGCGGGCTGCAAAGGAAGAGGATCTGGTCGGCGATCTGCTGCGGCGTGACGTAGTCCTTGATCGATGTATAGGAAAACGCAGTCTTCTCCATTTCGGCAAATGAAATGCCGCGCTGCTGCGCCTTGGCTTCCAGCACGCGGCGCTGGCGATCGCCGGCGACGAGGCCGGGCAGGATCGCATTCACGCGGATATTGTCGGGACCGAGCTCAATCGAGAGCGACTTGGTGAAGCCGATGACGCCCCATTTCGCCGCGGCGTAAGGGGAGCGCAAGGCGAAACCGACGCGACCTGCGGCCGAGGACAGATTGACGATGGAGCCGTTGCTGCTTCGGCGCAGCAGCGGGACGGCGAGGCGGGTGCAGTTGAACTGTCCGGTCAGGCAGATGTTCAGGCAGCGATCCCAGTCGTCCGGATGCATCTCGTCCACCTTGGCGGTCGGGCCTGCAATGCCGGCATTATTGATGAGCACGTCGAGGCCGCCGAGTTTTGCGGCGGCCTCGTCGAACAGTTTCTGCACTGAGGCGCGGTCGGCGACGTCGCAATGGGTCTGGGTGATTGTGGGATCACTCGCTGTGAGTGCGGCAAGAGCAGCTTGGTCCACATCGCAGACATGAATGCGTGCGCCTTCGCCGGCAAAGGCGCGGGCGATGGCCAGGCCAATTCCGTTGGCGCCGGCAGTAACAATGACGCGCAAACCCTTGATGTTGAGATCCATGGTGGCTCCGGGGACTCTGTGAGAACTAGGCGGCGAGGCCGCCGCGTGACAGGATGAAATTGGCCGCGTTGGTGATATCGGCAGCGATCCCGACTTTGGCAGCTTCGGCATCACCGATCTCGATCGCCTTGCGAACGTCCGCATGAAACCGAATGGCTTCACCCTTGGCGAGGCGATCGGGATTGCCGCGCAGATCGAGATTGATGACGGGGCCAGCCTTGAGCCAGAGCGCACGGATGATCTCGACCAGGATCGGCGACTGCGCGGCCTCGTAGACGGCAAAGTGAAACGTCTTGTTGAGTTCGACGGCGCGCGGCAGGTCGGGTGCTTTCATTTCGCTTTCTGCGCGCATGGCCGCTTCTGCGATCGCGATGGAAGCGAGATTGCGGTCTCCACGTAGTTGCGCTGCCTCTGCTGCGGCATGACCCTCGATAGCGATACGCACCTTCGTCAGATCGCGAAACTGCGTGGCCGACATCACGGGCACGCGCACGGCACGGTTTGCCGCGACTTCCAATGCCTTGTCGGCGACGAGGCGGGACACCGCTTCGCGCACCGGCATGATCGACACGCCGAGCACTTCGGCGGCCGTACGCAATGACAGCTTTTCGCCAGGCGCGAGCCTGCCCGAGATGAGCAAATCCGCCAGTTGCGCATAAGCGCGCTCGCCAAGCGTCTGGCGGTCGAGCGGCTCCACAAGGGTCAGCGCAGTCGGCAGGTTCAACGCGGTCTCCGGGCATCGTCGCGAAATTACAGGGAGGGACTCGACAAAGTCCCCGTCTTTTGCAACTCTAACTGTGATCACAGATCACGGCAAGCGGACAAAGCCCTCTCAACAGAAGAGTGCGGCGCCTGCCGGAGGGGAAACAGCCGCGCCGCGCGGCCGTATCAGGGAGACGAATCTGATGTCGAACACCAATCAATTCACGCGCCGCAGTCTGCTGAAGACCGCGGGCGGTCTCGCACTTGCTTCCGGCCTCTCTGCGCCATCGGTTCTGAGCGCGCAGACCTCCGACGTCATTCGCATCGGCCATCTCACGCCGCGTACCGGCTTTCTCGGCCCGCTCGGCGAATATGGTGTGATGGCCATCGATCTCGCTGTTGAGGAGATCAATGCCGCTGGCGGCCTGATGGGGCGCAAGGTTGAACTGCTCAAGGAGGACTCGATCAATCCTCAAACGGCATCGACCAAGGCGGAGCGCATGATCGAGCGCGACAAGGTCGCCTGTATCATCGGCGAAATTTCTTCGGCATCGTGTCTGACCATCGCGCAGGTCGCCACGCGCAACAAGACGCTGTTCATCAACACCGGCGGAAATTCCGATGCGCTACGCGGCAAGGACTGCCAGCGCTATATGTTCCACGTCGAGTCGCAGAACTCGATGTATGTAAAGACCGTCGGCCGCTCGTTTCTGCGCGATGGCCTCGTGAAGGGCAAGAAGTGGTACTCGCTCACGGCCGACTATGCCTTCGGCCATGACCTGCTAAGCGTATCGAAGCGCTTCATGCAGGCCAATGGCGGTAATTTCGCTGGCGACGACCTGGTGCCCACCGACGCCACGGACTTTTCTGCCTATCTCCTCAAGATCCGCGAGGCCAAGCCTGATCTCGTGGTGATCAATCTTGCGGGCAACCAGATCACCAACTTCCTCAAGCAATATGCCGAATTCGGTCTGACTTTCCCGGTCGGCGGTTTCGGCTTCGACACGGCTCTGGCCTGGGCTGCTGGCAAGGGCAATTTCGTCGGCACCTGGCCTGTGGTCTGGCACCATCTGCTGGACACGCCCGGCAGCAAGGCCTTCGTCGCGGCCTTCACCAAGAAGTACAACAAGCCGCCGGAGAACCAGGCCTGGGGCGACTACATCGCCACCAAGATTGTGGCGCAGAGCATCAACGAGTTGAAATCGGCTGAGTCGCCGAAGATCATCGAGCATTTCGAGAAGGGCGCGAAGTTCGATCTGTTGAAGACACGTCCCGGCTACTTCCGCGCATCGGATCATCAGCTGATGCACGAAATGTATGCGGTGACGGCGCTGCCTGCGGACAAGATCAAGAACCAGTGGGACATCTTCTCATCGAGCCCGGCCGTCCCGGGGCCGGATGAACCGCTCGAAGTGATTGCGTCTACCGCGGAAGAGAACGTCTGCAAATTCCCGAGCTAGCAACAATGTCGGCGTTTCGCCTTCGGGCGAGACGCCGACATTCTGCTCGCGAAGTTGCTTTCGTCTCGTCCTTCCGACCCCTGTCAGATGCGCATCAGCGCGCGACTGCGGAGCCCATATCATGTCCGCCATGTTGCTCACCCAGCAGATCCTCAACGGACTGCTTGATGGTGTCTATTATCTTCTGATTGCGCTCGGCCTGTCGCTGATCTTTTCGCTCGGCGGCATCGTGAATCTCGCGCATGGCGCGTTCTATGCGATTGGCGCCTATCTTACCCTTGTCATTTCGCCCTATCTCGGCTTCGGTGGTGCATTCGTCGTGGCCCCCGTTGTCGTTGCGTTGCTCGGCGTTGTCATCGAGCGGACGTTGTTCCGGCGCTTCTATCGGTCAGATCCCATTCTCTCGCTGCTACTGACTTTCGGGCTCGCGATGGTCGCCGAGCAGGCCTTGCGTATGATCTTCGGCGCGCCGCCTTTGTCGTATTCGATCCCGCCAGCGCTGCGCGGTCAGGTCGCGATCGGAAGCTTCATCTATTCGTTCTATCGCGTGGTGTTGCTCGGCATTGCCGTGGCCTGTGTGGTCGGGCTCTGGGTGCTGCTGCAGAAGACCTCATTCGGCCGTGTGGTCCGGGCCGGCGTGCAAAATCCGGACATGGTCGGAGCGCTCGGTATCTCGCTGCAGCCCTATATGTCGGTCGTCGCAGCCCTGGGTATTGGTCTGGCGGGACTCGCGGGCGTGTTGCTGGCGCCGATCTATTCGATCCATCCGGCGATGGGACAGGAGATCATCACGCCCGCCTTCGTGGTGGTCGTGATCGGTGGCCTCGGCTCGTTCTGGGGCGTGGTGATCGCTGCGCTGCTGGTCGGATTGGTCAAGGGCGTCATGGTCGGCATCGGCTATTCGGCGGCGTCCACGGCGGCGATCTATTTGTTGATGCTTCTGGTGCTGCTGTTCCGGCCGCGCGGCTTGTTCGGCGAACGCATCATGCGGTTCGAGTAAGGCGATGCCAATGTTGAATCGTCTTCCCGTTCCATTGCTGATCGCGGGCGTCGGCTTGCTCATCCTGCCGCCGATCTTGCTGGCGCTCGGATTGACCGTGACGTCGGCGACGGAGATCGTCGTCTTTGCACTGGCCTGCATGGCCCTGAATATCCTGGTGGGGCACACCGGTCTCGTCTCGTTCGGTCATGGCGCCTGGTTCGGCCTTGCGGCCTATGCTGCAGCGCTGATCCAGCGTAACTGGATGCCGAATTCATTCGTCGGGCCGACGCTGCTTGCGCTTGTCGTGGTGGCCATCACGGCGGCTGCCTTCGGCTACCTGATCCTGCGCCGCCGCGGCGTGTATTTCTCGCTGCTGACGCTGGCGCTCGCGGCCATGCTCTACAGCGTCTCGTTCCGCTGGACTGACGTCACCGGTGGCGAGAACGGCCTTGGCGGCATCACCCGGCCGGCACTGCTTGGCTTCGACCTCGATGCGGGTGCGACCTATTATTGGTTCGTGGCGCTGATCGCGTTTCTCGTGCTGATCCTGCTGTGGCGTTTCCACAATTCCACGGTCGGTTCGGTGCTGGTGGCGATCCGCGAGAACGAACAGCGCGCGCGCTTCCTCGGTTATCCCACCAATCGCTACAAGCTCGCCGCCTTCGTGCTGTCGGCTACCATCACCGGGCTGGCCGGCATTCTGCTGCTCTACAAGAACCGTATGACGTCGGCGGATCCCATTTCGGTGGCGTTCTCTGGCGAGCTTCTGGCCATGGTCGTGATCGGCGGCATGCGTAGCTTCCTCGGGCCGGCGCTCGGTGCGCTGTTTTTCATTCTGTTTCGTGAGTTTCTCGGCATCTATTCCGAGAACTGGTTGTTCTGGTTCGGTCTCGTTTTCGTTGGCTTCATCATCTTCTCGCCTACCGGCCTAATCGGTATGGGCGAGCGGCTGATCGCGCCATTCCGCAAGAAAGTGGAAGAAGACGCGGCAATGTCGGCGCGGCGCATCGAAGTGCTACCACTGCCGGAGTTTTTGCGACCGAAGTCGTCAGTCGACGGAGCGGTACTCGCTGCCAGCCATATCGTGAAAAGTTTCGGTGGCATCAAAGCCGTGCAGGGCGTCGATATCGCCATTGCCGATCGCACGCTGCATGCGCTGATCGGCCCGAACGGTGCCGGCAAGACCACGGCGTTCAATTTGCTGTCGGGTATGTACAAGCCGGATCAGGGAAGCGTGTCGCTGATGGGCATGCCTATCGCAGGCCATACACCGGAAGATATTGCAAGGGCCGGCATTGGGCGTTCGTTCCAGATTACCAACCTGTTTCCCGCGCTCAGTGTTGGCGAAAATATCCGCCTCGCGGTGCAAGCACGGCATCCGCGGCGCTTCGATCCCGTGACCAACGCGCTATCGATTAGCGCAATCAACGCGGAGACCGATGCGGTGATCCGCTATCTCGGCCTCGCTGGAATCGAGAAGGCAGAGGCAGGCATGCTGTCTTACGGCGGCCAACGCCTGCTCGATATGGGCGTCGCGCTGGCTACAGCGCCGCGCGTCCTGTTGCTTGACGAGCCGCTTGCAGGCCTCGCTGCTGCCGAACGTGAACGTATCGGTGCGATCATCAAGCGCCTCTCGACCGATTTACCGGTCCTGCTGGTCGAGCATGACATCGATCGGGTGTTCCAGCTGGCCGACCACGTCACCGTCATGAATGAGGGACGCGTATTGCTGGATGGCTCCGTCGAAGAGGCGCGGTCCAGCCCGAAGGTGCAGGAAGTCTATATCGGGTCGGGCACAACGGCTGTGGCTGCGCGCCCCCGCGAGACCGCGGCGGGGGCGAAGCCGCTGCTGACGGTGAAGAATGTCGATACGTTCTATGGCAAGAGCCATATTCTCAACGACGTCAATTTTACCCTGCACGAGAACGAGATCATCGCACTGCTCGGGCGCAATGGCGCGGGTAAGTCGACCTTGCTCAAGTCGTTGATCGGGATCGCGCCGGCATCGAATGGCTCTATTCAACTGGCAGGCAGCGAGTTGATCGGCCTGTCGTCTGCGGAAGCTGCGCGGCTCGGCATCGGCTACGTACCACAGGGACGCGCCTTGTTCGCAGGCATGACCGTCGAGCAAAATCTCGAACTTGGTGGTCTCAAGCGGCAGACTGGCAATGGTGTGCATTGGACCCGCGAGCGCATCTACGACTATTTCCCACGCATTCGTGAGCGTCTCGACAGTCCCGCCGATTATCTGTCAGGCGGCGAGCAGCAGATGGTGGCCGTGGCGCGCGCGTTGTCGGGCGACGTCCGCGTCTTGTTGCTGGATGAGCCATTCGAAGGATTGGCGCCCGCGGTCGTGGAGCAGTTGTTTGAAACCTTTGACCGGCTTCGCAAGGAAATTGCCATCATCATCGTCGACCATAATCTCGATCTGGCTTTGGCTTTGTCCGATTCGACGGTGGCGCTGGAACGGGGCAAGGTCATTCATCAGGGGCCGTCGAAGGCCCTGCGTGACGATCTCGATCTGCGCCGCAAGGTGCTGTGGCTGTGAGAACATCAATGACACTGAACAATCGACATGTAGCGATCGTCGGCGTTGGCTTGATCGGACGCGCCTGGGCCGCGATTTTCGCGCGCGCTGGATGGACCGTGCGGCTGACAGATCCGCATCGCCCGACGCTGGATGCTGCGCCCGGGCTTATTCGCGATGAACTGCATGCGCTCGCCCGCCACGGACTTGCCAATGACCCCGACGGCGCCGCCGCGCGCATCTCGATAGCGGAAAGTCTGGCCGATGCGGTGAAGAACGTTTCCTTCGTACAGGAGAATGGCCCGGAGAACGTCGATCAGAAGATCGCCATCTTTTCCGAGCTGGATCGTCTTGCGCCTCCAGATGCACTGCTCGCATCATCCACCTCGGCCATCGTCGCCTCTCGCTTCACGGAAGCGCTTCCGGGGCGGGCGCGCTGCCTCGTCGGTCATCCCGTCAACCCGCCGCATCTGGTGCCGCTGGTCGAACTATGCGGCGCATCCTGGACCTCGCAGGAGACTATCGACCGCGCGCGTGAGATCTATCGCGAGATTGGGCAGGTCCCCGTGACCGTCAACCGCGAGATCAACGGTTTTATCCTCAATCGGCTGCAGGGCGCCTTGCTGGCGGAAGCGTTCCGTCTGGTCGGCGAAGGCTATGTCTCCGCGGAGGATCTCGATCACACTGTGAAGGACGGTCTCGGTCTGCGCTGGTCGTTTCTGGGCCCGCTGGAGACCATCGAGCTCAATGCGCCCGGCGGCATCCCGGATTACTGCGCGCGCTACACCGGTTTCTACAAGGAGCTGGCCGCTGCATCGGCAGGGCCCGAGGTTTATCAAAGCCCGAATGTCGACCGGGTGATAGCGGCCTGGCCGCATCAGCCGTCGCCCGATCGGATTGCCGCACTGACACAACAACGCAACGAACGCCTCGCAGCGCTGGCGGCTCACAAGGCCACGCAGCGTCCCAAATCCTGACTACACCATCTCTTAACAGTAAGACGGAGACTGACATGAGCCGCAAAGTCATCATCACCTGCGCCGTGACGGGCGCGATTCATACGCCCTCGATGTCCAAAGCATTGCCGGTAACGCCGCAGGAAATCGCCGACGCTGCCGTCGATGCGGCGGAAGCCGGCGCCGCCATTGTGCATCTGCATGCGCGCAACCCGAAGACCGGGCAACCCGATCAAAGTCCCGAAGCCTTTGCGCCATTCCTGAAGATCATCAAGCAGCGTACCAATGCGGTGATCAACCTGACTACCGGTGGTGCGCCCACCATGACGGTGGATGAACGCGTACGGCCTGCCGCGGTCTACAAGCCGGAAGTCGCCTCGCTCAACATGGGCTCAATGAATTTCGGATTCTTCGGGATGCTGAACCGCTTCAAGAAGTTCGAACATGATTGGGAATTGAAGCACCTGCAGAACAAGGACATTGTGTTCCGCAACACATTCCAGGACATTGAGTATGTGCTGAAGACACTGGCCGAGACGGGTACACGCTTCGAGTTCGAATGCTACGACACGGCGCACCTCTATAATCTCGCCTACTTCCTCGAACAGGGGCTGGTGAAGCCGCCGCTGTTCATCCAGACGGTGTTCGGTTTGCAGGGCGGTACAGGTGCACATCCCGAAGATGTGCTGCACATGAAGCGCACGGCGGATCGGTTGTTCGGCGACAAGTATGTCTGGTCGGTGCTCGGCGCCGGTCGCAATCAGCTGCCGATCGCGGCGATGGCCGCGGCCATGGGTGGCAATATCCGCGTCGGTCTGGAAGACTCGCTGTGGGCGGCGCCAGGTCGCATGGCCTCCTCGAATGCCGAGCAGGTCACGCTCGCGCGCAAAATCGTCGAAGGCTTGGGTCTTGAGATCGCGACCCCGGATGAAGCGCGCGAGATGCTTGATCTGAAGGGTGGAGACAAGCTGGAGGTCTAAGCTATCCCTGGAGGAGGCGGACAGTGCAAGAGATGTCCGCCTGCTCTGCTTTGGGGGAACCCTGCTGGCGAATGCCCGCTTCTGACACAAAGTCGACGTGATGGGTTACCGCTTTTGGCGCAAAGCGGACATTTGGCGCGCTGGACGTTGCGGGGATCGCATACTTTATCGTTCATGAATTTGGCATTTCTCAACCAAATCTCTCCGTATGATTCTGTTCACCATCCGCTTTAGGGAAGCGAAGAGCCGCATAAGAGATGCTGTGCCATGTTCGAAGATCAACTTCGACAAGGAGGCGTCAATGGCCCTTATCATTATGCCGTTTTTGGTGACCGTAGCGGCTGTCGGTATGTTTGTCCTGGCGACCGAGCGCACCGATGACAAACAATGCAGTTAGGCGCGGGGCTGGTCAGATTTAGAAACTTCCGGCTGATCGGAGAGCAGCTGAACAGCTTGCGAGATCAACAAGGCTACATCGCTTAGATCCAGGCGTTGGGCCCGGCCTCGCATGATGTGCAGATCGTTTTTCAACAGAATAAGTTGAGCGCGGCGAGAAACATCATGCATCTTGGGTTCCCTAGCGTGGGAACCGCCCAGCTTCATTATATGGAATGTGGAATAGCGCCGAATTACTGCACATGAATGTTCAATGCATCCCATATGACGTCAGATCTGTCATGCAACTCGCTCCGGTCTGATCACTCGCTTGTTATCGTTTGGGCGTAGTCGCTTCTGGATTTGGCCGAATTGATAAGGAACGTCGGGGGCGTTTGCCGGTATGCGAGTCCGCCCTTGTTCAAAGCGAAGGGGCGCAAACCAGAATCACGCTGGCTCAATTAATCAGATCCAACGCTGGCTTATCGCGAGATCCTTGGTGGCTGTGTCGAGCGGCGCACGATGAGCAGGGGCGCTGTGACGACATAACGCGCATCGCCGCGGACACCTTCGATCAGGTCGAGCAGGAGCTGGCCGGTTTGTTCACCCATCTCGCGGTGGCTGATGCGGATCGTGGATAGCGGCGGATCCACCAGATCCACCAGCGGCATGTCGTTGTGACCGATCACTGACAGATCTTCCGGACATCGCCGGCCCGTTTCGCGCAACGCTTCATAGATGCCGAGCGCGAGGAGATCGTTGGCTGCGACGATGGCGGTGGCCTCAGGCTGTCGTGCGAGCAGTCTGAGTGCGGCAGCGCGTCCTGCCTCGCGCGTGAATGCTTCAGCCTCTTCAATATCATTGTCGGCTGGCGCGAAACCGGCTTCGTGCATTGCCTCCAAGAAACCGCGGCGGCGAAGCGATCCGGTCGATAGCATTTGCGGGCCGGCGAGGTGGAGGATGTGGCGATGTCCAAGTTCGAGAAGATGCGCAACCGCGAGCCGCATGCCGGCCACATCGTCCGAGACCACCGAAGGCACACGCGCCTCAGCTTCCGCGCGATTGACAAGCACGACAGGGACTTTCCAACTCAGACAACGCTCGATCGAATTATCCTTGAGCGCGACATTCGCCAGCACGAGGCCATCCACGCGGCGCGCCACGAGCCGTTGAACGATGTCGTCGGTGCCCGTCCGTTGCGGTTGCGGGTCGGCGACAATCAGCGCGTAGCCGCGCTCCGATAGCACGTCTTCGAGGCCGCCGATGATCGGCGAGAAGACGGGGTTCGCGATGTCCGGGACGATGATGCCGACCATGTTCGAACGGCCGCTGCGCAGACTCGCGGCCACCGTGTCCGGGCGGTAACCCAGCCGCTCCGCTGCTTCCAGAATCCGGCGCACGACCGGCTCACCGATCCGTCCGCGGCGGGCAGGGTCGAGCGCGCGCGACACGGTGGAGGGGTGCACTCCCACCTCGCGCGCCACGTCTTTGATTGTCGTCATCCCTGCCACGATCTCCAAACTAGCTGGTGCGGTTGACTTGCGCAATCGATTGCACTATATGTGCAATCGATTGCGCAGCGTGGACAGCCAAAAATTCGCAATGTGAGGGAGTGTCGATGATCATCACGCGTCAGGAGGATGTGACCGACGTTGTGCTTGCCGCGATGAGCGGTGCGCCGAACGAGCGGTTGCGCACGGTCATGGCCGTTTTCGTTCGTCATCTGCACGAATTTGCCCGCGAGGTTCGGCTGACCGAGGCGGAATTCGAGTTTGCTATCGATTTCCTGAACCGCATCGGCCAGGCGACAAACGACACCCATAACGAGGGCGTGTTGTTCAGCGATGCAGTCGGGCTCTCGACATTGGTCTGCCTGTTGAACAACGGCCAGGATGGCGCGAGCGAGACCGCCGCAGCGTTGCTCGGGCCGTTCTGGCGGGCGAACGCTCCGCGCGTGGAGAATGGTGCCTCGATCTTGCGTTCGCCGACGCCCGGTGCACCACTGTTCGTCGATTGCCGCATCACCGACGCACTGGGAGCGCCGCTCTCGGGTGTCAGCGTTGATGTCTGGCAGGCCTCGCCATCGGGAATGTACGAAAACCAGGACGCGGGTCAGGCTGACATGAATTTGCGCGGCGTGTTTGAGACCGATGCGAATGGCCGCTTCGCGTTCCGCTCGGTCAAGCCTGCTGGCTATCCGGTGCCGACCCATGGTCCGACCGGGGAGATGCTGGCCGCGCAGCGCCGGCATCCGTTCCGGCCGGCGCATCTGCATGTGCTTGCCTTCAAGCCAGGCTTCAAGACGCTGATCACGCAGATCTTTGTCGATGACGACGAGCATCTGGAGAGCGACGTCGTATTCGGCGTGACGCGCGCGCTGATCGGCGATTTCCGCAAGGGCGAAGGAGCGTCGCCAGCGCCGGATGTCGCTGGCGAATGGTTCAGCCTCAACTACACATTCGTCATGGAGTCCGGCGAAGCCGTGCTCCCGCATCCTCCCATCAAGTGAGCTGTCGATGTCGGATATTCTCGCGAACAAGGTAGCCGTGGTGATCGGCGGTTCGGGCGGCATTGGGGCCGCGGCCGCGCAAGCTTTGGCAGCCGAAGGTGCCCGTGTCGTCGTGACCTGGCGCTCCGGCGAGGCAGCCGCCAACGCGTTGCTGGCCGGCCTTGCGGGCGAAGGCCATCTCGCCAGACGCGCGGTAATCGAAGATAGCGCAACGCTGACGGCGCTCGCCGGCGAAGTGGAGCGAGCGTTCGGTCGCTGCGATATTCTCGTCAATACCGCGGGCTACACCAAGCCGATCCCGATCGGCGATCTCGACGCGCTGACCGACGAGTTCATCGACGACATGTTCAAGGTGAACTGGCGCGGCCAGTTCGCGGCCATCCGCGCTTTCACGCCGCTGCTCAAGGCGAGCGGCGACGGGCTCATCGTCAACGTTTCCTCGATTGCGGGGCTGAATGGCGTCGGCTCCAATCTGGCTTACGCTGCGATCAAGGCCGGCATCGACACCATGACCAAGTCGCTCGCGCGGGCGCTTGCGCCGACAGTGCGCGTGATGGCGGTATCGCCGGGCGTGGTGGCCACTGACTTTGTGCCGGGCCGCGATGCGGCCGCGCTTGAAAAGGTCGCGGGGACCATTCCGCTCAAGCGTGTTGCGACGGCCGAGGATGTCGGCCGCGCAATCGCGGCCTGCGCCACCCACCTGACCTATTCCACCGGCTCGCTGATCGTCGTTGACGGCGGCCGAGCGTTATAAGGAGAGATTGATGCGCCCGATGCTCGACAAGATCGTCATCACTTGCGCCGTCACCGGCAATCTGACGCGGCCGGACCAGACCCCGCATCTGCCAATCACGCCGGAAGAAATCGCCGACGCCTGCCTCGGTGCCGCAGAAGCCGGCGCGGCAGTCGCGCATATCCATGTGCGCGAGCCCGGCACCGGCGCGCCGTCGATGAAGCTCGAATATTATCAGGACGTCGTCGGACGCATTCGCGCGCGCAATCGCAACCTGATCCTGAACATCACCACCGGTCCCGGCGGTCGCTTCGTGCCTTCGCAGGACGATCCCAAGGTCGCCGCCGCCGGTACTACGCTGATGAACCCGGAAGAACGCGTTGCCCATATCACGGCGCTGAAGCCTGACATCTGCACGCTCGATCTCAACACCATGAATTCCGGCGGGCAGGTGGTGATCAACACGCCCGGCAATGTGCGCCGCATGGCCAGGGTCATCCGTGAGGCCGGCGTGAAACCCGAGATCGAACTGTTCGATTCCGGCGATATTGCGCTGCTGCACGATCTCCTCGCCGACGGTACGCTCAGCGGCCCGGCGCTCACCTCCTTCGTGATGGGGGTGAAATACGGCTTCCAGCCGTCGCCGGAAACGGTGCTGTATGCGCGCGGTCTGCTGCCGCGGGATGCGCATTTCACGGCCATCGGCATCGGCCGCTCCACATTTCCCATGGTGGCGCAATCGGTGCTCGCCGGCGGTCATGCCCGTACCGGTCTGGAAGATGCTGTGATGCTCGGCCGCGGCGTACTGGCGCCGTCGAACGCCGTGATGGTGGACAAGGCACGCCGCATCATCGAAGAACTCGGCGCGCAGATCGCGACGCCTGCTGAAGCACGCGCACTGTTCGATTTGCCGGGCGCCGCATAACACAGCATTCGAGGACTGAAATGACTGCAGCCGCCAAGACTTCCTCCAGCGTCACCGCAACATGCCTGCGGGTCGCCGCCAAGGCTGATCGCATCGAGAATGTGGCGCTCGGCATCGAGCAACGCACACTCGCCTGCGCCAGGTCAGGCGATGCGCTGGTCGAGATAAGGGCCGCCGCGATCAATCCGTCGGACGCCAAGGCGACGCTCGGTCTGATGCCGCATGCGGTCTTCCCCCGCACGCCCGGCCGTGACTTCGCCGGAGTCGTGATCGATGGGCCGACCGACCTGATCGGCAAGGAAGTATTCGGCTCGTCCGGTCAACTCGGGATCGGCCGCGACGGCACCCATGCCACGCATCTGGTGGTGGAAGCGTCTGCGCTGGTCGAGAAGCCGATCAATATCAGCCTCGCGGAGGCGGCCGGCATCGGCGTGCCCTTCGTCACTGCGCAAGAAGGCTTTCGCCGCAGCGGCATGCCGAAGCCCGGCGAGACGGTGTTGATCCTCGGTCTGAACGGCAAGGTCGGTCAGGCGGCGACGCAGATCGCGTCATGGCAGGGCGCTCGCGTGATCGGCGTCGTCCGCAAGGACGAGCTATATGCTGGCCATGCCCATGGCGAGGTGACCGTCGTCGATTCCAGCCACAATGACGTCGCCGCGACCGTGCGCGAACTCACCGGCGGCAAGGGCGCGGACATCGTCTACAATACTGTCGGCGAGCCCTATTACGACGCGGGCACGAAATCGCTCGCGCATCTCGGCCGCCAGATCTTCATTGCCTCCACCAAGGCCACCGTGCCGTTCGACATCTTCGCCTTCTATCGCGGCAAGCACACCTTCTTTGGCGTCGACTCGCTGTCGTTGTCATCGCCGGAAGCCGGTGAGATCCTGCGTGAATTGGTGCCGGGTTTCGCCAGCGGCGCGTTGAAGCCGTTTCCGATCAAGCCGGACGCGATCTACCCGCTGGAGCGCGCTGCAGAGGCCTACGTCGCCGTGCTCGGCTCCTCGCGCGATCGTCTTGTTTTTCAGCCTAACGGGTGAAGCCATGCATGTTGTCCGCCTGAACGATGCCCCGCGCTACGAAGCCCCTGGCCACAATGACATGCGGATGTTCCGCCTGCAGGGCCGCGACGCCGGGCCGGGCGATGTGATGTGGCTCGGCATGAGCCAGATTCTGCCGGGCGGCGGCATTACGCCCTCGGCCTCGCCGGAGGAGAAGTTCTATGTCGTCCTCGAAGGCGAAGTAACCTTCGAGACGCCGGATGGCATCGCCACTCTCGGCATCTGGGATTCCTGCCGCATCGCGCCCAACGAGACGCGCGCGCTGCGCAACGAGACGAAACGACCGGCGGTGGTGTTGCTTGCAATGCCGCTGCCCAACACCGCCAGAGGCTGAAAGCCCGGCACTTGGTTCTTTAAGGGAGAAAATGATGGATCGCCGACACTTTATGATCGGCTCTGGCCTCGCCGCGACTGCGGCGCTGATGGGCAGCGGAGCCATTGCACAGACTTATCCGAACCAGCTCGTGCGTATTATCGTGCCGTTTTCGGGGGGCAGCCTCACCGACATCCTTGCCCGTTCGGTGGCCGAGAAGCTTGCTGCGAAGTGGAAGCAGCAGGTCATCGTCGAGAACAGGCCCGGCATCGCCGGTGTCAGCAGCGTCGCCAAAGGCCCGACCGATGGCTCGCAGATCATGCTGACCTCGAACGGCCACAGCGTGATCGGCGTGGTCAACAAGAACCTCAACTTCGATCCGATCAAGGATTTCGCTGCGATCAGCCGCGTCGGATCGACGCCGTCCATCCTGATCGTGCCGCCGGATGCGCCGTTCAAGACGCTGGCCGAACTGATCGCTGCGGCAAAGGCCAAGCCGGATTCGCTGAGCTACAGCTCTGCCGGCGTCGGTAGTTCCACCGGTATTGCCGCCGAACTGTTCAGGCATCTCACGCAGACCAAGATGGTGCTGATTCCGCATCGCGGACTGCCGGAATCCCAGATCAGCATTATGCGCGGCGACACCTCGGTTGCCTTCACTTTCTTCGGCGTCGGTGGCGACCTGATCCAGTCGGGAAAGTTGCGCGCACTGGCAGTCACCGGCAAGAGCCGCATGGCGCAACTGCCTGATGTGCCAACCTTCGCCGAGGCAGGGCTCCCCGAATTCACCTACGATAGCTGGTTCGGCATGCTCGCCGCCGCGGCGGTGCCGAAGCCCATCGTCAGCCAGATCGCGCGCGATCTCGCCGAGGCGCTCAGCGATCCGGCCCTGATCAAGCAGTTCGCCGCGCAGGGCGCCGACATCGCCAGCTCGACGCCGGAAGCGTTCGAGGCCGAATTGCGCAGCGATGCGGAGCGTTATGGCAAGCTCATCGCGATGTCGACGGACGGGGCGGCCAAGTAGGAAGGCGGGCCTGCAGCACGCGACGGGTCTGCAGGCCCGTTAGCGCTACTTCGCGATATACGCGTCCGGCGTCGGGCAAGTCCGGTCCTTGTAGGGGACGAGCCAGGGCGCATAATTGGCCTTGGTGATGATCGCACCAGGGATCGTGATCTGCTTCGGCGCACTCTGGCCGCGAATGGCGTTAAGGCCGACCGCGGTGGCGACGCAGCCGATCTTGAAGCCGTCGAACTCCGCGATTGCCAGCAGGCTGCCGGCCTTCACGGCTTCGACAGCCTCCGGCACGCCATTGATCGAGACCACCGCGACGTTCTTGCGGCCGGCTGCATTGAGTGCCTCGATGGCGCCGAGGGCGGACGCGTCGGCAGCGGCGATCACGCCGTCGATGGTGCTGAATTGCTGGATCAGGTTCTCCATCGTCTGCATGCCGAGCAGGCGCTGGAAGTTAGTGGGCTGCGAGGCCAGTATCTTGATATTCGGATAGTCCTTGGCCGCAGCGTCGAAGCCGCGCTTGCGCTCGTCGCCCGTGGTCGAGCCCTTGACGCCTTCGAGGATCACCACATTGCCCTTGCCGCCGAGGTGGTCGAACAGGGTCTTGGCAATGTCATAGCCGAGCTTGTAATCGTCCTGGCCGACAAAGGAGAGATAGGGGGCGTCGCCGCCGCGGTCGTTGTAGTTGATGATCGGCAGGCCGGATTCGATCAGGCGCTTGATCGTCGGCAATTGCGCCTTGGCATCGATCGGCATGAACAGCATCAGATTGGGCTTGGTCACGCCGACGTCTTCGAGCTGCGACATGCCTTCGGTGATATTGTTCGGCTTGGTCGGCGTGTAATATTTGACCGTCGCGCGCATTTTCTCCGCAATCTGCGCGACGCCGGCGCGCACACCCTCGAAATGCGGGTCCACCTGGTTCTTCGTGAAGGCTGCAATCACTTCGCCATCGGCGCGCACCGCCGAATTGAACAGGGTGCCGCAAATGACGGCGGCAAGAACGCATCGGATAGATCGGGTGGTTCGCATGATGGCCCCTCTGGTTGTGAATGACGAGACGTGTGGTGAACTGGTGATGCCGGGTCTATCCGCTCCCTGATCGGCGTCGGCTGATGACGAGATCCGCAATGATGGCGACCAGGACGACGGCGCCGTTGACGAAGGGATGCCAGGTCGCTGCAACATTCAGCAGATTGAGGCCGTTGACGATGATGGTGAGCAGGATGGCGCCAAGCACGGTGCCGACGATGTTGCCGTTGCCACCGAACAAGGATGTGCCGCCGACCAGAACTGCGGCGATAGCAGGAAGCAGCAACGGCTCGCCGATTCCGGGCTCGGCGGCATTGAGGCGTGCGAGATAGACGAGAGACGCGATGCCCGCCGTCAAGCCGCTGAGCACATAGAGCAGCAGCCGACGACGCTCGACCGGGACGCCGGACAGCAGCGCGGCGGTCTGGTTGGCGCCCATGAAATACGCCTCGCGGCCGAAGGTCGTGCGGTGCAGGAGGATGCTGCAGGCGAGACAGACCACAAGCGTGATCCAGATCGGCAGCGGAACGCCGAGGAAGAAGCCGGTGCCGAAATAGCGAAACGACATCGGCATGCCGTAGATCGTCTGCCCGGCCATGAACCAGTAGGCGATGCCCTGCGCCACCCACAGCATGCCGAAAGTCGCAAGGAAAGGCGGCAACTGCAGGCGGTTGATCATCAGCCCGTTAGCGTAACCGATCAGCGTGCCGGCGCCGATGGCGACCGCAACGCCGTACCACGGATTGCCGGTGGTCTTGATCGCGGCTGCGGCGAGACAGGCCGACAGCGTCAGATTGGCGCCCACCGACAGATCGAGCCCACCGCCGATGATGACGAGTGTGAGGCCGGACGCGACGAGAAACAGCAGGCTCGCCTGCCGCAGCATATTCAGCAGATTGCTCACCGACGCGAATCCCGGATCGACCGCGGTCAATGCGCCGGCGATCAGAACGATCAGCACGAACCGGCCGAGCAGGGCCGCGGCGTCGGGCGACAGGGACGATGGGCGGATATCGAGCGTTGCCGGGATCGTCATGCCGTACGCCTCACGAATTGCTTGCGCGCCTGGTCGATCAGCAACGCGAGGATGAGCAGGATGCCGATGCACACGACCTGCAGCGATGAGTCGATGGACAGAATGTTGAGTCCATTGCGCAGCACGGTGATGGCAAGCGCGCCGAGCACGGCACCGAACAGCCAGCCCTGTCCTTTTTCGAAGGAGGTGCCGCCGAGCACGACTGCGGCGATCGCCTCGAACTCCATGCCGATGCCGACGGTCGGATGCGCTGAATTGGTGCGCCCGATTAGCAGCACGGCAGAGAGACCGATGATCGCGCTGCCGAGCACATAGACGGCGAGGTGGACGAGATTGGCGCGAATGCCGGCGAGACGCAGCGCGTCCTTGTTGCCGCCGATGGCGATCACATAGTTGCCGAGCCGAGTGCGATAGAGCAGTAGCCACAGCGCAGCATAAAGGGCGGCCGCGATCGCGATCGGCGTCGGAATGAACCAAAGCTGGGAGCGATAGAAGGTTTCGATGGCAGGCGTGAAACCGCCGACCGGATCTCCATTGGTGAGCACCAGCGCAATCCCCTGCATCAGCCCCATGGTGCCGAGGGTGACAACAAAGGCAGGGAGCGACAGATAGGCGATCAGGATGCCGTTGAGGGCCCCGAAGGCAATGCTCACCGCCAGCGTCGCCGTACAAGCGGCGAGCACGCCCCATCCGGCAAGAAGCGCCTCGGCGACGATGACGCCGCTCAGCCCGAGCAGAGCTCCGGCCGACAGGTCGAGGCCCTCGGTCATAATGATGAGCGTCATCGGCAGGGCGAGCATCAGCAGTAGCGAGGTCTGCAAGCCAACATTGATGAGGTTGGTCTGGGACACGAATCTCGGATTGACGATCGTGAACAGCACCAGCATCAGGATCAGCAGGAGGCCGGCGCCGGGGATTGCGCTGAGGAACTGGCCCATGCCGGACCTGCGCTGCAGCTGGATCGTCACGCTCATTGATGCACCGCCAGTTCGAGGATGGCCCGCTCGGTTAGCTGGTCGCCGGCGAGATGCCCGACGATGCGATGGTCGCGCATGACATAGGCGCGGTCGCAGAGCTGAACGAGCTCCGGCAGTTCCGAGCTGATGACGACGACACCGGCCCCGCCATCGACCAGTTGATCGATCAGGCGATAGATCTCCGCCTTGGCGCCGACATCGACACCGCGCGTCGGTTCGTCCAGCAGAAACAGTTTGGCTCCCGCGGCCAGCCATTTGGCCAGCACGACCTTCTGCTGATTGCCGCCGCTGAGGGTGTGGACGCTCTGGCGCGTGCCGTGGGCGGCAATGCCGAGCTGTGCGATCAGCCCGCGTGTGTCCCGCTCGGCTTTGGCCGGTGAGAACCAGCCGGAGGCGAAGCTGCGCCACAACGAGGCGACCGTCGCATTGTCGCGGACATCGAGTGGCAGCGCCAATCCCTCCCGTTTGCGATCTTCCGGGAGCAGGGCCATGCCCGCACGCACCCGTCTGTCCAGTGTGGCCGGCGTGCGCGATCCGAACAGAGCGATCTCGCCGCTCGCGATTGGATCCGCGCCGAACAAGGCGCGAACCACTTCGGTCCGGCCGGACCCAACGAGGCCGGCAAGCCCCACCACCTCGCCGGCGAGAATTTCGATGGAGATGTCCGACAGTTTGGCCGTGTTCACATCCCTGGCGAGCAGAACGGGCTCGCCGGGTGGGCGCGGCGTCCGTGCGAGTTGCGATCCCGATGGTCGCCCGATCATCGCGCCGACCATCTCGGCCTGGCTTTTCTGACCGCGCAGCACGCTGGTCACGACGGCGCCGTCGCGCAGGATAGTGATGCGATCGCCGAGCATCTGCACCTCTTTCATGCGATGGGAGATGTAGACGATGGCGACGCGCTTTTCCGTCAATCGCGCGATGGTTTGAAACAGGCGATCTGATTCACGCTCGGAGATCGCCGCCGTCGGCTCGTCCATCACGAGCACCCGCGCGTTCTGCGAAAGCGCCTTGGCGATCTCCACCATCTGCTGCTGGGCTACGCCGAGATCGGCGGCGTATGCGTGGGTGTCGTAGTCGAGGCCGAGATCGTCGAGGATGGTGCGTGCGGCTGCATGCATGGCCGCGGAATCGACGAGGCCGAAGCGACTGAATGCGGCTTCGCGACCGAGAAAGATGTTCTGCGCGATGTCCAGATACGGGATCAGCGAGAATTCCTGGAAGATGACGGCGATACCAAGCGCGCTGGCATCGGCGGGGCGGGCGACGGCGACCCGCCGGCCCTCGATCTCGATATAGCCGCGATCGGCCGCATAGGCGCCGTACAGCGTCTTGATCAGCGTCGACTTTCCCGCGCCATTCTGACCGAGGATGACATGGACCTCGCCGGCATAGACGTCGAGCGATACGTTCTTGAGCGCATGCACACCGGGAAAGGATTTGTCGATGCCGACCAGACGCAGCAGCGGTGCATCGGCCTCACTTCCGGGCGCCCGCGACGCAGACCCCTTTGGGGTGTGCAGCGAGCGGTCCCCTTGCTCATCTTGATTTTCAGTGCCGTGCATCATTGTCGGCCTCGTTCGGCCCGATGACCCGGGGCCGGCGGGAGGTCACATCCGGTCTATTTTTGCACGGGAATGGCGGCGATCATGTCCAGCTCGACACGGGCGCCCTGGGTCGAGAGCTGGTTGATGCAGATGGTGGTGCTGGCCGGCGTCCAGTCGCCGAAATATTCCTTCATCACCTTCACCATACCGTCCTGGTCCCGGATGTCGGTCAGGTACTTCGTCACCTTGACGATGTCGGTCCAGGTCAGCCCTTCGTGATCCAGGATCGACTGGATCGTCTGCATGGCGCGGTGGGTCTGGTCCTCGATCGAATTCGGATGGTCGTGCTCTTCGAGGACGTGGGGATGCTTGTGATAGAGCGGCGAGGGGGTCGCTCCGGAAATGAACAGCATGCCGCAGGGCACTTCGACGCGGATCGCTGGCGCATAGGGCATGTCCGGCTTCCGCTCCGGCATCGTCTGGATTTCCTTGACGTGCGGATTGGTCGGCGAGGTTGCAAAGGCCGGCTTGGCAGTCATGGTCGTCTCCATCGGTGCGGACGCTGCGGCGATCTCCGCCCTGCGTGGGTCAGTCGCTCATTGAACTGTCATAAAGCGTGAAGCCAAACTATCTTTGAGTCAAGATAAAATATCTTTATGGAAAGATACATGAGTTGCATCGAATTGGTGCGCCATGCCTATATGATCGTCACCATGACCACCGATTCGATTGACAAGATCATTGCCGGCTGGAGCCGGCGGCGACCCGACCTCGACGCAGGCCACCTCGACGTCGTCGGCCGGATTGTCCGGCTATCCGTGCATATGCGCAGTGCTATCGAGCCAGCACTTGAGGAGCAGGGCTTCAATTGGGAATTGTTCGACCTGCTCCTGACGATTTACCGTCGGGAGGCCGATGACAGTATCGGTGTTCGACCGACTGACCTTTATGCGGAGTGTCTGCTGTCGTCGGGCGGGCTCACCGCGCGGCTGCGGCGGGCCGAGCAGGACGGCTTCATCGTCAGGCGCCAGGATCCCGAAGATGGCCGCGGCGCGCGGATCACGCTTACGGCCAAGGGGCGAAATTCCGTCGACAAGGCGATTGCCCAGCACTTCAAGCTGTCCCGTTCGGTCGACGAGATACTGACGGCCAACGAGCGTCAAACGCTCACACGGTTGCTGCGGAAACTTCTGATGTCGGTCGAGAAGCCAGATCTGTAACGGATCGCTTCTGAGCGCTCCGCTCTCGGCAACTTTGGGCGGTCGCTGACGCCCCTCCATGCCACCGCTGCAGAGTGCGTCAAGTTTCGTTTAGCTTTGTCGACGCTGTAATCTGACTTCTCCTTTGGCCGCGTCAGGAAAACCTGACGAACGTGCCTTGGTCGGCAACTTGATCGTGGCAACAGAATCCCGCGCGAGCAAAACCGGCTTCAGCACGATCCGATCGTTTTGAACCGGCGTTCCCTTGATCATCGCAATAAGGATGTGAGACGCCTGCGTTCCCAGTTCCGCAGTCGGCGTACTGACGGTCGTCAGCGCCGGCGCTATCGCGTCCATGAACAGCATGTCGTTCATGCCGACCAGCGAGATGCTGCCGGGACATGAAATGCCTTTGTTCCTCAGGTGCCGAAGGCAGCCTACGGCCAGCATGTCGTTGCCAGCCACAATCGCCGTAATATTGGGGTTCTCCGTCAGCAAACGCTCGCAAGCGAACTCGCCTTCCTCGACCGTAAAGGCCTCACCGAAGACGGCAGTGGGCGCAACTCCGTCTTGAGCCAGGGCTTTGCAAGCGCGCCGGAAGCCGCGATAGCGGTGGTAACCCGTCGACACATTTTGCGGGCCGCCGACATGAGCAATTTGCCTGTGCCCACACTCGGCGAGATGATGAACCGCCAGTTCCATTGCCTTCGCGTCGTCGACCCGGACGCTCGGAATGAATTCGCTTTCAGGATCGCGAAACACCGCGACGACTGGAATGTTCGCCTCGACGCAGGCTGCGATGCCGGGATCGTTTCGCTCGAAGGTCGCGACGATCAGCCCCTCGACGCCTTGCTGGATGAACCGTTCGATCAGCGCGGCCTGCCTGAGCGGATGGTTGTCGGTGTTGCCGACAATGGTGACGTATCCAATCTCGGCGAAACTGTCTTCGATCGCGCGGACAATCGGCGGATGCACGGGGTCACCCAGATTTGAAACGATGACGCCAACGGTACGAGAGCGCTGCGTGCGAAGCGCCGACGCCATCGCGTTCGCGCGATAACCGAGTTTCTTCGCGCAAGCCTCGACGCGCTCGATCATTTCTGGGGAGATCAGGTGGCGCTTCTCGGGATTGAGCCCGCGCGACACCGTTGACCAATGGACGCCAGCACACTTCGCGACATCAATGATTGTCTTACGCGACGACCGCTCCTGAAGCGCGGGTGACGTCTTCTTGGTGTTCTTGATTTTTTTGGGCATCGCCATCCAGCCTGCTCGCGCGCGTCGTCGTATCCGCTAACGATCACGTGAGAATGCCTTATCTTGCACAAATTGACAAACGTGTGCAGAGTTTCTTGACAAACGTGTGCACGGGAATGATGGTAGCGAAAATCCGCTGCATGCCTTGGTGCAGTGCAGCAGAAGCGCCCTAACGGCGTCGACGATCAGGGATGGAATGATGGAGAGCTTCGTCTATCAGGCGGCGCCCATGCGGGTCGTCTTCGGCTCGGGACGGCTGGCAGATCTGGCCGCCGAGCTCGACCGACTCGGCGTTAAGCGCGCACTCGTTCTGACGACAGACCAGCAGAAATCTCACGGCGAGCAGATTGCCGCCTTGATCGGTGACAGAGCGGCGGGCGTCTATGCCGGTGCGGTGATGCATACGCCGGTTGATGTGACCGAACTTGCGATGCAGCAGGTCAAGGCTCTGCAGGCCGACGGCATCGTCGCGGTGGGCGGTGGTTCGACCATCGGGCTAGGCAAGGCGATCGCGCTACGGACCGACCTGCCGCAAATCGTCGTACCGACCAGCTATGCCGGGTCCGAAATGACGCCGATCCTGGGTGAGACCCGCGAGGGACTGAAGACCACGCAATCGAGCCCGAAGATACTCCCCGAAACGGTCATCTACGACGTCGACCTGACGCGCACATTGCCGCCTGCGTTTGCCGTGACATCGGGCGTCAATGCAATCGCTCACGCTGTCGAAGCGCTCTATGCGCGCGATGCCAATCCGGTCGTGTCGTTGATGGCGGAAGAGGGCATTCGCCTGTTCGCCGGCGCGCTGCCGAAGCTTGCGGCTGGCGAGGACAACGCGGCGGCACGCGATGATGCCCTGCGCGCTGCCTGGTTGTGCGGCGCCTGTCTCGGCGCCGTCGGCATGGGTCTGCATCACAAGCTCTGCCATACGCTGGGCGGCGCGTTCAATTTGCCACATGCCGAGACCCACACGGTGATCCTGCCGCATGCGATGGCCTATAATACTCCGGCTGTACCGGTCGCGGCGGCTCGCGTCGCGCGCGCACTTGGCGCCGGACAGGCCGCGCAGGGACTGTTCGATCTTACGCAGGGACTTGGCGCCAAAGTCGCGCTGCGCGATCTGGGAATGCCGAAGGACGGCATCGAACGCGCCACCGACCTTGCCGTCAGCAACGCCTACTGGAATCCGCGGCCGCTGGAACGCGATGCTATCCGCGATCTGATCGCGCGGGCGTGGGCGGGCGATCCTCCGGTCATGGCGGAGGCGTTGCGATGACGGCGATGCGCACGCTCATCAAGTCAGCCACCATCCTGACGATGGATGACACGATCGGCGACCTCGCGCAGGCTGACCTGCTGGTTGATGGCGATCGCATCGTGGACATCCGGCCAGGCCTAGATGCCGCTGATGCAGAGATCGTTGATGGTCGTGGCCGCATCGTCATTCCCGGCCTCGTCAACGCGCATATGCATACGTGGCAGACCGCCTTGCGCGGCTTCTCCGCGAACTGGACGCTTCCCGAATATTTCCGCCGGATGCATGCGGGACTGGCCACGGTCTTCCGTCCCGAGGATATTCATATCGGCACGCTGATGGGCGCGCTGAACCAGATCAATTGCGGCACCACCACGCTGGTTGACTGGTGTCACAACAACCCAACGCCTACGCACAGTGATAGCGCCGTCGCGGCGCTGAAAGAGAGCGGCATCCGTGCCGCCTTCTTCCACGGCTCGCCGAAACCGGAGGCGGCGCCGGGGCAGCCGCACTTCTCTGAAGTTCCGCATCCGCGCCATGAGGTCGAGCGCTTTCTGGCAGGGGCACTGTCTAGCCGCAGTGATCGCGTCACGCTCGGGCTCGCGATTCTCGGCCCGCATTATTCGACTATGGATGTTGTCATCCATGATTTCGAACTGGCGCGTGAGTTCGATCTGATTGCCTCGATGCATCAGGGTGGAGGCCCGGCCAAGACGCCGGGTGGCTGGGCGAAGCTGATTGCAGCCGGTCTGGTCGGTCCCGGCATCAACATCGTGCACGGCAACGATCTTCCCGACGATCTGCTGCGTCAGCTTGTCGATCTCGGCGTGTCGTTCTCGGTCACGCCAGAAAATGAAATGAATCAGGGCCATGGCTACCCGATCACCGGGCGGTTGTTGAAGCTGGGATCGCGGCCATCGCTCGGAGTCGATCTGGAATCCGTATTGCCTGGCGACATGTTCAATGTTGGCCGCATCGCACTGTCGATGCAACGCGCGCTGGACAACGCCGAGAGTCGGCAGGCCACGGGCGCCATTCCAGCGGTGACGACAATCACGACGCGTGAGGCCTTGCGCTGGATCACCATCGAGGGCGCGCGCATGCTCGGACGTGAAAGCAGCATCGGCTCGCTCACGCCGGGCAAGAAGGCGGATCTGGTCGTCATCAATGCCACGGACCTTAACCTCTGGCCGGTCCATGATCCGGTTTCTACGGTCTTGATGCAATCCAGCATCACCAATATCGAGGCGGTCATGATTGACGGCATCTGGCGTAAGCGAGGTGGACGCCTGCTGGCGGAGAACATCGACCGCAAAAAGAATGAACTCGAGCGATCAGGCATGCGCATCGTCTCCGAGATCGAACGTCAGGAGAAAGCGGCATGACAACCCCGTCGAGAGATCAAGCTCAGGCCGTCGCCTGGATCGGTGTTGGCAAGATGGGCTTGCCGATTGCAGGCCGTATGGTGGAGGCCGGTATCCGCGTCACCGGTTACGACCCGGGCAAACAGCGCTTGGTGTTGGCACAGCAGCTTGGGCTTCAGACGGCCAACTCGGCCGCAGACGCCGCTGCAAACCACGCCATCATCTTCACATCGCTGCCCGACGATGCGGCGCTGCGTTCCGTGGTGCTCGGACCAGACGGCCTGCTGAACAGGCTGACACGTGGTGCGGTTCTGGTCGAGACGAGCACGGTCAGCGCCGAAATATCGGCTGAAGTTGGTGTTGCGGCGGAGGCGAGCGGCGTGACCTATCTGCGCGCTCCGGTGTCCGGCAATGCAGCGATCGCGCATACCGGCGCGCTGACCTGCTTCGTGTCGGGGCCGCGCAACGCGTTCGATGCGGTTCAGCCGGTGCTGGCGACGTTCACCCGCGCGCAAACCTATCTCGGCGTGGCTGAAGAGGCGCGATTTGCCAAGCTCGCGGTCAATCTGATGATCGCGGTGTCTGCCGGAATGATGGCCGAAAGCCTCACGCTGGCGCGCAAGGGCGGAATCTCCTGGCCGGATATCCTCAAGGTCCTGGACGATAGCGCGGTCGCCTCGCCGATGGTCAAGTACAAGACGCCGCCACTGGCCACGCGCAACTTCGAGTCCACTTTCTCGTGCCGGCAGATGGCCAAGGATCTCGACCTCATCATCGGGGCCGGCCATCACGTCGGCGTGCCACTGCAACTCGCGGCGCAGGTGCGGGAAATCTACGGATCACTTATCGCACAGGGCGATGGCGAATCCGACTTCATCGCCACCGTGCGTCACGTCGAGCGACTATCGGGTCTCGGCGAGCCGAAGCTTGGGTGAGGGAAGGCCATGCGGAATTTCAACGAGAACACCATCACCGATGCCGTGCTCGATCGCATCACGGATGCCGGCCAGCCGCGGATCAGGCAGATCAGCGAGGCGCTGGTGCGCCATCTGCATGCCTTCGTCCGGGAGGTTCGGCCGACCCAGAGGGAATGGGAGCAGGGTGTCGAATTCCTGACGCGCACCGGTCACATGTGCGACGATAAGCGCCAGGAGTTCATTCTGCTTTCGGATGCGCTCGGGGTGTCGATGCTGGTCGATGCTATCAATCATGGTGCCGAAAAAGGTGTGACGGACACGACCGTGCTCGGGCCGTTCTTCGTCCAGGCGGCCCCGGAGAAGAAGCTTGGCGAAGACATCTCCGGTGGCATGGAGGGCGATCCGATGATCGTGACGGGATCGGTCTCGACGCCGGACGGCAAGCCGATCGCAAATGCGACAATCGACGTCTGGCACTCTGACGACGACGGGTATTACGATGTTCAGCAGCTCGACAAGATCGGCGATCTGGCGATGCGGGCGCGGTTTCATGCCGATGCCGAGGGTCGTTTCCGGTTCTGGTCGATCAAGCCAGCGGCCTATCCGATCCCGCATGACGGGCCGGTCGGCGATATGCTCACGGCTCAGGGGCGTCATCCGTGGCGGCCCGCCCATGTTCACTTCATGATCTCGGCGCCTGGCTTCGAGCAACTGGTGACGCATGTGTTCGTCGCGGGCGACAAGTATCTCGACTCCGACGTCGTCTTCGGCGTCAAAGATACGCTCATTCGCGAATTCGCCCGCAAAGATGCCGGCGAAGCTCCCGACGGGCGCATGCAGGACACGCCTTACTATCATTTGAATTACGATTTCGGTTTGAAGCCAGACGCCAACAAGGCGCATGCTGTCTAGCTAACAATGCGCATCAAGGGCCGCAGAGCCTGAGCGCTGATATGGAAGGGGAGGATGCTATGGGAGCGCCAGTGAGCGCCGAGACGGCCGTGGTCCGTCTGAACGAGATCATTGGGGCGCGCGCGACGATCGCGCGCGGCGTGCTCGATGATCACGGCCGCAGCGAGGCCTATCACGCCAGTCGTCCACCGGACGTCGTGGTGTTTCCGGAGACCACGCAGGAAGTCGCTGAGATCGTGAAACTCTGCGGCGAACTCGGCATGCCGGTCGTTCCATTCGGCGCAGGCACCTCGCTCGAAGGCAATGCGGCATCGGTGGCTGGCGGCGTCTGTATCGATTTTGCGCGGATGAACCGCGTGCTCCAGGTGCATGACAAGGACCTCGATGTCGTCGTGCAGCCTGGCATCACCCGCAAGCAGCTCAACGCGCATCTGCGCGACACCGGATTGTTCTTTCCGATCGATCCCGGCGCCGATGCGTCGATCGGCGGCATGACTTCGACGCGCGCGTCCGGGACCATGGCCGTCCGCTACGGCACCATGAAGGACAATGTGCTTGCGCTCGAAGTCGTGCTGCCGGATGGACGGGTGATCCGTACCAGCCAGCGTGCCCGCAAGTCGTCAGCCGGCTACGATCTCACCCGGCTGTTCGTCGGCTCCGAGGGTACCCTCGGCGTGATCACCGAAATCACGCTGAAACTTCATCCCTGGCCGCAGGCGATCTCGTCCGCGGTCTGCAGTTTTGGGCGGCTCGATCAGACCATCGATGCCGCGATCGAAGTGATCCAGTCGGGCATTCCCGTCGCGCGGATGGAACTGCTGGATGAAGTCATGATGCGCGGCATCAATGGTTATTCCAAACTTGGCTATCGCGAGGCGCCGACGCTGTTCTTTGAATTCCACGGCACCGAGGCGAGTGTCGCGGAGCAGGCCGAACTGGCGGAGGCGATCGCTGCCGAACATGACGGCCAAGGCTTCCAATGGGCGCGTGCGGCGGAAGAGCGGACGAAGCTGTGGCATGCCCGCGACAACACGCTCTATGCGGGTCTCAGCCTGAAGCCGGGCGCCAAGGCCATGATCACGGATGTCTGCGTGCCGATCTCGCGGCTGACGGAGTGTCTCACCGAGACGCGTCGCGACATCGATGCCAACGGACTGATCGCGCCTGTGGTGGGCCATGTCGGCGACGGGAATTTCCATCTGCTGATCCTGATCGACCAGGATAATGCCGACGAAGTCGCGCGCGCCAAGGCGCTGCACGCGCGGTTGGTGGCGCGGGCGATCGCGATGGAGGGCACCTGCACCGGCGAGCATGGCATCGGCACCGGCAAGATCGATTTCCTCCAGGACGAGCTTGGCGACGCCGTCGATATCATGCGTGGCATCAAGGCGTCGATCGATCCGAAAGGCATGATGAACCCCGGCAAGATCTTCTTGCCCAATGCAGCGGTGCTGGCATGACGCAACTTGCACAGTCCAAGGCTGCCGTGTCGATCGTTCAGGCGGCGCCGCCGCTGTTCGAACTGCGCGGCATCTCCAAGGAATTCCCGGGAGTGAAGGCACTCGACGATGTGTCGTTCTCGGTGTGGCCAGGCGAGGTGCACATGCTGCTCGGCGAGAACGGAGCAGGCAAATCGAGCCTGATGAAAGTGCTGTGCGGGGCCTATCGCGCCGATAGCGGCTCGTTCCACTACAACGGCGAGACAGTCGAGATCGCGTCGCCGGCCGATGCGCAGAAGCTCGGCATCGCCGTCATCTTCCAGGAATTCTCGCTCGTCCCCTATCTCGACATCGCGCAGAACACCTTCCTCGGACGGGAGCCAGCAGGACGTGTTCCCGGCACGATCGATCGCAAGAAAATTCTGGCCGATGCCAGGCGTGTGCTGGCTTCAATTGGATTTGACATCGATCCATCGATCCGGATCGAGAAGCTGGGCGTCGCCCAGCAGCAGATGGTGGAGATTGCAAAGGCCATCAGCCAGAACGCGCGAATTCTCGTGATGGACGAGCCGACGGCGGCGCTGTCCGACCGCGAGACGGAATTGCTGTTTGCGCTGATCGCGCGGCTCAAGGCGGATGGCGTTGCCATCATCTACATCTCGCACCGCATGGCAGAAGTATTCTCGCTCGGTGACCGCATCACGGTGCTGCGCGATGGGCGCCGTATCGACGAGGTAAAACCCGGCGCCGTGTCGTCGGACGATCTGGTCCGGATGATGGTCGGTCGCAGCGTCGATATGAGCTATCCACGGACCTTCGCCCAGGCCCCCGGCGAGGTCATGCTTGAGGTGAAGGGTCTCGCCTCTGCCTCCGGCATTGCGGGCATCGACCTGGTGGTGCGGCAAGGCGAGATCGTCGGGCTGTGCGGGCTGGTCGGCTCGGGGCGCACCGAAGTGGTGCGGGCCATTTTCGGAGCCGACAGGGCGACCGCGGGACAGATCCTGTTCGACGGTCAGGAGAAATCCGGTGGTCCGGACGAAGCTGCCAGACTGGGGCTCGCGCTGATTCCGGAAAGCCGCAAGGCCGAAGGTCTGGCTCTGATCCGCTCCGTCGGAGACAACCTGATCGTTTCCGCGCTACGCAAGATCTTTCCGCGTGGCTTCTTCGATCAGGGGAAATCCAGGCAGGTTGCCAATGATCTGATCCGGCAGTTGAGGATCGTGACCCCATCGGACAAGCAGGCTGTCGGTCTTCTGTCCGGCGGCAACCAGCAGAAAGTCGTCATCGGCAAATGGCTGGCGGCCGGCGCCAAGCTGTTCATTTTCGACGAGCCGACACGCGGCATCGATGTCGGAGCCAAAGCCGAGATCTTCGCGCTCATCGATCGGCTGGTCGCGGATGGTGCCGCTGCGCTGATGATCTCGTCGGAGCAGGCGGAAATCTGCCACGTCTGCGATCGCGCCTATGTCATGTGCGACGGGCGGATCGCGGGTGAATTGGCTCGCCACGAACTGAGTGAGGAAAACATCGTGAAGCTGGGGATGCATCATGCGTGAACAAGCGATGGTATTGAACACCAATCCGCTTCAGCGGATTCCCGGCGTTGCCGTCATGCTGGTGCTGCTATGTGTCATCTTCAGCCTGATGACACCCGGCTTCCTGACGGTGCCGAATATTTCCAACGTGCTCGTCCAATCGACGATCCTGCTGATGTTGGCGCTGCCGATGACGCTGATCATCATGACCGAAGGTCTCGACCTGTCGATGGGCGCGGTCTTGACGCTGACCTCGCTGATCGTCGCCATCGTCGCTTTGGCCACTGGCTCGCTGCTGCTCGGCCTGCTTGCGGCTCTCGCTGTCGGAATCGTGTTCGGGACGATCAACGGCTGGCTGGTGGCCGTTGTCGGCATTCCTCCCTTTGTTGCCACCCTGGGCACACTCGGGATGGCTCAGGGCCTCTCCCTGATCGTCAGCGATGGCCAGAGCGTCGTCGGCATGCCGGCCGCCGTTCGCGGCGTGTATTCCGGAACGCTCGGCGGGGTTCCGCTTCCGATCGTGTTGGGACTGGGAAGCTACCTTGCCTTCCATGGATTGCTCTACCACACGCGTTTCGGGACTTACATTTTCGCGCTCGGCGGCAACCGTGAAGCGCTGAAATTCGCCGGTATCTCGGCACGTCGCTTGCTGATCCTCGTCTACGCGCTCGGCGGCGCCATGGTCGGTCTGGCCGGTCTCCTGATGACCGCGCGCATGAACTCCGGGCATCCGACCGCTGGCCTCGGTCTTGAGTTCGATGCCATTGCAGCGGTTGCCGTCGGCGGCACGTCGTTCGAGCGCGGCAATGGCTGGCTCCTCGGCACCTTGCTCGGCGTGGTCACCGTAGGCGTGTTGCGCAACGGATTGAATCTGCTGGCGCTGCCGTCTTCGATCCAGGTGGCAAGCGTCGGCTTGCTGGTAATTGCAGCCTTGTTCGTCGATGGATTGCGGAGCCGATCATGACCGATATCTCAAAGCCGATCACAAGCGGCAGAATGTTGCTCTCCGACGAGATGATCCAGGTGTTCTATCGCCTGCTCGCCGCGTTTCTGATCTGTGCGGCGCTGACCATCCTGACCAACTCGTTCTTCAGTCTCGGCAACATCCTCAACGTCCTGCGCCAGGCGAGTCTGCTGTTCTTCATCGCGTCGGGCCTGACGCTGGTGGTGCTGACAGGCGGCCTCGATCTCTCGATTGGTGCCAATGTCGCTATTTCCGCCTGTATTGCCGGGACGGTGATTCATCAGACGGGCTCGCCGACTTTGGGGGTGCTGACAGGCATCGGCGTCGGTGGCGCGGTGGGGATGCTCAACGGCGTGATGGTCACCGCGCTTCGAATCCCATCCTTCATTGCGACCTACGGGATGCTGTGGGTGCTGCACGGCATCACTTACTGGTACATGGGCGGAGAGACCATGCACGGCTTCCCGGCTGGCTTTCGTCAGATCGGCAGCGGCTATTTTCTCGGTCTTCCGATCCCGGTCTATCTGTTGCTGGTCTTCCTCGCCATTGGAACCATTTTCGCGCAGCGCACCACGTGGGGACAGGAAATCTATGCTATCGGCGCCAACCCGGTCGCCGCGCGATTGTCGGGCATTCCCGTCGCTCGCCGGCTTCTGCTGGTCTACACAGTGTCGGGGGCGATGGCCGGGCTCGCGTCGATCATCTTTCTTGCGCGACTAAACTCTGCCGAAGCCGACATCGGCGAAAGCCTGACACTCCCGGCGATTGCCGCGGTTCTGATCGGGGGCACCTCGCTGTTCGGCGGCCTCGGAACGGTGTTTGGCACGTTCGTTGGCGCACTCATTTTGACCCTGGTCCTCAATGGCATGAACCTGTTGTCGGTCAACGCGAGTTGGCAGCCACTGGTGACCGGCGTCATCGTCATTCTGGCAGTATGGCTGGATATGAAAACACGGCGCCGTGCGGCGTAAGTGTTCGATCTTAAAAACAAAACGGAGGGAACGACTATGAAGAAAGCCTATGGCGCGCTTGCTGCATTGCTTCTGACGACATCACTCTCATCTCACGCGTTCGCTGACGGCGAGACGATCGCGGTGTTTACGAAAAACCAGACCAATCCGTACTTCCAGACCGTGCGGGTCGGGTCCGACGCAGCCGCCAAGGCGATGAAGGCAAAGACGCTGCATTATATCCCGACCAAGCCGGACAGCATCCCGGAGCAGCTCAGCCAGATTGAGGACGTGGTGGTGAAGAAGCCGTCGGCGATCGTCTTCATCCCGGTCGACTACAAGGCGATGGTCCCCGGTGTCGAGAAAATCAATGACGCAAAGATCCCGGTGGTCAACGTGACCGATCGTTCCGCGGGTGGCAAGTTTGTCGCCTTTGTCGGCGCCGATGACTACAGTCTGGGTCTGGAGACCGGGCGCTATCTGCTGAAGACGCTTGGCGGCAAGGGCAATTTCGTGATCATTGAGGGCGTCAAAGGATCCTTGACGAGCATCGACCGCGTCCGCGGCTTCAACGACGCCCTGAAGGAAAACCCGGGAGCCAAGCTGCTTGCGTCGCAACCCGGCAACTATCAACGGCTGCAGGCGCTTCAGGTCATGGAGAATCTCATGCAGTCGAATACTCAGATCGACGGTGTGTTGGCTGCCAATGATGCGATGGCGATCGGTGCGATCGAGGCGCTCGATGGTGCCAATCGCAAAGCCCAGGTCATCGGCGTCAATGGCACCAAGGAGGCAATCGACGCGATCAAGAGCGGGAAGCTGCTGGCGAGCGGCGACTACAATGGCTTCATGCAGGGGTGCCTCGGCATGATGATCGCCATTCGTTCGCTGCGCAACGAGCCGGTGATCACTGAGATCGTTCTCAAGCCAACGGTTATCGGCAAGGAGAACTATCACCCCTACGACGTGCCACTGGAATCGCGGACCTGTCCGAGCTGGGACGAGGCTGCGAAGCTCGGTACCAAATAACATCTATTACCATCAAGACGGCCGCCGCAGGTCGGCGGCCGTCTTCTGCCTTTCAGGAGCTATGCATGCTGTTTGCCATCCATGCCGTCGATCATGCCGGTGCGCTCGACAAGCGCTTGTCTCACTACGAGGCTCACAAGGCCTTTTTGTCCGACACCTCGGCCTATGACGTGACGATCGTCATGTCCGGCCCGCTGACAGCCGATGACGGCCAGACCATGATTGGCAGTCTGTTTCTCGTCGAGGCCGCCGACCGCGCGGAGGTCGAAAGATTTCATCATGCGGATCCGTTCTTTGCCGCCGGCATCTGGCAGACGGTCACGATCACCGGCTTCCTGCGCCGACAGGGATAAGCGCAACGCCCTCCGGGGCTTTCATGGCGGCCCGCCATCCGGATAGCCTGTTGGTGAGACAGTCGTTCGGCGTTTGAACGTCGACAACGAAATCAGCCTGGGATCTGACAAGATCCCAGGCTGATTTTATGATGAGCTGAACCGTAACGATTAGCCGAACTGGTTCATCGTGTTGTGCGCGCCGCCCGCCTTCAGGGCCGCCTCACCGGCGAAGTATTCCTTGTGCTCGTCGCCGATGTCCGAACCCGCCATGTTCTGATGCTTCGCGCAGGCGATGCCTTGACGGATTTCCGCGCGCTGGACGTTCTTGACGTAGCCCAGCATGCCCTGTTCGCCAAAATACTCCTTGGCGAGGTTGTCGGTGGACAGCGCAGCCGTGTGATAGGTCGGCAGCGTGATCAGGTGATGGAAGATGCCGGCACGCTTGGCTGAATCAGCCTGGAATGTCCGGATGAGCTCGTCGGCTTCGACCGCCAGCGGCGTGCTGTCGTACTCCACCTTCATCAGCTCGGCGCGGTTGTACTTGCTGACATCCTTGCCGGCTTCCTTCATCGCGTCATAGACCTGCCAACGGAAGTTGAGCGTCCAGTTGAACGACGGCGAGTTGTTGTAGGCCAGCTTCGCATTCGGGATCACCTCACGAACGCGATCAACCATCTTGGCGATCTGTTCGATGTTCGGCTTCTCGGTTTCGATCCACAGCAGATCGGCGCCGTTCTGCAGCGAGGTGATGCAGTCGAGCACGCAGCGGTCCTGACCCGTGCCTTCACGGAACTGGTACAGGTTGCTGGCCAGACGCTTCGGGCGCATCAGCTTGCCATTACGCGTAATGACGACGTCGCCGTTGCCGATCTTTGAGGCGTCGATTTCCTCGCAATCCAGGAAGCTGTTATACTGGTCGCCGAGGTCGCCGGGCTTGTGGCTGACAGCGATCTGCTGCGTCAGGCCAGCGCCGAGCGAGTCGGTGCGGGTGACGATGATGCCGTCTTCGACGCCCATTTCGAGGAAGGCGTGACGGCAGGCGCGGATCTTCGCGAGGAAGACTTCGTGCGGCACGGTAACCTTGCCGTCCTGATGGCCGCACTGCTTCTCGTCCGAGACCTGGTTCTCGATCTGCAGCGCACAGGCACCGGCTTCGATCATCTTCTTGGCTAGCAGATAGGTTGCTTCCGCATTACCGAAGCCGGCATCGATATCGGCGATGACGGGAACGACGTGGGTCTGGAAGTTGTCGATCTTGTTGATCAGTTCTTCTTCCTTTGCCTTGTCGCCAGCCTTGCGGGCGGCGTCGAGGCTGCGGAAGATGTCGTTGAGCTCGCGGGAGTCAGCCTGACGCAGGAAGGTGTAGAGCTCCTCGATCAGCGCGGGTACCGAGGTCTTCTCGTGCATCGACTGATCCGGCAGCGGGCCGAATTCCGAGCGCAGCGCCGCGATCATCCAGCCCGAGAGGTACAGGTAGGTGCGGTCGGTGGTGCCGAAATGCTTCTTGACCGAGATCAGCTTCTGCTGCGCGATAAAGCCGTGCCAGCAGCCGAGCGACTGGGTGTACTTGGTGGTGTCTGCATCATAGGCGGCCATGTCGGCACGCATCAGCGATGCCGTGTAGCGTGCAACGTCGAGACCGGTCTTGAAGCGGTTCTGCAGGCGCATGCGTGCGACGGCCTCGGCGGTCACGCCGTTCCAGGTGTCCTTGGTCTTGAGCAGCGCCGACGCCGCCTCGACTTCGCTCCGATAGGAGCCGGTGCCGAGGATGGTCTGGTTGCTGATCCCGCGTGGCTGGAAGTTCATTTTCTCGATTCCTTTGGCTGACGAAAACCTGTCCTTGGTTGTAATCGCGGGATCGCCAGCCGCTAGACGGAACGCAGATAACTTGTCATACTTTACAAATTGAACGTGTAAGGCTGTAAAGTAATTACAGGGTATTGGAGTGTACGATGGCCGCCTCGGCAGGTCGTTCGGTGTTCATGGGGCCGCGAATCCGGCGGCTTCGGCGCGATCTGGGCCTGACCCAGGCCGATATGGCGGCCGATCTGGAAATTTCGGCCCCTTATGTCGCTTTGCTGGAGCGCAACCAGCGGCCGATGACGGCCGACATGCTGCTTCGGCTGGCGCGCACCTACACGATCGATCTCGCCGATCTCGCCGGCGATGGCGGTGCCGACAATACGGCGCGGATGCAGTCGATCCTGAAAGAGCCGATGTTCTCGGACATCGATATCCCTGCGCTTGAAATCAGCGATCTCGCGGTGAGCTATCCCGGCATGGCCGAGGCTTTTCTGCGCCTCTACACGGCCTATCGCGAGGAGCAACTCGCGCTGGCGGACCGACGCGCGCCGGCGCTCGCGGGCGGTGCATTGCAAGCGGGTAGCGAGGGCTATGATGCCAACGATCCCGTCGCCGAGGTCCGGCGTTTTCTCGCCGCACGTCGCAACAATTTCGCGGGTCTCGACGACGCGGCCGAGCGTCTCGTGCAGGCGACGTCGGGCCCGAGCGGTTTCGTCGAGCGTCTCAAGACCCGACACAGGCTGCAAGTGCGCTATCTGCCGCCGGACGTCATGCTCGGCTCGGTGCGACGATTGGATCTGCATCGGAAACAATTACTACTTGAGGACTCGCTCGACACCGCAAGTCTCAATTTCCAATTGGCGCAGCAACTCGTCTATCTCGAAATGGAAAACGAGATCGGCACCGCGCTCGAAGACGGCCAGTTCACCACCAAGAGCGCCGAACTGCTGGCGCGCCGCGCGCTCGCAGGCTACGCCGCGGCTGCGCTCATCATGCCCTATGCAGCCTTCGTGCGTGCAGCCGAGACGCGGCGCTACGATCTCGAAGCGCTGGCGCGCCAATTCGGTGCCAGCTTCGAACAGACCGCGCATCGCATCACGACCTTGCAGCGGCCGGGCGCCGAAAAGGTCCCGTTCTTCCTGATCCGCGTCGATCCAGCCGGCAATATTTCCAAACTGCTCGACGGCGCGGGCTTTCCCTTTGCGAAGCACGGCGGTGCGTGTCCACTGTGGTCGGTACACGACGTCTTCCGAACGCCGCGCCAGATCGTCACGCAGTGGCTGGAATTGCCGGATGGCCAGCGCTTCTTTTCGATTGCCCGCACCGTCACGGCTGGCGGTGGTGGTTACGGCGCACAACGCGTTGAGCGCGCCATCGCGATCGGTTGCGCAGCCGAACATGCCGGCCAGTTGATCTATACGCGCGACGCATCGGCGCCGCGTGCGGATGCTCCCACGCCGATCGGTGTCGCATGCCGTGTCTGTCATCGTCCAAGATGTGCTGCGCGCTCGGCGCTTCCGATCGGGCGCGAGTTGTTGCCCGATGATTTCAGGACGCTGAACGTTCCGTTTGGATTCTCGGCGGACTGAAACGGCTCAGGCCTGCTCGGCCGCAGCTTCCTCGGCATTGGGATCGCCGGGTGCCGTCGCCCAGGCCAGTTCGACGAGTGTCACGATGCGCCGACCGGCGCCATCGAGCTGACAGACGATAAGGCCTTGCTCCTCGATATAGTTGAGCAGGCGCTGTGCGCGGCGTAGCGAATGCGAGCCGTAGGCGCGGGCGATCGCGGCATTGCTCGGGCAGGGCCAGCCTTCCTTGGCGGCGCGGGCGATCATCATGAAAACGCCCTGCATATCCTCCGGCAGAATCGAGGCGCGGACCGAGACGTCTTGCCAGCCGTCATCGTTGGTCATGTCGGAGCCGAGCCCGGCGCGGGCGCGTGTCAGCATGCGGCGGAAGTCGTCGAGGTCCGGCACGGCGGCACCGAGCCCCTCGATGCGGCAGCGGACCACGAATTCCTGATAGAGCACGCCGACCACCCGGAAGCCTGCATCGGGCTCCGCCATCAGGGCCTGCAACACGCGGTCGACGCGCATGCGCCGCTCCGCCAGTTCTTCGGCGCTGATCGGCGTCTCCGCCACGTCCGGCCGAATTTCCAGCGCTGCGGACTTCGCCGCCATGAGCTGGCCAAGCAGATCCGGCGATGACGGTGCGCGGCGCTGCGGCCGGACCGGCTCCGGCGGGGGCGCTGCGAGAATCGTGGCGCGGACGTCGTCGAGTGTCGCTTCCGGCAGCGGCATCAGGCGTGGGGTCGCATTGCGCGGACTTGTTTCGGTGACGCCGATGCGCAGGCCCAGCGGACGACGGGAGAGGGCGGGACCCAACGCCATGAACTGGCCGCGCTCGAGGTCGCGGAAGGATTCGGCCTGCCGTCGCTCCATGCCGAGAAGATCGGCGGCGCGTGCCATATCGATATCGAGGAAGGTGCGACCCATCAGGAAATTCGACGCTTCGGCCGCGACGTTCTTGGCGAGCTTCGCCAGTCGCTGTGTCGCGATGACGCCGGCAAGGCCGCGTTTGCGGCCGCGGCACATCAGGTTGGTCATGGCGCCGAGCGATAGCTTGCGGGCTTCGTCGGACACCTCGCCGGCAACGGCCGGGGCGAACAGCTGTGCCTCGTCCACCACCACGAGCATCGGATACCAATGGTCGCGAGGCGCGTCGAACAGCCCGCCCAGAAAGGCGGCGGCGCGGCGCATTTGATTCTCGGCATCCAGCCCTTCGAGATTGAGCACTGTGGAGACGCGGTGCATGCGCGCGCGCTCGCCGGCCACCTGCAACCCGCGTTCGGTATGCGCCTCGGCATCGATCACCAGATGACCGAATCGCTCCGCCAGCGAGACGAAATCGCCTTCAGGGTCGATGATGGTTTGTTGCACCCATGGGGCGCTCTGTTCGAGCAGCCGGCGCAGCAGATGCGATTTTCCGGAACCCGAATTGCCCTGTACGAGCAGACGCGTCGCCAGCAGTTCCTCAAGGTCCAGAGCCGCCGGGGCGCCTGACGTCGTATGCCCCATCTCGATCGCAACGGTCATGTCTCGACTCAGGTCTCCTTGTAGAGAGGGCTTACCAACCCGGCCACAGCGCGTCGAGCGGCGCACGGCTATCATCCCGTGTTCCGCGCAACTCTCACCAAGTAAATCGCGACAGCGAATCGGCGATGTTCTGCACACGGCGGTGTCCGGTTTTGCCAATGGCAATCTCAGGCGGTTTCCTTGCATGATCGCGTTGTGTTCGACCCGCGGTGATAGAGCGTCAGCAAACAGAAAATCCCGCGTGACGTAACTGTGACGTCAGCAAGGCAGGGACATCGCTGGAATCTTCGGGCGCCGCAGTCACCAAACATTTGATTTGGAATTCTTCCAGTTTCAGGGGAGGGTTGCTGCAACGGCGATATGCGCCACGACCCGGGGAAATGCGATGGCAAGCCTCACGATCAATGGACGAACCTACGAGATCGATGCAGAACCGGACACGCCGTTGCTATGGGCGATCCGCGAAAATGCCGGGCTGACAGGGACAAAATACGGATGTGGCGTCGCCCAATGCGGCGCCTGCACCGTTCATGTCGATGGCCAGCAGGTCCGCTCCTGCAGCATGGCGCTCAGTGAGGCGATCGGAAAGCAGATCACGACGATCGAGGGCCTTGCGTCCGAGGGGGCCGTGCACAAGGTGCAGCAGGCCTGGATCGATCATGATGTGCCGCAATGTGGTTACTGCCAGAGCGGCATGATCATGGCAGTTGCAGCGCTGCTGGAGACAGTGCCGCAGCCGACCGATGAGGATATCGACCTCGCCATCACCAATATCTGCCGTTGCGGCACGTTCCAGCAGGTCCGTGAAGCGATTCACGCCGCTGCAAGCGCTTGAGGAAGATGGTCATGGGTCATGCTCCGCAACTCAATCGCCGTTCGTTTGTCCTGGGAACTGCTGCTATCGGCAGTGGCCTCGCGCTCGGTATTCCCTTTGGCGGGCCGACCGCAGTCTATGCGGCCGATGGTACGCCTGAGGTCAATGCCTGGGTGGTGATCCGGCCGGATGAGACCGTTGTCGTGCGTATCGCGCGGTCCGAGATGGGGCAGGGAACGCTCACGGGTCTGGCGCAATTGGTCGCAGAAGAACTTGAATGCGACTGGTCCAAGGTGACGACGGAATATCCTACGCCCGGGCAAAGTGTCGCACGCAAGCGCGTCTGGGGGGACTTTTCCACCGGCGGCAGCCGCGGCGTTCGCACTTCGCATGATTACGTCCGCAAAGGCGGCGCGGCTGCGCGCCTGATGCTGATCCAGGCGGCAGCCGATGAGTGGGCCGCGCCCGTGTCGGAATGTGCCACCAGCAAGGGCGTCATCACCCATGTCCCGTCGGGGCGCACCATCACTTACGGCAAGGTCGCGGAAGCGGCTGCTAAGCTGCAGCCGCCGACCGACGTCAAGCTGAAGGATCCCAAGGACTGGACCATCGCCGGCAAACCGCTGAAGCGGCTCGATACGGTCGAGAAAACCAACGGCAAGATGGTCTACGGCGCCGATATCAAGCTGCCGGGAATGCTCAATGCCGCGATCAAGGATTGCCCGGTGTTCGGCGGCACGCTGAAGAGTTTCGACGACAGCAAGATCCTGGGCATGAAAGGCGTCAAGAAGGTCGTGCGCGTCGGCGACAGCGCCGTCGCTGTGGTCGCCGATACGTGGTGGCACGCCAAGTCGGCGCTGGAAGCGATGCCGGTCGTCTGGGACGACGGCAAGAACGCCAGCGTGTCCAGCGAGTCCATCGCCAAGTGGCTGCAGGAAGGCCTGGACGCTGCGCAGCCCGCTTTTGTCGGCAACAAGGCTGGCGATGTCAAAGCAGCGTTTGCGGGTGCTGCGAAGACGGTGGAAGCGGTCTACGCCTATCCCTATCAGAACCACGCCACCATGGAGCCGATGAACGCGACGGTGCTCTATACGCCAGAGAAGTGCGAGGTCTGGACCGGGACGCAGAATGGCGAAGCCGTGTTTGCGGCCGCTGTCGAAGCGTCAGGTCTGCCGAGCGACAAATGCGAGGTCTACAAGATCATGCCGGGCGGCGGCTTCGGTCGGCGCGGCATGACCGATTACGTCCGTCAGGCGGTGGCCATCGCCAAGCAGATGCCCGGCACGCCGATCAAGCTGATGTGGTCGCGCGAAGAAGACATGCTGCACGGCCGTTATCACCCCATTACGCAGAGCAAGCTGGTCGGCGCCTTCGATGCCGATAACAATCTGATCGGTTTGCACATGCGGATCTCAGGCCAGTCGATCCTGGCCAGTGTGCGTCCCGAGGGAATGCAGAACGGGATGGATCCCGTCACTTTCCAGGGTCTGAATGCCAGCGGTGAGGCAGCGATCGGCTACACTGTTCCGAATTTGCTGATCGACCATTCCATGCGCAATCCGCATGTGCCGCCGGGCTTCTGGCGCGGCGTCAACGTCAACCAGAATGCGATCTATCTCGAAAGCTTCATGGACGAACTCGCGCATTCGGTCGGTCAGGACCCGCTCGAATTCCGTCGCAAGCTGATGACCAAGCATCCGAAGCATCTCGCGGTGCTCAATGCGGTTGCGGAGAGGATCGGCTGGACGACGCCGGCGCCGCAAGGCGTGTTCCGCGGCATCTGCCAGCACATGGGCTTCGGCAGCTATGTTGCGGCTGCTACGGAGATTTCGGTGACGGGCAGCAACAAGATCAAGATCCATCGCATCGTTGCCGCCACGGATCCCGGTTACGCGGTGAATCCTTGGCAGATCGATCGACAGATCGCCGGCTCGTTCGTCTATGGCCTCTCGGCACTGTTCTATGGCGAATGCACAGTGAAGGGTGGTCGCATCGAGCAGGAAAACTTCGACACCTATCAGTCGATGACCATGAAGGAGATGCCGAAGGTCGAGTCGATCCTGATGCCATCGGGCGGCTTCTGGGGCGGCGTCGGCGAACCGACGATCTGCGTGGCGGCGCCGGCCGTGTTGAATGCCTATTTTGCCGCGACCGGCAAGCGCATCCGTTCCGTGCCGCTGAAGAATCACGACATCATCTTTGCGTAACCGACGCGTCGCCATGCTTGCTGCCCATCACTGGATTTCGCTCATGAAGACGTTGTGTACCTCACTTGCGATCGGGCTGATCGTCGCCTCGGCGGCGCCGGTCCGGGCGGCATCGCCGCCGCCGCCTGGCGCGGCGTCGTGCTCCGGCTGCCATGCGGCGACATCGCAGGCCATCCCGAACATCTATGGGCGCGATGCCGATGCGACGCGCTCCACATTGCTGGCCTTTCGCAATGGATCGATGCCGGCCACGGTGATGACGCGGATCGCCAAGGGCTTCTCCGAAGACGAAATCGGGTCGATTGCGGCCTGGCTGGCAACGCAGAAATAGCATGACCCACAAAAATCATACCTCACGACGGGAGTTTCTTCGCGCTGCCGCTGCCGCGACGGCGTCCCTTGCGCTGGCATCGCCAAGCCTGGCGCAATCGCCCGCGCGCGTCGTCGTGATCGGCGGCGGCTTCGGCGGCGCCAGTTGCGCGCGCGCGCTGCGGCAGCTCGATCCGTCGCTGGATGTCACGCTGGTGACGGCCGATCGCCAATATGTCGCGTGCCCGTTCAGCAACGAGGTCATTGCCGGTGACCGCGCCATCGAGGCCCAGCAATTCACCTACGAGAAAACCGCTACCGCCGGCATCAAAGTCGTCGTGCAAATGGCGCAGACGATCGACCCGCAGGCGCGCACGATCGGTCTCGCCGATGGATCGACGTTGCGCTACGACCGGCTGGTTCTGTCGCCCGGAATCGATCTGCGCTTCGATGCGCTGCCGGGCTATGACGAGGCTGCAGCGTCGCGCATGCCGCATGCCTGGAAGGCCGGTGAGCAGACGCTGCTGCTGCGACGCCAGTTGGAAGCGATGGACGATGGCGGCGTGGTTGCGATCGTCGTTCCCGCCAACCCCTTTAGGTGTCCTCCGGGCCCCTATGAGCGCGCGAGCCTGATCGCGCATTACCTGAAGACCCGAAAGCCGCGGTCGAAGCTGATCATTCTCGACTCGAAAGACGCGTTCTCGAAACAGCGGCTGTTTCAGGCCGCGTGGCAGGAGCTATATCCGGGATTGCTCGAATGGGTCGCGCTATCGCAGGGCGGCAAGGTCACGTCGGTCGATCCGGCGACCAATACGCTGGTGACCGATTTCGCGACACATCACGTTCAGGTGGCCAATGTCATTCCACCGCAGCGCGCCGGACGCATCGCGGAGATTGCCGGCGTCACCGATAAATCCGGCTGGTGTCCGATCAATCCCGTCAGCCTCGAGTCCACACAGGTGCCGAACATCCATGTGATCGGCGATGCCTGCATTGCCGGGGCCATGCCCAAATCCGCATTCTCGGCGAATGCGCAGGCGAAGACCTGTGCCGGCGCGATCGTGGCGTTGCTGGCGGGGGCGACGCCGACGTCGCCGAAGCTGATCAACACTTGCTACAGTCTGGTCGCGCCCGACTACGGCATTTCCATCGCGGGCGTCTACCAGCCCCGCAATGGCCTGTTTGCGGATATCGAAGGCGCGGGCGGTACGAGTCCGCTGGATGCGCCGCGTGATGTCCGGGCCCGCGAAGCGATCTATGCACGGTCCTGGTTCGAGACGATCGGAGCAGAGGTCTTTGGTTAGTCGTCGCCGCGCATCGACGCTGTTGTCGGCGAGCGTGGCGACGCTGCTGCTGACTGCTCCGGTCCGTGCGAGTGAACTTGTCCCTTATGCGGTGATTGGCGATGCGATTCCGCTGCCCCTGGCGGGCGCGGTCGGCGACGCGTCGGCGGGCAGGGCGATCGTCGTCAACCGCACATATACGTGTCTGCTCTGCCACAGCGGGCCATTTACCGAACAGAGATTCCAGGGCGATCTTGCGCCAAGCCTTGCCGGCACCGGCAGCCGCTGGTCGGAAGGCCAGTTGCGGCTGCGGCTGGTGGATGCCTCACGCCTCAATGCCGCGACCATCATGCCGTCCTATTATCGTGCAGATGGGTTACAGCGTGTCGGGGATGCATGGCTTGGCAAGCCGATCCTGTCGGCGCAACAAATCGAGGACGTCGTCGCTTACCTGACAACGCTGCAGAACCCATCATGACGAAAGCAATCCATGGCTGAGCTCGATCGATCGACACGCCGCCAGTTTCTGGCGACGGCCGGTGGCGCTGCGCTCGGCGCGGTGTCGCTCGTGCATATCGGCCCGGCCCATGCGACGCCGGACACCATGAAGGCAGCCATCCGCGATATCGTCAACGGCGCCGCGGTGCGCCCCGGCAAAGTGAAGCTCGACGTCCCGCCGCTCGTCGAGAACGGCAACACGGTGCCGCTCACCGTCACGGTAACGAGCCCGATGAGCGATGCGGATCACGTGGTCAGTATCCACATTTTCAACGAGAAGAACCCGCAGCCCAATGTCGGCAACTTCTATATCTCGCCGCGCGCAGGCCGCGCGCAGATAGCGATGCGCATCCGGCTTGCCGATACGCAGACGCTCACGGCCATCGCGAAACTCTCCGATGGTTCGTTCTGGTCGGCGACCGCCGATGTCGTCGTCACGCTCGCGGCATGTACCGAGGAGGCAACCTGATGGCATCCGCGCTGATCAACGTTCCCGCCACGGCCAGGCGTGGCGATATCATCGAGATCAAGACGCTGATGTCCCACATCATGGAGACGGGCTTTCGCCATACCGTGACCGGTGAGGTTATCCCGCGCAACATCATCACCAATTTCACCTGCCGCTATAATGGCGATGAAGTGTTCCGGGCCGATCTGTTTCCCGCGTTCTCGGCCAATCCCTTCATCTCCTTCTTTACGATCGCCACGGAGAGCGGAAAATTCGAATTCCAGTGGATCGGCGACAACGGATTTCAGGAAACCGCGTCGGCCAGCATCACGGTCACATGAGGCGACTGCGCAATATCAGCCTGTCGTTGCTGGCAGCCGTCGCTTTCACGTCGCTCATCGAGGCGGCGGAGATCGCGCCGGGCGAGCGACGCTCCGGTGCCAGTTTCATGTCCGTCGAAACCCAGGCCATGCAGAACGACGCCACGGCCAATCCCGGCATGCTGTGGGTGCTGGATGGCGAGGCGCTATGGACCCGAAAGCCCGCCGCCGGCCGTGCTTGCGCGGATTGCCACGGTGATGCCAGCAGCATGCGCGGCGTCGCTGTGCGGTACCCGGCATTCGACGACAAGCTCAATCGCCCGGTCGATCTCGAACAGCGCGTCAATCTCTGCCGCGTCGATCATCAGCAATTGCCGCCGCTCGCCGATGAAAGCCGCGATCTGCTGGCGCTGACCGCATTGATCGGCCGGCAGTCACAGGGGATGCCGATCGAGACGGGCGCCGATTCACGTCTGCAGGCATTCATCGACAAAGGCCGCGACGCCTTCATGCGCCGGCAGGGGCAATTGAATCTGGCGTGCACGAACTGTCACGACGACAACTGGGACAAACGTCTCGCCGGCTCCGCGATCACGCAGGCCCATCCGACGGGCTATCCTGTCTATCGGCTGGAGTGGCAGGGGCTTGGCTCTCTGAAGCGGCGGCTGCGCAACTGCATGATCGGCGTGCGCACTCAACCCTACAGTGCCGACGCACCTGAGATGGTTGAGCTTGAACTCTACCTGATGTCGCGTGCGCGGGGCATGGCAAGCGAAACTCCCGCTGTCAGGCCGTGACGTATCGAATGTCTGTAAGGGTGCCCGCGGGCTCCAGTTCAGGTTGTTTCCTTCGGTATCTCGAACACCAAGCACGTCGTGGTGGCATGGGCGATGAGCCGCCCCTTGGAGTCCGTGATGCGCGCTTCCGCCGTCGCCGCGCGGCGGCCGACATTCAGCGTGCGGCCTTCGGTGCGCACAGTGCCGCTATCCTTGCTCATGCCGCGGATGAAGCTGATCTTGAATTCCAGCGTGGTGTAGCCGGTGCCAACGGGCAGCATCGAGTGCACAGCCAGTCCCATCGCCGAATCCAGCAGGATCGCGGCGTAACCGCCGTGCACCGAGCCGATCGGATTGTAGTGCCGGAAGCCGGGGACGCTGTGAAACACGACAACGCCAGGTTCTGCGGTCGAGTCGAACGGCTCGACATTCTCCATGATCGGCGGCTGCGGCAGCTCACCGGCGAACATCTTTCGCACGAAATCGATCCCGGGCATCGACGCCATCAGGCTGGTGGGAACGACGTCGTAGCGGGGCGTAGGTGCGTCGGTCATGGCGCTTCCTTTATTTTTGATGACGATCATCATACAAAGCTGCAGGTGCGGATGCTAGCGCTTGCCGCAAGCCCTTCCACGTCATGCCCGGGCTTGACCCGGGCATCCACGCCTTCGCAGCCCTAAAACGTAGATGGCCGGGACAAGCCCGGCCATGACGTCTGAATTCTATCGATAAAGAAAGCTACGACGCCTTCTTCGCCCGCATCAGATCCGCGAACCGCTTGAACAAGTAGTGCGAGTCGCGCGGACCGGGGGAGGCCTCCGGGTGGTACTGAACCGAGAACACCGGCTTGCCGTCGAGCTGAATGCCACAATTGGATCCATCGAACAGCGAGATATGGGTCTGCGTCGCGCCCTTCGGCAATGTCGCTTCATCCACCGCGAAGCCGTGGTTCATCGAGGTGATTTCCACCTTGCCGGTGGTCTCGTCCTTGACCGGATGATTGGCGCCGTGATGGCCCTGATGCATCTTCTTGGTCTTGGCGCCCACCGCTAGGCCGAGCATCTGGTGACCGAGGCAGATGCCAAATGTGGGCACGCCGGAATCGATCACCTGCTTGATGACAGGCACGGCATATTTGCCGGTCTCGGCGGGATCGCCTGGGCCATTCGACAGGAACACACCGTCCGGCTTCAGCGCCATGATCTCTTCGGCCGAAGTCGTGGCTGGAACGACTGTGACCTTGCAGCCTTCGCCGGCCAGCAGGCGCAGAATGTTGCGCTTGATGCCGTAATCGATAGCGACGACGTTGAATTCAGGGTTGGTCTGGCGACCGAAACCCTTTTCCCATTCCCAGGGAGTCTCGTCCCACGTGAAGCGCTGGGCCGACGTCACCATCGGCACCAGGTCCATGCCTTCGAGACCCGGCCATTCGCGCGCTTCTTCCTTCAGGCCATGCAGGTCGAATTGGCCGTCCTTCGCATGCACAAGCACCGCATTGGGCATGCCCTTGTTGCGGATCAGCGCGGTCAGGGCGCGGGTGTCGATGCCGGAAATGCCGATGATGCCGCGCGCCTTCAGCCAGGCGTCGAGATGCCGGGAAGAGCGGTAATTCGACGGGTCGGTGATCGCCGAGCGCAGGATCACGCCGCGGGCGCCTGGCGTCGCCGCCATGTTCACCGTCTCGATATCCTCGTCGTTGGTGCCGACATTGCCGATATGCGGGAAGGTGAAGGTGATCAGCTGCCCGGCATAGGATGGATCGGTGAGGATTTCCTCATAACCGGTCATCGCCGTGTTGAAGCAGACTTCGCCCACGGCCTGGCCTTCCGCGCCGAGGCCGAAGCCCTCCAGCACGGTGCCATCGGCGAGCACGAGGAGCGCGGTCGGTTTGTGGTCCGGCCAGGCTGAAGATGTTTCTGAGGGGGTCATGAGGGGACTACATAGTCCGCGCATCCGCCGCCGTCAAAGCCGGAAAGGCCGGATTCACACGTCAACCATGGCCTGGCAGGGTTAGCAATCGGCGCTTTGCCCGATCAACGGGCCCGGACAGAGCTTCATTAAGGAATAACATCTTATCTGGCAGAATTGTGGTGTTCCGGTTGTCCGGCGAAACCTGCACGCCGATAGCGCGTAATTTGCAGAATGAGATGTAAAATCAACTAATTATAATTACGGATGCTTGCCGGAACTCACTTTCGCCGGTAGCAAGCTACGACTTCCCGTATTTCCGGATATTTCAGTGCAGTTGGACCATTTCGCCAAGATGGCCGCGCGCTCGGCCATCGCGCCAGCGCGATGGCGCAGGCCTTTTCTGACCTTCCTCGATGGGATCGAGGCGGGCTGGACGATTCCTGTGCTGATCGTCGGCTTCGCGGGAATCTGGCTGCTGTTTCTGGTGATCGCCTATCAGAGCGGCGATCTACATGCGGACGCGCTGGAAACTTGGACGCTTGGCCGCGAATTCGCTTGGGGGAATCCCAAACATCCGCCCTTGATGGGCTGGGTCGCGCGGCTGTGGACGCTGGTTTTCCCGCTGACCGACTGGTCGTTCCAGTTGCTGTCGATGACCAATGCCGCGGTGGCGCTCTGGGCTGTCGATCTGATTGCACGCCGCTTCGTGCGCGGCGATTCGCGAGCCGTCGTGCTGCTGCTGCTGATGCTGCTTCCGGCCTACCAGTTCCATGCCCAGCGCTTCAACGCGAACACGGTGCTGCTCGCGGTCTGGCCGCTGGCGACCTATTGCTTCCTGCGCTCCTTTGAAACGCGCGCTATCGGCTGGGCTGCCGCCGCCGGCGTCCTGTCCGCGCTGGCGATGCTCGGCAAATATTATTCGATCTTCCTGATCGCCAGCTTCGCGCTGGCAGCGATCGTGCATCCGCAGCGGGCGGTCTATTTCAGGTCCTGGGCACCGTGGGTCTCGACACTTGCCGGGCTCATTGCCCTTGGGCCGCACATCCATTGGCTCGTGACGACCGGTGCTGCGCCGTTCGCCTATGCCATACAGGTTCACGGCGGCATCGACTTTGGTCAGTCACTCATCGAAGCCAGCATGTTTTTGCTCGGTCTCGCGGCGACGCTGGCGCTCCCGGCCATTGTCTGGGTTTTATCGGCCGAGCTGCGCCTGAAGTACTTTTCGGCCGATTTCCGTGCCATGGGTCCGGGGTTGTTGCTGCTGTTCTGGGTGTTCATCGGCACGGTGCTGCTGCCCGTTATGACTACCGTCACGCTTGGCACCGACATGCCTTCGCTATGGGCGCTCCAGGGTTTGTTCCTGCCTGCCGTTTTGATCGTTTGCGGCGCCCGCTTCACGCTCGAACGCCTGTATGTGGTCAATATGGTGGTGTTCGTCGCCGGCATCGCCATCATCGCAACCATTGTGGCTGCTCCGATCCATGCGATTTACCGCAATAGCATCAATCCTAACGAGCGGACTTACTATCGGCTGGCCGCTCAAGAGCTGACGGACCGGTGGCACCAGATGACAGGCCGGCCGATGCCGCGGATCAGTGGCGACGACGGGCTGGCATTCGCGACGGCCTTTTACAGCCCTGACCATCCCGTCTACAGCCGCCCGTTCCAGTTCCAGTACACTTGGGGCATGCCGCGCGCGACGACGCTGCAGAAGGGGTGGGCTTCGATGTGCTTTGCGACAGATAGCGATTGCCTGATGTGGATGGGCAAGGTCGCGATGCTCGAGCCGCGGCACGTCAGGTTTGATTTCGAGGTTCAGCCCCGGCTATGGGGCCAGGCCGGTATTCCGGCCACCATATCGGCGTTGATGGTTCTGCCCTACGTCGCTGGGGCCAATGCGCCCGGGCCGCTGTCCGCAGGCGTGGAGGATTTCAGCTCCAGCCATCGGCAATAGGTTTGGGCAGTAGGTTCGGGCAACAGCTCTGGGCGGCGTCCCCGAGAATTGGCGGGTGCAGTTGTGCATACCCCTTAAAACGCTTAGATCGGGGCCAACCGAGTTCCGGCGCTGCGATTGGCGGCCGCAAGAGGAGACGCAGATGCTGCGCGATGACATCAACAACGCCGTCAAGGACGCCATGCGGGCCAAGGACGAGCGCAAGCTTTCGACGCTGCGCATGGTCAATTCGACCATCAAGAATGCCGATATCGAAGCGCGCGGCCAGAGCAAGCCACCGCTGTCCGACGGCGATCTGCTGAGCTTGCTGCAGAAGATGATCAAGCAGCGCCAGGAATCCGTGGAGCTCTATGACAAGGGCGGCCGCGCGGAGCTCGCGACCCAGGAGCGCGAGGAAATCGCGATCATCTCCGCCTATCTGCCGCAGCAGATGTCGGAGGACGAGACCAAGTCCGCCATCGCAGCCGAGATCGCAGCGACGGGTGCGGCCGGCATGAAAGACATGGGCAAGGTGATAGCCGCGCTGAAAGCGAAATATGCCGGCCAGATGGACTTCGGCAAGGCCAGCGGTCTGGTCAAGGCCGCACTGAACGGCTGAGGCTCTCTTTAACCTCTCCCCGCCCTTTGCGGGGAGAGGTCGCGCGCACCTGGCGCGCGGGTGAGGGGCCAAGCACGCTGCTTCAACGCACGCAGTCTATCGGTTCGGATCAATCCGAGGTCTTGCGCAATTCCTCATCGATGAGCGACAGCACGCCTTCGATATTTGACAGCACATCGTTGTTCCAGAAGCGAAGCACGCAATAACCTTGCTCGCGCAGATATCGATCGCGCATGGCGTCCCGTTGCGACTCCAGATGCTGCCCGCCATCGACCTCGATAACGATCATCTTCTCCCGACAAACGAAGTCGCAGATATATCGCCCGATCGGCTCTTGGCGAATGAATTTGCAGCCGGCAATCTGCCTGTTGCGCAGACGATTCCACAGTTTCGTTTCGGCGTCGGTGGAGTTGGCGCGTAATTCGCGCGATCTGTTGGTGATGCGAATGTGGCCACGCATGTGCCATGCCCCTCACCCGACCGGCTTCGCCGGTCGACCTCTCCCCGCGAAGGGCGGGGAGAGGTTAGGAACGCTGTCGCTCTTGTCAGCTACGCCGCCGCCGTCGGCAGGCTATACGTCTTGAACTGATCGCGCAGCGCGGTCTTCAGGATCTTGCCAGTGGCCGTGTGCGGGATCGCATCGACGAACACCACGTCATCCGGCATCCACCACTTTGCGATCTTGCCATCCATGTATTTCAGGATGTCCTCGCGCGTGGCGGTCTGGTCCTGCTTGAGTTGGACGATCAGCAGCGGGCGCTCGTCCCACTTCGGATGATAGACGCCGATGACGGCGGCTTCCGCCACCTGCGGATGACCGACGGCAAGGTTTTCCAGATCGATCGACGAGATCCATTCGCCGCCGGACTTGATGACGTCCTTGGAGCGGTCGGTGATCCGCATATAACCATGCGCGTCGATGGTCGCGACGTCGCCGGTGTCGAAATAGCCTTCATCGTCGAGGATTTCGTCCTCGACGCGGAAATAGGCTGATGATACCGACGGGCCGCGCACCTTGAGACGGCCGAAGGTCTTGCCGTCCCAGGGCAGGTTCTTGCCGGCGTCGTCGGTGATCTTCATCTGGACGCCGAACGGCGGATAGCCCTGGGTCTGCAGGATATCCAGCCGCTCGTCGCCTTCGAGTTGGTCGAACGGCGGCTTCAACGCGGCCAGCGTGCCGATCGGGCTCATTTCCGTCATGCCCCAGGCATGACGTGCACCGATGCCCATGTCGACGAACGCCTTGATCATCGAGCGCGGCATCGCCGATCCGCCGCATACCACCATGCGCAGGTCGGGCAGTTTCAGATTGTTCTGCGACATGTAGTTGAGCAGCATCAGCCATACCGTTGGCACGCCGGCGGTATGGGTGACCTTTTCGGTGGAGAGCAATTCGTAGATCGAAGCGCCGTCCATCTTGGCGCCCGGCAGCACGAGCTTGGTGCCCATCGACGGCGCGGAGAATGCGATGCCCCAGCTATTGGCATGGAACAGCGGGACCACCGGCAGCATGGTGTCGGCGGCATTGGCGCCGAGCGAGTCACCGGTATTGGCCATCAGCGCGTGCATCACGTTGGAGCGGTGAGAATACAGCACGCCCTTCGGATCGCCTGTTGTTCCCGATGTGTAGCACATCGCCGCTGCGGTGTTCTCGTCGAACTCCTTCCATTTGAAGTTGCCGTCGACCTCAGCGATCCAGTCCTCATAGGCCACGGCGTTTTTCAGCTTGGTCTGCGGCATGTGCGCCTTGTCGGTGTAGATGATGTAGCGCTCTACTGATGGCAGCTGGTCGGCGAGTTTCTCGAGGATTGGGACGAAGGTGAGGTCGGTCATCACGATGCGATCTTGCGCATGGTTGATGATCCACGCGATCTGATCCGGGAATAGACGTGGATTGACGGTGTGGCAGATGGCGCCGATGCCCATGATGCCGTACCACGTTTCCAGGTGTCGCCACGTGTTCCACGCGATGGTGGCGACGCGGTCGCCCATCTTGATGCCCTCGCGGTCGAGACGCTGCGCGACCTTCAGGGCACGGGTACGAATTTCGGCGTAATTGGTGCGGTGGATGGGACCTTCGACTGATCTGGTCACGACCTCGCGCTCGCCGTGGACTTGGGCCGCATGATCGATGATCCGATGACACAGCAAAGGCCAGTCTTGCATCAAGCCACGCATTTGATCGTTCCTCCGTCTTGTGATTGGCGTGCCGGCTCCCCGATCGTTGCCGGGGAACTTCGACCCTGTTCTTGCTTTAGGTCTTGGCATGAAGTTTAGCGCGGGGAAAGCGGCCCGGAAATGGACTTTTGGTCTATCCAGCTGCGACCAAAGGACAATTGGGGTGGTTCTGGCGTTGCTGCTGGTTGCTGCGCCGGCGCAGGCCTATCTGACGACATCGCGTGTGCCGCTGCCAAAGCCCCGCCCGGCAGAGGCGCCGGCGATCGAGCCGGCGCAAAATCCCGGTGAGGAGCCTGCGAGATCGGAGCAACCCGCTGAGCCTGAGAAGCCTGCTGCGGAAGCGCGTCCGCCGGAGCCGCCGCCGCCTTCAGCCTGCCGCCTCGCGCTCACCGATGCCGTCGCCGTTGCGCCGAGCATTCCCGACATCAAGGGGCCAGGCGCCTGCGGTGGCCCCGACATGGTGCGGCTCGAGGCCGTAGTGCTGCCGGACAAGACGCGCGTGCCGCTGAAGCCGGCGGGAACGATGCGCTGCGCCATGGCTACGGCCGTGGCTGAATGGATCCGTACCGACATGGCGCCGCTCGCGACCAGCCTAGGTACGAAGCTTCTTGAGCTCGATAATTTCGACTCTTTCGATTGCCGTGGTCGCAACCGTGTCGTCGGGGCGAAACTGTCAGAGCATGGCCGCGCCAATGCGCTGGATGTGCGCGGGCTGAAACTCGCCAATGGCCGCTCGATCGCGCTCACCGAGCGTAACACGCCGCGCGAGCAGCGCGAGGCCGTGCTGCATTCGGTCTGTACGCGGTTCACCACCGTGCTGGGGCCGGGCTCCGACGGCTACCACGAGGATCATATCCATCTCGATATCGCCGAGCGCCGCGGCAACTACCGCATCTGCCAATGGGACGTCTGGGACGAGTGGCCGCGCATCGCGCCGCTGATGCCGGCCGTGCGTCCGGACGAAGCACCGCCGCGCGAAGTGGCCGAGGGCAAGCCGGGCGAGGCGAAGCCTGTAGAGCCTGCTGCTGCTCAGCCAGCTGCGGAGCCCGAGCCGGAAGCTGCTGAAGCCGAGCCCGCGCCGGAGCAGCCCAAGCCGAAACCGAAGCCCAAGCCGCGCAAGCGCCGCGCGCCGCCACCTTCGCCGTTCAGCTTTTTGCGGTGAGGGGACAGGAAGTCCACTTGTGAGGCTGAGTAATCTATCGATTGTCATCCCCGCGAAGGCGGGGATCCATAACCGCTATCGGGTGTAGTGGGGGCGGTCACGGTGCCGCATCTGCTGTGCTTCGTCAGTTCTCGGGAGTTTATGGATCCCCGCCTTCGGGGATGACACCGGTGTTTGGGGGTAATCGCCGGGCAACCCGATATCCACCCAACAAAAAAACGCCGGAAAAACCGGCGCTTTTTCTAATCGGATAAAACCCTGTCGGCTCAGTACGGCGTTCCGCCGCCGCCCTGCAGGGCGAGCTTCGAGTTATACGGCGAGTCGCCGGCCTTCGGCTCGAGCACGACGACCACAGCGCCAGGCTTGACGCGGCTATAGAGGTCGATGACATCTTCGTTCGTCATGCGGATGCAGCCCGACGAGATCGAGGCGCCGATATATTCCGGCTGATTGGTGCCGTGAATGCGGAACAGCGTGTCCTTGTTGCCCTGATAGAGATAGAGGGCGCGGGCACCGAGCGGATTATCGACGCCGCCGGGCACCTGGGCCGGCAGGCCTTCGATGCGGGCGTGAATGTCCTTGGTCGGGGTCCACTTCGGCCATTCGGCCATGTTGCCGACGCGCGCGACGCCCGAGAAGGCCAGCGCTTCTTCGCCGACGGTCACGCCGTAGCGGATCGCCTTGCCGCCGTCCTGGACGAAATAGAGATAGTGGTTGTCGGAATCGACCACGATCGAGCCCGGCGCTTCCTTGCGGTGGAAGTCGACGATGGCGCGGCGGAACGGCTCGGCGACGGCAACCTTGGCGTAACGTGCCTTGGCGAGCTGTGCCTTGTCATTCGGCTTGAGGCTGGCTTCCGGAGCGGCCTGGAATTGCGTGGCGGTCTGCATGCAGCCCGACAGCATCAGGCCGGCGGCGACAATCAAACCAAGCTTAATCTTGAGCGGCGACATGTCATTGTTCCAATTGCGTGAGGTCCGAAGAAACAGGCTGGTGCAAGGAAACGCACCCAAAATAGCCTGCGAACGCCACGATTCCGTTAAAGCTACTATCGCTGAAATCCGCTGCAATTCCAGCGGTTAGATGCGCTGCGCATCATGCAGCGCACAACCTGTGTCATATTTGCCGCAGAATTTTCGACCCTCCGGCCAAATCCTGTGCAGAACCGCAACGCCTCGCGAAGCCGTGATGCGCGCGTGACAATTTTGTCAAATCGAGACCATGGAGCGCGTGATCTTACGGGAAAAATTCCCCGGGTTGGCGCGCCGCACAAAGGCTGTCATGACGGCTGCATCCGCGTCGGTCATGGTCGGTCGCCCCTGCCGATTCTGCCCGGATCGTCCGTATTGCAGTTTCCCGCCTTTTCAATCTTCCGGAGTTGCCATGCTCGCTGTCTTCACCCCTGCCGACCACGCCTTGAGGAAATCCGAGCCGACCGATCTCGAGGCGTTGCCGGATAATGCGGTGTGGATCGACATGGTGAAGCCGTCGCCGGCCGAGGACAAGGCGGTGGAGAAGCTGGCGGGGATCGAAATCCCGACCCGTGAAGACATGCAGGAGATCGAAATCTCCAGCCGTCTCTATATCGAGAACGGCGCCCGCTATATGACCGCGAGCTTGATGTGCGGCTCCGACACGGAGTCGCCGCGGATCACGGCGGTAACGTTCATCCTCACCCGGCAACGGCTGGTGACGGTGCGCTACGATACACCGCGTCCGTTCGCGTCCGTCGAACTGAAGCTTGGCCGCAATGCGCCCGCCGGCGCCAATGGCGAAACCACCCTGCTCGAACTGCTCGACGCGGTGATCGATCGCTGCGCCGACATTCTCGAACGCGTCGGCGCCGATGTCGATCAGGTCAGTCACGACATCTTCGAGCCGGATGAATCGCTGCGGACCGGCCATGCCAAGCGCTATTCGGAAATCCTGATCACCATCGGTCGCAAGGGCGACCTGACCTCGAAAGTGCGTGAAAGCCTCGTCTCGATCGGCCGCGTCGTCACCTTCATCACGGCGGAAGCCGAAGGCGTGAAGTGGTCGAAGGACATGCGCGCGCAGCTCAAGACCATGCAGCGCGACGTGGTGTCCCTGACCGATCACGCCTCCTATCTGTCGAACAAGATCACCTTCACGCTCGATGCGATGCTCGGTGTCGTCAATCTCGAACAGAACAACATCATCAAGCTGTTCTCGGTCATGGCCGTCGTGCTGATGCCGCCGACATTGATCGCCTCGGTCTATGGCATGAATTTCAAGGCGATGCCGGAACTGCAATGGGATGTCGGTTACCCCATGGCGCTGATCATGATGCTGTTCGCCGCGGTGCTGCCTTACATGTTCTTCAAGTGGAAGAAGTGGCTGTAGGGCACGTAGGGCGGCACTAACCTCTCATTTGTCATTCCGGGATGCGTCACGCCGGCGAAGCCGGTGGGGTGCAGGCCCGGAATCCATAAGTTCGATCGTGGTTATGGATTCCGGGTTCGCGCAAGGGCGCGCCCCGGAATGACAAATGAGGGATAGCAGCGCCCAAACATTTTTCCTGCATCTCTTGACAATATGCCTATAAGGATTATCCTCCGCTCATCCGGTTCGCGAGGGGCGCTTCATGAGGCGTCTTGAAGTGGGACAGGGATGCGGCGCCTGCGGGTGTGGGGTGACGTACCCCGCGCACTCGGGAGGCCTTGGGTCACCGTCCGACCCCACTACGGGGGTCTGCCACTCATGCTGGCTGGACGTGGCATTGGTGAACGGCGGGAAACCGTCGGGATCAGCGGAGTGCGGAGCTCTGCGCCTTTGCCCGGAAGAACGGTCCCGGGGACAGAAATCGCCGCGGTGGCGCGCCGGATGGCGTTGCGCGGTTGCAGCTTGCCGGCGTTCCGGCGGAGCGGATCGCGAAAATTACCACCATTTCGCGTCGTCAGGCGCGCTGCCACCCCTCATGTTTCAGGAGGGGACACCGCTTAGACAACCCCGAGCATGCGCTCGCGGGATCATAAAGGCGCGGGTGTCTGAATCTTTTTCCAACTATCAAAACGCATTCATGATGCGTGTTCGAAAAGCCCAATGATCATAGGCTTCGCGCGATTCCCGCCACAATTTATCCGGTAAAATTCGAGCGTTCCGCTGAACGGTTGCGCTAATGGTTGCTGTCATAACGCTGTCAGAAGCGATGAGGACAGCAATGGTTGACAAAACAGAAACATCGGGACGGAACGTCGTCGATCTCAGGTCCTATCAACAGGCGCGCATGGCCAACGGTCGGGCGCAGGCGATGTCTGCGCGAACCTGCCGGCATTGCGGCGCAGGGTTGATGGACGGCGAATCCGAAGACGATTGTTCCAGCGCGGGGATCAGCGCGGCTGCGCCGATGCCGCGGAAGTTTTACGCGGACTAGAAGGTCCCGCGTGTCTTGGGGAGCGCCAGAATGGCGCGGTCCTCAGCATGACTATTCCCCACCTGTTACCACTGATCAGACGTGCTGGCCGCCATTGATGTGGATCTCGGCGCCATTCACGTATGAACTCGTTTCCGTGCACAGCACATAGATGATCTTGGCGACTTCGTCGGGCGTGCCGAGCCGATGCAGCGGGATCTGCTGATCGACGATAGTCTGCGTGCCCGGCGACAGGATCGAGGTGTCGATCTCGCCCGGCGCGATGGCGTTGACGCGGATGCCGAGGCGGCCGAAATCCGACGCCATTTCGCGGGTCAGCGACGCCAGCGCCGCTTTCGATGTGGCATAGGCCGCACCGGCAAACGGATGCACGCGCGAGCCGGCGATCGAGGTGACGTTCACCACCGAGCCTTTGGCTGCCTTCAACTGTTCGATCAGCCCACGGGCCATCATGATCGGCGCGAAGAAGTTGACGTTGAAGACGTGGCTCCAGGTCGCGACGTCGGTATCGATCGAGCCCATGCGCGCGCCGCCTTCGGCCTTCGGCGAGATGGCGGCATTGTTCACCAGCGCATGCAGCGCGCCGCCGTTCAGCCGTTCCTTGATGTCGTCGATGGCGCGGACGGTGTCGTCATGGTCGGAGAGGTCGACCTGGATGTGATCTTCGGGGCCTGCATCCCATGGGCAGACTTCCGGAAACGGATGCCGCGAACAGGTCAGCACTCGCCAGCCGGCGCTTGAAAAGCGCATCACGGTGGCATGACCGATGCCGCGGCTTGCGCCGGTGAGCAGCATGGTGCGCTTGGGCGCGTTCGATCCTGGGTGGTTCACGTGTCTGGCTCTCGTTTCGTTGTCAGGGCTCACGGATACAGTCTCACCTTGGACCAGGACGTATCTGGTGCCGCGGTGTCGCGGCGGAATTCGATGCGATCATGCAGGCGGAACGGGCGGTCGTGCCAGAACTCGAAACGCTGTGGCGTGATGCGCCATCCGCTCCAGCCTGGCGGACGCGGAACGGCGCCGATCAGGTGCTTGGCGCCTTCCTTGGCGATGGCCTGTTCGAACGCAAAGCGGCTTTCCAGCGGCTGTGACTGTTTGCTCGCCCAGGCGCCGATCTGCGCCTGTTTGGGGCGGGTCGCAAAATACTCGTCGGCCTCGGCATCGGTCACGCGGGTGACGGGACCGCGAATGCGGACCTGCCGGCGCAGCGACTTCCAGTGAAACAGCAAGGCGGCCTTGGGATTGGCGGCGAGCTCCTGGCCCTTCTGGCTGGCGATATGGCTGTAGAACACGAAGCCGTTGGTGTCATAGCCCTTCATCAGCACCATGCGCACGTCCGGCAGGCCGTCGGCATCGACGGTCGCCAGTGCCATCGCGTTCGGATCGTTGGGCTCGGACGCCTTTGCCTCGGTAAACCACTCGGAAAACAGCGCAAATGGTTCCGCAGCGGCCGTAAAATCACCTGACGTTAACGGAGTTGAGTCTTTGATGGGGGAGGTCGTATCGGTCATGTCCGGAGTTCCGCTTGCGTTGGCCTGCTGTCGAGAGCTTGCTACTGCCCCTGCATAGGCAAGACCTATATAGGGCACGGCTGCGCATTGGCCTATCGGCCATCTGCCCGCTCGGTGCGGCTTTGACAGCAATTCTTATCGGCAGCACGCTTGGTGGTTGCAGTATGGGCCGAAACGAGTCCGCGCTGGCCAGGATGGAGGGCGGCGATGTCACCGGTTCGATTTCGCCGGCATCCGTCCAGGCCGCCAATTACGAGCCCACCGAAGCCGATCTGGTCCTGACGCGCACTGCGGCCTCCGATGTCCTCACCAAGGGCAGCAAGGATTCCAGCCAGCCGTGGGAAAACCCGTCGACCGGCGCGCGCGGATCGGTGACGCCTCTGTCCAGTGCCTATGTCGCGGAAGGTCGCACCTGCAGGGATTTTCTGGCCAGCTACGTCAACGGCACCAGCGAAAGCTGGATGCAAGGTGCGGCCTGTAAGGGTGAGCGCGGCAGCTGGGACGTGCATACGCTGAAGCCGTGGAAACGGAGCTAGTTTTCACCGACGGGCCGCTTGCGGCCGAGTTGCAAAAATGACACGAAGTCACCAGATGAAGAAGCAGGCGGGCCCTGGCCCGCAAACCCAACATGCGGGCCGATTGCCCGCCTTTTAGTTACCTGAAGGAGAGACGACGGATGCGCGACCCCTATGAGGTCTTGGGGGTGCAGCGGGGCGCCAGCGCTGCGGCGATCAAGAGTGCCTATCGCAAGCTCGCCAAGAAGCATCATCCCGACAGCAACAAGGACGATCCGAAAGCCGCCGACCGGTTTTCGGAATTGAATGCGGCCAACGAGATCATCGGCGACGAGGACAAGCGCAAGCAGTTCGACCGCGGCGAGATCGATGCCGAGGGTAAAGCGCGCTTCCAGGGCTTCCCTGGCGGCGGCCGCGCCGGCGCGTCGCAGCGCGGCTTCGAGCATGCTTTCCGCGGCGGTCCCGGTGCGCAGCAGGGTTTTCCCGGCGGTGCTGCCGGCGGCGGTTTCGAGGACATCCTCAACAGCATGTTCGGTGGCGCCAGCCCGCGCGGTGCGCGTCCCGGTGCGCAGGGCTTTGAGTTCGATACCGGCGGCTATGCCGGCGGGATGCCCGATCTGGATTTGAACGTCGCCATGACGGTGACGCTGGAAGAATCTGTGAAGGGCGCCGAGAAGCGCGTACGTCTGCCATCCGGCAAGGAATTGAACGTCAAGATACCGGCCGGCGTCACGTCGGGCCAGCAGATCCGGCTCCGCGGGCAGGGCGAAAGCGCGCCAGGACATCGTCCCGGCGATCTGATGATCACCGTCACTATCGCTCCCCATTCCTTCTTCAAGGTGGATGGCAACGACCTGCGCGTCGATCTGCCGATCACGCTGTACGAAGCCGTGCTGGGGGCCAAGGTGCGCGCGCCGACACTCACCGGCGCCGTGGAGCTTTCAATTCCGAAGAACACTTCGAGCGGACGGGTGTTTCGCCTGAAGGGCAAGGGCCTGCCGCTGGCCGGCGGCGCCGCGGGCGATCTCTACTTCACCACCAGGATCATGCTGCCGGACGGCAACGATGCCGAGCTGGAAGCCCTGATGGAGAAGTGGCGCGACGGGCACCCGTATCATCCCCGTAGCGATCTGGGGTGAGGTGAGCAGCGATCAGCTCGCCGTCTCACCCCCCCGTCTTCTCCGTCTGATCGTAGATCTGGCGCGCGACGTGGTTGAGCCGGTCCTTGTCGGTCGGGCCTGACACGACATAGCCGACGCCCTTGTCGGCCCAGAACATGGCCCCATCCTTGTCCTGCGCAGCGTAGCGCATCTGGGTGGCGTCGGCTTTCGCCGCACGCGAAGTGTAGAGCGTGTAGCGCTCGCCCGACGGGCTCTCATACATGAAGAAGGCCGCAGGCGCTTCGGGGCCGGGCAGCAAGCGTCCGCCGACCAGCTTCAATCCGGCTGCATCGAGTTCGGGCGCCTTGATCTCGTAGCCGACGCGCTTCGACAGCCACTGCTGCAGGTGTGCACGTTCATTGGCTGCGACTTCGACCGGATGACGGACTTCGACCACATAGGTCCGGTGTGCACCGAGCGCGTCCACCGTGAAACTCCGGAATATCGACGGCGTGGTCGCTGCGCCGCGTGCGACCCAGCCCGCGCTGCCACCTGCAACGAAGGCGACCAGCGTTGCGGCGACTGCGCCGTAGACCCAGCGCCGCGGCTGCTGAACCAGTCGCTCGATTTCCAGCTGCTTTGGCACTGCCTCGTCGGCGATCGAATCGTAACGGGCATGCAGCAACTCGGCCATCGCGCGCCATGATGCGACGCGCTCGGCATCGTCGGGATGTGTCGTAAGCCATGCCTCGACATCGGCGCGGCGCTCAGCCGGCAATTCATTGTCGACGAAGGCGTGCAATTCGTCTTCGGTCACGGGAATGTTCGGTCCGGTCATTATCATCTTCCCTTTAAATCATTTGACCGCGCGCAGCGCCGGGCGCTCGCCGTCGAGATAGGCTTTGACATGGGCGCGGGCGCGGGCGAGGCGCGACATCACGGTGCCGATCGGCACGCCCTGGATGTCGGCGACTTCGCGGTAGCTCAGGCCCTCGAGCATCACGAGCAGCAGCACCGAGCGCTGCTCTTCGACGAGGGCGGCAAGGGCGCGCGAGATGTCGCGCCCTTCGGCTTCGGTGCCGCTGGCATCCGGATTGTTGTCGAACAGTTCGGTGAAGACCGGCTTGCGCGCCAGCGAGCGGCGGCGGTTGCGGTTCAGGTTGGTCAGGATCGTATAGAGCCAGCTTCTGAGGTCACCGCCGATGAACAGTTTTTCCGAGCGCAGCGCGCGCACCAGCGTGTCCTGCACCAGGTCGTCGGCAATGTCGGTGTCACGCGCCAGCGCTCGCGCATAGCGGCGCAGCGCCGGAATCATGCTCTCAACGCTTTCGCGAAAGGCGCTCATGGGGCTCGTGCCATCCGTTGCAATCCTGACGGTATCTTGGGCGGTCCGCAATTGCGCCGCATCTATCATAACACCTTGGCGGACCGTCTATTCCGGCGTTAAGCCCCGGACGGTAAACAGCCACATAACCAGGCTTTTGGGCTGTACCGGACGCAAGTGCTGGTGTACCCCCAAGGGCAGATCGGTATGGACTGCCAAGTTATCAGCCAAGCAAATAGGATGTGATATGAGCGAAGTTTCAGGCCTGATGAAGGGCAAGCGCGGCGTCATTCTCGGCGTGGCCAATAACCGTTCCATCGCCTGGGGCATTGCCAAGGCGTGCCAGGCGCAGGGCGCCGAAATCGCGCTGACCTATCAGGGCGATGCGCTGAAGAAGCGCGTGGAGCCGCTGGCGGCGGAACTGGGCGCGCTCGTGCTTGGTCATTGCGACGTCACGGATGCCGCGACCATCGATGCGGTGTTCGACGAGCTCAAGGTGAAGTGGGGCAAGATCGACTTCGTCGTCCATGCCATTGCGTTTTCCGACAAGAACGAGCTCGAGGGCCGCTATGTCGACACCACGGCGGAGAACTTCAGCAAGAGCATGCTCATCTCCTGCTATTCGCTGACCGCGGTTGCGCAGCGCGCCGAGAAACTAATGACCGACGGTGGTTCGATCATCACGCTGACTTATTACGGCGCCGAGAAGTGGATGCCGAACTACAACGTGATGGGCGTCGCCAAGGCCGCGCTCGAAGCCAGCGTGCGCTATCTGGCGGCTGACCTGGGCGAGAAGGGCATCCGCGTCAATGCGATCTCCGCCGGCCCGATCAAGACGCTGGCCTTCGCAGGGATTGCCGACTCCCGCTATCTGCTGAAATACAACGAGGTCAATGCGCCGCTGCGCAAGAACGTCTCGATCGACGAAGTCGGCCAGAGCTCGATGTATTTCCTGTCTGACCTGTCCTCTGGCGTCACCGGCGAAGTGCATCACGTCGATGCTGGCTATCACGTGCTCGGCACCAAGGTGCCGGATGCGCCGGATATCTCGATGGGCGGCAAGGACTGATCGCTTAGTCCATGCCGAAACCAACGATCTATTATATTCGCCACGGTCAGACCGAATGGAATGCCGCCGGTCGCTTTCAGGGCTCGAAGGACATTCCGCTCAACGATCTCGGTCGTGAGCAGGCGGCGCATGCCGGTGGTGTCCTTAAAGATCTGCTGGCGCGCGACGGGCGCACCAACGGCGATGTCGCATTCGTCTCCAGTCCGCTCGGCCGCGCGCGCAACACCATGGAATTGGTGCGCGGCAAGCTGGATCTGCCGCATGACGACTACGGCCTCGACGATCGTCTGCGTGAGATCGGCTTCGGCCACTGGGAAGGATTCACGTTGGCCGAGCAGGAAGCTGCGCATCCCGACATCTTTGCGGCACGTCTTCTGGACAAATGGAGCCTGCCGGCGCCGGGCGGCGAGAGCTATGCTGAGGTGCAACTCCGGATGCGCGAATGGGTTGACGGCCTGACGGGCGATACCGTTGCCGTTGCCCATGGCGGTACGGCGCGGGCGCTAATGGTGGCGCTGGGCCTTGAGACTCCGGACGGGGTCAGTGAGCTGCCGATCCAGCAGGGCGCGGTCTACGTGTTCAACGCCGACGGGATGGACAAGTTTAGTTAAGCATTGCGGCTGACCGGGCGATTTGACCCCTCGGACGGCCCGCGTTACGACATCTGCTCAAGCAGCGAGCGCCCCATGTCCCACAACACCTTCGGCCACATGTTCCGCGTCACGACCTTTGGCGAGAGCCACGGGGTGGCGATTGGCTGCGTGGTCGATGGCTGTCCGCCGCTGATTCCGCTGGATGTTGCCGAGATCCAGGCCGATCTCGATCGCCGCCGTCCCGGCCAGTCGCGCTTCACCACGCAGCGCCAGGAGGCCGATGCGGTCAAGATCCTGTCCGGGGTCATGGCGCATCCGGAAACCGGTGTGCAGGTCACGACGGGGACGCCGATCGCGCTGCTGATCGAGAACACCGACCAGCGCTCGAAGGACTATTCGGACATCAAGGACAAGTTTCGGCCTGGTCATGCCGATTTCACCTATGAAGCCAAATACGGGTTGCGCGATTATCGCGGCGGTGGCCGTTCGTCTGCCCGCGAGACGGCGACGCGTGTTGCGGCCGGCGCGATCGCGCGCAAGATCGTGCCCGGAATGACGGTGCGTGCCGCGCTGGTGCAGATGGGACCGCACAAGATCGACCGCGGCAATTGGGATTGGGACGAGGTCGCCCGCAATCCCTTCTTCTGCCCGGACAAGGACAAGGCCGCCTTCTTCGAAAGCTATCTCGACGGCATCCGGAAATCCGGCTCGTCGATCGGTGCGGTGATCGAGGTGGTCGCCGACGGCGTGCCGGCGGGATTGGGGGCTCCCATTTACGCCAAGCTCGACGGCGATCTGGCAGCGGCGCTGATGAGCATCAATGCGGTGAAGGGTGTCGAGATCGGCGACGGTTTCGGTGCTGCGGAATTGTCCGGCGAGGACAATGCCGACGAGATGCGCATGACCAATCACGGCCCGTCATTTCTCTCAAACCATGCTGGCGGCATCCTCGGCGGCATTTCCACAGGCCAGCCGGTCGTGGCACGTTTTGCAGTGAAGCCGACTTCGTCGATCCTGTCGCCGCGCAAGACCGTCGATCGCAATGGCGCCGATACGGACATCCTGACCAAGGGTCGTCATGATCCCTGCGTCGGCATCCGCGCCGTGCCGGTGGCGGAAGCCATGGCCGCTTGTGTGCTCGCCGATCATTTCATTCGGCATCGCGGACAGGTCGGCTAGAGTAAGTGACTGACCGAAGCCCGCGTTCGCGCGAGTTTGAAAGTGCCAGCCGTGTTGCCCGACAAGCTCAGAGAGATCATCGACTGGCTCAGTGACGGTGCGCGATCCGCGCCGACGCCATCGCGCATGATGGCGGAATGTTGCGAACGGCTTGTCGCTGCGGGGCTGCCGCTATACCGCGTCGGCATCTTCATCCGCACCCTGCACCCGGAAATCTTCGGCCGAAATTTCATCTGGCGTCCGGAGACCGGGGTGGTCCTCAGCTCGGTTGATTTCGACATTCAGGAGGCGCCTGAATTCCTCAGCAGTCCGCTTGCGCTGGTCTTCCGTGAAGGTGTCGAGGTTCGCAGCCGACTTCATGAGCCATCAACCACACCCTTTCCTTTTTTCGACGATATGCGCGCCGAAGGCGTTACCGACTACATCGCGATCCCGCTCACCTTCGTCGACAACATGCTCCACGCATCAAGCTGGACCACGAAGCAGCCTGGCGGTTTTACGGACGAGCAGCTTGCTGCCTTGAAAACGGTGCTGCCGACATTGGCGCGGTTGATCGAGGTCATCGGCATACGACGAGTGACTGTGACACTGCTCGATACCTATGTGGGCAATCGCGCTGGCGGACGTATTCTCGGTGGTCAGATCCGACGGGGCCACACCGAGACCATGCGCGCAGCGATCTGGTTGTCGGATCTGCGCGGCTTTACGGCGCTGTCGGATCGATTGCCGCCGGAAAGCGTCGTCGAGATTCTCAACCTTTACTTCGATTGTCAGGTGCCTGCGATCCTCAAGCATGGCGGCGAAGTGCTCAAATTCATGGGCGATGGCCTGCTGGCCGTGTTTCCCATTGCTGAGGATGATACGGATCGTTCGATGGTTTGCGGTCATGCGCTGGAGGCTGCGCGTGAAGCCAGCGCTGCCGTTGAAGCGCTGCGCTGGTCGGATGCGGCAGGTGCCGAAGAGCGCTTTCGCTTCGGTCTGGCACTGCATGTCGGCAAGGTACTTTACGGCAATATCGGCGGCGGCAACCGGCTCGACTTCACCTGTATCGGCCCGGCGGTGAACCTCGCCGCACGTCTGGAGAAGATCGCGGGCAGGCTGCATCGTACAGTGGTCGCGTCGACCGCTTTTGCTGGTGCGACAGACGCCGACTGGGCCGATCTCGGTGAATTTCCCATCGCTGGCTTCGCCAAGGCCGAGCAGGTCTATGGATTGGGCGATGAAACCGCGGTCGCCGGCTGAGGTCAGTCGCCGCGCAGATGGGATTGCTTGAGGGCCGCGGTCAGGATCATCAGGGTCACCCAAAGCCGCAGCATCGCGAAGCTGAAGATAAAGACGAAGAAGATCAGGTTTCGGATGAAGGTGTTCGTCGTCGGCGCCTGCCCGTAGATCGCAATCGCGTTGCGAACGAGACCCTGGACAAAACCGAGGCCGAAATAGGCGGCGGTCAGGACCAGAAGGCCCACGCCGAGCCACGCGCTTCGCCTGGCGAATTCACGGCAAGCCGCGAAGAAACGAACCCTGTTGTCATGGCGTTCGACGCCGACGATCATCAGCAAGATCAGCGTGGCGATGGAGGCATTCCAGATCTTTCCGGCCGCCGTCGGCTGATCGAACGCCATGCCATCGATGCCGCCCATGAAGTTCAGGTCCAGCGGCGAGATCCCGAGCGATACAGAGATCATGCTCGCTATAAGCATCAGCGCGCCGATACGCACCAGAATGCGCAGCGATAGTCGGAATTCATCCTCGAACGTCATCGCTCCGAGATGGGTCTCGCCGTCGGCAAGCTCGATCGACCGCCGTGCGGTCACCAGAAACGCGAGAAGAACGGCAACCGTGGCGACGAAGATGGCCGGCAAGGCGATAACGCCACCGCTGAACGCGATCACGCGCATTCCCGCTGCCAGCACGAGCCAAGGCAGGCATTCGATGAAGCGCAAAGGCCCGAACGACAATTCCGGCCGGGATACATATTGCTTGCGGAGTGCAATCGACATCTGGCGAGCTTGCCACATGCCGCCCAACCTCGGATTGAGCCGATCGTTAAATTTTTATCGTCTTGAGGGCCAAAGCAGAAGCGCCACGTCCTATTCTTCTGGCTCGGTCGTGAACAGAAGCGGATAGCCCTTGGCGCGGCCGGCATCTGTCGCGCGGGTCGCCTTGGTCTCGGCGACGTCACGGGTGAACACGGCGACGACGCAGACGCCGCGTTGATGCGCCGTCATCATTACCTTGGCGGCTTGATCCTCGGACATGCGAAATTCCGCCTTCAGCACCCGCACGACGAACTCCCGCGGCGTGAAGTCATCATTGACGAGGATAACCTTGTACAATTTCGGCCGCTCGACCTTCGGCTTGGTCTTAGTCTTGGTCTGCGGGGCGGTGACACTCTCGGGCATGCACACTCATCCGGATCGCGCTCTGTGGCGGCGACGCGACGATGATCACTCGGCCGGGCAATCCTTGAGGCGTTGCACGGCATCCTGATCGCCGCGCTGCACGGCCATTGGTTTCAGTTTACAGGCTCCGGGGACGTCGCGAAACTGCGGGTTCTGCGATAGTTTGAGATCGACCAATGCGGTAAGTGCGTCAGGCTCGCCAAGTTCCGCAGCCTGAATTGCCTCATACAGAACGATGTTGAGCGAAGAGATCTGAACCTGCGGATGGCCGGCCAGCAACCGCAGGGCCTTTAGCCGGGAGTCGTAATCCCAAACCCCGGCAGTGATCAGCAAGTCGATCCCCTTTGACACGTCGCGTGGCACCAGCTTTCCATCGAGATAAAGCTCGCCGAGCAGGCCACTCGCGCTCGCTTGATGGCGCTGGCTTTGCAAGATCGATAATGCGCGCTTCGGATCGGCCGGGCCGCCTTCGCCATCGAGCAGCATCTGCGCCAGCTCGGTATCGCCTCCCAGATGATCGCGCGCAGCCTCTTCAAATAGTTTGCGGGCGCGCACGGGATCGTTGGGACGCGTGGCTTCAGCCAGCGCCGCCTTGGCGCCAAACGAGCCGCCTTGGGCGAGACGTGCGAGTAAATCCCGGCCGAGGGTCTGCTCGTCCGGCTGCGGGGATCGCGCGAGAAGCCGGGCAAGCCTGATCTGCTGGTCCGCACGGGTGACGTTCTCCGGCAGCGGCAACCGAAGCGCGCGCTCGGTCCAGTATCGTTCGGCCGAGGGGGCCCGCTTCACGATGCCGCCACGGCCATAGAGGATGGCGAGCCTGTTTACCGCTGACGGGTTGTCCAGTTCGGCTGCCTTGATCAGCGCGTGCTGTGCCTCGTCGCGCGCAATCAGTTGCGGGCGATCAAGATGATAGTCCCATGAATTGTGCGACTCATAGATTGCGTAATTTGCCTCGCTATCGTTCCGGGCTGCGGCCTCGCGCAACAGTGCGACCGCCTCGGCGCGCCGTTCATGCGGCAGCGATTGAGCGAAGGCCACCTTGTTGCGGACATCGTCCGGAGCTGCAGCGAATGCTTCGCTGCAGGCGGCCTGGCGCATCCGGTAACGCAGCTTCTCTTGTTGCTCGGGGAGGTATTCGGTGGCGTTCCGCAAAAGACGGCGGCATTCGTTGGCTGCGTTGGCGCCGAACGGCTGAATAGGTTCATCGTGTTCGGCGGCCCCTGTCTTGCGCTGTTCGGCAGGTGCTGAAACGAACAAAGCGATCGCTGCGCCGATGCAAGCGAGCAGTACGGCCCACACGATTGGGTGCCGCGCTGCGGGCTGGCGGCCACCGTTCATCGGCGCATTCAAGGCGGCACTCATGTCGGCCATTCCGGTCGGCAATGGTGGATGTGGCGTTGGCGACATCCTGCGCTAGCTTTGTCGCGCGAACGTGCAAACCGTTCAAATCCGGGGGCAGGCGCCCGTTAACTCTGCCGCAGCAGCAGAGCCGCCATGACCGGATTGTGAACATGCCTGCAGGTTCCTGCTTTGCGGCTCGTCATTTGCATGTCACCATTCGATTCTCAACGGGAGGGCCGCTATGCGCTGGTGTGTCTCGATTGGAGCGGTACTCGTCGCGGGAGCGATGGCCGGCGGCGACGTCGCGAGCATGGCGGCGACGGGCCCGAAAGCGCAGTTTGCCCAGAGCAAGCAGGACCCCGTAGTCGATGTCGAACTGGTGCTGGCGGTCGACGTTTCCTATTCGATGGATATGGACGAGTTGGCGATCCAGCGCGAAGGCTATGCCCAGGCCATCGTCTCCAAGGAATTTCTTACCGCGCTCAAAAGCGGCCCGACAGGCAAGATCGCGGTCACTTATTTCGAGTGGGCGGCATCGTCAGACCAGAAGCTGATCATTCCCTGGCGTGTCATCGATGGTCCTGAATCCGCCGACGCGGTGGCATCCGAAATCATGAAGACGCCGATCCGCCGGGCGTCGCGGACGTCGATCTCGGGAGCGATCTACTACGCCATGCCGCTGTTCGATGAAAATGCGCTGCACGGTCTGCGCCGGGTCATCGATATTTCGGGCGATGGGCCGAACAACAATGGAGGACCGGTGACGGTGGCGCGCGACGAGGCAGTCGCGAAAGGCATTGTCATCAATGGCCTGCCGATCATGGCCAAGGAACTGTCCTACTCGACCATGGATATCGAAAATCTCGACCTCTATTACGAGGACTGCGTGATCGGCGGCGCGGGTTCCTTCGTGGTGCCGATCAAGGAGCGCGATAAGTTCAAGGAAGCGATCCGCACCAAACTGGTGTTGGAAGTCGCAGGATTGATGCCCGAGCCGCGCGCGATTCCTGTCGCCAACACGACGAAGGAGCCCCGCGTCAACTGCCTGATCGGCGAGAAGATCTGGCAGGATCGCTGGGGCCGTTAGTTCCCGTTAGCCATCGACCCGCGCAATCGCGTGGAAGAACGTGCCGGTGACATGGCCGCGCCGTCCGCCGCGTTCTGCCATGGGTTCGGCCTGCGCGTTGCGGAGATCGACCAGCGGGTCGTCGCTGCCTGGATCAATCAGTGACGCGTAGTGGAATTCGTGGCCACGGATGAGCGATCCCTTTGGTCCGATAGGGCTGTCGGATAACAATTGCGCCTCGCGATAGCCGAGATGCAAGCGCCGCTTGTGGAAACTCGTCGTGTGGCTGAGCAGCCCCATCATCGCATGCCGGTTGCCGTCGGCGTCCTCCAGGCCTTCACCGAGCACCATATAGCCGCCGCACTCGCCATGGACCGAACGTGTCTGTGCGAAGCGCACCAGCCCGTCGCGGAATTTTTGCGCCGAGGCAAGCGTCGCCACGTGAAGTTCGGGATAGCCGCCTGGCAGCCAGCATGCATCACAATCATCCGGCGGAGCTTCATTGGCTAGCGGGGAGAAGCGCAGGATCTCCGCGCCTGCGTTGCGCCAGCCATCGATCAGGTGCGGATAGATGAAAGTGAATGCGGCATCGACGGCAAGCGCAATGCGCTGACCAGGCGGTGGCAATGCTGGCGTGGCATTGAGCGTGGGCTCCCGCTCGATGGGGGCGGCCAGCGCGATGATGGCATCGAGATCGAGGTGCTTCTCCGCCATGTCGGCGAGTACGTCCATCCGCGTGGCAAGGTCGCCGTGTTCGCCAGCCTGGATGAGGCCGAGATGACGCTCTGGCAGCGCCAGTGCGGCATCCCGCGGAATGGCGCCGACGACGGGGATGCCGAGCGGCGCGATGGCGTCCGTGATAAGGCGGCGGTGGCGATCGCTGCCGACGCGGTTCAGGATCACGCCGGCGACGTGCACGTCAGGACGATGACTGGCAAAGCCGCGCACCATAGCGGCGGCGGATTGCGATTGCGCGGTCACGTCGAGCACCAGCAGCACCGGTAGATTGAAGCGCGCGGCGATACTGGCGCTGCTACCGTCTCGGTCGGCGACGCCGGGCACGCCGTCGAACAGGCCCATGACGCCTTCGACCACCAGCAGATCGGCGGCGTCGATGGTGCCAGCCATCAGCGCCTGCAGCAGCGAGGGCGGCATGGTCCAGCTATCGAGATTGATGCAGGGAGCGCCGGTGGCGACCGCGTGAAAGGCAGGGTCGATATAATCGGGCCCGGCCTTGGCCGCGCGCAGTACCATGCCGCGCCGCGCCAGTGCGGCGAGCAGGCCGAGCGTGACCGTGGTCTTGCCCGCGCCGGATCGCGCTGCGGAGACCAGCAGGCCGGCGGTCATGATGGATGAACTTGCGACATCACGGCGGATTACCGCGGCGACTGCAATGCCGCAAGGGCGAGGTCTAGGCCGACGCCTTTTCCTTCTTCGGCCAGTACTTGTCCCGCAAATGGCGCTTCACCAGCTTGCCGGTCGGCGTACGCGGCAATTCCGGCTCGAAGTCGATGCTCTTGGGGCATTTGATCGGGGACAGATGCTTGCGGCAGTACAAGATCAATTCGGCCTCCAGCGCCTTGCCGGCGCGGCTCATGTCGTGCGGCTGCACCACGGCCTTGACCTCTTCGCCCATCTCCTCGTTCGGCACGCCGAACACCGCAACATCGGCGATGTCCGGATGGGTGATGAGAATGTCCTCGGTCTCCTGCGGGTAGATGTTCACACCGCCGGAAATGATCATGTAGGACTTGCGGTCGGTGAGGTATAGGAAGCCTTCGTCATCGAGATAGCCGACGTCGCCGAGGGTGGACCAGCCGCGCGCGTTATAGGCGCGCTTCGTCTTCTCGGGATCGTTGTGATAGCTGAACTGCGGCGTATCGGCGAAATACACCGTGCCGATTTCGCCGGTCGGCGCTTCCTGGTCTTCTTCATTGACGATCTTGACGCTGCCGACCACAGCCTTGCCGACGGTCCCGCGATGCGACAGCCACTGCTGCGAGTTCGACACGGTGACGCCGTTGCCTTCGGAGCCGGCGTAATATTCGATCAGGATCGGTCCCCACCAGTCGATCATGCGCGCCTTGACGTCGACGGGGCAGGGGGCTGCGGCATGGATCGCGCCGTTCAATGAAGAGACGTCGTATTTCAAACGGACTTCATCAGGCAGCTTCAGCATGCGGACAAACATGGTTGGCACAAGCTGCGACTGGGTGATCTTGTGCTTCTCGACAAGCTTGAGGAATTCCTCGGCGTCGAAATGCTCCATGATCACCGACGTGCCGCCGAGCGTGATCGCCATCATGTTAAAACGTAACGGAGCCGCGTGATACAGCGGCGCCGGTGACAGATAGATCGAGTCCGATGTCATGCCGCACATGTTCGCGCAGAGCAGCTTCAGGAACGGATTCGGCACGTCGATCGGATTGTTCTCCGAGGCGCGCTTGATGCCCTTGGGGCGGCCCGTCGTGCCCGACGAATACAGCATGTCGTAGCCGGCAACCTCGTCGGCAATCGGCGTGGCGGGCTGAGTGGCGAGGGCACTATTCCAGTCGCGGAAACCGGTGCGCGAACCGTCGACGATATAGAACATCGGCTCCGCGGCGCTGGTAATCAGCGGCGCAACCACATCGGCGCATTTTTCGGAAGTGATGACGACCCGTGCGCCGCAGTCTTTCACGATATAGGCGATTTCGTCCTGCGTGAGGTAGCGGCTGATCGCCGTGTAATACAGCCCGCTGCGCTGGGCCGCCCAGCAGATCTCCATGAAGTCGAGGCGATTCTCCATCAAGAGCGCGATGTGATCGCCGGCCTTCAAGCCCAGCGAGCGGAACAACTGCGCGCCGCGGTTCGAGCGTTCGTCGAGTTCGCGATAGCTGAGCGCCTGGCCGGAGCCGGCCATGCGGTAGGCAATCTTGTCGGGATTGGTCTTCGCGTGAATCGACGGATGCGTCATGGAGAATTCCTTGGTGTTTCCTCGAAGACCGGCGGATTTTTCCGCTCGTGGTGTGGTTTAGTTTTCTTACGTCCCCTCTCCCCTTGTGGGAGAGGGTGCCTGAGCGAAGCGAAGGCGGGAGAGGGGTATGGCCAGTCGCGGGCCCTCTCCCGTCTCGAACCCGCTTCGCGTGTTCGATCCACCCTCTCCCACGTCGCGCTGCTACGCAGCGCTAGGGGAGAGGGGAAGAAAATTACAATCGCTCGACGATCGTCACATTGGCCATGCCGCCGCCTTCGCACATGGTCTGCAGCCCGTAGCGCTTGCCGGACTGCTGCAGCGCGTGCACCAGCGTGGTCATCAGCTTGGTGCCGGAGCCGCCGAGCGGATGGCCGAGCGCGATGGCGCCGCCATTGACGTTGAGGCGCTTCGGGTCGGCGCCGGTGGCCTTCAGCCAGGCCGTCGGAATCGAGGCGAAGGCTTCGTTGACTTCGAACAGGTCGATGTCGTCGATCTTCATTCCGGCCTTTTCGAGCGCGCGCTTGGTGGCGGGCAGGGGCGCTTCCAGCATGATCACGGGATCGCCACCCATCATGGTCATGTGGTGGATGCGCGCCAGCGGCTTGATGCCGAGTTGCTTGAGGCCCTTCTCGTTGACAACCATCACGCCCGACGCACCATCGCAGATCTGGCTGGCGGATGCTGCGGTGAGCTTGCCGTTCTCGGCGATCAGCTTGACGCCCCTGATGCCGTCGAGCGTGGCGTCGAAGCGGATGCCCTCGTCGATGTGATGGGTGTCCGTGGTGCCATCGGCGCGGGTGATCTGCAGCGGGATGATTTCGTCCTTGAAGCGGCCGGCTTCGGTTGCTGCGATGGCGCGCTGATGGCTCTCGAAGGCGTATGTGTCGAGGTCATCCTTCGACAGTCCGTATTTCTCGGCGACCATTTCGGCGCCGGTGAACTGGCTGAACTGGATATTGGGATAGCGCGCTTCCATGCCGGGGCTCTTGTAGTGGCCCATGCCGGCCTTGGACGCGAGAATGCTTGGCGAGCCCATTGGCACGCGGGTCATGCTCTCGACGCCGGCGGCGATCACGATGTCCATGGAGCCAGCCATCACGGCCTGGGCGGCGAAATGCAATGCCTGCTGGGACGATCCGCACTGGCGGTCGATGGAGGTGCCCGGCACGCTTTCCGGCAGCTTGGAGGCCAGCACCGCGTTGCGCGCGACGTTCACAGCCTGCTCACCGCCCTGGCCAACGCAGCCCATGATGACATCTTCAACCGAGGCGGGATCGGCGCCGGTGCGCTCCACCAATGCGTTCAAGACCGAGGCGGCGAGATCGGCCGGATGCCAGCCGGCTAGACGCCCGCCTTTGCGGCCACCAGCGGTGCGTGCAGCGGCGACGATATAGGCCTCAGCCATGCGTGATCTCCCTTTTTGCCTTGTTTGGCGGCGTTTTTCGTGGCGTTGAATGCGCGGGATTTAAGTGTCCGCGGAGAGTTTAGTCAATCGGTCAATTAACTCTTGAGTGCGGCCGATTGTTCGTATTATCTGCGCTCCGAATGGCACCGACTTTGAACCCCAGCACCTCTGTGAAAACCGCCGCTGCCCGTAATCCGACGGCCGACAAGCTGTTGCTCGCGGCGAGCGAGCTGATGATTGCCAGCAACTCCATCGAGGTGTCGCTGAGCGAGATTGCGCAGCAGTCCGGGGTCAATGCGGCGCTGGTGAAATATCATTTCGGCAACAAGGACGGCCTGCTGCTGGCGCTGCTTGCGCGCGACGCCGCCACCGAGATGACCAATCTGGAATATCTGCTGGCGCAGCCGATCTCGGCCACCGCAAAACTGCGGCTGCACATCGCCGGCATCATCAAGGCCTATTACCAGTTTCCCTACATGAACCGGCTGATCCACTACTTGCTGCATGAGAGCAGCAACGAGGCAGCCGATGAAGTATCGAAGTTCTTCGTGGGGCCGCTGCTCGGCTTCCATCGCCGACTGCTGGCAGAAGGGCTCGACTCCGGCGAATTTCGCAAGGTCGATCCGGTGCTGTTCTACACCAGTTTGATCGGCGCCTGCGACAACCTGTTCTTCAGCCGTCATGCCATGTCGCGCGCCATTGGCGTCGGCCCGGTGACCGATGAAGTCTGCCGCGACTACGTCGCCCATATGGAAGCGATGCTGCTCGGCGGGATCCTCACAAACAAGAAGGCTGCCAAGGCCTGACATCACGAGCTCAGAAGAAACGGCCCAAGGAAAACTGCCAAGAAAATTCAAAAATGTCGGGAAACGCCCAAGGAACTAAATTCAAGAACCAACAATAAGAAACGCCCAAGGACCAGTTCCAAGAACAACAACCAAGAAAACGCCCAAGGACCACTTCTTCTTTTTCTTCTTCGTCGCGACTCAAGAATTCAAGAAACGATCAGAAACGCCCAAGGAAAGGCATTATCGATGCAGTTGAAAGACGTAGCCGTATTCATCACCGGCGGTGGCTCGGGACTGGGCGCGGCAACCGCGCGCGCGATGGCTGCCAAGGGCGCCAAGGTCGCCGTGTTCGACCGCGCGCAGGACAATGCCGAGAAGGTCGCTGCCGAAGTGAAGGGCGTTGCTACCGTCGGCGATGTCACCAGCGAGAATGACGTGAAGGCGGCGCTCGCCAAGGCAGCGGCTGCGCATGGTACCGCGCGCGTGCTGATGAACTGCGCCGGTATCGGCGGTTCGCAGCGCATCGTCGGCAAGCAGGGCGTTTATCCGCTCGAGAAGTTCACCAATGTCATCATGGTGAACTTGATCGGCACCTTCAACTGCCTGCGTCTGTTCGCCGAGCAGCTTGCCACCGCCGAACCGATCGGCGAGGAACGCGGCGTCATCATCAACACCGCCAGCGTCGCCGCCTATGAAGGCCAGATCGGTCAGATCGCCTACTCCGCCTCGAAGGGGGGCGTTGTCGGCCTCACGCTGCCGGCTGCCCGCGATCTCGCCTCCAGCAAGATCCGCGTCAATACCATCGCGCCGGGCCTGTTCCTGACGCCGCTGCTGATGGGCCTCAACGAGGAAGCCCGCGCTAGCCTGGGCGCGCAGGTGCCGCATCCGGCCCGCCTCGGCGACGCCTCTGAATACGGCAACCTCGCGGTCCACATCGTCGAGAACCCGATGCTGAACGGCGAAACCATTCGCCTCGACGGCGCCATCCGTATGGCGCCGCGGTAGTACTTGTCTTCCCCTCTCCCCCAGCGCGGCGTAGCCGCGCGCCGCGGGAGAGGGTGCCTGAGCAAGCGAAGGCGGGAGAGGGCTCGTTGTGGCACCCCTCTCGTGAGTTTGTTTCTAACTCCTGCGCTGCCCTCTCCCGCAAGGGGAGAGGGCGCGGCAATGAGCGTCGGCAAGGCGCCAACGAGTGAAACGGGAGAGCGCGTGTGTCTAATCCACTGCTGATCGAACACGACGATGGCGTGGACCGGGTGACGCTTAATCGTCCGGACAGTCTCAACGCGCTCGATCCTGCTCTGATCGACGCACTAAACGACTATTTCGAAAGCCTGCAGCGCAATCGCAAGACACGCGTGGTCGTCCTCAAGGGTGCCGGCGCCAATTTCTGCGCCGGGCTCGATCTCAAACACGCAATGGCCGTGCGCTCCGGGCAGAATGCGCCGCGCACCGTCACCGAGTCGCTGGATTCCCAGCGCCGCATCGCGGATATCGTGATGCTGATGCGCCGCTGTCCGCAGCCGATCATCGCGCTGGTGCAGGGTGCTGCCGCCGGCGGCGGTTTCGCGCTGGCGCTCGCCGCAGATATCCGCATCGCCGCCAAGTCGGCGCGCATGAACTGCGCCTTCATCAAGCTCGGCCTCGGCGGCTGCGACATCGGCTCAAGCTATTTCCTGCCGCGTCTCGTCGGTGTCTCCGTCGCCTCTGAACTGATCCTCACCGGCCGCTTCATCCATGCCGATCGCGCGCTGGCTGTTGGGTTGGTGTCGGAAGTTGTCGACGACGGTCAACTCGAAGCCGCCGCTGCGCCCTATGTCGATGCGATGATGACCGCGTCGCCGGTAGGGCTGCGGCTGTCGAAGGAATGCATCAACATGTCCGTCGATGCCGGCTCGATCGAGGCCGTCATCGCCATGGAAGATCGCAATCAGGTGCTGTGCAGCCGCTCGGAAGATTTCGAGGAAGGCATTCGCGCATTCATCGAGAAACGAAAGCCGGTTTACGTCACACGTTGAAGCGTGATCTCACGCAACGAACACAGGGTCCGACAAACGAGACCATGGTTCGATAAGAACGGTTTTGGGAGAAACCACATGAACCCGCAGGCTGCCGCGGTGCTGACAAAGCCCGCCTTCCGCAAGATCCACTGGATGGAGCGCGACATCGATGTCGAGCGCCGGCCGGACGGCGTCATCGTCATGAAGTCGCTGATACCGTTGATGCCCTATGAGACGCATCTGCCGGCGTCTCTGGCGAAGTGGGCCAAGGAGCGTCCCGATCACACCTGGCTGGCCCAGCGCGCCGGCGATGACCGGCAATGGCGTCGGCTCAGCTATGGCGAGGCGAAGCGGACCGCCGATGCGCTGACCCAGGCGCTACTCGACATGAAGCTCGCGTCCGATGGACCGGTTGCGATCCTTTCGGGCAATTCCATCGAGCATGCACTAATGACCATGGCGGCGATGCAGGCGCGGCATCCGGCAGCGCCGGTGTCGCCGGCCTATTCGCTGATGAGCCAGGATCACGCCAAGCTCAAATATCTGTTCGACCTGATCAAGCCTGTCGCGGTCATGGTGCAGGACGGGCCGACCTTCCAGAAGGCGCTAGATGCGCTCGATCTCACCGACATCAAGATCATCCATGTGGCGCGCCCGCCGACGGGGATCGCCAGCACCGCCTATGCCGACATGGTCGCGACCATGGTTACGCCCACGGTCGACGCATCGCTCGCCCAGATCATGCCCGATACGGTCGGCAAGCTGCTGTTCACCTCGGGCTCCACCGGCATGCCCAAGGCGGTCATCAACACGCAGCGGATGATGACGGCGAATGCCGCGATGATGATGCAGACGCGCCCGCGCGATCCGAACGCGCAGCCGCCGGTCTATCTCGACTGGATGCCGTGGAATCACACCATGGGCGGCAACGCTTTGTTCAACCCGCTGCTGATCGATGGCGGCACGCTCTATATCGACGATGGCCGTCCAATGCCGGGCATGATCGACGAGACATTGCGCAATCTGCGCGAAATCTCGCCGACCTATTACGCCAATGTTCCCGCCGGCTATGCTGCCATCGCCAGCGCGATGGAGAAAGACGATGCGCTGGCGCGCTCGTTCTTCAAGAACCTGAATCTGATGGCCTATGGCGGCGCGCGTCTCCCTGACGATCTCTATGATCGTATGCAGGCGCTGGCCGTGCGCGCCACCGGCGAGCGCATCGTGTTCTATACCGGTTGGGGCTGCACCGAGACCTCGCCGACCTCGACCGGCACCTATTGGGACACCGAGCGCGTCGGCCTGATCGGCCTGCCGTTCCCCGGCGTCGAACTCAAGATGGTGCCGGTGGATTCGAAATACGAATTGCGCTTGCGCGGCGTCAACGTGATGCCGGGCTACTATCGCCAGCCGGACCTCACCAAAGCGGCCTTCGACGAGGAAGGCTTCTACAAGATCGGCGACGCTGGCATTTTCGTCGACGACAATGACCCCGTGCAGGGCCTGATCTTCTCCGGCCGCGTGGTGGAGGACTTCAAGCTGACGACCGGCACCTTCGTGCATGTCGGCTCACTGCGCACCGATGTGATCGCTACGGCGACGCCGGTGGTGCAGGACGCGCTGATCACGGGACAGGATCGCCCCTATATCGGCGTGCTCGCCTGGCCCAACCTGCCGGCCTGCCGCATCATGATCGGCGAGCCCGAGGCGACATTTGCCGATGTGGTGAAACATCCCGCGGTTCTTGCCTGTCTGAAGAAGGGGCTGCAGGCACATAATGCGTCGTGCGAAGGCGCCAGCAGCAGGCGCATTGCGCGCGCGATGTTCATGGTCGAGCCGGCGTCCATCGACGGCAACGAACTCACCGACAAGGGCTACATCAACCAACGCGCCGGCCTCGAACGCCGCGCGGCACTGGTCGCCCAGCTTTACGCCGAGCACCCCGGCGAAGACGTCATCATCCTCAACTAGACTTTCCATCGATCAGAACAGAGTACACCGCCATGAACTTCGATTTCTCCGACGACCAGAAGCAGCTCCGCGATGAGGCCCGGCGTTTTCTCACCGAGAAGTGCCCGCCGAAAGCCGTGCGCGCCGTGATCGACGGCAAGGCGCCCTATGATCGTGAGCTCTGGAAGGGCCTGGCTGACATGGGCTTCCTCGGCGTCGCCATCCCGGAAGCGTTTGGCGGTTCGGGTGCCGGTCATCTCGAACTCTGCGTGATCGCCGAGGAAATGGGCCGCGCGCTGGCGCCGGTGCCATTCTCGTCTACGGTTTATCTCGCCGCTGAAGCGCTGTTGCTCGCCGGCTCCGATGCGCAGAAGCAGAAGTGGCTGCCGGCGATTGCACAGGGCAATGCCATCGGCACGCTGGCGCTGTTCGAAGGCTCGGGCAATCCGTCGCCAAAGGCGATCAAGCTCACCGCCGCGAATGGCGTGCTCAATGGCACCAAGAAGCCGGTGGCCGATGGTGCCATCGCAGATTTCGCCATCGTCGCCGCGCGCACCGGCTCCACCGGCCGCGACAGCGATATCGCGCTGTTTCTGGTTGATCTCACCAGCGAAGGCGTCGAGGTGAAGGCGCTGACCTCCATCGATCCGTCGCGCAATCAGGCCGAGATTACCTTCAAGAACGTCAAGGCCGAGCCGCTCGGCGTTGCCAACGAAGGCTGGAGCATTCTCTCGCAGGTGCTCGATCGTGCCGCCGTGCTGATCGGCTTCGAACAGGTCGGCGGTTCCGACCGTGCGCTGGAAATGGGCCGCGACTACGCGCTGGATCGTATCGCCTTCGGTCGCCAGATCGGTTCGTTCCAAGCGGTCAAGCACATGCTCGCCGACATGTATGTCTCGGCGACGCTGGCGCGCTCGAATTGCTATTACGGCGCCTGGGCGCTCTCGACCAACGCGTCCGAACTGCCGGAAGCCGCCGCTGCAGCACGCATCAGCGCGACGCAGGCATTCCAGCACTGCTCGAAGAACAACATCCAGGTTCATGGCGGCATGGGCTTCACCTGGGAGTTCGACTGCCACCTCTACTACCGCCGCTCCAACGCGGTGGCGGTTGGGCTCGGCTCGATGTCCTATTGGGAAGACCAGTTGATCGAGCGCATGCGCCAGAAGAACGCGGCGTAAGGACCAATCGCGATGAATTTTGATGACACCCCGCAGGAGGCCGCGTTCCGCGCCGAGGCGAAAGCCTGGATCGCGGCCCATGCGCCCAAGCAATATGAAGACGAACTGAAGAAGGCTGCGCTTGGCCGCATTCAGCTCAAGAGTGCGAATATTCTGGAAGTCGCGAAAGCCTGGCAGAAGAAGAAGGCCGATGCCGGCTGGGCCGTACCGCACTGGCCGAAGGACTATGGCGGTCGCGGCGCATCGCCCATCGAGCGGGTGATCTGGCAGCAGGAAGAGGGCGTGTTCGGCAAGCTCGGCGCGCTCTTCATCATCGGCCACGGCATGTGCGGCCCGACCATGATGGCCTACGCCGCCGAGGAGCATAAGCGGCAGTATCTGCCGCCGCTGGCGTCCGGCGAGAAGATCTGGTGCCAGTTGTTCTCTGAACCCGCCGGCGGATCCGACGTCGCAGGTCTCCGCACCCGCGCGGAAAAGGACGGTGACGACTGGGTCATCAACGGCCAGAAGATCTGGACTTCCGGCGCGCATTACTCGGATTATGGCATCCTGATCACCCGCACCGACCCGACTGTGCCGAAGCACAAGGGCCTCACCATGTTCTTCCTGGACATGAAGAGCCCGGGCGTCGAGGTGAAGCCGATCAAGCAGGCCAACGGGCAGGCCGAGTTCAACGAGGTGTATTTCACCGACGTACGGATTCCCGATGCGCAGCGGCTCGGCGCGGTCGGCGATGGCTGGAACGTGTCGCTGACCACGCTGATGAACGAGCGCATGGCGATCGGCGCCAATGTTGCCACCGGATTCCCGGAGCTGTTCGAGTTCTGCAACGGCCTGATGCTCGATGACGGTCCGGCCATCGACGATCCCGCGGTGCGCTCCAAGCTCGCCAGCTGGGCGGTGCGCGCCAGCGGACTTCGCTACACCAGCTTCCGCGCTATCTCGGCACTGTCGCGCGGCGAACGTCCGGGTCCGGAAAACTCCATCGGCAAGCTCGTTGCGGGTGCCATGCTGCAGGATGTCGCGACCTATGCGCTCGATCTGCAGGGTGCGGCCGGCGTGCTCAACGGGCCGGAGGATCCGGAGGTCGCCGGCAAGTTCCAGGCGATGCTGCTGCGCTCGCCCGCCACGCGCGTCGAAGGCGGCACTGACGAGATCCTGCGCAACATCATCGCCGAGCGCGTGCTGGGTCTCCCCGGCGACATTCGCGTCGACAAGGACGTGCCATTCAACAAGATCCCGACCAAGGGACGATAAGTCAGCCTGTAGGATGGGTAGAGCGCAGCGAAACCCATCAATGTCCGCGCAAGCCCATCGATGGGTTTCGCAAGGGCTCTACCCATCCTACGCTTTCTTTTCTCATTAAGGACGACTGCCATGAATTTCGATGACACGCCGCAGGAAGCCGAATTCCGCGCCGTCGCGCGCAAGTGGATCGATGCGAACGCACCGAAGGAGCTGGAAGCTGAGCTGACCAAGCCATCGGCGAAGCGCGCCAGCGAGAAGCGCGACGCGATGCTCGATGTCGCCAAGGCGTGGCAGAAGAAGAAGGCCGATGCCGGCTGGGCCTGTCTGCATTGGCCGAAGGAATATGGCGGCCGCGGCTCGACGCCGATCGAGCGCGTAATCTGGCAGCAGGAAGAGGGCGTCTATGACAAGCTCGCGCGGCCCTTCGCCATCGGGCAGGGCATGTGCGGCCCGACCGTGATGGCCTACGCCTCCGAAGACCAGAAGCGCAAATATCTGCCGCCGCTGGCCTCCGGCGAGAAAGTCTGGTGTCAGCTGTTCTCCGAGCCCGCCGGTGGTTCCGACGTCGCTGGCCTTCGTACCCGCGCGGAGAAGGATGGTGACGACTGGATCGTCAACGGCCAGAAGATCTGGACCTCCGGCGCGCATTACTCTGATTATGGCATCCTGATCACCCGCACTGACCCGAATGTGCCCAAGCACAAGGGCCTCACCATGTTCTTCCTCGACATGAAGAGTGAGGGCGTCGAGGTAAAGCCGATCAAGCAGGCCAATGGCATGCAGGAATTCAACGAGGTGTTCTTCACCAATGTAAGGATCCCGGATAGCCAGCGGCTCGGCGCCGTCGGTGATGGCTGGAACGTGTCGCTGACCACGCTGATGAACGAGCGCATGTCGATCGGCTCGCGCGTCGCGACGGGCTTCCCGGAGCTGTTCGAGTATTGCAGCAACCTGATGCTGGAAGACGGCCTCGCCATCGACGATCCCAATGTGCGTTCGAAGCTGGCGGGTTGGGCGGTGAAGAATTCCGGCCTGAAATACACCAGCTATCGCTCGATCTCGGCGCTGTCGAAGGGCGAGCGTCCGGGTCCGGAGAACTCCATCGGCAAGCTGGTCTCCGGCATGATGATGCAGGACATCGCGATGTTCGCGGCCGACCTGCAGGGCGCCTCCGGAGCCTTGGTCGGCGCCGATGCGGAAGCTGCTGGCGAATTCCAGGCGACGATCCTCGGTTCGCCCTCGATGCGCATTGCCGGCGGCACCGACGAGATCCTGCGCAACATCATCGCCGAGCGCGTGCTCGGTTTGCCGGGCGACATCCGCGTCGACAAGGACGTGCCGTTCAACAAGGTCCCGACCAAGGGACGGTGATATCTCTGCCCTCATCCTGAGGAGCGTGCCACTTGGCACGCGTCTCGAAGGATGGCAACAAACTCAAGAGCCAAGCCAGCTCATGGTTCGAGACGGCGCCAATTGGCGCCTCCTCACCATGAGGGACCGAGCCAGGATGTTTCCATGACTGACGCCATCTCCACTCTCGAAACCCTTCTCGCCGGTCGTTACTCCTGTCGCGCCTACAAGACCGAGCAGGTGCCGCGCGCGATCATCGAGCGCATTCTCAGTGCCGCGCAGAAGACCGCGTCGTGGTGCAACAGCCAGCCGTGGCAGGTCACGATCACGTCGGGTGAAGCCACCAAGAAGTTTCGCGACGTGCTCTATCCCGTCGCGGCCGCGGGTGCGCCGAATTCGGGCGACTTCCCGTTTCCGCGCGAATATCGCGGGGTCTATCTGGACCGCCGTCGCGAAAGCGGCTTCCAGCTCTACAATACGCTGGGCATCGCGCGTGGCGACAAGACGGCCTATGCCGAGCAGGCGCTGCAGAACTTCAATTTCTTCGGCGCGCCGCATGTGGCGATCATCACGTCGGACGAGGCGCTCGGCGTCTATGGCGCCGTGGACTGCGGCGGTTACGTGAACAACTTCATGCTCGCCGCCCAGGCATTGGGCCTCGCGACCGTGCCGCAGGCGGCGCTGGCATTTCATTCCGCCGTGGTGCGCCAGCATTTCGGCATGAGCGACGACCGCCGCGTCGTTTGCGGCATCTCGTTCGGCTATCCGGACCGTGAGCACAAGGTCAACAGCTACCGGACCAACCGCGCACAGTTGGATGACGTCGCGACGTTTGTGGAGTGATCTTGGCTGTCATTCCGGGGCGCCGGAATGCGGCGAAGTCGCATGCAGGCGGACCCGGAATCTCAGCATGGCTGAACACTTCGGGATTCCGGGGTCACGCGAGCAAGAGCTCGCGCGCCCCGGAATGACGAGTGAAGCCTAAAACCTCGGCGCCCGTTTCTCCGCGAACGCCTTCGTCCCTTCCTTGATCTCATTGCCGCGCATGCTGTCCCGCGCGCGCTGATCGGCGGCAGCCTCGTCCAGTTCACCGCGGGCGAATTCGTTGATGGCCTGCTTCATGCCGCGCATGGCGATCGGGGCGTTGCCGGCCAGAATCATAGCGAGCTTGTCGACTTCCTCGTCCAGCGCCTCGGTCGGCACCATGGCGGTGAGGTAGCCGATCCGCAGCAGTTCGCTGGCTTCCAGCTTCTGCGCCGTGAGAAACAATCGCTTGGCGTTGTCGACCCCGAGCCGGCTTACATAGCGTTTGATGCCGCCCTTGTAATAATGCAGCCCGAGCCGGGCGGCCGGCATGAACATCTCGCAGGTGTCGACGCCGATGCGGAAGTCGCAGGCCAGTGCCAGGTCGGTGGAGCCGCCATAGACGCCGCCATTGAGCCGGCAGATCGTCGGGAGCGCCAGGTCCTCCAGCCGGTTTGCCACGGACTCAAAGGCCGATCCGGACGAACCTTCGGCCACGGGCTTGGGCGCGCTGGCAGCCCGTTCGGAGATCGCATTGAGATCGAAGCCGGCGCTGAAAGCGCGGCCGGTGCCGGTGAGCACTAGCACCCGGACGGCGCGATTCGCCTCTACGCGATCGAACAGCTGTACCAAGGTGTCCAGGTCGAGCTGGGACAGCCGGTTCAGCTTCTGGGGGCGGTTCAGGCGGATGGTGGCGCGGGGGCCGTCGATGGTCAGAATGGGGGGCGAGGACTGGTCAGATGCGGTTTCCGTCGTTTCCGACATGTTGTTCTCCTTTGGGACGCGAGCGACGGTGCCCGCACCGGCGGATCGCGTCAATCTGCGCACGACTCCGTGATTTTTGCGGGTCGCAACACGGGCTATTTTAACCAGATGGGCTATATTGCGGCTGCAAAGGCCCGGTCATTCGCGCTTCATAGTCGCGGAGGACGGTGCGGCCGTTCCTGGAAACCCGGTTTGCTCCCATGGATATGTCCTATCTCCATCACTTTGGCAGCGCCGCCGCCACGATCTTCGTGGTCGCGACCGCCACGATGCGGACGATGATTCCGCTGCGGGTGTTTGGCATCATGGCCAATGTCCTGCTAATCGCGATCTCGATCCCGACCCATAACTATCCGACCATGGCATTGCATGCGGTACTGCTGCCGCTCAACATCTACCGCCTGCGCCAGATGCTGCAATTGGTCCAGGATGTGAAAAAGTCGGTGAACTCGGACCTGTCGATGGAATGGCTGAAGCCGTTCATGACCAAGCGTCCCTGTAAGGCCGGTGAGGTGTTGTTTTACAAGGACGAGAAGGCCGAAGACATGTTCTACATCGTCAGTGGCCGTTATCGTCTCGTCGAATCCGGGATCGAATTGCCGGTCGGCGCCATTGTCGGTGAACTCGGCATGCTGTCGCCCTTGAACGAACGCACCCAGACGCTGGAATGTATCGAGCCCGGCATGGTGCTCAGCGTCAGCTACAGCCAGGTCGAAGAGCTCTACGTGCAGAATCCGGAATTCGGTTTCTTCTTCCTGCGTCTCGCCAGCGCGCGATTGTTCGAGAATATCGACAAGCTGGAAGCGCGTCTGATGAAGCAGGACGCGCCCGCATTGCCCATGGCGCCGCAGCACGCATAAGCATCAGGACGTCCCGTGGCAGGTTTCATCAACGTCATCCGTTCCACGCTCGCCGAGCTGGCGAACAGGAGCGAACCTGCAGCGCCGGTTTTGCCGGTGGGGCTGCCGGCTGCAGTGCGTCCTGTGGCGGAAGATGGCGTGGCCCTGTTGATCAACTATCAGAGCGCAGTTTACGCGCAGCTCTACAGCGACCGGCTGCGTCGCTTTGTCGGACGGCGCAACGTCAGCGACGAACTGTTTAGCGAGATTGCGCGGCTGCTCACGATGCGCATGAGCTATCACGATCCGATCCGCATCGCGCAGCTCAAGCTGCAGGAACCCGTGATGCCCGGCCGGCCGCCCGTCGTCGACAGGCGGCGTTTTCGCCTCGACGAGTTGGTGTCGGCATTGCCGGAGATCGTCGGCGATCCCCTGATGTGGGCGCTCGAGCGCATCTATTGTGCGCATCGCACCGTGCCGATCCGTTTCAGCAAGGCGAGCATCTGGGGCATCAAGCGCCTTGAGTTCGAATCCTGGCTGCGACGTTGGCGCCTGTTGTCGACGCGTTATGAAACCGAGCGCGTCTGGGTCGAACGCTGGCTGCACATGATTGATCGGGCACTGACCAAGCAGCCGGACGCGGCAATGGCCATCGTGCAGACGGCAACCATGATCGAAGGTTACGGCACGGGCTATCGGCAGGGCATGGCCGCCTGGCATCAGATCATCGACGGACTAGCCAAGCCGGCTTTCGATGGGACTCTGGTTATCACCGACCTGGCGGATGCGATCACGCGTGCCCGTGCGGTGCCGCGCGATCCGAAAGGTGACCAATTACGCAAGGCGATCGGCGAGCTCCGGGCGCATGCCGTTCTGAACTAGCGAGAAAGTGAGCGTGCGCAGTGTTTTCCCGTCCAGGCTGGCTCTGCAGGAAGCGGTGGGTTTTCGGTTCCGCGGCGTGCATTCCCGGTTTCGGAGTGTCATAAATAGGGCGAGTGATCGGGCCGGCTAAGCGGGCCAGCCTGTCGTGACCGGTGAGAGGGACGTCAGCTTGTTGTTTCCTGCAATGTCGTCGTCGATTGCTCTGGGCGGGCTCGTCGGGTGGATGCTCGTCCTCACCGTCAAGCACGTGATCGCTGATTTCCTGCTGCAAAACGCCTGGATGGCGATAGGCAAGGATCAACGGACCGGATGGGCGCTGCCGCTGCTGGCGCATTGCGCGATCCATGGCGTGCTGACGACGCTGTTCATTGCCGTTGTACAACCCAAGCTCTGGTTCCTGGGACTGGTCGACTTCGCGATCCACATCACCATCGATCGGCTCAAGGGCATCTGCGTATCGCATTTCGGTGTGACGCAGGGCCATCGCTGGTTCTGGTGGCTGATCGGCATCGATCAGGCGCTGCATCACCTGACCGACTTCTTCCTGGCCATCTTCATCGTCGCCAACAGCTGATGCGCGTTTGAACGCATCGAGTTCCAATGTGGCGGTAGCAGGGCACGGCTGCCACATTTCAAACTGTTACTCAAGAGTCGCACGCGGCCATTAAGGCTGTTGGTTAACCCTGCGTTAGGAAATTCAACCGCATCCTCATTAACGAGGAGAAACCCCATGCGGTCCAGCCGTCAAGCTTTTGAGAACGATTTTTGCCCCGTCGAGGAAGATCTGCTCGGTGCAATGTATCGTGCAAATGAAAATGGCCTGCCCCATCTCGTGGCCAGCGTTTCATCCGATGTCCGTGCGATGCTGGCCTTGTTTTGCTATCGCCGCAGTCATCTCCACGCTCTGGCGATCTCGATCGCATCGAGCTGCAGCGAGCGCGAACTGATCGAATTCGGTGGCCGCGTTGGTTCCACGCTCTACGCGCTGTCGCACGACACCGCTGTGGCGCGTCCTTCGGTGTCGGCCTATCACAACCGCAAGGCCATCACGCTGTCGACCAAGCCGCTCTCGACGCTGGCGCCGATGGATGATGACCTCGACGACGAGCTGGATGACAAGGAATTCGCTCACGCCGTCACGGCGTAAGCTGACATCAACTACTCTGCGGCTGCCAGAATTGGCAGCCCGTGCCGGCGCCGCGCCATGGCGCATTCGGGATCGCCAGGCATGCAGGTCCGGCACACGTCCGGTCTGACAGCGTAAATCCCGCAGGCTGTGGCCTCTCCAACCTTACCGTTCAACGCGCTGCACCGGTCTCCGTCGCAGCGCATTCCCGATTCACGGTCGTTGACATATTTGGCCGGGATCAGATCGAGATCGGCATCGTCCTCGATGGTGAAGCGCGGCCAGTTGCTAGAATACGAACAGCACGCACCACAGGCCTGGCATGGGCTGGCGTCGCTGATCGTGGTGGCATTGCTTGTCATGCCGCGGTTTATCGCGATCGGGCGGGTTTCACCAGCCGTGCAGATGCAGGCTTGGCTGTTTCAGGTATCCTGTGGCCGCTCCCAGCTCAGCGTCTTGCGCCATTTGCTGCGCAGCGTCTCGCGCCGTTCCGGATACTTCTCATCGAGGAAATGTGCCTCGATCGCTCGGTCGGTTCGAAAACTGCGGAAATCCTTGCGAAGCTCGCACCAGGCCGCCAGCAGCCGCACGGCTTCCAGGTAGCCCACCGCGATCGGCCAGACGATGCGCTCGCTGTCGCGACCGGCTTCGTCGCGGTAAAGCAGCCGGACCTTCTTGCCCGCATGAATATGCGCGCGCATCTGCACCATATCCATGCTGTCGGCGGTGCCGCGGAAATGCGGCCGTGCGCGGCTCGCGGGCTCCAGCACGAAGGGGCGCAAGCGCTCGGGCACGGTGTCCGCGATCTTCGCAATGAGATCCTGTGCCGCCTTGGCCAATGCCGGATCGGCGTGCCCCATCACCCATTGCGCGCCGAGCACGGCGGCTTCGATCTCGTCGGGTGTCAGCATCAGCGGCGGCATGTCGAAGCCGCGTTCGAGGATATACCCCATGCCGGCTTCGCCGCGGATCGGGACGCGTTGCGCCATCAGTGTCGCGATGTCGCGATAGATCGTCCGCTTGGACGTCTCCAGTTCGGCTGCAATGGCATCCGCCGTCAGCGGCTTCCGCGTGCGCCGAAGCACCTGGATGATCTGAAACAGGCGGTCGGCGCGTCTCATGGTCGTCCCTCTATCTTTGTTGGCAGATGTCGATGCTGACAGCATGTTGGCAGCAGGGGGCAGTCATACAGGGTCCAGGTTCAAACGAACGAAGGATTCTGCAATGACCGCTTTCGATAGCCTCGAGGCATTTTCGCATGATGACCGGCTCTGGCGCATCCGGGCATGGCTGCTGGAACGCGCCATTCTCGCCCTGTCGGGCGACCTCCGCTGGGCCTTGATCGGGCTCGGCTGGCGCATGGTTTCCACCGCGGCGGTCCAGACGCGTGTCTGGGTCGCCGGTGCGACTCGGCGTGACGGCTGCTGACACCACGGTGGCAGCAGCGACTGCCTAGTCTCTTGTCCTTATCACTTGGAGAAACCACATGATCGTCCTTCACGGCGCAGGTGCAGGCTTTGGCCTGCCGGAAATCAGCCCTTTCGTCACCAAGACGGAAGTCCAGCTCAAGATGGCCGGCTTGCCCTACGAGAAGCAACCGGCACGGCCGCAGGATTCGCCGAAGGGGCAGATGCCCTATATCGATGACGGCGCTGAGTGCATTGCCGACTCCACCTTTATCCGCGCCTATATCGAACGCAAATATGACGTCGATTTCGATAGGGGTCTCGATCTCGCCCAGCGCGCTCAGGCCTGGGCGATCGAGCGGATGATCGAGCATCACCTCTACTGGTCGCTGGTCGGCGTGCGCTGGGTCGATGCCGATAATTTCGCCAAGGGACCGTCGCATTTCTTCGACGGCATTCCCGAAGCGCAGCGCGACGAGATTCGTGCATCCGCGCGCAAATCCGTCATTCAGAACCATCTGGCGAATGGCCTCGGCCGGCATCCTGCCGATGAGGCGCTGCAACTCGCGGATCGTTCGCTGATGGCTCTGTCGGTGCTGCTGGCCGGGAAGTCTCACTTGATGAGCAACCGCCCGGCCGGTGTCGATGCGACCGCATTCGGCGTTCTGGCCGGGATCCTGTCGCCGTTGTTTCCGTCGCCCCTGCAGCGTCAGTTGCACCGCTATGGCAACCTCGTCACCTACGTGGATCGGATGATGGCAGAGTATTATCCCGAACACGTCTGGCAGTGCAGCGTCGCTGCCTGAGGCTGTGTCGCCTTCAATGCGGCGACGCTGCCCCCTTCAGCGTCGCCAGTTCGGCTTCCAATTCCGCAATCCGCGCATCGCGTGCTGCCAACACCGCCGCGACATCGGCCGCATCGAATTTCTGCGGGATATGCTGCGGACAATTGGTGTCCCACGCAGCGATTGTGAACAGGATGACCTGCTCGGGCTTCGCACGATAACCTTGTGGCATCAGCGATCGCATCAAGGCCGGGTCGTCCTCGACCACCCGCGCGGTGCCCCAGAGCTTGACCCGGCGGCGATGCGCGTAATCCATGATGAAGATGTTGGCCTTTGGATTCTCGGCCAGATTGCCCTGGGTGATGTATTGCCGGTTGCCGCTATAATCCGCGAAGGCCAGCGTCTGTTTGTCGAGCACCTTCACGAACCCCTTCGGTCCGCCGCGATGTTGCATATAAGGCTGGCCGTCAGCGCTGGCGGTAGCCAGAAAGAAGCTGTTCGCCTCGGCGAGAAACGCTGCGAGATTGTCGTCGATCTCGGTGCGCCAGCCGCCGTTTTCCTCGACATGCGCGTAGCCGGAACGCGACCCCTTGCGCGTCTGGATCGCCTTGACGGTCGGCGTGAAGGCAATGTCGCTGGAATAGGTGTGGATGTCTGACATGACTTACTCCCTGATTGGAGCTTGGGACGGGATGCGTTCCCGCCGCCCCAAGTTGGCTATTTCCTCACACAAGAACAATCATCGGAATTGACACTTCATTATTGCTGGATATGAAATGGTTCGATGGATCGCATCGAAGCCATGACTGTCTTCGTCGCCGTGGCGGACCTGCAGGGGTTTGCGCCTGCGGCCCGCAAGCTCGGACTCTCCGCGTCGGCGGTCACCCGCATGGTGGCGGCGCTGGAGGAGCGCCTTGGCGCCCGCCTGCTGCAGCGGACCACGCGCTCGGTGATGCTGACGGATGTCGGCGCGCGCTATCTGCAACGAGCGCGCCAGATTCTCGCGGATATCGAGGAGGCCGAAGGCTCCGCACAGGCCGAACGGGCGCGGCCGAGCGGGCGTCTGGTCGTCTCGGCGCCGGTCGGATTCGGGCGGCTGCATGTGACGCCGCTGATCTCGGCCTATCTGCAGCGCTATCCGGATGTGTCAGGTGAATTGCGGCTGACCGATCGCATGGTCGGCCTGGTCGAGGACGGCATCGATGTCGCGGTGCGGATCGGCGATCTTGCCGATTCCAGCCTCGTGGCGCGCAACCTCGGTACCATGTCGCGCATCGTGGTGGCGTCGCCGGATTATCTGGCGCAGCGCGGCCAGCCGACGGCACCGGAGGATATCGCAAAGCACGACACGATCCAGTTCGGTTCGATCGCGTCAGCGCCGGAATGGCGCTTCGTGCGTGATGGCCGGGATGTTCGCATCACGCATACGCCGCGCTTCACCACCGATGTCGCCGATGCCGCCATCTGGCACGCCGAGCACGGTGGCGGCCTGACTCGCGTGCTGGCCTATCAGGCTGCGGAGGGGCTGGAGGCGGGACGGCTGAAGCGCGTGCTGACGAAGTTCGAGCCGCCGGTGGTGCCGATCCACATCGTCTATCCGACGTCGCGGTTGCTATCGGCTAAAGTGCGCGTCTTCATCGACCTCGCCGCCGAAACCTGCCAGTGGGATTTCAGCAAGCGATAGCCATCGCTACGTTTTTGGTGGCGCGACGCTGAACGTGCCGTTGGCCCGGGCGCACGGCTCGCCGTCTGCCGTGATTAGTGCCTGCGCAAAGCAGAGACGCTTGCCGGTCTTGATGACCTCAGTCTCGATCTGCAGCCATTGCCCGATCTGCGCGGAACCGAGAAAATCGGCGGACAGATTAACAGTCACCAACCGTGTGCCGCCGCCGAGTACATGCCCGCAACTTAGGCCCATCGCATTGTCGGCCAGCGCCGTGATCAGCCCGCCATGCGCCATGCGGCGCGAATTGGTATGCGCTTCAGCAATGCGGAGGCCGAGGATGACATTGGTCTCCGTCACCTTTGAATAGATCGGTTCCCACGGCGTGGTGAGGGGGCTCTTGCGATAGTGTGGCGCGAAGCCGTGGGGGATAGCGGTGTCGGTCATGGCACATCCATCTGGATTGTTTGCGCCATAGAAGCGAAAGCACGCGCAAAGGACAGGCCAACAAAGTTTCAAACAACCTTTTCCGGCCGTTCAAAACAACGCGGCGCCTACGATCCTAATACGGCAGTCCCACATAATTTTCCGCCAGCGACGCTGTCGCGACATCCGAATGTACGACATAATCCAGCTCGGCCTGCTGCAGCTTGGTGCCGAAACCGTCATTGTCGGGGAAGCGATGCATCATCGAGGTCATCCACCACGAGAAACGCACCGCTTTCCACACGCGCTTCAGCGCGATGGCCGAATAGAAGTCGAGGCCGCTCGAGGATTTCTCATCGTAGAATTCGCGTAGCGCCATCGACAGGTAATGGACGTCGGAGGCCGCGAGGTTGAGCCCCTTGGCGCCGGTCGGCGGCACGATGTGGGCGGCGTCGCCGGCCAAAAAGAGCCTTCCGAAGCGCATCGGTTCCGCGACAAAACTACGCAGCGGCGCGATACTCTTCTCCAGCGATGGGCCGGTGATGAGGCTTTCGGCGGCCTCCGTGTCGAGGCGACGGCGCAACTCGTCCCAGAACATGTCGTCGGTCCAGCTCTCGACTTTTTCGTCGAGGGAGCACTGGACGTAATATCGGCTGCGCGTCATCGAGCGCATCGAGCACAGCGCGAAGCCGCGTTCGTGATTGGTGTAGATCAGCTCATGCGACACTGGCGGCGTATCCGAGAGCAGGCCGAGCCAGCCGAACGGATAGACGCGCTCGAAAGTCTGCATGGCGGACGCCGGAACGCTCTGGCGCGAGACGCCGTGGAACCCATCACAGCCGGCAATGAAATCGCAGGCGATCTCGTGGCTTACGCCGTCCTTGACGTAGCGGACGCGGGGGCTTGTGCCGTCGAAATCGTGCAGCGAGACATTGTCGGCGTCATAGACCGTGGTCAGCCCGGCCTTGTCGCGGGCGTCCATCAGGTCGCGGGTGACTTCGGTCTGGCCGTAGACGGTAACGACCTTACCGCCGGATGCCTTCTTCAGGTCGAGGCGGTGGCGAATTCCGCCGAATAGAAGTTCGATCCCGTCATGGATCAGGCCTTCGTGATGCAGGCGCTCGGTAATCCCCAGCTTTTCCAGCAGGCCAACGGTGCCCTGTTCGAGCACGCCGGCGCGGATGCGGGCGAGGACATAGTCCCGATCCTTGCGCTCCAGAATGACGTTATGGATCCCATAGGCATGCAATAGTTGCCCTAGCAACATTCCAGCCGGACCAGCTCCAATGATGGCAACTTTTGTTCGCAACGCTTGCTCCCGCGGTTGATATAGGCTCTGTCGTCCGACTGAGTTGACAAGTCAAGCGGGGTCGCGACACTGGCTCCGCAACGCGTGCTATCGCACCGCTTGCAAGGATGATTATAACATATAACAATATTCGCAAAGGGCCATTCAAGGTCCGGTGAACAGGTTCGTGAGAACACGTCCAAACGGGCGTAGAGGGAGAGACGTCGATGAAAAGGGCAATCTTTGCATTGCTGGCGGCTGGCTGTCTGACGACTGCAATGAGCCCGGCGCAGGCGCAAGACAAAACCGTCAATATGAAAGTATCGCTGTGGGTGCCGCCGGCGCATCCGCTGGTGCCGGCCACACAGGCCTGGGCGGCCGATATCGAGAAGGCCTCGGGCGGCAGCATCAAGATGTCGGTGTTCCCCTCCGAACAGCTCGGCAAGGCGTTCGACCATTACGACATGGCGCGCGATGGTATCGCCGATATCACTTATGTGAATCCCGGCTATCAGCCCGGCCGTTTCCCCATCGTGGCCGCAGGCCAGCTGCCCTTCGTGTTCTCGGACGGCAAGAAGGGCACCCTCGCGCTCAACGAGTGGTATCAGAAATACGCCAAGACCGAGATGAAGGACACGAAGCTGTGCTTCGCTTTCATCCACGATCCCGGATCGATCCACGGCAAGAAGAAGATCGTCGTGCCGTCAGACCTCAACGGCGTGAAGGTCCGCCCGGCGCAGAGCACCATCGGCGAAATGGTCAAGCTGTTCGGCGGCACCAATGTGCAGGCCTCGGCGCCGGAATCGCGCGATGCGATCGAACGCGGCGTTGCCGACGAGATCGCGTTCCCGTGGGGCTCGATCTTCCTGTTCGGCATCGACAAGGTGGTGAAGTATCACATCGACGTGCCGCTCTATTCGACGGTGTTCACCTACAACATCAATCTCGCCAAGTATAATTCCATGTCCGCGGCGCAGAAGAAGATCATCGACGATCACTGCACGCCGGAATGGGCCTCCAAGGTCACCGATCCCTGGGTCGACTTCGAAGCCAATGGCCGCACCAAGATGAAGGCGCTTCCGGATCACGAGGTCTACAAGCTGACGCCCGAGCAGCTTGCCGAGTGGAAGAAGGGCGTTCAACCGCTCAACGCCGCCTGGGCTGCGGCCGTGAAGAAGGCCGGCGGCGACGCCGATGCCATCGACGCCGACCTCAAGGCGATGCTGAAGAAGCACGACGCGGGGCTGTAGCTTTCCGCCGAGTCCGTTGATCGCACGGACCTCTCACCACGTCATGGCCGGGCTTGACCCGGCCATCCACTTTCCTTCGCACCCAGAAGATGAATGCCCGGGTCATCTAGTGAAGTTCGCTTCGCGCTGCCCGGGCATGACGATCGAGAGGGCGGAGGCTGGCTTCTCCTCTTGAGCATTGTGACATCGACGATGACCGCCACGTCCGAAATCTCCCAATCCAGCGCCCTCGGCATTCCGCCGGATCCGCCCCGCAAGAACGTGATGGATCGCTTCATCGATTCCATCGAGTGGATCGCCGCGTTCTTCGTCGGCATCGTTGCACTGAACACTTTCATCGCCGTGTTCATGCGAAAATTCTTCGCGGTCACGATCCCCGATTATTACAATATCGGCCAGTTCATGCTTGGCGTGCTGATCTTTTGGGGCATCGCCGCGACGTCCTATCGCGGCTCGCACATCACCGTCGATCTGGTCTGGGCCAATGCCACGCCAAAGTATCAGCGCTGGATCGACGTGTTCGCAACCTTGGTGCTGCTGTTCGTCGTGACCGTGCAGACCTACACGCTGTTCGACAAGGTTGTGGACACCTATTCGAGCCACATCGTCACCATGGATCTGCAACTGCCGGTCTGGCCGTTCTTCCTGCTGTCATGGATCGGCGACGTTTCGGCGGTGCTGTTGATCGCGATCCGCACTTACAGGCTGATCTTCCATCCGGAAGAGATGCATGAACCCGAAATCAAGACGGCAGAGTAAATCGCATGGATCTCAGTAACGAAGCGGTTGCCGTCATCGGCTTTGTCAGCCTGTTCGTATTGATGCTGTTGCGCGTGCCGGTGGGTATGGCAATGGGGCTCGTGGGCATCACGGGCTTCGGCTATCTCACTGGTTTTGCGCCAGCGCTGAAACTGGTCGGCCAGACTACCATGCGGACGGTGACGGACTATTCCTTTGGCGTGATCCCGATGTTCCTCCTGATGGGCGCCTTCGTTTCGGTGTCGGGTATCAGCCGTGAACTATTTCGCGCGGCCAACACCTTTGTCGGCCACTGGAAGGGCGGATTGGGCATCGCGACCATCGCCGCCTGCGGCGGCTTTGCCGCGATCTCCGGGTCGTCGGTGGCGACGGCCGCGACATTCTCCGCCGTTGCCTATCCGGAAATGCGGCGTTTCAATTATCCGCAGAGCTTCGCCACGGGTGTCATCGCCGTGGGCGGCACGCTCGGCGCGATGCTGCCGCCGTCCACGGTATTGGCGGTTTACGGCATTATTACCCAGCAAGACATCGGCAAGCTGTTCATCGCCGGCATCGTGCCGGGCCTGCTCGCTATCGTCATGCACATGATCACCATTGCGATCATCGGCGTGGTCAAGCCGGGCTTCTTGCCGGCTGGCCCGAAAGCCTCGTGGCGCGAGCGCGCCGCGGCGATCCGCGATGTCTGGTCGCCATTGTTGCTGTTCGTCTTCGTGATTGGCGGCCTTTATGGCGGCTTCTTCATCCCGACCGAAGCCGGTGCGGTCGGCGCGGTCGGCGCCTTCATCATCGGCGTGCTGCGCGGCAAGCTGAACAAGGACGGCATCCTGCAGTCATTGCTGCAAGCGACGCGGACCGCTGCCGCCGTGTTCACCGTGCTCATCGGTGCGCTGTGCTTTGGCTATTTTCTCACGATTACCCAGACCCCGCAGCACGTCACCGAGTTCCTCACCGGCCTCGGCATCGGCCCCTACGGCGTGCTGGCGCTGATCCTCCTGATGTATCTGGTGCTGGGCTGCCTGATGGATGCCATGGCCATGGTGATCCTCACCGTGCCGATCGTGTTTCCGGTGATCATGGCACTTGGTTTCGATCCGATCTGGTTCGGCATCGTCATCGTCATGACCGTCGAGCTCGGCCTGATTCATCCGCCGGTCGGCATGAACGTCTTCGTCATCAAGAGTGTGATCAAGGACGTCAGCATGTCGACGATATTCAAAGGCGTGCTGCCATTCGTGGTTACCGACCTGATCCGTCTCGTGCTGCTGATCCTGTTCCCGCTGATTGCCACCTGGCTGCCGATGCGGATGATCGGATGACATCATGACGACACCGCAGCTTGCGACGAAGTATGTCTTCAGCCTGTCGATCAAGGTCGGCACGCCGATCGTGGCCGGCGATCTCGGATATGGCATCCGCCGGGTCATCCCGGTCCTTGGCGGCACTGTGCAGGGCGAGGGCATCAAGGGTACGATCCATTCGGGCGGCGCCGATTTTCAGATTATCCGTCCGGATGGCTTCACCGAGCTGGAAGCGAAATATACGTTCGAGCTCGACGACGGGGCCTTGATCTATATCGAGAATATAGGCGTCCGCTTTGGCCCGAAGGAGGCGCTTGATCGCATCGCTCGGGGCGAGGCGGTCGATCCCACCCTGATCTATTTCCGCTCGGTGCCGAAATTCGAGACAGGGCATCCCAAGTATCGTTGGCTGATGCAGAACCTGTTCATCGGCGTCGGCGCACGGCATCCCGATCGCGTCGAACTCGCGGTGCATCAGGTGCTGTAGGGCTCTATCCTCTCCGCTGTCATTGCGAGGAGCGAAGCGACGAGGCAATCCAGTTCTTGGCTTTCTGGATTTACTTCGCTTCGCTCGCAATGGCGGAGGTGTCAGCTTACTTTCTCAGCAATTTCTGGTGTTAAATCTCCATCGACCGGCAAAAAGCCGGCGTTACACAGGGAGGCGACGATGCTGAGAGCTTGGGTGCTTGGATCTGCGATTTCGCTACTGATGGCTGTGCCTGCCCTGGCGCAGGACTGGACCAAATCGAAATGGGGGCCGAACGACGAGATCGGCGCCGCCAACTACATGAAACCGGATCTCGTGAAGTCTGCCGCGCAACTGGTGAAGACCGGCAAGACCTATGCGCTCGGCATTCCGGTGGGGGCGGACACGCCGGCCTATCCGCCCCGCGGTTTCAAGATCACCGTGGTACAGCCCGGTCAGGCCGGCAATCCCGGGCTCGGTCCCAATCACGCGACCTACAACGACGACATGCTCAACGGCTGGGTCGGCGTCAACCACGTCTATTACAATGGCAACAAAGTCGCCGATTTCGGCGATGCCAACGGCCTGAAGAAACTTGGCATCGACAAGGTGCCGCCGCTCGTCACCCGTGGCGTGCTGCTGGACATGGCGGCTTACTACAAGACTGATGTGGTCAAGGAAGGCACTGCTTTCAACGTCAAGGAAATCGAGGAGGTCGCCAAGGCGCAGGGCGTCGAGATCAGGCAAGGCGACGTCGTGCTGTTCCACACCGGATGGCTCAGCCTGCTCGGCAAGGACGATAAACGCTACAATGCCGGCGAGCCTGGCCTTGGCGCCGAGGGCGCCAAATATCTGACCAGCAAGGGTGTTGTCGCGGTCGGCGCCGATACCTGGGGCGTCGAGGTGCTGCCGTTCGAAACCGGCAATGTATTTGAAATCCACCAGATACTTCTGGCGATGAACGGGACTTACATCCTCGAAAACATGGATACGTCCGAACTGGCCAAGGACAAAGGCTACGAATTCCTGTTTGTGCTCGGTCAGCCCCGCTTCAAGGGCGGTGTGCAGAGCATGATCAACCCGGTGGCGATCCGCTAGCCCCGGTAATAGAGGCGATCCGGTCTATCAGGCGAGACCGGATCGCTGTCGCACCAGAATACCTGACTTTATGCAGGACGAGATCAGCCTATTGCACCGCAAGATTGACTCATGCGCTATTCGTTATAAGATATAATTATTCTAGCCAGGACCTAATCGCGCTCATGAACCAAGCCGTCGCCGCTACCGCTGCCATGCTCCAGATCGAAACCCAAGGCCGCGTGCTGATCGTGGGCCTGAACCGTCCTGCCAAGCGCAACGCGCTGAACGATGGACTGATCCTGGACATCGAGCGTTGCTTCGCGTCGCTGCCCGAGGAAATCGGTGCCGTCGTCGTCCACGGCATCGGCGGGCATTTTTCCGCGGGTCTCGATCTGTCCGAACTCACCGAGCGCGACGCGACAGCCGGCTTGATGCATTCGCGGATGTGGCACCGGGTGTTCGATATCATCCAGCACTGCCGCGTCCCAGTGATCGCCGCACTACAGGGCGCAGTGATCGGCGGCGGCCTTGAACTGGCTTGCTCCGCGCATATTCGCGTTGCCGATCCCTCGGCCTATTACGCGCTGCCGGAAGGCAGCCGCGGTATCTTCGTCGGTGGCGGCGGCTCGATGCGTCTGCCGCGCCTGATCGGTGTGCACCGGATGGCCGACATGATGCTCACCGGCCGCGTCTACAAGGCGGAGGAGGGCGTGGCGCTCGGCTTCGCGCAGTATCTGACGGAAGCCGGCGGCGCCTTGCCCAAGGCCATAGAGCTTGCCGAGCGTGTCGCGCAGAACGCACCGTTGACAAATTTTGCCGTGCTGCAGGCCTTGCCGCTGATCGCCGAAGCCAGTCCGCAGACAGGCCTGATGCTCGAAGCGCTGATGGCCTCGGTGGCGCAGAGCGATCAGGAGGCGAAAAATCGCATCAGGGATTTTCTGGAGCGCAAGGCAGGCAAGGTGAAGCCCGGCTAATCCTGCAAGACGACAACGAACAAAAATAAAAGCAACAATCGGGACGAATACACAGGGCGGAAACAATGTCTGCAAGTGCCGACAAAATCGATCAGACAAAGCGAGCGATAACCGCGCATCCGCTGCGGCCGATTTCCTATGGCGATCCCGCGGTCACCATCGAGCGCCACGACGACGGCACCATCTATCTGCGTCCGACCAATGCCATCGGCGACTATCCGGACCGTGTCACCGACTATCTGCATCACTGGGCCAGGGAAGCGCCGGATCGGGTCTTCATGGCTGAGCGCGCGGAAGGCGGCGGCTGGCGTGAAGTCACTTACGCGCAGATGCTGGATGCGGTGCGCCACATCGCCTCGGCGCTGCTGTCGCGCGAGTTGTCCGCCGACAAGCCCATCGTCATTCTCTCCGGCAATTCGGTCGATCATGCACTGATCGCCTTCGGCGCGCTCTATGCCGGCATTCCCTACGCTCCAGTGTCGCCGGCCTATTCGCTGGTGTCGAAGGACTACGGCAAGCTCGGCTATCTCATGAAGCTGCTGACGCCGGGGCTGGTCTTTGTCGATGACGCCAATGCATTCACGAACGCTATTCACTTCAATGTGCCCGAAGGCACTGAAGTCGTCGTAAGTACCGGCTCCCTGCCGGACCGGCGCGTGACCAAACTCTCCGATCTGCTCGTGATGCCGGAGGCCGCCAATCTCGACGCAGCGAACGCAGCCATCGGTCCGGATACCATTGCGAAGTTTTTGCTGACCTCAGGCTCCACTGGCAATCCGAAGGCTGTGATCAACACCCAGCGTATGATGTGCGCCAACCAGATCATGCTGCGCGATACGCTGGCCTTCCTGAAGGACGAGCCGCCGGTGATCATCGACTGGCTGCCATGGAATCACACCTTTGGCGGTAATCACAATATCGGGCTGACGCTGTTCAATGGCGGTTCGATGTATCTCGACGACGGCAAGCCGACGCCCACGGGTATCGAACAGACAATTCGTAATCTCCGCGAGATCTCGCCGACGGTCTATTTCAACGTCCCCAAGGGGTATGAATCGTTGTTGCCGTATTTGCGTGAAGACGCTGCGTTGCGCGAAAAATTCTTCGCGCGGCTGCACGCAATGTTCTTTTCCGGCGCAGCGCTGTCGGCCTATGTCTGGGACAGCCTCGATGAGCTGTCGGTGCAGACAACGGGTGTGCGTGTGCCCATGCTCACCGGCCTCGGCGCTACCGAGACATCCCCTTTCTTCATGTGCGTCAACCCGGTGACCAGTCGCTCAGGCCATGTCGGCCTTCCGGTGCCGGGCAACGATGCCAAGCTGGTGCCGAACAACGGCAAGATGGAAGTGCGCGCCAAAGGGCCGAACATCACGCCGGGCTACTGGCGCGAGCCGGAACTGACCGCGAAAGCGTTCGACGAGGAAGGCTATTATATCTTCGGCGATGCGCTGAAGGCCGTCGATCCCGATGATCTCTCCGCTGGTTTTGATTTCGACGGCCGCATCTCCGAGGATTTCAAGCTCGGCAGCGGCACCTGGGTCAGTGTCGGCCCGCTGCGCGCGCGCTTCGTCGGTACTTGTGCGCCGCTGGTGCGCGATGTGGTCATCGCCGGCATCAACCGCGACGAACTCGCAGCTCTCGTTATTCTCGATCTCGATGGCTGCCGCGTGATCAATCCCGATCTTCCTGCGGGCGACCTCGCTGCGGCAGCCAATGATCCGATCATCCGCAACGCGTTCCGTGAGCGCCTCGCACGTTTCATGGCCGGTGCTACCGGCTCGTCCACGCGGATTGCCAAGGCGGTGCTGCTCGACACCCCGCTGTCCATCGATCGTGGTGAGGTCACGGACAAGGGCTCGGTCAATCAGCGCGCCGTGCTGGAGCATCGCGCCAGGTTGATCGACGATATTTATGGGAATCCGGAAGTTGCGAAAGTGATCGTGATCTAGTTGAAAGCCGCCAATGAACGGCAGAGAAATCGAACAGGGGAGGACATCATGCAATTGAAGAACCAGGCCGCTATCGTCACGGGTGGCGCTTCCGGTCTCGGCGCTGCGACCGCCCGCAGGCTCGCCGCGCAGGGCGCGAAAGTCGCGCTGCTCGATCTCAACATCGCCCTCGCCGAAGCCGTCGCCAAGGAAATCGGCGGTGTTGCCATTTCCTGCGACGTGTCCGACGCCGCCTCCGCTGAAGCCGCGGTCGCCGCCGCCGCCAATGCGCACGGCCCGGCGCGTGTGCTGGTGAACTGCGCTGGCATCGGCGTCGCCAAGCGCGTGATCGGCCGCGATGGTCCGATGGCGCTCGGCGATTTCGACAAGGTCATTCGCGTCAACCTGATTGGCTCGTTCAACATGATCCGCCTGGCAACGGACCCGATGTCCAAGCTGGAGCCGCTGGAGACCGGCGAGCGCGGCGTGGTGATCTCGACGGCCTCGGTGGCGGCCTATGACGGCCAGATCGGCCAGTCCGCCTATTCGGCCTCCAAGGGTGGCATCGTCGGCATGACACTGCCCATCGCCCGCGAGATGGCCCAGTTCGGCATCCGCGTGCTGACCATCGCGCCGGGCCTGTTCATGACGCCGCTTTTGGCGGGCCTGCCGCAGGAGGCGCAGGACAGTCTCGCCGCAGCGATCCCGTTCCCACGCCGGCTCGGCCATGCCGACGAATTCGCGTCTCTCGCACTGCACATGATCGACAATCCGTATCTCAACGGCGAGGTGGTCCGGCTCGACGCCTCGCTGCGCATGGCGCCACGTTAAGCCTGCGGCAAAGCATCAGTGCGCCAGCCCTTTACCGGTACGGGCGCACTGACCTAAAGAAGGGGCTGATAAGCCAGCCGAACTTTGATTTAGCTGAAGCCATAAAAAATGACTCTGAGGGAGAGACCCATGACCAAGCATCACTTGGCGATCGCGGCTGTTGCCGCATCGCTGGCACTCGCTGCACCGGCTTTTGCCCAAACCTCCGACATCACTATCGGCATCACCACGTCAACCACGGGCCCCGCGGCGGCGCTGGGCATTCCCGAACGCAACGCGCTGGAATTCGTGCCGAAGGAAATCGGCGGCGTGCCGCTCAAGATCATCGTGCTCGACGATGGCGGCGATCCGACCACCGCGACCACCAATGCCCGCCGTTTCATGACCGAATCCAAGGCCGACATCATCATGGGTTCGGCGGTGACGCCAACCAGCATTGCGGTGTCCAACGTGGCCAACGAAGCTGGCATCCCGCATTTCGCCCTGTCGCCGCTGCCGATCACGCCGGAACGCGCCAAGTGGTCGGTGGCCATGCCCCAGCCCGTGCCAATCGTCGGCAAGGTGATGTACGACCACATGAAGTCCAAGGGCATCAAGACCATCGGCTATATCGGCTATTCCGATAGCTACGGCGATCTGTGGTTCAACGATCTCAAGACCCAGGCGGTGCCGATGGGCATCAACATCGCGGCGGAAGAGCGTTTTGCCCGTCCGGATACGTCGGTCACCGGTCAGGTACTGAAACTGCTTGCTGCCAATCCTGACGCGATCCTGGTCGGCGCCTCCGGCACCGCCGCCGCGCTGCCGCAGACCGAATTGCGCGACAAGGGCTACAAGGGCCTGATCTACCAGACCCACGGCGCCGCCTCGATGGACTTCATCCGTATCGCCGGCAAGGCCGCCGAAGGCGTGCTGATGGCCTCCGGCCCGGTGATGTATCCGGAAGGCCAGGCCGATACGGCCCTGACCAAGAAGCCCGGCATGACGCTCAACACCGCCTATGAGGCCAAATACGGCCCGAACAGCCGCAGCCAGTTCGCCGGCCACTCCTATGACGCCTTCGAGGTGCTGAAGCGAGTGATCCCGACGGCGCTGAAGACCGCCAAGCCTGGCACTCCGGAGTTCCGCGAGGCGATCCGGCAGGCGCTGCTCACCGAGCGTGAGATTGCCGCCACCCAGGGCGTCTACAACTTCACGGAAAAGGATCGGTATGGTCTGGATGAGCGTTCGCGCATCTTGCTGACGGTGAAAGACGGCAAATACGTTCTCGCCCAGTAATGCAGATCTGACGGAGGGCAGGGGCGCGAAGCGCCTTTGCTTCGCCGGCATTTTTCGATAACAAGGCCGGCCCTCGCCAGAGGGTCGGCTTTTTGCTGTGCGCGAGCCTTCGCGCGGCCACAACCAGCGCCACGTCTGCCGGTATCGCTGCCGCTTTCGGCGCTCTCCGCTTCCACACGAGAAAGATAAGACATGTCTAAGCTTCATCTGGCGATCGCGGCTGTTGCCGTCTCGCTGGCGATTGCCACCTCCGCCGAAACCCAGACCGCAGAGATCACCGTCGGCATCAGCATTTCCACCACGGGCCCTGCGGCGGCGCTGGGCGTGCCCGAGCGCAACGCGCTGGAATTCGTGCCCAAGGACATCGGCGGCGTGCCGCTGAAGCTGATCGTGCTCGACGACGGCGGCGATCCGTCCATCGCCACCACCAACGCGCGCCGGTTCGTGTCGGAATCCAAGGCCGACATCATGGTCGGCTCGTCGATCGTGCCGTCCTCGGTCGCCATGTCAGCGGTTGCCAATGAAGCCGGCGTGCCGCATTTCAGCCTGTCGCCGATGCCGTTCACGCCCGCGCGCGTGAAGTGGTCGGTGGACATGCCGCAGCCGGTCGAGATCGTCGGCAAGGTCATGTACGACCACATGAAGGCCCACGGCGTGAAGACCATCGGCTATGTCGGCTATTCGGACAGCTATGGCGACCTGTGGTTCAACGACCTCAAGGCGCAGACATCAACGATGGGCATGTCCATTGTCGATGATGAGCGCTTCGCGCGTCCGGATACGTCGATCACCGGCCAGGCGCTGAAGCTGATCGCCGCCAATCCCGATGCCATCCTGATCGGTGCCGCTGGCACCGGCGCCGGCATGCCGCAGTCCGAACTGCGCGATCGCGGCTACAAGGGCCTGATCTATCAGACCCACGGCGCCGCCTCATCAGACTTCATCCGCATCGCCGGCAAGTCGGCCGAAGGTGTGCTGATGGCTGCTGGTCCCGTGATGTACCCGGAAGGCCAGCCCGACTCGGCGCTGACCAAGAAGCCCGGCCTCGAACTCAACGCAGCCTATGAAACCAAATACGGCGCCAACAGCCGCAGCCAGTTCGCCGGTCATGCCTATGACGTGTTCGAAGTGCTGAAGCGCGTCGTGCCCGTGGCGTTGAAGACCGCCAAGCCCGGCACCCCGGAATTCCGCGAGGCCATCCGCCAGGCGCTGATGAGCGAGAAGGAAATCGCCGCGACGCAGGGCGTCTACAACTACACCGAAAAGGACCGCAACGGCGTCGATGATCGCTCGCGGATCCTGCTGACGGTCAAGGACGGGAAGTACGTTCCGGCGAAGTAAACCGGAGCACAGTTCAAACAAAGGCCGGCTGTCGCGAGGCAGCCGGCTTTTGTTGGTGCGTAACGAGCTGTCAGTCCAGCGGACGCCATTTTCGTACGTCTGCATCGGATGGCTGGAATGCTGCACCATCCTTGTAGACCATGTCGGTCATCACGCCCTTGCCGTCCTTGACCCCGGTGTGTCCGACATAGAGGCCGAGCGTCGCCTGATGATCGATGCCGCGGAAGGCGATCGGTCCGGCGGGGCTGTCGAATGTCAGGTCGGCGAATGCGGTGACCAGCTTCTCGGACTCTGTGGACCCGGCTTTCACGATGCCTGCAGCCAGCGCCTTGCCGGTCACATAGCCGACCAGCGACGCCATTCGCGGATAGTCCTTGTACTTGGCCTGGTAGTCTTTCACGAAGATCTCATGTGCGGGCGTTTTGATCAGGTACCAGGGATAACCTGTGACGATCCAGTTCTTGGGTGCGTCGTCTTTCAGTGGATCGAGATATTCAGGTTCGCCGGTCAGCAGGCTGACGACGTCCCGCTTCTCGAACACGCCGCGGGTGTTGCCTTCGCGGACGAACTTGGCGAGATCTGGCCCGAACAGCACGTTGAATATCGCATCAGGCTTGGCATCGTCGAGCGCCTGCGCAACTGCACCGGCTTCGATCTTGCCGAGCGGCGGCGCCAGATCGGCGACGAATTCAACGTCGGGCTGCTGTTGTTTCAGCAGGGTCTTGAAGGTCGCGACGGCAGACTGGCCGTATTCGTAGTTGGGATAGACCATTGCCCAGCGCTTCTTCTTGAGCTTCACCGCGTCGGGAACCAGCGCGGCGGCGTGCGTGTAGGTCGAGGGCCGCAGCCGGTAAGTATAGCGGTTGCCATTTTCCCAGATCAGCTTGTCGGTGAGCGGCGCGGAGGCAAGGAAGAACATCTTGCGCTGCTTGGCGAAGTCGGCAACGGCAAGGCCGACATGGCTGAGGATGGTGCCGGTCAGGATATCAACATTCTCACGCAAGATCAGTTCGTCGGCCGCCCGCACGGCTTCATTGGGATTGGCGCCGTCGTCGCGATAGACCATTTCGAGCCTCTTGCCGATTACGCCGCCCGCAGCATTGGCTTCTGCGATCGCAAGGTCGAGGCCGTTGCGATAGGGCTGCGTATTGGCGACCATTGCCTTGTAGCTGTTGAGATCGCCGATCTTGATCGTATCGCCTGCCTGCGCAGCCGTGGATGCTGATCCCAGCAACAGGAGCGTCAGTAACGTTTTTACCCGAAAGGCCATTTCTGTCTCCTTGTGTTGATCTGGAAGAGTGGGGCGGGTATCCGCCGCGCGGCACGGCGTCGATTCAGGCGATGGCGGCTATCGCAACATCCTTGCGCTCGGCTTCGATCATGCGCTCGACCATTTGACGCATGCGGATCGGTGCGCCATCGATGGCGATCCGTAGCGGGCGCCGCGTACGCGGTTCGCGCTCGTTCTGGTGGATCGCTTCGAGGATGTCCTTGTCCTCCTGGAAGGCGATGCGGAATTGGTCCGACAGACGCTTGTTGGCGTCGTCGTCGGCCTTGAAGTTTTTCACGTGTAGCCAGTGGTCGATACAGTTGTTCTCATCGACTGGCGTGATGAAGTGGCATGCGAAGATCTGGATGCAGTCGTCGCGCTTGCCTTCGGGCGCGCCCGTGCCGGTGGCGGCACTGCCGAAGTCGATCACCGCGATGCTTGGCGCGTGATAGTGGTAATAATGCCAGCGATCGACATGGCCGGTGAAGCTGCCGAATTTCTGGAACAGCGGGATGGCCGGTGCATCGATGATCCAGCGCCAGGTGACGAGATAATCGTCGCCGCGCTTCTCGGTTTCGACCGGCACTTCCTCGCCGGCTGAATTACCCAGCGTCGAGAGGTGCACGAAGCTGACATGGGCAGGGTCGCACAGATTGTCGGCGAGATTGAGATAGTTGCAGCTGATGTGCAGTGCATCGCCTTCCACCGCACTCCATTCAGAGTCGGTAAACTGTGGCAGGTCATAGATTGTTGCGGGATCTGCCAGCGTCGCATCGCCCATCCAGATCCAGATCAGGCCCATTTTCTCGAAGACAGGGAAGCTACGCACCTGAGCGTTAGCGGGGATGTTGTGCTGGCCAGGGATACGCACACAGCGGCCGGTCGTGCCATCAAAGGTGAGGCCATGATAGCCGCACTCCAGCATGGAGCCCCTGATCCGTCCCATCGACAGCGGCGCCAGTCGATGCGGGCAGGCGTCTTCCAATGCGTGGATATTGCCGTCTTCGCCGCGATACAGCGCGACGAGTTCACCGAGGATACGTCGCTGCACCGGCTTGTCGGTGACGTCGCGCGACCATGTCGCGGGATACCAGGTGTCGCGGACATAGGAGGCTGGCTGCTGCTGGTCTCGTTCGATCATCGCCATTACTCCGGTAAGGGAAGAACGTTGTCCGATTTATTGAAGTAAATACTTAACGAATATAGATCCGATCTAAATCAGACGTCCAGCTTAAGATTTATTCGAAGCTGCGCAGGCTTGTGGCAGCCGTTGCGGCGGCGCATAGAATGTGCCGATGAGAGCAAGGGAATCGCTTTAAATGGCTGAAAAACGCGCCGTGGCCGCGCGAACCGCCACGCGCGGCGCACCAACGACGACGGCCCGGTCAGTCAGTCAGCCGGACGATGGGATGCCAGGGCGCAAGGCAGCCGTGCCCAAACGCGCGCCACGGGGGCGGCCGAAACTCGTTGATGGCGGGATCATTCGCAAGAATATCCTGGACGCCGCGATCCGGATCTTCGCCGAACGCGGACTCAGTGGGGCGCGCATCGCGTCGATCTCGAAGCTGGCGAAATCCAACGACCGGATGATCTATTACTACTTCGGCAGCAAGGAGAAGCTGTATATTGCGGTGCTGGAAACACTGTACGTCAACATGACGGATGCGGAGCGCGAACTGGCGCTCGATCTGACTGATCCGATGGATGCGCTACGCCGGCTCGCGGTTTTCACCATGCGACACTATATCGAACATCCCGAGATGATCACGGTACTCAACAACGAGAACCTGCATCGCGGCCGGCACGTCTCGAAAGCCAAGAGCCTTAAGCGGCTTTCATCGCCGGCACTGGAAATGGTCGAGAAGATCGTCAGCCGCGGTATCTCCCAGCGTGTGTTCCGCGCCGATGTCGAGCCGCTGCAGCTCTACATCGCGATCATGTCGCTGAATTATTTCTACGTCTCTAATCGCTGGACGCTGACGGCGTTTCTCGGCCGCGACCTGATGGACGCAGGCGAGCTCTCGCGCTGGCAGGACTGGGTCTGGAAGATGCTAGAGCGGTCCGTCGCACGCTAGAAGGCGCGCGCATCCCGACTAGATCGCGCTCTCGCCTTCGTGCTGGAAACCCAGATAGCTCGCGACCACGCGTTGGTTACTGGCGATGTCGCTGGCGTTTCCGTCGAGGATGAACTCGCCGAGCTCCATCACATAAGCGCGGTCGGCGATCTTCAGTGCGGCCTGCGCGTTCTGCTCCACCAGCAGCACGGAGACGCCGGCAGCCTTCAGCTCGCTGACGATGCGGAAGATGTCGGCGACGATGATCGGGGCGAGGCCGAGGCTTGGTTCGTCGAGCATCAGCAGCTTCGGCGCGCCCATCAGTGCGCGGCCCATGGCCAGCATCTGCTGTTCGCCGCCCGATAATGTGCCGGCGAGCTGCTTGCGGCGTTCCTTGAGGCGCGGGAACAGGGTGTAGACGTGCTCGAAAGATCGTGCGGCAGTCGCCTTGTCGATACGGAAGGCGCCGAGCAGCAGGTTGTCTTCCACATTCATCGTGGCGAACAATTCGCGATGCTCGGGCACGAGGCTGAGGCCGGCAGCGACGCGGTCTTCGATGTCGATCTTGGAGACGTCTTGCCCTGCGAATATCACACCGCCTTTCAGCGGCAGGATACCCATCACCGCATTGAGCAGCGTGGTTTTGCCGGCGCCATTGGCGCCAATGATCGTGACGATCTCGTCGGCGCGAACCTCGAGATTGACCGCACGCACGGCCTCGACCTTGCCATAGGCGACATGCGCATCAGAGACTTGTAGCAACGCGCTCATGCGACCGCTCCCAGATAGGCCTTGATGACGTCGGGATTGGTCTTGATGTCAGCCGGCGCGCCCTCGGCGATCTTGGTGCCGAAATCGAGCACCACGATGCGATTGGCGAGATTCATGACGAAGCCCATGTCGTGTTCGACCAACAGAACCGACATGCCGCCGTCGCGGAGCTGGCGCAGCAGCGATGCCAGTTGCTGCTTCTCCATGTGGCGCAAGCCGGCCGCGGGCTCGTCGAGCAGCAGCAGCATCGGATCGACGCAGAGTGCGCGGGCGATCTCGACGATGCGCTGCTGGCCGAGCGACAAGGATCCTGCGAGCTGGTTCATCTGGTCGCCGAGACCGACACGTTCGATCTGCTTGGCAGCTTCCGCGAGCAGCTTCGCTTCGTCGGCGCGGTCAAGCCTCAGCATGCTGGCGATGGCGCCCGAACGTCCGCGCAGATGCGCGCCGAGGGCGACGTTTTCCAGCACGGTCATGTCGGGCACCAGCTTCACATGCTGAAAGGTACGGGCAATGCCGAGCTTGACGATCTCCTGCGGCGGCGCGCCGGACACACTCTTGCCGAGCACCGTGACCTTGCCGGCGGTCGCGGCCAGTACGCCGGTGATGAGGTTGAAGGTCGTACTCTTGCCTGCGCCGTTGGGGCCGATCAAAGCGACGATCTCGCGTGCCTGCACATTGAACGACACGTCGTTGACGGCGACGACGCCGCCGAACTGCTTGCGTGCCTTGTCGACCTGCAGCAAGACGCCGGTGTCCGGACGGTGGTCGTTGCGGGCGGGCAGTGCATCGGCTGGCGCGGGGCGCTTGCGGCTGTCGCCAGCAGGGAGCCACGCGGTCAGCCACGGCCACATGCCAGTTGGCGCGAGTTGCAGCAGCGCCACGAGCAGGATGCCGAACACGATGGTTTCGAGCTGGCCCCCGCCGCCACCGAAGATCAGCGGCAGATAGCTTTGAAGCACTTCCTTGAGGATCACGACCACGGCCGCACCGAGCACACCGCCCCAGACATAGCCCGCGCCGCCGACCACCGCGATGAACAGATATTCGATACCGAGATGCGGTCCGAACGGCGTCGGATTCGCAGCACGCTGGAAATGCGCATAGAGCCAGCCGGACAGGCCGGCGAGTACTGCTGCGTAGATGAAGACCAGGAGCTTCGCGCGCGCCGTCTGCACGCCGAAGGCTTCGGCTGCGATATGGCCACGACGCAGCGCGCGGATGGCGCGGCCGGTCCGCGAGTCCAGAAAGTTCATGGACAGCAGCGCGCAGATGATGACTGCGATCCAGATCGGGAAATAGATCGAGCCGGGATCCAGCATCTTCCACGTGCCGATCGACAGTGGCGGGATGCCCGAAATGCCATCGTTACGGCCGAGGAATTCCAGCTTGCTGAACAGATAGAACAGGCTGATGCCCCAGGCGATGGTGCCGAGCGGAAGATAGTGGCCCGACAGACGCATGGTGATGATGCCGAGCAGTACCGCGGCGAGGCCCGAGACGATCAGCGACATCGGCAGCGTCAGCCACGGCGACATGCCATAGGCGGTGGTGAGATAGGCCGTCGTATAAGCGCCGAAACCGCAGAACGCCGCCTGGCCGAATGAGGTCAGGCCGCCGACGCCGGTGAGCAGCACGAGGCCCATGGCGACGAGCGCGGCGAGGCCGATATTGTCGAGCAGCACGATCCAGAATGGTGGCACGCCCGGCACGAAGGGGATCGCAGCCATCACCAGCGCGAAAACGAGAATGGGAAGGAGACGCTGTTGCATGGCGCTTAATCCTTCTCTTCTTCGACTTCAGGTGCGGCGAGCGAGCGCAGCACCAGAACCGGAAGGATCAGCGTGAAGACGATGACCTCTTTGTAGTTGCTCGCATAGAACGACGAGAACGCCTCAACGCAGCCGACCAGGATCGCGGCGGCAGCCGTCAGCGGATAGCTGACGAGGCCGCCGATGATCGCGGCGACGAAGCCCTTCAGGCCGATTAAGAAGCCGGTGTCGTAATAGAGCGTAGTGATCGGGACGATCAGGATGCCCGAGATGGCGCCGATGACGGAGGCCAGCAGGAATGCGATCTGACCCGACAGCGAAGTGCGGATGCCGGCGAGGCGAGCACCGAGGCGGTTTACCGCCGTGGCGCGCAGCGCTTTGCCATAAAGCGTGTAGCCGAAGAACAGCCACAACCCGACGATCAGAGCGATGGTGATGCCATAGACGGCGATGCTCTGGCCGGTGAAGCGCAGCGCGCCGATGGTGATGGCGTCAGACGAGATCGCAGGGCCGCGCTGGCCTTCGGCGCCGAAGAAGACGAGGCCAAAACCCTGCAGTGCGAGGTGGCAGCCCACCGAGGCGATCAGCAGTACCAGAACCGATGTGTGGGCGATCGGCTGGAACGCGATGCGATAGAGATAAAGGCCGATGGCGGCGACGATCAGCAGCGACAGCGCGATGTTGAGGGCGATATTCCCCGGCCGTCCACCCAGCGCCCACATCACGCCCCAGATCGCCAGCGGGAACACGATATTGACGGCAATCGAGCGCAGTACGCGCCTGGCATGGAGCGCCTTGCGGAAGGTGAAGAGATCGAAGGCAAAGGCCACGACGCCCATGGCGACGGCGAGCTTGATGGTGCCCGGCATCTGGCCGGCCGAGAGGCTGGCATAGGTCAGCGCGCCAAAGGTGATGAATTCGCCCTGGGGGATCAGGATGATACGTGTGACCGCAAAGACCAGCACCAGGGCCAGCCCGAGCAGCGCATAAATCGCGCCATTGGTGATGCCGTCCTGCAAAAGGAACAGCAAAATCGTCGTATTCAAAGCCGCGCGCTCCCCCACACTGTCTGGCGCGCCGGATACCACAGGCGCGGGACGATCAACAATGGCGGTTGAAACCCGCCGTCTATTTGATATACTTCATAACGATTATTGAACATAATCTCAAGGCCTGTCGCACGTCGACCGGGTGTTTCATTCAAGCCGCCGGGTATCGCGGAAAGCGAGCGATGACTGTTTCAAAGATGACGTCTCAGGATCAAGCCAAGCAGGTCGCGCCCGTCGGGTTCGACGAGGAGGGCGGTGCGCTGCAGCTCGGCGAACTGTCCGAACTGCTAGGCTATTCGCTGAAACGTGCGCAGTTGAAGGTGTTTGAAGACTTCCTGCGCTGCATGGCGCCGCTGCAGCTGACGCCGGCGCAGTTCTCAGTGCTGCTGCTGCTGGACAAGAACCCGGGCCGCAACCAGACCGAAATCGCCAATACGCTCGGCATTCTCCGTCCGAATTTCGTTTCGCTGCTTGACGCTCTGGAGAGCCGCGACTTGCTGACGCGGATGCGCTCGCCGAGCGACCGCCGCTCCCATGTGCTGATGCTCACCGACAAGGGGCGTGCCACGCTGGCCCGTGCCAAGAAGCTGGTGGCGACCCGGCATGAAGCGCGGCTGATCGATGTGCTGGGGCCGGCCGAGCACAAGGCGCTGCTGGGCATGATGGCGAAGATTGCTCGGGAGTTCTAATTGTCATTCCGGGGTGCGATCTCGGCGTAGCCGAGAGTGCGAGCCCGGAATCTCGACATGTTCATCACTCCTGGATTCCTCGCTACTCCAAGTTGAGTGGCTGAGGTTCGCGAGCGCCAAGTGGTGCCCGCGCCTGGAATGACAGTGTGTGGTTAGTCCACCAAAATCACCCTGACATCATTCACATTGGTCAGCGTCGGCCCGGTCTGCAGCAGATCGCCTGTCGCGGTGAAGAACGTCGTCGCGTCGTTATTCGCCAGCGTTGCTTTCGCATCGAGCTTCTGCGCGCGCATTGCCTCGAACGTACGTGCATCGATGACCGCGCCGGCGGGATCGCTGGCGCTGCCGGCGCCGCCATCGGCGCCGTCGGTGTCACCGGCGAGCGCGACGATGCCGGTGGTATCCTTGAAAGCATCCGCGAGCGCCAGCGCGTATTCCTGGTTCGGGCCGCCGCGGCCGTTGCCCGTGACGGTCACAGTGAGTTCGCCGCCGGAGAGGATCGCGAGCTTTTTGCCGTCTGCCTTGGCCTTAAGCGCCAGCTTCGCATGGTCAGCGGCAATCTCGCGCGCTTCGCCTTCGAGATCGGCACCGAGATCGATGATCTCATAGCCGGCATCACTGGCCACCTTGATTGCGGCATCGAGTGACTCGCGCGGACGTGCGATCAGCTCAAACCGTGCGCGCGCGAACGCCGCGTCATCCGGCTTCACGCTTTCATTGGCCTCATCGCTGAGCGCCGCCCGTACCGCGTCATCGATGGCGAGATTGAATTTCGCGATGATGGCACGGGCATCGGCCAGTGTTGTTGTATCCGGCACCGTCGGTCCCGATGCGATCACGGCGGGATCGTCATGCGGCACGTCGGAAATCGCCAGCGACACGATCTCGGCCTTCTGCCCGGCGCGGGCGAGGCGGCCGCCCTTGATGCGGGAGAGATGCTTGCGCACGGTGTTGATCTCGCCGATTACCGCACCGGAGCGCAGTAGCGCGCGGTTGAGCTGCTGCTTCTGCTGGAAGGTGATGCCCGCCACCGGCGCGGTCCAGTTGGCCGAGCCGCCGCCGGAGATCAAGACCAGCAGGAGGTCGTCCGCGGTGGCTTCCGCTGCGAGCTTGAGGCTGTCATCGGCACCCTTGAGGCCTGCTTCATCGGGCACGGGATGGCCGGCCTCGACCACACGGATGCGCCGTGTCGGCACCCCATGGCCATGGCGCGTGGTGGCGATGCCGGTGAGGCGCACGGGATCGAGCTTCAGCGTGTCGAGATAATGCGCCTCTGCGGCAGCGGCCATGGCCGCGGCGCCCTTGCCGGCGGCGAGGCAGATGATGCGGCCCTTCGGCGGCGCCGGCAGGTGGGCGCTGAGGATGACATCGGGATGGGCCGCAGCAACTGCGGCATCGAAAATTGCGCGGAGCAGGGGGCGTTTGTCGGTCATGCTCGGGGTTATGCCGCTCTACGGCAGGGACGGCAAGCGCTTCCCCTCGCCCCCGGACGCGGCGCAGTCGCGACTGGTGGGAGAGGGTGGATCGAACCGCGGAGCGGTTCGAGACGGGAGAGGGGGGGCTTCGCTTAAGAAGCAAGGAGCCCTCTCCCGCCTTCGCTTCGCTCAGGCACCCTCTCCCGCGGCGCGCAGCTTCGCTGCGCTGGGGGAGAGGGGAAGTAAGAGCTAACCGCCCTTGCCGCTTTCGCCGAGTTCACCGGTCAGCACGTCGCCGAACAGTTTCCAGTTTTCGCCCTCGAACCGCATCAGCTGCATCTGCTCAATGGGCGAGAAGTCGGTGGGCGAGGTGTTGACCTTAACGCCCGGCAGGAGCGTCGACTGCTGGACATCCTTGAGGTTCGCCGCCTGCTTCATCACATTGGCGCGGGTGAGATCGTCGCCACACTGCTTGAGCAGGATCGCCATGGTCTCGGCGATGTTGTAGCCGGACATCAGCGACGAATCCGACGGGTTGCCGTCCGGCACGTATTTGGCGAGGAATTCGCGATAGGCCTTGATGCCCGGGTCGTCCTTCCACTGCGGGTCGGTGGCGTCCTTGGAGTAATGCGCGGAGAGCAAGCCCTGTGCGTTCTCGAAACCCGCCGGACGCAGCACCTGACCGATCGAGACGCTGACGCCCGGAACGATCATGGTCGGCTTCCAGCCGAGTTCGGCAATCTTCTTGATCGTCTGCGCGGCGAATTTCGGCGTGGCGAAGATGATGACCACATCGGGATTGAGCGACTTCATCTTGACGATGTGGGAATCCACGGTCGGCTCGGTGAGCTCATAGCTCTCCTCGATGACGATGGACGAGGCCTTGTCGCCGAGGCCGTCCCTGACGCCCTTCAGATAGTCCTTGCCGAAGTCGTCATTCTGATAGAGCACGCCGATCTTGGCGCCGGCCTTTTCCTTCAGCAGGTACTTGGCGTAGATGCGGCCTTCGCTCTGGTAGCTGGGCAGCCAGCCCATGGTCCAGGGGAAGTTCTTCGGGTCGGCCCATTTGGTTGCGCCGGTGGCGAGGAACAGCTGCGGCACCTTCTTGGCGTTGAGATATTTCTGGATCGCCGTATTGGACGGCGTGCCGAGCGCCGAGAACATCAAGAGCACTTCGTCGGACTCGACCAGTTTGCGGGTCTGCTCAACAGCCTTCGGCGGCGAATAGGCATCGTCATAGCTGATGTAGTTGATCTTACGGCCGTTGATGCCGCCCTGATCGTTGATCATCTTGAAATAGCCTGCCTGCGCCTTGCCCACCGCACCATAGGCCGAAGCGGGGCCGCTATAGGGCACGATATTGCCGAGCTTGATTTCGGTGTCGCTGGCGCCGGTGTCATATTTCTTCTGGGCGAGGACGTGGGTCGAGGAAACGACGAGCAACACGGTGGCGGCCGAGAGCGACAACAGCCGCGCGGACGTGGCAGACATTTGAGTTCCTTCCCTTGCTTGCAAGGCGAGATTTTCTTGTTCTGCAGGCTCTTTTGCGCCTGCGAGATAGTCATACCGCGATTGCACAATGGCTCAAATGGAAAGCGACCAAAAACGCAATAAGGCCCGCGCCGTTTTTGACGCGGGCCTCACGTATTTTCCGTTATGTGGAATGAGGGCGATCAGCCGCCTACATCAGCGCTAATGACCTCGCCGAACAGCTCCCATTTATCGCCTTTGAAACGCATCAGCTGAAGCTGGCTGATCGGCGCAAAGTCGGTCGAAGATGTGTTGATCTTGATGCCGGGCAGCAGCACCTCGGTTCGGAAGTCCTTTAGGCTGGCCGCCTGCTTCATGACGTTTTCGCGGGTCAGGTTGTCACCGCACTTCTTGAGAACCTCAACCAGCGTCTGGGCGACCCCGTAACCGGTGACGATCAATCCATCGAGCTTGTTGCCTTCCGGAAAATCTTTGTCGAGGAAGGCGAGAAATTCCTTCATGCCGGGGTCGTTGTTCCACTGGGTATCCGCGACGTCCTTCAGATACGCTGCGGAAATAATGTCCTGCGAGTTTTCGAAGCCGGCCGGCTTCATCACGCTGCCGATCGAGTTGGACACGTTGTTGAGGAAGTGCATCGGTTTCCAGCCGATCTCGGCGGCCTTCTTGATAGCCTGCGCCGCAAATTTCGGCGTCGTGATGTTGACGAATACGTCGGCGTTTAACGACTTCAGCTTGACGATGTGATTGTCGATGGTCGGCTCGGAGGTCTCGTAGCTCTCCTCCACTACGATCATCGAGGCGGCCTTTGCGCCAAGGCCGTCCTTCAGACCTTTGAGATAGTCCTTGCCATAGTCATCGTTCTGGTAAAGGACGGCAATCTTCGCGCCGGGCTTTTCCTTCAGAAGATATTTCGCATAGATCTGCGTCTCGCTCTGGTAGTTGGGCTGCCAGCCCATGGTCCAGGGGAAGTCCTTCGGGTCGTTCCACTTCGTGGCGCCGGTGGCCACGAACAGTTGCGGTACCTTCTTGCTGTTCATGTATTTCTGGATCGCCGAGTTCGGCGGTGTGCCGAGCGAGTTGAACACCAGCAGAACTTCGTCCGATTCCACCAGCTTGCGCGCCTGCTCGACGGTTTTTGGCGGCGAATAGGCATCGTCATAACTGATGAAGTTGATCTTGCGGCCGTTGATGCCGCCAGCAGCATTGATCTTCTTGAAGTAGGCTTCCTCGGTCTTGCCGATCACGCCATAGGCGGAGGCGGGTCCGCTATAGGGCATGATGTTGCCGATCTTGATTTCGGTATCTGAGGCGCCGGTGTCATATTTTTTCTGGGCGAGCGCCCCGGTGGCGGACGCGGCGAGCAAAGCCCAGCCAACCAAATAGGCGGCTGAAAACGCGGCTAGGCGCAGACGAGTTGCGGGCATTTCTGATCTCCCTGATCAATTGTGATGTGTCACGTTTCTTGACAAGGAGCTCTGTGGCTCCTGAGAGCATTCAACACCCGCCTGCATTTCGCAGCAAGAAAAAGCCCCCGCGACGATGTCGCGGGGGCGGTATAATTCGTGTTCGCTGATGCAGCAGAACTGCTGCCGCAACTGAGCTATTGCGTCGCGACGTCGGCGCTGAAGATCTCGCCGAAGCGCTCCCACTTGTCGCCCTTGAAGCGCTGCATCTGCAATTGCGAGATAGGCGCGAAATCGGTGGGCGAGGTATTGATGGTGATGCCCGGCAGCAGCGTGTCGGGGGTAAAGTCCTTCAGGCTGGCGGCTTGTTTCATGACATTCGCCCGAGTCAGGTCGTCGCCGCACATCTGCAGCACCTTGACCAGCGTCTGCGCAGCACCATAGCCATAGACCGTGCTCGAATCCGCCTTGTTGGCGTCCGGCATGTATTTGTCGAGGAACGCGTTCCACTTCTTCATGCCCGGATCGTCCCTCCACTGGGAGTCGGTGCCGTCCTTGGTGTAGGAGGCCGACAGCACGCCTTGCGCATTGTCGAAGCCGGCGGGCTGCATCACCGCTCCCACGGAGACGCTGACATTGGCGAGAATCTGTAGCGGCTTCCAGCCAAGCTCGGCGGTTTTCTTGATAGTCTGTGCCGCGAATTTTGGCGTCGTGAAGATCATCAGCACGTCGGGGTTCGCAGCTTTCAGCTTCACCACATGGGTGTCAATGGTCGGTTCGGCGATCTCGTAGCTGTCCTCGATGGCGATCATCGATGCTGCCTTGTCGCCGAGGCCGTCCTTGAAGCCCTTCAGATAGTCCTTGCCGAAATCGTCGTTCTGGTAAAGCACGCCGATTTTCGCGTTCGGCTTCTCCTTCAGAAGATACTTCGCATAGATCTGCGCTTCGCTCTGATAGGAGGGCTGCCAGCCGATCGTCCAGGGGAAGTTCTTCGGATCGTTCCATTTGGTGGCGCCGGTGGCAACGAAGAGCTGCGGCACTTTCTTGCCGTTCAGATATTTCTGGATCGCGGTATTCGAGGGCGTACCCAGTGGATTGAACACCACCAGCACCTCGTCCGATTCGACCAGCCTTCGCACCTGCTCCACGGCTTTCGGTGGCGAATAGGCGTCATCGTAACTGATGAAGTTGATCTTGCGTCCGTTGATGCCACCCTGTGCGTTGATCATGTTGAAATAGGCGGTCTCGGTCTTGCCGATCGTTCCATAGGCAGATGCGGGGCCGCTATAAGGGATGATGTTGCCGATCTTGATTTCAGTATCGGTGGCGCCGGTGTCGTATTTCTTTTGCGCGAGCGCGCCGGACACACTGGCGGCCAGAAGCGCCATAGCAGCAGGCAGTGCTGCAAGGCGCATGGATCGTGCGAGCATCATGGATCTCCGTGATCATTTCTTCCCAGGTCTTTGGTGGAGTTCTGCGACTCCTGTCCGCATTGAATACCCCTGATGCGCCGGTCACAAGAATAAGCCCCTGCGACCAAATCGCAGGGGCTCCGTTGTTTTAGTGGTGCAGTGCAAAGTGCTGCGGTACTAGTCCGGCGCAGTCGTGTCGGCATTGATCACCTCGCCGAACAGCTCCCACTTGTCGCCCTTGAAGCGCATCATCCGCAACTGCGCGATCGGCGCATAGTCGGTGGCCGAGGTGGAGATGGTGATGCCCGGCAGCAGCGTGTCTGGCGCGAAGTCCTTCAGGCTTGCCGCCTGCTTCATGACATTCTCGCGGGTCAGGTTGTCACCGCACATCTCCAGCACCTTCACCAGCGTCTGCGCGGCGCCATAACCGTAGACGAGGCTGTTGTCGGTGCGATCGGCGCCCGGCATGTATTTGTCGATGAAGGCCGACCATTTCTTCATGCCCGCATCATCTTTCCATTGCGAATCCGCGCCGTCCTTGCGGTAGTCGGCGGACAGGACGCCCTCTGCATTGGCAAAGCCTGCCGGCTGCATCACTGCTCCAACAGAGACGCTGACATTGGTCACGAGCTGCAGCGGCTTCCAGCCGAGTTCACCGATCTTCTTGATGCCTTGGGCCGCGAATTTCGGCGTTACGAAATGGACGACAACATCGGGATTGAGCGACTTCACCTTCACGATGTGGGAATCGATGGTCGGCTCGGAGATCTCATAGCTCTCTTCCGTGACCAGCATCGTGGCAGCCTTGGCACCCAGCGCTTCCTTGAACGCCTTCTGGTAGTCCTTGCCGAAATCGTCGTTCTGATAAATCACCGCGACCTTGGCGTCCGGCTTCTCCTTCATCAGATATTTTGCGTAGATTTGTGCCTCGACCGCGTAGCTCGGCTGCCAGCCCATCGTCCACGGGAAGTGCTTCGGATCGTTCCACTTGCTGGCGCCGGTGGCGACAAAGAGTTGCGGCACCTTCTTGGCATTCATATATTTCTGGAACGCGGTATTCGACGGCGTGCCGAGCGAATTGAAGATGAACAGTGCCTCGTCGCTCTCGACCAGCTTGCGGGCCTGCTCGACCGCCTTCGGCGGCGAATAGGCGTCATCGTAGCTTATGAAATTGATCTTGCGGCCGTTGATGCCGCCCTGGTCGTTGACCATTTTGAAATAGGCGGTTTCAGTCTTGCCGATCAGTCCGTAGGACGAGGCAGGGCCGCTATACGGCATAATGTTGCCGATCGTGATTTCGGTGTCAGTGGCGCCGGTGTCGTATTTCTTCTGGGCCAGCGCGCTGCCGCTGGCTGCGACGCTGAGGGCCGCGGCAACCGACAAAGTCAGTGCGCGCGAACGGATCGAAGGCATTTCAGAACTCCCTGATTTTTATTCGTGTTGTTTTGCGGGCCTTTGCGGCTCCGGCCGGATTGAACACCGTTCGCGTGTATGCGGCAACAAAAAGCCCCTCGCGATGACACCGCGAAGGGCTGCTTTATTGGGCAACGGATATGCCGTCCCCCGGTATAATTCAGCGGCTGATCTCGCCCGAGATCACAGGGCCAAATAACTCCCATTTGTCGCCCTTGAAGCGCATCATCTGCAACTGTTCGATCGGGTAGAAATCAGTCGCGGACGTGTTGAGCTTGACACCCGGCAGCATCGTGTCCGGCGCGAAGTCCTTCAGGGTGGCGGCCTGCTTCATCACATTGGCGCGGGTGAGATCGTCGCCTGCCTGCTTCAGCACCTGAACCATGGTCTGAGCTGCGCCGTAGCCATAGACCACGGAGATGTCGTTGCGGCGGGCGTCCGGCGCGTATTTTGCGAGGAAGGCGTAGAAACGTTGCATGCCGGGGTCATTGTCCCATTGCGGGTCGGAGCCGTCCTTGGCGTAATAGGCCGACAGGATGCCTTGGGCGATGTCCTGTCCGGCCGGCTTCAGCACGGAGCTGATCGATGCGCTGGCATAGCCCTGGATGTAGAGCGGCTTCCAGCCGAGTTCGGAGACCTTGCGGATACTCTGGACCGCCGACTTCGGTGTCGTGACGCTGATGAAGGTATCGGCGCCAGAGGCTTTCAGATTGATGATGTGGCTATCGATGGTCGGCTCGGTGACCTCATAGCTTTCGGCGGCGATCAACATGCCCCCAGCTTTGTCGCCGAGACCATCTTTCAGGCCCTTCAGCACGTCCTTGCCGAGGTCGTCGTTCTGATAGAGCACCGCGATCTTCGCGTCGGGCTTTTCGTTCAGCAGATATTTCGCATAGATGCGGCCCTCGCTCTCATAGGGCGGCTGCCACGCCATCGTCCACGGGAAAGCCTTGTGATTGCCGAAATAGGTTGCGCCGGCGGCGACGAACAGTTGCGGCACTTTCTTGATGTTGAGATATTTTTGGATCGCCGCATTGGACGGTGTGCCGAGTGGGTTAAACACCACGAGCACCTCGTCCGATTCCACCAGCTTGCGGGCCTGCTCGACGGCCTTGGCCGGATTGTAGGCATCGTCATAGCTGATGAAATTGATCTTGCGGCCGTTGATGCCGCCCTGATCGTTGATCATCCGGAAATAAGCGGCCTCGATGATGCCCGCGATGCCATAGGCCGAAGCCGGCCCGCTATAGGGCATGATGTTGCCGATCTTGATCTCGGTGTCGGATGCGCCGGGATCGTATCGCTTCTGCGCGAGGGCATGGCCGGCGCAGGCGATGCTCAGTGCGGCGGCAAGCGAGATTGTTCGTGGTCGAAAGGCAGGCATCCCGGGTTGGTCCTCGTACAGCAGTCGCGAGGCGTTAATGGCATGTGCATCAACAAAAATCCCCGGCGATGTGAGCGCGAGGGGCACTTTCTGTGTGGCGGAAAGATGGTGGCGGTTCCTTCGCCCCGATTGCGGAAGAAGTCGGTGCGCTGCTGATACACTCATACCAACTCGCACAAAAAAAGCGGCCACCGAAGTGACCGCTTGTCTTGCCTCAATTGCGGATCGAACTAACCGCCCGATCCGCCGATCACTGCGCGGACGGTATCGTCCGGGCCGAAGTCTTCCGCGCCATCCACGTAGAGAAGAGCGCTGAGCTTCGAACGCGCGCGGTTGACGCGGCTCTTGATGGTGCCGACGGCGCAGCCGCAGATCGTGGCCGCGTCCTCATAGGAGAAGCCCGATGCGCCGACGAGAATAAGCGCTTCGCGCTGATCCTGCGGAAGCTTCTCAAGCGCCGCGCGAAACTCCTCAAATTCCAGATGGGCGTTTTGTGCCGGCTGGGTCTTCAGAGTCTTGGCATAGCTACCGTCCGCATCCTCAACTTCCCGTCGCCGCTTGCGATAGTCCGACCGGAACAGGTTGCGCAGAATGGTGAACAACCACGCAGGGAGATTCGAGCCGACCTGGAAGGAGTCGATATTGGCGAGAGCGCGCAACAGCGTTTCCTGAACGAGGTCATCGGCCCGGTCACCGTTGCCGGAGAGCGAGATCGCGAAGGCGCGCAGGCTAGGCACCGACGCCAGAATGTCGTCGCGGAGTGAGTCTGTGAGAGGCATTATTCCCCTCCTTCATTTTTGCCGGGATCGCCAGCGATCTGGGCTTGAGCCTCAGCCCCGTCCAGCTTGCGGATCAGCTCCGCAAATCGGTCCGGCACGCCCTGTCGCACGACATCGTCGTACATAGCGCGCAACTGATGCCCGATCCGTGACTGGATTTCGGCGTTTAATCCGCCCTTTGGCTTCACATCTTTCATGACCCGTTCCACATTCCCCAGAAGACATGTCCCTGGAATTTGAGAAATTTTCTTGATTTTTGAAGCCTTTGCGGCGTCTGTCGGCGATCTAATGCGGAGCGTGGCCGAAAGTTCCGACCCGATGGAACTTTTGTCTGGCTGGGGCGTAAACAAGCACAACGAGGGAGCCGGATTGTATCCGAATACCCCTTCGACTTTGACGTAGAGTCGTCTTTGACCAGACAGGATGGAGTGGGGATGTCCCGATCACAGCTCGTAGCTGAACACTTGCCGCTGTTGCGGCGCTATGCCCGCGCCCTCACAGGTAACCAGGCCTCAGGCGATGCCTATGTAGGCGCCATGCTGGAAGCGTTGCTGCAGGACCAGTCGTTGCTCGACGAGCAACACGGAGCCCGTGCCGGCTTGTTTCGCCTGTTCACCCAGATTTGGAACTCTGTCGCCTTGAACGACAATCCGGACGTCGCGCCGCTGCAGGCCGCGTCCGAGAAGCGCATTTCCAACATCACCCCGCTGCCACGACAGGCCTTCCTGTTGCTGTCGCTCGAAGGCTTCTCGGAAGAGGAAGTCGCCTTCGTACTCGATGCTGATGTGGCGGAAGTGCGTACACTGGCCGATACGGCCGGCCGAGAAATGGCCGCCGAAATCGCCACCGACGTTCTCATCATCGAGGACGAGACCTTCATCGCGATGGATCTCGAAAGCCTCGTGAAGAATCTCGGTCATAACGTCATCGGCGTTGCACGCACTCATGCAGATGCGGTTGCGCTCGCAAAGAACAAGAAGCCCGGCCTGATCCTCGCCGATATCCAGCTCGCCGATGGCAGCTCGGGTCTCGATGCGGTGAACGAGTTGCTGCGTATCTTCGAAGTGCCGGTAGTCTTCATCACCGCCTATCCGGAGCGTTTCCTGACTGGCGAACGTCCGGAGCCGGCCTTCCTGATCTCGAAGCCGTTCCAGCCCGCGATGGTCTCGGCCGTCGCCAGCCAGGCGCTGTTCTTCCAGCGCAACTCAAAGAACAAGACAGCCAAGGCATCCTGATTTCAAGGTGCCCTAACTTCGGGCGTCATTGATTGACATCGAAGCGGCTAGGCCATGTGCCCGGCCGCTTTCGTTTGGCCAGAAGCCATCCAGAGCGCGCCGGATGATACCTGCTCAATAAGTCCTCTTCGCTTGCGCAAACTATCAGCGGGCAGAAGGAGGGGGCTGACAGTATTGTGTTGATGCAGCGATCAATGCCGATATCATCCCTCGATAAGCGGCAAATTGCCACGTCCCGCAGGGCTCATAGGCTTTGACGGGCTGGCGGGGCTGCGTGACCCTTCTGGTCGAACCGGTGCGCATGAACTCAACTGCCGACGCTGAACCTCATATCTATCAATCCACAGTGACACGCCCCGTTGCGGTCGATGTCAGCAAGGTGTCGCTCACTTTCGATACGGCCGACGGCAAGGTCGAAGCGCTATCCAATGTCGATCTGCAAATCAGTGGCGGGGAGTTCGTCTCCTTCATCGGTCCCTCCGGCTGCGGCAAGACCACGCTGCTGCGTGTGATCGCGGATCTGCAGCAGCCAAGCTCTGGGAGCGTCACTGTCAATGGCATGAGCGCGGAGCAGGCGCGGCTCGGGCGCAATTACGGTTATGTATTTCAGGCGCCGGCGCTGTTTCCCTGGCGCAGCATCGAGGCCAATCTCAAGCTGCCGCTGGAGCTGATGGGCTTTTCGCCGACCGAACAAAAGCAGCGCGCCGCGCGCTACCTCGACCTCGTCAATCTCACCGGCTTCGCGCGGAAATTTCCCTGGCAGCTCTCCGGCGGCATGCAGCAGCGGGTTTCCATCGCACGGGCGCTGTCGTTCGATCCCGAATTGCTGCTGATGGACGAGCCGTTCGGAGCACTGGATGAGATCGTGCGCGATCATCTCAACGAACAGCTCCTGCAGCTCTGGGCCAAGACCCGCAAGACCGTGTTGTTCGTGACGCATTCGATTCCCGAAGCGGTGTTTCTTTCCACCAAGATCGTGGTGATGTCGCCGCGGCCGGGCCGTATCACTGATATCATCGACTGCAATTTCCGGCGCGACCGCACGCTGGAAATTCGCGAGACGCCGGAATTCATGGCGATCGCGCAGCGCGTGCGCACCGGGCTGCGCGCCGGACATTCCTATGACGAGTAGCACGGTGGATACGATGCCGGTCGCGCGTGCGGCATGGCGCACGCATCCGCTGGTCAAGGGTAGCGCGCCGGTGGTGACCATTGTCGCGGTGCTGATCGTCGTCTGGTACATCGGCGCCGTGCTGATGAACCTGTCGCTTGTGCGCGGCGGCTTCGAGCGCGAGGAAGCGCCTTATACGACGATGGAATTGCTGGAAGGCACCATGAGCGCGGAACGGCCGCTGCTGCCGGCGCCGCATCAGGTGGTCGGTGCTTTCATCGACGGCGTGTTCGGCTATGCGCCGACGGCGCCGCGTAGCCTCGTCTATCATTCCATGGTGACGCTGTCGGCGACGCTGCTCGGCTTCGCGCTGGGCGCGCTGCTCGGCATCGTGCTGGCGCTCGCCATAGTGCACAGCCGCGTGCTGGAGCGTAGCCTGATGCCGTGGATCATCTGCTCGCAGATGGTGCCCATATTGGCGCTGGCGCCGATCTTCATTGTGGTGCTCGGTGCCGTCGGCCTACAGGGCCTGCTGCCGAAATCGATCATCTCGGCCTATCTGAGCTTCTTTCCCATCACCATCGGCATGGTGAAAGGCTTTACCTCGCCCGATCCGATGCAGATGGACCTGATGCGCACATGGTCGGCGACATCTAGACAGGTGCTGTCGAAACTGCGCTGGCCATCGGCCGTGCCGTATCTCTTTGCCAGCCTCAAGGTCGCCATCACCATCTCGCTGATCGGCGCCATCGTCGCTGAACTGCCGACCGGTGCCGAGGCCGGCATCGGCGCGCGCTTGCTGGCCGGCTCGTACTACGGCCAGACCATCCAGATCTGGTCGGCGCTGGTTGCCGCAGCCGTTTTGGCTTCTGGTTTGATCGCCATCGTCAGCTATGCTGAACGCAAGGTGGCGCAGCGGATGGGGGCGCGTGCATGAATCGTCGCCAGATCCGCCTGGGCTTCATCATGTCGGCGGTGTGCGTGCTGATCACACTGATGCTGCCATTGCCGCTCTCGGGTGTGCCTGTCGCCGCGCTGATGGCGCGCCCACTGACGTTTCTGCTGACCGGCGTCATTGTGCTTGTGTTCGCTTTCGCTGCCGGCTTCCGTGGCCTGCCTGCCATCGTGATCGGGCTTGTCGGCGCAGGCATCACTGCGGATATGACACTGATGCTGCTCCGCGATCCCTTGATCGCCGGCGATGCGGCATCAGGCTTCTGGATGGTGGTGATCGGCGTCTGGCTGGCGTCGTGGATCTGCGTTGGTGCGCTGGCCGGGCTGAGGCCGCGCAGCAGTGTATTCCGCAAGGCTATCGATCTGGCCATCCCGCTGCTGTTCGGTGCGGCCGTGTTCTATCTCTGGGAAGTTGTGGTGCGCGGGGCGGGCGTGCCGCCGGTGCTGCTGCCGTCGCCGAGCGCTGCCGCTACGAAATTCATGGCGTCGCTGCCGATATTGGGCGCGGATTTCGTGCAGACCTTCATCCGTGGTGTGCTGATCGGCTATGCCATCGGCTGTGGCGCCGGGCTTCTAGTGGCGATCCTCGCGCATCGCTTTGAATTTCTCGGCCGCGGGCTGCTACCCTTGGGTAACTTCTTCTCGGCACTGCCGCTGGTTGGCGTCGCACCGATCATGGTCATGTGGTTCGGCTTCGACTGGCCGTCGAAGGCCGCGGTCGTGGCGCTGGTGACATTCTTCCCGATGCTGGTGAATGCGTTGGCCGGTCTGCAAGCTGCCGGCGATATCGAGCGTGACCTGATGCGCTCCTACGGCGCGAGCTATGCCCAGACTCTCATCAAGTTGTATCTTCCCGCTGCTCTACCTTTCATCTTCAATGCACTGAAGATCAATGCCACACTGGCCCTGATCGGTGCCATCGTCGCGGAATTCTTCGGCACGCCGACGCAAGGCATCGGCTTTCGAATTTCCACCGAAGCCGGGCGCATGGCGCTCGATATGGTGTGGGCGGAGATCGCGCTCGCCGCGATCGCGGGAATGGCATTTTATGGACTTGTTGCGCTCGCCGAGCGCGTGACGACGTTTTGGCATCCATCCATGCGGACCTAGTTCGGCAGGTTCGCCCATTCTGGAGTTGAGCATGAAGAAGATCATGGCGTTCGGCGCAGCGATGGCTCTCTCGCTCGGCTCCGCACAAGCGGCGGACAAGGTCACCATCCAGCTCAAATGGGTCGCGCAGGCCCAGTTCGCCGGCTACTTCGTCGCCAAGGAGAAGGGCTTCTACAAGGACGCCGGGCTCGACGTGTCGATCAAGCCGGGCGGTCCCGATGTCGCCCCACCGCAAGTGATCGCGGGCGGCGGTGCCGATGTGGTGGTGGACTGGATGCCGTCGGCGCTAGCCTCGCGCGAGAAGGGCGTGCCGCTGGTGAATATTTCGCAGACCTTCAAGAAGTCCGGGCTCGAACTCACCTGCCGCGCCGAGACCGGCATCAAGAAGCCGACCGATCTGAAGGGCAAGGTTACCGGCGTCTGGTACGGCGGCAACGAATATCCGTTCCTCTCCTGGATGTCGAAGCTGGGCTACAAGACCGATGGCTCGCCGGCGGGTGTCAAGATCATCAAGCAGGGCTTCAATGTCGATCCGCTGCTGCAGAAGCAGGCCGATTGCGTCTCGACCATGGCCTATAACGAATACTGGCAGGTGATCGACGGCGGCTACAAGCCGAGCCAGCTCACCGTGTTCAAGTATGAGGACGAGGGCGTCGCCACGCTGGAGGACGGTCTCTGGGTGCTCGACAAGAACCTCAAGGATCCCGCCTTCGTCGCCAAGATGGCGAAGTTCGTGAAGGCGTCGATGAAGGGCTGGGACTATGCCAAGGCTAATCCGGACGAAGCCGTGAAGATCATCCTGGCTGGCGACTCCACGGGCGCCAAGACTGCCAAAGACCAGAAGCGCATGATGACCGAGGTCAGCAAGTTGCTCGGCGATGCCAATGGCAAGCTCGACGTCAAGGACTATGATCGCACGGTTGCGACGCTGATGTCTGGCGGTTCGGATCCCGTGATTACCAAGAAGCCGGAAGGTGCCTACAGCTTCGCAGTCTATGACGCGATGAAGTAATCGCGGGTATCAGCGGCGCGCGAATAACGGCTGCGCGCCGATTGACTTGGCGAGGTGATCGCCAAAGGCTTCACTGATCGGCGGCAGCGTGCGGCCGGCCTTCTTGATGATGGTGATGGCCCGCGAGAAATCCGCGACGTCGATCTGCCGCGAGCGCAGGTCCGGCTCGGCGCCGATCTCGCGTGCGGAGCCCGGCAGGATGGTGATGCCCAGGCCGGCGCGGACCATGGCGATGGCCGTCATCATATAGGTCGCTTCGCAGGTCGGCTGCGCGATGTGTCCCGCGGTCAGGAAGGCGCTGTCGACGACCGCGCGGACGCTGGTCGCGGGATCCATCAGCACCAGCGGATATTTCATCAGATCGTCGATGGTGACCTTGCGGATGCCGCCGATCGGGTGCTTCGCCGGAAACACCACATGCATGCGGTCGCGCACTTCGAGCAACGCGTCCACGTCGTGGCCGGTGACGCTGCCGCCCATGATGCCGAGATCGACCTCTTCTGAGCGGACGAGGTCAAGGACGCGGTTGGCGATCACGTCCTTCAGGACGAAAGATGTGCCGGGCTGCAACTCGCGAAACGACTTGATGGCCTCGGGCAGGGCACCCGCGGCGACTGAGGGAAGCGCCGCGATCCGGACGATGCCCCGGCGCTTGGCCGCGATATCGCGAGTATCCACGACGACGGCGTCGAGATCGCGGATCATGCGCTGAAACACCGGCAGCAGTTCGCGGCCGACCCGCGTCAGTTCGACGGAGCGGGTGTTGCGATCGAACAGTTTCACCTCGAGGGTTTCTTCGAGGCGCCTGATCTGAACCGTCAGCGTCGGCTGCGCCAAATGCAGCAACTCCGCGGCGCGGGTGAAGCTGCCGGCTTGGGCGACGACGACGAAAGACCGGATCTGCCGGAGATTCACATCCATAGAGAATTTCTATCAATGGGATAGAATTAATTCAATTGAATAGAGTGAAGCTTCTGGCTTCAATGCCCGAAAGCGACATGCGCGAGATCCTGCTCAGGCCCGTGACATGTCCGTCAAAAGAGATCGGGAGATAGACATGCAGCGGTCGCGGTTTTCGCGATGTGACTGCAGGCAAGTCTGATCCAGGAGACTGCTCGTGCGTACCATCAGGATCGGATCCGGTGCCGGCTATTCGGGGGACCGGATCGAACCGGCGATCGAACTCGCCGAAAGCGGCAACCTCGATTATCTCGTCTTCGAGTGCCTTGCCGAACGCACCATCGCGCTGGCCCAGCAGGACCGCCTGAAAGATCCGCAAGGCGGTTTCGACCCGTTGCTTGCCGACCGCATGAAGGCGGTGCTCCCGATCTGTCGAAAGAATGGCGTCAAGATCGTCACCAATATGGGCGCGGCGAATCCCGTCGCGGCGGCGCAGGCGACGCGTGACATCGCCAGGGCGCTCGGTCTGCCCGGTCTTAAGGTTGCGGCAGTAACGGGCGACGATGTGCTGGAACAGGCGCGCGCGTCCGATGTCGCGCTGGACGAAGGTGGCTCCGTGAAAGCGCTCGGCAACCGCGTGATCTCTGCTAATGCCTATACGGGGGCCGCGCCCATCGCCGAGGCGCTTGCCGGCGGCGCCGATGTCGTCATCACCGGCCGTGCGGCCGATCCGGCGCTGTTTCTCGGGCCGCTGGTGCATGAATTCGGCTGGGCGATGGATGACTGGGACCTGCTTGGCAAAGGCACCATGGTCGGCCATCTCCTGGAATGTGCTGGCCAGATCACCGGCGGCTATTTCGCCGATCCCGGCGTGAAGGATGTGCAGGGCCTCGCGCGGCTTGGTTTCCCGATCGGCGAGGTGCGCGAGGATGGCGATCTCGTCGTCACCAAGGTCGCGGGCTCGGGCGGCCAGATCACGCGAGCGACGGTGACCGAACAACTGCTCTACGAAATTCATGATCCGACCCGCTATTACCAGCCGGATGTGGTTGCCGATTTCTCGCAGGTGCGTGTCGAGGAGGTTGGTCCGGACCGCATCCATGTCACCGGCGGGAGTGGCACGCCGAAGACGGGCCTGCTGAAGACGTCTGTCGGCTATCTCGACAGCTATATCGGTGAGGGCGAGATCTCCTATGCTGGTGCCAATGCCGTGGCGCGGGGGCGTCTGGCGCTTGAGATTGTGCGCGAACGCCTCACGCTCACCGGCGTGAAGATGACGGAGAGCCGGTTCGACCTGATCGGCGTCAATGCGCTGCATGGTGACGCCCTGGCCGAAGGCCGTGATCCCTATGAAGTCCGCATCCGCGTCGCCGGGCGTACCGACTCGCTCGCAGAGGCCGTGAAGATCGGCAACGAGGTCGAAACGCTCTACACCAACGGGCCTGCCGGTGGCGGCGGGGCCTGGAAATCGGCGCGCGAAATCGTCGGCGTCGCTTCGGCTTTACTGCCCGAAACTGTCGTGACGTCATCAGTCACATTCATGGAGGCCTGACCATGAAACTCCGTGAGATCGCGCATTCACGCAGCGGCGACAAGGGCGACACGTCCAACATTTCTGTCATCGCTTTCGATATGGGGGACTTCTGCTTTCTTGCCGAGCACGTGACGGCAGATCACGTCGCGCAGCATTTCAGCAAGACCGTCACGGGCACCGTCACACGTTATGAATTGCCGACGCTCGGCGCGCTGAACTTCGTGCTGACGGGTGCGCTCGGTGGCGGTGTCGTGCGATCGCTCGCGCTGGATACGCATGGAAAATCATTGAGCTCTGCGCTGCTTGAATTCGAGCTGCCGGACAAAAGAGTGTCGTCCGGCTCACCATGATCTTCGTCACAATAGGGCGACGATACTTTCATACCAAAAAACCAAAAACGGGAGGACTATTGATGAAGCGACGTACATTCCTGGCTGGCCTCGGTGCAACCGGCGTCAGCGCTGCAGTTTTTTCTCCGGCGATCGTTCGTGCCGCCGCGGATACTCCACTGAAGTTCGGTGTGCTGTCCGACATGACGGGTCTGTTCGCTGACAATGGCGGGCAGGGCTCGGTAGCTGCAGCGCAGCTCGCGATCGAGGAATGCGGCGGCAAGGTACTCGGCAAGGCGATAGAGCTGATCCAGGCCGACCATCTCAACAAGCCCGATGTCGGCGGGAATATTGCGCGCCAGTGGTATGATCAGGAAGGTGTCGACGTCATTCTGGACGTGCCGGTGTCGTCTGTTTGCATCGCCGTGCAGACCTTCGCCAAGGACCGCAACAAGATGTTTATCACGTCGGCCGGCGGTTCGGCGGATCTCAGCGGCAAGTTCTGTTCGCCGAACTTCATTCAGTGGACCTACAATACTTACGCGCTGGCCAATGTCGCCGGCAAGGCGATGCTTCAGCGCGGTGGCGACACATGGTTCTTCGTTGTTGCGGACTATGCCTTTGGCCAGGCGCTCGAGCGTGACGTGACGGAAGTGGCCGTGAAGGGCGGCGGCAAGGCGCTTGGCCGTGCGCCGCATCCGATCAATACAGCGGATTTCTCCTCGCAGCTTCTGACGGCGAAGTCGTCGGGCGCCAAGGTCATCGCCATCGCCAATGCCGGCAGCGACACACAGAACGCCATCAAGCAGGCAGAAGAGTTCGGTTTGATGGGCGGTGATCAGAAGATGATTGCGCTCTTGATCGACGTGAATGACATCCGCAGCGTCGGCCTGAAGAGCGCGCAAGGCCTGCTGGTGACGTCCGGCTTCTACTGGAACATGGACGACCGCACGCGTGCGTTCTCCAAGCGCTACGCTGCCAAAATGGGCAAGCCGCCGAGCATGATGCAGGCCGGTGTCTATTCCTCGACGCTGAACTACATCAAGTCGGTGGGGGGCGCGAATACCAAGGATCCTGCCGCCGTGGTCAAGGATCTGCAGGGGCGTACCTTTGACGATGCCTTCCTGCGCAACGGAAAGCTGCGTCCGGACAATCTGATGGTCCACGACATGTATCTCGCCGAGGTCAAGAAGCCTTCCGAGGTCACCGATAGCTATGACGTGTTCAGGATCCTTGCCACGGTGAAGGGCGAAGACGCGTTCTCGCCGCTCTCGGCGAGTGCATGCCCGATGGTGATGAGCAAGAAGTAAGCCGAGCTATGAACCGAGCGTCGCGGGCAGGGAAATACCTCTGCCCGCGATTCTTTCGAAGGGTGAGAGAGCCTTACCTATCCCTCAAAAGAATGCGGGGTGCAGCTGGCATCACCACAGCTCCACCCCGCGTCGCCGGTCAATTGGGGCAGGGGACGACCGGCTTCCAAGAAGACGCGCGAAGGTGAAAAGCGTTCCCGCGGACGTCAAATATTTAACACACGGTTAAGTGATCGCCGTTCTTGAACCTAGAGCCTTGACGCACGTTCCTATCATGAGCGCCACGCAACGACGCGGCGCAGGGCAGGCGAGGCTCACATGTCAAAGGTATCCAGCTTGGTCTTGGGAATGGTCGCCGGAGCGACCATGTTCGGCGCCATCCAGTATGCTTCCGGCAATGATCTGCGGGGCACGTTGACCGATTCAGACACGGCTGCGTCCAGCGGCGTCAATCGGGCAGCCAAGGGCGACCGGGCATCACTAATTACCACACAGAACGAGCAGAGCCAGACTCTCTCGTTCCGCGTTCAGGGCCTGTCGGATACGTCCGTCCTTCTGCGGATGGGCGTCGCGCCCGTGGTGGCTCCAACCAAGAATGAAGCCGTCAATATCCGGCCTCTCCCCATGAATGCCAAACCGCAGCGTGCGGCGGTAGGCTGCGAACCGCCTGTGAGTGTGCTCAGCGAGATGGCAAAGATGCTGCAGCCGGGTCGCTGCGTGACCTGATCTTCACGCTGACAATTTAGATCAATCGTCGGCGACCTCATCGGGGTCGCCAGTTTCATTCGTATCATCATCTGCCGCAGCGCTGCGATTGGCCATATAGCCGAGTGCGACGCCGGCCAGCGCTAGCAGCGGAATAACCTTCTTGAGGCCGAGCGTGCGCGCGATCTGGATGCCGGTCGCCACCAGCATCGGATCGATCAGCGGCGCATTCGCAGCAGCTCTGGCCGCTGCGCGCGCCGCGGCTGCTGCGCGCTCGCGAGCCTGCTTCTGCTTGGCCGCATAGACCTGTGTGAAGATCGCCGCGATGACCAAAAAGATGCCGGCGATGGTGAGGCAGGCCTCAATGACGCCGTAGCGCTGCATCACCGCGATGAAAGCCGCAACACACAGGAAGCACAGCGCCACGAAACCAGCAAAGCCCGCCAGTGCCATGAGCGATGTCATGCGCAAGCTATTGCCTGTGCTGTTCTTTAGATCGTCGATGATACCCTTCAGCATGGAAGCCCCCGAACCCGAACTCTGAAATACAAAGAAAACTGACGGCACCCTCGGGCACCGCCAGTCATCACATTTCAATCCTGCGCATATGACTCAGCGGCGCCAGGCCATCCCGATCAGCACGCCGAGGCCGAGCGCCAGGCCGACTGCAGCCAATGGGCGCTGGGTGATGCTGTCTTCCAGCGTTTCCTCCAGTGAATAGGCTGCGTCATGCGCAGCATCGTAGGCCGCGCTGCCGCGCTCCCGCATGTCGGACATCATGTCTTCGGCGTCGGCACGGGCTTGCTTGACGCCGCGGCGGGCTTGTTTAGTAGCTTGGCCGGTAAAGGCATTAAGCGCGTCGGTGATCTGTTCGGTCAGGGCTGCAACATCGTTTTTCACGGCGGTGAGATCCTTCTGAAGGCGGCTATAGGTTGCTTTGTCGGTCAGTTTCTTGAGTTCATCCAGGCCATCGATATCCGCCATGCGAAGCTCCCCTGATACTGAAAATCCAATGCAGAAACGCCCGGTTAGACCGTAGGTTCCATCAGTAGAGCTGGATTAATCCGGCGGCAACTGCGGCGAATTGATCGGCATCAAATGCTCTTTCAGGATCAGCCCGACGATCAGGATCGGCGCCGCCAGGAAGCCGCCCATCGGGCCCCAAAGCCAGGTCCAGAACGCCAGCCCGATGAACACCGCCAGCGCGTTGAGTTGCAATTTGCGTCCAATGATCGTTGGCGTGATGAAGTGGCCTTCCATGAAGGTGAGGCCGACGAACAGCAGCGGCGCGATCATGCCCGCGGCGATCGTCTCCGACGAAATGATGCCGACCGCAACCAGGATGACGAACATGGCGACGGGGCCGATGATCGGGAAGAAGTTGAGCGTGGCTGCCAGCGCGCCGAGGCCGGCCGGGTTGGGCATGCCGGTGGCCGCGCAGATCACGCCGGTGGCAATGCCGACTCCGAAATTGATCATGGTGACCATCAGCAGATATTCGCCAAGGCTGGTCTCTATGGCATTGAGAATGCGTAGCGTCCGCAGCCGCCACTCGTGATCGGCGAAGTTCATCACCAGCGCGCGGCGCAGGTCTTTCCAGCTTGCGATGAACAGCACCAACGTGGCGAAGAACAGTAGGAATTCGGTGAAGGTCGGCGACAGGAATTCGACGGTTGGCTGCACCCAGTCGATCTTGGGCAATTCGAACTTTGTTGTCGCAAGCGTTTCGGCGCTGCTGAACATGCTCTGTATCTGGTGCCAGAGCGCCAGCGGTCGGTCAAAGACATGCAGCTTGTTCTTAAGCAGCGAACCTAGTTCGGGGAGCCGCGTCGTCCATTCCATCAGCGGGGATGAAATAAGCCCCACGATGAAGGCGAGCCCGGCGCAGACCAAGATAACGATCAGGACTGCCGAGACTGATCGCGGAATGCGACGCTTTTCGAGAAAGCTGGCTGCAGGCGACAACATGGTGCCAATGATGAAGGCTGTCACGATTGGCAGGAAGAATGCCTTGGCGACATAGAGCACCGTAATCACGGTGATCACCAGCAGCGATACCAGCGTGAAAGCAACCACCTCGGCACGGCGGAACACCGGCGGCTGCTCAATTTTGCTCTCGGGCACCGGCGTGCCTGCAGGCTGCTTTTCGGGGAGAGCGCGTACTTCACTCATGAGCTGTCCCGACATGCCGCCACTTGTTCGCGCAAACCGCGTTCGCGCGTCAGATCGCCGACATGCGATCGGGCTCTACAACACGACCATACCGCAAAAGTTCCGTCGCGATTTCGTGATGGTTCCTTGGTTGACAAATCATTCGGTGAACGCCCGCAGGGAGGGAACTGTGAGGCTCCGGCGCGGTTGGTTGCGGTCATCACGACGATGACGCGTCGCCAAACGGGGCAGTCACATGTCACAGGCATCATCTGGAAACCGCAAGCTTTCGCTGCGTCTCACAAACGCGCTCGTTGTTGCAGCCGCTCTGATCGTAGCTCCGCCGTTCATCTCCAGTGCATCGGCGCAGGTGCAGGTAATGAACTATGGACCAGCTGCGTTAAGCGCGTTTCCACCGGACGAGGATGTGATGGCTGCGCCGCGGGTGCGGGAGAACATGGATGCCGCTCTCCCCGAGCGCCTGCGCCGCGCTGAAGTCAACTATATGACCCGCGAAGCGCCGGGCACAGTGATCATCGATACTGGCAATACCCAGCTTTATTATGTGCTCGGCAACAACCGCGCGATCCGCTACGGCGTCGGTGTTGGCCGCGAAGGATTCACCTGGTCCGGAACGCAAACTGTCACGCGCAAGGCGGAATGGCCGGATTGGCATCCGCCGCAGGAAATGATCGCGCGCCAGCCCTATCTGCCGCGCTTCATGGCTGGCGGCCCCGGCAACCCGCTCGGTGCCCGCGCGATGTATCTCGGCTCCAGCGCTTATCGCATCCATGGCACCAATGATCCGTCAACCATCGGCAAGTTCGTGTCGTCGGGTTGTATCCGCCTGACCAATGAAGATGTGCAGGACCTTTTCAGTCGCGTCAGCGTTGGGACTAGGGTTGTGGTGCTGCCGAAGTCGGTTGCCCCACACTATGAGGCGCGCACGGCTCCGGCGCCGCGCAGCGTCACATCGATCTCGGTTCGCCCTGCCGGCGTGCAGCAGGCTCCGGGCCGTCAGGCGATGAACCTTTCCGCGTCGTCGCTCTACTGAGAGTCGATCATTCAGCTTTGATACCGCGTTGGAGGCCCCATGGCCCGATTTCCAGGACAACGGATGGCCCTCGGCGCGGTTGCGGCGATTGTCATGCTCGGTGCCGCTCCAGCGCAGGCACAGGATTTCTTCTCGGCATTGTTCGGCGGGATGGCGCGTGGTCGTGGCCCGGATATCTCGCTGCCTTTCGTCAATGAAGGTCCGCCGGTGCAGGAGCTGCGCCCTCGCGCAGCAAGCGGCGGGCGTCAGGCTTTTTGTGTGCGCACGTGCGATGGGCGTTACTTCCCGATATCAGCGACCGACAGTCAGAGCCGTGCGGCGTCGTGCAATAATTTCTGTCCGGCGAGCGATACCAAGGTTGTTTACGGCAGCAGTATCGACACAGCTGCGACTGAGAGCGGTAAACCCTATTCCGAGCTGCCGAATGCATTCAAATACCGCACCGAACTGGTGGCCGGCTGCACCTGCAATGGCAAAGACCAGATCGGTTTGGCGCCGGTGAAGCTCGAGAACGATCCGACCTTGCGCAAAGGCGACATCGTCGCTGGTGTCGATGGATTGATGGTCACGGGCCGCGGCGCTGACAAACGCGGTGCATCGCTGAACATGTCGCCGGTGTCGCAGTCGGTGCAGGCGAAGTATGAGCGCATGCCGGTGGTGGCGCGGGAATAATCCGCGCCACGTGATCGATTGCGCTTAAGCCGCGCGGATCTTCCCGAGGAAGTCCGTTACCTGAGTACCGAGCTGGCGTGTCTGCGTCGCCAGGGTCTCTGATGCCACCTTCACATCCTGAGCGGCTGCACCGGCTGCGTCGGCGTCGGCACTGACTCCGCTGATATTGTCCGACACGTTGCGGGTGCCATCGGCCGCCTGCTGGGTGCTGCGGGTGATTTCCTGCGTCGCCGCGCCCTGTTCTTCGACTGCAGCCGCAATCGCGGTGGCGACTTCATTCACTTCGCCGATAATGCCGCCGATCGACTTGATGGCTTCGATGGCCTCATTGGCGACCTTCTGGATATCCGCGATCTGTTCGGAAATATCCTCGGTCGCCTTGGCGGTCTGGCTGGCCAGCGACTTCACTTCCGACGCGACGACCGCAAAGCCACGTCCGGCCTCGCCGGCGCGTGCCGCTTCGATGGTGGCATTGAGTGCCAGCAGGTTGGTCTGCGAGGCGATGTCGTTGATCAGCCCGACCACTTCGCCAATCCGGTTCGCAGTCTGGGCGAGGCCCTGAACGGTATTGTCGGTCTGCTGTGCCTGGCTGACGGCGCGGCTGGCGATGCCGGCTGCATGCGATGCCTGGCGGCTGATGTCGTTGATCGAGGCACTCAGCTCCTCCGCCGCAGCGGCAACGTTCTGCACATTCGCTGAGGCTTCGCCGGAGGCGCGCGCAGCATCTTGCACGCGGGCATTGGTCTGGCTGGACACAGTGGCCATGCCGTCAGATGTCGTATTCATTTGGTCAGAGGCGCTGCCAAGGGCGCCCAGCGTGTCGCGCATCTGGATCTCGAACATGCCGATATACTGCTCGACGGCCTGCTGGCGCTGGCTCGCATTGGCATTGCGATGGCGTTCCTGCGCCTCGATCTCGGCTTTTTCCATCGCCTGCTTTTTGAAGGTCTCCAGCGCACCGGCCAGCCCGCCGATTTCATCCTGGCGATCGGCATAGCCGGCATCGACGGTGAGATCGCCGCCCGCCACTTTCAGCATCGCGTCGCGGATGGTGAGCAGCGGCGTGGTGACACGGCGCGTGATAGTGACTATGGCGCCAACGACGAGCATGATGGCGGCCCCCAGTAGCACCAGTTGCAGTATCAATGAGCGTTGCGCAGCAGACCACTGCACAAGGCTGTGGTTCTTGGCCTCGTCCAGCGCGCGTTCGGCTACGACCACGGCTGTGCTCATTTTGTCGACGGTGAGCGGTGTCCAGGCCGTCGCCGGCATTTCGGGCTTCTCGCCGGTTGCGACAGCCTGAATCAGGCGGTCGCGCAGTGCCAAGTATTGAGGATCGAAATAGGATGCTTTCGCTGCGGCAAGGGCCGTGATGAGACCTTGCGGCAGTTCAGTTCCCGACGATGCGATGTCCAGCGCATTCCATCCAGTTTCGATGCCGCCCGTCAGCTTCACATAGCTTCGCTGCAGCTCCGGCGAGATCTTGTTGACCGCGAGCGCGTTCGACACAATGACGGAGGCGTCGCCCGATGTGTTGCGCATCAGCCAGGCCATCTGCTTGACCGACAGCAATTGATCGATCACCGGATCGTTGTGGGTTACGGCGGCGGTGAGGGCTGACGAGACTTTTTCGAGCATGGCCAGAACGGAATCGACATTGTCCTGGAATTCCTTGGCAAGGCCGGCGCGGCGCGAGGCCTTCGGCTTGCTCATCTGGTCCCAGGATTCTGTCTGCAGCGCGATCAAGGCCTGCATCAACCGGTTAAACTCGGGCACCAGCGTTGCCTTGCCGGGGAAGTCGGCGGTGACCAGCAATGCTCCTGCTGCTTTCATTGCCGGCATTTCAGCGCCGCGGATACGGCGCAGATAGGCCTCGGTATCGGGCTGGATCACGACATCGGCGTTCAACGTGCGGAACGTCGTGGACCGGTCGGTGCGCAGATTGTGCATTGCCTTGAACACATGGCCGGATGCCTCGGCGATCGTCGACATGCGCCCCGCGACGTTGAGGCGCCCATATGATTCCCACGCGCTGAGAACGAGGAATGTGACGACACAGACCGCCATGATGGCGATCACGGACTTGAGCAATGCGGAAACGGTCAATCGATGAAGCACAATGAATCCCCCAAAAAATATTTCGGTATTTAAGGCTGCAATTGGTAAATATTCACGCTCATGCTCGTTCTGATAAATTCGTTTCTAATGTCGCCACTTAAGGTAGAAGATTGTCGTGCCCGGCGATGCTTCAACAAAAAAAGCCCCGACAATGCCGGGGCTTTTGATACTTGTCAGGGCTCGATGACGTGACTGATGAGGCCTGCCTAGGCAGCCCGGATCTTGCCGAGGAAGTCCGTCACCTGAGTGCCGAGCTGGCGCGTCTGCGTGGCTAGCGTTTCCGAGGCTACCTTCACATCCTGCGCGGCAGCGCCAGCGGCGTCCGCATCGGCGCTCACACCAGCGATGTTGTCCGACACATTGCGGGTGCCATCGGCGGCCTGCTGCGTACTTCGGGTGATCTCTTGTGTCGCGGCTCCCTGTTCTTCGACGGCTGCGGCGATGGCGGTTGCTACTTCATTGACTTCGCCGATGATGCCGCCGATCGACTTGATTGCCTCGATGGCCTCATTGGCGACCTTCTGGATATCTGCGATCTGCTCGGAAATATCGTCGGTTGCCTTGGCGGTCTGGCTGGCCAGTGACTTCACTTCCGACGCGACGACCGCAAAGCCGCGTCCGGCCTCGCCAGCGCGCGCGGCTTCGATAGTGGCGTTGAGCGCTAGCAGGTTGGTCTGCGAGGCGATATCGTTGATCAACCCGACCACCTCGCCGATCCGGTTGGCGGTCTTGGCGAGGCCTTGGACGGTGCCGTCGGTTTCCTGCGCCTGATTGACGGCGCGACTGGCGATTCCCGCGGCGTGCGCGGCCTGCCGGCTGATATCGTTGATCGACGAGCTCAGCTGTTCGGCGGCCGAGGCGACATTCTGCACGTTCAGGGAGGCTTCGCCCGAAGCTTTTGCTGCGACCTGCACGCGGGCATTGGTCTGGCTGGATACGACCGCCATGCCATCCGATGTGGTGTTCATCTGATCGGACGCGTTGCCGAGCGCGTTGAGCGCATCGCGCATCTGGACCTCGAAGGTCCCGATGTGCTGTTCGATGGCCTGCTGCCGCTGGGTCGCGTCGGCGTTGCGATTGCGCTCCTGCTGTTCGATCTGTGCTTTCTCCTTGGCCTGTTGCTTGAAGGTCTCCAGAGCGCCGGCGAGCGCGCCGATTTCGTCTTTCCGTTCGGAATAGCCGGCATCGACGACGAGATCGCCTGCGGCGACTTTCAGCATCGCATCGCGAATGGTGTGCAGCGGGGTGATGACGCGGCGGGTGACGGCAACCATGCTGCCGAATGCTATGCCGAGCGCGGCTGCGAGCAGCGCCAGTTGCAGGATCAACGCGTGCTGCGCGGCAGTCCACTGCGTCAAGGTGTGGCTTTTTGCTTCATTCAGCGCTCGTTCGGCGACTGTAACCGCACTGGCCATGCGATCAACGGTGATTGGAGTCCATTCGCTCGCGGTGATTTCGGGCTTTTCGCCGCTCACGAGTGCATTCATGACACGGTCACGAAGAGCCATATATTGCGGGTCGAAATAAGCCACCTTCGCAGCAGCCATGGTTGCAGCCAGGTTGGGCGGCAGCTGCATTCCAGACGCGGACAATTCCAGCGCATTCCAGGCAGCGTCGATGCCGCCAACAAACTTGGTGTAGGCGAGCTTATTCTCAGGTGTGGCGCGCCCGACAGCAAGGCCGTTCGCGACGAGGAGGGATCCTTCGCCGGCGGTGTTGCGCAACAGCCAGGCCGCCTGTTTGATCGACAGTAATTGATCGATCATGGGATCGTTGTGGTTCACCGCGGCGGCGAGCTGGGCCGACACCTTTTCCAGTGTTTCAAGCAGAGCTTGCGTGGTCTCCATATACTCCTTGCCGAGGGCTGCACGGCGCGACGCCTTCGGCTTGCTCATCGCGTCCCAGGATTCGGTTTGCAGAGCGGTCAACTTGTCGACCAGCTGGACCAGCGTCGGGTGCAGCGTCTTTTGATCGGCGAATTCGATGGTGGCAATGAGGTCAGCCGCTGCTCGCATCGCCGGCATCTCGGAATCGCGAATGGAGCGGAGATATTTTTCTCCGTCCGGCTGAATGACTGTCTCGTTGTTCAGGTTTCGGTTCGTCGATGCACGGTCGGTGCGCAGATTGTGCATCGCCTTGAAGGCATTCGCGGAGGCGTCCGCAATTACCGAGATGCGGCTGGCTGAACGTAGCCGCCCGTAGGAGTCCCAGGCTGTCGTTGCCAGAACGGCGACCACACAGAGCGCCATGACCACGATGACAGATTGAAGCAATGCGGAAACGGTCAATCGATTGAACATCATGAATCCCCCAAATATTTGATTTAGTAAGGCTTCAAATGGTAAATATTTCCGATTGCACACGTATCGTGAAGTAGGCTTGAATACGGCTACTTTAGGTGGTTCGTGCGTAAGCGTTCTTGCGGCACGGCGATCGGTTCTGCTTCTCCGCGCGGGTTCGGCACTCCGCTGGTGGCGCGGATTTTACGTGACCGTCGGTGACCTGAGGGCCAGCTTGCGTGCCTAGTTTGGCGAGGTTCTTTTGTTCCGATCCGGGAACCCAATGCTCTCGCCCACGTTGGATCACTGTTGAGCAGCTGCGATGGCCGGGGCTGCTATTCGTTTCCATTGAGTCTGGGGGATACGCACATGCTCGTCGGCGTCTTGATCACTTTTCTCGTCGTCATTCTCATTCTGTACTTGATCAATCTGTTGCCGATCGACGGCCGCGCGAAGCAGATTTGCCGCGTCGTCGTGATCATTCTCGGTGTGATCTCGCTGCTGAAATACATCGCGGTTTTCTAGCGAGATGGACTAACGAAAAAGCCCCGGCGGTTTGCCGGGGCTTTTTGCTATTGATAGTGCCGCTTGCGATCAAGCCAGCGCCTTCGCCTCGCGGCGGCGCGCCGTGAGGATGTATTCAGTATAGCCGTTCGGCTGTGTGCGTCCCTCGAAGATCAGGTCGCAGGCGGCCTTGAAGGCGACGCCGTCGAACGAGGGCGCCATGTTCTGATACAGCGCGTCGCCCTTGTTCTGCTCGTCCACCACCACAGCCATGCGCTTCAGCGATTCCATCACCTGATCCCTGGTAATGACGCCCTGATGCAGCCAGTTGGCAAGGTGCTGGGCGGAGATGCGCAGCGTGGCCCGATCTTCCATCAGGCCGACGCCATGAATGTCCGGCACCTTGGAACAGCCGACGCCCTGGTCGATCCAGCGTACGACATAGCCGAGGATACCCTGGCAGTTGTTGTCGATCTCCTGCTTCACATCATCCGGCGCCCAGTTCGACTGCGACACCGGAATGGTGAGGATGTCGGTGAGCTTGCCGCGCGGCCCGCCCTTGGCGAGATCCTTCTGGCGCGTGGCGACATCGATCTGATGATAGTGCAACGCGTGCAGCGTCGCGGCGGTGGGCGAGGGCACCCATGCGGTGGTGGCGCCGGCCTGCGGATGGCCGAGCTTCTGCGTGAGCATGTCCGCCATCTTGTCGGGCGCGGCCCACATGCCCTTGCCGATCTGGGCATGGCCCGGCAGGCCATCGATCAGGCCGACATCCACGTTCCACTCTTCATAAGCCTTGATCCACGGCGTCGCCTTCATGTCGTTCTTGCGGATCATCGGACCCGCTTCCATCGACGTGTGGATCTCGTCGCCGGTGCGGTCGAGGAAGCCTGTGTTGATGAACATGATGCGCTTGGATGCATTCTGGATACAGGCCTTGAGGTTCACCGTGGTGCGGCGTTCCTCATCCATGATGCCGACCTTCATGGTGTTCTCGGGCAGCGACAGCAGTTTCTCAACGTGCGCAAAGATTTCGCAGGTCAGCGCCACTTCATCGGGGCCGTGCATCTTCGGCTTGACGATATAGATCGAGCCGGTGCGGCTGTTGCGGATCGGACCCTTGCTCTTGAGGTCGTGGATTGCGATCAGGCCAGCAACGGCGGCATCAAGCAGGCCTTCCGGAATTTCCTCGCCGGCGCTGTCGAGCACCGCATCCGTAAACATGTGATGGCCGACATTGCGCATCAGCATCAGGCTGCGGCCATGCAGGGTCAGGTTCTTGCCGTCGATCGTCTTATAGACACGGTCTTCATTGAGCGAACGCTTTAGCGTCTTGCCGCCCTTTTCGAAATCGGCCGAGAGCGTGCCGTTCATCAGGCCCAGCGTGTTGCGATAGACCAGCACCTTGTCGTCAGCGTCCACGGTGGCGACGCTGTCTTCCATGTCGAGAATGGTCGAGACGGCCGACTCCATGATCATGTCGGCAACACCAGCGGAGTCGTCCTTGCCAATGGTGTTGGTTCGATCGATCTTCACTTCGATATGCAGGCCGTTATTGACCAGCAGGATCGAGGTCGGGGTGGCGAGCTCGCCGAGATAGCCAGCGAGCTGGGATTCGTTCTTCAGCGCGGTGAGGTTGCCGCTCTTGAGCTTGGCCGAGAGCTGGCCCGCAATGATGCTGTAGGCCGTGACATCGGTGTGGCTGCCGGTAGCGAGCGGCGCGGCCTGATCGAGGAAGGCTTTTGCCTTGGCGATGACTTTGTCGCCGCGTGCCTTATTGTAGCCTTTGCCACCTTCAGACGGATCGTGCGGGATCGCATCGGTGCCGTAGAAGGCATCGTAGAGGCTGCCCCAGCGCGCATTTGCGGCATTCAGCGCGTAGCGCGCATTGGTGAGCGGTACCACGAGCTGCGGGCCGCAGATCTGGCCGATCTCGATATCGACATTGGCAGTCTCGACCTGCTTGGTCGCGGGCTCCGGGAGGAGGTAGCCGATTTCCTTGAGGAACGCCGTATAGGCGTTCATGTCGAAGGCGCCCTTATTGGCCAGATGCCAGGCATCGATCTTGGCCTGCAGCGTATCGCGCACCTTGAGCAGTTCGCGGTTCTTCGGGCCCAGGTCTTTGATGAGAGCGGCGACGCCGGCCCAGAACGCATCCGGCTGGATGCCGGTCCCGGGGGCGGCTTCCTTGGCGATGAAGTCGAACAGGACGGGGGCGATCTGCAGTCCGTGGGCGTCGATGCGTTTCATGGTGTCTTTCTCGCGAGAAGCGGCAATTCTGCTCTAATTTCAGGGAGTATAAGCATAAACGGCGCCAAACCGCGGCGCCCATGGGACCTTTTAACGCCAAACGCTACCCGGTGAGAAGTCCCCTAAAGGGATCAGTGGCCGGGCGGCCGGGCCGGGGCCTGCGCGTGATCCGGCGAGATCCGCTCCAGCGCCACCTTGATCACGATGGTGAGCAGTGCCACGGCCGTCAGCACCGTTGCCGCTGCGAAGGCGCCGGCGACATTGTAGTCCTGATACAGAAGTTCGATCTGCAACGGCAACGTCGTGGTCTGGCCGCGGATGTTGCCGGAGACGACGGAGACGGCGCCAAATTCACCCATCACGCGGGCATTGCACAGGATCGCGCCATAGAGCACGGCCCAGCGCACATTCGGCAGCGTGACCCGCATGAAGGTCGCAAAGCCGGAAGCGCCGAGTGTGACGGCGGCCTCTTCCTCATCGGTGCCCTGCACCTGCATGAGCGGGATCAACTCACGCGCCACGAAGGGCGCGGTCACGAACATGCTGGCGAGCACGATCGCCGGCAGCGCGAACATCACCTTGATGCCCATGGCCTCGATCAGCGGGCCGAACAGGCCCTGCGAGCCATAGACGAAGATATAGGCGACGCCGGCGACGATCGGCGAGATAGAATAGGGCAGTTCGATCAGCGAAATGAGGAGCGTGCGGCCTGGGAAGACGAACTTGGTCACTGTCCACGCCGCGGCGAGGCCGAACACGATGTTGATCGGCACAGCGATCAGCGCGGTGGTGACTGTCAACAGAATGGCATGCTGCGTGCCGGGCTCGGTGAGGCTGTTGAAGAACGTGCCGATGCCTTGCGACAGCGCTGAACTGAAGATCAAAGCCAGCGGTGCGATCAGGAACAGCAATGTGAGGATCGCGACGATGCCAAGTACCACGCGGCGCGTCACCGGGCCGGCACCGACGGGCGTCACCATCCATTCGGTATGGGCCCGTTCACTCGTCGGATGCGACATCACACATCTCCCCGGCCGAGATAACGCAGGTTCCAGGCCTGCACCGCGTTGGTGACAATCAGCATGGCGAAAGCCATCGCCAGCATTACCACGGCAATCGCGGCGGCAGCTTGGTAGTTGTATTCCTCGAGCCGAATATAGGTCAGCAGGGCAACGATCTCGGTCTTCATCGGCTGGTTGCCGGCGATGAAAATCACCGCGCCGAATTCGCCGAGGCTGCGTGCGAAGGACAGCGAGCAGCCGGCGAGGAACGCCGGAAAGATCGCCGGGAAGATTACGCGCCAGAGAATCTGCAGATCATTGGCGCCGAGCGAGCGGCCGGCTTCCTCGACATCGGAGCCGAGATCCTCGATCACCGGCTGCACCGTGCGCACCACAAAGGGAATGCTGGTAAAGGCCATCGCGATGGCGATGCCGAGCGGTGCGTAGGCGACCTGGATGCCAAGTGCATCGAGCGGTGCGCCGAACCAGCCTTTCTTGGAAAACAGCGCCGTCAGCGCGAGGCCGGCCACGGCGGTCGGCAGCGCGAAGGGCACGTCGACCAGCGCGTCGAGAATGCGCTTGCCGGGAAATTGATAGCGCGCCAGCACCCAGGCGAGCAGCAGGCCGTAGATGGCGTTGAATGCGGTGGCCGCCAGCGCCATCGTCACCGTGACGCGGATGGCCGACAGTGTGCGCGGCGACGACAGGATGTCCCACAATTGCGCAAGCCCGACGTCCGAGGCTTTCAGGATCAGCGCGCAGAGCGGCAACAGCACAATCGCTCCGAGATAAAAGAGCGTAATGCCGAGCGAGAGCCCGAAACCTGGAATGACGCTACGTCGCAAGGGAAGGTCCGTGTGTGAAGCCGTTGGGGCTTCTCTTAGACGATTTGCACGGAAAGGGAATGCGGCGAGGTCGTCTAATGCAGGCGCCCGTCCTCTCCCATGTCATGGCCGGGCAAAGCGCGAAGCGCCGCTTCGCTAGATGTTCCCGGCCATCCACGTCTTTAGTTCATTTGCAGCGAAGACGTGGATGCCCGGGTCAAGCCCGGGCATGACGGAGTTTGTGGTTCACTTCCCGCCGAACAGCGTGTCCAGCTTCGCGCCGGGATTGAGGTGTTCGGCATTCAGCTTGTCCCAGCCGCCGAATTCGTCCTCGACGCGGTACAGCTTCACTTCCGGGAATTTGTCCTTGTATTTTGCCATCACGGTCTTGTCGGTGACGCGGTTATAGCCCTTGGCTTCGATGTCCTGGCCTTCCGGCGAATACAGGAATTCAAGATAGGCGGTCGCGAGGGCCTTGGTGCCGTGCTTGTCGGCATATTTGTCGACGACGGTCACCGGGAATTCGGCGAGCACGCTGGTCGGTGGCACCACCACTTCATACTTGTCCTTGCCGCCGGCATCTTTGCCCGCGAGGTCGCGGATCGACGAGGTCTCGGCCTCGAAGGTGATCAGCACATCGCCGGTACCGCGCTCGACGAAGGTCGTGGTGGCGGCTCGGCCGCCGGTGTCAAACACCGGGACATTGGCGAACAGCTTCTTGATGAAGTCATCAGCCTTGTCGGCACCGTACTTGTTCTTCGCGAAGGCATAGGCAGCCAGATAGGTGTAGCGCGCATTACCCGAGGTCTTTGGGTTCGGGAAGATCACCTGTACGCCGGGCTTCACCAGATCGTCCCAATCCTTGATCCCCTTTGGATTTCCGGCGCGCACCAGGAAGGCCGGCAGCGAGTAATAAGGCGAGGAATTATTCGGCAGCCGCTTGGCCCAATCGGCCGGAATGAGCTTGCCGCGATCATACAGTACCTGCACGTCGGTGACCTGGTTGAAGGTCGCCACATCGGCCTCGAGGCCTTCGAGGATCGAGCGCGCCTGGCGCGACGAGCCGTTATGCGACTGGTTGATGGTAACGTCCTGGCCGGTTTTGGCCTTCCACTGCTTGGCGAAAGCAACGTTGATCTCGGCATAGAGCTCGCGCGAGATGTCGTAGGAGACATTGAGCAGCGTGTTCGGCGTCTGCGCCTGGGCGGGTGCAGACGCGAGAATGCCGAGTCCGGCGGCGAGAGCGATAATGAAACGGTTCACGTGTAGTCCCCTGTGAGTGAGAGCGATCGGATGGCCGGGAGCGGCGGCTGCGGCGTTTTGCCCGGCAAACGGTCCGGAATTTGCTGCGCAACGGGGGCGGGCACGGGTGCGATTTCGCGCAACTCCTGCATCGGCCGACCGTTATTGAGAAGAAGCATCTACGACGCTTGGTGTTTGAGGACAAAAATTCTATAGTTAGAACGCCTCGAAGAAGATAAAATCTTCTCTTTGCGCCTCGTTATCGAGAGATATATAGAATATAATTCCAGTCAACCCCCGAATTTCGGGGCAGCGGAGTATGTATGCGGTTTCTGCCTGTCTTCCTCGATTTGCAGACCGGGCCGATTATTCTTGTCGGCCAGGGCGAACTCGTGCGCGCCAAGCTGAGGCTGCTGCTGGCGGCCGGTGCGCGGATTCGCTGGTACGCGACGGACGGCAATCGTGACACGTCCGGGCTCGATGCCGAGGGCGTGGCGCGCATTGAGCATGTCGAGGGCGATCCGGTGACCGCCGATCTTTCGGGGTGCATCGCGGTGCTCTGCGCCGGCGCCGGTGAACTCGGTCACGCGGTGGCTGCCCGCGCCAAAGCGAGCGGCGTGCCCGTCAATGTAATGGATGAGCTTGCGCACTCCACTTTCATCTTTCCAGCCATCGTCGACCGCGGCGATGTGGTCGTCGCCGTCGGAACCGGCGGTGCGTCGCCGGTGGTGGCGCGGCGTGTACGCGAAAAGATTGAGGCGATGCTGCCTGCGCGGATCGGCGATCTCGCGGGCTTCATCGGGCGCTGGCGCAAACCGATCAACGACAAGATCGCCGAGGCTCCGTTGCGTCGCAGGTTCTGGGAGCGCATCGTCGATGGTCCGATCGGCGCGTTGGTGCTGGCGGGGCGCGGTACCGAGGCCGAGAAGGCGCTGACGGAAATCGCCGATCTCTCGATCTATGCGGGTGCAGCGCAGGCCGGCGTTGTCGAAGGTCACGTCACGCTGGTGGGAGCTGGGCCGGGCGATCCGGATCTCCTGACCATCAAGGCGTTGCGCGCGCTGCAGGACGCCGACGTTGTATTTTACGACGAACTGGTGTCCCCCGAAGTCCTCGACCGCATCCGCCGGGATGCATCGCGCATTCCCGTGGGTCGCCGGGTTGGCAAGCCCGGTATCGGTCAGGATGCGATCCACAAATTGCTGATCGAAGCCGCGAAAGCCGGGCAACGCGCCGTGCGCTTGAAGGGCGGCGATCCCTTCATTTTCGGGCGCGGTGGCGAGGAGATCGAAGCGCTGCGCGAAGCGGGTGTTGCTTACTCAGTTATTCCCGGCATCACCGCAGGCCTTGGCGCTGCGGCTATGTTCGAGGCGCCGCTGACCTATCGCCGCGAAGCGCTGCGCATCACCTTCCTGACGGCTCACAAGGAAAAGGACGCCGACAAGGTCGACTGGTCGACGCTCACCGACGAGAAGATGACCGTCGTTGTTTATATGGGTATGACCGCTGCCCCCACGATCCGTGCTGGATTGCTCGCTGCCGGGCGCTCGCCACAAACGCCGGTTGGCGTGTTTGCGCGCGTGACGCGTCCGGACGCGCAAGCGGCGGTGGGTATGCTCGACAATCTCCCGGCGCTGGTCGACCAGATCGATGGCGGTCCGGCGGTTCTCATCATTGGCGATGTCGTGGCGCATTCCGCGCCGTGGCGGGCCGCTCAGATCAACAAGCTCGTTTCAGATTTATTGGTGGCTGCCGAATGACCTCTCCGCTGCAACAGAAAATCAAGATCACCGGCCCGTCGGTGGTGACTGCCAACCGTACCTGGGACGGCGTGGTGATTTATCGCGATGCCCATAAAGGCTGGACCACCGACCTCGCAGAGGCTGCCATCGTGCGCACTGCCGATGATGCGCGTGCGCTGCTTGCTGAATCCACAGCCGATGACGTTGGCGCCATCGGTCCCTATATCGCGCCGGTCGCCGTGAACGACAACGGCACCGTCGAGCCCGGCAATCTCCGTGAACAGATTCGCCGCAAGGGCGTCACCATCGACCTTCCGGCTTCGGCTTAAGGCACCTGAATTATGTATGCTTATGATGAAATAGATCGCACGCTGATCAACGAGCGTGTCTCGGAATTCCGCGATCAGGTGAAGCGCCGTCTCGCAGGTGAGCTCACCGAAGACGAGTTCAAGATGCTGCGGTTGATGAACGGCGTCTATCTTCAGCTTCACGCCTATATGTTCCGCGTCGCCATTCCCTACGGCACGCTGTCATCACCGCAACTGCGCAAGATGGCGCATGTGGCGCGACGCTATGACCGCGGCTATGGCCACTTCACCACACGGCAGAACATCCAGTTCAATTGGATCAAGCTCGCCGATCTGCCGGATGCGCTGGAAGATCTTGCTTCGGTCGGCATCCACGCGATGCAGACCTCGGGCAATTGCACACGCAATGTCACCACCGATCAATGGGCAGGTGTCGCGCCGGGCGAGGTCGAGGATCCACGCATCTGGGCGGAATTGCTGCGGCAGTATTCGACCATGCATCCGGAATTCTCGTTCCTGCCACGCAAGTTCAAGATTGCGATCACTGCGTCGGCCCATGATCGCGCGGCGATCAAGGTGCATGACATCGGTCTGCGAATTCACAAGAACGAGGCCGGCGAAACTGGCTTCGAAGTGCTGGTCGGCGGTGGCCTCGGTCGCACGCCATTCATCGGCAAGGTGATCAAGCCGTTCGTGCACGGCCGCGACATTCTGAGCTACGTCGAGTCCATCCTGCGCGTCTACAACCAGTATGGCCGCCGCGACAATATCTACAAGGCGCGCATCAAGATTCTGGTTCATGAGCTGGGCATCGAGAAATTCGCCGCCGAAGTCGAGGATGAGTGGCTGGCGACGCGCGAGAGTGCGCTGACGCTGGACAACGAGGTTGTCGAGGATATCCGCTCGCGCTTCAGCTATCCGCACTATCAGAAGCTCTCCGACACGCCGGACGAGCTGGCGGCCGCGTCGGCCGATCCGCATTTTGCGCGCTGGCTCAAGAACTCGGTCGCGCCGCATCAGCAGACCGGCTACGCCATCGTGACATTGTCGTTGAAGCCGGTGGGCGGCCCGCCCGGCGATGCCACGGCTGAACAAATGGATGCGGTCGCCGATCTTGCCGACAAATATTCGTTCGGCGAAATCCGCGTGGGCCACGAGCAGAACCTCGCGCTGCCGAATGTCGCCAAACGCGACCTGTCGGCGCTGTGGCGGCAGCTCGACAAGCTCGGTCTCGCGACGCCGAACGTCAATCTGGTCACCGACATCATCGCATGCCCCGGCCTCGACTACTGCTCGCTGGCCAATACGCGTTCGATCCCGATCGCGCAGGAACTGACGCGGCGTTTCGCCAATCACGATCTCGCGGAGCTGATCGGTCGGCTGCATATCAACATCTCCGGCTGTATCAATGCCTGCGGCCATCACCATGTCGGCCATATCGGTATTCTCGGCGTCGAGAAGAACGGCGAGGAATTCTTCCAGATCACAATCGGTGGCCGTGCCGACGAGCATGCCGTGGTCGGCACCCTGATCGGACCGGCGGTGCCTTTTGCCGAGGTAGCCGACGTCATCGAGGATATCGTCGAAGCCTATTTGGCACTGCGTGCCCGGCCGGACGAATTGTTTGTCCAGACTGTCGAACGTCTCGGCGTCGAGCCGTTCAAGGAGCGCGTTTATGCCACTCGTTAAGCAAGGCAAGATCGTTGCCGACGGCTATATTCACGTGGCCGACGATGCGGAGATTCCGGTCGACGGAGCGGCGTTGATTCCGGCTGCGCGTTTTCTCGCCGATCCGGAGGCGCTGCTGAAGCGCAGCGGCCCGACCGGTGTGATCTGGCCGAATAACCGCGATCCGGAAGAGCTGGTGCCTTATCTCGACAGGCTCGCGGTGGTCGCGCTGGTCTTCCCGTCGTTCCGCGACGGCCGAGCCTACAGCCAGGCGCGCCTGCTGCGTGAACGCTACAAATACAAGGGCGAATTAAGGGCAACCGGCCAGGTGTTACGCGATCAGTTCGTCATCATGCTGCGCGCCGGTTTTGATTCATTCGAAGTGAAGAAGGATGCCGATGCGGAAGCGTTCGCGGCTACGGTGAAACGCTACACGGTGTTCTATCAGCCGACCGGCGATGGTCGCATCACGGCGCTGCATCAGCGCATGCAGTTGCGTCATGCGGAGAACGCGCGCTAATTCGCCGCATGTCGACGGCTTTCGCAGCGTTGGTTGATGACAAATGACCAACGCGCGATACGGTCTCCATACGAAGGCATATTCATAGCACATTGCTGCCGTCATGCCGCCAACATTGGAATCTGGTTTCGTTGACTTAGCGGTGCTTCTTCAAGATTTTGCCCCCACCTCATGACGATCGTGTTGTGAGGTTGGATGGAGATCAAAATGGTCCGTCGTATTCTTCCCGTCATTGCGGGTCTCTTAATTGCAACATCGGCGCACGCGGCAGACATTTCGCTGCTCAACGTGTCGTATGACCCGACGCGCGAGCTGTATGTCGATTTCAACAAATCATTCGCTGCTGCGTATCAGAAGGAAACCGGCAAGAGCGTCGAGATCAAGCAGTCGCATGGCGGCTCGGGGGCGCAGGCGCGCTCTGTGATCGATGGTCTGCAAGCCGATGTGGTCACCCTCGCGCTCGCCTACGACATCGACGCAATCGCCAATAAGGGCCTGCTGGCGAAGGACTGGCAGAAGCGCCTGGCGCAGAATTCATCACCCTATACGTCGACCATCGTGTTCCTGGTGCGCAAGGGTAACCCCAAGGCCATCAAGGACTGGGACGATCTGATCAAGAGCGGCGTCAGCGTCATCACGCCAAATCCGAAGACTTCTGGCGGCGCGCGCTGGAACTATCTCGGCGCCTGGGGCTATGCTCTGAAGAAATATGGATCGCAGGACAAGGCAAAGGAATTCGTCGGTAACATCTTCAAGAACGTTCCGGTTCTCGATACCGGCGCGCGTGGCTCGACCATCACTTTCGTCCAGCGCGGTGTCGGCGATGTCTTGCTGGCCTGGGAAAATGAGGCGTATCTGGCAATCCAGGAATTCGGCAAGGACAAGTTCGAGATCGTCGCGCCGTCGCTTTCAATTCTCGCCGAGCCGCCGGTCGCCGTCGTTGATACCGTCACTGATAAAAAGGGTACTAAAGCCGCTGCCGAGGCCTATCTGAAATACTGGTACACCAAGGAAGGTCAGGAGATCGCCGCGCGCAATTTCTATCGTCCGCGTGATGCCGATACTGCCAAGAAGTACGAGGCTTCCTTCGCCAAGGTTGATCTGTTTACGATCGACGACGTGTTCGGAGGTTGGACCAAGGCGCAGAGCGAGCACTTTACCGACGGCGGCGTGTTCGACAAGATCTACAAGAACTGATCGTTCGCAGCGAAACATCCAGACCGGTATGCCGGTCTGGGGGCTTTTACCAAAGCAAGGGGACATTGTGAGCGCGGCACCTAAACGAAGTTCGTTGCCGGGGTTCGGCCTGAGCATGGGCCTGACCCTGACATGGCTGTCGCTTTTGATTTTGATCCCGCTGGCGGGGTTGTTCGTCAAGACAGCGGATCTCAGCCTCTCGCAATTCCTCGATACCGTCACCAGCAACCGCACATTACACGCGCTCAGGATTTCGTTCGGATTGGCCTTCGCGGCTGCGCTGGTCAATCTGGTCGCTGGCCTGATTATCGTCTGGGCCCTGGTGCGGTACCGGTTTCCCGGTCGCCGGCTGTTTGATGCCATTGTCGATATTCCGTTCGCCCTTCCCACTGCAGTGGCAGGCATCGCGCTGACGACGTTGTTCGCGCAGAACGGATGGCTCGGCGCGCCGCTGGCGTCGCTCGGCATCAAGGTGGCGTTTACGCCGCTCGGAATTTTCCTGGCGATGGTCTTCATTGGCATTCCGTTCGTGGTGCGGACGGTGCAGCCGGTGCTGATCGACCTCGATGTCGAGATCGAAGAGGCCGCGGCCTGTCTCGGTGCCTCCCGCTGGCAAACCATCACCCGCGTCATCATTCCCAGCCTCACGCCGGCCATTCTCACCGGCTTCGCGCTGGCGTTCGCCCGCGCCGTTGGCGAATATGGCTCCGTGATCTTCATCGCCGGCAACCTTCCAAATGTGTCGGAGATTGCGCCGCTCTTGATCGTCATCCGGCTGTCGGAATTCCGCTACGCCGATGCGACAGCGATCGCGGTGGTCATGCTGGTCTTCTCATTCCTGATCATCTTCGTGCTCAATCGGCTGCAGCGCTGGGCGCAGACACGCGCGCTGGCCGTGAGTTGACCTGACATGACCATTACAATTATCAATTCGCCAGTCACCGTGGAGCGCGCCCAGTCCGTGGCACGACAGGACCTGCATACCGAGCCATGGCTCGTGCGCGGCATCATTATCGGTGTCGCAGTGATGTTCCTGACAGTGTTCGTGGTCCTGCCGCTGATTTTGGTATTCTCGGAGGCATTGTCCAAGGGCGTTGGGTTCTATCTGTCGGCCTTGGCAGATTCCGAGGCGCTCTCGGCCATCTGGCTGACGCTGATCACAGCAGTGATCTCGGTCAGCCTCAATCTGGTATTCGGCGTTGCCGCCGCTTGGGCGGTGGCCAAATTCGAATTCAGGGGCAAGACCTTGCTGGTCACCCTGATCGATCTGCCGTTCTCGGTCAGCCCCGTTATCTCCGGTCTGGTATTCGTGCTGCTGTTTGGCGCGCAGGGTTTCTTTGGGCCATGGCTGATGGCGCATGGCATCAACATTCTGTTTGCCGTGCCGGCGATCGTGTTGGCGACCACCTTCGTCACCTTCCCGTTCGTCGCCCGGGAATTGATTCCGCTGATGCAGGAACAGGGGTCGCAGGAGGAAGAGGCTGCGATATCGCTCGGGGCGAGTGGCTGGCGTACCTTCGTTGTGGTGACGCTCCCCAACATCAAATGGGGCCTGCTCTACGGCGTATTGTTGTGCAATGCGCGGGCGATGGGTGAGTTTGGCGCGGTTTCGGTGGTGTCGGGCCACATTCGCGGCGAGACCAACACCATGCCGCTGCTGGTGGAAATCCTGTATAATGAATATCAACTGGTGGCGTCGTTCGCGATCGCGTCATTGCTGGCTCTGCTGGCGCTCTTGACGCTGATCGCAAAGACCATCCTCGAAGGCCAGATTGAAGAAGGACAGCTGCCCCGTGACGATTGAAGTTCGGAATATCGTAAAGCAGTACGGTGCCTTCAAGGCGCTGGATAATGTCGACCTCAGGGTTGCTGATGGCGAGCTGCTCGCGCTGCTCGGACCGTCCGGTTCCGGCAAGACGTCGTTACTGCGAATTATCGCAGGGCTCGATTGGCCGGATTCCGGAGAAGTCTCATTCGATGGTGAAAACGCGCTGGCCCGCGGCGCTGGCGAGCGCCACGTCGGTTTCGTGTTTCAGCACTATGCGCTGTTCCGCCATATGAGCGTGTTCGAGAATGTGGCCTTCGGCCTGCGCGTGCAGCCGCGCGCCGTGCGCAAGAGCGAAGCGCAGATCCGCGCGCGGGTGAAGGAGCTTCTCGATCTCGTGCAGCTCGACTGGCTCGCCAATCGCTATCCCAGCCAGCTCTCGGGCGGCCAGCGGCAGCGTATTGCGCTGGCGCGTGCGCTCGCCATCGAGCCGCGCATTCTGCTGCTCGACGAGCCGTTCGGTGCGCTCGATGCCAAGGTCCGCAAGGAGTTGCGGCAGTGGCTGCGCACGTTGCACGAGGAAATCCACGTCACCTCGATCTTCGTCACGCATGACCAGGAGGAGGCGCTCGAAGTCGCCAATCGCGTCGTGGTGATGGACAAGGGCAAGATCGAACAGATCGGCACGCCTGGCGACGTTTACGATAACCCGGCGACGGCTTTCGTGCACTCATTCATAGGTGAATCGATCGTGCTCCCGGTCGATGTAAGCGACGGCCAGGTGAAGCTCGGCCATCGCCCGCTCAACATCGATGCGGGCAGCGCAAGCGGACCGTCGAAATTGTTTGTTCGTCGTCACGACATGCAGATCGGTCCGCTCGGTGAGGGAGCCCTCGAAGGCACCGTGCGCCGCGTCCGCACCTTCGGCCCGATCCAGCGCGCCGACATCGCGTTGTCTGGCGATGATACGCTGGTGGAGATCGATGCCCCGCGCGACCGTCCGCTCACCACGGGCGATGCGATCAGCCTGCAGCCGCGGCGCTACCGGATCTTTGCCGGGCAGGAGTGACTGGCGCTTTCTAAAAATCCCCTGCGTTCACCTTTCAGCCACGGTTGGTGTGCAACAACGGCCCCTTGATTTGGGGGATTGCCGATGAAGCGGGTGGCTCTGGCCAGTCTGGGATTTCTGTTGCTGGCAGGGTGCGCGGGGACCGTCGATACCGTGCCGGACCAGCCCACCATGTATCTCAGCATGGCCAATGGTGGCGCCAAGCTCGATCCTGTGGCTGCGGCCTCGATGATCTCGCTGTACCGGCAGAACAATGGCCTCGGCCCGGTTGTGGTCGATCCCGCATTAATGGCGTTGGCTGAAGACCAGTCCACCGCCATGGCCAAACGAAACAAGCTCGATCACGATGTGAAGGCACCGCTGGCCAAGCGTCTGAATGCCGGCGGTTATCCGGCGAGCTTGGCCGTCGAGAACGTCTCGGCGGGCTACCATACGATGGCGGAAGCCTTCTCGGGCTGGCGGGACTCGCCACCGCATCGGGCTAATATGCTGAAGTCCGGTGTCACAAAACTGGGCATTGCGGCGATCTATGCTCCCAACACCAAATACAAGGTGTTCTGGACCATGATCCTGGCGTCGACGGATTCCAAATAAGCCTTCCCAGATAGCCGAAGCGTGATGGTGCTCTGCACCATCCCTGATTGACGTCGCCGCAAGGGGGCGCCACGGTATGGTTCCCGTCGCCGACAGGATCGAGTGGTCTCATGGATATGTCCGATCAGCCTCAATCCAGCGCTGCCAGCAAACCCGCCGAAGCCAAGCGCGTCCTGGTGCTGCAAGGGGGCGGCGCGCTTGGCTCCTATCAGGCCGGCGCCTATGAGGCGCTGTGTCATCATGATTTCGAGCCGGAATGGGTGGCTGGCATCTCCATTGGTGCCATCAACGCGGCGATCATCGCGGGCAACGAGCGCGACAAGCGGATCGGCAAGCTCACGGAATTCTGGGAGATGGCGGCATCGCCGGTCCCCTGGAGCCCGATGCTGACGGATGATCGCGCGCGCTCTTATTTCTACGAGGCAGGCGCCGCTGTCATTGCTACATTCGGTGTGCCAGGCTTTTTCGTGCCGCGGATTCCGCCAGCACCACTGTGGCCGCTCGGCAGTCCGCAGTCGCAGAGCTTTTACGACACCGCGCCGCTGAAGGCGACGCTGGAACGGCTGGTCGACTTTGATCGTCTCAACGATTGCAAGACCCGGCTAAGCGTTGGCGCCGTGAGCGTGACCACCGGCAACTTCACTTATTTCGACAACACGCTCTTCAAGAAAGATCGCAAAAGGATCGAGCCCGAGCACATCATGGCCTCCGGTGCGTTGCCGCCGGGGTTTCCCTCGATCGTCATCGATGGCGAGCATTTCTGGGATGGCGGCATCGCCTCAAACACACCGCTGGATTTCGTACTGGATGACGTCACCAGCGATCTGCTGATCTTTCAGGTCGATCTGTTCAGCGCGCGCGGGCCATTGCCGCAGTCGATCCTGGAAGCGCAGGAACGCGAAAAGGACATTCGCTATTCCAGCCGCACCCGCATGAATACCGACAAGAACAAGAAGATCCACAACATCCGCAAGGCGCTGCGTGATCTGATTGGTAAATTGCCGGCAGAACTGAAGCAGGATCCCGGAGTGGCGCTGTTGTCGGAAGCCGCGAAGGAAAATACCGTCACGGTGGTGCATCTGATCTATACGAGCAAGAATTACGAGTCGTCGTCGAAAGACTACAATTTCTCGCGCATTGGCATGGTCGAACACTGGGGCGCCGGCGAGCGCGATGTGTTCCTCTCGATGCGCCACAAGGATTGGTTCGAGCGGCCGCAATTCGATGAATCGATGGTGACCCATGCGCTCACCGCAGACGATTACAATGACCTCCCGCAGCATTTGACGTCCAACAGGAGCAAGTAATGGCTAATCTCACAGGCAAGACCGCCGTCGTCACCGGTTCGACCAGCGGCATCGGCCTCGCTTATGCGCGCGCTTTCGCAAGCGCTGGCGCCAATATCGTCATCAACGGCATGGGCGCGCCTGCTGACATTGAGAAAGAGCGCGCGGCGATTGAGAGCGATTTCAAGGTCAAGGCGATCCATTCGCCAGCGGACATGACCAAGCCGGCCGAAATTGCTGAAATGATCGCGCTCGGCGAGAAGACCTATGGATCGGTCGATATTCTCGTCAACAATGCGGGCATCCAGTTTGTGTCTCCGATCGAGGAATTCCCGATCGAGAAGTGGGATGCGATCATCGCCATCAATCTCTCTTCGGCCTTCCATGGCATCCGCGCCGCCGTGCCCGGCATGAAGAAGCGCGGCTGGGGTCGCATCATCAACACCGCCTCAGCGCATTCGCTGGTCGCCTCGCCATTCAAGTCGGCTTATGTCTCTGCCAAGCACGGCATCGCCGGTCTGACCAAGACCGTGGCGCTGGAAGTCGCGACCCACAAGATCACCTGCAACTGTATCTCGCCCGGCTATGTCTGGACGCCGCTGGTGGAGAAACAGATCCCCGACACCATGAAGGCGCGCGGACTGACCAAAGAGCAGGTCATCAACGACGTTCTGCTCGAAGCGCAGCCGACCAAGGAATTCGTGACCTCCGAGCAGGTCGCGGCCCTGGCACTATTCCTGTGCGGTGACGATGCCGCGCAGATCACCGGCACCAACCTGTCGATCGATGGTGGCTGGACGGCGGAATAAGTTTGCTTCCTGACCTCCTCCTGCTTTGCAGGGGGAGGTCGTTAGGCGCGTTGCTTTCCGAAGGCGAGCACGTGCAGTCCAAGCCGCTGTCGCACGATCCAGAACAGCAGGATCGTCTCGAATGTCAGCGCGATCGACGTTGCCGCCGCCGCGCCATGACCGCCAAATTTCGGCACCAGCACGAGACACAGCACCAGGTTCATCACGAAAGCCGACGCGTAGGCCACGGCGCAAATATGTTGGTGACCGAGCATGTTGAGCAGCCGCTCGACCGGACCGATGGCGGCGCGCACCACGAGGCCGATGGCTGCGATGAACATGATGTCGTAACCGCCAGTGAATTGCGGACCGAACAGCCATAGCAGCGGCTTGCCTAGAGCGAGCAGGATCAGCGTAGCGGCGAGTGACGGCCAGAACGTCCATTTGATCGCGTGGGTGACGTAAGCGGCAAGACGATCCTTGTCGCCGGCCGCGTGATATTCGGTAAAGCGATGCGCCGTTGTCGCCGACATCGCGTAATGAATGAACGACACCAGCGCCAGAGTCTTCACCACAGCGAAGTACACGCCGACTTCGTCGGATGAGACGAACTGTTGCAGCACCAGCACGTCGGTGTAGGACAGCAGCAGATAGAAGCTCTCGACCAGCAGGATCGGCAACGACACTGCGAGCCAGCCGCGATAGTCATAGGCCTTCGGGCCGGGCTCGATATGGGTGTGAAGCCGGCGGTTGAGCACGATCATCTGGCCGATCATCGCAACCCAGACGGCCGCGACGCTGGCCAGCATTGCGATGGTCGCACCAAGCTTAAAGCCCAGTGCGAAGGCGCCGGCGGTGAAGCCGATGATGAGCGCCTGGCGGATGATGAATTGCGGCATCAGGCCGAGGCGCATCCAGTCATGGGAGCGCGCGATACCATCCTGCGTGTTGGCGACGACGAAGGCCGGCAGCGTCAGGCAGCCGAGATAGAGCGGCACCACCGTGTCGGCGTCGATCCACGGCGAGATGAGCTTGACGAGGCCAGCGAGCAGCAGCGAGACCATCACCGAGACGATACCGGTCATCCAGCGGCTGCCGGAGAGGAAGCCGCGCAGCCGTGCGTGATCGCCGCTGGCGCGATACTCCGGGATGATCTTCTGGGCTGAAGCGGCGATGCCGAAATCCATCATCGAGCCGAGCAGCAGTACCCATGTCCAGACATAGACATAGATGCCGTAATCCGACGTGCCCATCCAGCGCGCCAGCAGGATCTGGGAGAAGTAAGCGAGGCCGGCCGAGATCACGCGGATGAGGAAGATAGTGCCGGCGAGGCGGCGCGTCAGCCAGGCTTCGCCTGAGCCGGTGAACAGCGCGCGCAGCCTGGCCTTGAGGCCGGTGGGCGCGGTTGCGGGTGCGGAGTTTGCGTCCATCACGGCCACGACAAGGTCCTCAGCCGCAGGCGTGCGGCAGCGGTCTGGCGTAGCAAGCAGTCGTTAACATCCGGTTGGACGGAGATATACAGGTTGCGCGCAACAGGTCACGCGCCAGCGGTATCAGGGCAGGTTGACGTTGAATTCATAGGCGCGGTCGCTGCCGACCAGCGTCAGTTTCAGGGCCGCGCCATCGGTCGTGGCGCCGGGCGGCACGCCGTCGAGTTCGAAGCTGAAGCGCTTCACGCCCGGCGGGCTCTTGGCCTCGAGTTTGGGGATTGGCAGCGCCCATTCCGGGGTCGGTCCCTCGACGAACAGGTTCGGTTCGCTGCCCTCTGGCGCGACGACGTCGACGAACACATTCTTGCCCTCGCGCTTGAGGTCGCGCACCGTCAGCGGACCTGCGTCGCCCATGGTCGCGGGCTTCGGCACGGTATCGAGCGCCGCGGTCAGCGCGCCGTCTTCAGTGCTGGCCACGCTGGTAAAAGCGAGCTCGGCATTGGCATCGACCGGGATGCAGAGCTTGTCGCAGACCGCGTAATTGATCGCCGCACGGAGAATCACCGGCTTGCCGGGGTCCTTGGCGATCACCCGCATGGGCAGCACCACCTGTTTCACATAGCCCAGCGACAGGCCACCAGCCCCATCCTCGAATTTTTTCGGCGCCGGCCATAGGATGGTGACGGTATCCAGATTCTCCGATTTGGAGAAATCGAAGCGGGGCGGTACCCCGGAATCACCGGGATTCCGCCAATAGGTGTGCCAGCCGGGCTGCAGCAGGATCGCGATGCCTCCCAGCATTACCGGCCCGCTACGCGAGCCTGCCACAAGCCTGATCTGCGAATGACTGTCTATCTGCCAAGGTGAGGTGTCCTCCGCCTGCGCGCTGCAGGTGAGGAGCAGGCCCGCGGCGCAGACAGCGACAATGTGGTGCGGAACAGATGCGGTCATCGGGCGTCCTTACAGGGTGGGCCTGTCATAAAGCCAAACCTGTCTTAAGCTATTGAACTGCTTGTGATCCGGTTTTCGTATGCGTTGCGGAAGGCTGATTGACAGAACCCAGACCCAATATCAGGATAGGCAACGAAATGAGAGCGGTTTGCTGATGGAACCCACTCGCAGGCGCCCCCGGAAAAGCCGCGCGAAATCCAGCGCCGGCGACACTGGCAACTACCTCGACGGGCAGTTGCTGATCGCCATGCCTGTGATGGAAGACGAGCGCTTCGCCCGTTCGGTGATTTACGTCTGCGCGCATTCGTCGGAAGGTGCCATGGGCATCATCGTCAATCGGCCTGCGGGGAGCATCGATTTTCCCGAATTGCTGGTTCAACTGGACATCATTGAAAAGTCCGACAGCATCAAGCTCCCGGAAAGCGCCGAAAGCATGAAAGTGCTGAAGGGCGGTCCGGTCGAGACGGGCCGCGGTTTCGTGCTGCATTCCAGTGATTTTTTCATCAAGGATGCGACATTGCCGATCGACGATGGCGTTTGCCTCACGGCGACCGTGGATATCCTGCGCGCCATCGCCAATGGTGGTGGACCCAAGCACGCGATTCTCGCGCTGGGCTATGCCGGCTGGGCGCCGGGCCAGCTGGAAGACGAAATCCAGGGCAATGGCTGGCTGCATTGCGCGGCTGATGAGGATCTCATCTTCGGCGGCGATGTCGAGGAGAAGTATCTTCGCGCGCTGCAGAAGATCGGGATCGCCCCGGGGATGTTGTCGGCGGAGGCCGGCCACGCCTGACGTCAGGAGCCGGTGGAGCGCAACGGACACGCCACGTTGGTGGAGCCCAGTTGGGCACCTTCGATCTCCACGCAGGGCTGCGACGCATCGATCATCAGGTCATAGGCAGCCAGTGCTTCTGCACGGAACGGCCGACCTTTGATGTGCATCTCCCACACGCCGCCGGGCAACGGCTCCTTCAAACCCGCTCGGATACGATTATCGTATTTGCCGGCAGGCAGGATCGGCAAAGCGAGATCGGCAATCGTGTAGAAGCGGGATCCAGCAGGCAGGAGTGGTGCGACGAAAGCTAGCGGCTTGTCGAGTAACAGATAGGTCGCGGGCTGTGAAAGCCGCGATGAAATCATTGGCGCGTATGGATTTGACCATGGTCGTCGCCACCAGTCGGTTGGCTGCGACCACGCAGCGGTGATCGCTGCAATGATGAAGATCGAGCGGCTTGCGTATTGGCTGACAGGATGCGTGGGGATGGTCGAGCGAAATGCCTTGACGATGCGTACCAGCAACAACACGATTAGTGGCCCGGTCAGCAATTCCAGCGCGACGGCATAGCGCTGGATCGAGAACAAAATCAGCCAGACCGCATAAGACGTGACAAAGAAGATCAGGAGCTGCAAGTCGCGCCTCGAAAAAATAGCGCGCGCATGCTTCATTTGAGCAATGAAGGCGATCGGAAGCAACACGCATAGCATCGCAAAGCGTGCGTCGCGAAACGGTAGCTCCGAGCTGCGGAAATTTCCGACGAGCCAATGAAATGGATAGGCTAGGCCATCCAGAATTCCCTTCGGAATGAACTGCCGATCGAGCAGCGTAATTTCTCGCATTTCCGGCGAGGGAAACAGACTATTTAACAGCGGAAAGAACGGATTGCCGAATTCACGCCACAGCATCAGGCTCCAGACGCCGCCCGTCATGATCGTGCCGATCGCGCCGCCGATGGCGAGGCAGGTCACGGCCACCAGAGGGCGTGTCGCGCCAAGTGCGGCGCCCGCCAGGCCAATTGCGAAGACGATGTTGGTGAGTTTGAAGCCGAGCGCGAGGCCGACCAAAATTCCGGCGACGATGTAACGTATTGGTCGCGGCTCATCGGCCGCCAGCATCAGCGCCAGCCCGGCGATAATCGGGATCGCAGTGAGAATGTCGGAAAAGCTGGTGCCGACTTCCGACAGCGTCATCGGCCCCAGCGCAGCCAGCAGCAACGCAGCGACAATAGTCATCGCGTTGGCTGCGTGCCCGAGCACGATCCGTGACAGCCAGTAGACCAGCGCGAGGTTGAGCCCATGCACCGCGCCCATGGTTATCCCGGCAATAGCCGGCGGCAGCGCGTGACGGAGATAGTACCAGGGGAAGTAGATGATAGGGTTGAAGTGGGTCTGGAAGCCCGGTGGGATTACATCGTGATCGTAACGGCCATTGAGCAATGCCCAGACGTTGTATTCGTGATAATTCTGCCAATCCCAATTGGCATCCTCGCCAGCCCATCCGGCATAGACCGCGCCGATCGCCATCGCGCCCGCCACAACAAAAAACGGCCGAAACCGGTCGTGAGGACGTGGGGCCGCAGCCGCGGCGTCCGCCAGAAATGGCAGTTCATGGGTGGAAATTGACGTCACGATGAGCGATGCAACCACAAATGAATATGGAGCTTGCCTATCGAGTTAATCTTGCCGAATTGCTAAATGCGACTCGCACACCCTTTCCTTGCAGACGGCAAGAGGTCGCAGGTGCGCAGGTATGGTTTACGAGTGGTATCCGGCTCGAGTCAGCTCGCCGCTTCGAGCCTCTCTTCCGTCAGCATGCGCATTGCCGCATCCGCATCCATCGGCTCGCCGAAGGCAAAGCCCTGGGCGTATTCGCAGCCGAGCTGATACATCTCCACCGCATCCGAATCTGTCTCGACGCCTTCAGCGACGACGTCCATGCCGAGATCGTGGGCCATCGCGATGATGGATTTGAGGATCACCGGGCGGGTGCCGCGCGAGGTGGTGCGAACGAAGGACTGGTCGATCTTCAGCGTGTCGAACGGGAAGCGCTGCAGATAGGATAGCGACGAGTGGCCGGTGCCGAAATCGTCGAGCGAAAGACCCGTACCGAGTTCGCGGATCCGGTGCAGCATCTGCGCTGCATGTTCCGGATTTTCCATCACCAGCGATTCCGTGAGTTCGAGCTTCAGCGTGCCGCGCGCGACTGACGAGCGTGACAGCACGGTGCGGATGTCATGCAGGAGGTCGTGGCGCAGCAGTTGCCGCGAGGAGACGTTGACGCTGGCGAAGATCGGTTCGCGCGAGCGCATCGCGCGCTGCCAGATTGCGAGCTGGCGTGCGGTCTGATCCATCACGAACATGCCGAGATCGATGATGAGGCCGATCTCCTCGGCGATCGCGATGAATTCCGACGGCGACATCCGGCCGAGCTTCGGATGATCCCAACGGGCCAGCGCTTCGAAGCCGGCGATGGAGCGATCTTCCAGCCGAACGATGGGCTGATACAGGATGGTGATTTCCTGGCGCTCGATGGCGCGGCGCAGTTCGGATTCGAGCGTCAGGCGATCCGTTTTGCGGGCGCGCATTGCCGGTTTGTAGACGTCGATACGGTCGCCACCGATCCGCTTCGAATGATACATCGCGAGCTCGGCGTCCTTGATGAGCTCGTCGGTCAACGGTACCGCGGGATCAGAGAGCGCTAGGCCTATCGATGCCGTCAGGAAAATTTCGCGGTCGTTGAAGGCAATCGGGGCGCGGATGGTCTTGCGGATGGTCTCGGCGAAGGCGGTGATCTTGGCCGCGTCTTGTTCGGACATCAGGATCAGGCCGAACTGATCGCCGGCGAGGCGGGCCAGCGTGTCCTGCGGCTTGAGGATGCGGGTGAGGCGGCGGGCCAGCGTCAGAAGGATCGAGTCGCCGACGGCGATGCCAACGGAATCGTTGACCTGTTTGAAGCGATCGAGATCGATCACCATGATGGTCGGCCGCATGGTCGGCACAGTCTTGGAGAAATTCGCGACGGCGTTTAGGCGGTCAATGAACAGCTTGCGGTTCGGCAGACCGGTGAGATTGTCGTGCACCGAGTCGTGCAGCATGCGTTCTTCGGCATTCTTCATCTCGGTGACGTCGGTGAGGGTGCCGACCACGCGTGACACTTCGCCGTCGGAGCCGACCACCGGACGCGCCTTCAGCGCAAACCACATGAAGTGACCGTCGGGGGTGCGCAGGCGAAAGTCCTGCACGAGGCGGCCGCGACGCTGGTCGAGCACGCTGTCCAGCGCCGCCCGGAAGCGATCCTGATCGAGCGGGTGGAGCACTTCGAGCCAGCTTGCCGCGGGGCCTTCCAGCGTGCCGCGTTTGAGGCCGAGCAGTGCTTCGGTCTCGGGCGAGGTGAACACTTTGTCGGCGGAGACGTCCCAGTCCCAGATCAGGTCGCCGGAGCCGGTCAGCGCCAGCGCGCGGCGCTCGACGTCCGACACGATGCCATTGGTGGCGCCGCCGCCCGCGAAGGCGTGCTGCATAACCGTGAAGCCGATCAGCATCACGATCAGCACGAGCCCGCCGAGCAGCGCCGGGCCGACGATGTCATTGGTGACACTACCGGCAACGGTCATGCCCGCGGCAACAACCCAGACCACAAGCAGGAACCAGGTCGGGATCAGCAACACCGCGCGGTCGAAGCCATGGGTGGAGAGATAGACGATCAGCGCAAAGCCGGCGAAGGCGATGAGCACCAGCGAGATGCGCGCGATACCTGAGGCGACGGCAGGATCGAACAGCGCCAGACCTACGAGAGAGCCAAGGAAAGCCAGCCAGCCTAGCGTGATGTGCGAGTAGCGGACATGCCATCGACTGAGATTGAGATAAGCAAACAGGAACACCAGCAGCGTTGCCGCCAGGATCGCTTCCCCCGAGGCGCGCCAGACGCGCTCGGCGCCTTGGGACATGTCGAGCACCTTGCCCCAGAAGCCGAAGTCGACACCGATATAGACCAGCACAGCCCAGGCCAGCGCCGCGGCGGCCGGGAACATGATGCTGCCCTTCACGACGAACAGGATCGTCAGCACCAGCGCCAAGAGGCCCGAGATGCCGATGACGATGCCTTGGTACAGCGTGAAGGAGTTGACCTTGTCCTTGTAGGCTTCCGGCTCCCACAGATAGAGCTGCGGCAGCTTGTTGGTGCGCAGTTCGGCGACGAAGGTGATGACAGCGCCGGGGTCGAGGGTGACGCGGAAGATATCGGCGGTGGCGCTATCCTGACGTTCCGGGCGATCCCCGGTTGACGGCGTGATCGTCGCAATGCGCGAGAGGCCAAGATCGGGCCACAAGAGGCCGGACGACACGATGCGATAATGTGGCGCGACGATCAGACGATCGAGCTGATCGTCGGTGTTGTTGGCGAGCGCGAACACCACCCAGTTCTGACCGGCTTCGCGGCCACGCACCTCGATGCGGCGAACGATGCCGTCGGTGCCGGGCGCGGTGGAGACCTGGATGCGGTCGGTGTCGCTATGCTGATATTCGAGGATGCCGGTGAGATCGATTGCGGGCGCATCACCGCGGACGCTGACAGCGTCAACAGCCTGTGCCGGTGCTGCGGCAACAACAATCATTAGGCCGAGCGCGAGCGGCGCGAGCCACCTGATCAAACGCAATGTCATTCTCCGCGATCAACAAAACATCGACCCTGCGTCACGCAGAAGCAGGGCCATTTCCCGACGCGCGATAAATGACATGAAAGCGAGATAAATCAAAGGGTTTCCGGCTGTTCTCCAGCCCTAAACGACCAACACAATTTTGCCAATATGTGCGCTGGTTTCCATGCGTTTGTGTGCGTCGGCAGCCTTTTCCAGCGGGAAAGTGCTGTCCATCAGGGGCTTAACCTTGCCGGCCTTGAGCAGCGGCAGGACATTGGCCTCGATCGCCCTGACCATGGCGGCCTTGTCCGCATTGGTGCGGGGCCGCAGGGTCGAGCCGGTATAGTGCAGCCGCTTCACCATGATCTTGGCGGCGTTGATGGTGGCTTTCGGGCCGTTCAGCACCGCAATCTGCACGATGCGGCCATCGGCGGCGGCGGCATCGAAGTTTTTCTCCACATAGTCCGCGCCCACCATATCGAGGATCAGCTCGACGCCGGTCTTGGTGATTTCCTTGACGCGTTCGACGAAGTCCTCGGTCTTGTAGTTGATGGCGTGATCGGCGCCGAGCTTAAGGCAGGCATCGACCTTGTCCTGCGAGCCGACGGTGACGATCACCTTGGAACCTAGCGCCTTGGCGAGCTGGATCGCCATGGTGCCGATGCCGGAAGAGCCGCCATGGATCAGCACGGTCTCGCCGGGCTGCAATCCGCCACGCTCAAACACGTTATGCCAGACGGTCATCAGGGTTTCGGCGGTGGCGCCGGCCTCGGTCATCGAGAAGCCTTCGGGGACCGTCATCGCCTGCGCATCCTGTGCGATGCAATATTGCGCGTAGCCGCCGCCGGCGACCAGCGACATCACCTTGTCACCGAGCTTGTGCTTGGTGGCGCCTTCGCCGAGGGCGACGACTTCACCGGAGATTTCGAGGCCGGGCAGATCGCTGGCGCCAGGCGGCGGCGGATAGGCGCCGGAGCGTTGCGCGACGTCCGGACGGTTCACACCGGCGGCAGCGACCTTGACCAGGATTTCGCCGGGACCGGGCTTCGGAACGGGGCGCGTCTCGGGAATCAGCACCTCGGGGCCACCCGGTTTGCTGATACCAACGACGGTCATTTGCGTGGGCAGCTTTTCCATGATTTGTCCTTGCGGCGTACGGGATGTCGGTTGGCCATCTGATTAAACAGCCGGATCAATGCTGGCAACATCCGGTGCATATTCGAATTTGAGACGGGGAGGGCCCCAAATGGCGATCGACGACGACGACAAACCGAAGAAGAAGGTCAGCCATGAGGTCGGGCAGGACCTCTCGCTGCTATCGGTCGAGGAACTCGCCGAGCGGATCGCGCTGCTCAATGGCGAGATCGCGCGGCTGCAATCGAGCATGACCTTGAAGCGCGCGACGCGCGATGCGGCGGATCGCTTTTTCAAATCGTGACGGGCTATTGAACGGCGCTCTCCCGGCTCTCTGCCGTCATTGCGAGGTGAAGGAAAGCTGTCCTGCAGCTTTCCTCTTAGCGAAGCAACGCGGCAATCCGGAAGCCATACGCGAAGAAAACTGGATTGCTTCGCTCGGCTCGCAATGACGGACGAGAGGCCTGTGCAATACCGCCGACGCTTCCTCAGTCGCGATCCCGACATTGTCTCATTCCGATACAGCTTGCGAGGCGTCGCATGGCAAACGGATCGTGAAGAAAGCCCGCGTATTTACGCGCAATTAAGCTTTCTCGCATATTACTTAAATTGTCCTTGTTTGGACACCGAGTGGCTCCTGTCCACTCTGTTTGACGCCTCCCTGTTATCAACTTTAAAGCCGCCGGAAACGGCGGCTCTTTTTTTGGTACTCATGTCTTCTTTTGGGGCGTCAGCGATCGTTAAATCGCGTTGGAAACCATAAATACTTCTTTAATTTTACGCCGCTGGACTCTCACGCACGCACGCGTAATGATTTGTTCATCATAAGCCCGCCGTTCAGAGCTGGCTGCGAAACCATTTGCGTGAGGCGTTAACTATGTCGGATCGTTTGCACAGCGAACCCGCTCTCGTTCAGTTTAGCGAGCGGCTGACCAATTCTGCTGCCTTCGGCGCCTTGTTTCGCGAGGGGATGGATCTGGTCGAAGAGACCGCGGCCTATCTCGACGGCGTCGGCCGTAGCGAGGCCAAGGCACTGGATCGCTCTGTCAGCCTGACTTACGCCACCGAAAGCATGCGCCTCACCACCCGCCTCATGCAGCTTGCCTCATGGCTGCTGCTGCACCGTGCGGTGAAGGAAGGCGAGATGACGTTGACCCAGGCCAATCGTGAAAAGACCAAGGTCAAGCTCAGCGCCGCCGATCCGAGTCCGGAAGAAATGCTGCTCAAGCTGCCCGAGCAGCTGCAGATCCTGATCACGCGTTCGATGGTGCTGCAGACCAAGGTTCGTCGCCTCGACATCTCGATCCATGCCGCGACCACCACGCATGCGCCGATCGGCAATCCGCTGGTGCCGCAGCTCAATCGCCTGAAGGCTGCGTTCGAACGCTGATCGCGCGTCCCTCACATTCCTGAACGCTGTTCCTCGCTCGCCGCTCATGCGCTAAACATGAGCTAGGCGCAGCGGGGGCATTTGCGATGGCAGACGATATCAGGGCATTGACCGGGGTGCGCGGCGTCGCAGCCGCTGTCATCGTCGTGTATCATTTCGGCGACGTGCAGCTCGCAACCGGTGGCACGGGCTCATTCTTCCGCATTCCCTACGGCTATTTGCTCGTCGACCTGTTCTTCATGCTGTCAGGCTATGTGATGGCGCTGACCTATCGCGACGCGTTCCTGCATCTCACCGGCAAGGCCTTTGCGCATTTCATGCTGAAGCGGGTCGCGCGGCTGTACCCGGCCTATTTCATTATCGGACTGTTCTATGTGGCCAAGATCGCAGCCGGTCTGTCCGGCGAGAAGCTGGAGATGTATTCGGCCTGGGACTGGACCGGCAACCTGCTGATGATGACCGGCTGGGGTCTCTACATTTTCCCGATCATCGGCGTAGCCTGGGCGGCGAGCGCCGAAATGGGCTCCTATCTGCTGCTGCCGATCCTGATGCCCTTCACTCAGCGCGGCAGTAAGTGGATCGCGGGTCTCGCCGTGATCGTGGCGTTGCTCGGCATCTATGCTGTCAGCATCAGCGGCCGCGGTTCGGGCGGGCCGCTCGATGTCGTCAACGGTAATTCGCTCTATCCACTGCTGCGCGCGGTGGCGGGCTTCACGCTGGGCCTTGCAATCTTTCGCTTTGGGGATGTGGTCGATCGACTGTCGCCGGGCGTGCAGGATGGTCTGGTCGTCGCGCTTCCGCTCGCCATCATCGCCGTCGGTTTGGCCGATGCGAGCGATCGCTTGATGTATCTGCTGTACATCCCGCTGGTCGCGGTGCTCTCGCGTGATGGCCGGATGGCACAACTGCTGTTCGGCAACGCGCTGGTCTACCGGCTCGGCATCATCTCGTACTCGATCTATCTGATCCATCCATTGTTCGTCAGTTTCGCTATCAGGACCTGGCGGCATTTAGGCCAGACCGAGGCTGTCTATATCGCCGCATCGCTGGTCTGTTTCGCCATCATCTGGGCGCTGGCGGAAGTGAGCTATCGCTTCGTCGAAATGCCCGGGCGCAACTGGGTTACGCAGCGGTTTATCCCGCGGAGAAGCGATGCGCCCGTGAAGGCGTAAGCCAGCCGGAGATGCTGTGAGCGGTGCGGCGCGATGCCGCAGACACTGGCGGTCCATTCTTTCAGATATCACCGCCAAACTGTCCGCAAATGTGAGCGATGCCACTGCACGAAGGGCTTCATCTTCCGCAAAGTACTGCTGCCATAGGGTTTCCCGACAGGAAGCCAGAGCGTTGGTCCGAGAGCAATGCGAGTTTTGAAGACAGGACGCGCCGGCTATCTTCGCATTGCTGCGGTGACTCCATGTCGCACGGGGCAATCGCAGCGATGTGGCATTGAAGCGCGGCCACACGAAAACTCCGCGCCGATCCAAGTAGGAATCTGATGTCTTTGTCTCCCCGTCTGTTCGGTCTCATTGGTATGTTGGCGTGTCCGGCCGTTGCAGTGGCGGCTGATCCAGTGGTGATGCTGCCATCGGTGCCCTTCGTGCCCTCGGCTTCCGGTGGCTGGACCGTGACCGTCGGGATCGGCGGCGAGATGCAGCCATCTTACGAAGGCGCCGGGAGTTCTGAACTTGCGCCAAAGCCGATCATCTCGATTCGTCGTGCCGGCACGCCGGCCCGTTTCAAGAGCATGCGCGACAATGCAAGCTTCGCCCTGATCGACGTGGGCGGCTTTCGCGCCGGTCCCGTCGGCAACTATAAAGCAGCGCGCAAGGCCGCCGATCACAGCGAGCTGCGCGGTCTGAGGGACGTCGATTTCGCGGTCGAACTCGGTGGTTTCGCCGAATACTACGCCTTCGACTGGCTGCGCCTACGCTCCGAACTGCGCCGCGGTCTCGGTGGCCACGAAGGCATCGTCGCGGATTTCTCGGCTGACGTGATTGTGCCGATCAACGAGCGGATGACCTTTGCTGCCGGCCCACGCTACCGGGTGACGGATGCGAAGTATGCGGAGACTTACTTCAGCGTCAACAATATCGAGGCACTGGCCTCGGGCCTGCCGGTTTACGACGCCAAGGGCGGTTCGAGTTCGGTCGGTGCGGGCGCGCAATTGCGCTACAAGCTCGATCCGCAATGGGAAGTGCGCGGCTATGTCGAATATGACAAGCTGCTCGGCAGCATCGCCGATAGTCCGCTGGTGAAATTCCGTGGGTCGACCAATCAGGTCACCTACGGCGTCGGCGTGGCCTATTCGTTCGACGTCGGCGTGCGATAGCACGTACGATTGCACAGCGTGGCCAATACGGCGCACGCTAGCTCACGCTTCTAGCGCTCCCCGATCAGATAGTACGACAACATCGTATCCAGCTCCTGTTCCAGCTCGCCATTGGCGAAGGCATCCGGACGGAATGCGATCGCCGCATCGAGTGCCGAGCCGACCATTCTCGGAATGAAGAAACTTCCGGCTTCGCGATTGAAGCCAGGGCGTAGCTCGTCGGCATGGTTGTCAAACATGCCACGCAAGAGGCCTTGCCGCTGCGGAAAGGGGTCGAATGGCCACTGAACAGGGGGACGGCCGGAGGCGGTCTCCATCAAGACCTTCAGCAGCGGCAGCACGCGGGCATGCTGGCTGATCGCGGTGTTCAGACCGGAGCGGACGAATCCACGCAGATCCAGCCCTTCGAATCCTGAAATGGTCTGCCAGATATTTTCTGACATTTGGGCTTCCGTCCGGCCATGGAGGGCCCCGAACAGCGCGTCCCGATTTGGAAAATACTGATAGAGCGATCCGATGCTGACCCCGGCGCGCTCCGCAATCCGGTTCGTGGTGGCCCGGTCGTATCCTTCATCGACGAGCACGATGGCAGCGGCGTCCAGGAGGATGCCCACGGTCGCAACGGAGCGCGCCTGACGCGGCTTCTTGCGGTGGTGCCCGGTATTGGTCGGCATGGTCTCGTTGCGCCCCCGCGCAAGATGATGTGGCGCACCTTATAGGGAGGGCAACGGAGGCGGTTTTAAGGTACCGCCATGGCCAATGTCGGCCAGCAACGAAAAACGCCCCTGCTGGCTGCAGAGGCGTTTTGAAAGGCAATCGGATAAGCCTGAAAGGCCGATCTTCCTTGTGAAGATCAATCTTCCTTCTTGAGGAAGCCCGAGAACTTCTTCTGGAAGCGCGACACGCGGCCACCGCGGTCGAGAAGCTGGGTGGTGCCACCGGTCCAGGCTGGGTGCGACCTCGGATCGATGTCGAGGTTCAGCTTGTCGCCTTCCTTGCCCCAGGTGGAACGGGTCTGATACTCCGTACCATCGGTCATAACGACCGTAATGTTATGATAATCCGGGTGAATTTCGGCTTTCATGACGGTTCCTTCGGCGCGCCGGCGCCTGAATCTCTGTGATTTCGATGGCGGATTTGGCCGCTCTATATCGCAGGAACGTGCGGGAGACAAGGACTCCCGTCGTGGATCATTGCCTCTGCAATTGACCTAGGTCATTTGCCTCGGGGCCCGCTCCGGCCTATCTCAGGGCAACGACAAGAACGGTTATAAATCATGAGTGCAGTCGAACGGCTTGAGATCCCCCGCGCGGCCAAGCCGACGCTTCCGCAGCCCGATCCGGTGCTTCCGGAGCCGTCGCTGGCGGATACCGTTGTGGAGCCCCAGGTACCACCCAGCCGAGCCAAATTGCGGCCGCTCCTTGCGTTGGCGCCCTATGTGGCGCGGTATCGCGGCCGGGCGCTGCTGGCGCTGGTGTCGTTGACCGTTGCGGCTGTGACCACGCTCGTCGTGCCTGTGGCGGCACGGCGGATGATTGACTTCGGCTTCAGCCCCGAAGGCATCGCGATGATCAACAACTATTTCAGCGTCATGATCGCTGTGGTGGTCGTGCTCGCGCTGGCCAGCGCGGCTCGTTACTACCTCGTCATGACCATCGGCGAGCGCATCGTCGCCGATCTGCGCCGCGACGTGTTCCAGCATCTCACCGCACTGTCGCCGTCCTTCTTCGATACGTCACGCTCCGGCGAACTGGTGTCGCGGCTCACGGCCGATACCACGCAGATCAAGTCAGCGGTCGGCGCGTCCGTATCCATCGCGTTGCGCAACCTTGTGCTGTTTCTCGGCGCGGCAGCCATGATGGTCGTTTCTAGCCCGAAGCTCTCCGGCTTCGTGCTCGCGGCGATCCCGCTGATCGTGATCCCGCTGGTGGCCTTCGGGCGCTGGGTGCGGCGTCTGTCGCGCAACGCGCAGGATACGCTGGCGGAAGCCTCGGCCTATGCCGGCGAACTCGTCGGTTCGATCCGTACGGTGCAGGCCTATACCAACGAGCAGCTGGCGAATGCGCGCTTCGGCAAGGAGGTCGAGCAGGCCTATGACGCCGCACGTGGCTCGACCCGTGCGCGCGCTGTGCTGACCGCGGTTATCATCTTCATCGTGTTCTCCAGTGTCGTGGGCATTCTCTGGGTCGGCTCGCATGACGTGTTGACAGGCGCACTGACACCGGGGCGGCTCGGCCAGTTCGTGCTCTATGCGGCCTTTGCTGCGTCCAGCCTCGGCCAGCTCAGCGAAGTCTGGGGCGAGATTTCGGCGGCGTCGGGCGCGGCGGAACGACTGTTCGAAATCCTCAACGTCAAATCCGCCGTGGTGGCCCCGGCATCGCCGCGGGCATTGCCGCAGCCCGCACGCGGCGACGTCGTGTTCGACAATGTCTCCTTTGCCTATCCGACCCGGCCGGACATCCTGTCGGCCGCTGGCGTATCGCTATCGGTGAAGGCTGGCGAAAAGGTCGCCATCGTCGGGCCGTCCGGCGCCGGCAAGAGCACGCTCTTTCATCTGCTGCTGCGCTTTTACGATCCCAAGGGCGGCGCCATCTCGGTCGATGGCGTGCCGATCCGCGACGCCGATCCGCGCGAGCTCCGCAAGCGCATCGCATTGGTGCCGCAAGACTCCGTCGTGTTTGCAACAACCGCCCGCGAGAACATCCGCTTCGGTCGTCCCGATGCGACGGATGCCGAAGTCGAGCATGCCGCATCGCTGGCGCATGCCACGGAATTCATTCGCCGCCTGCCTGATGGATTTGAGGCGCAGTTGGGCGAACGGGGCGTCACGCTCTCGGGTGGCCAGCGTCAGCGCATCGCCATCGCACGCGCCATCCTGCGCGATGCACCGCTGCTGCTGCTCGATGAAGCAACGTCTGCACTCGATGCCGAATCCGAGACGCTGGTGCAGACTGCTCTGGAAGAGCTGATGAAGCACCGCACCACGCTGGTGATCGCCCATCGCCTCGCCACCGTGCTGTCCTGCGATCGCATCCTCGTCATGGATCATGGCCGCATCGTCGAGCAGGGCACGCACGCCTCGCTGGTTGCCGCGAACGGGCTTTATGCCAGGCTGGCAAGGTTGCAGTTCGGGGTGTGAGTGTCGACGATGGGAGGCTTGCTACGGCTTCCATTCCATCAGGTCGACGGCGCGGCCTGACGTGTTCACTTCATCGCCCGTTTTGACGAAGCCGTTGCGTGCATAGAATTTGATAGCGCGGGCATTATCGGCATTGACCTTGAGCGTCACGCCGCCCGGCGATAGCCGCTTGGCGTCATCGACGAGTAGGCGAGCAACATCCGATCCCCATTTGGCTGGGCTCACCACCAGTTGGTCGAGATATCCGGTGCGGTCGATGGTGACGAAACCGACCATCGCACCGTTTTGCTCGGCGACCACGATCTGCGCTACGGGTACCAGTTCGTCGCGCCATCGCTCGCGCCACCAGTCGACGCGGGCGTCGAAATTGATCGAGGGATAGGCCTGTCGCCATGTCTCCAGCCACAGGGCTATAGATGAGTCTTCATCGCTCTCGCGATAGGACCGCAGCTGGAATGCCTCGGGCATGTCCTCAGCGCTCGGTGAGCTTGAGTTCGATGCGGCGGTTGCGCTTGTAGGCTTCCTCGGTCTGGGCCGTATCCAGCGGTTGATTTTCGGCGAAGCCGGCGGCGACGAGGCGCTGTGCGGGCACGCCGAGCGAAATCAGATACTGCACCACCGAGATCGCGCGCGCCGATGACAGTTCCCAGTTCGATTTGAACAGCGGGCTGTTGAGGATCGGCCGCGAGTCGGTGTGGCCGTCGACGCGCATCACCCAGGCGATTTCGGCCGGGATTTGCTTGTCGAGCTCAATCAGAGCGCTTGCGACTTTGTCCAGTTCGGCGCGGCCTTCGGGAAGCAAAGCCGCTTGGCCGACATCGAAGAATACTTCGGACTGAAACACGAAGCGATCGCCGACCACCCGAATGTCAGGCCGGTTGCCGAGAATGGCGCGCAGGCGTCCGAAGAATTCGGAGCGATAGCGCGACAGCTCCTGAACGCGCTGCGCGAGTGCGACGTTGAGGCGCTGGCCAAGATCGACGATGCGGCCCTGCGATTCCTTATCTCGTTTCTCGGACGCTTCCAGCGCTTCTTCGAGTGCCGCGAGCTGGCGGCGCAGCGCGGAGATCTGCTGGTTCAGCACCTCGACCTGCGCCAGCGCACGGGCGGAGAGCTGCTTCTCGGAATCCAGCGCCTTGTTGAGCTCGGTGTTGCGGCCTGCGGCATCAGAGCCCGCACCGGCGAGGCCGTCATACAGGCCCTTGATCCGGTCGCGCTCCGATTCCGCGGCGGACAGCCCGGCGCGCATCTGAGAAAGCTGTTCGTCGAGATTGAGCTTGCCGAGCTTCTCCAGCGACAGCAGATCGTTCAGCTGTGCCAGTTTGGCGGTGAGCTGTTCCAGCGCCTTGTCCTTGCCGGTGACTTCCTGCGACAGATAGAATTGCACGACGAGGAAGATCGACAGCAGGAAGACGATCGCGAGTACCAGCGTCGACAGCGCGTCGACGAAGCCCGGCCAGTAATTGAATTCGGAAGAGCCGCGGCGATTGCGTGCCAATGCCATGGATCAGTTCTTCTCAGGTTGGCGAGCGATGTGTTCCAGCAGCTTCTTGATCTCGCGGCTCTGTTCGCCCTGGCCATCGGCCCATTCGCGGATCATCTCCTGCTCGCTGCGCATATGCGCCACAAGGCTCTGGATCGCATCGGCGAGATTGGCCATGGCGGTCGTGGTGCCACGGTTGTTGTTGCCGTCCTCGATGGAGCGACGCAGGCGCTCGATGGCATCCTGTAACTCGGCCGGGGTGCCAGATGAGGTAACGGGGGCTGTCTCGCCGGAATATTCCTTCACGGTGGAGGCGAGCCAGTCTTCCAGATCCGTATAGAACCGGTTCTGCGCCTGGCTGGATTGCAGGTCGAGGAAGCCGAGGATCAGTGAGCCGGCGAGGCCGAACAGCGATGACGAGAACGAGATGCCCATGCCGGCGAGCGGCGCGGCGAGGCCTTCCTTCAGCGTGTCGAACAGCGAGCCGGCATCGCCGCCGACCTTGAGGCCTTCGATCACCTTGCCGACGGAGCCAACGGTCTCGATCAGGCCCCAGAAGGTGCCGAGCAGCCCGAGAAATACGAGGAGGCCGGTCATATAGCGCGAGATGTCACGGGATTCGTCGAGGCGCGTCGCGATCGAATCGAGCAGATGCCGCATGGTCTGCTGCGAGATGGTCATACGGCCGGTACGCTCACCGCCGAGGATCGCAGCCATCGGAGCCAGCAGGGTCGGGCGTCGGTCCAGCGCGAGGCCAGGATCGGAAATCCGAAAGCTGTTGACCCACGAGACTTCCGGATAGAGCCGGATGACCTGCCGGAACGACAGGATAATGCCGATCGCCAATACCGCGCCGATCAGCGCGTTGAGCCCGGGATTGGCAAAGAAAGCGAGAACGATCTGCTTGTAGAGCACGGTCATGATCAGACCGCAGAGCACCAGAAACACCAGCATTCGGACCAGGAAGATCCGGGGCGATGAGAGCTTGGTCAGTTCGATTTCCATCGCGGAGCGGGAGGAGGAGCCAGGCGCCATGTGCTGATCATCTGCATGCGAGGAAAGGTTCGACGCGCAATATGGCACAGCCCCGCGACAAAAAAAGATCGGATACCGCCGGAATCAGCGATGTCACCGGGAACTTCCAGTTGAAACCCGGCTCGATCTGCCGCGTATTTAGAAAAGACCTTTTTGTTGAGCCGTTTGTGGAGAAGAGTGGCGCTGGAGCGGCACGCGCTACGCACGCACGGCGAATGACTGGCTCGACAATTTCGATTGCCATCGCGACGAGATCGAACGCATCCTGCGTCTGGTCCATGGACGCAACTCCGCATATGGATGCGGTGCTGGCGCCGGTTCTTTCTGCGACCGCAGGCTTGTTTGTCTATGCGAATGGAAGCGAATAGTGGCGTGAGCCACTATCGAATGGCTGCTGTTAACTAAACGTATGCCGGTTCCATCCGATTCACGTTCGCGTGAGCCTCGAAAGCCTTTGTGAGTTCAATACGATAGGCCGTGTGGCAATGCGCCGCCTCGATATGTATTGCGCCGCAGCACCGCGGTTTTTATTCTAGGCTATCAAAGAAGTTCGATAAATCCGGCTACGCGCATGAAGACCACAGAGGTCCGGCGTATCCGTTGATGCATGTTCGAATTCGCAACTTGGGATATCAAAGTAAATGACGATGTTGAACGCACGCTCTGCAGGCTTCGCGCTTCTGCTGGCGGGACTCGCGCCCGTGCTCGCAGGATGCAACGAACCCAAGGACGCGGTGGCGTCTGCGCCGCCTCAGGTGAGCGAGCCTGAAGTCAGCATCATTTCCGTCACGCAACAGCGACGTGCGCTGGTTCGCGAATTGCCCGGACGTATCGCGCCGACGCGCGTTGCCGATGTGCGCTCGCGTGTGTCGGGCATTATCATCGAGCGCGCGTTTCATCAGGGCACCGAGGTGAAGGCGGGTGACACGCTGTATCGCATCGATCCGAAGCCGTTCGAGGTGGAATTGCAGTCCGCAAAGGCGTCGCTTCACAAGGCGGAAGCTGCCTATGACCTCGCGTCGATGCAGGCCAAGCGCGTGTCGGGTCTTGCACTGCAGAAAGCAGTCTCCGAAGCGGAAGCCGAGAAAGCAGTCGGTGCGCAGCGTCAGGCTGAAGCCGAGATTGCATCCAAGAAAGCCGACGTCGCGCGTGCGCGCCTCAATCTGGACTATGCAACCATCCGCGCGCCGATCGACGGCATTGTCGGAGCCGCTCTGGTGACCGAAGGTGCGCTGCTTGCGCAGAACGACAATACGAATCTCGCCACCATTCAGCAGCTCGATCCGATCTATGCCGATTTCACGCAGTCGGTGTCCGAATTGAATAACTTGCGCCGCTCTTTCGAGACCGGCGATCTCGAGCGGATCGCGCCTGGCGCGGCCAAGGTGAGACTGATGCTTGACGACGGCACGCTCTATTCGCTGCCGGGCAAGCTGCTGTTCTCCGAAGCCAAGGTCGACACCTTCACGGGTCAGGTAACGCTGCGCGGCGAGTTTCCGAACCCGAAGCGTGAGCTGTTACCGGGCATGTATGTCCGCGTGCAGATCGAGCAGGGCATCGACACCGACGCCATTGCCGTTCCGCAGCAGGCAGTGCAGCGCAATGGCGGCGGCGGCGCCGAAGTATTCGTCGTCAAGGATGACGGTCATGTTGCGGTCCAGATGGTACGAACGGGTGCCGTGCAGGACGGTCAGTGGTTCGTGACTGAAGGCCTGAAGGGCGGCGAGCGCGTCGTGGTCGAGGGCTTCCAGAAATTTGCTGCAGGCGACAAGGTCAAGGCGACCGCCTGGACTGACGCGAATGCCACTGCGGGCCTTCCGCCCGAGGGGCAGAAAACCACTCAAGCGCGTCCCTGAGTAAATCGACATGGCTAGTTTTTTCATCGACAGGCCGATTTTTGCCTGGGTCGTCGCGCTTTTCATTTGTCTTTTCGGCGCCATTGCGATTCCGCAGCTGCCGATTGCGCAGTATCCGATCATCGCGCCGCCGTCGATTTCGATCTCGACCAGCTATCCGGGCGCGTCGCCGGAGAATCTCTACAACAGCGTGACGCGGCTGATTGAAGAGGAACTCAACGGCGCTGCGGGCATCCTGAACTTCGAATCGACGAGCGACTCGCTGGGCGCCGTCGAGATCATCGCGAACTTCCAGCCCGGTACCGATACCAGCCAGGCGTCAGTCGAAGTGCAGAACCGCCTGAAGCGCGTGGAAGCGCGTCTGCCGCGTGCTGTGATCCAGCAGGGTATCCTGGTCGAGGAAGCCTCTGCCGCGGTGCTGAACATCATCACGCTGCGCTCCACCGATAACAGCCTGGATGAAGTCGGCCTCGGCGACTTCATGATCCGCAACATCCTTGGTGAAATTCGTCGTATTCCCGGCGTCGGCCGTGCCTCGCTTTATTCCACCGAGCGCTCGCTGCGCGTCTGGGTCGATCCCGCCAAGCTGGTTGGCTACAATCTGACCTCCGACGACGTCAACAAGGCCATCACCGCACAGAACGCCCAGGTTGCCTCCGGCAGCGTCGGTGCCGAGCCCTCGACAGCGACCACCAAGACGTCGTCACTGGTGCTCGTCAAAGGCCAGCTCTCCACGCCGGAAGAATTCGGCGCCATCGTGCTACGCGCCAATTCCGATGGCTCGACCGTGCGGCTCCGCGACGTCGCCCGTATCGAGATCGGCGGCCTCAGCTACCAATTTACCACGCGCCTGAACGGCCAGCCGACGGCCGGCCTGTCGGTGCTGATGTCCCCGAAGGGCAACGCGCTGGCGACGGCCTCGGCTATCGAAGCCAAGATGAAGGAGCTGTCGAACTTCTTCCCTGCCAACATCGCTTACGACATTCCGTACAACGTCACGCCGGTGGTCAAAGCATCGATTATGAAGGTGGTGATGACGCTGATCGAGGCGGTTGTCCTCGTCTTCATCGTGATGTTCATCTTCTTGCAGAATTTCCGCTACACGCTGATCCCGACCATCGTCGTGCCCATCGCGCTGCTCGGCACCTGCACGATGCTGTTGTTGGCCGGCTATTCGATCAACATGCTGACCATGTTCGGCATGGTGCTGGCTGTCGGCATCCTCGTCGACGATGCCATCGTCGTGGTCGAGAACGTCGAGCGCATTATGAGCGAGGAGGGGCTTCCGCCGAAGGAAGCCACCAAGAAGGCGATGGGCCAGATCTCTGGCGCCATCATCGGTGTCACGCTGGTGATGATCGGCGTGTTCGTGCCGATGGCGTTCTTCCCCGGCTCAGTGGGCATCATCTACCGCCAGTTCTCGGTCACCATGGTCGCCTCGATTGCGTTCTCCGCGCTGCTGGCGCTGTCGCTGACGCCGGCGCTTTGCGCAACCTTCCTAAAGCCGATCAAGGAAGGACACGGCCATGCCAAGAAGGGCGTGTTCGGCTGGTTCAACCGCAAGCTCGACGCTACCCGCGACGGCTATTCGAGGACGGTGGGCTGGTCGATTCAGCGCACCGGACGCTTGCTGATCGTCTATGTCGCGCTGCTCGTCGGACTGACCTGGGGCTTCATGCGGATGCCCGGCGGCTTTCTGCCGATCGACGATCAGGGCTTCATCACCACTGACGTGCAGACGCCGTCGGACTCCTCGTTCGCTCGCACCGAGGGCGCCATCGAGAAGGTCGAGGCATATCTGAAGAAGCGTTCCGGCATCGAGAGCGTCGTGTTCCTCACCGGCTTCAGCTTCCTCGGGCAGGGTATGAACACCGCGCAGGCCTTTATCACCCTGAAGGACTGGGCTGAACGCCCGCCCGGCGATTCCGCCGCGGCGCTTGTCAACGATATCAATCGGGAATTGTCGTCGATCCGCGACGCCAAGATCTCCGCTTTGCAGCCGCCGCCGATCGATAACCTCGGCAACTCTTCAGGCTTCAGCTTCCGCCTCCAGGACCGCGGCCAGAAGGGGTTCGTCGCGCTTAATGCTGCATCCGACAAGCTGATTGCAGACGCCAATGCCAGCCCGGTGTTGCAGAAGGTGTTCGTCGAAGGTCTGCCACCAGCGCCATTGGTCAATCTGATGATCGACCGCGAAAAGGCAGGCGCCTTCGGCGTCACCTTCGAGGATATCAACAGCACGATCTCGACCAATCTCGGTTCGAACTACATCAACGACTTCCCGAACCGCGGCCGTATGCAGCGCGTCGTGGTGCAGTCCGAGGCCGCCAACCGGATGAACGCCGCCGACATTCTGAACTACAATGTCAAGAATAGCCGCGGGCAGCTGGTGCCGTTCTCGTCCTTTGCCACTGTGGAATGGGCGAAGGGTCCGACCCAGATTGCCGGCTTCAACTTCTATCCGGCGGTGCGAATCTCCGGCGAGGCACGGCCCGGTTTCACCTCGGGCGACGCCATCAAGGAGATGGAGCGTCTGGCTGGCCTGTTGCCGCGCGGTTTCGGCTTCGAGTGGACCGGCCAGTCGCTGCAGGAGAAGCTGTCCGGCTCGCAGGCGCCGTTCCTGCTCGCGCTGTCAGCGCTGGTGGTGTTCCTGGTGCTCGCAGCGCTTTATGAGAGCTGGACGATCCCGGTGGCCGTGCTGATGACGGTGCCGCTCGGCATCGTTGGCGCCGTGCTGGCGGCGAATTTGCGGGGCCTGCCGAACGACGTGTATTTCACGGTGGGTCTGATTACGATCATCGGTCTCGCGGCCAAGAACGCGATTCTGATTATCGAATTCGCCAAGGACCTGCGCGCGCAGGGCAAGTCGCTGGTGGATGCCACGATGGAAGCGTGCTTCCTGCGGTTCCGGCCGATCGTGATGACCGGTCTCGCCTTTATCTGCGGTGTGTTGCCAATGGTCGTTGCATCGGGCGCCGGCGGTGCCAGCCAGCAGGCGCTAGGTACATCGGTCACCGGCGGCATGATCGCGGTGGTGATCCTGGCGCTGCTGATGGTGCCGGTGTTCTTCGTGTCGGTGCAGAGGCTGTTCTCGCCGGACAAGGCGCCGAAGACGGAAGAGGCAAAGCAGGACGAGCCGAGCGCATCGCCGTCCGTGTCGCACAGCTAAGGCAATCATACAAAAAGCCCGAATGGCGCAACGCCATCCGGGCTTTTTGTATTCGAGCGATCAATCTTACTTCGTCAGCGGCCGCAGGATCTTCGTTAGAGCGCCGTGGACGAACTCGTTGCCGGCAACGATGTTGCCGGTCGTCAGCACATCACCGCCATTGATATCGCCAACAGTACCGCCGGCTTCCTTGATCAGGATCAGGCCGGCAGCGATGTCCCAAGGCTGCAGGTTGCGCTCCCAATAGCCATCGAGGCGACCGGCTGCCACGAAAGCCAGATCGAGCGAGGCCGCGCCGAAGCGGCGCAGGCCGGCGACCTTTGGCTGCAACGCGGCCATTTCGTTGCGTGACAATTCGAAGTCGCCGCGGCCGATATGCGGCAGGCCGCAGGCGATGACGCATTCGTTGAGTTGCTTGCGGCCGGCGACGCGCAGGCGGGTATCGTTGAGGAACGCGCCCGAGCCCTTCTCGGCCATATAGAGTTCGTCATTGGCCGGATTGTAGATCAGGCCGGCAATCACCTGACCTTCGCGCGCCAGACCGATCGAGACTGCGAATTGCGGGATGCCATGCAGGAAGTTGGTGGTGCCATCGAGCGGATCGACAATCCAGGTATGGCTCTTGTCAGTGCCGTCACGGTTGCCACCCTCCTCACCGAGGAAGCCATAGCCCGGGCGGGCCTTGTTGAGGTCCGTATAGAGCATCTCTTCGGCCCGCTTGTCGGCGAGGCTGACGAAATTTGCGGGGCCCTTCATGGAGACCTGCAGGTTCTCGATCTCGCCGAGGTCGCGCTTCAGGCTACGGCCGGCGCGGCGCGCGGCTTTCACCATCACGTTCATAAGGGCTGAATTGATCATGCGTTCGTCTCACGACGACCTGACGGCAGGTCTGATTGGGGGTTGCTGAGGCGATGGGTGCCCTGCGGGCGGCATCTCGTCAAGGCAAGATCGCTACAGGGGTCATTTCTGGGTCGTGCCCAGCCACTTCTTGGCGGCTTCCTGGGCCTTGGTCTTTTCCTCGGGGGTAGCCTGGGCCAGAAGCTCGTCGAGCATCAGGTCGCCCTTTCCGGCGGTTTTGGCGACGATGTGCCATTTCAGACCTTCCAGCCGGTCATCTGTATTGGTGCGGAGCGCCAGTACCCGGGCGAGGCGGTTCTGGGCGATCGGGCTGTTCTGTTTGGAGGCTTTGCGGAGCAGGGCGATGGCCGCAGCCTCGTTCTTGGGGGTTCCCGTGCCGTTATAGAGCGCAATGGCATATTCGACCTCGGCGTCGACATTGTCGGCCAGGGATGCCGCCTGGAGCAGGCGGACCGCCTTGTCGATGCTTTTCTCGACGCCGGTGCCTTCCTTGTAGAACGTCGCCAGCGCGTATTGCGCTTCGGGGTTACCGGCATCGGCGGCGACGCGGAGCAATTCGGCCGAACGCTTGACGTCCTGCGGCAGCGTCTGTCCGTCGAGATAGAGCAGCGCCAGATTGTAGGCGGCCTTCGGATTACCGAGCTTGGCGGAGGATGCCAGCAGCTTCACGGCCTCATCGCGTTTGCCGACATTGCCGCGATCCGACAGTCGCAGCATCGCCAGCGCGAACATGGCCTCGCGGTCGCCGCGTTCCGACGCGCGCTGATACCATTCTGCAGCTTTCGCATAATCGCGTTTGACGCCCAATGCATTGGCATAGAGTTCGCCAAGCATGGTCATCGCCTTCGGATCGTTGTTCTCCTGCGCGCGCTTGCTGGCGAGGTCGAAAGCGGTCTTGTACTGGCCGCGTTGATAGGCGCCATAGACCAGATCGGCATTGGGGTCGGTTGGTGCAGCTTCTGCAGGCTGCGCGGACTTTTCAGGAGGCGGCGTAGGAGCTTTCTTCGCGGCTGTCGGCGCTTTCGCTGGTGCCGGCGCCTTTTTTGGCGCTGCCTTGCTTGCAGCCGGTGGTGGCGTTTGCACCCCCGGCGGTGTCAGCGAAATCTGCGCGGTCGCGCTGGCTGCCCAGGTCAGGCAGCCGGCAATTACAGTGAGGGAACGCAGAATTTTCATTCCGGCGTTATTCCTGTTCGACCTTGGACTGCCCCGAGACGAGCGTCGCGTATCCCTGCTGGATTGCCTTCTCTGCGTCCACCAAGGCTGCAGCAGCACCGCGCGCGTCGTTCCAGATGACGTCGCCGACCAGCACGAAGTCAGCGCCGGCAGCTGCGAATTCCCTGGCCTCATCGAGCGTTGTGGCAAAGCCTACGCAAGGCGGTTCGAACAATTCGGCCCACCACTGAAGGCGCTCGACAATGGCGTCAGCCGATGGGCGCTGGCCGTTCGGGTCGGGTTCGCCGAATAGCACGTAATCGGCGCCGGCCTCGCCCGCTGCCATCGCATTATGGCGCGTCGACAATCCGCCGCAGCCTGCAATGCGATCGGGCTTCAGCGAGGGCAGTGCATCCTGCAAGGGAGCAAGACCGGGCAGATGCGCACCATCGGCGCCGCCGCGTGCGACGAGCTCGACATTGCCTTCGACCAGCATCGCGGCGCCTGCGTTTTGGATGACCGGCGCCAGCGTCTTGATGCGCGTGATCATGGTGCGCTGGTCGGTCGTCGCCAGTCGCACCAGGACGGCAGCGACATCTGCTCTCTCAAGAAGAGCAGGCAGGTTCGCCGCCAGCACTGACGGATCCTCGACGACGGGCGTCGCGAGATAGAGGCGCGGCATCGGCGGTGGCGGGACGGGTTTGGAGGCCAAGATTATAGCGCCTTCTGTTCTTGATCAGTCGTCCACTCGCCCTTGCTGGCGAGTGAATTCATGTGTGCACGATGGGTGAAGGCCTGCTGACCGGCGGGCACATTGTTGGCTTTGCCGGACCATGCCTTTTGCGGCGCTGCCTGAAGCGCGCGGCCATAGGAGAATGTCAGTGGCCAGGGCAGGCTACCGATCCTGTTCATGGCGTCGAGATGCGCGGTCGCATCTTCGTCAGATTGGCCACCGGAGAGGAATGCGATGCCGGGCACCGATGCGGGCACGCAGTTCTTCAGCATGCGCACGGTCTTCTCGGCCACTTCAGCCACACCAGCCTGCGTCTTCGACTTCTTGCCCGAGACGGCCATGTTCGGCTTCAGGATCATGCCTTCCAGCGCGACCCGCTGGACCCGCAATTCCTGGAACGTCTTGTTGAGCACGCGTTGCGTCACCTCGACGCAGCGGTCGATGTCGTGATCGCCGTCCATCAGCACTTCGGGCTCGACGATCGGGACGATCTGTGCGGCCTGGCATAGTGCTGCATAGCGGGCGAGCGCGTGCGCGTTGACGGAGATTGCGGTCATCGAGGGAATCCCGGCACCGATATCGATCACCGCGCGCCACTTCGCGAAGCGCGCGCCGCGCGCGTAATATTTGGCAAGACGCTCGGCCAGCTTGTCGAGGCCCGCTGTGACGAGCTCACCGGGACAGTTCGACAAGGCCTGCGTGCCCTCATCGACCTTGATGCCGGGAATGGCGCCGGCTTCCTCGATCAGCCGCACCAGCGGCGTGCCATCCTTGGCGTTTTGCCAGATGGTCTCGTCGTAGAGGATCACGCCGGAAATGTAGCTGCTCATCGCCTCGCGCGAGCGAAACAGCATTTCACGATAATCGCGGCGGTTGTCCTCGGTCGACTCGACGCTGATCGCATCGAAGCGCTTCTTGATCGTGCCTGACGATTCATCTGCGGCAAGCAAGCCCTTGCCCGGCGCGGTCATGGCGCGGGCGATTTTGTTGAGTTCGGCGAGATTCATGGGCATGTCCTGAGCGGGCTAGTCCTGCAGGTCAATCTAGACCGTTCTCGGGCAAAATCCGAGCATCTGGCCGGCCAATGAGCCCGTCCGCATCCGATTCCGGCAAAAATTCAGCCTGCCATAGGCTGTATGGCAGGCTGAATGGCAGTCAATTGACAGTTTGGGCTCAGGCGATCTTCGCGTTCATCTCGCCCGATGCATAGCGCTTGGCCATTTCGGCCGTGGTCAGCACCTTTTTGATCTTGCTGGCCTGGCCGGCGGTATTGAATTCCTGCAGGCGCTGCTTGCAGAGCTTGACCATCGCTTCCATCGCCGGCTTCAGATATTTGCGCGGGTCGAATTCGCTGGGGTTCTCGCTCAGCACCTTGCGGATCTGGCCGGTCATGGCCATCCGGTTGTCGGTGTCGATGTTGATCTTGCGGACGCCGTGCTTGATGCCGCGCTGGATTTCCGACACCGGGACGCCCCAGGTCGGCTTCATCTGGCCGCCGAACTTGTTGATGATGTCCTGCAGGTCCTGCGGGACCGAGGACGAGCCGTGCATCACCAGATGGGTGTTCGGCAGCTTGCGGTGGATTTCCTCGATCACGTTCATGGCGAGAATGTCGCCGTCTGGCTTGCGGGTGAACTTGTAGGCGCCGTGCGAAGTCCCCATGGCAATCGCCAGCGCGTCGACCTGCGTCTCCTTCACGAACTTCACGGCCTCGTCGGGATTGGTCAGCAACTGGTCATGGCTGAGCTGGCCCTCGGCGCCGTGGCCGTCTTCGGCTTCGCCCATGCCGCTCTCCAGCGAGCCGAGCACGCCGAGCTCGCCTTCCACCGAGATGCCGCCAAGATGCGCCATGTCGGTCACAGTCTTGGTCACGCCGACATTGTAGTCCCAGTCCGCCGCCGTCTTACCGTCCGCTTTCAGCGAGCCGTCCATCATCACCGAGGTGAATCCGGCCTGGATTGCGGTCATGCAGGTTGCAGCTTCGTTGCCGTGATCGAGATGCACGCAGACGGGAATGTGCGGATAGATTTCGGTGACCGCGTCCATCATGTGCTTGAGCATGATGTCGTTGGCATAGGAGCGGGCGCCGCGCGAGGCCTGGATGATGACCGGTGCATCGACACCCGATGCGGCTTCCATGATCGCCAGCGCCTGTTCCATATTGTTGATATTGAAGGCCGGCACTCCGTAATCGTGTTCTGCCGCGTGATCGAGCAGTTGACGCAACGTAATACGGGCCATGCAGGAAGCTCCTTGTAAATTGGGACAGGCGCAAACGCCGCGCCGAGGGATATATGGCTCTTAGCGCGAGGAGACGGCGAATCCAAGACGCCATCAGTCGCGCATACAGCCAACGTTAATCGCCACGATGGCCCAGCGTTCCAGCTAATGGAATTCCCGGTAACTAATGTTCGCGAGCTTCGAGTGCCGCGACGTGCTCTTCCACTTCAGTCACGCGCTCGTCGAAATCGCCAGCAGTCGCACGCATCATCACGAGCATGCCGGCAGCGTCCCGACGCTGCTTACGGCTTATTTCTTCCAGCCGATCAAGACGCTGTTCAACCGAGCTACGAAACGACGAAATATCATCGCGGATCGCGATGAGGATGTCCGTCGTGATGTTGATCGGTTCGTCTGCCATAGCAGGAACATACCATAAACATTGCGGCGCCCACAAGTCTTGCGGGCAAAAATTTACCGCTGCTACTTCTTCAACACTTCCACACCCGGCAGCGGCTTGCCTTCCATCCATTCGAGGAAAGCGCCGCCGGCGGTCGAGATGTAGGAGAAGTCATCGGCGACGCCGGCGTGATTGAGCGCGGCCACCGTGTCGCCGCCGCCGGCTACTGAAATCAGCTTCTTCGCCTTGGTGCGCGCCGCTGCGTGTTTGGCCCCAGAGACTGTGCCGCGATCGAACGGCGTCATTTCAAACGCGCCGACCGGGCCATTCCAGACCAGCGTGGCGGCATCGTCGATCGCTGCGTTGATGCGTTCGATCGACTGCGGACCGACATCGAGGATCATGCCCTCATCTGGGATCGCATCGAGGCCGTAGGCGTGAGACGGTGTGTTGGCGGCGAAGTGGAATGCGACGATGGCGTCCACCGGCAGGATGATGGCGCAGCCGGAGGCTTCGGCCTTGTCGATGATCCGCAGCGCGGTGGCGGCGAGATCTTTCTCGCACAGCGACTTGCCGACCTTGACACCCTGCGCATGCAGGAAGGTGTTGGCCATGCCGCCGCCGATCACGAGCGCATCGACCTTGGTGACGAGGTTTTCGAGGAGGTCGATCTTCGAGGACACCTTGGCGCCGCCGACGATGGCGATCACCGGCTTGGTCGGCGCGTCCAGCGCCTTGCCGAGGGCGTCCAACTCGGCCTGCATGGTGCGGCCGGCATAGGCGGGTAACTTGTGGCCGAGGCCTTCGGTGGAGGCGTGGGCGCGATGTGCAGCCGAGAATGCATCGTTGACCCAGATATCGCCAAGCTTGGCGAGTTCGGCGACGAAAGCCGGATCGTTCTTCTCCTCAGCGGAATGGAAGCGCGTGTTCTCAAGGCAGAGAATGTCGCCGTCCTTCATGGCGCCAACGGCCTTGGCTGCGACGTCGCCAACGCAGTCGTCGGCAAAGGCGACCGGCTTCTTGATCACATCGGCAAGTGCCGCAGCCACGGGCTTCAGCGAGTTCTTGTCGTCGCGGCCCTTGGGGCGGCCGAAATGCGCGAGCAGGATTACTTTGCCGCCCTTGTCGGACATTTCGGTGATGGTCGGCGCGATACGTTCGAGACGCGTTGCGTCGGTAACCTTGCCACCATCCATGGGCACGTTGAGATCGACGCGCACGAGAACGCGTTTGCCCTTCACATCGACGTCGTCGAGGGTGCGGAAAGAATTGGTCATGATGTTGTGTCCCAAACGCAGGTCAGCGCACAGCGGCGCGCCGCGAAGCGGGGACCGCTACATTCGTTGGCTCCCGGACGCGGCGTCTTATGCTGCGCCCGGGATAACGCTCTTGCCTTAGAGCAGCTTGCCCATCGCGACGGCGGTATCGGCCATGCGGTTGGAGAAGCCCCACTCGTTGTCGTACCAGGAGAGCACGCGCACCAGCGTGCCGTTCTGCACCTTGGTCTGGTCGAAGGCGAAGGTCGACGAATGCGGATCGTGATTGAAGTCGATCGACACGTTCGGATGCGAAGTGGTGCCGAGCACGCCCTTCAGCTCGCCGGCCGCAGCCTTCTTGATCGCTTCGTTGATCTCTTCCTTGGTGGTGCTCCTCTTGGCGATGATCTTGAGATCGACCACCGAGACGTTCGGGGTCGGCACGCGGATCGAAACGCCATCGAGCTTGCCGGCCAGTTCGGGCATCACAAGGCCGATGGCCTTCGCGGCGCCGGTCGAGGTCGGAATCATCGACATCGCAGCGGCGCGGCCGCGATAGAGATCGCTATGCAGCGTGTCCAGCGTCGGCTGGTCGCCGGTGTAAGCGTGGATCGTAGTCATGAAGCCGGTTTCGATACCGACGGTCTCGTTCAGCACCTTGGCGACAGGCGCCAGGCAGTTGGTGGTGCACGAACCGTTGGAAACGACCAGATGCTCCTTGGTCAGGGTCTTGTGGTTGACGCCGTAGACGATCGTGGCATCAGCACCATCGGACGGAGCCGAAACCAGCACGCGCTTGGCGCCTGCGGTCAGATGCGACGTCGCCTTCGCCTTGGCGCTGAAGATGCCGGTGCATTCGAGCGCGATATCGATGCCGAGATCCTTCCACGGCAGCGTGTTCGGATCGCGCACCGCAGTGACTTTGATCTTGTTGCCGTTGCCAAGCTGGATGCTGTCGCCGTCGACGGTGACGTCGCCGGGGAAGCGGCCATGCACGCTGTCGAAGCGCAACAGGTGGGCGTTGGTTTCAACCGGACCCAGATCGTTGATGGCGACGACTTCGATGTCGGTGCGCTTGGACTCGTAGATCGCCCGCAGGACGTTGCGGCCGATGCGGCCAAAACCGTTGATCGAAACCCGGACTGCCATTCAACTTCTCCCTTTTATTAGGCTCAAACCTCGCGTGAGGGCCTTCATATAGTGACGTGTGACGGGCGTTTCATGCCCTGAATGGAACGCTGGTGCAATGTGTCAAATTTACCAGCGTTCCGATAGAGTTAAGCCGCGTTGTGCTTGCTGGTTGCAGCCTCGACCACGGCCTCGGCCGTGATGCCGAACAGCTTGTAAAGCTCCTTGGCCGGCGCGCTCGAGCCGAAGCCCTTCATGCCGATGAAGGTGCCATCGTGTCCGATCACGGCATCCCAGCCGAACCGGACCGCGGCTTCGACGGCGATCTTGATCGGCGCGTCGCCGATGATGGCCTTCTGGCGCTCTTCAGGCTGCTCCAGCAGCAGTTCGAGCGAGGGGACCGATACGACCCGGGTCGCGATGCCCTTGTCGGCCAGTTGCTTCTGCGCTGCGACGGCGATCTCGACTTCCGAACCCGAGGCGAAGATCGACACGGCGGCTTTGCCCTTGGCCGCGATCAACTCATAGCCGCCAGCGGCGCAGAGATTGTCGTCGTGATGCGTGGTGCGCACCGGCGTCAGGTTCTGGCGCGACAGGGCCAGCATGGTTGGGCCGTTGGTCTTCTCCATGGCGAGCTGCCAGCATTCGGCAGTCTCGACCGTGTCCGCGGGGCGGAACACGCGCATGTTCGGCATCGCGCGCATCGCGGCCAGATGCTCCACCGGCTGGTGGGTCGGGCCGTCTTCGCCGAGACCGATCGAGTCATGGGTCATGATGTAGATGACCGGGATCTGCGCCAGCGCCGAGATGCGCATCGCCGGTCGCGCATAGTCGGTGAAGCACATGAAGGTCGCGCCGGCCGGGATGAAGCCGCCATGCAGCGCGATGCCGTTCATGGCTGCGGCCATGCCCATTTCGCGAATGCCGTAGTGAATGTAGCGACCCTTGAATTCGCCGGGCTTCACTTCGATGGCGCCCTTGGTGCGTGTGTTGTTCGATGGCGTGAGATCGGCCGAACCGATGACCATTTCCGGCACGACCTGCACCAGCGCTTCGAGCGCGAGTTCGCTCGCCTTGCGGGTCGCGACGGTCTGCGGCTCGGCAATCAGCTTCTTCTTCAGCGTGAGGATCGCGTCCGCCATGGCTGTCGGTCGAACGTGATCGTTGCGGCGGGTGAATTCGCTGCGCTTGTCGTCCGGAAGGGCATCAAAACGCTTCTGCCAGTCCGCGTGCGCCGATGCGCCCTGCTTGCCGACGTTGCGCCAAGCCTGCAGGATATCATCGGGCACCTCGAACGGGCCGTAATTCCAGTCCAGTGCTTTCTTGGCGCCTGCGAGTTCTTCCGCGCCGAGCGGTTCGCCGTGGGCCTTCGAGGTACCGGCGCGGGTTGGTGCGCCAAAGCCAATCTTAGTCTTGCAGGCGATCATCGATGGGCGGTCGGACGCCTGCGCTTGCTTGATCGCAGCGGCGATGGCGACCTGGTCGTGGCCATCGACATGCACGGCATTCCAGCCATGGGCCTTGAAGCGTGCGACCTGATCGACGCTGTCGGCAAGCGACAGCGGACCGTCGATGGAAATGCCGTTGTCGTCATAAAGGAAGATCAGCTTCGACAGCTTGAGATGACCGGCCATGGCCAGAGCTTCGTGGCTGACACCTTCCATCAGGTCACCATCGGAGCACAGCACGTAAGTGTAGTGATCGACGATATCGCCGTATTCGGCGGCCAGCATGCGCTCGGCGAGCGCGAAGCCAACGGAGGTGGCGATGCCCTGACCGAGCGGGCCGGTCGTGGTCTCGACGCCCGAGGTATGGAAATTCTCGGGATGGCCGGGGGTCTTCGAATGCAGCTGACGGAAGTTCTTCAGCTGGTCGAGCGTCATCTCCTTGTTGCCCGTCAGATAGAGCAGGGCATAGAGCAGCATCGAGCCGTGGCCGGCCGAGAGGATGAAGCGATCGCGATCCGGCCACTTCGGATCGGCCGCGTCAAATTTAAGGAACTGTGTGAACAGCACGGTGGCGACGTCGGCGGCGCCCATCGGCAGCCCAGGGTGACCGGATTTGGCCTTTTCCACGCCGTCCATGGCGAGGGCACGAATCGCGTTGGCCATTTTCGAGTGATCAACCTGCGCCATGTCGGTTTCCGTCTAAATTGAAGGGAATGGAATATTCTGCGTCCGCAAGAGGGGCGGTCTGCAGCGAGATGTTGGGATCGCTTAGGAGAAACTGGTGGATAGCATCTGGGTTCCTGGGAGTCCAAGGTCTCCCGGACAGTTCTGGTCTGTGGATATCTACCGGCGGTTTTTGTCGGCTTTGCGGTGCATAGCTTTTAAGCTTTGTTGCGTCCGGCTCGCTTGCAACCTAAGTTTCAGGGCCTAAAGGCTTGCGGAGCCGTGGTTTTTGAGCTCCGGTCGCATCACACCCAAGGTCCCGCGTAACCCAGTATGATCGAACGCCCCGCCCATCTCACAGCCTCCGATCCCGCCAATGGCGGTGCGGCCGAGATCGACGCTGCCACGCGGCGGTTGATGGCAGCGCTGGATGCTCTAGAAAGTGCGGTCGAGCGCCGCCGTGAGGCGGATCGCGACGAGGATGAGCTGGCCACCCGCATTCAGGCGCTTGGCGCCGACCGGTCCCGGCTGGCGGATGAGCTTGATGGCACGCTGGTGAAATCGCGCCGGCTCGAGCGTGCTAACCGCGAGATCGCCGACAAGCTCGACACCGCCATCGGTACCATCCGCGCGGTGCTGGCGACTGACAACGCGCATGAGTAAAGCGAGATGAGCCACGTCAACGTTACAATCAATGGCCGGCAATACCGCATGGCCTGCGAGGAGGGGCAAGAAACCCGCCTGCTGCGGCTGGCGGAAAGTCTTGAATCCCGCGTCGAAAACCTGCGCGGCAAATTCGGTGAGATCGGCGATGCGCGGTTGACGGTGATGGCGGCGCTGACCATTGCCGACGAACTGGTCGATGCCAATCAGCAGATCCGTGCCCTGCAGGAAGAACTCGCCGCATTGCGCGATGTGCGCGTTGTCGCCGCGGATCGCGCACGGGCGACGCAGACGGCGGTTGCCGCGGCCCTGAATGCTGCGGCAGAGCGGATCGAGAAGACCACGCAGGTGCTCAACCGCACCATCGGCGGCGGTGTTGCTATTGGATAACGCAGGCTTTGATGCCAAGCGGGCACTGGCGCATCCGTCTCATAACCCCTACATTGCTCGGGCGAGGCTGCGTCGCGCGTCAGGAGCCATATATCCCCGGGGCCTTATCGATCCTTCAGGGAACTGTCCCTGACCAGGTCCGTGGACCTGGTCACATGGTGCCCACCTACTTTCGTAGGTGCTCCGGGATCGAGTGCTTCAACGGCCATCGTGGCTTCGCACTTTCACTTTCTTGATGGGGGCGGCCCTTTGCGTGGCGTTTGCCGTGCAATCTTGGCCTCGCTCGCCAAAGATGATCGCGAAGACCGGTCCTGCGCTTCCGCAGGCTTTGCGGACAGCATATCGTACGGCATGTCCGACAAGCCGCCCCCTCCGACAAAGATTGAGCTCCGCATCGCCGCGCTGGCACGCCGCACGGCGCTGAGCGAGGCCGAACGGTCGGCAGCCGCGCAAGCCATCGCAGCGCGTGGGCTGCCTTTCCCTGTCAGGGCCGGTAGCATCGTCGCCGGCTATTCTCCCATCCGCAGCGAGATCGATCCGATCCCTCTGATGCAGCATCTCGCCGCCCAGGGTGCGCGACTGGCGCTGCCGGTGATCATCGCCCGTGATGAGCCCCTGATGTTCCGGATCTGGAGCCCGAGTGATGCGCTGGTGCGCGGTTCACTGGGCATTCCGGAACCAGCACCGGAAGCGCCACCACTGATTCCCGATATCCTGCTGGTACCACTCGCGGCATTCGACCGCGCCGGCCACCGCATTGGCTATGGCGCGGGGCATTACGATCGCACCTTCGCGCAACTGCACGCCATCAAGCCATTTATCGCCGTGGGCGTGGCCTTCGACACCCAGGAAATCGAGGCCATTCCCATGCAACCACACGACGTGGCGCTGGATTATGTGCTAACCGAAACCCGGACGATCGATTTTCGGAGCATCTGACTTGCGTATTCTCTTCATCGGCGACGTGGTCGGCAAAACCGGCCGCGTGGTGATCCTCGAAAAACTGCCGGGCCTGATCCGCGACTGGAAACTCGATCTTGTCATCATCAATGGCGAGAACGCCGCCGGCGGCTTCGGTATCACCGAGACGATCTATAATGATCTTATCGACGCTGGCGCCGATGCGGTGACGCTCGGCAATCACGCCTGGAATCAGAAAGAGGCGCTGGTCTTCATCGAACGCGCGCCGCGTCTGATCCGTCCGTTGAACTTCCCACGCCACACACCGGGCCGTGGTGCCGCGCTGATCGACGCCAAGAACGGTGCACGTGCGCTGGTGATCAACGCCATGGGCCGCGTCTTCATGGAGCCACTCAACGATCCGTTCAGCGCTGTCGGCAAGGAGATAGATGCCTGTCCGCTGGTGGAAGCCGCGGACGCCATCGTGGTGGATTTCCATGGCGAAGCCTCGAGCGAAAAGCAGGGCATGGGTTACTTCTGCGATGGCCGCGTGAGCCTCGTCGTCGGCACGCATACGCATGTGCCGACCGCCGATCATCAAATCCTGTCCGGCGGCACAGCTTACATGACCGATGCCGGCATGACCGGCGACTATGATTCCGTGATTGGCATGCAGAAGGAAGAGCCTGTCAGGCGCTTCACGACCGGCATTCCCTCCGGCCGTTTCGAGCCGGCCTTCGGCCCGGCGACTTTGTCGGGCGTTGCGGTCGAAACCGATGACAAGACCGGCCTCGCATCACGCATCGCGCCGGTGCGGCTCGGTGGCCGCTTGTCGCAGGCCGTGCCCGAGTTCTGGCTGACCTAGTTCGGCCTACTGCTCCGTCTGCTTGCGTAGATTCGCGACATCGCTTGCCGTGATCTGCGATCCCCTGCTGCCGAAGCGCGCGGTCACGTAATTCGCGACAGCCGCGATCTCCGTATCTGAATGGCTCTTGCCAAAGGCTGGCATCGACAGCGCGCCTTGCGGCGTATGCCGCTTGGTGCCGGAGATCACGATCTGCGCCACGTTCGTCGCGCCGGGATCGTTAACGGCCCACGCGCCAGTCAGCGTGGCCATGGGCGAGAGTGCGCTCTCGCCTGTCCAGCCATGGCAGCTCACGCAGGCGCCCTGGAAGACCGTCTTGCCAAGCGCGTTCGCCGTCATGCCGTCCCTATGCGAGGGCGGTGCGGGTGGCGCGAGTTTCGCGGGCAGATCAGGTGAGGGCACCGCCGGCACCGTGCGCAGGAATGCGACCATCGCCTTGATATCCGTCGGCGCCATCTTGCTGAAACTGTGGTCCACCGCTTCGCCCATCGGCCCCGACGCGGTGCCGTGACCCTTGGCATGCCCGATCGACAGATAGGAAACGACATCGTCGTCGCTCCAGCTGCCAAGGCCTGTCGTCTTGTCCGAGGTGATATTGAAGGCCCGCCATCCGGCGGTCAGGGCGCCAGCGAATTTCTTACGGTTGTCGAGCGCGAAGCCGAGATTGCGCGGCGTGTGGCATTCGCCGCAATGCGCCAGCGCCTCGACGAGATAGGCGCCCCTGTTCCATTCCGGGCTTTGCGACGTATCGGGTTCGAAGCGCGTATCGGGATTGAAAAGCGCCGACCAGAATGTCATTGCCCAGCGCTGATTGAACGGAAAGGCCAGCGTATTCTCAGGCGGCGCTGCGCGCACCGGCGCGAGGCTGAACAGATAGGCCTTGACCGCGAGCGTGTCCGCATCGGTCATATAGGTGTAGGACGTATAGGGCATTGCCGGATAGAGCCGGGCGCCGTCGTGGCGCTTGCCGCTTCGAACGGCGTCGAGAAACTGCTGGTCGGTGTAGTTGCCGATGCCTGTCTCTTTGTCCGGTGTGATGTTAGTCGAATACAGCGTGCCAAACGGCAGTTTGAATGCGAAGCCGCCGGCATATTCCTTGCCGCCGGGCGCAGTGTGGCAGACCATGCAATCCGCCGCACGCGCGAGATATTCACCGCGCTCGATCGGGCTGGCGCTGGTCATGTTGGCGGGAACGCCGGTCGGATTGGCGCCCTTGTAGTCGGCCAGCGCTACCTTCGGCCCACCCGAGAAGGCCATCGGTCCGGGGCCGCGCACATAGAGCGCAGCGCCGGCTGCAGCCACGACACCGATCACAATGACGCTGCCGAGAATGCGACGTGCGGCGGGCGTCATGACTTCTTCCTCTCGGCGATCGCATCACGGTCGATCGGCATCCTGCGCAACGCAACGCCAGTCGCGGCATAGATCGCATTGCGCAGTGCCGGCGGGCCACCGATCACGCCGCACTCGCCTATGCCGCCGGGCGCTTCGCCGCTCTTGATGAGGTGGACATTGATTTTTGGCATCTGGTCGATTCGAAGCATGCGATAGTCGTGGAAATTGGACTGCTGCACGCGTCCCTTCTCGACGGTGATGTCGCCATAGAGCGCGGCAGTGAGGCCGAACACGATGCCGCCTTCGATCTGCGCCACTATGGTGTCAGGATTGACAGCGATGCCGGTGTCGACCGCCACGTTGACCTGACGCAGACGAATTTCTCCCTGCGAATCGATCTCCGCTTCGACCACGGTCGCGATCGAGGTATCGAAGGTGGGCTGGATGCTCACGCCGCGTCCGACGCGCGCCGGCAGCGGCTGACCCCAGTTGGCCTTCTCTGCCGCGAGATTGAGGGCCGCCAGCATCCGCGGCGCCTTGCCGAGCAAGTCACGCCGGAACGCGACGGGATCCTTGCCGGCCTTGCGAGCGAGCTCATCCATGAAGCTCTCGATCGCGAACACGTTGTTGTTCGGGCCGACGCCGCGCCAGAAGCCGGTCGGCACCGCCGGCGGTTCGACACGGACATATTCACACTGGAAATGCGGGAAGTCGTACGGCTGGTCCGCAGCACTATCGATGGCGTCGATGTCGATGCCCTTCTGAAACGCAGGCGGCAGCCAACGCGCGATCACGGCCGAGCCTGCGATCTTGTACTTGAAGCCGACCACTTTGCCGTTGGACAGCGTCGCCGAAATGTTGTCGCGATAGACGGGGCGATAAATGTCGTGCTGGATGTCCTCTTCGCGGGTCCACACTACCTTGACCGGTCCATTGACCTGCTTGGCGATGCGGACTGCCGTTACCACCATGTCAGGCTCAAGCCTGCGGCCAAAGCCACCGCCGATCATGTGTTGGTTGACCATCACCTTGTCGACCGGCAAACCAGCGGCCTTGGCAGCCTCGGACTGCACCCGCGACATGATCTGCGTGCCCGTCCAGACCTCGCAGGAATCTCCCTTGAAGTGCACCGTGCAATTCAAGGGCTCCATCGTCGCATGCGCAAGGAACGGCATCTCGTAGGACGCGTCGATCCGTTCGCCGGTGGCGAGACCCTTGGCGATGTCGCCGACGGATTTGGCGATTACGCCGTCCGTCTCGCTGGCCGTGCGCAAATGCGCCCAGATGTCCTTCGAACTGATCTTGGCGTTGGGCCCTTCGTCCCAGGTGATATCGAGCGCTTCGAGCCCGGACTTGGCGGCCCACATGTGATCGCCGACCACGGCCACGAGGTCGTCGAGCACCACGATCTGCCGCACGCCCGGAATTTTCTTCGCCGCACGGTCATCGACCTTGGCAACTTTGCCGCCGAACACCGGGCATTGCGCAAGCGTCGCGAATGTCATGCCCGGCACCATCGCGTCGATGCCGTAGATCGTCTTGCCGTTGACCTTGTCCGGCGTGTCGAAGCGCTTCAGCGGCTTGCCGATCACCGAGAAGTCTTTCGGGTCCTTGAGCGCGACCTCTTTCGGCGGCGTGAGCTTGCCGGCGGCGTCGCACAACTCGCCATAGGACAGTTTGCGCCCGCTGGCCGTATGCATCACTTGCCCATTCGACGCCGTGCAGCTCGCAGGTTCGACCTGCCACTGTTCGGCTGCGGCTTGCACCAGCATCGCACGCGCGGTTGCACCGGCATTGCGCAGCGGTTTCCAGAATGCGCGCACCGAAGTCGATCCGCCGGTCGCCTGGATGATGAAAATCGGATTGCCGTAGAGCTTGTCGCTGGGCTGCGCATGTTGCAGCGTGATCTGCGCATAGTCGGCGTCGAGCTCTTCGGCGAGGATCATGGCGATGGCGGTATAGATGCCTTGCCCCATCTCGACTTGCGGCATCACCAGTGTCGTCTTGCCGGTAGTGTCGATGCGGATGAAGGCGTTGGGGGCGAATTTGCCCTCCGTCGTATCGGGAGGTTGCGTCGGCTCATTGGCCGCGCGGACCGGAAGCTGGAAGGCGAACATAAAGCCGCCGGCAAAGGCGCCAGCGAGCAGATTGCGCCGTGACAGGCCAGAAGGCTTGTTTGCAGGACTGGCCGCAACAAGCATGTTGTCTGCAAGTTTCATGGCCGACTCCTAGGTTTGCCGTTCGGAGGCAGCATGCTTGATGGCTTCACGCACCCGGACATAGGTGCCGCAGCGACAGATATTTCCGGCCATGGCGGCATCGATGTCAGAATCGTCAGGGGTTGGCGTAGAAGCGAGGAGCGCCGCCGCTGACATGATCTGCCCGGACTGGCAGTAACCGCATTGAATGACTTCGAGGTCGAGCCAGGCTTTCTGCACCTTGGCGCCGACCGGTGTGGTGCCGACGCCTTCGATTGTGGTGATGGCGCGTCCGCTCACCGCACTGACCGGCAGCAGACAGGAGCGCACGGCCTTGCCGTCGACATGCACGGTGCATGCTCCGCATAGCGCTACGCCGCAGCCGAATTTCGTGCCGGTCATGCCGAGAATGTCGCGCAGCACCCAGAGCAGAGGCATGTCGTTTGGTGCGTCGAAGGACTTCTGCTCGCCGTTGATGTTGAGATTTGCCACAGTGAGACCCCCGTTTGCTCGACTCGATGATGCAATGGCGAATGGTTCGTCATCGACCAACGACGGTACTATAGGCGTACGGTCATCATTTCAAAAGCAGCAATAAGATGCAGCAGGACTATACATTGGTTTGTATGGTTTGTATGTCGCGCGAGCGTGTCTGTCGGATAAATCGCGGTAAAATCTGCGCGACGTCATCCGACGCCCTGTTCGTGGGCGTCGGATGACTTTTATTCAAAAGAATATTGCGGTTGCGTTAGGCTCGGCCTGCCCGAAAAACGTCACGCGATCTGCCGGCTGTGGGGCTAGTACCGCTCCGGCACATACATTTCGGCTGGCACCGGCGTGCGGTGATAGTCGGGATTGCGCACGCGTGCAGGCAGGACCACAGGCGGATGCTCGACCTCCTGATAGGGAAGCTGTTCGAGCAGATGCGCGATGCAGTTCAGGCGCGCCTTCTTCTTGTCGACGGCCTGCACCACATGCCACGGGGCTTCCGGAATATGCGTATGCTCGAGCATCGCTTCCTTTGCCTTGGTGTATTGCTCCCAGCGGGTGCGCGCCTCGACATCCATCGGGCTGAGCTTCCACTGCTTGAGCGGATCGGCGATGCGCATCGAGAAGCGCAGGTGCTGCGCTTCATCGGTGATCGAGAACCAGTATTTGACCAGGATGATGCCCGAGCGCACCAGCATGCGTTCGAATTCCGGCACCGAGCGGAAGAACTCCTCCACGTCATCTTCGGTGCAGAAACCCATCACGCGCTCGACGCCGGCGCGGTTGTACCAGCTACGATCGAACAACACGATCTCGCCGCCGGCGGGGAGGTGCGAGACGTAACGCTGGAAGTACCATTGGGTGCGTTCGCGCTCATTCGGCGCGGGGAGTGCGGCAACGCGGCAGACGCGTGGATTGAGCCGCTGGGTGATCCGCTTGATGACGCCGCCCTTGCCAGCGGAATCGCGACCCTCGAAGATCACCACGACCTTGAGCTTGTTCTGCTGCACCCAGCTCTGCAACTTCACCAATTCGCCCTGCAGGCGGAACAGTTCCTTGAAATAGAGGCGTCGCTCGATGGTCTCCGCCGGGCTGTGGTCGGACATTTCGTTGGTCAGGGCGTCGAGACGATCGTCATCGATCTCGAGCTCGAGTTCTTCGTCGAAGCCGTCCAGCATCTCTGCACGAATGCGGTCGTGGATTGCTTGCGCGTCATCGAGGGAATGTTCGGTCATGGCAGCTCCGCTTGTATCGAATGGGTTCACGGTTATGGACCGATGCAAATGTCAGCGGTGTGACACTGCCTCCCAGGCCCGGGGCGAATGGGCAAATGGCCCCAATGGGTCTCGCCGCCGCTGTCCATGCAGGACGGGGTACCGCAAGCCGAAATTCAACTACGCGTGATTGGCGCTACCTTGAGAGCCAAGCGTGCGCATCTGAGGTCGCGGGGCTCGTTGACCAAGGAAAAATGTGATGAATAAATTCATTCTGTTGGGCGCCGTTTTACTGATCGCCGGCACTGCGAGCTGGACCGCGCAGGCCAAAGACGGGCATAGCGCTGCCAGCAAGCATCGACGGATCATGTCCTCTCACGCGCGGTATGAGGGAAGCGCCCCCGTAACGGTCTATCGCGGATTTGGTGCCGGCCCCGGTTCATATGGATACAGCGCGCCATATGGATATGGCGGCGGTTCATACGGCGGAGATGACAATGCGGAAGGCCGAACGAGCGGCGGCTAGGACGCCTTGGCAGTTTCGGCTGCTAGCCCACTCGCAGACGGAATAGGCGGCGCTGCGCCAGGTCTCAGGTGGCAGCGCCGTGTGCAAACCCAAATCATAATTTGTACGCCGTGCGGAAGCCGCCCCAATGGCGTCCCTGTATGCGCACAGGCACGTCGATCTCGCGCATCATCACGGTCTGGCCGTTGCCCATGTCGCGGGCATAACTCTGGATCAGGTAGGAACGTGTATTGCGACCGGCGGCCAATCCAGCCGGATCGTTGAAGATGCGGCGATTGCGGCAGTTGGCCGTGTTCCAGGCGACATCACCCGGGCGCTGCGGCTTGGAATAGATGCTGTTATGTACCGGTAGATAGCCGTTGCGGTCGATCATGGCGCAGAACGCCATGCGGCTGTCCTTGGCGAGAAATGCATCCTGGAATTCGGGTAGTGCGCGGTCGGCCCAGCCGAGAATCTTTGTCCGGTACTGCACCGGACTGGAGCCAGGGATTTCGACGTAGTTGTCGTCGAACATGTCGTCGATGCTGATAGCGCCGGATGCAATACCGTCGGCAAAGATCTTGTTGAGCACGGCGCCGGCGTCGATGGCGCGGGTGACGAATTCGGTGTTCTCGTCATGGATCGCCCATAGTCGGTCTTCGATCCGGCTGATGAGAGCCCCGTCGGGCGCGACGAACAGTGCCTGTGCGCCGGCGGGGGAATGTTCGGCAATGCGCAGGCGGCAGGGGCCGACCTCGCTGAGTTCGGCAGCAACGATGTCGTGCAACGGAAGCCGGTTCGCGTCCGGTCCGCCGATGAGAATGCCGTCCATCGAGATTTCATAGACCGGCGCGCTGATGTGGCCGCCGCGTGCCTGAAGATCGACATTGAGGTGACATGGCAGCTTTTCGCGTCGGCGCTCGTCTTCGCGCTCGCTTTGTTTGAGCAGCACCGCGCAACGCGACTTCAGCCGCGAGGCAAACATCGTCACGGCCTGGCCGGCCTGCGCGACATGCTCGCCATGGGCAGCGGCTTCCTTTGCAGCGCTATCGATTTCCGCGGCACTGTTGCCGACCGAGACGATGAACTGCGAGGCGGTGGTGGCGTTGTGCGACATCTCGCTGGTCGTCGCGTTCTGCTCGGCGACCGCGCCGTTGACATTGGCAAAGACCGGGCGGATCGCGTCGATGGCGGTGGAGATGCGATGCACGGCGTCGACCGAACTCGCAGCGTCGCGCTGCAGGGTGTCGATCTTCTTCCTGATCTCTTCGGTGGCGTTCTGCGTTTGCACCGCCAGCGCCTTGACCTCGGTGGCGACGACCGAGAAGCCGCGGCCTGCAGCGCCTGCGCGTGCCGCCTCGATGGTCGCGTTCAGTGCCAGCATCGTTGTCTGGCGGGCGATCTGCGCGATCAGCTCCAGCACATTGCTGATCGCGGCCGAGGAGTCGCGCAGCCGGTCCACATTGGCGCTGGCTTCATGGGCGGCGGCGCCGGCCTCGTCCGCGAGCCGGCTGGCATCGCGTACTTGGGTGCCGATGCCCTCGGCCGAATGGGTGAATTTGTCGGCGGCCTGCGCAAAGGTTGTGGCGGTGGATTGCGCGGCGCTGCTGCGGTCGGCCAGCACGTCGGTGCGGGCGCGGATGGCGGAGAGGGTGGTGGCGGTCGATTCGGCGCCGCCGGCGACGGATGTCGCGGCACGCTCGAGCTGGCGGATAAGCGCGCCCAGCTCGAGTTCCAGCAACTCAAGGATGTCCCGAGCGGTATCTGGTTCAGGATGCTGCGGTGCCACAGAAGGTGCTGTGTTTTCAGCAATCATCACCACTTCAGCCGCTTCCGGTCGCCGCTTGCGGAACAGTCCAAACGCCATCGGTGACCCCAATGAATACAATCTATGCGGGTAACCTTGCACCTCGGCGTGAAGTGATGGTTAAGGTCGGTCGCGGTATTGCGAAGATCTGCCGGATTCGGCTGCAAATTTTTGATTTTGCCGATTTCGCGGCCTATAACCCCGCGCCGCAGCCCTAAATACCCTGACGCTTCAAGAGAGACCGCATGGCCGGACATTCCCAATTCAAGAACATCATGCACCGCAAGGGCCGGCAGGATGCCCAGAAGTCCAAGCTGTTCAGCAAGCTGGCGCGCGAAATCACCGTCGCTGCCAAGATGGGGACGCCAGACCCGTCGATGAATGCCCGGCTGCGCTCCGCCGTGATCGCCGCCCGGCAGGAGAACATGCCGCGCGACAACATCGAGCGTGCCATCAAGAAGGCGATCGGCAGCGATGGCGAGAACTACGATGAAATCCGCTACGAGGGCTACGGCCCCGGCGGCGTCGCCGTCATCGTCGAGGCGCTGACCGACAACCGCAATCGCGCCGCCTCCGACATCCGTTCTTACTTCACCAAATCTGGCGGCAATTTGGGCGAAACCGGCTCAGTTTCCTTCATGTTCGACCATGTCGGCGTGATCGAATATGACGCCGACAAGGCCTCTGCCGACGACATGCTCGAAGCTGCCATCGACGCCGGCGCGGATGACGTGGTGTCGGGCGAGGGCGGCCATGAGGTCTATGCCTCGCAGGAGACGTTCCGCGAGGTTGCCAAGGGACTGGAAGCCAAGTTCGGCGAAGCCCGCAAGGCGGCGGTGATCTGGAAGCCGCAGAATACGCTCTCGGTCGATGACGAGACCGGCGAAAAGCTGATCAAGCTGATGGACCTGTTGAACGAGCATGACGACGTGCAGAACGTCTACGCGAACTTCGAGGTGTCCGACGCGCTGATGGCCAAGATGGGCGGCTGAGCAGGGGCTCAGCTTCCCTCTCTTTCCTTTGGGACGGCTTCGCGTTTCTATTTCGTTCCCTGCCCTCCGGCGTTATCCCTGTGGGATGACAAACCCTCCGATTCGCCCTCCTGTCCGTATCATCGGCATCGATCCGGGCCTGCGCCGCACCGGCTGGGGCGTGATCGAGATCGACGGCAACCGGCTGACCTATATCGGCTGCGGTTCGGTGGAACCGCCGGACAATCTGCCGTTGGCAAGCCGGCTGCTCGGCATTCATGAAGGTCTCGCCAAGATCCTCGGCGACTTCCAACCGGCCGAAGCTGCGGTGGAGCAGACCTTCGTCAACAAGGACGGCGTCGCGACGCTGAAGCTCGGCCAGGCGCGCGGCATCGCCATGATGACGCCGGCGATGTTCGGCATTGCCGTCGCCGAATACGCGCCCAATCAGGTGAAGAAGACCGTGGTCGGCGCGGGCCACGCCGACAAGAACCAGATCCAGGTGATGCTGAAGATCCTGCTGCCGAAGGCTGAGCCGAAATCCGCCGATGCGGCCGACGCGCTGGCCATCGCCATCACCCATGCGCATCACCGTCAGAGCACGGCACTGCGCCTCAAGGTCGTCGGCGCGTGATCGGCAAGCTCAAAGGCCTGATCGACAGCTATGGCGAGGACTATGTGATCCTCGACGTACAGGGCGTGGGTTATCAGGTGCATTGTTCCGCTCGCACGCTGCAGGCACTGCCGCAGGCGGGCGAAGCTGCGGTGCTCGCCATCGAAACCTATGTCCGCGAAGACCAGATCAAGCTGTTCGGATTCCGCAGCGATATGGAGCGCGAATGGTTTCGCCTGCTGCAGACCGTGCAGGGCGTTGGTGCCAAGGTCGCGCTCGCCGTGCTCAGCACGCTGCCGCCGGCCGACCTCGCCAACGCTATCGCGCTGCGCGACAAGACGGCCGTGGCGCGCACGCCGGGCGTCGGTCCTAAAGTGGCCGAGCGCATCGTCAGCGAATTGAAGGACAAGGCGCCGGCCTTTGCGTCCGTCGATCCGGTGGTCGCGCAACTCGCCGGTGCGATGGACGACAACCGCGCACCAGGCGCCGTCAGGGATGCGATCTCCGCGCTGGTCAATCTCGGCTATGGCCAGCCACAGGCGGCGGCCGCCGTCGCAGCCGCGTCGCGCAGCGCAGGCGAGGATGCGGAAACGGCGCAACTCATCAAGCTCGGGCTGAAGGAATTGGCGAAGTGAGCCTGGCCAGAATCGCCCGTGTGATCGGCATTGTCGCGATCTTCGGTATTGTCGGTTCGCTATCCGTGGCTGCGCTCGTATCGTTGCTCGTCGTCGGTCTGGGTGCGTCGATCCTGCAATTGATCTTCTCTGTCGCCGATCTCGATGGTTTCAGATCGCTTGTCTCGATTGCACTGTGGCTGCTGGCATTCGTCGCTGCATTGGCGGCGCTGCTGCCGTCGCTCGGTGCCGGCGTCGTCTTCGCGCTGTCGGCCGTCTATGCCGGACAAAACGCGATCTGGATGGCGTGGCTCGCTGCGGGCGTCGGCATTGCCGGCTTCATCGGTTTTGGAATGTTCGTTCAGCCCTCGGAATCGTCGGCGGTGATTTTGCCCGGCGTTCGATCGCTCACGCAAGCGCTGTCGCTGTCCGCATTGCTCGCGGGCATTGCCGTGATTCCAGCCAGCCTGTGCTGGTGGTTCGCGCGGCCGTTGCACCGTGGTAACGTCGCATCATGAATACGCCACCCGATCGCATGGTTACACCTGAGCGCCGCTCCGACGATGTCGGTGACACCACGCTGCGCCCGCAGTCGCTGTCCGATTTCGTCGGCCAGGCACAGGCGCGCGCGAATCTGCAGATCTTCATCGATGCCGCCCGCAAGCGCGGTGAGGCACTGGATCACACATTGTTTGTGGGCCCGCCCGGCCTCGGCAAGACCACGCTGGCGCAGATCGTGGCGCGCGAGCTCGGTGTCGGCTTTCGCGCGACATCGGGGCCGGTGATCGCCAAGGCCGGCGATCTCGCGGCATTGCTGACCAATCTCGAAGAGCGCGATGTGCTGTTCATCGACGAGATCCACCGTCTCAGCCCTGCAGTAGAGGAAGTGCTCTATCCCGCGATGGAGGATTTCCAGCTCGATCTCATCATCGGCGAAGGCCCTGCGGCACGCTCGGTGAAAATCGAGCTGTCGAAATTCACGCTGGTCGGCGCGACCACCCGTGCGGGTCTGCTGACCAATCCGCTGCGTGATCGTTTCGGCATTCCGCTGCGGCTGAATTTCTACACGATCGACGAGCTCGAAAAGATCGTCACGCGCGGCGCCCGCGTGCTGGACATCGGCATGACCCCTGAAGGCTCTAACGAGATTGCGCGCCGCGCCCGCGGCACGCCGCGCATCGCCGGGCGTCTGTTGCGCCGTGTGCGCGACTTTGCCTCCGCTGCGGATGCGTCAGCGATCGATCGCAAAATCGCCGACCACGCGCTGTCCGCATTGGAAGTTGACAGTGCGGGTCTTGATGCGATGGATCGCCGCTATCTCACCACCATCGCGATGAACTATGCCGGTGGTCCCGTTGGTGTCGAGACCATGGCGGCCGCGCTGTCCGAGCCGCGTGATGCCATCGAGGACATCATCGAGCCCTATCTGATCCAGTGCGGCTATCTGCAGCGCACCCCGCGCGGCCGGCTGCTCACCTCGCATGCGTTCAAGCATCTCGGACTGAGTGAGCCGAAACGGGATGAGAGCCAGATCGGATTGTTCGGTTCGGGCGACGAGGAGTAGTTCGCAATGACTGACAAGATCATCGGCGTCGTCGCTGCGCTGATCCGCGATGACGCAGGGCGCATGCTGGTGGTGCGCAAGCGCGGCACCGAGGCCTTCATGCAGCCGGGCGGCAAACGCGATGCCGGCGAGGACGATCTGGCCGCGCTGGAGCGCGAGATCAGCGAGGAGCTCGGCTGCCGGATGGTGCCGGGTTCTGCGCAAGCGCTCGGACAATTCAACAGCGTCGCCGCGAATGAGCCGGGATGGCGCGTGCAGGCTAGTGTTTATGCGGTGAAGGTGGATGGCGCGATCGCGCCGCAGGCCGAGATCGCCGAAGCGATTTGGATCAATCCAACTGCGCCTGAGGCTATCGTCTTGGCGCCATTGACGCGTGATCACGTGCTGCCACTCGCAGCTCACGGCTTTTCGTTATGACCGGTTCTACGACCTTCCATCTCGACGGCGCCATCGCCGACGGCTGCATCGCATGCAGGTGCGGCGCCATGGCCTTTGTGGGGTCTTTTAAGAGCCAAGAGATCGAAGGGGGGCTCGGACGCCGGCTGCGCGAGCGCTTTGATCTCGTCCGTAGCACAAGCTCGGGCGCAATTGTCGCCGCGCGGATCAGCGTTGCCCAACATTGGCGGCCGCTAGGCCTGAATCGTCGATGCGGCGATCTCGTCCAGTACTTCGGTCAATCGGTCTACGGCCCAATCCACCTGTGACTCGTCGATAATCAAGGGCGGCGCAAAGCGTATCGTGTTCCGGTGAGTATCTTTGGTCAGCACGCCCGCCTGAAGCAAGCGGCTGATCACCGTACCGGCACTAGCCATGTTGCGGTGTAACTCGACCCCCGCAAACAAACCGCGACCGCGCACCTCGCGAATGATCGGATTTTTGATCGCGGAGAGCCGATCGAGGAGATGCGCGCCGACAGTCGCGGCGCGTTCAATCAATCGCTCGTCGATCAGTGTGTCGAGGGCGGCTAATCCAACCGCTGATGCAATCGGGTTGCCTCCGAACGTGCTGCCGTGGTCACCGGGAGTGAAAACCTGCATGACCTCGCGACGGGCGAGGAAAAGCGAAACCGGCAACATCCCGCCACCGAGCGCCTTGCCGAGCATCAGACCGTCGGGTGTTACCCCTTCATGCTGACACGCGAGTAGACGTCCGGTGCGTCCCAGACCGCTCTGGATCTCGTCGCACAGCAGCAGCACGTTGTTCGCCTTGCAAATGCGCGCGACCTCAGCGAGATATCCAGGGGGCGGCACATTGATCCCGCCTTCGCCTTGAATTGGTTCGACCAAAAAGGCTGCGGTGTCAGAGGTAATGGCCGCGGCGAGCGCCGGCGCATCGCCGAACGGCACGCATGTGAAGCCAGGCGGGAACGGCCCGAAGCCGTCGCGATATTGGGTTTGCGAAGAAAAGCCGACGATCGAGATGGTACGGCCGTGGAAATTTCCCTCCGCGACGATGATTTCAGCCCGGTCAGTCGGCACTCCCTTGACCCTGTAGGCCCATTTACGTGCCGCCTTGAGCGCCGTCTCGACGGCTTCCGCGCCGCTGTTCATCGGTAACGCGGCGTCCATACCGGTAAGTGCACAAGCCTTGGCGAGAAAAGGCCCCAGCCGATCGCTGAAATAAGCGCGCGAGATCGTATCCAGTCGCTGTGCCTGTTCTGTCAGCGCCTTGACGAGGCGCGGATGGCAATGGCCGAAGCTTGCCGCCGAATATGCGCCCATCATGTCGATGTAGCGTCTGCCAGCCTCGTCCCACACGTAGACTCCAGCCCCGCGGACGATCGTGACCGGCAATGGTGCATAGTTTCCTGCGCTAAAGCGGGATTCAAGACCGGCGAAATCAGTCATGACAAGCACTCCTGCCGCGTTCCTCCCCCGTGCCCGCTCGGCATGCCATCCCGACCGTTAGCGAGGACGCTCAAGCACAACTACATCGTCAGATCACCGCTCATGGCGCGCTCTCCCGATTGGGCGCGCTTAAGGCGATGCGCACCTCAGTTCTGATGTAGGAAGGCCGACGCAGAAAAAACAGGTGCGAGGGCTCAAGACTGGCACCGCCACCTCTCCCGTTCTGCTATAATCCGTTCATGACGATCGGGATTACCGGGCCCGAACGGAAGACGCCAGGGCGAAACGCCGTGGTCGGGGTGATTGTGACTGCCATCTTCTCCGGGATTTGCCTGATCCTTTTCGCGATTGTCGGCGACTTCCTGGTCGACTGGATGTGGTTCTCCACGGTCGGCTATTCGCAGGTTTTTTGGACATCGATCGGCGCGAAAGCCGCAGTCTTTTCTGTCGTCTTCGCGGCAACTGCCGTCATTGCGTGGGCGAACGCCCGGCTGGCACTTTTTCTTGTCCGACGGCGGCGAGGCCGGCTTCCCGTCGACTTCGACTGGAAGCTCGCGGCCACCGCGGTGCCGCCCGATCCGTTCGAATTCATACGCGATCGGTTGCCATGGCGCCTTGCCATCGCTGGCGGCACCGGATTCCTCGCTCTGCTTGTCGCATGGGAGGAGGTCGGCAACTGGAGCATCATTCTCCAGTTCCTCTATCAGGTGCCATATGGCGCGAATGATCCGCTGTATGACAAGGATATTGGATTCTATCTGTTTTCTCTGCCCGCCTATATCGGCATCAAGAATTGGGCATTGCTAACGCTGTTCATGAGCGCACTTCTCGCCGCAGTGATCTATTGGCTGCATGGTCAGATCGAATACCAGGTCCAGCGGTGGTCGATATCACCGCCAGCGGTTGCTCACGGCTCGGCGCTGCTCGGCTTGCTCTTTGTGGTGAAGGCATGGTCCTACGGACTCGACCGCTATTTGCTGCTCTACGGAGACAATGGCGTAGTGGTTGGCGCGAGCTACACCGATGTCCACGTTCAGCTACCCGTTCTCTGGTTGCTGATCGGGCTTTCGATCGTTGCGGCATGCGCCGCGTGGGCGAACCTGTGGGCGCGTACCTACTGGCTCCCCACTGCCGCGATGTTGCTCGTCTTCGGGGGCGCTTTCCTGCTGTCCGGCGTGATCCCGACGCTGTTTCAGCGCTTCTACGTGAAACCGAACGAACTGGAACTGGAGCGGCCCTACATCGAGCGCAGCATCCGTCTGACCAGGGAAGCCTATAATCTCGACAAGATCGCCGCCAAGCCCTTTCCTGCCGAACAGGACCTTACCTTCGCGACACTCGAAGCCAACAAGGCGACCATCGAGAACATCAGATTGTGGGACGGGCAGCCGCTAGCCGATACCTACGCCCAGCTGCAGGAGATACGCACCTACTACAAATTAAATGACCTGGATGTCGACCGCTACTGGCTTCGCGGCACCTACCAGAGCGTGATGCTGTCGGCACGCGAGCTCAGATCCTCACTGCTGCCGCCGAACGCCCAGACGTGGGTCAACCTCCACCTGCTGTTCACCCACGGCAATGGAGCGGTGATGAGCCCGGTAATGCACAAGAGCGCTGAAGGGCTTCCGCTGCTTTACCTACGGGATATTCCTCCCGTTGCGGACGGCGGTCCCGAGATCCGCGAACCGCGCATTTATTATGGACAAGAGGAGAGCAACTACGTTGTCGTCAGGACGACCACGCCGGAATTCGACTATCCGAAGGGGAGTGAAAACGCATACACGGTCTACGACGGTGCCGGTGGCGTGCCGCTGACGGGGATGGTGCGAAAAATCATCTTCGCTCACCACTTCAACGACATGAACCTGCTGCTCTCCAGTTACATCACCGACGACAGCCGGATCATGATCCGGCGCAATATCGGGGAACGGTTACGCACGATCGCCCCGTTCCTCAGCCTCGACCACGATCCCTATCTGGTCATCAGCGAAGGGCGGATGTTCTGGATCCAGGACGCCTATACAACCAGTAACTATTTTCCCTCTGCGCAGCCTGCGCCCGGCCGCAATCTGAATTACATCCGCAATTCCGTGAAGGCCGTCATCGACGCCTATAACGGCAGTGTCGACTTTTATCTGACGGACCAGGCGGACCCGATCGCGGCCACCTACCAGCGAATCTTTCCGGGGCTATTCAAGCCGTTTGCGGCAATGCCGTCCGATCTGCAAAAGCACATTCGCTATCCCGAGGACCTCTTCCTGATTCAGGCGCAGCTTTACCAGACCTATCACATGGCATCTGCCGACGTTTTCTATAACCGGGAGGATCTTTGGCAGTTTCCGCGCCAGCCGGCCGGCGACGGCGTCGCGCCGATGGTCCCTTACTACATCGTGATGCGGCTGCCCGGCGAAACCCAGGCCGAGTTCTTTATCATGATCCCCATGGTGCCAAGCCGACGCGACAACATGATCGCATGGCTGGCAGCGCGCTGCGACGCTCCCGACTATGGAAAATTGATCGTCTACGAATTTCCCAAGGAGAAGCTCGTCTACGGACCGTTCCAGATCGAGGCGCGCATTCATCAGAACACGGAGATCTCCCAGCAAATATCGTTGTGGAACCAGATGGGTTCACGGGTGATCCGCGGAAACCTGCTGGTGATCCCGATCGAGAATTCGATCCTGTACGTATCGCCGCTGTACCTGCGCGCGGTCCACGGGCACTTGCCGGAGCTCAAGCGTGTGATCGCCGCCTACGGCGAGCATGTCGTCATGAAAGAGACGCTTGCCGAGGCCTTGTCCGCGCTTTTCATCGAAACTAACGCGTCACCGACATCGCTGGGTGCTGCGACGGAAATGCCACGTGCGAGCCCTGCGGAAAACAGGGCGCAGGAGGCGTTTGATCGCTATAACGAGGCAATGAAGCTGTTGAGGTCTGGGGATTGGGCAGGCTTCGGTGTGCAGATCGACGGGATGCGCGGTCTTTTGGAGAAAATGAGCCGGGAATCGGCCGGGCACTGACCAGCGCCGGCTAATTGCCATTCGACAAAGAGATGCGCGTCCCCGCAACCAAGATTCCAGGTGCATCCCAAGCAAGGTTCCAGCCCAAAGCGATTGGCGCTTGCTGAGGAAGGTGCCTCTGTGCAAGACGATTACTCCCCGGAGTGTGATAAGAGGAATCTCCCTGTGACAGCCTCTCTTGATGGCGAAATTCGCGACGGTCGTCATCATATGCGGGTTCGCGTTTATTTCGAAGATACTGACGCCGGCCAGATTGTTTATCACGCAAACTTTCTGCGTTTCATGGAACGCGGCAGAACGAATTACTTGCGTTTGCTCGGAACGAGTCAACAAGAGCTGCTGAAAGAAGCGCGAGAGGATGCGCCCGGCTTTGCCTTCGTTGTTCGTTCGATGAAAATTGATTTTCTAAAACCGGCAGTCCTGGACGATCTGCTTGACGTCGTCACGGTTCCACAAGAGGTGAGGGGCGCCTCGATCATGCTGGGTCAGGAAGTGCGCCGCGGCGATGAGTTGCTGCTTGAGGCCAAGGTCAAGGTGGCCTTTGTCTCCGGCGGCCGCGCCAAGCCGATCCCGAAAGCGCTGCGGATTGCCATGAAGGCCGATCAGATTTAGCAATCGCCCCATAGGTGAAACGGCATCGACTCCGCATGCGGCAGGGCTACAATCCCTGCAACATCGCAAAGCCGAGGGTCCCATGTCGCGTCCACCGTTTCCGCCCTTCACCCGAGAGAGCGCCGCCCAGAAGGCCCGCATGGCCGAGGACGCCTGGAATTCACGCGATCCGGTGAAAGTGTCGCTCGCCTATACCGAGGACTCGACCTGGCGCAATCGCGGCGAGTTCTTTCAGGGGCGCCCGGCGATCGTCGAATTCCTCACCCGTAAATGGGCGAAGGAGCACGAATACCGGCTGATCAAGGATTTGTGGGCGTTCGACGGCAATCACATTGCCGTGCGCTTTCAATATGAATGGCACGATGACGCCGGCAACTGGCATCGCTCCTATGGCAATGAGCAATGGGAGTTTGACGAGGCCGGCCTGATGCGCCGCCGCGAGGCGAGCATCAACGATGTGGCCATTGCTGAGAAGGATCGCCGTTTCCTGTGGCCGGCGCCGGGGCCGCGTCCCGTCGATGTGCCGGGTCTCGGCACCGACCCGTTCTAACTAAAGCGAACCGCTATCGACCACGAATTCGACGCGCTCGGCGACGAAGCGCGAATGCGTAGCGCTGAGCGGCGTGCCGTCGGCATCCACATCGATGGAATCGACAATCAAGATCGGACGCCCGAGGGCGACACCAAGCCGTGTCGCATCGGTCGCGTCGATGATCCCCGCGGTGACCTTCGTCGAGGCGCGGCGATAGTCCTTGATGCCGTAATGCGCCAGGGCCTTAGTCATCGAGCGCACGCGCTCATAGACCTTGCCGAAATCGGGAAAGCGTTCGGCCGACAGCCAGTTGGTGCCGACGCAGATCGGCGTCTTGTCCGCCAACCGCAAGGCTTCAATGCGGATCAGCGGAGCGCCGGCTTTGAGGCCAAGCTGCCTGGCGAGATCGCGTGTTGCCACATCGTCCCAGGCTCCGATCAATTGCGCTTGCGGCTCGCGCCCGCCGGCACCGGCAATTTCCGAGAAGCGGGTGCGTGATCGCAGGGGATATGCAAGCTTTGGCGATTCCACATAGGTGCCGCTGCCGCGCTCGGCGCGCACCAGGCCGCGTTCGGCCAGGGTCGCGAGCGCGCGGCGCACGGTGTGCCGATTGACGCGGTAGATGTCAGCCAGTTCGGTCTCGCCGGGCAGCTTTTCGCCAGCGCCATAGCGGCCATCTGCAATGCCGCGCTCGATGCCGTCGGCGACGTGCCGCCACAATGCAACGCCTGTTGGCTTGTCCTGAATGGTCACAAAATCGGTCCCGGAATGATGTCGACCACGCATTAGCGAAAAATCGTGCCGCTGTCACGAAACGGTCATTGCCTCCGCCTATAAAGTTGTCTAGTAAATCATACAACTTGTTGAGCGGCGGTGACATGACTTCATCCTCCCTGAACCACCAGCAGGCCCGGCGCCGTGAGGCGATGGGGGTCCTTGGGCACTCCGGCACGGCGGATATCGCCGGATATCTCGATGCAGTGGCTGTTCCCGCCCATGAACAACTGCGTCAGCCGGAAAACGGCCTGGTGATGCTGCGCGGCCGGATCGGCGGCGATGGCGCGCCATTCAATCTCGGCGAGGCGACGGTGTCGCGTGCCGCTGTACGGCTTGCCAGCGGCGAGGTTGGCTTCGGTTACACACTCGGTCGTGACGGCGCGAAGGCACAGCTAATCGCGCTCTGCGATGCACTCATCCAGACCAGTGAATTTTCAGATGCTGTCGAGACCAAGGTGCTCACGCCGCTGCGCGCGCGCGTCGTCGCCGATAGCAAGCGCAAGGCCGCAGAGACGGCGGCAACCAAAGTCGATTTCTACACGCTCGTGCGCGGGGAGGGCTGATCATGACGACAGTTGCGGAAATGCCGGCCGGTTTCGCGGACAAGGTGCTTGCAGCGCAATCGACCTTCCGTTCGGTGATGGATGCGATGGCGCGTCCGGGTACCGTGCAGCGCATTCAGGCTGTTTCGGGCGTGCCCGCGCCAATGATGCGCGGCGCGGCGGCCATCGCGCTGACGCTGTTCGATCAGGATACGCCGGTGTGGCTCGATGCCAAGTTGGCGGCGACGATGGATGTTGCCAAGTGGATCAAGTTTCACACCAGCGCGCCGGTCATCGCCGATCCCGCCGTGTGTGCCTTCGCTGTGGTGGCTGATGCTGCCGCGCTGCCGTCCTTCGAGCACTTCGCCTTCGGCACCGGCGAATATCCGGATCGCTCCACCACGATCGTTCTGCAGGTGGCGAGCCTGACTGAAGGCCCGACCTATGAATTGCGCGGTCCGGGTATCGATGGTGCCACCATCCTGCGTGCTGCGATCGGTGTGCCGGATCTGCTGGATCGTCTCGCGCTGAATGCCTCGCTGTTTCCCCGCGGCATCGACCTCGTGCTGGTCTCCGGCGAATCCATTGTCGCGCTACCGCGTACCACGCGTCTTGTCGCGAAGGAGGGCTGAGCATGTATGTCGCCGTCAAGGGTGGCGAACGCGCCATCGAGAATGCGCATCGTCTGCTGGCTCATGAGCGCCGGGGTGATCGCGATGTGCCGGAAGTATCGCTGGCACAGATCTCCAATCAGCTCGGTCTCGCCGTCGATCGCGTGATGACCGAAGGCTCGCTCTATGACCGCGAGCTCGCGGCGCTGGCCATCAAGCAGGCACGCGGCGACATGATCGAGGCGATCTTTCTGCTGCGCGCCTTCCGCGCGACGCTGCCGCGGTTCGGTTCGAGTGAACCCGTCGATACGTCGCAGATGCAGGTGCGTCGCCGCGTCTCCTCGACCTTCAAGGACATGCCGGGCGGCCAGGTGCTCGGCCCGACCTTCGACTATACGCATCGTCTGCTCGATCCGGTGCTGACCGGCGAATCCTCGCCCGAGCAGCCGGCCATGACCGATGCAGAGCCGGGCGTGATGCCGCGCGTCACCGATATTCTTGGCCGCGACGGCCTGATTGAAACGTCGCCCATCGAAGATCCCGAGAAGCCGGTCGGCGATCTCACGCGCGACGCGCTGAGCTTCCCGGCAGACCGCGATCTGCGGCTGCAGAATCTCGCGCGGGCCGATGAAGGCTTTCTTCTCTCGCTCGGCTATTCGTCGCAGCGCGGCTATGGCCGTAACCATCCTTTCGCCGGCGAGATTCGCCTCGGTGAAGTCGAGGTCGAATTCATGGCCGAGGATGTCGGCTTTGCCGTGCCGCTTGGCTCGATCACGCTGACCGAGTGCCAGATGGTCAATCAGTTCAAGGGCTCGGATACCGAGGCGCCTTGCTTTACCCGCGGTTACGGTCTCGCCTTCGGCCAGTCTGAGCGCAAGGTGATGTCGATGGCGCTGGTCGATCGCACGCTGCGTGCACGCGAACTCGGCGAGGACATCAAGGCGCCGGCGCAGGACGAGGAATTCGTCATGTCGCATTCCGACAATGTGCAGGCGACCGGCTTCGTCGAGCATCTGAAGCTGCCGCATTATGTCGACTTCCAGTCCGAGCTCGGCTTGCTCCGCAAGCTGCGCAAGGAATTCGCCGATGCCAACGAGACGCCCGTTGCTCTTCAGGAGGCCGCGGAATGAACGCGCCGACATATAACTTCGCTTATCTGGACGAGCAGACCAAGCGGATGATCCGCCGCGCCATTCTCAAGGCGATCGCGATCCCCGGCTATCAGGTGCCGTTCGCCAGCAGGGAAATGCCGATGCCCTATGGCTGGGGCACCGGCGGCGTGCAGGTCACGGCGGCGATCCTCGGTCCCATCGACAAACTCAAGGTGATCGACCAGGGCTCCGACGACACGACTAATGCGATCTCGATCCGTAAATTCTTCGAGAAAACTGCCGGCGTTGCCGTGACCACGAGCACGGGCGATGCGACTGTGATCCAGACACGGCATCGCATTCCCGAAGCGACGCTGCAGGCGCATCAGGTGCTGGTCTATCAGGTGCCGATCCCCGAGCCGCTGCGCTTCCTCGAGCCACGCGAGACAGAGACGCGGCGTATGCATGCGCTCGCCGAATACGGCTTGATGCATGTAAAGCTGTATGAAGACATCGCCCGCTTCGGCCATATCGCCACGTCCTATGCCTATCCGGTGAAGGTCAATGCGCGTTACGTGATGGACCCGTCGCCGACGCCGAAATTCGACAATCCGAAGATGGACAATTGCGCGGCGCTGCAGCTGTTCGGCGCCGGCCGCGAGAAGCGCATCTATGCGATCCCGCCTTACACATCGGTGGTGTCGCTGGATTTCGAGGATCATCCATTCGAGCCCTACAAGCACAAGGCCTGCTGTGCACTGTGCAACGCCGAGGATAGCTATCTCGACGAGATCGTCACGGACAACAAGGGCAGCCGGATGTTCGTCTGCTCCGACACCGATTATTGCGAAACGCGGCAATCACAGGGGTATCGCGGCAGCGAGAATGCTGCGCCCTATGCGGAGAGCGCAAATGCTTGATGTGACAGCGAATTCAACTGTACCGGGGGCGCGCGCGGCTGCGAGTGACGAGCCGTTGCTCGTTGCGGCAAACCTCGGAAAATCTTATGGCCGTCTTGCGGCATGCCGCGACGTGTCCTTCGAACTCTATTCCGGCGAGGTGCTGGCTATCGTCGGCGAGTCCGGGTCCGGCAAATCGACACTGCTGCAGATCCTCTCCGCCCAGTTAGCGCCGACCACCGGCAGCGTCTCCTACCGGATGCGCGACGGCGTGACCCGCGATCTCGCGGCGATGGGCGAAGCCGAGCGGCGCTTCCTGTTTCGCACCGACTGGGGCTTTGTGCATCAGGACCCGGCGATGGGACTGCGCATGGCAGTCTCGGCCGGCGCCAATGTCGGCGAGCGGTTGATGGCCGTCGGTCAGAACCACTACGGCAAGATTCGTGATACCGCGACCTCGTGGCTCGAGCGCGTCGAGATTTCGCCCGAGCGTATCGACGATGCGCCGCGGACCTATTCCGGCGGCATGCGGCAGCGGCTGCAGATCGCGCGCAACCTCGTCACCGAACCGCGTCTCGTGTTCATGGACGAACCGACCGGCGGTCTCGATGTCTCCGTGCAGGCGCGCTTGCTGGACATGATGCGCACGCTGGTCAGCGAGCTCGGTCTCTCGGCCGTCGTTGTGACGCACGATCTCGCGGTGGCGCGGTTGCTGTCGCATCGCGTGATGGTGATGCAGGGCGGTCGCGTGATCGAGACGGGGCTCACCGATCAGGTGCTCGACGATCCCAGAGAGCCCTATACGCAACTGCTCGTTTCCTCGATCCTGCCGGCGTGAGGTCAAGATGATTCCGATGATCGATATCCGCAACGCCGAAAAGACCTTCGTGATGCATCTGCAGGACGGCATCCGCCTGCCGGTGGTGCGCAACGTCTCGTTCCATGTGGCACCGGGCGAATGTGTCGTGCTGTCCGGTCCGTCGGGGGCCGGCAAATCGTCGATCCTGAAGATGATCTTCGGCAACTATCGCTGCGACGGCGGCACCATCGGAGTGCGCCACAACGGTGATGTCATCGATATCGCCACCGCCGAGCCGCGCGAGATCCTGGGTGTGCGCCGTGACACCATCGGCTATGTCAGCCAGTTCCTGCGCGCGGTGCCGCGTGTCGCCGCCATCGATGTCGTGGCCGAGCCGCTGCTCGCTGCTGGCATAACGCGCGAGGAGGCGCGTGCGCGTGCCGGTGCATTGCTTAAGCGCCTCAACATTCCGGAGCGGCTGTGGAAGCTGCCGCCCTCGACCTTTTCCGGCGGTGAGCAGCAACGCGTGAATATCGCGCGTGGCTTTATCTCCGATCTGCCGATCCTGTTGCTGGACGAACCGACCGCGTCGCTCGATGCCGCCAACCGAGCCGTGGTCGTTGAACTGGTCGCCGAGAAAAAACGTGCCGGCGTCGCCATGGTTGCCATTGTGCATGACGACGAAGTGCGGCACTTGATCGCCGATCGGCTGGTGGACGTCGCATCCTTCGCCGCTGCTGCCTGAGAAAGAGAACCATGACCGCATCATCGACCGAAACCGTCATCGGCAACGCCAGGATCGTTCTTGCCGACCGCGTCATCGACAAGGGCTGGATCGCCTTCGCTGGTGGACGCATCGCCGAATTCGGCGAGGGTGATGCGCCACGCGGTAGCGACGATGCGCGCGGCGATCTGATTATGCCCGGCCTGATCGAATTGCACACCGATCATCTCGAAGCCCATTTCATGCCGCGGCCAAAGGTGTTCTGGGATCCCATCGCTGCCGTCGTCTCCTATGACGGTCAACTTGCCACGTCCGGCATCACCACGGTGCTCGACTCGGTGCGGGTCGGCTGCGAGGACTCAAGCCAGGGCATCGACAGCTACGCCGGCTTGCTGGTGGATTCGATTGCCTCTGCCGGCGAAGCCAGTCTCCTGCGGGTCGATCACTTCCTGCATCTGCGCTGCGAGATTCCGATGCCGACCGTGGTCGAGGAAGCGAAGGCACTCTTGGCGAAGCCGAACGTCCGGCTGATGTCGCTGATGGATCATACGCCCGGGCAGCGCCAGTTCCGCGACGAAGAAAAGCTGCGCACATACTATCGCGGCAAGGGCGGCAAGTCCGATGCCGAGCTCGATGTGATGTTCGCGCAACGCCTGGCTTGCCAGCAGCAATATGCGGCAGGCAATATGCGGGCGATCGTGGCGCTGGCTCACGGGCGCAATATTCCGCTGGCGAGCCATGACGACACTACGGAAGACAACGTGACCGAAGCCGTTGGAGACAAGGTCTCGGTGGCCGAATTCCCGACGACGCTGGAAGCGGCCCAAGGACTGCACAAGGCTGGCATCGGCATCCTGATGGGAGCGCCGAATGTCGTCCGCAACGGCTCGCATTCCGGCAATATCGCGGCGATCGATCTCGCCCGCGAAGGCATGCTGGATATTCTGTCGTCGGACTATGTGCCGTCGAGCCTTCTGATGGGAGCCCTGCAGCTCTCGAGCAAGGTATCCTCGATAGATCTGGCGAGCGCGATCCGCACCGTGACCAAGCGGCCCGCGGAAGCCGTTGGGCTCATGGACCGCGGCGAGATTGCGGTCGGCAAGCGCGCCGACGTGATCCGCGTCCATGTGGCGCATGAGGTACCGGTGGTGCGCAATGTCTGGCGCGAAGGACATCGGGTGGCATGACCGACACCGCGGCGATATCCGAAGCGCAAGCAGGCCGGATCGGCCCCGGCCGGTTGGTGCTGGTGGTCGGCCCGTCGGGTGCCGGCAAGGATACGCTGATCGGTCTGGCGCAGGCCGCCTGCGCGGATGACGACAATGTGGTGTTCACGCGCCGCGTGGTGACGCGCGAGGCGTCGGAATTCGAGAATAATGCGCAGGTCACGCCGGAGGCGTTCCGTCAGGCACAGGCCAGCGGCGCCTTCGCCGTCCACTGGGAAGCGCATGGTCTTTCTTATGCACTTCCGCGCTCGATCGATGATGCGCTTCGCGCCGGCCGCAATGTCGTTGCCAATATCTCACGGACGGTGATCCCGGCGCTACGTGCCGCTTATGAAGATGTCGTCGTAGTGTCGATCACGGCGCCGCCGGAAGTGCTTGCGGCGCGACTTGCGGCGCGGGGACGCTCAACCGATGGCCCGATCGGCGATCGGCTCAAGCGCAGCGTCGAGACATCAGGTGCCGACGTCACGATCAACAATATTGGTGTCGCGGAAGATCATGCGGATGACCTGATACGGGTCATCCGGGGTCAATAGATACGGCGGAGGGCAGTGCGGCCATGTCGGTGATCGAAACCATCGAGCAGCTCGAACAGATCTACGGCCGTCTCGATGACATCGGCGAAGCATCCACCGCCAAGGTAGCCGACTGCGTAACGGCGCAGTATCGGCGGCTGATCGAGGTCTCGCCCTTCGCCGCACTGGCGACCACCGGCCCCGAGGGGCTGGATTGCTCACCGCGCGGCGACAAACCGGGCTTCGTCCGGATCCATGACGAGCGCACCTTGATGATGCCGGACCGCCGCGGCAACAATCGCGTGGACTCTCTGCGCAACATCGTGCGCGATCCCAAGATCGCGCTGCTGTTTCTGATCCCTGGTGCCGGCACCACGCTCCGCATCAACGGGACGGCGCATCTCTCAACGGACCCGGACCTGCTGGCGTCCTTCGCCGTGGAGGAGAAGGCTCCCCGCACGGTTATCGTGATGACGGTCGGAGAGATCTATTTCCAATGCGCCCGCGCCATCGTGCGGTCCGATCTCTGGAACCCTGACAAACGCGTCGATCCGAAGACCCTGCCGACGCCCGGCGAGATCCTGGCGGAGATGAGCGAGCGCCGGGTCGGTGGTCCGGAATACGATCGGCAATGGCCGGAAAGGGCGCGCCAGACCATGTGGTGAGGGGGCGAATCTGGGGGTGATTTTTGCAGTGCGCTTCTGTCGCCTGCCGCGACTCCGTAGGCCCCTTAATCTAAGTATTTTGCGCTTGCGAGGGTCCTGAAACCCTGCCGTACAAGTCGAATCGGGGTTTGATGGTCAAAAAACATCATTTTTCCCGGCAAAATCTGTGAAAATTTCATTGAGCACGGGTTTTTTCCCGTAATTCCTCATAGTGTCTGTCTCACCGAATCACGGCAAACCAAAAGGTGCAAAATGGCAGACCAAATGACGAAGTCGCAGCTCATCGAGAAAATCGCTGAGACCACTGAGCTCTCGAAGAAGGACGTCAAGGGCGTTATCGAGACCATGGCGACCCTCGGCTATAAAGAGCTGAAGAAGAGCGGCGTGTTCCTCGTTCCCGGCTTCGCCAAGTTCGTCGTCATCAAGAAGCCCGCCACCAAGGCACGCAAGGGCACCAACCCCTTCACCGGCGAAGCAATGACCTTCAAGGCCAAGCCGGCCCGCAAGATCGTGCGCGCCCGCCCGGTCAAGGCTGCGAAGGACGCGGTCTAAGCGGACCCTCGGCGCGGTCGCCCATGAGGTGACCGCAGCCGACCAGAATTGAGGACGGCGCGGCATTCCCTGGGGATGCCGCGCCGTTTTCGTTTTGGGGAGTGCCTGACCTCTCCCCGCTTGCGGGGAGAGGTCGACTGCAACGCGCGAAGCGTGTGGAAGTCGGGTGAGGGGGCTCTCCATTCGCTCCGCGCCTGCGGAGGCTCCCCCTCATCCGTCGTCGCTTCGCGACGCCACCTTCTCCCCGCAGGCGGGGAGAAGGCAGTTAGCGCGGCTCTAATCGTTCACGCGCTTCTTGTAGGCGACCGCGTCCATATCCCTGATATCGACGCTGAGGCTTTTGGTGTGCGGCAGCAGCAAAACCATTGCCGCGCGCAACGCCTCGCTCACGGCGACTTTCTGCTCGGGTGTGCGGCCCTCCAGCATCGAGACCGACAGGTGGCAGAAGCCTTCGGCCCGGCCGGCCATCAGGTGATGCGCATATGGGATCCCGCGCACCTTGATGTCGGCGGCCTTCATTACCCCGGTGGCGGCGCCGGCATTGTGCAACGCCTGCATCAGGCTGGCGATGTCGAGCGCGTCGCCATGGCCGTCGGTGGAATGTTCGATGACGATATGGGGCATGAGACGACAATTCCTGGTGCGTGTTCAATCTCGGACCTCATGGTGAGGAGGCGCCACTTGGCGCCGTCTCGAACCATGAGTGTAGGGCTCCTCATCCTTCGAGACGCGGCCAAGTGGCCGCTCCTCAGGATGAGGGGGCAGCGTTAAAGAAGCAGCGGCTTCACCGAATCCGCGGCGTCGCGCAGCAGCGGCAGGAAGCGGTCGATCATTTCCCCGGTGGAGACGCGGTCCACATGGGCGCCCATATTGATGGCGGCGACGATGGCGCCATCGTAGCGCCGCACGGGTACGGAGATCGAGCGGAAGCCCGGTTCGGCCTCGCGGTCGACCAGCGAATAGCCTTTCTCGCGGTCGGTGATGATGGTGGCCTTCAGCAGTTCCTTGTCGATGACCGTGAACGGCGTCATTGCCACGAGGTCCATGGCATCCAGCGTCGCGGTGAGGTCGTCGTTGGAATACTTGCCCAACATGGCGCGGCCCACCGACGAGCAGAAGGCGGGCAGCCGATAGCCGAGATCGATGCCGGCAGAGAACACGCGCGCCGGGCTGGCGCGGGCGACGAAGATCACCTCGTGGCCCTCGAGCACCGCGAGCGACGAAATCTCCTGCGCGTCGCTGGAGATGCTGTCGAGCACGGGTTGCAGGATGGTGACGACCTGATTGGACGTCATGTAAGAACCAGCCAGCGCCAGGACGCGCGGTGACAGCGCGAACAGCTTGCCGTCGGTGGTCACATAGCCTTTGCGTTCCAGCGTAAACAGGATGCGGCGCGCAGTGGCACGCGGCAGCTCGGCGGCCTTGGCGACGTCGCTCAGCGTCATCGGGCGCGAATGTGCGCCGAACAGTTCGAACACCCTCAAGCCCCGATCGAGGCTCTCGATGAAGTCGGTATTGCCGCGTTCGTCGTCGGGGCGCTTGATCTTGGGCATGAGCCGTGGGTCCGCCCTATTTGCCTGCTTCGAATTTTTTCAGATCGAATGACAGATCGGCGGCTTGTTCTGGTGTTGGCGACAGTGACGCGGTGATCAGGCGACGCGCGATCATCTGGTCGCCCGGCCGGTTGATACTGTCGACGGCGGTGAGCTTGCCGTCGCGATAATAAAACACCGAGAACTTGCCATCATCCATCGACCCGCGGATCACCGCGCTGTCGGTCGGCGCGGAGAGGCCGACGATCTGCAGCTTGGCGTCATATTGATCCGACCAGAAACGCGGCACTGCGTCATAGGCTTCCGGCTTGCCGGCGATCATCGCACCCACAGCCTTGCCCTGATCGGTGGCGTTCTGCACGGCTTCCAGCCTGACGCGGCGGCCGGCGAAGCCGTTGTGGTGATTGCTGACGTCGCCGGCGGCATAGATGTTCGGCACGCTGGTCAGGCCATGTTCGTCGACATCGATGCCATTGGTGCAGGTGATATCGGCCTGCGCGGCCAGCTCGTCATTGGCGATGCCGCCAATGCCGGCGACGATCAGATCGGCGCGCACCCGCAGGCCGCTGGAGCAGACGACCTCATGCACGGCGCTGTTGCCTTCGATGGCAATGACGGATTCGTTGAAGCGGATGTCGAGGCCATGGGAGCGATGGCTATCCAGAAGGAATTGCGAGATCAGCGGCGATACCGCGCGCTCCAGCAGGCGCGACTGCGCCTCGATCAGCGTCACCTTCTTGCCGGCCTTGGCAGCAGTCGATGCCACTTCGAGGCCGATGAAGCCGCCGCCGACGATGACAACATCGTTGGCTGCTTCGAGCCGCGGCTTGAGATGCAGCGCGTCATCAAGGGTGCGCAGATAGACGATGCCGTCGCGCTCATGGCCGGGCACGCTGAGGCGCCGCGCGCGTGAGCCGGTGGCGATGACAAGCTGATCGAAAGGCAGGCTGTCGCCGCCGTCCAGTGCGATCCGGCCGGCTGCACGATCGAGCCCGATGGCGCGATGGCCGAGCACCAGTTCGATGCCCTGGGTCTTGAAATAGTCCTCGCCGCGGAGGAAAAGGCTGTTGTGCGCCACATCGCCGGACAGGAATGCCTTCGACAAGGGTGGACGCTGATAGGGCAGATGGATTTCATCGGCGACGATGCGGATCGGCGCCTGATAGCCCTTCTCGCGCGCGCTGATGCCGGCTTGGACGCCCGCATAAGAGGCGCCGATGATCACGAGGCCGCTCACGAGCGCGCTCCCTGGGTCCGATCCGTACGCGAATTCAAAGTCTTCGACATCATCAACTCCCGAATTGCGTCCGTATATTGAACAAGTGTTCGTTCCGCGCAAGGTGATGCTTTAGGCGCGAATTGCTGCATTTGCTCAGTGACGCGGCAAATCCTGCTGCAAAATTCTGCTTGCCTGGAATTAGTCTAACGATAATATTCGCACATTCGTTCGTCTATTGAACATTGTTGATGGAGCGGCGGGATGCATCTGGGTGCGAAATGTCTGATTGCAGGAGCCATTGCAATTGGCGCCTCCGTCTTGCCGGCGGTGGCGCAGCAATCTGACCCGAACGCGCCCCAGGTCGTCCTGACGGGCGGCAAGATCCTCACCCTCGACGGCCAATCGACGATCGCGCAAGCGCTGGCCATCCGCGACGGCAAGATCCTCGAGGTCGGCAGTGACGCCGCGATCAAGCCGCTGGCCGGTCCGCAGACCCGGGTCATCGATCTCGCCGGCAAGTCGGTGGTCCCCGGCCTGATCGACACCCACGCGCATTTCAAGGCGGCCGGGCTCGGCGACTATGTGGTCAATCTCGGCGGCGCCAAGGACGTGGCCGGCGCGCTCGATCTCATTCGGGCGTTCGTTGCGAAGAAGCAGCCCGGCGCGTGGATCACGACCGGCGGCTGGCATCCGCCGTCGCAGCTGGCCGAAAAGCGCTACCTGACCCGCCAGGAACTCGACAGCGTGTCCCCCAACAATCCGGTCTATCTGCGGACCGTCGGTCATTTTTCGATGGCCAATTCGCTGGCATTGCAGAAGGCGGGCATCAGCAAGAGCACGCCGGATCCAGCCGGCGGCGCGTTCGAGCGGGACGCGAGCGGCGACATCAATGGCGTGCTCGTCGAGACGGCGATCCCGCTGGTCGAGAACATCGTGCCGCCCTACACCGAAGACGAGGAGTTGCGGCAATATCGTCTCGCCGAGGCCGCGCTCAACCGCCTCGGTATCACCAGCGTCGTCGAGGGGGCGACAAGCGCGCGTGACACGCAGATTCTGCAGAAGCTCGCTCTGGCCGGCGATGCGACGGTGCGGGTCGGAACCATGTTTCGACCGGAGCCGCCCGCAGATTCGGCCGGGTGGGACGCCATCATGAGCGGCAACGGCGCCACTTCGGGTTTCGGCGACGATTGGTTGAAGCTCGGCGGCATCAAGATCTTCTACGACGGCGGCATGACCCTGAAGACGGCCATGATGCGCGACGCCTATCCGGACTCGCATGACGATTATCATGGAATCGCGCAGGTTACGCCCGAACGGCTGAAGCAGCTGGTATCGATCGCCAACCTTCGCGGCTGGCGGGTCGGCGTTCACGTCGTTGGCGACCTCGGCGTCGATCAGGTGCTGGATGCGTTCGAAGCCGCCGACAAGGAAAAGTCGATCAAGGATCGCCGCTTCGTTTTGATCCATGCCAGCCTGATCCGCCCCGAACAGATGGAGCGGGCACGCCGCGTCGGGGCGCGGATCGATTTCCAGAACGCCTTCATGTGGGACAAGGCGGCGACGGTCGCGCGTTTCCTCGGCAGGCCGACCGCGGATCGTGCGGTCCCGACGCGCACTTTGATCGAGAAAATGGGACTGGAGAATCTCGGCGCAGGCACCGATTTCCCGGTCAATCCGCTGAACCCGTTCCTCACGATGTATATCATGGTGACGCGGAAGGACCCGGCCGGCCAGGTCTACGGCGCATCCGAAGCGATCGGGCGCGAACAGGCGCTTCGCCTCTATACTAGCGCGGCATCGCGCTACATGTTTGAGGAAACGCGGAAGGGGACGCTGGAGGCCGGCAAGCTGGCCGACCTCGTGGTGCTCTCCGCCGACTTCATGACGGTGCCGGACGACCAGATCAAGGACATCACCGCCGATATGACGATGGTCGGCGGCAAGATTGTATTTCAGCGTTAAAAGGCGCATCGCCAGAGTTAAAAAGGAAATCTTGCCATGATGAGCCAAGAGCAGAACGACCTGATCACCCGCATTGGGCCCAAGGCGCCCGCGGGCAAGCTGATGCGCCAATACTGGCAGCCGGCGGCACTGGTCGATGAGCTCGAAGGGGATCGTCCGATCCGTCCTGTCAAATTGCTCGGCGAAGATTTTGTCCTGTTCCGCGACGAGCAGGGCCGCTATGGCCTGCTGGACCGCGATTGCCCGCATCGCGGCGCCGATCTGGCGTTCGGCCGTCTCGAAGGCGGCGGTGTGCGCTGTGCGTTTCACGGCTGGCTGTTCGACGTCGAGGGCAAGTGCCTGGAGACGCCGGCCGAGCCGAAGACCTCCAAGCTCTGCGCCGGCATCAAGCAGCGCGCATATCCCGTGGTCGAGAAGGGCGGTATTCTCTGGGCTTATCTGGGCGAGGGCGAGCCGCCGGCATTCCCGGAAATCGACTGCTTCGCGGCCCCAGGTCAGTACACCTTCGCCTTCAAGGGCCTGTTCGAATGCAACTGGCTGCAAGCGCTGGAAGTCGGCATCGATCCCGCCCACGCCTCGTTCCTGCACCGCTTCTTCGAGGACGAGGACGTCAAGGCATCTTACGGTAAGCAGTTCCGCGGCGCCTCCGCGGGCACCGAACTGCCGATGACCAAGATCCTGCGCGAATATGATCGCCCGATCATCAATGTGGAATCGACCGAATACGGCCTGCGCCTGATCGCGCTGCGCGAGCTCGACGATGAGCGTACCCATGTGCGCGTCACCAACCAGCTATTCCCGCATGGCTTCGTCATCCCCATGAGCACGGAGATGACGATCACCCAGTGGCACGTGCCGGTGGATGACGAGAACTGCTATTGGTATGCGATCTTCACCAGCTACACGACGCCGGTCGACAAGAAGAAGATGACCGACCAGCGGCTCGAACTTTACGAGCTGCCGAACTACACCTCGCGCAAGAACAAGACCAACGACTACGGCTTCAATCCGCACGAGCAGAAGCACGAGACCTATACCGGCATGGGCGCCGACATCAACGTCCACGACCAGTGGGCGGTGGAATCCATGGGCAAGATCCAGGACCGAACCCGCGAGCATCTCGGCTCCAGCGACAAGGCGATCATCGCCTATCGCAAGCTGCTGCGTGCGGAGATCGAGAAGGTTGCCGGCGGCCAGAGGCCGATGATGTCTCTCGATGCGGACACCGCGCGCAGCATTCAGGGCCCGGGCACCATGGACGGCATCGGGCCGACCAAGGGCTGGGAAACCTACTGGATGGAAGTCGACGTCGCCCGTCGTCGTGGTGCGCCATGGATGGCAGCCGCTCCGGCCGATCAGACCGAGCCGGGGTCCAATGTCATCCACCTGCCGGCGGCAGAGTGAAGATCGATCAGAACAGGCGCGGGAGAGTGCGTTGAGTTTCGTTGAACGTCACGGTTTGTGGTCCGCGGAGCAAAAGGAAGCAGCCGTCCGGCTGCGCAGCATGGTCGAAGAGCACAAGCTCGAAGTGATCCGGCTGTCGTTTCCGGATCAGCACGGCATCCTGCGCGGCAAGACGCTGATCGCCAGCGAGGCATTGCGCTGTCTCGAAAGCGGCTGCTCGATCACCACGACCATGTTCGCCAAGGACACGTCGCACAAGACGGTGTTTCCGGTGTTCACCGCCGGCGGCGGCTTCGGCATTCCCGAGATGCAGGGCGCGGCCGACGTGTTGATGATCCCCGATCCCAGCACGTTTCGGATATTGCCCTGGGCGCCTGAGACCGGATGGGTTCTCTGCGACGTGCATTTCGCTGATGGCCGTCCGGTGCCGTTCGCGACGCGTAACCTGTACAAGAAGGTGCTCGGCGATCTCGGCGCACGTGGCTATGATTTCGTCGCCGGTCTTGAAGTTGAATTTCATATCTTCAACGTCGAGAACAACCGCATGAAGCCGGAGGATGCCGGCCAGCCCGGCAATCCGCCGGAGGTCAGTCTGCTCTCGCACGGCTACAACTATCTCACCGAGCAGCGCTACGACCAGATGGAGCCGGTGCTCGAAATCATCCGGCGCGACGTGATTGCGCTCGGTCTGCCGCTGCGGTCTGTCGAAGTCGAATACGGTCCGAGCCAGTGCGAATTCACCTTTGCACCGACTGTCGGCCTGACACCCGCCGACAGCATGGTGCTGTTTCGCAGCGCCGTGAAGCAGATCGCCCATCGTCACGGCTATCACGCCACCTTCATGTGCCGGCCGAAGATCCCGAATGTGGTGTCATCTGGCTGGCATCTGCATCAGTCGATCGTGTCGCGTGCCACCGGCGCAAACGCATTCATGCCGACCGAGGGTACGCAGCCGCTGTCCTCGTTCGGGCAAGGCTATCTCGCAGGTCTTCTCGCGCATGCGCGCGCGGCGACCGTGTTCACGACGCCGACCATCAACGGCTACAAGCGTTATCGCTCCTATTCGCTGGCGCCGGATCGGGCGATCTGGGGCCGCGACAATCGTGGCGCGATGCTGCGTGTGCTCGGCGGTGCCGGTGATTCCGCGACGCGTATCGAGAATCGCGTCGGCGAACCCGCCGCCAATCCCTATCTCTATATGTCGTCGCAGATCCTGTCGGGTCTCGACGGCGTCGATCGCAAGCTCGATCCAGGGCCATCAGCCGATACGCCTTACGAGACCAATGCCGATCTGTTGCCAAAGTCGCTGCGCGAGGCAACCTTCGCGCTCAAGGAAGATCCTTTCTTCCGCGAGAAGATGGGCGCGACGATGGTTGACTATTATACGCATATCAAGAATGCCGAGATTGATCGCTTCCAGGCGGAAGTCTCCGACTGGGAGCAGCGCGAATATTTCGAGATGTTCTGACGCGTCATTTCGGCGCGCTCACGCCGGATCAAACGGGCCATCTCGGCACGTTTATTGAATACAGATTTGCCGAATCGTTTTCTTAACTTTCCAACGGGGACAATCGCAATGAACAGACGCAGCCAATCCATTCTTGCACTGGCCATTCTCGGCCTGATGACCGGCACGGCCTCCGCCGACACCATCAAGGTCGGCGTGATCGGCACCATGTCGGGCCCTTACGCGCTGTTTGGCAAGAACTTCAAGATGGGCATAGACGCCTGGGTCGCCGAGCATGGCACCAAAGCTGGCAAGCATGATGTCGAATTCATCTATCGCGATGAAGAGAGCCCGAATCCCGCCAAGTCGAAGGCGCTGGCGCAGGAGCTGCTGGTCAAGGACAAGGTGCAATATCTCGCTGGCGTCTATTTCACGCCGAACGCGATGGCCATCGCGCCGCTGCTGGAAGAATCCAGGACGCCGCTGATCGTGATGAATGCGGCGACCTCGTCGATCGTCGAGAAGAGCCCCTATATCGTCCGTACCTCGTTCACGATGTGGCAGAATACCGTGCCTGCCGCGAAAATTGCGTTGAAGAACGGCGCCAAGAAGGTGGCCATCGCGGTCAGCGATTACGGTCCGGGTGTGGATGCTGAAGCGGCATTCAAGAAGACGTTCGAAGGTGAGGGCGGCGCGGTGGTCGAAGCGGTTCGCATTCCGCTCGCCACCACCGACTTCAGCCCGATCATGCAGCGCATCAAGGATTCCGGCGCGGACACCATCTTCACCTTCCTGCCATCCGGCCCGCCGACGCTGGGGTTCGTCAAGGCCTATATCGACAACGGGTTGAAGGCCGGCGGAGTCAAGCTGATGTCGACCGGTGACGTCGTCACCGAGCCGGATCTGCCGAACATTGGCGATGCCGGCATCGGTATCCTCTCGACCTATCACTATTCGGTGTCGCACGATTCCAAGGAAAACGCGGCCTTCCTTGCCACCATCAAGAAGGGCGGCGGCAACCTCGACGAAGTCACCATGACGTCGGTCGCGGCCTATGACGGCGCGCGCCTGATCTACAAGATGATCGAGGCCACTGACGGCAAGCGCGATGCCGCCAAGGCGGTCGACGCCGTCAAGGACATGAAGTGGGTCAGCCCGCGCGGTCCGGTGTCGATCGATCCCACCACGCGTCACATTCGCCAGAACGTCTATCTGCGCAGTGTGGAGAAGGTGGACGGCAAGCTGATCAACAAGGAGAGCCAGACCTTCGCCGATCAGCCGGACTGGGCGCTGAGCGCGAAGTAGGCAATGCCGGGGATTCCGCCTCGTTGCGGAATCCCCCTCTTTCTGCGACATCGTCGCGCGAGATGAGATTTCCTTCGACATGACCAGCCGCGCGCGCTCGCTTCGATTAACCAACGCCCGCATCTATCGTTCTGCCTGGGATGAAACCCCCGCGGGCAGCATCGTCGTCAGCGATGGCAAAGTTGTCTGGATTGGTGCAGCAGATGTTGCGCCATCCGCCGATGAGACCATCGATCTCGCGGGTGCCACCGTCATTCCCGGCCTCACCGACGCGCATATTCATCTGTTCGCCATCGCTCATGCGCGACTGCAGGTGCCGGTGACGCCGCGCGATGCGCCCACGATATCCGATGTGCTTGATTTGCTGGTTGCGCGTGCGCGCGCCATTCCAAGTGATAAATGGGTCTACGGCGCGGGCCTCGATGAGAACGGGCTGGCGGAGCATCGGCTGCCGACACGGGCCGAGATCGACGTCGTCATTTCCGATCATCCGGTGCTGATCCGCCGCTTCTGCGGTCATGTCGCCATCGTCAATAGTGCCGCGCTGCGACTGCTGGGCATCGACGATGCCACCGCCGACCCGGAAGGCGGTACGTTCGGGCGCTCCGAGGATGGCCGACTGGACGGCAGCGCCAAAGAAAGCGCAGCCGAACTGATATTCCGTGCTGCGCCGCCGATGGATCGCAATGAGCTCACCGCAGCTCTGCGCGCGACGATTGCCGATAGCACCAGGTTCGGTCTTGTTGCTGCCGTAGAAGCCGCGGTCGGATTCACCGTCGGCTTCGATGATGAATTCGCGATCTGGAACGAGATCCGCGCAAATGGCGATGTGCTGCCAATGCGGCTCGGCTTCATGAACCAGCTCGATCCGGCTGAAGCGGCGGCGCGTGGGCTGGCGCCGACGCACGACGCCGACTGGCAGTCCATGACGCTGAAATATTTCGCCGATGGCATCGTCGGCGCGCGAACGTCGGCGGTGAGCGAGGATTTCTTCGATACGCCATCCCGCGGCATGTTCATGCGCGATGAAACCGAACTGCAGCGCGTGATCGCCGAGGCCCATGCGGACGGCTGGCAGGTCGCTGTTCATTGTACCGGCGATCGCGGAATCGAGTGCATCATCGAAGCCTATGAGAAGGCGCAGGCAGCGTATCCCCGCGCCGATGCCCGGCATCGCATCGAACATTACTTCGTGCCACCCGCCGGTGGACTGGCACGGATGAAGGCATTGGGCGCGCTCGTCGTCACCCAGCCAAGTTTTCTCACCCGGATGCGGCGCTCGATTGCCGGCGCCTTCGGTCCGCGCGCCGATCGTTGCTATCCCGGCCGCTCCGTGATCGGCGCGGGTGTCACTTACATCGCAAGCTCAGATGCGCCGACCGGGTCGTGGTCTCCGTGGGATGGCATCGCCGATGCGGTGAGCCGCGCCTCGGACAGCGGTGCGCCGATCGGGCAGGGGGAAGCCATCAGCGTCCGCGAAGCCATTCACAGCTATACGGTCGGTGGCGCTATCGCGATGAGGCAGGAAGACCGGCGCGGCACGCTGATGCCGGGCATGGCGGCCGATCTGATCGCCCTTGATCGCGATCCCTTCGCCGCCGACTGCCTCCCTCTGAAAGAGACGAAGGTGTTACTCACCATGGTGCGCGGCGCTGTCGTCCATGACGCCATGCCGCAGTTTCCGGAATGGCGCTCGGGCGCTGCTTCGGCATAGGATCAATCATGCGTACCGTCTTCAGCATCATGACCGACGCCGTCGCCTACGGGATGGTGCTGTTCATCATTTCCATCGGCCTGTCCATCATGATGGGGCTGATGCGCGTCGTGAACCTCGCCCATGGCGCTTTCGCCATGATTGGCGGCTATCTGGCCTCCTATGCGATCCGCGACCTGCATGTGCATTACAGCGTCGCGATCCTGATGGCAGTGGTAGGCACTATCATCGTTTCGATCCCGTTCGAGATTTTGTTGTACCGTCGGATCTACCGGAAGTCCGATCCGCTGATTCAGGTGCTGATGACCATCGGCATCACGTTCTTCATCATCGGCATCGTCAATTTCATCTTCGGCCCGTCGCTGAAATCGATCCCGCTGCCGCAGACCCTCAGTGGTCCGCTCGATATCGGTTTCCGCATGCTGCCGACCCATCGCATCTTTGTCATCGCCTGCGGCGTGGTTACGGCGCTGGCGCTGTGGCTGCTGATCGAGAAGACGGAGTTCGGAATCAAGCTACGCGCCTCGGTCGATCATAGTGGTATGGCGGACGCCTTGGGCATCCGCACCGAAATTATCTATGCAGTGACCTTCGCGCTGGCGATCGGGCTCGGCGCATTTGGTGGCGTGGTCGGCGCGGAGATCCTGCCGATCGAACCGTTCTATGCACTGCGCTATATGGTGACGTTCCTCGTCGTCGTCTCTGTCGGCGGAGCAGGCTCGATCCTTGGTGCTCTGTCGGCGTCGCTCCTGCTCGGCCTCGCCGACACCACCGGTAAATATCTCGCGCCGGAGTTCGGCGATTTCTTCTTCTATCTGTCGGTGATCGTCGTCGTGTTCCTGTTTCCGCATGGCCTATTTGGCAGGTCGCACGCATGAGCGAGATCGTCGCGACCCAGGTTCCGCACAAGCGCAGCATTCCCTTCGGTCAGGAGGCGGCAGGTGCGCTGAGTATCATCGTGCTCGGTGCTATCGGCTACTTTCTGTATCCGGACGATCTGGCGTTCCTGACGCGGCTGATCGGCATCGCATTCCTGGTGCTGTCGCTCGATCTGGTCACAGGTTATTGCGGCGTCGCCACCCTCGGCCATGCCGCGCAATTCGGCGTCGGCGCCTATGCCGCCGGCATTGCTTGCGTGCGTGGCATCGCCGATCCCATTGCGTTGCTGGCGATCGGTGTATTCGCGGGAACGGTCATGGGGCTGATCTCCGGTGCGCTGATCACGCGGTTTCGCGGGCTCCCACAACTGGTGCTGTCGATTGCCGTGGGGCAATTGGTCGCCGCACTTGCCAACAAGCTGTCGTGGCTGACCGGCGGCAGCGACGGCCTGTCAGGCATCACACCGGGCAAGGTGTTCGGCATCTTCAATTTCGACATGTATAGCCGCACGGCGTTTTTGTTCTCGCTGGGTGTGCTGGTCATTGTGTTCGTGCTGCTGCAGCGTTTCGTGCGCTCGCCGTTCGGTTTGATGTGCCGCGGCATCAAGGATGACGATCTGCGCGCCAAGATGATCGGCGTCTCGATCTATCCGCGCCTTGTCGTGATGTATGGCGTCGCTGGTGCTGTTGCCGGGATCGGTGGAGCGCTGACGGCGATCAGCACCGGCGTCGTCGGTCTCGATAGCGTCAGCTTCGAACGATCAGCCGAAGTTCTGGTGATGCTGGTGCTTGGCGGTGCAGGGCATCTGTGGGGCGCGCTGGCGGGGACGATCATCTTCATGATCTTCGAGCATATCGTGGCCGCCGCCAATCCGTTCCACTGGATGACGCTAGTCGGCCTGCTGCTGATCCTGATTGTGGTGTTCGCGCCGCGCGGGCTGATCGAACCGGTGCTGTCACTGGCCTCCCGCTTCAAGCGCAAGGGAGAGGCGGCATGACCAATCTCCTCGAAGCCCGCGGCGTGTCGTGCTCGTTCGGCGGTCTGCATGTGACGCGCGACGTCAATTTCAAATTGGCCGCCGGCGACCGCGTTGCGCTGATCGGCCCGAACGGTGCTGGCAAGACCACGCTGGTCAATCTGATCACCGGCGACATTGCGCCGAGCGAAGGCCAGTTCTTCATGGGCGGTGACGAGATCACCGGTCTCAGCATTCCGGATCGCGTGCGTCGCGGTCTGGTGCGTACGTTCCAGACCACGCGGCTGTTTGCCAATCTCACTGTCGCCGACAATGTCGCGCTGGCGATCATGCAGCGCAAGCGCATCACGCGGCGGTTTTTCTCGAGCTCGACGGAGCTGCCGGAGGTGCGTGCCGAGTGGAGTGAGATCCTTAGCCATCTAGGTCTCGACAGGCTGGCCTATCGCAAGGTGGTCGAGCTCGCCTATGGCCAGCAGCGCCTGATCGAGCTGGCCATCGGCCTTGCGCTGCATCCGAAGGTGCTCCTGCTCGACGAGCCCGCCGCGGGCGTGCCGCATGACGAGGCGCCCAAAATCCTTGAGGCGATCAATCGGCTGCCACCTGATATCGCCGTGTTGATGATCGAGCACGACATGGATCTGGTGTTCAAGTTCGCCAGGCGTGTGCTGGTGCTGGCGGCCGGGCGGTTGATCTTCGAGGGATCGCCTGATCAGGTCACCGCCGATCACGAAGTGCGCCGCGCGTATTTGGGGAGCTATGCCGATGCCCGCCGCGCCACTTGATATCCAGAACCTGAGCGCCGGCTATGGCCCGACGCGGATCATCGAGGGCATTTCGTTCTCGGTGAAAGCAGGTGATCGTCTCGCCGTGCTCGGCCGCAACGGCATGGGCAAGACCACGCTGCTGGCGACGCTGATGGGCCTGACGACGCGCCATGGCGGCGAGATCAGGATCGGCGACCAGGACGTCACGGCCAAGCGGACCTCGGCGCGCGCGGATCTCGGGATCGGCTATGTGCCGCAGACCCGCGACATTTTCGCCTCGCTGACGGTGGAGGAGAATCTGCGCACCGGGCTGAAGGGGCGGCCGGCGTCGGCGCTCGATGAAGCCTATGCGATGTTTCCGCGGCTACGCGAACGCCGCGGCAATTACGGCAAGCAGCTGTCAGGCGGTGAGCAGCAGATGCTGTCGATGGCCCGGACACTGCTGGGCAAGCCCTCGATCCTGTTGCTGGACGAGCCGCTGGAAGGCCTCGCGCCCGTGATCTGCGACGAGTTGATGGCATTGTTGGCGAAGCTGGCCGCCACCAGTGAAGTCACCATCATTCTGGTCGAGCAGCAAATCGAGCGCGCGCTGGATTTCGCGAGCAGCGTCATGGTGATGGAGCGTGGCCGCACCAGCTGGAGCGGTGCGCCGGATGTTCTGACCGCCGACCGCGCGCTGGTCGATCGGCTGGTCGGTGTCGGTATTCACTAGATTCCGGAACTGGCGCGCCGGCCGGCGCGTCAGGCCCGAAAGATCGTGATCCCCAATACCAGCAGCACGATGCAGATCACGAGGAAGATATAAAAAAGTACGCGTGCGACATCCGCCGTGGCGGCGGAAATGCCGGTAAAGCCGAACAGGCCGGCGGCGACGGAAATCAGAAAGAAGATCAGCGCCCATTTCAGAAGGCTCATCGGGGAACTCCGGTTGCAGCAATGCCGGAACGCCGCGCTGCGAGATTTGGTTCCGGCTCGCAACCAAAGCTGCCGCACCTACCTGGCTCGCTAATGCGGCACCGGTCCGGGGGAGGCGTAGCAGCCTACTAATTAGGCAGCGCAAAGGTATTGGTTAGCATTTTAAACCCGCCCTTAACCAAAACATCCCTAATGAATGGATAGTAGACCTGCTCCCCGCAGTGGATTTGTGGTTCGGGGGACAAAGGGTTCAGTATGCGTGTCGCGGTCGGTCATGGGTGGTTGCGCTGGGTGAGCACCGTTACGGCGCAGGGATGTGCGGTGCCAGCGCCCCGTAGTAAAGTCTGACGCGCATGTTCACCAAACGCGCCATCGTTACGAATACGGAAGCCGCCGATGGCGCGGCGGGCGAGAGCCCGCTGCTCAGGGTTTGGCGCAATCGTAGCCTGTTCGGTGCTGTGTTTCTCGGCGTGATGATCCTGACGGTCATTGCGCTGGTTGTGCTGCCGGTGCGCTATCTCGCCACAGGTTCGGTGATCGTTGCCGAGCAGGAGCCCAGCAATAGCAATGCATCCGCCGCCTGGGCGCAGAAGATCGGCGACCCCGCCGACGTCGAAAGCCAACTGCTGATTGCGCGCTCGCCGCGGGTGATGCGGCTCGCCATGCAGCAGCCGGGCGTCACGGAAGCCGCGATTGAAGAGTGTCAGAGCAGGAGCAGCAGCTCCACCTGCGAAAAGATGAAGACTGATACGGCGGCGCTGATCGACTATGTGTCGGGAAATTTCGCGATCGGTGCTGTCGGACGTTCGCGCGTCATCAATATCTCCTACACTTCGTCGATCCCCGAAGTTGCGCAGAAGATGGCGAATGCGCTGACCAATGCGTTTCTCGACGAGCAGCGGACATCGGGTGCGAGCAGCCGCGAGGTTGCCGCGTCCTATCTCTGGAAGGAAGCCAAGCAGCTGGATGCAGAGTTGCGGGATGCCGATGCCAAGATCCAGGCATTTCGCCGCAACAAGGGCTTGATGCGCGGATCGCTGGCACCGATCAGCTCGGAGCGGCTGAGCAGTATCAGCCAGCAGCTGTCGACCGCCGAGACCGCGCGTGCTGATGCGCTCGCCCGCCTGCAGGAGATCAAGGCCAATCAGGCCCGTGCTGTGGACTCGCCTTCCGTGCTGTCGAACCGCTCCATCGCCGATCTCAAGCAGCAGCTCACGGTCGTCACCGCGCAGCTTGCCAGCCAGGCCAATGTGCTGGGGCCGCGGCATCCGTCGCTGCGTGCGCTGGAGCAGGAGCAGTCCGCGATCAAGGAGCGCATGGCCACGGAAGTGGCGAGCATTGCCGCCAGCGCGCAGAAGGCGTTCGACGCCAATGACGCCCTCGTGAACGCACTCAAAAAGCAGATGGATGCCGTGAAGGCTGAAGTCGGCTCGGCGACATCGGACGAGGCCTCGATCGAGAGCATGGTGCGCAGTACCGAGATCAAGCGCCAGCAATATGCCGATCTCTACAAGCGCGCCAGCGAACTCGAAACCGAGCGCCGCGTGCTGATTGGCAATACACGGCTGGTCAGCCTTGCCGAACTGCCGACCAAGCCGTTTTTCCCGAAGAAAATTCCGTTCCTGGCCGCTGGCGGCACGCTCGGCCTGCTGCTCGCATTCGTCGCAGCCTTCTTCGGCGATCGCGTCAATCTTGCGGGTCTGTCCCGGCTGCGGACGGCAACTATTCGCCCGGTGCGTGCAGACGCGCCTGCCGCCGCTGCGCCTACCGCCGTAGCTGCACCTGTCGCAGTCGCTGCACCCGTCGCTCCGGCCCCTGTTCAGGCGACTGCCCCCGTGACGCCGCGTCCCGGACCGCCGCTGCCGACGTCGTCATCGGAATTGGCCGTCGTCACCGGCGCGCCCGTTCTGGCACGATTGCCGACCGTCAAGCGCGATCCATCGGAATCGCCGATCGGTGCGATCCTCACGGCGCAGTCCGGCGCCTCGCTGGCGCGTGCGCTGCCGCTCGCGCTGCAGGATCCGCACTATCAGGATGCACTCCGAGATCTGGCGACGGGCCTGCTCGCGTCGAACGACGCCATGACACGCCGCAAGATTCTGGTCGCGTCGCCGACGACGGCCGAGGGCAAAACGTTTCTGACCCTGACTCTCGCGCAATATCTCGCAACGGCTGGCCGCAGCGTGCTGGTGATCGAATGCGATTTCGGCGCGCCGAAGTTCGAAACAGCCTTGGGCTTGCGCAGCAGCATGGGGCTGCAGGGAATTCTGCGCGGCGACATCACGCCGCGCGAAGCGGTGGTCCGCACCGCGACTCCTAATCTCGACGTCATTCCTGCCGGGCCGTTCTCGGCATCCGCCGAATTGCTGATGCGTAAACCGCTCGGCGATCTCCTGCTCTGGAGCCAGATCTACGACGTTGTCCTGATCGACGCGCCGTCGCCGGGCATCCAGACGGATCTGGGCGTACTGGCCAGACAGGTCGATGGCGTACTGCTCTGCATGCGTTCCGGCCGCTCGTCGATCGGGCAGGCAGTGGCGACATCCAGCGCGATCCGGGTCGCGGGCGGCAGCGTCTTCGGCATTGCCGTCACGATGATGCCGGACGCCAATACGCCGAGCGGCGCAGACCGGGTTTCGAATAATGCCTATGCCGGAGCGACGTGATGCCCGCTCCCAGCGTTCTGTTCGTCTGCCATACGGGCTCGATCTCCGGCGCTGAACTCGTTCTGATCGATCTCGTTCAGCCATGGGTGGGCGAGGCGGCCTTCCTGTTCGAGGATGGTCCGCTGCAGCAGGCGCTCGCAGCCAAGGGCCTGAAGGTGCGCGTGTCGCGCTGGGGCGAGGGGCTCTCGGATGTCAGGCGCGACAGCTCAATCCTGAAAGCCTTTCCGCTGATTGGTCGGCTCGGGGCCATTATTGCCGAATTGACGCGCGAAGCGCGCCGTCATGACGTCATCTATGCGAACTCGCAGAAGGCCTTTGTGTTATCGGCCGTGGCCGCCACGCTGGCGCGGCGTCCGCTGATCTGGCACCTGCACGATATCATCAGCAGTGAGCATTTCGGCGCCACGCAGCGCCGCGTGCAGGTGGCGCTGGCGAATTATTGTACGGCAAAAGTGGTCGTTCCTTCGCAAGCTGCTGCAGATGCCTTCATTGCGCAAGGCGGCCGCAAGGAGCTGGTCGCGATCGTGCCTAACGGTCTTGATGTGCCGCCGGACGCCAGCACGCCGCTCGAGATCAGGCGCGAGTTGAAATTGCCTGAAGGACCGCTCGTCGGCGTCTTCAGCCGCCTCGCGGCCTGGAAGGGCCAGCATATCGTGTTGCAGGCTCTGGCAAAGACACCGGGCGTCAGCTGTATCATTGCAGGGGCTGCGCTGTTTGGCGAAGAGCCTTATGCCGAGAAGCTCAACCGGATGGTGGCGGATCTCGGTCTTGGCGATCGCGTGCATTTCCTCGGCCAGCGCAGCGACGTGCCGAGGCTGATGCGCGCTGTCGATGCGATGATCCATCCGTCGATTGATCCCGAACCCTTCGGTCGCACGCTTGTCGAAGCCATGCTCGCGGATGTGCCTGTGATTGCCACGGATGCCGGTGCGGCGTCTGATATTCTCGAAGCCGGCAAGGCCGGGACGCTGGTGCCGCCCGGGGATGCCGAGGCGCTGGCCGCCGCTATTACCAAGGTCATGTCGCGCCCGCCTGAACTGGCGAGCCAGTTGCACTATGCCGAAGCGCGGGCGCGCTCGCATTACAGTGTCGATCAGATGCTGCAGACCGTTTCAAACCTGATCGGGCGAGCGGCTGCCGGAGCTCCCGTGTGACCGCGTATCGCCGTTCAGTTTGCAATTTGAGTTCTCGGACGGTCCCTGATCGGACCGCAGCGGCGCGCTTATGAGCGGCGCCCGGCATTCGACGCGGAAGTTTACGGCAATTCTCATCAGCGGTGCGCTGACCAGCAAGCTGCTGGGTTTCGGCCGTGAGATCTTGATGGCGCAGGTGCTTGGCGCTTCGCTGGTCGCCGACGGTTTTCGTGGTGCGATCACGGCGGTGATGCTGCCGCTGGCCTTTCTGCAGAACGAAACCGTCCCCGCCGTAATGATCCCAATGCACCGGGATGCGCTGAAGGACGGCAACGGACCTCAGCGCCTCGGCGCCATGACGGTGGCGATCACCGGCATTGCCATGATCCTGATGATCGGGCTGCAGGCGCTCGGTGAGCGGGCTGTGGATGCGCTGGTCGGCGGCTTTTCGGCGGAGGGGCGTAGCCTCACTCTCGACTTCATTCGCATCATGGCGCTGGGCATGCCGGCCTCGGCGATGATCAACGTGCTGGCTGCAGGCGAAATCGCGCTCGGTCGGACCCGCTTGACGAATATCCGCGCCAGCATCCTGAACGTCGCCGTGCTGATGGGCATTGCCCTCGTTGCTGTGTCCGGCAACTTTCATACACTGGCCTGGTCGTTCTCGGCTGCCTTCAACGCGCTCGGCGCCTGGGGGCTCTACACGATGTGGCGCGAGGGCGTGCTCAGCTTCAAGGGCCTGTCGCTGTCATCGGTGCTGGCGTCAGGCCGCGAATTCTTCCGTCGGCTGCGACCGCTGCTCGCGCTACCGGTCGCCGAACAGGCCAATGTCTGGATCGAACGCCTGCTGGCATCGCGGGTCGGGACCGGTGCGGTGGCCTCGCTGGACTATGCGCGGACACTGACCGAAAGCGCGCTGCTGCTGATCAGTCAGCCAGTCGGGCTGGCGGTGTTGTCCAGCCACCCGCCGAAGGACGTCGGCGCGCAGATCGAAGGGATCGCTCGGCCTATTCTCGCGCTCGCAGTGCCAGCGTCAGTCTTTCTCGCGATGTTCGCGCCGGAGATCGTGCGGCTGGTGTTTCTGCGCGGCGCCTTCAACGAGCACGCATTGTTCCTGACCAGTCAGGCCTTGCGCGGCATTGCACTTGGTCTGTGGGCCGCGACGCTTGGCTGGATCCTGATCCGCATCCTCAATGGCGCAGGCCGGAACTTTGCGGCTGCTGCCATCATCGTCAGTGCCTATCTGGTTAATATCGTAGTTAACCTTCTCGCCTCATACCTGCCCGCGGCGCATGAATGGGGCACCTTGTTGCTTGGACTGGGTGAAGCCGCCCGTGGTATCGTTCTTCTGGCTGGCGTCATGATCGTCCTGGGGTCCCGGCGCAAGCTACTCTACCTGATGTTTCTCGCGTGTTTCCCGGCGGCGCTGATGGCGCTCTTCAGCTGGCAAATTCACGAGGTTCTGACGGGCCCGTGGCAGCGGCTTTTCGCCGGTGGCTTTGCCTATCTGGTCTGCCTTGCGCTGTCTGTCGCGATGCTGATGCCGGGCGTCTACATTGCGGCATTTGCGCGCGTCCGGGGGCGCTTGTGATTTTGATATGTGTTTTTGTATTAGAGAGTGCCTTGATCGTCTGAGGACTTTTCGATGAAGCACCTGTTATCCAGCGCCGCCCGACGCATGGCGTCTTCCGAAGCGCTGGTTCGCCCGATCAGCATGGCTGCCGATATGTTCATGGGCACGCGTGGCTGCCTGATGACCTTTCATCGCGGCGCCTCCGCTCGGGCCTGGGAAAAGCTGCCGAACCGCGACTTCTATCTCGACACGAATTTTCTCGATCAGTTCCTGTCGCATCTGAAGCAACGCGGCTGGGATGTCGTGACGATGGAAGAAGCGATCCAGCGCTCGAAGGCAGGAAAGTCCAACGATCGCTTCGTCAACTTCTCCGTCGACGATTGCTATCGCGATACCTATGAGGAGATCGTGCCGCTGTTTCGCCGTCACAATGTGCCGGTGACGCTGTTTGTCACGACGGGCATTCCTGACGGTACGCTTCCGCTGTGGGCCGCAGGTCTGGAAGATGCGCTGCTCAACAACGACCGCGTCATCCTTGAGGATGGCGCGATTGACGTGCCGACGTCTGATGCCAAGCGTGCGGCATTCTATCGTATTGCAGATCGTTGGGACGGTCCGCAGGCGTCAGCCTCTTACAAGAAGTTTTGCGAGCTCAATGGTGTCGACATCGACGCGATGCACTGGAAGCATGCGATCACCTGGGAGATGCTCGAAGAGTTGCGCGACGATCCGTTGGTGGAGATCGGCGGCCACACCGTGACGCATGCCCGTATTTCGTCGCTGTCACCCGATGGCGCACGCTTCGAGCTCAAGGGCAGTCGCGATCGGTTGGTCGAGCGCCTTGGTATTCCCGCCAGGCATTTCGCATTTCCCTATGGACGTTCGGGCGATTGCGGTCCGCGCGATTTCGCGATCGCGCGCGATGCCGGTTATGCGAGTGCAGCGACGACCCGCAAGGGCCTCGTGCGCAATGGCCAGGATGCCTACAACCTGCCACGCTGCACGATCAATGGTTCGGATCGCAGTCTCGCGACCATGGAGCTCCATCTGTCTGGCCTGACGGGTGTGGCCGCGAGGATGACGGGGCGTGTCTAGCAGTCGTCGTCTCAAGGTTCTTTCCATCGCCCATTCCGCTGTCAGCCGCGATGCGGGGCGTCTGCGATACTATCCACTCGTCGGACGTGATGACGTCGACATGCATCTCGTCGTCCCGGCCACCTGGTACCAGTTCGGCCGTACGATCATTGCAGATCCGTCCGACGATCCCGGCATGACCGTGCATGTGATGCCGATCCGCCTGCCGCGCGCCGGCCCGATGAGCTGGTATCTACATTTCTATCCGGGCTTGCGGCGTCTCATCCGCGAGGTCGATCCCGATGTGATCCATCTCTGGGAAGAGCCGTGGAGCGTCGTCGCGATGCAGGCGCGCATCCTCAAGGGCCGGGCCGCGATGGTCCTGGAAGTCGATCAGAACATCCTGAAGCGCTTGCCACCACCGTTCGAATTCATCCGCAAGGTCGTGTTGCGGAACACGGATCATATCCTCTCGCGCAGTCCGGAGGCGACAGCAGTCGTCCGCGCGCGCGGTTATACCGGGCCGACGTCGCCGATTGGCTATGGCGTCGATCTTGCGACCTTCAATCAGACCGGCGAGCGCCAGGCGCCGATTGCGCCCGGGCGGGGACTACGCATTGGCTATGTCGGGCGTCTCGTCGAGGAGAAGGGTCTCGACGACGCGCTCGACGCCATGAAGCGCGCCACGGCGAATGTGACATTGGCGATCATGGGCGAAGGTCCGCATGAGCCTGCGTTGAAACTGCGCGTCAACGAACTGGGACTGACTGATCGTGTCACATTCCGGGGCTGGGGCAAACCGGCCGATGTCGCGTCATTCCTGAGCGGTCTCGATGCAATGATCTTGCTGACACGCACCACCAGCGCCGTGCGTGAGCAGTTCGGCCGGGTGATCGTCGAGTCGCAGGCTTGCGGCGTGCCGGTGATCGGTTCGACGGGCGGCGCTATTCCCGATGTTGTCGGCAAGGGCGGCTGGACTATTCCCGAACGGGATCCCGATGCACTGGCGACACTGCTGGATCGGCTTGCTGCCCACCCGCAGCAGTTGCTGGACCGCGGCGCGGCCGCGCGCGACAACGTGCTGACGCGTTTTACTTACGAGGTGGTGGCGAATGCGCTGGTGTCGGCCTGCCAGCAGGCCGCCGATGCAAAGCGGGGGGCTGATCGGCCGCGCCCTTGAAGCAGGCGCTTGCGATCAGGCGCCGACCGCCATAGCGCCCGGCGCAAATTCGTTCTTCGACGCCTGCACCTGCTCCAGCAGCTCGATGTAGCGCGAACCGACATAATCCCAGCCGTAATTCAGTGCCGTGGCATGCGCGCCTTCGCACAGCCGGGCCAGTGTCGCCGGATCGGAGAAAGCCATCGCGATCTTGTCGGCGATGTCTGCGCCGTCCATCTTGATCTGATAGCCGTTTACGCCATCGACGAGATAATCCTCGATGCCGCCGACCGGCGTTGCAAAAACCGGCGTCGAGCAGGCCATGGCTTCCATGCAGACCAGCGAGAAAGTTTCATAGGCAGTCGGCAGTACAAAGGCGTCGGCCGCAGCGTAGAGGGCCGGCATATCGGTACGCGATCCCGTAAAGACCAGCCGATCGGCGGAGGTCGTCGCCAGTTTGCGATAGGGCGCGGGATTATCCGAGCCCACCACAAGCATCCAGACATCCGGGCCGAGGCGTTCGAGCGCGCCGATGGCATGTGCCAGACCCTTGCGGCGGAATTCATGACCGGCGAACAGAAGCAGCTTTGCGTCCACCGGGATGCCGAATTCCTGACGGATCCTGAGACCGGCCGCGGTGTCGCGGGCGAAGCGATTGAGGTCGATGCCGTTGGGGATCACGCGGATGCGCGACGCTGGCACCTTGTAGATCTGTTGCAGTTCAGTTGCGACGCGCGGCGAGACCGCGACATACATGCGATAGCGCAGGCCGCCGATCATCCAGCGATCACGCAGGGCCACCCACAGATGCATGGGATTCAGCATCCATGACCAGGAGCCGGCGTTGCGCTTTTCGGCGAGGCTCTGCGCGTTGACCGCGTGCACGACCAACACGTCGCCCGTCAGGCTGTCGCCGTGGCTGATGATGACGGCCTTGGGATGATGATAGGCGGCGCGCGTCGCCAGTAATGTGAAGGTGGGAACGACAAAAGCGCGACCAAGATAGCGCAGGATGCCGCGCGTCTTGATGTGCGAAAGCCAGGCGCCGACGCGCTCGATGCGCGTACCTGGCGTTGCCTTGTCGCCGACGGCGCTGGCGAGAACTGTGTTGGCGATTTTGGCGCGACTGAATGCGCATGCGAGTTCGCTGGCCACGCTTTCAACGCCGCCGACCGAACTCAACTCCTGGACGATCTGGACGATCTCGATGGTCATGGGCCGACACTATGAAAACGGGTGAACGCCAATACCGTAGGTGCGCTGATAAGTCGCAATTTCATCAATATCCTGCTTTCGCAGGCTTTTGTCACCAGCACAACGTCTAAGATTTTGCCTTCGCGATAAGGCATATCAGCGGAAACACTCGGACACAGTCGAGCAAATGCAGCCCTGCCGCGCCAAGTAGTATTCCGCTCCACCTGGAGTCGGTAATTGGCGCCGTCGCATGCGTCTTATGGGTGCAATCCTACGTCGACGACGATCTCGTAGGCACTTTTCACCAGCGCTTCGGGCCTAATGGTGAACGGCGTCTTGAAGTGACATCTGAAACAGAGCGCGGAAATGGATATTGTGACCCCGATTCAATATCGAGTCATGCTTAACGCGCGCTGTTTCAAATTGATCACGCAGGTTTCAAAGAGATACAGCACTGATCGAGCGTGGGACAGTTACGGCCAGGCCGCATAGGACGGGCCGTGCTGACTTGGATCAAGCCGCGCGCGACGCCGATAGGCGCCTGGCGACGCATTCTGATACTTGCGGAAGAAGCGATTGAAATAGCCGGGATCGCGGAAGCCGAGGCCATAGCCGATCTGCTCGACCGGCAGATCGAGCTGCCGCAACCGCATGCAGGCTTCGTGAATCAGGCGCTGATGCACGATGGCGCGCGGGCTGTAGCCCTTCTCGCGCTTGCAATGTGCGTGCAGCTTGTCGTCAGTGACGCCAAGTGCAGCCGCATAGCGTGCGATGGGCCAGCCGTCGCGATAATGCAGTTCGACCATCTGCAGGAAATTGCCGACGAGGCGCGGGCCGTCGCCGCGCTGTGCAGCATCGTCGGGGGCTTCCTCCGAAATCACCGAGCGCCAGATGTGGAGGCACAGCAACAACACATGCGTCGATGTCATCGTCGCGCTGCCGCGGCCCGGCGTATTCAACTCACGCACCAGCGTGCTGCAGGATTCCGTGATGGCCGCAAAAGTCGTCGCGAGTTGCGTGCCTTCGCGCAGGACCAGCCGGTCGATGGTTCGCCGCAGATGCAGCGCCTCGGCACTGCCGGCGACGGTGCGGGTGAGGACATCGTCCGACACTGAAATCAGATAGCCTTGTGCGCCGGCTTCGACTTCGAACGTGCCTTCGTGATCGCCGGGAAGCCACAACAGGCCGGGGGACTGAATGGCAACCGTGGTGCCGCGCATCGTGGCGGTGCCGCGCCGGGTTTCGATCACCAGCAGGTGCGAGCGCCTGGCAACCGACTGCCGGATGATCCAGCTGCGCGGCGCCAGTCCGGGTGCGAATCTTTCCGCATGCAGTGCCGGAAGCGGCTTCTCCGCGAAGCCGGTGGGACCCGAAACGATGTGCGCGGTCTCAAGCACTGGGACAATCCGTCGCGTGAAATAGCTCGCCTACACGGATCAATACAATCTTTCCCCGGATGCGTCCAATTCCCAGCCCCAAACGCTGGACTAGTCTCCGGCCATCGAACGCCACAAGGCGTCGGTGAAAAGAATTCGGGGAGGATAACATGGTGTCAGCAGTCAAGCGCCTTGCGGCGGGACTACTCGCAGTGGCCGGTGCGGCGTTCGTCGGGTGGGACGGTGCAGCCGAGGCCCAGACGTCGGTCAAGATCGGTTATGCCATCTCGCGCACCGGCCCAGCCGCCGGCGGCGCCGCGGTAACGACGATTCCCAACTACGAGCTGTGGGTGAAGGAAGTGAACGCCGCCGGCGGGCTCAAGCTCGGCGACAAGCGCGTCCCAATCGAGGTCGTCCAGTATGACGACCGGTCGAGCGCCGAGGAAGCCGCCAAGGCGCTGGAGCGGCTGATCACCCAGGACAAGGTCGATTTTATCCTGCCGCCCTGGGGCACCGGCCTGAATCTCGCGGTCGGACCGATCCTGAACAAGGCCGGCTATCCGCACATCGCCTCGACGGCGGTCACTGACCGTGCGCCAGAACAGGCGAAGCGCTGGCCCAACAGTTTCTGGTTGCTCGGCACCAGCGCCGATGCTGCCAAGACGCTGGTTGAGCTGCTGGTGAAGCTGCGCACTGAAGGCAAGATCGGCGACACCGTGGCGATGGCCAGCATCGCCGACGGCTTCGGCATCGATCTCTCTGGTGCCGCCAGACCAGCTCTTACAGCCGCCAAGTTCAAACTTGCCTATGACAAGACCTACCCGGTCGGCACCCAGGATCTCAGCCCGATCATCAATGAGGTGAAGGCGCTGAACCCCGACGTGTTCATCGCCTTCAGCTATCCGCCGGACACGATCGCGATCACTGAACAGTCACGCATCTCCGGTTTCAATCCGAAGATCTTCTACACCGGTGTCGGCACTGCATTCCCGCTGTTCAAGCAGAAATTCGGCGCCAGCGCGGAAGGCGTCATGGGCATCGGCGGCTGGAATGGCGACAGCCCGGCCATCAAGGACTATCTGGCGCGGCACAAGGCGTCGGCGGCGAATGGCGCGGAGCCGGATCGCTGGGCCAGTGCGGTCACCTACGCCGGGTTGCAGATGCTGCAGCAGGCGATCGAGCGGGTTGGCAAGGTCGATCGCGCTGCGGTCATCAAGGATCTGCAGAGCGGCACCTTCGACACCGTGATTGGCAAGGTGAAGCTCGAGAACAACATGCCGACCAAATACTGGTGGGTCGGGCAGTGGCAGGACGGCGAGTTCTATGGCGTCGGCCCGTCGGGTAACGAAGGCGCGCGTGCGCCGGTCGTGCCGAAGCCGGCATGGAAGGCGCAGTGATCGCGTCCCTCCCGTATCTGGTCTGACAGAATGACAAACGCGGTTCTCACCGGCCTCGTGCTGGGTGGCATGTACGCGCTGATCGCCATGGGGCTCACCCTGCAATATGGCGTGGCGCGGATCATGAACCTGTCCTATGGCGAGTTCCTGATCGGCGCGGCCTTTGCGTCCTACTGGCTGTTCACCGGCTGGGCGCTCAATCCGCTCGCAGGACTGGCGTTTGTCATTCCGGTCAGTTTCGGCATCAGCTATCTCTTGTACCGCGTGTTGCTCACGCCGCTGGTGCGCCGCGCGCGCACCCGCGACGCCCTTGAGGTCGACAGCATTCTAGCCACCTTCGGCATGATGTTCATTGTGCAGGGCATCATGCTGACCATGTTTGGCGGCGCCTACTTTAGTTACTCGTTCCTCGCTGTGCCGGTGACGATCGTCGGCGAGGTGCTGGCACTGAACCGCCTGATTGCATTCGGGCTTGCGGTCGTGGTCGGCCTTGCGCTCTATCTGACGCTGACCCGCACACGGATCGGGACGTCCATCCGCGCCGTAGCCGTCGATCCCATCGCAGCGCAGCTTGTTGCCATCGATGTCACCAGGACATCGGCGCTGGCCTTTGCGCTCGGCGGCGCGCTGGTGGCGTCTGCCGGCGTGCTGATCAGCATGTTCCTGACCTTCAGCGCCACTTCCGGCGTGGTGTTCACCATGAAGGCGCTGATCGTCGTTGTTATGGGCGGCGTCGGCAATCTGCTCGGCTGCCTCGTTGCTGGCCTCGCCCTCGGCCTGAGTGAGGCGCTGGTGGCGACCTTCATTGATCCTGGCCTGACGCTTGCTGTTAACTTCGCGCTGTTTCTCGGCGTGCTGCTGGTGAAGCCGGCCGGCATTTTCGGGAGGGCGCAGCGATGAGCCGTACCCAAATGACGACTGCCGCGATCTGCCTCGCAGCCGTGGTTGCGCTCGCATTCGTCCCGATGATTGTCGATGCCTATCACCTCGCGCTCGCCATCAGTCTCTTGCAATTCACGGTGCTGGCGACGGCATGGGGCATGTTCTCTGGCCCGACGCGCTATGTGTCGCTGGCGACCACAGCCTTCTTCGGTGTCGGCGCATACACCGTCGCCGTGCTGGGCGAGCAATTGCCGTGGTCGCTGGTGCTGCTGATCGCGGCTGCGATCGGCGCGGTCATGGCCGTCATCGTCGGCCTGTCGACGCTGCGGCTGAGCGGCGTGCATTTCGTCATCTTCACCTTCGGTCTCGCCGAACTCGTGCGCCAGATCGTGGTCTGGTACGAGGTCAACAAGACCCGCGTGCTCGGCCGTTACGTCTTTGTCGATATCACCCAGAACGACATTTACTGGCAGCTGCTGGCGCTTGCCGTCATCGTGTTCGGTACCGGCTGGCTGATTGCCCGCTCGCGCTTCGGCTTCGCACTGCGCATCATCGGCGAAGACGAGGCCGTGGCACGACACTGCGGCATCAATGTCACCATCGCCAAGGTCGCGCTGTTCACCATCACGGCCACCTTCATGACGCTGGTCGGTGCGATCATGGCGCCGCGCTTCACCTATATCGAGCCATCGATCGCCTTCAACGCCACCATCTCCTTCGAAGTGGTGATCATGGCACTGCTTGGCGGCGCCCACCGCCTGTGGGGGCCGGCGCTCGGCGCCATTCCGCTGACGTTGCTGTTCGACTTTCTGTCGGCGCGCTTTCCCAGCACGTCGACCTTGATCATGGGCGTGGTCTTCCTCCTGATCGTCTATGCGCTGCCATCAGGCGTGGTCGGCCTCTGGGAGAGGTTGAAAACCTGGCGACCCACGGCCTCAAAAATGCGGGGAGCGCAGGCATGACCCTCAGTGCAACGCCAGTCCTGCGCATCGAAGGCCTGACCCGCGCGTTCGGCGGTCTCATCGCTGTCAACGGCATCGACCTGACGGTGCATGCCGGCGAGATCGTCGGGCTGCTCGGTCCCAACGGGTCTGGCAAAACGACGGCGCTCAACCTGATCTCCGGCGTGCTGTCGCCGAATGCTGGCGTGATTGCCTTCGCCGGCCACGACATCGCGGGCTGGCCGACCCATCGCATCGCGCGTCTCGGTCTGGCACGCACCTTCCAATTGGTCCGCGTGCTCGACGGCATGACCTGCGGCGAGAATGTTGAGGCTGGGCTAGCCTTTCACCATGCGCCGCTTGTACGCGACGCGATGGCGGCCGCTGCGGCTGGCCTGCTCGCGCGGGTCGGTCTCGCTGGATTTGGCGGACGGCCCGCATCGGAGCTCACTTATATCGACCGCAAGCGGCTCGAACTGGCACGCGCGCTGGCGCTGCAGCCGCGCCTGCTGCTGCTCGATGAATGGCTCGCCGGTCTGAACCCGTCCGAATTGCTGATCGGGATCGAGCTGATCCGATCGCTCAAGGAGGAAGGGCTGTCGATCCTGCTGGTCGAGCATGTGATGGATGCGATCCGTTCGCTCTGCGATCGTTGCGTGGTGATGAGCGGTGGCCGCAAGATTGCAGAAGGGCCTGTAGCTGCTGTGCTGAGCGACCCCGCGGTGATCGAAGCCTATCTGGGAGTGCCGGCGGATGCTTGAGGTCTCCAATATCAGCGTCACCTATGGCCAGCATCACGCGCTGAGCGATGCGGCGCTCCATGTCGAGCGCGGCGAGATCATTGTCATTCTCGGCGCCAATGGCGCGGGCAAGTCATCGTTGCTCAAAGCCATCGCCGGCTTGCTGCCGTCACCAGCCAAGATCGTCAAACTCGCCGGTCGTGATCTGTCCCGTCTGCCGCCTCATGAGATCGTGGAAGCCGGGCTTGCGCTGGTGCCGGAAGGTCGCGGCGTGTTCGGCGAATTGACAGTGGCCGAAAACCTGTTGCTCGGCGCCAACCCGAAGCGTGCGCGGGCGGTCGAGGCAGCGCAGCGTGCCAAGGTGATGACGCTGTTTCCGCGGCTTGGCGAACGCTTGGCGCAGACCGTGCGCACCATGAGCGGTGGCGAGCAGCAGATGGTAGCAATCGGTCGTGCGCTGATGTCGAACCCCGACATTCTTCTGCTCGACGAACCGTCGCTCGGTCTGTCGCCGTTGCTGGTGCGGGAATTGTTCGCCGCCTTGCGTAAGGTGCGCGAGACCGGCGTCGGCCTGTTGCTGGTCGAACAGAACGCACGCGAGAGTCTGGCTATCGCCGATCGCGGCTATCTGATCGAGAACGGCAAGATCACCGGCAGCGGCACCGCCGCAGCCCTGCAATCCGACGACGCCGTGCGCCGCGCCTATCTCGGCGGGCTCGCCAGCGGCGCGGCTTGAAATTCAAAGAAACATCCAACGGAGGACATCATCATGAACCAGATCAATCTGCTGCTCGAGAACCAGGATGTGCAGGCCATCGACGGCGCGACATTCGATCGTCTCAATCCGATGACCGGCGATATCGCCTCGCGCGCCGCGGCAGCCCAAATCGCCGATGCCAAGCGCGCTGCCGATGCTGCCGCCGCTGCTTTCCCTGCGTGGTCGGCGACCGGCCCGGGCGCACGCCGCGCCGTCCTGCTGAAGGCGGCCGATATCCTTGCCAGCAAGGCGCCTGATTTCATTGCCTTGATGGCGTCGGAAACCGGCGCGACTGCCGGCTGGGCCGGCTTCAATGTTCATCTCGCCTCCAACATGCTGCGCGAAGCGGCATCGATGACGACGCAGATTTCCGGCGAGGTCATTCCATCGGACAAGCCCGGTTGCATCTCGATGGCGATCCGCCAGCCCGCGGGCGTCGTGCTCAGCATCGCGCCGTGGAATGCGCCGGTCATTCTGGGCGTGCGGGCTGTGGCGTTGCCGCTGGCCTGCGGCAATACGGTAATCCTGAAGGCATCGGAAATCTGCCCGGGCACACATCGGTTGATCGGCGAGTGCCTGCGCGAGGCCGGTCTGCCGCCTGGCGTACTTAATGTGATCACTAACGCGCCGGAAGATGCGCCCGCGCTGATCGATGCGCTGATCTCGCATTCCGCCGTGCGCCGGATCAACTTTACCGGTTCGACCCGCGTCGGCCGCATCATCGCAGAGACCGCCGCCAAATATCTCAAGCCAGTGCTGCTTGAACTCGGCGGCAAGGCGCCGCTGGTGGTGCTCGACGATGCTGATCTCGATGCAGCAGTGGCGGCCGCGGCCTTTGGAGCATTCATGAACCAGGGGCAGATCTGCATGTCCACCGAGCGGCTTGTTGTCGATCAGAAGATCGCCGACACCTTCGTGGCTAAGCTCGCGGCCAAGGCGGGTAGCCTAGTCGCGGGCGATCCGCGCAAGGGCGATACACCGCTCGGTTCACTGATCGGCAAGGATGCTGCGGATCGCATGCAGGCGCTGATCAAGGACGCCGTGGGCAAGGGTGCCCGTGTTGTGGCGGGTGGCAGCGTCGATGGCACGCTGATGTCGGCTACAGTACTCGATCACGTTACCTCGACGATGCGGATCTACAATGAGGAGTCATTCGGGCCGATCGTGAGTGTCGTGCGCGTCGATGGCGTGGACGAAGCCGTGCGCGTTGCCAACGATACCGAATACGGACTATCGGCAGCGGTGTTCGGCCGCGATATCGCCCGCGCGCTGGATGTCGCCAAGCGGATCGAGTCTGGAATCTGCCACATTAACGGCGCGACCGTGCATGACGAAGCGCAGATGCCGTTCGGTGGGGTGAAGGCGTCGGGCTACGGTCGGTTCGGCGGCAAAGCCGGTATTGCCGAATTCACGGAACTGCGATGGATCACCATCGAGACCGGCCCGCAGCACTATCCGATCTGATCGTGTCCGTTACACGCGGCCGTCAGAAGCTGACGGCAGCGTAGGCCTTGCTGATATCTGCGGCTGCGTGCTGCAGATGCTCGCGCAACCTGATCTGGCTGGCTTTCGGCGTGCGGAATGCCGGCGTCACGAAAGAGATTGCGGCGATCACGCCACCGGAATCGCGGACGGGAACGGAGACGGCATAAACATGCGGTGTGATTTCCGCGCGTGACTCCGACCATCCTTGCTCGCGGATCACGGCGAGCTCGCGCACCAGCAGCCTGCGATGTGGTGCGAAGCCGGGATCGCGCCGAACGGCGTCGTCGAGGATTGTCTCGCATTCAGCTTCGGGCATGTGCGCGAGCAGCATTTTCGGTCCGGCGCCACGGTGCAGCGGCAACGCCGTTCCGACCTCGAAGGTCAGGCGAATGCGTGACGATGACTCGGCGCGCTCGATGCACACGGCGCGATCGGCCGAGCGGCGCAGCAAGATGATGGTTTCGCCGACTTCCTGAGAGACGCGCTTCATGAAGGGGCGCGCAATGGAGGCAAGGTCGGTGCCGGCGCGGGCCGCCTGCGCAAGGCCGATGACGCGCGGCGCGAGCACGAACGAGCCGCGGCCATCTTCGTCGATGAGATCGGCTTCGCGCAAGATGCCAATGTACCGATAGGTCGACGACAGTGGCACCCCGATCTGTTCAGACAGGCTTTCCGCGGAATGCCGCGGGCGATCGGTGGAGAAGGCCAGCAGGGCGCGAAGTATCTTTCGCGAACTGCCATCTGCAGCAGCAGGACGGTCCGTCTGGTCGACGCGTTTCGACGCAGTTGCGGCTCTCTTGATGGCCAACGGAACCTCCATTCGGTAATGCTTGCCAATGGAAACGGCAGCATGTGGATATCATTTGCGCACCAACAAACATTGCCGTGCGCGTACCTTCTTATAAGATAAGATAGTGTTCTCAGCAATTGAGAAGTAGCAAATCAGCCCATGAAGCTTCCGCCGCTGGACTATATTTGCCCTGCTACGCTGATCGAGGCGATTGCCGCGCTCGCGGTTCATGGCGGCAATGCCAAGGTGATCGCGGGTGGGCAGAGCCTGATGCCGATGCTTGCTTTCCGGCTGGCGGCGCCAAGCGTGCTGGTCGATATCGGACGGCTGCCAGATCTCAAAAGTATCAGTATTTCCGCTGAGGGCATCGACTTTGGCGCCCTCGTGACCTGGCGGGATATCGAGCGTGATGCGCGGCTCGCACAGGCGCATCCGCTACTGGCGGCTGCCATCGCCCATGTCGCGCATTACCAGGTCCGTAACCGCGGCACCGTCGGCGGGAGCATGGCCCATGCCGATCCGGCGGCCGAAATGCCGGGCATTGCGGTGACCTGCGATGCGATGCTGACGATCGTCGGACCGACCGGGACGCGCATCGTGCGCGCAGATGAATTCATCACCGGCGGCCTCAGCACGGTTCTGGGGGCCGACGAAATCTTGACCAGCATACGCCTGCCGCTCTGGAAGAAGGCGCGGCGCTGGGCCTTCGAGGAATTCGCACGCCGCCGCGGAGATTTTGCGCTGGCGGGTGTTGCCGCATTCTACGACATCGACGCGCAGGGCCTGACGTACAACGCGCATATCGGGGTGATCGGCGTTGCCGATCGTCCGATGCGGCTGCCCGGTGTCGAGGCCATCCTCGATGGCCGTCGGATCAATGCCGACGTGATTTTACGGGCCGCAGCTGCTGCGCGGGACGCGGTCGATCCCGCCGATGATATCCACGCGGAAGCCGCCTATCGCCGCGATCTTCTCGGCGTGTTGCTGGAGCGGGCGCTGGCGCGTGCGGCCGACATCGCTTTGCCGGAGGCTGCATGATATCGGCGCGTCCCGTCCATTTCACCGTCAACGGTGCCGCGGCGACCGTCACAGTCGAACCTCGCACCACGCTGGCGGATGCGCTGCGCAATGAGCTGCACCTGACCGGCACACACCTGGGCTGCGAGCACGGGGTCTGCGGTGCCTGCACGGTCATCGTCGATGGTGCCGCCGTCCGCGGCTGCCTGATGCTGGCGGCGCAGGCAGAAGGGCGAGAGATAACCACGGTCGAGGGTCTTGGCAGCGCCGCGCATCTCAGTGCGTTGCAGCTTGCGTTCCGCAAGCATCACGCTTTGCAGTGCGGCTTCTGCACCGCCGGCATCCTCACGACTGCCCATGCATTGCTAACCGATGAGCCGCATGCGGACGAGGACCGCATCCGCGAGGTGATTTCCGGAAACCTATGTCGCTGCACCGGTTATCTGCCGATCATCGCGGCGATCATGGAAGCCCGCATTGCCTATCGCGACGTGCAATGCGAGGCGGCGCAATGAGCGATGTCGCCAAGCTCCTGGTCGGCAGCGCAGTCGAGCGCATGGAGGATGCGCGCTTCCTGTCGGGATCCGGCAATTTCGCTGACGATCTCGCCGTCGAGGGCATGCTGCATGCGGCGATCCTGCGCAGCCCGATCGCGCATGCGCGGATTGTCGCCATCGATGCATCGGCGGCACTAGCGATGCCGGGCATTCACGCCGTGATCACGGCTCGCGACATCAGCGACACCATCCCCATCATCCCGCTTCGCCTGGCGCCGTTGCCCGAATTCGAGCCGTTCCGTCAGCCTGTCATCGCCAGCGACAAGGTGCGCTATGTCGGTGAGCCCATCGCTATCGTCGTCGCCGACAGCCGCGCACTGGCCGAGGACGCGCTGGAGACGATCGGCATCGAATTTGAAGCGCTATCCGCAGTCACCGAGCGCGGCGCAAGTGAAACCCCGCTGTTCGACTTCGCGGAAGATAATGCTGCGCTGCGCTACGATGCCGGGTTTGGCGATGCCGATGCGGCCTTCGCGTCGGCGGACTATGTGCGCACCGAGCGCTTCAGCGTGCAGCGCCATACGGCGCTGCCCATGGAGACGCGGGGCCTCCTCGCAGAATGGAATTCATCGGCCGGTCGGCTCGTCGTCACAGGCGCGACAAAGGTTACGTTCTATAACCGCCGCGCGCTGGCGCAGATGCTGGGCCTTCGCGAGGATGATATCGATCTGATCGAGATCGATGTCGGCGGCGGCTTCGGCGTGCGCGGCGAATTCTATCCCGAGGATTTCCTGATCCCCTTCGCTGCCCGCAAACTGGCACGCCCGGTCAAATGGATCGAGGATCGCCGCGAACATCTGATGGCGATCAATCACTCACGCGACATCGCTTGCGAATTGTCGCTCGCCTGCCGCAGCGACGGAATGATGCTGGGTTTGCGCGGCCGAGTATTCGCCGATATGGGCGCCTATATCCGCACCAATGGCGGCGTGGTCCCGGCCAAGGCGGCGCAATTTCTGCCCGGCCCCTATCGCATCCCCCATGTCAGCGTGTCGGTCGAAGCTTTCATGACCAGCAAGACGCCGGTCGGCACCTATCGCGGGCCGGGCCGCTTCGAGGCGAATTTCTTTCGCGAGCGGCTGATCGACATGGTCGCGACCGATCTCGGCATCGACGTCGCCGAATTCCGGTGCAAGAACCTGATCACCGAACAGGAATTGCCTTATCCGATCGATGGGCTCGTGCCCTATGAAGGGCCGACATCCTACGACACCGGCGACTATGTCGAGGTGTTCGAGCGCGCCTTGAAGGAGATTGGCTGGCACGAGAAACGTCACCTGCAGGGTAAACTGGTCGATGGCGTACGTCATGGCATCGGGCTCGGCTGTTTCGTCGAAAGCGGCGGCGCCGGCCCGAAGGAAAACGCAGCGCTCACCCTTGAGAAGGACGGCTCGCTGACGGTGGCCGTTGGCTCATCGGTGCTAGGGCAGGGATTGGAGACGGTGCTCGGCCAGATCGCGTCGGATACGCTGTCGATCCCGTTCGATCGCATCCGTGTGCTGCATGGCTCGACCACGCTGCTCGATGAGGGCTTTGGCACCTATCATTCGCGCGCGGTGGTGATGGGCGGCTCAGCCGTGCTCGACGCCGCCACCCGGCTGCGCGAGAAGATCCTGCAGCAGGCCGCCAATCACCTGGGCAGGCCGAACAGCGAGTTGAAGATCATCAATGCGAACGTCGTCGCCGATAACGGCGCGTCGGTGTCGTTTGCGGCGCTCGCAGCCAGGCGCGAATTGCAGGCAGACGGCACGTTCGCCAACGATGTGCGCACTTATAGCTACGGCACCCATGCCGCGCATGTCACCGTCGACTCGCGCACGGGCGCGGTGAAAGTTCTCGATTACATCGCGGTCGAAGATGTCGGTCGCGCCATCAATCCGGCCATCGTGCACGGACAGGCGATCGGCGCCATCGTGCAGGGACTGGGTGGCGTTTTCCTCGATCATCTGATCTATGACGAGCAGGGACAGCTCTTGAACGCCTCTCTGGCCGATTATCTGGTGCCGACCGCGAGCGACTTTCCGGTGCTGCGCGCGGTGACGCTGGAGCTGCGGCCGTCGCCGAGCAACCCGCTGGGTGCCAAGGGCGCGGGCGAGGGCGGTATCGTTGCTGTGGCCGCAGCGACGGCCAATGCGGTGGCGGCAGCGCTGGCGCCGCTCAATGTCGAGATTCATCACTTGCCGCTGACGCCGCCGCGTCTGTGGCGCCTCATCAAGGATGCGCGCGAGCGCACGACCAATGCCGCATAGGGACTGATTGTGCCGATCGATATCCATGCCCATTATGTGCCGCCGCAGCTGCTGTCCGCCATCGATGGCCGTGGCGCCTATTGCGGCGTCAGGCTGCTGCCATCAGGGAATGGCAAGCCGCCGGCCCTCGGCTTCGATTATGGTTTCAGGGTTCGGCCGTTCTTCCCGCAACTGGTCGAGCCGGTCGAACAACGCCGTGCCAGCCTCGACCGCCAGGGTCTCGACCGGCAACTGGTCGCCACATGGCCGGACATCTATGGCTACGGTCTGGCGAAAGATGCCTGCGCGCATTGGCACCGCATGCTCAACGATACGCTGGGCGAGTGGTGCCATACGAACAATGACCGCTTTTCGTTCGTCGCATCGGTGCCCTTGGTCAACGCTGCAGATGCTGCGGCCGAACTCGATCGCGCCGTGGATCTCGGGGCGGTCGCGGTGATGGTCCCGGCCAATATCGAAGGCGTCAATATCGGAGAGAAGCCGCTCGATCCGTTCTGGGCCAAGGCGGAAGCGTTGGGACTGCCAGTCATCCTGCATCCAGTGCTCGTCGACGCCGCGCCGCGTGCTGCGAAATTCGCGCTGACGCAGATCGCGCAATACACGTTTGACACCACGCTCGGCATCGGCTCGATCATCTTCTCAGGTGTGCTCGATCGCTTCCGGGCGCTCTCGATCGTCCTCAGCCATGGCGGCGGCACATTTCCTTATCTGCTGGGCCGCTTCGATGTGATGCATGCGCGGATGGATCGCGCGGGACAGGGCGATGTCGCGCAATGCGACCCGTCGGTCTACGCCTCGCGCATCGGCTATGACAGCATCGTTCATGCGCCGAAAGCGTTGCGTTTCCTCGCCGATACCGTGGGTATCGAACGTGTCGCGCTCGGTACTGACGAGTCCTTCCCGCCGGCGGATCGCGATCCTCTCGCCAGCGTCAAGGCTGCGGGCTTTTCCGCTGCCGATATAGAACTGATTACTGAAACCAATCCGAGGCGTCTGTTTCCACGTTTGCCCTGAGCTGCGGTGCGTTCTGCCGTATCATCTTCATGCGAGATAAAGAGGACCGATCATGCTGAAACGTCTGCTTGTTGCCGCCGGTGTTGCGATGTCGATGCTGGGTCTTGCACACGCCCAGGAGATGAAGACGGTCAAGGTCGGGACGACCAATCTGTCATCGGATATCGGTCTGTTCCTCGCCGAGAAGCGCGGCTACTTCAAGGAAGAGGGTGTCAAGGTTGAACTGATCCCGTTCGATTCCGGCGCCAAGATGGTGGCCCCGCTCGGCGCAGGCGATCTCGACGCATCGGCAGGCGCGGCCTCCGCCGGGCTCTATAATGCCGTCAATCGCGGTCTCAAGCTGAAGATGGTCGCGGACAAAGGCACCAATATCGCGGGCTATAGCTACAAGGCGCTGATGGTGCGCAAGGATCTGATCGAGTCAGGTGCATTCAAGTCGCTTGCGGATCTCAAGGGCAAGAAGGTCGCGATCATCGCCAATGGCGCGGCGGACGAGTCCGTCATCAATCAGGCGCTGAAAAAGGCCGGTTTGAAGGACGAGGATATCGAAAAGGTCTTCCTTCCGTTCCCGCAGCATCTCACCGCCTTCGCCAACAAGGCGATCGACGCGGCGATTTCGGCGGAGCCGGGCGTGACGGCGATGGTGCGCAACAATGTCGCTGTGCGCTTCACCGGCCTCGATGATTTCTATCCGGTGCAGCAGACAGCCATGCTGCTGATCAATGGCAAGTTTGCCGAAGACCGCAAAACAGTGACGGCGTTCCTCAAGGCCTATCTGCGCGGCGTGCGCGCCTATGCCGCGACGCTGAAGGACGGCAAGATCGCGGGGCCCGGTGCCGAGGACATGATCAAGGACATCGCCGAGATGACGGGCATCAAGGACACGGCGCTGCTGCATCAGATCGTGCCGGTGTTCATCGATCCCGACGGTCAGATCAATCTTCCCAGCGTCGAGACCGATCTTGCCTATTTCAAGTCGCGCGGGCTGGTCACCAGCGACATCGAGGCAGCCAAGGTCGTCGACATGTCCTATGTCGATGCGCTGAAGCCGATCCTGGGGCCGTTCGCGCGGCCCAAGTGAAACGGTGAAGAGAAGTGTGGCGATGACGGTGCAGATGTCGACAGCAGCAATCGGGGATGGCGGACAAGTGCCCGCGCCGAAGATCAGCCTGCGCGACGTCACCAAGCGGCACGATACGCAACTGGCGCTGGACCGGATCACGCTCGATATCCCGGCCAGCACCTTCTTCGTGGTGGTCGGTCCAAGCGGCTGCGGCAAGACGACCTTGCTGCGCATGCTTGCCGGACTGGATGCGCCATCGGAGGGCCGGATCGACATCGCCAATCCGCAGCCCGGTCATCCGCAGAACGCCATGGTGTTCCAGGGGGACTCGTTGTTTCCCTGGATGACCGTCTGGGACAACGCGGCCTATGGCCTGACGATGCGCAATGTTCCGAAGGCGCGCATCGATGACGTGGTCGGGCACTATCTGAACAAGACCGGCATGTATGGCGCGCGGACGCTCTATCCGCATCAGCTGTCCGGCGGCATGCGCCAGCGCGTCTCCATCGCGCGCGCCTTTGCCAACGATCCCGATATCCTGCTGATGGACGAGCCGTTTTCGGCGCTCGACGAACAGAACAAGACATTGCTGCATGAAGAGCTGCTGCGGATCTGGGAAGAGACCCGCAAGACCGTGGTCTTCATCACCCATAGTGTCGATGAAGCTGTGACGCTGGGCGACCGCATCATGGTGATGACGGCTGGCCCCGGCCGCATCAAGACCATCGTGCCAGTGGATCTGCCGCGGCCGCGCAATGTCGTCGAGCTCCGGCATACCCCGGCTTACGGCGAACTAGTCTATGACATCTGGGCGCAGCTGCGTGAAGAGGTCGATCGCGCGCGCAGCCGCGAACCGGGGAGCAAGGCATGAGCGCGGCCCGCACCGGCGCACTGTGGAGCGAGCGCGCCATCAGCATCCTGTCGCCGCTGGTGCTACTGGGCCTATGGGAAATCTGCGCCCGCACGGGCATCGTGGATGTCAGGTTCTTTCCGGCGCCCTCTAACATCATTGGGCATCTGTTCGAACTCGCTTCCTCCGGCGCGCTGTGGCGTCATGTGGGAGCCAGCCTCTATCGCCTCGCTGCCGGTTTTGTCGTCGGCTGCGTGCCAGCGATCGTGATCGGGCTCGCGATCGGCCTGTATCGACCGATACGTGCAGCCTTCGATCCACTGATCTCGGCGACCTATCCAATTCCGAAGAGCTCCCTGCTGCCGCTGATCCTGCTGATCTTCGGTCTCGGTGAAAGCTCGAAGATCGCCATGGTCGCGATCGGCGTGTTCTATCCGGTGGTCATCAACACCGCGGCTGGCGTGCGACAGATCGCACCGATCTTCCTCGATGTTGGCCGCAACTTTGGCGCCAGCCGCTTCAACATGTTTCGCACCGTGGCGCTGCCCGGCGCATTGCCGCTGATCATGACCGGCATCAAGCTCGGCGCGGGCATGGGCCTCGTGCTGATCGCCATCGCCGAAATGGTCGGCGCCAAACAGGGGCTGGGTTACATGATCTGGAATGCGTGGGAGTTGTTCGATGTCCAGACCATGTATGTCGGCCTGTTTGTCATTGCGATTATCGGCTTCGTGATGAATGCCGGTTTCGACGCGCTGGAGCGCGCCATCGTGCCGTGGCGGAAGGGCTAGAGCGTCTTCAACTGCTCGCTCACGGCCAGCAACTGCCGCCGAATGTTGGACGCCGCAGTCACTTCCCAGAACGCGCCGCGCGTCGCCGGGCCGATGGCATAGAAGCCGGGCTGAACATGACCGGCACTGTCGCGGAGTTCGCAGGTTGAGGCGACATCGAGGCCGAGGCCGTTGAAGCCGGTCCGCGCTTGCCCGGTTGCGAGCAGCGACTTGATGAGCGGATCGCCCAGGCGATCATAGTGCTCTTCCGGGCCGGTACAGTTCAGAATCCAGTTGGTGGCGAGATCGATGGTCTCGCCGTGTCCGCGCTTGCGGATGGTCACGTCATGTCCCGACGGTGTCGCAACTGCACTGGTGATGCGACCCGCGATCACATCGAGCTGCTTGTCTCGTTGCAACTGCTCCAGCAGTTCGGCGACGTCGGGCGCCAGCCGATGCCGGTGCACCATCCAGATCGCGCGCAGATGCCGCGCGAAGCGGGCACGTTCGGTTTCGGAGGCATTCCTGTAGAGTTCACCGATCGACAGTCGAAACGTATCGACCATCGTCTGCCATGGAATGCCCGCGGCAACCTTGCGGCGGGTGTCCTTGAGCAATGCCGCCAGAAGGCCCCGTGCGGTGGGCACCGGGAATGAGTTCATCGGATCGGGATCGGTCTGTGCCGGCACGTCGATCAGCGGCAGCAACCCGCGCCGCGAGACCATCGTGATGGGCGCGCGCATGCCGCGATGGACGAGATCGATCACCATATCGACGGCGGTGGCACCGGTGCCGATGACCAGCACGCGATCGTCCTTGCCGATCGGATCGAGCGCGCCCGGCGCCCAGACATTGGTGATTGAGCGCGGCGATGCCTCGATGCCGGGAAATGGTGACGGCGGCTGGTTGCCAAGACAGAGGAACACCAGATCGGCGTCGATGATCGCGCCCGATGCCGTCGCAACGCGATAGCCATCGCCCTGCCGCGTCACACCCAGAGCCACATCCTGCCGTGGCGTCACACGCCCGGTACCGGTCAGTTCGTTGAACTTCGTCGAGATATAGTCGCCATAGACCCGGCGGGGCACGAAAGAGGTTGAATAGTCCGGCCAGTCCGCCTGGCCGGTCTCCGTCAGCCATTCGACGAAGCCGTTATCTTCGGCGCCGAGTCCGCCCATCTTTGAGGCTGGGACGTTGATGCGGTGCCACTTCGCTTTCGCGGAATAGGCGAGCCCGCGCCCGAAGGCGCCGTCGCGATCCAATACGGTGATCGTCCCGACCTGCGGCAGCTTCGCCAGAATGAGCGCGGCAAACGCGCCGGCCACGCCGCCGCCGATGACGGCAACGCGCAGAGAATGGGGAGAGGCTGATGTCATGCTGCCGGACGATGTGAGGAAAGGATGTCGAATATATCAGCTCGGCGGTGCGTAAGCGGCCGGATCGACCGATGCCGGGCGGCCGTCGAGCGCGAGCCGGCCGATCCGCGCGGGCGTCTCGGCGATCACCTTACCACGGCGCACGACCGCAAGCCGCGTCGCCTTCAGCCGGATCGCCTCGATCGGATCGCGCGCCTGCAACAGTACGAGGTCGCCGTTACAGCCCACATCGAGGCCGTAGCCGTCGAGCCCCATGATCCTTGCCGGATTGGTGGTGACCGTATCGAAGCAGAAGCGCATCGCGTCGCGGCTGGTCATCTGCCCGACATGCAGGCCCATATGCGCGACTTCGAGCATGTCCGCCGAGCCCAGTGAATACCACGGATCCATGCAGCAGTCCTGGCCGAAGGCCACGTTAATGCCGTAGGGCCGCATCTCCGGCACGCGGGTCTGGCCGCGCCGCTTCGGATAGCTGTCGTGGCGCCCCTGCAGCACGATATTGATCAGCGGATTGGCGATCGCGGCGACGCCGGCTTCCGCGATCAGCGGCAGCAGCTTCGAGACATAGTAGTTGTCCATCGAATGCATCGAGGTCAGATGAGAGCCGGCGACGCGGTCCTGCAATCCCAGCCGCTGGGTTTCATAGGCCAGCGTCTCGACGTGCCGCGAGAGCGGATCGTCGCTTTCGTCGCAATGCATGTCGACGCGCAGTCCGCGCGCAGCGGCGATCTCGCAGAGTGCCTTCACCGATGCGGCGCCATCGGCCATGGTGCGCTCGAAATGCGGAATGCCGCCGACGATGCTGACCCCCTTGTCGAGCGCGCGCGCAAGATTTTGCGCAGCCGTGGGTGAGCGGAAATAACCGTCCTGCGGAAACGCGACCAGTTCGAGATCGAGATAGGGCGCGACCTGCTTCTTGACGTCGAGCAGCGCATCGACAGCCAGCAGCCGGTCGTCGCAGATATCCACATGGGTACGCACCGCGAGCAGGCCCTGTGCCACCGCGAGGTCGCAATAGCGGAGAGCCCGTTCGACCAGGGCCTCATAAGTGAGGTGCGGTTTCAACTCGCCCCACAGGGCGATGCCTTCGAGGAGGGTACCCGACACATTCAGCCGCGGCAGGCCCAGCGATAGCGTTGCATCCATGTGAAAGTGGATGTCGACGAATGGCGGCGAGACCAGGTGCCCGGCGGCATCGATCACACGTCCGGCCTCTCCCGCCAGATTGGGCTGCACCGCGACGATACGGCCCCCTTCAATGGCGATATCCTGGCCCGTGCGGCCGTCGGGAAGCGTGGCGTTGCGAATGAGGAGGTCGAACGGCATGAAACCCTTGCTGCTGCAGGTGTGATCGCCGAATTATCGGCGTTGCGCTGCAGCAATGCAAGACGGTCCCACGCGGGCGGCATCTGCCGGTCCGCGCGGACCGATTTGACCTGTATCAGTGAAACGATTGTTGTGCGGCGCGGAGCAGGTCGATCGGGCTCCATGGCTTGGCCATGAACAGCGTGCCATCGGGCAGCCGACGCACGCGAGGCGTACCCGAGGTCACGATCACATGCATATCCGGGTATCGTTGCTTGGCGAGATAAGCGAGCTCGATGCCGTCCATCATGCCTGCGAGTTCCACGTCGGTGAAGACCATCGCAACATTGTCGCCGGATTCCTCCAGCACCAGCACAGCCGCCTCCGCGCTTTCGCATTCGATGACGTTCATCTCGCTCTCTTCGAGCAGCAGGCTGACCAGTGTGCGTTGTGCTTCGTCGTTCTCGACCACCAGCGCTGTCGACCTGTGTGCATAACCCATGGGGGAGCCTCCGTGGTTTGGTTGCGACAGGAGGGCAATGCGTGAGTTCATCAGGGGTTCAGATAAAAGTGAGTTCCCGTGAGCAACAATGTTACTCATGAATATGCGCCGGCGCAGGATGATGTGCCGGCAGAAACGCAGTTAACCCACTACGGAAGTTGAAGTCGCAATCTGCTGCATCATTTGCGGCAGCAGATAAGGCGCGCCGTCATCGGTGCGTGCGACGACAACGTTGATATCGAAGACCCGACGGATCACGTCGCTGGTGATCGTTTCCGCAGGCGTTCCTTCCGCTGCAACGGCGCCGTTGCGCATCACGATGATGCGGTCAGCAAACCGAACTGCGAGATTGAGATCGTGCAGCACTGCGATCACGGCCGTGCCGTTGCGCGCACGCTGCCGCGAAATTTCGACAAGTTCGATCTGGTGCCGCAGATCGAGCGATGATGTCGGCTCGTCGAGCAGCAGAATGCCAGGACCGTGCACAGCTTCGCCGCAGGCAAGCTGCACGAGGATGCGCGCGAAATGCGCGCGCTGTTGCTCGCCGCCGGAGAGCGTCGGCAATTCGCGATGACGGAAGTCACCAAGGCCCACTTCATCGATGGCGGCATTGACGAGCGCTTGCGCAGAAGCCAGCGGCAGGTTGCCCCGACCCATCTGCACGACTTCCTCGACCGTGAATGGAAAGCTCACACTGACATGTTGCGACAGCATCGCGCGCCGCATCGCCAGTTCGGCGGGCGACCAGGCGTGGAGGTCGCGGCCTTTCAGCGTGATGGCGCCGCGCGACGCACGCAGATCGGCCGACAGCAAGCGTAGCAGTGTCGACTTGCCGGCGCCGTTGGGGCCGACGATGGCGACCATCTCGCCGCTGGTGATGGCGAGATCGACATGATTGAGCAGCGTGGCCTGGCCGATGGTCAGCGAGATGCCGGATGCTGTAAGGACGGGAGCGTTGGCCATCGGTGTCACAGCCCCACCAGCCCGCGCTGACGCAGCAGAATCAGCAGGAATATCGGCGCGCCCACGGCGGCAGTCAGGATGCCGATCGGCATCTCGGCCGGCGCCACGATGGTGCGGGCCATCGTATCGGCGCCAACCAGCAGGCTCGCGCCGAGACCGACGGAGGCCGGCAGCAACAGCCGATGACCCGGTCCAATCATCAGCCGTAGCAGGTGTGGCACGACGATGCCGACGAAGCCGATCACGCCGCAGACGGACACCGCCGCGCCGGTCATGACCGACACCAGCACGATGCAGATGCGCTTGAGGCGCTCGACATCGACGCCGGAATGAAAGGCCTCGGACTCGCCGAGGATCAGCACATCGAGGCCGCGGCTGGTGAACAGCATACCGATCAGGCCCAGCGCCAGCATAGGCGCAATCGTTGCGGCCTTGCTCCAGGTGGCGCCGCTGAGCGAGCCGAGCAGCCAGAACGTGATGTCGCGCAATTGCCGGTCGTCGGCGATGAAGACCAGCAGCCCGATGCCCGCATTGGCAATCGCGGCGATGGCAATGCCGGCGAGCAGGAACAGCGCGATGGAGGTGCGTCCGCTGCGGCTGGAAATTCGGTAGAGAATGATGGTGGTGAGTAGCGAGCCGATGAAGGCGGCTAATGGCAATAGAAAGGGCTGCAGAAAACTCACATAATGCGCAAAGCGGCTGTCGCTGATGACGATGGCGCCGGCTGCCGCAAATGCGCCGCCGCTGGAGACGCCGACCAGCGCCGGATCGGCGAGGGGATTGCGAAACAGGCCCTGCATGATCGCGCCGGCGGCGCCCAGCATGCCGCCGATCATGGCGGCGATGGCAATGCGCGGAATCCGGATCGACCACAGGATCAGCTGATCGCGCGCGGCAAATTGATTGCCGGGATCGGCGGCCGCGAGGCCAAGTGCTGCGGGCAGGCGGGACAGTGGGATGCCGGCGGCACCCACGGTGGCGGCAAGCAGCACCGTCAGCAGCAGTGCCGCGAGCAGGCCGCACAACACGATAACGGTGGCAGGGCGACGCACCCGACCGGTCGTTCTGACAAACGCAGTCAGCTTGGCGTCGGCAGCGCTCATCTTATTGGCGGCAGTTGACGGCGAGCGAGACGGGCTTGAACGTTGCAGCCTCGGACGACAGCGCCGGATCGAGCTTGACGGCGAGGTCGCGTGCGGCGGCGGCCGTGCGCGGACCGAAGCCGAGCAGATAGAGGCCGTCCATGGCGACCAGGCTCCTGGTCTTCGCGGCCGGCGTCAGTGCGAATGCCGGGCTGGCAAACACGGTGTCGGCCTGCAGCGTATCCTTGCCGCGCTCCATCGAGAGCACGGTATCCGGCTTGGCTGCGGCGATGGCTTCATCGCTCATGATCTTGTAGCCGTCGAAGCTGTCCGCGACATTGACGCCGCCGGCCAGTTTGATGATCTCGTTGGCTGCCGTCTTCTGGCCTGCGACCATGGTGCGGCCATCGAGGAAGGACATCACGAACATCACCCGTGGCGGGGTCTTCACCTTGGCGCGCAACTCACGCAGCGCGGCAAGATCGCCGGCCACGGCGTTAGCGAGACATTCGCCGCGTGTATCGACGCCCGCGACCTTGGCGACCAGCCGGATCTTCTCCACCATGCCGGCTTCGGTGAACGTATCCGGCACCATGATGAGCGGAATCTTGGCGGCGTCGATGACGTCGATGGTTTCCTTCGGGCCGGAGCCCGCGATGGCCAGCACCAGTTGCGGATTCAGCCCCAGCACGCCTTCCGCAGAGAGTTGCCGCATGTAACCGACATTGGGTTTGTCGGCCATGGCCTTCGGTGGATACAGGCTGGTCGTATCGACGGCGACGATACGGTCGTCAGCGCCGAGGGCATAAAGGATTTCGGTCACTGCGCCGCCGATTGAGACGATGCGGGTCGGGTGGCCGATGGTGACGTCGCGTCCGCGTGCGTCGCGCACAACGGCGTCTTCCGCCGCGGCCGCGACTGACAGCGCCAGCGTGCCGGCAAGCACTACACATTGCAGCGCATGTGCGATGCGATGACGTCGAACGGGGAGGCCGGCGGTCATTTGGTGAGGATCAGCTTGTTCTGGAACGTCAGGCGCAGGCGATAGGTCTCGTCGCCATGCGTAATCAGCAACTCGCGCTGATCCGCGAACAGCTCCTTGCTGTCCATCCGGTCGCCATTTATGACCACATTGCGTCCGGCTGAGGATTTGGCGTGAGCGGCAGCGCTGCCGTCGTGAGAACCCGTATCCATAGCGCCGATCTATCCCATCCGTAAAAGTCTCTGTCATCGTTATAGGTTTTGTCGCACCTCATCGCCAAGCACTGCAGTCTATAATCAGTATAAACAGGGCGGGGATTGCTTGACCCCCCCGTTAAGGAACCGTAATCGAAAATGGCAACTTGGTGGCAGGGGTCCCCGAGTCGCATTCGAGAGCCAGCAAGCTCACTGCCTCGTGCAGCGCCAGCCAGCCACGATCCGTTGAAATTTGTGTTTGGGGATTAGGCTATGGCTCTTGGGGGCATGACTACGCGCGCCTTGTTGTTGGGTGTGTCGATCGTATCAATGGGGGCGTTGGTCTCCGAGACAGCCTTGGCACAGGCCGCCGCGCAGGCAGGCGACGTGCAGCCGCAAAAGCCGAAACCCGCCAAGAAGAAGCGTGCAGCCGCCAAGCCGGCGGCCGTGCCGGCGCAGGTCGCTAACGCCAATGCGCAGGCCAGCCGCACCGGGCAGTCACTCGATGAAATCACGGTGACGGCTTCGAAGACCCAGGAGCGCGCCATCGATGCGCTGGCCCCGGTCAGCGTCGTAACGCAGGAGCAGATCCAGCTGCAGCAGCCGAGCCGGCTGAGCCAGCTTTTCTACAATGTCCCCGGTGTCTGGATGCAGGATCGTGGCGATGATCCATCCACGGCGATCAATATCCGCGGTTTGCAGGACTTCGGCCGTGTCGCTGTTGTGGTCGATGGTGCGCGCCAGAACTATCAGCGCTCCGGTCACAATGCGAATGGCTCGTTCTTTCTCGATCCCGAGCTGATCGGCGGCATCGATATCACCCGCGGCCCGACTGCCAATATTTACGGCTCTGGTGCCATCGGCGGCGTGGCCTCGTTCCGCACCAAGGACATCAATGACGTCCTGCGGCCCGGTGAGCGTTGGGGCGTGGATATGAGCGGCTCCTACGGTTCCAACAACAGTCGCGGTCTCGGCTCCGTGTTCGGCGGCGTGCGTGTCGATCCGACGGTCGATGTGTTCGGCGGTGCGGTCTATCGCACCCAGGGTAACTACAAGGATGGCGCCGGTACCGAGATCGGCAATACAGGCAACGACATCGCTGCGGGCCTGATGAAAGTTACGGTTCGCCCGGCCGACGGCCATGAGGTGAAGTTTGGCGGCCTGTTCCAGGACTATAGCTACACAATTGGTCAGTTGAATCGTGGTCCAACTACAACGCCGGCCTTGATCGCTCTGAATCAGGGCTCGTCCGTCTATGCCTCCAATGCAAAGAACTATACCGGTACGGTGACGTGGAAATACGCGCGTCCAGAGGACATGCTGTTCGATTTCAACGTCTCGCTTTACGGCAATCGCGTCGACAACGACCAGACCAAGACCTACCACTATTCGACGGCCGGCACCGCGCTCTGCGGTGCTGGTAGTGCCGGTAATAACATTTCTGGTTGCGTTGGCGATCAGCGCGGCTACTTGCTGGATACGTTTGGCGTCGACGTCAACAACACGTCTCGCTTCAATATCGGTGAGTGGCGCAATGCTGTGACCTATGGCTTCGACGTCTTCAACGACAAGGTGAAAACATTCGACTCGCGTGGAAACTCCAACATCACCACGCCGAGCGGCGAGCGCACAGTCTCCGGCGGCTTCGTCCAGCTAAAGACCAACTATTCGAGTTGGCTCGAAGTCATAGGCGCACTGCGTTATGACCACTATGAGCTCAATTCAAGCGGGACAGCCGTGGGTGTTAACAATGTTTCATCCAGCGGTGACCGCCTGTCGCCCAAGATCACACTCGGCGTGACGCCGGTAGCGGGCTTTACGCCCTATGTGAGCTATGCGGAGGGTTATCGTGCACCATCCATCAGTGAAACGCTCATTGCAGGTGGCCACGCTTCCGGCGGCGGACCGACTTTCGTCACCTGTGCTGATGGTACCGCTGGCCTGTTCTGCTTCTTGCCGAACCCGAACCTCCGGGCAGAAGTCGGCAAGAACAAGGAAGTCGGCATCAATCTGAAATACAACGACGTCTTTACGTCTGGCGACAGTTTCCGCGCCAAGTTTAACTTCTTCCGCAACGACGTTGATGACTACATCGACCTCGTCGCCTCTACGCCAGTTCTCGTCAACTATGTATTCATGGGGCGTCCTGGCACCATCCTCAACAGCAACTTCTATCAGTACCAAAACATTGCCAATGCGAAGATCGAAGGCTTCGAGGCCGAGACGGCCTATGACGCGGGCCTTTGGTTCCTGGGCGTCGGCGCGACGGTTCAAAGCGGCAAGAACACCCAGACCAATGTTGGTCTGGCGACAATCCAGCCGCGCAAGGTCACGACCACCGGTGGCGTCCGCCTGCTCGATCGCAAGCTGACAATCTCGGCTCAGTGGGCTTCGGTCGCGGCCAATACCGACCTTCCGGCCGGATACGTGCCATCGACCTCCTACGATCTCGTCAATCTCTACGTCGCCTATCAACCGACGCAGGACATCACCTTGAATTTCGGGGTCGACAATATCCTGAACCAGTATTACCGCCCCTATGCTATTCCCGGGTCGACCAGCGATGGCACAACGCAGAACGACGCGTTGTGGACCGCCCCTGGTCCGGGCATCGTTTACAAGGGTGGCATCAAGGTGCATTTCGGCGGCGCATAATCGCCATCTGCATCCACCAGCCTCCAAGGAATCGCGCTCATGTCCGGGCGCGATTTCGGTTATGATAGGTTCTCGACGTCACGAAAGGAAAGACATCCATGTTCATCGCCATGAACCGCTTTCAGGTCAAAACCGGATCCGAAGCCGCTTTCGAAAACATCTGGGCGACCCGCGAATCCTATCTCTCGGAATTGCCGGGCTTCATCGAGTTCAGCCTGCTGAAGGGGCCGGTGGCTGAGGATCACACGCTGTATTCGTCGCATACGGTCTGGGCCAGCAAGGCAGACTTCGAGGGCTGGACCAAGTCCGAGCAGTTCCGCAAGGCGCATGCCCGCGCGGACAATAAGTCGGAAGGCGCCAGCCTCTATCTCGGTCACCCCAAGTTCGAGGGTTTCGAAGTGATCCAGTCCGAGCGCCGCAAGAGCGCTGCGGCCTGATTGCAGGCACTGCGTCTCACATCAACGATCGATCACGGAGCCATCTCATGCTGAATACGGATCTCGCCGCGCTGAAGACCTATATGGCGGAGAATCCAGGCGCCGTGATCGAGACCGTTGCGCGCGAGCGGGGCGTCATGGCGCGTGCGGTGCTGGAAGCGCTGCCCGAGGGGATGGTGACCATCGGCGGCGGCGCTGACGCGTTCGTCACGGCGATGACGGATATCGCCGAGTGGGGCGAGGTGACGCTGATCGTGCATACCGAGGACGGCATCTTCGAAACGACCGCACCGCTGTCGCCGGGCGCCATTGGCCACGGCTACTATAATCTGACGCAGCCCAAGGGCCTGCATGGCCATCTGCGTCATGAGCGCTGCGGCGGCGTGGCTTTCGTCGAGCGGCCCTTCATGGGCAAGTCGTCGGCTTTCGTCGCCTTTCTCAATGTCGATGGCGGCGTGATGTTCAAGGTCTTCGTGGGACGTGATGAGACCCGTGCGCTGAAGCAGGACCAGCTCGAACGTTTCCGCGCGCTGGCTGGAAAGCTCGCTGCTTAAGACGTCTACCCTCCCTCGTTGTCCTTCATCTGCGCCACCAGCATCTCGGCGACCAGTCGCGTCGAAGGCGATGCCATGCGCGCGGCCGACTGCACCAGCGTCACCTGTGTTGACTCCAGCCTGCGGTCGCGCGGCGGGATCGCGACAAGTGTGCCGGCGTTGATCGCCGCCGTTGCCGAGACCATCGGCAGGAACGTCGCAAGATCGGTGCGGGCAGCCACGGTCTGGGTGAAAGCCAGCGAGTTGGTCTCGCTGCACATTTCAAGCCGGACACTGGCCTGTGCGCAGGACTTGTCGAGTTCCTGACGAATGCCGAACGATGGATCCGGAAGGATCACGCGCAACCCTGCGAGATCCTTCATCGCGTATGAGTTTTGGCCGGCGAGCGGATGCGTGGGCGCGACGATCAGGCAGACCGGTTGTCGCATGCGTCCGAGTTCGATCAGGTCGCGGCGTGGCGCACGACCGAAGATCAGGCCGAGATCGACCTCGTTCTGGCTGACCATCTCGACCACATCGCGAGCGCCCACGGCGGTGACAGATAGCGCGATCCCCGGATATTGCTGCGACAGGTCGACGAAGGAGTTGGGCAGGAAGCTCGACAGCATGCCTTCGACGGTGGCGATCTTCACCTGGCCGCGGCGCAGCGATGCGAATTCCTCGACCTGGCTGCGCAGCCCGTCGAGCTGGCTGCGGTTCTCGACTGCATAGCGATAGAGCACGTGGCCGGCATCGGTCAGGTTCATGCCGCGCGCGCCGCGCTCGAACAGTTTGACCGCAAGCTCCTCCTCCAGCCCCTGCACCTGCCGGCTGATGGCGGAGGGGGCGATGCGGAGCGCTGCGGCGGCCTGTTTGATCGAGCCGGACTCGGTAACCACGCGAAAATAGCGAATGGCGGTGGATTCGATCATGCTCAGTCCCTCGCGGCTGGCTGCCCAGCGCGATGGCAGGACCTGACTAGCGTTCTGATTTTCAGACCTCTCACATCGAAATTCAATGCTTTTATTCGAAATCTAAATTTGACAGAGTTTTGATCAGGTCACGGTCCCGTCATCGATGGAGAATTTGGATGTTTCATCCCCGGCTTGCTGTCTCGGCTTTTTCCGCATCCCTCCTGCTGGCTGCGGCTGGTGTGGGAGCGACCTCCTCAATGGCTTCGGCGCAGGATGTGATCCGCTTCGGCGCGCCGCTGCCGATCACCGGGCCGCTGGCGCCGGAAGCCGTGAAGCAGCAGCAGGGCTATGACCTCTGGGCCGAGCAGGCCAACAAGGCCGGCGGCATCGATGTTGGCGGCAAGAAGTACAAGGTCGAGATTGTCTATTCGGACTATCAGTCCAACACGCCGCGCTCGGTGCAGACCACCGAACAGATGATCACCCAGGACAAGGTGAACTTCATGTTCGGCCCGTTCGGCTCGGGCGCTGCCAAGGCCGCCAGTACCATCGCCGAGAAATACAAGGTGCCGATGCTGGCCGCGACCGCGTCGTCGTCGCAGGTCTATGACCAGAACTACAAATATCTGTTCGGCACCTTCACCCCGAACGACACGCTGACCACGCCGCTGACGCAGCTCGTCAAGGCCAAGGCTGCCGACGTCAAGAAGGTCGCCATTCTGGCGCGTAACGATCTGTTTCCGCTGGCCATCGCGCAGGAAATGGAAAAGTCCGCCAAGGTCAACGGTCTCGAAGTCGTTTACTTCGAGAAGTACGCCATCAATACGCTCGATCACTCCGCAACCCTGTCGCAGATTAAGTCGCTGAATCCGCAATGGGTGTTCGTCACCGGCTACACCAACGATCTCCTGCTGATCCGCAAGCAGATGGTCGATCAGCAGATGAAGGCCAATGTCGTGACCATGATCGCCGGTCCGGCCTATCAGGAATTCATCGAATCCGCCGGCCAGAGCGCCGAGAACATCTCCAGCGCCTCGTGGTGGCATCCGGCGGAACAGTACAACGGCAAGGACATTTTCGGCACCACGGCCAACTTCGTGAAGCTGTTCAAGGACAAGTACAAGCTTGAGCCCGACTACGCTCACGCTTCGGCTGCGGTCTGCGGTGCGCTGTTCCAGATGGCCATCGAGAAGGCCGGTTCGCTGGACCGTGACAAGGTGCGTGATGAACTCGCCAAGATGGACGTCGTGACCTTCTGGGGGCCGGTCAAGTTCGGCGCCAATGGCCAGATCAACTCGCTCGAACCGCCGGTCTTCCAGATCCAGGCTGGCAAGCCGGTGGTGCTGTTCCCCGACGCGATCAAGCAGGGCGACTTCAAGCTCGGCGTGAACTGAGCACGGCTGGGATCGGCGGGGGATCGATATGCTGGCCATCCAGGTCCTGATCAATGCACTCGTGCTCGGGTGTCTCTATGCCTGTATTGCGATCGGTTTCTCGCTGGTCTGGGGCGTGCTCAACGTCATCAACCTGATCCACGGCTCCTTCATCGTGCTCGGCGCCTATCTGGCCTGGGGGGCCTATAATTCGCTCGGCCTGTCGCCTTGGTATGCGCTGCTGATCGCCGCGCCGGCCTTTTTCGTGTTCGGCTATCTGCTGCAACGGCTGCTGCTCAACCGTGTCATCACTGCGCCGGTGCTGGTGACGCTGACGCTGACCTTCGGGCTCGATCTGATCCTGAACAATGCGATGATCTATTACTTCAAGGCCGACTACCGGAAGCTGATCCTCAATCCGCCCACGGGATCGATCTCGATCTTCGACGTCGTCGTCCCTGTCGATCGCCTGATCGCGACCGGCTCGGCGCTGGCGCTGACCTTTCTGCTCTATCTGCTGCTGCGTCGCTCGAAAGTCGGCCGCGCCATCGTTGCGGTCCGGCTCGACCGCGATGCCGCCGTACTGATGGGCGTCGACGTCAAATCGATCTACGCCATCGCCTTCGGTCTCGGTGCTGCATTGGCCGGTTGCGCCGGCGTGCTGATGGCGCTGATCTTCCCGATCTCGCCGCTGACCTCGTCGGCCTATCTCGGCAAGGCTTTCGTGGTCTGTGTCCTCGGTGGTCTTGGCAGCGTGTCAGGTGCACTCGCAGGCGGCTTGTTGCTGGCGCTCGTTGAAGGCGTCGGCTCGGTCTATCTCGGTCCGGCCCATGCGGTGACGTTGTCCTTCGTCCTGCTCATCATCTTCCTTGTCGTCAGGCCGCAGGGCTTGCTCGGCCGAAAGGGTTTTGAATGACCCGGACCAATATCGCGCTTCTCGTTCTCATTGCCGGCGTAGCATCGCTGCCGCTGTTCGGCGACGCGTATGCGCTGCGTCTCGGCACCATGGCCTGCATGTATGCGATCTTCGCGCTGTCATGGAATATCGTCGGTGGCTTTGCCGGCTATCCGTCCTTCGCGACGGCGGCCTTCTTCGGGCTCGGTGCCTATACGACCGGCATTCTCATGAATAAGGGCGTGCCGCTGACACTGTCGCTGCTGGGTTCGCTGGTATTGTGCCTGTTGCTTGCTGCGGCTCTCGGCACGGTGCTGCTTCGCCTCCGCGGGCATTACTTCGCCATCGCCAGCCTGTCGCTGGTCGAAGTGTTTCGCGAACTCGTCAACAACGCCACCGACCTCACCGGCGGCGGCATGGGCCTGAATATCCCGCTGGTGTCTGGCTCCAGTGTCCTCTCCGACGCGATGTTCTTCTTTTACGCGATGTGGGGATTGCTGCTGATCACCGCGATCGTCGTCATCGCGGTGTCGATGTCGAAGCTCGGTTTCGGTCTCAACTGCATCCGGCAGAACGAGACGGCCTCGAACATGGTCGGTCTCAACTCGACGCTCTACAAGGCCGTGGCTTTCGGCCTGTCCGCCTGTTTCGTCGGCGCTGCCGGCGGTCTCTATGCGGCCTGGGTGCACTACATCGATCCGTCCGACGTGTTCGACATTCTCTATTCGGTGAAGCCGATCGTGATGGCGCTGATGGGTGGCCTTGGCTCGCCGCTCGGCGTGGTTTGCGGCGCCTTCGTCTATCTCGGCCTCGAGGAAGTGGTCTGGCGCAATTACATCCAGATCCATTCGGGCGTGCTGGGCGTCCTCATCATCCTGCTGCTGCTGTTCCTGCCGCATGGGTTGGTCTCGCTCCATGCCGGCAAGATCTGGCGCGGGCTGACCGGACGAAAGGCAAAGCATGTCTGAGATCCGTCACGAAATCCTGCATCTCAGCAATGTCTCGCGAAACTTCAGCGGGCTGAAGGCGCTGAGCGATGTTTCGCTGTCGGTCAACAAGGGCGAGGTGGTCGGTCTGATCGGCCCGAACGGCGCCGGCAAGACCACGCTGGTCAACACCATCTGTGGTGTTACGCCTGCATCGTCCGGTGTCGTCACCTTCGATGGCCGCGACATCACGCGGATCAAGACATATCAATCGGCGCGGCTCGGCCTGTCGCGCACCTTCCAGATCGTGCAGCCCTTTGCGGAATTTTCGGCGCTCGACAATGTCGCTGCCGCCGCGCTGTTCTCGCAGCCGGGCGAGAGCTTGAAGTCGGCCCGCGAGGCCGCCCGCGCGCATCTCGCATTCGTTGGTCTGGATGCCCAGGCCGATCAATCCGCAGCGACATTGACGCTGGCCATGCGCAAGCGGCTGGAGCTGGCCAAGGCGCTGGCGATGAAGCCGAAGCTGCTGTTCCTCGACGAGGTCAATGCCGGCCTCAACAGCGCCGAAGTCGAGCGTGCGACAAAACTGATCCATCAACTCGCCGCTGATGGCATCACCATCGTGATGATCGAGCATCTGATGAAGGTTGTGCTCAATGTCTGCACCCGCATCGCGGTGCTGCATAACGGACGGCTGATCGCTGACGGTGCGCCGCGCGACATCATCAAGGATCCCGCCGTCGTCGATGCCTATCTGGGCCAGCAATATGCACAACGGAACGCCGCCCGTGGCTGATCATCCGATGCTTGAACTCAATCAGGTCTGCGCCGGTTACGGCGAAATCCAGGTGCTGTGGGGCATCGACATGGTGGTGCGCTCCGGCGAAATCACCGCGCTGATCGGCTCCAACGGCGCCGGCAAGACCACGCTGATGCGCGCGCTGTCCGGGCTGATCCCGCTGACATCAGGCAAATATGTCTCGGAAGGCGTGGATCTCTCGAAGGCCACGGCGGCGCAGATGCTGGCTCATGGCATTGTCCATGTGCCGGAAGGGCGCCGTCTATTCGGTGCCATGAGCATCGAGGACAATCTGCTGATGGGCGCCTATTCGCGCAGCGTTGGCCGTACCGAGCTCAATCGCGATCTCGATCGCGTTTACACGACCTTTCCGAAGCTGCGTGAGCGCCGCAACCAGGCGGCGGCGACATTGTCCGGCGGCGAACAGCAGATGTGCGCCATCGGCCGCGGGCTGATGAGCGCGCCGCGCCTCTTGATGATCGACGAACTCTCGCTCGGCCTGTCGCCATTGCTGGTGGAGCAACTGGTCGCGGCGCTGCGCCAGTTGAACTCCGAAGGCATGTCGATCCTGCTGGTGGAGCAGGACGTCACCACGGCGCTCGATCTCTGCCATCACGCCTACATCATGGATATGGGCCGCATCGTGCGCACCGGGCAGGGCGCCGAATTGCTGGCCGATCCAATCATCCGCGACGCCTATCTCGGCGTCCTCGAAGACTGACTTTGATTTCATCCAAAGAGGCAAACATGATCGAGACCGTCGAAGTCCCCAATAGCGGCTACCGTTACATGCCGGGCGTGTTCCAGTATTCCTGCGGCGTCGGCGCGCTGCCCGGCTTCGCGCTGGAGCGCGTGCGCTTCTCCAAAGTCGTTCCGCTGAAGGATGGCTTCGCCAGGGTTGCCGAGATCATCAAGGCCGCCGGCCGGCCGCTGACCGCCTTTGCGGCCTGCGAATTGCGCTCGCCGGCGCCGTTCACGGAGCAGGGGTTCATCGACTTCAACGAGATCTACATCAAGACCCTCGAAGACTGGGGCATCATGAAGGATCGCGTGAATCCCATCGCGCGCAGCAATGTGTGTCCGAAGATCGATCCGCCGTCGGAGCCCGGCTTCCACGCTTTCTCTTTCACGACCGTCGCGCCGAATGCGCCGGCATCCTTCGTCATCGCCGGCAGCGGCGAGGCCGCGGAAGGCAAGGGCGACTATCGCGACAACACCGTGCGTCTCGGCGACATCAGCCCGTCGGGCATGCTGGAAAAAGCCAAGTTCGTGCTCGACGAGATGGAGCGCCGCATGAGCGCATTCTCCGGCACCTGGGACCAGACCACCGGCGCGCAGCTCTACACCGTGCGCGACGTCTATGCGCTCTTGGAAAGCGAACTCGGTCGTCGTGGCGTGTTCCGCAACGGCCTGACCTGGCACTTCAACCGTCCGCCGGTCGTCGATCTCGAATACGAGATGGATTGCCGCCGCGTGCATGTGGAGCGCGTGGTCGAGGTTTAACCGCCTCAATGATGACTGATGCGCAGATCTTGTGAGGTCTGTCGCAGTCGCCGGGTGAGTTCGCGCGCCAGGTTGCCCAGAAGCCTGGTGGCGAGCACCGGATTTTTCTTCAGGATCAGGTCGAAGCCGTCGCGCGGGAATTCGTAACAGATCACCGCGTCGTCGGCGACGATGGTCGCCGAGCGTGGTACCGATTCCACCAGCGCCATTTCTCCGACCGTCGTGCCGCGGCCAAGTCCGGCGATGCGGCGTCGCTCGTGATGTCCGTCGGTACGCAGCAGCACGCTGACGCTGCCTTTCAGGATCAGCCACATGCGGTCGCCGGCGTCGCCCTCGCGGCAGATCGTATCGCCGCACGCGAATTCGCGTCTGGTCATCACTGTGGTCAGTTCGGCTATCTCGTTCGCCGATACACCATCGAGAAAGTCGATCTGCTCGAGCGTGAGTTCATCCGCTTGCCCCTGCCTCGTAGCTGAGCGATCGAGCATGGTCTGCTCCATCCACTCCAGTGCGGAATCGAGATCCTGCGTCATGGACGGCGATGCGGGATCGTGCCCGATCCCGTTGCCGATGATGGCGGCATGGACGGGCCGGACGTTGCAGTAGATCAGTCGCCGTTTCTTTTCAGTCGCCTTCTGGCGCAGGGTTCGCAATGTGTTGATGCCGGAGATGTCGAGGTCGGAGATGGCGCCCATGTCGAGCAGGATCATGTCCGTGCTGTTGAACAAGTCCTTGACGCGGAGCGAGAGGTCGTCGGCATTGCCGAAGAACAGCGCGCCTTCGAGCTGCAGGATGGCGCGCTGCTGCCCGGTCTGCTGCAGGATCGCGAGATCGTCGGCCGAGCGAATGCGCTTGGAGAACAGCGTGTCGCCGAGATGGGCGCGGCGTACCAGTGGCCGGCTCATATTGATGACGAAGATGATGCAGGACAGGATGATGCCGACGATCACTCCGGAAACGACCGAGCTGAACACGGTCACGGCCATCACCGCGAGCACCACGATCAGGTTGTAGACCGCGTGCCGGCGAACCTGCGGTTCGATGCTGTATCGGATATCGGCCAGCAGTTGCAGGTTCCAGCGATCGAACAGCACGATGCCGATCACCAGAAGCAGGCCGGCGAACACCGCGCGCGGCACCTGTGCGAGCACCGAGGACAGCGCGAATGTGATGGCCAACAGGCTGAGAGCCACGAAAATGCTGGTCCAGCGCGTGCGGCCGCCCATGCGATAGCCGAGCAGGATCACCGATGGAATCGCAGATCCTCCAATGCCGCCGCCGAGTGCTGCTGCCGCATTAGCGATGCCTTGTGCGGCGAGGTCGCGCACCGGATGGATATGCGTGTCGTCGAGCTGCTGTGCCACGCGAAACGCCAGCATGGTCTCCACTGTGCCGATGATCGCCAGCACCAGCGACACCAGCACGACATGCGGAAGCACGGCGGTCAGTTCCGGCGTGATGGAGCCGTCGAACACTGCGCCGAGCGGCATGGCGGGCGGGAAGCTGACATGGATCTCACCGATGGTCGGCCCGAGATCGAGACCGGTCGGGATGCTGATCAGATAGTAGAGCGCGGTGCCGGCGACGAAGCCTGCAAGCGATCCCGGTATTTTCCGCAGCCAGTCCGGCAGCCGCAGCCAGGCTGCTATGGCCGGATAGTTCAGAACAAAGAGCGCCAGGGCCACGACGTAAACCAGCATCGCGGGCTTGTTCGGCCACAGCGTCTGCGCGGCAAAGAACGGCTTGAACTGGGAAATCACGATCAGCATCCCGACGCCATTGAGCAGGCCCGTGAGTACCGGGTGCGGCGCGAATTTGATGGCGCGCGTCAGGCCGAGCAGTCCGAACAGGACCTGCCACAGCCCGGCCAGAAACAAACACAGCATGATCGCGGTCACGATCATCGCAGGCTGGCTCGCAAGCGTGGCGTCATTGACCAGCGTCGTAGTCAGGCCGGCCTGCACCAGGGCCATGCTGACGCGGCTCGTCGTCACGATATAGGACGAGGTGGCGACCACGGCCGCGACCAGGCCGACGATGGCGCCGCCATACAGGCCGGCCGCAGCGCCGGCCGCGACATAGTCGGGGCCGAGCGGCGCAAACACCAGCAGTCCGCAAGCAAGGCAGAGCGGCAGACAGACGAGGCTGGAGATCAGACCGGCGCTGATTTCCGATCGCCAGTCGACGAGCGGCTCGGCGGGAGGCGAAGCTTTGAGCACGGGCTGGCCTTCATCACAGGGGGTACCGGCCACGCCTTCATGGATGATAGTTGTTGCCAGCTTTTGCCATTATTGTGAAACGGAACTGATCCGCAAGCCAAGATCGGGGTTCGCCCGCCGATTTCCCGCGCTACACGCCGGCGACGATCGTCTTGCGATACAGCGCGCTGTAGCTGGCGGCAGAAATATTCCAGCTGAATGATTTCGACATGGCGCTGCGACGCATCGAGTTCAGGCGATCCTTCGAGCCATAGGTCGCGAAGGCCCGCAGGATGCCGCCCAGAAATGACTCGGTGGAGGGCTGCGTGAACAGGAAGCCGGTCTCGCCATCGACGATGGTTTCGGCGAGGCCGCCGGTCTGGTGGCCGATCGGCAGCGAGCCGAAGCGCTGCGCATACATCTGGCTCAGTCCGCACGGCTCGAAGCGCGACGGCATCAGCGTGAAGTCGCTGCCGGCGAAAATGCGCCGTGCCTCGCGGTCGTTGAAGCCGATGGCGACACCGATCGCGTCGGGGCGACGGCGATGCGCGTCCATCAGCGCATTTTCGAGCTCGGTCTCGCCGCGGCCGGTAACGACGATCTGTCCGCCGGCGGACACGATGGCGTCGGCGGCCGACAGCACGAGGTCGACGCCCTTCTGATGTACGAGGCGGGCGACCAAACCAAAAATGGGCCCGCGGGAGAGTGCGAGCCCAAATTGTTGGCGTACCCCGTCGGCATTGGCGCGTTTGGCTTCCCAGTCGCCCGCGCCGAACGGTCTCATGAGCTCCGCGCAGACGCGCGGATCCCAGCTTTCATCGATGCCGTTGAGAATGCCTGTCAGCCGCGACTCGTTGGAGCGCTTGGTCAGCAGGCCTTCCAGCCCGCAGCCGAGTTCCGGTGTGGTGATCTCGCGCGCGTAAGTCTCGCTCACGGTGGTGAGGTGGGAAGAGTAGATCAGCCCACCCTTGAGAAAGGAGAGCTTGTCGTAGAATTCCAGCCCGTCGATATGGAACGACTCCGCCGGCGCACCGATCCGGCGCAGCGAAGACTTCGGAAACAGGCCCTGATAAGCGAGATTGTGGATCGTCAGGATGGTCGGAATCTTCACCCCGCTCCAGGCGAGATAGGCCGGCACCAGGGCCGCCTGCCAGTCATTGGCGTGGACCAGATCGGCCGACCAGTTCTTGTCGAGCTTGCCCGAGGCGAGCAGCGCAGCAGCGGAGGCGAAGCGCGCGAAGCGAATGTCGTTGTCCGGCCAGTCCCGGCCGCAGGCATCGCCATAGGGATTGCCGGGGCGATCGTAGAGCTGCGGGCAGAGCAGGATATAGATCGGCAGCCCGTCCTTGGTCGCGGCGAGGCCGACCGAGCAGGCGGGCATTTCCGCCAGCGCCGGGCATTCGCCGACGATCTCGATATCAGGAAACTGCGTGACGACGTCGCGGTAGCCGGGAAGGATGATGCGAACGTCGGTCCAGATGCGCAAGGCTCGAGGGAGAGCGGCGGACACGGCTGCAAGGCCGCCCACCCGGATGAAGTCGTCAATCTCTGGAGTGACGAACAGTACCCTCAAGAAATGCCCTCGTGCCCCGCCGCGACTACAAGGATACGAAACTGGTCCAGCGTCTTTGGGTACTTACGGAACCGAAGGGCAATGGAACTCAGTTTTGTTACTTGCGCTGCAAAATATCTGTCTCTGCACTGCAGTATATCACATCACTTAATACGGCATTGCAAAAGAGAAATGTGAGTTCGCTAAATTATCTCTGAAATCAGTGACTGGGTGACGACGGGACGATCAGCCGCAGGAAGCTCATGACGCAGCCGAGCGCGGCAAAGCCGGCACCGAGCGCCAGCGCCCAGGTCGCGCCGCCATGGCCGAACAGGCCGAAGCAGAAGGCGGCAAGCGCCGCGCCCATGCTCTGGCCGGTCAGCCGGGCGGTGGCCACGATACCGCTGGCGCCGCCGCTGCGGCCGGCCGGCGCGCTCGACATGATCGCCTTCATGTTCGGCGCCTGGAAGAAGCCGAAGCCGGCGCCGCAGATCACCATCCGCCAGACGATATTGGCGACGCTCGGGTCGGGCGGCAGGGTGGCCAGCAGCACCATGCCGATGCCGAGCAGGGCCATGCCGATACCGCCAAGAAGCCCGGCGGGATAGTGGTCCGACAACCGGCCGGCGATCGGCGCCATGATGCCGACGACCAGCGGCCAGGGCGTCAGGAAGAAGCCGGTCTCGACTGCCGAACGATGCAGAACTTCCTCGAAGTAGAACGGCAGCGACACAAAGGCGAGGCCCTGGACGGAGAAGGAGCAAACCGCCGTGGCCGCCGACAGCGCGAACAACGGGCGGCGAAACAGGTCGATCGGCAGCATGGGCGCAGGGTGATCGGCCTGCCGGCGGAGCAGCAGCCAGCCGAACAACAGGCCGGCAACCAGTTCGGCGACGACGATGGACGGCGCGGTGTGATGGGCGGCGCTGTCGATACCGAGGATCAGCAGGCCGAGGCAGAGCGAGGTCAGCAGGGCACCGAGAAAATCGAAACGATGGGTGGCGCGCGTGGTCTTTGGCAGTGTCTTGAGGCTGATGATAATGGCGGCGAGGCCGAAAGGCAGGTTGATCGCGAACAGCCAGGGCCAGGTTGCAACCGACAGGATGCCCGAGGCGATGGTAGGGCCGAGGGTGAAGGCCGTCGCGACGACGAGGGCATTATGACCGAGCCCGCGGCCAAAATGGCTTGGGGGATAAACCACACGGACCAGCGCGGCATTGACGCTCATGGCGCCGGCGGCGCCGAGGCCCTGCAGCACCCGCGCGAACAGCAAAGTGTCCAGCGACCACGCGAATGCGCAGGCGACCGACGCGATCGTGAACAGGATCAGCCCGCCGAGATAGATGCGCTGATGGCCGACAATCTCGCCCAGTGCGCCGAACGGCAGCAGCGTGGCGACCATGGCGATCTGGTAGACATTGACCACCCAGATCACATCCGCTGGCGTCGCATGCAGGTCGGCGGCGATGGAGGGCAACGCGATATTGGCAATGGCGGTATCGAGCGAGGCCATGGCAAGGGCGGTAAAGATGGCAAGCCGCGCCCAACGCTGCTGGCTCGGCGTCAGCCCTTCCGTCGGCTGGGGAGCCTGTGCCGCGATACCGTCTGCCATAGCTGGGGATTCCTGGGTGCGGCCGAACTGACCGCCGATCCGCGCTATCTAGGATAGTTCGCTTTGCCCCTACAGGCGTGCAACTGCATGAGGCATATGCACATCTTTACTCCCAGCGGAAAATCCGCTTACGGCTGATCACATCGCTGTCAGGCGATCGCATCGCTGGCGATCACATCGCCGTCAGACCGGCTTGGTCTTGAACCAGGTCCCGGACGCCACCGCCGTGACGATGATAGTGCCGTAGACGACCAGCGCGAAGGTCAGGCAGGCAAACAGCCAGGTCAGCGATCCCGTCAGCCGCAGCGCCAGCCAGCCGCCGCCGATCGAGATCAGGAGGCGCAGCACGCCGGCGAGCAGCGGATAGAGCATTTTGCCGGCGCCCTGGGAGGCAAAATAGAGCGACAGGCCCAGACCGAAGAAGCCATAGGCCGGGCCGACAATGCGCAGATAGGCGCTGCCGGTCTCGATCATCTGCGGATCCGAGCCGAACAGGCCGAGCCACGCGGCTGGCCAGATCGCGGCCGCCAGGCCGACGGTTTCGGTGATCACGAACACCATGCCGCCGCCGATCAGCGCCGCCCGCAGCGCACGCTGCTCCTGTCCGGCGCCGATATTGGTGCCGACCAGGGCGACCAGCGGTCCGCCAAACCCGAAGGCCAGCGGCACCATCAGATATTCCAGCCGGACGCCGGTGCCGAAGCCCGCCACGGCGTCGCCGCCAGCGAAGCCGCCGACCAGTGCGGTGGTCAGCAGCACCGTGAAACTCGTCTGCAGCGAAATCACCGCAGCGATGGCGCCGACACGCAAGATGTCGGCTGAGAGATCCCAGCGCAGCCGCGCCAGTTTGAAATGGACGATGCAGCGGCCGGAGAGAATGTAGCCGGCGAGTACCGCGCCGACGGTGAAGGTGGACAGCACCACAGCCCAGCCGCCGCCGGCAATGCCGAGCGCCGGAATCGGTCCCCAGCCGAAGATCAGCAGCGGCGACAACGGGATCAGCAGCACCACGCCGATACAGATCGACAGCGACGGCACCAGCATGTTGCCGGTGCCGCGGATGATGCTGGCAAAGCCGTTCATCAGCCAAACTAAAACGCTGCCGCCGAACACCACGTTGGAATACTGCATGGCCGCGTCCAGCGCGCCGCCGCTGACACCCATCGCGGTGTAAATCGCACGGCCCCAGATCAGGAAGATCGCCGAGCCGATGAGGCCGAGCAGGATATTGATAAGGGTCGCGTGCATTACCAGCGCCTCGGCATCGTCGGTGCGCCTTGCGCCGAGCGCACGCGCAATCGCCGAGGAAATGCCGCCGCCCATGGCGCCAGCCGACAGCATCTGCATCATCATGAAGCCGGGAAACACCACCGCCATGCCGGTCAGCGCGTCGCTGCCGAGATGCGACACCCACCAGGTCTCGATCAGGCCGGTGGAGGCCTGCGCCAGCATCACCAGCAGATTGGGCCAGGCGAGCTTGACCAGCGTGGAGGCGATTGGCGCCTGCAGCAGCATCCGCGTCCGCGGGTTCATCTCGTGGACGGGCGCAGCCGTGGCGGCGACGATGGCCTGCGGCGTTTCCAGTTTCATGGTGATCCGTCCTTCTGCGGGCGCGGTTTGCTGAGCCGCCGTTGCACGCGTGCGCTGGCGGCAGGGCCGGGCGCATTGGCGTGGGTGGCTTCGGTGATTGGTTTGCCGGTACGGCGGTCGACCAGGATGGGATCGGCGGTCTCGCCGGTCTCCTTGTCGATCAGAACAACGCTTTCACCCTCAGGCGCGAAGTGCCGGTTGCCCCAGCTTTGCAGCGACCACAGCACGGAGCGGAAATCCCGGCCGCGCGGGGTCACGATATATTCGTAGCGCGGTGGCTTTTCGCAATATAGCCGCTTCTCCAGCAGCCCGGCCTCGACCAGGACTGCCAGCCGACGGGTCAGCATGTTCGGCGCGATGTTGAGGTTCTTCTGGAACTGGTCGAACCGCGTCATGCCGTAAATGGCGTCGCGCATGATCAGAATGCTCCACCACTCGCCGACGCGCTCAAGGCTGCGGGCGACCGGGCATTCCAGTTTCTCGAAACTCTTGCGCTCCATGGGGGGAAGATAGGGGAGTAACTATCATCATGCAAGTCACTTGGTGGTGACCCTCCACTGTCATTCCGGGGCGCAGGTCAGCGGCGAAGCCGCTGGCAGGCGAACCCGGAATCCCGAAGTGTTCAGCCATGTCGAGATTCCGGGTTCGCGTGCGCAAGATGCACACGCGCCCCGGAATGACGGCGTTAGTGCTAAGCCCTTACCCCACCATCCGCTCGCGCCCGACCCAGAAGCTCGCGCGCAGCGCCTTCTTGTCGATCTTGCCGACGCCGGTCATCGGCAGCTCCGTCACGAACTTGATGTGCTTCGGCGCATGGGCCGAACCCTTGCGGGTCTTCACCAGATTGATCAGCTCATCCGCATTCGGCTTCGCGCCGCCGCGCGCGACCACGATGGCGGTGACAGCCTCGCCCCATTTGTCGTCGGGCACGCCGACCACGGCGCACATGGCGACATCTGCATGGGTGGTCAACACATCCTCGATCTCGCGCGGAAAGATGTTGAAGCCGCCGGAGACGATCATGTCCTTCTTGCGGTCGAGGATGAACATGTAGCCGCGCTCGTCGGCGCGGGCGATGTCGCCGGTGTGCAGCCAGCCGTTCTTCAGCGTCTCCGCGGTCTGCTCCGGCCGCTTCCAGTATTCCTTCATCACATGCGGCGCGCGCACGCAGATCTCGCCGGCTTCGCCGGGCGAGACCTCCTGATCGTCATCGTCGAGAATGCGCAGATCGCAGACCGCGATGGGGAAGCCGCAAGACAGGAATAGTTCGGGCTTCTTCGGATCATGATCCGTCTTGCGCAGCACCGACACTGGATAGCATTCGGTCTGCCCGTAGAGCTGCGAGAACACGGGGCCGATGCGTTCGATACCTTCCACCAGCCGGCTCGGTGACATCGGCGATGCGCCGTAAAGCACCAGATCGAGCGACGACAGATCGGTCTTTGACAGTGTCGGATGATCGAGCAGCACGTAGATCATGGTCGGCACGAACAGCGTGAAATTGATGCGCTCGCGTTCGATGGTCTTGAGCACCGCGTCGGGATCGAACCCCTTCAGCATATGCACCGTGCCGCCGCGCATCAGCGTCGGCAGCACCTTGGTGCCGGCGACATGGCTGATCGGCGCAACCGTGAGATAGCTCGGCGTGTCCGGAATCTCGAAATCCGACAGAATGGCGCTGGCAAAGCCCGACACTTCGCGATGCCGGCGCAGCGCGCCCTTGGATTTTCCGGTGGTGCCGCCGGTGTAGTTCAGCACGGCGATGTCATCGACCTGTGCAAAGTCCCGCGCGGTGGCGCTGCCGCCCGAGCCGATGACTTTCAGCAGATCGATGCCGTAATCTGCACGGCCCAGCGTGAATACGTGTTGCAGGCCCTGCGCGCGCGAGGCGAGCTCGCCGCCGCGCTGCAGGAAATTGTCGGCGTCAATGATCAGGATCGTGGCTTCGGCATCCTCGATCTGGTCGATCTGATCCTGCATCGAGCCCAGCGGATGCAGCCAGGAGATCGCGAAACGCGACAGTTGCGCGGCGACGCCGGCGCACCAGGTGTCGGCGCGGTTCGCGGTCAGCAACGCCACTTTCGTGCCGGGCTGTGCGCCGAGGTTCATGAACACATTCTGCAGCCGCGCGATCAGGTCCGTGGTGCCGCGATAGGTAATGGTGCCGCCGGGCCAGCTGAAAGCGATGCGGTCCGGATAGCGCGCCAGCGCCCGCAAGGTCTGCGCGCCAACAGTCGGAAACGTGTTCAGCACGTCCGTCATGGAAACCTCCCCAAATGTCCTCGGCTTCTGTGGGCCGATGGTTGTGGCAAGGCTAACAACGAATGCCGGGTATGCAAACATAAACCCGTATGGGCATTGCAGCATTCGCGATGAACTTGTGGCGGCTTTCGTCGTTTGCCTGTGTTAGAAGCGGTCGAGCCATTTGAGCCGCGTCACAGGAGAATTTCATGCGCAAGTTTTTGACCGTGCTGGCAGCACTGGCCACCCTCAGCCTGACCAATTGCGGTTACAACGCGATTCAGACCAATGACGAGCAGGTCAAGTCGGCCTGGTCGGAGGTGGTCAACCAGTATCAGCGCCGCGCGGACCTCGTGCCGAATCTCGTGAATTCCGTGAAGGGCTTTGCGCAACAGGAGAAAGACGTTCTTCTGGGCGTCACAAATGCGCGCGCCAAGGTCGGCTCGGTGCAGGCGACGCCCGATGTGGTCAACGATCCCGCTGCGCTGCAGAAATTCCAGGCCGCGCAAGGCGAACTCTCCAGCGCGCTGTCGCGCTTGCTCGTGGTCACCGAGAATTATCCGCAGCTCAAGTCGGACGCGCTGTTCAAGGATCTGATGTCGCAGCTCGAAGGCACCGAGAACCGCATCACCGTGGCGCGCAACCGCTACATCAAGTCGGTGCAGGATTATAACGTCGGTGTGCGCACCTTCCCGAACAATCTCACCGCCATGATGTTCGGCTACAAGGAGAAGGCGAATTTCTCTGTCGCCAATGAGAGTGAGATTTCGACCGCGCCGAAGGTCGACTTCAACCCGACGCCGGCGCCTGCGAAATAGGCCGGTGCCGATCAGGCCGATCCGATGAAGGCGATCAAAGCCTGTCTGCTGGCATGGTTGCTGTGCTGGAGCGCCGTCGCTCTGGCCGATGTGGCCGTGCCGGCTTTGACGGGGCGCGTGGTCGATCAGACCGCGACGCTGAGCCAGGGCGAACAGGCATCGCTCGACAGCACGCTGCGTGATTTCGAGTCGCGCAAGGGCAGCCAGATCGTGGTGCTGATCGTGCCCACCACGGCGCCGGAAGCCATCGCGCAATACTCCATCCGCGTTGCCGAAGCCTGGAAGATTGGCCGCAAGAAAGTCGATGACGGCGCGATCCTGCTGGTCGCCAAGGACGATCGCAAGCTGCGCATCGAGGTCGGCTATGGCCTTGAAGGCGCACTGACCGACGTGGCCACGAAACGGATCATGGACGAGATCATCACGCCGCGCTTCAAGACCGGCGATTTCGCGGGTGGGATCACAGCCGGCGTCAATCAGATCATCAAGGTGATCGACGGCGAGCCGCTGCCGGCGCCAGATGAATGGAAGGGCAATTCGAATGCCCTCGATCAGATCATGGAATATGCGCCGTTCCTGCTGTTCGGCGTTCTGATCTTCGGCAGCATCCTGCGCAACATTTTCGGCCGGCTGTTCGGCTCGCTGGCGACCGGCGGGCTCGTCACCACGGTGGTCTGGCTGGTCGCCGGCAGCCTGCTGTTCGGCGGCATTCTCGGCGCGATCGCGTTTTTCTTTACGCTGATCAGCGAGGCCCTCATGTCGGGCGGCGGAGGCGGCGGACGCCGCGGTGGTGGCTATATCGGGGGCGGCGGCGGTTCCTGGTCATCAGGGAGTTCATCGAGCAGCGGCGGCTTCAGTGGAGGCGGTGGCAGTTTCGGTGGCGGCGGCGCTTCGGGGAGTTGGTGATGAGCCTGAAACGCATCGGCAACCATCTGCTCGGCAATCGCTCGCGGGTCCGCAAGGCGTTCCCGCCGCAATCGCTGGCGGCGATCGAACAGGCCATCAAGGCCTCCGAAGCCAGCCATGCCGGACAGATCCGCTTCGTGGTCGAGGGCGCGCTCGACGGCGCGCCGCTGTTCCGCAATCAATCCGCGCGCGAACGCGCCATCGATGTGTTCGCGCAACTGCGCGTCTGGGACACCGCGCATAACAACGGCGTGCTGATCTATCTGCTGCTCGCCGATCGCGACGTCGAGATCGTGGTCGATCGCGGCATCGATGCCCGCGTCGGCAAAGCCGGCTGGGAAGCGATCTGCCAGATGATGGAAGCCGAGTTTCGCGCCGGGCATTTCGAACGCGGCGTGATCAAGGGGATCGACGCGGTGACGCAGCATCTGGCGGCTCACTTTCCGCGGGACGGCGCGTTGGCGAATGAGCTGCCCGATGCGCCGGTGGTGCTGTAACGCGCTGCTCCCTCAGCCGTCATTGCAAGCGTAGCGAAGCAATCCAGTCTTCGCTTGTGACCTTCTGGATTGCCGCGTCGCTTCGCTCCTCGCAATGACGTGGAGAGGCCATTGACCTCCGCTCACGCCTTCGCCGACTCCCGCGCACCGACCCGCTCGAACCACGCCGCGACCTTCGCATTTCCGCGATCCCAGGGCTGCTTCACCTTGTCGGCGAAATCGAGCCAGCAGAACAGCACGATATCTGCCATCGTGAACCGCTCACCGCAGATGAAGGTCTTGCCGCCCATCTGTCCATCGAGCCAGCGCAGCCGGTCGATCGCGATTGTCTTCAGGCCCGGCGCGCCTTCGGGTACGCAGACGATGCGCGTCTCGAAGCGCTTCAACCCCTCGGCGAAGCGATAGCCGTTGGCGATGTGCTGGCAGATGTTGAGATCGACGCGCTGCCGCCACATCCGTGCCTCGGCGCGCTGTTCGGGCGTGGTGCCGATCAGCGGCGGCATCGGATGCGTCTCCTCGACATATTCGCAGATCGCGACCGTCTCGGACACATAGGCGCCGTCGTCGAGCTCGAGCGTCGGCATCTGGCCGTGCGGATTGCGCGCCAGATGCGCGGGCTCGCGGTTCTCGCCACCAGCAAGATCGACGGTCTGGACGGGAAGGCTGATGCTCTTCTCGGCCAAGAACATGCGCACCACGCGCGGATTCGGCCCGATGGAATCGTAGAGCTTCATGGCATTTCCCCGATTGTTCTGTTTGCAGGTGTTGTGCGAGCGGGGCGCGTGCGCGTCAAGCAACGGTTCCCACCGCCGGACGAGAGGTGAAATTTTCGTAAGCACGGCACCCGGTAAGGATTTGGCAAGCAATGAAAGTTACCAAAGTGTTCATCTATTCTGGAGAATTTGATCGTGAGCGAGCACAAGGCCGATTCCACCCCAGACGTCAGCGGCGATCACGTCGACACCGGCGCGGCGGCGGCCGGTTCCCACGATACTGACATCCACGTGGAGTCGCCGAAGCTCGCACCGGAGCAGGGCGACGAGCGCCGTGCTCAGATGCCAAAGAGGGAAGCGCCGAAGCTCGGTGCGCCTGGCCGGATCACCATCATGGCTCCCTCCCGCGACAGCGGCCCGCACGAAGGCGCATCCCGCGAGAATGCATCGCGCGAGCACTCCTGGGAAGACCTCGTCAATTCCGAGCCGAAGATTGAGTCGGCAGAGAAGGCTGGCCGCAGCCGGATGATGGCGATTGCCGCGATGATCGCGCTCGGCATCACCGTCGGCGCGGTTGGCGGTTCGGTCGCCATGTCGGGCCTCGGCAAGCTGTTTGCCGCCGACGACACCAGGTCTTCCACTCATGCGCTGGAAGAGCAGGTCGCCCGTCTCGATAGCGAACTCACGGCGCTCAAGGCCGAGGTTGACCGCAACGCCAAGCAGTCCATTGCGGCGCGCGCGAAATCTGCCGATCGTCTCGACAAGCTTGAGAAGGCGCAGGCCGAACCGGCCGCGAAACTCGCCAAGCTGAGCGAAACCGTCGAAAAGCTGCGCACCACGCCGCCGCCTGCAGCTGCGCCCGCGCCGACCCCGGCACCGGTTGCCTCCGCGCCGGCCAAGGAAGTGACCGGTTCGATCAACGTGCCTGTGCCCACTCCGGCACCGAAGCCCGAGGTTGCGCGCCTGCCCATGGTCGAAGGTTGGCGCATCATCGACATCGCCGGCGGCGGCGCCACCATCGAGGGCCGTGCCGGAATCTTCGAAGTCTATGCCGGTGATCCGGTTCCGGGTCTCGGCCGCGTCGATGCGATCCGCAAGCAGGACGGCCGCTGGACGGTGGTCACGAGCCGCGGCCTAATCGTTGCCCGCTGATCCCCTCTTCCTGTGATGCAAGCGTTCGGGCCGCTGCCAGTGCAGCGGCCTTTGTTTTGCGCTAGCCTCGCGTCCTGACCCGTCGGGATTGCGCCGTGCGACTTCGCTTGAACTTCATCGCTATCCTGCTGTGCCTCGTGGCTCCCGTCGCGCAGGCTGAAGAGGGCAACGGTCTCGCCGTCACCGATCCCGGTGTGTTGCGGGCGCTGGAGACGCACGGGACCCACGGTCTCGGTCTCGCGCAGTTGCTCGATCCCGCGCGATCGGTACCGATCCCCAGTGATACCCTGTTCGCTCTGCCTGCGATGACGCCGGTCCGCGCCGCGTTGGATGATGCGTTCACGCGCTATCTCGCCGATCACCGGAGCCGCCAGCCGCGCGTGAGCATTGGTGTCGGCCCCGGCCATGATGTGCAACTGTTCGACCAGGCGATGCTGACATCGCCGGACGCGCGGTTCGTGCTCGCCGGAATCGTCAACCGCATGGATCGCGCCTATGTCGCACCCGATACCTGCGGTGAAATCAGGCTGATCTATCGCCTCACACGCACGGCCGCCGGCACAATGCCGCCGCGTCTGCCGATGACGCTCAATCTTGTGCTTCATGCGAAGGACCCGAATGATAGGTCGGTGACATGCACGGATCTCGCCGGGCGCTGGCTCGACTCTGCGTCATTCACCGAGACTGGCGCAGCACGCGCAGATCGCTTGCTGAAACCGGATGGTCCGCTTGCGACAATCACAGCCGCGCATGTCGATCGCGTCGAGACCAATCTGCAGATTGTGCATCGACCGAAGTCCGAGACGCAGGAATTCCGCACCGACTATTTGCAGAAGGTGTTTCGCTTCGATGCCACCGTGAAGCAGTTTCGCGAGGCACCCATGGAGAACCAGATCGACCGTGACCGGTTGCTGGCTGATGCGGCGCTCGGTCGCGCGTTTCGCGACTGGCTGCTTGCGCCCGTCAATCTCCTTGCTTTCGATCGCGGTACAGTTTTGATCCCCGAGAAATTCCTTGCGACCACGTCGCTGTCGTCGACACCAGCCGGCTTTGCACCGTCGGCCCTGCAGCCGGAATTCGGGCTGTTAGACAGCAAGGGGAAGGGCGTGTTCAGCGAGCGTGACGTCGTCGCCGCGCTGGAGCGGGCAGTGGCGCAGGGCGGCGCCTTGGAGAATATCCGTTCGCCGGCTGGCTTCGCGCGGCGGCTGAACGACATCACCTGCGGTGGTTGCCACCAGATCCGCGGCATCGGTGGCTTCCATTTTCCGGGCGCGGACACGCTGGCAGACCAATCGCAGGGAACGGTTGCCGCATCGCCGCATTTCATCGGTGACCAGCCCCGCCGTCGCGATATCGTCATGGCGATGCGCGATGGAAAGGCGCCGGATTTTTCGCGCGGCTTCTCCGATCGCCCGCAGATGCGTGGTAACAATGAACTCGCGGGATCGCCTCTCCTCGATGGCTGGGGTGCGACATGTTATCGACCGAAGCTGAAAGGTGTCGCGGACAAGAGTTTCGCGACCTGGACCTGTGCCGAAGGTCTCGCCTGTCAGCAGATTGGTGCCGATGCATCGTCTGCGATCGGCATGTGTTTCGTGAAATGAAATGAGGGCGCGATGAACGAGACCGACAAAGAGATCAAGGAACGTGACATCGCGATCGCCGAGAACGAGAGCAAACAGCAGACGACAAGCAGCATCCGCGTCAGCGTCTGGGCGATCGGTGTGGCGGTTCTGCTCGGGCTCGGCTTCTTCGGCTGGCTGCTGGCGCGGTAGCGTTTCCCTCGCCCCGCAGTGCGAAGCATAGCTTCGCTAGGCGGGGAGAGGGTGGATCGAACGCACGAAGGGCGTTCGAGACGGGTGGGGAGCCAGCGTGTGAAATATTGGCTCCCCCTCACCCGAATTGCTCCGCTCCGCTCGCAATTCGACCTCTCCCCGCAAGCGGGGAGAGGTAAGATCAATCAGCCCGGCATCAGCACGGTGTTGACCACGTGGATCACGCCGTTCGACTGGTTGACGTTCGGGATCGTCACGGTGGAGGCGCCACCCTTGGCATCGACGATCGTGACCTTGCCGCCCGAACGCTTGACGGTGAGTTGTTCGCCTTCAACAGTCGTCAGCTTCTTGCCATCGGTGAGGTCGGCCGCCGAGAGCCGTCCGGGCACCACATGATAGGTGAGGATCTTGGTGAGGGTCATCTTGTTCTCGGGCTGCACCAGCGTATTGACCGTGCCCTTCGGCAGTTTGCCGAATGCGGCATTGGTCGGCGCGAAGACGGTAAACGGGCCGGGGCTGGCCAGCGTATCGACGAGGCCGGCAGCTTTCACGGCGGCGACCAGCGTGGTGTGATCCTTCGAATTCACCGCGTTCTCGACGATGTTCTTCGACGGATACATCGCGGCGCCGCCAACCATGACGGTGTTCTCGCCCTTCATCATCTTGGCAGCAGCAGGCTCAAGGAAGCTCGCCGAAATCATCAGCGTGCTGAAGGCGGCAAATGACAGCAGTGCAATGCGCTTCTTGGACATGGTCGTCTCCCGGTTGATAGTGGCGTCGCCGGCGGGGAATCCGCAGGCGTGGTGATCTCGTTGCCGCGCGACATGGCGAGTGCCTGTTGCGCTAACGAGACCAGCTACGCGTTTTAGGGGAGGCGGTTTCAGGTCGGCCTGTGACCACTTCGTGATCACAGGCCGCATCGCAATTTGAAACTCTTTCGCGCGAGCTGCGTAACCCGCGGCGCGACTATGCTACCGTGCCGGAAGCGCGCAACCGCGCGATATCGACATCATCGAAGCCGGCGGCGCGCAGGATCTCGTCGCTGTGTTGGCCGATGGATGGCGGCAGATGCGGCTTGCGCTTGGTCTCGCCGCCGATCCAGATCGGGCTGTTGATGGTGAGGATGTCGGTTCCTTCGAACGGGATCAGCACGTCATTGTCCTTCATCTGCTGATCGTTCGGAATATCGTCGAGAATGCCGACAAAGCCGAACACGAGGCCATTGCCGTCGAGCCGCTCGCGCCAGTCGGCGAGGTCGCGGGTCGCGAACACCTCGTCGAGGATCCTGATCAGCTCGACCGAGCGCGCATGGCGATCGGGTTTGGTTGCGAAGCGCGGATCGTCGCGCAGGTCCTCGCGGCCGAGGCATTTGGTGAAAGCCGGCCATTGCCGCTCTTCGGCAAGCAGCGACAGCATGATCCAGCGACCGTCGCGGCACCTGTAGTGATTGGTGACGGCATTGAGCGCTTCCTCGCGCGAGCGGCGCTTCTCGAACTTGGCACCCACCAGCTTGGCCTGCGCCAGCACGCTCGACGACCACACGCCATTGGCCATCAGGTTGGATTTTACCTGGCAGCCCTTGCCGGTCTTCTCGCGCTTGTAAAGTGCGGTGACGATGGCGCCATAGAGCGCCATGGCGCAGGGGTGGTCGCCCATGCCGGCGATCGAACGCGCGGGCGTGGTGTCCTCGTCGGCGCGCACGAGATCCATCATGCCGGAGCGTGCCCACCAAGCGGTGGAGTCGAAGCCGGGCTTGTCGGCTTCCGCGCCCTTGTCGCCATAGCCGGTGAAGCAGGCATAGATCAGCCGCTCGTTCAGCGGTGCGATATCCTCATAGGCGATCTTCAGGCGCTTGCGCACCGGCGGCGGGAAATTGGTGATGAACACGTCCGCTTCGGCGATCAATTTGTAGAGCACCGCCTGACCTTCCGGCTTGGCCAGATCGAGCGCCAGGCTTTTCTTGTTCCGGCTCTCCATCATCCACGCATAATTGTGCTCGCTCTTGGGATAACCGGGCAGGTTGGGCAGATTGCGATAGGGATCGCCGGCACCGGGCGGTTCGATCTTGATGACGTCGGCGCCGAAGTCGGACAGCACTGTGGCTGCGGCGGGCGCGGCGATGAAACTCGCGCAGTCCAGCACCTTCAGCCCTTTGAACAGACTGTCTTCCATGCGTCACTCCCGTCGCTTTTGTTCTGCGTGTTGTTCTTGCCGTCTGCCGGAATTTAATTCCATCTGGAATCCGGTGGCGCATTTGACCCATCTTCGATGGGTGATGCAACGGGCTCAGCTAACCCTCCTCTGGAGGGGGAGGGTCGCTGCGTGCATAGCGCGCAGCGGGGTGGGGTGAAGCAGCAAGCTCCGTCGTTGTGGCTTCACCCCACCCCGTCTCGCAACACGCGTTGCGTGCTGCTCACCGACCCTCCCCCTCCAGGGGAGGGTAAGAAGGATCAGTTTTGATCTGTCATCAATGCTGCATTGCCACCCGCCGCGGCCGTGTTGATCGTGACGGTCTGCTCGGTGGCGAAGCGGGCGAGGTAATGCGGGCCGCCGGCTTTCGGGCCGGTGCCGGACAGGCCGAAGCCGCCGAAGGGCTGCACGCCGACCACAGCGCCGATCATGTTGCGGTTCACATAGACATTGCCGACCGGCAGGCGCGCGATCACGCGCTCAACCATATCGTCGATCCGCGAATGCACGCCGAGCGTGAGCCCGAAGCCGGTGTCGGCAATATCCTGCAGCACCCTATCGAAGTCGGCAGCGCGGTAGCGCACCATATGCAGGATCGGGCCGAATACTTCCTCGGTGAGCTGCCGTGCGCTCGCGAGCTCGAAGATATGCGGTGCGACGAAGTTGCCTGCAGGTGCCGTGCCCGCAAGGTGCACGCGTGCTTCGGTCGTCATGCGCGCAATATGCGCATCGAGCTTTTGCTTTGCCTCGGTGTCGATCACCGGGCCGATATGGGTGGCGGCATCACGGGGATCGCCCAGCTTGAGTTCCCGGGCCGCGCCGGCGATCATCTCGATCATGCGGTCGGCGACATCGTCCTGCACGAGCAGCAGCCGCAACGCCGAGCAGCGCTGCCCGGCCGACCGGAACGCGGACATCACCACATCGTCGGCGACCTGCTCGGGCAGAGCCGTAGCATCGACGATCATTGCATTGATGCCGCCGGTCTCGGCGATGAGTGGCACGATCGGGCCATCCTTGGCGGCGAGGGTGCGGTTGATCGATCGGGCCACCTCGGTCGAGCCGGTGAACACCACACCGGCGATGGCGGGATGCGCGACGAGCGCTGCCCCGATGCTGCCGTCGCCCTGGATCAGATGCAATGCTGACGTGGGCACACCGGCTTCATGAAGCAGGCGTACGGCCCGTGCCGCGATGCGTGGCGTTTGTTCGGCCGGCTTGGCGACGACCGTGTTGCCCGCCGTCAGCGCGGCACTCACCTGGCCGAGAAAAATCGCCAGCGGAAAATTCCACGGCGAGATGGCGATAAAGACGCCACGGCCGCGCAGGCTCAACACGTTGCTCTCGCCGGTGGGCCCGGGCATCACCTCGCCCTCGCCGAATTGCTTGCGGCCCTGCGCGGCGTAGTAACGGCAGAAGTCGATGGCTTCGCGGACCTCCGACAGCGCATCGTCGAGCGTCTTGCCGCCTTCCTGTTGCAGCAATGCGATGAAGGACGCGTGGCGCTGTTCCAACAGATCGGCGGCGGTGTCGAGGATCGCCGCGCGGTCTTCAGCCGGACTGCGGGTCCACGATGCAAAGCCTGTGCGCGCCACTGTCACTGCAGCGTTTGCCTGCTCAGCATTGGCATCGACCACCTTGCCCATGTCTGGCTTGCTGGTCGCAATCTCGGCCAGCAATTTGTTCAACGCAGCGCGTTCGCCGAATTCGATGCCGCGTGAATTGGTGCGCTCGGGTCGATAGAGATCGACAGGCAATGGAATCTTCGCATGCCGCGCACGATCGGGCGCGCCGATAATCGCGGCCGGTCGCTGCAGCAACGTGGCGACAGGCACAGCGTCATCCGCGGCGATCGCCACGAAAGATGAATTCGCGCCATTCTCCAGCAGACGTCGTACCAGATAGGCCAGCAGATCGCGGTGGCTGCCGACCGGCGCATAGGTGCGCCAGCGGATCGCGGGATGATCTTGGCCGAGCTGCTCATAGAGTGCGTCGCCCATGCCGTGCAGGCGCTGGAATTCGTAGCCGCCGCTGGTGCCAGCCAGTTCGAGGATGGTCGCGACGGAGAGCGCGTTGTGCGTGGCGAATTGCGGGAAGATGCGCGGCCGTAAAGCCAGCAGCTTCTGTGCGCAGGTGATATAGTTGAGATCGGTCATCGCCTTGCGCGTGAACACCGGATAGCCAGCGAGGCCGCGTTCCTGCGCGCGCTTGATCTCGGTGTCCCAATAAGCGCCCTTGACGAGCCGCACCATCATCTTGCGATCGTGACGGCGCGCCAGCGCGTCGATGTGATCGATCACATCCGCGCAGCGCTTCTGATAGGCCTGGATCGCAAGCCCGAAGCCGTCCCAACCCGTCAGCGACGGATCGGCAAAGGCCGCATCGATGACATCGAGCGAGAGTTCGAGCCGGTCGGCTTCTTCGGCATCTACGGTGAAATTGAGGTCATAGCTCTTCGCTTGCTGCGCCAGCGCGATCAGGCGCGGCACCAGTTCGCGCATCACGCGCTGATGGCTCACGGCCTCATAGCGCGGATGCAGCGCCGAGAGTTTGACCGAGATACCCGGCCGGTCGGGCAGCGGGTTGTTGCCCGCGGCGCGGCCGATGGCCGAGATGGCCGAGGCATAGGAGTCGAAATAGCGCTGTGCGTCGTCCTTGGTGCGCGCGCCTTCGCCGAGCATGTCGAAGGAATAGCGCGCCGGACGCTCGGACGGTGCACGCGCGCGGGCCAGCGCTGCATCGATGGTTTCGCCGAGCACGAAGTGGCTGCCCATCAGCCGCATCGCCTGCCGCGTCGCCGTGCGCACCGCAGGCAATCCGATCCGCTTCGCCAGCCGGCCCAGCGTGCCCGTTGGCGTCTCGCCGGGCTGGATCGCCCGCTGGGAGATGCCGAGCGCCCAGGCCGAGGCGTTGACCAGGAAGGCGCTGGATCTGGTCTCGTGATGAATGAAGTCACCCTGACCGAGCTTGTCCTCGATGAAGGCGTCGGCGGTCCGGGCGTCCGGCACCCGCAGCAGCGCCTCGGCCAGCACCATCAGCGCAAGGCCCTCTTTGGTGGAGAGCGCATATTCCCGCAGCATGTCCTCGACACCGCCAAAGCGGTCGTCTTTGGCGCGGATCGCGTCGATCAGGTGCGTGGCCGTTGCGTCGATCCGCGCGTCCTGGGCGGGCGTCATGGCCGCGTTGGCCAGAAGCCCGGCGGCGATGGCCCCATCATCCGGTGCATAGGGAGCGGTGAAGGCAGGCATGGAATCGGGCGGCATGGGCGTTTCCTCGGATATCCTTCAAGCCTAATCCCGGTCTGTCCGTAGTTCGATAGGAGATATCGGAATTTTACCTTAGATAATCCGGAAATGATCGTGCTATACACCCGGTATGAGCGATATCGACAAGATTGACCGGAAAATCCTCGCCGTCCTACAGGCTGACGGCCGAATCGCCAATGTCGAGCTGGCCGAGAAGGTCGGCCTGTCTCCGACCTCGATCGGCGAGCGGCTGAAGCGGCTGCAACGCGACGGCTATATCGAAGGCTATGGCGCGCGGCTCAATCCGCAGATGCTCGGTCTTGGCCTCCTGGTCTTCGTCGAGGTGCTGCTCGACAAGACCACGCCGGATGTATTCGAACGCTTCGCCCGCGCCGTGCGGCTCGCGCCGGAAGTGCTGGAGTGCCACATGGTGGCGGGCGGTTTCGATTATCTGGTGAAGGCGCGCGTGGCCGACATGAGCGCCTATCGTCGTTTTCTCGGCGAAAGCCTGCTGGCGCTGCCCGGCGTGCGCGAGAGCCGCACTTACGCGGTCATGGAAGAAGTGAAGCGCGACGCACCGCTGCCGGTGGGATAGCGAGCCGGGATAACGCCGCCGTTGCCTTGGCAGTCCGAGAACGCTGCGTTAGGTTTCCGCGCGTTTCTCTCGGAGCAAATCATGCGGGCAGGCTACTTCAATCTTCGTGTCGCCGATTTTCGTATTCTGATGGCGGCAGGTGTCATCGCGCTGACCGGCCTGTTCTCGATGTCGCATGCGCGCGCGATCGAAATGTCCCGCGAGGTCAGCGATCTCTACACGTCGGTGTCGATCTACCCGCCATCCGCCGGTTCCATGACCATCTGCTATGGCTTCGTCTGCCGGCGTCGCCACGCCTTCGATTTCACGCCTGCCGACAGGGGTGCGCTCACCAAGCTTCTCGCCGCGGGCAAGGGGTCGGCCGCGGCGGAACGCGCGGCCGTGCAGAAGGCGGTGGTGTGGTGGGACCGCCGCGTCGGCCCGGTGCTCGGCACCGACAAGCGGATCGCCAATGCGGATTTCCGTTATTTCGACGACAAGCATAATTTCGATTGCTGGGACACGACGCGCAACGTCACCAGCCTGCTGCTGATCATCCAGGACTGGGGTTTGCTGAAGCATCACACGGTGGGCAATCCGCGCTATCGCGGCAATGCGCTGGTGCTGCAGACGCCGCACAATACCGCCGTGCTGCTGGACCGTGCGACGGGCACCGAATGGGTGGTCGACATGTGGACGCGCGGCTATGCGCAGCTCCCGGACGTCAAGCCGGCCGATCAGTGGGTCAAGGAAAACTGAAGCAGGGAATGGAGCGCCGTCGCGTCGCTGAGGCGTGCGTCACGTCAACTGGCGGCTCTGAGGAGCGGACCTTCGAAAGATCTCAGCTCGGGTTTTTGGAGTTAGGCTAGAGCGCACACCGCGGATCGAATTAGCGCAATCCTGCGTGAAACTGATTGCGTTGCAGGAGAGGTGCCCCTTTGGAGGAAACCGCTCGTGCCGAATGCGCTCTACATTGTTGAGGCGTGATCTGGAAAACTTCGGGGAAGCAGCCGGATCACACTGGTATCAAACCAGATGCATCAGACCTTGAGGTTCTCAGCCGAGGTCTTGCCGCGGTTGGCAACTTCCTCGAATTCAACGGTCTGTCCTTCGTTCAGTGTCGAAAGGCCAGCCTTCTCAACTGCCGAAATATGAACGAACACGTCCTTGCCGCCATTCGCCGGCTGGATGAATCCATAACCCTTCGTCGGGTTGAACCACTTCACAGTGCCTTTAGTCATCACGTCGTCTCCGCGGGATCAAAATCGATAACGAACTGCCGGTCCCCGCAAACCGGCATATCCGACATGCGCACGTTACCCGCGGATTGCCAAGCTTGATAGCTCAAACGGCGTGCAGAAATCGTCCAAACCGACCGTTATCTGTCCAATTTGCCGGGATTCGTCGCTATTCAGGATGTTTCCGACGCGGCGGAAGGTCGCAAAAGTAGAGTGCCGGGTTCGGTCGCAATACGACCATGCGTTGTCGCCTGCACGCTGGTGATATCGCTGCAATGCAAAACCCCGGCCGAGGTGGCCGGGGTTCGCAGCCCTCATGCGAGGATTAGTAGCAGACGTTAACCGTGCGCCAGCGCAGGCCGTAGGGCGTCATCACGCGGCGGCTCACATAGCATCCACCGCCGCCACCGACATAGCCAATGCCGAAAGTGGGGCCGTAGAAGCCGCCGCCATGGAAGTGGTGGTGATGGCCATGCCAGCCCCAGCCATGGGCCGATGCGGCGGACGGCGTCAGTGCCATCGCGCCGAGGGAAGCTGCTGCAACGAATGCGAGTGCGAGTTTGCGAAACATGGTCGTTCTCCTTCAGTGATGCGCGAAGCGCTGGTTGCGGGATCTGTCTGTTCGATCCATCGCAAATTCGTCGCATCGATTTCGGAGCGGGTTCGAAGAAATTCTGTAGGAATTTTCTGAATACTTGTTCAGGCGGGCAAAGCATGTGCGCCCTGCAGGAACAGCGTTAAAGCGCGGAAACCATGTCGCTGGTAACGAGAGACGAAAGCAACTTCGCATCTGTGATCGTGCGTACATTCATCGGCGCGGCGCGACCGCGGATCGCGACGTCCTGTTGTGGCAGCGCGTCACCCGCGAGGCCTGCAGTGGTGCTTACTTCTTCGGAGATGATGACTTCGCAGGCGAGGCTCTTGGTCATGTCCTGCAGGCGCGCGGCGACATTGACCGCATCGCCGAGTGCGGTGAACACCATGTGGTCGCGATAGCCGATATCGCCGACGATGACTTCGCCGCCGTGAATGCCGATGCCGAAACGCAGCGGCTGCGGCAGGTCATGGGCGAGGGCGCGATTGAGTTCGTCGATATTTTCGGCAATGAGCCGTGCAGCCTGCAGGGCCTGACGACACGCGGTCTGCGGATCGCAGGCGAGGCCGAACAGCGCCAGCTCGCCGTCGCCGATGAACTGATTGGGCTTGCCGCCGCTTGCGATCACAGCTCGCGAGACGGCGTCGAGAAAGCGGTTGACGATGAACACCGTGTCGTAAGGCAGCCGCTTCTCGGCGAGCATGGTGGAGCCGCGCATGTCGACGAACATGCAGACGAGATAACGCTCCTGGCCGATCCGCGCCGGCTGCGATGCGTGCGCATTCGCGCTGGTCACTTGCGGGGCGAACAGTTGAACGAAGGCCACATCAGTTGTCGGCCGCAACTGGCAGGCCAGCCGGACCGCGGGATCTGCAGCGCCGCCGATCCTGCTCAGCACGAAGGCTTCGCGCGCGGAAGGTGCCGGCAATGTCTCGACACCGCTGGTGACGCGAATGCGGCAGGTCGAACAGCGCGCGCGTCCGCCGCAGACGCTGGCATGCGGCACGCGATGACGTAGGCTCGCTTCCAGCACGCTGAGGCCGAGAGGGACGCGCAGCTTGCGACCGTCGCTATAGGACAGATTGATCATCCCGGCGCGGCGTTCGACGACCATGCGGATGGCCCGGGCCGCGAGCACGATACCAAGCAGCGCGAGATAGCCGATCAGGAGATCGTCGGTGATGTCGCCCAGTGTCTGCTGCTGTGGAGCGGTGCCCATCCGGTCCGGGCCGAAATTCTCGGCCTGCCAGTGCGGCGATGCGAGCTTGGCCTCGACCTCACGCTTGCCCTGGAAGATGCCAAGCAGCGCCAGTGTCGGGATCAGCACGGCAGCCGACAGAAGATAGGGCGCCAGGCTCTTGAAGTGTGCTTTCAGCCGCAGCCAGAAATACAATCCGATACAGCCGTGTAGCCAGGACACGACCACCACGAGATACATCGACCACGTCTTCGCGGGCGAGGTGATCCAGCCATAGAACACCTGAGGATAGCTGCGATTGATGTCGTACAGGTTTTCTCCCAGGCGGACGGCGACCACATGGCCGACGATGAGCGCGGGAATGCTGAGCCCGAGTACCAGTTGCAGCGGCTCGACGGCTCGCCAGCGGAATTGCCGGCGTTCGAACAGCGCCCAGATCCCGAGCACGCCATGGATCGTCACCGCCGAATAGAAGGTCACGGCGACCGGAAAGAACTGCCAGAAGCCGGCATGGATCACGACGCCGGTCTGCAACGCGTCGAGCGAGATATTGCCAAGCGCGTGATTCAGAAAATGGCTGAGCAGATAGGTGAACAGCACCAGTCCGCAGACCAGCCTGACCTGGCGCAGCCCGATGCCGCGCCACCACGCGGTGGCAGGGGCCGTCCGGGGCAGGTTGCTGGCGGGATTGAGCGAGGCGTCCATGGCGAAACCCTACGGCGAGACGCGCTCCGATGCCATCCGGAGCGGCCTCCGGACAGACCTTATCCAGCAGTAAAGTCAACAAGTTGACAGCATGGCGAAGTCCGCCGAAAAGCTCGGCGATGACGTCTTTCCCCGACCCTTACCTCGATCGGAATGTCTCCCGCCGCGCCTTTTGGGTGATCGGAGCATTGCTGGTCGCGCTGACAGCGATGCGGCTGGTCTATGCCGGGCTGTTCGATCTGCGCACCGACGAGGCCTATTACTGGACCTGGTCGAAGGAAAACGTGCTGTCGTTCCTCGATCATCCGCCGATGATCTCATGGTTCATCCGTGCAGGCACGCTGATCTTTGGCGACACGAATTTTGGCGCGCGTTTCGCCGGCATCGTGGCGATGGCGGTGACGCAATTGCTGCTCGCCGACATCGTTCGCCGCGTCACGCAGGATCTGCGCGCGGTGCTGCTGGCGGTGCTGATGTCGGAAGCGGCGCTGTATTACGGATTGCTGATGGCCAAGGTCGCGCCGGACGTGGCGCTGATCCCGTTCGCCATGGCGATGCTGTGGTCGCTGCTGCGGCTGGCCGAAAGCCATGACGGACGCTGGTGGCTCGCGGCCGGTGTCTTCGGCGGTCTCGCGCTGCTGTCGAAGCTGACCGTGGTGATGTTCGTGCCAGGCATTCTCGCTTTCATGCTGGTGCCGGAATGGCGCGGGCGCTGGCTGCGCAGCCCGTATCCTTGGCTGGCCGTGCTGATCGCACTGGCGATCTCGTCGCCGGTCCTGATCTGGAATGCCGGCCACGACTGGGCGTCGTTCAGGTTCCAGTTCATCCGCGCCACCACGAACAACGAGGTGTCGCTGCGCACGCTCGGCGATTTTCTCGGTCTGCAGTTCGGTCAGGTCGGCTTCATCCTGATGCCGGTCATTCTCTCCGCGGTTGTCGTCACGGCATGGCGTGGCTATCGCCGCCGCGAACCGGTCGCGATCCTGCTCGCCACCTGTGTATTGGTGCCGTTCTTTTTCTTTGCATGGAAGTCGCTGACCCTGCGTGTCGGCGATACCTGGCCGATGTTCCTCTGGCCCGCCGGCATCGCTGCAGCGGCGATCAACCTGACGAAGCTCGCGGGCGACGGCTGGTCGCAGCGCATGGTGCGTGCCTCCTATGGCTGGAGCATCGCCGCCATCGCCACCGGCATTCCGCTGGTGGTGCTGGTGTTCCTCTACAGCGTGGCCGCGCCGTGGAACCTGATCGGCAAGAACGATCCGCTCGGCGGCGAGGGCGGCTATCAGGTGCTGGCCGACCGCGCATTGGCTGAGATGAAGACCACCGGCGCCACTTGGATCGCGACGACCGACTACCGCACCTATGCGATGCTGCGCTGGCATCTGAAGGACAAGGTCCCGGTGGTGCAGGTCAACGAGCGCGCCAGATTTATCGGCTTCCGCGATCCCGGCATGGACAGAATCAAGGGGCACACCGGACTTTACATCGCGCAGACCGCGGACAATCAGCGCCCGCTGCTGGCGACGACGAGTGCAGTGCTCACGCCTGTTGCTGAAGTCGATACCATGTGGCGCGGCACGGCGATGAAGCACTATGCGATCGACAAGCTCACGGGCTGGACGCCGGACCTGACGCCGAAGCCTGATACACCGTTCTATCGCTGGCCGGCGCTGGCGGAGATGTCTGTGCCGTCACGCATTCAGCTGGCAGCGCGCTGAGGACTCTCTCCTGGTTGACGAGGCGGAAGCAGGCCGCGATTGGTGCATGCGACGTCCAGATCGATGCCAAATATATCTCTCAATTCAACCTTGCCGGTATCCGTTACTTTAAAGGCGCGGGTCGCGCCCGTTCGAGCAACCCATCCGAGTTCCAGAAACCGCCGTTGAAGCTCGGCGCCGACCAATCCACCCACATGATAGCGCCGCTCGCTCCAGTCCAGGCAGGCCCGGCAGAAGATGCGCTTGCTGCGGCGGTCGGTTTCAAGCCTGGCTCCGAAGTCGCAGAGGAAGCGGTGGCCTGCGTCGGTAAGGGCTCCGCCATCTGCGCTCAGATGCATGTAGTCTCGTTCGATCAGCGCGTCCGCGACTGCAACGCCCAACCGTCCGGCCATATGATCGTAGCAACTGCGCGCAAGGCACAACGCTTCATCGCGCGCAGAACGCGGTCGATGCCTCGGTGGCATTTCCAGGGCCGCGACGGCGATCATGCTCTCCAGCATCTGGGCCACGAGCGGTGATGTGATCCGATAGTAACGAAATCGCCCGCTCGGTGTCACCGATATCAATCGCGCGTTGAGCAGCTGAGCCAAATGTTCGCTCACGGTGGGACGGGATATCCGAGCCTGAAACGCCAGCTCGGTTGCCGTGAGCGCCTGACCTCCCATGAGTGCCGCAAGCATGGTCGCGCGCGCAGTGTCACCAACCAGCGCTGCGACTTCGACCATGTTTGCGGAGGCGACCATATCCCAGCGTAGCGGCTCGCCGGATAATTCGCCACTCCCGTCGGTTCGGCCGGCGCCGAACCAATTGGCCCGGCGCCGGCCGTCCCCCGTGCGATGATGCGATCAATAATGGCAGCCGGGAGCGGAAACATGCAGGCACAGTTCATTCGCGTCGAACCGTTCTCATCCTATTTCGCGGCACGAAAGGTTCCTGTCGCGCCGGCCGTGCGCTATGGCGATCTCGTCTATGTCTCGCAACTGCCGCCCTATGATCCCGAGACCGGTGAAATCAGGCGTTTCTCGCTGGAGCGGCAGATCGAGATTGTCCTCGATCAGATGGCGCTGTGCCTTACGGCTGCGGGCTCATCGATCGACAGGGTGATCAAGTGCAATGTCTATTGCACGGGGGCCGATCAGTTCGAAACCATCAATCGGGTTTATGCGCGTTACTTCTCTGCGGATCCGCCGGCGCGCGGCTTTTTCATCGTTGCAGGGTGGCATGGCCCGTTCGACGTTGAGGTCGACTGCGTGGCAGCGGTCTAGAAGTCGTGCGGATTACGTATTCTCTTCTCCGTCGCGCTTGCGCAGCAGATCCTTCGCGAGATCGCCAAGCTGCGGGCGTGGCAGCGCCGTGAACGGCAATGGCCGCGTCACGTCGATGGCGGCGAGACCCAGGCGCGCAGTGAGCAGGCCATTGAGCACGCCTTCGCCGAGCCGCTGCGAGAGCTTTGCCGCGATGCCGTGGCCGAGCACCTGCTGGATCATGCTGTCGCTGGCGGCCATGCCGCCGGTGATGGCGAGATGGCTGATGGCATGACGCATCAACGTGATCATGCCCAGCGTCCCCGGCCGGCCGCCATAGAGTTTTGCGAGTTGGCGCACCAGCCGGATCGCCGCCGCAGCGACGAACAGGACATCGACCACCGCGCGCGGGCTGACGGCGGTCACCACCGAGACGCGCTGCGCGGCGACCGAGACGAGGCGACGCGCTTCGATATCGAGCGGGCTCATCAATTCGCGTTCGGCCACGCGAATGAGATCGGCGCCGTCGATGATGTCATCGGCATGGCCGTGCAGAGCCGTGCGCGCGCGGGCGAGGCGCGGATTGGTATGTGCGAGCTTCAGCAGGTCAGCGAGAACGGCGCGGCTTTCGGCATGGTCGTCGCTGGCGATCACGGCCAGCGCGCGGGCATGCAGCTTCTCGATGGTGGCGAGCCGCATCAGGCTCAGCGCCTCGCGTGTGATGATGGCGATCAGCGCGATGCTGACCAGCGCGGCGAAGCCGAGGCCAAGAAAGCCGAGGCCGTCATTGATCGCGAACAGGTCGCGGACCAGTTGCGTGACGCCCAGACCCGTGCCGAGCAGCACGAGGCCGCCGAGCCCGGTCCAGAACAGCGTGCCCCAGCGGAAGCCCGATCGTACGGGTCGTAGCGGCTCGTCGATGACGACGGGCACCGCCATCGGATCGGCTTCGGGCGTGATGCGGATGGTGCCGCGTTTGAGGTGGCCGGCGTCCTCGTCGGCGTCCAGGACGGTGACGTGGGGATCGTCGAGCCGGAACGTAGCCGGGCGGCGCGTGCGGTCGGTCATTGCAGCCTGTCTCCGATCAGGAACTGGAGCGCGCGGTCGAGGCGGATGTGAGGCAGTGCCGGCTCCTCGCCGCCATCGCGCGTGAGTTGCGGCGGGCGGAAGCGCAGGAAGCGATAGTCGGCCTTGTCGGCGCCATCTGTCGAGAGGCCCTTGAAAGAACCGCCGGTGAACAAGCCATCGAGATCGGTCGGCAGATCGCCGGGAAAGGTCGCGACTTCGGTCTCGCCGTCAAAGGTCTCGCCATTGGCGACCTCGCCGGCGGCCGGCGTGCCCAATATCGACGGCAGCTTGTCACGGCCGCGTTGCACCAGCGCTTCCTTGGTGGCGCGCACGGCGGCGATGGCGACGACATCGACCGACGCACCGGCCAACTCCGAGCGTGCAACGGCCTTGGTCACGGTGCGCCTGAGCACATCCTCCAGCCGGTCATGGCTGAGGTGATGCAGATGATCGGCCTTGGTCGCCGCAAACAGGATGCGATCGACGCGCGGGCGGAACAGCGTGCTGAGGATCGTGCTGCGGCCGATGCGGAAACAATCGAGAATGCCGGCGAGGGCGGCTTCGAGATCGTGCAGTGCTTCGGGTCCCGCGTTGAAGGCAGAGAGCGCATCGACGAGTACGATTTGCCGATCCAGCCTGGAGAAGTGATCGCGGAAGAAAGGGCGGACGACGACGTCCTTGTAGGCCTCATAGCGTCGCTTCATCATCGCCCACAGCGAACCATCCGGTGCGCTGCCATCACTGGCGACGTCGAGCGGCGCAAAGGTCAGCGCCGGTGAGCCCGCAAGATTGCCCGGCATCAGGAAGCGGCCCGGCGGCAGCAGGCTCATGGCAAAGCGTTCGTCGCGGCAGGCGCGCAGATAGTCGGTGAAGAGCCGCGCCGCGGTCAGCGTCGCCTGCTCATTCTCCGGCGCATTGGGATCGAGCGTGGCGAGATGCGCGTGAAACGCCGCAGCCAGCGCCCTGCGCGGTCCTTGCCGCGACAGCGCGAGGCTCTCCGCCGACCATTCCTCATAGCTCTTGTTGAGCAGCGGCAGGTCGAGCAGCCATTCGCCGGGATAGTCGACGATGTCGAGGGTGAGCTTGCGGTCGGCGCCGCTCGCGCGCTGATAGTCGATGACCAGACGCAGCTCGCTGATATCGGTGGTTGAGTTCGGCCAGCGGCGGTCGTCGATCAGCGTGCGCAGATGCTCTTCATAGGCGAACCGGGGAACGGCATCGTCGGGCTGCGGCGCGAGACGCGCCTTGGCGATGCGTCCGGTGGCGAGCGACTCGAAGACGGGAAAGCGTCCGCCGCGCGTCAGGCCATGCACCAGCGCGGTAATGAAGACCGTCTTGCCGGCGCGCGACAGGCCTGTGACCCCAAGCCGCACAGTGGGATTGAACAGACCATCGCCATAATCGAGCAATGCGCGCGCGGACAGCCGTGCTTCTTCGACGAGTTCGGACAGGCTGGGCATCGTGCGGGAAAGCTCATCATGGTGAACGTGAAGGGTATTGGCCTGCCTTCAAAAATGGCGATTGTCTGGCTGAAATCAAGTTCGTCACGAAAGCGTCGTTACTTCGTCGTTTGGCTTTCGTTGACGATCTCCAGCCTATGATCTATCGCTGATTTCAGGGGAAGTCACAGGCGGGCTTACGGGGCAAGCTCACCGCATCGCACCGGCCGGGTTGACGCCACCATGACCGTTTTCCGAATCAAAGAACTGACCAGTAATTCCGCTCACATGGTGGCCGGCGCGATCCGCTGGAATTACGACCGTGCCGAACTGATCGCCGACGGCATCGTTCACGGTCTCGGCGTGTTCTCCGGCCTGATCGCCGCCACTGTCCTCATCGTGCTCGCTGCCGTTTTCGCCACCGCCTATGAAGTGGTGACCGTCTCGGTCTATTCCGTGGGCCTGCTGGCGATGCTGGTGCTGTCGGCCATCTATAATATGTGGCCGGTGTCGCCGCGAAAGTGGTTCCTGCGTCGCTTCGATCATTCCGCGATCTATTTGCTGATCGCGGCGACCTACACGCCATTCTTTGCGCAGATCGCCAACACGCGGCTCGCGATCTCGCTGCTGGCCGGCGTGTGGAGCGTCGCCATCACCGGCATCGTGATCAAGCTCGTTTATCCCGGCCGTTTCGATCGGCTCGCCGTGGTGCTCTATCTCGCCATGGGCTGGAGCGGATTGATGGCCTATGACGCCGTGTTCACGCCGCTGCCGCCGCTCACCATGTGGTTCGTCGCTGCCGGCGGCACGCTGTATACGCTGGGCGTCGTATTCCACGCCTGGCAGCGGCTGCGTTTCCAGAACGCCATCTGGCACGCATTTGTCCTGCTCGGCGCCGCATGCCACTATACGGCCGTGCTCGACATGGTGCTGAGCACCTAGAGCATCATCCCGAAAAGTGGGTACCGGTTTTCGGATCAGATCATGCTCTAATAAGAAACAAAAACAAACAAAGGGAGTGCGGCATGCGGGTAGACGGCAAGGTCGTCGTCGTGACCGGTGGCGCCAATGGCATCGGCCAGGCGCTATGCGAGACATTTCATAAAGCGGGCGCTGCGAAAGTCGTCGTCGTCGATCTCGACGGTGAGCGCGCGACCGCCGTTGCAGAGTCCATCGGCGGCGCCGCATTCCGATGCGATGTCGGCAAGGAAAAAGATATCCAGCATGTGATCGAACTGACCGAACGGCATTACGGGCCGATCGCGCTGTTCTGCTCCAATGCCGGTATCGGCGGCGGCTTCGATCCCATGAGTCCGAATGCCGGTGGCACATCGGATGAACCATGGGCGCGGAGCTGGGCGATCCATGTGATGGCGCATGTCTATGCGGCGCGGCATCTGATCCCGCTCTACAAGGCGCGGGGCGGCGGCTACTTCCTCAACACGATCTCGGCCGCGGGGCTCCTCTCGCAAGTCGGCAGCCCGGCTTACTCGACCACCAAACATGCGGCGGTTGGCTTCGCCGAAAATCTCGCGATTTCGCACCGGGCCGATAACATCAAGGTCTCGATCCTGTGCCCGCAGGGTGTCGATACCAACATGCTGAAGAACATTCCGAAGGGCCCGCAATCCAATGACGGCAATCTGTCGCCGGAGCAGGTCGCGCAGGATGCACTCGCCGGCATCGAGGCGGAGACGTTCCTGATCCTGCCGCACAAGCAGGTCATCGACTACATGCGCAAGAAGACCGAGAACTACGACCGCTGGATCGGCGGCATGGCCAAGATCCAGGCGAAGATGCGGGAGACGTTTGGGACGAAGTGAGGGGCGCAGGGCTTCCTTAACCTCGCCCCGCATTTGCGGGGAGAGGTCGGCGCACAGCGCCGGGTGAGGGGCATGGCACGCGGCCAGCCACACAAAAGCCCTCTCGGATCTCTCTGAATGATGCCGTGTGGTTCAAGGACGCGACCCGAGAGACTGGCGCTGTGGCGAATGTCGCGCGCGGCCCCTCACCCGCCGCGAAGACGCGGCGACCTCTCCCCGCAAAGAGCGGGGAGAGGTAAGATCATTCCGCCGCTTCCAGCTTCGGCGGGCGCGGCCAGATCACCGGGACCGGCGGGTCGTAGGCCTGGATCGGCGGCAGGTTGCCGGTGAACCTCTCGACATTCACCACCGTGAGCTGGCCGGTGCAGCCCTGCGCCAGGCGCGAGGTGCCGGTGTCCCTTGTCAGCACATTCGGATTGCCGTGCACGCAGAGCGGCTTCTCCTCGTTCGGATCTTCCGGATCGTAATAGGCGCCGGTCGGCAGCTGCACAACGCCGGCCATGACGTCTTCGGTGACCACCACCGAGGCGAGACACGAACCGCGCTGATTGAACAGCTTGATGATGTCGCCGTCCTTGATGCCGCGCGCATCGGCATCGATCGGATGCATGCGCGCGACCTCGCGGCCGCGGCGCTTCTCGGCACTGCTATGGCCGCCGAAATCGAGCTGGCTGTGCAGACGCGACGCCGGCTGATTGGCGACAAGCTGCAGCGGGTTGGTCGCATCGACAGTGTCTTCTGGCGTCAGCCAGACGGGATGGCCGGGGCAGTCGTCGTAACCGAAGCTGGCGATGGTATCGGACGTGATCTCGATCTTGCCGCTGGTGGTCGGCAGCGGCGTGCCCTCGGGATCGTCGCGGAACGCGCGCAGCGTGCCGCCATCCAGCGGCAATTGCGGCAGCATCACTTCGCCGGCGGCCCAGAAGGCGTCGAAGTCCAGCGCGTCGAGACCCTTGGCGACCAGGCCGTCATAGGTCGGCTGATAGAGATGCTTCAGCCATTCACGCGGCGTGCGGCCTTCGGTGAAAGCGTCGGCGGCGCCGAGACGCTCCGACAGGCCGGTGAAGATCGCATAGTCGTCGCGCGCGTCGCCAAAAGGCTCGGCCATCTGATGCATCGCCACCATCATCGGATCGGTTTGCGAGCTGCCGATGTCCTCGCGCTCCAGGCTCATGGTGCAGGGGAGCACGAAGTCGGCATGGCGCGCCGATGCGGTCCAGGCGAGGTCATGCACCACCAGCGTATCGACCTGCGCGAAGGCCTTGCGCAGGCGGTTGAGGTCCTGATGGTGATGGAACGGATTGCCGCCGGCCCAATAGACCAGCTTGATATCCGGATAGGTCATGTGCGCGCCGTTATATTCGAACGGTGCGCCGGGATTGAGCAGCATGTCGCTGACACGCGCCACCGGAATGAATTCGCTGACGCCGTTCTTGCCCTGCGGCAGGCCGGCAATCGGCACGGCATTCTGGCGACGGCCATAGTTTGCGATGGCGCCGAGCGCATAGCCGAAGCCGCCGCCGGGCAGGCCCGATTGTCCGAACATCGCCGACAGCACTGATGCCATCCAGACTGGTTGCTCGCCATGCTTCGCGCGCTGCAGCGAATGCGCGACCACGAATAGCGCGCGCTTGCCGGGCAGGCGACGCGCCAGCGTGAGGATGGCGTCGGCCTTGAGGCCGGTGATCGCAGCGGCCCAGGCGGCGTCCTTCGGCTGCCCGTCGCTGCGGCCCATCAGATAATCTTCGAACGTATCCCAGCCATGGGTGTGGCTGGCGAGGAAGGCGCGATCATGCGTGCCGTCCATCACCGCGGTGTGCGCGATGCCGAGCATCAGTGCCACATCGGTGCCGGGACGCGCGGCGACCCAGTCCTGGTTCACTTCATCCGGCAGGTCGCTCTTCAGCGGTGAGATCAGCACGAGTTCGCCGCCGCGCTTGCTCAGCGCGATCATGTCGCGATGTTCGGTGTGCTTGCTGATGCCGCCGCCGGCAACGCGCGAGTTCTTGGTATTCATGCCGCCGAAGGCGAGAATAATATCGGTGTGCTCGACGATTTCATCCCAGCCGATATTGCGGCGGGTCATGTCTTCGTAGTTGCCGAGGATGTGCGGAATGAGAACCGTCGATGCGCCGGCCGAGTAGCTGTTGACCGAACGCACATAGCCGCCAAGCGCGACATTCAGAAACCGATGGATCTGACTCTGCGCATGATGGAAACGCCCCGCGCTCGACCAGCCATAGGAGCCGCCATAGATCGCCTTGGCACTGTAGGTGTCCTTGACGCGCTTCAGCTCGCCGGCGAGCAGGTCGAGCACCTCGTCCCATTCCATCTCGACGAATGCGTCGCGGCCGCGACGCTCGTCCGGGCCCGGCCCATTCTCGAGCCAGCCACGGCGCACCATCGGCTTGGCGATGCGCGCTTTGTGGCGCAGCGCCTCGGGGAAATTCTGGATGATCGGATTCGGATCGGGATCGATCGGATGCGGTGTGATGACCAGCTTGCCGTCGACCCATTGTCCGGAAAAGGCACCCCAGTGGGAGCTGTGCGTTTTCTTCGAGGAGTCGCCTGCCTGCTTCGTCATGCCTGACCTTCCGTTATGATCCCGTCATATCAGTGCTTCTGTCCATAAAGCACGGGAACGGCCGAGTCGACGATGACTTCGACAAGGCTGACGCCCGGATGTTGCAGACTGGCAGTAAATGCACCCGCAAGTTCCGATGATTTGCTGACGCGCACCGCATGCGCGCCCATGCCTTCCGCCAATTTGACGAAATCCAGACCGGGCAGATCCAGCCCGGGAACATTGCGCACCTGCATCACCTGGCTGAACGAGCGCATCGCGCCGTAACCGGAATTGTTGATAACCACTATGGTTAAAGGCAATTTGCGCTGCGCGGCGGTCCACAGTGCCTGGATCGAATACATCGCCGAGCCATCGCCGATCAGGCAGACGGTGCGCCGATCAGGATAGCCTAGTGCCATGCCGACAGAGGCGGGGAGGGAGTGGCCGAGGCCGCCTGACGACATGGTGTAGAAACTATTGGCGCCGCGCATCGGAAGATACTTCTGCATTGCAGGGCGATGCGACGGCGCTTCTTCCACCAGCATCGCATCTGCAGGCATGGCCCGCGACAGCGTGTGCAGCAGATAATCTATCGGGATCGGGTCAGCACCTGCGGGCGGCGGCGGCAGGATGCGGCCCTTCGCAACATGTCGCTTGGTGTCTGGTAGCAGATCGAGCAGCAGCTTGAGCGCCGGCTTCATGGTCGCAATGATGCTGGTGCCGATCGGCGCGACGGCAGCCGAGTCCGCATCGTCCGTGATCTGGAAGATCGTGGTGTCGCCATCGAAGATCGCGGCATGACCTTCGACGTGGAAGGTGAACACCGGCGCGCCGATCACGACGACGAGATCGTGTTCGCGGAGTGCATCGGAGAGCTGTGCCGGCGACGCATGCAGGAACCCCGCAAATTGCGGATGAAGTTCCGGGAAACTGCAACGCGCCGAAAACGGACTGACCCAGACGGCAGCCTTCGTCTTCTCCGCAACGCTGACCATGAGATCGACGGCGTTTGCGCGGTCGATGCCGGGGCCGACGATCAATGCAGGGTTCTTGCTTGTGTTGAGTGCGGCGACGAGTTCCTGCATCGCCTTGGGATCTGGCCCGAGCTCGCGGCTCACATGGCGCGCCTCAAGAGGTTGGGCCTGATGCGTCCAATCGTCGATCGGCACCGACACGAAAGTCGGTCCGCAAGGCGGCTGCATCGCCACATAATAGGCGCGCGCGATCGCGGCGGGCACATCCTCGGCACGTGCGGGCTCGACGCTGTATTTCACATAGGGCCGCGGAAATTCCGAGGCGCGCTCGGCATAGAGAAACGCTTGCAGCGGCAGAATGCTGCGCGCCTGCTGGCCGGCGGTGATGACCATCGGCGTCTGGTTGCGATGCGCGGTGTAGATATTGCCCAGCGCATGGCCGACACCGGCGGCGGAATGCAGATTGACGAAAGCGGCATTGCGTGTTGCCTGCGCGTAGCCATCGGCCATGCCGATGACCGAGGCTTCCTGCAGGCCAAGCACGTAATCGATATCGTCGGGCCAGTCGGACAGAAACGGCAGTTCCGTCGAGCCGGGATTGCCAAAGACTTTGGTGATGCCGAAGCCGCGCAGAAGGTTCAGCGTGGCGTCCTTGACGGTCACGGGAGTACGGGCGGCGGTTGTCTTGCTGTCGCGGGCCAAGGCGGTTTCCTCACGGGATCGGGCAGTGGTCTGCCGTGTTGTTGACTCATCAACAGCAGGAGGGGGCCGGGAGTCAATCGGGGAGGGGGTGCAAAACCGCGCGGACCGAACGGAGGCGCGCTGTCGCTCCCTCTCCCCGGCTCTTGCGCGGGGAGAGGGGTGGGGTGAGGGGCGGGGCACATAGCCCGCGAAAGGCTGGGAGATTGCGGATCGAAAAGTCGAGATCCGATAGGTGAGGCCACTGGGTCTCTATAGCGTGCGGCCCCTCACCCGCCGCGAAGACGCGGCGACCTCTCCCCGCAATGCGGGGAGAGGTTAGGTCAGAGCTTCGCTGCGATTACCAGCTCGCCGTCGCCTTCATGGTCGGCGCGCCCTGATGGTTCGCCGTCCAGACCTCGAGACCGTCCGCCGTCTCGTTCGCATTCACCGAAAAATCCGCGCCGTCAAACAGCGGTGACACGCCGCGATAGCTGAATTTCGCCGGCGCCTTGCCGGCCTTCAGCTTGGCGGCGAACTCCACCAGCAAGGCCGCCTGCAGCGGCCCATGAAACACGAGGCCGGGATAGAATTCGACCTTGGTGACATAGTTGCGGTCGTAATGGATGCGGTGACCGTTGAAGGTCAGCGCGCTGTAGCGAAACAGCAGCACGGGATCGGCGTAATGCGTTTCCTGATGCTTGGCGGCCGGTATTTCCTTCGGCGCGGGCGCCGGCGGCGCCATACTGGTCGGCATGTCCCTGTAGACGATGTCCTGCCGCTCGCGGATGGCGAGGCCGCGCTTGGTGGTGATCAGGTGCTCGACATTGACGAAGCACAGCGCGCCGGTCGAGCCGGTCTTGAGGTTGACGTCGAGGATCTTCGAGGAGCGCGTGACCTCGTCGCCCACAAGCAATGGCTCGATAAACTGCACTTCGCCGCCGGCCCACATGCGGCGCGGCAGCGGCACTGGCGGCAGGAAACCGCCGCGCGCGGGATGACCATCGGGGCCGAGCTTGTCCATTGCCGCCACCGGCTGCGCCAGGCACCACTGTGTGGTGAACGGCGCGGCGTCGCCGGGCTTCGGCGTGCCGATGTCGAGAAACAGCGTCGCGCGCAGACCCTTCACGAGCTGCGCAGTCACGACGTCGGAGGCCTCGTCGGTGCGACCGATCCACTGCTTGAGATGATCGATGTCGAGCTTGTCGGTCATAGCGACCTCCGTCTGATCTTGAAGTTTACTTCTGCACTTCGCCGATGCCGGGCACGGCGCCATAGCTGCGCGGCGCATCGACCCAGATCGCGGCCGGCGCCGGATAGGACACTTCGCCATTCGGCGTGTTCACCGTGATGCGGCGCAGATGCGGATGGGTGGTGAGGTCCGCCATGGTATTCACTTCGGCAAAGGCGATATCGGCGTCGGTCAGGCGCTTCAGGAGTTCGTCGCGGCTGAGCGATCCGAAGATGTCGCTGACGGTCTGGTCGGTGAAGGCGCGGTTGCGCACGCGCTCGACGCCGTTGACGAGGCGCGGATCGGCGGCGAGGTCGGCATTCCCCAGCACCTTGGCGCAGAGGATCTTCCACTCGCGCTCGCTCTGGATCGAGATCAGGATGTCCTTGCCGTCCTTCGAGCGAAACACGCCATAGGGCGCAATGGAGGGATGCGCGAGGCCCATGCGCTTCGGCTCGTTGCCAGCCTCGGCATTGAGCAGCGGCACGGTGAGCCAGTCGGCCATTACGTCGAACATGGAGATGCGGATATCGGCGCCTTCGCCCGACACCGAGCGACCGATCAACGCTTCCAGGATCGCCGCATGAGCGGCCGCGCCGGTGGCGACGTCGACGATGGACACGCCGACGCGCGACGGCCCTTCGGGACCGCCGGTGATCGACGCCAATCCGCTCTCCGCCTGGATCAGCAGGTCATAGGCCTTGCGATGGGCATAGGGGCCGGTGTCGCCATAGCCGGTAATGGTGCAGCAGATCAGCCGCGGATAGTCCTTGCGCAGCCGCTCGCGGGTGAAGCCGAGCTTGTCCATCGACCCGGGCTTGAGGTTCTGGATCAGCACGTCGGCGGTGGCGATCAGCTCTTCCATGGCCTTGCGGCCGTCCGGCGTGGAGAGATCAACGACGACGGAATCCTTGCCGCGGTTGAGCCAGACGAAGTAGCTGCTCTGGCCCTTCGCCGCGGCGTCGTAACCGCGGGCGAAGTCGCCTTCGGGTCGCTCGATCTTGATGACATGTGCGCCGGCATCCGCGAGACGCGAACTGCAGAATGGTGCAGCCACCGCCTGTTCAACGGCGATGACGGTCAGTCCCTTGAGCGGCAGCATGGGTCTATCTCAATATGAGCGCGGCATGCCGAGCACGTGCTCGGCCACGAAGGACAGGATCAGGTTGGTCGAGATCGGCGCCACCTGATACAGACGGGTCTCGCGGAATTTGCGTTCGACGTCGTATTCCTCGGCAAATCCAAAACCGCCATGGGTCTGGATACAGGCATTGGCCGCCTCGAAGGAGGCGTCGGCCGCAAGCATCTTGGCCATATTGGCTTCGGCGCCGCATTCCATGCCGGCTTCGTATTTGCGCAGCGCTTCCTTCACCATCAGCTCGGCCGCGCGCATGTTGGCATAGGCCTTGGCGATGGGGAATTGAATGCCCTGGTTCTGGCCGATCGGACGGCCGAACACCTGACGCTCCTTGGCATAGGCCGACGCCTTGGCGATGAACCACTTGGCATCGCCGACGCATTCGCTGGCGATCAGGATACGCTCGGCATTCATGCCGGAGAGGATGTAGCGGAAGCCCTTGCCCTCTTCGCCGATCAGGTTTTCCGCCGGCACCTTCATGTCGGTGAAGAACACTTCGGTGGTGGCATGGTTCATCATGGTGCGGATCGGGCGGATCTCGAGGCCGTTCTTCTTGGCCTCCTTCATGTCCACCAGAAACACCGACAGACCATCGGTGCGCTTCGCGGCCTGTTCCTTCGGTGTGGTGCGCGCGAGCAGCACCATCAGGTCGGAATATTCGGCGCGGCTGGTCCAGATCTTCTGGCCGTTGACGATGTAGTCGCCGTTGTCGTCCTTCTTCGCCACCGTCTTCAGCGAGGACGTGTCGGTGCCCGAGGTCGGCTCGGTGACGCCGAAGGCCTGCAGGCGAACTTCGCCACTGGCGATCTTCGGCAGCCACTTGGCCTTCTGCTCGTCATTGCCATGACGCAGCACGGTGCCCATCGTATACATCTGCGCGTGGCAGCCGCCGCCGTTGCAACCGGCGCGCTGGATTTCTTCGAGGATCGCCGCCGCGGCCGACAGCTTGAGGCCGGAGCCGCCATATTCCTCGGGGATCAGAACCGACAGGTAGCCGGCTTCGGTCAATGCATCGACGAAAGCCTTCGGATAGGCCATCTCGCGGTCGAGCTTGCGCCAGTATTCACCGGGGAACTGTGCGCACAGTTTGGCAACGGCATCGCGGATATCGTGGAATTCGTCCTGTTCCGCGGGATGGTGTTTCGTCAAGGAATTGAGCTTCTCTTCTTGAGGGGAAAATTATGAATCCTGACCGGCATTACGAAATCCTGCGGTCTCACGTGATCCGAACCGGCAGGGTCTCATAGCCTTTAACGAAGCTCGAATACACGCGCTTGGGTTCCCCCACAACTTCGATGTTCTCGAACCGTTTCAGTATCTCCTCCCAAACGATCCTCAATTGCAACTCCGCCAGGCGCATGCCCACGCAGCGGTGTATGCCAAAACCGAATGACAGGTGAATCTTGGGCCGCGCGCGGTCGATGATGAATTCGTTGGGCCGCTCGATCACCTCCTCGTCGCGGTTGCCCGAGACGTACCACATCACCACCCGGTCGCCCTTTTTGATGGTCTTGCCGCCGAGTTCAGTATCCTGCATGGCGGTGCGGCGCATATGCGCCAGCGGCGTCTGCCAGCGGATCACTTCGGGGACCATGGTCTCGATAAGCGACGGATTGTCGCGCAACTTCTGATACTGGTCGGGGTTCTCGTTCAGCGCCAGCACCGAGCCGGTCATGGTGTTGCGGGTGGTATCGTTGCCGCCGACGATGAGCAGGATGATATTGCCCATCAGCGTGTCGGGATCCATGAAGCGTGTGGCGTCGCTATGCGCCATCATGGAAATCAGGTCATTCCGCGGGTCGGAATTCACGCGCTCATTCCAGAGCTTCTGGAAATAGGCGGCGCATTCATCCATCTCGCGGCGGCGCTCTTCCTCCGACGACACGATTCCACTTTTTGGCAGCGCGGTGGACACGTCCGACCAGCGCGTCAGCTTGCGGCGCTCCTCCCACGGGAAATCGAACAGGGTTGCCAGCATCTGCGTGGTGAGTTCGACAGAGACGCGTTCGACCCAGTCGAAGGTCTCGCCGCGCGGCAATCCGTCGAGCACCTTGCAGACGCGCCCACGGATCAGCACCGCCATCTCGTCGAGATGCGTTGGCGTGAACATCGGCGTCACGGTCTTGCGCTGGGCGCTGTGCTTCGGTTCATCCATGGCGATGAAGCTCGGCCAGTCATAGCCTTCCGGCACGTCGCGGATCGCGATGCCGCCATGCTTCACGTCGGACGAGAAGATGCCGTGATTGGTGTCGACATGCATGATGTCGTGATACTTGGTCACCGACCAGTAGGGTTCGATCGGTGCATTGGTGCAGTAATGCACCGGCTCTTCCTTGCGCAGCCGTTCGAAGAACGGCCACAGCGTATCGGTTGCGAACAATTTCGGCGCGCCGGGATGGAAGTCCTTCAGCGGCGTCGAATAGGCGATCTCGCGCGCGACGCGCTGGATCTCGGCTTTGTCAGGATTGATCCTGGCTTGGATATTCATGGCGTCTGCTCTCCAAAAAATCGATCCTGAGCCGTTGCGGTCGCTGGTTCAGCCGGCGATCCGCACAGGCAATGTTTCATAACCCTTCACGAAGCTCGAAAAGACGCGGCGCGGCTCGCCGACGACTTCGATCCTGTCGAAGCGCTTGATGATCTCTTCCCACACAATCTTCAATTGAAGTTCGGCAAGTCTGAGGCCGACGCAGCGGTGGATGCCGAAGCCGAATGACAGATGGCGGTTCGGGCGCACACGGTCGATGATGAATTCGTTGGGGTTTTCGATGACCTCGTCATCGCGATTACCCGAGACGTACCACATTACGACCTTGTCCCCCTTCCTGATCTGCTTGCCGCCGAGCTCGGTGTCCTGCACCGCCGTGCGCCGCATATGTGCCAGCGGCGTCTGCCAGCGGATGATCTCCGGCACCATGCTCTCGATCAGCGCCGGGTTGGCGCGCAGCTTGTCATATTCACCAGGGAATTGATTGAGTGCGTAGACGCCGCCGGACATCGAATTGCGCGTGGTATCGTTGCCGCCGACGATCAGCAGAATGATGTTGCCGAGAAAACTCTCCGGATCGAGATGCCGCGTGGCCTCGCTATGCGCCATCATCGATATCAGGTCGCTCTTCGGCGGCGCATTGAGTCGCTCCTGAAACAGTCGCCCGAAATACTCGCCGCATTCGCGCAGTTCTCTCTGCCGCTCCAGCTCGGCCTCAGGCGTGGGCGGCAACATGGTGGCGACATCCGACCAGTGGGTGAGCTTGCGGCGCTCCTCCCAGGGAAAGTCGAACAGGGTTGCCAGCATCTGTGTGGTCAATTCGATCGACACGCGATCGACCCAGTCGAAGGTCTCGTTGCGGGGCAGGGAGTCCAGCACCTCGGCAGTACGACTGCGGATCAGGCTGGAGAGCTCGTCCATGTGGTGAGGCGCAAACATTGGCGCCACCGTCTTGCGCTGGGCGCTGTGATGCGGCGGATCTGTGGCAATGAACATCGGCCGGCGAAACTGCACACCGGCGTCGCGAATGGTGATGCCGCCGAAAGCCGCGGCGGAAGAGTAGGTGGCGTGATTGGTCTCGACCTGCATGATATCGTTGTACTTGGTCACCGACCAGTAAGGTCCGAACATGCTGTCCTTGCAGTAGTGGACGGGATCCTCGCGGCGCAGCCGTTCGAAATAGGGCCAGAACGTATCGGTGCGGAATAGTTCGGGATTGCCGGGATCGAACTCATCGAGCGGCATCCCGTAAGCTTGGGCGTGAGCGGCGGCTTGGGCGGATTTGCTGCTGTCGGAATCCTGGACGCGATCGAGCATCGGTTCTCTCCCTGGCATGTCCTCCGTGGTTGGTCCCGGAGGGCTTATTTGGATGAATTACAACCCGTTGCGCGGCCAAGAGCAAGGACCACTTTATGCCTCTTCTCAGCCCGTTCGGCCCGTGACATGGTGATTTCAATCAACAAAACCGGTGCGCTTGCGCGCCGTTCTGACCGGAGGCGACCCTGTGATTGCGAACGCTCAACGGATGTTCAATTTTGATCTCGGCGAGACTGCGGACGCGATTCGCGAGACCGTGCGTGACTTCTCCCAGAACGAGATCGCGCCGCGCGCCGAAGCCATCGACAAGACCAACCAGTTTCCGCTCGATCTCTGGCCCAAGATTGGCGCGCTCGGCCTGCACGGTATCACGGTGGAGGAAGAGTTCGGCGGCGCCGGGCTCGGCTATCTCGAACACGTTATCGCGGTGGAAGAGATTTCGCGCGCCTCGGCGTCGGTGGGCCTGTCCTATGGCGCGCATTCCAACCTCTGCGTCAATCAGCTCCGCCGCAACGGTAATGAAGCACAGAAGCGCAAATATCTGCCGAAGCTGATCTCGGGCGAACATGTCGGATCCCTCGCGATGTCCGAGCCGGGTTCGGGCTCGGACGTGGTGTCGATGAAGACCCGCGCCGACAAGAAGGGCGACCGCTACGTTCTCAACGGCAACAAGATGTGGATCACCAATGGCCCGGTGGCGCAGACGCTGGTGGTCTATGCCAAGACCGATCCGGCTGCCGGACCGCGCGGTATCACCGCCTTCATCATCGAAAAGGGCATGAAGGGTTTTTCGACGGCGCAGAAGCTCGACAAGCTGGGCATGCGCGGCTCGGATACCTGCGAACTCGTCTTTGAGGATTGCGAGGTGCCCGAGGAGAACGTGCTCGCCGAGGTCGGCCGCGGCGTCAATGTCCTGATGTCCGGGCTTGATTATGAGCGCGCGGTGCTCGCGGCGGGGCCGCTTGGCATCATGCAGGCCTGTCTCGACGTCGCGCAGCCTTATGTGCATGAGCGCAAGCAGTTCGGCGAGCCGATCGGCAACTTCCAGCTCGTGCAGGGCAAGATCGCCGACATGTATGTCGCGCTGAGTTCGGCGCGCGCATATGTCTATGCGGTGGCGAAAGCCTGTGATCGCGGCGAAACCACCCGCGAGGATGCTGCCGGCGCCATCCTCTACGCGTCGGAACGCGCCACGCAATGCGCGCTGGACGCGATCCAGCTGCTCGGCGGCAATGGCTATATCAACGACTATCCCACCGGCCGCCTGCTGCGCGACGCCAAACTCTACGAGATCGGCGCCGGCACCAGCGAGATCAGGCGGATGCTGATCGGGCGGGAGCTGTTTGCGAAGAACGGGTGAGGTTTTCACGCCGTCATTTCGGGACGTGCGCCTTGGCTCGTCATTCCGGGGCGCGCGTCGCCGGCCAAGCCGGCATAGCGCGAACCTCAGCCACTCCAATTGGAGTGGCGGGGAATCCCGATATGTTTGGCGCGGTTGAAGACTCCCATGTTGAGATTCCGGGTTCGCGTCCGGCAAGTGCCGGCCGCGCCTCGGAATGACAGCGTGGGGCGCCCCAAACATTTTTTCCTATCTCCCGTTGACAACATCCCCGTCTGGTTTATATTCTCATTCGTCCTGCCCCACCGAGAGGGGCGATCGCGATCGTCACGTTCGCGGGGTGGGATGCGGTGGACGCCGGAGATGCGGCGTTACGCGGTTTGGGGGTGACGTCTGTCTTCGGGCAGGACGGATCTGCGCCAGCACTGCCACTGGCAAGGAGACGGCGGACCTTCGGATGGACAGACTCCTGGACAGTGTGACGGACGACCAAGTCAAAACGCGTTCGGCCAAGTGCTTTGCGGCTACCCTGTCCCTCCGCCCTGGGACATTAATTTTGGTGATGGGACCGTTCGCCATGGCAGATGTGCAAGCAACCGAAAAAACACCGCAGGCGGAACGTCGGGCACTTGCTCGGCGCCTCCGAAAGTCCTGATGCACTCACAATAGCGGAAGACCGCATCGCATCAGGCCCAAGGGTGCAACGGGCACCCGGCGTTCCGCACGCCCTCTCACAGGGGGCGGGAATGCAAAAGACGACGGCGCCCCCGCGCCGCAAACAACAGGGGTAATGACGCATGTCTGAAGAGCAGTGGCTGTTTGACAGTTGAATCAGGAGAGACGTGGCGCTCCGTGGCCACGACATACTCAGTCGTCATGCGCGGGCTTGTCCCGCGTATCCACGCCTTGGCGACATCCACAGCAAGGCGTGGATGGCCGGAACAAGTCCGGCCATGACGTGGGAGAGGCCTGGGATCATTGCGAAGCTCGCTTCGCACTGTCCGGCCATGACGACTGAGAGCGTTACGCGAGATCGCAGAATGGGTGGAGCGCAGCGCACCGCGCCGGAGCATGCACCGGCACGCGAAGGCGATGGGTTTCGCTGCGCTCACCTCATCCTTCGTTACTGCCTTTGACGCGCTCACATCGCCAGGAAGCTGCGATTCCAGGTCGGGCTGATCAGCACCTCGTTGATACAGACATGCGGCGGCATGCTGGCGATGAAGGCGATGGTCTTGCCGAGATCGTCCGGCTGCAGCATCCGCGCCATCACTTCGTCACTCGGCGGCACCGGACGGTTCTTCATGATGTCAGTGGCGACCTCGCCGGGCGAGAGACAGCAGGCGCGCAAGCCATTGACGCATTCGTCCATGTTGAAGGAATGGGTCAGCGCCAGCACCGCATGTTTGGTGGCCGTATAGGCCGGTCCCGTCATCTTGGAGACAATGCGCCCGGCCCATGAGGCGACATTGATGATGCAGCCGTCCTTCTGCGCGCGCATCGCGGGCAGCACGGCGCGCATGCAATACATCACGCCATTGAGATTGATGTCGACGATCTGGTCCCAGCCGTCCTGCGTGACGTCTTCCCAGCTGCGCTTCGGCAGGTTGACGCCGGCGCTGTTGACCAGAAGGTCGATACGGCCATGTTTGGCGAGGATGGCCTGCGCAACCTTGTTGACGTCGTCGGCATTACTGACATCCAGCGCCATCGCCTCCACGGGCTTACCGCCGGCGCCGAGTTCATCGGCGACGCCCTTCAGCACATCGGCCCGGCGGCCGGAAATAACCACCGTCCAGCCGTCGGCCAGCAGCGCCGCTGCGCCCGCTCTGCCGATTCCGGTGCCGCCGCCGGTCACCCATGCGATCCTGGTCTTGCTGCTCACGATTTTCTCCCCGATCGTTTCTTGCTTCACGATGTCCATCGTTTTCTTGCTTCACGATGGCCAAAGTGTTCAACAATAATCGCGCCGGCGCCAGTGCCGCCAACTCATGAGCCTCATGCCGATCATGCCGACCGAGACAAAGCCGCCCATCGATCAGAACCGCCTCTGGGACGACCATATGGCGCTGGCCGCCATCACCGATCCCGACAAGCCATGGACGCGGCGATCGTTCTCGCAGCGCTTCCTCGACGGCCGTGCGTGGCTGCATGAGCAATATATCGCAGCCGGCATGACGGTGCGTATGGATGCCGCCGCCAACGTGATCGCACGGCTGGAAGGTAGTGTCGCAGGCCTGCCGCCGATCATGCTCGGCTCGCATTCCGATACGGTGCCGTCCGGCGGGCGCTTCGACGGCATTTCCGGCATCCTCACGGCGTTGGAAGCGGTCAGAGCGCTGCAGGCGTCCGGCTACAAATCGCGACATCCGATCGAGATCGTGGATTTCCTCGCCGAGGAGCCCAGCGAATATGGTCTGTCCTGCGTCGGCAGCCGCGCCATGGTTGGCGAGCTCGATGCCAGGATGCTGACTTACACCAACGCAGCAGGCGAAACTTTGGCTGATGCCATCAAGCGCGTCGGCGGCGATCCCGCCGCCATCGCCGCGATGCAGAAGCCGGAATTCGTCGGCTATCTCGAATTGCATATCGAGCAGGGCGTCGTGCTGGAAAGCAAGAAGCTCGATCTCGGTCTCGTCACCGGGATCGCCGGCATCACCCGCGTCGAGATCGTGCTGAAGGGCGCCGCCGATCATGCCGGCTCGACGCTGATGGAGTATCGCAAAGACGCGAGCCTTCCCGCCGCCGAACTCGTGCTGCTGGTCGCGCAGCAAGCCAATGCCTTTGCCGCGCGCAAACAAGGCCACTTCGTCGCCACCACAGGGATCCTCGAGATCAGCCCGAATGCCGCCAACGTCGTCCCTGGTGGTGCGCGCATGATCCTCGATATTCGCGCCGAGAAGGCCGCGCTGGTCGATGAATTTGTGGCACTGCTCGATCGCGAGAGCCTCGCCATCGCAGGCCGAGCCAAGGCCGAACGCGAGCGTTTCGCGTTGATCTCGCAAAATCCTCCCGCGCCTTGCGACGATCATCTGCTTGATGTGCTCGGGCGCAGCGCTGCCAAGCTCGGCTATTCCACGACGCGGCTGGCGTCGGGGGCCGGTCACGACGCGGCTTTCATGTCGCATATCGGCCGCAGCGCGATGCTCTTCATTCCGTCAAAGGACGGCAAGAGCCATTGCCCGGAGGAATGGTCGGAGCCCGAGCAACTGGCCGTCGGGGCGGCAACACTGTTCGAGGCGGTGCGGCTGCTCGACGGACAGAACGACTAGCTGGCGGTGCGTTCGGCCAGCGCGCCGTGTTGAACAGAGGTCAGATAATCGCCGACCTGCTCGATGCCCATGGGCTTGGCGAAGAAGTAACCCTGCATGAAACGGCAGTGCTCCTTGCGCAGGAAGTCGACCTGTTCGCTGCTCTCGACGCCCTCGACGATGCAGTCGTGACCGAGGCCGTTGCACAGTCCGAGCATGGTGCGCAGGATCAGGCGCGCCGCAGAATCCGTCTCGATCTTGCTGATGAAGCTGCGATCGATCTTGACCTTGTCCAGCGGCAATTCGCGGATGCAGCTGAGGCTCGAATAGCCGGTGCCGAAATCGTCCAGCGAGATGCGTGCGCCCAGAGCCTTCAGAGCATTCAGCGCTTCGGTCGCTTGTGCGAGATTGCCCATCACGGCCGTCTCGGTAATCTCGAAGTCGATGCGGCTGGCCTTCACCTTGCTTTGCTGGACAACAGCAATGATCTTGAGGATCGACAGGGGAGAGGCGACGTCGACCGCGGAGAGGTTGAACGAAATCCGGACATGCTCCGGCCATGTCGCTGCACCTTCGAGGGCCTTGCGCAGCAGCAACGGTGTCAACTGGCCGATCATGCCTGAGCGCTCGGCGGCGACAATGAAGCTCATCGGCGGAACATTGCCGAGTTCCGGGCTCTTCCAGCGCGCCAGGGCTTCGAAGCTCGCGGGCTGTTGTGTTTCCGCGTCGATGATCGGCTGATAGGCGATCCACAATTCCCGTTCGAGGTCGGCACTGGCCAGGGCCCGGCTCACAGAGGAGGCCTCGCGGATATCGGCTTCGTGTTCTGCAGAAAACCGGACCGCCTTGCCACGCTTGTGCTGCTTGGCAAAGAACAGCGCATAATCGGCGCGCTCGAACAAATCCTGCGCGGTCCTGGCTGTGTCCGGAAATTCCGCATATCCGATCGAGCAACTGATGCTGACTGTAATGTCATCAATCTCGAACGGGATGTCGAACAGGTTCTCGATGCTCTCTTCCGCCTCAACAATCGCGTCCGGGTCGAGCAATTGGTCGCTGAACATGACGAATTCGTCGCCGCCCAGTCTGCCCAGAAACACGTGAGGAGCGAGATGCGCGCGCAGTCTGTCCGCAACTTCGACCAGCAAGCGATCACCCGTGTGGTGCCCATGAATGTCGTTGATCGGCTTGAAGCCATCAAGATCCAGGATGCCGAGCAGCAGGCCGCCGCTACTGTGCTCAGTGTTGACAATGCCGCGCTCAAGCTCGGCAAAGAAGTTCCGGCGATTGGGGAGACCGGTGAGGCTGTCGATATTCGAATTCCGGAAATTCTTGTCGCTCAGCACCTGCAGCTCAGCCTGCTTGATACGCAGCGCCTTCTCCGAATTCACCCGCTTCTCGAAATCGGAGTAATTGCCGAGCAACATGAAGAGAACGGCCCCGATAACCACGACGAAGTTGAAGGCGATGGAGACGAAGACGACATTGTCGCTGGAGCCGAAAAAGAAAGCGAAGGGCACGACAACCAGCGCCATCACGATCAGCGCTGCCGCGCGCAGATGCATGAGGCAGAAGCCGCAGCCGATCGATGTAACGGCCATAAAGAACGCAACGTGGCTTTTGCTATAGGCGTCGCCATAGGGAAACAGGCTGAGGCTCCAGGCAGTGAACGCGACGCCGAGAATGCCTGCAAAGATGATGGAGCCGGTGAGCTTCTCGACGGCCTGGTTGAGCGATAGCGTGGTGTTCCGCGCTCTCAACCAGCTCAGTATCCGGATCACACAGATTGCATCGAATGCAGCAGGGAGATAGACGGTAAGCAGATGCGGCGCAGTACCATAAAAGGTAATCGCAAGTGCCGTCGTGTTGACGACCACCAGCGCATACATCATCGGCACCTGACGGGTGAAGGCAGCGAGTTTCGCCTCCACCAGTTCGGGGTTTTCGCGCGGCACGCGGAAGATCGTTCCGATTTGCGATGCCGCCATTTCGAAGTAGTTCAGCATCGTACCGTCCTGGACTCTGCACTCGTGAGTTAGATACCTATCGCAACTTCTTTAAGATTGGCCTGCCTCGGTTGTCTAAAGTTCGAGCGACTAACCGATTGTTCTGATTGGTGTATTTTCCTCGATTTACGATTGTGCAAGTGCGAAAAGGTCGGGGGTGGTATTAAGAAACCGACCTTGCATCAGCGACATCGCAGCGGCATGAGGTTGAAGAAGGTCCATTCGCCGTGGGTGAGAGGAAGGACATGACGACAGCGAGCAGGGTGTTCGAATGATCTATGTGAGCTCGCTCGGAGGCCTTGCTGCTGTGGCAGACACGCTGCCGGCCTTCGATCTGCTGACCCTTCTGTCGCCCACAACGAGTGAGCGCGACTGGAGCGGGTTGGCGCGTGAGCGGCATGTGGAGCTAACCTTTCACGATATCGTCGAAGCAACGCCGGACCTGATCGCGCCCGATGCCGACGTCGTGGATGCCATTCTTCAATTCGGCCGCGGCAGCATCGCTGACCGCCCGATGCTCATTCACTGCTGGGCCGGTATCAGCCGTTCCAGCGCCGCCGCTTACGCCATCGCCTGCGATCGCAATCCTGGCTATGAGGCGGTGATCGCCGATGAACTACGCAAGCGTTCGCCTTATGTGACGCCGAACAAATTGATGGTGCAATTGGCCGACGAACAGCTTGGCCGCGACGGCCGCATGGTCGAAGCCATCGCACGCATCGGCCGCGGCGCGGACGCTTTTGAAGGTGAGCCTTATCGATTGCCGTTGAACTGGCCTATCTGATCAGGGCTGCGGCACCGAGCAGAAAGCCGATCTCGAATAGTTGCTCGACGGCGCCGAGCACGTCGCCGGTGTAACCACCGATCAGTCGACGCGACCAGAGCGCGAGCAGTGCGGCGAGCGCTGCGCCGAGCAGAAGACCCGCAAAAAGCGATGCGACCGAGACGAGCGCAAGCGGGATTGCTGCAAGCACAACCACACCAAGTGCAAACAACGATTCCTCAAATCGCACGGGCGCCTCGGCGTAAGTGACCTTCATCGCACTGGTATCGCCGCTATAGGGCAGGCGGTTCATCACGAAGGCCGGCATGGCGCGTGCTGCGGCGTGGACGGCGAGGAGTGATGCCGCACCTGCCCAGACAGGTAATGTTGCCAGTGCCGCGATACGCAGTGCCACGCCGAGGCCGAGTGCCAGCGCCCCGTAAGTGCCGATGCGGCTGTCCTTCATGATCGCAAGGCGCTTCTCGACGGTCCAGCCCCCGCCGAAACTGTCGGCTGTGTCGGCGAGGCCGTCTTCATGCAGCGCGCTGGTCAGGGCGATGCTTGTCGTGATCGCCAGCAGGGCAGAAATCAGCGGTGACCAGAATTCGCCGGCAACGAGAAACACGATTGCGGATGCAGCACCGATGCCGGCGCCGACCATCGGAAAATACTTCATTGCACGCGCAAGCCAGTCAGCATCCTGCGCGTCGCCAGTTGCCGGTACCGGCAGCACCGTCAGGAAACGGATCGCATTCAAAAGATGCGGATCCAGCCTCATCTAGATATTTCCGGCCAGCACGTCGTCGAGGCTGGCGACGTCGGTCAGCATGCGCGCGGCGGCGCGGACCAACGGCACCGCAAGCAGCGCGCCGGTGCCTTCACCGAGCCGCAAGCCGAGATCGAGTAGCGGCTTGGCATCGAGCGCGTTCAGCACGATGTCATGGCCGCGTTCAGCCGAACGATGTGCGAAGACGCAGTAGCCGCGTGCAGCCGGGCACAGACGAACGGCGAGCAGTGCCGCGGCGCTGGAGATGAAGCCGTCGATGATCACCGGCCGCCGTTGCGAAGCTGCGCCGAGGATCGCTCCGGCCATGCCTGCGATTTCCAATCCGCCGAATTGGGCCAGCACATCCAGTGGCGCAGTTGCGTCGCTGCGCGCTGCCGCCTTCGTGATCGCCGCGCGCTTGCGCGCCATGCCGGCATCATCCTGCCCGGCGCCAACGCCGATACAATCATCCAGGGGTGCCGGTGCGAGTCGATGAACCACCAGTGCCGACGAGGCCGTGTTGCCAATTCCCATCTCGCCGAGCGCGATGATGTCTGCGCCGGCCTTGATCTCACCGACGGCGATTCTGAAGCCGCGCGTCAGCGCATCGGCCGCGTGCTCTGCCGTCATCGCTGGCTCGCGCGCGGCATTCGCCGTACCCATGCGAACCTTTGCATCGACCAGCTTCGGGTGCACCAGCAGCTCGGCGGCGACGCCGATGTCGATCACGCGGACGTCGATGTTGTTGGCCGCGGCGAAAGCATTGGCCGTGGCGCGGCCGGCCAGATAGGTCATCACCATCGCGACCGTGACCGCCGACGGATATTGCGACACGCCTTCGGCCACCAGTCCGTGATCCCCAGCGAACACCAGCAGCACGGCATTGTCACCGCGCGGTTCGCCTGGATGCCGGATCATGCCGAGTTGCAATGCCAGCTCCTCGATTCGTCCGAGCGATCCCAGCGGCTTGGCCTTGCCGTCGATGGCGGCGCGGATTCCTGCCGCGATCTGCGGGTCAACAGGCGCAATGGCGGGCGGTTGCCACAGGGGCTGGGAATGGGCGGACATAGGGTTCCTTTTCGCGGCCTAACTGACGCAAGACGACCTGCAAGGTCAACAGATCCGGGCTACAGTCCGTCGGCGCGGTTGACCCCGGCGCACCCGGCAGATAGCGTCTTTTGCGATGGTCCTTCCGCGTGGAAGGTGAATAGGGAAGCCGGTTTGAGGCCGGCGCTGCCCCCGCAACTGTAAGCGACGAGCCCGCGCCGGTGCCACTGGGAATTCTTCAGAATTCTTGGGAAGGCGGCAACAGGCTGTGACTCGCAAGCCAGGAGACCTGCCATCACGAACTGTGCTTTGGAGGCGTCGTCGGGGCGGGGTGCACCGGACGGGAGCGAACTGACGGCCATGCTGTCGGCGCGATCCAACAAAGCTCGTAGGCCCGCGAGGGCATGAACTGAGCATGTGATGGATCACGACAGCGCCGATATCTCTGGCGAACAAATTTCGGTCGAACCGCCGCGCCCCGTGCCGGCTGGTCCCGTTGTCGTGAGTGTGTGCATCAGCTGCAAGGCCGCCGAAACCGGCACGATTGTCGGGCCGGAGATGTTCGATGCGGTGAAGGCCGCGCTCGGCGATGGCGATGCCGCCGTGATGGTGCGTCCGGTGCAGTGTCTCAGCGTCTGCAAGCGGCCAGCAACCGTCGCGGTGACGAGCCCTGATGGCTACACGTTCCTGTTCGGCGATCTGCAGACCGATAGCGGCAGCGCGGCGCTGGTGTCTTTCGTGGAGTCCTATCAGAAGGCCGACTACGGCCTGGTGCCATGGCGCGAGCGCGCCGAGGTGCTGCGCAAGGGCATGGTCGCGCGCGTGCCGCCGATGCGTTGGTCGCCTGAAGATGGGCGTGCGCCGAAATGACCGCGGTCTCCACCACGTTGGTGCTGGGTGGTGCGCGGTCCGGCAAGTCAACTTTTGCCGAGAGGCTGGTCGATGGCATCGGCCTGACCAAAGTCTATCTTGCGACTGCAACGGCCGGTGACGACGAGATGCATGCCCGCATCGCGCAGCATCGCAAGCAGCGCGGCGAAGGCTGGATCACCGTGGAAGAGCCGCTGGCGCTGGTCGATGCGCTGACGCGCGAGGCGACGGTCGGCCGCGTCGTGCTGGTGGATTGCCTGACGCTATGGCTGTCGAATCTGATGTTTGCCGAGCGCGATCCGGAGATCGAGGCGAAGCGTCTGGTGCGCTTCCTCGATGTCTCGCGCTATCCGATCGTTTTCGTGTCCAACGAAGTTGGCCTCGGCCTCGTGCCTGAGACACCGCTCGGCCGCGCGTTTCGCGATGCGCAGGGCCGCCTCAACCAGATCATCGCGGCCGCCGTGCCGAATGTTGCTTTCATTTCCGCCGGGCTTCCGCTCTGGCTCAAGCGTTCCCAGGAGAATTGAATGTCCCGCGTTCCCGTCACCGTCCTCACCGGATTTCTCGGCGCCGGCAAGACCACGCTGCTGCGCTCGCTGCTGACCCAGGCCGATGGCCGCCGCATCGCCGTGATCGTCAATGAGTTCGGCGATGCCGGTTTCGATGGCGGTCTGGTCGAGGAATGCGCGGTAAAGGCCTGTGCGCCCGGCGATATCGTCGAGCTTACCAATGGCTGCATCTGCTGCACCGTCGCCGACGATTTCGTGCCGACCATGGATAAGCTGCTGTCGCGCGAGCGTCCACTCGATGCCATCGTCATCGAGACCTCCGGCCTTGCGCTGCCGCAGCCGCTGTTGAAGGCCTTTGCCTGGCCGGCGGTGAAGACTCGCGCCACTGTCGATGGCGTCGTCACTGTCGTCGACGCGCTGGCGCTCTCTGAAGGCCGCGTCACGCTGGATGAAGACGCCGTTGCCGAGCAACGCGCCAGGGACGAGGGTATCGAGCACGACGATCCCATCGAGGAAGTGTTCGAAGACCAGTTGGCTTGCGCCGATCTCGTGGTTCTCTCGAAGAGCGATCTCGTCGCCCCGGAAAAGCTCGCCGAGATCGAAGCCAAGCTCAAGGCCGTGTTGCGTCTCGGCGTGAGCATCGTGCGCTCCAAGGGCGATCTCGCGCCGTCGGTGCTGATCGGCCTCAACGCAGCCGCCGAAGACGACATGGCCGCCCGCGTCGGTCATCACGGCGAGGAAGAAGAACACGACCATGACGATTTCGACAGCATCGTCGTCAAACCGACCGCTGCGGCCAGCATCGACGCGATGCGCGCACGCATTAGCGACGCGCTTGGCCTCGATGGCGTGTTGCGCGTGAAGGGTCATGCACGCATCGCCGATAAATCTGCGCCGATCGTCGTGCAGGCCGTTGGCGCTCGCGTTGAACTCGCCTTCGCCCGGCCGGACGTGATGCAGGCCGAGCATCTGGTGGTCATCGGCCTTAAGGGATTCGACGGCGACGCCGTGCGAAAGGCACTCGCCGGGTAACGCAGGTTCACCCGCATGCATCTGAAGCTCGATACCTCCGGCAGCATTGACGACGGCGACGTCGCCCGCGATCTCGGGCAGGACACCGCCGATATCGTCGTGCTGTCGGCGGCGGACAGCGATCTGGCGGCGTTCGGCGCCGCACATGCGATGCTGCCGGGCGACTTTCCCAGCGTGCGCTTCACCAACATGCTGGCGCTCGGTCATCCCGCGTCGGTCGATCTCTATGTCGAGCGCACGCTGGCTGAGGCGAAGATCGTGGTGCTGCGCATGCTCGGCGGCATCAGCTATTGGCCCCATGGTGTGGAGAGTCTGCGCAGCGACGCGCTGAGCCGCGGTAGCAAGTTCGCCTGCCTGCCCGGCGAGATGGACTGGAATGCCGAACTGGCCGCCCGCGGCACGGTTAGCAGCGACGAAACCCATGCGTTGTGGCGCTATTGCAGCGAGGGCGGCGTCGACAACGCACAGCTGGCACTGCGCTATGCCGCGCATCTGATCGGTCACGGAGAGGAGCCGCCTGTTGCGCGGCCGATGCCTTCGGCCGGCTTCTGGCCGGGTGAACCCGCGGGGGATAACCGGCCGAATGCGATCGTGATCTTCTACCGCGCGCTGGTGGCCGGCGGCGATACGGCGGCAATCGATGCATTGCGTCGTTCGCTCGACGCGCGCGGCCTCAACGCGGCCTGTCTCTACGTCACCAGCCTGAAAGATGAGCGCTCCGCCGCATTCCTGCGCGCCGCGCTTGCGGCCTATCCGCCCGATATCATCATTAACGCGACGGCCTTCGCCACTGCGACCGCGCATGACGATGCCGGCGTGTTGTCGGCGTCAGGCTGTCCGATTCTGCAGGTCGCGCAGGCCGGCATCTCGCGCGCTAGCTGGGAAGCCTCTACTCGCGGCCTGACGCCGCGCGATCTGGCGATGCATGTGGTGTTGCCGGAAGTCGATGGCCGCATCTTCGCCAATGCCATCGCCTTCAAGGAACGTGGCGCCAGCGACGGCGGCTTTGCGCCGACAACATTGCGGCCGGTGCAGGATCGGATTGATGCGACCGCTGATCTGGCGCGCGCCTGGGTGCGCTTGCGCCGCGCTGCGGCGTGCGAACGACGCGTCGCGCTGATTCTGGCCAATTATCCCAATCGCGATGGACGCCTTGCCAATGGCGTCGGCCTCGATACGCCGCAGAGCCTGATCGATGTGATCGCCGCGATGCGCGAAGCCGGCTACGGCACTGGTGACGCGCCTGACACGACGACCGCCATGATGCAGCTGTTGCAACAGGGTCCAACGAATGCGCTTGCCGGTCGCGCCGAGCGAAGCGGTGGCGTGACGTGGCCGCTGGCTGAGTATCACGCGGCCTTTGCGACGCTGCCGACCAATGTGCGGCTGGCTATTGAGTCACGCTGGGGCAAAGCTGAGAACGATCCGCATGTCGTCGATGGCGCATTCCGCCTCGGCCTGCATCGCTTCGGCAACATCACCGTCGGCGTGCAGCCAGCGCGCGGCTACAATATCGATCCCAAGAGTACCTATCACGATCCCGATCTGGTGCCGCCGCATCACTATCTCGCCTTTTATCTCTGGCTGCGCCGCGACTTCGATAGCCATGCAGTGGTGCATCTCGGCAAGCACGGCAATCTCGAATGGCTGCCGGGGAAAAGCGCAGGCCTGTCGGCCGATTGTTTGCCCGATGCCGTGCTCGGTCCGCTGCCGCATCTCTATCCGTTCATCGTCAACGATCCCGGCGAGGGCATTCAGGCCAAGCGCCGTGCCTCCGCCGTGATCATCGACCACCTGACGCCGCCGATGACACGGGCCGAGCTGCATGACGATCTGGCGCGGCTGGAGAATCTGGTCGACGAATATGCCATGGCGACCGATCTCGATCCCAAGCGCGCCGCTGTGATCGCCGAGGACATCCTGTCGCTCGCCCGCGCACAGCAGATCGATGCCGACGTCAATGTCACCCGCGACACGCCGACGGGCGAGGCGCTGCGCGCGCTCGACGCCCATCTGTGCGATCTCAAGGAAATGCAGATCCGCGACGGATTGCACATCTTTGGCCGCGTGCCCGAGGACGCGCAGCGCAATGGTCTCCTGGTGTCCATCGCGCGCTTGCCGCGCTCGGATATCAAGCCGCAGGATGCGTCACTGCATCGCGCATTGGCTGCCGATCTCGGTCTTGGCACGTTCGACCCGCTCACCCGTGATATGGCCGATGACTATCTCGGCCCGCGCCCCGGCGTTCTTGCCGATGTCAGCGATGCAGTGTGGCGCACCACAGGTGACACCGTCGAACGAATCGAAGGGCTGGCGCTGCAACTTGTCTCCGGCGAGCTGCCCTGCGATCCCACCTGGACGCGCGCCACCGATGTACTTCACTGGATCACTACGAAACTGCGACCCGCCATCGATGCTTGCGGTGGCGCGGAGACGGCCGCATTCCTCGGAGGACTCGACGGTCAGTTCGTGCGGCCGGGTCCATCTGGCGCGCCGACGCGTGGACGCCCCGATGTGCTGCCGACCGGGCGCAATTTTTTCGCCGTCGACGTTCGCGCCGTGCCAACGCCATCCGCCTGGCGCATCGGGCAACTGGCGGCCGAACGGCTGGTCGAGAGCTATTGGCAGGAGGCCGGCGAGTGGCCGCGGGCGATCGCGCTGTCGGCCTGGGGCACCGCGAATATGCGCACCGGCGGTGACGATGTCGCGCAGGCATTGGCGCTGATTGGTGCACGGCCGTTGTGGGAGGAAACCTCCGGCCGTGTCACCGGCTTTGCCATTACGCCGCTGTCTGAGCTGAAGCGCCCACGCGTGGATGTGACCTTCCGTGTCTCCGGTCTGTTCCGCGATGCGTTCCCGACCCAGATGGACATCATCGGCTCCGCCGTGAGTGCCGTGGCCGAACTTGACGAACCCGACGACGCCAATCCTATTGCCGCCAATGTCCGCGCGCGTGCCCGCACGCTCGAAGCCGGTGGCATGACCTGCGAGATTGCACGGCGACAGGCGACGCGCCGTGTGTTCGGCTCCAAGCCCGGTGCTTACGGTGCAGGCTTGCAGGCGCTGATGGACGAAGGGGGCTGGAGCAATCGCGCTGATATCTCCGACGTCTATCTCGATTGGGGTGGTTACGCCTACGGCAGCGGAACTGACGGCGAGGACGCGCGGGGCGAATTTGCCGAGCGGCTGAGGGGCATCGACCTTGTCGCGCAGGCGCAGGACAACCGCGAGCACGACATTCTAGATTCCGACGACTATTACCAGTTCATCGGCGGTCTCGCCGCGACGGTGCAGACGCTGCGTGGCTCGGCGCCGCGCATCGCCCATATCGATACGTCGCGCCCCGAAGCGCCGATTGCCCGGCCGCTGGCGCATGAGATTTCGCGCGTGGTGCGCGGCCGCGGCGCCAATCCGAAATGGATCGCCGGCGTGATGCGCCATGGCTACAAAGGTGCGTTCGAGATCGCGGCCACGGTTGATTATCTGTTCGGTTTCGCGGCCTCCACCAATGCGGTCGCCAATCACCATTTCGATCAGCTGTTCGCCTCCTATTTGGAAAATGACGAAGTTCGCTGCTTCATGGCATCTGCCAATCCCGCGGCGCTACGCGAGACGGCTGCGCGCTTTGCGGAAGCGATGCGCAGGGGCCTGTGGACGCCACGTTCCAATCGCGCTGCCGATCTGATCGCCGAACTTCTGCCGCAGGCACACAAAGAGATCGCAAAGGAAATCGCATGACCGAACTCGCCCACGGCGATGAAGAAAATGCCCGCCACAAGATCAAGGCGGCCAAGCACAAGGCCGCCAAGGACAAAATCATGGCGACCAAGGTCGGCGAGAAAGGCCTGTTGATCGTCCATACCGGAACCGGCAAGGGCAAGACCTCGGCAGCGCTGGGCATGGTGTTCCGCCATATCGGTCATGGCTATCCCGTCGGCATTGTGCAGTTCACCAAGTCACCGGAATGGGACACCGGCGAAGCGCGGCTGCTGAAGACCTTTCCGGATCTCGTCACGCTGCACATCATGGGCGAGGGCTTCACCTGGATCACGCAGGACCGCGAACGCGACATTGCTGCCGCGACCGCGGGCTGGGAGCGCGCCAAGGAAATGATCCGCGATGACCGCCATCGTCTGGTGCTGCTCGATGAACTCAACATCGTGCTGCGTTACGACTATCTCGACCTCAATGAGGTGCTGACCTTCCTGCGCGACGAGAAGCCGGCCGACAAGCACGTGGTCATCACCGGCCGGAACGCCAAGCCCGAGCTGATCGAGATGGCCGATCTGGTCACCGAGATGACGCTGATCAAGCATCCGTTCCGCGCTGGCATCAAGGGCCAGAAGGGCATCGAGTTCTGATGAACCTGAATACGCCCGCGCTGATGATCCAGGCGACCGGCTCCAATGCCGGCAAGTCGACGATCGTCGCTGGGCTGGCGCGGGCACTGGTGCGGCGTGGCTTGAATGTGGTACCGTTCAAGCCGCAGAACATGTCGAACAATGCTGCTGTAGCGGTCGATGGCGGCGAGATCGGCCGCGCGCAGGCGGTGCAGGCGCGGGCCGCCAGGTTGCCGCCAAGTGTCCACATGAATCCGGTGCTGCTGAAGCCGGAGACGGACACCGGCGCCCAGGTGATCGTTCAGGGCAAGCGCTGGGGCACGCTGCGGGCGAAGAACTATCTGGAGAAGAAAGCTGCACTCCTACCGGCGGTGCTTGAAAGTTTCTCGCTGCTGGCCGATCAGGCGGACATCGTTCTCATAGAGGGCGCCGGCAGCCCGGCCGAGATCAATCTGCGCGCCGGCGACATCGCCAATATGGGTTTTGCTGCCGCGGCCAACATTCCCGTAGTGCTCGCCGGCGATATCGATCGCGGCGGCGTCATTGCGAGCCTCGCCGGCACGCATCTGGTGCTGGAGCCGGAAGAACGTGCGCGCATCCACGGCTTCATCGTCAACAAGTTTCGCGGCGATCCCAGCCTGTTCGACAACGGCCTCAGGGCGATCACGCGGCTGACGGGGTGGCCATCCATCGGTGTGTTGCCCTGGCTGCCGCAGGCGGCGTTCCTGCCCGCCGAAGACGCCGTCGATCTCGATCGCACCCATGCCTCGTCATCGACCCGCATCATCGCCGTGCCGGTGCTGGCGCGGATCGCCAATTTCGACGATCTCGATCCGCTCGGCATGGAGCCCGGCGTGAAGCTCGTCTTCATCAGGCCGGGCGAAGCCATTCCGGGCAATGCCGACGTGATCATCATTCCCGGCAGTAAATCCACCATCGGCGATCTCGCCTTTCTCCGCGCTCAAGGCTGGGACATCGATATCAAGGCGCATGTGCGCCGCGGCGGTCACGTGCTCGGCCTGTGCGGAGGCTATCAGATGCTGGGTAAGACGATCGCCGATCCCGATGGCGTTGACGGTTCGCCAGGGACCGTCGACGGGCTTGGCCTGCTCGATATTGCGACGTTGATGAGCGCGGACAAGTCCACCACGCTGGTGGCAGGAACGCATTGCGCAACTGGCGCCGCCATCGAAGGCTACGAAATTCATCTCGGTCGCAGCGAGGGTGACGACTGCGCGCGGCCGCTGCTGATGATCGATGGACGACCTGATGGTGCTGCGTCAGTCGATGGACGGGTGCAGGGCACTTATGTCCATGGCTTGTTCACCGGCGATGCGTTCCGCAAGGCATGGCTGGCCAATCTAGGCATTGCGTCGTCGCTGGCCTATGACGCGCAGATCGAAGCCGCGCTCGATGCGCTGGCCGATCATTGCGAAAAGCATCTCGATATCGATCGGCTGATCGAGATTGCCCGCAGCCGTCAGAGCAGCAGCGCCAGCGCCGCATAGATCATCACCTGCAAAAGGCAGGCTGCGACGAATACGCGAAGTGCTCGCCTGATGTCGTCAGGTTTTGCGGTTCGGCCTTCGGCATTGAGATAAGGATCGTTGACGACGCCCTCGGCATAGGCGCGCGGTCCAGCGATCGCGATTCCGAGCGCGCCAGCCATGGCGCTTTCCGGCCAGCCGGCATTGGGCGAACGATGCTTGGAAGCGTCGCGCATCATGATCTTCAATGACGCGATGATTGATCCGCGTGACACTGGCGCGGCAAGCGCGACCAATATTCCCGACAGGCGCGCCGGGATCAGATTGACGAGATCGTCGAGCCGCGCTGCAGCCCAGCCGAAATCGATATAGCGCGTGCTGCGATGGCCGATCATGGAGTCGGCCGTGTTGATGGCCTTGTAGGCGATCAGGCCGGGCAATCCGAGCAATGCCAGCCAGAACACCGGCGCGACGATGCCGTCGGAGAAATTTTCGGCGGTGGATTCGATCGCCGCGCGCGATACGCCGGCTTCGTCGAGTTGTTCAGGATCGCGCCCGACGATCATTGCGACGGCCTGGCGTGCTGCGGGCAATCCGCCCTCGGTGAAAGCGCGGTGCACGCGGGCCACATGCTGATACAGGCTGCGTTGGGCGATCAGCGTCGAGGCAATCAGGGCTTCGACGCCGAAACCGATCCAGTTGTCGTTGAGAAGATCGGCGAGCAGTCCGCCGACAAGCATTGCGACACTGACCAGCGCGATGATGGTGACGACGCCTGCCAGCTTGCGCTGCCGACGCGACCAGTCTTCACGATTGAGCCAGCGTTCCAGCCAGCCGATGCCGTTGCCGATCCAGACCACGGGATGCGGTAGTCGTCGCCACAGCCAGTCGGGATCGCCGATCACGGCATCGAGCAGCAGCGCCGCGACCACCAGGAGGAGCGCGTCGCCATCCACCAGCATCAGGGGGCCACGCGGTTGATTTCGGTGGTCAATCGGTCGAGTGCTTCGACCATGGTCGGGCCACCGCAGGCGGTGAGGCGCTCGGGCAGAACCAGTCGCTTCGACGCCGGATAGAATGTCTCCAGTGCGGGATGCAGCAGGAAGGCGCGGCCTTCGTCTTCGGCGAAGTCGGTATTGTCGGTGACCAGCAGCAGATCGGGCCTCAGTGTGACGATCGCCTCCAAGGAGGCGAAGCCGCCAGCCTTGAGTCCGAGCTCGCCGCCGGCATTGCGCAGCCCGACCGCTGATAGCAACGACGTGGTCAGATTTTCGCCGCCGGATACCCAGCCGCGCCGCGACACCGCCAGCACGCGCAACGGCTTGCGCTGTACGGCGGCATGGGCCTGCGCGATAGCAGTATCGAGTTTCGCGATTTCGGCCTCGGCACGCTCCGGGTGCTTGACCAGCGCGCCCATCTGGCGAAGCTGTTTCTTGACGTCGTCGAGCGAGCGGGCGGGATCGAATTCGGTGACCTTCAGTCCCTTGTCCTTCAGGAGTTCGCGGGTCGCGCGCTTGGTGAAGCGGCCGGCGACGACGACATCCGGCTTCAGCGCCAGCACATCCTCGGCTTCGCCGGACAGCAGGCGGAACGCCTTTGCCTTGTCCTTGTCCCAGGAGCGGAACGGATCGCGTGCATAGGGGCTGAGGCCCAAAATCTGCTCGGGATCGGCGAGGGTGACGAGCAGTTGATCGGTGCAGAGATTGATCGAGGCGATGCGCGGCTGCTCCGCAGCACGGGCCTGCAGCGGCGACCATGCGAGCAGCGCGAGTGCCGTAGCCGCGAGCGGCCAAAGCCTCTCGCGCTTTGCCCGATATGATGGCATGACACAGGCATGAAACATGGTGGCGATCTCACGCAGGCGATGGCTGAATTCGGCGGCGTGCCGGACCAATGGCTCGATCTCTCGACCGGGATCAATCCATGGCCGTGGCCCATGCCTGCCAACCTGCCGCGCCATCTTTGGGAGCGCTTGCCGACGCGCGCCGACGAACAGTCGCTGCTGTCCGCCGCGCGCAGCGCTTACCACGTGCCCGATAACATCGATATCGTTGCCGCTGCCGGTACGCAGGCGCTGATCCAGTGGCTGCCGCATCTCGCCGTGCCTGGAGCTGTTGCCATCGTCGGGCCGACCTATAATGAACATGTCGCGGCTTGGCGTGCCGGCGGACATGATGTTGGCGTGATCGGCAGCCTCAGCGCATTGCCTGATCATGCCAAGCATGTGGTGATCGTCAATCCCAACAATCCCGACGGGCGTGTCGCTACGCGCGATGAACTCGCCGATGTTGCGGCGATCCTGCAGCGACGTGGCGGCTGGCTCGTGATTGACGAGGCCTTCGCCGATGTCGATCCCGCGATCAGCGTGGCTGGCCTGTGTGCGACACTGCCGGTAGCGATCCTGCGCTCGTTCGGGAAATTCTATGGCCTTGCAGGTCTGCGTCTCGGCTTCGCGCTCGCGGCGCCGCTGATCGCGCAGCGTATCGCGACCGCCATCGGCCCATGGGCCTGTTCCGGTCCGGCGCAGGTCATCGGCGCGGCCGCTTTGCGCGACGAGCGTTGGGCCACGCAGACTCGCGTCGCGCTTGTCGCGCAGAGCATCAAGCTGGACAATGTGTTGACCGATGCCGGTTTCGAGATCGTCGGCGGCACGCCGCTGTACAGGCTGGCGCGACATGTCGACGCCCTGAAATGGCATGCCGCATTGGCCCGGCAGCAGATCTGGTGCCGCCACTTCGACTGGAGCCATGAGCTGCTGCGCTTCGGCCTGCCGCCCGATACGGCTGCTCTGAGCCGGCTTGCTGCTGCGCTGGCGAAATAGCCGCCACATCGCTCAGACTCCCGCCCAGGGCAGGATAATCGTTTCGTTCCGGTGTTCGGCGCGATAGGTGCTGATACGAAAGACATCGGCGACGATGTCGTCAGATAGCGCTTGCTGCGGTGCGCCTTGGGCTGCGAGGCGTCCGTCGGACATCACCAGCACCGTATCGGCGAAACGTGCCGCGAGGCCGAGATCGTGCGTCACCACGATCACCAGCACGCCGCTGTCAGCGACATCGCGCAAATTCTTCATGACGTCGATCTGGTAGCGTGGATCGAGCGACGCGGTCGGCTCATCGGCCAGCACGATCGGTGCCTCGACGGCGAGAACGCGGGCCAATGCGACGCGGCTGCGCTCGCCACCCGAAAGCTCAGTCACGCGGCGATCGGCAAAGGCGACGACGTCCGTTGCCAGCATTGCGCGCTCGACCGCAGCCTTGTCCGACGATGTCAGCCGCGCCGGATCGGTCGCGCCATGCGGATAGCGGCCGAGGGCGACAACGTCCTTCACGTCGAGCGGCCAGTGCACAACATGACCTTGCGGCAGATAGCCGAAGCGTTTTGCGCGCTCGCGCAGCGTCAGGGATGCCAGCGCATCGCCGGCGACGTGGATCGTGCCCGTTGAGGACTGCAAGCCTGCCAGCGCACGCAGCAGCGTCGTCTTGCCGGCGCCGTTCGGGCCGACCAGAGCGACCAGATGCCTGCGTTGCAGCGAAAGCGAGACTTCGTGCAGCACCTCGCGCCCGGAGAGCGTGACGCTCAGATTGCTCGCGGTCAGTAGCGCCTGATCGCTCATGCGACGCCTCCGCCCAGAGCGCGACGCTCGCGCATGATGAGATAGAGGAAGAACGGCACGCCGATGATCGAAGTCAACACGCCGACCTTGATGTCGGTGGTCGACGGGATGACGCGCACGGCGATATCGGCAGCCAGCAACAGCGCCGAGCCGGTCAATGCGCTCGGGATCAGCAGGCGCGCGGGATCATGGCCGATGATCGGGCGCATCAGATGCGGTGCGATGAGGCCGATGAAGCCGATAGTGCCGGTGACTGCGACGGCGCCGCCAACGCCGAGTGCGACGCCAAGAATCACCAGCAGGCGCAGGCGGCTCACATTGACGCCGAGGCTCTGTGCGGTCTCTTCGCCGAGGCTCAATGCACGAAAGGCCGAGCGCTGGCTCATCAAAATGATTGCGCCGGCGACAATGAACGGCAGCGCCAGCGTGACGTGACGGAAGCTGCGGTCTTCCAGCGAGCCGAGCAGCCAGAACGCGATCTCAAGTGCGGCAAAGGGATTGGGAGACAGGTTCATCACCAGCGCCGTCGCGGCACCTGCTAGGCTGGAGATTGCGAGACCCGCGAGGATCAGCAGCAGCAGACCCGCATTGCGGCCGGCGATGCCGAGCAGCACGAACACCGACAGGAACGCCATCGTGATGCCGGCAACAGGCAGCGCCCATGAGCGGACATCGGCCAAACCGAGCGAGATCATCAGCACCGCGCCGAAGGCCGCGGATTGCGGCGCGCCGAACAGGGACGGCGAGGCGAGGGGATTGCGCAGAAGGCCCTGCAGCGCGGCACCGGACAGGCCGAGAATCGCGCCGATCGCCAGTGCGAGGATCGCGCGCGGCAAGCGGATTTCGCGCACGATGATCTGCTGCACGTCGCTGCCGCCGCCGAACAGTGCATCGAGCACCGTCAGCGGCGAGAGTTTGACAGGTCCCGTGCCGAGCGAGCCCAGTGCCAGCAGCGTGACGAGACCGATGAGCGCGATGGTCGCGATCGTTCGGCGTTGTGCTGCTGGCGCTGCGGTTACCATGTGGCGTTGAAGCCTGCGTAAGCCGCAGGTCCCGTGGTGCCGAAGTTCAGCACTTCCTGATAGTGCTCATTCAAGATGTTCTCACCGCGGGCGAAGACCTTCCAGTTCGCATCGATCTTGTACTCGGTATAGAGATCGACACGGGTATAGGCATCGACCTGACCGACTTGATTGGCGCTGCTGAAGCGCTTCGACACGGTCGTGACGCGCGGCTCGATCATCCACTTGTCGGTGGGCGTGATCGTGAGTGCGAAGCGGGCGAAGTTCTTGGGACGACGTGCCAGCACTGTATCATTGCCGAGATCTTGCGCGTGCAGATAGGTGTAGGCCGCGTTGAACTTCATCAGGCCGGGAATTACGTCCACATTGGCGCCAACTTCGAGACCGCTGGTTTCGGCGCGTGCGACGTTGTTATAGCAACCCGTCTTCTGGTCAGCGGCGCATGCACTAGGTGTAAACGATACAAAGTTGATCAGATTGCTGTAGTCGGTTGCGAAGCCTGTGACCGATACTACCACGCGACCGTTGAACAGGCTCTGATCGATACCAGCATCGTAGCCAAAGTTCGTTTCGGGGGAAAGCGACGGGGTGCCGTTGGCCTGTGAATAGAGCTGGAACAGCGTTGGTGCCTTGGCGCCTGTTCCGGCGCTGGCGTGAAATTTGGTCCCGGTCTCCGTGATGTTATAGGCGGCAGTCGCGCGCCACGTCTCGAAGCGAGCGACATCGACGACGTCATCTACACGGCCGCCGAGGGTGATGTTAAGCCGCTCTCCTATCGGGACTGACCACAACGCGAACACCGAATTTGTGTCCTGCCGTTTCGACAATGTGGAGGTCATTGCAGTCGGTGTCGGAAGGATGCCCGTGGTGAAAGTCTGTGCCGTTTCGCTCTGGGTCTTGGCACCGTAGATCAGCGAGCCGAAAGCGCCAAGTTTCAGCGTCGCTTGGTATTCTGCGCCGAGACTGTTGCCCCAGTAATCCAAGATCCTCGCGGTCGCGCCCGGCGGCGGCCGCATACTGAGTGGATAGCTGAGTTCGTTGAACGAGCGCTCGGTATGGGTATTCGAGACAGTTATGTTGTGCGTCAACACCCCACCGAACGAGTCGATCCCAACGCGGCCGTAGACGGTTTGCAGCAGGCGGTCAGTGGACGATCCTGTATCTGGATATGTACCGCTGGCCGCATCGTAGGCTGCGCGCGTGAACGAATGAACGATGCCGGATTCCAGCCGGATGCCTTCGCCTGCATCGTAGCCGATGCGCGCCGAGCCGCCGACGCGATCGAAGCTGTCGTTTTCGAGATTCGGAAAACGTGCTTCGAGGGCAGGGATACGATAACCGTAACGCGAGAAACCGTTCGAATGCTGACCGCCACCTGTGAAAGCGTAGGACCACGGACCGTTGGTGCCGGTCAGCGATCCCTGCGTCATGACAGTGCCATAGCTGCCGGCTTCGGTGCGCACGTTAACTTGCGCAGGGCCCGAGCCCTTCTTGGTAATGATATTGATCACGCCGCCCATGGCGTCTGAGCCATAGAGCGCGCTCTGCGGGCCCTTCAGGACTTCGATGCGCTCCATCGCCGAAGGCGTGAACATGGCGAATTCGAAGTCGCCCGATGCCGCCGTGGGATCGTTGACGCGGATGCCGTCGATCATCACCAACGTCTGGCCGGTATTGCCGCCGCGCAAGCGCACATTCGCGGTGCCGCCCGGACCGCCGTTTTCACTGATATCGAGACCAGGCACGGTGCGCAGCGCATCGACCAGCGAGCCGGGATTGCTGGTCGCAATGGTTTCGCCCGACACGACGCTGATCGAACTGCCAGTGCGATTGAGCTGTTCGGGTGCTCTGTCAGCCGTCACCACGATTTCGGAGAGTTGCTCGGCACTGGACTGCGCATGGGCAGCACTGTGAGAGCAGGACAGAACAACAACGGCCGCAGTGCCTGCGGCCAAATTCCGGATAGTCATATAACCCCTTCCGTCGACCCACCGTCGAACGAGTGTGAAACTCGTTACCGGCCGGTCTCCTGGCTCGCGGTGGTCTCCCGGTCCGCCTTCCCGAATCTGCGATGCAAATTCAGTGGCTTTGTGGACCTGGAATGGCCGCTTACAGTTGCGGGGGCAGCCGCGGCATAGGGGGACATTTCCCCGCACCGCATTCCCGTTTCACCTCCTTGCGGAGGCACCGATAACACCGGACAGGAAGCACAGCGCGCCGCGCGGTGCAACAGTCATCGAAGACTTCTAGACTCTATTGCTCGTGCTGTAGCGCGGCGAGCACGTCGTCGGGACGTTCGACCATCATCATGTGGCCCGTACCCGGCAGAATCACCGTGCGGGCGTTTTTCAATGCGGCGGCCAGGGTCTTGCCGGCCTTGGCAGGAGTCATCATGTCCCGTTCGCCGAGGATGAGCGTGACCGGGATTTCAAGCTGGCCCGCAGCGGTCAGCGCATTCTGGTATGTATTGCAGGCGTTGAGATCGGCGAACAACACGCCCGGCTTTGTGGCTTCGAGCACGCGCTGTGCACCGCTATGCATCCACAACCCCGGCGCGAGGCTGCCGCCGAGTTCGGCGCGAAAGCCGAGCCCCCAGATCGACACCATGTCGATGGCGGAATGCTGATTGGCTTCGGCGTCCTTGAGCAGATCCGGGCCGACGGTCATCGTTCCTGCCGTGCCCATCAGATCGAGGCGCGTGATTTTGCCCGGATGCCGCGCGGCGGTCTCCAATGCGATTAGCGAGCCCATGGAATGGCCGATCAGTCGCGCAGTCTTTGCGCCTGCAGCCTCGATCAATGCTGCGGTCCAGTCTGCGAGATCGGCGATGGTCGTGAGCGCTTCACCCTTTGAGCGACCATGGCCGGGCAGATCCGGCGCCAGCACGGCGAAGCCATGATGCGCGAACCAGCGCGTATGCAGCGCCCAGGTCGAGTGATCGAAGCCGGCGCCGTGGATCATCACGACCACCGGCAGGGAAGGATCGAACGTGCGGCCGCCATTCGCGATATAGGTCTTGTGACCGTTGACGGTGAGTTGCATCGCTCAGCCCTTCTGCGAGATGCGCAGCGCCTGCGCGAGGTCATCGATGATGTCATCGGCGGCTTCGATGCCGATGGAGAGACGGATCAGCTCCTCGCCGATACCGGCGGCCTTGAGTTGCTCGGCGTCCATCTGCTGATGCGTGGTGCTTCCGGGATGAATGACCAGTGTCTTGGCGTCGCCGACATTGGCGAGATGGCTGGTGAGTTTCAGCGCTTCGATGAATTTGCGGCCGGCATTGCGGCCGCCCTTGATACCAAACGAGACGATGGAGCCGGCGCCGCGCGGCAGCAGGCGTTTCGCGAGTTCGTAATCCGGATGGTTCTCCAGCGACGGATGCAGCACCCAGTCGACCGCCTTGTTGGCCGTGAGCGCCGCCAGCACCGCATGTGTATTGGCCATATGGCGCTCCATGCGAATGCCCAGTGTCTCGACGCCTTGCAGAAGCTGGAACGCATTGGTCGGCGAGAGACAGGCGCCGAAATCGCGCAATCCTTCCGTGCGGGCGCGCATGATGAAGGCTGCAGTGCCGAATTGCTCGTCGAAGACAATGCCGTGATAACCGGCATAGGGTTCGGTCAATTGCGGGAATTTGCCGGAAGCGTGCCAGTCGAAGCGGCCGCCATCGACGATCACGCCGCCGATGGCGATGCCATGGCCGCCGATCCATTTGGTGGCCGAGTTCATCACGATGTCGGCGCCGAGCTCGATCGGCCGCGACAGGAACGGCGTCGCGAAAGTATTGTCGATCAGCAGCGGAATCTTTGCGGCATGCGCGATCTCGGCAACGGCGGGAATGTCGAGCACTTCGAGGCCGGGATTGCCGATGGTTTCGCCGATCACCAGTTTCGTGGTCGGCTTGATCGCCGCCTTGAAGGCGTCGAGATCGCGCGGCTTGACGAAACTCGTGGTGATGCCGAAGCGCGGCAGCGTATGCGCCAGCAAGTTGATGGTGCCGCCATAGAGCGAGGACGACGCCACGATGTGATCGCCGGCATTGAGCAATGTGGCGATGGCCAGATGCAGCGCCGCCATGCCGGATGCGGTGCACACCGCGCCGACGCCGTTCTCAAGTGCGGCGAGTCGCTCTTCCAGCACCGCCGTCGTCGGATTTGAAATGCGCGTATAGATGTGGCCGGCGCGTTCGAGATTGAACAGTGCAGCGGCGTGATCCGAATCCTGAAACACATAGGACGTGGTCTGGTAGATCGGCACGGCGCGCGCGCCGGTGATTGCGTCCGGATGCTGGCCGGCATGCAGACTCAGCGTTTCGAAAGCAGGCGGTTTGGGTGCTGGCATGGTCGTTTTATCCCTGGACGCAATTTGCGCCATCTATGGCACGAATCGGATGCGAGTGTGAGTCGGCGATATTTCAACTGATGGAACGAAATGCGGAGCGGCGACTTATAGGAGGTCGATCACGCGGGAGAGTTATCATGAAGAAATTGCTGCTGTGCACTGCGGTTGCGGGTCTCGCGTTTTCATCGGTTGCGGCCGAGGCGAAAGGCTGTATCAAAGGCGCGATCATTGGCGGAATCGCCGGCCACTATGCAGGACATGGCAAGGTCGGCGTTGTTGCGGGGTGCGTGATCGGACGCCACGAGGCCAACAAGGCCGATGCGGAACGGGCGCAGAAGGCGCAGCATCCACAGCCGTCGAACGAGAATGGTCGCATCTAGATCGGCGTTGTTCTCAACGCTGGACGATGTTGCTAAAATTTGATGGACTAGACCGGTTCAGTAGAGCCTCACCCTCATCAGGTTGGGGTTCTTTTCGTCTCTGTACGATACCGGACGAGATTGGGCGTAGACGTGGTGCTGCATCGGGATGTGTTTTGGCTCGGCAAACAATGGGCCGTTACCGGCTATGGAATTCAGGCTGTCAGCCAGAAGCACAATATGAAGTTCGATATCGAGGTGTCGCAGATCTGGAACGAGGATCTGGATGCGTTGATGCGCGATGAGCCGTGGTTCGATGCGCAGGATTTTGCACAGGCCGTCGATCGCGCGAGGCAGCGTGCGATGGAATCACCGCTGACGTTCAAGCCACCGCTGAGTGATGAACGATAGCGGCAGCGCATCATTGCAGGATTTAAATTTCAAACAGCCACTGTCCTGAAAACATGCGTTCGCATTCTCGCGGCGCTTGCGCGTCCGAGCTATGAGCATTCCCACCTCGCCCCCTTCAAGAGGGCGTGCGGAACGCCGGGTGCCCGATGCACCCTTGGGCCTGATGCCGATGCGGTCTTCCGCAAGGGGTAATGCATCAGGACTTTCGGAAGCACGAGCGATTGCCCAGCGTTCCGCCTGCGGTGTTTTTTCGGTTGCTTGCACTTTGCCTCAACGAACGCTCCGATCGCGAATTAAAGTCCCAAGGCGATGGGAAGGGAGCCTCAAGCGAATAGGCCGGACACGTTTTGACTTGGTCGTCCGTCACACTGTCCAGGGGGCTGTCCATCCGAAGGTCGGCCGTCTCCTTGCCAGTGGCAGTGCTGGCGCAGATTCGTCCTGCCCGAAGACAGACGTCACCCATGAACCGCGTAACGCCGCATCTCCGGCGTCCACCGCATCCAGCCCCGCGAACGTGACGATCGCGCTCGCCCCTCTCATCGGGGCCGGACAAAGGGGAATATAGTCCATGTAGGGATGTTGTCAATGGAAGATAGGAAAATATGTTTGACGTCTTCCTGCCCCCACACTCGTCATTCCCCGGCAAACCAATTGGTTTGCCTGAGGGCGTGGCCGGCGTAAGCCGGACGCGACCCCGGAATCCCAGCATGTTCAGCAAAACACCTCAAGATTCCGGGTTCGCACTACGCGGCTGTGCCGCTTCGTGCGCCCCGGAATGACGAGCAAGGAGGCCCCGGAATGACAGTGTTGGAGAGGGAACGCAGTCTACAGGCAACGCCGCCGAAAACTGCGGCTTGCTTCTTTCGCCCTCTGCTGCAATCTGGACGGATCACTGTCAGTCACTCCAATTACGAGATTCCACGGATGAGCCAGCTCAAAGTCCATGTCGGCGACTTCACCTTCGACGCGAAATTCGAGGAGAAGGACGCCCCCAAGACCGTCGCCGCCTTCAAGAAGGCGATGCCGTTTGTCAGCCAGGCGATCCATGTGCGCTGGAGCGGCGAGGGCGTCTGGATGCCGCTTGGCGATCTCGATTTCGGCGTGCCCTATGAAAACCACACCAGCTTTCCGGCGCCGGGCCACATCATCCTGTATCCGGGCGGCATCAGCGAGACCGAGATCCTGCTGGCCTATAGCGGCGTGCATTTCGCCAGCAAGATGGGCCAGCTCGCCGGCAACCATTTCATTACGCTGACCTCGAACCTCGAAAATCTGAAAGAGATGGGCAAGACCGTGCTCTGGAAGGGTGCGCAACCCGTCCGTTTCGAGATGGTCTGATGGCCGGGAGCGACTATCCCCGCGATCTGCGCGGCTACGGCCGCAATCCGCCCGATCCGAAATGGCCGGATGGCGCGCGCGTGGCGGTACAGTTCGTCGTCAATTTCGAAGAAGGCGGCGAGAACAACATCCTGCATGGCGACCGCGCCTCGGAAGCGTTTCTCTCGGATGTGCTGGGCGCACAGCCCTGGCCGGGCCAGCGCCACGCCAATATCGAATCCATGTTCGAATATGGCTCGCGCGCCGGCTTCTGGCGGCTGTGGCGGATGTTCACCGAACGCAATATGCCGACCACGGTGTTCGGCGTCGCCACCGCCCTACAGCGCAATCCCGAAATCGTCGCCGCCATGCAGGAGGCGAAGTGGGACATCGCCAGCCACAGTCTGAAGTGGATCGAGCACAAGGATATGTCGGAGCCGGAGGAGCGTTTCGAGATTGCCGAGGCGATCCGCGTGCATACCGAGGCGACCGGCGCGCGCCCGACCGGCTGGTACACCGGCCGCAGTTCGATCAACACCATTCGCCTGCTGATGGAAGCCGGCGGCTTCAAGTATCTGTGCGATTCCTATGCCGACGATCTGCCGTACTGGATCAAGGGGCCCAGCGAACCGCAGCTCATCATTCCCTATACGCTCGATGCCAATGACATGCGCTTCGTCAACCCGCAGGGCTTTGGTGGCGGTGACGAGTTCTTCACCTACCTGAAGGATTCGTTCGATGTGCTGTATGCCGAAGGCGCGACGTCGCCGAAGATGATGACCGTGGGCCTACATTGCCGCGTCGTCGGGCGGCCCGGACGTGCGGCGTCGCTGATGCGGTTCCTCGATTACATCGCGAGCCACGAGCGCGTTTGGGTGCCGACGCGTCTTGATATCGCCGAGCACTGGCACGCCAATCTGAAACATCTCGCCGCCGACGCCCGTGCCATCGGATAGACCAGGATTGGGATAGACCCTGTCATGACAGAGAAGACGCTCGACGAACTCAACGCCTGCAGCAAAGCGGATTTCGTCGCAGCGCTGGCGAATATCTTCGAATATTCGCCGTGGATTGCGGAGAAGGCCGCGGACAGCCGGCCTTTTGCGGGCGTGAAGCAGTTGTTCGCCGCGATGCGTGGGGTGGTCGAGGAGGCAGCTGCAGGCCAGCGGCTGGCGCTGATCAAGGCGCATCCGGACCTTGCCGATAAAACGCAACGCGGCGATCTCCTGACGGCGGAATCCAATGCCGAGCAGAACAGCGTCGGGCTCGACCGGCTCTCGGAAGCCGAATACGCCGCCTTCGATCGCGTCAACAATGCCTATCGTGCGAAGTTCGGCTTCCCCTATATCGTCTGCGTTCGCCGCCACACCAAGGATTCCATCCTGGCGGATTTCGAGAAGCGGTTGCCCAACGACCCGGCCGCCGAGGTCACCGCATCGGTCGCCGAAATCTGCAAGATCGCGGCATTGCGCACCGATCTGCTGGTCGACGGGCCGGATCGCCTGCAGGTGCATGGCCGGCTCTCGACCCATGTGCTGGATACCCATAGCGGCAGACCTGCGGCCGGGATTTCGGTCGAGCTTGTCGAATTGTCGAAGCTCGGCGTCAGCCGCGTGATTGCGCGCACGCTGACCAATCACGATGGCCGCACCGATGTGCCGCTGATCGGCGGCCGCCCGGTGCCGATCGGGCGTTATGAACTGACCTTCAAGGTCGGTAGCTATTTTGCGGAGCGTGGCGTGCCGATGTCCGATCCGCCGTTCCTCGACGAGATCCCGCTGCGCTTTTCGGTCTATGAACCCGAAGGCCATCTCCACGTGCCGCTGCTGGTGACGCCGTGGAGCTATGGGACGTATCGGGGGAGCTGAGAAAGTCGACCCATCCTACATTCGACCCAAACAGGTCGTCTCATAACAAAACAAAAATCAGGGAGAACGTCATGCGTGGCATCAATCGCCTGCTGCTGGTCGCGGCATTCACATCCATCGCCACGGCCAGCGCCTTCGCCTCCGAAGTCCATGTGATGATCTCCGGCGGCTTCACGGCAGCCTACAAGGAACTGGTGCCGCAATTCGAGAAGGCAACAGGCAACACGGTCGTCACGGCCTATGGGCCGTCGATGGGGGAGACGCCGCAGGCGATCCCGATGCGGCTGGCGCGGGGCGAGCCGGCCGATGTGCTGATCATGGTGGGCTATGCGCTGGGCGATCTCGTCAGCAAGGGCAAGGTGATCGCCGACAGCCGCGTCGATCTCGCGGATTCGCCCATTGGCGTTGCCGTGAAGGAGGGCGCGCCGAAGCCGGACCTGTCCTCGGCGGATACGCTGAAGGTCGCGCTGCTCAAGACCAGAACCGTGGCCTATTCGGACAGCGCCAGCGGTGTGTATGTCAGCAAGGAGATGTTCGAGAAGCTCGGCATTGCCGACGCCATGAAGGACAAGGCGCGCAAGATCCCGGCGACGCCGGTCGGCGAGATCGTTGCGAGGGGCGAGGCCGAGATCGGCTTTCAGCAGATCAGCGAGTTGAAGCCGGTCAAGGGCATCGACATTGTCGGCCCGCTGCCGGCGGAGCTGCAGAAGATCACCGTGTTCTCGGCGGGGCTTGCGAGCAATGCGCCGCAGCCCGATGCCGGCAAGGCGCTGATCGCGTTTCTGTCCTCGAAGCAGGCCGCGCCGGTGATCGTGGCCAGCGGGCTTGAGCCGAAGGTGAAGTGAGGCGGCTGTTTGCCTTCTCCCCGCTTGCGGGGAGAAGGTGGCGTCGCGAAGCGACGACGGATGAGGGGGACTCTCCACGAGCCGTGGCGTTCGCGGAGAGTCCCCCTCACCCGACGCCCACATGCTTCGCATGCGGACGTCGACCTCTCCCCGCAAGCGGGGAGAGGTTAAGAGGCAAACTAATGCGTCGCCGCCGCGGCAACACCAGCCGCTTCCGCCTTTGCGGTCTCGGCACTGCTCACGCCATTGAAGAACGCGTTCAGGACTACGGCCACCAGCGCGCAAAGCAGGATGCCCGACTCCAGCAGTGGGTGCAGGTCATGCGGCAGTGCCTTGAAGAAATTCGGCGACACCAGCGGGATCATGCCGAAGCCGACGGAGATGGCGACCACGAACAGGTTGCGCTGGTTGGTCTTGAAGTCCACCGCGGTGAGGATGCGCGCGCCGGTCGCGGCGACCATGCCGAACATCACGAGGCCGGCGCCGCCGAGCACCACCTGCGGCACGGATTCCACCAAAGCGGCCATCTTCGGCAGCAGGCCGAGCACCAGCATGATGCCGCCGCCGGCAATGGTGACCCAGCGCGAGCGCACGCCGGTGACGCCGACAAGGCCGACATTCTGCGAGAACGAGGTATAGGGGAAGGTGTTGAAGATGCCGCCGAGGAAGGTGCCGACGCCATCGGCGCGCAGGCCCTTGGTCAGCGCGTCCCTGTCGACCTTCTTGTCGGTCATCTCGCCGAGAGCCAGGAACATGCCGAGCGACTCGATCATCACCACGATCATCACGATGCACATGGTGACGACCGGCACGAGATGGAATTGCGGCATGCCGAAATGGAACGGCAGCACGATATCGACCCAGCCGGCAGTGCCGACCTTGTCGAAATGCATCACGCCGAGCACGCTGGCAAGGATCGCGCCCGCGATGATGCCGAGCAGCACCGAGACGTTGGACAGAAAGCCGGTGCCCCATTTGATCAAAGCAAGGATCACGACCAGCACGAACAGCGCGATGCCGAGCCCCTGCAACTGGCCGTAAGCCGGATTGGGGAACGTGTGCGGAACGCCATCGATCATCTTTGTGAACATGGGTAGTCCGCCACCAGCCCAGTTGATACCAACGCGCATCAGGGAGATGCCGATCACCATGATGATGGTGCCGGTGACCACCGGTGGAAACAGCGGCAGCAGCCGGCTGATGAAAGGCGCGACAATGATGCCGAAGATTCCGGCAGCGATGACCGAGCCATAGATGCCGAGCAGGCCGATCTCCGGGGCGGTGGCCATCGACAGCATCGGGCCGACCGAGGCGAAAGTGACGCCCATCATGACAGGCAGGCGGATGCCGACGCCGGGAAAGCCGATACACTGGACCAGCGTGGCCAGGCCGCAGGCGAACAGGTCGGCGGAGATCAGGAAGGCGACGTCCTGCGGCGGCAGCTTCAGGGCGCGGCCGATAATGAGCGGCACCGCGACCGCGCCGGCATACATCACCAGCACATGCTGCAGGCCCAGCGCGAGCAGGCGCGGGGTCGGGAGGACCTCGTCGACGGGATGGACGCTCTCTGTCATTGATCTAGCCCCTTGCTTAGGTGATGAAATATCGTGGCATTATGATCGTCAGATACAAGCCTCGTGCCAGACGCCGCTGAAAGCCATTTCGAGGTTGATGAGTGGCCGGTGGCACGAAGGTTGCTCGAAAGTGAGCATTGCTGAATATATTGCCCGGCGACCGAGGTTCTCTGGTCGCCAACACAGACCGGAGGTCGCGCGTGTCGCTCATCAAGAACAGATATGGAAAAGGCCGTGTCCGCATCATGCGGATCCATCGCGACGGCGACAAGCAGGATGTCAGCCAGCTCAGCATCAAGGCGATGCTGGAAGGCGATTTCGGCCGCGCCTATACCGAGGCCGACAACTCCACCTCGACCTCCACGGACACGATCAAGAACATCGTCAATGTGGTGGCGCGCGAGAATACTGCACTGTCGACCGAGGAGTTCTGCCAGGTATTGGCGAAACGCTATCTCGACCTGTATCCGCAGGCGAGTTCCGTCAGCATCACTGCGCATGAGACCAAGTGGGCGCGCCTTGCCGTCGATGGCGAGTTGCATCCGCATTCGTTCCTGCTCGACAGCAACGGCAAGCCCACTGTCGAGATTGTCGCGACGCGCGATGGCATGACCATGAGCTCGGGCCTCGACGGCTTCACCTTCATGAAGTCGACGCAATCCGGCTGGGAGAATTACTACACCGACAAATATTCGACGATCCAGCCGACCAGCGACCGTATCTGCGCGACATCGATGGTCGCGTCGTGGAAGTGGTCCGGCAAGCCCACCAGCTATCCGGCGACCAACAAGACAATTCTGGACACGCTGCTGAAGGAATTTGCGACGACCTACAGTCCGAGCGTGCAGAACAGTCTGTATCGTATGGGCGAGAAGGTGCTGGCTGCTGTGCCGGAGATTTCCGAGATCAGCATGGCCTGTCCCAACATCCACTACATCCTGATGAATCTCTCGGCCTTTGGTCTCGATAACAACAACGACGTGTTCCTGCCGACGGACGAGCCACACGGGCAGATCGAATGCACGGTGGGGCGGGGGTAGTTCGCGGCGAAGACAAGAGCGCCGTTCTTAACCTCTCCCCGCCCTTTGCGGGGAGAGGTCGGATCGCCCTTGCGATCCGGGTGAGGGGCAAGGCGCGATGCTGCGGCAAACTCACGCTAGCGGATCGGATAACATTCAATTCGGCTATTGGAGGTTGATGCAGCCGATCGACCTCAGAGGTTGTCGGCAGGTTTAGCCGTATGCCCGGCCCCTCACCCGCCGCGAAGACGCGGCGACCTCTCCCCGCGCAGAGCGGGGAGAGGTTAAGATCGGCGTTTTGCTCTCATGCCTTCCCAAACTTCTTCTGCAACTCCGGAAAAATCCGATCCGGTTTGAACGGCACCTGCGTAAACCGGATGCCCGTGGCGTCGAACAGCGCGTTGCCCATGGCGGCCGCAACGGGATTGTAGGGGCTTTCGCTCATCGACTTCGCACCCAATGGCCCGATCGCATCATAGGTGTCGGCGAAATACACGTCAGTGCGCGGCAGATCGGCGAAGGATGGCAGATGATAGTCGCGGAATTTCGGATTGACGACGCGGCCGCGGTCGTTGATCACCATCTCTTCATAGAGCGTCGCCCCCAGCGATTGCGCGACGCCGCCTGCGATCTGGCCGCGGAGCTGCATCGGATTGGCGACGGCGCCAGCGTCCGCAGCCTGCACGCTCTTGAGAACCTTGATCGCACCGGTCCCCTTGTTCACCGCGACGCGAAATCCCTGGACGTTGAAGGCGACCGAACGCGGGGTGCCGCCCGAAGTGCCGGTGGCGCTGCGTGCATTGCTGTCTGCCTGCATCGCCGCCGCCAGCTTCTGCGCCGCGTCATGGGTGGCTTTGCCAGCGACGAATGTGCCGGCGCTGCCATAGGCGCCGGTGTCGTGGCCGCCGTTCCGCGTATCGGACTGGCGCAGATGAATCTGCTCGACAGTGCAGCCAAGTGTCGTGGCCGCGATCTGCCGATGCACCGTCGCGGTACCATTGCCGAATTCGGCGGTGCCGACCGTGAGATCGTAATCGCCGTCGTCACGTTTGGCGATAACGACTTCGGCGATGTGGCCCTGCGGCGGTACGGTGTCGATCATGGTGAGCGCGATGCCGTCGCCGATCAGCCAGTCGTCATCGAGATCGTGCTTCGTCTTCACCTGCATCGCCTGTTCGACCAGATCGAGGCACTGGTCGAGGCCGTAGCTGCCGATTGTCACGTCGTCATAATGCGTGCCGGCTGGCGATACCATCGCATCACCGGGCTTGATTGCGTTGCGGCGGCGGAAGTCATACGGGCTGATACCGAGCTGCGCGGCGAGATCGTCGATGGCAGCTTCCACGGCGAACAGCGTCTGCGGCAGGCCATAGCCCCGAAAGGCGCCCGCAGGCACCGTGTTAGTATAGGCGACGACCGCATCGACCTTCTTGTTGGCACAGTTATAGACGCCGAGCGATTCACCGCAGGCGTGAAACAGCACTGGACCCGCATGATTGCCATAGGCGCCGGTGTTGGACAGCACGTCAAGCTGCAGCGCGGTGAGCTTGCCGTGCTTGTCGGCGCCGGCATTGACCGTGACGCGCATCGGATGCCGCGTCGATGTGGCGATGAATTGCTCCTCGCGGGTCAGTTCCCATTTCACCGGGCGGCCGGTCTTGAGCGCGGCTAGCGCGAGAATGTCCTCGACGAACATTTCCTGCTTGCCACCGAAGCCGCCGCCGACGCGTTCGCAGAACACGCGGACCTTGTCGGAGGGGAGGCCATAGAGCTGCGCAAGTGCACGCCGCGTCAGGAACGGCGTCTGCGTGCTGGAGCGTACGTTCAACACGCCGTCTGCATCCAGCCAGGCCATGCCGCCATGGGTCTCGAGATGGCCGTGCTGCACGCGTTGCGTGGTGAAGGTGCCCTCATAGGTGACGGCCGACGACGCCAGCGCTGCCGCGACATCGCCGAATTCGCCGTGTGTTTCGGCGATGACGTTGCGTGCCGCATCGCTGACGCGATGGATCGGCGTCTTGTCGGGATGAATGACCGGCGCGCCCGGCGCGATGGCGGCAGCGGGATCGAACACCGCGGGCAGGATGTCATAGACAATGTCGATGCGGCGGCAGGCTTCCTCCGCGATCGCTTCGCTGTCCGCAACCACGGCGGCGACTTTCTGGCCGATGAAACGCACGGTGTCGTCGAGGATCCGTGTATCCTCGGGATCCATTGCATCGATCTCGTGGCGCGCCGTTGAGAACAATGTGGCTGGCGCATCCGCATGGGTCAGCACCGCATGCACGCCCGGCATCGCCTGCGCGGCTGACGTATCGATCGACACGATGCGGGCATGCGGATGCGGCGAGCGCAGCATCTTGATATGCAGCAGGCCGTCCATGGCGACGTCAAATGTGTAGCGCGCCTTGCCCGTCACCACCTGGGGACCAGCGGGCGCGGGCAGGCTGCGGCCGAAGGCGGTGCCGGGCTCGGCGTCTTGCACATTGGACTTGCCGTCGAGTGCGTCCTCGATCGTGCGATAACCTGTGCAGCGACACAGATTGCCCTTCAATGATGCTCCGAGATCGGCGCGCTGTGCCTGATTGAGCGACGCGCAGGTCACGATCATGCCGGATGTGCAGAAGCCGCACTGGAATCCCTGTGCGTCCAGGAACGCCTGCTGCATCGGATGGATGCCGCCTTTGGACGCGAGACCTTCGATCGTGGTGACCGCATGGCCTTCGGCGCGGAATGCCGGAATGACGCAGCTATGCACCGGCTCGCCGTCGAGCAACACGGTGCAGGCACCGCAGTCGCCGGCATCGCAGCCCTTTTTGACGCCGAAATGGCCGAGCTGACGCAGGAAGGTACGAAGGCATTGGCCGGCTTGCGGCTGCTGCGAAAAGCTGTGGCCATTGACCTCGAAACTCATGGCCTGAAGCCCCGCAGCTCGGTACGGATGTCTTCCGCGAGCCGCAGCGTCATCTGCTTGCGCCAGGCCGGCTTGCCGTGAACATCATCGTGATAGAGGTTGTCCGGAACCCGATCGAGGATCGCTTCTTCGAGCGTGGCGGCATCGGGAAGTGTTGGGAGCGCGATACGGACAGGCCGCTTCGTCGATGCCGTGATCGTCAGCCGCCAGCCATCCTCATCAAGACTTCCTATCAACAGCGCAGCAGATCGCCCGACCGGCGTCAGCGAGATCTGCCTGAATGCAGAGCGTCGTTTGAAGGCTGCAAGCGGAATGGCAATGCTGCGCAGGAGATCACCCGGCATCAGCACATTGCTTTGATCGCCGGTGACGAAGTCCACCACGTCGATCGTGTCTACGCTGCCATCCGCCTTCCAGATCGTGCAGCGGCCATTGAGCGCTGCGGTGAGCGCGATCATCGGGCCGGCGGGCAGCGACATGCAGAGATTGCCGCCGACCGTTGCAGTCTTCCAGATCTTGAAAGAAGCGAGGAAGGCGCGGCAACATTGATTAATCAGGGGCGATGCGATCCAGTCAGGAGGGCAGGGCAGCGCGTCGAGCTGCGCCACGGTGCAGGTCGCGGCGATCTGCAATTCGCTGTCGGTGACGGTGAGGGCCGGCCATTTGAGATCGGTGAGATCGATCAGCCGCGTCAGGTGGGTCTGTGGTTCGGAGAAAAGCCAGGTGCCCCCGGCGAGCCATGCATCCCCGGCAGTCCATGTCGGTAGCTGTTCCCGCGTCGTGGGGCGGGCAACGGACGTGACCGTATTCAAATCCATAGGGCGGTTATGCTTTCACTCGGCAATGACCCCTTGAAGTATCATTGTGAACCTTGCAAGACCGACGCCAAGTCGCCGACAATTGCAGAACAAATTGAAGTATTCGTGGCTGGTCCCTGAATTGCAAGGTCGGGTCCATGACCGAAGGAGATGAGCCATGACAGAAACGCAGGCCACATGGATCAAGGATCCGCTCGGCATTTTCGCCGAAGGGGCCGAGCGCGGCATTGTCGTCAGGAATGGCCGGATTGTCGAACTGGTGCCGGCCGGCGGCCAGCCGGCCACGGTGGATATCGCAACTTATGATGCCAGCACCCATGTGGTGCTGCCGGGGCTGATCAATACGCACCATCATTTCTACCAGACGCTCACGCGCGCCTTGCCAGCGGCGCTGGATCGCGAGCTGTTTCCCTGGCTGCAGGCGCTCTATCCGGTCTGGGCGCGGCTGACGCCCGAGAATCTCCATCTCGGCGTCAGCGTAGCGATGGCGGAATTGCTGCTGTCGGGCTGCACGACGACCACCGATCACCACTATGTGTTTCCGGCCGGCCTCGAACAGTCCGTCGATATCGAAGTGGCGGTGGCACAGCGGCTCGGCATGCGCGTGCTGCTGACGCGGGGATCGATGAACCGTTCGGTGAAGGATGGCGGATTGCCGCCGGACAGCGTGGTGCAGGACGAGGATACGATCCTGGCCGACAGCGAACGGGTGGTGGCGGCATTCCATCAGCGCGGCGAGGACGCCATGGTGCAGATCGCGCTGGCGCCGTGCTCGCCGTTCTCGGTGACGACCTCGCTGATGGCAAGCACGGCCGCGCTTGCGGACAAGCTCGATGTCCGCCTGCATACGCATCTCGGCGAGACTGAGGACGAAAACCGCTATTGCGAGGAGATCTATGGCTGTCGTCCGCTGGATTATCTGGAGCAGACCGGCTGGCTGAGCAAACGCACATGGCTGGCGCATGGCATCCACTTCAACGCGGGCGAAATGCTGCGGCTCGGCAAGGCCGGGACCACCATCAGTCACTGCTCGTGCAGCAATCAGCTATTGGCCTCCGGCTGCTGTCCGGTCTGCGAGATGGAAGACGCGGGTGTCGGTATCGGCCTCGGCGTCGACGGCTCCGCGTCGAATGATGGATCGAATTTGATACAGGAAGTGCGCGCGGCATTTCTGTTGCAGCGGGCGCGTTACGGCGTCGGACGCGTCAGCCACAAGGATGCACTGCGCTGGGCGACCAAGGGCTCGGCGGCGTGCGTGGGGCGGCCGGAGCTTGGCGAGATCGCTGTGGGGAAGATGGCGGATCTGGCGCTGTTCAAGCTCGACGAGCTGCGCTTCTCCGGCCATGGCGATCCCCTGGCGGCGCTGGTGCTGTGCGGTGCGCATCGTGCGGACCGCGTGATGGTGGGCGGCGCGTGGCGCGTGATCGACGGCGCCATTCCGGGGCTGGATGTCGCCGATCTGATCCGGCGGCATAGCGCTGCGGCGAAGAAGATGCAGGCGGGGTAGTTCTTACTTTCTTCCCCTCTCCCCCAGCGAAGCGTCGCGCAGCGGGAGAGGGTGCCTGAGCGAAGCGAAGGCGGGAGAGGGGAAGCGACGGAGCTCTGACGCTACCCCTCTCCCGTCTCGAACCCGCTTCGCGTGTTCGATCCACCCTCCCCCACAAGGGGGGAGGGGACAACGGCGTTCATTGTGCGGCTATTCGCCCGTTACTTCCCCGGAATCTTGTCGTCGATGCCCTTCACATAGAAGTTCATGCCGAGCACCTGGCCGGGGTCCAGCGCGTCGCCGCCCTTGCATTCCACTTCCTTGCCGTCCTGTCCCATGATCGGGCATTTGAACGGCTTCAGCGTGCCAGCGATGATGGCGGCTTCGGTGTCCATCGCCATCTTCTTCACGTCATCCGGCATGTTGGTATAGGGCGCCATCACGACCATCTTCTCTTTCAGGCCGGCCCAGGTGTCTTCCGACTTCCAGGTGCCGTCGAGGGCCGCCTTGACGCGCTCGACGTAATACGGGCCCCAGTTGTTGGTGACCGCAGTGAGCTGCGTCTTCGGACCGAACTTGATCATGTCGGAGTCCTGGCCGAAGGCGAGCGCGCCGCGCTCGGAGGCGACCTGCATCGCGGCCGGCGAATCCGTGTGCTGCATGATCACGTCGGCGCCCTGATCGAGCAGCGCCTTGGCGGCGTCGGCTTCCTTGCCGGGATCGAACCAGGTATTGACCCAGATGATCTTGATCTTGATATCCGGATTGATCTTCTGCGCGGCCAGCATGGTGGCATTGATGCCGGAGATCACTTCCGGGATCGGGAACGAGCCGATATAGCCGAGCACGCCCTTCTTCGACATCTTGGCGGCGATCAGGCCCTGGATGTAGCGGCCTTCAAAGAACCGGCCGGAATAGCTCGACATGTTCTTGTCGCGCTTGAAGCCGGTGGCGTGTTCGAACATCACCTTGGGATTGCGCTTGGCGACCTTCAGCGTCGGATCCATATAGCCGAACGACGTGGTGAAGATGAGCTGGTTGCCGGCGCGCGCGAGCTGTTCGATGGAGCGCTCGGAGTCCGGACCCTCACTGACATTTTCGAGATAGGTGGTCTCGATCTTGTCGCCGAATTCCTTGACGAGCATCTGGCGGCCAACTTCGTGCTGATAGGTCCAGCCGAAATCTCCGACCGGGCCGATATAGACGAAGCCGACTTTCAGCTTGTCGGCGGCGACGGCTGCACCCAATCCGAGGCCGGTGGCCAGCAGTAGGGCGGCGGCTGCAAGTGCTTTCCTGTTCATACGCGTCTCCTGTTTGCGAGATAGTCTTGCGAGAATGTCTTTAGCGGTCGGGCACGAATACCGTGCCCAATGCGGCCGGCGCCGTGGAGCCGCCGCTGCGGGTGCGCGAGATCAGCACCAGCACGACGACGGTTGCGAGATAGGGCAGTGCGGACATCAGTTGCGAGGGCACGCCGACGCCCCAGCCCTGCGCATGCAGTTGCAAGATCGAGACCGCGCCAAACAGATAGGCGCCAATTACGAGGCGCCCCGGCAGCCATGAGGCGAATACCACCAGCGCCAGCGCGATCCAGCCGCGGCCGGCGGTCATGCCGGGGACGAAGAACGGCGTATAGGCCAGCGGCAGATAGGCGCCGGCCAGACCCGCGCAGCCGCCGCCGAACATCACGGCGAGGGTGCGTATCTTCAGCACGGGATAGCCGAGCGCGTGCGCCGAGACGTGATTGTCGCCGATGGCGCGGAGGACCAGCCCCGCCCGGGTGCGATAGAGGAACCAGGACATGCCGATGATCAGCGCGAGCGAGACATAGACGAAGGCGTCTTCGCCGAACAGGATCTTGCCGACAAAGGGGAGCGTGGTCAGGCCGGGAATGTACAGCCGCGGCGCAGTGGCGATACGCTCACCGACGAAGCCGGCGCCGATCAGGCCGGAGACGCCGATGCCCAGGATTGTGAGCGCGAGACCCGTGGCGACCTGATTGACGGCGAGGCCGAGCGTCATCAGTGCAAACACCAGCGATAGCGCGACGCCCGCGAGAATTCCGCACAGCGCGCCGATGAACGTCGAGCCGGTGGCCCAGGCGCCAGCAAAGCCGCAGGCTGCGCCGACGATCATCATGCCTTCGACGCCGAGATTGAGCACACCGGCGCGCTCCACCAGTAGCTCGCCGGAGGCGGCGAGCAGCAGCGGTGTCGACGCCGCGAGTACGGCAAGGATGATGGCTTCAAGCAGCTCCATCGGCGACCTTTCGCTGCGGCATGATGAGCTTGATCCGGTACAGGATCAGGCTGTCGCAGGCGAGCACATAGAACAGCAGGATGCCCTGAAACACCTTGGTGATATCGAGTGGGATCTTCATGGCGATCTGCGCTTGCTCCCCGCCGATAAATGTCAGCGCCAGGAAAAGCCCTGCAATTAGTATTCCAACCGGGTTGAGCCGTCCGAGAAATGCAACGATGATCGCGGTGAAGCCATAGCCGGGCGAGATGCCGGGCTGCAGATGACCGACGGGGCCGGCGACCTCGATGATCCCCGCAAGGCCGGCCAGCGCGCCGGATATCGCGAAAGTCAGCAGCACCAGCTGGTTCGACGAGAAGCCGCCGAAGCGCGCCGCCCGCGGTGCCGCGCCAACCACGCGAATTTCAAAGCCCTTGATGGTGCGGCCGAGCAGGACAGCAGCGGCAACAACGATCACCAGCGCGATGACCGCGCCGAGATGCAGCCGCCCACCCTCGAACAGCAGGGGCACGGTGGCGACCGGATCGAATTCGGCCGTGGTCGGGAAGTTGAACCCTTTGGGATCGCGCCACGGGCCGCGGACGAGATAGTCGAGCAGCAGGTCGGCCACATAGACCAGCATCAGGCTGACCAGAATTTCACTGGCGCCGAAGCGCACCTTGCAGAAGGCCGGGATCAACGCATAGAGCGCGCCCGCGATGGCACCGAGTAGCAGCATCGCCGGCAAGACCCAGACGCCGGCATCGGTGCCGTTGGTCTTCACCGCAAGCCAACTGCCCGCCACGGCACCGACGAGGAACTGTCCCTCCGCGCCGATGTTCCAGACATTGGCGAGATAACAGAGCGAGAGGCCGATGGCGATCATCACCAGCGGCGCCGCCTTCACCGCGAGCTCCTGCAGCGAATAGGCGTCGGTCAGCGGCGTGATGAAATAGACGTTGAGCGCGGCGATCGGATTCTTGCCGATGATCACGAACAGGATGCTCATGGTCACGATGGTGAGCCCGATGGCGATAACGGGCGATACCAGCGCGATGATGGTCGATCGCTCCGCGCGCTTCTCAAGCACCAACTGCATCGGGCACGTCCTTTGGCGTGAGTGCGCTGCCGCCCATCAACAAGCCCAGCGTTTCCCTGTCGGCATCCGCCGTCATTAACGGCTCGGACAGATGGCCGTGGAACATCACAGCGATGCGATCGGCAATGTCAGCGAGTTCGTCAAGGTCCTGGCTGGTGACGAGGATGGCAGCGCCTGCAGCGGCAAGATCGAGCAGCGCCTGACGAATGACGGCGGCAGCGCCGGCATCGACGCCCCATGTCGGCTGGCTGACCACGAGCACGATGGGATTGCGCAGGATCTCGCGGCCGACGATGAATTTCTGCAGGTTGCCGCCGGAGAGGCTGGCGGCTTCCGGATCGCGTTTGGCCTTGCGGACGTCGAAACTCGCAGTGGCGCGATCGACAGTCGCGAGCGTCGCCGCCGTATTGATGAAACCGTTGTGCACCATGCCTGACGCAGCATGGCCGGTGAGCAGCGCGTTCTCCGACAGGCGCATGCGCGGCGCGGTGCCGTGGCCGAGTCGTTCCTCGGGCACAAAGGCCGCGCCAAGCTTGCGGCGCGCGGTAATCGACAGATGTCCGGCGGCGTGGCCGTCGATGACAATGGTGCCGGGATCTTTGGCGAGACGCTCGCCGGAGAGCGCCGCGAAGAACTCGTCCTGGCCGTTGCCAGCGACGCCAGCGATGCCCAGGATCTCGCCGCCCTTCAGCTCCAGCGAAATGTTTTTCAGATGCACGCCATGTGGTTCGTCGGGCGCGAGGCTGAGATCGTTGACCACGAGCCGCGGCACGGTGGTTTGCCGATTGGCGGCGGCTTTCACCTGCTTGATCTCGGTGCCGACCATCATGCGCGCCAATGATGCGGCAGTTTCTTCGCGCGGCAGACAGGTCGAGATCTTCTTGCCGCCGCGCAGGATGGTGGCGGTGTCGCAGAGCCGCTTCACCTCGTCGAGCTTGTGGCTGATGTAAAGGATCGCGCGGCCTTCCGACTTCAGGCGCTCCAGCACGACGAAGAGCTGATCGGCCTCCTGCGGCGTCAGCACGGCGGTGGGCTCGTCGAGGATCAGGAATTTCGGATTCTGCATCAGCACGCGCACGATCTCGATGCGCTGACGTTCGCCGACCGAGAGCTGCCAGACCTCGCGCTTCGGATCGAGCGGCAAGCCATATTGCTGCGACACCTGTTCGAGCCGCGCCGACATCGCCTTGAAGGATTCCTTGCCGTCGAGACCGAGCGCGACGTTCTCGGCGACAGTGAGATTGTCGAACAGCGAGAAATGCTGGAACACCATGCCGATGCCGCGCGCGCGCGCATCATGCGGGCCGGCGAGCACCATCTTCTCGCCCTGCCAGAGCATCTCGCCTTCGCTCGGCTGGATCAGGCCGTAAATAGTTTTGACGAGTGTGGATTTGCCGGCGCCGTTCTCGCCGAGCAGCGCGTGAATTTCCTGCGGACGGATCGCGATGTCGATGGCGTCATTGGCAAGGAAACTGCCATAGCGCTTGGTCAGACCGATGGTCTGCAGAAGCATCGTCCCCGAACGCGCGTGTCCCGATCCCGAATCCAACATTCGCTACTCACGCGTGAAAAGGAGGTTTGCGGCAAGTGTGTGCCGGATTGGAATGCAGCGTAAATCTCGAATAAGCGCCAGCGTCTGCCTTATTTTTGGACTGGATCGCTTTCTTGGGCGATTCCTGTCGACGCAATCGCGTGAGGCTCGGGCTTTTCGTTGATTGAATGACGTTTATTCGACTTTCGCATTGTATACTTGGTCTGAAGTGTTGCAGTTCTGGTACACGTCCAACGAATTCGGGATCCGGATTTTCTCGTGTGTTGAGAAGTTGGGCAGTGATTTTCTTGCGGTGCAAACACGGAATCACGGCGTGAATTCATCATCGGAGCTTCGCTCGGAAACCTGCGACAGAACGTCGCAAAATACCAATCTTTACAGCCCCTAAGCGCGTGTCTTGCACGCGCTCGCATGGTGTCATTTCACCATCCCGAAAACAGGATGCTTCAAGCATAAAATACTGATTTCACTGGGCATCCCTGATGAAATCCGTGGCAACTATTGGAAAAAGTTGAGGCTTCTCACCCGGACTGATTGCAACAACTCTCTCGCGAGAGGCACGCAATCATTGTCAACAGGTGGGGGTAATTCCAATGGCCAATCGTTTCCGCGCAATCGCAGCCGCGACGTTGCTGTCGCTAACAGCCATGGTGCCGACAGGCTCGGCAAGCGCCGCCGACATGGCGGCCATGCCGGTCAAGGCAAAGCCGATCCCAGATCTTCCGTTCTTCCTGTTGATCGATAACCGCTTCACCTATGCCTATCAGTGGGGGGCGGTCGATCCCGGCGTCACCGCCAAGACCACCAAGCAGGTCTTCGCCTTCACCCACTTCGACGTGTGGACCTACGGCACCAACTTCTTCAACATCGGCCTCGAGAAGGCGGGCAAGAGCAGCCCGGCTAATCCGTGCGCCGATCCGCTGCGTCCGATCACGGGCTGCGAAGGCGCAACAGAAATCTACGGCCTGATCCGTAGCACGATCGGCTTCAACGAGGTCTTCAACACTAAGGCCTTCTCGATGGGGCCGCTGCGCAACGTGTCGTTCGTCATCGGTGCGGATGGCAGCACTGAAAATCGGTTCTTCTCCGCATCCAAGCGCGACGTCGTGACCGGTCTGCAATTCGCTTTCGACCTGCCTTACAAGGGCTTCTTCAACGTCAATCCGTTGTTCTACTACGAATTCGCCAATCGCAGCACGTTCACGCAGTGCGGCTATGCCGGCGCTCCCGGCCAGATTCCCGGCGTCTCCTGTAACATCGACGGCAACCGCCAGTTCAACCCGACCTGGGCCGTCGAACTCAACTACTACATGGATCTCGGCTTCCTGCCCCCGAGCATGGACTATTTCGCGATCAGCGGCCGCGCCGGCTTCTACGGGCCGAAAGGTTCGGAGAACGGCCAGATCATCGGCACGGCAACCAAGATGGAGATCAACGCCGAACCGATCCGTCTGACCTTCGACGCCAGCAAGGCGATCTGGGGACCGAAATACACTCACAATGTCGACGTGTGGGTGGCCTATCGGCTCTGGCGGAACAAGTTCGGCTTGGATGAGAATGCCAGCCTGCCGTGCACCACGTTTGCGCCGGGATCGTGCCGCGAGGACTCGCTCTATTCCGGCGTCACCGTCAAGTTCTGATCTGAGCTGACTTCAATACGAAAACGACGCTGCGTGAATCGCGGCGTCGTTTTCATGTCGACATGACTAGCCCTGTTGTGCCCAGAAATTTTCGTGTTGCGCGGCTGCCTCGTCTTCGAGCAGCGGTCCGACGACCTCGATGCTCTTCTGCCCGGCAGCAAAGACATTGCGGCAAGGCAGATCCAGTGTGGGATTTTCCGGGTGGTCGCCGGTGATCGCCTTGAGCCTTGCTTCGCCGAGCCCATAAACCAGCCGTCCAATGCCGACCCAGTAGATCGCGCCGGCGCACATGGCGCAGGGTTCTGCCGAGGAATACAGCGTGAAGGTCTTCAGCTCGGTCTCGTCATAGGCAATCGAGGCTTCGCTGCACAGCAGCCGCTCTGCATGGGCGGTGCCGTCATGGGACGGCATGAAGGCGTTACCGGCTTCCATCAGGACCTTGCCGTGCGCATCGACCAGGATCGCGCCGAACGGATGGTTGCCGCGCTCCACGGCTTTGCGTGCAGCGTCGAAAGAAAGCCTGAGAAGGGCCTCATCCCTACTCGACGAGTCTTGCTTTGGCATCAGGGGGCTCCTGTCGTCCGGGCATCAAAATCTGCTAGCTTCCCGCGAGGCCAAGCGCGGATTCGCTTTGGCCCGCTGGCCGCACTAATATTTACGACCTGGATCATTCAAGTCCCAGCCGGGCCTACGGCCTGAACAAAGAAGCATGATTGCGATGGAAGAGAAAGTCGTCGGAGCTTCCGGCCAATCGCTCGGCGGCGAGATCGTCGAACGCATCAACGCGCTGGCTGCTATTTCGGAAGCGCCGGACAACATCACGCGAATATTCCTTACACCGGAACATCGTGCGGCCGCCGAACTGATCATCGGCTGGATGCAGGCAGCCGGTATGCGGGCGCGCATCGATGCGATCGGCAATGTCTGCGGACGCTATGAAGGCGACCAGCCCGGTCTGCCGTGCCTGATGCTCGGCTCCCATTACGACACCGTGCGCGATGCAGGCCGCTGGGACGGACCGCTCGGGATCATCACGGCGATTTCCTGCGTCGGCGACCTCAACCGCCGTGGCCTTCGTTTGCCCTTCGCCATCGAGATCGCCGCCTTCGCTGACGAGGAGGGTGTGCGCTTTGCGTCGACGCTGCTCGGCAGCCGTGCGGTGGCCGGGACTTTTGTCGAGAGTGTGCTCGGCGGCCGCGACAAAGCGGGTATCTCGATGCGCGAGGCGATGATCACCTTCGGCCTCGATCCCGATCACGTCGGCGCCGCAGCGCGCGCGCCCGGCGAATTGCTCGCCTATCTCGAACTGCATATCGAGCAGGGGCCCGTGCTCGAAGCACAGAAGCTTCCGGTGGGTGTCGTGACTGCCATTTCGGGTGCGACGCGTCTCGCTGTCGAATTGCACGGCATGGCCGGTCATGCCGGCACGGTGCCGATGGCGATGCGACGCGATGCATTGGTGGGCGCTGCCGAATGTATCGTTGCGATCGAGGAGTTCTGCCAGTCGGACCGCGGCGGCCTTGTCGGCACCGTGGGTTATATCAATGCGATGCCGGGGGCGACCAATGTCATTCCCGGGCTGGTATCGTTCACCATGGATATCCGATCGCCGAAGGATTCCTATCGCAAGCTCGCCATCACCGACATGGTGCGCGAGATCGAGTCGATCGCCAAAGCGCGCAAGCTCGATCTGCAGATCAATATCACCCATGAGAATCGCACGGTGCCGTGTGCGCCCTGGCTGCAGAAGCAGTTCGCCGATGCAATTACTGCCGAGGGTTATCGCGCTTTCGAGCTGCCGAGCGGCGCCGGCCACGATGGCATGGCGATGACCGATATTGCCGATGTGGCGATGCTGTTCGTACGCTGTCGCGGCGGCATCAGCCACAATCCCGCCGAGCATGTGGACGATGCGGATGTCGAGGTCGGCGCGCGCGTGTTGCTGCGCGTGATCGAAAATTTCCAGCCGAAGGCCTGATGCGATGGCAGATTTTCACGGCGTATTTCCCTATCTGGTCTCGCCCGCCGACGATGAGGGGCGTATCCGCACCGATGTGCTGGGCCGCCTGTGCGGCGATCTCATCAGCGCGGGCGTGCATGGTCTGACGCCGCTCGGCTCGACCGGCGAATTCGCCTATCTCAATCGCGAGCAGCGCAGGACGGTGGTGCAGGCCACGATCGAGGCGGCAAGCGGGCGCGTGCCGGTGGTGGCGGGCGTGGCCTCGACCTCGACGGTCGATGCAGTGGCGCAGGCGAAATCGTATCAGAAGCTCGGTGCCAACGGCATCTTGGCCATTCTCGAAGCGTATTTTCCGCTCAAGGATGCGCAGATCGAATCCTACTTCCGTGCCATCGCGGATGCCGTCGATATTCCCGTGGTGATCTATACCAATCCGCAATTCCAGCGTTCGGATCTGACGCTCGATGTCGTGGCGCGGCTCGCCGAACATCCGCGCATCCAGTATATCAAGGATGCCTCCACCAATACCGGCCGGCTGTTGTCGATCATCAACCGCTGTGGCGACAGACTGAAAGTGTTTGCCGCCTCGGCGCATATTCCGTCAGCTGTCATGCTGATCGGTGGCGTCGGCTGGATGGCAGGCCCCGCCTGCGTCGTGCCGAAGCAGAGCGTCGAACTCTACAATCTCTGCAAGGCGCATCGCTGGGACGAGGCCATGGTCTTGCAGCGGCGGATGTGGCGTCTCAACGAGGCCTTTGCGCGCTATAATCTGGCGGCCTGCATCAAGACGGGCCTCGCGATCCAGGGCTACGAGGTCGGCGACCCCGTGGCGCCGCAGCCGGCTTTGACCGCCGACGAGCGCAAGGTGATCGAGGCCGTTTTGCAGGATGTCGGCTGATCGATGTCGTTGCCGCCAGACGCGCAAACGAGCAGCGCTCATGCACATTCTGTCGCTCAGCCTTGTGCGGCTGGCCTGTTGGCTCACGCGGTCTTTCTGGGCTAGAAACCATACAGCCCGCCCGTAAGGCTCGCCATTGAAGGACGTCTGATGAACATTCTGCCCGGCAATCTGCGCTTCGGCGCCGGTCTTTCTCCCAAGCGCCTTGAAGATCAAAGACTTCTCACCGGGCAGGGCAAATTCATCGACGACAAGCCGGAAGACGGCGCGCTGTGGCTGCATCTGCTGCGCTCGCCGCATGCCCATGCGAAGATCACCGCGATTGACGTGGCCGCCGCCAGGGCGATGCCCGGTGTCGAGGCGATCTATACCGGCGCGGATCTCGTGGCCGACGATGTCGGCACGCTGCCGACGCTGCCGATCTTCAAGCGTCCTGACGGTTCCGCGGCGACCTTTCCGCCGCGCCGGCTGCTCGCGCATGAAGTCGTGCGGTTCGCCGGCGAAGCAGTGGCGGCGATCGTCGCCACGTCGCGCGCCGCTGCCCAGCTCGCGGCCGAAGCGATCGACATCAGCTATGATGTCCTGCCGGCGGTGGTCGATCCCGTCGAGGCGATGAAGCCCGGCGCGGCGGTGGTCTGGCCGGATGCACCGGACAATATTGTCGCGGCCACCAGCTATGGCGATCCTGCCAAGGTGGAGGCTGCTTTTGCCGCTGCCAAGCATACGGTGTCGCTGGACATCGTGAGTCAGCGTCTCGTGCCATCGGCCATGGAGCCGCGCTCGACCATCGCTGAAGTCGACAAGAAGTCCGGCAAGCTGACCCTGTACGTGCAGTCGCAGACCCCGGCATCGACCCGCGATATCCTTGCCGACGCGGTGCTCAAGCGTCCGAAGGAATCGATCCGCGTGGTGGTGGGCGATATCGGCGGCGGGTTCGGTCAGAAGACGAGCCTGTATCCCGAAGACGGTGTCGTCGCCTATGTGGCTGTGAAGCTCAACAAGACGATCCGCTGGCGCGGCGATCGCACCGATGAATTTGTCGGCGGGACTCATGGCCGCGATCTGACCTCGACGGCAGAGCTCGCGCTCGATGCCAAGGGTCGGATCTTGGCCTATCGCGTCCGTTCGATCGGCGGCACCGGTGCCTATATGTCGGCCACCGCTGTCATCATTCCGCTGGTGCTGGGGCCGTTCGTGCAGACCGGCGTCTACGACCTGCAGAACGTGCATTACGACATCAAGGCGGTCATCACGAACACCGCACCCGTGGGCGCCTATCGTGGTGCCGGGCGTCCGGAAGCCGTTTTCATCATCGAGCGTTTGATGGACGCCGCCGCACGGCAGATGGGCATGGACCCGCGCGCGATCCGCAAGGTCAACTACATCAAGCCGACGCAATTTCCCTATAAGAACGCCGTTGGCCAGACCTATGACAGTGGCGCCTTCGCGCACATGCTCGACCGTGCCACCGAACTGTCGGATTGGGACGGCTTCGCCGCGCGCAAGAAGGCGGCGAAGAAGAAGGGTCTGCTCTACGGCCGCGGGCTCACCAGCTATATCGAATGGACCGGCGGTCCGGGCACCACGGAGAAGGTTCGCCTGCGCGCCATGGCCAATGGCCGCGTCATCCTGCATTCCGGCACCATGGCGATGGGGCAGGGCCTGCAGACCGCCTATTCGCAGCTCGTCTCTGAAGCCCTTGGCATTGGCATCGACAAGATCGATGTGATCCAGGGCGATACCGACGTCATCGTCGGCATGGGCAGTGTCGGTTCGCGTTCGCTGTTCGTTGGCGGCACTGCCGCGGTGGTGTCGGCCGCCGACATGATCGCCAAGGCGCGCGAGAAGGCGGCCAACATGCTCGAAGCTTCGGTGGAGGACATCGAGTATTCCGCGGGTTTCCTCACCGTCGTCGGCACCGACAAGCGCGTTGGCCTGTTCGAGATCGCGAAGGCCGAAGACGGTGAACAGCTCAGCGTCGAGTCCACCGGCGTGGCGGACGGCCCGACCTGGCCGAACGGAACGCATATCTGCGAGGTCGAGATCGATCCGGAGACCGGCATCACCAATGTCGTTCGTTACACCACGGTCGACGATGTCGGCGTGGCGGTGAATCCGATGCTGGTGACCGGCCAGATCCACGGCGGCGTGGCGCAGGGCATCGGCCAGGCGCTGTTCGAGAACGTTCATTACGACGAGGATGGCCAGCTCATCACGGCCAGCTATCAGGACTATTGCATTCCGCGCGCGGGTGACCTGCCACCCCTGTCAGTGACATTGGACGGCTCGGCACCCTGCGTCACCAACCCGATCGGCTCGAAGGGCTGCGGCGAATCCGGCGCGATCGGTGGTCCGCCCTGCATCGTCAATGGCGTGCTGGATGCGCTGCAACCACTGGGCATCACGCAGCTCAATACGCCGCTGTCGCCCATCAAGGTGTGGGAAGCAATCAGGAGCGCAAGCGCAACGCATGGCTGAGACCCTGCAGGATGGGTAGAGCGTCGTCGCGAAACCCATCATGATCGGGTTCTATGCGATGGGTTTCGCTTCGCTCGACCCATCCTGCGGATAACAAGAAACTTCAACCGGGAGAGAAAACACAATGAAGAGCTTCAAGGTTCTCGAATTCAACGAACCGCTCGGCGAGGTCGATGAGCAGACCCCGCAGCCGACCGGCACGCAGGTGCTAATCCGCGTGAAGGCTGCTGGCGTCTGCCATAGCGACCTGCACATCTGGGAAGGCGGTTATGAACTCGGCCACGGCCGCAAGAAGCTGTCGCTGAAGGATCGCGGCATCACGCTGCCGCGCACCATGGGTCACGAGACTGTCGGCGAAGTCATCGCCTTCGGTCCGGATGCGCAGCAGGAAGCCGGCGGCGTCAAGATTGGCGATATCGCATTGGCCTATCCATGGATCGGCTGCGGCAAATGTGCGGTCTGTCTCGCCGGTGACGAGAATCTCTGCCTCGCGCCGCGCTGCCTCGGCGTACATTGCGACGGCGGTTATTCGGATCACCTCCTGGTGCCGCATCCGCGCTACCTGATCGACCTCAAGGGCATGGATCCGGTCATCGCCGCGCCTTACGCCTGCTCGGGCGTCACCACCTATAGTGCGCTGAAGAAGATCGAGAGCGATCTTGGCAATCCGATCGTGATCTTCGGCGCTGGCGGCCTCGGCCTGATGGCGCTTGAACTGTTGAAGGCGATGGGCGGCATGGGCGCCATCGTTGTCGATATCGATGCGCGAAAGCGCGAGGCGGCGATCAAGGCCGGCGCTCTGGCGGCCGTGGACGGCAATGCGCCCGACGCGCTCGAGCAGCTTGCCAAGGCCGCCGGTCAGCCGATCCTGTCGGTGATCGATCTGGTCGGCACTCCGTCGACGACGCAGCTCGGCTTTGATGTGCTCTCCAAGGGCGGCAAGCTGATCATGGTCGGTCTGTTCGGTGGCGGCGCCACCTGGGCGCTGCCTCTGATCGCCATGAAGGCACTCACCATCCAGGGCAGCTATGTCGGCAATCTCCGCGAGACCAAGGAGCTGCTGGAGCTGGTGCGCACCAAGAAGGTGCAGCCGATCCCGACGAGCCCGATGCCGCTCGCAAAAGCCAATGCCGCTCTGAACGACCTGAAAGACGGCAAGCTGGTCGGCCGCGCGATCCTCACGCCGGCGTAAGCTTGAAGCATTCGTTCTGATATCGAGAAGCGGCCTTCGGGCCGCTTCTTTTTTGTCCCGAAGGCAATTAGCCGGCCGTTACATCCACGAGCTCTTCACCATCCAACACACGCTTCGCCTTGGCATGGTCGAGATCGCCTTCCCATGCGCCGACCACGACGGTGGCAACGCAGTTGCCGATCAGGTTGCCAAGCGCGCGGGCCATGCCGATGAACCAGTCTACCGACAGCACCAGCACGAGGCCGATGGCGGGAATGCTCGGCACGGCATTCAGCGTCGCGGCAAGGATCACGATCGCTGAGCCCGGTACGCCGTGGGCGCCCTTCGACGTCACCAGCGAGACGCCCAGCACCAGCATGAGGTCGCCGAAGGACAGCGGCGTATTGGTGGCCTGCGCGATGAACACGACGGCCAGCGTCAGATAGATCGAGAACGCGTCGAGATTGAACGAATATCCGGTCGGGATCACGAGGCCGACCACATTGTCCTTGACGCCGAGCCGTTCGAGTTTGCGCATGACCTGGGGCAGCACCGCATCCGATGACGCGGTGGCGAGCACGATGGTGAGTTCCTCGCGCAGGTAGTTCAGGAATTTGATGATGTTGAGCCCGGCGAGCGCCATCACACCGCCGAGCACGCCAAAGACGAAGATCGCGACAGAGACGTAGAACAGCACCACCAGCGAGACGAGTTGCTTCAGCGATCCGACGCCGTAGCGTCCGACCGTATAGGCGACGGCGCCGAGCACGCCGATCGGGGCGAGGCGAACGATCAATCCCATGGCGCGGAACAGAACGGTCGATACGGCTTCGATGAAGCTCGAAATCCGCTCGCCCTTCTCGCCGCCGACGAGCGCCAGGCTGGTGCCGAACAGGATGGCGAAGAACAGCACCTGCAGGACGTCATTGCGCGCCAGAGCGTCGAACGAGGTGGTCGGAATGATGTTGAGCAGGAAGCTGCCGATGCCGCCGCCCTGCAGCTTATGAGCGTTGTCTGCGACCGTCGTGAGTGCCTTGCCGTCGAGCGAGGCCGGATTGATGTTCATGCCGTGGCCCGGGCCGAACAGATAGGCCAGCACCAGGCCGACAACGAGCGCCAGCGTGGTCATGGCCTCGAAATAGATCAGCGCCTTGACGCCAACCCTGCCGACCTTCTTGAGGTCGCCGGCACCCGCAATGCCATGCACCACCACACAGAACACGATGGGGGCCACAATCATGGAGATGAGTTTGAGGAAGGCGTCGCTGAAGACCTTCAGGCCGACGGCGAAGTCCGGCACGGCGATGCCAAGGACGATGCCGAGCAGCAGGGCGACAAGCACCTGCACGAAGAGCGACTGATAGAGAGGCTTGCGGATTGGTTCGACGGCGGTAATCGTAGCTGTAGACATGGTTCGCTCCCCCTGAGGTTCACGAATATTCCAGCAACAACTGTGCCACCGCTAGGTGCAGACCTGCAAAAATCTCGCCGCGGTTACGGCGAGTTCTTTTCGTGTCGAGGGGGGATTGAAATCGAGCCGATCGGCGGCCGGGTCGCTCCGGCGGCCATGCGACGATTACTTCTCTTCGTCGGCAATCGCTTCCATCAGGACGACCATCTGGCGCTGGACCGTCTGGCTCTTGATGCGGCTGTACGCACGAAGCAAGCGGAGGCTGAAAGCGCTATCGAGAAACAGCAAGCTTTCCACTTCGCGGCTCTTGCCATCGCCATCGTAGAAGAAGGTGACCGGCACATCGAGCGCCGTCGCAATCTGCTGAAGACGCGCTGCGCCAACGCGATTGACACCCTTTTCGTACTTCTGAACCTGCTGGAAGCTGACGCCCAGCTTTTCGCCTAAATCCGCCTGCGAAATTTTCTGCTCAACACGACGCAGACGGATCCTCTTGCCCATCTCAATGTCGGGTTTGCCGGCGCTACGTTGCTTCATTCGTCACCATTCAGTTTGTTTGAATAAGGGAGTTTGGTTATATTTTCTTGGTTAGAGCTTCTTAGCCCGAGAGCCCTTAAAGCTAACTTTCAAAGGCATCTCTGTTATACACATCGTCATGACGATTGGGATGGCTGAAATCGTCGCGATACTCGAATTGATACGACACGTAATCGCGAGGGTCATCCAATCGTACAAAAAACCTTGCGGTATTCCGTTGCTACTTCGCACTGCTTGCAAAACTTCCAACGAATACCGGAACTCAATTTCTATCGATACGGGCCTTGCAGCGGAAGCGAAAGTACAAGTTGGTCATCATGCTATACACATGTGACTTGCCTGACGCACGCAGGATAACTGAGAGTCGTTCGCATTCGTAAGCTGCAAATCTCTGGCATGCAGCATTCCATGCGATTTCCAGCTGCAATTTCGCACTTTACGATCTCCTGTGTAGCACCGACGTAATATCACAATTCCGTGGGTGGTTGTTGCTACGTCCCATGCGCACCGGAAGTTTCATTCCAAATTCTCACTGAGAGAGAATTTCATTTGATTCGTGCTGAGCGCGACCGGTGCCTGGTGGCGCGCACCGACTGAGCAATATTGATCATACCGTTCGTTACTAAACATTGCTGTCGGTAATCGCGGAGTAGATCATGGTACGCAGCTCGCGCCGGATCGGATAGGCGCTCGATGGCAACAGCTGCGTCATAAAGATTGCGATCAGCTGTTCGGCCGGATCTATCCAGAATGCCGTGCTCGCCGCGCCGCCCCATGCATACTCACCGGCGCTGCCGGGGATCATGGTCTTGGCCGGATTCATCGTCACCGAAAATCCGAGTCCGAAGCCGATGCCGGCATAGCTCGCTTCGCTAAACATCGACTTCGACATTTCGGTGAGATCGCGGCCGCCGGGGAGATGGTTGCTGGTCATCAATGTGATGGTCTTTGGGGACAGCAAGCGCACGTCGCCAAGCGCGCCGCCATTGAGCAGTGCGCGGCAGAAGGTGAGATAGTCAGCAGTTGTCGAACACAGGCCGCCGCCGCCGGAGATCATCGAGGGCGGGGACAAGAATGAACTCGTCGCGGGATCGTCCTGCAAAGTGAGGCCGCCCTTGCCATCGGCTGCGTAGCAGGCAGCGAAGCGATGCGCCTTGTCGGAAGGCACAAAGAAGCTGGTATCAGTCATGCCGAGCGGATTGAAGATGCGCTGCTGCAGAAACTGTTCGAACGGTTTCCCGGCGATCTTCTCGATGAGATAGCCGACCACATCGGTCGAGACCGAATAATTCCACGCGTCGCCTGGCGAGAACTCCAGAGGGATTTTGGCGAGATCTGAAATCATTGACGTCAGCGTACCGGATTTTTCAACCTCGCCGATCTTGAGCGCACGATAGGCTGCATCGACATTGGTACGCTGCTGGAATCCGTAAGTGAGTCCGGATGTGTGCCGCAGCAGGTCGATGATCTGCATCGGACGGGCCGGTGGCTTCGTTAGGAATGGTGCCGTCACGCCAGCCTGAAATACGCCGAGATTTGCCCATTCCGGAATATATTTATGAACGGGTTCATCGAGCGCGACACGTCCTTCCTCCACCAGCATCATGAAGGCGACTGTCGTGATCGGCTTGGTCATCGAATAGATGCGGAAGATCGTATCGTCCTTGACGGGGGCTTTGCGCTCCACATCGGCAAAGCCCTGCGCCGTGCTGTGCACGATTTCGCCGCGGCGATAGACCAGCAGCCGTGTGCCGGGCAAGCGGCCGGCATCGACATAGCGCTGTTTGAGATGCGCTTCGACGCGGGCCAGTGCCATGGTCGACATGCCGACCTGTTCGGGTGACGCAGACGAAGGGCTCAGGCTTTGGGACGACGGCATTGCAACATCACTCCGATGTGTGGACGCGGCTCGTTTCTATGGATGAAAATCAGCGGTTGTCCATATGGGTTTGTAGCGTGGCGAGCTTACGTGAAGCTCTGTTTGGTGTATCGTTAAAGATGCAATCGCGTCGTGTTGCTCAGGATGGAATTATGACCCAATTCAATGACACTGAACTCACTGCGGCCGTCATCCAGAGTTTCGACAAGACGTCCGATCCGCGCACGAAATTCCTGCTGCAAGAACTCGTGACGTCATTGCACGACTATGTTCGCAGGACCGATCTCACCTTCGGTGAATGGGAAGTGGCAATCGACTTCCTGACCCGCACTGGCCAGAAATGCACGCCGATCCGGCAGGAGTTCATCTTGCTCTCTGACGTGCTGGGCGTCTCGATGCTGGTCGATGCCGTCAACCACAGGGAGCGTGAGGGGGCCACACAGACGACGGTACTCGGACCGTTCTATGTCGGCGAGCATCCCGTCATGGCGCATGGCGCTGATATCTCTCCGGGCCTCACGGGTGAGCGCATGTTCGTGCAGAGCCGCGTCACCGATCTCGACGGCAAGCCGCTGACGGGCGTGCCGGTTGACATCTGGCATGCCGATGATGACGGTTTCTACGACTCGCAGAAAGCTAGCTATGCCACGCAGGGCCCTTCGTCGCGCGCGCGCTTCATCACCGACAGTGATGGCCGGCTGTTCTTCCGCAGCATTCTGCCCTGCAGCTATCCGATCCCGACCGATGGTCCGGCCGGAGATCTTGTGCTGAAAACGAGACGTCATCCAATGCGTCCGGCGCATGTGCACTTTCTCGTCGCGGCTCCCGGCTATGAACCGCTGATCACTCACGTCTTCATCGAGGGCGACGAATATCTCGACTCCGATGTCGTGTTCGGCGTGAAGGACGATCTGATCGCCACCGTCGAGAAGCGCAGCGATGCCTTCATGCCTGATGGTCAGCCTGCCACGGGGCCGTGGCATCTGATGACCTATAATTTCTGGATGAAGCCGGGCGAGGGCACGGTGCCGCAGCCGATGATGCCGGAAAAGGCCGAGGCGTAAGCGATCTCGGCCGTCTGCCATCTGCGATCAGGTCGCGCTCCAGTCGCGTTGCGAGAGTTCCTGCAGCGACTCCAGGAAGAACTGATCGAACAGGAACGGTGTATCGCCGTGTGCGGCCGATGGCGCGATGAGGGTGACCATACCTAACAGCGCGCGGCCGAGTTCGCCGATGCGCTCGGCAAAGGCCTCGAGCCCGCTGCGATCAGAGCTCTCCACGACTGCGTGGAGTGCGCCTTTGGTTTGTGCGATCTGTAGATCGATATCGTCGACGGCGTGATCGAGGGCATCGATATCGACATCCACAGTGACAGCGTTGTCTTTGGTCGGTATCAGCGCGTCCTCAAGGACGCTCTTTCGGAACATATGAAGTTGCCGTGAGACATCCTCGAAATGACCGAACGCTGCCGCCGCATTCGCGTCGAGGTCGCTTTTGCCCTGAGACAGGATCGCCGCCGCGGAGACCACGGTCGCCGCCTTCAGGGTGCTGATTACCTTCCGCAGCGACGAGAGGGCAGGTTCGGTGATCACCGAAATGGTCGGCATGAAGCGGTCCGTTCGTTAGAAATTGGACCCGGTTGATAGCACCGATCCGCGGGCCGGCACGCCGACGAAGTCGGCAAAATAGTACCTCACAATTTACTGCCTATTCCGCGTGCGTCGCACAATAAATGAGCGTCCCGCAAATTTTCGATGCGCGTGGTTCTCTGCGCTGGTCTTGTTGCCTTTAGGTAAGTGACTGCAATTTATCGAAATTTCCATCAGGCAGCGGTTGGCACGAACTTTGAATAGTTCTTAGCGACGCCATTGTAGCCGTCACAATCAATCACCAGCCAGCATTGCCATCATGGGGCTTCCCCCAGGCGCGCCGCTATGTCCGTACGCCTTCGACCCAAGGTGCGCTGTGACGAGGGGCCAATGACGGTGCAGGCGATCCGAGGCGCGAAAGGACGACAGCAGCACATGACGAAGTCAGAGACCAACAAGCCGGGCCGCAAGATCAGCCGCCGTCAGCTTCTGAAAGCCGGCGCGGGAACCGCTGCCTTGCTCGCGGCCGCCCGACTGAACTTCCCCGGCGGCGCTTTCGCGCAGGATGCCGGGCCCGAAGTGAAAGGCGCCAAGCTCGGCTTCATCGCACTAAGCGATGCCGGTCCGCTGTTCGTTGCCAAGGACAAGGGCCTGTTCGCCAAATACGGCATGCCCGATGTGGAAGTGTCGAAGCAGGCCTCGTGGGGCACGCTGCGCGACAACATGGTGCTCGGCTCCGAAGGCAGCGGCATCGATGGCGCGCATATCCTGACGCCGATGCCGTACCTGATCTCGTCCGGCAAGGTCACCCAGAACAATCAGCCGACGCCGATGTATATCCTCGCGCGTCTCAATCTCGATGCGCAGTGCATTTCGGTCGGCAATGAATATGCCGATCTGAAGGTCGGCCTCGATGTCGCGCCGCTGAAGGCCGCGTTCGAGAAGAAGAAGGCTGCGGGCAAGTCAGTGAAGGTGGCGATGACCTTCCCGGGCGGCACGCATGACCTGTGGATCCGCTACTGGCTCGCCGCCGGTGGCATCGATCCCGACAAGGATGTCGAGACCATTACCGTGCCGCCGCCGCAGATGGTGGCGAATATGAAGGTCGGTACCATGGACGCGTTCTGCGTCGGTGAGCCGTGGCCCGGCCAGCTCGTGCACCAGAAGATCGGCTACACCGCGGTGAACACCGGCGAGATCTGGAACAAGCATCCGGAGAAGTCGCTCGGCATGCGCGCGGCCTGGGTCGACAAGAACCCGAAGGCGGCGAAGGCCATCACCATGGCCATCATGGAAGCCCAGCAGTGGGCCGACAAGATGGAGAACAAGGAGGAGCTCGCCACCATCATGGGCAAGCGGCAGTGGATCAACTGCCCGGTCGAGGACATCCTCGATCGCGCCCGTGGCAAGTTCGACTACGGCACCGGCAAGGTGGTCGAGAACTCGCCGCACATCATGAAGTACTGGAAGGACTTCGCGTCCTATCCGTTCCAGAGCCACGACCTCTGGTTCATGACCGAGGACATCCGCTGGGGCAAATACGAGCCCGGCTTCGACTCGAAGGCGCTGATCGCCAAGGTCAACCGCGAGGATATCTGGCGTGACGCGGCGAAGACCATGGGCGTCGCTGCCGCCGAGATCCCGACCTCCACCTCGCGCGGCAAGGAGACCTTCTTCGACGGCAAGGTCTTCGATCCCGAAAATCCGGCAGCCTACCTCAAGTCGCTCGCCATCAAGCGCGTCGAAGCCTGAGACACACGTTTGGGACCGATGCGGACTAGCTGAAATGACGGAGACAGTGCGATGAACATGCAAGCTATCAAGACGGAGCCGGCAACGGCACTGGCGAAGCCGCCGGTGGCGAGCGTCGCACTGTCTCCCAAGCAGCCGGTAAGTTTCGACAGATACGCCAAGATGGCGAAAGAGACAGCGGCGCGGGTCATCCCGCCGCTGATCGTCGTCCTCCTGCTCGGTGTGATGTGGGAGCTCTTGTGCCGGCGCACCGGCTCAACGCTCCCGCCGCCCTCTAAGGTCTACAAGGACACCAAGGAACTGATCTTCGATCCGTTCTTCGACAATGGCGGTCTGGACAAGGGGCTGTTCTGGCATATCTCGGCCAGTCTCCTGCGCGTGGCCTACGGTTACTCGCTCGCTGCCGTCGTCGGCATCGCGCTTGGCACGCTGGTTGGCCAGTCGGTCTGGGCGATGCGTGGCCTCGATCCGATCTTCCAGGTGTTGCGCACCATTCCGCCACTGGCCTGGCTGCCGCTGGCACTCGCGGCCTTCCGTGACGGTCAGCCGTCGGCGATCTTCGTGATCTTCATCACCTCGATCTGGCCGATCATTATCAACACGGCTGTCGGTATCCGGAATATTCCGCAGGACTATCGCAACGTCGCCGCCGTGGTGCAGCTCAATCCGGTGGAATTTTTCTGGAAGGTCATGCTGCCGGCGGCTGCGCCCTATATTTTCACCGGTCTGCGCATTGGTATCGGCCTGTCATGGCTCGCCATCATCGCGGCTGAAATGCTGATCGGTGGCGTCGGCATCGGGTTCTTCATCTGGGACGCCTGGAATTCCTCGCATATGAGCGAGATCATCCTGGCACTGTTCTATGTCGGCATCGTCGGCTTCGTGCTCGACCGCCTGATCGCCGCCCTCGGCAAGCTCGTCACCCACGGCACTTCGGTCAGCTAACATTTGGGTCAGCTAAGGAGAGATATCATGAAGGCATATCTGAAGCTCGACCACGTCGACAAGGTGTTCACCCGCGGCAAGGTCTCGTCCGAAGTATTGAAGGACATCAACCTCAGCCTCGGCAAGGGTGAGTATATCTCGATCATCGGCCATTCCGGTTGCGGCAAGTCGACGATGCTCAACATCATCGCCGGCCTGACACGTGCAACGATGGGCGGCGTGATCCTTGAGGATCGCGAAGTCAATTCGCCCGGCCCCGATCGCGCCGTGGTGTTCCAGAACCACAGCCTGCTGCCGTGGCTGACGGTTTATCAGAACGTCCGTCTTGGCGTGGACAAGGTGTTTGCCAAGACCAAGTCCCGCGCTGAGCGCGACGAATGGACAATGCACAATCTCAATCTCGTGCAGATGACCCATGCCAAGGACAAGCGCCCCTCGGAAATCTCCGGCGGCATGAAGCAGCGCGTCGGCATTGCTCGTGCGCTCGCAATGGAGCCCAAAGTGCTGCTGCTCGACGAACCGTTCGGTGCGCTCGACGCACTGACCCGCGCTCATTTGCAGGACTCCGTAATGGCGCTGCATCAAAAACTCGGCAACACCATCGTCATGATCACGCATGACGTGGACGAAGCCGTGCTGCTGTCGGACCGCATCGTGATGATGACCAACGGACCATCGGCGACCATCGGCGAAGTGCTCGATGTGCCGCTCGCGCGACCGCGTCAGCGTCTCGAACTGGCGAGTAACCCGGTCTATCTCGACTGCCGCAAGCGCGTGCTCGAATTCCTGTATGAGCGCCACAAGTTCGTCGAAGCGGCGTAAGCATCTTGTTACCTCTTGACTTCCGAGGATAAACCGAATGAATGCGGCTCAGACTTTCCGGATAGCTGCAAATCATGAGTCGTTCGATAGGCCTGACGCGCGAAGAAATCATGCGCGTGCAATCGTCATTCGATCAGATGTGGCCGAACTCTTCGGTCATGGTGGATCTGTTTTATGCCCGGCTGTTCGAGACATTGCCGGAAACGCGCCCGCTGTTTCGCGGCGACATGGCGCAGCTCAAGCACAAGTTCATCGCAACGCTTGCGGTGATCGTCGGCAGTCTCGACAACATCACAGGTCTGTTGTCGGTGATCGGCAAGCTCGCGAAAGACCATGTGCATTATGGCGTGGAGGCCGCGCACTACGAGTCTGTCGGCGAGGCACTGTTCTGGAGTCTGGGGCAGGGGCTTGGCGAGCGCTGGACGCCCGAGGTCGAAGCCTCGTGGCACAAGGTCTACAATTTCCTGGCGGCGCGCATGATTTCTGCGGCCTATCACTAGAACCACATCGCATTTTATCGCGCGCTGAACATTTGCTCACGCGGCGCGACACACAAGCTCACCTTCCACTGCAAGGAGAGTTAGCATGAACGCGTCCGACGTCGCTCTGGTTCAGGATAGTTTCAAGAAAGTCGCGCCGATTTCCGATGTGGCTGCGGAATTGTTCTACGGCCGTCTCTTCGAGGTTGCCCCGCAAGTGAAGCCGATGTTTCGCGGCGACATGAAGGAGCAGGGCCGCAAATTGATGGCGACGCTTGGCGTCGTCGTCACCGGCCTGACGCGACTCGAAACCGTGCTGCCTGCAGCGAGCGCACTCGCCAAGCAGCACGTGGCCTATGGCGTGAAGGCCGAACATTATCCGATCGTCGGCGGTGCGCTGCTGTGGACCCTGGAGAAGGGCCTCGGCGACGCCTGGACGCCCGAACTCGCAGCAGCCTGGACCGCGGCCTATGGCACGCTGTCCGGCTACATGATTTCTGAAGCCTACGGCACAGCGCAGGCGGCCGAGTAAGGATATGACGTGAGCGAGCCGCTGGTCATCATTGGTAACGGAATGGCAGCGGCTCGGCTCGTGGACGAGCTGGCGAAATGCGCGCTCGGTCGATACGCCATCGCCGTCATCGGAGACGAACCGCGGCTCGCCTACAATCGCGTATTGCTGTCGTCGGTGCTGGCCGGTGAGGCGACGTCCCAGGAGATCGAGCTGAAGCCCGCCGTCTGGTGGCGCGACCGCGGCGTCACGCTGAAATACGGCGCGACGGCGACCGCCATCGACATGGCCGCGCGCGAGGTTACGACATCGACCGGCAAGCATGTGCCGTTCTCAAAACTGGTCATCGCCACCGGTTCATCCGCACTGCGGCTGCCGGTGCCCGGTGGTGATCTCAAGGGCGTGCATGTGTTCCGCGACAGCCGCGACGTGGACCTGCTGCTCGAACTCGCCGCGCAGAAGAAGCGCGTCGTCGTGGTCGGTGGCGGCCTGCTGGGTCTCGAAGCGGCCTATGGTCTCGCCAAGGCGGGTGCTGACGTCACACTGATCCATCTGATGGACCGGCTGATGGAACGTCAGCTGGATGCACCTGCAGCGAACCTCCTGAAGACGCTGGTCGAGCGCAAGGGCGTCAGGATTCTGCTCAATGCCAATACCGCGCGTATTCATGGCAACGATTGTGTCGAGAGCGTCGAACTCGCCGATGGCCGCACGCTTGACGCCGATGCGGTGATCTTTGCGGCCGGCATTCGGCCCAACACGTCCCTCGCCAAGGAAGCGGAAATCCCGGTCAATCGCGGCATTGTCGTCAACGACCAGATGGCAACCGGCACCGACGACGTTTTCGCACTCGGCGAATGCGCCGAGCATCGCGGCACCTGCTACGGCCTCGTCGAGCCCGCCTACGAACAGGCCAGGGTGTTGGCGCGCCATCTCGCAGGCAAGGCCGCTGCCTATACGGGCAGCGTGCTCTCTACAAATCTCAAGGTCTCCGGCGTCAGCGTTTTTTCCGCTGGAGACTTCATGGCGGGCGAAGGCAGCGAGACGCTGCTGCTCAACGATGTCCGCCGCGGCACCTATAAGAAGCTGGTGATCGCAGATGGCGCGCTCACTGGCGCCGTGCTGGTCGGCGATACGCAGGATGCGCTGTGGTATCTCGAACTGATCCGCAGCGGTGCTGATATTTCCGATATCCGCGCCGAGATGATGTTCGGCCGCGCACTCGCCGTCCGCGCGGAGGCGGCGTGATGAACGCGGTCGATCCGCATCTGCATGTCACGCGCACAACATGCCCTTACTGCGGCGTCGGTTGCGGCGTGCTGGCGACGCCGGACGGCAACGGCGGCGCAGCGATTGCGGGCGATCCCGCGCATCCCGCCAATCTCGGGCGGCTCTGCTCGAAGGGATCGGCGCTCGGCGAAACGCTGAGTCTCGACGAGCGCCTGCTGCATCCGATGATGCGCGGCGACGACGGCGAGATGGTGCAGGTCGCCTGGAGCGATGCGCTGGATCATGTCGCCGAGGGATTTCAGAAGGTCGCCGCCGAACATGGCCCCGGTGCCGTAGCCTTTTATCTCTCCGGCCAGCTGCTGACCGAGGATTACTACGTCGCCAACAAGCTGATGAAGGGCTTTCTCGGCAGCGCCAATGTCGATACCAATTCGCGGCTCTGCATGGCGTCATCCGTGGCTGGCCACAAGCGCGCGTTTGGCGCCGATACGGTGCCGGGGTGCTACGAGGATCTCGACCAGGCCGATCTGCTGGTGCTGGTCGGCTCCAATGCCGCCTGGTGCCATCCGGTGCTGTATCAGCGCATGCTGGCCAACAAGCAGACGCGGGGCGCACGGATCGTCGTGATCGATCCACGCCGCACCGACACGGTTGGCGATGACGATCTGTTTCTCGGCCTGAAGCCCGGCACTGATACCGCGTTGTTCAGCGGGCTGTTCGCCTATCTCGCCGATAACGGGGCGCTCGATCGCAGCTATATCGATGGGCATACGTCAGGCTTTGACGACGCGCTGGCGCGGGCCAGAACCATCGCCGGCAGTGTGGCGGCGACAGCAAAGGCGACCGGACTCGACGAGATCGATGTCGCGACCTTCTTCCAGATGTTCAAGGCGACGCCGCGTGTGGTCACGCTGTATTCGCAGGGCGTCAACCAGTCGGCGCAGGGCACCGACAAGGTCAATGCGATCCTCAACTGCCATCTGGCCACCGGCCGCATCGGTAAGCCCGGCGCGTCGCCGTTCTCGCTCACCGGCCAGCCGAATGCCATGGGCGGCCGCGAGGTCGGCGGCCTCGCCAACCAGCTCGCAGCCCATATGGGCTTCACGCCTGTCGATATCGACCGTGTGCGCCGGTTCTGGAAGGCACCGCATATCGCCACCCATGAAGGCCTCAAGGCCGTGCAGATGTTCGAAGCCATCGGCCGTGGCGAGATCAAGGCGTTGTGGGTGATGGGCACCAATCCCGCGGTGTCGCTCCCCGATGCCGATGCCGTGCGGGCGGCGCTGAGCAAGCTCGATCTGTTCGTGGTGTCGGAGAATGTGCGCTCCAACGACACCGTGAATGCCGGTGCGCATGTGCTGCTGCCAGCACTGGCCTGGGGCGAGAAGTCTGGCACGGTGACCAATTCCGAACGCCGCGTGTCGCGGCAGCGCTCGTTCCTGCGGGCGCCTGGCGAGACGCGACCGGACTGGTGGGCGCTGAGCGAAGTCGCCAAGCGCCTGGGTTATGGCGCGTCCTTTGCCTACACGTCGGCCGCCGAGATTTTTCGCGAGCACGCGGCCCTTTCGGCCTTCGAGAACAATGGCAACCGCGATTTCGATATCGGCGGATTGATGAAGGTCTCGGATGAGGCCTTTGATACCATGGCCCCGGTGCAATGGCCGGTGCGCGAGGGGACCACGAAGCCGCAGGCGCGTTTCTTTGCAGATGGCCAATTCTACGCCAATGACCGGCGCGCGCGTTTCATCGCGCCGGAGGCGCCGGAGCTGCGCACGCAGGTGTCGGTCGAGCGGCCGCTACGTTTGAACACTGGCCGCGTTCGCGATCAGTGGCACACGATGACGCGCACGGGCCTCAGCCCGCGGCTCGGCCAGCATATTCCGGAGCCGTTCGTCGAGATCCATTCGGACGATGCCGCGACGTTCGCCATCGTCGATGGCGGCCATGCGCGGCTGACGACCGACCATGGCGAATGCGTGCTGAAAGTCGTTGTCAGCGAACGCCAGCAGCGCGGCATGCTGTTCGCGCCGATCCACTGGAACGACGAGACCGCAGGATTCGCGCGTGTCGGTGGACTTGTCGCGCCGATCACCGATCCATTCTCCGGTCAGCCCGAGAACAAGGCGACGCCGGTGGCGATTGCACCTGCGGTGTTTGCACAGCGTGGTTTCGTGCTCTCGCGTAGTCCGCTGGAGATGCCGTTCGGCGTGCAATGGGCGCGCGTCGCAGTCACGGGCGGCGTCGGCTATCTGCTCTCGGACAATACCGATGTCGAGACCTGGCAGAACTGGCTGAAGCCGTTGCTGGGCGATGATGCCGCTGAATACGAAGACGCGGGCCAAGGTGTTTATCGCGCGGTGTCGTTCAAGGATGACGGGATCGAGATCTGTCTGTTCATCGGCCCGACGGAAGGGGTGCTCTCCTGGGATGCCGTGAAGGAATTGTTCGCGGCCGAGGCCGTGAGCGACGACCAGCGCCGTACGCTGCTCTCCGGAAAGTCCGCAGATGGTGCTGCGAGTGCAGGACCCATCGTCTGCGCCTGTTTCGGCGTCGGCCGCAACACCATCTGCGACGCAATTGTAGCAGGGGCTGGAACCGCGGCGGAAATCGGCACCAGGCTCAAGGCCGGCACCAATTGCGGCTCGTGCATTCCGGAGCTCAAGCGCCTGATTGCCGCGAGCGAAACGGCGCCGGATCAGCAGCGCAAGGTGGCGGCTGCGAATTGAGCGTGAGCCTTTCAGCCGTCATTGCGAGGAGCGAAGCGACGCGGCAATCCAGAGGGCCGCAAGCGAAGACTGGATTGCTTCGTCGCAAGGGCTCCTCGCAATGACGTGGAGGGGCCCTTGCGTCACTTCACCGCGCCCGCGGTCAGTCCGGCCACGATCTGCCTTTGTGCAAACATCGTCAGCAGCAGCACCGGCAACGTCACGATCAGGGCGGCCGCCGCCAGCGGCCCCCAGCTCAACTGATCGAACGAGATCATGTTGTAGACCGCGACCGGCAGTGTCCGCGTTTCCCGTCCCGCTAGTACGATGCCGAACACGAAATTGTTCCAGGAGAAGATCACCGAAAGAATGAAGGCGACGGCGATGCCGGAGCGCGCGATCGGCAGCGCGACGTGACGGAACACCTGCCAGCGGGTGGCACCGTCGATGATGGCGGATTCCTCGAGCTCCATCGGTGTCGTCTCGAAATAGCCGATCATGATCCAGATCACGATCGGCACTGTCACCACGAGGTGGATGATGATCTGCGGCCACAACGTGCCGAGCAGGCCGAGCCATTGGAACAGCAGGAATAGCGGGATCAGGTAGGACAGGCCGGGCGTGATGCGCGCGATCAGGATGACGATGGCGGATTTGCGCGCGCGCATGCGCGCGATGCCGTAACCGGCAGGCACGCCGATGATGAGAGCGAACAAGGTCGCCGAGCCGGTGACGATCAGCGTGTTGAAGAAGTAGGTCATGAACCGCTTGGATTCGATGACGGCGGCGTAATTGCCCCAATTGATGCGTTCGGGGATGAAGACCGGCGGATAGGAGGCGTTGTCGATCTCGAATTTCAGCGACAGCGACAGCATCCAGAGGAAGAACAGCACCGCCGGCGAGACGATGACGATGAAGGCGAAGGTCAGGCCGAGTTTGTTGAGAAAGTCGCGCATGGTCAGGCACTGCCTCCGGCTTCGTTCCAGTGGGTGCGCTGACGCAGATGCAAGAGCGCGCCCGCGAGCGCGACGATGAGCGCGAAGAACACCACCACGATCGCGGAGGCGTAGCCGACGTCGTAATAGACGAAAGCGACACTGTAGAGATACAGGTTGATCGTCTCCGAGGCGCTGCCCGGGCCGCCTTGCGTGATGGCGAAGATGATGTCGAAACTCTTTACGGCGTCGATCATGCGGATCATCGCCGCGATGAACAGGAAGGGCGTGATCATCGGCAGCGAGATGTAGCGGAAGGTCTGCCACGGGGTCGCGCCGTCGATCTGCGCGCTTTCATAGGGCTCGGTCGGAATGGCGCTGAGGCCGCCGAGCACGATCAACATGACCAGCGGCGTCCATTGCCACGTCTCCACCAGCACGAGCGACGGGATTGCGGTGGCGGGATGGAACACCCAGAGCGATGGCGGCAGGCCGAACAGCGACAGCAGATAGTTCAGCACGCCGAGCTGCGGGTGGAACATCATCGTCCACACCAGGGCGATGGCGACCGGCGTCGCCATCATAGGCAGGATGAAGAGCCCGCGGAAGAAGCCGCGCAGCGGAAATTTGTTGTTGAAGATCACCGCGGCCAATGTGCCGAGGATCAGCGGCAGCGCGACTGACAGCGCCGTATAGACCAGGGTATGCCCCACGGATTCCACAAAACGCGCGTCGCTTGGCAGCCTGAGATAATTGGCGAAGCCGACGAAAGTCGGCGCCTGGCCGACCTTCCATTCGTGCAGGCTCATCCAGATCGTATAGACCCACGGGAAGATGATGACCGCCATGACGACGATCATCGCTGGAATTACGAACGGCCAATAGGAAATTGGCCGCCACTCGTTCTTCTTCGCAGTCGCCGTTTCGGCCGCGACCGCTGCGGTCGTTTTGGCGACTGCCTTTCCCGCTGTCAGTTCGCTCACGATTTTTCGCTGCGCTCCAGGATCGGCCGGAACTGTTCGTGGGCTTTCTTCAGCTCGGTAGCCGGATCGGCGCCTGCCAGGGTCGCGGTGACGGCGGCACCGACAAGATCGCGGAATTCGGCGACAGGCACGATGACCGGCAGGCCGAGCTTGCTGATCTTGGCCGAGGCGATCACCGAATCCAGCCACTCCTGGTTCTTCACGCCCTTGCGCACCGTCTCGTCATTGAGGATCGAGTTACGGAACGGCACGCCGCCTCCGCTCTGCAACAGCCGGGCACCCATGGTCTTCGACACCGCCCACTGGCAATAGAGATAGGCGGCTTCCTTCTTGGTCGAGGTCTTGGCGATGCCGATGCCGTCGCCATAGGCGGCGGAGAATTGCCCCTTCGGTCCGGCGGGCACGACGGTGTAGCCGATCTTGCCGACCACGCGCGACGCATTGGGATCCTCGATCGGCGGTGCCCAGCCGACGCCGTCGATCCACATGGCCGCGCGGCCTTGCGTCAGCGACGCCATCGACTCCATCCAGTTGAAGCCCGCGACGCCGGGAGGTGCCGTCTTGGTCAGAAGACGCTGATACATCTTGGTCGCTTCGATCGCCTCGGGCCCATCGGTCAGGATGTTGCCCTTGGCGTCGAGGAATTCGCCGCCATAGTTGAGGAAGAAGTTGGTCCACAGCGTCATGTTGGCGTTGCGCAGGCCACGCCCGGTGAAACCATAGATGCCGTTGGCGGGATCGTTGAGTTTCTCGGCGGCGGCTGCCATCTCATCCATGGTCTTCGGAACTGCGACGCCCTTCTTGGCGAACATTTCCTTGTTGTAGTACAGGATGAAATAGTCCACCGACCACGGCAGTGAATGCATCTGGCCCTTGTCGTTCTGCGCGAATTGCAGACCGCCGGCGGAGAAGTCTTCAACTTTCAGATCCGGCGCGGTGAGGTTCGGATCTTTCATGAAGCCGGTGAGATCGGCGAGCCAGCCGGCCTTTTCGAACTGGCGCTTCTGGACGTGGTAGCTGACATGCACGACGTCGAAGCTGGGCTTGCCCGAGGTGAGCTCGATCACGGCCTTCTGGCGCTGCTGTTGCTCCGGGATCACTTCGGATTCGACCTTGATGCCGGTCAGTTCCGTGAATTCGGAGGCGTATTTCTGCAGCAGTTCGCCGCGCGGACCCTTGATCAGATTGGCTTCAATCGTGGTGCCTGCGTACTTCTTCCAGGCGGGATCGGCGAAAGCTGGAATGCCGGTGAGGCCAAGCGCGCTGGTGGCGAGCGCCCCCTGCACAAAGGCACGACGTGTCGGGCCGTAAAGAGCCATGTGTCATCCTCCCTCGAGCCGCCTTGACCGGCGGTGATTTTATGGTCGCTCCCCGTGGACCGGAGATGCGCCTGAGGGATCGTAACACGATGGACTGGGGCGACAAGGCCACGCGTCGGGTTGTCAGACAACTTTGCACCCGTTGTCCTCGCCGGCTTGACCTGCGTTCCCGGTCGGCACCGACGCGCTGGCTCAAGGCAGGGTGGTGACGGCGAGGCCGGACGTGATACCTCAGTCGTTAGACGAATGCCTGCGGTCCAACGCCAAAACGCTCGGATAGGAGCCTGATCTGACGCACATTCAGGTCACGTTTCCCACTGAGGATTTCTGACACAACGCCCTGGCTTCCAACTTCGGGCAAGTCGCCCTGGCTGAGGCCGTGCTGATCCATCAGAAAACGCAACATGTCGGCTGGCGATATTGTTTTGGGCGAAGAATGCGCGTCTTCATAATCGGCAATCAGTTCGCCGAGGAGGCTAACGAGTGCCGACAGCGGATTGCTCTCATCGGCGCCGCCTGCATCGAGGAGTGCATTCATCGCAGCCGTCGCTGTCTTGTAGGCACGCTTTGATCTGATGGTTTGAAGCGGAATGCGCGCTGAAATGGCGCTCAGATGCTCGGCGAGATCATCGACGTCCGCACGGGTCAGCGTCATGGTTTCCATGCGTCGTACTCCTTGTGTGTGAACACGTGCCTGACATACAGGCGTTGTTTATCGAAATGGATGGCGGCAACGATCCGGAATTTATTGCCCCCGATATCGAAAACGTAATATGGGCCGACACGATCGATGGCGTTAAAAGTCGCCTTCATCTCAGCGAAATTCTTGAATAAGCGCGATTCCACGATCTTGCGCCACGCCTGCAGCGGTATCGATGCCGCGGAATGCGTGGCGGAGAAGCTCACCAATGCGCTGTTTGAGATAACCCGCATGCAGCTCCTCAATATCTCAAATTGAGATATTTTGCAAGGCCGTCTGCTGCGCTGCTCAGTCCTTGACGTCGCGGCCGAGGCGGCGGGAGATTGCATTAGTGCAATCGAGCAGAGCCTTGGCGATCGGGCTGTTCCAGTTGACGTCGAAGGTGCCCACCGCGCCCATGGCGGTCACGGCCAGAACCACCGCGCCGCTATGATCGAACACCGGTGCGGAGAAGGCATTGACGCCGCGCAGGGGTTCGCCGACGGCGCGGGCCAGCCCGCGCGTGCGGATGTCGGCGAGGATCTTGCCGATGGCCGGGCCTTTTATCTTGCGGTTCGGGTCGTAGCCGATCGAGAGCCGATCGAGATTCTCGGTGAGCGCGGCATTGATGGTCGCAGGTGGCATGAATGCCGCGAAGACACGTCCCGTCGCAGTTTCGAGCAATGATACCGTGGAGCCCACACGCATCGCGATGTGCACAGGGTGGCTGGGCTCCTCCATGCGCACCACGGTCGGTCCATGGGTACCCCAGATCGCCAGCGAGACGGCGTGGTCGATGGTACCGGCTAATGACGTGATGGCCGGCGTTGCCACGCGGACGGCCGACAGGCGACGCAGCGTCACAATGCCGAGTTCAAGGGCGAGTGCACCGAATTCATAACGGCCGGTGGAGGGGTCCTGCTCGATCAGGCCGATGCGGGAGAAGCTGGCGAGATAGGGATGCGCCTTGGCCGGTGACATTCCGGCCTCGCGGGCCAGATCCCGCAGCATCATCGGTTCCCCATTGCGCACCAGCGCTTGCAGCAATTCACCCCCGACCTCGATCGACTGAATGCCGCGACTCTCTTTAGCCATGCTTGCCCCAAACCAGTGCCGCAGACACTACACGGCCAGAAAGCCTCCATCCACTGGCAAGGTTGTGCCGGTGACATAGGACGCCATGGGAGAAGCGAGGAAGACCACGGGGCCAATCAGCTCATCGGGTTGGCCAACGCGCCCCAGTGGCGTGCGGCCGAGGAAGCCCGCCAGCCGTGCCGGATCGTTGCGTGTCGCTTCGGTCATGGCCGTCTCGATCACGCCCGGCGCAATGGCGTTGACGCGCACGCCGTCCTTGGCGACTTCGCGCGCCAGCGCTTGCGTCAGAAGCTTCACGCCGCCTTTGGAGGGCGAATAGCCGAGCGTATCGGCGACCCCGACGAAAGAGGCGATGGAGCCAAGATTGATCACGCTGCCACGCCGGGCGCGCAAGGCCGGCAGGAAGGCATGGGTGACATTAAACACGCCGTTGAGGTTGACGTCGAGTACGCGCCGCCAGTTCTCCACCGCGCGCTCGGAGTCGATGCCCTCGCGAATGATGATGCCGGCATTATTGATCAGGATCGAAATGTCGCCGGCGCTCGCTTTGACGGTCTGCGCGAGCTCTTGGCAGGCATCGACATCCGTGACGTCGAGATGATGATGCCATGACCGCTGCCCGGTGGCTGCAATATCGCCGGCCGTGCGTGCGGCGCCATCGCGGTCGATGTCGGTCACGATAACATTGGCGCCATGTGCAGCCAGCCCCAGCGCAATCGCACGACCGTTGCCGGCGCCGGCACCCGTTACAAGCGCCAATTGACCCTTGAGCAGATCGGGTGCGAAGCTGGCCATCATGCCGCCTTTACCGGTGTGCCGGCGAGGTGGCGGCCGGCGATATAGCCGAAGGTGAGCGCGGGGCCGAGCGTGATACCCGCGCCGGGGTAGTTGCCGCCCATGATGCTCGCCATGTCATTGCCGGCCGCATAGAGGCCGTTGATGACCTGACCGCCGGCATCGAGCGCGCGTGCCTGCGCATCGGTCCTGATGCCGGCATAGGTGCCGAGATCGCCAATCACCATCTTGATGGCATAGAACGGCCCTTGTTCGACCGGCGCGACGCAGGGGTTCGGCCCATGGTTGGCATCGCCCTGATAGCGATTATAGGCGCGTGAGCCCTTGCCATAGGCGGGATCGCGGCCTTCGGCGGCGGTGTTATTGAATTGCGCGACAGTGGTGACAAAGCCGCCGGCGTCTATGCCGGCCTTGCCCGCTAGTTCCTCGAGCGTATTACCCTTGATGAGATAACCGGAATTCAGATACTGGCCGATCGGCATCGGAAACGGCGGTACGGCGCCGAGCCCGTATTGGCGCAAGGCGCGGTGGTCGCAAACGAGCCAGGCCGCGATCTCCTCGCCGGGCTTCGCTGCTTTCATCATCTGCTGGACGAAAGCATGGTAGGAGTTGCCTTCATTGGCGAAACGGGCGCCATCGCGCATCACGGCGATCACGCCGGGTTTGGCGCGGTCGATGAAATGCGGCATCACGCCCTTGCTGCCGTCCTTGCGATGGGTGACCGACACGGGGACCCAGGCAGCGGCATTCGGCAATGAATCTTCGACACGGCCACCCACGGACTCGGCCAGACGAAGACCGTCGCCGGTATTGCCGGTTGGACCGGGCGAATAGTGCTCCCGGCCAGTCGGCGCATGCGGGAACATCGCCTTGCGCCGTTCGATGTCATGCGGGAAGCCGCCGCATGCGAGCACTACGCCGCGGCGTGCGAAGATGCGGATGCGCTTGCCGTTGCGCTCGATGATCGCGCCGCGGACCGCGCCGTTCTCGATGATCAGTTCACGCACCGGGGACGACAGCCAGAGCGGGATCTTGAGGTCGAAGGCCGATTTGGCGAGCCGGCCGGCGAGGGCGTTGCCGTTGGTCAATGTCATGCCGCGGCCATAGCGCAGCACGTTCAGGAAATGCTTCGACAGTCGCTTGGCCACGTAGACCGCCGAGGTCAGTGACTTTGTCGCGCGCATGAAGTGGATGATGTCCTTGCCGGAGCCAAGCATGATGCCGAACACCGTGAGTTCAGGCAGCGGCGCACCGATATCCTTGATGTGGTCGCCGAGTTCGCGTCCGTCGAACGGCCGGGCCACCATGGAGCGGCCACCCTGCTTGCCGCCGGGCGCCTCCGCATCGTAATCGGGAAAGGTCAGTGGCATGTCGAAGCGCACCGCCGTCTTGCTGGTGAAGAAATCGATTGCCTCCGGCCCTGCAGCGAGGAACGCATCGACGCGTGCGGCGTCATAGCTGTTGCCGGCCTCATGACGCAGATAGGCGCGCGCTTCGTCTGGGCCGTCATTGATGCCCCAGGCGCGCGCCAGCGATGTGCCGGGAATCCAGAGCCAGCCGCCGGAGCGCGCGGTCGTGCCACCGAACCGCGGCTCCTTTTCGACGATCAGGACATCGAGCCCGCTATGTTTGGCGGTAATCGCCGCCGACATGCCGGAGCAGCCGGAGCCGGCGACGAGTACGTCGCATTCATAGAGCTCAATATTCGCTTTGGGATCAGCAGCCATGAGACCTTACTTCTTCAGTAATGGGCATTTCGATTCAGAGATGGGCCGGAACGCGTCATCGCCCTTCACGGTCTTGACGATGTCGAGATAATCCCACGGCTCTTTGGATTCCGACGGCTTCTTGACGCGGGCCAGATACATGTCGCGGATGACGCGGCCGTCTTCGCGCAGTTTGCCGCCATGCACGAAGGTGTCTTCGATGGGCAGCTCGCGCATCTTGGCCATCACCTTGGCCGGATCGTCGGTGCCGGCAGCCTTGATGGCCTGGAGATAGTGCAGCACCGAGCCATAAACGCCGGTCTGGATCATGGTCGGCATCACCTTGGTGCGGTCGAAGAACTTCTTCGACCAGGCGCGCGTCTTGTCGTCCATGTTCCAGTAGGACGCGGTTGTCAGGTATGTGCCCTGAGCCGCTTCCAGCCCGATGGCATGCACGTCCGTGTCGAACATCAACAGGCCGACCAGTTTCTGTCCGCCCTTGACGAGACCGAACTCGCCGGACTGCTTGATCGAATTGTCAGTGTCCTGGCCGGCATTGGCGAAGGCGACGACTTCGGCCTTCGAGTTCTGCGCCTGCAGCGCAAAGGACGAGAAATCGGCGGTGTTGGTCGGATGGCGAACGCCGCCCAGCACCGTGCCGCCGCTCGCTTTGATGAAGCGCGTCGCGTCTTGTTCAAGCTGATTGCCGAAGGCGTAGTCGGCCGTAATGAAGAACCATGACTTTCCACCGCCGGCGACCACAGCAGAGGCCGTCACCTTCGCAAGCGCGTAGGTGTCGTAGGTGAAGTGGACCGTGTTGGGGCTGCACAGCTCATCCGTGAGCGTGCTTGCGCCGGGGCCGGACAGCAGTGCGATCTTGTTGCGGTCCTTCGCCAGATTATGAACCGCGATGGCGATGGCGGAGTTCGGGATATCGACAACGGCATCGACCTTGCCGGCGTCGAACCAGTTGCGCGCGATCTGGATGCCGACGTCAGACTTCATCTGGTGATCGGCGCTGATGATCTCGATCGGTTTGCCGAGCACTGTCGGGCCGAATTCCTCGAGCGCCATCTTCGCGGCTTCAACCGATCCAGGGCCGCTGTTGTCGCGCCCCCAGCTTGAGAGATCGGTAAGGACACCGATGCGAACGACGTCGTCGGAGACCTGAGCGGAAGCGGTGGATGTCCAAAGCGTGAGCGCGGCTGCGCACACCAGGAACTGGCGTGTCATCTGTTTCTCTCCCCAATGCGGCCTCGTGTCAGGCCAGTCATTCTCTGTTTTTCGACAAATTAGATATTGGCGAAAAGGTTTGTCAATGGCGAATATGTGAATACGCCCGCATCGGCATGCGCGGCGATGCCGCTCGTGCAGCGCAGCATCAAATCAATTGAAGAGGGAGCCGAACTATCCGAATGACGGGTTGAAGCTATTGCCGTCTGTGGCTCGCATTCACCGCAATTGCCGCAGCCGCGGTACGGTTCTCGACGCCAAGTTTAGCGTAGATCTGCTCGAGATGCTTGTCGACGGTGCGCGGTGAGAGGCCGAGTATCTGCGCGATATCGCGGTTGCTCTTGCCCTTGCTGAGCCAGGACAGCACTTCGCCCTCGCGGCCGGTGAGGCCAAGCTCCTTGCTGAATTCGGCGGGAGCAGTCGGCGCGTTTTCCTTGGCCAACCGCAGCAGGAATTCGTCGGAGCCGACTTTCCCCATATATTGCAGACGCAGCAGCTCGTTGCTCGGAAAGCCCGATGACGGTGCCGGTTTGGCGCCCGGCCGCTGCATCTGCTCAAGCCACTGCATCATGACCGGTGGCAGCAGCAATTCATCATTGGGGGCGGCGATCAGGTGATCGCTGAGCAATTTCTGCGCCTGCGGTGTGGCCCAGAGGATATTGCCCTTGTTGCTCACGGCAAGGAGGAAGCGTCCGGAGACATCCAGCGCGGTGCGCGCACTCTGCGTCAGCCGCGCATTGGCGAGATGCACGCGGATCCGCGCCAGCATTTCCTCGATGATGATCGGCTTGGTGACGTAATCGACGCCGCCGGCCTCGAGTCCGCGCACGATATGTTCGGTCTCGGACAGCCCGGTCATGAAAATCACGGGCACGTCGCCGAGACCCGCATCGCGCTTTAGCCGGCGGCAGGTCTCGAAGCCGTCGATCCCCGGCATGACGGCATCCAGCAGGATGATGTCCGGCGTGATCTGTTCGACAATGCGCATTGCGGCGGCGCCGTCCATGGCCACCATCACGGTCATGCCGGCGCCGTCCAAGGCATCGGTTAGCAGCCGCAATGTTTCCGGCGAGTCATCGACCACCAGCGCGACGTCGCGTTTTTTGTTGTCAGTGGTCATAGGTGTACAGCGTCTTCAAAGTGGCCATGTATTGATCGAGGTCGAAACGATCGATCAGCGAGCGCATCTGCGCGACGAAGTCGGCATGTTCGGGGTGTTCATTGCCGATTTCGTCGAGCTTCAGCTGGATGGCGCGGATATGCCCCATCTGCCCGAGGCTAATGAGTTCCTCTACATGATGCACGGGCGGCCGGGCGCCGCTATTGGGCGTCCATTGCGGCAGCGGTGCCACTTCGTCGCGTTCGTATTGCCATTCGATCTTCAGGAGTTGTCCGATCTGTTCCAGCAGCCGCGGCAGTTCGATCGGCTTCATCAGGTAGCCGTCGTGGAATGGCTGGGCGAGCGGCGTGCCATGGGCTTCTAGCGCGCTGGCCGAGACCATCAGGATGCGCGCCTGATGGTGGCCCGACGACCGTAGCTTCTCCGCCACCGTCCAACCGTCCATACCGGCCATGGAAATATCCAGCAGGAACAGATCGGGCCGGCAATGCTGGGCGAGGCTCAGGCAGGCCTGACCGTCGGGCGCGCTGAGAAGAATGAAGCCCAGCGGCGTCAGCACCTGACGCAAGAGGTCGCGCTGCGTCGGATCGTCGTCGGTCACGAGAATGGTCTTTCTGATACCGTGATAGCCGTAGATCGGCGCGTCCACCGGCGCGATGCGCGTGGGGTTGGTCACTTCGGAGAGCAGCATCTTGACGCGGAACGTGCTGCCGATGCCGACCTCGCTGGAGACGCGGATATCGCCGCCCATCACGCCGGCCAGCAGTTTGGAAATCGTGAGGCCCAAACCCGTGCCCGTGTGGGGCTGCGCAGCGCCAAGCGCGCCGCGTTCGAAGGGGGCGAAGATTCGTTCAAGATCGTCGGGGCGGATGCCTGGTCCGGTATCGATGATCTCGAATTCGGCGACCGGGCTGCGATAATGGATCACGAACTGGACGCTGCCGGCCTGCGTGAACTTGATAGCGTTGGAGAGCAGGTTGATCAGGATCTGCCGCAATCGCTTCTCGTCGGCATAGACGACCGTTGGCAGAATGTTCGGCCGCCGGAACACGAAGTCGATGCCCTTGGCTGCGGCCTGCAGGCGGAACATGCCGACGAGCTGATCTAGGAAGTCGGTGAGGCGGACTTCGTCGCGCGACAGATACAGGCGGCCGGCCTCGATCTTGGAAATATCCAGAATGCCGTCGATCAGGCCGGAGAGATGATCGGCGCTGCGTTTCACCACGCGAACCTGATCGCGCGGGCGGGTTTGCAGGCTCTCGTCCTGTTCCAGAAGCTGCGCATAGCCACTGATGGCATTGAGCGGCGAGCGCAGTTCGTGACTGAGGCCGACCACGTAGCGACTCTTGGCGAGATTGGCGGATTCTGCGACCTCCTTGGCGCGCTGCAGCTCGGCATCGGTGCGTTTGTGCGCATCGATTTCCTGCATCAGCAGGGTGGTCTGCCGCTTGGTCTCGGCTTCAGCGGCGCGACGGCTTTGTTTGGCCAGCACGAAGAGCCATGCCACCACGCCGATGATGATCGCCAGCGCGAAGAACACTTTCCACAGCACTTCCGAGACCTGCGCACTGTCTCCCGGCGATGCGGCGGAGGTCTGCAGATAGATCAGTCCCAGCGTCAGGCCGACGAGACCGGCAGCGATCATGAACACGCCAAGATAGTGGCCGAGCTGCGAATTGAGCCGGGCCAGGATCGGCTCTGGCAGCAATTTGCCGAACGTCGCCGACATCTGTGCGTCGATCCGCGCATGAGGCTTGCAGAGATCGTGGCAACGCGCATCGAGCGAGCAGCACAGTGAGCAGATCGGGCCGGCATAGGCCGGGCAGTGGGCCATGTCCTCGGGCTCGAACGAATGTTCGCAGATACAGCACTGGATCGCTGCCATGTTCTGCCAGGCGCGCTTCGGCTTGCGGGCGATGTAATATTTTCCGCCAGTCGCGAAGGCGATGATGGGGGCGGTCACAAGCGCGGTAAGCAAGGCTACGAACGGCGACAGTGCCTTGGCTGTGGGGCCGAACAGGCCGTAGAAGGCGCTGACCGACATCAGGGTGGCGGCCAGCATGGCGCCGACGCCGACCGGGTTGATGTCGTAGAGATGTGCGCGCTTGAATTCCATCTGCTGCGGACGCAGCCCGAGCGGCTTGTTGATGACGAGATCGGCGACCAGCGCGCCGACCCATGCAATCGCAACGTTCGAGTACAGCGCCAGCGTCTGCTCCAGCGCCTTGTAGACGCCGATTTCCATCAGCAGCAGCGCGACCAGCACATTGAACACCAGCCAGACGACGCGGCCGGGATGGCTGTGGGTGAGGCGAGAGAAGAAGTTCGACCAGGCGATCGAGCCGGCATAGGCGTTGGTGACGTTGATCTTGAGCTGCGACAGGATCACGAAGGTGCCGGTCAGTGCCAGCGCCAGATCAGGCTGCGACAGCACATAGCGAAACGCTTCGAGATACATATGCGCGGGCTCGGCGGCGTGCTCGGCCGAAACGCCGTGGGTCAGTGCGAAATAGGCGAGGAACGAACCGGCCAGCAGCTTGATTGCGCCGACAATGATCCAGCCTGGGCCCGCGCACAGTAGCGCCACCCACCAGCTCGCACGCGAGCTGCGGCGGTCGCGCGGCAGGAAGCGCAGGAAGTCGACCTGTTCGCCGATCTGCGCGACCAGCGAGAATACGACCGAAGCGGCCGTGCCAAACAGCAGGAGATCGAGATGACCGGCGGCGCTGCCGTGGTCGCCCGGAAATTTGGTCCAGGCCACGAAGGAGTCGCGGCTGGCATAGGCGATGGCCGCGAAAGGCAGCAGGTTGAGCACCAGCCAGATCGGCTGGGTCCAGAGCTGAAAACGGCTGATTAGCGTGATGCCATGGGTCACCAAGGGGATGATGACCACGGCCGATATCAGGTAGCCAATGGGGCGCGGAATATCGAAACACATCTCCAGTGCCGAGGCGAGAATGACCGCCTCGATGGCGAAGAAGATGAAGGTGAAAGACGCATAAATCAGCGAGGTAACAGTCGAGCCGATATAGCCGAAACCGGCACCGCGGGTGAGGAGATCGATATCAATGCCGCATTTTGCGGCATAATACGCGATCGGCAATCCGCAGCAGAAGATGATGACGCTGACCACCAGGATCGCTGCCGTGGCGTTGGTCATGCCGTAATTGATGGTGATGGTGCCGCCGATGGCCTCGAGGGCGAGAAACGAGATGGCGCCCAATGCCGTGTTGGCGACCCGCGCGGCGGACCAGCGCCTGGCGCTCTTCGCCGTAAAGCGGAGTGCGTAATCCTCCAGGGTCTGGTTGGCGACCCATTGATTGTACTGGCGTCTCACGCGGTCGATACGCTGCCGCCCTGCCACTACTCCGCTCCTGACCCTGTCAAACTACGCATGTTTGCGTGATGCAAAAACCTACGTCGGCGTTTTGCGGTGCAGTATACGCGATCTCGCGTATCCGTGCACCGCACAAGTTCAGCAATGCTTGCCTCACCAATAGGCGTACTCGAACCAGTGGGGTTGAAATGTCAGACGAGAAGAAACCGGGCTTGCACTCGCCATTGCGGCGTAAACTGCTGATGGGCATGGCGGCTTTGCCGGCAATGTCGCTGCTTCCGCGCACATCTTTTGCGCAGGCGCCGGCCACCTCAGCCATCAATACCACCGGCCTTGCGGTTACCGATACGGAAGTTACCGTCGGCATTCTGCATTCCGTCACCGGTACTATGGCGATCTCGGAAACCGGCTCGGTTCAGGCTGAAAAGCTCGCCATCGACCAGATCAACGCCATGGGCGGCGTGCTCGGCCGCAAGATCAAGTTCATCCAGGAAGACGGTGCCTCGGACTGGCCGACCTTCGCTGAAAAGGCCAAGAAGCTGCTGGTCAACGACAAGGTCGCCGCCATCATGGGCTGCTGGACCTCGGCCTCCCGCAAGGCGGTGCTGCCGGTCATGGAGCAGTACAATGGCATGCTCTACTACCCGACCTTCTATGAAGGCCTCGAGCAGTCCAAGAATGTCATCTACACCGGTCAGGAAGCCACCCAGCAGATCCTCGCCGGCCTCGACTGGGTCTCCAAGACCAAGAACGGCAAGAGCTTCTATCTGATCGGCTCGGATTATATCTGGCCGCGCACGTCGATGAAGATCGCCCGCAAGCACATCGAGGGCAAGCTCGGCGGCAAGGTGTCGGGCGAAGAATACTTCCCGCTCGGCCACACCCAGTTCAACTCGGTGATCAACAAGATCAAGCTGACCAAGCCGGACGTGATCTATGCGGCAGTGGTCGGCGGCTCCAACGTCGCCTTCTACAAGCAGCTCAAGGCGGCCGGCATCGACCTGTCGAAGCAGACCATGCTGACCATCTCGGTCACCGAGGACGAGATCGACGGCATCGGCGGCGAGAACATCGCGGGCGCCTATGCCTGTATGAAGTACTTCCAGTCGCTCGATAATCCGAACAACAAGGAATTCGTCGCTGCCTTCAAGAAGATGTGGGGCGAGAAGACCGTGATCGGCGACGTGACGCAGGCTGCCTATCTCGGCCCGTGGCTCTGGAAAATGACGGTCGAAAAGGCCGGCAGTTTCGATATCGACAAGATCGCACCTGCGTCTGCCGGTATCGAATTCACCAAGGCGCCGGAAGGCTACGTCAAGATCCATCCGAACCACCATCTGTGGTCGAAGGCTCGCGTCGGCCAGGCCCAGCTCGATGGCCAGTTCAAGGTGGTCTACGAGACGCCCGAACTGATCGAGCCGGATCCGTTCCCGAAGGGCTACCAGTAAGCCTTGCTCGTCAAGTGCGGAGCGTAGCTCCGCGCTCCTTCTCCCTGGCGCGGACGACCTATCCGCGCACGACAACCCCGCGTCGCGTCTCATCGCGCGGCGCGGGACCCTTTCCCTGACGGAGGACGGATCGATGTTCGGCGACTATTCGATTGGCGACCTTGGCGCCATCTTCGCAATGCAGGGCTTTGCCGGCCTGATCCTGTTCTCGGTCTACGTGCTGATGGCGCTCGGCCTCGCCATCATCTTCGGCCAGATGGGCGTCATCAACATGGCCCATGGCGAATTCATGATCCTCGGCGCCTACGTCACCTGGCTGACGTCGAGCTTCTTCCAGTCGCATCTGCCGTCGCTGTTCTCCGGCTACTTCTTCGTCGCCATGATCCTCGCCTTCATCGCCTCCGGTGCGCTGGGGATGTTGGTCGAATGGGGCCTCATACGACATCTCTACAAGCGCCCGCTCGATACGTTGCTGGCGACGTGGGGCCTCAGCCTGATCTTGCAGCAGGCCTATCGCTCGGTGTTCGGCGCGCGCGAAGTCGGCGTCGAACTGCCGCAATGGATGATGGGCTCCAAGCAGGTCACCGACACGATCGAAGTGCCGATCAACGGCATCTTCGTGATGTGCCTGACGCTGGCGATCACCATGGTCGTCGCCTGGATCATGTTCAAGTCACGCTGGGGCAAGCAGGTGCGCGCCGTGGTGCAGAACCGCGTGATGGCAGGCGCCGTCGGCATCAATACCGAAAAGGTCGATCGCTACACGTTTGGTCTCGGCTGCGGCATCGCCGGGATCGCCGGCTCAGCCTTCACCATGATCGGCTCCACCGGGCCGACGTCGGGCCAGCTCTATATCGTCGATACGTTCCTCGTCGTGGTGTTCGGCGGCGCGGCCAGCCTGTTCGGCACCATCGCCTCGGCCTTCACCATCTCTCAGGCGCAGTCGACCATGGAGTTCTTCATGTCCGGCTCGATGGCCAAGGTGCTGACGCTGCTCACCATCGTCGCGATCCTGATGATCCGGCCGCAGGGCCTGTTCGCCCTCAAGGTCCGCAAGTAAGCGCGTGCAGTACAGACAGAGCAGGGCATCATCACCATGATCAATTCACGCTTCTTCAACCGCTCGGAGCTTCTCGGCTTCCTGTCGCTGCTGCTGCTGCTCGCGGTCATCCTGCCGCTGTTCCTCGACACTTTCAGGCTCAACCTCGTCGCCAAATATCTCACCTATGCCTTCGTCGCCATCGGGCTTGTGATGTGCTGGGGCTATGGCGGCATTCTCAGCCTCGGACAGGGCGTGTTCTTCGGCCTCGGCGGCTACTGTATGGCGATGTTCCTGAAGCTGGAAGCCTCCAGCGTCGCCAACACTAAGATCCAGTCGACCCCCGGCATTCCGGATTTCATGGACTGGAACCAGATCACGGCGCTGCCAATGTTCTGGAAGCCGTTTCACTCGCTGACGCTGACTGTCATCGCCATTCTCGTGGTGCCGACGCTGCTGGCCTTCATCATCGGTGCCGCCATGTTCAAGCGCCGCGTCGGCGGCGTCTATTTCGCCATCATCACCCAGGCCATCGCGGCGATCGCAACCATCCTGATCATCGGTCAGCAGGGCTATACCGGCGGCATCAACGGCATGACCGACCTGCGCACGCTGAACGGCTGGGATATCCGCACCGATCACGCCAAGGTCATCCTCTACTTCTTCGAAGTCTTCGTGCTGTTCGCCTGCATCATCGCGGCGCAGTTCATTCGCCTGACCAAGCTCGGCCGCATCCTGGTGGCCATGCGTGAGCAGGAAGATCGCGTCCGCTTCTCCGGCTACAGCGTCGCGAATTTCAAGATCTTCGCCTTCTGCGCGGCGGCAATGTTCGCGGCGATCGGCGGCGCCATGTTCACGCTGCAGATCGGTTTCATGTCGCCGTCCTTTGTCGGCATCGTGCCGTCGATCGAGATGGTGATCTACACTGCCGTCGGTGGCCGCATGTCCATCTTCGGCGCGGTCTACGGCACGCTGCTGGTAAATTACGCCAAGACGATGCTGTCGGAATCCTTCCCCGAGCTCTGGCTGTTCGGTCTCGGCGGTCTCTTCATCGCCGTGGTGCTGTTCTTCCCGAACGGCCTGTCCGGCATCTGGCGCGATCATGTGGCGCGCCATGTGGACCGGCTATTCGCCATGCGCTCGTCGGCATCGCGCAAAGCATTTGCCAGCAAGACCTTGGCCAGTAAATCCGTCGCCGACGGCGCACCGGCAGAGTAGGAGACACACATATGCTCGTCGGACATCAGCCCAAAGAGTTTCTGCTCGCGGTCGAAGGGCTCACCGTTTCCTTCGACGGTTTCAAGGCGGTCAACGATCTCTCTTTCTATGTCGAAGAGAACGAGATTCGCGTCATCATCGGCCCCAACGGCGCCGGCAAGACCACGGTGCTCGACCTGATCTGCGGCAAGACCAAGGCCACGGCAGGCTCCGTGCAGTTCCGCGGCAAGGAGCTGACCAAGCTGAAGGAGAACCAGATCGTAACGGCCGGCGTCGGCCGCAAGTTCCAGACGCCGTCGGTCTATGAGGATCTGACCGTCTTCGAGAATCTGGAGATCTGCTATCCGCGCGGCCGCGGTGTGTTCGGCTCGTTGATGTTCAAGCGCGACGCTGCGGTGAAGGACCGCGTCGAGGAAGTCGCCGAGATGATCTTCCTCAAGGATCGCCTCAACATGTATGCGGAGTTTTTGAGCCACGGCCAGAAGCAATGGCTGGAGATCGGCATGCTGCTGATCCAGGACCCGGATCTGCTGATGCTCGACGAACCCGTTGCCGGCATGAGCGTCAGCGAACGCGTCAAGACTGCGGAGCTTCTCAATACCATCATCAAGAACCGTTCGGTGCTGGTGATCGAGCACGACATGAAATTCGTCGAGGACATCGCCCACAAGGTCACCGTGCTGCATCAGGGCCAGATCCTCTCCGAGGGGACGATGGAGAAAGTGCAGAACGATCCGAAGGTCATCGAAGTCTATCTGGGGCATTGAGGAGATCATCATGCTTGCAATCAACGATCTCCACGTCGCCTACGGCCATGCTGAAGTGCTCCATGGCCTCAATGTCCAGGTGCAGCCTAACGAAATCGTGGCTATCATGGGCCGCAACGGCATGGGCAAGACCACGCTGATGAAATCGCTGATGGGAATCGTGCCGACCAAGTCGGGCTCGGTGACCATGGAAGGCAAGGAGCTCGGCGCGCTGAAGAGCTACGAGCGCGTCGCCCGCGGCCTCGCTTACGTGCCGCAGGGGCGCATGATCTTCTCGCACATGACAGTGAAGGAGAACATCGAGACTGGCCTCGTCGCCTCGGGCGAGAAGGAAGTGCCGGGCGATCTCTACGAATTGTTCCCGGTGCTGCTGGAAATGAAAGGTCGCCGCGGTGGCAATCTCTCGGGTGGTCAGCAACAGCAGCTGGCCATCGCGCGCGCGCTCGCCACCAAGCCGAAGGTGCTGCTGCTGGACGAGCCGACCGAAGGCATCCAGCCATCGATCATCAAGGACATGGCGCGCACGCTGAAGCACATCCGCGACACCAAGGGCCTGTCGATCATCGTCTCCGAACAGGTGCTGAGCTTCGCGCTGGACGTCGCCGATCGCGTGCTCGTCATCGAGAATGGCGAGATCGTGCGCGACGAAGCGCGCGAAGGTATCGATGCCGCGCAGATCGCTAAGTACCTGTCCGTCTAATTCACCACGCGTCCAACCACCAAGACCAGTAACCGAAGGGGAGCATTGAATGCCAGATACACTGATCAAGGTCGACCTTACGCAATCGGCCTACGACAACGACATGATTCACAACCGCTGGCATTCGGACATTCCCATGGTCGCATGGGTCAATCCCGGCGATGACTTCATCGTCGAGACCTATGACTGGACCGGCGGCTTCATCAAGAACAATGACTCGGCCGACGACGTGCGCGACATCGATCTGTCGATCGTGCACTTCCTGTCCGGCCCGATCGGCGTCAAGGGCGCGGAGCCCGGTGATCTCCTCGTCGTCGATCTGCTCGATGTCGGCCCGATGAAGGATAGTCTCTGGGGCTTCAACGGCTTCTTCTCCAAGCAGAATGGCGGCGGCTTTCTCACCGATCACTTCCCGGAAGCGCAGAAGTCGATCTGGGACTTCAAGGGCATGTACACCTCGTCGCGCCACATCCCGGGCGTGAATTTCGCGGGCCTGATCCATCCCGGCCTGATCGGCTGTCTGCCCGACCCGAAACTGCTCGCCACCTGGAACGAGCGCGAGACCGCGCTGATCGCGACGAACCCGACCCGCGTGCCCGGCCTTGCCAATCCGCCGTTCGGCCCGACTGCCCATATGGGTCGGCTGAAGGGTGAGGCGAAGGAGAAGGCTGCGGCCGAAGGCGCGCGCACCGTGCCGCCGCGCGAGCATGGCGGCAATTGCGATATCAAGGATCTGTCGCGCGGTTCGAAGGTCTATTTCCCGGTCTATGTCCCTGGCGGCGGTCTCTCCATGGGCGACCTGCACTTCAGCCAAGGCGACGGTGAAATCACCTTCTGCGGCGCCATCGAGATGGCCGGCTGGCTGCATATCAAGGTCGATGTCATCAAGGACGGCGTGTCGAAATACGGTATCAAGAACCCCGTGTTCAAGCCGTCACCGATGACGCCGAACTATAATGACTTCCTGATCTTCGAAGGCATCTCTGTCGACGAGCAGGGCAAGCAGCATTATCTCGACGTGCACATCGCTTATCGTCAGGCCTGTCTGAACGCCATCGAATATCTGAAGAAGTTCGGCTATTCCGGCGCCCAGGCCTATTCGATCCTCGGCACCGCGCCGGTGCAGGGCCACATCTCCGGCGTCGTCGACGTGCCGAATGCCTGCGCTACGCTATGGCTGCCGACGCAGATCTTTGACTTCGATATCAATCCGTCATCGGCAGGGCCCGTCAAACACATCAAGGGCGACATCCAGATGCCGCTCTCGCCGGACAAGTAACGCGGTCAACTCGGCTGCGGGGCTCTAGTCACGACCCCGCAGCACCTTTTTCTTTCGCTAACTCTCCGCCGTCATTGCGAGGAGCGAAGCGACGAAGCAATCCAGTCTTCCCTCGCTTGCGGCTTTCTGGATTGCTTCGCTTCGCTCGCAATGACGGGGAGAGGGCATTGTCTCACAATGGATCATCCCATGCCGGTCTATGAATATCTCTGCGACGATTGCGGTCCCTTCACCGACATGCGGCCGATGGCCGAATGCGATGACCCGCAGGACTGCCCGCATTGCGCGACACAGGCGCCGCGTGTGATCCTGACCGCGCCGGCGTTCTTCTGCATGCCCTCCGACAAGCGCAAGGCCCACGCCACCAACGAGCGCAGCCGCAATGCGCCGAAGACATCGGCGGAGTACAAGGCGTCGCATGGGGCTGGCTGCGGCTGCTGTTCCGGCAAGAAGCCGTCGCGGCTGGTGAAGCAGACCCGCTCGGGCGCCAAGAGCTTCCCGACAGCGCGGCCGTGGATGATCAGCCACTGACTCCTCTGAATTGATGCGCTAAAGTCCACTCCCGTGTGCCTCATTGCCGCGGGAGGCGGAGGCGCAGCATGCGACACAATCCATTCGGCCACACCAAGCGCGACGTCTCAGTCATCGGGCAGGGCACCTGGTATATCGACCACAGTGACCGCGCTGCGGCGGTCAGGGCGCTGCAGGCCGGCCTCGATGCCGGCATGACCCATATCGACACGGCCGAAATGTATGGTGACGCGGAACTCGTGATTGCAGAGGCCATCGCCCGCCGTCGCGACGAGGTGTTCCTGGTCTCCAAGGTGTTGCCGAGCAACGCGTCGCGGAAGGGCACCATTGCCGCCTGCGAGCGCTCGCTGAAGCGGCTGGGTACCGACCGGCTCGATTGCTACCTGCTGCACTGGCGCGGGCAGGTTCCGCTTGCCGAGACCGTCGCTGCCTTCGAAGAGTTGAAGGCCGCCGGCAAGATTGCCTCCTGGGGCGTCAGCAATTTCGATGTCGACGATCTCAACGAGCTGTCGAAACTTGCAGGCAAGGGCGCCATCGCCTGCAATCAGGTGCTCTATCATTTGCAGGAGCGCGCCATCGAACACCGCGTGATCCCGTGGTGCGAGAGCCATGGCGTCGCTGTCGTGGCCTATTCGCCGTTCGGTCATAATGATTTCCCGTCGACGCGCTCGCCGGGCGGCAAAATCCTGCAGCAGATGGCCGATGCCCATCTGGCCACGCCGCGGCAGGTGGCGCTCGCTTTCCTGATCCGTCAGCCAACGGTCTTCGCAATTCCGAAGGCTTCTTCGGCCGCCCATGCGGCGGACAACGCGGCGGCGAGTGCATTGACGCTCAGCGCGGCCGAACTGGCTGATATTGGAAAGGTATTCCCGCTCGGCCGGGAGCCTTCCAGTCTACCGATGCTGTAGGGATGCGGTAAAATCGATGCTGCGCTGCACGCTGGCCGCTGATGCATCGGCCGGCATAGGCTTTTTTGCCTGCCTGCATATCCGTGTCCTGATATCGGCAGTTGTCCCGGCCTCGTGATCGTCGTTTTGTGAGCCGTATTCGATTCGGCTCGCTGCACCGACGAGCCCGCATATTGGTCCCCGCTCGTGACAAGCCATGTTCCGCCGCCGAAGACTGCTGCCCCTGTATCGGCGCATCGCCATACCGACCGGCCGCTGCGCGGCATTCTGATGATCATTTGTTCGACGGCGTTTCTGGCGTCATCGGACGCGATGGCGAAGTATCTGTCGCGCACGGGCATGCCATCGGTGGAGATCGCCTGGATCCGCTTTCTGGTGTTCGTCGTGATCCTGCTGCCGATCGTACTGGCGCCGGCCTCGGGCAATCCGATGCGCTCGACGCGGCCGCTGCTGCAGGTATTTCGCGGGCTGGGCCTGTTGTGTTCGTCGATCTTCTTCATCATGGCGCTCGGCTATCTGCCGATCGCGGAAGCGACTGCGACTGGCTTCATCTCGCCGCTATTCGTCACCGGGCTATCGGTTCTCTTCCTCGGCGAAAAGGTCGGTCTGCGCCGCTGGACCGCCACCATCGCAGGGCTTCTGGGCGTATTGATCATCGTGCGGCCGGGTACCGCGGCGTTTCAGCCCGGTACGATCTTTCCGATCATTTCGGCGCTGGGCTGGGCGACCGCATTGGTGCTGACGCGCAAAATCAGCGGGGCCGACCGCGCCATCACCACGATGGCGTTCTCGGCGATCACCGGCTTTCTCGTGCTCAGTGTCATCGTGCCGTTCTACTGGATCGTGCCGAGCTGGACGCAGATCGCGCTCGGTGTTGGTATTGGCGTTGCCGCTACTGTCGGCCACTGGATTGTCGTATTGGCCTTCCGCTATGCGGATGCATCGGTACTGGCACCGTTCTCCTATGTGCAGCTGGTGTGGGTGACGCTGATCGGCTTCTTCCTGTTTGGCGAAGTGCCCGATGCTGTCACTTTCGCCGGTGCTGCAATCATCATCGCCAGCGGTGTCTACACCGCACATCGCGAACGCGTGCGCCGCGCGCAGGTCACCGCGCCGGCGGAACCTTATCCGAGCGCGTAATGATGAGCTGTTGATCGAGACAGGTCGTCCCCATAGCTCGATTTCCCCTGAGCCATGGCGCTTGCGGTGGGTACATCCGAATGTGTTGTATATCTTTCCGCAAACATGGACGATGATACCCGGCATATTTCGGGCTTTATCGCGGCTTAAGAATAACAGCTCTTCTGTGCAATTTTTCCGTGAGTTTTAAGCATTCCGAACGTTGCACGCGCTATGCTTCGATATCTCGTCATATGTTGGTATCTTTATGCTACGAGTCTGGAATTGCATCGAGTTGCAGCATGACTGGCGGCAGATCCTGCTGGCGGCAGCGGTGTGTTTTCTCTCCAGCCTTGCTGCTGTCAACCTGTTCACGCGCGCCCGCACCGCATTGCCCGACACGCGCCTTGCGTGGTTGATTACCGCAGGCGCGGTCACCGGCTTGGGCACATGGGCGACGCATTTCATCGCGATGCTCGCATACACGCCTGGTTTCGAACTCCACTACGACCTCATCATCACCGCCTGTTCGCTCGTCGCCTCTGCAGTGATGACCACGGCCGGCTTCGCCATCGCGCTGTTCAATCGGACCAAACGGAACGCGCTGGCCGGCGGCGCGGTGATCGGCCTCGGCATCGCCTGCATGCACTATATGGGCATGGCGTCGCTGCGCATCCCCGCCATCATCCAGTGGATGCCGGACCTCGTGACGGCGTCGGTCGTCGGCGGCATGGTGATTGCCGCCTTGGCGATCCTCGTCGCCCAGACAGCCGACCGGCCCGGCAAGCTGCTCGTTGCCGCACTGCTTCTGACGCTCGCGATCTGCGTACATCACTTCGTTGCCATGGGCGCGATCGATCTGACCTACAATGCCGCAGCCGCTGAGAACCAAAGTCTGCTGTCGCCGATCGAACTGTCGCTGGCCATTGCGGCCTTCACCGCCGCCGTGGTGATCGCGGGCCTCGTCGTTGCCGTAACAGATCAGCGCACCCGCCGCAGCATGAGCAAGCGCAATCTGCAGCTCGATGCGGCGCTCAACAATATGGAGCAGGGCCTATGCATGTATAGCGCTGATGGCCTGCTCGAATTGTGGAACGAAAGCTACATGCGCATGTACAATATCCCGCCGGCGAAAATGTTCGCCGGCGCGACCGAGGATCAGGTGCTGGCAATTCGCGCGGCGGCTGGCACGCTGTTCGTCGATATGGATAGTTATGAGATGAAGATGCGGACGGCGCTCGCGGATCGCGTGCCGAGCAGCCAGACCGCCGAGCTGCCGGATGGACGCGCCATCAATGTGCGCTACCGGCCGATGAAGAATGGCGGCTGGGTCGCGACCTACGCCGACATCACCGACCGCAAACTCAGCGAAGCGCGGATCGTGCATCTCGCGCGGCACGATCCGATCACCGATCTGCCCAATCGTGTTGCCTTCAACGAACATCTGGCCCGCGTCTTCAAAGAGGCCTCGGCGGGACACGGCTCGTTTGCGATCGCGCGGATCGATATCGACCGCTTCAGAGAGACAAATGATGTATACGGCCAGGCCACCGGAGACGCTGTATTGGCTGAGCTAGCGAAGCGGCTGGCGCAAGCCTGCAACGGTGCATTTCTGGCACGGCCGAGTGGCGATATCTTCTCGATCGTGTCTCATCTCGGCGCGGAGCCGCAAACAGCGGAAGATCTCTGTGCGCGGTTGTCGGGCATTCTCGATAATACGTTTCAGATCGACGGCCAGCACGTCAATGTTCGCTGTAGTATCGGCATCTCCGTCTATCCGCAGGACGGCCAGGATATCGAAGCTCTCATTGCGCATGCGGATCTGGCGCTCGATCGTGCCAAGGCCGAGGAACGCGGCACCATCCGCTTCTTCGAGGCTGCGATGGATCAGCACATCCGCGAGAAACGACTGCTGCAACGTGATCTCGTGGTGGCGGTCGAGAACAAGCAATTCCAACTCTATTTTCAGCCGCAGGCGACCACCGAGGGCGCTGTCGTCGCCTTCGAGGTTCTGCTGCGCTGGCGGCATCCCGAGCGCGGCATCATCTCGCCGACGGTGTTCATTCCGCTGGCGGAGGAGAGCGGTCTGATAGGCGCCATCGACGAGTGGGTGGTGCGCGAGGCCTGTCGCGAGGCGGCGACCTGGGTCAATCCGCTGTCGATCGCCATCAACCTGTCGCCGGTCAACTTTCAGCGCGGCGATGTACCCGGGACGCTCGCCGCCGTTCTCGCGGAAACCGGTCTCTGCCCAAAGCGTGTCGAGATCGAGATCACGGAAGGCGTGCTGATTGACGATTTTGCTGGTGCCATCGCGATCCTGCACGCCGTCAAGGAACTGGGCGTTCGCGTCGCCATGGATGATTTCGGCACGGGTTATTCGAGCCTGAGCTATCTGCAGGCTTTCCCCTTCGACAAGATCAAGATCGACCAGACCTTCGTGGCCAATCTCGAGGACAATCCGCAGTCCGCGGCTATTGTTCACGCTATCATCGGGCTCGGCCGCTCGTTGAAGCTCCCGGTAATCGCCGAGGGCGTCGAGACCGTCGCCCAAATGTCGTTTCTTGCCGCCGAGGGCTGTGCGGAGATCCAGGGCTTCCTGATCGGCCGCCCGCAGCCGATTGCGCATTATCAAAGCGTCGTCAGCGCCCCGGGTGGTACCGCCGCCGCGGTGAAGCGAGCCAGCTAGCTCTGGACCCTCACACCGGCAGTGCGATCGAATACTTCACCTGGCTGAGGGCGAAGCTGGATTCGATCGAGGCGATGCCGTCGAGCCGGGTCAGCTTGTTCTTCAGGAATGCTTCATAGGATGACAGATCCGCCGCGACGACGCGCAAGAGATAGTCGCGGTTCCCTGTCATCAGATAACACTCCAGCACTTCCTCCCATTTCGAAATCGCCTTGGCGAAACGATTGAGGTCTTCCTCCTTCTGTCGCACGAGCTTGATGGAGATGAAGACGCTGACCGGAAGCCCGATCTCCTTCTGGTCCACGAGCGCCATATAGCGGGTGATGACGCCGCGCTCCTCCAGCAATTTCACCCTGCGATGGCACGGCGAGATCGATAGCCCGACCCTTTCGGCAAGCTCCTGCATGGTGATGCGGCTGTCGATCTGCAGCGCGGCGAGAATCTTGCGGTCGATTGCGTCGAGGGCTGACATTGGGAAAATTCCATGAAATTGGAGCCAGAACAATTCATTTATCCCAATATGGCCGTGGTTGTCGCGATGAATTGAGAAAATCCCTTTGGGGCGCCTGCTAGAATGGCGACCTCATCACGAACCAGCACAGCTGGCCGACGCGGGAGCCCACCATGCCGATCGATCACCATCGCCTGCAGACCCTGACCGCATTGGCGCGCAAGGTGCTCTGGCTCTCGTCATGGACCATCCATAACGCCAACCACATCCGCCCCAATACCGACGGCCTCAAGGTTGGCGGCCATCAGGCGTCGTCCGCCTCGCTGGCGACGATCATGTCGGCGCTGTATTTCGCCGTGCTGAAGCCGGAAGACCGCGTCGCGGTGAAGCCGCATGCGAGTCCGGTGTTCCACGCCATCCAGTATCTGTTCGGCAACCAGACGCGCGAGAAGCTCGAGAACTTCCGCGGCTTCAAGGGGGCGCAAAGCTATCCGTCGCGCACCAAGGATATCGACGATGTCGATTTCTCCACCGGCTCGGTCGGCCTCGGCGTCGCGCAGACGCTGTTCTCGTCGCTGGTGCAGGACTACGTCTCGGCTCACGGCTGGATGAAGGACCGCCGCGAAGGCCGCATGATCGCGCTGGTCGGCGATGCCGAGATGGACGAGGGCAATATCTTCGAAGCTTTGCTTGAAGGCTGGAAGCACGGGCTGCGCAACACCTGGTGGATCGTCGACTACAACCGCCAGAGCCTCGACGCCGTGGTGCGCGAGGGTCTGTGGGAGAAGTTCGAATCCATGTTCCGCAACTTTGGCTGGGATGTGGTGATCGTGAAGTACGGCCGACTGATGCAGACGGCTTTCGCCGAGCCCGGCGGAGCTGCATTGAAGACCTGGATCGACAATTGTCCGAACCAGATCTATTCGGCTTTGTGTTTCCAGGGTGGCGCAGCGTTCCGCAAGCGGCTCAACGACGAGATCGGCGATCAGGGTCCGGTGTCGCGCCTGATCGAGGCGCGCAGCGACGAGGAACTGCTGGCACTGATGTCCAATTTGGGCGGCCACGACATGGCCAGCATGGTCGAGGCTTTCGAAGCCATCGATCACGATCGTCCGGTCTGCTTCATCGCCTACACCATCAAGGGCGTCGGCCTCCCGTTCCAGGGCCACAAGGACAACCATGCCGGCCTGATGACGCCGACGCAGATGGAGACCTGGCGCGCGGCGCAGAACATCCGGCCTGGTTATGAGTGGGACAGATATGAGGGCCTGACGCAGGACGCTTTGATGCTCGATGCGTTCCTCAAGGATGTGCCTTTCGTGCAGCAGGGCACGCGGCGCCTGGGCGCTGACGTGATCGATGTTCCCGCGCATCTGTCGTTCAAGCCGTCGCCGGAAATGTCGACGCAGCAGGGTTTCGGCCTCGTCCTGCATGAGCTGGCACGCGGCGATACCGAACTGGCGTCGCGCATCGTCACCGCGTCGCCCGATGTCACCGTGTCGACGAACCTCGGAGCATGGGTCAACCGCCGTGGGCTGTTCGCACGCGCCGAGAAGGCCGATCACTTCCGCAGCGAGAAGATTCCGTCCACCTTCAACTGGGACTTTTCGCCGAAGGGCCAGCATCTCGAACTCGGCATCGCCGAGGCGAACCTGTTCATCCTGATGTCGGCCTTGGGCCTGTCGAGCAGCATCAACGGCGTCCGCCTGCTGCCGGTCGCGACGCTGTACGATCCCTTCATCGAGCGTGGTCTCGATCAGCTCAACTATGCCTGCTATCAGGATGCCCGTTTCATGGTGGCGGCGACGCCGTCGGGCATCACGCTTGCGCCGGAAGGCGGTGCTCATCAGTCGATCGCGACGCCGCTGATCGGCATGGCGCAAGACGGGCTCGCATCATTCGAGCCGGCTTTCGTCGATGAGCTCGCCGTCATCATGGGGTGGGGCTTCCAGCACATGCAGCGCGACGCGGGCACCGATGAGGCCGGCCAGCGCGCCGGCGGCTCGGTCTATCTGCGGCTCTCCACGCGCAACATAGAACAGCCGCAGCGCATGATGACGCCGGAGCTGCAGCAGGGCATCACCGACGGCGCCTATTGGCTGCGCAAGCCGGGCGCCAATTGCGATCTGGTGATTGCCTATACCGGCACGCTGGCGCCGGAGGCGATCGAGGCAACGGGATTGCTCGGCGACAGCCATCGCGACATCGGCCTGCTGGCGATCACGTCAGCCGACCGTCTCCATGCCGGCTGGACATCGGCGCGAAAGATCCGCCGCGACAGGCGCAACCCGCAGCATCTGAGCCACATCGAGAAGCTCCTGCAACCGCTGCCGCGCGATTGCGGCATCGTCACCGTGCTCGACGGTCATCCGGCGACTTTGGGCTGGATCGGCAGCGTGTGCGGTCATCGCATGGAGGCGCTGGGTGTCGAGCAATTCGGCCAGACCGGCACCATCGACGACCTCTATCGCCATCACGGCATCGACGCGAATGCGATCGTCGATGCGGCGGAGGAGCTGAGCGGCGTGCCCGTGCTGCATCGGAAGATGGCGGTGTGAATGCTGGAGAGGCGATGGTCTCTCAGATGTCGTCTCCGCGAAGGCGGGGATCCATAACCACGGTCAGAGCAAGAGAAGCGGCAGAGCCATGATTTCAGTGCTTTGCCTCAATCGCCAGCGTGTATGGGTCCTCGCCTTCGCGGGGACGACACGAGAGTTTGGGGCAGCTCCGCCTCAAAACGCCTTGAACGTGATGATCGTATGCGTGTCCTGAATGCCCGGGATGGTCTGCACCTTCTCATTCACGAAATGGCCGATGTCGGTGGCGTTATCGACATAGAACTTCACCAGCAGGTCGTAGTGGCCGGCGGTGGAATAGATCTCCGAGGCGATTTCGGCTTCGGCCAGCGCGTTGGCGACGGCGTAGGACTGGCCAAGCTTACACTTGAACTGGACAAAGAAGGGGACCATCGGGATTCTCCGGAAACGGGCGATTTTAGAGATCATCAAGCCCAAAACAGGGTGCGGCGCAAGCCGCCAGCATGTCGCCACCTTGTCGGTCCGGCAATAGAGGGCTAGGACTGAGGTGCCCGCTTATCCCTTGATCTCGCGCGAGTTTTTCCGATGCTCACACCCATTGCCCTGACCATTGCCGGGTCGGATTCCTCGGGCGGCGCCGGCATCCAGGCCGACCTCAAGACCTTCGCGGCGCTGGGCGTCTACGGCGCCTCGGTGATCGCAGCGCTGACCGCGCAGAACACCAAGGGCGTCACCGGCATCCATCAGGTGCCTGCAGAGTTCGTGAGCGAGCAGATCAATGCCGTGTTCGTCGATCTCGCGGTCGGCGCAGTGAAGATCGGCATGGTCGCTCAGCGCGATGTGATCGAGGCCATCGCCGCGGGCCTTGCTACATGGCAGCCGAAACATGTGGTGCTCGATCCCGTGATGGTCGCAACATCAGGCGATCGCCTGCTGGCGCCGGAGGCCATCGTCGCGCTGCGCAGCACGTTGATCCCATTGGCCCAGATCATCACGCCAAATCTGCCGGAGGCGGCCGCGTTGCTGGATGAGCCAATGGCGGAGGGCGATGCAGCCATCGAGGCGCAGGGCAAGCGTCTGCTCGCGCTCGGCTGCAAGGCTGTGCTGATCAAGGGCGGCCACGGGACCGGCCCGGAGAGCACTGACTATTTTATCACCGCAGACCGCGCCATTGCATTGCCGGCAGAGCGCGTGTCCACGAAGAATACGCACGGTACCGGCTGCACGCTGTCATCAGCGATCGCGGCAGGCCTTGCCAAGGGGCAGGACATGGAAGCCGCCGTGCGTGCGGCGAAAGCCTATGTCACGGCTGCGATCGCTGCGGCGGATCGTTTTACGGTCGGTCACGGCCACGGCCCGGTGCATCACTTCCATGCGTTCTATTAGGCAGGTCCAGATCGGCTCAAACCAACCTCGGCGCGCTCCAATCGCGTGAGCATCGGTCCGCGCACGGGCCTGTTGCATCTTATGGCCTATGACGAAGGAACGTCGCGTGCCGCTTACGAACCGTCGCGGCAGACGCTCACCATGTAGATTGTGAGTTCATTCGTGCCGACGAGGCCGTAGGGATCCTCGACCCCCTGTTCGCGGAGCCATGTCATCTGAAGGTCATAGGCTTGGCGTTCGTGGGCTGCCACACACGGAGCTTCGACGTTGTTGGCCCGTTGCACGTGATGCACGAGTTCGTGCAGCAGCGCACTCTTCTGCCGCAAATTGACCGGTTGCCATTCGTGGGGAAGGTAGATCGCGCCTTGTTCGCGGCTGTAGAGCGCTTGAAATTCGAGCCCGCTATTTTCCGGCGCGCCACTTAGCACAGCCATTTCTGCTGACGTCGCGAAATGGATTGGCGGGTGAGCCGGAGGGGCGAAGCCGGTTTGGGCGATGATCCATGCGATATAGGTGGCGATCAGAGCGTTCACGTAGCGACCTCATGCGGATATGGCCTGCGGGGAATTGGACGCTTCACTTGCGTAATCGTGGCGAGGATCAGAAAAGGCCCGAGCTCAAATCCAGGCCGTAAGTGAGCGAGAGCGCGAACACCAGAATTCCGGCTCCGCAGAAAAACAGAAAATGCTTGAGCACATCGGCTCCGGTGATCGAACGAAGAGCGCGGGACATTGCGCTCGCGATTGCAGTCATGTCAGCCTCACGATTGTTGCCATCCATTGATGATTGATGCCGTCTTCACCTGCCGCGATCAGTCGCCCCAGGCTGCTATATTCACAGGGCGACTGTGCTCGGGCGCCGCCCGTGCCAGGAGGACGCCGCCAATCACGTGCACAATGCCGAAGCCGATAAGGATCAGGATGATCAGGTGCGTCTCGCTCAGTCGTCTCACGTTTCTTTTCCTTTCACTGTTCTGTATTTGACGAGCACGCATTTTCGCGTCTGGCGATGGAATGGGCTTGCCAGGATTGGTTTCGACGCGGTCGGAGATGAGATGCTGGTAGCGATGAATGACGTTGATTGCCTGTCCGCGACGTGATTCATGAAGTGCGCTGACGATCATCGAAGCCCCCATAGGTGCTAGAGACGGCGCCGGAAAGTCGGTCTTCATCGCTCTTTTCCTGATACTTCACGGGATGATGCAGGTGAGCTTGCTGACCGCTCGGCCCGCCTGACACCCTTGAAATTTGCATTGAAACTTCGCTGTGCTTGCTAGCATTGGCAGCGATGCTACCGCGGCGTTGGCTTTGTTCGCCTACGGTAGCGGCAAGCTCGACATGTGGTATGTGACGAAATCATCGGAAGCGAGGTCAGGCTGATCGGCTTGGGGCCTTTGGCTCGTTGCAGCCAAAGCAATCAACAAAATCGAGCCATAGAACGCGATCACTCCAGTTCTCCATCTCGCGACGACTCGTCGTTCGTCTTCGGTTGAGAGAAAGGCATACGATCGCGCTCGTAGTTGCGCGGTATTGGTCAATGCGACCTCCTGCTTGATGGCTACTTCGAAATCGAACTGAGATCAGTCGCCTCCGAAAAGGAGGGGTGAGACGGGAGGCGTGGTGTGCGAGGCCGCCCTGGCTTTCGGAGCGGCCAGGGAAGTCAGCGCCACATCAACTCCGGCGAGGATCACGGTCAGGGTAACGACGACTGCAATGATGTGGCGCGTGCGCATGACGGGTTCCGGGTGAAGTCGCTCTGCGCCGAATGCCATTCGCATCTCGTCGCATTTTGACTTGAACCCGCCGCCGTCTCACCGGCGTTAGTCAGCCGTCATCGCTGCGTTAATACTGCTCGCAAAGTTGCCAATCTGAGTTAAATGTATATTCAGAGGACGCATTTGTTCAAAACTTGGAAGTAGCCGACGGTGTGCCCAAAATTTAATCTTTCGCTTTTGGGACGCGTCGTGCTCACCGGGCCGAACGGCGTGGTCGGCTTGCCGAACAAGAAGCTCTCGGGATTGCTTGCTTATCTGGCTTGCACGGCACCGGAGCCTCAGCCGCGCGAAAAACTGTCGACCCTGTTCTGGGGATCTTATTTCGACGCGCAAGCAAGGCAGAACCTCCGTCAGTCATTGTTCAAGCTACGTCAAATTCTGGGGCGGGATGCTCTCGAGAGCGATGGCGAGTTCGTATCGCTGAATACGACGGTGATCCTGTGCGATGTCAGCCGGTTCGAGGCTTTGGTGCGGGAGGGCGGCCGCGATGCGCTGGGTGAGGCAGCGGATCTCTATCGGGGACGCTTCGTCGATGACATCGGTGTTACCGAAGAAGGCTGGAGCGATTGGCTGGCTGGCGAACGCCAGCGATTTCAGGAGCTGGCTCTGACTGCGATGGTCGGGCTCGGCGAAAAAGAACTGGTCGCCGGTCGCGCCGATCACGCATTGAAGGCCGGGCACCGTGCCAGCGCACTGAACAACATGCGTGAGGATGCGCACCGGCTGATCATGCAGGCTCTGTCTGCAACTGGGCGTAAAGCTGAAGCGCTCAAGTACTATCAAGAGGTCGTTGGGCTTCTGAAGCGAGAGCTCAACACGGAGCCGGACGAGGCAACCAGAGCGCTCGTTGCTGAACTACGCAGAGCCCAGACACTGATCGAATCGGTGGCTGTCAGCGAGATCGAGATATCGACTCCACTTACGCCTGCTCTGATGATGGTCATGGATCAACCATCCATTGTGGTTCTGCCGTTTCGGAACATGAGCGACGACCCGGAGCAGGAATACTTCGCTGACGGTGTCACCGAGGACATCATCACCGCTTTGTCGCGCTTTCGCGAATTCGTGGTCATCGCACGCGGATCGAGCTTCGCCTTCAAGGATAGAAGGCTGACCAGCCGGCAAATCGCGCAACAACTCGGTGTTCAATACGTCCTGAGCGGCAACATCCGCAAAGCGGGCAACCGCATTCGTGTATCGGCCGAACTGACCCATGCCCGCGATGAGGTTCAGGTCTGGTCTGATCGCTACGATCGCGCCATCGTCGATGTTTTCGATCTGCAGGATGACATCAGCGCGAGCGTCGCTGCAGTGATTGATCCGGCCGTGCGGAGCGCCGAGGTCGAGCGCGCAAGGCGCAAGCCGCTCTCTGATCTTTCGGCTTACGACATCTACCTGCGAGCGCTTCCCCATCTATGGAACGGAACCCGTGACGGGATCACGAGGGCGATCGTATTGTTGCGACAGTCTCTCAACCGCGATCAGCTGCGCCCAGCCACGCTGGCGTCCCTTGCCTGGGCACTCGTCATGGCGTCGCCTCTGGGGGCCGCAGCGTTGCCGGAAACGTTGGTCGAAGCCGTCGTCTTGGCGCGCCGCGCCGTCGAGCAAGATGGTGCAGATGCTTTCGCCCATGCGGTCTATGGCTTCACATTGTTTGGTCCGGTCGGAAACAACGATCAGGGGCGCATCCACTGCAAGGAAGCTGTGCGCCTCAATCCAAGCTCCGCCTTTGCCTGGGGCATTCTTGGAATGATCGACAGCATGGGGGGCGACTATGAGCATGCTGTCACATGCCTTCACCGGTCGATCGCCCTCAGCCCCTACGACAATATGCTCCATTTTTGGATGACGGGCTTGGCTGCATCATGTTTTGCGCTCGGACGCCCTGAGGATGGTGTCTTGTGGGCGCGCAACTCGATCCAGCAAAATCCGGCCAACGGTACGGGCCATCGCATGCTGGTAGCCAATCTTGTAGCCGCCAGGCGATTGGAAGAGGCCCGCGACGTGACGCGCCAGCGCGATGCCGTGCAAAAGACAACTATCGCAGAGCTTCGTGCCATGCGCTTTTTCAAGCAGGACGACGATCTTGAACGTTACCTATCGGCTCAGCGCGAAGCCGGCGTTACGGCTTGAACTTCACGCGCCGACTGCAGATATCAACGTCCGGACGGTCATGAAGATCAGGATGAGCGAGCCCACAGTCCAGAAGGTCGCGCGTATCTCATGAATCTGTCCGGTGAGATAGGCGATGAAGTGAAGCAGACGTGAGGCGACGTAACCGTATAGCAGCCATTGGGCGAGCAGCAGGGACGGTTGCGTGAGAATGTAGAGCAAACCCGCGACCAGGAAGTAGGGCAGGCTCTCGAGGTCGTTCATTTGGATCCGGCGAATCCGCTCGACGCGCTCGTTGGGCAAGAGTTGCGCCGGGTCGGGCGCAGGGTTCATCGGCGTCTTCTTGATATCCTCGGGCGAACGGTAGCCGCCTTTGACGTCGACCATACGGACTACAGTCAGCCACGACATCGCCACAGCCTTGAGGATCGTCAGGCTCGCAGCAATGACGTAGGTAGCGAATAGCGGATCGTTCAGAGTGAGTTTGTCCAATGTGCCGTCCCCCATAGGCCATAGATCGTATCTATGGCCCAGCGCGTTTCCCAGCGAAATACAATGTCTGTGTCTGTTTACGCGGGATTTGGCCCCCCGTACGAGTGCTGATCGGGGGCCGTCGCCTCTTGGTCATCAGTTTTGCGGGAGGAGACGGCTGAAGGAAGGTAGTTTGAGGCAAAGCTTGACGATGAGAGGGAGCGCGAGGACAGGGATGACGCACGCAGCGACATAACCCTCCGCGAGAGATGGCAGACCAAAGCTGGCCGCCGCCCACACGAGAGTGACATTACGGTTTCCGCTCACGAGGCCTATCGTTCCAGCGGTCTGTAACCCCATTCTCGCGAATGTTAAAGTTGCGAGCACGCACAGTCCAAAGTTGGAGACGACCGCCGCGGCGAGCATGACATCGAAACGTAGCGGATTGCTGATCCAGTGGGTCCGTATGCCCTGTGAGGTTGCCAGTCCGACGATGATGAGTCCGATAACGGCGACCCCGGTGGCAGCGTGTTGGTCGGGCAGAACGGGCATCAGATTCCGGCGAAACCGTATTGCCAGAAAAGCAACCAAGCCTGCAGCGCCGATGATGCTGAACAATCGGATAGCCAGCGCGCCCATGTCGAATTCAATTCCAAGTCCGAGCACTGTGGCAAAACACGGAATTGAAATCGGCGTGAGGAGGGTGAGTGCGATGGATACGAGTAAAGCGAGACGTGTTCGCAGACCAAGCATCCCAGCGATCGCGGCCGCGCTTCCGACCGGCGGCGCCAGGAGCGAAAGCAGAACACCGGCCCGCAGCGCAGGATCAAGCGGAAGGAAGGCCAGTAGAGCGGCAGCGGCAAGAGGAAGCGCCAGGCCGACCCAGGCAACCACCAGGGCCACCAGGGGCAGACGAATCTTGGCTTCGGATGGCGCGAGACCGGCTGTGAGAAACGAGCCTAGTGTCAGCAGAAATGCCGAGAACGGCAAAAGATTATAGCCTAAATGAGCGAGAGGCTGGATCAACAGCCCTGCACAAAGCGAGATCACCAAAAGCGCCGGTCCTTGTCCGCCAAGTGCGGACAATAGCTTGCCAATAACCTGCACGCGCACCCCTTGCCTGGTTACGTATTTGCCCTGGTGGGCCTCTCAAGTGCTCCGCGGAATGCGAAGCAATCGCGATCGCAATCATTGGAATTGCAGCGGTCTGAAATCGGTAACTATCTGGCAAAAACTCTTGCGACCCGAACGTGCGGCGGCAGGACTCGCGTGACACCCGTTGAAGCCTGTCGACGTCGTCGCCGGCGTTGGTTGGGCGCTACAGAAGCGTTGTTGAGAGATGGGCGCAGTATGAGCGTTACATCGTCCGATCAACCGTTGTTGGAAAAGACGAATGTTATGCTCTTGGTCGAGCGCAGTTCCGCCGCAGCAATCGGATTATGATTTTGGACTAGCGGCGCTTCAGTAGCCAAGGCTCCCAGAAGAACCGTGACGCTTCGGCATGCGCTTCGTACAGGCCGATGCCGATATCGTGGAGAAAATCGGGCCTGTCTCTGATATCCGCGCGCAACTCTTCCCTGAAACGGGCTCGCTGCCGCCACGTGGCAGGCAGGCTGAAGATCGCACCGAGACGCAGATGATCGTCGCCTGATACAAACTGTGCGTAGGCGCGCATGGTAGTGCTCCGATTTTTGCGACCGGGATATCCCGGCACATCGCTGCGTGACAAGCATTGAAGCCTGTCGACGTCATCGCCGACGTCAGTCAGGCGTCAGAGCAGCGTTATTTTCGCTTAAGGCGCCGCGAAAAGGCGGCCAGGCGTGTCGAACGCGTCCAGGAAGGGCTTCGTCTTGCACATTCTGCGCGTCAGCACCGGATTCGCGATCCACGCGCTATAGCGGCTCTGTGGGTACATATCAGTTACGGTAGTCCCTTTGGCGGCTCCCTGGCGTATCCAGCGGTATTTCTCATGCGACACTCTGTCGTCGATCTGTCATCCCGGCTTGATATCAGCCGAGCAGCAAATTGGTTGTCCGATTCTTTCGGACACGCTGGACGGAACCTCTGATGACGACGCTGGATCTCGAAAAATCCATTGTTGAAACAGCCTATGCACGCTGGGCTCCGATCTATGATGCGGTGTGCGGTCCCGTGATGCTCAAGGGCCGTCGCGCCGCTGCCGAGGCCGCGCGTGCTGTGGGCGGCAAGGTGCTTGAAGTTGGTGTCGGCACTGGCCTGTCATTCGATGACTATGATGCAACAACCGAGATCACCGGTATCGATCTGAGCGCGCCCATGCTCGCCAAGGCGCGCGCCAAAATGGCAACGGGGCGTTATCCATGGGTCAAGGACGTCCAGGAGATGGACGCCCATGCCATGACATTTTCTGACGCGACCTTCGACTGTGTTGTGGCGCAGTTCGTTATTACTCTGGTCGAGAATCCCGAGCAGGTGCTGTCGGAATGCCACCGCGTGGTGAAGCCGGGCGGCCGCATCATTCTCGTCAATCATCTGTATTCGGAGACTGGTCTGGCAGCCGCCGTCGAGCGCTGGGCCGCCGTGAAGACCCGTTCCCTCGGTCTGCGCCCGGAATTCCCGTTCGCGCGGCTGCAGGCGTGGTCGCGGGCGAACGCTGAATCGATCCTCGTCGAACGCCGCAAGGTGGCGCCGTTCGGCATCTACACATTGGTTACTTTTGAGCGAACCGCGGCGGCGCTGGCGGCGTAAATCGTCATCGCCGTGTCATGCAAATCAGTTAGCTGCTCGACATGGAAAGAGACGTGATGAGTGAAGGCAACGAAAAGCGCTTTCGCACCTTGTTTATCTCCGACGTCCACCTTGGCGCCCGCGGATCGCAGGCTGACCGGCTGCTGGACTTCCTCCGTACCCATGATGCCGATACCATCTATCTCGTCGGCGACATCGTCGATGGTTGGGCGCTGAAATCCGGCTGGCACTGGCCGCAGTCCCATAACGACTTCGTCCAGAAGATGCTGCGCAAGGTGCGCAAGGGCGCCAAGGTCGTTTACATTCCCGGCAATCACGACGAGTTTTTGCGCAGCTATTACGGCACGCGTTTCGGCGGTATCGAGGTCGTCGAGACTGCGACGCATGAAGGCGCGGACGGCAAGAAGTATCTTGTCATCCATGGCGACATTTTCGACCTCGTGGTGCAGAACGCGCGCTGGCTCGCCCATCTCGGCGACAAGGCTTATGACTTCGCGATCCAGATGAATCGTCTGGTCAATGCGCTGCGCAAATTGTTCGGCTTCCCTTACTGGTCGCTGTCGAAATGGGCCAAGATGAAGGTGAAGAACGCCGTCAACTATATCGGCGCATTCGAAGAGACGCTGGCCGGCGAGGCACGGCGCCACGGCGCTGACGGTGTGATCTGCGGTCATATCCACTACGCGACGATCCGTGACGAGCACGGCATCCGTTACATGAATTGCGGCGATTGGGTCGAAAGCTGTACGGCGCTGGTCGAACACGAGGATGGCCGCTTCGAGATCATTACCTGGACCGATCCGGTCCGCCGCGGCATGCCGGTGCAGGCGCTCGCACCGGCCAAGGCGGCGTGAAGGATGGCGGCCTGATGCGCATTCTCGTCGCTACCGATGCCTGGCATCCCCAAGTCAACGGTGTCGTGCGGACGCTGACGATGATGGCGGAAGCGGCGAAGGGCTTTGGCGTCGATGTGAGTTTTCTCACGCCGGAATCGTTTCGTACGGTCGGGCTGCCGAGCTACGCTGATTTGCGCGTTGCGATCCCGAGCCGCCGCAAGATTGCGCAACTGATCGACGAGGCGAAGCCCGATAATATCCATATCGCCACCGAAGGCCCGATCGGATTTTCGGTGCGTGCCTATTGCCGCCGCCGGAGCATTCCCTTCACCACCAGTTTTCATACGCGCTTTCCCGAATATATCTCGGCGCGTTTTCCGATTCCGGAATCCTGGGTCTGGGCCGGCCTGCGCCGCTTCCATGGCGCCAGCTCTGCCGTGATGGCGGCTACGCCGGCGCTCGCGACCGAGCTACGTGACCGCGGCTTTCGCAATGTCGTGCTGTGGCCGCGCGGCGTCGACGCCAATCTGTTTCATCCGCGGCAGGTCGATCTCGGCAAGCCAAAGCCCATTTTCCTCTCGGTCGGCCGCGTCGCCGTCGAGAAGAACCTCGAAGCCTTCCTCGATCTCGACCTGCCGGGTACGAAGGTCGTGGTTGGCGACGGCCCGGCGCGTGCCGCGCTCGAAGCGAAATATCCCGAGGCGCTGTTCACGGGCGCGTTGCAGGGAGAAGCTCTGGCCGTTGCCTACGCCTCAGCCGATGTCTTCGTGTTTCCAAGCAAGACCGACACCTATGGTCTCGTGCTGCTCGAGGCGCTGGCGAGCGGCGTGCCGGTGGCGGCATTCCCGGTAACGGGTCCGAAGGACGTGATCGGCGCGTCGCCGGTCGGCGTCTTGTCGGATGACTTGCGGCAGGCCTGTCTCAAGGCGCTCGAGATCTCGCCGCAAGATTGTCTCAAGTTTGCTGCCGGTCACACCTGGGAAGCGTCGGCACGCGCTTTCGTCAACAATATCAGCCATGTGCGGGCCGAAATCGCCGCCCGTGCACCGTCCGCAGCGAAGCATCCGCGTTTCGCTGCCTGACATGCTCTTTGTATAGCTTGCCCGCCGGTTGTGCCGCGCGATAAAATGCGCCCATGACAAACACCCCATTGCCGATAACGTCCGCCGATATCGATGCCGCCGCGCGCGTCATCGCCCCTTATGCAACGCGTACGCCGTTGCTCCGGTCGCCTGTGCTCGATGCGCTGACCGGCGCGAAAGTGTTCCTGAAGCCCGAAGTGCTGCAGCGAACCGGCTCGTTCAAGTTTCGCGGTGCCTTCAACAAGATTTCCTCGATCCCCGAGGGTGAGCGCGGCAGGGGCGTCGTCGCATTCTCCTCCGGCAATCACGCGCAGGGCGTTGCCGCCGCAGCGCAGATCCTCGGCATGAAGGCGACCATCGTGATGCCGTCCGATGCGCCGGTGTCGAAGGTCGAGCGCACGAAGGGTTATGGCGCCGAAGTCGTGCTCTATGATCGCGACAAGGAAGACCGCGAAGCCATCGCCCGCGATATTGCCGGCAAGAGCGGCGCCACGGTCGTGCCGCCCTATGACGACCCGTTCGTGATGGCCGGGCAGGGTACTGTCGGACGCGAGATCGCCGAGGACATGGCCGCCCTCGGCATCGTGCCGGACATCGTGTCTGCGCAGGCGTCCGGTGGCGGCCTGATCGGTGGCATCGCGACCGCCGTGAAGGCGCGTTTCCCCGAGACGGCAATCATCGTCGCCGAGCCCGCGGGCTTTGACGATCACGGCCTCTCATTGCGCGCCGGCAAGCGCGTCGCCCACAGCAATGCGGGGCGAACGATCTGCGACGCTCTGATGGCCCTGACGCCCGGCGAAATCACCTTCGCCGTCAATCAGCATCTGCTGTCGGGCGGCGTCACGGCCACCGACGACGAAGTCCGCAAGGCGATGGCCTTTGCGTTCCGCGATTTGAAGCTGGTGGTCGAGCCCGGCGGGGCCGTGGCGCTGGCTGCGCTAATGCACGGGCGTTTCGACGCGCGCGGCAAGACGGTGGTGATCGTTTTGTCCGGCGGCAATGTCGATGCGGATCTCTACGCCAGGATCATCAACGCCTGATCTGGCGAGAGGCGCTTACGAGAAGAACGCGATCTTCTCAGCCTGCGTCATCTTGCGGATCGGCGCCAGCGGGTCCGATGCCGGCGCGTTCGGATCCGCGATCACGCCGCCAGCGATCAGCGCTGCGCCAAGCGACGGCGCGGCAGCTTCCGGCTGAGGCACCAGGTCCGGCTGCGGCGGCTCGGGCGCCAGCGCGACCTCTGCGATCTGCGCCAGCGTCATCAGATCGGGATTGAGGGCTTCGGGCTCTGCTGGCTGAACAGCGACAGCTTCAACCTGCATCACCTCAGGCTCAACGTATTGAGGCTCGACAAGCTGAGGCTCAATAACGTCCGGCTCGCTCAGATCGAGCGCGCCCATCTCTGCGGCGACCATATCGAGGACGGCGAGGTCATGTTCGTCCTCAGCAATCCCTGCCGTTTCAGGCGCCTCCGGGACATCGTCCGCAGCGATAGCCGCGGAGGCCTCGGCCATCGTGGCGGCAAGCTCCGCGGTGGCTTCTGCGACAGGCGCGGCCGTTTCAGCGACGGTCTCTACGACCACCGTCTCTGCAACGGGCGGCTGTACGGAGGCGCGCGGCGGTTCGACGCTTGAGATCGTGACCGTCTCAGCCAGCACTTCGCTCGCCTGCGACTTGAACAACGGCGTCACGGATGCTTCGCGCGCTTCGGCGACAACGGGCTCGACCTTTTCGGCAGCCGGAGTCGGTTCGGCCTGCGCAACCGTCGCCGCGCTGCCATCGACCATCTGCTCGACCCGCTGCATCAGCAAGTCGTAGCTCGCCAGCACATCCTCACGGCCGTTGCCATTGAGAGCCTGCTGCCCGGCCTCGATAGCCTTGACCTGCGTGTCGAGCAGATCGCAGATCCGCGTGTCGGCGCCGCATTCACGCAGCGTCCAGGCGATCTCGCGAATGATGCGGGTGCCGTTGCGGGCACCGGTCAAAACCTCGTCGGCGTCGACGCGCGGCATCGCCTCTATGGCGCTGGCCTTGGCCTGACGGACGGCAGAACGGATCGCGCCGAGCGCGGCGATCAGGCTGAGCGCCGGCGCCTGCTTTTGGGCGGCGAGATTGGCTTCCAGCCGCGTGACGGCTTCGAGCACCAGGCTGGTATCGGCCGTGCGGTTGCGCTTGGCATATTCGGCGAGAAACCAGCGGCCGCGCGCGGTCTCCATGAAGGCTTCGCGGATCGCGTCATAGTCTGCCTCGCCCGGCAGGGTGGGGCGGGCAGAGATCGGCGACAGGGCAAATGCTTCTTCGGCCATCATGATAACTCGTGGCGCGCACAGGGATGCGCGGTATGTAACCATCTCCACGATCCCGTGGCGAATCGCAGTTCACCTCATGATAGCCGAATCTGCCACCCATAGCGCCCCGCAAATCCGCCGCAAATTCGCGCAGCGGCTGGCGATGTTCTACGGCACGGTGTTCGGCTCCAGCGGCTTCTATCTGCCGTTCTTCCCGGTCTGGCTGAAGGCGATCGGTATCGATCCGACCTGGATCGGCGCCATCCTTGCTGTGCCGTCGATGACGCGCTTCACCACGCTGCCCTTCATCACCGCTTTCGCAGAGCGCCGTCATGCCCTGCGCCAGACGATGATTGTCTGTGCCTTCCTCACCATGATCGGCTTTGCGACAGTAGGCACGCTACGCGAACCGCTCGCCGTGCTCCTGGTGTTCGCGCTGACGGCGGTGGTCTGGACGCCGCTCACGGCGTTGACCGATGGCTATGCGCTGAAAGGCGTGGTGCGCTTCGGCTTCAGTTACGGTCCGCTACGGCTGTGGGGCTCGGCGGCTTTCGTGGTTGGTGCGCTTGCCTGCGGTCTGGTGGTCAACTGGCTCGACGGTGAGCATCTGATCTGGGTGATTGTTGCAGCGATGGTGCTGTCGGCTGTCGTCAGCCTTGGTCTGCAGCCATTGGGCGCGCCGACAGGCGACGGCACGGTGCTCTCGAAGGCAAGCGCGTTGCTACGCGATCCCGGCTTCCTCGCCATCGCGATCTCCGCCGCACTGATCCAGGGCAGCCATGCCGGTTACTACACCTTCGCGTCGATCACCTGGCAGGCGGCTGGACTCGACGGCCTCACCATCGCGGGTCTATGGACGCTCGGCGTGCTCGCCGAAATCATCCTGTTCGCAGTGTCGCCACGCCTGACATTGGCACCTGCGACCATGGTCATCCTCGGTGGCCTCGGCGCATTGTTGCGCTGGACGCTGACCGCGCAAACGCTTCCGCTCCCGATTCTCGTGGTCGTGCAATTGCTGCACGGCGCGACCTACGGTCTGACGCAACTCGGAACAATGGGCCTGCTGCTGCATCACGTGCCGCCGCACGTCATGGCGCGGGCGCAGGGCTATGTCACCGCCTGCACCGGCCTGGTGATGAGCAGCATGGCGGTTCTGTCAGGCGCGATCTATGCGCGTTACGGCGAGGGCGTTTATTACGTGATGGCCGTGCTTGGCCTGGCCGGCGCGACCGTCATATGGTTCGGCCGGCATCGCGCCGGGCAGCCGCCGGGCGTTGCGGGCGATCAGCCCCAGAGCGCCGCGTCGGGCGGATAGACCGTGCTTTCGTCATAGCGCAGACCGCCATCGCGATCCCCGGCGAGCAATAGCGGGCCATCAAGATCGACGAAGCGTGCATATTGCGCAATCAGCATCGCCGGCGCCATCGCCAGCGACGTCGCCACCATGCAACCGACCATGATGTCGAGATTCATGGCACGCGCGGCATCGGCCATCGCCAGCGCTTCGGTCAGGCCGCCGGCTTTGTCGAGCTTGATGTTGATCGCATCGTAACGCCCGCGCAGCGCCTCGAGCGAAGCGAGGCCATGCACGCTCTCGTCGGCGCAAACCATGATCGGCCGATGCACATGCATCAGCGCATCATCCTTGCCTGCCGGCAGCGGCTGCTCGATCAGCGTGACGCCGGCGTTATGGCAGGCATCGAGATTGGCTTTCAGGTTGTCCGGCGTCCACGCCTCATTGGCATCGACGATCAACTCGGATTCGGGTGCGGTCTGGCGCACGGCCTTGATGCGGCTGATGTCGTCGTCACTGCCGAGCTTGATCTTCAGCAGCGGCCGGTAGGCGGCCTTTGCGGTGGCGGAGGCCATCGCCTCGGGTGTACCAAGCGAGATCGTATAGGCGGTGGTGCAGGCGCGCGGTGCCGGCCGCTGCAGCATGTCCCAGACGCGCTGGCCCTGGCTCTTGGCTTCGAGGTCTAGCAGAGCGCAATCCACCGCGTTGCGGGCGGCACCGGCGGGCATGGCCGATTGCAAGGCGTCACGGCCGAGGCCTGCGGCAAATCGGTCCTGCATCGCCAGAATGGCGGCCAGCGTAGCCTCCGGGGTCTCGCCATAGCGCGCATAGGGCACGCATTCGCCGCGGCCAGTTACGCCGCCGCGGCTGATCTCGGCGACCACGACGACGGCCTCGGTCTTGGCGCCGCGGCTGATGGTGAAGGCGCCAGCGATCGGCCATTGCTCGATCCGGGCGGTCATTAGGGCGGGGGCAGCGTCGGATGCGGACAATGCGGCGTCTTTCGGGCTGTGCCGGCAACGGCGGGTAATGACGTGTCTATAAGTTTACGTGATCGCCGTGAACTTGTTTGCGACGCAATGCCGGTGTCTGACAGGGCGGATTAAGGCTATATTAACCATAGCAACGTGTTGGCTTCACTTGGCTTCTCAGAAACGTATTTGGGCGTGTTAATACTTTGTTCATGCACAGACTGAACGCCCGCGGGAGCCTGTTTTGAGCGGCCCGACCTTGGAACAGATCGCGAAAGGCGACGGCTTGGCGCTGTGCGCGGCTGGGTCGTGGACGGCTCGTTTTGCCCCCGCGCTTGAAAAACTCGTCGGCGAGGCCGAAAAGCTGACCGGTAGCCGCCCCAACATCTTCATCGACGTGTCGCAGGTCTCCAAGCTGGATACATTCGGCGCGTGGCTGATCGAGAGGTTGCGTCGGGCGCTGACCAATGGCGGCCACGAGGCGCAGATCGCGGGCCTTTCGGCGAATTACGCGACCCTGGTCGACGAGGTCCGCCGCGTGAAGCCTGCGGTCCCGTTACCGGCAAGCGGTAGCGCCCTGACTGCCGTGCTCGATGGCATCGGCCGCAATATCTATGGCATCGGGGAAACCCTCGTCGCGCTGGTCGATATGATTGGTGCCGTGATCGCGGCCTGGTTCCGCGTCTGGCGGCATCCGTCGAAGTTCCGGCTCACCTCGGTGGTGCATCACCTGGAGCAGGTGTGCTGGAACGCAGTACCGATCGTCGTCCTGATTACGTTCCTGATCGGCTGTATCGTTGCCCAGCAGGGCCTGTTCCATTTTCGCCGCTTCGGTGCCGACGTCTTTGTGGTCGATATGCTCGGCGTGCTGGTGCTGCGCGAGCTTGGCGTGCTGCTGGTGGCGATCATGGTCGCCGGTCGTTCTGGCAGCGCCTATACCGCCGAGCTTGGTTCCATGAAGATGCGCGAGGAGATCGATGCGCTTCGCACCATGGGCTTCGATGCCATCGAAGTTCTGATCTTGCCGCGCATGGTAGCGCTGGTGCTGGCGCTGCCCATTCTCGCATTTCTCGGCGCGATGGCTGCGCTCTATGGCGGCGGTCTGGTCGCCTGGCTCTATGGCGGAGTCGATCCATCGTCGTTCCTGTCGCGGCTGCGCGAGGCGATTTCGATCAACCACTTCATCGTCGGAATGGTGAAAGCGCCTGTGATGGCCATGGTGATCGGCATCGTGGCCTGCGTCGAAGGCCTTGCCGTGCAGGGTAGCGCGGAGTCGCTGGGGCAGCACACAACATCGTCCGTGGTGAAGGGAATCTTCTTCGTGATCGTGATGGATGGCGTATTCGCGATCTTCTTCGCAACGATCGGGATCTGACGGCCATGATCTCGACGACTGCGACGCCCATTACTGAGACGCCGACGGCTGCCGCCTCCACCTCTGCCGATGCGATCATCAGCGTGCGCGATCTTACCGTGGCATTCGGCAGCCGTCGGGTGCTCGACGGCCTCAACCTGAACGTGGCGCGCGGCGAAATCCTCGGTTTCGTCGGCGCGTCCGGCGCGGGCAAGTCCGTGCTGATGCGCACGATCATTGGCCTCGTGCCAAAGGTCTCCGGCACGATCGAAGTGTTCGGCACCGATCTCGACAGCGGCGACAAGGAACGCCGCGAAGTCGAGCGGCGTTGGGGTATCCTGTTTCAACACGGGGCGCTGTTCTCGTCGCTCAACGTGCGGCAGAACATCCAGTTTCCAGTGCGCGAATATCTCAAGGTCTCGGAACGTCTGCTCGACGAGATCACCATGGCCAAGCTTACCATGGTCGGTCTCAAGCCGGAGGTCGCGGATCGCTATCCGTCGGAACTGTCGGGCGGCATGATCAAGCGCGTCGCGCTGGCGCGCGCGCTCGCGCTCGATCCGGAGATCGTGTTCCTGGATGAGCCGACATCGGGTCTCGATCCGATCGGCGCCGGCGATTTCGACGAACTGGTGCGCACGCTGCAGCGAACTTTGGGGCTGACCGTTTTCATGGTAACTCATGATCTCGACAGCCTGCATACAGCCTGCGACCGGATCGCCGTTCTCGGTAATGGCAAGATCATCGCGCAGGGAACGATGGCCGACATGCTGGCCTCGCAGCATCCCTGGCTTCGGGAATATTTCCACGGCAAGCGCGCACGCGCTGTTATCGGCTAGTTGTACTGGAGTTGGTTTGATGGAAACGCGGGCGAACTTCGTCCTGATCGGAATTTTCACGCTGGCGGTGATCGCCGCAGCGTTCGGCTTCGTGTTGTGGTTCCAGAATCTGCATTCGACCACGCAGCGCACGCCGCTGCGCATCATCTTCGAAGGCGCGGCGTCGGGCCTGCGCAACGGCGGCAATGTCAACTTCAATGGTATCCGGGTCGGCGAGGTCGTCTCTGTGAAGCTCGACAATCCCAAGCGCGTCGTTGCGCTGGCGATGGTCGAGAACATCGCGCCCATTCGCAAGGACACGCAGGTCGGTCTGGAATTTCAGGGGCTCACCGGTGTAGCGGCGATCGCGCTGAAGGGCGGCGATGAAGCTGCGCCCGCGGTCCCGCTGGACACCGACGGCGTGCCGGTGCTGACGGCCGATCCGGAGCTGTTGCGGGATATCTCTGAATCGATCCGGGCAACGCTGAACAACGTCAATCGTCTGGTCGCCGACAATCAGGATACTCTCAAGGGCGCCATGAAGAATGTCGAAACCTTCACGGCAACGCTGGCGAAAAATTCGGAAGTAATCGACGGCATCATGCTGAAGATCGACAGCGTGATGGGCAAGGCCGATGGTGTCATGGGCAAAGCCGACAGCGTCGTCGCGCGAACCGACAATATCCTGCTCGGTCTTGATGCGCTCGCGGGCGGCAAGGACGGCGGCGAACTCACGGCGGCCGTAAAGTCGTTCCATGAGCTGACCGAGAACCTCGACAAGCGCTCGGGTGCTCTGATCCTCGACGGTCGCCGCACGCTCGCCGATATCAGCCGTGCGGTGAACAATCTTGACCGCAACCCGACGCGCCTGTTGTTTGGCGCCAGCAGCGGCACACCCGCGGCTGCGCCTGCACCGGCGGCGCCTCCGGCATCTGTCGCTCCGCCGCGTCGTCGCCAGCAGGCTCAATAGACACCAGTCCCGATATACATGGAGAGCGCTGATGGAGACCCAAGATAGCTTCACCATCAGCAATGGCCGCGTCACGGCGACGATCAAGGCCGATGGCGCCGAACTCTGCTCATTGAAGGATGCGCATGGGCATGAGGTGCTCTGGCAGGCCGGCGAGGAATGGCCTCGCCACGCGCCGCTACTGTTTCCGATCGTCGGGAAGCTGAAAGACGATGTGCTGCGCCATCGCGGCCAGGTCTATGCAATGACCCAGCACGGCTTTGCGCGCGACCAGCGCTTCAGCTGGACCGGGCAGGGACCTGCATCCTGCGCGCTGTCGCTGGCGGACAACGACGCCAGCCGGGCGAAATATCCGTTCGCCTTCAAGCTGGACGTGACCTACGCCATCGAAGGTGATGAGCTGGTGATCGGCTATGCCGTGACCAATACAGGCGACGAGATGCTGCCGGCCTCGATCGGTGCGCATCCGGCATTTCACTGGCCGCTGACGGACGGCGCCGACAAGCGCGCGCACACGATCATCTTCTCCGATGCTGAACCGGCGCCGATCAGACGGCTCGAGGGTGGACTGTTGCTGAGGGAGCCGGAACCATCGCCGGTGCAGGGCGGCGCACTGGCGCTGTCGGAATCGCTGTTCGTGAAGGACGCGATGATCTTCGATCATCTCGCCAGCAGGTCGCTGAGTTATAGCGCGCCTGGCGGACCGACGATCACCTTCGCCTGGGAAGGCTTTCGCGAACTTGGCATCTGGTCGAAACCATCCGGCGCTGCATTCCTTTGCATCGAACCGTGGTACGGCTATGCCAGCCCGGTAGATTTCGACGGCGAGTTCGCCGACAAGCCGGGCGTGATGCACATTGCGGTGGGCGAGACGCGCAGCTTCACCCAACGCATCGGGTTCGCATAAGGTAACTGTCGCGGCCCGTGATCCAGCAGACCGCTGCATCGAGGAGGTCCGTCATGTCGAGAACTGCGTCCTGTTCGTGCGGTCAGCTGTCCATCGTGCTCGAAGGCGAGCCGAGGGGCGTCGGTATATGCCACTGTTTTGCTTGTCAGCGCCGGACCGGCAGCGTCTTTGCAGCGCTCGCGGGCTTCGGGCCAAGTTACAATGTGAGCGGCACCGCGACTGAATATGTCCGCACAGGGGATCAGGGGGCGCGCTTCCGATTCCGGTTCTGTCCCGTCTGCGGCACCAATCTCTTCCACACCGAAGAAGGATATGAAGCGCGTTCCGTAGCCGTGGCGGTCGGCTGCTTTGCCGATCCGGATTTTCCGCCCCCGGAGATTTCCGTCTATCACTGTCGCCGGCATGCCTGGGTGTCTTTGCCGTTCGGCGTCAACATTCACGACAAGGATCCCGCGTGATGACGGCACCGGCCTAGCCCCGCGTCTAGCGCTCCGGCACAACAGCAGGCCCAACAAAAAAGCGGAGGCATCGCTGCCTCCGCTTTTCGCGTTCGTATTTAATCTTGCTTAGCCCAGCCGACCCGCTGCATGAGCGAGCAGGGTGTAGACCAGACCCGTTTCCGAGGTCAGATGGCTGCGCAGCGCTGCCGGGCCGCGTTCATCGCGGGCGACTTCGTCAAGCAGGCGTTCGAATTCGGTGATGTAGCGATCCACCGTGCCCTTGAAGTTGCGGTCCGACCGATACTTGCGGGCGACCTCATCGAAAGCCTTCTGGCCGGCGGGCGTATAGAGCCGCTTGCTGAAGGCCTTGCTCTCGCCGCGCTGATAGCGATCCCACATTTCGGCAGCCAGTGTCCGATCCATCAGGCGGCCGATATCGAGCGACAGCGACTCCAGCGGATTGGCCGAGGCTGCAGGCTGCTGCGGAGCCGGTGCGCGGCGCGGCGGCGTGCGATCTTCCTCGACGTGATCGGCGCGGCCGAGCAGATCCGACAGCCAGCCGTCACGGCCCTGGTCGGAGTTGGCCGGAGCGACCGACGGCGCTTCGGTGCGACGCGGCGCAGGGCCACCGATATCGGGCATCGGCAAGTTCGTTGCGCTACGGGCAGGCGGCTCCTCGCGGCGCGGGGCCGGACGCGGAGCCTCGTGGCGCGCTTCACTACGGCTGCTGGCGATCGCCATCGCCGGCTCCTCGTCACGCTGCACGCTGGTGGTGCGGCTGGTCGAGACCACGTCAAGGCCGCGGCCGTGGCGGGCAACGATGCGGTTCAGCTCGGCGAGCGCCTCTATCTGGTCGACGATCACCTTGCGCATCTGCGCAGTGCTCTCGGCGGCTTCCTGCGGCATGTCGAGAACGCCACGGCGCAGTTCGGTGCGGGTGCTCTCGAGCTCGTTGTGCATTTCGGCAGCCATCTGCTTCATGCTGGCGACCATCGACGAGAACTTGTCGGCCGACTGCTTGAACATGGCATCGGCTTCCTGCGTGCCCTGCTGGTAGATTTCGCTCATGGCTTGCGTTGTCGCGCGGCGTTCTTCTTCCGCGGCGGTGCGAACGGCTTCGAACTGCCGGCTGATCGCTGCCGAGCCCTGACCGGCGGTCTCTGCGACGACGCGGGCGATGTCGCGGGCACGCTCTTCAGCGGCTGCCAGCGATTCATCGAGCAGGCCGGTGAAGCGGGTGAGGCGCTGATCGAGATCGGTGGTGCGCAGATCGATGGTGGTGACCAGCGATTCCAGCGCCGCCTTGCGTTCGCCGACCGACGACATCGTGGTGCGGTTGCTCTGTTCGACCAGAGCCGCGGCATCCACGAGGGCATGGCCATGGGTTTCGAACTGGCCCGAGAGTGAGCCGAGATCTTCCAGGGCCTTGGAGGTCTTGGAGGTGAACACGGTGAGCTGTTCTTCCAGCGTCTGGGTAGCCAGGCCGTTGCGCGACGTCACGTCGTTCATGGTGGACACGAAGTCCGCCACGCGGGTGACCAGAGCGCGCTCCAGCGAGTTGAGATTGTCGTGGGCGCCGGTGAGGACTTCCTGCAGCAGGATGTTGCCTTCACGCAGGCGTTCGAACAGCGCCACGGTATCGGTGCGCAGGATCTTGCTGGTTTCCTGCATCTCCGTGACCGCAGTGATCGAGACCTGACGCGACTGCTCGATGGCGGTGCGCGAGCTCTGCTCGAGATCCTTCAGCGACTTGTTGACCGCACCGGTGGCGAGTTCGCCAGCCGTGGTGATCGCGCGGGCCACGTCCGTGCTGTTGGTGACCATGGTCTGCGAGAAGGTCTGGCCGCGGCTCTCGATCGCCTTGAGCGCGTCGGCGGTGACGCGATCGATATCGACCGTGAGCTGATTGGCCTTGGCGCCCAGCGCATCGACCAGCGAACCGCGCTTGGCGTCGACCATCTGCGACAGACGGTCGGTCTGCTGCTGCACATAGGTGACGATTTCGTCCGTCTTGCCGGTCATCGTGGTGCCGAAGCTGCCCGAAGCGGCGAACACCGACCGCTCGATCTCCGACGAGGTGGTCTTGATCTTGGTGGTGATCTCGTTCGAGGCGGCGACCAGCGAGTTGTGCGCATTCTGCGCACTGGTCTGGATGTTGTCGGTGGTGTTGGCGGTGACGTTCGAGAGCGAACGCTCGATGTCGGCGGAAATCACCTTGATCTGGTTCGCGGCATCCGCCGAGGAGGTTGCCAGCGAGGTCTGCACTTCGCGGGCACTCGAGAGAATCGCAGCCGCCGTGTCGGCGCCGACCGCGGTGAGTGTGCGCTGCACGTCGATCGAGAGCGACTTCACGTGGCTTGATGCCTCGGAAGACGCTGTGACCAGCGTGCTCTGGGCTTCGCGGGCGCCGGCGACGATCGACTCGGCAGTTGCGGTGCCGGCGGTGGTCAGGCTGCGCTCCATGTCGGCCGCGAGGTTGCGGACGTGGTTCGACGCTTCGGTCGAGGCGTCGATCAGCGAGGACTGGACGTTGCGCGTGCTGGCCAGGATCGAGTCCGCGCTGGCGGTGCCGGCGGCGATCAGCGTGCGCTCCACATCGGCCGCAAGGGTGCGGACCTGCTGCGAGGCGTCGGTCGACGCGGCGACCAGCGTGCTCTGCGCGGCGCGGGCGCCAGACAGGACCGAGTCGGCCGTCGCCGTGCCGGCGGCAGTGAGCGTGCGTTCGATATCAGCCGAGAGCGACTGGATCTGGGTGGCGACTTCCGAAGAGGTGGCGACCAGGGTCGACTGGGCGTCGCGGGCACCTGAGAGCATCGAGGCCGCCGTGGCGGAGCCGGCCGCGGTGAGGGTGCGTTCGACATCGGCCGACAGTGACTTCACCTGCAGCGAGGCTTCCGAAGACGCATTGACCAGCGTGGCCTGCGCATCGCGGGCACTGTTGACGATGGCCGTGGCGGCAGTGGTGCCGACAGCGGTCAGCGAGCTCTCGATATCGGACGCCGTCAGCTTCAGCTGCGCGCCGACATCGGTCGAGACCGACACGAGGGATTCCTGCGCGGCGCGGGCGCCAGCCTGAATGGTCTCGCTCGTATTGACCATGAGATGCGTGAGCGAACGCTCGGCGTCCTCGACATTGGTCTTGATGCCGATCGAGAGTTCTTCGGCGCGGGCCATGAGCGAGTCGCTGGCCGTGCGGCCGGAGGTTTCGATACGGCCGGCAACAGCCTCAATGCGCGAGCCGAGCAGTTCCTCGAACTGTTCGACGCGGGTTTCGATCCCGCCGGCGACGATGCCGATACGACCTTCCATGCCTTCGTGGATCGTCTGGAAGCGCGCAGTGATGGTATCCGCGAACTGTGTGCTGCGGCTGTCGATGGCATCGGTGACGTTGTTGATGCGGCTGTCGATGGCCGTGATCGCCTGCGTCGTGCCTTCGGTGAGCGAGCTCGTGAAGTAGGAAAGGCGGTCGTCGATCGAGTGGATCGCCTGCACGGCGCCTTCCGTGAGCGCGGTGGTCAGGTGGGTCAGGCGGTCGTCGACCGAGCTGACTGCGAGGTTCGCGCCTTCGGTCAGGGCGGTGGTCAGATGCGTCAGGCGCGAATCGACCGACTGGACGGCCTGGTTGGCACCTTCCGAGAGCGTCGATGCGAGGTTTTCAAGACGCGTATCGATGGTCGCGGTGACCGACTGCGCCCGAGCGTCGAACGTTTCTTCAAGGCTCTTGAGACGTCCATCGACGGTCTCGTCGAACGATTTGATCCTGGTGTCGAGCGACGCATCGAGATTGACGACGCGGCCTTCGAATTTGGTCTCGAATTCTGCGAGGCGGGTGTCGAGCGACGACGTGATGCCGCCTACATTGGACGCAACGCGGGTGTCGAAATTATCGACATAGGTCTTCAGCGTTTCCGAGATGTCCTGCGTGCGCTGACCCAGGCGATCGACGACTTCGCCGCCGAAGGTCTTCACGGTGCGGTCGAATTCCGAGATGTGCTTGGTGATCAGTGCGCCCAGCGTGCCGCTGTCGCGCGAGAAGCGCTCGGCCAGCTCGCTGCCCTGTTCCTTCACCAGTTCGTCGAAGGCGTTCATCTGCAGGCTGAGGGTGTCGTGCGCGGTTTCGGTCTGGCTCGCGACCTTGGCGACCAGTGCGTTGACGGTGGCGTCGAGGGACTCGCCCGCCTTGTCACCTGACGTGAGGATCTGGTTGGCCAGGCGGTTGCCGGCATCGTCGATCTTGCTGACGAGGTCGCCGCTACGCAGCTCGAGTTCGAGCAGCAGGCTATCGCTGGAATTCTTCAGCGAGTCGTGGACCTGCTCGGTGCGGTCCGACACGCGATCGACAATCGTGGACGAACGCTGTTCGAACTCGGTGGTGATGCGGTCGATACGCTCGTTGAGCATTTCGTGGACGCGGTCGGCGAGATCGACGAACTCGTCGTGTACGTGGCCGGTCTTGAAGTTGAGGCTGGTGGTCAGACGCTCGCTGGCGTCGAGCACCGCGCGGGTGGTCTCGGCGCTGGCCTCTTCGAGGCGGTCGAGCAGGTCGCCGCCACGCTCGCCGAGCGCGAGGATCATGTTATCGCCGGCATTGCCGAGGGCGCGGGTAATGTGTTCGCCGCGCTCTTCGAGGGCGCCGGTGATGCTCTTGGCGACTTCGTCGACGCGCGATGCGATGGCGTCCGAAATCAGCGCGATGTCGTGGCGAAGATCGATCTGCACGCCCGAAATGGCGGAGCGAACCTGCTCGGCCTGACCGACCAGGTTGTCGCGCTGATGCGCGATGTCCTGTAGCAGCGCGCGGATACGGACTTCGTTGTCAGAGTAAGCGCGCTCGAGCGCGGAAACTTCGTTGGCGACGAGGGTTTCGAGTTCGCCGGCACGTGCAATCGCGCGCTCGACGCCGTCGCCCATCGCGGCGACTTCGCGGCGGATCGCCTGGCCGACCGTGACCATCGAGTCGCTGGCCGTGCTTTCGGGCTCGGAGAAGCGGATCGCAACCTGTGCCATCGACTGGGCGATCAGGCGCATTTCCTGGCCGCGCCAGGCAAGACTGGCGAGGAAGTAAAACAGCAAAATCGGGGCGAACAGCAGCGCAGCAAGGCCAGCCAGCGCCAGCGTGCCGCCGGAACCCTGACCGATCAGGGCCTGCAGCGACGGCAGGAACGCAACGGTCAACAGGCCTGCGCCGACGATCCACAAGCCGGCGAACAGGGTGGCGAGTGTATAGACGTTGCGAGCGGGGCGGTTCTTCTGCAGCGCCTGCAGGATCTGGCCGATGGTTTCGCGGTCATCGTTCGCGGGACGGCGCGCAAAGCGCTGATCGTCCTGCGGCTCGAAGCTCGGGCGATCATTGGCGATGCGTGCGTCGAAGGCGTTGTCGTCGAGGTCGACGGGGGAAGATGGATTGGTGGGGGCGTTGTCGGCACGGATCGCGGGTTGATCGCGATCGACATGCGCGGGGTCGCTGATATTGAGTGCTTCCTGGATGGCAGAGAGCGCGACTTCGGTCGGATCCTTGGCCTTTTTGGTGTTGTTTGCCATGCTCGTTCCACGCCCCCTGATTACGCAACTGACACAGAAGTCCCCATGATTCGTTCCCGCCTGCAGCATGGCGACTGGCCATGTGCACCCCGCGGGACGAATTTCGGACTGCCGGTCGCTCGGCTTGTCCGCTACTTCCGCAAACATCCTATTGGCTTGGTCGTGCGAATGAAATGGTTCTGGTTAAGACATTCTTAATGATAGTTAACGGCTTCCCCCGGTAACTTCTTGCAGCGCCTCAAATAAACGGAATGGCCCCTCAATCGTGGCGAGTTTGCGTCAAAACTGCGTCAACCCGGCGGATTGTACCTAGAACGTTCCGTTAACCAATTCCGTGTTTGGCTGCAAAAAATCGCAGCCGGATCGTTCGGTTGGCGGGAATTTGGGCCATCATCAATGCCGCTTCACCTCGAACGGGTTCAATGGATGCCGTCACCGCCGCTGGTTCCCGATGACGGACCGATCGATTTCCCCCACCTTCAACGTATGACTATGGGCGATAGCAGCCTGGAACGTGAAGTTCTGGCGATGTTCGCGGCCCAGTCGAGCGAGTTGATCGAGAAGATCGTCAAAATGCCGGCGGATGCGGCTGAACTCACGCACAAGCTGAAGGGCTCCGCGCAGGCGGTCGGCGCGTTCCGCATCACGGAAGCCGCCGAATGGCTGGAAACGACGCTGCGCGACAGCAGCGATACCGCTGAGGCCCTGATGACGCTCACCGACGCCGTTCTCGAGGCGCGGGCGGAGATCGACGTTCTTCTGAAACGGTCCTGATCCCCAAGGGATCGGCTTTGATCCCAAAGGGATCGTTTTTGATTCCCCAAAGGGGTCCTGCTTGGCCCTGCTTTTCTAGATGACGGTTTTGCTGCGGAGCGCTGGCGCGATCCGGATCGACCCGTTATAGGACAGCCGGTATCTTCCTTTCGGCAGCGCGAGCATCATGGCCAAGATAAACTTTGTCGATCACTCCGGTGAGACCCGCAGCATTGACGCCGAGATCGGCTCCACGGTGATGGAGGCGGCCATTCGCAATGCCATCCCGGGTATCGAAGCCGAGTGTGGCGGCGCCTGCGCCTGTGCCACCTGCCACGTCTATGTCGACGAAGCCTGGCAGGAGCGCGTCGGTGCGCCGACGCCGATGGAAGAGGACATGCTGGACTTCGGTTACGACATCAAGCCGAACTCCCGGCTGTCGTGCCAGATCAAGATCACCGATGCACTCGATGGTCTTGTCGTGATCACGCCGGAACGCCAGGCCTGAGCTTACCCAGACTTGTTATTTACTGCGCGTTCAAGCCGCGCAGCATCCATGGCTGAAACCGGTCGACGACGTCGGGCGGGATCGGCGTCGGCTGACGGCTGGTGAGACCGACCATCACAGTCGTTGCGATCGCCGAGGCCATGCACTTGCCTTCCGAAAACACCACCTGCGAATAGGTCACCGAGGTCCGGCCGATCTTGGTAACACCGAGCCCGAGTTCGATCTTGCCGGGCCAGTGCAATTCGGCGCGAAAGTGAATATCGAGCCGCGCCAGCACCCAGCTTTGCCCCGGCGCGATCAGCCCGCATGCCGGGTCCCGCATCAGCAACACGCGGCTGGTTTCGAAATAGCTCGAATAGACCGCGTTGTTGACGTGGTTGTTCGGATCGAGATCCGCAAAGCGCACATTGTCCGACAGGCGATAGGGATAGTCGTCGAGGATGGGCGCCGGGGCGCGGGCTGGGGCGTTCACGAAATTGATCTCCAGCAATGCTTGGCAGGTTTGCGCCTGTTACAGCGCAGTTGCACAGCCCAGGCAAGGGCGGGACACATGCTGATTTCAGGCCGAGCCGCTGTGGCTTTCCCCGTGTGGCGCCGCTAGGCTGGACGCAATTGCCGGATGGCGCCGGGCTCTGCGATCTCGCAGGGCTGGTTCAACCGAGAAAAAACACTATGGGCGAAACGATCAAGACGGACGTGCTGATCATCGGCGCCGGCCCCTGCGGACTGTTCGCCGTTTTTGAACTTGGTCTGCTCGATATGAAGGTCCACCTCGTCGATATCTTGGACAAGATCGGTGGCCAATGCGCCGAGCTCTATCCTGAAAAACCGATCTACGACATTCCTGCGATTCCGCTGGTCACCGGTCAGGGGCTGACCGAAGCACTGCTGGAGCAGATCAAGCCGTTCCATCCGACCTTTCATCTGAATGAAATGATCGAGACCATCGAGAAGATCGGCGATCCCTTGTTTCGTGTCACGACGGATGCCGGCCAGGTGTTCGAAACCAAGGTGGTGGTGATCTCCGCCGGCGGCGGCTCGTTCCAGCCGAAGCGTCCGCCGGTGCCGGGCATCGAGGCCTATGAAGGCACGTCGGTGTTCTACGCGGTGCGCAAGATGGAGCAATTCCGCGACAAGGATCTGCTGATTGTCGGCGGTGGCGATAGTGCGCTGGACTGGACGCTCAACCTGCATCCGGTCGCGCGGCGCGTCACGCTGTTGCATCGGCGCGATGATTTTCGTGCTGCGCCTCACAGTGTCGAGCAGATGCGCAAGCTCGTGGCAGCCGGTCAGATGGACCTGCAGATCGGTCAGGTCACCGCGCTCGAAGGCGAGGGAGGCCATCTCACTGGGGCTGTCATCAAGGGCAATGACAACGAAAGTGTCCGGATCGACTGCAATACGATCCTGCCGTTCTTCGGCCTGACCATGAAGCTCGGTCCGGTCGCCAACTGGGGCGTCACGCTGGAGAACAACCTGATCCCGGTGGAGACGGCGTCGTTCGAGACCAATGTCCCCGGCATCTTCGCCATCGGCGATATCAATACATATCCCGGCAAGCTGAAACTCATCCTGTCCGGCTTCCACGAGGGCGCGCTGATGGCACAGAAGGCGTATCACTACGTCTATCCGGACAAGCGGCTGGTGTTTCAATACACGACGTCCTCCTCCAGCCTGCAGAAGAAGCTCGGCGTTAACTAACTTCGGCTAGTTGTTGGAATCATCTTGTATGACGGAGATGCAAAGGCGGTTCGGATCGCCGGTAACCGCGTCGGGTTCGGTGGGGCAGCTTGTGGCAAAGCTGTGGCCGCTGACACAATCGGACATCCGGCGCGCGATCGGCAATCTTGCAAAAGCCATCAACCGCAGTCACTCTCTCGTCGCGGAAGATTGATAGTCTATGCAATCGGATCGAGTGCGGATACTCGGCGGATGCCTGGACGACGAACTGCACTGGGGAAGGCGATGGCACAACTTCGATCCCGACGTCTGGCGCTCACAGTCGCCTCAGGTCTGGCCGCCGCATGCGCGATGTTCGCCGGCCCTCTCCACGCCGCTGAGCCGACTGCTGCCGGGCTTTGGCAGAAGGTCGAGAATAACAAGCCTGTCGTCTGGGTTCTGGTGGTTGACCATGGCGGCGGCGTATTCGAAGGCGCGATCGCCAAGACGTTTCCGAGCCCCGATGACAAGCCGGGCGACGACTTCTGCGGCAAGTGCGTCGATGACCGGAAGGGCCAGCCAGTGCTAGGCATCTCCTTCATCCGCAACATGCAGCAGCAGGGACTGAAATACGAGAACGGCAACATTCTCGATCCGCGCGATGGCAAGGTCTACAAGGCCAAGATGAGCGTCAGCGCCGATGGTCGGGCGCTCACCGTGCGTGGCTATTGGGGCATTGCGCTGCTCGGCAAGGACGAGACCTGGTACCGTCTGCCCGACACCGAAATGGCCTCGCTCGATCCAACCGTGATCGCGAAATATGTGCCGACCCTCGCGGCAGCAGCCGTGAAGCCGCCAACCGTCGGTAATGCCGCCGCGAAGGCCCCCGTCGCGCCGATGAAGAAGGCCAGCAACGTGACCCCGGGTAGCAACGTCGCGCGCTGATCGCCGCCAACTTGCTTGTGGCTCCCCCACAAGCGAAGACTGTCCAACACCCCGCATTCTGGAAGCCGACGCCATGGCGCGTCGGCCATTTCGTTGCCAATTCAATCGTGGCGCGCCAGGTTCCAACGTTGCTTGTCGGCTCTCTCCGGACGTCATTCATTTGAATACCGGATCATAGAAATATGATTCCACGTCTGTTCTTCGCGGCCCGTCGATCGATATCGTGCATCGATTCAATGACAATGGCTGCTGAAGGAGCCCATCACGATGATCGTTGCGCATTACGAGCATCGCTTGCCCGCCGACTATGATCTCGGCTTGATCCGTTCACGTGCACTGGAGCGTGGGCTGCTCTGGGATTCAAAGCCAGAGCTTTACTTCAAGGGATTTCTCTTACGAGAGAGCGGATGCTTCGGTGCAACGACGTCTAGCTATTCCTCGCTTTATCTGTGGCGGCACGACGAGGCGTTTCGCGATTTTCTCGTGAACGGCGGATACAAGATCGTCGTCGATATGTTCGGTCGGGCGCGGATCGAAACACGCGTTGCCCTCGATGCCCGGAAGGGGCGTAGCCGGAAAGCTCGCTTCGCCTATCGGCAAGACATCGCCATTCCGCTCAATGCCGATCTTGAAACAACGATAAGAGGGGAGATCGAGCGCAACGCGGATCTCTCGGTTCGCGCCGGAATTGTTGCAGCCGTCGTCGGACTGGATGCCGAGACGTGGGTCTTCACCCGCGTTCTGCTGTCAGAGAATGAACAGACCGATGCTGGCGCTTGCTACCAGATCCTGCATCTGGCGCAGCCGCTGCTGGATCGCCTTCCATACGCTACCTAGCTCGTATGCGCGCGGTGTTCGCGGAACGCAGCCGCGAGGGTTCGCAGCGCTTGGCGAGACTGCATATCCGACAGTGTCGAGAGAAGTACGATTTCCGACGACGCCAGCGGTGGCAGGCCAAACTTCTGGCTGACTTCGATGGTGCCGGCCGGTGCAAGCCGGCAGGAGAAGACCGCGGTGGCAAGACCCGCCGAGACAGCGTCCGATACGACTGAAGAGCCGCCACCGAGAAACACCTCCGTCCATGCGATGCCAGCCGCGTCCAGCGCATGAATGGCAACGTCGTGCACGCCACATACTGGCGTTAGCGCCGCCAGTCGCAATGCCTCGCCCGGCCGGTGCACAAAGCCTGGTGCTGCGAACCAGCCGAAATGCTCGGGCGCAAGCACTTCACCGTCGCGTCGGTCATCCTCACGCCGGACGATGGCCGCATCGATTTCGCCGCGGTCGAATGCGTCCAGCAAATTGCGTGAATTATCGAGGCGAACCTCGATCGTGAGCGTGGGGTCATGGGCATTCAGGCGAGCCAGCAGCGTCGGAACCTCCGGCCCGGCCACATGGGCCGCAATGCCGAGTGCGAAACGGCGACGGGTCGCAGACAAAGCTGCGACAGCGCGATCATGCGCGGCCAGGAAGTCGCGGGCTGAATCGACGAATAGCGCGCCTTGCGCCGAGAGGCGCACCATTCGCGGGGTTCGTTCGATCAATTTATGGCCGAGGCGGTCTTCCAGCCGCTTCAGCTTCACGCTGATCGCGCCCTGGGTCGTGCCAAGCGCTTCCGCCGCACGCGTGAAGCTCTGAAGATTGGCGATGGTCACGAATGCCTGCACGGCATCCACGTCCAGGGCGCTCATTTGAATTATCCGGATTTGTTGTCTCTGAAATAATCAATCATCCAATTCTGAAATGGTCAACCTCTGCCTATGTTGCGTTCATCGCAACGCAGACCGGGTGGACCTCGTCCTCTGTCGTCGGGCTTCACTGTGGCGCGTTATTATCCCGAAAGGCTCCCATGCTCTCCGAATCGACACGACAAAGCACATTGGCTTTGGCGGCTGCCTGTCTCACCTCCCTGATGTTCGGTCTGGAGATTTCCAGCATTCCCGCGGTCCTGCCGACGCTGGAGCGGGTGCTTCATGCCGATTTCAAACAGCTCCAATGGGTCATGAATGCGTATACGATCGCGGTGACGACGGTGCTGATGGCAACCGGCACGCTCGCGGATCGCTATGGGCGCAAGCGCATCCATCTGATTTCGATCGTCGCGTTTGCCGCTGCATCGCTGCTTTGCGGCCTGACCGAAAATATATTGGTGCTGATCGTTGCCAGATTTCTCCAGGGCATCAGCGGCGGGGCGATGCTGATCTGCCAGGTCGCGGTGCTATCCCATCAATTTCCGGAAGGGCGGCAACGCGCCGTTGCATTCGGCTGGTGGGGGATCATCTTTGGCATCGGTCTGGGCTTCGGCCCGATCATCGGCGGCGCAATCGTGGCTTTGTCGAGCTGGGAATGGGCCTTCCTCATCCATGTCCCGCTTGCCGTGATCGCCCTGATCCTCGCCGGGAGCGGAGTTCGCGAGTCGCGCGATCCGGAGGCCAGCAGCCTTGATCTTGCAGGGATCATCACGCTCTCGCTTGCAGTCTTCTGCCTCGCATTCTTCATTACGCAAGGCCCGGATATCGGCTTCGACAGCTGGACGGCGTTTGCGGTCGTCGGCGTGTTCGCTGCAAGCCTGATCGGCTTTGTCTTCGCCGAGCGTCTCAGCCCGAGGCCGATGTTCGACTTCACCGTCTTCCGGATCCGTAATTTTTCCGGCGCGCTGGTCGGCTCGATGGCCATGAACTTCAGCTTCTGGCCGTTCATGATCTATCTGCCGATCTATTTCCAGGCAGGGTTGGGTTATGGCAGCGTCGGCGCCGGACTGTCGCTTCTGGCCTATACGTTGCCGACGCTGGTCGTGCCGCCGGTGGCCGAACGGCTCGTGCTACGTTTCCATCCGGGTCTGGTCATCCCGCTCGGCCTGTTCACGATCGGAGCGGGGTTCTTCGCCATGAAGATCGGCAGCTCGGTCGCGCATGCGAGCTGGCTGACGATGCTGCCGGGATGCGTCCTTGCCGGCATCGGATTGGGGCTGACCAATACGCCCGTGACCAACACGACGACCGGATCGGTGCCGCAGGAACGCGCGGGCATGGCGTCGGGCATCGATATGAGCGCCCGCATGATTGCGCTTGCCATCAATATCGCGCTCATGGGCCTCATTCTCGTCGAGGGAGTTCGTGCGTCTTTGAAGGCCGCGCTACCGAGCGGTATCAGTGTCGAGCTCTTACGCTCGCTGGCAGAAAGCGTCGCCGCCGGCACGGCGCTCGCGTCTGAATACCATCCCGGCGGAGCCGTCATTCAAGACGCCCTGACCCAAGGGTTCGGCTGGGTCCTGCTTTATGGCGGAATGAGCGTGTGGATTCTCGCGGGCATCAGCTTTGTTGTCTTCGGCCATGGACTGCCGAGACGGGCGCCCCACGGCCAAAGCTGTGTCGAAGGCGACGGTCGGGCGTAGTCCGGACCGACGAGGTCCTCGGTTCTGCCGGGACCTCGATGGATAGCTGAGCTGATCGCCCTATCGCGCGGCTGGCTGCAGCACCATCGGTGCCAGCGGCTCTTGCGTGACATCAGCTTCGGCGCCCAGCCGCAATACGCTCGCCGCTGCCGGCACGACGGCATCGGCCATCGCGGCGTGGCCTTCGCCGGTGGGATGGATCGCACCGCCATAGACGGCGGAGAGAATGCCCCAGGTCGCGTCATGGATATCGGCCGGCTGGATCGCCGCCGAATAGCCCTGCGGATAGGTCATCGCCGCGAAGTAGCTGTCATTGGCGTCGCGGATCCAGCGGCCACGCGGCAAATAGGGGCGGAATTCGCTGGCGCCGCGACCGCACACCATCGGCTGCGCCGCCGCTTCGACGAGACTGGTCTCGAAGCTGTCGCCCTTGGGCGAGAAGCAGGCGCGATCGAATTCGGGATCGGATGAGGAGCGTGCGCAGAAGCCGTGATTGGCGAAACTCGCCTGATGCTGATCGACGAAGGTCATGCGGTCGGCTTCGGGATTGCGGCACAGTACGCCGCCCTGGCACAGCGCGATGGACTTCAGTTGCGGCAGGAATTCGGACTCGACGAAATTCGCGACATTGGCCAGCCGCTGCGGATCGGCTGAGAATGACGGATGCACGTCGAAGCCGGCCGGGCCGCCGGGGCAGGGTGCGCCATTGGCGAAAGTCGGGTTGGCGTAAGCGGCAAACACCACGCGTGACATGTCTCCGCCGAGCAGCGGCTTCAGGGCTTCGCGCACCTTGCCGAAGCTGGAGGGAAGTTCGCGGACCAGCGCGCTACGGGAGTCCTCGACCGAGCCTAGGATGCCGCCGCGCTTGAACAGCGCGCGTTCGGTGGCGTTCTCGACGATGACGTCGGCAACGAGCCCGGAGAAGTTGATGTCGTTGGCGCCGATCGACAGCAGCACGAGATCGAGCCGGCGTGCCGGCTGACGGCGCTTGGCGGCAGTGATGGCTTCGCGCAGTTCGGCGATCTGCGCGTTGACGCTGCCCGCACAGGTGCTCGCATTCTTCGTGGTGAGGCACTCACGCGCGCGCTGTCCACCCAGCAATCCGTCGGCGATGGTCGCGCCCGAACAGGCCAGCGGCAGATAGGTGACGGCGATGTGCGGATACTGCACGGCGAGCGCCAGCGCGGCGCGTGTCTGGTAGCTATAAAGCGAGCGGTGGCACGCGGCATTGAACCACTGCGCGCCCGCGCGCTGCCAGGCCTGCAGCGACTCGTAGGAATCGCAGGAGCGTCCGCCTTTGAAGCCCGCGCGGCTCGGCCGGTAGAACTGCCCGCTGGGGCCGCCGAGATAAGAGCGGAAGCAGAAGCCGTCATCGGACAGCGCGACCGGACGATCCGGATTGCCTTCGCCCGACGCAATGGAATCGCCGAGGCCCGCAATCAGGATGTCGCGCACGGCGATGTCGGCGCTGACCCGCACAGGAGCCTCGGCGCCGCTGGTGACCTCCACAGTCGCGACCGTGCGGCGACCATAGATGGCGCGGAAATTGATCGGCTCGGCGCAATCGAGGGTGGATTGACGCGGGCCTTCGCCGTCCTCGAAGGTCCAGGCGCAGATCGCACCGACGGGCACTTCGCCGGTGAGGCGGACGGTGATCGGATGTTCGGTCGGCGTCAGGTAGCTTTCCTTGACGGTGTCACGGGTGCAGGGCTCGCTGACCTTTCCGGCCAGATCGATGCACAGCCGGTTGACGGTGTTGCGCGCCCAGCCGCGGCCGTCGCTCTGCACGCCCAAAGCCTGTTCGGCACCCAGCACGCTGCGGTTGCGCATGGCGTCGACATGGAGCTGGAAGTCACGTTCTTCGCGGAACAGCCGGAAGCGGTTGCGCACTTCCCAGGAGATCTGGATCGAACTGTTGGCCACGCCCTGCGCGACGGCAGGTCCGACCGGCAGTGCGCCCAGCATGCCGAGCAGCACGGCGAGGTTGATCAATGAACGTCTGAAATAAATGGGGGCCATGGCGGTGTTGAACGTCACGTATGGGGCGGAAGTAAGAAATCGATTGGCCGGACGCGCGGTGTGGCGCGCCCGCGACTGATTCAACCCTGTGACTGACGCTTCAATGGCTGCTCATGCACCACGACCGGGGCGGGCTCGGTCTCACGACGTTCATTGCGGTCATCCAGGCGGCGCCTGTGCCATGGCTGGATGACACTGAGCCAGATTTCGCGGGTGCCCATGATGCAGATCGAGATAGCGAACGGGATCATGAAATACAGGATCCGGAACATGACCACGGTGGCGACCAGCTCCTCCTGGCGGAACTGCGGTAGCGCCACCAGCAAAGCGGCGTCGAATACGCCAAGGCTGCCCGGGGCATGGCTGGCGAAGCCCAGCAGGGTGGCGAGGATGAACACCACAGCCAGCGAGACGAAATCGATATAGGGCTGATCTGGCATCAGCAGATACATGGCCAGCGCGCAGAAGCCGAGATCGACAACGCCGATGGCGATCTGCAGCAGCGTCAACTGGGCGGAAGGCAGGACGACCTTCCAGCCGTTCTGACCGAGTTCGCGGCGTTGCTTGCCGACCGACAGCCAGACCAGATAGCCGATGATGCCGGCCAGACAGCCGAACCCGATCAGCCGATTGATGGCATTGGGAAGGAGATCGATGGCCGAGGCGGCCTGCGGATGCCAGACCATGCCGATGCCCAGCACGAACAGATTGCCGAGCCAGAAGGTCAGTCCGGAGATGAAGCAGATCTTGGCGACGTCAATGGCATTCAATCCGTAGTCCGAATAGATGCGGAAGCGGATGGCGCCGCCAGTGAACACGGTGGCCCCGATATTGTGGCCGATGGTGTAGCTGGTGAAGCCCGAGAGTGCCGCGATCCGATACGGCACATGCTTCTTGCCGATCGTTCTGAGCGCGAAGTAATCGTAGAAGGTGAGGGTGCAGAAGGCGCCGATCACGCACAGCGTCGCCATGGCGATTTGCATCGTCGATTTTGCGGCCATCGCCGCCAGGATCTTAGCGGTATCGAGGCCCTTCAGCGTATGCACCAGATGAGAGATGGCGAGGGCGATGACGATCAGGCTTGCGACAACACCCAGCCGTTTCCAGCCGACGTGTTGCTTGAAGCCGCGCCCGAGCGCGGTCAGCAATCGTTGCATTCGTCCTCCCGGCGGAGCGCGAACAGGTGGAAAGCCGATCGGGGTAACAGGCGGCAAGCGGCGACCAATTCACTCATACGCGAAGTTCACTCATCAAGCTCAAACCCTTACGGCAAAAACGTTTCGTTGTGCAGTCCTTGACAGCGCCAGCGTTAATACCGCGCCGCAGGGTCGCCACATACCCGCGCCGGCTGCAAAGCCCTGACCCTGCACGACAATCGCACAGACAATTCCGAGCCATTCGTCCCGCATTTCATATAGGCGGGCAAGTCGAATGTTCCATGCGGCAAATCAAGACGGTCCCGGAACACGTCCCAATATCGATGGTTACCGGCCTATCGCAACCGAGCGGGACAATGCGCCGCAGCGGCCACCCCCGTTCCAGAACACCGGGATTGAAACGATGGGACTGTTCACCAAGGACATCAAGACGATGGATGACCTGTTTGTGCACCAGCTACAGGACATTTATTACGCGGAGAAGCAGCTTCTGAAGGCGCTGCCGAAAATGGCTGACAAGGCTGCAGAACCACTGTTGAAGCAGGCTTTCAAGACGCATTTGCAAGAAACCGAAGTGCATGTGCAGCGGCTTGAGCAGGTCTTCGCCATGCACGGCGCCGAGGTGAAGGCGGTTACCTGCCCGGCAATCGACGGTATCATCAAGGAAGCCGACGAGACCGCCGGGGAAGTCGAGGACAAGAAGGTACTCGACGCCGCACTGATCAATGCGGCTCAGGCCGCCGAGCACTACGAGATCGCACGGTACGGTAGTCTGATCGCTTGGGCGCGCCAGCTTGGCCGCAACGATTGCGCGGCCGTGCTGCAGAAGACGCTCGATGAGGAAAAGACGACCGACAAAAAGCTGACGTCATTAGCCGAAGGCAAGGTGAATATGCGCGCCGCAAGCTGATCGCGGTACCAGCGGTCACACGGCATAGAACAATCGCGCGGGCAAAAGCCTGCGCGATTTTTTTGGGCTTTGCCTATGCCTTTCGCAGCGCGAAATGGGCGCCGCAGAACGCCATGACGCCGCCGAGGCCGAGGGCGGCAAGACTGGCCAGAACACCCGATGCCGTCGGTATAGCGTTGGGCGCCGAGGCCGCCTGACCGGCGCCGGCCAGAAATAGCACGCCGATGGTGATCAAAAATTGCCGCATGCGCTGCGGGATGCGACCGGACGCTGCGCTGTGCAGCAGGTTAGCGGTCACATAGCCGCCGACAAAGGCCATCGCCGCGATCAGCCACCAGGCGAAGGCCGATCCGATCGGCATGAAATTGTCGGGATCGTTGCGCCAGAGGCCACCGAGGTCGAGGCCAAATCGCTGGCCGAGCATGTGTACGGCCAGCGCCAGCAGCAATCCTGAAATCATCGCGCCGGCCAGAATCAGGCGGCGCGGAAAAGTGGTCGTCTCGGCCATGGCAAGCTTGTAAGGGACATGCAGGCGATCGCGCAAGCAAGCGAGGTCGAACAGTGCAGGGGACTTCTGTTTGCTCAAGACCCTCTTCAGGCGCAGGGACGCATCGTCTGCCGCAGAAGCGGCAGGGCCGGGGCACACCTATGCCTACAAGGCCTCCCTGATTGGCGCCGCGCATCGTTATGAATTGACCGATGAAGGTTTGTTATGGCGCACAGGTCGTCGCTCTGGTGTCTGGGCCTATGCGGATATCGCGGCGATCCGGTTGTCCTATCGGCCGATGGGTATGCAGCACCGCCGCTTTCGCGCCGATATCGATCATGCCGACGGTCGTCACATCACGATCTTCTCGACGTCGAAACAAACCGTCGCGCTGATGGAGCCACAGTCGGGCTACAGCGCGTTTATCCTGGAGCTACATCGACGTCTCGCTGCGGCAGGTAGTCTGGCCAGGCTGAGCGCTGGCCTGCGACCAGGCATCTACACAATGATTGTTGTGGCACTGGCCTTTGTCGGTCTCGCAATGACCGCGCTGCTCCTGCGCGCGTTGCTCACCGGCGAGTTTGCCGGCGTGGTCTTCATCATTGGCTTCGCAATATTCTTCGGCTGGCAGATCAGCGGTTTCATCCGCCGCAATAAACCGCGCAACTACACATTCAGCAGTGTGCCGGCCGAGCTGTTGCCGTAGTCACGGCCGCACGACGAGTACCGAACATTTCGCATAGCGCACCACATGGCCGGCATTGGAGCCGAGAAAGTAAGTGCGCATCGCCGGGCGGTGCGAGGTCATCACAATGAGATCGGCCTTGATCGCCGAGGCTTCTTCGAGAATCTCGTGATAGATGCCGCCCTGTCGCACCACGCTGGAGACGCGGCTGCTGTCGATGCCGCAATCGCGTGCCACCGCAGCAAGAGCGGCCTGCGACGATTCTAGTTGCTGAGTATCGAAATCCGCCGGGACATATTCGGCCAGCATCACCGGGGTCATCGGCATTATGTTGAGCAGCCGGACGGTGGCACCGAAGGTTTGCGACAGCGTCGCGGCCTGGGCAATCGCGGGTTTGGCCACATCGGTTTCGGCCAGATCGATCGGGACCAGAATGGATTTGTACATGTGCACCTCCATCGTCGTCCGGAGAAGGATAGCACAAACCGGTTCCGATGGGCGCAGCTTATTCGCCCGCGGCGCCCTTCAGCAGTTTCGGACTGACGAATTGCACGAGTTTTCCATCGCGGAAGGCAACGTCGTTCCAGTCCTCGATGGGAAAGTCGATCACCACGATGCTGCCGGTCGGCAGATTGTCGGCGACGGCTTTCCTGCCTGCGGCATCGCCGCTGCCAATCAGGCTGAGCGCCATTTCATGCAGGCCGGGATTGTGGCCGACCAGCATCAGCTGCTCTGGATCCTCCACGGCTGCGCCGCGGATCACCGCCAGCAATTCGGAGAGGCCGGCGCCATAGAGTTCATCGAGGCTGGCGACTATCGGTTTCGCCGCCGGCATCGCCGCCGCCACGAGGCTCCAGGTCTGCTGCGCGCGTACCGCCGTGGAGACGCAGACCAGATCGGGCAGGGGCGGATTTCTGCTGAGCCAGGCGCCCATGAGAGCCGCATCCAGCCGGCCGCGGTCATCCAGCCTGCGATCGAAATCCTTGCCGCTCGGCGCGTCCGTTTCAGTCTTGGCGTGACGCAGCAGCAGTAAACGGCGCATGGCGCGATCTCGATTCGGCAAGAGGTAGTAGCGAGGCGGGCGGCGCGGTCGCGCCAGACGTCAGGTCTGCGGATTAATGGACATGAACCGTGAGGACAAGGTGACAAGCGCCCCACCTGTCCGTAAGAAAACGTTATGACCGCCCCTTCCGCAAGCGTGACATTTGGACCTGAGGTCGCCGACGCCGACCGCGCGCGGCTGACCTTCAGCCTCGATGTCGATGTCTGCGTGGTCGGGGCCGGGCTCGCCGGGCTCAGCATTGCGCTGGAAGCGGCGCGTTTGGGTGCAAGCGTCGCGGTGCTCGAAGGGCGCCATGTCGGCTGGAACGCGTCCGGCAACCAGTTGGGAACCGTGATGCCGGGCTTTGGCCTGCCGCTCGCCGATCTGATTGCGCGTGTTGGCCTGGAGGACGCTCGTGAGTTGTGGGCGCTCTCGAAGCAGGGCGCAGAGTATGTCCGGACCCAGGCATCAGACGACCTGATCCCAGGTCTCGGCCTGTCCGAGGGGGCGCTGGAAGTCTCCAATGTCGATGTCGGCGATCGCCTGATCGCACGCCTGCAGATGCTCGGCGAAGATTTCGATACTGAAGTGGACGGCTGGCAGATCGACCGCGTCCGCGACGTGCTGAAAACCAAACGCTACTTTCACGGCGTGCATTATCCGAAGGCGTTTCAGATCGATGGCCGCAAATATCTGCTGGGTCTCGCAGCGCTGGCGAAACAGGCTGGTGTGCGGATATTCGAGGACACGCCGGTGGTCAGCATCGATGCCGGCGGCATCCGCAAACGCATCGTGACTCCGTCGGCGCGGATGCGTGCCACACACATCGTGCTGGCCGGCAACATCCATCTCGGTGCGCCTGCGCAAAAGCTGTCGGACACGCTGTTGCCGGTGTGGCGCTATGCCGGCATCACCGAACCGCTCGGTGAACGTCTCGCCGAGGCGGTGACGTTTCAGGGCTCGGTGAGCGATAGCGACGGGGTCGACCATTTCCGTATTGTCGATGGTGATCGGCTGATGTGGTCGAGCCCGGAAACGACATGGGCCGGGCAGCCGGAGCGCTATGCCGGCGCCATTGCCCGTCGCATCCGCACCGTGTTTCCGGCGCTGGGCAGGGTCGCCATCGCCGAGACCTTCGGCGGCGCGCTCGGCCAGACCGTCCACGGCATGCCGCAGATCGGGCAACTCCGTCAGGGATTATGGGTCGCCAGCGGCTTCAGCCATCGGGGCCTGAACACGACGGCGATGGCCGGGCAACTGATCGCCCGTGGCATGTATGCCTATGACGATCGCTTCAAGCTGTTCGCGCCGTTCGAACTGGTCTGGGCTGGTGGCACGATCGGGCGGGCCGTCGGCTACGCGGTCGGGCTATGGGAGCGGCAGGGCTCGGCGCTGGCCGGCACGCTGGCGCGGTACCGCGAACGGGCCGGGGCACGGGAGCGAATCCGCGAGGCGCGGCTGGCCGAGGCCAATCTGCGCGCGGGAACGCGGGGCCCGCGGCCGGGCTAGGCCGATCCACCCGGTTTGGGCGCGCAACAAAACGTGAGTAACATTTCGGAACCGCCGTGTAACTTCCGGCTCGTCCGCCCGTATTTCAAGCGAACGAGATGATTGTCTCGATTGTCAGGGAGACCAACCATGATCGACCGCCGCTTTCTTTTGACGACCGCTGCTGGCCTGGGAGGATTGCTGTCGCTGAAATGGCTGACGGCTTCGCCGGCGCGGGCTGCCTCGGACGAGAAGTTCGAAGTCGTGAAGACCGACGAGGAATGGCGCAAGCAGCTGACGCCGCAGCAATACGAGATCCTGCGCAAGGAAGGCACCGAGCGGCCGTATTCGAGCCCGCTGAACAAGGAAAAGCGCAAGGGCACCTTCGCCTGCGCCGGCTGCGACAATCCGCTGTTCTCGTCGGAGACCAAGTTCGAGAGCGGCACCGGCTGGCCGAGTTTCTGGCAGCCGCTGCAGAATGCTGTGGGCGAGCGCAAGGATTCGACGCTCGGCATGGTCCGCACCGAGATCCATTGCCGTCGCTGCGGTGGCCATCTCGGTCACGTCTTCGATGACGGCCCGAAGCCGACCGGCCTGCGCTACTGCATGGATGGCTTCGCGATGATCTTCAAACCGGCCGCGCCGTCGGCGACCTGAGCAGCTACGCAGAACCCGGCGAAATCAGGCGCCGATCCGGCAATTATTTCCCTGCTAGGCAATTGTGCCCCGGTCCATGGACCGGGGTTCTTTGTTTAGTGCGTTGAATTTGTTGAATTTATCCCCTTGGCACGGGGCTTGCGACATCTCCTCCGACAGCGGCTGTGAATTTGGCACCATCCGGCGGGCCGCCCGGATCGAAGTTGGAGACGATGTAATGGGTATCTTCGGCGCTCTCACCACGTCCGTTGCGGGCCTGCGGGCGAACTCCTATGCACTGGAAAACATTTCCGGCAACATCGCGAACTCGCAGACCACCGCCTTCAAGCGGATCGATACCAGCTTCCTCGACCTCATTCCCGATGCCGGCACATCCGCACAGGTGGCCGGTAGCGTGACGGCGCAATCGCGCAGCACCAACACCATCGCGGGTTCGGTGCAGTCGTCTTCGGTCGCGACTTACATGGCGATCAACGGCGACGGCTTCTTTGCGGTGCAGAAGCCGGGCAACGTCTCCGACTCCACGCCGATCTTTGACGGCGTCAACAAATATACCCGTCGCGGCGACTTCTCGCTCGACAAGAACGGCTATCTCGTCAACGGCGCCGGCTACTATCTGCAGGGCGTCAAGATCGATCCCTCGACCGGCAACCCGGCCGGCAGTACGCCGGAAGTGCTGCGCTTCCAGAATGACTTCCTGCCGTCGCAGGCCACCACCAAGATCGACTACCGCGCCAACCTCGCCAGCTATCCGCTGACCACCAAGCATCAGACGTCGGTGCCTGGTTCCGAACTGCTGCGATCGGCCGACTTCGTGTCGAACCCGCGCGTGCTGGGCACTGCGGCAACGCCCTTCGGGAATACGGCTGTTCCCGGCAATGCGCGCAACAATTTCGCGACGACACCGGCGCCGATCTCGGCGAATACCAAACTCGCGCCGGTGTCCGGCAGCGATACGCTGCCGGTCGGCTTTGCCAACGGCGATACGCTCGTGCTGAAGACCACCAGTGCCGGTGTCACCACGACCAAGACGCTTTCGTTCTACACGGGCGCCGTTGCTCCTGCAGCCGTGCCAGGCACGACCTTTATCCCTATCGACACGGCCGATGTCGGCGACGTGCTCACCGCCATCGACACCGCGACCGGCAATGCGTCGCCGCTATCGAGCGTGTCCGCCACCGGCGTGATCACGTTGAACTCCGGTACGGCGAACGACTTTACGCTGGCGGCAGGTTCGACGACCACGGCGGTCGCCGCATTCCAGGCCCTGGGTTTCACCGGCACCGTTACCGGCCTTCGTTCGGGCGGCGGCACGGCGGGCACCGGCGTCGTGATCGGCAGTGACTCCCAGACCTTCCTCGATGAATCGATCAGCGGTGGCGCCAAGACGGTCTATGATGGCAACGGTGCACCGGTCAGCCTGCAATTCAGGTGGGCGAAGGTCGAGTCCGCCACGCAGGGCGGAACGGATACCTGGAACCTGTTCTACCAGACCGATCCAGCGGCCACGGGTGCAAGCCCTGCCTGGCAGAATGTCGGCACCGACTTCAAGTTCGGCCCGAACGGCCAGATGCAGCCCGTTGTCGGCCAGATCACGCTGACCGGCCTGACCGTCAGCGGCAAGAGCCTTGGCAATGTCACGATGGCGTTCGGCACGGGCGGTCTCACGCAATTCGCCGACACCAACGGCAACGTCCAGGTCAATCAGCTCGAGCAGGACGGCTATGCTGCGGGTCAGCTGCAGAGCGTATCGGTCAGCAATGAAGGACGTGTGGTCGGCAGCTACTCCAACGGCCGCAACATCGATCTTGCTGAAGTCAGCATTGCCACCTTCAACGGCGCCAACTTCCTCAAGCGCATCGACGGCGGTGCGTTCGAGACCACCAACGAATCCGGCGAAGCGCTGTACGGCAAGGGTGGCAGTATTTCCGGCTCGTCGCTGGAGTCGTCGAACACCGACATCGCCGACGAATTCACCAAGCTCATTGTCACCCAGCAGGCCTATTCGGCCAATACCAAGGTGATCACGACCACCAACACCATGGTTCAGGATCTGCTGAACGTGATGCGTTAATCGGAGGGCCGCATCTGCGGCCTTCTTCCCGCGTCAACCTTGAGAGCGACAGTTAGTTATGAGTCTGAACGACGCACTCTCCATCGCCATGTCCGGCCTGCGCGCCAATCAGGCCGCGATGTCGCTGGTCTCCTCGAATGTGGCCAATGCGGAAACGCCTGGCTACATTCGCAAGTCGACGGATCAGGTCGCAGTCAATTCCGGCAACGGCAGCAGCGTCCGCACCGTCGGCGTCAATCGCGAACTCGATCAGTATATCCAGGCGCAGCTCCGCACCGAAACGTCGGGCGCGGGCTATGCTTCGCTCCGTTCGAGCTTCCTGCAGCAGATGCAGAGCCTCTATGGCGATCCTGGTTCAGTCGGCTCGCTCGAATATTCCTTCAATGCCCTGACGACAGCAGTGCAGGCGCTGTCAACGAGCGCGGACAGTCAGTCGGCGCGGATCGGCGTGCTCAACGCCGCGCAGACACTCGCGCAACAATTGAATTCGATGACGCAGGGTATTCAGAACCTGCGCAGCTCGGCGGAAAGCGGCATCAAGGATTCGGTGACGACCGCCAACACTCTGATGAAGCAGATTGCCAAGATCAACAATCAGTTGACGGCCAATCCGCAAGGCGGAACATCGACGGATTCCAACACCGCCGCGCTGCTCGATCAGCGCGATCAATATGTCACGCAGCTGTCGCAGCTGATGGATATCCGCGTCACCACCAATGGTGCCAACCAGGTCACCATCTTCACCGGTTCCGGTGTGCAGCTGGTGGGCAACGAAGCGGCGACTCTGGCGTTCAATGCCCAAGGCACAGTATCGGCCGACACGACGTGGAGCGCGGATCCCAGCAAGAGCAATCTCGGCTCGGTGGTAATCGAGTTTCCGAACGGCGGATCGATCGACCTGACTGCTGCCGGTGCTATCAAGTCGGGCACGATCGCCGCATATACCGAACTTCGCGACAAGACGCTTGTCGAGGCGCAGAACCAGCTTGATCAGTTCGCAGCATCGATCTCGAGCGCGCTCTCGGACAAGACGACGGCGGGAAGCGTGTTCCCGGCACCGACGGTGCCGCCGACGACGCTGCCGCCGGGAACGCCGACCGGCTTCACGCTCGACGTATCGCAAATGAAGCCGGGCAATGTCATTCACTTCACGTATACGGATACGGCGACCAACACGCAGCGCGAAATTTCGTTCATGCGGGTCGATGATCCCAGCGTGCTGCCGCTGCCGAACACGGCAACAACCAATCCGAATGATACCGTCATCGGCCTCGATTTTTCTTCGGGCTTCGGCTCGGTTCTGAATCAGTTGAACGCGGCGCTTGGCGGCCAGGCTACGTTCTCCGGCACGGCCGGTGCGCTTACCGTCGTCAACAATCCCGCATTCGCCAACATCAACGCGGCGTCGGTGACGGTTACGCAAGGTCCCACTGATCTAAGCAACGGCAGCCCGGAGCTGGCGTTGTTCACTGACAACGGCGCCGCCTATAGCGGTGGCATCAGCAAGAACGGTTCGCAGATGACCGGTCTCGCCGGCCGGCTGACGATCAACAATGCGATCGTCGCCGACCCCTCCAAGCTGGTGGTCTATAGCGGATCGACGGCAGCAGGCGACACGACGCGGTCGGCCCTCCTGCTCAACCAGTTGAACAATGCCAGTTTCACTTATTCGCCGGCGACGGGAACGGGCAGTGATACGGCACCGTTCAAGGGGACGCTGTCGAGCTATATGCGCCAGTTCGTCGGGCAACAGGGCGCTGCGGCGGATTCCGCCAAGCAACTCGCGGATGGCCAGAACGTCGTTCTCAATACACTCGACAAGAAGATGGCAGACGCGTCCGGCGTGAATATGGATGACGAGATGGCGCATCTGCTGTCGTTGCAGAACGCCTATTCGGCCAATGCGCGCGTGATGTCGACGGTCAACGAATTGTACAAAACCCTGATGCAGGCATTCTGAGGTAGTCATGACGATCAGTGGTGTCGGCTCACGCACATCCTATATCGGATCCGGAATTACCAATCTGCGCGATCAGCTCGACGCGCTGACGCAGCAGCTGTCGAGCGGCAAGATTTCCAACACCTATGCAGGGCAGGGCAGCGGTCGCAGTCTCGCGATCGCGCTGCGCGCGCAGATCAGCAATGTCGCGGCCTATGCCGATACTGCCGTCAATCTAAACACGCGCATCGGCGTGGCGAACCTGTCGCTGCAGCGCCTCGTGGCGATCGGATCGGATGTCAAAGGCGCCGCCGTCAGCGCCGGCAGCAATTTCGACAATACCGGTCAGACGCCGGGGCAGAAGACGGCTTCGCTCGGCTTCTTCGATTCCGTCGATATGCTGAATGCGCGGTCCGGTGACCGCTACCTGTTTTCCGGCCGCGCCACCGATACGGCGCCGGTCGCGCCCGCCGACCAGATCATGAACGGCAATGGTGCGCTCGTCGCCGGCCTCAAGCAGGTGATCGCCGAGCGCAAGACGGCCGATCTCGGTGTCAACGCAAACGGGCGCGTTGGCAGCGCAGTCGGAACCCCGGTGACCTCGGTGGTGATCTCCGAAGAGGACGCGACACCGGCACCGCCGGCTGTGGCGCAGCCCTTCGGCATGAAGGTCACCGGTGTGTCCACCACGATTGCCGGTGCGACGGTCACCCAGCCCGTCGATTTACCGGCGACCGTTCCGCCGACGCCGCCGGCAACGCCGGTGGCAAAATCGATGTCGATCGATCTTGGGGCGACCAACCCGAATGTCGGCGATCAGGTCAAGTTCACCTTCACGATGCCGGATGGCACGAAGGAAGACATCGTCCTGACCGCATCGGATAAGACACCCCTGCCAGCCAATTCGTTCTTGATCGATCCCGGTCAGCCGAACGCCGTTCCGCCGGTGGCGCCGTCATCGACGGCAACCGCAGCGAACCTCAATACCGCGCTCGGCACAGCCATGAAGGATCTCGCCAACGGGCCGATGGTGGCGGCCTCTGCGATCGAGGCTGGCGACAATTTCTTCGACCAGCCGCCGCTGCGCGTCGGGTCGACGCCGCTCGGCTCTGCAACCACGCTCGTTGCCGGCACGGCCGACAATACCGTGATCTGGTATCAGGGCGAGCAGGACACGGCCGCCAACGGCTCGGCCCGCGGATCGGCAGTCTCCCAGGTCGATACATCGATCACGGTGCAATATGGCGCACGCGCCGATGAGCAGGCCCTGCGCTCGCAATTGCAGACAGTCGCCGTGTTCGCGGCCGTGGCCGTCGATCCGGCACAACTCGGCAATGCGACCTATGCCAAGAACGCCAGTGCGCAGATCGCGGCGCTGAACCAGCGCGTGGCGCAGAACCTGGCGGATATCCCCGGCCAGCAGACGATTCAGGACATCCAGGCCGACTTCGCCGGCGCGCAGGCATCGATCAAATCGACTACGGATCGGCAGGTGCAGACCAAGGCCATGGCCCAGACGATGCTCGACTCCATCGAGGGCATCAACGACGACGAGGTCGCGACGAAGATCCTGGCGCTGCAGACCGCTTTGCAGGCTTCGTACCAGACAACGTCAAATCTTTATCAGATGAGCCTGGTTAAGTTTCTTTAACGAATTGCTTCGTGTTTACAACTTCGCCGGGTTTTGGTCGCCTCGTCAAAATCCGGGAAGCCAACCTCCCAACGATACAAAAGCACTGATAACAAACGACAAAGCCCGACTTTTACGAGTCGGGCTTTGTCGTTTTGGGGGACGGGTGCAGGTAGTCAAACACACGCACAGGGAGCGCTAAATCCGCACAATTCCCTTTACGCAATTTTAGAACCTCAGCGTCATCTTCCCTTCGTCGACCAAGAAGGTCGCTCGTTGTGTCTACCAGGAAGGTAACCAAACATGTCCGGCATTACACTCTCGTCCTCCGTCCGTCAGAACCTGCTCTCACTGCAGTCGACCGCGGACCTTCTCTCCACCACCCAGAACCGCCTCTCGACCGGTAACAAGGTCAACTCGGCGCTCGACAATCCCACCAACTTCTTCACGGCCCAGGGCCTGAACAACCGCGCCAGCGACATCAACAACCTGCTTGATGGCATCGGCAACGGCGTCCAGATCATCCAGGCTGCCAACACCGGCATCACCTCGCTGCAGAAGCTCGTCGACTCCGCGAAGTCGATCGCCAACCAGGCGCTGCAGACCACCGGCGGCTACTCCACCAAGTCGAACGTCTCCACCACGATCACCGGCGCGACTGCGTCTGATCTCCGTGGCACGGCCTCGTTCAGCAACGCTGTTGCTTCCAGCAACGTGCTGGTCGACGGTACCGCTGGCGGCACGACTGTTGCGACGGTCGCCGACACGCTCGGTGGCGTGGCTGGTACGTTCAACGGCTCGGTTGTCCAGGACAACGCGGGTACCCCGGCGAACATCACCGGCGCTACACTGCTCTACGGAGCGACCGGTGCTCTCGCGGCTGACGCAACCGCTTCGGCGTTCAAGGACGGCGACGTTCTGACAGTGAATGGCAAGTCCATCACCTTCAAGACGGGCGCGGCCCCGACCGCCGGCACGATCCCGACCGGATCTAGCTATAGTGGCAACACGGTAACCGATGGTTCGGGCAACCAGACCGTCCTCCTGAACGCCACGACGAACGTGGCCGATGTCACCAACGCTATCGACCTTGCGAGCGGTGTTCGTACCGTTAGCTCGGTTGCCAACGGTGTTGCGACTTTGAGCGGCGCGGCTGCGACCATCACTGGTGGTTCGATCGCTCTGACGACGACCACCGGCGCCAACCTGCAGATCGACGGCAAGGCCGACCTGCTGAAGTCGCTCGGTCTGACCTCTTCGAGCGGTTCGGGCAATGCGTCTGTTACGGCCTATCGCTCGACCTCGGCTGCTACGCTCGGCACGCTGATCGAAGCTGGTTCGACCTTGAACGTGAACGGCAAGACCATCACGTTTGCGGCCGGCAATGCTCCGACAGCTTCGGCAACCCACACCGGCGTGTCCGGCAAGCTGGAAACCGACGGCAAGGGCAACTCGACTGTTTATCTGGGTGACGCGACTGTTGCGGACATCCTGAAGGCTGTCGACCTCGCCACCGGCACTCAGACTGCAACGCTTGCTGCGGGCGGTGCTACCCTCGCGACAACGGCCGGCACGACGAACTCGTCGATCGGCGCTGATGGTACGCTGAAGCTGAGCACGGGTATCACGTCCGACCTCAGCATCTCCGGCACCGGCAACGCTCTGAAGGCACTCGGTCTCGGTGGCAACACCGGCAGCGCGCTGAACTTCACGGCTAACCGTGGTTCGACCCCGGGCAGCGTGGACGGCAAGACGCTGAGCTTCACGTCGTTCAACGGCGGTACCGCGGTTGACGTCACCTTCGGCGACGGCACCAACGGCACGGTCAAGACGCTCGACCAGCTGAACACCAAGCTGCAGGCGAACAACCAGACGGCGACGATCGACGCTTCGGGCAAGCTGACCATCTCGGCGAGCAACGACTACGCTTCGTCGACGCTGGGCGGTACGGCCGGCGGTGTCATTGCCGGCACGGCAACCACCCTGCTGTCGTTCTCGACCGCAACAGCTCCGGTTGCAGACGCGACTGCCCAGGCAACTCGCGCCAACTTCGTGAACCAGTTCAACGGCATCTTGACCCAGATTGCCACCACCGCTCAGGACGCGTCGTTCAACGGCGTCAACTTGCTCGGCGGCGATACGCTGAAGCTGACGTTCAACGAAACCGGCAAGTCCACGCTGAACATCACCGGCGTCGACTTCGGACCGGCCGGCCTCGGCCTGTCCAACCTGACCTCGGGAACGGACTTCCTGGACAACGCTGCGACCAACAAGGTGCTCTCCACCCTGAACGTCGCGTCGAGCTCGCTGCGTGCCCAGGCTTCGGCTTTCGGTTCGAACCTCTCGATCGTGCAGACCCGTCAGGACTTCTCGAAGAACCTGATCAACGTGCTGCAGACCGGTGCGTCGAACCTGACCCTGGCCGACACGAACGAGGAAGCGGCAAACAGCCAGGCGCTGTCGACCCGCCAGTCGATCGCCGTCTCCGCGCTGTCGCTGGCTAACCAGTCGCAGCAGGGCGTTCTCCAGCTGCTCCGTTAATAACGGCGCACTGATCATACGAAAACCAGGCGGCGGGGCAGAAAGCCCCGCCGTTTTTCGTTGTCATAATCGCTGCTCAAAGGCCCGAAAAGCTTACGCTTTTCGGGCCTTTGCCATTTTGGGACAGTTTTACGAAAGCCTTAATCCGCTGTTAACCATATCTTAAATGGTCGTCGGTCATATTCGGCCCGTGTAGGAAGCAGGTAGGTCGAGAATCGACCGCGTTTAATCCGGGATCGCCATCAGGCGGGCCGAGATTCCTCTTCCAGAAGGGCGTCAAACTTCACCGGCAGCGTCGCGGCGAGACCGAGTCTCGTCCCAGACGTACCATGCGCAATGCGACCCGAAGGTCGGCATGCGCGGGGAACAGGAAGGTTACAACATGTCAGTCGTTCTCTCGGCGTCAGTTCGTCAGAATCTGCTTTCGCTGCAATCCACCGCTGATCTGTTGTCGACCACCCAGAACCGGTTGGCGAGCGGCAAGAAGGTCAATACGGCCCTCGACAACCCGACCAACTTCTTCACGGCTGCAGGCCTCGATAGCCGCGCCAGTGACATCAATAATCTTCTCGACGGCATCGGCAACGGCGTGCAGATCCTGCAGGCGGCCAATACCGGCATCACCTCGCTGCAGAAGCTCGTGGATACCGCGAAGTCGCTCGCGAATCAGGCGCTGCAGACCCCCGTGGGCTATTCAACCAAGTCGAACGTCTCCACCACCATCGCGGGCGCAACACCGGACGATCTGCGCGGCACCCAGACTTTCGCCAGCGCGACGGCTACCAGCAACGCGGTGTATAACGGCACGGCCGGCGGTACGACGCCGGTCACTGGAGGCACCACGCTGGGCGGCGTGGCGGCATCGCTGATCGGTACGGCCGCGCCTGACGGCGCCGGTACTGCGGCGTCGCTGTCCGGCACGTTGAAACTGATCGGTACGCCTGCCGGCGCGGCGACCATCGGCGCCACGGCACAGCCGAACGACGGCGACACCATGATGGTGAACGGCAAGACGATCACCTTCCGAACCGGGCCGGCACCTACCGCGGCCACCGCTCCCGTGGGGCTTGGCGTCGATAGCGTCAATACTAACGTGGTTACCGATGGCAACGGCAACTCTACGGTCTATCTCGGTACGGCGGGCGCCCCGACCGGTAGCGTGGCCGACCTGACCAAGGCCATTGATCTCGCTAGCGGTGTGCAGAAAGCCGTCATTTCCAACGGCGTCGCGACGGCTTCAGCGTCGTCCGGCACCGTCGCATCGATTGCCGCCGGCGTCCTCACGCTGTCGACGTCCACGGGTTCGGATCTCAACATCAGTGGAAAGGCGGATTTGCTGAAGCAGCTCGGCCTGACGACATCGGTCGGCGCCGGAACGGTTTCCGTCTCGCAATCGCGCACGACGGCTCCGGGCACCATCGGAAATCTGATCCAGAGCGGCTCGACACTTTACGTCAATGGCAAGACCATCACGTTCAAGGATGCGTCCGTTCCGGCAGCGGCCAACATCCCGGCCGGCTCCGGCTCGCCGGTCGGCTCCAACCTCGTCACGGACGGTAGTGGCAACACGACGGTCTATCTCCAGGGCGGCAAGATCTCCGACGTTCTCACGGCCATTGATCTCGCTACCGGCGTGCAGACTGCGGTCAATAACGCCGCGACTGGCGTCGCCGCTCTGACCACCACGCAGGGTTCTACCGCATCGACCGTTGCCGCCAACGGCACGTTCAAGATCAGCACCGGCACGATCCAGGACCTGTCGATCAGCGGCAGCGGCAATGCTCTCTCGGCACTCGGCCTCGCCGGCAACACTGGCACGTCGACCGTGTTTACTGCGGCACGCGCCGCAGGTCCCGGTGGCATCAGCGGCACGACGCTGACCTTCACGTCGTTCAAGGGTGGCACGCCGGTCAATATTACATTCGGCGACGGCTCCAACGGCACCGTCAAGACGCTCGCGCAGCTGAACGTCGCACTGGCCGCCAACAATCTGGCAGCCACGGTCGATGCGACCGGCAAGCTGGTGATCGCGGCGGGCAACGACTACGCGTCGTCGACCATGGGCTCGGTGCTCGATGGCGGCACCATGGGCGGCACCGTGACGTCGGCGCTGAGCTTCACCAGCGCTGCGCCGCCGCTTGTCGATCTGCCGTCACAGTCGACCCGCGCCAACTTGGTTGCGCAGTACAATAACCTCATCACCCAGATTACCACGACGTCGCAGGATGCATCCTTCAACGGCGTCAACCTGCTGGCCGGCGATACGCTGAAGCTGGTGTTCAACGAAACCGGCAAGTCGACGCTGAACATCACCGGCTCGGAATTGACGCCCGCCGGTCTGGGCCTGCCGACGCTCATTTCAGGCAGCGACTTCATCGACAACGCGTCGACGAACCAGACACTGAGCCAGCTCAATATGGCCAGCACGCAGTTGCGCTCGCTGGCTTCGGCGCTCGGCTCGAATCTCTCGATCGTGCAGATCCGTCAGGACTTCGCCAAGAACCTGATCAACGTGCTGCAGACCGGATCTTCCAACCTGACGCTGGCCGACACCAATGAGGAAGCCGCGAACAGCCAGGCACTGTCGACCCGGCAGTCGATCGCGGTGTCCGCGCTGGCGCTGGCCAACCAGTCGCAGCAGAGCGTGCTCAAGCTGCTCCAGTAAGTCTGGCGGTCGCACCAAGATTACCGAACGGCGGGAGAAATCCCGCCGTTTTTCGTTGGTCGGGGTAGTCAGCGGCGCGTCGCCCGGCATCCTGGCTTTCCCCAGACTGAAGACGCCGGTCGCTGAACGCTGGTATTATTCGAATCGCAGGCGTATTTTCAGGGTTCCTGGATAGTCATGCCCGCCCGAAATGTGGCACCAGATACCGTTGGCTTTGCATGTGGCCTCACGGCCGCTGCGGGGAAGGAGAGCTGAATGCCTTTGCGAGTCGAACTGAAGCCGGGTGAGCGAATCATCATCGGTCAGAGCGTGATCACCAATTCCGATACGCGCACGGCGTTCCTGATTGATGGCGATGCGCCGATCATGCGTGAAAAGGACATCCTCACGGCGGAGACTGCAACGACGCCGGTCAAACGAGTCTATCTCTGCGTGCAGATGATGTATCTGGAGAACGATATCCCGGCCTATCAGGAGCTATATCTCGGCTTCATCAAGGAATTGATCGAAGCGGTTCCGAGTTTTCGCGAGACGATCGAGGACGTCAGTAAGCTTATTTTAAGCGGCGCGCTTTACAAAGCACTCAAGGAATTGCGTCCGCTGATCAAGCGGGAAGAAGAGTTTTTGAGGTAGCGAATGTCGATCGGTGCTCAAGCCTACGCGCGTACTGCCCAGACCACGGCGACACCGAGAGACATCGAAGCGCAAGCCCTTCTGAAAGCAGCGCGCAAGCTGCAGGACGTTGTGGCAAACTGGGACCATACCGATGCTGGTCTCGACGAAGCTCTTCTGTTCAATCGCAAGCTCTGGTCGATCTTCGTTGGCGATGCCATCAATGACCAGAATCCGGAATCGATTGAGATTCGCCAGAATATCGCCAATATCGGCATCTTCGTGCTGACGCAGTGCACCGCCTTGCAGCATGTTCGCCAGGTCGAACATCTGCAGTCGCTGATCGATATCAATCGCAATATCGCCGCAGGTCTGTCCGGGCGTCCGTGAGCCTCCCTGAAATCCGTAACGATAGCTTAATGATCGGCGATGCCTAATAGCGCCGGATCAGCGGGCGATTCGAAACCGCGCGCGACGGGGCTGAGATGGCAGACGTTCTGAGCATTCTTTCGACGGCTTACAAGACCACCGTGCCGGTCACGGCAGGTAAGTATGTGGCGGTGGATCCCGAAACCTATAAGGGTAGCTGGGAAGGCAAATACGCCAACGGCAAGAAGTTCGAAATAGCCATCTCGCAGGTCGACGGCTTTCGTGCTCAGGTGAAGTACAAGAGCGAGGGAACCGTCAAGTATCAGCAGGTGCTAATCAAGGACAGTGCGTTCCGGGTGGGTGATACCAAGTTCCAGCTCAACGGCGACAACAAGGCAATCATCAAGACCGTCGTGACCGACGCCGCGACGGGCAGCACCTATCTTGATACGGCCTACGCTACGCGCGATACGTGATCGGCGCAGTTAGACGCTGCGATCCGTTTCCATACGTCGATCAAGCAACTTTGCATCCTGCTTCAGCGTGTCCATGGCGCGCAGATAGGCGCGGGAACGAAGTCGCGATTCCTCAGGATACTGGTCGATCACCTGGTTGGACTTCTTGTCCACAGACACGAAGACGATCTCGCCTGCGCCCTTGTCGATGATGACTTCCTTCGAAATCCGATCGCTATCGACCTGCTGATAGTTCGCCGCAGAAATGTTCGGCTGCAGTACACGGGGCGCTGCTGACACGGTCTTGTCGGGGGGCAGTTGCGTAGGCACAGCTTCACGCACCGCTTCTGGTGCGGGTCGTATCACTGGCGTGGCAACCGGTGCCCCCACCGGTTTGATATTGAAGTCGGCACCCATGGCAGCCCTCCTGGCTCCATTCGATAAATCCCGACCCGTTCCCAACCGACATTATGCACCGAACGGCTGAATCCGGTGCTTACTTGCGCGCTGCAATTTAAGTTAAAAGATAGCAATGCCGCGGCGCATCAAACGCGCCCACGGTCGCATGACCAATTATACGATCAAAGTGACCGGCTGACGACAATGGGCGTCATGTTGACCCGGCCCGGCTGAGCCTGCCGACCGGCCGCCGTATAGGTCTGCGGAATATTACGCTTCTGAACCTCGGCATTGACGCCGCGGACGATACCTTCCGATACTGCATGCGCGGTGGCGAGCACGGTCAGATTGACCTGCAGCATCGCGCGGAACACGTCATGGTGTTTGCGCAAGGCCGAGAGCAGGTCGGGCGTCGTCTGCGCGAGATATGTCTGGCTGATCTTGAGCAGCGAGATCATCGCAATGTAACGACGCGAAATGTCCGCCTTCGGAGCTTCGAGCTTGATGGCCTCGCGGATATGGCCGTTGCGGACCAGCGCCGTCTCCTGTTCGATGATGGCGAGGAGCTCGTTCATCACCTTCATGAGTTCGTCGGCGAGCTGGCGGGCTTCCATCAGCGTGGCGACCGAACGCGGTGCGGCGATCGGGGCGGCTTGCTGGCGTTGCGCATTGTTCATGGCGGTGTCCTCTGCGATCAGCTGGCGCGATTGGCTTGCTGGATGATGAGTGAACGAAAGACTTCGTTGGAGATGCCGACGCCGCCGGCCTTGGCGAAGGACTTCGAATATTCGTCTGTCAGCATCGAGCGCCATGCGCCGGTGCCGGTGGTATCGCCGAACGGGCCTTCACCCTTGATGCCCGATGTCATCTGCGAGAACATCGTGTTGATGAACATCGCCTCGAAATCTTCGGACTGCTTGCGCGTCTTGGCCTGAGCTTGCGGCGATACTTTCTGCAGCGCATCGATCAGGTTCTGATCGGGGCGGCCGTTGATGGTCGGGTGTTTGGCCTGATAGGCGGCGACAGCGGTGTTGACGTTCATCACATCACCTCGATGTCGGCCTGGATGGCGCCCGCGGCCTTGATGGCCTGCAGGATGCCGATCAGGTCGCGCGGGCCGATGCCGAGTCCGTTGAGGCCGTCGACGAGCTGCTGCAGCGAAACGCCGTCTTTCACGAGAGCGAATTTCTTGCCGTCTTCGGTCACGCCGACACGTGTGCTTGGCGTGACGACAGTGCGGCCGTTGGAGAATGCATTGGGCTGGCTGACATTGGCGCTCTCCGAAATCGTCACGGTGAGATTGCCTTGCGCCACCGCGACGGTGGCGACGCGCACGTCGCGGCCCATCACGATGATGCCGGAGCGTTCGTCGATGATGATCTTGGCGGCCAGATCCGGTTCGACCTGCAGCTGCTCGATCTCGGTGAGCAGCGCGACAACGTTGCCCTTGAACTCCGGCGGGATCGACAGCTGCACGGTGGAAGGATCGATCGGTTCGGCGGTCTTGGATCCCAGGAAGTCGTTGACGGCGGCGGCAATGCGCTTGGCCGTGGTGAAGTCGGGGTTGCGCAAAGCGAGGCGCACATTGGGCAGGCGGTTCAGCGCGAATTCGATCTCGCGCTCGATGATGGCGCCATTGGCGATGCGGCCAACGGTCGGCACGCCGCGGGTGATGCTGGCGGCAGCGCCTTCGGCGGCAAAGCCATTGATGGCGAGGGAGCCCTGGGCGACGGCGTAGACGTTGCCGTCGGCGCCGAGCAGGGGGGTGACCAGCAGGGTGCCGCCGGTCAGGTTCTTGGCATCGCCAAGCGCCGAGACGGTGACGTCCATGCGGGTGCCCTGGGTGCCGAAGGCGGGCAGGTTGCCGGTCACCATGACGGCGGCCACGTTGCCGGTGCGCAGCGTCTGGCCACGAATGTTGACGCCCATGCGTTCCAGCATCGCCTGCAGCGACTGGCGGGTGAACGGGATGTTGTTGAGGGTGTCGCCGGTGCCGTTGAGGCCGACCACGAGGCCGTAGCCGATCAGCTGGTTCTGCCGGACGCCTTCGATATTGGCGAGATCCTTGATCCGCGACGTCGCATGTGCCGACACCGCCTGCACGAGCAGCACGAGCAGCACCGTACAGGCCGTCTGACAGAATCGGATCGAAGGTAGGCTCGGCATCCTCTGCTCCCCGCTGAGGTCTTCACTGGACCGCTCGCCACTCCCATGACGACGATCCAGCCTTCACTATGCGAGTGCCGTGCCAGCGTTCTAAATCGGTATAAGACGTTGATTTATAATGTGAATGATAAAGGCTCTGGGGCTGGACAAGCGGCTTGCGCTCCGGCGAAAGTGCCGCCTGCGGCAGATTTTGCCGGGCCGTTTACGATTGATTAACCATAAAAGACGACCTTTCCGGATGGAGGTCCGTTTACGCTCGCGATGGTACTGAGCGAACGGCAAGCCGCCGTGGGCCGGGATCGGCCATTACCCTTGCTGGACACGCCGATGCGCATTTACGGACCGAACGGCACTACATTCGGAGCCCCGTCGTCAGGAGCGAAGAAAACCAGTTCGACCGGGTTTTCGTTGCCTGATGCGACACCGACCTCCGAGACCAAACCGACCGTAGCGCCTCGGGCGGCCAACAGCATCGATGCGCTTCTGGCCATGCAGAGCGTCGAAGATCCCATGGAGCGTCGCAAGCGCTCTGTGAAGCGCGGCCGTGGCGCGCTCGATGTCCTCGATGAACTCAAGATCGGCCTGCTCACGGGCTCGATCAATCCGGCCATGGTGGCGCGGTTGCGCAGTGCGGCAGCCAACCTCAAGGAATCATCCGGCGAACCCGGTCTGGACGCCGTGCTCTCCGAGATCGAGCTCCGGGTCGAAGTTGAGCTGGCCAAGGCCGGCCAGGTCTAAGTCGGCGAGGCCGGCCCCAAGCGCGGCTGAAACCCGCATAAGCGCTGTTTATAGCTGCTCAAATGGCTCTTTGACCAACAGACCGCGCCGGGGCTGCGGTGCGCTGCAGCAGCACGGTTCCGGCCCTAAACCCGGCGGTGGATGGCCGTTCTGGAGGTATCCTGACGTTATTGTCTGTCACATGACCTAGCTATATAAGCTGCGGCGCGGCCGGTCATTTCCGGCGCCTTGCACGCATAGATGGATTGGCCTTGGACAAGTTGAAAAGCTATCGCCCCTCCGAAAAAGAGCCTTTCATGAACGACCGGCAGCGCGACTATTTCCGCGCGAAATTGCTGGCCTGGAAGGAAGAAATCCTCCGTGAATCGAAACTCACCCTGCAGGCTTTGCAGGAGGAGAACGTCAATCACCCCGACCTCGCCGACCGGGCATCGTCGGAAACCGACCGCGCCATCGAACTGCGGGCACGTGATCGGCAGCGCAAGCTGATCTCCAAGATCGATGCCGCGCTGCTGCGCATCGAGGATAATACCTACGGCTATTGCGAGGAGACCGGCGAGCCGATCTCGCTCAAGCGGCTAGAAGCCCGCCCGATCGCAACACTCTCCGTGGAAGCCCAGGAGCGCCACGAGAAGCGCGAAAAGGTCTATCGCGACGAATAGTCTTTCCGATACCAAACGGCCGCCCATCGGGCGGCCGTTTTTCATTTCGGAGTTCCGGAAGGCAATCACGCATGCTGTGCGATGCACTGATCTGCGATGACTGCACTGCAGCACGGCGACATTCTTAAACACGGGAATATGAACGTCATCATTCGCCGATAGGACGTAGGCTGGATCCACAAAAAAACGGGAGGATGAACAATGGCTGCGCCTGCCTCTTATGATCCCGATACGATCGCGCTGATGCGGAATGTTCTTCAAAAGGTAGTCGCAAGGGTGCCGGAGCAGCACCGCACCTCCTGCAATCAGGCCGCGATCGCCTCGCGCATCCTTGCGACTGCTGCGCAGGGCCGGCGTTCTGAAGATGTCCTGACTACGGAGGCTTTGGCCGAGGTGAAGGAGATCTTCACCGGGCCTGCGGGGATGCGTCGGCTTCATGAAGACCTGACCAGGGTCTTCGGCTGAGCTTCAAGATCTTGATGGGCGCCGCATAGATATCGTGTCGATATTATTCATCGACGTCGCGTCAGGTTGCAAAGCCTGATGGCGATCGGTACCCGTTTTGCCTGTGTCTCGGCATTAGCCGTCCGACAGGCGAAGGGACCTCCAATGGACAAAGCTCTGGCGATTGCGGAGATACTTGCTTACGCACGCCGCAACCGCTCGCCGTTGTCGGTGTTGCCGCCAGAAGCGGTCTTACGTGACGAAACCGAGGGGTATTGGGTACAGGATGCATTGCATGATTTGCTGGCGCCGGATTTCGGCACGCAGGTCGGTCACAAGATCGGCTGCACGAGCCCGGTGATGCAGCAATATCTCGGCATCCCGCATCCCTGCGCGGGCGGCCTCTATATGAGCGGCGTGCACGCCACCGGAGCATCTCTCCGCTATGGCAACTATGTCCATGTTGGCGTCGAGTGCGAAATTGCAGTCCGCCTTGGACGTGATGCTGTGCCGTCCGATGACCCGTTCACTGCGGAGACGATCGCATCCTCGATCGAGGCGTACTATCCCGCCATCGAGATCGTCGATGATCGTTATGCAGACTGGCGCAGTATGGATGCGCCGACACTGATCGCGGATGATTTCTTTGCAGCAGGATGCGTACTTGGCGCGCCGGTCGCGCGCGCAAGGTTGCCGGACCTTGTGTCGGTGATCGGCCGTGCTGTCATCAACGGCGTCGAAGTGGGGCGCGGCACTGGCGCCGATGTACTCGGCCATCCGCATCACGCACTGGCATGGTTGGCCAACCATCTCGCAGCTAGCGGCAAGGTGTTGCTGGCCGGAGAATTCGTCCTCACTGGCAGCCTGGTGCAGACGGCGTGGCTCAATGCCGGAGATCACGTCCGAATGGAATTGCTCGGCCTTGGCAGCGTCGAGGTGGATTTCAAGAGCTGACGAATGATTGCGCCGCGTTTCGAGTCCGTCCAGAACGACGACGGCCTTCCGCCAGGGGAGCTGACGGAAGGCCGCGCGTGAACACCTCATCGCGTGGGAGCACGATGAGATGTGGGAGCTCGTAACGTTAGAAGGGCAGCAGCACGTCCATCACTTGCTGGCCGTAGCGCGGCTGCTGGACATCCGAAATCTGACCGCGGCCGCCATAGGCGATGCGGGCTTGGGCGATCTTGGCGCTGTCGATGGTGTTGTCGCTCTGAATGTCTTCCGGGCGCACGATGCCGGCTACGATCAGTTCGCGGATTTCGTAGTTGACGCGGATTTCCTGCTTGCCCTCAACCACGAGGTTGCCGTTCGGCAGCAATTGCGTGACCACTGCGGCAACGCTGGTCTGCAACGCTTCCTGCCGCGCCACCGATCCTTTGCCGTCGCTCGACGACGATCCGTCAGCCGTCAGCAGACGGCCGGGCAGGACCGAGGCGGCCGAACCTGTCAGCAGCTTGCTGCCCGCAAAGTCGGTGATCCCCGAGTTTTCCGTATTGGTGCGGCTGCGCTGGGTCTCGTTGGCGATATTGGCCTTGTCGGTGAAGTTCACGGTGACCGTGAGAATGTCGCCGATCTGGCGTGCGCGCTGATCCTTGAAGAAGGCGCGCGATCCGCTGCGCCATAGCGAGTTGGCGTTGTAGGACGCGACCTCCGGCTTCGGCATCGGCATCTGCACCGGCTTGTAGCCAGGCTGTGTCGTTGGGTTTTCTATCGCCGTGAGCGCCGGTTTCTCGCCGATGGACGCGAGACGGTCGATCGATGAACAGCCGCTGGCAGCAAGGCCGACCGTAAGAAGCGTAGCGCCGGTGGCGAAGGGACGATGGAACTGGAACATCAACTTTACTCAGCTTTTCGAGAAACAGGCACGTGGTCGTTGGCAGCAAGCGCGACGGGAGAGGTGGCAGCGGGAGAGTCGGTCAGGGGAGGTCTGGCCTGGGAGATTTTTTCGGACGGGAGAGACTCGCGGGTTGGGGCAAGAGTTGGCGCGGGAGCTTCGACCTGCGCGGGGAGACGCGGCGACGGAGCGGAGACGGCGACCTGGCCGCGACCGACCACGACGCCGGAGACGGTGCGCTTGGACTGCAGGTTGATCACATTGACCACGTCGCCTTCGGTGCCGCCTTCGATGGCCTTGCCGCGCAGCGTCAGGTAAAGCCCAGCGGTTTCGTAGATCAGCGTCACCGCCTGATCGCGGGTGACCAGGTCAGGCTTGGCGAGGTCGGCATTGCGGATTGCCTGACCGGCGCGCAGTTGGCGGCGGCTCTGCATCCCCACGGCGCGGTCGCGCGTTACGCCATCGTTACCGACTTCGGCTTTCGGGCGACGCTCGACAACAACATCGGAAGATTTCAGCACCTCATTGCGTTCGACGCCGCGGACCAGCACCGCCGCTTCCACGGTCTCAACGGCACTGCCGGTGAAACGCAGCTTGGTGGCAGACACATTGGAATCGTTGCCGATCGCAAAGGTGACGTCGAAACGGCCGCTACGTGCGTCGAACCGGACCGCGACAGGCTGCAGCGCGCCGGTATTGCTAGCGTCAAGCTGCAGGCCCTGGACTTCGCGATCGAAGGTCAGGCTCAGATTGGCGGCGGCACCAAGGCCGTGGCGGTTCTCCAGCGACTGCGCGACTTGGTTCTCGATATCCTTGCTCTCGATGCTGCGCGACAGTCGCGTCACGGTGATGGACTTGAGCTCGCGTGTATCGACGCCAATCACCTGATGCTGCCGCAACGCCGCGATGACCTGCGCGATTGACAGCGTGCCGACGGTGCCGAGATCGGGCGCCCGATAGATTGCGATCTGCGCGGTGGGGCCGGCATTGTCGATGACATCGCCAATCCGCACCACGTCGCTGGACACGGTGACGTTGGCGCGCAGCGTTGGCGATGCGATGACCTCGTCGCGCTGCGCCTGGCCGAGCGCAGCGGTGGCCGCTGCTGCGAGCAGGGCGGTGGCGAGGAGAAGCGAACGCATGGCTGATGTCATGATCATTCTCCTCAGCGGAACATGCCGGCGGTGGATTGCAGCATCTGGTCGGCGGCGCTGATGACCTTGGCGTTCATCTCATAGGCGCGCTGCGCGGCGATCAGGTCCGAGATTTCGGTGACGACTTCGACATTGGCCATTTCGAGGTTGCGCTGCTGCATGTCGCCGAAGCCGTCGGCATTGGCGACGCCGTCCTGCGGTGGGCCGGAGGCCGGTGTTTCGGTGAACAGGTTGTCACCGATCGAATTGAGGCCGGCCTTGTTGATGAAGCGGGTGAGGCTGATCTGGCCGAGAACGGTCGGGGTCGTCGAGCCCGGTACGATGACCGAGACCTGGCCCTGCGCATTGATCGAGAGTTGCGACGATGCCTGGGGAATCGAGATCGTCGGCTGCAGCAGGTTGCCCTGCGGGTTGACGATGCGGCCCTGCTGGTCAGTGGAAAACGTACCATCGCGGGTATAGGCGAAGGTGCCATCGGTGAGCTGGATCTTGAAGAAGCCTTCGCCGCGGACCGCGATATCGAGATCGCCGCCGGTTGCCGACAGCGTGCCCTGGGTCATCATGCGCGGAGTGCCGACGGTCTTCACGCCGCCGCCGATATCGACGCCGACCGGAATGACTGTGCCCTGATCCGATGCTTGCGCACCGACGCGGCGAACGTGATCGTAGATGAGGTCCTGGAATGCGGCACGCTGCTTCTTGAAGCCGGTCGTGCGCATGTTGGCGATATTGTTCGAGATGACCTGGACGTTGAGTTCCTGGGCCGCCATCCCGGTCGCTGCAGTGTAAAGAGCGCGCATGGGTCAGATTCCTTAAGCCGGAACGTCGGCAAGTTTTTCGATGGCGGAGCGCCGCGCGTCGCCTTGCGACTGCAGCATGTTGGACAGCTCGGTATAGGCGCGGGTGACGTCGATCATCCGGGTCATTTCGACGACCGAGCTGACGTTCGACTTTTCGATGAAGCCCTGGTTGAGCTTCGACGTGGTGGACGGCTGCGGATTGGCGCCGGGACCGGCCGAGAACAGGTTGGAGCCTTCCTTCACCAGCCGCTGGGGCTGCGCGAAGTTGACCATGCGAATCTTGCCACGCACGGAGTCGATGCGGTTGATGCCTTCGAGCACCGTGACCGTGCCGTCCTGCGAGATGTTGATGTCGTGGTCGGTCTGCTGGAACACGATCGGGCCATTGGCGCCGAGCACCGGTGCGCCCGATGCAGTCACGAGCTGGCCCTGCGAATTGATCTGCATGCCGCCGTCGCGGGTGTAGCGCTCGCCGTTCGGGGTCTGCACCGCGAGGAAGGCGTTGCCGTCGATGGCGACATCCAGCGGATTCTTGGTCTGCTCGGTCGCGCCGCCGGTGAAATCATGCATCGTGGCGCGGTCCTGCACGAAGGACACGCGGCGGTCGCGGCCGACGAAGTTGTCTTCGCGGGCGGCCGGGCTCAGATACTCCTCGAAAATCGTCCGCTCGGCCTTGAAGCCGCTCGTGTTGATATTCGCAATGTTGTTCGCCACGACGTCCATCTGACGCCGAAGCGTCATCTGCCGCGACAGTCCGACGAGAAGCATATTCTCCATCGGTGGTTCTCCCCTAAGTTCGCGCGGGTCGCTCTCCCAAGCTCGCTGCGGATCCCGTAAACCGCACAGCTCTCCCAAGCCGCGGTTCGCAGACTACTTAGCGAAAGCCGTGCCAAGTCAAAAAGCTGATATTTTTCAATTTGTTGGTGGTTTTCAGGGCGCGAAAGCAGGCGGCAGAAAGGTCTTGTTGACCATATTTGCCGGCAGAATTTTCCTAGTTGAGCGTCAAAAGAAAGATTCCGTTAACCATTGCGACCTAGCGTCACGATCACACAGGGCCTTGGGCGCTGGCAGCATTTTGTATCGCGTCTTTATTGCCTGCTTTGCAGCATCGAGCTCATCCCAACCCCGGACGGGCAGGCGATGGCGGATACGGAAACTTCAGAAAGCACCCCGACCGGGGACGAGGCGGCAGCTCCCAAGAGCAAATTCAAGCTGATCGCAATCGTCGCGGGCGTGCTGGTGCTTGCAGCGGGCGGTGGCGGCTGGTTCTTCCTGAAGGGACATCCCAAGGAAGAGAAGAAAGAGGCCGCGCCGGCTGCGAAGCCGCTCGCCTTCATCGATGTGCCGGAAATCCTGGTGAACCTTGCCGGTCAGCCGGGCGAGCGCGTGCAATATCTCAAGGCCAAGATCGTGCTCGAGGTGAAGGAAGCGCCGTTGGTGGCGCAGATCACGCCGTCGATGCCGCGCATCACCGACATGTTCCAGGTTTACCTGCGCGAACTGCGCACCACCGATCTGAACGGCTCCGTTGGCATGTTCCGGCTGAAGGAAGAGCTGACGCGGCGCGTCAATGCCGCGATCTCTCCTCATCACGTGAACGCTGTGCTGTTCAAGGAAATCCTCATTCAGTGAGGAATTGGATTTAGGCTGATGTCTACCGAACAGGTCGATCAGGACGCAATTGCCGCCGAATGGGAAGCGTCTCTGGATTCAGAGGATCCCGTTGAGGCGGCGAAAGCGGCTGCCGAAAACGAACTCACCGGCACCATGGCGGAGCAATGGGCCGCCATGGTCGAGGATGGCGGTCGCGATATCGGCGGCGGCAAGAACGGCGGCGAGCGCGTTCTCTCGCAGGAAGAAATCGACAACCTCCTCGGCTTCAGCGTCAACGAGGTCCATCTCGACGAGAATTCCGGCATTCGCGCCATCATCGATTCCTCGATGGTGTCGTATGAGCGTCTGCCGATGCTCGAAATCGTGTTCGACCGTCTGGTGCGGTTGATGACCACGAGCCTGCGCAATTTCACCTCCGACAACGTCGAAGTCTCGCTCGATCGCATCACTTCGGTGCGCTTCGGCGATTATATGAACTCGATCCCGCTGCCTGCCGTGCTGTGTGTGTTCAAGGCAGAGGAGTGGGAGAATTTTGGCCTCGCCACCGTCGATTCCAGCCTGATCTATTCGATGATCGACGTGCTGCTCGGCGGTCGCCGCGGTCAGGCTTCGTTGCGCATCGAGGGCCGTCCCTACACCACCATCGAAACCAATCTGGTGAAGCGCCTGATCGAAGTCGTGCTGGCCGACGCTGAACAGGCGTTCCGGCCGCTGTCGCCGGTGAGCTTCAACATCGATCGGCTTGAGACCAATCCGCGCTTTGCCGCCATCAGCCGTCCGGCCAATGCCGCCATCCTGGTGCGCCTGCACATCGACATGGAAGACCGCGGCGGCAATATCGAATTGCTGCTGCCGTATGCGACGATCGAACCGATCCGCGCCGTGCTCATGCAGATGTTCATGGGCGAAAAATTCGGCCGTGATCCGATCTGGGAAAGCCATCTCGCCACTGAAATTGCTCAGGCCGAGATCGCCGTCGACGCCGTGCTGTATGAGGCGGAGATCCCGTTGAAGCAGCTGATGCTTCTCAAAGTGGGTGATACGCTGCCGCTGGAAATGCGGGCGGATGCCCTTGTTGCCGTCCGTTGCGGAGCCGTGACCTTGACTGAAGGTCGCATGGGCCGTGTCGGCGACCGCGTTGCCATTAGAGTCACGAAACAATTACGCAAGCCTAACACAACCTTCGCCATGTTTGAGAAGGCTGATGAGCAAACTAAATTGATGGAGGCACAATGAGTCATTCATTAGGAATTGTGATCGAGAGCCTGGTTGCGGTGCTTCTGATCCTGACCATCGCCTATTGCATGTTGCTCAATAAGCGCCTGAAGCGCCTCAAGGCGGACGAGCAATCGTTGAAGGCCACGATCGGCGAGCTCATCACCGTGACCGAGATCGCCGAGCGTGCGATCGGCGGACTCAAGCTTACCGTGCGCGACGTCAACGAGAATCTCGGCAGCCAGATTTCGGCGGCAACGGCGCTGGCCGATCAACTGAAAGCCCAGCTCGCCGAGAGCGACGCCGTCGTACGCCGGCTATCGAAGATCGCGGTGGCGGCACGGCCGCTCACCGAAACCGACCCTGATGCGCCGCGGGTGTCCGCAGCGCGGGCCAATGCCGCGGCAGCGCAGGCGTTTGCCGAGCGGAGGAGGCCTGACGGCATCGCTGCATGAAAGCTTTTCGGGACGTTCGTATTCTTCCTGTCGTCTTGGTGGCGGTTTTTGGGCTGGCGATTCTCAAGATCGCCGGCCTGGTGATCGATGGCGGCTACGTGTTCAATTATGATCCGCAGCCTCAGCCTACGAAAGGATCGTGGGCGCAGGAGATGTTCAACTTCCCGGGCGGCAAGCCAGTGGACGGCGATATTACCGGCTCGGTGTCAGCCAAGAAGGAAGAGCCGAAGCCCGCGGTAGCGGCGCCTGCAGCGATCGAGCCGACCAGCAACCCGCCTGTCGAACTGTCTCCTCAAATCTCGCCGGCCGAACGGGCGATCCTCGAACGGCTGCAAGCGCGCCGTCAGGAGCTGGAGGCGCGTGCACGTGAGATCGACATTCGCGAGAGCCTGCTGAAGGCCGCGGAAAAGCGCATCGAAACCCGCGTCGATGAATTGAAGGGCGTCGAAGCCGGTATCAAAACCGCGAACGACCAGAAGAGCGAAGTCGATGCCGCCCGCTTCAAGGGTATCGTCACCATGTATGAAAGCATGAAGCCGAAGGACGCCGCGAAGATCTTCGACCGGCTGGAAATGCCGGTGCTGTTCGAGATCGCCTCGCAGATCGCGCCTCGGAAGATGTCCGACATTCTCGGTCTGATGCAGCCGGAGGCCGCTGAACGCCTCACCGTGGAACTGGCGCGCCGCGCCTCGGGCGGCGAACGATCAGCCGCGGCGGTCGAACTGCCCAAGATCGAAGGCAGGCCCATCCAGCAGGGCCGGAATTAAAGAAATTAATTAACAAATCCTTAGAGCGCGGAATCTAGATTCGACACAGGGCGGGCGAGTGGTCGTCCTTCGAGCATCGGGCTGAGAGACACTTCTGAATGGCACGGACGGCTGCCGTTGCATGTTGGACGCAAGCTCGCGCATGGACGCGGGCCGTTCGACGTTGTGCGGTCCTCGCGGGCATTGTCTGTCTTGCGCTGTCGTTCCCGGATGCCGCATCTGCGCAGGCGGTGAGGGGCACCGCCAGCATGGGCACGTCGGGCGGCTATGGCCGCATCGTGCTGAAGCTTGCCGAGGACGTGGAGTCCGAGGTGACGCAGGCCGGCACTATTCTCGTCATTCGCTTCAAGCGGCCGGTCGATATTCCTGTCGAGATTCTCGGTGACGCCGCCCCCGACTATATCGGCTCCGCACGCCGCGATCCCGATGGCACGGCGATCCGTCTCGCTTTGTCACGCAGGGTGACCGTCAATTCGATGACGGCGGGCGAGCGCATCTTCATCGATCTGTTGCCCGACAGCTGGAAGGGCATGCCGCCCGGTTTGCCGCAGGATGTGGTCAAGGAATTGTCGGAGCGCGCGCGCGCGGCAGAGCGCGCCTTGCGCCAGCAACGCGCTGCCGCGGAAAGCCAGAAGAAGCCGCCGATCCGCGTACGCGCATCCGTGCAGCCGACCTTTGTGCGCTTCGTGTTCGAGACCGGCGGCGTCGGTGTGTCGTCGGTGCTGAACGAGAAGACGCTGACGCTGACCTTCAATGCCGGTCTGGTGTTCGATCTCGCCGATGCCAAACTGTCCGCACCCGCCAATGTCGCATCGATCGGTCAGGCGATGGACGGCAACCGGACCGCCGTCGAGATCGGCTTGATCGGCGACGTCGATGTGAAGTCGTTCCGCGAGGACAAGAGCTACGTCGTCGACATCGGCTTCCAGCAGAATGAAAAGCCGTCGCCGCTGGCCAAGCTGCCGGTGGCCGCTCCTGCGGACGAGAAACCGCCGGTCGCGGCGAAGCCTCCCGAGGTCGAGAAGCCCGCCAGCGTTCCGGCACAGCGCTCCGGCGAGATCGTGCCGCCGACCTCCGAGACGATCGCAAAAGAGATCGTTCCGGAGAAGAAGGTCGAGGTTGCGACGGCTGCACCGGCAGCGCCCGTCGCGGCAGCGAAGCCGGAAGAGCCAAAGCCCGAGGCGGCCAAGGTCGCTGAATCACCCAAGCCTGCGCCGGCAGCCGAGCCTGTTGTCGTAGCTCCTGCCAAAGAAACACCGCCGCCTGCGCCTGTCGTTGCGGCGGCCCCTGCTGCTGCACCCGTTGCTGCTGCGCCGACCGAACCGGCGGGCATGCCGGTTGAGGTCAAGCGCAGCAGCGACGGCGTGCGCATAGCCTTTGCCTTTCCATCGCAAACGCCGGTGGCTTTGTTTCGCCGCGGCGATATCCTGTGGCTGGTGGCAGATTCGACGCGGCCCATCGACACCGCGCCGATCCGCCGCGATAGCGGATCGATCATTGCCGATGTGAGCACGATCCCGCTGGAGAAGGGGCAGGCGATCCGCATCCGCCTCAATCGCCCGCAATTGGCTTCTCTCACGACCGACGATCCCGCCGGCGCAGGACAGGCCTGGTCGCTGATGCTGGCCGACACCCGGCAGACGCCGTCGCAGCCGCTGTCCGCCGTGCGCAATATTGCCGATCCCTCGCGCGCCAGCGTGCAGGTGCCATTGGCCAAGCCCGGTCTGAAACATCGCCTGGTCGATCCGGATGCGGGCGACACGCTCAACATTATCACCGCGTTGCCACCATCGCGCGGATTCATCCGCCGCCAGGACTTCGTTGAATTCTCGTTGCTGGAATCCATCCACGGCGTCGTGGTTCAGGTGAACTCCGACGACGTGTCCGTTGAAGCCAGTATCGACAAGGTGATGCTCACCAAGCCCGGCGGCCTGACGCTGTCGGCAGCCGATGCAGCGCCGCAACGTGCGTCGACGGTCGCCCGGCCGATCTTCGATGTCGGCCAGTGGCGCAAGGATCAGGAAGGCCCGTTCAACGCGCGCTTCGACGAGTTGATTGACGCGATGTCATCGGCCGAAGCCAGCTCGCTGCCGCAGGCGCGGATGGATCTGGCCAAATTCTACATGGCACGCGGCATGTACCACGAGGCCAAGGGCGTCGCCGATCTCGCGATCGCGGACACCAAGGTCGGCGAGGAAAGCCCTGTCGCGCTGATCGTTCATGCGGTGGCCAGCGCGATGATGGGGCGTCCCGAACAAACCCTGAAGGATATCGCCAATCCGGTGCTTGGGCCGGGTTACGATGGTGAATTGTGGAAGGCTCTCGCCTACGCCAAACAGGAAAAATGGGTCGAGGCGCGCGAGCGTTTCAAGAATGCCGAATTCACGCTCGCCGCGCTGCCGGCCGATCTGCAGCGTGCGGCCCTGATGCTCGCGCTGCGGGCCTCGCTCGAGGTCAAGGACTATGCCGGCGCGTCGTCGCGCGGCAGTGAGCTCGAAACGGTCGGCATCTCGCCGGAGATCAAGCCCGCGGCCATGCTTCTCAGCGGCTGGCTCGATGAGGCGCTCGGCCGCGAGAAGGATGCGCTGTCGAAGTATCAGGACGTCACCGGGTCGGTGGATCGTCAATCCGCAGCGGAAGCCAAGCTGCGCGAAATCAATTTGCGCCAGAAGCGCAACGAGATCAGTAGCGAGGACGCGCTGCATGATCTCGAAGTGCTGGCAGTGACCTGGCGCGGCGACGGCACGGAAGTGCAGGTGCTGCAGATCCTGTCGCGCATGTATGCCGAACTCGGCCGCTACAATGACTCGCTGCTGGCCGCCCGTACGGCCACCGAGCGCCAGGCCAACAGCGAAGCCGCGCGCCAGGTGCAGGACGAGGCGCAAGCGCTGTTCTCGCAAATTTATCTGTCGCCAAAGGGCGACAGCCTGCCGCCGGTCGATGCGCTGGCGATGTTCTACGAGTTTCGCGAGCTGACCCCGATCGGCCGCCGCGGCGACGAAATGATCCGCCGTCTTGCAGATCGTCTCGTGGCCGTCGATCTGCTCGATCAGGCCGCCGAGCTTCTGCAGTATCAGGTCGATCACCGTCTTGAGGGCGCTGCACGCTCGCAGGTCGCTGCGCGTCTAGCGATGGTCTATCTGATGAGCCGCAAGCCCGACCGCGCCATCGCCGCGCTGCGCACGACGCGGATAGCCGATCTCAATGGCGAGCTGCGTCAACAGCGGCTGCTGCTCGAGGCGCGGGCGCAGAGTGACATCGGCCGCCGCGAGCTGGCGCTCGACATCATCTCTCATGTCAGCGGACGCGAAGCGATCCGGCTCCGCTCGGACATTTACTGGTCGTCGCGGCGCTGGCGGGAAGCCTCCGAACAGATCGAACTCTATTATGGCGACCGCTGGCGGGATTTCTCGCCGCTGACGCCAAGCGAAAAGAGTGACATCATCCGTGCTGTCGTGGGTTATGCGCTGGCGGAAGACGCCCTCGGTCTCGCGCGTTTCCGCGAAAAGTATGCGCCGCTGATGAATGTCGGTGCCGACAAGATCGCCTTCGACACCGCGAGCAAGCCGACCTCGACCAACTCTTCGGAATTCGCCGCCATTGCCAAGATGGCCGCGTCCGTCGATACGCTCGACGGCTTCCTGCGCGAGATGAAGACGCGTTTCCCTGAAAGCAGCGCCAAGGCGATCCTGCCCGGCGCCAGTGCCGATCCGATGCCGACCGGTTCGCTGAAGCCGCAGCCGGTGGTCAATGTCCGCAAGATCGAGATGACGCGGTAGGGGCGAGCTTCGCTACTGCCCGTAACTTTGCACCAGACTGCCGGCCACCAGCGACCAGCCATCCACCAGCACGAAGAAGATCAGCTTGAACGGCAGTGACACCACCGCCGGTGGCAGCATCATCATGCCCATCGCCATCAAGACCGAGGCGACCACGAGATCGATGATCAGGAATGGCAGGAACAGCAGGAAGCCGATCTCGAAAGCGCGCTTCAGCTCGGAGATCATGAAGGCCGGCACAAGGATGCGGAGCGACAGGTCGTCAGGCGTCGCTGGAATTGGCTCGCCCGACAAGTCCATGAACAGCTTGAGATCCTTCTCGCGCACGTTCTTCTGCATGAAGCCGCGCAGCGGAATGGATGCACGCACCAAAGCTTGTTCGACGGTGATGTCGTTGGAGATCAGCGGCTTGATACCGTCGTCATAGGAACGTTGCAGCACCGGTCCCATCACGAAAGCCGTAAGGAACATCGCCAGCGCGATGATCACCGAGTTCGGCGGAGCCGTCGCTGTACCCAATGCGGTGCGCAGCAGCGACAGCACGACCACGATGCGTGTGAATGACGTCATCATGATCAGGATCGACGGTGCGATCGACAGCACCGTCAACAACGCAATCATCTGCACGGCACGTTCGGTGACGCCGCCGCCACCGCCGCCGAGATTGATGCTGATGTCCTGCGCCATCGCGGGACCTGCGAAGGTCCCGGCGGCGATCAGAACAGAAAGGAAAAATACTCTACGCGGGAGGTTCGCCGAACTCACGAACTGGACTTTGGCCGTCCCAGCAGGGAGGCCATCTCGTCTTCGAGATTTTCAAAACCCGATTTGACCGGCGGGACGACGGGCGGCGCCTCCGCACGGGCAGGGCTGGCGATCGAGACTTCCGGCGACCGCGAAGCCGGACGGATCGATGGTGCCTCAGGCGCCACCGACGGAGCGCCGACCCGGGGCTCAGGCGCATCCTGACGGGTTTCGCCGGCAGGACGGCGCAGGGCTGCTTCGAGGCGCTGCGCCATATCGGCAAGGTTCTGATCGGCAGACGACACGGCGACTGCCGGAGCAGGAGGTGTAGGGGCTTGCGTCGGTACGGGCGGCGCAACGACCGGGGCGGGAGCCGGGGCAGCAACAACCGGAGCAGGCGGGGTCGGCGCTGCTGCGACGGGACGGTCCGGCGTGCGGGGTTGCGGCATGGTGCGGATCGGCGGATCGGCACGCATCGGGCGCGGCATCATCGGCTCGCTACGTGGCATCTCGGCACGTGGCATTTCACTTCGCGGAATCGGCCGCTGCGGAAAAAGGTCATTGCGTGGCGCCGGTTCGGGGCGCGGCGCAGGTTCCGGCGCGAGGCTGGCTACCGGATCGGGTCGACGCTCCGGCAAAGGCGCGGCCGGGCGGCGTGGCTCTTCGATAAAGGAGGGGCGCGCGGGGCGCGGCGCCGGCTCCGGCACATGCGGTTCGGAATCGAAGCCGGAGTCGTTGCTCTCTGCCCAGCTCGGGGCTTCAGGCAGCGATGGGCCACGGCTTGCCACATCGGCGGCGAGGCCGCCGCGCTGCGGGGCCTGCTCGCGGCCGGGCATGGCGCGGACGATATTGGGCTCGACGACAATGTCCGACGGGCCACCGATCATCAGCAGGTGTTCGACATTGTCGCGGCGGACCAGCACCAGGCGGCGGCGGCCGTCCACGGCGGCGGCGTCGATCACCGCGAGCCGCGGCAAGCGCCCGCGGCTGGTGTTGTTGCCCAGCCGATTGCCGGCGAATCGGCGCACCAGCCAGGCGGTAAGCCCGATCAGCGCCAGCACGACAACGAAGGCCAAGATAAATTGCACCGATGATTGCATCATAAAGTCCCCAGCCAGACAGGGTGGCTGCAACGTCCACGTCCAGAGTCGGAGGTGTCATACCCCCGCACGCCCCGCACGCAGCGTGAATCACGCCCCATCTGTTAACGCCCCACGGCAGAACCTGCCGTTGGTTAATAATAAACTATGAATCGCCGCAGCCAAAACGACTTCTGCCGCCCCGTCGTATGGCCGATGGGGATGGTTAATCGGCCAATTCAGGCGAAAAAGCGTTGGCAGTTGCGAAAAACGTCAATTTTGCAGCATTCATTTACGGTTCGGTAACAAGTACCGCCGGAAATTAACTTCGTATTAACCATGCAGGCGGCAAATTCTGCCTAGCTCAGGACACTCCGTCCGGGCGGGCGGAGAAGGCCGATGGCGATCAGCGACATGCCGATGTTGTCGGCGCTGCGCACCAAGATGCAGTGGCATCAGGAGCGCCAGCGTGTGCTGGCCGAAAATATCTCCAATTCGGACACTCCGAACTTCCGCCCACGCGATCTCGTGGAACCGAAATTCGACAAGGCCGGGAACACGTCCGTCACCGCCGGCGGCATGGGCTCGCTGCCGATGATGCGCGCGGCCGGCACCAACATCCTGCCGACCGGAGGCTCGGCCTCTTTCAACCAGAACAGCCGGGTCGGCTACGAGACCCGGCCCGCCGGCAATGCCGTCAATCTGGAAGACGAGATGCTCAAGGTCTCGGCCAATCAGATGGACTATGCCGCCGCGACCTCGCTCTACACCCGCAGCCTCGGTCTGTTGAAGACCGCTATCGGCAAGCGCTGACGCCGCCGCGCGCATAAAGGGAACTCATCATGGCAGACGATATCAGCGACTTCTCGCGCTCCATGGGCATCGCGACCTCCGGTCTGCGCGCCCAGGCGGGCCGCATGCGGGTGATTTCGGAAAACATCGCGAATGCGCAGTCCACAGCGCAGACTTCGGGTGGCGATCCCTATCGCCGCAAGGTGCCGACCTTCAAATCCGAGCTGGACCGCTCGCTGGATGCCCGCATCGTCGGCCTCGGCCGCATCAGGCCGGATCAATCTGCGTTTCCCACGCGCTACGAGCCCGGCAATCCCGCGGCGGATGCCGCCGGTAACGTCAAATACCCCAACGTGAATTCGCTGGTGGAAATGACGGACATGAAGGAAGCGCAGCGCTCCTACGAAGCCAATCTCAACATCATCAGCGCCACGCGCCGGATGATCCAACGCACGCTCGACATCCTCAAGGCCTGAACAGGACAGCTGAACCATGGCAACTCCCTCTGTCGCCGCCAATGCTTACTCGGCTCTCTCGCGCATCATGGACGCCGGCGGCGGCGTCGGTGGCGGTCTCAACAAGGCGGCAGACGCCGGTGGCGGTCAGTCGTTCGGCGCGGTCCTCAAGGACGCGCTTGGCAGCGTGCTCGATTCCGGCCGCAAGTCGGATGCGCAGACCATCGCAATGGCCAACGGCAAGGCCAATGTGATGGACGTGGTCACGGCAGTTGCGGAAACCGACGTCGCCGTTTCGACGCTGGTCTCGGTGCGCGATCGCGTCATCCAGTCCTACGAAGACATCATGAAGATGCCGATCTGATCTTCCTCATCACGAACACCGCGTAACACAAGGATTACTGCAATGACCGGCCCCGAAACTCTCGACGTTGCCCGTGATGCGATCTGGACGATTGTGATCGTGTCCGGCCCGCTGATGGTCGTGGGCCTCCTAGTCGGCGTCGTGGTGTCGCTGGTGCAGGCGCTGACCCAGATCCAGGAACAGTCGCTGGTCTTCGTGCCGAAGATTCTCGCGGTCTTTGCCACCATGATGCTGACGCTCCCGTTCATGGGGGACGCATTGTCGAGCTACATGTTGCGGATATCGTCGCGAATCATCGGGGGGTGATGCACAATCCCGTATGCGCATCGATGTCTCGCTTCTGCCCGCTCTCGCCGCTGCCTTCATGCTGGCCTTCGCCCGCATCGGTACGATGGTGATGTTGATGCCGGGCTTTGGCGAAACCAACATTCCCGCACGGGCCAAGCTGTCGATCGCATTGGGACTGACCCTTCTCATGCTGCCGGCGCATCGCGGCGCTTATAACGTCGATATGGGATCAATCGTGCCGATGCTGGTTCTGCTGGTGCATGAGATCATCATCGGCGTCGTGCTCGGCGCCACCGCGCGCGTCACGCTGTCGGCGCTGCAGGTCGCCGGATCGATCATTGCGCAGCAACTCGGTCTCGGCTTCGTCACCTCGGTGGATCCGACGCAGGGTCAGCAGGGCGTGCTGATCGGCAATTTTCTCACGATGCTCGGCATCACGATGCTGTTCGCCACCGATACACATCACCTTGTGATCGCCGCCATTAATGACAGCTACAAGATTTTCGCGCCCGGCGAGATCATGTCGACGGGCGATGTGGCAAAGCTCGCGACCAATGCCTTCGCAGCGGCGTTCAAGATCGGCACGCAGCTTGCTGCGCCTTTCCTGGTGTTCGGCCTCGTCTTCAACATGGGGCTTGGCGTGCTGGCACGGCTGATGCCGCAGATGCAGGTCTATTTCGTCGGTGTACCGCTTTCGATCATGATCGGATTCCTGATCTTCGCCGTCGTGCTCGCGACCATGATGGGGACCTACCTCGAATACGTCACCGGCGTCATGCAACAAATGATGCCGCGGATATAGGGGCGCGCGGATGGCCGACGACGATTCCGAGAAGACACATGACCCCACGCAAAAAAAGCTCGACGATGCCCACGAACGCGGTGACGTAGCCAAAAGCCAGGAGGTCAATACCTGGTTCCTGCTGGCGGGCGCGACGCTGGTCTTGTCGACCTTCAACGGCTCGGTCGGCGGCGGGCTGCAGACGCCGCTCAAAAACCTTCTGCAAAATTCCTGGATGATACGGACTGACGGGCCCGGACTTTTGATGCTGGCCAAGAGCCTCTGCATGTCCATCTTGTCCACCATGGGCATGCCGATCCTGTTTCTCGTGATCGCCGCGCTTGCGGGCAATCTGATCCAGCACCGGCTCGTGTTCTCCACCGAAGGTCTGGTGCCCAAGTTCAGCAAGCTGTCGCCGATGGAAGGCGCCAAGCGCGTCTTCGGCAAGCAGGCGCTGGCCAATTTCCTGAAGGGGCTGTTCAAGCTCGTCGTGCTCGGCGCCGTGATGTGCGCGGTGCTGTGGCCCGAGCGGTTTCGTCTGGATGCGCTGATCCATATCGATCCGTCGGCGATCCTCGGCATCACCACATCGCTGACACTGCAGCTGATGGGTTCGGTGGTGGCGATGCTCGCCTTCGTCGCCATTGCTGACTTCTTCTTCCAGTACCGCACCTGGTACGAGAAGCTGAAGATGTCGCTGCAGGAAGTGAAGGAAGAATACAAGCAGTCCGAGGGTGACCCCCACATCAAGGGCAAGATCAAGCAGCTGCGTCAGCAGAACATGAAGAAGCGCATGATGGCAGCGGTGCCGAAGGCGTCGGTGATCATCACCAACCCGACGCACTACGCCGTGGCGCTGTCTTATGAGCGCGGCATGACCGCGCCGATCTGCGTCGCCAAAGGCGTCGACAACATCGCGCTGAAGATCAGGGAAGTTGCCGGCAAGCACGACATTCCGATCGTCGAGAACGTGCCGCTGGCGCGCGCGCTTTACGCCACCGTCGAGATCGACGAGGAAATTCCGGGCGAACACTACCATGCGGTGGCCGAAGTCATTGGCTACGTCATGGGCCTGAAGCGCGGCCTGTCCGGGCGCCCGTCATGATTCGGGGAAGGGCTTGGCAAGGGGCTTGGCAAGGGGCCGGGCAAGGGGCCGGGAACGTGTTGCGAATCGGCGGATTGGAAGCGAATAGGCCGACGCGGCGCTTGCGTAAGGCCAGCCGATTGATGCACTCAGGAGGCGCGCAAACCCGCGCTGCCGCAACTGCCAACAGGCGACGAACCGTCCGATGACTGCCGAGACCGACCACGATCGCCAATCGATGACGGCGCAGAATCCGGTTCTGCACGAGCCGGCCCGGCGCAGCGGCAGCATCGTGCTGGTGCTGCTGATTGCCGCCGCGATCATCGCCTGCGCCGTGGCATTCATGACGCTCGGCCGCGCCCAGGCGCAGCCTTATATTCTGGGCCTGCTGGCGCTGCTGGCGATGGTCGGCCTGTTCGTTTTGTTTGCCTTTGCCGCCGGTATTGTCCGCTTTGCCGATCGTGCCTCCGACGATCCGATTATGCGGACCGTGGCCGATCACGCCTTTGACGGTATCGCGGTCACCGATGCGCGGGGCCATGTGGTCTATGCCAATGCTGCCTATCTCACATTGACCGGCGCGGCCTCCGCACAGGATGCGCGACCGGTCGAGCGCGTCTTCATCGGTAATCCGGATGTCTCCGAAGCCGTCTTCCGTTTGCTCAAGGCTGCCCGCGAGGGCAAGCGCCAGCAGGAGGAAGTCCGTGTCGCAGCGCCCGACGGCAGCCATGGCCGCTGGCTGCGCATGCGCGTGCGTCCACTGGGTGAAGGCAAGCGCGAAGCCAAATCCACGGTGTGGTCGGTGGCCGATATTTCCCGAGATCGGCAACGCCAGGAAGACGTATTCCAGGAATTGCAGCACGCCATCGAATATCTCGATCACGCGCCTTGCGGCTTCTTCTCGGTCAATCCAAAGGGCGAGCTGGTTTACGTCAACGCTACGTTGGCGAACTGGCTCGATCACGATCTTGCCGAGATCGGCTCCGGCGGTCTGAAGCTCACGGACATCGTCTCTGGCGACGGCGCCTCGTTGCTGACATCCATTGTGCCGATGCCCGGCGAGGTCAAAACCGAAGTCTTCGACATCGACCTGCGCATGCGCAACGGCAAGACCATGCCGGTGCGTCTCTATCACAAGCTCGCTTTCGGCGCCGACGGCGTGCCGGGTGCGTCGCGCACCCTCGTCATCAGCCGCGCCCGCGACGAGCGCTCGGATCCGCAGCGTGCTGCCGAAGTGCGCTTCATGCGCTTCTTCGACCATACGCCGATGGCGATTGCGACGGTGGACCGCGACGGCACCGTGGTGCGCGGCAATGCCCGCTTCGCCAAGCTGGCGCAGAGCCTCAACACATCCGGCGCGGTCAACAAGTCGATCCTCGCCGCCGTCAGCGACCGCGACCGCAACCAGCTCGTCGCGGCCATCGGCCACGCCGCCCAGGGGCAGGGCGATATCCCGCCGGTGGAAGCGCTCCTGGAAGGCGCCAAGGAACGCTGGGGACAGTTCTTCGTCACCGCTGTCGAAGAGAACGAACGCGAGACCGAAGCCGCCATCGTCTACATGCTGGAGACCACCGAGCGCCGCACGCTCGAGAACCAGGTCAACCAGGCGCAGAAGATGGACACCATCGGCCAGTTGGCCGGCGGCATCGCGCACGATTTCAACAACGTGCTCTCCGCCATCATGATGGCCAACGACTTCCTGCTGAACGCGCACAAGCCGACCGATCCGTCGTTCCAGGACATCATGCAGATCAAGCAGAACGCGACGCGCGCGGCGACGCTGGTGCGCCAGTTGCTCGCATTCTCGCGCCGCCAGACGCTGCGCCCGACCGTGCTCAATCTCGGCGATGCGCTGTCCGATATCGATCTGCTGCTGAAGCGCCTGATCGGCGAGAAGGTCAAACTCGAAGTCGTGCACGGCCGCGATCTGTGGCCGGTGAAGGTCGACATCTCGCAATTCGAGCAGGTGATCGTGAATCTCGCGGTCAATGCGCGCGACGCGATGCCGGACGGCGGCGCGTTGACTGTGCGCACCGTCAACGTCTCGGCCGAGGAAGCCGGGCGGCTGTCCTACAAGGGCATGCCGCCATCGGACTATGTGCGTATCGATGTCAGCGATACCGGCACCGGCATTCCCGCCGACATCGTGGAGAAGATCTTCGAGCCGTTCTTCTCCACCAAGGATGTCGGCAAGGGCACCGGCCTCGGCCTCTCCACAGTGTACGGCATCGTCAAGCAGACCGGCGGTTTCGTCTATGTCGATTCAGAGCCAGGTAAAGGCACCACGTTCCGCATCTTCCTGCCGCGCCATCATCAGGAAAAGGAAGTCGCTCCCGATCCGGCGATTGCGGCCGCCGTCGCCGCCAAGGAAGCCGCTGCCGACGCCAAGCCACGTGCGGATCTGACCGGGCAGGGCACCATCCTGCTGGTCGAGGACGAAGAAGGCTTGCGGGCGCTGAACGCCCGCGGTCTGCGCTCGCGCGGTTACACGGTGGTCGAAGCCGGCAACGGCGTCGAAGCGATGGAGCTGTTCGACGAGCAGAACGGCGTCATCGATCTCGTGGTCTCCGACGTGGTGATGCCGGAGATGGACGGACCGACGCTGCTGAAGGAGATGCGCGCCCGCAATGCGGATATTCGCATCATCTTCGTGTCCGGTTACGCCGAGGAAGCCTTCGAAAAGAGCCTGCCGGAAAACCAGCAATTCGCCTTCCTGGCCAAGCCGTTCGCCCTGAGCGCGCTGATCGCCAAGGTCAAGGAAACCATGGCGCCGAATTAACGGAGCGCCGCTGGCAATACCATCCTGCCTTCTAATGCGCATTCACCCCGCAATGCAGCATATGTGTTTGAAAGCAAGATGACTCTTGCGCCAAAGGTTCAATGACGAGCCGCGACCGAGGGCCGCAGCGTTTACCCTCGAACGGTGCTTCCCTTTTAGGCTGGGGTAGCCATGTTAGGGGTGTTTTCCCCCTGCCGGGGATTGAGGGAATGACCATGACTTTCACGTTCAGCATGCGCGGCGTCGTCAAGACGATGGCCGTCGTCCTTTCGCTGGCGATGCCGCTCACAATTGCAATCTCCTCTGCCGACGCCCGCGTTGGCGGTGGCAGCAGCTCGGGCTCGCGCGGCAACCGCACGTTCTCGGCCCCGCCGAGCACGTCGACGGCGCCTAACGCGGCTCAGCCGTTCAACCGCACCATGCAGCAGCCGGGTTCGCCCGGCATGAACAGCGCGACCACGGGCGCAGCCAGCAAGGGCGGTTTCTTCAACCGTCCGGGCATGGGCATGCTCGGCGGCCTTGCCGCCGGCTTCCTCGGCGCAGGCCTGCTCGGCATGCTGTTCGGCGGCGGTCTGTTCAGCGGCCTCGGCGGTATCTCGTCGATCATCGGCCTGCTGCTGCAGGTCGGCCTGATCATCATCGTCGTCCGCCTCGCGATGTCCTGGTGGCAGCGTCGCAACCAGACGGCGTCGGCCTATGCCGGTCCGGCCAACTCGGCCTATACCGGCCCGGCCAATGGTCCCGACCAGAACCAGGCGCACATGAACCAGGCGCAGCCGGGTTATGGCGCGCAGCCGACCCAGCGCAGTGGCCTCGGTGGCTTTGGTTTCGGCGGCGGCTCGAATGACAAGCCGATCGAGATCGCACCGCAGGATTATGAAGCTTTCGAGAAGTTGCTCAGCGACGTACAGGCCGCCTGGTCGAACGAAGATGTCGAGAAGCTCGGCAAGCTGTCGACGCCGGAAATGGTGTCGTACTTCGCCAAGGACCTCGCCGAGAACAAGGCGCGCAACGACGTCAACAAGGTGTCGGATGTGAAGCTGCTGCAGGGCGACCTGGCGGAAGCCTGGCGCGAAGGCGACACCGACTATGCGAGCGTCGCAATGCGCTTCTCGCTGGTCGACAAGACGCTGGAGCGCGGCACCAATCGCTTGGTGGCTGGTAGTGAAACGCCGATCGAAGCGACCGAGATTTGGACCTTCGTGCGCCCGCGCGGCGCCGATTGGGAACTGTCGGCGATCCAGCAGGCGTAAGCCTTGCGTCATTGAAATCGGACAAGCGCCGCGGATCATTCCGCGGCGCTTTTTGTTGGCCTCATGCGTGTGCATTGCCAAGCGATGATCTCAATAAGAGAGCGGGAATAATCCGCCGGATGACGTGTTGGTCAGTTGCGTCCCATCGCGACTGGCGTTGCGTGGCTACAAAAACAAATTGGAGGAATCGATGCCCATTATTCTCTCGACCATGACCCGTCTCGGTATCTTTGCCGGTGCTGTTGCCGTCTCGCTTGCAGCAACGTCGCCATCGTTCGCGCAGGGCGCGGATACCAGCTTCTTCGTCACCAGCAATGGCATCGGCAATGGCGGCAATCTCGGTGGCCTCGCCGGTGCTGACAATCATTGCCAGACGCTGGCACAGGCTGCAGGCGCGGGCGCCAAGACCTGGCGCGCTTATCTCTCGACGCAGGCCGCCGACGGCAAGCCCGCGATCAATGCCAAGGACCGGATCGGCAACGGCCCATGGAAGAATGCCAAGGGCGTCGTCGTCGCCAAGGATGTCGCTGATCTGCATGGCGCCAGCAACAACCTCTCCAAGCAGACCTCACTCAGCGAAAAGGGCGAGGTGATCAATGGCCGCGGCGATACGCCGAATCGCCATGACGTGCTGACCGGCTCGCAGGCCGATGGCACCGCCTTCGCCGCCGGCGAGGATCGCACCTGCAAGAACTGGACAAGCAGCACGCAGGGCGCCGCCATGGTCGGTCATATCGATCGTACGGGGCTGAACGAAGAGCCGCCGGCGAAGTCATGGAACACCTCGCATCCGTCGCGCGGCCCCGATGGCGGCTGCTCGCAGAACGACCTGAAGAGCACCGGCGGCGACGGTCTGCTGTACTGCTTCGCCTCGAATTGAGTTCTATTGCGATAGACGAGCAGCAACACACTCCGCCATGGCCGGGCCTGTCCCGGCCATGGCGCGTTTTGCGGCGATAGCTGGACGACGGCGCGGAGTTCTGGCCGGACCAGCGCTGCGAACGAATTCCGCGGTGAGCAGTTACCCTGGCACCCCTGACGCGACATTTGGCGAGGTTCCGCATGCGATATAAGCTGTATTACTGGCCGACGATCCAGGGCCGCGGCGAATTCGTGCGCCTGGCGCTCGAAGATGCCGGCGCGGACTACCGCGACGTGGCGCGTGGCAAGGGCGGCATGGCCGCAATGACGAGGATGCTCGACAGCAAGAAAGGCATTCCGCCATTCGCGCCGCCATTCCTCAAGGCGGGCAGTATGGTGATCGGCCAGACTGCCAACATCCTGTTCTACCTCGGCCCACGTCACGGTTTGGCGCCGAAGTCCGAAGCGGCGCGCCTGCAACTGCATGAACTGCAGCTTACGATTACCGATTTCATCGCCGAAGTGCACGACACCCATCACCCGATCGGCATGTCGCTCTATTACGAGGACCAGAAAGGCCCGGCCAAAAAGCGCAGCGCTGAATTCCTGAAAGAGCGCGTGCCGAAATATCTCGGCTATTTCGAGCGGATATTAAAAGCCAGCGAAGGCGCCTATGTCACCGGCCGCAAGGCGACCTATGTCGATCTGTCCCTATTCCAGGTCGTTGAAGGATTGCGCTACGCATTTCCGAAACGCATGAAAAAATTCGAGCGGGAGATTCCAGGCCTGATCGATTTGCATAACCGCGTGGCGGTTCGACCGAACATCAAGGCCTATCTCGACAGCGACCGCCGCATTGCCTTCAACAAGGACGGCATCTTTCGGCACTACAAGGCGCTGGACAAATAGCGCCGTGCGGCTCGCGCGACGGGGTTACCAGAGTCCCGGACACAGACGATAGCGGACTCGCGTCGCATAGTCGGTGTAACCGGGGAGACCGTCCCGTAAGGTACGCTCTTCGGCCGTCGTGCGCCATGCGAACAGCACGGCCATGATCAGCGTCAGTGCGGCACTCCACCACGAGCCAAGCCAGAGGGATGTGCCGAGGAAAAACAGGATGGCGCCGCTATACATGGGATGACGCACGAGATGATACGGACCGGTATCGATGACGTGCTGGCCGCGGTCGCGTTGAAGCTTGATGACCGGTGCGGCGAAACTGTTTTCGCGCAGTACCCAGAATGAGATTGCCATTCCCGTGAGTGCGAGTGCCGTACCCGCGACCTGGACGCCAACGGTCATTTGCGAAAGACCGAAGCGCTGATCCAGCCCCGCAACGATCAGCCAGACCAGTGCTACGGTAAAGAACGCCACCATGAAGACGCGGTCCGCTGTGGGCTGCCCCTGCTGTACCATGGGGCGCATGCGTTCTTCAAACAGTGCGGGATCGATCTGGATCAGCCACAGGCCGCCGCCAAGGCCGAGCAGGATCATGAAGAGCAGAAATGACCACGCCGCGGGCCATTGCCAGGTCCCGGCGGCGGTGAACAAAACGGCGCCGATCACGCCGAACCAGACCAGCGTACGTATCACGAGGCGAGCGATCATGTCGGGCCTCCTTCGGCCCGCATCCGATACCAGATTCGCGGCAGTGATGGGGCAGGCCTCGCGTCAACGCGACCGGCGGTTGGTCTCTGTCCGACGGTGCCGAGTTAAGCGAGCTGATCGATCCGGGTGCCCTGGCCGGGCGGCAGTGCTGCACGCGGTGGGGGCGGCGCGGTGCGGCTGTCGTTGTCGTCGTTCTTCTTCGGCTCCGGCGGCTTTGCCTCGATCGGCTTTACCTCAGCGACCGGTGGTGCGCTGCTGACGCTTGAAACGCTCATTACAAATTCCCTGTTTCCAACACTTGCAGTCGAACCATGGCGCATGCGCCAACAAGGACTTGGTAAATCAGGCGCTGCAATTTGCGGCAATCGGGGTGGATTGGAAACGGTGGTAAACGCGCCGTCCAGGACTTCACTACAATTGAAACGAATTCCTCATTCGTCCTTGCCGCGGGAGATCGTGATGTTCGCCGATGTTTTGTTGCGGGTGCAGCGCAGGTCGAGCCGGCGATAGCGCAGCTTGACGTCATCGCCGCGGAAAATCCCCATGCGGCCGAGACATCGCGTGGTGCCCTTCACCGTATCCGGTTTGGGGATCGTGAAGATGACGGCTGCCGCACTGGCGACGAGATCCGTGAAAGCCGGCGCCGGCTTGCGGGTCGCGGAGGCCGCATAGAGCTCGTTGCTGAAATTGCGACTGGCGCAGCCAAGCCGCAATTGTTTGGCCGCCGGATGCGACAGGTAGATCACATTGGCTGCGGTGCGCCCGACGCTGAGCCCGTCGATCTGGCTCTTGAGCTGCCGCGCGAGATCATCGCAGCGGTCGGCGCGGGCAGGCGAAGCGGCAAGGGTCACGGTGGCGAGCAGCGCCACAGCCGAAAAAATGCCGCGCAGGCGGTGGATGGACATTCCAGATTCTCCTCAATCCCCGGCCGCACTGAAACGCGGGACGCCACTTTATGCAAGGCGCGGCGGGCGCAGCCGGTTACTGCTGGAACGGGGGATTATCCCCGCGATTGCGGGCCTGTCCCCCTGTTTTGAACCCTTCAAAACTGTCCGGAAACCGCCTACAAGGGCCTCAAATCCCCTCCCTTTTTGAGGCCCCATCCATGAACGCTCCCACCGCTTTCCCCGACCAGAAGCCCGTCCCGCCCTACAAGCACACTCCGCTGTTTCCGCTGGGCGCAGACACCACCCCCTACAAGAAGGTCACCACCGAGGGCGTGCGGGTCGAGAAAGTGCTGGGTAGGGACATGCTGGTGGTGTCGCGGGATGCGCTGAAGGCGCTCTCGGAGGCCGCGTTCGGCGACATCAACCACTATCTGCGCCCCGGCCATCTGCAGCAGCTGCGCAATATCCTCGACGACAGCGAAGCCAGCCCGAATGACAAGTTCGTGGCCTTCGACTTCCTCAAGAACGCGAACATCGCTGCCGGCGGCGTGCTGCCGATGTGCCAGGACACCGGCACGGCGATCATCATGGGCAAGAAGGGCTGCAACGTCATCACCGATGGCGACGATGAGGCGGCACTCTCGGAAGGCGCCCGCGACGCCTATCTGCGCCGCAACCTGCGCTATTCGCAGGTCGCGCCGCTGACCATGTATGAAGAGAAGAACACCGCCAACAACATGCCGGCGCAGTGCGAGATCTATGCCGAGGGCGATGACGCCTACAAGTTCATGTTCATGGCCAAGGGCGGCGGCTCCGCCAACAAGAGTTTTCTGTTCCAGGCGACGCCATCCGTTCTGACCAAGGATCGCCTGCTGGCCTTCCTGAAGGAAAAGATCATGACGCTGGGCACCGCTGCGTGCCCGCCGTACCACCTCGCTATCGTCATCGGTGGCACCTCGGCCGAGCTGTGCATGAAGACGGTGAAGCTTGCCTCCGCACGTTACCTCGACGCGCTGCCGACCCAGGGCTCGCCGGACGGCAATGCCTTCCGCGATCTCGAGATGGAGCAGGAAATCCTCAAGATGACGCAGTCGTCCGGCGTTGGCGCGCAGTTTGGCGGCAAGTATTTCTGCCATGACGTGCGCGTCATCCGCCTGCCGCGCCATGGCGCGTCGCTGCCGATCGGTCTCGGCGTGTCCTGCTCGGCGGATCGTCAGGTGCTCGGCAAGATCACCAAAGACGGCGTCTATCTCGAAGAGCTCGAGCATAACCCCGCGCAGTATTTGCCGCAGGTGGAGCAGGCGCTCGGCGGCGAGGTCGTGAAGATCGATCTCAACCAGCCGATGAAGGACATTCTGGCGACGCTGTCGAACTACCCAACCAAGACGCGCCTGTCGCTGACCGGCACCATGATCGTCGCGCGCGACTCGGCGCATGCCAAGCTGCGCGACCGCCTGGAGAAGGGCGAGCCGCTGCCGGATTACTTCAAGAACCACCCGGTCTATTACGCCGGTCCCGCCAAGACGCCGGAAGGCTATGCCTCCGGCGCCTTCGGCCCGACCACGGCCGGCCGCATGGATAGCTTCGTCGACCAGTTCCAGGCGGCGGGCGGTTCGATGGTGATGGTTGCCAAGGGCAATCGCGCCGTTGCGGTGCGCGAGGCCTGCAAGAAGCATGGCGGCTTCTATCTCGGCTCGATCGGCGGCTCGGCGGCAAACCTCGCCGAACACTGCATCAAGAAAGTCGAGGTGGTCGAGTATCCCGAACTCGGCATGGAAGCGATCTGGCGCATCGACGTCGTGGATTTCCCGGCCTTCATCATTATCGATGACAAGGGCAACGACTTCTTCAAGGAATTGAACCTCGGCTAAGACCGAGCGCGCCCGATGATCGCTATCGGGCTCGATGGCTTCAGCAAAGGCTGGGTCGCCGTCACACTCGACGGCGACCACCGCTCCATCGATTTTATCAGCGACATCTCCTGGCTTGCGACTCAGCACTTTACCCGTGCGGCCATCGATATTCCCATCGGTCTCGGCGACGATGGCGTGCGTGCCTGCGATCAGCTCGCCCGCAAGAAGCTCAGCCCCCACGGTTCGCGCGTATTCTCCGGCGGACGTCGCTGGCTGTGGCAGGACTTCACCGATCCCGACCTCGCCAACGCGGAGGCCGAGAGGCGCGGGCAGAAGAAAGTCTCGCGCCAGCTCTGGCATCTCGGACCGAAGGTCATGGAGGTCGACGGCTTCGTGCGGGAACAGCGCGATCTCGATATCCGCGAAGCCCATCCCGAACTTGTCTTTCTCCGCCTGAACGACAATCAACCGCTGCCGTCCAAACACACTGAGGAGGGGCTGGCGCTCCGCCGTCATCTGTTGCTGGCGAATGGCTTCAGCGACCTTGACGACTGGCTCACTGCCAAGCGTACGCGCACCGGCGCACAGCGGGACGACGTGCTCGATGCATGCGCGGTGGCGCTGGCGGCGCGCGATTGCGTGGGCTGTTTTCCGGAAGGCAATGCACCGCGCGATGCGCTGGGCATGCCACAGCAAATCTGGTTCTAGCTCAACTGCAATTCGTCACCTGGCTCGAACACAGCCTGCGCCACCAGCCGCGCACGCCGTCGTGGCTTTCCACCAGCGCCCAGAAGCCGCTGCAGGCAAGAACGCGCTTAGGGCCACCGTCGGCGCTGATCTCGCTGCCACCTTCGCCTTTGGCCGGTGTCCATTGCGCGTCCACATGCGGCGCCTGAAACAGCCCGCCCATCCGTGTGTCGCCATTGGCATATTGTGCGCCGACCTTGCTGGCCGCGACCCAGCCGCGGCCGCCATAGGGCTTTGGATGATTGCGCGGATAGCTGCTCTCGTCCTCATATTCCTTGCCGGGCGGCGCTGTGCCTTCGATCAGGAACCAGCCATCCTTGAAGCCGATGATGGAAAATTCCGTCAGCCAGCCTCCGTCAGGCACGTTCTCACCTTTGCTCTTGAATTTGTAGGGCGGCGGCAGTGTGCCGAGCACCTTGGCCTTCGTCGATGGCCCGGCGCGCACATTCAATCCGTTGGGGTCGCGGTCGGTCGACCAGCCATGGATATCGCAGGGAATGGCGCCATCCGGCAGCGTGCCGCGCGTCTTCAGCAATTCGGCGTGGAGTTGGCGATATTCCGCATCGTCATGCGCAGCGCTCAGTACACGCGGGATGTTGCTGTTCAGCGTGACGTCGCGCGAGCGCAGCTCGGCTGACAGGGCGGTCAGCTTGCCGTCGCTGCGCGCGAGTTTTGCGACCAGCATCTCACCGGCATCGAATGCGCTTGCCGCTGTCTTGGGATCGTTAGCACCGGCTGGATAGATCGCGACATATCCGACCGGCGCCTGCGGATCGGACATGTCGACATGAAACGCCTGACCGGCCACGCGGTCCGGCCGCACGAAAGCACGCGCGCTCGCAAACCACTCCGGTGTCTCCTGCGATAGCAGCTCCGGTGGTGGCGTTAGCGGTTGCGCAAAGGCGGTGCCGGCGGTGATGAGGCCGGCGATCAGGATGGCGATTCGGGTCATGGTTTTGTGTCGCGGCACCAGCGATTTGGTTCGACAAAACGCGACTCAGGCTTGCAGCAACCCCGCTGAATTTCGATCTGTGCGCGGGACTCGATTCTCCGGTGACTCGCAAGGATGCGGAGGAAAAAGAAAAGCGGTGACGACTCAGGCGGCGCTGTTCCAATAGCGATCAGACTGCAGACGAATTCGAGGCCGCGCCATGTTGGATGCTCTGAAGCTGAATGTGACGGTGGTGACGTTGTTGGCCGCGGCCAGCGCGGTCAACGGGATCATGTTTTATCAGTATCTGTGACGAATTGTTCACATCGGCATGCGGCCTCTCCGCATCCGGTTTTTTGTGTTTGAACCTTTTCGCCGGCCACGCGCCTCATCCCAGGGGTGGCAAACCGGAGTGTAACAGGTGAACAATTTTCATCTGGTCGTCGTCACTGCAGTTATGCTCGCAAGTCCGGCCGCGGCCCGCGCCCAATCCATCATTCACTCCGAACTGACCCGGACCACTTTGGTGGCATCTATCGATGCGACCGGTCGCACGACACTGACGGCGTCCGTGATCAGTGAACGCGGTGGGGGTGTCCCGGGCGGCATCGTCCGCTTTGTCGATGAGACGACGCTCATGGTGCTTGGCTGGGTCGATGTGGCCCATCCGTCGCTGGTGGTCCAGCGACTGCCGCCGGGTCCGCATCGCTTCCGTGCGGATTATATGGGGACGTCCAACTATCTGCCTGTCGTGGTGCAGCCGAGCCAATCCGCGGTGGTGGAGGAAACCATACGCGTCACGCCGGCGGTGGCGCTATCGTCGTCCGAGAATCCTTGTCCGTCTGGAGCGGTGGTCACGTTGACGGCCGCGATTGCCGGCGGTGTTGGCATTCCGAAAGGTGCCGTCACCTTTCGCGATGGCGAGCAGGTTCTTGCGACCCATGTCGGCCTCGACCGCGCCGGCACGGCGTCGTTCACCACCTCGGCGCTGGCGGATGGCACGCGCTGGATCACGGCTGAATATGAGGGCGACACGGTTCATGCGCCCGCGGCATCGCCGCCGCTGACGGTGGATGTCGGAGTAGCCCGTTTGCGAAGCTCGCTGTTGCGTACGAGCGACTAGGCGCCCATCTGCGGCGCCGTCGCTGCAGCTGCGCGAAGCTTGCGGCCGACGATCACCCGGAACACGACATACTGGATCGCGAAGGCCAGCACCTTGGCGCCAATGGCCACGACCGACACATAGAACGCCCACAGCTTCATATCGCCGGTCATGGCCACAGCTATGACACCGGCGCCAAGCGCGAACATCAGCGCAGCCCAAGCATAGCCCGCAGCGGTCACATATTCAGGGATCGTCTCGCTGACGATGGGTGGCAGGTAGCGCAGCATCCAGCCCTTGCGCAGCATGATCGCGCCGATGGCGAAATGTCCAATGCTGGGCTTGGCCAGCACGAAGCGCGGATCCTTGGTCAGCAGCGTCGCGCCACCGAGGACGACCACCAGCGCGAGACTGGCATAGGTCATTACATCAAGCCTCGAGCCCTTGACGCGGGCATAGACGAACTGTGCGACGGCACCCGCAATCGCCACGCAGGTTGCCAGCAGGACGTCACCGGTGACGAGGTAGAGCACCAGGAAGACGATGGTGGAGAAGAAATCCTGGCCAAGTTTGGCGAATACGTCCTTCATCGCAGTGCTCCCAATGCAGTCGAGATGGTCAGGCGTCGATTTGCAGGCGAAGTGGATCAGGGCTTCAGCGGTTCAGCCGGTTTCACTGCACCATATTTCGCGCGACGATACTGTGGGTACCATTTGGTGAAGGCAACGGCAGAGTTGCGAGCGGCAAAAGCCACCGCAAAGCCGATCCATAGCGGCAGCGAGGGCATGTAAATGATCAGCATGTCCGCCACCAGCATCAGCACAAATGCGCCGGCCCAGGCCCAGGTGAGGATGTAGTTCGCCTTCATGAAGCCGGGCAGCTTCGAGGTTTCGGCGTCGACCATCTCGCGAGCATATTGCAGCGTGAAGGGCAGCCGGATCGCCAGCGACAGCAGCACGATTGAGAGCAGGCCGACATCGACGGCGAGGCGGACGGCCACCGCGCTCCAATTGCCGTCGACCAGCGTGATGTAGCAGCCGAGCGCGCTGAAAATCAGCACCGAGCCTGCTGCAAGCATCTTCAGCGAGCCGCCGCGGATCACGTCCCAGACCACGATGCCGAGCGACAGCGCGGCTGCGGCGAAGAGGCTGATCGCGACCGATGACACCATCATCAGGATGGCGAAAGCACCGAACGGGGCGATGATGAGAAAGGAAGCAATGGCGTTTCCAGTTCGGGCTGTCTTGATGTTGTAAAGGTGCGTTGCAGGCTCGCTTATGAAGCCGTTGCGTCGTTGCGCATCATTCTGCGATCATATGTCTTGTTGTGAGAGCGGGCAGACATTGCCGACCGGCGTGAAAACGTCATGAGAGGCCGAGGCGGCCGCGCCGGATGGTTCGATACCGACGAGCGTGGTCCCGGTCACAACCAGCACGAGGGCCAGGCTGCCCCAGCTTGCCGTCCGGGTCATCATGTCCGGCCTGCGATATGCGGTTCGTGCGAGAACGAACTGTGTCGCAGCACCTGCGATGGCGACGGCAGTCGCGATCAGCACGTCTCCGGCGATCGCAAAGGTCGTGAAGAAGGCGATGGTGGAAAGGAAGCCGATGGCCAGCTTGGCGAGGATATTGATCATGGCGTGGTTCCGCGCGCTTGTTGTCGAGTGAGACTTTATCGTTGTGCTTCAGGAGGCGGTGGGCAGCTGCGCCGATCATGAGAAAGGACGCCGCGCTGTTTTCCCGTCGCTCCATCTTTACGTTGTCAAGATTTCTTCTAGGCTTTGCCGGCGGACTCGTCAACAAAAATCTTTACACTGTCAAAATTATGTGAGGCGAGATCTTTAACCGTCATTTAATCAATGGTTTAGAAGGAATCAACCCAGTTGCCGTGAAAGCCTGCTGGTACCCGGTGACCGAGCTGGACAAGAGCGATCGGCCCCGCGGCGACATCGGTGGCGTTGAACACTGCCAGATCGCTGCGGTTCTGCCGGGCGCGCCACACCACCGCGAGCAGCCAGCCGTCGCCTTCGGCTGCATCCTTGCCGCGCGCGACGAAGACGGGTTCGGAGATGCTGTCGCCGAGTGGCAGCATGTATTGGCCGAGCCTGACGCCGTCACGCCAGACATGTGTGATCCCGGAAAAGGCGTTGCTGGCGCCTGGTGCCGGATTATCGCAGGCGTACCAGCCTTGCGTGCTGACAAGGCCGGAGCGGCGCTCGTCGATGCGCGGGAATTCGCCGGTAACGTCGTCGAGATAGGTGCGGGTGAAACGATCGGTATTGGCGGCCAGATCGAAGGTCCAGCGACAAAGTCGCGCGTTGGATTTCGCAGGATCTGTCGGCGAGCCGTCGGGATGCGTGAACAGCGGCGCTTCCTCGGACTGCATGACGTCGGCGATGATGCGGTCGCCTTCCTCCCACGCATTCATCACATGGAAGACGTAGCAGGCCTCGGCGCGAAACCACTTGATATCATCGGCACTGCCGCCGCGTTTCATCACGCCGACATAAGACCCCTTGTCCGGCTCCCACGCATAAGGTGGGCGGCCCGAGCGTGCGCGGTCCATGCTGCCGGTGATCGGCAGGATCGGAAACAGCAGGTAGTTCTCGGTGACGATGAAGTCATGCACCATGCTGGCATAGGGCGCATCGAAACGCTCGAAGCGCGTCACGATGCCCGATGAATCGATCGCGCCGAACGAGATCGTCGGACTGAAGATACCGCGGGCGTTATAGCCGAAGAAATTCATTTCGCCGGTGACGGGATCGATCTTCGGATGCGCGGTGAATGGTCCGCCGATGCGCCCGCTATAGTTCTGATAGCCGAGCGTCTTCAGCGTGCCCGGTTCGATCTCGGTTGGCGCATGGCCTTCCTCCAGCGCGAGCAGGCGGCCGGCATGAAAGACGATGTTGGTATTGGCCGCGCCTGAGTCATTGCCAAGTGAGGCGGGGGCATCCGGCATTTTCTGGCCGAAGCCGCGATAGAGCGCGCGGCCGGCATCGTGCTCGGCGAGAAATTTCGGCGTGTGGATCCAGCGATTGCGATAGCTCGCGCGGCCGTTCTCGATGTGAAAGGCATGCAGCATGCCGTCGCCGACAAACCAGTGCGAGCCTTTGGTCTCGAATTGCGGATTGGGGCCGTTGCGGTAGAGCGTGCCGTTGAGCTCACGTGGCAATTCGCCGACGACTGTCAGGAATGGCGCGTCGCACTCCATCGGGATCGGCGCAAGATTGTCATGAGCAGCCTCGATCGGGTCCAGCAGCGCCATCGTTGTCTCCCATGCTGTTATCTTTACGTTGTCTAGATTGCTAGATGTGAGCGGTCGGCCCGTCAAGCAAAATCTTTACAGTGTAAAAATGACGACCTATAACATGACCATGACGAAGCAGGCCAAGACCGCGAAACCGCGCGCCGTTCCGCAAGACCGCCGCAAGAAGGTCGCAGGAATTTCGCAAGCCAAGGGCGCGGCTAAAAAAACCGCCGGCGCCGAATCTCCCTATCATCACGGGGACTTGCACGGCGCGCTGCTGAAAGGCGCGGAAATCGTGCTGGAGCGCGATGGACTATCTGGCCTGACGCTGCGCGCCGTCGCCCGCGAAGCCGGCGTCTCGCATGCGGCTCCGACGCATCACTTCGGTGATCTCACCGGCCTCGTCAGCGAACTCGCCGCCATCGGTTTTCGCAACTTCAACGCCACAATGACTGCGGCTGGTGCGAGCGGCACGACGCCGCTCGAAAGCGCACTCGCCCGTGCCAAGGCCTATCTCGCTTATGCGCGCGCGCAGCCCGGCATGTATCAGCTGATGTTTCGTACCGAACGGCTCGACATGACCCGGCCGAATCTGCGCGAAGCCGCAAACGCATCCTTCGCCGGTCTTGCCAGCGTGGTCGGCGCACATCATCCCGGCAATGTCGCCACCGATGCACTGACCATCGAGCAAGCCGCGCAGATCGCACGGACATGGTCGCTGGTGCATGGTTTCACCATGCTGACCCTCGATGGCCGCCTCACTGATATCCTGCGCCGCTTGCCTGATGGCACCGACGCAGAGAAGCTGTTCGTCGAGATGCTGAAGATCACCGTCGCCAGGGCGATGGAGACGCCGAAGTAGCGAAACTCTTTGCGAAGCGCCGGCGTCGTGTGCAGGCGCTGTTTGCGGTAGCTATCGCTGTCCGTCATGCACCGAGATATCGGACGCGGCCAGCCCGCCAATACGTGCATGCGGTCTTCCGCCGGTGGCCATCACCAGGCCGAAGGCGATCTCGTCGCGACGCGGGCCATCCCAGACAGTCATTTCAGCGGTGCTGAAATGACTGCGGACATAGGCCGCTTCGATATGGCCCAGCGGGACCATCAGCCGTGTGCCGATTCCGCCAACGGTCTTCGCAGCTGGCACGATGGCTTTGGGCTGGCCGAGAATCTCGCGCATCGCCCAGCCGCCAGCCTCGTGCCATACGGCCGCGTGCTCAAGCTCGCCGTCGTCGCCCACGATCATGCCCTTGCCGTAAGCTTCGATGCGTTCCTTGCCGCCGAGCGCCTGAACGAGCTCGGCCGCAAGTGTGCGTCCAAGTTCGCGTAGTTCGGCCTGGAAGGCCATCAGGTCCGGCTCGTATCGACCAGCAAAAGGATTGCGGATAATCGCCAGTGCTGTGCCGACGCGAAGCGGTTGTGCCAGGCGTGGCCCGCGTTCGTGCCAGATCGTTTCGACGGAAGTCTGGGTCTTGCGAATGTCATAGGATGCCATGGCTGACTCAGTTCCTATTGTGCGAGCGTTGTGAGGAAGCCGTCCGCTGACTACTCGTCGATGACGGGATTGCTGAGGATGCCGAGTTTCTCGATCTCGACTTCGACGACGTCGCCGGCCTTCAGAAAGATTGGAGGCTTGCGCGTAAAGCCGACGCCGGCAGGCGTTCCCGTTGCAATGACGTCACCCGGGACGAGGTCGAAGATTTCAGACGCGTAGTTGATCAGCCGGGGTATCGAGAAGATCAAAAAGGATGTGTCCGAGGATTGGACGATGTCACCATTCACGCGGGTTTCGAGCTTGAGCTTAGTGGGATCCGGCAATTCGTCGGTGGTCACCAGCCACGGGCCGAACGGTCCGGTGCCGACGAAGTTCTTGCCGGCCGCGATCTGCTGCGCGTGTCGCTGATAATCACGGACGCTGACATCGTTATAAATCGAATAGCCCGCGATGTGATCCATGGCTTCGCTCTCGGGAATGTGTCGACCGCCCTTTCCGATCACGACGGCGAGTTCACCTTCCCAGTCCAGGTGCGTGGAGACTTTCGGCCGGATCACCGGCTGGTTGTGGCCAACCTGTGAGCGCCAGACCCGCAGAAAGATCGGCGGGAATTCGGTGATCTGACGGTCCATGCCATGAGCCACCGCTTCCTTGTGGTGGTCGAGATAGTTGCGCACCGCGCAGACGATCTTTTCGGGGCGGGGGATCACCGGCAGGTAACTGATGTCCGAGAGCTTCAGGTCCGGCTTGTGTCCGTCAACAATCTGGTCGCGCTTGGCGAAGTCGGGGCTGGCGATGAAATCGGCGAGCGTCGGATAGTGCGGGAGCGCCTTGCCGAGATCGACGATCGCGTCGTTGACGACGGCTCCCCAGCTCTCGCGCTGCTGATGGCTGAAAGACAATAGCTTCATGATGAGGTCTTCCTATGTAATCCTTGATATCAAAATTTCGTAAGTTTACTATATTTTCGAAAATAAAGCCTGACAAGAGGGCTGGCGGCGCCTGCGGCGAACTTTCCACGTGGGATGTTGGGCCTGCCGTCTGTTTCTTCGCCGGCAAGCCGGCGATCCCGTCTCAGGATTCGGTCAGCAGATGAGACGCGTATTTCACGACATTGTCGGAGGTGCTGCGGATGTGCTGGTCGATCAAGGACGTCGCGAGATTTGTATCGCGGGCAATCGCGGCCTGCATGATGGCGCGATGCTCACCGACCTTGTCGCGTGGTTGGGGGCGAAACATGGCGGACAGGTTTCGATAGCGTTCGGCGCGCTCGAACAGCGAAGCCCGAATGCCGAACAACGTCGGGGAGCGCCCGCACGACACCAGCGCCTCGTGAAACTGGCGGTGGGCGATCTGCCATTCCGGATTCTCGACGTGATTACCGGGAAGCCTTTCCTCAATGCGTCCCAGCCTGTGCAGGGTCGACATAACCGCTATTTCCCAGTCATCTCCGCCATTTGCGATGGAGCGGCTGAGCAGTTCGATCTCGATCAGGATCCGGGTCTGGGTGATGTCGATCAGGTCGTCGCTCGTAACGGGCGCCACGCGAAAGCCACGCTGCTCCTCGGCAACGACCAGGCCGTCCGCCGTCAGCGACGTCAGCGCCTCGCGCAGCGTCGTGAAGCTTGCGCCGAAAGCGAGCTTCAAGGCATCGAATTTTAGCGGTTCGCCAGGCTTGAGCCGGCAAGCGACGATATCCTGACGCAGTCGGTGCGTGATATCGACTGCGAGTGTTTTGCCGAATTCTTTGCGCGATTTGACGGCCGAAGCAGTCATGGAATGGACCTCAGATTCCGCCGGCTGATGGTGCCGGCTGGTTGCAGAATGCCGGCGCATGACCGCTATTGCAATAATTTTCGTAATAGGACATATTTTCGAAAATATCTTCTGCAGGGTGGATTCATGAAGGCTGTGCTGGTTCATCGTCCCGGTGGTCCCGACGCGCTCGATTATGTCGATGTCGCCATTCCGGCTCCGGGCCCGAAAGAGGTGCAGATCAAGGCGGAGGCTTTTGGCGTCGGCCAGCCGGACGCCTTGATCCGGCGCGGCGTTTACAAGTGGATGCCGCCACTACCGGCCAATCCGGGGAATGATGTCGCCGGGCGCATCTCCGCGGTCGGTCACGGTGTTGTCGGTATCTCGGTCGGGCAGAAGGTTTTGCTGAGCGCCCGCGATCTGTCACAGCGCGGCGGCTGTTACGCCGAATATGTGGTGGCGCCGGCCGATGCCATTCATCTGTTGCCTGATGCCGTCGATCTTCAGGACGCCGTCTGTCTTGCCAACTATCAAGTGGCCTGGGCGCTGCTCCATGAATGCGGTGGGCGTAATCCCGCTGGCAGTGTGCTTGTGATTGGTGCTGCGGGCGGCGTCGGTACGTCGATCGTGCAATTGGCGAAGCTGGCAGGCATGACGGTGATCGGTACGATCAGCACCCCCGAAAAAGCCCGGTTCGCCAAATCCAACGGCGCCGACCACGTGATCTTCTATCGTGACGAGGACGTCGTCGCGCGGACGCGCGAATTGACCGGGGGGAGCGGCGTCGGCCTCGTGCTCGACCATGTTTGCGGTCCCGAATTCGTCTCCTATCTTGGCGTGCTCGGCAAATGGGGGACGCTGGTCTCCTACAACGCCTTCGCCGGCCTTCCCGAAGAAAACTTGATGGGAGAGATGCGGAAGTATCTCGACGTCTGTCCGGCTATCCGCTGTTTCTCCTTTCACATCTACGATCATGACCGCGATGCGCGCCGCGCCATCATGGGGAAGTTGATCTCGCTGCTTGGGCGCGGGGAGATCAAGCCCGCAATCTCGGCACGGCTGAAATTATCCGAGGTCCGGCAGGCGCACACGCTGCTGGAGTCCGGGGGCGCGCTCGGCAAGATCATCATGACCCCGTAGGCGAACGGCTATCGGTCTGGAACGAGATACGGAGGACCACATGATCAAGGTAAAACGCATCAGGCATGTGACGTTCGTTACGCCTGATATCGACAGGCAGATCGACTACTATCAAACGGTGGTCGGACTCGGTGTGGTGACGCGTGACGCCAGTCGCGCATCGCTGGCCACCGACTCGGATGAACTCGCCGTCGTCCTGCAGCGTGGCGATCAGGCGGCCTGTCGGCGATTGACCTTCGAAGTGGCGCTCGATCTGGATTTCGCCGACCTGGTGGCTACACTGTCGCGCGCTGGAATTGCGGCTGAGATCCAGTCCGATCCGCTTCCTGGCGTGTCCCGTTCGGTGCTGTTCCGCGACTTCGAGGAAATGGAGATCGAGCTGCTTGCGGGGCCGACATTCGCTGTCGCGGAGCAGCCTGTCGGCGGCATTGCAGCCGACCGCCTCGGCCATATCGCGCTCTACACGCAAGACCCGCTGAAGGCGTCGAAGTTTTATGGTGACGTGCTGAATTTCCGGGTGTCGGACTGGATCGAGGACGCCTTCGTCTTCATGCGGTGTGGTTTTGATCATCACTCCGTCAATTTCGCGCGCGGCCCGGGTCGGCGATTGCATCACGCGGCGTTCGAGCTCCGTGATGCCTCGCACATGCATCGCGCCTGCGACCTGCTCGGGCGCAAGAAGATGCAGATCCTGTGGGGGCCGGTGCGTCATGGCCCGGGCCACAATGTTGCGATCTATCACCGCGACCCCGATGGCCATCTCATCGAACTGTTCTTCGATCTCGATCAGATGATCGATGAAGATCTCGGCTATTTCGAACCACGCCCATGGCACCGGGATCGTCCGCAGCGCCCCAAGGTCTGGGTAGGTCTCCCCCGAGATATCTGGGGGCCGGCTCCATCGCCGGAGCTCGCGGAGTTCAAACGCAAGGCGACATGACATCGCTGCCGACAAAGTCGCCGCCATGAAGCGACAGATCGGCACCACGGCGATCAGTGCTGAAGAAATAAAAGGGGAGGAAATAATGAGCCAGCGGTCGAAATCTATTCGGGGCAGAGTTCTCGCATGCCTCGCGGTGTCTATATTTATAGTCTCGTCGATCGACGTGCCTGGCGCCTCAGCGCAAGTATACCCAAATCGTGTCATTCGTATCGTTCACGGTTTCGCATCGGGTGGGGCGGCGGACACGCTCTCCCGCGTCGTTGCCGACGGGCTGGCGAAACAGCTCAATGAGACCGTCATCGTCGAAGCGAAGCCTGGCGCAGGCGGGAATCTCGCATCGGACGCGGTCGCCAAGGCAGCGCCTGACGGATACACGCTCGGCCTTGTAACCGGAGGCCATGCGATTTCGGCAGGGCTTTACAAATCGTTGTCCTATCAACCCGTCGATAGTTTCGAGATGATCTCCACGATCGTCTACTACGCGCTCGTCGTCGCTACCCGCAGCGACTATGAAGCAAAGACGCTGGGAGAGCTCATCGCGCTCGCAAAGGCCAAGCCGGGATCCCTGAGTTTCGGATCGGTCGGCTTCGGCAGCACGCATCACCTTGCTGGCGAATTGTTGAAAGTAGCAGCCGGCATCGACGTGTTGCACGTGCCCTACCGCGGCGACTCTCAGGCGATTACCGCGTTGCTCGCGGGCGATGTGCCCCTGATCGTTGGCACCAGCGTGCTTGTTGCGCCGCAGATCGAGAGTGGTGCGGTGCGCGGCCTCGCCGTCACATCATCGACCCGGAGTGCTTTGCTGCCGAATGTTCCATCGGCCCGCGAGGCAGGTCTGAAGGGGTTCGATGTCAGGACGTGGGCCGGGCTGCTGGTGCCGAAGGGGACGCCACCGGGGATCATCGCCCAACTCAACGCGGCCGTTCTGAAGTCTTTGGCCGACCCGGGGATCAGGGCGCGGCTGGAAGCGGCGATCGGTGGCGAGGTGCGGGGAAGCACGCCGCCGGAAATGCGCGAATTGGTCACGTCGGAAATCGCGCGATGGACGGCGGTGATCGACGCGGCGAAAATACCGAAGCTTTGACCGCGCGATCGATTTGACCCCTACCGGGCTAGGCCCGGGATATTGCGCGATGCCATCGCCAGTGCCGTAGCCCGGCCGCCGATGCCGATCACGCTGACCTTGTCCGTCTTGCAATCGAAGCCGCGGGCGAGTTCGTCGGCGGCCTTGCGGGCCATCTCGTTGGCATCCGGATTGGCCGTCACGTCGATATAAGCGACATGACACACGGCGCCGGGCGGCAGGCGCGTCACCACGAGCATCTGCTTGGATTTTGGCCGGCCATTTTTCTCGGGATCATCGTTATCGGCGATGTGCCAGCGCTGGATCATGGCGAATGGTTTGCCGGCGATGGTGCGCCATTCGATGGTATTGGTCGTTGAATTGAACGGGCCGAAGCCCTGCGACGCTGCGGGCTCGCTGTTGGCGGCCGCAGCCGTGGTGCCGGCCGAAACGGTTTCGCGGAGATCATCTTCGTTCTTGAGCACGACGAGGCCTGCGGGGCCCTTGCAGACCTGTTCTCGCGCATAGTCGTCGCCATCGATCTTGAAGTTGGAGACGCCGCGGCAATCCCTGTCGGCCACGGAGCTGTAGAGGCTGCCGATATTGTCGGCTGCGGCGAGCGACGTGGCGCCAAGCAGGATCGTTAGGGCGGCAGCGAGGGCGGGCAGGCGGGGCATTCAAGGGCATCCAGCACGGGAAAGGTGCTGCTTTGACGTTCACAAGCTGGGGAAGGTTCAACGGAAGCGGCTGACAGGGCTGGTTGAATCGCGCTAGACAGCTTGGTCAGCCTTCATTTTGTCTCCAGCAGCGTCAGTTCCTCATCCCATGCCCGCCTCGACTTCCGCTAAGCCATATCGCATCGGCCGTTCCAAAACCGGTCTCGGTCTTTTCGCCACCCAGCCGATCAAGAAGGGCGTCAAGATCGTCCAATACTTCGGGCCCCTGCTGGATTCGAAGAACGAGAAGCACGACGCGATCGAGAACAAGTATCTGTTCCAGATCAGCAAGCGCTGGACCGTCGATGGTTCGATCCGCAAGAACATCGCGCGCTATATCAACCACGCCTGCAAGCCGAACGCTGAGTCCGACGTCAATGCGGCGAAGAAGAAGATCATCATCCGCTCGATCAAGAAGATCGAGCCGGGCGAAGAGATCAACTACGATTACGGCACGGAGTATTTCAAGGAATACCTGAAGCCGATCGGCTGCAAGTGCGATTCCTGCGAGAAGAAGCGCAAGAAGAAGCGCGCCGAGGCGCGTGCCGAGAAGCTGAAAGCCAAAGAGAAGGCCGAGCGCAAGGCGCTGAAGAAGGAAGAAAAGGCGAAGGCCAAGAGGGCCAAAGATAAGGCCAAGAAGGCCAAGTCTTCGGGCAAAGCGGCTTCGGGCAAAGCCAAAACGACCAAGGCCGCCGCGAAGAAGACCTCCGCAGCGACCAAGGCCAAGTCTGTTAAGGCCAAGTCAGCTAACTCCAGGTCGGCCAAGGCAAAGGCCGGCAAGGTCAAGAGCAAGAAGGCTTAAGCCGCCTGTGCCGCTGCGCTCCGGCGCAGTCCGATATATTGCAGCTCCGCAAACACACCGACTGTGATCGCCTGCGCGGCCACGAAGATCTGGCCGAGCAGGTTCGGCGTCACCGCGCCCGAGAACAGCAGGCCGATGCTGCCCAGCGTCCACAGCGCGTTGCCGACGATGATCACCAGCACCAGCAGCTTCGGCATGGTCGCGCGGGTGCCGAGCCAGCCGACCAGCGCCGCATAGGCGATCAGAAACAGGCCGGATTCCAGCAGCAGTGCTTCAGGCAGATGCAGCAGCGGCGCCAGCATGGCCGCGGCAAAGGTCAGCAGCAGCGCCATGGCGCCGCTGACGACAGCGTCGATCTGGATGGCGCGGCGGAGCAGGAGAGAGGGATTGATCATGGTCGTTGTCCTTCGGTTGGTCGTTGTGGATGTCCCGACCATGACGGCGCCGCGGAGCCAAATCGATTACCTGTGAGGTCATGGAAGCTGCGAAATTCGCGTGTTAGCTTTTTGCCATGAACACACAGCTTGCAGCGTCCTCCGCAACATCCCGGCCCGCTGGGATCGGCCATCATTTGCGCGAATGGCGGCAGCGCCGCCGCCTGAGCCAGCTGGATCTGGCCGGCGATGCCGAGATTTCCACGCGTCATCTGAGTTTCCTGGAGACCGGCCGCGCCTCGCCGTCGCGCGAGATGGTGTTGCGGCTGGCCGAGCGGCTCGACGTGCCGCTGCGAGAGCGCAATGTCTTGCTGGTGGCTGCTGGCTTCGCACCGGCCTTTCCGCAGCGTGCGCTGGACGATCCCGCGCTGAATTCTGCGCGACAGGCCATTGACCTCGTGCTGAAGGCCCATGAGCCCAGTCCGGCGCTGGCGGTCGATCGGCACTGGAATCTCGTGTCCGCCAACCGAATGGTGATGCCGCTGCTGGAAGGCATCGCGCCGCGCTTGCTCGGGCAGCCCTTCAATGTGCTGCGGCTGAGCTTTCATCCGGAGGCGTTGGCCCCGCGCACCGTCAATCTTGGTGAATGGTGCGCGCATCTGCTGGAGCGCCTGCACCGGCAATGCGAGGCAACCGCCGATCCTGACTTGCTCAAACTGTATCAGGAATTGAAGACCTATCCGGTACCGGCGCGGTCGGCGCCGATCGCGGCTGACAGCGTTGTGGTGCCGTTCCGGATGAGGCTGGGCGACGATGTGCTGAGCTTCATGTCGACGACCATGACCTTCGGTACGCCGCTGGATATCACCCTGTCGGAAATCGCCATCGAGACGTTCTTTCCGGCGGATGACGTCACGGCGAACAGGCTCCGGGAGATCGCTTCAAACGGGACCTAACGGCCTTGTCCGCGATGTCCACGACGCCTATTTGTGGGCGGAACAAATACAGGGAGCCCGCCCATGAGCACCATCAAGCCGCTTCAGATCGATATCGTCTCCGACGTCGTGTGCCCGTGGTGCTATATCGGCAAGCGCCGGATCGAGAATGCGCTGGCGCTGGTCCCCGACGTGCCGGTGCATGTCAATTGGCGGCCGTTCTTCCTCAATCCGTGGATCCCGCGCGAGGGCATTGATCGCTCGACCTATCTGGAGACCAAATTCGGTTCTGTCGAAGCCTACAAAGGCATCGCCGGCCGTGTCGTCGATGCGGCCGAGCAGGAGGGCCTGACCTACCGGCCGGACAGCGTGAAGCGCCAGCCGAACACCATCGATTGCCACCGGCTGATCCATTGGGCCGAAGCCTCCGGCAAGTCGGCCGAGGTCAAACAGCGCCTGATGGAATTGTATTTCCGCGATGGCGGAGATCTCACGCAGAGTGAGACGCTGGTGCAGGCTGCGGCCGATGTCGGGCTCGATGCGGACGATATCCGCAAGCGCCTCGCCACTGATGAGGACGTTGCGCTGATCTCAGGCAACGCCAAGGAAGCCGCCGACAAGGGCATTTCCGGCGTGCCGACTTTCGTATTCGCCGGCAAATATGCGGTGTCCGGTGCGCAGGATGCGGAGAAGCTCGCTCGCGCGATCCGTCAGGTCTCGGCGGAAGTGAACGCGGAGGCGGCCGAGTAAGGGCGCGCGCTTACGCGCCCTTCAGATAGTAATTCGCCTTCTTGCCGAGCGCGATGCGGCGCAGCAGTTTACGCATGGCCAGTGAGCTGCGCAGCGGTTTGATCACCGTGGTGACGGTCCGGTAGAAGGCCAGCTTCAGCGTATCCAGTATCGGCTGCCGGCCGGGCGGCTTCTGCGGCAAGCCGATGCCGCGCAGCATCGAGTTGAAGAAGTGCAGGTCGTTGATGCGGCGCACTTCCTTGGTCTTCCAGGTGATTGCCATCGAGATCGAGAACGATCCGGCCGTGCGCACCCAGTGCGGCCACTGATAGGGCACGTAGCAGCCATCGCCATCGAACATGTGAAACTCGACGGCGCGCGGTGCGAAACTGTCGTCGAATTTGAGATTGCGGTGCTTGGTCATCGAGCGCTCGATCTCGTCGTCGGAGACGATAGCACGGTCCTTGTTGTCATAGATCGTGAAGAACTTCTCGCCGTGGATCTGGACGAAGAAGTTATCCTCGCTGTCGAGATGGAACGGCGTGGTCGAATTCGGCGACGACACGAACAGGAAGCCTTCGAGCTGTTCGAAGCCGGCATCGAGCAGGCTGTTGAAGCCGCGGGCGCGCGCCACCGACAGCAACGTGTCTTCGAGCAACTGGCGATACTCCGGCGAGTTCTCGATCCGCTTCAGCACCATCCACGCACCAGCGGTCTCGATGCGCTTGACCACTTCGACCGGGTCGAGATCCACCGACGGGATCGCGTCGGGGTCCTGGCTGATCGCGACCTTTCCCGAATTGTATTCGATGAGATCGCGCGGCAGTTCGGATGCGAGCTGCGCGATACGCTGCAGCGTCAGCAGCGGATGTCCGGCGAGCTTGTGCTTGATGGCGAACGGCTTCAGCGGAAAATCGTTCTTGAGCGATTGATTGGCGGCCGAGATCACCGGCGCGACGTCAGTTGCAGCGTTCATGGTTGAACCCCTGGATATCTATCGGAGGCGGTTGCGGATGGAGCGGGCCACGCGCCGCAGCGGCTCGCGGATCGAGCGACGCAAGGTCAATGCGCCGTGGATCAGCGATACCAGCGGGTCGTGTTTGCGCAGCGGAATCAGCACGTCGCCGATGGCAAGGCGGCCACGCCAGATCGGATCAATCATGGGATGACCGGCATTGGCCGTGGAGTCGGCGCTTGCAATCACGGGATCGGCGCAGAGATGCCGCGTCACGTCGAGCGTGAGCTGCACACCAGGGGATAGTTTGGCGAAGCGCTCGTCGACGCCGAGCTTGAAGTAGAAGGCGCGGTCGAGATGCCTGAGCAGCACACCGGAGGCGACCGGCGTGTCGCCGGCGCGCAATGTGACGATCTCGCATTGGCCGTGTTCGGCGAGCGCCTTGGTGGCACTACGGATGAAGGTGTTGTCGCCGGCATCCTGCATCAGGGCGGTGCCGCGTTTGCCCTTCCATCCACTCGCTTCCAGCGTCAGGAACGTGTCGATGGTCGCAGCGATTTCCGCCGGCGTGCGTGCGATGTGGAAGGTCACATCGCCATGTTCGGCGAGACGATTGCGCTGGCGGCGCAGTTCTTTCAGCTTCTTCGCACCGAGCGCGTCGCGCAGCAAGTCGTCGGCATCGCGTGTGGCGTCGAGGCAGGCGCGGGCGTGGGATTGCAGGATGCGCGGTGTGAGATCCTGCGTGGCGAGTGACTTGCGGATCGCCTGCATTGCGGCGCCATCGAGCGAGACGTTTTCGAGGATCAGCGCATGCGCACCGGCCTTGCGAGCCTGTTCCAGCAGGTGTGTCACAGCATCAGCCGCCATGTCGCGATCGAGCAGTGGCGTGGACAGCGTGCCATAGGGATCGGCGCTGACCAAGGCGGGAAGCGGAAGGCGATAGGCGCGGCGTGCGGTGATCACCGGCAGCAATCCGATCAAGCGCGGCATTCCGGCGTCGGTCATCCAGGCACTGAGCGCGGCGACATCGGTGCGGCCGCGCGCGGATGCATTGACGGCCAGTTCCCAGTCGGCGAGGTAATAGCCGTTCGGCTCGACGGCCTGCTGCGCGAGAGCGCGCCATGGCTCGGGCGCGATTGCCGCGAGCGGCGCAAGCGCATCGGGCGCAGACGCTGGGCGGTTCGCCGCGGTCATCCCGGCGCCCGTCGGTCTGCTGCCATGCATGCCGGCTGAGTTCGCAATGTCGACCACGTCCCCGATCCCCGTCGCAAGGAAGGCGGCGCAGGCCGCTTCTCCATTGCTGTCTGCGGAGACTAGGAGAAACATTCCAAGATCCGGTTTTTCCGGACGCGAAATTTGACGGGAATGTGTAACCGATCGTTCACCAAACGGTCGCTGAAAAGCCTGTGTTTTCAGCGGATATGGGCCGGCCGGGGTGGCGGATGCTGGGGTATTCGCTCGTTTCCAAGGACGGGCGGACCTGCGGTCGATGGTCGCGGCCTCGCCATGTTGGGGCTGGAAAATGGCCTGCACGTCAGGCTATCAAGGCGCCGGAGGGACGCATGATGAGAGCATTGGTATTGGCGATCGCGGCAGTGGCGCTTCTGGCTGCGCCGGCGAACGCACAGATGGGCGGCGGCAAGCGCGGCGGCAGCGACCATGCGCCCGCGCCCGAAAAGCCGAAGATCGACGAGAAGGCCTACAAGGCCGCCTTGGAGCGCGTTCCGACTCCCAAGGAAAAATATGATCCGTGGGGCGGCGTCGCGCCTGCACCCGCGCCCACGACGGCGGCGAAGAAAAAGTAGTCTTCGACTGCATATGTCGCACGCGGTTCCCGTGAACCGTGCTTGCGTTGACAGCGACCAAATTGGGCAGCGGCAGGCCGTCGCATTATTGGCGTGCGGCCATCCTGATTTCAGTTGAATCAGGCGGGGAATTATCCGTCGCGCGAGCCGGCCCGGGCCGGGGAGACTGTTCGATGGTTCGTCCTGTCATTCGCAGCGCGATCGTTGCAGCCACGGTGATGTTCGGCGCGCAGAGCGCCGTTCTTCTCGGCTCAACAGTCGCTTTGGCCGAGAGTCGCCTGGCGCTGGTGATCGGGCAGTCCTCCTACCGGTCCATCGCGCCGCTCCCCAATCCCGTCAATGACGCCAAGGCCATGGCGCAGATGCTCGGCGATGCCGGCTTCGAGGTGCAGTCGGCCACGGACCTGTCGCAGAACGATCTGCGCGCCAGGATCGCCGGCTTCGCCGCCAATGTGTCCGCCAAGGGGCCCGACACGGTGGCGCTGGTGTTCTATGCCGGTCACGGTCTGCAGATCGACGGCGAGAATTATCTGGTGCCGGTTGATATCGATCCGAAGCGCGAAGCCGATATTCCGCTGCAGGCGGTGCGCCTCAACGACATCTTGAACACACTGACATCTGTGCCGAGCAAGAGCCGCATCATCCTGCTCGATGCTTGCCGCAACAATCCGTTTCCGGCCATCAGCAAGACCACCGGCCGCGGGCTCGCCCAGGTCGACGTGAAGTTCGGTACGCCCGGCACCTTGCTGTCATTCTCGACATCGCCCGGCGCCGAAGCCGAAGACGGCAAGGACGGCAACAGCCCCTATACGACGGCGCTGCTGAAGGCCGGCCGCGAGCCGGGCCTGCCGATCGAGGATGCGTTCAAGCGCGTGCGACTGTCGGTCAATCAGGCCACCGAAGGCCGGCAGACGCCGTGGGAGAGCTCCTCGCTGGTCAATGACTTCCGCTTCTTTGGCACTGATGCCGGCGCCAAGCCCGCCGTGACCAAGAAGACCGTCGATCAATGGCGCAAGGAGCTGCAGGGCAAGCCGGTGCAGGACGCCAACAATCTGATCGTCTCGGATGGGGCGGTGGAAGCCTATGAGGCCTTTGTCGGCCTCTATGCCGAGCCGCCGCTCGGACCGCAGGCGAAAGAATGGCTCGACCGTCACTACAAGATGGTGGCGTGGAATAACGCCGTCATCACCAACACCGCGCCGTCCTATCGCGACTTCCTGGCGAAATATCCCGATAGCGATCTGACATCGACCGCGCAGAAGCTCGAGGAGCGCACGCGCAACAAGCCGGTGCCGGATACGGCGGCGAACGCACCGACCAATGTCGCATTGGCCGGACCGGGCCCGACATGCCCGTGCGGCACGCCGCCCGCAGCAGCGCCTGCATCGAAGAAAGCGGAGAAAACCACCGAGCCCACGAAGAAGCGCGCCGACAAGCCATCGCCACCACCGCGGCGCGGCCGCGAGATCGTGGAGGAAGAGGTCATCATCCGCCGTGCGCCGCCGGTCTATTACGAGCCGGTACCGCGCGTCTATTACGGCGGTGGAGGCTATGGCGGTTACGGCGGCGGCAACTATGGCGGCCGCGGGCGCTACTGACGGGCGCCTACTCGAACGCCACGCCAAGCTGGCGGTCGTTATTCCAGACCGGACGGCAGCGGCGGATGAAGTGATCCGCCTCGATCACCAGCATGAAATTCGAGGGCAGGCCGAGCGGGCTTGCGATATCGACACGCGCGCCGGAGGCCGAGAGGTTGCGGACGGTGCAATCGATACCGCCGCCGCCAAAGGCCAGCGTGCCGCGCTTCAGAACCCGGTGTCGTGGAGCCGTTCGTTTCTCGATCATGGTCGTCGTCCGCGTCGTCTGCATGCGCCACGTCTAGCACCGCGATCTTGCCGGCCGATGAAGCCGATCGCAGAGATCCGGACCTGGCTGTTCATCCTTCGTGAAGTTCTGAGGATCAGAAGATTTCATAAAAATATCAAATCAAGGAAATGGGCTCCATGATACCGTCTCGCCGTTGGACGCTCAGCCAGCGATTGGCCGGGCGTCATTTTTCGGGGAAGGGGACCATGATGAAGTTCGCCTGCGCGTTTCTGACTGTCGCTGCCATGTTCTCTGCCGCGCCGGCCCAGGCTGTCGTACTCGATCTGTCCACCATGTCCTGCAAGCAATTCGTCGAATCCGGCCCCGACGAGATCAAGATGGTGCTGACCTGGATGGACGGCTGGTACAAGGGCGACTCGGACGATGCGATCATCGATACCGAGGTGTTCGTCGAGAACGCCAAGAAGTTCGGCACCTATTGCGCGGCGCACCCGACCATCAGCATCGTGACGGCCGCGGAGAAAGTGCTGGGCGACTAGGCTCGAGTCCGGGCCAGCGCCCGGGTTTCCCGGTTTCCGAAGGTTTCAACCTGCGTGAGGCACGACGGGGTGCCCTGCGTCAGGCGCTTGGCGTGCCCGAATGGCCGGTGGTATAACGCCCCCGAAATTCACGGAGCTTTAGTGCCATGAAACGATCCAGCAAACTATTCAGCGTCGTCGCAGCGCTCGCGCTTCTGACCGGACCGGCCGCCGCGCAGATGATGAACCTGATGCCGGAGGTGAAGTCCAAGTCGGCGGAGGAGAAGGAACAGGACGCGATTACCGAGAAGGCGTATCGCGAGTCGCTGCGCAAGATTCCCGACACCAAAGCCGCGGCCGATCCATGGGGCAATGTGCGCAGCGATGCGCCGAAAGCCGTTGCACCCGCGAAACAGCCACGCACCAAGACCGGCAGCGCTGCGAATTGATCAGGTGATGACGTGGCATCGGCGGGCTCGTGCCGCCGGGCGCGCAAATGGACTGAAGCCCGCGCGCGGCCACTGACATATGCGCCTGTGTCAGTTGCTCCAGGACAGCGGCACTTCGAACAATCCGCCGCTGTCTTCATTCTCGACGACGATCGCGCCCCTCACGACGCCGAGGCTGCGCACCATCTCCGATGCGAGCTGACGTGCGTGCAGCATCGCTTCCTGATCGTCCTTGAAGCTCGTCCCTTCTTCGTCGAGGAACGTGTTTTCGGCGATAATATGAAAGAAATATCGAGGCACGGGAAACGACCACAGCTGGCGCGCGTGTAAATGGCTTGCAGCACCTGAGGTTGCTGTAAGACAATGATACCGCTAAACTAACTTGTTCCGTGCGTCGATAGAAATGTGCAAAATTTGCGGCAAATAAACGGTTTTTTTGCGCGGCCAGTCGCGCGTGCAGGGATCCGCTTTCGGAACCGTGATGCATCTCTGGGTTGTCATCGAAGGCGGCCATTGTATCGGGCGCCATGATCGTTGCGGTATGATGGGATGAGATACGGGCGTCATCCGGCCGCGATTTCACATATGGGGCCATCATGTCGTCGGCCGATATCGTATTTGCGTGTGCTCTGGCCGTGATGATCGGGTGCAACCTCTATGGCGAGCCGCGGATTGCAGGTGAGCGCGTTGCGATGCAGTGGGGCTTCGACGGCAAGCCGACATGGGATGCGCCGAAGCGGATTGCACTGTGGGGCATGGTCGTCTTCATGCTGATAGTGCGCCTGATCATCTGGACGGCGACGACCTTCGCACCGGAGAAGGTTCACGGCGCCAATCTCGGACTCATGCTGGCGTCGGTGATCATCGCCGCGTCGCACATCTTCATTGTGCTGAAAGCAATCAAGCGGAGCTGAGTTGCGGCATGACGTCTCCCCCGCGGCGGCTGGCTTCGCCGTGCAAGAGAGGCTAGGGGAGCATCAGGGCGGAGAACGAAGCCGCCGTCATAGGCGAGGGGCATATGTCACGCGACCGGTTCTGGTTCTTCCACCCGTTTCGGGTGCGCTATTCCGAGATCGACGGCCAGGGCGTCGTGTTCAACGCGCACTATCTCACTTACTTCGATACGACCATTACCGAATATTTTCGTGCGCTCGGCTATGACCAGTTTGCCGATGCCAAGGCGAGCGGCGTCGACTTTCACGTCGTGAAATCGGTGATCGAATACAAGGCGCCGATCTTGTTCGATCAGGAGCTCGATGTTGCCGCGCGCGTGGCGCGAATCGGCAATTCCAGTCTGGTGTTCGAGCTCGGCATCTTCGCGCGCGCAGCCGAAGATCTGTTTGCCACCGGCGAGATCGTCTGGGTCAATACCGATCAGAAGACCCATCGCCCGGTGCCGATCGCGCAACCGATTCGCGATCTGATCGCCACGCGCGAAACGCATCTCGCGGGATAAGGCACAGGTGAGATGGGCCGGTGCGCGGCGCCGGGCGACTCTAGGCTGGCTCGTCCAGATCGTAGAAATGGGCGAGCCCCCGGCAGATCTCCATCAACCGGTCGCGAAAAGGGGTCTGGGCCGGATCCGAGTAGCTGACGATGACGCGCCAGCTGTCATCCAGCGAATAGATGATCACGCTCATGTTCTTGGGCCATGGCCCGGCGATGGCGGCGGCTTCTCGAATGATCTTCTGAAGTTCGGCGGCGGTTTTCTTTGGCTTGGGCATCCACGCTCCCTGGCTAGAAGCGTTCTAAAGTGGTGGCAGGGAACTGTCCAGAGTGTGCCGGGCTCGCAGTTTGTGTGATCCGACTTGCCTGTCTTGGGGTGACCCGGGCGTCCGGCCGGTTCAGCCGCTGCACTGACCAAAAGAGGCCGCGCCCCGAGGCGGCCTTACCTTGGCAACGTCCCCAGATCGCCCGATGAAGGCCTGCCCAAGGCAACGAATGCTGCGACCGCCAGAAGGCAGATAGGCACAATCAGACCGAGCAGGTATCCGGCAAGACCGTGCCGAATGTAGATGCCCCAATAGTTCACGAGGCCGGGGTAACTGGGGTCGGTGTTCGTATAGAAGACGACAAATTTTGCGGCGTTGGATATGTGCCCATGTGACCACACGAGAAATGTAAATGCCAGCACGGTTGCGATCACGCAGAGTGCAGCTACCACGACCATGCGCTGATTTCTGTTCATCGGATTTTACTCGCTGGCTTCACCCCCTGTTGTGCAGGAAAGCTGCACGAAGGTTCAAAGAAGGGGACTCGCCTCATGCACCGCTATGGGGTGCTTCGCTGCGCGTCACGAACCAGCCTGGGATCTGCAGCGTGATCCATGATCCGAGCACCGTGAGGATCGCCATGCCCGCGAGCGAGATATAGAGCAGAGGATGTTGCGAGGATACGAGCGACCCGTTGAGGTGCAGGTGCGGGCGGATCATGTCCATGACTCCGCCGACCAGGCTCGCCGCCACGAAGCCGCCGATGACCGACGCGACAATGCTCGCGATCCATCCGAGCGGGCCGCGCTTCTTTGTCCAGGCCTCGTGAATTCCCACCGCCAGCATGGCGATAAACATGATCAGCATGATGATCATCGGGCCACCCACGCTCGACCTGGGCATCGCGCCGCTGAGTTCGACGAGCAACAGGGCGGCGACGGAGAGCAGTGCGATCGTCTTCACGGCGTGTGACCTTCCCATGTCGGATTGAACGCATGAGCGATGCGGACATCCTGTTGTGCGGGAAACGCGCAGGAAGGTTCAAAAGTGGCTCGATGAGGCAAATAGGGCGGCTGCCGTTTTCGAACCAGGCCACTGAGGCTAGCGAAAGAGTTGCATGACCATTTGAGGGGAAGCCGCAGCAAGCGTGCCGAAACAGAATCCAACGAAGCCAAGGGCGATGGCACCAATCCACCCATGATGCTCCCACCCGTACAGAGCGCCGATTGTCGTACCCAACGTAACCGCAGAGATTGCCCAGATGAAGTGAATGATGGTCGTGAGCTTCTTCATCAATCCGGCACTCGATGCAAAAGGGGCCACTTCAGGTGATGACTACCTGACCAGATTCCGTCCGCTCGGGATGCAGCGAAACGTCTGCTTCGTCCCGGATGTCCGGCTCGGTGAGCGAATTGGCCCAGCGCCAGACCATGCCGTCAGGCTACGCGACATACGCGCAGCCTGTAGGCAAATCACGGGCCTTTGGGAATCGATTACTCCGAAGCCTGCACTTTTCAAGAAGTCGTAGCGGGTTAAGAAAGAGGCCGCCCTTTTCTTATGCTCGACGGACGGTCCAGCGCTCTTGTGGCTCATCGGCCCATGTGGTGCCCAAGGCCAGCAGCGTGATCCATGTTTCGGCAAGTTTGCCGTCCTCGATCCGATAGCTCTGCATCCCCGCCCGGCTGCGCTGCTTACCACTCGCCGGATCGGGCCAGACGAACGCAAATCGAAACCATGCGCGGTCATCCGTGAAGGAATGGTCGTAGACTACGACGCGCGTCCCGGGCCGCTCTTTGTGCACCGTCATTAATTCAGTCGCATAGGCGTCCTGAGTGACGGTTCGGTCACCTTTTTCGTCATGCCGGATGTAATGCGATCCCACGCAGTTCGGAATTAAATCGTACTGGCACTCATGCCAAACCTTCTCCCAACGGTCGAATAGATCGCGCACCGTATCGGACATCGAACACTCCAAGAATCAAAGTAGGCCAGCGCCGTTCTCAAAGTAGGCCACTGCGGTCGGAAACAGGCCAGTACCCAAATTCCCAAAAGAACATATTGCGAACATAGAACAGATGGGGTACATTGTTCTCAACCCGAACAGCGCCGCCATCCTCTGGCGCTTGTCGTTTGTCCTGTCGCGAATCCCTTCATAAGGAGCTAGATCAATGGCTACCACTCCGACTGCCCTGCGTATCGTTGAAGGATCCTCCATGGACAAGACCAAGGCCCTGTCGGCCGCGCTCTCCCAGATCGAGCGCCAGTTCGGCAAGGGCTCGGTGATGAAGCTCGGCAAGAACGATCGGTCGATGGATATCGAGGTGATCTCGTCGGGTTCGCTCGGCCTCGATATCGCGCTCGGCGTTGGCGGGCTGCCCAAGGGCCGCGTGATCGAGATTTACGGACCGGAATCCTCGGGCAAGACGACTTTGGCGCTGCATTGCGCCGCGGAAGCCCAGAAGAAGGGCGGCATCTGCGCCTTCATCGACGCCGAACACGCGCTCGACCCGGTCTATGCCCGCAAGCTGGGCGTCAATGTCGATGAGCTCCTGATCTCGCAGCCGGATCACGGCGAACAGGCGCTGGAAATCGCCGACACGCTGGTGCGCTCCGGTGCGGTGGACGTGCTGATCATCGACTCCGTGGCAGCGCTGGTGCCGCGCGCCGAACTCGAAGGCGAAATGGGCGACGCGCTGCCCGGCCTGCAGGCCCGTCTGATGAGCCAAGCGCTGCGCAAGCTGACTGCCTCGATCAACAAATCCAATACGATGGTGATCTTCATCAACCAGATCCGCATGAAGATCGGTGTGATGTATGGCTCGCCGGAAACCACTACCGGCGGTAATGCGCTGAAATTCTACGCCTCGGTCCGTCTCGACATCCGCCGCATCGGCGCGATCAAGGAGCGCGACGAAGTGGTCGGCAATTCGACCCGCGTCAAGGTCGTGAAAAACAAGCTGGCACCGCCCTTCAAGCAGGTCGAATTCGACATCATGTATGGCGAAGGCGTCTCCAAGATGGGCGAGATCCTCGATCTCGGCGTGAAAGCGGGAATCGTCGAGAAGTCCGGCGCCTGGTTCTCCTATGACAGCCAGCGTCTCGGCCAGGGCCGTGAGAATTCCAAGGCCTTCCTGAAGGCCAATCCGGACATGACCGCCAAGATCGAAGCCTCGATCCGGCAGAATTCCGGCCTGATCGCCGAACAGATTCTCGCCGGTCCCATCGAGCGCGACGAAGACGGTGGTGACGGCGAGGAGCCGGCAGAAGATTGATCGGATCGGGTCCGGAGACGCACTGACGTTCATGCGCAGTGATCTTGCCGGGCCGATCTTGCAGCCGAGATTTTCGGCTGAATGATTTCGCGGTGGGTGCTGTGGGGGTCTGTTGCCGATACCCTGCGGTGCCTGCCGCGTTGTCGTTTCAGGGCATGTTGATCTGAGCGCGCTGATCGCAACTATCGCCGCGCGGCGGGAACGGCCTCGGCCGGCGGTGCGATCAGTTTGTTGACCGCATGACAGGCGACGCCGTCGACCAGATCCGGCACCACCTTGCGACAGAGATCGAACACTTCCGGGCAGCGCGGATGAAACGTGCAGCCGGAGGGCGGATCGATCGGATTGGGAATCTCGCCGGAGACCGCGATGCGTGCGCGGCCTGACATGGCCAGATCCGGCACTGCGCCCAGCAGCATGCGCGTATAGGGCATGCGCGGCGCGCGGAAGAGTTCGCGCCCTTCCGCGATCTCCACGATGCGGCCGAGATACATCACGCCGATCCGGTCAGCCATATGCCTGACCACAGCAAGGTTGTGGCTGATGAACAGATAGGTCAGGCCGAATTTGTCCTGCAGTTCGCGCATCAGGTTGAGAATCTGCGCCTGCACCGAGACATCCAGCGCCGAGGTCGGCTCGTCGCAGACGATGAACTCGGCCTCCGATGCGAGTGCGCGGGCAATCGCGATACGCTGGCGCTGGCCGCCGGAGAACTGATGCGGGTATTTCTGCCCGTCATCGGGATGCAGGCCCACCAGCGTCAGCAATTCGCCGACCCGCGCGCGAATGTCGCGCTCGCCCTGAATGAGATCGAAGGCGCGGATTGGTTCGGCGATGATGGCATCGACGCGCAGCCGCGGATTGAGGCTGGCATAGGGATCCTGGAAAATCATCTGGATGCGCTTGCGCAGTAGCTTGCGCGCGCCGGCCTGTGCGGGATCGCTCATCGAGACGCCGTCGATGATCACGTCGCCGGATGTCGGCGGCAGCAGCCCGACCACCATCCGCGCCACCGTGCTCTTGCCCGAGCCGGATTCGCCGACCAGCGCAAAGGTCTCGCCGCGCCTGATCTCGAACGAGACGCCGTCGACGGCCTTCAGAAACTCCATCGGACTGCGCTCGATGACGCGGTTGAGCCACGGCTTCGAGACGTCGAATGCGCGTTTGAGATTGCGGGCCTGCACCAGCGCCGTCATGCCGCGCTCTCCGCATGGGCATGATCATAGAGATGACAGGCGACCTGTTGCGCGCCGACAGCGATCGGCTCCGGCCGCTCGATACGGCAGCGGTCGAACGCGAAACTGCAGCGCGGATTGAACGCGCAGCCCTGCGGAATGGCCGACAGCCGCGGCATGCTTCCCGGAATCTGCACCAGCCGCTGCGACGCGTCGCCCGTCAGCGTCGGGATCGCGCCCATCAATCCCTTGGCATAGGGGTGCAGCGGGTTTTGCACCACGTCGCGCACCGGTCCGATCTCGGCGATGCGCCCGGAATACATCACGGCGACGCGATCGGACGTCTCGGCGATCACACCCATATCGTGGGTGACCAGCATCACCGCCGTGCCGTGGTCGCGGCCGAGCCGCTTGATCAGCGCGATGATCTGCGCCTGCACGGAGACATCGAGCGCGGTAGTCGGTTCGTCGGCGATGATCAGTTCGGGCTCGGCCGCGATCGCCAGCGCGATCACCACACGCTGCCGCATGCCGCCGGAGAATTCATGCGGATAGGCATCGACGCGCTTGTCAGGGGCGGGAATGCCGACCTCGGCGAGCAGATCCACCGCGCGCTTGCGTGCCTGCGTCTCGTTCATGTTGAGATGGGTACGGATGGTCTCCACCAGCTGGTCGCCAATGCGATACAGCGGATTGAGGCTGGTCAGCGGATCCTGAAAGATCATCGCGATGCGCTTGCCGCGAATCCGGCGCATCTGCTCCGGCGGCAGATTGTCGATGCGCAATCCGGACAGCAGGATCTCGCCGCCCGCGATCCGTCCGGGCGGATCGATCAGGCCGATGGCCGCAAGTCCCGTCACCGATTTGCCGGCGCCGGATTCGCCGACCACGCCCAGCACCTCGCCCTTGGCGATGTCGAAGGACACGCCGTCGATGGCACGCAGCGCGCCGCGCCGGCTGGCGAATTCAACGCACAAGTTGCGCACGGAGAGGACGGGCACGCTCATGTCGGGCACTGCTTGAGGTGAGACATCATTGCAGCTTCGGGTTCAGCGCATCGCGCAGCCAGTCGCCGAGCAGATTGATCGACAGGATCAGCGAGGCCAGTGCGAGCCCGGGAAAGGCGATGACCCACCACTCGCCGGAGAACAGATAGTTGTTGCCGATGCGGATCAGCGTGCCCAGCGACGGCATCGTGTCGGGCATGCCGGAGCCGAGAAACGACAGCGTTGCCTCGGTGATGATGGCGAGCGCCAGATTGATGGTGGCGATCACCAGGATCGGTCCCATGGTGTTCGGCAGCACATGGCGGATCATGATCACGCGGGCGGGCAGGCCGATCAGCTGCGCCGCAGCGACATAGTCCTTGTTCTTCTCCACCATCACCGAGCCACGCACGGTGCGGGCATATTGCACCCAGAAGCTCAGCCCGATGGCCACCACCAGCACGATCAGCGTGGTCGAGGCATCGAGATGATTGCCGAGCGCCGACTTCACCACGCCGTCGATCAAGAGCGCGATCAGGATCGCTGGAAAAGTGAGCTGCACATCGGCGATGCGCATGATCAGGCTGTCGACGGCGCCGCCGACATAGCCAGCGATCAGGCCGAGCCCGATGCCGAGCACCGCCGCAAAACTGACGCCGAGCACGCCGACCACCAGCGAGATCCGCATGCCGTAGAGGATTGCCGAATAGATATCGCGACCCTGTTCGTCGGTGCCGAGCAGGAACGGCCTCTGGCCCTCCGCCGTCCAGAGCGGCGCGATGCGGGAGTTGATCAGTTCGAGCTGCGCCGGATCGAACGGATTCTGCACCACCAGAACAGGCGCGAACAGCGCCATCATCAGCAGCACAAACACGATCGCAGCCGCCACCATTGTGAGCTTCGAGCGGCGGAACGAATAGAAGATGTCGCTGTCGATGGCGCGAGCGAGGAGGGACGGTGTGCGGGGGACGGGCGCGTCGGTCATCGTGTGCTCCGCACGTTCGCGCTCCGCTGGAGTGCACTAGGCTTACAGTTGTCATCCCCGCGAAGGCGGGGATCCATAATCACCGAGCTCGCGGTGAGGTGCCGTGGGTGAAGCCGCGTTTTAACTACGCGCACGGCGGTTATGGGTCCCCGCCCCGCGTGCGCCGGAGGCGCACTAGGCGGGGACGACAGTCTGAGAGTGCTTGCAGGAACACGGGCGGTAAGGTGGCGAAGGTCTGGATTCATCATCACCCCCTCATGCCGGCCGGTTGATCGTCGCGCGCAGGCGCGGATCGACGACGGTGTAGAGGATGTCCACAATCAGGTTGATGGTGACGAAGATCAGCGACACCACCAGGAGATAGGCCGCCATGATCGGGATATCGACATTCTGCACGGCCTGCACGAATAGCAGCCCCATGCCCGGCCACTGGAACACGGTCTCGGTGATGATGGCGAAGGCGATGACCGAGCCGAATTGCAGCCCGGCCACGGTGATGACCGGCACCAGCGTGTTCTTGAGCGCATGACCGAAATGGATCGCCCGCGTGGTCAGCCCGCGGGCGCGTGCGAAGCGGATATAGTCGGTGCGCAGCACTTCCAGCATCTCGGCGCGGACGAGGCGCATGATCAGCGTCATCTGGAACAGGCCGAGCGTGACCGATGGCATGATCAGCGCCTTCAGGCCGGAGATTGTCAGCAAGCCGGTGGTCCACCAGCCGAATTTCACGACGTCGCCGCGCCCGAAGGAGGGCAGCCAGCCCAGAGTGACCGCGAACAGATAGATCAGCAGAATGCCGATCAGGAAGGTCGGCAGCGAGATGCCGATCAGCGATACCGCCTGCAACACCTTGGCGAAGAACGAATCCTTCCGCAGCGCCGAATAGATGCCCATCAGAATGCCGAACACCATGGCGATCACGGTGGCGCAGGTGGCGAGCTCCAGCGTCGCCGGCATGCGCTCCTTCAGCAGCGCGGAGACCGGCTGACGAAACTGGTAGGAGACGCCGAACTTGAACTGCACGGCATTGATGAAGTAGCGCGCGAATTGCACCGGGACGGGGTCGTCGAGGCCGAGCGACGCGCGCACCTCGGCGCGCTGCGCCGGCGTGGTGTCGATGGCCACCATCTGGTTCACGGGGTCGCCGGCGAAGCGGAACATGGTGAAGGCGATGATGCCGACGGCGATCATCACACCAATGGACTGCAAGGCGCGGCGCAGGATGAAAGCGAGCATGGGCTATTTCGCTTTCTGTTATTGAAACATCTGGGACCTCATGGTGAGGAGGCGCTTCTTCAGCGCCGTCTCGAACCATGAGATAATGCAGGCCACTATCCTTCGAGACGCGGCGAAGGCGCCGCTCCTCAGGATGAGGACTGAGATCGGGGCGACCTGGCCTTCCACGCGGATGCCAAACCTATTCCGACTTCACCGCCCAGTATGGCAGCACCTGGTTGTCGGGGCGCTGCACGATCTTCACCTTCTTGGAGACGCCCCAGGCCAGCGCCTGCTGATGCAGCGGGATATAGGCCCAGTCCTTGGCGGCGATCTCATAGGCCTGTTTGATGAGCTGGTCGCGCTTGGCGGTGTCGGTCTCCTGCAGCACCTGATCCGTGAGGGCGTCGAACTGCTTGTTGCAATAGCCGCCGAGATTGGTGGCGCCGCGCGGGCTCGCGGGATCGTCGCGGCAGCCCATGATGTCATGCATCACATTGTGCGAATCCTGCGTGCCCGGTGTCCAGCCCAGCAGATAGAATGAGGTGTTGAAGCCGCCGGTCTTGAAGACCTTGGCAAAATACAGCGCCTTCGGCTGCGCGTTCAGGATCACCTTGACTCCGATGCGCGCGAGCATGCCGACCACGGCCTGGCAGATCGCGGCGTCGTTGACATAGCGATCATTCGGGCAATCCATGCCGACTTCGAATCCGTCGGGATAGCCGGCATCGGCCAGCAGTTTCTTGGCGCCGTCGGCGTCATACTTCGGCCGCGTGAAGTCGCCGGAGAGCTTGAACAGCGGCGGCGCGATCATCAAGGCGGATGGTGTCGACAGTCCGCGCATGACGCGGCTCTTGATCAGTTCGATGTCGATGGCCTTGTAGAAGGCCTCGCGGACGCGGATGTCCTTGAACGGATTCTTGCCCTTGATGTTCGAGAACAGCAGCTCGTCGCGAATCTGGTCCATGCCGAGGAAGATGGTGCGCAGCTCCGGCCCGGCCATCACGGCGGCGTTGGCTGATCCATTGACGCGGGCGATGTCCTGCACCGGCACCGGCTCGATGATGTCGACTTCGCCGGACAGCAGCGCCGCGACGCGGGTGGCATCGGAGGCGATCGGGGTGAAGATGATCTCCTTGAGATTATGCTCGGGCTTGCCCCACCAGTTCGGATTGACCTTGAAGACGGTCTTCACGCCCGGCTGATGGCTTTCGATGGTGAAAGGGCCCGTGCCATTCGCATTCAACGACGCGAAGCTTGGCGACGTCGCCGCGGCAGGCGTCGGCGCGTTGGCATTGTTCGCCTCCGCCCATTTCTTGTCCATGATGTACCAGACGTCCCATTGCGACGTCAGGATGGGATTGGGCTTGGTCAGCACGAAATCGACGGTGTAGTCGTCGATCTTGAGCACCTTGGCATCGGCCGGAATGACCGTCGTGAAGTCGGAGCCCTTGGCGCGCACGCGGTCAGCGGAGAACACGACATCATCGGCGGTGAAGGGATCGCCATTGTGGAATTTGACACCCTTGCGCAGATGGAAGCGCCAGCGCGTCGGCTCCGGTGTTTCCCAGCTCTCGGCGAGCGCCGGGATGATCTGCAGATCCTTGCCGCGTCCAACGAGGCCTTCATAGACCTGGCCGTGATGGGCGATCGTCGTGGTCTCGCGCAGCGTATAGGGATCGAGTGATTTCAGGTCGCCCTGATTGGCATAGCGCAGCGTTTGTGCGGAAGCGGGCAGCGTGGGGGCAGAAAATGTGGCGAAGGCAATCAGCGATGCAGCGGCGGCAATCAACGTCTGACGGATCGACATACTGAGCTTCTCCATTGCATTGCCGCGATTGCATCACCACGCGGCCGCCCGACAGTTGAGCGAGTGTCACATTGTTGGCGGAGATTGCTGGCTGCGCAAGCAGCATTTGTCAGCTATGCGCTGCACAATGAAGTGGCTGGCGCAATCCTTGCTAGGATTGGATATAAGCAATTCTACGCATTGCGTGCGTGCATCATTCGGTCACGACACAGCGCTAACAGAACCGCCAGAACGGCAAGATTTCGGAGCAGGAATGGCGGAACTCAAGGCTGATGTGCTTGTGCTCGGCGCAGGTATGGTCGGTGTGTCGGCGGCGCTGCATCTGCAGGCGCGCGGCCGCAACGTGGTGCTGGTCGACCGGCATGAGAAGGCCGGCGAGGAGACGAGCTATGGCAATGCCGGGCTGATCCAGTGCTGTTCGATTTTTCCCTATATGCTGCCGCGCGACCTCACCAAGCTGTTTAAATATGCGCTGAACCGCGCGCCGGAGGTGCACTATCATCTCAACGCGCTGCCCGGCATGCTACCATGGATCGTCAGATATTTCCTGAACTCGTCGCCTGAGGGAGCACTCCGCAGTGCGATGGCGGCGCTGCCGCTGATCCAGCGTAGCCTGACCGAGCACGAGGCGCTGATCGCGGAGGCCGGCGTGCCGGAGCTTCTGCGCCGGATGGGATGGATCAACGCGTTTCGCTCCGAGGCGAGTCTCGCGAAGGGGATCGCGGATCTCGAGCGCCATCGCGCCTATGGCGTGCCGGGCGACGTTCTGGACGCCGCCGCCATTGCGGAGCAGGAGCCGAACCTGTCCACCGATTTTGCCGGTGCCATTCACTGGACGTCGCCGGGCTTCGTGCCAGATCCTGGCGGTCTCGCCAAAGCCTATGCCGCGCTGTTCATCCGCAAGGGCGGGCGTTTTATCGCTGCCGATGCGCGTACGCTGGAGCAGAGCGACGGCAAATGGCGCGTGGCCGGGCCGAACGGGGCGCTGGTCGCGCGCGATGTGGTGGTCGCGCTCGGGCCATGGTCGGATCAGGTGTTTCGGCCGCTCGGCTACAACATCCCGCTCAAGAGCAAGCGCGGCTATCACATCCATCTGGCGCCATCCGGCAATGCGGTGCTGCGCCATCCGGTTCTCGATGCCGATCGCGGCTATCTGCTGGCACCGATGAATCGCGGCATCCGGCTGACCACCGGCGCCGAATTCGCGCTCCGCGATGCGCCGCCGACGCCGGCGCAGATCGAGCGGGCGCTGCCGATCGCACGGCAGACCTTTCCGCTCGGTAATCCGGTCGAGGCGAAGCCCTGGATGGGCGTGCGGCCATGCCTGCCGGACATGCTGCCGGTGATCGGCAAGGCGCTACGCCACAAGGGCCTGTGGTTCGATTTCGGCCACCAGCATCATGGCTTCACGCTGGGGCCGGTGACCGGCCGTCTGATCGCGGACATGGTGATGGGCGTCACGCCGTTCACCGATCCCAAGGCCTTCGCGGCCGAACGCTTCGGCTGACATCTCGCAACTGCAATGTAAATGTCACATCGCTTGCATCGGGTAGGCGTCAGCGGTGATACTGCCGCTGCGCCGCCATGTTCGCGTGAGCGGCCGGTTTGCGTCAGGAGCTGATAATGAAAGTGATCGTCACCGTGGACTGTACGCCGCTTGAGGCGCGCGAATTCCTGGGGCTGCCTGATGTGCAGCCGATGCAGTCGGCGATGATGGATCAGATGCAGAAAAAGATGATGGACAACATCGACAAGTTCTCGCCGGAGTCGATCATGCAGAGCTGGTTCTCGTTCGATCCGAAGATGGGCGAGCGCTTCCAGGAGATGTTCGCCAATATGGCCGGCCTCGGCGCTGCACGGCCGAAGGACAAGAAGTAGGCGCGCGCTCAGCCCGCGCGGCGCGCATTGACCTGCAGCGACTGCTGCAGTTTCGCCCCATGCGCATGCCGGGAGATGGCGTCGATCACCAGGGACCACATCGAGATCGGCAGAGCGTGGCCCATCCGGTCGACCATCATCAGCTTTGCGCCGGGAATCGACGCCGCCGTGTCGCGGCCGGCGGCCGGATGCACCAGAGGATCGATCTTGCCGTGGATCACCAGCGTCGGCGCGGTGACTGTGGCGAGTCTTTCTTTACGGCTGCCCGAAGCGAGAATGGCGCGGAGTTGCCGGCCGACGCCGGCCGGGCTCAGGCCGCGCGCATAGGTCCGTTCGGCGCGGTCAAGATCCCTGGCTTCGTCGTCGGGGAAGCTGCCAACGCGCAGGAACAGCCAGGTCTGCTTGAAGCGTTCAAGGAACGCCTCATAGCCGGTCGGCTGCGGCTTGAGCAGCAGCAGTGACACCGCGCGGCTCGGCTGCGGCAGGCGCGGATTGCCGGTGGTCGACATGATCGAGGTCAGCGAGCGCAGGCGCTCCGGATAAGTGATCGCCATTTCCTGCGCGATCATACCGCCCATCGATGCGCCGACCACATGCGCGGAGCGGATGCGCAGCACGTCGAGCAGCGCCACCACGTCGGTCGCCATGTCGCTCAGCTTGTAGGGGGCGGAGACGGGCGTACCGAGAAAACGCAGCTTGGCCAGTTCGTACAGAGTGAACGGCTTGCCGCCGGCCATCTTGGAGGACAGGCCGATGTCGCGGTTATCGAAGCGGATCACCCGAAAGCCATTGCTAGCCAATTCGCGGCAGAAGTCGTCGTCCCAGTGGATCATCTGGGCGCCGAGACCCATGATCATCACCATCGGTTCCGCGTCCGAATAGCCGAAGATGTCGTAACAGATATCGATGCCGTTCGCGCGCGCCAGCTGTGGCGGCTCGTACGGGACATCAATCGGTTCGGGAGATCGGGCGGAACGTGGGCTCATGTCAAACATATGACACGGAAAGTCCCTGCGAAAAAGTGACAACCGCGTCATGCGCCAAACAAATCGTCGCAGCGATTAATGAGAGATTGCGCGTATGGCAATTGTGACAGTGCGCGCGGGCTTTTGTGACAGCGATTGTGACAATGGAACTGGTATCAGCCTCTCGCTAGCTCCCGGCCCAGACGTCGAGCACGTAGCGATTGCGGGTGCCGAGGTCGTCGATCCAGGCCAGCGCTGCAGTGTCATCGCCGCCGCTGCGCTCGCGCTGGATCGCCATCAACGCCGCTTTCACATCCGGCTCCATCTTGCCGCCGTCGCCGCATACATAAGTAATGGCGCCTTGCTGGATAAGATCCCAGACGCGGTCCTTCTGCTGGGTGATGAGGTGCTGCACGTAGGTCTTCGGTGCATCGCCGCGCGAGAAGGCGGTGTGTAGTTCACAGATACCATCGGCAGCGAAACCCTTCAGCTCCTCGGCATACAGAAAGTCCTGATCGGGATGGCGGCAGCCGAAGAACAACAGCGCCGGGCCAAGCGTAGCACCTTGCGCCTTGAGTGCGGCGCGTTCCTGCAGGAAGCCGCGGAACGGCGCGAGGCCCGTGCCGGGTCCGATCATGATCAATGGTACCGCGGGATCGGCGGGCAAGCGGAAGCCCGCTTTGGTCTCGCGCACGATGGCATGCACGGTATCGCCGGCGCGGCGGCCACTGAGATAGTTGGAGCAGACGCCTCGATAGATGCCACGGCCGGAACGCGCGGGGCCCTGGACCACCGCCGTGGTGACGCTGCAGTGTGACGTCTCGCCTTGCGGCGACGACGAGATCGAATAATAGCGCGGCGCCAGCAGCGACAGCATTTCCAGATAGGTGTGGAACGGCAATTCGCAGGCCGGATGTTCTTCGAGGAGGTCGAACACCGATTTGCGTTTGGCGAGGATGTCACTGCGATAGCGCTCGCTCGCAGTGGGATCGTCGCCCACATAGCCGAGCAGTTTCGGCCTGGTCATCGGGCATCGGGTGTTCTCTGCCATGATCTGGATCTGCTTGCGGGTGGCGACCTGTTGCAGCTCGACGAATTCGGTGAGCAGGCGACCGACCGAGACGACATCACCGACAGGCAATTGCGCGCGGCGGCCCGTCGCGACCTGCAGCCGGATCTGGTCGTCCGGCAGGAAGCCGAAACGACGCGCGACTGCATCGACCAAAGCGGGATCGTTGCGCGGCACCACGCTGAGGTGATCGCCGACGCGGTAGCTGGTCCCGGCAGGAAGCTCGATCTCGATATGCCGCGTCGAGCGATCGGATGCGCCGTTCTGCAGTTCGCGATTGCCCAGCACTTTCATCGGGACTACGCCGCCGAGCGCCACGACGGTGTTCACCGCGCTCGGCGCGACAGGTTCGATCTGATAGAGCGGCGCATCGTCGGCGCTGCGCTCGAAGCCGGTATCGAGGCCGAATTCCTTCACCGCGAGCGGACGCAGTTTCGCAAACCAGTCCTCGAACTGACCGTCGAGATCGTCGCGCGCATCGCCTTCGCCGCGCACATAGGCGTTGGTCGCGCCGTGTTCACGCAGTCTGTCGTCGATAGTGCGCGGGATCGATTGATAGGTCGCCAGCCAGTCGCTGTTGCCGCAGCCGAACACGGCGTAGCGCACCTTGGCGAAGGCATCCTTGGGCAGATCAGTGCGGAGCCAGTTGACGAATTGCGTGGCGTTGTCGGGCGCCGCGCCGTTATAGGACGCGCAGAAGATCAGCACGCCACCCTCAGTCGGCAGCTTGCCGACGAACTCGTCGAGCGGCGCGAGTTTCGTCGCAAAGCCGTTGACCTCGGCGAGATCGGCGACGCGTGTCGCCAGTTCCTCGGCGGTGCCGAGATTGGAGCCGTACAGCACCAGCAGCGGCGTGTTATGGCTGGGCCGCGCGCGACCCGTGGCAACTGGCGCGAGTGGCGCGGCAGCCGAGGTGGCCACGTTTGTGCGGCCGGCATAGGCGCCGCGCTCGTGATCGTGGCGCGGGCGCACCTTGATCTTGAAACCATCGGGCTTGATGGTCAGCGTTTCCTTCAGCACCATCTGGTAGCGCTTGTGGTCCGTCATCTTGAAGCGCTGCAGGATCATGCCGAGCGCCAGCGCGGCTTCGTGCATGGCGAAGCCGCGGCCGATACAGGCACGCTGGCCGTTGCCGAACGGCTTCCAGGCGTTGATCGGCCGTGCGGCTTCGGCTTCCTTCGAAAAATTCTCGGGATCGAAGGCATCCGGATTCGGTCCCCAGACCGAGGGATCGCGATGCAGCGCCAGCACCAGGATGGTGACGAAGGTGCCCTTGCGGAGCTTGTATTTGCCGCCGCCGATGGTCTCGTCCTGCACCGGCGCGATGCCATAGGCCGGTGCCGGCGGCCACAGCCGCAGCGACTCCTTCAGGATCTGCGTGATGTAATGCAGCTGCGTGACCTGCTGATAGGTCGGCTTGGCGTTCACATCGGGGCCGAACACGCGGTCTACTTCCTCATAGGCCTTCTTCAGCACCTCCGGATGCTTCAGCATCGCGTAGATCGCGCATGACAGCAGACCCGACGTGGTCTCGTGGCCGGCGATCAGGAAAGTGTTGATCTGGTAGCGGATATTGACGTCGTCAAGCTGTTCGCCGGTGGCGCGGTCGACGCCGGTCATCATGGCGCCGAGCATGTCCTTCTTGGCCTCGGTCGCTTCGGCATTCTTGCGGCGCTCGGCAATGATCTTGTCGACCATGGAGTTCATGAAGGCGACGTCGCCGGCGAGATCGCGGCGGCGCTTCTGCATCCACAGACTTTCGAGCGGCAGGCCGCGGGTCATCATGATGGTTTCGAGCGAGCGCACCAGTGATTCCACGAACGGGTGATAGTCGCTGCGGTAGAACGAGTTGAAGCGATAGTCGAAACCGCAGAGGCCAATCGTGTCCAGCGTCAGCGCCGTCATGTCATGGACGACGTCGATTTCCTCGTCGGTATTGAGGCGCTCCCACTTCTTCACCAGCTGCTCGGCGATATCCACCATGCTCGGGTGATAGGACTGCATCGCGCGGTTGCCGAAAGGTTGCAGCAGGATGTTGTGGGCCTTGGTCCAGTTCGGCTCCTTGGTATCCGCCGTAAACAGTCCGTCGCCGCCGACCGCGCGGACCCGGCGCAGCGCGCCCCGCACCGCCTTGTCGAAGCGCTTCTCGTCGCTGAGCTCGTCCACCAGATCATGGCCGCCGACGATCACGATGGGCGAGCCCATCATGTCCAGCCAGAAGATCGGCCCGAGCTCCTTGGCCAGCCGCGCCAGATCCTGCACCGGCGCATTGGCGTCCAGCGACAGCATGTTGCCCACCACCGGCTTCTTCGGCGGATGCGGGATCGGGGCGAGTTTGTTGGTGGATGGCATGTGGTCGTCTTCTCCCCGCTGTCGCTTCGTCTCTTTCGTCATTGCGAGGAGCCTCTTGGCGACGAAGCAATCCAGTTTTTCTTTGTTGCTTTCTGGATTGCTTCGCTGCGCTCGCAATGACGTTGAAAGGTTTCATTCTTACCCAAACCGTCTTCGCCGCCAGTCGATCAGCACCTGGCTGACCTCGTCGGGCTTTTCCTGCTGGGTCCAGTGACCGCTGTCCTTCACCAGATATTTCTCCAGATCGGGAATGATGTTTTCCATGCCATCTGCGGAGGACGGCGGCAGCACCGCGTCGTTCTCCGCCATGATCATCAGCGAGGGCACGCGCACGGTGTGATCGAGCCCTTCGGCGCGCGCCCAGTTGGCGCTCATGTTGCGATACCAGTTGATGCCGCCGGTGAAACCGGATTCCTTGAAGGCGTCGACGAAGATCTTCTTTTCCTCGTCGGAGAGAATCTTCTGGCGCGGGTCCTTCCCGGGATCGTAAGCAGCGACCATCTGCGGAAACGCCAGATTGGTCTTTGACGACGCGCCGATGCCGCCGACGGGCGCTTCGCCCACATTCGCGTGTTTGCGTGGCATCGGCTTGCGCATGAAGAAGTCGAACGCCTTGTCGACATTCTCGCCAAAAATGCGATCCGGCTCCCGTGCGGGATCCTGGAACTGGACGATATACATCGTCTCGCCGAAGCGCTTTTTATAGATCTGCAACGGATCGACCGGCGCGCGATCGGTGTGCGGCGTATTCACGCCGACCACGCCGGCGACGCGATCGCGATGCCGCAGCGGCATCTGCCAGACGATGAAGCCGCCCCAGTCGTGGCCGACGAAGATCGCCTTGTCGATCTTGAGATGATCGAGCAATGCGACGAGATCGCCGGTGAGATGTTCGATACTGTAATCCTCGACGGCGTCGGGGCGCGACGTCGCGCCATAACCGCGCTGGTCCGGCGCGATGACGCGGATGCCGGCGGCAGCCAGTGCCTTGATCTGATGCCGCCAGGAGAACGCCATTTCCGGCCAGCCATGGCACAGCACCACAGGCGGCGTGTCGCTCATGGGGCCGGCATCGTAATATCCCATGCGAATGCCATTCAGCTTGGCGAACTGCAACGGGGGCATTTCAATCATGGTTATTCCCTAGCTGGCGGTCTTGAGAACGTCGGGCGGCGCAAACGCCGCCTGCAGCAGCGCGAATTCGTCCGGCATCATGTCGGCGAGCACCTGCACATGCGGGATGATGTTCGCGCCGGCAATGAAGCCGAAATCGAGCTGGTCGCGATAACTCTGCACGGTGATGTTCAGCGCCAGCCCATGGGTGGCGATGGAGACCGGGAAGATGTGCAGCAGTTCGGCCCCGGCCGCGTAGAGCGTTTGCCGCGGCCCGGGCACATTGGAGACCGTGATGTTGGCCGCCGGCGGCAGCACGTCGGAGAGATTGGTGCGGCTGTAGAGCAGCGCCAGGATCTGCACCATGATCGGTGCGCCCAGCATCGAGATGTTGGAGACCTGCGGCATCAATGCGCGCAGCGGATGCGACATCTCCTTGGATTTTGTCGATTGCGCGATGATCGCTTCCAGCCGCTCCTTCGGGTCCTCGATATTGCTGGCGATCGAGCAAATCATGCCAAACACCTGATTGTTCGAATCCGTGTTGCCTTCCTCGCGCAGCGAGATCGGGACTGCGGCAGTCAGCGATTTGGCGGGCAGGGCGCCTTTTTCCTTGAGATAGCGCCGGACCACGCCGCTACTGAGCGCCAGCACCACGTCATTGAGCTTGCCGCCGGCCTGCTTGGCCACAGCCTTGGCAGCCGACAGCGGCACTGAGACGCCGGCAAAGCTGCGCTCCGAGGAGATGGTTTTGTTGAGCAGCGTCGGCGGCGACAGCATGCTGTTGAGACTGTCGCGCGATTTGGGATCGGCGATTTTGGCCATCACGTCGGAGGCACTCTTCACCATGGTCGGGATCGAGCCGGCGAATTTCACCGCGCTCTCGATCTGGAACATGGCGTTGTCGAACAGGATCGAGCCGATATCGCTCTTGCCGGAGCGTGGCAGTTCGATGCCTTTTCCGGAATTCTCCAGCGGTTGACGCCAGAGCTGCTGGTAGGAGTCGATGAAGCTCGCGGCGATATCGCGCGGCTCCTGGCGTTGTTTGGCGCGCACTTCCGGCTTCTCGATCTCGCGCGGGATCGGTGTCACGTCATAGATCATGCTGGTGAGGGCCGCGCCGGCGCCGCCGTCGATGCAGGCATGGTGCATCTTCGAATATAGGCCGATCTCGTTGTCCTTCATGCCCTCGAAAACATAGAACTCCCACAGCGGCCGGGCGCGGTTCAGCAGCTTGGCATGCATCCAGCCGACGATGCGCTCCAGCGTGGGACGGTCATGGGGCGCGGGCAGGCTGCCGCGAAAAATATGACGGTCGATGTCGAACTGGTCGTCCTCGACCCAGGAGGGGTGATCGATATCCAGCGGGGCCTTTTCCAGCCGGGCCTTGAGGATCGGCGCCACATGGAGGCGCGAGGCGATCATCGCCTTGAAGTCCTCGAAGAAGTCGCCCTTGTAGTCGTCGGGCAGGCGAAAGATCGCCATGCTGCCGACATGCATCGGCATCTCCGGCGTTTCCAGATACAGAAACGACGCGTCCATTGAGGACAGCTTCCTGCTGGCTTCCGCCATGATACGTCCCTCCCTCGCATGGTCACCGACGCCTTTGCGGCGCTCTACCGATGAGTGTGCCTGCGCGCGGGGCGAATATGCAATGGCAAAGGCGAGGCGGGAGACGGGCCAGGCCCACGACTTAAGGCTGGGGTCGCCGAAGCGTTGCGGGCGCGGTTTGCCGACTTAAAGGGCAGGCGCCATTTGCCTTGCCCAGTTGGATATCCGGAGAATTCCCGGCTCGAAATGCTAAATTATAAAGCTAAATCAACACGTCAGTTGGTCTTCCGCTTCTGGGCTCTGGCGGTAGCCCGTTAATGCATCAGGCGCCGCCTGATTACCGGGCATATCACGGGTTTGTGATGTTGCGATGCACCATCGATGTTGCAGTGCATTATTTACTATGTCATAGAAGTTGCACCCCGGGCCCACAACGGCGGGACGGGGAGAGCCGAGCCTTATTTCAAGGATGGCTGAAACCCGAGGATGGAGACGAACATGACGATCGAAACCGAAACCAATTCCGCGCTGAACAACGTCAAGCAGGCTTTCGCGCCCGTCACTGAGGCGTTCACCAAGCTGCAGAACCTGGAAGTGCCCGAAGCGACCCGTGACTTCGTCAAGCGCGCTGCCGGCACTGCCAAGGACAAGGCCGCCGACTTCCAGGCCAATTCCGAGAAGGTGACCTCCGCCATCGAGACCGCTGTGTCGAACTCGGTCAGCGAAGCCACCAAGATCAGCCGCAACGTTCAGGACGCGTTCTATGCGGACGTCCAGTCGTTCTTCGCTGGCATCGACAAGCTCGCTTCGGCGAAATCGCTGAGCGAAGCCTTCCAGGTGCAGACCGAACTCGTGCGTGCTCATGGCGAAGTGCTGAGCTCGCGCGCCAAGGCGTCGACCGAATATCTCGGCAAGCTCGTGTCGGAAGGTGCCAAGACTGCGCAGGACAACTTCTCGAAGGCGACGTCGTTCGCCAAGAGCGCCTGATCCACACGCGATCAAGCGACATGAATTCGAAAGGCCCGCGCAAGCGGGCCTTTTTTGTGTTTCTGGCAGAGCAGGCCGTGCATCTCCGCGTCGGAAACATGCTCACTTGATTGTCACGGTAATCTTGTTCGAGACGATTGGCGGGTTGAAGGGATAATGAGCGCCGTCTCCCAGCACGAGCTGGAGCGTATGTTTGCCGGGGGGCAATTCGATGCGTGCTTCGGTCTGGCCCGCTCCGAAATGGAGATGCGACTTGTCCTGCGGGATCGGTTCCTTGGGATCGAGCGGGTCATTCACATCGATCAGCAAATGATGATGGCCGCTGTTCTGGAAATTATCGCCTGCATGAGTGACGCCCATGTTCCGCAAACCGAAACGACACCAGAACCCGCCCTTGATCACCGCTTTGTCCTGCGGCCACACGAAATAGAGGACCGCATCCTTCGGTGCGGACTTTCCTTGCGCATGGACTGCAAGGGGCGCCATTGACAGCATGGCGGACAACACGATGAGCCCGGTGATCCTCATCACGGATCCTTTCCTGTGGGGCGGTCTCAGGACGAAATGGCAATCCGGAAGCCGTGGGTCGGATATCGCACATTGGTGTCGTAGCCATCGCGGCTTGCGGGTCGGACGTAACGCGCATCGTTTTTCCAGGAGCCCGATCGAATGACGTGTGAGACGCAGTCGTTCTCGACCCATGGCGTGCCGTTCTGCGGGGCACCCTGATAGTTCTTGTGCCAGCAATCCTCTGTCCATTGATTGACGCCGCCACCCATATCGTAGAGTCCGAATGGATTTGGCTTCAGGCTGCCGAGCTTGAGCGGTTGTTCGGCGGTGGCATCCGTGCAGTTCTTGCAATTGGCCATGCCGGGCTGCAGCTGATCGCCCCACCAGTATTTCGTTTGTGTGCCGCCACGCGCGGCATATTCCCATTCCGCTTCGCTCGGGAGCCGGAAGGCTTTCTGCGTTTCCTTCGCAAGCCACGCGACAAACTGTTTTGCATCGGTCCAGCTCACATCCGTGACCGGAATGTCGTCCCGCCCTGTCACCAGAAACGCGCATGCATTCGCAGCAGCGCACGCGTTCCACTCCCGAACCGAGACCGGATACTTGCTGATAGCGAAGGGCTTGATCGTGACCTGGTGTATCGGCTTTTCCGATATGTCGTCATTGCTGCCCATCGCGAAGGTCCCGCCAGGGAGCGGGACCATGACGGGCTCTATGACCGGCTTTGGTGGTGCTGGCGGCGGGGGCGGGGCAGGCGTTACCGCCGGAGCAGGTTCAGGCCGGGCTTGCTTGGCGGCGGGCGCGGGCGCTGATCGGGTGCTTGCATTCCCTGTCTCTTGCTGAGGCGCCGCGGGAGCTGACGCCTGATTGCCGATTTCACCGCGCGGGTAAGCCCTCATGTACCAGACGCCGGCGCCTGCGAGAGCCAGCAGGATGGCGCAAAACGAAACGATCAGAACATGTTCACGCCGCTTCCGTGCCTTGTTGAATGCCGCGGGATCAGGAAGCACCCGGTAAACGCGCACCGGGTCGGTAATGTTCTTGATCTTGCGATCTCCAAGCGATTCATAGCCGCAGACGAGCTTGTGCTTGATCTGCTCGTAGATGCCACCCGAGATGTACACTTGGCCCGGGTCGGCAATCCCCTCGAGGCGCGCAGCGATATTGACGCCATCTCCGAAGACGTCATTTGGCTCGATGATCACGTCTCCCAGATTGACGCCAATGCGATATTCGATCCAGGAACTCTTCGGCAGCGCAGCGTTGCGCCCGATCATGCTTTGCTGGATGACGATGCCGCACCGAACGGCTTCGACCGGACTGTCGAATATCGCAATGAATCCATCGCCAGTCCTTTTGACGAGTTTGCCGTCGTGCTCGGTAATGCTCGGCTCGATGAGGTCACGCTCGATGCGCTTGACGCGCGCATGCGTTTCTTCCTCGTCGAGTTCCATGAGGCGGCTATATCCGCAGATGTCCCCCACAACGATCGCCGCAAGGCGACGCGGCGTTCCGACGCGCGGGGTGGCAGGGTCCTTACCCCTGCCTGAACTGATGTCACGAATCTCGCCGCGCATGACTTCGCGCCTCTACAACGGACACACGAGGTTCACTAGCCGTTCGGTCGACCGTCATGACGCTACGCTCAACGTCTCCGTCAGACAATTAGCTGAAAACGCAAATTGGCTGATCCCGGAGGAGCCGCGCGGTAGCGAGATGACGACGTTCCTCGCATTCGCTGTATCGATATACCCAGCGCCGACAGATAAGGCGGTAGCTACACAGGTTCTCAGTTCACCTGCCGCTCTTTCCCCACCCAATAGGGATCGCGCAACTGCCGTCGCAGGATCTTGCCCGATGCATTGCGTGGCAATGCTGCGATGAAGTCGATGGTCTTCGGCGCCTTGAATCCCGCGATGCGCTCGCGCGTGAACTTCATCAGGTCGGTTGCGCCGAGCTCCTTGCCGGGCTTCAGCACCACCACGGCCTTCACCGCTTCGCCCCAGGTATCGTCGGGAATACCGATGACGGCGACTTCGGCGACATCCGGGTGATCGCAGATCGCGCTCTCGACTTCGGCGGGATAAATGTTCTCGCCGCCGGAGATGATCATGTCCTTGATACGGTCGTGGATGTAGAGGAAGCCGTCTTTGTCGAGATAGCCGGCGTCGCCGGTGCGCAGCCAGTTGTCGCGGCCGAGCGTGCGCGCGGTGGCGTCCGGCAGATTCCAGTAGCCGACCATGTTGGACGCCGAGCGCGTCGCGATCTCGCCGACCTCGCCCATAGGCAGCTGTTTGCCGTCGACATCGAGGATGGCGATTTCGATTCCCGGTAGCGCCTTGCCGGCGGAACGCATGCAGTCGCGGCCCTCGACGTGATCTTCCGGGGCGAGCACCACGATGGTACCGGTGGTCTCGGTCATCCCGTACATCTGCACGAAGCCGCAGCCGAATACGCTGATGCATTCCTTGAGCAGGGCGGCAGGGATCGGCGATGCGCCATACATGATGTAGCGCAACTTGCTGAAATCCATCTCCCGCGCACGCGGCTGCCGCACGATGAACTGCATCGCCGCCGGCACCAGGAACAGTTTGCTGATGCCGTAGTCCCGGAAGAAATCGAGCGCCTTGTTGGGATCGAACTCCCGCGCGATCACGCTCTTGGCGCCGTGATAGAGGCCGAACACCGCCCAGCCGACGCCGCCGATATGAAATACCGGCATCGCCACCAGCGAGACGTCGTCGGCGGTCCAGACGTTCCAGTCAGGGTTCTCGTCGGTGCCGCCGATGCGCAGCAGTGAGAGGAAATTCTGATGCGACAGCATCGCGCCTTTCGGCTTGCCTGTCGTGCCCGACGTGTAGAGCTGGATCGCGACATCGTCCTTGGTCATGGTGAGGTTCGGGTCGCGCTCGCTCTGCGCGTCGCGCCAGGCCGTAAAATCTTGCCACTCGGTTGCGCCGCCTTCCATGGTCATGACGATACGCACGCCCGGCATTTGTGGCTTGAGGCTGCGTACGAGATCGACGAATTCCGGTCCGACGAACAGCACCTGTGCCTTCGCGTCGTCAACGATGAAGGCGATCTCCGGTCCGGCGAGCCGCCAGTTCACCGGCGCCGTCACCACCTTGGCCTTCACGGCGCCAATCAGCAGTTCGATGAAGAGGTCGCTGTTCTTGCCGAGATAGGCGATGCGCTCATTGGGCTTGACGCCGAGCGCGATCAGCCCGTTGGCGACGCGGTTGGCATTGCGATCGAGTGATCTGTAGCTGGTCTCGCGGCCCTCGAACACCAGCGCAATTGAATCGCCGCGCGTCTGTGCTTGCACGCGAATGACATCGGCCAGCGTGGCCGCTTCCGCAACGGACATGTGTCTCCCTCCCGCAGTTTATTAGTTGCGGCGAGTGTGAGGGCGTCCGGTTGTGCTGACAAGATGGGAAAGGTGCTGCGGTGCGGTGAGACAGGTGCCGGGAGGTCGTTCAGCCGACGTTGCGCGTCCTACGCTGTTTTGCAAAATAGCGCGCTGGCGGCTCGCCAAACGCTCGTCGAAACATCGCGATGAAGTTGCTGGACGTGGCATAGCCGAGCGCTTCGGCGACATCCGCGACGGGTTCATTGGCGGCCAGCCGTTCCAGCGCCAGCGTGAGACGCGCCTGCTGCCGCCACTGCGTGAAGCCCATGCCGGTCTCCGTCATGAAGATGCGACGTGCCGTTCGTTCCGACAGGCCAGCCCATTCGCCAAGCTCATGCAGCGTGCGCGCGTCATGCGGCCGCCTGATCAGCGCATTGGCGATACGCAAGGCGCGGACATCCGTCGGCATCGGCAGATGCAGCGGCTCCTGCGGCGCACCGCGGATTTCGTCGAGCAGCAAGGCCACGACGCGCGTCTGCGCCGGCGTGAGCCGATCCGCATTCGTCCAACCCGCAGCGCGCCTGACGAGCGCGCGCAGGAGATCGCTGACACCCATGACGCAGGGCTGCGACGGCAATGTCCGGCTCGCGGCCGGCGTCAGGAGCACGCCCCATCCGCTCAGTACACCGCTCAGGGTCACCTTGTGATGGAGCCCGGGCGGCAGCCAGCCGATGCGCTGCGGCGGCAGTAGCCACGAGCCCTGTTTCGTGTGCAGGCGGATCAATCCGCTTTCGATACAGAACAACTGGCCGCGGCGGTGATGATGCCAGTCGAGTTCGCGGGTGCCGAGCCGAAATGCATCACCGGGCTCATCGCTGCCCCAGATAGCGATTGCGGATGGTCCGTCGAGGCGCTCGGTGAGCGAGGTCATGACACCATGCCTTTTCAGAACCGCTCCAGCCTGGCCGGTTCTCATTATTTTGCGTCCGAATGTCGTTAACGGGTTTGAGCGACGAGGTCTATCTCCGCATGCGGATCAACGAACAGTCAGGAGACGACGATGAGCCTCGATAGCGGTGCCTTTCTCATTCACGATGTTGCGGCCTTCCCGATCGTGTGGGTCCGGCATGATGAGCTTCAGCCGGGAAGTGCGGCGCAGTGGGAGGTCGAGATGGACGATCTCATCGGCCGCAAGCAGCCTTTCGTCATGATCATGGCCAGTCATCATCATGATGAGGCGCATGAAGATCGCAAGGCGAGGGGGCTTTGGCTCAAGCGCAACAAAGCGACGCTCGCGCTGCTTTGCCGTGCCATCATTGCCGTCGAGCCGAATGCCGTCACACGCGTTCTCGTGGAGGCCCAGTCGGCACTTGCGACGAAGGCGTTCGGCATCAGTTCCGCGGTGGTCGCATCCGAAGACGAGGCCATGAGGGTGGCGCGCGAGCGGTTGCAGGTTGCGCGTTGATCAAAAAAAACAAAGCGAGGCCTCCCGCATGGGAGAGCCTCGCTGCCGGTCGAGTTATTTTGCGGCCCTTACCCCCGCTGCGCCTTGTCCTTTTCGTTCTGCGCCTTGATGCTGTCGCGCGCCTGGATCCATTCGGCATCGGACCAGTCGCGCAGCTGATAGAAGTTGCCGCCCATGGCGAGCGCCTGCGCGCCGTCCATGGCGATGGTCTCGCCTGATATCCAGTCGCAGCCGCCGGAGATCAGGAACACAGCGAGATTCTGCAGCTCTTCCATCTTGCCGACGCGGCCCATGGGATTCCATGCGCGGGTGCGGGCACCGGCCTCGTCGCCGGGCTTGATGCGCTTGCTCATGCCTTCGGTGGGGATTTCGCCGGGCGCGATGGTGTTGAGGCGGATGCCGTAGCGGCCCCATTCGGTGGCCAGCGACATCGTCATGGCATGGATCGCCGATTTGCTCATGGCGGAGGGCACCACATAGGGGCTACCATTGCGCACCCAAGTCACGGTGATCGAGACCACATTGCCCGGCACCTTGTCGGCGATCCAGCGCCGGCCGACCGCATGGGTCATGTAGAACGTGCCGTGCATCACCGTGTTGGCGACCGCGTCGAAGCCGCGCGCCGACAGGTCCTGCGTCCGCGAGATGAAATTTCCGGCGGCGTTGTTGATCAGGTCGGTGAGGGGACCATCGGCCCAGATGCCTTCGATCATCGCATCGACAGCCACGGCGTCGCGGATGTCGACGCCGTGGCTGGAGACCTTGCCGCCAAATTCCGCCATCAGCTCGGTTGCGGTCTCGTCGCATACAGCCTTGCGGCGACCGCAGATATGCACTTCGGCGCCGAGTTCGAGGAATTTCGCCGCCATCGATTTGCCGAGACCGGTGCCACCGCCGGTGACGAGGATTTTTCGGCCTGCGAGGAGCTGCTGATTGAACATGGGAGGGTCCTGCTTTAAGAGGATGCGGACGGGTTAATTAGTTGATTGACTAAACCCGATACCGCTTGCGTGTAAAGCGGGAAGAAAAACAAGTCTAGGAAGGAAACCACCCATGGAAGACCGCATCTCTGTGTCCATGACGGATGGCGTTGCCGATGTTCGGCTGGTCCGCGCGGACAAGATGAATGCGCTGGATGCGGCGATGTTTGCGGCATTGGTCGATACCGCCGAGCGCCTGAGCCACGAGAAGGGCCTGCGCGCGGTCGTGCTGTCCGGCGAGGGCCGGGCGTTCTGCGCCGGCCTCGACATGGGACGATTCGCCGCGATGAATGAGAGCGGCGGCGACGGTATCGGCGGCGGTCAGAAGCGTGACCTCGCGCTGCGCACGCACGGTCTTTGCAATCACTCCCAGCAGGCGGTGTGGGGCTGGCGTCAATTGCCGGTGCCGGTGATTGCCGCTGTGCATGGCGTCGCCTTCGGCGGCGGCTTCCAGGTCGCGCTCGGTGCCGACATGCGCTTTCTCGCGCCGGACACGCGCATGTCCGTCATGGAAATCAAATGGGGCCTGGTGCCCGACATGGCAGGTACGCCGATCCTCGCTTCGCTTGTGCGCGACGACATCCTGCGCGACCTCACTTACACCGGCCGCATCTTCTCGGCACAGGAAGCGCTGAGCTACGGCCTCGCCACGCGCATCTGCGACGATCCGCGCGCCGCAGCGCTCGAGACGGCGCGCGAGATCGCCGGCAAGAGCCCGGATGCGATCCGCGCCGCCAAGCGCATGCTCAACAATCTCGCTATCGATCCCGGTCCGGCGCTGCTCGCCGAATCCGTCGAGCAGATGAAACTGATGGGCGGACCGAACCAGACCGAAGCCGTGCGCGCGAATATCGAGAAGCGTGCGCCGAAATTTGTGGATTAGCCCGCGACATTCTCAGCCGTCATTGCGAGCCTTGAGAAAGTTGGACTTCCAACTTTCTTTGGGCGAAGCAATCCAGAAAGTCACAAACGAAGACTGGATTGCTTCGTCGCAAGGGCTCCTCGCAATGGCGGCGAAGAGTTCATCAAAAATCAAAAACAAAAATCTGGAAACGTATCCATGTCGATAAACTCCCTCTTCCAAGGCGTCATCTCAGGCGATCGCCGCCGCGGCTTTGCCGAACTGACCGAACGTGCGAGCCGCATCGCCGGCGGGTTGTCGCGGCTTGGCGTCAAGCAGGGCGACAGCGTCAGCATCCTGATGCGCAACGACATTGCGTTTCTCGAAGCGGCCTATGCAGTGGCGCAGCTCGGCGCGTACGGCGTACCGGTGAACTGGCACTTCAAGCCGGAAGAGATCACTTATGTGGTCAAGGACTCCGGCAGCAACGTCCTGATCGCTCATGCCGATATGCTGCATCAGCTGCGCGAGGCGATCCCGCAGGGCATCGTGTCGCTGAGCGTGCCGACGCCGCCGGAGATCGTCGCGAACTACAAGGTCGATCCCGCACGGCTCGGCACCCCGGACGGCGCTATCGATCTGGAATCCTGGCTCAAGGAGCAGGCGCCCTATGACGGCCCCGCGCTGCCGCAGCCGCACAACATGATCTACACGTCGGGCACCACGGGTCATCCCAAGGGCGTGCGCCGTTTCGCGCCGACACCGGAGCAGGCGGCGTCCGCCGACCAGATGCGTGCACGCGTCTATGGCCTCAAGCCCGGTGCACGCGCTTTGCTGCCCGGGCCGCTCTATCACTCGGCGCCCAATGCCTTTGCGCTGCGTGCCGGGCGCCTCGGCGGCGCGCTGGTGATGATGCCGCGCTTCGATCCTGAAGAATTCCTGCGCGTGGTGCAGGACGAGAAGATCGACACGATTTTCATGGTGCCGACTATGTTCATCCGGCTGATGAAGCTGCCGGAGGACATCCGCAAGAAGTACGACATGTCGTCGCTGCGCCACATCATCCATGCCGCCGCGCCGTGCCCGGCCGACGTCAAGACCGCGATGATCGACTGGTGGGGCCCGGTGATCTACGAATTCTACGGCTCCACCGAATCCGGCGCGGTGACCTTTGCGAATTCCGAAGACGCGCTGAAGAAGCCCGGCACCGTCGGCAAGATCGCGCCCGGCGCGGAATTGCGCTTCCTCGGCGACGACGGCCAGATCCTGCCACAGGGCGAGATCGGCGAAATCTATTCGCGCATATCAGGCAATCCGGATTTCACCTATCACAACAAACCCGAAAAGCGCGCCGAGATCGACCGCGACGGTTTCATCACTTCGGGCGATGTCGGCTATCTCGATGCCGACGGCTATGTCTTCATCTGCGATCGCAAGCGCGACATGGTGATCTCCGGCGGCGTCAATATCTATCCGGCCGAAATCGAAGCTGCACTGCATGCCGTGCCTGGTGTGCATGACTGCGCGGTGTTCGGGATTCCCGACGAGGAGTTCGGCGAGTCGCTGATGGCGGTGATCGAGCCGCAGCCCGGCGTGGTGCTCGACCTGGCGACAGTGCGCGCGGACCTCAAGAAGGCGCTGGCCGACTACAAAGTGCCGAAGCAGATGGAGATCCAGAGCAATCTGCCGCGCGAAGACTCCGGCAAGATCTTCAAGCGCCGGCTGCGCGATCCCTATTGGGCCAAAGCTGGGCGGACGATCTAGGAGGATGATGATGCGCGTGGCAATGATTGGAAACAAACTTGCCGCGCAGATCGCGGCGATCGCTCTCCTGGTGGCAGCGTTTGCCGGTCCTGCAGTTGCCGTCGATCTCGAGCCGAAGCAGATCCTCGCACCATCAGGCAAGCTGCGTGTCGGGCTCTATCCGGGAACACCGACGTCTATTCTCGTATCGCAAACCGAAGGCCCGCGTGGTGTCGGTTACGATCTCGGCAAGGAGCTCGCGCGCCAATTGGGCGTGCCCTATGAGCCGGTGGTGTTCTCCAGGAATGCCGAGGTTCTCGAAGCGGTGAAGACAGGCGCGGTCGATGCCGCCTTCACCAATGCGTCGGCCGCGCGTGCGAAGGACATGGATTTCGGCCCGTCTTATCTGGAAAGCGATCTTGGGTATCTCGTCGCGAAAGAGTCCAGGGTTGCGGGGCCCGATGATGTCGATGTCAAAGGCGTCCATGTCGGCGTCACCGCCGGAAGTTCATCCGATGCCGTTCTGTCGCGCGATTTGAAGAATGCCGAGGTCGTTCGCGTGCCGGCCATCAGGCTTGCGCCCGGCCTGCTGATGGCCGGCAGCATCGATGTGTTCGCCACCAACAAGGCGACACTGTTTGAACTCGCCGAACAGGCGCCGGGGGCGAAGGTGCTGGAGGGACGCTGGGGCGTCGAGCGGCATGCCATCGCGATCCCCAAGGGGCGCGATGAGGGGATGGCATTTGTCCGCAAATTCACCGAGGATGTGAAGGCGCAGGGACTGGTCGATGCGGCCATCGCACGATCCGGACTGCGCGCTGCGACCACAGCCAAGTAGCTATATCAAGTAGCAACGACACGAGATTGTTGCGCGATATTACAAGAGGGACGACCACCCATGCCCGTGTCTTTGCCTGTTTCCTTGCTTGCGCCCATGAAACTGGCCATCGCCACGGCGGCTGCGCTGCTGTCTTTCACCAGCCCGTCGCTGCACGCCCAGACGTTTCCCAGCAAGCAGGTGACAATCCTGGTGCCCTATGCGGCCGGCGGCGCGGTCGACGTGCTGGCGCGGACCTTTGCGCAGTCGCTGTCGAAGACCTGGGGGCAGCAGCCGGTGGTGGACAACCGTCCGGGCGCCGGCGGGATCATCGCCTCGCAGGCCCTCGCGAAGTCGCCGCCCGATGGCTACACGCTGATCCTTGTCGCGTCGGGCCATCCGCTTAATCAGTTCTTCTATCCGAAGCTGCCCTACGACACGTTCAAGGATTTCACCGCGATCAGCGAAGTCGCCTATTCGCCGCTGGCCATCGTGGTGTCGAAGGACAATCCGGCGAAGAACCTGCAGGAGCTGCTGGCGCAGGCGAAAGCCAAGCCGGACTCGCTGTCCTACGGCATGTCGGGCAATGGCACCTCGGCGCATCTTGCCGGCGAATTGCTGAACCATATGGCCGGCACGAAAATCGTCTCTATTCCCTACAAGGGCGGTGCGCCTGCGCTCACCGCGGTGATTGCCGGCGACATTCCCATGAGCATCAATCCGCTGCCCGAGATCGTCGGTCAGCTCGAAGGCGGCGCGGTGCGTGCCGTGGCGGTGACGACGGCGACGCGCTCGGCGGCGCTGCCCAATGTGCCGACGGTCGCCGAATCCGGTGTCGCCGGTTATGATACGGCGGTGTGGTGGGGATTCCTCGGACCTGCCGGCATGCCGGCCGATGTCGTGGCGAAGATCCATGCAGATCTGGTGACGGCGCTGAAGGATCCGGTGGTGCTGGCGGCGCTGAAGAAGATCGATGCCACGCCGGTCGGCTCCTCGCCCGCAGATTTCGACAAGTTCATGCATGCCGAAGCGGACAAATGGGGACCGGTGCTGAAGGCGGCAAACATCAAGGTCCAATAGGCAATATGACTGAACATTCGAACCAGTGGCACGTCGGCCTGATCGGCTATGGCGAAGTCGGGCGCATTCTCGCCGAAGACCTGCGCAAGCAGGATCTCCGCGTCAGCGCCTATGATCTCAAGCTCGACGGCGCAGATGCCGGGGCGCTGCGCGACCACGCCGAGACGCATGGTGTCACGCTCGCATCCTCGCATGCCGATCTCGCCTCACGTGCCGACTTCATCGTCTGCGCTGTTACCGCGAGCCAGACCGTGCCGGCGGCGCAGGCTTGTGTGCCGGGTCTGAAGCCGCAGGCGTGGTTTCTCGATTTCAACTCGGCATCGCCCGGCGCCAAGCAGCGTGCGGCCGTGTTGATCGATGGCGCCGGTGGGCGCTATGTCGAGGGCGCGGTCATGACCTCGATCCCGCCATACCGCATCAGGGTGCCGCTGCTGCTCGGCGGCACCGGCGCGCGCGATCTCGCGCCGCTGCTCAATGCCATCGGCTTCGATGCGCAAGTCGCCAGTGACAGGCTTGGCGTCGCCTCGGCCACCAAAATGTGCCGCAGCATCATGATCAAGGGCCTCGAGGCCATGGTGATCGAGAGCTTTACGACCGCGCGCGCCTATGGCGTCGAGGACGCGGTGATCGCCTCGCTGGTCGAGACGTTTCCGAGCATCGACTGGGAGAAGCAGGGCGCCTATTTCTTTCAGCGCGTCATCGAACACGGTCGCCGCCGCAGCGAGGAAGTCCGCGAGGTCGCCGAGACCGTCCGCGAGATCGGGCTCACGCCGTGGTCGGCCGAAGGCACGGCCGAGCGTCAGGGCTGGATCGCGGATCTCGCTGAAGACGGGCTGTTCGGCACCAAGGGCGAGGCGGGTTTCGCGCGCAGCGCCGACTGGCGCACCGAGGCGGATCGGATCTTAGGTAAGGTAAAGCCACGAAGCTGAGTTCCGGGACACTGCTGGGCGCTGCAACTTCGTCTTGCGTCGCAGCATGACTTGCGACCAAATGGGGCGCCGGCAACTTCCTGGAGCGTCCTTGTGTCCCTGACCCTGTCCACCGAAGAACCCGCATCCCAGCGCGGTGACGATCCTGCTCACCAGGAGGCCGATGCCCGGTTGCGCGAGGATATCCGGCTGCTGGGCCGCATCCTTGGCGACACCGTGCGGGATCAGGAAGGCGAGGCGGTATTCGCCCTGGTCGAGAATATCCGGCAGACTTCGGTCCGTTTTCACCGCGACGAGGACAAGCTGGCGCGGCGTGAACTCGAAGCCATTCTCGACGGCATGTCGATCGCCGAGACCGTGCGCATCGTTCGCGCCTACAGCTATTTCTCCCATCTCGCCAATATCGCCGAGGACCAGAACAATATCCGCCGGATGCGGGCGCAGCGCGCGAATGCGGCCAACGCATCGGGCACGCTGGCCCATGCGGTGAAGCGCGCGCGCGAGGCCGGCATCGACGCGGCGCTGCTCAGCAAGTTCTTTGGCCAGGCGCTGATCTCGCCGGTGCTGACCGCGCATCCCACCGAAGTGCGCCGCAAGAGCACCATCGACCGCGAAATGGAAATCGCGGCATTGCTGGACCGGCGCGAGCGCATGCAGCTCACCGCCGAGGAGATCGAGGCGTCGGAAGAGCAATTGCGCCGCGCCGTCGTCACCCTGTGGCAGACCAATCTGCTGCGCCGGAGCAAGCTGACGGTGCTCGACGAGGTCGCCAACGGACTATCATTCTACGACTACACCTTCCTGCGCGAAGTGCCGCGGCTGCATTGTGTGCTGGAAGACAGCCTGCGCGCGCAGGGCGGCGCGGCCGAACTCGGCTCGTTCTTGCGCATGGGCAGTTGGATCGGCGGTGACCGCGACGGCAATCCGTTCGTCACGGCAGATGTGATGCGCGGCACCATGATGCTGCAGAGCAGGCGCGCCTTCAGCTTCTATCTCGACGAACTTCACGCGCTGGGCGCAGAACTGTCCATGGCGGCGCATCTCGCCGATGTCTCCGATGAACTCCGCGCATTGGCCGAACGCTCCCCTGATCCGTCGCCGCACCGCGCTGGCGAGCCCTATCGTCTGGCGATCTCCGGCGTCTATGCCCGCATGGCGGCAACGGCCCATGCGCTAGAATTGCCGAATCGCCGTGCGGCCGTGGGTGATGCGCCGGCCTATGCATCGGCGCAGGAGTTCAAGGCCGATCTCGATGTGCTCGATCGTTCGCTGATCGCTGATAATTCCGCAGTCATCGCCCGCGGCCGGCTGCGGCAATTGCGCCGCGCGGTGGATTGTTTCGGCTTCTATCTCGCCAGTCTCGACATCCGGCAGAATTCCGCTGTGCACGAGCGCACCGTCGCCGAACTGATCGATGCGGCGATGCCCGGCACGTCCTATCTCGCGCTCGGCGAGGAAGCGCGCATCGCGCTGCTGACGAATGAATTGAAGAACGCGCGGCCGCTCGGCTCGCTGTTCGTCAAATACAGCGACGAGACGCTGGGCGAACTGGCGCTGTTCCGTATGGCGGCGCAGGTTCATGCGAAATTCGGCGCGGCGGCAATCCCCCAATGCATCATCTCCATGTGCAAGGGCGTCTCCGACATGCTCGAAGTCGCAGTGCTGCTGAAGGAGGTCGGGCTCGTCGATTGCTCCGGCCGCAGCGCCATCAATATCGTGCCGTTGTTCGAAACCATCGAGGATCTGCAGGCCTCTGCAGCCATCATGGACCGCATGTTCTCGCTGCATGATTATCGCAAGCTGGTCGACAGCCGCGGCGCGGTGCAGGAAGTCATGCTCGGCTATTCGGACAGCAACAAGGATGGCGGCTTCGTCACCTCGGGCTGGGAACTGTACAAGGCCGAGATCGAGCTCATCGAAGTGTTCGAGCGGCATCACATCCGGCTCAGGCTGTTTCATGGCCGCGGCGGCTCTGTGGGCCGCGGCGGCGGCCCAAGCCACGATGCGATCCTGGCGCAGCCCGGCGGCGCGGTGGATGGCCAGATCCGCATCACCGAACAGGGCGAGATCATCTCCAGCAAATATTCTAACGCCGAAGTCGGCCGCAACAATCTGGAAATCCTTGCCGCCGCAACGCTGGAAGCAAGCCTGCTGGCACCGAAGCACAGCGCGCCGCGCCGCGAATATCTCGAAGCCATGGAGGAGATTTCCGAACTGGCCTTCAAGGCCTATCGCGGGCTGGTCTATGAGACCGAGGGCTTTGTCGATTACTTCTGGGAATCCACCGTCATCAATGAGATCTCGACGCTGAACATCGGCAGCCGTCCGGCCTCGCGCAAGAAGACCCGCGCCATCGAGGATTTGCGCGCGATCCCGTGGGTGTTCTCCTGGGCGCAGTGCCGCTTGATGCTGCCGGGCTGGTATGGCTTCGGCAGCGCCATCGAGGCGTGGCTCGCCAATCATCCCGACAAGGGCATGGTCTTCCTGCAGGAGATGCACCGCGAATGGCCGTTCTTCCGCACGCTACTGTCCAACATGGACATGGTGCTGGCCAAGAGCTCCATCGCCATCGCCTCGCGCTATGCTGAGCTTGTCGCCGACCAGAAGCTGCGCGAGACCATCTTCGGCCGCATCCGCGGCGAATGGCATCTGTGCATCGAGACGCTGCTGGATATTATGGAGCAGGAGCGCCTGCTGCAAAACAATCCGCTGCTCGATCGCTCGATCCGCAATCGCTTCCCGTATCTCGATCCGCTCAACCACGTGCAGGTCGAGCTGCTGAAAGAGCACCGTGCGAATAATCCGGACGAGCAGGTGCTGCGTGGGATTCAGCTGACGATCAACGGGATCTCGGCGGGACTCAGGAACAGCGGGTAGTCGTCGAGAGGCTACGTCCTCTCCCTACGTCATGGCCGGGCTTGACCCGGCCATCCATCTTCTCCGTTGCTTGCCGCAAAGCTGGATGCCCGGGTCAAGCCCGGGCATGACGTGGAGAGAGTTGCGCGAAGCCGCTGGCTGCGACGTAGGCCCCTCAACAGAAATGCGCGCCCTGCGTTTCCACATAGACCGCATAGAGCGACTGGCTCGCCGTCATGAACAGCCGGTTACGCTTCTTGCCGCCGAAACAGACATTGGCGCAGGTTTCCGGCAGCTTGATCTGGCCGATGCGCTGGCCGTCCGGCGCGAAGATTTGCACGCCGTCATAGCCGTCGCCGACCCAGCCGGCACCGACCCAGATATTGCCTTCGGTATCGACGCGCAGCCCGTCAGGGAAGCCGGACTTGCCATCCAGCGTCATGTCGATCAGCGGCTTGCCATTCGAGAGCTTGCCGCCGTCGACGTCGTACTGCCAGACGACATTCTTGGCATTGGGATAATGCGTGATGCCGGTGTCGCAGACATAGAGCTTCTTGTAGTCCGGGCTGAAGGCCAGACCATTCGGCTTGAACGGATCGTCGGCGACCTTGTTCACCTGGCCGCTCGTGGGATCGATGCGATATACCGCTTCCTTCTGGTGCGGCTGCGTGACGCCCGGCGCCGCGCGTTGTCCTTCATAGAGATTGATGGCGCCGTAGCCGGGATCGGTGAACCAGATCGCCTTGTCGATCGGATTGACCACCATATCGTTCGGCCCGTTCAGCGGCTTGCCGTTTGCCTGTTCAGCCAGCGTCGTGACGCTGCCATTGTGCTCGAAGCGGACAAGGCGCGTGCGCTGCGCGGAAAGCTGGCGGCCCTCTGTGTCGAACGAATTCCCGTTGCTCTCCTCGGATGGATAGCGGAAGCGCTCGGAGATGTGGCCGTCATCGTCGAGATAACGCAACTGGCGATTGGCAGGGATATCGCTCCAGATCAGATACTGACCCTGTGCATTCCACGCCGGTCCCTCCGCCCACAGGCAGCCCGTATAGAGCCGCTTGATGACGGTGTTGCCGACTCTCGCCTTGAAGCGATTGGCGTCGATGACGACGATATCGGGATCGGGATAGCGCTGCGGTTCCGCGCCGCGGTTGAAATTTCGCGCCAGCGCATCGGGCGCGATCAGCGATGTCGCGGCCATTGCCGCGGCGCCGCTCAGGATTTTTCTGCGACTGAGTGAGTTGGATATTGCGGCGGGTTGAACTGCGTCGTTCGCGTCGAGCTGAGTTGGCATCGTCGTCCTCCCGGCTTTTCTGGTTTGCTCCAGTTATTGCCAGCAGTCTAAATACCGTTGCGACGGCGATGCTACACAATTCGATGCTGCCGCGCGGTCATGGCGGTGCACAAGCGCGCATCGCAGCGCAGTGAACGTTTTGATAGTTCCACGCGACCAATGGCCAAATCTCTCATACTGATGTGTGGTTCCCATGTCGTCGTTTTGCTGTCACATGCGCGTTGCAGTCGCTTCTGCAGCATTGCTGTTCGCCACATCATTGTCAGCGCACGCGGATAATGGATGTCGCCCGCCGATGGATCAGCGGATGATCGCAGGCTGTAGCGATATCATCGATCGTCCCGGCGCAACGGATGCCGAGCGCTCCGAAGCGCTTCGCCTTCGCGCCATCGGGAACTTCGAACTCGGCCATATGGAGGCGGCGCGCGCGGATTTTACTGCGTTCATCGCACTCAATCCTGATTTTGCGAAAGGCTATGGCGCGCGCGCCATGGTCCACAACCGCCTCGACGAATTCGATCTGGCTATCGCGGATGCTAACAAGGCGATCGCCCTCGATCCCACTTACTCCTCGGGCTTCGGCTCGCGGGCGAGCGCCTATGAATCCAAGGGCGATTTCGTGCGGGCGCGCGCCGACTATGACAAGGCGATTCGCCTGCAGCCGGGCAATTCGTCCTACCACCGCGGACGCGGAATGTTGCGGAAGAGATTGGCCGACATCGATGGCGCGATCGCGGATTTCTCGGAAGCCATCCGCCTCGATCCGAAAGACTATGCGGCGTTTGCATTGCGCGGCAACAGCCGTGCCGCCAAGAAAGACTACGAGAGGGCGTTGGCCGACTATGACGCTGCGCTACAGATCGAGCCCGGCGACAGCTATGCCCACCGTGGTCGCGCCGACATCAGGATTCGACGCGGCGACAATGACGGCGCGATCGCGGATTTCGATGTCGTTCTGGCCGGCAATCCGAACGACGTCGGCGCCCATGTTGACCGCGGCATCGCCTTCGCGCGCAAGGGCGATTTCGCCGGCGCGATCCCGGACCTGGATGCGGCGCTGAAGCTGAGGCCGGATGATCCCGACACCCGCAACCGGCGGTCGCATATGAACTTCATCGAGGGACATTTCGCCGAGGCTGCCGCCGATTTCGGCGACGTGGTCGAGAAGACGCCGGAATACGAGCTGGGCAAGCTGCTACGCTACATCGCGCGGGCGCGCAGCGGCGACAACGACATCGGCGAGCTGAAACGCAATACCGACAAGCTCGATCGCAAGGGCTGGCCATGGCCGATGGTCGCGGTCTATCTCGGCCAGATGAGTGGGGAGGAGATGCTCGCCAAAATGAAGAACATGCGGCTGGAGGACGACTTCGGCGATTGCGGCGTGTCGTTCTATCTCGGCCAGTATCTGATGGTGAAGCACAAGCCGCAGGAGGCGCTGCCCTATCTGAAACAGGCAGCTGAAGTGTGCCGGGGCGATGGCGAATTCGAGCGTGACGCGGCTCGCGCCGAGCTCAGGCGGCAGCAGGCGGCGCGCTGATCAATAAAAAAGGGGCAGCGTTGGCACTGCCCCTTTTTTGACGTTTGCCGGCAAGCGCGCTCAGACCTCGTGCTTGTCCGAAGCGAAGATCGCGATGAGCGTGATCGTCGCGGCGGCGAGCACGTAATAGCCGATGTAAGCGAGACCGTAATTTGCCTGCAGCCAGGTGGCGATATAGGGCGCCAGTGAGGCGCCGAAGATGCTCGCCAGATTGAACGTCATCGACGAGCCGGTATAGCGTACGGCGGTCGGGAACGGTGCCGCCAGCGCGGCGCCGATCAGGCCATAATTGACGCCGAAGATCGCCAGACCGATCAGCGCGAAGGCATAGATGCCCGCCACGCCACCTGACAGCAGCGGTGCCAGGAAAAACGAGAACACGATCACCATCAGGCAATTGGTGATCAGGAGCGTGCGGCGACCGATCTTGTCCGCGAGCAGGCCGGCCAGGATGTTGGTGGTGCCGAAAGCGACGGCGCCGGCAATCTGCACCTTGAGCGCATCGAGCAACGTCATCTTCACGACGCCGACATTGTAGGACAACAGATAGGCCGTGCAGACATAGAAGAACACGAAGGTCATCAGGCCGACCAGCGTGCCGAGCACGAGGCTGCGCTTGTGCTTGCGCAGCAGCTCCATGCTGGGGACGGCAACGCGCTCAGCCTTCTCGATGGCCTTCTGGAATTCCGGCGTCTCGGTGATCGACAGGCGCACCCACAGGCCGATGGCGATCAGCACGATGGAGGCGAGGAACGGCACGCGCCACGCCCAGCTCAGGAACGTTTCCGGCGAGACGAAGTGCAGCAGAATGAAGAACGTGCCGGACGACAGGAACAGGCCGAGCGGCGCACCGAGCTGCGGGAACATGGCGTACCAGTTGCGCTTGCCTTCCGGTGCATTCTCGGTGGCGAGCAGCACTGCGCCGCCCCATTCGCCGCCGAGTCCGAAGCCCTGACCGAAACGGCACAGCACCAGCAGCAGCGGCGCAGCGAGGCCGATCTGCGCGTGAGTCGGCAGCAGGCCGATCAGCACGGTCGAAATGCCCATGGTCAGCAAGGCTGCGACCAGCGTGGTCTTGCGGCCGACGCGATCGCCGAAATGGCCGAACACGACGGCGCCGAACGGACGCGCAAAGAACGCGATCGAGAACACCGCGAAGGACGCGAGCAGCGCGGCGGTGTCGTTGCCGGCCGGGAAGAACAGTTTTGGAAACACCAGCACCGCGGCGGTGGCATAGACGTAGAAGTCGAAGAATTCGATCGTGGTGCCGATCAGGCTCGCCAGCAGAACGCGGGCGGGGGAATTCAGCGGCTTGGAATGCGGCATGGCCGCGGAGGGCATCGCGCCCGCGTGATCTGTCATGATGTTCGTCCAGCAAATGCGGTTTCGTCCGCACATGCGTGACGTCAAACCCGTTGATTGCTGGTGACATAGCCGGTCTTGGCCGGCGTTTGAATTCTTTATGACGAAATTAGCGCGATCTCGGGTCAGATAAGACCGCTATGCATAGCTATTTGAGTAATATTGTTTCGTTTTAAATTCTGGGTTGTAGAAATCGGCTCACGGGAGTGATGCTCCCGCGAGCCGACTTAAACGCTTAGACTGGATCCCAGCTGAAAATGTCAGCCGAGCGGTCGAGCTTGTAGAAGGACGACTTCAGCGCCGGCATGCCGTGTTCGGCGAGGCTCTGCGGGGTCCAGCCTTCGGCGCGGTGGATGGAGCGCAGCGGGCGCGACTGGCCCATCAGGAAGATCTCGTTCATGCGCGCGGCAAAGATCTGTCCGGAGATTTCCTTGGCGTCGTCGGAGAGCAGATGCGCCACCAGCGGCGCGATCTTTTCCGGACCCATGCGCTGCATGCGCTCGACGCGCGCCTTCTCGGCTTCGGTCTCGGTCGGAATGCTGCCGATCATGCGGCTCCAGGCGAAGGGCGAGACGCAGTTCGAATTGACGCCGAAGCGGCCCATGTCGAGCGCGATGGACTTCGACAGGCCGACGATGCCGAGCTTGGCCGCCGAGTAATTGGCCTGGCCGAAGTTACCGATGAGACCGGAGGTCGAGGTGAAGTGCACGAACGAGCCGGAGTTCTGCTCGCGGAAATATCGCGCGGCAGCATGGGATGTATAGAACGAGCCCATCAGATGGACCTTGATCACCATCTCGAACGCATCGATGGACATCTTGTGGAAGATCGCGTCGCGCAGAATGCCGGCATTGTTCACCACGCCGTCGATCTTGCCATAGGTGTCCACGGCCTGCTTGATGATCTTGCTGGCCGGGATCGCCTCGGCGACCGACTCGAAATTGGCAACGGCGGTGCCGCCGGCCTTGGTGATTTCCTCGACGACCTGTTCGGCCGGTGCCGCGCCGTCGCCGCCCGAACCGTCGGTGCCGACGCCGGGATCGTTGACGACAACCTTGGCGCCTTCAGCGGCGCAGAGCAGCGCAATGCCACGGCCAATGCCGCGGCCCGCGCCGGTGACGACAATGACCTTGCCGTCGAGTGATTTGGTAGATGCCATGTGGTTTTCCTTTTGGTGGTGTGATTGATGTTTTCTAACCTCTCCCCGCCGGGCGAAGCGAAGCTTCGCTCGGCGGGGAGAGGTCGTCCCGGCGAAGCCGGGGCGGGTGAGGGGGACTATCCGCTTGCTCCGTGCTTGCGGATAGTCCCCCTCATCCGTCTCGAACGCGCTTCGCGCATTCGAGCCACCTTCTCCCCGCAAGCGGGGAGAAGGCACCGCGTTTACTTCTCGTTCGTAAAAATCACCGTGCCCGACGCGGCGAACATGCCGCCGACGCCGTGACAGACTGAAATCTTCGCGCCCGGCACCTGCGCCGGTGCGATGCCGCGCATTTGTCGCACGCTCTCCTGCAGCGCATACATGCCGTACATGCCGGAATGCATATAGCTGAGGCCGCCGCCATTGGTGTTCATCGGCAGCTTGCCGCCGGGGCGGGTGTTGCCATCCGCGATGAATTGGCCGGTTTCCTCATGCGGCATGAATCCGAGATCGCCGAGACCATACAGTGGCAGATGCGCGAAGGCGTCGTAGATCATCAGGTGATCGACGTCCTTGTGCGCGATTCCTGCCTCGCGGAATGCGGTCGGTCCGGCCACGGTGAAAGCGCGCGATGAATCGAAGGTCTTCATCTGGCTGACCATCGGCGTTTCCACGCTCTCGCCGGTGCCGAGAATATAGACCGGCTTGTTCGGGAAATCCTTGGCGCGATCCGCCGAGGTCAGGATCAATGCGCCACCGCCATCGGTGACGAGGCAGCATTGCAGGATGCGGAACGGATAGGCGATCATCTTCGAGTTCAGCACGTCCTCGACCGTGATCGGCGCCTTCATCATGGCGCGCGGATTCTTCGCGGCCCATTCACGCTGGAACACGGCGACCGACGCGATCTGCTCGTGGGTGATGCCGTGCGTCTTCATGTAGCGCAGCACGGGGATCGGGAACATGCTCGGCGGACCGTAGACGCCATAGGGCGCCTCGAACTGGCCCTGCAGGCTGTCGGCCGGAATCGAGCGCGGCAGTTTGCCGATCATCGACTTGCCGGACTCCGCGTGCGTGATCAGAACCGTCTTGCACAGGCCGGCCTCGATCGCCGCGGCCGCGTGGCGAACATGCAGCATGAACGAGCAACCGCCGACGGATGTACCGTCGACCCAGGTCGGCGTGATGCCGAGATAATGCGCGATCTGCTGCGGCGTCTCGACGGCCGTGGCGATGCCATCGATGTCGGACAGTTTTAGCCCGGCATCCTTGATGGCATTGAGGGCCGCATCCGCGTGAAGCTGGATCTGCGACATGTTGGGGATGACGCCGAGCTCGGTGGTCTCGGCTGCGCCGACAACGGCGACTGCGTTTCTGCGCATGATCTCAGCCCTTCGCCGGGCGGAATACGGGGAGGGTGATGGCGTCGTCGAGCTTCTCGAAGGCGACCTCGAGCTTCATGTCGAGTTCGAGCGCTTCGGGCGTCTGCGGGCAATCGATGATGTTGCTCATCAGCCGCGGACCTTCTTCAAGCTCGACCACGGCAATCGCGTAAGGCGGCGTGAAACCCGGCGCGGCGGGCCGATGATTGATGACGTAGCTGTAGAGGAAACCCTTGCCCGAGGCCTTGAACACCGAGACCTTGCGCGAGGCGCAGCCGGGGCAGAACGGCCGCGGCGGAAAATACACATTGCTGCAATCGTCGCAGCGCTGCAGGCGGAGTTCGCCGGCTTTTGCGCCGTCCCAATAATGCTGGGTTTCCGGTGTCGGTTTCGGCCGCGCGCGGGCTGGTTCAGCCATGTGTGGTGTTCTCTCCCTTGGACGGGGATTTGGCCCCGTTCGTTGTCCTCTGGATGGACATTCCACATTCCACCGGGGGCGGTCCAGCGCGCGTGCTGCATGGCCGTATCTGCTCACTGCGGGACGGCACGGAATTCGAATTGGAATTCCGGTTGAAATACGTGCGAGGCTTGTCCCGCTGCAACCAGGCAGGGTAGGTTGGTACGGATGGTTCAGGGAGCATGACGTGAAGCTGCGCGAGATCGCCCACTCCCGCACAGGTGACAAAGGCAACATTTCCAACATCTCGGTAATTGCCTTTGACGCAAAGCTATATCCGTTGATAGTATCGCAGGTGACCGCCGCGCGCGTGAAGGCCCTGTTTGCGGGCATCGTCGCGGGCGAGGTGGTCCGCTATGAACTGCCCAATCTGGCGGCCGTGAATTTCGTCATGGATCAGGCGCTTGGCGGCGGGGTGACGCGATCGCTGGCGCTCGATGCGCATGGCAAATCGCTCAGCTCCGCGCTGCTCGATCTGGAAATCGAGGACACTTTCGGCGATACCGACCGGGCGCCGTGACCACCTGCGGGTCCGGCAAGACACACAGGATGCCGCGACCATGAGCAACGACTTCCACCAGACCGCACCGACCCTCGCCAGCCTGGCCGCCGCCCTTGCCGCCGGTCGGACCACGTCCCGCAAACTGGTCGAAGCCTGTCTGGCCAAAATCGCCGATCCGAACGGCGAGGGCGAGCGCACCTTCATTCACGTCGACAAGGACGCAGCGCTTGCCGCCGCCGATGCGATGGACGCGCTGCGCAAGGTCAATGCCGCGCCGTCGCGCTTTGCCGGCATTCCAATCTCGATCAAGGACCTGTTCGACATCAAGGGACAGGTGACCCGAGCCGGTTCGCGCGCGCTGGAAGATTCCGCGCCGGCCGATGCCGATGCGCCCACCGTCGCGCGCCTGCGCCGCGCCGGCTTCGTGGTGATCGGCCGCACCAACATGGTCGAATTCGCCTATTCCGGCATCGGCACCAATCCGCATTACGGCACACCCAAGGGCGCGTGGAAGCGCGAGGTCGGTCATGTTCCTGGCGGATCGTCGTCGGGCGCCGGCGTCTCCGTCCTCGACGGTATGGCGCATGCGGCGCTGGGCACCGACACCGGCGGGTCCTGCCGCATTCCCGCGGCCTTCAATGGCATCGTCGGCTACAAGCCGACGCAGCGCCGCGTGCCGCTCGATGGCGCCGTGCCGCTGTCTTTCACCCTCGACAGCATCGGTCCTCTCGCGCGTTCGGTCGCCTGCTGTGCGGCGATGGATGCGGTGCTCGCCGGCGAGCCCGAGTTTGAACTCACCCCGCGCCCCATCAAGGGCATGCGTCTCGCGGTGCCGACCACGCTGGCGATGGACGATCTCGACCCCGTCGTCGCAACCGCCTTCGAACGCGCGCTGAAGAAGCTCGCCGACAAGGGCGCGATCATCGAGCGCATCGAGGTGCCTGAATTCAATGATATCGCACCGATGAGCACCAAGGGTGGCTTCACCGCTGCGGAATCCTATGCCTGGCATCGCTATCTGCTCGCCAGCAAGGGCGACGTCTATGATCCCCGCGTTGCGCTGCGCATCCAGCGCGGCGAGACCCAGAATGCCGCCGACTATCTCGATCTGCTGCCGATGCGCCGCTCGCTGATCGCACGCACTGAAAAGCGCATCGCGCCTTACGATGCGCTGGTGCTGCCGACCTGCGCGATCACGCCGCCGTCGATTGCCGACATGGAAGACGACAAGGTGTTCTCCAAGCAGAACCTGATGGCGCTGCGCAACTGCACGCTGATCAACATGATCGACGGCTGCGCCATTTCGTTGCCGATCCACGCAAAGGATGAAGCGCCTGTCGGCCTGATGCTGGCTGCCGCCGGCGGCTCCGACCGTCGCATCTTCGAACTCGCCGCGGGCATCGAAACCACCGTTCGCGGTTAATCTCTAAAACCTGAGGATACACGCATGACCACCGAGATCGCGTTCACGCTGGACGCAAAAGGCACCAAGACGCCGCTGACGCTCAAGATCACCCAGGGCGTCATCGCCGGCTGGACCGGCCGCGATCCCGTCGCGCGCGATCATCACATCAAGGAACTCGAGGCGCTCGGCATCGCGCCGCCGGCCTCGACGCCGATCTATTACCGCTGCTCGGCGCGCCGCTTCACCACCGACGGCATGATCGAATGCACCGACGAGAATTCATCGGGCGAAGTCGAATTCTGCCTGATCGCATCAGGCGGCAAGACCTATGTCGGTGTCGGCTCCGACCATACCGACCGCAAGGTCGAGACCTACAACATCACCGTGTCGAAGCAGATGTGCGACAAGCCGATCGCGCCGGTTGTGTGGGAGCTGTCCGAACTGCTGCCGCACTGGGACCAGATCATCCTGCGCTCCTGGGCGACCATCAAGGGCGAGAAGGTTCTCTACCAGGAAGGCCTGCTGAGCGGCATGTTGCCGGTCGCCGAGCTGATCAAGAAGGGTTTTGGCGGCGACACGCTGCCAGACGGCACGGCGATGTTCGGCGGCACCTTCGCCGCCAAGGGCGGCATCCGTCCGGCCGATCGTTTCGACTACGAGATTGAGGACCCCGTGCTGAAGCGCAAGATCAGCCATGGGTATGATGTGAAGACATTGCCGGTGGTGGGGTAACGATACACTCGTCATTCCGGGGCACGCGCGCCTTCGCGCGTGAACCCGGAATCCCGAGATGGCTTCAAGCTCGGTGACTCTCATTTCGAGATTCCGGGTTCGGTCCCGCCGCCTGCGGCGTCGGCCCGCCCCGGAATGACAGCGTGGCGCGTCCAGAAATCGGGTGGTTTCACCCGCCCATCTCCCCAAAATGGCCAACAGGCCATGACACCTTGATCGCGGCCGGATGACGGAGGCGATGACATGGTTTCACTCGTGAAGAAGCGCCCGGAAAACAATGACGCCACGCCGCAGGCGCGCATCGACGCCATCGACTGGCAGCGCATCTCTGCCGATCTCGACGCCCAGGGCTGTGCGGTGTTCGAGAAACTGCTCACGCCCGATGAGTGTCGTCACCTCGCATCGCTCTATCCCGACGATTCCCGTTTCCGCAGCCGCATCGTCATGGGCCGCCACGGCTTCGGCCGCGGCGAATACAAATATTTCAACTATCCGCTGCCCGATCCGATCGTCGGCCTGCGTCCGGCGCTCTACGGACCATTGAGCGCGATCGCCAATCGCTGGAATAAGACGGTGGGGATCGACGTGCGCTTTCCCGCCGATCACGCCGCGTTCCTCAAGCGCTGCCACGGTGCCGGCCAGACCCGGCCGACGCCACTGTTGCTGCAGTATGAAGCTGGCGACTACAATTGCCTGCATCAGGATCTCTATGGCGAGCATGTGTTTCCGCTGCAGGTCGCGATCCTGCTGTCGGAACCCGTGAGGATTTCACCGGCGGCGAATTCGTGTTGACGGAGCAACGGCCGCGCATGCAGTCGCGCGCTGAAGTGGTAGGCTTGCGGCAGGGCGATGCCGTGGTGTTCGCCGTGCATCACCGGCCGGTTGCCGGCACGCGCGGCAGCTACCGTGTCAATCTGCGCCATGGCGTCAGCCGGGTGAAGTCGGGCCGGCGCCATACGCTCGGGGTGATCTTTCACGATGCGAAGTGATGGGACGACTGAACAACCGCGATGACCGACCTGTTCGCCGATATCAGGGATGACCAGCCTGCGTGCGAAGAGCTCGCCGAGGGAGCCGTTCTGCTGCGCAACTTCTTCGCCGCCGAACAGCCGGATGTAATCGCCGCGCTGCGTATGATCGTGAAGGCGGCGCCGTTCCGCCATCTGGTCACGCCGGGCGGTCACACCATGTCGGTCGCGATGACCAATTGCGGCCGTGTCGGGTGGGTGTCGGATCCCCGGGGCTATCGCTACGACCCCGTCGATCCCGACAGCGGTAAGCGATGGCCCGAGATGCCGGTGCCGTTTCGCGATCTCGCCGCGCGCGCGGCGGTTCAGGCCGGCTTCGAGGCCTTCGTGCCGGATGCCTGTCTCATCAATCGCTACAAGCCCGGTGCCAAACTCTCGCTGCACCAGGACAAGGACGAGCTGGATCTGCGCGCCCCCATCGTCTCGGTCTCGCTCGGCCTGCCGGCGACATTCCTGTTCGGTGGTTTCACCCGCAGCGCGCCTCAGAAGCGCTATCGTCTGACCCATGGCGACGTCGTGGTCTGGGGCGGCCCGGCGCGGCTGGCCTATCACGGCGTCGCGCCGCTGCCGGACGGCGAACATCCGGTCATGGGCGGCCAGCGCATCAACCTGACCTTCCGCAAGACCTGCTGAACGAGACCTGTTGAGCGCTGCGTGTTGAACGCTTTCCTTGGCTGCCGCGACCATTCTATGGTCGGGTGGGGCGAGGGGACCATGAGCGAGCAGGAACGAACCGGCACACAGGCCGCCACCAGCAATGGCGCGGGCGTCTATCTCGCCGTTCTGCAACTGGTCTTCACGCTGGGCTGGGTCACCTATGTGATCTATCTGCCGAAGCTTGTCGCCGATGTCGGCATTGCGCCGACCGTCGTGATTGTCATCCTGATGCTCGATCAGGCGATTTTCACTGTGACCGATACGGCGATGGGTCTGGTCGCTGACAGGATCGCGCGCGTGGTCGGGCGGCTCGGTCTCATTGTCGGCATCCTGACCGCGGTGTCCTGCGCGGCCTTCGTCGCGCTGCCTTTCGTCGCCGGGCAGGGACCGAAGGCGCAAGTCGCGCTCATTGTATTGATCGTGATCTGGTCGGCGACATCCTCCGCCTTGCGCGCGCCGCCGCTGACATTGCTCGGCAAATATGCCGCGCGCCCGTCGCGGCCGTTTCTCGCTGCGCTGGCCATGCTCGGCTATGGCGTCGCCGGTGCGCTGGCGCCCTATCTCGGCGCGACATTGCGCGGCGTCGATCCGCGGCTGCCTTTCGTTGTTGCCGGCGTGGTTTTGCTGATCGTGACGCTGGCGCTGTCGCGCGTCGAGCGGGGCCTCGTGCAGGTCAGCGCCCGTGAGGCAAAGGCTTCGCCGGCGCAAGGCAAGGCGCTCGGCCGCATGCCCATGCTGTTCATCGCTGCCATGGTCATTCTCGCGCTTGGTTTCCAATTGCATTTCAGCATCAACAGCGCGCCGATGTTTCTGCGCTTCGCCAAGCCGGCCGATCTCGAATGGCTGATGCCGATATTCTGGATCGGCTTCAACATTGCGATGTTTCCGGCCAGCGCGGTGGTCAAGCGTCAGGGCGGCATCGTCGTCATTGGCGCCGCCGGATTGCTCGGCGCGCTTGCGGTGATCGGCGCGGAGTTCGCTGCCAATCTCAACATGCTGATCGCGGCGCAGTTCATCGCCGGCGCGGCATGGGGCTGCATGATGATGAGCGCGGTGTCGGCGGCAATGGCGATCGGCGAGACCGGCGCGGAAGGCAAGGTCATCGGTCTCGTCTTCTCGGCGCTCGCGCTCGCGACTTTCGCACGCATGGCTGCGGTCGCCGGCGGATTGCAGAAGCTGCCGGACTATGCGCCGCTGTTGCACTGGGCGCCCATCGCGTGCTGGGCTGTGGCCGGTGCTGGACTACTGGCACTCGCTGCGGTTCGGCTGCAGCGGCGGAGCGCATCGATACCAGTCGTCTGATGCTTTCCGTACGTCGGAATTCGATTTAATCGATCGATTAAATTTCGCTGGCCAAGGCATTCAGCCGCCATTACGCTTTCCTCAATAAAAACCAGAACGAGGAAACGACAATGACCCGAATGGGCATATTGGCTGCCATTGCTGTTGCTTGCCTGAACGGTTCGGCGCTTGCCGAACCCATCACCAAACCTCTCACCATCGCCGTGCTGAACGATAAGAGTTCGGTATTCTCCGATGCCGGCGGCACCGGCAGCGTGGTTGCGGCGCAGCTTGCGATCGACGATGTCGGCGGCAAGGTGCGTGGCCTGCCGGTGAAACTGCTCGGCCCCGATCATCAGAACAAGACCGATATCGGCGTATCGCTGGCGCGCGATCTCTACGATCAGCAGGGCGTCGATGCGATCTTCGATATCGGCAATTCCGCGATCTCGCTGGCGGTGCAGAACATGGCGCGCGAGCGCGGCAAGGTGCTGGTGCATGTTGGTTCGGCCACGGCCGACGTGTTCGGCAAGCAATGCGCGCCGACCGCCGCGATGTGGCTCTACGACACCTATTCGCTGGCGCAGGGCATCGCCAAGGCCGTGGTCAAGCAGGGCGGCGATACCTGGTATTTCATCACGGCGGATTATGCATTCGGCATCGCCATGCAGGCGGAAGTCTCGAAAGTGGTGGAAGCTGCCGGCGGCAAGGTCCTCGGTGCGGTGAAGCATCCGGTCGGCACGATGGATTTCTCGTCGTTCCTGCTGCAGGCGCAATCCTCTGGCGCCAAGGTGATCGCGCTCGCCAATGCGTCCGGCGACACCGTCACCAATATCAAGCAGGCGCGCGAATTCCAGATCGGCGAGGGCAAGCAGAAGCTCGCCGTGCTGATCTTCTATCTCACCTCGGTGAAGGCGCTAGGCTCGGAGGCCACGCAAGGCGTGCAGTATCTCGAAGGCTATTACTGGGACAATGACGACAAGAGCCGCGAATTCGGCAAGCGCTTCATGGCCAAGCACGGCAAGATGCCGACCCATGCGCAGGCTGGCGTCTATAGCGCGGTGAAGCATTATCTGCGCGCTGCGGAAGCCGCCAACGAGAATGACGGTCTGAAGGTGATGCGTCAGATGAAGGCGATGCCGGTGGATGATTTCTTCGCGCCCGGCGCCCGCGTACGCGAGGACGGCCGGCTGATGAACGACATGCTGCTGGCGGAAGTGAAGAAGCCGTCGGAGGTCAAAGGCGAGTGGGACCTGCTCACCATCAAGGGCAAGGTGAAGGCCGAAGACATCATGCGGCCGATCGCGGATGGCGGCTGCATGCTGCTGGATCCGCCGGTGAAGCAGTAACGCGCTAACCTCTCCCCGCATTTGCGGGGAGAGGTCGACGCGCCTTTCGATGCGCAGCATCGAGGGGCGCGGCGGGTGAGGGGCATCCACTGCAGTCGCTGCGAACTATTCCTCTCGGATCGCACATCTTCGACCCGACAGGTTGAGCATGTGTCCTCTTTCTTGCCTCGCCCCTCACCCGACCGTCTTCGCTACGCTACGCCGGTCGACCTCTCCCCGCGCAGAGCGGGGAGAGGTTAAGAAGGCTTCTTCGGATGAATGAACGCCCACGGACTGACTTCCGAATCGCGCGGGACGTCGATCGCGATCAGATACGGCCCGCCATCGGCCAGTGCCTTTTCCAGCGCCGGCTTGAACTCCGCCGGTGACGTCACCCTGATAGCACCGACGCCGAATGACTCCGCGAGCTTGACGAAATCCGGATTGACCAGATCGGCGGCCACTACGCGGCCGTCGAACACCTGCAACTGGTCGCGGCGGACATTGCCATAGGCATTGTTGTTGAACACCAGCGTCACCACGCCGATTTTGAACTGCACGGCCGTCGCCAGTTCCTGCACCGCGAACATGAAGCCGCCATCGCCAGTGATCGCCACGACCGGCCGGTCCGGCTGCGCGACCTTGGCGCCGAGCGCTGTGGGAAAGCCCGAGCCGAGCGTGCCCTGATAGCCCGAGGTGATGAAGGTGCGCGGCTGGTAGACCGGAAAGCCGAACCATGAGGTGAAGCCGACTTGCGACAGCTCGTCGGTGACGATGGCGTTGTCCGGCAGCACGTCGCGCAGGATGTCGAGATAGGCCATCTGTGGCTGGATCGCCTGGATATCTTCTCGCGCTTTCGCCGAGACGGCACGGATGGTCTCGCGGCGGCCCGATGTCTTCGTGTAACCGGCCTTGCTTACGGCGGCGACGAGCGCGCGTGTTCCTTCTGTCGCATCGGCGACGATCGGCGCATCGACGGTGAGGCGCCTGAACTCGACCGGATCGATGTCGATACGGATGGACTTGATGCCCTCCGGCCGGAACGGCCAGCGGAACGTGGTCGGCAATTCCATCCGCGAGCCGATGCCGATCATGAGATCGGTCTGCGGCCACAGATTATAGGCGGCCGCCATGGTGAGGCCGAGCTCATGGGCATTGCTGACGATACCGCGCCCCGAGCGGAACGCGACCACGGGCGCGTCGATCATCTCGGCGAGTGCGAGAATGGCATCGCCTGCATCCATCGCGCCGGCGCCGACGAAGATCATCGGTGCCTTGGCGGCCTTGATCAGCGCAGCGGCGACCTTGATCCGATCGGGATCGGGCGAGGGCGCGGCGAACGGCTCAAGCGTCGTCGCGGCGGCGGTTTCCGCGCGCTGCGTGAACACGTCCCACGGCATTTCCAGCGCCACAGGACCGCGGCGGCCGGACATCATCTCCCGAAATCCGCGCGCCACTTTTGTCGGCGCGTCCGCGGGATAGTCGATGCGCTCGGCCCATTTCACGAAACTGCGCAGCGTCGCGAGCTGGTCGGGCATCTCATGCAGATGACCGCGGCCTTTTCCAAGATAATCGGACGGCACCTGACCGGTGAGGCACATCACCGGCTCGTTGCAGCCGAAGGCGGTGAGCATCGCCGCGCTGGCATTGAGAATGCCGGGGCCGGGCACCACGCTGAACACGCCGGGCTTACCCGAGGCGCGGGCATAGCCGAACGCCATATAGCCGCAGGCCTGTTCGTGGCGCGCGCCGATGACGTTCAGCTTCGCCTGATGAAAGGCGTCGAACAGGCCATAGACCTGCGCGCCGGGCAGGCCGAAGATCGTGTCGACGCCGTGCGCCTTGAGCCCGCTGACGATGGCTTCGCCACCGGTGAGAACAGTCATGCGTATTCCAATCCGTTAGTGTTCGTCGACGACGCCGTTGCGCAGTGTGCCGATGCCGTCCGCTTTGATCTCGATCACATCGCCAGGGACAAGATAGCGTGGCGGATCGAAGCGCGCACCGGCGCCGGTCGGCGTGCCGGTGACGATCACGTCGCCGGGCACGAGTGTCGTGAAGGTCGAGATATAGCTCAGGAGATAGCGGAAGCCGAACATCAGCCGCGAGGTGCGATCGTCCTGCCGCAGCTCGCCGTTGACATGGGTGGTGAGGCGGATATCGGCGATCTGGCTTTCGTCGCTATAGGGCACGATCCATGGGCCGAGGCTGCCGGTGGCATCGAAGTTCTTGCCTTGGGTGACGTTGAATTTGGCGTGCCGCACCCAGTCGCGGATGGTGCCTTCGTTACAGAGCGTCAGCGCGGCGATGTGATCCAGCGCATCGCCCTCGGCGATGTGGCGCCCGGCCTTACCGATCACCAGCACGACTTCGCCTTCATAGTCGAGCTGCCTCGATACGCGCGGGCGCACCAGCGGCGCCTCATGTCCGACGAAGGAGCGCGGCGTGCGCATGAACATCGAAGGATATTTCGGCGCGTCCTGACCGTCCTTGTATTCGGCATTGCGGTCCGGATAGTTGACGCCGATGCAGATGATCTTTTCCGGGGCCGGGATCGGCGGCTGCCAGGTGATGGCGTCCAATGCGAAATCGGCGGGCTGATTGGCCGCGGCATCGGCGAGGCGATGCAAGGCGCCATGCGCGATGGCTTCACGCAGCGTCGGATAATCCCCGCCGTAGCGCGCGGATAGATCGACGATCCCATCGTCAGTGACGGCGCCGTATTTCAGGGCTCCGTTGACGGTGAAGGTGGCGAGGCGGGAGTAGGTCATCGCGCGTGTTCCTCACACTCTATTGTCATCAATCCGCAATCGTCACATCCGCCACGAAAGCCGGCTCACGCACGGCCTGCCCATTGAACGGCGAGCCTTGTTCAAACCACGAGCGCGGGGCAGGCGCGCCCCAAAGAGTCTGCCGGCGTGGGTCCTTCAGCGACCAGCGCAGCGGCTCGTGGTCGGTGTCCATGGTCTGGTAGTCTGACGTGTAGAGTTCGAGGCGATGGCCGTCGGGATCGCGCACATAGAGGAAGAACGCATTGGAGATGCCGTGGCGGCCGGGGCCACGCTCCAGGTTCTTCAGATAGCCCGATGACGCCATCACGTCGCAGAGATGCAGGATGTTCATCGCGGTCGGCACCCAATAGGCGAAGTGGTGCAGCCGCGGCCCCTTGCCATTGGTGATGGCGAAGTCGTGCACATTGCCCTTGCGATGCATCCAGGCGGCGGCGATGCGGCCATTGTCGCCGTCTTCTTCGCCATATTCGGTCAGCCGGAAGCCGAGCCGCGCATAGAAGTCGACGGTGTCCTGCACCTCGGCGGCGAAGACGTTGAAATGATCGAGCCGCTGCGGATGGCAACCCTTGTAAAGATCGAAGCGGCGGAGCAGATGCGGGCGCTTCTCCATGGTCGCATAGAGTTCGATCTGGAAGCCGAACGGATCGGTGACATGCATCGTGCGGCCCTGGAACGGGCGCTCGACGAAGGAATAGACGATGCCGTTGGCGGCGAACCAGGCGGCGGCCTTGTCGAGATCGCTCTCGCTGGCGACGCGGAAGCCCAGCCGATGGCACGCCGATGTTGCTGCCTTGCGCAGCACCAGGGAGTGATGCTGGTGCTCTTCCACGGCACGCAGATAGACGGTCTCGCTGTCGGCATCCTCGACATGCAGGCCGACGGCATTCGCATAGAAGTCGCGGCTGGCCTTGAGATCGACGACATCCAGCACGACGTGGCTGGAGCGCAGGATATTGAAGGGCGGATCGAACACGTGGGTCGGCACGGGCATGGGCGTTTCCTGCGTTTTTATCTCGTCATTCCGGGTTCGCGTGCGTAAGGGCGCACGTGCCCCGGAATGACAACCTAGATGCCTAATCTCTGTATCTTATGCGTCCCGCGCGCGAGCGAGACGTGTTTTGTCTCCATATAGAACTCGAACGAATAGTCGCCGCCGTCGCGGCCGATGCCGGAGGCCTTCATGCCGCCGAAGGGCGTCGGCAGATGGCGGACGTTTTCCGAATTGAGCCAGATCATGCCGGCCTCCAGCGCGTCGGCCACGCGCAGCGCACGGCCCACATCATTGGTCCAGACATAGCCGGTGAGGCCGTATTGCACGGCATTGGCGATCTCGATCGCTTCGGCTTCGTTGCTGAACGGGATCACCGTGAGGAACGGGCCGAACACTTCCTCCTGCGCCACGCGCATGTCCTTGTGCGCACCAGTCACCAGCGTCGGCTGCACGTAATGTCCGCCGCCGGGGCCGTCATGCGGTTTGCCGCCGACGGCGATGGTCGCGCCGTCCTGCCGCGCGATGTCGAAATAGCTGCAGACCTTTGCGTGGTGGCGTTCATGGATCAGCGGGCCGACTTCGGTCCGGGGATCGAGCGGATGCCCGATCTTCAGTGCCTGCACGCGAGCTGTGAGCTTCTCGATGAATGTATCGGCAATGCTCGCCTGCACCAGCAACCGGCTGGACGAGGTACAGCGCTCGCCATTCAGCGAATAGATCATGAACACCACGGCATCGAGCGCGCGGTCCAGATCGGCATCATCGAACACGATCACCGGATTCTTGCCGCCGAGTTCGAAATGCACGCGCTTCAGGGTCGGCGCCCCCTGCGCCATGATGGCGGAGCCGGTGGCGCTTTCGCCGACAAAGGCGATGGCCTTGATGGCGGGATGCTCGGTCAGTGCCTTGCCGGACTCTTCGCCGAAGCCGTGCACGGTGTTCAGCACGCCGTCGGGAAGGCCGGCCTGCTTGGCAAGCTTTGCGAGCAGGTCAGCCGTGACCGGCGACCATTCGGCCGGCTTGTGCACCACCGTGCAACCAGCAGCCAGCGCCGGTGCGATCTTCCAGGTGGACAGCATGAACGGCGTGTTCCACGGCGTGATGACGCCGACCGGGCCGATCGGCACGCGGGTCGAGACGTTCCAGTGCTCGTCGGCCGGCATGTTGAGGCCGTCGCGGGCCTCCGTGCATTTGTCGGCATAGAAGCGGAAATTCTCGGCGCCGCGGATCGCGGCCTTGGCCATGAAGCGATGTGCCTGGCCGGTGTCGATACATTCCAGCACGGCGATGTCGTCGGCATTGTCCTCGATGGCATCCGCAACCCGATGCAGCAGCTTCTTGCGCGTGGTCGGCGCCATGTCGTGCCATTCCTTGAAGGCGCGCTGTGCGGCCTTGGCGGCCTTGTCGATATCTTCTTTCGTGCCCCGCGCGACCTGCGCAAGCACGCTTCCATCGATCGGCGACGTCGTCTCGAACACCTCACCCGACGAGGACGGCACGATCTGGCCGTCGATAATATTGCCGATGCCGTCGGCCGCGAGTTTTTTCAGCAGCGGCGCGGCGCGCTCGGTGTTGGCCTGAAGGACAGCGGCGGGATCGGCAGGGGTCTTAGCCATTGTTGGCCTCGGCTTTCAGCAGGTCGTGAATGGGATTGCGCTTCCAGCTGGTCGCGCTGTCGTTGATCTGTATGTCGAAGGACAGCGCAAATCGGCCGCCGGCGAAAACATTGTCGAGATGGGTCGAGACCACATCGAAGATATGCGCACCAGCCGTCTGGCGAGCCTCGAGCGAGCGGCCTTCGCCGATCCGCAGCAGGATATCGAGAAAGCTGAGGCCGGCGCGGCCGTCGGCGATGGCATAATGCTCGCAGCGGATCGCGCGCACGCGGATGCCGCCGAGCGGAAAGATGCCGGTCTGTACCGCAGCATTGCGGATGACCTCGCAGAGCGCGCTGATATCGATCGCGCCGTCGAGATTGGCCGAATATTCGATGGTGAAATGCGGCATGGTGCGTGATCCCTGTTCAGCCGAAGTAGCAGCTCACGGTGCCCCATGGGCCATAGTCCGCCTGGATCGTGTCGCCTTTGCGGGTCTCGATGGGGCGAATGAACGAGCCGGCGAGCACGACCTGACCGGGTTCCAGCGCTAGCCCATGCGGCGCGATCTTGTTGGCCAGCCAGGCGACGCTGGTGGCGGGGTGATTGAGCACGCCGGCGGCGAGGCCGGTTTCTTCGAGCTGGCCGTTGCGATGGCACATGGCGCCGACCCAGCGCAGATCGGTGTCCAGCGGCCGCATCGGCCGGCCGCCGAGCACGATGCCGGCATTGGCCGCATTGTCGGCAATCGTGTCGAAAATCTTTCGCGTGGCTTTGGTTGCGGCATCGACGCGCTCGACGCGCGTGTCGAGGATCTCCAGCGCCGGGACCACGAAGTCGGTGGCATTGAGCACGTCGAACATCGTGCAATCCGGGCCTGTGAGCCGCGTCTTCATCACGAAAGCCAGCTCGGCCTCAACCCGGGTTGCGATGAAGCGATCGGTGGGAACGATGCCGCCATCGGCGAAGAACATGTCGTCGAGCAGCACACCGGAATCCGGCTCGTCGATATTCAGCGCGCTCTGCATCGCCTTGGAGGTGAGGCCGATCTTGTGGCCGCGCACCACGCGGCCTTCACCGGTCTTGATTGCAATCCAGGCTTTCTGGATCGCGTAGGAATCGTCGATGGTGATGCCGGGATGATCCAGCGACAGTTGCCGGATCTGCGTCCGCGTCTTCTCGGCGTGATGCAGGCGCTGCGCAGCGCTTGATATGTCTGAAGAGGTGAGTGCCATCGCGTCGTCATCCCGCGCAGAAAAGCCGCGCGGAAAAGTGATTAACATGTTAAGTTGTTGCGATCAAACCCCGGCCGTGACAATTCGATTGTGCGTTGCACACTGGGATGCGCCAGAATCATCTTATAGAGGCGATCATGACGACAGCATCAAAGCCACGGACCGCCGCCAAGTCCGCCGCGAAAATCCCGATGCGCGACTTCTCGCAGTCGCTGCCGATGTCGCTGCTGCGAACGCGGGAATCGGTGATGCGACATTTTCGCCCGTCGCTGCGGGCGCATGATCTCACCGAACAGCAATGGCGCATCCTGCGCGCGCTAGCGGCGTCGGGCGAGATCGAGGTAACGGAACTCGCGCGCGTCGCCTTTCTGCTCGGGCCGAGCCTGTCGCGCATCCTGCGCGATCTCGAAGGGCGCAAGCTGATCGAACGGCGGCTGCTGAAGGCCGATTTGCGCCGCAGCATTGTTTCGATCACGTCAAAGGGATTGAAATTGATCCAAGCTGTCGCGCCCACATCTGAGGCAATCTACACCGAGATGACGAAGCGCTTCGGCGCGCGCAAATTGTCGGACCTGCAGGCTTTGTTGCATGAGCTGGAAGCCGCGCTGCTGGCCATGCCGGCTGCCGATGGCGCGGAAGACGATGACGCTGGTGAATAACTGATCTGCATATTTTTGCGGCAAGGCCCTCGCACGTCACGCGAGCGTTAATTCGTCGTACGAATTTCGCTGGGCTGTAGACAGGAGAAGAATTTTTCGCTCAACTCCCGCCATCAAAAGAAGGCTGGCGCTCAAGTCCGGCCTCTTAGGGAGAGAACGATGACGCTCACGAGACGTGGATTCACGGCAGGATTGGCCGCTGGTCTGACCGCCCCCTACATCATTGGCAGCGCGCGCGCCCAGGGCGGCGGAACGATCAAGATCGGTATGTGCGCGCCGATTACGGGGCCGGCTGCCGAAGCGGGCAAATATGCGACCGGCGGCGCCAAGCTTGCGGTCGAGGCCATCAACAAGGCGGGCGGCATCCTCGGCAAGCAGATCGAACTGATCATCGAGGACGACCAGACCACCAATCCCGGCATCGTGCTGGCCTTCTCCAAGCTTGCTGCCAATCCCGACATCGTCGGTTTCCTCGGCTCGATCCGTTCGACTCAGGTGCATGCGATGGCGCCTGACGTGCTCAAACTCGGCAAGCCGGTGATGTTCGGCGGCACCGATCCGAACCTCACCAAGCTTGGCAATCCCTGGCTGTTCCGTTTCCGTCCGAATGACAGCTATTCCGGCCGCGTCATCGCCGAATACGGCGTCAAGAATCTCGACAAGAAGAAGTGGGCCGTGCTGCATTCGACCGATGCCTTCGGCACCGCGGGCGGCAAGGCACTGACCGAAGCGCTCGGACCGCTGGGTGCAACCGTCGCGCTCGATCAGGGCTATGCCAACCAGAGCCAGGACTTCACGCCTGTCGTATTGGCGATCAAGCAGTCCGGTGCCGATATCCTCGGTTCCTATTTCACCTTCGAGAACGATCTCGGAATATTCGCCCGCCAGCTGCGACAGCTCGGCGTCAACATTCCGTGGGTCGGTTCGCCCTCGATCGTCAACGTCACCGCATTGAAGCTCGCCGGTCCCGCGCTCTACGGCACCTATGGCGTCGCCGATTACGCGGAAGATTCCTCCGAGGCGTCGAAGGCCTTCGGCAAGGCCTATCGCGATGCCTACAAAGTCGCACCCGATAACCAGAGCTCCTGGCCATATGATGCGATCAACGTGCTGGCAACGGCGATCAAGAATGCCGGCTCGACCGATCCGCAGAAGATCCGCGAGGCGATCCTCACGGTCAAGAAGTATCCGGGAGCCGAAGGCGAATACAACTTCGACAAGAACGGCGACGGTCTGCACGGCTACAACATCGTGAAGAACGAGAAGGGCAACATCGTCTTCGACAAGCACATCGAATTCGATAACTGACGGTGATGGCCGTCGACCGACGGCCTAAATCGTCATCCCGGGCACGCGCGTGTTCCGCGCGTGAACCCGCCACACCGTTGTCATTCCGGGGCGCGAGCGCCGTCAGGCGGTCGCGAACCCGGAATCCCGAAATGTTCAGCGCCTGTTGCCGCGCTCACCATGTCGAGATTCCGGGTCTGCGCCCAAGCGGGCGCATCCCGGAATGACGAGTTCTTGGCAAAATCACCTCCCACCGAGCACGCCTGATGGATCTGGTACTGCAGTTACTGTTTACGGGAATCGGCATCGGAGCCGTCTATGCGCTGGTGGCGCTGGGCTTCGTGCTGATCTTCCGCGCCACCAATGTCGTCAATTTCGCGCAGGGCGAGTTCTCGATGGTCGCCGCCTATCTCATGGTGGTCTGCGCCGTCGATCTGGAACTGCCTTACTGGCTGTCCTTTATCATTGCGCTCGCCGGCATGGCGGTCATCGGCGTCATCTTCAATCTCGGCGTCTATTATCCGCTGCGCCACCGCACCTATCTGCCTGTGATCATCGCCACCATCGGCGCCTCAATCCTGATGGCCAATGGCGTGCTGGCGCTGTACGGCCCGCAGCCGCAGGTGCTGCCGGGCTGGTTCGATACGCCCGGCATCCAGCTCGGGCCCGTCTATCTCGATAGCCAGTATCTGCTGATCATTGTGGTCACCATCGCGCTGGTGATCTTCAACTACTGGTTCTTCGAACACACCATGATCGGCAAGAAGCTGCAGGCGACCTCGCAGGACAAGGAAATGGCCTCGCTGCTGGGCATTTCCGTCTCGACCATGATCATGGTCACCTTCATCTATTCGGCCGTACTCGGCGGTCTCGCCGGGCTTCTGGTTGCGCCGATCCTGTTCGTGTCGATCCAGATGGGCTCCACCATCGCGCTGAAGGCGTTTGCGGCCACCATCATCGGCGGCTTCGGCGATGTCACCGGCGCCATCATCGGCGGTCTCGCGCTCGGCATCATCGAGACATTCGGCGCCGCCTATATCTCTGTACCCTACAAGGACGGCTTCGCTTTCCTCGTGCTGGTGCTGTTCCTGGTGTTCCGTCCGCAGGGCATCTTCGGCGAACGTGTCGCGGAGAAAGCATGAGCACCTCGAGCGACAACATCCCGGCAGTGGTCATCACGCGTCCGAAGCCGCTGCTGCTGCGTCACGCGCCGTATTTCATCGGCGCCGCCATCGTGGTCTTTCTGGCGTCGTCGATGCAGTTCGACGGCTACATCCTCAACATCCTGATGCAGGCCACCACTTTCGCCATCGCCGTGTTCGGCCTGTCGGTGGTTCTCGGCCTGTGCGGGCAGATCAATCTGGCGCAGGCGGCTTTCTTCGGCTTCGGCGCCTATGCAGTCGGCATCGGCACCACGGACTATCAACTCAGCTACTGGCTGTGTCTGGTGGCGGGCTGCGTGATGGCGCTGGTCGCCGGCGCGGTGCTCGGCCTGTCGACGCTGCGGCTCGGCGGGCATTATCTGGCCATGGTGACGATCTCGTTCCAGCAGATCGTCACGCTGGTGATGATCAATGCGATCTGGCTCACCAAGGGGCCGGACGGCGTGTCGAAGATCGGGCGTCCGTCGCTGTTCCTGTCGTCGCAGTCCTATCTCGCTTTCTGCGTCGCGATGCTGGCTCTGGTCGGCTACATCGTCTGGCATCTGCCGGAGACGCGGCTCGGCCGCGCCATGCGCGCCGTGCGCGACAACGAACTCGCAGCCGGCGTCAACGGCATCGATGTGTTCCGCACCAAGGTCTATGCCTTCGCCATATCGGCCGTGCTCGGCGGTCTCGGTGGCGGCCTGTTCGCCGGCGGCTTCGCCTATATCTCGCCGGATCAGTTCTCCTTTGCTGAGTCCATCGTGTTCCTGACCATGTCGCTGCTCGGCGGCGTGGCGTCGCCGATCGGCTCGGCCATCGGCACGGGTCTTCTGATCCTGATTCCGGAATGGCTGCGTTTCCTCAAGAGCGTGCCCGGCCTGTATCTGGCCATCTACGGCCTCTCGGTGATCCTGATTATCCGCTTCATGCCGGACGGCATCTGGGGCTTCGTCACTGCGGCCTATGATCGCATGCGCAGCAGCAAGAAGGTGGCAGTCACAAGCGCGCCGCTACAGCTCAAGCCCGCAGCAACCGGCGGCGACATGGTGCTTGAAGTTACCGGACTGTCGAAACATTTCGGCGGCTTGAAAGCCGTCGATCAGGTCGACATATCCGTGCGCCGCGGCGGTGTGCATGCGCTGATCGGTCCCAACGGCTCCGGCAAGACCACGACGCTGAACGTGCTCTCGGGTCTCTACAACGCGACCTCAGGCAAGGTGGTGCTGGACGGCACCGACGTCACCACGATGCCGCCGCATCTGCGCGCAGCAGCAGGGCTTGGCCGCACCTTCCAGAACATCCGCCTGTTCCGCTCGATGACCGCGCTGGAAAACGTCATCATCGGCGCCGAGCGGCCGGGTAATACGCTCACCGGCAAGGGCGACGAAGCCGCGCTGACCGAGCGGGCGCTGGCGGCGCTGACTTTCGTTGGCCTCGGCCCGCGCGCCATGGAGCTGATCTCCAGCTTCTCCTACGGCCATCAACGCCTCATCGAGATTGCGCGCGCATTGGCGGCGAACCCGACGCTGCTGCTGCTCGACGAGCCCGCGGCCGGCCTCAATTCGACCGAGAAGCTCGAACTGCATGAACTGCTCAAGCGCATCGCGGCGCAGGGGCTGACCATTCTGATCATCGATCACGACATGACGCTGGTGTCGGAAGCAGCGCAGCACATCACCGTGCTGAATTTCGGACGGCGCATTGCCGATGGCGAGTCGATGGCGGTGCTCCGCCATCCCGACGTCGTCTCGGCCTATCTCGGAACAGACTGATGCCGCTGCTTGAAATCAACGATCTCAATGTCCGTTACGGCGAAATCGTCGCGCTCCGCGGTGTGTCGTTCAATGTCGAGGAAGGGCAGGTGGTGACGCTGCTCGGTGCCAACGGCGCCGGCAAGTCGACCACGCTGCGTGCGATCTCCGGTCTCGCCAAGCCGGCCTCGGGCGACATCCTGTTCGACGGCAAGTCGATCGCAGGTTTGGGCCCGGAAGCCATCGTGCGGATGGGCATCTCCCATGTGCCGGAGGGCAGGCGGGTGTTTCCCGGCCTGACGGTGAAAGAGAACATCATGCTCGGCGGCTCCAATCGCAAAGCGAGCAAGGCCGAATTGTCTGGTGAAGCCGACGCGATGTTCGACCTGTTTCCCGACATACGGAAATTCTCTGGTGCGCTCGGCTGGACGCTGTCCGGTGGTCAGTTGCAGATGGTCGCGGTCGCGCGCGGCCTGATGGCCAAGCCGCGGCTGCTACTGCTGGACGAGCCGTCGCTCGGCCTCGCGCCGGTCATCGTGCAGGCGGTGTTCCGCATCATCACGGAAATCCGCCTCTCCACCACGGTCTTGCTTGTGGAGCAAAATGCGCGCATGGGACTATCCGTCGCCGATCAGGGTTACGTGCTGGAAACCGGCCGTATCGTGCTTGGCGGCAAGCCGGAGGATCTCTGGGCCAACGAGGCCATCGCGGCCGCCTATCTCGGCGGTCATGGCAAACCTGCAGCGGGTCTTGCGGCCCATTGAGGGCTTGCACCGACGGCCTCGCTGCCCATCAACAAGGACGAATGTCCCGCCATGGTTACAGTTCAAGTCAACAAGCTCATCGATTTCGTTGCCGACGTGTTCGCCCATGCCGACTCTTCTCCGGAAGAAGCACGGCGCATCGCGACCTATCTCACCACCGCGAACCTGACCGGCCATGACAGCCACGGCGTCATCCGCGTGCCGGTCTATATCCGCTGGCGCAATAACGGGATGATTACCCCGAACCAGACCATCGAGGTCCCCGTCGATACGCCGTCGCTCGCCGTGGTCGATGGCCGCTTCGGCTACGGCCAGACGGTGGGCCCACTGGCGGTCAAGCTCGGCATCGAGAAGTGCAAGGCGGCCGGTCTCTCCGCCATCGCCACCAAGAATTCCGGTCACATCGGCCGCATCGGCGACTGGGCCGAGATGGCGGCAGCCGAAGGCCTCGTCTCGATCCATTTCGTTACCGCGGCAGGCTCCGTGCTGGTCGCGCCCTATGGCGGCGTCGAGCGCCGTCTGTCCACCGCGCCGTATTGCGTTGGCATTCCGCGTCCCGGACAGATGCCGGTGGTGCTCGACTTCGCGACCTCGGTGGTCGCCGAAGGCAAGGTGCTGGTCGCCTCGCGCGGCGGCAAGAAGCTGCCGAAGGGCGCGCTGATTGCTCCCGACGGCACGCTGAGCGAAGACCCGGCGCTGCTTTACGGCCCGCATGAGATGCAAGGTCCGCGCGATCACTCCAAGGGCACCGGCGCGATCCGCGCCTTCGGCGATCACAAGGGCTCGGGCCTCGCGCTGATCTGCGAACTGCTCGGCGGTGCGCTCACCGGCAACGGTGCCACCAAGTATGATCGGCCATTCGCCAATGGCATGTTCTCGATCTATATCGATCCGAAAGTGATCGACCCCGTCAACTTCTTCGACGGCGAAGTCGCGCGTTACGTCGACTTCTTCAAGAGCGCCAAGCCGGCCGCCGGCGTCGATGCGGTTCTGATCCCCGGCGACAACGAAGCGAAGACTCGCGCCGAGCGCACCGCCAATGGCGTGCCATTGCCGGATGAGACCTGGGCTGCCATCGTGCAGACCGCCCGCGACGTCGGCGTGAGCGAAGAAGCCGTAAAGAAGGCGACGTCGTAATTTCTCGAACTCAACTCTGCTGCACTCAAGTCATCACTACCAACCAAAAGAAGGACCATCGACGATGGCAAACAAAGTCAAGGAAATCTGGAAGGCGGGCAAGGTTGCCGTCAACGGCTGGCTCGCGATTCCGTCGGGCTTCTCTGCCGAAGTGATGGCGCAGTGCGGTTTCGACAGCGTCACCGTGGATATCCAGCACGGCGTGCAGGACTACATGTCGATGGTGGAGTGCTTCCAGGCGATGGGTGCGCATCCGGTGACGCCAATGGTCCGCGTGCCATGGAACGAGCCCGGCATCATCGGCAAGGTGCTCGACGGCGGCGCTTACGGCGTGATCTGTCCGATGGTCAACACTAAGGAAGAAGCCGAGAACTTCGTGCAGTACTGCAAGTATCCGCCGCGCGGTACCCGCAGCAACGGTCCGATCCGCTCGGGCATGTATGGCGGCGCCGGCGACTACCAGAAGACGGCGAACGCCGACATCATCTGCCTGCCGATGCTGGAAACCAAAACCGCGGTCGACAACATGGAAGCCATTCTCGATGTCGAGGGCATCGATGGTGTCTATGTCGGGCCGTCCGACCTCGGCTTTTCCTATGGTCTGGTGCCGAAGCTCGACCGCGAGGAGCCGGAGATCCTGAAGATCTACGACAAGCTCATCAAGGAATGCGACAAGCGCGGCCTCAATCCGGGCATTCACTGCTCGGGCCCCGTGGGTGCTGCGAAAAACATCGGCATGGGCTTCAAGCTGGTGACGCTGCTCAACGACAGCGGCATTCTCGCCACCGGCGCGAAGAGCTGGGTCAACGACACCCGCAAGGGTTCGGGCGGCAAGGCGTAACGCCAAGTCCTCGTCGTTCCGGGGCGCGCGCCGCAGGCGCGCGAACCCGGAACCTCGCAATGAGAGCCGCCTCTTTCCGCGCGTGGTGTAAGAGGTGATGAACATTCTGAGATTCCGGGCTCCGCCCCGCCGCCTGCGGCGTCGGTCCGTCCCCGGAATGACGGTGTTAAAGGCGTCCGTCGATCACATCCGCAAAACGCATCAGCTCCTGCATCAGCAACTGCTGCCCTTCGAGTCCGAGCGGTGCCAGCAACTCCCGCTGCACGTCGAACACCCGCGGGATCGCTTCATTGATCACGGTCTCGCCCGCCGAGGTAAGCTGCACGCGCAGCGTCCTGCGATCGTTCGGCTCCGGCAACCGTGCTAGATAATTCTGCGCCTCAAGCTTGTTGAGCCGGCTGGTCAGGCCTGCGCCACTGAGTAGCAGCGATTGGGCGATCTGCTTCGGCGACAGGCTGTAGGGCGCGCCGGCGCGGCGCAGCGCCGTCAGCACATCATAGGTGCCACGCGTCAGTTCGAAGGGCGCGAGCGCCTCGTCGATGAGGGCTGTACATTGCATCTGAATCCGGCCGATCAGGCCGTAGATGTGCACCGGGCTGGGGTCGATATCCGGCCGCTCCGTCTGCCACTGCGAGAAAATGGCATCGACCTGTTCGCGCATTGCCGCGCGCGCGCGTGTCGGGCGACGCGAGGGTGGTTTCGATCCAGATGTCTCGTCAGTCATGGCGTCCAGTCGATCACACGTCGTTCGATAAACTCGATGCCGTGAAACAGCGCAATACTCAACACGGTGAGCAGCGCGATGGCGGCGAAAGCGAGCGGCGTCTGCGACTGCGCGGTGGAGGTCAGGATCAGATAGCCGAGCCCGTCCTGCGCGGCGACGAATTCGCTGATCACCGCACCGATCACGGCGAAGGTTACCGCCACCTTGCAGCCGGTGAAGAAGTGCGGCAGCGCCACGGGAACGCGCAGCCGGCGGAACACCATATGCGGCGAGGCGCCGAGCGAGCGCATCAGGTCGAGCATGGTCTTTGGCGCGGCCTCGAAGCCGGCAACCATGTTGACGAGGATCGGGAAGAAGCAGACCAGCACCACGACCAGGATCTTCGGCCATTCGGAGAGGCCGAACCACAGGATGATCAGCGGCGCCACGGCGACCTTCGGCACCGACTGCAGGCCGAGCAGGATCGGATAGATGATCCGGCGCGCCAGTGGATTGAGGCTGATCAGGATCGCCAGCGGCAGCGACAGCGCGATCGCCAGCACGAAGCCGAGCACCGTTTCACGGAGCGTTACTAGCGTATTGGAGGCAAGCTCCGGCGCCCACTTCACGGCTGAATGATAGATCTCCAAGGGCGCCGGCAGGATCCATGTCGGAATTTTCAGGGCGTCGCAGATGAGTTCCCAGCCGATCAATAGCGCCAGATAGATCAGTGGCGTGGCGGCGCGGTCGATGAAGCGCGGGAAGGACATGATCAGCCACCCATCCGGTTGAAGATGATGTCGCGGATCTGGTTCTTGATCTCCTGGAAGCGCGGCAGCTTCACGGTGTCGGCATCGCGCGGACGCGGCAGATCGATGGTGATGTCGGCACGGATAGTGCCGGGGCGTTCGGACATGATCAGCACGCGGTCACCGAGCAGGATCGCCTCCTCGATGTCATGGGTGATGAGCAGCGCGGCGCGGCCCAGCTCCTGCCAGAGGCGCGAGAGTTCGAGCGACAATTCCTCGCGGGTGAGCGCGTCGAGCGCGCCAAAGGGTTCGTCGAGGAGGAGCAGGCGCGGATCGGAGATCATGGCGCGGCAGAAAGCGGCGCGCTGCTTCATGCCGCCGGACAGTGCCTGCGGACGCTGATGGGCGAAGTCCTTCAGGCCGGTGAGTTCGAGCAGCTTCAGCGCCCGCTCGCGCGCGGCGGCTTTCGGCAGCGCCAGCACGTCGGCGGGAAGCAAGACGTTGTCGAGCACGCTGGTCCATGGAAACAGCACGTGCTCCTGAAACACGATGCCCACTTCATGCGATGGGCCGTCGAGCGGCGTGCCATAGCGCTGCATGGTGCCGGTGTCGGGCATTTCCAGCCCGGCAACGAGGCGCAGCAGCGTGGACTTGCCGCAGCCTGACGGGCCGACCACCGAGACGAAACTGCCAGGATCGATGCGCAGATCGACCGGTCCCAGCGCATGCGTGGCCTTGCCGTCGCGGCCCGGATAGGTCTTGGTGACGCCCTTGAGATCGATCGCAGGAACCACCGCCGCGGCAGTCCGCGACGGCGCATCATTGTGTGCGGAAATCGCCGTCATCAGTCGATGAAGCCCGGCGCGAACAGGTCTTCCGGCTTCACGGGATTCTTCAGCGTGAAGTTGGCCGACATCACGTCGATGGTGCTGGCGATGCTCTTCGGCTCGATATGGCCGAGCGATCCCTTCACCTCCGCGAGTTCCTTCACCAGCCTGGTCTCGCCTTCGATCACCGCCGGCTGCAGTTCCTTCTGATACTTCGCCATGATGGTGGCGGCTTCCGCCGGATTGGCGAAGGCGTCCTTCATGCCCTTGATGGTGGCGCGGACGAAGGCCTTCACCTGATCCGGGCTCTTCGCGATCATCTCCTCGGAAGCGATCAGGCCGTTGCCGTAATAATCGAGATTGGAGTCGGCGTAGTTGATGCGGGTGACTTCCTTCGGCGCCACGGCTGCTGCAATCAACGGCTCGCCGACCGAGAACTGGCAGATCGCATCCGCGCGGCCATTGGCGAGCAGCGACGGCAGCGCCGAGCCTTCGGCGACCACCCACTTCACCTTGCTGGCGTCGATGCCGGCGGCCTTGGCGAAAGCCGGGAACAGCAGGCGCACCGAGCTTGATGCGGTGTCGGCGACGGTCTTGCCTTCGAGATCCTTCGGCGAATTGATGCCGCTGCCCTTGATGGCGAAGATTGCCTGCGGCGGCTTCGCATAGACCACCGAGACCAGCTTCACCGGCACGCCGTCATTGCCGCGCGCCAGCACCAGCGAGCCGGCATCGGCGAAGCCGAAGGTGGCGACGCCGGCAGCCACCTTCTTGATGGCGTCGGCCGAGCCCTGGCCACGCACGAAGTTCACGTCGAAGCCCTCGGCCTTGTAGTAGCCCTTCTCGCGGGCAACGTAGAAATAAGCGTGGCGGCCGTTGAAGCCGAAATCGGTGATGAAATTGATCTCGGCAGCCTGCGCGCTGGAGACGCCGGCCGTAGCCAGGGTCGCGAGCAGGGCGGCGGTGAGGCGAGCGCGGAATTTCATGGTCTGACCTTCAGTGACGGGTGAGGAGGAGGAGGCCGGCTTTCGGTGCGCAAGCGGCGCATCCAAATTCGTTCGCAATCGAATAAATGTTAAGGGCGGCTTTGATGAAGATCAACGGAGACGCTGCCCAAAAACTCATCGAGATAAACGAAATTCCGCGTAAAATCCGCGCATATGGCTCGTTTCCGAGGCGGCCTATGCCGTTGCTTGACAGCCGTGATCGGCCCGTTCTATGCGAAATCATTAGATATCGAATGATCTGCGGCCCGGACGCTGTGGCGCCGCTGGAACGAGGTGAGAGATGGATCGCGGAACACGGATCGCCGTTCTCGGCGCGGGTCTCGCCGGATTGACGGTGGCGGGGCTGCTGCAGCGCGCCGGCTTCCCGGTCGCGGTCTATGAGCAGTCGCCGAGTTTTTCGCGCATCGGCGCCGGCATCATTCTCGGCGCCAACGTTTCCAAGGTGCTGCGACGGCTCGATCTCGAAGACGCCTTCGCCGCCACCGGCATTCGCCCCGATGCGTTTCTCAGCCGTGCATGGGATACGGGCGAGCAGCTCTACAGGCTCGATTTCGACGCGGAATGCGAAGCGCGTTTCGGCGGCCCCTTTGTCAACATCCACCGCGCCGATCTGCATCAGTTGCTGCAGCGACCGCTCGCGCCCGACACCATCCGTTTCGGCCACAAGCTCACCGGCATCGAGGAGCGCGGCGACGCGCTCACCTTGCGCTTCGAGAACGGCACAAGCGCGGAAGCCGATATCGCCATCGGCGCTGACGGCATTCGCTCCATCACCCGCGAACTCATCCTTGGCGCGGAAGAGCCACGCTTCATCGGGCGTTCTGCACCGCGCGCGGTGTTTCCGGCGAGCCGCATCACGGGTGACCCCATCGACGACTGTACCAAGTGGTGGGCGTCGGACCGGCATACGCTGGCTTACTACATGACGCCCGACCGCAACGAGGTCTATGTCATGGCGGCGCTGCCGATGGCGCGCTGGGACGGCGACGGTTCGCCGGTGAAGGGCGACCGCGACGAATTCATTGCCGCCTTCGACAGCGCGCATCCCGATCTCAGGCGCGCGGCGGAAGCGGCGGAAGATGTCACCGTGTGGCCGATCTTCGATCGGCCGCGCAACGACACCTGGCACAAGGGTCGCGTGGTGCTGATGGGCGATGCCTGCCATGCGGTGCGTCCGTTCATGGCGGCTGGTGGCTCGGCGGCCATCGAGGACGCCGCGATCCTCGGCCGCTGCATCGCCGAGTTCGGCGACCCCGCCACGGCCTTCGCGCATTACACGATGATCCGCATCCCGCGCGTCGCCGACATCCAGCAGATTTCCATCGCCAATTCGTGGATGCATGGCCCGACGAAGACCGACTGGTTCTTCGGTTATGATGCCTGCACCGTGCCGCTCGACCGAGCCATTCCGGAGGCCCTATGTCCGAATTTGCAGCGATGAAGCCCGGCGACATCCGTCCTGAACCGATGCAGGCGCGCGATCTTGTCGGTTACGGCGCCACGTCACCCGATCCGAGCTGGCCGAACGGCGCGAAGATCGCGGTCAGCATCAGCCTGAATATCGAAGGTGGCGGCGAGTCCACGCTGGCGAATGGCGATGCAGTCTCCGAAGGCATGCTGAATGACATCGGCGTGCCGACCAAAGAGGGCGTTCGCGTTCCGTTGGTGGAGTCCGTGTTCGAATATGGCAGTCGCCGCGGCGCCTGGCGTATCCTCGACGTGCTTGACCGCTTCAAGGTGCCTGTCAGTATTCTCGGCGTCGCGCGGGCGATGGAGCAAAATCCGGAACTGGCGAAAGCCTGCGTTGCGCGCGGTCATGAGATGGTCAGCCACGGCTATCGCTGGATTGATTATTGCGATGTGGATGAAGCGATCGAGCGTGCGCATATCGTCAAGGCGATCGAGATACTCACCGAGCTGACCGGTAGCCGCCCGCTCGGCTGGATGACCGGACGTCCCGGTCCCAACACGCGGCGGCTGCTCGCGGAGGAGGGCGGCTTTCTCTACGACCGCGACTCGCTCGCCGATGAGTTGCCCTACTGGGTGAAGACCGAGCACGGCCCGTTTCTCGTCGTGCCGTACTCTTATGAATCCAACGACAATCGCTTTAACGAGAATTCCGGTTTCTCGACCGGCGAGCAGTTCTTCACATACATGCGCGATGCCTTCGACGTGCTCTACGCGGAAGGCGTCGCCGGCGCGCCGAAACTGCTGTCCATCGGTCTGCATGACCGTTTGATCGGCCGTCCTGGCCGTGTTGGCGGGCTCATCAGGATGCTCGAACACATGAGCGCGCATGATGGCGTATGGTTCTGCCGCGGCATCGATGTCGCGCAGCATTGGCGAACGCATTTTCCGCCGAAGCCATGACGCGCCGCTGACGGCCGGGCAATATTCCGGCTGATGGCATGCAGGCCAGAGGCGGCGTTACCGCATGTGTTCTCCGAACGCCTGTGCGTGTCACTCTGCTTTGCCTTCGCAGGCGAAGCCGGTCATACTCGATACACTTATCCGCAGAGATAAGATCAAATCGGGAGAATGATTGTGCGAAACAACTTGCGTCTGCTCAATCGACGCCAATTCGTCACCGCGGGCGCAGGCGCTGCTGCATTGTTGAGTGCGCCGTCACTCGTCCGCGCCAATAGCTGGCCAACCAAGCCGATCAAGATTCTCGCGGGCTCTGCGGCCGGTGGTCAGACCGATCAATTCTCGCGCGTCTATGGCGAGTATCTGTCGCGTGAACTCGGGCAGACCGTGGTGGTCGAGAACAAGGCCGGTGCCGGCGGCGCTGTCGCAGCGATGGAGCTGAAGCGCTCCGATCCCGACGGCCACACGCTGATGATCTGCAACACCACCGCCTATATGCTCAATCCCGTCCTCATCAAGGACATCAAGTACAGTGTCCCGCAGGACTTCGCCTGGGTCGCGGTGATGCCGGGCGGCAGCCTGCCGCTGATGGTGAGCGAGAAGGTCGGCGCAAAAACGCTGAAGGACTTCATCGACTATGCGCGCAAGACCGAGAAGGTGAATGTCGGCACATATGCGTCCGGCTCCTTCGCGCATATGGTCATCGTCGAGCTCAACAAGCAGTATGGGCTGAAGATGGAAGCGGTGCATTATCGCGGCGAGGCGCCGATGTGGCAGGATCTCGCCGGCGGCTCCATCGATGCCGGCATCGGCAGCTACGCTGCGGCGCTGCCGGTGCTGCAAACCGGCAAGGCCCGCGCTGTCGCGGTGTCGCGCCGCCGCATCAAGGATCTTCCCGACGTCGGCACATTCCTCGAACAGGGCGCAACCTCACGCGCGCACAGCCTGCTGACCTTTCAGGGATGTGTGGCTCCGGCGAAGACGCCGCCGGAGGTGGTCGCAAAACTGTCCGCGCTGTTCGTTGGCGCCGGCAAGAGCGATCGCGTGCGTGAACTCCTCAAGAGCCAGGGTATCGACGAGGGCCCGATGACACTGGAAGCGAGCCAGGCGCTCTACAAGGAAGAGGCGCCGGTCTGGGCCGAGCTTGCCGCGAGCCTGGGGCCGCAGCCGCAGTAGGTTGGGTCGCCGTCTCACGCTCGTCATTCCGGGGGGCTGACTTCCCCGCTGTCATTCCGGGGCGCGGCCGGCACTTGCCGGACGCGAACCCGGAATCTCAGAGTGTTCAGCGCAAAGCAGGTCGGGATTCCGGGTTCGCGTGCGCGAAGGCGCGCCCGCGCCCCGGAATGACAGTGTGGGGCGCTAAGACGGGCCCTAAACATTTTTTCCTATCTCTCGTTGACGACATCCCCATTCAGGTTTATATTCCCCTTCGTCCTGCCCCACCGAGAGGGGCGATCGCGATCGTCACGTTCGCGGGGCTGGATGCGGTGGACGCCGGAGATGCGGCGTCACGCGGTTCATGGGGAAGCGTCTGTCTTCGGGCAGGACGGATCTGCGCCAGCACTGCCACTGGCATGGCGACGGCCGGCCCTGGGATGGAAAGACTCCCTGGACAGTGTGACGGACGACCAACTCGAAACGCGTTCGGCTTACTCGCTTGAGGCTCCCTTCCCATCGCCTTGGGACTTTAATTCGCGATCGGAGCGTTCGTCGAGGCAAAGTGCAAGCAACCGAAAAAACACCGCAGGCGGAACGTCGGGCACTTGCTCGGCGCCTCCGAAAGTCCTGATGCACTCTAAATTGCGGAAGACCGCATCGCATCAGGCCCAAGGGTGCAACGGGCACCCGGCGTTCCGCACGCCCTCTCGCAAGGGGGCGGGAATGCAAGCGACGACGGCGCCCCCGCGCCGCAAACAATGGGGGCGATGACGCATGTCTGATCGGCGTCATCATGAGCCAAAGCAGGGCTGACGCCGCCTACTTCTTTCAGCTAGAGTCATTCCAAACAAGAGGTCTGCCAGACCACAAAACGCGCGCGAGGAAATCCCGATGATTCCATCTCCCGTCATTCGTCTGCATGACAACGACGCCGTATTGATCGCGCGTACCACGCTGCTGCCCGGTATCGAGGTGACGACAGGCGTCGTGACGTCGGAGCGCATCCCCGCGGGCCATAAGGTCGCGATCCGGCCCATCGCCACCGGCGAGGAGATTCGCCGCTACGGGCAGATCATCGGCTTTGCCACCCAGCCGATCGCGCCCGGCCAGCATGTCCATACGCAGAACATGGGCATGGGCGATTTCGATCGCGACTACGCCTATGGCGTCGACGTCAAGCCGACGCCGAATTTCGATTTGCCCGCCACCTTCATGGGTCTCAAGCGCAGCGATGGCCGCGTCGCCACGCGCAACTATATCGGCATCCTCACTTCGGTGAATTGCAGCGCCCATGTCGCCAGCATGGTTGCCGATGTATTCAAGAAGAATCCCTTCACCGGCCACAACCCGCTCGCCGACTATCCCAATGTCGATGGCGTCGTCGCACTCACGCACAAGACGGGCTGCGGCATGACGCAGGACGAACCGCTGACGCTGCTGCGCCGAACTCTCGGCGGCTACGCGCGGCACGTGAACTTCTCCCACGTGGTCGTGCTCGGCCTCGGCTGCGAGATCAACCAGATCGGCGGCTTGATGCAGGAGCAGAAGCTCGCCGGGCGCTTGCGCGAAATGCAGATCCAGGAAATCGGCGGCACGCGCAAGACCACGGAAGCCGGCGTTGCCTTCGTCAATGAAGTGCTGGCCGATGCCAACAAGGTGACGCGCGAGGAAGTCTCTGCCAGCGAATTGACCGTCGCTCTGCAATGCGGCGGCTCCGATGGCTATTCGGGCATATCCGCCAATCCGGCGCTCGGCGCGGCGAGCGATCTGCTCGTGCGTCACGGTGGCACCGTCGTGCTGTCGGAAACGCCGGAGACCTATGGCGCCGAACATCTGCTGACGCGCCGCGCGGTGTCGCGCGAGGTCGGCGAGAAACTGGTCGGGCTGATGCGCTGGTGGGATGCCTATTGCGAACGCGAGGGCGCCGAGATGAACGCCAATCCGAGTCCCGGCAACAAGGCCGGCGGCCTCACCACCATTCTCGAAAAATCTTTGGGCGCTATGGCCAAGGCCGGCTCGACCAATCTCGTCGACGTGCTGAACTATGCCGAGACGATCACCAAGAAGGGTTTTGTGTTCATGGACACGCCCGGCTACGACCCCGTTGCGGCGACAGGGCAGGTCGCCGGCGGTGCCAATCTCGTCTGCTTCACCACCGGCCGCGGCAGCGTGTTTGGCTGCAAGCCCGCGCCGTCCATCAAGCTCGCCACCAACACGCCGATGTTCAAGCGCATGGAAGAGGACATGGACATCAATTGCGGAACCATCCTCGATGGCGACGAGACAGTGCAGGAATGCGGCCAGCGCATCTTTGAGCTGATGCTCAAGACCGCCTCCGGCGCGCCGACCAAGAGCGAAAGCTTCGATTTCGGCGGCGCGGAGTTCGCGCCCTGGGTCCTGGGCGCGACGATGTGAGGGGGACCGCTGCTCCGTCCTCATCCTGAGGAGCGGCGCACTTGCGCCGCGTCTTGAAGGATGGCCCAACACTCCGATTCATGGTTCGAGACGCGCGCCAAGCGGCGCGCTCCTCACCATGAGGGCTGAGTTAGGTGAAGCGCCCCCAATCGAGGCACATCGTGCCCGTTGTTAGAGCTTGATCCCTGGCACCTCCGGTGTTCTGCTTAAAAAAGCTGCTGGAGTTGCGCCACTGTGTCGATCTTCGTCGCACTGAACCACGTCACCCATTACAAATATGATCGGCCGATCACGCTGGGGCCGCAGACCATCCGGCTGCGACCCGCGCCGCATGCGCGCACGCCGATTCTGAGTTATTCGCTGAAGGTCACGCCGACCAATCACTTCGTGAACTGGCAGCAGGATCCGCAAGGCAACTGGCTGGCGCGCTTCGTCTTCCCGGAACCGGCGAATGAGCTGAAGATCGAGGTCGACTTCACCGCCGAAATGACCGTGATCAATCCGTTCGACTTCTTCGTCGAGCCCTATGCCGAGACGTTTCCGTTTGCTTATACCGATGACCTGAAGAGCGAACTCGCGCCCTATATGGCGACGACCGAACCAGGTCCGCGCTTCACCGCCTATATGGCAGAGATCGCGAAGGAAGCGCCGAACACGGTGAACTTCCTCGTCGATCTCAATGCGCGCCTGCGCGAGAAGGTCAACTACATCATCCGCATGGAGCCTGGCGTGCAGTCTCCGGAAGAGACGCTGCTGTCCGGCGCGGGCTCATGCCGCGACTCTGCGTGGCTCCTGATCGAGACACTGCGCCATCTCGGTCTCGCTGCACGTTTCGTCTCCGGCTATCTGATCCAGTTGCGCCCGGACATCGATCCGATCGAAGGCCCGCCCGAAGTCGAAGCGGACTTCACCGATCTGCACGCCTGGGCCGAAGTCTATATCCCCGGCGCCGGCTGGGTCGGCTTCGACGCGACCTCGGGCATGCTGACGGGCGAGGGGCACGTTCCCGTGGCGGCGACGCCGCATTTCCGGTCGGCGGCGCCGATCTCCGGCATGGCGGGCTTCGCCGAAGTCGAGTTCGCGTTCGCGATGGGCGTCAAACGTATTCGCGAAGCACCGCGGATCACCAAGCCGTTCTCGGATGAATCCTGGGCCAGGCTCGACGCGCTCGGCGAAAAGGTCGATGCCGATCTGAAGGCGCATGACGTGCGTCTCACCATGGGCGGCGAGCCGACATTCGTGTCGGTCGACGATATGGAATCGCCGGAGTGGAATACGGCCGCCGTCGGCCCCACCAAACGCGGCCTCGGCGACGATCTGATCCGCCGGTTGCGGACGCGCTTCGCGCCGGGTGGCCTGATGCATTACGGGCAGGGCAAATGGTATCCCGGCGAGAGCCTGCCGCGCTGGGCGTTCGGCCTGTACTGGCGCAAGGACGGCGTGCCGATCTGGAAGAACGATGCGCTGATCTCACGGATCGAAGGCCCGCGCAGCGCCGATATCGGCGGTGCCGAGCGCTTCGCCGAAGGCACGGCGCGGCGGCTTGGGCTGCCGAAGGACTATGTCATTCCGGCCTTCGAGGATCCCGTCTATTGGGAGCAGAAAGAATCGAACCTGCCGAACAATGTCGTGCCTGGCGACTCCAAATTGCCCGATCCGGAGGAACGTGCGCGCATGGCGCGGGTCTTCGAACATGGCCTCGACAGGCCGAAAGGGTTCGTGCTGCCGATCCAGCGCTGGAATGCGGAGACGGCCGCGGACAGACGCTGGCGGTCCGAGCGGTGGAAGCTGCGCCGTGGCAATCTGTTCCTGACACCCGGCGATTCACCGATGGGCCTGCGCCTGCCATTGTCGTCGCTGCCGCACCTCACCGAAGAGGAATATCCGTTCATCGTCGAGCAGGATCCGCTGGAGCCGCGCGGCGACATGCCGGTGTTCGACGAAATCGCGTCTGCGGAAAACCAGCCTGCCGCGCAATACGTTCAGGAGCAGCAGATTCGTTCCGGCGGCGTACGCACGGCGATGTCGATTGAAATCCGCGACGGCATTCTCTGTGCCTTCATGCCGCCGGTCGAGAAGTTTGAAGATTATCTCGAACTGGTGACGGCGCTGGAGGCGACGGCCGAAGAATTGCAGATGCAGGTGCATGTCGAGGGCTATCCGCCGCCGTTCGATCCGCGCGTCGAGGTCATCAAGGTGACGCCCGATCCCGGCGTGCTGGAGATCAACATCCATCCCGCCTCGAGCTGGCGCGAGGCCGTCGATACCACGACATTTCTCTATGAAGAGGCCGCGAAGACGCGGCTCGGCGCCAACAAGTTTCTGCTCGATGGTCGTCACACCGGCACCGGTGGTGGCAATCACGTCGTGGTCGGCGGCAGCTCGCCGGCTGACTCGCCGTTCCTGCGCCGGCCGGATCTCCTGAAGAGTCTCGTGCTGTATTGGCAGCGCCATCCATCGCTGTCCTATCTGTTCTCCGGCATGTTCATCGGCCCGACAAGTCAGGCACCGCGCATCGACGAAGCGCGGCATGATGGTCTCTATGAATTGGAGATCGCGCTGGCGCAGGTGCCGCCGCCCGGCGAGAAGGCGCCGCTGTGGCTGGTGGATCGGCTGTTCCGGCACATCCTCGTCGACATCACCGGCAACACCCATCGCGCTGAGATCTGCATCGACAAGCTCTATTCGCCCGATGGCACGACAGGGCGTCTCGGCCTCGTCGAATTCCGTGCGCTGGAGATGCCGCCCGATCCGCGCATGTCGCTGGCGCAGCAACTGTTGATCCGCGCGCTGATCGCAAAAATGTGGCGCGAGCCGCAGGACGGCAAATTCGTGCGCTGGGGGACGGCGCTGCATGATCGCTTCATGCTGCCGCATTTCCTGTGGGAGGATTTCCAGGACGTGCTGAGTGAACTCGGCCGGTCCGGTTACGAATTCTCCAAGGAATGGTTCGAAGCCCAGCTCGAATTCCGCTTTCCCGTGTTCGGCCACGTCACCTATGGCGGCGTGACGCTGGAAGTCCGGCAGGCGCTGGAACCCTGGCATGTGCTGGGCGAGGAGGGCTCAGCCGGCGGCACCGTGCGCTATGTCGACTCCTCGGTGGAGCGGCTGCAATTGAAGGCCAACGGCTTCACGCCGGGGCGGCACATCATTACCTGCAACGGCCGTGCGCTGCCGATGACCGATACCGGCCGGGCCGGCGAGGTGGTCGCCGGCGTCCGTTTCAAGGCCTGGCAGCCGGCCTCCGGCCTGCATCCGACGATCCCGGTCCATGCGCCGCTGGTTTTCGACATTTATGACAGCTGGAATCGGCGGTCGCTCGGCGGCTGCGTCTATCATGTGGCGCATCCCGGCGGCCGCAATTACGAGACAAAACCGGTCAATGCCTATGAGGCGGAGGCCCGGCGGCTGGCCCGGTTCGAAGAGATCGGCCACACGCCCGGCGAAATCGCTCCGCCAAGGGCAGAACGCACACTTGAATTCCCATTGACCCTCGACTTGCGAACGCCTCTCCTGCATTGAGAATGCAGGCAGTTTGGGCTGGAGAGTCGGAATGACGGGACAGGCCGGTCAGGGGAAAAAGCCCCGTCCGGGACATCGTAAGGTCGCGCAATGGACCCGCGACTACGAGCGGCTGCCCGGAATTCCCGACGAATTCATCGCCCAGGACGGCACGCCGCGGGAGGTCTGGACGCGTTTCTTCGAGGCTTTCGGCGCCATGGCGCCCGTTGAGATCGAACGCCGCTTCGGTTCCGCCGACCGTCATCTCCGGGAAGCCGGCGTCACCTACCGCGCGCCCGGCGAAATCGCCGACCGGATCTGGCCGCTCAGCCATGTGCCGCTCCTGATCGACGAATCCGAATGGCTGCAGATCTCGGCGGCAATGACCCAGCGCGCCGAGTTGCTGGAGAAGATTCTCGGCGATCTCTATGGCGATGCCAGCCTTGTCGCGTCCGGCGCGATCCCGGCGGCGGCGATTGCCGGAAGCTCGGAATATCTGCGGGCCATGCGCGGCGTGAAGCCGCCGGGCGGTCGCTATCTCAACGTCTATGCCGCCGATCTCGGCCGCGGCCCCGACGGCCGCTGGTGGGTGCTCGGCGATCGCACGCAAGCGCCGTCCGGCATGGGCTATGCGCTGGAAAACCGGCTGGTGCTGTCGCGCGCCTTTACCGATCTCTACAAGTCGATGAATGTCGAGCGCGTCGCGCCGTTCTTCGAAGCCTTCCGCGACAGTCTGCGCGCGTCGGCCGATCGTGACGAACCGCGGGTCGGCCTGTTGTCACCGGGGCCGTTCAGCGAGACCTATTTCGAACATGCGACATTGGCGCGCTATCTCGGTTTCCTGCTGGTGGAAGGCGATGACCTCGCAGTCTCCGGCGACCGCGTGCACATCCGCACTGTGGCCGGCTTGAAGCGCCTTGATGTGCTGCTGCGCCGCGTGGATGCCAATTCGCTCGATCCGCTGGAACTCGATGCGTCGTCGCAACTCGGTGTGCCCGGGCTGATCGACGTTGTCAGAAAGAATGGCGTCGTCGTCGCCAACATGCCCGGCTCCGGCGTGATGGAAGCGCGCGCACTGCTGGGCTTCCTGCCAAGCTTGAGCCGGAAGCTGCTCGGCGAACCACTCAAGATGCCGCATATCGCGACCTGGTGGTGCGGTCAGAAATCGGCGCGCGAAGAAGTGCTGGCGCGGCTCGACGATTTTGCCATCGAAGGCGCCTATGGCGGAGCGGTGCCCGGTTTCCCTGGCTACTCGCCGGTGCTGCCGTCGCAGCTCTCGCCAAGCGAGCGCGAGCGTCTGAAGGCGGCGATTGCCAATCGCGGTGTCGATTATGTCGGGCAGGAGCTGGTGCAGCTCTCGACCACGCCGGTCTGGGACAATGGCCGGCTCGCGCCGCGCCCTTTCGTGCTGCGCGTTTTCGCGGCGGCGACGCCTGAGGGCTGGACCGTCATGCCCGGCGGGTTCTGCCGGATTGCGGATCAACCCGATGCGCGCGCCGTGTCCATGGGCGCCGGCGCACGCGCCGCCGACGTCTGGGTGGTTGCCGACAAGGCCGTGGCGGCCTCGACGCTGCTGCCGGCCGTCGACAATGTGCGTATCCGCCGCATCGCCGGCTGGGTGCCGAGCCGTGCCGCCGACAATCTGTTCTGGCTCGGGCGCTATCTCGAACGCGCCGAATCCACACTGCGTCTGATCCGTGCACTCAGCGTGCCGCAGCGCGATCCCGGCAAGGGCGGCGCCACTGGGCAGCAATCGATCGAGCGCATCCAGCGCATGCTGATGACCTGGGGCGCGACATCGCTGACATCACGTTCGCAACCGGCGAAGGTCGCCGCGCAAGCCTTGCAGAGCGAGGAGCAGTTTGGCTCGGCGCTATCGCTGGTGCGCGCTGCATTGCGGACCGCCACCTCGCTGCGCGAACGGCTGTCCCCCGACGCCTGGCAGGTCATCACCGAAATGGCCGAGCGGCTTGCGCATGAAGTCGAAGATGACGATGACGTCGTCAGTGCGGCCGAGCTGACCTTGCAGGAACTGGCGAGCTTCGCCGGTCTCGCGCAGGAAAACATGAACCGTGCCGCCGGCTGGCGTTTCCTCGAAATGGGGCGCCGTGCCGAACGCGCCATCAATACCACGCGCTTTGCGCGGCAATTCGCATCCGACGAGGCGACGAGTGACGATCTCGATATCCTGCTGACGCTGGTGGATTGCCAGATCACCTATCGCTCGCGCTATCTGGTCGGCCCGCTACTCGCGCCGGTGCGCGATCTCGTGGTGCTCGATCCCTATAATCCGCGCTCGGTGGCATTCCAGGTCTCGGCACTGAACGATCACATCGCCAGCCTGCCGACGCTGAAGGAGAACGGCCTGATGGAACGGCCGCAGCGGCTGGCAGTGGCGCTGCGCTCGTCGCTCGTCACCGGCGAGGCATCCGAAATCCACACCAAGTCACTGTTTGCGCTGGAGCAGGATCTGCTGACGCTGGCGGATTCGATCGGCCTGCATTACTTCCCGCACGGCGCCAGCGCATCGCGTCCTGAAAAGCTCACGGGGCTGGCGTGATCTACGAAATCCGCCATGTCACGACCTATAGCTATGAAAGCTCGGTGAGCTATGCGCGCTGCTCGCTGCGGCTGCAACCCAATAGCAGCGCTGGTCAGCAACTGGTCTCGCATAGCGTCGATATCAAGCCGCTGCCGGCGGCCCGCGCCATGCGGACGGATTTCTTCGGCACGCCGACGGAAAGCGTGTTGATCGAAACCCCGCACAAGATGCTGCGCATCGATAGCCGGTCGAGGGTCTATGTCGAGCGTTTCGCACCGGGGCGCGGCGACGTTAGCCCTTCCTGGGAGAGCGTCCGCGAGGCGTCGTTCGATTCCAGCGATCTCAGCGGTGCGTCGCCGATCGGCTACGTCTTCGCCAGCCCGCTCGTGCCGATCATCGATGCCGTCACGGACTATGCAGCGGTGAGCTTTACCGAAGGCCGCGGCATTCTCGCCGGGGCCGTCGATCTGATGCATCGCATTCGCACCGAGTTCAAATATGATCCGAAGGCCACGGTGATTTCGACCCCGTTGCAGGAGGTGCTGGATAAGCGCCACGGCGTCTGTCAGGATTTTGCGCATATCATGATTGCGGGCATGCGCGGCATCGGTCTGCCTGCCGCTTATGTCAGCGGATATCTGCGCACCATTCCCCCGCCGGGCAAGGAACGCCTGCAGGGCGCCGACGCGACCCATGCCTGGGTGTCGGTCTGGTGCGGCGAGGAACTCGGCTGGATCGGCTTCGATCCGACCAACGATATCCTGGTCGAGAACGATCACATCGTGCTGGCGATCGGCCGCGACTTCTCCGACGTGTCGCCGGTCGATGGTGTGATCGTCGGGGCGCGCAAGCAGAAGCTCGCCGTTGCCGTCGATGTGCTGCTGCTGGAATGACCATCGTTCGTCGCGCGCATAACACGGCCGACATCGTCATTCTCGGTGCCGGTGCGGCCGGCCTGATGTGCGCCGGTATTGCGGGGCAACGCGGTCGCTCGGTGATGCTGCTTGAGCAGGCGAGGGCGCCGGGCGAGAAGATCCGCATCTCGGGCGGTGGCCGCTGCAATTTCACCAACCTGCATACGACGCCGGCGAATTTCCTGTCGCAGAATCCGCAATTCTGCAAATCCGCACTGAAGGGGTTTACTCAGCAGGACTTCATCGCGCTGGTCGAAAAATATCGCATCGCCTATCACGAAAAGACGCGCGGGCAATTGTTCTGCGATGGTTCGTCCCAGCAGATCATCGACATGCTGCTGGACGAAAACCGCCGGGGCGATGCGCAGATGCGGCTTGGCGTCGGCATTCTCGGCGTGACGAAGAACGACAGCGGCTTTGTCGTCGCCACCGATCAGGGCGAGTACCGGTGTCAGTCGCTGGTTGTCGCCACCGGCGGGCCCTCGATCCCTAAAATGGGCGCCAGTGCCTTCGGCTACAAACTGGCGCAACAATTCGGGCTGAGGATGATCGCGCCGCGGGCCGCGCTGGTGCCGCTGACCTTCGACGTTGCGGCGCTTGCGCAATTCAAGGATCTGGCGGGAGTGGCTGTCGATGCCGTGGTCAGCGTCGGCAAGACCAAATTCGACGAGGCGCTGCTGTTTACCCATCGCGGTCTCAGCGGTCCGGCGATCCTGCAGATTTCATCCTATTGGCGCGACGGGCTCGATGTCGTCATCGACATGGCACCGACGCGCGATGTGCTCGTCGCCTTGAAGGAGGCACGCCGCGAACGTCCGCGGCAGGAACTGGCGACCGTGCTTGGCGACCTCCTGCCCAAGCGACTGGCCCAGATGATCGCCGACAAGATCGCCGGCCCGCCGCGGCTGGCGGATTTTTCGGACAAGCTTCTGGGGACGGTGGCGGCGGCGGTGAAGGAGTGGCGCGTGCGGCCGAACGGCACCGAAGGTTATCGCACGGCCGAGGTAACCCTTGGCGGTGTGGACACCACAGAACTGTCATCGAAAACGTTCGAAGCGACATCGGTGCCGGGGCTGTATTTCATCGGCGAGGTCGTCGACGTCACCGGCCATCTCGGCGGCTTCAATTTCCAATGGGCGTGGTCCTCCGGCGTTGCCGCGGGGCGGCACGTCTAGACAGCCTCCGGCGAATATCCAACAATCCGGCCATGATCTATCGCCATGCCATCGGTGACCATACGCATGTCTTCGCGGATCTGCGCGACCTCATGGCCAAGGCGACGCCGCCGCGATCCGGTGATCGGCTGGCCGGGATTGTAGCCGAGACCGCCGAGCAGATGATCGCGGCGCGGATGGCGCTCGCCGACGTGCCGCTCAGGCAATTCCTGCAGGAAATGGTCGTGCCCTACGAGGACGATGAGGTGACGCGTCTTATCGTCGATACGCATGATGCCGCCGCATTCTCCACGATCTCGTCGCTGACCGTCGGCGGCTTTCGTGACTGGTTGCTGTCAGACGCGGCCACGCCGCAAGCCCTTCAGACCGTCGCCCGCGGCATCACTCCGGAAATGGCCGCCGCGGTCTCGAAGCTGATGCGCAATCAGGACCTGATCCTGGTGGCCAGGAAGTGCGAGGTGATCACGCGCTTTCGCAACACGATCGGTATGCGCGGGTGCATGAGCGTGCGGTTGCAGCCGAACCACCCGTTCGACGATATCAGGGGCATCACGGCATCCATTCTCGACGGGCTGATGCTCGGCTCCGGCGATGCCTGCATCGGCATCAATCCGGCAAGCGACGATCCTGCGGTGCTGGGCGGGTTGGTGCGGCTGCTCGACGATGTCATCACCAAGCTGGATATTCCGACCCAGAGTTGCGTGCTCACCCATGTGACGACCAGCCTTGATCTGATCAATCAGGGTGCCCCGGTCGATCTGGTGTTTCAGTCGATCGCCGGGACCGAAGCCGCCAATAAAAGTTTCGGCATCGATCTGGCAATCTTGAAAGAAGCTCATGCCGCCGGGCTCTCGCTGAAACGTGGCTCGCTCGGCCAGAACGTCATGTATTTTGAGACCGGGCAGGGCTCGGCACTGTCGGCCAACGCCCATCACGGCGTCGATCAGCAGACTTTGGAAGCGCGGGCCTATGCCGTGGCCCGGGCGTTCGACCCATTGCTGGTGAACAGCGTCGTCGGCTTCATTGGGCCGGAATATTTGTATGACGGCAAGGAGATCATCCGCGCCGGGCTGGAGGATCATTTCTGCGGCAAGCTGCTTGGCCTGCCGCTGGGCGTCGACGTCTGTTACACCAACCATGCCGAAGCCGATCAGGACGACATGGACAATCTGCTGACGCTGCTGGCCGCGGCCGGTGTGACTTTCGTGATGGGTGTCCCCGGCGCTGACGACGTGATGCTGAACTACCAGTCGACGTCATTTCACGATGCGCTCTATATCCGCGACCTGTTTGGGCTCAAACGCGCACCGGAGTTCGACGACTGGCTGCAACGGGTCGGGCTCTCCGGAGCGGACCTTCGCATCCGCGATCAGGAAGGCCTGCTGCCCGATCTGGCCGCGCGTCTGATCGCCTGACGTCAATAAACCGTCATAAGGCTTGGCGCTTTGTGCGCACTTGTGCGGAGCTGGTCACGACCTTGTCACCGCCCGCCACAATCTTGAAGAAATTCTGGCCCAGATTCGGACGCCGTGATTAGATCGCTCAAAGTATTCGGCAGGAGTGGAACGGTTTTATCTCGGCGACGTTATTGAAGGTTCAGCGCTTATGGGGACCGCTGATGCATTCACAGAGGAATTTTGATGAGAGCTGAGGGCAGGCAGACGGTCCGGCGCATCCTGTGCGTCTTTCCGCGATACACGTCTTCATTTGGCACGTTTGAATATTCATACCCTCTGACCGACGGCGTTCAGGCCTTCATGCCTCCCCAGGGCTTGCTGCTGATTGCCGCCTACATGCCCGAGAACTGGGAAGTCCGTTTTATCGACGAGAACATTCGCGCCGCCACGCCCAATGATTTCCTGTGGGCCGAAGTGGTGCTGGTGTCAGGCATGCACATCCAGCGTACGCAGATGAACGACATCTGCTACCGCGCGCATTCCTACGATCTTCCGGTGGCGATCGGAGGGCCGTCGGTCTCGTCATGCCCCGATTACTACCCGGCTTTCGACTATCTCCATATCGGCGAACTCGGTGATGCCACCGATCAACTGATCGATATCCTGGAAAAGGATACGTCGCGCCCCGACCAGCAGGTCGTGCTGAAGACCACCGACCGTCTGGACATGACCAGGTTTCCGATTCCGGCCTATGAACTGGCCGATATTCCGCGCTACTTCCTGGGCAGCATCCAGTATTCTTCGGGCTGTCCATATCAGTGCGAGTTCTGCGATATCCCCGGTCTGTACGGTCGTAATCCGCGCCTGAAGTCGCCGGAGCAGATCACCGCCGAACTCGACAAGCTGCTCGAATGCGGCATCATGGGCTCAGTCTATTTCGTCGACGACAACTTCATCGGCAATCGCAAGGCCGCACTCGATCTGCTGCCGCATCTCGTCGAGTGGCAGAAGAGGACCGGTTTTGTCTTGCGCCTGTCCTGCGAGGCGACGCTGAACATCGCCAAGCGGCCGGAGATCCTTTCGCTGATGCGCGAAGCCTGGTTCGGCACGATCTTCTGCGGCATCGAGACGCCCGATCCCGTCGCCCTCAAGGCGATGAAGAAGGATCACAACATGATGGTCCCCATCATGGAGGCGATCGAGACGCTGAACAGCTTTGGCATGGAAGTCGTGTCCGGCATCATCCTCGGCCTCGATACCGACAAGCCCGAGACCGGCCAGCATTTGCTCGAGTTCGTGGAAACGTCGCAGATTCCGCTTCTGACCATCAACCTGCTGCAGGCGCTGCCGCAGACGCCACTGTGGGATAGGTTGAAGAAGGAAGGACGCCTGAACGAGGACGAGGGCCGCGATTCCAACGTCGACTTCCTGTTGCCGTATGAGGACGTGGTGAAAAGCTGGCGGCGCGCCATGGGCAGTGCCTATGTGCCGGAGAAGCTGCTCGAGCGCTTCGAGTACCAGATCCGCCATACCTATCCCAACCGGATCAAGCCGCCGATCGGCGCCATGCTCACCTGGAAAAGCATCCGGCTCGGGCTGGTGATGCTGCGCAACATCTTCTGGAAGGTCGGTGTGCTCGGCGATTACAAGCGGGCGTTCTGGAAATTCGCGCTCCGTCGGCTGGCCCGTGGCGAGATCGAATATCTCATCAGCGGGATCATGGTGGCGCACCACCTGATCAACTTTGCCCGCGATGCGTCCGGTGGTCAGACCAACGCGTCCTATTATTCGTTGAAGCTGCAGGACGCTGCCGTTCCGGCCGAATGAGCGATAGGCTGGCGTCATGACAGATCGGAATGATGTGACGCCGCCGGTGCCGCAGCGCTCCCTCGCGGAGTTGCGGGCGCTGACCCCGGCGCGTGTGGGGCTCGGCCGGGCCGGAGCCAGTCTGACCACGCAGGCCCTGCTTGATTTCACGCTCGACCATGCCCGCGCACGTGACGCGGTCCATGCGCCCTTCGAGGCCGAAGCCATCGCGGCCGCGCTGGCCGGGCTGGGGACGAGCGCGCTGGTGGTGACGAGCCAGGTCGCGGATCGTGCCGACTATCTCAAGCGTCCTGATCTCGGCCGCCGACTGTCTCGCGAGTCACAGGAGTTGCTTGAAGGGCGCGACAGCGCCGCGTGCGATCTGGTGATCGTGATTGCGGATGGCCTGTCTCCGGCTGCGGTCAATGCGCATGCGCTTGGCCTGCTGGGCGCGTTAATGCCCAAATTGGCGGGGGGCGGGATCGGCGCTGTCGTGGTTGCCGGCGGCGCCAGGGTCGCGCTCGGCGACGAGATCGGTGCATTATTGAGGGCCCGGATGACGATCATGCTGATCGGCGAACGTCCTGGTCTGTCCGCGCCGCAGAGTCTCGGCGCCTACCTGACCTTCGCACCGCAGCCGGGTCTGACGGACGCTGCGCGCAACTGCGTGTCGAACATCCAGGCGGCCGGCCTGTCCTTCGAGGAGGCAGCGAGCAAGATTGCCTGGCTGGCGCGCGAAGGGCTGAATCGCAACATCACCGGTGTGGCTCTGAAAGACGAAAGCGGTCTGCAACTGGTAGCACCGCTCGTTGCACCAGCATGAAACAACAGCCTCTGCGCTCCATTTTGTGACCTGAAACGCAACCTCGGCGCGCGCGCCGCCTTGCGATATGTCATACAGACCTGCTACATCTGCCCGCGGCAAATTTACCGCATGTTTTCAAGGGCTAGCGCTGTTCGGTCTCGCCGATTCCAGCCTTACTACTGCCCGCGACGCTTGCTAGGCAGACGCCGCTGACGACAGGACTGGATAGGGTATGCACGATACGGTTCCCCCCCACGACGCGGATATGAATAAATTGCGCAAGGGGCCGATCAGCATCGCCTTCGGGCTCGAGCGCATCGGTCTGATCGCGGTGAAGGCACCGGTGCTGTCTTGCGTGATCCTGCTCGCGCTGGTGATCGGTGCGATCTTTGGCATCCAGCGCATCAAGATCGACGATTCGCTGAGCCAGCTATTTCGTTCTGACAGCAAGGAATACAAGCAATACGAGGAAGTGACGAAGCGCTTCCCGTCCACCGAGTTCGACGTGCTCGTGGTGCTCGAAGGCAAGACGCTGCTTGCGCGCGACAATCTTGGAAAGATGCGCGACCTCGTCACCGACCTGCAATTGGTCGATGGCGTGCGGGGGCTGATCTCGATCTTCTCGGCGCGCCAGACGCCGGCCCCCGGCAAGTTGCCGGCAGCGCTGTTTCCCAACGATCTTCCTGAAGGCGCCGACTACGACAAGTTCATCGAGACGGTGAAGCAGAACGAGCTGATCCGCGGCAAGCTTTTGTCCGACGATGGAACTCTGGCGCTGGTGGTGCTGTCGCTCGACCCGGCCGTGGTCAGCAACAGCAAGCTCAGCACCGTGGTTGCCGATATCCGCAAGACCATGAATGAGGACCTGGCCAATAGCGGTCTGACCAAGGAATTGTCGGGCGTGCCGGTGATGCAGCTCGAAATCCGCAATGCGGTCGAGCGCGACGGCCTGATCTATAACATCGCCGGTATTCTCGCCGGCTGCGTCATTGCGATCATCTTCTTCCGCAAGATCTCGTTCATGATCATCGCGGCGTTTCCGCCGCTGCTGGCGATCCTGTTGTCGCTCGGCGCGCTCGGCTGGGCCGGCTTCAGCCTTAACATGTTCCTCAATGTGATGACGCCGCTGATCATGGTGATCAGTTTTGCCGACTCGATGCAGCTCACTTTCGCGGCGCGTGACCGGTTGATTGCAGGCGAGGACAAGTATTCAGCATTTACGAATGCCGTTCGTGTCGTGGGTCCGGCCTGCGTCCTCACCCATGGCACCGCCGGCATTTCGTTCCTGGCGTTGCAGTTCTCCGACTCGGACCTGATCCGCGCCTTCGGCGAGGCCGGTCTCACCGCGACCATCATCGCGCTGGTCGCGGTGCTGTCGCTGGTGCCGGTGTTCGGCGTGCTGCTGGTGCGTAACGAGAAGATTTTTGCTGCCAAGTTCCAGACCGCCGATGCCGGCGTGCAGGCGCTGCGCGCCTTCTGCTACTGGATTGCGGTGCGCATGGTCGGCCGTCCTGGCCTGTTCAGCCTGATCTCGCTCGTCGTCGTCGTTGGTCTCGGGATCGTTTACGCCAATCTCGAGCCGCGCTATCGGCTGGCCGATCAGGTGCCGGACAAGGAGCAGGCGGTTGCGGCCAGTGGACGGCTCGACGCCAAGCTGACCGGCGCCAATCCGATCGACGTGCTGATCGAATTTCCGAAGGGCGCGGATCTTTATTCGCCGGACACGTTGGCAACCATCGCCGAAGTCCACGCCATGGTCGAGAAGCAGGCGGGTGTCGGCAATGTCTGGTCGTTGGAAACGCTGCGGCGCTGGCTGGCGGAAAAGGCCGGTTCGTCGGATGTCGCGACGCTGAAGGAATATGTCAGCGTGATACCCGAACATCTGGTGCGCCGCTTCATCTCGGCGGATCAGACGGCGGTGGTGGTGTCCGGCCGTGTGCCCGACAGCGATTCGAGCAAGATCCTGCCGGTGGTCGACAAGCTCGACAATGCGCTGAACGCCGTTCGCACCAAGCATCCCGGCTATGAGATCGCGGTGACTGGTCTCTCGGCCATCGCGGCGCGCAACAGCGCCGGGATGATCGAGAAGCTCAATCACGGCCTGACCATTGAGTTCGGATTGGTCGCCGTCTTCATCGGCCTCGCGTTCCGCTCGTGGGTGGTGATGCTGGCCTGTATCCTGCCGGGCATCTTCCCTGTGGTGCTGGCCGGTTTTGTGTTGTGGCTGCTCGGGGAGGGGCTGCAATTCGCCAGTGTGGTGGCACTCACGGTGTCATTCGGCCTCGGCCTCAGCGCGACGATTCACTTCCTCAACCGCTTGCGTCTGGAAGACACGCCGGGCACCGATCCCGCGATCGCCGTCGAGCGTGCGACTGTGCTCGTTGGTCCCGCGCTGATCCTGACGACGGTGGTGCTGGCCTGCGGCCTCGTGGTGACGGTATTCTCAGATCTGCCGTCGCTGCGGCTGTTCGGCTGGCTCAGTGCCTTCTCGATGGTCGCGGCACTGGTGGCCGATCTGTTCATCCTGCGCCCGACCGCGATGTGGCTGATCAATCTGCAGCAGCGCCTTACGGGCAGTTCGGTTCTGGCGAAGCAAGAGAAGTAGTCAGCCGGCGCTGCATCCGCCGCTCAGCTACGTCTGACGGCGGAAAACATGTCGCGATTGCGCGCTATGAACTTGACCAGGAAGTCGGCAACCGCACGCGACCTGGCCAGCTTGCTCTGGGTCGGATGGGTGATCAGGTAGATGCCCTCGCGGGGCGCCGCAGGACCCATCTCGATACGCGTGACGCCAGGCAGGGCATCGCCCACGTAGCAGGGAAGCACTCCGACGCCCAGGCCAGAGGCCACCGCCGCGCGCAGCGAAACGGTCGAGCTGGCTTCCACCGCCGGTGCACGCCCCTTGGCGAGACTGACCATCCACTTCCGCTCCGGCATCTCGCGGCTTGCGTTGGAGAGAAGGATAAAAGGCATCTCCGCCAACGTGGCACCCTCACGCAGGCGGAGCGCCAGATCATCACGGGCGTAAAGGGCGAAGCGGTAGTCGCAGAGCCGGCGGATTCCGAGTTCGTTGGGAACCGCAAGACTGATCCGCAGTGCGACGTCGGCGTGGCCGCGCCGGAATTCGTCGAACTGCATGTCGGCGCATAGTGCGATCCGGATCGAAGGGTGCGTGTTGCGGAAATCGGCGAAGGCATCGGTCAGCGCGTGACAGATCAATGCGTGGGGCGCGGCAACGCGAACGACCCCTTCCAGCTCTGAATGAGGGCCATCGATCAGTTGCGGAAGCGCGTCGAGGGCTTCCGCAATTGATCGTGCCTTCGCGATCAGCGCGGCCGCGGGCGGGCTCACAATCAGGCGGCCCTCACTGCGCCGGAACAGTTTGGTGTCCAGCGCGAGCTCGAGCGTTGCCAGCCGGCGCAGGACCGTGCTGTGGCTGACATCCAGCTGCTTGGCAGCGCCAAGCGCCGTGCCGCTGGACTCGATGGCCAGCACCACGCGCAGGTCGTCCCATGTAAACGCGGCCATCTTTGCTGCCCCGCCACTGTCTATAATTGAAAATCATACTTTCATTTTTGGACAATGCCAGCCGGTATCTCGGCATCAGTGTTGCTTGGGAATGGAGGAGAACGGCGGCAGCCGGACTGCAACATTCACGAGGTTGTTCATGAGCATGAAGCGTTTACTGCTGGCGGTTGTATTGGCCGCAGGCCTGTCGCAAGGCGCATACGCCGAGGACAAGGCCATATTGCAGCTCGACTGGATCCCGACAGGGGAGCACGCGGCGTATTTTGCGGGCCAGCAGCGCGGATTTTTCAAGGACGCTGGTATCGATCTCACCATCGTCAGGGGTTATGGATCGGGCGACACGGTGAACAAGGTGGCGGCAGGCGCGGCCAAGTTCGGCGTTGCCGACGTCGGCGCGGTGCTCGCGGGACGCGCGCAACAGTCAGTACCGGTCAAATCGATTGTGGCGGTCTATACCTATTCGCCGCACTCGCTGTTCATTCTGAAATCGTCAGCAATCAAGGGCTTCAAGGATCTTGCCGGCAAGAAAATCGCCGTGAGCCCGGGCAACAGTCACCGGATCTATTTTCCGGAAGTCGCACGCCGGGTCGGAATCGACCCGGAGAGCGTAACCTGGGTCACGACGGACGCATCGGCAATGGCGGCGATGTTGATTGCCAAGCGCGTCGATGCGGCACCATTCTACTCCATCCATCAATACTATCAGAACAAGGCAGCCACGCAGGCCGGCGAGGAAATCGTAGCGCTGCCCTTCGTCTCCGCGGGCTTTGCGATCTATGCGTCATCGTTGATCGCCACCGATGAGACGATCAAGACCAATCCGGATCTCGTGAGGCGTTTCGTCGGTGCCGCTGTGAAGAGTTACGCGTGGGCGCGCGACAATCCGGTCGAGACCTGCAAGCTCCATGTGCAGAAAAATCCGGAAGTCCTGCAAGACGAATGCGAAGCGTCGCAGAAGGCCACCATGGGCTTCATCTTCAACGATCACCAGCGTGCAACAGGGCAGGGGCACTTCGCAAAAGATCGCCTGGCAGATACGTGGAAGGCCGTGGCCGAGAGCCTCAAACTCGATGCGTCGTGGAATCCGGCCCAGGCCATCGACGACAGTTTCGTCCCGTGATCTCGCTTGCCCGGGTCGGCAAGACCTTCAAGACCCGCCGCGGCGGCCATGTGCAGGCGCTGGACGACGTCACGATCTCCATAGGGCCGGGGGAGTTCGTTGCCATCGTCGGTGCCTCCGGCTGCGGCAAGTCGACGTTGCTGCGCATGGTGGCCGGATTGGTGCTGCCCGATATCGGGCATCTCACGCTCGACGGCAAACTGGTCACAGGGGCGACGAAAGGCACGGCGATGGTGTTCCAATCGCCGACCCTGCTGCCGTGGATGAATGTGGAGCGCAACGTTGCATTTCCATTGAGTCTGTCTGGCGGTGATGGGCCCGAAGCGCGCGAGCGCGCTCGCGTGCTGCTGCATTCGGCGGGTCTCGCGGGCTTCGAGCATCGGATGCCGCGAGAACTCTCTGGCGGTATGCAGCAACGCGTCGCGATCTGCCGCGGCCTTGTGCAACAGCCGCGCATCCTGCTCATGGATGAACCATTCGGCGCACTCGATGCTCTGACGCGCGAGGAGATGAGTCTGTCCCTGCTCGCGTTGTGGCAGGCAAATCCGATGGCGGTGCTGTTCGTGACTCATTCGATTTCCGAAGCCGTGCTGCTTGCGGATCGGGTCGTGGTGATGTCGCCGCGGCCGGGCCGTGTCGCGGAGATCGTGGAGGTCAATCTGCCTCGCCCGCGATCGTTCGACCAGGAAGCCAGCGCGGAATTCCACCGCTGCTCGAAACTGATCCGCGACCGGATCTATGGCGGAGCGGCCCATGCTCACTAATGCTGCAGACTGGGGCCGCCGCAACCTGCCGGTCATCGTGTCGACCCTGACATTCCTGCTCGGCTGGGAACTGCTCTGCCGAGGGTTTGGCATCAGGCCGTTCCTGTTGCCGTCGCCGAGCGCGATCTGGACAGCGATAGTACCGGTCTGGCCCAACATCGCCATGCATACGGTGACTACGCTGCGGACCGTTCTGCTCGGGCTCGCGGCTTCCATTGCGATCAGCCTGCCGCTTGCCATGCTGATTGCGAGCTCGCGCACGATGTCGGCGGCAATCTATCCACTGCTGGTGCTCACCCAGTCGGTGCCCAAGGTGGCACTGGCGCCGATTCTTCTGGTGGCACTCGGGGCCAACGAGTTTTCAAGGGTGATCATTACCTTCCTCGTCGCGTTCTTCCCGCTCGTGGTGAGTTCTGTCGCGGGACTCTTGGCCGCGCCGCCCGAACTGATCGAACTCGGACGTTCGTGCCGCGCTACCCGTGTCCAGGAATTGCTGCGCATCCGTCTGCCATACGCTTTGCCTTTCGTGTTCGGCGGATTGCGCGTCGCGGCTGCCCTTTGCGTAGTGGGTGCCGTGGTGGCCGAATTCGTCGGCGCGGATTCCGGCCTCGGCTATCTGATCCAGACCTCGATGGCGTTCTTCCGCACACCGGTCGCGTTCGGCGCGGTGGTGATTCTCGCCATCATGGGCATCGCGCTGTTCCAACTGGTCGAGGTCATCGAGCGCCTGCTCGTGCCGTGGTCGAGCAATCTGGACAGCAACTCCAACGACAACAACTAGGTCAGGTGCAATGGCAAAGAACTATCCGGGATATGTACTGATCCGTGACGCTTTGATCTCCGACGCGGGGTCCCGCCGCGGCGTGAAGGGCGATATTCTGATCAAAGACGGGATCATTGCGGAAATGGGGCTTGATCTTGCCGCGCCAGACGGCGCGAACATCGTGGATGCCTCCGGCATGCTGGTTCATGCCGGCCTCGTCAACGCCCATACCCATGGCCATGGTGGCCTCGGCCGCGGGCAGGGCGATCGCTGGACGCTGGAGGTACTGCTGGCTGCCGCCCCGTGGATTAGCGGTAGCCGCTCGCTGCAGGACAAGAAGCTCACGACCCAGATCTGCGCTGCCGAAATGGTGCTGAAAGGCTGCACCGCGGCCTATGATCTGTACTACGAATATCCGGCACCGAGCATCGACGGCATGGATGCCGTCGCTGAGGCCTATGCGGAAGTCGGCATGCGTGCCGTCATCGCGCCGATGGTCGCGGATCACAGTTTCTACGAAGCCATTCCCGGACTGCGCGATGCGCTTCCGGAAGATCTTCAGCACCAGGTCGATCGGCTACGGCTGGGGCCGGGCGATCGGACTATTTCGGCCATCGGATCGATTCTCGAACGCTGGAAATGGTCTTCACATGACATCCGACCTGCGGTGGCGCCGACCATTCCGATCCATTGCAGCGACAGTTTCATGTGCGGCTGCGCCAAGCTGGCACGCGACCATGGCATTCCCCTGCAGAGCCATGTCGGCGAGAGCAAGGTGCAGGCGGTGGTCGGCAAGGAACGTTACGGTAAGACGCTGATTGCGCATCTCGACGAACTAGGCCTGATCAACGAACAATTCTCCGCGGCTCATGCGGTCTGGCTCGATGATGATGATTTTCGGCTGATGGCCGACCGTGGCGCCTCGCTGGCGCATAACGCTGGCAGCAACATGCGGCTGGGCAACGGCCTGTTCAGGATGCGCCGTGCGCTCGACCTCGGCGTCAATGTCGGCATCGGGACAGACGGTGCGAACTGCTCCGACAATCAAAACATGTATGAGGCGATGCGCTACGCATCGATGGCCTCCAAGGTACAAGGGCCCGACCCACGCAAATGGGCTGCGGTCGAGGAGATTTATTATGCTGCCACGGCCGGCTCGGCGCGGGCGCTCGGGCTGTCGCATACCGGCGTATTGGCGCCGGGCTACAAGGCCGACATCGTGTTCCTGGATCTCGGGGCGATCAACTGGATCCCGCACAACTGGAGCGTCAACCAACTGGTTCATACCGAAGATGCGACCTCGGTGCGCCACGTGATGATCGGCGGCAGCTTTGTGGTTCGCGACGGCCGCTTGCTGACGCTGGACATGGCCAGACTGGCACGGGAAGCGGAGGCCGCGCGAGATCGGCTCGAGATACTCAATGCGGAATGGCGTGGTCTGTTCGAGCGCCTGGAGCCTGTGGTGGCATCGTTCTGTCCGGGACTGGCAGCGCGTCCCTACCAGATCAATCGCTATCTATGCGACGAGGTCGAATGAATTTCTGCGGCGCGAAGCCTGTGGCTTCGCACCTGATGCACGGGTCACGTCTCAGCTCTTGACCATATTGATCGAAACGCCGCGAATTTCGCCCTTGGAGCTGATCGATACCGACTGCTTGTTGCCGCGGGTCGTCAGCGTGATGTTGGCCGCAAAGCCCGCGGCCTCGACGAAGACGTCGATCTGGCCGCCGCCCGCCTTGCCGACCAGATTGCCGTAGACGTTGCGGCTGGCTTCGCTCCAGCTGCCCGAAACATTGTTGCCCTGGCTGGTGACATTGCTGGAGAGGTCGAACTTGTAGCTGTCGCTGGCGCAGCGCAGCGTCTGCGCCAGGGCGCTGCCGCCGCCATCCACCTTGTAGGTCGCCCGGCAGCGAATGCGCTCCGAGGAGCCGTCCGACATGGAGACCGTTCCGGTACCGCTCCAGGCCCCGTCGAAGCCGGCGAACGGTCCGGACTGGGCATGGCCTGCGGATACCGACAGCAGCAGGATCGCGCCAGCGCCAGCGGCCTTGAAGGCGTGCCCGAACCGCTTTGCAGAATGGAATGTCATGTAAGTTTTCCCAAAATAGCGCTGTGTAACCGAGTTATGCCGCGCCTCATCGAAGCTTAAGTGTCGCTGCACATCTTTAGGTTCAATAGAGCGATCATAATTGGACGATTGTAAAAGTAACATGTCACCGCCCACAAGCGCGAAGGTTCCCGGAGCGGAACGGGTGGAGGTGATGTGCGTCTGAACAATTGTCCTAAAACCTTATCTTGTCCTGCGGGGGTGGCATCGGCCGGTCCTGCAGCCAGTGCGGCCATGTGTGCAAGTTTTCGCCGCATTTATTCGTGCCTGTGGTGGCGGGAATGTTCTGTGTCCTGATTGCATCCATCGCCGCGAATTCGCCGATGTGCCTGAAGATAAAGCCTTCCCGGCGATGCGAATGTTTCAGTTTATGCTATGCACCACACGGGCTGTGATCTCGTCACCATACTGAAGGAAGACAATGCGTAAATTTCTCCTGGTACTGTCCGTGCTTTCCGCATCTGCCTCGACCGGCGCATTGGCCCAGCAAAACCAGCCCCGCAGCGGCACCGACGCGGAGCAGAAGGCCTGCACCCGCGACGTGCAGAAGCTCTGCCGCGCCGTCATGGATCAGGGCGACCTCGTTGTTCTGTCCTGCCTGAAGGAAAACCGCCCCAAGATCAGCAAGGCCTGCAACGACGTGCTGGTCAGCCACGGCCAATAACCCCGCCCCAATGCGAGATTCCGGGCTCGTGGCGCCGTTTTGGTCTCGCCGCGAGCCCGCCAAGACGTGATCCGGCCCGGCACTGGCTGCGGCCGAAAGTGGCATATTGGCATTGGTCTCACGGGCCAATTTGCCCTATATGGGGGCTCGCGGCCGACCCCGCCTGCCGGTATTACCGGACCTTGGCGGCCCCCGAGCCACCCTGTTCAAATCCAACGTAGCCAGTTCTGGATGACCCCTGCGAGCGAACTGCGATCCGGCAAGACCGATCGTGACGAGAATTTTCCTGTCGCGTCGTGGATTATCCATCCGCGCCACCGGGCGCTGATTCTTGCCTTCTATAATTTCGTCCGGACCGCAGACGACATTGCCGATCACGCGCTGCTCGATGCGCCTGCAAAACTGGCCCTGCTCGACGAGCTGGAGGCCGACCTGCTCGGTCAGGGTGACGGCCAGGCCGAAGCCGTTGTCCTGCGCGAGGCGCTCCAGATGCGCGAGATGCCCCCGCGTCATGCGCTCGACGTCCTGACAGCCTTCCGGATGGACGTGACCAAGCTGCGCTACGCCGACTGGGATGAGCTCATTCATTATTGTTCGTTCTCGGCGATGCCGGTCGGACGTTTCATGCTCGACGTGCACGGCGAAAGCAAAGCCACCTGGCCGGCGTCGGATGCGCTGTGCGCGGCCTTGCAGATCAACAATCACCTGCAGGATTGCGGCAACGACTATCGCGATCTCGATCGGGTCTACATTCCGCAGGACACGCTGGACCGGCACGGCGCCTCGGTGGAAGATCTCAAGCAGGCGAAGGCGTCGCCGGCGCTGCTGGCCTGTATTCGCGAGCTGGTCGCCAAGACCGAGACCCTGATGCATGAGAGCGAGACACTGACGGTCCATATCGCCGACGTCCGGCTGGGCTGTGATGTCGCCGTCATCGAGACCTTTGCCTGGCAGATCCTGAAGATGCTGAAGACGCGCGATCCGCTGAGTGAGAAGGTTCATCTCTCGAAGACCAGCATGGCAGGCTACGCGCTGGCCGGCATTGCCGGCGGACTGTGGCGCCGCGCCACCACCAGCGCGCCGATGCCTCGTTCGACGACGCCGGGCGCATGAACCAGATGACAAGCCAGGTGAATAATAGCGAATCTCAGAGCGAGGTTCAGGGCGTTGCTGCCGGCAGTTCGTTCTATGCCGCGATGCGCATTCTGCCGCGCGCCCAGCGCGATGCGATGTTCCAGATCTACAGCTTCTGCCGTCAGGTTGACGATATCGCGGATTCCGCTGGTCCGCGCGACGTCAGGCTCGCTGACATGCAGCAGTGGCGCGCAGATATCGATGCGCTCTATGCAGGTAATCCGCCGGCGCGGGTGCGCGACTATGTCGGGCCGATCAAGCAGTTCGGCATGCGCAAGGAGGATTTCATCGCCGTCATCGACGGCATGGAGATGGATATCCCTGCAGATATCCGTGCGCCCGATGACGCAACGCTCGATCTGTATTGCGATCGTGTTGCCAGTGCCGTCGGCCGCCTGTCGGTGAAGGTGTTCGGCATGCCGGACGAAGATGGCATTCTGCTTGCGCATCATCTCGGTCGTGCGCTGCAGATCACCAATATCCTGCGCGATATCGACGAAGACGCCGGTATCGGTCGTCTCTATCTGCCGCGTGAGCTGCTCTATCACGCCGGCATCACGTCGAGCGATCCCGACGTGGTGCGCGCCAGCCCGGCATTGCCGAAGGTCTGTGCGCCGCTGGTGAAGCGGGCGCAGGCGCATTTCGAAAAGTCCGACGAGATCATGGCGCGTAACAAGCGCCGCATGGTGCGCGCGCCGCGGATCATGTCGAAATATTATCACGCCATCCTGGAATTGCTGGTGGCGCGCGGCTTTGCTTTGCCGCGCGACCCCGTTCGTCTCGGCAAGGCCTCCAAGATAGCGATCCTGCTGCGATACGCGATCATCTGATGCAAAAGACCGCTCATATCATTGGTGCCGGCGTTTCCGGCCTGTCGGCCGCCGTGCGTCTCGTCAATGCCGGCTTCAAGGTCCACGTCCATGAGGCGACGCAGCAGGCCGGTGGCCGCTGCCGGTCGTATTTCGACGCGCAGACCCAGCTCCAGATCGACAACGGCAACCACCTGGTTCTGTCGGGCAACAGCCATGTCGTCGCTTATGCAAAGTCGATCGGCACCGAAGCCGGGCTCGTTGGTCCGCAGCGGGCACAATTCGCATTTGCCGATGCCAAGACTGGCAAGCGCTGGCAGCTCGATCTCGGCGATGGCAAGATCCCGACATGGTTGTTCGACAAGACGCGCCGCGTCCCGGACACATCAGTCGCCGATTATCTTGCGCTGTCGCCGCTGATCTGGTCATCGAATAGTCGCCTGGTCGGCGATGCCATTCGCTGTGAAGGCGTCCTCTACGATCGTCTGGTACAGCCACTGTTGCTGGCCGCGCTCAATGTCGATCCGCCGGAAGGTTCGGCTGGTCTGGCCGGCGCCATCGTGCGCGAAACGCTGCTGGCAGGCGGCCAAGCGTGCCGCCCGTTGATCGCGCGCGCTGGTCTTAGCGATGTTCTGGTCGAGCCTGCGATCGAATTGCTGCGCGCCAAGGGCGCCGGCGTTCATTTTGGCCATGAGCTGCGCGGTTACACCATGAGTGGTGATCGCGTCACCGAGCTGAAGTTTGGCGCTGAAGACGTCATCACGCTTAGCGCGGACGATGTCGTCGTGATGGCGGTTCCGCCATGGGCCGCGAAGTCGCTATTGCCTGGTGTGAAGACGCCGACCGAATTCCGCGCGATCGTGAATGCGCATTTCAATTATGTTCCGCCAGCAGGCCACGCGCCGCTGATTGGCGTTGTCGGCGGTGTGGTGGAATGGCTGTTTGCTTTCCACAATCGCCTGTCGATCACGATCAGCAATGGCGATCGTTTCGTGAACACACCGCGCGAACAGTTTGCGCAACAGATCTGGGACGAGATCTGCAAGATTTCGAATATCCAGGCGCCGCTGCCCGCCTGGCAGATCGTGCGCGAGCGCCGTGCTACTTTTGCGGCTACGCCTGCCCAAGATGCCCTGCGTCCGGGCACGCGCACCGATTTCAAGAACCTGTTTCTTGCAGGCGATTGGACCGATACCGGTCTGCCGGCGACTATTGAGGGATCGGTGCGGTCGGGTGACCGCGCGGCCGATCTCGTTCTGGCGATGCGCTGACCGTTGCGCAGCCAGACGATCATTCACGACGACTACGGAGATATGGCGAGCGAGATGCATTCGGTCAGTCCAGAGATCACAATTCAAAACGCGGCGCTCGAGACGAGCATCGCTTCGGCGAAGCAGGGCCTGCTGAAGTTCCGGCAGCCTGACGGCCATTGGGTATTTGAGCTCGAAGCCGACGGCACGATCCCGTCAGAATACGTGTTGTTGCGGCACTACCTCGGCGAGCCCGTCGATGCCGAGCTTGAAGGCAAGATCGCCAACTATCTGCGCCGCACCCAGGGCAAGCATGGCGGTTGGGCGCTGGTACAGGACGGCGACTTCGACATGAGCGCCAGCGTGAAAGTGTATTTCGCGCTGAAGATGATCGGCGATTCGACCGACGCGCCGCATATGGTCCGCGCCCGCGAAGCAATCCTCTCGCGCGGCGGCGCTGTCAACGTCAACGTCTTCACGCGCTTCCTGCTCGCGATGTTCGGCATCCTCTCATGGCGCGCCACTCCTGTGCTGCCGGTCGAGATCATGCTGCTGCCGATGTGGTTTCCGTTCCACCTCAACAAGATGTCCTACTGGGCGCGCACCACGATCGTGCCGCTCATGGTGCTCGCAGCGCTGAAGCCGCGTGCGCAGAACAAGAAGGGCGTCGGCATCGACGAGTTGTTCCTGGAAGATCCATCCAGGATCGGTGGCATTAAACGCGCGCCGCATCAGAGTCGCGCGATGTTCGCCTTCTTCACCGGTATCGATATTCTGCTCCGCGCCGCCGAACCGTATTTCCCAAAGAAACTCCGCGCCCATTCGATCGCGAAAGCCGTCGAGTTCTGCGAGGAGCGCCTGAACGGCGAGGATGGTCTCGGTGCGATCTATCCGCCGATGGCCAATATGGTCATGATGTATGAAGTGCTCGGCTTCCCCGCCGACTATCCGCCCCGCGCCATCCAGCGCCGCGGTATCGACAAACTTCTGATTGTCGGTGAGGTCGAAGCCTATTGCCAGCCTTGCGTATCGCCAGTGTGGGACACCGCGCTGACCGCGCATGCGATGCTGGAGACCGGCGGCGATGAAGCGTTCGGTCCGGCGAAAGAAGGGCTCGACTGGCTGGCGACGAAGCAGGTGCTCGACGTGAAGGGCGACTGGGCGGTGAAGCGGCCGGACCTGCGTCCGGGCGGCTGGGCGTTCCAGTACAACAACGCGTATTACCCGGATCTCGACGACACGGCCGTGGTGATGATGGCGATGGACCGCGCGCGCCGTCAGACCGGCGGCAAGGAATACGACGTTGCGCTCGATCGCGGCCGGGAGTGGATCCTGGGCATGCAGAGCAGCGACGGCGGCTTCGCAGCGTTCGAGGTCGATAACCTCGAATACTACCTCAACAACATCCCGTTCTCGGACCATGGCGCACTGCTCGATCCGCCGACGGAGGACGTCACCGCGCGCTGCGTCTCGATGCTGGCGCAGCTTGGCGACACGGTCGAGACCTCGAAGCCGCTGGCAGACGGTGTGGAATATCTGCGCCGTACCCAGCTCGCGGAGGGCTCCTGGTATGGCCGCTGGGGCCTGAACTACATCTACGGCACCTGGTCGGTGCTGTGTGCGCTGAATGCTGTTGGCATTGACCACCAGGACCCGGCGTTCCGCAAGGCGGTGGCCTGGCTGCTGTCGATCCAGAACGAGGACGGCGGCTGGGGCGAAGATGCGGTCAGCTACCGACTCGACTACAAGGGATTCGAGGCGGCCCCGAGCACGTCGTCGCAAACGGCATGGGCTTTGCTTGCCCTGATGGCGGCAGGCGAGGTCGATAATCCGGCTGTCGCCCGTGGAACGCGGTACCTGATGGACACACAGACGGAAAAAGGACTCTGGGACGAGGCCCGTTACACGGCTACCGGCTTCCCCCGCGTGTTTTATCTGCGTTATCATGGCTACTCGAAATTCTTCCCGCTCTGGGCGTTGGCGCGGTTCCGGAATTTGAAGAGCACCAACAGCAAGACCGTAGGGGTTGGGATGTGATTTTGGGCGATGGGGGCATTTCGACCGCGGGCGATACAACCGACCCGCGGCCGGTATTGATCGTCACGGGGCTGGTCCAGGAAGCGAAGATCGCTGCCGGGCCGGGAATGACCGTCATTTGCAGCTCAAGCGACCCCGTCCAGCTCCGCAGCCTGCTGGCTGACTTCGACCCCACGACCATCCGCGGCGTCATCAGCTTCGGCGTCGCCGGCGGCCTCGATCCCGATCTCAAATCAGGCGCTGTCGTTGTGGCCACGGAAGTGGTAGCCGGCAACAGCCGTTGGTCAGCGTCTGAGGTCCTTAGCGACGAACTGATCGCCGGTGCTGGCGTCGGCCGCCAGAAGGTGTTTCGCGGTGGTCTGGTTGGTGTCGAGAAGGTCGTGACAGGGCAGGCCGGCAAGGCCGCACTGCGCTCGGAATTCGGCGCCGCTGCCGTCGATATGGAAAGCCACATCGCCGCGGAATTTGCCGCCATGGCCGGACTGCCGTTCGCCGCACTGCGCGTCGTCAGCGATCCCGCCCATCGCGCCCTGCCGGAAATCGCCACCACTGCGATCAAACCCAATGGTGATGTCGATCTGCGCAAGGTGCTGCGCGGCATCGCCCGCAATCCGCTGGTGATTCGGGCGCTGGTTTCGACCGGGCGCGACTTCAATCGCGCGCTACGCAGCCTGCGCGACTGCCGCAGCTATCTGCTGGGTCACACCAATCTGGTTTCCGCGGACGTCTGAGCGCTGCTCTGGCGGTGTTTGCCGGGCGTCTCGCGAATTCAATCTTTCAAAGAAAAAGGGCGCGATTTGCATCGCGCCCTTTTTTATATTCAGCTCGAAATCGCTCAGGCGGCGGTCGAAGCCTTCTGGGCCTTTTCCTCGGCCTTTGCGGCAGCGGCGACAGCTTCTTCCTTGCGGATGTCCGACAGGCGCTTCTGAACTTCCGACGAGAACACGTACTGTGCCGGACGCTGCTTGGTAAGGTCGATTTCCGGCGCCATCGGACCCGACGTTTTCACGCCGCGCATCGCCACCCACATGGCCTTGAACGGGTTGCTGATGGCTTCGTCCGCGGCGGTCGGCTCGTAGCCGCAATGGGCCATACAGTCGGCGCACTTCTCGTACTTGCCGGTGCCGTAGGTGTCCCAATCGGTGGTGTCCATCAATTCCTTGAAGGTCTTGGTGTAGCCTTCACCGAGCAGGTAGCAGGGCTTCTGCCAGCCGAAGATGTTGCGCGCGGGCATGCCCCACGGCTTGCACTCGTATTCCTGGTTGCCGGCGAGGAAGTCCAGGAACAGGCCGGAATGCATGATGTTCCACTTCTTGCCCTTGCCGAGCGCAAAGACGTCGCGGAACAGTTTCTTGGTCTTGGTGCGGTTCAGGAAGTGCTCCTGATCCGGTGCACGCTCATAAGCGTAGCCCGGCGACATCGAGACGCCGACGCCGAGCTCCACGGTGTAGTCGAGGAACTTGGCGATGTCCTCGGCGGCATGGCCGTCGAAGATGGTCGCGTTGACGTTGACGGCGAAGCCCTTGGCCTTGGCGGCCTTGATCGCGGAGACGGCGCGGTCGAACACGCCTTCCTGCGACACGGCCTTGTCGTGATGATCCTTGAGGCCGTCGAGATGCACCGAGAAGAACAGGTAGGGCGATGGGGTGAACAGGTCGAGCTTCTTCTCGAGCAGCAGCGCGTTGGTGCAGAGCGAGACGAACTTCTTGCGCTCGACCAGGCCGCGCACGATCTCGCCGATTTCTTTGTGGATCAGCGGCTCGCCGCCAGGGATCGCAACCATCGGCGCGCCGCACTCATCGGCGGCATCCCAGCATTCCTGCGCCGACATGCGGCGGTTGAGGATAGCGTTCGGATAGTCGATCTTGCCACAGCCGACACAGGCCAGGTTGCAGCGGAAAAGTGGCTCCAGCATCAGCACCAGCGGATAGCGCTTCTGGCCAGTCAGCTTCTTCTTCAACAGATAGGAGCCGATCTTCATTTCTTTAAAAAACGGAATGGCCATTTCGAATTTTCTCTCTGCGCATCACATCGTGACGAAGGTGGATCGAACCGCGGTCAGTTCGGCGGGTAGCTTGAATTCGATATTCTCTTCACGTCCGGGCAACACCGACACCGCAACCGGTCCGATCCGCCGTAAGGTCTCGATCACGTCATCTACAAGCACTTCTGGCGCGGATGCGCCAGCCGTGATGCCTACGGCACGCGCATCCTTCAACCAGGCGGGGTTGAGTTCGCTGCCATCGGCAATGAGGTAACTTGCGACACCGACTTCGGTGCCGATTTCGCGTAACCGGTTCGAGTTGGAACTGTTGGTCGCCCCGACGACCAGGATGACGTCCACAAGTTTGCTGAGGTCTCTTACCGCAGATTGGCGGTTTTGTGTTGCATAGCAGATATCGCGGGTATCGGGGCCCTCAATGTCACTGAAACGCTGTTCCAGGGCCAAAATGATGTTCTTGGTGTCATCCACGCTAAGGGTCGTCTGGGTGATATAGGCGACCGGTTCCTGCGGTGGCAGCGTCAGTGCCTTGACGTCCTCAACGCTCTGAACAAGGTAAACCGGGCCGGGCACCTGTCCCATGGTACCGTCGACCTCCGGATGGCCTGCGTGGCCGATCAGGATGACCTTACGGCCCTTGGACATGTACCGCTTGCCCTGGTTGTGGACCTTGGTGACAAGCGGACAAGTTGCATCCAGAACAGGCAGGCCACGGGTTGCCGCTTCTTCCTCGACGCTTCTGGCGACACCATGGGCGCTGAAGACGGTCATGGCATTCGGAGGTACTTCGGAGAGTTCCTCGACGAAAATGGCGCCCTTGGCCTTCAGGCTCTCGACCACGTATTTGTTATGGACGATCTCATGGCGGACATAGACCGGCGCCCCGTAGCGCTCGAGAGCACGCTCGACGATCTCGATGGCACGCACGACGCCCGCGCAGAAGCCGCGCGGCTGAGCCAGAAAGATTTCAAGGGGACGACGATCAAGCACGTGGTACAAAGTCCATAATCGATTCCGGTATAATCCTTAATTCTGTACCACAATCAGGCACATATCCAGCCCAGCTGGATATTTGAGCCGTTCTGTGTGACAAAAATCACTCAGTATGCAATCACGAACCGAAAACGTGGTTTGCGACAACTGGCCGGGTTGCGGTAATATCTTGCGGTTGCGCCCCAAGAACCTGAAAACTCTCACTTGTTCGTCACTTTACGGCGCGACGAGGCGTCGCTAACACGGCCGTTGCTACGGTGATCAGCACGTTTTATGCCATCCCATCACATTGCTGAAAGCAAAGCGCATCCAATGCGAAAGTAATGGTTTGCGGAACACTCCTACGTGAACTGCATTCTTTGCGAGCCCTGCCCAAATAGAAAGAAAAAGCGTGCTGACAAGAGTTGTCGTCTCGATCGTGAACTTCTGCACCCGGTTTGCCCTGCCGGTGGTGCTCGCTTGTGTGCTTCTTTCGATTGGCGCGAGCTATTACACGGCGAAGAATTTCTCGATCAATACAGACATCAACAAGCTGATCTCGCCCAATCTCGATTGGCGTCAGCGCGACATTGCCTTCGACAAGGCGTTCGACCAGGAGCGTCTGATCATCGCGGTGGTTGAGGCGCCCACACCTGAATTCGCCAATGCCGCAGCCAATGCGATGGAAGCGAAGCTGGTGACCAACAAGACGGATTTCGACTCGGTTCGCCGATTGGATGGCGGAGCGTTCTTCGAGAAGAACGGCTTGCTGTTCCTGCCGACCAAGGAAGTTGCGCAACTGACGGGCCAGTTCCAGCAGGCTGCTCCCCTGATCGAAATCATGGCCGGCGACCCCAGTCTGCGCGGTCTCACCGGCGCGCTGGAGACCGGTCTTACCGGCATTCGCCGCGGGCAGCTTCAGCTCGACGCTGCAGCGCCGACCTTCAACGCCGTTTCGCAAACCATCGAGGACGTGCTGAAAAACGGCAAGGGCACCTTCTCATGGCGGGGGCTGGTCAGCGACAAGCCTCTGACGGATGGCGACAAGCGTGGCTTCATCGAAATCAAGCCTATCCTCGACTTCAACGCGCTTGAGCCCGGCAAGACCGCGACAGATGCGATCCGGCAGGCTGCCATCGACCTGAACATCGCCGGCGAATACGGCGCACGCGTGCGGTTGACCGGCCCGGTCCCCATCGCAAACGAGGAATTCTCCACCGTGCAGGATGGAGCCATCGTCAACGGGATCGGTACGGTTTTGATCGTGCTGGTCATCCTCTGGATGGCGCTGCACTCGGCCAAGATCATCGGTGCCGTGTTCGCAACGCTATTCGTGGGCCTCGCCACAACGACCGCCGTCGGTCTCATGATGGTGGGTTCGCTGAACCTGCTGTCGATTGCATTTGCCGTGTTGTTCGTCGGCTTGGGTGTCGATTTCGGCATCCAGTTCAGCGTGCGTTACCGCTCCGAGCGTTACAAGAACGACAACCTGCCGCTGGCTTTGACGAAGGCCGCCGAATATTGCGCCGTGCCGCTGTCGCTCGCCGCTTTCGCAACGGCTGCCGGCTTTCTGTCGTTCCTGCCGACCGATTACAAAGGCGTGTCTGAACTCGGCAAGATCGCCGGCGCCGGCATGATGATCGCGTTCCTGACCAGCATCACCGTTCTGCCGGCATTGCTCGACCTCTTGAATCCCGCGGGCGAAAAGGAGCCCGTCGGTTATGCGTTCCTGGCACCTGTCGACCGTTTCCTGGAAGAGAAGCGCTTCTGGATTATCGGCATCACATTGGCGCTCACGATCGCCGGTCTGCCGTTGCTCTACTTCCTGAAGTTCGACTTCAATCCGATCAACCTGCGCAATCCGAACGTCGAGTCGATCGCGACTTTCCTCGATCTGCGCAAGGATCCGAACACCGGGGCCAATGCCGTCAACATCATGGCGCCGAACGAGGCCGCTGCGAAACAGGTTGAAGAGCGTCTCTCGAAGGTCCCGGAAGTGGCTCGTACGATTTCGCTCGGCAGCTTCGTGCCTGAGGATCAGCCCGCCAAGCTGAAGGCGATCCAGGAGGGTGCGAAGATTCTCGAGCCGGTTTTGAACCCTGAGTCGATCGACAAGGCGCCAACCGATGCGGAAAATGTCACTTCTCTGAAGGACTCCGCGGCGAGCCTGCGCAAACTTGCGGGAACGCAGACCAGTCCCGGCGCCGTCGCCGCCAAGCGTCTGGCGGATGCATTGGCCAAGACCGCTGATGCTAGCCAGCCTGTGCGCGATCAGGTGCAGGCGACCTTTGTGGTGCCGCTTAAGCTCGCGCTGGGGCAATTGCGTAATCTGATGCAGGCGAGCCCGATCAGTTTGCAGACCTTGCCGCCCGAACTGGTGAATTCGTGGAAGACCAAGGATGGCCAGATCCGCGTCGAGGCGCAGCCCAACGGCGATCCGAATGATAACGACACGTTGCGCCAGTTCGCCGACGCCGTGCTGAAGTCCGAGCCGCTTGCCGTCGGTGGTCCAATCTCGATCCTGAAGTCGGGCGACACCATTGTGACCGCCTTCATTCATGCGGGCATCTGGGCGCTGCTTTCGATCTCGTTGTTGCTGTGGCTGGCTTTGCGGCGCATCAGCGACGTGCTGCTGACTATCGTTCCCTTGCTAGTGGCGGGAACGGTTACGCTGGAGATCTGTGTGTTGATCGGCTTGCCGCTGAACTTCGCCAACATCATCGCGCTGCCGTTGCTGCTCGGCGTCGGCGTGGCGTTCAAGATCTACTATGTGACGGCGTGGCGGGCAGGCTACAAGAACCTGCTGCAGTCATCACTGACACGCGCGATTTTCTTTAGCGCGCTGACGACTGCCACGGCGTTCGGCAGCCTGTGGCTGTCGAACCATCCAGGCACCGCGAGCATGGGTAAACTGCTCGCGATGTCCTTTGTCGTGACGCTGGCGGCCGTGCTGCTATTCCAGCCGGCTCTCATGGGTAAGCCGCGCGAGACTAGTGAGTGACCTTGTTGATCTCGGGCAGCAGGCAGATATCGCCGATATCGGCCGGCTGTCCCGGCGCCGTTGCTGCAGCGGTTTTCTGACCGGCTGGAGCGGTGGCCTTGGGTGCACCAGCCGCAGGAGCCGGTGCAGCCTTGGGTGCAGCAGCAGAAGCCGTCGGAGTAGCCGCTGGGGCCATCTTGCCGCCGGTGGCAGCGCCCGCCTTGGGCAGGGCACCCTTGGCGGTGAGGTTCGAGGGGCTCGACGGAATCGACGGGCCTACGCGCGTCCAGGTCTGACCGCCGCACAGGAAACCAAGGACGCATCCTTCGATTTCAAGTTCGTCAGCAGTATCACCGAGCCTGATCGTCGATTTATAGAATTTTCCGTCCTTGGCATTGTAGACCTGACCCGCCCATTTGTCGTTTGCGGCATTCTTTTTCATGTCCAGCAATGTCACGATGCCCAGAGTGGGGCGCGCCTTCTTGGTGGCATCGGGATTGTTCTTGTCGATCCCGCCGGGGGTCTTTTCCCAGGCTACGGCCCCCCACATACTGCCACCGCATTCAGCAACACGAATATGCGCGACGCCGTCCTCGACCTTCCAATCGCCGGTCGGATCAGCTGCAAATGCGGGAGCCAGCCCTGCCGAAAACAAGCCTGCCGAAAAAAGGATTCCGCAATATGTAAGAGTACGCGTAGTAATGCGTGGGCGCTGCAACATGTTTAGACCTATGCTTAAGTAGCGGTTCTCGGCGAAGTCAAATCGCCGCATTTACGGTTTTCAGTTGACGAAGCGACCATCAACCGACGTATGTAACTCATGGTATATCCGAATCTAGACGTTTCCGAGATGTTTGTTGAACGGGAGGCGCAGCGTAGCTCGATGCATACGCGCCATCTTAATGAACAGCTCGTTCGAGTCCTCAAGACCATCGGATATGACGTTGGCTTTCAGCGAGGCATCGGCCAGTATTTGTTCGACCGGGACGGCGCCCGTTATCTCGATCTACTGAGCGGATTTGGCGTTTTTGCGATTGGCCGGAACCATCCGGTGATGCGGAATGCGCTCAAAAGCGTGCTCGACGCCGACATGCCCAATTTGGTGCAAATGGATGTTTCCACACTCGCAGGTATCCTCTCAGAGAAGCTGCTGGAAAACGTCCCCTATATGGACAAGGTGTTTTTCGCGAACTCGGGCGCGGAAACCGTCGAGGCGGCGATCAAATTTGCTCGCAATGCGACCGGCCGCGACGGGATCGTATATTGCGATCACGCCTATCACGGACTGACCTATGGCGCGCTGTCGCTGACCGACGACACCAATTTCCGCACCGGCTTCGGTCCACTGCTCTCGGGCTGCACCACGGTGCCGTTCAACGACCTCGAAGCGCTGGAGAAGGCGCTGTCGTCGAAACAGGTCGCGGGCTTCATCGTCGAGCCGATCCAGGGCAAGGGCGTCAACCTGCCCACCGATGAATTCCTCTCGGGCGCCGCTGCGCTGTGCCGCAAATACGGCACGCTGTTCATCGCCGATGAAATCCAGACCGGCCTCGGACGCACCGGAAAATTTCTGGCGATCGAGCACTGGAATGTCGAACCCGACATGATCCTTCTCGCAAAGGCCTTGTCGGGAGGTCATGTTCCTGTTGGCGCGCTGCTGACGCGAAAAAGCATCTTCGACAAGATCTTCAACCGGATGGATCGCTCGCTGGTCCATGGTTCGACCTTCGGCAAGAACGATCTGGCGATGGCCGCCGGTATCGCCACGCTGGAGATCATGAAGCATGAGAAGCTGGTCGAGAACGCGGCCAAGCGTGGTGCCGAATTGCGGCTCGCTCTGCAGAACATGATTCCCGAATTCGAGCTTCTGAAGGAAGTACGCGGTAAGGGCCTGATGATCGGTGTCGAATTCGGCCCGCCGAAGTCGCTGCGCCTCAAGGCATCGTGGAACATCTTGGAGTCGGCCAGCAAAGGCCTGTTCTGCCAGTTGATCACCGTACCACTGTTCAAGGAGCAGAAGATCCTGACCCAGGTCTCCGGACACGGCAGTCACACGATCAAGCTGCTGCCGCCGCTGGTGGTCACCGAGGACGATGGAAAGTGGATCGAGAACTCGTTCCGTACGGTGATCGCCGATAGCCATAAGGTTCCTGGTGCGATCTGGTCGCTCGGCAAGACGCTGGTCGACAACGCCGTGCGGAAGTCAGCCTAGGTTTCAGCTCGCCCCCGTTGCAAGTTCAACCTTGCTGCCGAAATCAGCAAGTTCATCGGCGTTCAAATCGCTGACCGCCCAGTAGGTCAGGCCGCGCTCGCTCCAGTAGCGAATGTTGAAGCCCTGAACGGTCTCGATCCTGGCCGCGCGTGATTCTGCATTTGTCGTCTGTGCAACGAACAGATTGATCACATGGGTGCGCCGCCGATAGACGATGGCACCGATCGTTCGTCCATTGACATAATCAAGCCGCCCGCCGATGAGCGTGAAACCTTGCGCGGTGAGATCGACAACCGGCGGCGCCACGTCAAGCCGACCGTTGAACCAGGGCTTCACCGTGTGCTGATCGGTGGAGAGCACATCGGTGAGGTGTCCGGCCTGCAGCGCGCGCAGATGCGCCGACACCACCTCCGAAAGAATGCGCTGCTCGTCTTCATGGCGAAGTACGACGACGACGAGGCCGGTCGCAGCTAAAGCGGACAACACCGATCCCATCGCGAAGCCTTTCAGCACGGCGCGACGATTTGGCGTGTGAGCCTTGGGGAGCGCCGCCTCGATGCGCTGGCGTAGCTGTGGAGGCGCCGTAAAATGCAGATCGCTGGTGGCCATTGCGGATCGCATGTCGCGATAGGCGTTCAGTTGAGCAGCGCAGCGCTGGCACGTGGCAATGTGCGCCTCGACCTCAAGGACATGCCCGGCGTCGAGCTCGTCATCGAGCAATGCGTGAAGAAGAATCTCGGCCTCGTCGCAGGTCATTTGTGCGGCTCCTCTTCAGCGATCCATGCGATCCGGAGCATCGCGCGTGCGCGGGCGAGGCGTGACATCACGGTGCCGATGGGTGCGCCGACGATGTCGGAAATCTCGCGATAAGACAGGCTTAGCATTTCTCGCAGCACGAGGATTTCCCTGAACGGTTCGGCAAGCGTGCTCACAAGACGTTGGATCGTCGTGGCATCGCGACGTCGAAGCAATTCGGCTTCCGGTGAAGCTTCTGCCTCATGCCAGAGCGGCGGCGCTTCCTGCGACTCTGCCTCGGCGATTTCGGCGATCGCGGTTGGTGAGTTCATGCGACGGGCGAACTCCGCATGGCAGATATTGCGCAGGATGGCGAACAGCCATGGTTTGATTGCAGGGCCACGATAGCTGTCGAAATGTTTCAGCGCGCGCAGATAGCATTCCTGGACGGCGTCTTCGGCGGCGTCGGCATCGCGCAGCAGATAGCGGGCCAGCGTATAGACGTCGTCGAGGCATGGCAGCGCGGCGTCGCGAAAACGGCGCGTCCTTTCGCCATCGTCGTCAGCTCCGTGCGCTGGCATCGACTTGTCCTTGCCGGCCGATGCCCGGCTGCCGGGTTTCCAGAGGCCGGGCATCGTTGTGATGCCTTGGTTTTGGCGGTTACTCAACCTTGATCATCCCCGTCATATGCCGATGCAGCGAGCAAAAATACGCGTAGTCACCTGGTGACGTGAACGTGAAGGAATAGCTGTCGTCATTGTCGAGCGTTTTCGACCTGAATTTTCCGGCTGAGACCACGGCGTGCGGGATGTCGTCTCGGTTCTTCCAGGTGACGGTCGTGCCGACCTTGATGGTGAGCCGCGCCGGCTCGAAGGTGAAGTTGTCGATCATCACCGCGAGGTCTTCGCACCGCGCCGCTGTCATGCAAGCGGTCATGACGGCAAGAACGGCGACACGGACGCAGATGTTGCGTAAGGCGACGGATGTCATGTTGCGATGCCCTCAGCCTTGCAACGGGGTATCGATGATGGCGAGGCGTTCATCGCCGGGTTTGAAGATGATGCTGGCGATGCCCAGCGGGCCGCGTAATTTGTCGTCGGCCACCTTCATGGGGCCGGGTGAGGGCGCTGTCCCCGGTGCCGGTTGTGGAAACGCAGTAGAGCGTGCGGTGTGGAACGTGACGTTGCCTTCCACTTTCTGCATCACCTGATGGATATGGCCGTTCAGCACCGTGACCGAACCGAAGCCCTTGAGGTAGTCCAGCGCGCGCGCACCGTCTTCGGTGCCCCATCCCCAGGTCGGATAAACGGTCCAGAGTGGAATATGCGCAAACACCACGATAGGTGTCGATTTTGATCGGCCGCGAAGATCGTCTTCCAGCCACGCGAGTTGTTCGGCGCCGAGGTTTCCAAGTCCGCCCGCTTTGAGATCGACGACGTTCACAAGCCCGATGAAGTGTACGCCGCTTGCGTCGAAGGAATACCAGCCGGAGCCCTTGGTCCCACGTCCGTAGCGCTCGCGGTAGAGCTTGACCTCCTCGTCGATGAAATCATGTTCTCCCGGAACGTAATGCACATCGAGCCGCGCCTGCGAGATGATGCGGTCGGCATCGTCGAATTCGGAGGCCTTGGAGAGGTGGCTGATATCGCCGGTATGGATCATAAACGACGGCTTCACCGGCATGGCTTTGATCCGGCCGATGGCTTCCTCGAGCGTGCCGATGGCATTGGGATTGGCGGGCTTGTCGAAGCCAATATGGCTGTCGCTAATCTGCAGGAACGTCAGGCCGGTGGGCTCTGCCGCTTGTGCCGAATCAATCAGCCCAAGGGCGTGCGGAACGCCGCCGGCGATGCTCCAGAGCACACCTGTGCCAACCCACGTCATGCATTCCAATACCTTTCGACGGCTAAGTCTCGGGTCGTCCTGGGAATGATCGTGATCGAATGCACTCATCGCCAATCTCCATCGCCCTGAATTGGGCTGTAGGGACTGGATCGGAGATGGCGGATGTTTATTCCCGCGAAATGAGGTTATCGCGAATCCGTGATGATCATCGACGCGCCTTTTTCCGCGATCATTGCGGTCGGCGTGTTGGTATTGCCTGACGTGATCGTTGGCATGACCGAGGCGTCCACGACGCGCAATCCGGCGATCCCGTAAAAGCGCAGCCGTTCGTCCACCACGGCCATCCGGTCCGAGGCCGTGCCCATTTTCGCGGTCCCGACGGGATGGAAGATGGTGGTGCCAATATCGCCGGCGGCCTTGGCCAGCGATGCCGCATCGTCGCCAACCGATGGCCCCGGCAGATATTCTTCGGGACGATAAGGCGCCAGCGCGCTTTGCTTCATCAGTCTGCGCGTCACGCGGATTGCATCGGCGGCAACCTGACGGTCGTCGTCCGTCGAGAGGTAGTGAGGGGCGATGGCCGGGGCGTCATCGGGCTTCGCCGAGCGCAGTTTGATTTCGCCGCGCGATGTGGGCTGCAGATTGCAGGCAGCAATGGTGATCGCCGGAAAGCGATGCAGTGGATCGCCGAATTTGTCGAGTGAAAGCGGCTGCACGTGGAACTGGATATTGGCGCGTTCGCGATGGGCGTCGGAGCGCGTGAAGATGCCAAGCTGCGATGGCGCCATCGTCAAAGGCCCGCGGCGGCGGAACAGGTAGTCGATGCCCATCCAGCCACGGCGGAACAGATTGTAGTAGGTCTCATTCAGTGTGCGCACGCCGGAGACCTTGTAGATCGCACGCTGCTGCAGGTGGTCCTGCAGGTTGCGACCGACGCCCTGACGGTCAAGCGTGACGTCGACGCCAGCGGCGGACAGCCACTCCGCGGGTCCGATGCCGGAGCGCTGTAACAGATGCGGTGAGCCGACCGCGCCAGCACACAGGATGACTTCGCCCTTGGCACGTGCCTCCATCTCCTGGCCGTTCTGGATGAAACGCACGCCGACCGCGCGGCCGTTTTCGACGATCAGGCGATCGACCATCACCTTGGTTTCAAGCCGCAGGTTCGGGCGGTGCAGTGCGGGCTTGAGAAAGCCGCGAGCCGACGACCAGCGCCGACCGCGCTTCTGGTTGACGTGAAAATAGCCGATGCCTTCGTTGTCGCCGGTGTTGAAATCGGCGGTCTTGCGAATGCCCATTTCGGCCGCAGCATTGCCGACGGCGTCGAGCACTTCCCACGACAGCCGTGGTTCTTCGATGCGCCAGCCGCCGCCTGCGCCGTGATGTTCGCTGGCCCCAAGGAAATGATCTTCCAATGTCTTGAACGCCGGGAGCACATCGTCATAGCCCCAGCCATTGAGGCCGAGCTGGCGCCAGTGATCGTAGTCGGCCGCCTGGCCGCGCATCGAGATCATGGCATTGATCGCGGAGGAGCCACCGATCACCTTGCCGCGCGGATAGGCCAGCGCGCGGCCATTGAGGCCGGGCTCCGGCTCGGTGCGAAACATCCAGTCGGAGCGGGGATTGCCGATGGCAAAGAGGTAGCCCACCGGAATGTGAAACCAGATCCAGTTGTCGTTGCCGCCGGCCTCCAGGATGAGGACGCGCTTGCTGGGATCTGCCGAAAGGCGATTGGCGACGATGCAACCGGCGGTACCCGCACCAACTACGATATAATCGAAATCACCCTCGAACCGTGTCGTCATCGTTTCCCTGCCGCATCCGTTTCACGGTCTCACCTGCCGTGCCGAAAGGGATTAACGAGGCGGCGGGCGTCTGTACAGCGTGTGATGGGGCCGGTGGGGTGGGCCGTTGGCACGCGACATGCTAGACAAGGATATCGCCGTTCCACCGCATCGAGACCTTGACCCATGCCCATCATCAATCGTGTCGCCGATCTGCAACCGGAAATCATGGCCTGGCGCCGTGACCTGCATGCCCATCCCGAGCTGATGTATGACGTGCACCGGACCGCGGGTTTCGTGGCGGAGCGGTTGAAGGAGTTCGGTTGCGACGAAGTTGTGACGGGCTTGGGACGGACCGGTGTCGTCGGCGTCATCAGGGGCCGCAAGCCGGCCTCGGGCGAGCACAAGGTCATCGGGCTGCGCGCCGACATGGACGCGCTGCCGATCGAGGAAGAGACCAATCTGCCTTACGCCTCGAAGACCCCCGGCAAGATGCATGCCTGCGGTCACGATGGCCACACGTCCATGCTCCTGGGAGCGGCGCAATATCTCGCCGAAACACGCAATTTCGCGGGCGATGCCGTCGTCATCTTCCAGCCGGCCGAAGAGGGCGGTGCGGGCGCGGCGGCGATGATCAAGGACGGCCTGATGGACCGTTTCAAGATCGATCAGGTCTATGGCATGCACAACAATCCCGGCATGCCGGTCGGCTCCTTCGCGCTGCGTCCGGGTCCGATCATGGCGGCGATGGACCGCATCTCGATCCAGATCGAGGGCAAGGGCGGCCATGCCGCCTATCCGCACAAGACCATCGATTCCGTGCTGGTCGGCTCGCAGCTCGTGATGGCGCTGCAGACGATCGTTTCCCGTACCGTCAATCCCCTGGAATCCGCGGTGCTGTCGATCTGTGAATTCCATGCCGGGCATGCCAGCAACGTCATCCCGGCTACCGCTGAACTGCGCGGCACCGTGCGGACGTTGAACGCCGAGGTGCGTGATCTCATGGAGAAGCGCATGAACGAGGTGGTCAACGGCGTCGCGCTGCAGACCGGCGCGAAGATCGTGCTCGACTATGACCGCGGCTATCCCGTGGTGGTCAACCATCGCGCAGAGACCGACATGGCGGTGCGGGTCGCAAGCGAAATCTCCGGGGCTGAGAAGGTCAATATCGACATGCCGCCGGTGATGGGCGCCGAAGACTTCGCCTATATGCTGGAAGCGCGCCCCGGCGCCTTCATCTTCTGCGGAAACGGCGACAGCGCCGGGCTGCACCACCCCGCCTATAATTTCAACGACGACGCCATCGTCTACGGCACGTCCTATTGGGTGAAGCTGGTGGAGACCACGCTGGCGGCCTGACAGCGGGCGTCCACGCAATGATTTTTAATAGTTGCGTCACAACCTCAGGAACAAGACACAACAGGTGACGTTGAGCCGCGGGAAACAACCCCTGGCTTAACGGAGTGCGCGTCATGGCGACCAAAGACAAAGACCTCAACGATCTCTTTCTCGATACGCTCAAGGATATCTACTTCGCCGAGAAGCAGATCCTGAAAGCCCTGCCGAAGATGGCCAAGGCCGCAACCTCAGACAAACTGCGCGCCGCTTTCGAAAAGCACCACGACGAAACCGAAGGTCAGGTCGAGCGGCTGGAACAGATCTTCGAACTGCTCGACAAGCCCGCCCGCGGCAAGACCTGCGATGCCATCATGGGTATCCTCGACGAAGGCAAGGAGATCATGGACGAGTACAAGGGCACGAGTTCGCTCGATGCTGGCCTGCTTGCTGCGGCACAGGCTGTCGAACACTATGAGATCTCGCGCTATGGCACCTTGAAGACCTGGGCTACGGAACTCGGCATGAAGGACGCGGTGCGGCTACTCGACGAGACGCTCAATCAGGAAAAGAAGACCGATGAGTCATTGTCGGTGCTGGCGAAATCGGCAGTCAATCTGGCTGCTGCGGCGTAGACTAATTTGCATCGGTGGCGCTTGCTTAACCTCTCCCCGCTCTGCGCGGGGAGAGGTCGCCGCGTCTTCGCGGCGGGTGAGGGGCATGGCAAGGTGCTCACCTCGACTACACAATTCGCGGATCGCAAGAGCCCCTCACCCCAGCCCTCTCCCCGCAAGAGCGGGGCGAGGGTGCTTGAGGTCGTCGCTTGGCGTTGAACTTTACTCTGCGGCCTGTGCGTAGTCTTCCATCGGCGGACACGAACAGACGAGGTTGCGATCACCATAGACGTTGTCGACGCGGCCGACCGGGCACCAGTATTTGTCGGTGCGTGAGGTCCCAGCCGGGAAGCAGCCTTCGGCGCGTGTATAAACGCGCTTCCAGTCGTCATCCGCGATATCGTGCACTGTATGCGGTGCATGACGCAGCGGCGACGCCTCGACGTTCCAGCGGCCACTCTCGATATCCGTGATCTCCTTGCGGATCGCGATCATCGCGTCACAGAACCGATCGAGTTCGAGTTTCGATTCCGATTCCGTCGGCTCGATCATCAGCGTTCCCACGACAGGAAAGCTCATGGTCGGCGCGTGGAAACCGTAGTCGATCAGGCGCTTGGCGATGTCGTCGACGGTGACGCCGGCGGACGTCTTGAATGCGCGCGGATCGATGATGCATTCATGCGCCACGCGTCCCTTTTCGTTGCGATACAGCACCGGGAAATGCGGATGCAGCCGTGTGGCAATGTAGTTCGCATTGAGGATCGCAAGCTCGGTGGCCGAGGTGAGACCCGCGCCGCCCATCATCAGGATGTAAATGTAGGAGATGGTCAGGATCGACGCCGAACCGTAGGGCGCGGCCGAGACCGGCCCCACCGGCACATCGCCGTTGGCCGAGGGATGACCGGGCAGGTAGGGCGCCAGATGCGCCTTGACGCCGATCGGGCCCATGCCGGGGCCGCCGCCGCCATGCGGGATGCAGAACGTCTTGTGCAGGTTGAGATGGCTCACGTCTGCGCCGTAGTCACCGGGCCGCGACAGGCCGACCTGCGCATTCATGTTGGCGCCGTCGAGATAGACCTGACCGCCATTGGCGTGGACGATCTCGCAGATCTCCCGAATATGCTCCTCGAACACGCCGTGGGTCGACGGATAGGTGATCATGATTGCCGCGAGATTGGCAGCGTGTTTCTCGGCCTTGATGCGCAGGTCGTTGACGTCCACGTCACCGCGCTTGTCGCAGGCGACGACAACCACATCCATATTGACCATGCTGGCCGAGGCAGGATTGGTGCCGTGTGCCGATGACGGGATCAGGCAGATATTGCGATGGCCGTCGCCGCGCGCCGCGTGATAGGCGCGGATCGCGAGCAGGCCGGCATATTCGCCTTGCGCGCCGGAATTGGGCTGCAGCGATACAGCGTCGTAGCCGGTGATGTCGCACAGCCACTTTTCCAGTGTTGCGAAAAGCTGGTGATACCCGGCGGCCTGTTCGCGGGGCACGAACGGATGCAGCGAGCCCCAAGCGGGCCAGGTCAACGGCATCATCTCTGTGGTGGCGTTCAGCTTCATGGTGCAGGAACCGAGCGGGATCATCGCGCGGTCGAGCGCCAGGTCGCGGTCCGAGAGCTTCCGCATGTAACGGAGGAGTTCGGTCTCGGAGCGGTGGCTGTGGAAGACGGGATGAGTGAGGAAGGCCGAGCTGCGCTTCAGCGAGGCGGGCAGGGCGTCGCTGACGCCATGCTCGACGTCTGAATAGCCAAGCTTGCCGCCGAAGGCGCGCCAGATCGCTTCGACGGTTTCCGGCGTCGTGGTTTCATCGAGCGCGATGCCGATCGTGCCGTCACCGATGCGGAGATTGATCTTCTCGGCCTGGGCTGCGGCAATGATGCCGTCGCGCTTGTCACCGACGGTCACGGTCAGCGTATCGAAGAACGCTTCGCTCTCAGGCGCGAAGCCGAGCTTCTTGAGGCCGGCGGCCAGCACCAGTGTGCGGCGATGCACCGTGCGGGCGATGTGTTTGAGGCCCTCGGGGCCATGATAGACCGCATACATCGACGCGATGACGGCGAGCAGTACCTGCGCGGTGCAGATATTCGACGTCGCCTTTTCGCGGCGGATATGCTGTTCGCGGGTCTGTAGCGCCAGACGATAGGCGGGCTCGCCGCGGGAATCGATGGAGAGGCCGACGAGCCGGCCCGGGATCGAGCGCTTGATCGCGTCGCGCACCGACATGTAGCCCGCATGCGGACCGCCATAGCCCATCGGCACGCCGAAGCGCTGCGCCGAGCCGATCGCGATGTCCGCGCCGAGTTCGCCTGGCGAGGCCAAAAGCGTCAGCGCCAGCAGGTCGGCGGCGACGAGGGCGAGCGCGCCCTTCGCTTTAAGGGCGGCGATGGCCGGCTTGAAATCGCGCACGATACCCGTCGTGCCGGGATATTGCAGGATCGCGCCGAAAACATCGGCTTTGTCGAGGTCAGTGAGCGGATTGCCGATCTGAAGCTTCCAGCCGAGCGGCTCGGCGCGGGTGCGCAGCACCGCGAGGGTCTGCGGATGAACTTCATGATCGACGAAGAAGGTTTTGGTCTGAACGTTTGAGGCACGCTCGGCCAGTGCCATGGCTTCCGCAGCGGCGGTCGCTTCATCGAGTAGCGACGCATTGGCGACGTCGAGGCCGGTGAGATCGCAGATCATGGTCTGGAAATTGAACAGCGCCTCGAGTCGGCCCTGACTGATCTCCGGCTGATACGGCGTATAGGCCGTGTACCAGGCCGGGTTCTCCAGGATGTTGCGCTGGATCACCGTCGGCAGAACCGTGCCGGAATAGCCCTGGCCGATCAGCGACGTGAACACCGCGTTCTTGGCCGCCATCTCGGTCATATGCGCCAGCGCCTCGGTTTCGCTGAGCGCGCGGCCGAGATCGAGCGGCGTCTTCTGGCGAATTGAGGCAGGGAGCGTCTCGCCCATCAGTGCGGACAGGCTTTTCGCGCCGACCGTTTCAAGCATCACACGAATATCGGCTTGCGAAGGGCCGATATGGCGGCGGACGAAATCGGTAGCGACGTCGCCGGAAGATTTGTTCAGGGTCATCTGTTGTTCCTCGAACGAATTTCAGAAGCTCGTCGTGCCCGGCATTCGCCGGGCATGACGACTAGGCGGTGTGGGCTTTGTAGGCGTCGGCATCCATCAGGCCTTCGAGCTCGCTCTTGTCAGCGAGTTTGAGCTTGAAGAACCACGCCTTGCCGTCGGCATCGGAATTCACCAGCGCAGGCTCGGCGGCGAGCGCGTCGTTGATCTCGACAACCTCGCCGGTGATCGGCGCATAGACGTCGGAGGCGGCCTTGACCGATTCGACCACGGCGGCGGCTTCGGCCTTCTTCAGTGCGCGGCCGACTTTGGGCAGTTCGACGAACACGACGTCGCCGAGCTGCGACTGTGCGTAATCGGTGATGCCGACAGTGACGACGTCGCCGTCAATCAGGAGCCATTCGTGGTCTTCGGTGTACAGGGTGGTCATGGATCAGTTCCTCAACGCTTGTAGCTGTGGGGGACGAAGGGCATGGGTGACACTTTCATCGGCATGCGCTGGCCGCGAAGCTCGGCATAGACGGTGGCTCCGTCGGCTGCCTGCGCGCTGGGCAGATAGCCCATTGCAATTGGCGCGCCGAGACTGGGGCCGAAGCCGCCCGAGGTGACGCTGCCGATCGATTCGGTGGAGGTCGCATCCGCGAACAGCAGCACACCTTCGCGCACTGGCGCGCGGCCTTCCGGCAGCAGACCGATGCGCTTGCGCGGTGCGCCGCCATCGAGCTGCGTCAGGATCTTGTCGCTGCCGAGAAAACCGCCGGCGCGGGCGCCGCCGGTGCGGCGGCTCTTCTGGATCGACCAGTTCAACCCGCCTTCGATGGGCGTGGTCGTCGTGTCGATGTCATGGCCGTAGAGGCAAAGCCCGGCTTCGAGACGCAGACTGTCGCGGGCGCCGAGGCCAATCGGCAGCACGTCGGGATGGTCGAGCAGGGCAGAGGTCAGCGCTTCGGCCTGATCGTTCGGGATCGAGATCTCGTAGCCGTCTTCACCCGTATAGCCGGAGCGCGAGACGAAACAGGCGATGCCGTTCACCTGATGCGGGCCCGCATCCATGAACTTCATCGCCGGCGCTTCCGGGCAGAATTTTGCCAGCACATCCGCGGCCTTTGGCCCTTGCAGGGCGATCAGTGCACGGTCGGGCAGGGTTTCGATAATGCAGCTGTCCGAGAGATGCGCGCGCAGATGCGCCTCGTCTTCATCCTTGCAGGCAGCGTTGACCACGAGAAACAAATGATCGCCGAAATTCGCCACCATCAGGTCGTCGAGAATGCCGCCGGCCTCATTGGTGAACTGGGCATAACGCTGGCGCCCCGGTGCCAGCGCCAGAATGTCCATCGGCACCAGCTTTTCGAGCGCCAAGGCCGCATCTTCGAGTTTGCCGGACTTCGCCCGCAACGTTAGCTGGCCCATATGGGAAACATCGAAAAGGCCGGCCGCAGCACGGGTGTGGAGATGCTCCTTCAGCACGCCGGTGGCGTATTGCACCGGCATGTCATAGCCGGCGAAGGGCACCATCTTGCCGCCACGGGCGACGTGGAGGGCGTGCAGCGGCGTTTGTTTCAAAGTTGAGGGTTTATCGGTCGCTAGCATGTTGACGGGTCCTCGCGGTTCCCCGGGACCATTCCCGGAGTGCCTGTACGAGCCCCATCTGTCGCTGTGCCTGAGAGTATTATCCCGTCGGCGGACGCCATCGGCCCATTCGGGCTCAAAGGCATCTCTTTCCAGATGCTAACCTGTCACGCGGTCCTTTTGCCTGAGAGTTTCCGGGGCGGTTGCTCCTTCGGCGCCGGCCCAAATGGGGGCCGGTCTCTCCCGACGTGACGTCTTTCAACGCCGGCACAAGAGCATGCGTTCCCTGAATCTGTCAACGCGGTTCCGGCACCTATCAACGGCCCTGTGCTGCTGCGGCAAGCCCCTGATCCGCTTGAATGATCCCTTGTCATCCCCTTGCACAGTTTCTGGACAGCCCTAGTCCCGCCGGTCTAAAAGCAACCGGTTGTGGCATTGGCCGGCGGCAAATCTTCAAACAATTTGGCCGTGGGCGATTTTTAGGCGCCAAGTCTTGAACGTAACAAGTCTTGGGCGCAATGGGACTGATATGAGCGGCGTTAACGAGATCAGGTCGGCATTTCTGAATTACTTCGCGGCGAATGGTCACGACATCGTGTCGTCGTCGCCGCTGGTGCCGCGCAACGACCCCACGCTGATGTTCACCAATGCCGGCATGGTGCAGTTCAAGAACGTTTTTACCGGCGTCGAGAAGCGGCCTTATCAGCGCGCGACGACGTCGCAGAAATGCGTCCGTGCCGGCGGCAAGCATAACGACCTCGACAATGTCGGCTATACCGCGCGCCATCACACGTTCTTCGAGATGCTCGGCAACTTCTCGTTTGGCGATTATTTCAAGGAACGCGCGATCGAGCTCGCCTGGAACCTGATCACCAAGGAGTACGGCCTCGCCAAGGACCGCCTGCTGGTCACTGTCTATTCCGAGGATGATGAAGCTTTTGCACTGTGGAAGAAGATCGGCCTGCCGGATTCCAAGATCATCCGCATCCCGACTTCGGACAATTTCTGGCAGATGGGCGACACCGGCCCGTGCGGTCCGTGTTCGGAAATCTTCTTCGACCATGGCGACAAGATTCCAGGTGGCCCTCCCGGTTCCCCCGATGAAGACGGCGACCGTTTCATCGAGATCTGGAATCTCGTTTTCATGCAGTTCGACCAGCTGGCGCCGGGCAACCGCATCTCGCTGCCGAAGCCGTCCATCGACACCGGCATGGGCCTCGAGCGCATCGCTGCGGTGCTGCAGGGCAAGCACGACAATTACGACATCGATCTGTTCGTCGCGCTGATCCGTGCCATCGCCGATCTTACCGGCGCCGATCCGCAGGGCCCGATGAAGGCCTCGCTGCGCGTCATCGCCGACCATCTGCGCGCCTCGTCGTTCCTGATTGCCGATGGCGTGCTGCCGTCGAATGAAGGCCGCGGCTATGTGCTGCGCCGGATCATGCGCCGCGCCATGCGTCACGGCCAGTTGCTCGGCGCCAAGGAGCCGCTGATGTGGCGCCTGGTGTGGGCGCTGGTGCGCGAGATGGGCCAGGCTTATCCGGAGTTGGTGCGCGCCGAGAGCCTGATCGAGGAAACGCTGCGGCTCGAAGAGACGCGCTTCCGCAAGACGCTGGATCGTGGTCTCGGCATTCTCGACGACAAGAGCGCGTCGCTGAAGAAGGGCGACATGTTCGACGGCGAGACTGCGTTCACGCTGTACGACACCTACGGTTTCCCGCTCGATCTGACCCAGGATGCGCTGCGCAACCGCGGCATCTCGGTCGATATCGCGTCCTTCACCGATGCGATGGAGAAGCAGAAACAGAAGGCCCGCGCGTCGCGCTTTTCCTCCGGCGAGACCGCGACTGAGGCCATCTGGTTCGAGTTGCGTGAAAAACTCGGTGCGACGGAATTTCTCGGCTACGAGACCGAGTCTGCGGAAGGCGTCGTACAGACGATAGTGCAGGGCGGCCCCGAGGTGACCGAGATAAAGCCCGGTAAGGGCGGCCAAGTGATCTTCAACCAGACGCCGTTCTATGCGGAGTCCGGCGGCCAAGTCGGTGATACCGGGTTACTCATGCGCGCATCAGACGGTGCCATCATTGGTGAAGTTCGTGAGACTCAAAAGAAGGCCGGCGATCTCTTCGTTCATCACGTCCATATAGAAAACTATGGCCTGAAGGTCGGCGACGCAGTTCGTCTGGTTGTGAATTCAACCAGACGGGGTGAAATTCGCCGCAATCATTCTGCGACCCATCTTCTGCATGAAGCGTTGCGTCAAGTGCTCGGCGATCACATCGCTCAGCGCGGCTCGCTGGTGGCGCCTGATCGTCTACGTTTCGACTTTGTGCATCAGAAGCCGATCACGGCGGAAGAGCTCCGCCGTGTCGAAGACATTGCTAATAAAGTCGTGCTCGAAAACGACGAAGTCACCACGCGCCTCATGGCGGTGGATGATGCCCGTGAGGCTGGTGCCCGTGCACTGTTCGGAGAAAAATATGGCGATGAAGTTCGGGTCGTCATAATGGGGCAGGGTGACGGTAACGCGCTCGGCTGGTCGGTCGAACTCTGCGGCGGCACCCATGTGCGGCGCACTGGCGACATCGGCATGATCTCGGTCACCGGCGAAAGTGCAGTGTCTTCCGGCGTGCGCCGCATCGAGGCGCTGACCGGTAATCATGCGCGTCATCACGCCAACGAGACGATGCAGCTCGCCAAGACCGCTGCGAACGAGCTCCGCACGACGCTCGACGACATGCCAGCGCGCATCGCTGCGCTGATGGACGAGCGCAAGAAGCTGGAGCGTGAGCTCTCCGAGGCGAAGAAGACCATCGCCATGGGCGGCGGTGCTGCCGCTGGCGCATCGGCCGCTGGTGGCGCGTCCGCAGACGTCAAGACTGTCGGCGACGTCAAGCTTATGGCCAAGAGTGTGTCGGGCATCGAGATGAAGGATCTCAAGAGCCTCGCCGATGCCGGCAAGAAGCAGCTCGGCTCCGGCGTGGTCGCGATCATCAATGTCGGTGAAGACGGCAAGGCCGGCGTCGTGGTCGGCGTGACCGAGGATCTGACCAAGCGTTTCAGCGCTGTCGATCTGGTGAAGCTCGCCTCTGAAGCCTTGGGCGGCAAAGGCGGCGGTGGGCGGGCGGACATGGCGCAGGCCGGCGGTCCGGACGGCGCCAAGGCCGATGCGGCGCTGGCGGCGATCGAAGCGGCGATCGGCAACTAATCTCGTCATTCCGGTGTCGCGAACGCCGCCAGGCGGGCGCGAACCCGGAATCCCGCAATGTGACTCTCACATCGAGATTCCCCGCCATTCCAACTGGAATGGCTGAGGTTCACGCTCTCAGCTTCGCTGAGATCGCGTCCCGAAATGGCAGTGTGGGTCACACAACCCCATCTCGCGATGACGTGACCGCTCGCGCCTGCGACCATGAGTAGCCCTCGTTAAGGGTGGCATCCCACGCGCCCATGCGGCAAAAAGCGGCATGGAGCATAACACCCCGCTGATTTCCACCGTCGTCGTTGGCCTCGTACTGGCATTCATCCTCGGCCTGATCGCACAGCGTATTCGCGTGTCGCCGCTGGTCGGCTATCTGCTCGCCGGCGTCTTCATGGGTCCATTTACGCCCGGCTATGTGGCGGACCAGAATATCGCCAATGAACTCGCGGAAATCGGCATCATCCTGCTGATGTTTGGCGTAGGCCTGCATTTCTCGCTGAAGGATTTGCTGTCGGTCAAGAATATCGCGATCCCCGGGGCCATCGTGCAGATCGCCGTGGCTACGCTGCTCGGCATCGGTCTCGGCGAGGCGCTGGGCTGGTCGTTCGGTGGCGGCCTTGTGTTCGGCCTCGCGCTGTCGGTGGCTTCGACGGTGGTGCTGCTTCGCGCGCTGCAGGAACGACGCCTGGTGGACAGCGAACGCGGCCGCATCGCCATCGGTTGGCTGATCGTCGAGGATCTCGCAATGGTGCTGACGCTGGTGCTGCTTCCGGCGATCGCTGGCCTGCTTAAAGGCGAGGGCAATGGTGCCAGCATGTCGTCGTTGGCTATGCCGGTGCTGATCACGCTCGGTAAGGTCGCGGGCTTCGTCATCTTCATGCTGGTGGTCGGCCGCCGCGTCATCCCGATGCTGCTGCACTATGTGGCGCATACCGGATCGCGCGAGTTGTTTCGTCTTGCGGTGTTCGCGATCTCGCTCGGGGTCGCCTTCGGCGCAGCTCTCATATTCGACGTGTCATTCGCGCTCGGTGCGTTCTTTGCGGGCATGATCCTCAGCGAATCCGAACTCAGCCAGCGCGCCGCCAATGAGACGCTGCCGCTGCGCGACGCGTTTGCGGTGTTGTTTTTCGTTTCGGTCGGTATGCTCGTCGATCCGGCGATCATCCTGCGCGAACCGCTGCCGCTGCTCGCCACCGTGTTCATCATCCTGTTCGGCAAGTCGGCGGCTGCCTTCGGCATCGTCCGGCTGTTCGGGTATCCGACCTCGACGGCGCTGACGATCTCCGCCTCGCTGGCGCAGATCGGCGAGTTCTCCTTCATTCTCGTCAGCCTCGGTGTGGGCCTCGGTCTGCTGCCCGATCGCGGTCGCGATCTTGTGCTCGCCGGCGCGATCATCTCGATCATGCTCAATCCGCTGTTCTTCGCGTTGCTCGATCGCTTACTGGCCGACAAGGACGCGAAAGCAGCGGCAGCGAGTGAAGCCGCTGCTGCGGACAGCAAGGAGAAGGCGGTCCCGCGCGTCCCGTTGCCGGACACCCAGCTCAAGGACCACGTCGTGCTGGTCGGACACGGCCGCGTTGGCAGCGTCGTCAGCAGGGCGCTGCGCCTGAACAACACGCCGCTGCTGGTGATCGAGGACACGCCAGGTGTCGTCGAGCGCCTGCAGAGTCTCGGTGTCGAAGTGATCACCGGCAATGCCGCGGCGCCGGACATGTTGCAGGCTGCGAATGTGATGGGCGCCAGGGGATTGCTCGTCGCCATCCCGGACGCCTTCGAAGGCGGTCAGATCGTCGCCAAGGCCCGTGCGCTCAACCCTACGCTTCCAATCATCGCCCGCGCCCATTCCGAAGAAGAGATCGCGCATCTCAAGCATCACGGCGCCAATGTCGTGATCATGGGCGAGCAGGAAATCGCCAAGGCGATGCTGCTGCAGATCGGCGCGACGGCGGCCGTTTAGTCGCGCCGTTGCGATCAGGTCATCACACCGACCGCGTCATGCCGCCATCGACGCGAATGTTCTGGCCGGTGATATAGCCAGCGCCATCCGATGCGAGGAATGCGACCGTGGCCGCGATCTCCTCGCTTTTGCCATAGCGTTGCATCGGGACGCTCTGGCGGCGTTCTTCGGTGGCGGGCAGGCTGTCGATCCAGCCGGGCAGCACATTGTTCATCCGTACATTGTCGGCGGCAAAACTATCTGCGAACAATTTTGTGTAAGAGGCGAGACCGGCGCGGAACACGGCGGAAGTCGGAAACATCGCTGAGGGCTCGAATGCCCATGCGGTGGAGATGTTGATGATCGCACCGGATTTTTGCTTCTGCATGATCGGCGTCACCAGTCGCGTTGGCCGGATCACGTTCATCAGGTAGACATCCATGCCGGTGTGCCACTGCTCGTCGGTGATATCGAGCAGCGGCGCACGCGGGCCATGACCGGCGCTGTTTACCAGCGCGTCGATCCGGCCCCATTTCTCCAGCGTGCCATCCACCAACCGCTTCAAATCGTCGCTCGACTGGTTGGAGCCGGTGACGCCAATGCCGCCGAGCTCTTGCGCGAGCGCTTCACCTTTGCCGGACGACGACAGGATCGCAACCTTGAACCCGTCAGCGGCAAGGCGGCGCGCCGATGCGGCGCCCATGCCGCTTCCACCGGCCGTGATGATGGCGACTTTGCTAGATGACATGAGGCGGTCTCCCTGAATGTTTTTCTGGTCGTCTTGCTCTAGCGGCAAATCGTTCGGCGTAGAAACGCAAACCCAGCGCCTGGCTCTGTGCCTGCTTGGTATTCTCCACCGCGCCGGAGTGTCCGCCGGCGAAATGTCCTTAGCCCTTGCGCAGGAACACGTAGTCGGCCGAATAGGGCTCGCTCTGTAAAGTGCCGGCGCCGCTGCAGGTGCCGCCGAGCGTGCCGCCAACGGTGTTGATGCGCTGTACCGTGGTCACGCCGCTCAACATGCCGCTGCCGCGATGCGAGGCGGCTTCGAGACGGAGCCACGGAATGTCCTTGGCAGTGGTGCCTGGTGCGTTGCCGGTCACCTTACCGACCACGGCGCTGCCATCGCTGTATTCCCAGTTCGGTCCGGCATAGTGCCGCCCCACGGTCTTGCCATCGGCCATCAGCGTGGCGATCGGCTCGCGGAACGTCCATGTCAGCTTTCCTGAAGCGTCGGCGTTGCACTCATAGACCTGCGCGCCTTCAGCATGCAGCTTGGCGATCTGCGTCTCGCCGGGGGCTGCAATCGCATCCGGCACCTGCGCCGAAGCAGAGAATAGGCCCGCGTCACTGAGCGAGAGCGCGACAATCATGGTCAGGATCGGGCGTTTGAAAACATGGGGCGTATTGCAGGTCATGTGAACCCTCTCTTGCTCTGGTTGGTAGTTGCTCTGTCGTTCGTTTTACGCAGCTCCAATCGTCCGCCGTAGAAACGCAAATCCCAGAGCCTGGCTCTGTGCCTGCTTGGTATTGTCGACGGCGCCGGAGTGTCCGCCCGCCACCGTCTCGTTGAACCAGACGGGATAGCCAAGCTCTTCGAGCTTCGCCGCCATCTTGCGGGCGTGGCCGGGATGGACGCGGTCGTCGGTGCGGTTGGTGGTGATGAAGATCGGTGGATAGGTCTGGCCTGCAGCGGCGAGATGATAGGGCGAGTATTTCTGCAGATAGGCCCACTCATCGGGGATTTCCGGATCGCCATATTCGGCGATCCAGCTCGCGCCGGCGAGCAGTTTGGTATAGCGCGCCATGTCGAGCAGCGGCACGCTGCACCAGATGGCGCCGAACAGTTCCGGATAGCGCGTCAGCATGTTGCCGACGAGCAGGCCGCCATTACTGCCGCCGTGGCAGGCGAGTTTCTGCGCCGTTGTGATACCTGATGCAGCGAGATCTCGCGCCACAGTCGCGAAGTCGTCATGGGCCACATGCTTGGTGATCTTGCGCGAAGCCAGATGCCACGCCGGGCCGAACTCACCACCACCGCGGATATTGGCGATGGCGTAGAGATGACCTTGTTCGAGCCATAGCTTGCCGGCGATGCCCATATAGGCGGGTGTCAGCGATATCTCGAAGCCGCCATAGCCATAGAGAATCGTCGGCCGGGGCGGGGCGTCGGCAGAAAGATTCTTGCCGATCAGGAAGTAGGGAATCCTGGTGCCATCAGCGGCCACTGCATGGCGTTGCTGCACCTCGATGCCCTCGGGATCGAAATTGGGCGGCGAGCTCTTCAGCGGCTCGGGCACGCCTTGGCCATTCCACAGCGCTGTCGTTGTCGGCCGGTCGAAGCCCGTGACGGTGAAGAGCATGTCGGTGCCGAGATCGGGATCGTCCTCGCCGCCGAAATTCTGCGCCGAGATCGTGGCGTTATCGGGCAATCCCGGAAGTGCCGTCTCGCGCCAGCCAGCCTCGCTCCGCTGCAGCAGAGCGAGGCGACCGCGGACGTTATCGAGGATTTCGAGCACGATGCCGTGCCGGGTCTCCGACCATGACTGCAGCGCGCGGGTCGGTGTCGGCATGAAGACGATCTCGAAATCGCGTGCGCCAGACAGGAAGCGATCGAGGTCGATGACGGCGAGTGCGCCGGTCGGGATCGTCTGGTCGCCGACGGTCCAGTCCTGTTTCGGGCTGACCAGAAGATCATTGGCTTCGGCCGAGACCGAGATCTCCTCCGGCAGTTCGAGGCGCAGGCGCTTTCCGGCATGCGGGCCATGCTTGCGCTCGACGAAGATATGCGAGCGCGTGAAATCCAGCGCGCGCCAGTACATCACGCCTTCATGGCTCGGTCGGCGGTTGACGCCGAACCAGGCGGCCACGTCCTGCTTCTCGACCTCGAAGACGGTTTCAGCCGCAGCCAACGGTGTGCCGCGCGTCCATTTGCGTACGGTGCGGGTATAGCCGGCCTCGGTGCTGTCCTCGGGCGTCTGCGCGCTGCCGAGCAGCAGCGTGTCCTGATCGACCCAGCTCACCTGCGTCTTGGCCTTTGGGATGATGAAGCCGTCGGCAACGAAGCTCTTGCTGGGAATATCGAACTCACGGATCTCGATGGCGTCAGTGCCGTTGAACGACAGGCTGATCAACGCGCGGGTCTTATCTGGGGAACGCGCAGCACCTGCGAAGGCCCAGGAGATGCCTTCCGCTTGGTTCAGTGCGTCGATGTCGAGCAGCACGTCCCATTCAGGCGTATCGGTCTTGTAGCTCTCCAGCGTCGTGCGGCGCCAAAGCCCGCGCGGATGAGCGGCGTCTTTCCAGAAATTATAGAGATAGTTGCCAGACTTTCCGACGAAGGGAATGCGATCGTCGGCGTCGAGGATCTTCATGACTGCGTCGAAGTCGCGCTGGTAGGCATCGCTGCAGAGGAAGCCGTCGGTGCGCGCATTCTGTGCCTCGACCCATGCCACGGCTTTCTCGCCCTCGATTTCTTCGAGCCAGACATATGGATCATTGCTGCCGTCGGCGGGATTTGGCGTAGTCATGGGTCACCTCGGAAACGTGTCGTCTCAAAAAGAAAGTCCGGGGTGCCTGAGGCAACCCGGACTTTCGGATGGTGCAGTCAGGAGAGGGCGGAAATCAGGCCGCCAGTTCCTTGGTCAGGTTTTCCGCGACCTTGTCGAGGAAGCCCGTGGTCGAGAGCCAGCGCTGATCGGCGCCGACCAGCAGCGCGAGATCCTTGGTCATGTAGCCGGCTTCGACAGTGTCGACGCAGACCTTTTCGAGGGTCTTGGCGAACTTCGCCAGTTCGGCATTGTTGTCGAGCTTGGCGCGGTGGGCGAGGCCCTGGGTCCAGGCGAAGATCGACGCGATCGAGTTGGTCGAGGTTTCCTTGCCCTTCTGGTGCTCGCGGTAGTGACGGGTCACGGTGCCGTGGGCGGCTTCGGCTTCCACTACCGAACCGTCCGGCGTCAGCAGCACCGAGGTCATCAGGCCGAGTGAACCGTAGCCCTGGGCCACGGTGTCGGACTGCACGTCGCCGTCGTAGTTCTTACAGGCCCAGACGTAACCGCCGGACCACTTCATGGCAGCAGCCACCATGTCGTCGATCAGGCGATGCTCATAGGTGATCTTCGCGGCTTCGAACTTGGTCTTGAATTCGGCGTCGAAGATTTCCTGGAAGATGTCCTTGAAGCGACCGTCATAGACCTTGAGGATGGTGTTCTTGGTCGACAGGTAGACCGGAACGCCGCGCGACAGGCCGTAGTTCAGCGATGCGCGGGCGAAGTCGCGGATCGAGTCGTCGAGGTTGTACATGGCCAGCGCGACGCCGGCGCCGGGGGACTGGAACACTTCGCGCTCGATCACGGCGCCGTCTTCGCCGACGAATTTCATCGTCAGGGTGCCCTTGCCCGGGAACTTGAAGTCGGTGGCGCGGTATTGGTCGCCGAAAGCGTGACGGCCGATGATGATCGGCTTGGTCCAGCCGGGGACCAGGCGCGGCACGTTGCTGCAGATGATCGGTTCGCGGAAGATCACGCCGCCGAGGATGTTGCGGATGGTGCCGTTCGGCGACTTCCACATCTGCTTGAGGCCGAATTCCTTCACGCGCGCTTCATCGGGGGTGATGGTGGCGCACTTCACGCCGACGCCGTATTTCTTGATCGCGTGGGCGGCGTCAATGGTGACCTGATCGTCGGTCTTGTCGCGGTATTCCATCCCGAGGTCGAAATACATCAGGTTGACGTCAAGGAAGGGGTTGATCAGCTTGTCCTTGATGTACTGCCAGATGATCCGGGTCATCTCATCGCCGTCGAGTTCGACGACGGGGTTGGCTACCTTGATTTTTGCCATGGTGGTTCGGGCCTTTAGCGCGTTGCGGGAGGGATGATTTGTAGGGGGGCTATAGCACCGCGCAGGACCCGGCGAAAGCCGGGGCGTCATGCAGTTTCGGCGCAATTTTCAGCCCAAAACGCAGGCTGTTTTTGCTCAAAATGCAGCCTGCGCCGCGGTGCCCGCCACCACGTACCAGCTCGCCGGCGGGCTGCCGTGCCGCGCCGTTACGCCGCGTCGCGCCGGTACAGGCCGCCTGTGGTCACCAGGAAATCGATCCGCCCGTCGAGCAGCGCCCGCAGCGCTTCGTCCGGGCTGTTGACGATGGGCTCCTCGTGGACGTTGAAGCTGGTGTTGACCAGCACCGGCAATCCGCTGGCCTCTGCAAACCCCTCGACAATGTCATAATAGAGCGGATTGTCCGGACGCGCGATCACCTGCGGCCGCGCGGATCCATCGACATGAACCACGGCGGAGATGCGGTCCCGCCATTCCGGCCTCACGTCGCAGGCTATGGTCATGTAGCGGCAGGCGCGCGCATTGACGGGATTGACGTCGAACACGTCCGCGGCACGCTCAGTGGTGATGACGGGGGCGAACGGCATGAATTCGGAACGGCTCAGCCGTTCGTTCAAGAGGTCGTGGGTGCCGCGCCGGGCCGAATTGGCGAGGATGGTCCGGGCGCCGAGCGCGCGGGGGCCGTATTCCATCCGGCCATTGAAGATCGCGCCGATCTCGCCCGCCACCAGCCGCTTCACCGCGCCATCGACCGGCGCCTCGTCGACACGGTGAATCCCCGGGGTGGCTGCGATGCCGGCGTCGAGCCCGGCCTGAAAATCGCGGCCGAGATAGACATCCCCGAGATCGCGGCGGCGATCGAGCCATGGCACGAGGCCGTCGCGCCGCATCAGGTAGGACAGCGCCCCGCCGATCGGCAGGCCGTCGTCGCCCATCGCCGGGAAAATGAACAGTTCATCGATCGGCAATTGCTCCGCGAGCAGGCGGTTGAGCTTGACGTTGGCGAACACGCCGCCGGACAGGCCGAGATGTCGCGCCGGATGCCGCTGCAAAAGGCGCTGCAGCGACAGCAGCATGGTGTCTTCCAGCACCTTCTGGATCGACGCCGCAAAATCCTCGCGCCCGGCCTGTTTGGCCAGCCGGCGCATCAAGGCGTTCATCTGGTGATAGCTGCGAAAGCCGGACTGGATACGTCCATCCGGGGTGACCGAAAAATACCCGGCGATCGTCTCAGCCGCTGTCGGTTGTCCCATGGCGGCGAGCCCGGTCAGCTTGCCCTCGTGCCGGTTGGGTCGAAATCCGAGCGACTTGGTCGCCGCGCTGTAGGCACGGCCCAGGCTGTCGACGGGATTGGGCAGGAACAGACAGGCGTCGTCGCCGTAGAGCGTCGTCAGGCGGCCTTCGGCGAAGTGCCGGTAGCTGTAATTGACATTGTCGCCGCCGCCATCGGCCGTCACCAGCAGGGCATCCGGCCACGGGCTGTAGAACAAGGTGGGCAGCGCATGTGCTTCGTGGTGGTTGTAGAAATGGATCGCGGCATCGTCGCGGAAGCCGCCGTCGCGCCGCCATGCCGCGGCGTCGAAGACGTCCTCTGCCCGCGGCGCGCGGTAGCGATGCTGCTCGGCGCCGAGCAGCAGGCGGTCCTTGCCGACCCGGCTGCGATACTGCTCGCGCAGCCAGCGGAGGCCGCCGAGGCGGGGGAAATAGGCCTTGGGAAACATCGCGCGGCTGGAGGCGACGACGTCGACATCGCGCCGGGTGGCGCCGGCGATCGACAGCACCTCGTCGATGGCCGCATCGGGGTGAGTGCTGCCATCGCTCTTGCGCCGGGTCAGTCGCTCCAGCGCGATGGCGGCCTTCAGATCGTAATCTTCGAAAATGGCGACGGCGGCGTCATGGACGCCGGAGTGAACGCTGAGGATAAGCTGAGGCATGAAGGCTGCAAGGTCGTTCCCGGGGGGCGCACATTACCTACGCCCCGCTACGACCGGCAAATCACGAGCGCTTGGCCGGGAACTCGCCTTCATCCGGATTGTCAGGGCAGGCAGGCCGCGAACACGGCAAGGCATCGTCGCCGCATGAGAGCGGCACGGTCCGCGGCCTCGCACGCCTGCCCCGGCGAAAGCCGGGGCGTTATGCGGTTTCAGCCCAATTTTGAACCCAAAACGCAGGTTGTTCGTGCTTAAAATGCAGCCTGCGTCGCTGTGCCCGCCACCACGTACCAGGTCACCAGCAGGCTGCAGATCAGGGCGCCCGGCAGGCTCGATCCGGTGCGCCGCCAGGTGAAGGTGGCAATGACCGCCACAATCGCCATCAGGGGCACGAACTGGATTGCCACGATGGTGTTCAGCGGCACCGAGGTGATCACCGCGGGTGCCGGGTCGATCAACTGGCCGTTCAGGAACAGGGCGCCGTACTGGATGCCCAGCAAGAGAGCGAAGCCAAAGGCCAGCGCGGTCATGTTGGTGAGGTAGACGGCGGACCGGCTGGCGCTGAGCGTCGAGAAATTCCGGTGCATCACGTGCAGGGCGATCACGAAGAACAGGGTGATCGGGGCGAGGTAAATCAGCGCCATCAGGGCCTGCTTGGCGCTGAGCAGCTTGACCGCCACAATCCAGAACCGGAAATCGACGGTGAAGATCAGGTCGGCCAGCCAGAGCGCGAGATAGCCGGAGGCGACGGTTGCGAGTGCGATGGCGATCGACAGGCCGACAATGCCACGCCTGCTGGCGCGCTTCGGCGCGAACGGCATCAGCACCAGTGCGATGGCGGCGTTGATCAGCGCCCAGACCACGATCTGATTGGTGATCGCCTGTGGCAGCCAGGGCTGCGCCTTCAGGTAATTCCCAGCCAGCGTGAAGGCCGGATAATAGGTCAGGGCCGGGATCAGGATCGACAGGACGAGCGCCATCAGCCAGCGCCCGCGGTTGACAGGGGTCTCGACGGGCTTCGAGCCGTCGGCCGGTTTGGGCAGGATCAGCCGGGAAAACATCCGGGCTTCCAGCAGGCCGTCGAACATGCCGATCAGGAATGCGACAAAGCCGAGCAAAGCGAGGCCGGTGCCGATCTCCTTGCGAAACCAGATCTGGTCGGAGGCGGGAAGCGGCTTGCCGCCGGTGAGGGTCTTGCCGAACCAGTCGAGGGCATAGCCGATCGCCTCATGGGAGATGTGCTCGGCGGGGTGGGTGATGGCCGGGGTATAGAGCACCCGGGCGGTACCCGCCGCGAGGTCGCCATAGACCTTGCCGGGTTCGACCGCCGCTGATGTTCCAAACAGCGCCCACAGCTTCGGGCTGGTGACCACGTCGCGGGCCTTCGGCACGCCCCACATTAGCGGGGAGAATTCTTCGTACTGGGCGAACACCAGCGCCAGGTTGCGCGGCCAGGAGGGCGTGCCGTCGGCAGCGAAGGGCTTGCCGGTGGAGGAGCCTTCGAGGACCATGGCCTTGTAGTCGTTCGGCATGGCGGTGGCAGCGGCCAGCACGGTCCAGCCGCCCATCGAGTGACCCTCGAGGCCGATATTGTTTTTGTCGACGATGGCAAGACTGCGCAGATGCGCCAGTCCGTCCGGTCCGCCGAACCCGTTTGCGAAAGCGGGCCCGTCACTGTAGCCGTGGCCGGCCTGGTCGAGCGCGAGGACGACATAACCGCGGCGGGCGAATTCGATGGCGAAGCCGTCCTGGGTCTCGCGGGAATTGATGTAGCCGTGGACCGCGAGGATGCCCGGCGCCGGGGTCTGCGGGGTGGCATTCGCAGGGGTGTAGAGCAGGGCGCTCATGGTGTTGCCCTTGGCGCCCTTGAAGCGGATGTCCTCGATCTTGATGCCGCCCGAGGTCTGCGTGAAATGCGCCAGCAGGCTGCCGGCGACCATCATCACGGCACCCGCTATTGCCAATGTCCATCTTGCGCGCATCGCATTCCTCCCATAATCCGGCGCCTGGCGTTGCTGGCGGTCGGTTTCGCTTTAAGTTTCGTTTTTCTGTCTCTGGAACGGGTAACCGAAAGCGGACGCAAAGCAAACGGAGTGCACGGGCACGCCGGACGGTTTATGGGGAAATCTCGCCAAGCCCTGCCAAGCCGTTCAACCGGCTGGTAAAAACGGGCTCACTTAAAGTGGCCTGTAGCGCCCCGGATGAGGTGTTGAATCAAAACCTTCACGGGTTGATTCAAGACCTTCAGAGATTGAATCAGAAAGTGAAGTGTATGTCCGGTTCAGGCACCGACTCTACCAAGGCGCATACCGACCTCGTCGGCCCCGTTGTCATCCTCGTCGAACCGCAGCTCGGCGAGAACATCGGCATGTGCGCGCGGGCCATGGGCAATTTCGGCCTGACCCGGCTGCGCATCGTCAATCCGCGTGACGGCTGGCCGAACGTCCATGCCCGCCGGGCAGCGTCGGGCGCCGATCACATCCTCGACAAGGTCGAGCTGTTCGACACCGTCGAGCAGGCAGTGGCCGACTGTACGCTGCTGTTCGCCACCACCGCCCGCGCCCACGATCAGGCCAAGCCGGTGGTCGCGCCCGAGGCCGCCGCCGCCGAGACCATCGCCCATGTCGCGACCGGGGCCACCGCCGGCATCCTGTTCGGTAGGGAGCGCTACGGGCTGCAGAACGAGGAGGTCGCGCTGGCCAACCGGATCATCACCTTCCCGGTCAACCCGGCCTTCGCCTCGCTCAACCTTGCCCAGGCGGTTCTCCTCTGTGGCTATGAATGGTTCAAGCAGGCCACCGCCAACGCGCTGCCTTACGCCATGCCCGAGCGCTCCGAGCCGGCCTCGCAGCACCAGATGAGTGCGTTCTTCGACAACCTTGTCGGCGAACTCGACAAGGTCGAGTTCCTGCGCCCGCCGGAAAAGCGCGACACCATGCTGGTCAACCTGCGCAACATCTTCACCCGGATGGAGCCGACCAAGCAGGACATGCACACGCTGCACGGCGTGGTCATGGCCATCGCCGAGGGCCGCAAGGGCCCTGCCAAGGGCGGCGTGCTCGACGGCGAACAGGCGACCCGGCTGCGCGCGCTTCTGGCCGAACATGGACAGGGCGCGCAGGCGCATGAGAGCGGCACGGTCCGCGGCCTCGCGCGCATGCTCCGCCGCAATCCGACCGATGCCGAGCGCCTGCTGTGGGACCAGCTCCGCGCCGACCGCCGCTTCGCCGGCCAGTTCAAGCGCCAGACCCCGGTGGGCCGTCACATCCCGGATTTCGTCTCCTTCCCGGAGCGGATCGCCATCGAACTGGTCAATCCCGGCGAGACCGAGGTGATCGTCAGCGACCGCGCCGCCCGGAAGGCCTGGCTGGAAGAGCGCGGCTACCGGGTGATTGCGATGCGGGCGGAGGACGTGACAACAGACATCGCGCCGGAGCTGGATCGGCTCGAGGCGCTGCTCGCCAGTGGAATGCCGGGGCAGGGGTGATCTGAAATCGGGTGGCGCTTCGCGCGATCCGGGCTACGAACCTGAATAGCCGTCATTGCGAGGAGCCTCTTGGCGACGAAGCAATCCAGACCTTACCTTGTGGCTTCTGGATTGCTTCGTCGCTGCGCTCCTCGCAATGACGGCTGAGAGGTTCGTCCGGACCGCGAGCAACGCGATCCGAACTAAAAACAAAGGGAGGCACCATGCCCATCTCCACCGCCGAGAAGCGCGCCAACTTCCGCAAGCTCCACGAGACCGGCTGCTTCGTGCTGCCCAATCCCTGGGATGTCGGCAGCGCCCGCTATCTCGCCCATCTCGGCTTCAAGGCGCTGGCCTCGACGTCAGCCGGCTATGCCTGGTCCACCGGCCGCCCCGACAACAAGGTCACTGCAGACGACGTCATCGAGCATCTCGCGCTGCTGTCTGCCGCCACCGATCTCCCCGTGAATGCCGATTTCGAGGCCGGTTTTGCCGATGACCCCGAAGGCGTCGCCGCCAATGTCGCCCGCGCGGTGAAGAGCGGCATTGCCGGCCTCTCCATCGAGAACTCCACCGGAAAGTCCGACAAGCCGCTCTACGACGACGCGCTCGCCGTGGAGCGCATCAAGGCCGCCCGCGCCGCCATCGACAGCGTCGATCCCGCGGTGATGCTGGTCGCGCGCTGCGAAGGTTTTCTGCATGGCGAGCGCGACCTCAAGAAGACCACGGCGCGGCTCATAGCCTTTGCGGAGGCCGGCGCCGATTGCCTCTATGCGCCGGGCGTCGCTTCGGACGAGGAGATCACCACGCTGGTGAAGGCGCTAGGTCCCAAGCCGCTCAATGTCCTCACGGTGCAGCCGACCATGACCGTGCAGCATCTCGCCCACCTCGGCGTCCGCCGCATCAGCGTCGGCGGCGCGCTGGCGCGCGTGGCCTGGGCTGGGTTCATGCAGGCCTCACAGGAGATTGCCGGACAGGGGACGTTTACGGCGTTTGCGCAGGGGGCGAAGGGCGGGGAGCTGAACAAGCTGTTTGGTAGCTGAGGCACGCGGCGCTGCCTTAGGGCAGCACCAACAGAAGGATTAGAGGTTGCGAAACGTAAGTCCCGACCTGCGCACCTCTATGCCGGGAGCATATTGCTCAAGGAGTAGTTCGATGGCTTCTTCTTGATGGTCCTGGTTCGAGTGAGGGCCAACCAGAATCGATTTGATAGGTAGAGGCTCATTCAAATCGGAGAAAAGCTCGATGTACGGAGTCACAATACCGGTGCCAGCATTTGATCTGAAATGGACCTTTTTGAATGTTTTGCCATCGGGCACATCGCTAGTGCGAGGTCGATCCGCGAGGGCAGCGATGCGATATTCGTTCTCGGCCGAGAACCCCGGATGTTTTAGGAACGGTAGCGGTCCGAGATAGGCCTTTACGTATTCCGCATCGAATTGATGCGGACCAAATATATCATCATAGACTTGCCCGCTTCTTTCGAACAATTTTCGATTAACGGCGGAGGCGATCCCTTTGAGATTGTCTAGTTTAGCGCGTGCCTTGTGGTCGTAATACTCTACGGCGTCAGTTAGCACGCCTTGGTAGTGGTGCTTTTGGCCTTCAAGGAAGGCCAAGCGGTCAATCTTAAGTTCGTCAAATTCGATTGCGAATCCGTTTCCATACCCACGCCATTGGCTAAGTAGCCCATGGTCGTATTCCGCGGAACCTTCCGTGTGATGGCAGAACGAGCATATGTATATTGGTGAGATGTTTCGCTGTGCTCCCTGAAGTGCATTCAGCGCTGCCTGCGCTTGCTGATCTGCAATGTCGCGTTGTGTGCGAACATCTTCTCGCAGCAGTTTACGCTCGATTAGTTTTTCAATAAGGACTTCGGTCTCTTCCGCAATCTGTGGCTTCAATACTTCCGCCATTATTTGGCATTCGGCAGCGTCGTTCGTAAAGTTCGAGTGGGTCGCCCATAAAGAACCAGATCGTAAAATACCGATTAGGCCATGAGCATTTGTGTAGTGGAAAAGAGATCGGCTTGAAGCGCTAGCAAGCGATGTGTCTTCGCCTGACGAAACGCTCGCTGCCTCGAATGTTGGTCGAGCATCTGTGGTGTAGGCTCGTCCTTTTGCCGCCCCGTCTTTGGAGGATTTCGAGTTTGAAGGGCGTTGTTTGGCAGCGTTCTTCCGACGTTCTTCGCGGTTCATGTAATCGATCGCAGGGTGGGGGAGCGGTCCGGAGTACGTCTAGGCCTTGGCCCTAGGAGCTAGATGACCCGAAAGCCTGCGACTAAACGACCAAGATTATTTGGCGGATTGTTTCGCAGCCACTGCGGGAAAGCAAGGGCGGGTGGTGTCCGACGTTAGGTTGAGCGGGAGCGCATTGGGGAAAAGGCCCGCAAGGGGACGTTGCGGGCGATCTAGCCTCTCAAGGTTCAGAGGGGGCCAACGGCTCGAGATAAAGCGCCGAGGCAAGAAGGCGACTCTCTGTCCGGCGACGGATGGATTAAGTTCGAGCTCGGTCAGTATTTCGAATCTCACATTGATCGACCGCCAAAGCCATCGCTTCGTGAGCTTCCATGCCTCGCAGAGGCGATCGCCCCCTACAACCTCCGCCGCGGCCCCCTCGGCCGCAGCGCCGGGTGGTCCCGCTCCGGCGGCGTATGGGCGTCTTCCAGCAGCGCCATCGCTTCATCGGGGATACGGTCGATATTCACGCCGCCGCGGCGCATCTCCTTCAGCGCGGTGCGAATTGCGGTGTCGCGGTCGATCCAGTCCTGGCCGGTGCGCGCCGGCGCATCGGGGTGGCGGCGCGGGCGCCGGTTGCCCATGGCTTCCAGCCGCGCCATCTTCACGACCTGCATGGCCTGGATCAGCCGGTCGAGATCGACCGTGGGGCTGTTCCACAGCTCAGCCGCGCAGCGCTCGGCCAGCAGATGGAGCTTGTTGCCGAGCTGGCGCAGCTTCTGCTTCCGGCCGGCGCGAAAGCCCGGAACCGTGTCGCTGGCAACAGGCGCAAACGGATGACGCTGCCAGCCGCCGTTACACGCCCACTTCGTGACGCTGGCCTTGCTGACGCCGGTCTTCGCCGCGATCTGCGCGTGACTAAGCACGGTCTGCTCGATCATGCGGCGCACCGCGGCGATCGTGGCATTGCTGTGCGGCTGCCTTGAGCCCTTGGGGCGGCCGCCCGGAATGGGCGGCAGTCCGGGATCCGCATCATCAGTCACCCGGAGGCGCACCACCGCGTCCGAGGAGGTGTCGATGACGCGGATGTTGGAGGGAAAGAGAGGATAGGCAGGATAGCGCATGCTGACTCCCTTTAGAGCGCGGTCAATCGGGATTGGAATATATGCCTATTACGGGAGAGCGCAAGCGGGGCGTGGCAGCGGAGCGCGCTGTTTTCGCAAAACTAGGCTCGTCATTCCGGGGCGTGGACGGCGTCAGCCGGACGCGAACCCGGAATCTCCGAGTGTTTTGCAATCGGAGATTCAACTATCTCGGGATTCCGGGTTCGCGCGGCTTTGCCGCGCGCCCCGGAATGACGGTGTGGGGCCTTACGCGCCCATCCGTCCGCGCGCCCCCTCGATCCCCAACACCTTCATCCGCGACGCCAGCGTCGTCGGCCTCACGTCCAGCAGCTCCGCCGCGCCGCCGGGGCCGAACACCTTGCCGGATGTCGCGGCAAGCGCCGCAAGGATGTTGCTGCGTTCGTGATCGCGCAGTTCGGCTGAGGTCATCACCGCCGGCCGGGCGTCGGACTTCACGCGATGCGCGCCGGCGGCATGGTGCGGGCCGGGCGCATCGGGCAGGTCGATCCGCAAGCGGCCGTTCTGCGCCAGGATCACCGCGCGCTCGATGACGTTCTGCAGCTCGCGCACATTGCCGGGCCAGTCGTAGCGCGACAGCCGCCGCGCATCGCCTTCGGACAGGCGCAGATCGGATTTCAGCTTCTCGCTGAGCAGGAAGTGCTGCGCCAGCAGGGGAATGTCCTCGCGCCGGTCGCGCAGCGGCACCGACTCCACGGGAAACACGTTGAGCCGGAAATACAGGTCCTCGCGAAACCGTCCGCGCGCCACTTCCTGTTTCAGGTTGCGGTTGGTGGCGGCGATGACGCGGACATCGACGGAGCGGGTGCGCTCCTCGCCGACGCGTTCGAAATTGCCCTCCTGCAACACGCGCAGCAGCTTGCCCTGCAGCTCCAGCGGGATCTCGCCGACCTCGTCGAGAAACAGCGTGCCGCCGTCGGCCAGCTCGAACCGGCCGATGCGGTCGCGCACCGCGCCGGTGAAGGCGCCGCGGACATGGCCGAAGAATTCGCTCTCGAACAATTCGCGCGGGATCGCCGCGCAATTGACGCGGATCAGCGGCCGGTCGCGGCGCCCGGAGGCTTCGTGGATCGCGCGCGCGATCAGTTCCTTGCCGGTGCCGGACTCGCCGGTGATCATCACTGCGGCGGTGGTCGGCGCCACCAGCTTGACCTGCCGCAGCGTTTTCTGAATCGCCTCGCTCTGGCCGATGATGCCGCGCGGATTGGTCTCGATACGGATTTCCTCTTGCAGATAGGCGTTTTCGAGTTCGAGACGCTCGCGCAGCCGATCGACTTCGGCCAGCGCGGCATGCAGCTTTTCATCGGCTTCGCGGCGCTGGCTGACATCGCGAAACACGATCACGGCGCCGACCACCATGTGGCGGTCGCGGATCGGGGTCGACGTGTATTCGACCCAGACCGGCGAGCCGTCCTTGCGCCAGAACACCTCGTTGTCGACATTGTGCACGGCGCCGTCGCGAAACGCGGCATAGATCGGGCAGTCGTGATCGGGATAGTGGCTGCCGTCGTGATGGCTGTGATGCACGATCGGGTGGATTTCCTTGCCGACCAGTTCATCGGCGGTCCAGCCCAGCATGCGCTCGGCGGCGGGATTGACGAAGGTGGTCTTGCCGTCGGCATTGACGCCATAGATGCCTTCGCCCGCGGCGCGCAGGATCAGCTGGTTCTCGCGCTCGATGTCCTGAAACACGCGCTCGACGCGCTGCCACGCGGCAATGCCGCCGCGCATGTGATCCTCGGCGGCGGCGTCCACATGACGGCGGCGGCGCTGTTCGAGATCGCTCATGGTGAGCAGCAGCAGGGTGCGTTCACCTTGCGGCACCAGCGATCCCGCATATTCGAGCTGCAACGCTTCGCCGGTGGCGTGGCGCGGCGTCAGCGTGTTGGTCCAGTAGGAGCCCTTGGCCAGCACCGCCTGGGTGAACACGATCAACGCCGGCAACTGGCCCGCATGCAGCGCGCTGATCTTGATCTGGCGCAGCAGCGCGCGGTCGTAGCCGAGCAGGGTGCAGGCGGCCGGGTTGGCATCGATGATCTGGTCGGCATGGGGATCGAGCAGCAGCGTCGGCTCGACCGAATAATCGAAGGCGATGGTGCGCAAATCATGCGGCCGGGCCGTTGCCAAATCCATCGGCGAAACTCCGAAAAATCGTAATCAGGCTACGAATTTTCGTGTAGCACGAATTCTCGTAATCGCCAACCAAGGCCCGAAATGCCTGCGGCGATTGGACATTCCGGCGCGCGCCGGGCTGGCACACTCCTTGCGTAATTGACCAGAGCGTCACCGAGGAGGTCACATGTCCACATTCGACAATCCGTTCGATCCCGCCCGCCGCTTGCGCGCCGGCGCCTGCAGTTGCGGTCAGCACGCCAGCCAATCCGAGCATGAGGCCACGCTGCAGCTTCGCTGCGACATTCCCGAGACCGAGGACAAACGTTACGAGGGCGTCGTCGCCTCGGCTGTGATGCGTGCGGTGTTTCCGAAAGAGGTCGCGCGCCGCGCCTTCCTGAAGTCGGTCGGTGCGTCCAGCGCGCTGGCAGCGCTGTCGCAGTTCTTCCCGATCAAGACGGCGACCGAGGTGTTCGCGCAGGGCGCGGGCAAACTCGAGAAGACCGATCTCAAGGTCGGCTTCATCCCGATCACCTGCGCGACGCCGATCATCATGGCCGATCCGCTCGGCTTCTACAAAAAGCAGGGGCTCAATGTCGAAGTGGTGAAGACCGCCGGCTGGGCCGTCATTCGCGACAAGACCATCAACAAGGAATACGACGCCGCGCATATGCTGGCGCCGATGCCGATCGCGATCTCGCTGGGCCTCGGCTCGCAGCCGATCCCCTATACCGTGCCGGCGATCGAGAACATCAACGGCCAGGGCATCACGCTGGCCATGAAACACAAGGACAAGCGCGACCCGAAGGACTGGAAAGGCTTCAAGCTCGCCATCCCGTTCGACTATTCGATGCACAATTATCTCTTGCGCTACTATCTCGCCGAACACGGCATCGATCCCGATACCGACGTGCAGCTGCGCTCGGTGCCGCCGCCTGAAATGGTCGCGAACCTGCGCGCCGACAATATCGATGGCTTCCTGGCGCCCGACAATATCTGCCAGCGCGCGATCTATGACGGCGTCGGCTTCATGCATATCCTGTCCAAGGAAATCTGGGATGGGCACCCGTGCTGCAGCTTTGCGGCCTCGAAGGAGTTCATCACCACGTCGCCGAACTCATTCGCCGCGCTGACCCGTGCCATCGTCGACGCCACCGCCTATGCGTCGAAGGCGGAGAATCGCAAGTCGATCGCCGAGGCGATCGCGCCCGCGGCCTATCTCAACGCGCCGCCGGTGGTGTTGGAGCAGGTGCTGACCGGCACCTATGCCGACGGGCTCGGCGGCATCAAGACAGATGCGAAGCGCGTCGATTTCGATCCGTTCCCGTGGCAGTCCTTCGCGGTGTGGATGATGACCCAGATGCAGCGCTGGGGTCAGATCAAGGGCGATGTCGACTACAAGGGCGTCGCCGAACAGATCTACCTCGCCACCGACACCGCCAAGGTGATGAAGGAGATGGGCCTGACCCCGCCGACGACGAGCTACAAATCGTTCGCGGTGATGGGCAAGACCTTCGATCCGGAGAAGCCGAAGGAGTATCTGGCGAGTTTTAAGATCAGGAAGGCGACGTAAACGATGGCGCGCGCTGGATTCTTCACCTCCCCCTTGAGGGGGGAGGTCGACGATACGAAGTATCGGCGGGTGGGGGTGAGCTTGTTGCAGTCACCCCACCCCGGCTGCTTCGCAGCCGACCCTCCCCCTCTAGGGGAGGGTGGAGACCACAAATGACCTTCTCCCTTCGCTTCCGCGCTGCCGTCGTCTCCATCGCGATCTTTCTCGCCTTCATCGGCGTGTGGCACCTTGCCACGCGGCAGACTTTGAGCGTCGGCACCATGTCGCCGGAATACGCCAAGCTGATGGGCCTCTCGGCCACCTCGGGCAAATCCGCGATGCCCGGGCCGCTCGATGTCGGTGCGAAACTCTGGGAGCACCTCAAGCGGCCGTTCTATGACAACGGGCCGAACGACAAGGGGCTCGGCATCCAGCTGGCTTATTCGATCGGCCGCGTCGGGCTCGGCTATCTGATCGCTGTCATCGTCGCCATCCCGCTCGGCTTTCTGATCGGCATGTCGCCGCTGATGAACAGAGCGCTCGATCCTTTCATCCAGGTGCTGAAACCGATCTCGCCTTTGGCGTGGATGCCGCTCGCGCTCTACACCATCAAGGATTCCAGCCTGTCGGCGATCTTCGTGATCTTCATCTGCTCGGTGTGGCCGATGCTGCTCAACACCGCCTTTGGCGTCGCCGCCGTGCGCAAGGAGTGGATCAATGTCGCGCGCACGCTGGAAGTCGGCACCTTCCGCCGCGCCTTCACCGTCATTCTTCCTGCAGCCGCGCCGACCGTCCTCACCGGCATGCGCATTTCCATCGGCATCGCGTGGCTGGTGATCGTCGCCGCCGAGATGCTCGTGGGCGGGACGGGGATCGGTTACTTCGTCTGGAACGAATGGAATAATTTATCGATCACAAATGTGATTATCGCGATCCTGCTGATCGGGATCGTCGGCATGTTGCTGGACCAGATATTGGCGCGCTTCACCCGTATGGTCACGTTTCCGGAGTGATGCGATGCGATTTGTAATCTTAACGAGCGCCTCTTGCTTACCTCGCCCCGCACAGCGAAGCGAAGCTTCGCCAGGCGGGGAGAGGTCGACTGTAATGCGCGCAGCGCGTGGAAGTCGGGTGAGGGGGACTCTCGGCAGCACGACGTCGCTGCGGCTCCCCCTCATCCCGACCTTCTCCCCGCAAGCGGGGAGAAGGAGTGGCGCGTCGCTGAAAGTATCGTCATGACCACCAAATTCATCTCCATCGAAGGCATCGCCAAGCGCTATCCGGCGGCGTCCGGCGGCGCGACCACGATCTTCGAGGATCTCTGGCTGTCGATGCCATCGGGCGAATTCGGCTGCATCATCGGCCATTCCGGCTGCGGCAAGACCACGGTGCTGAACATCCTTGCCGGGCTGGACGAGCCCTCCGAGGGCACCGTCATCGTCGACGGCCAAGCGATATCCGGCACCAGCCTCGACCGCGCGGTGATCTTCCAGAGCCACGCGCTGCTGCCGTGGCTGACGGTGATGGGCAACATCGCCTATGCGGTGTCGTCGAAATGGCGCAAGTGGGACAAGGCGAAAGTCCGCGCCCATGCGCAGACCTATATCGACAAGGTCGGCCTCACGGGCAGTGAGCACAAGCGGCCGTCGGAACTGTCCGGCGGCATGAAGCAGCGCGTCGGCATCGCACGCGCGCTGTCGATCACGCCGAAGATCATGCTGATGGACGAGCCGTTCTCGGCGCTCGACGCGCTCACGCGCGGCACGCTGCAGGACGAGGTGCGCCGCGTGACGCTGGAGACCGGCCAGACCACCTTCATGATCACCCATGACGTCGACGAGGCGATGTATCTCGCCGACAAGATTTTCCTGATGACCAACGGCCCCGGCGCCGTGCTGGCGGAGATCGTCGAGAACCCGCTGCCGCGGGATCGCTCGCGCATCGATCTGCACAAGCACCCGCATTATTACGCGCTGCGCAACCACATCATCGATTTCCTGGTGACGCGCAGCAAGACGTTCACCGCCACCACGCCGCACCACGACCCGCGCCATGTGCCGGTGGTCAGGCCCGCATTCCCCGAGGCGCCAACGATGCCGTCTCTTCACAGCGCGACGCGCTAGCCGCGTCACCCGAAGCCTTAAGACCGAAGGAGAAACGACCATGCTGCGATCCGACCTCACCGAAAAGCTGCTCGACATCAAGCGCGAGAAGGAATGGACCTGGAAATATATCTGCGAGCAGATCGGCGGCTATTCCGAAGTGCTGATCGTCGGCGCCATTCTCGGCAACATGAAGCTGACCAAGCCGCAGGCGGCCAATGCCGGCGAGCTGTTCGGCCTCACCAAGGCGGAGACCGCGATGCTCAATGAGATCCCGATGCGCGCCGAAAACGTGCAGATGCCGCCGCAGGATCCGCTGATCTATCGCTTCTACGAGATGGTGATGGTGAACGGCCCGGCCTGGAAGGCGCTGATCGAGGAGGAATTCGGCGACGGCATCATGTCGGCGATCGATTTCGACATGGTGATGCAGCGCATCGCCAACCCCAAGGGCGACCGCGTGCAGATCACGATGTCCGGCAAGTTCCTGCCCTACAAGTATTACGGCGCGACGGGCAATGTGCCGGAATACGGGTTTAAGGAGGGTTAGGCGACAGCTATCCCTTTAGGTGCCCATGGTAAGAGCGGCGAAGTTCCGTCTCGAACCATGGGCTACCCAGGGCGTCGCCACGATCTCGCGACTACTTGTTCGTGGATCGACCTAGCGAAATGAGTAGATCTTTAGCTCTTGTCCTGTTTGTAAGATCGCTAAACGTGCCATCCGGAAGTTGGACGCGCCACATGCCGGGCCACACTTTGTCCGGCTCAATAGAAGGAGTCTGGAGAGATTTCGACGAGATCTGTCCCTCGAAATTTGGCTGATCCAATTTCTTCGTATCGATTCTATCGTGTCTCTCCGGCATGTCTTTGACGCACTTGCGCCACGAAGCCAGGTTGCCTCGCTTGTCTGGCACTGGCTCGATTAGAGCGCGCTTCTTGAGACGTAGGAAGACGTCCTTCATAGAGTTTTCGGACCGAATGCCGGTTAAGTCGCGGCCAATTCGATTTGTAATTTCGCTGTGAGTCTTAAGAAATTCGATCACCGTTTCCTCTGGTGATGCGAGTGAGCTGTGACTCACATAAACGACGACGGAATGTTCATTCTCTTCAATCTCAGGCTCCTTTAGCCTCAGCGCTTTCATGGCTTCGAACGCTGTATTCAATCCTTCTCCGACGTCCTTGTTTGGTGGGTCGGGAAATTTGTTAATTAGCCGAACGATCTTCGGATTTCTTGCAGACTGCTCGCGGAGCACATTCTCTGTCGTTACATGACCAGGAAGTCGACCGGGGCTTTCGACTTCAATGCGATTGTCATAAATTCGAATTTGAATATCAGACGCTATGCTGTAGTCCCTGTGGAGGACTGCGTTCGTGACGATTTCGTGCAAAGTCTCATGCGGATAGGTGATGTTCTCTAAGCCGTTCACGCCGAGGCGCTGAATCCCTTCGACAATTTTCTTTGTCCCGCTCACGGCGTCAGAAATCAGATTGTAAATCGGCCCTTCCACGGTGACGGGGTCGAAGGCAAGGGTCTCCCGCGTGCCTTCCTCCTCTCGCGTCTTGTAGCGAAATATTTTGATAGCAGATCGTTTCGGAAGAGCTGCTTGGGGTTGGTCTGCGTAAAGCAGAACACCTGCTACCGTAGGTCGATCATCTAACGTGATGAATTGAGATTCTGCCCATTCTTCGGGTTCGGCACTTGGTACAACAGCCAGGGCAAAACTTAGCATAACTTTGGAGTTCGTTATTGTGCTGGCTTTCACCGCCACGACTTCGTCCTCAAAGGTAGCAATGCCCTTGTCCAATTGCAGTCGGCGAACGCCGTCTTCTGTAGCTACTCGGAGGTTTGATGCGTTTCGTCGGATATATGGGAAATTATCTGTTGCTCGAAGTATGTCTCTTGTTTTGGCAATCGTAAGATGCAGAACGTAACCTGGATGGCTATGCTCGCGGCCTGGAACGTGAATAAATGAGGCGCGATAGTGATTACCGAGTGCGCCCATGCCATCCAGTATTTGGATGTGAGCGTTGGCTGCTTCCATGTTTGGGAAGCCCGACCAATACCTCAGCCGGGAGCCGTCTTCTTGTCGCTTCTCTCCTACGCCAACGAAAATCTCACCGCCGGAAGTGTTGGCGAATGCGGAGATGGTTTCTGACAGCTTAGCGGGTTTGATCTCAGCCGCCTTCATGTCGAGGTAGTGACTCTCTTCGAGTTGAAGGATTTTTTCGGCTTCGGTGGGCACTGTTGTTTTTTGTTCAACCATTTCGGTCGGGACCAATCAAAATATCATTGCAACTTAAGGAAGAATACTCGATACAGAGCCTTGTGCAACTTAAGCGCATTTTTATCTATCCGTTGGCTGCGGAAAGTCGCGTCAGTTTTGTGTATTTCCATTGAGAGCTCGGTAGGGTCTATCAAACGAGTAGCTCGCATGAACAAAGCGATATGAATTTGATTTAGCCCGCCAGTTTTGGGTGCTGCGTAGCGTGTCCAAATGACGTTTGCGAAGTTTTCGCGCTCAATCATTTTTTTATTGGATGCATGAAGATGGCTTTGAGTATCGTTTGCGTGACGGGACCAGGCTCAACTGGAAAAAGCACTATCATCCGAAGCTTTACCGCCAAATATCTCAAGTATGAGAGAGCCAAAGGCGATGTCTTGGGCATATTTCCCATGCCTCGATATGGTTACGCTGTCGGCGTTAGCGGCAGCGGAGACAATATCGATTTCATCATTGCGGGTCGTAAATTTCTCACCCGCTATAGCGGGCTTAGGGTCATGGTTTTTGCTAGCCGCTCTCATGGGGAAACTTTGCGAGAGGTTGAGCGCTTTGCGAGGAAGACGAAAGTCTCTGTTCACTTGATCGAGACATATAAAATCGTCGGTGCCGCACAGCGATCCGCAGCTATCGACGCTAACGTCTTAGCACTTAAAAATTACATGCCTCGTTGGTGACTTGGACAGATCAGTTTCACGAGCGGGAGACCTGCTGCCGAGGCCATCGACCAGCGGGCTATGCTTTCGGTTAGCGCTGTGAGACAGCAAGACCGATCAAGACAGCCCCACCCGCCCATGCGATACCCCGCCGCATGAACCAGCCAATGCCGCACCGCACGCCTGACCTCGTCGCCGTCCTCGCCTGGATCGAACAGCATCTCGACGAGCCCCTGAACGTCGAGACGATCACCGCCCACGCCAAGCTCTCGCCCTATCATTTCTCGCGGCTGTTCTCGGCCGCCATGGGGCGGGGCGTGATGGCGCATGTGCGCGGGCGCAGGCTGGTCCGCGCGGCGCAGCGGCTGACCGCCGATCCCGATCTGCGGCTGGTCGATCTCGCGCTCGATTGCGGCTTCGACTCGCAGGAAGCGTTCACCCGCGCCTTTGCGCGCTTGTTCGGCGTTGCGCCCGGGCGGTTTCGGCGCGGCTTCAGTGTCACTCCCATCGAAGGACAATATCCGATGACCATGCCCGATGACGTCGCCGTCGCTGTCACCCGCTTGCCGGACCTGGTGGCGCTGGACGCCTTCACCATCGCGGGTCCTTCGGCGCGGTTTGACGAGGCGAACAAGGCCGACATTCCGCAACTGTGGTCGAAGCTGATGGGCGCATTGCCGTTCAAAGGGCAGGCGCCGAGCTGGACCACCTATGGCGTGGTCTGGAATGTCGACCGCGCCGAAGGCAGTTTCGATTACATGGCCGGTGTCGGCGTGGAACAGGGCGCGGCGCTGCCGGCGGGCTTTGCGGCGAAGCACATCGAAGCGTCGACCTATGCGGTGTTTCGCATCGTGCTGACCGGCGGCGCGGTGCATCCGCAGATCAAGCGCGCGATGGCGACCATCTGGGGCGAGCTGGTGCCGGCATCAAGGCTCACGGTCGCCGACCGGCCGGATTTCGAACGCTATGACAGCGAGTTTGCGCCGACGAAGAAGGGCGCGGTGATCGACTTCTATTTGCCGGTGGAGGTGTGAGGCTTCGTCTTCTCCGCGTCGTGGCCGGGCGGCACCGCGTGTTGCACGCTGTTCTCTCCCCACGTCATGGCCGGGCTTGACCCGGCCATCCACGTCTTGGCCGTAAGATGAGAAAGGCGTGGATCCCCGGGTCAAGCCCGGGGATGACGGAGTGGGTGGGGCTAACGGCGAGCTTCACGCAGGCCGGGTGTGTGCGTGTCGCGGAGCATTCTATCTCCGCTTGCTCCCCCTTGGCCGGAGCGCCGGATGATCCCGCTCCGGCGGCGTATGCGCCGCTTCCAGCAGCGCCATCGCGTCGTCCGGAATCTGTGCCACATCGACGCCGCCGCGGCGCATCTCCTTCAGCGCGGTGCGGATTGCAGCGTCGCGCTCCATCATCTCGCGGCCGGTGCGCGCGGGCATGTCGATGGGGCGACGCGGGCGCCGGCGGCCCATCGCTTCCAGCCGCGCCATCTTCAGCAGTTGCAGCGCCTGCATCAGGCGGTCGATATCGACATCGGGCTGCGCTTCCAGCTCGCGCACGGCGCGCTCGGCCAGCGCGTGGAGCCGCTCGGCGAGTTTGCGCAGCTTGAGTTTCTGCGAGGCGCGGGCGGAGGGCACCGTGTCGGTGGCGCGGGGCGCGAAGAGCGGGCGCTGCCAGCCGCCGTCGCGCGTCCAGCGGCAGATCGAGGCGCGGCCGACGCCGGTTTGCTTCGCGATCTCGCCATAGGTCAGCACCGTCGTCTCGATCAGGCGGCGCACCTGCGCGCATTTGGCATCCCCATGGGGCCGCTTCGAGCCGCGCACGCGCGGGCCGCCCACAAAGGCATCCGGCGCCTCGGGCTCATCGGGCGTCACGCGAAGGCGGATGATGGGGCCGAAGAAGGGATGGGTCATGTTAAAGAATATATACCTATATGCGGGATTGCGCAAGCCGGGCGTGCGGCGTCCGATGCGTCGCCGTCCGTCGTCGATATTGTGAGAGGCGCGCATCCCGTCACTTGGCTGCACCTGTGATTGCGCGATAGGCTGGCACACGTCGATCGTGCCTGGCTCACAAAGAGGGGGCGGCGCGATGCGGAGGAAACCCGGCGGGAACGGCAGGGGGATTTCATGGCAGGTGTCGATTATCTGATCACCGCGCGCGGCATCTCGGGCGCGGCCTTCAACGAGAATGTCGGCACCATCCGCTATCTGCGGGTGCCGACCAATGTGGCGATCCCGACGCCGGCGATGGCGACGTCGAGCAAGACCGATCTCGCCAAATGGGTGAAGGAGGTGCGCGACATCGCTGACGGCGATCCCAACCAGAATTCGATCAGCGTGGCCGGCGACATCCTCGTCTTCATCCACGGCTACAACAACGATCTCGACATCATCATGAAGCGCCAGCGTCAGCTGGCGAAGGATCTCAAGGCCGAGGGCTGGAAGGGCCTCGTCATCGGCTTCGACTGGCCGAGCGACAACGAGACGCTGGCCTATTGGCAGGATCGCTCCAAGGGCGCCGAAGTGGCGGTGAAGCTGGTGAGCGATTGCATCACCGTGCTGGCGCAGGGGCAGGAGAAGGACTGCGTCACCAATGTGCATCTGCTCGGCCATTCCACCGGGGCCTATGTGGCCATGGAAGCCTTCGTGCAGGCGGAGAAGGACGGCGCGCTGTTCAAGAGCAACTGGCGCGTCAGCCAGGTCGCCTTCATCGCCGGCGACGTGGCGTCGTCGAGCCTGTCGGCGAATGATTCCTGGTCGGGGCCGATGTTCAAGCGCATCCTGCGCCTCACCAACTATTCAAATCCCTATGACAGCGTGCTGGCGGCCTCCAATGCCAAGCGGCTCGGCGTGGCGCCGCGCGCGGGCCGCGTCGGCCTGCCGGCGGATGCGCATGCCAAGGCGACCAATGTCAATTGCGGGGACTATTTCGCCACGCTCGATCCGAAGAAGAGCACGTTCTTCGGCGACTTCACCCATTCCTGGCACATCGGCAACCGCGTCTTCGCGCGCGACCTCGCCATGACTCTCGAAGGCGCCATCGACCGCGATGCGATCCCGACACGCGCACTGGTCGGCGGCGCGCTCATGCTGCAGGACAAGCCACGGCCGAAATTCATGGCCGACTGGGGCATCAAGGCCGCCGCCACCCGCGGCGGCGCGCCGCGCGATGGCACGGGGGTGCTGAGCTAGCGCGGGGCGCGGGGGCCCCGGCGTGTTGCCCCCGCTCAGCGTTTCGACTTGGCCTTTGACTTCTTGGTCTTGGCTTTCTTCGCCTTGGTCGTCTTGGTCTTGGCTTTTTTGACCTTCGCCTTCGCGACCTTCTTGGTTTTGACGGTCTTGGCTTTTTTGGCTGACGCGGCCTTTGCCGTCTTCTTGGTTGTTTTCTTCTTGGCTGTCTTCGTCTTCGCCTTCTTCGCTACAGCCTTCGCTGCCTTCTTCTTTTTCGGCGGACGAACCGGTTCGTCGTCGCTATGGGTTGCGGCATTGACGGTCCAGTTGGAGGCCGGGATCGTGAAGAACATCTCGCGCCGCCGCGACTTGAATCCGCCAGGCTTGAAATAGCTCTCCGTCCATCGGTCGTCCGGATCGAGGAACACCTTTTCCGGCTTCTCGCCTTTCTTGCGTTTGCTGGCCACGTCATTGGCGACATCGCGGAAATAGAAATGCCGGAACAGGCGGTCGAACTCAGTCATGTAGATGTCGGCCACGCGGGTCGAGCCGCGGATCAGGATCATGTTTTCGTCATTGGTGGTCAGCGACCCTTCCGAGAAATTCGCCGAGCCGGTGCAGATCAGGGGATCGTCGCTCAGGGGATCGATCAGCAGATATTTCGTGTGGACGAAGAAGATATTGCCTTCGTCGCGGGTGAGCTCCTCCTTGAGAAACCAGCGGTCGAGCGGAAATTCCTTCACCTTGCGCTTGGCGACCAGCTTGCCGTCGACCACCTTGAACTCGGCGCCCAGTACGGCGCCAAAGGAAATCTGCAGGTCGCGGTCGCCCTTGAGCGCCTTGCGCTCGTCGGCGGTGGGCGGCTTCTCCTTGAGCACGAAGCGCAGGAAGTCGCGGTCGCGCGCCAGTGGCTCGATGAAATCGGCGGCGACGTTGAAGGCCGCGGTGAACATGATCGACGAGGTGGCGTCGCTCATCCGGTCGGCATACCAGTTCAGCATCGATGCCGTCTGGCGCGGCGAGAAGATGCAGGTCTGCGATCCCGGCTTCACCAGGGCAGGCGGGTAGGGCGAAATCTCCGCGACGCCTTCCTTCGCCGGCTTGCCGGTCGGGTTGTCGCTCAGGATCGTCCAGTATTTCAGGTATTGTTCGGCAACGTCGCTGTCATGAACGAGGTGGCCGACATTCGATTGGCCGAGGAAACCGGACGGCGTGATGTTGGTCGAGCCGGTCCACACTTCTTGCGGCGCGTCGCCGTCAAGCTTGATGATGAACTTGTTGTGCGGGATCGGCGGCCGCGTGCGCCAGATCACGACCGGCTCGCCATTGTGCTTCGCCTTGACGTCGAGGCCGGCGGTCTTCATCGCCTTGCGGTTCTTGCCCTTCTTGTCGTCATGCACGATCAGCCGGACGTCGAAGCCGTCATCGATCTTGGCCTTCAACGCTTCGATGATGGGCGCATAGGTGAATTCGTAGATGCAGGCGCGCAGCGCCTCGCTCTTCTTCGTCGTGTCGATATAGTCCAGGCAGGCCTCGAGCAGGCCGCGCGAGAGCCAGACCGTGTGTTTGTCCTTCGGATTGTCCATCTCCGCGTCGGTCGGCTTGTGGTTCTTGAACTTGCGCGCATAGGCCTGGCTGGCGATGGCGCCGCGGTTGAACCAGATGCCGTGTTGACCATCGTCCTCCTTCTCCGTCGTGACGGTGAAGGCGAGCTTCTCGGCGTCGCGCAGTTCGGGGGCGGTCGGGTCGCCAAATACGGGGATGACCTCGAAGTGATAGGTCGTGCCGGGCTCCGTGGTGTAGTCGCTCCAGAGGAAACTCTGGATCGGAAATTTGTCGGTGAAATACTCTCCGTGCTCGGTGTCGGGCTCTGGCTCGACCTCTTCGAACACTTTCAGCGAGCGCAGGAATTCCGGCTTGCCGGCGCCCTTGGCGCGCTGGAATGCAAATCCCAGCAGTCCCTTGCACGCGGCCTCGTCGCAATTGAGCGCGATCATGATGGCGCGCGTACCCGCGATCGCGCTCGCTTCGAAAGCTCCGGCAGACGTCGTGACGCGCATGGCCCTGTCCCCCCGTTTTCGACGTAACGCTGATGCTCGCCCAACGCCGTATTTTGGTCAACCTATAGAAGATTTGTGACAGGATGCACGTTTAAGGGGTGCGGCGAGGGGCGGTGCAGCGTCGTGCCGGGGTGCGCGAAAGTGGACACGAATCTGCAGTCTGCGAACATGGTCGCCTCATCGGAAACGATGCGTTTCCATCGTTTCCCTTTTCTTGCTGCCATTCACGCCTAGATAGGTGATCAGCAAACCCACCCCGAGTACCCGTCCCATGAAGAACATCGGCTTTCTTTCCTTCGGTCACTGGACCCCGTCGGCCTCGTCTCAGACGCGCTCGGCGGGCGATGCGCTGCTGCAGTCCATCGATCTCGCCGTTGCCGCCGAGGAGCTCGGCGCCGACGGCGCCTATTTCCGGGTGCATCATTTCGCGCGCCAGCTCGCCGCACCGTTTCCGCTGCTCGCGGCCGTCGGCGCGCGCACCAAGAAGATCGAGATCGGCACCGCCGTGATCGACATGCGCTACGAGAACCCGCTCTATATGGCGGAGGATGCCGGCAGCGCGGATCTCATCGCAAGCGGGCGGCTGCAGCTCGGCATATCCCGCGGCTCGCCGGAGCAGGTGATCGACGGCTATCGCTATTTCGGCTACGCGCCCCCTGAGGGGCAGACCGACGCCGACATGGCGCGGCGGCATACCGAGGTGTTTCTCGACGTCCTTCAAGGCAAGGGCTTTGCGCAGCCGAATCCCAACCCGATGTTTCCGAACCCGCCCGGCCTGCTGCGGCTCGAGCCGCATAGCGAAGGCCTGCGCGAGCGCATCTGGTGGGGCGCCTCCACCAATGCGACGGCGGAATGGGCGGCCAAGCAGGGCATGAACCTGCAGTCATCGACGCTGAAGATCGACGAATCAGGCAAGCCGTTTCACGTGCAGCAGGCCGAGCAGATCCGGCTCTATCGCGACGCCTGGAAGGCCGCGGGGCACACGCGCGACCCGCGCGTGTCAGTGAGCCGGAGCATCTTCGCGCTGGTGGACGACCGCGACCGCGCTTATTTCGGCCGAGGCAACGAGGGCGAGGACAAGGTCGGCTACCTACACGGCACCGAACGCGCCATCTTCGGCCGCAGCTTTGCAGCGGAGCCGGACGCGTTGATCAAGCAGCTCAAGGGCGACGAGGCGATCGTGGAGGCCGATACGCTGCTGCTGACGGTGCCAAACCAGTTGGGCGTCGATTACAACGCCCATGTGATCGAGGCGATATTGAAACACGTCGCGCCCGGTATGGGCTGGCGGTAGCTAACCACACGTCGTCATTCCGGGGCGTGCGTTGCCGGCGAAGCCGGCCAAGCACGAACCTCAGCCACTCCAATTGGAGTGGCGGGGAATCCCCGCGTGTTCATCATCTCGACATTCCGGGCGGCGGAGAGGTGACCGCCATGCCGGGATTCCCCGCTACTCCAAGTGGAGTGGCTGAGGTTCGCGTGCGAAGACGCACGCGCCCCGGAATGACGCGTGGGCGGAGGTGGCGCATCATGCGCGCCTACTTCTCAAACCCAACTTTCCTGATCAGTGCAATCGCCGCCTTCTGGCTGGCTGCGATTTGGTCGATCGCCAGTGTATCGCTCGGAAACGCCCCCATCGCCGCCACCAGCGGTGCGCTCTCGGCACCTGCCGTCACCGGATATTCCAGTTCGGCCGCGGCATAGAGTTTCTGCGCGGCCGGTGTCACCAGAAATTCCAGGAACTTCACCGCGGCCGCGCGATGCGGCGCGTGTTTCGCCAGTGCCGCGCCGGTGAGGTTCACATGCGTGCCTGATGTCGCGAATGTCGTCGGCACCGTCTTCACTTTATTCGCCCAGGCGGTCCAGTCCGCGCCTTCGCGGCCGTCGCGCAATTGTGCCAGCGCCACGGTATTGGCGATGCCGATACTGCAGCGACCTTCCGCGAGCTGACGGATGACGTCGTTGTCCTTGCCTTCCGGCGCATGCGCGAGATTGGCCTTGACACCCTTGAGCCACGTCTCGGTGGCGTCGGCACCGTGATGCACGAGATAGGCCGATATCAGCGCGACATTGTTTTGATGCAAGGGCGAGCGGATGCAGAGCTGGCCGCGAAAACGGGGATCGGCGAGATCCTCGTAGCGGATCGCGCCTTGTGTGGAGTCATTCCGCACCATCACCACGCGCGGACGCACCGACAGGCTGATCCATTCCCTGCCGCGCAGCTGCGGCGGGATCGCCTTGTCGAGCAGGGGAGAGGTGGTCGGTTGCGACAGATCGTTCGCGGCGAATTGCGAGGTCTTGTCGAGACCGATGGTCATCAGCACGTCAGCGGGGGAGGCGCCGCCCTCGGCCTTCATGCGCTTGACGAGATTGTCCTCGATATAAGTGAGCTTGACCGTGATCCCGGTCGTCGCCGTGAAGGATGCGATGACCGGTTCGATCAGCTGCGGTTCGCGCGTCGAATAGAGATTGATTTCTTCGGCGCGGCTGGCGGCCGTGCCGAAGAGGAGGAGCGACGACGCAAGCGTCAGAGCCAGCGGTAGTGCCCGAACGTTGCGTCGTCGCGATGGTCGCATTCTATTGCCTCAGAACTTCACCGTCGCTGCCAGCGAGAAGCGCCGCGCATCGCCAAGGGCAACGTTGGGAAGGCTCACTGCCGATGGATAGTAGACCTTGTCGAAGATGTTCTTGATGTTGAATTGATAGATCACAGGCAGAGTCTGGTACTTCGTCTCGTAGGTCGCAAAGGCGTCGGCCACCGTGTAAGACGGCAGCACGAAGCTGTTTGCAGCATCGCCGGGACGATCGCCGACATAATGTGCACCGGCGCCGACGCGCAGACGACCCGGCAGCATCGTGCCGAAATCATAGACGAGATATAGCGACCCGGTGTTCAGGGCGACATTCTGCAGGTGGTTTCCGGTGTATTGCGAGTCCTGCGTCAAGATCGCATCGGTATAGGCATAGCTGCCGATCATGCTCCAGCTGTCAGTCAGCTTGCCGGTAACGTCGACTTCGACACCGCGTGAGCGCGCCGCAGCCGCGGTACGTGCCTCGTTGGTCGTGGTGACCGTATTGTATTGCGACAGCATCACGTTCTTTTTGTCGATGTCGTATAGCGCGACCGTGCCTGACAAGCGCTTGTCGATATCGAACTTGATGCCGGTTTCCCACGACACGCCTTCCTCGGGCTTCGTCTGCGAGTCGAATACCGCGCCGTTGGGAGCGATGGTCGAATTCGGCTTCAGCGATTCCGTGTAGCTGGCATAGAGCGAGACTTCGTCCGTGACCTTCAGGATCACGCCGCCGAGCGGCAGCGCCTTGTTGCCGGACAGATCCGTATTGGCGATGAACGGATTGCGCCCGCGTCCCGCCAGCTGGTCGAATGTCATGTAACGCACGCCGCCGACCACGGCGACCCGATTGGTCAGATGCAGCGTGTCCTGGAAGAACAAGGACTGCGTGCTGAGCTTGTCGGTCTGATCGCTGTCGGTAGCGACAACGGTGGTGCCGGGCAATTGTCGATCATAAACCGGATTGAAGATGTTGAAATTCGCAGCCCCCTGCCGGACCAGATCCTTGCGGTAGATCACGCGATACTGGGCATCGCCGCCGAATAGCACTTCGTTGCGCATGCCGCCGATCCAGAATCCGCCCTGTATATAGGCGGTGCCGAAGCTGGAGGACGTCAGTGCGCCGTAGGTGCCGTCATTGCTGCGTGTCGCTATGCCAGTGGTCGGGTTGACCACCGTATTGCGCAACTGCGCAGCATTATAGGTTTCGACGTTGTAGCTATAGCCCGCATAGACCTTCCAGTCCTCGTTGATCTTTTGATCCACCGAGGCCTGGATGAGATCCGACGTGCCCCACATGCTGTTATAGGGCTCGTCGATGCGGCGTGTCGCCGGAATGGCGAACGGCGCCTTCGTCACGCTGTTGAAGGCCGTGCCGCGATCGAACGGCGAATAAAAGTCGCGATGTTCGTAGTTGATCTGAACCGTGGTCGTGTCGCCATACCAGGCCAGCGACGGCGCGTAGAGCGTCTCCTTGCGGGTGCCGAAGTTCCGCCAGTAATCCTCGTTGATGCCATAGCCGACGAAACGATAGGCGAGGCCATCCTTGCCGAGCGGTCCGGTGATATCAATGGTCGCATTGGCCCCGCTGCGCGAACCATAGGTCGCGCCTTCCAGCGTCACCTCGCCGTGCTGATACAATTCCGGCCGCTTGCTGATGGTGTTGACGATGCCGCCGGGATCCATGATGCCGTAGAGCAGCGACGCCGGTCCCTTCAGCACTTCGATACTTTCAACAGCAGGATTGAACGAGCGGCCCTGCACGATCGGCATGCCGTTGCGCATGATCGAGCCGTCGCGGTTGTCGCCGAAACCGCGACGGATCACGGCGTCCTGCGTGCCGGCCAGCGTATTGGTCTGGGTGATGCCGCTGATGTTGACCAGCGCGTCATCGAGATTGCGCGGACGCTGGTCGCTGATCACCTGCTGCGGCACGACGTTGACGACCTGCGACGTGTTGAGCGGCGACGTCGCGCCGCGCAGGGTTGTCGCATCGGGCATCGCACGATAGCCGAGGATCTGTTCATATTTTGCTGCCGCAGCGGCGATGGCGCGCTCGGTCGGCGTCGGCGGGGCGGGCGGCGGATTGGCGTTGCGCCGGGCAGCAACCGTTCGGGCGCGGCGCTGGGGTGTGTTCGCCGCACGCGCGGGCCGGCGCGCTTCGGTGGGCGATTCGACGGTGACCGGCGGCAGCGTCGTATTCGTCTGTGCATTGGCGATCGACATATCGGTGGAGAGATCGCTCAGCAGGAACGTCGCGCCGATCAACCAATACGCGCGGCGCACCCTGAAGATGCTGCGTGCGTTGCTGTCGAGATTGCAATGGTTGTCCGTCGTCACTTTGTGTCGCCTTCGCGTTTGAGAAACATGCGCAGGCGATCTAGCAGTAGCTTTGAATGAAAACTTCGAATGGGAAGTTGAATCGCTCTAAAGCGACGAGATTCGCGAGCCTGTGTGTCTTCGGTGATGCAGTCGCAAGGTGAGCCGCGACACGATTGAACAATCAACGTGCATTTTGAGCAATTTGTAGCACGCGCATGCGAGCCGTCATCGGCACGCTGGGCGACTCTGTTTCAGAATTTGCACATCGCAATTCGGAAGCTTCAGCGAGACTCTGCGAGTCTGGAACGTTTCAAAAGACAAGAGCCGCGCCATCATGCGATGTGCGGCTCTATGAAACGTCGTGAATTGCAGCGAGATATTTCACTGCAACTCGAAGCTGTGGACCTCAGATCCCCGCCTTCACTTGCGCGACGGCCTCAGCGGTCAGCTGATCCATCTTCACGCGCAGCTGCGGCTCGGTGATCGCGATGCCCTTGGCGGTGAGATCGGCGAGCACCTTGCGCACCACGTCGCCGTCGCCGGCTTCCTCGAAATCGGCTGCGACGACTTCCTTGGCATAGGCGGCGGCCTCGTCGCCGGACTTGCCGAGCTGTTCGGCGACCCACAGGCCCAGCAGCTTGTTGCGGCGGGCCTCGGCCTTGAACTTCTGGCTTTCGTCGAGCGCATACTTGTTCTCGAAGGCTTCGCCGCGCTTGTCGAATGATGACATGGTTAAAGTTCCCGTCGGGGTTGTTGGGCGGTCAGGACGACGTTGTAAACGCCGGTTCGGAGCTTAAATAAGGTCGAGATACCGTTGGAACAATCGGCCGCAAGGTCGCAGGCAAGACGGTATCGGGCGAGGCTTATCGGACCAGGCTTGCGCGAGGTTGGGGTAAACCCCCACTGGGCGGGCCGGGTCGATTGTACTGGCAGGGCCGATCGGGTAGGTTGCCTGCAGGCCCGGTTCTCGTTCTGTTTCTTCCCGTTCCTGGCCTTCACGGCAGCTCCGTCGTGGGTCGATCCCGTTATTCGGAGCACACCACATCCATGGATTTCAACAACACCCGGTACATCCCCATGAGCCGTCGACGTCGCATTTATGAAGGCAAGGGCAAGGTCCTGTATGAAGGCCCGGAGCCCGGTACCCTGATTCAGCACTTCAAGGACGACGCGACCGCGTTCAATGCCAAGAAACACCAGGTGATCGAGGGCAAGGGCGTCCTCAATAACCGGATTTCGGAATACCTGTTCCAGCATCTGAACGACATCGGCGTGCCGACCCATTTCATCCGCCGGCTCAACATGCGCGAGCAGCTGATTCGCGAAGTCGAGATCGTGCCGCTGGAAGTGGTGGTCCGTAACGTGGCGGCGGGTTCGCTGTCGCAGCGCCTCGGCATCGAGGAAGGCACCCAGCTGCCGCGCTCGATCATCGAGTTCTATTACAAGAACGACCAGCTCAACGACCCGATGGTCTCGGAAGAGCACATCACGGCGTTCGGCTGGGCCACCCCGCAGGAAATCGATGACATCATGGCGCTCGCCATCCGCGTCAACGACTTCCTCACGGGTCTTTTTCTCGGCATCGGCATCCGTCTCGTCGATTTCAAGATGGAATGCGGCCGCCTGTTCGAAAACGACATGATGCGCATCATCGTCGCCGACGAGATCTCGCCCGACTCATGCCGGCTGTGGGATATCAAGTCGAACGAGAAGCTGGACAAGGATCGTTTCCGCAGGGATCTCGGCGGCGTGCTGGAGGCCTATACCGAGGTCGCCAAGCGTCTCGGCATTCTCTCCGAAAACGAACGCCCGATGGGCACCGGCCCGGTACTGGTCAAGAGCTGAGGATCAAGACGTGAAAGCCCGCGTAACTGTTACCCTGAAGAACGGCATCCTTGACCCGCAGGGCAAGGCCATCGAAGGCGCGCTGAAATTGCTCGGCGTCGATGGCATTGCCTCTGTGCGCCAGGGCAAGGTGTTCGACATCGAACTGAATGGCGCCGACAAGGCGAAAGCCGAGGAAGCGCTGAAAGCCGCAGCCGACAAGCTGCTGGCGAATACGGTGATCGAAAACTATCGCGTCGAAGTGCTCTGAGCCAGGTTATCGCTATGAAATCCGCCGTTCTCGTCTTCCCCGGAATCAACCGCGAACGCGACATGGCGCGGGCGCTCAAGCTGGCATCGGGGCAGGAGTCCACGATGGTCTGGCACGCCGAGACCGCGCTGCCCAAGGGCACCGATCTCGTCGTCGTCCCCGGCGGCTTCTCCTATGGTGACTATCTGCGCTGCGGCGCCATTGCGGCGCGCTCGCCGGTGATGGATGCGGTGCGGGCGTTCGCGGCTGACGGCGGCCTCGTGATGGGCGTCTGCAACGGCTTCCAGATCCTGTGTGAGTCCGGCCTGCTGCCGGGCATCCTGATGCGCAATGCCAAGCTGAAATTCCTGTGCCACGACGTGCATCTGCGCGTCGAGCGTTCCGACACGGCGTTTACCCGCGGTTACAATGCCGGTCAGGTGATCCGCGTGCCGATCGCCCACGGTGAGGGTAACTACACCGCCGATGCCGAAACGCTGAAGCGCCTCGAAGGCGATGGCCGCGTGCTCTATCGTTATTGTTCGCCGACAGGTGAAGTTGGCGATCTACACAATATCAATGGCGCTGCCGCATCCATTGCCGGCATCGTCAGCGAGAGGGGCAACGTGCTCGGCATGATGCCGCATCCGGAAAATCACGTCGAAGACATCATGGGCTGCACCGACGGCCGCGGCCTGTTTGCTGGTCTTGTCGAGCATCTGGAGCGCGCTGCGTGATCGCCGCTGTGGCGCGGCTGTCGAAGCTCGCCGCAACGCTTGCGCTCGTGCTGGCTACGAGCGTCTCGGCATCTGCCGATGATTATCCCAAACGCCCCATCACGATGATCGTGCCTTTCGCGGCCGGCGGCACGTCGGACGTGATTGCGCGCGCGGTGGCCGAACAGATGGCGGTGCCGCTCGGCCAGACCATCATCATCGAAAACGTCGTCGGCGCCGGCGGCTCGACGGCGCTGGCCCGCGCGGCGCGGTCTGCGCCCGATGGCTACACCATCGCCATCGGCAATGCCGGCACCAGTGCGGCGACCTACACGATCTACCCAAAACTGTCCTTCACGCCGGACTCCTTTGCCTCCATCGGCATGGTGGCCAAGACCTTCGGCGTCGTGGCGCTGCGCAAGGATTTCCCGGCCAGTGATCTCAAGGGCTTCATCGCCTATGCCAAAGCCAATCCCGGCAAGGTCAATCTCGGCCATGCCGGGATCGGCTCCTCGAATTACCTGATCTGCAAGAGCTTCGTGCAGGCCGCCGGCATCGACGTCACGCTGGTCGGCTATCGCGGCGCGGCGCCCGCGCTCACCGATGCCATCGGCGGGCAGATCGACGGCGTCTGCGATTCTGCAGCCTCCGTCTCGCAGGCCATCGACGACAAGCTGGTGAAGGGCATCGTGGTCGGCTCGACGGTACGGCTGGCGACGCTGCCTGATTTGCCGACCTCGGCAGAAGCAGGGCTGCCCGACTTCGAGGCGCAGGGCTGGAATGGCCTGTTCGCGCCGAAGGGCACGCCGCCTGAGATCATCGCCAAGCTGAACGCTGCTGCTCGCTCGTCGGTTGAAAGCGATCTGGTGAAAAAGCGTTTCCAGGATCTGTCGACCGTGGCGCCCGACGCCAACGAGCATGCACCGGAGGTGCTGCAGCAGCTGGTGACGCGCGATGTGGCGAAATACAACAAGCTCCTGACGCCGTAATCATCCTTTGCTCGAAGCTGTGCCATCTCGGTACGGCTCAAATTTTCAGCGCCGCCCATTGCCTCATTCACGGAGCGTCGGCCTGGTATTTGCCTCTGCCGAGGTCCTTCTGCAGGTCGCCGCGTGCGATTGTCGGGTCCAGCACGATGTTTCTGGCCAGGCCCCCGCAGGTTGCTTTTGGCGCGAGGTGGGCATCAAATAGCACGCAGAGGTCGCAGGGCTCGGTCGAAAGCGACCTGAAGCAGACTTTCCAAGTCTATGATGGCCACGCCTATTCGGTGCGTGGTTTCTGAAGTGCTCGACGGTTGGCTACCAGCGTGTCTCTCGGCAGTTGGAGAAGCTGCATGATGAACCGAAGGCAGGTACTCGTGGATTTGGCGCTCCAGGGCGGAGGCTCGCATGGCGCATTCACGTGGGGTGTCCTCGATCGGCTGGTTGAGGAGCCGTGGCTACAAATTGCCGGCATATCCGGAACATCGGCAGGAGCGATGAATGCTGCCGTTCTGGCGGACGGTTGGACTGCCGGCGGTGCCGACGGAGCACGCGAGGCCCTGGACAAATACTGGCGGCGCGTCTCGCGTGCGGCGGCCTTCAGTCCGTTTCAACGCTCACCCCTCGACCGCCTCATGGGACGCTGGTCGCTCGACACTTCTCCGGCCTATCTCTTCGCCGATTTGATGTCGCGCGTTCTGTCGCCTTATGATCTCAATCCGCTCGGTTACAATCCGTTGCGCGAGATACTGGCCGAGAGCATCGATTTCGAGCGTCTTGCCGGTGCGCCGATCAAGCTCTTCGTAACGGCCACGCGGGTACGGACAGGTCGCGGGCGAATTTTCCGTAACGCCGAGATCACCGCGGATGTGCTGCTTGCGTCGGCATGCCTGCCAACGATGTTCCGCGCGATCGAGATTGAAGGCGAAGCCTATTGGGATGGAGGCTATGCAGGCAACCCCACGATCACGCCGCTTGTTCGGGAGACAGACGCGCAGGACACGATCGTCGTGCAAATCAATCCGACCGAGCGACTGGAGGAGCCGCGCACGGCTGCAGACATCCTCAACCGTCTCAATGAAATTTCATTCAACTCGCCGCTGGCAAAGGAGCTGCGGATGATCGCGCTGCTTCGTCAGGTGGTGGATCCCGGCACCGGGGAAGGCGCTCGTTGGGCTCACATGAAGACGCACCGGATCAAGAGCGATCTGCTCGCGACTTTCGCCGCGTCATCCAAGCTCAACGCCGAATGGGCCTTCCTATCCAAGCTGCGCGACGAGGGGCGGCAAGCGGCCGGGGACTTTCTTGACGCGCACGGCACCGATCTTGGCGAGCGTTCGACGGCCGATCTCGACATCCTGTTGGCGGAGTGCTGACGTCATGGGGCTTCTCGGCATTCTCGTCGGGCTTGGTCTTCTCATCTGGCTGGCTTTCCGGGGGTGGAGCGTTCTGCTGCTTGCTCCGCTCTCGGCGCTGGTTGCGTCGGCTTTCGGCAGAGAGCCATTGCTTGCCAATTGGACGCAGACCTTCATGGGCAGCGCAGCCCAGTTTCTCGCTCAGTTCTTTCCCATCTTTCTGCTCGGCGCCGTATTCGGGAAACTGATGGACGACAGCGGCGCGGTCACTGCGGTCGCGAACTTCATCACCCGCCGCCTTGGCGAGCGCCGGGTCATCCTCGCCGTGGTGCTCTCGGGGGCATTGGTCACCTATGGCGGCGTCAGCCTTTTCGTCGCATTTTTTGTGATCGTTCCGATGGCCCAGTCGCTGTTTCGCGCGGCGGGGATTCCGCGCCGCCTCGTGCCCGCGACGGTCATTCTTGGAACGTCCACTTTCACCATGTCAGCGTTGCCGGGCACACCATCGATTCAGAATGCGATACCCATGCCCTTCTTTGGCACCACCCCCTTCGCTGCGCCAGGCCTCGGCATGATCGCGTCATTGATCATGCTGGGTATTGGGCTGTGGTGGTTGCTTCGCGCCGAGAAGGCGGCACGACAAGCGAATGAAGGTTATGGCGAAGAATTGTCGATCGCGACCGGCGCCGCTGCCGATGACGAGCGCTTGCGCGGGCGTGCTACGACGGCGCGCGAATTCGATCCGGCCGAAATATCCCACGGGCATCGCAGCGAAGCGGAAGTGCCTGTCGTCAATGCCGTTCTTCCCCTGGTTGTCGTTGTCGTCGTCAATCTCGCGATGTCGCTCCTTGTCCTTCCCCGGCTTGATGTCTCCTTCCTGGCCGAGCAGCGCTGGGGCAGCACGTCTCTACCTGCCGTTGCCGGTGTGTGGTCCGTTGTCGTCGCGCTCGCAGGAGCGACCGCGACAGTCGTCATCTGCAACTGGACGCGATTGCCTGCACTGCGACAGACGATGGATGCCGGGGCCAACGCGTCCGTACTGCCAGCGCTGACTGTCGCGAGCCTCGTTGGCTTTGGCGCTGTCATCGCAGCGCTGCCTGCATTTGACATGGTGCGGGACTGGGCGCTGGGCATTAAGGGTGGGCCGCTGGTGTCGTTGGCCGTTTCCACGAACCTGCTCGCCGCGTTGACAGGTTCGGCATCCGGCGGACTGACAATCGCGCTTGATGCACTCGGTCAGACCTATATGGACGTTGCCACGCGGGAAGGGATCGATCCCGGGTTGCTGCACCGCGTAGCTGTCATCGGCTCCGGCACTCTGGACATTCTCCCTCACAATGGTGCGGTCGTCAGCCTGCTCGCGATCTGCGGCCTGACGCATCGCCAAAGTTATCTCGACATTGTGATGGTCGGCATCGTGAGCTCGGTTGTCGCTCTTGCCGCCGTGATTGCCATGGGCTCCGCACTGGGCTCATTTTGAACTCCGGCCCCAACCGCCGTTTTGTCCAGATTTCGCAGTCGACCACGTGCCGGGTGTGGCAGTGAGCCACCTTTGTCCGGCGCCGTTTCTCGGCTACGAATGAACTTTCGCCGCGCTCGCCGCGTCAACGAGACATCGGGCAAGCGAAGCGGCGGCGAATTGATACAATCGCAATCAAACGCCTGTACGATTCGCGATCGGAAGGCATTTGACCGAGGCACTGAATGGCAAATCGATTGGCGACGGCGCAACCCAACGTCGGGATGCGGCACTGGATATCTCCCGTCGTGGTGTTGGCAGCAATGATTGCGGTAGCCGCTCCGGCGGCCGGAGCCGCCGCAAAGCAGGCGCGTCCCGCCCGCGTCGTCGAGGCGACCGCCCCGCGCGAAGCAGGCGAGCCGATGATGGCGATCGTGTCGATCAAGAGCCAGCAGGTCACGTTCTACGACGCCGATGGCTGGATCACGCGCGCGCCGGTCTCGACCGGGGTGTCCGGCCGCGAGACGCCGGCAGGCGTCTTTGCCGTTCTCGAGAAGAACAAGGACCATCGTTCCAACATGTACGACGATGCTGCCATGCCGAACATGCAGCGGATCACCTGGAACGGCGTCGCACTGCATGGCGGGCCGTTGCCCGGCTATGCCGCGTCGCATGGCTGTGTGCGGATGCCCTACGGCTTCGCGGACAGGTTGTTCGACAAGACGCGAATCGGGATGCGGGTGATCATCTCGCCGAATGACGCGGCGCCCGTTGAGTTCTCCCATCCGGCGCTTCTGATGCCGAAAGCGGAAGCCATCGCCGCTGCTCCGGGCCGTGTCGAGGTGCTCGCCCGCGAGGCTGCGGAGGCCGCTGCTGCCGCGGACGCGACGAAGAAACTCGCAGCGACCTCGGCGCGCGAGACGAAGCCGCTGCCGGCAGCCCTGCGCAAGCTGCAATCGCTGAAGGCGCGCGCCGATGTCGAGCTTGCATCCGCCGACAAGGCCGTCGTTGCGGCAAAGACCGATGAGGCCAAGGCACGGGCGGAGGACGTAAAGCAGAAGGCCGCCGCCAGGGCCGCGGAGCTTGGGGCGCAATTCGAAACCGCAAAGGCCGATACGGCGTCGAAGCTCGATGCCGCGGCCGCCGCGAAGGACGCCGCCAAGGCGGCCGAGACCAAAAAGGTTGGCACTGCCAAGGCAGCGAGCGATGCGAAACTCGCGCTTGAGCCGGTCTCGATCTATATCAGCCGCGAGACGCAGATGCTTTACGTTCGGCGCAATACGCACAAGCCGGCGCCGGACGGCGGCGGCGAAGTGTTCGATTCAAGCATCGAAGTTCCCATCACCATCCGCGACCCCGGCAAGCCGATCGGCACGCATGTGTTTACGGCAATGGCGCGGAACGATGCAGGCCTGCGCTGGAGCGCCGTCTCGATCGATGAAGGCGATAGCGCGAAGGCAGCCCTCGACCGCATCACCATTCCGCAGGAAGTGCTCGACCGGATCGCCGCGACTGCGCTGCCGCGGTCGTCGATCGTTATTTCCGACGAGCCGCTCAGCACCGAGACCAACTATCGCACCGAATTCGTCGTGGTGCTGAGTAATCAGCCCCAGGGTGGTTTCATTACGCGCAAGCCGACGCCACCTGCCGATCTCATGGCGAGCAGCGACGATGCGGATGGTGATGGCTTTGGCTCGTTCTTCCAGCGCTGGAATGCGGATCCCGCGCCCGTGCAGGCTCGCCGCAGGGTCGCGCCGTATCAGCGCCAGCCGCAAACCGGCTGGTGGTAGGACGTTCCAGGCCATGGCTCGCCTGGGACGCTGAGCGGCCTGATCGCATCGACGCGCGCGGGGCCGTCAGCCGACGCTCCTCTGGTAACGCCGATGTCCACGATTGTTCGCTATGACGCGCGAATGGTCTGTGCGCTTTTGGTCGTCTTGCGGGCGATCGCCATGAAAGCGCGCGCGGCTGCCGTCTGGTAGCGATGGGCATCCCACAGCAAGGCTCCGGAACGGCGTATCCACGGAGGCCCGATCGGAATGATCGCAAGGTCCTTTCGGGCGTTCAGGCTTCGGTCGGCAAGAACCGTCGGGAGCCCTCCCGATTTCGCGAGTTCGATCAAGGCCTCGACCGAGTTCATTTCCACGCGCACGTCGAGCTGTATATCGGGCGGCAGTGACTGGTCGAGAATGCGGCGGGTTGCAAAAGCGGTGGTCAGGAGTGCCAACGGGCGGCGGGCGAGCGCCTGCAGCGTGATCGACTGTTGCCGTGATTGACTTTGCGACTTCGCAAGCACCAGAACGAGCCGCTCCTCGAACAACAGGTCGACGCCCAATTCTGCGTGCTGGGGCGGGGCGAAAGCAATCGCGAGATCGAGATCTCCGGACAGGATGCGTCGCTCGACATCGTTTGCGGAGCCGACCTCCACGCTGAGCCGAACGTCAGGATATTTCTCGCCGAAGCTGCCGATGATCTTCGGCAGGAATGTCGTGCTGTAGGTGTAGATGACGCCGACACGAAGCGTGCCGGCCATGCCGCCCTCCAGCTCGGCTATCGCCGTGCGCGCCGCTTCGGTCTGAACCATCAGACGTTGTGCATGCTCGCGCAGTGCATGCCCTGTCTCGGTCAGTTGCATGCCCTGGGGCGTCCGGTTGAACAGAACGGTGCCGAGATCCTGCTCGAGGGCGCGTATCTGCTGCGACAGCGTTGGCTGGGCGACGCCGAGGGCTTCTGCAGCCTTCGCCATGCGCTTGTGGGTGGCGATTGCCAGAAAATAGCCGAGACGTCTGGGATCCATGACCGATTACAATCTTCTATCGCATCTATAGTTTTGACTGTGTTGGCCTATCACGCGTCCCGTGCCAGTGTTTGTCAATATCGGACCTGGCCGGCACGCTTTTGTGCGGCCGTCGAAACATAAGAACCGACTGGGAGGCTCTTTCATGCTGTCACGACGCACCTTATTTGCCCGGGCGACCCACGCCGCGGTGGCGGCTTGCTGTATCGCCCTGGGCGCAAACCGTGCGACGGCGCAGGACTATCCGACCAAGCCGGTCCAGTTGATCGTTCCCTTCGCCGCCGGCGGTGCCGCCGACATCATCGGCCGCACGATTGCGGAAAAGCTGAGCCAGACCTGGGGTCAACAGGTCGTCGTCGAGAACAGGGGCGGGGCCGGATCGAATATCGGCATCAACGCTGCCGCCAAGAGCGCCCCCGATGGCTACACGCTGGTGCTCGCGTCGATCGCCGTGGCCGTCAATCCGTGGCTCTTCAAGTCAATGCCGTACGATCCCGTCAAGGATCTGACGCCGCTGACATTGGCGCTCGAGACGCCGAATGTGGTGCTTGTGCCGCCTTCGTCGCCGATCAAGAACATCAAGGATCTGATCGCCTTTGCGAAAGAAAAGGCGGCATCGGGCGGCGCCACCTATGGCTCTGCCGGCGTTGGTTCCTCTCTGCATCTGGCGGCGGAAGTGTTCCGGCAGCAGGCCAAGGTCGAGATGACCCACGTTCCCTATCGCGGTTCATCGCCGGCCCTGACGGATCTGATGGCCGGCCGGATCGACCTGATGTTCGATAACGCCTCGACGGCGCTTCCGCAGGTGCAGGGCGGTAGCCTCCGCGCCATTGCCGTCACCACCAAGGAGCGCATCGCCGCATTGCCTGACGTGCCGACGATCAGCGAATCCGGTCTGCCGGGCTTCGAACTCGCCAACTGGTGGGCCATTTTCGGTCCGGGCCAGATGCCGCCGGCGCTGGCGGAGCGCATCAGCGGCGATATCCGCAAGGTTCTGGCGGATCCGGATGTGCAGAAGCGTTTCGCCGATGTCAGCGGGCGCGTCATCGCGTCGTCGCCCCAGGAACTTGCTGCGCATCTGGCGCAGGAGAGCGCCAAATGGAAGCAGATCGTCGAGACCGCAGGCATTCGCGGCAGCCAGTGACGACGGGCGTCTGACACACCGCGATCGATCCACGACGAATATCACGCAAGAGACGCGCTCTCAGGGTGAGAGCGCTGATGGAGAATGATGTGAAGAAGCTACTTTCAGGCCTGACGGCATCCGTCATGCTCGTCACCACGTCGGCTGCCATGGCGCAGAACACCGCGCCGCTGAAGCTGGGCGCCGTCCTCGACATGTCCGGCCTCTTTGCCGACATTACGGGGCCGGGCAGCGAGACCGCAGCCAAGATGGCCATTCAGGATTTCGGCGGCGAGGTTCTCGGGCGCAAGGTCCAGATCGTCGTTGCCGACCATCTCAACAAGTCCGATCTCGCCGCGAATTTCACCCGTGAAATGCTCGACAATCAGAACGTCGAAGCCATCGTCGATGTGGCTGGCTCTGCCACGGCGCTGGCTGCGGCGGAAATGGCCAGGACGCGCGGCAAGATCATCATGTTCAATGGTCCCGGCGCGGTCAGGCTGACCAATGAGGCGTGCGGTCCCTACATCGTCCACTACACGTATGACACCTACGCGCTGGCCAGCGTCACCGGCCTCGCCACGGTGAAGCGCGGCCTCAATAGCTGGTTCTTCCTCACAGCCGACTACGCGTTCGGCCAGGAACTGGAGCGCGACACCTCGAACATCGTCACCAAGGCGGGCGGAAAGGTTGTCGGCAGTGTGAAGCACCCGATCAACACCTCGGATTTTTCGTCGTTCTTGCTTCAGGCGCAGAGCACCAAGGCAAGCGTGATCGGTCTGGCCAATGCGGGCGGCGATACCATCAATGCGATCAAGCAGGCCGCCGAGTTCGGCCTGACCCAGTCCGGACAGAAGCTGTCACCCTTGCTGGCCTTCATTTCCGACATCGACAGCGTCGGACTTGAAACCGCGCAGGGCCTGTTGCTGGCCGAGGCGTTCTATTGGGATCTCAACGACGAAACGCGCGCATTCGCGAAGCGTTTCATGGAGCGGACCAAGCGCGCGCCGACGTCGGCGCAGGCGGGTGTCTATTCCTCCGTCACGACCTACCTGAACGCGGTGAAGAAGGCAGGTACCACCGATTCAGCGGCCGTGATGAAGGTCATGAAGGACACGCCGATCAACGACATGTTCGCGAAGAACGGCCGGATCCGCGAGGACGGCCGCATGGTGCACGACATGTACCTGTTCGAAGTGAAAAAGCCGTCGGAATCGAAGGCGCGCTGGGACGACTACAAGCTGCTGGCGACCGTCTCCGGCGACGACGCGTTCCAGCCGCTATCGGCGTCACGCTGCCCGCTGATCAAGAAGTAGCGCAGCGGCAGATGGCAAAGCGACGGGTCGCCGGGAAGGTAGCGGCGATCCGTTCAAGGCCCCATCCATGGACAACAGGAAGATGCCCCTCATGAGCACCAGCGTGGCAGTCCGCGTCGACCAGGTCGAGACCATCCTGGTCGATGTGCCGACGATCCGCCCCCATCGATTGTCGATGCATACGATGAACAGCCAGACCCTGGTTCTGGTCATCATCCGCTGCTCCGACGGAACGGTCGGAATCGGCGAGGGCACGACCATCGGCGGCCTCAGCTACGACGAGGAGAGCCCCGAGGGCATCAAGCTGACGGTCGACACCTATATCGCTCCGGCCATCATCGGCATGGATGCGTCACGCGTCGCCGCGCTCATGGCCGACGTGAAACGGCGCGTCAAAGGCAACCGCTTTGCCAAATGCGCGGTCGAGACAGCGCTGCTGGACGCGCTCGGCAAGCGCCTGGGCTTACCGGTGTCGGAGCTGCTTGGCGGGCGCCAGCACGACACCTTGCCGGTCGCCTGGACACTGGCCAGCGGCGATACCAGCCGCGACATCGAGGAAGCCGAGCGGATGCTCGACGCGCGCCGCCACAATATCTTCAAGCTGAAGATCGGTCTCCGCTCGGTAGACGACGACGTAGCGCATGTGGCGGCCATCAAGCGCGCCCTCGGAGATCGCGCCAGCGTGCGGGTCGACGTCAACCAGGCCTGGAGCGAGCCCGAGGCACGGCGCGGCATTCCCGCCTTGGAGGCGGCCGGCGTGGACCTCATCGAGCAGCCTCTGTCGCGTGACAATCGCGGGGCTCAGGCTCGCTTCGGCGGTCGCTTCGCCGTGCCCATCATGGCCGACGAGGCGCTGCACGGCACGACGGATGCCTTCGACATCGCGGCGCGCGGTGCCGCGGATGTGTTCGCCCTGAAGATTAATCAGGCCGGTGGTCTGTACGATGCGGTGAAGATGGCTGCGATTGGCGATGCTGCAGGTATCGGTCTGTATGGCGGCACGATGCTGGAAGGCGGTGTCGGCACCGCGGCGTCGGCCCAGGTTTTCTCCGTGCTGCCAAAGCTCGCATGGGGCACCGAACTGTTCGGCCCGCTGCTTCTGACCGAGGAGATTCTCGCGACGCCCCTGCGTTACGGCGACTTCGTGTTGCAGGTGCCGACGGCGCCCGGCATCGGGGTCGAACTGGACATGGACCGCGTCGCATTCTTCCGCCGCGATGGTTACGCGCCGCGCATTCAACCGGCTGGCACAACCACAGGAGTTTGATCGATGCTTTTTCAGGTGGAAATGGACGTGCAGATCCCGCCCGGGATCGCTCCCGATGTGGTCGAGCAACTGAAAAAGACCGAGCGTGAACGCGCGCAGGAACTGCAGAAGACAGGCGAGTGGCGTCATCTGTGGCGGGTTGCCGGACGTTACGCCAATGTCAGCATCTTCGATGTGGCGAGCAATGAGGCGCTGCACGACATTCTGTCGACATTGCCGCTCTTCCCCTTCATGCGCGTCAGCGTGACACCCTTGTGCCGGCATCCATCGTCGGTTCGCTCGGACGACAGCTAGGCGCGGGGCCGGCCTTCGCCAGCGATAGTCCGCAATATTGCGGGGACGGGCGGCTCACACAGCAGCTTCAACAGCACAATCTCGCAAGCGTATCGAACAGTGCGAGGTTGAGCCGTTTCAGGTCATTGTCCACCGGCTCCGGTTGCGACGAGAATTTTGCGACGACCATTTCGGCGCGCGGATTCACATAGAGATATTGCCCGTGAATGCCGAGCGCGAAGAACGCGCCGCTTGCGTTGCCGGTCTGGTACCATTTGTTGCGATAGCGGCCTTCAGGCAGCCATTCGACGAACTTGCCCGCGCGCCAGGCCTCGGCGGAGCCGTTCGCGATCGTATCCGACACCCAGTCCTGTGCGACAATCCGCCGGCCGTTGGCGATGCCGCCCAGTCGCATCATCTCGCCGATGCGCGCGAGGTCGCGCGGGGTCATGCAGAAGCCGCCGCCGGTCCGGGCGCTGCCGATTGCGTCGACGGTGATATAGGCATCCTGTCGCGCGCCGAGCGGCTGCCACAAACGCGCAGCGGCAAAGTCGGCGAAACGCTGGCCCGAGGCGCGTTCGATCACCAGACCCAGCACGTCCGAATTCGGCGAGCAGTAGTGGAAGGGGCCCCCGTGATCGCCGGCACCCTTTTGCAGGGAGGCCAGAAAGACGATGAGTGAGTCCGGAGTATCTCCCGGCACCGACGGCTCGAGCAGGCCGGCGCGGCGGTACCGCGCGAAATCACCGCGGGGATCCTGATAGGTCTCTTCGAAATCGAGGCTGACCCGCATGTCGAGGACATCGCGCAGGCTCGCGTCCGAATAGGCGGAGGATTTCAGCTCGGGCACGTAATGCGAGATCGTCTCGTCGAAATCGATCAGCCCGTCGCTGTATAGAATTCCCGCGACGATCGATGTCACCGACTTGCTCGCGGAGAACAGAATATGCCGTGATTGCGCCGTGAAATTCGGCGCATGGTAATCCGCAACGACACGGCCGGATTTCATCACGACGAGGGCGTCGGTTGAGGTCCTGCGCAGCACATCCACGACACCAGCCGTTTCTCCACCGACAGCGAATGTCTGCCTGAGCAAGTCTCCGGGATCGACAGGTGGATCCTCGATCAGTCCCGGCGTCGCTGCGATGCGTGCCGTCGGAATGAGTTCGGACACGTGACGGAATGCCCAGACATTCCAGGGGGGCTGACGCCAGTTGTCGAGACGGACGTCGCTGCGTGCAAAACCATAGTTGGCTTCGAACGCCGAGGGCCGCCCGTTGCTCGTCATGACACGTTCTTCTCGCATTCGGTCGGCTGAACGGCGCCGCCGAGCCAGCAGCCGTTGAGATCTCCGTTATCGAAGCTGAAACGCACCTTGATCGCGGAGGGGCGCTTCATGGCGCGTCCCTGGCGAATGGTGATCTGGCGCTCCGACGCATCCACCATCCGGTTCGCGAGAAGACCGAAGGACAAAGCAGAGGCCGCAATGCCTGTTGCCGCATCTTCCGGATAGCCCGAGGAGCTCGGAAACTGCCGCGCATCGATGACCTGCGCCTGCTGGTCGGAAACCGCGTAGGGATAGAGACCGGTGGAGTCGATGCCATTGCACAGGCGCTCCATCCTCGAGAAGTCAGGCTTGAGACCATCAAGGATGGACACGCTCTTCAACGGAATGAGGGTCTTGACCCGGCTGGTGCGTGCATTCTGGATCGGGAACGGCGCGAGACCGTCGGAGCCGATCCCGAGGACGTCAAGAATGTCATCGACGCTTCGGGGCGTATCGGGAAGCGGCTCGATAACACCCGCAGGCTGCGAGACCTCGACCGAGATATCCTGTTCGTCTGATTGGCCGATCCGCGCATGGACGCGGCCGCTCTTCGTCAGGATCGTGATCCGATCGCGCTGCAGCCGGCCGAGCCGTTGAAGCAGCCATGTCGCGCCGACGGTGGCGTGTCCGCACATGGACATCTCATGATTGGGCACCCAGAAGCGAAATTCGAAATCGCAGTCCGAGCCCGGCGGAGGCGGCAACACAAACCCGCTCTCGTGCCCGTAAGCGCGCGCGACCTGCTGCATCTCTGCATCACTCATGCCGGCAGCGTCGATCACGATCGGGGCGGGATTACCGCCCTGCGGACCTGCCGCAAAGACACTGACAAATCCAACCTGCGGTTCGGGAGATATCGTCATCATGTTTGCACCCTGCACCCTCTAGCAGCCTCGCGCGTTCGCACTGCACGTCAGCCAGCGCTGCACGGAATTCACCGGTGCGAAGCTACGGAGGATGTTGCTGCAGCGCGCGTTCCAGCGGGCCCTAGATTTTGATCGGTCGGGCCATGCGCTTGCGGACTTCGCTTGGCGACTGGCCATCGGCCCGGCGCATCGCATGGGCGAGCGCCGCACCGCTGTCGAAGCCGACGCGGAGCGCGATCTCGCCGATCGGGAGATCGGTTGCTTTCAGCAGTTCGCTTGCATTGTCGAGGCGGATCCGTTGCTGGAATTCGCCGATCGACGCGCCGGTCCCCGCGCGAAACAGTCGGGTGATGTGACGCCGCGAAACGCCGAACCGTTCTTCCAGGGCGTCGAGCGGAACATCCCGGTCGGCATGAAGGGTGAGATAGTCCTTCAGCTCCGCGACCAATGTCATGCCGTGTTCGCGATGCGAGGCACTGGATACGGCATCGCCGGTCAGAGCCTCGGCGATGCACTGAACGAGCAGGGTAGAGGACAGTCCGTGCCGGATATGGGCATTGCCATAGGCGTGCCTGCCATCCCCGACCAGCAGCGCCTGCAGGGCGCGCAGTCTGTCTGACCGGCGAAACAGCCGGGTCGTTGATGTCCTGCGGCGGAATTCGCTCAGCGAGCCGTTCTCTCTTTCGAGGCGTTTCAGGACCGAGCCAGTTGCGTAGATGGCGACGTGGCTGTGTGCGCCGATCCCTGCGCGCGTCTCATGTGCCTGGTTCGGCGGAACGATCGCGAACCGGTCCTGCGACAGCCAGCTGCCTTCGCGTCCGGCTTCGTGCTTCAGCTCGATCGTCCCGCGGCTCGGCAGGATGAACATCAGGCAATCATGCCAGTGCCACGGCATGGCGTAATCGCCGCGACCGGCGACAGCCGCGTGCTCGTCGTCCGCGGCGATCAGGAGATCTGCGTTTGCCGGATGACGTAGCCGTTCGAATGAACTCAGCATGTTCGGGCCCACATGTGTCGTCGACGAACCTAGCAGGGTGCGCCCATGCCCGCCAATCGACGCCCGATTACTCCGCCGCGATGGCCGCCGGCTTCGGGCGCTTCTTCACGCGCTTGATGGTGCCCGAGAAGGTCAACAGCGAACGTTCGCCGGCTTTCAGGATTCCGCGCAGGAAGATCAATGAGCCGCCGATCCGGGTCATTTCGCCGTGGCATTCGACCAGTTCGCCTTCGCGGGCCGCGTCGAGGAATTCGCAGCCGAACGAGATGGTGATGCCGGGGCCCTGCAACTCGCGGGAGGCCAGCGCAAACAGGCAGTAATCGGCAAAGGTCATGAAGCAGCCGCCATGAACGTTTTTCATGCCGTTGAGGTGCTTTTTCTCGACCCGGAAGGCGCAGCGGACGGAGCCGTCAGCCTCGACCTTGTGCCAGAACGGGCCGGAGACCGATTCGAAGGAATCCCGCTTCCAGGTGGTCCAGCCCGCAAATTCCCCCTCCGTCGCGGTATAGGCGTCGGCGTGGAACGGGATGGTGGCATCGGCGGGCACATTCACGGTCTGAACTCCTTGGATTGGCTGAGAAAAGTGTTAAATCCGATCCATCCGGCGGGCGCAATCCGGCGCCGGCGCAGGGCCTTATGCAGGCTGTTTTTCGAGCAGTAGGGGCGTTGCCCGGGCAAAGCTTGGGACATGCGGGGAACGGGCCGGAATAGGCCTTTTCCGCATGCTCCGATCTCCCTATGAAGAAGCCTTACAGAGCCAAGAGACCCCATGACCGAGCCAAAGATCACTCCCCAACTCGTCGCTTCCCACGGCCTCAAGCCCGACGAGTATGAGCGCATTCTCAAGCTGATCGGGCGGGAGCCGACTTTCACCGAGCTCGGCATCTTTTCGGCCATGTGGAACGAGCACTGCTCGTACAAATCCTCGCGCATCCATCTGAAGGGGCTGCCGACCAAGGCGCCGTGGGTGCTGCAGGGGCCGGGCGAGAATGCCGGCGTCATCGATATCGGTGACAATCAGGCCATCGTGTTCAAGATGGAGAGCCACAACCACCCGAGCTATATCGAGCCCTATCAGGGTGCGACCACCGGCGTCGGCGGCATCCTGCGCGACGTCTTCACCATGGGCGCACGCCCGATCGCCTGCCTCAATGCGCTGTCGTTCGGCGCGCCGGAACATCCGAAGACCCGCCATCTGGTGTCAGGCGTCGTCGCCGGTGTTGGCGGCTATGGCAATTCCTTCGGCGTGCCGACCGTCGGCGGCCAGACGCGCTTCCACACCCGCTATGACGGCAACAACCTCGTCAACGCGATGGCTGTCGGTCTTGCCGATGCCGACAAGATCTTCCTTGCTGCGGCGTCGGGCGTGAACATGCCGATCGTCTACTTAGGGTCCAAAACGGGCCGCGACGGCATCCACGGCGCGTCGATGGCCTCGGCCGAGTTCGACGAGGATTCCGAGGAGAAGCGTCCCACCGTGCAGGTCGGCGATCCCTTCGCCGAAAAACTGCTGCTGGAAGCCTGTCTCGAAATCATGGCCGCCGATTGCGTCATCGCGATCCAGGACATGGGCGCTGCAGGTTTGACATGTTCGGCCGTCGAGATGGGCGCCAAGGGCGACCTCGGCGTCGAGCTCAATCTCGACGCCGTGCCGACGCGCGAAGAAGGCATGACCGCCTATGAGATGATGCTCTCGGAAAGCCAGGAGCGCATGCTCATGGTGCTGAAGCCCGAGAAGGAAAAGCAGGCCGAGGATATTTTCCGGAAGTGGGGACTCGACTTCGCGATTGTCGGCTACACCACACCGACGCTGCGCTTCGTCGTGAAGCATGGCGGCAAGGTGATGGCCGATCTGCCGATCAAGGAACTCGGCGACGAAGCGCCACTCTACGATCGTCCGCATGTGCCGTCGCCGGTGCTGCCCGTCGTGCATGCGCGTGATATCGCCGCGCCGTCGTCGATCCCGGATGCACTGGAGAAGCTGATCGGCACACCCGAACTGTGCTCGAAGCGCTGGGTGTGGGAGCAGTACGACCACGTCATTCTCGGCAACACCGTGCAGCGCCCCGGTGGCGACGCCGCGGTGGTGCGCATCGAGGACGGCCCCAAGGGTCTTGCGATGTCGGTCGATGTCACGCCGCGCTATTGCGAGGCCGATCCGGTCGAGGGCGGCAAGCAGGCGGTCGCCGAAGCCTGGCGCAACATCACCGCGGTCGGCGGCAGGCCGCTGGCGGTCACCGACAATCTCAACTTCGGCAATCCGGAGCGGCCCGAGATCATGGGCCAGCTCGTCGGCTGCCTGAAGGGCATCGCCGAAGCCTGCATCACGCTGGATTTCCCGATCGTGTCCGGCAATGTCTCGCTCTACAACGAGACCAACGGCCGCGGCATCCTGCCGACCCCGTCGATCGGCGGCGTCGGCGTGCTCGACGATTTCACGAAGTCCGCGACGCTGGCGTTCAAGGCGCCGGGCGAAGCGATCCTGCTGATCGGCGAAACCAAGGGCTGGCTCGGCCAGTCGGTCTATCTGCGCGACATCTGCGGCAAGGAAGAGGGCGCTCCGCCGCCAGTCGACCTCGCCACTGAGAAGCGCAACGGCGACGTGGTCCGCGGCATGATCCATGCAGGCACCGCGACCGCCGTGCATGACATTGCCGATGGGGGCTTGCTGGTGGCACTCACCGAAATGGCGATGGCCTCCGGCATCGGCGCCAAGCTCGATGCCGCGCCATCATCGACGGTGCCGCATGCCTGGTGGTTCGGCGAGGATCAGGCGCGTTACATCGTGACTGTCGCGGAAGATCAGTTGCTGACGGTGCTGTCGAAACTGAAGAATGTTGGCGTGCCCTGCGTGCAGATCGGCAAGACTGGCGGACATGCGGTGGCGATTGCCGGTGAACGCGCTGTCGATATCAAGGCACTCGTACATGCGCATGAGAGCTGGTTGCCCAACTACATGAGCGGCAAGGCGTCGTAACAGGCGCTGATCTTTTCCCTCCCCCTTGCGGGGAGGGGGGCCGGCCGAAGGCCGGACGGGTGGGGGTGCCACAAGCGACGGCGTTTGCGGAGACACCCCACCCCGGCCTATCGGCCGACCCTCCCCACTGCGCTTCGCTTGGGGGAGGGAGGCCATGAGCGTTCGTGCAACCGTCTCAGTAGCTCAGCGTCCGATCGACCAAATTCATCAGCGGCGTGCCGCATTCCGCGCGTGCGATATTGTCGGCGATGTTTTCGGCGGCCGATGCAACACGCGTTGCTGCTGCGATGTGGGGCGAGATCGTGACACCCGGATGCGACCAGAACGGATGGCCTGATGGTACGGGCTCGGTGCGGAAGACATCGAGCGTCGCCTGCGCCACGCGTCCGCTGTCGAGTGCCGCGATCAGCGCATCGTCGTCGATCAGCGTGCCGCGTCCGGCATTCAGGATGAAACTTCCCTTGGGCAGAAGCGCGAGCCGTTCGGCATTCAGGAGGTCGATGGTCTCCGGCGTCTGGGGCAGAAGCCCCACGAGGATTTCCGCCGCGGCCAGCGCTTGCGGCAGCTTCTCCATCCCTGCGAGGCAGCGGACGCCGGCCACCTCGCGCGCGCGACGGCTCCAGCCGGTGACGCGAAAGCCGAGTTGCACAAGTGCTGTTGCTGCAGCCGATCCCAATTCGCCGAGACCCAGCACTGTCACCGATCGGTCCGTGGCAAGCGGCGGAACATGCTGCGACCATGTCAGAGGTTTTTCACAGACGTAGCGGTCCATCCCGAGATGCAAGCGCAGGGTATGACCGACGACCCATTCGACCATGCCCTGCCGTAGGCCGTCATCGACCATGCGGCACAGCGGCTGCGTCAGCGTCGCGTTGCCGACGATCTTCTCGACACCGGCCCAAAGGCTCAATACGGCGCGCGCATTGCTGAAAGGGGCGAAATCACTGATGGGACCGCCGGTCGCGTGGATGATGTAGTCCACGTCCTGATGCGCAATGTCACCCAGGAGACTGGCTCGCGCGTCGATGCTCCGGCGCCGAAGCGCATCCAGAATGGGTTCGTGATAGTCCTCGAACAGCGCCGGCGTGACGTTGAAAAGAAGATTGATCGCCTTGTCGCCGTTGTGTGCGCGCATGCTGGTGTCCTGCAGATCGTCGTTCATGTTGGAAGGCGGAAAGGACGGTGTGATGAAGCTACAGCACCCGCTTCACGCCTGGGATCGCCCGCAGCGCCCTTGTCGCTGCCCAGCTCGCCGCCAGCGTACCCGCGAAGGCGATCAGTGCTTTCGATCCGGCGCCAAGCGGAGCGTTCAGCAGCGCATATTGCAGCCACAGCATCGGGATGTAGTGCAGCACGAAGATGCCATAGGCATCGCCGCGCAGCGGATCGAAGATGCTCTTCTCGCGTTGGCCGAAGCGCAGGAACAGCGCCAGCACCGCGAGGCAGATCAGCGTGCAGGCGACCGCGTAGATCACGCCGTAGCTCGACTGCCACCAGAAAGGCGGCGCGCCGGTGAGATTGGCGAGCTTCATGCGGCGAAAATTGACGAGAAAAGCGAGCGAGCCAAAGGAGGCGGCGGCGGCGATGGTCCACCACAGCCATTGCCGTGCCAGCGCGCCGGTGCGGGCCAGCAGGCCCTGGTCGATATTGGCGGCGCCAATGCCCATGCCGGCGAAGAAGAACACGCCATAGATCGCCATGCGGCTGAACTGCACCTGCAGCGGGCCCCAGCTGAACCAGCGGACAGCGCCGACCGTAAACAGGAATGGGACATAGGAGATCACCGCGATGACGGCGAGCACGGCGGCGAACAACCACGGTCGTTCGAAGGCACGGATCGACAGCCGGTTGATGCCGTCCACCAGTCGCGGCGCGAGCAGGAAAACCGGGATCGCGACGAGATCAAGAAACAACAGATACCAGATGAACCAGCCGGGGCCGGCGAACCATTGGCCTTGTTTGAAATTGTTGACGTAGAATTCGACAAAGCCGGTCTTGTGCGTCGACAGGCTGAACGACGCGTAATAGGCGATTGGCATCAGCACGAAGATCATCGCCAGGAAGGGCAGGCCGAGGCGCAGCGCGCGGTCGCGCAGGAAGTCGGCGATGCCCTTGCGCTTCAGGCTCGGCCACACGAACAGGCCCGACAGCATGAACATCAGACACATGAAGAAGGTGTCGTTGAACAGCGTCAGAATATTGAAGCCGATCCAGCGTTGGCTGTCGACGATCGGCGCGGTCGACCACAGATAGTGGTTCGGGTAATAGCGCCCGAAGGCGGTGTAAGCGACTGCGGCGTGGTTCGCCAGCACGAGCAGCGTGACGAAGGTGCGGGCGCGATCCAGCGCAGCGTTACGGTCTGACATGTGAACGGCGAGCCCCCTCGCTTCCGCGCGCAACAGGCGTCGCCGGGCGCATCAGTGATGCGCGCCGTCATGATAAATGTCGAAAGCCGCTTCGGCAATCAGCCGAGGATCACGCAGGCACTTCCTCGATTTTCACCTTGTCTGGATAAAATGCCAGATAATCCTTGATCTCGGCCATCGCCGGAAACGGCGTCTCATAGGTCCAGATCGCGTTGTCGAGAACCTTCTCGCCGGTCTTGATGCTGTAATAATTCGCGTCGCCCTTGTACGGGCAATGCGTCACACGGTCGGTGCGCGCTACCGCGTCCATATTGGCGTCCGCGCGGGGGATATACAGCACTGCGGGGTAGCTGGCCTCCTTGAGGCTCAGGGCGTTGGTCGTGTCGGCGATCACGACGTCCCCGGCAGAAACACGGATGTGTTTGCCGGCGGGCGCAATGGTGATCGGGTGGTCCGGGCCGGGAAGCTTCATGGTTAAACCCTTGTGACGGTCATATTTCACTTCTTCAGATGTGCGATCCCTCCGGCCTTTAAAAGGGGCATGCGAGGGATTATCGTTAGAAAGCCGTGACGTCATGCGGCAGCCGCGATAGGCTCGCAATCCGAGGCGGCACCGACTGGCCGCGATTCGAACCTTTCTGGAGACCCGATTAATGCCGATGGACGCCCGCGATATCGAGACCATGATCAAGGCCGCGATTCCCGACGCGCAGGTGACGATCCGTGATCTGGCCGGTGACGGCGACCATTACGCGGCAACCGTGATTTCGGAATCCTTCCGCGGCAAATCCCGCGTCGCCCAGCACCAGATCGTCTATCAGTCGCTGAAAGGCCAGATGGGCGGCGTCCTGCACGCGCTGGCGCTGCAGACGGGCGTGCCGGAGGCGTAGTTTTCCCTCGCCCCGCTCTTGCGGGGAGAGGGTGGCTTCGCGCAGCGAAGACGGGTGAGGGGCGATGCGAGGTCGTGTTCGTAGCACTCAGATCTCGCGAAAACTTCGCGCTAACCAGACCGATGCCGAGACCAAGCTCTGGCATCGCATACGCAACCGGCAAGTCGGCGGTTTTAAATTTGCCCGGCAGGAAGCGATAGGCCCCTATATCTGCGACTTCGTTTGTCGGGAACAGCGCCTCGTGATCGAGGTCGACGGCGGCCAACACCTAGAATCCAAACGAGATGAAATTCGCGACACGTATCTGCGGGCGGAAGGCTATGGCGTGGTGCGTTTCTGGAATAACGACGTCTTGTCCAATATCGACGGCGTGCTGATGCTGCTCGACCAGGCGTTACGTGCAGATGGCCAAACAGCGGATTAGAGCCGACCCGACCCGAGAATATGCCTTCGTTGGAATTGTGTGCCCGGCCCCTCACCCGGATCGCAAGGGCGATCCGACCTCTCCCCGTAAAGGACGGGGAGAGGTTAAGAAGGCTACTCCACCGCCATCAGCGCATGCACCGAGAAATGCTTGTCCGCGTCGGTCCATGACGCCTTCGGCTCCCAGCCCGACCCGCGGGCCAGCGTCGCAAAACGCTCGATGCTGTATTTGTAGCTGCTCTCGGTGTGGATGCTCTCGCCAGCACGGAATGCGAAGCTGCGACCGAGCACATGCACGGTCTGCGGCTTCCTGGCGATCAGGTGCATCTCGATGCGGTGGCGTTCCTTATTGTAGATCGCGCGATGGGTGAAGGCGGAGAGATCGAAATCGCCGCCGAGTTCGCGGTTGATGCGGACCAGCACATTCATGTTGAACTTGCCGGTGACGCCGGCCGCGTCGTTATAGGCCGCGTGCAGCAACTTCTCGTCTTTCTCCAGATCGATGCCGATCAGCATCAAGGCGTCCTTGCCGAGAATGGCGCGGGCCGAGCGCAGAAAGCCGCAGGCCTCGTGCGGCTCGAAATTGCCGAGGGTCGAGCCCGGGAAGAAGCCGACCTTCGGCATCATCCGGATATCGGCGGGAAGGTCGAACGGTGCGGTGAAGTCGGCATTCACCGGCAGCACCTTCAGGCCCGGGAAATCCTTGCGCAGCTCGGCTGCCTGCGCCTGCAGGAAGTCGCCTGAGATATCGACCGGCGCATAGGCGCCGACGTCGCATTCATCCAGCAGCAGCCGAACCTTGGTGGTGGCGCCGGCGCCGAATTCGATCAAAGCGGCATTCTTCGGAATGATCGCGTTGATGTCCTTGCCACGCGAGCGGAGGATGCCGAGCTCGGTGCGGGTCGGGTAATATTCCGGCAGTTTGGTGATCTGTTCGAACAGCTCCGAGCCGGCTTCGTCATAGAAGTATTTCGGCGACAGCTTTTTCGGATGCTGCGACAGCGCTTCGGCGACATCCGCGGCAAATGCGGAGGCCGAGGCATTCAGCAGCGACAGTGCCAACGGGGCATGAACGTTCATGTCAGTCTCCTCAACGCTTTCGAAGCGCCGTGATGTCAGGAAGTCAGTTGCCGTAATCGGCCAGCCGCAGGCCCGTGAATTGCCAGCGATGATGGGGATAGAAGAAATTGCGGTAGGTGACGCGGCTGTGATCGTCCGGTGTTGCCAGCGACGAGCCGCGCAGCACCAGCTGATTGATCATGAACTTGCCGTTGTACTCGCCGAGTGCGCCTTCGATGGCGCGGTAGCCCGGATAGGCGGCGTAAGCGGAGCGCGTCCATTGCCAGACGATGCCGAAGGCGTCGTTGAGCTGACCGGCACGCGCGGCCACTTCCCATTCCATTTCGGTGGGCAGATGCTTGCCGCTCCAGCGCGCGAAGGCGTCACATTCGTAATAGCTGACGTGGCACACCGGCGCGTCGAGATCTATCGGCTTGAGGCCGGCGAGGGTCATGATCTGCCATTCGCCATTGACCTTGCGCCAGTGGCCAGGTGCCTGCCATTCCTCGCGGGCCGCGGCGGCAAAGCCATCCATCAGCCACAGCGTCGCTTCATCGTAACCGCCGGCCTCCATGAAGGCGAGCCATTCGCGGTTGGTGACGAGATTCCTTGCGAGCTTGACGGGACCGACAAGCGCGCGATGTGCGGGCTTCTCGTTGTCGAAATGGAAGCTCTCGCTCTGATGGCCGATGGTGTGGATGCCTTCGGTGAGCGTGGTCCATGCTTCGCCCGATGTGGTTGAGGTCGGGAAGCGCCAGTTGGCATCGTAGGCCGGCGGGATCGGGTTCTGTGCGAAGGCATGCAGGATGTCGGGGAGCATCAGCTCCTGATGCTGCTGCTCGTGATTGAAGCCGACTTCGAGGAGGGGGATCAGCGAGGTCAGCTTGTCGTCCGACGTCTCGTTGAAGAATTTGATGACGGCCGCATCGACGTGGTTGCGATAGGCGGTGACTTCGTCGGCGCCGGGCCGGGTGAGGTGGCCGCGCTGCGCGCGGGCGTGGCGGGGACCGGCGGAGACATAATAGGAATTGAACAGATAGGCGTAATCGGGGTGATAGACCTTATAGCCCGGCGCATGATCGCCGAGCAGGAATTGCTCCCAGAACCAGGTGACATGGGCGCGGTGCCACTTCGCCGGCGAGGCGTCGGGCATCGACTGCACCAACTGGTCTTCCGGGGAGAGCGGGGCGGCGCGGCGTTCGGTTTCGTTGCGGACCGTCAGGAAGGCGTCGCCCAGTCTTTGGGCCAGTGCGCCTGCGGGGGCGGATTCGGAGGCAGGGGACGCGGTGCCTGAACTCTTGGCGAAAGCTGGATTCGTCACGAAAGTCTCCGATTTTGGAGAGAACGTTGCTCTTGGTGATGGGTTCCCGAGCAGCCTGTCCTAAATAGGTCATCCGATTGGTTATAAAAGGCCTGTCGTCATATGATCTTTGGCCGGACCGGACTTGGCAAAAACTGCGGAAAAGTGACCGGGGCGGGCCGGCAATAAGCCCCAATGCCTGTGATTTCAGGCTCTTGATCACGTCCATAAGACTTGGGGTGCGGAACGGATTCGGCTACATATATGACAAGTCTGACCGGGCGAGCGCCCGATGGCTGGGCCGCCAACTCCAGACCTTGAATCTGGACCTTGAACAGGGACGTGACATGAGCATTGAGCAATTCATCGAGAACGAAGTGAAGACCAACGACGTGGTGCTGTTCATGAAGGGCACGCCGCAATTTCCGCAGTGCGGTTTCTCGGGCCAGGTGGTCCAGATCCTCGATCACGTGGGTGTCGGCTACAAGGGCCTCAACGTTCTCGAATCCGCCGATCTGCGCGACGGCATCAAGACCTACTCGAACTGGCCGACCATTCCGCAGCTCTATGTGAAGGGCGAATTCGTCGGCGGCTGCGACATCATCCGTGAGATGTTCCAGGCTGGCGAGTTGCAGAGCCTGCTGGCCGAGAAGGGCGTGATTGCCGCCCCGGCGTCCGCCTGATTTCAAGTCGACAAATAGGCACGGCGACGCTCGACGTCGTCGTGGCTGACATCACGACTCTCCGCGTTGACGCCATCGTCAACGCGGCCAATGCGTCGCTTCTCGGAGGCGGCGGCGTGGACGGCGCCATCCATCGGGCTGCCGGCCCCGACTTGCTCGCTGAATGCCGCACTCTCAAGGGTTGCGAGACCGGCGATGCCAAAATCACCAAAGGTTATAAATTACCGGCCACGCATGTGATCCATGCGGTCGGTCCCGTCTGGCGTGGTGGCGAGGCCGGCGAGGATGAGGCGCTGGCGTCCTGCTACCGGCAGGCGCTGATGTTGTGTCAGGCGCATGGTCTGGCCTCCGTTGCGTTTCCGGCCATCTCGACGGGTGTGTATGGCTTTCCAGCGGCGCGGGCAGCTCCCATTGCGGTCGGCTCGGTCATCCAGACGCTGAAAGACACACCGGTGGTTACGACCGTCACCTTCTGCTGCTTTTCCGAGCCATCTGCGGATCTGCATCGCCTCGCGCTCGCACGCGCACTTCCCCTTGTCTGAGAGCGCCCCGCCGTTACACTCCTGTGATCAGGCAAAAGGAGGGGCGATGAATTTGCGGCACAGACTACGCGCGCTGCTTTGCGGAGCGCTGTTGCTCGCCGGATCGCCCGTCCTCGCCCAGGATCGCTTTGCTGCCGAAGGCACCTTCGACATTCCCGCCGGTGCCAAATTCTCGCAGGAGAAGCTGGCGAAGATCGGCGAATTCTTCCGCAAGCAGATCGCCGACGGCAAGATCCCCGGCGCCATTGTCCTGATCCAGCAGCACGGCAAGCCGGTCTACAAGGAATTCTTCGGCGTCCGCGATCCCGACACGAAGCAGCCGATGACGGATGATACGATCTTCCGGCTGCATTCCATGTCGAAGCCGATCACGTCCTTCGCAGCGATGATGCTGATCGATCAGGGCAAGTTGAAGCTCGACGATCCCGTCTCGCAATACATTCCGTCTTTCGCCAAGGCCAAGGTCGGCGTCGAGAAGAAGCTGGAGAATGGCGAGAAGGCGCTGGACATCGTGGCGCCCAACCGCCCGGTGACGATCCGCGACCTGCTGCTGCACACGTCCGGCATCACTTACGGTTTCTATGGCGAGAGCCTGGTGCGCCGCGCCTATGGCAATGCCGATATCTACAGCGGCGATTTCGACAACAAGGAATTCGCCGACCGCATCGCGCAGTTGCCGCTCGAGCACCAGCCCGGCACCATGTGGGACTACGGCCACTCCACCGACATTCTTGGCCGTGTGATCGAAGTCGTCACGGGTAAGTCGCTGCTCGGTTACGAGGAGCAGGCGTTCCTCGGGCCGCTGGGGATGAAGGACACCGGCTTCTTCGTGAAGGAGAAGTCGAAGGAGGTCATGCTCGCCAAGCCGATGGCCTGGGACCGCGATTTTCGCACCGGACGACAGGGCCGCCCCGACACCTATCAGAAATGGGAATCCGGCAGCGGCGGCATGGTCTCGACGCTGGCGGATTACACCAAGTTCGCGCAGATGCTGCTGAACGGCGGCGAATATGATGGCAAGCGCTTCATGAGCGCGGCCACGTTCAAGGACATGACCACGGATCATATAGGCAAGGACTCCGGGGTCGGCCGTGACTATCTGTATTTCCCCGGTGACGGTTTCGGCTTCGGCTATGGCTTTGCGGTGCGCACCGATGCCGGCAATGCCAAGCCGTCGCCGCCGGGATCGCTCGGCGAACTGAAATGGGATGGCGCCAGCGGTTGCTACTTCATCATCGATCCCAAACAGGATTTCTTCTTCATCCTGCTTGAGCAGACGCCGTCGGAGCGACAGCGCATTCAAAGGTCTTTGAAGCTGTTGGTCTATGAAGCGCTGGAGAAATAGGCGCGCCGTACTCCTGCTGCTGGCGCTCTGCTGCGTCGGCACCGTTATCGTGCCTTCGCCGCCGGCCCGGGCCGAAAAACCGCAATCCATTGCGCGCGAATTCTCGGCCGAAAGACTGCTGGCGCTCGATCGCTATTTTCTCGACATGGTCGCGGAGCGAAAGATTCCCGGCGCGGTGGTGTTGGTGCAACAGCACGGCAAGCCTGTCTATTTCGATACGTTCGGTAATCTCGACAGCGGGCACCCGATGACCAGGGATGCGATCTTCCGGCTGTATTCGATGTCGAAGCCGATCACCTCGGTAGCCGCGATGATGCTGGTCGAGGATGGCAGGCTGCGCCTCGACGATCCCGTTGCGAAATATATTCCGGCCTTCGCGAAGACGAAGGTGGGCGTTGACGTCAAAGGCGGCGACGAACACGCCACATTCGGCCTCGTGCCGCTGCAGCGGCCGATCACCATCGCCGATTTGCTCACGCACACATCGGGCATCACCTACGGTTTCTATGGCGACGATCCCGCGCGGAAACGTTATGCGCAGCTCGATATCTTCGGCCGCGACTGGGACAACGCGTCCTGGGCCGATCGCATCGCGCAGCTTCCGCTCGCCGAGCAGCCGGGGACGTTGTGGGACTACGGCCATTCTACCGACATTCTCGGCCGCGTCATCGAAGTGGTGTCCGGCCAATCGCTCTATCATTTTCTGGAGGAACGGCTGTTCGGTCCATTGGGGATGCGGGACACCTCGTTCTACATCACCGATGGCGAACGGCGCTCGCGGGTGGCCGAGCCGTTTCCGGGAGACCGCATGGTCGGCCCGGTGGTCGGCATGCACGATCCCGCGGCGGTCATGCAATGGGAGGCGGGGGGCTCCGGTCTGGTCGGTACGGCGGCGGATTACGCGCGCTTCCTGCAGATGCTGCTCAATGGCGGCACGCTTGACGGCAAGCGCTATCTCAAACCGGAAACAGTGGCGGAGATGACGCGCGATCACGTCGGTCCGCAGAGCGGCGTGAAGCGCGATTACTATTATTTCCCGGGCGCCGGCAGCGGCTTCGGCCTCGGCTTCGCCGTGCGCACCAAGGAGCTGGCCAGCGAGCCCGGCCCGGTCGGCGAATATCGCTGGGACGGTGTTGGCGGCACGTTCTTCTGGGTCGATCCGAAGAACGACATGTTCGTGTTGGTCATGGCGCAATCGCCATCGCAGCGGGTGCGGATGGAGGTGGACGTGCGGAAGATCATCGCCGAGGCGCTGGAGTAAGCGGCAGGGCAGGTCATCGTGGTGCCTGTTCCACATACTCAGTCCTCATCCTGAGGAGCGCGCTCTTGCGCGCGTCTCGAAGGATGGGCCAAACATCTCATGGTTCGAGATGGCGCCAAGCGGCGCCTCCTCACCATGAGGGCCGTCGGGATAAGGCTAAACCGCGCGCACCACGTCCCTGATCAACCCCAGCGTTTCCCCGATCATGTCCGCACTGACATCCAGATGCGTGCAGGCGCGGATGCGGCCGTCCATGGTGGCGAGCGATACGCCTTTCGCGCGCAAGGCTTTCACCATAGCAGCACCGCTGATGCCGGCGCCCGCGGGATCGAAGAACACGAGATTGGTCTCCGGCTGCTGAACGGCGATCCCGTCGATCTGGGCCAGTCCGCTAGCGAGTGCACGCGCATTGGCGTGATCGTCGGCGAGGCGCTCGACGTGATGGTCCAGCGCGTGGATGCAGGCGGCGGCAACGATGCCGGCCTGGCGCATCGAGCCGCCCAATCCCTGCTTCCAGCGCCACACTGCATCAATGTAGTCGCGCGTGCCGGCGAGTACGGCTCCGATCGGCGCGCCGAGCCCCTTACTGAAATCGATCCACACCGAGTCCCAGCCGTCGGACATCCTGCTCGCACCGATACCGGTGGCGACGCAGGCATTCATCAGTCGCGCGCCATCCATATGCGTAGCAAGGCCGCGGTCACGCGCGATGGTGACGATCGCTTCGAGATCGGATTTCGACCAGATGGTGCCGCCGCCGATATTGGCAGTCTGTTCGACGCTGACCACGGTCTGCGCTGCCTCGTAGCGCGTGCGCGGATGCAATGCGGCGCGCAGCGCATCTGGCGTGAACTTGCCATCGGCGCCGTCGAGCCCGGTAATCTGGAAGCCGCCAAGCGCGGCATGGGTGCCGCCCTCGCGCGAGAGGATATGCGCAGTGCGATGCGCGAGGATCTCGTCGCCGGGCCGGCAATGCGCCAGCAGGCCGGCGACATTGCACATGGTACCCGATGGCATGAACACGGCGGCTTCCTTGCCGAGCAGTTCGGCGACGCGGTCGCAGAGCGCATTCACCGTGGGATCGTCGCCGACCTGCTCATCGCCGACATCTGCCGCAGCCATCGCCGCGCGCATCGCGGGCGTGGGTTTCGTCTGTGTGTCCGACAGCAGATTGATGCGGACCGGCGGCTGTGATGGGTCGGGGCGAGCAGGAGTGAAGGGCATTGGGAATTCCACGTTGTTACACACCACAAGCTACCCCGTCATTGCGAGCCCGCAAAATCGTCTTGCGATTTTGCTGAGCGAAGCAATCCAGAGTGAACGAGCGAAGGCTGGATTGCTTCGTCGCTACGCTAAGGGGAAAGTTGCATGCAACTTTCCTTGACCTCGCAATGACGGCTGATGGGACAGAGGCCAAACAAAAAAGGCCCCGGAAAATCCGGGGCCTTGATCTCGTCTGCGCTGTCAGAAATTAGCGCGAATAGAATTCGACGATCAGATGCGGTTCCATCTGCACGGCGAAAGGAACGTCCGACAGCTGCGGAATGCGGATGAACTTGGCGGTCATCTTGCTGTGGTCGGTTTCGACGTAATCCGGGGTGTCGCGTTCGCCGAGCTGGCTGGCTTCCAGAACGAAAGCGAGCTGCTTGGAGGATTCCTTGATCTCGATGACGTCGCCGACCTTCACGAGATAGCTCGCGATGTTGACGCGCTTGCCGTTCACCTTGATGTGGCCGTGGTTGATGAACTGACGGGCCGCAAACATGGTGGCGACGAACTTGGCGCGATACACGACGGTGTCGAGGCGGCGCTCGAGCAGGCCGATCAGGTTTTCACCGGTGTCGCCCTTGAGACGTCCGGCTTCCACATAGATGGAGTGGAACTGGCGCTCGGAGATGTTGGCGTAATAGCCCTTCAGCTTCTGCTTGGCGCGCAGCTGCGTGCCGAAGTCGGAGAGCTTGCCCTTGCGGCGCTGGCCGTGCTGGCCGGGGCCGTATTCACGCTTGTTGACCGGAGACTTGGGACGACCCCAAATGTTCTGGCCCATACGGCGGTCGATTTTGTATTTAGCTTCACTACGCTTTGTCATCGCGTCCTCGATGTTCAATGGTCAATGTGAGGAGACGCGCCCTCCTGTGTACCGTGATCAGTCCAGAGTCTGGAAAATCTCGGCACCGACAGGTTCATTCCCAAAGCTGGGTGGAGAACCACGGGTGCGAAACGCTTCGCGGGCCGAAAACGGCCCGCGAGCAAGGCGGTTTCTAGGGGGAAGGCCCGGTTATGTCAATTGAAAGACAGGCGTTTTGCCGTTTGGCGGGCTTATAGCGCCAATCCGGCCGGTTTTGGCGCAAAATCGACCTCGAAATGGCAGTTTTACCGCCTGATGCCTTCGAATCCGGCGGCGATTCCGCGCTGGAACAGTGACCAGTCGAATCCCAGCGCCAGGGCCACATAGCCCCGCTCGATCATGGCGTTGCCCATCTCCGCGTTCAGCGCCGCGCCGCCCAGCGGCACGCCTGACTTGAGGATTCCCGCTTCGGCCTTTGCCACCAGCGCCTGCACCTCGGGATCGCCCGGCTGGCCGCGTTTGCCGATGGATGTCGCGAGGTCGCCGACGCCGATCACCGCGATGTCGATGCCCGGCGTGGCCATGATCTCGCCGATCCGGTTCACCGCATCGATATGCTCGATGGTGATCATGCAGATCATGCTGTCGTCGGCGCGCGCCATATAGTCGGGCATGCCGGTGTTCCACCGGAACGGCGCATGGAACGGTCCCCACAGCCGCTCGCCCTGGGTCGGATAGCGCAGGCTGCGCGCGGCCTTATACGCATCGTCGGCGCTGTTGATCATCGGGAAGTTGATGCCCATCGCACCGAAATCCATCGGTGCTTTCGCCAGCCATGGCTCGTTGGCGGCGATCCGCACCAGCGGCGTGCAGGGCGTGCCCGCGGTGGCCATGATCATCCCATGGGCGGTGTTGAGATCGATCGGGCCGTGTTCGAGATCGACGATGATCCAGTCGAGCGACTGCGCCATGATGCGCACGGTCTGGATCGACGGGATGGTCGCGATGGCCCCGAAAGTGGGGCGCCCCTCGCGCCATTTCTGCTTGAGATCGTGAAATGGCGCGGGGGTCGTCATCGTCACATGGGATCCTGTTATTTCGGCGCGGGCGTCGCCACCGGCTTGCCGTCTTCCACGACATAGACTGCCATGATCTTCAGGCCCTTGTCGCCGGTCTTCACGTCATGCGGAATCCCGGCCGGGACGGCATAGGAATCGCCGGCCTTGAGTGCCTGGTCCGGCTGGCCCTCGACGATCAGCGTCGCGTCGCCATCGAGGACGTAACCGGTATCGACACCTGGATGGGTATGGCGGCCGGCGAGCTGGTTCGGGCCGAGTTCAGCCACGACCGTCACGATGCGATGGCCGGCGGGATATTTGACGTCCTGCAGCGGCGTGCGCTTGATGCCTTGTGCACTGGCAGCACCGGCGCAGGCCGTGATCGCGGCGCCAACGAGCAGTGTCTTGAGAAGGCCATTCTTCAAAAAATTCGTATCGAGCATGCTGGTCTCCCTTTGCCGTTCTCTTTTCGGAACGGCGCGCCGCAAGGCTAGCAGCGCGCAAGGGAAAGTCGAGCGCTCGCTAGGCCGCGACCTGTCCGCCGAAGAACGGCGCCAGTGCCTCCGGCCAGGCATGGCGCTTGCCGGAAGTGTAGAGCAGCACGGCATCGCCGGGCGGCACGCCGGGCTGATGATCGCCGATCAGGCCGACCACGCGGCGTGCGATTGCCGGGGCCGGATCGATCCATGCCACCGGCCACGGCGCGATGCGATTGAGGTGGTCGAGCAACAGCGGGTAATGCGTACAAGCGAGCACGATCGTGTCGGTGCGGGCACCGACGGCGTCCTGCACGAAGCAGGGTGCGATCTCGCGAAACAGGTCGGCGTCGTCGATGCGTTGGCCGCCGAGTGCGCCTTCCGCCAGTGCGGCGAGTTCGGCGGAGCCGACCAGCGTGACGATGCAGCCGCCGCCGAATTCGCGGATCAGTGTCTGGGTATATTCGCGCTTCACGGTACCTGACGTGCCGAGCACCGAGACGCGCTTGCTGACCGAGCGCGCGCAGGCCGGCTTGATCGCCGGCACCGTGCCGACAAAGGGCACGGCATAGGCGGCGCGCAGATGGCTGAGCACCAGTGTCGAGGCGGTGTTGCAGGCGATCACCACGAGATCCGGCCGGTGCGCAGCGATCAGCTCGCCCATCAGCGGCACGACGCGGCTGATCAGCGCCTCCTCGGTGTGCTGGCCGTAGGGAAAGAACGCGTCATCGGCCACATAGACATAGCGGGCATCCGGCCGCGCCTTGGCGATCTCGCGCTGGACGGTGAGGCCGCCGAGACCGGAGTCGAACACAAGGATGGTGGGACGCGTCGGCATCATGAGAGCCTAGGGGAGGATGGTTACTGCGGAGTTGCTGCGGGTCTGGCAATCAAGACAGGGGCATTCGGGCTTTTTCGGGAAGGGCTGGGCTCCTTCTTAACCTCTCCCCGCTCTGCGCGGGGAGAGGTCGACCGGCGTAGCGCAGCGAAGCCGGGCGGGTGAGGGGCATGGCACGGGCTCACCGCTTGTTGCTCTCTCTCGGATCGGAATCTTCGATCCGAAAACGAGACGCATAGGACAGGCCAATGCCATGCCCCTCACCCCACCCCTCTCCCCGCGCAAGATGCGGGGAGAGGGAGCTTACCGCGCTCGCGGCTGGCTACACCGGCTCTAATGGCCGTTGCCTAACTTCGGGCAATACAGTCTCAATCGCATCGCCCGGCGCAACCTCGCCATCCGACACCACGATCGCCATCACGCCGGCTTTGTAGACGGCGCGGCCTTCTGCGTCGCGATCTTGCGTCGCTGCCTTCAATCCCTGCTGAAAGCGGTCCATCAGCACACAGGGTTCGCGCAGGCCGGTGAGTTCGATCACCGCATGTGTGCCCAGATGCAGCCGCGTGCCGGTGGGCAGCCCTGCGAGGTCGATCCCCGATGTTGTGACATTCTCGCCGAGATCGCCGGGCTGGATCGTGAAACCCTTGGCGCGCAATTCGTCGAACAGTTCGGACGGGATCAGATGCACCTGGCGTAGGTTCGGCCTGGCGGGATCGCGGCGGCGATCGTAGCGGTGCTTCACCAATGCGCCCATATGGCCATCGCCTTCGACGCCGAGACCCGCGAGCAGGCGGATGCTCAGGCTTGGCGTCTTGCTGAAGTGATGACCGCGCCGCAGGCATACGGCGACGATGTAGCCAGTGGACTCCGTCCTCATGGTGAGGAGGCGCCGCTTCGGCGCCGTCTCGAACCATGGCGTGTGGCGCTCATCCTTCGAGACGCGACGAAGACGTCGCTCCTCAGGATGAGGTACCGAACACGCGTGTGAAGATCGTGTCCACATGCTTGAGGTGATAGCCGAGATCGAATTTCTCGGAGATTTCGTCGTCGGTGAGATATTTCTTCACCTCGGGATCGCTCTTCAGCAGCGTCTGGAAGTCGCCTTCGCCGCGCCAGACCGGCATGGCGTTGCGCTGCACGAGCTTGTAGCTGTCCTCGCGCGAGGCGCCCTTCTGCGTCAGCGCGATCAGCACGCGCTGCGAATGCACGAGGCCGCCGAGGCGGTCGAGATTCTTCTGCATGTTGGCGGGATAGACCAGCAGCTTCTCGATCACGCCGGCCATGCGGTTGAGCGCGAAGTCGAGCGTCACCGTGGCGTCCGGGCCGAACATGCGCTCGGCGGAGGAGTGCGAGATATCGCGCTCGTGCCACAGCACGACGTTTTCCAGCGCCGGCGTCACATAGGCGCGCACCATGCGGGCGAGGCCGGTGATGTTCTCGGTCAGCACCGGGTTGCGCTTGTGCGGCATTGCCGACGAGCCCTTCTGGCCTTCGGAGAAAAACTCCTCGGCTTCCAGCACCTCGGTGCGCTGCATGTGGCGGATTTCCACAGCCAAGCGCTCCATCGACGAGGCGATCACGCCGAGCGTGGCGAAGAACATCGCGTGGCGGTCGCGCGGGATCACCTGGGTCGAGATCGGCTCGGGCACGAGGCCCATTGCTTTCGCGACATGTTCTTCGACGCGCGGATCGATCTGCGCGAAGGTGCCGACAGCGCCGGAGATCGCGCAAGTCGCGACTTCCTTGCGGGCGGCGACGAGGCGCTCGCGGTTGCGGCTGAATTCGGCATAGGCATAAGCGAGCTTGAGACCGAAAGTGACCGGCTCGGCATGGATGCCATGCGAGCGGCCGATGGTCGGCGTCATCTTGTGTTCGAAGGCGCGGGTCTTCAGCGCGGCGAGCAGGCGGTCGATATCGGCGATCAGGATATCGGCGCAGCGCGTGAGCTGCACGTTCAGGCAGGTGTCGAGCACATCCGATGACGTCATGCCCTGATGCACGAAGCGCGCCTCGGGGCCGACGATTTCGGCCAGATGGGTCAGGAAGGCGATGACGTCATGCTTGGTCTCGCGCTCGATCTCGTCGATGCGCTCCACATTGAAGGTGGCATCCTTCGCCTTGGCCCAGATCGTCTTCGCCGCGTCCTTCGGAATGGTGCCCAGTTCCGCCAGCGCATCGGCGGCATGCGCCTCGATCTCGAACCAGATCTTGAAGCGGGTCTGCGGCTCCCAGATGGAGGCCATTTCCGGACGGGTATAGCGAGGGATCATCGACGTCTCTGACTGTTGGGGGTTACGCCGCGCTTTAGCAGATCGGGGCGGGGGAGGCCACCTCGGAGAAGGGGGCTTGGCGCGAAACCGCCGACGATACCGCAAACATCCGGCATGGCACCCGGGCGGCGCAGTGTGGCTGGACACTAGGTTTATGATCTTGTAAGATTATAGTCTTAGGAAAGAAGGGTGGAGGTTGCAATGGGAATAATGCAGGAACTGGACGAGATCGATGGAACGCTAGCCCGCCTGAGGTACGAATTGTGCGGGCTCAAATTGGAATTGAAGTTTCGAAGGTTGATCAATCGGAAAGCTGGATTCGACGCCGGTCAGCCGCGGGACGCCCTTGGCATGTGGACCGATGGTAGTGGAGGTGCGTCAGTCGACGAGACGGGCGAAAATCAGGTATCTGCAACATTCGCAGATCTGGCAAGCGTCCCGCGGTTCGAGGAATTTCTCGGCGGAAATGGCAGTAATACGACTGAAGAATTCCTTCAAAATATAGCGGCCACGATTACGCAGGATACCGCACGAACAGGAATCCCGACTATCGACGAAACAACCGAGAAGCTATCGGCCGATTTAATCCGAGTTATGGATGGACTAGAATTTATCCCCGATCAAACGCCGCAAGCATACGGGATTGCGGTGCATGTCGCGTTTGCCACAAGGGTCAGGGCCGCCGACTATCCCGGGATTGGCGAGGACGGAGTTGAACAAAGCTTCCTTTTCAAGGAGGTCGTCGAATATGGCATTGCCGGCAGTATACGAACCGACGTAGCTTTGAGGGATGTAGGCGGTGACGTGATCGCGATCTACGACTTAAAGACCGGAGGCGCGGTACTGAGCGCATCAAGGGCCGATGAACTGAGAGCGCATACAGGGGCGTTGCCAAATACACCGGTTATTGAATTGAACTTTTTTCGTGGATCACGGCTAAAGCATGAGCAGATCGCGGAAAATTTTCGAGTTGATCCAGCCCCGCGCAACGGGGACGGTTGTGTGCGGGAATTATCTGATTATCAAGCCGAGCGTCTACGTCGCTCGCGGCTTTTTTCTCGACACCACGCCGCATAAGAATCAGATGAAGCTCTTCCGGGTGGTTATGCCATTGTATCGCCCGGGAGAATATTTCTCGCTCAATTATAGTAATACGATTTCTGGCGAACACGCCGGGTTATTTCTTGTCGACAGAAAAGCCTACGCTGAGTCTGCGTCAATCGTGCTCGATAAAATCAACCCGCATATCGAACCCCTAAGGAATCTTCACGGCCCCCGAGAGTTTCTTGGTTATATCTCCTGGATGGCGAGCAACCGCATGATGCCCGTTCGTCTCGATTTCGGGTTGACGCATTATTTGCTCGGCAACTTGCAGCAAGCGACCGACATCTTTCGCGGCATGGAACGGGATCTCGCCGACTACAAGCCGCAAAGACAGGACAGGTATCGGTCGGTGATTACGCAGGTTTTGGATCTGCTGGAAAACGACCCCGCAGCATTGCAACCACTGCTCGACACCTGGCGCGATGAGCAAATCGAGAAACTTGGACTGTCAGCAAGCGTAGTGCCGCCGCGGCTCCGACTGGTGCCTTGATCGGTCCGCGGCATTCTTTGCGCGATCCGCAGCGTCGGGAACCATCCTGGTCGTTCTGTCCGGGACCGAGTCATTCCGGAAAGTTGTTTCTCTCAGTCAGAATACAAGTGCCGACCTTTCATCCGTCATTCCGGGGCGCTCTTGCGCGGGCCCGGAATCCATAGACACGATGTCAGTTGTTGAGTGGGGCGTCTGGCCGTCGGCGCGATCGCCAAGATAGCAATGCTCGCGTAGCATCTGAAACAAGGCGATCCCAAAGCAGGAATGCTATTTCAGCGGCAACTTCGCCGTCACCGCCATGAACCGCCGGTTCGGCCCGGCGTGAAATTCATGCGCGTCCACGGTCTCCACGAGCACCGCAAGCGTCTGCGTGCCGTCCTTGGCCAGGTGATGGTAGACCTCGGCGATCCCATAGGCGGTGACGCAGCGCCGGCGCTTCGGCAATTGTTTGTCCTGCGCCAATGTAACGGGTACGGCGCCGTCGATGCTCAGTTGCAGCTTCATGCCGGCGACGATGACGCTGCCAAAGGTGCCGCGGCCGCCGGCGCCGTAACATGACGCCTTGCCGAGGGCCTGATCGGAGATCGTCAACGCCAGCTTGCGGCCGTCGGACAAGATGATGGCCTGCGTGGTGGCGAGCGGCTTCGGGTCCATCTGATAGATGCCGATCTCGTCCAGATCCATCGATGGCTTGCCGGCGAAGCGCGTGCCGGGCTCAGTGATACCAAGCTTGCCCAGCAGCGGCTTGGCCCTGGCCATCAACTCGGCGCGCACGGCATCCACTTCGCGCTCGTCATCGTCTTTGGTGCGAATGGAGAAGGGCGTGCCCTTCGCAAAGTCGTCGGTGCGCGTGTCGATCACCTGGATCTCGGCGACGATCTCGGTCGCATCATAGAGCTGCGTATAGTGCTCGAAGGCGAAATGCGCGCCGTCCGGCGAGAAGCCGATCACTTTGCGCGCGGCGGCATCCCCGGCCTGCGCCGTGCCGAGCAAGGCGAGCGAGAGCAGGGGAGCGAGCAGGAAGCGGCGAAAGCCGGCGATTGAATGCTGTGTCATCCCGATTGGTCGCGCGACGTGTCGCGAAGTTCATGGCTATATGGGTCTTCGCAGGTATTGACAACATTCCTTTAAGGATTATTATCCGAATTGTCCGGTTCGCGAGGGGCGCTTCTAGAGGCGTCTTGAGGTGGAACAGGGATGCGGCGCCTGCGGGCGGGAGGGAGACGTTCCCTCACGCACTCGGGAGGCCTTGGGTCACCGTCCGGCCTCACTACGGGGGTCTGCCACTCATGCTGGCTGGACGTGGCATTGGTGAACGGCGGGAAACCGTCGGGATCAGCGGAGTGCGGAGCTCTGCGCCTTTGCCCGGAAGAACGGTCCCGGGGACAGAAATCGCCGCGGTGGCGCGCCGTGAGGCGTTGCGCGGTTGCAGCTTGCCGGCGTTCCGGCGGGGTGGATCGCGACAGAAACCACCCCTTGCGCCTCACGGCGCGCTGCCACCCCTCATCGTTTGAGGGGAGACTATCCAAACAACTCGGGCTCATTGAGCCGCGAGACTGCGGAAGCGTGGCTGTTTGATATTTGAATCCGGAGAGCGCTACACCATCTCGCCGCGGGCATTCGCTGCTGCCGCGCGGATGCCGTCGATATTCGCCTTGTAGCTTTCCACCGTGCCGCCCTTGAATACGGCCGAGCCGGCAACGAAGGCATTGGCACCTGCTGCGGCGAGTTGTCCGGCGACTGCAGCGGACACGCCGCCATCGACTTCAATGTCGATCGGACGGCCCGCGGTCATCGCGCGCAGGTCCGAGATCTTGCCGAGCGCGGACGGAATGAAGGCCTGACCGCCGAAGCCGGGATTGACCGACATCACCAGCACGAGATCGACGAGATCGATCACATATTCGATGGCGGAGATCGGCGTGCCGGGATTGAGCGAGACGCCGGCCTTCTTGCCGAGATTGCGGATCGCCTGCAGCGAGCGATGCAGATGCGGGCCCGCCTCGGCATGGACGGTGATGTGATCGCAGCCGGCCTTGGCGAAGGCTTCGAGATAGGGATCGCATGGCGCGATCATCAGATGCGCGTCGAAGATCTTTGTCGTGTGCGGGCGCATCGCCTTGATGACGTCGGGGCCGTAGGAAATGTTCGGCACGAAATGGCCGTCCATGACGTCGAGATGCATCCAGTCGGCGCCGGCGGTATCCACGGCGCGGACCTCTTCGCCAAGCCTCGCGAAATCAGCCGCCAGGATGGACGGGGCGATCACCAGCGGGCGGGGCGTGAAGCTCTGGGACATCGGGTTTCCTGAACGTTTTTGGGCGGCAGCGAATGGACCGCCTCGCGTAACATGGGGCCGGGGGACGGGCAACGCGCCAGCCACGGCCGCGCCATCGACGCGCTGCAGCAGGATAGTCCCGGCACATTCTGCCGCAAGGGCACGATTTGCCGGGAAACGCGCGCGGCCCGTGCGACCAAGGCCGTTGTTTTATCGAGCTTTTTTCGCTGGCATGGGGCTTGCTCCGTACTCCCCAGGGAATTCACGCCGCACGCTGCGGCATGATCAGGAATTTGACGATGCTGCCAGCCCTTGCTGCCGCCACCACCGCGATCGATGCGCTGCAGGCACTCACCAAGTCGAAGTCGAAGGCCGCGACCACCGCGACCGGTGTCACCCAGAAGACCGCCAGCCCGTTCGATGTCGCCAGCACGTCGACGGCGGCGAGCGCCACGTCATCGACGGCAACCTCCGCCACCAGCAGTACGAACAGCTCCTACAAGCTGGCCCCGGGCACCATGAGCACGCTGCTCGATGCCCAGAGTCAGCCCGCGACGGCAGCCTCTTCGGCGAAACGATCTGAAGCGCTGAGCAGACTGATGGGGATGCTCGACAGCGACGGCAGCGGCGGCATCAGCAAGGCGGAGTTCGAGAAGAAACTTGGCGCCGGCGGCACCAACACCGCCAATGCCGACAAGGTATTCGCCGAGCTCGACAAGAACGGTGACGGCTCGGTCAATATCGATGAACTGAGCCCGGCGCTGAATGGCGGCAAGGCACATCACGCCGGCGGCGGCGGTATGGGCGGTGGATCTGGTGGTGGCTCTGACACTGCTGGTTCGACCACAACGACCACGGTAAATGCTGATGGCAGCACCACGACGTCTATCGCCTATGCGGACGGATCGACGGTGAGTTCGACCACGGCCGTCCCCACGTCGTCCACGTCATCAACCGCAAGCTCGTCCTATAACGCAATCGAGAAGATGATCGCGCGTCAGGCGCAGCAGATCTCAAATGCGAAGTCGACGCTGGCGATCAGCGCCTGATCTGCGTTCCGATCCCGAACGCGGCAGTTCGCGATAGGCGAAGCGATCACGAATACGGTGATTGAAGAACGCGCCGCGTGACGCGGCGCTGCTGAAGGCCGCGTGAACTTCCGGCGGCACCTGCGCATAAGCATACCGGCGGCCGCTGGTGAAGGTGATGCGTAGTTCGCGGCTCACCGGATCATAAGTGACATGTCGAATCGCAGTCGACGGCATCGCAATCCTCCGAATGTCTCCCGGATAGAAACGATTACCGGCGCGATTGGTTGCGGAGCGATGACCTAGTTCCGGTCGCGAAACGCTGGAAGCGCGCCCGCAAACGGCAGCGCCGTCGCTTCATACACGCCACGCGCGATGGCGCGGGCGATCACATTGCCCGCGATCATGCCGAGCTCGGTCAAGCCCACCAGCGGATCGATCGGCTTCTCGCCCGTCGCGGCCGCAAACACGATGTCGCCGTCGAGCGGCGCATGCACCGGATAGATCGCGCGCGCAAATCCGGTCTGCGCCATCATGGCGAGACGCCGGGCCTGCGCCTTGGTCAGGATCGCATCGGTAACAACGACGGCAAGTGTCGTATTCTCAATCGAGGTTGCCGCCGGTCCGCCCTTGATACGCATCGCAAGCACCTCGGGCTTCAACTTGTTCGGCATGCCGTGTCCGCCGAACTCATTGCCGACTTCGAATGGCGCCGCCCAGAAGTGTGGGCCATCGTCGATGGTGACGCTGCCGACCGCATTGACTGCCGCGAGTGCGGCGACGCGCACGCCCGATGGCGTGACGGCGGAGGCCGAGCCGAGGCCGCCCTTGTAGTTGACTGTCGTGGCGCCCAGTCCTGCGCCGACGCTGCCGAGCTTGAAGTCATCGCTGGCTCCCGCCGCGGCGGCATAGCCGAGATCGCGATAGGGCGGAAAGCGGCCCCAGGCCTTGTCGCCGCCATTGAGCAGGTCGAACAGGATCGCGCCCGGCACGATGGGGATGACGGCATTGCCGATCTGGTAGCCGCGGCCTTGTTCGGCGAGCCAGGCCTGCACGCCGCCGCCGGCTTCGAGCCCGAAGGCCGAGCCGCCGGCCAGCGCGAGGCCGTGGATGGCATCCACGGTGTTCACAGGATCGAGCAGGGCGCTTTCGCGCGTGCCCGGTCCGCCGCCGCGGATGTCGACGGAGGCCACGGCCGGCCTGTCGAACAGGATGGCGGTGACGCCGGAGGCCAGTTGGGCGTCGTCCGCGTGGCCGACGCGAACGCCGGCGATATCGGTGAGCAGGTTCTTCATGGCGGTTCCCTCTTGGCCCGACCAGACCGCAGCAAGGCTGCCCGGTCAACCGATCACACATGATCACAACAGCCGGAAGTGGCGGGCATTTGATCCATCCCGCTTGCATCCCGTCATGTCAGCGGTGCATCTAGCCGCATGATCTCCGATGTCACGATCCCCGCCGCATTGATTGCTGGCATTGTCTCATTCCTGTCGCCCTGCGTGCTGCCGCTGGTGCCGCCCTATCTCATCTATCTCACGGGCGCGACCATCGAGCACGTCGCCAATGACGAGCAGGAAGCGGCCTCCCGGCGCGCGGTGATGATCTCGGCGGCCGTGTTCGTGCTGGGCTTCTCCACGGTGTTCGTGGCGCTCGGTGCCAGCGCCAGCCTGGTCGGCAGCGTGGTCCGCTCCTATGCGGCGGAACTGTCAATCGTTGCCGGCATCCTGATCATCCTGATGGGCCTGCATTTCCTCGGGCTCACGCGCATCGGGCTGCTGATGCGCGAGGGACGCCTGAGCATGCCCAGGCCGGTTGGCCTGTGGGGCGCCTATGTGATGGGGCTGGCTTTTGCGTTTGGCTGGACGCCGTGCATCGGTCCGATCCTCGCGGCGATCCTGTCGGTGGCGGCGGCGGAAGCAACGGTGACCAAGGGCGCGGGATTGCTCGCGGTTTATTCCCTCGGCCTCGGCATCCCGTTCCTGATCGCGGCCTTCATGGTTGAGCAGTTCTCCAGCGTGTTTGCGCGCATGAAGAAGCATCTCGTCCATGTCGAGCGCGCCATGGGCGTGTTGATGGTGATCACCGGTATCGCGTTTCTCACCGGCGCCGTGTCGAATGCCAGCATCTGGCTGCTGGAGACGTTTCCCGCGCTGCAGAATTTCGGGTGAGGGGCTCCCTCTTAACCTCGCCCCGCACTTGCGGGGAGAGGTCGGCGCGCAGCGCCGGGTGAGGGGCCTCACGCTGGAGATGACATAACCGATATCTATCGGGTCGGCAGATCAACAAAGTTAGCAACCCGCCCGGACAATATTCGATCCGATAGTCCGAGATGGGGCAGGTGCATACCATGCCCCTCACCCGGTCAGCTTCGCCGCCCGACCTCTCCCCGCAAAGAGCGGGAAGAGGTTAAGGGAAGCGCTCGCGGCGCCGCCTCAGGTTCCCTTCGCGTCGATCTGGGTGTAGTTGCCCTTGGCGTCCCACTTGTAGACGACATAGTCGATCGCCTTGATGTCGCCCTTGGCGTCGAACGCCATCTTGCCGAGCACGGTGTCCCATTCGCCGGCCTTGATCACATCCATCACCTTCTTGGTGTCGGTGGAGCCGGCCTTGGCAACGGCCTGCGACCAGACCTGGAACGCCGCATAGGTGTAGAGCGTGTAGCCTTCCGGATCGATGTTCTTGGCCTTGAACTTCTCGACGATCGCCTTCGCGGTCGGCTTGTTGCGCGGATCGGGGCCGAAGGTGAACAGCGTGCCTTCTGCCGCGGGGCCGGTGATGGAGGCGAATTCCTTGTCGTTCATGGCGTCGCCGGCCATCAATATGGTCTTGAGGCCCTGGTCGCGCATCTGGCGCAGGATCAGACCGGCTTCCTGATGATAGCCGCCGACATAAACCAGATCGATATTGTCGCGCTTCAGACGCGACACGATCGAGTTGAAGTCCTTGTCGCCCTTGTTGTAGCTCTCGAACATCTTTTCGGTGAAGCCGGCCTTGTTGAGCGCCTTCTTGGTCTCGTCGGCGAGACCCTTGCCGTAAGTGGTCTTGTCGTTGAGGATCGCGACGTTCTTGCCCTTGAAGTTCTTGGCAATGTAGTCGGCGGCGACAAGGCCCTGCTGGTCGTCACGGCCGCAGACGCGCAGCACATTGGCGAGCTTGCGTTCGGTGAACAGTGGGTTGGTCGAGGCAGGGGTGATCTGCAGCACGTTGCCGTCGGCATAGGCTTCGGAGGCCGGGATCGACGATGACGAGCAGAAGTGGCCGGCGACGAACGGCACCTTGGAGCTTGCGAACTTCTCGGCGATCGAGCGGGCCTGTTTGGGATCGCAGGCATCGTCACCAACCTGCAACGCCAGCTTCTTGCCGAGCACGCCGCCAGCGGCATTGAGATCGGCCACAGCCTGGTCCGCGCCGTTCTTCATCTGGCGGCCGAAGGCCGATTCGCCGCCCGTCATCGGGCCGGCGACCGCGACGTTGATGTCCTGTGCAAAAGCTGCGGTTGAGAGCAGCGACGCGGCAAAGGCCAGGCCGATTACATTCAATGGTTTCATGGGGATGATCCTCGCAAAGAGTTTTCGGCCACAAACGCAATCCGGCCGCCCGAACGATAGGATCATTCTCAACTTATTTTGATGCCGAGTCATCGGCAATTTTCGGCCGCAAACAGCCAGCCTGTGAGTCCGGCTGCGGCAGGTCGTCGCAAGAGCTTTCGCTGTGCGAGTCCGCTCCGGCGGATCAAAAAAGATGCCGAAACCGCCCTGGTGTGGGCAGTCGCGTCACGTCGGCTCCGCATCGACATCATGACGTGAGGCGAGCCGCACCTCTCGCTATGCGGGAGAGGTGCGGCCGGCAGGCTTACTGCTTCAGTTCGGCGTAGTCGCCCTTGGCGTCCCACTTGTAGACGACATAGTCGATCGCCTTGATGTCGCCCTTGGCGTCGAAGGCCAGCTTGCCGAGCACGGTGTCCCATTCGCCGGCCTTGATCGTGTCCATCACCTTCTTGGTGTCGGTGGTGCCGGCCTTAGCGACGGCCTGCGACCAGACCTGGAATGCCGCATAGGTGTAGAGCGTGTAGCCCTCGGGATCAATGTTCTTGGCCTTGAAGCGGTCGACGATCGCCTTGGCGGTCGGCTTGTTGCGCGGGTCGGGGCCGAAGGTGAACAGCGTGCCTTCCGCAGCCGGGCCGGTGATCGAGGCGAACTCCTTGTCGTTGATGGCGTCGCCCGCCATCAGCACCGTCTTGAGGCCCTGATCGCGCATCTGGCGCACGATGAGGCCGGCTTCCTGGTGATAGCCGCCCACGTAAACCAGATCGATATTGTCGCGCTTCAGGCGCGAGACGATCGCATTAAAATCCTTGTCGCCCTTGTTGTAGCTCTCGAACATCTTCTCGGTGACGCCGGCCTTGTTCAGCGCCTTCCTGGTCTCGTCGGCGAGGCCTTTTCCATAGGTCGTCTTGTCGTTCAGGATCGCGATATTCTTGCCCTTATAGTTCTTGGCAATGTACTCGCCGGCGACAAAACCCTGCTGGTCGTCGCGGCCGCAGACGCGCAGCACATTGGCGAGCTTGCGCTCGGTGAATAGCGGATTGGTCGAGCCCGGCGAGATCTGCAGCACATTGCCATCGGCATAGGCTTCCGATGCCGGGATCGACGACGACGAACAATAGTGACCGGCGACGAACGGAATGCGCGCGCTGGCGAATTTCTCGGCAATCGAGCGGGCCTGCTTGGGATCGCAGGCATCATCGCCGACCTGTAGCGCCAGCTTCTTGTTCAGCAGACCACCAGCGGCGTTGATATCGGCGACGGCGAGTTCGGCGCCATTCTTGAACTGGCGGCCGAAGGCGGATTCGCTGCCGGTCATCGATGATGCGACGGCGACAGGAATATCCTGCGCCGGTGCAACGGACGCCAGCGCAATCGAAGCACCCGCCGTCAGGCCGATGAGTTTGATGAATTTCATAGGAAGTCCCCGTGTTCCGTTCGAATGCAGACAAACGCGACGCCGTGACGGAATCGCGATTGGCGCATCATTCTACCTTCAAAATAGTGTCGATTGTTTGCATCGCTGTGCGTGTTCGATCGTCATGCGATGAAGCATATCGATCCGTCAGCCGTGCCGGCCGCCTTCGAGATAGGCGGAGCGGATTTCCGGGGCCTTCAGCAATTCGGCGCCGGTGCCTGACAGGGTGATCAACCCGTTGACCATGACGTAGCCGCGATGGGCTAGACGCAGCGCGTGATTGGCGTTCTGTTCGACGATCAGCACGGTCAGGCCGTCCTGCTTGTTGAGCACGCGGATCGCATCGAAAATCTGCTTGGCGATCAGCGGTGCCAGACCCAGCGACGGCTCGTCGAGCAGCAGCAGGCGCGGGCGGCTCATCAGTGCGCGGCCGATGGCCAGCATCTGCTGCTCGCCGCCGGACAGCGTGCCGCCGCGCTGGGTCATGCGCTCCTTGAGGCGCGGAAACAGCGTCAACACCTTGTCGAGGCTGACGGCGCGCTCGGCAGGACTGCTCTCATTGACGTCGGCGCCCATCTGCAGATTTTCCGCCACGCTCATACGCGGGAAAATCCGGCGGCCTTCCGGCGACTGCGCGATGCGCATCCGCGCGATCTCGTGGGTCGGTAGGTCGGTAATGTCCGTCCCGTCATAGGTGATCACGCCCGAGCGCGCCCGCGGCTTGCCGAAGATGGTCATCATCAGCGTCGACTTGCCGGCGCCGTTGGCGCCGATCAGTGCAACGATCTCGCCGTGCTTGATATCGAGATCGACACCTTTCAGCGCTTCGATCTTGCCATAGGATGCGTGCAGGCCGGCGATGGCGAGCATGGGGGCAGCGCTCACGTCTCGCCCTCCATCACCGCAATGGCTTCCTCTTCATCCGCGCCGAGATAGGCGGCGATGACTTTGGGATTGTCGCGGATCTGCTGCGGCGTTCCGTCGGCGATCTTCACACCGTAATCGAGCACGTTGATATGGTCGGAGATTTGCATCACGACGGACATGTCATGCTCGATGAGCAGGATCGATGTGCCATGTTCGGCGCGGATCTTGAGCAATAGCTCATTGAGTGCCGCGCTCTCGCGGGCATTGAGGCCGGCGGCGGGTTCATCGAGGCAGAGCAGTGCGGGTTCGGTACACATCGCACGCGCGATTTCGAGGCGGCGCTGGTCGCCATAAGGCAGGTTGCCGGCGGCATCGTCGGCGCGCTCCAGCAGGCCGATCTGATCGAGCCAGTAGCGCGCGAGGTCGATCGCAGCCTTCTCGGCGGCGCGATAGCTGGGCACGCCGAACAGGCCGAGAAGAGTGAAGCCCGAAGCGCGCATCAGCGTGTTGTGCTGCGCCACCATCAGGTTTTCCAGCGCGGTCATGCCGGGAAACAGCCGGATATTCTGGAAGGTGCGCGCGACCTTGGCGATCTTCGAGATGCGGAAGTCGTTCAGCCGCTCCAGCCGCCATTCACCATCGCTGTGGCGCAGCTTGATGGTGCCGGATGTCGGCTTGTAGAAGCCGGTGATGCAATTGAAGACGGTGGTCTTGCCGGCACCGTTGGGGCCGATCAGCGCTGTGATCTTGCCACGCTCGGCGGTGAAGGAGAGATCGTTGACGGCCACGATGCCGCCGAACCGCATCGTCAGATTCTCGACGCTGAGGATGTCGTTGATGTTCATCCGTGCCCCTCTTTGACGAGGTCGGACGAGATCACCGTGTTGCGTTCGAGAAAGACGGTTGGCGCGCGGTGGCCGATCAGGCCGCGCGGGCGCCAGATCATTAGCAGCACCATGGCGCCGCCGAACACCAGCATGCGGAATTGCTCAAGGCCTCTGAACAGTTCGAAGCCGCCGATCATCGCGAGCGCTGCGAGGGCCACGCCGAGTTGTGAGCCCATGCCGCCGAGCACGACGATGGCCAGCACCAGTGCGGATTCGTGGAAAGTGAAGGATTCCGGGCTGATGAAACCCTGACGGGTCGCAAAGAACGCGCCGGCGAAGCCGCCGAACATGGCGCCGGTGGCGAAGGCGGTGAGCTTCGTCGTCGTCGTATTGATGCCGAGCGCGCGGCAGGCGACTTCGTCTTCGCGCAGCGCCTCCCAGGCCCGGCCAATGGGTAGGCGGCGCAGGCGGATGGTGACCCAGTTGGTGAGCAGTGCGAGCGCGAGGATCAGATAGAACAGGAAGACGATGCGGTGGGTCGGCGAGAACTCGATGCCAAGGCGGTCAGCGAGGCCGCCATCGCCCGGCGTCAGCGGAATGCCGAACATGGTTGGACGCGGAATGCCGGAGATGCCGTTGGGACCACCGGTGAGAGTCTGCCAGTTGATGATGACGAGGCGGATGATCTCGCCAAAGGCCAGTGTAACGATGGCGAGGTAGTCGCCGCGCAGCCGCAGGACTGGAAAGCCGAGCAGCACACCGAAGAACGCCGCGAGGATACCGGCGAGTGGCAGGCAGATCCAGAACGACAGGCCGAAATTGGTGGCCAGCAGCGCGTAGGAATAGGCGCCGACGGCATAGAAGGCGACATAGCCGAGATCGAGAAGACCGGCGAGGCCGACCACCACATTCAGACCCCAGCCAAGCATCACGTAGGTCAGCACGAGAATGCCGAGATCGAGGATGTAACGCTCGTCGTAGAAGATCACCGGGACGAGAAAGGTGAAGATCAACAGCGCCGGCACCAGCGCACGGCCGGCGAAGGAAAATACTTTCTGCGCCGATGGCGGCACGACGCGCACGGTGTCCACCGGTCCCCACCAGTGGCGCAGCAACTCCATGACGATACTGCCGCCGAACACCACGGCGACCATGGCGGCGAGATCGCCGAAGCGCGTCCACCAGGTCAGTTGCCCGTCGGAGCCGGCCTCGGTGCGGATGCCGATCATCAGCGAGAACAGCACCAGCGCGACCAGTGCGGAGATCACGGCCTTCTTCAGGATGAATGCGGCGTCCGGCCCGCGGGCAGTCTTAGCTTGTGATGCGTTTGCTGCCACTTGGATCCCGTCAGACTTTTTCGACTTCGGGACGGCCGAGCAGGCCGGTCGGCAGGAAGATCAGCACCACGATCAGAATCGAAAAGGCGGCGACATCTTTGTATTCGGTGGAGAAGTAGGCGGCCCACAATGTCTCGATCAGGCCGATCAGCAAGCCGCCGAGCATGGCGCCAGGTAGCGAGCCGATGCCGCCGAGCACGGCGGCCGTGAAGGCCTTGATGCCGGCGACGAAGCCCATGAAGAAATCCACGAGGCCGTAATAGAGCAGGTACATCATGCCCGCGACCGCAGCCAAGGCTGCGCCGATCACGAAGGTCATGGAGATGGTGCGGTCCACATCGACGCCGAGCAGCGAGGCCATGGTCTGGTCCTGCTCGCAGGCGCGCATGTCGCGGCCGAGGCGCGTGCGCGCGACCAGCCAGGTGAACAGCGCCAGCAGCACGATGGTGGTGATGACGACGATGATCTGGATGTTGGACAAGCGTACGGCGAAACCGTCGGCGCCTTCATGCAGTGTGTAGCCGCCGGTGATGATCGGTGGCACCGGCTTGACGCGGGCGCCCTGTGCGACCTGCGAGAAATTGGTCAGCACAAAAGACATGCCGATCGCTGACAGCATCGGCGCTAGGCGGAAGGAATGGCGCAGGGGACGGTAGGCGATGCGCTCGATGGTCCAGCCATAGAGCGAGGTGATCGCCATCGAGACCAGGAGCACCAGCAGCAGGATCACCGGCACCGCGGTAAGGCCGATCGACACCAGGATGAGAAAAGTGATCAGCGCGATGAAGCCGCCGATCATGAAGATATCGCCATGGGCGAAATTGATCATGCCGACGATGCCGTAGACCATCGTGTAGCCGATCGCGATCAGGCCATAGATGGAGCCGAGCACGAGACCGTTGATCAGTTGCTGGGCGAAATAATCCATGCGCTGCCGAATTCGAGTGAGGCGCCACCATGATCCGGCAGCCGGATCATTGCGTCGTTGTATCGTTTTCTAACAGCGGCCATTGGAGGCGGCAACAGGGGCCGGTGCGGCTAAAGTAGCCTGTACATGCTGTTTTTCGCGGCGATTGGCGTCCGTTCACTTGCGCCGCAGCGCACACAAATCCCCGCCTTATTTGCGGCTGTTCCGGTGTCACAGTTGCGCCGTGCAACGGCCTTGCAATCATCACGCGGGAACCGAAACGAAGATCGGGGCTGCACGTTATCGGGCGTTGAATGGTTCAACACAGGAGATTGAAGAATGTCCAATCAGAACCAGCAAAAGCCCGGTCAGCAGAAGCCAGGCCAGCAGAGCCAGAACCCCGGGCAGCAGGGCCAGAAGCCCGGTCAGCAGCAGGGCGGTGGAATGAAGCCCGACCACGAGCAGGACCCGGGCCGGCAGGGCCAGAGATAGGCCGTCAGGCAGACATCAATCGAGATTTGGGTCGTTCTCAGCGACCCATGTGGAAGGCCCCGACGAAAGGCGGGGCTTTTCGTTTGGCAAGTCCCGATCGTATTTCCCCGCCGTTATCCCGGCAATTTTCGAATTAAGGTTACCAATTGGTTTACGTTGTCCGTCTGATTGAACGGGCGTTACGTCGGTGCAGGCGTGCGACTCCTGCGAGTCGCCGGCAGAGCGGTGGACGACGTGATGGATCAGAGCAGCGCAGACCAGACCGGAGCCCATCAGGGTGGAACTCTGCAGGCTGGCACGTTTCAGACTGGTACGTTTCAGACTTGGCGGATCAGCACGTTCACGGGCGCGCTGATCGCCTGCTATTTCATCCCGACCTGGACGATCTTCGCGTTCCGCATCATGGTCTCGCCGATCCAGGGCTTCTATGAGCGCCCCAATATTTCACTGGCGCTGTTTCTCAGCGACTACATGCAATTTTCCAGCATGGGCACGGTGCGCTATGCGTGGCTGCTCGCCGTCGGCAAGCTGACGGTGGTTGCTTTCTTCACGGTATTCCTGGTGTTCATCACACGCCCGAAAATCCGCAAGACGGGCGGCTGCGACGAAGCGTTGATGATGGCGCTTGGCATCGGCGGCGTGATCTCGTTCGCCAGCATGATGATGGCATCGAAGGTCGGCGAGATCGCCGCGATGCGGCTGCACATCACAGAATTGCTGTTGATGCTCGGCGCTGCAGTGCTGCTGGCGATCGAGCCGCCGCTGCGCCGCGCGGCGGCGCAGGAGCTTGATCCCGGGCAGCCGGGCAAGGCAGCCAACGACGCGGAGCTTTTACAGAAGGTCGCCTAAATAAAAGGTCGCCTAAATGGCCAGCCCGAGCTCTTTGATGATCGCGCCGGCTTCCTTGGTGGCGTGATTGGCCGCCGGGACGCCGCAATAGATCGCCTGCTGCAGCAGGATTTCCTTGATGTCATCCGGTGTGAAGCCGCCTTCGGTGAGGGCGGCGCGCACGTGCATGCGGAATTCGTCCCACTGGCCGAGCGCGAGCATGGTGCCGATCACCAATACGCGGCGCGTGCGGTCGTCGAAATGCGGCCGCGTCCAGATCTCGCCCCAGGCGTAGCGGCTGATCAGGTCGAGAAAATCCGTATTGAATGCGTTCTTCCCGGCGGCCGATTTGTCGACCCAGGCATTGCCGAGAACCTTGCGGCGTTTTGCGGTGCCTTCGGCGGCGCGCTGTTGCTCGTCCATCTTAGGTCTCCGTTCAGCGCTGTGTCAGGAAGCCAACGACGGCGTCAGTGAAGGCGTAGGGCTGTTCGACGTTCGAGATGTGTGCGGCGTCCAGGAGCGTCATGCTCGCGCCGGGGATGCTGCTGCGGATCAGTTCACCAGCCGCAACCGGTGTTGCGTTGTCCTGACGGCCGGCGATGACCAGCGTTGGGCTTTTGATCTTGGGGAGCAGCGCGCGCTGATCGAGCGTGCTCAGCGCCTCGCAGGCAGCAAGATAGCCTTCGACCGGTGAGGCGATCAGCATCGCCTTCATCTTCGCGGTGGTCTCGGGCTCGCGCTCACGAAAGTCAGCGGTCAGCCAGCCGCCGATGACGGCATCGGCCACCGCTTTGAGGCCACCCTCGCGCACCGCCTTGATGCGGTTGTGCCAGTTGGTCGGATCCGGGTAGTAGCAGCTGGTGTTGGCCAGGATGATCTTGTTGAAACGCTCAGGCGCGTTGGCGCCGAGCCATTGGCCGACCATGCCGCCCATCGACAACCCGCACCAATGCACCTTATCGATGTTGAGGTCGTCGAGGATCGCCAGCACGTCCTTGCCGTAGCGCTCCATCGAGGTCGGGCCGTTCATGCCGGACTTACCGTGGCCGCGCCGATCGTAGCGGATCACACGAAACAGCTTTGTCAGCGCCGGCATCTGCGGCTCCCACATCGCCATGGTACAGCCGAGTGAATTCGACATCATCAGCGTCGGCCCGCTGTCGCGGCCCTCCACGGAGACATTCAGTAGGCAGCCGTCGGCGTCGATCATGGGCATGGTGTGTCTCCCGAGTTTCTTCTTAACGGAGTGAGGCGAGCTGGCGGTCGATCAGGGCTTGCGAGATGCCCTGATAATCCATCGGTTCGAACAGTTTGGCGATCGCGGCAGCGCTAAGCTGCGCGCTGACCTTGGGATCGGCCGTGAGCACATCGCGCAGATGTTTCTTCTCGGCAACGGCGCGCTTGGTGGCGGCCTCGACCAGATGATGGGCGTCGCTCTTGCCGAGCTTTTCGGCGAGCGCAAAGGTCACGGCTTCCGCCATGATGAGGCCGTGGGTTTCATCGAGATTGAGGCGCATCCGCTCAACGTCGACCTCGAGCCCTTCGGCGATATCGACGATGGCGGCAAGGGCGCCCGATGTCACCAGCAGCAGCGTCGGCAGCGTCGGCCATTCGGCGTGCCACGGTCCGGCACTGCGTTCGTGATCCTGGATCTGAGCGGCAAAGATCGTTGCAGCGAGATTTGGCGCCATAGTCGCGGCGCCAAGCGCAGAGGCTGATGCCACAGGGTTACGCTTGTGCGGCATTGTCGAGGAGCCGCCTCGGCCTTCGCCAGAGGGCTCGAACGCCTCGCCGACATCGGTCTGCATCATCAGCGAGACGTCACGGGCGATCTTGCCGCAACTGCCGGACAGGATCGCCAGCACGGAAGCCACTTCGGCGATACGGTCGCGATGGGTGTGCCATGGCGCATCGGGCAGCGGCAGCTGCAATTCCTTGGCGAGTTGCTCTGCAACGACGAGCCCCTTGTCGCCGAGCGCAGCAAGCGTGCCGGCGGCGCCGCCAAATTGCAGTGCGAGACCTTCGGCGCGCAATCGCTTCAGGCGCAGGCGCGAGCGGTGCAGTGCCGAGGCATATTCGGCGAGCTTCAGCCCGAATGGCATCGGCAGCGCGTGCTGCAGCCAGGTGCGGGCGACCACAGCGGTGTTGCGGTGCTTGACCGCAAGGGCTGCAAAGCCGGCGATGGCGCGGTCGAGATCCGCGAGCAGAGAGTCAATGGCGGCGCGCAGGCCGAGCATGGTGGCGCTGTCGATGACGTCCTGACTGGTGGCGCCCCAATGCACGTAGCGCGCAGCCTCGGTATCGGCCTTCGCCACTTTGGCGGTGAGCGTCTTGACCAGCGGGATGGCGAGATTGCCGGAACGCGTGGCTGCATCGGCCAGGGCAGCCAGATCGAATTGGTCGGCTTTGCAGGCGGCCTCAATGGCCGTCACCGCGCTGGCGGGAATCACCCCGACTGCGGCCTCGGCCCGCGCCAGTGCGGCTTCGAAGTCCAGCATATGCTGCAAATGGGTGGTATCATCGCAAACCGCACGCATCGCGGGGCTCGACAACAAGGGTGCCAGCAGAGGGGACAGGGATGTGCTCATCTGTGCGGGACCTAACCATTCCGGCGAGAGTCTGCCAATCCCCCGCAATCTTCTTGTCGCCGTCCCCTGTTGCACTGCGAATAGGCATCGCCTCATCCCGCCGGACGGTCTTTCCTTTGCGCCGTCCGTGCATTACTTGGGATTGGGGGTTCAATCCCTTGGGGATGACAGCCTCAATTCCGGACGGCGACAAATTCAGGAGACAGACCCATGGCCATGACGATGAGCGGTGAAGTCCAGCTTGCCGCGCCCCGCGAAGTGGTATGGGGAAAGCTCAACGACCCCGCGGTGCTGAAGGCCTGCATCCCGGGCTGCGAAGAGCTCGAGACCACAGAGGAGGGCGGCTTCCGCGCCACGGCCAAGATCAAGGTCGGCCCGGTCTCCGCCCGCTTCAAGGGCAAGGTCACGCTGAGCGATCTCGATCCACCCAACGGCTACAAGATCACCGGTGAAGGCGAGGGCGGCGTGGCCGGCTTCGCCAAGGGCGGCGCTGTCGTCGGCCTGACCGACAAGGATGGTGGCACGCTGCTGACCTACAATGTGGAAGCCCAGATCGGCGGCAAGCTGGCCCAGCTCGGTCAGCGCCTGATCAACGGTTCAGCCAAGAAGATCGCCGACGAGTTCTTCGCAAACTTCGCCAAAGCCGTTCAAGGCTAAAGTGCGGAGCGTCTGATAGCGGCGATCAAGTGTGCTTGATACCGCAGAAAAACACACCAGAGACCGTCCCGACTTGAGGTTGCTCATTGCCGGGATGGGCCATATTATGCATTTGGAATGATTTTAATGACCGTGTCGCCACGCAATGGGACGCGGACCAAGAGAGTGCATATGGCCAAAATCTCGATGATCGTGAACGGCAATCCCGTCACCGGCAATATCGATCCGCGCACATTGCTGGTGCAGTTTCTGCGTGAGAATCTGCGGCTCACCGGCACCCATGTGGGTTGCGACACGTCGCAATGCGGCGCCTGCGTTGTGCATCTCGACGGCAAGGCCGTGAAGTCCTGCACCACGCTCGCTGTCATGGCCGACGGTCACGAGGTGAAGACCATCGAAGGCCTCGCAGCCGATGGAGCGCCGCTGCATCCGATGCAGGAAGCATTTCGCGAGCATCACGGTCTGCAGTGCGGCTTTTGCACCCCCGGCATGATCATGACCGCAGTGGACCTCGTGCATCGCAAGGGACATGATCTCAGCGATCACCTGATCCGCGAAGAACTCGAAGGCAATCTCTGTCGCTGCACCGGTTATCAGAACATCGTAGCGTCGATCGCAGCCGGCGCCAAGGCGATGGCGAAGTCCGATCTCGCATAACGACGCACAACGATAATCGCGCACCGCGAATCAGGGATCCCCACCCATGTACGAATTCAAATATCATCGTCCGTCGACCGTGCGGCAGGCCGCCAATCTCCTCATCAAGAACGAGGACGCCAAGCTGATTGCCGGCGGTCACACGCTGGTGCCGGTCATGAAGCAGCGTTTGGCGGCACCGCCGCATATCATCGATCTCTCGCACATCGAGGGTGTCGACGGCATCGAAATGAAGGGCCGTTCGCTGGTGATCGGCGCACTGGCCAAGCATGCCGCCGTCGCGGCATCGCTGATCGTTGGTGAAGCCATCCCGGCGCTGGCCGAGCTCGCCGGCCTGATCGGCGATCCCGCTGTGCGCCACAAGGGCACCATAGGTGGTTCGCTCGCCAATAACGATCCGACCGCGGACTATCCCGCAGCCGTGATGGCCCTCGGTGCCACCATCACCACCAACAAGCGCAAGCTGAAGCCAGAAGAATTTTTCCAGGGCTTGTTCACGACCGCGCTGGAGGCCGACGAGATCATTACCAAGGTCTCCTTCCCCGTGCCGAAGAAGGCCGCCTATATCAAGTTCCGCAACCAGGCCTCGCGCTACGCGCTGGTCGGGGTGTTCGTGGCGCGTCTGCCCTCGGGCGTGCGGGTCACGGTCACCGGTGCGGGCTCGGATGGCGTGTTCCGCGTCGAGGAGTTCGAGGCTGCGTTGCAGAAGCGGTTCTCGCCAAAGGCGCTGGACGGGCTTACGGTGCCGGCCGAGGGCCTCAACAGCGATCTCCATGGCAGCGCTGAATATCGGGCGCATCTGATCGGCGTGCTGGCCAAGCGTGCGGTCGAAGCTGCCAACAACCGGGCCTGATATTTGTCAGGTCCGCACTTTTCCGGATTGGTTCTCTCATGACTAAGCCATCGGCGCTCCCCACTTCCGTCGATGGCATGCTGGAATTGCTGACATCGCGCGGCTATCTCGCTGAGCGTTCGCTGGCGACAGTCACCTATCTCTCGCTGAAAATGGGCCGGCCGCTGTTTCTCGAAGGCGAGGCCGGCGTCGGCAAGACCGAGATCGCCAAGGTGCTATCGGCAGCACTCGGCCGCAAGCTGATCCGGCTGCAGTGCTACGAAGGCCTCGACGTGTCTTCCGCGGTCTATGAGTGGAACAGCGCCTCGCAGATGATCGCGATCCGTCTGGCGGAAGCGGCCGGCGATACCGACCGCGATCAGCTGGCCAGCGACATCTTCGCCGAGCGCTACCTGATCAAGCGTCCGCTGCTGCAGGCGCTCGAGCCGGACGTCAACGGCGCGCCGGTGCTCCTGATCGACGAACTCGACCGTGCGGACGAGGCGTTCGAAGCCTATCTCCTCGAAATCCTCAGCGACTTTCAGGTGACCATTCCTGAACTCGGCACCGTGAAGGCGCCGGCGCCGCCCATCGTCATCGTCACATCGAACCGCACCCGCGAGATTCACGACGCGCTGAAGCGGCGCTGTCTGTATCACTGGGTCGACTATCCCAACGCCGAGCGCGAACTCGCCATCGTCAAGTCGCGGGTGCCAGGCATCTCCGCAAAGCTCTCGCAGCAGGTGGTGAGATTCGTGCAGGCACTGCGCGATCAGGATTTCTACAAGTCGCCGGGCGTTGCCGAGACTCTGGACTGGGCGACCGCGCTGACCGAACTCGACGCCCGCTCGCTAACGCCGCAGGTGGTGGGCGATACGCTGGGCGCGCTGTTGAAGTATCAGGACGATATCCAGCGCATGCAGGGCGATGCGCTGGCGAAGGTGATCAAGGAAGCGACGAGCGATTAACACTCGTCATTCCGGGGCGCGGGCGGCGATAGCCGAACGCTAACCCGGAATCCCGAAGTAGTTGAACACATCGAGGTTCCCCACCACTCCAATTGGAGTGGCTGAGGTTCGGTCGCGCAAGTGGCGCGCCCGCCCCGGAACGACGGAGTTAGGTTTGCCCATCGACCATCTCAACCCACCGACTGGCCAGATGGCAGATAATGTCATCGGCTTTGCGCGTGCGCTCCGCGCCGCCGGGCTTCCGGTCGGGCCGGGGGCGGTGATCGATGCGCTCAATGCGTTGCAGATGATCGAGATCGGCAAGCGCGCCGACGTATTCACGACTCTGGAAGCGATCTTCGTCAAACGCCACGAGCACGCGTTGGTGTTTGCCCAGGCCTTTGATCTGTTCTTCCGCGCGGCCGACGAATGGAAACAGATGCTGGATTCGGTGCCGCTGCCCGACGATGCCAAGCGCAAGCCGCCGCCGGCCTCGCGCCGCGTGCAGGAGGCGATGGCGCAGCCGGCGCAGGGCCAAGAGCGCGAGGCGCCGCAGGAGCAGGAAATCAGGCTGTCGGTCTCCGACCGCGAGGTTTTGCAGAAGAAGGACTTTGCGCAGATGAGCGCAGCGGAGATCGCCGAGGTCACGCGCGCGATCGCCAATATGCGGCTGCCGCAAGCTGAACTGCGCACGCGCCGCACCCAGCCGGACAAGCACGGCGCGCGGCTCGATCTGCGGCGCACGCTGCGCGGCAGCCTGCGCACGGGCGGCGACATCATCGATATCCGCAGACTAGGCCTGATCGATAAGCCGGCGCCGATTGTCGCATTGCTCGATATCTCCGGCTCGATGAGTGAATATACCCGGCTGTTTCTGCACTTCCTTCATGCCATTACGGACGCCCGCAAGCGCGTCTCGGTTTTTCTGTTTGGCACCCGGCTGACCAATGTGACGCGGGCGCTGCGCTCGCGCGATCCCGACGAGGCGCTGGCCTCGTGCTCGGCCTCGGTGGAAGACTGGGCCGGCGGCACGCGCATCTCCGCGTCGCTGCACAACTTCAACAAGCTCTGGGGACGCCGCGTACTCGGCCAGGGCGCCATCGTGCTGCTAATTTCCGACGGTTTGGAGCGGGAGGCGGATTCCCAACTGGCCTTCGAGATGGACCGGCTGCATCGCTCCTGCCGGCGGCTGATCTGGCTCAACCCGTTGTTGCGCTTCGATGGGTTCGAGCCGAAAGCTCAGGGCATCAAAATGATGCTCCCGCACGTTGACGAATTCCGCCCGGTGCATAATTTGAGTTCGATCGACGGACTGATCAAGGCGCTGTCATCGGCGCCCCCGGTCCATCACCGCAGCCTGATCCGGCCCGCAGCTTAAGAGAGGCTTCCATGCTCAATCGCGATGAAGACATCCTGCAGGCCGCCGAGGCGTGGCAGAAGGCCGGGCACGGCGTGGCGCTGGCCACCGTGGTTGAGACCTGGGGTTCGGCGCCGCGCCCCGCAGGCTCGAATCTCGTCATCAACGACGACGGCACCTTCCTGGGCTCAGTCTCCGGCGGCTGCGTTGAAGGCGCCGTGGTCACCGAGGCGTTGGATGTGATTGCGAGTGGCGAGCCCAAATTGCTCGAATTCGGCGTGGCTGACGAGACCGCGTGGAATGTCGGCCTGTCTTGCGGCGGCACGATCCGTGTGTTCGTCGAGAAGGTCGGTCAGTCGTGAAAGCCGAGACACTTGCCACCCTGAACACGGAACGCGCCGCTCGGCGCCCCGTTATTTTGATCACCGATATATCCGACGGAACACAACGCCTGGTGAAGGCCGCCGATTTCGGTGCCGATCCGCTGCATGCCGAGCTTGAGAAGCAGCTCCGCATGGGCAAGAGCGCGATGGTTGAGTTCGACGGCAAGAAGCTGTTTCTCAACGTCTATGCGCCCACTGCACGGCTCGTGATCATCGGCGCCGTCCATATCAGCCAGGCTTTGGCGCCGCTGGCGCGGTCGCTGGATTACGATGTGACGGTGGTCGATCCGCGCACAGCCTTTGCCAGCGCAGAGCGTTTTCCGGACGTGAAGCTGATCGCTGAATGGCCCGAAGAGGCGCTGCCGGGCCTCAACATCGATCACTACACGGCCTTCGTTGCGGTGACCCATGATCCGAAGATCGACGATCCAGCGCTGCTGCACGCGTTCGAGAAGAACTGCTTCTATATCGGCGCGCTGGGCTCGCGAAAGACTCACGCCAAGCGCGGCGACCGGATGAAGGCGCAGGGCGTCAGCGAGGCTGACTTCGCGCGGATCAAGGCGCCGATCGGTCTCAATATCGGTGCTGTTTCGCCATCGGAGATCGCGGTCTCGATCATGGCCGAGATCACCGCCGAACTGCGCACGCCCAAGACGATACCCGCGGAATTGTCCAAAGTGAGCAACCCATGAAGTTCGGTCCCGCCAGTCCGGCGGATGCACTTGGCGGCGTGACCGTCCATACGCTGCGTCAGGGTTCGCTCGTTCTCAAGAAGGGCACCACTATCGGTCCCGATGAAGTCGCCGCGCTGACCGGCGCGGGGGTCAAGGACGTGGTCGTCGTGCGTCTCGAGGAAGGTGATGTGTCCGAAGACGTCGCTGCAGCCAGTATCGCGCAGTCAGTGGCGGGCGAGGGCGTCAATGTCGAGCGAGCCTTCACGGGCCGCGCCAATCTGTTTGCGGGCACGCCGGGCGTGCTGGTCGTCGATCGCGCCATCGTCGATCGCATCAATGCCGTCGATGAAGCCATCACCTTCGCAACGCTGGCGGCCTACAAGCCGGTTGTCGAAGGCGAAATGATCGCGACCGTCAAGCTGATCCCGTTTGGTGTCGCCGGTACGCTGTGCGACGCGGCCGTCCAGGCTGCCTCGGGCGGCGCAATGAGAATCGCGCCTTACACGGTCAAGAAAGTCGGCATCGTCTCGACGCTGTTGCCGGGGCTGTCGCCGAAGGTGATCGACAAGACACTGCGTGTGACCGAAGAGCGCCTTGCGCCTGCTGGTGCGAAGATCATCGCCGAGCGCCGCGTGCCACACGACGAGAAGGTGCTCGCGAAAACAATCAAGGAATTGCTCGGGCTCGGCGCCGAGCTGGTGATCGTGTTCGGCGCGTCGGCCATTGCCGACCGCCGTGACGTCATTCCGTCGGCGATCGAACAGATCGGCGGCGCCATCGAGCATTTCGGCATGCCGGTCGATCCCGGCAATCTGCTGCTGATCGGCAGGGCCGGCAACGTGCCGGTGCTGGGTGCGCCGGGCTGTGCGCGATCCCCAGTCGAGAACGGCTTCGATTGGGTGTTGATGCGGCTGCTGGCCGGTCTCAAGGTCACGCGTTCGGATCTCACAGGCATGGGCGTCGGCGGTTTGCTGATGGAAATCGTCACCCGGCCGCAACCGCGCGTGCCCGTCGGCAGCGATGGCAACAGCAACGTCGCCGCCGTTATTCTGGCCGCCGGTCGTTCGACCCGGATGGGGGGGCCCAACAAGTTGCTCGCCGAACTCAACGGCAAGGCATTGGTCCGGATAGTCGCCGAACAGGCGGTCGCATCGAAAGCGTCGAGCGTAACGGTGGTGACAGGTCATCAGGCGCCGGAGGTCGAGAAGGCGCTGGCCGGACTCAAAGTCACGTTCGTCTACAACCCTGATTTTGCTGATGGCCTTGCCAGTTCGGTGAAAGCCGGCATCGCGGCGGTCCCGGCCGATGCCAATGGAGCCGTGGTCTGTCTCGGCGACATGCCGCTGATCGATGCCCGCTTGATCGACCGGTTGATCGAAGCCTTCGCGCCGGATCGCGGCAACCTCATCGTCGTCCCTGTAAGCGAGGGCCGTCGCGGTAATCCCGTGTTGTGGTCTCGGCGCTTCTTCAATGAGTTGATGACGTTGGACGGCGATATCGGTGGCCGGCACCTGATCATGAAGCACGCCGAAGCCGTTGCCGATGTGGCCGTGGAAGGCCACGGCGCCTTCCTCGATATCGATACACCGCAGGCGCTGGAAGACGCGCGGAGCGGCTAACACATGGCGCATGCGGCGGGCCGCCGCATTGCACTTTCGTTCACCAAGTTGAAACGCCCTTCCTTTAGCGTCTGCCTCGATCGACCTCGGGGGAGGGGAAATTGTCACTGTTTGTTGCCGCGCGTCGTCGCGCGATTCTCGCCGTTGCCTTGTTGATGAGCGTCGGTGCCATGGACGTGGCTTCGGCCGCTGGTGCCCTCGCCGTGGGCAAGTGCGGTGCCTATGGCCAGGCCTTCGACTACCCGGCACAGGGGGCGGCGCTGGCGGCCGCTAAAAAGCAGTGCAAGGGCGAATGCACGACCGTAACGATGAACCGCGCCTGTGCAGCCTTCGCCGTGGATATGAAGAATCCCTGCGGCGCACACGGCTATGCCGTGGCGCCTCGTATTTCGAGTTCGCTGAATCAGGCGACCAAGAAATGCTATGACTACGGCGGTAAGGAATGCGTCATCCGCGCATGGGCCTGCGACGCCAAGGGCTAGAGCTCCCCGACAAATATCTCGTTCAATGCGCCTGCGGCAGCTAGACTGCTGCAATGATTCAATTTTTCCGGACACTTCTGAAGTCTGCCGCCGACGCCGATCCGTCCGTTCGCGAATTTCGCAAGGCGCTGAGCCGCGAGATGCTGTTGACCGAACGGTTGCGGGTCAAGACGGTCATTGGCACCGTGGTGATCGTGACGCTGTCGCTGTCCATTGCCTATCTGCTGGCGCCGTCGAGCTTCGCGCGCATATCCAATGGCCAGTTCGATCTCGCATCGTCTTTTATGATCACGGGCCCGCTGCTGCTGTTCGAATTCTTCGTTCTTTACAAGATCAATCAGCGCATCGCCGCAGGGCAGGATATTGCGCAGGGGCGACGCTATCTGAGCGCACTCATCGAGACCAGCATTCCAACGGCTGCACTGCATCTCCATATGGGCTGGATGGGGCCGGCGGCGGCGTTGGCATTTGCGGCGCCTTTGTCCTATTTCATCTTCATCATTCTATCCACGCTTCGGCTCGATTTCTGGCTGTCGACGTTTACCGGCTTTGTCGCGGCCGCCCAGATGCTTGCGCTGGCCATGCTGTATCATCCGGTGCAATTCGCCTCGGAACCGGCACCGGATTTTGCGTTTCAGCTTATCCGCAGCGCCATGGTCCTGCTCTGCGGTATTCTTGCAGGCGCCGTTGGCTTGCAACTCCGTCGCCAGTTCGAGGCGAGCATCGCGGCAACTTCGGCGCGCGATCGTGTCACCAATCTGTTCGGTCAGCATGTCTCGCCGCAGGTTGTGGAACGGTTGTTGGCGTCGGGAACGAGCTCCACGACCGAGATGCGTCACGTCGCGGTGATGTTCGTCGATATCCGTAACTTCACCGCAGCGACCCGTGTGCATTCGCCCCGCCAGGTGGTGGATCGGCTCGACGAGACCTTTGCTCTATTGGTCGACGTGCTGGATCGCCATTCGGGGATCGTAAACAAGTTTCTCGGGGACGGATTTCTCGCGCTGTTCGGAGCGCCCATTGAGGATCCGAATGCGGCGCATTGCGCCGTACAAGCGGCACGCGAGATGCTCATAGCTGTCGAGAAAAGCAATCGGGACAGTGAATGGCCCCTGCGCATCGGCATCGGGCTTCATATTGGGGCCGTGATTGCCGGCAACGTTGGCTCCCCGCGCCGCAAGGAATACACCGTCATCGGCGATACCGTGAACTTCGCGGCTCGGCTTGAGGCGCTCAACAAACAGTTCGGCTCGCAACTGCTGATCTCTGCCTCCATACGTGATGCCTTGGGCGACACTTGCAGCGATGCTGAGCTGCTCGGTGATGTGCCGATCCGCGGCTATGACCTGCCGCAGGCTATCTGGCGCTTGGGCTGAGTGCTGCCTCAGTTCTCGAAGAATGGCGCGCGGGGCGGTCGCATGACCATGCCGAAGCGTGCATAGACCCCCTGGCGCTCGAAATTGTCTCGCACATGTCCCGCGGCGAATGACCATTCGTAGGGGCCGGTGCGCAAGCCAGTCAGATGGCCGCCGATCCGGGTCTGCTGGCTGAAATAGTCGTTCGACAGTGCTGCCTCCGGGCCGATCCAGAACAAATCGAACAGGCGCCAGCCGGCTGCAATGCGCGTGGTATAGCCAGTATCGATGGTCGTGCCTGAGATGGCATATTGCAGCATCAGCTCGCGTGTCGGCTCCCACCAGACGTCCATCGTGCCCCGCGCGCCGAGCATCGCGCGAAGCCGAGAGCGGCGCTGATCGTGGTAGAAATAGTCGGCTTCCATATCGAGACCAGCCAAGAGCTGAACTTCCAGATTGCCGGTTCGGATGAGGTAGCCCGGCAGGATCGCCGCGCGGCTGATCTGGGTGTAGTCGGAGCGCGTGCCTGTCGTGTAGCGTTCGAGGTTTTCCGACAGAAAGAAACGCAGAATGAAACCGTCCTTGTTCAGGCCGGCGGGGGCCCATTGCAGGCCGCCATAGGCGCCGAGGCTCCAATGCGACGCATCGACACCGCCGAAATACATCAGACGGTCCGGCATGCCGCCGGAGAGAAAATCGAAGGCACGCCGTTTTTTGATACGCATGTCGAACAGGGGCGACCAGAAGCTCGATGAGCCGGATGCCGGTTCGATCGTGGCGTCGATCTCACCGATATCCTGAGCCGAGGCCATGCCGCAGGAATATGCGGCCGCCGCAACGCATAAAGCGCGTAACGCCAGTCCCCAACGCATCGAGCCCCCACCCAACGCAACAGAAACACAACAAAATAATACAATTCAAGGTAGATTATATTGGGGATAAGCCGCCGTCCAGTGTGGATAAGTAATAATCTGAAAAAAAAACTGCTGTGAGATCGTCGCGCGGCTTCAAAGCTGCGAAGGCAGCAGGTTCTGAACCTTGGCACCTTCGCGCTCCTCGATGATCTCGGCGATCCAGCGCCGATGACAGTGTTCGTGGTCGCGCTCGTAGCAGAGGATGCAGACCGGTCCGGACTTCGTCACCAGCGCCGCCAGCTCATCCATCGCCTCGCGTGCCTGCGGTGTCTTGAGATGAGCCATATAGATCTTCTCGAGCGCTGCGAGCTTGCCGCTACGTGCGGCTTCGCGGCCGTCCTTGGGCGTGCCCAGTCCGCGCAGATGGATGTAGCCGATGCCGCGCTCGTCGAGGCCGGCAGCGAGCTGATTCTTGGAGAAGCCCGGTCGCCGCGATGCGGCGACGGCACGCACATCGACCAGCAGCTTGACGCCGGCATTTTGCAGTTCATCGAGCACGGCTTTCGCTGGCGTCTGCTCGTAACCGACGGTGAAGAGGCGAGGTATCTTGCGGGCCATGTGAGCACCCCGTGATCGACAGATGATTGGCACAATGTCGCGGCCAGCCGCGAGGCGTTGCTCCCATTTGCAACATGGCACATAGTCAACTCAACAAACTCCGCCAGTTCAATGGCCGATATCACCGGGGGAATGATGGCTCGCATGGTTGGTGCGTTAGGCGCAATCGCGCTCGCGCTTGTGTCGTTTCAGTCCACATCTCTGGCGCAAGGCGCATATCCGGATCGTCCGGTCAGAATTATCGTGCCGATCGCGCCCGGCGGCAGCTACGATCTGGTCGGGCGGCATCTCGCCGATGCGCTGGCGAAGCGAACGGGGCAGGCGTTCTTTGTCGAGAACAAGCCAGGAGCGGGCACCGTCGTAGGCACGCAGGCTGCGGCCCAGAGCGAGGCCGACGGCTATACGCTGATGGTCGGCGGCCTTTCCAACATGGCCTTCAACTCCGCGCTCTACGCCAAGCTCGCCTATGACCCGCTGAAGGATTTCGTGCCGGTCGCGCTGGTCTACAAGTTCGGCTACGTGATGGTCGGCCGTAAGGATCTGCCGCAGCAGACCCCAAAGGAAATCGTTGCCGCAGCACTGGACAAGCCGGGGTCGATCACCGTGGCGACCGCCGGCGTCGGGACCGGACAGCAACTGGTGGCCGCAGCCTTTATGAGGTCCGCCGGCGTCAAGCTGCAGGAAGTGCCTTACCGGGGATCTCCACCGGCCTTCGCCGATGTGCTGGCAGGCCGCATCGACCTGTTCTTCGACTCGATCGCCGCCGGGCTGCCTTATGTGCAGACGGGGCAGGTGCGGGGTATCGCGGTGCTGTCGTCGAAGCGGAGCCCGCTGGCGCCTGACGTTCCGACCATGGCGGAAGCGGGCGTGCCCGGCCTCGATGTCGATTCATGGCTTGGCATCTTCGTGCCGGCGAAGACGCCGCCGGCGGTGATCGCAAAACTCCGTCAGGATATTCGAGCGGTGTTGCCCGATCTGAAGGAGCGCTTCGAGAAGAGCGGCGGTGAGCCCTGGGATATGCCCGACGATAAGCTCGACGGCTTCATCGCATCAGAACACGCCACCTGGACAAAACTGATCCGCGAGGCCGGCATCAAGCTCGATTGAGCAACGCGCGTGGGTGCTACGTCACCCGCTCGATCAACGCCATGGCACCGTGTGGTGCGCGTACCTTGGCCTCGTGGATGACATAGGCAAACACGTCGCGTGGCTGTTTCTTGATCTTGGCGTCATCGACGCGCGGCAGGTCGGTCGGCTCGCCGCCGCTGGCCCAGGTCTCGAAGCGTTTGGCCCAGGCATCCAGTGCCTTTGGCGGATAAGCGGTCTTGATGCTGTCCTCGCCCTTCTGCAAACGCAGATAGACGAAATCGCCGGTGACGTCGGCGATGGCCGGGTAGGTGGCGTGTTCGGAGAAAACCACGGGGATCTTGAACTGTCGTAGCAGCGCAATGAAGGCCGGCACGCAGAAGCTGTCGTGGCGGACCTCGACCACATGGCGCAGCTTGCGCCCACCGAGCTCGGTCGGCAGCAATTCGAGAAACTTCCCGAAATCGGCTTCGTCGAATTTCTTGGTCGGCGCGAATTGCCACAGAACGGGTCCGAGCTTGTCACCGAGTTCGAGCACGCCGGAATCGTAGAAACGGTTCACGCTTTCGCCGGCTTCGGCGAGCACCCGGCGATTGGTTGCGAAGCGGGGGCCCTTGAGCGAGAATACGAAATCTTCCGGCACTTCGCGCGCCCATTTGCGAAAGCTCTCCGGCTTCTGCGAGCCGTAGAAGGTCCCGTTGATCTCGATCGAGGTCAGCTTGGACGCGGCATAGCTGAGCTCCTTCGCTTGCGTGAGTTTCTCCGGATAGAACACCCCGCGCCACGGCGCGAAAGTCCAACCGCCGATGCCGATACGGATTTGTCCGGATTTCGCAACCATTGTGAGGCCGATCCTTTTAGTATTCGTCGTTTTACTCAGTGCCGCGCCAGCAGCACCGGCTTGGTTACGCCCTCCACGCCGGTCAGCACCAGCATCGTCAGCAGTGCATTTTGCGGCCCGATATAAGCGTCGACGGGCTTGTACCATTCATTGCGCGAATGCCAGTTGCCGCCCTGGCCGCCGCCGCCGATGGTCACCGCGGGGATGCCGAGCGACATCGCGAGATTGGAGTCCGTGCTGGAGCCGGCAAAGGTGACATGGGGCGCACGGGTCAGCGCGGTCACGGCACGCGCGGTCGCCTGCACGAGGGGAGAGTCTTCTGCGACAACGCCCGCCGGGCGGTCGCCAATCAGTTTGATCTCGACAGTGATCTTGTCCGATCCCCAGCGTTTGTTTTCTTCACCGACTGCGTCCTTCACCTGATCGAGAAGCCTTGCTTCGAGTTTCAACAGCTCTTCGGTCGAATTTGATCGCATATCGATCGTCATGCGGGCTTCCGCTGCGATGGCGTTGACGGATGTGCCGCCACTTACCGTTCCGACCGTGAAGGTGGTTTTTGGATCCGCGGGTGTCTGCAGCTCCGAGATTTTCGCGACCGCGCGACCCAGCGCATGGGTCGCGCTCGGCAGGCCGAATTCCTGAAAACTGTGACCGCCCGGACCTTTGAAGATCATCTCGTAGCGGTGGCTTCCGGTTCCCTGATTGACGATGCGCGTGACACCGAGGCCGTCGATCGAGATGAAGCCGTCGATGTCCTTGTTGTCGCGAAACAGGGCTTTGACGCCGCGCAGATTGCCCAGCTCTTCTTCGCCGACGCTGGCGACGAACATGACGTCCCCGACCGTCGCGATCTGCTGGGTGTTGAGGGTCTGCATTAAAGACAACAGGGCCGCGAGCCCACGGGCATCGTCACCGATCCCCGGCGCCAAATAGACGCCGTCCTTTTCCTTCACCGTGACGTCGGTCCCCTCGGGAAAGACAGTGTCCTGATGTGCGGAGATGACCAGCTTCGGCGTTCCGGTGGTTCCCTTGCGCCGGGCGATCACATTGCCCTCGGCGTCGATCACGGCGTCCTTGAAGCCCAGTTCCTGAAACCGTGACAGAATGTAGTTGCCGCGCACGTTCTCCTTGAACGGAGGCGCGGGAATTTCGGTGATCCGGATCTGCTCTTTCAGGGCGCGAGTATCGTCGGCCTTGATGGCATCGAGCGCGGCCATGACGCGCGAATCGGACAGCAGCGTCGTCGTGACGGTATCAATCGTCTGCGCGGTGACATGGCTGGCGCCGAAGGATGCCAGCGTCAGCGATGCAGCGAATAGGCATGGTCCGAGCGAACGTCGCATGGCATCTCCGATTATCACGCGGAGACGATTGTGGTCGCGGTTCAGGCGGGGCTTCCGCCTCGAGAAAACCGCGCGAACGCGCCGCTGTTGACTGGGGCAAGGTAGCGGGCACCCGGAGGACTGGCTATAGCTCGCCAGCAACAGAATGGTGCCAGGGTGCGGTGTTTACGGCCGGAATGTGGCGTTGAACGCAGTCCCGGGACACCCCTTGCGGAATCTCTCCAGCGTCCCTATTTTGTTTCCAACGGCGACGATGATGCTTCATAGCTCCGGCGCTGGAACGACCTTGAATAGCTCGGTGCGCCGGATGTACGTGCGCCTGTTGTTCGGGGTCGTTGGCATTTTTGGGCCACTTTTGGCCATTCCCCCTCTGATGGCTTGTTCCGGCACCAGTTAAGGGCTCGCCGTTCCCTGTCCGCCTTGGCATGGTCCAGCGCGGCAGATATATGCTGGCGCCATGAACGAAGCCATCAGACCGGGGCCCGGACAGATATTGCAGGCGGGCGCTCCGCTGCAGCTGTCCGTCGTCGTCCCCACTTTCAACGAACGCGGCAATGTCGCCACCCTGGTGCAGCGGCTGGACGCGGCGCTGGTCGGCATTTCCTGGGAAGTCATTTTCGTCGACGACAATTCGCCGGACGGCACCGCCGACGCGGTACGTGAGCTGGCGCGGGGTGACTCGCGTGTCCGCTGCATCCGCCGCATCGGCCGGCGCGGCCTGTCAGGCGCCTGTATCGAAGGTATGCTGGCCTCCAGCGCGCCCTGCGCGGCGGTGATCGACGGCGACTTGCAACACGATGAGACTCAGCTCGGCAAGATGCTCGGTCTGATCGAAAGTGGCGCTGCCGAACTGGTGATCGGCAGCCGCTATATCGAGGGCGGCAGTGCCGACAGTTTCAACCAGCAGCGCCTTGGCGCCAGCAAGTTCGCGACCGCGGTCGCGCAGCGGGTGCTGAAGGTCGAGATCGCCGATCCGATGAGCGGCTTCTTCATGATCCGCCGCGATCGCTTCGAACAATTGGCGCCGAAACTCTCAACGCAGGGCTTCAAAATTTTGCTCGATGTCGTCGCGACGGCAGAAGGCGATCTGCGCGTTATCGAGGTACCCTACACATTCGGCTCGCGGCTGCATGGTGAAAGCAAGCTCGATTCCATGGTGGCGCTCGACTTCCTGGGCCTGGTGCTGGCGAAGCTGACCAACGATACCGTGTCGCTGCGCTTCCTACTGTTTGCTATGGTCGGCTCGATCGGCCTGTTCGTGCATTTCGCCGTGTTGTTCGTCACGCTGGAAGTTTTCGATCCGCCATTCGCAGAGGCGCAGGCCATTGCGGCGTTTTGCGCGATGACCGGCAACTTCCTGCTCAACAATTTCCTGACCTATCGCGACCAGCGTTTGAAAGGTTTCGGTATCCTGCGTGGTCTGGCGATCTTCTACGTGGTCTGCAGCGTGGGTCTGCTCGCCAATGTCGGCGTGGCTTGGTCGGTCTTCGACCAGGAGCCGATCTGGTGGCTGGCGGGTGCTTCCGGCGCGCTGATGGGCGTGGTCTGGAACTACGCGATGTCGGGCCTGTTCGTGTGGCGGAAACGGTGATCGCTGGATGACCGCGCAGGAACTGCGGCTGGTTCGCGGCACCGCGGCCGTGGTCGTCGGTCTGGTGCTGCTGCGGCTCGCGGCGGCCGCATGGACGCCGCTGACCTTCGATGAAGCCTATTACTGGATGTGGTCGAAGCATCTGGCCGGCGGTTACTACGATCACCCGCCGATGGTCGCGGTGGTGATCCGGCTCGGCACCATGATTGCCGGCGATACCGAATTCGGTGTACGCGTCGTCTCGGTCCTGCTGGCGTTGCCGATGAGCTGGGCGGTGTATCGCACGGCCGAATTACTGTTCGGCGGTCAGCGGATCGCGTCAACGGCGGTGATCCTGCTCAATGCGACGATGATCACGTCGGTCGGGTTAATGATCGTCACGCCGGACGCGCCGGTGCTCGTCGCCTCAAGTTTCGTGTTGTTGGCGCTGGCCCAGGTGCTGGCCACCGGGCAGGGCGCGTGGTGGCTCGCGGTGGGCGTGGCCGTCGGCGTAGCGCTGCTATCGAAATATACCGCACTGTTTTTCGGGCCGGCGATCCTGATCTGGCTCATTGCCGTACCGAAGATGCGGCGCTGGCTGATCTCGCCATGGCCCTATCTCGGCGGTCTGGTAGCGCTCGCGGTGTTCTCGCCGGTGCTGTTCTGGAATGCCGAACATGGCTGGGTGTCTTTCATCAAGCAGCTCGGACGCGCCCGGATTGATCACTTCAATCCAGCCTTCATCGCCGAGTTGATCCCGACCCAATTCGCCTTCGCGACACCGCTGGTGTTCATTCTCGGCGTGATGGGTCTCTATGCCTTGGCGGTCCGCAGGCCCGGAGCGTGGCCGGCGCGGGTGCTGCTGAATGCGATGTTCTGGGTCATCGTGCTGTATTTCGGCTGGCATGCGCTGCACAGCCGCGTCGAAGCCAACTGGTTCGCGCCAGTCTATCCGACGCTGGCCATCATTGCTGCCGTCGCGGCAACCATCGTGCAATGGAAGCCGCGCGAGCAGCGCACGGTGGATTTCTGCCTGCGCTGGGCGGGGCCGACCGGCGTCGTCATGTTCACGGCACTGGTGGTGCAGGCCAATACGGGTCTGCTGTCTGGCTACAAGCGTGATGCGACAGTACGCAGCATCGGCGTGGGTTTTGTCGAACTGGCGGCCGACGTCGAGGCGGTTCGCGCCCGTGTCGGGGCCACATGCGTGGTGGCGCCCGATTACGGCACCACGGGATGGCTGACCTTCTATCTGCCGAAGGGGACCTGTGTCTTCCAGCGCACCCAGCGGATTCGCTGGGTGAACATGCCGGAGCCGAGTGCAGAGCAGCTATCCGGCAAGCTTTTGCTGGTGGGTGAGCAAAATGCTGCGGCCAATCCGGAATGGGGGGCGGCTTTTGCGAATATCGAGAAAGTGGCTGACCTCAAACGCAAACGCGGCCCGCTGGTCGTGGAGAATGTCGAGCTGAATCTGCTGGAAGGCGCGAAAGGCGATGTACTGGACCGTTCGCCGCCACCCGAGATGTTACCGCGCTAGGAGGCGCGACCACCATGCGCTTGATAGCGCGATGGTGGTCGGCTGTCGCGTTTATGGCGCAAAGTGATAGTTCACGCCGATCTTGCCGAGCTGCATGGTCTGGGCAATATCGGCATTCAGATAATAAGGGCCGACCATCGGAGGGGCATTGATCACGCCTTCGAGGCTCGCATTGTCGTGGCCGAAGCCGATGTAGTTGTACTCGGCCTTGACGGACCAGTTTGGCGCGAAGCCGTATTCCACGCCGGCACCGACCACGTAACCGGTGTGAAGGCGGGATCCGTCGAGATTTGCGTATTGCGGGCCCGACGACAGCGATATGGCGTGATGATCCCCGGCGAGGGCGACGCCGCCCTTGAGATAGGTCAGCCAGCGCTCGTTGGTCACCATGCCGATACGTGCGGTGGCCATTGCGAGCCATTCGGTGCGCGAGCGCATCTCGAGATTGTTATCAAAGTTGGTGCGGGTGCCGCCGCCGATATCGCCGCCGACCAGTTCGCCTTCGACGCCCATGACGATCACGCCGAGCTGCACATTGGCGCCGATCTGGCCGCCGCCAAAGCCTCCGGTCATCGAGAACTTCCCATCGGGTGTGTAGTCGCGCCAGTCGCCGTGTCCCGATCCGTAGCCTGCCTGCGCACCGAGATATAGCCCGGTCCAATTGAATCCTGACTGTGCGTATTGCAGCGGCGGGATCGGTTTGGCGGCATCGGGAGCGCCGAACTGATAATTCGCGCCGAGCTTGATGAGATGCAGCGTCTGCTTGGTCGAAGCCGTGGAGGCGATCGGCCCGGTGGCGGCCCGCGTGCCGCTGAAATCGAAGTCGTGGTCGGGGAAGTTGACGAAATTATACTCGCCGCGCAGCGACCAGTTGTTGGCAAGCGCATATTCCATGCCGGCGCCGACGATCCAACCCCGCCGTGTCTCGCTGCCGGACAGTGTAAGCCGGTCCGGCCCCGGCACCGAAACCTGAACGTCGTAGCCGTGATCTTCATTGGCCCAGGCGAAGCCGCCCTTGGCGTAAGTGAGCCAGCGGCCATTGGCGAAGCCAACGCGTCCGGTCACGGTCGACAGCCAGTTGATTTGCGACGTCTGGGACAGGGTGGCCTGGTTCAGAATGCTCACCGTGCGATTGCCCTTGATGCCGCTAAAGCTGATGTCGGCCTCGATGCCGAGCAGCAGATTGCCGATCTGTTGATTGTAGCCGGCCTGAATGCCGCCCAGCGCGCCGTCGGTCCGGATATTCAGGATCTGCCATTCGGTCCCGCCGAGACCGTAACCGGCATGAACGCCGGCATAAAAGCCGGTCCAGTTATAGGCGGGATCGATGGCGGAGGCCTTGGTATAGGCGCGGGCCGGCACGTCTGCGGCGATGGCGGCATTGCCGAGGCTGAGGATGCCGATGGTGCCGAGGAGAAGCTGTTTCATGTCGTTTCCTTGCAGGTGCGCTGGCAGCCCTCGAGGAATCGGAGCTGCTTCGCGCGTCATTTCGGCAGCGACCATGTATAAAAATACCGCTCTCGTCGTGGTCGTAAGCGCGTGACTTGTGCTGGATCGCGCTCTTGGCGTCGCATTGTGAGCGGCTGTCGCCGCTTGGTCTCACCTGGAAGTACTACTGGGGAACGCGATCTTGGGACCACACGACGACCACCGGCCAACGACTTATGGGTCACCATCGGGGCGCAGTGCGCCGCTATGGTTTCGAAAGACGATAAATTATCGTCGTCGGCGTTGAACCAAAGTCAGGGGTCCGGACGACCTATCTCCGCACACATTGAAATGGGCGGTGATTGGGAACATGGAAAACACAAATCTCGCATTCAGCAGCCACTCCGACTTTGGATCCGACCGTGCCAAGGTGCACAGCATCGAAAAGCCGGACCCCGTGAACCTCACCGAGGTCGGCGGCCTGCGCGGAGCGCGGATCGCCAGCGTGATCAACCAGATCAATGAGAGCTTTGCCGACCAGCAGTTCTCGACCCGGGTGGTCGCCGAGAAGCTCGGCCTGTCTGTCCGCTACGTTCAGGATTTGCTGCAGGGTTCCGGCCTCAGCATCACCGATCGCATCATGGAGCTGAGGCTTGAAAAGGCCCGCAGCATGCTGACCGGCGATCGGCAGTGCAGCCTGAAGATCAGTGAAGTCGCGGCCGCCTGCGGCTTCAACGAACTATCCTATTTCCACCGCAGCTTCCGTCGTCGCTTCGGCGCGTCGCCGGCTAAATTCCGCATCCAGTCAATGAATGGCTGACGCGCGCTTGCGCTTGAAATAGTCCAGCGTCCCGCGGCTGATGATGTGATCCTCAGGGGTCACCTCGTCGGCCGCGATGTCGTCTGCTTTGGCCAGGCGGGTATAGAGTGCGCCAAAATCCTGATAGCTGTCCTGCAGCAGTTTCTCAAAGCTCTCAATGACGAAATAGCTCTGCTGGAAATCGTCGATGATGTAGTTCGTCCGCATCACGCGCTCGAGGTCGAACCTGATCCGGTTCGGCGAGCCATCTTCCAGCGCGAAGACCGACTCTGTTGCTGACGACAGAATGCCGGCGCCGAAGATGCGCAACCCGTCCGCGCTGTTCATCAGTCCGAACTCCACCGTGTACCAATATAATCGTGCCAGGTTTTTCAACTGGCCGAGCGCCATCGCGCGCTGGCCGCCTTTTCCATAGGCCTCCATGAAGTCGGCATAGACCGGGTTCGCCAATAGCGGAACGTGCCCGAAGACGTCATGGAAGATGTCTGGCTCCTGCAGGTAGTCCATTTCGTGTTCGGGGCGGATGAAGGCGCCGGCCGGGAAGCGGCGATTGGCAAGATGATCGAAGAAGATCTCGTCGGGCACCAGTTCGGCGACCGGCACGACCTGCCAACCGGTGAGCGGCGTCAGACGGGCACTCAGTTTCTCCAGATCGGGAATGCCGGATTCGGACAGCTGTAGCGTGTTCAGTGCGGTGAGGAATTCATCGCAGGCTCGGCCTTTCAGGACAGTCTGCGCGCGGGCGAACAGGCGGTCCCAGCGATCGTGCTCGGCGGCGGAGTAGGAGCCCCAGTCCTGGTCCAGCGTGAAGTCAGGGCGTTTCGGGGCGCTGAGGTAGCGGCTCTTCTCGGTCGACTGGTTCAGCTCGGTCATGACGCTCTCCGACTCCGACGGTCCGATCAGAGCATAAGGTTCCGCTGCCGAATAGTTCCGTCAAAAGAAGCAACTTCTCGCATCCGCCCGTCCGACGATAGCAATCCACCATCGTCCGGATCTTATTTGCAAAGGCGTTTCCTTGTCGGAAACCCGTCTCGATGACATTTTCAGTGGTAACAAACGTGCTCCCACATCGCTGAAATGATTGCGAAATCTCCGCGAAACCTCCGCGAAACCTCGCGGGAGCCACGGGCAAAACACTCTCATTATCGATCATAAGGAATACGACCGTGCGGTCCGTCATGTCTTTTCGCTTCCTCTCAGGTGCTTTCGCGGCAGTGCTGCTGGTTTCCGGCGCGACGGGGGCGCTCGCTGACAGCTGGCCGAGCCGGACGATCAAGCTGATCGTTCCGTTCCCGCCGGGCGGCGCTGCGGACATCACGGCGCGGGTCTATGCCGACAAGCTCGGCGAGGCGCTGAAGCAAACCATTGTGGTCGAGAACAAGGCTGGTGCCGGTACGGCTATTGCTGCCGATGCTGTCGCCAAGGCCGATCCGGATGGCTACACGCTGTCGCTGGCGCCTGCTGGACAGCTCACGATCCTGCCGCATATCAACAAGACCATCTCTTACGACCCCTTCAAGAGCTTCACGCCGGTGGCCATGCTGACGTCGGTGCCTTACGTGCTCGCGGCTAGCCCCGATACGCCGGTGTCATCAGTGAAGGAGCTCGTTGCTGCTGCGAAACGCGAGCCGGGGAAATTCACCTACTCGTCGTGCGGACCCGGCACGCTCTGCCATCTGAGCGGCGAGCTGTTCAAGAGCCTGACCGAGACGGATCTGCTGCATGTGCCGTTCAAGGGCAGCGCTCCCGCCGTGAATGCGCTGCTCGGAAATCAGGTGAACCTGTCTTTCGACACGCTGACGGTGCTGGCGCCGCAGATCCGCGACGGCAAGGTCAAGGGTCTCGTGATCACCAGCCGCGAGCGCTCGTCGCAGCTTCCCGATGTGCCGACGCCGGCGGAAGCAGGCGTGGCTGACTTTGTCGTCGACTCCTGGTTCGGCCTCGTCGTGCCTGCAGGGACGCCCGATGCCATTGTTGATCGCCTGAACGCCGAAGTGGTGCGCATCGGCGCGCTGCCGGATGTTCGCGAGCGTCTCGAAAAGCAGGGCCTCAGCATCACGACCTCGACGCCTCAGGCCTTCGCCAAGACGATCAAGGACGATTACGCCCGTTGGGGACGCGTCGTCGATGCGTCTGGCGCGAAGCTTTTCTGACTACTAGCCATATTGCCTGACACATCGGTCGGGCCAAGCTGAAACCAAGAAAGGCCGGGTTGATGTTTCAACCCGGCCTTTTGCTTGTCGATTATCTGCTGAAGCCTGTGTTCAGGCAGCAGCCTTCGGCTTCTCGATCGGATGCGGAATGCGGAAGCCGACGGCAAGACGGTTCCAGACATTGATGGCGCCGATCGCAACCGTGATCTTGAGGCATTCCTCTTCCGAGAAATGCGCGCGCAGCGCCTCATAATCGGCATCGGGCGCGCGAGTCTGCGCGATCAGCGTGACGGCATCGACCCAGCCGAGGAGAGCGCGCTCGCGTGGCGTATAGACCGTGGATTCGTGCCAGACCGACATCATGTTGATCCACTGCTCGCTAAGACCGTCGTGGCGAGATTCCTTCACATGCATGTCGACGCAGAAGGCGCAGCCATTGATGATCGACGAGCGAAGCTTGATGAGGTGGACGATCGCAGGCTCGAGGCCGCTTTCCTTGACAACATATTGATCGAGCGCAGCGACGGCCTTGTAGGCGTCGGGGGCGGCCTTGGCGATGTTGAGGCGGGCTTGCATGGTCTTTCTCCTTGGTGTGCGGTTTCAGGTTTCAGTTGGCGTTACGGCGTCGTTCGTTGAGTTCCAGAAAGGCGCAGCCGCGGGCGGCGATGGCGCCGTCGGTGTCCTTGGCGCGGAGATCGCCGAGCACATCGGCGATGCTCACCTTGGCCAGCTCATCGCGATAGACGCGCTCGGCTCGCAGCATCGCGGCATTGATGCCGCAGGGCGCCGTCGGTTTGCCGGGCAGGGGATTGGGGCCGCGCTGGCGGATTTCACTGCAGCGGAAGGCGGGCGCATCGCCCTCAACGGCAAGGACGACATCGAGCAGGGTGATCTGGTCTGGCGTCCGGGCAAGGCGATAGCCGCCGGTCGGGCCAGGCTGTGCGATGAGCAAGCCGGCGCCCGAAAGCGCCTGCAGGTGTTTCAGGAGATAGCTGGTGGACACGCCATGAAATTCGGCGAGGGCGCCGGCGGACAACACGCCGTTCGATTGCAGGCCTGCGAGCATCGCCACGCTGTGGATCGCCTGCTCAACCCCGTCGCTCATCTTCATGGCTGTATTTCACCTCTATCGTGGATAATTATTATCCGTGATTAAGGATGTCGTCAAGTGTCTGGTCCTGAGGTGGTTCGCTGGTGGGCAGCGCAACAGAATCTAAATCCCGATGCCGGTATCACCCGACCTAGGTACTGTGATCCGAAGCCGGGGGCCGGGTCAGTTCAGGGAACTCGACATGGCATTGCGTGACTTGCTGGCGCCGCAGGCGCGGCGGACGACTTTCGTTGCCGCAGCCATTCTCGGAGCCGGCCTCGCCGCGACATTCGCCATTCGCGAATTCTCGGAGCGTCTGATTGCGGCCGATATGCAGCGTCGCTTCGCAGTCGACGCGGTTGATATTTCCAATGCGATCAGCGAACGGCTGCGCACCCACGCCGAAGTACTGGTCAGCATGCAGGGGTTGTACGCCTCGATCGGCCGTGTCGATCGCGCCCAGTTCCGACGCTACATCGATGTGCTCGATCTCGGCCGCCGCTATCCCGGCTTCCAGGCCTTGCAGTCGCTGCGTCATGTGACGCCGGATCATCTAGATGCCTTCATTGCGGAAGTTCGTGCCGACAAGAGCATCGAGCATTCCGGACAGCCGGATTTCGCCGTGCGTCCGCCGGGGCCACGATCAATTTACAACGTAGTCGAATTCGTCGAGCCGATGCGTGGCAACGAAAATGCGCTGGGCTTCGATGCCGGTGCCAATCCTGCGCAACTGGACTCGCTGCGGCGTTCCGCGGAGACCGGCCGGATTGTCGCGACGCCGCCGGTCAAACTGGTGCAGGACACCTCGGGTGGCCTCGGTTTCATTATCCGTGCGCCGATCTACCGGGCCGGCGAGCCCACGCAGACCGTCTCGCAGCGAAACGCAGCGCTCCACGGTTTTGTTGCATCGGTCTATCGCACCAATGACCTGATGCGCGGCATCCTCGATCCGCGCACGCTGCAGCAGATGCATATCCAGGTGGTTGATCGCGGTTATGCCAAGCCGACGCAGGAAGGCGTCATGATTGGCGAGCCGGAAGATGCGACCGTCACTCCGACCCTCATGTATGACAGTCTTGAGCCCAATCTCGGTCTCGTGACGCAAATGGTGATGTCGGCCGGGATCTCGGCGGATCGTTCGCTGGTTGTCGGCGAGCGCGTCTGGCGCGTGCTGTTCACCACCAATCCCGGCTCGATCTACGAAGTCAGCCATACAGTGCCGAACGTCGTCCTCGCCAGCGGCACCGCCATCAGCCTCCTGATGATGCTGCTCGCCGTGATCACGATGAGATCGCGCCGGTTGTCCGGCAATCTCAGCACGCTCGATGCCGAGCAGCGCGCGCTGGTCGACAATCCGCTGGCAGGCATCCTGTTTACGGCCGGCCACCGGATCCTGCGCGGCAATCGCCGGATCGCTGAACTCTGCGGTCGCAGCTCCGCTGCGCTTCTCGGCAACACGATCGACGAGCTGGTTGCGACGAAGGAGGACGGGGAGGCGTTCGATGCCGCGTTGGATCGTATTCGTGACAGCGCCATGGCGACGGAAGTCGAACTGCATCTGCGCCGCAGCGACGGTTCCACGCTGCTGGTCGATGCCTATGGCAAGCCGCTGGCGACCGGCGATATCCTCTGGGTGATCCAGGACAAGACCGACGCACTCGCTGTCGAGGCGGAGCGGCGCGCGCATGCGCACGCTATGGAGGAGGCCAACGAACGGCTGACGACCTCGCTGCAACTGGCGGAAATCCGCGCCAAGGAAATCGTCCTGCTCACTGAACTCTCGGGCGTGCTGCAGTCGTGTCAGTCGCGCGAAGAGATTTTCGCGGCGGTTCAGACCTATGCAGGCTACCTGTTCACGGAGGAGGCGGGCGCGCTGTACTATCTGAATAAAGCGCGTAACGCAGTTCAGCGCGGCGCCCATTGGGGCGCACTACAGGCCGATGCGGTGTCGTTTCCGGTCGATGACTGCTGGGCGCTGCGTCGTGGCACGACATTCCCGATTTCCGAGGCGAGTCAGGGACTGGTCTGCAATCATGCCGGTCCGTGCGGTGCCACCGGTACGGGATTTATTTGTCAGCCGCTGATCGCGCAGAACAACCTGCTTGGTCTGCTGTACCGCGAGCATACCTCTGTGTTCGGTGAGGGGGCGGATCAATTGGCGACGATGCTGGCCGAACAGGTGTCGCTGGCGATGGCCAATCTCGAACTCCGCGAGTTGCTGCGTCAACAGGCGGTGCGGGATCCGCTGACGGATCTTCACAACCGCCGCTACCTCGAAGATGCCCTTGTGCGCGAGACCACGCGCAGCCAGCAGGACGGCAAGCCGCTCGCGCTGGCGATGCTCGACATCGATCACTTCAAGGGTATCAATGACAGTCACGGCCACGAGGCCGGCGATGCCGTGCTGCGCGGCCTCGGCAGGATATTGCGCGAGACGACGCGCGCCTCGGATATCATTGGCCGTTTCGGCGGCGAGGAGTTCCTGATGCTGATGCCGGGCGTCACGGTCGAGGTTGCCGCGCAGCGTGCGCAGCAGGTGCTCGATGCCGTGCATCGCATGCAGGTGACGTTGCCAACGGCCATGCTCGACGGCGTCACGCTGTCGATCGGTCTGGCGGTGATGCCGGTGCACGTCGCCGAGGGCGATGACCTGCTCGCGGCCGCCGACGCCGCGCTTTACGAGGCGAAGCGCGAGGGCCGCAACCGCGTCGTGGTCAGTCATCGCCGTACGAAGGCGGATACAGCGGCCTGAGCTCGTGGGTCATTACAGGATGGGTGGAACGTAGGCGCATCGCGCCGGAGCGATACCCCTCACATATCGTGACAACGAGCGATGAATGTCGCGAAGATGCTACGATCCTACGGCTCCTGAACGTCCGGGCATGCTTTGTCGTTTTAAGGCAGCTCGATCGGTCCGTCCCATGCATTGCGGAGGCGAATGCCGCTGACATGCAGCGATGTCTCCCACAAGGGCGCCAGCGTCTTCAGGGATGGCAGGACGCGCAATTCGACGCCGGCGACTTCCAGTGCCTTTTCGATGTTGTCGATCCGCTCCATGTTCAGCGGCATGGACGGCGTGCGCGAAATCCACATACCCGCATCGTCCAGCGATTCAAACCCGTCCGGCGAAAGCTCGTAGCGATAGATGGTGGTGTGGGAGAGTCGGTCCAGCCAGCTGAGTTCGATATGCGCAACCATGCGGCAGGTGGTCATCTTCTTGTAGGCCGTGAGGTATTCCGGCGTTGTCGTCGCTGTCGGCCAGACAAAAATGCGCGGGCAGTCGCGCGGGAACAGATACATCGGCGCATGCCAGTCATCGATCGCCCAGACCAAGGGGCCGTTGAGCCACTCCTGTCCCTGGGCGCGAGGCGTCGCAACCTCCGCCTGCCGCGGCATGAAGACTTCGATGTTGTTCTCTTCGCTGAAATGAAACAGGCGCATGGCGCACTCATGTGCGTCCATGCTCGGCGCGTCAATAACCGTCATGCGTGTTCTGGCCGTTCACGAAGCTGCGCATGATGAATTTGTGGATCGTCATGTAGGATAGGCCGGTCCCGGAACGTCTTTCAGACGGAACACGTTGAAATTCACCAAGGGAGGATCATGTCATGACCGGTTCCAGCCTGACGCCTGCGCCCGAACTCGCGAAGAAGGCCAGTTTTCGCTATCCCAATGAGAGCCGTGAATACCGCGATGCGCGTAACGCGTTGCTTGTCGAGGAGATCGAACTGCGGCGTCAGATCGAACGCGTCGCGGAGCGGCGTCGTGCGCTGCCAGATGGCGGCGAGGTGACCAAGGACTACGGCTTCATCGGCGAGAAGGGCCCCGTGAGTTTCGCGGGGCTGTTCGGCGACAAGCAGACGCTCGTCGTTTACTCCTACATGTACGGGCCGCAGCGCGAGAAGCCGTGCCCGATGTGCACATCGCTGCTGTCGGCCTGGGACGGCGAGGTGCCTGACATTACGCAGCGCGTGGCGCTGGCCGTTGTGGCGCGCTCGCCGATCGAGCGGCTGGTCGCTTTCAAGAAGCAGCGTGGCTGGCATTACCTGCCTTTGTTCTCGGACACCTCCGGCGCGTTCAGCCGTGACTATCATGGGCTGACCAAGGACGGTGGCGACGACGCTGCCTTCAACGTCTTCACCCGCCGCAGCGGCAAGATTCGCCATTTCTGGAGCGGCGAGATGGATGGGTCTACGGCCGATCCCGGCCAGGACCCGCGTGGGGCGCCGGATCTGATGCCGCTCTGGACGGTTCTGGATGTCACGCCGGAGGGGCGGGGCACCGACTGGTATCCGAAGCTGAACTACTGAGGTCGTGATCATTTGACGCCTTAGCCGGTACAAATTGATCGTTGTGATTACCTAAATACCGCAAAAGGAAATGTGGTTCCCCGCGCACCAGCCTCGCACTAGGCCAATGGCCTAATCACAGCGCGCCAATAGTTCGGGCCGGGCGTGACCCAAAACCCCAGCGCGCCTGAGACCGGCCTGCGAGAGCCTCAGAAAGCTCTCGCAGGTTCCCCGAATTCGTCCTGTCGGTTACTCAAAAAGGCCATGATTGGCAGGCCTTTAGGTAGGTATCGGTGGGGGACCTCCAATTAATCCGCATTTAACTAAAACTCGCCTTAATGGCGTTTCGCATCCCTGCGCGGTGCTTTTCGAGACCTGTGTGTCTCGTCAGGCACAACGGGCAGGGAGCTTAGTAAACGTGTGTTGGACGTCAGGCGTATGAGCAGCAGTAAACGTGCGTTGAACCATTCTGCACCCTCACGCCGAGGCCAGCATCAAGTGTCGAAATCCAGTTCACGCATGTTCGTGACCGGCGCTGCTCTTGCCGCCGTCGCATTGACCGGTGGATGGACGCTCGCCGGCAAGCTTTTCCAGAACGGCGTGCAGCCTGCGATGGTCTCCGCCAATCTCGGCAATGATGCAGGCATTGGCCAGTCGTCCTTCGCCGAGCGCTTCGACAGCCGCTTCTCACGCACCGAACACCGCACATCCTTCTCCGAGCGTTTCGAGCCGGCCGTTAATGCGCCGCTCGCTGCCGCACAGCCCGAGCCGAAGCGCCAAGTCGCCTGGTTCGACCCGACTTATTCGATGGGCGCTGCGCCCGAGCGCTTCGTCAGGCGCACGCCAGCTTCCGAGTCCGTAGTCCCCGCACCGGCTGCAAAGCCGCAGGAAGTCGCGCTGATGCAGCCGGCACCGACGGTGCGCCAGCTCGTCGACAGCATTCCGATGCCGGCCGCACGGCCCTCCGATGCCCGTACGCCGTCCGCGCCGCAGCAGGCAACACAAGCGCCGTCGCAGCCGGTCGCACAGGCCAGCGCCGCCAGGGGCGGTGCCTATGGCCACGACTCACTGGTTCAGAAGGCGCGGTTGGCGCTGGCTGCGCAGCCCAAGTCCGGCAATTTCAACGTCTTCGAGAAACTGTTCGGCGGCAACGCTCCGCAGTCCGGCCCCGTGCTCGCTTATGCCGGCTCCGACGGCGGCGTGCTGAGCAATGGCACCGATGCGGCGGCCAGCAACGAGCCCACCCTGAGCGATCGCACCACCGCGGTTTACGACATCTCCGCGCGTAAAGTGTACATGCCCGACGGCACCAAGCTGGAAGCGCATTCCGGCCTCGGCAGCCGTCTCGACAATCCCGCTTATGCCCATGAGAAGATGCGCGGCGTGACACCGCCGCACATCTATGATCTGAAGCCGCGCGAGGCTCTGTTCCATGGTGTGGCCGCGTTGCGCCTGACGCCGGTGGGCGGCGAGGGCGCGATCCATGGCCGCACGGGTCTGCTCGCGCATACCTACATGCTCGGTCCTAATGGCGATTCCAATGGCTGCGTCTCGTTCCGGGACTACAACAAGTTCCTGCAGGCCTATCGCAACGGCGAAGTGAAGCGCCTCATCGTGGTTGCCAAACTCGACTGATCGATATGACCGACGTGTCACCCTTGAGGGCGATGCGTGTTCAGTCATTATGAGCCGACCTTCGGATCGATCTTCCGTGCGCTGGCGACATCTGCTGCGCCGCCCGTAATGTCGCCCATTTCAAGCCGTGTCATGCCGCGCAGATAGAGCGCCTTGGCGTATTTCGGATTGATGCGCAGCGCCGCATTGAAATCGGCCATCGCGCGGTCGTTGTCGCCCTTGTCGGACCACACGCTGCCACGATTGGTCAGCGCCGCCACATAGGTCGGTGCGATGCGGATTGCCTCGTTGTAGTCGGCGATGGCGCGATCGTTGTCTCCCTTCAGGCTGAAGGCGAAGCCGCGGTTGAACACCGGGCAGGGGTCGTTCGGATTGATTCGGATCGCTTCGCCGAAATCGGCGATGGCGCGTGCATGATCGCCCTTCACCAGCCAGGCGCCGCCGCGATTGCTATAGGCGCCGCCTTCCTGCGGATTGAGACGGATCGCCATGTCGTAATCGGCAATGGCGCGGTCGTTATCGTCCTTGGCGTACCAGGCGACACCGCGATTGACATAGGCATCGGTGTTGTTGGGATCGAGACCGAGCGCCACGCTGAAGTCGCTGATGGCGCGGTCGTTGTCGCCGCGGGCGAGCCAGAGATTGCCGCGCATGAAATAGGCGCGGGCATAATCCGGGTTCAGGCGGATGGCTTCGTCGAAGGCAGCCATGGCAGGGCCGCTCTCGTGCCGTTCATTATATTCGAAGGCACGGTTGAAATGCAGCTCAGCAAGCTGGCGGCCGCGGTAGTTGCCTGACGCGATGGCGCGGTCGCAGGCCGCGATCGCCAGGACGCCGGAGGCATCGGTACATTGCTGTGCATCGTCGGCGGCAGCTCGCGCGATCGGCATTGCTGCGCTCGCCAGCATGGCAGCGAACAGGACGCGGATGGCGCAACGGTTCAGGCTTGGAAAGTGGCGCATGGCTCGACCTCTCGCGTGTGACAGGCGTTGGTCACACCGCGAGGAGGAAGGGTTCAATGGTGGAACAGGCTACCGGAAATCGATGCTGCGGAGCACGATGCCCGGTGGCCTTCCCTCAAATTCGGAATTAGCGAATTTGCGTGCCGCGCAGGCCTCGATGCGATCGCGCAACCGGATGAATTGCTCCTCGCGCTGCTCGGGCTTGGTGCGTGTCGCCTTTTCGAGCTCGTCCATCGCACTGGTGCTGATCGCGCAGGTGACTTCGGTTGCGTCATTCATCATCGAGAACAGGACGACCATGCGATTATATTCGAAGCTTTGGAAAACACCGTGTGTAAGCGCCATCGTCGTCTTCCCGCGTTAGGCCTTGCGCTTCGGCACGACAGGGTTGAGTTCAGCGATCTTGCGCAAGCATTCGGCCTCGGTGGGATGTGGGCCCGTAACAAAGGTTCCGCTGATCTTGGTGCTGTACCAGCCGGACTCCACGCCGAGGCGGAGAGATTCTGCGACTTGAACGTGACGGTGCAAGAGGTTCTGCATGAGGATGCTTTCGGTTGAGCGCTGGCTGCTGCGGGATCGCTGCGACCTGCGTAATGATGGGATCAGTCGTTGGCGGCAAGCCGCGTGAAGTCGTCCAGCACGATCGCGATCAGATCGCGGTGCTGGGTATCCTGTGCGCTGAGCGATGCGCCGTAGAGATTGAGGACGTAGCGCGCCTTTGCTGCAGCCTCAGGCCATGTGGTGGCCGGCGTGGTCAGTAACTGCTCTTCGAGTGCCAGCTGCCGCTCACGCAGTGCTGCGGCATTGGATTCGACTTCGGCGAGACTGCGCCGGATATCGGTGGCTTTCTGTGCCGCCATGCCGCGGCGGCTATCCAGCTCGACGGGAGTGTCAGTCATGGTGCGCTCGCATCGATGCGCTGCACATCTGCCAGCTCAAGCGACCCAATGGAGATCATCTCCATGGAACTTGTATGGGGTGGTGCACCGGGCACGATCATCATGGTCGCCGTGCGCCGATAGCTGGCGAAGGACAGTCCCTCGATCATCTCCTCATCGGTGATGACGTCATACGACCCTGCCGGGATCAAACGACCAAGGCCCTTCAACTGGAAAGGATGCTTGAAAGTAACGGTCTCACGGCGCGATCTCGTGGTCACGCGCGCATGTCGCTGCTGAGATCCGGCATCCGCTCAGCGTGCGCCTATTCACAGACATTAGCCATCGATTTCTTTAAGCGATCCGGTGTTTCGTCGAATTTCGCTATGATTGTCTTGTTATTGGACGTTTTGTCGCCATTTCGAGGATGTATCTGACATCGATGACATTCTGGCCGACGCTTGCGCTGGGTTTTTCTCGCAAGATCGTCGCGCAATGTGCAACGCTTGCGGTGTCTCGCTTTTGAAATCAACGATTTGCCGGGATGAGGTGTTTTGCATGAAGATCCGTGTTGGCTACGAGATGATCTATGATTTCCCGCAGCCGACGCCTGTCATGATCGTGATGGGCATGCACTTCACGCGTGCCTCCGACGTGGTGGTGCCGGACTATCTCACGATAAATCCCTCAGTTCCGATCACGCCGTATCGCGATGGCTTTGGCAACTGGTGCAGCCGCATCGTCGCGCCGACGGGCCGCATCACGTTCAAAGCCGACGGGATCGTCAACGATAGCGGCAAGCCGGATATCATCGTGCCGTCAGCCATCCAGCATGCGGTAGAGGATCTGCCGGCCGAGACGATCGTCTATCTGCTCGGCAGCCGTTACTGCGAGACGGATCGGCTGTCGGACGTCGCTTGGCAGCTGTTTGAGAAGACTGTGCCTGGCTGGGCGCGCGTGCAGGCAATCTGCGATTTCGTGCATAACCATATCCAGTTCGGTTACGAGCACGCACGCGCGACCAAGACCGCCTGGGACGCTTACAACGAGGGGAAGGGCGTCTGCCGCGACTACGCGCATCTGGCCATCACCTTCTGCCGCTGCATGAATATTCCCGCGCGCTACTGCACCGGCTATCTCGGTGACATCGGCATGCCGAAGCCATGGGCCGACGGCGATTTCGCCGGCTGGTTCGAAGCCTATATCGGCGGCCGCTGGTATACGTTTGATGCCCGCAACAATATCCCCCGCATCGGCCGCGTGTTGATCGCGCAGGGCCGCGATGCCGCGGATGTGCCGATCACGCAAACTTTTGGGCCGAATACGCTGGTGAGTTTCAAGGTGTGGACCGACGAGATCGACGAAAGCACGCAGGCGGTCAACTGAATCGCTTTGTCGGTTCTGTCATTACGCTCGCTTAAGCCTGCATTTTCAGCAGCATGTGAGCGGCCAGGAAGGAACCGGGCGCGCCGCTGAGAATTTCACCTGTCATAACTTCGTAAGGACAGGACTGATGGCAAACACTCTGACAAGCCTGACGACCGCCGTGGCATTGATTGCGGGTTCCAGCGTCGCGGCTTTGGGCAGCGGCACGGAGGCACAGCGCGAAGCCTGCACGCCCGATGCGTTTCGCCTCTGTACATCGGCAATGCCGGATGAGGGGCGGGTAGAAAATTGCTTGCGCAGCGCAGGACCGCGATTGAGCCGCGCTTGCTATGATGTGTTCTTTCCGCAGATCGAGCACGATCAGGCTCAGATGATGCGTGGGCAAGCTCCGTCACGCGAACGCATGAAGCCATCAGCGGCGGATCGCATGCAGACACCGTCTATGCCGCAGATGCCGCCGGCCGGCGGTGATGATGATGATTGAGGCAAGGAGAGATCTGGCCTCGCGATAACAAGCAAAGGCGGTGCTGATTGCACCGCCCTTGGCCTATGTCGGATAGACTGTTGAGCAGAGCGCGTGGGCTACCTGAAGCCGCCGGTGGCGTGCAGCGTTTCGCCCGTCACGTAAGATGCAGCATCGGAAGCGAGGAATGCGACGACGGAAGCTATTTCCTCGACCTTGCCGATGCGGCCCATCGGCGTGGCAGATTCGATCCACTTGCGCATGTCGCCTTCATGGAATCCGGCTGACACCACGCCCTCGGTCGCGATCATGCCGGGATTGACGGCGTTGACGCGGATCTTGCGCGGCGCGAGCTCCTTCGCCAGTACCGACGTGATCGCATCGACGGAAGCCTTGGTCGCGGTGTAGACCGCCGAACCCGGTGGGGTGATGGTCGAGACGCCCGATGAGATGTTGATGATGCTGCCGCCATTTGGGTTGAAGTGTCTGGCCGCTTCCTGCGAAGCGAGCAGCAGCCCGAGCACGTTCAGATCGAAATGCCTGTGAAAGTGCTCCGGCGTGATGCTGTCGAGAGGGGCGAATTCATAGACGCCCGCATTGTTGACGAGAACGTCGATCGGCCCGAACGCCTTGACGGTCTCGGCCACCACGGATTTGGCGCCGTCCGGCTCGGCGAGATTGCCGTGCACGGCGATGGCCTTGCCGCCCTTGGCAGTGATCTTCGCGACAACCTCGTCGGCGCCCTTCTTGCTGGATGCGTAATTGACGGCGACGGCAGCGCCCTCGGCGGCGAGCTGAATAGCGATTTCAGCACCGATGCCCTTGGAGCCGCCGGTCACCAGCGCAACTTTGCCTTCGAATGTCTTGGTCATGGTCGTAATCCCTCTTGGATGCTTCAATAGTTCGGAAGTATGGGACTATTGAACCAGCGCAAGGGGGCGCCTATATCTTTTTTATGGTTCAGTTCGTTCACCCCGCGACCAAGGACATCACGCTGGCCGGCGTGCTCTCGGCGCTGGCTGATCCGGCGAGGTTGCAGATGGTCAAGGCGATGATCGGCCAGCACGACTGCATGTCGTGCGCGGCGGCGGCACCCTGCACCATGGCCAAGTCGACGGTCTCCAATCACTTTCGCATCCTGCGCGAGGCTGGCGTGGTGCAGACCACCAAGCGCGGCGTCGAGCATCGCAACGTTGTCCGCGAGGCCGACATTGACGCGCGGTTTCCGGGATTGCTGAAGCTGATCCTGACGCACGCGGAGGCGGGTTAGCCGATCGCCGCGATGCAATCGATTTCGATATCGAAATCGGCAAACCATGTCGGCACGCAGACGAAGATGCGGGCAGGCGGGTCGTTGGGAAAATAACGCGCGTAGATCGCGTTCACGGCGGGGAAGTGTTCGGCCGAGGTGCAATAGACGTTGCATTTGAGCACTTGGTCCAGCGATGAGCCCGCGGTCTCGACGCAAAGTTTCAGCTGATCAAGCACGATCTCGGTCTGGCGCTCCACCGACGCGCCGACCGCGATCTCACCCGTGGCTGGATCGAACGGCGGAAAACCCGACACATAGAGCGTGTCGCCGTGGCGGGTCACGGCGGACACCGGCGCCCGCCGCCGCTCCATGTAGGTCGATAGCGGCTCGATGCGGATAACCTGTTTCATGATCCATGCTCCCTAGGCGATGGTCACGTCGTACAGGATCGCCAACGGCGATGTTTCGGCGGAGGTCGAAGTGTGTCGGATGGGTGAGCGCAGCGATACCCATCTTTCGGATTGCGATGGGTTCAAGGAAATCCTCGGGCCGGTGTGCTTTGGCAGCGAGATAATTGTCAGCGGATTAATAGGCGAGAGGCCGTCGAACTAATCAATCAAATCACGAGCCTTCAAGAGCTTCTCGAGGCTGTACTGGAAAAACTGCCGACGAAAAGTGAAAGAGTCTAACTTTATCAGACATGAAGATCAAAAGACTTGAGTATCAGCCAAACAAAAACCCCGGCATCGCTGCCGGGGTTCTGCATTCTGATAGTTGCTTGAAGCGTTGGACTCAGAAGTCCATGCCGCCCATGCCGCCGCCTGGAGGCATGCCGCCGCCGCCTGCGCCGCCCTTCTTGGGCAGTTCGGCAACCATGGCTTCCGTGGTGATCAGGAGGCCGGCAACCGAAGCTGCGTTCTGGATCGCTGCACGGACAACCTTGGTCGGATCGATAATGCCCTTCTTGAGCATGTCGCCGTAGGTGCCGGTCTGCGAGTCGAAGCCGTAGCTGTAGGTCGCGGTCTCGAGGACCTTGCCGACGATGACCGAACCGTCTTCGCCTGCGTTGATGGCGATCTGGCGAGCCGGAGCCGACAGGGCCTTGCGGACGATCTCGACGCCGGTCTTCTGGTCGTCGTTCGCGGTCTTGATCTTCTTCAGCTGTTCCGAAGCGCGGAGCAGAGCGACGCCGCCGCCGGGGACGATGCCTTCTTCAACCGCAGCGCGGGTCGCATGCATCGCGTCATCAACGCGGTCCTTGCGCTCCTTCACTTCGACTTCGGTCGCGCCGCCGACGCGGATGACGGCAACGCCGCCAGCCAGCTTGGCGAGACGCTCCTGCAGCTTCTCACGGTCGTAGTCCGAAGTGGTTTCTTCGATCTGCGCCTTGATCTGCGCCACGCGTGCTTCGATGTCGGCCTTCTTGCCGGCGCCGTTGACGATGGTGGAGTTTTCCTTGTCGATCATCACCTTCTTGGCGCGGCCGAGCATGGCGAGCGTGACGTTCTCGAGCTTGATGCCGAGATCTTCCGAGATCGCCTGGCCGCCGGTCAGGATCGCGATGTCCTGCAGCATGGCCTTGCGGCGATCGCCGAAGCCCGGTGCCTTGACGGCAGCGACCTTGAGGCCGCCACGCAGACGGTTGACGACGAGGGTGGCGAGAGCTTCGCCTTCGACGTCTTCCGCGACGATGACGAGCGGCTTGCCGGTCTGCACGACAGCTTCGAGCAGCGGCAGCATCTCGTTCAGCGAGGAGAGCTTCTTCTCGTTGATCAGGATGTAGGCGTCGTCGAATTCAACGCGCATCTTGTCGGCGTTGGTGACGAAGTAGGGCGAGATGTAGCCGCGGTCGAACTGCATGCCTTCGACGACGTCGAGTTCGGTTTCGAGCGACTTGGCTTCTTCAACCGTGATGACGCCCTCGTTGCCGACCTTCTTCATGGCGTCGGCGAGGAACTTGCCGATTTCTGCGTCGCCGTTGGCCGAGATCGTGCCGACCTGGGCGATTTCGTCGTTCGAGGTGACCTTCTTGGAGTTCTTGACGAGGTCAGCAACCACGGCTTCCACAGCCAGGTCGATGCCGCGCTTCAGATCCATCGGGTTCATGCCGGCAGCAACCGACTTGGCGCCTTCACGGACGATCGCCTGGGCGAGCACGGTAGCAGTGGTGGTGCCGTCGCCGGCTGCGTCGGCCGACTTCGAGGCCACTTCGCGCACCATCTGGGCGCCCATGTTCTCGAACTTGTCGTCGAGTTCGATTTCCTTGGCGACGGTGACGCCGTCCTTGGTGATGCGGGGCGCGCCGAACGACTTGTCGATGACGACGTTGCGGCCCTTCGGACCGAGCGTCACCTTCACGGCGTTGGCGAGAATGTCGACGCCGCGCAGCATCTTGTCGCGGGCATCAACGCCGAATTTCACTTCTTTAGCTGACATGTTTTGCTTCCTTGAAAATCAGGATGGGTGGGAAAGGCGCTTAAGCGGCCTTCTTCTTGGCGGGAGCGGCACCTTCGAGGACGCCCATGATGTCGCTTTCCTTCATGATCAGCAGGTCCTGACCATCGATCTTGACCTCGGTGCCCGACCACTTGCCGAACAGCACGCGCTCGCCGACCTTCAGATCGATCGGGATCAGCTTGCCGGCTTCGTCGCGGCCGCCCGGGCCGACGGAGACGATCTCGCCCTGGGAGGGCTTCTCTTTGGCGCTATCCGGAATGATGATGCCGCCAGCGGACTTCTCTTCGGCGTCGATACGCTTGACCACAACGCGATCGTGAAGCGGACGGAATTTCATGCAGTCCTCCTAAGTTTCTGTAGATGCTTGAGAAATTTAAATTGGCAGTCTGAGCCAACAAGTGCCAGCGCAGCTGGTCCGGACATAGGCCGAACGTTCCTCACCGGCAAGGGTCTGTATCAAATATTTTGGCACTCAAATATGACGGGTGCCAGAATTGGTTAAGACCCTCCGATACCGGCTCTCGAATCCGTTAGCATCCACGGTAAGTGGCTGCTAACACTCGGCTTTCAATACATTATTAAACTTTTAAGCTTGTGATGAAGACGTTGCTTGCGTCACATTTCATGCATCGTGTTGTCATGGGCGAAGTGGAAGCCGGTTCGCTGCAGTCAGCACGGTCACAGGAGAGCAGAGCGAAGTTCGACGCCAAACCGGAATCCACTTAGCCGAATGCGCTCTGTCCATGGAGGTTGAACATGGTCTCGAGAAATGCAGCTTCTGACGATTTCAGGAAGCAGGTGCTTGGCTACGGACTGACGACGGCGCAGATTCTCTACCGCATGCCGGACCATCCATCGCTGCTGCAGACCTATGTCTGGCAGAACTACGATCTGTTTCCGAAGTTTCCCGCGCTGAAGGATTTCCTGGATTTCTGGCAGGAGAAGCTCGATGGCCCGCTCTTTGCGGTCACCGTCGCGCATTCGAAACTGATCAAGCCGGCCGAGCTTCGTGCCGTGGATGGCGTCTTCCGGTTGCACTAGTCCGCGCCTCTCAACGCGCCGGATGAATTGCCGCTGTGCTGAACTACAGCTAGGTTCCCGGACGCGCTGGCCGTTTGTTCGGCATTGCGCCGGGTGGGAAACACGACATGGCGAAGCTGAAGCGAACGTCAAAGAGCGCAGCGAAAGCGGCTGCGACGAAGAAGCCTGCGACACAGGCGGTAGCGAAAGCGGCAAAGAAGTTCGCGGTTGGCAAGCCGGCCAAGGCGAGTACGAAAGCTGTCGCCAAGGCCGCGGCGAAACCCGGCCCGCGCCGCAAGCAGCGCGTCGCGATCAGTCACTATCAGGAAGAAGCATTTCTCGGCGACGGTCTGCGTGCCTATGCGAAGTATCGCGATCTCGGCGTCGCCGCTGCGACCGGCGGTTTGGCGCACGCGCATGTCATCCGGCTGATCGGACCTTGCGATCCGAAAGAGGTCTCCAAGCTTCACTATCACGATGCCGAGTTTCAGCTGGTCTATGTGCTGAACGGCTGGGTGAAGGCCTATATGGAAGGCGAGGGCGAGATGACCATGCGTCAGGGGTCATGCTGGACTCAGCCGCCACGCATCAGGCATCTGATCCGTGATTACTCCGACAATTGCGAACTGCTGGAAGTGATCCTTCCGGCGGAGTTCAAGACGGTGGAAGTCCGGTAGTTCGCGTGCGGAAATGCGACGCGTGCCTTGTTCGCGCGTCGCAGTGGCGTTGAATCAGCTATGCTGAGCCCGTCGCTGCCCTGGCCCTCAACGAGTATCTCATGACTGCATCCGTTCCGGTTTTCGACGGTCACAACGATGTGCTGCTGCGGCTGTACAAATCGCAATCGCACGATCCGGTATCCGACTTCCTGACCGGGGAAGCCGCCGGTCACATCGACCTGCCGAAGGCGAAGGCCGGCGCGTTCGTCGGCGGGCTGTTCGCGCTGTATTCGCCGGCGGCTCAGGCGTCATCGGGATTCATGGCGCAGATGACGGGCGGACGCTACGCCGTGCCGCTTCCCGAGCCGCTGACGATGGACGAGGCGCGCAATTCCGTCGTCGCCGAACTGGCCATCCTGCTGCAGCTCGAACGCACTTCCGCAGGCGCGGTGGCGATCTGCACCACCACCGCCGAAATCCGGTCCGCCATTGAGCGCAAGGCGCTGGCCGTGGTGGTCCATCTGGAAGGCGCGGAGGCCATCGACGCCGAGCTCAGATTCCTCGACGTTCTCTATGCGGCGGGGTTGCGGTCGATCGGGCCGGTGTGGAGCCGGACCAACATCTTCGGCCATGGCGTGCCGTTTCACTTCCCGTCCGGGCCGGATCTCGGCGACGGTCTCACCGCGGCCGGCGAGCGGTTGATCGGCGCCTGCAATGACCTGAAGATTCTGGTCGACCTGTCGCACATCACCGAGAAGGGTTTTTGGGACGTGGCGCGGCTGTCGAAGGCGCCGCTGGTGGCGACCCATTCCAATGCCCATGCGCTGTGCCCGTCGCCGCGCAATCTCACCGACAAGCAGCTCGCCGCGATCCGCGACACCGGCGGCATGGTCGGCCTGAATTTCGCGACCTGCTTCCTGCGCCCCGACGGCAGCATGCGGCCCGACACCGGCATCGAGCTGATGGTGCAGCAGATCGACTATCTGCTGGAGAAGCTGGGCGAGGATCACGTCGGGCTGGGATCGGATTTCGACGGCGCGGTGGTGCCCGAGGCCATCGACTCCGCCGCGGGCCTGCAGGTGCTGTTCGTGGCCTTGCGCGACAAGGGCTATTCCGAGACGCTGCTCGGCAAGCTCGGCGCGGGCAACTGGCTCGATCTGCTGCAGCGGACGATCGGCTGACCGGCGCTGGCGGCGTATCTCAGGTGAGCATGCCGACGATCGCGCCCATCAGACAAGTCGTCAGCGTCCCCGAGACGATCGACTTCACACCGAGCGCGTTGATTTCGTTACGACGTTCCGGCGCCATGGTGCCCAGGCCTCCGATCATAATTCCGAGGCTGGCAAAATTTGCAAATCCACACAGCGCATAAAGCATGATGAGGCGCGAGCGTGCATCCAGCGCATCGGGACCGAGCTTCGCCAATTGAACATAGGCGATCAACTCGTTGAGGATCGTCTTGACGCCCATGAGCGAGCCCGCGGTCAGCGCCTGGTCCCACGGCAGGCCCATCAGCCAGCACACCGGTGCCATCACGTAACCCAGCATGCGTTGCACGGACAGCGTGTTGCCTCCCACGGTGGGCATCGTCATGAGGATCGCGTTCATGAGATACATCAGCGCCACGAAGACCAGCAGCAGGGCGATGATGTTGACGAGTAGTTCGATGCCTGCACTCGTGCCCTTGACGATCGCATCTATCGTGCTCGTGGCCGATGCGTCCGGATTGGCGAGCAATCCACCTGTGCGACGATCCTCCGTCTCAGGCACCATGATCAGGCTGACAAGGATCGCAGCTGGCGCCGAGAGCACGGAAGCAATCACGAAATGCGCCGACGCATCGGGGATCAGCGGCGCCATAAAAGTGGCGTAGAGCACCAGCACGGTACCGGCGATCCCCGCCATGCCGCCCGTCATCACCAGAAACAGTTCGCTGCGCGTGAGCTGCGCGAGGTAAGGGCGAATAAACAACGGGGCTTCGACCATGCCCAGAAAGATGTTCGCGGCCGTTGACAGCCCGACCGCGCCGCCGATGCCGAGTGTGCGTTCAAGCAGCCACGCCATGCCGCGCACGATCGGCGGCAGGATACGCCAGTAGAACAACAGGCTGGTCAGCACGCTGATGACCAGCACCACGGGGAGTGCCTGCAGTGCGAGCACGAAATCCGCGCCGGGATTCTTGAGATCGAACGGTAGTGCGCCGCCGCCGAGATAACCGAACACGAAGGAGGTGCCGGCGCGCGACGCTGCGGCGATGGTGCTGACAGCATCGTTGATGCTGCTGAAGGCGCGCGTAACGACGGGAAGCTTCAGCAGGATCACGGCAGCGATGACCGTCAATGCGAGACCGATCGCGGCCTGTCTCAGCGACACCTTGCTGCGGTTTTCACCGAGCGCCCAGGCGATCCCCAAAAGCGCGATGACGCCGAACGCCGATTGTAGCTGAAGCATAAATCCCCCGAAACCGCGGCGATGATGCCGCGGCTCCCCATGTCATGCAATCGCAATGCCGCTGAGGCGGATTGCGTTTTAGCCGCGTCCGACGAACGGCATCTTCGTTGCCATGACCGTCATGGTCAGCACATTGGCATCGAGCGGCAGGCCGGCCATATAGGCGACGGCGTCGCCGACGGCCTTGGCGTCCATGCGCGGCTCCTGCTTCGAGGTGCCGTCGGGCTGCAGCACGCCGGGGCCGTTGACCATGCGGTCGGTCATGGGTGTGGCGGCGTTGCCGATATCGACCTGGCCGACGGCGATGTCATAGGCGCGGCCGTCGAGATTGCTGGCCTTGGTCAAGCCGGTGATGGCGTGTTTGGTCGAGGTATAGGCGGCGGAGAATGGGCGCGGTGCATGCGCTGAGATCGAGCCGTTATTGATGATGCGGCCGCCGCGGGGCGTCTGATCCTTCATGATGCGGAAGGCGTGCTGCGTGCACAGGAACGGCGCGGTGAGATTGGTGTTCACCACGGCCTGCCACTGTTCGAGGCCGAGGTCTTCGAACGGAACCGCGGGCGCGCCCATGCCGGCATTGTTGAACAGCACGTCGAGCCGGCCGAATTCCTGCATGACCCTGGCGAACAGCGCGGCGATGGAGGCCGGATCGGCCATGTCCGCGCTCACGGGGAGGCTCTTGCCGCCATTGGCCGCGCCGAGCTTCTGGGTCTCTTGCAGCAGTTCGAGCCGGCGACCGGCGAGCACGACGGTGAAACCGGCATTCATCAGCGCAAGCGATGCGGCACGGCCGACGCCGGTGCCAGCTCCGGTCACAAGTGCGATTTTGTTGGTCATCTGTTTCGTCCCTGTTTTCTTTTTACGAGAGGTCTTTTTGAGTGAGGTCCCGGACCATGAAACGTGCGTTGTCGCCGTAGCTTTGCAGTTTCTGATCCAATTCGGAATCGCGCATGATGGTGAAATCGTGCCGCTGCCAAAAATGAACTGAATTGTTGACGGCAACAAGCGTCATGTTGGGCAGTTGCATCAGCCTGGCGCGTGCCGCCATCATATCGACGGCCACAGTCGCCGCGCCGGATCTGCGGGTTTCGGGCAGCAATGCGAGATCGTGAATGTAGAAGGTCGAGGGCGCTGCGGGCATTGTCAGCAGGCTGTTCAGCGACGGCGGCTCCCTGAATTGCCAGGGATGGCTGACGAGGTAACCCTTGATCCCGTCCTGGGCCTCGAGCACGGCGCAACCGTTTGGATCGAGCGCCAGGCGGTTCGCGAACACGACCTCATCTTCGGGAAAATCGGGATGAACGGCATCGGCGATGGCGAGGACGGATGGCAGGTCTGCCTCCGTCATGATGCGCCATTTCATCGGGCCTGCGGTCATCGCGGCCGCGCTCAATTGTCTTTCTTGTAGGGTGGGCGCGGAATGTTTTGATGTGCCGCGCGCAGTGCTGCCGACCAGCGCGAGCGCAGGTCGTGAAAATAGGGCTCGCCGGCTTCAATACGGTGATTGAGATCGGCGTCGCAGACATCGGTGCGCACCACCAGCACATCGATCGGCAGGCCGACGCCGATATTCGAGCGCATGGTCGAGTCCATCGAGATCAGGCCGGTCTTGAGCGCCTCGTACAATTCAACGTCGTAATGCATTGCGCGGTCGAGCACCGGCTTGCCGTATTTGTGCTCGCCGATCTGCAGATAGGGTGTGTCCACCGTGCATTCGATGAAATTGCCGGCTGGGTAGATCATGAACAGCCGCATCTTGGCGCCCTTGATCTGGCCGCCGAACAGGAATGAGACGTCGAAATTGATATCCTCGGCCTCCAGCGCCTTGCCCTCGGTGGCGTTGACGTGTCGGATGGCGCGGCCGATGCGCTGCGCAGCCTGAAACATCGTGGGCGCGTTCAGCAGGGTTTCCAGCTCGCCGGTGGTCGGGTTCTCCAGCCCCTCGCTCAGGGTGGAGAGCACCGATTGGCTGATGGCGAGATTGCCGGCCGAGGCCACGGCCATGATGCGGTCGCCGGGCTGGTTGAAGATATGCAGTTTGCGGAAGGTCGAGATGTTGTCGAGCCCGGCATTGGTGCGCGTGTCCGCGATCATCACCAGGCCGTCCTTGACGAGAATTCCGCAGCAATAGGTCATCGTCGGTCCCTTGGTCAGGGAAGCGTCTTACGCGGTGGGTATCGACCGGGCAACCTCGGAAAACCAGTTTGAGGTTGTTCAGGACTGGCTCTGCGATTGTGACTGGCCGCGGCCATTGGCCTGATCGACCTTGACGGCGACGGTCAGGGTTTCCGTGCCGCCGCCATAGCGGGTGCCGCGGACGGGGGCTGCGCCGAGGTAATCCAGGCCGATGGCAACGCGGGCATGGGCGTCGGTGGTGCAGATGGCATTGGCAGGGTCGAAGCCGACCCAGCCGAGATCGGGCACATAGGCCTCGGCCCAGGCATGGCCGGCCTGCTGGTTGGTCTCGCCATCGGCACGCCAGAAATGGCCGGAGACGAAGCGGGCAGGGACGCCGGCCGAGCGGGCACAGGCGATGAAGATATGCGCGTAATCCTGGCAGACGCCACGCTTGCCGATGAAGGCCTCGCTGGCCGAAGTGCCGGTGCTGGTTGGATCGACGTCGAAGGTCATGTGCTCGTTGATGGCCATCATCAACGCATGCAGGAAGCCGAGCACGTCGGTCTCTGCGCTTGGTGACAGATCCTTGGCAAAGGTCTGCATCGCTGCGCTGAGGTCGGTGAGATCGGTCTGGCGCAGGAAGAAGCTTGGCGGAAAGCGCTCGTCGGTGCCCTTGAGCACGCCCCCGGTATCCTGGGTGTCGATCAGGCCTTCGACGATCACGGTGAGGTCGGCGATCGGCCCATGGGTCAGCACATGCGTGACGTTGCCGAACGCGTCCTCATGCAAATCCAGGCGCGAATCCGTGGAGACATCGATCTGCCACTCGGCGACATACTGGCCGTCATGGCTGCCCGGCGTCATCCGCAAAATCTGGATCACGCCCGAAGCCGGCGGTTCGTAGCGATAGGTGGTTGAATGGGCGATACGCAGGCGCATGGCAACGTGTCCGAATCTGCAGATGAGCCGGGACGCTAGCTCAAATCAGGTATTGTTTGGCAATGATGTCGCCCAGACGGCTGTTATCTGCAATGAATTCCTGGATGAATTCATGCAACCCATGCTGGAAAATATCCTGCATGTTGCTGTGTTCGAGGCGGTTTCGGACGCCGCGGGCGTGGCGCTGCGCTGCGCCCTGACGGCCATAGGACACGCCGATCTGGTCGAGATTGCGGACCAGATTGCCGTAGCAGCTCGCCAGCGAGCGCGGCAGCGTGTCGTTGAGGATCAGGAGGTCGGCGATCAGCCACGGCTTCAGCGTCTCGCGATAGACCCAGTGATAGGCCGTCAGCGCCGAGACCGAGCGCAGGATCGAAGTCCACTGATAGTAATCGAGCGGGCCGCCGACATGTTCATCCTCGGGCAGCAGCAGATGATATTTCACATCCAGAATGCGCGCAGTGTTGTCGGCGCGTTCCAGATGCAGGCCGAGCCGCGAGAACCAGTAGGCATCGTTGCGCAGCATGGTCCGGTAGGCTGAGCCGTCGAAGCGCAGCGATGTTTCCTGCACGAAGCGGAGGAAGTTCGCCAGTTGCTCGCGTGTCTTGGCGCCGCCGCTCCAGGCGGATTGCAGTTCCAGCCACGCGCTGTTGATCGTGTCCCACATCTCGCCGGTCAGTGCGGTGCGGACCGAGCGCGAGTTCAGGCGTGCGGCTTCGATGCAGTTGCGGATCGAGGAGGGATTGGCCGTCGAGAACGAGAGATATTCGACGACATTGGTCTCGTTGGCTTCCTCGTAGATCTCGTAAAAGGCCGCGCTGACGCCTGCGGTCAGGAGCGCCGAATCCCATTCGTTGGTCTGGCCGATATAGGTATTCGGCAGCGCGGTGACGCGCAGTGTCGCCTCGATCGTGCGCGCGAGATATTCGGCGCGTTCGACATAGCGGGCTAGCCAGTAAAGGTTCTCGGCGGTGCGCGACAGCATGCGGGGATGTTACTCTTTGAAAAATGGGTCGTCGGTCGAAGTCCGGTTGCCTATATCGAGAGTTATTCGTCCAGTATCCACGTATCCTTGGTGCCGCCGCCCTGGCTGGAATTCACCACCAGCGAACCTTCCTTCAGCGCGACGCGGGTCAGGCCGCCTGCGACGATGGAGACGTTCTTGCTGCCGGTGAGCACGAAGGGGCGAAGATCGACATGCCGCGGCGCGAGGCCTGACTCGGTGCAGGTCGGGCAGGTCGACAGCGCCAGCGTTGGCTGGGCGATGAAGCCTTCCGGCTCGCGCTTCAGCTTGTCGCGGAACGCTTCGATTGTGGCCTTGGTGGCGGCAGGCCCAATCAGCATGCCGTAACCGCCGGAGCCGTGGACTTCCTTGACGACGAGTTCGCTTAAGTGATCGAGCACATAAGCGAGATCGCCAGGTTCGCGGCAGCGCCAGGTCGGCACATTCTTCAGGATCGGCTCTTCGCCGAGATAGAACTTCACCACTTCCGGCATGTAGCTGTAGATCGCCTTGTCGTCGGCGATGCCGGTGCCGACTGCGTTGGCCAGTGTGACGTTGCCAGCCATATAGGCCGACATCAGGCCGGGCACGCCGAGCGCTGAATCCGGGCGGAAGGTGAGGGGATCGAGGAAATCGTCATCGACGCGGCGATAGATCACGTCGACGCGTTTGAGGCCTTCGGTGGTGCGCATGAAGACTTCATCGTTCTTGACGATGAGGTCGCGGCCCTCGACCAGTTCGACGCCGAGCTTGTCGGCCAGGAACGAGTGTTCGTAGTAGGCCGAGTTGTAAACGCCGGGCGTCATCAGCGCGACCGTGGGTTCCGTCGAGGCCGAGCGCGGTGCGACGGAGCGCAGGCAGGACAGCAGCTCGTCTGGATATTTCTCGACGGGTGCTACGCGATGCCGCGCGAACAGGTCGGGGAACAGCCGCATCATGATCTCGCGGTTCTCCAGCATGTAGGAGACACCGGAAGGCGTGCGGGCATTGTCCTCGAGAACGAAGAATTCATCCGGATTGGTGCGGACGATATCGATGCCGGCGATGTGGACATAGACGTCGTGCGGGACGTCCTGGCCGTTCATCTCCGGACGGAACACCGGATTCTGGAAGATCAGGTCATCGGGGATCAGGCCGGCGCGGAGAATTTCGCGGCCATGATAGATGTCCTTGAGGAACATGTTGATGGCGCGGGTGCGCTGCTTCAGGCCCTTTTCCAGCAGGGTCCATTCCTTGCCGGAAATGATCCGCGGAATGACGTCAAAGGGGATCAGCCGTTCGGTGGATTCGGAGTCGCCGTAAACCGCGAAGGTGATGCCGATCCGGCGGAACAGCAGCTCCGCTTCCTGGCGGCGATGTTCCAAAGCGTCCGGAGGCGTCTCCTTGAGCCAGCGGGAGAGTTCTTCATAGGCCGGGCGGAGTTCGCCTTGGGGCCCGTTCATTTCGTCGAACGCGACTGCCATGTACCCTGACTGTTGTTTCGAGGCCGTACGGAGATTGCACGACTGAAAGGGATGGTAGCAAGGGGCGGGCCAGCACGATATGCATTCAACAAGAGCAATTCGTATGAGATGCGTGTAAAGCTGCCTGAAAAAACGGCTGGACGCTGCTCGTTTCGGCAGCAAAACCCCGTGACATCAGGACTTTGCCTGCGCATGGTCCCGGGAATGGTGAGGAACGACAAATGACCGAGATTGTGACCGCGGGCATCCTGGTGATCGGCGACGAGATTCTGTCAGGTCGGACCAAGGACAAGAACATCGGATTCATTGCCGAGTACCTCACCAATATCGGTATCGATCTCAAGGAAGTCCGTGTCGTCTCCGATGATGAGCCGGATATCATCGCGGCACTCGATGCGCTGCGCAAACGTTACACCTACGTTTTTACCACTGGCGGCATCGGCCCCACTCACGATGACATTACAGCGGATGCGGTCGCCAAGGCGTTCGGCGTCAAGATCGATCACCATCCCGAGGTGGTCGCGCGCTTCCAGGAGCGCTTCGGCGCCGACCTGAACGAAGCCCGGCTGCGGATGGCCCGTATTCCCGACGGCGCCGACCTGATCCAGAGCGCGACCATCCTGGCGCCCGGCTTCAAGATCGATAATGTGATCGTGATGGCCGGCGTGCCGACGATCATGCAGGCGATGATGGACATCGTGTCGCCGAAGCTGAAATCTGGTTTGCGGATGCTATCCGATACGGTGAAGGCCAATGCGCGTGAAGGTGATGTCGGCGGTCCGCTACGCGATATCGCGAAGGCGCATCCCGACACGATCATCGGCAGCTATCCGTTCATGGACGAACAGGGCAAGCCGAACACCAATCTGGTGGTGCGTTCGCGCGATCAGGATAAGCTCAATGCGGCAATGGAGGCCGTCAAGGCGATGTTGGCGACAATCAACGCGCCCAAGTGAAATTAAGAGTGAACTAACGAGTGGATCAACATAAGTCCGGCCGCCTGAGGGCGACCGATGTGAGGAGACGAACATGGCCGATCATCCGGAATTGAGTGCTGAGGAGCGCGCCGGCAAGGCATTCCCGGTGTCCTGGGATCAGTTCCATCGCGATTGCCGCGCGCTGACCTGGCGGCTGAACAGCGCCGGTCCATTTCACGCGATCATCGCCATCACCCGCGGCGGGCTTGTGCCGGCAGCGATCGTGGCGCGCGAGCTCGGCGTCCGTGTCATCGATACGGTGTGCATCGCCAGCTATGAGCACAACAAGCGCGGCGAGTTGCAGGTACTGAAGGGGCTGTCGGCCGATGCGTTGAAACTCGGTGGCGGCGACGGCAAGGGCCTCTTGATCATCGACGACCTCGTCGATACCGGCAAGACGGCGCGTATCGTTCGCGACATGTTGCCGAAAGCGCACTTTGCGACTGTTTATGCCAAGCCCATGGGCCGGCCGCTGGTGGATACGTACATCACCGAAGTGTCGCAGGACACATGGATCTTTTTTCCGTGGGATCTCGGCCTGTCGTTCCAGCCGCCGATGCGCGAAGGCGCAGGCTAGACGCTCGTTGCGAGGAGACGCGATTGCCGCTGCAAAATCGTGTCACGCCGTCAGGCAATATCGTCGCGACACCGGAGCGCGGAACGTTCACCGGCAATCGTGGCATCATCCACGATCCCTCGACCAAAACGCTCCTGAACAGGCGTTGGTCGAACCCGGCCTGGATCACCTGTGTCTGCGAATTTCGCGGCCGGCGCCGCGATGTGATGGCGACACGCAGCTGGACCGAGCTGTTCTTCCTCGACGAGGCCACATCCTTCGCCGCCGGTCACCGCCCGTGCTTCTATTGCCGCCGCGACGATGCCAACCGCTTTCGCGCGGCGTGGGAGGAGGGCAACGGCGTCATGCGTGTGCGGGCGACGGAGATCGATGCGGTGCTGCATCGTGAGCGGCTGGATAGCAGGAAGAAGCGATTGCATCCGCTGGATGGACCTGTCGAGGTATTGCCGGATGGGGCGATGGTGCAGGCGGGTGGTGAGAGCTTTCTGATCGTGGAGGGGCGAGCGCTGCGGTGGTCGTTTGCTGGCTATCGCGTGGCGAATGTCGAGCTCGTCGACGCGCATTTGCTGACGCCACCATCGACGCTGAATGCGTTTCGCGCCGGCTATCGTCCGGTGCTGCATGTGAGTGCTGCCGCGGGAAACTAGAATTCGTCATGGCCGGGCTTGTCCCGGCCATCCATGTCTTTCCTTGCTTGGCGCTAAGACGTGGATGCCCGGCACAAGGCCGGGCATGACGGCGTTTGTTGCGGGGAACGTCTTACCCCAGCTTCTGCCTCGCCAGCTTCGCACCTGCACCCAGCGCCCGCAGCTTCGCTTCCGCGATATCGCGCTGCATCGGCGCCATGCCGCAATTGGTCGTCGGCACGATCTTGTCCTTCGGCACGTGTTTCATCACGGCCTCGATGGTGGCGACCACATCTTCCGGCGTCTCGACCTCATCGCTGGCGACATCGATCACACCGGCCTGCACGATCTTGTTCTTGAGCAGTCCCAGTAATTCCAGCGGCACGCGCGAATTGCGGCATTCGATCGCGACCTGCTGGATCGGGCTGGCATCGATGGCCGGGAAGATCTCTTCATACTGTCGCCACTCGCTGCCGAGGGTTTCCTTCCAGTCGGTATTGGCCTTGATGCCGTAGCCGTAGCAGATGTGAACGGCTGTCGCGCAAGTGAGTCCCTGCGCGGCGCGCTCGAGCGCCTTGACGCCCCAGTCGGCGGCTTCGTCCATGAAGACGTTGAAGGCCGGCTCGTCGAACTGGATCATGTCGACGCCGTCGGCTTGCAGCGCGAGCGCTTCCTGGTTCAGCAGTTCGGCGAAGGCAAAGGCCATCTTGACGCGGTCGCCGTAATAGCTGTCCGACAGGGTATCGATAATGGTCATCGGGCCGGGCAGCGTGAACTTGAACTTGTTCGTCGTGTGCGCGCGGGCAGCCTGCGCCTCGAAGGCGTGAACGCGGCCCTTGAGCTGCAGCGGCGCGATCACTTGCGGTACCATCGCCTTATAGCGATCCTTGCGGATGCCCATCTCGACCTTGTGGGCGAAGTCGATGCCGTCGACCTTTTCCAGAAAGCCATGGACGAAATGCTGCCGCGCCTGTTCGCCTTCGGTGACGATGTCGACGCCGGCATCTTCCTGCACTTTCACCGCCAGCAGCGTCGCGTCGCGCTTGGCGCGCACCAGTTCGTCGCCGGACGAGCGCCAGGTTGGCCACAGCTTGTTCGGCTCGGCGAGCCATTCGGGCTTCGGCAGCGAGCCGGCGATGGTGGTTGGAAACAGCATTTGTTCGCTCCCCGGAAATTGTGTTTTGCGGAGGCCTATCTGCCACGTTCCTGACCCTCCGTATATGGGATTGGCGCATCCATAAGGGAGGGCTAGGATCGGCCAAAACGTATCGAGGACGCCGGGAAAATTACATGATCGACCTGCATTACGCACCGACGCCGAACGGCTGGAAAATCTCGATCATGCTGGAGGAATGTGGGCTGCCCTATACGGTCGTCCCGATGCAACTCGGTCGCGGCGACCAGCACCAGCCGGAGTTTTTGAAACTCAGCCCCAACGGCCGGATGCCGGCCATCGTCGATCATGCGCCCGCCGATGGCGGCGCACCGGTCTCGATTTTCGAGAGCGGCGCAATCCTGATCTATCTCGCGGAGAAGTCCGGCCGTTTCATGCCGGCCGAGATGCGAAAGCGTTTCGACGTCATGCAATGGCTGATGTGGCAGATGGGCGGGCTCGGCCCCATGCTCGGCCAGAACGGGCATTTCCTGCTCTATGCGCCCGAGAAGATTCCCTATGCGATGGATCGCTATACCCGCGAAGCCAAGCGCCTGTACGGCGTACTCGATGCGCATCTCGGGGAAGGCCGCGATTACATCGCCGGCGACTACTCCATCGCCGATATGGCGTGCTTTCCGTGGATCATGACCCATAAGGCGCAGGGCCTGACGCTGGATGATTTCCCGAACGTGAAGCGCTGGTTTGCGCTGGTCCGCGCGCGGCCGCAGGTGCAGGCGGGGCTTGCCGTCGGCAAGCAAGAGAAGAAGCCGATGGATGAGCAGGCGAGGAAGATCATGTTCGGTGTCGATGCACCGGCGCATGCGCAGGCGCAGCAATAGAGCTCGTCATTTCGGGGCGCGCGCATAAAATAATAACAAAATGAGGAAACACCCATGATCGAATTCTTCTTCGACTGTTCCAGCCCCTGGACCTATCTCGCCTTCCACAACATCCAGCCGCTGGCGAAGGAGTTCGGCGAGGAAATCTCGTGGCGGCCCATTCTGGTCGGCGGCATCTTCAATTCGATCAATCCCAGCGTCTATGAATCGCGCAAGACGCCGGTGCCGGCCAAAGCGCGCTACATGAAGAAGGACCTCGGCGACTGGGCGCGCTCGGCCGGCCTGGCGATCAAGATGCCGCCGACGGTGTTTCCGGTGAACAGCGTCAAGGCGATGCGCGCCTGCATCTGGCTTGGCAACGATGCGATGGTGCCGTTTGTGCGCGCGGTGTTCGAAGCCTATTGGGGCGACGACAAGGATATCTCCAGGGATGACGTCCTGACCAAGATCTGCACGCGCACCGGCATCGATCCCGCGAAATTCTTCGCGGGCATCGGCGATCAGGCGATCAAGGACCAACTCAAGGTCAATACGGATGACGTGATCGCACGGGGCGGCTTCGGCTCGCCGACCATCTATCTCGACAAGACCGACATGTATTTCGGCAATGACCGCCTGCCGTTGATCCGCGAGGCGCTGCAGCGCCGCCGCGTTGGCGCTGGAAGCGCCGAGAGCGCCGCCTGATGCCGAAAGCAATCGTTTGCCGCGAACTCGGGTCACCTGAAAGCCTGCGCCTCGAACAATTCGAGTCAAAGGCGCTAAAGCCGGGGCAGGTCCGCGTTGCCGTGCGCGCTGCCGGAATCAATTTTCCTGACATCCTGATGGCGGCCGGCGAATATCAGCTCAAGCCCGAACTGCCGTTCACGCCGGGCATGGAAGCGGCGGGCGACATCAGCGAAATCGCCAGCGATGTGCCCGGCATCGCGGCTGGGGATCGCGTCATCGTCAAGCTGCGTCATGGCGGCTATGCGGACGAAGTCGTGGTTGCGCCGGCGCAACTCACCCCGCTGCCATCGACATTCGACTACGCGGAGGGGGCGACGTTTCTCGCCGCGCATGGCACCGCGCATCATGCGCTGGTCGATCGCGGCCAGATCAAGCCGGGCGAGACGCTGCTGGTGCATGGTGCCGGCGGCGGCGTCGGTCTAGCAGCGGTGGAGATCGGCAAGCTGCTTGGGGCTACCGTGATTGCGGCAGCGTCATCTGAAGAGAAGCTCGCAGTGGCGCGTGAGCGCGGCGCGGATCATGGCGTGCTGTATGGCGCGGAGCCGTTCCGCGATGCCGTGAAACGCATCACCGATGGCAAGGGCGCCGATGTGGTGTTCGACCCGGTCGGCGGCGATATCTTCGAGCAGAGCCTGCGCTGCATCAATTGGGGCGCCCGCCTGCTGGTGATCGGCTTCACCGGTGGCATCGGCGTGGCGAAAACCAATCTCGTACTCATCAAAGGCGCCAGCGTGCTCGGCGTCCGCGCTGGCGAGGCAGCACGGCGTGATCCGAAGATCGGCGAAGCCCGCATCGCGCAGCTCCTCGCATGGGCAGAAGCGGGAAAGATCAGGCCAAATGTTTCGCATCGCCTGCCGCTGGCGGAGGTGGCCGCAGCCATGCGATTGCTTACCGAGCGCAAGGCGATCGGCCGTGTGGCGCTGACCATGGGCTGAGCGCTCAGCGCCGAAACTGGCCGTCCTTCAGGAAGGCGGTGGTCTGCATGATTGCTTCCCTGTTCCGGATCATCATCGCATGTGACGCGTGGATGACGAGGTGGTCGGTCATGCCTTCAAGTTTCGTGCGTGCGACGGTGACACGACCATCATTCGGGCCACGCAACATTAAGCGCGAAGCGATCGGATCGAGCGTACGATCGCCGGCGATGATACCGACCGGATAGTCAACTGGGGGAAGCATCGCCTCAGTTACGTCATCCCGCATCGTAACGAGTTGCTGCCCCGCCGGGCCGAAATACTGGCGATACGGCAGCCAGTTCTTGAACAGATCGGCGATTTCGCTGCCGCCGTTCGGCGTACCCAGCATCACCACGCGGCCCAGACGTGATGGACGGTGGCGCGCCAGATAGACACGCGCCAGCAGACCTCCCATCGAATGGCAGACGAAATGCGTGCAGCCTTCGTTGGCTTCAGCAAACGGCGCGATGGCGGGGTGGATGTCATCGGCCAGTGCAGACAGCGTCTTGCGCCGGCTGGGATAGCCAATGTTCCGCGTGGCGAAGCCTGCGGCTTCGACCGCCTGCTGCATCTTGATGAAAGATCGGAACGACCGGCTGATGCCGTGCAGGAAAATGACGCCCTCGCGTGGACGACCAGAGGGCGTCGGATTCATTCGTCGTCCTATTTGTAGTCGCGCTCGTCCCACCACGGGAAATAGCTCGGCATGTCCGTGCTGACCTTGTTCTTGAATGCTGCCGGGCGCTTCTCGAGAAAGGCCACGACGCCTTCCTTGACGTCCTCGGAGCGACCGCGCGTATAGATGCCGCGGCTGTCGATTTTGTGCGCTTCCATCGGATCGTCGGCGCCCATCATGCGCCACATCATCTGGCGGATCAGCGCGACAGACACCGGCGCCGTCTTGTCGATGAAGGTCTTGGCCAGCGCGCGTGCGGTCGGCAGTAGCTCCTCGGGCGGCACGACCTTGCTGACAAGTCGGCCGGCGAGGGCCTCCTGCGCCGGGAACACGCGGCCGGAGTAGCACCATTCCAGCGCCTGCGAGATGCCGACGAGGCGCGGCAGGAACCAGCTCGACGCGGCTTCCGGCACGATGCCGCGCTGGGAGAACACGAAGCCGAAGCGTGCAGCTTCCGAGGCGATGCGGATGTCCATCGCGAGCTGCATGGTGGCGCCGATGCCAACGGCCGGGCCGTTCACCGCGGCGATGACCGGCTTGAGGCATTTGAAGATCCGCAGGGTCACCTGACCGCCGCCGTCGCGCACCATCGGATCGCTGTAATCGACATCGCCGCTGGCGAGGCGCTTCACCGGGCCGCGCCGCGCGTCGCGGTCGAATGTGTCGGCGCCCGAGGAGAGATCCGCACCCGCGCAGAAACCACGTCCGGCACCGGTCACGATGATCGCGCGCACATTGTCGTCCGCATCGGCCTTGTCGAAGGCATCGATCAACTCGGCCTGCATGGTGGCGTTATAGGCATTGAGCTTTTCAGGGCGGTTCAGCGTGATGGTGAGGATCTGGTCTTCGACGCTGTAGAGGATGGTCTCATAGGCCATGGTGGTTTCTTCCCTGTTTATTTTTTGTTGTCGTTGAAATCGTCATTCCGGGGCGCGCCACTTGGCGCGAACCCGGAATCCCGACGTGTTTTCATTACTACTGGATTCCGGGTTCGCGCGCGAAGATGCGCGCGCCCCGGAATGACGTGCTAGGTGCAGGATTGTAGGATGGGTAGGGCTCTTGCGAAACCCATCCTTCGCACACAAGCGTGACGGGTTTCGCTGCTCTCAACCCATCCTGCGGAATTATGCCGACAGCGTTGGCTGCCGCTTCTTACGCCGGCAGCCGGGTTTCGACGATGCGGGCGAACATGCTGGCGCCGATGGGCAGGATTTTATCGTCGAGATAGTAGCCGGGATTGTGCACCGGCACCGAGCCTTCCTGGCCGACCCAGAAATAGGCGCCGGGCACGGCATGCAGCATGTCGGCGAAATCTTCGGAGCCCATTTTCGGCTTCGCGCGGGTGATCACATTGGCGTCGCCGACAATGGTGCGAGCGACGTCCTCGACGGCCTTGGAATGTTCTTCCTGATTGACCAGCACGCTGAAGCCGTCGCGGATATCGACCTTGATCTCGCAATCGAATGCCGTCGCCATGCCGGCAGCGAGCGCATGCATCCGCTCGCGGATCTGCATCCGGACCTTCTCGGAGAAACAGCGCACGGTGCCGCAGAGCTTGGCGTCATCCGGGATGACGTTATAGGCCGAGCCGGAATGGATCTGGGTGATCGACAGCACCGCGGATTCGAACGGATTGACGTTGCGGCTGACGATCGACTGCATCGCCTGACCGAGCGACATCGCGATCACGACAGGATCCTTGGAGCGCTCCGGCATCGCGCCATGGGCGCCGTAGCCCCGGATGGTGATGTCGAAGAAATCAGCGGCGGCCATTGCAGGGCCCGGGAAGATGCCGACTTCGCCGTGATTCATGTCCGGTGCATTGTGCAGGCCGTAGATTTCATCGCAGGGAAACTGCTTGAAGAGACCGTCCTTGATCATCGCGCGGGCGCCGCCGAGGCCTTCTTCGGCGGGCTGGAAGATGAAATGCACGGTGCCGTCGAAATTGCGGGTCTCTGCGAGATAGCGCGCGGTGCCGAGCAGCATGGTGGTGTGGCCGTCATGGCCGCAGCCGTGGAAGCGGCCCGGAATGGTCGAGCGCCAGGCGAGATTGGTGTTCTCTTCCATCGGCAGCGCGTCCATGTCGGCGCGCAGGCCGATGCGCTTGGTGCCCGAGCCTTTGCCCTTCAACACGCCGACGACGCCGGTACCCCCTAAGCCGCGATGCACTTCGACGCCCCATGAAGTCAGCTTGTCGGCAACGATGCCGGAGGTGCGGACTTCCTCGAAGCCGATTTCCGGATGCGCGTGCAGGTCGCGGCGGATGGCGGTGAGTTCGTCGGCGAAAGCGTCGATACGTTCGAGTGTGGGCATGGGTCTATCCGTTCACGGCACGAGGGCAGGTGATGAGGTCTGGGGCGTAAATGGTTCGCCGTTCGGCTTCAGCCGGATGCCCGGACGCAGATGTTTCCAGGGCAGCACCGACGTATCCGCCGGCATCGCGCCGGGCGCGGCGCAGATCAGCAGCTTGCCGGCGATGGGCTCGAAGTCGGCGCGGAAATGCACCGAGCTCTTGTTAACGAGAATGTTCTGCTCAGTCGGCTCGATACCGACATAGCGATACATCGACTGGTCGGCGAGCTGGGCCTTGTGCGACGAGATCACGACGCGGACGTCGTCGATGCGCAGACAGGCAGAGAGGCCCATATCCATGTCGCGACCGCCATAATAGGGGCCGTTAGCGACGAACTTGCCGTCCGACAGTTTCTCGACCACGAACGTGTTCTCGTAAGGCGCATCGCCGGGGATGCCGGACTTGCCGCCGATGGAGAGTTTGACCGTGGCGCCTTCGCCGGCCTGATGGGCAGCCTTCGCCGCAGCGGGATCGTAGATCACGCCATGGGCGGCCTTGATCGCCTTGTTCTTCACCAGCGCGCGCAGCATGCCGGTGGTGTCGCTGTCGCCGCCGGCGCCGGGATTGTCCTGGGTGTCGGCGATGACGACCGGTTTGGTGAGGGTCTTCGCCAATTCCATGGCATGCAACACGCCTTCATCCGGCCTGTAGATCTTGCCGTCGAAATCGTCTTCTTGGCCCATCACCAGCTTGACGATGGTGTCCGCTGCGGCGTCGGCATCAGCCTGTGTCACGCCATAGGCGAACACGCTCGGGCAGCAATGCGGGAAATCGGCGGCAGGAAAGCCCGGGCAGAACGACAGCGTCGGCACCTGGTCATGTTCCAGCGCGGCCAGCTTCAGATAGATGCTCTTGGTCGGCTCGTCATTGGTGCATTGCCAGCTGATCGGAATCAGGAACGGCAATTGCCGGAATGCCTTGGCGAAGCGGTTGCCGGCGAGCAGCAAGTCCATGTGGCGTGCACAGGCGCGGCCGGTGTCGGCCATGTCCACATGGGGATAGGTGCGATAGGCGATCAGCGCGTCGGTGTATTCGACCGTCTCCGGCGAGATGTTGCCATGCAGGTCGAGGCTGACCACGAACGGAATGTCCGGCCCGATCACCTCGCGTACGCGCCGCGCAATCTCGCCTTCGCCGTCGTCGAGATGTTCGGTGACCATGGCGCCGTGCAGATCGAGATAGACCGCATCGAGGGGCAGCGCTGCCCTGATGCCGTCAATCATCTCGCCGACAATGCGCTCGAACGCGTCCCTGGTGACATGCGCCGAAGGGCTCGCGCCGCAGGCGATGGTCGGAATCAGCTCCCAGCCGCGTGCCTCGGCTTCCTCGGTAAAGCCGGCGAGGCCGACATTGATGCCACGCATGACCTTGAGGACGTCGGCGCCATGCGTCATCGACGGCCAGCCGCCGCCATGTACAAAGGCCTCATAGGTCGCCTTGGTCGGCGCAAACGTGTTCGTCTCGTGCAGAAAGCCGCCGACAGCGATACGGGTCATTCAGAATCCAGGATCAGTTTCGGTATGGGCTCAGGCCGCCGGCACGGTGGTGCTGCCATCGACCGCGCGGAAGTTGGCGAAATCCCATCCTCGTCCGGGCGCCGCGTCAAGCAGCTGGCGCGTATAGGGCTGTTGCGGATTTGCGAGGACTTCCGCCGCCGGGCCCTGTTCCACCACCCGACCATGCTGCATTACGGCAACGTCGTCGCAAATCTGGGCGGCGACGCGCAGATCGTGGGTGATGAACAGGATGGCGATGCCGAGCCGGGTCTGGATGTCGTCGAGCAGCCGCAGCACCTGCGCCTGCACCGAGACGTCGAGCGCCGAGACGGCTTCGTCGGCCACCAGAACTTCCGGATCGAGGGCAAGCGCGCGCGCAATGGCGATGCGTTGGCGCTGGCCGCCGGAGAACTGGTGCGGATAGCGCGACACTGCGTCAGGTGGAAGACCGACCAGTTCGAGCAGTTCACGCGCCCTGGCCATTGCCACCGAATGTTTGGTGCCGAAATTGATCGGACCTTCGCAAATGGACTCGCCGATGGTGATGCGCGGATTGAGCGAACGATAGGGGTCCTGGAAGACGATCTGTATCTTCTTGCGGTGCGGCTGCAACGCGTGACGTGACAGGTCGGAGATTTCGCGTCCGGCGAGACGGATGCCGCCCGAGGTGGGATCGATCAGTCGGACGATACAGCGCGCCACGGTCGATTTGCCGGAGCCGCTTTCGCCGACGATGCCGAGCGTGCGGCCCTTGCGCAGTGTCAGCGTGACGTCCTGGGCTGCGTGGACTTCGCGTGGTTTCCCGAACATAGAACGTTCGCGATAGACCTTGCCGAGCTCATTGGCCTCGAGCACGACTGGATTGAAGCCTGCTTCCTCGCGGGCCGCGCGGGGAATGAGGCTCGGCACCGACGACAGCAGGTTACGAGTATAGTCCTGCGTGGGCGCGCTCAGAATATCCTTCAATGCTCCGGTTTCCACCAGGCGTCCATTACGCATCACGGCGACGCGGTCGGCGATGTCGGCCACCACGCCCATGTCGTGAGTGATGAACAGCACGGCGGTGCCGTGATCCTTCTGAAGGTCGCGCATCAGCTTGAGGATCTGCGCCTGGGTGGTGACGTCGAGCGCTGTCGTTGGCTCATCGGCGATCAGCAGTTTCGGCTCCAGCACGAGCGCCATGGCGATCATGATGCGCTGGCGCTGGCCGCCCGACAGGCGGTGCGGATAGGATGCGAAGATGCGCTTCACATCGGGAAGCCGCACTTGCTCCATCATGTCGAGAATGCGCGCACGGCGGGCGCTGGCGCCGAGACTGGTGTGGGTGCGTAGTACTTCGTCGATCTGCTTGCCAACGGGGACGACTGGATTGAGCGCCGTCATCGGCTCCTGGAAGATCATCGCCATGGTGGTGGCGCGGAGCTCGCGCAGCCGCCGGTCGCTGGCCTGCAGCACATCTTCGCCGACCAATTTAATGCTGCCGCCGATGGCTTTGAGTGAATCTCGCGGCAGCAGGCCCATGGTGGAGAGCGAGGTCACCGACTTGCCGGAACCACTTTCGCCGACCACGCAGAGCGTTTCGCCCTGGCGCACCTGGAGAGAAATGCCGTCGATGATCTTCTTGCCGGTGCCGCTCTTGCCGACGCCGACGACGAGGTTTTCAATTTCCAGTGCGATGGGGCGGGTATTCACGGTGGGGTTCACTAGTTCACTCACTTGCCGGCCTCACGCTGTTTCATGCGGGGATCGAGCGCATCGCGGGCAGCGTCGCCGATCAGATTGACGGAGAGGATGGCAATCGAGAGCAGTAATCCCGGCCAGAAGATCAGCGATGGCTTGACCTGGAAGAAGGCGCGACCCTCGGCCATGATATTCCCCCAGGTCGGGGTTTCCGGGCTGATGCCGGCGCCGAGGAACGACAGGATCGCCTCGGTGAGAATGGCGGATGCGGCGATGAAGGTGCCCTGGACGATCAGCGGCGCCACCGTGTTGGGCATCAGATGCTTCCACATGATCTTCGGCATGCTGGAGCCGAGCGAGATCGCCGCCTCCACATAGGGCTCCTCACGCGCCGACAGCACCACGGAACGCACCAGTCGCGCGACACGGGGGATTTCCGGAATAGTGATCGCAATCAGCACCGTCGTCAGAGTGGCGCCTGACAGCGACACGACGGCGATGGCCAGCAGCACGCCGGGCATCGCCATCAGGCCGTCCATGACACGCATCATCACAGCGTCGGCCAATTTGAAAAAGCCCGAGAACAGGCCGATGAAGAGGCCGATGACAATACTGGTGACGGCGGCGCCGAGGCCGATCAGGAGCGAGATGCGACCGCCATAGAGGATGCGCGCCAGCACGTCGCGGCCGTAAGCGTCGGTGCCGAGCAGATATTCCGAACTGGCCGGCTTCAGCCGCAAGGCGGGTGCCAGCAATTGCGGATCGTGCGACGTCAGCCACGGTGCGAAAATCGCCGACAGGATCACCAGCGTCAGGCAAATCGTCGCCAAGGCGATAATCGGCGTCGCGGTGAGAAAGCCGAGCGACGGACCGCTGCGGGAGGGGAGGGCCGGGTTGGGAAGGGATTCGATCGCCATCAGATACAGATTCCTAGTAACGAATTCTGGGATCGAGCAGTGCGTAGGCAAGGTCGATAAGCAAATTGACCCCGACATAAACGCCCGAGGTCAAAAGGATCATGGCCTGGATCACGGGAAAATCCCGCGCCAGCACGGCGTCGACCGTCAAGCGACCGATGCCGGGCAGGTTGAACACGCTTTCGGTGACGACGACGCCGGAGATCAGCAGTGCGAAGCCGGTACCGATCACCGTGATGACCGGCACGGCGGCGTTACGCAGCGCGTGGCGGAACAGCACACCGCTCTCGTTGATGCCCTTGGCGCGCGCGGTGCGGACATAGTCTTCGCCGAGCACTCCGAGCATCGCCGCGCGGGTCATGCGCGCGATTAGCGCGACATAGACAAAGGACAGCGCGACGGTCGGCAGCGTGATGCGCTCAAAGAACGGCCCGAAGCCACGCGAGATGCTGCGGAAACCCTGCACCGGAAACCAGCGCAGTTCGATCGCGAACACCTGGACCAGCACGTAACCGATCACGAACACCGGCACGGAGAAGCCGATCACTGACAGCGCCATCACGAAACGGTCGATCCATGTGCCGTGTTTCCATGCGGCGATGACGCCGAGCGGGATCGCAACAAGGATCGAAACCAGCATCACGCTTAATGCAATGCTCAAAGAGGGCTCGATGCGCTGGTTGACCATCTGCAGCACAGGCACGTTGGAGATCAGCGAGGTGCCGAAGTCACCGTGCAGCAGCCGCCAGACCCAGCTGAAAAACTGCGTGTAGAGCGGTTCGTTGAGACCGAGCTGCGTCCGGATGCGGTCGAGCTGCTCGGCCGTCGCGTTATCGCCGGCGATGATCGCGGCAGGATCGCCGGGCGTCAGCCGAAGCAGCAGGAAGACAAACAGGGCCACCACACCCATAACGGGTATGGCCGCAAGAATCCGGCGAATGAGGTATCCGAGCATGGCGCTTTCCTATTGGTGGTGTTGATCGAACGTAACTGGACCGCGTCGGTCAACCGGAAACGTCACGGGCTCGCTGCTCTTGGTCGTCATGGTCCGCGAGAAACACAGATTTTTCGAGAAACAATGATTCACTGTCGCAACTTGCCTCAACCCGAAGTTCGCTAAACTTAAACGTAAAGGTAGCAAGTCCTGTGCCACCGCCCGATTTGCGCCATGCGATGCATGTGCAAACCGGGCGACGTTGCATCAATCGAGGGTTGCCAGCAATCCCGCCATCAGGCGGCCACGATCAACAAGGCTCTGCGCGACGATATATTCGTTGAGCGTGTGCATATCGGCGCCATGAACGCCGAGCCCGTCGAGGGTCGGGATGCCCATTGCGCCGGTAAAATTACCATCCGAACCGCCACCCTTGCTGCCATGGGTCAGTTCGGGCAGGCCGAGGCGACCATTGATGGCCTTGGCTTTCTCGAACAGCGCCATGGTCGCCGCGTTCGGTTCCCACACCGGGCGGGTGACGCCGCGGGTGACGTTGAAGGTCACGTCATTCTCGGTACCTGAGAGAGCGAGCATGCGCTGGACGCCAGCATCGAGATCCTCCTGGCGCTTGGCCATGCTCAGCGCTTCGCCGGTGCATGACGAGGCAACGCAGTTGACCCATTGTCCGCCATGCACGATGCCGACGCTGAACGTGCAGTCCGGTCCGGTCATCTCGTCGATCTGCACGATCTTCTTCGCCATTTCGCGAATCGCGGAGCGGCCGTTCGATAGCGTCGCGCCCGAATGGCTGGGCCGGCCGATGGTTTCGAGATTGAAACGGGCGATCGCATAGCGGCCAGTGGTGACACCGTTGCCCGCACTACCGGGCTCCGGCACCAGCACGTATTTGTTCCGCGCGGCTTCAGCTTCGATGATGTCGCGGGTCGATGGCGTGCCGACTTCCTCGTCGGGCGTGAACAGTACGGTGATGGGTAGCGGCGTCGTATAGGAGATACGTGCGAGCTGGCGGATGGCTTCCAGCGACAGATAATTGCCGCCCTTCATGTCGCAGATCGCCGGGCCGTAGCAGCGCTCGCCATCGCGGCGCCACTTCAGTTTTTCGATGGTGCCAACCGGATGAACGGTATCCATGTGGCCCGCGATCAGGATACCGGGTTCGCCGAATTTCGGATGTGGAAAACGGGCGCGGATGCAGCCGCCGAATCCCTGACGTCCCGCGATGCGCTCGATGGTCGCACCCATGATTGCCATGTCGCGTGCAGCGAGGTCGAGCATGCCGTTGACCGCATTCGCGTCCCGTGTGGGGCTCTCGCATTCGACCCAGATGCGCAGGCCCTGCAACATGTTCTCGAGATCAAACGGGAGTTCGGCGGGGTTCATCAAGTCATTCCTCTTGGATGAGAATTTCGTCACGGATGATCAAGGCGCTCCGTGCCTGCGCACATTGCGAGAGTTTGTCGGCGAGAGTTCGCGCATGACTTAGCAGCAGCGCAATCGCCTTTGCAAATCGACAATGTGCATTGCAATGCATTCTACACCGTGTGGATGTATCGCGTGGAAAACGCGATTGACGCGCATCACGCTTGATGCCAAGTCCTTGAAGCCTAAATGATAAAGGCAATACGCGAAGGCGCCTAAAATTCTATCGCGTTGCATAATCGATCATCGATCGATGGTCAGATTCCAGTCAGGAGAGATTGAGTGTCCTACATGTCACGTTGGCAGCATTCTGCGGCCTTCACGAAATTTGCGCTGCCCGGTCTGGCGGTCGCCGTTGCGCTCGCGCTGCCGGTGCTGTCGTCGCCCGCGCATGCTGCAGGTAAGACCATCACTGCAGTGATGCATTCCGATCTGCGTGTGATCGATCCCGGTATCACCACCGGTTATATCGTCCGCGACCACGGCTACATGGTTTACGACACGCTGCTCGGCATGAACTCGAAATACGAGATCAAGCCGCAGATGGCCGACTGGAAGGTCTCCGACGACAAGCTTGTCTATACATTTACCCTGCGCGACGGCCTGCTGTGGCATGACGGCAAGCCGGTCACCGCCGAAGACTGCGCCGCGTCGCTGCAGCGCTGGGGCCGCAATGACGGCATGGGCCAGAAGCTCATGGATTTCACCAAGAGCATCGAGGCGCCCGACGCCAAGACCATCGTGCTGACGCTAAAGGAGCCCTACGGCCTCGTTCTGGATTCGATCGCCAAGCCATCGTCGCTGGTGCCGTTCATGATGCCAAAGCGTCTGGCTGAGACGCCCGCCGGCAAGGCGATCGCCGAGCAGGTCGGTTCGGGTCCGTTCAAATTCTTGCAGTCGGAATTCCAGCCCGGCGTGAAGGCCGTCTACGAGAAGTTCAAGGAGTACAAGCCGCGCTCCGAGCCGACCGACTGGCAGGCCGGCGGCAAGGTGGTGAAGGTCGATCGCGTCGAATGGATCACCATGCCCGATGCACAGACCGCGGTGAATGCGCTGCAGTCGGGTGACATCGACTTCATGGAAAATGGTCCCTACGACCTGCTGCCGGTCCTGGCGAAGGATCCGGAGCTTAAGATCGAAGTGCTCAACCCTCTGGGCTTCCAGACCTTCGGCCGCATGAACTTCCTTAACCCGCCCTTCGACAATCCGAAGATTCGCCGTGCCGCGTTTTTGGCAATGAGCCAGAAGCCGGTGCTGGATGCGCTGGTCGGCGATCCCAAATATTACAAGGTCTGCGGCGCGGTGTTCGGTTGCGACACGCCGAATGCGACGGATGTCGGTTCGGAAAGCCTTGTGAAGGGCAATGGCGTCGAGGAAGCCAAGAAGCTGCTCGCCGAGGCCGGTTATGACGGCACGCCGGTGGTGATCATGGCGCCAACCGACGTGACCACGTTGAAGGCGCAGCCGATCGTTGCGGCGCAACTGCTCCGCAATGCCGGCTTCAAGGTCGAAGTGCAGGCCACCGATTGGCAGACGGTGCTCAGCCGTCGTCCGAGCCAGAAGCCCATCAAGGAAGGCGGCTGGAACATGTTCTTTTCGAACTGGGTCGGTGCCGACATTCTCAATCCCATCAGCAATGTCGCGACCTCCGGCCGCGGCAAGAGCAATGGCGGCTGGTTCGGCTGGAGCGAAGATGCCGAGCTGGAAATGCTGCGCGACAAATATGCGCGTGCGACCACGCCGGAAGAGCAGAAGAAGCTCGCCGCCGAGATCCAGCAGGAGATCTATGACAAGGTCATCTACATCCCGCTCGGCGAATACAAGGTGCCGAGCATCTGGCGCACCTCGCTGACCGGCGTCACCCAGGGCGCTGCCATTCCGATGTTCTGGAACATCGACAAGAAGGACTAACCGGCGCCGCTGTCGCGGTTCGTGTGAAGTAGCAGAACGCCGGCCTGAGTGATCAGGCCGGCGTTCTTGTTTTTGCGAATGACCTCTCCACGAGCGATGCGTTCGATGGTCGCACCCATGATTGCCATGTCGCGTGCAGCGGGGTCGAGCATGCCGTTGACTGCGTGCGTGACTTGGCAGCAGCAGGCAATCTCCTTTGCAAATTGACGATGTGCATTGGAATGCATTCTGCAGCATGTGGATGTAGCGCGTGGAAAACGCGATTGACGCGCATCACGCTTGATGCAAGTCTTTGATGTCTAAAAGATAAAGGCAACGCGTGGTCGCGCCTAAATTTCTATCGCGTTGCACAAGCAATCATCGACCGATGGTCAGTTTCAAGTCAGGAGAGATCGAATGTCCTACATGTCACGTTGGCAGCGTTCTGCGGCCTTCACGAAATTGACGCTACCAGGTCTGGCGGTAGCCGTTGCGCTCGCGCTGCCGGTGCTGTCGTCGCCCGCGCATGCTGCCGGCAAGACCATCACCGCAGTGATGCACTCGGATCTGCGCGTGCTCGATCCGGGTATTACCACGGCCTATATCGTGCGCGATCACGGTTACATGGTTTACGACACGTTGCTGGCGATGGACGCAAACTTCAAAGTCCAGCCGCAGATGGCGGAATACAAAGTCTCCGATGACAAGATGGTCTATACTTTCACGCTGCGCGACGGCCTGAAGTGGCACGACGGCAAGCCTGTCACTGCGGAAGATTGCGCTGCTTCGTTGCAGCGCTGGGGCCGCAATGACGGCATGGGCCAGAAGCTCATGGACTTCACCAAGAGCATCGAAGCCCCCGACGCCAAGACCATCGTGCTGACGCTCAAGGAGCCCTATGGCCTCGTGCTCGACTCGATTGCCAAGCCGTCCTCGCTGGTGCCGTTCATGATGCCGAAGCGTCTCGCCGAGACGCCCGCCGGCAAGGCCATTCCGGAGCAGATCGGTTCGGGTCCGTTCAAGTTCGTGCAGGCTGAATTTCAGCCGGGCGTGAAGGCGGTCTATGAGAAGAACAAGGACTACGTGCCGCGCTCCGAGCCTGCGAGCTGGGCGGCCGGTGGCAAGGTCGTCAAGGTCGACCGCGTCGAATGGGTCACGATGCCCGATGCGCAGACGGCGGTGAACGCGCTGCAGTCCGGCGACATCGATTTCATGGAGAACGGTCCCTATGATCTGCTGCCGATTCTCGTCAAGGACAAGGACCTCAAGATCGAGGTTCTGAACGAGCTCGGTTACCAGACGTTGGGGCGTATGAACTTCCTGTTGCCTCCCTTCGACAACGTCAAGGTTCGCCGCGCGGCGTTCCTCGCGATGAACCAGAAGCCGGTGCTCGATGCGCTGGTCGGTAATCCCGACTACATGAAGATCTGCGGTGCCATGTTCGGCTGCGGCACGCCGAATGACACCGACGTCGGTTCGGAAACCATGGTCAAGGGCAGCGGCATGGCGGAAGCCAAGAAGGCGCTGGCCGATTCCGGTTACGATGGCACGCCCGTGGTCATCATGGCGCCGACCGACGTGTCGTCGCTAAAGGCGCAGCCGATCGTTGCAGCGCAGCTTCTGCGCGATGCCGGCTTCAAGGTCGAAGTGCAAGCCACCGACTGGCAGACCGTGGTGACGCGCCGCGCCAGCCAGAAGCCCGTCAAGGAGGGCGGTTGGAACATGTTCTTCACCAATTGGGTCGCTGCTGATATTCTTAACCCGGTTTCCAACGTCTCGACGTCGGGCCGCGGCAAGAATGGCGGCTGGTTCGGATGGTTCGAGGACGCCAAGATCGAAGAACTGCGCGACAAGTATGCGCGCGCAGCGACGCCTGCGGAACAGAAGGCTGCCGCTGCGGAAGTCCAGGCCCGTGCGCTCGAGCAGGTCGCGTATCTGCCGCTTGGCGAATACCGGATCCCCAGCATATGGCGGAAGTCACTGACCGGCGTGCTGCCGGGCGCCGCCACTCCGGTGTTCTGGAACATCGACAAGAAGGAGTAACCGGCGCCGCTGCGGCGGGCAGGTTTGAATAAGAGAGCGCCGGCCCGAGTGATCAGGCCGGCGCCTTTGTTTTTGCGAATGACCTCGTGATGACGGGGATGAGCCGGTACTACCGCTCGGGCGATGCCGCCGACACCACAAGCAGCACGTCGGCCTTGGGCTTGCCGATGCTGCGCACCCAGTGCGGCGTCTCGCCGGAAAAGTACAGGCAGTCGCCTTTCTTCAGGACGATCTCTTCGTCCTCGATCTTGATCGCCATCTTGCCTGATATGACGAACAGGAATTCCTCGCCCGCATGCGATGCGCGCGGCGCGAATTTCAGCGGCGGCCGGATCAGGAACGGCTCCATCATCTTGCGTGTGCGTCCCGCAGCCAGCGCCAGCAGATCGACGCCGTCGTCCTGCATGGGCGTTTGCTGTTCGTCCTGCCGGAACAGCGTGTAGCGCGGGGCCGGCGTCGGGTTGGGGTCGAACAGATAGGTGACGTTGACATCGAGCGCCGCGGCGAGGCGCAGCAGCGCATTGACCGACGGCGTTTTCAGGCCGCGCTCGACGAGGGAGATATAGCCGCGCGTCAGCTCGCTCTGGGTGGCGAGCTGATCTAGCGTCAGTCCCTTGGTGGTGCGTAGCTGGCGCAGGTTGAAGCCAACCGCATTCTTGCTGACGTCGAGCAACGTCGATCTCCTGATGAGGTGCTTGTTCTTTTAGAGGGCGCGCGGCGATGGTGGAAGGGCCGTCTCGCTGATCTCTTTGAAAGAGCTCCAGAGCGATGCCGGAGTGTTTCTACAGGAAAACATTGCTGCAGATATTTCCAGCACGGGCAAGGATAATTTAGGCAAATGTGCGGGGGAATGCCGATTTTCAGCCTGCGTTATGTGCATTGGCTGTCTTTTGCCGATTTAGGCATCAGATGCCGATTTTCGTGACGTTGATTTCTGTCAGTAAACCTGTTGGATTTTGATGACGGGAATATGTCCTCAGAAAACGACACGAAGGCAGATATATGATCAAGCGTTTGAAGCCCGGTAAGCGGCTCAGCATGGCCACGGTGCATGGTGGTCTCGTTTATCTCGCAGGGCAAGTGCCGGACGATCTGTCTGTCGGTGTCGAAGCGCAGGCCGCCGAAGTGCTCGCCAAGATCGATGCACTGCTCGGCGAAGCCGGCACGGACAAGTCATCGATCCTGAGCGCCACAGTGTGGTTGCCCAACATCGCGGATTTCGCGGCTTTCAATACAGTCTGGGATGAGTGGGTGCCGGCAGGCGCATCGCCTGCACGCGCCTGTGTCGAAGCGCGGCTCGCCAATCCCTCGATCAGAGTCGAGATCGCAGCCATCGCTGCGATTCTCTAGGGAATCGCTGCCATTCCTTAGGCATCACCACCGCCTGCGCTGGGGCGACTGAAGCAACAGCGAAAGTTCACGAGAAGACCCAGACTGCGCCGCGAGATGTCGCGGCACGGAACGAGCCCACGCGCCTGAAACTGAACATGTCTTTTGAAGGAGTGAACATGACCGTCGCAGAAGAATTCAATACAGTCACCGCCACGGCGGAGAATCCCGACGATGCGGCCATGCGCAAGATCGTCTGGTCGAGCGTGATCGGCACCGCCGTCGAATGGTACGACTTCCTGATCTACGGCGCGGCAACCGCGCTGGTGTTCAACAAGGTGTTCTTCGCTGCCGGCGATCCGGCACTCGCAACTATCGCAGCCTTCGGTACCTATGCGGTCGGCTTCCTCGCGCGTCCGCTCGGCGCGGCGATCTTCGGTCACTATGGCGACCGTGTCGGCCGCAAGGCGATGCTCGCCATTACGATCATGGTGATGGGCCTCGGCACATTCGCCATCGGCCTGCTGCCGACCTACGCACAGATCGGCATCGCAGCGCCGATCCTGCTCATCGCACTGCGTTTCCTGCAGGGCATCGGCCTTGGCGGCGAGTGGGGCGGCGCGGTGCTGATGGTGGTCGAGAATTGCCCCACGCATAAACGCGGCTTCCTCGGCAGCATGGTGCAGGTCGGCAATCCCGTCGGCAATCTTGCGGCCATCGGCATGTTCGCGCTGGTGTCGCAACTGCCTGAAGAAGACTTCATGAGCTATGGCTGGCGTATTCCGTTCCTGATCTCGATCCTGCTGGTCGGCGTCGGCCTCTGGATCCGCATGAGCATGGAAGAGACCCCGGCGTTCCGCGCGCTGAAGGCGAAGAACGAAGTCGCCAAGATGCCGATCGTCGACATCTTCAAGTATCACCGTCGTCCGTTCTTCACGGCTGTCGGTCTGAAGATCTCGGAGATCGCCTATGCCAGCATCGCCGGCGTGTTCATCATGTCCTATGCGACGTCGAAGCTCGGCCTGTCGCGCGGGCTGGTGCTGAACGGCGCCTTCATCGCATCCTTTGTCGCGCTGTTCTCGATCCCGTTCTTTGGTTGGCTGTCGGACAAGGTCGGGCGGAAGGCGATGTTCTATGCGAGCTGCCTCTTTTGCGCGGCTTTCGCATTCCCGATGTTCTGGCTGCTCGATACCCGCGATCCGACCATCGTGATCCTCACCATCGTTGTCGCAATCTCCTTCGGCCAGATGGTGATGTTCGGCATCGGTGCGCCCTGGTATTCGGAACTGTTCACCGCGAAGCTGCGCTATAGCGGTGCATCTCTCGGCTTCCAGGTCGGTGCGGCCATCTCGGGCGGTCTCAGCCCGTTGATCGCGGCGTCGCTCATGACATGGGCCGGTGCGACCTGGCCGGTATCGGTGTTCCTGATCTTCTGCGCCTGCATCACCGCAATCGCGACATCCTTTGCGCCGGAAATGGCGAACAAGGAACTGACCTGAACGCAGTCTTCGTCATGCCCGGCGCATGCCGGGCATCCACGTCTTTGACCGCATGAAGACGTGGATGGCCGGGACATCCAGCGAAGCCGCGCTTCGCGCTTTGCCCGGCCATGACGGAGTGATGTGTCGCCCAAGCCTCTACAAGGACGAAAGCAATGCTCGATACCGTTACTTCCGCATCCACTGCCGTGGTCTCGTCATGGACCGGCGTGGTGCGCTATCTCCACATCACGCCGCGCGCGTTCCTGCCAATGCGTGAAATGCCAGAACTCACTTTGATTGCCGGCAAGGGCATCGAGGGCGATCGCTACATGATCGGCCGCGAGGAGGGGTTCTATTCGCACAAGCCCGAAGAGGGGCGTCAGGTCACGTTGTTCGAATACGAGACGCTGGTAGCCCTGAAGCGCGATCACAATATCGATCTCGCCCCCGAGGAGCATCGCCGCAATGTCACCGTATCCGGCGTGCCGCTGACGCATCTTGTTGGCCGTCAGTTCTGGCTCGGCGAGACGCTGCTGGAATCGACGCGGTTGTCGATCCCGTGCCGGCATATCGAGGAGATCACCGGCAAGGCGATCTTCGATCCGCTGATCAATCGCTCCGGCCTCAACTGCAGGATTCTGCAGGGTGGCACCGTGCGTGTCGGCGACGCCGTGCGGAACGTGCAATGAGCGCGGTGCCGATCACCAGGGTTAGGACCGTCGTCGACAAGATCGAGGACGGCGGCCAAGGCATCAAGCTGTTCTCGCTGGTCGATCCCGATCACTGGGAGCTGCCGCCGTTCCGGCCGGGTGCACATATCGATCTGCATTTGCCCCGTGGATTGGTGCGGACTTACTCGCTCTGCAACGATCCCGCCGATGACAAGCGCTATGTCGTGGCAGTGAAGCGCGAGGCCGAAGGGCGGGGCGGTTCGATCGTACTGCATGACGCGGTCAAGGTCGGCGACACCATCGGCGTGACGCTGCCCCGCGGCGGGCTCGATCTGTCCGCGGATGTGACGCGCTTCACCTTCATTGGCGGTGGCATCGGTGTGACGCCGTTCCTGTCAGCGGCGGCCTTCCTCAAACGTATGGGCCGTTCGAAATTCACGCTGCACATGATTGCGCGCGGTGAGCCGCCACTCGCCGATCTCCTCGCGCCGCTGCGCAAGTCCGGTCATGTGGTGATTCACGACACGTCGAGCGGGCAACGCCCGGATATCGCGGCACTGGTCGGCCGGCCGTTGTCGGACGTCGCGCTCGCCTGCTGCGGTCCCGACGGCATGATCGACGACTTCGAACAGGCGTCACGCGACTGGCCCGCCGATCGCGTTCATATCGAGCGCTTCGTGCCACCGCCGCTGCCGGTCGACCCCGACGCGAAGCCCTATGTGCTCGCGCTGGCGAAGTCGAAGCGGGAAATCACCGTGGCCGCGGGGCAGACCATGCTGTCAGCGCTGACAGATATCGGCATCGACGTGCCGGCATCCTGCTGCGGCGGCATCTGCGGCTCCTGCAAGGTGGACTGGCTCGAAGGACAGCCGGTGCATCGCGACCGCGTGCTGTCGCCGGCGGAGCGCGAACGCAGCCTCCTGGTCTGCGTGGCAGGTTCCGCTAGGGATCGTCTGGTTCTCGATCTCTGACTGCTGATCTGACGGCCCAACAGGCGGCAACGGTCATCCGTTGCCGCCTGTTTGCGTTTCATGCAGCGCATCGCGACGCGCGACGTTCCGGTCAGCGAAGCGCCCGCTTTGGATGGCTTACAAACATACCTTGATCGTTTAACTAATTTTTAGAAATTGCGCAAAGTGCGCAAAAAGTGTTTGATGTCTGCGCAATTTGCGCATATCGGGCGGTGTGCGCAGGGGCTCCTGAGGGAAATTGCGCAGAATAATCAGTAATGCGCACGGCGCGGGAAGGAAATAGACCATGCAGATTCCAATTAAGCGGGCGATTGAGAAGGTGCCGGGCGGCATGATGACCGTGCCGCTGCTGATCGGCGCGCTGTTCGCGACCTTTGCCCCCAACACCCCGAAATTCTTCGGCTCGTTCACTGGCGCGCTGTTCTCCGGCGGCGCTCTCAGCATTCTCGCCGTGTTCTATGTGTGCATGGGTGCGAGCATCGACTTCAAGGCGACGCCTTACATCGTGAAGAAGGGCGGCGCCCTGATGATCGTGAAGGTCGGTACCGCCATCATCCTCGGCCTGATCTTCGGCCGCTTCCTCGGTGAAGCGCCGGTCACCGCCGGCATCTTCGCAGGCGTGTCGACGCTGGCGATCGTCGCCGCCATGAACGACACCAATGGCGGTCTCTACATGGCGCTGATGGGCCAGTATGGCCGTCCGCGCGACGTGGGTGCCTATAGCATCATGACGCTGGAAAGCGGTCCGTTCCTCACCATGGTGACGCTCGGCGTTGCCGGTCTGTCGTCGTTCCAGTGGCCCGCGCTCGTCGGCGCAATCCTGCCGCTGGTGGCCGGCATGATCCTTGGTAATCTCGACCGCGAACTGCGCGACTTCCTCAGCAAGGCCGTGCCTGTGATGATCCCGTTCTTCGCCTTCGCGCTCGGCACCGGCCTGAACCTGACGCAGGTCTGGCAGGCAGGTCTGCTCGGCGTCGGCATGGGCGTTGCCGTCGTGATCGTGACCGGCATCCCGCTGTTCTTCGTTGACCGTCTCACCGGCGGCAACGGCGTTGCGGGTGTTGCTGCGGCGTCGACCGCCGGCAATGCGGCGGCTGTGCCTGCGATCGTCGCTGCGGCCAATCCGGCCTATGCGGCTGCTGCCGGCCCGGCGACCATCCTCATCGCGGCCTGCGTGGTCGTGACGGCGATCCTGACGCCGATCCTGACCTCGTGGGTTGCCGGCATCGTCGGCCGTGATGTCGAGCCGGAAGCGGAGGCGACGACGCCTGCCGCGCCAAGCGTCGCATCACCCGCACCAGTGGCTGGGCACTAAGATGGCGGGACGCTGGCTGATCCTCGCCGATGATCTCACCGGTGCAGCGGACTGCGCCATCGCCTTCGGTCGCCGCGGTCTTGCGGCTGCCGTGACCTGGGGCGAGATCGCAGGTGCCGGGGCACGTGCCGGGGATCGCCAGCATCCGGTTATCTCCTATGATGCAGCGAGCCGCGGCCTCACGGCCGAGGCCGCTGCGCGTCGGCACGCCGACGTGTTGCAACAGTTGATGGAGCCGGATCGGCTCCTGTTCAAGAAGATCGACTCCACGCTGCGCGGCCAGCCGGCCTCCGAGACGGCGGCTGCGCTGGCCCATCTCAAGGCACAGTCCGGTTCGGCCTTCGGCATCTTCGCGCCAGCCTTTCCGGCGACGAACCGCACCACGATCAATGGCCGCGTCGTCGTTGGCGGCCGTCCGCTTGAGGAAGCCGAGGTCTGGAAGCGCGATCACACCTACGACAATGCCGACATCGCTGATGTATTGGCATCGGCAGGCGTTCGCAGCGAGAAGGTGCTGCTCGCGACCATCCGCGGCGGCGATCTGAAGGCGCATCTTGCGCGTATTGCGTCCGGTGACAGCGTTGTTGCGATCTGCGATGCGGAGACCGAGCACGACCTGCATCTGATCGCCGAAGCCAGCCTGAAGATTTCACCGGCGACAGTGTTCATCGGCAGCGCCGGCCTTGCACATGCGCTGGCTGCGCTCGATGACACGAGTGCCACCGAGAAGCTGGAAATTCCCACTAGCACATATGGCACGCTGATCGTGGTCGGCTCGCTCGCCGGCGCGTCGCGCTCTGCAGCGCGCAAGCTGGTCGCCAGCGGCACCGTGACCCATCTGCCGGTCACACCGGAAGTCCTGCTCGGCGACAAGGCAGGGCAGGCGGCGCTGGCTGCACGCGTGACCGAAGGATTGACCGCAGGCGGCGATGTCCTGGTTGAGATCGTGATGGACGACAATCCGAAAATGTCGCTCGGCCCGCAGCTCGCGCAGAATCTTGCCGATGCGCTGATGCCCGTGGCGTCCAGCATCGGCGCCTTTGCAGCAACTGGCGGCGAGACTGCCGCAGCACTCTTGTCGCGCTTCGGTGTCAACGGCATCCGTCTGGCGGACGAGATCGAGCCCGGCGTTTCGCTCGGGCTTACGCTCGGCGCATTGTCCGTGCCGATCGCCACCAAGGCCGGCGCCTTCGGCGACGAGAACAGCCTGATCAAAATTCGCGAACGTCTTCACATCGTCCGAACTCAAGGAAGCTTCACATGACCCGTCCGACCATTGCGATCACCATGGGCGATCCCGCAGGCATCGGGCCCGAAGTGATTATGAAGGCCTTCGCGCATCCGGAAATGCTCGCGATGTGCAATCCGCTGGTGATTGGCGATGCCAATCGCCTGCGCAAGGCCGGCGAGATCGTCGGCGCCAGGATCGGCGTCGACTCGCTCAGCGATGCAAAGGCTGCGAATTTTGCGTCGAAGAACGTCCAATGCGTTGACTTGAAGATCGTTCCCGACGATTTGCCGTTCGGGCAGAACTCCCCGATCGCAGGCGAGGCGGCTTACCGCTTCATCGAGAAGGCCGTCGAGATCGTTCAGGCCGGCATCGCCCAGGGTATCTGCACCGCACCGCTCTCCAAGGAAGCGCTGCATGCAGCCGGTCACAAATATCCCGGGCATACCGAACTGCTCGCACATCTGACCGGCACGCCTGAAGTGTCGATGATGCTGGTGTCGCCGAAGCTGCGCGTCATTCACGTGACGACGCATATCGGCCTGATCGATGCCATCAAGAAGATCGAGCCGGGCCTGGTCGAGCGCGTCATCACCCGCGGCCATGAAGTGCTGGTCAAGGCCGGCATCAAGAATCCGAAGATCGGCGTTTGCGCCATCAATCCGCATGCCGGCGAGAACGGCCTGTTCGGCTATGGCGAAGAAGCCGAGAAGATCACGCCCGCGGTCGAAGCCTGTCAGAAGAAGGGCTGGGACGTCCGCGGTCCGCTGCCCGCCGACACGCTGTTCTTCCTCGCCGGCCGCGGCGACTACGACATGGTGGTGGCGATGTATCACGATCAGGGCCATGGCCCGATCAAGGTGCTGGGTCTGGAATCCGGCGTGAACATCACGGTCGGACTTCCCGTCATCCGCACCTCGGTCGATCACGGCACCGCCTTCGACATCGCCGGCAAGGGCATTGCCGATGAGCGCAGCCTTCTCGAGGCCTTGCGGCAGGCGGTGGATCTCGCACCGGGATCCAAGGCGGCTTGACGCATCCTTCGTCATTCCGGGGCGCGCGCTCTTGCGCGCGAACCCGGAATCTCGAAGTGTCTGTCACATATCGAGGTTCCGGGTTCGTCGCCGCGAAGGCGCGGTGACGCCCCGGAACGACGAGCGTGATGAGAGGGCAGGGACATCCATGTCGATGCGCAACAAGGAACGTCGCTCACGCTTGTTGGACGCCCTGAACGCCGGCGAGATCGATGTCGACGATCTCGCACGGCGCTTTGGTGTGTCCGGGTCCACCGTGCGGCGCGACCTGCAGCATCTCTCGAAGAACAACGCGGTGCGCCGTACTTACGGCGGCGCGATTCTCACCGGCCATGTCGCAGAGACTACGCTCGACCAGCGTTTCGCGGTCCAGGGCAAGGAGAAGCAGGCCATCGCGCGGGCCGCGATCGACCTGATCGAGGACGGCGACACGCTGATCCTCGATGCCGGCTCGACGGTCGCCGCTTTCGGCAAGCTGCTGCTGCAGCGCCGCCTGCGTATCATCACCAACAATATCGCGCTGCTGCCGTTTCTCGCCAAGGCACCAAGCATCGAACTCGTAGTGCTTGGCGGCGCGCTGCGCTCGACCAGCATGAGCACTATGGGTCCATTGGCCACTGAAGGACTGCGCCGGCTCACGGCCGACCGCGCCATCATGAGCGCCGACGGTGTCGTGAGCGGCCGCGGGTTGTGCGAGGCCGACCTCGATCAGGTCGCCTTGAAGTCCCTGATGATGCAGCAGGCCAAGGAGGTCATCGTGCTCGCCGACGCCGGCAAGCTCGGCCGCGCCGAACAAGACGCCTGGGCGCCGCTTCCCCAGCGCTGGACCCTCGTAACAGGCGCCGGTGCTTCGGCGGAGCAGCGCAGGCTCATGGAGAGTGCAGGGGCGCGGATCGTGGTGGCTGGCGTCTAGCCGCTGGTGCCCCCTGCCGGACTCGAACCGGCACGCCCAGAGGACTCAAGATTTTAAGTCTTGTATGTCTACCAATTCCATCAAGGGGGCAGGCCGCGCTTCCTTACCTTTAAAATCGCCAGTCGCCAAATCGCTTGCGAGATCAGGCAAATGGCGGGCGGGGGCGCAGCTTCGGCCTCAATCCGGCCACCGGCGGCTGCTTTACGCAACGTCAATCCTGCCCGGCTAGAAAGTCCCGATGATCGACCGTCACCCTCGTTCCCGCCTGCCAATGCGCGCTGCCGCGATGGCGTCGTTGCTCGTCGTTGCCGGCTATCTCGGCGGTTGCGCCAGCATGGGCGATGGCATGGTGTCGGGCGCTTTCGTCGATCCTGCGAAATATGACCTCTATGACTGCCCGCAGCTTGAGACCGAGCGCAAGACGCTTGCGACGCGGACAGCCGAATTGCAGGGGCTGATCGACAAGGCCCAGACCGGCACGGGTGGAGCGGTGGTCAGCGAACTCGCCTATCGCAACGATTACATCTCGACGCGTGCGCAGGCCAAGCTGGCAGAAGAGAACTGGCAGAAGAGCAAGTGTGTGGCGAGTGCGCCGAAAGCGCCGGCGGCATCAGAACCCATTACGCCGCGCAAGCGGGCTGGCGCCCGCTCCTGAGCCTGTCAGGATCAGAGTTTCCAGTCATAGATCCAATCCTGCCGCGCCTGTAGACGCTCTGCACCGAGCGCGCGCATGGCGAGGTCGCGCGCCAGCGCCATGGGGCCACGCAGATGATAAATCTGGCCGGATTGTCGGGCGGCGCGCTGTATCAGGCCGACGCGTGGCTGGCGTAGCGCGGCGTAGCGCGCCAATGCGGGCGCGATCGCTGCGGCATCGTGGCCAGCGGCGGCAAGGCACTCCGCCAGCACCGCCGCATCCTCGATGGCCATGCCTGCGCCCTGCGCGGCGAAAGGCAGCATCGCATGGGCGGCATCACCCAGTAACGCCACGGATCCCTCGTGCCACATGCCGCCGTCCGGCAGTGTGAACAGCGGCCAGCGCCGCCAGTTCTCGACGCTCTCGATCATCGCGCGTGCATTGGCCGGCCAGCGCGACGCTGCAAAATGTCGCCTGATCTCGCTGGCGTCGCCGGTATCGCTGCTGCCGGGCTGCATCACCGCGCCGGGCATGATCGCGACCGTGTTGATCCGCTCGCCCGATGACACCGGATAGACAACGAGATGGGCCTTCGGCCCCATCCAGAGCTGGACGCCATGGGGGACCAGGTCGCTTTTCAGCCGGCTCGTTTCCAGTGTCCCGCGCCAGGCGATCAGGCCGGAGAATTGCGGTCGCGTTTCGGGAAACACCTGTCGCCTCACGGTCGACCATGCGCCGTCGGCGCCGATCAAGGCCAGCGCCGACTCGTCGTTGACGATGATACCGGCGGGCGCGGCGCGGAGGTTGTCCACGGGACAGCCGAGGCGCAGTTCTATGTCGGGATGCGCGGTGACCGCGCCGAGCAAGGCCGATTGCAGATCGGCCCGGTGCACCAGCCAGTAGGGCGCGTCATCGCTTGCGCTGCCGAGCGGCAGGCGGATCACCTCGCCGCCGCTGCGCGCGGTCATGATGCTCACACTGGCGGGCGTCGTGACATGGGGCGCAAGGCGCGGTTGCAGGCCGAGGCCGATCAGTATGCGGGTCGCATTGGGCGAGAGCTGCAGTCCTGCGCCGGCCTCTTCAAGCCGTCCGATCTTCTCACAGATGATGACGCGAAAGCCCCGGGCGGCTAGCGCGAGTGCGGCCGTCAGTCCGCCGATGCCCGCACCAGCGATGACGATGGTGCGCGGCGCCGTCACGGCCGGAAATCAGGCAACCTTGTCTTTCACCACGCATTCCGGCGGACGTGACTGGCCGGCGCCGAGATCGGCGGCAAAGCGATACAGGGTCGAGCAATACGGGCAGATGATCTCGTTGTCGTTGCCGAGATCGAGGAAGACATGCGGATGATCGAACGGCGGATTGGCACCCACGCACATGAATTCCTGCGAGCCGATCTCGATGATCGGAACGCCGGCGTCATTGTGAAAGTGCGGAACCACGTGGTCGGACATCTTCTCTACCTTTGCTCGCAACAGCCGCGGGCGTATGAGCCGGCGCGCCATTCAGTGCGGCGCACCATACTGGTCCGGAACCATGATTCCTAGACCACGCAGGGGTCATTCATCCGTACAAATTCGACACAATTCGGGTGTCTCCGAATAGCCCTTCTTTCGTCGGGGCAGTTGTGTCCACGATGTGACGCACCATTTCTAAAGAGGTGCAAGGATAGGGTTTTCTGCCATGTGGTTCCGGCTCGACACAGCTTTGACGGGGGTAGCGGTCTGCGCGACCGCCGGCCTGCTGTTGCTGCCGCATGCGCGCGACGCCGGCGCCGTGCTGGCCGCGCAGGATGACCCGGTTGCTCTGGCCGATGCGCAACTCAGCTCTGCATTGCGGAAGGATCCCGCGGTGCTCGCCCGCAATATCGAGGAGGCGCTCGCGGCCAAGGATGCCGACCTCGCCAAAAGCTTTGCTGATGTTGCGGCTGCCAGAAACGTTCAACTGCCGGACGATCTCGCCAGGCGCGTGACCGAGGCGGTTGCGGACGAGAATTCCGCCTCCCATTTCGCCAGCCGCTTTGCGAATGGCTTTGTCACCGGCAATGCCGACGATGTCGGCAGCCTGTCCGGCACCGTCGCCGGCGATCTGTTCGTATTCGGCGATATCCGCGACGTGGTGCGCGAAGGCAAGCACATGGCGATGGGTGAGGACACCGATCACCTCATTCTCGGCCTTGCCGCGGCAGGTCTCGCTGTGACCGCCGCGACCTATGTCAGCGTCGGCGGCGTCGCGCCCGTGCGCGCGGGCCTCACACTGGTGAAGGATGCACGCAAGGTCGGGCGGATCGGCGAGGGACTCACCACCTGGGCGGCGCGCTCGGCGCGCGGCGTGGTGGATGGTCCGATGCTGCGCGCCGCGGTGGCCGATGCGTCGATCCTGCGGCCGGGGCAAACCATCACTGCGGTGAAGGCGGCGTTCCGCACCGAGAAGGCCGGCGGCATCGTGCGTCTTGCCGGGGATGTTGGCCGCGTCGGCGAGAAGGCTGGCACGCGCGGCGCGCTCGATACGCTGCGCATCGCCCAGAGCCCCAAGGATGTTACGCGCGCGGCGCGGCTCGCCGAAGTCAAAGGCGGTCAGACCCGCGCCATCATGAAGATGTTCGGCCGTGGTGCGCTGCTGCTGGCGGCTGGCGCGTTCAATCTTTCGATGTGGGTGTTCTGGGCATTGTTCGCGCTGCTCGGATTTGTCGTGTCGATCAAGGCGACCACCGAGCGCATCACCTGGTCGTGGCTGCAGCGCTCCAAGGCGAGGCGCGCGCGCCGCGATCTGGCGGTACGACAGGACGCTCTGCTGCAGGACATCTCACGCAAGGACGCATTACTCAGGGACATGGCTCTCCGCCATCCCGCGCCGGCTCACTCACTGGCGCCGGTGCTCGTCCACGGGTAAACTGCGCGCTTCCCACCACCACCGTTCATTCTCTCAATCACCCATCTCTCAATCGTAACGGAATTCTGGATGCCGAGCTTTCACAACGGCGCTGTCGAAATTGCTTATCTCGATGAAGGTGAGGGCGATCCGATCGTTCTCGTGCATGGCTTTGCATCGAGCAAGAACGTCAACTGGGTCTATCCGACCTGGGTGTCGGAATTGAAGAAGCACAATCGCCGCATCATCGCGCTCGACAATCGCGGCCATGGCGATTCCAGCAAGCTCTACGATTCCGAACAATACAGCATCGGTGCGATGGCCGCCGACGTGCGCGCGCTGCTCGCGCATCTTGGTATCGTGCGCACCGACATGATGGGTTATTCGATGGGCGCGCGCATCACCGCCTATATCGCCTATAGCCATCCCGAATTGATCCGCAGCGCGATCTTTGGCGGGCTGGGCATCGGCCTCATCAAGGGCGGCGGTCCAGGCGAGAACGTTGCCCTCGCGCTCGAGGCGGACTCGCTCGATGACGTCACCGATCCCGTGGGGCGTACGTTTCGCGCGTTCGCCGATCAGACCCGTTCGGATCGCCGCGCGCTCGCAGCCTGTCTACGCGGTTCGCGCCGGCTGATGACGAATGAGGAAGCCGCCGCCATCAAGGTGCCGCTGCTGATCGCCGTGGGAACGACGGACGAGATCAGCGGCTCCGCGCAGGAGTTGCAGAAGATCATCGCCGGCTCTGAAGTGCTGGATATCCCGAACCGCGATCACATGCGGGCGGTCGGCGATCGCGTTTACAAGGAAGGCGTGCTGGATTTCCTGTCCCGCCGCCCGTGATGACAATTGGCGAGGGGCGCACCTTGTTTTGATCACACGAGCGCCCACTTCTGATGCACGCCCGGTTTGTGGGCGGACGGGGCTTCCGCCGGAATTGCCTGCGCTTTCAACGTGTTGGCAGGCGATCGCCGGGTAAGCCGCCGTTCACGATGGCAGGAGCCGTGTCGCGACAGCGATGCGCCTTGTGCTATAATCGACGCCGTATTCAGGGAATTGCGAGTCCGCCATGGCCGTGCAGAGCATCAATCCGCAGAATTCAAAACTCGCAACGCTGGATCCGATCTGGGATCGCATCCGTTCCGAGGCGGAAGACATCGTCCATCGCGAGCCTGAACTCGCATCCTTCATTTATTCGACCGTGCTGCATCACAACCGTCTGGAAGATTCGGTGGTGCACCGCGTTGCGGAACGTCTCGATCATGCGGCGCTGTCCGGCGACCTGATCCGCCAGACCTTCGACGAAGCGCTGCGCGACGAGCCGGATCTTGGCAATGCGTTCCGCGCCGACCTGGTCGCCGTGTTCGACCGCGATCCCGCCACCACGCGCTTCATCGATCCGCTGCTATACTTCAAGGGCTTTCATGCCATCCAGGCGCATCGTCTTGCGCATTGGCTCCACAAAAAGGGCCGCAAGGACTTTGCGTGGTATCTGCAGAGCCGCTCGTCGGCCGCCTTCCAGACCGACATCAATCCTGCCGCCAAGATCGGCCGCGGAATCTTTCTCGATCACGCGACCGGCTTTGTCGTTGGCGAGACCGCTGTGATCGAAGACGACGTGTCGATCCTGCACGGCGTGACGCTCGGCGGCACCGGCAAGGAAAACGAGGACCGCCATCCGAAGATTCGCCACGGCGTGCTGATCGGCGCCGGCGCCAAGATTCTCGGCAATATCGAGGTCGGCCATTGCGCGCGCATTGCCGCGGGTTCCGTTGTCGTCAAGCCTGTGCCGCACAACGTCACCGTGGCCGGCGTGCCGGCGAAGATCGTCGGCGAAGCCGGCTGTTCGGAGCCGTCGCGCACCATGAACCAGATGCTGAACGCGATCGGGCTCTGATTTTCAGGGGCTGAGACTTCTGGGCTTGCGATTTGCAAGCGCTGATATTGCACGCGTTTTCGTTCACTTGTGGGATGGCGTGATTTTTCGAGAAACGGCTAGCCGTGGCCGTCATCTCGCATTAAAGCTTCTCTCCATCAGCTCAACAGACATCAACTGCATTGGAGACACCTGTGGACGTTCAGGAAGTCAGAAAGCTCGACGCCTATCTCAAGCGCGTGTTCGGCAACCAGAAGCTCCGCGTGGTGCCGCGCCCGAAGAAGGACGACTCCGCCGAAGTCTATATCGGCGAAGAATTCATCGGCGTGCTGTTCGTCGATGACGAAGACGATGATCGCTCGTTCCAGTTCCAGATGGCGATCCTGGAAGAAGACCTCGTCGATAACGGCTGAGCAGGCACCTTGCCCCGCTTGGCGGCGGCGAGATCAGCGCAAGCGCGGGCCCTCGCGCTCTGTACATCACACGCTTAGGCCGCGTTGTCCGGCGCGACCAGGCCGGCGGCGGTGGCAAGCCAGACCAGGTGCGCGTCGGTGCGCGCGCCGATCTTCGATTTGATCTGGTAGTGATAATTCTGCACGGTCTTGGTGCTCAGATTGAGCGACGTCGCGATCTGCTCCGTGGTCCAGCCTGACGCCACCAGCCGCAGGATTTCCGTTTCGCGCGGCCCGAGATCTTCCACCAGCGAGCGTTCGTTGCCGAGCCGCTCGCTGGCGATTTCGCGCGCGATGTCTTCGCTCAATGCGCGTCCGCCGCGGGCGACGGTGGCGATGGCGCGCACCAGTTCGTGCGGCGCGCTGCTCTTTGTGATGTAACCGCAGGCGCCAGCCTCGAACGCTTTCAGCGCGAATGCGGCGCTCGCATGCATGGTGAACACCAGCAGGCGCGCGGTGCGATCCCATTGCCGGATATGCCGGATCGCTTCCAGCCCGCCGGGGCCGGGCAGCGACAGATCCATGACCACCACGTCCGGGCGCTCTGCCTGATAGGCGCGATAGGCCGCAGCGGCATCCTCGGCCTCGGCGCTGACGCGAAAACCGACCTGCCGCTCCAGTAGCCGGCGATAGCCTTCGCGCACTACCGGATGGTCGTCGACCAGCAGGATGCTGACGGCGGTCATGCCGCCGCTTGTCGTGGCTGCAGCGGAATCACCGCGGCCACGCGGATACCGTGTGCCACCGGGCCGATCGACAGGCTGCCGCCAAGCGCTGCGATGCGTTCGCGGATGCCGAGAATGCCGTGACCGGAGGCGGTGTGGGCCTGCGTGGCGTCGCCGCCGCCGTCATCCTCGACACTGACGGCGATGGCGTCGCGGACCTCTTCTCCATGGCTGACGCGGAGATGAACGTGCTGCGGCCGGCCGTGGCGTGCGGCGTTGGTGAGGCACTCCTGCGCGATGCGGTAGATGTTGACGGCGGCTTCTGCGGGGACGGCGGTGAGATCGCCGGTTACGTCGAGATGAAACACCGCGCGCCGCGTTGCGCTCGCATTCCACTGCGCCACCAGTTGCACAAGGCTGGCCTGCAATCCCAGTTCCTCGAGATCCTGCGAGCGTAGCCGCGCCAGCGCGCTGCGCAGCGTCGTCATCATCTGGCCGGTGATGCGGGCGATTGCGCGGGCATCGTCGGCCAGATCGGGACGGGAGGGCGTGGCGCCGGTCTCGATGGCTGCGGCGAGCGCCGCGGTGGCGGTGAGGCACTGGCCGAACTCGTCGTGCAGATCGCGCGCCAGTGCGCGGCGTTCTTCTTCCTGTACCTGAAACAGTCGCTTGGTCAGTGCTACGCGTTCGGCGGTGGTGGCCGCGAGACGGCCGGCGAGATCGTTGACGGCGCGGGCGATATGGCTGAATTCGGTGGCGCCGAAAGCGGGCAGGCGATGGCGGTGGTCACCATGTTCGAGGCGGCGCAGGCCGCGTACGATGCTCTGGGCCGGCATCAGCGCATGGCCGATCAGGAGGATCGCGAGCAGACTGATGCCCAGCGCCATCGCCGCGGCGATGCTGACCATCACGGTCACCTGCCGCCATGCCTGACGCACGGCGGTGGCGGGGTCGACACGGGCTTGCACGGTGCCTGCATCGCGCTGCCGCACGGTCAGCGGCCGCGTCTCCGTGGCATGTGGCCCGAATAGCGCGCCGTAGAGACTGACGAACCATGATGGCGCCGGGCTGCCGATGTCTTCGGTCTGGCTGCACAGGTCGAAGGGCGGCGCGCTGCCGAGCCGGAAGTCAATGCATACGCCTGGCGCGATCACCTTCATGGTCGCAATGGATTTCCAGTCCGGCAGCGGCAGCAGTGCATCGCGGTAAGTGCCGTCGCGCCACAGCAATTCGCGCCAGTACAGGTTCTGCAGGGTTGTCGCGACGCGGTCGGCGGAGGCGGCGGTGTCGGCCTCGATGGTGCGGTGCGCATCGACCAGAATCCATCCGATCGTACAGGCCAGACAGAGCAGCACCACGGCGACGAGACGAAGAACGAGATGTATCAGCAGGCGCATGATCGCATTCCCCGCGGTGAGACGTTGATATTAAAGCGGCACGCGCCGTGGTCTGGCAAGCGGTTCTGCATCGTTTGGGCAATTTGCCCGGTATGTCGCGGGTGCGATGCCCTTGGAGGCTCAGTCGTACAGGCGGCAGATTGAAGCCAACCACCGATCGTGATCGGTGAAACAACCAGCAGGAGGGACATGTGGTGAGCCGGCATCATCTCGATCCGGCGGATCGCGCGCCGCTACTGCACTGGTTGATCTTTACCGGGCTCTGTCTGTTCGCCGCGGTTCTGCTTTGGCACTATGGCCTGGTGCGGCAGATGCTTGCTGTCGATCGCACCTATATCTCGTCAGTGATCGTACTGCTCTATGTCGGTGCGTCGCTGCATTGCCTGTGGCGTCTGATCGCGGTGTCGCGCGAAGCCGACGCGGCGCGGGGGGCGGCGCAGCTGTTCGCGCAGGGCGGCCAACGCGTCGTCGTGGCCGGCGACGGTGTCGCGATCGACGGCGTGGGCATGTTGCCGAAAGGCCTGATGGCGTCGCATATCCGCGACCTCGCCGTGAAGTCCGCGCTGCAAAGCGGTCGGCAGCTCGACCAGACGCTGCTGCTGCGTCGTCTCGCCGGCAATTTGCGCGGCTCGAACGGATTCGGCGGCTTTGCCGGCGACACGCTGATGAAACTCGGCCTGATCGGCACGATAGTTGGCTTCATCATGATGCTGGCGCCGATCGCCGGCCTCGACACGGGCAATCAGGGCGCCATCAAAGCCTCCATGAACCTGATGAGCGAGGGCATGGCGGTAGCGATGTATACCACGCTGGCGGGGCTGATCGGTTCGATCCTGATCCGCATCCAGTATTACATGCTGGAGGACGCGACCGCCAAACTGTTCGCCTTTGCCGTCGGCGTCATCGATGTCCACGCCGTGTCGCTGCTCGAACGTGAAGCGGAGCATGCGAAGTGATCGACGAGTTCGAATTCTCTGGCAAGGAAGCACCGTTCGATCCGCTCGGCGTCATGCTGTTCAAGGCGCTGCAGGTGATCGCGTTCCTGTTCTTCATCGCGCTGCTGGCGATCAAGACCCATGACGACGAAGGCAAGGTCGATCCCAAGCTGGAATTCATGATCACGGTGAGCTGGCCCGACAAGCACCCGGACGACATCGACATGTTCGTGCAGGACCCGCTCGGCAATATTGTGTGGTACCGGCGGCGCGAGACCGGCTTCATGGTACTCGACCGCGATGACCGCGGCGGGCTCAACGATTTCATCATGGTCAACGGCCAGAAGGTACTCTCGCCGATCCGTCAGGAGATCGTCAGCCTGCGCGGCATCGTGGCCGGCGAGTACATCGTCAACATCTACCATTTCGCCGCGTTGACCGGACAGCCAGTGCCAGTGACGGTCAAGGTCGAGAAACTGAATCCGAAAGTACAGGTGGTGCACTACGACACCGTCAATGTCGATCATGGCGGCGCCGAGACAACCGCGGTGCGCTTCATCATGGACAAGACCGGCAATGTTACCGAGGTCAATCACGACCAGACATCGCTCGTGCAGATGCTGAACAAGCGGTACAGGGAGCGCAAGGCTGGATGAAGCGATGAGCCTGCAAACCAGCATTATCGGTCTGTCGCTCGGCTACGTGCTGCTCGGCCTGTTGCTGTTGCTGGCGGTGGTGCGGACGCGGCTGCCGTGGCCGGTGAAGGCCGGCGCGGTGGCGGTGACTTCGGCGTTTTACGTGCTGGTGTTCTTCCGCACCCAGGGCCTGCTCGGCTGGTCGGCGGACGATCCGCTGCCGCCAAACTTCCAGTTGTTGTGGGTGCGCAGCGTCGAGCCCAACATCGCCCAGGGCGAGCCTGGCGCCATCCACATGTGGGTCGAGGCCCTCGACGACGACAATCTGCCGAGCGGGGTGCCTCGGGCCTATCGGCGGCCTTACTCCACCGCGCTGGCGCGCAAGGCCGAGCGTGCGCGCACTGAGATCGCCGCGGGTCATCCGCAAGGTGGCCGCGCCGCGCAGTTCGGATCCGGCGAGGGTGAGTTGCCCCCTGCGGGTCCACAGGGCGCGTTGTTCGCCAGCGGGGAACCGGGCGGCGATCCGTCCGGCGGTGGCCTGCTGGACCCCGCTTTCATGCGCGGCGACTCCCAGTCCATCACATTCGCCCCGCTGCCCGTGCCCGTGTTGCCAGCCAAAGATGTGCCGTAGTGGCGATGGCCGGCGCGAGTGTTAGCTCCGCTTGGGGTGGCGGGGAATCCTGATCCAAGGTCGTCATTCCGGGGCGTGCGTCGCCGGCGAAGCCGGCAGAGCGCGAACCCGGAATCCCGGAGTGTTTGGCTCTACGGAGACTCCAACGTTGAGATTCCGGGTTCAGTCCCGTCGCCTGCGGCGCCGGTCCCGCCCCGGAATGACAGTTTGGGGCTGCGTAAAGCACCTAAACATTTTTTCCTATCTCCCGTTGACACCATCCCCATCAGGTTTATATTCCCCTTCGTCCTGCCCCACCGAGAGGGGCGATCGCGATCGTCACGTTCGCGGGGTGGGATGCGGTGGACGCCGGAGATGCGGCGTCACGCGGTTCATGGGGGAACGTCTGTCTTCGGGCAGGACGGATCTGCGCCAGCACTGCCACTGGCAAGGACACGGCCGACCTTGAGATGGAAAGATCCCTGGACAGTGTGACGGACGACCAAATCGAAACGCGTTCGGCCAAGTGCTTTGCGGCTACCCTGTCCCTCCGCCCTGGGACATTAATTTTGGTGATGGGACCGTTCGCCATGGCAGATGTGCAAGCAACCGAAAAAACACCGCAGGCGGAACGTCGGGCACTTGCTCGGCGCCTCCGAAAGTCCTGATGCACTCACAATTGCGGAAGACCGCATCGCATCAGGCCCAAGGGTGCAACGGGCACCCGGCGTTCCGCACGCCCTCTCACAAGGGGGTAGGAATGCAGGAGACGACGGCGCCCCCGCGCCGCAAACAATGGGGGTGATGACGCATGTCTGAAGAGCAGTGGCTGTTTGACAGTTGAATCTGAACTAGCGTGACGCGCGCACGCTCAAACCAAACGCCGTCATGCCCGGCGAATGCCGGGTATCCACGCCTTGGCCGCGGAGAAAGGCGTGGATGGCCGGAACATCTAGCGAAGCTCACTTCGCGCTATCCGGCCATGACGACGGAGAGGGTTAAGCAAGATCGTCGGATGGAGTGAGCGCAGGCGCATCGCGCAGACGCTCACCCCACATCCTACGATCAACGCAATCACGACGAGGGCGTTTACCGCAGCCCGCTGAGCTGCGTCGTCAGTCGATCCATCGCATTGCCGACATCGCGCCATTGCGCGAGCCAGCTACGCGGAAAGCGGAAGATGAGATCGGCGCCGCCGATGCGGCGTTCGCTCATGCACATGCCTTCCGTGGCACCGTCGCGCGTGCAGCGCGCCACCAGCGCCGGCGTTGTGCCGAGAAACAGATCTTCATTGCTGTAGGGCGAGTTGTCGCGGAATGGCTGCGTGGTCAAGCCGTCTTCGCTTGATGTCGCACGGTCGATATAGCGCGGATAGATCGTGCGCAGGCGGGTGTCCGGCGAGGTTGCATCGTGATGCGCCGAGATCGAGACGAAGATGCGATCGATCGGCTGTGCGTTCTCATCGAAATTCTCGACGCTGACATGCCTCGGCAGGTTGCTCGCTTCGAGTGAGGGATAGACATAGCTCAGATCGACGCGTTCCTGCGGCCCTGAATGTTTCTGCACCTTACGGCGAAACGCATGGGTCGGGACGTTGAACAGTGTGGCGCCCACGCTCACCGGAATGCGGTCGGGATCGCCGGGCTTCTGGCTCTGCCAGGTTGGCCACAACAGATACGCCACCACTGCGATAGCGGGGGCTGCAAGCGCTGCACCGATCAGCATCGGTACGACGTGGTTGCGGCGGTGGCGGCGCCGCGGCCGCGTCGTCGGGTGGGTCGGAAACAGAAGAGACATGCGCACGCTAAATTGGAACTGGGACGGTGTACCGGGTGGGCGAATCAACCGCGAATATGCCAGCCGATGGTTAACGGCCTCGCGCGCCTCGCCGCAGGCGGTATCCGGGAGCCATGCACCGCACGCGGTTCCCGACCGTGCCGTTAACCCTTTATTAACGTTGTGCTGGCGGGGAGCTTCGCATTTTGCGATGCAGGGCGGTGTTTGTATGTGCCGTGAAAGAGCTTCGATGTCCCCCGATGCGTTGAATTCATTCTTCCAGCTATGCATTGGCTTCGCGCTCGCAGGCGCCATTGCAAGCGCCTATCAGGCCTTTGCCAAACGTCCCCCGAGCTTCAGCCTGCTGCAGCAGGGGCCGTCCCCTGAAGCCTTCGCAGCCGTGCCGCTGCTGGTCTTCACGGCGCCTTTCATCATCATGCGCAACACGCTCCGAAACGGTGCAGCCGAGCAGCATCGCATTCAGTTCGTGATGATCGCGACGGTGCTGTCGGGCATCTGGAGCCTGATGTCGGGCACCTTGATCGTGATGACCCTGGAAGCGCTGGGCATACTGGCCTAAGCGCAAGAATCCGTGGCAGTGTCTCCCGCAAAGGGAGACCACTAAATCATGGCAATCTACGAACTCGACGGGCAGGGACCGGATCTTCCGGCTAGCGGAAATTACTTCATCGCCGACACGGCCGATGTGATCGGCAAGATTCGTTTGCTGGAGCAGGCGAGTGTCTGGTTCGGCGCGGTGCTGCGCGGCGACAACGAATGGATCGAAATCGGTGAAGGCTCCAACGTGCAGGACAACTGCACGTGCCATACCGACAAGGGCTTTCCCCTGACCATCGGCAAGAACTGCACCGTCGGCCATAATGTCATCCTGCACGGCTGCACCATCGAGGATGGCGCGCTGATCGGCATGGGCTCGATCGTGATGAACGGTGCAAAGATTGGCAAGAACAGCATCGTGGGCGCCGGCTCGGTGATCACCGAGGGCAAGGAGTTTCCGGAGAATTCGCTGATCATCGGATCGCCGGCGCGCGTCATTCGCACGCTGTCGCCGGAGCAGGTGACGGCGATGGGCAGCGCCGCGCGATTCTATGCGGCGAACGGCCCGCGCTTCCAGAAAGGTCTCAAGAAGATCGGCTAGAGCGTTCTCGAGCGAAGCGGGTACCGGTTCGCATCAAGAAAACGCGTCTCAACAAAAAGCCAGAGCCTCGGTTCTGATTCTATCAACCGAAAGGGCTCTCGTTGTGATCGCACGCAGCGCGATCACGTCCCTTCGGACTCATTGGCTTCTGTTTCGCCGGCCACGCGCTCGTGGCCGGCGCTCCATAGCGAATGCTCCTCGGTGCCGTCCTGATAGGGATTGGCCTCGGCAGGAATGCCCTCGCTGGCGGCACGCTCGCCTTCCTCAAATGGATCTTTTTGCGGATCGTTTGGCATGGGCCTTCTTCCTTGCTGGACGTGATGGGGCGGGGCGCATCGCAGTGTTGCGGCTTGATGCCGATGATGGACCGGCGGCTTTCACGCTCTTGCGGAGTGCATCCTTGAGATCGATCGGAACGCCGTGCTTCTTCAGGAGGTCGGCGAAGGCTTCATCGGCAAGTTCTTGCGTCGTCGCCATGCGGTCGCGACCGAGCTGGGTGAGCTTGTCGAGGGTCTCGTCGTCGAAGTCGATCAGCTTGCGCATGACATCTGCTAACTGAGGCCCGGCCTGCGCCAGCGCGATCGCGCGCGCGTCGGGTCGAATACTTTCTCCTGATGGCGATGCAGCGCCTGTGCAACGCCGAGCCGCGCGAAACTGACAGGGCCGCCGTAGTCAGCCGCCTCGATCAGGCAATGCATCGCGGTTTGCCATTCCTTTGCATCGTGTTCAGATGGTGACAGCTGTGTGATGTAAGCGCCGGCGTCGCGCAACGACACCAGCGTGTTGCCGTCGGGCAATTCGATCGGTTCGCGAAACGGCTTGTCCCAGGACACGCAGGCTTCTCCTCGGCAATGTCAGGGATTCAAGCCGCCGGCGCCAAATTCGTTCCCGCAACGGAACCCGTTTCCGCTGGTCTCGTTGAACGCCAAAGGAGATTTCCAATGGCGCATTCCTCGAAACTCATCGCGGCTGCAACGGCTACCGTCCTGTTGTCTTCAGTTGCGGCGTTCGCCCAATCCGGCAGTGCAGGTGGCGGCGCGACGGGCGGCGCTGCGGGCACCAATAGTGCAGGCACGGCGAATGCGAGTGGTGGACGCGCCGCGACCGGGATCACGGCAGGCGCGAGCGGGACCGGACAGGCGTCGCCGGATGGCAAGCCGGCGACAGGCGATGCAGCGGTCGATGCGCAGGATCGTGCCGTTGATCGCAAGGTGAAGAGCATCTGCAAGGGGTGCTAGCGCAACGTTGCGCGACAGGCTTTCAGCAACACACCGTAACCGACAGTCGCGAACAAGTGACGGCTATTGATCGTCGCACCGTGGCGGTTCGCGAACGAAAGAGCTACCTATTTGACTGGGCGGCGCTGTAAGTGACCCGTGACGGAGTGTAGTTGATGTTACGCAAATTGGTGTTTGGTCTGTTGACCCTTGCCGCAGTCGCGCTGGTCGCGCCGACAGCCGCATCGGCGCGCGGCGGCGGCGGTCATGGTGGCGGCGGATTCCACGGCGGTGGATTCCATGGTGGTAGTGGCTGGCATGGCGGCGGCTTCGGCCGTGGATTTCGCGGTGCTGGAATAGGATTGGGATTTGGCCTCGCCGGCGCCGGCCTTTATGGCGGTTACTACGGCTACGGCCCCTATGCGTATTACGGTGGGTACCCCTACGCTTATGGCGGTTATGATGACGAAGGCGGATGTTACATAACGCGTAAGCGCGTACGGACACCGGCTGGATATCGGGTGCGTCGTGTCGAGGTTTGTGACTGATCGGCCTTGAGCGACGCCACCTGATTACCTCGTCGGCTCCAGCATAGCTGTGCTGGAGCTACATCATGGCTGGTCAGATTGTCTGGTACGCGTTTTGCAAAATCGAAACGATGACCATGACCCTCGACATTGCCAATCTCACGCTGCTGTTTGTCACCACCGTCTTTGCGCTGGTGATGGCTTTCGTCTGGATGTTCTGTGAGTTCGAGCGCCGGTTCGGGAAGCGGTTGACAGCGATTGCGCTCGTGCGCTTCGGCTATCGGCCCGACGGCACCATCGACCGAAACGCAAATCGCCGCGACTAGCGCGGCGATTTTTTGTCGGTTCGTGTTTCTCAGACAGCAGTTCGGGATCAGCCCAGCACTTTGTACTTTGTCAGCCAGGCCTGCATCTGCTTCCACGCGTCGTCGGCCGCTTCCTGTCGGAGGCTGCGTGGCCACCACCTCAAAAAGTTGCGCCCGAACCTTGGGGGAGGTTCGGGCGCGCGCGATCCGGTCTGGGACGGGGAGGGGTGGGGATGTGACCGGGTCGCGTGTCTCCAATTCGTATTGTTGTTTAGCGATCCCGCGCGCTGGCCGTAGCCACTGCAGGACGGTTGTCGCCGAGCGAGACCCACACATTCGGATCGTTCTGTGACTGACGTTTGACGAAGCGGTAACCGGTCTCGGTCCAGGCGAGGACGTTCTCATTCTGGTTGTCGAGAACGTATTCGCCCTTGTCCGTCTTCACCGTGAGCACGGCGTGGCCTTCGCCCTTCTTGTCACGCACCACGGTGATCAGCAGCGCCTCGCGTGGCCAGCCTGCTTCGATCAGCATCTTGCGCTTAAGGAGCACATAGTCTTCGCAGTCACCGTAACCGTCTGATGGCAGCGACCACTTTTCGATCACGCCCCAATGATCCATGTCGGTCATTGGCTTGATGGTCTCGTTGACCCAGCGATTGACCCGCACCAGATCCTTCCACGCAGTCTGCGTGATGACGATGTCACGTGCTTGCGTCGCACCGCCGCGGCAGTCGGTCGGATTGTCTGAACAGAATTCGACCCAGCCGATCGGTGCGCGCGTGCTGTCGCCTAGGCTTGCGTAGAGTTTTTCGTTGCCGGCACGTGCCGACGAAGTCACTCCAAGAAGGACTGCTAAAACGGCCAGTCCGAAGTATCGCCCCTTGTTACCAAACATTGTGGCCCCCGTTTTCTTGTTGGGACCATGTTTCGCACAAAGGATTTTCGTCGCCGCTAAATCGCTCAAGTACAATTGAAGCGATTACAAGTAAAAGGCGCGGCGAATTCGAACTATACTTGAATCGAATGTGATTCAAATTTTAGCTAATTGTATTTGATTCAAATTTTACGCGTTAATGGCTTGAATGCCGCAATTCAGGAACTTGCGTGCAAAAGCGGCGTGAAATTAACCCCTCGCGACCGCGTCCAGATGACGCGCAACGGTATCCGCTGACGCGGATAGCGCCTTCAGGACATTGAAAAACGAGGATCGGGGGCGTTCGGCCGTTTACCGGGCGTTGACGCTGTCTTCGAGCGTCTCTGCCAACTGCTCGTGGAAGAACTCCAGCGCGAAGCCTTCTTCGAGATGGCGGACCACACGGGACTGGATTCGGCCGAGCATGACAATCGAGTTCAGCGGCGGACGTTTCTCTGCCGCGATGGCGGCGCCGGACAGCGACAGGTCGATAATGCGGCCGTTCATGTGGACGCCATCCTCGAGGGTGAGGAGCACCATCGGGTTGCGCGGCACGATACGGTCGTGGCGGCGGTCTTCCGGCAGATTGAGAATGTCGCGGTTGGCCAGCCAGGTCAGCTGGGCTGCCAGCTTGTCGCGTTTGCGCGGTGTCGCACCCACGGTCATGGCGAAGCCGTTGTCGATGATCCGGGTTATTTTACCTTCGACACGGCCGATATGGTCGAGATAGGCGATGACGCGGTCGCCCACATTGCCGATGCCGGGACCGAGCAGCGCGAGGCCGCCGGGCGACATATTGATGACCTGGCACGGAAATTCGCGGCGATCCGGCAGCATATAGCGGCCAAGCAGGTGCACTTTCACCCGCTGAAAGCGACGGCGTTCTTCTGCAGACGGAAGAATCGATTTTGTTTGCGCGAACGCCATCAGTGTCGTGCCGGTCATGCTGGTCGAGTTTCGACCGACCCTACGGCCCGTAGGGTTAACGCCGCGTTAGCAAATACCGAACTGGCGCAACCAGTTGGCGTGATTATTCTGCGCGACACTTATAATGAGCAGCGTACGTAGAAGGCTGCTCAGCGCAGCCCTTCATAGACCATAAGGCCGCGGGCAACCTGCAGTTTGCGTAGGGCGCGCGGCGCAAAGCGCTGGGGGTGGTGGGCGAGATAGCGGAACGACGTTAGCTGGAATGCGCCGAGCCGGCCGCGGACTTCATACATGGGCGCCAGCAGGCCGGTCAGGCTGATAGGGGAATGCGCGCGCGTCGCGAATGGCAGCAACAGCAGTTCCAGATGCGCCTTCTGACCGAATTCGGTCATGGCGGTCACGCCAGCAACGGCGACGAGTTGCTCCTCGGATACGACGGTGATCATGTCCCGGATCTCGTCGCGACACTCGGGGGCGAACAGCAACGGAAACGGCTGGTTCTTCAGGTCGCGGCCCAGCAGGGCACAAACTCTTGTGCCGGCCACGCGGAACGGGAATTCGACGGGCTGGTCATAGGACAGCACGAAGATATCGCCGAGCAATTCGCGCACGGGGCCGGGTTCCAGCTCGCTCCGATCGGGAGCGCGTGCAAAACCGCGTTTGTCGTCCCAATAGGCGAAGAACGCGCGGCTGGATGGATGTTTCATTCGCCTGATCCTGACCCGGCTTGCAGTGGATCGGGGACATTTCTGTCCCGAATCCATCCATCGCTCGCCGCTACATGTTGTGCAGATCAGTCATTGCAGCGTCCATGCCGAAGGCGCGTTTTCCACCGCGTTCGGGCGGGTATCCGCCGTTAAGGTTAAGTTTACTATGATTATTAGGATCTCATTAACCGTCCGGTTTCGGAGCGGATGGGCCGGTTCGCCGTTAACTCTAAGTTAAGCATGCGCTTGGCAACGCGGGGATTGCCGGTAGTCTCCTGCTCACTCCAGAGCGGAGCGGACTGTCTCCAGCAGTTCGTGACGCGCTTCGATAAACAGGTGGCTGAAAACAGAATTGGTCGTCACGCGGGGAGGGGTGGGGATGTCGGCTCGTCCGGCACACCGGGACATCCATCCGCGGGAAAAGATCAAGACGGACCCGGGAGAGCCTTTCTCAGAGGCTCTCCCTTTTTCTTTTCAAGCGGGTTTGCTGTCCTGCGGCGATCCTGAGCTTGCGCGGTACCGGCAAAGCCGACTATCTGGGGCATCGCTCGCCAGAGCCGCTGACAGGCCGTTATCCCCTTGGACACCTTGGATTCCCCCGCTCCCCCGCGCGAACCGATCCTGACCCTGCCGGGGGCGCTGACGGCCTATGTCGGGTTGCTTGCCGTGATCCACATTATCCGCATGTTGCTGCCGGTGGATCTGGAATACTGGACCATTGAGGTCTTCGGTTTCATTCCGAAGCGCTACGACCAGACGCTGCTGTCGATGCCTTTTCCCGGCGGCAATGGCGCCAAGGTATGGAGTTTCGTCACTTACTCCCTGTTGCACGCCAATCTCAGCCATATCGGCTTCAACGTGTTGTGGCTGCTGCCGTTCGGCAGCGCGCTGGCGCGGCGCTTCGGCGCGGTCCGCTTCTTCATCTTCATGGCGGTGACGGCTGTGGCTGGTGCCGCCGCGCATCTGGTTACCCATGAACACGCACTCGCACCGATGATCGGCGCCTCGGCTTCGGTCTCCGGCGCCATGGCCGCGGCCATCCGTTTTGCCTTCGTGCGCGGCAGCTTCCTGTCGTTCAACCGCGGCGATGCCGATGAAGCGGCACGTGTGCCGGCGCTTCCTTTGTTGCGTTCGTTGCGCGATCCGCGCGTGATCGGATTTCTGGCGGTCTGGTTCGGCGTCAATATCATCTTCGGTGTCGGCTCGATTGCGATCGGCGCGGAAGGGGCGAGCGTTGCGTGGCAGGCGCATATCGGCGGCTTCTTCGCCGGGCTGCTGCTGTTCTCGCTGTTCGATCCTATTCCGAGGTTGCAACGCACGGGTTCGCAAACATCGTCTCCGGACATCTCCGACCTGCATTAAGCGCGTACCGGCTTCTTGCGAGGCCGACGCATTTGATCCATCTTATGTATTCGACAGGTGACTCACGTTGGCAGGTTCGGCCCTTGAGGTCGATCCCGTTCCCGGCGCGAACGGTGTTTCAGTGCGATCACCACATCTGAACGACTGTTGAACTGCGCTGTTACACTGCATCTGTCTGACGACCCTAGAATGAAAGACCGCGCCCGACAAAGGGCATGGTCGACTTAGGAGGCGACAATGACGGTACGTGCAATTCTCGATTCCAAAGGCCACCAGATCATCAGCGTCTCGCCGAACGATAAGGTCTCGTCGGTAGTGCAGATGCTGTCACAGCGAAGAATAGGTGCCGTCCTGGTGATGAGCCATCACCACATCGATGGTATCCTGTCTGAGCGTGATATCGTGCGGGTGATCGGAGAGCGCGGCGCCTCGGCGCTGGATGAAGACGTGAGCGCCGTGATGACGCGCAAGGTCATTGGCTGCAAACCGGCTGATACGGTCGGTGCAATCATGGAAAAGATGACGACCGGAAAATTCAGGCATCTGCCCGTTATCGAGGACGAGAAGGTCGTTGGTCTGATCTCGATCGGTGACGTCGTCAAATTTCGCTTGCGCGAATTCGAACGCGAACAGGAAGCGCTGCGCGAATATATTGCGACGGCCTGAGCCCGCCGTACTCAGCTCTGCGAAGTGGTCGGCTTCTGCGCAACGACGGGCGCAGGCGAGTTTGCCACTTCAGGGGCGAGGATTTCGATCGCTTCTTGAATGGACTCGACAGCGCGTTCTGCGGCACGCGCGCCGAGCGTGATCATTTCTTCGGCGCGGTGGAAATCGAACCAGCCGATGCGGCCAACGCGGGGGGCGATCAGGAGATCCGGCGGATCGCCGGCAAGGCGCGCGCGGGTGATGCGATCCTGCATGATGTTGAAGGCATCGACCATTACGGTAGAGATGCCCGGTCGTCCGCCACCACCGAAGAATTCGCGTTTCATGGTGCGCTCGGCCGAGAAGAACTTGCTGAAACCGCGCTTGGGCTCTTCGACTTCGATGATGGGCTCGGCCATTTCAGGTCCCGTGCCATGGTCGAAAATCGTGGTCGAATGGCCAAACACGTCATTGCTGAGATTGGCTGCGATTACGATCTCAGCGCCCAGCGCGCGCGCCGCCGATACCGGCACCGGATTGACCAGCGCGCCGTCGACCAGCCAGCGATCGCCGACCAGAACCGGAGAGAAGATGCCCGGCAGCGCATAGGACGCGCGCATTGCATCGACCAGGCGACCATGAGTCAGCCAGATTTCATGGCCGGTGCGCACCTCGGTGGCGACGCTGGCGAATTTCAGCGGGAGATCTTCGATCAGCGTATGGCCCAGCGACGCTTCGAGCTGTGCGGCCAGCTTGTTGCCGCCGATCAGGCCTGAGCCGTTCAGGCGAATGTCGAGATAGCTGAGAATATTGCGGGGCTGCAGACTGCGCGCCCATTCCTCGAGCGTATCGAGGTGGCCGGCGGCGTAGGATCCGCCAACTACGGCACCGATCGAGGTGCCCACCACGACGTTCGGGACGATGCCATGGGCGAGCAAAGTGCGGAGGATCCCGATATGGGCGAAACCGCGCGCCGCACCCCCGCCCAGCGCCAGACCGATGATCGGACGTCGAACGCTTCCCAAACCAGGTTTGTCGCGACCGTTCGCGCCATTCTGGCCGCGCCCCATCAAAATCTCCAGCACACTAAGCTCCTCGACGCCGCCGATATTAAATGCAGCTGCGCCATCATTCCAGACGGTAGCTAATTCATGATTTATGTCGCGTTTGCGAAGTTTAGGCACCAAATGTGACTGCAGAGCGACCCGTTACCGCACGGTGCACCGGTTCCTGAGGGCCTCACGCGATTGTGGGTCTGTCGGCGGGACAGCCGCGTCAAGGCTTGAATTTGTCGCGTTTTGGGTGAAAAGCATGACCATGACTGCATGGGGCCATGATTTGCGAACATCCGGCCGGAGCGGACGGCTGGCTATGGTGCTGGCCCTCGCTCTGCTGCAGGCTGTTGCCTTGCCCCAAACCGCATCTGCGCAGTTCTTTTCGGACCGCCCGGCACCGGTTCCCCCGGGCTCGATCCCGGATGTCCCATCGGGTCCGGCCATCAGCCTCGCGCCGCCGTCCGGTCCTGCTTCCACCCCCCTGTTGCCGGCGCCGCTGACGCAGCCGCCGGTTGCCAATGTCGCCCCGCCTGTGCCGTCGCCGGTCCAGGCTGCTCCAACCGGGCCCGCACAGGGCGTGCTGGCGCTGACGGCGCGCTATGGCAAGGATATGCCGGTCATCAATAGCGGGCTTGTCTGGCGGGTCTATTCGGATCGGCCGGACGAGACCGGTGCCTTCAAGCTGATCCGCGAGGATCGCGGCGCGACGCCCAACATCGTGCTGCCGCCGGGCAGCTATGTGGTGCACGTGGCGCTGGGCCTCGTGAGCGCCGTTCGTCCGGTGACCATCAAGTCCGAGACCGATCGTGAAGCGTTTGTGCTGCCCGCCGGCGGATTGCGGATCGAGGGCCGCGTCGGCACCACGAAGATTCCGCAGAACCAGATCTCGTTCTCGATCTACAAGGGCAGCCAGTTCGAAGGCGGCGAGCGCACGCCGCTGCTGCCGAGCGTTCCTGCCGGTGATGTCGTGCTGCTGCAGGAAGGCACCTACTATATCATCTCGAATTACGGCGACGCCAATTCGGTGGTGCGCTCCGACATCCGCGTGCAGGCGAGCAAGCTCACCGACGTGACCATCACGCATCGTGCGGCAGTCATCACCATGAAGCTGGTGAGCGACAAGGGCGGCGAGGCCCTGGCCAACACCGCATGGTCGGTGATCACGCCGGCCGGCGACGTCATCAAGGAATCGATCGGCGCCTTCCCGCGCGTCACACTGGCGGAAGGCGAGTACCGCGCCATCGCCAAGAACGAAGGCAAGGTGTTCGAGCGCCCCTTCAACGTCGTGAACGGTGTCGACGGCGAGATCGAAGTCGTCGCGCGCTAACTGCTCGCAAGCTACTCAACAATCTTCCAGAACGAAGATCTCGTTGCAGACAACACGCTTCAAACGCGAATGAATTGTCATGCGCGTGTCATGGTCCTGAATCGCCAACTAACCATCGTGCCAGTTTGTCGCGTTATAACACGTCGTTGCCGTCCGCGGCCGCGGAACGTTTACATGACGTTAATCCCCATAGCCCGAATAGCACGTATCGCTACAAGTGTTCCGAAGGGGATGTCGTGATCGCGGCCAGACAGTTATCCGGAAGCCCGGACGTCAAGTTGTTCGACGACATTCCAGCCTTGCAACGCAAATGGCGGGCGGCCGTTCGTCCCGGCCAGATTCTGCCCGGCTATGAAGAAGTGATGCTCGGCAGTCTTGGGCGGATGGCCGATCACATCGTCCTGCTGAAAGTCGAAGGTGAGACGCTCGAAGTGTCACGCAGCGGCCGCTATGTGCAACAGTGGTTGGGTGACGATCGCTGGGGCATTCCGCTCGACGTGCTGGCACCTGATTGCGTGCGTGCGCTAACGGAAGCCGCAAACTGCGCGTTGCAGGCCAACAGGCCGCATCTGATGGTGGCGCATTGCGTGCGTGACGGTCTCGTCCACACCTATGACATTCTGGCGCTGCCGACAGCGTCACGCTGGGGTGGCCGGTTGGTCGGCGTCTATGTCAACGAGCAGGGCACCCGTTACAATCTGGTCGATGCGATCTTCTCGTCGACGGACGAAGGCATCGTGTCGCTTGCGGCAATCCGGGATTCTGCAAGCCAGGCTTTTGACTTCCAGATCGTGCATCATAATCAGGGCGCTTCGCGCCTGCTGAAAGTATCACCCGCCGACCTTCAGTGGCGCAAGCTGAGTGCAGGCGGCCACGCATTGTCGCTGCCGAGCGTGACGAAATGGCTGCTGTCCATGATCGCCAATGGCCAGAGCGGTCAGCTTGAAATCGACAGCGATGATCGCAACCTTCGGCTCAGCGCCACCGCTTTTGGCGACTTGGTGTCGCTGACTGTGTCTGACGTCACCGACATTAAGCGCCGCGAGGCCTCGTTCCGGCTGCTGTTCGACAGCAATCCGATGCCAATGTGGGTGTTCGATGCCGAGACGATGGATTTTCTCAGCGTCAATGACGCGGCTGTCGCGCATTACGGATACGATCGCGCCACTTTCCTGCGCATGCAACTCAAGGAAATCTGGCCGCGCGATGAATGGGAGCTCCACACGCGTGCGCTGATGCAGCTCGGAGATATCTATCAGTCGGATCGCAACTGGCGCCACCTGAAGGCCGACGGAAGCGAGATCGAGGTGCTGACCTATGGCCGCCGCGTGATGTTCGAAGGCCGCGACGGCTTTCTCGTGGCTGTTGTCGACATTACCGAGCGTCGCAAGGCCGAGGCGCGTGTGGCGCATATGGCGCATCACGATGCGCTGACGGATTTGCCGAATCGTGTTTTTTATCAGGAGCGTCTGGCCCAGGCGCTGGATCACGACAATCCGACCAAACATGTCGCGGTTCTCTGCATTGATCTCGATCTGTTCAAGAACGTGAATGACTCATTCGGTCATCCGATGGGCGATAGGCTGCTGAAGATGGTCGCCGCGCGAATGCGCGCCGAGGTCCGTGGCAACAATCTCGCAGCCCGGCTCGGCGGCGACGAATTTGCCGTGGTGCTGGCAGCCGATATCACGCCGAACGAAGCCAACGATTTTGCCGCGCGGCTGATCGAAATCATCAGCGCGCCCTATGACATGAACGGCGTCGAGGTCGTGATCGGCGCCAGCATTGGTATCGCCATGTCACCGGGTGATGGCGATACCAGCGAAGAGCTGATGCGCAATGCCGATATGGCACTGTATCGGGCCAAGTCCGAAGGCGGCGGCGTGCATCGCTTTTTCGAGCGCGAGATGGATCGTCAGGCACAGAAGCGCCGCGACATGGAGCTCGATTTGCGCAGCGCTTTCGCTGACGGTGAATTTGAATTGCACTACCAGCCGCTGGTCGATCTGGCCGCCGATCGCATCACCGGATTCGAGGCGCTGTTGCGCTGGAAACATCCCGACAAGGGCATGATCTCACCGGCGGATTTCATCCCGGTCGCCGAGGATATCGGCCTCATCGTCACGCTCGGCGAGTGGGTGCTGCGCAAGGCCTGCGCCGAAGCTGCCAAGTGGCCGGACGATATCAAGGTCGCGGTCAATCTCTCGCCGGTGCAGTTCCGCAGCCGCAACCTGGTGCAGGTCGTGGTCGCTGCGCTGGCCTATTCCGGCCTGTCGCCTCATCGCCTGGAGCTGGAAATCACCGAGTCGGTTTTTCTCGCGGAAACCGAGGCCAATCTCGCGATCCTGCATCAGTTGCGCGCGCTGGGCGTCCGCATCTCGATGGATGATTTCGGCACCGGCTATTCCAGCCTGAGCTATCTCCGGAGTTTTCCGTTCGACAAGATCAAGATCGATCGGTCATTCGTGAAGGATCTGATCGAGCGGCCGGATTGCGTTGCCATCGTGCGCGCGATCTCCGGGCTTGGTCGCAGCATGAACATCACCACGACGGCTGAGGGCGTCGAGACGATCGATCAGCTGGACTGGCTGCGCGCGGAAGGCTGCAACGAGGTGCAGGGTTTTCTGTTCAGCCCTGCCAAGCCGGCGTCGGAAATCGAGAACCTGCTGCGCCGGTTTGGCAGCCAGGCGTCCCAGGCCGCCTAGCTAAAGCCTAGAACCGCGTCACGACGTCCTTGAGTTCTGGCCGCGGCCGGTCCTCGATCACCTTGTCAGGCTTGCCGCCAATATGGATGAAGCCCGCCAGTTTTTCATTGGCGGCGAGGCCGAGACCTTCGAGCACGTCGCGGTCATAGGCCATCCAGCCGGTCAGCCAGTTGGCGCCATAACCCATGGCTGTAGCGGCCGACACAATATTCAAGCAGCTCGCACCTGCGGACAGTTCCTGCTCCCATGACGGAATCTTCGGATGCGGCTTGATGGTACTCACCACGCCGATCACCAGCGGTGCTTCCGTCAGTTTGTGTTTCTGCGCCTCGATATCTTCGACCGGTGCATCGGGATTCTTCCGTGCGAACACGGTGGCGATGACGTTGCCGGCGCGTTTGCGGGCGTCGCCCTCGAAAATGATGAAGCGCCACGGCGCCAGCTTGCCGTGGTCCGGCACCCGTGCCCCGATGGTCAGGATGGTTTCGAGTTCGGCGGATGAGGGGCCGGAGCCGGTCATTTCACGCGGCTTGACGGAGCGGCGGGTCTTCAGGAAGTCGATGATGTCGGACACGGGCAGTTCTCACAGATGAGGATGCGCAGAATTTGCAGGATTTGAATGACCGCTTACCATGCGAAAAGGCCCGCCACGAGGCGGGCCCTGCTCATTTAGACGGATTGTGATCGCGGGCATCCGCTCAACCGACCGTTTTGTGCTCCGGCATCTTGGAGGCACGGTCCAGCAGATCACGGCCCAGATCCTCCAGCACGGCCCGCGAGGCCAGATAGAGGCTATGGCCACGCTCAGTCTCGAATGCCAGCGCGACCACGTCCGGCCGGTTGGGATCGGCGATCACCTGATAGGATCGGAGCGGATAGGCCTCGATCTCGATCTCTTCATCGTCGCTCATCGGCTCAGCCCTCTGCCAGTGCGCGCTTCACGTCGGGCGGTGTCGCCTCGTCGACCAGTGCGGCAAGGGCTTCTTCGAGCGAACTCACCTTTTGGCCATCGCTGCCGAGACGGCGCACCGAGACCTGGCCGGTTTCGGCTTCCTTCTTGCCGACGACGAGCAGAGCAGGGATCTTGGCCAGCGAGTGTTCGCGGACCTTGTAGTTGATTTTTTCGTTGCGCAGATCGATCTCGACGCGGAGGCCGGCCTTGCGTGCGGCCGCGGCGACGACCTTGGCGTATTCATCGCCTTCCGAGGTGATCGTGGTGACCACCACCTGCACCGGCGACAGCCAGAGCGGGAAGTTGCCGGCGAAGTGCTCGATCAGGATACCGATGAAGCGCTCCATCGAACCGCAGATCGCGCGATGCACCATCACCGGCGCCTTCTTCGATCCGTCGGCGTCGATATAAAACGCACCGAAACGCTCCGGCAGGTTGAAGTCGACCTGCGTGGTGCCGCACTGCCAGTCGCGGCCGATCGCGTCGCGCAGCACATATTCGAACTTCGGTCCGTAGAATGCGCCCTCACCAGGCGATATCTCGGTCTTGATGCGACCGCCGGACTGGCTCTCGATCACCGACAGCACGGTGGCCATTACGCGCTCGGCGTGATCCCACATCTCGTCGGTGCCGACGCGCTTCTCCGGCCGCGTCGACAGCTTGACCACGATGTCGCCGAAGCCGAAGTCGGAATAGGTCGACAGGATCAGGTCGTTGATCTTGAGACATTCGTCGGCGAGTTGGGCCTCGGTGCAGAACACATGGGCGTCGTCCTGGGTAAAGCCGCGCACGCGCATCAAGCCGTGCATGGCGCCCGATGGCTCATAGCGATGCACCACGCCAAACTCGGCAAGGCGCAGCGGCAGGTCGCGATAGCTCTTGAGGCCATGCTTGAAGATCTGCACGTGGCCGGGGCAGTTCATCGGCTTGAGCGCAAACCAGCGCTTGTCCTCGGCTTCGTCGCCGGCCGACTGCGCCGCGAACATGTTCTCGCGGTACCATTCCCAGTGACCGGAGGTCTCCCACAGCACCTTGTCGAGGATCTGCGGCGCATTGACTTCGCTGTAGTCGCCATTGAGGCGACGCCGCATATAGGCGATCAGCGCCTGGAAGATGGTCCAGCCCTTTGGGTGCCAGAACACGACGCCCGGGCCTTCTTCCTGGAAATGGAAGAGGTCGAGTTCACGGCCCAGTTTGCGGTGGTCGCGCTTCTCGGCTTCCTCGATCTGTTTCAGATACGCGTCGAGGTCTTCCTGCTTGGCGAAGGCAGTGCCGTAGATGCGCGTCAGCATCGGATTGTTGCTGTCGCCACGCCAATAGGCGCCGGCCACCTTCATCAGTTTGAAGGCATTGCCGACCTTGCCGACCGACGTCATATGCGGGCCGCGGCAGAGGTCGAACCAGTCGCCCTGGTAGTAGATCTTGATCGGCTCGTTGCCGGGAATGGCGTCGACCAGCTCGACCTTGAAGGCTTCGCCCTTGTCGCGGAATACCTGCTTGGTCTTTTCGCGATCCCAGACGTCCTTGGTGAACGGTTTGTCGCGCGCGATGATCTCGCGCATTTTCTTCTCGATCGCGCCGAAGTCCTCGGGCGTGAATGGCTCGTTGCGGAAGAAGTCGTAATAGAAACCGTTCTCGATCACCGGACCGATGGTCACCTGGGTGCCCGGCCACAGCGTCTGCACGGCTTCGGCGAGCACGTGCGCCGCGTCATGCCGGATCAGCTCCAGCGCGCGGGGGTCGTCGCGGTTGATGAAATCGATCTTGGCGTCGTCGTCGATCGGATCGGAGAGATCCGAGACGGTACCGTCCAGCGCCATCGCGACGGTACGCTTGGCCAACGACGGCGAGATGCCCTTGGCAATCTCGAAACCGGTGGTGCCCTTCGCAAATTCGCGCTTGGCGCCATCAGGGAATGTAACGGTGATATTGTTGGTTTCGGCGGGGGTGAGGTTGGCGAGGCCGAACTTGAATCCCGAGCCTTCATTCTCTGTCATGTCTTCTCTCCTGTGGCTCACTCCTGCACACGGGCGCAGGTAAGCGGACGAGCGGTATAGCAGCCGATTCGGGCGTTGCAACACCAGTCTGGCTGACCTGATTTGCACGCTTGGCTTGCAGGTTTGACTTGCATGCAGTTGCATCCATAAGATGCGATATCTTGACAGTCTCCCGCCCCTACGCCCCCACCGCACTCATGATCGGCAATTTCGTCACCGGCATCGGCCTGCTGGGGCCGACGGCGATGCTGGGTGAATTGTCGGCCGGCCTCGGCGTCACCATCCGCGAGGCAGGACTGCTCATCACCTTCGGCGCAGTGATGCTGTGTATCTGCTCGCCGCTGATGTCGTGGCTGACCAGCCGGATCGAGCGACGGCACATGTTGATCGGCGTCATCGCGGTCGTGGCCGTGTGCAATCTCGCTTCGGCCCTTGCGCCCAACTATGCGGTGCTGCTCGCGATCCGCCTGGTGATGTGCATCGCTGCGGCACCGTATACTCCGCAGGCGGCAGGCGTGGTCGGCATGCTGGTGCCGCCGGAGAAGCGGGGTAGCAGCGTTGCTTATGTCTTTCTCGGCTGGACCCTCGCCGCTGCGGTCGGTCTGCCGCTGGTGACGTTCATCGCCAGCCGCTTCGGTTGGCGCGAGGTCTATGGCTGCGTCGGCGTAATGAGTTGCATCAGTTTCGTGTTGCTGGTGTGGTGGATTCCGCGCGGGCTGTTCGGTGCCACTGTCGATCTCAGCACATGGTCGGCGCTGGCGCGCAACCGGCTCGTGCTGTTGTTGCTGTCGATCACTATGCTGCAGATCGCCGGGCAGTTCTCGATCTTCACCTTCATGGCGCCGCTGCTCGAACGTCTCGCGGGCGCAGGGCACGATGCAGCGGCATCCGTCTTCGCGATCTACGGCGTCTGCGGTTTTCTCGGCATCATGACGGCGACGCGGATCGTCGATAGCTGGGGGCCGCTGAGAACCTCCATTCTATCAACATCGCTGGTGTTGGCCGGCATGACGGTCTGGACGCTCGGCGCAGGCCATCTGCCCGTGATGGCGCTCGGCGTCGCGATCTGGGGGCTCGGCTTCGGCGCCATCACGTCGATGCAGCAGGTCCGCTTGATCATGGCGGCACCGTCGGCCGGTGCGGCGTCGGTCTCGCTCAATACATCGATGCTCTATGTCGGCCAGGCGATTGGATCGGGCATCGGTGGCGCGCTGTTCGCCGGCGGATACTTCCACGCGTCGGGGTTTGTCGCCATGGGTTTCCTGACGACGGCACTGGTGGCCATCGCGTTCAGCCGTAAAATGTCGGGACGTGTCGCTTAGTCGCAGATGCGGGTCAGTTGCGCCTTGAACGGCACGCCGGGCAATTGCAGCGCACTGCCTTCGAAATCGAGCAGGTCGCCATTGACGCGACCGGTCAATGCCAGTGTGACACCTTCAAAGCCGAACACCGACTTGAAGCTTTGATCCGGGTTGTAGCGTTTCGATGACACCTTGACAGAGATGGTCTCGCCTCTGTTTTGATAGTTGCCCATGAAGGCGAAAGCGGAGTTGCCGCCGCGCAGCTTTCCGCCGATTGCATAGACAACGCCGGTCCCGGTGCCATGAATAGTATGAAAATGTACTTCGTATAGGCCGTCTTCCACCTGAGTGCCCCGGGCAATGATGTTAAGTGAAGATGAATTTGGCGAGATGAAGTGGCGGCACCCTATGGTATCAAATGTTATTCAACAATCCCACCAGTAGGCATTTTGTAAAAATAGCTTTGATAATTTGAGGTTCGGCGTGCCGCGACATATCCGCCAACTGTTCTCCGCATGCCTTGCTACATTAACAGTCAGTGTGCTGATGAGCGGCTGTGCATGGCTGCCGCCGCAAGCGTGTCTGCCGCCGTCGCGCGTCATGGTGTCTGCGGAGATGATCTTCGGCCGTAACATTGGCGATCGGCCTGGTATCAGCGAATCTGCATTTGCAAATTTCGTCGCAAGGGAAATCACGCCTCGCTTTCCCGATGGTCTCACCGTCATCGATGGAGACGGGCAGTGGCGCGACGGCGTGCGTAATGTTGATGTCCGCGAAAGGGCAAAGGTCGTTCTGATCACTTTCGCTGACGACGCTCAGAAACGTGCCGATCTCGTTGCCATCGCGGACAGCTATAAGCGGCAGTTCAGTCAGCAGTCGGTGCTCACGAAGGTCGGCAATGCCTGCGTAAGCTTCTAGTTCGCGCCGTCATTGACACCGCGCCAGCGCGCGTAGCGCCACGGTGTGTACCAACGGGCATCGGGTGACAGCTTGACCGGCACGTTATCGATACCCGAAGTGCCCCATGGCTGGCAGCGGAGCAGCCGGGCCAGTGTCATCCAGCCGCCGGCCCACAATCCATAGCGCTCGATCGCTTCGTCGCCATAGACCGAGCAGGTCGGGAGGTGACGGCAATTGTATCCGACCAGCGGCGACAGCGTGTGGCGGTATATCCAGATCATGCCGCGACCGGCATTGCGCGGCAGCCGTTGAATAGTACCGACGCAGTTCGGGCACATGGATGAATGTTTCATGGTCGGATTGCTATCAGATCAGCCGGGTTTTGCCCGGTTCCTTTGCGTGGAACCCATCTACTTATGCATTGGAGACACACCTGCCAATTTATTGCATGCAGTGCAGCAAAAGTAACTGGACGCTGCGGCGAAGCTCGTTAGGTTTTCACTTAACGCCCGTGTGACAGAATCATGAGCGTTGTTTGGGGCCGTTGCCATTGCTCATGAGAGTGCGGGGAAGGAACCGACTTGGGACGTATGAGGTCGCTTCGATCAGGTAGTTCGGCGCTGTTTCGCGCCGCGGCCTTTTGCATCGTTCTTCCCGGACTCGCGGCCGGCCTGCTGGCTTCGGTCGCGTCGTCTGCCCAAGCTGCAGCCGTTCTCGAAGAACGCAAACTCCCGATGCGCTTCACTTGGGTCGCCTGCGAGCCGAATTGCCGTGGCTGGATCGGCGCGGTGGGGATTGTCACCGGCGACACCGTCAGGGATTTCGACGAGTTTTCCAAAGGCCGCGATCTGACTGACGCGACAGTGGTGCTGGATTCCAGCGGCGGCTCGGTCAATGACGCCATCACCATGGGCCGGCGCTGGCGCAAGCTTGGTCTGCGCACCACAGTCGGTATCACGGTCGACCTGCAATCAACCTCGGGCGTCATGAAGCCGGCGGTCGTGCCGCAGGCCTATTGCGAATCCATGTGCGTGTTCCTGCTGCTGGCGGGCAAGACCCGCTATGTGGCCGAAGAATCCCTTGTGCGCGTCCATCAAATCTGGATGGGCGACCGCGCCGACGACCCGAAGGCTGCGAGCTATACGGCAAATGATCTGATGATCGTCGAGCGGGATATCGGCCGTCTCGCCCAATACACCTTCGACATGGGAGGCACGGGCGATCTCTTGTCATTGTCGCTCAGCGTGCCGCCGTGGGACGATCTGCATCGGCTTACGGAAGCCGAGTTGAAGCTGACCAATCTGGTCACCAGCCATAGTGTCGGTGATGTGTTGCCCGAGCCTCGCGAGCAGGAGGCGCCGGTTGCATCACTGGTGCCGAAGTCGGTACAGGATCGTTTCGTGAGCGGGCCGGAGAATGAAAACACCCCGGTCGCTTCGGCGCCGGTCGTGTCTTCGACGAAGTCGACCAAGACGGCCGAGGCCTCGGTGCCGACTGGCGGCGTCGCATCGGCACCGTCAGGGAAATAGCCGCGCTGGCGTTATGCCGGCGTCGGCTGACTGGCTCCGGTGTTTGACTTGGCTTCAATCTGCCCAATGGCGTCCACGACCGCATCGAATGTGAGAAGCGTCGAGGCGTGGCGCGCCTTGTAGTCGCGCACCGGTTCGAGCAGGGCGATATCTGCCCACTTTCCGTCCGATGGCGGTGCGCCGTTTTCCTTCAGCATCTTGCGCACGGTCTCGCGCAGCGCACGCAATTCTTCGGCAGTCGAGCCCACCACATGACGCGCCATGATCGACGACGAGGCTTGGCCAAGCGCGCAAGCCTTCACGTCATGGGCGAAGTCGGTGACCACATCGGCATCCATCATGAGATCGATCTTGACGGTCGATCCGCAGAGCTTGGAATGGGCGGTGGCTGACGCATCGGGGGCAGGGAGGCGGCCCAGCCGGGGAATGTTACCGGCGAGCTCGATGATGCGCTTGTTATAGATGTCGTTCAGCATCTGGTTCAGACCTTAACTGTGCCATCGGTCACCGGGATCACGTCCTTGGCGCGCGAGGAACTGGACTCTATATAGCGTCCATTCCATGAAATAAAAGATTAGCAGTTTCAATGGTCTGTGAGCAGTTATGTTTTTGGCGACGCACGGATTTTGCACGTCGCAGCCGTCTCCCTCATGTAGGGACACTCTAGCGACCGCCCAACATCTTCTGAAGGAAGGCACGTCGATCGGATTACATGCGATCCGTGACGGGAACAGATCCAAAGGCTCGATGCCTCCGATCAGCCGGCGCTCGTCCTTGGGACAGACAAAAAGAATCTCGGATCCCTCCGCGCCGCTTAATCGCTTCAGCGGCTGACGTCGCGCCGAGCCTGCGCGCGCTTGTTCGCCTGCGACACCCTCCCAATCCGTGAAGGAGGAATCTTGATATTCCGGCGCCGGCTCGGGATGGAGCGCATTCCTTCACCAGGGCGAAGATCATTCTGCGGTCGAGAGAATTGCTGTGCCCGTCGCAGGGCCAATGCGCGCCTGGCGGCCTCTCCGAGTTCCTTTTTCACTTCGAAGTTCTGCAGGCGCTTTAGCTCCTTGCTAACGCGTTTTATAGCAGCAACGAAGACTTGCTTGCGCTGAGTGGCATGCTCGGCTGTTCCCGAAAAGCTGCTGCCCCTCGGGTCGGCCTTTCCTCTTGCTTCGCGCTGTCGATGCCGCGCTAGAGTATGCTCCTTGCCATGAAAATCCCTTAGCCTCGAACGAAGGCTCTCTAGCTTGTCGCGCGTTAATTCGCCGATGGCGGGATGATGAGTAGCAAGAACGATTTCTTGCTCGTCGTGTTTCAGAATGCTGATTTCATACTTACAGGATGCCGCCATCGCCTATTCCTCCAACCAATGCCTGGGTTACGGATCGTTCGCGCTGTTTCTGGCACCTCCCTCCGAACCTGCGTCCTCCATAAGAGTCGCGCGGGGAGCTGTTTGACGCGATGCGCGCTGCCAAGATTGTTCCTCCGTGCCGTTCTGAAGTATCGGGTCATCACCCTAGGCTCACATGGGAACTGCCCGCATTGCCCTTGAATGGCGTGCTGGGAATAATAGGAAAAAGACCAACGATTTAAATGTGATGAGTGGGTAGCCTGATGGCTGGCAACAGTCGTAATGGTCCACTATATAGGGCGGAGCCCGGCGAACAGAGCGCCGGGCGTTCTCCAGATCGCCGGAATTTGAGAATTCAGTTCGGCGGCCTCGGTGTTATTGTCGCAAGACGATGTTTTATTGACGGACTCAGGCGTCCGGCGGCCTTGCCGCCCCGTCTGCCCGGTGACACTCCGGCCTCCCGTGGGGCCGGTCGAACGGAGTAAAGATGGACGCTGTGATCAAGCCGCTTCGCGGCAAATCCCCGGATGGCAAATCTTCTGAAGTCAGATCTGCCGAGAGCAAAGTGCAGGAATTCCGGCCGGCGGAGCTCGATCCCGCCGAATTTCTGGCTGCGGCGGTAAATCCCGACCAGCTACGGCCCTCGCGCGCCGAGGCAGAGCAGGCCGTGCAGACGTTGCTCGCCTATATCGGCGAGAATCCGCAGCGGGAAGGCCTCATGGACACCCCGCGACGCGTGGTCGAGGCCTATGACGAGCTGTTCCAGGGCTATCATCAGTGCCCGGCCGAGGTTCTGAATCGGACCTTCGGCGAGACCGCGGGCTATGACGATTTCGTGCTGATCCGCGACATGGCCTTCGTCTCCCATTGCGAGCATCACATGATGCCGTTCTACGGCAAGGCGCATATTGCCTATACACCGGTGGAGCGTGTCGTCGGTCTCTCCAAGCTGGCGCGTCTCGTGGATATCTTCGGCCATCGGCTGCAGACCCAGGAGCATCTGACCGCGCAGCTTGCTGCCGCGGTCGATGAAGTGCTGAAGCCGCGCGGTGTTGCGGTGATGGTCGAGGCCGAGCACACCTGCATGTCGGCCCGCGGTATCCGCAAGGAAGGCTCACGCACTTTCACCACGCGTTTCACCGGCAATTTCCGCGACAATCCTGCCGAGCAGGCGCGGTTCATGTCGATGATCCAGTCCATGTCGCGCTAAACCCACGTCGCGCTGATCGCGCGACGATCGTGATTTGCTGCTAGAGTATCGGGCGCATCAGGCGCCCGATTTTCGTTTGACGACCACAGCGAGAGATTTTCCCGTGTCCAATACATCGCACGCGCACAGCCATGATCTCGAAGAAGGCCTCGTGCTCACGCCGAAATTCGACGCTGCCGGTCTCGTTACCGTCGTGACGACCGACGTGGCGAATGGCGACGTGTTGATGGTGGCGCATATGAATGAAGAGGCGCTGCGCAACACTATCGAAACCGGCGATGCCTGGTATTACAGCCGTTCGCGCAAGGCGCTATGGCGCAAGGGCGAGAGCTCGGGCAAGACCCAGCGCGTGGTGGAGATGCGGATGGATTGCGACCAGGATGCGATTTGGATCAAGGTCGAGCAGATCGGCGGAGCCGCCTGCCACACCGGCCGTCGCTCATGTTTCTACCGCGCGATCACCAAGGGCGAGGGTGGGGCGGCGAACGTCTCGTTCATCGATGCGGACAAGGTGTTCGATCCGGCGTCGGTCTACGGAAGCTGAACTGGCTCTAATCTCAGGTCACGCCAGCCGGCTGGCGAAATCCTGCCGGGATTTGGCGGCGCTGATGCCGGTTGGATCGGCGATCATGTCCATGTAATCGACGGCGGCGGACCGAAGCTTGCCGTCCTTCATGGTCATGACGCCAGACAGGGTCTGGATGTTCATCGAACGGATATTGTAGTTCTTCCAGGCTTCCGCCTGTTTCGCTTCACTATTGGTCGATTTTTTCTGCTCGTTATAGAGATCGAGCGAAGCTTGCGCCGCCTTCAGGGCATTCAGGCCCGAGACTTCCTTCATCTCCTTGGCGAGCGCCGGATCGTCGCTGAACATCTTCTCTATCTTGGCCTTCCAGGGGCCTTCGGCAGTCACGTTGCCGAATTTGTCGACCTTCATATGCGTCGCATATTCCGGCGGGATGTTCATTTTCTCGAACGCTTTGGAGAGGCGGTCGGCCAGGGCGTCGGTCCGCTTCGTCAGCATTTCGTCGAATGTATCGGTGAGTCCCTCGGTCGCGGCCTGATCGGCCTTGGCCTTTTCGATAATCGCCTTGGCGCGGTCTGACAGCGATACGAAGGCGGCAGGGGCTGCCGGCGCAGATGCAGGCTTGTCGGATGAGACGGATGGCTTGGCGGGCGCAACGGCGGCGGGGGCCGCTTTGTCCCGCGGTTGGGTCGACGTCGAATTCGCGTTTGCGACCGCAACCATCGTGAGCTCCATTCCCGCTGCCGACGGAGCGAATCTCCGCCAGACACATACGGAAACACCCTCGCGTTAATGCTCTGTAAAATATGCAACCAAGGATGGAGGTGTTGGGCGCCAAAACCGCCTTAGCGTTTCGTTAACCATGAATGTCCCACTGTGTCCGCGGCTTCCGCGGCTGGCAGGGCACGATTCCCGGTAGTCATTTCGCGGCAGCGGGGCACCACACTATGGCGGTCGACGCGACCAACCTCGCATCAGCACTCTCGTCAACGCGCAGTCAGGTGACCGGCGCGATCAAGAATGCTGCCGGCACCACGGGCACGAGCTTCGAATATCTGCTCGCCACCGCCAAGATGGAATCCAATTTCAATCCCTCGGCCACGGCTTCCACATCCTCGGCCAAGGGCCTGTTCCAGTTCATCGAGCAGACCTGGCTCGGCACTGTGAAGGAAGCCGGCACGCAGCTCGGCTACGGCAAATATGCCGACGCCATCACCAAGTCGCCGTCGGGCAGTTATTCGGTGAGCGATCCCGCTGCGAAGGCCGAGATCCTGAAACTGCGTGACGATCCCGTCGCGAGTTCAGCGATGGCCGGCGTGCTGACGCAGTCCAACAGTTTCAAACTCACTGGCGAGATCGGTCGTCGCCCCAGCGATGCCGAACTCTATATGGCGCATTTCATGGGCGTCAGTGGTGCATCGAAGCTGATCAACAATGCGGCGAACAATCCGAGCGCATCGGGCGCTGCGCTGTTCCCGAATGCCGCCGCAGCGAACCGGCCAATCTTCTACGATCAGAGCGGCAGCGCGCGCAGCGTGTCTCAGGTCTATTCGGTGCTGTCGGCGCGCTATGACAGTGCTGCGAATTCCACGGCGACACGGACGGCGATGGCATCTACTGGTGTGGTGACGGCGCAGGCAGTCTCGCCACTGACGCCGTCCAGCAATGCGACGTTCCTGTCGCGCTTCCCGGATGTGAGCACGGCGCAGGTCGCAAGCTTTGCATCCGATCAGTCATCGACGGCCGCGCAGGAACAGCCGATTTTCCGGTCGCTGTTCCAGGGCGGTGATCGTGCGCAACCTGTGTCGCCGGCCGTGCAGGAATTGTGGGGCAACCGCACGTCACTGACGTCCACGTCGCTGCCGAAGGCACCTGAAGTCGGCGTGCCCAAGCCGCTCGATCTGTTCAGTGATCGCGCCGGGACTTTTAGTAGTTAGCTCCGTCCCCTCATGGTGAGGAGGCGCGCAGCGCCGTCTCGAACCATGAGCGGTTGGCAGGCATCGCCGCTAGCGGCCATCCTTCGAGACGCGCGCAAGGGCGCGCTCCTCAGGATGAGGCGGGGTGTGTGATATTCACCGGGAGCCACAGATTTCCCCGCGTGTCCGATCCCTTAATAAAACCTCAACAAACCCATAAGCTTATGGTGAACCGTTTGTTAAGTGGGATGGTTTATTTTCTCTGACAGTGGCATCGCGTTTCGGTGTTGATCTTGTTGCGTAGGCTGGCAGAACCATGATTGTTCGGCAGTTCATCAGTTGGGTACGGACCGCTCCAGCCAGCGAGCGGGCAGAGGCAACGCGCTCTTTGGCGCGGGCCTGGATTTTTTCTGACCTTTCAGACGACGACCGTGCCGCCGCCGAAGGCGCGCTGCTGATGCTGCTCGATGACGCATCGCCGCTGGTGCGCCAGGCCATGGCGCAGGTTTTTGCCCGCGCGCCGTCGGCGCCCCCGGCCATCGTGCAGGCGCTGTCGGTGGATCAGCCCTGTGTGTCGCTTCCAGTGCTCGAACATTCGCCGCTGCTGATCGATGCCGATCTGGTCGACATCGTCGCGACGGGGAACAGCGAACTGCAATGCGCGGTCGCGCGCCGCATCAATCTGCCGATTTCGATCTGCGCCGCCATTGCCGAAGTCGGCTCTGCCGCTGCGGCGCTCGAACTCATTGAAAATCCGTATGCCGAACTGGCGCAATTCTCCTGGGATCGTATCGTCGAGCGTCACGGTCATCTCGCCGCCATCCGCGAAGCGATGCTGGCCCTTGGCGACCTGCCGGCGACGACGCGTCTCGCGCTGGTGGCCAAGCTCTCCGAAACACTGACCCGCTTTGTCGTTGCGCGTAACTGGCTGTCGCCGGATCGTGCCGAGCGCATTGCCGACGAGGCGATGGCGCGCTCCACGGTCAATATTGCGTCGCGTTCGCGCGGCGACGAGATGCGCGATCTCGTCCATCACCTGCGCGAAGCCGGGCAACTGACCGTCGGCCTGATCCTCCGCGCCCTGCTGTCGGGCAATCTCGACCTGTTCGACCAGGCGCTGGTGGAGCTGTCCGGCCTGCCGCAGAGCCGCGTGGCCGCGCTGGTCTATGACGGCGTCGGTGCCGGGCTGAACGCATTGCTTGCCCGCGCAGGCCTGCCGGAGTCGACATTCCCTGCCTTCCGCGCCGCGCTGGCTGCGCGCAACGAAATCGGTTTCATCGGCTCTGTCGGCGGCGCGGTGCGGCTGCGCCGTCGCATGGTCGAGCGCGTGTTGACGGTGTGTGAGACCGATGAAGCCGCGTCCGAGCCGCTGTTGATCCTGCTGCGGCGCTTCGCAACGGAATCGGCCCGCGAGGAAGCGCGGGTGTTCTGCGATGAACTGGCCGAACAGGCGAATGCGCGCGACGAGTATCAGCTGATCGCGGCGTAGGCATCGAATATCTCAGTCGTCATGCCCGGCCTTGAGCCGGGCATCCATCGTTCGACACCAGCGCATTTCAATAGATGGATGGCCGGGTCAAGCCCGGCCATGACGTGGAGAGTGTACGAAATTGCGGAGCGACGCTATTCCTTCGGAACGATGCTCGGCGCCGAGATCATCTCGAGATGGTCCGGCCGATCCCGATTGACTAGCGTCAGATAGTCATCCGCAACAGCACGCAGGCGGGCGCTGAGTTCGTTGGCCACGCCCGCCTTCTCGATGGTGTTGTGCTCGCGCACGATGGCCTGGATCGCATCGATATGGTGCTGGATCAGATCCGGCGGCACCGCATCGAGATCGGGGGCGTGTTCGAGAATCCGGCACAGGCTTTCGGCGGCGACGCCAGCGGCAGGAAAGCCGAAGGTCGAGGCGTCGCCCTTGATGTCGTGAGCGGCGCGAAACAGCTCGCCGCGGGTGTGCGTATCGAAGCCCTTCTTCAGGATCGCGGCATATGCTGCGGCAAGGCGGTCGCATTCGCTGCGCATCCAGGTCTTGAACTCGCCGGAGAGATTGGCCAGAGCCTGTTCGGCGCGCGCCACGGGATCGTCGAGCTCGCGATCGATGACGCGGCGGATCGCGTGCTTCAGTGTGTTCGGCGGCGTGATGACCTGGTGATCGGCGAAAGCCTGCACCTTCGGCGGCGCCGGCGCTTTGTTCTTGGCCATGGTCGTTTCTCCGAACATTGCGCTAGCCAGTGACACGGGCTTTATCCAGCAGCGATGGCTGCTGCAGAACCTCGGCTTCGCCGCCGTTGCGGCGTTCCGGTCCGATATAGGCGACGGTGGTGTTGCGGCGGCGATCCGGCCCGAAATAATTCTTCGTCTTGATGAAGGGGCGGGGATGCGCGACCACGCTCATAATGCGCAGATAGAGGCCCTTGGCCGAGATCGGCTTGGCCAGAAATTCGGTGACGCCGGCATCGCGCGCCATGGTGATGCGGCGTTTCTCGGAATGGCCGGTCAGCATGATGATCGGCGCGTAGGGATTGCCCTTGGAATCCGGTTGCCGGATCATCTGCGCCAGTTCCAGCCCGTCGAAAATCGGCATCGCCCAGTCGGCGATCACGATGTCGGGGACGTAGTGGCTGTACATTTCCAGCGCGGTGGCGCCGTCCTCGGCTTCATAGACTTCGCGGGCGCCGAACGAATGCAGCAGCGTGCGCAGGATGCGCCGCATGTGCGGATTGTCGTCGCAGACCAGAAAACGCAGCTTGTTGAAGTCGATACGGAACATGATGCGGCTCGAACCGGGCTGGGACCGTTACCCGATGTTAACCATACCGCGGCGCGTCTTAACGAATGGTTGAGGCACTGCAGGAGCCCAGTCCGCTATGGGGACGTCCCAAGTCGACGCGATATTCCAAGAATCGCGTCCGCGGTCTCTGCGGGGCGGAGCATGGGATGCAAATGCGTGCCATTTAGCCTCGTAACTGGCCAGGCGCGTCGCTGAGCTTCTGCGGCTGCATGATCGTAAATTGTTGAAGTCTGGATGAAGCCGGCAGGCACATGATCCCAGCGCGGGAGTTCGATCGTGTCATCGAACCAATCGACGTGCATTTTGGGAAGTTCACTTTCGAATTGTGCGAAGGCTACGGGATCTCTGGCCAAGATATCAATGCCAACCAGAGATGCGCGACGGGCATCCCCAAAAAACCATTGTGACCAAATCGGAAGCGTCCCGTCGGCACCGGCGAGGCTTTTCACGTGGTCGTGCAAGGCGGGTCTGACGGGTGAGGCTGCGCCATGCGATGGGGGCACATCGCCATCGAAAATGATGACGCCACGCATGGGCAGCCTGGTCGCCAGATCGACAGCAAGATGACTTGCAGAACTATGTCCCACCACAATCAGTTGGTTGCTCGGCACGATATGATCGAGAAGACTTTGGGTCCATGCGCTCCATGCAGGTGGCGAGGCATGGTAAGCCAATATGTCCGGTACTTGGACATGGCATCCTGCCCCCCGCAGATGTTCGGCCGTCGACTCCCAACTTGATCCTCGGACCAAGGGGCCTGCCACAAGGACGAAATCGAACGGCATAAGTCCCTCGGCGGTATTAGTTGGATGAATTCTAGTATCCGAACTGTTCGCTCAGGATGCGTTCTTCCAGGCTGTGGCCGGGGTCGAACATCATGCGCATCGAGATCGACTTGTCGGAGATGATTTCGACCCGCCGGACGTCGCGGGCTTCCTCGTTGTCGGCGACGGCGGCCACCGGGCGTTTTTCGCCTTCCAGCACCTCGATCGCGACGATCGCCGTATTGGGAAGTAGTGCGCCGCGCCAGCGCCGTGGGCGGAACGCGCTGATCGGCGTCAGCGCCAGCAGCGCGGCATTGATCGGCAGGATCGGACCCTGCGCCGACAGGTTATAGGCGGTCGAGCCGGCCGGCGTCGCCACGAGGATGCCATCGGCGGCAAGTTCGGCCATCCGTTCGCGTTCATCGATGAGGATGCGCAGGCGCGCCAGTTGATGCGTCTGGCGAAACAGCGAGACCTCGTTGATGGCGTGATGGATGTGTACGCCGCCATGGACGTCCGTGGCGCGCATCAGCAGCGGGTTGATCAGTGTCTCGCGCGCCGCGGTGAGGCGCGCATGCAGATCAAGCGTCGAGAACTCGTTCATCAGGAAACCGACGGTGCCGCGATGCATGCCGTAGATCGGTTTGCCCGTGCGCATGAAGTCATGCAGCGTCTTCAGCATCAATCCGTCGCCACCCAGCGCGACGATGATATCGGCGGTTTCCGGATCGGCATTGCCATAGAGCTGCGTCAGCTGGTCGAGCGCTGCCTGCGCTTCACCGCTGGTACTGGCCACGAAGGCGATCCGGTCATAGCGCTTGGACGGGTTCATCAGGGGATCGCCGGCTCATGCTGCGTGGTTGCGCGGGGTCGTCTAGCCGACCTCGCTGGGGCTTGTCGAGCGAAAGGATAGCAGGTCTTTGAGACGGCCGGGCTGCAGGGAGCGCCGCATCGTTAACGGGGCGAGCGGCGCCCGGTTGCTCCATATTTGCGGGTCAGCTCCTCCGCGACCGCCTTTTCGGGCCTTAATTTGCTGCCGGCGAGCCAAACCTCGGTCACTTTCCCGGTCTTGCCACGGACCCTCCGGACTGCTTCCCCATAACTGGAATAACCCGCGGCCGCGGCGATCGTGCCCTTGTCCTTGCCGGTCACCTCGATCTCGGCGACGTCCGTGAAGGGATTGATCGCCTGAGGCGTGGCGACCAGCACCCGGTCTCCGATGGGCACCAGATCAAACGCGCTCCCTGAAGTCCACATGCGTCCCGTCCAGTCGCGGACGCGCTTCTGCGGCGCGCCGCGCTGGGCGAATGCGCGCAGGATATGCATGGCGCCATCAACCCAGATGGGCGCCCAGCCGTCGGTCGCATTGGTGAAAGCCGAGATCGTCAGCTCGCAGGCCGGGATCACGGCGGTGCGCGAGATATAGCCATGAAATCCGCCATTGTGGCCGAACCAGTCCCAGCCGGCGGTGGTGCCGTTCATGGTGCCGAGGCCGTAATAGCTCTCGATAGTTGCGTGCGGATTGCGCCAGTGCCGCCGCGTCATCTCACGCCGGCCCGCCGCAGACAGCACGCTGTGCTTTGCATTGGGTGCAAGCTGCGCGAAGAAGCGCGCGATGTCGGCTGCGGTGCTGACGAAGCCCGCAGCAGGCGTGATGGCGTGGCACGGCGTGTCGCCGGGAATGACCAGACGGCGGTCGAGCGGAAGCCGCGGCGTATGACCTTGTGCGAGGGGCGCGCCCTTTGTCAGCGGCATGTCGGGCTGGGTCTCGCGCAGGCCGACCTCATCAATGATCTCGCGCCTGATCCAGTCGCGATAGGGCTCGCCGGTGACAGCTTCGATGACGAGGCCGAGCAGGCCAAAGCCATGGTTGGAATATTTCAGCCGCGTGCCGGGCGCAATCGCGGGCGGTTGCTGCAGCTCGGACAATAGCTCCTTCTTGTCGAGATAGGGGCGGCTGTCGATGAACTGCCCGGCATCGACGCCGTCGCGCGTGAGGCCGGCGCTATGCGACAGTAATTGTCCGATAGTCGTTGCAGCGACCTGCGGATGCAGGCCTTTCACATGGTCGCCAACGGGATCGTCGAGGCGCAATTTGCGTTGCTCGCGGAGCTTCATCAGTCCGGCAGATGTGAAGCTTTTCGAATGCGAGGCGATCCGGAAGCGATGCCGCGGCGTTAGCTTCTCGCCGGTCGCGAGGTCGGCGTGACCGAAGGCATATTCAGCGACGATCTTGCCGCGATGCGCGATGGCGACGAGGCAGCCGGGTTGCTGCGTCGTTGCCATCTGGAATGAGAGCCAGTCGTGGATGTAGTCGAGCGCGGGCTTCAGCCAGGGATCCATCAGAGGTCTCAATGTGAGGAGAGCGTCGCAGCCGCGAATATGAGCTGATCTCTCAGCCATAACAAAGCCGGCACAATCCGAAGGATTGCACCGGCTGACTGATCCGCGAATGGGATCAGTAGGTGGGACCGGAGCCGGGCGCCTTTTCAAGCGCAGCAGCGAGCGATTTATATTCGGCGGAGTCCTTGCCGCTCAGCATCGCGATCTTGTTGAGATGATATTGCGCCTGATCGCGGTTGCCCTGTTCGACCTGCCACAAGCCGTAATACTGCCAGGTGCGGACATGGGCGGGGTCGGCCTTCAGCGCGCGCTCGTACCAGATCTGCGAGACCTTGTAGTCGCCGAGCTTGCGATAGGAGTAACCGATCAGGTTGGCGACATCGGCGCGGTCGTCCTGGCCGAGCGCCTTGAGCTGCGCGATGGCGGCCGTGTAGTCCTGCTTGTCATAGACCGTGGCATAGGCCGCGCGATAGTCGGCGAGGAACGCGGTATTCTCGCTGTTCGGATTCCTGGTCTCGGTTTTCTTCTTCTTGTCCTTGGTGCCCTTGGTGTCGGACGCCGGCGGTGCGGAAGGCGTATCGCCGCCTGCGGCATAGGCCGAGGTCATGAAGGGCGTGGCGGCAACGGCCACGGAAAACATTGCCAGCGTCGTCAGCCTGATCGCGAGGTGGGTCATGCAGCGCTCCTGTTTGCAACAGCAATAATCTGACACGGAAGTCTCAGGTTGTGAACACCGGGCGTGGGTGTTCATTCCCGCCTTTGCCGGCATGGGAGCAGACTTGTGGCAGCAGACTTGGGGCAGGACGCCTGACCCAGCCGATCATGACGAGGATGTCACCGAGATGAACGAAGCCTGTCCGGCTTCCTCAGAGTGGGTTCAGCGCAGCGTCGCTAGTCTGACTGCATTGATCGACAAGCCCGGCCAACCGACCGGTCAACTTCGTGATCGAGACCGACAGGAGACGACCATGTTGAAGAAAATTTCCACCGCGTTGATCGTAGTTTCCATGCTTGCCGCTCCCGCGATGGCTGCCGGTATCGCCAAGACCACGCCGGCGCCGATCACCAAGCCGGTGACGTCGGCCGATAACAAGGTGCAGGCCAAGCCCGGCGTGCTGAACGCAAATGCGAAAATGGTCCGCCATCATCACCGCCATGCCCGTCCTCATCATCGCTTCCACAAGAAGATGAGCGTTCACAAAGTTCACAAGCACACCGCCATCCAGACCACAGTCGTGCACAAGCGCGGCTGAGGGGGCTCCGCGGTCGCGGCCTCATATTGCCCAGCCGCGATCGCGGAGTTTCAACGGCCGGCCTGCTGTACCTATCCCCTGGGATGCATAACATCCCTGAGGTGCAGCAGGCCGGTTCGTTTGCGCGGGTCCGTCACCGAGATGCGAATTCCAATTCGGGAGCGAACCGTCTAGGAGAGGCATGACGGGGACACGCCTGCGTAATTGAGACGGCACGACGGATGAGACGGCATTTGGGGATATCTTTGAGACGGGCAGCAGTGGTGCTGTTGCCGCTGTGGCTTGCAGCATGCGGAGGAGGCGGCGCCGGTGGCATCAGCTTCACGGATGACCAGGGCGTTGCGGCCCAGCCATTTCCGACCAATTATCGCGTCGATCTGCTGGCGTTCTTCAAGACCTATCTAAACAATCCGGTCGGCGTTCGTGACGCGATGATGGCTGAGCCGGTGCAACGCACCGTTGGCGGTCGCCTGCGCTATGTCAGTTGCGTGCGCTATACGGCGAAGGATTTCGACGGCAAATACACCGCGCCGCAGGAGCGGGCGGTATCCTATGTCGACAAGCGCCTCGATCGCATTGTCGAGAATGTCACTGAGGCCTGTGCCGGCGCCACCTATGCGCCGTTCCCCGAAATGGAAAAGATGACGCGGTAGCGCGTTGTTGGCAGCTCTTTAAGATCTGCTGTCGGTGCTCGATGCGAGCACGCGCGATGCCGGCGTTGGCGCCCTCGACTGACCGCAACGTCGCCACGAGATTGCCACAGCCCGATGTGGGTATCTGGACACTGAAAAACGCGATCAAGTTCGCGTGAGCGCTGAACCAAAAGCCATTTCGCGTCGTCTGAAAATGAATAAATCCAAAAGTGTTGCTGCTTTGTCGCAGTCGGCAAACATCGATGTGGCAACGCCTGCCGTGAAGCAACCAAACTGCCGCCACGTTGTTTTTCGATGGTCATTACGCAACACAGGGGAACAACCATGAAGAAGCTTTTGCTCAGCGCGTCGGCCATCGTTGCCGTGGCCGCGATCTCATCTTCAGCCTTCGCTGCCGACCTTCCGGCGCGGACCTATACCAAGGCCCCGGCCTATACGGCGCCGGCTTTGGTCTACAATTGGACCGGTTTCTACATCGGCGGCCATCTCGGCGGCGCCTTCGGTGACGGCAACAGCCTCGTCGGCGATAGCGGCCGGTTCATGGGCGGTGTGCAGGGCGGCTTCGACTATCAGTTCGCCACCAACTGGGTGGTCGGTGTCGAAGCCCAGTACAGCTGGCTGGCGAGCAGCAATACCAGCCTCGTCTTCCCGAATGGCACGACCATCACGGGCGGCGGTAACGATCAGCTCGGCTCGGTCACCGGTCGTCTCGGTTACACCTGGGGTCCGGCACTGCTCTACGCCAAGGGCGGTTACGCCTGGAAGGATAACAACAACCTGACCATCGCCGCTGTCGCTCCCGCGGTTGCTGTGATCGATGGCAACAAGAAGGACGGCTACACGGTCGGTGGCGGTCTCGAATACATGTTCTCGCCGAACTGGTCGGGCAAGGTCGAATATCAGTACTACAACTTCGGCAACACCACGATCACCTCGACGGCCATTCCCGGCGGCTCGACCAGCTTCAACAACGACGAGCACACCATCAAGGCCGGCCTGAACTATCGCTTCGGCTGGGGCGGCCCGGTGGTTGCCAAGTACTGAGCAAGTACGAAGCCGCTTCAATCTTCGACGGAAAGGCCGGCATCACGCCGGCCTTTTTCTGTGTGGGGATTCGTCATTGTGCCGCTGCGCGTCGCTGATCATCGCTTTCAATGCGATCGTCATCCTCTCCACGTCATGGCCGGGCTTGACCCGGCCATCCACCTTGTCTTGTGCGACGGTGTGCGGGCCAAGCTGGATCCCCGGGTCAAGCCCGGGGATGACACCTGTGGTGCGGCGCCTTCATCGCGCCATCGTAGATTCAACTGTCAAACAGCCACTGCTCTGGACAACACGTGCTCTTCAGACATGCGTCATCGCCCCCATTGTTTGCGGCGCGGGGGCGCCGTCGTCCTTTGCATTCCCACCCTCTTGTGAGAGGGCGTGCGGAACGCCGGGTGCCCGTTGCACCCTTGGGCCTGATGCGATGCGGTCTTCCGCAATTGTGAGTGCATCAGGACTTTCGGAGGCGCCGAGCAAGTGCCCGACGTTCCGCCTGCGGTGTTTTTTCGGTTGCCTGCACATCTGCCATGGCGAACGGTCCCATCACCAAAATTAATGTCCCAGGGCGGAGGGACAGGGTAGCCGCAAAGCACTTGGCCGAACGCGTTTCGATTTGGTCGTCCGTCACACTGTCCAGGGGTCTTTCGATCCGAAGGCCGGCCGTCTCCTTGCCAGTGGCAGTGCTGGCGCAGATCCGTCCTGCCCGAAGACAGACGTCCCCCATGAACCGCGTGACGCCGCATCTCCGGCGTCCACCGCATCCCACCCCGCGAACGTGACGATCGCGATCGCCCCTCTCGATGGGGCAGGACGGAGGGGAATATAAACCTGATGGGGATGCTGTCAATGGGGATAGGAAAAAATGTTTAGGGGTTAAGGGCCCACCCCGCCTCCCACCGTCATTCCGGGGCGCGGGCGCACCTTCGCGCACGCGAACCCGGAATCCTGACCTGTTCAGCGCCAAACACAGCGGGATTCCGGGTTCGCGCTCTGCCGGCTTCGCCGGCGACGCGCGCCCCGGAATGACGAGCGCGGGGCAGTAGACAGTCGAGCTCTCCGCTGCCCCCGCACCAGGAATCGAAAGTAAACGAGTCCTGAATCCCGGGAAAAATAAGGTTCGAGACTCCCTTGCCAGAATCGCTTGATGGTTGTCGGGCGATGAGAATGATCGACAATATCCGCAGCGACGGGGTGCAGGTGGCACTGACGGTCGCCCTGATGGCCGCCTGTGCGGTCAATCTGCTGCTGCTTTACGCGTGGCTGTAAGCGCGTGCGCCGGTTTGGCGCGCGCGGGAGTAGCCCTTGCCGGACAACTCTGATATCTGACTGCGCGACGCGGGCAGGCGACTGATCCTGACGTCCTGTTTCGATCTCGGGTAATCAATTAACCCATTGATCTTGTTGCCGGTTTAGCTCAGCGGTAGAGCAGCGGTTTTGTAAACCGAAGGTCGGGAGTTCAATCCTCTCAACCGGCACCACCATTTCAATAACTTGTCAAAACGGTCTTTTCGCACCGGCTCGCCATCGGTGGGTTCAACCTATGAACGTTGTTCCAAGGTAGCCCGGACTTTTGCGATGACCTCCTGATAATCGGCCTCCCGCTTGTCCTGCATGTCCTGCTGCCGTGCCTTGAATGATGCCACGCGATTCCGGATGTCTTCCCGGAGATCAGTCAGCTTCATCGGCTGCGCAGGTTCCGGGACAATCTGCTTCGGATTTTCAGCAGCTTTCATCTCGGCGTCTACCGCAACGGTCAACTTCGCGGCCAGCTCGGGCTGGTTGCCCGAGACCTCTTTTACAAACGCCAATGTCTCCGCGATTAAACGATCGCGCTCTTCAACCCAACTCATGGCATCATCATTTAGATTGGGCGACGTTAGTGCAAGCACGTCAGCGGGTTAAGCCTAACGGGGCACAGTGCAGAATCTGGCTCCGTCGTCGTGTCAGCGCCCATGCGTCTCCAAGCGGCCTGCTGACGCCTTTGGGCGGCTGGCTGTGGGAGGTTCGCCGAAGGCGAACGGGCGTCAAATAAACAGACAGGCTGCGAACGAGGCCGTCAGGCCAAAGAGTAGGGCGCCCGCGCAGAGGGCGCGCTCCAAAACCTCGCGTGCGTGATGTCGCTCGAAGCACTGCCGGCTGAAATACTGGTGAGTGAAGTGGTCTTCCATCTCCGCCTCCCTGAATGGGGATAGAGAATCCTTCATGTGATTCGCCGTCAAGCGGCGTGTGTGCTAAACTGTTAAATAAGCCCCGCGGCGAGTTGAACCAATTTGCCGTTCGCGCGACCAAAGCGCGTCTCAATGAGTAAGGGGAATCGCATGACTTTTCGCGAATCCATCACCCGGCTTTTCGGCAGCACCTCAACGCCCGAATCTGAAGAGCGCGCCAGGCGACTGAACGCGTCCATGGATGAGTTCGTGCGGCTACTGCATACCAATGGCTACGACAGCAAAAGCCCCACCACCCCTAGAGAGGTGGCAGGACTTTCGGAACGTCCATCCTGCGCTCAGGACGCTCAGTCTTCCAACCAAGGATTGTGAGAGTCGTTCCTAGGTCACTGCCGGCGGTACCGCGATCGGCTTGCCCGTGTCCTCTTCGGTGCTGCACGGCTGAATAGTGTAGCCGTCCTCCAGCACCGTCTTGCCGTCCACAACATCAACGAGTCCGGCTTCGTCGGCATGTTGCCAGACGTCCTCCTCGGTCGGGAATTCTTGGCTGAGCTTCTGGTCGTCTTCGAATAGCGCGTAGGGCATGTGCCACCTCCGGCGCGGCAACGCGGCAGAGGTTGAGTAGTTCGATCGCAGTGGCCAATCTGCCCACCCGTCAACCGGCCTGTGGAACCTTAATCAGAAGCAGGGATACGCCCGGCCGTCCTGGCCGCGATAGGCCGCCGCCGATTGCTTGCAGCGGGCGGCGAGGGGACCGTCGTAATAGGCGAAGGTGCCCGGCTGCAGACCCGGACCGTAATTGTGCCCGAACTGGATCCGGTAGGGCTGGCCGGGGGCGGCAAAGACGAAGGTCTCGGCGCTGTGATGATGTTTCCAGTGTCGCGCGAAAGCAGGGGTCGCGACCAGCGTCGACAGGATGATGGCTGCACTGAGAAACTTCATCGGGGCTCTCCGGACATGACGACTGCAGATGTTTGCGACAACGACGGCTGAAGGGATCAGACCACGTTGCCAAGGCAACGCGCAAGATGTGTGCGGCGCGCGCTTGACGTCTTTCGACCGGGATCAGATCGCCGTGCGGGCGCGTTGCGTTAACGAATCCACGCTGCGATCCTGTGCATTTGAACTTCGCCTGATGCTTGCGCGTTAGGCTTACCGGCAGTTTAGACCGCGCCCTTAACCCATCCTGCCAGGCGTTCGAATATCGTACCGCCGAGATGCAGGACATGGCCATGCGAACCCTTTCAGCACTGCTTTTTGTGATTGCGACCACGCTTCCGGCTGCAGCCGCCGATGGTTTCAACATCGTCGTGCCCGGTCGTCCCGGCGTGCCGATCATCATCAACGGCGTCGATGCGTCCTATCGCGTGATCGAAGGCGATTGGGGCTTGCAGCGCGGCATTCATATTCAACCGACAGTCTATGGCGGCCGTTACGTCGATCCGGTGCCGAATGTCGGCCACTACTATCCGAGCCTCGGCCACAAGCCCGGCTACGGGCGCCTCGAGATCGAGCCGCCGGCCAATCGCAAATTGCCACAGCCGGCCGAGAGCTTCCACGAGCACTGGTCGGCGAAATCCGCGCCGATGGAGCGGCAAAATGAAGTGCCGTTCAATCCACCTGAGGTCATCGTCGCACCGCCGGAATTCCGACGCTGACCGACCAATCACCAACACCAAAAAAAGACACCCGACAGGAGAGAGTATTCATGCGTAACGCGATTTCAAAATGGGTTGCGGCATTTGCCGTTGTCACCGCCACTGCCGGCGCAGCGCCTGCAATGGCCTGCGGCGGTGGCCTGTTCACCTCAAACGGCTGCTCGCCTTGCGGTCAGGCCTATGTCAGCCCCTGCGGCTATGGCGCCGGTTATGAGCGGCTGCCCGATCCGACCCCGGTGGCGCGTCAGTATTATTACGCTAATCAGGGCCCGACCTTCAGCGGCCCGGGCATGTTCGCGCCGGTTCCGACCTATCAGGAAACCGCGATCGGCTGGCGCGGCTATGGCCCGGGTTACGGTCAAGGTTACGGTTACGGCTATCGTCGCGGCTATTACGGCGGCCCCTATGCCAATCCGGTGAACTACTCCTATGGTCCGGCCTATCGCGCGCCGGCGATCTACAGCTATCCGTCGCGCAGCCAGTATCGTGCGCGCCCGAGCTATCGCTACGGCTACAGCATGCAGCCGCGCACGCGTTACGGCACTACGCAGCGCAGCTACGCGTCGCGCACCGGTTATCATCAGGCGCATCGCTATGGCGCGCCGAAGGTGATGTATGCGCCGCGCGCCGCAGGACCGCAGCGTGGTTATCACCAGTCGCAGCAGCATCGCCGCGCGTACTGATCTGATCGAACGACGAACGCCCGCTCGCAGCAATGCGGGCGGGCGTTTTCGTTTTGGATAGAGGGATTCTTGTTTTGACGCGTTTTCTTGACGCGAACCGGGACCCACTTCGCTCGAAAACGCTCTAGCCCATGAGTCCGAGCTTGCTGGCGCCGACATAGAGCGCAAGCACGGCGGCGTTCGACACATTGAGGCTCTTGATCTCGCCGGGCATGTCGAGCCGCGCGACGACGCTGCAGGTTTCCCGCGTCAGCCGCCGCAATCCGCTGCCTTCGGCGCCAAGCACCAGCGCCAGCGGTTGCTGCAGCGGGATCGCGCTGATGTTTTCGCTGCCCTCGCTGTCGAGACCGACGGTCATGAAACCGAGATCGTTCAATTCGTTCAGCGCCCGCGCCAGATTCGGCACCGTGATCATCGGCACCAGTTCCAGTGCGCCCGAGGCGGATTTCGCGAGAACGCCGGTGGCCTCCGGGCTGTGCCGGGCCGTGGTGATGATCGCCTTGACTGCAAAGGCCGCGGCCGAGCGCAGGATGGCGCCGACATTATGCGGATCGGTGATCTGGTCGAGCACCAGCACGATGCCGTCCTGGGACAGGCTGTCCAGATCCGGCGATTCCAGCGGTTCGACCTCGGCCAAGAGGCCCTGATGCACGGCATCGGGCCCCAACCGGCGGTCGATCTCGTCCGGACGGACCAGGACCGGTGCCACGCGGGTGTCGATCTTCTCCTCGGCGAGGCGCCGGGCGGCGTTCTCGGTCAGAATCAGCTTGCGAATGATCCGCTGCGGATTGGCCAGCGCCATGGTGACGGTATGCCAGCCATAGAGAATGGCCGGGCCATCGCCGCCGGATTCCCGGCCCCGTCGGGGCGGCCGCCGGCCCTGATCGCGCGGTTTGTCCCGGTTTTGACCGCTTTGGCCATCGCGGCCTCTGTCGGGTCCACGCTGGAATCGCTGTTTTCGTTCTCGATCGCTCATGGCTGGCTTGTCTCACGCATGCCGAATAATGGCAATTTGGGGCCCCCGGAAAGAGGTCGGGAAGGGGGGATATTCCTGCCAGGGTCGGTTGACTTTGCCCCATGGCTTCCGTCATAAACGCGCCAACCGGGAGCCCGTTTACGGGCGCGCGTTTTAACGTCATCCATGGCCGTCCAGCCACTTATTCGGTGGGACTGCCGTGTTGGGCCAAGGTCTTGTTGGCTTGGGTCCGATGGCGTCAGGCGGGGGAGTGTCCCGAGTGGCAAAGGGAGCTGACTGTAAATCAGCCGTCTTATGACTTCGAAGGTTCGAGTCCTTCTTCCCCCACCATTTATTTCAATAACTTAGCTGGATAGTGCTTCCCAGCTTTCCAGTTCGAAGCAATTTGGGAAGCGTATGGGAAGCGTTGCTTGTCAGGCGGCGTAGCGCAACGCTGCGCGAGCGTGCAGCCAATTATCAATTTCGGCCTCGATCCAACCAATTCGATTATCCCCTATCGCGACTCGGATCGGAAATTTGCCGCGTGCCTCCAAATTATAGAGGTGACGATATGTGTACGTTATGCCGCGTGCGCGCAGGTCGCCGTAAGCCAGGAGCTTGATTGGCCGTCGGTTATCGTTCGCTGGGGTTGGCAGTTTCAATTTTAGGTTCCCTTTCATGTATGGTGCGCATTCGAGCTGTGGGTGTTTGTCGTGTCACCCCTCGGCGCCATCGGGTGGATTAGTCTGGAGGGGACGTGGCGGGGAAGTTGACGCACAAGGCATGCTTTGAATTTTTCGGGACCGTACCGAAGAATCCAAGGTGGAGTTGGTCTGGCCGCAGCCCTGACGGGAAGGTCGTTTCGGTGACTTTCTGGCAAGATCAATTCGAAGATCGCGGTCGAGTTTACCGGAGCAAGTTACGTCCGGGCGAAAAGGCGATGCCAAAAGCCGGTAGGACTGAACTGCTGGAAAACCTCAAATGGTCGCATGAAAATTGCGGCGGTGTTTTGCACATCATCATCGCTATTCCCAAAGACCCGAAGGCCGAACCGCGCTCAATTCTAGAATGCTTTCCTCAAAAAATATTGCGAATGAAGCTGACCCACTTTGACGAAGGCACCGGGCAATACGTCGCCGAACGGATCGAACCAGCAGTCTAAATAATTTCTGCAAGCCAATCGGTGAAGCGCTTAGATGTTAGACAGTTTAACGAGGTACTTCGTTGCGATCTCTGCACTGACCGTGGGATTGTCGTCAGCCGTCGCTATGATCATGCTGTCGGCGTACCTATCGATTTTCGATTGGACTTTGATCTGGATAATTGAATATAGCGACTTGGCGAAGTTGGCACTCGTCGGCACAGCGTTGGCATCCGGCATTTACATAACAGCTTTCCAGTATATTCAGTCCATTTACGATGCCTATACGGATAAAACGAAATTTCGATATTTCATCTTCGGGTTTATGATTCTCATTTGGGGCTTAACAACTGGCCGCGAGCTTTATCTCGACTACGCATCTAACGGCCCGCTCTATTCTTATCACCTTGCAAAGACCCTATCTTGGGGCTTGTTTCTATTCATTGCATTTGTCGGCCCTTCGCATCTTGCAGACTGGACGCAGCGTAAGTGGAGCGTTATCGGGAGCGATATCTCGATGCTTACTGTATTTCTCGGTTTAACCGCCGCAACGTTTGCGTTCTATACGCGGGATGTGAGCGAGAACTCGCATGAGATAAAAACTAAGTCCGCGACTTTCGATAGAACCAAAATCATAATGATGCTGTCTCACCATGTGGTTTTCATGGTGGAAAAAAGAGTTGTTGTAATCCCCGCATCAGACGTTGTTAAAATTGAAACAGTGGCTGTACGTTAAAGGCTGCGCCATGCCTTCACGCCATTCATACGCTTCGTTGCCTCCATAGCGCTCGCAAAGCTCGCGTAATCTTTCGGCCCGTATCGCTTGCCATCGCTACTAAAAGTAGTTCAATTTTAAATTTAGTAGCGCGCGCTGGCACATCCTCACTTCAGCAGTTGGATATTTTCACGCGTAGTCCATTCAACCGTTGTTCAATGGCAAAAAAATATTCTTCGCCCGTATGAACGCCTCAAATGGGAGGTGATCATGAATTTAAAACGTGTTGCGAAGTATCGGCTGACGGGGCTGGACGCGAATGAAGCGAACGCTGCTGCGGTGATGTCAGTGGCAAAGCCATTCTTCATGGAGATGTTGAAGCAAGGGAAATTCGTCTTGGCGCTTGATCCACTGCTATCTGACGACGCCTTCGGAATCGAAACCGTTACAGATGGACAGTACTTCGGCTTGCAGATCTTTGATGGCACCGTTGGTTTTGTAACGCGAGCCGAAGATGGGCAAATTCATATCATTTGTCAGATAACGGATGCGCGCTTTTTGACTCGCGAAATTTTGGCTGCTTTCGTTCAACAAGTGATGCGGCTGCATTGAGTAGCCAGTGACCACATAAACGTAGATCATTGGGAATGCACCGCTCGTTCAATACGCCGGCACCCGATGCGTTCGGCAATCGTATGGTCCGTCGTTGCCGCTACCCTTGATGCGTGCGTTGTAGAACTGCCCCATAGACGGCGCGGCCATCAGTGCGTCGAAGATCGGATACGGCATCTCGCAATAGTGATAATACGTGCCGCGAAGGTTGATGACCATATAAGCCTTCGGCTTGTCGTAACAGACACGCTGGATGAAGCTGCTACGCGGCGTGTCGCGACAGTCGAAGGCTTTAAGATCGACCGGCCCGCGATACTTCACGTCAACCGTTTCGGACCGGACTTCGGCGGCGAAGAGTAACACCAGCAGCGCGGTCGCGCTGCGGATCATGAAACGTCCAATGGGTGACAGACTCTGCACGGCTGGATACCGCTCATGTGTTTCGATGCTAAAATCGCTTCGTTTTGAGAGAACGGTCCGTGCCATTTGCCATTCTCTCCGCTGTCAACGCTTTGCGTACCACGGCCATCATTGCAGAAGGAACAATGCGAGAGGTGAATCGCGCCGCGCTTTCTGTGCCAATTCTCGTAGACCCAATAGTCGCTCATCGTCGATCCTTCGCTAATTTAGTATGGCAGAGCCATCAAGGGCGCGGGTGTCCGACCGTGGTATGATCCGTTAGCGGCGGCTAAGTTCTTGGTTTGATGATGGGGGTTCTACACCTCACATGCCGCTCATGATGCACTCGTTCATTATTCGAAAATCGAACAGCGGCGGATTTCGGTCGTCTATCAAAAAGTCGAAAGCAGGAAAACGAACCTCGTTCTTGAAATCGCGAGCCTTCATTTCACATCGTGTCATCTTACTCTCACCAACCGTTTCGATGTAGTCCGTGAGCTTGTACCATTTCACAGCCTCTTGATTTCGCTCTTCGGCACATTTCGCAATGGCCTGTCCGGCCCTGCTGATATCGCGTTCACCCGTGAAACGGTCAGCACAGACGCCGATGCTTGCGAGCTTATTATACATCATCATACGCATTGCTGACATAGCAGCGCGTTCATTGGTCGGCGTGACGATGACCTTTCCCGCGCGAACACGTTTTTCTTTCTCAGCGTTCGCATTCGCGACAAGTCGATTGAACTCGATGCGCCCATCTGCTTCTAAGGATTTATAAAAGCCGACCGCGTCGGGGCCAGCCTGTGCTTTCGCCGGAGAAAGCGATGCAGGGATCAAAATCACTGCGGCAATTAATGCTCGCCAAGCTTGATCGATCATTTGTCGCCTCTCACCATTTTTGCATATGAAGCGCGATATAGATCGAGCCGGATTGTCCATTCGGCTATTATCTGGCCGCCACTTTATCCTCGCGCCTTTTTCGGATCAAACGCCGGCCATCCCTTAAGCTCTTTCATCGGCGGCAAGTCCTTCGGTCGCTCAGGATGGACAAACTCTTCACCGCACAACCAGCGGCCTTCGAACCTATCCCAAAACTGAATGGCGTGAAGCTGCAATGCGAACTGATACACACGCCATAGGCCACCGTGCTCAATGCGTTCGCCCGTCGCGTCCAGGGGAATGCCGTTGAGGGCGCACAACGCGTTAATTTCGTCCCATCGTTCGCGCAGATAAATGTCTGCGATGGCCACGTGATACGGGCGATCCGGCTTCCATCTGGGATGGCCGCGCCCGCGCGGGCGAAAGCCTTGCCGCTGCATCAAGAGATCGGGCAAGCGAGCGATGGCTGTTGCAATGCGGCGCGCCTCGTCGCTGCTTAGATGGTCGCGACCGAATGACCACTGTTGCAGGTCGTCCCGACAGTAGATCGTCGCCAGCAAGAAGCCGTTGGCGTCCCGGACGCAGAAGCGTTCGTCGCCGTCCCGCTCGATCCGCCAAGGTGGGGGAAAACGTCTTTTCGGGTCTGGTCTGTCGCTTGACGGCATGAGAACAAAATGAGAACATTCTGGCTGACCGGTCAAGCCGAAGAATGGGAATTCCGCCATGTCCACAGCGCCACAAATCAAAGTCGATGCCTATGACGCCGCTTGTTCGTCGATCATCGCCCAGTGCGGCGGGGACGCGCGCGGCGCGGTTAAAGCGCTGCTATGTGCCAATGAACTGCTGGAAGCCGATTTAGAGAAAGCGCTGCGCGCAGCGTCGGCAGGGTATCGGCGGCAGGGGGCGGTGAAGCCCAACGTCGAGAATAACGGCGGCGTTGGAAAACAGCCGCATGTGGCGTTTCGAGAACTGCCTAGCGTCCTTACGTAATCGCTCAATGGCGTGCCCAGTCATCGGCATGACGCCGGAACGGTTGCAGATGGTCGATACGAGAACGAAAGCACAGCGAAGTCGGATTATGAAAAGCGTTGCCACGCGCAACACTGGACCGGAACTGCAAGTTCGGAAACTTCTCCACAAGCTTGGCTATCGATTTCGGCTTCACCGCAAGAACTTGCCTGGAAAGCCTGATATTGTCTTTGCAAGTCGGAAAAAGGTTATATTCGTTCATGGCTGCTTTTGGCACGGCCACGGTTGCAGCAAAGGTCGGCCCCCGAAGTCGCGAGCCGAATACTGGCTTCCGAAGATTTCAACGAATCAGGCTAGAGATATCAGAACAACTGCTTTGTTGACCGAAGCAGGATGGGACGTTTTGACCGTTTGGCAATGCGATCTAAAAGGCATGGAAGCGCTTGGGCTGGCCTTACAGGCTTTTCTAGGACCACCGGGACAGTTGAGGGCGTAAATGGCTAGGCCAATCGGGATTGATCTCTTTGCTGGCGCGGGGGGAATGAGTCTGGGTTTCGAACAGGCGGGCTTCGACGTGCGTGCCGCCGTGGAGATCGATCCCATTCATTGTTCCGTTCACAAATTCAACTTTCCCGATTGTGCGGTGTTGCCCCGGTCCGTCCAAGAGGTGACAGGGGCGGATATTCGTCGTGCTGCCGGGATCGGTGACGCACCCGTCGATGTGGTTTTCGGCGGTCCACCTTGCCAAGGTTTCTCGCTAATCGGCCATAGGTCGTTTGATGATCCACGCAACCAACTCGTTCTCGACTTCGTGCGTATTGTTTCCGAATTGGATGCGAGAGCTTTCGTTTTCGAGAACGTCAAAGGTCTTACGGTTGGAAAGCAGCGCACGTTTCTAAACGAAATCATCAGCGCGTTTCAGGATGCGGGCTATGATGTTCGGACAGAATGGCAGGTTTTGAACGCCGCGCACTACGGGGTGCCGCAGTATCGCGAGCGGTTGATTTTACTTGGCGCGAAGCGCGGAACAAAGGTACCCAATTATCCCAAGAAAATGACGTTTGCGGCCGACGAGACGCCTGAACTGGGGCTGCGCATTGGACCGAGCTGCAAGGACGCGCTTGGCGACTTACCGAATGCCGACCAGTTCGCGGTGTTAGAGGACGGGGACGCAGTCAAGGCGAAGTACGGCAAGGCCAGCCTTTATGCTTCCGAAATGCGCTGCCAATCGAATGACGCATGGCATTACGGATTTATGCGTGCCTGGGAGCCTAGCTTGATGACATCGAGCGCTCGCACAGGCCATAGCGAAATTTCGCAGTCGCGTTTTTCAGCCACGCCTCCCGGGTCCGTTGAACCGATCAGCCGCTTTTTTAAACTCAGTCCAAAAGGACTATCCAACACGTTGCGTGCGGGGACCGATGGCGCAAGAGGCGCTTTCACCAGCCCGAGACCTATCCATTACGCGCACCCTCGTTGCATCACAGTGCGCGAAATGGCTCGGTTACACGGGTTCCCGGACTGGTTCCGCCTTCATGCCACAAAGTGGCACGGCGCCCGCCAAATCGGAAACGCTGTTCCTCCGCCGTTAGCGCGCGCCGTTGCAAGCGAAGTGTTGAAGGCTCTCGGCATTCGGCCGCGCCGTTCTAACAGGGTTGTTGAGTTAGGTGATCCATCGCTGCTTGGAATGGTGATGAGCGAGGCAGCCGAATATTTCTCGGTCAGCAAACCGAATACGAAGCGAGACCGAAAGAGCGGCGCTAAAAAGCGTACGCAGTTCGAAACAGAGGTCGCTCGATTGGCCGCGTTGGAGGCCGTCGGTGGCTGATCCTGTTCTTGGCAACGAAACCAACCGGTACAAGCAACTAATCGAGAAGATCTTTTTTGACGGGTACAAGAAGGGCGCTAAGAGTATCGAATGGGAGAGAAAAGACCTTGAGACGGCCGCAAAGCAACTCAAGATAATTCTTCCTTTAAATCTGGGCGATGTCATCTACGCTTTGCGATATCGCAACCCGATGCCGGATAGCGTCGTTTCAACGGCTTCGAAGGGGATGGAATGGATCATTGAGGGCAACGGTCGCGCGAAATACCGCTTTGCTCTCGTTAAGTTAAACAGAATACTACCCAATGCGGCATTGGCAACGATAGGAGTGCCAGACGCCACGCCTGAAATAATTCGGGCTTACAAAGTTGATGACGAACAAGCATTGCTGGCTGTGGTGCGTTACAATCGGTTGATCGACACGTTTCTCGGCCTGACGACTTTTAGCCTTCAAAACCACTTACGCACCACGGTGCCCGGGATCGGCCAAATCGAGATCGACGAGTTGTACGTCGGCATCGACCGGCATGGCTGTCATTACGTGATACCTGTCCAAGCAAAGGGCGGTAAAGATCAGATATCCGTAGTTCAGGCGAAGCAAGATATCACTTGGGCGGAAAAGAAGTTTCCAGGAATGCGATGCCGAGCCATTTCTGCGCAGTTTATGGCAGACGACAGAATTGCGATGTTCGAATTGACAATCCAAGACGACCTTGTGGTCGTTGTTGATGAGAAGCATTACAAATTACTGCCCGCCAACGAGTTAGATAGCAAAGCCATCATTAGCTATCGATAGATAGACGAGTGAGTAGTCTCAACCGCTCTGTCGTACGCGTCGCTCGACCGAGTCGTGCCACACCGACAATTCCTAGCTTTGGATCAGCTCGTTAGTCGTTCGGCTTGAAATACAAGTTGATTGGTGTGTGCCTCACGTGAAACGGCAATCCAGTGCGCTCATGAGCATGAACGGAGTTACGGATTAAGGGACTCTTGTTGCAAGCTGTGACTGCCACGTCCGGGCGCTTAGCGACCAGATACTCCTCCCATTTATTCATCACACCGAGCAGGTCTTGACCGAAGAAGTAAATGATCATGCCGCCATGGTCTTGACCGGGCAAACCAGTCGAATACCGCGTGTCGAGTTGTTGGAAGCCTTTAAGCAGCCAATCGTAGCCGCTGTGAACCTTCGCTTCTCCAAGCCAAAGGAAGTTGTCCTTGCTTTCAATCACAATGTCGCAATGTCCGCCGTACTGAGTGTCATGACTTGCATCAAACCCCATGGCTTTGAGGTCGGTGACAATGTCGATTGTCAGGGCGTCTTCGCCGCGTTCTTGGCGGTGCTGCCTCGTCTTCGTGTGTTCTTGCACGACCCAATCGATTGCATCATTAACGCAAGCCAACCGTTCGGCATGCGTTGCGGAGAAAATCAGGTCAAACTTGATCCGGTCCGGCGTCGAGTGGCCGAACATGGCTTTCAGCGTGGCCATTGAATATTGCTGGTCGCTCATTGCGCAGCCGCGTCGAACTTGGCCGACGGAACGAAGAAGGGAAAAATCTTCGTTTCAAAATCTTCGACGGGGTAGCCTGTTTCTGGATGTATAAGTTGCCCGCCCGCACGGGCCGCAGACAGGTCAGACAACGGTATTTCGTGTTCGGTACTATCTTCGTCAACGAGCATTGCATGTGCATCGAGTGCTGCGACGGATGAACTTGATAGTATAGTAATCGCCAACAAAAGGTCGGCGTCTACCACTTCTTTCGAGGTCGCCGCCTGCAACGACGCGAAGGTCAACATTTCCAATTGGGCGCGCGGAACACTTTCCATGTAATTAAGAATAGCGTCGCAGAGGGACACGATGGGTTCATTACCCCATCGATTATGCACCTCCCGGCGTATTTGCTCTGCACTCATTATCAAAACGTATCACGTTCAGAGATAGTGTTCCATGCGGCTTTTAACGAAATCGAAGTCGTCATACCCCATGCAGTTTCTAACAACGGCGTCGATCATAGTCGGCTGGACACTGGCCGAGACCATTGCGCTGCTGTTCAAGCTGAGTTCAGGAGTAGAAAACCGCTTGGCACTGATCGGTCGCTTCCAAACGACGCTAAGTCGGTAAGGTTCTATTGGTGTGCCGAGCGCTGCCTTCCCGCCCTTATGGTAAGTCTCGTCGCGAAGACACAATGCCTTGCGCCGCATCTTCTCATGCTTGATTGAAGCAGTCGTGGTGCCGAACGCCAATTCAACGATACTTCCCTCCTTGGGCGCGCGATAAATTTTGTTGATCAAAGGAAATAGGTTGATAGGAGTGCCAAGAAAACCGCTGCCAACAATCTCGTGGAATTTCGCCTGTAAGATTGTCTGCGCGGCCCCGCCCGTGTCGCGCTGCATATCCTTCGGATAGTCCACGCGCACATCAACGTACTTGCCGTGTGACGGAACCCAAATGATGTCCATTGCTTGGTAACGTATCTGCCGCACCCCATAAATCTCTTCGTACTGGTCCACCAACGTTTCTGGCAGGTCGGCGTCGTCGAGCGGTTCGCGCTTGACGATTACGCGCGCAGACGCAAATACCAACCCTGTCCCGGACTCTGTCTTCTCAATCGCCACCAGGGTTGGATCGTTCGACGCTGACGCGAGTTCGTCTTCGCTCAGGTAAGCGGGGTATGAGTCCTTGAACTGGCCGTCGGGAATTGTGGCCACTTCCAACGCCTGCGCAATCGCAGGGTTGCTCCCTGCGTCGATCTCGTAAAAGCGTACTAGTTTCTCACCACAAAGATAATGTTCGACAAGCGCCGCAGCGGCGGCATCTATTTTCCCGGAGAAGTCTACAGACTGGTCGCTTAGCCCAGCCACCGTCTTTTCCCAGCCGTGACCGCGAGGAAGATCTTCAACGTTCAGAATCCGCGAGCCGACTGGCCAAGGCATTCGGGCGCTCATACTTCGCGCGATGTCCGCCATATCCATTGGTAATCCCCTTCGAACGGCCACGGTTTTCCGTGTTTGATGCGCTTGGCGCAACGTAAAAGCGAGGCGATCAGGAGGCCGTCAACAGAATAAGGGGAGTTTCGTCCGGCGGAATGCGCCAGCTAGGCAAATGCTTCGAACGGATTGGCTTTCGGCGCCTCCGGCACCTTGATCTTCGACCGTTCAGTCGGCCCGAACCCAAGCCGCGTCAGCGTCGTGATCAGCAGCGAGCGTGCAGGGTTGTCAATCGTGCCGGCGCGTTGCTTTGCCATGAGGCAAGCCGCGACTTCAACCATGAGTGCATCGGCACTCGTTAGCCAATGACCTTCGATTGCCATTTCCGCGAACACGGCAGCCTCGGCAGGGGCCAAGTGCTTGGGCGGCGCCCCTATGGGGCCGTTAGGCGTCGGCTCGCCAGCGCGGTCCTTTGCGCGTTCTGGGTGGGTCTTGAAAGAGCCGCGCAGTTGAAGCACGGCGGTAGGTGTTCTCGGTCGGCTCATGCCGTTCGGAATCTCCATTTCGGATTCGTGTGATTCTTGCCTTCGGCCGGCTCATGCCCCTCATCCGGGAAGATTGAGACACCCCCCGGCCAGTGCCATTACATCCGTGACGCTGGCCGGGACGCAGCCGTTAGCTGGTTGTCATTCTGAGCTTCTTAACGGCATTGGCCTGAACGACGCCACCGCCGACGCGGCGGCTGGCATGCATACGGGTCACCGAATTTGTTGCCAGCAGGTATGGATTAACGAGGACCGACAGGTCGGTGCGATCTACGATGCGATATGCTGTCGCGATGTCTCCGAAGAGAACGGGGAATGTCCCGGACGCTACGTCGTCCATATCCACGGCTTCCGCCACAGGTCGGCCCAAAATAGTCTCAGGCTGCCCCGCTTGATAGGCCGGTTGCCACAGATACTGGCCCGTTGTGTCTTTCAACTTGCGAATGGCCGCCAGCGTAGAGCCGTTGAGTACGAACGTCCCGCGATTGCGGTAGAACGCCGGCAACGAGTAAACCAAGCCGATAAGCGCATCGGCAGACAGATTAGTCGCGTGGCCGTTGGCGATGTAGCTAACGCTGGCGTCGGACATGATACCGGCGGGCTGGCTCACGCCATCGCCTTTAACAAATGCCAAGCCCTCCTTCTGGCCAAAGTCTTCCGCCAGTGCCAGACGAACTTCCGCATCTACGTCCACGACCGCGTCGGCCAATAGCTGATTGCTTACGTCAACATATGTCGTCAGTTCTCGGGCCACGATCTCCACCTGGCCGAATGACGGGCCGCTTTCTTCCTGAGCCTCGATTTCACCTTTCCACTTTGCGTTTGTAATGCCGGTACGCTTCTGCAATGTCACGGACCCGTGCGAGGTCTGCTTGACTGTCGCGAGCGCGCGGATCGGAGAGAACAGCGTCAGATCGCGGATGAATTCAGTACGGAATTCATTGGGAGCAAGATAGCCACCCTGCGGCGCCACGCCTGCTCGGAGCATTTTTGCTTCGTCCGCGCCAACGCCGTTGTCTCCGCGACGCAGATAACTGTTGAAGGACTTTGCTTCGGTCGGCGCTTCATTGTCGTTTGCCGCGACCGGATAAAAGTTGTCATTCGCGGCGGCGGGGCGACGAGCTTTCGCTTCGAGCTTGTCAAGTCGTGTTGTCAACGTGTCGAACGCGGAAGTGGTCGTCTTGGTCAGAGTATCAAGTGCGTCGTTAACGTCGAAGTCAGTGGCTTCGTGTGCCATGGGCATTAAGTGCAATTCCTTAGATTGAATTCTCGATCTCTCGCGATGCCGCGATGATCTGGTGAAATAGAACGTTGGCGGCGATGGCCGCATTAGCGCGACGGATATGGTCTGCATCCGTGGCACGGCTTTTGACTGAGATAATCTTCGCGTTGATGTTGGCTGGCATAGCGACAGCGCTGACCTCTGAAAGCTTGATAGCTTCTAAGCGGCGACCGCGCTTGCCCATTGGCGAGAACCGGGTCGCGCTGTACCCAATTGACATCGAAAGAGCGTCAACCTTCATCAAGGCGTAGGCGTCATCGCCGAGCGATGAACCGATGGCTAGAACTCCATCTATGCGAAGTCCTTTGTCGTCTTCGAAGAGGCTGGTAATCTTGCCGATTGGAGCGGACGTGTCGTGATGCCATAGCAACGCGGGCATAGTTCCTGCCGCGCGGTGTTCGGCAATCGAAGCGGAGAATGCACCAGACGCGATCACATCCCCATAAGAATCCGGGGTGTCGTCGAACGTACTGGCGTAAGCGCTGAACTGTCCGGCACCGGCCGACTTGACCGCGAGCGGGAGATACAATCGCTTGTCAGACAACGGCGGCGCTCAACGACAGATAGGCAACGATTTCGAACAGCGTCGAGCCTGCCATGATTGAGTATCGGTGCGAGCCGCTGTTCTCCCAACCGTCGCGGTAATACAACGTTTCAAAATCGCCTTCGTGGCATTTCGTGTGAATGCGAACAGCCGGGACGTTTGTGAATACTTCAATCCGCGACCAATAGGCATATAGCGAAAGTGGCCTGCGCTCTTTGCGGAGGAATACTTCAACCATCGCATCGACAAGCTCGCCAACCGTGTTCTCGCCATCGCCGGGAAGTTGGTAGTAATGCCGAGCCACGGAAGTTGCGGTCTTCGGCGTCGCTTCTGCCATTACTGCGAGAAGCAGGTAAGTTAGTGGATGATCAGGTTCATCCCATGCGCCGGAGGCAATCAGCGCGTTCGCGATGCCTTCGACCTTTTCTAGGGGCGTTCCAGTGTAGAGGGCCAACGCTCGTGTAATAGCTGACACCATTAAGTGCAGACTCCTTGGTTGCGGTGAAGGGGCAACATGCCCCCTCACTATCAATCCTCGGCGCGCGGTTTGGTGTGCAAGCCGAGTGAGGAGACGCGATTGTGTCTCCTCACTCTCAATCCGTGGGGACGTTTTTGGCGTGCAAGCCGCTCTAGGCAACTAGCCGCACGCCGCGTTTGGGCGATACCGGAAGGCCGCTATTGCTCACGTATTCCCGGTAATTCGCTGCGGTGTGCTTTGCCTCGATTGCGGCATGTGCGGCTTCCAATGCCTCCCACACCAATACGGAACCTTCGCCCGGACGCTTGTAACCTTTCTTCGCGGCAATCTCCGCGAATGTTAGGTTGTGGCAACAAGCGTCAACCAGCGGCCCCCAAAGCGGACCAACTGCCGCAAGAATGTCGCGCAGATCGTTCTGCGCATCGATCTTCCGTTGCGGAAACAGGTCGTCGTGTATCGCGTTAAAGGGGGTGTCCACGGGTGGCTTTTTTACCCTGCGGGCAAAACCGTCGTGCCTGATCGCACCTTCCTCGCCATCCTTTGCGGACGGTCGGGGTTTGCCTCGCTTCGATAGGCGGCCATCGTAGGCTCTCCTTTTCCGGTCCAGCGTTCGGCCGTGTTCATAGAGGACTTCGCCGGATGCACTGCGCTGCACGCCGAAGTCAGGTGTGGACATCTTACCGGGGCGGTGGATGGCGTCCGCAAGCGGGTCGGCAAACGTCGCATCATACACGTCGCGGACGAAATGGGCGGTCCCCAGCAATTCCGGGGCATTAGCTTTGCCCGAGCGTTTGATGGCCTCTTCAAGCGGCCATGACTCCGTGTTCTTGAAACCGACCGAGTTATCATTGGCGGGGACAGGTAGCGTAGCTGGCACTGCGCAGAGTTCGTTTAGCTGTGTCATGTCAAATGCCCTCTTTGCCGACGCTAACCTTGTCGCGTCCTGTTGCTTGCGGGTGTCGTCATCGACGTTGCGAACCAAAGGGTTGGGCAAATCCGATGTCGTCGTGGATGGGATTTCTTCGAAGACATGGGCAAGCGGGTTAATGTCGGTTTCGCGTTCCGTTGCCGCATCGTCCACGGTCCGACCGTACCGCTTTTTCAGAGCGGCTTTGCCTCTGATGCGGTGGCTGTGATCGCCTTCGTGCAAGTCCACGGAGGCATTGTCGCTGTCGAGCTGATCGTCGTCGTCAAAATCCATGAGTCATCCTTCGGCGCGAATGGCGTTCGCGCACGTTATGAAGAAAAGGCCACGCAATCATGACGTGGCCGAACATGCCGCGCGTTTCTGCGGCGGGAGATTTAGAGTTGCGCAAGGGAAGATCGAATTCGGTGTGGTAGTATCAGCCGTAACGTCCACCGCCTCGATGTCAGAACGTTACGGGTCACTGGCATGCGTCTACCCTTAACGGGCAACGCTCGCAACTTCGCTACAGTTAAAAGTACTATCTGAAATCGCGTTTTGCTTCAACTCTGTCAGGCCAATTCTTGATTGGTTGGTCTCGATGGTTCTTACTATCAAAGGCTGCTGTGACCGGCCGATCCGCGAAAGTCTGTTCAATACTATCTGCGTGCGTGGGTGGGTGGTGTCCCCTAAGGGGGACACCACCCGTAACGCACGCATGCGCGTCAGTGCGTCACTTTGCGTCAGTATCTTCCGACACTGGCGCCGCAACCTCTAGATATGGCTTTTCGTGCCGCGTCTTGTCTTGGCGTTGCACAATCTTGAAATGACCTTCCGCAATGAGACGCTGAATGGTGGCATCCAACCGGCGTTTCGCTGCGTTGTCACGGAGTTCGATGCCCATTACAGCGGCGAATACATGTCCCGCCCAATCAGCGGCAAGCCAATGTGCCTTGAACTGGCCGGCGGAAATGCGTCGCTTGATCTCGGCAAGCTGTTCGGCCGGCACGTCTGTGGCTGCCTCGGATGGCCATCGCCATGGCGTGGCGACGCCAACGCTATCTCCCGGCGTGTAGAAGTTGCCGCCGTTGCCTAGATCGACCGAGACAAGCCGTCGCCAATCGGAATGGCCAGTACGACGTGCGAGATTGGATTTGCCGCTATTCACACGGAAGTAGTCAAAGCGGTCGTTCGCATCAATTCCCGCTTTTTCCGCTTCTTGCGCCGTCATGCCGTTTATTGTGTGGACGCTGCGCGCCTTGTCCTTGAGAGCGCCCGCACCGCGACCGGATTCGGCGGTTACTTCGGCCCTGCCATCCCCGGCGCTCTTGTTGATGTGATGGACCAGTTCAACAGCGGCGTTGGTGGCATTCGCGACACGAACCCACTGTTCGGCGACTTGCTGGATTTGGGAATTGGCGTTTTCCTCAACCGAATGGGTCGATACAAAAGGATCGACGATTAGAACGTCGATCTCCTTGTCGATGATTTCGTTGATGATCGCCGATACGACAGGTTCTACAATCGTCGTGCCCTTGCCGTCGTTCTTGACCACACAGAACGATTGTTCACGGCCGCTATCGACGAAAAGGTTATCGCCAAGCTCTTCGGCAGTAACGCCGAAATGCTTCATGGCCGCGACCAGCTTTCGTTGCGTCTCGTCCAGGGGGTCTTCCAGATTCACAATCCAACATTTTAAGGGCCGTTCAACCGCATGGCCGAGCAACGGCTTGCCCGTCGCCATGGCCAATGCGTCGCTGATCTTCGCGGTGGATTTGCCGCTACCGCCAGCGCCGAAGGTGGCTGATAGATATTTTCGGTACAGGTGGCCACCATAGAGGCATTCCCGCTTTGGGATGGCCTTGGGGTCCACATAGACAAACGGCGTAGCCTTGATGGTCGGGTTCTTGCTGGCGCCCTTGGCCTGATAGCGGCGCGTTAGGTTGTCCCGTCCGATATCAGTGGCACGACCGGCTGAAAAGGACAGGTGAATATCACGCCAATGATCTTCACCGATGTCGCGAATTCGCAGGTGGAATTCCTGCGACCTCTTGGTCCGTTCGTAATCTGCAACGTTGTTGCCGACCAACGTTCCCAATTCAAATGCCACCATGTGGGCATCCGCTAGGCTATCGGTGTGCGCCCATCCGGCGAAAACGTGCCTAAGGGCGGCTTCGCGCATTTCGGTTTTTGATCGATTATCGTTGTGGTGGGCTTGGTCTTCGGGCTTTTTCTTGGCGTTTATCAAGCTGCCACCTCAACCCGAAGCAGTCCGGCAATGGTCGCGACAAGGCCGGCAACGGTGGTCGTGTTCGGCTGGAATCCAACGAGGCGGCTGGCGTCGTTGACTGCCACGGCCCATTTTTCACTAGCCCAAGAGTAATGCTCTTTGAGCCGGCACCATTCCGCATCGGAAAGGTCCATGACGGCTGTGGCGAGGCCGTCCAGAGCTTCGGCCGCTCGAACGTTGCGCGGGTCGCCGGGATATTTGGCGGCGATGGACCGGCGCCAAGATGCCGTCCGGCGCAGGTGCGCGGACAGAGATTTCGTGCAGTCAGTTTTTTGATTCATTTGCTTTTATGTTGGGAAAGTCGGCTGCCGGCCGATACGGGTGGAGCGGCAATGGCGGCTCCTACTATCCATTCGCGAGGGATGGCTTGGCATGCATGCCGGGCTAGCCCTTGGACCCAATCGCACGCTTGGATTGCGTGCGGTCCGTTCCGATATCTTTGGAAAGTCAAACAGGAGCGTGCAATGCCGGTCCAGCAGACGACGGTTACAACATCCGAAATTCTGGAAGCGATGCAGCAGGGCGCGCGCCTGCAATACGAACAAATGGACCGGATTCTATTGGTCATGCCGGATCGACAGAAGTGCCCGGTTCCGTACGCGCAGTTTGCCGCGCTAGAAGAAGCCCGTAAGATCAAGGCGCGACATATGGGCCAAGGCGAATGGGTCGTCGTCTGAATGGATAGCCGCCGTGCCCAACAGCCGGCGGCGTTTCATTAGCGGCGAGGGGCGATCACGCGGCCTGTCCGACGATTGCCATGACGTGAGCTTCCCAGCGAGTCAACGCGTCGAGCTTCTGCTTAAGATAGTTCGCGTTGTTATAGACGCGATCCATGTCTTTTTTTGAATGATTGAGAATCGACTCAGACACCTCACCAATTACGTCGAGGTCTTCGCTCAAGGCGGTTTTCCCCGTGCGCCGCAAATCGTGCAGAACCCAATGCTCGTTAAGTTTAGCTATAGCGTCGATTTTCTCTTTCATATGGCTGTAGTTTGCAAAACCCGTGTCCCATCGACCGAAAACCATTGTTCGATTTGTAACGTCAATCGACGACAACAGCGCGAACGCCAGCGGTCCCAAGGGGATTATGTGCTTGCCGCCTTTCTTGTTCTTGACCCGCTGTCGCTTGAATTCCAGACGGCGTTCTTCAAAGTTTACTTCGTCAACTCTCAACGAGCCGATTTGATCTTCACGTTGGAGCGTCAAAACCATGAGTTGAAAGACGTTTCGTTCGTCCGTAGGCAGTGCTTCAACTGCGTTCCACACCTTCTGTAGCTCGGCGGGAGATAGCGCACGGTCTCGTTGAGTTTCTGTGTTTTTGTTCGTTTTCTCGACGGGGTTGTATTCGCAGACGCCCTCACCGATAGCCCAGTTGAAGAATTTTGACAGGACAGCGCGGGAGCGGTTCATGGTCGTTTTGCCGATTAAATTGATCGCGGCAAGCTCGGTGGCAACGTCGGCGCGGGTGATGGTTTTGATTGGCTTGGCGTGTAAATTCTTGAAATGCACTTTCATGGCGCGAACGTTGTCGCTGTAATATTTGGTGGCCCATTCCGCTTTAAAATTTTCGAGAAAACGGTCCACATATCGGCCGAATGTGTCCGAGACCTGCGCAGCCTTTTCGGACCGCGAGGCAGCTGGGTCGATCTTAGCGGCGACTTGGTCAAACACCTTTTTGGCGTGAATTTTCGCATCGGCTAAGCTGACCTTCGCGACATTTCCCAAGGTCGTCCGGCCGGATTTGGAGCCTACGCGGTACTGGGCGATGTAGTATTTGTTCCCGCTTTCCCGAACCCTCAAGCCGAAACCCGGCATGGCATCGTCAAATTCGATATGGTCGGCTTTACCGGCGGGGGCATTGAAAGCCTTGACGTTCGCTTCCGTAAATTTCATGGGCTGCCTCATATGGAATTGGGAAGCACATGGGAAGCGCTGCGAAGGCGTTTCACTTCATTCCCGTTCCTAATAATCAGCCATCAAATGCTAATCAACGCCATAAATCAACAAAAATGCTTCCCATTTCATACCAGTTCATATGGGTCAGCTGACTGTAAATCAGCCGTCTTATGACTTCGAAGGTTCGAGTCCTTCTTCCCCCACCATTTTCACATCGTTGACGAATTGGCCCTGCGGGGCGGCGGCTTGTCAGCAATCCTGTAAGCAATTCCATTTTCGGTGTTGTTCGCTTGAAGCAGCGCATATTTGCCTGGTTCCGAACGCGCCTGCCTAATTCGATTTGGGGTCCGACGGTGGCTTCCGCAGGCTGGCGGTCTCGGGATCGAAGCCAATAGCGTAGACGTCCAAGACGCCAGCTTCACGCAGCTTCCGTAGCTCGCTCGCCGTCTGATCGAGGGTCTGTACGGTTCCGTAGCAGACCTTCTCCGGCTGCCCGTGAGGGGTCCCGTAGATACTGTAGGCCACGACTGAAGCACACCCCGTGATTGCTGCGAAAGGTTTGCAAACGCTACCGCAGTCATTGGCTTGTTGTCTATAAAAATAGACAACTTGTTGGCGGGCGGCTGCATCAACACGTGTGGCCGAAGACTTGCGCAGATGGGTCATGACCGTGGTGGTGCTAAGCTCGCTCACGCATGCACGCTTCTCATTGGTTCGTCTGACAGCCACGAACACACCGCGGCTGGAACTGCTCCGGCTATCGCAACGGACACATCGAAATGTGGTTGGCCCATGTAGCGTGCGACAAGCTCGGCCAGGATAGCCGCTACCGGCATCGTCGCGATGAGCCGCACGTAAAGCGGCTGGCCGGAAAGCGCCCAGTCCACTCCTGCCGTCAACCAAGCAGGAATGACGGCGAGCACATACGCAATTCCCACCAGCCACGCCAGGAACCCGATGTCGGGAAAACCATCGCGCGACAACCGGCTGCGATGTAGACGAACAGCACGAGTGGCGGAAACAGCGTCGTGAAAACGAGCAGTCGCTTCATAAAATCATCTCCAAGATCCGTTGGTCAGATTTGGCGGCGATTTCGTTCAACTTTCCAAGTCGCATGAACTCAGCGTTGCACGGCCGTGCGACCGGTGGCGTGCACCCTTCGCCGAGCCCCGCCATCCTCATCATTCGGGAGCGCGGGAGCCTGGCCCTTGATGTTGCTTTGATCGATGAAGCTTCAGATCCGCTTGCCGCGTCCTCCGAAGAACTGAGCGCTATGCCCCGTGCTGAGCCGGGCAAGATCGAAAATGCCGTTTCGAAAATTGGGTGCGAAACACCAGTGTGGCGATCTCTGCCGCTCCCAGAGCGATAGTCATTCTGCATCGTGCTTCCGGATCTGATGGAATTATGTTTCCTGTTTTTCACCGTCCGTAGAACTTCCTCCTTAAATCATGCGTCAACTGGACCGCCTCTGAAACTGCCGGTAGTAATCCAGTGTCATCACCTCAAAATCACGTTCGGATCATTCGATGTTTGCGCTCCCGGTTATCGCGGGTTTTGCGATTGGCGCCGTTTTCGGCGTGGTCGGTCTGCTGAGCGGGTTCTGCCTCATGAGCAGCCTGCGCGACTGGTGGGCGCATGACGACGGACGCAAGATCCGCAGCTACGCGCTGGCGGTTGCCGTGGCGGTTGTCGGCACACAATTCATTGCCGGCGCTGGGATCGTCGAGATCGCCAAGTCGCTCTATTTGCAGCCGTCATTCTCGGCGCCGTTGATCTTCGTCGGCGGGCTGTTGTTCGGCCTGGGCATGGTGCTGTCGAATGGCTGTGCATCGCGTGCACTGGTGTTGCTCGGCAAGGGGAATCTACGATCGCTGGTCGTGATCGCGATCATTGGCGTCACGGCGCAGATGACCTTGAAGGGCCTGCTCGCGCCGACGCGTCTGTCGATCCTGCAATGGACGCAGACGACGCCCGGGGTGAATTCTCTTCCGTCGCTGTTCGGTACGCTCGGTCTGCCTGACGCAACGGCGCGCGTGGCAGCAACACTGATCGTCGGCGGTGCGCTGTTGGTCTTCGCACTGTCGCATCGCGCGTTCCGCCGTTCGCCGGGGCAGCTCGTGGCGGGGTTGGTGATGGGCCTGCTGGTGGTCGCCGGCTGGCTGACAACCGGTTGGCTTGGTGCCGACGAGTTCGATCCGATCCCGGTGGCGTCGCTGACATTCGTGTCGCCGGCTGCCGATACGCTGCAATTCATCATGCTGTCGACGGGCATGACGCTGAATTTCGGAATTGCGCTGGTGGCGGGGGTGTTCATCGGCAGCCTGCTGACCGCCCTGCTGACCGGACGCTTTGAGCTTGAGGGCTATACGTCGGCACGCCATACCGGACGTTCGATGGCAGGTGCCGCGCTGATGGGGATCGGTGGTGCGATGGCCTATGGCTGCTCGATCGGGCAGGGGTTGACGGGTGTGTCAACGCTCGCATTGCCATCCTTCGTTGCGGCTGCGGGTATCTTTGCGGGCGCTGCAGTTGCGATCCGCGGCCTGGCACTGCGTCCTGTGTTTGCGACGCAATAAATCCTCTCTAGTCCGCTTCGTTAGTTTGATTGCGCCGGCGCAGGGCGATTGCTAATCAAGCCCCTGATCGTCAGAGGTTTTGTGCGCAATGAAAAAGCGAGGACTGTTTTTCTTTTTGTCGGTCCTTGCGCTGATGTCATTTGCAACGGGCCCGCTCGCTGCGCAGACGCGGCCCGTGAAGCAGGACGCCGCGCCGGACAAGCCGTTCGCCGAGCATTTTATCGCCTTGCAGCTGTCCGATTCTGATCCGAAGAAAGAACGCCTCGTTCTCAGCGTCGCCAGCAATCTCCTGAAAGCCTATGGGCCGGACAAGGTGGCGGTCGAGGTGGTCACTTTCGGTCCCGGTATCGATCTGATGCGCGACACCAACGAATACCGCGCGCTGGTCGATAGTCTGGTGACCCAGGGCGTGCGCTTCAGCGTCTGCGGCAACACGCTGGACACGATCGAACGCGACACCGGCAAGCGCCCGGCGATCAATCCGCATGCGGTGGAAGTGCAGGTCGGCGTCGGCCATTTGCTGGATTTGACAGAGCGCGGTTTCACGATCGTGCGTCCCTGAAATTATACGTCCCTGAAAAGGAATTTCGAGATGCGATCATTGTTGAGATCGATTGCCGGAGCCGTCCTGTTGTCGCTGATCGCGTTGTCCGCTTACGCAGCAGGCGCGAAGGAGCATCGCGTCGCCATTCAGGTCAATCAGAACGATCCGGCGCTGATGAATCTGGCCTTGAACAACGCGACAAACGTCATGGAATTCTACAAGGCGAAGGGCGAGGACGTTCAGATCGAGATCGTCACTTATGGGCCAGGTCTGCACATGCTGCGCGACGACACGTCGCCGGTGAAGGACCGCATCAAGCAGATCGTCGATGCCAGCTTTCCGTCCAGCGTCAAATTCATCGCCTGCGGAAATACCAAAGAGGGCATGGAGAAGCGCGAGGGCAAGGCTATCAGTGTCGTATCCGAGGCGACGGTGGTGCCATCGGGCGCGGTTCGGCTGATTGAGTTGCAGGAAGCCGGCTGGAGCTACCTCAAGCCTTGAAGATTCGCTTTTTTTGACGCGTTTTCTTGACGCGAACCGGTCTCCACTTCGCTCGAAAACGCTATGACTACTTGGACGGTGGCGCTTTCCGCGCCAGCAGCATCCAGTTGCGCTGAATGAGGTCGCGTGGCGAGCCATCGACCAGGATCGCAATGCCGATGCGTGCGCCAAGTATCATGCCGCCGACGGCAATCGGCCAGGACAGCGCCAGCATCGATCCCGCGGTGATGCCCTGACCGATGGTGCAGCCGCCCGCCAGAATGCCGCCGACACCCATCAGGCACGCGCCGATAAGATGACGGCGCATTTCGTGATCGTCGTCGAAGGCTTCCCATCGGAGTTCAGCCGCGAACCACGCTGCAGCCAATGCACCGGCAATGACGCCGAACACGCTGCCGACGCCGAAATCGGCGAAGTTCGCGACATTCAGGACCCCGGCATACAGTGCTTTTCCGATGGTCGACACGAATGTCAGGCTTTGCGGGCGCGGCGGACCCGCGAATTCATCGGTTAGCCCGACCGTGACGAGCCAGCCGGCAATCGTGAGCAATCCGAGTGCGACACCGGCAGTGAGCAGACGCGGCGCGCGGCGCAGGCGTTTGTCGCTGAGTGCCAGCCAACAGAGGCCACTGCCGACAATGATGGCGAGCGGCACGCGCAGATCGCGGCCGGTCGCTTGCGTCAGCAGCGATGCAAAGTCGGAGCGTATACCGTCCGGCATGCGGATCGCTAGCTGCTCAAGCACGCCAATGCGAAGATCGGCGAACAGTCCGCGCAAGGTCGCGTAGGCTGTTGCACCCAGCACGAGGATCACGATCAGGCTCCTGAGATCGCCGGTGCCGAGCCGCACCAGCGAGCCGAAGCCGCACGTGCCGACCATCGCCATGCCGGTGCCGAACATGATGCTGCCGATGACGATCGCAATGAGGGGCAATGCGGTGGGAACGTAAGTGGCGTGTTCCGGTGCAAGAAAGCCGGACAGGATCAGCGCCTGGGTGCCGAGCACGGCGATACCCAGCGCCAGCCCAAAGATCTTCAGGCGGCGATTGTCACCGCCCATCAACGCATCTTCGATGGCGCCAAATGTGCAAAGGCGCGCGCGTCGTACGGCAAATCCCGCGATGGCGCCGATGGCAAAGCCAGCCAGCGCCGATAACCAGGCAGACATGTTCTGCATGGGTTTCCTCCCGATGTGAGGCGCGCTGGCCTTACGGGCCGCGCGCCTCCGCCTGCCAGATCGGCGGCGTTATTTTTTCTTGGTCGGCGCCGGCGTGGCGCAGAAGATATCGTAGATGACCGAGATGACGCTTCGCACGTCGTCATTGGCCAGGCTGTAATAGATCGTCTTGCCGTCGCGGCGGGTCTCGACCATGCCGTCGTAGCGCAGACGCGCGAGTTGCTGGGACACGGCTGACTGCCGCAGCGACAGGATGTTTTCCAGTTCGGACACCGACCGTTCCCGCTCCGCCAGCAGACACAACAGCAGCAGGCGGTTTTCGTGCGAGATCGCTTTGAGGAAATTGCTGGCCTTGCGGGCCTTGCGCATCAACTGATCGAGTTCGGGCGAATATTCCGCACCGTCGCGCAATTCGTCTTCGAGTTCGGATGGGATGATAGAAGCCATGGCAGCGTGCGTGTCCCGCGAATGTTTGAAGAGGATCAGGAACGATTGGCGTTGGGCTGTGAGTTGGTCAGTCTGGCAGCATACTTCCCGAGCAGGCTCCAGAAAGATTCGTCGTTCATGTAGCCGGTGATGCGACCGACCTCGCGGCCGTTGTCGACGATCAGAAAGGTCGGCGTGAAACGCACCGGCGACGCCAGTACGATGCCGGGCGATTTGTCGCGATCCATATCGATGCGGCGCAGCGGAAGAAGCTTGGCTTCGTCGGTCTTGTCATAGACCGGCGCGATCTCGCGATTCCAGCGCGCGCACCAGACGCAGCCATCGCGCTCGAACATCAGGAGTTCGGACGCATCAGCGATGCGCGGCGACAGCGCCGCAGTCATCACCAACAAAGTCGCGATCAACGAGGTTTTCAGAGGCAATTTCCACGTCATGTGTTACACATACACGAATTCGAATATTTATGCCAGAACCGGATCCGCCGTGGTGTCCTCAATCTCGTTCCTTGGTGCGCTGGGCGCAGGGCTGTTGTCGTTCCTGTCGCCATGCGTTCTGCCGCTGGTCCCGCCCTATCTCTGCTTTCTGGCAGGCGTCAGCCTGGACGAACTCGACGATCGCGGTGGTCAGGCCGGCTGGCGCCCGAACGGACGCGTGGTCGCATTGTCCTTCGCGTTCGTGCTGGGTTTCGCCACGGTCTTTGTTGCGCTGGGGGCGTCGGCATCGCTCATCGGCAAGGCGATCACGGCGCATTTCGAGACACTGGGCATCATCGCCGGAGTGTTGATCGTCATTCTCGGACTTCACTTTCTCGGCGTCTTCCGGATCGGGCTGTTGTTTCGCGAAGCGCGCTTTCAAGCGGTGCGCAGACCGGCGGGCTTTCTTGGCGCCTATCTGGTCGGCCTCGCATTCGCCTTCGGCTGGACGCCATGCGTCGGGCCGGTGCTGGCGGCTATTCTGATGGTCGCAGGTGCCGAAGGCGCGCCGGCGCAGGGTGCACTTCTGCTCGCGGCCTATGCGATGGGGATCGGCATTCCCTTCATGCTGGCTTCGCTGTTTTCGGGGCCTTTCATGCGGCTGATGGCGCGGCTGCGTCAGCATATGCTGGCTATCGAGAAGGTGATCGGTGCCGGCCTTGTCCTGACAGGCGTTCTGTTTTTGACTGGTGCCATGCCGCGGATTTCAGGTTGGATGCTGGAGACCTTTCCGGCCTTCGGCACGATCGGATGATGTGTGGCTCGGGAGGATCGAATGTCTGAGGTAACTGGCGTGATCACCAGACGGCATGCGCTCGCGGCCATCGGTTTCGGCGTGGTCGGGTTACGCGCTGCACCGGCGTCGGCAAAGGCGACGCTCGGTGATGACGGGCTCTATCAGATGGACTGGTATCTTGAGAGCTTTCTCGATCTCTCCGAAGATCTGGCGGGCGCGATCGCCAAGGGCAAGCGCTTCGCCATCATGTGGGGGCTCAAGGGCTGTCCGGCCTGCAAGCGCATGCATGAGAGCTACATGACCGATCCGAAGATCGAGACCTATATCCGCGACAATTTCGAGATCCTGCATCTCAATCATATCGGCGCGCGGGAGGTGACCGATTTTGATGGTCGCAAGCGCGGCGAGAAGGCCTTTGGCGAAGCCTATGGCATTCGCTTCACGCCGACGATCCAGTTCTTTCCGGAGACCGTGGCGGGACTGGCATCGAAAAGCGGGCAGGCGCGGGAAGTCGCGCGCATGCCTGGACTTTTGGAACCGACAGAATTTCTGGCGATGTTCCGCTATGTGCGCCAGAAGGGTTACGAGACGGCGCCATTTCCGGAATGGCTGAAGAAGCAGGCGTAGTCGCGCGGGCGAACTAGAAATCAAGCTTGTCCTGGATCGCGGCAATGCCTGCCTTCGCGCAGGCCTCGTCCGCATCGCCACCGGGGGCGCCCGAGACGCCGATGGCGCCCAGCATCGCGCCGCCGCCTTCGATCATCATGCCGCCACCGATGATCACGACACCAGGCAGGTTGCGCAGTCCGGCCTGCATCATGCCGGGCTGGCTGATCGCATTGAGTTCGGTGGTGCTGTTACGGAAACTCGCTGATGTCCATGCCTTGCCGGTCGCGGTCGGCGGCGTGTGCGGCCCGGCAAAGCGGTCGCGCAACAGGACTTGCGGCGTGCCAAAGCGATCAACCACGGCAACGGCGACCTGATAGCCGCGCTTCTGGCACTCCTTTAGCGCCGCACGCGCGGCGTCGAGCGCCAGTTCAAGTCCGAGGGTCTTGTAACTGACGACGGCTTCTTCCGCCTTTACTGCAGATGACGCGAGCATCGACAGGACAATGGCAATCCATGCGTTTCGCATCGTCATGTCGATCCCCTCTCAGCTTCGGTTACTTGTTGACCGGCGATTCCGGATCGAACAGGAAAGCCACAATATCCCTGATCTGCTGTTCGCTTAGCACCTTGTTGACGCCGAAGCGCGGCATGTTGGAGCAGGCGAACATGGCTTGCGAGTCGTAGACCTTGGTGAAGGCGTTCTTGATTTCCTGCGGATCGTATTTGCGGTCCTTGCCGTAATTGGTCAGGCTCGGGCCGAGCGTGCCGTAGCTGACTTCCTTCTGTTCCATCTGGTGACAGGCGTAGCAGTTGCCGCCGGCAACGGTGTCAGGCGGATCCGAGAACTGGCCGCCGCGGCCGTTATTGGCGATCTTCGCGCCTTCCTTCCAGTTGCCAAGGAATTTGCCGTCGGCGGGATAGACCACCCGCGCCATTTCGCGCGCGGTGATCTTCTCGGCCTCGGCGCTGGGCACCTCGTTGTGATAGGCATTGCAAGTCTTCAGCGTTTCGTCCGGCTCGATGCGCGCCTGCCACTCCGGCGGCGCCTTGCCGAAGGTGGATTTCATATAGGCATCGACGAGCGCTGGATCCGGCGCCTTGGCGGCGGTCTGCGCGTATGTGGTCGTGGTGAGCGAGCCTGCTGCGAGAACGAGCGCGGCGAGTGTCAAAACGCGTTTCATCCCGGGCTCCTTATCGCTTGATCGACGGAACGTTGAGTTCGCCGGCCGCCGCTTGTTTTTGCAGGAAAGAGGTGAGGGCGGTCAGTACGTCCGAGCCGTATTCCGGCACGGGCCAGCGCTGCTGGCGGAAGCAATCCCACAGGCGGTGCTGCATGGTGCGCAACGCGCCCTGCGAGACGCGGTAGGTCGGCCAGCCGCCCATGGTTTCCTGCGCCGGCTTGCCGGGCTTGGAGAAGTTCGGCAGTCCCTGCAGCCGGATGCGCTTGCCGTCGTCGGCATGGCAGGTGGCGCAGGAGAAATCGTTGACGCCGCCGCGGCGATAGAAGAGGGCTTCACCGACCGCCACCATCTCCTGCTCCTTGGGATGGCTCAGCGGAATGTCGATCTTCATGCCGTTCGATTTGTTGGCGATGTAAGCGACGAGGTCTTCCATGTCCGACGCACGGCCCGGGCCTGAAAAGCGCCGCGCGACGACATCCTTGGTGTCGAGACCCTGAATGTTCTGCATGCACCACAGCAGGCGCTGTTCGAGGTCCATGACCTTGTCGGCATCTGCGAAGTAGCGCGGCAATTGCGCGAAGGCGCCTTCGAGCTTGCCGGCGCCGAGACCGAGATTGCAGGTTTCCAGCGAGACGTTCTTGGTGCCGCGGGCTTCGCCCCACAGCGCTTCGCCGCGGTCGACGGCGAGATAGCCGGGATTGGACATCGGGTCCGAGATCATCTCGCGATAACGTTCGATCTCTTTCTCGCTGGCGTCTTGCGCATGACTGCCGAAGCTCCCCGCGCAGAGTACCAGAATGGCCGCTGCCGCTGACCGAATGACGGTCTTCCTCATCTGTCCCCTCCCACATCGCCGTCTGTGCGGCACTTGTGCATTTCAGATCTTTACATTCAAGAAAAAGAATATAATGATATGTCCCAGATAAGATAGATCAGACTTGGAATCGTCAAGCGATACTATTGTAAAGGGATTGCTCAAATCCCGCAGGAGGAAGCACTCATGATTTTGAAGTCGGTCGAGAAGACCCGTCGCGAAACGCTGGCCATGGCCGCGATCGCTGGTCTCGCAGCAATCCTTGCTCCCAGACTATCGCTGGCCGATGAGCAGGCCGTCGCCGCCGAAATCAAGAAGCTGTACGGCGACAAGAAATTCGAAAGCGGCAAGATCAAGCTCGACGTGCCCGAGATCGCCGAAAACGGCCTCGTGGTCCCGGTCAATGTCGATATTGAAAGCCCGATGACCGATGCCGACTACGTCAAGTCGGTGCATGTGTTTGCCGAAGGCAATCCGTTGCCGGCCGTCGTCAGCTACCGTTTCACGCCGGCTTGCGGCAAGGCCTCGGCCTCGACGCGCATGCGTCTTGCGGAAACCCAGAACATCGTCTGCATCGCCGAAATGTCCAACGGCAAGCTGCACATGGCCAAGGCCAATGTGAAGGTCACGATTGGCGGCTGCGGCGGCTAGTCGCGCACCTTCGTTCACAGAACAGATTTATCAGGCGAGGACTTTCCCATGGCAACCAAACCAACCCCGCGCGTTCGCGTTCCGACCCAGGCCAAGCCGGGCGAACTGATCGAGATCAAGACGCTGATCTCTCACGAAATGGAATCCGGCCAGCGCAAGGATGCGGCCGGCAAGGTCGTGCCGCGCAAGATCATCAACAAGTTCACCGCAGCCTTCAACGGCAAGACGGTGTTCGAGGCCGACTGGAATCCCGCCATCTCGGCCAATCCCTATCAGTCGTTTTTCTATAAGGCTGCCGAGTCCGGCGAGTTCACCTTCACCTGGAAGGATGACGACGGCTCCGACTATGTCGCGACCAACAAGCTGACCGTGGCCTGACGGATTGCAGACTTTGTATTGCAGATCCTGAATTGAAGATTCTGGATCTGACGTTCTTCTGAACATTCACCCTTCCATAGCGGAAGGGATCATAGGTGGATCATGATATCGAGGCGGGATTTCCTGCAAGCGACGGCGGCTGCGTCTGCGCTGACGATCGGAAGCGGCCTTGGTCCGCTCGGTCGGGCTGCGGCACAGCAGCGCCTGACACAGGCCGATATTCTGCGGTTCGATCCGCTGGGCACGGTGACGATCCTCTATGTTGCCGATACACACGCGCAGCTGATGCCGCTGCACTTCCGCGAGCCGTCGGTGAATCTCGGCGTCGGCGAAGTGAAAGGCATGCCGCCACATCTCACGGATGCCGAGTTTCGCAACTACTTCAAGATTGCAGCCGGTTCCGCCGATGCCTTCGCGCTGACCGCCGATGACTTCGTTGCGCTTGCGAAGAACTATGGCCGCATGGGCGGCATGGACCGTATCGCGACATTGATCGGCGCCGTGCGCGCCGAGCGCGGCGACGACAAGGTGCTGCTGCTGGATGGTGGCGATAGCTGGCAGGGCAGCTGGACGTCACTGCAGACCAAGGCGCAGGACATGGTCGATGTGATGTCGGCGCTGAAGCTCGACGCCATGGTCGGGCACTGGGAATTCACCTATGGCGCCGAGCGCGTCAAGCAGATCGCCGATAGCGCGCCTTTCGCTTTCCTCGCGCAGAACATTCGCGACAACGAATGGCAGGAGCCGGTGTTCGAGGCGCGCAAGATGTTCGAGCGCGGCGGCGCCACCATTGCCGTGATCGGTCAGGCATTGCCGCGCACGGCCGTCGCCAATCCGCGCTGGATGTTTCCGAACTGGGAATTCGGCATTCGCGAAGAGGACATCCAGAAGCAGGTGGATGAAGCCCGCGCTGCCGGTGCGTCCATTGTGGTGCTGCTGTCGCATAACGGCTTCGATGTCGACCGCAAGCTGGCCGGCCGCGTGAAGGGGCTCGATGTCATCCTGACGGCGCACACCCATGACGCGATGCCAGGCCTGATCAAGGTCGGCAATACGGTGCTCGTCGCCACCGGCTCGCACGGCAAGTTCGTGTCGCGTCTCGATATCGAGGTGAAGGACAAGAAAGTTGCGGATATCCGCTTCAAGCTGATGCCGGTCTTCTCCGATGCCATCAAACCCGATCCGGCAATGACCGCGCTGGTGGAAAAGGTGAGGGCACCTTTCGCGGGGGATCTGGCGCGCGAGATCGGCAAGACGGATTCGCTGCTGTATCGCCGCGGCAATTTCAACGGCACTTTCGACGATCTGATCTGCAACGCGATGATGTCCGAGCGCGATGCGGAGATCGTGCTGTCGCCCGGCTTCCGCTGGGGCGGCACGCTGATCCCCGGTGATGCGATCACCTGGGAGCAGATCACCAACGCCACCGCGATCACCTATCCGAACTGTTATCGCAACCAGATGACCGGCACGCAGATCAAGGAAGTGCTGGAGGACGTTGCCGACAATATCTTCCACCCCGATCCTTATTTCCAGGGCGGTGGCGACATGGTGCGCATGGGCGGCATGGGCTACACGATCGATATTTCCAAACCGATGGGTTCGCGCATTTCCGGGATGACTCATCTGAAGTCCGGCAAGCCGATCGAAGCCAGCAAGACCTACACGGTCTCGGGCTGGGCCAGCATCAATGAGAACACCCAGGGGCCGCCGATCTGGGACGTGGTCGCGGCGCATGTCGCGAAGGTGTCGACCGTGAAGATCGAACCCAACACCGCCGTCAAGGTGACCGGTTCCTGATCGCAGGCCCCTGCATTGCAGAGATACGAAAGCTGGTCGCATGACTGATCGAACCTCAACCGGAACGCTCAATCGCCGTCGCTTTCTCGGCGCAGCGGGTCTGGCCGGTGCAGCACTTTCGGCGATTCCGGCGCTCGCAGGTGAGACGGCAAAATCCGAAGCACTCATTACGGATGTGCAGGACTGGCAGCGCTATCTCGGCGATGGCGTCGATAAACATCCTTACGGCGTGCCCTCGAAGTTCGAGAAGAACGTGATCCGGCGCGATGTTCCGTGGCTCACCGCGTCGGCGGAGTCCTCGGTCAATTTCACGCCACTGCACGACCTCGACGGCATCATCACGCCGTCCGGCCTGTGCTTCGAGCGGCATCACGGCGGTGTGGCCGAGATCAATCCGGCGGATCACCGGCTGATGATCAACGGGCTGGTCGACAAGCCGCTGGTGTTCACCATGGACGACATCAAGCGGATGCCGCGCGTTAACAAGGTGTACTTCCTCGAATGCGCGGCCAATTCCGGCATGGAATGGCGCGGCAGTCAGCTCAATGGCTGTCAGTTCACGCACGGCATGATCCACAACGTGATGTATACCGGCGTGCCGCTGAAAGTGTTGCTGGATGAGGCCGGGCTGAAGCCGAATGCCAAGTGGCTGATGCTGGAGGGTGCAGACTCTGCCGGCATGAACCGCTCGCTGCCGATCGAGAAGGCGCTGAACGATGTCATGATCGCTTTCGCGATGAACGGCGAGGCGCTACGTCCCGAGCAGGGCTATCCGCTACGCGCCGTCATTCCCGGCTGGGAAGGCAATCTGTGGGTCAAGTGGTTGCGCCGCATCGAGGCTGGCGATCAGCCGTGGCAGACCCGCGAGGAGACGTCGAAATATACGGATCTGCTGGCCGATGGAAATTCCCGCAAGCATACATTCGTGATGGATGCGAAATCGGTGGTGACCAATCCGTCGCCGCAGGCGCCATTGAAGCACAAGGGCCGCAATGTGCTGAGCGGGCTCGCGTGGTCCGGGCGCGGCACCGTGAAGCGCGTTGATGTTTCGATGGATGGCGGCCGCAACTGGCAGACTGCGCGCATCGACGGCCCGGTCTTCGACAAATCCGTCGTGCGCTTCTACGTGGATTTCGACTGGACCGGACAGGAGCTGATGATCCAGTCCCGCGCCATCGACTCCACCGGCTATGTGCAGCCGTCGAAGGACGATCTGCGCAAGGTGCGCGGCGTCAATTCGATCTACCATAATAACGGCATTCAGACCTGGCTGGTGCGTTCGGGCGGGGAGACTGAAAATGTCGAAATCGGCTAATGCCCTGACACTAATGCTGGCGGCATGTCTGCTCGGCGGCACGAGTGCGCCAAGCGCTGCCCAGCAGATGGCGGGCCGCGACGCTACCAAGCCCGCCGCGAAGCTCGGGCTGGGGCGGGCGGCCACGGCTGAAGAAATCGCCGCGTGGGACACCGACGTGCGGCCGGACGGGCGCGGTCTTCCGGTGGGCAAGGGCACCGTGAAGCAGGGCGACGATTTGTTTCAGGAAAAGTGCGCGTCCTGTCACGGCGAATTCGGACAGGGCGTCGGTCGATGGCCGGTGCTTGCCGGCGGCGCCGGGACGTTGAAGGCGGACCGGCCGGACAAGACTGTCGGCTCGTTCTGGCCCGATCTGTCCACCGTGTTCGACTACATCAAGCGCGCGATGCCCTATGGTAATGCGCAGTCGCTGACCAATGACGAGGTCTATGCGCTGACGGCTTACATCCTCAGCATGAACGATATCGTCAAGGACGAGACATTCGAACTCAACGAGAAGAATTTTACGTCGATCAAGATGCCGAATGCAGCGGCGTTCTTTGAGGACGATCGTGAGACCTCAGAGAAGCAGTTCTGGAACAAGAACCCGTGCATGAAGGATTGCCGGCCAGCGCCGAAGGTCACCGGGCGGGCCATGGCCATCGACGTCACGCCTGACGGCAAGTCCGGCCCTAAGGTCGAATAGTGCGACGGCATTCTTGACTTGCCGCCCTCGCAGACACGCCACGACAATCACCACAATCGAGGTTTGATCAGGATGACGTTTCGCTTTTCGCTGCTCGCTCTGTCGCTCGCACTGATGACAACCGATGCCATGGCGCAGGATGTTGCAGCCGGGGAGAAGTCCTTCAACAAGTGCCGCGCCTGCCATCAGGTCGGTGAGACCGCGAAGAACACCGTGGGGCCGATCCTGAACGGTCTGTTCGGGCGCAAGTCCGGCACCGTAGCGGGCTACAATTACTCCGACGCCAACAAGAATTCCGGCCTGACCTGGGATGATCAGGTGTTCACCGACTATATCAAGGACCCGAAGGGCAAGATCCCCGGCACCAAGATGAGCTTTGCCGGCATCAAGAACGAGCAGGAGATCAAGGATCTCGCCGCGTTCCTGAAGCAGTTCGCGGGGGACGGCAAGAAGGGCAGCTAAAGCGCTGTCACTTCTTAAGCGGCCCTGATGCTCGCCAGGAAGCGGTCGACTTCGTTGCGCAGCACTTCTGATTGCGACGCGAGTTTTGTCGCCGAGCCCAGCACCTCCTGCGCCGCAGAGCCGGTCGTGGAAATGCCCGACGTCACGCTGGAGATGTTGCGAGACACGTCGTCGGTACGCGCCGCTGCTTGATTGACATTGCGGGCAATCTCCTGGGTTGCAGCACCCTGTTCTTCAATAGCTGCGGCAATAGCCGACGAGATCTTGTCCACCTCGTCGATGGTGGCGCAGACCGCCTGGATCTCCTCCACCGCGGCGTTGGTCTCGCCCTGGATTGACGCGATCTGGGCGCGGATTTCCTCGGTGGCCTTGGCGGTCTGGGTCGCCAGCGATTTGACTTCACCCGCCACGACCGCAAATCCCTTGCCAGCCTCGCCGGCGCGCGCCGACTCGATGGTGGCATTCAGCGCCAGAAGATTGGTCTGGCTGGCGATGTGATTGATCAAGGCGACGACCTCGCCGATCTTCTGGGCCGCAGCGGCCAGACTCTGCATGCGCGCATTGGAGCGCCGTCCGCTGTCGGCGGCCTTTCCGACCGCAGCGGAAGATTGCGCCAGTTGCCGGTTGATCTCGCCGATCGAGGACGACAGCTCTTCCGACGCTGCAGCGACGGTCTGCACATTGTCGGTCGCCGACAATGACGCATCGGAAACTTCGTTGGACTGGATCCGGCACTGTTCGACCACTGACGACATCGACTGCGCCGTGTTCTGCATGTCTGCCGCAGCCGATGAGACGTGGTCAACGACCTTGCGGACATTGCCCTCGAAGCTGTCGGCGAGCGAGGCGAAGATCGCACGTTTTTCCTGTTCGGCGCGTGCAGCACTCGCATCCTGGTCAGCCTGAAAGTGGCTGACCCGGATTGCGTTTTGCTTGAAGACCTCGACCGCCTGCGCCATCTGGCCAACTTCGTCCTTGCCGCGATGTTGCGGCAGGGCGACCGACAGATTTCCTTCGGCGAGTTCGCGCATCGCCTGCGTGATGGCAAGAATTGGTCGCGAAATGCCGCGGGCAATCAGAAGGCCCCCGGCGGCAGCTAGCACCAGACAGATCGCTGCGATACTGGCGGCCAGCAGACGCGCGTGCGCGATGGACGCCGCATATTCGCTGTTGTCCATGACGATCTCGACGGCGCCGATGGATTGACCGGAGAAGTCCTTGATTGGTCCCAGCAGGGCGACCACGGGTGTCGTCTTCATCTCGCCCTGCCGGACGATGAAACTGCCGTTCGTAGCGTTGCGATAGGCGTCGGCATCGAAGAAACTCGTGCTGCCCAGCGTACCGCCGAAGGTTTTGAAGCCGTCATTCCCTGCGAGATAGAACGCGACGTCGACGCTGCGCGCGCGCTTGAACTCGTCGAAGAAGCCCTGTCCGAACGTCAACCCGAACTCGACAGTGCCGAGATGTTTGCCTTTCTGTGCAACCGGCACGACGCCGCGAATGCCGAGGCCGGCGACGCCGCCTTCCAGGCCGACAACGGGTTTCATTGTCGAATTGGCCACGACCACGGTCTTGCGGAAGCCGGTCAGATCATCGCCGAACTTGGCAGGCTGATGCACCCGGAACTGGGATAATCCCGATGGCGTATGGAACTGAAATTGGTCGACGCCGTAGTCCGACTTGAGCTGGGCGAAGCCCGGTCCGAACAACTGCAACAGCGCGTCGCGATCGTTACGTGCGACCGCGTCCTGCACCGCCGGAATGGTTGCTACCACGGCGCTCATGGCCGCCGCCCGGCGGGATTCCTGCATCAATCGCGACTGTAGGGCATCGTAGTTGCTTTGCAGTTCACTGCGATCGGCCCGATCGACGATGCCACCGATGATCCACATGGCCCCGAAAAGCACGGCGAGGGCGGTTGCTGCCGCAGACACTGCAAGTGCTGCTGTAATGCGGGCCTTCAGGCTCAGATTTGCAAGCATGTCTTGTTCCGTCTGGCGGCGTCGCGCCGAACTACTCAACTTCTGACGAGTCTTTGGTCAACTGTAGATTGAATAGGTTAAAATACAGTCGAGCTGTCAGATGCTTGCAGATTCGTCGCGGCGACCCGCGCAAAGGGGCCGCTTACGGCGATGGCAACGGCGTTCCACCCTCGCGCAGTCAGACGACGAGCGTGATCGAAAGGCCAAGCAGCTATAATTTGTACGGTGCCGCTCAGTGCCGCGGTATGCTGGATGATGAATAGAATGCAGGCCACTGGAGGAGGCGCGCTGCCACGTTAGTTTACATCCGCCGCCGCTCTCTTAGTACTGCTGTTGGCACAACTCTTGCTCGCCGCAATAAAGAGATAGGGCAGTAGCGGGAGTGAATCTTGAAAAACGTGTTGACCCAAAGAGCGAGAAATTGGTGTGTGAACATCTGGCGCGAAATCAGGGATTCCTTGAAACACGCGCCAATGCACTAGAGCCTTTTCGGTTCTGATCGAAGCAGAACCGAGTTCGCTCGAAAACGCTCTAGCCGGATGCCGACCGGGCATCGCATGTCATCCGGACCGATTTTCTCGGCCGGTTTCCTTCAATTGATCGGCTTGCATATTTTTTACCGGGCGACGAACGGCGCCGCTTCCGGGCTTTTCACCTACGGCAAGAGCAACCTCTGAACCATACTGAAATCCGTCGAACCGCATAGGTTCTTTTGATTTCTGCAATGAGGCAGGTCTCTCTAAGGTTCAATTTGCGGATGCGCTGCGCCGATGCGTAGGTGCAAGCGCCCTGTTGGCGAAGGGTTGAGCATCTGGGATCACCCGACGTCGCTCGTTCGTTGGTATTTTCTCCCGGTTCGGTCTTGCCTCTCAAGAATACCCGATTGCCCTCCAGACACATGAAAGCGCGGCCATGAGTTCTCCCACCGTCTATTTCCTCAATGGTCCCAATGCCAATCTTTATGGGCTGGACAAAAGCGGCACCTATGGCCGCGAAAGTTTCGTCTCGATCAAGAAGCGTTGCGAAGACCATGCAGTTTCGCTCGGCTTGACGGTCGACTTCCGCCAATCCAACCACGAAGGCGTTCTGGTTGACTGGATTCAGGAGGCGAGGGAGAGGGCCGAGGGGATCGTCATCAATGCCGCCGGTCTCACTTACTCGTCGGTACCCATTCTCGATGCATTGCTCGCTTTCGACGGTCCGATCATCGAGGCGCATATGAGCAATATCTGGAAGCGAGAGCCGTTTCGCCATCACTCCTATGTGTCGCGTGCGGCGACCGGCGTGATCGCAGGGCTCGGCGCGCTGGGCTATGAACTGGCATTGACGGCGGTATCGCGCCTGATCGCCGAAAAGGCCGCGTAATGACATCGGAGGTGATGGCATTCTACAGCGTCCTCGATGACTTCAAAACATGGCGTGCGGCGCTGGCCGCGGAGGGGATTGATCTGCGTCAGGCTGACGATATCACTGACCCCGCCAGCGTGCGGCAGGCACTTGTCTGGAAGCCGCCGCATGGCTTCTTTGCGCGCTTTCCCAATCTCGGGCTCGTCGTCAATCTGGGCGCCGGTGTCGACGCGTTGGTCGGGCGTGACGACCTGCCGGAGGTTCCGATCACGCGCCTGTCCGATCCGAAGATGGCGCGGATGATGGCTGGCTATGTGTTGTTCGCAGTGATGCGTCATGCGCGCGACATTCCGGCCTTCGAGCGCGCTCAGCGCGAGCGCCGCTGGCACTATATTCATCCGCGCGATCCCGAGACCATCACGGTCGGCATTCTCGGCCTTGGCGAACTCGGACTGACCGCGGCGCTCGAATGCGCCCGGCAAGGCTATCGCGTGCGTGGCTGGTCCAACACGCTGAAATCGGTGGAGGGCATCGAGACATCGGCTGGTCTGACCGCTTTGCCGGATATCTTGGGCGATAGCGACATTCTCGTCTGCATGCTGCCGCAGACGCCACAGACCCGCGGGCTGCTGAATGCCGAGCGCCTGGCACAGATGAAGCGTGGCGCGGTCTTCATCAATGTCTCGCGCGGTAGCATCGTCGATGAGCCGGCGCTGATCGAGGCGCTGCGTTCGGGCCATATCGCAGAAGCGACGCTGGATGTGTTTGCCTCCGAGCCACTGTCGCCCGAAAGTCCGCTCTGGGCGATGGACAATGTTCTGATCACGCCGCATCTCGCATCGGTGGCGCTGCCGGGTTCCGCGGCACAGCAGATCGGCGAGAATGTACGCCGGCTGCGGTCCGGGCAGGAGCTGCTAAGCCGCGTCGATCCGCGCCGGGGCTATTGAGCCCGGCGCGAATTGGCCGCCAACGGCAAAGGCGTCGCGCGCGTAGTCGGCGAATGTCTGCACCGCTGGTCGCAGCGCGTGGCGTTTCAGACGCAGCGCCATCACATGCGTGGCCGGCAGTTTTTCGGTGATGGGCACCACGGCGACTCGGCTGCCGTCATAGCCGATGGTGGTGCGCGGCACGGCATTGTGGATCGAATATCCTTGGCCATTGCCGATCAGTCCGCGGATCAGCTCGAATGATCGGGTCCGGAAGGAAATGCGCGGCTCGATACCGGATGCCGTGAACAGGCTGGCGAAGTAGTCGCGCGAATGCGGCAGGTCCAGCAGGATGAACGGCTCGTCGCGCATTTCGGTCAGGCTGATCGACGACCGGTTTGCCAGAGGGTGATCCGCCGACAGCACGATATAGGGCGGTAGCTCGCAGAATTTCTCACCGACGATCTCGTCAGGAACAGCGAAGGAGTAGGACAGCGCGAGTTCGGTCCGTCCGGAGACCAGCCCGTCGATGATCTCCTGCTGGTCGCCTTCCTCAAGTTTTACCGAGATGCCCGGTTGCCGTTCGCGAAAGCCGGACAGCAGCCCTGGCATGAAGCGTGTGGCGAGGGTCGAAAAGCTGCCGACCACGATCTCGCCGTGCAGCGTGCTGCCAAGCGATTGGGCGCTCTGGGCAAAATCGCGCGCATGCGCGAGCAGCAGCCGCGCGTCGTTTACCAGCCGCTGGCCCGCGGGGGAGAGGGTCACGCCCTTGGCGAGATGGCGAATGAAGATCTGGACGCCGAGTTCGGCCTCCAGCTGGCTGAGTGCGGCCGAAATCGAGGGCTGCGACACGTTCAGGCGCTTGGCGGCTTCTGTCACGCTGCCCGCATCGGCCGTCTCAACCACATAACGCAGGGCCCGGAGCGAGAACCTCATCGTGTTTTCCTATGCATCTCCAAACATAAAAATATTTTCCTTATGATAGGCTCTTCGGCACCCTGTCGTCCAGTCGAACAGGAGCCGATCAATGATCCGCACGGGTGAAGAATACAAACAGGGCATTCGCGATGGCCGCGAGGTCTGGATCGATGGCGAGCGGGTCAAGGACGTGACCACGCACCCGGCGCTGAAGCCGATCATCGACGTCAAGGCCCGCATGTATGACATGGCGCGTGAAGAGCGTTACGCCGCCGACCTCACTTACGTTGAAGACAACGAGACACATTCGGTCTTCTACAAGCCGCCGACGGAGCAGAAGGACTGGCACGACAAGATCAAGGCCGTCGATCACGTCATGAAGGATATCGGCGGCGTGGTCACCCGCGTCGGCGATGAGACCATCGGCGAAATGTGGTCGCTGACCGACGGCCGCGACGTGCTGGCCGAGATCGATCCGCGCTTCGCCGCCAATATCGATCGTCACATCCGTGCTGTAATCGAGAAGGACATCTTCCATGTCTCGGCCAACACCGATCCGAAGGGCGACCGTTCGCTGCCGCCGCAGCAGCAGGATCCAGACCTGATGGTTCACGTCACCCGTGAAACCGATGCCGGCATCATCATTCGCGGCGCGAAGTATGAGACCGCGGCGGCTTATGCCGATCAGGCCTATCTGAAGCCGACCGTCGGCGCCTGGGCCAATGAGAAGCTGTCCGACTATGCGGTGGGCTGCATCGTCAAGATGGGTGCGCCGGGCGTAAAACATATCTGCCGCGGCGGCTTCGCCAATCGCAGCAGCGCTAATGCCAAGGACTATCCGCTTGCAAATCGCTTCGATGAGGTCGAGGCGCTGGTGGTGTTCGACGACGTGCTGATCCCGTGGGAAGACGTGTTCTTCTACCGCCATACCCGCGCTGCGCAGTTCGTGCGTTCGACGCTGCATCGCTACTCGGCATTCCCCTACGTGCTGCGTCTCCTTTACACCGCCGACATGATGATCGGCGCGGCGATGTGGAACGCCAAGCAGACCGGTCTCGACAAGCTGCAGTCGGTGCGCGAGAAGCTCGCCGATCTGGTCTGCTATCGCGAAGGCATCAACGCGCATCTCACCGCCTCCATCGCCATGGCGGAGAAGAGCCCGGGCGGCCTTCTGATGCCGCAGCAGTCGATGCTCTATGCCGGTCGCGTCTTCGCCTGTTCGCAGCTCCCGGCGATGATGCACATCGCCCGCGAATTGTGCGGCGGCCAGATCTGTATTACCCCGAATGCCGATGCGTTCGAGGCCGAGGGATCAGGCAAGTGGCTCAACAAGTTCTATTCCCTGAATGACCAGTGGCAGGCCGACGATCGCCGCAAGCTGCTCGCCTTTGCGCGCGATCTCTTGAACTCCGACTATGCCGGTCATCGCCTGACCTTCGTGCAATTCGCACAGGCGCCGCACTTCAATCATCTGGCGGCGGTCTATAACAGCTTCGACTTTGCCGGGCCGCTGGATTTCGTGAAGAAGTCGGCCGGGCTGTCCGACCGTATCGACGGGGTGAAATCATGAGCGCTGCGGCGCATCCGCTGGTCGAGGTCGATATCTTCCGCGATGCCATGCGGATGACGGCCTCGGGCGTGGCAGTGGTGACAACGGATGGCGAGGCGGGCCGCGCGGGCGTTACGGTGTCGTCACTGTGCTCACTGTCGATGGAGCCGCCATCGGTGGTGTTCAGCGTTCACCGCGACAATCGCCATCTCGAAAAGCTGCTGGCCAATGGCGTGTTCGTCGCCAACATTCTGTCTGATACGCAGGAGCGTGTTGCCAACAGCTTCGCCGGGTTGATCCCTGAACTGCGCGACAACCGTTTTCTTGCCGGTGACTGGTCGGAACTGCTCACCGGCGCGCCTGCGCTCGATGGAGCACTCTGCAATTTCGATTGCCGTGTCGCCAGCGTGTTCGATTTCGGCTCGCATCGCATCGTCGCGGGCGAGGTGCTGAACGTTCGCAACCAAGCTGCGCTGCCCCTGATCTTTTCCGATCGCACATTCCGTCGTCTCGCCGCCTGAGGATCTGCTCCATGACCACCCATCAGCGTTTTCGCAAGTTCAACACCAAGGAAGCCTATCCCGAGCAGTCGCTCGACAACGATGTCTGCATGGTCGTTCGCGCCAACAACACCGTTTATGTGCGCGGCCAGACGGCCATGGATCTCGATGGCAAGATCGTCGGTATCGGCGATGCCACTGCGCAGACCGAGAATGCCATGACATGCGCCAAGGTGCTGCTTGAAGAGGCAGGCTCCAAGCTCGAGGACGTGGTGAAGATCGTCATCTACATCACCGATCGCGCCTATCGCGAGCCGGTCTATCGCGTCGTCGGCAAATGGCTGAAGGGCGTCTATCCGGTTTCGACGGGGATTATCGTTCAGGGCCTCGCCAAGCCTGAATACCTGATGGAAATCGACATCATCGCGGAAATTCCGGCGTAACGACGCGTTTTTCGCCGGCACTACAGAGATCAATCGGACGTTTGCGGCTTCATCTTTCGCATGATCGATGAGCGTGGTTGCGCGCGCCCGTGTGGCGGAAATTCTTGAGGTTTATCAATCATCTGGCACGATGCTTGCTTTTCTTTCTGGGTCATAATCCTTGTGAGGTTTCGAGATGAAGCGCGCCTTGAAGTTTACTGCATTGATGTTGCTGTCGACGCTCGCGATTGGCGGGCAGGCATCCGCCCAGGAGAAGCTGGTGGTCAGCACCTGGGGTGGAAGTTTTCGCGATCTGATCGATGAAGCGATCGCCAAGAAATTCACCGCCGACACCGGCGTGAAGGTCGAATACATCACCGGCGGCACGATCGACCGTCTCAATCAGGCCAAGCTCGCTGCTGCCAAGCCCGAGAGCGATGTTACCTTCACGACGGCCCATGTCGGCTGGCTCTATGCCAACGACAATCTGTTCGAGAAGCTCGACATGGCGAAGATCCCGAACGCCAGCCATCTGGTCGAGCAGGCCAAGATCAGCCCGTATCACATCGGCTCCTGGGCCTATGTCTACACGATCGGCTATCTGCCCGATCAGTTGCCGAAGGGCGTGAGCTTCGAAAGCTGGGAAGGCCTATGGAATCCCGCGCTCAAGGGCATGATCTCGTCGCCCGATTTCGATCCGAGCCATGTGATGGTCGTTGCGGCCAAGCTCTCTGGCGGCGACGCATCGAATTGGGAAGTCGGCGAAGCCAAGATGAAAGCGCTGAAGCCGAACTACAAGGCGTTCTACACCAATGATGCCAACAGCCAGCAGCTGTTTGCGACTGGTGAGACGCCGGTGCAGGTCGTGCTGTCGATGAACGCGTATTACATGCAGGCCCAGGGCGTGCCGATCAAACTGGCGATTCCGAAGGAAGGCGCCGTGCTCGGCGTCGATACGATGGGCATCACCAAGGGCTCAACCAAGGCGGAGCTGGCCTACAAGTTCATCAACACCGCGCTCGATCCGGACGTGCAGGCGAAGATCGCCGAACTGAAGAAGGGCAGCCCGGTGGTGGACAACGCCAAGGTCAAGCCTGAGATCGCAGCACTGCCGGGCGTGTTCACGACCGCGGATCAGTGGGCGAAGCAGACGCTGGTGATCGACGCCAAGCTGCGTGCCGAGAAGACCGGTACCTGGCGCAAGTGGTTCACCGAAAACATCATGGCTCCATAAACGAGTCCCGGTCGCGATCCGGTTGATACCGCCGGGTCGCGATCCATGACGTCACGTTCGCCCACTTCGAGTTTGTCCATGAACACACGTCCATTTCTCGGATGGTTTGTCTCGCCGGCCGGCCTCGTCGCTGTGGGCTTGATCGCGGCGATGCTGGCTGTGTTTCAGTACAGCGTGCGGGCCTATATTCCCGGAACGCTCGAAGTCGGTGGCTTCACCTGGGCCAATTTCGAAGCCATGCTGCGGCCGCTTTACGCCCTGGCATTCTGGAACACGGTGCTGATCTGTTTTGAAACGGCGGTGTTCACGCTGCTGCTTGCCTATCCGCTGGCCTATGCGTTGACCCGTACCAACAGCTCCGCGCTGCGCTCCTTTATCCTGATCGTGTCAGTCACGCCGCTGTTTCTCGGCGAGGTGGTGCGGACCTATTCCTGGATGATCGTGCTCGGCAATAACGGCTTCCTGAACACGCTGCTGCTCAAGCTCGGCCTGGTGGATCGCCCGTTGCGCATGATGTTTACCTCGGGCGGTGTGATTGCGGCGCTGGTGCATGTGACCATGCCGATCATGGTCATCATGCTGGCTGCGGCGCTGTCGCATATCGATCGCAATTACGAGAAAGCGGCCGAAAGTCTTGGCGCGGGTCCGATCCGCATCTTCATGACCATCACGCTGCCGCTGTCGATGCCCGGCATCGTTGCCGGCTTCTCGACCGCCTTCGCCTGGACCTTCAGCGCGTTTGCAACGCCGCAACTGATCGGCGGTGGCCGTGTCGCCACCGTGTCGACGCTGATCTATCAGCTCGGCTTCTCGTCGTTCAATTTCCCCTTCGCCGCCAGTCTCTCCATCATTGGCCTCGCATTGTCGCTGGCCGTGATCGCGCTGCTGAAGAAAGCCGCGAGTCCGCTCGAACGTATGGCGGGCACGACATGAAACGCTCACCTGCAACCCTTGCGCTGCGCTGGTCGGGCTGCGTCCTCGTCGCCGTCATTCTCCTCTTCGTGCTGCTGCCTGGCGTCGTGGTGGCAATTTCGGCCTTCAACGATCGCGCGATCCTGCAATTTCCGCCGCAGTCCTGGTCGCTGCGCTGGTTCTATCGTGCGTTTTCCTATGCCGATTTCGCGAAGGGGTTCTGGAATGGCCTGACGGTGACGGTCTGGGCATCCAGCATCGCGGTGGTCGTGGGATCGGCCTTTGCCTTTGCCATTCATCGGTACAAATTCGCACTCAGGGATTTTCTCGAAGGCATTCTGCTGTCGCCGCTGATCATCCCGCATTACACCGTCGGTCTTGGCATTCTCATCCTTGCCTCGCAGACGGGGATCGGCCGCGGTTTTCCGCTCGTGATCTTCGCCCATGTGGTGATGGTGCTGCCCTTCGTGATGCGCAGCACTTACATCTCACTGGAAAATCTCGACACGCGCCTGGAGCTGGCGGCCTCCAGCCTCGGCGCCACGCCGCTGCGGATCCTGTTCACGGTGACGATCCCCCTGTTGATTCCGGGCTTGCTCAGCGGCTGGCTGTTCGCGGCGATCCTGTCCTTCAACGAATTCACGGCGACTTTGTTCGTCAGCAGCCAGGCCACGCAGACGCTACCGGTCGCCATGTATAACTACGTCCGCGAATTCGCGGACCCCACGCTGGCCGCGCTGTCGGTCATCTACATCGTCGTGACCGCAACCTTGCTCACGATCGCCAATTCCTTCCTGGGCCTCGGGAAAATCCTGAATGTTGATGCGCACTGATCCAATGACGGCACACACGCCAGCCGCGGCGAGCGACAAGATCCGTCCGGCGGTGCAGCTCGACGCCGTCACCAAGCGCTTCGGCGATTCCATGGCGCTGCATGAGGCCTGGCTGAAGATCCGGCCGAGCGAGTTCATGACCTTGCTGGGCCCATCCGGCTGCGGAAAGACGACGCTGCTCAATTTGGTTGCCGGCTTCCTCGAAGCCGATAATGGCGAGATCTTCATCGACGGCGATCTGGTCACCGAAACGCCCGCGCATATGCGCGAGATCGGCATCGTGTTCCAGAACTACGCGCTGTTCCCGCATATGAGCGTCGCCAAGAACGTGGCTTACGGATTGAAGACCCGTGGCGTCGAAAAGAAGGAGATCGCGCGCCGCGTCGACGAGGCGCTGGCGCTGGTCAAGCTGTCAGGCTTTGCCGACCGCAAGCCCAAACAGCTGTCAGGCGGTCAGCAGCAGCGCGTCGCGCTTGCGCGGGCCCTGGTGATCAAGCCGAAGGTGCTGTTGCTCGACGAGCCGTTCTCGGCGCTCGACAAGAATCTGCGCGGCTCGATGCAGGTCGAGCTCAAGCAGATCCAGCGCGAGCTCGGCGTCACCACGATCTTCGTGACGCATGATCAGGGTGAGGCGCTGTCGATGTCGGATCGTATCGCGGTGATGTCGGCCGGGCGCATCCGCCAGATCGCGGCACCCGACGATATCTATCGCCGTCCGGCCGATCGCTTCGTCGCGTCCTTTGTCGGTGATGCCAATATCCTCAACGGGCGCCTTGTCGAGAAGCGCGGCGATGTCGCGGTCGTTTCGGTCGGCGACATCAGCGCCGACGTTCCTGCGGCGCCGATTGCCGCGCTTTCGATCGGCGATGCCGTGGATGTCTTCGTGCGGCCGGAGCATCTCGCCGTCACGTCGCGCGGCGCTTCGGGATCGCTGCCCGGCACCGTGACGACGCAGGTGTTTCAAGGCGGTCATGTCGATCTCTATATCGACGCGCCCGGCAGTGCGGGCGAGCGCATCCTGCTGCGTTCGCCGGGCATTGCGGCGCTGTCGTCCTGTCCGGTCGGAGCCGAGATCGGATTGACCATCGGCTCCGACGATATCGTGGCGTTTCCGCCGGGTGAGGCGGCGTGAGGCGGTCGCGTCTAGAACGACGGCGCAGCGCCCGGATTCATCGCGCGCGCGACATAGTCCTTCTGCTGCGGCCGGTAGCGCTCCCACAGCGCGCGGAGTTCACCGATCGGAGCGTCGTGCCAGTCGACACGCAGGTCGACCACCGGCCAGTCAAACATGTGGGCGACATGCAGGCCCGCCGCATGTTCGTCGTCGGTCTCGCCGCCGGCATCGAGGCCGGCTTCCAGCGCCGACAGCAATCGCTCCGCCAGCGGCTGTCCGGCCGTAGCTTCGAACTTTGCGATCATCACGCTCGGGACTTTTTCATCGACCAGCAGATTGCCCATCGCGAGACAACCATTGCCCTGCGCAATGCCAACGATCGGCAGCGCCTGCGCGCCGGAATGCCACGCCACCTGGCCGTAGCGATCGATCACACCGACCTGCCGCCATGCGGGCTGCGGCGTGCCGAGCGTGAGATTGTTGAGGACGGCACCCGCGCCGAGGCCCTGACGCAGCAGTGCAAGGCCGGTCGGGCCGAGCGACGGATCAGTGACATTCTGCGACACCACGAGGCCGAGCGGTCCCACCCAGGCGCAGCGCGCCGGCACGGCAATGCTCGACGACGTAATGGCAATGCCGAACGCGCCGGTCTCCGGACAGCGTGCCGAGATGGAATAGGTCATCGTGATGCTCCTGCAATCGTAAAAGTATTGGTAGTATAGATGATCGAGAAAATAGCTCAAATACTTTGCGAGCTAATCAGTATCGAAAGTATAAGTGCGAATTCGAATCTCGATATCATCGCGTATATCGAGCGGATACTTGCGTCGTCGGGCGTGTCTTCGCGCCGCGTGCCGTCGCCTGCTGGCTGCAAGGCGTCGTTGCTCGCGACTATCGGTCCCGTGGATCGTCCCGGTGTGGTCCTGTCGGCGCATACGGATGTGGTGCCGGTGGAGGGGCAGGCCTGGACCGTGCCGCCATTCGCCGGCGTGATCCGCGATGAGCGCGTCTATGGTCGCGGCGCGACCGACATGAAGGGCTTTCTCGCCGTCGTTCTCGCAAGCGTGCCGCGGTTGAAGGACGCGGCAACTGCCGCGCCCGTGCATCTTGCGTTTTCCTATGACGAGGAAGTCGGATGCCGCGGTGCCCCCGATCTCGTGCGTGCGCTGATGCAGTCCGTCGTGCCACCGGCGCTCGCCATCGTGGGTGAGCCAACCACGATGCGCGTCGTGCGCGCGCACAAGGGCAAGGTCGCGCGTCGCCTGACAGTAACAGGCCGTACCGGTCATTCGGCGATGCCGCATCGTGCGGCCAATGCGGTCGATGCGGGCGTTGCGATCGCGCATACGCTGCGTGCCTTCGCTGATGAGGAAGTCGCGCGCGGCGGCGATGCGGCGTTCGATCCGCCATACACGACCATTCACGTTGGCTCGCTGCATGGCGGCAGCATGGTCAATCTGGTGCCGGAACGGGCCGCGCTGGAATACGAGATCCGCACGATGCCCGGCCGTGACGCGGGCGAAATTCTCGCGCGGATCGATGAGGTGGTTGCACGCGAGCGCGATCGGCTCCGCGCCAATGCGCCGGAAGCTGACATCGTCTCCGAGGAACTGTCGGCCTATCCCGGGCTCGATACTGCCGCCGACGCAGCTGTGACGCGTCTGGTCGCAAGAATGGCAGGCGATACGCAACCCGCAACTACAGTCGCCTTCGGCACTGAGGCCGGCCTCTACGCAGAGGCGGGGATCCCGACGCTGGTCTGCGGACCCGGCGACATGGCGCGCGGGCACAAAGCCGACGAGTGGATCGGCTTCGACGAACTCGCAGCCGCAAACGTGATGATGGACAGGCTGGCGGATTTGCTGCGTCGGCCGAGTGAAGAGTGGATACGCGTATCATGAAGAACGAAGTGTCGACGATGATGTCGACCATGCAGGCGATCATCGCGACGCAAGCAGGCGGTCCTGACGTTCTGACCCAAGTCGAACGACCAGTGCCGGTGCCCGGTCCTGGCGAAGTGTTGATCGAGGTCGCAGCAGCCGGCGTCAATCGCCCTGATCTGATGCAGCGGAGCGGTGCCGTGCCGCTGCCGCCGGGTGTCACTGACGTGCTCGGGCTCGAAGTCGCCGGCTGCGTGGTCGGTGGAGATGCGGCCTTACAGGGGCAAACGGTGATGGCCCTGGTGAAGGGCGGGGGGTATGCGCGCTATTGCATCGCCAAGGCGTCGCATTGTCTTGCGGTGCCCGAGGGGCTGACGATGGAGCAGGCGGCGGCATTGCCCGAAGCGCTGTTCACCGTCTGGCACAATCTGTTCGAGCGCGGCCGGTTGTCGAAGGGCGAGACCGTGCTGGTGCATGGCGGTGCCAGTGGTATCGGCACGATTGCCATCCGCATGGCCATCGCCCGCGGCGCGACGCCAATCGTCACGGTCGGCAGCTATGCCAAGAAGAAGGCGGTGGAAGCGCTCGGCGCCATCGCCATCAACTATCGTACCGACGACTTCGTTGTCGCAGCGCGCGACGCCACAAGCGGGCGCGGCGTCGATGTGGTGCTCGACATCGTCGGCGGTTCCTATGTGGCGCGCAATCTCGATGCGCTGGCGCCGGGCGGGCGCCATGTCAGCCTGTCCTTCATGGAAGGCGGCGTGGTGCCGATCGATCTCGGACTGGTGATGCGGAAGGGATTGTATCTGACGTCGTCGACGCTGCGGCCGAAGTCCGATGAGGAGAAGACCGCAATCGCTGCCGCGCTCCGTGCCAAGGTGCTGCCGCTGGTGGCATCCGGCGAGGTGAGGCCGCTGATCTGGCGCCAGTTGCCTCTCGGAGATGCAGCGCGAGCTCACCGCATTCTGGAAGCCAATGAAAATATCGGCAAGGTCCTGCTGCTGCCGGCTGGCGCCGCCGCATGAGCAGCGATGTCGAGCGCAAAAGCCGCATATCGATACAGGAGCAGTCCCATGGCGACGACTAACCCCTCTCTCAAGCTGACTCATGAAGGCGCGCTCAAAGCTTTGGCGGGTGCCGTTGCCAAGGCGGACGAGCTCGGTGTCGCGCAGAACATCACGATCGTCGACGACGGCGGCAATCTGCTGGCTTTCGTCCGCATGGACGGCGCCAAGATGCTGTCGCGGGAAACATCGATGTCCAAGGCCATTACGGCCGCATCGCATCGGCAGCCGACCTCGCGGCTCAATCCCGCCGACGAGATCAAGCTGGCCATCGCAGGCGGCGGCCGCCTGACCAATCTCGAAGGCGGATTGCCGATCGTGATTGCTGGCCAATGTGTCGGGGCGGTCGGCGTCGGGTCGGGCACTGGCGCGCAGGATGTCGAAGTCGCGCGTGCCGCGCTGGCCGCCATCGACGCGGAGGATCAGAAGCCATGAGCGACAGCATCGAACTGTTCTACGCGCCGACATCGCCCTATGTGCGCAAGGTGATGGCCTGTGCGATCGAGCTCGGGATCGCCGATCGTATCGTGAAGCTGCCCAGCGCCGCGCATCCGCTCAAGCGCGACGCGCGGATCGCAAGTTTCAACCCGCTCGCCAAGGTGCCGGCGGCGAAGCTGGCGGATGGTACGCTGCTGTTCGACAGCCGGGTGATTTGCGAATATCTCGACGACTTCGGACGCGGTTCGCTGTTTCCGCGCGGGCCTGAGCGCTGGAAGGTGCTCACCGAGCAAGCGCTCGGTGATGGCTTGCTCGATGCGGCGCTGCTCACGCGCTATGAGAATACGTGCCGTAGCGACGAGATCAGATCGGCGGAGTGGATCGATGGTCAGATGACCAAGATCGCTGCGGCCCTAGACCAGATGGAAAACGACGTCGCAGTGTTTGGCACCCGCATCAGCATCGGCAGCCTCACCATCGCCTGCGCGCTCGGCTATCTGGATTTTCGTTTTGCATCATTCGACTGGCGCAGCTCGCGGCCGGCGCTGACCGACTGGTTCGCAACCGTGTCGGAGCGGGCGTCGCTGCGAGATACGTTTCCGGCCGAGGGATAATTCTGTCGTCAGCTTTCTGCTTCGACCCAGTTCAGTGTCATCCGCATCGCATGGCTGTGCCGCGCGTCGATCAGCCACTGTTCTTCGCGATAGCAGATCGAGCGCAGCAGGCTCTCGATGGCGAAGGAGGCGAAGAACCGCGGCGTGATTTGCTCGACCTCAATGGGGCCGAGCGGAAAAGCGACGATCGACGCCGCCTTGAGGTGGCTGTCGTTGGGACGTGGTTCTGAGGCGCGCAGCAGATTGAGCGTCTCTATGGCAATGGTTTTCTGACCGGGCATCGGGGCATTCTGCCGAAAAACCTTACGCTGCCATCCAGTGCTTAATTTTTCGTGGAACCGGGCGTCGCGCGGCTCAGGCGGCCAGATGAAAATCAGAAATCTGCACGCGATTTCGGCCCGCCGCCTTGGCTTGGTAGAGCGCCGCATCGGCCCGGCTAAGCAATGCCTGCAGCGTTTCAGGCTCGGCTGACCGGATCGCGATTCCCACGCTGACCGTGGCGTGGATAACACCGGCGGAAGTCGGGAACGTCTTTGTCTCCAGCGTTGATCGGATGCGCTCGGCGACAGCGGCCGCTGCTTTTGGGCTCGACGCGGATAGGACAATGCAGAATTCCTCGCCGCCCAGACGCGCGGCAACATCTTCGGCGCGAATGTTCGAGAAGATGACTTCGGCAAAGGCCCGCAGCACGCGGTCGCCGGCGGCGTGGCCGAACTGATCGTTGATCGTTTTGAAGTGATCGAGATCCATCACCAGAATTGCAGTGTTGGATGCTGTCTCCGTTACCTTTTCGCCAAACAGCGCGCGCCGATTGAGCAGGCCGGTCAAAGGATCGGTCATGGCATCGGATTTATGCCGGTTCGACGTCCGGATCTGGTTGATTGTCAGTGACAGTGCACCGATCCCGGTCAGACCGACGATCACCATCAGTGAATTGAACTGTTCTGCCCAATTCATCGGTCGATCGGTCAGCACGAATTGCCCGGTACGCAAGAGTTCGGCACCGCAAGCCACGAACGATGCGGCCGTGACGAGATAAAGCAACGCATTTGCGACCATCAGCAGCGGTGCTTCGGCGCGCGCGTGCCAATATTGCGCAGCCGAGAGCGCAACGAGAAGGCCCGTGCCAAAATTCGCGGCCATCGTGCCGGTGCCGGTGTAACCAAGCGCAAAGCCGATGATCATCGGAACGAGCCCTGCAGTGGTGACGAGGGCGGCGCGGATCCAATGGGCCTGGTTCGAGCAGAATTGCGTGGTGCCCGCATAGATCACCCCGAAGCCGACAAGCAGCAATATGAATGCAGCGAGCTGTAGCCTCGAATCATATTGTTCGAAGCCTGCATAGATGATGACGGCAACGACCGTGGTCGCGAGACCGATCGACCAAGTCAGCAGATAGGTCTCGGATCGCGCGACGAGCCAGGTGGCGAGCAATGTGAGCGCGAGCGCCGCGCTCGAGAGTCCGATCGCTGCGAAGATGGAGGACTGATCTAGCAACATGATGTCCGAACGCGGTGTAATTTATTTGATGCGCAATAAGCAGCACCCACTTACCACCGATCGCGGTCGGGGCCACCCATTTTGTATGGTGAGCAAAGCGTTACCAGGCCTGTGGACGGGATGTCCGGAGATCGTCGTAAGGCCGGTTTTTGCGACGATTTGTGCCGGAACGAGACGCAGCCGTCGGCGTTTCTTGCAGGGTGTCACAGAGGGTTGAACATGAAAAAGATTCTGGCGACGGCGGCAGCTGCACTGATGATCGCGAGTTTCACGGCGACGGCGGCGTCTGCGAAGAAAGTCCATCGTGGCTACAAGGCGCACCACGGATATTACGGGGCCTATGGCCAGATGCGAGGTCCCGCGATCTTTCGTGGCAATGCGGCGATGAGCGGCAATCACGGCAATTCTGCCTATGGCAGCAACTCGCTCGGCCATATCAAGGGCGGCAATATCGGGGGCGGCAAGTAGCGCGGCATTACATTGGGGAAGGCGAGATCGATCGTTTCAATGCGACCGATCTGGTTAACGTCTTTCTGATGGGTTGGTGGTAATTGGCTATACCGCAACTTACAGTTCAGGTTTGTCATGCTCCCGGATGGTCGTTATTCGGCGTGGTTTCGTATTCCCGAGAAGGAAGGCATGGGGATTATCACGCTCGCTGATGGTCGATTGTCGGGCGGCGATACGGTGATCGCCTATAGCGGTTCCTATATCCAGAACGGCGATGCTTTCACGGCGACGATTGCGACCCGCCGGCATGCGGACGGCCAGCCAACGATCTTCGGCATCGACGAGGTCGAGATTGATCTGGTCGGGACATCCAAGACCACGACGGCGTCCTGCAGAGGTGTCGTCAAGCAACGCCCCGGCGTGCCGTTTGAGGTCGTGCTGGTGCGCATGGAAGGCTAGGCCTCCGGTCTATTCGCGCAACTCGTATTGATGCCGCAACAGCTGAACCATGTCCTGGACCCGCTGGCGCCAGGCACGCGCGTCAGACACCGCGCCGGCGGCCGGCGTGATGCGCAACATGGCGTTCCACGGGCGCGTGCCATAGACGACCACCTCGAAGCCGGCTGTCGGGCAGCCATCGATACCCCTTAGCGCGCGCAGGATCACATCCGCGATTTCCGAGCGGCCAAGCGTGCGGGTGCTCTCGACCGCAAGTTGCGGCTCCAGCGATGCCGCTGGATTCTCCTCTGCGACGACCGGATCGAAACCGTCTCTGGTGTCCGCGTCTGGCTCAGGCCTGATCGGTTCGGGATCGCCTGGCCTCCTCATGAGTCGTTCGACCAGACCGAGCAGGCCTCGATCGCGTTCGGGCGTCTCTTTCACATCAACGGTCCAATATCAGCGGCGACAGGTGATTTCACATCCTCCGCGGGGTGTTGTCGATGGGCTTCGCGGTCATTGCGGTGCACAAATGCGCTGCGGGTTGGCTTTGTCGCAAAAGTTTCATCCGCGGCCTATAGTGGGGCGTCACGCATTCCCCTCAGACTTCTATGCGCCGGCCTTAAAGCCTGCGTCAGGATGGAGACGATCGCCGTGAAACCGTTCCGCTTGGTATTTGCTCTGTCCGCGCTGGCGCTCGCCGCCCTATCGCAGCCCGCTCGTGCTGCGGATGTCATCTGCTACAACTGTCCGCCGGAATGGGCCGACTGGGCGTCGATGATCAAGGCGGTGAAGACCGACCTCAGCATCGAGATGCCGCATGACAACAAGAATTCCGGCCAGGCGCTGGCTCAGATCCTCGCCGAGAAGGCCAATCCGGTCGGCGACATCGGCTATTTTGGCGTCACTTTCGGCATGAAGGCCAAGGCGCAGGATGCACTCGAACCCTACAAGCCCGCTGGCTGGGATCAGGTCGATGCCGGCCTGAAGGACTCCGAAGGCTACTGGACCACGATCCATTCCGGTACGCTCGGCTTCTTCGTCAACAAGGATGCCCTCGCTGGCAAGCCGGTGCCGAAGTGCTGGAAGGATCTCGCCAAGCCCGACTACAAGGGCATGGTCGGCTATCTCGACCCGACGTCGGCCGCCGTCGGCTATGTCGGTGCTGTTGCGGTCAATCTCGCGCTCGGCGGCACCGAGCAGAATTTCGATCCAGCCATCGCCTTCTTCAAGGAGCTGAAGAAGAACGACGCGATCGTGCCGAAGCAGACGTCCTATGCCCGCGTCGTCTCCGGCGAGATGCCGATCCTGTTGGATTATGATTTCAATGCCTATCGCGCCAAGTATTCCGAGAAGGGCAGTTTCGAATTCGTCATTCCCTGCGAAGGTTCGGTCGTGTTTCCCTATGTGGTCGGTCTCGTGAAGAACGCGCCGCACAAGGACAAGGCCAAGAAGGTCATGGACTATCTCCTGTCCGACAAGGGCCAGGCGATCTGGACCAACGCCTACCTCCGCCCGGCCCGCAAGATCGAGCTGCCGGAAGCCGTGAAGGCCAAGTTCCTGCCGGACTCGGAATATGCCCGCGCCAAGAGCGTGGACTGGGGCAAGATGGAGCTGGCGCAGAAAGGCTTCAGCGACCGCTATCTCGCCGAAGTCCGTTGATGCACTATGGTGCCCCGGCGGGGGCAGGGGCACCATAGTTTCATGTCGCATCGTAATTTCATCTGGATCTGCCTGTTGCCGCTCGTGGTGGTGACAGCAGCCTTCTTCCTCTTGCCGATGGCGCAATTGCTCGCCGTGGGTGCCGGTGGATCGCGCGGCGTGTCCGCCTATCTCGCGATCATCACCGAGCCGCGCTATCGCGCCACGCTGATCAATACGGTCGTACTCGCTGCGGCGACGACCGTCGCCACGCTGGTGATTGCCACCATCGCCGGCCTGTTCCTGCAGCGTCACCGCTTCCCCGGCCGCGCTGTGCTGATCGCGATGCTGACATTTCCACTGGCATTTCCCGGCGTCGTGGTCGGCTTTCTGATCATTCTCCTTGCAGGACGTCAGGGCCTGATCGGCGCCATCACCGCCGCGGTGACGGGTGAGAAAGTCGTGTTCGCTTATTCGATCTTCGGTCTGTTTCTCGGCTATCTCTATTTCTCGATTCCGCGCGTGATCCTCACGGTGATGGCCGCGGTGCAAAAGCTCGATATCGGGCTGGAGGAGGCGGCGCGTTCGCTCGGTGCGAGCCCGTGGGCGGTCCAGCGCGACGTGGTACTGCCGGCGCTCGGGCCGGCTTTCGTAGCCTCGGGCGCAATCGCCTTCGCGACGGCGATGGGTGCGTTCGGCACGGCCTTCACGCTTGCGACCAACATCGATGTGCTACCGATGCTAATCTATACCGAGTTCACATTGGCGGCGAATTTCGCGATCTCGGCGGCGCTGTCGATCGGACTCGGCGTGATCGCCTGGGCAATCCTCGCGCTGGCCCGCTCAATGAGCGGCGGCGCTGTCGCGGCAGCGGGGTAAGCCGATGCGCGATCGCCTCATCTTCGCTGGCCAGCTCGGATTTACACTGCTCGTTGCGGCGTTTCTCGTCGTGCCCGTTGTGTTGTCGATTTCCGCCGGCGTCACCGTCAATTACTTTCGCGGCATCCAGTCGGGCGTCACGCTGCAATGGGTGGTGCAGGTCTGGAACCTCTATGCCGGTGAAATCGGGCTGTCGTTCCTGATCGCCTTCGCGACCCTGGCGGTGACGCTGGTTGTCGGCGTGCCCGCGGCTTATGGACTACACGTGAAGGGCGGGAGGTTGTCGCGCGTGATCGAGGAGATCATCACGCTGCCGCTGGCGATTCCCGGCCTGGCTATCGCGCTGGCGCTGCTACTGACCTATGGCGGTTTCGGTGGCTTCCGGCAGTCGTGGCTGTTCATCCTCACAGGCCATGTGGTCTTCACCATGCCCTTCATGGTGCGCTCGGTGATGGCGGTGTTCGCTTCGGTGGACATCAAGACGCTGGACGAGGGGGCTGCCTCGCTCGGTGCGTCGCCAAGGGCGCGGTTTTGCAATGTCATCGTTCCGAACGCCATGCCCGGCATTCTCGCCGGATCGCTGATGGTGGTGACGCTGTCGCTCGGCGAATTCAACCTGACCTGGATGCTGCACACGCCGCTCACCAAGACGCTGCCGGTCGGTCTCGCCGACAGCTACGCGTCGATGCGGCTCGAAGTGGCATCGGCCTACACACTGATTTTTTTCATCATGATTGTGCCTCTTCTGGTGGCGATGCAGATGTTTGCCGAGAAGGGCGAAAAGAAATGAGCGGGATTGCGGGCCACGGTGCGGCCGTTCATATCGAGAATTGCGGCAAGACCTTTCCGGATGGCACGCAGGCGCTGGCGCCGGCCTCGCTGGATATCGTGTCAGGCGAGACGCTGGTTCTGCTCGGCCCCTCCGGCTGCGGCAAGACCACCATGCTGCGGATTATCGCCGGTCTGGAGACGCCCGATGCGGGCGGCCGCGTGCTGTTCGACAAGACCGACATGACCGCGGTGCCGATCGAGCAGCGCCATGTCGGCATGGTGTTCCAGTCCTACGCGCTGTTTCCCAACATGACCGTGGCCGAGAACATCGCCTACGGGCTGAAGATCCGCGGTGTCGACAAGGCCGCGCGCGCGGCGCGTGTCGCCGAGATGGTGGCGCTCACCAATATCGGCGGGCTGGAAAACCGCCGGATCGATCAATTATCTGGCGGCCAGCGTCAGCGCGTTGCGCTGGCGCGCGCGGTGGCCGTGCGTCCACGCGTGCTGCTGCTGGATGAGCCGTTGACGGCGCTCGATGCGTCGCTGCGCGACCGGCTGCGCAGTGAACTCAACAACCTGCTGCGCTCGCTCGGGATCACCGCGATCTATGTGACTCACGATCAGGCCGAAGCGATGGAACTCGGCGACCGTATCGTTGTCATGCGCAAGGGCGCCGTCGCGCAGATCGGTACGCCGCGGGAGATCTACTTTGCTCCCCAGAACCGTTTCGTCGCCGAATTCGTCGGTGCGGCCAATATCGTCGAGGGGCCGGTGGCGAGCGGTCGGCTGACGCTGCCCGGTGGCTGGCTGGCGCTCGACGATGCCGCCGACAACGCTGCGGCAGTGGCGATGATCCGGCCGGAGACCATCGGAATTGTCGCCGAGGCGGACGCTTTCCTGCGCGGCATGGTCGAAAGCGTCGCCTTTATCGGCGATCGCCAGCGTCTCGTGGTGACGGGTGCGGCGAACAAGCCGTTGACGGTGGACGCGCCGAACACCATCAATGTGCGTGCAGGGGAGCGCGTCGGCCTGTCGGTCACGCCTCAAGCGGTTCGCGTGTTGCCGAAAGAAGACTGATGTCGAAGCCCAAGCCTACTATCATCGCGCAGATCTCCGATCTGCATATCAAGGCGCCGGGCGAGCTGGCCTATGGCAAGGTCGACACGGCCAAGGCGCTGGAGCGCTGTGTGGCCGAGCTGAACGCACTCGATCCGCGGCCCGATCTCGTCGTCATCTCCGGCGATCTCGTGGATACGCCGACGCCCGGCGAATACGAGCATCTGTGGCGACTGCTGGCGCCGCTCAAGATCCCGTTCATCGGCGTGCCCGGCAATCACGACGCCCGCGACATGATGCGCGCGGCATTCCCTGATTGGGCTTATGCGAAGTCGTCGGGCCCGCTCGATCAGGCGCGGACGGTTGGCCCGCTCGATATCATCCTGCTGGACTCGCATGTTCCGGGAAAGCCGCACGGCACGCTGGAAGCGGCAACGCTGGAGTGGCTGGATGCCACGCTGGCATCGTCGCGTGAGCGGCCGGCATTGTTATTCCTGCATCATCCGCCGTTCCGCACCGGCATCACGCACATGGACGTGCAGGACCTGTTCAACGCGGATGACCTCGCAACCATCGTCCGCAAGCATCCGCGTGTGCGGATCGTCGCTGCCGGCCACGTGCATCGTGCGACGCTGACGACATTCGCCGGGACGGTTGCGACCATTTGCCCGGCGCCGAACCATGCGGTCGATCTCGACATCGCCGAATTGCGTCCGCCGTCCTTCCGTGTCGAGCCGCCGGCTTTCCACCTGCATGTCTGGTTTCCGGATGGCGAGGAGGGCGGCCATCTGGTCACGCATCAGGTGCCGATCGGCGACTTCGACGGCCCGCATCCGTTCTTCGGCGCTGACGGGAAGTTGCTCTGAGCTAGACCAGCGCGTTCGCCGCGATCAGGCTGCGATAGAACTCCGAGCTGAGCTTCGGCGTTCGTTTCTGCGTTTCGAAATCGACGTGATACAGCCCGAAGCGCTTTTCATAACCATCCGACCATTCGAAGTTATCCATCAGGCTCCAGTGGAAGTACCCTTTTATGGGGATGCCTTCCGACGTCGCGCGCTGCAGATGCGTGAGATAGTTCCGGAGATACATGACGCGGTCGAGGTCGTGGATCTTGCCGTCGCCGGCCGGCCGGTCGGCGGCCGATGTGCCGTTCTCGCTGATATAGATCTGCTTGACGTTCCAAACCTTGGCAACATTGCGGGGCGCCCAATACAGCGCTTCCGGTCCGATCCGCAGCCAGTCTGAATCCATGCGCGGGAACGAGATCGGGAACGGCACGAGTGCAAAGCCGTTTTGATCCCCACTCGCTACCACATAATATTGCGGCATGTAGACGTTGAGACCGACGAAATCGACGGGGGAAGAAATGATCTTCAGTTCTTCGGCGGTGAAGCTCGGCGCATTCTTGCCGGCATACGCGAGAAACGCATCGGTATATCTGCCTTCGAGAATGACGGTCATGTAGCCGCCATTCATCTCGCGCGTTGCGACTTCGGCTGCGCGGATATTGGCAGGCGTCTCAATGGCCGGGACGCAGGATGCGACATTCTCGGCAACGCCGACCTTGGTGTCGGCGCGTCCATTAGCGCGGATCGCCTGCACAGCCATGCCGTGGCCCAGTGCGACGTGATGGCGAACCTGGTTGAGCTGCGGCTGTGGCAGCTTCAGGCCGGGCGCGAGCTCGACCGGGCCGTGGCCATAGCCGAAATCCACGAAGGTCCCGCATTCATTGATGGTGAAGATGTTTTTGACGCGGTCGGTAATACTTTGCGCCACATGGGCGGCATAATCACCAAACGCCTTCGACGTATCTGATGACGCCCAGCCGCCGACGCGATCCTGCAGCGCCTGCGGCAGATCCCAGTGATACAGCGTGGCGAATGGCTCGATCCCGTTGGCGAGCAACTCGTCGATGAGACGATTGTAGAAATCCAGCCCCTGCGGATTGGGCGTGCCCACGCCGGTCGGAAACACGCGCGACCATGAGATGGAGAAGCGATAGGCCTTCGCGCCCAACGCCTTCATCAGCTGGATGTCTTCCTTGTAGCGATGGAAATGATCCACCGCGTGGTCGCCGTTGCCGCCGCCACGGATCTTGTTCGGCGTGTGCGAATAGCTATCCCAGATTGAGGGGCCGCGGCCTTCGGCCGAGACGGCGCCCTCGATCTGATAGGCCGACGTTGCGGTGCCCCAGACGAAATCCGCCGGAAAACGCCGGTCGTTGGCAAGCGCCGCCGGTGTGGCCGAGACTGTTTGAGCCTCAGCCTGCGCAGTCGGGACGGCGAGGCCGGCGGCGAGCGCGCCGGCCGCCCCAGTGAAATCGCGGCGCGTGAAACGATGGGACACCAGATCTCCTGCTAGTCCGGGACGCGACGGTCAGTCGTCATGCGGCTCATGATAGTTCTCTGCGCCACCTTTCCAATAGCCTGACGCCTTGACCCATGCCTTGGGATGCTGACGCTCGTCGACCAGAATCCTGCGGAGGCGCTTGGCGACGTCGGACTCCCCGGCGATGAAGGCATAGCCGTCTCCAACGGGAAGTTTGAGGTTGCGCAAAGCATCCTCCATCAGAGTGGTCGATCCGGCACTGTGCTGGCCACGATGCAACCAGTTGATGGTGACGGAGGCCTTCGCTGCGAAGGTCTGCTCCTCGGCAGCATCGGCGACTTCTGCGATCACGATGGCCCGTGTGGCAGGACGCAGTTCTTCAAGTCGGCGGCCGATGGCGGGCAGGGCAGTTTCGTCGCCGATCAGCAGGTACCAGTCGAAGTCGTCCGGCACCACGAACGAGCCGCGCGGGCCGCCGATACCGACTTTATCGCGTGGCTTCGCTTGGGTGGCCCAGGTCGTGGCTGGCCCCGCATCATGAATGGCGAAATCGATGTCGAGCTCTTGCGCGGCTTCGTCATAGCGCCGCGGCGTGTAGTCCCGCGCGATTGGCCGCGCGCTCTCATCGACCAGCACGCGGCCTTCGCTGAAGGCGGGCATCAGGGGCTCGGCTTCTCCGGGGCGCGGGAAGAACACCTTGACGTGGTTGTCATAGGACGCGCTGACGAAGCCATCAAGGTCGTCGCCCGTGAGGGTGATGCGCTTCATATGCGGCGTCACCGACGTCACGCGCTTGACGGTGAGCAGACGGCGCTTCAGCTCGTGACGAACGCGCGTGATGCGATGAAGGTCGTTGGAAATGGTGTCTGAAGATGTGTCGGTCATATGGATTCCCGGAGAATCCAGATCGGCCTGTTTGACACGATGTCGCGCAGGTCGAGCCTGGATCAGGTTCGATCGGCGCGTTGGTTCACGTTAACGCTTACGTGCGGCCTCGCCGAGACAGCAATCACGGCAGAGGTAGCGAAACGTCCTTTTACGTGCAAGCCCGGGATTGTCGCACGTGCTGCACGATGGCGTGAGGCCGGAAGCCTTCTAAACTGGCTGACGTCACCGCATGGACATTGCGGCCTTTCCGGGGGAGAACCGTTTCCGGATATGGCGGCGTGGCCCCGAAATCATTGGACGAGATAGACCTGATGAGCACTGAAGCAAAGTCTGCCACGCGCGTGGCCATTGTTGGCCTTGGCCCGATCGGCCGCAAGGTGGCGGAAGCCCTGGACCGCGGCATCGACGGTCTGGTTCTGGCGGCGATCGCCGTGCAGAATCCGGAGAAGCATCAGGCGTTCCTGTCCGGTCTCGGCAAGGCGCCGCCGGTGCTGCCCATCGCAGGCCTCGTGGATGTCGCCGATATCGTGATCGAATGTGCGCCGGCCAAGCTGCTGCCCGAGATCGTCAAGCCGTTCGTCAGCAAAGGCAAGACCGCGATTGTGCTGAGCGCTGGAGCGCTGTTGTTCAATGAGGATCTCGTCGCGCTGGCCAAGCAGAACGGCGGTCAGATCGTGGTGCCGACCGGGGCGCTGATCGGCCTCGACGCGGTGACGGCTGCAGCCGAGGGCAAGATCAACTCGGTCCGCATGGTGACGCGCAAGCCGGTGAAGGGTCTCGCCGGCGCGCCCTATATCGTCGAGAACAAGATCGACATCGAGAGCATCACTGAACCCCTGAAGATTTTCGAGGGCACGGCGCGCGAGGCGGCCAAGGGCTTTCCCGCCAATCTCAACGTTGCCGTCGCGCTGTCGCTCGCAGGCGCGGGGCCTGATGCCACGGCGCTGGAAATCTGGGCCGATCCGGCGCTGACCCGCAACGTCCACCGCGTCGAGGTGGATTCGGATTCCGCACGGTTCTCGATGCAGATCGAAAACATCCCGTCGGAGAACCCGAAGACCGGCCGCATCACCGCGCTGTCGGTGATCGCCTATCTGCGCAAGCAGCGCGCGGCGCTGCGCGTCGGAACGTAAGGCCTATTTGCTGCTTTCGGCTTGATGCGCAGGGGCTATCTGCTGCGCAGTCTCGATTCCCTGGGTCCGGGCGATCCTGGCGAGTTCGCAGCCTTCGCAGTAGCGGCGATCCTTATAGTCGATCCAGTTGTGCGCGAACACGCGCTCGTTCGGGATATCGTAGCGGGCCTGCAACACGCGGACCAGCACGCGCCAGGCTGCGATCTGCGCGTCAGTCGGTGGCTTGCGGACATTGGGGTAGTTGCCGACGAACTCGACCCCGATCGATGAGTCATTGTCGATCTGCTGATAGGTCCCGCTGTTGTCGATATACTTGTTGTCGTTGCGGTTGCCGCGGTTGAGATGGTTCGGCACCGCCCATTCGGGCGTCGACCAGTAAACCGTGCCGTCGGTCTCGATCCAGATGGCAACGCCGCGACGATCGGGTTTCTGCATCTGCGCGACAGCGTTACGCCAGGCGGAGCCGACCGCGCCTTCCGACTGATGCACGACGATGTTGCGCCATTCACGGGCGTGGCGGAGATCGGTCCATGGCCTTAGCCAGACCATGTTGAGGCCGGGAATGTCGGGGGTGCCGCGGGAGCGGGCGGCGATCTCGAAGTTTGACAGCGTCTGGGCGGTCGCCGGTGTGGCGATCGCGCACAAAGCCAGCAATACCCCGACGATCCGATCTCTCATGTCCCTCGTTTCCGAGGCGTCTCATAACGCCTCCGGAAAGCGTAACCGAGCCGCGCTGGGAGTCAAATCCGCGGCTCGGTATGATCGTCGCGCTAGGGCAGCCTGCGCGCGTAGGTTGCGCTCAGTTGAAGTATTCGGGCAGGGTGAAGCCGGCGTAGAACTTGTCGTTGCGGATGGCGGTCTTGAACGTGTCCGATTGATAGGCCGCAACGATGTCCTTCGCCCATGGCGCCTCGGCATTGCCCCGGCGGACAGCCACGACATTGGTGTAGGGCTTGGTCATTTTTTCCAGCGCGAAGGCCTCGGTCAGCTTCAGCCCGCTATAGATCGCGAAATTGCCCTGCACGGCGGCGAAGTCGGCATCGCCAAGGGCGCGCGGCGCCTGCGCATTCTCCAGCGGCACGATCTTGATACCCTTCGGATTTTTGATCACGTCGAGCTCGGTGACATCGACGGGGTTGTTGTCCTTGATCTCGATCCAGCCGAGGTCGCGCAGGATCCACAGCGCGCGCTGCAGGTTCACGGGATCATTGGGCACCACCACGGTGGCGCCGGCCTTCACGGCATCGGATGTCTTGTGCTTGGTCGAATAGAGACCCATCGGCGGCGTCGGCACCGTGATGATGCCAGTCAGATCGGTCTTCTGGCGCTGGTTATAGCTGTCGAGGAACACCGTGTGCTGCATCACATTGGCGTCGATATCGTTCTTGAACACGGCGGTGTTGGCTTCCAGGCCCGTCGAGAACTCATAATATTTGACGGTGTAGCCCTTCTTTTTCAGCTCGGGCTCGACGCCCTTCTTGAAGCCGTCGATATAGGGGCCGGGCACGAAACCGACCTTCAGTTCAGGCTTGGTGGCGGACTGCGCATTGGCATGCTCGCCAAAGGAGACGAGTGCGAGCATCGCGGCGGCGATGACGGAGAGGGCGGTCTTCATTGTCGTTGTCTTTCAGGGAATGTCAGAATGGGATTACTTCGGCGCCCAGATCTTCACGTCGCTGGCGTCGACCTTCACGGGGATCAGTTTTTCGTTGAAGAAGGCGTCGGCGATGATCTGCTGCTCGGACAGGCCGGCCTTGGTGACGGCGCCGACCTTGTAGGAGCGGTGGCTGTTGGCTTCCTCGACAGTGGCGACGTTGATGCCCCACAGGCTTGAGAGGAGCTTGGCGGCTTCCTTCGGCTCGGCCTTCGCCCATTTGCCGGTCTCGTCCAGCTTCTTGAAGATCACGTTCAGCACGTCACCGCGCTTGTCGGCATAGGCGGCCGACGACAGGTAGTAGCGCTTGTAGCTGGCAAGCCCGTTGCTGCCATCGGCAAGCACGCGCGCATTGGACTGACGCTGCGCGCTGGTGAGGAACGGATCCCACGCCACCCAGGCATCGACATTGCCGCCGACAAAGGCGATGCGACCATCGGCCGGTGGCAGATAGGCAGGCTGGATGTCCTTGAAGGTGAGGCCGGCCTTGCTCAGCGCAGCGAGCAGCAGGAAGTGGCTGCCGGCGCCTTTGGTGACCGCGACCTTCTTGCCCTTGAGATCGGCGACCGTCTTGAGCGGCGACTCCGCCGGCACCACAATCGCCTGCGCGGCAGGCGAGGCGGCTTCCTCGGCGATGTAAGCGAGCTTGGCGCCGGCCGCCTGCGCGAACAGCGGCACGGTGTCAGCGACGTCGGCGCCGAAATCGACATTGTTGGTGTTGATGGCTTCGAGCAGCGGCAGGCCGCTGGTGAATTCATGCCAGCTGATCTTCACGCCGAGCGGCGCGAGCGCCTTCTCCAATTCGCCATTGGTTTTCAGCACGGCGATCAGCGTCGACGACTTCTGATAGCCGATGCGCACCGTGTCCGGTGTCTGCGCGCAGGCGAAGGAGACCGACAGCATGGAGGCCACGGCGGCCAGTTGCAGCGCCCGGGTACGCCGGAACACGAAGCGTTCGATAAAGTGGGCGATGTGAATCGGAAGCATGTTGGCACTGCTTTGCTGATGATGTTTCGTGAGCAGCAAAGGTGCGAGAGCGGCGCGTTTCCGTCAATGAAATGGCCAACTGTAGTTCCGGGCGCGGCGATGCAGGCATGCTGCACAGGCCTTGTTGCGCAGCGGAAACGTTCTCCGCATGCCTTCCGGGTGGCGCCGGAAGAGCAGGTTATTTCCTTGCGGCGGAGATGAAGCTGCTCCCGGAGCTGACCTTCGGATTGCAAAACTTGCAGACTGCCCGCGACCTTTGAAAGCACAATCTTCGCAATCGCGCGTAGCGTTTGACCATCGCGCCCTTGCATCCCCCGGGCGCAAATGGAGCAACAGCGCATGTCCTATTCCCGACGATCTGTGGTCGCAGGTCTCTCCGCAGCACTGTTGCTGTCAGCCGGGCTCATCGCATCGCCAGCAACGGCGCAGGAGCTGAAGGAAATCCGCATCGGCTTTCAGAAAGCCGGCATCTTCCCGGCGGTGAAGCAGCGCGCGACGCTGGAGAAGGTGTTCAAGGAAAAGGGCATCAGCGTGCGCTGGGTCGAGTTCCAGTTCGGGCCGCCGATCCTCGAAGCGATCAACACCGGCAATGTCGACTTCGGCTATGCCGGCGACGCGCCGCCGATCTTCGCGCAGGCTGCGCGTGCCAATCTCGTCTATATCGCCGCCATCCCGTCGCGCGGCTACAATCAGGGCATCGTCGTTCCCGAGAATTCGCCGATCAAGACGCTCGCCGATCTCAAAGGCAAGAAGGTCGGCTTCGGCAAGGGATCGAGCGCACATAACACCATCATCGCCGCGCTGGAGAAGGCCGGATTGACCTATGCGGATATCACGCCGGTCTATCTCGGCCCCGCCGACGCGGTGGCAGCATTCGCCGGTGGTAATATCGACGCGTGGTCGATCTGGGATCCGTATCTGGCGCTCGCCGAGGGCAAGCAGGCGCGGGTGATTGCCTTCTCCAAGGACGTGCAGGATTCCATTTCGTTCTTCCTCGCCAATAAGGATTTCACCACCAGGCATCCGGACATCGTCGCGCTGTTCAACAAGACCTTTGCCGATGAAGGGAAATGGGCCGAGGCCAATCGGCCGGAGGTCGCAACGAAGCTTCAGGAGGCGACCGGTGTCGACAAGGCTGCCACCACGCGCGCCGTCGAACGGTCGAACTACACGGTGGTGCCGATCAACGACCGGATCATTGCCACCCAGCAGGAAACGGCGGATCGCTTCCACAAGCTCGGCCTGATCCCCAAGGCGATCAATGTGAAGGACATCGTCTGGACCTGGACCCCGGGCTCGTAAGCTCCCAAAAACTCGCCGGGAGACGATTAGCGCTGTCACCAGCCGTCTCCCGGCACTCTTTTACTCCCGCAGGCCATTGAAACCGCTGGATTTTCCTCATTTGTGCAGTGCGGTTGAAATAATGCCCGAAATCAGTAGGTTGCCGCCACGGCGCCCGCGACACGCAGGCCGGCCCCGTGCTTCACAACTGCGCAGAAACGTCATTCAATGAACGCTCCCCTGTCCAAGCCGACCGGAGCGCCCGTGCCAGTTCTCGATCCGCAAGATCCTGGCCAACAAGGGCGTGCCATCATCTCCTTCGATGGCGTCAGCAAGATCTTCCCGTCGCGGAAGGATTCCGCCGAAGTGAAGGCGGTCGACAATATCGACCTCGTGGTGCCCGAAGGCGCCATTGTCGGCGTGATCGGCAAGAGCGGCGCCGGCAAGTCGACGCTGATCCGCCTGATCAACGGGCTCGAGCAGCCGACCCATGGCAAGGTCACCGTCGACGGTCTCGACATCGGATCGCTGGATGAGAAGGCGCTGCGTCAGGCGCGCCGCTCCATCGGCATGATCTTCCAGCATTTCAACCTGCTGTCGTCACGCACCGCCTTCGACAACATCGCGCTGCCGCTGGAGATCGCCGGCACGCCGCGGAAAGCGATCCCGGGAATCGTCGAGCCGCTGCTCGACATGGTCGGCCTTGCCGACAAGCGCGACCGTTATCCCGCCGAACTCTCCGGCGGACAGAAGCAGCGCGTCGGCATCGCTCGTGCGCTGGCCACCAAACCGAAAGTGCTGCTGTCGGACGAGGCGACCTCGGCGCTCGATCCGGAGACCACGGCGCAGATCATCGCGCTGCTCAAGCAGATCAATGCCGATCTCAATCTCACCATCCTCTTCATCACCCATGAAATGTCCGTGGTGAAGAAGCTCGCCCAGCGCGTCGCTGTGATGGAAGGCGGGCAGATCATCGAGCAGGGCACCACCTACGAGATCTTCTCGAAGCCGACCCACGCCACGACCAAGCGCTTCGTCGGCGAAGTCACCGGCGGCAATGTGCCGGAATGGCTGCAGGCCAAGCTGCTTGCGGACTATGCGCCCGGCCGTCAGGCGGTGATCCGCATCGCTTTCACCGGCGCCGATGCGGACGAGCCGGTGCTGTCCAGGCTGACGCGCACCTACAATGTCGATTTCAACATCATGCATGGCCAGATCGAATATGTTGCCGATCATCCGTTCGGTACGCTGATCGCCTCCGTCGCGGCCGAGCCGGAATTGCAGGCGAAGCTGATCGCCGATCTCACCGCGACCCGCAACACCGTGGAGCATCTCGGCTATGTCGCCTGAACTGATCAACATGATCCTGTGGTCGACGCTGGACACGCTCACCATGGTGGCGCTGGCCGGCATTTTCGGCACGCTGGCCGGTCTGCCGCTCGGCATCTTCCTGGCGACCAGCCGCGCCGGTGAACTGTTCCCGGCGCCGAACGTCAATCGGCTGCTTGGCCTCGTCGTCAATGCCACGCGCTCGACGCCGTTCATCATTCTCGTCGTCGCCATCGTGCCGCTGACGCGCCTGATCGCCGGCACCTCGATCGGCACCAGCGCTGCCGTGGTGCCGCTGACCATCGCCGCGACGCCGTTCATCGCCAGGGTCATCGAAGGCGCGATCCGCGAAGTCGATCAGGGCCTCGTCGAAGCCGCGCGTGCCTTTGGCGCGAGCCCGCTGCAGATCGTCTGGAAGGTCTTGTTACCCGAAGCGATGCCGGCGGTAACGCTGGCGCTCACGCTCGCGACCGTCAGCCTGATCGGCTATTCGGCCATGGTCGGCGCGGTCGGCGGCGGCGGGCTCGGCGATCTCGGCATTCGCTATGGCTATCAGCGCTTCATGCCGGAAGTCATGGCGACCGTCGTCGCCGTGCTGATCTGTCTCGTGCAGGGCGTGCAGAGCCTTGGCGACTTCATCTCGCGCCGCCTCGACAAGCGCACGCGACATTCCTGAAACGGTCGCTCGCGTCAGCGGGCCCGCTCACACTCGTTTACTTACAATGGAAAACACAATGTCTCTTCGTCGTTACTTTCTCTCCATCCTCGCTTTCGCCGCGCTCACCGGCGCCGCTTCTGCCGAGACCATCAAGGTCGGCGTGACACCGGGTCCGCACGCGCAGGTGCTGGAAGCTGCCAAGGCCGTCGCCGCCAAGAAGGGCCTCGACATCCAGATCGTCGAATTCTCCGATTACGTGGTGCCGAATGCGGCGCTGGAAGCCGGTGACCTGCAGGCCAATTCGTTCCAGCATCAGCCCTATCTCGACAACCAGGTGGCCGATCGCAAATACAAGATCGTCGCTGTCGGCAACACCATCAACTTCCCGATGGGCATCTATTCGAAGAAGGTGAAGACCTGGGACGAGGTCAAGAGCGGCGCCACGCTGGCGATCCCCAACGATCCGACCAATGGCGGCCGCGTGCTGATCCTGCTGCGCGACAAGGGCATCATCAAGTTGAAGGATGGCGTCGGCTTCAAGCCGACCTTGCTCGACATCACCGACAATCCGAAGAAGCTGAAGATCACCGAAGTCGACGCCGCGCAGCTGCCGCGCACGCTGCCTGACGTCGATGTCGCCGGCATCAACACCAATTACGCCACGCAGGCCGGTCTCGATCCGGTGAAGGACGCGATCCTGCGCGAGGACCCGAAGGGTCCTTACGCCAACATCATCGCCGTGCGTGCCGTGGACAAGGACAAGCCCTGGGTGAAGACGCTGGTGGAAAGCTATCAGTCGCCGGAAGTGAAGGCGTTCATCGACGAGAAGTTCAAGGGCTCGGTGCTCGCTACCTGGTAAAGGCAGCGAGCGCTTCGCCGAGCAGGCGAGGCGTTCTTTCTTTTCCCTCCCCTAGCGTGGCGCAGCCACGCGACGCGGGGAGGGTGGATCGATGCGAGCGTTCAGCGAGCATCGAGACGGGTGGGGTGTTTCCACAAGCGATGTACCGTGTGGCACCCCCACCCCGGCCTATCGGCCGACCCTCCCCGCCTAGCGAAGCTTCGCTTCGCGCGGGGGGAGGGATATTTCTGGCGCCGTCGCGCCATCGCATCTCCAAAATTTCAAAGAGCCATGCGCTCGCATTCTCGCGGCGCCAATGGCGTCCGAGTTTTGCGCATTCCTTCCCACCCTCAATCGAGAGGGCGTGCGGAACGCCGGGTGCCCGTTGCACCCTTGGGCCTGATGCGATGCGGTCTTCCGCAATCTATAGAGTGCATCAGGACTTTCGGACGCGCTGGGCGAAGTGCCCGGCGTTCCGCCTGCGGTGTTTTTTCGGTTGCCTGCACATCTGCCTTGGCGAACGGCCCCATCACCAAAATTAGTGTCCCAGGGCGGAGGGACAGGGTAGCCTCAAGCACTTAAGCCGGACGCGTTTCGATTTGGTCGTCCGTCACACTGTCCAGGGTTCTTTCCATCTCAAGGTCGGCCGTGTCCTTGCCAGTGGCAGTGCTGGCGCAGATCCGTCCTGCCCGAAGACAGACGTCACCCATGAACCGCGTAACGCCGCATCTCCGGCGTCCACCGCATCCGGCCCCGCGAACGTGACGATCGCGCTCGCCCCTCTCATCGGGGCCGGACGATGGGGAATATAAACCTTATAGGGATTCTGTCAACGAGAGATAGGAGAAAATATTCTTGCCCGCCCCACACTCGTCATTCCGGGGCGCGGGTGCGCCTTCGCGCACGCGAACCCGGAATCTCAGCATGGGAATCTCTAGTCAGCGCAAAACACTACGAGATTCCGGGTTCGCGCTCTGCCGGCTTCGCCGGCGACGCGCCCTCAGGCAAACCAATTGGTTTGCCTGAGAATGACGAGCAGAGGTGGCCCGGCATCCCCGGCCGCAAATCGCATGTCCACACGCCATCCCCTTGAAATCCAATCGCAATCCGCCGGTCGCAGCGGGCAGGGGATGCGACCTCACATGAGGTTGAGACCCGCCGCGCAACGTGTTACCTGACGCGGCACGCGGGTATAGCTCAATGGTAGAGCAGCAGCCTTCCAAGCTGAATACGAGGGTTCGATTCCCTCTACCCGCTCCAATATTTTCAATGGCTTAGCGCGTCAGGAACTTTCCATTCCGACAAGCTCAACGAATTCATTCCGACAAACGTTCACTTTTTGGCCGCCTGCTTGCGCCGTTTAATGCGCTTGATCTGAGCTTGCTGCTTGCCTTCGTCGTCGTGCAGGTACTTCGCCATCGCCGCCACCGAGGACCACTGACCCTTGTCCATCAATTGCAATGTGGTCAGTCCCGAGGATTTCGATTCGGTGGCCCCGCCGTGCCGATCGATGTGAAGGTTAGCTCAGGTCGCAAGCCCGCAGCGATGATGATCTTTTTCGAGATGCGCTCCACTTGCGTCAGCATCTCGCCCTTGCCGCTCCACGGCAGGCTGCTGCCGTCCCGCCGCAGCATCAGGCCGCCTTTTGGTCGCAGTGCCTTCATGGCATCCAGCTCTGCCATCAGCAGGGGATAGAGCGGTTTGCCCTTCTTATCGAACAACGGTTCCCATGAGCCGGTGCTAGTCTTGTAGTTGATGACGTAGACGTGGTTCGGGTGGCTGTCCGGGCGATAGTGCTCGGCCATAAACCGGATGAAAATATGCGCCTTGCGCTGGAGCCATTCCCAGCCGATCAGAACGCGGGTTTCCAGCGACGCGAATTCCATTTCGAATGCCTTGGCGCGGAACGCCATCAGCTCATCGAAGTTCGCGTGCGGGGGTCTCGCGCGATGTCGATCGCAGGCCCATCTTTTCGAATGAGTTTTGCGGCGGAAACATGTGAGGATGCGCCCGTGAGATTGTGTTCCACGCACCGCGCGCGGTTTTCATGGCGTGGTTTACGGTAGTGCGGCGTTCGATTTTTTCGCCATCGACATTTTTGTAGAGCAGCTTCTCAAACAGATCATCGGCAAAGGCTGTATCGATGCTCGACACCCGCCGCGTGCCAAGCCGCCTGCCGTCCCGCAATAGATATTCGCAGATCATCTTGATGCCGGTTTCATGGACGCGGCATTGTCCTGGGCTCAACGGCTGCAAACGCTTCGCAGTTTTCTGTTTCCACGTCCGGCGGTACTCGTGAAACATCCAGTCCAGCGTTCCGATCACCACGCCGAAGCCGACCGGATTTGCATCTTCGCCGCCGCTCAGCCAGCTATCGAACGCGGGTAGTAATATTTTTTCGGCGCGTTGCACCGCCAAGTCGCAATCGGTACCCAGCGGTTCATTTTTGACCGGGCAACCTCTCTTGCGTGCCCACGTCGGCGCGTCAAAAAAATATCCGAGCCCACCCTCTTGAGGCGTTTGCGCCTTGTGTAGCGCGGCAAGGGCAGGGCAGATCGGCCAGTTTTCCAGAAGGAGGCTGAATAAGCAAGCGACAGGCCGCGAAAGCCCTGCGCGAATTGATTCAATCATCGGGTTCAATGCGGCTCAATCGAAGGCGAAGAAAACTTGGACCATGATGAGGCAGTTGAAAGAATCGAAGGATTGAGACGACGCTAGTATCGTCGAAGTAGAGGATAGCGATCATTTTTGTTGACCGATTCACCTCGTATCAGTGAGCACTGCGATCATATCGATTGAGCCGACACACCAAGTTGCAGAGGCCTTCCCGTGCAGAAGAATCCGTAACCGAGCGGGCGTTCGTTTGTCAGAAGCGCATTGGATAGCCCACGCTCGCTGAAGCTAGCTTACTCGCCATAAAATCCTGCGTTACTTCTTAAAGTCTTCATGGCAGGCTATGACTCTTGAGAGGGGGCTTCGTTTCACAATACCAGTGTGCCTAGCCTTGTTTTGAGTTTTTCTGGGATGGAGCAGAACTTGTGATGGCGCGAGGCGTTTCTCAGATCAATCCCCGATTGTCGATACTACGCAGTCATCCATTTTTCATTGATCTCGACGCCAAGGCATTAGATCAACTATGCCAGTATGCGAGCTTCCGAAAGTTCAAACGCGGGGCGACCGTCTTTGTGAGAGGAGATCCCGGCAATAGTCTCTTCGTCGTGGTGAGCGGCGCCGTCAAGATGAGCGTCGCCTCATCTGAGGGACGCAGCGCCATCCTCAATCTTGTGACGAAAGGTGAGGTATTCGGGGAGATCGCGTTGCTCGACGGGCTTGCGCGAACGGCCGATGCGATTGCTCACACCAATTGCGAGCTTATCGTGATCGACCGGCGAGATTTCTTTCCATTTATCGAATCCCAACCGATGCTGGCCATGAAGTTCATTCACTTGCTTTGCGCCCGTCTGCGCTGGACGAGTGAACAGGTCGAGCATGTCATTCTGCAGGACCTGCCTGCGCGGCTAGCGAACCTGCTGATCGGTTTGGCCTCGAAGCACGAGCCTTCCGACGTCGGCCGTCCTTTTATCGTCACTCAACAAGAGATCGGCGAGATGGTCGGAGTGACTAGAGAAAGCATCAACAAGCAACTTCGTGCCTGGTCCTTGAAAGGGTGGATCCGCCTTGAGCCCGGCAGCATCGCCATCCTCAAGCCGAAGGCGCTAGCGGCTGTTGCCGAAGCCGAGCCTGCAACCCTTGATGCGTCGGGGCGGCCGCTCAAGGTGTGATGTGGTTCACATGACTTCGTTGGTGTTTGGCCCATTAGTGGCCGGGTATCAGGAGGTATTCGGCATGGCATCCGTCGACGAATTGGAGCAAACCTATCGCCGCATTTACCGGCGCCTCACACTCGGGGTGTTTATCCTCTATGGCGTCGTTGTAGTGTTGGCTGTCACGGTGCTGCTCGGCAACCCGATAAAGAGCTTCTAGACGCCAGATCGGTGGGAGCCCCCATCCCGAATGGGCGGCTCGTCTGCGTGTGGCGACAGTGAGCTCGCTAACGCGAAGGGTTGGTTCCCCTTAAAGGTGAAAGGTGAGGGGCGTCCGCTATGGGCTCGATAGATCCGAGAAATCGTATGGGATGACGTTCACGCAGCGGACGGGCTGATTCAGCACGTGCTCGGCGGCCAGGGCAAAATCATCCGTGTGAACCGCTTCGATCTCCGCTGCGCAGGCTTCATTGGAGACAAAGACGTAGAGGACGTCCTCATCCATTCCTCCGACTTTCATACCCAGGCACAAGCGGTCGTAAACACGCGGCCCCAGCAGACTGTTGAGCATGGCTTCGATGGCAAGTTGTTGTGTTGTCGTTGGTCGCATTTGGCCTCCATAAGGCTACTATGCGAATGAATGGACGGCTGTCTGTGATCTAGTTCACTGACGCGGGGAAATGCGGCAGCTAACGTGTCGGCCATGATGGCGCTGGCCAGCGGCTGGTTATTGCGGCTTGCAAGTATGATAACAATCCTAGTTTTGGCGAGCTATCTTCGATGGAATATAGATAGTTCTACAACTACAAACGCTCTTGTTCTATTGCTGAGCACTCCAACCCAAGCCGAATAGGCGCACCGATGCATGGGATTCGCGAGACCAAGGATCTGGTGCTGCCGGCAGACGGCCAGGATCAACATTCATTGAAACTATTCCGGGATCAGGTGGTCGGCGACGATACGCCGGATCAGTCGGCAACCGGCATATCCGGCTCGAAGCTGGCTGATCCCAATGGACTCGATCCAGGTGGCGCCAGCGCTGTGGATCGCTTCGGACGACGCCTGCGTATGTGGGGCGAGCTCGTCAAATATCGGCTGTCCTGCCACGTGCTCTCCCATCTTCGGTTGTTCAAGGCGGTCTTCGCGGTGCTGCGCGTCGTGCGGCCCATCACGATCGTCGGCAACGTCCTTGTGGCGACAAAAGCCAGCGATGTACGCGAGGTGCTCGAACGCTTCGACGACTTTGAACTGGGCGACACCATCGAGCCCGGAATGCCCTGGGGACCGTTTCTGATGACGGTCGATGGGCGAGAGCAGCATGCCCGCGAGAGGGAAATGCTGCAGAGCGTGGTCGAGAAGACTGATGCCCGGCTCATCCGGACGATCGCTTCCGAGAATTGCCAGTCCTGCATCGAGGCATTGAAGGACTCGGGCCAGATCGACGTTGTCGCCGATCTGGCGGAGCCGGTGATGGTTGCCGTCCTGGCCGAATACTTTGGCGTCCCTCCACTGAATGGAGACCGGCAGCGAATGGCAGGCGTCATGCGGAATCTGGCCGGCATCATTATGGTCAACCCGCCAGTTGGTTCGCTTCCGTGGAGCCGGTCTCGCGCCGATATCGCAGATCTGACCTGTCAACTGACGCAGCAGCTTGGATCCGGCGGCCCCACTACTGCCGCTGCATCGCACCCATCCATTCCAGCTCACAGCCTGCTGGCACGGTTGCAGCGCCGCCATGGTCAGCCGGGCAACCCGCCCTGGTTTGATGAGGAATGGATTCGCTGCTATCTGACCGGGCTGGTTGCGACGGGCGGAGCCACCATTATCCGCGGTGTCACCCATGCCGTGGATCAGTTGCTGGAGCAGGCCGGGGCGCTGCCGCATGCCCAGGAGCTGTCCGCCGCACTCGAGCGTGCGATCCACCACGATCAGACATCGATCACTGCTGATGCGCCGAATGGCCAGCTCGCAGCGGCGCGGGAGGCGTTACGTGGCTGCATCTATGAAGCCATGCGGTTTCGTCCGATGCTGCCTTTGCTGGTGCGAACATGCCCGCGTGATACGATCATCGCCAACGGCACCCCGCGGGCCCGGCGGGTGCCTGCCGGGACGCTTGTCTTGGCACCGCCGCTGGCGGCCATGTTCGATTCCGAATCATTTCCAGACCCGCTCACATTTCGCGATCGTCCCATCGAGAGTTACTTTCATTTCGGTTTCGGGCCGCGCCACTGTTTCGGCAAATACATTGCTGACGTGGTCATGCTGGAGATAGTGCGCGCGCTGATGCGCCTGCCGGGTCTGGCGCGCGCGCCCGGACAGGGCGGTCAGGTCGGCTACGACGGGCCAGCACCTTGCTCGCTGCGCGTGACGTTCAATGCGAATGGATCGGAGCCCGTCCATTGAATCCGAATTTCACAACGATCATCACACCGATCGAACCGTCCAAAGTTGAATGGTGCAGGGGCTATCTTCGCGACAATGCCGACCCGCAGTTTGGCGGTGAGGCAGCGTTTCTTGAGTGCCGCCCATTGTTTCCATTCGACAAGATTGCAGGTCTGCATTTTTGTAGTTTTGTCATCCTGGACGCTGCCGACGGGGGCGGGCCTTGTCTCGTATTCGAGGCAACGTTCGATGGCCCGAGAGCGGGTTTTCTGGATGAGCTGTTAAAGTATGCACCAATTGGTTTCGACGAGGTCTACCGCCGGTGTGTCGGCTATCCCTTGTCAGGAACAACGACCCCAAATCTGGTCCGGGAGTATTGGGAGCGCTATGATGTCGGTGCGAATACGTTCTTTAGTGGCAGTCCCGGCCGCACGGTGGTGCAGGTCAAAGGCGAGAACAGCGTTCGGAAGGGAATCGTGTCGTTTCTTTCGGCGCGATTTCTCGTTGATGCGATCTTGCCCGGTCGCCCGGCGGGGTTGCTCGATCTCGTGACACGAGAGTGCATTCGCGGCAGTGCCGACAATCGCTGGGCAGAGCAGCCGGCGCAATTGCCATGGCAGATGACGCTTCGAACCCAGATCGCCGTTGCGGCTGGTATCGTCGTTGCACTGCTGGCATGCGCTCTGGGCGCACTCGTGTGCTGGGCTTTGGGCTATCGACCATCAGCGCTCTACGCGGTGTTGCCGCTATGGCTTGAGACGGTCGGTCACGCAACGCAGCATCTCGATACAAAGGTATCGGCATTGCCGTGGGTCTCACAGCTCACCGAAGTCATACAGCCGGCAACGCTGACCGGCTTGATGCTATTGAGCGTGATGTGGCTGGTGGTCCGGGCGGCAGAACTTCTTCTCCGAAGTGCGAGCAAAAATACCCGCGACCAGCATCTGTTCTGGCGCTTTCCGCTGCAATTGGCGGTCGTTACACGATACGCGCTGCTCGGTGTGCTCATCGGTGTTGTCACGCTCGCGGTCATCTCCGGCGTTGACAGATCACCGACATGGGCCGGGATATTGGTGGATGGTCCGAGTGGGATCCTGATGTCGCTGGGTGCGGTGCTGGTGGTCATGTTCCAGCTTGTCTGTATTGGGGGGCTGTTGCTCGTCGGCCGGTATTGCACGACATCGCTGCAGTTGATGGTCGAGCTTCAGCCTCTCAGCAAGACGCGCGAGAATCTGCGGCGTATGGCATTGGATGTCATCCAGTTCGCCATGTTCCTTCTGGTCTCGGTCGGCGTCCTGCTCGTTGCAGCGCTGCTGCCGGAAACGGTCATCAGCAACGTGGCTGGAATGGCCAGATCGCTCACTTACGGCTGGCTTCTGATGGTTCTGTTGGGATGGAGCGGCGTGATGGCCGGCTATCTCGTCGGACTGCTGGCTCTGTGCGTGGTTGGGGCACTCGAGTATCGCGACAGGACGACGTTTGAACATCCCGCAGGTCTTTTGATCCGGGCTCGCGACAACGCGCGCAAATATGCGCGCGAGGAAGCCGGAATTAACCGGTACCAGAATCATCTGGCCAGCATCACCTGTGTAAAGCCGGGTGTCCTTCGATACTGGATCCTTCGACTGGTCCTGTTCGCCGTCAATGTTCTCGCGAAATTCTGGTTCAACAAGGGTGAGCTTGGCGGCATCCCAACCATCCTCTCGGCGCGCTGGGTGCTGATCGATGGTGGCCGGCGTCTGCTATTTCTCGACAATTTCGGCGGTGCCTGGGAGAGCTACCTCAACGAGTTCATCGATCTGGCCGCCGTGAAGGGGCTGAATGCGATCTGGACCAATACGTTCGTGAACGCGGCAGGGAAACGCTACGGTTTTCCGCCCACGCGTTTTCTGTTCTGGCAAGGCGCGCAGGATTCGAGGCCGTTCAAGGCCTATGTGCGGCAGAGCCAAGTGGAAACCATCGTCTGGTACGGCGCCTATCCTATGCTCGGTGTTGTCGGCATCAATGCGAACACCGATACCAGACAAGATCTGTTCGCTCCGTTGAGTTCGCCGGCTATCGATCGATTCCTCCAACGTCTTTGAAAAACCATGAACACGGAAAAAATCGAATGGCATGATGTGCAGGGGCTGCTGTTAAGCGGCTATCCGCAATTGCCGTACTCCGCCTATGTGGCCTGGCACTTTCTTCCAGGCCAGCGGGATGCTGCCAAGCGCTGGCTGCGCGATCTGGCCGAGCGATTGATGCGCGCGGACAGGATTGAGGGGGAAGATGACGGCGCGACGGATCTGCAGTTACCGCCGACGAACATCCGGGCACTTAAGGCCATGCGTGTTGGCGATCGGACGGCGATCAATCTGGCCATCACTGCCAGCGGCCTCCAGGAGCTAGATCTCGACGAGCATCAGCTGTCGGACTTCTCCGTGGAATTTCTCGAAGGCATGGCGCCGAAGCCGACGTCTGGCAGACGGATGCCCCGACGCTCCGGCCTTCTCGGCGACGCGGGAGAAAGCTCACCGTGCCGATGGGAGTGGGGTGGATGGGGCCCGTCCGCCGAGGTGCACGGCATGCTGTTGCTTTATGCATCCGAAGAACATGTGTTGCAGGCCCTAGTCCAGGCGGAGCAGCGCGCGATGAACGGCGTTGCTGACGTTGTTGTGACTGGTGACCAAGGCAACGGCCGGCCCGTCATCGTCCATGGCCGCCTCTATGACGATGCCAAGGAGCATTTCGGCTTCGTCGACGGCATCTCGCAGCCGATCATCGAGGGGTCGCCCCTGGCTATCCGAAGCGAGGAAAACGCCAAGAACGAGAAAAAAGCCAAGTCTTGTCACACCCCCGCGGACAGTGGCGAAAGAGACAGGGTCCTGAGCGCAAAAGACCGCCGCATCTCCCTGGTCAAGCCAGGCGAATTTGTGCTCGGCTATCGCAATGAACGTCGGGAGCGCATCAGCAGCCAATCCGTGAAGCCCGGCTCCAATCTGCGCGGTCTGCTGCGTAACGGAACCTACCTGGTGTTCCGGCAACTGGAGCAGGACGTGGACGCCTTCGAGAAATTTGTTGCCAGCATCGCTACCCGAATGCATGGCAAAGCCGATGTCGAGGCGACAGAGGAGGTTGCGGCACGGCTGATCGGTCGGTACCGCAACGGTGCGCCGCTGGTGCGTGCCGGCGCCGATTCACCGTCGGCACCCGAACGCAATGATTTTCTTTACGCCTACGAAGACGAGTCAGGGATGGCCTGTCCGATTGGCGCGCATATTCGCCGTGCCAATCCGCGCGATGCCATTGGCTCCGACCCGGATGTCGCACTGAAGCTGTCCAAGATGCATCGCATTATCAGGCGCGGCCGACCGTATGGAGCCAGGCGCGGCGAGCAGGACGAGACAACCGGCAAGGGTTCTCGGCGCGGGACGGCGTTCATCGCGTTGAACGCCGATATCGCTGGCCAGTTCGAGATGATCCAGCATTCGTGGCTGAACAATCCTCAGTTCGGGGGACTGCCCGTCGGGACCGATCCGATTAGCCATGTTGCCCATGACGGAGATGAACTCGTCATTCAGCAGAGACCGTTCAATCTCCATATCGAAAAACCTCGCCCCTTTGTCGCGGTGCGCGGTGGGGCGTACTTTTTCCTGCCGGGTATCAATGCTATCCGCACCCTGGCCGATTGAGCTCGCAGCCAGGGTCTGATTCAGGCAACCAAGGTGGCAAGCGCATCGTTGCAGAGCGTCGTGTAAGGCTGCATGGAGCACTGTTCGGCGAGACCGAGCGCTTCGCGATAGTATCGTTCTGCGGTGGTCGTGTTGCTCGTATCGAGAATATGGGCAATGTCGCCCAGAAGCTTCTTGGCGTAGACTTGCTGCGGCAATTCTCCGCGCTCTTCCGCCAGTGCTAGCGCTCTTTCAGCTACGGCTTTGGCTTCCTTGCTGCGGCCGGCGGCAAGGAAAGCACGACCTTGAGCGATGAACAGAAAGCGCCAGCCGAATGCGTGTTCAGCGAGCGGAATATCCAGCTTTTCAGGCACTGCGAGGATGTTGAGCGCAGATTCGACATCGCCCAATGCGAGATAGGCTTCGCCCATCCGGGACGCGAAGACCGGGTACATCTGTTTCATCTCAAGATCGAGGCATGTCTGCCAGCTCTCATTCAGCAGCGCGAGCGCTTCGACAGGGCGCCCTTGCGCGATCCGGAGCCGACCAAAAACATGATTAATGTTGGCGCGTGAATACGAGTGGTTCGCCGCCACCGCCAACAGCCTTGCCTCTTTTGCAAGAGCCTCTGCGCGAGAGAAGTCACCGAGATCGATCAGTGAATCGGCCATGAAAGTCCGAAGCATCACGCTGGGAAGCGCGGCCCATCCAGCGCGCCTCTCGTCGATCTCTGGCGTTTCGATCGCGAGACATTTTTCGTGATACGCAAGCGATTGCGTGAAGTCGCCGGTTTCATGGTGAATGATGCCCACATTGTGGAGAGCGGCAAAGGTTAGGACGGGTTGGCCGATCTTCTCTGCGATCGACTGTGCCGTTTGGGCAGCGGTCATGGCTTCGACGTGATAGCCAAGTCTCCAGAGTGCGACTGTCAACTGACAATTCACCGCCGCAATCCGCCATGGTTCCCGGGATTCTTCGGCCAGCCGGCGCGCCTCACGCAAGACGTCGGCAATACGTTGATGCATGCCGATTGGTTCGAGCGCCGTAATCACCGTCAGATGCAGATCTATTTCAGAGATGGTTTTCTTCGATGACGGCGGCCAATGCGCCAGCGTTTGGCGACCACGCTCGTAAATGGCGATCGCATCCTGATTGGCGCCACGCTTGATTGCTCGACGGCAGCTCCGTAACTGATACGGAACTGCCTTTTGCCATAGCTCAGCGAGAAACGCATGGTCGGCAAGTCGGTCGATATGTTCGTCGAGACGGTCGGCGAATCGAAGCTCGATAATTTCGATCGCCTTGGCGTGGAGATAGCGACGGACGCTGAGTAGCATCATGCCGTAGGCCACTTCTCTCGTGAGCTCATGTTTGAACGAATATTCGACGGTGCCGGAGGCAGTGGCCTTTCTGAGAAAATCCCCCGACTCCAGCGCCAGAAGACGAGGAGCCAGTTCGTCGGGATCAGTTCCGACCATGCCGGACAGCAGGATCAATGAGATGTCTTTGCCGATCACGGCGGACATTTGCAAAAGCGATTTCGTCGCTTGATCGAGTAGGTCGATACGCGATGCCAGAACGGAATGAATGGTCTCGGGGATTTTGATATTAGACGATCCATCGCTGACTTTGTAGCGGCCCGGATCGCCGACTAGCACCTTCGTATCTTTGAGTGCCTGGGTCAGTTCCTCCACGAAGAGTGGATTGCCTTGCGCTTTCGCGAGGACACGTCGTCTGATGTAGCCCAGACTTCCGTCATCGCCCAACAGCGATACAAGCAGTTGATCACCGTCCGGTTCGCTGAGCGGCGCGATGTCCAGGCGTTCAACCGCTCGGCCGGACCAGATGCGTTCCGGGCGTTGCGTGACGACCACGAGGACCCGGGCGTTATCGAGCATCCCCATGATGCTGTTCAGAATGAGCTGGGTTTCGGCATCGACCCAGTGGATGTCCTCGATCAGGATGAGCAAGGGCGTCAACCGTTCCTGCGAGAAGACGAGCGTCTTCATGGCGTCGATGACTTTGTTGCGTCTTTCGGATGGCTCAAGCTTTTTCCAGTCTTCGTCCTCGCTGTTGAGATCCAGGAGCGAGAGGATGGCCGGAAGATGTGGGGGCAGATTTGGATCGAGGCGGGCAACACGGGTGCTGGTCCGGCTGGCAGCTGAGGCGGGGCTATCCTCGGCGCGTACGCCGAAGAGCTCACGTATCAACGTGCTGACGGGATAGTAGCTGGAGTTCGCGCGTTGAGAAGCGCAGGTCGTCTGCAGGACGAGCCATTCTTCTGGAACGCTGGCGATGAACTCATGGACCAGACGCGATTTGCCGATCCCGGCAGGGCCGACAATGGTCACCGCGCGTCCGTGTCCCGCAGCGGCGTTATCCAGCAGTTTCTTGAGGAAATCTAATTCTGTCCGACGTCCGATCAGCGGACTGAGGCCGCCGGATGAGCGAGCCTGCCAGCGGGTGCGCGGCCGCATCGACACCAGTTCATAGGTCTCCACCGGCTCGGCGACCCCTTTGGCTTGTTCGGGCCCGAGCTGCAATGCGCTGATGAAGCCCTTCGCGAGTTGGAAGGTGTCGGACGACAATTTGATCGAGCCAGGGGAGGCAAGCGCTTCCATTCGGGCGGCGAGGTGAACCGTTTTTCCAACGGCGTCATAGTTCATCGCCAGATTGTTGCCGATCGAATGAATGATGACCTGTCCGGAATTCAGGCCAATTCTGATACTGATCGAGCGCTGATGCAGACGATTGAATTCGATGATCGCATTTCTCGCAGCCAGTGCTGCGCGGCAGGCCTGGACGGCGTGGTCTTCGCTCGCAATGGGAGCGCCGAAGAGCGCCATAATGCCGTCACCGCGCGTCTGATTGACCAACCCATCGTGCTCATGCACGGCGTCCATCAGCCGCTTGAGCACTGGGCCAATAACTTCCAGCGCTTCTTCTGGGTCCAACTGGTCGATGAGTTCGGTCGACCGCTGGATGTCGGCAAACAGGACGGTGACACGTTTGCGCTCGCCCAGCATGGATGTGCCGGACCGCATGATACGCTCAGCGAGTTCTGGCGGGATTTGCGATTGCAGGAATGAGAGTGCATGAACGCCAAGCGCAGTTGGAGCAGCCCTTGGCCGCCCGCAGCCACCGCAAAAGCGTGCATCCAATTGCATCGTGAACCCGCAATACGCGCATTGGTTCGCGGAATCGTCCAATAGGTTGTGCCCTTCTTTGGATGCCACCTTTCACCCTTTCCGGCGGAGCAAGCAATCTATCCAATTGCGCGATCATGGCAATGTCGGGAGCTATGTCTCAGGCCAGGGTGAGCGCGGTGTGATCTGGAAAGCGTCGGCCAGTTGCGCCTAGTACCAAATCGGACGGTTCGCCCGATTTGGATGGGGACAGCGCAATAGGCGCGCCATGCTGCAAGCGTCGACGAACATATGAGTGACAGCAATTGGCGCAAGGCGGACGCCCCACAGCGACGGCTCACAGGGATGCAAAATCCGGAGGGGCGATCTCGCCGGTCCGATGGCAGGCGATGAAGTGCTCCTCGGCCTCGACCTGAAGGATCGGCAATTCGTCACGGCACCGCTCCACCACGAACGGGCAGCGCTGCACGAAGCGGCAGCCGGGCGGTGGATCCACCGGACTCGGTGGATCGCCCGTGACCAGATAGTCCTTCTTCAGCCGGTCGCGCAGCGGGCCGGGCGGTGCGGCGGCTGATATCAGCGACCAGCTATAGGGATGCGAGGGTGCCGAGAAGAACACCTGCGCCGGCGCCTGTTCGACGATGCGTCCGAGATACATCACCGCAATCTCGTCGCAGAAATGCTGGATCACGCCGAGATCGTGCGAGATGAAGATATAGGTCAGGCCGCGCTCGCGCTGCAGCTTCTTCAGCAGGTTCAGGATCTGCGCCTGGATAGCGACGTCGAGTGCCGAGACGGCTTCGTCGCAGACGATCAGGTCGGGTTCGGGCGCCATCGCGCGTGCGATGCAGAGGCGCTGGCGCTGGCCGCCGGAAAACTGATGCGGAAACAGATCAGCCGCCTGCGGCGGCAGGCCGACTTCCTCCAGAAGCTGTTTGACCCGGACCTCGCGCTCGCGTGGCGAGCCGATGCCGAGCAGATCGAGCGGTTCGCGGATCAGATCGCCCGCGCGGCGCCGCGGATCCAGTGCCGAGAACGGATCCTGGAACACGATCTGGAATTTGCTGCGCGCCAGCCGCAGTTTCTCGCCGCGGAAGTCTGCGATGTTCTCGCCGCCGAACACGATCTGGCCGGAGGTCATCGGGATCAGCCGCATCACCGCCTGCGCGGTGGTTGATTTGCCGGAGCCGCTTTCGCCGACGATGCCGAAGGTGGTGCCGCGGCGGACGCGAAAACTCACGCCGTCGACCGCGTGGACCTTCGAGGGTGGACCGAACATGCCGCGGCGTCCGGCCGGGAAGTGCACCACGAGATCGTTGACGTCGAGCAGGACGTCTGCGGGCGCAGATATATTCAAGCCATCGCTCACGGTGTGATCTCCTGATGACGCCAGCACGATACGGCGGCACCGGCATCGATGCGATCGAGCGGCGGCTGCGGCTGTGCGCGACAGATCGCGCCGGCAAAGGCACAGCGCGGCAGGAAAGCGCAGTCCGGCCCGCGTGCGCCGAGCGGCGGCACCATACCCGGGATTTCGTCGAGCTCGGCCGAGGCATGGTTGCTCATGCGGCCGAGCTGCAGATGCGGCACGCAGGCCATCAGCCCGCGCGTATAGGGATGCCGCGCACGGGCGATGATCTCGTGTGCGGCGCCCTGTTCGATGCAGCGGCCGGCATAGAGCACGGCGACATCGTCGGCGAGTTCGGCGACGGCGCCGAGATCATGGGTGATCAGCACGATGGCCGTGTCGGTGTCGTCCTGCAATTCGCTGAGCAGGTCGAAGATCTGCGCCTGCACGGTGACGTCGAGCGCGGTGGTCGGCTCGTCTGCGATCAGAAGCTTCGGCTTGCAGGCCAGCGCCATGGCGATCATCACACGTTGCCGCATGCCGCCGGACAATTGATGCGGATAGGCATCGACGCGTTTGTCAGCCGCGGGGATCTGCACCGCCTTGAGAAACTGTATCGCTTGCGCATGGGCATCGCGGCGGCTCAGTCCGCGGTGCTGACGCAGCACCTCGCCGATCTGGTCACCGACCGTGTAGAGCGGGTTGAGCGCCGTCATCGGCTCCTGGAAGATCATCGACATCTTGTCGCCGCGCAGGCTGCGCAACTCCTTGGGTGATGCCGATAGAACCTCGACGCCATCCAGCAGAATGCTGCCGGAGGTGACGCGAAAGTCTTCGGGCAACAGCTGCATGATCGCGAGCGCGGTCATGCTTTTGCCGCAGCCGGACTCGCCGACCAGCGCCATGGTCTTGCCTTGCGCGACGTCGAATGACAGATGCTCAAGCACCGGCACCATGCCCTTGGTGCCGTTCATCGAGACGCTGAGATCCTTGACGGAGAGAACGGGGGGCATCGCTCAGCCTCGCTTCCGCAGGCGCGGATTGATGGCGTCATTGACGCCGTCGCCGATCAGGCTGATGGCGAGCACCGCGATGAAGATTGCAGCACCGGGAAACGCCACGGTCCACCAGGCATTGAGCACATAATTGCGGTTCTGCCCAAGCATAAGGCCCCAGCTCATGGTGTTGGGATCGCCGAGGCCGAGGAAACTCAATCCGCCTTCGAACAGGATGGCCACGCCGATCGCGAGCGTCGCTGAGACGATGATCGGCGGCAGCGCATTGGGCAGCACGACGCGCAGGATGAGGTGACCATTGCCCGCGCCGGCGGCGCGCGATGCCTTGACGAAATCGAGATTGCGCAAGCGCAGGAACTCCGCGCGGGTCAGGCGCGCGGCAGACGGCCAGCTCACCACGCCAATCGCGATGGTCACGGTGGTCAGCGTCTGCCCGAACAGAGTGACCAGTACCATGGCAAACAGCAGCGGTGGCAGGATCTGGAAGAACTCGGTGATCTTGGTCAGTGCCGTGTCGATGGGGCCGCCGAAGAAGCCGGCCAGCGAACCGATGGTGACGCCGATCACGATGGTGATGATCGCTGCCACGCCGCCGACAGTCAGCGTGGCACGGCCGCCCTGCAGCAGCCCCGCCAGGATATCGCGGCCGAGATAGTCGGTGCCGAGCCAGGTGTCCGCATCCGGCGGCGTGAAGGGCGCGCCGGCAATGTCGAGCGGATCGACGCCGTAGATCGACGGCCCGAACAAGGTGGCGAGCATCAGAAACAGCAGCACAACCGCGCCGACGACGCCCGCCGGGCTGCGGGCAAACTGGCGCAGCGCGGCCATCGTGGGCGACGCCGCGGCGCTCACGGGCAGCGCGGTCCTATCGGGCTTGATGGCGGTGGATTCGATTGTGGTCATCGGGCCCCCGAACGGATGCGCGGATCGACCAGGCGATAGACCAGATCGGTGATGATATTGGCGGCCATGACCAAGACTGCCGAGAAGAACAGCACGGCGAGCAGGGTCGGATAATCTCGGCGCAGAATGGATTCGAACACCAGCCGTCCCATGCCGGGCCAACTGAACACCGTCTCGACCAGCACGGCGCCCGCGAACAGATGGCCGAATTGCAGCCCGGCGACAGTGACAATCGGGATCAGCGTGTTGCGCAGCGCATGTTTGCCGATCACGATAAATTCTGGCAGGCCCTTGGCGCGGGCGGTCCGCACGTAGTCAGCCGTCAGCGCATCGATCATGTTGACACGGGCGAGCCGGCTATATTGCGCGATGAAGACGAGTGCGAGCGTGGTCGCGGGCAGCGCGAGATGCTGCAATATATCCACGACATGCGCGAAGCCGACCTTGGGCCGCGCGACGTCGGTCATGCCCGTCACCGGCAGGATCGGCCACACCGATCCGAACAGCAGCAGCAACATCAGCCCGGTCCAGAACACCGGCGCGGCATAGCCCGCAAGCGAGATGATGGTGACGCCCTGGCTGAACAGCCCGTTCGGCTTGCGGGCGCTGACGACGCCGAGCAGCGTGCCGATCACCACCGAGATCGCCAGCGCCGACAGCACCAGATACAGCGTCGCCGGAATGCGCTGGGCGATCAGGCCGGTCACGGGGGCATTGAAATAATAGGAATAGCCGAAGTCGCCGGTGGCGACGCTGCCGAGATAGGTGAAGAGCTGTTCGAGCAGGCTCTTGTCGAGGCCGTATTTGACCCGCAGTGCAGCGATGACGTCGGCCGACGCACCGCCCATCTCGCCCGCGATCACTAGAACGGGATCGCCGGGCGCAGCATGGATCAGGCAGAAATTGAGGACCAGCACGGCGATAAGGAGGCCAACTGCATTGGCCACCTGACGCAGAATGTGAAGAGCGAGGTTCATGGTGCTGGACCGTCAGAGTGAGCCGAAGACCATCAGGTCTTCGGCGGCACTTCCCAATAAAGCTCGTCGAGCGGCGACATCATGCCCCAGATCGACGTCGGCAGACCGCCGAGGCCCTTGCCGAAGGCGTTGCGATAGGGCGCTCCGTTGATGAAATAGATCGGCACGTCGTTAACGACGATCTTCTGGAATTCCGAATACAATGCCTTGCGCTTCTCGGGCGACGTCTCCTGCGCGCCTGCGGCGAGCAGCTCGTCGACCTTCGGGTTGCTGTATTGCTGGGTGTTCGACCAGATGATGCCCTTGCGGATGTTGCTCGAAAGGTACGTGCGGTTGACGCCGATCACCGGATCGCCCCAGTTGAACACGTTGTCCATCGTCAGGTCAAAATCCCAATTCGAGACCCGCTGCGCCCAGGTCGGGAAGTCCGGCGCGGCACGGACTTCCAGATTGATGCCGACGCGCTTGAGCTGCGAGCGCAGATATTCGGCGACATTGCGCTGCTGTTCCTCGTCACCGGGGATGTAGTCGATGGTGAGGCTCATGCGCGTGCCGTCGGCAGCCTTCGGATAGCCGGCGTCGTCGAGTAGCTTCGCCGACTTCGCGAGATCGAGCTTGTACATCTCGACGCCGGGCTCCAGCAGCAGCGATCCCGGGGCGATCGGGCTGGTGGCGGTCTTCGCCTTGCCGCCCATCAGCTTGCCGGTGATGAATTCGCGGTTGGCGGCAAAGGCGATGGCTTGGCGCACGCGCACGTCATCGAGCGGCTTCTTCTTGGTGTTGAAGGCGAGCCAGTTGATCGGGCCGACGCCGGCAAAGCCCTTGTCGGTGATGGTGACGTTCGGCATCTTCTCGATGCGCTCGATGTCGCGAGTGTTTGAGACGAACGGCAGCACGTTGACGTCGCCGCGCTCAAGCGAGACCACAGCGGCATTGGAATCCGATACCAGCTTGACGACGATCTTGTCGAGCTTGGGCTTGCCGGTGATGAAGAACTTGTCGAACTTCTCCAGCGTGTAATATTCGCCCTGCTTGTATTCGGTGAGGCGATAGGGGCCTGAGCCGACCGGCTTCAGATTGGCGGGATGCGCCTTGATGTCCTGGCCGTCGCCATAGACGTGTTTCGGCAGGATCGGCATCAGTGCAGGCGACATCGCCAAAAGCAGCGCCGGGTGCGGATGCTTCAGGCGGATGATAGCGGTGAGCGGGTCGGGCGTATCGACCTTATCGACGGCGGCCAGCATGCTCTGAAATGGATGGTTCGCCTTGATGGTCATGATCGAAAAGGCGACGTCCTCGGACGTGACCGGCTTGCCATCGTGGAACAGGGCATTGTCGACCAGCTTTAGCGTCACCGAGAGGCCGTCCGGCGCGACCTCCCATGACTTTGCGAGATAAGGCTGCGGATTCCAGTTGTCGTCATAGCGCAGCGGACTGGCGAAGATTTGCGTGGACGGCATCGCGGTGGCGAGGCCGGACTGCACGGCGCCGTTGAAGTGGCGTGGCACCTGCGTCGAGGCGATCACCAGCGTGCCGCCGTCGGCGGCAAGTGCCGGCTTGACGCTTGGCGCGATGGCGGTTGCGACGAGGGCAAGGCCCAGAGCGCAGGCCAGAAGAGACGCTTTCAGCGAACGGGGTCGTCGTGACCAGATCGAAGACATCTTGTCGGTCCTTCTCTCAGAGGGTGAATGCAGCGTGCCGACGGTTGAGGTCCGCCGTTGTCGGGTGTGTTTGTGAAACCTGGATCAGCGCGCCATCGAGAATGGCATCAAGCGCGGCGGCATCGGGCAGAGCGTCGGTGCCGACGCCGACCAGCATGATGTCGTTTTGAGCCGTCATATCGGCGGGAGCGGGTGTCAGCGCCCAGTCTTGCCCGACCATCTGCAGCAGCGCTGGCGACGCATCACCGGCGATCCGGCATTGTCCTTTGAGGCGCAAAAGCTGCGGCGGCAATGCGGCTAGTGCTGCTGTAAGCTGGCCACGATCGAACGTGCCGCTGCGCCGATACGACCAGCGGTGGAACGCGCTTTCATGATCGACGCTGTCGTTCACGGCGGTCGCGGCAAAGCGCGATGTCGCTTTGACCTCGCCGTCCGGCAGGACCGGCAGCGTATCTTCCGTCGTCTCGATGATCTGGATGTCGGGACGCAGCGCCGCGACCGTGGCGCGGGCCGCATCGGCGGCGGTGCGGTTTAGCAGGTCTACCTTGTTGAGCAGCACGAGACTGCAGCGATCGAACTGGCCGCGCACGGTGTCGCCGACGTGACTGTCGATCAGCAGTTTTGAAATGCGGGATGCATCCGCGACCACGATCACAGCATTCAGGCGCAGGCTCGGCTCCACCAGTGCGATCTCGGCGATGCGCCAGGGATCACCGACGCCCGACGCTTCGATGATGATGTGATCGAACGGGATGGCGTCGTCGAGGATCCGGCCCAGCGTATCCAGAAAGCCGCCGCCGATGCTGCAGCAGACGCAGCCATTGGTCAGCGTCATGGTGGTGCCGTCGTGCTGGGCAATCAGGCCGGCGTCGATGTTCACCGCGCCGAAGTCGTTGACCAGCACGGCATAGCGGGCGGAGCCGGTGCGAAGGAGGTGATTCAGATAGGTCGTCTTGCCGGCGCCGAGAAAGCCGCCGACCACCGTCACGGGAATTTTCGCTGATGACGCTGCCGTCATGCCCGTGGCGCCTCCCGCACGTGGCCACCGACCACGGTACCCCAGATGGCAATATCCTTGAGCTTCTCCGGCGCGACTTCAAGCGGATCTTCATCAAGTACCGCGAAGTCCGCATATTTGCCGGCCTCGATGCTGCCGACGATGTGATCGAGCTTCAGCGTATAGGCGGCGTTGATCGTGATCGCGGCAAGCGCCTGTTCGACGGTCAGCGCTTCGGTCTCCTTGCCGAGCACACGTCCGCTCGACGACACGCGGTTGACGGCACACCAGGCGGTGAACAGCGGGCTCAGGGGCGTCACCGGGGCGTCGGAATGGATTGCGAAGGGAACGCCGACGCGCAGCGCGGTACCGGTGGCGTCGAGTCTGTTGGCGCGTTCCGGACCCATGGTCAGCTCGTAATGCGAGTCACCCCAGTAATAGATGTGATTGGAAAACAAGTTGACACACATGCCGAGCGATTTCATGCGCTTGAACTGCGCAGCATCCGCCATCTGGCAATGCTGCAGCGTATGGCGGTGATCGGGCCGCGGCTTTGCGATCTGCGCGGCCTCGACGGCATCGAGCGCCACTTCGGTGGCTTCGTCGCCATTGGTGTGGATGTGCAGCTGGATGCCCGCATTGTGGTAAGCTGCAACGATGGACGGCAGTTCTTCCGGCGCGATGTACCACAACCCGTTGGGCGCTCCGTTGTGATAGCCCGGCCAGCGCAGCCGCGCGGTAAAGCCCTGAATCGAGCCGTCGACCACCAGCTTGACGATGCCATAGTGAAGCTTGTCATTGTTCGACGCCTTCAGTGTCTTGATCTTCTCGACGCCCTGTTCCGGGCTGTGCGACACCGAGGCCATGGCCGGGACCAGGCGCACCGAGAAATCATCGCGCCGACTTGCGGCGCGATAGACCTCGATGGTCAGGTCAGCAAGATCGTTGTGCAGGTCGGTGATGGTAGTCACGCCCTGAATGCACGACGATGCCGCGTAGCGGTTGACGTCATCGGCTGTGAGATTGCCAGACAGGGGATTAGTGCCGAGCACGCGGAACACGCGAAACCGAGCGGCAATGCCCTGGACTTCGCCGGATGGTTCGCCGTCCTTGCCCATCACCACGCCGGAAATATTGGTGGTGCGATCGAGCTCGGCGCGCTGCAGCACGATAGTGTTGACGTTGCTGATGTGGAACGATGCATGCACGACCATGATCGGCCGCGTGGTCGATACGCGGTCGAGATCCTGCCGCGTCAGGGACACGCTGCCGATATGCAGGGGATCGAAGCCCCAGGCGAAGAGCGGTGCCTCGGCATCGGTCATCGCTGCCTCGGCTTCCTGCAGCCGCGCGACGATGGCATCGATATCCGGCAGGCCCTGGACGAGTTTGCCTTCGGGCGAGCGGCGGTCGAAGGCGCCGACATAAGGCAGCGACCACATCATGCCTTCCATGATGTGGCTGTGGCCTTCAACGAAGCCGGGCAGCAGCACCTTGTCCTTGAAACGGTCGTCGACCTTGGCGCCGCTGGTAGCGACGATCTCGTCGAAGCTGCCGACTGCGACGATCCGGCCGTTCTGCACTGCGACATGCGTGGCGGATGGGCGTGACGGGTTCATGGTCACGATCTTGCGGGCCGAAAAAACAATCGTATCCTGGCTCAATGGACCACCCTCAAAATTCCGTCATCGAAGCGTGAGGCCTCGCATCGCTCCGAGCCAGCGCCAGATCGGATGCACGAATGGGGCCAGTCCCGCGGTGCCGACGGTCCACCTTGGCGCGGCTTTTGCTTAGTATCCTGTTAGGCCCGAAGACGGGTGCGGCTTTGGTTTCGGGATGAGTGTGGAGGGCGCGATGGGTAATCCCGGAGGTTCAGTGAAAGCCGCCCGTGCAGACGGGCGTCCTGCAGCGTCTGGCATTGGGGATGCGCTGTTCTGGGGATCGCTGTTCCAGGGGCTGGACCGGCGCGGTCCCTTCCTGCAGCTCCAGATCCGCCAGTTGATCTGTACCGCCATCGAAGAAGGCCGTCTGGCGCTTGGTGTGCGCATGCCGTCGAGCCGCGAACTGGCCACACTGCTCGAAGTGTCGCGTAATACCGTCGTGATCGCCTATGAGCAGCTGGTCGACCAGAATTTCCTCATTTCGCGCGAACGCAGCGGCTTCTTCGTGGCCGGCCTCCCCAAGCATCTCGGCACCCAGCGCGACGACCGCGCGGCGCCCGACGAGGCCGGCGCCGCGCGCTGGGCCGGGCGCTTCGCAGTGCGGCCGTCGGCCAACCGGAACATCGTCAAGCCGCTCAACTGGCAGGACTATCCGTATCCCTTCATCTTCGGGCAGTTCGATCCAAGCCTGTTTCCGACCAATGACTGGCGCGAAAGTGCGCGCGCCGCACTTAGCGTGCCCGAGATCAACAACTGGGCCCGCGATCTGATCGACGAGGACGATCCGGCGCTGATCGAGCAGCTCCGGCTGCAGGTGTTGCCGCGCCGCGGCGTTCGCGCGCGGCCGGACGAGATCATGATGACCATCGGCGCCCAGCATGCGCTGTATCTGATCGCCCGATTGTTCGTGAAGCAGGGCACCCGGGTCGGCATGGAAGATCCCGGCTATCCCGACGCCCGCAACATTTTCGGTATGCAGACCGACAATATCGTGCCGCTCGCAGTCGACGGCGAGGGCATGGTGCCCGATGCGAACTTCGAGAGCTGCGATCTCGCTTACGTCACCGCAGGTCATCAATGCCCGACCACGGTGGCGATGCCCGAGCAGCGCCGTCTCGAAGTGCTGCGCAAGGCAGAGGAGAGCGACATCATCCTGATCGAGGACGATTATGAGAGCGAGCTGATCTCGGAGGGGCCGGCACTGCCGCCGCTAATGAGCCTCGATCGCAACGACCGCGTGCTTTATGTCGGCAGCCTGTCGAAGGCGCTCGCGCCCGGCCTACGGCTCGGCTATGTCGCCGCACCAGCGCCGGTGATCCGTGAATTGCGCGCGCTGCGGCGCCTAATGCTGCGGCATCCACCGCTCAACAACCAGCGCGTTGCGGCGCTGTTCATCGGCCTTGGCCATTACCGCTCGCATCTGCAGCGCGTCTCACGCGTGCTACTGGAGCGCGCACGCATTCTCGATCAGTTGCTGCCCAAGCATCTCGCCGGTTGCGATTTCGTGCGCGGCGTCGGCAGCACCAGCTATTGGGTGACATGTCCGGCGGCCTGCGATGCCACCGAACTTGCCACGGCCGCGTTGGCAGAAGGCGTGGTGATCGAGCCGGGCGACGTATTCTCGATGACGAAAGGTACCCATGCCAATTGCTTCCGGCTTGGCTTCTCGTCGATCCGCAATGACCGGATCGAACCGGGCATTGAACGTCTCGGTCGCATCATCGCACGCATGAGCTGACGCGGCTCAGGTCAGCTCGCTCACGCCCTTGACGGCGCTGACGAGGGCAATCGCGCCGAGGCTGATGATCGAGACCTGGCGATGCATCGCGTCGTTGCCGCGCCGGAATGCGATTTCGCCGAGTCTGGTGCCGAGCCACATCACCGGCAGGCCGAGCAACGACAGGCCGATGGTGTGAGCGTTCAACAAGCCCACGCTGACGAAAGTGATCGTTGCCGTGATCGAGGTCATCAGGAAGAACACCATCAGCGACGCGCGCGTTGCCAGGCGTGGCAGCGGAACCGACATATAGTAAGCGATCACCGGCGGTCCGGGCATCGCGGCGAGCCCGTTGAACAGGCCGGAGAAGAAACCGGCGATCGACGTCACAGGGCGTGGCGGGATCACGGGCAACGCGAAGCCGCGGCCCAGCGCGAACACCGCCAGCAGCGTGACCGAACTGATAATCAGACGCGAGATCGCCGCCGGGATTTCCGTCAGGATCAGGGTTCCCAGCGGCGATCCGATCAGTGCGCCGATCATCAGCCAGCGCAGCGACGGCCAGTCGCAGCTCCGCGATGCTGTGCGGAAATCGAGCAGGCTGCCGGCAAGCTGCAGTCCGATCGCCACCGGCACGGCCTCGGTCGGCGCCATGAACAGGCCGAGCAGTGGCACGGCCGCAAGGGCAAAACCAAAGCCGGTAAAGCCGCGCAGCACCGCGGCGACGAAGATCGAGGCAATCGACAGCAAAACCAGTTTTGGCGTTAGCGCGGCACCGAGATCGCCGATCGCGATCGTCAGGTCATGCATGTCGCGTCGGTCCGTCGCTTCGTCATGCCGCCACCATGGCGACATCCGCCAGCCCGGGGAGGGCCAGCCCGCGTCAATCTTTGGGCCAGATCGCCGGCGTGAACCGCTCGGCTCTGGACGGGTGCTTCGCCGCAACTGGCCCTAATCGCGCGGCACGGCCGCTGGCAATTTCGCGGCCATGGCTGGCCACCGTGCCGGCCGTTGTTGAAATGATCGAGAGAGTCTTGCAATGTCCGAGCAGCAGACCCAGCGCCACCAGCTTCTCGTTACGCTATTCGAGGCGTTCAACCGTCACGACGTTGACGGCGTCATGGCCTGCATGACCGATGACGTGGTGTTCGATACTGCCGTCGGTTCGGAACTGTACGGCAACCGCATCACCGGCACCGCCGATGTCAAGGAGGCCTTCGAGAAGGTCTGGGGCGGGATGCCGGATGTGAGCTGGACCTGTACATCGCACAGCGTGTTCGGCGACCGCGGCCTATCTGAATGGATTTTCCGCGGTACAGCAGCCAACGGCACGCGGATCGAGGCCGAGGGGTGCGATCTCTTCACGTTCAAGGGCGACAAGCTCTCGCGCAAGAGCGCATTCCGCAAGGACCGCCCGCCGCTACCGGCTCAGTCTTGATCGCACCGTGATAGAGGCCGCGCCGATGTCGATTGCTCCCTACGATCAGCACTACGATCCCCTGGTGTCCCCCGGTCCCGGCACCCACCGCGACTACGCCCCGACTTATTGGGCCGCCACGGCAGGAACACCGCCGGACGATGATGGCCCGATCTCCGGCGACGTCGATGCCGACGTCGCGATCGTCGGCTCGGGCTATACCGGGCTCGCTTGTGCGATTTTTCTGGCGCGCGAATTCGGCATCAAGGCCGTGGTGCTGGAAGCCAATCGCGTCGCCTGGGGCTGCAGCACACGCAATGGCGGGCAGGGCCAGAACGCGTCGGGCCGGCTGTCGCGTTCGCAGTGGATCGCGCGCTGGGGCCGCGATGTGGCGCTGCGGCTGCACGCGGAAATCCAGGACGGCTTCGAGACCTTCGAGGATCTGATCAAGACCGGAAATATCGATTGTGAACCGCAGCGCGGCGGCCACCTCTATCTCGCGCATCGCCAGCGGATGTTCGAGAAGATCGCAGCCGAGTCGAAAGTCCAGAACGAGGTGTTCGGCTACAAGACACGCGTGCTGTCCGCCGAGGACGTACGCCGCGACTATGTGAACGAGGCAGAATGTGTCGGCGCTGTACATGAGCCGCTGGGCACTGGTGTCCATCCTGCCAAACTCGCTTTCGGCTATCTGCGCATGGTGCGCGAACTCGGCTCCAAGGTGCATCCCGGCAGTCCGGTGCTGGAGATCACGACGCGCAATAGTGTGCATCATCTGCGCACGCCCAGCGGCACCGTGCGCGCCCGCGCGGTTGGCATCGCTACCGGCGCCTATACGTCGCTCGGCCTGACGTCGATGCTGCGTGGCCGCTGCATGCCGATTATGTCCAACTCGATTGTGACGCGGCCGCTTACCGAAGCAGAGCTGGAGGCGACCGGCTTCAAGACCACCGAAGTCATCACCGACACCCGCACGCTGCGCTTCTATTATCGCCGGCTGCCCGACAACCGTGTGCAAATCGGTAGCCGCAGCGCCATCACCGGCGCGGACGCTGCAAATCCGCGGCATCTGCAGCTCCTGATCGACGGGCTGCACCGCAAGTTCCCGGCGCTCAAGGGAATCCAGATCGACTATTCCTGGTGGGGCTGGGTCGATGTCAGCCACGACATGATGCCGCGTATCTTCCGGCCCGATCCTTCGCAAACTCTGTTCTATGCGCTGGGCTACGGTGGCAATGGCGTGTCTTATTCGGCGCAGGCCGGCCGTCGCATGGCCGAGATGATCGCGGGCAAGAACTTCAAGGGGCAGGACCTACCGATCTTCACGTCGCCGCTGCCGACGCATCCGTTCTCGCCGTTCCGGCGTATCGGGCAACGCATGCTTTACAAGCTCTACCAATCGCGCGACGAAGCCGCGTAGGTCTTTCTAGCGGTCGCCCAGACGTTGATTGTGAGCTCATAGATCACGGGGCACGCAGGAACAATCGATGTCCGCTGTTGGCGCAAAACCGCCATCCAGGCGTATCGTTCTCAATCTTAGCTTGGTCCAGATCATGTTAGATGAGGCAGCGCTTCGAACTCTGTATGCGTGCATCCAAATCTCGTGTGCAGCAGCGACGATCTGCACAGAAATTGGTCTTGAAGACAGAAGTAGTCTAGGGCGATCTATGCGTGCACGTCCTTGGGAGGCCACCGGGCAACCACCCGCCGTCTCGCCATCCACGTTGCGCAAGCGCAGTCGGTGTCGAAACCGGCTGCGTTTTTATTAGAACTGAGCTCATGCAAGCCCGTCGACGAATTTTCGGACAAATTGACGGCGGCTGTCATGTTACTAGTAGCGACCACCGGTGCTTCGTTCAACATCACGGGCGTGCTCGCCGGCAGGCCGAGAGTGTTTCGCACGAAGTTGATGCGGTCGCGATTGCATCGGGAGCGGCCCTTCGCTGCGCGATCACGTGACAGGGGCAGTCTGCCACTCGGGTGATCAGGTTAGCACGTCTGAGGCGAGAATAGTCACGCGAACGCGTCCCGGGGGGAAGCCGCCGTCAATTCGACTTGGTGGCCCGCGGCCCTAGTCGTTCTCGCGATGCGAAGGGGAGGCAGAGGATCCATTCTCAGGCGACCAAATCGCTTGATACGTGTTTCGCGCGCCGCCTTCGGATTGAGGATGGCTCGCGTCGTACTCGGCTGCGATAAGATGGCCGTAGGACCATTCAAGCACCCGTGAAACATTGAGCTTCCACGATGACCAGTTTGGCGAGCGCATGTCGCGTTCCATTCGGTTGGCGGTTGAAGCATCCAACGAGTGCAAGCAAAGGATATGCCACTACTTCCTAGTGTTGCTCCCAGTGCCCATATAGAGAAGCACTTTCCCTCGTGTATTTACCCACTGCTGGCCGCGAAAGGCGCCAGTGTTCTTCGGAATTGCGTGCGCGCCGCACAGTGCAAGCGCTGTCTTTGCGCAGCAATCACGGCGTGGGTCGTCGAGAAAGAACTCGACAGCATGTGAAGTTTGTGTACGGCCAACTCGGTTGAGGCGCCAGCTCCGTCGGGAATTCAACCGAAGCCTCTGTAGAAACAGCGGGCAACGCACGTCGGCTCCGGTTTAAAAGCGCGCCGATCGATGCACGCAATACGCCAGACAAACCGGTTGCGTCGCACAGGCGCCCGCGATCGCTTAACGGCTCATTTGGATCTCCTTCACGACCACGTCACCATTGATCACGACGGGCTCGCCGTCGAGCAACAACGAGCAATTGCGCATCGGAATGTCCAGGTGGCAGGCGGTGTCGTTGGGGCCGCCCAGCTCGCTATTCGGGCCTGTCGAGAACATGACGTTGCCATAGAAGCTGCGCGGCTCCATTCCCATTCCGCCGGGGAATTCGCCCGGCACGAAGTTGTGCCACCTGGCTTGCGGGTTCATACCCCAGCCGACGTGGCTCATGCCGAAGCCGCGCTTGTCGTTGAACGAAGCCATATAGGCTTTGACGATTTCGGCCTCGAGCCCGCCACGGATGTCGGTGACCCAGCCCTTCTCGATGGTGTAGGTGATCGGTTCACGAACCATGATGTTCTGCGGAAGCAGGATATCGCCGGTCGCGACTACAATCTGGCCATCGACCCCGTCATCGTCTCCGCCGGTGAAGACGAAGCCCGAGGGCCAATGATCCCAACGGCCGGGCGTGTCGTTGCAGGCGTATTCCGCTATCGTATTGTAAGTATTTAGCTTGTAGGTCACGTCGGTACCGCTAGGCGACGTGATGCGCATCATCTTCGCCTTGTCGAGAAGGCCAGCGGCAATTTCGACCTTCTCGCGCAATTCCGGATAGGGGAGCATTCGGGCAAGCAACGCCGGCGGCTCGACTGCGGTGAGGATGCGAGTGCCGGCGGCTTGGATCGCAAACTGTTCGGGCGAGAACAGCAGGAAAATGCAGTCGATCAGCATGTCGCAATTCTTCAGCGCTTCGACTGCATCGGGCAGAGCGGCCAGGCCGGTCACGCCGACGTTCCAGCCCGCGGTCGGCATCGGCGCGGGAAGGCGCATGTGATACATCCTGGCGCCGAGACGCTGGCCCGCGGCCATGAAAGCGTCGGCATATGACAGGCGATCGCTACCCTGAGTCAGAACGACAAGACGCTCGCCTTCGCGAACCCCGGACATCTTGAGCTGATGCAGGCAGATTTCAGTGAAGCTGGCGTGATCCATCACTCTTCCTCTCGTTTAAATCTGAACTCGGCTTCTCGCAGCCTTCTTTTTATGGATACCAACAGCCTTCGTCGGCTCGCGGCACATGCCGCCGGTGATGAAGGCGACAGTCTCGGCCATCAATCTGGAGCCGTCTTTCGGATCGTACGACTCGGGCACCATGTCCTCCATGCGGTTCGTATCGGATAGAGCGTAAAGATAAGTGCCGATCATGAGCGTCATCCGCCAATGCACGTCGAGCCGTGAAAGATGTGGCAACGCCTTGTGCAGCGCATCGATATAGAGATGCGTGGACTCGTCATAAGCCGTCTTGCGCAGCTCGTAAGAGAGGTTGGGTGGTTCGGTATGCAGCCTGGCGTGGAGCCGCAAGAAGGCGGGCCCTTGCTCGGTCGCACGGAGGTCCAGGACCGGCCGAAGGAAGGCTTCGACGATGGCGACGACGTCCGTTGCCTTTCCATCGGTCTGCAATCTCGCCAAGCTTTCGATCCGCGCATCTGCGATCGGCGTCGCACGTCGAAGAAATGTTTCGCTGAAGAGGTCGAACTTCGAGCCGAAGTAGTAAGTGATCAGCGCCTGTGTCACTCCGGCGAGCACGGAAATCTCCCGTAGCGTGGTGCCCGCATATCCCTGATTGGCAAACACGACCTCGGCGGCATCCATTATGCCCTCGCGCATCGCTCCCTTGCCGCCTTCGGGCCGCCCAGGACGTTTGATCGGTGGCTCAGCGGACAAGACGCCTCGCCGGCCGGACACGCGGTTCATGCTGGCCTCCTCATGAATCCGATGCCGTGGCAGCAATTCGAGCACAAAGGCGCACAAAATCGGTGCAGCCGATGTGGCGAAGATAGAAAAGATAGCATTGTGGACCCCTGAGGCGTCGATGCCGATGCCGTTTCCCGCCGTTTCATGGGATGGCACGAGGATTGCTACCAGAAATTATATAGCCGGCCAACCAAACAATTATATGGCCGGCTAATTAATGTAACTAGCTGCGGCCAATCTTGAGGAGCATCAATGTCCGTCACGACCTTATCGGCCCAGCGGCCGATCACCGCGCAGGATGGCTGTCAGGATCCGGTTTTGCTCAACGACTGGCATGTCGTCGGCTATTCCTCCGATTTCGCCTCCGACAAAATCCATCCCGTTCGCTTGCTCGAGCGCGACTTGATCGTCTGGCGCTCGGCAAACGGCGATATCCATGCCTGGGAAGACCTCTGCATTCATCGCGGCGCCCGGCTGTCGAGAGGCTGGATCAAGAACGATCGCGTCGTTTGCCCCTATCACGGCTGGGAGTATGACCGCGGCGGTCGCTGCACCCTCATGCCTGCTGCTCCCGACGAGACGCCGATGAAAAAGGCGCGCGCCTTCCCCTATCAGGCAGTCGAGCGCTATGGCTTCGTGTGGGTATGTCTCGGCGAGCCGACGGCCGACATACCGGTGTTCCCGCAATGGGATGATCCGAGCTTTCTGAAGGTCCATAGCGGCCCCTATATGTATTCGGCCAATGGCTTTCGCTCGATCGAAAACTTCATCGATGCCAGCCACTTCCCGTTCGTCCATGCCGGCCTGAACGGCGTCATGGACAATCCGGATCGGCTTGAGCCCTATGACGTGTATGAGGTCGATACCGGCCTCTGCTCGTCGGAAATAAAGGTGTTTCAGCCGTGGGGCGATGCGCGCGGCATTCCGCTGATGGCGTTCTACACCTATCACACGTTCCGTCCGCTGGTGGCCTACTTCTCGAAGCGAACCCAGCAGGCGGACAAGTCGGGCAATATCGTTTCCGACAAGTCCGATATCTTCGGCACCTTCTTCGTCTGCCAACCGGTCGATGAGAAAACGACTATCGCGCGCGTTTGCGCAGCGATGAACGTGAATCCGCATCCCGATCCGAAAGTCGTGCGTGATCGGGCGGACGTGGTCTTCAATCAGGATCGCGAGATCGTCGAGTCGCAGCGACCGGAGCGCATTCCAACGGAGCTGCGCTACGAGTTGCATCACCGAACGGATCTGATGGGGCAACGCTACCGGAGCTGGCTGCGCGCCAAGGGCATCACCTATGGCGTCATCTGACCTCGGTTTGAGGTTGCGGCTGGTCGAAGTGCGATACGGAGCGCCGGGGATCAATCTCTACCGGCTTGCTTCGTTCGACGGCGCGACGCTGCCGGCTTTCGAGCCCGGCGCTCACCTCGATCTCGAGGTGGCGCCCGGACTGATGCGGCAATACTCGCTGCTTTGGCCGCAGCCAGCTTCGGACTGCTACGAGATCGCGGTGCAGGAGGCGTTCGACGGAAGAGGGGGCTCGCGTGCCTGGCATCGGCAGTCGGTCGCAGGGGACATCTATCAGAGTTCGATCCCGCGCAATCATTTCCCGCTCGGCGCTACCAATGAGACGACACGTTACCTGTTCGCTGGCGGCATCGGCATCACGCCGATCGTCTCGATGTATCGCAAGCTTGTCGCCGATGGTCAGCCGGTACAGCTGCACTATTGGACGCGCAGCCCCGAAGCGACCCTATTTCATGCCGAGCTTGCCGCCATCGCCGACGGTAGCGTGCGGATTCATCACACCAGTGGACCAGCGCCACGTCTCGCCGATGTCCTTGCGGATACGCCCATGGAGGCGCCGCTGTATTGTTGCGGGCCGACGCGCATGATCGATGCCTTCGACGAACTGACTGAGCGGCGTTCGATCGACCTCGTGCATCGCGAGCGTTTTGCCGTGGCGCCGGCGGATACCGGCCCCGCGGGCAGCTTCACCGTTCGTCTGGCGCGCTCGGGGCGCACGCTCGATGTCGGGGCACAGGAGACAGTGCTCAGCGCCTGCCTCGCTGCCGGAATCGATCTCTCCTACTCATGCGAGGAAGGCGTCTGCGGTGCTTGCGAAGTCCGCGTTCTCTCGGGGCGCGTTGATCATCGCGACCAAGTGATTGCGCCCGCGGCGAGAGCGTCTTCCAACACGATGATGGCCTGCTGCTCGCGCGGGCTGACCACACTCGAGCTGGACCTTTAATTCACGTGACGTCCTGTGATCGGAGACAACATGAAACATAATTTCCAAGTAGCCATCATTGGCGGCGGTATCGGCGGCGCGGCACTGGCCCGCAGTCTGGACCGGCTCGGTATCGACTATCACATGTTCGAACGCGCTTCGGCTTTGAGCCAAGTGGGTGCCGGCGTGCAGATGACGCCCAACGCCGTCAAGGTGCTTGAAGCGCTCGGCCTAGGACCGGATTTGATCGCAACGGGCTTCCTGCCGGAGGCTATGGTGGGTTGGAATTGGCAGAGCGGCGAAGAGCTGTTTCGTACGCCGCTCCGTGAAGTATGTCCTCGTGTTTTCGGGGCCGAATTCTACCACGTTCATCGCGCCGACCTGCACACCATGTTGGCGAAAGATATCGCACCTGAGCGCGTCACGTTCGGTGTGTCCTGCACTGGGCTGCGTCAGCAGGCCGGGCGCACAATCGCTTGCTTTGACGACGGCAGCGAATATGCGGCCGATCTGGTGGTCGGCGCGGATGGCGTTCGTTCGGCTGTTCGTGCTGCGCTCTGGGGACAGGAGCCGGCCAGCTACACAGGCCATATGTGCTGGCGCGCGCTGGTTCCGGTCGAACAGTTTCCACTGCCTTTCGTCACGCCGACGTCTGCCTTCTGGATGGGACCGAAGGGGCACGTGGTGACCTATTACGTCAAGGGTGGCGCAATGGTGAACATCGTTGCCGTCAATGAGAATCACGATTGGGTCGAGGAGTCCTGGACCATCAAGAGCAGCCGGCAGGAACTGCTCGATGGGTTCGCGGGCTGGAACGACAACCTGATCCGTCTGTTCGAGCTCACCAATCCCGATCAGATCTACAAGTGGGGGCTGTTCGATCGCGATCCGATGCAACGCTGGTCGCGCGGTAATGCCACGCTGCTCGGCGATGCCGCGCATCCGATGCTGCCTTTCCTGTCGCAGGGCGCAGCCATGGCAGTCGAAGACGGCTATGTTCTCGCGCAGGCACTGAGCCATTTCGGCCCTGGCGATCTCGGCGCGGCGCTCGATGCCTATGAGGCCGAGCGCCGTCCGCGCACCACGCGTGTTCAGCTCGAGGCACGTGAGCGTGGCCGCACATATCATTTGTCTTCTCCCGAAGAATCGAAAGCGCGCGACCTCGCATTCAAGCTCGAGCAGGCGAAGAACCCCAACGCGGTCGGGATCAAGGCTGAGTGGGTCTACCAATACGACGCTCGCACCTGCCGTGATCGCTTCGGTAAATCCCCAGCCCTGAGCGCTGCTTCCTGAGCTGCGCCCAGTCAGACGGCATGCTCCAGATCGGCATTTGCCTGTTCGGCACGGTCGATCGTCGGGAGCCGCCACCACGTTGTTCCAAGCAACCACAAGCGTTTCACGATTGCATCACCCACCGGAGAAGGTAAGTCATGACCAAGCAAGTGAGTTTTAGACACGTCCTACTGTCTGGCCTGGCGACGATTGCCATTGGAGCCTCGGTCCCGGCCAGGGCCGAAGACACCATCAAGATTGGCGAGATCAACAGTTACAAGTCCCAGCCGGTCTTCACCGACGGCTACAAGAAGGGCATGATGCTCGCCATTGATCAGATCAACGCCAAGGGCGGTGTGGCCGGGCGCAAGCTCGAGCTCATCACCCGCGATGACAATGCCAATCCGGGCGAAGCGATCCGCCAGGCAGAAGATCTGGTCACCCGCGAAAAGGTCGACATCCTTGCCGGCGCCTTCTACGCGCACATCGGTACGGCATTGACCGACTATGCGAAGCAGAAGAAGCGCTTCATGCTGATCACCGAGGCGCTGAGCGATAACATCGTCTGGGCCGTCGGCAACAAGTACACATTCCGCCTCGACTCCTCGACCTATATGCTGGTTTCTTCGCTGGTCGACGAAGCGGTGAAATTGAAGAAGAAGCGCTGGGCACTGATCTATCCGAACTATGAATTCGGGACGTCGGCCGCATCAGCCTTCAAGAGGTTGATGAAGGAGAAGCAGCCGGACGTCGAGTTCATCGCCGAACAGGCGCCGCCGTTCAACAAGATCGATGCTGGAAGCGTGATCCAGGCGCTCTCCGACGCCAAGCCCGAGGCCACGTTCAACGCATTGTTCGGCTCCGATCTCGCTCAGTTCATCCGCGAGGGCAATACGCGCGGGTATCTCGGCGACCAGATGCCGGTGTTCAGCATCATCACCGGTCAGCCTGAATATCTCGAACCGCTGCGCGATGAGATCCCCAAGAACTGGATGGTGACCGGTTATCCCTGGTACAGCATCAAGACGCCAGCCCATCAGGAATTCCTGACCGAGTACCAGAAGAAGTACGGCAAGGAGAATCTGCGGTTCGGTTCGATCATCGGCTATTCCACGATCAAGGCCATCGAGGCGGGTGTCGCGGCATCCGGCGGAAAGACCGACAGCGATTCGCTCGTAGCGGCGTTCGAAGGGCTCCAGTTTGATACGCCGGACGGCAAGACGAGCTTCCGCAAGATCGATCACCAGGCGACCTGGGGACTCTATGTCGGCAAGCTTGCCGTCGAGGACGGCAAGGGCGTGATGGTCGACTACCATTACGCGCCGGGCGAAAAATTGCTGCCGTCGGACGACGAAGTGCGCAAGCTGCGTCCTGCCGACTAACCTGATGCCGGGCGCCCTCCTGTCGAGGGCGCCCGGTCGCGTTTGGATGCCACATCTGTCCCGAGCGAGACTGCCATGGATCTGTCTGCCCTCTTGGCTCAACTATTGAACGGCTTGGCCGGGGCGTCGTCCCTGTTCCTGGTAGCGACCGGCCTGTCGCTGATTTTTGGCGTCACCCGGATCGTCAATTTTGCCCATGGCTCGTTCTTCATGCTTGGCATGTATGTGAGCTATTCATTGATCGAACGTATCGGCGTGGGGCCGTGGCGAGCGGTTGGCTTTTGGGGCGCGCTTGTGCTCGCAGCACTGGCTGTCGGACTGCTCGGCGCGCTGGTGGAAATTCTGCTGCTGCGTCGGATCTACAAGGCGCCCGAGCTGTTTCAGCTGCTCGCGACATTCGCGCTGGTGCTCGTCTTTAACGATGCCGCGCTATGGATCTGGGGGCCGGAGGATTTGCTCGGTCGTCGTGCACCAGGACTGGAGGGCGCTATCCAGCTCTTCGGTCGTGCCTATCCGAGCTACAATCTGTTCCTGATCGTGATCGGCCCTGCGATTTTCGGCCTGCTCTGGATGCTGCTGACCAAGACGCGCTGGGGCGTCATGGTGCGTGCGGCAACACACGACCGCGAGATGCTGGGCGCGCTCGGCGTCAATCAGGCGTGGCTGTTCACCGGCGTGTTTGCACTCGGCTGCATGCTGGCGGGACTCGGCGGAGCGGTCCAGCTTCCGCGTCAGCCGGCGAGTCTCACCGTCGATATCTCGACGATCGGTGATGCGTTCGTCGTCGTGGTGGTGGGCGGCATGGGCTCCATCCCCGGTGCCTTTCTGGCGTCGCTCCTGATCGCCGAGGTGAAGGCGATTTGTATCGGCATCGGTACGGTTCATCTCGCGGGGATCGAGATCTCGTTCTCCAAGCTCACTCTGGTGGTCGAATTCCTGATCATGGCGGTAGTCCTTGTGATCCGGCCGTGGGGGCTGTTGGGGCGACCGCAAGCGACCAGTCGTAACTCGGCGCCGGTCGAAGCACCGTTGAAGCCGGGTTCCAACTGGTTTCGCATGACGGTCATCGGCGTTTTCCTGTTGATGGCGGTGTTGCCTATGCTCGATCAATCGCTACCCTATGCGGTGGTGCTCGGTCAGGACATTCTGGTCGCGGCGCTGTTCGCGGTCAGTTTGCATTTCATGATGGGACCGGGCGGGATGCATTCGTTCGGACATTCCGCCTATTACGGCCTTGGCGCCTACGGCGCTGCCATCCTGGTCAAACTGGCATTCATGCCCATGCCGCTCGCGATGCTGGTCGCTCCCCTGGTGGCTGGTCTTGGCGCCTTGCTGTTCGGCTGGTTCTGCGTCCGGCTGTCGGGCGTCTATCTCGCGATGCTCACGCTCGCCTTCTCGCAGATCGTCTGGTCGGTCGTGTTTCAATGGGATGCGGTCACCGGCGGCTCCAACGGCATGGTGGGCATCTGGCCGGCCGAGTGGCTGAGCGGAACGCGCTACTACTACCTCACCCTCATACTGGTCGGGCTCTCGGCCTACGCGCTGCGGCGGTTCGTTTTTGCGCCGTTCGGTTATGCGATGAGGGCCGGACGGGATTCATCGCTGCGTGCCGAGGCCATCGGTATCGATGTGAAGCTCGTGCAGTGGCTGGCCTTCACGATCGCCGGCGTGTTCGGGGGATTGGCCGGCACGCTCTACATCTTCTCCAAGGGCAGCGTTTCGCCGGATGTGATCTCGGTCAGCAAATCGGTCGACGGGCTCGTCATGGTTCTCTTGGGCGGCATCCAGTCACTCACGGGGCCTGTGATCGGTGCGGCGGTGTTCGGCGTGCTGCAGGACTGGGTGATGCGCGCCACGGATTACTGGCGGGCCTTGTTCGGCGGCATTATTCTGTTTCTGGTGCTCGCCTTCCCGGAGGGACTGGCGGGTATCTCGCGCCAGATCGAAACCTTATGGCAGCTGTATCGTCCAGCCGTGGGCGTTGTCCGACGGGAGAAGCTGACATGAGTGGCGCGCTGCTCGAGGTCCGCGATCTCCATATGGCCTTCGGCGGCGTCCGTGCCGTCGATGGAATCACCTTCGATCTTCGTCCGGGCGAGTTGCTGGCGCTGATCGGCCCGAACGGCGCCGGAAAATCCACCACCTTCAATATGGTCAACGGCCAGTTGCGCGCCTCGGGCGGCTCCGTGCGTCTGGCCGAGCAGGAGCTGGTCGGAATGAAGCCACGCGCGATCTGGCGCCTGGGCGTCGGACGCACATTCCAGATCGCTGCCACATTCGCATCCTTCACGGTCGTCGAGAACGTGCAAATGGCGGTGATGTCCCATCAGCAGCAGATCTTTTCGCTGTGGCGTTCCGCCGCAAGCCGTTATCGCGATGAGGCGCTGATGCTGCTCGAGCAGGTCGGCATGGACGCGCAGGCTGACCGAGCTTGCAGCGAACTGGCTTATGGCGACATCAAGCGCGTCGAGCTCGCCATGGCCCTGGCGAACAATCCCAGGCTGCTGCTGATGGACGAGCCGACCGCCGGGATGGCGCCACGCGAACGCAACGAATTGATGGCTTTGACCAAGCGGCTGGTGATCGAGCGCGGCATGGCCGTGCTGTTCACCGAGCACAGCATGGATGTCGTCTTCGCCCATGCCGACCGCATCATCGTGCTCGCCCGCGGCAAATTGATAGCGGAAGGGGACGCAGACGAAATCCGCAGTCATCCCAAGGTCAAGGAAGTCTATTTCGGCAACGGCCTGACTTTCGAACATCCGCCGGAACTGGCCGTCGCGGCAAGGATACCCGCATGACTGCATTCGTGAATCCGATCCTGCTCGACGTCTCCGGCCTGAACGCCTGGTATGGCGCAGCTCACATCCTATTCGACGTTGCGCTCAACGTGCGCCGTGGCGAAGTCATATCGCTGATGGGGCGCAACGGCGCCGGCAAATCCACTACGCTCAAGGCTATCATGGGCCTGCTGTCGCGGAGCGAGGGGCAGATCAATTTCCTGGGGCAGGACATCGCTGGCAAGGCGCCTTTCCAGGTGGCGCGCATGGGGCTTGGGTTCGTGCCCGAGGATCGGCGTATCTTTCCTGATTTGACGGTGACCGAGAATCTGGAAACCGGCAGGCAGGCGCCGCGGCAGTGGGCGGATGGAAGTGCCGCACTCAACTGGACGCCCGACGCGCTCTACGAGCTCTTTCCCAATCTCGGCCGCATGCAGGATCGGCGCGGCGGCCAGATGAGCGGCGGCGAACAGCAGATGCTCACGGTGGCCCGTACGTTGATGGGCAATCCGCTACTGGTCCTGCTCGACGAACCGTCGGAAGGCGTCGCGCCGGTGATCGTCGAGCAGATGGCGCATATGATCCTGTCGCTCAAGGCACGCGGAGCAAGTATCCTGCTGTCTGAGCAGAATTTTCATTTTGCGCGCCTGGTATCGGACCGGGCTTACGTGCTCGAGAAAGGCCAGATCGTGTATGAAGGGTCGATGCAGGATCTGGCGCACAACGACGAGATACAGCGCGCCTACCTCAGCGTCTGACGCTCGAAACTCTTGTGGCGCGATTCGAAGCAGGTTCGTCCGTGGACCGCGCATGCAGGTCTTTTCGACCGGTTCGGCGCTGACCGATCGGTCCGGTGCAGAAGCTTCAACTCGGCCGCCAGCCGCAGACTGCGCTTGCCTGTCAGTGCCGTAGCTTCCCAAGCCGCGCCGATGGCGTCACAGCGACCGGAAAAGCCGATGCTGACTTCGTGACCGCCGAAGATAAAGGCACATCTCGCCGTGACGTCGGCTTTTGGCGCAAAGCGGCCATTTTCTCGTTCGGGCGACGTGTCACAGGGAAACAAGACGTGTCACAGGGAAACAAAATCTGGTCGATAGATCTCGCCGGTCCGGTGGCACGCGACGAAGTGCTCGTCGGACTGGATATTCAGGATCGGCAAGTCGTCGCGGCAGTGCGCGACGACGAAGCGGCAGCCAGGCGGTGGATCCATCGGGTTCCGCGGATCGCCCTTGACCAGATAGTCCTTCTTCAGCGGGCCGGGCGGTGCGGTGGCTGGTATCAGCGACCAGCTATAGGGATGCGAGGGGGCCGAGAAGAACACCTGCGCGGGCGCCTGTTCGACGATGCGGCCGAGATACATCACCGCAATCTCGTCGCAGAAATGCTGGTTGACGCCGAGATCGTGCAAGATGAAGATATAGGTTAGCCCGTGTTCGCGCTGCAGCTTCAGTATGCAATCACCCCAACAGATTTCAATGAGATTGTGTTCGCTGCGTACTTATTCGGCACTGAGTTAGCAGCGAAGCTGCCTTCTGGGCTCGAATAATATAGCCGGCCGTCGAACCGACCAAGATGGCGGCACGAAAATCCCGCCGAGCATTCGCGTCTCGATAGCTTGCCGCGACTCCCTATCCGATCAATAAACGGGGCGTATTGTCCAAAGCGAGCTTGAATTCTCCATGACTGAACAACGTTATTTCCCGGCCGGCGGAAACGCTTGGGACAAGGTCGATCCGCAGCAGGCTGGTTACGCGCCGGACAAGCTCGCTGCAGCGGTGGCGTTTGCGCAGGCGAATGAAACGCCGTGGCCGCGTGGCTTTTATTACGACGACGGCCGCTATGCGCCGAATGTGGACTGGAATGAAACCGGGCCATGGAGCGCGGTGCTGGGTCCCGTGCGTGAGCGCGGCGGGTCGGCGGGCCTAGTGCTGCAGAATGGTCGCATGCTGGCGTCGTGGGGCGAGATCGCGCGGGCGGACATGACCTTCTCCATCGCCAAGAGCTATCTCGCCGTGCTGACGGGACTGGCTGTTGATGACGAGCTGATCGGGGATATCGACGAGCCGGTGGCCAAGCGCGTGCCCGGGCCGCTGTTTGCGGATGTGCATAACGCCAGGGTTACCTGGCGGCATCTGCTGGAGCAGACCAGCGAATGGCGCGGCGAGTTGTTCGGCAAGCCGGACCAGATCGATCACAACCGTCTGGTCGCGCCGAATGCCGACAACAGCCGCAAGGGCGAGCTGCGCGAGCTGCAAACGCCGGGCAGCTTCTACGAATATAACGATGTGCGCGTGAACCTGCTGTCGCTCTGCCTGCTGAACCTGTTCAAGCACCCGCTGCCGGAGGTGCTGCGTGCGCGCATCATGGATCCGATCGGCGCGTCCAGGGACTGGGAGTGGGTCGGCTATGACAATTCCTTCGTCGAGATCGACGGACGGCGGATGCAGTCGGTGCCGGGCGGCGGCCATTGGGGCGGCGGCATGTTCATCGGCGCCGAGGACCACGCGCGCTTCGGCCTGTTGATGGCGCGGGGCGGCGACTGGAATGGCCAGCGACTGCTCTCGCAGAGCTGGGTCGATGCGATGTGGACGCAGTCGTCCCAGCAGCCGAATTACGGCTTCCTGTGGTGGTTGAACCGCGGGCCGCATGCCAACAAGAGCGCGCCGGACACCGCCGTCTATGCGCTCGGCGCCGGCGGCAACATGATCTGGATCGACCGCGACGCCGAGATGATCGCGGTGACGCGTTGGCTGCCGAGCGCGAAGGCGCCGGAGTTCATCCGGCAGCTGATCGCGGCGCGGAGCTAGGACGCTTCCGTTCGGACGTGGAGCTTTAAAGCTCGCACCTTGGCGGTGCCGCGCAAGGGAGGCAACGCAGGCGGGGGTGTTGCGGGATAGCGCATTCTTCCGCTTCCGGATGAGCCGCTGCTCGGCTTCCGCGTCGCTTTATCTCAAGCCGATTCCGGTCGTGAGATAAACGGCGATCAGGAAGGCGCAACCTGCCAGTGGCAGCGCAATCAAACGTAAAATTTGTGCTTCCGAAATCATCTGAGGCACCTATGTCGGCAGCTTCGATGGGAAGATGGCAGTTTATGCTTAATGCGCGGTAAATAGCTCTCCGGCCAGTCGTTGTGTCCGGCATCGAGCAGGGCCCGTATCAACCCGTCATCTCGTCCAGCAGTGCCTGCGCCAGTCCCTTCTGCGCATCCGGCCGTCCGCGATTGCGCGCCGCCTGTTCAGCGCGAAGGCGCCGGAGTTTATCCGTCAGCTGATCGCGGCGCGGATCTAGGACGCTCCCATTCAGAACGCAGACGTCGCCTCCCATGCAACGGATTGCACGGGGCCGCGTTGGCATGCACAGGGAGGCACCAGCATGAATGTTCGCAAGCCAGCGGAGCGGGCCCCGGAAGGTCCGGGCGAAAAGCCGGACCCGCTCACGATTCTCGGAGATCACCCCGCTCCGGAGGATCAGTTCGGCGGCGGCGACATCTGCTCGCCGGAGGCAGAGCCTCCGACCGACGACGACAAGCCACTCGACTGATCCTCCTGTGCGATGCGGATATCGCACCGTCAGGCTAGTTTACATCGGCGGCACGACGCCATTGGTGCCGGCGACCACGTTGCCGGTGGTGAGCGTTCCGTCATCCGCCTTCTGCGACGGCACGAACACCGTCATGCCGGGCTTCAGGTCAGCCTGCGCGGCAGCCGCAAAGGTCACGACTGTCGTGTCATCCGCGACCGAGATGGTCTTTTCCTTGCCGTGGAAGGTCACCGTGATGTTGCGGCCGTCGACGTCCTTGACGGCGTTGGTGACGGTGGCGTTGGTCATGGTGCTGTTCGGCTTCAGATCCCAGGGATAGCTGCCTTCGCCGGTGCCCTTCATGCCCGCCGGAAAGATCAGGACCTCAAGGGCGCCGTCGCCGCCGCGGGACTTGGGCAGCGAGGCGATGCCGACGAAGTCGCCGGGCTTGATGTCGTTGAGCGAGGCCTTGGCCACGCCGGTGACTTTCCAGTTGTCGTTCAGCTTGATCGCGGTCGAATTGCCCTCGCGGGTTTTGACCGTCAGCTTCGCGCCGTCGACACTCTCGACCGTGCCGCGCACGCGAACCGTCTCGGCTGCGCTTGCGGCGGAAATGGTGGCTGCACTCAGCAGGGCAATGCCCAGCCCGGTGACTGCCGCATAAAACGCTCTCATATTTCGTCCTTTCACGTAACGCTTTGGCGTGGTGCCGTGAGAGTTACGTTCGGGGATCGCGATGATTACGTGGGCGAGGATCACGGTGCGGTGATCGGGAACACTGGTGCGCTCTCGCAGCCTCGTTCCATGTGCCATGTGATTATCGGAACGATTTTGCCTTGCGCTGCTTGCTCAGGTCGGAGAGGTTCGAACTATGACCATCATGTCAAAGAAAGCTGCGCTGCTCATCCTGGCTGCCGTTGCTGAACTCGCGCTCGCTGACGCGGCATCTGCCCGAGGCGGTGGCAGCAGCTTCATGAACTCGCCGGGCTATCAGCGCCGGCTGCAGGAATCGCGCGGCTACGTCACAAACCAATCGGGCTCACTCGTGTCGCAGCCGGCTGCGCCTGCGCCAGTCCAGCACTCACGCAAATCGCGGCGCCGATAGCCGGTGGCGGGGAGGGCGTCAGCCCCTGGATATAAACGTAGACTCGCGCGACGAAGGGACGGGAATACTCATCGATCATGTCGGCTGTTGGTCGTGAGCGGGGTCGCGCATTCGCCATCACGAACCGGCATGGCGCTTAGCTTCCGGCGCAGGCCCTGCGATGGTTCCCATCTCGTCCAGCAGCGCCTGGGCCAGTCCCTTCTGCGTATCGGGCAGGCCGCGATTGCGCGCTGCCTGTTCCAGCGCGAAGGTCGCTTCCATGTGAATGCGGAAATGCGCGGCGTTCTGTTCGACGCCGGTGCCCTCAGGCACGTCGCCGAACACCACGTCGTGGCAGCGCGCCACCGAGCGCGAGGTGAAGGCGCGGCAGGTCAGCGGGCGGACCTCATAGACCGTGCAGCGATTGTCCGATCCGAGCAGCGCGCAGCGCATGCGAAGTTTCATGACGTCGGGGGCATCGCGCGCGGCAGCCGCGGCGACTTCGAGGCGGGTGCGCAGTGCCGCCTGTTCGTCCGGCGTGAAATGCGCGGCGATATGCTGCGCCATCACAATCGCCGTGCCGGGGGGCACCTGGACATAGAGATGACAGCAGGCCGCGCAGCCGCTGGTGCAGGCATTGCCCGGCTGGTTCGGGATGTTGTCGCGAATGGCTGCGGTGGCGGCATCCGCGATGGCGGTCGCGTCGCGCGCGGCGTCGGCGATGCTGTCCGCCTGTTCGAAGGCGACGCCATAGGCGGCGCGCAGATTGCCGAAAATGCCTTCATAGCGGCCGGACAGCGAGCGCATCAGCGTGCCCACTTCCGCAATGTTGTCCGACACGAAGTCGATGGCGTCCTGTGCGCTCATGATGCGGTCCCGATCCGCTCCCGTCCTACGCCGCGAATCGGCGGGACGTCACGAGCAATCTGAAGCGGAACCGGGCTTTACCGTTCAGGCGCGCGCTTTCGCTTTGGCCGGTTCCTTCTGCGCGGCCTTGGCCGGTTTCCCCGTCAGCGCCATGACCGCGACTGCAACCACGCGGTCGGTGATCGCCTGCACATCGTTGAGGTCGCACAGCCCGTCGGATATGCGCGTCAGGCGTTCGCTGTCGCGGATGGTCTGGTGCGCCATGGCCAGCGCAAAATGCAGCGCCCAGAAGATATCCGCGGGGTCCTGATCGGGCAGGGACCGGCGCATCGCCGCGGCGAAGCGCTTGAGGTGATCGACCTCGCGGTTCTTGATCTTGCGGATCGGCGGCACGGATTCGATCGAGGCGCGGATCATGAAGCGCGCGGCGTCCGAGCGCTGTTTCTCGGGGCCGAGGCAGCCGCGCAGCGTCGGGCCGACGAGGGCGGCAAAGATCGCATGGATGTCGGCGCGGCCGTCGCCGGCTTCCTCCGCCGCCTTCAATTCGCGCAGGCGCTCGCGATTGGTGGCGAGGCTGCGCGTCACGAACAGTTCGGCGATCAGCTCGTCCTTGCTGCCGAAATGATAATTTACCGCCGCGAGATTGACGTCCGCTGCGGCGACGATGTCACGCATGGTCACATCCGCAAAGCCGCGTTCGGCATAGAGCCGTTCGGCTGCGGTGATGATCGCCGTCCGTGTGTGGTCTGCTGCCATGCGATCGTCCTGATCAAAACGGTCCTTTTGCAACATGGCCCCATGCGATTGGCGCGGATCGGGGTCATTGCATTTCAAACGCGTGTATGAAACTATCGTTTGAGCGTCGGGAAATGTCAATGTGCGCCTGATGGCATATTGCATCTGCTCAACGCCATCGCCCCCGCGCGGATCTGTGCCGCATCAGCAGAGACAAATTTGCTCTTGCGGTGATCCAGCGACGGGACAACAGTGCCGCCAACAATTCTAAAAAACGCGAGGATCGCCCCATGGATTTCAATATGTCGGACCGCCAGCGCGAATGGCTCGAGCGCGTGTCCTCCTTCATGACCAAGCATGTCCGCCCCGCCGTGCCGATCTATCGTCAGCAGGACGAAGCGGGCGAGCGCTGGAAGGTGATCCCGATCGTCGAGGAATTGAAGAAGAAGGCGAAGGCCGAAGGCCTGTGGAACATGTTCATGCCGCCGTCGTCGCATGAAGACGACGAATTCCACGGCGCGGGACTGAGCAATCTGGAATATGCGCTGCTCGCCGAACAGATGGGCCATATCGGCTGGGCCTCGGAAGTGTTCAACTGCTCGGCGCCTGACACCGGCAATATGGAAGTGTTCATGCGCTACGGCTCGAAAGAGCATAAGCAGAAGTGGCTGAAGCCGCTGATGAACGGCGAGATACGCTCCGCCTTCCTGATGACCGAGCCGGATGTCGCATCGTCGGACGCGACCAATATCGAGACCTCGATCAAGCGTGACGGCGACGAATACGTCATCAACGGCACCAAGTGGTGGTCGTCGGGCATGGGCGATCCGCGCTGCGCCGTCATGATCGTGATGGGCAAGACCGATCCGAGCGCGGCGAAGCACCAGCAGCAGTCGCAGATCCTGGTGCCGCGCGATGCCAAGGGTGTGACGATCGAGAAGATGCTGCCGGTGTTCGGCTTCGACGATGCACCGCATGGCCATGCGCGGGTGAAGCTGGACAATGTCCGCGTTCCCGCCAGCAACATCCTGCTCGGCGAAGGCCGCGGCTTCGAGATCGCGCAGGGCCGTCTCGGTCCCGGCCGCATCCATCATTGCATGCGCACCATCGGCAAGGCCGAAGAGGCGCTGGAGAAGATGGTGCGCCGGCTGTCGTCGCGCACCGCCTTCGGCAAGAAGATCATCGAATATTCGATCTGGGAGCAGCGCATTGCTGAAGCCCGCACCGATATCGAGATGAACCGTCTGCTCTGCCTCAAGGCCGCCGACATGATGGACAAGGTCGGCAACAAGACCGCCCAGCTCGAAATCGCGATGATCAAGGTCTCCGGCCCCAACATGGCGCTGAAGATCATCGACAATGCGATCCAGGCTTACGGTGCCGCCGGCGTGTCCGACGATGCGGGTCTCGCCCGTGACTACGCGTCGATGCGCACCATGCGTCTCGCCGACGGTCCGGACGAGGTGCACAACCGTGCCATTGCGCGGCTCGAACTGCGCAAGTATGCCAATGAGTCGAAGCACTAAGAAACGCTAAGCGGAGACTGACGTGACCGATGGTGTGAAGCGCGACGACGAGTATAACGGCACGAGGCCAGTGGAGGAGCGGCATCGCTTCGACGAGATGAGCCTCGAAGCCTGGATGCGCGAGCATGTGGAAGGCTATGAGGGACCGCTGACCGTCCTGCAATTCAAGGGCGGACAAAGCAACCCGACCTATCGGCTGAATACGCCGAAGCAATCCTACGTGATGCGGCGCAAGCCGTTCGGCAAGCTTTTGCCATCGGCGCACGCCGTCGATCGCGAATACAAGGTGATCGCGGCATTGGGCAAGCAGGGCTTCCCGGTCGCCAAGGCCTACGCACTCTGCACCGATGACAATGTCATCGGTTCGGCGTTCTACATCATGTCGATGGAAGACGGCCGGATCTTCTGGGATCCGGCGCTGCCAACGGTGCCGAAGGAAGATCGCCGCGCGATCTTCACGGCGAAGATCGAGACGCTGGCGCAACTGCACAGCTACGATCCCGAAAAAATCGGGCTCGGCGACTTCGGCCGTCCCGGTAATTACTTTTCCCGTCAGGTCGATCGCTGGACCAAGCAGTACCGCGCCTCGGAGACGCAGCTCATTCCGGAAATGGAACGGCTGATCGAATGGCTGCCGACGTCGGTTCCAGAGCAGGAGCGGGTGTCGGTGGTGCATGGTGACTACCGCATCGACAACATGGTGTTCCATACGACGCAGCCGAAGGTGCAGGCGGTGCTCGACTGGGAACTGTCGACATTGGGCGATCCGATGGCCGACTTCACTTATCTTTTGATGCAGTGGATCATGCCGGGCCTCGACGGGCTCGACTTCAAGGCGCTCAACATCCCGACCATGGACGAGGCCGCCAAAATCTATTGCGACAAGGCCGGCCGCAAGAGCGTGCCGGATCTGAACTGGTACTATTGCTACAACCTGTTCCGGCTCACCGGCATTCTGCAGGGCATTGCCGGTCGTGTTCGCGATGGCACCGCGTCGTCCGCCAAGGCGATGGAATCCGCCAAGCGCACGGTGCCGCTGGCGCAGGCGTCGTGGAAATATGCGCAGCTCGCGGGCGCGAAATAAACGATTGAAGAGGCGCGACCGACTGGGGATCGCGCCTCTTTCATGATCGCTTCAGAGATGCCCCGCCAAGAGGGCCGGCCGCAGCAAGTGCTGCTGCGTCGATCGACCTGGAAACGCACTTGTCTTTCTCTCCCAGTCTTCGCGGCAGCGTGCTGATGGCCACGGCCATGGCCGGCTTCAGCCTCAACGACGCGCTCACGAAATTCCTGACGCTGCACATGAACTTCGGCCAGGTGATGCTGGTGCGCGGTCTGTTCGCCGTCGTGCTGATCGGCGCGCTCGCCACCCAGCGGAAGGCCCTGCGTCCGCTGCGCATCCTGTTCGTGCCGTCTGTGGCGCTGCGCGTATTCGGCGAGATCGGCGGCACCGTGACTTTTCTGGCGTCGCTCGCACATCTGCCCCTTGCGAACGTATCGTCGATCTTTCAATCGTTGCCACTCGCGATCACGCTCGGTGCGGCACTCATCTTCGGTGAGCAGGTGGGCTGGCGGCGCTGGCTGGCGATCGCCGCGGGCTTCGTCGGCGTTCTCATTGTGGTCCGGCCCGGCGTGGAAGGATTCAACCAGTTTTCGCTGCTGGCGCTGTTGTCGGTCGCGTTCTGTACCGTGCGCGATCTCGCGACCAAGCGCATTCCGACCGAAATCCCTTCACTGTTCGTCACGTTTTTGACGACGATCGTCGTGACGATCGTTGGCGCCATCCTGCTCGTTCCGCTGGGCGGCTGGACACCGCCATCGAACGGCGCGTTGGCGCTGTTATTGCTCGCCGCTGTGCTGGTGCTGATTGGATATCAGTGTGTGATCCTGGCGTTGCGCGCCGGCGATATCTCCGCTGTTGCGCCGTTCCGGTACTCGCAACTGCTGTGGGCCATGTTGCTTGGCTACCTCGTGTTCGGCGATGTGCCGGACGGCCCGATGGTTCTCGGCGCGTCGGTGATCGTGCTGTCCGGTCTTTATGCGTTCCATCGCGAGCGTGTTCGCAACCGGTTGCCGGCGGCCAGTGCGCCGAGCATGCCGCCGGATGGGTTGTAGGCTTGGCGCCCGGCCATCAGTCCGGCGCGCAGTGAATGGCAGGGACGCGTGAGCCATCTGGCTCGCACGTCCGTCTTCGTGCACATGAGGCGCAATCATTTGGCCTGAGTCTTGCTCTGTTCGGAGCCTGTCTGCTCCGACCGTAACTCACTCAGGATTGTTTTGCCTCTCTCTCCCAATCTACGCGGCAGCCTGCTGATGGCTGTCTCCATGGCAAGTTTCAGCGTCAACGACGCGATCGCTAAATTTCTCACCGTGCAGATGCATTTCAGCCAGGTGATGATGCTGCGCGGGCTGTTTGCCAGCGTGATGATCGGTGCGCTGGCGGTGCATCAGGGCGCGCTACGGCCGCTGCGGTTGCTGTTCGTGCCGTCGGTGGCGCTGCGTATCTCCGGGGAGATCGGCGGCTCGGCGCTGTTCCTAGTCGCGGTCAGCGCGCTGCCGCTCGCCAATGTGACCGCCATCGTTCAATCGCTGCCGCTGGTGATGACCTGCGGCGCCGTGCTGATCCTGGGCGAGCCGGTGGGGTGGCGCCGATGGTTGGCGATTGCCGCGGGCTTCATTGGCGTGCTGATCATCGTGCGGCCGGGCGCCGAGGGGTTCAGCCAGTTCACTTTGGTGGCGCTGCTATCGGTGTTGTTCTACGCCACGCGCGATCTCGTCACCAAACGCATCCCGGCCGAAATTCCCACGCTGTTCGTGACCTTTCTCACCGCCGTTGCGGTGACCCTGGCAGGGGCAGTGTTCACCCTGCTGCACGGGGACTGGACTGCGCTATCGTTTTATTCGCTCGCTTTGCTGGCGCTGGCGGCGGTGATGACGCTGATCGGATTCCAGTGCGTCATCCTCGCATTGCGCGTCGGTGACGTCTCATCGGTCGCGCCGATGCGCTATTCGCAGATGCTCTACGCGATGCTGCTGGGCTATCTGGTCTTCGGTGACGTGCCCGACGCCATGATGGTGCTCGGCGCGAGCGTGATCGTACTGTCCGGCATCTACACGTTCCACCGCGAGCGCGTCCGCGACCGTTTGCTGGCGACGAATTCGTCGAACGCTCCGCCTGACGGATTGTAACTGTCTGCGTTATTTCTTGACCGCCATCCGATACGCAGCGATGGCATGGCGCCGCAATCATAGGTAGCGTTCTATGGGGACGCATTGAGCGCGGCGGTGGGGAAATGCAAACGCATGCGATGGCCGAGACCGATCCGGCTGACGAGACGTCGTTGCGCTATATGGGCTGGCGGATTGTTGCCGCCCTGTTTCTGGTCCAGATCTCGATCTTCGGTTTCGGCCTGTACGGGCAGGGCATCTATGTCGCCGAACTCCGCCGCCTCAACGATTGGCCGACCGGGTTAATCGCAACGGGAAGTACGCTCTGCCTCGTACTGGGCTCCCTGCTATCGATGTTCGTCAGCGATCTGTTGCGCTGGATCGGGCCGCGCAGCCTGGTCCTTGCGGGTATCGCCGCGCTTGCGACAGGTCTTGTGTTGCTGGCATCGGCGGACTCCCTGCTGCATCTCTATGCGGGCTTTGTCGTGCTCGCGCTGGCCTGGGTCGGCCTCGGGACGATCACCGCTGCGGCGATCGTCGGTGCGTGGTTCGACCGCAAGCGCGGCCTGGCGATCAGTCTCACCTTCACCGGGGCGACGTTCAGTGGCATCTTGTTGATGCCCGGTCTGGTCCTGCTGGTCGAAGCGACCGGATTTCGTCACGCGCTGGATATCGCCGCCGCCGTGTTGGCGATCGTGCTCGTGCCGGTCGTGGCAATCATGGTTCGATTCCCGCGCGCAGGGGAACGGCGGATTGCCGAAGCTGTGCATGCGGCTCCGCCATTGTCACGTGCAGACCTCCTGCGCGATCCCGGGTTCTGGAGCTTGACCGCACCATTCGCGTTCGCGATCCTGGTGCAGGTTGCGTTCATCGTGCATCAGATATCGATCCTGACGCCGGTAATCGGATTTCAGTCGGCGGGCGGCGCGGTCTCGCTCACAACGGCCATGTCGCTGGTCGGGCGCATTACGCTTGGTCTCGTTGCCGACCGCGTCGACCCACGCCGCGCTGCCGCGGTATCGATCTTCAGCCAGGCTGCGGCACTGAGCGTATTGGGATTCTCGACCAGCACGACCGGGCTATTCCTTGCCTGTGCGGTGTTCGGCTTTTCGATGGGCAATCTGATCACGCTGCCGGCGCTAATCGTTCAGCGCGAATTCCCGTCGAACGCGTTCAGCGTTGTGCTCGGGCTGTCCATCGGGATTGCCGGCGTGATCAATGCCTGTGGGCCGGCAACCATGGGGCTTCTGCGCGACCTTACGGGCGGCTACGCGACACCGATTTTCATCGGCGTCGCCATTCAGGTGGCCTCGGCGCTTGCCGTATTGGCCGCACCGCGAGGAGGCCATGCAGCAGTTGTTCTGGATCGCAGGATGAGTTGAGCGAAGCCAAACCCATCCCGCGTTCCGTCTTAGATTGGTTTGCCCGCGTAAGGCATCGACGCCGTGAGGCCGCCGTCCACCGGGATCGCCTGGCCATTCACATAGGACGCTTCGTCGCTCGCCAGAAACAATCCCATCGCCGCGAGTTCATGCGGTTGGCCGGCGCGCTTCAGCGGATTGAGCTGGCCGATCTTGCCCTGCGTGCCGCGCTCCTTGGCATTGTCGAAGATCGGCTTGGTCATGCCGGTCTCGATCAGGCCGGGGCACACCGCATTGATGCGCACGCCGGTGCCGGAGAGCGAATAGGCCGTGGTCTGCACCAGGCTGATGACGCCGGCCTTGCTCGACGCATAGGGATGGCCGGAGGCGCCGGACTTCAGGCCTGCGACAGAGGCGGTGAGGACGATGGAGCCGTGCCCCTGTTTCACCATATGCGGCATGGAATGCTTGATTGCGAGGAACGGCCCGATCAGATTGATGCGCAGGATCTCTTGCCATTGCTCGACGGTCTGCTCTAGCAGCGGCACGAGGCCGCCTGATATGCCGGCATTGGCCCAGATCGCGTCGAGCTTGCCGTATTTTGACAGTGCCTTCTCGACATAGGCTTTCACATCGCTCTCGGAACCGGCATCCGCCGTGATCGCTTCAATGGTGCCGCCGGCATCGCTCACAAGTTTGGCTGTCTCATGCACGCTCTCGCTGCGGTCGACGATGATGAGCTTCGCGCCTTCCAGCGAGAACAATTGCGCTGCGGCGCGGCCGATGCCGCTACCTGCGCCGGTGATGATGACGGATTTGCCTGCGAGGCGGCCCATAACTCTCTCCCTGTATGTTTTTTGTGCGGCGTGCCGCCATATGGAATTCAATGATGCGTGCCAAGCTGCGAAGATGCTTGAGGCGCTTCGCGCTCTGACGTAGGACGGATGAAACAGTATTGAAGGGTGGTCACGATGTCCAACGCCGAGAAACCGTTCGTGGCGCAGCATACAGTCCCTCAAGGCGTGACGGCGACGCGGTGGTGGTGGGTGCGACACGCCCCGGTGCGGAGTGACGGCGGCAACATCTATGGCCAGAAGGACATGGACTGCGACTGCAGCGACCGCGTGGTGTTCGATGCGGTCGGCAAGATCCTGCCGCGCAATGCTGTCTGGGTCGCCAGCAATCTCAAGCGCACACATCAGACGGCGAGTGCGATCTGGGCCGCGGGATTTCCGAAGCCCGACGCGATGCCGCATGAAGCGGATTTCGCCGAACAGCATCTCGGCGACTGGCAGGGCATGAACCGCGCCGCGTTCTTCGCCAGCCGTCCCATCAATGTCGGCAGCTATTGGTTCGCGCCGATCGACGAGCCATCGCCGAATGGCGAAAGCTTCATGGATCTCTACAACCGCGTCCGCCGTGGCATCGAACGCATCAATGCCGAGCACGCCGGCAAGGATATCATTGCGGTCGCGCATGGCGGCACGATCAAGGCGGCCATCGGTCTTGCGCTCAACGATCAGCCGGATCGCGGCCTCGCTTTCACCATCGACAACTGCTCGGTGACGCGGCTCGATCATCTCGCCAGCGACGGCCACAGTGGCTGGCGCATTCCGATGGTCAACCAGCAGCCATGGATCGCCGATCCGTCGCATGCAGCGATGCATCAGCCGGCGGGGCCGGAAGTGACGCCGACGAAACTGGCTTAGTCATAGCCGTCATTGCGAGGAGCCTCTTGGCGACGAAGCAATCCAGTTCTTTTCGTCAACAAGAAGGACTGGATTGCTTCGTCGCTTCGCTCCTCGCAATGACGGAGGAAAACTCAAACAGAAAAAAACTAGGGAGAAACACACATGAACCTGTTCGACATGACCGGAAAAGTTGCCGTCATTACCGGCTCGACGCGTGGCATCGGCCGCGCCATTGCCGAGCGCATGGCGGAGCACGGCGCCAAGGTGGTGATCTCGTCGCGCAAGCAGGATGTCTGCGACGAGGTGGCGAAGGAGATCAACGCCCAGTTAGGCAAGGGGACTGCGGTGGCGATCGCCGCGAACATCTCCAGCAAGGAGAACCTGCAGAACCTCGTCGACGAGAGCAAGAAGGCGTTCGGCAAGATCGACGTGCTGGTGTGTAACGCTGCGTCGAATCCGTATTACGGGCCGCTGGCTGGTATCTCCGACGATCAGTTCCGCAAGATTCTCGACAACAACATCGTCGCCAACAACTGGCTGACCAGCATGGTCGTGCCGGACATGATCGAACGCAAGGATGGCTCGGTGATCATCGTGTCGTCGATCGGCGGGTTGAAAGGCTCGACGATCCTGGGCGCCTATGCGATCTCGAAAGCCGCCGACATGCAGCTCGCGCGCAATCTCGCCTGCGAATACGGCAAGTTCAATGTCCGTGTGAACTGCATCGCGCCCGGCCTCATCAAGACCGACTTTGCGAAAGCGCTGTGGGACAATCCGGAGAACCTCAAGGCCTCCACCGCACGCTCGCCGCTGCTGCGCATCGGCATCCCCGATGAAATCGCAGGCGCTGCAGTGTTCCTGGGATCTGCAGCCGGGAATTTCATGACCGGCCAGACCATGGTGATCGACGGCGGCGCGACGATTAGCTGAGATCAATCTCGTCATTCCGGGGCGAGGACGCCGCAAGGCGGCGGCCGCGAACCCGGAACCTCGACATGGGAGTCTCCGACAGCGCCAGGCCATGTCGGGATTCCGGGTTCGTGTCCGGCAATTGCCGGCCACGCCCCGGAATGACGACTACGTCGTCACTCCACAGCCGCGTAGACCAAACTCCGGATCAGTGTCCTGAAATACTCCCGCTGCCCCGGCCCCTGCGACATGAACACTGCGAACAGTTCTTCCTGCGGATCGATCCAGAAGAACGTGCCGGCGACGCCGCTCCAGAAGAATTGCCCCTTCGATCCCGCATAAGGCGCGTGACCATCGTCCGTGCGCACGGCGAAGCCGAGGCCGAAGCTGTGGCCGGGCGGCACGAGATGTGTCTCCAGCTTCACATTGGGGCTGAGGTGATTGGACGCCATCAGGTGCAGCGTGCGGCTGCCGATCACTCTGACGCCGTCCAGCGTGCCGCCATTGAGCAGCATCTGGCAGAAGCGCGCATAGTCCATGGTCTTTGATACCAGTCCGCCGCCGCCGGATTCCATCTTCGGAATTTCGAGCGGATCGAACAGCGCGACTTTCTCGCCGGTCCAGGGATCGGTGGGGAAGGGGTGCGCGATGCGATCCTTGTTGGATGCCGCGGTGTGGAAGCCGGTCTCCGCCATCTGCAGCGGTGCAAGAATATTCTCGGTGAGATAGCTGCCCAGCGACTTGCCGGACACGACCTCGATGACGCGGCCGAGAATATCGGTGGAGCGGCTGTAGTTCCACTCGCTGCCGGGCTGGCAGATCAGCGGCAGGCCGGCAACGATTGTCGCGTGTTCTTCATTGGTGATGTTGCGATTGCGCAGATTCGACTTCTGGTACATCCGCTGCACCATGCCGTTGCCGGTGATCTCATAGGAGATGCCCGAGGTGTGGCGCAGCAGGTCCTGGATCGTGATCGGGCGCAGCGGCAGCGCCAGTTCGAGCGCGCCATTGCGCTCGACGCCGACCTTGGTCTCGGTGAATGCGGGGATGTATTTCGCCAGCGGGTCGTTCAGCAGGATGTGGCCGTTCTCGACCAGCTGCATGATGCCCAGCGAGACGATCGGCTTGGTCATCGAGAAGATGCGGAACAGGCTGTCCTTCGACATCGCAGTGGCGCCGTCCGGGGTCTGCTTACCGAAGGCCTCGAAATAGCCGATCTGGCCGCGGCGGGAGACCAGCATGGTGACGCCCGGCGTGGTGCCCTTGTCGATCTCGCGCTTGAACGCGTCCGACATGATTTGAAGACGGTTTGATGACAATCCCAGCGTTTCCGGCTGGGCCTGCGGCAGCTCGGGGGTCTCGAGGGAAATGGCGTGTTTTGCGGCAGTTTGGGCGTTCATGTGGGCTCCCGATAGTGCTTTGATTGATCTTGTCATTTGCCGACTTACATAGGGGGCTCGCCGGCATGGTTGGACGAGCTTGGCCCAGAAGTTCGGGCTTGAACAGGGCCGTTTTCCCTTGTAACCAGCCGCCGGTTTGGTGCTGCGCACGGGCGTGGCTTAACAGGTGGATCTATGGCCAAAGCAAAATTTGAACGTAACAAGCCGCACTGCAATATTGGTACGATCGGTCACGTTGACCACGGCAAGACGTCGCTGACGGCGGCGATCACGAAGGTGCTGGCAGAGACGGGCGGTGCCACGTTCACCGCTTACGACCAGATCGACAAGGCGCCCGAGGAAAAGGCCCGCGGCATCACCATTTCGACCGCGCATGTCGAATACGAGACCGCCAACCGCCACTACGCCCACGTCGATTGCCCCGGCCACGCCGACTATGTGAAGAACATGATCACCGGCGCCGCGCAGATGGACGGTGGCATCCTGGTTGTGTCGGCCGCTGACGGCCCGATGCCGCAGACCCGCGAGCACATCCTGCTCGCCCGCCAGGTCGGCGTGCCCGCCCTGGTCGTGTTCCTGAACAAGTGCGACATGGTCGACGATCCGGAGCTGCTCGAACTCGTGGAAATGGAAGTCCGTGAATTGCTCTCGAAGTACGACTTCCCGGGCGATGACATTCCGATCATCAAGGGTTCGGCGCTGGCCGCTCTCGAAAACTTGGATCAGAAGCTCGGTCACGACGCCATTCTCGAACTGATGAAGAATGTCGACAGCTACATCCCGCAGCCGGAGCGTCCGGTTGACCAGCCGTTCCTGATGCCGGTGGAAGACGTGTTCTCGATCTCGGGCCGTGGCACGGTCGTGACCGGCCGCGTCGAGCGCGGCATCGTCAAGGTCGGCGAGGAAATCGAAATCGTCGGTATCCGCGCCACGCAGAAGACGATCTGCACCGGCGTTGAAATGTTCCGCAAGCTGCTCGATCAGGGCCAGGCCGGCGACAACATCGGCGCACTGCTGCGCGGCACCAAGCGTGAAGACGTCGAGCGCGGCCAGGTGCTGTGCAAGCCGGGTTCGGTGAAGCCGCACACCAAGTTCAAGGCCGAGGCCTACATTCTGACCAAGGAAGAGGGTGGCCGTCACACGCCGTTCTTCACCAACTACCGTCCGCAGTTCTACTTCCGCACCACCGACGTGACCGGTGTGGTGCATCTGCCGGAAGGCACCGAAATGGTGATGCCGGGCGACAACATCGCCATGGAAGTGCACCTGATCGTGCCGATCGCGATGGAAGAGAAGCTGCGCTTCGCCATCCGTGAAGGCGGCCGCACGGTTGGAGCCGGAGTGGTTGCATCGATCATTGAATGATCGACGCAACAACTCCGAAAGGTCCAACCGAAAGAAAATATGCCCAAGTGCGGTATACCGCACTTGGCTGCGGTGCAGGCGTCGTCGCTAGCATCATCGAGTAATCGATACAGGCGGCGGGCAGGGGACAGTTCCCTTGCCCGCCGTTTTGATTCCGGCGGGATTTGATTTCGGAGGGGGCGCTTCGCCTCTTGCAAATCAGGCGTCGCATATGCTTCAAACGGCGCGGAAATGACGGTGCGCCGTTTTCCTGTAGGGGTGTAGCTCAGTTGGTAGAGTACCGGTCTCCAAAACCGGTTGTCGTAGGTTCGAGCCCTACCGCCCCTGCCATTTTAAGCCTTTGAAATATCTATATATTTTAGCCTGAGCGCGCTTTGCAGGCGGGCCTCCGATTGCCCCTTCAGCTGAACTGCCGCTTTTGCGGCGCGGCCACCACGCGGTCGCGGCCGGTATCCTTGGCTCTGTAGAGCGCGAGGTCGGCGCGCGCCAAAATGTCTTCCGGCGTATCGTTGGGCCTGATGGCGCTGATCCCGGCGGATATCGTCAGAGTCAGATCCTGCGCAATCGCTGACCAGTTCAGTTCCGTGATCAGGCCGCGCAATCGATCCAGCGTCTGGATCGCAAGATCAATGTCGGTGTCCGGCAGGATCAGCAGAAACTCCTCGCCGCCCTGACGGCCGAACCTGTCGATAGTGCGGATATTGGCGAAGACCGAGATGGCAAAGGCGCGCAGCACTTCGTCGCCGACGGGATGACCAAAGCAGTCGTTGATCTTCTTGAAGTGATCGAGGTCGATGATCGCGATGCAGCAGGTTGTGGCGTTGCGCTGAGCCTTGGCGATCTCGTCGTTCAGGCACTTCATGATGTAGCGCCGGTTCAATGCGCCGGTGAGTTCGTCCAGTTGGGCGAGTTCCTCGATCCGCGCATTGGCGGCCGCGAGGTCGTTGCTGCGACGATACAGCAGTTCACGCATCGAGCTGCCGTAGAGGCCGGCGCTGGCACAGCGGCCAAGTGCGCTGACGAAACAGGCCAGCGCCAGAGCGCGCTCTGTCGCGGTTGCCATGGGAATGCCGATCGGCTTGTCGGTCATCAGGAAAAGCAGTGCGAGGCCCAGCGTTGCGGTCGACCAGACGATGCCGGTCTGGCGCGCGCTCATGCGGAGTGCGGCGAAGCCGAGCACGACGAAAATGATGGAGATGAAGTAGAAGCCGATCTGCGGCACGAGATAGATCGCGCCGATCTGGACGATGATGCTGACGATGGAGAGAGGGACCGTGAGGTACGGGTCCTTGAAACGGTCGTTGACCTGGATCTCCGAGAGATAGGCAGCGATGCCGACCACAGCGAGCCTGATGGCCAGATACACGACCCCCGTCGCCACGGTGGTCACGCCGATCACGGCGTAGAGCAGCAGGATCGCGGCATCGATCAGATAGCTCGACGCCTGCGCGATATAGGCGGTTCGCCGCCGCGCGATCCGCAATGCCGAATCCTTGCGGAGGTCCCTCGTGGAGGCGTCGGTTCCCTCGGACAGGGTGGTGATGCTGGTCATTCGCTGATGCCCGTCGCATTGCCGATCAAACAAGCAATCTGCCGATCAAAACATTTAGGTCTGCTAATACATCCACTTACTGGAGTACCTGGGTAGCTTCTCGCGTTTTAGTCTGGCCGCGGGGTTAATGGAATCTGACGATCCGCGGGGCAATTGGCTTAATGGGCTGATGGCCATGTCCGACATCGGCTTTGCCAATCATGCGCGATCGTGCTGCTCCCCGCGTTTCCGTTGCGCTGCGTCCCTGCGGCGTGCGGTCGCGGCGATGAACCTGGCTTGCCGCGCGCGCGACACACCCGTTGGGAATTCAGCTGGAAGTCGAGAATGAAATTACTTGTGACGTTCGTCGTGGGGGCCACGACGTTGCTGTTGTCGTCCTTTGGACATTTGTCATTGAGTCATGGTGCTTATGCCGCCGATCTGCTCTGGCAGGTGGAAAGTCCATTTCGCTTCTTCAAGAATGCCGCATCCTTCGCGATGTATGAGCGCGGCTATCCCGCTGCGCGCAACGAGATGGTGCTGCCGCCCGCCGATGTGGTGTGGCGCACCGAGCGGCGGCTGAACGATCCCGATTGCCGCGACATGACCAGCCCGACCAGTTGCGCAGACACCGCGCGGGCGCGCTACGATCGCTCGCGTCTCGGCTGGGCATCGCAGACCATCGACGCCGTCTGTTACGACAGCCGGCAGGGCCGCTATCTCGCGAGTTGCGACCGGCGTTATTCGTGGGGCACGGCCAAGGAAGATTACGTGCTGCCGGATGCGCATACGGTGCTGATCCGGCTGTCGCCCGAGCGCATTGCCGAAGCCGGCGCATATGATTGCGTGTGGAGCTGGACGCCGCGGCGGCCGGGCAGCAGGACCGAGACCACAACGCAATCCTGCGCGACACCGCTCAAGATCACGCGCCTGCCTTATGCCGTCGATCGCAGCCTGTCCGGTGCATCGGTCCAGGTCAAATTGCCCGACGGTCGTACGTTGAACGACCCGCAGGTCGTCGTCGAGGATCTGTTCATCGTGGCGCTCGGCGATTCCTTTGCCTCGGGCGAAAGCAATCCGGACGTTCCGGTGACATTCAGCGCCGTCCGCGAGATGGTCTACGATCCCACCCTGATGCGCGAGGAGATGGCGACGCGCAGCACCGCCAAGTCGCTGCAGAAACTGACCCCCGCTGCACCGGTGGGAAGTTTCGACTACAAGAACCTGCCACGGCGCAAGCTCGCCGACGAGGAGCAGGAGCTTTATTTCCCGCTCGCATCGGCGCAGTTCGACAAGGCGTTCAATGCCGCCAATCCGCGCTGGCTCAGCCCCGATTGCCACCGCTCGCAATACGGCTATCCGTTTCGCGTCGGGCTGCAACTCAGTTTGGAAAATCCGCACCGGTCGATCACGCTGGTCAGCCTGGCCTGTACCGGCTCCGAGGTGACCGAAGGTCTGTTCCTCGAGAAGAAGGCGCGTGAGGGCGCGGGCAACGCGATGGTGCGTTCGCAGCTCGATCAACTCGCCGATCTGATCTGCAAAAGCCCCGCGGGCCGCACGCAGCGTGCGACCTACAATCTGCCGACCTATGCCAGCGGCAGCGTGCAGGTCGCCAATATGCCGGTGACAAAATCCTGGTGTGCGCCGAATGAGCGCAAGCGTCCGATCGACACACTGCTGCTGTCGATCGGCGGCAACGATGTCGGCTTCTCGCCGCTGATGGTCTATGCGATGACCGAATCCGCCGGCGATCTCGCACCGATCGCGAACCTGCTCGGCAAGCAGATCCGGTTCTCGCCGCAAGTTTCGCGCGCTTACATGGAGCAGCTCGACGAGCGCATGGTGGCGCTCCGCGATGCCTTGCGCGACGGTTTTGGCGTGGCGCCCGCGAAGGTCCTGCAGACGGCTTACGAGCCGATCCAGTTCGACGAGACGGGCGCGCTGTGCGGCGCGCAGCCGACGCTCGGCCTCGACGTCCACAAGAAGCTGGTGCTGTCGCGCGAACGGCTGGCCGAGACGGTGAGCTTTCTGAACGATTTCTTCGCCCGGACCGCTTGCATCACCAACGGACGGGGCGGGGGCTGCCCGGCGCTGGCCACCGGCGCCGGAACCGGCTTCCAGCTCATCACCGATCACCAGAGCGAATTCGCCAAACGCGGGCTCTGTGCGCGCGATCCGAAGCGGCCGCAGGCGGACGGCGAGGCGATGGCGATGCCGCGACGCTGGATCGGCAAGGAGGAGTTTACGCCGTATTCCCCGGCGGCCTATCTGCCCTATGCGTCCCGCTGGCGCCTGTTCCGGACCCCGAATGACGCGTTTCTGACCGCAAACGTCCATTCGCCGGGCTTTACCCAGTTCGACATCCTGCAGCCGGTCTATGCGGCCATGTATAGCGGCGCGGTGCATCCTACCGCAGAGGGCCACGCCATCGTCGCCGATCATGTCGTCCGGCACGTCCGTGCCGCGGTCGGCAAACCGTCGCCGGGGGTGGGCGGACGCTGATCCAGGTGGTATCCGGTGGCGGGAAGGGTTCCCGCCGGTCCGGCCCGGATACCTTGACCTTTGGTCCGGTCCGAAGTAGGAAGCTGCACTCGCTGTCGGCCCGGTGACCGGATATCCGACGCGGCAAATCCCCGAACGAACGAGCCCGCTTGGCGGCTCATCCTTGAATAAAGGGTTGGGCGCAAGAGGGCTGTTCGGATTCTGAAACCAATTCAATCGTCTCACGACGGATGCGGATCACATAACGATGGCGTTCAGCCCGTTCAAATTCCTGCAGGAAGTGCGCACCGAGACCAACAAGGTCACGTGGCCCTCGCGACGCGAGACGACCATCACGACCATCATGGTTTTCGTCATGGTGGCGTTGTCGTCGATCTTCTTTTTTGCGGCGGATCAGGTCATCCGCTACCTCGTCGCCTTTTTGCTCACGATGCACTGACGGAACAGAATTATGAGCATGCGCTGGTACATCGTTCACGCCTATTCGAATTTCGAAAAGAAGGTGATGGAGTCGATCAAGGAACAGGCCAAGCAGCGTGGCCTGGAAGACCTGTTCGAACAGATTCTGGTTCCGGTCGAGAAGGTCACTGAAATACGTCGCGGTCGCAAGATGGACGCCGAGCGCAAGTTCTTCCCGGGCTACGTGCTGGTGAAGATGCAGCTCACCGACGAAGCGTTTCATCTGATCAAGAATACCCCGAAGGTCACGGGCTTCCTCGGCGCGGAAAACAAGCCGATGCCGATTTCGGAAGCTGAAGCCATGCGCATTCTGCACCAGGTGCAGGAAGGTGTGGAGCGCCCGAAGGCGTCGGTGTCGTTCGAGATCGGCGAGAACGTGAAGGTGGCCGATGGTCCGTTCGCGTCGTTCTCCGGCGTCGTCGAGGAAATCGACGAAGCACGCTCGCGCGTGAAGGTCGCAGTGTCGATCTTCGGCCGCGCCACGCCGGTCGAACTGGAATTCGGTCAGGTCGAAAAGGTCTGATCGCAATAGCGCGAGGTTCGCCTCGCGTTTCTAAGGCCGTGGGAGGAAGAGGGCGGTTGCCAACCGCTTGTCGACCGAACCACGAAACCTGAAACAGCCGGTCGATGACCGGCACAACAGGAGTGACACATGGCAAAGAAAGTGACCGGATACCTGAAGCTTCAGGTGCCGGCCGGTGCGGCGAACCCTTCGCCCCCGATCGGTCCCGCGCTTGGTCAGCGCGGTTTGAACATCATGGAATTCTGCAAAGCGTTCAACGCGCAGACGCAGAAGGAAGAAAAGAACACCCCAATCCCGGTGGTGATCACGATCTATGCCGATCGTTCGTTCACCTTCGCCCTCAAGACCCCCCCGATGTCCTTCTTCATCAAGAAGGCCGCCAAGCTCACCTCCGGCTCCAAGCTGCCGGGTCGTGACAAGGCCGGCGCGGTGACCAAAGCGCAGGTGCGCGAGATCGCCGAAGCGAAGATGAAGGATCTGAATTGCGACACCATTGAATCGGCCATGAAGATGGTTGAGGGCTCTGCCCGTTCGATGGGTGTCGAGGTCGCGGGGTAAACGGTCATGGCAATTGGAAAACGTTTGAAGAAGGCCCGTGAGGGCATCGACCGCGAGAAGCTCTATCCGGTCGCCGAGGCCATCAAGATGGTCAAGGAACGCGCCAAGTCGAAGTTCGATGAGACCATCGAAATTTCGCTGAATCTCGGCGTCGATCCGCGTCACGCCGACCAGATGGTCCGTGGCGTCGTCACCCTGCCGAACGGCACCGGCCGTACGCTTCGCGTCGGCGTGTTCGCCCGTGGCCCGAAGGCTGAAGAAGCCAAGGCTGCCGGTGCAGACGTCGTCGGTGCAGAAGACCTGTTCGAGAAGGTTCAGGCCGGTCAGATCGATTTCGATCGCTGTATCGCAACCCCCGACATGATGCCGCTGGTCGGTCGCCTTGGTAAGGTGCTCGGTCCGCGCGGCATGATGCCGAACCCGAAGATCGGCACCGTGACCATGGACGTCACCGGCGCAGTCAAGGGTGCCAAGGGCGGTTCGGTCGAGTTCCGCGTCGAGAAGGCCGGCATCGTGCAGGCTGGTATCGGCAAGGCATCTTTCTCGGAAGAGAAGCTCGTCGAAAACATCAAGGCTCTGGTCGATGCCGTCTCCAAGGCGAAGCCGGCTGGCGCGAAGGGCACCTATCTGCAGCGCGTTGCTGTGTCTTCGACCATGGGCCCCGGCGTCAAGGTTGAGACGGGCACCGTGCTCGGCTAAGCCGGAACAAGGCTTGCAAGAAACCAGGGCGGAATCGGGCAACCGGTTCCGCCCTTTCTTTTGTCTTCCGCTCTTTCACCCAGCAGGAATGTCCCGATGGCCGAGAAGGTTCTGATCTATTCGCGTTTCCCAAAGTCCCAGATGGTGCGCATCGGCGAGCACTTCGATCTTCTAGACGCTGCAGGCAAGCCACCGCTGCAGACCTTTTCCGCTGACCAACTGAAAGACGTGCGCGCGCTGATCACCGCGGGCGGTCAGGTGCTCAAGGCAGACGTGATGGACATGATGCCGGCGCTCGGCGCCATCATCTGCTACGGCACCGGCTATGACGGCGTCGACTTCAAGGCTGCGGCCGAGCGCAAGATCGTGGTCGGCAACAGCCCGGGCGCGAATGCGGCCTCGGTCGCCGATCTGGCACTCACGCTGATGCTCGCGGTGACGCGGCGCTTGCTGCCTGCGGATCAGTATTTGCGCGAGGGTGGCTGGTCGTCGGCAAAGCCGTCGCCGCTGATGTCGCCGCAGCCCGGCAATCCCGGCCGCAGAGTGGGCGTCTATGGCATGGGCGAGATCGGCCGCAAGATCGCATCGCGCGTCGCGGCCTTCGAATGCGATGTCGCCTATCACAGCCGCAGCAAGCATGATGTGCCGTATCGCTATGAGCCAAGCCTCGAAGCGCTGGTCGAATGGTGCGACGTGCTGATGATCGCCGTGCGGGCAGGGGCCGATACCAACCGCATCATCGATGCCGCGATGCTGAAGAAGCTCGGCGCCAATGGCGTCGTCGTGAACATCTCGCGCGGCTCGGTGATCGATCAGGCTGCGCTGACAGCGGCGCTGACGGACAAGACCATCGCCGGCGCCGGCCTCGACGTGTTCGAGAAGGAGCCCCACGCGCCCGACGCACTCACGGCTTTGCCGAATGTCGTGCTGACGCCGCATATCGGTGGTCACACGCTCGATTCGCACACGGCGATGCAGGACTGCGTCATTGCCAATCTCGACGCGTTTTACGCGGGCAAGGGGCTGCCCTACGCGGTGGCGGTTTAGGGCAGCTATTCGGTGATCTGAAAGCTGGTGAACAGGTCAACCACGCTCTGAGGCGCGTTGTCGTTGAAGAACAGCTTCAGATTCCGGTCAGTCTCCGCGGCAACAGACGCGCTGCGGGGAAAGAGCTCCGTTTCATAAGCGACAAGCGCGGCTTCCACATCGTCTGGATGAGCGGCGAGAGCGAGCCCAAGTTCAGCACCGTCGAACATTGCGAGATTGGCGCCTTCGCCGGCGAATGGTGACATCAGGTGCGCGGCATCGCCGAGCAGCGTGACGCCGGCTACGCGATCCCATCGGTGTTCGATCGGCAGCGCATAGATCGGGCGAAGCACAGGGGCGGCCTGACTGTTGGTGATGAGCGCTGTCAGTTCCGGAGCCCAGTCGTCGAATTCTGCGGCGATGCGGGCGAGGGCATTCGTCCAGTTCGAGAAGTCGATGCGGGCAATCCAGTCCTCCGGCCTGTTCAGGGCCACGTAGCCCTGCAGTGTTCCATCGGCGTGTCGGTGCGCAAAGATTCCCTGGCCCGGTGCAATCGCCATCAGCGTGCCGCCGCCAACCGCTTCCGCGCTGGCCTTGTGACGGGTGTCGGCGTTGAAAAGAAACGTCTCGATGAATGACGTGCCGACATAGACAGGCTTCGCTGTTGAAAGAAGCGGACGAACGCGTGACCACGCGCCGTCGGCACCTATGAGGAGATCGGTCGTTGCCGTTGAGCCGTGGGAGAACGTCAATGCGTGCCGCCCGCCGCCGAGTGGAGACACGGAGGTGAGTTTGTGTCCCCAACGGATCGTGTCGGCAGGAAGGGAATCGAGCAGAATCTGGCGAAGCTCTCCTCGATCCACCTCAGGTCGACTGCCGTTGCCCGCGTCAGGCCTGTCAAACAGCAGCTTGCCGTCCTTGTCGCGTATGCGCTTGGCATCGGCACCGACGATGACGATGTCGCGGAAAGCTTCGAACAATCCCGCCGCCTTAAGTGCGAGCTGCCCGTTGTATTCGTGAATATCGAGCAGGCCTCCTTGTGCCCGCGAGTCGGCGGAGGCTTCAGCTTCATAGATCGTCGCTGCGATACCGTGAACATGGAGCACGCGGGCAAGTGTCAGGCCGCCGAGCCCCGCGCCGACAATCGCCACATGAGTATTCATCTCGCCACCTTTGCAGTCACAGGCGGGCCCGGGACATTCTCCAAGGCCTCAATGGAATGGCATTCCATTCTATTGGAACGGTGTTCCATTTATGTCAAGGTGGGGGCATGGCCAAGAAAACTCGCAGCAGCCCACGACGCGAAGACTCGCTCACCCGGGATCGCATCATCGAAGCGTCGATCGCGATTCTGGACGGCAGCGGGGAAGATGGTCTGACATTCCGCGCTCTGTCGGAGCGGCTCGCCACGGGCCCCGGGGCTATTTATTGGCACGTGCCCAACAAGGGCGAGCTGCTGACCGCCGCCTGCGACGCCATCATCGCCCGCGCGATGAACGCGCCCCTGGTCGTCGCGACGCCTCAGGCCATCATTCGCACCCTCGCGCTGGGCATGTTCGACGCGATCGACGCGCATCCGTGGGTTGGGTCGGCGCTCACACGGGCTCCCGGGCAGTTGCCCATGGTGCGAATACTCGAACGCATCGGCCGGCAGGTTCGCGCCCTTGGCGTGCCGGACGAGGAACAGTGGGCGACGGTGGGTGCGTTGCTGAACTACATCCTTGGCGTCGGTGCGCAGAACGCGGCCAATGGGCAGCTCGGCCGGACGCGAGGAATCGACAGGTCTGACTTTCTGGACGCGGTCGCAACCACCTGGTCTCAGCTCGATCCGGACGCGTATGCATTCACCCGCAGCATGGCTGCACATTTGCGGGGGCACGACGACCGCAGGGACTTTCTCGCCGGAATCGATCTCATCCTGAGCGGCATCGAAGCGTCGCGGCGCCTCTGAAAAGCTGACGACTGGTCTGAAGGGCCGTTTCGCAAGAACCAATTTCGTTCCCGCGCGGTACAAAAATAATTGAATGGGTTATTCCGCAATGCGGATGTAGATGTCGGCTGTTTAGAACAACTCGAATGTAGGCGTACATTCGACGACATAGGACATCAGCGATGGCTGCGTTCACTCTCAAGATCAACGGTCAGGCCCGTCAGGTCGACGTCGATCCCAACACACCTCTGCTCTGGGCAATTCGAGATGGGGCCGGTCTCACCGGCACCAAATATGGCTGCGGGGTCGCGCAATGCGGCGCTTGCACGGTCTATGTGGACGGCCAGACCGTCCGCTCGTGTTCAATGCCCGTCTCGGCCATCGGCACCAGCGAAATCACTACCATCGAAGGGCTCGACTCCAAGGAAGCCAAGGCAGTGCAGGCGGCCTGGGTCGCGCTTGACGTGCCGCAATGTGGCTACTGTCAATCCGGCCAGGTGATGAGCGCCACCGCGCTGCTCAGCGTCAATCCGACCCCCACCGACAACGATATCGATCTGGCGATGAACGGCAACATCTGCCGCTGCGCCACCTATGTCCGCATCCGCGCCGCCATTCATGGCGCCGCCAAATCTCTGGAGGGTTGAGCCATGACCGTTCATGACACCAAACTCTCCCGTCGTACGCTGCTCAAGGGCAGCGCTGGCCTCGTGCTCGGCGCTTACGTTGCCCGTGCCGACAAGTTGTTCGCGCAGGCGGCGGCAAAGCCGTCAGTCAATATCGCGCCGAACACCTTCCTGATCATCAAGCCCGACAGCACCGTCACGGTGCTGTGCAAGGGCATCGAATTCGGGCAGGGACCGTTCACCGGCATGGCGACTTTGGTCGCCGAAGAACTCGACGCGGACTGGGCGCAGATGCGTGCCGATCACGCGCCGTCAAATCCGCAGCTGTACAAGAATCTGGCGTTCGGCATGCAGGGCACCGGTGGCTCGACCGCCATCGCCAATTCCTACATTCAGATGCGACAGGTCGGCGCCGCCGCGCGCCAGATGCTGGTCGCGGCTGCTGCCGATGCGTGGCAGGTGCCGGCAGGCGAGATCACTGTCGATAATGGTGTGATCAAGCATGCGTCAGGCCATGAAGGTCGCTTCGGCGAGTTCGCCGACAAAGCGATGGCCATGCCGGTGCCGGCTGATCCGAAGCTGAAGGACCCGTCGCAGTTCAGGTTGATCGGCAAGGAAGGCGTCGTGAAACGCCTCGACAGCGCCGACAAGACCAATGGCAAGGCCTTCTACACGCTCGATATCAACGAACCGGACATGCTCACGGTGGTCGTGGCGCGTTCGCCGAAATTCGGCGGCAAGGTCGCATCCTTCGATGCGACGGCTGCGAAAGCCGTGGCTGGTGTCGTCGACGTCAAACAGGTGTCGAACGGCGTCGCTGTCTATGCCAAGGGTTTCTGGCCCGCGAAGATGGGCCGCGACGCGCTGAAGATCACCTGGGATGACAGCAAGGCGGAGAAACGTGGCAGTGCCGAACTGCTGCAGCAATTCCGTGGGCTGTCTAAGACGGCCGGCAAACTCGTCAAGGCCGAGGGCAAGTTCGAAGAGTCTATGGCCAAAGGTGGCCGCGTGATCGAGGTTGAATACGTCTTCCCGTATCTGGCCCATGCCGCGATGGAACCGCTCAACGCCTATCTGAAATGGGACGGCGACACCGCCTATGCGCGCTACGGCTGCCAGTTTCCGACGCCGGACCATATGGCGATCTCCAAGGTGCTCGGGCTGCCGATCGAGAAGGTGAAGATCGACGTTCTTCTGGCCGGCGGCAGCTTCGGCCGCCGCGCACAGCAGAGCACGCATCAGGCCATCGAGCTCGCCGAAGTCGCGAAAGCGATCGGACCGGGCAAGCCGGTCAAGCTGGTGTGGACGCGCGAGGACGATATGCGCGGTGGCTATTATCGGCCGTATTGCATCCACCGCATGCGCGGTGCGGTGCGCGACGGCAAGATCGAGGCGTGGAGCGACACCATTGTCTCGCAGTCGATCATGAAGGGCTCCTTCTTCGAGTCCATGATGTTCAAGGACGGCCTGGACCCGACGTCCTATGAAGGCTCGAACGAAATCCCGTACGACGTCGAGAACTTCCGCTGCGACATGCATCAGGTTGATGTCGGCGTGCCCGTGTTGTGGTGGCGCTCGGTGGGCCACACCCACACCGGTTATGTTGTCGAAGCCTTTGTCGATGAACTGCTCGAGGCCGCCGGCAAGGATCCGATCGAAGGCCGGCTTGAACTCCTGAGCAAGAAACCGCGCCATGCGGGCGCGCTGAAGGCCGTCGCCGAACTCGCCGACTGGAAGAACTACAAGGTGCCGGCAGGCCGGGCTCGCGGCGTTGCGGTGGTCGAGAGCTTCAATACCTTCGTCGCGCAGGTGGTCGAACTCTCCATGACCGACGATGGTCCGAAGGTGCACAAAGTGTGGTGCGCGGTGGATTGCGGCGTCGCCGTGAACCCCGACATCATCCGCGCGCAGATGGAAGGTGGCATCGGCTTCGGCCTCGGTCACATCCTCTATGCGGAACAGACGCTGGATGCCGGCGCGCCGGTGTCCGGCAATTTCGACACCTATCGTTCGCTGCGCATCAACGAGATGCCGGAGATCGAAGTGGTCATCGTGAAATCGACCGAGAAGCCATCGGGCGTCGGCGAACCGGGCGTGCCTCCGCTCGGGCCTGCCGTTGCCAACGCGCTGGCGAAACTCGGAGTGGGAAGACCGCGGCAGTTGCCGATCGTACCAGGAGCCTCAGCATGAGCTTGTTTAAGAACTCGATGTTGGCACTGGTCGCCGGCGGTCTCGCGGCGAGTCTCCTCGCATTCGCGGAGCCGAGCTTCCAGGAGGCCGATGCAGCGGTCAGCAATCCGACCAAGCTGCAGTCGGTCTCGGCCTTCGCCAAGATCAAGAACAAGAACGAGCGTGCGGTGGCGCTGTTTACGGAGGCCGGCAAGGTCATCCAGTCGCCGCGCTGCATGAATTGCCATCCGGCCACCGAACGCCCGACCCAGACCGACCGCATGCGGCCGCATATCCCGCTGGTCGTGCGCGGCGAGGGCGGTGTCGGCGCGGCCGGTGGTCTCGCTTGTGCCACCTGTCACCACGAGAACAACTTCGATGCCGCCAACGTCCCCGGCAATCCCAAGTGGGCGCTGGCGCCCATCGAGATGGCCTGGCAGGGCAAGACGCTTGGCCAGATCTGCACCCAGATCAAGGACAAGGAGCGCAATGGCGGCAAGGACATGGCCGCACTTGTGAAGCACATGGCCGAAGACGAACTGGTCGGCTGGGGCTGGCATCCCGGTGGCAACCGAACCCCGGCGCCGGGCACCCAGAAGCAGTTCGGTGAACTGATCAAGGCCTGGGCCGATGCGGGAGCGGCCTGCCCGAAGGGGTAATGTAATCAGAAGTGGAGCCGGTTCAGCCGGTTCCACTTTTGCGCTCTGGGCGCCCTGAACGGCCCCCTTGCAGAAAAGATGCCACATCGGCATTTCGCGCTTGGCAACACGAAAAAGACTCGTTAAACAACCGTTTCCGGGCGTGCTGGCTGGTAGCTGGCGCGTCTGTGTTCGCACTCCGACAACCCACATCGCAGGAGACTTTTCCTTTCAGGCTGTCCATACGGATCGCTCGACGGGGATGGGACGCGCGACGCGGATTTGAGGAAGGCGGGCAGGGGTCACCAATAGGCCGGATGATGGCTTATCGATGATCCTGAATCCTGTCCGAGACTGCTGGCGCCTTAGATAAACGCAAGTTTCATCAACGGCTTAATCGTAAAACTTGATGCAGCCAGCATAGACGGGTGAAGACTGGATTTCGCCAATGTCGTTTTGTGCGACATGACGCGTATTTGGTTCGAACCTCGACACCCCGCGCCAATGCTGGTTCGCCAGGACGGTTCGGGAGGGCAGGCTATCATATCGTCTCGCCCGACGTGTCTTTAGACCATGTGTTTTAACGAGCATGGGTCTTGAGGTCAGGTTCAGGTGGGACGGTGGGTGTAACCCGGCGGTCCTATCTCGATAGAGGCCGCCAACCGGAGAGAGCTTGCTGTGGAAAGAGCGGCTAAAAAGGACGCGGTCGACGCGCTGAACGGGGTCTTCAAGACCACCAGCGTTGCGGTCGTCGCCCATTATTCCGGCCTCACCGTTGCCCAGATGCAGAACCTGCGTTCGCAGATGAAGCTGGCTGGCGCCTCGGTGAAGGTCTCGAAGAACCGTCTCGCCAAAATTGCTCTTGAAGGCACGGATGTTGCTGCCATCGGTTCCCTGTTGAAGGGCCCGACTGTGATCGCCACTTCGGACGATCCGGTAGCTGCGCCGAAGGTTGCCGTCGAATTTGCCAAGGCGAACGAGAAGTTCGTCATCCTTGGCGGCTCGATGGGTAAAACCGTCCTGAACGTCGACAGCGTCAAGGCCTTGGCCGCGCTGCCCTCGCTCGACGAACTGCGCGCGAAGATCCTCGGCCTCCTTGTGGCGCCGGCGACCAAGATCGCTCAGCTCTCGACAGCTCCCGCGGCGAAGCTCGCGCGTGTTGTTCAGGCCTATGCCTCAAAGAGCGAAGCGGCCTGACGCCCTTCGCATTCAAACCCTGGTTCGAACCAAATACGCTTAAGGAAATAGACAATGGCTGACCTACAGAAAATCGTTGACGATCTCTCGAGCCTGACCGTGCTCGAAGCTGCCGACCTCGCCAAGATGCTCGAAGAAAAGTGGGGCGTTTCGGCTGCTGCTGCTGTTGCAGTTGCTGGTCCGGCTGCTGGCGGCGGCGGTGCTGCTGCTGCTGAAGAAAAGACCGAGTTCACAGTCGTTTTGGCTTCGGCCGGCGACAAGAAGATCGAAGTCATCAAGGAAGTCCGTGCGATCACGGGTCTTGGCCTCAAGGAAGCCAAGGACCTGGTCGAAGGCGCTCCGAAGCCCGTCAAGGAAGGCGTTGCCAAGGACGAAGCCGAGAAGATCAAGGGGCAGCTCGAGAAGGCTGGCGCGAAGGTCGAACTCAAGTAAGGCCCTTTATGGGTTCCATCTGGAGGGCGGCCATTTGGTCGCCCTCTGGGCCGGAACTCGATGGACTACACAGGAATGTGTGGGGATGCGCTGGGAACCACCCTCGAATCTCCATGATTGCCATCCCATATCGGGACGGCAGCACGAAAAACACGGTCTGACAGCGGAAACGGCGACGTTTCCGGTTAAGCCGTTGGGAGATGGGCAATTTTCGGGCTTTTCGGTCCGTAGCTAGACGGTTTGGACGGGCGAGATGCAGTCGGGCATCGCGCACGTCGTTTTGCGTTCTGCGATTCAAATGCTCGGGGGAGGGATTTTGTTCCTCACATTGGGCGCTGAATTCGGAACGTTCTTGGAAATTCAACCCGGAGGCGATGGCAGTCGCGCTCTGGAAGGTTCGCCCCTTTCGGGCGACGCAATGAGAGGCCACGATGGGTCAGCAGACGTTCACAGGTCGCAAGCGCGTTCGCAAGTTCTTCGGTCATATTAAAGAAGTCGCAGAGATGCCGAACCTCATCGAGGTTCAGAAGGCGTCCTACGACCAGTTCCTGATGGTCGATGAGCCGACCGGCGGTCGCCTCGACGAAGGTCTGCAGGCTGTTTTCCGTTCGGTGTTTCCGATCTCGGATTTCTCGGGCACCTCGATGCTGGAATTCGTGCGCTACGAATTCGAGCCGCCGAAATATGACGTCGATGAGTGCCGCCAGCGCGGCATGACCTATGCTGCGCCGCTGAAGGTGACGCTGCGCCTGATCGTGTTCGATATCGACGAAGAAACCGGCGCCAAGTCCGTCAAGGACATTAAGGAGCAGGACGTCTACATGGGCGATATCCCGCTCATGACCATGAACGGCACCTTCGTCGTCAACGGCACCGAGCGCGTCATCGTCTCGCAGATGCATCGTTCGCCGGGCGTGTTCTTCGACCACGACAAGGGCAAGACCCATTCGTCGGGCAAGCTGCTGTTCGCTGCCCGCGTGATCCCGTATCGCGGTTCCTGGCTGGACATCGAGTTCGACGCCAAGGACATCGTGTTCGCGCGTATCGACCGTCGCCGCAAGATTCCGGTGACGTCGCTGATGTTCGCGCTGGGTCTGGACGGCGAAGAGATTCTCTCGACGTTCTACAAGAAGATCCAGTTCAAGAAGATCAAGGAAGGCTGGCGCGTTCCGTTCGACGCCACCCGTTTCCGTGGCTACTCCACCGTCAACGACCTGATCGATGCCGACACCGGCAAGGTCGTGCTCGAAGCCGGCAAGAAGCTCACCGTGCGCGCTGCCCGTCAGCTCGCCGAGAAGGGCCTCAAGGCGCTGCGTCTGACCGACGAAGAGCTGGTCGGCAACTATCTCGCCGAGGACCTCGTCAACGTGAAGACCGGTGAAATCTACGCCGAAGCCGGCGAGGAAATCACCGAGAAGTCGCTGAAGGCGCTGAACGAGGAGGGCTACAAGGAACTCCCGCTGCTCGACATCGACCACGTCAATATCGGTGCCTATATCCGCAACACGCTTTCGGCAGACAAGAACCTGACGCGTGAAGACGCGCTGTTCGACATCTATCGCGTGATGCGTCCGGGCGAGCCGCCGACGCTCGAATCCGCGCAGAACATGTTCCAGTCGCTGTTCTTCGACAGTGAGCGTTACGATCTCTCGGCCGTGGGCCGTGTGAAGATGAACATGCGCCTCGAACTCGATGCGCCGGATACCCATCGCACGCTGCGCAAGGAAGACATCCTCGCCGTCATCAAGACGCTGGTGGACCTGCGTGACGGCAAGGGCGAAATCGACGACATCGACCATCTCGGCAACCGCCGTGTGCGTTCGGTCGGCGAGCTGATGGAAAATCAGTATCGCGTCGGCCTGCTGCGCATGGAGCGCGCCATCAAGGAACGTATGTCGTCCGTCGACATCGACACCGTGATGCCGCAGGACCTGATCAACGCGAAGCCCGCGGCTGCCGCTGTGCGCGAGTTCTTCGGTTCGTCGCAGCTGTCGCAGTTCATGGACCAGACCAACCCGCTCTCGGAAATCACCCACAAGCGTCGCCTTTCGGCGCTTGGCCCGGGCGGTCTGACCCGCGAGCGCGCCGGCTTCGAAGTCCGCGACGTGCATCCGACCCATTACGGCCGTATCTGCCCGATTGAGACGCCGGAAGGCCCGAACATCGGTCTGATCAACTCGCTCGCCACCTTCGCGCGCGTCAACAAGTACGGTTTCGTCGAGACCCCTTACCGCAAGGTCAAGGACGGTCGCGTCACCGATGAGGTCGTGTACTTGTCGGCGATGGAAGAGGGCCGCTACTCGGTCGCGCAGGCGAACGTGTCGCTCGACGCCAAGGGCAAGTTCACCGAAGACATGATCATCTGCCGTCACGCCGGCGACGTGTTGCCGCTGCCGGCTGACAAGGTCGACTACATGGACGTGTCGCCGAAGCAGCTCGTTTCGGTCGCTGCGGCGCTGATCCCGTTCCTCGAGAACGACGACGCCAACCGCGCGCTGATGGGCTCGAACATGCAGCGTCAGGCCGTGCCTCTGGTGCGCGCTGAAGCGCCGTTCGTCGGTACCGGCATGGAGGCCGTCGTGGCCCGCGATTCCGGTGCTGCGATCGCTGCCCGCCGCTCGGGTGTCATCGACCAGATCGACGCAACCCGCGTGGTTATCCGCGCGACCGAAGATCTCGATCCGACCAAGTCGGGCGTCGATATCTATCGTCTGATGAAGTACCAGCGTTCGAACCAGTCGACCTGTATCAACCAGCGTCCGCTGGTGAAGGTTGGCGACATCATTCGCAAGGGCGACATCATTGCCGACGGTCCGTCGACCGATCTCGGTGAACTCGCACTCGGCCGTAACGTGCTCGTCGCGTTCATGCCGTGGAATGGCTACAACTTCGAAGACTCGATCCTCCTCTCGGAGCGGATCGTGAAGGAAGACGTCTTCACCTCGATCCACATCGAGGAATTCGAAGTGATGGCCCGCGACACCAAGCTCGGCCCTGAGGAAATCACCCGCGACATTCCGAACGTGTCGGAAGAAGCGCTGAAGAACCTCGACGAAGCCGGCATCGTCTATATCGGCGCTGAAGTCCGCGCCGGCGACATCCTGGTCGGCAAGATCACGCCGAAGGGCGAAAGCCCGATGACGCCGGAAGAAAAGCTTCTGCGCGCCATCTTCGGTGAGAAGGCGTCGGACGTTCGCGACACCTCGCTCCGCGTCCCTCCGGGCGTGCAGGGCACGATCGTCGAAGTCCGCGTGTTCAACCGGCACGGCGTCGACAAGGACGAACGTGCGCTGGCGATCGAGCGGGAAGAAATCGAACGTCTCGCCAAGGACCGTGACGACGAACAGGCCATCCTGGATCGTAACGTCTACGGCCGTCTGGCTGATCTTCTGGAGAACAAGGTCGGCATCGCCGGTCCGAAGGGCTTCAAGAAGGACGGCAAGATCACGCGCGCCGTGCTCGACGAAAATCCGCGGTCGCAGTGGTGGATGTTCGCCACCGCGAACGACAAGCTGATGACCGAAATCGAAGCGATGCGAAAGCAGTACGACGAATCGAAGAAGGGCCTTGAACAGCGCTTCCTCGACAAGGTCGAGAAGCTGCAGCGTGGCGACGAACTGCCGCCAGGCGTGATGAAGATGGTCAAGGTCTTCGTCGCGGTGAAGCGCAAGATCCAGCCCGGCGACAAGATGGCCGGACGTCACGGCAACAAGGGCGTGGTGTCGAAGATCGTTCCGATCGAAGACATGCCGTTCCTTGAAGACGGTACGCATGCGGACATCGTGCTGAACCCGCTCGGCGTGCCGTCGCGCATGAACGTCGGTCAGATCTTGGAGACGCATCTCGGCTGGGCCTGCGCAGGCATGGGCAAGAAGATCGGTCAGACCATCGACGCCTACTACCAGAAGCAGGATCTGAAGCCGCTGCGCGACACCCTGAAGAAGGTTTACGGCGAAGACGAAGTCATCAAGTCGCTGAACGACACCGAGCTGCTTGAACTGGCGCGTAACCTGAAGCCCGGCGTGCCGATTGCGACGCCGGTGTTCGACGGTGCGAAGGAAGCCGACATCGAAGAGATGTTGAAGATGGCTGGCTTCGACGCATCCGGTCAGTCCACCGTCTATGACGGCCGGACCGGCGACCAGTTCGATCGCAAGGTGACCGTGGGCTACATCTACATGCTCAAGCTTCACCATCTCGTGGACGACAAGATCCACGCGCGTTCGATCGGTCCGTACTCGCTCGTCACGCAGCAGCCGCTGGGTGGTAAGGCGCAGTTCGGCGGCCAGCGCTTCGGTGAAATGGAAGTGTGGGCGCTCGAGGCTTATGGCGCGGCGTACACGCTCCAGGAAATGCTGACGGTGAAGTCGGACGACGTCGCAGGCCGTACCAAGGTCTACGAGGCGATCGTGCGCGGCGACGACACGTTCGAGGCCGGTATCCCGGAATCGTTCAACGTGCTGGTCAAGGAAATGCGCTCGCTCGGCCTCAACGTCGACCTGCACAATTCCAAGCTGCCGGGGCCGACCTCCGAAGCTGCCGAGTAAGAACAAGCGTTACGCCCGGCCTGATGGCCGGGCGTCCGCACCCAGCCGGGACGTGGGGCAGGGTGTGTGGCTCTAAAGAATTTCGAATTTGCTGCTGATGGCGATCGGCACGCGAGGAGAAGACGATGAACCAAGAAATTATGAATCTCTTCAATCCGACGACTCCGGCTCAGGTCTTCGACCAGATCCGGATCTCGATTGCGTCCCCGGAGAAGATTCTGTCGTGGTCCTACGGCGAGATCAAGAAGCCGGAAACCATCAATTACCGTACCTTCAAGCCCGAGCGCGACGGCCTGTTCTGCGCCCGCATCTTCGGGCCCATCAAGGATTACGAGTGCTTGTGCGGCAAGTACAAGCGCATGAAGTACAAGGGCATCATCTGCGAGAAGTGCTCGGTCGAAGTGACCCTGTCGCGCGTCAGACGCGAGCGCATGGGCCACATCGAACTGGCTGCTCCGGTCGCGCACATCTGGTTCCTGAAGTCGTTGCCGTCGCGCATCGGCCAGTTGCTGGACATGACGCTCAAGGATCTCGAGCGCATCCTGTATTTCGAATACTACGTCGTTCTCGAGCCGGGTCTCACCGCGCTCAAGGACCGTCAGCTGCTGTCTGAAGAAGAATATCTGAAGGCGCAGGACGAATACGGCCAGGACTCGTTCACCGCGATGATCGGTGCCGAGGCGATCCGTGAACTGTTGAAGGGGCTGGAGCTCGAGAAGCTCGACGAGCAGCTGCGCGTCGAGATGAAGGAGACCGAATCCGACATCAAGCACAAGAAGCTCGCCAAGCGCCTGAAGATCGTCGAGGCTTTCCGCTATTCCGGCAACAAGCCGGAATGGATGATCCTCACGGTGGTGCCGGTGATCCCGCCGGATCTGCGTCCGCTGGTGCCGCTCGATGGCGGCCGCTTCGCGACGTCGGATCTGAACGATCTGTATCGCCGCGTCATCAACCGTAACAACCGCTTGAAGCGTCTGATGGAGCTCCGCGCGCCGGACATCATCATCCGCAACGAAAAGCGCATGCTGCAGGAGGCCGTCGACGCACTGTTCGACAACGGCCGCCGTGGCCGTGTCATCACCGGCGCCAACAAGCGTCCGCTGAAGTCGCTGGCCGACATGCTGAAGGGCAAGCAGGGTCGTTTCCGTCAGAACCTGCTCGGCAAGCGCGTCGACTATTCGGGCCGTTCGGTCATCGTCGTCGGTCCGGAGCTGCGTTTGCATCAGTGCGGCCTGCCGAAGAAGATGGCGCTCGAACTGTTCAAGCCGTTCATCTATTCGCGTCTCGACGCCAAGGGTCTGTCCACCACGGTGAAGCAGGCGAAGAAGCTCGTTGAAAAAGAACGTCCCGAGGTCTGGGACATTCTCGACGAGGTCATTCGCGAGCATCCCGTGCTGCTGAACCGCGCGCCGACGCTGCATCGTCTGGGCATCCAGGCGTTCGAGCCGGTGCTGATCGAAGGCAAGGCGATCCAGCTGCATCCGCTGGTCTGCTCGGCCTTCAACGCCGACTTCGACGGCGACCAGATGGCCGTGCACGTTCCGCTGTCGCTTGAAGCGCAGCTGGAAGCGCGCGTCCTGATGATGTCGACCAACAACATCCTGCATCCTGCGAACGGTCAGCCGATCATCGTGCCGTCGCAGGACATCGTGCTGGGTCTGTACTACCTATCGACCATGCGTGCGGGTCTCCCGGGCGAAAACAAGCTGTATCGTGAGATGGCGGAGATCGAGCATGCGCTGCATGCAAAGGTCATCCACCTCCACACCAAGATCAAATACAGCTGGTCCGGTCTCGATGCGGACGGCAAGCCGGTCACGCGCATGGTGGAAACCACTGCCGGTCGTGCGATGCTCGGTCAGGTTCTGCCGAAGTCGCCGAAGATGCCTTTCGACGTCATCAACAAGCTGATGACCAAGAAGGAAATCTCGGGCGTCATCGATCAGGTCTATCGTCACTGCGGTCAGAAAGAGACCGTGATCTTCTGCGATCGCATCATGGCGCTCGGCTTCTACAACGCGTTCAAGGCCGGCATCTCGTTCGGCAAGGACGACATGGTCGTGCCGGGTTCGAAGTGGAAGATCGTCGACGCCACCCGTGCGTTCGCGAAGGACTTCGAACAGCAGTACAATGACGGTCTGATCACCCACGGTGAGAAGTACAACAAGGTCGTCGACGCCTGGTCGAAGGCGGGTGAAGAAGTCGCCAAGGAGATGATGAAAGAAATCTCCTCGGTGAAGAGGAATGCGGCGGGTGAAGAAGCCCAGATCAACTCGATCTACATGATGGCGCATTCCGGTGCCCGTGGTTCGCCGGCCCAGATGCGTCAGCTCGGTGGTATGCGCGGCCTGATGGCCAAGCCGTCGGGCGAGATCATCGAAACGCCGATCATCTCGAACTTCAAGGAAGGTCTGTCGGTTCTCGAATACTTCAACTCGACCCACGGCGCTCGTAAGGGCCTCGCGGACACCGCGTTGAAGACCGCGAACTCGGGCTATCTGACCCGCCGTCTCGTCGACGTGGCGCAGGACTGCATCATCACGCAGACCGATTGCGGCACCAATCTCGGCATCAAGATGCGTGCCATCATCGACTCAGGTTCGGTGGTCGCATCGCTGGCGTCGCGTATCCTCGGTCGTTCGGCCTGCGAAGACATTCGCGATCCCGCGACCAACAAGGTGCTGATCAAGCGCAACACGCTGATGGAAGAGAAGGACGTCGATCTGCTCCAGCAGGCCGGCATCCAGGAAGTGAAGATCCGTTCGGCTCTCACTTGCGAACTGGTCAACGGCATCTGCGGCACCTGCTACGGCCGCGATCTGGCCCGTGGCACGCCCGTCAACCACGGTGAGGCCGTCGGCGTCATCGCGGCGCAGTCGATCGGCGAGCCCGGCACGCAGCTGACGATGCGTACCTTCCACATCGGCGGCGCGGCGCAGCTCAACGAGCAGTCGGTGATCGAGTCGAACTTCGACGGCAAGATCACGATCAAGAACGAGAACATCGCCAAGAACGGCGAAGGCCACATGGTTGCAATGGTGCGCAACATGGTCATCGCCATCTCTGACGCCGATGGCACCGAGCGTGCGACGTATCGTATCCAGTACGGTGCTCGCGTTCACGTGGCCAACGGCGACATGATCAAGCGTGGCCAGCGTATCGCGGAATGGGATCCGTATTCCCGTCCGCTGCTGACTGAAGTCGACGGCACGATCGGGTTCGAGGACCTGATCGACGGCCAGTCGATTACGGAAACGCTCGACGAGTCCACCGGTATCGCCAAGCGCGTCGTTACCGATTGGCGTTCGTCGCGTGGCGGTGCGGACTTGCGTCCGGCTATCGTCATCAAGGGCAAGGACGGCAAGGTCCTCAAGCTCGCACGTGGCGGCGACGCCCGTTACATGCTGTCGCCCGACGCCATTCTGTCGGTCGACGTCGATGCCAAGGTGACCTCGGGCGACATTCTTGCCCGTGTCTCGATGGAAAGCGCGAAGACGCGTGACATCACCGGCGGTCTGCCGCGGGTGGCCGAACTGTTCGAGGCGCGCAAGCCGAAGGACGCAGCGATCATCGCGGAAATCGGCGGCACCATCCGCTTTGGACGCGACTACAAGAACAAGCGTCGCATCTCGATCGAGCCGCTCGACAAGAACGAGGAGACCCGCGAGTACCTCATTCCGAAGGGTAAGCAGATCCATCTGCAGGACGGCGACATCGTCGAAAAGGGCGATTACATCGTCGAAGGCAATCCGGCGCCGCACGACATTCTGGCGATCAAGGGCATCGAGGAACTCGCTGCCTATCTGGTCAACGAAATCCAGGAAGTTTACCGGTTGCAGGGCGTGCTCATCAACGACAAGCACATCGAAGTGATTGTCCGTCAGATGCTGCAGAAGGTCGAGATTACCGATCAGGGCGAGACCGACATGATCTCGGGCGAGCAGATCGACAAGATCGAGTTCGACGCGCTGAACCTGAAGGCGAAGGAAGAAGGCAAGAAGATCGCGACCGGAAACCCTGTGCTGCTGGGCATCACCAAGGCCAGCTTGCAGACCCGTTCGTTCTTCTCGGCAGCGTCGTTCCAGGAGACCACGCGCGTGCTCACCGAAGCTGCCGTCAACGGCAAGGTGGACCCGCTCGAAGGCCTCAAGGAAAACGTCATTGTTGGCCGCCTGATCCCGGCCGGTACTGGCGCCTCGATGGCGAAGATCCGCGAAGTCGCAATGAAGCGCGACAAGATGATCCTCGACGAGCGCGAGAAGCAGGCGGCGATCGTGCCGTCGGCTCCGGCAGAAGAACCGCTGATGCTGCCGTCGGCCGAGTAATCGGGCCGGGCAGACTTAAGAAACGAAAGGGCCGGCGCAAGCTGGCCCTTTCTCGTTTTGATCTGTTCATTCGGTTGGAAACAGAGAGCGGTCAGATGACATGCGATATTCGGCCGGCTCAAGCCGGCGATGCGGCAGATATCAGCCGCGTCATCATCCGCGCGCTGCGTGAAACCAATGCGAAGGATTACACGCCCGATATCATCGCGCGCGTTGAACTCAGTTTCAGCTCGGCGGCTGTCGAACGATTGATCGACCAGCGCGATGTGTTCGTTGCCGAGATGGACAATCGTGTTGTCGGCACGGCGAGCCTGGATGGGCAGACCCTGCGGACCATGTTCGTCTTGCCGGACGTGCAAGGGCGCGGCATCGGCCGTTTGCTGGTGCAGCGGATCGAGAGGGTCGCCCGCGAACGACAGCTTGCGATTCTGACGGTTCCGGCGACGGTCACCGCAGAGGCTTTTTACGCGAGACTGGGCTTCACGGCCGTTCGCGAGGCCTATCACGGTGAGGAGCGGACCATCGTCATGGAGCGTGTCTTGTCGCCGACCAACTGACCTGCCACTGCAGATCACATCAATGCCATGGAAAAGGCCGGCGAAAGCCGGCCTTTTTCGCGTCTGACGTGTGTTGCGGCGCACTACATGCTTTTGTTCATCTTTCCTTCAGCTGAAAAATGTTTTCACTTGGAGGGGGTTAGCGCGAGTCGACGGGGTCGACGGGCCAGCCTTGCAGCGTCAGCGGATTCCGCTTTGGCTGGGAATACGTTACATCGACCGTTGCCGGATATTGCCGCCGGCAAACACGACGCGTGAAAGAAACCTATGCTTGATCTTGCAATTGTTGGTGGTGGTCCAGGCGGCCTGATGAGCGCCTGGTATCTCAAGAAGAAGCTCGGCGATCTCTGTCGTGTCACCATCTACGAGGCGTCCGACCGCGTCGGCGGCAAGATTCTCACGCGCAAGTTCGATACAGCGCCGGCCATGTACGAAGCTGGCGTTGCGGAAATCTACGATTACTCGATGACGGGGCCGGATCCGCTGCGCGAGTTGATCCAGCATTTCGGCCTGCAGACCATTCCGATGGATGCCGAGCAGGTGCAGCTCGACGGCGAGCTGCTCAACGACGTGCCGGGCATGCGCAAGAAATACGGCGCCAAGACCGCAGCCGCCATTGAAGCCTTCCGCAAGAAGTGCGCGAGCATGGTGTCGCCGATCGAATATTACGAAGGCGTCGGTTCGCACGACAACGAACACCCATGGGCATGGATAAATGCCGAGGAGCTGCTTGATAAGGAAGTCAGCGATCCCATTGCCAAGCGCTTCCTGAAGGTGATGGCGCGCTCCGACATCGCGACCGAGACGCACAACACCAACGGCCTCAATGCGCTGAAGAACTTCGTGATGGATGTCGATGGCTATATCGGCCTCTATTCGATCCAGAACGGCAACGAGCAGCTGATTTCCTGCCTGCAGTCGGAAGTCGATGCCGACATCCGGCTCAATCACCGTGTGCTCAAGGTCGGCAAGACCGAGCAGGGCCGCTATCAGCTCGACATGATGAATGGCAAGGGGCCGGACACCCGCGACTTCGATCTCGTGGTGATGTGCCTGCCGCATTCATGGCTGGCGACCATGCGCTGGGACGGCGAGCAGCTGCGCAAGTCGATGGTCAAGCACGTCGCTTACTTTGACCGCCCGGCGCATTATCTCCGGATCTCGCTGCTGTTCGACACGCCGTTCTGGGGCGAGCAGATTCCCGGCGCCTGGTTCATGTCGGAAGCCTTTGGCGGCTGCTGTGTCTATAACGAGGGCGCCCGCCACGATGTAGGCAAGCACGGCGTGCTGAACTGGCTGGTGCCAGGCTCCGACGCGCTGGCCTTTGCCAACCTCACAGACGATGAGTTGATCGATGCCGCGCTGAAGTCGTTGCCGGTCTCGTTTGGCGATGCGCGCGAGCATCTGCTGGAAGGCAAGATCCATCGCTGGCTGTCGTCGGTCAATGCGATCCCCGGCGGCATGCCGGTGCGCGACGTCATGACCAATCACCGGCCGGAGCCGAAGGATCATCCGGGCCTCGTTGTGGTCGGCGACTATCTGTTCGACTCGACGCTGAACGGTCTGCTCGACTCCTCGGATGCGGCCACCGACATCATCCTCACCGAGATGATGCGCCTGCGCCGCGCGCAGGGTCAGAATGGTACGACGATCTCCGACAAGATCGATCGCGACTATTTCCAGAATTATCGCGGCGTCGGTCCCTACAGCGAGGTCTGGAGCCAGTTTACCGACCCGGCCTATCTGACAAATCTCATCAAGATCGTCTGGGGCCGCGCCAAGGGCTACAAGCTGCTGGTCGCCGGCTCGGCATCAGGCGAACTGGTCGGCGCGCTGCGTGCCAGGGGCATCGACGCCTGGGGTGTCGAGAACAACAAGGCGATCCACGCCAGGACGCCAAAGGCGCTGCAGAAGTTCAACAAACTCGGATCGATCACCGATCTGCCCTTCAAGGCTGGGCAGTTCGATTTCGTATTCGAGACCAGCCTGTGTCACGTGAGCGACAAGCAGGTGGTGACGGCCGTGCAGGAGCTCAACCGCGTCGTGAAGACCGGCCTTGTCTTCGGCTCGGTCACGTCTGACATGGCGCCGGCGGTGATCGATCGCTACGACCTGCTGCGCGGCGTCAAGAAGCTCGGCACCTGGTGGGAGTGGTCGGAACTGTTCTTCGGCAATGGCTTCGACCTGTCGATGCATCGCCGCGACTGCACCGAGGCGGTGTGGGAAGCCACACTGGCCGCCGGCAAGGGACCGGGCCACTGGTATGCCGACGCGGACAGCCTGCGTTACTCGTTCTTCGACAAGGTCGATGCCGAGGATTGATCTTTGGCATCGGCCTTCGGTTGCTTTGCCGAGGACATTCTGATCGCATAGGATCATTGCCGTGGCTGTCCGGGCCGCTTCATTGATTCTTGCGGTCGAAGGACCGTGCAGCAACGGTTCGTTCCATGGCGTCGAAGCCACCTCCAAAGCCTCCATCTGACGACAAGAACGCGGCCGAGCCGGCCACGCCGCTCGATGACAAGTTCGCGCTCCCAGTTGGCGCTGCCGCCGCTTCGGTTCCCAGCACGAAGCCGCCGGCCGTCGAGAAGACGGCAAAAGCCAAGCCTGCCGTCGATGATGACGACGAGGACGAAGACGACGAACTCGATGACGATGATGACGAGGAACTCGTCGTCTTCACCGCGCGCGAGGCCGCCGGCGCCTTCGGGACGGTCTATCGTTTCACGCGGCCGTTGCTCGGCAAGTACCGCAAGCTGCTTGGCTTCGTTGGCTTCGGCGTCCTGGTCGAGACGCTGTTCAACGTCATCATGCCGCTCAGCCTCAAATATCTGATCGACGACGCGCTCGGCGAGGAGGATTTCGACGCGCTGTTCAAGATCCTGTCGGTGCTGGCCGTCGCCGGCATTGTCACGTCGATCGTTGCGATCTGGTACGAGCGCTGGGACGCCAAACTGGCAGCCTCGATCATCACGGATGTTCGCTCGCGTCTGTTCGATCACGTGCAGGATCTGCCGTCGGCCTATTTCGCCCGCACCAAGCGCGGCGAGATACTGTCGCGCTTCTCGATCGATCTGTCGTCTTTCGAGACGGCCATCAAGAGTTTTGCCAACAGCGCATTGCTGCCGTTCCTCGAACTGATCGCCGGCATCGGGCTGATGCTGTATCTGAACTGGCAGCTTGCCGCTGTCGCGCTATTGATTTTCCCGATCACACTGATCGGCCCGCGCATCCTGACGCCGAAGGCCGTGCAGGCCAATTACGACCAGAAGCTCAGCGAAGCATCCGTGCTCGGCATGGTGCAGGAAAACATCGCAGCGCAGGCGGTGATCAAGGCCTTCAGCCTGCAGCGGCGTACCATGGGCTGGTTCCGGCTACGCAACAACGAAACGCGCGACAGGATAGCGGCGGCGACCTTCCTGTCCACGATGGTCGAGCGCTCGGTCACCGTCTCCGTATTGCTGTTGCATTTGGTGGTGCTGGCGATCGGCGCCTATCTCGCCACCAAGGGCCAGATCACCGTCGGTACCTTCGTCACCTTCGAAAGCGCGTTCTGGGAGGTGTCCTATAACATCGCCCACGTGATGCATTTCATCCCGGTGTCGATCCAGGCAGCGGCCGCCGTGCGGCACATGGAGGAGATGCTCGACGAGCCCACCCGCGGCGCCGACAAGCCCGGCTCACCGGAGCTGCCGCGCATCGTCAACGACATCACGTTCGATCGCGTCTCGTTCAAGTATGAGAACAGCCAGCAGCCGGTGCTCGACAATCTCAGCCTCAAGATCAATGTCGGCAAGACCGTCGCCATTGTCGGTCCGTCCGGTTCCGGCAAGAGCACGTTGCTGAACCTGATCCTGCGGCTCTATATGCCTGACGAGGGCAGGGTGACCATTGACGGCGTCGATATCCGCAAGATCACGCGCGAGTCCCTACGCGGACACATGGCCGTGGTGTTCCAGGAGAACATGCTGTTCAACATGTCGATCCGCGAGAACATCCGGCTCGGCAAGGAAGGCGCCACCGACGAGGAAGTCGAGCAGGCGGCGCGCAAGGCCGAGATCCATCGCTACATCATGAGCCTTCCGGACAAATACGACACCCAGGTTGGCGAGCGCGGCGATACGCTATCCGGCGGCCAACGCCAGCGCATTGCGATCGCGCGGGCCGTCGTCCGCAATCCGTCGGTGCTCCTGCTGGATGAGGCGACATCGGCCCTCGACCAGACAACCGAGGCGGCGCTCAACAAGACGCTGTTCAAACTCGCCAAGGGCCGTACCCTGATTTCGTCGACGCACCGGCTGGCCGCCGTGGTGGATATGGACGAAATCATCGTCATCAATGGCGGCAAGGCGATCGAGCGCGGCTCGCACAAGGAGCTGCTGGCGCTGAACGGTACCTATCGCCAGCTCTGGGACGACCAGCGGCACAGGTCATCTGCTAACGACGATGATGATGACGAGGATGACGACGAGTGAGCGCATCTGAAGATGTGTGAGGCGGTCATCCCGCCATTCGCAGCAAGCCCGCCGCGAGCTGGCGGAAAACCTCGACAGCTTTCGTAAGGACCGCGTGGGGATCATCCGCGGCAGCGATCCAGAGGGCGGCGTTGAGCGCCGCGCCATTGATCAGGCGGGCCGCTGCTTCGGCATCGACAGGCTTGACCGTTCCATCGTCGATCAGCCGTTGAATCGCCTGTGTTGTCGTGCGCAGACACGCCGTCTGGTTCGGCCATTGCGAGGGATCGCCGAGCACGGCGGGGCCATCCAGCAGCATGATGCGCTGGATCTCCGGCTCGAGGGACATTTCGATATAGGCGACGCCCTCGTTGAGAAACCCGTCCCATGCGGTGTCCGCCTGACCGCGGGCAGCGCGCATGCGCGCCAACATTTCCGCGTCGATCTGGTCGATGACGGCCTGCAGCAAACCCTTTTTGTCGCCGAAGTTGTGATAGAGCGCGCCGCGCGTCAGGCCGGCTTCGGCGGTCAGATCGTCCATCGATGCCGCAGCATAGCCTTTGGCGGCGAAAGCCGTCCTGGCTGCCCGGATGAGTTTGGCCCGGGTTTCCTCCACCATTTCCGCTCGTCGTCTCGCGACCACTGTCATCTCCGCAAAATAACATACGCGCTGTATGTGTATTGACATACGTGGCGTATGTCAGATTATGCTGACATACGGGGCGTATATAATCTCTGAACAAGGACTGACACCATGACCAAACGCGACGCGATTTTCCCGGCCGGCCGGCAGGCGCTTTACGAGATCAACCGGTATTCGGCGGCGATACGATCGGGCGACCTCTTGTTTGTCTCCGGCCAGGTTGGCAGCCGGGAAGACGGCTCGCCGGAGCCGGTCTTCGAAAAGCAGGTCCAGCTGGCATTCGATAACCTCGCGGCCGTGCTGAAGGCTGCAGGTTGCACATTCGACGACGTGGTCGACGTCACCACCTTCCACACCGACCCGGCCACCCAGTTCGCGGCGGTCAATGCCGTCCGATTGGCCGTGATCGGTGAACCGCCTTACCCGAACTGGACCGCGGTCGGGGTCAACTGGCTCGCGGGCTTCGATTTCGAGATCAAGGTCATCGCACGCCTCCCTGCATCCGCCTGATTGGCCGACCGTGGGCGTCGAATGAGCGGCGGCGTACCGCTCCACTCGACGCTCCGGTAATATTTGCTGCTGATCGGCGCTGCCCGGTGTGCCGATTCGGGACGCGATACGGCTTGCGTCGGATGCGAGTCGGCGGGGCAGGGCGCAAAAATTCCGCAACCCAGGCGATTCTCTTTCATCAAACTGCAACGAATCCGAGTCGCAGATTCTTTCGTGGATGACATGGCGGGCGTCGAAATCGCGTATGTTCTGTCATGATCCACATGCTAGAAGATGCAGTGCGAGAAGCGTTTCTTTCATCGCGCTTTGTTGTTGACTTGGGTATCCCCTGCGGATACAACCCGGCCATTCAACGACAGGCGGTGAGCTTCGCCAGTGTCGGAACGGATCACCCAATCGGCTTTTCGGAGTTAATCGGGCACCAACCTCGACCAAGAAGCTCAAACGCTGTCGCTATATCAAGGCAATGCCAAAACGACGTTTGTCTCCTGAGAGGCTTCTCTCTTGAGATTAAATTCGAATGCATGACCTCGGTGCAGACCTAAAGACGTAAGTCTGGCGGTCATGATCGCGGTCCTCTGTGGCGTTAAGCGCTTTCCGTTCAGCAATGAATGGTTGGCGTGATTTCGTTTTGCGTGAAGCTTTTCACGTGATGCGAACCGTGGGGCAGGTTGCTCCGAGTGATTTTGAGGAAGCCGTTACGGCTTCGAGCGAACTAAAGGGTGAAGGCTGACATGCCGACGATCAACCAGCTGATCGCTACTCCGCGCGCAATTCAGAAGTCGCGCAAGAAGGTTCCTGCGCTGCAGCAGTCGCCGCAGAAGCGCGGCGTTTGCACGCGCGTCTACACGACGACTCCGAAGAAGCCGAACTCGGCGCTTCGTAAGGTTGCCAAGGTGCGTCTGACCAATGGCTTCGAAGTCATCGGTTACATTCCGGGTGAAGGTCATAACCTTCAGGAGCACTCCGTGGTCATGATCCGCGGCGGTCGCGTCAAGGATTTGCCCGGCGTGCGTTACCACATTCTCCGCGGCGTGCTGGATACCCAGGGCGTCAAGAACCGTAAGCAGCGTCGTTCGAAGTACGGCGCGAAGCGTCCGAAGTAAGCCGGGGTCTGATCGATGTCTCGTCGCCATTCAGCTGAAAAGCGTGAAGTTAACCCGGATCCGAAGTTCGGGAACGTCATCGTCACCAAGTTCATGAATTCGATCATGTATGACGGCAAGAAGTCTGCCGCCGAAACCATCGTTTACGGTGCTTTCGAAATGATCGAAGCGAAGACCAAGCAGGGTCCGCTCGGCGTGTTCGAGCAGGCTCTGGAAAATGTGATGCCGACGATCGAAGTTCGTTCGCGTCGCGTCGGTGGTGCCACCTATCAGGTGCCGGTTGAAGTCCGCAGCATTCGGCGCCAGGCGCTGGGCATTCGCTGGCTGATCACCGCTGCGCGCGCTCGCAACGAGAAGACCATGACCGAGCGTCTTTCGGCTGAGCTGCTCGATGCGTCGAACAACCGTGGTAACGCCGTGAAGAAGCGGGAAGACGTGCACAAGATGGCGGAAGCCAACCGTGCATTCTCGCATTATCGCTGGTAACGGCGAAACTCCGGAATTTAAGGAACATCCCATGCCTCGCGTACATGCCATTGAGGACTACCGTAACTTCGGTATCATGGCGCATATCGATGCCGGTAAGACGACAACGACCGAGCGCATCCTCTATTACACTGGCAAGAGCCACAAAATCGGCGAAGTGCACGAAGGTGCCGCGACGATGGATTGGATGGAGCAGGAGCAGGAGCGTGGCATCACCATCACGTCCGCTGCCACCACTGCATTCTGGAACGGCCATCGCCTGAACATCATCGACACCCCCGGCCACGTCGACTTCACGATTGAAGTCGAGCGTTCGTTGCGCGTGCTCGACGGCGCCGTGTGCGTTCTCGACTCCAACCAGGGCGTCGAGCCGCAGACCGAAACCGTCTGGCGTCAGGGCGACAAGTACAAGGTTCCGCGGATCGTTTTCGCGAACAAGATGGATAAGACCGGCGCTGACTTCTACAAGTGCCTGCAGGACATCATCGACCGTCTCGGCGCGAAGCCCGTTGCGATCCAGCTGCCGATCGGCGCTGAGAACGACTTCGTCGGCATGGTCGATCTCGTGATCATGAAGGCCTATATCTGGAACAACGAGGCCCTCGGCGCGAAGTATGAGACCGTCGACATTCCGGCTGACCTGGTCGAGAAGGCCAAGGAATATCGCGAGAAGCTGCTCGAAGCCGCCGTCGAACTCGACGATGAGGCGATGACTGCTTACCTCGACGGCACCGAGCCGGACGAGGCGACCCTCAAGCGTCTGATCCGTAAGGCCGTGTTGACTGGCGCGTTCTACCCGGTTCTCTGCGGCTCGGCCTTCAAGAACAAGGGCGTGCAGCCTCTGCTCGACGCGGTTGTCGATTATCTGCCGTCGCCGGTTGACGTTCCTGCCATCAAGGGCACGGACGAAGACGGCAACGAGATCCTCCGCAAGGCGGACGACAAGGAGCCGCTGGCTCTGCTCGCATTCAAGATCATGGACGATCCGTTCGTCGGCACCATCACCTTCTGCCGCATCTATTCGGGTGTTCTGCAGAGCGGCACCGGTGTCGTGAACTCGACCCGTGAGAAGAAAGAACGTATCGGCCGCATGCTGCTGATGCATGCGAACAACCGTGAAGACATCAAGGAAGCCTTTGCCGGCGACATCGTCGCTCTGGCTGGCCTCAAGGAAGCCCGCACCGGTGATACGCTTTGCGATCCGGACAAGCAGGTCATTCTCGAGCGCATGGAATTCCCGGAGCCGGTGATCGAAATCGCGATCGAGCCGAAGTCCAAGGCCGACCAGGAAAAGCTGGGCGTCGCTCTGGCGAAGCTCGCTGCAGAAGATCCGTCGTTCCGCGTGTCGACCGACCACGAGTCCGGCCAGACCATCCTGAAGGGCATGGGCGAACTCCATCTCGACATCAAGGTCGACATTCTGCGCCGTACCTACAAGGTCGATGCGAATATCGGCGCACCGCAGGTGGCGTTCCGTGAGAAGATCACGAAGCGCGCTGAGGTCGACTACACCCACAAGAAGCAGACCGGTGGTACTGGCCAGTTCGCCCGCGTCAAGTTCGTGGTCGAGCCGGGCGAGCCGGGTTCGGGCTTCGTGTTTGAATCCAAGGTCGTCGGTGGTTCGGTTCCGAAGGAATACATCCCCGGCGTCGAAAAGGGTCTCAACAGCGTCATGACCTCGGGCGTGGTCGCGGGCTTCCCCGTGGTCGACGTTCATGTCCAGCTGGTTGACGGCGCCTATCACGACGTCGACTCGTCGGCACTGGCCTTCGAAATTGCTTCGCGCGCGGCACTCCGCGACGCGCTGCAGAAGGGCAAGTCCGTTCTGCTCGAGCCGATCATGAAGGTCGAATGCGTGACCCCGGAAGACTACACCGGTTCGGTCATCGGCGACTTGAACTCGCGGCGCGGTCAGATCCAGGGTCAGGACATGCGCGGCAACGCCAACGTCATCAACGCGATGGTGCCGCTCATGAACATGTTCGGTTACGTGAACACACTGCGCTCGATGAGCCAGGGTCGTGCAACGTTCTCGATGTCATTCGATCACTACGCGGAAGCGCCGGCCAATGTGTCGGCAGAAGTCCAGAAGAAGTTTGCCTGATTGTCGTTAGCGACAGTTGACGACTAAACGGAGAGAGTCATGGCCAAAGCAAAATTTGAACGTAACAAGCCGCACTGCAATATTGGTACGATCGGTCACGTTGACCACGGCAAGACGTCGCTGACGGCGGCGATCACGAAGGTGCTGGCAGAGACGGGCGGTGCCACGTTCACCGCTTACGACCAGATCGACAAGGCGCCCGAGGAAAAGGCCCGCGGCATCACCATTTCGACGGCACACGTCGAATACGAGACCGCCAACCGCCACTACGCCCACGTCGATTGCCCCGGCCACGCCGACTATGTGAAGAACATGATCACCGGCGCCGCGCAGATGGACGGTGGCATCCTGGTCGTGTCGGCCGCTGACGGCCCGATGCCGCAGACCCGCGAGCACATCCTGCTCGCCCGCCAGGTCGGCGTTCCCGCGCTGGTCGTGTTCCTGAACAAGTGCGACATGGTCGACGATCCGGAGCTGCTCGAACTCGTGGAAATGGAAGTCCGTGAATTGCTCTCGAAGTACGACTTCCCGGGCGACGACATTCCGATCATCAAGGGTTCGGCGCTGGCCGCTCTCGAAAACTCGGACCAGAAGCTCGGTCACGACGCCATTCTCGAACTGATGAAGAATGTCGACAGCTACATCCCGCAGCCGGAGCGTCCGGTTGACCAGCCGTTCCTGATGCCGGTGGAAGACGTGTTCTCGATCTCGGGCCGTGGCACGGTCGTGACCGGCCGCGTCGAGCGCGGCATCGTCAAGGTCGGCGAGGAAATCGAAATCGTCGGCATCCGCGCCACGCAGAAGACGATCTGCACCGGCGTTGAAATGTTCCGCAAGCTGCTCGATCAGGGCCAGGCCGGCGACAACATCGGCGCGCTGCTGCGCGGCACCAAGCGTGAAGACGTCGAGCGCGGCCAGGTGCTGTGCAAGCCGGGTTCGGTGAAGCCGCACACCAAGTTCAAGGCCGAGGCTTACATTCTCACCAAGGAAGAGGGTGGCCGTCACACGCCGTTCTTCACCAACTACCGTCCGCAGTTCTACTTCCGCACCACCGACGTGACCGGTGTTGTGCATCTGCCGGAAGGCACCGAAATGGTGATGCCGGGCGACAATATCGCCATGGAAGTGCACCTGATCGTGCCGATCGCGATGGAAGAGAAGCTGCGCTTCGCCATCCGTGAAGGCGGCCGCACCGTCGGTGCAGGCGTCGTCGCTAGCATCATCGAGTAAGGACGCGAACAGGAAGTCGTGAGTAGCGGGTCTCGCTACTCGCTACTCGCAACAACCATTCGCTTTCAAAGAAAGACACGGCAATGAACGGCCAGAATATCCGCATTCGTCTCAAGGCGTTCGATCATCGTATCCTCGATGCATCGACCCGTGAGATCGTAAGCACCGCGAAGCGCACGGGTGCACAGGTCCGTGGACCCATCCCGCTGCCGACGCGCATCGAGAAGTTCACGGTCAACCGTTCGCCGCACGTCGACAAGAAGAGCCGCGAGCAGTTCGAGATGCGCACTCATAAGCGTCTTCTCGATATCGTCGATCCGACCCCGCAGACAGTCGATGCTTTGATGAAGCTCGACCTGGCCGCCGGTGTCGACGTCGAGATCAAGCTCTAAGTATTTAGGTCCCGTCCGGTCAAACGGACAGAAAGAACAGGAAGCACGCCGATGCGCTCCGGAGTGATCGCACAAAAGGTCGGGATGACCCGGGTCTTCACAGACGCCGGTGAACATATCCCTGTGACCGTGCTCAAGCTGGGTAACTGCCAGGTGGTTGGCCACCTCACCAGCGAGAAGAACGGTTACGTCGCGCTGCAGCTCGGATCGGGCTCGCGCAAGACCGTGTATTTGCCCAAGGCTGAACGCGGCCAGTTCGCGGTCGCCAAGGTTGAACCCAAGCGGAAGGTCGCGGAATTCCGCGTGTCGGAAGACGCGCTGATCCCGGTCGGCGCCGAGATTCAGGCAGACCACTTCGTGGTTGGCCAGTTCGTCGACGTCACCGGCACCTCGGTCGGTAAGGGCTTCGCCGGTGGTATGAAGCGCTGGAATTTCGGCGGTCTTCGCGCCACGCACGGTGTGTCGGTTTCGCATCGTTCGATCGGTTCGACCGGTGGTCGTCAGGATCCCGGCAAGACCTTCAAGAACAAGAAGATGCCCGGTCATATGGGTGTCGATCGTATCACCACGCTCAACCTGCGCGTCGTGCAGCTTGATGTCGAGCGCGGCCTGATCCTCGTCGAAGGTGCCGTTCCCGGCTCCAAGGGCGGCTGGATTTCGGTTCGCGATGCGGTGAAGAAGGCTCTGCCGAAGGACGCGCCGAAGCCCGGCAAGTTCAAGCTGGCAGGAGAGGGTGCGACCGTTGAAGCACCTGCGGCCGAGCAGGAAGGAGCGTGAGATGAAACTGAACGTCACCACGCTTGAGGGCAAGGACGCCGGCTCGATCGAGCTGTCGGATGCCATCTTCGGTCTCGATCCGCGGGCCGATATCATCCAGCGTTGCGTCAACTGGCAGCTCGCAAAGCGCCAGTCGGGCAACCACAAGGCCAAGGGTCGCGCCGAAATCTGGCGCACCGGTAAGAAGATGTACAAGCAGAAGGGCACCGGCGGTGCTCGTCACGGTTCGGCTCGCGTTCCGCAGTTCCGCGGCGGCGGTCGTGCCTTCGGTCCGGTCGTTCGCTCCCATGCGTTCGATCTGCCGAAGAAGGTCCGTGCACTCGCGCTGAAGCATGCTCTGTCGGCGAAGGCCAAGGACGGCGGCTTGATCGTGATCGAGAACGCCAACCTGGAAGCCGCCAAGACCAAGGCTCTGCTCGGTCACTTCTCGGGTCTCGGCCTGACCAATGCGCTGATCATCGACGGCGCCGAGGTTCATGTCGGTTTCGCTCAGGCGGCCCGTAACATTCCGAACATCGACGTGCTGCCGATCCAGGGCATCAACGTCTATGACATTCTGCGTCGTCAGAAGCTGGTTCTGACCAAGGCGGCGCTTGATGCGTTGGAGGCGCGCTTCAAATGAAGAACATCGACCCGCGCCATTACGACGTGATCGTCGCCCCTGTGGTGACGGAAAAGGCCACTGTCGCTTCTGAATTCAACAAGGTTGTTTTCAAGGTCGACGGCAAGGCCACCAAGCCGCAGATCAAGGAAGCCGTCGAAAAGCTGTTCGACGTCAAGGTAAAGAGCGTGAACACGCTGGTTCGCAAGGGCAAGACGAAGATCTTCCGTGGCAACCTCGGTTCACAGTCGAACGTCAAGCGTGCGATCGTGACCCTCGAAGAGGGCCACCGCATCGACGTTACGACCGGACTGTAAGGGCGATCAACGATGGCACTTAAGACATTCAACCCAACGACACCCGGCCAGCGTCAGCTAGTCATGGTGGATCGTTCCGCGCTGTACAAGGGCAAGCCTGTCAAGGCTCTGACCGAAGGCAAGCACTCGGCTGGCGGTCGTAACAACACGGGTCGCATCACGGTGCGCTTCCGTGGCGGTGGCCACAAGAAGTCCTATCGTATCGTCGACTTCAAGCGTTCCAAGGTCGACGTTCCGGCCGTGGTCGAGCGTCTGGAATACGATCCGAACCGCACCGCGTTCATTGCGCTGATCAAGTATACCGATGGCGAGCAGGCTTATATCCTGGCGCCGCAGCGTCTGGCCGTTGGCGATACCGTCATCGCAGGCAGCTATGTCGACGTGAAGCCGGGCAATGTCATGCCGCTCGGCAACATGCCGATCGGCACGATCATCCACAACGTCGAGATGAAGATCGGGAAGGGCGGCCAGATCGCTCGTTCCGCCGGCACCTATGCCCAGCTTGTCGGTCGTGACCATGATTACGTGATCATCCGTCTGAACTCGGGCGAACAGCGCCTGGTTCACGGTCGTTGCACCGCCACCATCGGCGCTGTGTCGAACCCGGATCACATGAACATCTCGATCGGCAAGGCCGGTCGTACCCGCTGGCTCGGCTGGCGTCCGCATAACCGCGGCGTCGTCATGAACCCGATCGACCATCCGCACGGTGGTGGTGAAGGTCGTACCTCGGGTGGTCGTCACCCGGTTACGCCCTGGGGCAAGCCGACCAAGGGCAAGAAGACCCGGTCGAACAAGTCGACCAACAAGTTCATTCTCATCAGCCGCCACAAGCGGAAGAAGTAAGGATCGCCGGACATGGTTCGTTCAGTCTGGAAAGGCCCGTTCGTCGAGGGTTCGCTGCTCAAGAAGGCAGATGCCGCTCGTTCGTCTGGTCGTCATGATGTGATCAAGATCTGGAGCCGTCGCTCGACGATCTTGCCGCAGTTCGTGGGTCTCACCTTCGGCGTTTACAACGGCCAGAAGCATGTACCTGTCGCTGTGAACGAGGAAATGGTTGGTCACAAGTTCGGCGAATTCTCGCCGACCCGTACCTTCCATGGCCACGCCGGCGACAAGAAAGCCAAGAAGGGCTGAGGACTAAGTCATGAGCAAGCCAAAGCGCGAACGGAGCCTCCCGGATAACGAGGCCAAGGCGATCGCCCGCATGTTGCGCGTGAGCCCGCAGAAGCTGAACCTGGTTGCGCAGATGATCCGCGGCCGCAAGGCCTCGGCTGCGCTCGCCGACCTGCAGTTCTCGCGCAAGCGGATCGCGGTCGACGTGAAGAAGTGCCTGGAATCGGCGATCGCTAATGCCGAGAACAATCATGACCTCGACGTTGACGCACTGATCGTCTCCGAGGCGCATGTCGGCAAGGGCATCGTGATGAAGCGTTTCAGTCCGCGCGGCCGTGGCCGTTCGGGCCGTATCTTTAAACCGTTTGCGCAGCTGACGATTGTCGTTCGTCAGGTCGAAGCAGAAGCAGAAGCAGCAGCGTAAGCAGGCGCAGGAGAATAAGATGGGTCAGAAGATCAATCCAATCGGTCTGCGTCTTGGCATCAACCGTACGTGGGATTCACGTTGGTATGCCGGCAAGAACGAATACGGCAAGTTGTTGCACGAAGACGTCAAGATCCGTGAGATCCTGCACAAGGAGCTCAAGCAGGCTGCCGTCGCCAAGATCATCATCGAGCGCCCGCACAAGAAGTGCCGCGTCACGATCCAGTCGGCTCGTCCGGGTGTCGTGATCGGCAAGAAGGGCGCTGACATCGACAAGCTTCGCAAGAAGGTTGCCGACATCACCTCGTCAGACGTGGTGATCAACATCGTCGAAATCCGCAAGCCGGAGCTCGATGCGACCTTGGTCGCCGAGTCGATCGCACAGCAGCTCGAGCGCCGCGTTGCGTTCCGCCGTGCGATGAAGCGGGCAGTGCAGTCGGCCATGCGTCTCGGCGCCGAAGGCATTCGTATCAACTGCTCGGGTCGTCTGGGCGGTGCGGAAATCGCGCGTATGGAATGGTATCGCGAAGGTCGCGTGCCGCTGCACACGCTGCGTGCGGATATCGATTACGGCGTAGCCACCGCGTTCACGACGTTCGGCACCTGCGGCGTCAAGGTCTGGATCTTCAAGGGCGAAATCCTCGAGCACGATCCGATGGCTCAGGACAAGCGCATGGCCGAGGGTGACAATTCCCGGCCGCGTCGCGACGCTGCTTGAGCGTTTAATTAGAAGGTTTGAGGGCGTAAGCCATGATGCAACCAAAGAAGACCAAGTTCCGGAAGGCGCATAAGGGCCGGATCCACGGCGTTGCGACTTCGGGCGCCACGCTGGCTTTCGGTCAGTTCGGCCTGAAGGCAATGGCGCCGGAACGTCTGACCGCGCGTCAGATCGAAGCTGCCCGTCGCGCGCTGACCCGTCACATGAAGCGTGCCGGCCGCGTCTGGATCCGGGTGTTCCCGGATCTTCCGGTTTCGAAGAAGCCCGCTGAAGTCCGAATGGGCTCCGGCAAGGGTACCCCGGAACTGTGGGTTGCGCGCGTCAAGCCAGGCCGAGTGATCTTCGAGATCGACGGTGTCACCACGCAGATTGCCAAGGAAGCGATGACCCTCGCTGCCGCCAAGCTGCCGATCAAGACGCGTTTCGTTACGCGCATTGCGGAGTAGAGCCATGGCCGAAATGAAAACCAGCGATATCCGCGCAATGAGCCCCGATCAGATGGACGACGCCGTCCTCAATCTGAAGAAGGAGCGTTTCAACCTGCGCTTCCAGCGCGCCACCGGGCAGCTGGAAAACACCTCTCGCCTTCGTGAGGCGCGTCGTGATATTGCACGAATCAAGACCATCGCCGCGCAGAAGCGCGACGGTAAGTCGAAGTAAGGGGCCGAACATGCCGAAACGTACTCTGCAGGGCGTGGTCGTCAGCGACAAGCAAGCCAAGACGGTTGTTGTTCGCGTTGACCGTCGCTTTACGCACCCGATCTACAAGAAGACCATTCGCCGTTCGAAAAACTACCATGCCCACGACGAGAACAACGAGTTCAAGCCGGGCGACATGGTGTGGATCGAAGAGAGCAAGCCGATGTCGAAGCTGAAGCACTGGACGGTTGTCCGGGGCGAACAGAAGAAGACTGCCTAAAAATCGCGCATTAGCGCATAAACAGAGGACGAGGTGCATCAATGATTCAGATGCAGACCAACCTCGACGTGGCCGATAATTCAGGCGCACGCCGTGTCATGTGCATTAAGGTGATTGGTGGATCCAAGCGCCGTTATGCATCCGTTGGCGACGTAATTGTCGTATCGATCAAGGAAGCCATCCCACGCGGGAAGGTGAAGAAGGGCGACGTCATGAAGGCGGTCGTCGTGCGCGTCCGCAAGGACATTCGCCGCCCGGATGGCTCTGTCATCCGCTTCGATCGCAACGCTGCCGTGCTGATCAACAATCAGTCCGAGCCGATCGGTACCCGTATCTTCGGGCCCGTGCCGCGTGAGCTGCGCGCCAAGAACCACATGAAGATCATCTCGCTTGCGCCGGAGGTGCTGTAATGGCTGCCAAAATTCGCAAGGGTGACAAGGTCATCGTGCTGAACGGTCGCGACAAGGGCCGTACCGGCGAAGTGTTTGAAGTGCGCCCGACCGAGGGCAAGGCGCTGGTTCGCGGCGTCAACCTGGTCAAGCGTCACCAGAAGCAGACCCAGGCACAGGAAGGCGGCATCATCTCGAAAGAGGCGCCGATCCAACTGTCCAACATCGCGATCGTCGGCAAGGACGGCAAGCCGACTCGCGTTGGTTTCAAGATCCAGGCTGATGGCACCAAGGTGCGTATCGCCAAGCGTTCGGGAGCAGAGATCGATGTCTGAGACCGTCTACATTCCGCGCCTGCGCGTCGAATACGATAAGTCCATTCGTGCCAAGCTGACTGAACAGTTCGGCTACGAAAACGTCATGCAGGTTCCGCGCCTCGACAAGATCGTCCTGAACATGGGCGTTGGCGAAGCTGTGAACGACCGCAAGAAGGCCGAAACCGCTGCCAGCGACCTGTCGCTGATCGCCGGTCAGAAGGCCATCGTGACCTATTCGCGCGTTGCTATCGCGACCTTCAAGCTGCGTGAAAACCAGCCGATCGGCGCCAAGGTGACTCTCCGCAAGACGAAGATGTACGAGTTCATTGATCGTCTGGTGAACGTCGCTCTGCCGCGCGTGCGAGATTTCCGTGGCCTGAACGCCAAGAGCTTCGACGGCCGTGGCAACTACTCGCTCGGTCTCAAAGAGCACATCATTTTCCCGGAAATCGATTTCGACAAGGCCGGGGATACGCCGCTGGGCATGGACATCACGGTGTGCACCACTGCGCGCACCGACGACGAGGCCCGCGCTTTGTTGACCGCTTTCAATTTCCCGTTCCGGCAGTGAGTAGCTGAAAAGCTTCTCAAACGCGGTAACCCAGGAGCCAAGCATGGCAAAGAAGAGTTCGATCGAGAAGAACAACCGTCGGAAGAAGATGTCCGCGAACGCTGCGCCGAAGCGCGCGCGTCTCAAGGCCATCATCGCCGACAAGACCAAGCCGATGGAAGAGCGGTTCGCCGCAACGCTGAAGCTCGCCGAGCTTCCGCGCAATTCATCGCCCGTTCGGATTATGAACCGTTGCGAAATCACCGGTCGTCCGCATTCGGTCTATCGTATCAACAAGCTCAGCCGTATCGCGCTGCGTGAACTCGGCTCGAAGGGCCTGGTTCCCGGGCTCGTGAAGTCCAGCTGGTAAGGGGGGCGGAACATGTCGACCCACGATCCAATCAGCGATCTCATCACCCGTATCCGCAATGCGCAGATGCGTACCAAGTCCAAGGTTTCGACCCCGGGCTCCAAGATGCGCGCCAACGTGCTCGAAGTGCTGAAGAACGAAGGCTACATCCGTGGCTTCGCCAGCGTCGAGCATTCGTCGGGCCGTTCGGAACTCGAGATCGAACTCAAGTATTTCGATGGCGAACCGGTCATCCGCGAAATCGAGCGTGTTTCGAAGCCAGGACGTCGCGTTTACGTCTCGGTGAAGAACCTGCCGCGCGTGAAGAACGGCCTCGGTATCTCCGTTTTGTCGACGCCCAAGGGAATTATGGCCGACCACGACGCGCGCGACGCGAATGTGGGCGGTGAAGTTCTCTTCACGGTGTTCTGAGGAAGGATCAGTCATGTCACGAGTTGGCAAGAAGCCAGTGGCGGTGACCGCGGGAGTTACCGCGTCCGTCGAAGGCCAGACCGTCAAGATGAAGGGCCCCAAGGGCGCTCTTCAGTTCGTCGTGCACGACGACGTGGTGGTGAAGATGGAAGAGGGCGCAATCAAGGTTGCTCCTCGCGTCGAAACCAACCGCGCCCGAGCACTGTACGGTACCGCTCGCGCGCAGATCGCGAATCTGCTCGAAGGCGTTACCAAGGGTTTCGAGAAGAAGCTCGAGATCACCGGCGTCGGTTATCGTGCGGCCCTGCAGGGCAAGAACCTGCAGCTGGCGCTCGGTTACAGCCACGATGTCGTCTACGCGATCCCGGAAGGCATCACCATCACGGTGCCGAAGCCGACCGAGATCAACGTCGCCGGCAACGACTCGCAGCGCGTCGGTCAGGTAGCCGCGGAGATCCGCAGCTATCGTCCGCCAGAGCCCTATAAGGGCAAGGGCGTACGTTATTCCGACGAGTTTATCTTCCGCAAGGAAGGCAAGAAGAAGTAACGGAGCCGGTCATGTCGAAACTCAAGATTACGAATGCCCGGCGCAAGCAACGCGTGCGGCTCTCGCTCCGCCGGACTGCCAATGGCCGTCCGCGCCTGTCGATCTTCCGCTCGTCGAAGCACATCTACGCGCAGGTCATCGACGACCTGAAGGGCGAGACGCTCGCTTCCGCGTCGTCGCTGGAGAAGGCGATGCGCGAAACCGGCAAGACCGGTGCGGACGTCGATGCGGCGCAGGCTGTCGGCAAGCTGCTGGCAGAGCGCGCGGTCAAGAATGGCGTCAAGGAAGTGGTGTTCGACCGTGGTCAGTATCTGTACCACGGCCGCGTCAAGGCGCTGGCAGATGCGGCTCGCGAAGGCGGGCTCAGCTTCTAAGCGATTTCACTTTCGTTGATTTGCAAGTTGCAGATTTGAACGGACACAGGGTTAGAAGCGAAAGCTTCGCAAGGATTGGAAAACACCATGGCAGGTGAACGCGAACGCGGCGGACGCGACCGGGGCCCCCGGGAAGAGCGTGATAGTGAGTTCGTCGACAAGCTCGTCCACATCAATCGTGTGGCGAAGGTCGTCAAGGGCGGTAAGCGCTTCGGCTTTGCAGCTCTGGTCGTCATTGGCGACCAGAAGGGCAGGGTCGGGTTCGGTCACGGTAAAGCCCGTGAAGTTCCGGAAGCAATCCGCAAGGCAACCGAGTCGGCCAAGCGCAACCTGACGCGCGTCGCTCTGCGCGAAGGTCGCACGCTGCATCACGACATCGCTGGGCGTCATGGCGCGGGTCGCGTGTATCTGCGTGCCGCTCCGGCTGGTACCGGCATCATCGCCGGCGGTCCGATGCGCGCTGTGTTCGAAACGCTGGGTATCCAGGACGTGGTGGCCAAGTCGATCGGTTCGTCGAATCCCTACAACATGGTTCGCGCCACTTTCGACGCGCTGAAGCATCAGGATTCGCCGCGTTCGGTTGCTGCTCGCCGCAACATCAAGGTGTCCACCCTGCAGTCGCGCCGCGTTGGCGGTGACGCCGAGCTGGTTGCCGAATAACAGGCATGATTCGGAAAAGTGGATCTCCACTTTTCTGATAAGGATCATGCCCTCTAAAAAGACTTTTTGGAGTTATCACGATGGCCAAGGCCGCAAAGATGATCAAGGTCGAGCAGGTCGCCAGCGCAATTCGCCGGCACCACTCGCAGCGTTCTACGCTGATCGGCCTCAAGCTCAACAAGATCGGTCGCGTCAGCGAATTGCAGGACACTCCTGAAGTTCGCGGCATGATCACCAAAGTGCAGCACCTCGTCCGCGTGGTCGAGGATAAGTAAGTTCACGTCGTCTCACTGCGGCCGCCAGGTTGCCGCAGGGATGACACTGTTGACCTTCGAGGTCCGGATCTGCCGGTAAGCCTCGGGAAGACAGGGCGAAACAGGGAAAAGAACGATGAAGCTCAGCGATATCGCCGATAACGCCGGCTCCCGTAAGAAGCGTATGCGCGTCGGCCGTGGCATCGGCTCCGGCAAGGGCAAGACCGCGGGCCGCGGCGGCAAGGGCCAGACCGCACGTTCGGGCGTCCGTATCAAGGGCTTCGAGGGCGGCCAGATGCCGTTGCATCGTCGTCTGCCGAAGCGCGGCTTCAACAACATCTTCCGTCTCGATTACGCCGAGATCAACCTGGACCGCCTCCAGGACGCGATCGATGCGAAGACCATCGACATCAAGGCCGTGATCAACGCTGAATCGCTGGTGAAGGCTGGCGTTCTGCGCCGCTCGAAGGCTGGTGTGCGTGTTCTCGGCCGTGGCGAGATCAAGGCCAAGATCAACATCGAAGTGCACGGCGCCACCAAGACGGCGATCGAAGCCATCGAGAAGGCCGGCGGTTCGGTGAAGATCATCGCGCCGAAGAAGGCCGACGGCGAAGCTGCGTAACATCTGCGGCATCGCCTGCGTCTGTGGGCGGCCTTGCGTGATGTGGCAGTAGATTTTATCAATGCCGAGCACCAAATAATGTCCGGCCTCCGCTGCATGCCCCGCTCTTTCGGGGCATGATGGCGAAAGGGGCGCGGGAGAAAGCCAAACATGGTCTCTGCAGCAGAGCAATTAGCAGCAAACCTCAACTTTTCGGCCCTCGGCAAGGCCGATGAACTGAAGAAGCGCATCTGGTTCACACTGGGTGCGCTGCTTGTTTATCGGCTCGGCACCTATATTCCGCTGCCCGGCATCGATCCGGCCGCGTGGGAGCAGGTGTTCAAGCAGCAGGCCGGCGGCATCCTCGGCATGTTCAACATGTTCGCGGGCGGCGGCATCAACCGCATGGCGATTTTTGCGCTGAACATCATGCCGTATATTTCGGCATCGATTATCATTCAGCTGCTGACCACCGTGTCGCCCCAGCTCGAAGCTCTCAAGAAAGAGGGCGAGGCGGGCCGCAAGACGCTGAACCAGTACACCCGTTACCTGACTGTCATCCTCGCTGCATTCCAGTCCTATGCCATTGCGGCGGGTCTGCAGGGCGCCGGCAATGTCGTCAGCGAACCCGGCATGTTCTTCCTGATCTCGACCTCGGTCACGCTGACCGGCGGCACGATGTTCCTGATGTGGCTGGGTGAGCAGATCACTTCGCGCGGCATTGGTAATGGCATCTCGCTGATCATTCTGGCTGGCATCGTGGCGGAGCTCCCGTCGGCGATCGCCAATATGCTCGAACTGGGTCGTCAGGGCGCATTGTCGACCGGTCTGATCCTGGTCGTCATCGTGATGGCCGTGGTCGTGATCGCCTTCATCGTGTTCATGGAGCGCGCCCAGCGCCGCCTGCTGATCCAGTATCCGAAGCGCCAGGTCGGCAACAAGATGTTCGAGGGCCAGTCCTCGCATCTGCCGCTGAAGCTCAACACCTCGGGCGTGATCCCGCCGATCTTCGCGTCATCGCTGCTATTGCTGCCCGCGACCATCGCGAGCTTCAACGCAGGCAAGGGGCCGGAGTGGTTCCAGTGGCTGACCACGCAGCTCAGCCATGGTCGTCCGCTGTTCCTGATCATGTATGTATCGTTGATCGTGTTCTTCGCGTTCTTCTATACGGCGATCGTGTTCAACCCGACCGAGACTGCCGATAATCTGAAGAAGCATGGCGGCTTCATCCCAGGCATTCGCCCGGGTGAGCGGACCGCAGAATACATCGACTATGTGCTTTCGCGTATCACTGTGCTCGGCGCTGCCTATCTCGCCGTGGTCTGCTTGATCCCCGAGATCCTGATTTCCTACGCCTCGGTGCCGTTCTACTTCGGCGGCACGTCGCTGCTGATCGTGGTCAGTGTCACCATGGACACTGTGGCGCAGGTGCAGGGCTATCTGCTGGCGCACCAGTATGAAGGTTTGATCCGCAAGTCGAAGCTGAGGGGCCGGCGCAAATGAGGTTGATTCTTCTCGGGCCGCCGGGGGCGGGCAAGGGAACTCAGGCACATCGTCTTGTCGAACGTCACAACATCGTTCAGCTGTCCACCGGTGACATGCTGCGTGCTGCCGTGGCCGCCGAGACCGAAGTTGGCCTCAAGGCCAAGGACATCATGGCCGCTGGCGGCCTGGTGCCCGATGATATTGTGATCGGGATCATCTCGGATCGCATTGAGCTGCCGGATGCCGCCAACGGCTTCATCCTCGACGGCTTCCCGCGTACCGTGCCGCAGGCCGAAGCGCTGGATGCACTGCTGAAGTCCAAGGGGCTTCATCTCGATGCTGCCGTTGAACTCCGCGTCAATGAGAGCGCGCTGTTGCAGCGTGTCGAAGCCCGTGTCGCGCAGATGATGGAGCGCGGCGAGACCGTGCGCATCGATGATACGCCGGAAGTGCTGTCGAAGCGCCTAGCGAGCTACCGCACCTCGACCGAGCCGCTGGTGCATTATTATTCGGAGAAGCGGAAGCTGGTGACCATCGATGGCATGATGACCATCGAAGAGGTGACGGCTGAAATCAACCGCGTGCTGGCAGCGATTCTCGCCGCCGATGAGTCGGCGAAGAAGTCGGCTCGCAAGCCCGCCAAGAAGGCCGCTGCCGCCAAGCGTGGATCTGTTCCGGCCAAGAAAGCGGCCAAATCGGCCAAAAAAGCTGTGAAGGCCGTCAAGAAGGCCAAGAAGGCGCCGGTAAAGGTCGCCAAGAAGGCAAAGGCGGCCAAGAAAGCCGTAAAGAAGACTGTCAAGAAAACGGTCAAAAAGGCGGTAAAAGCAGCCAAAAAGGCTGTAAAATCGGCTTCGAAGGCCAAAACCAGCAAGTCGGCTAAAAAGCCAGCCAAGAAGGCCGGTAAAGTGGCCAAGAAAGCCGGCAAAAAGCGCGTCAAACGCTAGAGCAGGTTGACGAAACGAAGTCGAATACTTTAATAAGGCCCTCATCCAGTCGGAAGATTCCAACGATGCCGGGCCCCACTGAAATCCAGGGGACGGGCGTCGTGTTCGCGTTTGTGAATACCCGCCCGACAAATGATGATAATGCCGGTTCGTGATGGACTGGTGACAGGAGAGAAGTTGTGGCCCGTATCGCCGGTGTAAACATCCCGACCAACAAGCGCGTGCTGATCGCGCTGCAGTACATTCATGGCATCGGCCAGAAGAACGCCGCCGATATCATCGAGAAGGTGAAGATCACTCCTGAACGCCGCGTCAATCAGCTCAGTGACGCGGAAGTTCTGCAGATCCGTGAAGTCATCGACCGCGACTATCTGGTCGAGGGCGATCTTCGTCGCGAGACGGGCATGAACATCAAGCGTCTGATGGACCTCGGCTGCTATCGCGGCCTGCGTCATCGTCGCGGTCTGCCGGTTCGTGGCCAGCGCACGCATACCAATGCGCGCACCCGCAAGGGTCCGGCCAAGTCGATCGCCGGCAAGAAGAAGTAAGCTTTCGAATACGAGTTTGCGGAAGCGGATGATCATCCGCTTCTGCAATTATTTTTTGGTGTAGCCGCTGGCATTACGGCGGCGTTGAGATCCTCAGAAAGGTTAGAGATGGCAAAGGAAGCCGGACGTATTCGTCGCCGCGAGCGCAAGAACATTGCATCGGGCATCGCGCACGTGAATTCGTCGTTCAACAACACAACCATCACCATCACCGACGCGCAGGGCAACACGATTGCCTGGTCGTCGGCTGGCACGATGGGCTTCAAGGGCTCGCGTAAGTCGACCCCGTATGCAGCGCAGGTTGCTGCTGAAGACGTGTCGAAGAAGGCGCAGGAACACGGCATGCGCACGCTGGAAGTCGAAGTCGGCGGTCCGGGTTCGGGTCGTGAATCGGCTCTCCGCGCTCTGCAGGCCGCGGGCTTCACGGTCACCTCGATCCGCGACGTGACCTCGATCCCACACAACGGTTGCCGCCCGCGCAAGCGTCGGCGCGTTTAATACTTTTTGATCGCGGGTGGCTCGGCTGCCCGCGATCGCTTTTGCGATGCGACTTACGCGGACTGATCCGCGATCTCCAACGCCAGTGAGTTTGATGGCATGGGTGACACAGTGACGATCCAGAAAAATTGGCAAGAACTTATCCGGCCGAACAAGCTGCAGGTAACCCCTGGCAGCGATCCTACCCGTTTTGCGACCCTGGTTGCCGAACCGCTCGAGCGCGGTTTCGGTCAGACCCTCGGTAACGCACTCCGCCGCATCCTGCTGTCCTCGCTGCAGGGCGCTGCCGTGCAGTCGGTGCACATCGACGGCGTGCTGCATGAATTCTCCTCGATCGCCGGCGTGCGTGAAGACGTCACCGACATCGTGCTGAACGTGAAGGACATCTCGATCAAGATGCTGGGCGAAGGCCCGAAGCGCATGGTCGTGAAGAAGCAGGGCCCGGGCGTCGTGACAGCCGGCGACATTCAGACTGTCGGCGACGTGACCGTTCTCAATCCCGACCTGCAGATCTGCACCCTCGACGAGGGCGCCGAGATCCGCATGGAATTCACCGTTGCCGGCGGCAAGGGCTACGTCGCTGCCGAGCATAACCGTCCGGAAGACGCGCCGATCGGCCTGATCCCGATCGACAGCCTGTACTCGCCGGTTCGCAAGGTGTCGTACAAGGTCGAGAACACCCGTGAGGGCCAGATCCTCGATTACGACAAGCTGACGATGACGATCGAGACCAACGGCGCGTTGACGCCGGATGACGCGGTCGCTTATGCCGCGCGCATCCTGCAGGACCAGCTCAACGTGTTCGTGAACTTCGAAGAGCCCCGCAAGGAAGTTGCTCAGGAAGTCATCCCGGATCTCGCTTTCAACCCGGCTTTCCTCAAGAAGGTCGACGAACTCGAGCTCTCGGTGCGTTCGGCAAACTGCCTGAAGAACGACAACATCGTTTACATCGGCGACCTCGTTCAGAAGTCGGAAGCAGAAATGCTCCGCACTCCGAACTTCGGCCGCAAGTCGCTGAACGAAATCAAGGAAGTGCTCGCCCAGATGGGTCTGCACCTCGGCATGGAAGTGCCCGGTTGGCCGCCGGAAAATATCGACGAGTTGGCCAAGCGCTTCGAAGATCACTACTGAGCATCACGAGCGGCGTGGCCGGGTTGTCCCGGCCATGTCGTTATGGGCGAACGCAGGCAGCCCACCTGCAACATGATGTCCGACGAACCGTCGCGGCAAACTGAAATATAAGGAATATTCCAATGCGTCACGGCAAGGTTCATCGCAAGCTCAACCGCACCGCAGAACATCGCAAGGCGATGTTCGCCAACATGTGCGCGTCGCTGATCAAGCACGAGCAGATCATCACCACGCTTCCGAAGGCCAAGGAGCTCCGCCCGATCGTGGAGAAGCTCGTCACCCTTGGCAAGAAGGGCGGCCTCCACATGCGTCGCCAGGCTATCAGCGAGATGAAGGATCAGGATCAGGTTCGCAAGCTGTTCGACGTGCTGGCCAAGCGCTACGCTGATCGTCAGGGTGGCTACACCCGCATCATCAAGGCCGGCTTCCGCTACGGCGACAACGCCCCGATGGCGCTGATCGAATTCGTCGATCGCGACGAAGACGCCAAGGGCAAGGATTCGGGTCCGGTGCAGGGCGCGTCCGAAGCGGCGTAAGCCACTTCACATCAGAATTTAGGGAAAGCGGCGCTTTGTGCGCCGCTTTTTTGTTGTGCTTTCGTCTTTTGGATGCAGTTGCATCTTTCAATCCGCGTTCCGATATCAGCTCCGTCATTCAAACGGGAGTACGCATATGAAGATCGATCTGACGGGCAAGACGGCACTCGTGACGGGCTCGACCTCGGGCATTGGTCACGCCATTGCCAAGGGCCTGGCCGCCACTGGCGCTCAGGTTGTTGTGAATGGCCGCAGTCAGGGCAAGGTGGACGCGGCAATCGCCGCGATCACCAAGGCCGTGCCCGGGGCCAAGGTGACAGGCGTCGCTGCGGACGTGTCGACAGCGGAGGGCTGCAACGCGCTCGCCTCGGCACTCCCCGAGGTCGATATCCTCATCAACAATGCCGGCATCTTCGAGCCCAAGGGTTTCTTCGACATTCCCGACGAGGACTGGACGCGCTTCTTCGAGGTCAATGTGATGTCGGGCATCCGTCTGTCGCGCGCCTACATGCAGAGTATGCTGAAGCGCAACTGGGGCCGTATCGTTTTCATCTCATCGGAATCCGGACTGAACATTCCCGGCGAGATGATCCACTACGGCATGACGAAGACAGCGCAGCTCGCGATCTCGCGTGGCCTCGCGGAGCTCACCAAGGGCACGGCTGTGACGGTCAATTCCGTGCTGCCCGGACCGACCATGTCGGAAGGCGTGGAGACCTTCGTCAAGGATCTCGCCAAACAGAATGGGCAATCGGTCGAAGAGGCTGCTTCCAACTTCGTCAAGCAGCACCGTTCGACGTCGCTGATCCAGCGTTTTGCGACCGTCGAGGAGATCGCGAACATGGTCGTCTATGTCTCGTCGAAGGAGGCATCGGTCACCAACGGCGCAGCGTTGCGCGCGGAAGGCGGGATCGTCCAGACCATCGCATAAGCCTACGCCCCGCAAAGATAAAAGGCGGCGCCGAAGCGCCGCCTTTATTCGTTGAGGACGTCATGCCGCGAGACCGCGGAGACGATGCGTGCGCTTAGAAGGCCACCTGAGTGCGCATCGCGAACGCGTCATAGTCGGCACCGGTGTTCACGTTGCTGTTGACGGCGAACTTGTCGACGGTGCCGTGGATCCAGTTGAACATGAAGCGCATGTTCTGGTTCACATACCAATTTACGCCAACCGTGGTGTTCTTCAGCTCACCGCCGCGAATGACGCCGTCATTCAGGCTGGCATAGCTGTAGCGCACCGCCAGTTCCCACGCACCGAGATCGCCGGTTGCGAAGTTGACCGGGCGAGCCGGGTTGATGCCGCCGAACGCACCGGCCGATGTGTTGTACTTGTGCTGTTCGCCGGTGATGACGTAGCTGGCCTGGCCGTAACCGCCATTGAAGCTCAGGTCGGACAGACCGTTGCTGCGCTGGATGTTGTAGTCGAAGTATTCGCCCGACGCCATGAAGCTGCCGAACTTGACGGCGGCTTCACCGCTCAGCACACGGGCATTGTTCACGAAGTTCATGGTGCCGGTGTTAAGCAATGCGTTAGTCGCCGGATCGACGCGAACTTCGATGCGATCGGACATGCCGAGCGTGTTGTTGGTCACACCACCGGTCTGGGCGAGATACAGCGCGTCGAAGCCGACGAGGACGGTGCCGACTTCGTTGTTGATCGGCAGGCCGACGGCGCGGAAGGTGGCACCGAGCGGCTGCGGCTGGCTGTGATTGACGTTGAGACCAGTCGTCGGACCGGTCACGTAAGCGCCGACCCAGTATTGATCGCCGAATACCTGACCACCGAACGCTGCGCGGTTGTCGCCCGCCGCGAGGCTGGTCGCGAGAACCTGCGAAGCTGCGCGTTCCATGAACATGATGTTGTTCGAGCTGGTCGCTTCGTCCAGCGTATAAGGGACGTCGATGTAACCGCCCTGGATCAACAGGCCCTTGACGCCCTTATAGGCGACATAGGCGTTGTTGAGAGTGACGTCGCCATCGGTGGTACCGCCGGCATCGACAATCACGCCGTATTCCCAATCCTTGTTGAAGGTGCCGATCAGGCCGAGGCGGGCACGACGGGCGTTGATGCCGTCATTCACGCTCTGCGGGCTGGTGCCGGCGGACTTTGGCGAGAACGAATAGGCGGCGGTGTCGAGGTGCAGACGGCCGGTGATGGCGATGCAGTTCAGACCGTCGTCGGTGCAGAAGGTCGGACGGTTGCCGGGCATCGTCAGGTTCGCGTTGATGAAGGGCACAGCCTTCTTGTGCATGGCCGCGTTGGCATTCGCGAAGTTCTGCTTGACCGATTCCGTCTGCTTCTGGGTGGTGTTGGCCTGCTTCTGAACGTTATCGAGCTTCTTTTCCAGCGCGCGGAGCTGCGCTTTCAATACGGCGATCTCATCATTCGATGACTGCGCATGCGCCGGGCCTGCGGCCAGCGCGCCGATCACGCCGAGCGTGCCCAGGATTTTGTGTGTCGTGAAAGACATGGAGTACCCCTGTAGAAGACAAAATCCAACACGCCCCGCGAATTGCTCCGCAGGTGATGGACGCGTTTGGATCTGTGTTTGTGATCTTGCGAAAGAGAATGTCCGGAGGCTCTCGCCAGGGGGCGTTCTCATTTTTGCAAGCGAGCTACCGTTGAGCTCGCGGGCAACCTAGGCAAGCTTTGCGACAGTTCTGTAAAACCCGCATCGCATTGTGGTGAACGACACCGCGGTGTCGCTTTTCGATCACAAGCAATTTAGATAATTAGCTATCTAAATTAGCTATCATGCGATAAGAGCGCATCCATGGATGCGCTCTGTTGTCGTAGGTGTCTCCAGGCGGGAATTTCGTGGGTAGCAGTTCCGTGATCACCAGCCTTCGAGCACGATCTTGCCGTGCGACTTGCCGGATTCGAGCAGCGCATGCGCGCGCTTGAGATTCGCGGCGTTGATGGTGCCGAAGGTCTTGTCGAGCGTCGTGCGTAGCACGCCCTTGTCGATGAGATCCGCGACATCGTTGAGGAGGTAATGCTGCGCGATCATGTCGGGCGTCTGGAATGACGATCGCGTGAACATGGATTCCCAGTGCACCGAAACGGCCTTGCCCTTGAACGCGGACATGTTGAATTCAACGGGATCGTCGATCAGTCCGAGCTTGCCCTGCGGGGCGATCAGATCGGCAAGTGCCTTGTAGTGCTGCTCCGTCCCCGTGAGGCTGGCGATGAGGGCGACGGGCGGCAGCTTCAATGCGTCGATCTGCTCCTTCAGCGGCTTGCTGTGATCGATCACCGCATGTGCGCCGAGATCCTGGCACCACTTGATCGTCTCGGGTCGCGATGCCGTTGCCACAACCGTGAGGCCGGTGAGGCGGCGTGCGAGTTGGATCAGGATCGAGCCGACACCGCCGGCACCGCCCATGATCAGCAGCGTGCGCGGATCGAGGCTCTTGCCGGGTGCGACGCCGAGCCGATCGAACAGCAGTTCCCAGGCGGTGATCGCGGTGAGCGGTAATGCCGCAGACTGTGCGAAGGAGAGCGAGGAGGGCTTGCGGCCGACAATGCGCTCATCGACCAGATGGAACTCTGCATTGGTGCCCTGGCGCTGGATCGAGCCGGCATAGAACACCTCGTCGCCCGGCTTGAACATCGTCACATCGGGGCCGACAGCATCGACGACGCCGGCAGCGTCATAACCGAGGATCTTGGTTTCGCCGGCCGGCGGCGCCGCGCGTTTGCGCACCTTGAAATCGACGGGATTGGCCGAGATCGCCTTTACCGATACGCGGATATCGCGACCGGTCGGTTCGGGCTTCGGAACCTCGAAATCGACCAGCGCGTCAGCGGCGTCGATCGGGAGGGATTTGGTGTAGCCGACTGCCTTCATTGGGTGCGCTCCATGCTCCTGGCGGGAATGTCCCGAAGAGGTGTCCCGAGGCGACAATAATTGCAAGTACTGTCATTTCAGGGATATAGTCACCGAATGGATACTATTGGGTATTTGCGATGAAACGGCGTGATTTCGGCAATGGGCCGGGCTGTCCGGTCGAGGTGACGCTCGATCTGATCGACGGCAAATGGAAGGGCGTGATCCTGTATCATTTGCAGCAGGGGCGGCTGCGTTTCGGCGAGCTGCGCAAGCTGATGCCGCGGATCACCCAGCGCATGCTGACCAAACAGCTGCGCGCGCTCGAGGAGGATGGGCTGATCGTTCGGACGGTCTATGCCGAGGTCCCGCCGCGGGTCGAATATGCACTGTCGGAAACCGGGCTCGGATTGCGCCCGGTCATCGATGCCCTCAAGGCGTGGGGTGATGCGCACAAGATGCGCCAGAAGTCGGCCGCGGTCGCGGCGCCCCAGCCGCGCAAAAAAGCGCTGGTGGAGAAGGATGTGCCGGCGGACGCAAGCTAGTCCCCGCCCTTCTATTGCCCCGCTCAGCAGCCTATATTCGCCGCGATTTCCTCAAAGAGGCCCCGATGATCCCATTTTTCCGCAACGCTGCGACCGCTTCCGCTCTGTGCGCCATTGTTCTGTCGTCCGCGCTCGCGCCGGCTGTTGCACAAGATCGCCGGGTCCCGACATCGCCCACGGAAATGAAGCTGTCCTACGCGCCGATCGTGCAGCGGGTGCAGCCGGCCGTGGTGAACGTTTATGCAGCCAAGACGGTGCAGAACCGCAATCCGCTGCTGGACGATCCGGTGTTCCGCCGCTTCTTCGGCGGCCAGGGTATGCAGCCGGAGCAGATGCAGCGTTCGCTCGGTTCGGGTGTGATGGTCGACGCATCGGGCCTCGTCGTTACGAACAATCACGTCATCGAAGGTGCCGACCAGGTGAAGGTGTCGCTGGCGGACAAGCGCGAATTCGAGGCCGAGATCGTGCTCAAGGATAGCCGCACCGATCTGGCGGTGCTGCGCATCAAGGATACGAAAGAGAAATTCCCGACGCTGGATTTCTCCAACTCCGATGATCTGCTGGTTGGTGATGTCGTTCTCGCCATCGGCAATCCGTTCGGCGTCGGCCAGACCGTGACCCACGGCATCGTGTCGGCACTTGCGCGCACGCAAGTCGGCATCACCGACTATCAGTTCTTCATCCAGACCGATGCTGCGATCAATCCCGGCAATTCCGGTGGCGCGCTGGTCGACATGACCGGCAAGCTGGTCGGCGTGAACACCGCAATCTTCTCGCGCTCCGGCGGCTCGCAGGGCATCGGCTTTGCGATCCCGGCGAACATGGTGCGCGTCGTCGTTGCCTCCGCCAAGAGCGGTGGCAAGGCCGTGAAGCGTCCGTGGCTCGGCGCGCGGCTGCAGAACATCACGCCTGAAATTGCCGAGACGCTCGGGCTCAAGACGCCGTCTGGCGCGCTGGTCGTCAATGTCACGGCGAACAGCCCGGCTGCGAAGGCCGGTCTCAAGGTCTCCGATCTCGTGACTGCCATCGATGGCCAGGCCATCGAGGATCCAAATGCGTTCGAATATCGCTTCGCGACGCGGCCGCTCGGCGGCACTGCGCAGCTCGATGCGCAACGCAGTGGCAAGCCGGTGAAGTTGACCGTTGCGCTCGAGGCTGCGCCTGACACGGGCCGCGATGAGATTACGCTGACGGCGCGTTCGCCATTCCAGGGCGCGAAGGTTGCCAATATCTCGCCGGCCGTTGCCGACGAGTTGCGGCTGGATTCCAGCACCGAAGGCGTTGTCATTACAGAGCTGACCGACTCGGCCACTGCGGCTGGCGTCGGCTTCCAGAAGGGCGATCTCATCGTCGCAGTTAACGGCACCAAGATCGGCAAGACCAGCGATCTCGACAAGGTGACGCGCGAGGGCGCGCGGCTGTGGCGCATCGTGGTGGTGCGCGGCGGTCAGCAGATCAACGTTACACTCGGCGGATGAGCCCGAAACAACCCACGCCTTCTGCAAACCTGTTTGCCGCAGCCGGGCTGGAGCAGGACGCGCCGCGTCCGCTCCCGGAGCGGTTGCGGCCGCGCGTGCTGTCCGATGTGGTCGGGCAGGATCACATCCTCGGGCCCGATGGTGCGCTGACGCGCATGCTGGAAACCCGCACGCTGGGTTCGCTGGTGTTCTGGGGACCGCCGGGCACCGGCAAGACCACCGTCGCGCGCCTGCTGGCCGATGCCACTGAGTTGCAGTTCGAGCAGATTTCAGCGGTATTCTCCGGTGTTGCCGATCTGAAGAAAGTGTTCGAAGCCGCGCGCGCCCGCCGCGAGATGGGCAAGGGCACGCTGCTGTTCGTCGACGAGGTGCATCGCTTCAACAAGGCGCAGCAGGATTCTTTCTTGCCGGTGATGGAAGACGGCACCGTGGTGCTGGTCGGCGCCACCACCGAGAACCCGTCATTCGAACTCAACGCCGCTTTGCTGTCGCGCGCGCGCGTGCTGGTGTTCCAGTCGCTGGATGCTGCGGCGATCGAGAAACTGTTCGCACATGCGGAGAAGGTCGAAGGCCGCCCGCTGCCGCTTGATGATGAGGCGCGCGCCGTGCTGGTGCGGATGGCCGATGGCGATGGCCGCGCCGCGCTGACTTTGGTGGAAGAAGTCTGGCGCGCTGCGCGGACCAATGAAGTGTTCAACGCCGCGCAGTTGCAGGACATTCTGCAGCGTCGCGCGCCGATCTACGACAAGTCGGCCGATGGCCATTACAATCTGATCTCGGCGCTGCATAAGTCGGTGCGCGGCAGCGATCCCGACGCAGCGCTGTATTACCTGTGCCGCATGCTCGATGCTGGCGAGGATCCGCTGTTCCTGGCGCGCCGCGTGGTGCGGATGGCCGTGGAGGACATCGGTCTTGCCGATCCGCAGGCGCTCGTCATCTGCAACGCCGCCAAGGATGCCTATGATTTTCTCGGCCATCCCGAAGGCGAACTCGCCATCGCACAGGCGGTGATCTACATCGCCACCGCGCCGAAATCGAACGCTGCCTATATGGCCTACAAGGCCGCGATGCGGGCTGCGAAAGAGGGCGGCTCGCTGCTGCCACCGAAGCACATCCTGAACTCGCCGACCAAGCTGATGAAGTCAGAAGGCTATGGCGACGGGTACCAATACGACCACGACACGCCCGAAGCTTTCTCTGGCCAAGACTATTTCCCGGAAGCCTTGGGACGGCAGACCTTCTATGATCCGCCGGAGCGCGGGTTCGAACGCGAGATTCGCAAGCGGCTGGATTACTGGACCAGACTGAGGAACGAGAGACAATCATGAGCCGTCGCGACAAGAAGCCTCTCGCCAAGCGTGGTCCCGGTGGTGAGCGCAGCAAGGCGCCGCGGAAGGGTGCGGCCCCGAAGGGCGCTACCTCCAAAGCCGCCCCGTCGAAGGGCGAGCGGCCGTCATTCGGCAAGGCTGGCCGCGTGAGCAGCGATCGCCCGATGAGTGCGCGTCCGCCACGTGCGCGTGCCAGTGAACGCTCGGAGTGGGCCGAGCGGCCGGAACGTGCCGAGCGATCCGAACGCCCTCAGCGTGCCGAACGAGCCGAGCGCTTCGATGCGCCGCAACGGTCCGAGCGTCCGGCCGGCAAGCGTCCACCAAGCGCGCGTCCTTCCGGTTCGCGTCCGGGCGGTAAGGCCGCGCCGCGTTATGGCAATGCGCCGCTGCGTGAGCCGCGGATGCCCGCGCCTTATCTCGATGAAGAACCGGCGAAGCCGGAAGTCGCGCCAGCGCCGCTGCCTACCGCCGTGCAGAACGTCATCGTCACGCCTGACGAGAACGGCATGCGCGTCGATCGCTTTCTCGAAGCGCATTTCCCCGGCCTGTCCTTCTCCCATATCCAGCGCATCGTCCGCAAAGGCGAGCTGCGCGTGAACGGCAAGCGAGCCGACAGCAAGGATCGGCTGGAAGAGGGGCAGACTGTCCGTATTCCGCCGCTGAAGCTCGATGCGCCGAAGGTCGTCGGTGAACTCTCCGAGGCTGCCAACAAGACTCTGCAGGCGCTCAAGGAGATGACGATCTACGAGGACGCCGACGTCATGGTGCTGAACAAACCCGCAGGCCTTGCCGTGCAGGGCGGTTCGGGCATGACGCGTCACGTCGACATGATGCTGGAGGTGATGCGCGACGCCAAGGGACAGAAGCCGCGCCTGGTGCACCGTCTCGACCGGGAAACGTCGGGCTGCCTGCTGATCGCCAAGACGCGTTTTGCGGCGACCAAGCTCACCGGTGCGTTCCGCGAACGCTCAGCACGAAAGATCTATTGGGCGCTGGTTGCCGGCGTGCCGAAGCCGAAGCAGGGCCGTATCTCGACCTACCTGGCGAAGGAAGAAAACGAAGAAGACACCATCATGCGCGTCGCCAAGCATGGCGACGAAGGCGCGAGCCATGCGGTGACCTATTACGCCGTGGTGGAGACGTCAGCGCAAAAACTCGCCTGGGTGTCGCTGAAGCCGGTGACCGGGCGTACGCATCAGTTGCGCGCGCATATGGCGCATATCGGCCACGCGATCGTCGGCGACCCGAAATATTTCAACATCGAGAACTGGCAGTTGCCGGGCGGCATTCAGAAGCGTTTGCATCTGCTGGCGCGCCGCATCGTGATCCCGCATCCGCGTGGCGGCGTGATCGACGCCACGGCGCCGCTGCCGCCGCATATGCTGCAATCGTGGAACTTGCTCGGTCTCGAACACGACCGGTTCGATCCGATCGAGAACGCACCGGAAGAGTAGGGCGTTGTCGGGCTCCGACAACATCCCGTCCGCGACGTCGGCAACCGCCGACGTGCCCGATTTCGACGCCGCGTTTCGCGCGCGTCTGCATGATCTGTTTGTGTGGCGCCGCGATATCAGGCGCTTCAAGTCCGATCCACTGCCTGCGGGCTTTCTCGATCGCCTGCTCGATACCGCGTGCCTGGCGCCTTCGGTGGGCCTGAGCCAGCCATGGCGCTTTGTCATCGTCGACGATGCGTCACGTCGTCAGGCGGTGCTGGAGAATTTCAGCGCCTGCAATGCCGAGGCGTTGAGCGCCTATACCGGCGAACTCGCGCAGAGCTATGCGACGCTCAAGCTCGCCGGTCTGCGCGAAGCGCCATGCCACCTCGCGGTATTTGCAGACCACGCGACGGATGTCGGCCACGGCCTTGGCCGCCGCACCATGCCGGAGATGGCGGACTATTCGGTGGTGACGGCGATCGCAACCATGTGGCTCGCTGCGCGCGCTGAAGGCATCGGCATGGGCTGGGTCTCGATCCTCGATCCTGCTGCGATTGCCGTGACACTCGATATACCTCGTGACTGGCGGTTGATCGGCTATTTCTGCATCGGTTATCCGGAGATCGACGACGATCGGCCGGAACTCGAGCGCGCCGGATGGGAACGCCGTCATTCGGCAGCGGATCACATTGTCCGGCGCTGACACTTGATGTGATGCGGGATCGTGACAACATGAGACCAATGAGACATCGCTCCATCCCATTCGCTCTGTTGGTCGCCGTTGCGGCGGCGCTCTCTGCTGCGCCTGCGGTCGCGCAGGTTATCGGAGTGCCCGGCAACCCGGCCTTGATCACGCCACTGCCGCCCGCACCGCCACCGCCGCGGATCGAAGTACCTGTCGTGCCTCAGCTCGGCGATCTGCCGCGGCAGCAGAATGTCCCGCAGGCGCGGAGGTCCTTCAGCGATCGTATCACCGACTGTTTGCAGGATGGCGCCGCTGCGGGTCTCGGCCCGAATGATCGTGCGACCTATTCGCGAGCCTGCGCCAATCGCTGATACGAGCGATTTGGTCTCGCGTGGCGCCCGTCTGTCGCGTAAATTGACGGCTGGCGAACAGGAATTGAGACCATCGATGCGTGAATTGTTTGACGAAGTGTACGGCCAGTCGCAGCTCGATCCGCAAGAGGCGGTGCGACGGTCGACGCGTGGTCCACAGCGCAAGCGTTTCTACAAGACCGTCGGGTTGAGCGAAACACCGGACGGCTATGCCATCATGCTTGACGACAAGACCGTGCGCACGCCATCGCGCCATCCGCTGGTCATTCCCAAGCGCGCCATTGCCGAGGTCATGGTCACGGAATGGGATGCGCAGCAGGATGTCATCGATCCCACGAGCATGCCGGTGACACGCCTGGCCAATAGCGTGATCGACGCGATCCGCGACGAGGCGCAGACCCAGGCAGTGGCTGACGATATCACCAAATACTTCAGCACCGATCTGCTGTTCTATCGCGCCGGCTATCCCGAGGCGCTTATCGCGCGCGAGGCTGCGGCATGGGACCCTGTCTTGTTCTGGGCTGCCGATGATCTCGGCGCGCATTTCATCCTGGCCGAGGGCATCGTGCATGTCAGCCAGCCCGAACAGGCCGTCGCATCTGCCCGCGCGGCGCTGCCGAGCGATCCATGGGCGATCGCCGCGCTGCATCTGGTGACGACGATCACCGGCTCGGCGCTGCTCGCGCTGGCGCTGCTCCATGGCCATCTGAATGCCGATCAGGTCTGGACCGCCGCCTTTGTCGACGAGGACTGGAATATCGAGAAGTGGGGCCTCGACGAGGAAGTCGCTGCGCGGCGCGCGGCGCGGCAGGTGGATTTCAAGGCTGCCGTGCTGGTGCTGAAGGCGGTCACGCCGTCAGCGGGTTAATCGGAAGTTAACGACCGTTAACTAGCGTAGCTCCACCATTGTCCGGTGCCGCTCACCATGCCGACTCCCGTCAACTCGATCTTACCGGTTGTCTCCGCGCAGGGCGTGGCGAGCGAAGTCGCGTTTCAGCCCGGCAGCGTGATTGCCGGCCGCGTGCTCTCGGTCTCGCCAGACAATCAGGTTCGTATCGCCATCGGGCACAGCACGATCGACGTGCAATCGCAGGTGCCGTTGCAGGCCGGGCAAGTGCTGCAATTCGCAGTGTCGAAGACGGACAACGGCAATGTCCAGCTTGCCGTCGTCACCCCGCAGAATACAGGCGCGGGGCAGGCGGGCGGTACGTCCTCCGGCGACGTGACCCTCGCGCCAGATCTGCCGATCAATCTCGCCAATGCTATCGCGACCTCCAAGATCCAGCTGACATCGCTGGAAGCGCAGGCCGTCTCCACTGCTACGCAAAGCGCCGTGACGCAGCAGGCGAGCCTTGCGACGCTATTTGCCAATCTCGGTGTCGCCACTTCGTTGAAGGGGCTGCCGCAGCAGTTGCAGCAGGCGGTCGCGCAGGTACTGGCGCAACGCCCGCCGCTCGACAGCCAGCTCACCGGCGAGGAAGTCAAATCGGCGTTCCAGAATTCCGGCCTGTTTCTGGAATCATCGCTGGCCAAGGGATCGCTGCCGCAAGGCGGGCTGCCCGATATGAAGGCGGCATTGATCGTGTTGCGCCAGGCGTTGGCGACGACGCTCGCCACAGCGAGTCCGACCCAGAGTACATCGCCAGCGACGGCGAATGCAGCGACACCTGAGCAGCCTGCATCGGCATTGGCAAACGCGCTTCCCAGTGTCGTGGCGCAGGTCGCCGCACAGCAGGCGCAAACTGCTGCAGCGACAGTGGTCATGCTGCCCAAGACCGGCATCAAGAACGATCCGCTGCAGCAGGCTGGACTTCTCGCCGCAGACGAGCCCGTGCTCGATGTTGTGGCTCAGACCGCACCGGCCGTGGCAAAAGCTCCCGAAGCGGCTGCACGCTTGGCTATCAATGGCGCAGCGCTCAACCTGCTTCGGGAAGCGCTGCAGACGGCTCCCAAGGGCATGGGAAGCGCAGCATCGCTGGTGTTCGACGACAGCATGATGATGGATCTGCTGCCCGCTACGAAGGCGCCAGCGGGCCAGCCGGGTGCCGAAACGAACATCGCGCGCAACACCCTTCCGCCGCCGCCGTTACGCGGCGCGCTGCCGACGGCACAGCCGATGGCTTTGCCGACACTCCCGGCAAATGCGCCGCTGGGCACCACCGTGCATCATCTGCTCGCGGATACCGATGCGGCGCTGGCGCGCCAGACCCTGCTGCAGGTCGCATCCTTGCCGGATCGTGCGGACGGACTTGCGACGCCGCGGCTCGATCAGGCATCGCCGCGCTGGAGTTTCGAAATTCCATTTGCGGTGCCCGCCGGCACGGCCATGGCGCAATTCGAAATTTCGCGTGATGGCGGCAATGGTAGTGAGGCTGAAGCGGCCAAGCAGGTCTGGCGTGCGCGCTTCTCACTCGATGTCGAACCCGCTGGCCCGGTCCATGCGCTGGTCTCGCTGACCGGCGACAAGACGTCGGTGCGGATGTGGGCCGAGCGTCCGGCGACGGCGTTGCAGTTGCAGGCCGGTACGGCGCAGCTCAATCAGGCGCTGATCCGCGCCAATCTGCAGCCCGGGGATATCGTGGTCCGCGAGGGCGCACCGATGCAGCCCGCGCCGGCATCGGCGGGGCATTTTCTGGATCGCGCGCTATGATCGTGCAGCCCAAAAGATCGCTCGCTGTCGCGCTGCATTACGACAAGACCGGCGCGCCTGTTGTCACCGCGAAAGGCAAGGGCGCGATCGGTGAGAAAATCATCGAGGTTGCCAAGGCTCACGACATTCCCATCGAGGAAAACGAAGTGCTGGCCGGTGCACTCTCCAACGTCGAGCTCGGCGACGAGATTCCAGCCGAGCTCTACAAGGCTGTCGCGGAAGTGCTGGTCTTCGTTCTCAGGCTGTCGGGCCGCGCGCACTAGCCTCGTCATTTGACTGCGATACATGTCAGATCGTTGAGCTGTTCTGCAGCGACCTTTCGAGGCTGGTGATCTTGCATCCGCGAGCTATCAACCCGCAGTCCGCCCGTTATGAATGTAGATTTGTTGCAGCGCATTTCCTATCGCGCACAAGCTGATGCTTGCCAAGTTCCAGCTTTGTGCAACTATGAAACCCGGGAGAGGCTAGTGCTCGCCTGACGCTGTTGGAATGGGGGATCACGTGAGCGAGACGCTGCATCCGAACGCTCCGCATCATCTGCCTGGCTTCATTACCGCTCCCGGTGAGACTGACACGCTCATGGTTGTGGTCGGAATCGTTCTGATCGGCTCCATCATGATGGTCGGCAATCTGTACCTGCGCCTGCACAGCATGCCGGAGCGCATGGCGCACAAATCGCAGAAGCTGCAGTTTGAAATCGTCGCCGTGTTGGGCCTGATCGCATTGTTCACCCATAACCATCTGTTCTGGATAGTCGGGCTGTTGCTGGCGATGATCGATCTGCCGGATTTCAGCACGCCATTGCGCAGTATCGCAGGATCGGTGCGGAAGATTGCCGACGGCGATGCTACCAGCGAAACCACCGAGCTGTCCGGTGAACCACCACCGCTCCCTATCGCGGCAGAAACATCGAGCCGTCCCGGCGAAGCCGGAGGGCACGGTCATGCTTGAGCTTCTCCTCTGCTCGCTGCTGACGGTTTTTCCGGATTATCTCTATCGTCGCTATGGACAAGGCAAGCGACTGGGGAGGGAGATCACGTTTTATTCGGTGTGGTTCGAACTCAGATGGGGAATCACGGCCTGCGTGATGCTGACCGTCGCTCTGATCACCGTCATCTTCTATTTTCATCCATCGACGACAAGTGCGACCTTGTTCTATCGGACCGTGCCGATCCTGCCCGAGGTCAATGGCCGGGTGGCGGAGGTGCACGTTCAGTTCAGCGCGTCGGTCAGGAAAGGTGACGTGATCTTCCGGCTCGATAACGCCAAGCAGGAGGCGTCGATGGAGACCGCGCGGCGCAAGATTGCCGAGGTCGATGCGGCCATGCTGGCGGCGCAGGCCGATATTCTGAAGGCCGAAGGGCAGGCGCAGGAGGCCAAGGGTTCCTATCAGCAGACCTCGGACGAACTCGATACCAAGCGTGAGTTGCAGAAGCGCAATCCCGGCATGGTGCCGCAACGCGACATCGAAAAACTCGAGGTGCTGCTGACTGGCCGCCAGGGGGCGCTTGATGCGGCCATGGCCGCGCGACAATCCGCGATGACGCGTATCTCCGCGCTGCTGCCGGCGGAGAAGGCCAGCGCGCAGGCGGCACTTGCGGAGGCGCAAGTCGATCTCGACAAGACGTTCATTCGCGCAGGCGTGGACGGGCGCGTCGAGCAGTTCACGCTACGTGTTGGCGATGTCGTCAATCCCGTCATGCGATCGGCAGGCATTCTCATTCCCGAGAATGCGGGCCGCGTGCTCTCGGCAGGATTCGGGCAGATCGAAGCGCAAGTGATGAAGGTCGGCATGGTTGCCGAAGCGACCTGTATTTCGAAGCCGTGGACCGTCATCCCGATGGTGGTGACCGGCGTCCAGAACTATATCGCGGCCGGTCAGTTTCGCGGCGGCGAGCAGTTGGTGGAAGCGCAGCAAGTCCGCGCGCCGGGCACCATCCTCACATTCCTGGAGCCAATCTATCAGGGCGGTCTCGACGGCGTGACGCCCGGCAGCAGTTGTATCGTCAATGCCTATACCAGCAATCATGACGCCATCGCTGCGAAGGGGATCGGTTCTTTCAAGTGGCTGGCGCTTCATGCCGTCGATGCCGTTGGGGTCGTCCACGCGATGCTGCTGCGGATCCAGGCGTTGTTGCTTCCTGTCAAGACGCTGGTGATGAGCGGTCACTGAGCTCCGCGCATTCTGCGGGGCGAGGCGATCGTTCTGGGACGCTCCGGAACTGGCGCTGTCATGCCCGTTGAACTAGCCTTCGTGAACAAGAAAAAAGCTCACGGAGGAAATCATGAAGTTCCCATCGCTCTGGATGTCGTCCATCGGACTGTCGTCGCTCGCGCTTGCGGCGGCCAGCGGCTGGTTCGCCGCCACCATGTTTGCCCAGCCCGCCACCAGCAAGGAGCCGCGGTTTCCGCAGCTCACCATGGATCAGCTCGACGCGAGGCAGAAGCCGCTCGGCGAGCAGGTGATGAAGGTCTCAAGCGTGGGGCTCGCCGGTCCCTACAATCCGATGATGCGCAGTCCGGTGCTCGGGCAAAAGCTGTTCGACCTGTTCGCCTATCTGCGCTGGGATACGTCCGTTCCCGTCAAGCTCAACGAATTCGCGATCATCATCATCGGGCGGCAATGGCGCTCGCAGGTCGAATGGTTCGCCCATGCGCCGCTCGCGCAGAAAGCGGGGTTGTCGCCCGATATCATCGCCGATCTCAAGGCCAACAAGCGGCCCGCCAACATGGCTGAGGATGAGGCGACGGTCTACGACTTCGTCACCGAGCTCACGACCACGCACAAGGTCTCCGACGAGACCTATGCGCGCGCCAAGAAGATCTTCAACGATCAGCAGATCGTCGATCTCACGGCCGTGGCCGGCAATTATGTGATGGTGGCGATGTTGCTGGCGATGGCGGAGGAAAGCACACCGCCCGGCAAGGAAGCGCCGTTCAAACCCGGCGAGCCGTGAGGCCGCGCGTCAGGCAGCCTTGATCGGGTTGCCGGTTGTCGGGTTTTCCGCCGTGGCCGGTGCGGTCGCATCCTTGCCGATGCGGCCGAGATGGGTGAAGCGGAAACCGGCGTCGTATTTGAGGCCGTAGCCGAGCGCGCGGTCGAAGCCGATATGGGCGAACCAGACCAGTGCGATCGAACCGGCGATCGGCTCGGCGGTGGCGATACCGGCCAGCGCGAGCAGCAGGGGCGCGATGGTCGCATGCACCAGATTATAGACGCCCGCGCCGATCCGCGGGCCCGCCAGATAGGCCAGCATGCTGAGGTCCGGGACGAAGAAAAACAGCGCATAGATCTGCCAGGGCCCACCCGAGATCCAGTAGAACAGCGTCATTCCGACAAACAGCGCCGCGCCTTCCCAGCGCAGCAGGTCACGCACGCCACCCGTGGCTGCGCCACTATTTTCATTGATCACGATATTGGTCATCCGGCGCTCTCCCCTGTCTGACCCGATATAGGCAGGATCGTCGCCGGCGCCATGCGATTTTGGGGGATTCAGCCCTTCCTGATGGGCGTTTCCACCGCCGAAAACCCCATGCTAGAACCTCGCCCAAACCCTGCGGCTGCCGCGGGCGATAACACGTGACATTGACGGGCTGGAGCACATGAAAGACATCCTGGACACCCTCGAAGCGCGTCGTGCAGGCGCCAAACTGGGCGGCGGCGAGACGCGCATCGAGTCGCAGCACAGCAAGGGCAAGCTGACCGCCCGCGAGCGCATCGAGCTTTTGCTCGACAAGGGGTCCTTCGAGGAATTCGACATGTTCGTCGAACACCGCTCCGTGGAATTTGGCATGGATAAGTCCAAGATTCCGGGCGACGGCGTCGTCACCGGTTGGGGCACCGTGAACGGCCGCAAGACCTTCGTCTTCGCCAAGGATTTTACCGTGTTCGGCGGCTCGCTGTCCGAAACCCACGCGCTCAAGATCACCAAGCTGCAGGACATGGCGATGAAGGCGCGGGCGCCGATCATCGGCCTCTACGACGCCGGTGGCGCACGCATCCAGGAGGGCGTCGCGGCGCTCGCGGGTTATTCCTATGTGTTCCGCCGCAACGTCCAGGCCTCCGGCGTGATCCCGCAGATCTCCGTCATCATGGGACCCTGCGCCGGCGGCGACGTCTATTCGCCGGCGATGACCGACTTCATCTTCATGGTGAAGAACACCAGCTACATGTTCGTCACCGGTCCCGACGTTGTGAAGACCGTGACCAATGAGGTCGTCACCGCCGAAGAACTCGGCGGCGCCAGCGTACATGCGACGAAATCCTCGATCGCCGACGGCGCCTTCGAGAACGATGTCGAGACGCTGCTGCAGATGCGCCGGCTGATCGACTTCCTGCCGGCCAACAACACCGAAGGCGTGCCGGAATGGCCGAGCTTCGACGACATCGAGCGCACCGATTTGTCGCTCGACACGCTGATCCCCGACAATCCGAATAAGCCCTACGACATGAAGGAGCTGATCCTGAAGGTCGTGGACGAGGGTGACTTCTTCGAGATCGCCGAGACCTTCGCCAAGAACATCGTCACCGGCTTCGGTCGCATTGCCGGCAAGACTGTGGGCTTCGTCGCCAACCAGCCGATGGTGCTGGCCGGCGTGCTCGACAGCGACGCCTCGCGCAAGGCCGCGCGCTTCGTGCGGTTCTGCGATGCCTTCAACATTCCGATCGTCACCTTCGTCGACGTGCCGGGCTTCCTGCCGGGCACCGCGCAGGAATATGGCGGCCTCATCAAGCACGGTGCCAAGCTGCTGTTCGCCTACAGCCAGTGCACCGTCCCCTTGGTGACCGTGATCACCCGCAAGGCCTATGGTGGCGCGTTCGACGTGATGGCCTCGAAGGAAATCGGCGCCGACATGAACTATGCGTGGCCAACGGCGCAGATCGCCGTCATGGGCGCCAAGGGCGCGGTGGAGATCATCTTCCGCCAGGACATCGGCGACGCCGACAAGATCGCCGCGCGCACCAAGGAATATGAAGACCGCTTCCTGTCGCCCTTCGTCGCCGCCGAGCGCGGCTATATCGACGACGTGATCATGCCGCACTCCACCCGCAAGCGCATCGCCCGCGCGCTGGCGATGCTGAAGGACAAGCATCTGGAAGTGCCGATGAAGAAGCACGACAACATGCCGTTGTAGTTTAGCAGATCATTTTTGGACCAAGCTTAGGTCAAGCTGGTCCTTGTGATGCAAGACGTGACTGGACAGATAGGGGTGCCGTTTAACGACGCCTTCGGCGTACTTGAACGCTGTCTTGTGCAGGTCGGGAAGATGCTTCAGGGCTTTCCGGTATTGAGATGAATTTTGTAGTTCTGCGTCGAAATAGAAGAATAGGGGAGCATCCATACTGGCTCTCTCTTCAGCGGTAAGGCCCGCGTAAAGGTATGCGTTTGCATATCCGTAGCAATAAGAGGCGTCATCAAAGCGTCTTATTTTTCGATAGCGTTCGGCATAGCCGTGATACGCTCTGAATGAATGTGAAATCTGATGGAGATCTGAGTATCTGCCTGTGGCTCTCAGTCTCAATATTCGTTCAAGCGCATGCTTCAAGCCATCTTGGTACCATGAGCAGAAAAGTATCTGTGGGTACTTTTGCGCGTTGTAATGGTCGTGAAGCCACGAATGCGCCTCTTCAACTGAAACGAGCAGCTTGATGACGTCGTCATACATGTCGTCGGGGGCGATGCATCTGTGCTTCGTTGAGTGCCCTTTTAACTGAGATAGAAAGAAAGTGCCGTCTGTCTCGATAAGGAAAAGGTTCATCGCCGTCAGTCGCGAGCGGTCATCTGCACTAATGTCAGGTGATATGAAATAGGCCTGTCGATGGAAGTCGCTCAGTGATTCTCTGACGGAATCGTATACTTGTAAGAAATCGTCGTCTTTTAAGGAGTACCCTACAAAAACGGTCGAGCGCGTTGCTAGTAGCGATTTTAGGTGCGCTCCCAATAGTCCTTTCTTGAGCCTCTCATTACAGGCTTCATAATCTGTAGTGGTTGCGACGATGGAGCCAAAGTTTGAGATTGATCCGTGAATCTTAAGAACTTTGCGGTCAGCTACTTCCCAAAGGGCGATGTCCCGATCCTCGATAAATGGCGTTGCTGCGCAGATATCTTCGAAGTATGAATCCCAATTGGTAGTTACTATCGTGTCTATCGGAAAGAAGGTTGCAAGCTCCCGATGGAAGCGCGTGGCGTCCTTATAGATTGATAAATGCGCATAGGCGTAGTCGAAATGATCCTTTATCCTTTGTATCAATCCGACTTTGCCTGAGGGCGAAGAGCAAAATTGCTGCATTACCTCTGGAAACGTCGCGTTTTCGTCGGATACTCCGACTATGTGCTTTATCTCGTTATAGAAGCTGTTCGGCATTACGCCTTTTGCTTCGGTGCTTATGCCCGCGCCTGCAAATAGGACGACGTTTCCGTCCATAAACAGATCTATCAATTCGGAAGGTGCCTCAAAGCTCTTGTTTCTTTTGCAGAACTCGCACTGGCAGTTCTGCGAAGTTATCTCGGCCGAGAATGCTACATTCTTTCTGGGCTGCGCGTTCGTCTTCATAAAGCCTCTCTATGCGCGTGCGACTGAAGATGTTCAGTAATAGCTATAAATAGGTGATGCCGTCTCGCGAGAGGCGAGGAGAGTTACCGATCTTTTAGTAGGATTCTCAACATTCGGCTCGAACTGATAACTTTTCCATGGAGAAGCATGTGATCAATGTCCATACGATCTCAATCGTCGGTGCTCTGTCGCTGCTCTGCTTCGCAAGCAGCGCCGCCCGCGCCGACGAAACCGTCACTGTCGGCGGCTCCCGCGCTGTACTGATCAAACCCGCATCGCCGCGCGCCAGCGTGATCCTGATGCCGGGCGGCAGTGGCGCCATCAATCCGGGCGAGCACGGTGAGATCAACGGGCTGAGGGGCAATCAGCTCGTGCGCACCCGCAGCGCCTATGCGGCGCGCGGTCTGGCGGTGCTGGTGGTGGATGCTGGGACCGATCTGTCCAACGCGGTGCAATATATGGCGGCGATCAAGCGGCCGGTGACGGTGGTGGCGACCAGCCGCGGGACGCAGCGTGCCGCCGAGGGGATTGCGCGCGGCGCCCGGCCAGATGCGCTGGTGCTGACCTCGGGTTTTCTCAGCGCGGAGTCCGGCAGCGGCAGCAATGTCATGTCGATCATCGGCTCGCCATCGGCGTTGCCGCGCACGCTTGTCATCCATCATCGCAATGACGGCTGCAAAGTCACTGCGCCGGCGGGCGTCGATCCCTTCGTGAAATGGTCGGCCGGGCGCGCCCGCGTGGCGTGGCTGAGCGGCGGACGCAATGATGGCGATCCGTGCGAGGCGCGGGGATATCATGGTTTCAACGGCCTCGATGGTCAGGTGGTCGGGCTCGCTGCAGGTTTTCGATAACGGCGAGATGCCGAATGTGCGAGTTCCCGCGCGCATTCAGTTTCCATTCATGCCGCGGGTCCGATCCTGATGCCCTCACGGATATCAGGAGGGATCGCGATGGAACGCCGTCATTTTCTGAAGATCGCCTTCGGCTTTGCCGCGGGTGTCGGCTTGGCCGCTCAGGCCATCACGCAGGCTCAGGCCGCGCCGCTGCTGCCGGCCAATCCGCTCGATAACCAGAAACCGGACACAGAACCTCAAGCCGCGGTGGCGTCGCAGGACGACGTCGATCGTCTCCAGCCTGAGCAAGTCCAGTGGCGTCGCCGCGGCTGGCGTCGGCGTCGTTTCTGGGGTTATCGCCGCCGGCATTGGGGCTGGCGTCGCCGTTATCGGGTCCGTCGTCGGTACTGGCGCCGCCGGTACTGGTAGGGCAAGCCCGCTTGTGCTGACGCTCAGTCTCTCCAGGGCGTCAGCGGTTTGGTCTGGCCGGGTTCAATGCCGCTCAGGTGGCGACGCACGTTGTCATAGCTGCGATCGCCGGGGGCAAAGGTCTGCGAGCCGTCAGCCGGCTTGCCGTCCACCGTGCGGGTGAAATGCAGCACCAGGCTGTCATCGGCATTCATGGTGGCGCTGCCGTAATAGGGCATCGACAGCCGCGCGTCCTCCGCCATGGCCGCGCCAGCCATGAGTAGAATGGGGAAAGTGAGAAACAGACGGGTCATGACACCTCCTGCTGTGAGGTTGTGATGGAGGCTCAGGAAGATGGCGGGGATTTGTCCGCCGCCGGTCACCGCATGCACGGATTTGTGTTACAGGTCGCCGTCATCCGCTACCGACGAGTCCCATGCCCCATACCGAAGCCCTGCTGTTTCCGCTCGCCATGATCGCGCTCGTCGCCGAGGCGATGACGGCTGCGCTCGCGGCCGGGCGGCGCAAGATGGACTGGCTCGGCGTCGCCATGCTCGGTTGCATCACGGCACTCGGCGGTGGTTCGGTGCGCGACATGCTGCTCGGGCATTATCCGTTGTGGTGGGTGAAGAGCCCTTATCTGCTGCTGCTGACCGGCGGTGCGGCGCTGCTGACCATCGGGCTTGCGCGCGTGGTGCATCGCTTCCACGCGCTGTTTCTGGTGCTCGATGCCATCGGCCTCGTGGTCTTCACCATCATGGGCTGCAACATCGCGCTCGCCATGGATCAGCCGCTGCTGATCGTGGTCGTGGCCGGAATGATCACCGGCTGCGTCGGCGGCGTGCTCCGCGACGTGCTGTGCAACGACGTGCCGCTGCTGTTTCGCGCCGAACTCTATGCGAGCGTCTCGATCGTCACGGGGCTTCTCTATATCGGCGGCATCAAATACGGATTCAGTCCCGATCTGGTGACGCTGGTTGCAGCTGCAACCGGACTGGTGTTCCGCCTGCTGGCAATCCGGCTGAAGCTGGAGATGCCGAAATTCATCTATGACAGCGACGCCAAATAGCGCTCTGCATCAGCGCAGCCCCATGCAGCTGGCATAGAACGTCGTCGTGGCCGGCCAATCGGAAAAGACACCGCGCACGCCGACATCCTTCGCCAGCACGTCCAGCACCGTCAGCGTGTCGCCGTCGCGGTCGATGGCGGGTTTGACCGAGCGATGGAAGAAGCCCCCGCCGTTTGCGAGCGGCCCGTCGCGCTCCAGCGACCAGGTGATCAGATCGAGCCCGGCGTCGCGCGCCGCTTTGGCATATGGGGAGGGGACGATCTGACCGCTGCCATCGAGCGTCAGCAGCATGTAGATCGGAGGCGCGAGGATTTTCACGCCGGTGGCTTTCAGCTCCGGCATCGACGGTTTCCACGTTTCCGCGCGCATGTGATCGAAACCCGGTGTTTCATAGCGGCCGTCGAGATAGACCGCCTGCGCGCCGAATTCCGGCGCGGTGCGGATCCAGAACTTGATGTCGTTGAGATCGAAGCTCTGGGCAAATACGTCGCCAGGCGGAATGCCGGCGGCACGATATTCGTCGAGCATCTGGGTCGCGTATTTCTCCTGGCTGTAATCGCGGTCGAATGGCATCGGCACTTCCGGCGCCTTCAGCTCGGGCGTGAATTTGGCGCCGAGGCTCTTGATCAGCGCGATGCTCTCCGCATGGGTCATCAACGTGCCCGAGCTCGCATAAAGGTCGGTGCGCCAGCGCGGCGTGCCGTTCTGATATTCCGCAACGGTGGTCGCGGTCGTGTTGGCGGCATCCATCTTCGCCGTGAGCGTCCTGAACTCCGCCAGCGTGATGTCGCTGGTACAGCATTTCGCCGATGCCTTCTTGCCGGTCGCGGGATCGGCGGGGCTGAAGGGTTGTGTGCACTTCGCTGCAAGCGACGGCACCGACAGGATGTTCGTTGTCGTGTGCAGGTCGCATTGCGAATGACGGCAGACCAGCTGGCGGTCCTTCGTAAAGGTCACGTCGCATTCGATTACGCCGGCACCCATGCGTGCGGCGGCCAGATAGGACTCGCGGCTGTGCTCGGGGAATTGCAGCGGCGCGCCGCGATGGGCGATGGAAAAATCGCTCTTGCGAAACGGCCCGGTACAGGTGCTCAGCTTTGCCTTCAGCGGGCCGTCTTTCATCTTGTCGACGAGATAGAACGGCCGCGGACCCAGCTGCGGCTCGGGCAGTGCGATGGTGTCGGCGCGGCCGGTCGTCAGCGATGAGAGGCCGAGCAGCCCGGCCAGTATGAGACGACGCAAAGCGCGCGACATGACGATCTCCAGAATAGCGAAGTGCCATTCTGTCATCTTCGTGTGACGGCTGTAACCGGCGCGTGGGCAACAAAAAACCCCGCCATAGGCGGGGTCTTCGTCGTCAGGATTGTGCAGCGATCACCAGCGGCGGATGCAGCGGCCGTAGGGATTGCGGAAAAAGCCGGGGGGGCAGTAACCCGGGCCGCGCGGCGGCGGGCCGCGGAACATCGGGCGGCAACCGCCATAGGGACCACGGGCATAGCCGGGGCCGCAGCCTTGAGCGACCTGGATCACGCCTGCCGTCTCGACTGCGCTGAGCGGTGCCAGGGGCATTGCATTGGCGGCACCAAGGCCTCCGACGCTGACGGCGAACAGAGCCGCAGCAAAGATCGTCTTCATTCGTGTTCTCCCTCGATGGTGCCGCGATGCGGCGCAGAGAATAATGATGGCATCGCATCACCCGCTGCAGGACTCTTACGGGCAAGAAAATTGCTGGGGATCAACGCTGCACAGCACGATTAAGCCGATTCGATCTGAATACAGCATGAATGTTTCGGGATATCCGCGTAGCAGGGCGCGGCGGTTGCTACTTCGCCGCGAGAAATCCCAGCATCAATTCGTTGAATTTGGCCGGTGCATCGAGAAACACGATATGGCCCGCGTCCGGAAGCACCTCGGCCTTCGCGTTCGGCATCTTCGCCGCCAGCGCCTTGGCCAGATCGGCGTTCTGGCCCATCTTTGGCCGCAACGCTTCCGGCGCATTCGGCTTGCCCGGTGCGTTGTGATCGTCGGCGCCCATGATGAACAGGGTCGGCAGGGCGATCAGCGGAATTTCGTGGACCACGGGTTCGCGATAGATCATCTGCGCTGAACTGACGAAGGCGCGCAGCCAGCGCGGATATTCCGGCGACCCCTTGATGTTGAAACGCGCGTCGATGAAGGGCGTTACCTGGTCGGGCTGCATCTTCAGCGAATAGTTCACCTCGAGCTGTTTGCGGTAACCCTCCGCCGTCAGCTTGTCTTCGTTCTCCAAGATCTTCTCGGTCGGCGTCGGTGGCACATAGAGCCGATAGTCTTCCAGTCCGATCGGCGCCGCGAGCAGCAGGTGATCGATGCGATCGGGATAAGCGCGCGCGATACGGACGCTCAACATGCCGCCGAGGGAATGCGCAACGATGTCGAATTTCGCGATCCCGAGGTGATCCATCAGCGCAACAGTGTTGCGGGCAAGGTTGTCGAAATGCAGATCGCCTGATGGCTTCGATGATTTGCCGAAGCCGATCTGGTCGGGGACCACGACGCGGTAACCTGCATCGTTCAACGTGCCGATCACCGGCGCCCAGTAGCTCGATGGAAAATTGCGGCCGTGCAATAGCACCACGGTTCGGCCGTTCGGCTTGGTCGATGGCACGTCCATATAGGCCATGCGCAGCTGCTCGCCGTCATTGACCAGTGGCAGCATGTTGACGGGGTAGGGGTAAGGGAAGCCTTCGAGGCCTATGCCGTAAGGCTCGCGCGCCGCAGGAGGCTCGGCCGCTTGCGATGAGGTGAACGGCAGGGTTGCAATCAGCGCAGCGAGCAGCAGGCGGTTCATCGGGGGGCTCCGGGAGAAGGAAGGTCCGGCGCGGTTTCAAGCTGCATTGCGGCGAAGGTAAGCCGGCGTCTTCACGTTTTCCGGATGGCGTCGCCGGTGGTGCCGAACAATGCCTCGAAACGCTTCTCGCCGCTGCGGGTGAAATGCACCACGCGGCTGCCGGGCGAGGGGTCTCTGGCCGCCCATTTCATGGCAGTAAATGAGGTCATGATCGCGGCGCCAAGTGTCCCGGCCAGATGATGGCGCCGCTCGCTCCAGTCGAGGCAGGCCTTGCAGACCGGCCGGCGCGGATGCGTCAGCGTCGCCGGATCTATCTTCAATTCTTTAGCGACGAACCGGCTGCCCTGGGTCGTGAGTTCGATGACCCGCTCGGTCTGCCGGATCAGCTTTTGTGCCCGCATACTGTCGAGCATCTGCACGCCGAGATCGCCGGCGAGATGGTCGTAGCAAATCCGCGCGCGGCGCAATGCCGGTTCTTTCGGCCCAGTGCGAACGCGGAGATGGCCCGCGCGGGCTGCCAGGCCGGCCAGACCTTCCAGCACACCGGCGACATCGGGGCCGGTGAGGCGATAATAGCGATGGCGCCCTTGTTTTTCCGGCTCGATCAAGCCGCCGGCTTCGAGTTTGGAGAGGTGTGAACTCGCGGTCGGTGCCGTAATCCCGGCTTCCTGGGCGAGTTCGCTCGCAGTCAGCGCGCGGCCCGTCATCAGCGCCGTCAGCATATTGGCGCGTGCAGGATCGCCAACAAGTGCAGCGACCATGGCGATGTCGGGGCCTGCTTTCATACTTCGACGCTAATCAAAGTATTGCGGTCGAGCAAGCGGCTATATCCGGGCATCTGCAGAGGGAGCCGCCATGACGATCACTGTCTTCATTCGCTATCAGATCGATCCGTTCAAACGCGAATTGTTTGAAGCCTACGCCAAGCGCTGGCTGACGATTATTCCCAAATGCGGTGGTGATCTGCAGGGCTATTGGATGCCCCACGAAGGAACGAACAACGTCGCATTCGCCCTGATCTCGTTCCCAAGTCTCGCGGCCTATGAAGCCTACCGCGCCAGACTGCGCACCGACGCTGACGGCGTCGCGAATTTCGCGTCGGCCGAGGAGCACCAGTTCATCCTGGCGGAAGAGCGCACATTCCTGCGCCAGGTGACCGCATAGTCCACGCGCGACAAAGCCGCGGGCATAGCTGTCCGCAGCTTTGTCTGCCCGTCGCGCCGTTACTTCGGCGCGCCGCCCTTCGAGCTGTCGATCTCGGTGCCGGTCGGAGCCGATTGCGGGGCCTGCGGTCGCGCAGGTGCCGCACCGGTGGTGACACCGGGCTGATTGTTGGTCGGCGTCACGTCTCGCACGCCGGGAGCCACTGGCGGCTTCGAATATGAATCCGCGATATTGTTGGTTGGCGCCGGCGCCTTTGGCGTGCTGTCCTGCGTCGCCGGGGCGGATTGGGATGCGGTCTTCGTCGCGTCGCCCGGAGTCGTCGATGTATTGTTCAGACCGTAGAATACGGCGCCGAGCAAGACAACAATGCCAAGTGCATAAATAGCCATGCGGCTACCGCTCGCTGGCCCTTCCGCGAGTTCGGGATCGGCCTGCAGCTCATTGTCGAGCCGCGCAGGATTGCGGATGTCATCGGCGGGATTTGGACGATACGGATCATTGGGATTGGGAATGTTCGCCATGTCGTGTCCTCCTGTGCGGCAAGACAATCGTCAGATGAGGTGCATGTTCCAGAGATTGTGCCATTCCAGAGCCTCATCCTATGTGGCAATGCAGCGTGATCGGGTCTGCTCATCAGATGTTAAGGCCTGGCTGCGACGCTGAGGCGATTATTGATTCGCAGAAGCGCGTGGCAGCCCGAATGTTCGATACGATTATCCTCCTGACGGGTCCTGCTGAGCACTCGGTCTTTACAACTTTGCTCCGTGGTCACAATCCGGCCCTCACGGTCCTTCCTGTTTTTACAGCTGAAGATCTGGCGGCGATCGAGCCCGATTGGCTAGGCCGGGCGCGGATGATTTCGTTCACCACTGGTGTGATAGTTCCCGGCGCGGTGCTCGATCAGCTTGGCTTTGGCGCCTACAATTTCCATCCCGGCCCGCCGCAATATCCCGGCTGGGCCCCGGCGCATTTTGCGCTCTACGATCATGCGACCGACTTCGGCTGCACGGTCCATCGCATGATTGCACGTGTCGATGCCGGACCGATCGTGGATGTCGAGGCGTTCCCAATTCCGGCGGACATCAGTGTCGCGGGTCTGGAAGAGATTGCCTATACGAAGCTGGTGCAGACTTTCTGGCGGATGGCACGCGTCCTGGCCACACAGCCGGAGCCGCTGATCGAGCGGGCGCTGCGCTGGGGCACCACGCGTCACACGCGTAAGGCCTATGAGCAGATCTGCGATATCCCGGTAAGCATCGAGAAAGACGAACTGCAGCATCGGGTCAAAGTCTTCGGCACCGACCATTTCGGCATCCTGCCGACCATCGGTCTGCACGGCTTCCAGTTTCGGGTCGTCGTTCCCGAGACTGAAAGCGCTATTGCGGACGAAGCTGCCGAAGCCTAGCGGTTAGCCGCGAAGCTCTGGTGCTGCGCGGGCGGGGTCGCTGACGTGTGCGTCTTGGACACCTTGCCGTTGAATTCATAGAGCAGGAAACTCAGCACCACGAGTAGTCCCACGCCGATGATGGCCTTGGTCGGCTTGTGATCATGCTCTTCGCCGCAATCCGGATGATAAGAACCGTCATTCGTCGACGCCATATCGTTGCCGGCGAGTTCAGGCTGCGACGTCCAGGTATTCAGCTTCTGATCCATTTCCGTCCTCCATGCCTGATGTTGTCAGGGTGACCGGACAGCAATGGCCCGTAAAGGCCGATGTTCCGTTTCGGGTGCGCTATTAGCGGGATGCTGCCTTGCTGAGAGGCAGCGTTTCGAAATATTTCTGAAAAAGCTTTGGAACCCATCGCTCCCCGACACGTTTCAACATCTCACCGGTATAGGTGAGACGGTAGGGGCAGTTTCGGAATGAGTGGCGATAACGGCCGGTTTGCAACCGGCGTACCGGGTCTCGATGCGATCCTGGGCGGGGGCGTTTTCGACGGCGGCATCTACATCATTCAGGGCGCCCCGGGCGCCGGAAAGACGATTCTGGGCAACCAGATCTGTTTCGCGCAGGCCGCGCAGGGGCGGAACGCGCTTTACATCACGCTGCTTGCCGAGAGCCACGCCCGCATGATCGGACACATGCGGCGGATGACCTTCTTCGATGAAGCTGCAATTCCCGACCACATGTCCTATGTCGGCGCCTTCAAGACGCTGGAAGACGACGGGCTGCGCGGACTGCTGGACGTGGTCCGACGCGAGGTCCGCACCCGCAAGGCCAGCATCCTCGTGCTCGATGGTCTCATCACCGTGCACGAAAAGGCGCGCTCCGAGCTTGAGCTGAAGAAGTTCATCCACGAATTGCAGACCCAGGCCGCCTTCAGCAACTGCACCATGTTCCTTCTGACCAGCGCCTTCGACGGCGATGCGCATCCGCCTGAGCATACGATGGTGGACGGTCTCATCGAGCTGCAGTCGGCACTGCATGGCCGCCGCGCCGAGCGGTCGCTTCAGGTCCACAAGCTGCGTGGCACCTGGTTCATGGGCGGTAAGCACTCCTATCGCATCACCGAGAACGGCCACGCCATCTATCCTCGTATCGAGGCGCTGCTGGAGACGCCAAGCGTCTGGGACAGCGCCGACGGTCCGATGGTGTCCGTCGGCATTGGCGGCGTCGACAAGATGCTCGGCGGCGGCGTCGATACGCATTCGGTGACAGTGGTGCTCGGGCCTTCCGGGTCGGGCAAAACCACGGCCGGTCTTCAGTTCCTGACCGGCGGTCCCGCCAATGAACCGGCGATGCTGTTCGGGTTTCACGAGAATCCGATGGCGCTGCGCATCAAGGCCGATAGCCTCAAGCTGCCGCTCAAATCGCGGGCCGACAAGGTCACGCTGATGTGGCGTCCGCAGACAGAAGCGGTGCTCGACGAGGTCGCAACCGAACTGCTCTCGACCATCAGGCAGAACGGCGTGCGCCGTCTGGTGATCGATGGCATCGAAGGCTTCTCGAAGCTCACCGACGAAAAGGAGCGCATCGGCTCTTTTTTGTCGGCGCTGTGCAACGAGTTGCGCGCACTCGGTGTTACCACGCTGGCGACGGCAGAAACCGATCACGCTGGCATGACACCCGGGCAGCCGCTCAAGGGCGTCAACCAGACGGGTCTCTCCGCGGTTGCCGAGAACATCATCGCGCTGCATCTCGCAGCCCTGCGCTCGGAAAACCATCGTCTGATGACCATTCTGAAATCGCGTGACCGCCGGACCGATATGCGCATGCGCCGCTTTGAAATTCTCGACGGCGGAATCGTTCTTGATGCCGATTTCCAGAGCGCGGAGCGCATCCTCAGGGACATTTCTAGTCAGGGACCTGCACCAACTCCATCGACGGATCTTAAGTTGACTGGAGAATAGCGGTGCGAACTGTCCTGATTGTCGAGGACGAATGGGCGATCGCCGACTGGCTCGAAGTCCTGTTGAGCGAATATGCCTTCAATGTCCTCGTAGCCGGCAACGGCCGTGAGGCGCTCGACATTCTGCATCGGGACACGCCCGATCTCGTGCTTACCGATTTCATGATGCCGTTCCTCGACGGAGCCGGCCTAATCGCAGCGATGGGGCAGGACGAGCGGCTGAGTGGAATTCCGGTGGTCGTCATGACCTCGTTGCTGGAGCATGTCGTGCGCGACCGGGCAGGGCGTTTTCGCGCCTATCTGCGCAAGCCGTTTCGCGAGGCCGATCTGATGAAGATCATCAGTGAGATATTCCCGGGCGAGGCCTGAGCCTCTTTTGGCAGATCGTGCTGCATCGCACTGCAGCGTGAAGCCGTTACGTCCTTGCGCCAAAGGCCTTTGCGGCGACACAACGTGACAAGTCTACCGGCCGCATTCATCACGAAATTGCGTTCTTTGGACGCGGGGCTCCATTGCCCAGAATTGTGGTGCGCCCCGTTCAAAATCCAACATAGACTGTTTCTAAGGGAGTCGAACGACCCCAGATAATAGGCGCGAGCAGGCCGGACGACGCAGTCCGGGGCGATAGCCCCGGGCGACAGCTCAGAGGCCGCAGTGACGAGGGTGGGAATGGGAATTAATCAAGGCGCGATCAGTCTCGATCAGAAATACACCCAGGGCTCCGGCCACATCTTCCTGACCGGCATTCAGGCGCTGGTGCGACTGCCGATGGCGCAGGTCCGCAGGGACCGCGCGGCGGGTCTGAACACCGCAGCCTTTGTTACCGGCTATCGCGGCTCGCCGCTCGGCGGCTACGACCAGCAGCTCGTGGCGGCGCGGAAACATCTCGATCAATACGGCGTCAAATTCCAGCCCGGCGTCAACGAAGATCTCGCAGCCACCGCGATTTGGGGCACCCAGCAGCTCAATCTCTCGCCCGGCGCCGAATATGATGGCGTGGTCGGCATCTGGTACGGCAAGGGCCCTGGCGTCGATCGCTGCGGCGACGTCTTCCGCCACGGCAATGCCGCCGGCTCCGCGAAATTCGGTGGCGTCCTCTGTCTCGCCGGCGACGACCACGGCGCCAAGTCCTCGACCGTTCCGCATCAGTCCGACCATGCGTTCATATCGGCGCTGATGCCCTATCTCTACCCGTCGTCGATCCACGAGATGATCGAGATGGGTCTGCTCGGTATCGCGATGTCGCGCTATTCCGGCTGCTGGGTTGGCATGAAGGTGATCACCGAGACCGTGGAGACCACGGCGGAGATCAACCTCAATGACGAGATGACGCCGTTCAATATTCCCACCGATTTCGAACTGCCGCCCGATGGTCTGAACCTGCGATGGCCCGACGATCGTTATGTACAAGATCGCCGCCTGCAGGACTACAAGGGCTTCGCGGCGATTGCCTTTGCCCGGGCCAACAATATCAACCGCGTTACCATGGACTCGCCGAACGCGCGCTTCGGCATCATGGCCTCCGGCAAGAGCTATGAGGACGTGCGCCAGGCATTGCGTGAGCTGGGTATTACCGAAGAGGTCGCCGCCAAGATTGGTCTTCGGTTGTACAAGATCGGCATGCCGTGGCCGCTGGAGCCGGAAGGCGTGCGCAAGTTCGCGGTGGGTCTCGAAGAGATCTTCATCGTCGAGGAGCGCCGCGAGATCGTCGAGAATCAGGTCAAGCAGGAGCTGTTCAACTGGCGCGACGATGTCCGGCCACGCATCGTCGGCAAGATGGATTCCCACGATCATCGCTTCCTGCCATTCGCCGAAGAGCTGAGCGTCGCCAAGGTCGCGACCTCGCTGGTGGACCGCCTGCTGGCGATGGAGATCGATCCGGAGATCGCAGCACTGCTGCGCGCCAAGGCCGACTGGTTTCACGGCCGCGAGGCCTCGCAGGTCCAGAACGTCGTGCCGATCACGCGCACACCGTATTTCTGCTCGGGCTGCCCGCACAATACTTCGACCAAGGTGCCGGAAGGCTCGCGCGCGCTGGCTGGCATCGGCTGCCACTTCATGTCGCTGTGGATGGACCGCTCCACCGAGACCTTCACCCATATGGGCGGCGAGGGCGTGCCATGGACCGGCATTGCGCCGTTCACCAAGGAGAAGCATATCTTCGCCAATCTCGGTGACGGCACATACTTCCATTCCGGCTCTCTGGCGATCCGTCAGTCGATCGCCTCCAAGGCCAACATCACCTACAAGATCCTCTACAACGATGCCGTGGCGATGACCGGTGGTCAGCACCATGACGGTGACCTGTCGCCGCAGAAGATCACGTTCCAGCTCCACAGCGAGGGCATCCGCGAGATCTATCTCGTGTCGGAGAATCCCGATGCCTATCCCGCCAGCACCATCGCGCCGGGCGTGAAGCTGGCGCATCGCGACGAACTCGACAAGGTCATGAAGGCCTGCCGCGAAGTGCCGGGCTGCTCGGCCATCGTGTTCGTGCAGACCTGCGCGGCCGAGAAGCGTCGCCGCCGCAAGAAGGGCATTCTGGAAGACCCGCAGCGCCGCGTGCTCATCAACCCGGCAGTCTGCGAAGGCTGCGGCGATTGCTCGGTGCAGTCGAACTGCATTTCGGTGGAGCCGCTGGAGACCCCATTGGGTCGCAAGCGCACCATCAATCAGTCGTCCTGCAACAAGGACTATTCGTGCCTCAAGGGCTTTTGCCCGTCCTTCGTCACCGTCGATGGCGGCAAGCTGAAGCGCAAGGCGCCCGTCGAACTCGGCGCCATCGGTGCATTGCCGGAGCCCGCCACGCGACCGACGCTCGACAAGCCCTATAATGTCGCCGTCGGCGGCGTCGGTGGCACCGGCGTGCTGACCATTGGTGCACTACTCGGCATGGCCGCGCATATCGAGGGCAAGGCCTCGATGATCCTCGACATGTCGGGTTTGGCGCAGAAGGGCGGCGCGGTGCTCAGCCATGTGCGTCTCGCCAACGACACCGGCGACGTCACCTGTTCGCGCATCGTCACCGGCACAGCGGATGTCCTGATCGCGGCCGATGAAGTGGTGGCCATCGCCAAGGACACGATCTCGCTTTGCGAGAGCTCGCGCACCACTGGCATCGTCAACACCCATCTCATTCCGATCGCGGATTTCGTGCGCAACCGCGACTTCAATTTCCAGTCCCGCAAGGTCAACAACGTGCTGGAAATGTCGCTGCGCGAGGAATCGACGTTCCTCGATTTCACCAAGGCGGCCGAAGCGCTGCTCGGCGATTCCATCGCCACCAACATGATGATGATGGGCTTTGCCTATCAGCAGGGGCTGCTGCCGCTGCAGGCAGCGTCGATCGAGCAGGCCATCGAGCTCAATGGCGTCTCGATCAAGATGAACATGCTGGCGTTCCAGCTTGGCCGTCTTGCCGCCGCCGATCCGGCACGGCTCGCCGACATGCTCAAGGGCGCCGATGAGACCATCGCGCCAAAGACGCTGGATGAGATGAGCCTCGACGAGATCGTCGCCCATCGCAGCGGATTGCTGACGGACTATCAGAACAGCAAGCTCGCCGAGCGCTACCAGGCGATGGTCGATCTGGTCCGTGAGGCCGCCATGCGTGGTGGCTATGACGATGAACTGCCGCGCGCGGTGGCGATCAACTATGCCAAGCTGCTCGCCTACAAGGACGAATACGAAGTCGCGCGGCTCTATACCGATGGCAAGTTCGAGAAGCAGTTGCGCGATCAGTTTGAGGGTGACGTCAAGATCAGTTTCAATCTCGCGCCGCCGATGCTGCCGGGTACCGATGCGTCGGGCCGCCCGAAGAAGCGCGCCTTCGGCGCCTGGATGCTGCCGCTGTTTCGCATTCTGGCGAAGCTGCGCACCTTACGAGGCACGCCGCTGGATGTGTTCGGCTACAGCGCCGACCGGAGACTGGAGCGCGACCTGATCGCCGGCTATGAGAAGGACGTGGCCACAGTGTTGAACCTGCTGTCGCCGCTCACGGTGGATACGGCCGTGCAACTCCTCTCGCTGCCCGACAGCATTCGCGGTTACGGCCCGGTGAAGGAAGCCTCGGTCGTGGCGGCCAAGGCGCGCTATGCCGAACTCGCCAAGGACCTCGCCAATCCGCCGCCGGCGCCGCGGCAGATCGCGGCGGAGTAGGGCTCTTGCTTTTCCCTCCCCCTAGCGCGGCGTAGCCGCTTGGGGGAGGGATATCGCGCCCGCCTGCGCGTCTCAGCTTCTTCAAATGTCAAACAGCCACTGCGCTTCAGACATGCGTCGTCGCCCCTGTTATCTGCGGCGCGGGGGCGCCGTCGTCGCTTGCATTCCCTACCCCCTGTGAGAGGGCGTGCGGAACGCCGGGTGCCCGTTGCACCCTTGGGCCTGATGCGAATGCGGTCTTCCGCAATCTAGAGTGCATCAGGACTTTCGGAGGCGCCGAGCGAGTGCCCGACGTTCCGCATGCGGTGTTTTTTCGGTTGCTTGCGCTTCGCCATGGCGACGATCCCATCACCAAAATTACAGTCCCAAGGCGGAGGGACAGGGTGCCTCAAGCGAGTAAGCCGAACGCGTTTTGACTTGGTCGTCCGTCGCGTGATCTGCAGGGTCTTTCCATCCGAAGGTCGGCCGTCTCCTTGCCAGTAGCAGTGCTGGCGCAGATCCGGCCTGCCCGAAGACAGCCGTCCCCCACATCTCCCGTGACGCCGCATCTCCGGCGTCCACCGCATCCCACCCCGCGAACGTAACGATCGCGATCGCCCCTCTCGGTGGGGCAGGACGGAGGGGAATATAGTCCATGAAGGGATATTGTCAACGAGGGATAGGAAAAAATGTTTGGGCATTGTCTCGCCGCCCAAGCTCTCGTCATTCCGGGGCGGGACCGACGCCGCAGGCGACGGGACCGAACCCGGAATCTCAACGCGGGAGTCTCCGTAGAGCCAAACACTCCGGGATTCCGGGTTCGCACTACAGTGGCTCCGCCGCTTTCGTGCGCCCCGGAATGACGAGTCAGGACGAAAGCCTCACACCCCGATATTGTCGATCAGCCGCGTCTTGCCGATCCTCGCGGCCACCAGCAGTCGCACCGGGCCGTCCTTCATCGAGGTGACCGGCGCCAGTGACTCCGCATGGCGCGCCTCGAAGTAGTCGAGTGCGAAGCCTGCCGCCGTGATCGTCGCGGCGCCGCCCGCGATGGCGGTCTCAAAACTATCGCCCGCCTTCAGGCGCTTGGCGGTTTCTTTCATCGCGCGATACAGCACCGGCGCCGTGGCGCGGTCTTCCGGCGAGAGATAGACGTTACGCGACGACATCGCGAGACCGTCGCGTTCGCGCACCGTGGCGGCGCCGGTCACCTTGACGCCGAGATCGAGGTCCCGCGCCATGCGCGTCACGACCTTGAGCTGCTGGTAGTCCTTCTCCCCGAAGAACGCCATGTCCGGTCGCACCTGCGTGAACAGCTTGCCGACGACAGTGGCGACGCCGCCGAAGAAATGCGGGCGGAAGCGATCTTCGAGGTCGGCGGTGGCCGGGCCTCCGGTCGTGATCTTCGTTGCGAAGCCTTCCGGATACATCACCTTGGCGTCGGGATTCCAGATCAGGTCGACGCCGGCTTCGGTGAGTTTGGCGACGTCGCTCTTCCAGGTCCGCGGATAGGAGCCAAAGTCCTCGGTCGGGGCGAACTGCGTTGGATTGACGAAAATCGATACCACGACCTTGCTGGTACGGCGCTGGGCGAGGCGCACCAGCGAGACGTGACCGTCATGCAGCGCGCCCATGGTCGGCACCAAGCCGATGGTCGCCTTTCGCGCGCGCAGGCCGTCGAGCGCCTTGCGGAGGGCGGGCAGGGTGCGGGCGACGATCGGGGTGCGGGGCATTGCGGCTCGTTCTTGTTGTTGGCTGCTACGGGTGAGGGCGTGCGCGCCCTGCTTATCAAAGCTCACGGGATCACCCAAGCCTCACGATACCAGGCTGCCGGGTGTCCTGATGCCGCAACCGGCCGCCGGGATTCATGATTAAGGGCGGCTGATCGCCCGCAGAGCAGGATGCCCCTGTATTTAGCTTGACCCTTGCCACGCCTCGCGATTTGAAGATGATCGAAGGATCGCGCGATGTTGATGCAAACTACCCAGGGGCAGTCCGGCACGGCGCATGTGATCGTGCTCGGCAATGAGAAGGGCGGGTCGGGCAAATCGACCACCGCGCTTCATATTGCTGTGGCGCTATTGAAAGCCGGTCAGCGCGTCGCCACCATCGATCTCGACAGTCGCCAGCAGAGCTTCACGCGCTATATCGCCAACCGCGCAGCCTGGGCGCAGAGCGCCGGACTTGCGCTGGAAGTGCCGACCCATAGCTGCGTCAAGCTCGGCGAGACGATGCAGATCGCCGACAACGAAGCCTTCGAACTCGATCAGTTCATGACCGCGGTGAGCGCGGTGGAACGTACCCACCATTTCATCGTCATCGACACGCCTGGCAGCGATACCTATCTGATGCGGTTGGCGCATTCGATGGCCGATACGCTGGTGACGCCGATCAATGACAGCTTTCTCGACTTCGACGTGCTCGGCGCCGTCGATGCTACAAGCTACAAGGTGACCGGCGAGAGCCACTATTCGAAGATGGCGCGCGAAGCGCGGCGCAAGCGCCGTCAGCACGATGGCTCCACCACCGACTGGATCGTGGTGCGCAACCGGCTCTCGGTGCTCGGCTCGCGCAACAAGATGCTGGTCGCCGGCGTTCTCGATCAACTCTCGCTGCAGCTCGGTTTCCGCGCCATCGACGGTCTCGCCGAGCGCGTGATGTATCGTGAGTTCTTCCCGCGTGGCCTGACGGCGCTCGACGATCTCAACGAAGCTACGCTCGGGCGACGCCCGAGCATGGGCCATGTCACGGCGCGCGAGGAAGTCATCGAACTGCTGCGCAAGTTGAAGCTGCCGCTCGATGAGCGTGGCCGTCGCCGCGCCGCCAACCGCGCCGAGTGGTTTGCCCAGGTCGACAAGCCGCTGGACGTTCACGACATCCTTGGCAACTGAGTCGCGCTCACTGTGCAAAGCCAGTGCTGCCCATTCGGCAGGCTATGAACGATCCCGCACTCAACTTCACGCTGATACCACAGGTATCATTTTCTTTTACCGGGGAACGAGTTACCCGTTCGACAGTTGATTTGTCGTTGAAAACAGGACGTTTTTGAAATTCCGATCCCTTGCGAAACTTGTTCAAAATCGCTCAATTCGACCGTGGCTTTCTTTAGCAACTGCACAAGAAGCGGGTGCGGCGCACAATAACATGGCTCGGAATTCACAATATTTAGCCTTTCTGTCACCGGGCTGTGACATATATGCTGTTGAAGCAGCCGCTTGAGGCCATTCCGGCCCATTAAGTGCTGTAGCCGGCTGAGACCTATCTCTAGCTGGCCGATCAGGGACGAACATGAAACGCGGACTTCTCATTCTGCTTTCGGTTTGCGTGCTGACCACCGCCGCGTATTTCACCGCGTCGAAGTGGGCCATCCGGCATGAGACGCTGACGTTCTTCGACGCGTCGCGTAATCGTCCTGTGCAGGTCGACATCGCCGTTCGCCGCGACAAGGAAATGCAGGCCAATGCCGGCATGATCACTCTGCCGGTCGCGGTCCTCAATCACGGTAACACCGTCAAGTTCACCGAATACTCGTTCCTCGCGAACGTGTTTGCGGCGCGCGGCTATATGGCCGTCAGCATCCAGCACGATCTCGATACCGACGCTCCGCTCGTGACCAAGGTCGGCGAGCTCTATGTCGGCCGTCTGCCGGTCTATGAGCGTGGCGTGCAGAACATTAAATACGCGGTAAAAGAGCTGAAGAAGATTCAGCCGAACTCCGACTACGATCATCTGACGCTGGTCGGCCATTCCAACGGCGGCGACATCTCGATGTTCTACGCCAAGGAATTCCCGGATGACGTCAAGAAGGTCGTGACGCTGGATAACCTGCGCGTGCCGTTCATGACCGACGGCAAATTCAAGATCCTGTCGTTCCGTTCGCATGATACGGTGTTCAAGCCGGATCCCGGTGTCGTGCCGGATGACGAGATCTGCGAGAAGGCCGGTATTACGGTCGTCAACACCGGTGCGCAGCACACCGACATGAGCGATCGCGGTCCGGAAACCCTGAAGACCAAGATTCAGGGACTGCTCGACAAGTTCCTAGACGACGACAGCAAGCTGTCGCCGGTCACCGGCAAGCCGAAGATCATCGAGCAGCCTGCGCAGCAGAGCAGTGCGACTGACCCGAACAAGATCGCGCAGTATACGCCGAGCGTGAACTGAGTTCTGCGCTGCGCGGTTGACCGCGCGGCCTATGCTCGCCACATGAAGCTTGCAGCAAGCGCGAGTTCAAATGGCCAGCGATCCCACGATCCCCAAATCGAAAACCGATGCGCTGGCGCAGCCATCGGCGTCGGCTGACATTGCCGCCTTCGTCGCTAAGGCGAAAGCAATGGCGCCGCATGCAGCGGGCGGGCGCGGGCGGCTGGTGTTTGCACTCGATGCCACCATGAGCCGGCAGCCGACCTGGGACATGGCCTGCACGCTGCAGGCCGACATGTTTCGCGAAGCCGCATCGATCGGCAGTCTCGATATCCGTCTCGTCTATTTCCGTGGTCTCAGCGAGTGCCGCGCGACCGGCTGGATTTCGGACACCGCACAACTGGCGCGGCTGATGGGCAAGATCGCTTGCCAGGGCGGTCAGACCCAGATCGGCAAGGTGCTGTCGGAGACACGGCGCGAGGCGGTGGCCTCCGGCGTGCGTGCATTGGTGTTCGTGGGCGACGCCATGGAGGAGTCCGTCGACGAGCTCTGTGCGCGGGCCGGTGAACTCGGCCTGCTGAAAGTACCGGTCTTCATGTTCCAGGAAGGGCAAGACCCGGCGGCCGAACAGGCGTTTCGCGAGATTGCCCGGCTGACTGGTGGCGCCTGGTGCCGGTTCGATCCGGGAGCCGCTGCACAGCTCCGCGAATTGCTGCGCGCGGTAGCCGCCTATGCCGCGGGCGGACGGGAGGCGCTGACGCGGCTGGCGTCGTCGGCGCCGGGTGCGGCAAAGCTGCTCGGCCAGATGCGATAAACGGTCTGCAAAACCGTTTCGCGGATCGCGGCAACCGACTATCTATCCCTCATGCCTACTTTGATCGCCGGCGCGCTCGCCGTCTTTGTGCTCTACATGCTGCTGCAGATGTTCCGCTCGGCCAACCCGGCGCTGCTGGCGCGCGGCATCAAGCTGGCCGGCGGTGTGCTGGCGCTGGCCGTAGCGGCCTTCACTGGGATCAAGGGCGAACTGGCGGTGGCGATCCCGCTCGGAATCTTCGGCGCGGGTCTCTTGGGCTGGGCGCCGTTCGGCACCGCGGGCTTCAGCAATATCGGCGGCATGTTTGGGGGCGGGACCAAATCGTCCGGCCAGACCTCGCAGGTCCGCTCGGCGTTTCTCGACATGACCCTCGATCATGACAGTGGCCAGCTCAGCGGACGGATTGTCGCCGGCCCCTATGCCGGGCAGTCGCTCGATGCATTCGACCTGCCGCAACTGGCGGCGATGATGACCGGCTTCGACGCGGAGAGCGTGGCGCTACTTGAAAGTTATCTTGACCGCCGGTTTCCCGCCTGGCGTCAGAACGCGCAGGGCGATACGGCAGGGCGGCACGACCGCGCGGCGTCTGGCAGTAAAATGACGGAAGAGGAGGCTTATCAGATCCTTGGCGTGAAGCCGGGCGCGACCCGCGACGAGATCAGCCGCGCGCACCGATCCCTCATGAAGAAACTGCATCCCGACCAGGGGGGCTCGACGTACCTGGCGGCCCGAGTCAACGAGGCCAAGGACACTCTGCTTCGCACGCATCGCAGCTAACTCCAGCACGCTTTTACGCTACAACTGCGAGCAGCTTCCGTTTCTCTGAGAACGCCCCATCGCCCGCCGTTGTCCGGCATGGTCGATCAATCCCCGTCTGTATTTTGTACTGGCTAAGTCTTGACGAGAAGTTGTCACCACGGGGATTTATGGTGACCAAAAGCAAAATGGCCGGGACAATGTCCCGGCCATTTGCGTATCCGACGGTATCAATCGATCAGTTCTTGATGGTGATGCAGGAGATCTCGGAACGCTTCAGCGTCTTGCAGACGGCTTCGGCTTTTTCGCGGTCGAGGCCGGCGAAGCGGGCGCGGTAGAGTTTCCTGTCGCCCTTGCCGACGACGGCTTCAGTGAACGGGTCGGCCTTGCCGAGCAGGCCGCGGGCCTGTTCACGCGCGGCGTCGAGGCGGATCCGTGCCTCGCTCTCGCTCTCCAGTGCACCGACCTGGATGATCCAGCCGGTGTGGATCGCGGCGGGTTTGATGGCGCCGCCCTGTTGTACCGTCTGCGGAGCGGGAGCCTGAGGGGCTGGTACGTTACGCGGGGCAGGGTCGGCATAGGCCATCTGGGTGCCGCCCTGAGCGCTTCCCTGGGCCGGCAAGACGCCTAGAAGCCCATTGCCGGTCCCGAAGCCTGCCGGCTGACGCGGCATCTCCGAGCGGGCATAGAGCGAATTGGTGGTCTCGGGCGAGCGGGCGGTGGGCTCAGAGCGTGCCGTGATGGCATTGGTGGCGGCCGGAGGGGCGGGTTGCTCGCCGCCGGCGGAGGCCAGCTTGTACTGGCCGGACTTGACCTGAACGGTGCGGACACGAACCGGCTTCATCGGCTCTGACGAGCCCGGAATGGTCGAGATGGGCTCGGACTGGATGACGCCGCTGTTGAGCGGGCCGGGCTCGGGCTTGCGGGGCTGCGGCATCGGCGCTGCCGGGGGCAGCGCTGCGGTGGCGGCGGCGAAGACGGACGGGCGCGCCGCTGGCGCGGCGGGACGAGCCGGGGGCTCGGAGAGCGGTTCAGCGGCCACCGGCGTTGCAGCAGCCACCTGAATGGCGCCGTTGACCTGTTTGGTGTCGATCGGACGCGCCTGAGCCTCGGCTTCGGCGACCTCGGTTGCGGATTCGGACGGATTGCGCTCGGTGATCGCGGCCACGGTACGGCGGGTGGCGCCCTTGTCCAGGTTCTCGGCAAGCAGGTTGCGCATGGCGGCGTCACGGGCGCCGCCGCTGCGGCCGCCAAGCACGACGCCGACCAGATGGCGGTTGCCGCGCTTCATCGACGAGACGAGGTTGAAGCCGGAGGCGCGGGTGTAGCCGGTCTTGATGCCGTCGACGCCTTCGACACTGCCGATCAGGCGGTTGTGGTTGCGGATGTTGCGGCCGCGATAATTGAACGAGGCGGTGGCAAAGTAGCGGTAGTAACGCGGGAAGCGATCCTGGATGGCGCGGCCAAGCACCGACTGGTCGCGCGCGGTGGTCACCTGCGCATCGTCAGGGAGGCCGGAGGCATTGCGATACACCGTGCGGCTCATGCCGAGCGCGCGGGCCTTCTTGGTCATCAGCTTGGCGAAATCGTCTTCGTCGCCGGCAATGGCTTCGGCGATGACAACGGCGGCGTCGTTGGCGGAGCGGGTCACCAGGGCCTTGATCGCGTCCTCGACCCGCAGCGTCTGACCGGGGCGCAGGCCCAGTTTGGTCGGAGCCTGCACGGAGGCGTGCTGCGAGACGTCCATTTCGCTGTCCAGCGTGAGCTTGCCGGATTCCAGCTTCTCGAACAGCATGTACAGCGTCATGATCTTGGTCAGCGACGCCGGATGGCGCGAACCGTCGGGATTGTTGGACGAGAGAACCGCGCCGGAATTGCCATCCACGATGATCGAGGAGAACGCGGGATTGTAACTGGAGACGCGCGCGACGTGGCTTCGCGATTTATGTCGGCGGCGGGCATCCGCACTGTCAGTCGTAAAGATGACCGCGATGCTGAGAGTTGCCAGCCCAAGAGCGCACACCCGCAAGGTGCGCGACGAAGCAAACGTTGTGCGAAGCATGGACTTCCCCGTCAGATCAGTCTCATTCCCCGGATCGTGAGGCTAAATTATGCCCAACAACCGGGGATGTGTCTCAGTTTTAAGCGTCAGCCTGAGCGGTTCTCTCGGCGGGATGGCAGAAGCATACGCGGCCATTCTGGCTAAGAGTATGTACTCATGCAGTTTTTGGGCTTTTTGGCCCCAACGCACCAATGCAAGAAATCAGGGTAGGTCCGGCGAGTTTCCAAAAGGTTAAGCAACCCTTGCCAGTTACCCGTGCATTTACTGCCAATGGTAAAAATTGTGCATCGCACAGGATTCTTGACGACATTGTGCACCGCACGATAGATGGGCAGGTCAGATCAGACCGGGGTCCACCCGGCCGCGGCTGACCCGTCCAATCCGGGAAAGGATTTGCAGTGATCAAGGTCGAAGACATCCAGCAGTACGGCAAGGAGCAGTTCGAGAGTGCAGTCGCATCGGCGGCCACGCTTCAGAACGGTGCACAGGCTATCGCTGTCGCGGTTGGCGACTACACCAAGAAGTCGTTCGAGGATGGCAATGCCTTCGTGACCAAACTGTCCGGCGTGCAGTCGCTCGACAAGGTGCTCGAAGTGCAGACCGAATACGCCAAGTCGGCCTATGAATCCTTCGTCGCTGAATCGCACAAGATCAGCGAACTCTATGTCGATCTCGCCAAGCAGGCCTACAAGCCGTTCGAAGGCTTCGTCGCCAAGATGACCCCGGCGCGCTAAGCGATACGGTCTTCAAATCAAAACGCCCGGCCTGATGGCCGGGCGTTTTTGTTTGAAGGTGTCGCCGCCGCTTTACTTTGACACGCGCAATGCGTTGAGCGAGTTGCCGATTGCCTTGAAGGCGTCGGCGATGCCGGCGTTGGTGCTTGTAGGAAAGAAATTGCCGGGATCGGCGCAGGATTTCAAAACTGCGGACTCCGGATCGCCGCCCGTGTTGACCTGGATCGTATAGATCACGGTGTCCTGCTTGTTGGTCACCGGGTTCAGCTTTTTGATATTGGCACACAGTAACTTCTGTCGATCGTCAACCAGTGTCGACCAATTGGCGCCGTCACCGTACCATCGGTCCTTGGTATTCATGCCGTCCGACAAGATGATAAGTGCATCTGTGTATTTGTAGTTCGAATCCTTGGCCGGTGCCGGGAATGGATCGCTACCGATCTGCAAGGTGCGCCAGGCCCAGGCCATGCCGATCGGCTGGTTGGTGCCGCCATTCGCCGACAGGGCATCGATCTTGTCTGTCAGCGTCTTAACGTTGGCAGGACCATAAGCCGATGTCATCCCAAGAATGGCTGAGGGGCATGCATTGTACTGGTAGGCCGGATAACGTGCTGTGCCCGACGGGGCTTCGTTGGTGGTGTCGTAAGGCTGATCACGGTCAGTGACGCAGCCATTCCAGGCGTTCTTGTTGGAGCTCGCGTTCCAGGTTTGGCCAGCCGCTTGGCACTCGGCTTTGGTGTCGTAGTACGGATAGCTGCAGGATCCATATTCGTCCCATTTGAGCCAGGTCGCGTTCTTGTTCGACGCGCCGACATTGACCATCTGCGCAAACGGAATGATCGAGATATAAGTGTCCTCGGTCATGCGCGAGTTGGCGCTCAGCGTCTTGATGAGACCCGTTGCTGCGTCCTGCATCGCCTTCAATTTGCCGGTCCCCATACCCATCGACCCGGTGACGTCGAGCGCCATGGCGACGCGCATGCGCGTCGAGCCCCAGGTCGTGGTCGAGCCGCTGCCGATCCCTAGTTGCGGGAGGCCGACCATCTTCATGAAATCGGTTGCGACGGCGCCGGAGCCGTTGACCGTGACCGTGGAGCCGTCCTTGGTGTTGGTCGTGTAGCTCGCCGTCACCGTGATCTGGCCGGCATTCGTGTTGGTGTACAGCGCGTTGAAATAGGCCTTCGCCTTGTCGGTGACATCGGTCGCCGACATGGTCGGATTGGCGGACAGGTCCTTCGAAACCATCAAGGCTGCAGAGTCGAGCGCCGCTTGCATCGCCGAGCGGGCAGCGTTGGCCCGGGAGTAGTCGACGGCGGCGCCCACGAAGCCGAGCAGGGGCACCAGAGCGACGGCGAAGGTCATCGCGATATTGCCGCCATCGTGGCGTGCAAATCGGGATGCGATGCGCTTCGCCTGGCTTGAAATCGATTGAATAAACATCGTGACCGCCAATGGTGAGTTTCTGGAGGTCATTTCGGGGGCGGCGGCTGAACAGGTGGTAAAGGCGTCCTCAGAAAATCGGTAAAAGGCCAACTATTGGCGTGCCGCTGCGTCAGCGCCCGGTATTATCGTGAACGACGGTTAAATGGCTCGTTTGCTTGTCCGGTCAAATCGAGCACGATCGGTTAACCCTGACCGGACCGGGGGCCATCAGGCGGGGGCGCGGCGAGCCATTCCAGGTGCTTGCAGTGTGCTTGCGAGAACGGCCACAGGAACCCATATTGGCTCCATCGGTCCTGTAACGGACAGCGTCGCACCCATGCGGCGACCCGGGGTGCCTCTGTGCCCGAGGCGTCCGGCAGCACGTCGTGGCTGGGGACGCTGTCAATTCGGGGCTGGCCAATATCGGCTAGGGACTTTTATACAGGCGCTATGTTCCAGAAACCTTCGAAATTCATGCCTGACGGCATCCTGATGCCTGTGGCCGGCACCCTCGACGATCGCCGCCGGCGGCCGCGTGGCATGGCAGAGGACGACAACCGGTCCAATGCGCCCGGTGGGCCGGCCACCTCGGTCATCACCAAGGTCAAACCCAAGACCAAGCGTCCCAACCTGTATCGCGTGCTGATCCTCAACGACGATTACACGCCGATGGAATTCGTCGTGCATGTGCTGGAAAAGTTCTTCCAGAAGGACGCCGAGGCGGCGACGCAGATCATGCTCCACGTTCATCATCACGGGATCGGGGAATGCGGCGTTTTCACCTATGAGATCGCCGAAACCAAAGTGACGCAGGTGATGGATTTTGCGCGCAAGCACCAGCACCCTTTGCAATGCGTGATGGAAAAGAAGTAGCCTCGCGTGAATTCCCGGAAACTGGGAACGGGTCTTGCATTGAACTGATGTGAGTCGAACGCGGTCGTTCGGCTGCGTCAACAGCGCATGTGACAATGCGCTGGAATGAACAGACGTGCTCTGCGGACGCGTCACAACAAGCAGCGGGAACCAGCCTTTCACCACGATCAGACATCACTATATGTGAGAAAGGTTCTTGTTGCCTGACCCGGCAACGACGATCATGATGGTGGGGGCCAACGAGGACGCGGAATGCCAACTTTTTCTCAAAGCCTTGAACAATCGCTGCATCGGGCGCTCTCGATTGCGAACGAGCGGCACCACCAATATGCGACGCTGGAGCATCTCCTGCTGTCGCTGGTGGATGACAGCGACGCAGCGGCAGTGATGCGGGCGTGCAGCGTCGATCTCGACAAGCTGCGCGGCAGTCTGGTCAATTATCTCGAAACCGAATTCGAAAACCTGGTGACGGATGGCGCAGATGACGCCAAGCCGACTGCCGGTTTCCAGCGCGTGATCCAGCGCGCCGTCATTCATGTGCAGTCGTCGGGTCGCGAAGAAGTGACCGGCGCCAATGTGCTGATCGCGATCTTCGCCGAGCGCGAAAGCCATGCCGCGTATTTCCTGCAGGAGCAGGATATGACGCGCTATGACGCAGTGAATTACATCAGCCACGGCATTGCCAAGCGGCCGGGCGTTTCCGAGGCGCGGCCGGTGCGCGGCGTCGATGAGGAGACCGAGACCAAGAACGGCGACGACGCCAAGAAGAAGGGCGAGGCGCTCGATACCTATTGCGTCAACCTCAACAAGAAGGCGCGTGACGGCAAGATCGATCCGGTGATCGGGCGTACGGCCGAGATCAATCGCGCGATCCAGGTCCTGTGCCGCCGGCAGAAGAACAATCCGCTGTTCGTCGGCGAAGCCGGCGTCGGCAAGACGGCGATTGCCGAAGGTCTGGCCAAGCGCATCGTGGACAGCGACGTGCCGGAAGTGTTGTCGGCGGCTACCGTGTTCTCGCTGGACATGGGCACGCTGCTGGCCGGCACGCGTTATCGCGGTGACTTCGAAGAACGCCTGAAGCAGGTGCTCAAGGAACTCGAAGCGCATCCGAATGCGATCCTGTTCATCGACGAAATCCACACGGTGATCGGCGCCGGCGCCACCTCGGGCGGCGCGATGGATGCCTCGAATCTGCTCAAGCCCGCGCTGGCTTCGGGTGCGATCCGTTGCATGGGTTCGACCACCTACAAGGAATATCGCCAGCACTTCGAGAAGGATCGCGCATTGGTGCGCCGGTTCCAGAAGATCGACGTCAACGAACCGACTGTTGAAGATGCGATCTCGATCCTGAAGGGCCTCAAGCCGTATTTCGAGGATTACCACAAGCTCAAATACACCAACGAGGCCATCGAGGCTGCGGTGCAGCTCTCGTCGCGCTATATCCACGACCGCAAGCTGCCGGACAAAGCGATCGACGTGATCGACGAGTCGGGTGCGGCGCAGATGCTGGTGGCCGAGAGCAAGCGCAAGAAGACAATCGGCATCAAGGAAATCGAGACCACGATCGCGACCATGGCGCGAATCCCGCCCAAGAGCGTGTCGAAGGACGATGCCGAGGTGCTGCGGCATCTTGAGTCGACTTTGAAGCGCGTGGTGTTCGGGCAGGACAAGGCGATCGAAGCCTTGGCGGCATCGATCAAGCTGGCGCGTGCCGGCCTGCGCGAGCCGGAGAAGCCGATTGGCAGCTACCTGTTCTCGGGCCCCACCGGCGTCGGCAAGACCGAAGTGGCGAAGCAGTTGGCGTCGTCGCTGGGTGTCGAGCTTATTCGGTTCGACATGTCCGAATATATGGAGCGGCATACCGTGTCGCGCCTGATCGGCGCGCCTCCCGGCTATGTCGGCTTCGATCAGGGCGGTTTGCTCACCGATGGCGTGGACCAGCATCCGCATTGCGTGGTGCTGCTCGACGAAATCGAGAAGGCGCATCCGGATCTGTACAACGTGCTGCTGCAGGTGATGGATCACGGCCGTCTGACCGACCACAACGGCAAGCAGGTCTCGTTCCGCAACGTGATCCTGATCATGACGACCAATGCCGGCGCCGCCGACATGGCGCGTGCGGCCTTCGGCTTCACCCGCGGCAAGCGGGAAGGCGAGGATCAGGAGGCGATCAACCGGCAGTTCGCGCCGGAATTCCGCAATCGCCTCGATGCGGTCGTGTCCTTCGCACATCTGAATTCGGATGTGATCGGCATGGTGGTGGAGAAGTTCGTGCTGCAGCTGGAAGCCCAGCTCGCAGACCGCGACGTCACCATCGAACTGTCCGATCCCGCCAAGGCCTGGCTGATCCAGCACGGCTATGACGAGCAGATGGGTGCGCGCCCGATGGGCCGCGTGATCCAGGAGCACATCAAGAAGCCACTTGCCGACGAACTGCTGTTCGGCAAGCTCAAGAATGGCGGCCATGTCCGCGTCATCCTGAAGAAGGACGAGGCGGTGCTTGGTGTCGAGCAGGAGAGCATCGGCTTCGAATTCGTCGATGGTCCGGTGACGCCGAAGCCGGAGAAGCTGCCGGCGAAGCGCGGCGCCGCCAAGAAGCCGAAGTCGGGCAAGGGGTCGGGTTCAGCCAAGGGGCCGCTGGAGAAGGCGTAAGCCGCCAGCCAATTGAACAAATGAAAACGGCCGGTGAGAGATCACCGGCCGTTTTGTTTTGGGAGATACGCTCTCTGTCCTCATGGTGAGGAGGCGCCTCTTCGGCGCCGTCTCGAACCATGAATGCATATGCACCCATCCTTCGAGACGCGCGCAAGCGCGCTCCTCAGGATGAGGGCTGAGTTTGCGGTTTTGTTATTTGGCCAAACGCCTTACTGCCCCAGCAGTTTCTGAATCTGCTTTTGCAGTTCGCGCTTTTTCTTCTCGCTCTTGCGCAGGCGCTCTTCGATGTCGGAGCTTTCCTTGCTCTCCACCGGCGGATCGGTGAAGGCGACGCCGACGATGTTGTCGCGCCACCAGACGATCCTGGCGAGGAACGAACGGCCCTTTCGCGCGATGTTGAGCGTCAGCTCATCCTTTGGCAGTCGCGCGCCGCTTCCAAATTCGATGCGGGCGCCATCCTCGGAAATGTCGCGCACGACACATTCCTTGGCCTTCTGGTCCTTGGACGCGACGGCACCGTAGATCACCTTGTCCCTGACGTTCTTGCGCCGCTCGTCCATGTCTTGAGGTCCCCTGAGGTTGCAGGCGGGGACTGTACGCAGTTCCATCCGCCGGGGAAGGCTTTCGCGCGGATTGAGCGGATTTAACGTAAACCAAAGTTAAGGGCGATCGCCGAAAGACGGGGTGATCGGCCTCAGGGCGGGCTCAGGCCGCCGTCTCGCGTAATCCGCGGGCGATGTCCTTCTGCTTGTCGAATTCGGCCCGGCGGCGCGCCAGTTCCTCGGCGCTGAGCAGGGCGACATTGTTGTAGTCGCGCTTCCAGATGGCATCGCTGGCCCAGCGCTGCGGCGACTGCAGGGTCGTTTGCGGACCCACGGCGGATTCCAGCAGGCGCAGGGCCAATTCTAGGGTTTGCGCCTGCGAGGCCTTGTCATGCGGCTTGCCGGCGGAATTGCCCAGGGGGAAGTCGCTGAACAGAAAACGGGGCACTGCAGCGTGTTCGACAATGTCCTTGGCGCAGCCCGTTACCACGGTGGCAATGCCATTGGCCTCCAGCTCGCGGGCGACGAGACTGATGGTCTGGTGGCAGACCGGGCAATTCGGCACCAGGACGGCGACATCGACACCATCGGCCTTGGCGCGCTTGACGATCTCCGGCGCATCGGTCTCAAGGGTCACGCGGTGGCTGCGATTGGTTGGTGCGCCATAGAAGCGCGGCGCGACCTCGCCGATGCGTCCGGATGCCGCGAGTGCGCGTAGCGCGGGCAGGGGAAACCAGGTGCCGCTGTCGTCCGCCCTCGTGTGCACGCGATCATAGGCGATGTGCGAGATGCGCAGGTCATGATCGACCGACGTATCGCCGTCATAGACCTGATAGAATTTGGCGCCGCCGTTATAGAGCGCGCCCGGACCCTGATCGCCCTTGGCGGGATCGAAGGGCGCTGCGGTGGTGACGATGGCGACGCGCGACTGCGCCAGCGGCTTCTTCAGCGGCTGGAACGGCGTGTCGATGTGATGCGCCCAGCGATAGGGAACGTCATAGCCGATCGCCTGATAATAGGCGCGGGTGCGCGCCATATACTGGATCGGAACATCGTCGTCGCTGGCAAAGCCGGATGTGTCGTCGCGCGCGTCGGCCATTGTTTGCACTCCCGCTTTTGCCGTCTTTCATTCATAGCTAGCTGCTGGGGTCCCGCTGTCAAGGCGCGGGGAATCCGCGCGGGATAAGGCATGGCGTTCGGAAGCATCATCGGCCGGATAATTTGCCTCGCGGCGCTGTTGCTTGCGCCGGTCGCGGGCGTGCGCGCCGAGGAGCTCCCGATCAGCGAACTGGCGAAGCCCGGCGCGGACCGGATGCTGCCAATGGCGACTCCGGAAAAGCCTAATCTGGCGCGGGACAGTGGTGCCCGCGAGTCGATGTGTCTGATGATCGAGTCTGCAGCGCGAGCCAACGACCTGCCGCTGGAATTCTTCGCCCGTGTGATCTGGCAGGAAAGCCGGTTTCAGCCCGATGCCGTCGGTCCCGTGACGCGCAATGGCCAGCGCGCACAGGGCATCGCGCAATTCATGCCGGGCACGGCCAATGAGCGGCGTCTGCTCGATCCGTTCGATCCGGTGCAGGCACTGCCGAAATCGGCGGAGTTTCTCAGCGAGCTGCGCAACCAGTTCGGTAATCTCGGCCTCGCGGCTGCGGCCTATAATGCAGGACCACGCCGCGTGCAGGACTGGCTCGACGGCAAGGGATACATGCCCGGCGAGACCCGCAACTACGTCTCCGCGATCACCGGGGCGACGGTCGAGGACTGGCAGGCTGCGGGCCGTAACGGCAAGACGCCGCCGCGTGCCGCGACGTCGAGCTGCCGTGAATTGATGGCACTCCTGCAGCGCGCGCCCAATCCCTTCGTTACGCAACTGGAAGCGCGCGTGAAGCTCGGCGAAGCACGGCCATGGGGTGTGCAACTGGCGGCAGGCTTCAATCGTGACCGTGCTCTGATGTCCTACGCGCGTGTGATGCTGCGCTTGCGCACGGTGGTCGGCGAACGCGATCCCAACCTGCTGAGTTCGCTGTTCCGAAGCCGCGGCACGCGAACCTTCTATCAGGTGAGGATCGGGACCGACACGCGTGACGAGGCCAACGATCTCTGCGGCAAGATCCGCCGGGCCGGGCAAGGCTGTCTGGTGCTGCGTAACGGCAGAGCGTGACTGCTGGCACCCCATGCATTGGCGCCTCTTGACGCCGGCGGCTTTCGGCAGCCTATGACAGGCCGGATCAACCAAGAAGAAACAAACACACGTGTCGCTTCCTGCACTGGATTCACCGAGATGGCAGGGCAGTGCGGCGGCCTTCCTTTACGGCATGCGGTCGATCACCACGACCATCCTGACGCTGGTCTTGTTCGCGACCTATATCGGCATCGGCGCGCTGGCCCATGACACGCATTTCAGCCTGTTCTGGGCGCTCGCCAGCACATTGTTCGTCTGGGCCGGTCCCGCACAGATTATTCTTCTCGTCGCGCTCGGCTCCGGCGCCACGGTCATTCAGGCGGCGCTCGCGGTGACTGTGAGCGCGATCCGTCTGTTTCCCATGGTGGTGTCGGTGCTTCCGATGCTGCGCATGCCGGAGACCAAAAAGCGGCAACTGATCTTGCCGTCGCATTTCATCGCAGTGACGCTGTGGGTGGAATGCTTCCGGTTGATGCCGCTGGTCCCGCGCGAGCGACGCATCGCCTTCGTCAACGGGCTCGGCCTTGGACTTGTGTTGTCGTCGCTGACCGCGACCTTCATCGGCTATCACCTCGCGGCCAATCTGCCGCCGCTGTTCGGCGCGGCGATCCTGTTGCTGACGCCGCTGGCATTTCTGCTGTCGACGGCGCGCAACTGCAAGCAGCTCGCCGATATCGTGGCGCTCGTGCTAGGTCTCGCGCTGTTTCCTGTCGTGTCGCTCTTCAACACCGGCGTCGATATTCTGATCTCCGGCGTCTCGGCCGGGACGATCGCCTATGGCGTGCATCGCTGGAGGCGGCGATGAGCGACTTCATCGGCGACTGGCACGCGCTCTTTGTGCTGCTCCTGGCGGGTTTCCTCCCCAATGAGGTCTGGCGCATGCTTGGCCTGTGGCTCGGCGGCGGCGTCGACGAAGAGTCCGAGATCCTGATCTGGGTGAGGGCGGTGGCCACCGCGATCCTCGCCGGTGTCATTGCGCAAATTCTTGTCGTGCCGCCCGGCGCGCTGGCGAGTATTCCGCCGCCGTTGCGCTATGGCGCGGTGGCTGTCGGCCTCGTCGTCTTCGTTGCTTTCAGGCGTTCGATCTTTCTCGGCGTCGCATGCGGCGAGCTGGTGATGGTCACCGGCAAATACATCCTCGGTTGATAGACGACAGCGTCAGGCTGTATCGGCCTTGTATGACTGCGTGAACGCGATAGTCTCCGCTCAACTTAAAAATAGGGGTTGGGAGACGATATGAGATTGCGCGCAAGTTCTGCCTTGATAACCGGCATCGTCATCGCTGCGCTGGGTTTTGCCGCGCCGCTCGCCCGTGCGGCGGAATATCCGACGCGCACGATCAAGCTCGTGGTGCCTTATGCAGCCGGCGGGCCGACCGATGTGCTCGCGCGTCTCGTGGCGGATTATCTCGGCCGCGATCTCAAGCAGACGACGATCGTCGAGAACAAGCCGGGCGCGCAGGGCGCCATCGCCGCCGAAATGGTGACGCGTGCAGAGCCCGATGGCTACACGCTGTTTGTCACGGCCGCGTCCATCATGGTGCTCAATCCGCTGCTCTACAAAAAGCTGTCCTACGATCCGCAGAAAGATCTGCGGATGCTGACGGTGGTGACCGATCTGCCCGTCGTGATGGAAGTGCATCCGTCCGTGCCGGCCAAGACGGTGAAGGAATTCGTGGCCTACGCGAAGGCCAATCCGGGCAAGCTGAATTTCGGCTCGGCCGGCACCGGTGGCACCATTCATCTCGCAGGTGAGATGTTCAAGCAGATCGCCGGCGTCGAGATGACCCATGTGCCCTACAAGGGGGCGGGACCGGCGCTGACCGATCTCCTCTCCGGCAATATCCAGGTGATGTTCGACACGCTCTCTACGGCGTTGCCGCCGGTGAAGGCCGGGTTGCTGCGGCCGCTCGGCGTCAGTTCGAAAGAACGCAGTCCCGATCTCCCCGACGTGCCGACCGTCATCGAGAGCGGCTACCCCGATTATCAGGTCGGCGTCTGGTTCGGTCTGGCGGGATCGTCGAAACTGCCGGACGATGTCGTCAAGACCGTGATGGCCAGCATGGATCGCGCCCTGAACGACAACACCTTCCGTGCCTCGCTGGAAAAGATCGGCTTCCCGGTGCTGCGACCGAAGACGGTCAAGGAGATCAACGAATTCGTTGACGAGGACCGGGCGCGGTGGTCGAAGGTGATCAAGGCGCAGAACATCTCGCTGGATTGATCAGAATGGTGGGCAATGGTTCGTGAAAGTGAAATCCGCGCCGGCGAACTCGCCGTCGATGCACCGAAGCCGAACCATGCGGGCCTCGTCTATATCGGGCGCATCCGCACGCCTTGGACGTCGCGGCTGGAAACGCCGCGGCAGGGCCGCCATGACGGCCCGGTGTGCCGGCTCGAGATCTTCGAGCCGTGGGTGCCGGGGCTGAAAGACCTCGACCTCTACAAGCATCTCGAAGTGATCTACTGGCTGCATCTGTCGCGCCGCGACCTGGTGCTGCAGAGCCCCAAGAACGACGGCAATGCGCGCGGCATCTTCTCGCTGCGCACGCCGGTGCGGCCAAACCCGCTCGGCACATCCATGGTGAAGCTGGTGGGGATCGAGGGATCGACCGTGCTGGTGCGCGGGCTGGATTGTCTGGACGAGACGCCGCTGCTGGACGTGAAACCCGACCGCTGCGAGTTCACACCGCTGGCGCCGCCGCAGCCGGGCGACTTTCAGACGGAGTAGTTTCCCTCGCCCCGCTTGCGGGGAGAGGGTGGATCGAACGCACGGAGTGCGTTCGAGACGGGTGAGGGGGAGCCAGTGAGTGAAACACTGGCTCCCCCTCACCCGAAGCCTTCGCTATCGCGCAGGCTTCGACCTCTCCCCGCAAGCGGGGCGAGGTAAGACAGGCGACGATCTACCCAACCGCTGCCAGTGCCGCGATCAGTTTCGTCGCGTTGTCTTCCAGCACTTTCGGGTCTTCCTTGCGCGATGCCGGCGGCAGCAGGCCGACATTGTCGTGGCGCGGCATCACATGCATGTGCAGGTGAAACACCACCTGGCCGCCGGCGGCTTCCGAATACTGTGCGACGGTCATGCCGTCGGCCTTGAAGGCCTGTTTGCAGGCGGCGGCGATCTTGTGGGCGGCGCGGATCACATGGGCGTAATCGTCCGGCGTGATGTCGAAGATGTTGCGCGCGGGTGCCTTCGGGATCACCAGCGTATGGCCGGGGGAGCGCGGCATGATGTCGAGGAACGCCAGCACGTGGTCGTTCTCATAGACCTTGTAGCAGGGGAATTCGCCGCGCAGGATCTTGGCGAAGATGTTGTTCGGGTCATACGCGGTCATGGAATCCTCCGGAGAATTTCGGCGCAAATTTGGGCGACTGTCGCCGCCAGAGGGGAGCCGGTCAAGACGGCTTAATCCTGCTCGTCGCCCTTCCGGAACGGGCCGGCTTCGGTCAAGTCGCGGACAGCCTCGGCGACATATTCGCGCTCGCGCTGAAGATATTCGCCGACGGCCTGACGCAGTCCGCGATCGGCGATGTAATGCGCCGAATAGGTGGTTTGCGGCAGATAGCCCCGTGCGATCTTGTGTTCGCCTTGCGCGCCGGCCTCGACGGTCTTCAACCCGCGGCGGATGGCGAAGTCGATGGCCTGATAGTAGCAGACCTCGAAATGCAGGAACGGGTGATGCTCGATGGCGCCCCAGTGGCGGCCGAACAGCGTGTCCGAACCAATGAAATTGATGGCGCCGGCGATCCACCTGCCATCGCGCCTGGCCATGATCAGCGCGACATCGTTGCTCATGCTCTCGGCGATCAGCGCATAGAACTCACGCGTGAGATAGGGGCGTCCCCATTTGCGCGAGCCGGTCTCCATGTAGAAGGCGAAGAACGCGTCCCACGCATCCTCGGTGATCTCGCTGCCGGTGAGGGGGTGGATGGTGATGCCATTGGCCAGCGCATCGCGGCGCTCGCGCTTGATCGCCTTGCGATGGCGCGAATTCAGGGTTGCCAGGAAATCGTCGAAGGTGCTGTAGCCGTCATTGCGGAAATGAAACTGCTGGTCGGTCCGCTGCAGAAAGCCGCGCGCGGCGAGAAATTGCCATTCGCTCTCGCGCGCGAAAGTGACATGGACAGACGATGCATCGGTGGCCTCGCAGAGACCGACGAGGCCGCCGGCCAGCGCCGCGCCGACGCGTTCCACATCGACGCCGTCGCGGATCAGCAGGCGCGGGCCGGTGGCGGGCGTGAACGGAACCGAGGCCTGCAGCTTCGGGTAATATTGCCCGCCGGCGCGCTCATAGGCATCGGCCCAGCCGCGGTCAAACACGTATTCGCCCTGCGAGTGCGATTTCAGATAACAGGGCACGACACCGACGATGCGGCCATCACTCTTGGCGATCAGATGGCGCGGTCCCCAGCCGGTGCGGGCGCAGGCCGAATTCGACTTCTCGACGGCCGTGAAAAAGGCATGGGACACGAACGGGTTGTAATTGGCTTTCGAGGCGCAACCATTGGCCGCCGGGGCCAGCGTATCGAGGCTCTCAATGCCAGCGAGATCGGCATGACCGGTGGCGCAGGCATCCCAATCCATGGCCGGAATCTGGCTGATGGACGCCACTGCTTCGAGCGTAATTTCCGATGACGTCATCAATCACTTGAACCGGTCATATGCGATCAACCGTCGCGGTGACCGCTCCTAAGATTGTGCATCGCGCCGGACAGTTCAAGTCCCACTCCGTCATGCCCGGGCTTGTCCCGGGCACCCACGTCTTGGTCACAAGCGCCGTAAGCAAGAGAGGCGTGGATGGCCGGGACAAGCCCGGCCATGACGGCGTTCTTTTCAATTTACGGCACAAAGCCTTCGAACGTCATCTGGTCGGCATAGCGGGCCGTGATGGCGCGCTGTTCCGGCGTGCGCACGGTCCAGGTCAGGAGCGCACAGCCGAACAGGTTGCGGGCGATCCAGGGCGCCGGGGTCGGCAGTTCCTTGACCCAGTAGGAGACGAAATGCGGTCGGGTGCGGAAGGCGTGGCGGAGATGGCGCATGCCGTCGCGCTGGGCCTGCGTCAGCGTCAGCCATTCGCCGTCGTCATAGGTGCGCTGGGCGGTGATACCGCGCGGGATCTCGGGGGCGATTTCGCGCATCGCAAGAACCTGATCGGGATCGAACGACATCCAGGCAACCGGTCCGCGATAGGTTTTGAGAATCTCGGCGACGCGGGTGACCAGTTTGCGGTCGCCGTCGAAATGGCTCTTGATCTCGATCACGAGCCCGACGCGGCCATCGATCAGAGCGAGCAGATCGCCGAGCGTCATCATGCGCTCCGGCGTGTCCTTGAAGGCAATTTTCTTGAGTTCGGTGGAGGTCTTCGCGCGCAAGGGGCCGGAGCCCTCGGTCAGGCGGCCGAGTTCATCGTCATGATGCACCATCGCCTCGCCGTCGGCGGTGAGCTGGACATCGGTCTCGATGCTGAAATTGCCTGATATGGCGGCGTGCATGGCGCCGGGCATGTTCTCGACAATGCCGCGGGCAGGGTCGTGCAGGCCACGATGCGCGACCGGCCGGGCGATGAGCCAGTCAGGTGCGCGCATCGGGATTGTCCTTGAATGCGTCCTGGATCAGATGACTTCGAACACTGCATCGACCTCGACCGCGCAATCGGCGGGCAGCGAGGCGACACCGACAGCGGCGCGGGAATGGCGGCCCTTGTCGCCGAAGGCTGCGACCATCAGATCCGAGGCGCCGTTGATGACGGTCGGTGCGTCGATGAAATCCGGCGTCGAATTGACGAAGCCGCCGAGGCGGACGACGCGTGCAACCTTGTCGAGATCGCCGAGGGCAGCCTTGACCTGAGCGAGCAGGTTGATCGCGCAAACGCGGGCGGCATTGACGCCCTGTTCGATGGTCACGCTGGCGCCGAGCTTGCCCTTGGCGATCAGCTGGCCGTTCGCGTCCTTGCAGATCTGACCGGAGACGAACAGCAGATTGCCCGTGCGGACGAAGCCGACATAATTCGCCACGGGGCTGATGGGCTCGTGAAGCTTGACCCCCAGATCCGCAAGTTTCTGCTCGACAGTGCCTGCCATTATGATTCCCCAAATGATTGATGAAGTGCCCGAACAAAACTCCCCAAAGGGTTCAGGCACCGTCTGTTTCACCCATACCGCGTCGCCGCGCAAGTGACGATCCGGCGACGCCGGGCCGCCCCGCAATAGTGCGGTTCTGGCAAGATTTGCTGCAGAATGTGGCATTTGCGCAGTGCGAATCCGGCGCGGCCGTAGTTGCGACGCAATAGGACGCTCTCTATTGTTGTAGTTCCAGAATCCAGGGAAAACCCATGCGCCGCATTTCCTCCGTTTCGCGATTCCAGGCTGCCTCGCTGGCACTGACCATGGCGGCCTTTGCGGCGCCGGTGTCGGCATTCGCGGCTCCGCCTGCTGCGGGCACGCCGTTCGTGGCGCATCAGGCGCTGTATGAGCTGAAGCTGTTGAAGTCGCGCGGCAATGCCAGCGTCAACAGCGCCAGCGGCCGCATCCTCTATAACTTTACCGGCAGCGCCTGCGAAGGCTACACGTCGGATTTCCGTCAGGTCTCGGAGCTCAACAGCGGCGAGGACAAGACCACGCTGAGCGATCTGCGCTCCACCAGCTGGGAAGCCGGCGACGGCAAGAGTTATCGGTTCAAGATCGACACCCGCATGAATGATGGCGATGCCAGCGCCGTTGACGGCATGGCGGAGCGGGAGGGCGATCACGTCACCGTCAAGCTGAAGCAGCCGGTGGCGAAGACCTTCACGCTGGAGGGCTCCACCGTATTTCCGACCGAGCAGATCCACCGCATCATCGCCGCCGCACGCGAAGGCAAGTCGGTGCTGGAACTGAATGTCTATGACGGGTCGGATACAGGCGAGAAAGTCTACAGCACGCTCACGGTGATCGGGCAGGCGATCCCGGGGGATCGCAAGGTCAACGAGCCCGATCCCTCGACCGGCGATGACGGCATGAAGAAGCTGACGCGCTGGCCGGTCACCGTCAGCTATTACGACAAATCGGCCAAATCGTCCGACGGCGGCGAGCAGACCCCGGTCTATGCGATGTCATTTGAACTCTATGAGAACGGCGTCTCGCGGTCGCTGATGCTGGACTACAATGACTTCGTCATCGGCGGCGCCATGAGCAAGTTCAATGTGAAGGACAGCAAGCCTTGTAAGTGAGGGATGCCCCTCGCCCCGCTTGCGGGGAGAGGGTGGCGTGGACGAAGTCCGCGACGGGTGAGGGGGACTCTCCGAGAGCTGAGCAGGTGGAGAGTCCCCCTCACCCGACTTCCACGCGCTTCGCGCGTTTCAGTCGACCTCTCCCCGCAAGCGGGGAGAGGTGAAGTTCGTCACTCCGCCCGCGACAACCGCATGCTGTCCAGCAAACGCAGGCCACCGCCGCTTTCACTCTTCAGCAGCTTCTTCACCGCGCTCGATGCCGCGATCTCGTAATGGTCGGCATAGGCTTCGTGGTTCTTCTCGATATCGTCGAGACGATACAGATAGTTCACCATCAGACTGGCGGACTCGCGCAGGCCCTTGGCTGAGGTGTCGCCGAGCCAGTCGATGCGCTCGAGCCGTGCGCCATTGCCGAGATGGAAGCGGGCAACGGAATCGATCGGGCCGCCGCGTGGGCTCTTGGCTCTCAGGAAGTAATGCGCGGCGAGCTGCTCCATCACCGGTTTGAGCTGCGCCGTCAGTGCCGTGTCGTTGACCCATAGCGGATCGGCGAGCATGTCGACCAGCGCTTGATCCTCATTGGACAGGTTGAGGTCATCGGCCTTCTTGAGCCACTTCATGAAACCCGGCACCGGCGACAGTGTCACGAACGTATCGAGCTTCGGCAATTCGCGGCGCAGTTCCTCGACCACCTGCTTGATCAGGAAGTTGCCGAACGAAATGCCGCCGAGACCGCGTTGGCAGTTGGAGATCGAATAGAACACCGCGGTGCGCGCGCGCTCGATCGGCACCGGCTGGCGATCGACGGCGAGCAGCGGCGCGATGGCGCCCGGAATGGTTTCGGTGAGGGCGACCTCGACGAAGATCAGCGGTTCATCGACAAGGGCAGGGTGGAAGAACGCGTAGCAGCGGCGATCGACGGGATCGATGCGGCGGCGCAGATCGTCCCAGTCGTGGATCTCATGCACCGCTTCATATTTGATGACTTTTTCGAGCACATTGGCGGGCGTGGACCAGTCGATCTTGCGCAGCACCAGAAATCCCCTGTTGAACCACGATGCCAAGAGATGAACGACGTCGCGATCGACGGCGTTGAGGTCTTTGTTACCATTCTTCAGATCGAGAAGATCTTCACGCATCTTCACGAGTTCGCTCGTCGCGTTCGGCGCGCGGTTCAGCCGGCGAAACAGTTCCTGCCGCTGCGGTTCGGATGCGAAATGCAATTCGCCGGAGACGTCGCCGGTCGGCTTGGCACGCCATGCTTCGATGGCCTTCTCAAGCTTGTCACGATCGGGACCGTAATTCTGTGCGAGGTTTTCGAAGAAGGTGAGGCGACCGGCCTCGTCGAGACTCTTGTAGCGATCGAGCACGCCGCGCGCGAGGACCGTGCCGGACGCTTCGCCGCGTCCTGACAACAGCTCCGTACAGAGTTCGATCAAGTCCGATGCGTTCTGTTTGGGATCGACAGATGCGGGACCGAGCCGCAGCAGAGTGCGTCCGCGTTCCGAGATGGATGCGAGGAGATCGGAGAAGAAGGAGTCATTGCTCATGGTGAATCAATTCCCGGGCTGGCAGTCCAACCAGTCTGCTTCAATATAGCCCATAGCGAGGCATATTGCGCGATCATTTGAAGCATGAAACAATTGTGAGTGGGGAGCGCTTCGGCAAGAGAATTGCATTCGTTTCTGACTGCGGCCGGATCGCTGAAAACAGAGGAATTCAGGATGAAGCGGATCGCATCGAAGCGTGGCGTTGTGGCGGCTCTGGCACTCGGAGCGTTGCTGAGCAGTGGCTCGGCATTTGCCCAACAAACCATCAAGGTTGGCTGGACCATCCCGGCCGAAGAATCCAAATACTGGATGATGAAGCGTCCGCAGGAATTCGCGGATCTCGGCAAGAAATACAATATCGAGTGGGTGCAGTTTCAGGGCACCGCGCCGATGACGCAGGCACTCGCGGCCGGCGCGCTGGATTGCGCGACGCAATCGGTGCTGGCACTGGCGCAGGGCGTGCAGAGCGGCAACCTCAAGGCTTCGATCGTTGCGCAGCACGTGTTCGAAAAACCGGGCAGCTTCTCGGTCTATTGGGCGGTAAAGGACGACTCGCCGATCAAGACCATCGCCGACCTCAAGGGGAAGACGATGTCGATCAACACGCTCGGCTCCGGCATCTATGGCCCGATGGCGATCTTGCTGAAGCAGGCCGGCCTCGATCCGGCCAAGGACGTCAAGCTGGTTGAAGTCGGCTTCGCGCTCTCGGAAGAAGCGCTGCGTTCGGGCCGCGTCGATTCCGCCGTGATGAACCAGCCTTTCGCCGCGCGCATGGAAGCCAAGGGCGGCACCCGCAAGCTGTTCTCGCTGTCGCAGCAGCAGGACGGCATCGTGCATATTCTCGAAGCGTGCCGTGCGGACTTCATCGAGAAGAATCCGGAACTGGCCAAAATGTATGTGCGCGATCTGACGCTGGGCATGCAGAAGGCGCTGGCCAACCGCGACGAAACGCTGAAGGTCGTCAATGAAGTGATGAAGGCGCCGATCCCGGTGCTGGAAACCTACCTGTTGAAGGATAACGACTTCGCACGCGACCCCGGCGCCGCGCCGAATTTCGATACGATCCAGAAGATGCTCGACACCTATGTCGAATCCGGAATGCTGCCGAAGAAGCTCGACGTCTCCGAGCTGAAGGGCAAGGTCGTCGCGCCGATCAAGTAACGGCGTCGCTCACTTACAAACAATGACACTCTCTCCGTCATGCCCGGCCTTGCGCCGGGCATTTTCGTTTGCTCGAGCCTTTCCGCCGTCATTGCGAGGAGCGAAGCGACGCGGCAATCCAGTTCTTTATTTGAAGAGAGACTGGATTGCTTCGTCGCAAGGGCTCCTCGCAATGACGGAGGAGACAAGCAGTGATTGTTGCTATTCGCTCGTCGCGTCCGACATGCCGCTGTCGATCAGGAGATCCAGCGTGTATTTGATGGTCGCGCGCTCGTCGTCGCTGAAGCGGCTCAGCAGCTCTGTCTCATGTTCGAGCGCCGCCTTCTGCACCGGCTTGACGCGTGCGCGACCCTTTGCGGTCAGGTAGAGCGTGACGCGGCGCCGATCGTTCGAGGTGCTCTTGCGCTTCAAGAGATCGTCACGCTCCATGCGGTCGAGCACTTTCGTCAGGCCCGGCTGCTTCATCAGCGCCATTGCGGCGAGCTCGCCGACCGACAGGCCCTCGACATCGGCGAGGCAGGCCAATACGCGCCATTCCGGCACCGTGAGCTCCCATTCCTTCAGCCGCGCGTGAAACGAGCTGGACACGTTGAAGCTGGCGCGCGCCAGGAGATAGGACAGGTAGCTGCGCGCAAAACTGTTGCTGGCCAGAGCCGGCGCACGTGGCTGTGCCTTGTCGATGCGGCGGAGTTGTCCGGAGTGGAAGACGAGGGGGTCGTGATTGCGCTCGACGAAGTGCACGACTTCGCCGACGAGGATCGTATGGTCGCCGCCGGGATAGCGCGCCCAGGTCTTGCATTCGAAGATCGGTGCGAGGCCCTCGATCAGCGGTGCACCGCTGATGCCCGGCGCATGGGCGATATCAGCAAACTTGTCGGAGCCGCGACGGCCGAAGCGCATCGCGAGTTCGCCATGATCGGCACCGAGAAAATGAATGGCGAAGGCATCGGCTTCGACGAAGGGATCGTGGCTCGGCGAAGATTTCGCGACGCTCCACAGCACCAGCGGCGGATCGAGCGAGACCGACGAGAAGGAGTTCGCGGTCATGCCGACAGGATGGTCGCCATTGGTGGCGGTGACGACGGTGACGCCGGTCGGGAATTGGCCCAGCGCCTGACGGAAGGTGGCGGGGTTGACCGCCTGCGCCTTGTCCGGGAGCTTGTTATCCGCGACCTTGTCCTGCGCCGTCTTGTCAAACGCCATGGAATTCGCCGCTCCGCGACACCCGCGACTGCCCAAAATACAGCGCCGGATTGTCCTTCAAGATTAAAAATATTCCTTTTCATATAACATGACCGCGCCTATCATCCAACCATAATCGCTTTAAAACACGGAGAAACGGCATGCTGGCGGATCGCATCGAGGCGAAATGGATCGACGCATTCTGCGAGATCTTCGAACGCTGCGCGGTCAAGCCCGGCGACACTGCCGCCATCCTCTCCGAGACGCAATCGCGCGCGCTGAATGTGCACATTGCCGAATTGGCATTGCTGCGCATGGGCGCGCGGCCGTTCCACGTCGTGGTGCCGACGCCGCGCAACAAGCAGGTCGTGCCAATCCGCTCCACCGGCGCGTCCGAAGCGATCCAGCAGCTCGGGCCGGTTGTATCTGCGCTGCAGCAGGCCGGCTTCGTCGTCGACTGCACCATCGAAGGCCTGATGCATGCGAAGGAAACACCGGAGATCCTGAAGGCCGGCGCGCGCATTCTCGTGATCTCCAACGAGCATCCGGAAGCGCTCGAGCGCATGGTGCCGGACTCCGCGCTCGAGAAGCGCGTGCGCGCGGCGGCGAAGATGCTGCGCGGCACGAAGCACATGAAGGTGACGTCGAGGGCGGGCACTGATCTGGACGTCAACATGGAAGGCGCAGCCACCGTCGGCGTCTGGGGCTGGACCGACAAGCCGGGCACGCTGGCACATTGGCCGGGCGGCATCGTGGTGAGCTTCCCGAAGAGCAAGACCATCAATGGCACGGTGGTGATGGATGCAGGCGATATCAACCTGACCTTCAAGCGCTATCTGACGTCGCCGGTGCGGATGCTGTTCAAGGACGACTATCTCACCGAGCTGACGGGCGAGGGCGCCGACGCCGAGATGATGAAGCGCTATCTCGCCGCTTGGGGCGATCGCGAAGCTTACGCCGTGTCGCATGTCGGCTGGGGCATGAACCCCAATGCACGTTACGAGGCGCTGCAGATGTATGATCAACGCGACACCAACGGCACGGAAATCCGCGCAGTGGCCGGCAACTTCCTGTTCTCGACCGGCGCCAACGAATTTGCGGGCCGCTACACCGCGGGGCATTTCGATCTGCCGATCTTCAAGACCACAATCACGCTCGATGGTGTGGACGTGATCAAGGACGGCGTGGTGCAGGACGTGTTCGGCTGAGTCCGAACACGTCCCTCCAAGCTCCGGGCTATCTGGTTACGGGCACTATCCCTTTTGCCGAGATCAAGCCGGCCTGAGGCAGCCGATAGCCCTTAACAATTGCATAGATCGCCGGGATCACAATCAATGTCAGCAGCGTCGACGAGATCATGCCGCCGATCATCGGCACCGCGATGCGCTGCATGATCTCCGAGCCCGTGCCGGTGCTCCACATGATCGGCAGCAGGCCCGCCATGATGGCGACCACCGTCATCATCTTGGGACGGACGCGTTCGACGGCTCCTTCCATGATGGCGTCGTATAGGTCGTTGCGCGTCAGAGATCGTCCTTCAATGTCCCGTCGCGCCTGGATCGCGGTCAATGCCTGATTCAAATAGATCAGCATCACCACGCCGGTCTCGGCGGCAACGCCGGCCAGCGCAATGAAACCGACCACGACTGCAACCGACAGGTTGAAGCCGAGCCACCACATCAGCCAAAGGCCGCCGACCAGCGCGAACGGCAGCGACAGCATGACGATCATCGTTTCGGTGATCGACCGGAAGTTCAGGTACAGCAGCAGAAAGATGATCAACAGCGTTACCGGCACGACGATCTTCAGGCGCGCCGTCGCACGTTCGAGATATTCGTACTGGCCGCTCCACATCACGTAATAGCCAGGCGGAAATTGAATGGTTGCCTGGACCGCGTGCTGCGCGTCGGCCACGTAGCCGCCGAGGTCGCGGTCGCGGATGTCGACATAGATGTAGGTGGCCAACTGTCCGTTCTCTGTCCGGATCGACGTCGGCCCTCTCGCCAGCGCAATCCTGGCCACTTCGCCGAGTGGGACCGCGCCACCTCCGGGCATCGGCACCAGCACGTCACTGGCGATAGCTTGCGGGCTGTCTCTGAGGTCGCGGGGGTACCGCATGTTGACGGTGAAGCGTTGCCGGCCTTCCACGGTCGTCGTCACCGTCTGGCCGCCGAGCGCGGTTCCGATGACGTCCTGGACGTCCTGGATCATGATGCCGTAGCGCGCCAATGCCTCACGATCCGGGGTCACATCGAGGTAGTAGCCGCCGATGCCGCGCTCGGCATAGGCCGACGACGTGCCCGGCACCGCCTTGAGCACCTGCTCGATCTGCTTGGCAAGCCGATCGATCTCGACGAGGTCGGTGCCGATCACCTTCACGCCGATGGGCGTGCGGATGCCTGTCGACAGCATGTCGATGCGGGCCTTGATCGGCATGGTCCAGGCATTCGACACGCCCGGAAACTGCAGCGCCTTGTCCATCTCGGCGATCAGTCCATCGACCGTGAGACCGGATCGCCACTCTTCCTTCGGCTTGAGGTTAATGATTGTCTCGAACATTTCGGAGGGCGCCGGATCGGTCGCCGTGGCAGCGCGCCCCGCCTTGCCATAGACCGAAGCCACCTCCGGAAAAGACCGAATGATCCTGTCCTGCATCTGCAGCAGTTCTCCGGCCTTGGTGACGGAGATGCCCGGCAGCGTCGTCGGCATATACATGAGCGTGCCCTCGTTCAGACTGGGCATGAACTCGGTCCCGAGCTGACGAGCCGGCCAGACGCTCGCCGCGAGAACGGCGACTGCGAGCAGGACGACCAGCGTCTTTGCGCGCATCACAACGGTGATGACGGGCCGGTAGACCCAGATCAGGAAGCGGTTGATCGGATTCTTGTGTTCCGGAACGATCCGGCCGCGAACGAAGATGATCATCAGGGCCGGGACCAGCGTCACCGACAGGATGGCGGCGGCTGCCATCGAAAACGTCTTGGTGAACGCCAGAGGGCTGAACAGACGTCCTTCCTGGGATTCCAGCGTGAAGATCGGCATGAACGACACGGTGATGATCAACAGGCTGAAGAACAGTGCCGGGCCGACTTCGGAGGCTGCCTCGATCAGGACCTCGACACGTGATTTGCCGGGATCCGCGCGTTCGAGATGCTTGTGGGCGTTCTCGATCATGACGATGGCGGCATCGACCATGGCGCCGATGGCGATCGCGATGCCGCCGAGACTCATGATGTTGGAGCCAAGACCGAGCAGTTTCATGGCGCCGAACGCCATCAGCACGCCGACCGGCAGCATCAGGATCGCAACCAGGGCACTGCGGACATGCAGCAAGAACAAAATGCAGACGAGTGCGACGACAACGCTTTCCTCCAGCAATGTGTGCTTGAGCGTGGCGATGGCGGCGTTGATCAGGTTGGAGCGATCGTAGACCGGGACGATCTCGACGGAGTTCGGCAGACTGCTGGCGATCTCCTTGAAGCGCTTCTTGACGTTCTCGATGACGTCGAGCGCATTGACGCCGAAGCGTTGCAGCACGATACCGCTGGCGACTTCGCCTTCACCGTTGAGTTCGGTGATGCCGCGCCGCTCGTCGGGGCCCAGTTCGACGCGCGCGACATCGCGCAGCAGGACCGGCGTGCCGTTGTTGGTCTTGAGCACGACATTACCGAGGTCGTTGATCGACTTCAGATAGCCCTTGCCGCGGATGACATATTCGAATTCGGACAGCTCCACCGTGCGACCGCCGACATCGGCGTTGCTGGCGCGGATAGCGTCGCGCATCTTCTGCATGGTGATGCCGAGGTCGCGCATCCGAAGTGGATCGAGCACGACGTTGTATTGCTTGACGAAGCCACCGACGCTGGCGACTTCGGCGACGCCTTCGGCTTTGGCGAGCGCAAACTTCAGATTCCAGTCCTGGATCGCCCGTGTGTCGGCAAGGTTCAATTCCTTGGACATGATCGCGTATTGGTAGACCCAGCCGACGCCGGTGGCATCGGGGCCCATCGTTGGCGTGACGCCGGCGGGCAGGCGGGACGTGGCTCCGTTCAGGAATTCGAGAACGCGCGACCGGGCCCAGTAGATGTCGGTCCCGTCCTCGAAGATGACATAGACGAACGACACGCCGAAGAACGAGAACCCGCGCACCACTTTCGACTTCGGCACCGTGAGCATTGCCGTCGTCAACGGATAGGTGACCTGATCCTCGATCACCTGCGGCGCCTGACCGGGGTACTCGGTATAGACGATAACCTGCGTGTCGGAGAGATCCGGGATGGCGTCGAGCGGCAGATGCGCCAGCGCGTAGATGCCAGCGGCTGCGGCGAACCCTGTGCCGAACAACACCAGCAGCAGATTGCGCGCCGACCATGCGATGATGCGGGCGATCACTGTGGGCTCCTCGCGTCGGAAAAGCCCTTCAGCGCAGCCTTCAGGTTGCTTTCTGCATCGATCAGGAAATTAGCCGAAATGACGACTGGTTCGCCGTCTGCGACTCCCTCGCGGATTTCGACATAGCCGCCGCCGCGACGGCCGAGTCCGACGCTGCGCGGTTCGAAGCGCCCCTGTCCTTTGTCGATGAACACCGATTGCCGGGTGCCGGTGTCGATCACAGCGCTCTCCGGGACGGACACGACCGGATCCGCACCTCCGGTCTCGATCGAAGCGTCGATATACATGTCCGGTAGCAGAGCGAGATCGGCGTTTGTGAGTTCGATACGGACCCGTGTCGTCCGGGTCTCGCGATTGACCTGCGGGTAGATCACGTTGATCTTGCCAGCAAACTGCCTGCCGGAGAGGCTACGCGTCCGGACGTTCACCGGCTGTCCGACGGCGATGGCTCCAAGATCGCGCTCCGCGACATCGACCATTGCCCAGACGAGCGACGTGTCGGCGATACGAAAGAGGATGTCGCCGGGTTGCGCCCGCATCCCTTCGATGGCGTTGCGCTCAAGCACGATGCCGTCCCGCGGTGCGGCCCAGGCGATGGAGATCGGGACGATGCGGCTCTTCTCGATTTCGGCAATCACCGTGTCCGGAACGTCGAGATTCATGATCCGTTGACGGGACCCGCGCCCATACAGTCCATCGCCGCTCGTCGTCTTCGACGTAATGGTGGCGACGTATTCCGCCGCAGCGGACGAGATCGCCGGGCTGTAGATATCCATCAAGGGCTGCCCGCTGCGGACCTTCGTGCCGGTGGTGACATCGGCAACCTTCTGCACCCAGCTTTCCGCGCGCATCGAGATCACGGAGATGCGCCGCTCGTCGAGCTGGATCGTGCCGGGTGCGCGGATCTGCGTCCGGATCACGCGCTTGGCGGCTGGCTCGGACTTCACGCCCGTGCGCTGTATCTTGCCCGGAGAGAGCTTGACTGATCCATCGTCGGAATCGTCACCGTCGAACACCGGGATGTAATCCATCCCCATGGAGTCCTTCTTCGGCGTCAGCGACGTATCAGGAAGTCCCATCGGATTGCGGTAATACTTGATCTTACGCTCCGTACCCACCGAGTTCGGACCCGGCATCGGCTCGGCTACGATATCCTCGAAGTTGATGTCAGCGTTCGCCGGAACGGCGCGGTAGTTGCGGCCGTCCGGCGTTTTCTTCGGCGTTGACGAGTATGCGGGCTTCCCGTCCGGATCCTGATAGTAGATCGGCGCGCCGGCTTCCTGCGCATCGGCGGGGGTGACTACGGCGAGGGCGTGCGTCAACGGTCGCTGCGCGATGATGAATCCGCCTCCGGCCGCCGCGATGAACGCGGCGGCCGTGCCAGCTAAAACGGCGCGGTTCATTTCTGCGCCGTGATGACGAGCTTGTTCTCGACGGAGCCAGTTTCTCCCTGCACCTTGGCGCCGAGAGAAAGCTGCCAGCGACCGGCCATTCCGAAAGTGGCCTTGAACTTGTAGGTGCCGGGCTCGATCCCCGATACTGGCGTGACCTTGGTGGCCATCTCCTGCATGCCGTCAGGAGCCATGTCGAGACAGGATGCGAAAATGACGGCATCAGGCACAGGCTTGCCGGTCTTGGTGTTCATCAGGCGGACGGTGATGATCTTGTCGGGGCCGGCCTGTACGGACTGATCGACGAGTTCGAACGTGTAGTCCTTGATGTCAGCCAGTGCAGCCGTGCTTGCGCCGCCCAAAGCGATAGCGATCAACGCAGCCCCGAAGGCGCGCGGGGAGTTAGACGTCTTCATGGTTTGGTATCCTCGATTGAATCTGATGCCGCGAACGGCATTCGTCATCCGCGCGCCTGGAGGCACGCGGCAGCGACGGCGCTCAGCGCCGCTCAGATCGAAGTGCGAGGAGGGTGGTCCGGAGGGGGACGGTTGACGCCATCGGTCAGCGCGTCGTTCAGCAACGAGTGGTAGGTTCGGACGGCGTGGCGAACCGTCATGGGTGGCGCCAGGGAAGGCCCAGCCTGGGCGGTCTTCAACACGCAAATCGCGAGAAGGGGACAGTCCTGGCAATCCTTACTCTTCTGTTCGGATGGGCAGCAGGGCATGTCACCGGACATCGCCGACATGTCGGTCATCGTGGCCGACGGGCTCTTGGCAGCCGCCGGAGTCACCATTGGCGCCACCGACAGGCCGATGGTCACGAAGATCGCCAGAAAGAGTTTCAGGAGCCGACGAATATCCATATTCGACCATCTCACGGCCACCACAGCGTGGGAAGCCCGGGCACATCACAAGTTCGCAATCCCTATGGGGATTATGTCCTTGGCTTCTCCGGCCCGTCATAGGCAATGCCGCGGATCACCGCGGCACTGCCGAACTTCTTCCTGAGATCGTCCATCGCGCGTTCGGCATGCGATGAACGGCGGTCGAGCATGTTGTCGTCGCCGGCCTCGTTGCCGGGCTTGAGAGCGCTGACGCCAGTGCCGATCAGGCGAAAGGCCGTGCCGTCGATCTCCTTTGCCAGCATCTCGCGACTGATATCGAAGATACGCGCCGCCATTTGCGTCGGCGACTGGATCGACTGCGAGCGGGTGCGCTGGCGGAAATCCGCGGTCTTGAGTTTCAGTGTGACTGTGGTGCCGGACAATTCGCTGCTCTTCAGCCGCGACGAGACCTTCTCCGATAGTCGCCACAGAATCTTTTCCAGTGTGGCGTAGTCGCGGATGTCTTCGTTGAACGTCGTCTCGTTGGAAATCGTCTTGGCGCCGCGATCGGCGACGACGAGGCGATCGTCGATGCCGCGGGCGAGGCGCCACAGCCTGCGGCCTTCGCCGCCGAACTGTTTCATGAGGTCGGTCTCATCGGCGCGCTGTAGATCGCTGATCTTGCGAAAGCCGCGCTGCGAGAGTTTCTCCGCGGTCGCCGGGCCGACGCCGTAGATGAAGCTGACGGGCCTGTCGGCGAGCATGGCCACAGCGTCGTCCTGATCGAGCGTGGCGAAGCCGCGCGGCTTGTCGAGATCGCTGGCAATCTTGGCGAGAAACTTGTTCACCGACAGGCCGACAGAGACCGTGATGCCGACCTGGCGTTCGATATCGGCGGCGAATTTCGCCAGCACCTTGGCCGGGATCATGCCGTGGACGCGCTGCGTGCCTGAGAGATCGAGAAAGGCTTCGTCGATCGACAATGGTTCGACCAGCGGCGTCAGCGCCTGCATGGCATGGCGGACCTCGCGGCCGACGCGGACATATTTCGCCATGTCGGGCCGCACAACGACGGCGTCGGGGCAGAGATCGAGCGCCTTGAACATGGGCATCGCCGAGCGCACGCCAAAGGTGCGTGCGATGTAGCAGGCCGCGGACACCACGCCACGCTTGCCGCCGCCGATGATGACGGGCCGATCGACGATGTCGGGATTGTCGCGCTTCTCAACGGTGGCGTAGAACGCATCGCAGTCGATATGTGCCAGCGTCAGCGACGGCAGCGCGTGGTGTCGCACCAGGCGCGGTGACCCGCATGACGTGCAGCGCTTGACGCGTGCATCCAGATCGACAAAGCAATCCCGGCAGAAGCAGCGCGGTCCGCTCAGCTCTGCCGGAGAGGGGCTCACGTAAAGTCCTGCCCGCGGGGATCGAGCGCCTGTCGCGCGGCGGCGATCGTGGTGGGGTCCAGTTGCGACGACGCCGAAAACGCCTTCACGGTCTCGTCGTCGCGCAGCACGAAATCGAGCACGCTGACGAGGAACTGTGGATCCTTTGCAGCCGAGCGGAGGGTCTCCGGACCGATTCCGCTCTCGGACAGGAACAGGCCCAGCCGCTCGGGGTCACCGGCAACGAAGGACAGCGCCTGAATCGCAACGATTTCAGCGACTTCGCTGGGGTGGCGCTGGTTTTTTTTCATCACGCGTGTTTGCCTTTCCGTAACTTATCGTCTCTATTTTAAGTCATCATGCCCGAGTCACCGGGGCGATTCCAGTTGCAGGGATATGCGCGGTACACGGGCACTTCGGCGGGGTGGCCGAAGTGAATTTGGAAGTTCGCTTCGAACATCAATTGGCCGGTGACGCAGGGCAATCATGCTCCGCGAAACAAGAACGCTCGGGTTCTGGATTGGAGGGCGGGATGGCAAAAACCGTCCTGATCGTGGAGGACAACGAGCTCAACATGAAGCTCTTCCGTGACCTGCTGGAAGCCCATGGCTATCAGACAGTCGGCACGAGCAATGGCTATGAAGCGCTCGATCTTGTCCGCTCGCTCCGCCCCGATCTCATCCTCATGGATATTCAGCTACCGCAGGTCTCCGGTCTCGAAGTGACCGGCTGGATCAAGAAGGATCCTGCGATCAGCATGATCCCCGTCGTCGCCGTCACAGCCTTCGCCATGAAGGGCGACGAAGAACGTATCCGCGAAGGCGGCTGCGAAGCCTATTTATCAAAGCCCATTTCGGTCGGAAAATTTATCGAAACCGTGCGTCGGTTCATCGGTTAGGGAGTTCCCTATGTCAGCGCGTATTCTTGTCGTCGATGACATCCCCGCCAACGTGAAACTTCTGGAAGCCCGTCTCTCGGCGGAGTATTTCGACGTCATCACCGCGTCCAACGGCGCACAGGCGCTGGAAGTCTGCGCGCGTTCCGAATGCGATCTGATCCTGCTCGACGTCATGATGCCCGACATGGACGGCTTCGAAGTCTGCCGTCGCCTGAAAGCCAATCCGAAGACGCATTTCATTCCGGTGGTGATGGTCACCGCGCTGGATTCGCCCTCGGATCGCGTGCGCGGTCTGGAAGCCGGCGCCGATGACTTCCTCACCAAGCCCGTCGCCGATGCCGTGCTGGTGGCGCGCGTGCGCTCGCTGACGCGTCTGAAGATGATGACCGATGAGCTGCGCATGCGCGCCATCACCTCGCTGGAAATCGGCGTGCAGGCGCCCGAGCGCAGCGCCGTGTCTGATCTGGGTGTGGGCGGACGCATCCTGTTGGTCGACGATCGTCCGTCATCCTATGAGCGGCTGGCGCCCGTCCTGTCGGCGGAACACACCGTCGATGTCGAACCCAATCCGACCGAGGCGCTGTTTCATGCCGCCGAGGGCAATTACGATCTGCTCATTGTCTCGCTGAGCCTCGAGAATTACGACGGATTGCGGCTGTGCAGCCAGGCGCGTTCGCTGGAGCGCACGCGGCAGATTCCGATTCTCGCGATTGCTGATGCTGATAACAATCCGCGGCTGTTGCGTGGCCTTGAGATCGGCGTCAACGACTACCTCATGCGCCCGGTGGACAAGAACGAATTGTTGGCGCGTGCCCGCACGCAGGTCCGCCGCCGCCGTTACACCGATCATCTGCGCGATAACGTTCAGCACTCCATCGAAGCCGCGATCACAGATGGTCTGACTGGACTGCACAACCGCCGCTACATGGAAAGCCATCTGGAAACGCTCGCAGAGCAGGCGGCCACCCGCGGCAAGCCGCTGGCGCTGATGATGCTCGACATCGACTTCTTTAAGTCGATCAATGACAATCATGGCCATGATTGCGGTGACGACGTGTTGCGCGAATTCGCCGTGCGCATTCGCAAGTCGATCCGTGGCATCGATCTGGCCTGCCGTTACGGTGGCGAGGAATTCGTCATCGTCATGCCCGAGACCGACATGCATGTCGCCAGCATGGTGGCCGAGCGTCTGCGTCGTTCGATCGCGGGCGAGCCGTTCTCCATCGACAAAGGCAACAAGCGCATCGAGGTCACGATCTCGATCGGGTTGTCGACGCTGGAGAAGAAGGGCGAGCCCGTCGCCGACGTACTCAAGCGTGCCGACGTGGCGCTGTATCGCGCCAAGCATGACGGCCGCAACCGCGTGGTTGCGGCGGCCGCCTGAGTTACTATCAGAGCCGCGTTCGCGCTGACGGCTGCGACCATCGGGACGGCGGCGAGATCGGGCGCGATCCCGTATCGAAGGTCTGTGAGACCTGCCGGGACGAACAGAACGCCGGCCGTGTCATGCGTTCCCGCAGATAGGCGTCGGCTTCCTTGGTCGGCAATTCCTTGTCGATCACCAGCTTGTCGAGTGCGCAGGCAAGGGCATCGGCGCCGGGCTTGGTGCCCGTCGCATCGCAGGTCCAGCCGGCGACAAATACCACGTTCGTGTCGAAGCGTGAGCTGAAGGCTAGGCACTGTTTCCAGCGACCATCGGCCTCGATGCGCATTTCAACGGCATGGTAGGGACCGTAGCGCGTCTCGAGATCGAAATGCCCGGCGAGCGGCCGGAAATTGAGATCAGTGAGCAAGCCGTTGCTCAGCACACCCATGCCCGGCGACGTCATTCCGCTGCCACGGCTCGGGAATGTGATCGCCAGCGCCAAGTCCGTCGTGCGATTTTGCAGCGTACCATAGCGCAGGATGTCGATCCGCGCCTTCGATGCGCGCGAAACGATGTCGGTGCTCACGGGAAGTCTGGCGATACTCCCGTCTGCAATCCTGAAAGCGGGCTTGTCATCGATGATCCGGGTTCGGTTGTGCCACTGCCAGATCAAGGCGAGGGCGATGATCCCGAAAACGATCATTCCGAAGAAATAGAATGCGTAGCGGACGGCGATGCCTGCCATGGACACGGCGGAGGTGAGCTGGCCAGCCGTCGTGTCTGTGTCGCGAAAAGACAAGGGTCGCTCCCGATGCAAATCAATTGCGTCGAATGATACCGACTTGTCGCACGAAATGACGTGAATACCGTTTCAATCGCAGGCTTCATGCCCGCCATAGTTGTGGCAGGGTAAACACGATACTGCACGCATCGCTAAAATTGAAACGATTGAGCTCGGCTTCTTACTTAACCTCGCCCCGCGCGTTGCGCGGGAGAGGTCAAAAGAAAACGGGGCCCGATAAGGGCCCCGTTCAAAATCCGTCAGCAGCTGTAATCAGCGCTTACTTGATCTTGGCTTCCTTGAATTCGACGTGCTTGCGCGCGACCGGATCGTACTTCTTCTTGACCATCTTGTCGGTCATGGTGCGCGAATTCTTCTTGGCGGTGTAGTAGAAGCCGGTGTCCGCGGTGGAAACGAGCTTGACCTTGATGGTGACCGCTTTGGCCATGGCAGAACCTCTGAATGTCGGGAATCGGGTGACAGCCAGAGAACTGGCCGTGTTGGGGCGCAACCTAGCCCCGAACGCCCCAAAGTCAAGGTTTTCTGGGGCGGTAAATCCGGGGATTTGCGGGTCTTAACCCGGAAAGAAGCGGTTTTTGGGCCGCGGTAGCCCCAAATTCTCGCGGAGCGTCCGGCCTTCATACTCCGTGCGGAAAATCCCGCGCTTCTGGAGTTCCGGGATCACCCGGTCGACGAAGTCGTTCAGCCCCTCCGGCAGATAGGGGAACATGATGTTGAAGCCATCTGAGGCCTCGGTTTCCAGCCATTCCTGCATCTCGTCGGCGATGGTCTGGGGCGTGCCCACGAAGGCGGAGCCGCCATAGCCGCCGAGGCGCTGGGCAAGCTGGCGCACGGTCAGGTTCTCGCGCCGGGCGAGGGCGATGACGCGCTCGCGGCCGCTCTTGCTGGCATTGGTCTCCGGGATCTCGGGCAGTGGGCCATCGGGATCGAAGCCGGAAGCATCGGTGCCGAGATTGATCGAAAGCGAGGCGATGGCATTGGCGTAATGCACCTTGCTGTCGAGCAGCGCGCGTTTCTCTTTAGCTTCCTCGACGCTGTCGCCGACCACCACGAAGGCGCCGGGCAGGATCTTGAGATGATCGCGATTGCGGCCGAGCTTCTCCATGCGGCCCTTGATGTCCGCATAGAGCTTCTGCGCATCGCCGATGGCGCCGCCGCCGGTGAACACGGCTTCTGCGGTTTCGGCGGCAAGCTGCTTACCGTCTTCGGATGCGCCGGCCTGCACGATCACCGGCCAGCCCTGCACGGGCCTGGCGATGTTCAGTGGGCCGCGCACCGAGAGATGTGGGCCCTTGTGATCGAGCACATGCATCTTGTCGGGGTCCATGAAGATGCCGCTCTCGACGTCGCGGATGAAGGCGTCATCAGCGAAGGAATCCCACAGGCCGGTGACCACGTCATAGAATTCACGCGCGCGCTTGTAGCGCTCGGCATGCTCCATGTGATCATCAAGGCCGAAGTTCAGCGCTGCGTCGGGATTGGATGTGGTGACGATATTCCAGCCGGCGCGGCCGCCCGAGATATGGTCCAGCGAGGCGAAGCGGCGGGCGACGTGATAGGGCGCGTCAAAGGTGGTGGAGCCGGTGGCGACGAGGCCGATATTGTCGGTGACGGCGGCCAGCGCTGACAGCAGCGTGAACGGCTCGAACGATGTCACCGTGTGGCTGCGCTTCAGCGCCTCGACGGGCATATTCAGCACGGCAAGATGATCGGCCATGAAGAAGGCGTCGAACTTGCCGGCCTCGAGCTTGCGGATCATCTGTTTGAGGAAGGGAAAGTTGAAGTTGGCGTCAGGCTGAGCGCCGGGATAGCGCCATGCGCCGGTGTGGATGCTGATCGGGCGCATGAAGGCCCCGAGCTTCAACTGACGCTTCGCCATCTGGAATTCCCCGTGATGCTGGTCGGGAACAGATAGGGACGCCAGCGCGCGCAGGTAGATGCTGCTCACGAGAAGATTATTGCGATTTCGAGATTATCCGCAGAACCTCATCCTGAGGAGCGGCGTCTTCGCCGCGTCTCGAAGGATGGAGACGGGAGCTCATGGTTCGAGATGGCGCTAAAGTAGCGCCTCCTCACCATGAGGACGGAGCTCACCCCTTCTTCGGATTCAGCGTTGGGTCCATCGCGAATTGCGTTTCCAGGTAGTCGATCATGGCGCGGGTCTTCTGCGGCACGAAGCGGCGCGAGGGATAGACCGCGCTGATCGGCACCGGTTTCGGTTCGAAGGCTTCAAGCAACACAATGAGACGACCGGTCTCGATCTCATCCCTGAAATGCCAGATCGGCACAAACCCGATACCGAGGCCGGACATCACGGCTTCGCGAATGCCTTCCGAACTCTGGGTGCGCACCGGCCCCGTGGCTTCGATAGCGATCGGGCCGTCCGGACTTTCGAAGCGCCAGGTCACGCCGCCGGTGAAGCGCGTATAGGGGATGCAATCATGCCCGATGAGATCGTTCGGATGCGCAGGCTGCGTCTTGCCGCGCAGATAGGACGGCGAGGCCACCAGGATACGGCGTGTCACGCCGATTTTCCTGGCGATTAGGTTTGGGTCGGTCACGACGCCGGAGCGGATCGCGAGATCGATGCCGTCCTCGACCAGATCGCTGAAGCCGTCGCTCATCACGAGGTCGACACTGACGTCGGGGTAGCGCGCCAGAAAGCCCTTGAGATGCGGGATCACCCGCAGCCGTCCGAACACCACCGGGAGGGCCAGTTGCAACGTGCCTGATGGTCTGGCCCGGCGGCGTCCCACGGCGCCCTCGGCCTCGGCAACGGCTTCCAGCGCCAGTTTGGCGCGTTCGTAGAAGCTGCGGCCGTCATCGGTGAGCGTCAGCTTGCGCGTGGTGCGGGTGAACAATCGGGTGCCGAGATGGTCTTCCAGCGTTGCCACCTGGCGGCTGACGGTCGGCTGGCTGGAATTCTGCTCCTCAGCCACACGGGTGAATGAGCCCGCTTCGACGACGCGGATGAAAGCCTGGAAAAGGGCGACTGTATCGGTCATTCATCCAGAATACGGATAAATAATATCCGAACAAGCCCATAACCGCCAGCGGGCGAATGGACGATGTTCTCCATGTCGGACGGCGATGGCGCCGCCCCAAATCAGAGGAGAGCATCATGACCCGCAAACTCGAAGGCAAAATCGCAGTCGTCACCGGTGGCAGCGCCGGCATCGGTCTGGCCGCCGCGCAGCGTTTTATCGACGAAGGCGCCACCGTGTTCATCACCGGCCGCCGCCAGGCCGAGCTCGATGCCGCCGTGAAGCAGCTCGGACCGAAGGCCGTCGGCGTGCAGGCGGACGCGGCCAAGCTCGCCGATCTCGCGCATCTGTTCGATACGGTGAAGGCTGCCAAGGGCAAGATCGACGTGCTGTTCGCCAATGCCGGCGGCTATGAATTGAGTGCGTTCGGCCAGATCACCGAAGACGTCTATGACAAGATGTTCGACATCAATGTGAAGGGCGTCCTGTTCACGGTGCAGCAGGCATTGCCGCTGCTGTCCGACGGCGCCTCAGTGGTTCTCACCGGCTCGGTGTCGGGATCGAAGGGCATGGAGTCCTTCAGCGTCTACAACGCCACCAAGGCAGCGATCCGCTCGTTCGCGCGCAGCTGGACCTCGGACCTGAAGGCGCGCAAAATTCGCGTGAACGTCGTCAGCCCGGGACCGATCCAGACCCCCGGCCTCGACGTCTTCGCCAATGACGATGTGAAGGGCTACCTCAAGACCATCGTGCCGCTCGGCCGTCTCGGTACCGCGGACGAAGTAGCGAAGGCGGTGCTGTTCCTGGCATCGGATGACTCCAGCTTCGTCGCCGGCGCAGAATTGTTCGTCGACGGTGGCCTCGCTCAGATCTGACGATGGGTCTGGCAGAGCAGGAAGGCGCCGCGGATGCGGCGTCTTCTCGTGTCAGAAACTGTGCATGTGCGCGCTGGCGCGATACTCGCTCGCCATCAGCTCTTCGTTTTCAGCAACCTGAATCCACGAGATGGCGAGTTGTAGCAATGCACGAACTTTGCGTGGGTCAGCTTCCACGCTGGCGCGCTGGCTGAGTGCCGACGCCTTGCGACGATATTCCAGTGACGCGCGCGTAAATGTCGAAGACTCGACCTGCGGCGTCCAATTCATCTGTCCCATAACTGGGAATTCCTGTGAGCAAGCAACGGTAGCTTACCGCGCCACACCAGTTATCCCACTACGCAAACAGTTAGAATTAGAATAGGTCGAAAAGCGAGACCCGTTACTTGATTAACTCAGGTTTCGCCGGGCAGCATATCGAGTTGCATCTTGCCGCTGTACCAATGGAAGAAGGGCAGTGGCGCGTCGTGACGGAGCGGGCCTGTGGCAAGACGCTGCTGCAATTGATTAAGCACGTTCTTCGTCATTGCGTGCGCGTCGGCGAGATGGGCGGAGCCGAGTTCGACCCAGACCAGTTCCACCAATTCGGCATCGGCATGCACGACGCCCTCGACGCGATGCGCGATCGACGATGCATCCGCTGTGAAGAAACGCGTATCGAAGCGCTTGATACGGCCGGGTGGTGTGATGGCGCGCGCAATCAGAAACAGGCCCGAGGGATCGGGCAGGAGACCTGCATCGCTAAAAGCTTCCCATACGCCGGGGAGCTTCCTGGTCGCGCCATCAACCTTGCGGCCGAGGCAGAGGCCCGTTTCTTCGCAGGCTTCGCGGATGGCAGCGACAGCAAGCGAACGCGCGCGCGACGGCGGCGTCTTCGGGCTGCCTTTCATCAGGTTGGCTTCAAGCTCCGGCGGCAACGGTGCAGCCACCGGAATCTTGTTGTCGGTGGTGTCGACACTGCCGCCGGGGAACACGAACTTGCCGGGCATGAACACGACCTTGTCGTGACGCTTGCCGACAAGCACTTTCGGAATCGGGCCGGAGCGATCGACCAGCATCAGGGTCGCAGCGTCGCGCGGACGCTTATAGGGATGGTGGTCGGCTTCCTTGCCGATCTCGACTGCGTCGCTCATTCCGTCTCCTGAAATTCTTCTTATTACGTGCTGTTCAAGGGGACGGAGAACGTATCAGTCAGCCGGGCCGTCGCCAAATCCGTGCATGCGGAATGCCCACTGCAATCCCACCACGGCGCCCTTGACCGGTTGCAGCAGCAACAGCGACGCGATCAGCGTGATCGGCAGGTAGATCGCAAGTTGCAGCGCGACCGATGGCGAGTAGTTGGTCTCGATCCACAATGCGATCGGTACGACGATGTGACCGACGATGACGATCACGAGATAGGCGGGAAGATCATCGGCGCGGTGCGCGGAGAAATCCTGTCCGCACTTGTCGCAGTGATCGGCGGTTTTGAGGAAGGCGCGAAACATCTTGCCTTCGCCGCAGTTCGGGCAGCGACAGGCGAAGCCGCGCTTCATCGCGGTCCACACATTGCGTTTGGCGGAGGAATCCAGCGTCGCGCTCCAGATCTTCGGTGTGGTCAATGTCATCATGACGTTACCCCTTTTTCGGCTTGCCGGGGTTACCACCGGCGCGAGCCTTGTCAGCTTTGGCAGCCTGCCGGGCATTGCGACCGGGTTTGGCTTTCTTGGGCGCCTTGAGCTTCTTCGACGATTTGAACTTCGTCGCACCAGAAGGTTTGGGACCCGGATGACGCGGCCGGTCTGCAGCGTCATTGCTGCGGGCATGTTCGCGTCGGCGGTTCCGTGGGGCGGTCTTGCCCTCGGAGAGCATTTCGAACCGCAAGGCACCTGCAACGGGGGCTGCCTCGACCAGACGGACATCGACGACGTCGCCCAACCGGTGCATGGCACCACTGCGTGTACCGACGAGGGCGTGGCGAGCTTCGTCATAGTTGAAGTATTCGGTGCCCAACGTGCGGATCGGGATCAGGCCATCGGCGCCGGTCTCGGTCAATCGGACAAAGAGTCCAGCCCTGGTGACGCCGGAGATCCTGCCCCGGAAGGTGGCGCCGATCTTGTCGGCCAGAAAATGCGCAATCAGCCGGTCGGACGTCTCGCGCTCGGCCTTCATGGCTCGGCGTTCGGTGGCCGAAATCTGCGCCGAGATTTCGCTCAGCGTTTCCACGGTTTCCGTCTCGGGCAGTGCGCCTTCGCCAAGCCCGAGCGCACGGATCAGTGCGCGATGTACGATCAGATCTGCGTATCGCCTGATAGGCGAGGTAAAATGCGCGTAGCGGCGCAGGTTCAGACCGAAATGTCCGTAATTCTCGGCGGCATATTCCGCCTGGGCTTGCGAGCGCAAAACCACTTCATTCACCAGCGGTTCGGAATCCTGACCTTTGACCTGTGACAGCACCCGGTTGAATACCGATGGCCGCAATGCGCCCGCTTTGGCGAACGGCATGTCGAGGGTCTTGAGGAATTCCTGCAGGTTGTGAACCTTCTCCACCGAAGGCTCATCATGTACCCGATAGATAAGCGGCAGAGCCTTCTTTTCAAGCGTTTCGGCTGCGGCGACGTTGGCCAGGATCATGAACTCTTCGATGAGCTTATGCGCGTCGAGCCGCTCCGGTACGATGACGCGATCGACGGTACCGTCCTTCTTCAGCAGGATTTTTCGCTCTGGGATGTCGAGATCGAGCGGATCGCGTTCGTCGCGCGCGAGCTTCACCTGTGCATAGGCCGCGTAAAGCGGCTTCAGGATCGGTTCGAGCAGCGGGCCGGTAGTATCGTCGGGATGGCCATCGATGGCGGCTTGCGCCTGTGCGTAATTCAGCTTGGCCGCCGAGCGCATCAGGATGCGATGGAACGTGTGCGACTTCTTGCGGCCATCGACTGATATCACCATGCGTACGGCGAGGGCGCCGCGCGGTTCGCCCGGCACCAGCGAACACAGGTCGTTGGAGATGCGCTCCGGCAGCATCGGTACGACGCGATCGGGGAAGTAGACGGAGTTGCCGCGGATCAGCGCATCGCGATCGAGCGCAGAGCCGGGGCGCACATAGAAAGCGACATCGGCGATCGCGACGCTGACAATGTATCCGCCTGTATTGTTCGGATCGGAATCGAGTTCGGCATAGACGGCGTCGTCATGATCCTTGGCGTCCGGCGGATCGATGGTAACCAGCGGCACGTCGCGCCAGTCTTCGCGTCCTTGCAATGTCGCAGGCTGCGCCGCTTCCGCTTCCTTCAGCGCATCGCGGGAGAACGCTTGCGGGATATCGTGGGAATGGATCGCGATCAGGCTGACCGCTTTCTCGGAGGAGAGCGAACCGAGCCGTTCCTTGACCTTGCCGGAGCCGAGGCCATAGCCACGGGTACGAATGAGATCGACGCTGACGAGATCGCCGTCCTCGGCGCCGTTAGCGTCTGACGCGGCGATGTTGAGTTCGCGCCCGGCCTGCTTCTTGTCGACCGGGATCAATCGTCCGCCGCCATTCGGCAGCGCGCGATAGATGCCGAGCAGGCGCGTGCGGGCACCTTCGAGCACCCGCACGACGCGGCCCTGATAGCTGGCTAACTCGCCATCGTTCTCGATCTTCTCGATGCGCAACAATGCGCGGTCACCAACACCTGCCGCGGTGCCGGGGAGGGGACGGCGCGGCGTATGAATGCGAATTTTCGGTACGATGCCGTCTGCCTCGTCCCATTCGACGGGCGTGGCGATCAACTCGCCATCGGCATCCCTGGAGGTGATGTCGACGAGCACGGTGGGTGGCAGCGCTGCGGGCTCGCGCACGCTGCGGCCCTTCTTGGCGATGGCGCCTTCGTCGGCGAGTTCGCGCAGCATGCGCTTGAGCTCGACACGGGCGGCGTTCTTCAGTCCGAATTCACGCGCGATCTCGCGGGTGCCGATCTTGCCGGGATACGCGCGAACGAACGCGACGATGGCATCCCTGGTTGGAAAGCTGCTGTCACGTTTCTTGTTCACAATTGTCCGTTCTAGCCAGCGCTCTTCTTCGCGACCGTTTTCGCGGCCTTCTTCTTGGCAGGCGATGTCTTCGCCTTCACCGGCGCGCGCGCCTTGCTGGCGGCAGCCGTTTCAGCCTTGGGTTTAGCTGCGGCTTTCTTCGCAACGGCCTTCTTGGCCGCCGGCTTCTTCTCGGCCGCGTCGGCCTTCTTGGCGACAGCCTTCTTCGCCGGTGCTTTCTTGGCGCCGCGCTTCGGCTTGATGCCGCCCTTGGCCACGCGCTCGTCGATCAGCGCGATGGCCTCTTCGAGCGTGATCGTCTCCTGCGTCTTGTCGCTCGGGATCGTCGCATTGACGCCGCCCGCGGTGACATAGGCGCCATAACGCCCGCCCTTCACGGCAACGCCGCCGAGGGTCGGATGGTCGCCGAGCGGCTTGCCGGGATCGGCGCCGAAGCGGCGACCTGATGGGCCCTTGGCGATCTTCTCGGCGATCAGCGTGACCGCGCGGTTGAGGCCGATGTCGAACACCTCGTCGCCGGCTTCCAGGCTGGCATAGGTTTTCTCATGCTTCACGAACGGTCCGAAACGGCCGAGGCCCGCGGTGATCGGCTCGCCGGTCTCCGGATGCTTGCCGATCTCGCGCGGCAGCGACAGGAGCTTGAGTGCCAGATCGAGTTCGACATCGCTGGGCGACGTGTTCTTCGGAATGCCGGCACGCTTCGGCTTCTCGCCTTCTTCGTAATCCTTGGCGTCGCCAAGCTGAATATAGGGCCCGAAGCGTCCGGCCTTCACCGCGACTTCGAGACCTGACACCGGATCGGGGCCGAGCACGCGATCGGCGTTGGCGCCGCTATCGGCGGCGAGCGGACGCGTGTAGCGGCATTCCGGATAATTCGTGCAGCCGACGAAGGCGCCGAACTTGCCGGCCTTCAGATTGAGACGACCGGTGCCGCAGGTCGGGCACTGGCGCGGATCGCCGCCATCCTCGCGCGGCGCGTAGATGTGCGGGCCGAGCATCTCGTCGAGCGCGTCGAGCACCTGCGCCACGCGCAGATCCTTGATCTCGTTCACGGCGCCGATGAAGTCGGTCCAGAAATCCTTGAGCACCTGCTGCCAGGAAATCTCGTTGTTGGAGATCCTGTCGAGGTTCTCTTCCAGCGCTGCGGTGAAATCGTATTCCACATATTTGGCGAAGAAGTTTTCGAGGAAGGCGACGACGACGCGGCCCTTGTCCTCGCCGTACAGGCGCTTCTTTTCGAGACGGACGTAACCGCGATCCTTCAGCACCTGCAGGATCGATGCATAGGTCGAGGGACGGCCGATGCCGAGCTCTTCCATGCGCTTGACCAGCGAGGCTTCCGAGAAGCGCGGCGGCGGTTCGGTGAAATGCTGGGTAACCGCGAGGTTTTCTTTCTTCAGCGCTTCACCTTCGCTCATGGCGGGCAGGCGGCGTGAATCTTCATCCTCGGCGTCGTCGTCCTTGCCTTCCTGATAGACGGCAAGGAAACCATCGAACTTCACGACCTGACCGGTGGCGCGCAGTTCGAGCAGGCGCGATCCTGCCTTGGCAGCGATATCGACGGTGGTGCGCTCCATCTCGGCTGATTCCATCTGGCTGGCGATGGTGCGCATCCAGATCAATTCATAAAGCCGCGACTGATCGCTATCGAGACGGCCGCGCAGGCTCGCCGGGCGACGCGACATATCGGTCGGACGGATCGCTTCGTGCGCTTCCTGCGCGTTCTTGGCCTTGCTCGTATATTGCCGCGCGGCGTCCGGCACATATTGCTTGCCGTAGTCTTCGCCGATGACAGAGCGGGCCTGCGTGATGGCGGAGGGGTCGATCTGCACGCCGTCGGTTCGCATGTAGGTGATGAGACCGGTGGTTTCGCCGCCGATGTCGATGCCTTCATACAGACGCTGCGCGATGCGCATGGTGTGCGCCGGCGCGAAGCCGAGCTTGCGGCTGGCTTCCTGCTGCAGCGTGGAGGTCGTGAACGGCGCCTGCGGATTGCGGCGTGCCGGTTTTGCATCGACGGTGGAGACCGTGAAGTTGGCGGCTTCGATGGCCTTCTTGAAGTCTTCGGCTTCCGCACCGGTGCCGATATCAAGACGCTGGATCTTCTTGCCGTCAGCGCCGACCAGGCGGGCTTCGAAACTCTCGCCGCGCGGCGTCGCCAGCGTGGTCACCAGCGACCAGTATTCGCGCGGGATGAACTTCTCGATTTCCTGCTCGCGGTCGCAGACCAGGCGCAGCGCGACCGATTGCACGCGGCCCGCGGAGCGGGCGCCGGGCAGCTTGCGCCACAGCACAGGAGAAAGCGTAAAGCCCACCAGATAATCGAGTGCACGGCGCGCCATATAGGCGTCGACCAGTGCGCCATCGATCTCGCGCGGGTTCTTCATCGCGTCGGTGACGGCCTGCTTGGTGATCGCGTTGAACACCACGCGCTCGATCTTCTGGTCTTTCAGCGCGCGCTTCTGCTTGAGGACTTCGAGCACGTGCCAGGAGATGGCCTCACCTTCGCGATCAGGGTCGGTCGCGAGAATGAGCTTGTCGGCGCCTTTGACCGCCTTGGCGATGTCGTTCAGTCGGCTGGCGGCCTTGGGGTCGATCTCCCAGATCATCTGGAAATTGGCGTCGGGATCGACCGATCCGTTCTTGGCGGGAAGGTCGCGGACATGGCCGAACGACGCCAGGACCTCATAGTCCTTGCCCAGATACTTGTTGATCGTCTTGGCCTTTGAAGGCGACTCGACAATGACGAGATTCATGTGATTCCAATAACTTACAGGGGGAATCCGGCTTGGGTCTGCGAGAGTCGCGCCAGCCGTTTCGCGGCGAACATGGGTGCGAAGGGGTCTCGTGTCAAATCGTGAGTTGTTGATGGCCACGCCTGTTGGTTCCCAATCACTTACCAAGGGTTGTAAAATGCAACCATTGGGGGTATGATTTGATGCTTCGTTGGTGCTGATTTCGCCCGGACTGCCCGGGTAGGGAATGCCTATGACACCGCCCATTCCGGACGATCAGGCGCAGGGCGATGGCGGGCCCGAGGAGGCGGCTCTTTATATAAAGAGTGCGGTCCGCGATCTGTCGCGGATGGCGCGCCGCCATCGCCACGACATGCTCGCTTACCTGCTCGACATGGCGCATCTCGAAACCGAGGAGATCCTGCGGCTGTGTGACTTGCGCAAGCCGTCAGGCCGTTGAGGGCACAATCGTGGTGTCGCCATAGCCGAGCAGCCTGCCGTCGGCCGCATGCAGTTCCAGCTTCTTGATCTGCTTGCCACGCTTGCGATCGACCATGATGGTCGTCGGTTCGCCGGGCTTGAACGCATAATCCTCGCCCCACTGGCGCAGCGCCACCATGATTGGATGAACCGCCTGGCCTTTCGGGGTCAGGACATAGTCCTGATAGGCGCTGCCGTCGGCTGCCGGCTCCAGTTTCAGGATGCCGTCCTCCACGAGGGCTTTCAGCCTGACGGCGAGAATGTTCTTCGCCAGTCCGAGACTCTTCTGGAATTCGCCGAAGCGCCGGGCGCCCAGCATGGCGTCGCGGATGATCATCATCGTCCAGCAGTCGCCGATCACCTCCATGGAGCGGGCGACGGGGCAGGTGGAGTCCTTGAGACTGGTGCGTTTGGCCATGCGACTTTCCAGCGGCGGGAAAAAGAAATGCAGTGATTAGCGGACATGTGGTTGCATTATGAAACCATCCGCCCTAAATGGCAATGTGGTTTTAAAAAGCAACCACTTGATCATCAGGAGATCACCATGCGTTTGGCGAACAAGACGGCGCTCATCACGGGCGGCAATAGCGGTATTGGACTGACCACGGCGAAGCTCTTCGTCGCTGAGGGCGCCAAGGTGGCCATCACTGGTCGCGACAAGGCGAGGCTCGACGCGGCGGTGGCCGAACTCGGCCCGAATGCGATCGGCATCGTGGCTGATGCGACTGACATTGCTGCCACCGAGAATGCCGTGGCCAAAGCTGTCGAGAAATTCGGCAAGCTCGACATCGTATTCGCCAATGCAGGCATCAGCGCGCATACGCCAGTGGGTGGCACCGCGCTCGATGTGTTCGAGTCCGTCTTGAAGACCAACATCACCGCCGTGTTCTTCACCGTGCAGGCGGCAGCCGCGCATCTCAACGATGGCGCGTCCATCATTCTCAACGGTTCGGTGATCTCCGTGCTCGGAAATCCCGGCTATGCTGCCTATGCCGCGAGCAAGGCCGGCGTGCGCGCGATGGCCCGCGTGATGGCGTCCGAACTGTCGCCGCGCAACATCCGCGTAAACGTGGTCTCGCCGGGCGCGACCGCGACGCCGATCTGGGACCGTGTTGCGCCGACGCCGGAAGCTTTCAACGCATTCGAGAAGCGCCTGTCGCAGACCATTCCGCTCGGGCGTTTCGGCAAGCCGGAAGAAGTTGCGAAGACCGTGCTGTTTCTCGCGTCGGATGATGCATCGAACATCCAGGGCGCCGAGATTTTCGTCGATGGCGGCGTGACATCGGCCCCGGCAGGTGCACCGGCCTATCGTAGCTGAATGATCGCAACGCGCATCGTCATCCCGGGGCAGGCCGAACGCGCAGCGGACGGCATGAACCCGGGATCTCGATATGTGAATCTCATTTCGAGGTTCCTCGCCACTCCAATTGGAGTGGCTGAGGTTCGCGCATTCAGCTGCGCTGAAAACGCGCCCCGGAACGACGCGTTAGTTAAGCCGCGTGCAGATCTGTCGCTGCCTGCAAGGCACCGGCAACGGCTTTCTCGCGTAGCTCCGGTCCCATCATGATGCCGTCGGCGGCGATGAATTCGAGATTGGTGACGCCGATGAAGCCGAACACCCAGCGCAGATAGGTTTCGAGATGTTCGCCGGCAGCCGTTGGCATGTCCGCGCCGTAGAAGCCGCCGCGTGAAATGGCGACGATGACGCGCTTGCTGCCCGCGAGGCCTTCGGCACCCTTGTCGCCGTATTTGAATGTCTTGCCGGCGACGAGGATGCGATCAATCCACGCCTTGAGCTGGCTCGGAATGGTGAAGTTGTACATTGGTGCGCCGATCACCACGATATCGGCAGCAAGAAACTCCTCCAGCACGGCACTACCGGCGGCGAGATCGGGCTGAAGCGCCGCATCGGGCGCTGCGCCCTGTGCGACGGCGAGATGGGAGCCGGACAGATGCGCCAGCGGCGTGGTGGTGAGATCGCGATAGGTGGTCTCAAGGCCGGGATTGGCCTTGGCCAGCCGGTCGGTAATGGCGGCGGAAACCTGCCGGCTGACGGAGTGGGGGCCGAGAACGCTGGAATCGATATGGAGCAGTTTCATGTGGTCACCTCATGGTATAGGTTTGTAACTGACGCTACATGAGTGACTGGCCGAAACCGCACAAGAAGGCACAATTTTGAAACCCGAGCACAAAAAGGTGCCTGCTTTGCCGGCGATTCCGCATCAGGAGAGCGACTGTCGCGGCGTCGCCTCGGTGCTGGCGCGGGTCGGCGACAAGTGGAGCGTGCTGGTGATCATGCTGCTCGGCGACGGTCCACGGCGCTTCAACGAGTTGAAACGGATGGTCGGCGGCATCTCGCAGCGGATGCTGACCCTGACCTTGCGCGGGCTTGAACGCGACGGTCTGGTGACGCGTACCGTGTTTCCGACCGTGCCTCCGCGTGTGGACTATGAACTCACGGATCTCGGCCGAGGCCTGAGCGATCCGGTCATAAAGCTCGGCGAATGGGCGCAGCAACATCTGCCCGATATCGACACCGCACGAAAAAACTTCGACGGGCGCAATTCGGAGGACTGAGTCCTCAGATCATCGACACCAACCCTCCGCCATGACGCTCCAGCCGTCCGGCAAGCTCGAGCTCCAGCAGCACGATGCGTACGGTGGCAGCCGATGTACCGGCAAGGCGAATAAGATCGTCGATGCCGACCGGGCTTGGGCCGAGCAATGCGATCACGCGTGCACGGTCGCTGCTGTCTGGTTCATCGAATGACGTGATGTCATCAGGTTCACGGCTCGGCAATTCGATCGGCCGCTCCATGATCGGCGCGACCGCATTGATGACGTCGGAGGCTTCGGTCACCAGCGCTGCGCCTTGCTTGATGAGGTCGTTGGTGCCGGCGGCGCGGGGATCGAGCGGCGAGCCCGGCACGGCAAACACTTCGCGGCCCTGTTCGGCGGCCATCCGCGCGGTGATCAGCGAGCCCGAGCGATGCGCCGCTTCGATCACGACGACGCCGAGCGCTGCACCCGAGATCAGGCGATTGCGACGCGGGAAGTCGCGAGCACGTGGGACATGGCCGAGCGGCATCTCGGAAATCGCGCCGCCGTTGTCCAGCAGGGCGAACAGCAGGCCCTCGTGTTCGGCCGGATAGATTTTGTCATGACCGCCAGCCAGCACAGCGACCGTCCCGCTGGTGGTGCTGGCGCGATGCGCGGCCTGATCGATGCCGCGTGCGAGGCCCGACACGATCACGAAGCCGGCGTCGCCGAGATCGCGCGCCAGTCTCTCGGCGAACTTCAGTCCTGCGCCGGACGCATTGCGCGAGCCGACGATGGCGATCATCGGCCGCATCAGCGCATCCACTTTGCCGCGGATGCCGAGCAGCGGCGGTGCATCGTCGATCCCCGCCAATCGCGGCGGGTAGCCGGGCTCACCGGGCGCGACAAGCGCGACATCCATCTTGCGTCCGAGGTCGAGTTCACGCTGTGCGTCGTCGGCGCTGCAGATCCGGCCGGCGCGGGCAGCGCCGCCGCGGCGCGCCAGATCGGGCAGCCGCTCCAGCGTGGCGCGTGCGCTGCCGAAATGGTTGATCAGCGATCGAAAAGTACGCGGCCCCACATTGTCGCTGCGGATCAGCCGCAACCAGTCGAGCCGCTGGGCGTCCGTGAGCTGTGTGCTGCTCTGTGAGATGCTGTCCAAACCATGCTCCCCCGTGGAGAGCATCTATCAACTTAAGGATGCATTCAATTGACATTCGCACTTAAGGTGCGAGAGTAGGGGTGAGCCCTGATGGCTTGTGTTCAGTGATGGCAATGCTTTGGGACGTGAACAACTTCCAGCGGATCGGTGCATCGAGCAACGCCGTTGGGCGTGAGTTCGAGGAAGCGGCGCAGATCTTCTTTCATTCCGAGGGCGTGCAGCTTGCGCGCAATTTCGTCGTACCCGTCGGCCACCGGCTGCAGAAGAACAAGCGCTTCGATCTCGGCAGCGCCAGCCCGCGCATCCTGGTGGAGTGCAAGTCCTACACTTGGACAGTGTCCGGCAATCGGCCGAGCGCCAAGATCCGCGGCATGAACGAAGCCATGCTGCTGTTCGGTGCGGCGCCGCGCGACTATCGGAAGATTCTGTTCGTGCTCAAACATCTTCACCCGCATTCGAAGGTGAGTCTGATCTCGCACTATATCAAGAACAACGGTCACCTGATCAGCCGCGGTGTCGAGATCTGGGAGTTCGATCTCGACGCGAAGCAGGGCGCGCGGGTGTTTTAAACTGACACTGACGCCGGGTTGGCCGCGGCTAGCTTCGTTTGCCGAATTCCTCAGCCGCGATCCGGACCGCCTGTTGGACGGCAGGATAGCCGCTATAGGGTGCTAGGTTGAGCAATGTCTCCAGAATTTCGTCTCGGCTGGCTCCCACATTCAGGGCGGCATTGATGTGCACGCGAAGCGGTGTCTCGGCGGTCTTCGATCCGACGGCGGCGAGGGCTGCGCAGGCGGTTAGCTCTCGCGTCCTGGCGTCAATCCCCGTGCGCGAAAAGATCTCGCCATAGGAGTGTTCGACAATCATTCGCCCGAGGTCAGGGGCGATATCGTCAAAGCTTCGGACTACGGCATCTCCGGATGCGCCCGAGGTCTTTCCGAGCGCCGCGCGTCCGCGCTCCAATCGCATCTGCCGGGTTTCGGCATTGGCCGGGCGGAACGATATTGGCTGGCTTGCGGCGGTGTCGCCAAAGGCTTCCTTGGCAACCGCAAAGGCATTCAAGGCGCACGGAAAGCCGCGATAGACGCTAACCTGCGTCAAAAGTTCGACCACTTCGTCTCGCGTTATGCCTAGGGCTAGTGCGCCTTGGATGTGCTGGCGAAGGGCAGCTGCATGATTGCCACCTGCCGCCAGCATGGCGACGATCACAAGCGCCTTGGCCTTGAAATCCAGACCCTGTCGGGAAAGTGCTTCGCCGAAAGCGAACTCGACCGAGAGCCGCGCCAGATCGGGCGAGGCTTTTTCAAACTCGCCGAAATATGCCTGCATGTCGCCGCCGGTGAGGCGGCTTGCAGCTTCGCTGCCGTTCTGCGCACGTCCGGTTCCATCGTCCGTGGCGGGCTCGACCGGCACAAAAGCGAGCTTTCGTTCGGCGAAAATGCTGCGCAACAGTCCGACCGCATTGATGGTCGGAGGAAAACCGAGCAAGGCGACGGAGACGAACATCAGTTCGATGAGGACGCGCGGCTCGCCGCCGACATTGAGATAGCCCGCCATATGATACTTCAGTTGCGGCTGGGCACTCCCATCGGCGAGCAGCATTGCCGCCGTACAAAGTTGTCGCAGCGGAAGCGCGAGCCCGGGGCGAGACAGCACGTCGCCATACGGATACTCAACAGTGAAGCGCGCTAGATCCGCAGATACTTCCGCCAGGCTGTTGACGGGGCCGTCGAAATTCTCGCCGCCGACCTTGCGCAGTATGTCGAGGCCGCGTGCGAATCGCTCATTGCCCATTGCTGTTGTTCCTGCATTGGCTTCTTGCGCGCGAACGGCCAACGAAGCCCCCGCTGCGCCTAGCGCTGTGAGAAAGTTGCGGCGGGAGGCAATTTTGTCCGGCGGACTGTCCTCGCTGGCGGGGGCGTCCGCGTTCTCCGGCGGGGCGATCTCAATCTTTAAGGGCGCGCGCGAGCGTTTCGCGGATGTGCCGTGTCTGGTGATCCGTGGCAGCGTCATTGTCCTTCTCCACCGTGTTCAGGCCGGAATAGCCGGCGATTTTGGTGTCGAGGACGGCAAGGCAGTCATGAAGTTCGGCCAGACGAGCACGGACATTGGTCCGATGTTGCTCGAGGATGAGCCGGCGGTCTTCCGTGGTTTGCGAACCTCGCTCGCGCAGCTGAGCGTATCGCAGCATGTCGCGGATCGGCATCCCGGTCGTCCTGAGGCGTCCGAGAAAGGCAATCCACACCAAGATGGAAGCGTCATATTCGCGTTGACGGGAGGCGTTGCGCGGTGCGCCAGGAAGCAGCCCGATCCGCTCGTAATAGCGGATCGTGTATGCTGACAAACCGGCGCGTTTTGCGAGTTCTCCGATTTTCATGTTCTGTCTTCTCGTCACGACGCTGACCTTGCTACAGGTTAGAGTGCGCTCTAAGTCAACAGCAAATACTTCTTCGCTCGGAGCTGATGAAGCGGCATTTCCATGCAGTTATCGGCATCGAAAGCGGCGATGCCGGATCGGGATCAGTCCGTGCAGGCAGCACACCGGCGAAGGACGTCAACTGTTCACGATCACGAAGCCCAAGCGGCCTCACTCAATTTTTCGCGCCGATCTTGCCTTCGGTGCCGTTCAGCAATCGCTTGATGTTCTCGCGGTGCATGAACCACAGCAGCAGCGTCAGCACGGTGGCCAGCACGGCGAGCTGTGGTGCCTTGGCCCACCACAGGAAGATCGGCGTGATGGCGCTGGCGGTCAGCGCGGAGAATGACGAGTAGCGCGAGGTGAAGGCGCAGGCGAGCCAGGCAAGGCAGAACACGATGGCGGCCGGCCAGTACAGGCCGAACATGATGCCGATATAGACGGCGACGCCCTTGCCGCCCTTGAAGCCGAGCCAGACCGGGAAAAGGTGCCCAAGGAAAGCGAAGAGACCGGCGATCATGGCCGGGACAGGACCGCCGACACTGCCGGCGATGATCACGGCGACGGTGCCCTTGAGGGCGTCGAGCAGCAGCGTCGCCGCTGCGAGGCCCTTGCGGCCGGTGCGCAGCACGTTGGTGGCGCCGATATTGCCCGAGCCGATGGTGCGGATGTCCTGCGTGCCGGCGAGCTTGGTCAGCACCAGTCCGAACGGGACGGAACCGAGGAAATAACCGAGCGCGGCGGCGAATATGTAGAGAACGATCATTGGACCTCTATTCTAAGACGCGCTTCGCACTTTCGTGCTCCAGACGCGCTCCGCGCTTTCGGTGTCCTAAGACACGCATATGGCGTTAGACGTGCTCGTAAACGGTGCGTCCGCCGACAATAGTGCGTGCGACGCGCCCCGTGAAGCGGGCTTCGTCGAATGGTGTATTCTTGCATTGCGATTTCAGATCCGCGGGATCCAGCACCCACGGCACATCGGCGTCGATGACAATGATGTCGGCGACAGCGCCGGGGCGTAGTGTGCCGCCCGGCAGGCCGAGCAGTTCGGCCGGGCGTGTCGACATCGCACGGATCAACTGGGTGAAGGTGAGCTCGCCATTGTGGATCAGCCGCAATCCCGCCGACAGCATTGTTTCGAGGCCGATGGCACCCGGCGCGGCTTCGGCGAATGGCAGCCGCTTGGTCTCGACATCCTGCGGATTGTGGTCGGACATGATGACGTCGATCAATCCTGACGCGACGGCCTCGACCAGCGCGCGGCGGTTCTCTTCGGTGCGGAGCGGCGGCGACAATTTGAGATAGGAGCGATAGGGCCCGATATCGTTTTCGTTCAGCGTCAGGTGATTGATCGACGCCGAGGCGCTGACACGCAAGCCGGCGTCGCGGGCGCGCTTCAGGATCTCGATGGATTCGATGCAGGTCAGTGAGGCCGCATGGTAGCGCCCGCCGGTGAGGGCGACGAGACGCATGTCGCGCTCCAGCATGATGGCTTCGGCGGCATTGGGAATGCCCATCAGGCCGAGCCGTGACGCGCGCTCGCCTTCATTCATCACGCCTTCGCCGACGAGGTCGGGATCCTCGGTGTAATGCACGATCAGCGCGTCGAAATCGCGCGCATAGGTCAGCGCACGGCGCATGATCTGCGCGTTGGTGATGCTCTTGTCGGCATCTGTGAAAGCGACGGCGCCGGCCGCTTTCAGCAGCCCGATCTCGGTCATCTCGTGGCCTTCGAGGCCCTTGGTCAGGGCGGCCATCGGATGGATGTTGACGATGGCGGTGTCGCGGGCGCGGCGCAGGACGAAGTCGACGGTGGCAGAATTGTCGATGGTCGGCGAGGTGTCCGGCTGGCAGATGATGGTGGTGATGCCGCCGGCTGCGGCTGCACGGCTGGCGGAGGCGAAAGTCTCGCGGTGGCTGGCGCCGGGTTCGCCGACGAAAGCGCGCATGTCGACGAGGCCGGGGGCCACGACCTTGCCGACGCAATTGATGATGTCGGTGCCTTCAGGCACGCCGGCCGCGCCGATGCCACGGCGGGCATCGCGGATAACGCCGTCGGCGATCAGGACGTCACCGACGCCGTCGAGATCGCTGGATGGATCGATCAGGTGCGCATTGGCGAGGAGGATAGGGCGGCGATCTGTCAGCATGGGCATCACGCGTTCGGCAGGTTGCGCGCGAGCGCTTCGAGCACGGCCATGCGGACCGCTACACCCATCTCGACCTGTTCGCGGATCAGCGACTGCGCGCCGTCCGCGACGAGGGAGTCGATCTCGACACCGCGGTTCATCGGGCCGGGATGCATCACCAGCGCATCGGGCTTGGCGTAAGCGAGCTTCTTCTGGTCGAGGCCGAAATACTGGAAGTATTCGGCGGACGACGGCACGAAGGAACCGTTCATGCGCTCGCGCTGCAGCCGCAGCATCATGACGATGTCGGCGCCGTTGAGGCCCTCGCGCATATCGCGCGCGACCTCGACGCCCATGCGCTCGATGCCCGGCGGCAGCAGCGTGGAGGGCGCGACCACGCGGACGCGCGCGCCCATGGTGTTGAGCAAGAGAATGTTGGAACGCGCGACCCGCGAATGCAGCACGTCGCCGCAGATCGCGATCACGAGACCTTCGAGGCGGCCCTTGTTGCGACGGATGGTCAATGCGTCGAGCAGGGCTTGCGTCGGATGTTCATGGGCGCCGTCGCCGGCATTGATGACGGAGCCGTCGACCTTGCGCGCCAGCAGTTCGACCGCGCCGGAGGCATGATGGCGCATCACGAGAATGTCCGGATGCATCGCGTTCAGCGTCATCGCGGTGTCGATCAGCGTCTCGCCCTTTTTGATCGAGGACGATGACACCGACATGTTCATGACGTCGGCGCCAAGTCGCTTGCCGGCCAGTTCGAACGACGACTGGGTGCGCGTCGAATTCTCGAAAAACAGATTGATCTGGGTGCGACCGCGCAGGCTGGAGCGCTTCTTGTCGACCTGGCGGTTCAGCTCGACATATTCCTCGGACAGGTCGAGGAGGCCGGTGATATCCGCGGCGGAAAGGCCCTCGATGCCCAGCAAATGCCGGTGTCCGAGGACGAAAGAGGATTTCGTGGCTTGGGTCATTAAAACGAAAGCTATAGGCAGAGTTGAAAAGCGGAGCAAGCGCGATTCGCCCGCTTTTCGGTTATCCCCCGGTCAGTCCGACCACATTCTTGCCGTCATGCCCGACGAATGCCGGGTATCCTCTCCACGGCGTACCGTTTTGGGACCACCTTCAGTGAGGGGCGACGCCGAGGCCGACAAGCCGCGTCCAAAGAGCTGACAGCGGCTGGGCAGTCTCGGCATCGTTCTATTCCGTTGCGAAGTACACGACCGCCACGACGGGGAACGCAAAACCGACCCATGAGGCGAGTGTCCATCCTCCCTGCGCGTAGGCCCATCCGCCTGCCGCCGAGCCAACCGCCCCGCCGACAAAAAACGTCGCCATGTAGAGCCCGTTGAGACGGCTGCGGAATTCCGCACTAAGTGAGAAGATCGCGCGCTGCCCGAGAGTCAGATTAGCCGAGACGCCGAAATCGAGGAGGATCGCTGCTGCGACGAGAAGACCGAGGGCCAGCGTCGAACCTTCAGGCGCGATGTGCGTCATCAGGAAAGCACCGGCCACCGCAAGCATGGCGACAGCGGTCGCAGGGCGACTCCATCCGCGATCGGCAATCCGGCCCGCGATCGGGGCGGCGACAGCACCGGCAACACCCGCCAGCGCGAAAAGCGCGATCCCGCCTTGCGACAGGTGGAATTCCGGCCCCGCGAGCAACAGCGGCGTCGTGGTCCAGAACAGACTGAACGCACCGAACAGGCAGGCGTGATAGAGCGCACGCCTTTGCAGGATCGGCGTCGTCACCGCCAGATGCCCCATCGAGGCCAGCAGTTCTCCGTAACGAAGTTTCGACGTCGGCATACGCCGTGGCAGCGCGCGGCTGAGAACCAATGCGAGGACAATCATCGCACCCGCCGACAGGAAGAACACGGCGTGCCATGACGACAATTCAGCGATGAAACTGGACACCGGGCGGGCCAGCATGATGCCAAGCATCAACCCGCTCATGACGTTGCCGACAACGCGGCCCCGGCTCGCTTCAGGAGCCATATGAGCTGCATAGGGAACGAGAACCTGCACCGCGACCGACCCGAGGCCGATGAAGAGGGCTGCGATCAGGAATGGAAGTGCGTGAGGTGACAGTGCCGCGCCCAGCAGCCCTAGGGTGGCGACGCCAAGCATAATGAGGGTGAGATGACGGTTCTCGATGAGATCGCCGAGCGGCACGATCAGCAGCAGACCCGCCCCGTATCCGATCTGCGTCAAGGTGACGATAAGTCCCGTCGCCTGCGGCGAGAGGCCGAGGGCGGCACTGATCGGCCCGGCCAGTGGCTGGGCATAATAAACATTGGCCGCGATAAGCCCGCAGGCGGCGGCGAGGAGGAAAGTCATTCCAGTGGAAACAATCCGCCTGTCGGGCAGGTGGTCGGTGATGGTGGTCACGGTCGTCCTCACAATAGGAAACATTCGTTTTCTAATTTGGCAAAAAAATCAGGTGAGCGTGCGCATGGCAACCTCCACTACGGCTGCCATCTCCGCGCGGGTTCGCCCGGTCTTCCCGATGACCCTCATGCCTTGAAGCAGGCAGAGCATCAGCCGGGCGGTTGCCTTGCTGTCGATCCCGGTGGGAATGGAGCCGTCAACCTGCCCTTGTTGAATCAACTCGGCCATCATGGCCTCATTCCGCTTGAAGGATGCCGTGACACGCTCGGCGACCTCCTTGTCGAAGATCGCAAGTTCCGTTGCGCTCCCGACGACAAGGCATCCCTGCAGCCCCTCCGCGCCGTGTGACGATTCGACGTAGAAGGCCAGGGCATTACGAATACGCTCCAGTCCCGTTGCGCCATTTTTGATGGCGCGAGCTAGCTTTTCATTGCGAACCGCCTTGTTCCGATCGAAGGCGGCAATAAAAACCGCGCGCTTGTCTTTGAACGCCTTGTAGATGCTGCCTTGGGTCAGTTCCATTGCATCTGTCAGATCGCCGATCGACGTGGCGTGATAGCCACGCTCACAAAACACCCGAACGGCTTTATCGAGAGCTTCGTCTACGTCGAACTCACGCGGTCGGCCGGGGCCCCGGGAAGCGGATGATGGTACGGCGTTCGACATCACTCCTTATAGAAAATGAACGTTTCCAAATCAAGGGCTTTGAGCAGGTAAAGCGCTAAGCTTCCGGTCCTTTCCAAACGGTCAGCACGCCGATACGACTGTCTCCTGACGCGGGGTGCGCCCTGTTCGGTCAATCATTGGCGGCGGGTCCGTCAGCTCGAACCACTATGACCCGACTTATCGGTGCGTTCGCCCTAGCGCCTTTGCATCAAGTCGCCCCGATTGGATGGCGGAAGCCCTGATGATCAATTGTCTCAAACGATCCGTTGCGATGATGTGGGGCCTTTCCGCGATCATGCTTGGCGTTACGCCCGCGCAATCACAGACGCTGCCTGACGATTTCGTGTTCCTGCGCGATATCGATCCCTCGATCCGGCAGGACATCCGCTATGCCGGCGTCAACAATTTCGTCGGCCGCAAGCTCAGCGGCTATGATAGCGCGGAATGCGTGGTGAAGCGCCCGGTCGGCCTCGCTCTGCAGAAGGTGCAGCGCGAGTTGATGGCGCAAAACCTGTCGCTGAAAATGCTGGATTGCTATCGGCCGGCGCGGGCGTCGCGCGACATGGTGGCGTGGGCGCGCGATGGCAACGAGACGCCGGCGCAGAAGCGCTATAATCCAGCCTTCAGTAAAACCGATCTGTTCAGGCTCGGCTATATCGCCGAGCGCTCGGGCCACTCCACCGGCGCGGCGCTCGATCTGACGTTGGTCGATCTGCGTGCGCCTGCGTCGGCGGCATTCGATCCGAACAAGGCCTATGCAAGCTGCATCGCGCCGGAAGCACAGCGCGCGCCCGAGGGCAGCGTCGACATGGGCACGGGTTACGATTGCTCCGATGCCAAGGCGCATACCGGATCGCGCGCGATCTCACCCGCGCAGCGGCGCTGGCGCGATCTCCTGGCGACTGCGATGGGCAGGCAGGGCTTTGTGAATTATTCCAAGGAATGGTGGCACTTCTCGCTCCCGGGCACAGGTGCGCGCGCCTACGATTTCCCGATTGCACGGCAGGCAAGATAGCCCCGTGAAATCCCGGTCGATCCGGCGTAAAATGATTCGCAATACCGCCTCCAGCCGGAACTGATTCATGACCGACGCCACCTCTGCCATTCATGCGGTGCTCAACCAGTCGCCACCATTCGAGGACGTCAATCTGTTCGAGCTGGACCGGCCGCTCGTGGAAGCGGTTGCGATGAATGAGGGCTCGTTCGCCTATGTCGACCACGCCGAATTCGGTCAGCTCTGGGGATCGGCCGAGATGGCGCAACGCGCGCGGCTGGCCAACGAGAATACGCCGAAGCTGCGGACTTTCGATGCGCGCGGCAATCGGCGTGATGAGGTCGAGTTTCATCCGGCCTATCACGAGCTGATGGCACAGAGCATTGCAGCGGGAATTCACAATTCGACATGGACGCGTGACGGCAAGTCCGCACGCGGCGCGTCCGAAGTGGCGCGCGCCGCAAAATTCTATATAGCGGCGCAGGTCGAGACCGGGCATCTATGCCCGATCACCATGACGCGCGCTGCCGTGGGGGCATTGGCGATGCAGCCGGATGTGCTGGCGCAGGTGATGCCGGTCATTGCCAGCCGCGACTACGATCCGAGCTTTGCGCCATGGTCGGCTAAGCGTGGCATGACGCTGGGCATGGGCATGACCGAGCGGCAGGGCGGCACGGACGTGCGCAGCAACATGACGCGCGCCGTGCGCGACGGCGATGCGTATCGGATCAGCGGGCACAAATGGTTCATGTCGGCACCGATGTGCGACGCGTTTCTGGTACTCGCGCAAGCCGAAGATGGCCTCAGCTGTTTCTTCATGCCGCGATTCCGGCCCGACGGCTCGCTCAACGCGCTGAACTTCCAGCGCCTGAAGGACAAGCTCGGCAATCGCTCCAATGCGTCGTCGGAAGTCGAGTTCAACGATGCCTATGCACTGCGCGTCGGCGACGAGGGCAAGGGCATCCGCACCATCATCCAGATGGTGCAGCTGACGCGGCAGGATTGCGCCACAGCATCCGCCGGTTTGATGCGCTCGGGTCTGGTCCATGCGCTGCATCACGCAAGACATCGCAGCGTGTTCCAGAAACACCTCGCCGATCAGCCGATGATGCAAAGTGTGCTCGCCGACATGGCGCTGCATGTGGAGGCGTCGACGGCGCTGGTGATGCGGCTGTGCCGCGCCTTCGATCTCGCGCCGGAGGATACGTCCGAGGCGGCGTATATGCGTTTCCTCACGCCGGTGGTGAAATACTGGGTCTGTAAATCGGCGCCGGGCTTCCTCTATGAAGCCATGGAATGCATGGGCGGCAATGGCTATGTCGAGGAAGGCATTCTGGCGCGGCATTATCGCGAGGCGCCGGTCAATGCGATCTGGGAAGGCTCCGGCAATGTGATGTGCCTTGATGTGCTGCGGGCGCTGTCGCGCGAAGGCGACGCATCGACCGCAGTGCTGCAGGATCTGATGCTGGAGACGCGCGGACTGCCCGGCGCGGCCGACACTGCGGCCTTTATCATTCGCACCTTGCTGCGGCCCGACAGCGAGCGTGTAGCGCGGCAGGCGGTGGAATCGCTGGCATTGCTGGCGGCCTGCGCGGCGCTGAACATGGTGCATCCGCCCCATGCCGAACTGTTTGCGCGGACACGCCTCGATGGTGCGCGTGGTGCGATCTACGGCACCCCTGAATTGACCGAAGCTCAGGGCCGGGGGCTGCTCGAGCGGGCGTTGCCGCAGTGAGTGCGCTGGAGACGCCGATCACGCCCGACGCATCGTCAGACCTGCCACCCGCGACGAAGCCGCCGCGGGTCTGGAAATTCTGGGGTACGAGCCTCTGGGGGCTGTTCGCTTTTGCAGCGATGTTTGTCGGTCAGCTGACCGTCGTCGCCTATTACCTGCTGATCAAGGATGCGCCACTCGACGCGACGCTGCTGATCAAGGCCATGAGCAGCGGCACGACCATCGCCGCGTCCGTTCTCATGGGGCTTCCGGCAGTGTGTCTGGCGCTGTGGCTGGCGACGCGCATGGCGCGGCAATCCTTTGCGGACTATCTGGGGCTACGCGGCACGTCCTGGAAAAACTATGTCATTGGCACGGTGGCGCTGATCGTGCTGGTCGGTGCCTGGGAGCTGGTCGCAAAAGGCATGGGTCGCGACTCCGCGCCGACTTTCATGCTGGAAGTGCTGAAGTCGGCCCGTGCCGACGGCGCGCTGTGGCTGCTCGTGATCGCGTTCTGCGTCGGGGCGCCGATGACCGAAGAGTTTTTCGCGCGTGGCTTCCTCTATCGCGGCTGGTCGGAATCGTTTTTGCGGCCGTTTGGCGCCATCGTGGCGTCATCGCTGGTCTGGACGGCGATGCATCTGCAATACGATTGGTTCTTCTTCGTCGAGATTTTCACCATCGGCCTGCTGTTCGGCTATATGCGCTATCGCAGCCACTCGACATGGCTGACGATCTTTCTGCATGGCCTCAACAATCTGGCGGCGACTGTTCAGACGCTGCTCATCGCGAACGGTGTGATATCGCCCTAGAGCATGATCCCGAAAAGTGGGAACCGGTTTTCGGGCAAGATCATGCTCAAAAAAAGAAAAACCTATTCCGCCAGCGCAATGAAGATGGGCATGGTCAGGACCGCCAGCGTGGTTTGAATAGTCAGGATCTGCGCCAGGAGGGGCGCGTCGCCGCCCATCTGCCGCGCCAGAATATAGCCGTTCGACGCCGACGGCACCGACGCGCAGCAGACGACCACCGCGAGATTGGCGCCGGACAGGCCGAAGGCGATGCCGAGGCCCATGGCAATCAGCGGCATCACGGCCAGTTTCAAGACGACCGTCAGTGCTGCAGCCATGCCGGGTCTGTGCAGGCCTTCGAGTTGAAGACCGGCGCCGACAATGAGCAGGCCCATCGCCAGCGAACAGCGCCCGAGCGCATCGAGGAACTCGTGGGCGGGCTTGGGGACCGGCAGACCGACCAGGTTGATCGCGAGGCCGATCACGCAGGCCCAGATCAGCGGGTTCTTGGCGATGGTCAGCAGCAGCGCCGGCCACGCCATCCGCTGCGGTGAGGCGTAATGCGCCAGCACCCAGACCGCCAGAATATTCAGCAGCGGGATCATCGCCACCATGGCGACGGAGGCCAGCGTGATGCCGAGGTCGCCCCACAGATTGCCGGCGACCGATAGTGCCACGAAGGTCTGCCAACGCGTGGCGCCCTGAAACAGCGACGTAAATGCCGGCCCATCGAGGCCGATGGCCCGCGCCAGCAACGGACGCAGCGCCAGACATAGCGCGGACATCAGGATGACGGAGAGCAACAAGGCACCGCCGACACCTGCGATGGGCACCGACGCCAGATTGGCGCGCGCCAGTGTGTCGATGAGCAGGGCGGGGAACAGGACATAATAGACGAGCTGTTCCAGCCCGACCCATTCGATGTTCTGTTTCAGCAGCAGGCGCCGCAGCGCGTAGCCGAGCACGATGAGCAGGAAGACCGGGACGAGAGCGGCAAATACCGTCAGCATGGGGTCAGCGAATATCCGGCGTGCGCAGCAAGGCGGCGAGGCGATCTAGCGCGCCCTGAAGAATGAAGATCGCGGCATGTTCGTCGATGACCTTGGCGCGTTTGGCGCGGCTGACATCGTTGGCGATCAATTCGCGCTCGACCGCTGATGTGGACAGACGTTCGTCCCAGAAGGCGATCGGCAGTTCGGTCAGTTTCGAGAAGTTGCGGGCGAAGGCGCGGGTCGATTGCGCGCGCGGTCCCTCGCTGCCGTCCATATTGATGGGAAGACCAAGGACGAAGCCGCAGACATTTCGCTCAGCGGCAAGCTTGATGAGGCGTGCGGCATCGGCCTTGAAGGCAGTTCGCTCGACAGTCTCAATGCCGGTCGCGAGACGGCGATCGGGATCGGACACCGCGACACCAATGGTCTTGGTGCCGAGATCGAGACCGATCAGTGCGCCGCGGGCGGGCAGATGTGCGGCGGCTTCGACGAGGGGAAGGATGACTGCAGGCATGGTCCCGCATAACACGCGGAGCCATCAGATCAAACGCTGCGCCGCAATTATCGGGGCGGACGGCGGCTGCGCCATTCCTCGGCGGTCATTTCCCAGATTTCCGAGGACCAACGGCCGGAGACGTAGTCGCGATCCTCGGTGGCGATCACGCGCATGCCGGATGTTTCCGAAATCCGGCGCGATGCGGTGTTGGCGATGGCCTTGATGACGCGCAACACGGGCCGCTGCAGGGTGTCGAACCAGAAATCTGTCACGGCGTCGCTGGCCTCGGTCATTAGGCCTTGTCCGTGCCAGGCGGGATCGAGCCAGAAGCCGCGGTTGTCGTCGCCGCTGTCCCTGACATTGATCATGCCGATCAGTTGCTCCGGTGCGCTCTTCAGGCGGATCGACCAGTGCCATTCGGTGCCGCGCTCCATGCCTGGCAGCACGACATCGCGCAGGAAAGTGAAGGCGCCGTCAGCCGGGTAGGGCCATGGCACGCGGCTGGCCAGGAAACGCACCACCTCTATTCGCGGGAAAAGCCTTTGCACGGCATCGGAGTCACCCAGCACGAGTGGGCGCAGGATCAGTCTGGGCGTGATGAGTTCGGGAATGGCAGCGGTCATCGGTCGCGTTTCACATCGGTGGTGATTTGCGGCAAGGTAGCATCGTTCCCGCGTTTCTGCGTCTTACGTCACGAGCCCGATCTATGGACGCCCTCAGCCTGTTTGGATTGTTCGCGGTCAGCGCCATGCTGGTCTGCTACGCGCTGGAAGCACGCAGTCCGTGGTTCACGCTGGCCTTTGCCGGCGCCTGCGGGCTCGGATCGCTCTACGGCTTCCTGCAGGGCGCCTGGCCGTTCGGGCTGGTGGAGGCGATCTGGGCTGGCGTTGCGCTGCGCAAGTGGATGCTCATCCCCCGCGCAACCGCATAGCTCACGCGGGTGCGGCCGTGTTAGCCTGAGCAAGGCTCGGCAATGATGCGCGTGCCATTTCCTCACGTTTGTCTCAAGATCGTCACTGCTTTGCCGCTGGATTCAGAGGCATTGCCGCAAGATTGTCGCAAGAATCCGGAGATCCCCCATGTGGCCCGACCGCCGACTGATCGACTTATTCGGCACCGAATTTCCCATCGTGCAGGCGCCAATGGCAGGCGTGCAGGATGCCGACATCATGATCGGCGCAGCGGAGGGCGGCGCGCTGGCCTCGTTGCCGTGCGCAATGATCTCGCCGGAGAAAGCCCGTGAGCAGATCAATATCGTGCGCCAGCGCGTCTCCGCGCCGGTCAACATGAATTACTTCTGCCATACGGCGGTGGACGCCGATCCGGCACGCGAGGCCAACTGGCGCAAGCGGCTGTCGTCCTATTACGCCGAACTCGGGCTCGATCCGAATGCAGACATCAATGCGGCCAACCGCGCGCCGTTCGATGAGGCGATGTGCGCGCTGGTGGAAGAGCTGAAGCCCGAAGTGGTCAGCTTTCACTTCGGCCTGCCGGACCCGGCGCTCTTGAAGCGCATCAAGGCAGCCGGCTGTCGGGTCATCGCCTCTGCGACCATCGTCAAGGAAGCCGTCTGGCTCGAAGAGCGCGGCGTCGACGCGGTCATTGCGCAGGGGGCGGAGGCCGGCGGTCATCGCGGCATGTTCCTGACCGAGGATATCGCCACGCAGCCCGGCCTGTTCGCGCTGTTGCCGCAGGTGGTGGATGCGGTGAAGGTGCCGGTGATCGCGGCCGGCGGTATCGCCGATGGGCGCGGCATTGCCGCAGCCTTTGCGCTCGGCGCAGCCGGTGTGCAGATCGGCACCGCCTATCTGCGTACGCCGGAATCGAAGGTCAGCGGGCCGGGTCGTGCAGCCCTGGCCGGGGCGTCGGATGCCTCCACCGTCATTACCAATGTCATGACCGGGCGGCCCGCCCGCGGCGTCATCAATCGCGTGATGCGCGAGGTCGGGCCGGTCTCGCCCGATGCGCCGGCATTCCCGCATTCGGCGACCGCGCTGGGGCCGCTGAAAGCCGCCGCCGAGAAGCTCGGTCGGGCCGATTTTACCAATCTCTGGGCCGGACAGTCGGTCGGAATGGGCAGCGAACGGCCTGCGGCGGAGCTGACGCGGTCGCTGGCGGCGGCGGCATTGGCGCGGATGGCCGAATTGCGGGGCTAGGGCGTCAAACAAGGCGGAGGCGTCCGCCGGTTGCGGCGCGAAACCTCCGTCTGCTATACGGCGGACAGATGTTGCCCTGAGGCCTATATAATGTCCGTCGATGCTGCCACCGTTCGCCGTATCGCGCATCTCGCGCGGATCGCGGTCACAGACGCTGAAGTTCCCCATCTGCAGGGCGAGCTGAACGCGATGCTGGCCTTTGTCGAGCAGTTGCAGGAAGTGAATGTCGACGGCGTCGAGCCGATGACCTCGGTGATGCCCATGGAAATGAAGAAGCGCGCCGATGTCGTCAATGACGGCGAGATCGTCGACGCGGTGACGGCGAATGCGCCGGAGTCCGAAGATCATTTCTTCCTGGTGCCGAAGGTCGTCGAGTAATCGAGCAAGAACCGTTCGAACGGAAACCGCCATGTGCCTGCTTTGCGACGATGAAAAGTCCTATCAGCTCTATATGGACTACCTCGACGAGATGGAGCGTCAGGGGAAGGTCAAGGACGTCGACGCGGCGATGGATGCCATCCTCGACAAGGTTCAGGCCGCACAGGAGGCTGACGACAAGCTTCGCCGCAGCTCTTTCAAAAAAGATGCACCTGAAAACGACAAGACGCTCTCTCCCTTCTTTTGCAGCCCGGTCAATAAATAGATGACAGATCTGACGTCGCTGACACTCGCCGAGGCGCGTGACGGCCTTGCGACCAAATCCTTCACGTCAGTCGAACTGACCGATGCGCATCTCAAGGCGATGGAAGCCGCACGCGTGCTGAACGCCTATGTGCTGGAGACGCCGGATCAGGCGCGCGCCATGGCGCAGGCGGCCGACGCGAGACTCGCCAAGGGCGAGGGCGGCTGGCTTGGCGGCGTCCCGCTGGGGATCAAGGATCTGTTCGCGACCAAGGGCGTGCGCACAACCGCGTGTTCGAAGATCCTCGGCAATTTCGTGCCGCCTTACGAGTCGACCGTGACCGCGCAGCTCTGGCGCGACGGTGCGGTTATGCTCGGCAAGCTCAACAATGACGAATTCGCCATGGGCTCGGCGAACGAGACGTCGTTCTTCGGTCCGGTGATCAATCCGTGGCGGCGCGACGGCTCCGACGTCAATCTGGTGCCCGGCGGCTCGTCCGGCGGTTCGGCATCGGCCGTTGCCGCAGGTCTCTGCCTTGGCGCCACTGCGACCGACACCGGCGGTTCGATCCGCCAGCCTGCGGCGTTCGCCGGCATCGTCGGTATGAAGCCGACCTATGGCCGCTGCTCGCGCTGGGGCACGGTCGCTTTCGCGTCCTCGCTCGACCAGGCCGGGCCGATCGCGCGCACCGTGCGCGATACCGCGATCCTGATGCGCTCGATGGCCGGCTACGATCCGAAGGACTCGACGTCCGTGGATCGCGACGTGCCGGACTACGAGGCGGCGATCGGCAAGTCCGTGAAGGGTATGAAGATCGGCATTCCCAAGGAATATCGCATCGACGGCATGCCGGCCGAGATCGAAAAGCTTTGGTCGGAAGGCGCTGCGCAGCTCAAGGCCGCCGGTGCCGAACTCGTCGACGTGTCGTTGCCGCACACTAAATACGCGCTGCCGGCCTATTACATCGTGGCGCCCGCCGAAGCCTCGTCGAACCTCGCGCGCTATGACGGTGTGCGCTACGGCCTGCGCGTGCCCGGCCGCAGCATCAGTGACATGTATGAGAATACCCGCGCTGAAGGCTTTGGCGCGGAAGTGCGCCGCCGCGTGATGATCGGGACCTATGTGCTCTCCGCCGGCTATTACGACGCCTATTATCTGCGCGCGCAGAAGGTGCGCACGCTGATCAAGCGCGACTTCGAGGAGTGCTTTGCCAAGGGCATCCATGCGATCCTGACGCCGGCGACGCCGTCGGCGGCCTTCGGCATCGGCGAGAAGGGTGGCGCCGATCCGATCGAGATGTATCTCAACGACATCTTCACGGTGACGGTGAACATGGCCGGCCTGCCGGGCATCGCGGTTCCCGCCGGCAAGGACGCGCAGGGATTGCCGCTCGGGCTGCAGCTGATCGGGCGTCCATTCGACGAGGAAACGCTGTTCTCGCTCGGCGAAACCATTGAGCAGGCATCGGGGCGTTTCACGCCAACGAAGTGGTGGGCCTGACATCATCATCCGCGTGAAGTGTTGCGCGTTTGACATTGCGTTTTGCGGTGCACTTGGCCATGGTTTGCCTATGAGCATGGACCGTGCATGAGCACCGACGACGGGCTTCCGCCTTCCCAACAGGTCGATCAGATTCTGGGTTCCCCGAAGCTTGCGCAGGCGATCGAGAATGATCGCTACAAGCATCTGCTGGATCATGTTCCCGTTGCGCTCGCCATCTCGCGCGGATTGGGCAGCGATCAGCAGGTTGTCTATATCAACAAGGCCTTCGAGCAACTGATGACAATGGCGCCGGCCGATGTCGAAGGCCAGAGCTGGACCTGTCTCGACGGCTTTCTCAACGAAGACAACCAGAGCCAGACGCTGGGCGAAGCGATCCGCGACGGCGAGGACTTCATCGGTGTTTTCCGTCCTTCGGTGCCGGTCGATCGGCTGGTGATCGTGCAGGCCTATGCCTCGGTGATCGAGAGTGACGACGGCGTCGAGAATTTCCGGATCGCCGCGCTGGTCGATGTCGGTGGCCGCGAGCGTGCGCAGATCGAGCAATTCGAGAACCAGATACGCGACCGCGACATGCTGATGCGCGAGCTGCAGCATCGGGTGAAGAACAATCTGCAACTCATCACGGCGCTGGTGCGGCTCGAAGCCCGCTCGGCCGTGGAAGGCGAGGCTGTTGCGCTCGGCCGGCTGGCGAGCCGGATCGATGCGCTGACAGTGCTGTACCGGACGCTGTCCGACGAGAATGCGACGCCCGAGATCGATCTCGGACAGTATCTATCGGACATCGCCAATGCGGTGATGGCTGCCAGCGCGACGGCGGATATCACGCTCGATCTGCAGGTCGGCTATTGCCCGATGTCGATCAATATCGCGATGCCGGCGGGACTGCTGGTCAACGAGATGCTGACCAATGCGCTGAAATACGCCTTCATCGGCCGTGCCGGCGGTCAGATCAAGCTGATCTGCAAGCTGGAAGGCGGCCACGTCACGGTGGTTGTCGCCGATGACGGCATCGGCCTTGGCGAAGGCCAGGACTGGCCGTCGCCGCGCAAGCTCGGCGCGCTGATCCTGCAGACGCTCAAAGAGAATGCGCCGAACGTGAAGTTCAACGCCGAGAGCATTCGCGGGCAGGGCAGCTGGTTCACGCTGGTATTTGATGCCGCGCCAGGCACGCAGCTGAACTGAGGATTGGCGCTGCGCCATTTGCCGCGCACCTTGTTTCACCATTCATTAGCCACGTTGCTGGCGCGATTGGTGCCGGATCGTCAGTTTGCATCGAATTGCAATGCTTTACGGTAATATCTGATTGAGATTCCGGATTGGGGACCGTCCGGACACGGTCCGTGCCGTTTGGTGCGGCCGTCTTGTGGGATCGGTAGAGAAGTGATGAGTGCGTTGCGTTCGATCGGTGTCGTGGTCACGACCTGTGCGCTGCTGCTGGGCTGTACGTCGGTCTACAACCTTCCCGCCAACGTGCCGCTGGCCGGCGCCTCCCTCGATCCCAATCTCGACGCCGTTTTCAAGGATGCTGCCGAGCAGGACGACCTGCTGATCGGTTTTTCGTTCTCAGGCGGTGGCACGCGCGCCGCGGCATTCTCGTTTGGCGTGCTGGAAGAGCTTGGCAGCATCCGCATGCGCGGCGCATCCGACACCATGCTGGAGCGCATCGACTTTCTGTCCGGCGTTTCCGGCGGTTCGGTCACGGCGGCCTATTACGGTTTGAAGAAGCGCGCGGCGCTGTCGGACTTCCGTGAACGTTTCCTGCTGCAGAATGCCGAGGCCGGACTGACCACACAGTTGTCGCTAGGTACTATCGGCCGTGCCTTGGGCGGCGGCATCAATGACTCCAAGGGCTTCACCAGTTGGCTCGACGCCAATCTGTTCCAGAATGCGACTTTTGGCAGCCTGCGAAATAGCGGTTCGCCACGGGTCTGGATCAACGCCTCGGATATCTATAACCGCGTGCCGTTCGTGTTCGACAACACGGCCTTCGCCGCGATCTGCAGCGATCTCAGCAAGTATCCGCTGTCGGGCGCCGTGGCTGCGTCGGCTGCGGTGCCGCTCGCCTTTGCGCCGGCCGTGGTGCAGGCCTTCCCCGGCACATGCAACGAGCCGCTGCCGCCTTGGGTCGCGCGCGCAGCCGCGAACCGCAATGCGTCGCCGATGTTGAGTGCCTATTCCAAGGCAGTGATGCGTTACCGCGACGGCGCGGTGCCCTATATCAAGCTGATGGATGGCGGGCTGGTCGACAATTACGGCGTCTCTGCGCTGACCATCGTGCGCGAATCCTCCGAGACGCCCTATGGCCCGATGACACCGCAGCAGGCGGTCCGGCTGCGCCGCGGGATCTTCATGGTGGTGGATTCCAAAGTCGGTCTCTCCGGCAACTGGATCAATACGGTGGAAGGGCCTGAAGGCGTCGATCTGATCAAGGCTGCGGTGGACACCACCATGGATGCCAGCATCGGCTCCAGCTACACCGCATTCGACCGAACCATGAAGGACTGGCAATCGTCGCTGATCAAGTGGCGCTGCGGCTTGTCGGCGGCAGAGCGAGCCCGCTATGGCGCGGGGCCCGGCTGGCGCTGTACCGATCTGCAGCTCTTCGTCGGCCGGCTTGGGTTCGATCAGCTAGATCCGGCGCGTGCCGCAGTGCTCGAAGCCGTTCCGACGCGTTTCCAGCTGCCGCAGGGGCAGGTCGATGACTTGATCCTCGCCGGTCGCGAGACGTTGCGTGCCAGCTCCGTGTTCAGGGCTTTCGCTTCGGGCATCTGATCGGTAGGGGCAAATGCCCTGGAAGCGACGCTGGAAAGCCTCACTGGGGGTTTTCCCGCGCCCGCGGTCGCGGTAGAAACCGCTCCATGAACGCACCTGTCAAACCTTCGAAGCTCATCAAGGGCGCCACCGGCGACTGGGAAATGGTCATCGGTCTGGAGATCCACGCCCAGGTCAATTCTCACGCCAAGCTGTTCTCCGGCTCGTCCACGGAGTTCGGAGGTGCGCCGAATAGCCATGTGTCGCTGGTCGATGCGGCGATGCCGGGCATGCTGCCGGTCATCAACGAGGAATGCGTGAAGCAGGCGGTCCGTACCGGGCTCGGCCTGAAGGCGCAGATCAACCGGCGCTCGACCTTCGACCGCAAGAACTACTTCTATCCGGACCTGCCGCAGGGCTACCAGATCAGCCAGTACAAGTCGCCGATCGTCGGCGAGGGCGAGGTGACGATCGAATTGGCCGATGGCGAGACCGCCACCGTGGGCATCGAGCGCCTGCATCTCGAACAGGACGCCGGCAAGCTGGTGCACGACCGCAATCCGTCCAGTACCTCGGTCGATCTCAACCGCTCGGGCGTCGCGCTGATGGAGATCGTCTCCAAGCCGGACATGCGCTCCAGCGAGCAGGCCCAGGCCTATGTGTCGAAGCTGCGCACCATCCTGCGCTATCTCGGCACCTGCGACGGCGACATGGAGAAGGGCAACCTGCGCGCCGACTGCAACGTCTCGGTCCGCAAGCCGGGCGATCCCCTGGGAACCCGCTGCGAGATCAAGAACGTCAACTCGATCCGCTTCATCGGCCAGGCCATCGACTACGAGGCGCGCCGCCAGATCGGCATCCTGGAGGATGGCGGCAGCATCGAGCAGGAGACGCGGCTCTACGACCCGAACAAGGGTGAGACCCGCTCGATGCGCTCCAAGGAAGAGGCGCATGACTACCGCTATTTCCCGGATCCCGATCTGCTGCCGCTGGAATTCAGCGAGGACTATGTTGCCGCGCTGAAGGCCGAGCTGCCGGAACTGCCGGACGAGAAGAAGGCACGTTTCATCAGCGCGTTCGGCCTGTCGGCCTATGACGCCGCCGTGCTGGTGGTCGAGCGCGAGAGTGCCGAGTTCTTCGAGACGACGCTCGCCGGGCTTGCCGACAAAGCGCGCGACGGCAAGCTCGCCGCCAACTGGGTGATCAATGAACTGTTCGGGCGCCTCAACAAGGAAGGCCAGGACATCGCGTCGTCACCGGTGTCGGCGGCGCAGATGGCTGCCATTATCGACCTGATCGGCTCAGGCGTGATCTCCGGCAAGATCGCCAAGGACCTGTTCGAGATCGTCTGGACGGAAGGCGGTGATCCGCGCGCGCTTGTCGAAGATCGCGGCATGAAGCAAGTGACGGACACCGGCGCCATCGAGAAGGTCGTCGACGACATCATCGCAGCCAATCCCGACAAGGTCGCGCAGGCGCAGGCCAAGCCGGCTCTGATGGGCTGGTTTGTCGGCCAGGTGATGAAGTCCTCGGGCGGCAAGGCCAATCCGCAGGTCGTCAACGACCTCCTCAAGAGCAAGCTCGGTATCTGACGACGGCCTTGCGATGACCGCGGCGCCGCCTCGAGCGGCGCCGTTTTCGTTTTGGCAGACCTCGTTGGCGCGTCGTAACCTACGCGATGAACGGTCACGAGCGCGGGATCAGATCGCGAATCGGCGTGCCGTCAGTCGACAAAAAGTGCGGTTGTGGCCAGCACCGATAAGTCGCGAACGCGTTTTCCCGAAAAATATTTTCATTGCCAAAAATCCCGACTCAGAGTCTGCGGCACCTGTTTTCAGTGCCCCGACTCACGCTTGGGGACGGCAGAAGTTTGTGTAGTTGTTTGATAGTACGAATTGCGGGCGTACGGAAAAAATAAGCACTTTCTGCAATCTTGACATTTGTGGACGCAACGTTTTCGGGCGTTTCTCGCGTCGCCTCGCGTGCCGGATTTCAAGTTGTGACTGAGCCCGTGGGGGAAGTGGCGCGTTGCGCTCATCAACACTTCCTTAAGCGGGAGACTGTTCTTTTGAAATCGTTGGTGTATTCGGGATGAAGTGCATTTCGATTCCCGAGTGCACGCAGCGATCAAGTCATCTCTTTATGGAGGGCAACATGGCCAAGAAAGCTACGAAGAAGGCAGTCAAGAAGACCGTCAAGAAGGCAGCGAAGAGCGCTGTGAAGAAGACCGCGAAGAAGACCAAGAAGGTCGCCAAGAAGAAGTAACTTCTTCTGCCACGATCGACGCCGGTGGCAACGCCGGCGACGTCACGAGAGCCTCGACGACAATTTGCTTCTCGAAGCGGATATTGATCGCAGCTCTGGTCGACGAAAGAGGGTGTCGGCGAGACATCAGGTCAAACGGCTGGACCGTCACTTCGAGGCAGAGCTTGCTCTCGCCGCGAGCCGGTCCGGCAAAGAAGCCGGTCATTCCGTGATTGGCGTTCTTTATTCGGTGCGGATCATTGGTCCGCAGTTTCATCGGTGGCTCCGGCCACATGAGATATGATCCTGACGTGTTGCCGACGCCCTCGTTTTTGCCGGTGCGGTTCATCCCCGGCGCTTTGAATGTCCCGATCCCGAATAGCTTTTGATCTGCTCGCTGTGACGTATCTCGCATTGGCGTCGTCGCATGTGCGGAGCAGGCCCTTTTAATATCCCTGGTCGCCGACGCTTACCTCTGGTCGCTGACGCTGCCGAGATGGTTACGGTATCCCCAAACAGCAGGGTAAACCGAATTCCGCAAAAATGCAGAAAACCCGCATAAATACTGGGTTTCTGGCCGCGTACGGGCCGATTCAGGCTTCGGCTCTTCAGATTTCGTTCATCCCGATACTTAAACTGCTCTTCAAATTTGATCGGTCATATTGATCCCAACAAGCCGGCAAACGGCGGTTGGGATTGCATCAAATAACGGACAGGAGCCGCGCTCGGTTGGGGCGGCAAAAGCAAAAAAAGGAATGACCGATGTTTCAGGGGCAGATCGATTTTGAAGCTGCGATGCCGATCGCAGAGACCGCCATCCAGGACGTGCTGTTCGAGCGCGGTCTGTACTGGGCGTCGGGCCGTTCGGGGATCGTTGACCTCGTCGCCGCGCACAAGTGGTTCAACCTCGCTGCCCTCAAGGGCCGGGTCGACGCCATCCCGATGCGCCGCGAGGTCGCCGAGATGATGTCGGATGTCGAGATCGCCGCCGCGCAGCGCGATGCCCGCGCCTGGCTGTCGACGGTTCACTGATCCGACTACGTGTTTTCGCGGTGGTTCGGCAGGCGCGATGCCCGCCGGGGCAGTGTGATGAGCCGCTACTTCTTGACGATGGTAAAGATGCCGTCGGTCTCCGGCTCCGCCACATAGCGGTTGTCCGGCGTCGAGAACTGGATGCGCAGTTTGCGGGTCGCGTCGGCAAAGCCGATCGTCCAACCCTCATAGAGCCGCCACGCCGCGATTTCCTCCATGACGGGGAAAGTCCTGGCGCAGTCCTTGGCCACGTCGATCTGTGAACCGCCGATGGTGTTGTCGCTCTTCAAAACGACGCGGCAGCGTTTGCTGCCTTTGGCGTCCTGGAGTTCCCAGGTCCCGTAGATATCCCTGAGCAGCGCCGGATCGACCTCCTTGAGATCCATCAGCTTGAGGGTCTGCCCCGAGGCGGCAGATGAGATCGCCATCGCGACGGCCATCGCGGCAGCCCATTTCATATCGCGCACTCCCTCGCATGTTTCCGAATGTACCGTAGCCACGTCACGGCCTTGTTACGAGCATCACGGTTGTAACGGGCATGTGCGCCCCAATGTCTGTCTCGTCGCTTGCAACGAGGCTGAGAGGCCGCGCAACAAAAAGGACAATGCTATGTCGACGAAGAAACTCACGCTCGCATCGATCATCCGCGCCAGCGGCCTCGCGACTCTGGTGGGTATTGCCATCAGCGGAGCCCAGCCTGCAGTTGCTGCATCGGCACCCGCATATCCGCAATCGATCCGCGCGCCCATTGCTGTCGCATCCACCGATATCAGTGCGGCACGCAAGAACCGGCAGGTGAGGCGCGCATCTCCGCGCGATGCCTATGGCAGCTATCTTGGCGGGGGCAGCTATGTCGGCGGGGGAGGCGGGGTATCGCAGTCCTATCCCGGCTACGGCTATGGCGTTGGCGACAATTCGCGGAATCAGACCTGGTAGATCCGTCATCCAGGATTTGACGCCTCGGCGGCGACCGTGAGCGTCGTCCGGGGAGGGTGTCCATGCTGTCGTGGACGGTGAGGGCGGGCCGCACGGCGATGATGAGCAATATTGCTCCGCCTTAGCGCTATGACGCCGGAGACCAAGCACTCAAGAACAGCGGAATATACGACTGCCCACGATCTGGCGCTTCGCCCACAGGGGACGGCTTCCGATGTCCCGGTCGTCCCTATGGGTCTCCATAGCTTTAGCCAGACAGAGCGCCGAAAAATCCAGTCGATTAGTAGGCGGCAGTCTTCGTCCGTCCCGATCATTGGGTCCTGTGCCATCGGCACGACGTTGCGCCTCATACTTGCCGAAGAGGCTGGTAAACTCGGAAGTCGAACGCGACAGCTCGCCATTTCGCGATGACCGCCGGCTCCCTTGAACAGTCTGGAGCCAGCAGCTTCGAAGCTGACGGCCGACTAATTGATCATTTGATTGTCGATCGACTGCCTGAGCTTGCGCACGTCGCGTGCGGGCGGAGCCCCGAACTGCCGCAGATATTCGCGGCTGAACTGAGAGGCGCTTTCATAGCCGACCGCATAGGCGACGTCGGATGCACTACGGTCGCCGGCGAGCAGCAACTGGCGCGCCTCCTGAAGGCGTATCTGCTTCTGATACTGGATCGGGCTCAATCCAGTCAGCGCGAGAAAGTGGCGATGCAGGCTCGCACGGCTCATGCCAGAAGCTTCGCACAGAGCCTCGATCCGCAGCCGCGTGTTGCCGTGGTCCCGAATCCATTCGACCGCGCGCCGGATGCCGCCGATCGCGCCTTCTGGGCGGGCGATGTGGCGCAACAGTCGCCCCTGCGAGCCCTGCAAAAGACGATAGAGCAATTCGCGTTCAGCCAACGGTGCGAGCGCCGGGATGTCCGCCGGCGTGTCGAGCAACGCCAGCAGTCGCAGCAGCGTGTCGCGCAGCGGCGGAGTCATCGGATTGATCGCGATGCCGCTGCCTGGCGCGTCCGTGTCGCGCATCGCTGGCATCGTTGATGCGACCTCGGCGAGAAGCGCCGGATCGAGGACCAGCGAAACCGCCACAAAAGGACTGCCGTCGTCAGCGTCATGGATCTGTCCGCTCAAGGGAAGATCGAGTGCGCTGACCAGGTATTGAGACGCGTCGTAGCGCAGCAGGTTGTCGTGGATGGCCACCTCTTTCGATCCCTGCAGAATGAAGCAGATCATCGAGCGGTAGAGACATGGTGACGTCCCCGAGGTCGCCTGTCCCACGCCGATTTCCAGGCGCGGGATTGGCGTCAAATTCATTCCGATCCGCCCGTGGCGGAGGGCGAGATCGCGATGCGGCTGTAGGTTGTCGGTCATGCCAACAAGCATGACACCAATCTTCACGCCTGCAAAGAGTCTGAGACAATTAGGCAAGCAATTGAGAGCATCAGGCGGGGTGTCGCACACAGCAATCGCCTATCTGACTGGCAGCCAATACGACGCCTCAGCGGCGTGCCGTCCGGAAAACCAAAATCACAAGGAACGTAGCCATGTCTCAGAAGATTGCACTCGTTACTGGCGCCAGCCGCGGCCTCGGTCGCAGCATGGCGCTGCACCTCGCCCGTCGCGGCGTCGGCATCGTCGGCACCTATCGCCAGGGCGCGGCGGAAGCCGATGCGCTGGTAAGCGAGATCGAGGCGCTGGGCGGCACGGCGGCGATGCTCGCGCTCGACGTCACCAAGGTGGCGAGTTTTCCGGCCTTCGCCGCATCCTTCGCCGAGACGCTCCGGAGCCGCTTCGGCAGCGACCGGTTCGACTATCTGGTCAACAACGCCGGTGCCGTCGTCCACGTGCAGGTCGCTGACGCGAGCGAGGAACAGTTCGATGCGATGATCGACATGCACCTGCGCGGACCGCTGTTCCTGACGCAGGCATTGCTACCGGTTCTCGCCGATGGCGGACGCATCCTCAACGTCTCGTCGGGCTTCACGCGCACGTCGATGGCCAGCTTCGGCCTTTATGCGGCGGCCAAGGCGGGGCTCGAGACGCTGACCCGGTTCATGGCGCTGGAACTCGGCGCGCGGCAGATCCGCGTCAACGCCATCGCGCCCGGTGCCATCGCCACCGATTTCGGCGGTGGTAGGGTCCGCGATAACGAACAGGCTCATGCCTTCGTCGCGAGCAAGATCGCGCTAGGCCGCGTCGGTCAGCCCGACGACATCGGCGGCGCGGTCGCAGCCATCCTGTCCGACGATTTCGGCTGGGCCAACGGCACGACGTTCGACGTGTCGGGCGGCCAGTCGCTCTGATCTCTGTTCCAGCACATCGAGACACCATCATGACCGAGCAAAACCTCACTCTCGTCAGCCATCCGCTGTGCCCATTCGTCCAGCGTGCCGCGATCGTCCTGCTCGAAAAAGGGGTGGCGTTCGACCGGGTCAACGTCGATCTATCGGCCAAGCCCGACTGGTTTCTGGCCCTGTCGCCGACCGGCAAAGTGCCGGTGCTGAAGGTGCGCCAGCCGAACGGTGAGGATGCGATCCTCTTCGAAAGCGTGGTCATCTGCGAATATCTGAACGAGACGCAGGGTGGCGCGGCGATGTATCCCGACGATGCATTGCTGCGTGCCCGGCATCGCGCCTGGATAGAATTCGCCACCCAGACCTTTACGGAGGGCTGGCAGTTCCTCCACGCCAAGGACATGGCGACCGCCGACGCGAAGCGGGCCGCCTTCCGTGATCGGCTGAGCAAGATCGAGGCCGAGCTGGGCGACGGCCCGTATTTCGCCGGGCCGGACTTTGGTCTGGTCGATGCGGTCTACGCACCGCTGTTCCGCTATTTCGGGATCATCGATCCGGAAGTGGCTGACCCGATCTTCGCGGGCCTGCCACGCGTTACGGCGTGGCGCGCGGCGCTCGCTGAGCGACCTAGCGTCAAGAACGCCGTCATCGACACCTATCCCGACCTGTTTCGCGACCACCTGCGCCAGCAAGGCGCGATGATCGCCGCCTGATCCTAACCAACATCGCAGGAGTTATACCATGACCGACGCATCCAGAGCGCGCTGATCCTAATCGAATATGTCAACGACTGGCTCTCGCCGACCGGTGGCATCTATCCGGCGTTCCAGGACCGGGAGCAGGTCGACACCGCTATCGCCAATTCGAAGATCATCCCCGAAGAGGCCCGCCGTCGCGGCCTGCACGTGATCCACGCAGCGCTGAAGTTCGAGCCGACATTCAAGGTGCTGGGCGAGGCCAAGTACGGCCTGCGCAAGATGACGCGCGACCATGGCGCGTTCCTGGGTGAGCAGGCCGATTTCTTCCCCGGGTTCGAGCCGGCGGCGGGCGAGCATGTCGTTCGCGAGCGCGCCGGCGGCAGCAGCGTTTTCGTCGGAACCACGCTCGACGGCTACTTGCGCAACAACCGCATCGACGAGATCTACCTGTCGGGCTTTTCGCTGCGCCAGTGCGTCGAGTCTTCGATGCGTAATGCCCACGACCTCGGCTGCCACACCAACGTCATCTACGACGCGTCGGCCGGCTATACCCGCAAGCAGCGGGACGATTTCGTGGCCGAGATCGCTCCCTTCTACGCCAACGCCATCACCGCGCAGGAGTTCGTGGGCAAGGCATAATCCATCGCTGGATCCGGCCCGGTGATGGGCCGGGCTGCCGTCGGGCCGTAGATGCGAGACGATACAATGATCGGGATAATGGTCGAACTCACAGTCGCGCCGGGTAGCACCGACGCATTTGAACACGCCTTCGCGGTCCAGGCTGCTGCGGTGCGTGCCAACGAACCGGGTAACCGCCTGTACGAACTGCTCAAGTCGCGCACCTTGGCCGACAGCTACACGCTGATCGAAATCTACGAGGACGAGGCCGCGCTCGCCGCGCACCGGACATCGTCGCACATGGCGGCCAATCGACCGCTGACCGCGCCGTTCTTCGCCGCACCGCCCGTCATGCACATGTTCACGGTTGTGCCGCACGCATTGGGACCGACCGACGGTCGAGCTATAGCGTGATGACGGCGATACAGGTTCTCCACTAGCTAGGTGCGATCACCGTACAGCACCTGGCCGCGAACGGCACTAAGCTTTTCTTTGGGGGGGGGGAAAAAACGACACAGTCGTCGTGGCCGACACCTTCGAAAACGTCACTTCGCTGTTAGGCGCGGCGCGTCCGTCAATATAAACGACTCGGCCGGGGTGTACATCCGGAGGCCTTGGTATCGGGCGCTGCAGCTCTGCTCCACGGCTCCAGGCCTGAGCTGCAAGATCAGTGGCTTAGGTGATACCCCCACGGGTTATAGTCCGGCAGCCAAAATCACTGAAAAAGTCTAAAACGGGCAACAATTCGCGCAACAAAACGTACAACGCCGGGATTTGAACGGCGTTGTTTTAGTTGCGTTATTTCAAGCGAAAAAGAGGTAATGGCGGAGCCGGAGGGATTCGAACCCTCGATACCCTTGAGAGGTATGCCGCTTTAGCAAAGCGGTGCCTTCAGCCACTCGGCCACAGCTCCATCATTGCTGCATATGCCCGACACCGTCGCGAGCCGCAAGCGCCAGATCGCAGTCTTCAGCGCATGTTCGCAGAAATCGGACACGTCCGATGTGGATGTGTCTTTATAATATTCAGATGCCGCGCCCGCCTGTGGTGCATTTGCCGCTGGGAAATGGGCCCCGAGGCCGTTTATCGATTGCCATCCGCCCGGAATTTATCGCTCCGGCAAATGCGAGGCGATTCGGCCGATGGGCCAGCAAAGTCGGCCAGATACATCGAATGCGAGTGGGAATGTGTTTCTGCTCGTTACGGGATGGATCGGTGCCCTGAAATGCGGCGCTGGAAATTCTGATTTTGAAACAATTGCTTGCCGAGAATTCGCATTCACGAGTCCGTGTGATTTAAGCAACACAGCCTAGGAAACGGCCGAATGGAGGCCGCTTTGAGGCGTTCCATTGTTGCGGAGCGAGAAGCCTTAGGAGATGGTCTCGGTGCGACGGAGGGGGGCATCCCGAGGTCGTCCCGTAAGGTGGTTCGTCCTGAATCTCGTCGGCACGCTCGTGCGACGGGTTTTGCGTTTCGGAGCGTTTGCGGGTTGTCAGGGATTAAGGGGACTTGTCTTCAGGGTGGCCTCCACCCCGTTGCAGAACCTTCCCTAAAGCAACTTGGAGGTTTACATGAAGACGATTAAGGGCCTTATTCTCGGCTCGACGGCAGCTTTGCTCGCCGTTGGCGGAGCTCAGGCAGCCGATCTTCCCGTCAAGGCCAAAGCGGTCGAATACGTGAAGATCTGCTCCCTCTACGGCGCGGGTTTCTACTACATCCCGGGCACCGACACCTGCATCAAGATCGGCGGCGCGATCCGTTTGGACACCTCGTTCAACGCCGCAGCTTACGACACCCCGTTCTGGCAGGGTGGCGCTGGTGGCAATAATCTTTGGACCAAGGATTATTTCATCACCCGCGAACGTATCAACCTGACCACCGATACCCGCACTGCCACCGAATACGGTGTCGTTCGTACCTACGCGAACATGCAGTTCGACTTCTCGCAGAACCGTGAATCGATCGCTGGTGGCTTCACCGAAGTCGACTACGCCTTCATTCAGTTCGCCGGCTTCACCTTCGGTAAGGCCGTCTCGCAGTTCGATCCGCAGTGGGCCCTCAACAAGCCTTACATCTCGTCGGGCTTCATGGCAGGTTCGAACAACACGACCGGTATCCCGCAGATCGCCTACACCGCTTCGTTCGGTAACGGCGTGTCGGCGACGATCTCGCTCGAAAACGCTTCGGCCTACCGCAACGCCGGCCTCTGGAATACCAATTCTTTCATCACCGGACCGGGCGCGAGCACGTTCACGGGTGCGTTCTACGGCACGACCTCGAACACGTTCCTCGGCAATGCCTACGGCGGCAACCACATTCCTGACGTCGTCGGCAACATCCGCCTCGACCAGGCTTGGGGCACGCTGCACTTCGGCGCTGCGATGCACACTGCTACCCCGGGCTTCTACGGCGCGAACGAAGCTACCGGTCACGCTGACGACAAGTACGGTTTCGCAGTCAACGGTGCGGTTGAATTCAAGAACCTGCCCACCGGCGCTGGTGACACTCTGAAGCTCGAAGCAACCTACGCAAAGGGCGCAGCGAAGTACGCGATCGCTGGCGGCACCACCGATACCTCGGGCGGCGGTCGTTTCGCGAAGGTCGACGGCAACACCATCGGCTTCGGTTACGTTCTCGATGGCGTCTACACCACCAATGGCCAGATCATCCAGAGCGAAGCCTGGTCGGTCGCCGGCTTCTACGAGCACTACTGGAACCCGGCATGGCGCACGTCGCTGTTCGGCAGCTACAGCAGCATCTCGTACGGTGACGGCAATGCTCTGATGCTCGCCGCATTCCAGGGCCTCACCACGGGTGGCCCGGGCACCAGCAGCTCGTCGGCTGCAGCATCTCGCGCTGGCACCTTCGCCGGCACCGGCAACTTCGACTTCGCCGTGGCCCAGATCGGTACCCGTACCGCCTGGACCCCTGTCAAGAACCTGACCCTGTCGGCTGAATTCACCTACAGCCGCCTCGAGCAGAACCTCAACGGCACCTACACCGTGACGAGCATGTCCGGCAAGCCGGCTGGTACGGTCCTGAACACGAGCAACCAGAACCTCTACAACGGTTCGGTTCAGATCCTGCGCTCGTTCTAATATCGACTGCCTCACGGCAATCGCTATCTGAAACAATGACCCCCGGCAGGAAACTGCCGGGGGTTTTTGCTTGCGTGATCGATCGCTGTGCCAAGGCGTAGGATGGATTTCGCTCGACGCTTACGCGTCTGCGGTCTACCCATCCGACTTATTCGCACTGTCCTGGTTGATGCTACTCGACGCTGCTGCTGGCACCGCGATGCAGGTCGGCCTCGATCTGCAGCCGTGAGCCACCGCCGAAGCGGGCGCGATAAACCTGCAGATTTTCCATAATGCGCTGGACGTAGTTGCGCGTTTCCGAGAACGGAATCGACTCGACCCAGTCGACCGGATCGACCTTGGGGTCACGTGGATCACCGTAGCGTTCGATCCATTTGCGCACGCTACCGCGGCCCGCGTTGTAACCGGCAAAGGTCATGATGTAGGAGCCGCGATAGTCTTCGAGCAGGCCACCGAGTTCGGCGGCGCCCAGCGTCGCATTGTAGACCGAATCGCCCTTGAGGCGTGAGAGGTCATAGGTGCCGCCGTGCCGCTTGGTGACGTATTGCGCCGCGCTCGGCGTCACCTGCATCAGACCATAGGCCTGGGCCGGCGACACGACGGCCGGATTGAAGGCGCTTTCCTGCCGTGCGATCGCATAGACCACGGCAGACTCGACTTCGGGCCCGATCGGGCGGTAGCTCGGAATGCCCGTTGTCGGATAGGCATAGTGATCGAACGGCAGGCCGCGATTGAGCGCCGCCTTGCCGACCAGCAATGTGCCGCGGGCATCCTTGTTCTGTTGCGCGAGCTCGGCAAGGCCGAGCACCGCTTCTGGATCGCCGTTCTCGCCGACATCGGCGAAGATCGGGATGGCGACTTCGCGCTCGTCCATAGCGTAGAGCAGTTGCACCGCGCGGACGATTTCCAGTCGATCGAGCCCCCGCGCGCGGGCGGTCAACGCGCCGCTGATGTCGAGCTGCTGCAGGCCAAGCTTCGCGCGGGCGAGCTGGCCGTAATAGCTGGTGGATTGCTCTGCTGCGCGCGTGTAGGCGGCACGCGCTTCCTGGCTGCGGCCTGCGGCTTCCGCAGCACGGCCCTGCCAGTAACCGGCGCGGGCGAGGGCTGTCGGATTGACGCTGCCGACGCCGATACGTGCGAAGTGCTGAGCGGCAGTTGCGGGATCTTTCAGGAAGCGCAACGCGATCCAGCCGGCGGTGAACTCCTGCTCGGTCTTGTAGATGTCGCGCGCGGGCAGGGCGGCATCGCGTGCCACGAGATAGGCCGAGCGATGTTCGCCGACGTCGAGTAGTTTGCGCGCCGTGAGACGTCGCTCGATCCACCATTCGTCGAGATTGTGCAGGCGCTGCGGTTCGCGCGGCGCTGCAATCATCAGCCGCGCTGCTTCGCCGAATTTCTCCTCGCGGCGCAGCTGCTGAATGTGGCTGAAGATGTAGCCGGGGTCGCTATGCAGCTCGGACGGCACTGCGGCGAGCAGCGCGTTGGCGTTCGATGCCTTCTTGGTGACGCCGATGCGCGCCCGCGCGAGCGCCATCTGCGCGCCGCCGAGGCGCTTGGCAGAGCGCAGCGCGGCATCTGAATCGCTGCCATAGAGCAGCATGTCCATGCGCGCCTTGTGATCGCCGGGTGTGATCAGCGGACCGAACATGTCGATGGCCATGTTCTCGGTATCGCCCGATAACGGATCGCTGCGCCATGCATCACGGATCAGCCGCTCCGCGCCGGCGCGGTCGCCGCGCGCGAGGAGCGACTTGGCCAGAGCGAATTTGCCCTTGGCGGAAATCGGCTTCTCGCTCTCGAAATAGGACTGGATCGCGGAGTCGTCGCGCTTGTCGTCCCACAGCGCCGCTTCGATGCGGCGTCGCAGGAAGGTCTGCGATGGCCAGCTCGGATTGGCGGCGACGAAAGCGCGGTAGCGCTCGACCGAAGCGCCATTGTCATCGCTGCGCAGATAGATCCATTCGCCGAGCTTGCGCGCAACTGGATCGCCAATCGTTTGCACGACCTGCGCGGCTTCCGACCCCTTGCGCTTGCGGATCAGCTCGATGACGTTTTCAAGCGTTTCGGCATCCGCCTGTGGGGTGGATGTTGTTGCCGCCACCGCGGCGCGGGCGATCGGCTTCTTGGCAGCAGGTGGAATTGCCGCATGCTGGCGTGTGGCGGGCTGGATTACGGGAGCCGGGCTCGCAGCATCCGGCGCGAGCGGCTTCGCCGGGGTCGCCACGGCCGTGGGGGCCTGTGCGGCACTGCGCGCAATGGGGCGCGCTTTCGGCAATGGAACCTTGGTGGCCGCCCAGGCCTCGACGGCCAGCACCGATACTCCGACCGCCAGCGCCAGACCGGAGCCCAAGGCTGTCCGTTGCAAGGCCGTCCGCCGCGCAGTCGAGGTGAGGAGCAGGTGCTTCACGGCGTTCCCTCGCGGCGAATCAGACAATCGCACGCATTCCCATGATGTATTTGATTGAAACGGTGACCAAATCGTCAATTTCTGTAACCGCTTGCTCCTCTCTGCCCGGCCACGGCGGCGAAATCACGGCCAAACAGCCGGTAAACTGCGCTGAAACCGCTTCGGGCGGTCTTTCGCCGCAGCCACAGACTCGGTAAGACTTGCTGTTCAATCAATCGGTTCAAGCAGACGGCTAAAGCCGCATCGCGTTCGGAGCAGACCATGGCAGCCACCAAGACGAATTTCCGGGGGTCTTACACCGCGCTGGTCACGCCGTTCAAAGATGGCGCGCTGGACGAGGCAGGCTTTCGTGCGCTCGTCAGCTGGCAGATGGCCGAGGGCAGCAACGGCCTCGTTCCGGTTGGCACCACGGGCGAGAGCCCGACGCTGAGCCATGAAGAGCATTACAAGGTCGTCGAATGGTGCATCGACGAAGCCAAGGGCCGCGTGCCGGTGATCGCTGGCGCCGGGTCCAACTCCACCAAGGAAGCGGTGGCACTGGCGATGCACGCCGAGAAGGCCGGTGCGGATGCGGTGCTGGTGGTGACGCCGTATTACAACAAGCCCACGCAAGAGGGCATGTATCAGCACTTCAAGGCGGTGAACGATGCGATCGGCATTCCGATCATCATCTACAATATTCCGCCGCGGTCGGTGGTCGATATGTCCGTCGACACCATGGCGCGCCTATATGAGCTGAAGAACATTGCCGGCGTGAAGGATGCCACTGCCGATCTCGCGCGTGTGTCCAAGCAGCGTCACGCGATGGGACCGGATTTCATCCAGATGTCCGGCGAAGACATGACCGCGCTGGCCTATATGGCGGCGGGTGGCCATGGCTGCATTTCGGTGACGGCGAATGTTGCGCCGAAGCTGTGTGCCGAACTGATGTCGCTGGTGCTCAAGGGCGACTATGCCGGGGCACTCAAGGTCCAGGATCGCCTGACGCCGCTGCATGACACGATCTTCAAGGAGCCGGGCCTTGCCGGCGCCAAGCACGGCCTCGCTTTGCTGGGCCGCATCAAGGAAGAGGTACGTCTGCCGCTGATGACGGTGACGCCGCCGACCGGCAAGGTGATCCGCGACGCCATGGTCTTCGCCGGCCTCATCAACTAGGCATCTGCATCAACCGGATGTTGAGTGATTTTGGCTGCGTCATCTCTCCCTATTTGTAAGCGCGTACTTGTCGTTCGTTGAAAACAAAAAGGAATTGCAGATGCTGAAGGAATTTCGTGATTTCGCGATGAAGGGCAATGTGGTCGATCTCGCCGTCGGCGTGATCATCGGCGCGGCCTTCGGTGCCATCGTCTCGTCGATGGTGGCCGACGTCATCATGCCGATCATCGGCGCGATCACCGGCGGTCTCGATTTCTCGAATTACTTCATGGGTCTCTCGAAATCCGTTACGGCAACCAATCTGGCCGACGCCAAGAAGCAGGGCGCCGTACTGGCCTGGGGCAGCTTTCTGACCCTGACGCTGAACTTCATCATTGTCGCCTTTGTCCTGTTCTTGGTGATCCGCTTCATGAACCAGCTTAAGCGCAACGATGCCGCCAAGCCGGTTGAACCGCCGAAGCCGACCCGTGAAGAAGAACTGCTGACCGAGATCCGCGACCTGCTCAAGAAGGCCTGAGCCCAAGGCTTGGGTCGGGCATTCGGGGCACCTATATTCGGTCGGCACGCTGAAAGTATTGAACGATGGCCGAAAAGAACGAACGCCCGATCAAGGTGATCGCCGAGAACCGCAAGGCGCGGTTCAACTATGCCGTCGAGGATACAGTCGAGGCAGGCATCGCCTTGACCGGGACCGAGGTGAAGTCGATCCGTAACGGCAAGAGCACCATTGCGGAATCCTATGCCGATCCGAAGGACGGCGAGATCTGGCTGATCAACTGCAACATCCCTGAATATCTGCAGGCCAACCGCTTCAACCACGAGCCGAAGCGGCCGCGCAAGCTGCTGCTGCATCGCAAGCAGATCAACAAGCTGATGGGTGCGGTAGAACGTCAGGGCATGACCCTTGTGCCGTTGAAGATGTACTTCAACGAACGCGGCCGGGTTAAGCTGCAGCTTGCGCTGGCAAAGGGCAAGCAGCTCCACGACAAGCGTGCGAGCGAGAAGGACCGTGACTGGGGCCGCGAGAAGGGCCGTCTGTTGCGCGCGCGGGGATAAGGCTGGGCGTCGCCCATTCTTTCAAACAAGAGGATGAGATGACGCAAGGTAACCTGCTCGAAGTCGACTGGAGCAAGATCCCGGCACCGAAAGACGACGGCGCCGCCAATCATCTGACCGGCATGACGATCCCTCCGGTCAGCCTGCGCGCCACGAACGATACGGCGGTTACGCTGTCCGAACTCACCGGCCGCACCGTGGTGTTTGGCTATCCGCGCACAGGCGAGCCCGGTAAAATCGGGCTGGTCGATGACTGGGACATGATCCCCGGCGCGCGTGGCTGCACGCCGCAGACCTGTTCCTTCCGCGATCTGTTCGCGGAGCTGAAGGCCGCTGGCGCCAAGCATGTGTTTGGCCTGTCGACGCAGAGCAACGCATATCAGACCGAAATGGCTGGACGGCTGCATCTGCCGTTTCCGGTACTGTCCGACGAGCAGCTTGAGCTGAGCGACGCACTCAGCCTGCCGACTATGGACGTTGCCGATCTCACGATGATCAAGCGCATGGCCATGATCATCGACGACGGCAAGATCACCCATGTGTTCTATCCGGTGTTTCCGCCGGACCGGAACGCAGGCGATGTTCTGGAATGGCTGAAGGCGAACCCGGTCTAGCCCAGGCTAGGACGAGCCTGCTTTGACGGGTGTCTCGACAACGAGCGCTTTGATCGCTTGATCGATTGTGATCGTGCCCTTGCGCGATTCCGCCTCGCGTTTGGGGAAGTCGATCCAGCCTTCGTTGAAGCCATCGAGCATCTGCATTCGCGGTGTCGGATTCGTCATGCCTTGCTCGCGAAATAGTCTGTCCCAGCCATCGCGCGCAACGATGCGAGTTTTGACGGGACCGCCGAGCGCGTTCGTGAACGCCTTGGCGATATCGTTCGGCGACACGCGGCGGGGGCCTTCGAGATCGATCACGCGATGGCCCACCCAGCTTTCGAGCAAGAGCTCTGCTGCTGTGCGGCCGACGTCTTCCACGGAGACCATCGGGAAGGTTTTATCCAGCGGCTGGAGATAGCTCGAAATGACGCCATCCGTGCGTGCAGGTGTGACATCCCACGCCGCGTTCTCCATGAACCATGCCGCGCGCAGGAAGGTCACGGGCATCGGCAAGTCGGCGAGTGCGTGTTCCAGCAGTCCGAGCTGGTTGAGTAGGTTCGGCTGCGGCGCATCCGCTCCAATAGTTGAAAGCACAACCAGTTTCGGCGGCTGCGCCACGCGGAGTGCGGTGTGGAGGGCTTCGATCATCGCGCGGCCCTCGGTAAAACCGGGGCTCGGGTCAAATGTCGGCGGCAGCATCGCGAACGCGCCGTCGACATCCGAGAAAGCTTTTGTCAGCGCCGAGGCATCGCGGGTGTTGGCGAGGGCGATATCCGCGCCACGTGCTGCCCACGTTTCGCTTTTGCTGAGATCTCGAACGACGACGCGGATGGATTGATCGGCGGCAAGCAGCGTGCGGGCGACAGCGCCGCCGACTTTGCCGGTGGCTCCTGTGATGGCGAACATGGTGGCTCTCCGAATGGGTGGGAATGCCGGTGTTGTCCCATTTTTCGATATTTGACTGAAACGAGAACAGGTCACATCATTGCTGACTGAATATCAGGAATGATGTTGCGATGGACGGACGACTTTTGACCGGCGTGACCGTGCTGGATGCTGTGATCGCAAGTGGGGGCTTCTCGCGGGCGGCAGAGGCGCTGGGTATGTCGGCATCCGGCGTCAGTCACGCGATCGCGCGGCTGGAGGCCCGGCTCGGCGTAAGACTGCTGGACCGCACGACGCGTTCGATTGCGCTCACCGATGAGGGGCGCAGGTTTTACGAGCGGGTGCGGCCGTCGCTGGAGGAGATCGAGGAGGCGGCAGTCGATGCCTCCGGCGCTTCGGCTCGGGTGCGAGGTCGGCTCCGGGTCAATATCGATCCATTCTTCTCACGCCTGGTGCTGGCCGGGCATCTCGGCGGTTTTCTCGCGACATATCCTGAATTGGCACTGGAGACGATCACCCGCGAACACGTCGGCGATCTGGTGGCGGATGGCGTTGATGTGGCCGTGCGGTTCGGCGAGCCACTTGGCGCATCCCTTATCTCGCGCAAGCTTGCGGATATTCAGGTGCTGACCGTTGCGTCACCGCGCTATCTGAAACGCCATGGCCGACCGCAGGCGCCGCTGGATTTGTTGAAGCACCAGTGCATCGATTTCCGCGATCCGCAGACCGGTCGCCCCTACGACTGGGAGTTTCATCGCAAGGGCAAGGTCCTTCCTGTCAGGATCTCAAGCCGGCTGGTGTTGAGCGATGCGGGGACCATGCTGACCGAGTGCCTGGCGGGGACCGGGATTTGCCAGGTGCTTGCCATTGCCGTGAAGGACCAGCTCGCGAAAGGCAGCCTGGTCAATCTGTTTCCGGATTGGGCCGACGAGACCTTTCCGCTCTACGTGCTATATCCTTCGCGGCATCATCCGCCGGCGAAGGTGCGCGCCTTCATCGACTTTGTGTCGCGAACGGTTCGCTGACTTACTGCGCCAGATCCGCCTTCACCCGCGCAAACACCGCACGGAACATCTCGGGCGTCAGCACGCGCGTATTCGTGTTGTAGCGCGAGCAGTGATAGCTGTCGTAGAGCTTGAAGCGGCCGACATCGTGAACGGCACCGTGCGCAAAAGGCGCTGTCACGGCGCGAATGCCGAGCGTCCTCAGCATCGTGTCGTGGGCGACGCGGCCCAGCAGCACGATGGCGCGCAATCGCGGCATGGTGTCCATCGTGGCAATCAGAAACGGCCGGCAGGTGGTGATCTCGACGGGCAGGGGCTTGTTCTGTGGTGGCACGCAGCGCACGGCATTGGTGATCCGGCAATCCTGCAGCATTAGCCCGTCATCAGGACGTGCTTCATAGGTGCCGGAGGCAAAGCCGAAATCCAGCAAAGTCTCGTAGAGCAGGTCGCCAGCATAGTCGCCGGTAAAGGGACGTCCGGTACGATTGGCGCCCTGCACGCCGGGAGCGAGGCCCACGATCAGCAGTGCTGCGTCCGAGGTGCCGAAGGACGGCACAGGGCCGTTATAGCCACCAGGATCCTTCTCGCGCACCGCCATACGGTACTCGACAAGACGTGGGCAGAGGGGACAATCGCGCCCGGGGTCGATGGGAGTACCGGCGGAAATCGCGGATGCGACCACCGCCGGCTGTTGTCTGCTGAGTTGCGTCTTAGTCTTCGAAATCTTCATCGCCTCGTGGCGCCATGGTGGTCGCGCGCTGCAGGAATTGCGGCGTCTGATGACGCGGCTCGCGCGGAGCAGGGCGCTCTGCCGGATCGCGGCCAAGCTTGCTCTGCAGTTCCATGAGATCGGTAAACACGTCTGCCTGCCGGCGCAACTCGTCGGCGATCATTGGTGGCTGGCTCGAGATGGTGGACACCACGGTGACGCGGACGCCGCGACGCTGCACGGCTTCGACCAGGGAGCGGAAGTCGCCATCGCCCGAGAAAAGCACGATCTGGTCGACATGTTCGGCCAGTTCCATGGCATCGACGGCGAGCTCGATGTCCATATTCCCCTTCACCTTGCGTCGGCCGGACGCATCGATGAATTCCTTGGTGGCCTTGGTCACCACCGTATACCCGTTGTAATCGAGCCAATCGATCAGCGGGCGAATCGACGAGTATTCCTGATCCTCGATAATGGCGGTGTAATAGAAGGCCCGGACGAGGGTCCCGCGGCTCTGAAATTCCTTGAGGAGGCGCTTGTAGTCGATATCGAAACCGAGGGTCTTGGCGGTGGCGTACAGGTTGGCGCCGTCGATGAAGAGTGCGATCTTGTTAGATGTGAGGGACATCAAGTTTTCTCATGTGGTTTGTTGTTGTTAGCGTTTTTGGCGCGACTTCGTCGTTGCGCATTTGAATCACATTTGTCGTCCGCTCTTCGTCGGATCGGCTTTATTGACGCCACGCAATCAGCTGGTCTGGAACTGCCCGAATATGCCGATCCATCTTCCCTTGCAATGAAGCCTTTTGGTGTCGAGATATCCGCTTCTGGCCAGATGGTGCCACCGCTTCTGCGGTCTTTTCGAGGGTACCATAGTGCGGCAGAAAACCAAGCCAAGAAGGACGCAATTCCAAATTGGTCCTTGCGAATGCCGCAAAGCCCCTATACCTACGGGACTTAATCATCATATTCGGTCCCACAACAAACGGAGCGACATTTTATGGCGCGCGTAACCGTCGAAGATTGCATCGATAAGGTCGACAACCGGTTCGACCTGGTGTTGCTGGCAGCACACCGGGCACGAATGATTTCGTCCGGTTCACAACTTACGATTGATCGCGACAACGACAAGAATCCCGTTGTTTCGCTGCGCGAAATCGCTGATCAGACCATTTCCCCGGAAGATCTACGTGAGGAACTGGTCCATTCGCTGCAGAAGTTCGTGGAAGTCGACGAGCCGGAGCCGGATACGATTCCGCTGATCGGTTCCGCTGGCGCCAGCGTCGATGCCGACGATACCGAAGTGGCCGTCGAGCGCATGACCGAAGAAGAGCTCCTCAAGGGTCTCGAGGGCCTCGCTCCGCCGGAAGAGCAGCCCGAAGAAGACGAGTAAAGCGATACACACGGTTTTTTGCTTAACCGTTTTGATTATCAGTCATCACAAAGGCCCGGACATGCTTCCGGGCCTTTGCTTTTGCAGTCCGTTTCGGGGCAAACTTGAGATGAAGAATCCAGGTCGCTGCTGACCGGATCGAACGAGGCTAGGATGGCGACTTCGCGCCGTAATAAACGGCAGATGCAGGCTGCGAACGACACGGTCGCCGCGGTCTCGCCAGTTTCGCCTGAAGCGCTGTCTGCAGAGACGCCAATTCCGGCCAAGGTGCCGCGGACGTCCCGTGTCCGGATGATGCGGCAATACGATCTGGTGGACCGCGTCCGGGCCTATAACCCGAACACCGATGAGGATCTGCTCAACCGCGCCTATGTCTATGCCATGGTCGCCCATGGCGAGCAGACACGGGCCTCCGGCGACCCGTATTTCTCCCATCCGCTGGAAGTGGCGGCGATCCTCACCGACCTCAAGCTCGACGACGCCACCATCGTGGCGGCGCTGCTGCACGACACGATCGAGGACACCGAGGCCACCCGGACCGAAATCGACAAGCTGTTCGGCGCCGAAATCGGCGCGCTGGTCGAGGGGCTGACCAAGCTGAAGCGGCTTGAACTGGTGTCGCGCGAAGCCAAACAGGCCGAGAACCTGCGCAAGCTGCTGCTGGCGATCGCCGACGACGTCCGGGTCCTGCTGATCAAGCTCGCCGACCGTCTGCACAATATGCGGACGATGGAGTTCATGCCGCCAGCCTCGCGCCGTCGCATCGCCGAGGAGACCCTCGACATCTATGCGCCGCTCGCCGGCCGTATGGGTATGCAGGCGATGCGCGAGGAGCTTGAGGAACTGTCGTTCAAGGTGCTCGATCCCGACGCCTATCTGGTGGTGATGCAGCGCTTGGACTCGTTGACCGAGCGCAATCGCAACCTCATCGACATGATCGAGAGCCATCTCTCTACGAAGCTGGAGAAGAACGGCATCACGGCGCGGGTCACTGGCCGGCGCAAGAAGCCGTTTTCGATCTGGACCAAGATGAAGCGCAAGTCGGTCGGCTTCGAGCAGCTGTCGGACATTTACGGCTTCCGCGTCGTGCTGCAGGATATGGAGGCGTGCTACCGCGCACTCGGCGTGGTGCACACGACCTGGCCCGTCGTGCCGGGCCGCTTCAAGGACTACATCTCGACGCCGAAGCAGAACGATTATCGCTCGATCCACACCACGGTGATCGGCCCCGGCAACCAGCGCGTCGAACTGCAAATCCGCACCGAGGACATGAACAGCATCGCCGAATACGGCATCGCGGCGCATGCGTTCTACAAGGATGGCATCGGTTCGCCGACCGAAATGCTCAAGCGCGAATCCAACGCGTTCTCGTGGCTGCGCCATACCATCGGCATTCTCTCGGAGAGCACCAATCCGGAAGAATTCCTGGAGCATACCAAGCTCGAACTGTTCCACGACCAGGTGTTCTGCTTCACGCCGAAGGGCAAGCTGATCGCGCTGCCGCGCAACGCCAATGTCGTCGACTTCGCCTATGCCGTGCATACCGACGTTGGCAACAGTGCGGTCGGTTGCAAGATCAACGGCAAATTCGCGCCGCTGTCGTCCGAATTGCAGAATGGCGACGAAGTCGAGGTGCTGACTTCGGCCGCACAGCAGGCGCCGCCATCCGCGTGGGAAGGCCTGGCGGTCACTGGCAAAGCGCGCGCCGCCATTCGCCGTGCGACGCGAACAGCGGTCCGTGATCAATATGCCAGCCTCGGCCGCCGGATCGTCGAGCGCCTGTTCGTGCGCGCCAAGATGGAATATTCGGACGACCAGTTGAAGGGCGCGCTGCCGCGTCTGGCGCGCACGTCTATCGACGATGTGATGGCCTCGGTCGGCCGCGGCGAATTGCGCGCCGCGGACGTCGCGCGTGCGATGTATCCCGACTACAAGGAAGAGCGCATCGGCCGCTTTTCGGCCAACAACAAGAAGTCGACGGCGGACAAGGTCAGAACGCCGGATGGCGCGGCACGCTTCACCTCGATCATCTCGATCGGTGGCGTCGATTCCGATCTGCCAATTAAATTCGCTCCGAACGGTGGCGCCGTGCCAGGCGACCGCATCGTCGGCATCGTTACGCCGGGCGAGGGCATCACGATCTATCCGATCCAGTCACCGGCGCTGAAGGATTTTGAGGAAGAGCCGGAGCGCTGGGTCGACGTGCGCTGGGATATCGATGAATCCTCGCCGCAGCGTTTCCCGGCCAGACTCTTTTTGCAGAATGTCAACGAGCCCGGCAGTTTGGCGCAGATCGCCCAGGTGATTGCCGACCATGACGGCAATATCGACAATATCAGCATGCATCGACGCTCGCCCGATTTCACCGAACAGACCATCGATCTTGGTGTCTATGACCTCAAGCATCTCAGCGCGATCATCAATCAGTTGCGCGCCAAGGCTGTTGTCGCCAAGGTCGAGCGGGTCAATGGGTAGCGTCTTCCCTTAAGGTCTTCTGGAATTCCGTCATGTCATCATCCTCGCTGCGCCTCGGCGTCAACATCGATCACGTCGCGACCCTGCGCAACGCGCGGGGCGGCAAGCACCCGGATCCGGTCCGCGCTGCGCTGGAAGCTATTTCGGCTGGTGCCGACGGCATCACGGCGCATTTGCGTGAGGATCGTCGCCACATCCGCGACGCCGATATGGAGCGATTGAAAGCGGAGATCTCCAAGCCGCTGAATTTCGAAATGGCGGCGACGCCGGACATGGTGCGGATTGCGCTGTCGGTGAAGCCACATGCGGTCTGTCTGGTGCCGGAGCGGCGCGAAGAATTGACCACCGAGGGCGGCCTCGACGTGGTCGGCCAGCGTGAATCGCTGGAGCCGTCGATCGCACGCTTCACAGAGGCAGGCGTTCGGGTGTCGCTGTTCATTGCGGCTGATCCCAAGCAGATCGAAATGGCTGCCAAACTGAAGGCCCCCGTGATCGAACTCCACACGGGCGCCTGGTGCGATGCCATCACCGATGGCGATACGGCCAAGGCCGCCAACGAGTGGCAGCGCATTGCCGCCGGCGCCAGGCTGGCGAAGTCCGCAGGCCTGGAAGTGCATGCCGGCCATGGCCTCGACTATGCGACCGCCGAGACGATTTCGGCGCTGCCCGAAATCATGGAGCTGAACATCGGCTACTATATGATCGGCGAGGCACTGTTCATCGGTCTGTCCGATACGGTGCGCCTGATGCGCGCCGCGATGGATCGCGGGCGGATGCAGTCCAAGAGCGCCTCATGATCATCGGCATCGGTTCCGATCTGATCGACATTACGCGCGTTGCCAAGGTGATCGAACGCCATGGCGATCGCTTCCTCGATCGCATCTTCACCGAGGCCGAGCGGGCGAGGGCGCAGCGCCGCGCGAAGAGCGAGAGGATGGTGGTCGCGACCTATGCCAAGCGTTTCGCTGCCAAGGAGGCCATGTCCAAGGCGCTGGGCACCGGCATCCGTCAGGGCGTCTGGTGGCGGGATATGGGCGTCGTCAATCTGCCGGGTGGCAAACCCTCCATGAAGCTCACCGGCGGCGCGCTGGAACGCCTGCAGGCCCTGATACCGCCCGGCCACGAGGCCCAGATCGATCTGTCGATCACGGACGATTGGCCCCTGGCGCAGGCTTTCGTCATAATTTCGGCCGTCCCGTCGCCCAAGCCCTGAGGGCTGGCCGGGAGCCGCACCTGAAGCGGTGCGATCACAAGCCGGCACGTCAAACTGGCGGGAAATAGCGGCTTTTCGGGGCGGTTCATTGCACCGTTACCAACAACCGTTTAAACCTGCGAGGACACCGAACCGACGCCAATTCTCGCTGACGCCGCTCATGGCATTTGCAGGACTTTGCCGTAATTATATGAATCTAATGCATTTTTCGTGCGAGGCGCGACGCCGCCTTGCCCCAAAATGCGCTACCAGCCGCGCGGCGACGCTGCGGGAATCGGGAAAGCGATGAGTGTGACATCCGGGACCAAGACTGAAAGCGGCGTCGGCGAGACCATCCGTGTTGTCATCAACGCACTGCTGATCGCGCTGGTGATCCGGACCTTCCTATTCCAGCCCTTCAATATCCCGTCGGGCTCGATGAAGGCCACGCTTCTGGTCGGCGATTACCTGTTCGTCTCGAAATATTCCTACGGCTACAGCCACTATTCGATCCCGCTGTCGCCGAATATCTTCTCCGGCCGCGTCTTCGGTTCCGAGCCGTCGCGTGGTGACGTCGTGGTGTTCCGTCTGCCGAAGGACGACTCCACCGACTACATCAAGCGCGTGATCGGTCTGCCCGGTGACCGCGTCCAGATGAAAGAGGGGCTACTCTACATCAACGAGAAGCCCGTGCAGCGCGAGCGTATGAGCGACTTCGTCGGCGAAGATCCGTGCGGTTCCGACGCAACGGCGCGCGTCAAGCGCTGGAAGGAAACGCTGCCCAATAACGTCACCTATGAGACGCTCGATTGCGTCGACAACGGTTTCTACGACAACACCAATGTCTACACCGTGCCGCCTGGCAATTTCTTCATGATGGGCGACAACCGCGACAATTCGACGGACAGCCGGGTGCTGTCGGCCGTCGGCTATGTGCCGTTCGAGAATCTCGTCGGTCGCGCGCAAATGATCTTCTTCTCGATCGCCGAAGGCGAACATGCTTGGCAGATCTGGCGCTGGCCGACCGCCGTACGCTGGAATCGAATTTTCTCTATCGTGCGATGACCGACGACTCCAACAATCCCATCGAGACCGCGCCGAAGACCGACGAAGTTAGCTCGACGACCGAGGCTACGCCGGAGACGGCTGCTGCCCGGAAGAAGAAGGCACGCGCAGCGGCGAAGGTCGCCGCAGCCGAGATCGAAACGCGCATCGGCCACAGCTTCAAGGATCCTCTGCTGCTGGCGACAGCCTTCACCCATGTGTCGGCCCTGAAGTCGCAGCGCAGCCGGACCGAGAGCTACCAGCGTCTCGAGTTTCTCGGCGACCACGTACTCGGCCTCGTGGTCTCCGACATGTTGTTTCGCGCTTTCCCGAATGCGGATGAAGGCGAGTTGTCGAAGCGGCTCGCCGACCTCGTCCGCAAGGAAGCATGCGCCGACGTCGCACGGCTGTTGGGTCTCCTCGAGGGTATTAAGCTCGGCACGGTCGGCGCCGGCGCCGGTCAGCGGTTGCGCAAGTCGGTCCTCGGCGATATCTGCGAAGCCGTGATCGGCGCGATCTTCCTCGATGGCGGCTATCCGGCTGCGGAAAGCTTCGTGCAGCGCAACTGGACCGAGCGCATGCGCAAGCCAGTGCGCCCGCTGCGCGATCCGAAGACGGTGCTGCAGGAATGGGCCCAGGGCCGCGGTCTGCCGACACCGGCCTATCGGGAGGTCGAACGCTCCGGTCCGCACCACGATCCACATTTCAAGATCGAGGTGGATGTGAAGGGGTTTGCGCCGGCCGAAGGCGAGGGCGGCAGCAAGCGCGCCGCCGAGAAGGCCGCGGCGCAGGCGATGATTGCGCGTGAAGGCGTCAGCAGTGGCGGCAATGAAGGATGATGTCGTGAACGATGCTGAACCAGACCATGAGTCCGCAGGGACACCTACCGAGACCCGCTGCGGCTTTGTCGCGCTGATCGGTGCGCCCAATGTCGGCAAGTCGACGCTGGTCAATGCGCTGGTCGGCTCCAAAGTCACCATCGTCTCGCGCAAGGTGCAGACCACCCGCGCACTGATCCGCGGCATCGTGATCGAGAACCACGCCCAGATCATTCTGGTCGATACGCCCGGCATCTTCCTGCCGAAGCGGCGCCTCGACCGGGCGATGGTCAAGACGGCATGGAGCGGTGCGCATGATGCCGACGTCGTTTGCGTGCTGCTCGATGCCAAAGCGGGCATCAACGAAGAGGCCGAGGCGATCTTCGCGCAGCTTGCGAGCGTCAATCACCCGAAGATCCTCGTCATCAACAAGGTCGATATCGTCTCCAAGGAAAAGCTGCTGAAGCTGGCGCAGATGGCCAATGAGCGGCTGAAGTTCGAAGAGACCTTCATGATCTCGGCGATGACCGGTGACGGCGTCGACGACCTGCGCCGCAGGTTGGCAGCCGACGTTCCCGCCGGCCCGTATCATTATCCCGAAGACCAGATGTCGGATGCGCCGATGCGGCATCTCGCGGCGGAAATCACCCGCGAGAAGATCTTTCGCCAGTTGCATCAGGAACTGCCGTACCAGTCGACGGTGGAGACCGATAGTTGGACTGAGCGCAAGGACAAGTCGGTGCGGATCGAGCAGACGATTTTCGTCGAGCGCGAAAGCCAGCGCAAGATCGTGCTCGGCAAGGGCGGCGCGACGATCAAGCAGATCGGTGCGGACTCGCGCAGGGAGCTGACCGAGATCGTGGGCGCGCCCGTGCATCTGTTCCTGTTCGTGAAGGTGCGGGAAAACTGGGGCGACGATCCCAATCGTTATCGCGAAATGGGCCTCGAATTTCCTCACGAGTGATCGAGGAGCGATGATGGAAGTGCAGCCGACACGATGACCGCTCCCGCCAACCTTCCGAAGAACGTCTTCTATTTCGAAGTCCTGCTCTACATGTCGCTGATCCTCGACGCGCTGTCGATCGCGTTCCAGGACCGCACGCCTGACCTTGCGATGTCCGAGAGCACCATCATGGCGGCGAATCTGGTCGCCGCTTGCATGCTGTTGTTCTTCGTCTGGCTGGTGTGGCTCGCCGCCTATCGCCGCAAGGGCTGGCCGCGCTGGGTTCTGACTGTGTCGCTGGCGTTCTCGGTATTGTCGCTGTTTCAGGTGCTTGGCCTGTACGGACTGCAGTTCGACAGTGCGATCGAGATCGTGTCATGCATCCTGACCGGGCTCGGGCTGTATTGCGCTTTCACCGGCGATGCGAAAACGTGGTTCAAGGCCTGATCGCATTTGCTGCGGCGGCTGCCGAATTCCTGTAAACTGCCCCCATGGAATGGACCGATGAAGGCATCATCCTGGGCGTGCGGCGGCATGGCGAATCCAGTGCCATCGTCGAATTGCTGACGCGTAGCCATGGTCGTCATCTCGGCCTGGTGCGCGGTGGTGCGGGGTCAAAGATGCGACCGCTGCTGCAACCCGGCAATAGCGTGCAGGCGATATGGCGTGCGCGGCTGGACGAACAGCTCGGCTATTACCTGATGGAAGGCACGTTGATGCGTGCCGCGGCGCTGCTGGGTTCGTCCCATGCGGTCTACGGCATCACCCATCTCGCCTCGCTGGCGCGGTTGCTGCCGGAGCGCGATCCGCATGAAGACATCTACGAGACGCTGGAGCGCATCCTGGATGACTTCGATGATGTCGGCGAAGCCGCGCTCCATGTGATCCGGTTTGAGCTGGCGATGTTGACCGAACTCGGCTTCGGCCTCGATCTGGAGAATTGCGCCGCCACCGGCGTGACCTCTGACCTGATTTACGTGTCACCCAAATCTGGCAATGCAGTATCCCGGACCGCGGGTGAACCGTATCGCGACCGGCTGATGCGGCTGCCGTCATTCCTGCGCGAGAGTGAAGACGGCCAAAACAGCATCTCCGACCGCGACCTGCAGGACGGCTTCGACCTGACCGGGCGCTTTCTGCTCCGCAACGTGCTGGAACCGCGCGGGCAGGGCCATTCCGACGCCCGCGAAGGGTTCATCAACGCGGTGACGCGGCACCTCGCGCGAATCTCATCGTCCTGAGGCAAGTTCGACATTGGCGAATGCCGGATTCGCGTCTATGTTCCGTGCGTTGACGGGTTCATAGGAAGATATCGCATCCAGATGCTGGTTCGTCTGACCAGAGTGCAGCGGCTGAGAGCAGGGTGGTTCGTCGCCCTGGTTTATTTGTTGTGCGTGCTGGCGCCGACGATCTCCCTTGCCTTGCCGGGACAGCACCCGGTCGCGCCGTGCCTGACCGGCGAAAGTCATATGACCGGCATGGTTCATGTTAACAGCAGCGCGTCGGCGCACATGCATGGCGATGGTCACGCACACGATCATTCTGTCGCGCACTCATCTGCTGCACATGCTGACGGCGACCATGCATTGACGGCAATCGACGATGCCTCGGGTCCGCACAAGGTCCCGCACTCACCGAATGGTCCATGCTGCGGCCTGATGTGTGTCTCCGCGCTGCCGGCACCGCTGACTGACATCGTGACCCCTTCGGTGCCGACGGTCCTTTGTGTCACCGAAGGCTATCGCGCGGTCACCGACAGTGCGCCCGCCCGGCTCTACCGCCCTCCCATTTCCTGATCTGATCGTATCGACGCGGTGCCGCGCCCGCTAAGGGCACGCGCACCTGTGATCCATCGTCATTTCAGGAAAATAACATGCTTGCGCAGCTTGGGGCGAAGCTCACCGCCGTTTGTTCGGTGGTCGGGAAGCTATTCGATATCAGATTTGGAATCCTCGCAGCGATGACCGCTGCCAGTATGGCGCTCGGTGGTTGCATGCCAGTGACCGCACCGTTGGCTGGCGCCGACCCGGCAGATCCCGGCACCAAGGTCGCTGGTGTCGGCTATCGCTCCACCGTGGCTCCTTACAGCAGCCTTCGGCCGGTTGCCCCGTCGTCATGGCGCGAGCAGAACGACCGTGTCGCTCCTGTGCCGAAATCTGGCCGGTAGGGGCGCGTCATGTTCAATAAGCATCACAAGTCGCGCACGCACGCGCGCCAGTTCGGTTCAAGGTCTGCAGCCAGCATTTCGCTGCTGTTGGCGCTGTTGCTGGCGGGATGTGCATCGTTCTCGCCTGACGGCGGTATGGGCGTCGTCGCCGGGGTCGCAAGCGGGACCATCAACAAGGACGTGATTGCGATCCGGACGACGGATGACGCACAACGTGCCGATGCAACCGTCAAAGCCCTGCTGCGGCGGCCATTGACAGTCGACAGCGCGGTCCAGATCGCACTGCTCAGTAATCGCGGGCTGCAGGCCGCCTATAACGAACTGGCGCTGGCTGAGACTGACCTGGTCGGCGACAGCCTGCCGCCCAATCCGACATTCTCGATCTCGCGCATTTCCGGCAACGGCGCGTTGGAAATCGAGCGACAGGTCGTCGGCGATATTCTCGCGCTGGCGACACTGCCGTTCCGCTCCGAGATCGCCCGTCAGCGATTCCAGAAGGCGCAATTGCGCGCCGCGGAAGAGACGCTGCGGCTGGCCGCTGACCTCAGACGCGCCTACTACCGCGCCATCGCTGCCAATGAACTTGTTGGCCTGCTGACGGACGCCAAGTCAACGGCGGAAGCTACAGCGCAACTCGCGCAGAAGCTGGGCGAGACCGGGTCGCTGAACAAGCTCGATCAAGCCCGCGAACAGGTATTCTACGCGGAGACGACCGCCGATCTCGCAACGCTCCGCCAGGAGGCCACGAGTTCGCGCGAGCGTTTGATCCGTCTGCTCGGACTCTGGGACACCGACATCGGCATCAGGCTGCCGCAAAAACTTCCAGTACTGCCGCGCCAGCCGCTGTCGTTGCCGCGCATCGAGGTCGATGCCGTTGCACACCGCATTGACCTGCAGATCGCCCGCATTGAACTCGCCGCCCTCGCCAAGTCGCTGAACCTCACCGAAGCAAGTCGGTTCGTGACATTGCTCGACGTCGCAGGCATCGACCGCAAGACGCGGGATCCGGAGGGGGCGCCGTTCCGCGAACGCGGCTTCGACGTGCAATTCCAGATTCCGATCTTTGACGGTGGTGAAGTGCGCGTTCGACAGGTGGCGGAGACCTATAACCAGGCCTTCAACCTGTTGACCGAGAAAGCGGTGAATATCCGCTCCGAAGCGCGCGATGCCTTCAGGGTTTATCGCTCGACCTACGATATCGCCGGTCACTACCAGCGCGAGGTGCTGCCGCTCCGCAAGATCATCTCGGAGGAGATGCAATTGCGCTTCAGCAGCATGCAGGTCGATGTATTCGCGCTGCTGACCGAGGCCCGTCAACGTATCGCAGCTTTGCGCGCCGCCATCGAGGCCAAGCGCAATTTCTGGCTCGCGCAGTCCGAACTGCAGACCGCGATCAATGGCGGCGGCCGCGGCGAACCATCATCCGAAACAAGATCCGCGACGGCCGTGCAGGCGTCCAGCGGAGGAGGGCACTGAAATGGAGAAAACCATGCTGTCCCGACGAAGTTTTCTCGGCACCGCCACAGCGCTCGCTAGCGCTGCTGCGGTCACCGGCCGCGTGCAGGCGGCGAATATTCCCGAAGCGCCCATGATGGACAAGGTAACGATGCAGCCGCCGCTGCATCCGTCGAGTGGACCCGATTACAATCCGGTGGTTACGCTCAACGGCTGGACGTTGCCGTGGCGTATGAATGGCGACTGGAAGGAATTCCATCTGGTCGCCGAGCCCGTCGAGCGCGAATTTGCGGACGGCATGAAAGCCTATCTGTGGGGCTACAACGGCCAGTCGCCGGGGCCGACGATCGAAACTGTCGAAGGCGACAAGGTTCGCATCTTCGTTACCAACAAACTGCCGGAGCACACCACTGTGCATTGGCACGGTGTAATCCTGCCAAGTGGCATGGATGGCGTCGGCGGGCTGAGCCAGCCGCACATCAAGCCCGGCAAGACCTTCGTCTACGAATTCGAGATGAAGCACAGCGGCACGTTCATGTATCACCCGCATTCGGACGAGATGGTCCAGATGGCGATGGGCATGATGGGGATGATGGTCGTGCATCCTCGCGACAACAGCTTCCGGCCCGTCGATCGCGATTTCGTCTTCATCATGAGCAGCTATCTCATCGATCCCGGCACCTATCTGCCGAAGGTCAACGAGATGACTGACTTCAATATGTGGGCGTGGAACAGCCGCGTCTTCCCCGGCATCGATCCGTTGCCGGTTCGTCTCGGCGATCGTGTGCGGATACGCGTCGGCAATCTCACGATGACCAACCATCCGATCCATCTGCATGGGCACAAGTTTGCGGTCAGTTGTACCGATGGCGGATGGGTGCCTGACAGCGCGCAATGGCCAGAAGTCACCACTGACGTGCCGGTAGGCGCGATCCGGGCATTCGACTTTGTCGCCGACAATCCCGGTGATTGGGCGTTCCACTGCCACAAGTCGCATCACACCATGAATGCGATGGGTCACGACGTCAGAAACCTGATCGGAGTCTCCAAAAAGGATCTGGCGAAGGCAGTCGGCAAGCTGGCGCCGGACGCGATGGTGATGGGATCCACCGGCGGTGCCATGGGCGAGATGGAGATGCCGATGCCTGACAACACTCTGCCGATGATGACGGGATCAGGTCAGTTCGGTCCGATCGAGATGGGCGGCATGTTCAGCATCATGAAGGTGCGGGACGGACTCGCGCGCGACGATTACCGCGATCCGGGTCCTTACGATTTCCCGAAGGGTACGGTGGCCTATGAGATCGAGGCGCCGCAGAGCGAAGCGCCACGACAGACGAGCGTGAAGGACAAAACCATCAAAGGCCAGGGATCGAAGCCGATGGACATGAAGAAGGGCATGAAAATGAAGGGAATGTAGGGCCAGGACTGCACATCGTCATCACAGACAACAATCAAACACGGAAAACTGAAATGAACGAGACTCGAAAATATATCGGTTGCGGCTTCATGTTGGCCGCGATGGCTTACGCGGCTGCTGCTGCAGCTCATGACAAGCATGGAGGATATTCGGCTGGCGAACCCGGCGATTCCAAGAAGCCGGCGCGGGAGATCGTCGTCAGCATGAACGAGATGGATTATTCGCCTGCGGTCATTGAGGTCAAGCGCGGCGAGCAGATTCGCTTCGTCATCCGTAACGCGGGGACAGAAGCACATGAATTCCTGCTGGCGACCACGGCAGAGAATCTGAAGCACGGCGACGCGATGAAGAAAAATCCCGATATGGAGCATGACGAGCCCAACGGCTTGCGTCTCGCCGCCAAGAAGTCCGGGGAAATCCTGTGGAAGTTCTCGAAGGCAGGGACGTTCGAATATTCATGCATGATCCCGACGCATCGTGAATTGGGGATGACCGGCAAGATCATCGTGAAATAGGCCGATGCAAATAGTTCAATCTCAAGCAAGGACCGCACTATGAAGACCAATGGATCTGTCGCGCTTGTCGCGTTTGTTGCGCTCTCAATGTTCTGCGTCGCGGGTTACGCGCAGGACGCTGCGGTGCGCGGAGAAGTAAAGAAGATCGATGAAGCGGCAGGCAAGATCACTCTGAAGCACGGTCCGATCAAGAGCCTCGATATGGACGAGGGCATGACCATGGTCTTTCGCGTGAAAGACCCGGCGATGCTGAAATCGGTCAAGGTGGGCGACAAGGTGAAGTTCGATGCCGGTCGCGTCGATGGTCAGATCGTCGTGACCTCCATCCAGAAATCCAAATAGCCGCGGGAAGATGGCGTCCAGGCTGAGCCTGGAATCGCCATCTATCCCATCGCCTCATGGCTGACGAAATGACGTAGGCGGCCTCTCCCCGGGCGAGGGCGCCCCGATAGCGATGGAACTTGATCGGTGGCGCATGATTCATTTCTTGCCCGATTCGCCGGGAGGCGCTAACCCCTCGCCATGGGAAAAAGACTGATTCCGCCGGAGCCGGCTGAAATTCACGAAGTGCAGCTGCGGGACGCGCTCGAGGAGCGCTATCTCGCTTATGCGCTGTCAACGATCATGCACCGGGCGCTGCCGGATGCGCGGGACGGCTTGAAGCCGGTTCACCGCCGCATCCTCTATGGCATGCGCCTGCTGCGGCTCGATCCGGGCACGCCGTTCAAGAAATCCGCCAAGATCGTCGGCGACGTGATGGGCTCGTTCCATCCGCATGGCGACCAGTCGATCTATGACGCGCTGGTGCGCCTCGCGCAGGATTTCTCGTCGCGCTACCCGCTGGTCGACGGCCAAGGCAATTTCGGCAATATCGACGGCGATAGCGCGGCAGCCTATCGTTATACCGAAGCCCGCATGACCGATGTTGCGCGGCTGCTGCTCGAAGGCATCGACGAAGACGCGGTCGAGCTGCGCCCGAATTACGACGGCCAGACCAAGGAGCCGGCCGTGCTGCCGGGCGGTTTCCCGAACCTGTTGGCCAATGGCGCGCAGGGCATCGCGGTCGGCATGGCCACCTCGATCCCGCCGCACAACGTCGCCGAACTCTGCGACGCCGCGCTGCATCTGATCGACAAGCCCGACGCCAAATCGAAATCGCTGATGCGCTGGGTGAAAGGTCCGGACTTCCCGACCGGCGGCATCATCGTCGATTCCAAGGAAAGCATCGCCGAAGCCTATATGACCGGGCGCGGTTCGTTCCGCACCCGCGCCAAGTGGCATGTAGAAGAGGGCGTCCGGGGTGCCTGGAATGTCGTGGTCACCGAGATTCCATGGTTGGTGCAGAAGTCGCGGCTGATCGAGAAGATCGCCGAGCTGCTCAACGACAAGAAGCTGCCGCTGATCGGTGACATCCGCGACGAGTCCGCCGAAGACATCCGCGTCGTCATCGAGCCGAAGACGCGCAATGTCGATGCCGGCCTGGTAATGGAGTCGCTGTTCAAGCTCACCGAGCTTGAGAGCAAGATTCCGCTAAATCTCAACGTGCTGGTGAAGGGGCGCATCCCCAAGGTGCTCGGCCTTGCCGAATGTCTGCGGGAATGGCTCGACCATCTGCGCGACGTGCTGCTGCGCCGCTCCAACTTCCGCAAGAACCAGATCGAACATCGGCTGGAAGTGCTCGGCGGTTACCTGATCGCCTATCTCAATATCGATGAAGTCATTCGGATCATCCGCACCGAGGATGAGCCGAAGCCGGCTTTGATGAAGGCGTTCAGCCTCACCGAATTGCAGGCCGAGTCGATCCTGAACATGCGGCTGCGCAGCTTGCGCAAGCTCGAAGAGTTCGAGATCAGGAAAGAAGACAAGGAGCTCCGCGCGGAGCTCAAGGGCATCAACGCGATCCTGAAGTCCGAAACCGAGCAGTGGGCCAAGGTCGGCGAGCAGGTCCGCAAGGTGCGCGACATCTTCGGGCCGAAGACGCCGCTCGGCAAACGCCGCACGGTGTTCGCCGATGCGCCGGAGCACGATCTCGCAGCCCTCGAAGAGTCGCTGGTCGAGCGCGAGCCCGTCACGGTCGTGATTTCCGAGAAGGGCTGGGTCCGCACGCTGAAGGGCCAGGTTGCGGATCTCTCCAACCTGACCTTCAAGACCGACGACAAGCTCGACAAGGCGTTCTTTGCCGAGACGACTTCGAAGCTGATGCTGCTGGCCACCAATGGCCGGTTCTACTCGCTCGACGTCTCGAAGCTGCCGGGCGGTCGCGGCCATGGCGAGCCGATCCGCCTGTTCATCGACATGGAGGGCGATGCCGCCATCGTCTCGATGTTCGTGCACAAGGGCGGCCGCAAGTTCCTGATTGCCAGCCATGACGGTCAGGGCTTCCTCGTCAATGAGGACGACTGCGTCGGCACCACCCGCAAGGGCAAGCAGGTGCTGAATGTCGAGATGCCGAACGAGGCGCGGGCGCTGACGGTGGTCGGCGAAGGCAGCGATCAGGTCGCTGTCATCGGGACCAACCACAAGATGGTGATCTTCCCGCTCGACCAGGTGCCCGAAATGGCGCGTGGCCGCGGCGTGCGGCTGCAAAAATACACCAGCGCAGGCCTGTCGGATGTCACCACTTTCGTGGCCAAGGAAGGCCTGACCTGGAAGGACTCGTCCGACCGCGAGCATCGTCTGACCTGGAAGGAACTGGCCGACTGGCGCGGCAACCGTGCGGATGCCGGCCGTCTTGCGACCGGTTTGCCCAAGTCGAACAAGTTCGGCCGGGTGATCGAGTAACCTCGCGCGTTATGACGGTCACCATCTTCCACAATCCCTCCTGCGGGACATCGCGCAATACGCTCGCGATGATCCGACAGAGTGGGATTGAGCCGGTGGTGATCGACTATCTCAAGACGCCGCCGGATCGCGGCCGGCTGGTCGCGCTCATCGGCGCCATGGGCGGAGGCGTTCGGGCGCTGCTACGTGAGAAGGAGAGTGTCTATGGCGAGCTTGGGCTTGCTGATCCCACGCTCGGCGATGACGCACTGATCGACGCGATCATCGCGCATCCGATCCTGATGAACCGACCCATCGTCGAGACGCCGAAGGGCACGCGATTGTGCCGGCCGGCAGATGTGGTGCTGGAGCTGCTCTAGGGGTCCAACTCGCCGATCAAACGACGGCCTCATCCTGAGGAGCCGCGCTCTTGTGCGGCGTCTCGAAGGATGGCGGCAACGTTGGTGTCAACGAGCCCATGGTTCGAGACGAGTGCAAAAGGCGCGCTCCTCACCATGAGGGCTGCAGATCTCGGCGCCAGATGGGCCGCAGCAACTACGTCACCGGCGCGAACTTGAACAGCTTCTCTGGGTTGGTCACCAGCAGTTTGTGTTGAACCGCAGGATCCGGCGCGTAAAGCGGGATCAGATCCACGAGCGTGCCGTCATTGGGCATGATCTTGACATTCGGATGCGGCCAGTCGGTGCCCCACAACACGCGGTCCGGCGCATTGTCGATCAACTGCTTCGCGAACGGCACGGAGTCATGGAACGGAGCTGCGCCAGCCGAGGCGCGTTCGAGACCTGTAATTTTCATCCAGCACTTATCGTCGCTGACCTGCAGATCGAGCAGTGCCTTGAATTCGGGATCGTCGAGGCCCTTGGCGGCACTGATCGTCCCCATGTGATCGATCACGTAGGTCACCGGGAGCGCTTTCAGGATCGGCACGAACTCACGGACTGTGCCGGCTTCGAGATAAATGTCCACATGCCAGCCGATGGCGGCGACGCGGTCGACCAGCGTACGGAAGACCTTCATGTCGCCGACGCCGCCAAGTCGTTTGAGGAAGGCGAAGCGGCAGGCGCGGATGCCGCCTTTGTCGAGCGCCATGAGATCGGCTTCCGACATGCTGTTGTTCACATTGGCGACGCCCCTGTACCTGCCGCCGCTCTGCGCGATCGCGTCGATCACCACGCGGTTGTCAAACCCATGGACGGTCGCATTGACGATGACGGCGCGTTCGACGCCGATCGCTTCATTCAGCTTGCGAAACATCTCAAGCGGAGCGTCAGGCGGTGAGTAGGGGCGCTTGGGCGAGAACGGATACACCGCGGCAGGGCCAAAGATGTGTGTATGCGTATCGACGCTTCCGGCGGGCGCGCGGAATTTTGGAGGAATTGTATTGAGATCGGGGCCTGCAATGGCGGGGATTGCGGGTTCGTCGGCAGCCTGCGCTATTCGGCTTCCAATCACATTTGTGAGGCCAAGTGATGCCATCGCGGCCAGAACGTCACGTCGGTGCATTTAATCTCCTTACGTCTGCATGCGCTGCGGCATGCACCAGACGTGAATCATCGGTGCATGTGTCGCCGTAGAGCGGCACCTGCAAATTTGTTGGCTGTCGAAACGATATGTCTCTGCGGGAATGCGAGCAGCGCTCATGGCCGGATGATGAATCTCTGCAGCGTTTCACCCTTAAAGTTATTTGTTGGAATCCAGGGCGCGCATGACGTGCAACGGAAACAGACCGCATCAAAACTAGAGGGGGTGAATTTATGAAACAAATGAGAAATTCGGGATAATAGCGCTATCTCGTGCATATATTGCAAATCCGTAAGGTCGCCTGAATTCGAACAGCTTGCTATCGAATTGTAATAGGCGTATCGCCGCAGCCCGACGAAGCGGCGCGTCGATCGCGCGAAGAATGATAGTTCGGAGGAAATCCCATGGCGTACACCAATCGCAGGACCGTCTTGCAGGCAGCTGCTGCGCTCCCGGCGCTGGCTGCAGCGGGGCGTGGTGCGTTGGCTGCGGAGCCAGCTGCCAGTGAGGCGCCGAAGAAAGTCGCATCGGTTGCTCCGCCGCATGTGACGCAGATTCTCGCGCACTACATTGTCAACGCCAAATACGATGACCTTCCGGCAAGTGTCCGTAAGGAAGGCGTGCGGACGCTGTTGAACTGGGTCGGTGTCGCCATTGGCGGTTCGCATCATCAGACGGTGGACATCGCGGCGTCGGCGCTGGCGCCATTCTCCGGTCCGGCGAAGGCCTCGCTGTTCGGGCGCAACGAACGCTTCGACATCATGAACGCCGCTTTCATCAATGGTGTCTCGAGTCACATCTTCGATTATGACGACACCCATCTGAAGACGATCATTCATCCGGCAGGTCCAGTCGCATCTGCGATTCTGGCGATTGCGGAAATGAAGCCGGTGTCCGGCAAGGATTTCCTCAATGCGCTGGTGCTCGGTATCGAGACCGAATGCCGGATCGGCAATGCCGTTTATCCGAACCACTATGACGTCGGCTGGCACATCACCGGCACCGCCGGGGTATTTGGCTCGGCCGCCGCCGCTGGCAAGCTGCTCGGTCTCAACGAACAGCAGATGATCTGGGCGCTGGGGCTCGCGGCCTCGCAGCCTGTCGGCCTGCGCGAGTCCTTCGGTTCGATGAACAAGAGCTTCAATCCTGGCCGTGCTGCCAGCAACGGCATCTTTGCCGCTATCCTTGCGTCAAAGAATTACACCAGCTCCGATGGCATGATCGAGGCCAAGCGCGGCTGGGCCAATGCCATCAGCACCAAGCAGGACTATGCCGAGATCACCGAGGGGCTCGGCAAGCGTTACGAGTCAGCGCTCAACACCTACAAGCCGTTTGCCTGCGGCATCGTCCTGCATCCGCTGATCGACGCGGCGATCCAACTCAGGAATGAGAACAAGCTGACGCCGGATGTGATCAAGCAGGTTGACGTGAAGGTTCATCCGCTGGTGCTCGAGCTTACCGGGAAGAAGACCCCCAGGGAGGGGCTCGAAGGAAAATTCAGCGTCTACCATGCGGTTGCCATCGCCTTTATCGAAGGCGCCGGCGGCGAGAAGCAGTTCAGCGATGGGGCGGTGCGCGACGCGAAGACGATCGAATTGCGCGGCAAAGTCGTTCCGACTGTCGATCAATCGATCAAGCCGGAACAGGTCGAGATGTCCGTCGAGTTGAATGACGGGCGCGTGCTCAAGAAGCGGATCGAGCACGCCATCGGCAGCCTCGAGAAGCCTATGAGCGATGCCGATCTCGAACGCAAGTTCAAGGATCTCGCTGAAGGAATCCTGCCGCACAAGCAGGCGGCAAAGGTCATGGAGCTGTGCTGGAAGGTGGAGGGCTTGGCGAGCGCCGGAGATATTGCAAGGGCAGGCGCGCGATCCACTGCCTGACAGCCGTTGCCCGCGATGAAGCATTGAGGCCTTCGCGAGGTGGCCTGAACGTACGTCAATCGTCACGCCGTCAGTATTGTGAGCAGAAACCTCGCCGCATCCCTCCAGGGAGCCTTGCGGCCAACACTCCTTAAAGGATGACATGTCCCAGCGTCGTACGCCTTCACGCCGTCGCGTTCTCCAGTCTGCCAGTGCTCTCGCCGCATTAACGCTTTCGCCGTCCATCATTCGCAAGGCTGCAGCAGCGGATGCGGATGTCACCGGGCGTCTTGCGCGCTACATGGTCTCGGCGCGCGACAAGGCGCTTCCTGATGTGGTGATGACGGAATGCAAACACCGCATCCTCGATACGTTCGGCGCGATGGTCTCCGGTGCGCGGATGCATCCGGGCGAGATGGTCCTGAAATATGTTCGGGGGCTCGGCGGCGAACAGCAGGCGTCGGTGATCGGATCCAGTTTCCGCACTACCGCCGTCAACGCCGCGCTGGCCAATGCCATGCGCGCGCATGCGGACGAGACCGATGATTTCGAGCCGGTCACCAAGGCGCATCCGGGAAGCGCTGTCGTGCCGTCCGCGCTGGCCATGGCGGAGAAGGAAGGCGGCCGTTCGGGCATCGAGTTCATACGCGCGGTGACGCTCGGCTATGATCTCACTTGCCGTCTGTTGATGGCGCTCGGACCTGACCTCGTGCGCGGCAGCCATCGTAGCGCGGAAGGGACGAGTTCCACCTTCGGCTCGCTCGGTGCAGCCGCATCGCTGGCTCGGCTAGACGAGAAGGGTATGCGTTATGCGATCTCCTATTCCTCGCAGCAGGTGGCTGGTCTGTGGAGCTGGGTGAAGGACGAGGATCACGTCGAGAAGGCTTTCGACTTCGCGGGCATGGGCGCCCGCAACGGCCTGACCGCCGTGACCATGGTTCAGGCCGGTTTGACCGGCGTTCATGACGTCCTCGATGGCACGCATAACTTGTTCATTGCGCTGTCCACGGATCCGAAGCCGGAAGAGATGCTCGCCGGTCTTGGCAGCCGCTTCTACGTCACTGAAACGGCGATCAAGACATTCTCGGTCGGCTATCCCATCCAGTCGCCTCTCGACGCGATCCTGACCCTGCGCAAGCAGAATGGCCTGACACCGGGCAATGTGAAGAGCATCCTTGTCAAGATTCCGACCGATGCGACGGGGATCGTCGGCACCAGCGCGATGCCCGACGTCAACTGCCCGCATCTGGTGGCGGTCGCGCTCGTCAAGGGTGCCGTGTCGTTCGTCGACAGCCATGACCAGGCGCTGATGAAGGATTCCAAGATCCTTGAGCAGCGCGCCAAGGTAACCGTGGTCGGTGATAAGGCCCTGATGGATCCGGCCGCGCCGCGCGGCGCTATCGTCGAGGTGGAGATGATGGATGGCAAGAAGGTGGAGCACTTCACCAAGTTCCCGCCCGGCACCAAGGAAAATCCGCTGAGCACCGAAGCCGTCAGTGCAAAGGCCCGTGACTTGATCGCGCCGGTTCTCGGGGCCAAAAAGGCGAAGAAGCTGATCGATCAGATCAACAATCTGGAGAAGGTCAAGGATATCCGCTCGCTGCGGCCGCTCTTCACGGCCTGATGTCCCGATACATGGAGCGCTGGGATGAATTTACCCTAGCGCTTCTTCCTTGACGCGGCTCGCCAGCACCTTGTCGATGCGACGGCCGTCGAGGTCCATGACCTCGAACCGCCAGGCATGCGAGATGATCTCGTCGCCGACCTCGGGAATCTTGCCGAATTCCTGCAGCAGGAAGCCGGCGAAGGTCTGATAGGGGCGCGACTGCGCGGGCAAGTCGATGCCGAGCAGGGCGGCGAACTCCACCGCGGGCATCCAGCCGGAGATGAGGTAGGAGCCGTCCTCGCGTTTGTGGAAGGCGACCTCGGCCGGGCCTTCCTCGGTGTGAAAGGCGCCGACGATCGACTCCAGAATATCCGCTGATGTCACCACCCCCTGGAACACGCCGTATTCATCATGCACGAGGCCGATATGGAATGGCGAGTCACGCAGGATCGCCACCACGTCGCGCGCATCGACCGTGTCGGGAATGACCGGAGCCTCGCGCACCAGCGCGCGGATGTCCGGCGTCTTGCCGCTCAAATACACATCGAGCAGATCCTTGGCCTGCACGATGCCGATGGCGGAATCGCCGTCGCCATCGAACACCGCAAAGCGCGAATGCGAGCTGCCGGCGAGTTCGGCCTGGATGGTCTCGATGGGGTCGGCAAGATCGATCATCGCCACTTCATGGCGCGGCGTCATGACGGCACCGACGGGTAGGTCGCCGAGGCGCATCACGCCTGCGATCATTTCCTTCTCGCCGGGCTCAAGCACGCCGGCGGTTTCCGCTTCAGTCACGAGCGTGCGGATTTCGTCTTCGCTGACCTTCTCTTCGGCTTCACCGCGCTGCCCAAGTAGAAACAGGATCGCCTTGCCGGAGCGGTCAAGCAGCCACACCAGCGGCAGTGAGATTTTTGCGAGCAACACCATGGCCGGCGCAACGCGCACGGCCACGGCTTCGGGATCGCGCAGTGCGATCTGCTTCGGCACGAGTTCGCCGATGATGAGCGAAGCGTAAGTAATGATCGATACGACGATGCCGACGCCGAGCGTATCGGCGAGACCTTTTGATACGCCAAGGTCAAGCAACAGTACGGTGAGACGCTGGCCCAGCGTCGCACCGGAGAAGGCGCCCGACAAAACACCGATCAGTGTAATGCCGATTTGTACGGTGGAGAGGAACTTGCCGGGATCGGAGGCCAGCGTCAGTGCGCGGCGTGAACCTGTCACGCCTTTTTCAACCAAAGCGGCGAGGCGGGCAGGACGGGAGGATACGATCGCCAGCTCCGACATTGCCAGCAGACCGTTGACGACGATCAGGATCGCAACGATCCCGAGTTCGAGAGATAACACGCTCAATCCTTTTGGATGATGGGCAGGTATTATAGTCGATCCGCTTATCTCGCGCCATGGTGGCAAGTGGCGTTGCGACACTCCGCCGGGCGGGTTGAATTCCTCGGTGCGCCCATAGGTCGCTCCCCCCGAACCGACGCCTTGCGCAGGCGCACGTCCCGCAGCAGGACGTTATTATAACGTCGGTATGACGCGAGGCGTCGCGTGGATGTGGCAAGACAATGGCCGCAGGATAGCAGCCCATTCGGGCATCAATTATTTCGCTTGATGTCGAATTGATATAGCGCATGATGACCGCCATATCGCGTGTCGTGGCGGGGGTCTGGTTTTGAAACATTCAATCAGTTTGTCGCGATTATATGACGTTGGAAATGCCTTTGCGTCGTGTTTGTCGGTCGCAGCGCCTGTTGTGGCTCTTCTCCTGCTCGCCGGCTGCGGCAAGAAGGAGGAGGCCGCTGCACCTCCGCCGCCACCGGTCACGGTCGCCAATCCCACCAAGAAGGTCACGACCGATTGGGATGAATTCACCGGCCGCTTCGATGCGATCGAACAGGTGCAGATCCGCGCCCGCGTAACCGGCTTCGTTACCAAGGTTGCTTTCACGGACGGCGCCGTCGTCAAGGCCGGCGATCTGCTGTACGAAATCGACCCGCGCCAGTATCAGGCTGCAGCGGAGCAGGCGCAGGGCCAGCTCGACGATGCCAAGGCCAAGGTCGTGCTGGCAGAGAAGGAGCTCGAACGCGCCACCACGTTGATCAAGACCCAGGCGATCTCCGAAAACATCGTCGATCAACGTAGCCAGGCAATAGCGGCCGCGCAGGCCGCGACGCTGCAGGCCGAAGGTGCGCTGAAGCAAGCGCAACTCAATGTCGAATATACCAAGGTAGTCGCGCCGATCGCCGGCCGTGTCAGCCGCCATCTCGTGACAGTCGGCAATTTGGTGCAAGGCAGCGAGAGTGGCGCGACGCTGCTGACCTCGATCGTGTCGCTGAGCCCCATCTACGTCTATTTCGACACCGATGAAGCCACTTACGTCCGCAACAGCAAGCTGTGGTTTGAGGGCAAGCGGCCGAGCTCGCGCGATACGCCCAATCCCGTGCAGATCACGCTGGTCGGCGAAACCAAGCCGTCGCATGAGGGCAAGATGGATTTCCTCGATAACCGGCTCGATGTCGGCACCGGCACGCTGCGCGGTCGTGCTATTGTCGACAACAAGGACCTCTCCATCCTGCCGGGGCAGTTCGCCCGGGTCCGGGTCATCGCCAGCGGCGAATATGAAGCGCTGTTGATTCCTGATGCTGCGGTCGCCAACGACCAGTCACGCAAGATCGTGATGGTGGTGAAAGCCGATGACACGGTGGAGGCGCGGCCTGTGACACTTGGTCCGCTGGATGGCGGATTGCGGGTGATCAGGGAAGGGCTCAAACCCGACGATCGGGTAATCGTCGACGGGATTCAGCGCGCCCGTGTGGGCGCCAAGGTGGCGCCGAAGATGGCGGCCGCGACGCCCGCACCAGCAGCTGGCACAAAGCCATGAATCTGGGCAGCCTCTCCGTCAACCGGCCCATCCTGGCGATGGTGCTCTCCATCGTGCTGCTGATCGTCGGTGCGCTTGCTTACACGACCTTGCCGGTTGCGGAATATCCGCAGGTGGCGCCGCCGACCGTGGTCGTGACCACGCAATATCCCGGCGCATCGGCACAGACCGTGTCGGATACCGTCGCGACGCCGATCGAGCAGGAGATCAACGGCGTCGAGGACATGCTGTATATCTACAGCCAGGCCACCTCGAACGGCCAGCTCAACATCACCGTGACTTTCAAGCTCGGCACCGATCTGGATAAAGCCCAGGTGCTGGTGCAGAACCGCGTGGCCATCGCGCAGCCGCGGCTGCCGGAGGAGGTCCAGCGCAACGGCGTCGTCACCCGCAAGAACAGTCCCGACCTGATGATGGTCGTGTTCATGCTGTCGCCTAACGACACTTACGACCAGCTCTACATTTCGAATTACGCGCTGCGTCAGGTCCGCGATCCGCTCCTGCGCCTCGATGGCATTGGCGACATTACCATCTTCGGCGCGCGCGATTATTCGATGCGGCTGTGGCTGGATCCTGACAAGATTGCCACGCTGGGCATGACCGCAGGCGACGTGCTGACTGCCATCCGCGCGCAGAATTTGCAGATTGCGGGCGGCCAGGTCGCCGAGCCGCCGATTGCAGATCGCGCGTTTCAGCCTAACCTGACCTTCACCGGTCGTCTGAAGGAGCCGCGGCAGTTCGAGGACATCGTGCTGAAAGCGGGCGACGATGGCCGTCTGGTGCGTCTCCGCGATGTCGCGCGCGTCGAGATAGGCGCGCTGTCGTCGACGACCAACGGCTTCCTGCTGCGCAAGGAAGCGGTGGCCATGCTGGTCTATCAGCGTCCGGGTTCCAACGCGCTGGCGACCGCGAAGAACATCGAAGAGGAGATGAAGAAGCTCAAGGCCGATTTCCCGAAGGGGCTGGACTACAATATCGGCTACAACCCGACCGAATTCATCGCCCAGTCGGTCTCCGAGCTGATCAAGACCATCTATGAAGCCATGGTGCTGGTGGTCATCGTCGTGCTGGTGTTCCTGCAAGGCTGGCGACCGGCGATCATTCCCATCATCGCCATTCCGGTGTCGCTGGTCGGCACATTCGCCGTGATGGCCGCGCTGGGCTTCTCGATCAACAACCTTACTCTGTTCGGGCTTGTGCTCGCGGTCGGCATTGTCGTCGACGACGCCATCGTGGTGGTGGAGAATGTCGAGCGCCATCTCGGCGACGGCATGAGCCGGCGCGACGCGGCGCTGCTGACCATGGACGAGGTCGGCGGCGCGCTGATCTCGATCGCGCTGGTGCTGTGTGCGGTGTTCGTGCCCACGGCATTCCTCGGCGGCATCTCCGGGCAGTTCTTCCAGCAATTCGCCATCACGATAGCGGTCGCAACGGCGATCTCATGCTTCTGTTCGCTGACGCTGTCGCCGGCACTAGCATCGCTGATCCTGCAGCCGCATCACGAGAAGAAGCCGCCGGCGAGCTGGAATTTTCTGGCACGAGGATGGGCGGCGTTCACCGGCGTGTTCAATCGCGGTTTCGACCGCCTGTCGCATGCCTATGGCGGCCTCGCGGGCTTTGTCATTAAGCATTCGGCGCTGATGCTGATCCTGTATGTCGCCCTGATCGGCTCCGCTGGCTGGCTGCTCTACGCCACACCGCAAGGCTTCATTCCGGCGCAGGACCGTGGCTATGTCATCGTCGTTGCGCAATTGCCCGGTGCCTCATCACTGGCGCGCACGACGGCGATCGTCAAACAGATCGAAGGGATCGTGCTGGATACGCCCGGTGTCGCGCGGATGCCGGCGCTGGCCGGCCTGTCCGGCGCGACCTTCACGCAGGCCGGCAATGCGGCCGCCATGTTCCCGGTGTTCGAGAATCCGGAGGAGCGCGCCAAGAAGGGGCTGAGCGCGGGAGCCATCACGGCTGAATTGCGCAAGCGCCTCTCGGTGATCGAAGGCGCTTTCATCATCGTGCTGCCGCCACCCGCGGTGCCGGGTATCGGCACCGGCGGTGGTTTCGCCATGCGGATCGAGGATCGTCAGGGCAGGGGGCCGCAACTGCTGGCCGCGGCGACCGATGAGCTCGTGAATGCCGCGCGCCGGGCGCCGGGCCTGACGTCGGTGTTCTCGCCGTTCTCCGCCAACACGCCGCAGGTGTTCGTCGATATCGACCGCCAGAAGGCGCAGATGCTGGGCGTGCCCATGCAGAACGTGACCGAGGCGATCGAGACCTATTTCGGCTCGACCTATGTCAACGATTTCAACATTCTCGGCCGCACCTATCACGTCACCGCGCAGGCCGATTATCCGTTCCGCAAGGAAACGGCCGATCTGGCGCGGTTGCAGACGCGCAACAGCGCCGGCAACATGGTAATGCTCGGCAGTGTCGTGAACTTCAGCGACACGGCAGGCCCGGACCGCGTCGCGCGTTACAATCTGTATCCGTCGTCTGAAATCTCCGGCGACACGCTGCCGGGTACCAGTTCGGCGACGGCGCTCACGGCCATGAAAAAGCTCGCGGATGACACGCTGCCGAGCGGCTTCGCGTTCGAGTGGACCGATCTGTCCTATCAGCAATCGACCGGCGCCAATGCCGGTCTCTATATTTTCCCGATCTGCGTGCTGTTCGTGTTCCTGGTGCTGGCCGCGCAATATGGCAGCTGGACATTGCCGTTCACGATCATCCTGATCGTGCCGATGTGCCTGCTCGCGGCCACCATCGGTGTGCGCATCATGGGGCAGGACATCAACATCCTCACCCAGATCGGTTTCGTCGTGCTGGTCGGCTTGGCCGCAAAGAATGCGATCCTGATCGTCGAGTTTGCCCGCGACATCGAGCAGGAAGGCCGCGATCAGCTCGAAGCCGTGATCGAGGCCTGCCGTTTGCGTATCCGCCCGATTCTGATGACGTCCTTTGCCTTCATTCTCGGCGTGCTGCCACTTGTGATCTCGTCGGGCTCAGGCTCGGAGATGCGACAGGCCGTCGGTGTCGCGGTGTTCTTCGGCATGATCGGCGTCACGATCTTCGGCCTCGTTTTCACGCCCGTCTTCTACATCCTGATCCGGCGCCTGTTCCCCGGCTCCGTCGAGATCCACGCCAAGGAGCAAGGCGCGCATGGTTAAAGCGCCGCAGGATGGGTTTCGCAAAAGCTCAACCCATCCTACAAGTGTCTCATGGAAACTGCCGCACGCATTGAACTGATGAGCTGGCTGGTCGGCGAGGGTCTGACCGGCCTTCCGGAAAACGACCTGATCCGCGGCTTCTGCGAGCGCTGCCGTGCCGGCGGTATCGATGTATCCCGTGGCCTCGTCTTCATTGACACGCTGCATCCGATCTTCGAGGGCCGTGGCTTCCGCTGGAACGACACGGCCAGCAACGAGAGCGACGTGTTCGAATACGGTTCGACCGAGATCGGCGAGGCCGCCGCGAACTGGCGACGATCGGTGTTCTTCCACATGCTGGAAGAGGGGCACGACGAATTGCGGCTCGATCTGCACGCGCCCGGGATCGCCGACCGCTTCTCGATGGTCAGCAGCTTGCAGGAAGGCGGTCACCGCCACGGCGCCGTGTTCCTGCACAAGTTCGGCGAGGCTGGCTCGATGGGGCAGATGGATTGCCTCTATTCCTATTGGGCCACGCGCCATGAAGACGGGTTCGACGAGCGCCAGATGTCGGCGCTGCGCGAACTGGTGCCGATGCTCGGTCTCGCCATCAAGTCGGGAGCCCAGATGGAGATCGCGCGCACCCTTGGCCGCGTCTATCTCGGCCGCGATGCCGCCGAACAGGTTCTGCGCGGCAAGATCGCGCGAGGCGTCACCGAGCGTATCAATGCGGTGTTGTGGTTTTCCGACCTGCGCAACTCCACGGGGATCAGCGAGGCGATCGGACCGGACGAGATCATCCCGTTCTTGAATGACTATGCCGAAGCCTCGATCGCTGCGATCCATGATGTCGGCGGCGACGTGCTCAAACTTATCGGCGACGGCATTCTGGCGATGTTCACCGGCGACGACATGGTGAAGGCGAAGCGCAACGCCTTGCGCGCCGAACATCAGTTCCGCAAGAATATCGCCAAGCTGAATGCGAAACGTTTGGCCGCGAACCGGCCGGTCACGACTGCCTATGTAGGTCTGCATGAGGGCGAAGTATTCTACGGCAATATCGGCAGCGACGAGCGGCTCGATTTCACCGTGGTTGGTCCCTCGGTCAACGAGGTGAGCCGCATCGCTTCCATGTGTTCGTCGGTCGATCGGCCGCTGTTGACCTCGTCCGCGTTTCAGGCCGGGCTCGATGCGGCCGGCCGCAAATATCTGGTCTCCACGGGCCGCTACGCCTTGCGCGGTATCGGCCGCGCGCAGGATCTCTACACGCTGGATCCCGAGATCGACAGCGACGAGGTCGTGCGCGGCGGCTATGAGCGCTATCTGGCGCGTTAGCTGACCGCAGTGGTTGGCTGGCGCATGGCGTAGAGTACGATAGCGATCAGGCAGGCTGCACCGAGAACGATGCCGAGCGCCAATGCGGCCTGCGGCACGATCGTGGCCGACAGGGATACGCCGATCGCGGCCCCCATCATCTGCCAGAAGCCGAGCAGTGCCGAGGCGGCGCCGGCATGGGTGCCGAACGGCGACAGCGCCTGCGCCGTGCCGAGCGGATTGACCACGCCCATGCCCAGCAGGAACACACAGGTCGCGGCGATGAAGGTGACGACGTTGCCGTGGAAGTAGGCGGTCGCGAACACCGCGATGCCGCCGATGAACGCGATCAGCAAGCCGTAGCGAATGGCCCGATCCAGTCCGAAGCGGGGGGCGAGGCGCGCGGCCAGCATGCCGGAGCCGAACACAACCAGTACGGTGCCCGCAAAGAACAGCCCGAGCGCAATCGGTGTGAAGCCGTAGCCCTCTATGAGAATGCGAGGTGTTGCGGAGAAGATCGAGAACAGTCCACCCATGATCAGGCCCACCGTGGCGGCCGGGATCAGGAAGTGGCGGTTCACCGAAAGCTTGAGATAGGTTGTACTGACGGCGAGCGGATTGAGCGGGATGCGCGTCGTGTTGTGGGTTTCGCCGAGCACCAGGACATAGCTGAGAGCCGACAACACAGCGAAGGCGCCGACGAAAACAAATTCTGAACGCCATCCGAAAAAATAATCGAGTCCGCCACCAAGCAGCGGGGAGAAACCAGGGGCTGCGGCCTGCGCGATCATCACCAAGGTGAGTGCGCGTGCCAGCGCGGCGCCGCTGAACAGGTCGCGGGCGATGGCGCGCGAGAGAACCGAGGTCGAACAGGCACCGGCGGCCTGGATCGCGCGGCCAACCAGTAGCGAAGGAAGATCAGTCGAGACGCCACACCAGATACTGCCGATGATGAAGACAGCGAAACCGGCCAGCACCGGCATGCGACGCCCGTAACGGTCGGAGATCGGCCCGACCAGCAATTGGCCAAGCGCGAAGACCAGCAAAAACACGGTGATCGATGCCGTAACCGCGGGCGTCGTTACCTGCAACGATACCGCCATCTGTGGCAGCGATGGCAGCAGAATGTTGGTCGCCAGGGTACCCATCGAGGCCAGCCCCGCGAGGACCGCGATCTGCAGTGCGGTGGAGGATGCTTCCTGCGGCGGGGTGTCTGCCATGGCGTCTGCCGTGCGGTCGGTCATATGATGATCCTCATTTTATAAATGATGTACATCATATAAAGCGAGCTGCAAAGAGCAGGGCAGTCATGCGGTATTCCGGGAGGACGTGAGTGCCACCGCCGCGTTCCCGGCGGTGGTCGAGGCTGATGGATCAGTTTCCGTAGAGGTAATTCGGCAGCCACAGCGTCAGGCCGGGCCAGATATACATCAGCACCATGCAGATGATGACGATGAGCATATAGGGCATCATGCCGGAGAAGATCTGGTTCAGCGTCACATGCGATGGCGCGACGCCTTTCAGATAGAAGGCGGACATCGCGACCGGCGGCGACAGGAAGGCGGCCTGCAGGTTGACGAAGACGAGCACGCCCCACAAGATCGGGTCGATGCCGAAATGCTTCAGCATCGGCAGGAAGATCGGCACGAAGATCACGATGATCTCGGTCCATTCCAGCGGCCAGCCGAGAATGAAGATGATCGCCTGCGACAGGATCATGAACTGGACCGGCGTCAGGTTCAGCGACAGTACCCAGCTCTCCAGCAGCGCCTGTCCGCCGAGAATGGCGAACACCGCGGAGAACAGCGCCGATCCGACGAACAGCCAGCACACCATGGATGTGGTCTTGGCGGTCAGGAACACGGCTTCCTTGGTGCGCTTCCAGTCCAGCGTGCGCGCCTGGAAGGCGAGCAGGAACGCGCCGGCGGCGCCGACGGCGGCGGACTCCGTTGCCGTCGTGATGCCGAGCAGGATCACGGCCAGCACGATGGCAGTCAGGATGCCGAGCGGCATCACGGACGATGTCAGCAGCCGCAGCACCTCGAACTGGGCGGCGCCCATGGTCCAGTAATAATAGAACAGCATCAGTGCGATGATGGCCGCCGTGAAGGCGAAGTAGGTATAGAATTCCGGCGGCGGTCCGGCATCGACCGGCGCATTCGTGGGACTGTTTTGCAGATCGGCATTGCCCATCTGCTGGAGTACTTCCGGTTCACTCTCTTTTGCCGAGCCGGACTGGGCGGCGCCGAGCTCCTCCAGTTTTTCTTCTTCAGGTGTGGCGGTGCTGGCGTCGCCGGACTGAACCCGCTCGATGATCGCGGCTGCGGGGGCGTCGGGCTGCGGATGGATGACGACATACCACCACGCGGCCCATAGCGTGGTCAGCGCCAGGATCAGTGGCACCAATGCAAAACCGAGATTCTTCAGGATCGTCGCATAGGTGATCCGTGCGCCATCCATGGTCAGGGCCATCGCGCGCGACGGCGCCACGGCTGCCGTCAGCAAAGCCGGCAGCATCTTGTGCGAATAGGCTTGCTGCAGATCGGCGATCCATGGCCGGATGGGCACGCGTGTTTCGCTCTCGGGCAGCTTCGGCGCGATCTTCGGGTTAATGAGCGCCCAGCCGATGATGTAGACGAGATAGAGGAAGGCCAGAAAGAAGCCCGGAAACATCGCAGCGGCATAGAGCTTCACGACAGACTGTCCGGCGACGGCGGCATAGACGATGATCATCACCGATGGCGGGATCAGGATGCCCAGCGTGCCGCCGGCCGTGATCACGCCGGACGCCAGCTTGACGTCATAGCCGGCCTTCAGCATCGGATTGAAGGCGATCACGCCCATCAGTACGACGACGGCGCCGACCAGACCGGATGCTATGCCCCAGAAAGTGCAGACGATCAGCGTCGCCACCGCCAGCGAGGCCGGGACGCGGCGGAAGGCGAGCTGGATCGAATAGAACATCTTGTCGACCAGCGCGCCGCGTTCCATCACATAGCCCATCAGCACGAAGAGCGGGATGGAGATCAGGACGTCGTTAGTCATGGCGCCATAGGTGCGCTGGACCATCAGATCGAAGATGTGGTTGTCGGCCCAGGATTCGCCTGCGCGGTAATAGGCGAAAAAGCCGAAGAACATGCCGAGGCCCATCAGCGTGAAGGCCGTGGGGAAGCCCAGCATGATCACGACAACGATGAGGCCGAGCATCAGGAGGCCGAGTGCAGGATCGCTCATTTTTGCGTCTCCCCGCCCATGCCGCGCTGGCGTGCGCTTTCCTCGATCTCTTGCGCCTGCGCGATGGCATTCCTACGCACGTCATCATCGACGTGTTCGCTATGCGCGAGCTGCTCCTCGACGACATCGATTTCGGACACGTCCTTGAGCCGGCTCGGCCACACCCCTGTCTTCAGGCAAATCGCGGCGCGGATGATTTCAGCCATGCCCTGCAACAACAGCAACGCGCCGGCTAGCGGGATCATCGCCTTGAAATGATAGACGGGCGGTCCGTCCGCCGTGACGTTGGAATGCTCGCGGATGCGCCAGCTGTCGCCCGCATAGTCCCAGCCGGCATAGACCAGCGCGGCGATGCCGGGCAGGAAGAACACGATGTAGAGAACGAGATCGAGCGAGGCCTGCGTGCGCGGCCGCATCGAGCTGTATAGGAAGTCGCCACGGACATGGCCATTCTGCGCCAGCGTATAGGCGCCGCACAGCATGAATAGCGTGCCATAGAGCATGTTCGACGCGTCGAAGATCCATGCCGTCGGCATGTTCAGCATATAGCGCTTGAACACTTCGGCGCAGACGAGGCCCATCAATCCCAAAATGAGCCAGGCCGCGGCCTTGCCGGCGAATGTACTGATACCGTCGATGGATTGCAGGAAACGCTCGGCGGTCATTTCATGGAGGCCAGTCTACAGGACATGTGGGCAGGTGAAGATCGGCGATATCAGGCAACAACGAAGCATCATCCGGGAGAAAGTCCCGGATGATGCGGGATATCTGCGCCTGATGGCGTCAGGTCTTCTTCTTCGCGTTCGGGCCGAAGTAATGGTTATAGGCCATGCGGCGATTCACGACCGTGTCCTGCTCCCACTGCGTGGCGCGCTTGGCGAAGGCCTGCTGGGACTCGGAGATTTCCTTGAACAGGGGATTCTCGGCCGATTTCTTGGCGACGACCTCGTCATAGACCTCAAGCTGCTTCTGCAGGATCGAGTCAGGTGTCTTGTAGAACTTGACCTTGTCCTTGCTCTGCATTTCCGCGTAGTCCTGCGAATAGCGGTCGATGGCCTTCCAGGACATTTCCTGACCGGCCGCATCGGCGGCGCCCGCGATGATCGCCCGCAGCTTCTCGGGCAGGGCGTCATATTTGGTTTTGTTGAACAGGATTTCGAACTGTTCGGCATTCTGGTGATAGCTCTGCAGCATGCAGGTCTTGGATACGTCGGGGAATCCAAGGATGCGGTCCGACGAAGCGTTGTTGAACTCGGCCGCATCGAGCAGGCCGCGATCCATCGCCGAGACGATTTCGCCGCCGGGCAATGCGTTCACTGCTGCACCAAGGCCGGTAAACACGTCGATGGAGATGCCGACGGTGCGGAATTTCACACCCTTGAGATCATCGGCCTTGGTCACCGGCTTTTTGAACCAGCCGAGTGGCTGGGTCGGCATCGGTCCGTAGGGAAGTGACACGACATTGGCGTTGATCGATGCATAGAGCTTTGCCAGAAGCTCCTTGCCGCCGCCAAATTTGTGCCAGGCCAGCAGCATGTTGGCATCCATCGCATAGGCCGGGCCAGAGCCCCACAGCGCCAGCGCGGTCTGCTTGCCGTAGTGATAGACCATCACGCCGTGGCCGCCGTCGAGCGTGCCTTTGGAGACCGCATCGAGCAGGCCGAAGGCCGGGACTACGGCGCCAGCCGGAAGCACCTCGATCTTCAGGTCGCCACCGGTCATGTCGTTGACCTTCTTGGCGTAGTCGAGCGCGTATTCGTGGAAGATGTCCTTGGCCGGCCAGGTGCTCTGCCAGCGCATGCTGATCGGGCCCTGCGCCTGGGCGATTGCCGGTGCGACGACGCTTGCAGCGGCACCGGCGGTGGCGACCTTCAGAAAACGGCGCCGAGACGGAGTCCTGTCCTTGGATGAAGCCATTGTGTTCTCCCCGAATGGTCGTCCTTTTGCGGACTGACCTTGTTGATTGATGACAAGACAAAGGCTTGCTTGCCGCTTTGGCAAGAAAGTTCGCTTTGCTGCGACGCTTCGACGCGGCGTAACTACACTAACTATCCGTGCTGCGGTGCGGGGAGATCATGAGCGAGTGCGAACTACAGATGAACTACACCAAGCCTGTTAGACTTTCGTCGGAACGCATCCGGTCACATCGCCGACCATGTCCGGCTGCCGTTCCAGCGTCACTGCGGGCGAAGTCAGGATCACCACGGCCTGCCAGGCGAAACCCGCGACGGCGAGGTAGAGGCACGCCTCCGCGTGATAGAGCCCGCCGACAACGGCCGCTATCCCGGTTCCGATCGGACGGGCGCCGTAACTCAGGATGTTGATCGCGGACACGCGTCCGAGCAGGCTCGGCGGCGTTACCGACTGTCGCAACGTCGCGGTGGAGATCACCCACAGGATCGGACCGACGCCGAGCAGGAAGAAGCTCAGGCCCGCCAAAGCCGGCGAGGGGATCCATGTGGTCAGTGCCATCATGACGGAGGCAACGAAGCCGGTGACGGGGCCAAGCGCGATCACGGTGCCGAACGGCAACCGTCTCATCACACGTGTTGCCAGCAGTGCGCCGATCACCATGCCGACGCCATACATCGCGAGTGTCACGCCGACGCCGGAGGCGGAGAGACCGAGATGGCGAACCGCGTAAGGCACGAACACCGCCAGCACCATGAAGGACGCGGCGCTGAAGATGAATTGTGTGATGAAGACCGGCCGCAAATACTGATGATAACAGACGAAGGACAGGCCTTCGGCGATATCCTGCACCGGGTTGCGTTGTTGAATGGTTGTGCGCGGGGGCTCGTGGATGCCCGATAGCAACGCGACAGCGATGACCGACAGCGCGGCGGCAAAGCCGAAAGCAGGCGCGGCGCCAGTGAAGCCGACGAGCGCGCCGCCGACGGCAGGACCGCTCGCAAAAGCCACGGTGCGCGCGAGTTCGATCCGCGTATTCGCCGCGCCGAGCAATTGCGGTACGACCAGCGATGGCACAAGCGACGGCGCGGCGACGCTGTAGACCACGGTGCCGCACACCGCGACGAAGCCGAGCAAAGCGAGCAGCGTCATCGTCAGCGCGCCGAACCAGATCAGCCCCAGCGTCAGCAACAGCGCGATCGCACGCAGCGCCTCAGCTCCGGCCATCAGCGTGCGGCGCGACATCCGGTCGGCGAGCAGACCGGCGGGAATGGCGAACAGCACGAAGGGCAGGGTCAGCGCGGTCTGCAGCAATCCGGTCTGGCCTTCACCGACGCCGAGCAACAGCACCGCGACGATAGGCGCGGCCGCCAGCGCGATCTGCTCGGCCGACTGCGCCGCGAGGTTCGACCAGGCGAGGCGGTTGAAGGTTGGTGGCAGTCGGTCAGTCGGCGTGCGGGACATGGCGATTCCTGTCTGTGACAGCCACCATGGGGTCCGGACGAGTACGCAGCCACCCGATTACTGAGCGCACACCGTGACAGGGAGTGCCCACCAACCGGCTAGATGCAGTTGCAAATGAGTTGCAACAAGGGAGGGATTGCTCTATGCAGCTCTGATGGATGCACTTTCGCCGAAAACCTCGCCCGATTCGTCAACGTCTCCAATCCCCGGCAGCGTTCCAGACGCGGCCGGCTGGCGCTCCGGCCTTGGCGGGGATTTCCGCCGCAGCCTCTCGGAGGTCAATTCGTCGATTCCGGTTCCGATCGGCGGCCACTGGTTTCGGCGGCTGCTGGCGTTCGCCGGACCGGGTTACATGGTCTCAGTCGGCTACATGGACCCCGGCAACTGGGCGACCGATCTCGCAGGTGGCTCGAAATTCGGCTACACGCTGCTCTCGGTGATCCTGCTGTCGAACGTGATGGCGATCCTGCTGCAGGCATTGGCCGCGCGTCTGGGCATCGTCACCGACCGCGACCTGGCGCAGGCCTGCCGCGACAGCTTTTCCCGCCCGGTCAACATCATGCTGTGGCTCGCCTGTGAGACGGCGATCATCGCCTGCGATCTGGCGGAAGTGATCGGTACCGCGATTGCGCTGCAGCTACTGTTCGGCATTCCGCTGATCGGGGGCGCGCTCATCACCGCGCTGGATGCCTTTTTGTTGCTGTTGCTGATGAACAAGGGTTTCCGTTTTCTGGAAGCTTTCGTGATCGCGCTGCTCATCGTCATCGCGGTCTGTTTCACGGTTCAGATTGTCGCCGCGGCGCCGCCCGTGGCTGCAGTGCTGAGCGGCTTCCTGCCCTCCACCGCGATCGTGACCAATCCCGAAATGCTCTACATTGCGATCGGCATTATCGGCGCAACCGTGATGCCGCATAACCTCTATCTGCATTCATCGATCGTGCAGACCCGTGACTATCCGCGCACCGATGCAGGCCGCCGCGACGCGATCAAGTGGGCGACGGCGGACAGCACCATCGCGCTGATGCTGGCGCTGTTCATCAATGCGGCGATCCTCATCGTCGCGGCGGCGTCCTTCCATACCAGCGGTCATGCCGATGTGGCCGAGATCGGTCAGGCTTACGAGTTGTTGTCGCCGTTGCTAGGCCTCGGCATCGCATCGACGCTTTTCGCGATCGCACTGCTGGCATCCGGCCTCAACTCGACGGTAACGGCAACGCTGGCCGGCCAGATCGTGATGGAGGGCTTTCTCCGGCTGCGTCTGCCGAACTGGGCGCGCCGGCTCGTGACGCGCGGCATCGCGATCGTTCCGGTCGTGGTCGTCACTGCGCTCTATGGCGAACGCGGCACCGGACAACTCCTCGTCTTCAGTCAGGTCATCCTGTCGATGCAGCTGCCATTTGCGATCATCCCGCTGGTGCGGTTTGTCTCGGATCGGCGAAAGATGGGTGACTTCGTAATTTCGCGGTCGGTCGCCACGGCGGCATGGATCATCGCCGGCATCATTGTGATCCTGAACTGCAAGCTGCTTTACGACACCTTTTTCGGCTGAAGCCTTGAAATTTAAGGCAGCTGCAGATGATGCCACCAGACTTTGGTGAAGGGGACTGGCCTTTGTGGCCATGTGCGACGTAATCCTGCCGCGCTGGATTTCGCGATCTCCCGCGTGAGCTCCATGACAGTCCGGCATGCCAGCGTCAGGCTTCCGTGACGCGACATCGCCTGAGCAATGTGGCGCGTGACGACCGAATCGACCAGTTTCGACGATTGCAGACGGCACATCCTTCGATGCCGCGGCGATTGCATAGGGTCCCAGCAAAGCGTAGATGCTTCCTTCGGCGACAATATGCGTTTGCAGGCTGAGTGAATCGGCCTCCAAGGCGACGTTGAGCGAAATGCCTTAGCCTGCAACCTCGGAAGCCGCTGACATCAGCTCTCGCGGAGTGGGAGCCCCGAACATGCGATTGCCCCCCTCAGGAACTTCGGTAAAGCTCCAACGTACGATGCCCTCCCGGTCAAGCAGAAATTGGCCAAAGAGCTGACCCTGGCCGGTTGTCAGCATGTGCTCGTCGGCTTCGGTTATTTCGTAGCCGTCCTTCGTGTTGAGAAGATCGGCCGCCGCCATCGGGTTCATCGGCTCAGGCAGTTCGCCCGGCATGTCCATCCGCATGCTCATGACGGCGTTCATACCCAGCTTGCGCGGCCATTCGGTTTCGCTCTCCGTGAACTCGAGATTGGGCAAGCCAAACGCGCGGTGCGAGACGCGCTCGGGGTCGGACGCGGCGAGCAGATTGGGCAAGGGATGATACCGGAAATAGAGCCGCGCACGGTCGATAGGCGTGTTGACCACCACGAGACTCTCGACGCCTTTCTCGCGCAGGGCCGGGTCAAGTTGCGCCTGGGCCGCGAGATGGCGCCGGCAGAACGGGCAGTGCAGGCCTCGAAACAAGCCGACCAGTACTGGGCTGTGGCCGCGAAAGTCGTCAAGCGCGATCTTGCCGTCACGTGTGATCGCATCCAGCACAATGTTCGGTGCGCGGTCGCCCGCGTGGAGTAACCCATCGACATGATGTTCAGACATGGTCAACCTCCTCTACTTGCTAATCAAGAAATGGCAGTACGACCAGCGCTTCGGGATCAAGCCCGTGCCGGGCGCAGACATCGTGCGCCAGAGCAAAATACCGCTCGGCCTCAGGCATGTCGCCTCGATCGAGGTTCAGCGTCGCGAGACCATCATAGCATGGAAAGAGCTGCTGGGGTTCGCCCGTTTCCTGCGCCACCTCAATTGCTTCATTGTAGCAGCGGGCGGCAAGTTCCGGCTGGCCATGGCATTGATGAATTTGCCCGAGCACAATCAATGGCACAGCGAGATGTTCGCGCTGATCAAGCGCACGGTCGAGTTCGATCGCCTTTTCGGCCGCCGGCACGCCTTCGTCGGCACACCTGTCCGTGAAGGTGCAACAGGCGACAGCGAGATTGACAAGGAGACGCGCCTGAAAACCGAGATCGCCGATCCGGCGGGCGACATCAAGACCGCGCCGGCATACTTCCATGGCTTGCGCCGGATCGACCATCGTGTAGAGCACGCCAAGATTGGTGTAGCCGCGGCAGGCTGCGCTGAGAAGGCCGGCGGCTTCGGCAACTGCGACGCTTCGCTCCACCTCGCGAACGGCCTCCTGGCTTCGGCCCAGCCGCGCCAATGCAACCCCCTTGGTATTGAGCGCCTCCGCGGTGGCGCGAGCCGCTTCTAGTCCGGCTTGCTTGTCTACCTCCGGCGGCACGGATTGAGCGTAGCCAAGCGCATCGTCTGCCCATCTCGCGGCCGCAGCATGATCGCCGATGCGAAACGCGAGGTGGCCGCGCTCCTGTAACAGGTGCGCCCACTCGATCGGCGCGTCCGTTCCTTCGAGCAACGCAGCCGCCTCGGCGTAATGCGCCTCCGCCCCGTTTCGTTTGCCGGCATCCCACATCAAACGGCCAAGCTTGCGAAGTATCCGCGCTCCGGCGGCGCGGTCCCCGGCCGCGCGGTGGGCCTCCAATACCGTCTGGTAATGTTCGTCGGCCGTGTCACGCCGGCCCGCCGCTCCACACAGGTCGGCAATTCGTTCGTATAGCACAAGCCGTTCCGGTCCTTGATCGCCAGCGGTCAACAAGACGGCGAGGGCCTGCTGATAGAGGCGGATGGCGTCGTCGTTGGCATAGATCGCGCGTGCGCGATCGCCGGCCGCGCTCAGGTAATGTGCACCCTTCGGCTTGCTCGCGCTGAGGCTGAAATGATGTCCCAGTAGGGAGAGGTCTTCGAGCCGCTCCGGATCATCTCCGCACAGCCGCTCCAGGGCAGCACCGATCCGCCCATGCATCTCAATGCGCCGTTGCAGAAGGAGGTTTTGGTAGATCACATCCTGAAGCATGGTTTGCGTGAAACGATAGGATTGCAGCGAAATCGAGTTTGCGCCCGCGATCTCCTCGATGATCTCGGCGTCGCATAGCAGTTCAAGCCCTGCCTCTACTTTCGCAGAGTCGGTCGCTGTGGCACCGAGAAGGGCCGCATCAAAGCGCGGCCCGATGACCGCTGCCTCCTGAGCCAACCTGCGCACGCCGTGTGGCAGTCGGTCCACTCGCGCGAGCAGCAGTGCCTGAATGCTCGCCGGGATGTCAGCGGCTGCTTCATCTGACTTGATCTGCCAATGCGAGCCGTCACGTTCCAAAATGCCAGCTTCGATGAGACCGCGTATGATTTCTTCAACGAACAGCGGATTCCCGCTCGCGCGTTCAAGAATTCGATTGAACAGATTGCCGGATGATCCATTCCAACCGTCACCGAAGAACGCCGCGAGCAGCTTTTGTCCGTCGGCGATGCCAAGGGGTGCCAGCCGCAGTGTTGTATGGCTAATTCGACTTGAGTCGAGCTGGTCCATTTCAAGTGTCGGCCGGTGTGTGAACAATAGCATCAGCCGCCCGCGCTCCAGCCGATCCATTACGAACCGCAGCGCCTCAAGCGATACGGCGTCGGCCCAGTGCAGGTCCTCGACAATGATCAGGAGGGGCGATAGGGCCAGACGCCGTTCGAAGACGGTGCGGATCGCGAAAAAAATCTGCCGTCGAAGCTGTTCCGGTTCAACGTGCTGCAGGGCGTCGTCGGGGTCGCCGAGACCAAGAACATAGAAATAGAGGGGCATCAGCCGCTCGACCTCTTCGGCCGCCATGCCAAGCCCCGACAACGCTTCGGCTAGCTTGGCTTGCGCCTCTGCCGCCGAAGCCTTGTGCGCGATGCCGTAGGCGCTACGCAGCACTGCGGCAAGAGTACCGTAGGATTGCTCGCCCAGCGGCGAGCAAGCGGCCCGCCGGATCGCCACGCCTGCGAAGCGATCCTCATCGCGAGTGCGGGTAGCGAATTCATCCACCAGGCGCGATTTTCCGATGCCGGCTTCGCCAACCAGCCGCATCAGCTGGGCAGCTCCGTTACACGCCAGGTCAAGGCACCCCATCATACGGGCCATCTCCGCGTCGCGCCCGATCAGCGGCGCGCTCAGGCCCAGTATCTCGAGTCCGCGTGCCGCACGCGGTGTCTCGAGCGGGCCCCTCAAACGATGGACCAGGACGCTGCCTGCCTTGCCGCGCAGCGCAACGTCGCCGAGAGATTCATACGAGAATGCATGCCGGGTGAGGCGGTAGGTCAGCGGTCCCACCAGCACGTCGCCCGGGGGGGCCATCGACTGCAAGCGTTGAGCGGTATTCACCGTGTCGCCGGTCACTGAATAGGACTTGGCAACGCCTGCGCCCAATCCACCCGCAACCACGTGCCCGGTGTTGATTCCGATATGAAGCATGAGCGGCGATCCGGCGGATATCTTCGAACGTTCGCTCAAGCACGCCGTCCGCTTGATCATGTCGAGGGCCGCGCGGAGTGCCCGCTCAGGATCGTCCTCGTGCGCGGCCGGCGCACCAAACAGAGCGAGTAGCGCATCGCCAATGAATTTGTCTACGAAGCCGCCGAAATTTTGCACCGCTGCGGTCAGTTCCTCGAATAATTCGTTCTGAAACGCCTGCACGACTTCCGGGTCGAGCCGTTCGCTCATCGTGGTGAAGCCGCTGAGGTCGGCAAACAGCACCGTGATGGTGCGGCGGTTAGCTTCGCTGTCGACCTTATGGAGCGTCCGCCGGGGTGCGCGCTCGGGCTCGACAAGCATCAGCGCCGGTGAACGGGCGCCAGTCGTGACCGTCGCCGGAATTGTTGGCGATGACGGCTCCCGCTGGTTGCCGGCCTTGGGGGCGTGATCGACGCGGGCGCCGCATTTCGGGCAATACGCAAAATCCGGTGCGCACGCGTAGCCGCAACTGGGGCATGGGTCCGGCTGCTTCGCGCCGCATTTTGGGCAGAACGCAAAGCCGCTCTGAACCTCGAAACCGCAACACGAGCAGTTCATGGATCAAGACCTCGCGGAAGCCGCGATGGCACGATCTAATCCTGGACCTCGTCGAACAGGCCCTGGATCCCTGGTAACAATGGGCTTGTGGCGCCGGAAGAGCAAGCCATGACTGCGGCCCTGCCAGCCGCATGCGCGACCGGGATCACCGATGCCGCTGATCGGGCCTCGACTACGCGCGGCGTAGTCCCGCAGCGCTGGATTTCGCGATCTCCCGCATGAGCTCCATGACAGTCCGACATGCCAGCGTCAGGCTTCCATGACGCGACATCGCCAGAGCAATGTGGCGCGTGACGATCGGATCGACCAGTTTCGACGATTGCAGACGGCACTCCGTCGATGCCGCGGTGTCCTTCCATACGTCAGGTCATGCCGATGTGGCCGAGATCGGTCAGGCTTACGAGTTGTTGTCGCCGTTGCTAGGCCTCGGTATCGCATCGACGCTTTTCGCGATCGCACTGCTGGCATCCGGTCTCAACTCGACGGTGACGGTGACGCTGGCCGGCCAGATCGTGATGGAAGGCTTTCTCCGGCTGCGCCTGCCGAACTGGGCGCGCCGGCTCGTGACCCGTGGCATCGCGATCGTCCCGGTCGTGGTCGTCACCGCGCTCTATGGCGAACGCGGCACCGGACAACTCCTCGTCTTCAGTCAGGTCAATGCAGCTGCCGTTTGCGGTCATCCCGCTGGTGCGGTTTGTCTCGGATCGGCGAAAAATGGGTGACTTCGTGATTTCGCGGTCGGTCGCCACGGTGGCATGGATCATCGCCGGCATCATCGTGATCCTGAACTGCAAGCTGCTTTACGACACTTTTTTCGGCTGAAGACCTGGAATCCAGGACGGTGGCGGATGATGCCGAAGGCGGATCGTCAGCCGGGCCAGCTAATCCTGCGGTTCGGGCATCGTCTCGCCAGTCGCGTCCACGCGCAACCAGCCCGAGGGCGCCAGCCGCTGCTGCGGCAAGTAGCGGCCCTTGTAGTCCATCTTCTTGGAGCCTTCGATCCAGTAGCCGAGATAGACGTAAGGCAGGCCGAGCCGCCTGGCGCGGGCGATGTGGTCGAGGATCATGAAGGTGCCGAGCGAGCGGCTTTCCTCACCAGGTTCGAAGAACGAATAGACCATCGACAGCCCATCGCTCAGCACGTCGGTCAGCGCGACTGCGAGCAGGTCCTCGCCGCGTCCGGTGATGCCTGTATCGGGGCCGCGGCGGCGATATTCGATGATGCGGGTTTCGACGTGGCTGTCTTCCACCATCATGGCGTAGTCGAGCACGGTCATGTCGGCCATGCCGCCATGGCGATGGCGCTGGTCGAGATAGGCGCGGAATACGGAATACTGTTCGGAGGTCGGCACCGCGCTGCGCTGCTCGCCGATCACGTCGGCATTGCGTGCCTGGATCTTGCGGAAGTTGCGCGACGGCTTGAACTCATTGGCGATGACCCGGACGGAGACGCAGGCGCGGCACTGGTCGCAGGCCGGGCGATAGGCGATCGACTGGCTGCGCCGGAAGCCGCCATGGGTGAGCAGGTCGTTGAGATCGCCGGCCTTGTCGCCGACCAGATGGGTGAAAACTTTCCGTTCGTGCCGGCCCGGCAAGTAGGGGCAGGGCGACGGCGCCGTGAGGTAGAATTGCGGAGTGTCGCGGGAGTGCTGGGTCACGGGTTGCCGTCGGTCTCCGAAGCAGTTTGGCGTAGCATCGCGCCGGCCGGGCAAACGGTCAATCGCTTTGCCCGGCCAAGTTGGCGTCAATCGCGGCTGTTAGTAGGCGCGGCCGGGCGGCTGGGCGTAAGCGGCGCGGACCACGGAATTATTCACCACCACGGTTCCCAGCACGAGGTCGTGCAGCAACTGACGGCGGCCGTTGAGCAGGCCGACCACCAGCACCAGCGGCGTGAGTAGCGACACCGAGGCCCAGAACAAGACCGCGTGTGCGGCGCCAAGAACGAAGTAGCCCGGCGTGCCGCTGAAGGTGCGCATCTGCAGGTCCATCATCCGCATGCCAACGGTGGCCGAATGCGGCCCGCCCAGCGACATGCCGTAATAGACGACCGGCCAGATCACCGTCGCCGGCGAGATCAGCCAGAACAGCGCCCAGCCGAGGCCGAGGGTGACGACGCCAAACAGAAGAATGAACACCCACGCCAGCACGATCGGAATCGACAGCACCACGAGATCGATCAGGAAGGCGACGACGCGCCGCATCAACACGCCGCGGAACAAATCCGGCTGCGCATAGGGGTCGAAGGCATGGGCGCGGGGCGGGGTACCGGCACTGCGCCAGGTGTCACCCTGCCAGCTTCCGTTATTGGGGCCGCCAGCATTCGGGCCGGTATCAGACATGACGCATCCCTCCGTTTGCATCCTCACGGTCCATCACATGGATATCACCAGACCGCGCAACAAGTGCGCGGAATCGTTACAGACTGTCCATGACGTAAATCAGGCGAGGCTTGAGCGCGGATGCGCTCAGCGCGCAGCCTTGATGCGTTCCGCGGCATGCGGCGCGAAATAGGTCAGCACGCCATCGGCGCCGGCGCGCTTGAAGCCGAGCAGACTTTCCATGATGGCGCGGTCGCCGTCGATCCAGCCGTTGTTCGCGGCGGCCATGATCATCGCGTATTCGCCGGACACCTGATAGGCGAAGGTCGGAACCGCGAACGTGTCCTTCACGCGGCGCACAATATCCAGATAGGGCATGCCAGGCTTGACCATGACCATGTCGGCGCCTTCGGCGAGATCGAGTTCGACCTCGCGCAGCGCCTCGTCGGAATTGGCGCTATCCATCTGATAGGTACGCTTGTCGCCGGTTAGCGTCTTGGCCGAGCCAATGGCGTCGCGGAACGGGCCGTAGAAGGCCGAGGCATATTTCGCGGCATAGGCCATGATCTGCACGTCGAGGAATCCCGCTTCGTCAAGCGCCTCGCGGATCGCACCGACACGGCCGTCCATCATGTCCGATGGCGCAATGATATCGCAGCCGGCTTCGGCCTGGACCAGCGCCTGCTGGACCAGCACGGCCACGGTCTCGTCGTTGAGGATCTTGCCGTTCTGGATCAACCCGTCATGGCCGTGGCTGGTGAACGGATCGAGTGCCACGTCGCAGAGCACGCCGAGATCGGGGAATTCCTTCTTGATGGCGCGCACGGACTGGCAAACCAGATTGTTGGCGTTGCAGGCCTCGGTGCCCATCTCGTCGCGCAAGGACGGGTCGGTATAGGGGAACAGCGCGATGCAGGGGATGTCCAGCTTCATGGCGCGCTCGGCATCGCGCACCGCCTGATCGACGCTGAGGCGTTCCACGCCAGGCATCGAGGCAATGGCCGCGCGCTGGTTGTCGCCGTCGATCACGAAAAGCGGCCAGATCAGGTCGTCGGTGGTCAGCACGTTCTCGCGCACCAGCCTACGAGCCCATTCGGACTTGCGGTTACGGCGGGGGCGGGTGGTCAGGCCGAGGGAGGGGGCATCATAAGTGGCCGGGCGGGGGGCGTGATCGCGCAATTCGATGGGGCGCCCGAACTTGATTGCCATAATACCGTCTCTCCCGCGGGCCTTCGTGAGGTCGAAAGCCCCTTAAATTCGACCTGTTCTAAGTCTAGCACCTTGATGTCCCGGCGTCACCGCGATCATGCACGTCATGCGCGCGTGATGTGACGGGCTGGGTCATTGATTTTGCAGGCCCAAAGGCTCACAAAAAGCCCCCATGAATCGCCTGAACCGTCGCCCAAACGTCCAGTTCCCACCCGTGAGATCGCATTCGCATGTCTGAGCAGATGCCGCGCGACCTCGGGTCGAGAGACCCCACGTCGCGGGACCATGCCATGTCGGTTGCGGCGATCTCGTCCGGACGCATCGAATCCGACGAAAACATCTGGACCCGGCGCCTGGTCCTGTTCCTGCGCGTGATGGCCGTCGTCTCGATGATGCAGGGCCTTTATCACTGGGCGCAGGTCACCGGCTTTGTCGGCACCGAGGATGACGCCTTCGAGGTCCAGACCATGGGCTGGCAGACCGCCACGGTCTATTTCGCCGTCATCGAGCTGGTCAGCGCCGTCGGCCTCTGGCTCGCGACGCCATGGGGCGCCGTCGTCTGGCTGACGACCGTGGTGTCCATGGCGGTGATCGAGCTGATGTTTCCGACCATCTATGGCGGCAATCTCCTGATCGTCGGCGTCCAGGCTGCGTTTCTCGCAGGCTACCTTGCGCTGGCATGGATGGCGGCGCGCGAGCGGCCGCCATAGGCTCAGGACGTCAAGCAGAGGCCTCGCAGAAGGCCCTGCATTCAGGGAGGTCATTTTGAACCAGCTTTATTCCGGCGGCACCGCCGGCAGCCTCATCGTCAGCGCGATCGCCCGCTATGGTGATCGGCCCGCGCTCGCGGACGGCCATGTCCGCTGGAGCTACCGCGACTTCGGCGACATGGTCGCGCGTTTCATCAGCCTGTTCCGCAATCTCGGCCTCAGGAAGGGCGATGCACTCTCCATCCTGTCCGGCAACCGCGCCGAGAGCTGGGCCGCAATTTCCGCCGCCGCCGTGATGGGCCTGCGCTACACGCCGCTGCATCCCATGGCCGCCGAGGACGATCACGCCTTCATTCTCGAGGATGCCGAGATCTCCGCGCTGATCGTGGAGGCCGGCAAGTTCGCCGCGCGCGGCCTCTCGCTGCGCAGTCGCGTGCCGGGCCTGAAACACTTGCTGTCCTTCGGCGCGCTCGATGGCGCGCGCGATCTGCTGGCCGAACTGCCCAATGCGACGCCGGCGCCGCTGGTGGACGAGAGCAGCACCGGCGATATCTGCTGGCTGGCTTATACCGGCGGCACCACGGGCCGTTCCAAGGGCGTGATGCTGCCGCATCGCGTGCTGGTGGCGATGTCGCTGGCAATCTATGCGGACTGGGACTGGCCGGCCGATATCCGCTATCTCGCCGCGACGCCGATCAGCCACGCCGCCGGCATCACGCTGTTTCCGGTGATGCTGCGCGGCGGTTTCGCGCGGCTGGTGCAGGGTTTCGATGCGGAAACCTATTGCCGCGTGGTGCATGAGGAGAAGATTACCGCGACCTTCCTGGTGCCGACGCTGATCTATGCGCTGATCGACGCGCCGGATCTGCGCGCCAAATACGACATGTCGTCATTGCAGATGATCGTTTATGGCGCAGCGCCGATGTCGCCGGACCGGTTGCGCGAGGGCGTTGGCATCTTCGGCAATGTGTTCGTGCAGCTCTACGGCCAGACCGAAGCGCCGCAGATCATCACCACCATGCGCAAGATCGATCACGACGACTCAAAGCCGGGCCGTCTCGGTTCCTGCGGCCGCGCCAATCCGATGGTCGAGGTCAAACTGTTCGATGCCGAGATGCGCGAAGTGGCGACAGGGGAGCCCGGCGAGATCTGCGTGCGCGGCTCGCTGGTGATGGATGGTTACTGGAAACGGCCGGATGCTACCGAAGACGCGTTTCGCGGCGGCTGGCTGCACACCGGCGATGTCGCGGTGAAGGACAGCGACGGCTTCTTCTATATCGTCGACCGCACCAAGGACATGATCATCTCCGGCGGCTTCAACATCTATCCGCGTGAAGTCGAGGATGCCTTGATGGCGCATCATGCGGTGGCGTCCGCTGCGGTCATCGGAATTCCCGATGCGAAGTGGGGCGAGGCGGTGAAGGCCTTTGTCGTGCTGAAAGCCGGCGCGAATAATTCCGCGGAGGAACTTCAGGCGCATGTGAAAGACAAGCGCGGCGCGCCGTGGTCGCCGAAGACCATCGATTTCGTCAGTGAGATCCCCGTGACGGGCCTCGGCAAGATCGATCGCAAGGCATTGCGGGCGCCATATTGGGACGGGCGAACGCGCGGAGTTGCGTAAAATTGTCGAATTAATTTTCGGGGCGTTGGCGGTAAGACTTCGGTCACCCTAACGCCCCGGTTACGAACCTTACGCGAGTGTTTCGAATTTTAGGCAAGCTGTTCCGCTATGCGACAGATCGGGCGGACAAAGCTGGAACATGGGCTTCGCAGCATGAATCAAACCTTGCGAAAACCCCTTGTTTCACCGGCTTAATCTCAGATTCACTGTCTCAAATTCATGATCTCTTTATTGTCTTATTTAAGCGGTTCTTCAAACGCTCCCCCTTAAGTTGGCCCTATCAGACGGGACACAAGTTTCGTCGAATAAGTCGATAAAAACGACAACAGGGGTAGTGTCATGATGAAGACCGTTGCGACGGTGGAAAGCGTCGATCTCGTTCCGGGCCAGGCGCCGGTTCAGCCGCTTTATCTGGAAGCCTTGACGTTGGTGGAGCGTCTGCATCGCCGCCTGCTCGATGTCATCAAGGATGAATTCGATCGCCGCGGCCGCGCTGATATCAATTCGGTCCAGGCACTGCTGCTCTACAATATCGGCGACAAGGAATTGACCGCCGGCGAGCTGCGCACCCGTGGTTACTATCTCGGCTCCAACGTGTCCTATAACCTGAAGAAGCTCGTTGAACTCGGCTTCCTCGATCATCAGCGCTCGCGCGTCGATCGTCGCTCGGTTCGCATTCGTCTGACGGCGCAGGGCCAGGAAATCCGCCACATCGTCGACGCGCTGTATCAGAAGCACGTCAAGACGGTCGAGCAGGTCGGTGGCATCTCCAACGAGGAATTCGCGACCCTCAACAAGTCGCTGCACCGCCTCGAGCGCTTCTGGACCGACCAGATCCTGTATCGCCTCTGAGACTTTCGACCTCCAAGTTGCCGAACCACTGCCGACGGATTGCCCTCCGAAAGCACATCGAAATGCGCGCAAGACGCATGCGACACTGAAATTGATCAAGGCGCCCTCGCAGGGCGCCTTTTTCTTTGGCGTTACGCGCATCCCACGCTTGCTGAACGAAAACACCTCCAAGACAGACACAGAGATATTGGAGATGATTTCATGAAGCGCTTGTTGATCTTTCTGCTCCTCTTTCCTGCCGTTGCGACTGTCGCGTTCTACGCAGTGACGTACGTCCTGACGGGCGCAGCGGTGGATAGCGGTACAGGGCCGGTGTTCATGTATCTCGTCTTTATTGTGCCGGGGCTCCTGGTCGCTTTGCTCGACTGGCTGATTGCCAGGACGTCCATGCCTGCGGTCATGACGACGACACTTCTTGCCTACGGGCTGTCGGTGTTGGCGATGGCCTTGCTTCTCGGCTCCAGCAAGCAACTCGTGGCACTCGGTCTGATCGGCGCAATTCCGGCTGCAGTGTGTTCGTGGCTGTCAAATAAACCAGAGGAAATCGTAAATGCGTGAGCGATTCGTCGCTCGTGCCAACCTTTATGAGGTTTGCGGAGTTTATCATCGGGCGCGCTTCGCGCGACGTCTTGGCTCTTGCCGTCCTGCGCTTCCTTGGAGGAGAGCGTAGCGTTCCGTTCTGCCGCTCGCGAAATTTCCTTCGTCTCTCGTGGAACCGGTTCCATTCTCGCGGCTTATCGCTTCGTCAGAAGGGGTCAAGTCATGCTGGTCGAACGCGGTCTGAAAGTGATGAATGTCGAGGCGGTGGGCGACGCCTATGCCATCGCTGCGAACTACCTGCGCAAGTCCGGCGCGATCCCCGATACTTATCTCACCAACGATCGGCTGCTCGAAATCATCGTCCGGATGTTTCATCGCGGCGAAGACAACAAGCTTCGCCTTGCGAACAGAGCGATCGCGCAATTCCAGGCTGCACGGGCTGAAGCCGCGTAGCCGGTTTTCTGATGTCCAACGGGGAAAATGACGACATGCAGATTGCCATCGACCGCATCATGCACACCTATGACCTGATGATGTGCCGCACCCAGGCGGCATCCGACGAAGCCCGCACCAAGGTGACCGACTATGTGCAGTCGCTGTTCGACGGCGGCGAGAAGGATCCGCACCGGCTGACGGTGTTCGGCTTGACCTATCTGCGTGAGCTTGATGGCAGCAACGATCCGGTGAAGGCCGGGTTTACCGGCCTTTGAGGGAGTAGGGCGCAATAGCGCTGCGTTTAAGCGCTGGCGCCCTGTCCAGGACTTCATCAGATTCAACTGTCAAACAGCCACTGCTCTTCAGGCACGGGTCATCGCCCCTGTTGTTTGCGGCGCGGGGGCGCCGTCGTGGTTTGCATTCCCGGCCCCCTGTGAGAGGGCGTGCGGAACGCCGGGTGCCCGTTGCACCCTTGAGCCTGATGCGATGCGGTCTTCCGCAGGGTTAGAGTGCATCAGGACTTTCGGAGGCGCCGAGCGATTGCCCGACGTTCCGCATGCGGTGTTTTTTCGGTTGCTTGCACTTTGCCTCGACGAACGCTCCGATCGCGAATTAAAGTCCCAAGGCGATGGGAAGGGAGCCTCAAGCGACTGGGCCGAACGCGTTTTGACTTGGTCGTCCGTCACACTGTCCAGGGGTTTGTCCATCCGAAGGTCGGCCGTCTCCTTGCCAGTGGCAGTGCTGGCGCAGATCCGTCCTGCCCGAAGACAGACGTCCCCCGTGAACCGCGTAACGCCGCATCTCCGGCGTCCACCGCATCCCACCCCGCGAACGTGACGATCGCGATCGCCCCTCTCGGTGGGGCAGGACGTAGGGGAATATAAACCTGATGGGGATGGTGTCAACGGTAGATAGGAAAAAATGTTCGGGCGCGCTCAGCCCGAGTCCGCCTCACACTCGTCATTCCGGGGCGCGGCCGGCTCATGCCGACCGCTTCGCAGTCCGGACTGCCCTCGGGCACACCAGTTGGTGGGGAATGACGAGCGGGACGCGATGCGCTCATCGCATGTGTGCTCTCATCGAAACGCTGTCATCGCGGTTCTGCTACTCGAACTATCGCTCGACAAGATGCGCGCGCGAGACTGCAGGTTCAAACCGATCGGCGAAATACTGCGTTTCGTTGGCCACCCGTCCGTCGCGGAACTCCATGATGCTCACCGCGTAGGATGGTATACCGTCATAGGTCAGGATGAATTCGGTGACCCATAATTCGCCGCTGCCGATAATCCGCCGAACCGTAAAACGTTTCTCGTTTGGCTGGACAAGCCGGCTCATCTGAATGTTGTGTCGACCGCGGATGCGCTCCCCCGATTGAGGATAATAAAGCATCGCATCCTCATGGTAGATGTCATGTTCGATATTGAAATCGTTCGCGTCCGATGCAGTCCAATGACGCTCCAGGGCGGCCCGTACATCGTCCATCTCAACCTCCTGCGATAAGCCTCAGGTTGGCGGCTTGGCTTGGTGCAGAGGGGAAGGAGAGCCGAACCTCTCCACAACGACAGACAGTCGCCTTACCGGCAAACTAGCATGGAAAAGCTCGCGAAGATTTTCTTGTTCGCTGTTTCCGCGCGATAATCCTCGAAGACTTCTCTCACGCCGACGGTCTAGAGATCGGGCCGAGGACAACACAAGGACACGCCCATGCTCACGCTTCATCATCTCAACGACTCCCGCTCGCAGCGGATCATCTGGCTGCTGGAAGAACTCGGCGCGCCCTACGATCTGACAACCTATCAGCGCGATGCGCAGACGCGGCTGGCGCCGCCGGAATTGGAGGCGGTGCATCCGCTCGGCAAGTCGCCGGTCATCGTCGACGGCGATGTGACCATCGCGGAATCCGCAGCCGTCGTCGACTACGTCATCCGCCGCTACGGCAAGGGCGCGATGCGGCCGGCGGAGGGCACTCCGGAGCATGAGGCCTATCTCGAATGGCTGCATTATGCCGAGGGCTCGGCGATGTTGCCGCTGATGCTCAATCTCTACGTGTCTCGCCTGAAGGAGGCCGGTGCGCCGTTGCGGCCGCGGATCGACAGCGAGATGGCCCGGCATCTCGGTCATGCCAACCGGGCGCTGCAGGGCCGCGCGTTCTTTGTCGGCGACAGCCTGACCGGCGCGGATATCCAGATGAGTTTCGTCGCCGAGGTTGCCGGCAGCTTCGACCGGCTCAAGGCCTATCCCGATCTGGCCGCCTGGATTGGCCGGATGCATGCCCGCCCGGCGTTCCAGCGCAGCGTAGAGAAGGGCGGGGTATACCGTCTGGCGAAATAGGTACGGAGCGCTTCGGACGTTGACCGATGATTATAATGTATCTACATTATAATCATGAAAATCCTCTGGGACGAGCCGAAGCGTCTCGCCAACCTGGACAAGCACGGGTTGGATTTCGCCGATCTCGATGAGGCCTTTTTCGAAAGCGCTCTGGTTCTGCCGTCACAGGTGAAAGCCAAGCGTTGGATTGGCATCGGCCGGAATATCCGCGGCGTCATTGTGGTGGTGTTCGTGGTTCTCGGAAAGGAGGCCTTGAGCGTGATTAGCATGCGTCCCGCCAGTAAGAATGAGAGGAGGCTCTACAATGACCGTTAAAAAGCGGGGTTATGGCGCCAAAGATATGCGAGAGGTCAGCGACACCCCGGAGTTGACGAAGGACGACTTTGCCAAGGCTAAGCCCTTTGCCGAAGCCTTGCCGGATCTGGCCAAATCGATCCGCAAGGGGCGTGGTCCCAACAAGGCGCCCACCAAAACGCTCGTCTCGCTGCGACTGAGTCCGGACGTCCTGACCCATTTCAAGTCTAAGGGGCCGGGCTGGCAATCGAAGATCGACGAGGTCCTGCGCAAGGCGGCGGGCGTCAAGCGATAGGGCGGTATCGCCGTTTACTTCGGGCGGTAGGCAATCGGCATGTGCAATCGCCGCATTTGCCGCTGCTGCCTAAATATCGCGCCCTGAACCGCAAAACCTTGGCCCCGCCAGCCAGATATGGTATTCGGGGCACCGTTTCCTGATCGCCACTCGTGACCGTCCGCACGCCGAAAGAAGGCCGCGGCGGTGGAGATATTGCCCTATGACCACTTCGGCCAAAACCGGCTCCGCGCCCGACTCGTTCTTCTCCGCCACGCTTGCTCAGGCCGATCCCGAGATTGCCGAGGCGATCAAGGGTGAACTCGGCCGCCAGCGTCACGAGATCGAGCTGATCGCGTCGGAAAACATCGTCAGCCGCGCCGTGATGGAAGCGCAGGGCTCGGTGATGACCAACAAATATGCCGAGGGCTATCCGGGCGCGCGCTATTATGGCGGCTGCGAATTCGTCGATATCGCCGAGAATCTCGCCATCGAGCGGGCCAAGAAGCTGTTTGGCGCCCAGTTCGCCAATGTGCAGCCGAATTCCGGCAGCCAGATGAACCAGGCCGTGTTCCTGGCGCTGCTGCAGCCCGGCGATACCTTCATGGGTCTCGACCTCGCAGCCGGCGGCCATCTCACCCACGGCTCGCCCGTCAACATGTCCGGCAAGTGGTTCAAGCCGGTGCACTACACCGTGCGCAAGGACGACCAGATCCTCGATATGGATGCGATCGCCAAGCAGGCCGAGGAGGTGAAGCCGAAACTGATCATCGCCGGCGGCTCGGCCTATTCGCGCTCGTGGGACTTCAAGCGCTTCCGCGAGATCGCCGATAGCGTCGGCGCGTATCTGCTCGTCGACATGGCGCATTTCGCAGGCCTTGTTGCCGGTGGCGTTCATGCCTCGCCGGTACCGTATGCTCACGTCACGACGACGACCACGCACAAGTCGCTGCGCGGCCCGCGCGGCGGTTTGATCCTCACCAATGACGAGGCGCTGCACAAGAAGCTGAACTCGGCGATCTTCCCGGGTCTGCAGGGCGGCCCGCTGATGCATGTCATCGCGGCGAAGGCCGTGGCCTTCAAGGAAGCGCTGCAGCCGGACTTCAAGGTCTATGCGAAGAACGTCGTCGAGAATGCTAAAGCGCTCGCCGAAACGCTGCGCGCACAGGGCTACGACATTGTCTCGGGCGGCACCGATAACCACCTGATGCTCGTCGACCTCAGGCCGAAGGGCCTGAAGGGCAACGTCTCGGAGAAGGCACTGGTCCGCGCCGGCATCACCTGCAACAAGAACGGCGTGCCGTTCGATCCGGAAAAGCCGTGGATCACCTCGGGCATCCGTCTCGGCACGCCCGCCGCCACCACGCGCGGTTTCGGCATTGCCGAATTCAAGGCAACCGGCGAGATGATTGCCGAAGTGCTGAGCGCGGTGGCGCAGTCCGGCGACGGCAGTGCGCCGCTGGTCGAAGCGGCCGTGAAGGAGAAGGTCAAGGCGCTGACGGATCGTTTCCCGATCTATCAGTAAGGCCTGCTACGAGGCGGAGACCTGCGCGGTCAGAAGGTCGCGCAGGAACGAGTGTCTGGAAGGTTCTCTGGAATGCGCTGTCCGAACTGCAATAGCCTCGATACGCAGGTGAAGGACTCGCGTCCCGCGGAAGATTCCGCCGTGATCCGCAGGCGGCGCGTCTGCGTCACCTGCAACTTCCGCTTCACCACCTTCGAGCGCGTGCAACTGCGCGAACTCACGGTGATCAAGCGCAATGGCCGCCGCGTGCCGTTCGACCGCGACAAGCTGGTCCGCTCGCTGTCGATCAGCCTGCGCAAGCGCCCGGTCGATCCGGAGCGCGTCGAGACCATGGTGTCGGCCATCGTGCGCGAGCTGGAAAGCGGCGGCGAGGCGGAGATTTCGTCGGAGACGATCGGCGAGATCGTGATGGAGCATCTGCGCGGGCTCGATGACGTCGCCTATGTGCGCTTCGCCTCGGTCTATCGCAATTTTCGCGAGGCCAAGGACTTCGAGGCGGTGCTCGGCGAATTGCATGCCGACGACGACGGCCGGCCGGTGGTCGTCCGAAAATGATCTTCCGTATCCTGGAAGATCAATACGCGCAAAAATCCCAAGAGGCGAAAGCAACCGACCTGCGCTTCATGCAGCTGGCGCTGACGCTTGGCCGGCGCGGGCAGGGCCGGACATGGCCCAATCCCGCGGTCGGCGCGGTCATCGTGAAGGATGGTGTTATTATTGGCCGCGGCTGGACCCAGCCCGGCGGCCGTCCCCATGCCGAGCCTGTCGCACTTGCGCAGGCCGGCGAGGCCGCACGCGGTGCCACGCTCTATGTGACGCTGGAGCCATGCTCGCATTTCGGCAAGTCGCCGCCTTGCGCGGATGCGATCGTCGCTGCGGGCATCGCGCGCGTCGTCGCGGCGATTGAAGATCCCAATCCGGACGTGGCGGGCCAAGGTCATGCGCGGCTGCGTGCGGCGGGCATCAGGGTCGATGTCGGGCTCTGCGCCGAACAGGCCGCGCGCGATCACGCCGGGCATTTTCGGCGTATCCGCGACAAGCGCCCGCATGTCGTGCTGAAGCTCGCGGTGTCGCCGGACGACAAGATCGCGGCAGCCGGTCACAAGCCTGTCGCCGTCACCGGCGAGATGGTGCGATCGCGCGTGCATCTCTTGCGGGCGCAATGCGACGCCGTGCTGGTCGGCATGGGCACCGTCATCGCTGACGATCCTGAACTGACCTGTCGCTTGCCGGGCATGATGCAGCGCTCGCCGGTGCGCGTGGTGCTGGATCGCGCGCTACGCATTTCCGGTAACAGCAGACTGGTGCATTCCGCGCGTACGACGCCGCTGTGGGTGATGACCTCCAGCCTGTCGGAAGCGCCTGCCGCGATGGCGCTGGGCGCTGCCGGCACGCAGGTGCTGCGCGTGCCGACTACGACCTCGCCGCCGCCGGGGCTGGATTTGCAGGCCGTGCTGCATAGCTTGTCGGAGAAGGGCATTACGAAGCTGCTGGTCGAAGGCGGATCGAAAGTTGCATCGTCTTTCGTGGCGGCGGGGCTCGTCGATGAGGTCTGGCTGTTTCGCGGGCCGAAGGAGATCGGCGAGGGTGGCATCGCCGCGCTGGATGCATTGCCGCTATCGGCGATCACCGGGTCGCCGGACTTCGTGCAGCGTGCTAGCGAGACGATCGAGAAAGATACTCTGACCATCTACGAAAGAAGCTAATGTTCACCGGCATTGTCACTGACATCGGCGAGATCGAGAGCCTGCAGCAAATCGCACAGGGCCAACTCCACCGGCTGCGCATTCTCTGCGACTACGACCAGACCACCATCGCCGACGGCGCCTCGATCGCCTGCAATGGCGTCTGCCTCACAGTGGTCGGCTCCGGCGTGGCCAACGGCAAAACCTGGTTCGACGTCGATGCCGCAGCGGAGACGCTGGGCATGACCACGGCGAAGCACTGGAAGCTCGGCACCAGACTCAATCTCGAACGCGCGCTGAAGATCGGCGACGAGCTTGGCGGCCATATCGTCGCCGGCCATGCCGATGGCATCGCCACCATCGTGTCGCGCGAGAACCTGCCGGACATGGCGCGGATCACCTTCCGCACCACCCGCGAACTGGCGCGTTTCATCGCCACCAAGGGCTCCATCACGCTCGATGGCGTGTCGCTGACGGTGAATACCGTCGATGACGTGCAGTTCGCCGTGTTGATCATTCCGCATACGCTGAGCGTCACCACGCTGGGCAAGGCGTGGGAAGCAGGCGCCGAGGTCAATATCGAGGTCGACCTGATGGCCCGCTATGCGGCGCGGCTCAGCGAAATGCCTGTTTAAGGCTTCGACCTCTCGGCCGTCATGGCCGGGCTTGTCCCGGCCATCCACGTCTTCGTGCTCGGCCAAGACGTGGATACCCGGCATGCGCCGGGCATGACGGCGCTAAATTGCCGAGTATTGCCCTTGGCTTCGCAGCCGCACACGACTAAAACCGCGCGATTGTTGACATACACCGTAAGCGGATGTTGTCAGCGTTTTGAACGGATTGAGATATGGCAGACGCGCGACGCGCTCATTTGCAGGACCAGACCGACATCACGGGCGCGCGCGTCCTGATCGTCGAGGCGCGGTTCTATGACGACATTCAGGATGCGCTGCTGGAAGGCGCGATCGTTGAGCTGAAGGCAGCCGGCGTCACCCATGACGTGTTGACGGTGCCGGGCGCGCTGGAAATTCCTTCGACCATCGCTATTGCGGTCGATGCTGCCGCGAAAAGCGGCAAGCCTTATGAAGCGGCAATCGCGCTAGGCTGCGTGGTGCGCGGCGAGACGTTCCATTTCGAGATCGTCTCGATGGAGTCGTCGCGCGGGCTGATGGATCTGTCCGTCGCTCTGCGGCTGCCCCTCGGCAACGGGATCATCACGGTGGATACCGATGAGCAGGCCTGGGCGCGCGCGCGCGCCGGCGAATTGAACAAGGGCGGGGACGCAGCCCGCGCCGCGCTGTCCGTGCTGCGCATCAAGCGCCGTCTGGCGAAGGCTTGAGTGATGGCTGACAAGAAAGCCGACTTCAAGAAGCCCGTGCCGAAAGGCGACCGCAAGGCCAACCGCCGCGGTGCCGCGCGTCTCGCCGCCGTGCAGGCGCTATATCAGATGGATGTCGGCGGCGCTGGCATCAACGACGTCTTCGCCGAGTTCGAGAGCTTCTGGCTCGGCAGCGAGATCGAGGGCGACCAATATCTCCCCGCCGAAGAGGCGTTCTTCCGCGACATCGTGTCCGGCGTGGTGCGCGATCAGAACAAGCTCGATCCGCTGATCGACGACGCGCTCTCCAGGGGGTGGCCGCTGCAGCGGATCGAGGCGATCCTGCGCGCGGTGATGCGCGCCGGCGCCTATGAGCTGGAACATCGCAAGGACATTCCCGGCCGCGTCGTGGTGTCGGAATATGTCGATGTCGCGCATGCCTTCGTGGAAGGCGACGAGACCGGCATGGTCAATGCGGTGCTCGACCAGATCGCCCGGCAGTTTCGCGCGGAAGAGTTTTCGCGCGCAGGACACTGATCATGGCAGCCGGATCCAACGCATCCGGCGAAGACTCCCTGATCGCGCGCTACTTCAAGCCGCTTGCGACTGATCCTGGCGCGTTCGGGCTCACCGACGACGCCGCGGTGCTCAAGGCCGACGGCGAGGATATCGTCGTCAACACCGACGCCATCGTCGAGGGCGTGCATTTCCTGCCTGACGATCCCCCCGACACCATCGCGCGCAAGGCGCTGCGGGTGAACCTGTCAGACCTCGCCGCCAAGGGCGCAGTGCCGGCCGGCTTCGTGGTCACGCTGGCGCTGCGGACACATGACGAAGCGTGGCTCACCGAATTCGCGCGCGGTCTCGGCGAAGACATCGCAACATTCGGCTGTGCGTTGCTCGGCGGCGATACGGTCTCGACGCCGGGGCCGCTGATGGTCTCAGTCACCGCCTTTGGACGCGTTCCGGTGGGCAAGATGGTCCGCCGCCACGGCGCGGCGGTGGGGGACCGCGTGGTCGTGAGTGGCACGATCGGCGATGCCACACTTGGCCTTGCGGCGCTGAAAGGCGGCGCGGTCGCGACGGCGCTGGCCGGTGACAGTGACGCGCATGACGCGCTCGTGGCACGCTATCGCGTGCCGCTGCCACGCAATGCGCTGGCATCGGCGGTGCGCGATTTCGCGACGGCGTCGATGGATGTCTCCGACGGATTGGCCGGCGATCTCGCCAAGCTCTGTGCGGTGTCGGGCGTCTCTGCCGTCATCGATGCATCGGCTATTCCGCTGTCGGATCCGGCGGCAGCACTGCTGGACCGCGGTGTGATCGGTCTCGAAACGGTCGTTGCCGGCGGCGACGATTACGAAGTCCTCTGCACCATCCCAGAGAATCGCACGACCGATTTCGTGCAGGCCGCGCATCAGGCGGGCGTGCGGGTCGCGGTCATCGGGACGATTGTTGCAGGTGCGTCATCGCCCCGCTTCGTCGACCAGGCGGGCAGGGACATCGTGTTGAAGCGCCTGTCCTACAGCCACTTCTGACTAGCCTCACTGTTCCGGCAAGCGCGGACCTAACCTCTCCCCGCGCAAGATGCGGGGAGAGGTCGCCGCGTCTTCGCGGCGGGTGAGGGGCGGGGCACGCGGTTTGACCAAGTAATGCTGTTGCTGGTTCGGAGCGATCTGAAGCTGCCGACCAGGGGAGGGGCCATTGCCATGCCCCTCACCCGACCCGGCTTCGCTGCGCTACGCCGGATCGACCTCTCCCCGCGCAAGATGCGGGGAGAGGTTAAGAGCCCCTCCAAAAATCCTGCATTAGCCCATTGGCAGCGTTGCACGCCGATACCGATTTTGCCATGCTCATCAAACGAGAGGCCGTCCTCACGTGCTGGGCAGGCCTCCTTTTTATGCGCCAAATAACAAGGCGCCGGGCAGGAAGGACTGAGGCAGATTCCATGACAGCATTGTGGGTGATCGTGCTCTGCGGGGCACTGTCGATCGTTTACGCGATCTGGGCGACGAGTTCTGTGTTGAAGGCCGATGCGGGTAACGCACGGATGCAGGAAATTGCAGAGGCCGTGCGAGAGGGCGCACAGGCCTATCTGAAGCGACAATATCTCACCATCGGCATCGTCGGTGTCGTGATCTTCGCGCTGCTGGCTTACTTCCTCGGCATGCTCGTTGCCTTCGGCTTCCTGATCGGCGCCGTGTTGTCAGGCGCAGCCGGCTTCATCGGCATGAACGTCTCGGTGCGTGCCAATGTCCGCACCGCGCAGGCGGCGACGATCTCGCTGGCCGGCGGCCTCGAACTCGCCTTCAAGGCGGGTGCGATCACCGGCATGCTGGTGGCGGGCCTGGCGCTGCTCGGCGTCACCATCTACTTCGCCTATCTCACGCACGCCCTCGGCCTCGCTGCCAACAGCCGCACCGTGATCGATGCGCTGGTGGCGCTCGGCTTCGGCGCGTCGCTGATTTCGATCTTCGCGCGTCTTGGCGGCGGCATCTTCACCAAGGGCGCTGACGTTGGCGGCGATCTCGTCGGCAAGGTTGAAGCCGGCATTCCCGAAGACGATCCGCGCAATCCCGCGACCATCGCCGACAATGTGGGCGACAATGTCGGCGATTGCGCCGGCATGGCCGCGGACCTGTTCGAGACCTATGCGGTGACCGCGGTCGCCACCATGGTTCTGGCCGCGATCTTCTTCGCGAGTTCGCCATTGCTGGTCAACATGATGACGCTGCCGCTCGCCATTGGCGGCATCTGCATCCTGACATCCATTGCCGGCACGTTCTTCGTCAAGCTCGGTGCCAGCCAGTCGATCATGGGTGCGCTGTACAAGGGCCTGATCGCCACCGGCGTGTTGTCGCTGTTCGGCGTTGCCGCCGTGATCTACTGGCTGATCGGTTTCGGTCCGCTGGCAGGCGTGAAGTATACGGGTCTGGCGCTGTTCGAATGCGGCGTCGCCGGCCTCGTCGTCACGGCGCTGATCATCGTGATCACCGAATACTACACCGGCACCGACTATCGGCCGGTGAAGTCCATCGCGCAGTCGTCGGTCACCGGCCACGGCACCAATGTGATCCAGGGTCTCGCGATCTCGATGGAGTCGACGGCGGGTCCTGCGATCGTCATCATCGCCGGCATTCTCGTCACCTACAGCCTCGCGGGCCTGTTCGGTATCGCGATTGCCACCACGACGATGCTGGCGCTGGCCGGCATGATCGTGGCGCTCGACGCCTTCGGTCCCGTCACCGACAATGCCGGCGGCATTGCCGAAATGGCCGGTCTGCCGAAGGAAGTCCGCAAGGCCACCGACGCGCTTGACGCGGTCGGCAACACCACCAAGGCGGTCACCAAGGGCTATGCCATCGGTTCGGCTGGTTTGGGCGCACTGGTGCTGTTCGCGGCTTACAATGAAGACCTCAAATTCTTCATCGCCAATGCCGCGAAGTATCCGTACTTCAAGGACGTGCTGCCCGACTTCTCGCTGACCAATCCCTATGTGGTGGTCGGTCTGCTGTTCGGCGGTCTGCTGCCTTACCTGTTCGGTGCGATGGGCATGACGGCCGTGGGCCGTGCAGCCAGCGCCATCGTCGAGGAAGTGCGGCGTCAGTTCCGCGAGAAGCCGGGCATCATGCAGGGCACCGACAAGCCGGATTACGGCCGCGCGGTGGATCTGCTGACCAAGGCGGCGATCAAGGAAATGATCATCCCGTCGCTGCTTCCGGTGCTGTCGCCGATCGTGGTGTACTTCATCATCTACGCCATTGCCGGCGGCGGCGCAGTCGGCAAGTCGGCGGCATTCTCGGCGGTCGGCGCGATGCTGCTCGGCGTGATCGTCACCGGTCTCTTTGTGGCCATCTCGATGACCTCGGGCGGCGGTGCCTGGGACAATGCCAAAAAGTATATCGAGGACGGCCATTTCGGCGGCAAGGGCTCCGACGCTCATAAGGCCGCGGTGACCGGCGACACCGTCGGCGATCCCTACAAGGACACGGCGGGCCCTGCGGTGAACCCGATGATCAAGATCACCAACATCGTGGCGTTGTTGTTGCTGGCGATCCTGGCGCACTAGACGGCCGCGATGCCGAATGCGAAAATCCCGCGGCGCAAGCCGCGGGATTTTTCTTTCTACGTTTGATCAGGTAGGACTACATGCAGCCGTTGCCCCATGGTCGGGTTCGTTTTCGTCATAGTCTCGTAGCCATCGGACTGTTTGTGGCCTGCAGCGCACCGGCCTCGGCCGCCGAGCAATGCCCGGTCTCCGAGGCTGCGATCTCGAAAGCCGGCGGTCTCCACCAGGCGATCATCGCCGCGATGAAGACCGAGTTCAGCTGCGAAGGCGCATACCGGATTCTCGAACTCTGCCAGCTTGGTTCGTCCGGTGATAATGCATTCTCCAGCATCGTGCTGTCGAAATGTGAACCGCGCTTTCTCCCCAAGGCGCTCCCCGCGACCAAGGCCGCCTATGAAAAGGCGCGTGCGAAATGCGATAAGATCGCAGAGAAGAACGAGGGCTCGATGTATCAGAGTCAGGCCGCGATCTGCATTGCGCGATCCGGGCGTGATTTCGCGCGGAAATACGGGACGAAGAGCTAGGGGGCCTGCCGGCCACGACGCGTTAGCGTAGACGACACAGAAGCCCCGCGATGTGATCGCGGGGCTTCTTGTTCAGATAGTCGACCTTACGCCGCCTTGCTCTGCTTGCCGTCCTGGATGGCGCGCCAGATGCGCTCCGAGGTCAGCGGCATGTCGATATGCGTCACGCCATAGTCACTGAGCGCATCGACCACCGCATTGACGATGGTGCAGAGCGAGCCCGCGCAACCGGCTTCGCCGCAGCCCTTGGTGCCCAGCGGGTTGGTGGTTGCAGGCGAGGGATGATCGCCGACCAGCATCAGCGGAATGTCGCCGGCGCGGGGCATCGCATAATCCATGAAGGAGCCCGTGATCGGCTGGCCCGACGCGTCGTAGCTGACTTTCTCCATCAGCGCCTGGCCGATGCCTTGCGCGACGCCGCCATGCAACTGGCCCGCCACGATCATCGGATTGACGATGGTGCCGAAGTCGTTGACCGCCGCGTAATTGACGATGGTCAGCACGCCGGTGTCGGGATCGATCTCGACTTCGGCGACATGACAGCCGTTCGGGAATGTCGAGGGCACGTCCGATGAGGTGTGGTCGACATCGAGCGAGGAGGGTACGCCGTCCGGCATCTTGCCCTCGCGCACACGCTGCGACAGTTCCATGATGTCGATGGAGCGGTCAGTGCCGGCGATGGTGAAACGGCCGGCCTTGAATTCGATGTCGGCTTCGGAGGCTTCCATCAGATGTGCGGCGGCAGCCTTGCCCTTGGCAATGACGAGATCCGAGGCCTCGACGATGGCCTGGCCCGATGCGGTAATCGAACGCGAGCCGCCAGTGCCATTACCCATGCGCACGAGGTCGCTGTCGTTCTGCTCGAGCCGGATGGCCTCGAACGGCACGCCGAGCTGTGCCGACAAGACCTGTGCGAAGGGCGTGGCGTGACCCTGGCCGTAATCCAGCGTGCCGGTGGTCAGCGTCACGGTGCCGTCATCGCCGAAGGTCAGTTTGCCGAGTTCGCCTGACGGCGGCGCGGTGACTTCGAGATAGGAGCCGACGGCAATGCCGCGGAGCTTGCCGTTCTTGCGGCTATCTTTCTTGCGCTTGGCGAAGCCGGCGTGATCGGAAATTGCCAGCGCCTTGTCGAACACGGCCTGGAAATCGCCGCTGTCATAGGTGACCCCTGAGGCGGCCGCGAAGGGTAGTTGCGACGGCTTGATGAAGTTGCGCTTGCGCAGCGTGAAGCGATCGATGCCCATCTCGTCGGCGGCGCGATCGATCAGCCGCTCCATGAAGTAGTTGGCCTCGGGGCGCCCGGCGCCGCGATAGGCGCCCATCAGCGTGGTGTTGGTGAGCACGCATTTGATATCCACCGACAGCAGCGGCGTCTTGTAGACGCTGGCGAGATTCTTGCCGGTGTTGAGCGACAGCGGGCTTGGCGACACGCCGGTGATATAGGCGCCGAGATTGCCGTAGCCTTTCAGGCGCACCGCGAGAAACTTGCCGTCCTTGTCGAGGGCGAGTTCGGCATGGATATCCTGCGCGCGGCCCTGGCTGTCGGACAGGAAGCTGGAGGAGCGCTCGTCGAGCCACTTCACCGGCTTGCCCAGTTCCTTCGCCGCATGCAGCAGGCAAATATATTCGGGATAGCTGATGTTCTTCATGCCGAACGATCCGCCGACATTGCCGGTGAGGATGCGGACCTTGTCCGGCGCGACGTTGAGCTGCTTGGCCAGCGTATTGCGGTTGCCAGCGACGCCCTGGGTCGGCACCTGGATCACGTAGCGGCCGCCGGATTTTTCGTAAGTGGCGAGCGCGCAGCGCGGCTCCATCGACACCACGGCGACGCGGGTGTTCTCGATGTCGAGTTTGGTGACGTGGGCGGCAGAGGCGAATGCCGCCTCGACGGCGTGGGTGTCGCCATAGTGATAGTCAAGCGCGACATTGTTCGGGATGTGGTCGTAGAGAACAGGCGCGCCGGGCTTCGTTGCGGCCTCGCAATCGGTGACGGCGGGCAGAGCGTCGATGTCGAGGACGACGGCTTCGGCGGCATCGCGCGCCTGTGCGACTGTTTCAGCCACGACGAAGGCGACGGGGTCGCCGACATAGCGCACCTTGTCGGTCATCAATGCATGGCGGTTGGTCTGAAACAGCGGGGTGCCGTCCTGGCTCTTCAGCGGCAGGCCGCAGGTGAAGGGGCCGTAATTGGCGGCTTCGAGGTCCCGGCCGGTCCAGACGCCGCGGACACCCGGCATCGCCCTAGCAGCCTCGGAATCGATGCCGCGGATCACGCCATGGGCATGAGGACTGCGGACGATCCAGGCATAGAGCTGGCCGGGCAGGTTGACGTCGTCGGTATATTTGCCCTTGCCGCGGACGAGGGTGTCGTCCTCCTTGCGGCGGACAGGCTGGCCGACCCCGTATTTCTGCATGGCGATGGCGTTGTCGACGGGCGAGCCGGTAAAATCTTGCATGATGAATCCATCAAATGTGGATGATTCCAGGATTTGGCGCGGGCGCGCGCCCCTGTAAGTCCCTGAGATAAGGCAGCGTGACCTGTACGACAACGGACGATTGGGCATGGGGGTGCGCCAAGGTTGCGCTGATCCTGTGCCCTGCTAAACTTTCCGTGAAAGATATTTCCAAGAAGGTTTCCACGCCGGCCGGAACGGTCGCGGAAAGACAGATTGAATGGATGATGACACGCGGCTTCGCGGCGGCCATGGGCCGGGCGAGGGTGTGCAGGGATTGGTTGCGGCATTGGCCGACGGCGGGCGCGAAGCCGCATGCGCCAACACCTATGCCGCGCTCGATCTCGGAACCAATAATTGCCGTCTCCTGATCGCCTGTCCTACGGGCGATAGTTTTCGCGTGGTCGATTCGTTTTCACGGATCATCCGGCTGGGCGAGGGCGTCTCGACATCCGGCGTGATCAGCGACGCCGCGATTGCCCGCGCGATCTCGGCTCTCAGCATCTGCCGCGACAAGATCCGCGCGCGGGACGCACAGCGGCTGCGGCTGATCGCAACCGAGGCCTGCCGCGCGGCCTCGAATTCGGACGCGTTTCTCGACCAGGTGGCGCGCGAAACCGGCATCACGCTGGAGATCATCGATCGCGAGACCGAAGCGGCGCTGGCTGTGATTGGCTGCTCGCCGCTGATCGATCCGCTGGGCCGCGGTGCCATCCTGTTCGATATCGGCGGCGGCTCGTCGGAACTGGTGCGCATCGAGCGTGATCCCACGGATCCCAAGGGCAAACCGTTGATCAAGGCGTGGATGTCGATCCCGCTCGGCGTGGTGACGCTGGCCGAGAAATTCGGCGGCAAGCACGTGACCCGGGACAGCTACACGCAGATGATTGCGGAGGTCGCCCGGCACGTGGCGCCGTTCGCCGCCGAACATGCCGGCGATCTCGACGGCATGCATATGCTGGGCACCTCGGGCACAGTAACCACGCTGGCCGGCGTCTATCAGGGGCTGGCGCGCTACGATCGCCGCCGCATCGACGGCATCTGGCTCAGCAATGCCGAGCTCGACGAGACCATCTCCAGGCTGCTCGACATGACCTACGCGGAACGCGCCGCCAACCAGTGTATCGGCCCCGACCGTGCCGATCTGGTGCTGTGTGGCTGTGCCATTCTGGACGCCATCCGCAACGCGTTCCCGCTGCCGCGGCTGCGCGTCGCCGACCGGGGGCTGCGCGAGGGCATGCTGGTGGAAATGATGCGCGAGGATGGCGCGATCCGCGCCTCCTGAGCCTGATTTTCCCGATTCAGAGCGAATATTCGGGTTTCCCGCCATGCCGTGCTAAGGGAAACGCGAATAGCTGAAAGCAAGCACGAGACCATGGCCAAAGACACCACCGGACGCCTGCGGATCCAGGTCAAGAGCGCCGGCAGAATGAAACTGTCGTCGAAGCTCTGGCTCGACCGCCAGCTCAATGACCCCTATGTGCAGCAGGCCAAGAAGGACGGCCTGCGGTCGCGCGCGGCCTACAAGATCATCGAAATCGACGATAAGTACCGCTTCTTGAAGCCCGGCCTGTCCGTGGTCGATCTCGGCGCTGCGCCTGGCGGCTGGAGCCAGATCGCGGCGCGTCGCGTCGGCTCGGCCGAGGGCAAGGGGCAAGTGGTGGCCATCGATCTCTTGGAAATGCCGGAGATCGTCGGCGTGACCTTCGCCCAGATGGACTTTCTCGACAATGATGCGCCCGACAGATTGAAGGCGATGATGGGCGGGCTCGCCGACGTGGTGATGTCCGATATGGCGGCCAACACCACCGGCCATCGCAAGACCGATCAGCTCCGCATCGTCGGCCTCGTCGAGGATGCTGCGGCCTTCGCCGCTGACGTGCTCAAGCCCGGCGGCACCTTCGTCGCCAAGGTGTTCCAGAGTGGCGCCGACGCCACGCTGATGACGCAGCTGAAGCGCGACTTCGCGACGGTGAAACATGTGAAGCCGGCCGCGAGCCGCAAGGACTCGTCGGAGCGCTATGTGCTGGCGATGGGTTTTCGTGGTGTGGCAGGTGATCATCGGCTCGGTGAGCACGACAACTAGGCCGTGAGCGCATACGCGACTCTAAGTCCGATTTGGTAGAGCGCTCGATCTCACTTGTGTGATGGCAACACCGGAGATGGCGAGCAGCGCCCCGACAATCAACGTTGGAGTGATATGCTCGTCAAGGAACAGCGCGCTTGAAATCAGGGCAAAGACCGGAAGAAGCAAACCGAATGGCGCCACGCGGCCCATGGTGCAGCGAGCGATGAGCCAGAACCAAAGGCTAAATCCAACAATTCCTCCGATGAAAACGGTGTAGGCGAGCGCGAGCCAACCACGTTCATCCGCCGTGACGAGGGACGTCAATTGTCCATCTTCAAGGACAAACGACATCAGCATCACCTGCGGCACCGTGAAGAGAGAGGACCACCCCGTCAACATCAAGGGGTCAAAGGGTCCGTGCCGCTTCGTTAAGACGTTGGCGACCGCGAAGGCGAGTGCTGCCCCGACCACCAGCAGAATCGGAATAGCGTTTGCGGACAGACCAGGCCCCGCTGCAAGCACGACCACGCCGAGAAATGCCAGCAACACCCCACTAGACGTTATGAGAGACGGTCTCTCCGCGAGCAGCGGCCAAGCCAAGAGGATGGTGAAGGGCGTGGCGAGTTGATATGCGACGGCCGAAATACTTCCGGAGCCGAGCCCGAGGCCGACATAGAAGAGGCCGAAGTTCAGCCCACCAAGAAAGACCGAGATCGCGGCGACAGGGCTGAGTTCCTGACGTGCAGGCTTTTTGACGAACGGAACGAGCAGCAATGCCATAGCCAGAAAGCGCAGGCCAAGGAAGAAGAGCGGCGGAAATTCCACAATGCCCACCTTGATGACCACGAACTGATAACCCCAAAGCAAGGGCACCATCACCGCGCAGACAATCTGGATGAGCGACATGACACTTTCCATTCAAGACTGTTCAGTCCAGATATAGGTGCGCTCAACCAGCAACGCCTTGACGCGTTACCTGATGAAGCGTGCGAGAAGAGCGTCAACGGTGGCTTGCGATGTGCTTCGTGTCGGACGTGTTTTACCTACGACACGCAGGCCCTCGACGAAGCAGACCAGCAGTCGCGCCGCGCTTGCAGGCTCGACACCATGAGCCAACTCGCCTGCGGCCTTCGCGCGCGACAGCGCATTGGCTACTTTGGCCTCCATAGTTTTGAAAAAGCTGCCGATGCGGCGGTCGACTTCCGGGTCGCGGCCACCCAACTCCATGGCTGTCGCGACCAGCAGGCATCCGCGGCGACCATTGGCGCCACTCGTCCGATCGACGTAACCAGCAAGGTAGGCCCGTAGGCCAACGACTGGCGCGCGGCGTGGGTCGAGTTCGATGTCGATTCGTAGCAGGGCGTCGGCAATGTAGCGATCGAGCGCACGCAGGAAGAGTCCGCGCTTGTCACCGAAGGCGGCGTAGAGACTGCCACGCGAGAGGTTCGTCGCTTGAAGAAGGTCCGGAAGCGCCGTGGCATGATAGCCGCGCGACCAGAACACGTTCATGGCGCGCTCGATAGCAGCTTCCGTGTCGAAGCCTCGGGGGCGGCCGCGCGGCAACCGCACAGGGGGATGATGTTCCATTAGTGATATATGGACTGATTGGTCGTGAATTGCAAATGACAGCTTAAGGTGATGGGCGCGGGGAGTTTATGACAGGGCGCGCTTTGCGCGATCTGTCGGCTCTCGTCATCTTACGGTCGGATGATTTACTTCCCGCTCTCGCACTTCGGCGACAGCATCGGCACGTTCGGCCATGACCAGTTTCGCCAGGATCCATCACGCTCGATGCAGGCCGGCGGTGTTTTAGCGGCAGCCGGATCGGTCTGCGCTTTGGCGTCCTGCGCGGTCACCTGCTCAACGGGCGCGGGCGCGGGCGGAAATCGCCTGTTCACATATTCGAACGACATGACGCCGGCGATGATCGTGAGGACGATCGTCGCGATGCCGATGGCCCATTGCGAGCGCGTCACAACTCACCCCAGCTTCTGATCCCTTGCATCTGCGGTGCCTTCGCTGGCCGCCTTGACGGCGGCTTTTGCCTCGCCCTTGCGGCTGGCGATATCGATCACCTTGCGGCCGGAGATTTCGTGGCCGGCGTCGTCCGGCATCTGCCAGAAGAACCAGGCCGAGGCTGCCGAGATCACGGACACCACGAGGAAGGCCGGTGCAAAATCGGCCGCGGACAATTCGGTCATGCCGCGCATCAGCATGGTGGATTCCACAGAGAACGCACCGATCGCGACGCCGGCGGAGATCGACAGCTGCTGGTTGACGCTGACCAGCGTGGTGGCGCGGCTCATCTGCGCCGTCTCGACCTCGGCATAGGCGACCGTATTGATCGCCGTGAATTCGAGCGAGCGGAAGAAGCCGCCGACCACCAGGATAATCAGGATCAGCATCAGCGGCGTGGTCACCGTGAACAGCGCACAGGCGGCAAGGAATACCGAACTCACCACGGCGTTGACGGTCATCACATTGCGGAAGCCGAAGGCGCGGATGATGCGCGCCGCCAATGTCTTCATGCCCATGGCGCCCACCGCCGAGCCGAAGGTCACCATGCCCGACTGGAACGGCGACAGGCCGAAGCCGACCTGCATCAACAGCGGCAGCAGGAACGGCAATGCGCCGATGCCAAGCCGGAACAGGAAGCCGCCGATGATGGCCGCGCGCAAGGTCACCAGCCGCATCAGCGAGAAGTCCAGCACCGGGGACGCGGTGCGCCGGGCATGGATCACGTAGAGGGTCATCGACACCGTGCCGATGCCGACCAGTGCGGCGACGATCGGCCATGGCAGCAGATTGAGGCCCGCGACCGATAGGCCGAAGGCGATGCCGGCGAGGCCGACGCCGGCCAGCACCAGACCCAGCAGATCGAAGCGCTCCGGATCCTCCGAGCGGATCGGATCGATGAAGCGCAACGCCAGATAGATGCCGAGGCAGCCGATCGGGATATTGATCAGGAAGATCCAGTGCCACGAGAAGTAGGTGGTGATGAAACCGCCCAGCGGCGGTCCGATCACCGGGCCGATCAGCGCCGGCACCGTCATCCACGCCATGGCACTGACGAGCGCGCTTTTGTCGATGGAGCGCAGCAGCACGAGGCGTCCCACCGGCGTCATCATGGCGCCGCCGAGGCCCTGGATGATACGGGCGATGACGAAATGCGTGACCGATTGCGACAGCGCGCAGCCGATCGAGCCGATCATGAACACGCCGATGGCGATCGAGAACACCGCGCGTGCGCCGAACCGGTCGGCGGTCCAGCCGGATGCCGGAATGAATACCGCGAGCGAGAGCAGGTAGGAGGTGATCGCCAGCTTCAACGTCAGCGGACTGGTGCCGATATCGGCGGCGATGGCTGGCAGTGAGGTCGCGATCACCGTGGAGTCCATGTTTTCCATGAACAAAGCGGAGGCGACGATGAGCGGGATCAGGCGTTCTTTATTCATGAAATTATTGATGATTCTTACGAGTGCCCAAGCTGCGGGCGCTTTAACATCCTGCCGGGGCGTGGGCTATTGCGAGAGGCCGAATACCTCCTAAATCATCCGTGACTGCGCCCGCCCGGCTGAAGGCCGAAAACGCCTAAAATCCCTGTGCATGGCAGCCAAACGCTTTGATTTCGCGCAGCAGCATGCTATCGACCACCGCCAATCCTACTTATGGGTTCAGATTCGACGACGGTGTCCTGCGCCGCCGTCGAATTGGTGCATCCAGAGGTTTCTACCGCGATCCCGAGGTCGCCGCATGGAGTTGGCAATGGCAGTCGTTCAGAAGATCCGCGAAGCGTACACGTTCGATGACGTTCTGCTGAAGCCCGGCCTGTCGGACATCCTGCCTTCCGACGCCGATATCCGCTCCCACGCCACCCGTGCCATTCCGCTCAACATTCCGATCATCGCCTCGGCGATGGATACCGTCACCGAGGCCCGCATGGCGATCGCCATGGCGCAGGCCGGCGGCCTCGGCGTGATCCACCGCAACTTCGATCCGGAGGGCCAGGCCGCGCAGGTCCGGCAGGTCAAGAAGTACGAATCCGGCATGGTGGTAAATCCGCTCACCATCGGTCCCGACGCCAAGCTGGCCGAAGCGCTGGCGCTGATGAGCGAGCACGGCTTCTCCGGCATTCCCGTCGTCACCGGTGCGAGCAAGGACGTCCCCGGCAAGCTGGTCGGCATTCTCACCAACCGCGACGTGCGCTTCGCCAGCAATCCGAACCAGAAGATTTCCGAACTGATGACGCACGAGAATCTCGTCACCGTGCGTGAAGGCGTCAGCCAGGATGAAGCCAAGCGCATGCTGCACAAGCATCGCATCGAGAAGCTGCTCGTCGTCGACGATCAGTATCGCTGCGTTGGCCTGATCACCGTGAAGGACATGGACAAGGCCGTCGCGCATCCCCTTGCCAGCAAGGACGCGCAGGGACGTCTGCGTGTAGCTGCTGCAACCACTGTGGGCGAGGGCGGTTTCGAGCGCACCGAACGTCTGATTGATGCCGGCGTCGATGTCGTCGTCGTCGACACCGCGCATGGTCATTCCATGCGCGTGTTGGAAGCCGTGACGCGCATCAAGAAGATTTCGAACTCCGTGCAGGTGATCGCCGGCAACATCGCCACCACCGAAGGCGCGCAGGCGCTGATCGATGCGGGCGCCGATGCGATCAAGGTCGGTATTGGCCCGGGCTCGATCTGCACCACGCGCATCGTCGCCGGCGTCGGCGTGCCGCAGCTCACCGCGATCATGGATGCGGTGGAAGCCGCGAAGAAGCACAACATTCCGATCATTGCCGACGGCGGCATTAAATTCTCGGGCGATCTCGCCAAGGCGCTCGCTGCCGGCGCTGACATCGCCATGGTCGGCTCGCTGCTTGCGGGTACCGACGAGACCCCCGGCGAAGTGTTCCTGTGGCAGGGCCGTTCCTACAAGGCCTATCGCGGCATGGGTTCGGTCGGCGCCATGGCCCGCGGCTCGGCGGATCGCTACTTCCAGCAGGACATCAAGGACACGCTCAAACTCGTGCCGGAAGGCATCGAGGGCCAGGTGCCCTATAAGGGCCCGGTGGCCAATGTGATGCATCAGCTCGCCGGTGGCCTGCGCGCCGCCATGGGCTATGTCGGTGCCAAGACGCTGACCGAATTCCACGACAAGGCAGAATTCGTCCGCATCACCAGCGCCGGCCTGCGGGAAAGCCACGTGCATGACGTGACGATTACCCGCGAAAGCCCGAACTATCCGGGCGGCGCTTAACTATATGCGTGATATGCGGCACTTTCGCAGTGCCGCATAGGCATCGCTGCCTAAATTGAGCCCCACAGATCGGCGAAAACGCGCTACTGTTCGCGCGTCACGTGCGCTGTCGGCCATGGATGTCCCGTTATGGATTTCCAGGGCCGGACGAACCCGGCCGCGGAGCTTGGCTCCGTGTCGCGTTGTGATGCTCATTTTCGACAATGACCTCGTCACGCGTCGAAGTAACACCCGCAGAAAAGAACGTTGGATACTATGGCCATTGAATGGACGGACGAACGCATTGCGGCTCTCGACACCGCGCAACTGAAAAACCTGCGTGAGAACGCCACACGCCGCGAGGTCACGGCGCTGGTTGAGCTTTGCACCACCGAGCTCGCCAAGCGTAACGCCGACAAGCCGCGCAGGATCGGCCAGCCGCGCAGCGAGGCCAAGCAGTTCGAGCATGACATGTCGGCGGAGCTCGCAACCGTCGGCAAGGCGATGGCCGAGAAATACGATCTCTCCGAAGCGACGGCCAAGGCGAAGTCCGAAGGCGTGAAGGGCTTCAAGGCGCACAAGCTGCTCGGCTCCGATGGCCATGCCAAGCTCGGCGGTATGCAGCGCGACGGCTCGGTCGCCGTCGATCGCTACATCTCCTATCGCCGCGGCACGGATATCGCGTCGCTCAGCGTGTTCCTGCTCAAGGACCAGCCGATCGAGACGCATGAGTTTCAGGTGATCGCGCCGCTGGCAATGCTCGACGGCGGCAAGCCGGTAGCTGAAATCCGTCCGACGGCAACGCCGGCGCAGAAGCAGTCGGCCGACGGCGGTCTGTCCTTCAAGGATCTCGACAGCGCAGCTGCAGCATTCGACAAGGTGCTGGCGAAGATCACGGCCTGATATTTGCCGGTTTACGTTTTGAATGCGGCGCGCGATCATCGCGCGCCGCATTTTTTTGCGATCAAGAAAGAGAAACGGAGAAGTCCCATGTCAGCAGCCAAACGCGTCGTTCTCGCATCGCGCCCGCACGGTGAGCCCGGCCTATCGAATTTCCGTGTCGAGGATTATGCGGTGCCGACGCCGGGTGATGGCGAGGTGCTGCTGCGCACGATCTGGCTGTCGCTCGATCCCTATATGCGTGGGCGCATGAGTGACGGCCCGTCCTATGCCGCGCCGGTGCCGGTGGATGGCGTGATGGAAGGCGGCACCGTATGCGAGGTGATCGCCTCGAACAATCCGGGTTTTGCCAAGGGCGATATCGTGCTGGCTCATGCCGGCTGGCAGACCCATGCGATCTCCGACGGCAAGGGCCTGCGCAAGCTGGATCCGAAGCTGGCACCGATCTCGACCGGCGTCGGCATTCTCGGCATGCCGGGCATGACCGCTTATACCGGCCTGCTTGCTATTGGAAATCCGCAGGCCGGCGAGACCGTGGTCGTGGCCGCGGCCTCGGGCGCGGTCGGCTCTGCAGTTGGCCAGATTGCGAAGATCAAGGGCGCACGTGCCATCGGTATCGCGGGCGGTGCTGACAAGTGCCGCTATGTGAAGGAAGAACTCGGCTTCGACGAATGCCTCGATCATCGCGATCCGGATTTTCCGGCGAAGCTGAAAGCCGCGTGCCCGGGCGGCATCGATGTGTATTTCGAGAATGTCGGCGGCGCGGTGTTCGAGGCAGTGTTTCCGCTGCTGAACTTCTTCGCGCGCATTCCGGTGTGCGGGCTGATTGCGCAATACAACGATACGACGTCGGAAGCGCCGAAATGGGCCGGCGCCATGATGCGCAACGTGCTCACCAAGCGCCTCAACTTCCGTGGATTCATCGTGCGCGACTTCGCGTCGATGCATGGCGACTTCCTGCGTGACATGTCGCAATGGGTGCGCGAGGGCAAGGTGAAGTACAAGGAGCACGTCACCGAAGGTCTCGATAACGCGCCAACGGCGTTCATGGGGCTGCTGAAGGGCGCGAATTTCGGCAAGCAGCTCGTGCGTGTCGGCGCCGACAAGGCGTAAGGCGAATACGCCTTCAGGCTGTCATCACTGCGGGCGCACCGTGCCGTCCGCATTGATGACGGTGAACAGATCGATGTCAGTCTGGCCCGGCGCGCGGCGGTGACGCACTTCAAAGCCGTCGGGCTGGAAACTGTATTCCACGAGCCCGACTTCCTTGACGCCGATCGTCTCCTGCTTGTCCTCCGGACGAATGATGAAACTACTTGAGGGCGCCCAGATGTGCCTGACGCCGCGCCATATGTAGTCGCGCCGCTGGTGTACATGGCCGCAGGCGACGAGCCGCAGATCGACGCGGTCAAGCAGATCGATGAGGCGGCGGCGCGCCGGCATCGGGACGTAGCGGATCGACGTTGCGGCCAGTTCCGGATCGTCCGGTGCATTCAGAAATAGCGGTTTGTGGATGAACAGCGCCAGCGGCCGTCCGTTCAGGCCCGTCAGTTGCGAGGCGAGCCAGTCGAACTGCTCCTCTTCGCAGGCGAGCCCGCTATTCATGATCAACGAATTCAGGCCGATGAAGCACCAGCCGGCCGCGTTGAAGCGCCAGTGGTCGTGTCCGAAGACCGACACGAATGCCTGCCGGTTCTGCTCGGAAATCAGCTGGCTTGGCGGCGGGGCGACCAGAGTCGGGTTGTCGCCGATGTCGTGATTGCCCGGCAGATAGCGGCAGGCGACGGGAAGGGCGTCATGCTGTGACCTGGCGAAGGCGAGGTCATCGGGCTGGCCCGGGCCGTCGAAGGCGAGGTCGCCGCTATTGATAACGAGGTCTGGCTTCGCTGCGTCGATGAACGCGCTGACGCGCTGGAAATTTGCGACGAATTGCGGAAAGCCCGCGCTGAGATGCGTATCGGTGATCTGGATCAGGCGGAATTCGGACATGGCGGGAACTCCTCTGGCGGGGAGTGTAGCCATCTCGGATGTCAGTCAGATGGCTCGGGCGACCGAAACATTAGATCACGCGATATCGGATCGCATAGCCGTCGTTGGTGCGGGCCGTCTTGCCCGCGCGGGCTGAGGCGCTCACCTGATCGACCAGATGCCACGGGCTGAATTCGGTCGAGTGGCTCGGGCTTGCGGCCAGCCGCAGTTTGAAGATCAGCGGTGCTTCGCCCGGCACGTTCACGATCATCACACGCTGCGCGGTGCGAAATTTCAGTGGCACCGTACCCCTGAGAATGCTCTCGCCCTTGTTTGTGAAAGTCGGGCCTTCGCTGATGGCGGCGAGGGCCTGGTTGCGGTCGGTATGCAATTCGATCTGCGTGGCTTCCGCGATGATCTTCGCCGCGACCGCGTCGGGCAGGCGGATTTCGAATTCGACAGCGGGCCTGGTCGGGTTGATGCCGAGATAGCCCAGTGCCGTGTGGCGCATGTCGGTGGCGGCGAAGGCGAGCAGGCCCAGCACGGCCAGCGCCGCGACGCCGTGGTGGACCACGTCATGGACCGAGCGATACCGGGCTCGGAAATAGAGGTTCAGCAGGATGGCCACCGCGAGCGCCGCGGCGGCGCCGGCCAGCGCCGACATCGTGAGGCCGGCCCAGCTGTCCGGGTCGCCGGGCGTCAGCATCGCAAAGAGGGCATCGAGATAGGCCATGGCAGGGCTCACGGGCAGAACTCTTGAGGCTGGCGCGCCGCCGGGCAGCGCCTGCAAATGGGTGTCGAGGGCGGCCCAGCCGGTTCAATGGAACCTGCATGGAACCGATATGGAACTCATAGGGAACTCTTATGGAACTCTTGGGCCGGTTAATCGTCATGTTCCAAGGGGCGGGTCTGTAGCGCGAGCGGGGTGCCGCGCGGCTCTGAATTCCGGCCTTGAATTCCCATGGCTGAGGAAATTTCAATGTCGATTCAATGGGTTTTGTTGCCGGTCTTCGTGCTGGTGGCGATTACGCTGGGCATGTTCTTCTGGACCGGCCGGCGCGGCGGCCTGCTGAGCCGCAACGACGCCGGCGATCTGCCGAATACGGCTCCGCAGCTCGACCTGCTGTTCTATGCGCTGATCGCCATCGGCCTGCCGCTGCGCAAGATCGATCTGGTGCTGGTCTGCCTGTCCTGGATCTTCGTCATCGCCCGCTTCGTGGGCGCCGGGTTCATTGCCAATAGCCGGGGATCGCAAGCCTGGCTCGCCAGCGCGCTTGTGTTGTTGGCGATGTGGTTCTACTTCGCGCTACGGATGCTTCTCCTGATCTGATCGGGAGCGGCGTCGCGCCTCTCTCCGTCGAAAGATTGCCATGACTCCCGCCGCACGCCTCTCCGCCGCGATCGAAGTGATCGAGGCCATCGACACCCAGCGTGTCCCCGCCGCCAAGGCGCTGAAGGAATGGGGCACCGCGCACCGCTTTGCCGGCTCTGGCGACCGGGCCGGGATTTCCGGGTTGGTCTGGGATGTGCTGCGGCGGCGCGCCTCCAGCGCCTGGATCATGGACGACGACACGTCGCGGGCGCGGCTGCTCGGCATGCTCAAGGCCGAGCGCAGAATGGATGTCGATACGATTGCCGCGCTCTGCGACGGCAGCGGTTTTGCGCCGGAGCCGCTGTCTGACGCGGAGCGCTCGGCGCTGGCGTCGCGCACGGTGGCGGATGCACCGGCGCATATCGCCGGTGATTATCCGGAATGGCTCGATGGCCAGCTGGCCGATGTATTTGGCGACGATCGCGTGGCGGAAGCCACCGCCATGGCCAGCCGCGCGCCGCTGGACCTGCGCGTCAACACGCTGAAGGCCAAGCGCGAGAAGGTGCTGGGCTCACTGCGCCATCTCGGCGCCACCGAGACGCCGTGGTCGCCGCTGGGGCTGCGGATCGATCTCGGCGCCGATGCGCGCAATCCCGGCATCCATGCCGAGGAGGATTTCATCAAGGGCGGCATCGAAGTGCAGGACGAGGGCTCGCAGCTTGCGGCGCTGCTGTCCGGCGCTAAGCCCGGCGAGCAGGTGATCGATCTCTGCGCGGGCGCCGGCGGCAAGACGCTGGCGCTGGCGGCGATGATGCAGGGCAAGGGCCGGCTGATCGCCACCGATGCCGACAAGCGCCAGCTCGCACCGATCCACGAGCGGCTGTCACGCGCCGGCATCCACAATGCCGATATTCGCACCCCAAAGGGCCCGGATGATACGCTCAGCGACATCCACAACTCGGCCGACCTCGTGCTGATCGACGCGCCATGCACCGGCACCGGCACCTGGCGCCGCAATCCCGACGCCAAATGGCGGATGCGGCCGGGCGCCCTCGAGGTCCGGATCAAGGACCAGGCCGAGGTCCTCGACCGCGCGGTGGCGCTGGTGAAGCCGGGTGGTCGGATCGCCTATGTGACCTGTTCGGTACTTCCTCAGGAAAACCGCGACCAGATCCGCGCCTTTACCGCCCGCCAGCCGGAGTTTTCGGTGGTGCCGCCGGCGCAGGTGATGTCGGCCCTGTGGGACAAGGCCGAGGATTTCGCGGCCGCGACGTATCAGAGCCCCGAGGGCTTGCTGATGACCCCGCGGAAGACGGGAACGGACGGGTTTTTCGTGTCGGTGATGAAGCGCCAGCCGGTAGGCTGAGACCCCTCCGCCGTCATTGCGAGCGCAGCGAAGCAATCCAGAAGGCCACAAGCGAAGACTGGATTGCTTCGTCGCAAGGGCTCCTCGCAATGACGGGGATAGGCCGGTGCAGGGCTGCCATGACAGCCTTTTCAGCCTTGCGACCCCGCCGTGAGTCGCGTAATTCCTCGCTATGACAGCCCCCAGCAAAACATCCGTTTCGCCCGCCGATCCGTCACCCCATGTGGCCGCGGCGCATGACAAGATTCTGATCGTCGATTTCGGCTCTCAGGTGACGCAGCTGATCGCGCGGCGTGTCCGCGAGGAGGGCGTCTATTCCGAAATCGTGCCGTTCAACAAGGCGGAGGCTGCCTTCGCCGAAATGAAGCCGAAGGCCGTGATCCTGTCCGGCGGTCCGGCCTCCGTGCTCGACGACAACGCGCCGTCCGCGCCGCTGTCGATCCTCACCGCAGGCGTGCCGGTGCTGGGTATCTGCTACGGCGAGCAGACCATGGCGCAGCAGCTCGGCGGCACCGTCGAAGCCGGCCATCATCGCGAATTCGGCCGCGCCGCGATCGAGATCACCGACACCTGCGCGCTGTTCGACGGGGTGTGGGAAGTGGGTGGCAAATACGACGTCTGGATGAGCCATGGCGACCGCGTCACCAAGATGCCCGACGGTTTCCGCGCCGTCGCGAAAGCGCCGGGCTCGCCGATCTCGATCATCGCCGATGACGTCCGTAAGTTCTATGCGATGCAGTTCCACCCCGAAGTGGCGCATACGCCGGACGGCGCAAAGCTGATCCGCAACTTCGTGCGCAACATCGCCGGCTTCACCGGCGACTGGACCATGCGCGCGTTCCGTGAGGAAGCCATCGAGAAGATCCGCGCCCAGGTTGGCAAGGGCAAGGTGATCTGCGGCCTGTCAGGCGGCGTTGACTCTGCCGTTGCGGCTGTGCTGATCCATGAAGCGATCGGCGACCAGCTCACTTGCGTGTTCGTCGATCACGGCATGCTGCGCAAGGACGAGGCCAAGACCGTCGTCGATCTGTTCCGGCACCACTACAACATTCCGCTGGTGCATGTGGATGCGTCGAAGACTTTCTTGGGCGAGCTCGAAGGCGTCACCGATCCCGAAGTGAAGCGCAAGACCATCGGCCGCCTGTTCATCGACGTGTTCGATGCCGAGGCCAAGAAGATCGGCGGCGCGGATTTCCTCGCGCAGGGCACGCTATATCCCGACGTAATCGAGAGCGTCTCCTTCACCGGCGGACCTTCAGTCACCATCAAGTCGCATCACAATGTCGGCGGGCTTCCGGCGCGCATGAACATGAAGCTGGTCGAGCCGCTGCGCGAGCTGTTCAAGGACGAAGTCCGCGATCTCGGCCGCGAACTCGGCCTGCCGGACATCTTCGTCGGCCGCCATCCGTTCCCGGGCCCGGGCCTCGCCATCCGCTGCCCCGGCGAGATCACGCGTGAGAAGCTGGACATCCTGCGCGAGGCCGATGCCGTCTATATCGACCAGATCCGCAAGGCGGATCTCTACGACACCATCTGGCAGGCATTCGCCGTGCTGCTGCCGGTGAAGACCGTCGGCGTGATGGGCGACGGCCGCACCTACGAATACGTGGTCGGCCTGCGCGCCGTGACTTCCACAGACGGCATGACCGCTGACTTCTATGCGTTCGATATGAAGTTTCTCGGCGAGACCGCGACACGCATCATCAACGAGGTGAAGGGCGTGAACCGTGTGGTGTATGACATCACCAGCAAGCCGCCGGGCACGATCGAGTGGGAGTGAGCCCTTTGTTATTTGATCTTCAATAACAGTCGACTCACGCTAGATTTTTGTTGCGTGCAGGTTTGTATTTAAAGGGCGGATGCCGCCGTTCTGCAATAGTTGCAAAAACTTGCAACGTCGAATTCTGAAATCCCTTCAGCGTCTCCATTGGTCTGCTCAGGGCAAATCAAGAATACGTGACGGCCGGCATCAATCCTAAAGTTCATTAAACTTCGATTTCGATGCTTAATTTTATTGAGTAGTTGTCTGAGTGTGAGGCTGACCGGGCGACCAATGCCCGATGGAAGCTGACCATTACCGGGGCCGAGTGCTGCCATGTCTAATTGTTGTTGAGCAGTCACACCGCTCAATCCTTGGCCGGCAACCTGCGCCATGGCACGAGCAAAAGCAGAATTTTCATACGTTCCGCGCCGTTGTCGATCACTACACTCGCGCAAAAATTCGTTCACTATGTAGTCGAAGAGGATCATCGCGTTCTCGCTGACTTCAGCGGCTCGTCGGTGCTCCCTTGAAATCCAGCGTTGGATGAACAGCGTCGAAGTGTCCTGAAGATCTTCTATGCTATCAGGCAGATTGGAAGGAGAGGATTTATTCAATCCAGTCAGATAATCAATGTTTCCCACGAGAGCCCCTCGTTGTTGTTTTGCCTGATGCTTTAATATACTGCCCAATGTTATATTGTAGGGTGGAATAGTAAAACGTATTACGCCAGCGTCTGGCTAGATGGCGCAAAAGGTCGCGTTATTGCGCCTACGATCTAAACCATCAACTCAGTCATCACGCCCAGCACCGGCCCGGCTTCGGCCAATCGCTGATCCAGCGTCTGCACCGTAGCGCCAAGCTCTGCGGCGATCGCAAGATGCAGCGCATCGCCGGCGCGGAGTCCGAGTATATGTTGGTCGACGAATTTTGCTGCCGTCCGGAAGTGTGAGCCAGTCAGAGGTGACACGGTAAAACTGTCGACGATCAGTCTTTTGATCATGGAGCAGCACCGGATAGCCGGGGGACTCTAGGGCGCATCCTCGGCCATCGACAGCGGTCGACCGATTCTCACGGTCGTAGATCGATTACTGCTCCTTCTTGAACACATCCTGGAAGATCAGCTGGCCCCAGGTGCGGCCGCGTGCGTGCACCAGCGCGCCACCTTCGTTGAGCTTTCCCAGCTTGACGGGTGCGAAGCCGAGTTGCTTGGCCAGGGCCGCCACGGGAGTGATCGCGTCCTCGTCGTCACCAGACAGAAAGACGACCCGATGCCCGCCCTCGACGACCGGATCGGTCGCCAGGGTGGCTGCGCCCAGGTGATTGAAACCTTTCACGAACCTGGCGCCGGTGAATGCCTTCGCGACGACGGCGGAGCCCGGGAGACCGTCCGGCTCGTCGGAGCCCGGAAACAGGTTCATCGCGTCGATGACCGTCTTGCCGTCCCAGCTCGGCAGGATCTTCGCAACCTCGCGATGCTCGCCGAACGGGACCGCCAGGATGATGGTGTCGGCCTCGAGCGCATCCCGCAGCGACCTGGCGACGACCGTGGGTCTGATCGCCCCGGGCTTGCTGCGCCAAAGCCTCGGGCGGCCGGCGGCTCGCGACGGTCACGTCGATGTTTTTGCGGGCGAAGGCGTGGGCGAGGGCCTGGCCAATCTTGCCGAATCCTATAATTGCGTAGCTCATAATCTTCTCCGATTTGTTTTGATATTGATTCACGGCCTTCGAGGGCGCCGGGTTATTCGGTCTGCGGTGGCGCCCGCGTAGAGGTCCTGTGGTGAACGAGGTGCGATTTCAGATCGCCGAGAAGCCGCCGTCGACAGACAACTCCAGCCCATTCACGAAGCTTGAATCGTCTGACGCAAGAAACAGTGCGACCGCCGCAATTTCCTCAGGGCGACCCATCGTTCCCCGCGGGATCAGGGATTCGAACATCTGCTTCGCCTCCGGGGTGAGAACCTGGTCCTGCATCGGTGTGGCGATCGGTCCCGGGTGCAGCACGTTCACCCGGATATTCCTGCTCTTGAGTTCGTTGAGCCATCCGCGTGCGAATGCGTGCAGCGTCGCCTTGCTCGCCGCATACACGCTGTAACCGGGAAAACCTTTGAGCGAAGCAACTGAGCCGGTCATGAAGATTGATCCGCCATCGTTGAACAGCGGCAACGCCTTCTGAACAGTAAAGAGCGTGCCGCGCGCGTTCAGGCCGAAGGTCGCATCGAAATGCTGCTCGGTAATTTCGCCCAGTGGGACGGCTTCGCCCGTGCCGGCGCTCGCGTACAGGATATCGATCTTGCCCTTTTCCCGCTTGACCGTATCGAACAGGCGGTCGAGGTCGTCGAGATTGGCCGCGTCGCCGCGCACGCCGGTCACATTCTGGCCAATCAGCTTGATGGCCTCGTCGAGCGCCTCCTGCCTCCGGCCCGTGATGAACACATAGGCGCCTTCTTCGACGAACCGCTTGGCGCTCGCCAGCGCCATGCCGCTCGATCCACCCGTGATGACTGCAACCTTACCGTCTAGCTTTCCCATAACTTCTCCTGTCGTGGTGTCGGGACTGTCCCCGAGAACCTGGAGATGGGTCTGCCGGCGTCAGGCGTTGAGTGCGGAAGCGCGCACATCGGTGGTGCGAAATCGATCCGGATGGACGACTAACGCCAGCCGCGGCGATCGGTGTCCGCCGGTCGGAATTGGACCGCGCTCGTCGCCATAGGCTATGATGACAGCCCGTATTGTTGCACCATGTTTGGATACGGGCTTGGAAGGCGCGCCGCACGGTGCGAGATTGCACCATGATCGACTGGGATGACGTTCGCTACTTTCTTGCCGTCGCGCGCGGAGGCTCGGTGCGGGCTGCCGCCGAGCGCCTCGGTGTGAACCACGCGACCGTGCTGCGACGCATCGCCCAGCTCGAGGCACGCCTCGGGGTGCAAATGTTCGAAAAGCTGCCTTCGGGCTACCGCCTGACGACTGCGGGCGAGGAGGTTCTCGAGTTCGCGGACCAGATGGAAGCGTCGTCGCATTTGCTGGAGACGCGCATCTTCGGTCGCGACCAGAGCGCGCGCGGGCTTTTGCGGGTGACGCTTCCACCGTTCCTCGCGACACACCTGCTCATGCCGGATCTCGCCGATTTCGCGCGTATGCATCCGGACATCGAGATGGAAATCATGTCGACCGGCGAGGTGGCAAATCTGACCAACCGAGAGGCCGACGTGGCGATCCGCATTGTCGCCAACCGCAAGACTCTGCCGCTCAATCTTCACGGCCTGAAGGGACCGGAGCTGTTCAGCGGTGTCTACATGTCTCGCGATCGACTAGCCGCGTGGCGTGCGGGCACGCCTGATCCCATCCGGTGGATCGTCATAGACAATCGTGGACTCCCGGCCTGGGCGCGCGAGGGAGAGGTTCACACCACGGGAGTTCCGTTCAGGACCCCGGACGCCGAGACGCAGATCGTTGCTGTACGGCAAGGGATCGGGATGACAAAACTGCCGTGCTTCGTCGGAGATGCTGACGCTCTATTGGTGAGGGTGCCGGGCACCGACCTGCCCATGCATGGGACGCTCTGGCTTCTCACGCAGGGGGAAACACGCAAGACGAAGCGCGTGCGGCTCTTTACTGAGTTCGTATCCGGAAGACTCGCCGCGTACGCGCCGCTGCTCGCGGGGCTGTCCGTATCGCGCGACTGACGCGCGGCGGGTCGCCGACCACCAATTTGCTGACGGTGGCGGGTCAGACCGACGTTTTGGACGTGTCTTCGGGGAGTTTCTTTGCGATAGGTCGGGTGAGAGCCAGCATTTCAGCCCGGCAAGCATGCCTGCCGTCATGTTTTGACCGTTGAACGCTGAATTTAAAGGGCTATTTTTACCGCAATGCAGTATCTTGTCAGTCGGTCGCGATTGACGTACTCGAAGCCGAATTCGCCTTTAGACCGGTTTTAACAATAACGGTTGGTGGCGCTGCGTTTCCAGCGTCAACCACCTCATGACGTTGGGATGACGATGAGCCTCTATTCAGATTACCTCGCTGAAATCGAAAGCAGAAAAGCTCAAGGCCTCGCTCCCAAACCGATCGACGATGGCGCGCTCACCGGCGAAATCATCGCCCTGATCAAGGACACCGGCAGCGAATACCGCGCCGACGCCCTGAAATTCTTCATATACAACACCCTGCCGGGCACCACGAGCGCCGCAGGCGTCAAGGCCGCGTTCCTGAAGGAGATTATCCTCGGTGAGGCGATCGTCCCGGAAATCACGCCGACCTTCGCGCTGGAACTGCTGTCGCACATGAAGGGCGGCCCCTCGATCGGCGTGCTGCTCGACGTCACGCTCGGCAGTGATACCGGGCTTGCGAAGCAGGCCGGTGAAGTTCTGAAGACCCAGTTCTTCCTCTACGACGCCGACATGTTCCGGCTGCGCGATGCCTTCAAGGCGGGCAATGCCGTCGCCAAGGGCGTGCTCGAGAGCTATGCCAAGGCCGAGTTCTTCACCAAGCTCCCGGACGTCGCGGACGAGATCAAGGTCGTGACCTACATCGCTGCCGAAGGTGATATCTCGACCGACCTGCTGTCGCCCGGCAACCAGGCGCATTCGCGCTCGGACCGTGAGCTGCACGGCCAGTGCATGATGACGCCGCAGGCGCAGCAGGAAATCGTGGCGCTGCAGAAGCAGCATCCCGATAAGCGCGTGATGATGATCGCCGAAAAGGGCACGATGGGCGTGGGTTCGTCGCGCATGTCCGGTGTGAACAACGTGGCGCTGTGGACCGGCAAGCCGGCCAGCCCCTATGTGCCCTTCGTCAACTTCGCCCCGGTCGTCGCCGGCACCAACGGCATCTCGCCGATCTTCGCGACGACGGTGGACGTCACCGGCGGCATCGGCGTCAATCTCAAGAATTGGGTCAAGAAACTCGACGCGGACGGCAAGCCGATCCTGAACAACGACGGCAACCCGGTCCTCGAACAGAAATTTGCGGTCGATACCGGCACCGTCCTGACGCTCGATGCCAAGGGCAAGAAGCTGCGCGACGAAAACGGCAAGGAACTGGTCGACGTCGCTGCCGCCTTCACGCCGCAGAAGATGGAGTTCATGAAGGCCGGCAGCTCCTATGCCATCGTGTTTGGCAAGAAGCTGCAGACCTTTGCAGCCGAAACACTCGGCGTCGAGCCGACCCCGGTTTTCGCGCCAAATAAGGAGATCTCGGTCGAAGGCCAGGGCCTGACTGCGGTCGAGAAGATTTTCAACCGCAATGCCGTGGGCGTGCTCGGCGGCAAGGTGCTGCATGCGGGCTCGGACGTGCGCGTCAAGGTCAACATCGTCGGCTCGCAGGACACCACTGGCCTGATGACGGCGCAGGAGCTGGAAGCGATGGCGGCCACCGTCATCTCGCCGATCGTCGACGGCGCCTATCAGTCGGGCTGCCACACGGCATCGGTGTGGGACAAGAAGGCGCAGGTCAACATCCCGAAGCTGATGAGCTTCATGAACAATTTCGGCGTGATCACCGCGCGCGATCCCAAGGGCAGCTATCATGCGATGACCGATGTCATCCACAAGGTGCTGAACGACATCACCGTGGATGACTGGGCGATCATCATCGGCGGCGACAGCCACACCCGCATGTCCAAGGGCGTCGCCTTCGGTGCCGACTCCGGCACCGTGGCGCTGGCGCTGGCGACCGGCGAGGCGACCATGCCGATCCCGCAATCGGTCAAGGTCACCTTCAAGGGCGCGATGCAGCCGCATATGGACTTCCGCGACGTGGTCCATGCGACCCAGGCGCAGATGCTCAAGCAATGCGGCGACAATGTTTTCCAGGGCCGGATCATCGAGGTCCATCTCGGCACGCTGCTCGCCGACCAAGCCTTCACCTTCACCGACTGGACGGCCGAGATGAAGGCCAAGGCCTCGATCTGCATTTCGCAGGACGACACGCTGATCGAGTCGCTGGAGATCGCGAAATCGCGCATCCAGATCATGATCGACAAGGGCATGGACAATGCCGCGGGCACGCTGAAGGGCCTGATCGCCAAGGCCGATGCGCGCATCGCCGAAATCCGTTCGGGCGAGAAGCCCGCGCTGACGCCGGACGCCAATGCGAAATACTTCGCCGAAGTCGTCGTCGATCTTGATATCATCGACGAGCCGATGATCGCCGATCCCGACGTGAATAATGCCGACGTCTCGCGCCGCTACACCCACGACACGATCCGTCCGATCTCGTACTACGGCGGCACCAAGAAGGTGGACCTCGGCTTCGTGGGCTCGTGCATGGTGCACAAGGGCGACATGAAGATCGTCGCCCAGATGCTCAAGAACATCGAGAAGACCGAAGGCAAAGTGGCGTTCAACGCGCCGCTGGTCGTCGCGGCTCCGACCTACAACATCATCGACGAGCTGAAGGCCGAAGGGGATTGGGAAATCCTGCAGAAGTATTCCGGCTTCGAATTCGACGATGTGAAGCCGAAGACCGCGAACCGGACCGCATACGAGAATATCCTGTATCTCGAGCGCCCGGGCTGCAACCTGTGCATGGGCAACCAGGAAAAGGCGGAGAAGGGCGATACCGTTCTGGCGACCTCAACCCGTCTGTTCCAGGGCCGCGTCGTGGAAGACACCGCCGAGAAGAAGGGTGAATCGCTGCTGGCCTCGACCCCAGTCGTGGTGCTGTCGGCGATCCTCGGTCGCACGCCGAGCGCCGAGGAATACAAGGCCGCCGTCGAAGGCATCGACCTGACCAAGTTCGCGCCGCCGAAGGCTGCTGCGATGGGAGCGTCCGTCTTCTACTGAGGGCGGAGAGCGAGAACAGTTCAAGAAGCGGCGTTGGCAGGTGAACATCTGCCGCGCCGCGGGGCTGGTACGAGAGCGGGCATCAATCGCGTGGTGTATGACATCACGAGCAAGCCGCCCGGGACGATCGAGTGGGAGTGATGGTGAGCGCCGTCGTCTGATTGTAGTCGATCGGACTGTCGGCGCTTCAAGCTCAGAGCCAGGAGTGAACAATATGGCCACCTTTATCCTCATCCCCGGGGGCTGGCAGGGTGGCTGGATCTACCAACAGGTCGCCGAGATTCTCACAGCGCACGGTCACAAAGCCGTACCGATGACTCTTGCAGGGCTGGGCGATGCTCCTGCCCCAACGGCTAATCTTGATACTCACATTGGTGAAGTCGTCGCTACCGCAGGGGCGCAACACGATGACCTGGTCATTGTTGGCCAGTCCTACGGTGGAATGATCGTGAGTGGCGCCGCTGATACTGAGCCATCGCAAATCCGAGCGCTAGTCTATGTGGACGCCTATGTACCTGATACAGGCGATTCCGTATGGTCACTGACGACGCCTCGCTTTCGTGATCTCTTTATCGCGGGGGCTGAGGCTGATGGCCTCACCTGCACGCCGCCTCCCAATCTCGATCCGCGATGCCGGCCGCAACCAATCGGGACGTTTCTCCAATCGATCAAGCTCCGCGGACGTTGGCATGACGTGCCGCGCAAGACCTTCGTCGGTGCATTTGGATGGGAAGGAAGCCCATTTCATGATCTGCACAAACGCTTGAGTGACGATCCGGAGTGGTCGACCTTTGCCTTTGATTGCGGGCACAATGTCGCGCGGCACAAGCCCGAGGCGCTGGCCGATATATTGCTGGCTCACGTCTGATCAGCAAGTGGCGCAGAATAGCGAAGCATATTCCGCCGCATTGCAGATGGGTGGCGCAATACGCTTCGCTATTGCGCCCCACGTCTCACGCCAGCAATTTCGTCGGTACACCCAGCACCGGCCCGGCGTCGGCCAAGCGCTGATCCAGCGTCTGCACCGTAGCGCCATGCTCCGCGGCGAGGGCAAGATGCAGCGCCTCGCCGGCGCGGAGTCCGAGTGTGTGTTGATCGACGAACTTTGCGGCCGTTCTGAAGTGTCTGCCAGTCACCGGCAACACCGTAAAACTCTCGACGGCCAGTCTGCTGAACATGGCCAGCGCAGCCGCGCGCTGTTCCGGATGGATCTGCAAGGTTCGCAGCTTCATTGCCAAGGTTGAGGACATCTCGGTGATGGTCCAGTCGCTGATCAGAAGCTGCGCGGGCTCCTGTTCGGCAAGCCAATCCTGGACGTATGACGTCATCGCCGCGTTCGAAAGCGCGGCGACAATCAGCGACGTGTCCAGATAGAGCATCAGGAGCGGTCGCTGTCCCGCATCGATCGCACCAGATCGGCGGCGGCCTGTGTCTGCAACGGCATGCTCGCTGTCAGGGACTGGAGCTGGGCCGCGTCAATCGGCTTGCGCGGCCTGGCCACGGCCGTGAGCCGCGCGACCGGCTTTCCGCGCCGGGTGATGCGATCGAATCTCCCGCCTCGACCCGATCGACAAGTTCGCTCAAATGGGTCTTTGCATCTGCCAGATTGATCGCGTTCATATGCCGCTCCTGACCATCTACATGGTCATATAGCTCTGGAGAGTTCCAGTGACCCCAGAGCGGACTTTTGTTAGCCGGTCGGTGGCTTGCCGGTGAAGACCGCCAGTTGATCGACGAAGGCGCGCTTGTAGGCGGGCCGTGCTTCGCCGCGGGCGATGTAGGCGCAGAGGTTCGGATAGTCCTCCAGTAGTCCCGACCCGTTCAATCTGCGCAGCACCGTCACCATCAGCAGATCACCGGCGCTGAACCTGCCGTCGAGCCAGTCGGCGTCGCCAAGGCGGGTGGACAGGTCTGCCAGTCGGGCGCGGACGCGATCGTCGAGGATCGGCTGGCGCGTCGCGTACCACGTCTTGTCGCGCTCCGTGAGCGTGGCGGCTCCGCGTTCCACGATCGGCGGCTCTACGGTGCTGAGCGCGGCGAACATCCAGGCGATCGCGCGCGCCCGGGCATTCGCATCGTCTGGCAGCAGGCCCGGATGGCGCTCCGCGATATGGAAGACGATCGCCCCCGACTCGAACAGCATGAGGTCGCCGTCTTCGTAGGTCGGGATCTGTCCGAAGGGATGAAGCCTGCGATGCGCGGGGTCCTTCATCTCAGCGAACGACAGCAGACGGACGTCGTAAGGCTGGCCCACCTCTTCGAGCGCCCAGCGAACGCTCATGTCACGCGCCAATCCCCTTCCGCGATCGGGAGACCGTTCGAAGGCGCTAATCGTGGGCATTGTTTCTCTCCACCTGGGTGTTTCACATCCCTAGGACGAACGAGCGGCGCGTCTCCCGACAGCCGATTTCGATTTTTGGCCGCGGAATTTCGCGGGCCGAACCTGTCATCGGACCCCGCCGGACCACGGATATTCTTCGAAACCGAGAGCATTGACCATTGAGCGAGTTGCTAACTTAGAGATGAAATTACGGAGCGTCACACGCTCGATTCAGAATGATCAAAGATGAGGTGGCTGTTCGAGTGAAGGACGGTCGCCTGCAGCGGTCGCCAGACGACATGCGACTGATCAATGCACCCCCGCTCAAACGCGGGATGTGCGTCATTCTCCGCGATGTTACGACTGGCTCACCATCCTCCCGGAGCCCCTTCATGTCTGACGCGCCTGCACCGAACCACGTCCCCACCGCCGCCGAGACCGATCCCGAGACGCTCGGCTGGATGAAGGGCTTTCCGCCTGCGCAGGACAAGACCATCCAATTTCACGACGGCTCGTTCCGCAACTTTCCCGAGCTGCGCTGGGCCTGGAGCAATGTCCGCCAGCTGGTGCCGACGGTGAATGTCTGGCGCGGCGCGGGGCCGGCATCGGCGCTGCCGCGCGCGGAGCGCGATATCGGCGGCATCGCGTCGACCACCATGGATGGCCGGCCGATGACCTTCGCACGGATGTTTGACGAGACCTATGCCGACGGCATTGCCGTCCTGCACAAGGGCAAACTCATCTACGAGCGCTATGCCGGCGCGCTGAAGCCGCACAAGCCGCATATCGCGATGTCGGTGACCAAGTCGTTTACCGGCACGCTGGCCGGCATTCTGGTGGCGGAAGGCAAGATCGATCCGCAGGCGCCGGTGACCGATTATGTGCCGGAGTTGAAGGCTACCGCCTTCGGCGATGCTGATGTGCATGAGGTCATGGATATGACCACGGGGCTCAAATACACCGAGGTCTATACCGACAAGAATTCCGATGTGTGGGGGCTGCGGCGCGCCAATGGCATGGCGCCGATCCCTCCGGATTACGAAGGCGCGAGCGACATCTTCGCCTTTCTCTGCACGCAGACGAAGCAGGGGGAGCACGGCAAGGCCTTCGCCTACAAGACCGTCAACACCGACGTGCTGGCCTGGATCATCCGCCGTGCCAGCGGCATGACGCTGTCCGATCTTCTGTCGGAGCGCATCTGGGCGCCGGTGGGGGCGGAGGAGGACGCGCATTATCACGTCGACCGCATCGGCACCGAGAGCGGTGGCGGCGGGCTGTCGACGACGCTGCGCGATCTCGCGCGCTTCGGCGAGGTGATGCGCAATCACGGGCGCTTCAATGGCCGCCAGATCGTGCCTAGCGCAGTGGTCGAGGACATCGAACGCGGCGCCGATCCCGCAAAATTCAAGCCGGCCGGCTACACCACGCTGCCGGGCGCGTCGTATCGCAACCAGTGGTGGGTGACCCATAATGAACACGGCGCGTATATGGCGCGCGGCGTCTACGGGCAGGGGCTCTATATCGATCCGAAGGCCGAGATGGTGATCGCGCGCTATGCCTCGCATCCGGTCGCCGGTAATGCCGCCAACGATCCGGTGACGCTGCCGGCCTATATGGCGCTGGCGAAGGAACTGATGGCGGGCTGACCATCAGGGTTCGTGGAACCCGAGGGAACCCGGTCGGGAACCTTGGGGCAGGTTGGGCGTATGCTTGGCGGCCGACATCTTCCGTCGGCGCCAGGCGGACCCCTCCAGAATGATAAAACCCTTGTCCATCGCTCCGTGGCTGCGCTGCTGGTGTGCGGCGCTGTTGATGTCATGCACCGTCGTTGCAACGGCGCCTCTGCATGCGCAGGAGCGGGCGTCTGGCGCTCGGGCCGCCCGCAGCAATCCGGCTGTCGCCACTGACGGCGCGACGCTGATTCATGGCAATTACTGCGGTGCCGGCAACCGGCCGGGCAAACCGCCCATCGATGCCCTCGATCTCGCCTGCATGAATCACGATGCCTGCACACCGGCGAGCGGCATTCCTAACTGCGACTGCAATGCCAGGCTTCGCGACGAAGCGGCCGCCGTGGCAGGGGACCCCCGACAAGCGCCGGAGCTCCAGAGTCTGGCGGCATTGACCTCAGCGGCTGCGGCCGTGATGCTCTGCAAGCCGATGATCGATGCCGCGGTGCCGCCGGTGGTTGCTCCTGTCCCTGTGGCTCGGGACGCTCCTGCAGCCGGCGCGCCAGTGGCAATCACGCCGGCTCCCGTTGCTGGAGCACCTGTGTCGATTGTCCCTGATAGTGTCGCGCCCGTGGCTGCCGCTCCCGTAACGGACGTAGTAACTGAAACCCCGCTGCCTGTCGCGCCAGTCACTGACGCTCCCGCGCCTGCCGTACCCGTGCCCAGGTCGACCGCGTTGCCCTGAGCAGACAGAGCCCTGATCGGCTCTTGCGCGCCGCGATCTTTCCGGGGCAATCATGACCGCGAGTCCAGGTGCGCCGACCGCGCAGCCCATGGCAGAGGGAAGCGCGCATGAAGTTATCTGTTGCAGGGTTTGTCACGCTCGCATTCCTGCTGGGGCCTCTGGCGCTCGGCTCCGCTGCGAATGCCGCCGATCCCATCCGTATTGGCGCGGTCCTGCCGTTTTCCGGCGGTGTCGAACTTTATGGCCAGCAAGCAAAACTCGGGCTCGATCTCGCTGCCAGGGAGATCAACGCGGCGGGTGGCATTCTCGGCAGGCCGCTCGAGGTCATCTATGTCGATGACAAGACCCGGCCGGCCTCCGCCGAAAGCGCGATGCGGTCGGTGATCGACAGCGGCGTCGTGGCGGTTATCGGCCCTGTCACCTCGGCCAACTTCAATGCGATCAGGCCGCTTGCCGAGAGTACGAAGACGCCGCTGCTTTACGCCACCAATTTCGAAGGCGGCACATGCAGCCGCTACATCTTCTCGTTCAGCACGGTGCCGAACCAGGATCTCGGCCAGTTGCTGCCCTATGTGAACGAGGCTGTCGGCAACACCTATTTCCTGCTCGGCGCCGATCGCGTCTGGCCGCACCAGATGTTCGATATCGCCAAGCCGCTGATCGAGAAGCTCGGCGGCAAAATCGTCGGCACGCAATACACGCAGGGGACCGAGACGGACTTCACGCCGCTGATCAAGCAGGTGGCGGCGGCCAAACCAAAGGTGCTGCTGTTCGCGCTGAAGGGTGACGGCATCGATTTCATCCGGCAGGCCGATGATCAGGGCTTGTTCAGGGAGACCACGGTTGCATTCCTGGGATTGTCCGAGATCGATCTCGGCATCTTCAAGGGCAAGGGCCAGAACATGATCACCGTGGTGCCGTCGCTGGCGACCAGCGATGCGCCGGAGATGAAGGCGTTCGTCGCCAAAGTGCGGGCCTCAGCCGGCAATGACGTGCTGGTGTCGAACTATGTCATGAGCCACTACAACACGCTGATCGCGCTGAAGGCTGCGATCGAGAAAGTGGGCCGTGTCGACAAGGAGGCCATCGTCGATGCGCTGGCCGGGCTCACCATCCCGTCGCCGACTGGAACGGTCACCATCGATGCGAACCACTATGCGACCATGAGCATGTTCATCGCCAAGACGCAGGGCAGTGAATTGGTCACCGTCCGTGCGCTCGGCAGAATTCCGCCGCAGCCGGGTTGCACATTGGCTGGTCGCTGATCGCAACTGGCAAGCAGACGGCTGGTGTAAGTCGCGCGAGATTGCTTAACTCGGCATCGACACAATTCTGGATGAGCGAAGAGGACAACTAATGGCACGTGTGCGCTGTATCACCGAGATGGGCATGGGGGTCGACGTCCACGGCCGCGACGCTACCAAGGCTGCGAAACGCGCGGTGTCGGACGCGATCCGCCATTCCAGCGTTGGCTTCTTCCGGATGGTCGGCAAGACGCCGCATGACATGTTTGTCGATGTGACCGTCGCGGTGCCGAATCCGGACGACGTCGACACGGCGGCGGTCGCGAAGGAATTGCCTTACGGCACCGTGACCGTGACCGCGGTCAAAGGCGGCCTCGACATTCCGGCCGAGAGCGGCGGCGACGGCATCCTCATCGCCAATGCGGCGGTGCTGGTGAGCCTCGACGACGGCAAGTAGATCGGCCGCCTCGGACGACGCCCGCGCTTTCCGCGATCCCGAAAACTCCCTCCATCCAATTTGCGCTTGACCAATCCATAGCTCGCCGGTTATTGATCTAATCGATAGCTGACGGGTTATGGATTGCGATGCCAAACACCTTCGATGTGCTCTTCAAGACGCTCGCCGATCCGACCCGGCGCGCGATCTTCGAACGGCTCTGCCGTGACGGGGAGCAGACCGTCGCGGCACTGACCGCGCAAGCCGGCGTCTCGCAGCCGGCGGTCTCCAAGCATCTCGGCGTGCTGAAGCAGGCGGGACTGGTGCTCGATCGCCAGAGCGGCCGTCAGACACATTATCGATCGCAACCCGCGGCCCTGGCGCCGCTGCTCGACTGGACCAGCCAGATGGCCGGGTTCTGGGAGAGCCGGTTCGACGATCTCGAACAACTGCTGAAGAGGATGGACAATTGACCAATATTGCAGCCGAAACACGTTCTGTCGTCGTCGAGCGGGAATTTGGCCATGCGCCGGAAAAGCTCTGGCGCGCGCTGACCCAGCCGCATCTGATCGCCGAGTGGCTGATGAAAAACGATTTCCAGCCCGTCCTCGGGCATCGTTTTGATCTGAGCGCAAACTGGGGCGTGGTCGCTTGCCGGGTCACGGAAGTCGAGCCGAACCAAAAGCTCGCTTACACGTGGGAGGCCCTGGGTCTCGAGAGTGTCGTGACCTGGACCCTTACGCCTTCCAGCAACGGGACACTGCTGCGGATGGAGCAGATCGGCTTCCGGCCGGATCAGGAGCAGGCCTATCAGGGCGCCAAGTTCGGATGGCCGCGATTCCTGGCTTCGATGGAGCAGCTTCTGGCGCGATTGGACTGAATTCGGCCGACGCAGAATCTCACGCAACTTCCGCATTGCACTGAGGGTCACTCAACATGAGCCTATGGATCAGATACGCACACCGCTGGCTGTCGCTGGCCTTTACCTTGACGGTCATCGCCAATTTCGCTGCCCGCGGATTTGGCGAGCCGCCAGCCTGGGTGACCTTCTCGCCGCTGCCACCGCTGTTTTTGTTGATGTTCAGCGGTCTCTATATGTTCGTGCTGCCCTATGCCGCAAAGTGGCGTAGAGCAACGCAGGGCAGTGGACGGATGAACGCGTGAACTGGAATGCGCATGGATATTTTTGATCGTCTCAAATCAGCTGCGGCCGATGACTGGTCCAGCTATGTCGATCATAGTTTCGTCCGCCAACTCGGCGCCGGCACGCTGCCTGAGCCCGCGTTTCGCACCTATCTGGTGCAAGACTATCTGTTCCTGATCCAGTTCGCGCGCGCCTATGCGCTGGCGACGTACAAGAGCCGCTCGCTTGATGACATGAAAGCGGCCCAAGGCGGACTTGCGGCCATTCTCGGCGAGATGGAGCTTCACATAAAACTGTGCGGCCGCTGGGGACTGTCGCCCGCCGACATCGAGGCCGCGCCCGAGCTGCAGGCAACGGTGGCCTATACGCGCTTCGTGCTGGACTGCGGCGCTGCCGGCGACCTGCTCGATCTGCATGTGGCGCTGGCGCCCTGCGTGATCGGTTATGCCGAGATCGGCAAGAAGCTTGCGCCGGGTGGTGCCGACGCGCTCGGCGATCATCCGTATCGCGAATGGATCGGCGAATATGCCGGCGAGGCCTATCAGGATATCGCGATGAAAGCACGCCGCCATCTCGACGATCTCGCCGCGCGTGCGATGACCGAGCGCCGCTTTACGGAGCTCGCCAAACTGTTCGGCCAGGCGTCGCGCCTGGAAGCCGATTTCTGGCAGATGGGGCTGGACGCGCGCTAGTGCGGCGCGCAGCGGTCAGGACAGAGCATGGCACCCGTCAAAGTCGATCCCGCGAATGTGCGCGAGTTCAAGAGCGCCGACGCCTTCTATAAATGGCTCGGCAAGAACCACGACAAGGCCGGTGAGGTCTGGATCAAGATTCACAAGCTGAAATCTGGTCTCGCCTCGATCACGCCGAAGGAGGCGATCGATGTTGTGCTGTGCTGGGGCTGGATCGACGGCATCCGCAAAGGGGTGGACGAGACCAGCTTTCTGCAGCGCTATTCACCGCGCGGCAAAAAGAGCGTCTGGAGCAAGATCAATGTCGACAATATTGCGCGCCTCATTGAAGAGGAGCGCATGACCGAACACGGCCTCGTCCATGTAGAGGCTGCGAAAAGTGATGGTCGCTGGGATCGCGCCTATGGGAGCGGCAAGGACATGGCGATCCCCGCCGATCTGCAGGCCGCGATCGACGCCGAGCCGAAAGCCAAAGCGATGCTGGCCAAGCTCAGCGCCCAGAACCGCTTCTCGCTGGCATTTCGGGTGCACAACATGAAGACTGAAGCCTGCCGCAAGAAGCGGATTGCGGCCTTCGTCGAGATGCTGAAGAAGGGCGAGACGATCTATCCACAGGGGAAGAAGTGAGCCGCGACGGGACGCGGCTCACGCTACCGATCACTTCCGCTTCGGCCGCCTGATCGCGCGTACCTTGCCGCTGGCTCCGCCGCCGGCGAAGAACTGATCGGCACCATCCGACTCGAGGCCGGAGACGCCACTGCCTGCCGGCAGTGCGAGTTTCTCCAGCGCTTCGCCGGTTTGCGGATCGATGCGCCTGATGTCGCTCTCGTCGTTTTCCCAGGTGCCGTGCCAGAGTTCGCCGTCGACCCAGGTGACGCCGGTGACGAAGCGGTTGCTCTCGATGGTGCGCAGAATCTTTCCAGTGTCGGGATCGATCTGGTGAATCTTGCGTTCGCGATATTGTCCCACCCACAGCGTGCCTTCGGCCCAGGCCATGCCGGAGTCGGCACCGCCGCCGGGCGCAGGGATGGTATTCAGCACGCGGCCGGTCGCCGGATCGATCTTCTGGATACGGTCCTCGGCGATCTGGAACAGATGCTTGCCGTCGAATGCCGTGCCGGCGTGAGCGGCGACGTCGATGGAGCGCACCGTCTTGCCGCTTGCGGGATCGAGGGCATGGAGTTTGTCGCCGGATGCGAACCAGACCTGCGTGCCGTCATAGGTGACGCCGTGCACGCCGTCGACACCCTCGAAGGGGCCATATTCGCGGATGATTTCGGCTGCTGAGTTGGTCATGTAACTCTCCCTGATGATGTGACGATGACCCTAGTGATCCGGCAGGGGCGGCGGGAGTAACAACATCGTCGCGAGTCCTGGCAGGGATGGCGACGTCCAGCGGCGTGCTCGACCGCGACCGAGCGGCTGCACCTTATTCTCTACCGCCAGTTCGTCGAGTGCCCGCTGAACGCTGCGCTGGCTGGTATCGAGCGCGAGCGCCAGTGCAGAGCTCGACCAGGCTTCTCCATCGGCGAGAAGCGCGAGCACTGCGGCGTGTTCTTCCTCGACCGGCCGCGCCAGCACGACGACGTCGCGGGCTCGGTGCAGTACCAGCGCAAAACCGGGCTTGGTCGCGTTCACCTCGGCCAGCGGCGCAAGCAGTTTGCGCAGCCGTCCCATCTCGACGCGGAGCCGCGCGCGATGCGAGTCATCGGCATGTCTGGCGCGGAATGCGCGTACCAGCAGCGTCTCGCGCGAAACATCCGCAGGCCATGCTTCGCCAAGTGCGCGGGCGAGGGCGAACAGGACGGGCCGGGTGGCCAGTGACAGCTCTGTCTTCTGGCAGCGGATGACATGCCGGCACGCATCGATGACAATGGCTTTCGAATTCTGCAACGCCTCGACATCGTCGAGCAGCAACACGCGTTCGCCGCCACGTGCGATCAGACGCGCAGCGGGAGCGTCGAGGAGCCGGGACGCAGTGTCCACTTCGGCCGTTAGCGCCGGAATGCAGGCAAGCCTGGCGGCACGCTGCGCGTCGGCAATCGCGGCGCGTGACTTTTTCGCCTGCAGGCGGCGCATCGCGATGCCGGCGACGACCAGCGCGTGAGCCGTACGCAAGGCGGGCGGCAGAGGCGCGGGATCGAGCGCGCCGAGCTTTCGCTCGGCTTCGTCGAGACGTCCGATCAAGAGAAGGCGCCTGACGTCGAGATAGCCGCCATAGGCCGCATTCACATGGTCGCCGTGGGCGTCGAGTGTGAGCCGCGCGGCGTCGAGCGTCTTGGTGGGCCAGTTCAGATCGCGCGAGACGAGGGCGATCTCGGCCTCGGCGACGATGCACCGCGCACGCGCCACGGGTTCCTTCGCACCGAAGGCACGCGCGGCCCGTTTCACGAGATCCTTCGCGCGTGCAAAATCGCCGAGCTGCGCCATTGCGATGCCGCGTAGCGCAAGCGCCGGCGCGTCATCACGCAATGCAACACGCTTCAGGGCACCGAGCGGATCACCCGCCGCGAGCGCATGACCTGCGGCGGTGATCAGGGAGTCCATTCAAATCCCGCCACACTTGTCACTCCCACCCGTCCATTGCCGGATCCTAATCTACCTCACGACGATCAACCGGCAAGTCGTGCCGGCAACGCATGACGATGGACGAAAGTGGAGAGAAGACCATGACGGCACCGATGAAAACACCACCGATTGTGTTACCGCAGGCATGGGAGGCTGCGCGAACGGACATGCTCGTGAAGGAGAAGGCTGTCATGCGGGCGCGCGACGCGCTCGCTGCCGAGCGCCGGCGGATGCCGTGGATGGAAGTGAATAAGGCCTATGCGTTCGAGGGGCCTGGCGGAATGGTCAGCCTGCGCGATCTGTTCGCCGGCCGCCGTCAGTTGATCGTCTACCGCGCCTTCTTCGAGCCCGGCGTGTTCGGCTGGCCCGATCACGCCTGCCGCGGCTGTTCGCTGGGGGCCGATCAGGTCGCCCACCTTGCGCATCTGAATGCCCGCGATACCACGCTCGTCTATGCCTCGCGGGCACCGCAGGCGGATATCGCACGCCTGAAGGCGCGGATGGATTGGGAGATGCCCTGGGTCACCATCACGGACAGTTTCGACGCCGACTTCGGTGTCGACGAGTGGCACGGCCATAACGTGTTCTTCCGTGACGGCGACCGCGTGTTCCGCACCTATTTCATCAACAGCCGCGGCGACGAGGCGATGGGGACCACCTGGAGCTATCTCGACGCGACGCCGCTCGGCCGCCAGGAGGTCTGGGAGGACTCGCCCGAAGGCTATCCGCAGACTCCGACCTACAAATGGTGGAACTGGCACGACAGCTATGTCGCCGGCGCCGCACCCGACAAAAAATGGGTTGAGGTCTCGGACGCAGGAGAGGCAACGTTCCGGAAGACCGATGAGTAGCGCCATCGACGACGTCAATCGTGCGAAGGCCCATCGCTGGAAAATGGGTAGCCTTGCGCCGGCCGCCGACTGGCTATGCCTTGCAGCCGCACCGGCCTTCGCACTGATGGCGCTGCTGACGGGTGTGCTCGATGGCAGTTCGCCGGACCTACTGTGTTCAACGTCGCGTTCATCGCCGTGGAGTGGAATGGCGATGATGTATGCCTTCATGAGCTTGTTCCATACCGTGCCCTGGCTCAGGCTGATATCCGGCCGATGCCGCCAATCGCAGTGGCGGACGTGACGGTTGTCGCGCGCTTCAGGCGCGCGGCAACTTCTCGAACCGCTTGATCAGCCGCTCGCGCTTGAGGCGCGACAGGCGCTGGATCCAGAACATGCCGTTGAGCTGGTCGATCTCGTGCTGGTGGCAAACCGCACGCAGGCCGTCGGACTCTTCGAGCTGTGTATTGCCGTCGATATCCTGATAGGCGAGTCGGATACGCGCATGACGTTGGATGTCGTCATTCACACCGGGCATCGAGACACTGCCTTCCTGATGCATGATCAGTTCGGGCGAGGCCCATGCGATCTCCGGATTCACATAGGTCTTGGCGCCATCGCCGAGATCGAGCACGACGACGCGCAGGGATACGCCGATATGCGGCGCGGTGATGCCGATGCCAGGAGCGGCATGCATGGTGTCGCGCAGATCGTCAGCGAGCGCGCGCAGCGCATCGTCGAACACGGTGACATCAGCAGCCGGCTGCGCGAGAAGCGGATTGGGATAGCGGACGATAGGGCGGATGGTCATTCCGGCAGTCCCGCAGCCTTCAGCGCATCCGCATAGGTCTTCGCCATGGATTCGACGGGGACGGGGATGCGCGCAAAGAAAGCGGAGACCGTGAGCTCCGGTTCGATGGTCAGCAGTTCCTCGACTACCTGCGCTGCACGTTCGTGCGCGCCGGTTTTCACGAGCGCCACGGCGAGCGCGCGGAGTCCAACGGCGAAACGCCGATTCTGCAGCAGCGCCTTGTCGGCCCAGTTGATCGCTTCGGGATAGTTCTCGTCGATGATCGCGGCGATGGCCAGCGCACCGGAGACGAACCAGCCGTGCGGATCCAGCGGGTTCAAACGTCGTGCGCGATCGAGCAGAGCGCGGCCGGCCTGCTGCTGTCCGCGCATGGTCTCGATCCATCCGGCCAGTGCGAGTGCAGTGGCGGAGTTTGGATTGATCGCGAGGGAGCGGCTGAACAGCTCAATGGCAGCGTCCTTGGCGGTCTGCGTCTCTGCCAGATTCCAGATCGCAAACGCCGCCATCCAGAGGATCTGCGGATCGTTCGGCATCCGCTCGATGGCGCGATGCGCCAGCGCGAGGCCTTCGCTGCGATGGGCGTCGTCCGGGCTGATCCAGCCCTGGAAGTGTCGCTGCGCATGGCAATAGGCGGCCGCTGCCATCGCGGGCGCGTAAGCCGGATCAATGGCCAGAGCCTGATGCAGGCAATCCAGCGCCGCGGTCATGCTTTCGGGCGTGAAGTCGTGTTCGAATCCGGAGGCGCGCAGCAGCAGGTCATAGGCATCGGTCTTGTTCGGACGGCTGTGCTTGCGCCGTTCGATTTCGGCGATGCGTAGCGTCGGCTCGATGGCGGCGACGGCTTGTTCGGTGATGCGGTCCTGCAGGTCGAACACGTCGCTGCGGGCGCCATCGAAACGATCAGCCCACAGATGCGCGCCGGAGCGGGCGTCGATCAATTGCGCGATGATGCGGAGCCGCTCGCCGGCGCGGCGGACGCTGCCTTCGAGTACGTAGTTGACGCCGAGCGTGCGGCCGACCTCCCGAATGTCGACGGGCTTGTTCTTGTAGGTGAAGGACGAATTGCGCGCGATCACGAACAACCCGCTGCAGCGGGACAGCGCGGTGATGATTTCCTCGGCGATGCCATCGCCGAAATAATCCTGCTCGGGGTCGGCGCTCATATTGGTGAAGGGCAGCACCGCGATCGACAAACCTGCGGGATCGGCGGTAGCGGGCAGGAGTGCAGTTGCGGGCGTTGTCACCACGGGCGGAGAGGGGCTGTCGGTCTGTTCGATGACCTCGCCGACGAAGCGAAACCCCTTCCGCGGTAAAGTGCGGATCAGCCGCTGCTGCTCGCCATTGTCGCCGATGGCCGTGCGGGCCGCATTGACCCGGCTGCTGAGCGTCGCCTCGGACACGATGCGGCCATGCCAGACTTCGGCCAGCAGATCGTCACGGCTGACGACCTTGTCCCGCGCACGGATCAGGAATTCCAGCACATCGAATACCTGCGGCTCCACCGCCACCGTATTCGTGCCCCGCCGCAGCTCCCGCCGGTCAGTGTCGAGGACGAATTCGTCGAACCGGAACAGCAAGATAGGGGGTCCAATACCTGTTGTCGCGCCAAGGCTTTGTGCGCAGGAGCGTCCCCTAGCACACCCCGTCTCAACGATAAATCATGGCCTTCTCAAGAGAAAATCGGAGAAATCTTCAAGCGAGGATGCCGGTACCGCGGCATGGTCCGCACATCGACGGCCTCAACCGTCATTGCCCGGAGGACCTGCACCATGACGAATGACAAGCGCGACACCAGTCACTTCAACCGCCGCAGCCTGCTGGGCGCGGCGCTCATGGGCATCGCCGCGGCTCAGTTCGGCGGCATCGGCTCCGCCGCGGCGCAGGCCGCCAAGGCCGGCAAGCAGCTCCCGGCCATCAAGCGCGGCACGCATACGTCGTTCAAGCCGCTGAAGCAGATCAATGCCGGCGACCTCAGTGTCGCCTATGCCGAGGACGGCCCGGCCAACGGCCCCGTTGTGCTGCTGCTGCACGGCTGGCCCTATGACATCTATAGCTATGTGGATGTCGCGCCGCTGCTGGCCTCGGCCGGCTACCGCGTCATCATCCCGTATCTGCGCGGCTATGGCGGCACGCGCTTCCTGTCCGACGCGACGGTGCGCAATGGCCAGCCGGCGGCGCTCGCCACTGACATCGTCGCGTTCATGGACGCACTGAAGATCGAGAAGGCGGTGGTCGGCGGCTACGACTGGGGCGGCCGCACCGCCGATATTCTCGCTGCGATCTGGCCCGAGCGCGTCAAGGCGCTGGTCGCCGTCAGCGGCTATCTGATCGGCAGCCAGGAGGGCAACCGCATGCCGCTGCCGCCGAAGGCTGAACTGGAATGGTGGTACCAGTTCTACTTCACCACGGAGCGTGGCCGGCTCGGCTATGACAAGTACCGGCACGACTTCGCCAAGCTGATCTGGAAGCTCGCCTCGCCGAAGTGGAATTTCGACGACGCCACCTATGACCGCTCGGCCAAGGCGTTCGAGAATCCCGATCACGTCGCCATTACCATCCACAACTATCGCTGGCGGCTCGAACTCGCCCAGGGCGAGGCGAAGTATGATGAGTTGGAGAAGCGGCTGGCGCAGGGGCCGGTGATCTCGGTGCCGACTATCACCATGGAAGGCGACGCCAATGGCGCGCCGCATCCCGATCCCAAGGCCTATGCGAAGAAGTTCACCGGCAAGTACGAGCATCGCACGGTGAATGGTGGCATCGGTCACAACCTGCCGCAGGAAGCACCGCGTGAATTCGCCCAGGCGATCATTGATGCCGACGCGATGGCACGCTGAGGACGTAGGCAATGCGCTGGATCCTCGCAGCAAGCCTCGCGGCAGGCGTGGTGTCATCCGTGGTGGTGGCGGCCTTTGCCGCCAACACGGTCAGTCCCGCCAACCTGTCGCCGATCTACGGCGTCGGGCTTCCCGATGGCTACCGCAAATGGGAGCTGATCGCGCCGGCGCAGGAGGCCGAGCCTCTGAATGAATTGCGCGCCGTGGTCGGCAACGACATCGCCGTCAAAGCCTATCGGGACGGCCAGCTCCCGTTTCCCGATGGCACGGTGCTGGTGAAGCTCGCCTGGAAGCACACCCAGTCGCCGGAATTCGAATCTGCCTCGATCCCCGGCGCCGCGACCACGGTTCAGGTCATGGTGAAGGATTCGAAGAAATACCCCGCGTCAGGCGGCTGGGGCTTCGGCCGCTTCATCGACGGCAAGCCGGTGGATCAGGCGCAGCACGAAACCTGCTTTGCGTGTCACGAGGCACGCGTGAAGGAGCGGGACTACGTGTTCACGAAGTGGGCGCCGTAAGCGCCCACGTCACGAGACGCCGACCTCGGCCAGAAACGCCGTCAGGAAAGCCTCGGTCCGCGCGTGGCGTTCCTGCGCCATGCGTCGGCCGGTGGCGGTGTTGAAGCCGTCCGCGAGCGTCAGCAGTTTCGCCGGCAGATGGTCGATCGCAAAATTGCGGTCATCAAAGGCGCGATGCCGCGCAGCGGGATCTTCGGGATCGTACAGGAAGGATTGCATCCGCCCGGCGGTGTAAAAACAGCGCGCGATGCCGATGGCGCCCATGGCGTCCAGCCGGTCCGCGTCCTGCAGGATCTGCGCTTCGATCGTTTCAGGTGTGATCTTCGCCGAGAAACTATGCGCCGCGATGGCATGAGCAACGCGCTCGAGCCGCTCGGTCGTCCAGCCGAACGGGGCGAGCAGGGTCACCGCGTGTTCGGCAGCGAGGCGCGAGGCACTGGCGCGGAGCGGTGAGCTCTTCTCGACGGCGACGCAGTCGTGCAGCAGCGTCGCTGCCGCCAGGATTTCGGCATCTCCGCCCTCGACGTCCTGGATGGTGCGGACGTTGGACCAGACACGCGCCAGATGCGCGACGTCATGCGACCCGTCATCGGTCTTGACGTGATGTAGAAGCGACGACGCCAGCGTTTCGAACGGAGCGAAGGCGGCAGTGATACCGGTGATCTCAGTCATGGCGTCGTTGTTAGATTGGCCTCCGAGCATTGCCAAGCGTGTTTTGATGTCATTAGATTCGGATTGCGAACGGGTAGAACTCAGGCGGCAAGGCTGAGTGTGTATGCCGTTTTATCGCCGAAGCAGCATCATGAGGAATTGTGGCCAATAACCCCGTCAACAGCCTTAGCGCCTTGCTTGAGCAGAGCATCGATAATTTGGCTCTGATCATCGGAAACGGCATCCACCGATACGTAGAATCGAAACGTGTAAATTCCTGGGATCAGCTGCTCGTTGAGATTGCTCAAGAGTGCTCGCCCGGGCTTGTCGAGGTACCACCTGGCACGACGCTTACAGAATTTTATGATGTGCTGGAGCTCTTGTCCGGGAGTAAGATCGGTGCTCTGCAGGAGAAATTTTGTGCGCTCCTGGACGGTTGGGATGTACTCCCACATCACCGGAAGATCATGAGCTGGGCAGTCCGACACCGTACTCCAGTGCTCACAACGAACTTCGATCAAGTGTTGGGCGATGCTGTCAATGCACAGTTCTGGCGTCCGAAAAATCCGAAATTCACGAGCTACTACCCGTGGGAGTGTCACTTTAGCCAAACGGCTATCATAAATCCTTGTGCTTCTTTTGGCGTTTGGCACATCAACGGGATGGTAAAATACAAGCGAAGCATTCGCCTGGGACTCAGTCACTATATGGGGTCAGTTCAGCGAGCCCGGACTTGGCTTCATCACAGCGGCGGCGCCCCTCTCTTCGGAGCAAAGGATCGTCGCGATTGGGCAGGTGCGAATACCTGGGTGCATGTTGTGTTCAACAAGCCCTTGCTCATCTTTGGTTTGGCTCTTGAAGAAAACGAAGTCTTTCTGCGCTGGCTTCTGATTGAGCGTGCCAAGTACTTCAAGAAGTTTCGCGAGCGCTTTCATCCAGCTTGGTATGTTTACAAAAACGATATGTCCGACGACAGGCAGGCCGGAAAGCTCTTTTTCTTGGAGTCGATGGGAGTCAACTGTATCGCGGTTCAGACGTTCGGAGAGATTTACGACAATGCGGGTTGGTCGTCCTGACGTGCCAGCAACGCATTTGTAAGGTCGCTCGCACCCGCGGGGAACGACGCCGCTATCGCTTCAGCAACTCATACACCACGGGATCATCCGCGCAGGCCTTGAAGCCGCATTCGAGCAAGGTCGAGGCGATGTTCGCAGCCGTCAGGCCGATCACGAGCCAGACGGCAACATGCGCGATCACGCTGGGCGCCGAGTGAGCAGCGGGGTCCTTCTCGAATTGCCGGTCGAACAGCAGCACCAGCGACAGCAGCACGATCGCCGCGACGAAGCCGATCAGTGCCCAGGTGTAATAGTGATAGCCGAACAGCGCGGTGCCGAAGCCGGGATCGCCGGGCGTGATGTGCAGCAGCACCTGCCGCGTTGAGACGGCGGCGCCGACCACGGCGGCGAGCAGTGATAGCGCATAGTGGCTGGGGCGCGGGCCGAAGCGAATGTTGAGGATCGGGCCGATGGCGAGCAGCGCGAACATGATCCGCTGCAGCAGGCATAGCGGGCAGGGCAGTTCGCCCAAAATGAACTGTGCGGCAAAGGCGGCCGCGAGCAGCGCGGCGAGGGCGTAGAGTGCGAGGACGTTGAGGGCGATAGCGCGCTGTGAGGTCATGATGGCCTCAAAACGACAGTTTCAGCGCGTCGGTGGCGTGGTGCAGGAAGGTCGCCACGCAGGCGATCAGCACAACGGCGAACAGAGAGAATGCGAGCGTGCGGCTGCCATACCATGCGACGAGCATGGTGATGGCGATCGCCAGGAAAAGTGCAGTGAATTCCATGGTCGCTCCGGCGCTGAATGTGTCCGGCATCTTACGACAGATTCGCTGGCGCCCTGTCGTGTGTCATCTACGTCAGTCGGCACTCTCCGCCACGGTCGCACCTGTTTTGCCGGTGTAGTTGGCCACGGCATCGCGAAAGGCATGGACCTCGCTGTTCAGGGCGATCAACCGTTCCGGCGTCATGCCGGCTGCGGCGAACAACGTCTCGCCAAGGCAGCGGGATTTTTCGCGCAGACCCACGCCTTTGGCAGTGAGGCTGACGACGACCTGCCGCTCATCGTCCGGATTGCGCTTGCGCGCGACGAAGCCGGCCTGTTCGAGCCGCTTCACCAGCGGCGTGACCGTGCTCGATTCCAGTGCCAGCCGGTCGGCGATGCCGCCGACGCTCTGTGCGCCGCCCTCCCACAATGTGCTCAGCACGAGATATTGCGGGTAGGTGATCTCAAGCGCGTCGAGAAGCGGCTTGTAGGCGCGGCCGATGGCCATGCTGGCGCTGTAGAGCGAAAAACAGAGCTGGTGATCCAGCGGAATGTCGGCGGGCACCACGGCAACTCTCCTCACGTCGATATCACAATAACGTATATCGCGATAAATAAATATGGACAAGGCGGCCTGCTCAAGCCAATAAACATATCGCGATATTAGTTATCGCAATATGTAATTTTGACCAAGGTTCTTCCGCCAGCCCGGTGGAGAGCGCCCGGTCCAAGCTTCGATGGAGACCAGCATGACCGTCCCACAGGGAACCGCCAGCCTGCCGGCCGTAGCGAGCGGAGACCTCGCACGTTATTACCTCGTCCGCGGCATCGTCGCGGCGGCCTGGGTGGCAGCCGCCTTCACCGTTGGCGTCTCGTCGCCCGGGGCCGCCGCCATCCTGCTGGTCAGCTATCCCGCCTGGGATGCACTTGCGAACTGGTTCGATGCCCAGGGCAGCGGCGGCTTGCTGGCCAATCCCTCGCAGGCGCTGAATGTGGGGGTGAGCCTCATTGCCGCACTGGCCGTGGCCATCGCCTTGCGCACGGGGATGAATGCCGTACTCGCGGTGTTCGGCGTCTGGGCGGCATTGGCGGGCCTCGCGCAACTGGTCACTGGCGTTCGACGCTGGCGCGCATTCGGTGCGCAGTGGGCGATGATCCTGAGCGGAGCGCAGTCGACCGCGGCCGGCCTGTTCTTTGTCAAGCAGGCGGGCGGCGCCACAGTGCCGACGATCGTGGATATCGCGCCCTATGCCGGTTTCGGCGCCTTCTATTTCCTGGTGTCGGCGCTGTGGTTGATCTTCGCGAACCGCGGGCGTACGGCCTGAGATCTGAGGACAAACCGATGATGCCGGCCCCGGCATCATCGGCCGCCTCTGTGGATGATCGCGGATTTGCTGTCAGCCGCTGCTGCCTGATCTGCTAGTCAGGTGAGAACGACGATCACTCCTGGCAGGCACGGCGACATCTCATGGCCATCACCATCTACGGCATCAAGAATTGCGATACGATGAAGAAAGCGCGCGTCTGGCTCGACAGCCATGGCGTCGCCTACAGCTTCCATGACTACAAGGCCGAGGGCATCGACAAGGCGCGGCTGCAGCGCTGGGCCAAGGAGGTCGGCTGGGAGACGCTGCTCAATCGCGCCGGCACCACGTTTCGCAAGCTGGATGACGCTGCCAAGGAAGGTCTGAACGAGAGCAAGGCAATCGCGCTGATGCTCGAGCAGCCCTCGATGATCAAGCGGCCTGTGCTCGATCTTGGCGGCAAGCTTGTGGTTGGCTTCAAGCCGGAGATTTACGCAAAAGACGTAAAATAGCGATCAGTCGATCTCGACGACGTCGCCGGCTGCGAGCCGGTGCGGCGCACGATAGGACAGGCTGCGATCGATCACCGCGCGGAGTTTCGGCACCGGCACGCTGTGATGGCCGCGCATCAGATTTTTGATTTCGAATCCACCGTCCTCGCTGATCGTCTTGAGCGACGCGATGATATGGGTGACGCCATCGCCTGATGAGAACGGCATCAGCATCCGCTCATAGGCGACAACACGACCGTTGACATCGTCGATCATCGAGACGGTATAGGTCGGCAACTCGCGTGCGATACATTCATGATAGGCCGGCAGCACGACAGGACCGAGGATCGGGCCGAGATAGTCGTCGAGATAGCGTCCCTTGCCGGTGGTACCATAGGCGCTCGCCATGCGGGTGCCGTTACTGTCGATGATGAGCCGCGGCGGTGCGGTGCTGTGATCAACAATGTAGTCGACGAGATCGGGACGTTCGTCGCCCATCCGATCCGGGCGATAGTTGGTGATATCGGGCAGGGCCTGTTGCGGCGCATAGAGCCGTAGCCAGCAGTTCAGCAGATCGCGCTGCCGAATGGACTTCACCACGGACGCGTCGGCGCTCTGGAAGTCCACGGCAACGATCCCCCTGATATCGATCGAGGGTAGTATGAGTACAGCGAGCAAATAATCAATGAACGCGGGAAGTCGCCTCGCAATACAATTAACGAGCGATTTTCAAAGCTCCTTGCGGCGCAAACAGATGGTGCGTTCTGCACGGTGGACCGGTCGCAGGCGGACTCTGCTTTCTGCATGCGCAGGGGGCTAACTGCCTACGACTAAGGGCGAAGTCAGTGCGACAGGCAGTCCACCCAATTCTGCCGCATTGCACCTTGCGTTCGCCGTCGCGTTGACGGCATATTCGCGCCACTCGATGTGGCCGCGCGGGGATGACTTTCAGTTTTCCCCGAAATGCGGCTGCGCAAAAAGTTGGCCACTGGCGGAGACACACGCCGGGAAGGTCGATGGGGGAAATTTGCTTGACCGATGAGTTCATTCTCGAAACCAACGGATTGACCAAGGAATTTGCGGGCTTTTTCGCAGTCCGCGATGTCAGTCTCAAAGTTCGCCGCGGCACCATTCACGCATTGATCGGCCCTAACGGGGCTGGCAAGACGACGTGTTTCAATCTGCTGACCAAGTTCATGCAGCCGTCCGCCGGCCAGATTTTCTACAAGGGCAAGGATATCACCGCGACGGCGCCCGCCGACGTGGCGCGCCTTGGCCTCGTACGTTCGTTCCAGATTTCCGCGGTGTTTCCGCATCTGACGGCGCTGGAGAATGTCCGTGTTGCACTGCAGCGTCAGCATGGATCGTCGTTTGACTTCTGGCGGTCCAAGAGCGTGCTGGATCAGTACAATCAACGCGCCGCTGAACTGCTCGACGACGTCGGCCTCAGCGAATTTGCCAATACGCCCGCCGTGGAAATGCCCTATGGCCGCAAGCGGGCATTAGAGATCGCCACTACGCTGGCGCTCGATCCCGAGATGATGCTGCTCGACGAGCCGATGGCCGGCATGGGCCACGAGGACATCGACAAGATCGCAGCGCTGATCAAGCGCATCTCGGCGAAGTATACCATCCTGATGGTCGAACATAACCTCAGCGTCGTGTCCAATCTGTCGGACATCATTACCGTTCTGACTCGCGGAAAGGTTCTTGCGGAAGGCAGCTACGCCGATCTGACCAAGGACGAGCGCGTCAAGGAAGCTTATCTGGGAGCCGGGCATGGCTGAGATCACAATGGCCGCACCGGCAACGACTGCAGCAACTGGCAATCCAATTCTCAGCATCGAGAATCTCGAAGCCTGGTATGGCGAGTCGCACATTCTTCACGGCATCAATTTCAACGTGAAGCCGGGCGAAGTCGTCACGCTGCTCGGTCGCAACGGCGCCGGCAAGACCACGACGCTGAAGTCCATCATGGGCATCATCGGCAAGCGCACCGGCTCGATAAAGTTCGAAGGCAACGAGATCATCAAGACCTCGTCGGACAAGATCGCGAAGCAGGGCATCGCATTCTGTCCGGAAGAACGCGGCATCTTCTCCAGCCTCGACGTGAAAGAGAATCTGCTGCTGCCGCCGACGATCCGGCCGGGCGGGTTGTCTCTGGATCAGATCTTCGAGCTGTTTCCAAATCTGAAAGAGCGTCTCAACAGCCAAGGGACAAAACTCTCCGGCGGTGAGCAGCAGATGCTGGCGATCGGGCGCATCCTGCGCACCGGCGCGCGCTTCCTGATGCTGGACGAGCCAACCGAGGGGCTGGCGCCCGTCATCATCCAGCAGATCGGCCACACCATTGCGCGGCTGAAGTCGGAGGGCTTCACCATCCTGCTGGTCGAGCAGAACTTCCGTTTCGCTGCCACGGTGGCGGATCGCTACTACATCGTCGAGCACGGCAAGATCATCGATGGCTTCGCCAATTCCGAGCTCTCGGCGAATATGGACAAGCTGCATACGTATCTCGGCGTCTAATATCGAATAACGGACCGAGCCAACGGTCCGACGATAGACACAATCATCAATACGGGTAGGGAGCACAGAATGAAAAAAGCCGTTTCGACGTCGCTGCTGGGTTTTGCGCTGATGATGAGCGCAAGCTCGCTTGCGTTCGCCCAGGACAAGACCGCCAAGATCGGCGTGCTGAACGACCAGTCGGGCCTTTATGCCGACGTGACTGGTCCGGGTTCGGTGGTCGCGGCCCAAATGGCCGTCGAGGACTCCGGACTCCTGGCCAAGGGCTGGAAGATCGACGTCGTGATCGGCGATCACCAGAACAAGCCCGACGTCGGCTCCAACATCGCGCGTCAATGGTTCGACGTCGACAAGGTCGACACCATCGTCGACGTGCCGACATCGTCGGTCGGCCTTGTGGTCAACAATATCGTCAAGGAAAAGAATGGCGTTTATCTGAATTCGGGATCGGGCACCTCCGATCTCTCCAACGCACAGTGCTCGCCCAACACCATTCACTGGGCTTACGACACCTATCAGCTCGCCAACGGCACCGGCTCCGCCATGGTCAAGAACGGTGGTGACACCTGGTTCTTCCTGACGGCGGATTATGCTTTCGGCACCGCGTTGGAGCGCGATACCACCAACGCTGTCACTGCGAAGGGCGGCAAGATCATCGGCAGCGTCCGGCCGCCGCTCAACACGGCGGACTTTTCGTCGTTCCTGCTGCAGGCGCAGGCGTCCAAGGCCAAGGTGATCGGCCTCGCCAATGCCGGCGGCGACACCATCAACTCGATCAAGCAGGCGTCGGAATTCGGTATCATCAAGGGCGGGCAGAAATTGGCTGGTCTCTTGATGTTCATCACCGACATCCATGCGCTCGGACTTCCGGTCGCCAATGGTCTGAGCTTTACCGAGACGTTCTATTGGGATCTCAACGACGGCACGCGCGGGTTCTCCAAGCGCTTCCAGGCGCGCATGAAGAACAAGAACATGCCGACCACCGTGCAGGCCGGCGTTTATTCGTCCCTGATCCATTACTTCAAGACGCTCGACGCCATGGGCGGCAACCCCCATGACGGCCTGAAGATCATCAATGCGATGAAGGCGGCTCCGACCGACGACATCATCTTCGGCAAGGGCACGATCCAGCCGAACGGCCGCAAGCTGCACCCGGCCTATCTGTTCGAGGTGAAGAAGCCCGAGGAGTCAAAGGGGCCATGGGATTACTACAAGCTGGTGGCGACGATCCCTGCCGATCAGGCCTTCACGCCGCTCGACAAGAGCGCTTGTCCGCTTTTGAAGAAGACCTAATTTAGAAGCCCGTCGTCCAAATCATTGAGAGGAAGCCATGAAAAACAAGATTTCAACCGCACTTCTTGGCACGGCACTTTCGCTGGCCATGGCGGGCATCGCCATGGCGCAGGACAAGACCGTCAAGATCGGCGCACTCAGCGATCAGTCCGGTCTCTATGCCGATCTCGGCGGCCCGGGCTCGACCCTGGCTGCGCAGATGGCGGCGGAGGACTCCGGTCTGATGGCCAAGGGCTGGAAGATCGACATCATCTCCGGCGATCACCAGAACAAGCCGGATATCGGCTCCAACATCGCGCGGCAGTGGTTCGACGTCGACAAGGTCGACACCATCGTCGACGTACCGAATTCCGGCGTGGCACTGGCGGTGAACAACATCGTCAAGGAGAAGAACGGCGTCTACATCAATTCGGGCGCCGCGACGTCGGATCTCACCAATGCGCAGTGTTCGCCGAACACCGTGCACTGGACCTATGACACCTACATGCTCGCCCATTCGACCGGGCAGGCGATGGTCAAGGCCGGCGGTGACAGCTGGTTCTTCCTCACCGCCGACTACGCCTTCGGTGCCGCGCTGGAGCGCGATACCTCGGAAGTCGTCAAATCCTCGGGCGGCAAGGTGGTCGGCGGCGTCAAGCATCCGCTCAACACCGCGGACTTCTCCTCCTTCCTGCTGCAGGCGCAGTCGTCGAAGGCCAAGGTCATCGGTCTGGCCAATGCCGGCGGCGACACCACCAACTCGATCAAGCAGGCGGCTGAATTCGGCATCGCCAAGGGCGGTCAGAAGCTCGCGGCGTTGCTGCTGTTCATCACCGACGTCAAGGCGATCGGTCTTGAAACCGCACAGGGCCTCAGCTTCACCGAGACCTTCTATTGGGACCTGAACGACAAGACCCGCGACTTCTCCAAGAAGTTCGCGGCGCGCATGAAGAACGGCGCTCCGCCGTCGATGGTGCAAGCGGGCGTGTATGCGGGCCTGATCCACTACTTCAAGGCGCTGGAAGCTCTCGGCAGCAATCCACATGATGGCGCGAAGATCGTTGCCAAGATGAAGGAATTGCCGACCGATGATCCGCTGTTCGGGCAAGGCAAGATCGAAGCCAATGGCCGCAAGATTCACCCGGGCTATCTGTTCGAAGTGAAGAAGCCGTCGGAATCGAAGGCGCCGTGGGATTTCTACAAGCTCGCCGGTACAGTGCCAGCCGATCAGGCATTTACACCGATCGAGAAGAGCACCTGCGCGCTGCTGAAGAAATAAGATCGTTGGCCCGGCGGCGCCGCGCTGCCGGGCCAAGACTTTCCTGCGATAAAAGTTGAGAACAACATGTCGATCAATCTACAGGCCCTGTCTGCGCAATTGCTGGTCGGACTCATCAACGGCTCGTTCTATGCGCTGTTAAGTCTCGGTCTCGCCGTGATCTTCGGCATGCTGAACATCATCAATTTCGCCCATGGCGCCGTCTATATGATGGGCGCGTTTGCGGCATACTTCCTGCTCAATCTGGCTGGCATCGGCTACTGGCCGGCGCTGATCCTGGCGCCGCTGGCGGTCGGCCTGTTCGGCATGGTGATGGAACGCACCATGCTGAAATGGATCGCCAATCTCGACCATCTCTATGGCCTGCTGCTGACATTCGGTCTGGCGCTGATCATCCAGGGCGTGTTCCAGAATTATTTCGGCTCGTCGGGTCTGCCTTACGCGATCCCGGATGCGCTGAAGGGCGGTATGAATCTCGGCTTCATGTTCCTGCCGATCTATCGCGGCTGGGTCGTTATCTTCTCGCTGGTGGTCTGTATTGCGACCTGGTTCCTGATCGAGCGTACGCGGCTCGGCGCCTACCTGCGCGCCGCCACCGAAAACCCGACGCTCGTCCGCGCCTTCGGCATCAATGTGCCGCTGATGATCACGCTGACTTACGGTCTCGGCGTCGGTCTTGCGGCACTCGCCGGCGTGTTGTCGGCGCCGATCAACCAGGTGCGCCCGCTGATGGGCGCGGACCTGATCATCGTCGTGTTCGCGGTCGTCGTGATCGGCGGCATGGGCTCGATCATGGGCTCCATCATCACCGGTTTCGCCCTCGGCATCATCGAGGGTCTGACCAAGTATTTTTACCCCGAGGCCTCCAACACCGTCGTCTTCGTGCTGATGGTGCTGGTGCTCCTTGTGAAACCTTCCGGACTGACGGGACGGGCTGCCTGATATGACAACGATCACTGAAAACGCCATTCCGTCACCCCGCCGCACCGTCAAAGACGAGATGGTCGCCTTTGCGATCATGACCGCACTGTTGCTGGTCGTGCCGCTCACTGGCGTCTATCCGTTCTTCGTGATGCAGGCGCTCTGCTTCGCGCTACTCGCCTGTGCGTTCAACCTTTTGATCGGCTATGGCGGTCTGCTGTCCTTCGGCCACGCGATGTTCCTGGGCACCGCCGGCTACTGCACGGCGCATGCGCTGAAAGTGTGGGGCCTGACGCCCGAGTTGGGCATTATCGTTGGTGTCGTCGCCGCCGCTGCGCTCAGCGTCGTCACCGGCCTGATCGCCATTCGTCGTCAGGGCATCTACTTCGCCATGATCACGCTGGCGCTGTCGCAGCTCCTGTACTTCGTTTATCTGCAGACGCCGTTCACCCATGGTGAAGACGGTATCCAGGGCATTCCGCAGGGCACGCTGTTCGGCCTGTTCAATCTGTCGAAGCCGATCACGCTGTATTACGTGGTCCTGGCCGGCTTCACGCTGGGCTTCCTGATCATCTACCGCGCCATCAACTCGCCATTCGGCGAGGTGCTCAAGGCGATCCGTGAGAACGAGCCGCGTGCGGTGTCGCTGGGCTACAAGACCGATCAATACAAGCTGCTGGCCTATATCCTGTCCGGCACGCTTGCGGGTTTCGCCGGCGCGCTGAAGGTGTTTGTGGCGCAGAACGCTTCGCTCACCGACGTGCACTGGAGCATGTCCGGTGAAATCGTGCTGATCACGCTGGTTGGCGGCCTCGGCACGCTGTTCGGGCCGGTGGTGGGCGCCTTCGTGATCATCGCCATGCAGCAATATCTCGCCGGCTTCGGCCAGTGGGTGACGGTGATCCAGGGCGTGATCTTCGTGGTCTGCGTGCTGACCTTCCGCCGCGGCGTCATCGGCGAAATCGCGCATTACTTCAAGCGGTCGCTCTAAATCCAGGCACTGCCTCAGGAAAAGCAGGCTGTCATAAAGCGGTGGATGATCGGGCCTAAAAGGTGCGCGATTGCCCGTCTTGGCCGGAAATGCTTTATGACATCCGTGTGACACAGGGCCGCCGGCGGTGGCCCCGCGGGACCATGTCCGCCATCTGGCGGTCCGGTCGCTGCGTTTTCCTGACAGTTGGATGAGATGATGCTGCGTTGGTTCCGGTCCTTTCTGCCCCGGGAGGAAAGGTTTTTCGACCTGTTCGCCCGCCATTCAGTGACCGTGGTCGAGGGCTCCAAGGCGCTTGCGGGGATGCTGGAAGGCGGCGACGAGACGCCGGTCTACTGCCAGCGCGTCAACCAGTTCGAGAACGACGCCGACGCCATCACCCGCGAGGTGCTGACCGCCGTTCGCCGCACTTTCATCACGCCGTTCGATCGCGTCGACATCAAGAACCTCATCACGGCGATGGATGATTCCATCGACCAGATGCAGCAGACGGCGAAAGCGGTGATGCTGTTCGAGGTGCGCCAGTTCGAGCCGCCGATGCGCGAAATCGGCACGCTGCTGGTGGAGTGTGCCAACCTGGTCGGTCGCGCCGTGCCGCTGATGAGCGCCATCGGCGACAATGTCGGTCTGCTCACCGCGATCACTGAGGAGGTCGGCAAGCTCGAAGGCCGCGTCGACGATCTGCACGACATCGGGCTCAAGGAGCTGTTTCTCAAGCATCGCGACGCTAACACCATGGATTTCGTGGTCGGCGCCGAGATTTACAAGCACCTTGAAAAGGTGGCCGACCGCTTCGACGACGTCGCGAACGAGATCAACAGCATCGTCATCGAACAAGTATAAGGCAGGGCCATCAGGTGGACGCCACGCTCGCCTTTCCGGTGCTGATCGGCCTCATCGCCATCGCATTGCTGTTCGACTTTCTCAACGGTTTGCATGACGCTGCCAATTCGATCGCGACGATCGTCTCGACGCGCGTGCTGCGGCCGCAATATGCGGTGCTGTGGGCGGCGTTCTTCAACTTCATCGCCTTCCTGGTATTCGGTCTGCATGTCGCCAACACCATCGGCACCGGGATCATCGAGCCCAGCGTCATCGATCCCGCGGTGATCTTCGCAGCACTCATGGGTGCCATCGTCTGGAACGTGATCACCTGGGGTCTCGGCATTCCCTCGAGCTCGTCGCATGCGTTGATCGGTGGTTTGCTCGGGGCGGGTGTCGCCAAGGCAGGACTCTCGGCAGCCTTATGGACCGGACTGTCCAAGGCGCTGCTGGCGATCGTGCTGTCACCGCTGGTGGGCTTCCTGCTGGCGCTGGTGCTGGTGGCCATCGTGTCATGGGCCTCGGTGCGCTCGACGCCCTTCGCCGTGGACCGCGCCTTCCGCATCCTGCAATTCGTCTCGGCTTCGCTGTATTCGCTCGGCCATGGCGGCAACGACGCGCAGAAGACCATGGGCATCATCGCTGTGCTGCTGTACTCGCAGGGCCATCTCGGCACCGAGTTTTCCGTGCCGTTCTGGGTCGTGCTGTCATGTCAGGCGGCGATGGCGCTGGGCACGCTGATGGGCGGCTGGCGCATCGTCCGCACCATGGGCCTGCGCATCACTAAACTCACGCCGATGCAGGGCTTCTGCGCCGAAACCGGCGGCGCGGCGACGTTGTTTGCGGCGACGTTCCTCGGCGTTCCCGTCTCGACCACGCACACCATCACCGGTGCGATCGTCGGCGTCGGCGCAGCCCGTCGCGTATCAGCGGTGCGCTGGAACGTGGCGAGTTCGATCGTCTATGCCTGGGTGATCACGATCCCGGCCGCGGCGATCGTTGCCGCCGCGACCTGGTGGATCGTGAAGCTGCTGCATTTGAGCTTTATCTGACGCAGGTCATGACACCAGCTTCAGCCCGGCAATGCCTGCCACGATCAGCCCGATACAGGTGATCCGCGCGACGGTGGCCGGGTCGCCGAATAGGTACATGCCCAGCGCTGCGGTGCCGACTGCGCCGATGCCGGTCCACACGGCATAGGCGGTTCCCATCGGCAGTTCCTTGAGGGCGAGGGCGAGCATGCCGACGGACGCGGTCATGCTGATCAGGGTCAGGACGGAGGGGACGAGGCGGGTGAAGCCTTCGGTATATTTGAGCCCGACGGCCCAGCCGACTTCGAGCAAACCAGCGATGAACAGCAATAACCAAGCCATGGAACGGCCTCCTGGTGAAAGTACAGGGCCGTCCCTGCAAGCAAAGGTCTCCCTTTGCCGGATGATGATGATTTGGAGGTCGTCCTCGCAGGGGTTATATGGGACCCACGCAGCCGGATCGCAACGCGGCCGATGGTCGCCACTTCGGCCAGTTTCCCGCCCAAAATCCCTTGATTGCGCCCGTTTTCCCTGCCACAGGCACGTTTATGTCCGATATCGCCCTTTCCGCCGACTCAGCCGCGCGTTCCCCGCTTGCCACTGAGGTCGCCCGCCGCCGCACTTTCGCGATCATCTCGCATCCTGACGCCGGCAAGACCACGCTGACCGAAAAGCTGCTGCTGTTCGGCGGCGCCATCAATCTGGCCGGGCAGGTCAAGGCCAAGGGCGAGCGCCGCAACACGCGCTCGGACTGGATGAAGATCGAGCGCGACCGCGGCATCTCCGTCGTCACCTCGGTGATGACCTTCGAATTCCAGGGCCACGTCTTCAACCTGCTCGACACGCCGGGCCATGAAGACTTCTCGGAAGACACCTATCGCACGCTGACCGCGGTCGACTCGGCTGTTATGGTGATCGACGCCGCCAAGGGCATCGAAGCGCGCACGCTGAAGCTGATCGAGGTCTGTCGTCTGCGCGACATCCCGATCATCACTTTCGTCAACAAGATGGACCGCGAAAGCCGCGACGTGTTCGATCTGCTGGACGAGATCGAGAAGACGCTGGCGCTCGACACCACGCCGATCAACTGGCCGGTCGGCCGCGGCCGCGATTTCATGGGCACCTATGACATCGAGACCGGTGGCATCCGCCTGCTCGAGGGCGGTGGCGCCAAGACCGGCGCAGCCGAGAAGATCGAGATTTCCGATCTGGCCGGTCGCAATCCGAATCTCGACGCCAGCGAGGTCGCCGACGAACTCGAACTGGTGAAGGAAGCCTCCAAGCCGTTCGACCTGCAATCGTTCCGCGAAGGCCATATGACGCCGGTCTATTTCGGCAGCGCGCTGCGCAATTTCGGCGTCGGCGATCTCTTGGAAGGCCTCGGCCGTTTCGCGCCGTCGCCGCGTGCGCAGGAGAGCAACCTGCGCAAGGTCGAGGCCGACGAGCCCCGGATGTCGGCCTTCGTGTTCAAGATCCAGGCGAACATGGATCCCAACCACCGCGACCGCATCGCCTTTGCGCGCCTGTGCTCGGGCAAGCTGACAAGGGGCATGAAGGCCAAGCTGGTGCGTACCGGCAAGAACATGTCGTTGTCGTCGCCGCAATTCTTCTTCGCGCAGGACCGCGCCATCGCGGACGAAGCCTATGCCGGCGACGTGGTCGGCATCCCCAATCACGGCACGTTGCGCATCGGCGACACGCTGACCGATGGCGAGGACATCATCTTTATCGGCGTGCCGTCCTTCGCGCCGGAAATCGTGCGCCGTGTGCGCCTCGGCGACGCGATGAAGGCGAAGAAGCTCAAGGAAGCCCTGCAGCAGATGTCGGAAGAGGGCGTCGTGCAGGTGTTCCGTCCGCGCGACGGCGCGCCGGCTTTGGTCGGCGTCGTTGGCCCGCTGCAGCTCGACGTGCTGAAGGCACGGCTGGATGCGGAATATCAGTTGCCGGTGAGTTTCGAGGTCTCGGAATTCTCGCTGGCGCGCTGGATTTCGTCCGAGGACAAGAAGAAGCTCGAAACCTTCATGTCCAACAACAATTCCGGCGTCGCCGACGACGTCGACGGAGATCCGGTGTTCTTGGCGAAGAACGACTTCTATCTGAACTACACCAAGGAACGCGCGGAAGGGATCGTGTTCTCGGATATCAAGGACGTGAAGAAGCAGGGGTGAGGCGACGCGTTGACCTCGGCCTTTCGTAGGCCGATGCAGCTGTCTCCCGACAGAGCCAGGACGATCCGCCGGGTCGCTCCGGCGGATCTTGACCTGCTAGCGGTACGCAATACATGAACCGCTTGAGTGAACCGTATCGCTGAACTCTTAAAGAAAGATTCCTGCGCGCTAGGCGTGTCAGCAAATCTTGTGGGATGAAGCAACGCAATCGGTCGCTGCCCCAACATAGTTGTCGCGGACTGGATACGAAATTCGTACGACCTTGAGGCACAGCCTCAGGTGCCGGATTCCACAATCCTCTTGATATTCCCTAATCCTAACTCCGCTTCCTCGTCGATCCGCTGAACCACTTCCGGCGTCGGCGCCTTCGGCCGCGCGGGATTGCGCACCGTGCGCGTGAACTTCGTCCCGCCATCCACGACATCGCAGACATATTGCACGACGATCGGGCCGGTGACGCTCATATGCGTCAGGCCGATCCACAGCTGCGGGCGTTCGCAGGCGATCACCAGCCAGTCCAGCGCAACTGGGCCCGACCGCGTCGACCAGTGTTCGTGAAACGTGTCGCCGAACCGCATCGGGCGATTCTCGCAGTCGATGTTGTGCGAGGAGGGCAGCCATTGCGGCCATGATTTGGGATTGGTGACGTAGTCGAACACAGATTCGGGCGCAGCCGCGATCACGATGGAGTGGCTGCGCTCGAACGGATGCGTCGGTGTCTTGGGTGTGGTCATGGCTGGCAGTTCCTCCGCGGTCTGTTCGCGCAGTTGTGAACGGTCTTATTCTTGATGAGTGTGCAACGGTGCTGCGTATTGTGTGGAGGCTTTGTCGGGGAAGATGGGTACGCGGGTCAAGCCCGTGTATGACGTATGAGTTGGGCGGTAGAATCTCCCTACGTCTTGGCTGTGCAAAGCGCGAAGCGCGGCTTCGCGAGATGACCGGCCATCCATCTTCCCTTGTGAGCCGGGCGGCTGACGATGTATTCGCGGCCTTTGACGTCGGGCGTGACGAACCCGGTTCCCGTCAATCGACTCGCATTTGAGGCATTTCCGATCAAATTTGATAGTGTTCTCTGGCTACGAGGTACCGGTGCCCAAGCCGTGCGTCACGACGACCTGGGCCTATTGGAAAGTTTGAGCGAGATGAATGGGGTCATCGTCCGAACTACGCTCCAACTGATAACGCCGGGAATATTGTTTGTCTTCGGAGCTGCCTTCGTCTGCGCGTGGCTCGTCGAGAAGAAGCGGAACTACCTGCTCTTACTGGCCGGCGCGTGCGTTCTGTTTGCCCTCGGTGCGATGTCGCAGATTTTGAGTTGGCCGCCCGGCGCGGGGCCCAATGCCATCGTCTCGGGCGCGCTCTACTCGTCGGCGGTTATCGCCGCCGTGGAGGGCATCCTGGTGCGTTCGGGGAAGGGGCTCGGTCCGGTCATCGATATGGCAATCCTTGCCGGCTTCGTCCTTCTGCTCGCCTATTTCTTTTATATCGATCGCAGTCTCATCGCCCGGGTCTACATCCAGAATTTCGGCTACGGCCTCCTGATGCTGATCGCAGCGGGGCGGCTCACCGCATTGGCGCGCGGGCCTTATGTCGATCGGGCTCTGTTCTGGGTGCTGTTGCTGTTTGGTTTGCATTTTTTTCCGCGAACCCTGCTCACGGTCGGATTTTCCGCGCCGGTCGACAGAACCGCGTTCAGCAATTCGATGTTTTGGCAAGCACTCCAGCTTTCGCTCGCCGTGCTCGGCGCCGGCCTGGCGCTGGCCATCCTCGCCGCGGCGGTGTCCGACATGATCGACGATCTTCGTCGCGAACGCGATCTCGATCTGTTGACCGGCATCCTGAACCGGCGCGGCTTTCAAGAACGGTTATCCGCCCATCTGCGCAAACACGGACCGAGCCGTGCTGCGCTTGCCTTGTGCGACATCGACAACTTCAAGAGCATCAATGACACCCTCGGCCATGACGTCGGGGACGATGTCCTCGGAGAGGTGGGGCGCATGCTGCGCAACGCGTCGCGCAAACGCGACATCGTCGGGCGGCTGGGCGGCGAGGAATTTGCGGTGTTCCTTCCGGATACGGACGAACAGGAAGCGGTTGAATATGCCGAACGGTTGAGGATCGCGATCGAGCAGAACAGCTTTGCCGTCCCGGGTGGAGCGAGGCAGGTCACTGCGAGCTTCGGCGTGGGGACGTTGCAGCCGGGAGATAGCTGGCCGAGCCTGTACAAGCGGGTCGATGGGCGACTCTACGAAGCGAAGCGGACCGGCCGTAACCGCACGATTTCCCGCACGCTAAGCGCCTCTGCCGACGCGCCAGTCGCTGGATCCGGATACGCGCTTCCGCAGCTGCAGAGCCAGGACGGCGCCCGGCTCTGACGTCGAATTCGTTCCGCAAGGATGGGGTGAGTGATCCAGCTTTGCGTCAGACGATTCAGTTGCGATGTATTCCATGTGCAGCGCGATGCGGCCGCTATGCCGGCAACGACTCGCCGCTCTGCTCGCGCACGATATAGTCGGCATACCAGTCCGGCCAGTTCTCGTCATGCTGGCCGCCGGTACGCTTCTCGTGCTCGCCATGGGCGACGGCCGCCCGCCGCAAGGCGGCTGCGAGATCCGCGGAAGAGTTGAACGTCGTGGCGCTGGCATCGACACGTCCGGGCAATCGCGCGGTGATCTCCTGAAACAGCCAGCCATTGCCGTCCGGGTCGTTGAATGATGCGAAGGAGCGATAGCTGGCGCGCGCGGGATCGAGGCCGTTCACCCGAAGTCGCCCGAACAAATAGGGTTCGTCCGGCCCGACATTGACATCTTCGGCGTGGAAGGCGTCGCTCACCTTGACGCCGCGGCCGAGCAGGTCTGCACGGGTGGCCTCGATATCGGAGACGATCAGATACAGACCCTGCGCCGAGCCCGGCGTCGCGGCGGTCACGTTCTTGCCGAAGATGACCGAGCAATCCGAACCCGGCGGCGTGAACTGGATCACGCGATAGTCGTCGCCGACCACGAAGTCGGCGTCGAGCCTCCAGCCGAGATTTGCGTAAAAACTCTTGGCCGTGTCGACATTCGACACGGGAATGACGACGATTTCGAGCTTCATGGTGACGGACGTATCACGATGCACCTGGGGACTGCTCATGTCGGTCTCCTGAGGTCGGGGTGTGATGATGACGACGTGTGGTGCCAGGCTGCGCGCAGGCGCAACAATGTCTGCAATCGGTCGTTTGGCCGGCGTTCCGCTTGTTGGTCTGCTCGTGCGGTTGTGACCCATCCCGATCTTGATGACGCCACACGCCTGTATCATTTCAGGTGAGGGCGTATTTGCAAAGGTGTCCGAATGACACGGAACCTCACGTTGCTGTTGATCGCCGGCGTCCTGGCGGCATTCGCTGGCCAGGCGGAGGCGCGGCGGCTGCGCGCCGGCGATGCAGTGCCGTTTTCGCACAGGCCGTGCAGCGTGCTCGATGGCGAGCCATGTACGCCGTCCACCTGCAGCGTGTTCGATCACGGGCCGTGCATTCCCGAGATCGATTATCCGATCGGGCAAAACCTGCAGGTCACGGTGCTGAGCGTGCCGCCGGGCGATCAGCAGGCTCTCTACCGCAAGCCCGATCATGATCTCGATACGATCGGCGACCTGTTCGCTGCCTTGCGGTCGTGCTGGTCGCCGCCCGCACCGGACGTTGCGCGTGCAGGCATGCAGATGTCGGTGATGTTCTCGTTCAACACGGCCGGTACGCCCATCGCGCCGCCGCGCGTGACCTTTGCCAGCAAGGATGCGCCGCAGGACACGCGCGACACCTATCTCAAGGCCATCAATGCCTCGCTCCATAGCTGCCTGCCGCTAAAACTCACCAAGGGTCTTGGCGGCGCGGTCGCCGGGCGGCCGATCATGATCCGCTATGTCGATAACCGGGAGCTGCAGAAGCAGTCCGGGAAGTAAGCTGCTTCCTAACCTCGCCCCGCATTTGCGGGGAGAGGTCGGAGTCGGCGCGTAGCGACGGCTCCGGGTGAGGGGCCTTGAATGGCGGGGGGAGGACGCGGAATCTCGGGTCTGCAGTATCGAGATCCGAGGGTGCTTCTTCGTGGCTGGCTTTGTGCCATGCCCCTCACCCGAAACACGCGCTGCGCACGCGTTTCGACCTCTCCCCGCGCAGAGCGGGGAGAGGTTAAGAGAGTGAACCACTGCGCCATCCGCCGCGACGAAGGGGAAATCACTCCGGAGGCGGCGATGTTTGGACGCAGGTTCGTATTGATTGCGACAATTGTTTGCGCTGTCGGCGCGCTCACCGGCGGCAGCGCACTGTTGTTCTGGCCCGAGCCCGACAACTGGACCGAGGAAGCCAAGGCCTGCGTCGGCGACAAGTATGTCGGCTTCTGGCAGGACAACGGCAAGTATTCGTTCAAGATGGATTTCGAGAACAACTGCGCCCGCAAGATCGCCTGCGGCATCGACGTCACGGTCACCAACGCCAAGGGCTCGGTGAAGGACCACGGCACGGTGATCATCCCCGCACGCGGCCAAACGCCGAGCGAGGCGAGCTACAGCATTCCGACCTCGTCGTCGTCCGGCATGGCGCAAACCGCGCGAAATTGCCGGTTCGTGTGAGGGTCTTTCTTACCTCGCCCCGCCTAGCGAAGCTTCGCTTCGCGCGGGGCGGGGAGAGGTTAGGAAGTCCCTCAATCGATCCTGATTTTCGCCGCCTTGATCACCTCGGCCCACAGCGCTTTCTCATCGGCCATGCGCTTGCGGAGCTGATCGGGCGTGGTCGGCGAGGGCGTGATGAGCTGCAGCTTCAGCTTCTCGATCACGGCCGGCTCGGCCAGCGTCTGCGTCACTTCGGCATTGATCGTCGCCACCACATCCTTCGATAGCCCGCCCGGGCCGACCAGCGCATTCCAGGCGTCGGACTGCACGTCGATGCCGCTCTCGGTGAGTGTCGGCACATCCGGTAGGAACGGCGAGCGCTTCGCAGTGGTGACGGCGAGGATCTTTACGGCGCCGGTGGCGAGCTGCGGCGTCACGCCGATGGCGGGCAGGCACGCGACCTGCACGTCGCCGCGGATCAGCGCGGTGGTCGCCGCGGGCGACGACGGATAGGGGATGTGCACCATATTGGCGCCGGCCTTCTGCGCGATCGCTTCCATGCAGAGCTGCGACAGTGTGCCGACGCCGATCGAGCCGTAGCCGAGGCCCTTCGGATCGGCTTTGGCCTTGGCCAGGAATTCCGCGACCGTATTGACGCCGAGGCTGGTCGGCACCGCGAGCACGCTTGGGAGCTGCGTCAGCAGCGTGATCGGCGCGATGTCGGTGTCGGGATTGTAGGGCAGCTTGGCAAACAGCAGCGTGTTGATGGCGAGCGGGCCGCCGAGCGAGATGCCGATGGTCGAACCATCAGGCGTGGATTTCGCGATGGCGTCGGTGCCGATATTGCCGGAGGCACCTGGCTTATTCTCCACGACGAAATTGGTGCCGGGATGCCGCGTCTGCAGACTGTCGGCGAGCACGCGACCCACGATGTCCGGGCTCGCACCGGCGCCGAACGGCACGATGATGCGAACAAGCTTGGGCGGCCAAACGGGCGCCTGCGCGTGCGCTGCGAAGGGCAGCGTCGCGAACAGCAGCGCTGCGAGCGCAAGGTGAAGGCGGGCAGGTGTCGTGTCGTTTCGCAGCATTGCGTGCGTCCCCTGAAAAGTGATACCCGGAAGCCGTCTGATCGGCACCAAAGGCGGCTAAAATCCGCTGGCCGGGCGGGACCATAGTGGGAATTTCAGGGCGGGCAACCCATCCGGCACGCAACCGCCCGGGCGAGAGGACTGAACATCATGGGACTGAGCGTGATGATCCTCGGCCTCGTGCTGTTTCTCGGCATTCACCTGTTCATCATCAGGCGCGAGGCGCGCGCGGAGCTGATCGCACGCCTGGGCGAGAGCGTCTACAAGCTCGGCTTTGCGCTGATCTCCGCTATCGGCCTCGCGCTGATCATCTGGGGCTTCGCGCAATATCGCGCGACCGGCTGGATCAATGTCTGGACGCCGCCGCTGGCGATGAAGCACATCACCGTCGCCCTGATGCTGCCGGCGGTGATCATGGTCACTGCGTCCTATATCCGCGGCCGCATCTACACCACGCTGAAACATCCGATGCTTGCCGGCATCAAATTGTGGGCCGCCGCGCATCTGCTCGCCAATGGCGATCTCGGCTCGATCATTCTGTTCGGATCCTTCCTGGCCTGGGCGGTGATCGATCGCATCTCGATGAAACATCGCACCGACGCCGGCGGCCCGCCGATCCCGGTGGGCGGTCCGATGAATGACGCGATTGCGGTCGCGGTCGGCGTCGTCGCCTATATCGCTTTGGGTTTCGCCTTCCATCCGGTGGTGATCGGCGTTCCCGTGTTCGGAGCTTAAGTTCATGTCAGTTCAGTCGGCCATTAAGCGCAAGACCGCACCGGATATTCTCGCGCGCAAGAACGGCGAGCCGATCGTGATGCTCACCTCGTATCATGCGCATACGGCCTCATTGGTCGATCGCTATTGCGACGTGATCCTGGTCGGCGACTCGCTCGGCAATGTGATGCATGGCTTTGAGACGACAATCCCGGTGACGCTGGAGATGATGATCCTGCAGGGTCATGCTGTGATGCGCGGTTCGAAGCAGTCGCTGGTCGTTGTCGACATGCCGTTCGGCTCCTATGAAGCCTCGAAAGAGCAGGCGTTTCATTCCGCCGCGCGCATCCTGAAAGAGACCCATTGCGGCGCCGTGAAGCTGGAAGGCGGAGCGCGTATGGCCGAGACCATCGCCTTCCTCACCGAGCGCGGCATCCCGGTGATGGCGCATATCGGCCTGACGCCGCAGTCGATCGCAGCGCTCGGTTCGTTCCGTTCGCAAGGTAAGGCCGAGGCCGAGGCACTGGCGCGGGGCGATAACGCGCCGGGTCCGATTCAGAACGATGCGATTGCTATCGCGCAAGCCGGCGCGTTCTCCGTCGTCATTGAAGCAGTCGCCGAACCACTCGCGCGAAAGATCACCGAGACGATTCCGATCCCGACCATCGGCATCGGCGCGAGCCCGGCTTGTGACGGTCAGGTATTGGTACTCGAAGATATGCTCGGCCTGTCGGCGCGGGTGCCGAAATTCGTCAAGCGCTACGGCAATCTCGGACCCATGATCGAGGCCGCCATCGAGGGCTACGCCACCGACGTGCGCTCGCGCGCGTTTCCGGGGCCGGAACATGTCTATGGCGGCAAGCCGAAGGGCTGACGCAGGTTTGACGCAAGACGGACGCAGGATTTCCGCAGGAATTTTGCGGCCCGGCCGGGGTTGAAAGAGCAGGGGCAATGCGAAGGATGTTGATGATGAAGGCCTTGAAATTCCTGAGCTTTGTCGCCGTTTTGGCGCTGCTTCCCGCGGTTTCCCACGCGGAGCCAGCCAAAAAGGAGCGGAAGCCCCATTATCGTGTCGAGGAGCCGCGTCCGGTCCCAAACCCGCTTAACGACACCCGCGGCAATGCGGCGCTGGGCGGCAACAACGCCAATTCGGCCTTCGGCGACAACAGCGCCGGGTCCAATGCCAATGGCCGCACCAGCGGCGGCGCCGGTGGCATGAACTGACGGGCCTAAAAGGCATCGGTTCGAAATTAAGCATTTCGGGATAACGCTTTGATCGCGCTGGCTTTGCCTTGCCAGCGCCATAACGCTAGGGTATCGCCGCCGCCATGCCGGAGCGTATATGCCCGGCGCCGCTCGGGGTGAGCGCGGCCCATCGGGGACAGGATACCTTTAAGTGTCTGAATTATTTAATGAAGTCGACGAAGACCTGCGTCGCGAGCAGCTCAAGAAGATCTGGGAGAAGTATTCGCTCCTGATCATCGCAGTCGCGATTCTGATCGTGGTCGGCGTCGGCGGCTGGCGTGGCTACAGCTATCTTGAGGCCAAGAAGGCCGCCGTGGCCGGTGCGGCGTTCGACCGCGCGGTCGAGCTGGCCGAGCAGAACAAGCATGCCCAGGCGGAAGCCGCCTTCACCAAGCTCGCTGCCGAGGCGCCGTCCGGCTACCGTACGCTGGCGCGTCTGCGCGCCGCTGCCGAGGCTGCTTCGCGCGATCCGCAGGCTGCCGTGAAGCTCTATGACGACATCATCGCCGACCGCACCGTTCCAGCACCCGAGCAGGATCTCGCGCGCATCCGCGCCGGCAGCCTGCTGCTGGAGACCACGCCTTATGAGGCGATGCAGACGCGCCTGGAGCCGGCGACGACCAATACCAGCACCTATCGCCATTCGGCGCGCGAGCTGCTGGCGCTGTCGGCATGGAAGGCCAACAACGCCGTGGCGACGCGGCAGTGGCTGGACATGATGTCCAACGATGCGGAGACGCCGGCGAGCCTGCGGACCCGTGCCGAAGCACTGCAGGCGCTGCTGCCGCCCGCGGCGAAAAGCTGAGCAAGAAAAGAGCCGAATTAAAGCTGACCTGAAGCCGATCGTTCAGATCACGAGTTGAGTGAGAAGTCGTCCATGCGCCCGATGCAACGCCTCGTTTCCGCCGCCGTCCTGATCGCGCTGTCCAGCGCGCTCTCGGGCTGCGGCAGCATGACCGGCTGGGACCCGTCCGACATGCTCGACTTCCTGGACACCAAGAAGAAGCTGCCCGGCGACCGCAAGCCGGTGTTCCCCGACGGCGTCCCCGGTCTTGAGCAGGGCGTGCCGCGCGATCTCTACAAGGAGAATGTCGAGCGCCAGCGCGCGCAGGAGGCTGCGCCCGTCGCAGCCGCCCCACTGCAGCCGCCGCCGGGCGCGCCGGAGCCGAAGGGTCGCAAGGCGAAGAGCCGTGGCTCTGTTCAGGTCGGCACCGTCCGTCAGGACGGCGCAGCGCCCGCCGATCCCGATGCCGCGCCGACAGAGGAAGGCAGCACGGCTGCCGCACCGCCTCCGCCGCAAGGCAAGAAAGTCGCCCGCCGCCGCAGCACCACCGCGCCGCCGCCGGATGAGCCGGCAGCAGCCGCGCCGGCCCAGCAGGCCACCACACCATTCCCGGCACCAGTGCCGTCGGGTAGTTTCTCGCGCTGAGTTCGCGCGCCCTCTCATTGACAGGCTGTCCGTAAAGGGCGCACGGATCACCTATGTCTTATACCATTGCCATCATCGGCCGACCCAATGTCGGCAAGTCCACGCTGTTCAACCGTCTGGTCGGGCAGAAGCTTGCGCTGGTCGATGACACCCCGGGCGTCACCCGCGACCGCCGCGAGGGCGAGGGCAAGCTTGGCGATCTCGAATTCACTTTGGTGGACACCGCCGGTCTCGATGAAGGCCCAAAGGGCTCGCTGACCGCACGCATGCAGGAACAGACCGAGACGGCGATTGCGCTGGCCGATGCGCTGTTCTTCGTCATCGATGCGCGCATGGGCTTGACGCCGAACGACCGCGCCTTCGCGGATTTCGCACGCCGCGCCAACAAGCCGGTGCTGCTGCTCGCCAACAAGAGCGAGGGCAAGCACGGCGAAGTCGGCGCGATGGAATCCTATGCCCTGGGCCTCGGTGATCCCATCCAGGTCTCCGCCGAACACGGCGAAGGCCTCGGCGAGCTCTATGACGCGCTGCGCGTGCTGATGCCGGAGCCGGTCGAAGAGCCGGAAGAATTCGACGACGACGACGTCATCATTCCCGAAGAAGAGATCGAGACGCGGCCGATCCGCGTCGCTATCGTCGGGCGCCCCAATGCCGGCAAATCGACCACCATCAACTATCTGCTCGGCGAAGAGCGCCTGCTGACCTCGCCGGAAGCCGGCACCACACGCGACAGCATTTCGGTCGAGCTCAACTACAAGGGCCGCGACTTCCGCATCTTCGATACCGCGGGTCTACGCCGCCGTTCGCGCATCGAGGAGAAGCTGGAGAAGCTCTCCGTCGCCGATACGCTGCGCGCGGTGCGTTTCGCCGAAGTCGTCGTGCTGATGATGGACTCGCAGAACAAGTTCGAGGAACAGGATCTGCGCATCGCCGATCTGGTCGAGCGTGAGGGACGCGCGCTGGTGCTTGCGGTCAACAAATGGGATCTGGTCGAGAAGCAGGGCGGCCAGATTGGCGCGCTGCGCACCGATGCCGATCACTTGTTGCCGCAGATCAGGGGGGTGCCGGTCGTAGCGATCTCCGGGCTGATGGGAGAGGGTGTAGAACGGCTGATGAAGGCGATACAGGATGCCTACGCGGTCTGGAATCGCCGTATTCCCACCGCAGGCCTCAATCGCTGGTTCGAGGATGCGATCGACAAGAATCCGCCGCCGTCGGTATCGGGTCGCCGGCTGAAACTGAACTACGTCACCCAGAACAAGGCACGGCCGCCAAGCTTCGTGGTGTTCTGCTCGCGCGCCGATGCGGTGCCGACGAGCTATCTGCGCTATCTCACCAATACGCTGCGCGAAGCTTTCGACCTGCCGGGCACGCCGATCCGCATCACGTTGCGCGAGAAGGCGAACCCGTTCGCGCACAAGCGCAAGCGGCCGAACTGATCGACCAGCAGGAAAAAAAAACGCCGGATCGCGGTGCACGCGATCCGGCGTTTTTATTTTGTGTCCTATCGCTCGCCGGTGAGTCCGAACGGATTGGCGTGCCTCTGCGTCGGCGGACGCTCTGATTTGCGCCACGGCAGGATCATCGACACCCGATCGCGGTAGCGGCGATAGTCATCGCCGAACAGCTCGACCAGATCGCGCTCTTCCAGAAAGATCCCGACGAAGATGTAGGCGGTGGTGACGGCCGCAAACAACAGATGTCCGACCGTCATGAGCGGCGTCGCCCAGAAGGCGATGATGAAGCCGAGATAGATCGGGTGGCGCACAAAGTTGTAGTAGAGCGGCGTGCGAAACGCCGGCGCAGACGGCTTCTGGTCAGACAAATTCTGCACTACCTGCTGCACGCCGAACAACTCGAAATGGTTGATCAGGAACGTGCTGGTGAAGACGAGGACCCATCCGAACAGGGAAAGCCCTGTCATCGTCATGACCAATTGTGGATTGTTGATCTGCCAGACGACCGCCGGCATTGGGCGCCACTGCCAGAACAGCAGCAGAAGGCTCAGGCTCGCGAACAGCACATAGGTGCTGCGCTCGACCGAAGCCGGGACATATTGCGTCCACCACTGCTTGAACGACTTCCGCGCCATGACGCTGTGCTGGATTGCAAACAGCGACATCAGAGCGAGATTGACGAGCCCAGCTTCCAGCCACGGAACCTGCGTTCCGGTGTTGATGTCTTTTGGTACCATCATTCCGTCGACGAAACCGATGGCATAGAGGATCGTGATGAAGAAGATCGCGTAGGACGCGAGCCCGTAGAGGAGTGCAATGATGCGGGTCATGGAACTATCCTTTGCTGGTTGTCTTGTCGATTTGAACCAAGCGTAAGCGTTGTCTCAGCTGGCCCGTCCGGGAGGACCCGCGCGCGCTTCGGGTTGCTTGGCGCGGGGCTTCCCGGGGAGAAGGGATGCCTCGGCCACGCGCACGATCGGCCGCATGATCGGCGCTAACGGAATGGCATCGGGCTGCAGCCGACAACGCGCGGGGTGATCACGGCGGATTTGTGCCGCATTGTGATCGGGCAGGCTGCCGGAGCAGGCACTCAGGGCGCCGACGGCGACGAGCACGCCAGCTGTAAGTATCCGAATGCGGAAGCTCACCATTTGTCGGATCGCACGCATGATGGTTTCCCGGTGCAGCGTATCGATCTGCGCGCGATGGCTGTCGAAAGCGATCGATTCATCTGCGAGATTTTGAGTCGGGTCCGGTTGGGGCAGCGACACTTGACCCGACTCAAGAGCGGTATCGACGTCTTGCACATCGCGCTGCGCATGCTTGCTACCAAAGAAGCGGTGCGGGTCGGTTTGAAGCGGACTCTCGAGGAACTCGGCCACCGCGGCGCGTGATAATCCTGCCTTGGATAGCGATCTGTCGTCGATGCTGATCAGCCGCGCAATGGCGCGCCGCATCAACAGTGCTGCAATCAACCGGAAGCTACGATCGGCGGCTTTGGACAGCCGTTTCTTGATCATCATCGTCTCCATCGGATACAATGCGCCACATGCCGCGCATGGTTGGGGCTGCGGACGATGATCGGAGGTTCAGGACCTCGCATGATCGAGACACCGCCATCATTTGCAGCGACGCCGGATATTGATCGCGGTGGGGATTTGCTCGCAGATATGCTGCGGTCGATCCGGCTCAGCGGATCGGTATTTCTGAACGCCAGCCTGACCGAGCCCTTCGGCCTCATTAGTCCGAAACATTTCGACGAACGCACTCCGATGGCGCATTTGCGCCATGTCAGCATTTTTCATTTGATCGCGGCGGGCGAATGCACCGTCGAACTCGCCAGTGGCGAGCGAGGCACCATTGCCGCGGGCGACGTTCTGCTGATGCCGTTCGCCGACACGCACAGGTTCTACAGCGGCGATGGCGCGGAGTTGTGTTCCGCGATGGAACTGGTGCGGGCCGGTCCACTATCCGGCATGTGGACGATCGAGCATGGCGGCGGAGGGCGGGAGACCCGCATGGTCTGCGGCTTCATCGAATCGTCGGAGCTGCTGCATTCTCCGGTCTTTCGGACCCTGCCGCCGATGCTCATCGATCGCGCCGGCGACGACAAGGTGAGCGCGATTCTCGCCACGACGGTGCGCGAAATTCTCTCACTGACCGAAGATGCGACGCCCGGCAGCGAGATCATGCTCGGCCGACTGATGGAGCTGCTATTCGTCGAGGTGCTGCGTCGCTACGCTGCGGGATTGCCGCCCAGCGCGCATGGCTGGTTCGCAGCACTGAACGATCCCGTGCTCGGACGTGCGATGTGGCATGTCCACGGAAATCCCGGTCATCGCTGGACGGTTGACGATCTGGCCCGCGAATGCGGCACGTCGCGCACGGTGCTCGCCGAGCGCTTCAACGAGGTGTTGGGCCAGGCTCCGATCGAATATGTGACCAGCTGGCGGATGCAGTTGGCAGCGGAGCGCATGCGAACGGGTGGCGACAGTCTTGCTGTCATCGCCAGCGATGTCGGCTACGACTCCGAGGCGGCCTTCAATCGCGCCTTCAAGCGCGTGACCGGAATAGCACCGGGTCGCTGGCGTGACGGCGCGAAGTCGGCGAAGCCGTATCCGAGCCCCATGCGCAGAGGCTGACCTCGACTTAAACTGGCTATTCCTCGCGAAATGATCGTGCGATCTGGTCACCGATCGGCTTGATCAGAAAAGACAGGACTGTGCGTTCGCCGGTCTGAATGAAGGCTTCCGCAGGCATTCCGGGAACGAGGGCGAGTTTGCCGAGGCGCGCCAGTTGCTGCGGCGGGATGGTGATCCGCACGATGTAATGGGAAAGCCCGGACTTCTGATCCAGCGTCAGGTCGGCGGCGATGCGGCTGACGCTGCCGTTCAGTTCGGGCGTGGTGCGCTGGTTGAAGGCCGACATGCGCAGCACGGCAGGCTGGCCGAGCCGTATCTGGTCGATGTCCTGCGGGTTGATCTGTACTTCGAGCGCTAGCCTGTCGCTGTCGGGCACGATGAGCATGACGGTATCGGCTGGCGAAATCACGCCGCCAACGGTGTGCACCGCGAGCTCGTGGACCAGTCCGCTTTGCGGAGCGATAATATCGATCCGCTTGAGCTGATCTTCTGCAGTCACCTTCCGTTCGACATATTCCGCCGTCTGGCCCTCGATGTCGCGCAGGCTGCTGGCGACTTCGCTGCGGAGGTCCTGGTCGACCTGAATCATCTGCAACTGTGTTTCGGAAATCTTGCCGCCGGATTGCGCCTGGGCTTCAACGAGCCGGCCGCGTTCGCCGTCGAGGTTTGCCGCTTCGCGTTCCAGCGCCATCATGCGCTGAATGGGCACCAGCCCTTTCTCCCATAGCTCGCGCACGCCTGTCAGTTCGCGTTCGATCAGACCAATGCCGCGAATTTTCGCTTCCTCCTGAGCCACGAGGCCGCGCACTTCCTTGCCGTATTGAAGGGCGCGTTCGCGAAGCTGTGCCTTCTGGCCGAGACGGGCATCGCGGCGCAGTTCGAACAGTCTGCTTTCACCAGCCATGAGCTGCGCGATCTCCGGATAGGCAGCGCGTGATCTGATTTCGTCGGGGAAGGCGATGACGCCGGCCTCGTCGCGCTCGACGCGGAGCCGCGCCCGTCGCACCGCGAATTCGTCGAGCCGTTTGGTAACGATGGCGAGATTAGCGCGCGTCTGCGTCGCGTCGAGGCGCATTACAATGTCGCCTGCAGTCACGCGCTGTCCTTCGCGGACCAGAATTTCGCCGACCACGCCGCCGGTCGGGTGCTGGACCTTCTTGACGTTGGTATCAACGACGAAGTGTCCTGCGGCGACGACCGCACCGGCCAGATTGGTCGCCGCAGCCCATCCGCCGATGCCGCCAACCAGCACAACACCCGCCAGCGTGGCGATGCCGAGATGGCGCAGGATCGAGTGGGAGACCGCCGAGACATTGCTATCGGGCATCCCGATCTTCCATATCGTCATGAGGATGTGTGCTCATTCCCGACTTGTCGGCGGGATTGGCGATCACCCGCAGCGGCGCCAGAGACCGCGCGGTGGCCGTATGGCCGGTCGTCGTGCCGCTGCCGTGTGCTGCGGGGGCGGGAGCCTTCAGCGCTTTGCTGAGGACGTCCGCGCGGGGACCGAATGCCTTGGCACGACCGCCTTCCATCACCAGGACGAGGTCAACGGCGCCGATTGCGCTCGGACGATGAGCGATGACAATGGCAATGCCCTTGCGCTCGCGGATGGCGGCGATGGCGCGGATGACCGCCGCTTCGCCCTCGACGTCGAGATTGGCATTGGGCTCGTCGAGCACGACCAGGAACGGATCGCCATAAAGCGCGCGTGCCAGCCCGATGCGCTGGCGCTGGCCGGCGGACAGGGCTGAGCCGGCTTCGCCGATCCGCGTCTGGTAGCCATGTTCCAGCCGCAGAATGAGATCGTGCACGCCGGCAGCTTTGGCCGCGGCGACGATGGCCTCGGAGTCCGGGTCATCTTCGAAGCGGGAGATATTCTCGGCAATGGTACCATCGAACAGTTCGACGCCCTGCGGCAGATAGCCGATATCGCGACCGAGCATCTCGCGATCCCACTGGTCGAAGCTGGCACCGTCGATGCGCACCTTGCCGCTGGCGGGTCGCCAGGCGCCCACCAGTGCACGTGCCAGTGTGGACTTGCCGCTGCCACTATGGCCGATGATGCCAAGAGCACTTCCGGCGGAGACGGTAAAGCTCAGCCCCGCGACGCTCGGCCGTTTCTCTCCGGGCGGCGCGATGGTCATTGCCTCGACGCGCAGATCGATATGCGCGCGTGGCAGTGCCATCGCCTTGGGGGCTTCCGGCAGGCGCGTCAGCAATTCATCGAGCCGTGCCCAACTTTGCCGCGCCATCAGGAACGGCTTCCATGTCGAGATGGCCAGATCCACGGGCGCAAGCGCCCGGCCCATCATGATCGAACTCGCCACCATCACACCGGCGCTGGCTTCCTGCCTGATCACGAGATGGGTGCCGACACCGAGCATGGTCGACTGCAGCAGCGCACGCAGCGCGCGGGCTACACCGCCGAGGCCTCCCGCCACATCGCCAGCTCGTCGATTGGCCGCCAGATAATCCGAATTGGTACGATGCCAGCGCGCGGCCATCCGGCCGCCGAGGCCCATCGCGCGCACGACTTCGGCATTGCGGCGGCTGGCCTCCATCAGCGCGTTGCGAAACATGCCGTGTTGCACGGTCTCGCGGGCGGGTCCCTTGGAACGGGCATTGGTGAGAAGGGTGAGGGATACGAGGATGACCGCGCCCACGAGGGCCGTGATGCCGATCCAGAAGTGAAACACGAAGCAGATGGCGAGGTAGAATGGCATCCACGGCAGGTCGAAAAAGGCGGTCGGGCCGGGGCCGGACAGGAAGCCGCGCACATTGTCGAGATCGCGTAACGGCTGCAGGCCATCGCCCGGCAAAGGCATCTCAAGCGGCAGGCAGACAACGGCATCATGCACACGGCCGGACAACTGATGATCGAAGCGCTCGCCGATGCGCAGCAGAATGCGCGATCGAATGATGTCGAAAAGGGACTGAAAAGCGTAGAGCGTGGCCGCCAGCACACCTAGGCCGATCAACGTCGAAACGCTGCGGCTGGCCAGCACACGGTCATAGACCTGCAGCATGAACAGCGGCGCGGTCAGCGCGAGCACGTTCACGATGCCGCTGATCACGGCGATCCCCGCGATGGCGGGCTTGAGTGGCGAGATGGCCGCCGCAGCCAATGGCTGCGACGGACTTCGCTGCGGAGCTTTCACCACGACAGCTCTGCTCAGACGGTGAAGTGGCCGTCCAGGATCAGACCAAGCATGTCTGTCCCGACATAGCCATCGAGCTGGATCGAGTTGGCGCCGTCGGTGATGGTGAGCACGTTGCTATTGTCCCACCAGTTGCTGTGGTTGAAGAACAGATCGACATAGTTCGAGATGTTGGTCACGCCCTGCAGGTCGAGGACGTCGAAATCGCCTGCGGCCGCGTGAAAATCCAGCACGACGTCATTGGCGCACCCGTCGGCGAAAAAGAGCGTATCGTTGCCAAGACCGCCAGTGAAGCTGTCATTGCCACCGAAGCTCAGCATGACATCGTCGCCGGCCGTGCCGGTCTGGATGGTGCCCTGTTCGGCAAAGTAGCCGTAAAGGCCGTTCAGGCTGCCATTCTGCGACAGATCGGTGATCGCGGCATCGAAGGCCGGCGTCAGCGTTGCGCCGCTGAATCCGATCGACAGACCGGGATCCTGGACCCACAGGTCGGTCGATGATGCATAAGCCAGATTGCTGCCGAGTGTCAGGTTGGTGACCGTGCCATCGACGATGCCCGGCGTATAGGAGAAGTCATCACCGCTCACGATGATCGACGACTTGTCGTTATCGACGCCGCCGACGATGCGTGTGCCGGCATACCATTGGTCGGTTGTGTTCTTCACGGCGTTGAAATTTCCGGTGCCACGATATTCGAAATTGTCGATCCAGTTGTCCAGATAAGCGGGCAGGTTGCTGCTTGCTTCGCTGTAGGTGACAGTTAGTGCCATTGTCTTTCCTCAGGATTTGGGTTGTCGGGACGTCGTGATCCAGCGGCGTGTCGTGATCACTGCAGGCGATCCCGATGCAAGGAGCTGACGCGACATCAGCGTCGCGTCAGCAGGTTGCGTGGCCGCCAGTTCGCAGCGAAGTCTGTTAGACGAAGGCGATATCGCTCCAGTCCAGCGTGCCGCCGCCGTCGAAGTTCACGGTGATGGTGCTGGTCAGCCCGTTCGTCGCATCGGCATAGGTGATGACATTGCCGGACAGGCTGCCGCCTGCGCTCTGGAATGCCGCAGCATTTGCCCAGCCGAAACCCGTGAACTGAATCTGGTCGGCGTCGTCGAAGAAGTCGGTGATGACGTCGTTACCCCAGCCCTGTGCAGCGGTGCCCGCGGCCGTGTCGTAGTAATCAGCGCTCCAGCGGAATGTATCCACCGATACGGCGCCGTTGCCGCTCAGCACGTCGTTGCCCGCAAAGCTGAGGAGAACGTCGTCGCCCGTGGTGCCCGTCTGGTTCGTTCCCTGCTCGGCGAAGTAGTCCGTCAATCCCGCGAACGACTGACCGAAGAACGTCCCACCATCGACCAGGCCGCCATGCGATAGCGAATAGATCGCCTGATTGAAGGTGGTGGTGACGGGCATGTAGCCGCTGCTATTGGTGATGATCAGTTCCTGATCTTGCACCCACAGATCCGTGGCCGGCACATATTCAAGATTATGGCCAAGCGTGAGCGATTCCACGTCACCGTTGAATGCACCGGGCGAATAGGTGTAGTCATGAATGTTCATGATGACGGAAGGCAGATTGTTGTCGGCGCCTTCGGTATCGACGCCGGCCGACCACTGATCCTGGCCGGTGAACGAGGTGGAGAACCAGCCGTTTCCGTTGTAGGTGAAATTGGCATCGTATGACGCCAGATAAGTCGCGAGATTGCTACTCGCAGCCGTGAGCTGAATATTTAAGGTCATTCTGGATATCCTTCTCTGCTGTTATGCCCGTCGTGTGACGAGCGACCCATCCCCGGCGAGGGAGCTTGGGGATTCCTAAAATTTGTAGTTCAGCGACACCGTCGCAGTGCGGCCCGGCGCGGCGTAGAAATTGGCGCCGACCGCCGGCGCATAAGCAAGGTCGGTGACGTTGTTCACGGCGAAGCGCAGCTTGGTCGCTTCGTCGAAGCTGTAGGATCCGTAGATGTCGTAGACGCGGTAGCCCGGCATCTCGTAGCCGCTGCGCAGCGAACCGAGGGCAGGGACGGTCTTCGAGACGTCGACGATGCGTGTGCCCAGCGTCAACTTCTCGTCGAATAGCCGGATGCCGGCATCAAGCGTTACGCGCAGCTTCGGCTGTTCGAAGATGACGGCGGCGCCGAGACCGCTATTGATAGGCATGTTTCTGCCCGACGGGGTCGTGAAGCTGTCGGCGAAATCGGTGTCGATGCGGGTCACTGTCCCGCCGATATAGAGGAATCGCGCGTCGTAATTGGCCTCGATCTCGACGCCCTTCATCCGGGTGACGCCATTCAGATTGACGTAGGTCTGGTATTGTTTGGCGGCTTCCGCATTCCGGATCTGGCCGAAGCTGATATAATCCGTGATCTCGCGATAGAAGCCGACGGTCTTGAAGCGGACGGTGTCGCGCTCGGTTAGGATGCCGTTGGCCAGGACATTGAAGCCGGCTTCGTAGGTGTCGCCGCGTTCCGGACGCAGGAACGGGTTCGGCGCGTAGCCATTGATTTCATTTGCGTCGTGGCCGCCATTCAGGATCGATTCCATGATTGTCGGGGGCCGATAGCTCTTGGAATATTTGGCGAAGGGCTGCAGCCAATCGGTGGGCTGAAAGGCAACCGTGAAGCTCGGTAACCAGGCGCCGCCGGATTTATCGATCTCCACATCATAGCTCGGATAGACAGGGGGACCGTAGATCGGCTCATATTTCGGCAGAATAGTGTCCCAGCAGCCGCGCCGGTTACAGCCGGCCGGCTTACCGGGGTCGGTCATCTTCTGACCGATGACCGGCGGCTTCGGATCGCCATAAATCGTCGCATTGCCAGCGATATGATACCAGTCGTAGCGGACACCGCCGATCAGGGTCACCCATTCCGTTGGCTTGAGAGTGGCCGTGCCGAAGCCACTGGCGACGTCGCGATCTCCGCTCGGTGTGCCGCCGGTCAGGGTGCTGGAATAGTCGACGCCGTTGGCGTCGGTGAAGCCGCGTTGCAGCTTCGTCTTGCCGGTGTCACTGAACGCTTCCAGGCCGTAATTGAGCGCCAGCGCGCCGATTCCCGTCTCGAAGCGACTGGTGTTCTCGACGCTGCCGCCCAGCGTCGAGAATACGAAGTTCGAAGGCCCGGTCAGCGCAAACGCGCCGTCGGAGACCGTGTCGTTCTTGAGGTGGTTGTAGTAGAGCTTTGCTTTCAGATTGACGATGTCATTGCCCGGATTCCAGTCGAGCGCTGACGTGAATGTGTCGTTGGCGACCTGTTCGCTGGACTTGAGGATGCCCCCGCGTGCGATCGTGTCATCGTAGTTTCCGGTATTGTACCGGGAATCGTTATGCAGCCAGCCGATCGTGATCTTGACGTCTTCGGTCGTCAGTGCCTCGGCCTTGAGGATCGTCGAGAACACCTCCTGGCCGGAGAACAGGAAGACATTGCCGTCATAGGCCGTGGTGCCGCCACCGATCGTGCCGTTCTTGCCGATATCGTAGGCGCCGATGTTCTTGTAGCTGACGCCGCCGAGCACCGAGAAACGCTCCGACACGCGGACGGCTGCGGCCGTCGAACCGTCGAAATTGTACGCATTGGTACCCGTAGTGGCATTCACCATGCCGCCATATTGATTGCCGGGCTTGATCAGGTCGTCGGCGATGAAGGTGCGGAAATTGACAAGGCCGCCGAGCGCGCCGGCGCTTCCAACGCCCGATGTCGTGCTCTTCTCCACGTCGATCTGGCGCAGGAAGGCGGTGTCGACATAGGTCCGCTGCGTCGCACCGTGGCCGCTGCGCTGGAAGTTCTGCCGCGCGCCGTCGATCATGGTGGCAATGCGGTCCTGGTCCTGCAGGCCGCGGATATTGACGCTGATGCCAGGGTTCTGCGCCGCCGAGCGGTTGGCATAGACGCCGGCGACATTGTCGAGCAGATCGCGTGCGTTGCGTGTAGGGCTGCTCTCGATCGCCTCGCGGGAAATCACGCTGACCGCGGCCGGTCGCTGATAGACCCAGTCCGGCGTTCCCTGATAACCGGAGCCCGTCGTATTATCGCTCCTGGCCGCATCGACGACGATCGTATCGAGCTGGACGCCGTCGCCCGAAGGGACGGGCCCCGCGCGGCTCTGCGACGGATCGATCAGCAGCGCGGCTTTCGGGCCGGTGATGCGATACGTAATTCCCGTGCCGGCCAGCAGTTGTCCCAGCGCTTGTGCGACCGTGTAATTGCCGTTCAACGGCTGGCTGCGGATGTCTGGCGCGAGCTGGATCGTGTAGAGGATGCGCCATCCGCTGCTGGCGCCGAGGTCGGCAATTGCTGCTGCAAGAGGTTTGGCGGAAATGTTGAGCGGGTAGGTCGTAGGGGTGGTCGCTGTTGCTTCGACATTGTTTTGGCCAAAAGCCGGTACTGTCGTGATCAACGGCAATATGCCGATCAGCCCGCTCGCCACATGGCGAGCGACGCCCCGTCTACCCCCGAACCGCATTACGCACGAACTCCGTTGTCTCATTGTTTGCTGTGCGCCGCCCCAGCGCCGCGAAGAGCTTCTGCTCTTCATCCAGTTCAACGAGTCACGAAATCAAACCCACATCAGGTCCGTGGTGTTGCGGTTTAGAATTCCGGTAAACAGCGGAGGAGTTCAGTAGATAACGGTCACCCAAGGGGTGATCTGGGCGACGTTGCCCTCGATCATGCCGGCAATGGCTGTGAGGCTTTCATCGACATTCGTGGTCGGAAACGTGCCGGAGACGAGCAGATCGCTGAAGCGACCGCGGATGACGATGCGGCTCGATGTCTGACGCTGCAGCGCTTCGACGACCCGATGCAGCGGGACGCGGTCGAAGACCAGGCGGCCGGATATCCATGCGAGCCTGGCGTCAATGTCTCCGGTTTCGACGGTGCCGAGCTTTCCGCCGGACACGCGCACATGCTGGTTTGCCGATAGCTTGACGGTCGCATCGCGATCCTCGCCGGCGACCGACACCAGTCCGCGCTGAACTGTCACCTCGACACCATCAGCCGTCCGGTCGATATTGAAGGCAGTCCCGAGCACGCGGATTTCGCCTGCGCCGCTGTCGACCGTGAAGGCCGTCTGGTCTGGCTTTACATCGAAAAAGGCCTGGCCACGGCGCAGAACGACCCGGCGTCGACCATCCTTGAAGTCCAGGTCCAGGGCAGTGTCGGCACCGATGTTCAGGCGGGAGCCGTCCGGCAGGTCGCGGGCCATCACCTGACCACGCGCAGTGACAATATCTGCCTGCCAGTTCTCAAGCATCGATGGATTGATGACCCAGATGACGCAGGCTGCAGCGATCGCTGCGGGCAATGCCGGCCACCATCTCATCTGGCGCCGGGCAGCGATGTTGCCGAGACGATGGTCGCGTGCAGCCAGCCGAATGGCAGGCTCCTCAAGCTGCTGCCAGATCGCCGCTGCTTCGCGATAGGCAAGTTGATGACGATGATCCTCATTGAGCCATTGCCGAAAGGACGCTTCGTCGGCCTCGGTTGTCGTCCCGTCGCGTCGGATGAGCCAGAGATCAGCGGCGGCGCACTGTGCTTTCGTTGGCCGGTCGCCAGGTTTCATCAGCAATTCCTTCGATCGATCGAAAAGGCGATGCGGGAATGCTCCTGCCGTTAGAAGCGTTCCAGCTACTCCTACCTTTACAACGAGCGACGAGAAAGAACCCACATCCATTTTAGCGGAAATCTTTGCTGGCGAGGTTGAGATGATCGTCCACGGCGGCGCGGCAGTGTTGCATGGCGCGTAGCAGATGTTTTTCGACGGCACTCACGGAAATGCCGAACCGCTGTCCGATCTCGGCATTGGATTCGCCATTGACACGTCGGCGAATGAAGATCTCGCGGGTTCGGGCGGGAAGCTGCGTGAGCGCGCGATCCAGCGCGGCAACGGCCTCGCGCGCCTGCAGTGCGGCGTCTTCCGATGGCTGCCCGGGACTGAGCTGTTCAGGCAATACATCGGCGAGCATATGATGCCGCCGCGATGCCGTCAGGTTATGATCGATTGCGGCGTTCCGGGCTGCAGCGTAGAGGACGCGCTTGTTGTCTTCATCCGAGCCGTTAGTCCCGGCGGCAAGCACCCGGGCGAAGACGTCCTGGACGATCTCCGAAGCCACTTCACGATCACGGACCCGGCGACGCACGAGCGTTTCGAGATGAGCGCGATGTGACGTAAAGAGCCTCGCGATCGTGCTCTTCCAGAGGGGCATGATGTCACGCGTTCGAACAAGACGGGCTTCGATGCGTTGCGGCGATCATTGAGAACGGGGCAATAGCTGACCCATACAAACGATATGTTGTCTGTATGACGAGATCGTCGACCATGTCACCGACGGCGCCAATGTCGCTATCGGAAATCTCGCTCATCACCGGTTCCTGTAGTCAGGATATTCCTGATTGTCCGGCAGAGATAGACGGTACCACTGTCCAGCTCAAGTTATTGATGAGGACGTGATATAGAACGGTTCGAAATTCACGGAAGCCCGGCCATGCGAAGTGCCGGCACGGGATATTCCGACACTCAGGCCGCAGCCACGATCACGTGTGCCTGAATTTTAGCAGCAACCTCGCCGTTGCCATGTCTGCGCGCAATTTCAGATGCTGCGTAGTCAGTTGCAGCTTCCAGTTTTCCCGCGTCTCTGGCTTCGATTTCGGTGCGAAGAACAGTTCCCTGACAATAAGCAACGGCCGGAAGGCGCGGCGAGGATGCACGGCTTTGTTCGGCTCTCGTCTCGATCATCACATGGGAGAAACCTGCGTCCTCCAGCTCGCGACGGATCAGTGCCGTATCGTGGTAGCCGTGTGGCGTGCGCGCCAGAAAGCGCGGCGGATCGTCCGGGAAAATCTTTGCGAGAGCATTCGTCACATCGTCAGCAAATACATTGTCCTCGATGCGATCCCATACATTGAATAAAAGATGTCCTCCGGGCTTCAGAACTCGCTTCGCTTCGCGGTAGGCAGATGGGCGATTAGGAAAGAACATCGCACCGAACTGACAACACACGAGATCGAAGGCCGCATTTTCAAACGGGAGCGCCAGAGCATCCGCTTGTCGCCACGTGATGCGATTGTCCGGAGCTTGTCGCGACGCGGCGTAGTCGAGCATCGGCTGGTTGAGGTCGGTGACAATATAGCTTGCATCGGGGGACAGTTTTGGCGCCAGCGCCCGGGTGACAACTCCGGTGCCCGCGGCGATTTCCAGAACGGCGCCTGGCGCGAAAGACGCTGCGCGTTGTGCGAGATCTGCGGCGTAGGGCTCGAAAATCAACGGCACCATATAGCGGTCGTAGTTTTCCGGAATCGAGCCAGCGAATAACTTGTCCGTTTCCAGCATTGCTATCACCCGTCGTCCGTTTGATGGCGCGCGAGACTAGCATGTATTGTCGGCGTCGTCCCGAAGGGCGAGAGCCGGGCCAGGGCCATTGCGTCTGGCCGAACGTCAGTGATTCAAATTCTCCAACCGGGCGCTCGAACGATGGAGCTGTCCAGATGATGGACGGCTCCATTGTTCGCATGCACCAGCATGGGGCGTGCATCGTCGGGACCGGAAACAGACGATCTGGCTATAACTCGTAGCGACAGCTACTTCAGCGCATCCGAGACAAGCCTGAACTTCTGGATGCGCTTTCCGGTGTCGACTTCGGCCGTGTAGACGTTGCCCTTGGTATCGACTGCCATGGCGTGAATCCAGTGGAACTGGCCGGCCTGACGGCCATTACGGCCGAAGGTGCCGACGACCTTGCCGTCGTCGCGATTGATGACGCGGATCTCGTTGTTCTCACCATCCGCTGTTAGCAGCCAGCTCTGCTTAGGATCGGGCCACACCGCGAGATCCCACACCGCGCCGTTGCCGAGGGTGGCCTTCTCGTAGAACCACTCCTTCACGAAGCTGCCGTCCTTCTTGAACACCTGCACGCGGTTGTTGATGCGGTCGCAGACATAGACGAGGCCGTCATTGGCGAGCTTCACGCAATGCACGGGATTGCCGAACTGCTGCGACACCGGCGCATTGGGGTCGTAGGCCGCCTGCTTGTCGTCATTCGGCTTGTTGCCATAGGCACCCCAGTGCCGCTTGTAGGCGCCGGTGGTGGCGTCGAATACGATGACGCGGCGATTGCCGTAACCGTCGGCGACATAGATCTCGTTGGCATCCTTGTCGATGGCGGTCTCGGCGGGCTTGCCGAGCTTGGTGGTGTCGTTGCTACCCTTGCTCGGCGCGATCTTGCCGATCTGCATCACGAATTTGCCGTCGGTGGTGAATTTCAGGATCGCATTGTCGTTGTCGAGATTGCCACCGACCCAGACAAAGCCATCGTCGCTGACCTCGATGCCATGCTCGCGGCCGACCCATTCATAGCCTTCGCCAGGACCGCCCCATGAGCGCAACAGATTGCCGGCGGCATCGAACTCTAATACGGGCGGCGCTGAGACGCAGCACTTCGAACGCGGCGGATTGAGTGCCGCGCCTTTCTCGTCATCGGTCAGCGAGCGCGGGCGGTGGATCACCCAGATGTGGCCGTCCTTGTCGGTCGTGATGCCGCCGACCTGGCCGAGGATCCAGTTGTTCGGCAGCGGCTTCGGCCAGGACGCGTCGACCTCGAAGCGGGGGATATCGGCGGCGCGGGAGGAGGGAGGTGCGAGGGACAGCGCGGCGAAAGCGAGGGCTGCTGTTGCAAGTGCACGCAGTGACCGCGCGCGATGAGTTGGCGACGCCATGACGACCTCCCTGATTGTCGGTGCGGGTTGTCCCGCTTGGGAGGGAGTGAATAACGCGGCTAGCTATGAGTCAACCGAGAGGCAGTGATTGCTGGTGTCTCAGTTCGAATTCCCCAAAAGGATGCTAGCCTACCAGCAGGGCCGGAAGCTCGCTCATGCTATCGAACAGTTCGGAGCAACCTGTACCCAGTTCCAACGCCACTTCGGCGTCACCAGCTGTAAAGCCGAGCACGCGCATTCCGGCGGCCTTGGCCGCCCAAATTCCGGGCAGTGAATCTTCAACGACGATGCAGCGCGACGGGTTGACCCCCAGCGATCGTGCGGAGTGCAGAAAAAGCCCAGGGTCCGGCTTCCATGAACCAACCTCATAGGCGCTGAATATGCGTCCCTCGAAGTGTGGAAGAAGCTTGGTCAATCCGAGAGTGTGCGTAAGTTTGGACATTGGCCCGTTTGATGCGACGCAGACTGGAAGCGTGATTGATGCTAATGCCGCGTGAATCCCTTCCACAGCCTGCAAATTTGCCTCGAACGCAATCGCTATGGCTTCCCTCAAGTCCGCGACAAAGTGATTGCGAACGCGGCGCCCCGATCTGCGTTCAATTTCGGCGACGCAGTCTGCCATTTTCATTCCGCGAAACAGCCGAATTGCTTCTTCCGCACTAATCGCAGCCCCCTCAGCAGTAGCTGCTTGAGCGAGTACCGCAAGAGCGATCCTCTCGCTATCGACCAGAACACCGTCGCAATCAAAGATCACTAGTTCGATCATAAGCGATGATCCATGTCGTCTCAGTTTGCGGGGTCTCTCACCTTATAGGTTCTACGCATCTTTGAGGAATGCGAGCGCCCGGTCCTCGATCGCAGCAAGCAGTTATGGGGCAGGTGCGTGGAAGCCCATCACCTTGCCGGTCTTGTAGTCGACGAACTTCCCGGTCTCCGTCCATGACGGCAGGCAGAGCGGCACGATGGTCTCGGCAACTTGCGCCGGCGTGTCGAGCGTTTCGGGATCTTCGCCGGGCATCACGATGGCGCGCATGTGGGTGCGGATCGGGCCGGGATTAAACAGGTTCACACGCAGCGGCGTCGTGGCGGTCTCGTTGGCCCAGACCCGGACCAGCGTTTCCAGCGCAGCCTTGGAGACGGCATAGGGGCCGCGATAGGCAGAGGCCTTGCTGGCGGTGCCGGATGTGAGGAACACCGCGCGGCCCGCATCGGACTGCTGCAGCAGTGGCTCCATGCAGCGGATCAGCTGGAAGTTGGCCGTGAGGTTGGTGGCCATGGTGTCGTTCCAGGCCTTCAGCTCGATATGGCCGAGCGGCGACGAGGGGCCTGCGACGCCAGCATTGCCGACCAGAATGTCGAGCTTGCCGTGGCGCTCATGCAGAGCGGCGCCGAGCCGCGACAGGCCGTCGAGATCGGTGATGTTCAGCGGCACCAGCGTGGCGCTGCCGCCCTCGGCACGGATCGCGTCGTCGAGTTCTTCGAGGCCGCCCTGGGTGCGCGCCACGGCGACGATGTGCGCGCCGGCCCTGGCCAGCGCCAGCGCAGTGGCATAGCCGATGCCGCGCGAGGCGCCGGTGACGAGGGCGATGCGGGAGGCGAGGGGAAGGGTCATGGCGCGGCTCATAAATCTCAGGCGTCATCCCCGCGAAGGCGGGGATCCATACACGGGAGGGTTATGATGCGGAAAGGTGGTCGTGTCTAATCCAGAGCCAAACAAATTAGATCGTGGCTATGGATCCCCGCTTTCGCGGGGATGACACCCGATAAGACTGCGATCAGCTCGCCTCAGCCAGCAGCGAGAGCTGCCGCGGGGCGTCGATCTCGCTCATGTCAGTGAGCGGGGTCGGGTAGTCGCCGGTGAAGCAGTGATCGGCGAATTTCGGATGGGCAGGATCGCGGCCGGGTTCGCCCATGGCGCGGTAGATGCCGTCGACCGAGACGAAGGCCAGCGAGTCCGCGCCGATCAGGTCGCGCATTTCTTCCAGCGTGTGCGTGGCGGCGAGCAGGCCGGCGCGGTCCGGCGTGTCGATGCCGTAATAGTCCGGATGGGTGATCGGCGGCGACGCGATGCGGAAGTGGACTTCCCTGGCGCCGGCGTCGCGCATCATCTTGACGATCTTCTTCGAGGTAGTGCCGCGCACCAGACTGTCGTCGATCAGCACAACGCGCTTGCCTTCGATGGCGGCGCGGTTGGCCGAATGTTTCATGCGCACGCCGAGTTCGCGCACGCTCTGGGTCGGCTGGATGAAGGTGCGGCCGACATAGTGATTACGGATGATGCCGAGTTCGAACGGCACGCCCGAAGCGCGGGAATAGCCGATCGCGGCAGGCACGCCGGAGTCCGGCACCGGCACGATCACGTCGGCTTCCACATGGGTCTCGCGGGCGAGCTGTTCGCCCATCGCCTTGCGGGTGTCATAAACCGAGCGGCCGCCGACGATCGAGTCCGGACGCGCGAAGTAGATATATTCGAAGATGCAGGGGCGCGGCGCTTGCGGCGCGAACGGCTTGTGGCTCTGCGCGCCGTTCTCGTCGAACACGATGACTTCGCCAGGCTCGATGTCGCGGATGTACTTGGCGCCGATGATATCGAGCGCGCAGGTCTCGGATGCGAGGATCGGCGAGCCGTCAAGTTCACCCAGCACCAGCGGGCGGATGCCGAGCGGATCACGGGCGCCGACCAGCTTCTTGTTGGTCAGCGACACCAGCGCATAGGCGCCTTCGATGGCGCGGAGTGCTTCAATATAGCGGTCGATGAAACGGTTGCGCTTGGAATGCGCGACGAGGTGCAGAATGACCTCGGTGTCGGTGGTTGACTGCATCATCGCGCCGTTCTTCACGAGCTCGCGGCGCAGGGTCAGACCGTTGGTGAGGTTGCCGTTATGGGCTACTGCAAAACCGCCGGCATTGAGTTCGGCGAATAGCGGTTGGACGTTGCGGAGAATGGTTTCGCCCGTGGTGGAGTAGCGGGTGTGGCCGACGGCGGCGGTGCCGGGCAGGCGCTCGATCACTTCGCGGCGGGAGAAGGTGTCGCCGACGAGACCGAGGCGGCGTTCGGAGTGGAAACGCTTGCCGTCGAAGGCGACGATGCCGGCCGCTTCCTGGCCGCGATGCTGGAGGGCGTGGAGACCGAGCGCGGTGATCGCCGCCGCATCGGGATGGCCGTAGATACCAAACACACCGCATTTTTCGCGGAGCATGTCGCCGTCGAGATCGGGATTTCGCATGGTGGTGCTCGCGTCGTCGGAAGGGCTCTGCATCGGATCCATCGCGCCTTTCAGGTATCGCGAGAAACTAAGAACGCCTAGCGTCCCGCCGGTTTGCCATCGATCAGCTTTTTCAGGCTGTCGCGGGCAGGTTTGGAATAGCCATCCGCGGCGCCGGGCGCTGCGGGCTCGGCGTCGGTCGTATCCTCATCGGGTTTGTTTTTCTTGAACCTCTTCAAGATGGTGTTTTCAGGGTCATCCGGCAAGAGTGCCATCAGCCAATCGCCGGTTCCTTGCAGAACGACGCGCGATTTTGCTCCCGTGACCCAATCCGGACGCTGCTTGTCCGGCACCAGCCATGAGAAGAACAGGAAGGCGACGACCACGATCAGGAGGCCGCGGGCTAGGCCGAACAGGAAGCCCAGCGTGCGGTCCAGCGCGCCGATGCGCGAATCCAGGATCATGTCGGAGATGCGGACGGTGATGATCGAGACCACGATCAGCGTGCCGATGAACACGCCGGCCACCACCACGATGCTGGCGACGGTATCGTTGTTGAAATAAGTTTTAGCGGTCGGGAGCAGCTTCTGGAAAGCGAACAAGGTGACTAGCGCCGCCGCGCCCCAGGCCGCGATCGACAGGATCTCGCGCATGAAACCGCGGACCATGGCCAGCAGGCCGGAGATCAGCATGACGCCGAGCAGGACAAGGTCGAGAATCGTGATCGGCATCGGCTGGTCAGGTCCGCTCGTGAATCAGAAACCGCGAATCGGCACAGGCGGCCGCTTCAGGTGACGGTGATATGGCACGTCTCGCAAGGCCGGAAAACCGCTATCGGCCGCAAGAGCACACCTGATCACACCATTGTTCCGCTTTCGGCAGAGTGCCTTAACGGAGCGTTTTGCACATCTGCGCAGTCTGTTGCGCGCGCATTCTATAGCGGCCGCAGCAGCGCAGGTCACGCCGCTGTCAGCCGTCCTGGCGTTTGAATCGCGCCGGTACGGTATTTTTCTCGGCATCTGTGCTTTTGCTGTTGTCGCGCGTGGGTTTGACGCCGCGCGCAGCGATATCGGCGACCAGCGAGGTCAGGCCGCCGATGGTATTTAGCGACAGTCCGGCATCGCCGCCGGGATCGCCGCGTGCCGATTCCGGCAGTACCGCGCGGCCGAAGCCGAGTTTTGCCGCCTCTTTCAGCCGCGCCGAGGTCTGCGCCACCGGGCGCACGGCGCCGGACAGCGAGATTTCGCCGAAATAGACCGCGTCGGTGGGCAGCGGCGCATTGCACAGCGAAGAGACCAGGGCTGCGGCCGCGGCCATGTCGGCGGCGGGCTCGTTAATGCGCAATCCGCCGGCGACGTTGAAATAGACGTCGTAGCCCGACAGCTTGACCCCGCAATGGGCCTCCAGCACGGCCAGCACCATGGACAGCCGGGAGGAATCCCACCCCACCACGGCGCGGCGGGGGGTGCCCAGTGTGGTCGGCGCAACCAGAGCCTGCAGTTCCACCAGCACCGGACGGGTGCCCTCCATGCCGGCGAAGACGGCGGTGCCCGGCGAGCCGAGATCGCGATCGGACAGGAACAGCTCCGACGGGTTGGAGACCTCACGCAGGCCGAGACCGGTCATCTCGAACACGCCGATCTCGTCGGTGGGGCCGAAGCGGTTCTTCACCGCGCGCAGGATGCGGAACTGCTGCGAACCTTCGCCCTCGAAGGACATTACGGCATCGACCATATGCTCGACCACACGGGGCCCGGCGATCTGGCCGTCCTTGGTGACATGGCCGACCAGGATGATGGTGGCGCCGGATTTTTTGGCGAAGCGAATGAGCGCCTGCGCCGAGGCGCGGACCTGGGTCACGGTGCCCGGCGCGGATTCCACCGTGTCGGTCCACATGGTCTGGATCGAGTCGATCACGATCAGCCGCGGCACGGTGCCTTCGGAGAGCGTGGCGACGATATCTTCGACCGAGGTTTCGGACGCGAGCTGCACCGAGGCGTCCGCGAGGCCCAAACGCGACGCGCGCAGCCGCACCTGGGCGACGGCTTCTTCACCGGAGATGTAGACCACGCGGTGGCCGGCACGCGCCATCAGGCTGGTGGCCTGTGTCAGCAGTGTCGACTTGCCGATGCCGGGATCGCCGCCGATCAGCAGCACCGAGCCGCGCACGAAACCGCCGCCGGTGACGCGGTCGAGTTCGCCCATCCCCGAGGCAATGCGCGGCGCATTGTTGCTCTGGCCGGTCAGGCTTTCGAGATTGAAGGTGCGCCCCTTGCGCTTGGAGCGCGCGCTGACCGGAATCGTGGTGACGCCGGTGGTGTCCTCCTCGGCCAGCGAATTCCACTCGCCGCAGGCGTCGCACTTGCCCTGCCACTTGTTATAGGCGGCACCGCAGTTCTGGCAGACGAAGGAAAGGAGGTTCTTGGCCATTGGCGGAAGGAATCGGGGCTGTAGGTGTTTTTGGTTTGTTCTCTTGGTCTACGCGGTTGAATGGGGCATTTGCAAGTTTCTTCTCGAAGGGTTTGCCAGCCTCGCCGGGTGGGACGCATCGACCGGCACATGGGCAAGGTCTATTCGGTTGCCAAAATTCCGACGCGCGAGAACTGGTCGGCAATGTCGGCCTGGATCGCCTTTGCCGCGGCGATGCTGGAGGTGCAGCCTCTGCAGTGGTCCTTCTTCAGCTTGGCGATTGCTTACGCTCGGTAGACGCGCCGCGAGCAGAATCCAGATGCAAGCAGTGGTGAGCGATCGAGGCTGCTCGACCAACCAGCTGAGCCGAGTCCAGCGCTTCGCGAGTCTAATTCATTCCGCGCAGGAGCTCGTGTGGAACTGCACGTGCGACGAATCCTTCATTAACCTCCGCTCTATAGCCTCACCGCAGTGACGTCAGCGTGAGGTGTGCCGTGCGTATTTTGATGATCGTGCTGGGTGCAGCGACGCTGGCGACGCCGGTACTTGCCTCTGACTACCGTGATGCGCGCTATCGCGCCGGCACCGCGCGCTATCCCATCAAGATGGATACCGGCATTCGCGCGCCGCCGCCGCTTTACTATGTGGAAGCGCCGCCGCGTTATGTGCGGGATCTGAGAACGGGCGAACCGGGCCAATGGGTGGTTCGCCAACCGAGTGTGTTCGAGCAACTCTTCGGGCTGCCCCGCGACGGTTATTAGGTTGGCTGCTGAGGCCGATTGATCTCACGTCGGGCTCTGCGGTGAATCCAGGCGCAGTGCAGCTGTGTCTGCCTTGGCATCCTGATATGTTGCCGTCATCAAATCTTAAGCACGTTCATCAAGGTAAATATCAGGACCGCGTTGACCGGTGGTGGTGCTTGGCTGAGTGTCGCGCATCAGAGCGATACGAACTCATTTCAAACAAGCTCGCCACGGGGTCTCATCATGACAAAATTGATTGCTGCTGCGATGTTCGCCACTGTCGCCGGAATGGCGATGCCCGGTGTTGCCTCGGCGGGTTGCTATAACTGCTACACACCGCCGCCGTGCCAGACCTGCTATCAGCAGCAGGTGGTGCCGCCGCAGTATCGCACGGTCGAAGAGACGGTGATGGTGGCTCCCGGCCGCACCGTCGCGCGCCGCACGCCGGCGCAGTACGAGACGGTGATGGTGCCGAAGACCGTGATGGTTGCGCCTGCGCGCGTCGATTACGAGCGCATCCCGGCACAATATGCCACGCAGCAGCGCGTCCAGATGGTCGCTCCGGCGCAGGTCTATTACGCACCGGTGCAGCAGGGCTGCTCGACCTGCAATCGCGGCTTCAGCTTCGGCTCAAGCTACGGTTACTAAGCCGCGGATAGCTCAGATTTTCAGGACTGCGATCGGCCGCCTCAGGGTGGCCGATTTGCGTTTGGGGGAGGCCACCGGTGGCGGCGGCGGTCATCTCCCTGCGGTGATGACCTCTCCGCACAACTCGCCGTCAGCAGCACCATTTCCAAATGAAACTGCCGCATCGAGGTCGAATTCGGAGAGCGGGACGGGCCGACCGAACAGAAAGCCCTGGACGAGGTCTACGCCTGCAGCCTGCAGATATTCAAATTGCTCTTCGGTCTCGACACCCTCGGCCGTCGTTGCGATGCCAAGACCACGGGCCAGCGCAAGCACCGAGGACACCACCGCTGCACAATCGCGGCGATTGGGAGCGCCTTGTGCGAAGGATTTGTCGATCTTGATCCTGTCGAACGGGAAATTGGTCAAATAACTCGCCGTTGAATAACCAGTGCCAAAATCATCGAGCGCTATGGAGATGCCGAGATTCTTCAGTTGCCGTATCGTCCCCAGATGCGCCGTCGCGTTCTCAAGAAGAGCGGTCTCCGTAATTTCCAACTCCAGCCGTTCAGGCGAAAGACCCGTCTCCATCAGAGTATCCAGCATGACGTCGAGCAGCTTTCCCTTGCTGACTTGAACCGCTGAGATGTTGACCATGATCTTGAGGTGAGCCGGCCACGACGCTGCATCCGTGCAAGCCTGGTGCAGGATCCACTCGCCAAGAGGAAGGATCAGCCCCGTCGCTTCCGCGAGCGGAATAAATTGATCGGGAGCGATGAGCCCTTTCGACGGATGCCGCCAGCGGACCAGCGCCTCGGCGCCGCGGATCTGCCGTGTCTTGGCGTCAACCACCGGCTGATAGTGCACTTCGAATTCATTTCGCGCGATCGCGTCTCGCAGTTCGTTTGCCAATATCTTCTGCGAGTGGGCAGCCTCGATCATTTCGGACTGGAACAGGCGGAAATCGTTTCGCCCGCCCGTCTTGGCGTCGTAGAGCGCGAGATCTGCTTTTCTCAACAGGTCCTCGGGATCGACGCCCTGTTCCGGAGCGAGGGCAATTCCAATGCTGATCCCGATGCTGGCCTGGTGGCCGTTGAGATCAAATGGCTGAGCAATGGCATCGATGATCCTGAGGGCAAGCACGATTGCACCCTCCTGCGGATTGGGTCCTCCGTCCTGGATGATCGCAAACTCGTCACCCCCAAGGCGGGCCAGCACATCGGTTTCGCGAGTCGATGATTTCAGCCGTTGAGCGAACTCAACAAGCAAACGATCCCCTGCAGGATGTCCCAGCGTGTCGTTGACGGTCTTGAATCTATCGAGGTCGAGCATGACCACGGCAAAGCCATCGTCATGGCGGCTAAGACGCTGGCTCGCCTCCTCAAGTTTCTCGGTAAACAGTGTTCGGTTGGCAAGTCCCGTGAGCGCATCGTGACGCGCCAGGTGAACGATCTCGGCCTCTGCGCGCCGCCGTTCGGTGATGTCTTCGTGCGTTGCAACCCAACCGCCGTCCTTCATCGGCTGTCGGGTGACGAGCATCAATCGCCCATCCGCAAATTCATCGACCCTGGCCGAGCTTGAATCGGTCGAGTGCTGGCCCAATTCAGCTATCTTTTTCCTGATGGCTGGTTCGCTCGTCCCGCCCTTGAGAATGCCACGGGAGACGCGATCGGCGATGATAGCCTCATGAGGCGTCCCGACTTTCAACAAAGCCGCAGGCAACTGGTATAGTTCCGCATAACGATCATTCCAGACAACGAGCCGTTTCGCTCCGTCGAACATGCAGAGACCCTGCGACATGTTGCTCAGCGCAATGTCGAAGCGTTCGTTGGTCTGCTCCAGCTCCACGGCTTTCGTGGCCAGCAACTGCTCCCTGTGTTTTTGCGCCGTGACATCTTCATGAGTCGCCAGCCACCCTTCGGTCGGCATCAGATGGCGCGTCATCGAAATGAGGCGTCCGTCGACAAGCTCCTGGACCTCTTTCTCCAGTTTCAGTTTGGCGTCGACAAGGACATCCGCAGCCATTTCGCAATTTGTTCTCTTCGCCCGGCGATATTCAATGATTTGCCGCAGCGTAGTCCCTGGCTTCACCTGTTCCTCGCTGAGGTGATAGATTTCCGCATAGCGCGCATTTGAAAGAATGATCCTCTGCTCACCATCAAATAGCGAAAGACCCTGCGACATGTTGTTCATCGCGGCGTCGAAGCGCATGTTGATCCGCTCAAGTTCAGCAGCTTTATCAGTCAACAAGCGCTGTGCGCGTTTCTGCTCGGTGATGTCTTCATGGGTTGCGACCCATCCGCCATCCGCAATCGACCTGCGTTGAATTAAAATCACGCGACCGTCGGCAGTCATAAAAATCTGTCTTTGCTTCGTCGGAATCTCCTGAACATCCCCCTCGATGGACAAATCGTGCTTTCCGCGATCTTTGAGGGCCTGCAGCATGAGAGACAAAGGTGTTCCGGGCCTGACGAGTTCTTCCGGGAAACCGTACATCTCGCGGAAGCGGCCATTCGAAACCACCAGATTCTTGTTCGCGTCAAACAGGCAGAGCCCTAGCGACATGTTGCTCAAGGCAGCATCGAACTGCATGTTCGTTCGTTCCAGAATCCTAGTTTTCACGGCAAGACTATTCGTCTGGCGCAAAATCCTAAACGTGCCGAACAAGATGACGGCAACGATCATGGCGACGAGCGGGCCCACCATGTAAAGGTGCTGGCGCCATGGTCCCAGCACCTCACTGCGGGCGTATGTGATGACCAAGACCAGCGGCAGTCCGGGCACAGCCTTGTACCCCGCGAGGCGCGCGATGCCGTCGATAACGCCTATCGTCTCGTAGGTGCCTGCTTCCGATTTTGGCAGATATTCGGAGACGAGCGGGCTATCCGCGAAAGATTTGCCGATGGCTCCTTTTCTCGCGGGCTCTCGCGCAAGAACCCGCCCCGTGCCCGCGCGATGCAGCAACAGCACGGATCCGCCCTTGCCGACATCGATCGCGCGATAGACCTGCGTGAAATGTGTCGGGTCGAGCGGCGCAGTTACGACCCCTGCAAAGCTGCCGTCGGCGTTGCTTAACCGGCGCGACGCCGCCGTCAACCATTTGTCGGTGACAGCCGAGGGATAGGGGGGCGCAATAAACAGCCGGCCATCGGCCTGATCGCGTTGAGCGGTGAAGTGCAACATGTCGGAGATATTGCTTCGCGGCGGCGTGCGATCGTAGGAATGCGCCAGAAGGTTACCGGCTGCATCTGTCCAGCCGACGGCAACGACGATCGATGAGGCCTTCTTGAGAAGACGCAAGGCGGTATTTGCGGCTTCGGGCGTTGCATACTTTCCCGAAAGGTTATCTTCGCGAATTCTCTCAGCTTCGAGCAGTGTTCGATCGATCCCCTCAAAGGTCAGCGCCGTGTGTTCGGCGAGAATCTCGGCGATGTTCAGTGCTGCCTTTCTTGCCTCAGAAAGCGCCGCATGATGGCGCGCCTGCAGATCCACCAAAAACACAACGATGATCGACGTCGCAAAGAAGACGCCGAGCACCACCAATGAAAATCCTGGCAGCCGGGCCAGTCTTCCATAGAACGCGCGCATGAAGCGTCCAGTAGTCGTTACAAATGAAACAAATGAAATTCCGGATTTCAGCGTGGATGACGAACCTTAATAATAGGTTGGAAATATTGGCTTTACTGTACGCGGCGAGGCAAAGGATTATGTTGCACTGCGCACGTTGGATATGCGGATTTGCGAGATACTAATACCTGTTGCTGGTTGATCGCATCTATGAAAATCAGTCGCATGTACTTCTAAGTAATAGATACAACTTTAAACAGCGCCAGCTTCCAACGGCCTGCCGTTTGGAAATCTCCTGTTGGCGCGTTTCGGACCCGAGGTGATGTCCTGGTTGAGCCTGCAATTCGCGGGGATAGCGGACATACTTACCGCGGCTTGTGAGTACACGCCCTAGATCAGCGCCATCCCCGACAGCACCATGCTTGCGCCCGCCAGAAGCATGATCCCGTCCATGACCAGGCGGAACGTCTCGACGCTCAGCTTCAGTACGTAGCGCTTGGCGATGAATGCGCCGACCATCAGCGAGGCGCCGGCGATCAGGCCTTTCACAAGCACGTCGAGATCGAGCGCGCCAAACCGCTGGAAGGTGACAGACTTGCTGAGATACAGGCCGAGCGAACTCGCGGCTTCGGTGGCGAGGAAGGCGCCCTTGGCGAGGCCGTAAAACAGAAACAGCGGCACGCTGAGTGGGCCGCTGGAGACGACGATGCCGGTCAGATAGCCAATGATCGCGCCGCCAAGCGCGAGTTGCCACAGGCTGATGGTGAAGGAGCGCCGCGCCAGCCAGTGGCGCAGCGGCACCATGGCAATGAAGAACAGTCCGATGGTGAGATCGACCACATGCGACGGCAGCACCAGCGGCGTGCGTGCGCCCAGGGCTGCAGCTGGAATGCCGGTGAGCGAATAGGCGGCGGTGGCGCGCCAGTCGACCTCGCGCCACCAGGCGAGGATGCGCGACAGGTTGGCCATCACGGCGGCGACCGCCATGATCGGCACGGCTTCCTTCGGCCCGAATTGCCAGACCAGCACCGGCATCAGCATGATCGACGAGCCGGTGCCGACGATCCCGGAAATGGTGCCGGCGATAAGGCCGACCGTGCAGACGAAGATGAAGTTCAAGGCGCGACTCTCCAAGCGCGGGACGTTACAAGAGCGCTCCAGTCGTGTAGGTGCAACCGATCCGATGGGAGACGGCGATGCCAGTCACAAGAATAGTCGCCGGAGAATGGGCGCGGGGCCGTGAGATCGAGGTCATTGAGGCCGTGCAGTCGGCGATGCTGGCGGCGCTCAAAATTCCCGACTGGGACCGCGACGTGACGGTGGACACCTATAGCGAAACGCAGCGCATCGTGCCGACCGGGCGCTCGCAGCGTTTTACGCGGGTCGAGATCACGATGTTTGCCGGCCGCTCCATCGAGGCCAAGCGAAGCCTCTATAAGACGATCGTGCAGAACCTTGGGGCGCTCGGCGTTCCGGAACTCGAGATCAAGATCGTCCTGAACGAACAGCCTTTGGAGAACTGGGGCGTGCGCGGCGGCCTGCCGGCCTCCGAGATCGAACTCAGCTTCAAGGTCGACGTCTAGGACGCGGCGGCGGGCTCTGCGGCGGCGGTGCCGTCGTCGCCCTTGTAGACCCGCAGGTAGCGTCGGCCGAGGCTGGTCAGCACCTCATAGGCGATGGTGCCGTAGTGATGCGCGAGTTCGTCGACGGTGATGCCGTCGCCGATCAGCGTCGCCAGATGGCCGCGGCGGGCGGCGTTGTGGGGCAGGTCGGTGATATCCACCGCAAGCAGGTCCATGGAGATGCGGCCGGCGATTGGGCAGCGCTGGCCGGCGATAATCACCTCGGCGCCGCGGGTGCCGTCGCTGCTGCCGGCCGCGCGGAAGTAACCATCGGCATAGCCGGCCGCGATGATTGCAAGTCTGGTCGGACGCCGCGCCACCCAGGTGGCGCCATAGCCGACGCTGTCGCCGCGTTCGACGCTGCGGGTCTGCAGGATCCGCACCTTGAGATCGACCACAGGTGCCATCGGGTTGTCGGCTTCCAGCGTCGGATTGACGCCGTAGAGGGCTGCGCCCGGACGCATCAGATCGAACTGATAGGCCGCGCCGAGATAGATGCCCGACGAATTCGCGAGGGATGCAGGCACGCCGGAGAACAACGATGACGCCTCGCGGAAACTGGAATATTGCCGGGCGTTCATCGGATTGTGCAGTTGTTCAGCACAAGCGAGGTGGCTCATCACCAGCGTGAAGCCGTGATCGCCGGAACCTAGGCGCGGGATCAGGCCCTGGACGTCAACCAGGCCGAGGCCGAGCCGGTTCATGCCGGTGTCGATATGCACCGCCGCGCCGCCCTTCCAGCCGGTGCGGCGGCAGAACATGTCCCATTCGGCGAGTTCATTGAGATCGCCGATCACGGGCTGCACATTGATGGCGGCCAGCGCATCGCCGGAATTCGGCGGAAAACCGTTCAGTAGATAGATCGCGGCTTCGGGCGCGGCCGCGCGGGCGGCGCGAGCTTCGTCGAAGGTCGCGACAAAGAAGGTCTTGCAGCCCGCCTTTACCAGCGCGCGCACCACGGGGGTGATGCCGCAGCCATAGGCGTCGGCCTTCACCGCCGCGCCGCATTCGGCAGGCACGCCGTGTTTTTCGAGTTTGCGCCAATTGGCGACGATGGCGTCGAGATCGATGGTCAGGATGCCGCTGGCGTCTGCAGGCAACTCCATTTCGGCGGGAGTTGTTAATTTCGGATCGGAGACGCTGTTCATCGAAATGTCCTGGCACAGGGATCGTGTGATGGGATCACACGATTGAATTCTGCGCCGCACAATATGCGCGCGTCAGAGACGGTTCAACCGCACGCGCGTCACTCCTGCGGGGCGCGGAACTGGGCGCCGCCGGCGAGATCGCTGAAGCGGGTGAACTGGCCTTCGAACTGCAGGTCGACGGTGCCTGTGGGGCCGTGACGCTGCTTGGCGATGATGACTTCGGCCTTGCCGTGCGCAAGATCCATCTCGAGCTGCCATTTCTCGTGCTCGGGAGTGCCGAGTCGCGGCTCCTTGGCCTGCAGATAGTATTCCTCGCGATACACGAAGACCACCACGTCGGCGTCCTGCTCGATCGATCCGGATTCACGCAAGTCGGAGAGTTGCGGATGCTTGTCTTCACGATTTTCGACCTGACGCGAGAGCTGCGACAGCGCCACTACCGGGCAGTTCAATTCCTTCGCCAGCGCCTTGAGGCTGGTGGTGATCTCGGTGACTTCCTGCACGCGGTTATCGGAGCGTTTGCCCGAACCCTGCAAGAGCTGGATGTAGTCCACCATGATGACGTCGAGGCCCTTTTGCCGCTTCAGGCGGCGGGCGCGGGCGGTGAGCTGCGAGATCGACAGGCCGCCGGTTTCGTCGACGTAAAGCGGCAGGTTCTGCAGCTTGATGGTGTAGTCGCGGATCTTGTCGAATTCGGCTTGGGTGATGCCGCCGCGGCGGATCGCGCTGGAGGAAATCTCGGTCTGCTCGGCGAGAATACGCGTGGCGAGCTGTTCGGCCGACATTTCGCAGGAGAAGAAGCCGACGACGCCGCCATTGATGGTCTTCATGCTGCCGTCGGGCTGCACTTCGGACTGATAGGCGGCGGCGATGTTGTAGGCGATGTTGGTGGCCAGCGAGGTCTTGCCCATGCCGGGGCGTCCGGCGAGCACGATCAAGTCGGAGCGCTGCAAGCCGCCCATGCGGGCGTCGAGGTCGCGCAACCCGCTGGAGATGCCCGACAGTTTGCCGTCGCGCTGATAGGCGTTGGCCGCCATGTCCAGCGCTGTGGTCATTGCCTGGGAGAAGCGCTGGAAGCCGCCGTCATAGCGGCCGGCTTCGGCCAGCTCATACAGCCGACGCTCGGCATCCTCGATCTGGGCGCGGGGGGCGAAATCCACCGGAGCGTCATAAGCGACGTTGACCATGTCCTCGCCGACATTGATCAGCTGGCGTCGGATTGCCAGTTCGTAGATCGTGCGGCCGTAATCCTGCGCATTGATGATGGTGGTGGCTTCGGCGGCGAGGCGGGCGAGATATTGGCCCACGGTCATGCCGCCGAGATCCGTGTCGGTCGGCAGGAAGGTCTTCAGCGTCACGGGTGTGGCGATCTTGCCGGCGCGCACGATGGCAGCGGCCGTCTCGAAGATCGTCTGGTGGATCGGCTCGAAGAAATGCTCGGCCTTGAGGAAGTCCGAGACCCGGTAGAAGGCGTCGTTATTGACCAGGATCGCGCCCAGCACGCCCTGTTCCGCCTCGATATTGTGCGGCGCCGACCGATAGGCCGGGGTGCCCGCCTCGGGGGTGAGCTTAAGAACGTTCGAATCGAATGCGGCCATGGTCTCTATTGGGTCTTCCGAATTGGGCGGATGAACGGCGTAGTCACGCGGGCGTCGGCGACTAAGCGCCTGACGGTCTCCGAGTGGAAGGACGAAGCGGCCTTATGCACGATTCACACATCAAGGCGGGGGAATTCCGGTCGGTCGCGCGCATTGCGCTTGACGCTTCCACCGCAGCAAGGGGAGGGGTCTGAATCATTGCTTAAGGAACCCGCAAAAATTGCGCCCCGCGCCTGAACCGGATGGCGATCTCTCGCACTTATAAGAGAGCCAGCCGCTGGCAGGCACGGCAGTGCCGGAACCCCACGGGGAGCCGGGCGTTGGCTTCAAAACGAATAAGAGGCGAAGGATAGATCCATGAGCCAGCGTCACCAGCATCCCGATGCCGGAACTCAGGCTGCCGGAACCGACGGTTCTGCGTGGTTGTCCACGCTGATCGACACGTTCGAGCGCACCGCGCAGCTTGAAAATGTCCCATGCGATACGAAAGCGCTCTCCGCCGCCAAAGCGCGCCTCCAGCGCCCCGCCATTCTGCGGCCACGGCCTGTCTTGCGCCGCCGGCATGCGACGCTCCTATTCCAGCACTAAACCAGCCTATTCGCCGGCAATCTGCAGACGCGGTTGTTGGCTCCGTTCCCTGGCTCGAAGCCGAGCTTCCTCCCGCCCGATATAATCGCGCGTGAACGGCACAACGTCCTGACGTTTGGTGAGCTGGATCTGGAAGTTCATCACGTTCTGCATACGGAACGACATTTCCGACGCCGCCAGATAGAACTCCCACATCCGCGCAAAGCGCTCGTCATAGAGCCGCACGGCTTCCTCGCGTCGTGCCATGAAGCGCTCGCGCCATGCCTTGAGCGTCTCGGCATAATGCAGCCGCAGGATTTCGATGTCCGAGACCAATAACCCGGCCCGTTCGATCGCCGGGAGAACTTCCGACAGAGCGGGGATGTAGCCGCCGGGGAAAATGTACTTGGCGACCCATGGATTGGTGATGCCGGGTCCCTCAGGGCGACCGATGGAGTGCAGCACCATGACGCCGTTCTCGGTCAGAAGTTCTGCGCACCGCTTGAAGTAGGTGTCGTAATGGTCGACGCCGACATGTTCGAACATGCCAACGGAGACGATGCGGTGGAATGGACCGGGGATGTCGCGATAGTCCTCGAGCAGGAATTTTGCGCGGTCTTTGAGGTTTTTCTCGCCGGCCCGGGCATTGGCGACCTGCAGCTGTTCGGTGGACAGCGTAACGCCGGTGACATTGGCACCGGTCATCTCTGCCAGATAGAGCCCAAGCCCGCCCCAGCCGGAGCCGATGTCGAGTACGCGTTGACCTTTTTCGATGAGCATCTTGGCCGCGAGGTGGCGCTTCTTGGCGAGCTGGGCGTCGTCCAGGGTCGCGTCCGGTCCTTCGAAATAGGCGCAGCTATATTGCTTGTCAGCATCCAGAAACAATGAGTAGAGCCGGCCGTCCAGATCGTAGTGATGGGCAACGTTGTTGCGGGAGCGCTTGCGGGGATTGAACTGCTGGGCGTGGCGCAGGACGTAGCGGAGCCACCATTGCAGCTTGGCCCAGCGGGGCGCCATGTCGGGCTGGTTCAGGGCGATGGCGAGCAGGTCGGCAATGGTGCCACGCTCCATAACGAGGAGCCCGTCCATAAATATCTCGCCGAGTGCCAGTTCGGGATCGAGAAGTAGTCGGCGTTGGGCGGCTTTGGTGACGAAGCGGGCAGAGACGGGAGGTCCGGAGCCATCACCGAAGGTGAATTGTTGGCCGGAGGCCGTAGTGAAGGTTATTGCCCCTCGGCGAATGTACTGACTCAGGAAGAATCGCAACAGACGGTCCATCGAAATCACCCCAATGATCCGATCACGCGCAAACTGAAGCAACAGCGTAACTTCCCGCCGTGCACGAGATCAACTGTCTCCCTAGCTCTTGAGTAGAAGATAGTAGTGATGCACCGCCTGTGCCAATGCGCACGCTGCAATGCCGCTATCCCGATTGTTCCGATCACATCGTTGCGATATGTCGATGCTTCCATTCACGTCACAATCGGATACAAGGTGATCCGCGTGATTAAGCTAGCCACATCAGGAGATTGAAATGTTGAGCCGAGCGCTCAGTTTAGCGACGGTGATGCTCCTGATTGGCTTCGCGGCAGTCCCGGCACAGGCCCAAAACCTCGAAGCCGGAAAGTCACCTTCCCAGATTTTCGCGGGCGGCTGTGCCGTCTGCCATAAAAGTCCGCGCGGGCTGCTGAAGACGGTGGCACCCGGTCAGTTGCCGGCCTTCCTGCGCCAGCACTACACCACAAGTACAGATATGGCGGCGTCCATGGCCGCTTATGTCGTGTCCAACGGGGCGGCCGACCGCCGTCCTGCCGGGGATAACCTGACGCGTCAGGGCCGTGAACTCACGACCGAGCAGAAGCCGGCCCCGGCCGATGCCAAGCCCGGTGCTGCGCCGCCGCCCGAGGCTCCGCCGCCGGGCCGCCGGCTACGTCCGCAGGAGGCCGCTAAGCCCGATGCCGATGTTGCACCAGCTCAGGCCGAGCCCGGCACGCGCCAGGGCCGCAATGCCCGGCGACAGGCGCGCCCGGCGACAGACAATCCCGAAGCGAAGCCCGATGCGGCCAAGCCCGTAGACGCACAGTCGCCGGCTGCCGCCGAAGCAGAGCGTCCCGCGCAGAAGCAAAGGCTTGGCAAGAAGGGACGCCGCCATCAGGAAGAGCCGCCGAAGGCCGAACCTGTGAAGGACGAGCCCAAGGTCGAACCCAAGTCTGAGCCGAAGGCTGAGCCGCGGCCGGAGCCGGCCAAGACCGAGCCTGCGAAGCCCGCTGAAGAGAGCAAGCCTGAGGCGAAGCCCGAAGCCAAACCTGAGACGCCGGCACTTCGTCCAGATCCCGTTCCGTCGGTCACGCCGGCACCGAAGGCGCCTGAAGGGGAAAGCCGTCCGGCGCCAGCCGAGCCGGCGCCGCCTGCGCCGGCAGCCCCAGCGTCTCCGCCCGCAGCAACGCCGGCCCCGGCACCTGTGGCTCCAACGCCTCCGCCAGCCGCTGCTCCGCCGCCAGTGGTCGTGCCTCCCGCCACTCCGCCAGTGCCCGCGCCGACTCCTGTAGCTCCAGCTGCGCCTTCGCCGGCACCGGCCGCGCCGCCACCACCGCCTCCGGCGTCGGCTGCACCACCGGCGCCTCCGGCCTCGTCAGGCTCGCCGGTGCCGCCGATCTCGCAGTAGACGGTTCAACCGCCTCTCAACAACGGAACAAAAAAGCCCGGCCAATCTGGCCGGGCTTTTCTCGTTTGAGCAGAAGCTTCGTGTGGACTTAGCCGTTGTCTTCTTCGGCGTTGCCCTGTGCGTCCGGATCGAAGAACTCGCCGGCGGCGGCAAGTGCTTCGGCGGCTGCGTCCTGATCTTCCTGACGGCTCGAAATGTCTTCGCCGCGGTTGATGCGCTCGGCTTCGTCGGCCGAACGGGCAACGGTGACGCTGACGCTGACTTCGACTTCAGGATGCACGGCGATCGAGATCTTGTGCTGACCGATGGTCTTGATCGGCGCGTCGAGCAGCACCTGGCTACGGGCGAAGGTGACGCCGTCAGCCTCGAAGGTGGCGATGATGTCGCGCACCGATACCGAACCGAACAGCTGACCGGTTTCCGACGCCTGACGGATGATGACGACGTTGCGGCCGTCGATCTTCTCGGCAACCGTGGTGGCTTCCGCCTTGGCCTTGATGTTGTTGGCTTCGAGGTCAGCCTTCATGCCGTCGTACTTGGCGCGGTTGTCGGCGGTGGCGCGCAGCGCCTTGCCACGCTTCAGCAGAAAGTTGCGGCCGTAGCCGTCCTTGACGCGGACGACTTCGCCCATCTGGCCGAGTTTGGCGACGCGTTCGAGCAAAATGACTTCCATGATCGTTCTCCTTTAAGTGTTGAGCAGGTGTTGAGTTGAGTTGGTCAGGCCACCGTCGAAGAAGGTGGCTTGCGTGCGAGAAAACGTTGGCGAAATCCGAAGAAGGCATCGGCGAGGCCGAGGCCAACCATGGTGAGGATGGGCCAGCCGAGGACGAGCACCATGGCGTAGGTCAGACCGAGCACCATCACGCGGCTTTTCATGCCCATGGTCAGCGTATGCAGCGCGGCGAAGCCGGTGAGGGCATAGGCCATCATCAGCGCCGAGGTGACAATCTGCGAAAAGATGCCGACGATGCCGCCCATGAAGGACAGCGCGATGGCCAGACACAGCGCGACCATCGTCATCGGCGGCAGTGCTGCGGATTTCAGCTCAGGCCACGGCCGATTCAGCCGGCCCGATGTCACGATGATGCGGCCGGCGAGCCAGAGATTGAGCGTCAGCGTCATGATCGCGACGATGGCGGCGGCTGCCGGAGCGATCGTCACCAGCGCATTGATGACCTGTTCGGAGTCGCCAGCGCCGCCGCGCGATCCCAGGATGCGGGTCAGAGCGCGGCGCAGCGCCGAGACGATAGTGTCGCCATCGGTGCCGAGGGTCAGCAGCGCGCCCATGGTCGTGAATGCGGCGAAACCCGCGGTCCACAGTAACATGCGGCCGACCGGATACCATTCGACCAAGGGCGGTGTCGCGGCTGCGCCATTCACGCCCGGCACTTCTGCAGTCACTGGACGGCCGAGCAATGCGAGATGGCCGAGCCAGCATGCGGGCAGGGCCACGGTGAAGACGAAGGCGGCGAGATAGGGCATGCCGAACAGCAGGCCGAGCGAGGTGCCGGCTGCGATGCCGCCGATGGCAGCAGTCACCGGACCCCAGCCGAGAGCGGCCACCATCAAGGGCAGCGGCGCGAGATAGAACAGCAAAAGGGAAATCAACGCGCCCGAAATGATCGAGGCGAACATCAGCGCTGAGGCAGCGCCGGCGGCAAACGCGATGAGAAGGCTTGCGATCATCAGCTGTCCCGCCCCCTTTGAGCGGTTAGAGGCACTTGCCCCAACCATCGGCGACCGGACGACCCGGAAGCCTTATGAGAAATAAAAGCGACCGGCGGCACGAGGCCGCCGGTCGAAAACCGCCTTAGCGGATAACGTAGGGCAGCAGACCGAGGAAACGCGAGCGCTTGATGGCGCGGGCGAGTTCACGCTGCTTCTTGGCGGAGACGGCCGTGATGCGGCTCGGCACGATCTTGCCGCGCTCAGAGACGTAACGCATCAGTAGCTTGGAATCCTTGTAGTCGATCTTCGGCGCGTTCGGACCCGTGAACGGGCAGGTCTTGCGACGGCGGAAAAACGGACGACGTGCACCAGCTTCAGCCATTATTCTTACTCCTCAACCGATGCTGCTTCGTCGTCGCGCGGACGACGCGGACCACGATCACCACGGAAGCCACCGCCTTCACGGTCGCCACGGAAACCGCCGCCTTCGCGGTCGCCACGGAAGCCACCGCCACGGTCGTCGCGTTCACGATCACGATCAGCCTTACGCATCATGGCGCTCGGGCCTTCCTCGTGCTCTTCGACGCGGACGGTCAGATAACGGATGACGTCTTCGCTGATACGCTCCTGGCGCTCAATCTCGGTGACCGCCGCGGACGGGGCATCGAGGTTCATCAGCACGAAGTGCGCCTTGCGATTCTTGTTCATGCGATAGGTCAGGGAGCGCACGCCCCAGTTTTCCATCTTCACGACCTTGCCCCCGAGACCTTCGACGATGCCGGTCATCTGGGTGGTGAGGTCTTCGACCTGCTGTGCGCTCGCATCCTGACGTGCGAGAAATACATGCTCATAAAGAGGCATGGCTGTCCTTTCCAAGGTTAGCGCGTTTCCCGGCGGCAAGCCCTTCGAACCCTTATGGAAAGGACTCGATATTGCTCAGAAGGCGGGAGCACGGGACGACGGACCAACTGGCCCTATCGCAACAAACCTGTGTGTGATTTTGCTGTGACCGTCCGTTCAGCTCCCGGCCGGGATCTGCGGATCGGGGCCTTATACGGATTTTCCCAGTAATGGCAAGCGAAACGGGGGCCAAATGAGCGGATTCCGGGAGCGGGCGGGAACCCGGATCGTGGTGCATCCTGGGCGCTGCGGCTTGACATTCCCCGTCGTGCCAGTGTCTTACGGCGCACGTTTGAACGAGTTTAAGCCAAAAAACATGACGGGGCGTCAATGACCGCAGCATTTACCTTTCCGGGGCAGGGGTCCCAGGCGGTCGGCATGGGCAAGGCGCTCGCGGATGCATTTCCCGCCGCTAAGGCCGTATTCGACGAGGTCGATTCGGCCCTCAACGAGAAGCTCACGGGAATCATCTGGGATGGCCCAGCCGAAACCCTGCAATTGACCGAAAACGCCCAGCCGGCGCTGATGGCGGTGTCGCTGGCGACCATGCGGGTGCTTGAGGCCGAGGCCGGCATCTCGCTGGCCAAGGACGCCGCTTTCGTGGCCGGCCACTCGCTCGGCGAATATTCGGCGCTGGCAGCGGCGGGAAGCCTCTCTGTCACGGATGCGGCCCGCCTGCTGCGGACCCGCGGTCTGGCCATGCAGAAGGCCGTGCCGGTGGGTGTCGGCGCCATGGCGGCGTTACTCGGCCTCGATTACGAGACCGCCGTGGCCGTGGCTGAAGAAGCTGCACAGGGCGAAGTGTGCCACGCCGCCAACGACAATGGCGGCGGTCAGGTGGTGGTGTCCGGCAACAAGGCTGCGGTCGAACGCGCGCTGGAGATCGCCAAGACGAAGGGCGCCAAGCGTGCGATGTTGCTGCCGGTGTCGGCGCCGTTCCATTGCAGCCTGATGCAGCCCGCCGCCGACGTGATGGCGGAGGCGCTGGCCAAGGTCACGATCAACAAGCCGGTGGTGCCGCTGGTGTCCAACGTGCTGGCCGCGCCGATCTCGGATCCTGATGAAATCCGCCGCCGCCTGGTCGAGCAGGTCACCGGCACCGTGCGCTGGCGCGAATGCGTATCCTATATGGCAGGCCAGGGCGTGACGCGCTTCCTCGAGGTCGGCTCCGGCAAGGTGCTGAGCGGGCTCGTCAAACGCATTGCCGAAGGCGCCGTCGGCGTCGCCGTCGGCGGACCCAATGACATTGCCGCCGCCAAGGATGCGCTCGCAGCAGCGCGTTCGGCGTAAGCGGCCAGAGGAGAAGACAAGATGTTCGATTTGACAGGCAAAACCGCGCTGGTGACCGGCGCGACCGGCGGTATCGGCGAGGCCATCGCCACAGCTCTGCATGCTCAGGGCGCGACGGTGGCGCTGTCCGGAACGCGCAAGGCGGTTCTCGAAACGCTGGCTGCGAAGCTCGGCGATCGCACGCATGTGCTGCCGTGCAATCTTTCCAACGCCGCTGAGGTCGAAGAGTTGGTGCCGTCAGCCGAGAAAGCCATGGGCCAGCTCGACATCCTCGTCAGCAATGCCGGGATCACCCGCGATAATCTGTTCGTCCAGTTGAAGGACGAAGACTGGGATGACGTAATCAACGTCAATCTGACCGCGACCTTCCGCCTCGCACGCGCCGCAACCAAGCTGATGATGCGCAAGCGCTTCGGCCGCATCATCGCCATCACTTCGGTGGTCGGCGTGACCGGAAATCCCGGGCAGGGGAATTACACCGCAGCGAAAGCCGGCCTGATCGGCATGATGAAAACGCTGGGGGCGGAATACGCCAAGCGCAACGTGACGGCCAATTGCATTGCACCCGGTTTCATCGCAACGCCGATGACCGATGTGCTCAATGACAAGCAGCGCGAAACGATTCTGACCAAGGTGCCGGCAGGGCGTCTCGGCTCGCCGGAAGATATTGCGGCAGCAGCGGTCTATCTGAGCTCAAATGAGGCGGCCTACGTCACCGGACAGACGATTCATGTCAATGGCGGCATGGCGATGATCTAAGCGTCGGGGGAACCCCAACGTCGTGATTTAATTGAGGTTTGGACAGTCACCGGGCTATGTGGCCAAGCCAAATGAAGTATGGTAACCGAACCTCCAACGGTGGGGCAAAGAAGGCCATTGCAGGAATTTGAAACCCTGTATATTGGCGGGGACGAGCCTGCCGTTTTCGCGAGGCTCCGTCCGGGACGACGGGGTCAATCCAGAGACGCGCAACTGCGCAAGGTTTAACGAGTTAAACGCTCCACGATGGCTCGTATCGTCTGCGGACGGGCCCAATGTAACAAGCACGAGGTTGATATGAGCGAGATTGGCGAGCGAGTGAAGAAGATCGTGGTTGAACACCTTGGTGTTGAACCCGAGAAGGTGGTCGATGCCGCGAGCTTCATCGATGATCTCGGCGCTGATAGCCTCGACACGGTCGAGCTCGTGATGGCGTTCGAAGAAGAGTTCGGCTGCGAAATTCCGGACGATGCCGCCGAGACGATTCTGACCGTCGGCGACGCAACCAAGTTTCTCGAGAAGAACGCAAAGAGCTGACACCTTCGCGCGACACATTTTGAAGCCGGCCGGATTGCGTTTGTGCGATCCACCGGCTTCTTGCTGTGACGCGTAGGCATTGCTCAAAGGCATTGGCTCAAGGATGGGCCATGGAGGTACGACAATGAGGCGGGTGGTCGTCACAGGCCTTGGCATGGTGTCGCCACTTGGCTGCGGCGTCGAGCCGACCTGGAAGCGCATCCTCAACGGTGAGAGCGGCGCAAAGCGGATCGATACATTCGATGTATCCGATCTCACCAGCCAGATCGCCTGTGTGATTCCACGCGGCGACGGCACGGGCGGTACCTTCAATCCCGACCAGTGGATGGAGCCGAAAGACCAGCGCAAGGTCGACGACTTCATCATCTATGCGATGTGCGCCGCCAAGCAGGCGCTCGACGATGCCAACTGGCACCCCGACAATGAAGACGATCGCTGCGCCACCGGCGTGATGATCGGCTCCGGCATCGGCGGTCTGTCCGGCATTGCCGATACCGCATTGCTTCTGAAAGAGCGCGGCCCGCGCAAAGTGTCGCCGTTCTTCATCCCCGGTCGCCTGATCAATCTCGCTTCGGGCTATGTCTCGATCGAGCACGGCCTCAAGGGCCCCAATCATTCCGTCGTCACCGCATGTTCGACCGGCGCGCACGCGATCGGCGATGCCAGCCGTCTGATCGCGCTCGGCGATGCCGATGTCATGGTCGCCGGCGGCACCGAGTCGCCAATCAGCCGTTTGGCGATGGCCGGCTTCGCGGCAGCACGCGCGCTGTCGACCAATTTCAACGAAGCGCCGGAGAAAGCGTCGCGGCCCTACGATAGGGATCGCGATGGTTTCGTCATGGGCGAGGGTGCCGGCGTCGTGGTGCTCGAAGAGTACGAGCACGCCAAAGCGCGCGGCGCACGCATCTATGCCGAGATCATCGGTTACGGTATGTCGGGCGATGCCTATCACATCACCTCACCGACGCCCGATGGCGATGGTGCGTTCCGCAGCATGAACGCTGCGATGAAGCGCGCCGGCATTGCCGCGGCCGACATCGACTACATCAATGCGCACGGCACCTCGACGCCACTCGGCGACGAGATCGAACTCGGCGCGGTTCAGCGCCTGCTCGGCAATGCCGCGTCAAAAGTGTCGATGTCATCGACGAAGTCGTCGATCGGCCACCTGCTCGGTGCGGCTGGTGCGGTCGAGGCCATCTTCTGTGTGCTTGCGATTCGGGATAACATCGCGCCGCCGACGATCAATCTCGACAATCCGTCGGTGGAAACTGCGATCGATCTCGTCGCATTGACCCCGCGCAAGCGCGAGATCAACATTGCCTTGTCGAATTCATTCGGTTTCGGCGGTACTAATGCGTCCGTGATCCTACAGTGCGTGGCTGGTTAGAGAACCTCCACCGTTTCGCCGTATTCCGCGCTAATTCCTACACTGGGCGTATGTTATTGACAGGGATCGTGTTTGTCCCCGTCACGATTGAACCGACAGGATCAGGTACTATCGATGAGTGAGAGGCCGCCCATTTCGCCGAGGAGCCCGCGTGCCGCGCTGGAGCCGGAGCAGGTTCCGCCGCCGCCGAAGCGTTCCGATCATGCGCGTAATCCGCTCGTGGTTGCCGGTAATGCCATCATCACCATCATTATCGTCGCCATGCTCGGTGCAGGTGGCGCCTATGTCTATGGTCGCCAGGCGCTGGAAGCGCCGGGGCCGCTGCAGGAAGAAAAGGTCGTCAATATCCCCGCGCGTGCGGGCAAAGGCGACATCGCCGAAGCGTTGCTGCGCGAAGGCGTGATCTCAGCCAATCGCTGGGTTTTCATCGGCGCCGTGTTTGCGTTGAAGGCCAGCTCGGAACTGAAGCCCGGCGAATATCTGTTCCAGAAGAACGCCAATCTGCGCGATGTCATCGGCACCATTGTCGAAGGCAAGGTCGTGCAACACTCCATCACGATTCCCGAGGGCCTGACCTCCGAGCAGATCGTCGCGCGTTTGACCGATAACGACATCTTCACCGGCTCGATCCGTGAAATGCCACGCGAAGGCACGTTGTTGCCCGAGACATACAAATTCCCCCGTGGCACGCCGCGCGACCAGGTGATCCAGCGCATGCAGCAATTGCAGAAGCGCGTGCTGGCCGAAGTCTGGGAACGCCGTAACGCCGACATTCCGGCGAAGACGCCTGAACAGCTGGTGACGCTCGCCTCGATCGTCGAGAAGGAAACCGGCCGCGCCGATGAGCGCAGCCGGGTGGCCGCCGTGTTCGCCAATCGCCTGCGCCAGAAGATGAAGCTGCAGTCCGATCCGACGATCATCTATGGCATCGTCGGCGGCAAGGGCACATTGGGTCGTCCGATCAAGCGCAGCGAGATCCAGCAGCCGTCGCCCTACAATACCTATGTGGTGGAAGGCCTGCCGCCGGGCCCGATCGCCAATCCGGGCCGTGCGTCGCTTGAGGCGACTGCCAATCCGGCACGCACCCGCGACCTGTTCTTCGTTGCCGACGGCACCGGCGGTCACGCCTTTACCGAAACCTACGACGCACACCAGAAGAACGTCAGCAAGCTGCGCGCGCTCGAGAAGGCCGTCCAGAACGACGCTGTCGAGCCGCCGGAAGAGGCTACTGCTGCGCCTACCGGAGCGGCGACGGATCCTGCCGCCGCGACGGGTACAAGTCCGGTCAGGCCCGCCGCACCGGCCAAACAGCGTGCCCGTACGGCTCCTGCGCCAGCCGCGCCGGCGCGTCAGGGCGCTGCGCAGTCGACGGGTACACCGCCGGTTGTTCAGCAATAGGCCGTACCACCAAGCCTGCGCTGGCTTCTGCTTCGAATTCCCCTTGGCCTGAAAAGGCCCTAACCTGAGCCGGTTCGCGCCTTGCGAATCTTACTCGTATTCTTTGGAGACGTTCCGCGATGGCGTTGTCGAGCATGACCGGCTTTGCGCGAAGCCACGGCACCAGCGGGCCTTATAGCTTCGAGTGGGAGCTGAAATCCGTCAACGCCAAGGGCTTCGATTTGCGCTTCCGGATGCCCCCGGGTTTCGACGAAGTCGAGGCGGTCGCCCGCAAGCGCGCCACTGAAGTGCTGTCGCGCGGCACGGTTTACGCGAACCTCGCCGTTAAGCGCAGCAATGCGGCTTCGACCGTGCGGATCAACGAAGAGGTGCTGAATTCGGTGCTGCGTATTGCCGCCGAATTGGCCAGCAAGATCGACGCCGTCGCGCCGAGCGTCGATGGTCTAATGAATATCAAGGGCGTCATCGAAGTGGTCGAGCCCGAGGCTGACGAGGCCGAGGACAAGGCGGCGAAGGCTGCCGTGGCCGCAGCATTCGAAGAGGCCCTCACCGCGCTGGTCGCCATGCGCAAGCGTGAGGGCATGACGCTTGGTGACATCCTGTCCCAGCGTCTGAACGAGATCGAGGCATTGTCGCAGAAGGCCGAGGCCGCGCCGGGCCGCAAGCCCGAAGCGATCCGTGCACGGCTCGCGGAACAGATCGCGACGTTGCTCGAGGCGTCGGATCGTTTCGATAGTGATCGGCTGAATCAGGAAGCGTTGATGATGGCGACCAAGGCCGACATCCGCGAAGAACTCGACCGCATCGCGTCGCACATTTCGCAGTCGCGCGAAATGATCAAGAAGGGCGGTCCGGTGGGGCGGCGGCTGGATTTCCTGTCGCAGGAGTTCAATCGCGAGGTCAACACCTGCTGCTCGAAATCCAACGATCTGGAATTGACCAGCACCGGCCTCGAAATGAAGAACGTGGTCGAGCAATTCCGTGAACAGGTACAAAATCTGGAGTGACCATGTCCGGGGGCAGCCGAAATTCTCAAGAAGCTGGCTTTGACGGAGTCGAACGGCGCGGGCTGATGTTCGTGCTGTCATCGCCATCCGGTGCTGGCAAGACGACGCTGACGCGGCTGCTGATCGACCGGATGCCGGGGCTGCAACTGTCGGTCTCGGCCACGACGCGCCCGATGCGGCCCGGAGAGGTTGACGGCAAGGACTACATCTTCGTCGACAAGCCGCGCTTCGAAAAAATGGCCAAGGGCAATGAACTGCTCGAATGGGCCACGGTGTTCGACAACCGCTACGGCACGCCACGTGCACCGGTGGAAGCCGCGCTCTCAGCCGGCAATGACGTGCTGTTCGATATTGACTGGCAGGGTACGCAGCAACTGCGTGAGAAAGCCCGGGCTGACGTCGTCAGCGTCTTCATCCTGCCGCCCTCGGCGGCTGATCTCGAAAAGCGTCTGCATACTCGCGCGCAGGATTCCGACGAAGTGATCCGCGGGCGCATGAGCCGTGCCAGCCACGAGATGAGCCACTGGGCTGAATACGACTATATTGTCATCAACCACAATGTGGAAGAGGCCTATAGCGAGGTGCAGTCGATTCTCAAGGCCGAGCGCCTGAAGCGCGAACGCCGCACCGGCCTGACATCTTTCGTGCGCGGATTGCAGCAAGAACTCGAAGGCTAATACCATGCAGGCATTGTTCTGGAATGAGCGCACGCAGCAGCTCAGCGATGGTGCACGGGTATTCGATCCGCTGGCGTTGAATTGGCACGACGATAGTGCCGCGCAGGGCGGCGAAGCGGTGACCGCTTCCGAAGCACTGCTGCGGCTTGCAGCAACGCGCAAGCTGCGCCGTGTGCCCATCGGCATCATCGGGCCGCGAGACGCGACGCAGGCGCAACGCGATCTCGCTGAACAGATGGGCGCAGCATTGGCCCGCCATGGTCTGCAATTGCTGTGCGGCGGCAAGAACGGCGTGATGGAAGCGGCGTGCAAGGGCCATGCACAGGAGGGCGGCATGCCTGTTGGTCTGCTGCCCGACGAGGAATGGCACGCAGCCAATCCCTATGTTGCGATCCCCATCGCAACGGGCATCGGCCCCGCACGGAATGCCATTATCGCGCGCGCATGTCTCGTGCTGGTCGCGATTGGCGGAGGTGTCGGGACACTCTCGGAGATGGCGCTGGGACTACAGTTCAATCGTCTGGTGCTGGCGATGGCCGATGCGCCAGAGGTGAATACGGTCGAGCGCGTCGCTGATGTCGATGGCGTCATTGCTCGCATCGCAGCACGCCTTCTCGCAAATGCATAACTTTGCCGCTCTGTCATAAAACTGATATGCCGCCGTTATACTGAGGCGCAGACTTCAGCATCACATTTGACAGGGGACATGGCTCGTGCCGTTCGTCGCGATCGCCTATCTGATTTTTCTCGCGGCGCCAGTCCTGTTGTTGTTCGTCGGCTCTTTTGGAGAAGTCTGGAGCGGGACGCTGCTGCCGTCAGGCTTCACCTGGCGCTGGTATCAGGAAGTCGCCGGCGATCCCAGCTTTCGCCGCGCTTTCATCACCAGCCTGAAGATCGTCGCGACCACCTGCATTCTCAACATCCTGATCGGCCTGCCGCTCGCTTACGCCATTCATGCCGGCGCGCGGGGTGGTGTGCGGCTCGCGGCGCGGATCGTCACGCTGATGCCGATTGCCGTGCCCGAACTGGTTCTGGCTTTCGGCTTCATCCTCGTCTTCTCGTCGGACGCATTGCCGTGGCTCGGCAGTTTTTGGCTGCTGGCGGCGGGGCACCTCGTATTGACGCTGCCCTATACGGTGACGGCTCTTGTCGCCGATATGGATCAGCTCGGGCTCGCCGAATATGAGCACGCAGCCGCAACGCTCGGCGCATCGTTTCCGGCACGTATGTGGGACGTCACACTGCCGCAGCTGCATACGAGCCTGCTGTCCTGCATGCTGACAGTGGCAGCGCTGTCGATCGGTGAATTTCAATTATCCAATCTGGTCTCTGGCTTTCTGTCGCGCACCTATCCTGTGGTGCTGTTGCAGGCGTTCTATGGCGCGACGGGCTTTGCCTGCGCGGCCACCGTCGTATTGCTTGGGCTTGCGATGATCGCATCGCTGACCAGCGGGCTGACGGCGCGGGTCACCGGCCGGCGTAAAGTGGGGGCAGGCGCGTGACGCTGCGATACGATCAAGTGAGCTACAGCTATCCCGGCACGAGCACTGGTGTGTTCGACATTGCCCTGGAGATCGGCCGCGGCGAATTGCTGGCGATCATCGGCGCGTCGGGGTCGGGCAAGTCGACGATTTTGAAATTGCTGGCGGGATTCCTCAAGCCTGACACCGGGCGCATCCTGATCGATGGCAAGGATGTCGGAGCGTCACTGCCCGAGGCGCGTCGTCTGGGTGTCGTGTTTCAGAACTATGCGTTGTTCCCGCATATGCGGCTGTGGGAAAACATCGCCTATCCACTGAAGGTGCGCGGTATCGCCAAGCAGGAACGGCGCGCGCGGGCCATCGAGATGCTGGGACGTGTCGGCATGGGCAAGCGCGCGGAAGACTATCCAGCGGAATTGTCGGGCGGTCAGCAGCAGCGCGTCGCGCTCGCGCGTGCGTTGGTGTTCGAGCCGCAAGGCCTGCTGCTCGACGAGCCGCTGTCGGCGCTCGATGCGGGGTTGCGACTGGAAATGCGTGACGAAATTCTGCGTGTGCAGCGGCAGGCAGGAATCGCGACATTGCTGGTGACGCATGATCAGGAAGAGGCGTTGTCGATTGCCGACAAGGTCGTGATGATGCGCGACGGCCGCATCGTGCAGATCGGCACGCCGCGCGAATTATACGAGACACCGGCCGATGCCAGTGTCGCGGCCTTTGTCGGTCAATCCAACCTGTGGCCCGGCAGCATTTCCGGTGACGGCATGGTGACAACGCCGGTTGGCGCGCTGGCCTGCGACACGCAGGGCAAGAGCATCGGTGCGAAGGTCACTGTGTTCGTGCGTCCTGAACGGGTCGAGCCGATCACAGGACCCGTCGATGCGAGCAATCCATGTTGCTTCGCCGGCTCCATGTCCGCCGACCGTTACCTCGGCCCTGTCAGGCGCATCGATATGGCCGTCGCCGGCGGGGCCATCCGTCTCGAAACCCATCTGCGCGGGCCAATCACCGGCGTGACGATCCCGCACGATGCCATCCGCCTTCTTCCCCCGACCTCATAAAGGAGATCGACATGAACCGACGCAAGTTTCTGAGCGGCGTTGCCGCAGCTTCCCTCACGATTGCCATCAGCCCGGCCGCATGGGCCTTCGAAGGCGCCGAACTCTATGCCGGTGAAAAGGCGCTGTACGAAGCCGCCCGCAAGGAAGGCCTCGTCGTGTCGTTCGATACCGGGCCGACCTGGGCCAACTGGGCCAACCAGTTCAAGGCCTTCCAGAAGCGCTATCCCGGCGTCGAGATGGTCTATAACGATCTCGGTTCGGCCGCGACCGTCGTCGCCCTCGACAAGGCGCGCAATCGCCCGCAGGCCGACACGGCCTATTACTTTGCAGCGTCCGCTCTGGACGCAGCAAAGGCTGGCGTCGTCGATGGTTTCAAGCCGGTGAATTTCGACAAGCTCGCCGATCCGCTGCGCGAGGCCGAAGGCCGCTGGTTCACCATCCACACGCTGAGCGTGGCGTTTCTCGTCAACACCAAGCTAGTCAAGACCGTGCCGCAGAGCTGGGCGGATCTTTTGAAGCCGGAATACAAGAACGCCATTGTGTATCAGGACCCGCGCTCGACGGGGCAGGGCCAGGTGGTGGCTTTCGCCGCGGCTTTCGGCAATGGCGGCAGCATGGACAATGTCGCGCCGGGTATCGACTATCTGGGCAAGCTGACCAAGGCCGGCAATGTGCTGCGCACGGTCGGCACCACGCCTTACGCGCAGTTCCTGAAGGGCGAGATCCCGATCTGGATCGGCTACGAGAACGATGGTTTGAAGGCCAAGTTCACCGACGGTCTCGGCGATGGCGTGTCTGTCGTCATTCCGAAGGAAGCTTCAGCCGCCGCGCCATACGCGATCTCGCTGGTGAAGAACGGCCCGAACCCGAACGCCGGCAAGCTCTGGCTCAACTTCATCATGAGCGATGAAGGTCAGAAGATCTTCGCCGAAGGTTATGTGCGTCCGGCCGTGCCCGGTGTCGCCCTGCCGCCGAGCGTTGCCGACAAGATGCCGGCCGCGCCGCAGGTGCAGGCGATGGATATCGCCAAGGCCACCGCGAAGAAGGCCGAGATCGATGCCGGTTGGGCCAAGGCCGTCCTCGGTCAGTAAACTGAATTAACAGGCGATCCCCGCATCAGCGCGGGGATTGCCTCTCTCGTCATGCGGCAACAAGGACCACGATGAGCGCCCGCGTTCCGACATCCATGCTCGCTACGTTTGCCGTGCCTGGCAGCGTGGTGCTGGGGCTGTTCTTTCTGATCCCGGTTTGTGCGGTGCTGGTCGGCGCCTTTGCGGATGGCGGCAGTGCGTTCGGTCGTCTCGCGGGCGATCCCGTGTTCTGGAACGGCCTGCGCGGTACGATGGTGCTGGGCACCGTCGCACCGCTGTTCTCGCTCGTTGTCGGCTTCTGCGTTGCACTTGCGTTGGCGCGGTTCGCGCCAGGCCTCCGTACGGCAGCCTTGATCGCGATCTCGCTACCGCTGACATTCTCTGGGCTGATCGTCGCTTACGGTTTCATTCTTCTGCTCGGCCGCGCCGGCTTCGTGACGCTGCTGCTCGCCAAACTGGGCTTCGATCCCGCAGTGATCGGTGGCTTCATCTTTTCACCGGTGGGTCTGGGGCTGGCCTATTCCTACTATCTCGTGCCGCGCGTCGTGTTGATCGTGCTGCCGGCGATCAGCAATTTCGATCGCAACCAGATGCTTGCCTCGCGCTCCCTCGGCGCCGGGAGTTTCCGTACGCTAACCGAGGTGATGTTGCCGCAGATATTACCGAGCCTCATCGCAGCCTATTGCCTGACGGCCGCAGTTGCCGTCGGCGCCTATGGCACCGCGCTGGCGCTCGCCGGCACGCAGGTGAATATCCTGCCGCTGGTGCTCTACAGCAAAATCTCGGAGACGGGGACCGATCTGCCGGCCGCATCCGCAGCCTCGATCGTTCTGGTCGCGATCTGCGCCGTCGTCGTGGCGATCGGCGAGGCGATGCGGCCGCAGCGCAAGTCGTAGCGAGACAGCCGGAAGCTCATTGCTTGCTGGCCATCCAGCGACCGGTGCAGCCATTCGACATTTGCATCGAGCCGCCACCACTGCGGCCGGACAGGCGGCCGGTCATGACCGCGCTCACACTGCCGCTGCTGCCGACCCCTTGCAATACGCCGCTTGGACTGATGTTCCCGCCCCCGCCGACGCTCCCACCGGAGATCGTCAATGTGCTGCTGGCGGTTTTGCCCGCGCACACCGCCGACTGACCGGTGAAAGTGATCTGCCACATGCCGTCGAATCTGGTGGCGCTGCCGCCCTCACCAGCGCCGCGGCGGGCTGGAGCTGCACGCTGCTCGGATCGCGGCGGGCGGGCTGGCTTGGCGGCAGGCGGCTCGGAAGACGAGCCGGACAGCGTCTTGTTGTCATTGCCGAGGCTGCCGCCGGTTGCGCCCTGACTCCATGCGTCGCTGCCGCCGAGTGCGATGATGAGCAGACAGGGGAGGATGACGGATTTCATGATGATCTGCGGGATTGTCATGGGCGGTTACTGCTTGCTTGCGACCCAGCGGCCCGAGCATCCATCGGATCGCTGGAAAACTCCCGAACCGGTACGGCCGGAGAGGCGACCCTGGCTGGTGACGCGGATGCCGCTGTAGTTTCCGCTTCCGCGCACTGTCCCGTTGGCGCTGACCGGGGCGCTGCCGTCTTTGCCGATCATCCTTCCGTTGGCCACTACGAAGCTTTCCGTGAATGTGTCGGAACAGCCGGAGGTGCCTACGCTCGATATCGACCAGGCGCCGTCGAAATTTCCGCCGCCTCCCGCGCCCTCGCCACGGTTGCGCGGCGCGGTCTGACGGCGCGGCGCGCGGCGTTCGGAGCTTTCGCGTTGGGCAGGCGCCGCTGATCGGGATTCGGGGGAGGAGCCCGACAGCGTCTTGCTGTCGTTGCCAAGGCTGCCACCGGTTGCGCCCTGTGCCAGAGCTGCGTCTCCCGAAAATATCAGAATGGCCAAACCAATCAGAAGTCCAGATCGAAAAATCATGTTCAATAACTTTCAAAAAAGATCGAACTTACAATTTCGCGTCAGGCCCCATCGTGGCGTTGGCGCAGATGGCGCCGACAATCGGACATGATTTTCCTGTTTTGGTGCATTGATCGATGGCCGCATCGCGCGCCTGTGCAAGCGTGGGCCGCGCGACAAGCGACCAGTTGCCGCCGAGAGCTGCGAATGCACCGCAATTGGCTCCGTAAAACGACAGTTCGAGCGGGCAGGGAGCCGTGCCGCATTGGGCGCGTGCCTTGGTCACGGCTGACTTGCGGGACGGTTGATCCCACGACATGCCCCATTTCTTGTTCTTGATGTCGTAGACGATCGAGCCCCATTGTTTCTGGTCGCTCGCGCTGCGCAAACGCTGCAGCAGGCCCTCGGTCGCCTCTCCCGTTGGTGGCATGCCGCCCTTGACCTGGAAATCGCGGATCGCAACCGCGATTCCATTCTTGCTGTTCAGCGGTTCGGGATCGAAATTCAGCTCATAAAGCCGGTCGCTGATTTCCGTAAGCTTGATTGGATCGGTGATCGGCAATTTGTCGAAGTCGATCCGCGGCGCATCGGGCAGGCGTGCTTCCTGCATGGGCTTCTGCGGCACGACGAGCGGCACGGTGGCGGTTGGTGCCACGAAATAAAACGTGCCGTCGATCGGCGACGACGATACCCATGGCTGTTGCGAGCCGCCGGTGGCGCGCTTCACGGCAAGGCCGACCTGATTGAAGGTCTGGAAAATATCAAGCCCGGCCTGACGCACGGTACTCGCCAATGCCTTGGTATAGGGGCTGTTACCATCGCTGCCGTCCTGCGCCACGCTGCCGGGCTGGGTCGCATAGGAGATCAGGGTGCCTTCCGGTGCGCGCATCTGGGCGAGGCCGCCTTCCGATGCGCGCAGGCCACGCGACCCGAACGGATTGTTCCGGCAGGCATCGAGGATGACCATGTTGAGGCGCGTGCCGGAGCCCTGCATCTGCCGCAGCACCAGATTGATATCGACCATCTGGAAGTCGACATCCGCCTCGCGGGTGGGATTGGCGTTCACCGGCACGAGGTAATTGGAACCGCTGACCTGCACGCCGTGGCCTGCGTAGTAGAACAGGGCGACGTCAGCGCCCTGAACCTGCCGGCCGAAATTCTGCACGGCGAGATCAAGTGCGCTTTTGTCCAGGTCCAATCGCGCAGTGCCGCCGATCAACGTGAAGCCGAGACCGCTCAGCGTCTCCGCCATCAGCTTGGCGTCGTTCTTCGGGTTATCGAGGCGGGTGATGTTCTGGTAGCCGGAGTTGCCGACCACAAGCGCGATGCGCTTCTCGGCCAATGCAGCGCTGACCGAGAGCAGCAAAGTCAGGGCCATCAGCGCGGCAATTCGCGCAAGCGACCTGACCGGTTGGACGAAATGGTCCATGAATCCCATCCTGCAATGGGACATATCCTAGCCCGGATCGCATGAAGCGCAATCCGGGCCGGAGCCTGAGTGCAGTCTAATTCAGTTGGTCAGCATGATCCGGCCGACGACCTTGCCGGCGCGCAATTCGTCGATCCACTTCTGCGCATCGCCCATCGGCTCCGCCTTCATCGGCGTCGGCTTGAGCTTGCCTGCGCGGGCCAGCGCCATCAGCTCTTTGGCTTCCTCAAGCGTGCCAACCATGAAGCCCTCGATGGTCATGCGCTTATAGATCCATTGCACCATGGGCAGGCTGAATTCGCCGCCCATCAGGCCGGACACCACGATCTTGCCGCCGCGCGCCACGGTGGCCACCGCGAAGTTCATGGATTTGTCGTTGCCGGCAAAGTCGACCACGCCATCGAAGCCTCCATCATTTTCCTTCACCATGCGCCTGGCGACATCGGGCTCGGAAGGGTCATAGGCGAAGGCGGCGCCGTTATTGAGCGCGGCTTCGCGCGCGGCGGGGTTGAGGTCGGCCACCGAGATCGGCTGCTTGAACATCGCCTGCGCCAATGCGAGGCCCGCCATGCCGACGCCGCCGAGACCGACCAGCAGCAGGTTGCGCTGTCGCGGCCGATCAACGAGACGCTTAAGCGCGCCATAGGCGGTGATGCCTGAGCACATCAGCGTGGCCGCCATGTTGATCGGCAGCGGATCGTAATCGAGCAGATACTTCTCGTCCGGCACGAGGACATGCGTCGCGAAACCGCCGTCGAGCGACACGCCGAGGAAGCGGTTCTTGGCGCAGAGGTTCTCATCGCCCGCAAGGCAATCGCGGCACTTGCCGCAGCCGATCCACGGGAAGACGGCCTTCTTTTTGCCGATCAGCGATTGATCGCCATCAGGACCGACTTCATCGACGATGCCAGCGATCTCGTGGCCGAGCGTAAAGGGAAGCGTCATGCCGCGGGTGGTGTCGAGCTTCTTGCCACCGCCCAGATCTGCATAGCCGTCCTGGATATGCAGGTCGGAATGACACAGCCCGCAGCATTCGATGCGGACGAGTACTTCCTTGCCTTGCGGCTTCGGTGTGTCGACGATTGTTTCGCAGAGCGGAGCGTCGAATTTCACCAGAGACTGGCGTTTCATAAGAGCCATTTTTGTTTTCCCTAGACTTCGTTGCATCCTAGCAATCACAGGATGGGGGCGAGTTCAAGGGTGCGAAAGAGCGCCAGGTTCGCACCTTCTTGCCCACGTCGCGGTCGTCTTGAGAGACTCATGTCGCGCGCATGCGGGCCCGGGCTGCGCGACGAATGCTGAGCCTTCTAAGGCGCGACCATGCGGGGGAGATTTGTTCTGGCTCGGGCTCGACCACCGCCTGCAGCAGCCGCGCATAGTCGAGGATCAGGCCGGGCGTCCATGCCATTGCTTCGGCGCGGCGTCGCAATACGCTTGCAACCCACAATTCGGGCGTGGCCACGGCCTGGAAAAATGCACGCCAAGGCCGATCGGTGCGTCCAAGCACACCTTCGAGTGCCGCATCGAGCGCGTGTGCCACGGCGGTCGAGCAGTTGCGGCTGGTGAGGTTATAGGTCGTATCAACGCGGTATGTGCGCCAGAAGTGGCGGACGCGAACGCGGTCGATGCGCGTGAAACGGATATGTTCAGTGGCCTCGCACCATCCTTCTGCTTCCTCGGCATAGCTCGGCTGAAAACGGCCGGGCAGGTCGTTCTCGACGCCGGCACGCAGCACCCGGCCGAACTCGTCCGGTGCCCGGTCGATTTCGACGGCGGGGTAGTGGCTGACATAGACATTGGGCGCCAGCTCAAGTGCCGCATGGCCGGTAGAAACAATCCCATTGGCATCAACGGCGGCAATGTAGCGATCCATCAGCGGACGGCGCCGCGCGCTGCGGCCCGGACCTGCGGGTGTCCAGACATGCACGACGAGATCGTCCTTGCCGGCATCATCCGGCGTGGCGGGCACCCACAATGCGGTCGGAAACGCGCCGCCCACCAGCATCGAGATCGGTGCATCCGGTGGCAATCGCCGCAAGCGATTTGCCAGCAACGTCGTGCTCAGTCCCGACACGATCAGGAGCGCGCCGATGTTAAAGCCGATCGTGCCCTCGTACCAGGTCGGCCATGGTTCCAGCGTGGTGGCGGCCAGCATCAGTTCGATCACGCCAGCACCGATTGCCATCCGCCAGTTCTCGAAGCGCACCACCCAGGCACTGACGATGCGCGCGCTGCCGTCGAGCAGCAGCACGCCGCCCAGCAGCATCGCGATCAACAGGTTGGAATGACGCGGCTGCGCGATGATAATAACGGCCGGTACGATCAGGATAACGGCCTTGGCGAATTGATAGGGCCGGCGCGTGACGGCAAGCAGCGCAGCCAACAGGCTGACAATGCCTTCTAGCAGCAGCAGGTAGCCGAAATAGTGCGGTCGCACGATCGTGCTGCCATCGAACGCGTCGATCACGATAGCGAGGCCCAAGGCGGCCCACAGCACGCCGATCGCAAGCAGCAACCGCCAGCGCCGTTGCACCACTTCCGCGCCCAGCAGGAGGAGCAGCAGACGTATCATCGGTTGCCCATGATCCCAGTTTCCAGGGCCAGATATAGCCAGCGGATGATTAATGTTTTTATGCGAGGAGCCCGGCTCTGGTCGGCATCTATGCTACGATGGGACTGATGTGGGGCGCAGGCGCGCTGATCGGCCCGGTCTTCGCCGGCGTTGCGATGCAGGGACTGACGCACGGACTACCAATGTTCGTGGCGTTCGTTTGCGCCTGCTTCAGGTGCGCGGCAATCTGCAGTCCTGCGCGCGACATCAGGGCGCCGGCGTGATGCTCTTTGTCTTTCTGATCTCTGATAATTCGCGTGCCATTGCGACAAAACCTGACACCGGAACCGTCTCGGCACGCCGGGTAACATCGACATCGGCAGCTGCGGCGAGCCGCTCCGGATCGACGCCGAGGGACTTCAGGCTCTGCCGCAGCATCTTGCGGCGTTGGTTGAAGGCTGCGGCCGCCACCTGTTCCAGCAGGCGTCGTTCGCAGGCCTCTGGCTCCGCGCGGGGAACGAGGCGCACGACCGATGACGTCACCTTCGGGGGCGGCGTGAAGGCGGCCGGCGAGATGTCGAACAGGATTTTGGTGTCGGCGCGCCAGTTCGACAGCACACCGAGCCGACCATAGGCCTCGTCATCTTCGACCGCAACGATGCGTTCGGCGACCTCGCGCTGGAACATCAGCACCATCATGTCGTACCAGGGCGGCCACGGCTCGGTGCACAGCCAGTCGATCAGGAGCTGCGTACCGATATTATAGGGCAGGTTGGCGACGATCTTGGCGCGCTCGCCCGATAGCATCGGGCGCGGATCGAAGGTCTGGGCGTCGCCGATGACGATCTCGAGCCGACCAGGATAGTGCGCGGCGATTTCCTTGAGCGGGCCGAGCGCGCGCTCGTCACGCTCGACGGCGATGACGCGCCTGGCGCCCGTCGCCAGTAATGCACGGGTGAGGCCGCCGGGGCCGGGGCCGACTTCGATGACCGTGCAATCTTCCAGCGGGCCGGCGGCGCGGGCGATGCGTGCGGTGAGATTGAGATCGAGCAGAAAATTCTGGCCGAGCGATTTGCGCGCCTGCAGATCGAAACGTTTGATGACGTCACGCAGTGGCGGCAGATCGTCGATCCCGCTCATGCGGATTGCGTCGCGGCCATGCGAGCTGCGAGTTTGAGCGCGGCGATCAGGCTCGACGGATTGGCGCGTCCGGTGCCGGCAATATCGAAGGCCGTGCCGTGGTCCGGCGAGGTCCGGATGAAGGGAAGGCCGAGCGTGACGTTGACGCCATCATCGAAAGCGATGGTCTTGATCGGGATCAGGGCTTGGTCGTGATACATGCAGATCGCGCAGTCATAGGTCGCGCGGGCTGCCGGATGGAACATGGTGTCGGAGGGCAAAGGCCCGCGTGCGTCGATGCCTTCGTTCTGCAATACGGTGACCGCGTGCATGATGAACGCCTGCTCCTCATCTCCCATCGAACCGTCTTCTCCGGCATGCGGATTGAGGCCAGCAATTGCCAGTCGTGGCCGCTTGATGCCGAAACGGGTCTTCATGTCGTTGACCACGATGCGTGCGGTGGCAGTGATCAGCGGGCCGCTCAGTTGGGCAATAGCATCGCGCAGCGAGACATGGATCGTGACCGGCACCACGGCCAGTTCGGGCGACCACAACAGCATCACCGGCAGCGGGACCTTTCCGTCGCGGGCGGCAAGCTCGGCGAGAAATTCGGTGTGACCTGGATGGGTGAAACCGGCGCGATAGAGCACACTCTTGGCGATCGGATTGGTCACGACGGCGCCGGCATGGCCGGCTTCCACGTCCGCGACCGCCTGACGGATCGAGGCAATGGCTGCGGGTGCGCTGGACGCGTCAGGACGACGGGGAGGCGCGGTGACCGTCTGCCCGATCGACACCACCGGTAACGCGTCAGCAAACGTCTCAGCGGCACCGGCGGGCGTTACATCGGCCAGCCTGACGTCGAGGCCGAGCGTCTTGGCACGTTCCGCCATGAAGTCTCGGTCACCAAGCAGATAGAACGGGGGCAGGTCGAGTTCGTGCCGACGCAGCCAGGCAGCGATGGCAATGTCCGGGCCGATGCCGGCCGGTTCGCCCAATGTCAGCGCAAGAGGTTTGGTCATGGTGCCGCCCTAAGCCAGTCGCGGCCTAAGCCGGATCGGAAACTACCGATATTCGATCATCGCCGCTTTGCGCACTTCCTGCAGGTAGGATTTCGACTTCGCTTCGAATTTGTCGGCAAACATCTTATCGCGGACTTCCCGCTTCTTCGGTGTATCGACCTTGGTTGGCTTGCGCGCGCACAAGGCGACCATTTCGACACCCTGGCGGGTCACTTCCGGAGGCGTGAGACGTCCGATCGGGGTCTTGTCGAGCAGTTCTCGCAGCGACGGCGGCAGATCGGCAGAGGTCTTGACGACCGTATCGCGGATGGTCGCATTCTGCATCGACTTGAAGGTACGGTTAGCGTCTTCGCAGCTCTGGATACGCTCGCGTAGCCCTTCGGCTTCCTTGTGCCGCGCTTCCATCATGCCGGACGCCGCTCCGCGGGGCACGACCAGCACAACCGGTCGCATCTGATATTCGAACGCTTCGGTCATCGCGTCGCCGCCGGCGCTCTGGACGGCTGCATCGACTTCCTTTTCGCCGACCTGCAGGCTCTGCTTGAAGCGCCCGCGGACAATCGCGTTCCAGACCATGTCGGCCTTCAATCGGCTTTTCAGCGTGTCCGGGCGGATGCCTTTGGACGCCAGTGACTGCACCAGCTGATCCGGCGTGAGGCGCATGCGCGAGCTCATGTTCTGAAATGCGCCGTCGACTTCCGAAGCACCGGGATCGACGCTGTATTTCTTGCCTTCCTTGATCTTCACCTTTTCGCTGATCAACTCCTCGATCACGTCCTGGCGGCTGTTCGTCTTCGCGCCGGACAGTGCATTCAACTTGGTGCGTTGCTCGATATCGAAATTGGTGATGGGCTCGCCATTGACCATAACGGCGACGGATTGGGCCCGAGCCGGCGATCCCGCGCAAATGAAAAGGGTAACTGCCGTCGCCAAAGTGGCTTGCAGAACGCGTCCGGAAATCATCGTACCCATCATTGTCTAAACCGCGGTGTCAAAGCTCTCTTGAAAGCAGAATTCGCATACATCGCGACGGAAAACGGATATTTCACGGCACAAAGGACCGATACTAGTAAGTGCCGCCGGTTCCGCTCGCAGACGTGGTATTGCCAATTGTTCGCAAGCCAAGCTGGAACATGAATGTATGGCTCAGAACGGGCGGCGTGCTCAGGTTACTCACGTAGTTGTAGGACGTGACATAGTTGACGCCGAGCACGAAACAATCGTCAACATAGCCGGCACCGACCGTGTACTGGTTGATCTTGTTGGCCTCGAGATCCCAGCGCGCACCACCGGTGACCACCCAGTTCGATGCCAGTTTGATCGAACCGGTACCGAGAAGGCCTTCGCGGCGAGTGAGGTAACCGAGATCAACCTGCGGCGCATAGTTGCCGTAGAGCATGCTGATCGACCAGCGGTCGAAGCTGGCGCGACCCTCCGCCTCAAAGCGCGAGATGTTGCCGGTTGCCTCGTCGATGCGAGCGCGGGTGCTGAAGGTGTAGGTGCGGTTCGGTGAATAGGCGACGCTGGCGACATAGTCGGACCGTGCCTTGGCCAGTCCCGAGTCAACGCCGGTATTGATGACGTCGGCCACGGCGAACGAGTTCAGACCGAACAGCTGATACGACTGCCCGAACAGGACTTTGACGGAGCCGCCGCGGTCGAACTGTGTGGTAGCCTGCACGCCCACATTGGCGCGGCCACCGCCTTCGACCCGGTCGTAGCCGGAGAACTTGTTGACGCTGAACAGGTTGCTGGCGTCGAAATTCAAGCTCTGCGCGTCTTCATTCGGCAACTTACCGGCATAGGTTTCGTTCGGACGAATGATAACCTGCGCGATCGGCTCGAGGGTGGTTGTACCCCATGGCTGAACGTTGATGAACGGATAGCGATATTCGAGTCCGACGGTGGGCATTACCCGCAACGCGGTCGTGTCGCCGGTCGGCAGGAAGTTGGACACGCCGGGCTGGTTCGAGATCGACGCGTCGATCGCATCGACGCGCAGGATCGCGAACGGAGTGAAGATCTGGCCGAACGAGTCCGTGTAGGACCGACGCCACTGTGCTTCACCGGTCACACGGGTATAAGTGCCAGGAACGCCGTTCATCAGGCAATTGGTTGGCGTCCGTGAGGCCGTATCCGCTGAGAGAATATTGCAAGGGCTCAAGCCGGTCAGTGGATCAATCTTACTGTTGATTGCAGTGAACGAAGCCTGATCACGGCTCAGGCTGGTCATGTTGAACTTGTAACTGAACTCGCCGCCCAGAATGTTCTGGTTGAGCACATTGTTGTAATCGATCACCGGGTGAATGACCGGGACCTGGCTCTGGCTGCCGGAGAAGCTCAGGTAGTAGATCGTGCGAGCATCGAAGAAACTGCGCTTGCCAACGCCTGTCAGATAGAGTTGCGAAACGGCTTCCGTCTGCAGATTCAAAAACGAGGCATAGGGATCCCGGTACATCGACAGCCGGTAGTCCTGCAGGAAGTTGTAATCGCTGAGTGCGACCGCGTCCCAGCCCCAGACCCATTTGTCGTTCAGCGCGAACTGGCCTTTGGACTCGACTCCGCCGCGCCAGTCTTTGTCGCCGACCGTGTTGGCGAAGGCGCTGCGATCCTGCTGATTGATGCCATAGGCACGGATCTGGTAGGCGCCATCCATCAGGCGCTGCCGGAACTCTCCTTGCATCAACAGGCCCTGCTTGCTGGTGTAGCGTGGCGAGATGGTTGCATCGTAATCAGGCGCGATTGCCCAATAGAACGGGGTTTCAACGCCGAAGCCTGTATTGGTGTTCTGCGTGAAGCCCGGCATCAGGAAGCCGGTCTTGCGCTTCACCGTCGGATCGGGCGTCGAAAAATACGGGATATAGGCGAGGGGCACGCCGAAGAACTCGATCCGGGCGTCCTCGAAATACATCATCTTTTCGGTCTGGTCGTGGATGACACGGGCACCCTTGACCTGCCACAGCGGCGGCTTCTTCGGATCTTCCTTACAGGCGGCGCAGGCCGTGTAGACACCGTTCTGGAACACGGTGTAGTTGCCGGCGGTGCGCTCGGCGCGTGTCGCGGCCATGCGCGTCGCATCGGCGGTATCGACGCGCAGCGAATCCACGAAACCGTCGCGGTAGTCGTCGCTGAGATCGAGCAGGTTGGCATAGGTGATCTTGCCGTCGGCGTCCGTCATGCGGACATTGCCTTCGGCGTGCAGGCGCTTGGTCTTCTGGTCGTAGATGACCTTGTCGGCTTCGACGGACGTACCGTTGTAATACATCTGCACGCTGCCGACTGCGGCGACGCGCGAGTTGTTATAGTCGTAATTGACCTCGGTGGCCTGCACCAGCATCTGCCCGGTCTGGGCGGCAGGCGGCGGCTTAGGCCGGGTGGCGGGGCGATTGTAGGTGAAACTCTGGGCAGCCGCCGGCGTTGTCGTCGCGACGCCAAAGCCAGTCGAGAGACCCAAAACGGTTGCGAGCACCGGGGCCAGTACGCCAGACGTGCAAAACCGGTCACCGCGCGTGGTCATGCGCAGCTTCCAATCAAATGCCTGCTCACGGAGGGCGGCAAACACAGCCACTATCCGTCCTCCTGGTACAACAAGGCCAAAAAGCCGGTGAGGCCGCCCACACACACAGGCAGCCACGCCGCAGCAATCGGATGCATCAACTCAGCCTTGCTCAAATCTTCCGTAACTTTCGACAGGACGTAGAGCAGAAAGCCTGCGCCCACGCCACTCAAAACCATCTTCTGGACACCGCCCATCCGAAAGAACCTCAGGCTCACGGAAGCAGCCAGCATCACCATCGCAACCAGCAAAAACGGCTGTGCGATAAGCTTATGATACTGCAAGCGATACCCCGCCGTCGCGAAACCCGAACTCTCTGAGGATTTGATATACGAAGGAAGTTGCCAAAATGACACTGTTTCGGGGGTCGAAAAACTGTTTCTGACCTGCAGCGGGGTCAGGGTCGTGGCCAGGTACATGCTGTCCTGCTCGACCACGGGCGAATCGAGGGTGTAGCGTCGCACCCCTTTGAACAACCAGCGGCCGGGCTCCAGCGATGCCTCGCGAGCTTCGATCCGTTCCTTGAATTGGGATTCGGTGTCGAACCGGAACACGGTCAGGCCGGTCAGGCGGACGCCTTGCTGCTCGCTGCGGGCGGCATTGATGATGGATTGGCCCTCGCGGTTGACCTGGTTGATCCAGAAGCCGGAGGCGTCCTGGACGCCGCCGCCCGGCGCATCGCCGAACATCTGGGCCTCCATCCGCTTCGATTCCTCGCGCAGGTTGGCCGACAGGGGATTGTAGCCCACAGTCGCCAGCACGCCCAGGACGAGGGCGCTGGCCAGTGCAGGGGAAATAAACTGCCAGGCCGAAACGCCGGCGGCGCGGGCGACCACCAGTTCGAGCCGCCGCGATAGCGCGAGATAACAAGTCATGGCGCCGATCAGGATGCAAAACGGCATCATCTTCTCGAGCAACTGGGGTACCCGGTACAGCGATGTCTGCGCCACCATCAGAGCGGAGGCCGAGGCCAACCCGGAGGTGCGCCTGACCATCTCGATGTAGTCGACCAGCACCAACAGCATGAAGATACTGGTGAACACGCCCAAGGCCGCCACCAGGAAGCGACCGGCGAAATACCTGCCAATGGTGTTGGTGATCATGCTCATGCGGCGGCCGGCCGTCGGAAGAGGCGCAACAACCGCTCGTTGGATCTGTTGATTGCTTCCACCAGCTTCGCCGGCGGCTCCACGACAATCCCGGCTGAGATGATCCAGAAGCTGACGCCGATCGCTGTCGCCAGCAGGGCATATTGAAGCGGTGCGGCGAAGTCCGATTTCGCTGCCACGACGGAACAGGCAAAGCCCGCCATGCGCAGGCCGAACACCGCGGCAATTGCGCTGCCCATCGAGAAGTTGCGGCTCTGCCGCGTCGTCCGTGGTGAGCCCAGGAATGCAAAGGTCAAGGCGGCAAAGGCAAGCGGATAGATCGGCGCCATCAGGCGGTCGTGCATCTCGGCGCTGAACTGCCGCGGCACCTGCTTGTAAAGCGGGTCATCCACGGGCGGCACCATCAATTCCCAGAGATATCGTTCACGAATTCCGTAGGTGACGTCCTGGCTGCGATTGGAGAACTTCGACATATCGAAAGCGTAGCGGCCGAACGCTACCATGGCGGGGTCGGTCTTGCCTGTCTCGAAACGCTGCAGATTGCCGTCTTCCAGGATCAGGAACGAGCCATCCTTGTTCTTCAGCACCGTGCCATGGTCCGCGATAATGGTGACGCGCTCCTTCGGGTCGCGGCGATCATCCACGAAGATGCCAACCAGTAATCCGCCGGGCTGACGCTCCCGGACGCGGATAGTCAGGTTCTGGTCGAGCTGTGCGAAGCGGCCTGGCTGCAGGATATTCGCCAGAACATCGGCCGTGATCTCGGCGTCCCAGCGCTTCAGCCGGCGCATACCATCCGGTGCCAGATATGAGCCAATGAAAGCCACGAGCAACGATACGACCATTGTCGCGAACAGGAAGGGACGAAACAGCCGTCGCGGCGACAGGCCGGCGGCATTCATCACGATGATTTCGGAGTCGGTCGCGAGCTTGGTCAGGGTGTGGGACACCGCGATCATCAGGGCGATTGGAGCAATGATCAGAACGAGAACGGGAATCGCCAGGCTGGTGACGCCGAGGAAGGTCAGAATGGTCTGACCCTGGCTCGTCATCAGGTCGATTCCGCGCAACGCTTGCGTGATCCAGATCACACCCGTCAGGCTGACCAGAACCACCGCAAACGACGCCAGCGTCGTGCGGAAAATATACCTGTCGATAGACCCCATCGGTCCGATCAATCCCCATTCCGGCCATTAAAGCCGCCCGCATGCCCAATCCCGCAAGGGGACCCCCAAAAGGACATGCCGCGATCCTCACAAGCCCATCATCTCACTTAGCATCCCTTTGATTGGTCAACAAAATGGCCGGGGGATGGCTCGCTCAAGATATGGTTAATTATGTGCCTGATGTGTCCCTTGGGCCACTGAAATGCTTCGCAACCCGCGTGGCGACGAGGAGGCGTATCCGTCGGTGGGGCCTATTCGTTGGCAAGACCGTCGCCTAAGGCCAGAGTCGACACATTCGGACACAGGCAATGCCCGAATCGTGGGTTACGGGCGGTTTGGTTTCCCTCGGGGGAAACACAAGAAACTATCGATCCTTGGCGGTTTCGGTCAGAACCTGTCTTGACGGTTCACGCCGCGACGACAACAAAACACTTGAACCCCGCCGCACTGACCGGATTCCGCGCCGACCCCTGCGACAGCCCTGATCTTCTGGAGGAATTTGCCATGTCCGACGCCGTCAAGGTCGGCTTCGTCCCGTTTGCCACTGCTGCGCGCGGTGCTCTTGTGGTGTTCTGCGACGAAGCGCTGAAATTCGGTCCTGCTGCGACCAAGGCTCTCGGGGACGCCGCAGCAACTGTGAAGCGCGCGGCTACAACCAGCAAGTTCAAGGGCAAGAGCGCGTCGACGCTCGACATCCTGGCCCCAGACGGCATCAAGGCGTCCCGTCTCATCGTGATCGGCACCGGCAAGCCGGCCGATCTGAAGGAGACCGATCTGCTGAAATTTGGCGGCGTGCTCGCCGGCAAGGTCGGCGGCAACAATGAGGCGGTGACCGTCATCGCGGAGCTGGCTTCGGGTGCAATGACGCCGGAGCAGGCGGCATCGGTCGCCTCCGGCGTATTGCTGCGCGCCTACAAATTCGATCGTTACAAAACCAAGAAGAAGGATGCCGACGAGACGCCCGGCAGCGTCGCGGTTTCGTTGTCCGTCGGTGACGTCGCTGCAGCCAAGAGGGCCTTTGTGCCGGGCAATCATATCGTCAACGGCGTCGTGCTGGCCCGCGAACTCGTGAATGAGCCGCCGAATGTGCTGTTTCCCGCCGAATTCGCGCGCCGCGCAGGTGAGTTAAAGAAGCTCGGCGTCACGGTCGAAGTGCTCGACGTCAAGGCGATGACCAAGCTTGGCATGGGCGCGCTGCTCGGTGTGTCCCAGGGATCTGTGCGTCCCGGCCGCATGGTGGTGATGCGCTGGAACGGTGGCAAGAAGGGCGAGCAGCCCGTCGCCTTCGTCGGCAAGGGCGTCACCTTTGATACCGGTGGCATCTCCATCAAGCCGGCCGGCAGCATGGAAGACATGAAGGGCGATATGGGCGGCGCAGCCTGCGTCGTTGGCCTGATGCATGCACTCGCGGGCCGCAAGGCCAAGGTCAATGTGGTCGGCGCCATCGGCATCGTCGAAAACATGCCGGATGGCAACGCGCAGCGTCCGGGCGACATCGTGACGTCGATGTCCGGTCAGACCATCGAAATCATCAACACCGACGCTGAAGGTCGCCTCGTACTGGCCGATGTGCTCTGGTATGTGGCGAAGAAGTTCAAGCCAAAATTCATGGTCGATCTGGCGACGCTTACCGGTGCGATCATGGTCGCGCTCGGTACCGAATATGCTGGCATGTTCTCCAACAATGATGAACTCGCAGAGCGTCTGTCCACCGTGGGACAGACCACCGGCGAACGTGTCTGGCGGATGCCGCTCGGTCCGGAATACGACAAGCAGATCGACTCGCAATTCGCCGACATGAAGAACACCGGCACGCGCAATGGCGGCTCGATCACTGCGGCGCAGTTCCTGCAGCGTTTCGTCGACGATACGCCGTGGGCGCATCTCGATATCGCCGGCACCGCCATGGGCGCGCCGAAGACAGAGATCAATCAGAGCTGGGGCTCGGGTTACGGCGTGCGGCTGCTGGATCGGCTTGTGGCCGACTATTACGAGGCGAAGAAGTAGTCCGACACGATGACCGAGGTCCTGTTCTATCACCTGCAGAACATGACGCTGGAGAGCGTGCTGCCGCCGCTGCTCGAGAAGTCACTCGAGCGCGGCTGGCGTGTCGTCGTGCAATCCACGTCAGAAGAACGCGCCGATGCGCTCGATGCGCATTTGTGGACCTATCGTGATGATTCATTTCTGCCGCACGCCACCTGGCGTGTGGCGGACGCTGCGGATCAGCCGATCATTCTCGCGATCGAAGAGGGGAATCCCAATCGTGCCCAGGTCCGGTTCCTTGTGGACAGCGCAGCAGTGCCGGCGGATGCCGACGGCTATGAGCGCATGGTGCTGGTATTTAACGGTGACGATTCCGATGCGCTCGCTGCAGCGCGAGCAGCCTGGACTGATTGTAAGGCGAGGGGCTTTACGGCCACTTACTGGCAGACCGATGAACGTGGCCGGTGGCAGCGCAAGAATTAGCTGCCGATTGGCGATCTGCTGCAATTAATGATAATTGTAGATTTCCTCACCGGTATCTGCCGCTGTGTCATGGTGGTGCCGCAAATGAATGATGTTACAGGCGCTTATCGCCTGTCTTGGGGTTGCGTAATCGTGCGACAAGAAAAGCTTCATCGAAACGGTCTGCTCGTGCTGCTGCTTGCTGCGCCATTGCTTGCTGGCTGCGCCGGCGTGGGCGGTGACGCATTCTCCACGGACCTGCTGTCCAAGGATGCCGACTGGTTCTCCAAGCCAGGTCGCGTGTTCATCAAGAATGTTTCGATTGAGACGCCGCCGCTGTCGCCTGAGCAGGCCGTCAGTCCGCAGGATCTCATCAGCGCTGACGGTGCGTGCCCGGGCATGGCGCCGCGTGATGCCAACGCGCTTGCCGATGGTACCGCAGGTGCGCCGGTTCAAACTGGCGTCGTGGCGCTCGGCCATACCGAATGCGACGTGGCGCGTGGTGCAGGCGCACCCGACAATGTCAGTCTCTCGACCAGCCCGCGCGGCGATCGCGTTGCCGTGCTGACCTATCTGCGCGGTCCGCGCGCTGGCATCTATACGTTTACCGCCGGTCGTCTGACCGTGGTCGAACGCGGTCCGGAAGTTGAGCAGCCGAAGACCGCGCGTCCGAAGGCGAAGAAGCGCGCCGCGACCTGATCTTTTCGTGATGATGTCGAAGTAAGCGACGGCTGCGTTTTCAGCCGTTCGCTTCTTCATGCAGAGAACTCGCGCTCAGCCATTGCTCTTCGGCGCGTTGCAATGCGTCCGCCGCAGCGGCGCGCGCTTTGGTGAGTTGCGTGGCCTGCTTCGGATCTTTCTTGAACAGGTCAGGCAATGCGAGCGCAGTATCGATCTTGGCGATGATGGCGGTGATCCGCTCCATCTCGGATTCTGCTTCGGCGACCTGCTGCTTGAGCGGGACCTTCTTTTCTTTAGGCTTCGCCAGCTTTTCGCGGTCCGTGTTTGCGCGGTCGCGTGTCGGCGCGCGCATGCCGCGGGCTTGCATGACGACTTTGCGATAGTCGTCGAGATCGCCGTCGAAATTGGTGACGGTGCGGTCGGCCACGACCCAGAGCTGGTCTGCGCAGGCCTCGATCAGATAGCGATCATGCGAGACCATGATCACCGCGCCAGGGAATTCGTTGATCGCTTCGGCAAGTGCCGCACGGCTGTCGATATCGAGATGGTTGGTCGGTTCGTCCAGGATGATCATGTTCGGACCGTAGAAAGTCGCGAGCCCCAGCAGTAACCGCGCTTTTTCGCCGCCGGACAGGCTTTTTACGATCGTATCTGCGGCTTTGCCGGAAAAGCCGATATTGCCGGCACGCGCGCGGATTTTCGATTCCGGCATGTCGGGCATCAGCTTGCGCACGTGATCATAGACGGAGTTGTCCATCACCAGCTCGTCGAGCTGATGCTGGGCGAAGTAAGCAATCGACAGTTTGTCGGCGCGCGTAATCGATCCCGAAAATGGCTTCAGCTTGTTTGCCAGCAGCTTGACCAGCGTCGACTTACCGTTGCCGTTGGAGCCGAGCAGGGCAATGCGATCCTCGGTATCGATGCGAAGTGTCACCTGATTGAGCACCGGCTTGCCGGGCTCATAGCCGACCGACACATTGTCCACCGCGAGAATCGGCGGCGACAGGATCTTCTCGGGCGCAGGGAAGACGATCTCGCGCACGTCTTGCGTTACTAGCGCCGAGATTGGCTTCATGCGCTCAAGCATCTTGACGCGCGATTGTGCCTGACGTGCCTTGGAGGCCTTGGCCTTGAAGCGATCGACGAAGTCCTGCAGCCGCTTGCGCTCGGCTTCCTGACGCTTGACGTTCTTGGCGTCGAGCGCCTCTTTGTTGGCGCGGAACTCTTCGTAATTTGAGTAAGTCCCGCGATAATGCACGAGCTTGCCACGGTCGAGATGCAGGATCTCGTTCACCGACGTATCGAGCAGGTCGCGGTCATGGCTGATGACGATGACCGTGCGCGGATAATTAGCGAGATGGTCCTCGAGCCACAGCGTGCCTTCGAGATCGAGATAGTTGGTCGGTTCGTCCAGCAACAACAGATCCGGCGCCGAGAACAGCGTCGCTGCAAGTGCCACGCGCATGCGCCAGCCACCGGAGAATTCAGAACAGGAGCGCAACTGGGCTTCCGCCGAAAAGCCAAGGCCGCTCAGGATCGCTGCGGCGCGAGCGGGCGCGGAATGCGCATCGATATCCACAAGGCGGGTCTGGATGTCGGAAATGCGCTCCGGATCGGAGGCGGTCTCGGCTTCCTTCAGCAGTGCGTCGCGCTCGATATCGGCTTTCAAGACGACGGAGATCAGGCTTTCGGGGCCGTCCGGCGCCTCCTGGGCGAGGCTGCCAATACGCCAGCGGGGCGGAATCGAGATACTTCCGGTTTCGGTGGCCAGATCGCCGCGAATGGCGTGAAAAAGCGTCGATTTACCGACGCCGTTGCGGCCGACGAAACCCACGCGGGCTCCCGGCGCAATCTGTACCGTGCTCTCGTCAATGAGCAGGCGTCCGGCAATCCGGATCGAAATGTCTGTGATGGAAAGCATGCGGGGTTGTCACCGCTGCGACGCACAAAGGCAACCCCGATTTGCTCGCTGCTGGTGCGAGGAAGGTCAATTATGCCGTCAGCGGCTACCGCTTTTCGTCCTGCTGCCGCATCCGGTCGATCAACGTCTGGAGATGGGAGGGCAGGGTGTCATCATCCGACCCGATATCACGGCGCAACCGCTCGCCGATGGCATTGCAGATCGCCACGCTGGTGGTGCGGTCGATGTGTTCTTCGCCATCATTGATGAACTGGTTCTGCATTGTCTTCCCGGCGCTCGTGGCAGTTGAATGACACTAAGGCAAGTCGTCCGGGCCGAAATTGTTTCAAGATTTATGGATTTGAGGCTGTTTGAGTCAAAATTCGATGAATCGTTGATGGATCTGCCAAGAAAAAGCCCGGCCGAGGGAACGGCCGGGCGGTATTTCTCTGCTCGTGGAGCGTCAGTAGCAGCGATTGACCAGTCGCCAACGCGGTCCCCACGGGGTCGGAACGACCCGGCGGACGAGACATCCGCCGCCGCCATAGCCGTAAACCGGCCCGCCGACGAAGCGTGGTCCGCCCCAGCCGCGATGCCAGCCGCCGCCATGCCAGCCACCGCCGTGCCATCCGCCGTGGCCGCCCCAGGCAGAAGCCGAGGTCGGAGCCAGCGCCGCGGCGCCCAATGAGGCCGCTGCAACCAAAGTCAGTGCGATCTTGCGGAACATTCTCATCTCCTCTGGTACGGCGCGTGTTGCGCCTGCCGTGAACATGGCACCGGGGGCAAATGCCGTTGGCCGGGGTCATTGCAGGCAGTCTAGGAGGAGGAAGCTGAACCGGATCGCGCCAATCCTGTCAGGAATGGTTCATGTGGATGACATCTAGGTAATTTCGAGCGCCGGATCTGCCAAAATAGGGCCTGCGACATTTGGACGGATCGCTTGCCGTTCCCGGATAGCGTCGATATAAGCCGCCATCTTCCAGCGACTGTTATTCAAGGATAAATCATGGCTATCGAGCGTACCTTTTCGATTCTGAAGCCCGACGCGACCGAGCGCAATCTGACCGGTGCGATCAACGCGCTGATCGAAAAGGCCGGCCTGCGGATCGTCGCGCAGAAGCGCATCCGCATGACCCGCGAACAGGCCGGCACTTTCTACGCCGTTCACAAGGAACGCCCCTTCTTCGGCGAACTGGTGGACTTCATGACCTCGGGTCCGGTTGTCGTGCAGGTGCTGGAAGGCGAGAACGCCGTCCTCAAGCATCGCGATGTGATGGGCGCAACCGATCCGTCCAAGGCTGCTGATGGCACCATCCGCAAGCTTCACGCCAAGTCGATCGGCGAGAACTCGGTGCACGGTTCGGACGCTCCGGAAACTGCAGCGATCGAGATCGCACAGTTCTTCTCGGGCAACGAGATCGTCGGCTAAACTTCCAGCCGAATTGACGACCGGTCGGCGCGCGGGGGCGCGCCGGCCTTTCCAATCAAAACGAACAAACAAAGGGGCGCGCTGTGGACTGGTTGCTGCATATTCTCGATCCGGCGACGATCAAGTCGGTTTTCGTTCAGTTTCAGGTCGAAATGCAGCAGCCCGCATTTTGGGTAGCCGTCGGCAAGATCATCTGGATTAACGTTCTGCTGTCTGGCGACAACGCCCTCGTGATCGCACTGGCCTGCCGTGGTCTGGAACCGAAGCAGCGCATGTGGGGCATGATCCTCGGCGCCGCTGCCGCCGTGATCCTCCGTATCATCTTCACCGGCATCGTCGCCTCGCTGATGGCGCTGCCCTATCTCAAGCTGGTGGGCGGCCTCGCACTGATCGTCATCGCAGCCAAACTGCTGGTACCCGAACCGGAAGAAGAGGACGGCGTGAAGGCCGCCTCGCATCTGTGGGCCGCTGTGCAGATCGTGGTCGTAGCCGACATTGTCATGAGCCTCGACAACGTCATTGCAGTTGCTGCCGCAGCCAATGGCAGCGTGCCGCTGCTGATCCTCGGCCTTGCCATCAGCGTCCCGCTGATCGTCGCCGGCGCGGCGCTGATCATGGCGCTGCTGACCCGTCTGCCCGTTCTGGTCTGGCTCGGTGCGGCCCTGCTGGGCTGGGTCGCCGGCGAAGTGATCGCGACGGATCCTGCGGTTCTGCCGCTGATGCACAGCTTCTTCAGCGGTTCGGTCGGCACTGGCCTCGACAGCCTGATGTCATCGCTGGGCCTTGGCGTTCGTTTCACCAATGGGGGACATGGTGGCGAGATCGTCTGCGGTCTGATTGGTGTCGCTGTGGTGCTCGCTGTCGGAACGTTGTGGCGTCGTCGCAGCATGGCAGGGCACGCCGAGCAGGCGGCCTAACTCAATAAAAACGCAAAGCGGGCGAGGGGCATTTGCCTTTCGCCCGCTTTTTTTGTTTCTGGAATCTGACGGTTTCTAGAACTTGAATTCGACGCCCAGCGTTCCTTGGTGGGACTGCGAATAGGCGCGGAACTTGCCGTCATAATTGAGATAGAGACGCGCGGTGTTGCTGAGGCTCAGCGACGCCGATGCGCCGGCGTCTGCGCCGTACTGGCTTTCGCCGATCCCCTGAACGGTGATGCTCTCGGAACCCAGGCTAACCGTGACGTTGCTAAAGCGCTGATGCACGTTGTCGACGAATTTGGCATAGCCCGACAGATCCAGAATCTTCTGATCAAATATCCAGTAACGGCCGACTTCTGCGCCAATCAGGATACGCGCACGCTCGGCTGAGGCGCCGCTCGCGTTGACAGGATTGAGGCCGCCAAGCTCCTGCATCGCGCCGGTTGTCGCGCGGGTGTATTCGAAGGCAGCCTTGGGCACGATCCGTGCCTGTTCGTAACTCCAGTAATAGCTCAGCTCAGTGAGCGCGCCGTCGATCCGCGCATTGTAGCCGGCGCTCGCGAGCCCCAGGCCCGTGTCGCGGCGCGAGGTGATGTCGCCGAAGCCGTGCACCAATGCGATTGCCCAGGTCCATGCACCTTGGTCAACCGACGCATTGAGGCCGATTTGCGTGAGGTCGAGCGTCGCTGATTGCAGCGCCAGCGGAACGTCGATCGTGGTGTGGCTCTGGTCCACCGACAGCCCGACATTGACACCCGGCATCAGCCGCGCGCCGATCCCGGCGACGCCGCCGATGGTCCGGCGCTTGTCGCCGACGAAATCCCCGATCGTGCCGGTATGGGCGCCGACACCATAGAACTCGGCCCAGCTTCGGAAGCGCGGCGTCTCGGTGGTCTCCGACGCACCGCCGCCGCCGGGATTGGCGCGCGACGCGCGGTTGAAGCCGTAGCTCGCCTGATCGCCGAGGCGCCGCAGGAACTGGCTACCGAGATCGCCAATGGCAATACCTGCGGATTGCCCGGCATTGAAGTCGGTCGATGATGGCAGCGGTGCGGCTGCTGGCGGTGGCGTCGTCGGTGGCGGCGTGGTTGGGGGCGGCGCGACCTGGGCGGATGCAAGCGAAGGCGCAACGACAAGGGCGACGGCAAGGCCGAGTACAATGGTCCGGCGTTGCCGACTGGCAGCCGGGCGCCTGTCCGTTTGGGCGTATCGCGATGGATCGCGCATTGTTACTCGTTTCGAAATTGTCGCTGCAGTGCCGTTCGACTGCGGCAGAGCATACGCGATCCAATGAGCATTGCCGCTGCGCATTGAGCGCCTCCGGTGGCGATTGACGCGTATTGTTGTGCGATTGCCACAGCGGATTCGTGTCGCTTTTCATCACGTTATGGCCATTCACGCAGAGCGGGCCGACGATGTTTCAATCCGGTGCGTCTGCTCATGGGTCCGGTCAGCGGCTTTCGATAGGTACGCTTGAACGCGGCCGGTGATATCAAAACCTCTGCCGTAAAAAGCCAAAGACTTGCGTAGCCAAAATTTTCATGTTGGAATTCTTGCGCAATCGGATTGAGGCCGTTCGACTGTGCGTTTTGCGAGCAGGACATTCAGCAGACACCGGGAAGCCCGCATGTGGCGTGGTACGCATGATGCGTGGCCGCGTCTTTTTTGTATCTAGATCGGGAGACAGACGATGCAGAAGGGCACCGTCAAATGGTTCAACCCCGCCAAGGGTTATGGCTTCATCAAGCCGACTGTCGGCGACAAGGATGTCTTCGTGCACATCTCCGCCGTCGAGCGCGCGGGCCTCACCCTTAATGAAAATCAGACCATCGAATACGACTTGGTGGAAAATCGCGGCAAGGCGTCTGCCGAGAACCTCAAGGTCTCATAACCGAGTTTTGCTGTGCCGGCCCTGACATATGGGCCGGCCGACTGATGTAACTCCGGCGCAAGCCGGGCCTTTTGTAGCTCCGGTGCGGATCGCGCCGAGCGGGCGAGGTTATGCCCGCACTATCGCTTCTTTGGCTTCTTCGCCTTTTTGGCCGTTTTCTTGGCGGGTACAGCCTTCTTGGCGGCCTTGTCCTTTTCGGCGTTCTGAGCCTTCATCGCTTGCGCTGCTTCTGCGATCTGAAGTGCTTCAACGGCCTTACGCATCGATCGTGCATAGCTATCGGCGGCATTATCGGCGGACATCTGAAGGCGCTTGGCGGCGGCCATGCCTTGCTCGGTCGCGTCCTTCGCCAGTTGCTTGAAACGGTCCTTGGCGGTCTTGTCCTTGGCCTTGGCGGCCAGGCCCGCATAGCGATCGCGTTGTGCCTTGACAGCTGCCATCAGTGTCTTGTTTTGCTGCTTAGCAGTCTGCCGGATGATCACACCCAGATCGGCGCCCGTCATTCTTCATTTCCTTAAGTGACAGCCAGAATAGTCAATTGTTTCAATTATGCAGTTGCCATTGAGGCATTGCAATCGTCGCAGTTCGTGGCGCTGGCCAGCGTGCTGGGCGAGGTGAGTTCATTGTCCGATGTCGTAAGCACAGATCGGGTTTCTTTACCGTAAAGATACTCGGCAATTGCGCTTGCGTGACGGAATCATGATACCGCGAGACTTCCCGTCCGGCGCAGCCAGGTCTGGCCTGTCGATATGCGGTGCCAGATTGGCTGGCGTGTGGAGCATCCTGCGATGACGGTGCCGGCGAGATCGCGTTTTCGGATTGGCTTCAGGACATCGATCATTGCGCTGTTCGTCGGCGTCGTCCTTACCGTCGGCCTGGCGCTGGTTTATCTCAGCTTCAGCAGGGTCAACACGATCATCCGGACGGCGGCTTCGTCGTATCTCAGCGTGGTCGCGCAGGCTGCAACCGATCGCATCGATGCGCAGCTCAAGAGCGTCCATGACAATCTGGATATCCTGCGTGGCATCACATCGGTCCAGTCCGCGGAGCTCAAGAATAACCCGCGGCTGAACATCCTGCTGGCGTCGATGCTGCGCAACAACAAGCAGCTCTTCAGCCTGTACATGGGATATGAGGACGGCTCGTTCCTGGAAATGGACCTGATCGACCGAACGGGAGCTGGGGTGAAAGCGCGCTTCGGGGCGCCGGACGGGGCCAGATTTCGCCTGTTCACGATCGTGAAAGCAGGCGATTTTGGACCGCTTCAGACCACGACCTCCTATCTCGACGATGCGCTGCAGCCTTTGGCAAGTTTGCCCGGACCGGTCGATTTCGATCCTCGCATTCGGCCGTGGTATCGTGGCGCCTTCGAGCCCAATGCCAGTCTGCTGACCGAGCCCTATATTTTCTATCAGACCGGTGACATCGGCTACACGCTGCGAATGCCCATCGTGGAGGGGCAGCGGGGTGTTGTGGCCGGCGATATCCTGCTCAGTGAAGCCGAGGCCATGCTGCGCAAGCAGCAGCTCGGGCATTCGGGCGTGGCCTACCTGTTTGATGATGCCGACCGGGTGCTGGCGCATCCCGAGATGTCCCGCTGGCTTGAAGCCACGAGCGTGCCGAACAAACTGTCGGAGCTGCCGCGACTGAGCGATGTCGATACGATCGGCGCTACTGCGGCCATCAAGGCGTGGCGCCAGACCGGCGTTGAGCAACAGTTCTTCGATGACGGAACCGGGCGTGCCTATGCGGCGGCATTCAGGCCCGTAGAGATGGCTGGATCGGCCAATCTTCGCGTTGGCTTCTTCGCGCCGCTCGATGAATTCTATGCCGAGATAGAGCAGGAGAAACGCACGCTCTTCATTCTCGCATTTTGTTTTGTGCTCGCGGCCGTACCGATTGCGTTCTGGATCGGCAACAAGCTGTCGCTCTCCCTGCGAATTTTGGCGCGCGAGGTCGATCGCATCCAGAACTTCCGGTTTTCGTCGATGCCGCAACTGCGTTCGCCGATCCGCGAAATCGACGATCTCGGCCGATCGGTCTTCACCATGCGCACACTGGTGCAGACATTCTCGAATTTCGTTCCCAAGCGTCTGGTTCAGCAACTGGTCGAAACCGGCACGGCCATGCAATTGGGCGGAGAGCGCCGCGAAGCGACCATCCTGTTCACAGATGTCGAGAATTTCACGGGAATGACGGAGAACGAAGATCCGACCCGGGTGATGCTCTACACATCGCGCTATTTCGCTGCGATTTCGGACGTCATTGCGACGCATCAGGGCACGGTCGATAAATATATCGGCGATGCCGTGATGGGGCTGTGGAACGCACCCGTCGAGCACGCCAACCATGTCGCGCAGGCTTGCGCCGCTGTGCTCGATTGCGTCGAAGCCAATCGGAAGCTCAATGAGGAATTCGAGCGTGAGGGCTGGCCCGTCTACAAGACCCGGTTTGGCCTGCATGTGGGCGATGTCATGATCGGCAATATCGGGTCGCCCGACCGCATGAACTACACGGCGCTCGGCGCGACCGTAAATCTCGCGTCACGGCTCGAGACGCTGAACAAGGACTACGGAACCAGCGTCCTGGTCAGCGAAGCCGTCAAGGAGCGGGTGGACTCGCTGTTTCTTTTCCGCAGCGTCGCCCGGATCAAGCCGAAAGGCTTTGCCGCCGAAGTGCAGATCTATGAGTTGCTCGGCGCGCGAGACCAACATTCCGTCGCCGCGTCTGATCGCCACGCCAATTTCCCTGTTTGATCGATGGGGGCCGCGCTATAGTGAACGCATGGCAGCCGACAGAGAAATATTGCGACGATGACCGAGGTGACCCCGGTGCGGCGAGGTCGTCCTCGATCGGTCGAGACCGAGGATGCGATTCTGGACAGCGCCTATCGCATGATGGCAGCCCAGGGGCTCGCTGCGACGACCATCGATGCGATTGCGCGGGATTCCGGCGTCTCCAAGATGACGATCTATAAATGGTGGCCGTCGCGCGAAGCGGTGCTGATCGATGCATTCCTGCGGCAGGCGTCGACCATGCTGCCGCTTTCCGAGAGCGGCGATCCGTTCACGCGCATCACGAAACATGCCGCCGCCTATGCCGTGGCGCTGAACAGCGATTTTGGCAAGGTACAGCTCGCTGTCATTGCCGAATGCATCTCGCGGACGGGTTCAGCGAAAATCTTCTCCGAACGCTATCTCGGTATCCGCCGGGACATATCGCTGGCGATTATCAAGGACGGCCAGAAGGACGGCAGCATCGTTGCTTCGGAGCCAGCCGGCGATCTCTATGACCGGATCTATGGCACGCTGTTTTATGAGTATGTCTTTGGATTTCGGCCGCTGACGGCCGACTATGCGCGCAAGCTCGTCAGATCCGTATTTTCGGCGCAATAGTCAGATGCCGCCTTGCCGCGCGCGGCGAAACCAGCGCCAGGTTTCGCGCGTGACGGCCCGGTAACCCTGACCGCGATGCGCGATGCGCTCGTCGATGATGGCATTGAGCTTGGGCAATGCGTGGAAGGGGACGGACGGGTAGGCGTGATGCTCGACATGGAATGGCATATTCCAGGTGAACCATTTCGTCAGCGCGTCGGTGTAGGTCGTGCGGGTGTTCTCATAGGCGCTGCGGGTACGCTCGCAGCCGGTGTGTTCGGCATAGAGATAGGGCCGCAGGAAGAGCTGGCCGACATAGAGCGGGACGAGCCAGCACCACAGCAGCATCGTGCTGCAGAGCGCGATAGAAGCGATCAGCAGCGCCAGATAGACGAGGGCATAGATGCGGGCTTCGCGCACCACCATGCCTTGCTTGGATTCCGGGATCCACGGCGCCACGGCTTGTCCGGTCAGAGCACGGCGGACCAGCAGACGGATCCGATTGGTCAGTTGCACGATGCCGGTATAGGCGATCGCGAGTCTGGTGTCGGACGAGGGGATGGTCGCGGTGACGAGCTCCGGGTCGCGGTCGGGATCCTGTGTGAAGCGGTGATGATCCCAGTGAAACAGCGCATAGTGCTCATAGGGCAGAACGATCATCAGCGATGAGACATGGCCGAGGATCTCGTTGAGCCGCCGGCTGGTGAACACAGTCTTGTGCGCAGCCTCGTGCACCGCCATGAACAGGAAGGCGATGAGATAACCCTGGATGATGATCAGCGGAATCGCCCACATCGCGCCGTAGCGGGTGGCGACCTGCCAGATCAGTGTTCCAACCAAAGCGATCAAGGCATAATGGCTGATCGAGCGAATGAGCCCCGGAAGATTGGCCCGAACCGACAGGTCCTTCAACTGTGCAGGCGTTAGGGCGCGGGTTTCGATCTTGCCATGGCCAACTGCATCCATCGTCATCGGTTCGTTCCGTTCTCGGTTCAGGCGTCGGCGGCGAGCAGCGCGGAGACTTTCGTGTTGATGAAGGCTGCGTCGGTTGGAATCTTGACGGGATTGCCGGCGCGGTGTCCGTGCAGCGAGGGGATCGGACACAGTTCGGCTGCGCGCGCGTTGATCAGCAACGGGAGTTCGTCTTCGTTGTCGCCGACCTGAAAATAATTGTCCGTCTGCCCGGGCATCAGCAGAACGCGCGCGGTGATCGCAGCCATGGCCTTGCGGAAGTCGCCGCCGAAGGCGTCGCAGCGGCTGATATCGCCATTTTGCCAGGTCCAGAGTTGAGCGAGCAGATTGTTGGCGTCACGATGCGCGAAAGCGACGTCCCATGATCGCACCAGATAGTCTTCCAGCGAGGTGAAGCCGGCTTCGCGCCAGATTTCGTCGCGGTAGAAGCCATGCGACATTGCCCAGCCGGCATAAACCCGCCCCATGGCGCGAAGTCCGGCAGATGGTTTCGAAACGAAGCGGCCATCGACAAAGGCAGGATCGGTGGTCAAAGCGGCCCGCACACTTTCGAGGAATACGGCGTTGAACGGCGAACAACGGGCGCTGCCGCAGACCACTGCCGCGCGTGCCACCATGTCCGAATAGCGGGCGGCCCAGTGATAGGCCTGCATGCCGCCCATCGACCAGCCATAGACCAGTGCCAGACGGGTGATGCCGAATTGCTCGGTCAGCAGGCGGTGCTGGATCGAAATAGCGTCGTGATAGCTGATGTTCGGATAGGAGCCGCCGTCCAGAGATTCCAGCGAATTCGATGGCGATGACGACAGCCCGTTTCCGAACAGATTGGGAATGACGATAAAATAGCGCTCGGGATCGAGGGCTGCTCCGGGCGTGATCAGCCACTCCGTGTCGTAGTGTTGTGCGCCGAACGAGGTTGGATAGAGGATGACGTTGTCCTTGGCTGCATTCAACTGGCCATAGGTCTTGTAGGCAAGTTGCACGTGAGGATGCCGGTGGCCGGATTGCAGCAGGACATCGCGGGCCTCGAAGATCTGGTAGTCGCTCGACGTATTCATGCTGGGTCTCCGGAAGATCATTCGACACCGGCCGATCGTACGACAAACGACCCGCTCGACAAATTTAATAACTGTACTAATGGTACATTAAATTAGGTGCGGCGCAATGCCAAAACTTCGGCATAGCCGCCCGAATAACGTGCGGTCGCCCGTCACTCATCTGTGGTGGAGCGACATCACCGTTTTGTATTCGAAACGTACAAGAGAACTGCGTCACGTTAGTCTATGCATCGGCCAGTCATCGGCGCGGCGGCGGATAGGCGGATCGGTTATCCGCACTTCCCCGCAGTGCATTCGACTTCATTTGCCCGCAACCCACTCAAAGGAGTCTGGATCATGGGAACCATCACCACCAAAGACGGCACCGAAATTTTCTACAAGGATTGGGGCACCGGGCAGCCGATCGTGTTTCATCACGGCTGGCCGCTGAGTGCGGACGACTGGGACAACCAGATGATGTTCTTCCTCAATCAGGGCTATCGCGTCATCGCGCATGACCGCCGTGGCCACGGTCGCTCCAGCCAGACCGCGACCGGCAACGAGATGGACACCTATGCCGCTGATGTTGCCGAACTCACCGATGCACTCGATCTCAAGGACGCCGTGCATATCGGCCACTCCACCGGCGGTGGTGAAGTCGCGCGTTACGTCGCGCGTGCCAAGAAGGGGCGTGTCGCCAAGGCGGTGCTGGTCAGCGCGGTGCCCCCGATCATGCTCAAAACTGAGAAAAATCCGGGTGGTCTGCCGATCGAAGTATTCGACGGCTTCCGTGCAGCGCTTGTTGCCAACCGCGCGCAGTTCTACGTCGATGTCCCGGCCGGGCCATTCTACGGCTTCAACCGGCCGGGCGCGAAAGTCTATCAGGGCGTGATCGACAACTGGTGGCGGCAGGGCATGATGGGCGGCGCCAAGGCGCACTATGATTGCATCAAGGCATTTTCGGAAACCGACTTCACCGAAGACCTGAAGGCGATCGATGTGCCGGTGCTCGTTTTGCACGGCGATGATGACCAGATCGTGCCTTATGCCGATGCGGGTGTGCTCTCTGCCAAGCTGGTGAAGAACGGCACGCTGAAGCTGTATCCAGGCTTCCCGCACGGGATGTTGACCACCCATGCGGATGTGATCAACCCGGATCTGCTCGCCTTCATCAAGAGCTGATCGACTGCGTCATGGCGGGCGAGGTGCAGGCTTCGTCCGCCATGCTCCGTTGGTGGCTAGATCACCGATGGCGCAATGAGATTGTCGTCGCTGCAGACACCGGGACTGCTCCGGGTGGCTTCACCGACGATCTGAACGCCGCCATTCGCCAACAATCGCAGCGCCTGTGGATAGATCTTGTGCTCGATGCCAAGTACGCGGGCGGCCAGTGTGTCGGCCGTATCGTCATCCGCGACGGGCACGGCTCCCTGCATCACGATCGGGCCGGCATCGGTCTCCGGAATGACGAAATGCACCGTGGCGCCGGAAATCTTGACGCCGGCGCGCAACGCTTGGCCGTGCGGATCGAGGCCAGGGAAGGACGGCAGCAGCGACGGGTGGATGTTCAGCATCCGGCCGTACCAGTGTCGCACGAATTCCGCCGTGAACAGGCGCATGAAGCCGCCGAGGCAGATCAGCTCGATCTTGTGCTCGTCGAGGGCGGCCTGCAGCAGCTTCTCGAAGCCGGCGCGATCCTTGCCGAGTGGCTTGCTCTCGATCACCAGCGTCTTGACGCCATTGGCCTGCGCAGTGGCGAGGCCGGGAGCGTCGGCCTTGTTCGAAATCACCAGCGCAATCTCGGCCGGGAAGCCATCTGCGGCTGCGGCCTCGATCAGCGCCGTCATGTTCGATCCGCGGCCGGAAATCAGGATGGCGACGCGACGCATCACGGCCTCACAGTTTGAGTTCGAGATGTCCGTCATAAACGACGCGCTCGTCGCCTGTGGCCTCGATGACGTCGCCGAGCAGCGACACGGTCTCGCCGCCCTCGCGCAGGATGTCCATCACCTGCTGCACAGCTTCGCGCTTGACGATGGCGATCATGCCGACGCCGCAATTGAAGGTGCGCAGCAGCTCAAGTTCGGCGATATCGCCTTCCTTTGCCAGCCACTTGAACACCGGCAGGACGGTGAGGGAGGGCAGGTCGATGCGAACGCCGAGGTTCTTTGGCAGCACGCGCGGGATGTTGTCGGTGAAGCCGCCGCCAGTGATATGCGCGAGGCCCTTCACGGCGCCGGTCTCGCGGATCGCGCGCAAGCAGGATTTCACATAGAGCCGGGTCGGGGTCAGCAGCGCACCGCCAAGCGTCATCACCGGCGAGAACGGCGCCTTGTCGGCGTAAGAGAGGCCCGTGCGCTCGACAATCTTGCGGACCAGCGAGAAGCCGTTGGAATGGACGCCAGACGAGGCCATGCCAATGACGGCATCGCCCACGCCGATATCCTTGGTCGGCAGCAGCGTGCCGCGCTCCGCAGCACCCACCGAGAATCCGGCGAGGTCGTAGTCGCCGTCCTTGTAGAGGCCGGGCATTTCGGCGGTTTCGCCGCCGATCAGCGCGCAGCCGGACTCGCGGCAGCCCTCTGCGATGCCAGCAACAATTGAGGCGGTGGCTTCTGGGTCGAGCTTGCCGCATGCGAAGTAGTCGAGAAAGAACAGGGGCTCGGCGCCCTGGACCACGAGGTCGTTGACCGACATCGCGACGAGATCGATGCCTATGCCGTTATGGATGCCGGCCTCGATGGCGATCTTGACCTTGGTGCCAACGCCGTCGGTGGCGGCGACGAGAACCGGATCCTTGAAGCCGGCGGCCTTGAGGTCGAACAGTCCGCCGAAGCCGCCGATCTCGGCGTCAGCGCCGGCACGGGCGGTTGCGCGAACCATTGGCTTGATGAGGTCCACCAGACGGTTGCCGGCATCGATATCGACGCCCGCGTCCGCGTAAGTGAGGCCTTTTTTCTGGTCGGTCATGCCGGGTATCCTGCCGGAGCTGCGAAACTGTGTATTTTCGGCTGGTTACGTCGGAATCCCCGCCTGCGCAATGGCTCGTAAACGCTATCCCGATTACTATGTAGGCGGTAAGCCGGTCGGAGCCCCCAAGCTCGGATTGCGAAACAGGCCGGAGCCGGGAAGCGCCGCGTGAGTATCCCCAATTTAATCACCCTCGGGCGTATCCTGCTGGTGCCCGTGATCGTCTGGGCGATTGCCTCGAACCAGATGGAAATCGCCTTTGCAATCTTCGTGATTGCGGGGGTCAGCGATGCCGTGGACGGCTTTCTCGCCAAGCGTTTCAACATGGCCAGCGAACTCGGTGCGCTGCTCGACCCCTTGGCCGATAAGGCGCTGCTGGTCTCGATCTATGTCTCCCTGGGGATATGGGGGGCAGTTCCGCGTTGGATCGTGATTCTCGTGGTGTCGCGGGATATCATGATCGTGGGCGCCGTGATTGTGTCATGGTTGTTCGGCAAGCCGATCCCGATGAAGCCGCTGATGGTGTCAAAGCTCAATACGGTGGCGCAGGTGGCGTTCGCAGCCTTGGTCCTTGCTGCTCTCGGATTTGGTTTCAAATCCTCGCCTTACGATTTGATTTTAATGGGCTTTGTGACCGTCTTGACGCTGCTCTCTGTGTCCTTCTATCTCGTCGAGTGGATGCGACACATGAGCACCATCGAACCCGGTCAAGAGCCCCGGTAAACCGGTATTCGTGACGTTCGCCGGCCGAGCCGGCAGGAGTATTTGCGTGGTCGCCCGCGTCCAACCCCGTCAATTGGCGTTCGCGCTGCCCCATGCGGAGAGTCTGTCCCGCGACAACTTCCTTGAGGGCCCGGCCAATGCCGAGGCGCTGGGACTGATCGACTGCTGGCCGGACTGGCCGAACCGGGTAATGCTCCTTGTCGGCCCGGAAGGGTCCGGCAAGAGCCATCTGGCGGCGATCTGGGCCGAGGAGGCCGGCGCGCGCTCCACCATGGCGCACAGCCTGACGGCTGCGACGGTTCCGGCTGAGTTGGTGACCAACGCACTGGTGGTGGAGGATCTCAATGCCGGTGCCTTCGACGAGCGGGCGCTGTTCCACCTTCTTAATCTGGCACGTCAGGACAACGCCTATGTGCTGATTACGGCGCGGGTCGCCCCGGCCGCCATGGAGGTCGAGTTGCGCGATCTGCGGTCGCGGCTCCGTGCGATCCCGGTAGTCAATCTGCTGCCACCGGATGACGGGTTGTTTCGGGCGCTGATCGTGAAGTTTTGCGCCGACCGCCAGCTCAGCATCGACGAGAGCGTGGTCAGCTATGTGGCCAGCCGCATCGAGCGGTCATTCGCCGCCGCCCGCCATACGGTGGAATTGCTGGATAGCGAGGCGCTCCGGCTTGGGCGGCCGGTGACCCGTGCATTGGCTGCGGAACTGCTGCGCGACGCCTGACTTAGCCTTGGACGTCAAACGCGGCGCGTCGAACGGTGCCTTGACGGCGCGGCAGGCAGGTTCCTCAATGTCATCGAAGCGTCATGCAACTGACGCAATGTCCGCTGTGATTTGCCGGCACTATAGCGCTGCTTGAACTGGATGGATTGCTGTCTCATGGACTCCGCAGAAGAGATTGTTATTGAAGAGAAAAAGGGCGAAGCGAAGCCGGCAGAGGTGGTCGCGTCGGGTCCCGAGCGCTTCATCAATCGCGAGCTGTCCTGGCTGCATTTCAATCGCCGCGTCCTTGAGGAGTCCGTCAATCCGGGCCATCCGGCGCTGGAGCGCGTCCGCTTCCTGTCGATTTCCGCAAACAACCTTGATGAATTCTTCATGGTCCGCGTCGCTGGCATCAAGGCGCAGGTCCGCGAGGGAATCAGCGAGCGCAGTCCGGACGGCCTGACCCCGGCCGAGCAACTGGTGCTGATCAACAGCGCGGTCTCCAAGCTCGGCAGCGACCAGCAGGCGATCTGGCGCGACCAGCGCGGCATGCTGGCCGATGTCGGAATCGTGCTGCTCGACGGCAAGGAGGTCAGCAAGGCCGACCGGACCTGGATCGAGGACCACTTCCTCCACAACATTTTCCCGCTGCTGACGCCGCTGGCGATCGATCCGGCGCATCCGTTCCCGTTCATTCCGAGTCTGGGCTTCACCATCGCGCTGCATCTGTCGCGGGTGTCCGACGGCAAGACGATGAACGCGCTGATCCGCATGCCCGGCAAGATCGATCGCTTCATCCGCCTGCCGACCCCCGGCAAGGACGGCGCGGTCCGCCTGATCACGCTGGAACAGGCCACTGGCCTGTTCATCGCGCGTCTATTCCCGGGCTACACTGTTCAGGGGCAGGGTGCCTTCCGCATCATCCGCGACAGTGAACTTGAAGTCGAAGAAGAGGCCGAGGATCTGGTCCGGCTGTTCGAGACTGCGCTGAAGCGTCGCCGCAGAGGGTCGGTGATCCGCCTCGAAATCGAAGCCGGCATGCCGGCAGAACTCCGTGCCTTCGTGCAGCGCGCGCTGGCGACCTCGGATGACGAAATCCTGCTGGTCGACGGCATTCTCGCCATGAACGAGGTCTCGCAGCTCACACGGCTCGATCGGCCCGATCTCGAATTCGTGCCCTATGTGCCGCGTCATCCGGAACGTGTCCGCGATCATGGCGGCGACATCTTTGCGGCGATCCGTCAGAAGGACCTGATTGTCCATCATCCCTATGAGTCCTTCGACGTCGTCGTGCAGTTCCTGCAGCAGGCCGCGCGCGATCCGGATGTGGTGGCGATCAAGCAGACTCTGTATCGCACCTCCAACAATTCGCCGATTGTCCGCACGCTGGTGGAGGCCGCTGAGGCCGGTAAGTCGGTAACGGCGCTCGTCGAACTGCGTGCGCGGTTTGATGAAGAGGCCAATATCCGCTGGGCTCGCGATCTCGAACGCGCCGGTGTCCAAGTGGTCTATGGCTTCCTGGAATTGAAGACCCACGCCAAGCTGTCGCTGGTGGTGCGCCGCGAGGGCGGCTCGCTCACGACCTATGTGCACACCGGCACCGGCAACTATCATCCGGTCACAGCGCGCATTTACACCGATCTGTCATATTTCACATCCGACCCGATCATCGGTCGCGATGCCGCACGCGTGTTCAATTATATCACCGGTTATGCCGAGCCGAGCGACATCGAGAAGATGGCTGTATCGCCGCTGACCTTGCGCGGGCGCATGCTCGAACACATCCGCGGCGAAGCGGCATTCGCCCGCAGCGGCAAGCCGGGTGCGATCTGGCTCAAGATGAATTCGCTGGTCGATCCGGAAATCATCGATGCGCTCTATGAGGCGTCGAATGCCGGTGTATCCGTTGAACTGATCGTGCGTGGCATCTGCTGCCTGCGGCCGGGCGTGCCCGGCCTGTCCGAAAACATTCGCGTCAAGTCGATCATCGGCCGCTTCCTTGAACATGGTCGAATCTATTGCTTCGGTATGGGCAATGGCCTGCCGAGCCCGAAGGCGGCGATATACATATCGTCGGCTGACATGATGCCTCGCAATCTGGATCGCCGCGTCGAGGTTCTGTGTCCGCTGCAGAACCCCACCGTGCATACCCAGGTGCTCGAGCAGATCATGGTGGCCAATCTCAAGGATACGGAACAGAGCTGGCAATTGTTGCCGGACGGGTCGTCAACGCGTATGAAGGCAGCGAAGGGCGAGGAACCCTTCAATGTGCACAATTACTTCATGACGAATCCGAGTCTGTCTGGCCGTGGAAAGTCGCTTGAGAAATCATCCCCGCGCCGGCTCACCCGCCGTTCGGAGCGTCACCAATCCTCGTAAGGAACCAGCAACGTGGTAGCGCGTGCCAATCAACGCGCGACCAGCGTCGCCGTCATCGATATTGGCTCCAACTCGGTGCGTCTCGTTGTCTACGAGTCGCTGACACGAAGCCTTGTTACGCTCTTCAATGAGAAGGCGCTGTGCGGTCTCGGCCGCGAAGTGCAGAGCACCGGGTTGCTGGCCAAGGACGCTGTCGACAAGGCGCTGACGGCGCTGCGGCGCTTCCGTGCGCTGTGCAGGGTCATGAAGGTCGGTCGCGTCTACGCCATCGCGACCGCTGCGGCTCGCGATGCGAGCAATGGACCTGCCTTCATCGCAGCAGCCGAGAAAATCTGCGGCTGCGAGATCCAGATCATATCGGGGCCGCGCGAAGCGAAGCTCTCGGCGCTGGGCGTAATTTCAGGCGTGCACAAGCCGGATGGCCTGGTTGGCGATCTCGGTGGCGGTTCGCTCGAATTGATCGATGTCAAAGGCAATGCGGTCCGGCAGGGCGTGACGCTGCCGCTCGGTAGTCTCGCATTGCAGGACGCCTCACAAAAATCGCCGAAGAAGGCCGAACGCATCGTCAAGCTGGCGCTGGCTGACGTCGCGCAGCTCAAGGCGGGCGTAGGTCGCAATTTCTATGCGGTCGGCGGCACCTGGCGTGCATTGGCGCGGCTGCACATCATCCAGAGCGGCTATCCGCTACGTGTGATGCATGGCTATTCGATCCCGGCCACCGAAGCGCTCGATTTCGTGCGCCGCTTGCGCCGGCTCGCAACAGCCAACATTCTTGCCAACATCGAAGCCATAGCCGAACAGCGCCAGCCGCTGCTGGTCTACGCGGCGCTCGTGCTCGAATATGTCATTCGCACCGCCAAGCCGAAGACTATCGTGTTCTCGACCTATGGCGTCCGTGAAGGCTTGCTGTACGAAATGCTGCCGCAAGCGCAGCGCATGCAAGATGGTCTGGTCGGCGCCGCGCAGACCATGAACGAGTTGCTGTCGCGTTCGGCCCGCCACGCGCAGGAGCTGAGCGACTGGAGTGATCGGTTCGCCCGTGTCGCCAAGCTCAAAGAGACCGACGAGGATCGTCGGCTACGCCGGGTGGCGTGTCTGTTGTCCGATATCGGCTGGCGCGTCCATCCGGATCATCGCGGCGAGCAGACGCTCAGTTTGATCACGAACGGCAATTTCGGCTCGGTCGATCATCACGGTCGCGCATTCCTCGCGCTCTGTGTGTACTACCGCTACGCAGGATTCGGCGCCGAGAACGAGCCCCCGGAGCTGGTCCGCGCGCTTGTCTCGCCGGCACAGGTCGAACGCGCCCGTTTGCTCGGCGCGTTATTCAGGGTCGCGCATCTCATTTCGGCCGCGCGGCCGGGCGTGCTGCCCGCCACGCATTTCGCCACCAAGGATCGCAAGATGATGCTCGTCTTCGAGCATCGCATGGTCGATCTCGTCGCCGACCGCGTCGGCAGCCGCTTCAAGCAGCTCGCACGATTAGTGGGGAAGTCCGGGACGATCGTCAGGCGATAGCCACCGTCGCTCATTCTGAATGACACTACTGATTGCAGCGCGGCGTGACTCTCGGTTTCCGTGCGTATACTCTTTTCCGGTGCGGCCGTTTTGGTCCACGCGGCAAGTACATACGATTTCCGGACCGGGAGAGTCGAAATGTCAGCCCTTCTGATCAACCTTATCGTTCAACTGGTTGGCGGCGCGATTGGCGGAAATGTTGCCGGCGGTGCATCGAAGTCTGTCGATCTTGGTACAATCGGCAACACGATCGCAGGTGCAATAGGTGGCGGCGTTGGCGGTCAAATTCTCGGAATGCTGATTCCTATGCTTTCAAACGCATCGGCAACCACCGATATCGGTTCGCTGATCGGTCAGGTGGCCGGAGGCGGTGTCGCGGGTGCGGTGCTGACGGCAATCGTCGGAGCCATCAAGAACAGATCGGCGGCGTGGACGACGCAGCCTACGCGCGATCCACCCGGATCACCCGGCCTTTTTCCATCGCCAATGCAAGGCGGCCATGCTTGAGCGCCAGGGCGGCCTCGCCGAACAACTCACGCCGCCAGCCGTGCAGGGCGCCGACGTCGGCATTGTCGTCGGTGGCGATCTGCTCGAGATCGTCGACGGTGGCGATGACCTTGCTGGCGACGGCGTGACGTTCCGACGTCATGCGTAGCAGCACTTTCAGCAGTTCGACGGTGGCCGCGCCATTGGAATTGCCGCGTGGCTTCTCGATCTTCGGCAACGTGGCGGGATCGCGGGCGATGCCACGCTGGACGGCGGCAACAATGTCGCTGCCCCACTTGGAGCGATCAAAGCCCTTCGGCAGTGAACGCAGATTGGCAAGCTTCTCCAGTGACGTCGGCGCATGGGTCGCGATATCGCCGACGGCATCGTCCTTCAGCACGCGCGAGCGCGGCACATCGCGGCTCTGCGCTTCCTGTTCGCGCCAGGCCGCGACTTCCATCAGCACTGCGAGCTCTTTCGGCTTGCGGACGCGGGTCTTCAGCCGTTCCCAGGCGCGCTCGGGATGGAAATCATAGGTCTTTGGCGAGGTGAGAATTTCCATTTCCTCGCTGACCCAATCGCTGCGGTCGCGCTTCTTCAGGTCGGCATCGAGCTTGGCGAAGACGTCGCGCAGATGGGTGACGTCGGAGACGGCGTAGTGCAGCTGCTCTTCGGTCAGCGGACGGCGCGACCAATCGGTAAAGCGGTGGGTCTTGTCGGGGCGGTGGCCGGTGACGCGTTCGACGAGCTGGTCATAGGCAATGCTGTCGCCGTAGCCTAGCACCATGGCTGCGACCTGGGTGTCGAAGATCGGATGCGGCACCACGCCGGCGCGGTGTACGATGATTTCGATGTCCTGCCGCGCGGCATGGAAGACCTTCAGCACGGCCTCGTTGGCCATCAGGTCGAAGAACGACGTGAGGTCGATGCCCTCGGCAAGCGTGTCGATCACCACCGCGTCTTCCGCGCTGGCCATCTGGACCACGCAGAGCAGCGGGTAATAAGTGGTCTCGCGGAGGAATTCCGTATCGACCGTAATGACGGGGTGCTTGGCAAGTCGCTCGCACGCGGCGGTCAGCTGGGCAGTGGTCGTGATCAGTTCCATGGACGGTCCATAACGCTTTTGCCAAGGCGTTCGGCCGAAAAACCTGTTGAGTCAAGGTGTTTCGGGCAGATTGGAGGTCTGCTCCGATAGAATGAGGGTGTTTAGGTGCCGCAGAAGGTCTTCAGTACGCGCTGATCCGGCTCCGGCGGCTCGGCGTAATCCGCCATCTCCGGTTGATCTTCATAGGGTTTCGCCAGCACGGCCAGCAATTTCTCGAACGGCGCGTAGTCGTCGGCCAGCGCCGCCTGGATCACCGCCTCGACGCGATGATTGCGGGGGATGAAGGCTGGATTGATCGTCTGCATGGCCTGATGGCGGGTACCGGCGTCCTGCGACTCCCGGCCGAGTCGTGCCCGCCAGTTCACGGCCCAGGCGTCAAACGCCGTCGGATCGATGAACAGTCCGCGGACGGCTTCGTCGCTGTCTGCGTCAACCGCGGCGGCGCCGAGGCGGCGGAAGGTCAGGGTGAAATCGGCCTGATTGGCGGTCATGGCGGTCAGCAGATCCTGCGCCAATGCGGCATCGTCCGGCTGGCTGGTGAACAGCCCGAGCTTTCGGCGGAGACCGGCCTGATAGGCCGTGTCGAAAATATCGGAGAATTCGCCCAATGCGGCCTGCGCGATCTCGATGGCGGTCTTCTCGTCGCTGTCGATCAGCGGCAGCAGCGTCTCGGCGAAGCGCGTCAGATTCCACAGCGCGATGCGCGGCTGGTTCGCATAGGCGTAGCGGCCCATCTCGTCGATCGAGCTGTATACCGTCGCGGGATCGTAGGCGTCCATGAAGGCGCAGGGGCCGTAATCAATGGTCTCACCGGATACCGAGCAGTTATCGGTGTTCATCACACCATGGATGAAGCCGACATGCAGCCAGCGCGCGACAAGTTCGGCCTGACGGCGGATCACCGCATCGAGCAGCGCGCGAACCGGATGTTCGGCTTTGGCTGCGTCGGGATAGTGCCGGGCGATCACATGATCGGCGAGTTGTTTCACTCCGGCGATATCCTCGCGCGCGGCAAAAAACTGGAAGGTGCCGACGCGGATGTGGCTTGAGGCTACGCGTGTCAGCACGGCACCCGGCAGCATCGTCTCACGCTGAACCCGTTCGCCTGTGAGGACGGCGGCGAGGGAGCGCGTTGTGGGAATGCCCAGGGCCGCCATGGCTTCGCTGACGATATATTCCCGGATCACTGGACCAAGCGCAGCACGGCCATCGCCGCGGCGCGAGAAGGGTGTCGGACCGGAACCCTTGAGCTGGATGTCGCGGCGCACACCGTCGCGGTCAATGACCTCGCCGAGCAGGATCGCGCGTCCGTCGCCGAGCTGCGCCACGAAATGTCCGAACTGATGTCCGGCATAGGCCATCGCGAGGGGATCGGCGCCATCCGGCACGCGCTTGCCGGCGAGGACCTCGACGCCTTCGGGACTGGCCAGCCAGTCAGGATCGATGCGGAGTTGGTCGGCCAGTGCGCGGTTCAGCTTGATCAGCCGCGGCGCTGTCACCGGCGTCGGCGCAACGCGGGCGAAGAAATTCGCGGGCAGGGCGGCATAGCTGTTGTCGAACGGGAAGTGGACTGTCATGGCCCCAAGATGGGGGGCCATGACGTGTTAGGCAACCGCTGAAAGTGGTCTCAAGCGGCGCGAACCGTGTCGAGGAACCGGTCGACTTCGTCCTTTAGGCGATTGCTTTCGAGCGACAGCGACTGCGCTGCAGCCAGCACCTGCGTGGAGGCTGAACCGGTCTCGCTGGCGCCGCGATTGACCTCGGTGACCTCGCTGGCGACCTGGGTGCTGAGCTGGGCCGACTGCTGGACATTGCGCGCGATTTCCTGGGTCGCTGCGCCCTGTTCCTCGACCGCCGCTGCGATGGCGGACGAGACTTCCGAGATCAGCGTGATGGTCGAGCCGATCTCCTTGATGGTCTCGATCGTCTCGGCACTGGCCGCCTGCATGCCGGCGATCTGCATGCTGATTTCGTCGGTGGCCTTGGCGGTCTGCGACGCCAGCGCCTTCACCTCGGCGGCGACAACGGCGAAGCCGCGGCCGGCGTCACCGGCGCGCGCGGCCTCGATGGTGGCGTTGAGCGCCAGCAGGTTGGTCTGTTCGGCAACGGCGGTGATGAGCTTCACGACGTCATCGATCCGTGCAGTGGCCTGCGTGAGTTTGGTAATGCTTTCATTGGTCTTCTCGGCCTGCAGCACGGCGGTCGAAGCGATACGATTCGATTCATGAACCTGGCGGCCGATTTCATTCACCGACGAGGTGATTTCTTCCGTTGCCGCGGCCACCGACTGAACGTTGCTCGACACCGTATGCGATGCAGACGCTGCCGAGCCCGACAGGGTCATGGTGATATCCGACGTGCGGGTCAGCGTGGTGGCGGAGGCTTCGAGCTCGGTCGAGGCGGATGAAAGCGAACCAACCAGCTCGCTGATCATCGACTCGAAGTTGCTGGTCGCCTTCGTGATGGTTTCCGCACGGGCGGCCTTGATGGCGGCCTCGGCACCGGCAGCCTGATCCGCAGCACGCTTGGCGATGAGGGCGTCCTTGAAGATCTGCAATGCGCTGGCGATGCGTCCGATCTCGGTGCTCTCGCCCTGATGCGGGATAGCGGCCTCCAGCTGCCCATCGGTTAGCTGGCCCATCGGCTTCAGGATCGAGGCGATGCCGCCGGAGATGTCGCGCACCAGATACATGGCAGCGCCGAGGCCGAGCACGACCGAGGCGCCGAGAATGATAACCATCATCCAGATCGCGTTGGCATAGGTAGCGTTGGCATTGCTGCCGGCCGCTTCGGCACCTTTGTCGTTCAACTCGACGAGCTTGGCCAATGTGCCGTCCATGGCGCGGCCGGTCGGGACGACCTTCTTGGCGTTGATCTCTTTGGCGGCGTTCACGTCGCCCTTGTTGGCGAGGGCCTGGACGTCGTTGCCCGCGGCGATGAAAGCCTTCCATTCTGCGTCGAGCTTGTCGGCCAATTCGCGCTCTGCCGGCGATGACACCAGCGGGGCATAAGCCTTTGCTGCCTTTTCAAAGTCCGATTTGCGGGCGGCGAGGTTCTTGTCGACATCCGGACGGTCGGCATCGGCCACGATCAGGTGGTCGCGCAGCACAGCGCGATACCGCGCCGACTGAACGCGCATCTCACCGATCCAGCGGACGCTCGGGAGCCATTGCGTCTGGATATCCTGGGTCGCTGCGTTGATGGCTCGCATCTGCATGAAGGCGAGGGTGCCGATGCCCGCGATCACGACGAAAAGAAAAGCAACAATGACAAACAGCTTGGTACTGATCGAATATCTGGCGAGCACGAACATATTCCTCGGCGGTTCTAAGGCTGCGACGCCGGTCAGCCGAAATGGCGGCTGCCTTGGGTTGCGGCAGGGCAAGAAGCAGCAAGTTCCAGTTGAATCACCTGCCTTCAAAACGGGCTGGGTTCACGGCAAGACAGTGAATGGTGGTCGTCAACGTTCAGTAAATTTTGACACAAATACCGCTTTAAGTAGTTGAATCTGGTGCTGAAATACCGACGCGACGTATCCGGGTGCCGATGGTGCTTGACCCGAGGTAGCTGGTTATTGCGTGTGCAATCATGTAGTTCCCGCGTTGCGGGAGGTTTTCCGATCGCTCGATTGCATTTGGAAATGGTAGTCCGAAATTCATCGGTTGGAGGCCTCCGGTGATGCAGTCGCGGCCCGCAAATTCGGGCGATTTGATCGCCGAGCTTTGGTTGCCGCGTCGGATGCGGTCGGGTAAACCCTGCGCTTCGCGCTTGATCGCGAACCCGATTCCGCCCTCTGACGTATTTCCAGGATACCCATGCATCGCTACCGGTCTCACACCTGCGGCGCGCTCCGCGACAGCCATATCGACCAGACCGTTCGCCTGTCGGGGTGGTGCCATCGTATCCGCGACCATGGCGGCGTGCTCTTCATCGATCTGCGCGACCATTACGGCCTGACGCAATGCGTCGCCGATCCGGACTCGCCGGCGTTCAAGGTCGCCGAGACGCTGCGTTCGGAATGGGTCGTGAAGATCGACGGAAAGGTGCGTCGTCGTCCTGGCGGCACCGAGAATGCCGAACTGCCCACCGGCGATGTCGAGATCTATATCGATGCCATCGAGGTGCTCGGCCCCGCAGCCGAATTGCCGCTGCCGGTATTCGGCGATCAGGACTATCCGGAAGACATCCGGCTTAAATATCGCTTCCTCGACCTGCGTCGCGAGAAGCTGCATCAGAACATCATGACCCGCGGCGCCATCGTCGACTCGATGCGCAAGCGGATGAAGGAGCAGGGCTTCTTCGAATTCCAGACGCCCATCCTCACCGCGTCGTCGCCCGAAGGCGCGCGCGACTTCCTGGTGCCGTCGCGCATCCATCCCGGCAAGTTCTACGCGCTGCCGCAGGCACCGCAGCAGTACAAGCAGCTGCTGATGATGTCGGGCTTCGACCGCTACTTCCAGATCGCGCCATGTTTCCGCGACGAGGATCCGCGTGCCGACCGTCTGCCCGGCGAATTCTACCAGCTCGATCTCGAAATGAGCTTCGTCGAGCAGGAAGACGTGTTCGCGGCCGTGCAGCCGGTCATCACCGGCGTGTTCGAGGAATTCGCCAAGGGCAAGCCGGTCAACAAGGACTGGCCGAAGATCCCTTACGCAGAGTCGCTCCGCAAATACGGCACCGACAAGCCGGATCTGCGCAACCCGATCGAGATGCAGAACACGGCGGAGCACTTCCGCGGCTCCGGCTTCAAGGTGTTCGCGCGCATGCTCGAAGACGACAAGAATCAGGTCTGGGCGATCCCCGGTCCCGGTGGCGGCAGCCGTGCATTCTGCGACCGCATGAATTCCTGGGCGCAAGGCGAAGGCCAGCCGGGCCTCGGTTACATCATGTGGCGTGAAGGCGGTGAGGGCGCTGGTCCCTTGGCCAACAACATCGGACCGGAGCGCACTGAAGCGATCCGTCAGCAGCTCGGCCTGAAGGCCGGCGATGCCGCGTTCTTCGTCGCGGGCGATCCCGAGAAATTCTACAAGTTTGCAGGTCTCGCACGCACCAAGGTCGGCGAAGAGCTCAACCTGATCGACAAGGAGCGCTTCGCGCTGGCCTGGATCGTCGATTTCCCGATGTACGAGTACAACGAGGACGACAAGAAGGTCGACTTCTCGCACAACCCCTTCTCGATGCCGCAGGGTGGCATGGATGCGCTGACAGGTCAGGATCCGCTGACCATCAAGGCTTTCCAATACGACATCACCTGTAACGGCTACGAGATCGCGTCGGGCGGCATCCGCAACCACAAGCCCGAAGCTATGGTGAAGGCGTTCGAGATCGCCGGCTATGGCGAGGAGACGGTGATCGAGCGCTTTGGCGGCATGTATCGCGCCTTCCAGTACGGCGCGCCGCCCCATGGCGGTATGGCGGCAGGCGTCGATCGTATCGTGATGCTGCTCTGCGGTACGAACAACCTGCGCGAGATCTCGCTCTTCCCGATGAACCAGCGTGCTGAAGATTTGTTGATGGGCGCACCGTCAGAGGCTTCGCCGAAGCAGTTGCGTGAAGCGCATATCCGTCTCAATCTGCAGGACAAGTAGTCCGGCAAACCAACAAGAAGAAACGCCCTTCTACCTAACTTTTGTTTTATGACGCGCGGGAGCACGCATGTCTTCTTCATCTTCTGACGATCTCTCGCGCGCGGCGCTTGCCTATCACCGCCTTCCCAAGCCGGGTAAGCTCGAAATCCAGGCTACCAAGCCGCTTGCCAACCAGCGCGATCTGGCGCTGGCCTATTCGCCGGGCGTGGCCGCGCCGTGTCTCGCGATCGCAGCCGACCCCAATGAAGCGGCGTCGCTGACCTCGCGCGCCAATCTCGTGGCCGTCGTCTCCAACGGCACGGCTGTCCTCGGTCTCGGCAATATCGGTCCGCTGGCGTCGAAGCCGGTGATGGAAGGCAAGGCGGTCCTGTTCAAGAAGTTCGCCGGCATCGACGTGTTCGACATCGAGATCGCCGCCGACACCATCGAGCGCGTGGTCGAGGTCGTCTCGGCGCTGGAGCCAACCTTCGGTGGCATCAACCTCGAGGACATCAAGGGTCCGGAATGTTTCGAGATCGAGGCGCAGCTTAAAGAGCGCATGAAGATCCCGGTGTTTCACGACGATCAGCATGGCACCGCCATCATCGTCGGCGCCGCGATCAAGAATGCGCTGCTGCTCAACGGCAAGAACATCAAGAACGTCAAGATCGTCTGCTCGGGTGCTGGCGCTGCGGCGATCGCCTGTCTCAATCTTCTGGTGTCGCTGGGCGCGCAGAAGAAGAACATCTGGGTCTGCGATATCGACGGTGTCGTGCATGAGGGCCGCAACACCCTGATGGACCGCTGGAAGGCGGTCTATGCGCAGAAGACCGATGCGCGCGTGCTGGGCGATGTCATCGCCGGCGCCGATATTTTCTTGGGCGTCTCCGCTCCGGGCGTGCTGAAGCCCGAGATGGTCAAGGCGATGGCCGACAAGCCGCTGGTGATGGCGCTGGCCAATCCGACGCCGGAGATCATGCCGGACGAAGCGCGCAAGGCACGCCCGGACGCGATGATCTGCACCGGCCGGTCGGACTTTCCGAACCAGGTCAATAACGTCCTTTGTTTCCCGTTCATCTTCCGCGGCGCACTCGATTGCGGGGCGACGGCGATCAATGAGGCGATGAAGATCGCTGCCGTCGATGCCATCGCGCAGCTTGCGCAAGACCCGCCATCGGATGCCGTGACCGCCGGCTTCGACAACGAGACCCAGGGCTTCGGTCCGGGGTCGCTGATCCCGAGCCCGTTCGATCCACGCCTGATCCTGCGCATCGCGCCGGCCGTCGCTAAGGCGGCGATGGAATCCGGCGTGGCCTCGCGCCCGATCGCCAATTTCGAGGAATACACTGCAGGTCTCGAGCGTTTCGCATTCCGCTCCGGTCTGGTGATGAAGCCGGTCTTCGCGAAGGCAAAGACCCAGCCGGTGCGCGTGATCTATGCCGAAGGCGAAGACGAGCGCGTGCTGCGCGCCGTGCAGGTGGTGCTGGAAGAGAAGCTGGCGCGTCCGATCCTCGTTGGCCGTCCGTCGGTCGTTGAAGCCCGCATCAAGCGGTTCGGTCTGGCGATCCAGGCCGGCCAGGATTTCGACCTGATCAATCCCGAGGACGATCCGCGTTATCGCTCTTACGTGCAGTCCTATATCGACGTGGCCGGCCGTCGCGGCGTGACGCCGGATGCGGCGCGCACGGTCGTCCGCACCAATGCGACGGTGATCGCCGCGCTCGCCGTGATCCGCGGCGAAGCGGATGCAATGATATGCGGCGTCGAAGGCCGCTACATGAGCCATCTGCGCCATGTGCGCGAGATCATCGGCTTCCTGCCGGGCGTCAGCGATTTTGCAGCGCTGTCGCTGATGATCACGAGCAAGGGTGCGCACTTCATCGCTGATACGCAGGTGCGTCCAAATCCGAGCGCGGAAGAACTCGCGGAAATCGCGGCGCTCGCTGCCAACCACGTGCAGCGCTTCGCCATGAAGCCGAAGATCGCTTTCGTGTCGCATTCTGACTTTGGCAGCTACGATACGGACTCTTCGCGCAAGATGCGCCGCGCCGCAGCATTGCTCCGTGAGAAGCATCCGGAAATCGAGTCCGATGGCGAAATGCAGGGCGACACCGCGCTGTCGGAAGCGGCCCGCAAGATCGTGCTGCCGCATTCGAAACTCGAAGGCTCGGCGAATGTCCTCATCATGCCGACGCTCGATGCCGCCAATGTCGCCTATCAGATGATCAAGACGCTGGCGGATGCGCTCCCGGTCGGCCCGATCTTGATCGGCCCGGCCCGTCCGGCGCATATCCTGACGCCGGGGGTGACAGCGCGTGGTATCCTCAACATGACGGCGGTTGCGGCTGTCGAGGCGCAGGAGCGGGCTGGGCGTCCGCAGGCGAGCCTGTTCGGCTAGCGCGTTCAGTCAGCCTCGCGCTGGCTGGATGCTTCCCGGCCATTGCGCTTTTGGATAGTTAGCCAATCTGAGAAGCATCGCGACAAATGGATGACGCCAACGAGGTCATCCATTTGTTCGTTTGAAAAATGTGATGGAATGATCATACTCGTCACGTATTTCGACAAGTATTCATTGCAGTCCAGCGAGGCCGACCAATGCCAGCGTTTATTACTTTCGGGCGCATTCTCTTTGCCGTGATCTTCATTGCGTCCGGCGCATCCAAGTTTCTCGACCTCAGCGCAACAGCAGATGCGATCGCGAACAAGGTTATCCCGACGATCCCTGCGGTCGTGACGCCCTATGCGACACAGCTCGAAGGGCTGGCGGGCATGGAATTGAAGCAGATTCTTGCAATCGCCGTTGCGACACTGGAACTGGTCGGCGGTATCCTCGTCGCGCTGAATCTGGGCGCGCGCTTCTTCGCCCTGGTGCTGGTGCTGTTCGTGATGGCCGCAACGTTCTACTTCCACGACTTCTGGAACCTGACCGGCCCTGAGGCCAAGAACCAGATGATCCACGCGCTGAAGAACCTGTCGCTGATCGGCGGCCTCTTCATGATCGCCGGTATCGGCCGCAGCGCGCGGCTGCCGGGCGGCTACAACGAAGTATAGTCCTCGCTCAGGACACCCGCCGCCAGGCCGTTACTGTGACTTCATGCGCGGAGTCGAGGATCTGGACCTCGCTCGCTTGCAGGCCGTGACTGGAGAGAATGTCCTGCGGTGATCGTTCGGGGACGCCGGGGAAGCATCCCTCGCCGCCGGGCAGGCGGACATGCGGCGCCTGCGACAGCCAAAACACGTCGATGCGATCAAAGAACATCTCGAATACGCTGGGGCCGCCGATGACGGCGACGGTGCCGGCATGAACGCCCGCATGCGCGCAAGCGTCTTCGAAAGATGCGCCGGCCGGATTCCACAGCGTGGCTTTGTTGTTTTCGGGATCGGGGCCTATGGCAGCGATGCTGCGGCTGACGATGATGCGCTTGCGTTTCGGTGAGTTCGGCTGATCCTCGAACGAATGCCTGCCGTGCACGATCAGGTCGGCACGGTCGAGACCTGCGGTGAAAAAGGCGAGGTCGCCGGGAAATTTGAGGGTATCGGGCATCACGCCACTGGCATCGGCGAGCATGCCGTCCGCCGAGACGATGACGTAGCCGTTGAAACGAAATGCGGGCATCAGGGGCGTCGACGAGTCCTCATTATTCCGAGATCGTCTGGACGACGCTGTTCACAGGACGGCTGCTGACCGTCGGCAGCTTGGCGTCCTTGACGATCGCTTCATCATAGGACGCGATGGTCTGTACGGGCGCCTTGGCCCGCATATGCACGACCTTGTAGCCACCGGCCTTGAGCTTGCGCAGCAGGGTCGGCAGCGCTTCGGCGGTGTGCTTCTGGAAGTCGTGCATCAGGATGATACCCTTACCGAGCTTGTCGAGCTTGGTCATCACATTGGTGATGACCTGTTCGGACTTGCGCGTCTTGAAGTCGAACGAGTCGATGTCACAGGAGAAGATCGCCATGTTGCGCGTGCCGAGATAGGTGACGATTTCCGGCGGGTGCTGCAGCGCCGGAGCGCGGAAGAACGGTGCGGGGGCTGAGCCGAGTGCCCACTTTACCGCGCTGAAGCCTTTCTCGATTTCATCAATGCGCTGCTGCTGGGTCAGTTTCTTGTTGGTCAGCGCGATATGAGCCCAGGTGTGTCCGCCGATGGTATGGCCGGCCGCAGCGACCTGCTTGAGCACCTCCGGATAATAGGTGGCGTGCTTGCCGATCGGGAAGAACACCGCCTTGACGCATTCGTCGGCGAGCGTCTTCAACACAGTCGGCGTCGTAGTCTGCCATGGACCATCGTCGAAGGTCAGCACCACTTCCTTGTCGCGCAGGAAGTCGAGCTGCTTGAAATGTTCGAAGCCGAAGCCCGGACCACCCGTCGTGTCGATCTCGACCACACGGCTGACGCCGAGCGCATCGGGATTGGCGCAGGTCGATTTGGCGGGGGCAGGTGCAGCCGCGGGCGCCGGTGGCGGCGCAGGCGTTGCCGCGGGGGCGGGGGCAGCAACACCGGCTTTGGGTGCCTGCGCCTGTGCGCCTGCTGCCCACAATGAAATAGCGCTCGCAAAAATCAGACCTGCCGCACTGCGCATCACGTCCCCCTTGACCTGCGACCAGCGTCGTCAGCGAGGTGGTCGGGCTGATCCAGATGGTCGTGGCCGCAATTCTAGCGCGATTTCAGGCGGTACCGCTATGGCAACGGCCCTTATCCCCAGTCAGTGGCTGGATCGATATTGAACCGCTCAAGCCGCGGTCAGGGCACGTCCGACGGCGGTCTTGATGCGTGTATCGGTCGGTTCGAATTCGGAGGCGAAGGAGTCGGTGAGATAGCCATCGCGGCCGACCAGATATTTGTGGAAGTTCCACCGCGGCAGGTCGCGCGGCCGTGCCTCTGCCGCCCATTTGTAGAAGGGGTGCGCGTTCGGTCCCTTCACGACGGTCTTGGCGGCCATCGGGAAACCGATGCCGAAATGTCCCTCGGCAATGTCGGCGATCTCCTTGGCGCTGCCCGGCTCCTGTCCGCCGAAGTCATTGGACGGTACGCCGACAATCATCAAGCCGCGCTCGCGGAACTCGGTCCACAGTGTCTGAAGCCCGGCATATTGCGGGGTGAAGCCGCATTGCGAGGCGGTATTGACCACCATGATCGGGCGGCCTGCATAGTCGGCAAGTTTGATGTCGCCACCCTTGAGGCCGGGAAACGCGAAGCCATAGGCGGTCATGCGGCTCACGGCGCCTTGCGCCGAGGCGTGACGCGCGACCGCCACAGCACTTGCCGCGCCCAATACCGTTGTCAGTATCTGCCTGCGATTGATCATCGCCATTCGTCGTAGCCCAGCCTGTGTCGCGAGCAGAGTAGCGTCATCTCCGAGATGACGCACTCAACAAGCTGTTACAGGGCCGGAGTGAACGAGGCTAGCGCAGCGGCACCACGAATTCGGTGCCCTGGCCGGTCTCGCCGCCGGCGGCAATGCCCTGATCGGACACCACGATGGAGCCGCCACTCGCGAGCGCTTCGGTAATCTGTGCCATGGCGTCCGCAGGGATCGTCAGGCGGTCGAGCGCTTCGGCGGCGCTGTTCGGCAGCGGCCGGGTTTTCACTTCAACCGCGCCAGTGGATTTGCGGCGTCGCGAAACATTGTCATCCTCGTCGGCGCGATGCGGCACGGCAGGCAGCGAGACTGCGGTCCAGTGAAATGCCTTGGCATCATCCTTGTCGATGCGGGCGGTAAAGATGTGAGTGCCGAGCGGGCGATCGCTGGGCTTGATCGCGATCGGCGTCTCGAACAGCGGCGCGAAATTCTGCCGCACATAGAGCTTGCCGTCCTTGCCGCTGACCAGCACGGCAATCTGGCCGGAGCGCTTTGGCGTCGCATCGGCAGCGGGCGCCGTAGGCATCTCGGCCTTGGCTGAATCGGCGGGGCGCGTTTCGTCCTTCTTGACGTCGGGCACACTGGCGGCGACCGGTGCGACATCAGCTTTTGCGATTTCCGCCTTCGGCGCTTCCGTCTTGGCAGGTTCAAGCTTGGCTGGCGCTTCCGCGACGGTCTCTGCCGATTTGACCTCGGGGGGCGGCAATTCGACGACCTTGGCGATCGCGGCGTCGAGATCGCGGCGCGTCATGATCTCGGGCTCGGCGGCTTTGACGGCGCTTTCGACCTTTGCAGGTGTGGCGTCCGACATCACAGTCGCGGGCGCCGGTTTTGCCATCGCATTGCTGGCATCGGCGGTCTGGGTCTTGTCTTGAGTCTTGGCGCGGTCGGCGGCGGATGGCCTCAGACCAAGGTCTTGGGGCTTCGCATCTGCCGATACCTTATCAGCCTTTGGCGATGTCTGGACGTCTTGAGGCGCCGCTGCCGCGACCGGACCCGGCGCGATTTTCTGAGTGGCGAGCAGCGGATGCGAGATTTCCGCTGGGGAGATTTCACCGGGCGCGATGATCACGCGGGCACCCATGCGGGTCCAGCCCCAGATCTTGGTCGCAAAGGCCATCGGCATGCGGATGCAGCCGTGGGACGCCGGATAGCCTGGCAGCGCGCCGGCATGCAAAGCAATGCCCGACCAGGTGATACGCTGCATGTAGGGCATCGGCGCGCCGCTATAGATGTTGGAGCGGTGCCACTTGTTCTTCTGGATGATGCTGAACACGCCCATGGGCGTCGAATGGCCGCGCATGCCGGTAGAGACCGGCGTTTCCGCGAACAGGCCGTTGGCGTCGAATACCCGCAGGGACTGTCGTTCGATCGAGATGGCGATCACCAGCGGGCCGACCGGCTTTGCGTGTTCCTTGACCTGCTTCTCAAGCTTGGCGCCAAGGCGCTTCAGCTTTTTCTGGCGCTGCTGCGGTTGCGGCGCTGGCGGTTCGATCTCCCGCATGATCATCGGGTTTTCGTCGGTCCAGAACACCGCAGCATCGGCAGGCGCCGCCACGGTCATGCCGGTCATGGCGACGAGTGCGATCCGCAGAAAGCTGCCGGAAAAGAATGTGCTGCCCAGAAAGCGGCTCTTGTCCGTTGATCCCCGCGACAATTGAAATGCACTCACGTCCAATATCCTCGAATCCATCTGAAAACATTAGTCTCGCAGGCGCGAGATGGGTTCACCAGCATGAGTGATCTGGCTACCGCTGAGTCGGGATCAGCCTAGCAAAAAAGCCTCACATTGAATTAACAGAGGGGCATCCTGGCTTCCGAATCCGGTTGGAATGCCTACATATTCTGGATCGGTCACGGAGAGTTGCATGACGTTTAATGGATCTGGCGCGCTCACCAAGATGCTGCGACGCGGCGTTTTGGCGCTTTCGGCATTCGCGGCGTTGGCAATTGTCCCGGCGCAGGCTGCGGATGAACCGGATCTGATCTTCCGGCGCTCCACCGTGTTCAAATGGCTCAGCCCGAACGACAAGCTGGCGACCTATGGCGTCGACGACCCCGAAGTCGACGGTGTCGCCTGCCACTTCACGGTGCCTGAAAAGGGTGGCTTCAAGGGCTGGCTCGGTCTGGCCGAAGAAGTTTCGGACATCTCGCTCGCGTGCCGGCAGATCGGCCCGATTACGTTCAAGGCCAAGAGCGATCAGGGCGAGGATATGTTCCGGCAGCGCCGCAGCCTTTTCTTCAAGAAAATGCAAATCGTCCGCGGCTGCGACGCCAAGCGAAACGTGCTGGTTTACATGGTCTATTCGGACCGGATCATCGAGGGTTCGCCGAAGAACTCGACGTCATCAGTTCCGATCATGCCCTGGGGGCAGTCAGACGCCGCCGTGCAGAAATGCGGCGACTTCATCAAATAAGCGAGCTATTGGCCGCTAGAACTTGGCTGTGCTTCGCTATTCAGCGGAGTGGGTGACGACGCGTTTCGTGCGCAAGCGGTCCCATGACTGCTGCGGCTGCGGGTCACGATAGCCCACGAGCTGGACCAGCTGCTGCGGATAGCACTCGTTGCCGTGCGAGCCGTAGCCCTGCTGCGACATGGCGCCTTGGCATTTGGCGCGCGTGTGTACCGTGGAGACCAGTGGCCGTCCGAGGGCGCTGATCGGGGTATCCTTGTCAACGTCGTTGTTGCCGGTTCCCACGACTGCATTCCTTCTCTTCGAGGTGAACAGAAACGCGCAGTCGCCTGAAAAGGTTGCATACGCTCTCCTGAAGTCGCTTTAGCCGCGTTTCGGTTCAGTTTTGTTAAGGGCGTGCGACAGCCGGACGAACTTTCGAGACATCCTTTCCAAGGCGTTCTTTCTAAGCCGTTCGCAGATTTGCCGCCCGGATTGTGTCGTCGGCATGGGCGCCACGAAACAATTCGACGGGGGACGAAACCATTTTCCTCTTGGGCCGCAGACGTGCCGAAACCCGCATTGGCTATCCATTTGTCAACGACGCGGCGGGCAGCGCTGCCGAACTGGAGACGTCAGATGCGTACCATCAGCTTCATCCTCGCTTTCGCCTTCATCCTGGCTGGCCCGTCGATGGCCGGTTCCATTGAGGGTAACCTGCCGGGTATCGGCACTTTCGCCTTTACCGGTTCGCCCGCGATCAGTGCTGTTGCGCCGATGGTTGTCGCCTACGCGCGCTGATTTCGATCGCGGGCGGATAACCCGAGAAACAACAAGAAAAGTTTTGAAATGACTAGACCACGTATTCTGACTGCCATTGTTGTCGCTGCCGCCCTTGCGAGTTCCATCACGGGAAGTGCGGCGCAGGCGCAGATCTGGTCATGGCGGAAATTGCCGGACCAGCGTGGCGAGTTCGTTCGTTTGTGCTCGCCGCATATGGTCGGGCGCTGGGCGCATCCGGAAGAAGTGTGCGGCTGCCTGCATGACCACGCCGTGGCAACGGTGGAAGACGCTGATTTGCGCGAGGCACTGCTGCGGGGCATCAGTGAGCGCGGCGTACCTACGATCGAGAAGGACTGGATCCCGGCATCGAAGCAGTCGATGATCAGCGCGACCTTCACGCAGATCGCGAAGCCGACCCTGCAATGCATGTATGATCCGGCGCCGCTGGATTGAACCACTCAGTTAGTTCGCGCGATCTTTTTGCGCTGCGTCGTCGCGCCAAAATGATCGCGGATTTCTGTCTTTCCCTCTCGTCATCCCGTTACTGCCGATGATAGCGTTTTTGCTACACCACCGTTAGGTGGGTGGATTCGCTACTAATTGAATTGGTGGGAACCGAGGGATTTTTTATGCGATTTGTTTCGATCGGCTTGACGTGTGTCTTGATATTTCTGACCGGCGCGGCGTTAGCTGCAGATGCCAGCACCCAGGAAGCCAACAAGAAAGCCGTCGTTGAATTCTATGAGAAGGGCCTCAACCAAAAGGACTTCGAGGCGGCATCCAAATATTTCGGTCCGCGTTATGTTCAGCACAATCCCAACGCGGCTGATGGTGTCGAGGGCTTCAAAGGCTTTATCGGTTTCCTGCGGGAGAAATTCCCGGACTCGCATAGCGAGATCAAGCAGGTCTTCGCCGACGGTGATTATGTGATCCTGCATGTCCATGCCGTGCGCGAAAAGGGCACGCGCGGTAACGCGATCATCGACATCTTCAAGCTTGAGAACGGCAAGATCGTCGAACATTGGGATGCCGTTCAGCCGATCCCGGAAAAATCCGCTAACACCAACGGCATGTTCTGATGGATATGGCGCAGCCCCAGCGTGACGATCGATTGAAAGGCAAGGTCGCCATTATCACCGGTGCGGGTTCCCGCGGCGATGGCATTGGCAACGGACGTGCCGCAGCGGTGTTGTTGGCGCGGCATGGCGCGCGCGTCGCGTTGGTCGACACCGACGTAGACGCTGCCGAAGAAACCGCGCGATTGATCGCTGTGGAGGGCGGCATCACGCAGATCTATGACGGCGATGTCAGTGATCGCGCGTCATGCGAGGCGATCGTCGAACGCACCGTCGAAGGCTTTGGCCGTCTTGATATCCTCGTCAACAATGTTGGCCTCACCGGGCCGCGCGGCGACGCCATCGAGGTCGACGACCGCGCCTGGGACGGCGCCATGCGTATCAACGTTGCCTCAATGATGCTGATGGCGAAGTATGCGATTCCGGAAATGATGAAATCCGGCGGCGGCTCGATCATCAACCTGACGTCGATCGCCGGCCTGCGTGGTGGCCACCCGAGCTTGTTGTATCCAACGTCGAAATCGGCGGTGATCGGCCTCACCAGAGCGATGGCGGCACATCACGGCCGCGACGGCATTCGCGTCAACTGCATCGCGCCCGGCACGGTCTATACGCCGATGGTGGCGTCGCGTGGCATGAGCGATGAGATGCGCAAAGCGCGCGCAGCGGGCACACTGCTGGGCACCGAAGGGACCGGCTGGGATATCGGCTATGGTGTTCTGTTTCTTGCCAGCGACGAGGCGCGCTGGATCACAGGGATTACGCTAGCGATCGATGGCGGTGCGAGTGTGGGCCAGACCGGTTCACCGGTGCCGCCAAGCGAGCCGCTGCGACATTGATGAGCATGTCTTGGACTAGCGCGTCTTGGTGCCCGCGCGGGGAACGCATTTGCGAACACGCGTCACACCGGACGTGGTCAGCGTCGTGCCGGACACTTCCTTGATCTGGCCGGTGGGGCAAGAGCCGTCATCGACCAGAATGCGCTGGCCGAGGCGGACATCAACAATGTCCTGTTCGCGGTTGACCTGATCGATCGCAAGCGCCGGCGTCGCTAACGCAAGCGAAGCCAGAATTCCTGATAGCCAAATTGCCGAGCGCATTGTGCGACCTTTATTACTTGTTCTGGATCTTGAGGCCGTCGGGGCCGACATTGATCTGCAGCCCGCTGGGTTCTTTCTTGGTCTGGTAGAGATTGTAGCCGAGCACGCCGATGCCGACGATCAGCGCGCCGATGATCAGGTAGAGCACGTTGCGATTGCCGGACATGAGGTCTCCGTTGGGGGCAGATCTGCCTGCTGGGCATTTTGTCTGCCTGGATTGTAGGGATGCGCATCCGATTCTAGAAGCGCAGCGGTTGCCGGCATTGAGTGCCAGCCAGCCTCAAGTTTTAGCCCCCCACGCGGGTTCCACGCGTCTTTGCTGCAGGCTTGCGGTGGGCGCGCAAACTCGCCGCTGAGGCTTTCGCCAGTCTTTCCGCCGATGTGACAAGCTCACGAATGGGATGGCCGGCGAAGCCGAGCACGAAGCCCGGCGCAGGGCGGGCGCGCAGATAGGTGTCAGCCAGCAACCAGCCCTCGACGCCGGCTGCAGCCTTGGCCTTTGCGGCGATCTCAAGCGACGTCGCGGGCGCGAACTTCGCCACCAGATGCAGGCCCTGTGACGGCACCGGCACGGTCAGTTGCCCGTCCGACGCATCCGTCAACGTCGTCGCCAGAGCGTCGCGCGCCTCGCGATAGATGTTCCGCATCTTGCGCAGGTTGGCCGCGAAGGCGCCGGAGTTCAACATGTCGGCGACGGCGCCTTCCATCAATGTGCCGGGAAAGCGGTCCATCGCCGCGCGCGCCGTCGTGACCGGGCCAATCAGGCGTTCGGGCAGGGCGCAGTAGCCGATGCGCAGACCGGGAAACAGAGTCTTGGCAAACGTGCCCATATAGATCACGCGTTGCAGGTGATCGATGCCGGCGAGCGACAGCAACGGCGCGCCGTCATAGCGAAACTCGCTGTCGTAATCGTCTTCGAATATCCATGCGCCGGCGTCCTTCGCCCAGTCGAGCAATTCAAGACGCCGCGGCATCGCCATTTGCACGCCGAGTGGAAATTGATGCGAGGGCGTGACATAGGCCGCGCGCGCAGATGGCGCCGTGGCACGGCCCCTGGCGACGATCAGGCCGAAGTCATCGACCGGCACCGACACCGGCCGGGCGCCGCAATGTTCGATCGATTTTCGTGCGGCGGGGTAACCGGGGTCCTCGCACCAGATCTGTTCGCCTGGCTTGAGAATGGCTGACAGCACGATGCGCAGCCCGTGCTGTGTGCCCGATGTCAGCACGATCTGATCGGGATCGCAGCGTAGCCCACGCGCCGACAGAAGATGATTGGCGATGGCGGTGCGTAGTTCATGACTGCCGCGGGGATCGCCGTAGTGCAGATGCTCGGCGCCGAAAGCGCGCAGGCGGCGGCCGGCGAAAGCGCGAAAACGGCGCAGCGCCTGTTCGTCGATATCGGTACAGCCGAGAGCGAGCGTGCCCCGCTGCGGCGCGTCGATGGCAATGGCCTTGGCTGGCTTGCTGTTGGTCCGCGTCGGAATCCGCGCGGCGACGAAGGTGCCGGAGCCGACGCGTGCGACGGCAAAGCCATCGGCGATCAGACGCTCATAGGCATTGGTGACGGCATTGCGTTGAAAACCGGTTTGCTTCGCAAGGATACGCGATGGCGGCAGAGCTTCGCCGGGTTTGGCAACGCCGCCGGTGATGGCATGGCACAGCGCCTGATAGAGCCGATCCTGCGAGGACGATCCTTCGGTGATATGTGCGCCCGTGAGATCGAGCGGTAGCTCGGGTTTCGGAATTGGCTTCGCCAAATTGGTCGGAATTTTTCGCATGGAATTGGCACTATCGCAGACCAAATGCGGCGGTACAACACATTCGAACACTTCCAATTGACGGGGGATTGCCGTGACCACAGCCGAACTGAAGACCGCTGAACCGACGAACGCAGACATCGCGTCATATCCGCTCACGGCGCGCAATCGCGTGAAGCGACGCCATGACCGCGGCTTCTACGACCACGAGACCGTGCATAAAATTCTGGACGCATCGATGATGTGCCATGTGTCCTACGTGATCGACGGGCAGCCCTATTGCACGCCGACCTTCTTCTGGCGCGAAGGCACGAAACTGTACTGGCACGGCAGTAGCGCGAGCCGCATGCTGAAGAACCAGACCGCGCAGCAACGCGTCTGTCTCACGGTGGCCTTTCTCGACAGCCTCGTGCTGGCACGTTGCGGCTTCAATCATTCAGCGGACTACCGTGCGGTGATGGCATTCGGAAACGCTTATCTCGTCACCGATCCCCACGAGAAGGAGCAGGCTGGCATCGCGATGGTCGACCGTTTCTTTCCGGATCGTACCGCCAGTCTGCGCGAGACCACGGCGCAGGAGATGAAGGCGACGTCCTTTATCGCCATGGAGATCGAGGAGGCGTCGGCAAAAATTCGCGCCAAGGGCGTGGCTGACGATGACGAGGATTACGAACTGCCGATCTATGCCGAGCGCATTCCGGTGAGGACGGTGATTGGTGCGCCGGAGCCGTGTCCGCGGCTCTTGCCCGGTGTCGAACGACCGGCCTCCTTGCAAGCATATTCGGAAGGCCGGCTGCTCGAAGATGCACTGACCGATGCCTATTTTCTGCAGTACCCAAAGGGGTAAGGGGCGAGCATCTCAGATGACGGCGTCGGTGCTCGTGCCGGTTACGGCCACAGCGCCGCGACGATCGCGTCGAATCCGTCCGTCAACGCTGCTGGTCCCGGTTGCAGGATCAGCGGCGATTTGATCTCATAGATGCGATTGTCGCGCACGGCAGGAATCGTGTTCCAGCCCGGTCGCTGCCGGATTTTATCGGGCACGACTTTCTTGCCGCACCACGAGGCGAGGATCACATCGGGGGCCGCGGCAATCACGTCGGCTGGCATGACGATGCGATCCTTTGCTGCCTTCTGATGTCGAAGCAGCGGAAAAGCGTCTTCGCCGCCGGCGATCTCGATCAGTTCGGACACCCAGCCGATCCCGGTAATCAGCGGATCGTCCCATTCCTCGAAATAGACGCGCGGTCTGCTCAGTCGCAAGTTTGCCGCAGCATTGACGCTGGAAAGTCGCAGCTCGAATTGTACCGCCAGTTGCTCTGCGCGTTCGCTGGCGTCCACCATCGCGCCGAGCGTGCGGATCATCGCCAGAATGCCAGCGATGTCGCGCTGGTTGAATACATGAACGGCGATGCCGGCGCGCGTCAGGTCTGCGGCGATCTCGGCCTGCAGATCGGAGAAGCACAGCACAAGGTCAGGATCGAGTGCGAGGATCTTTGGCACATCGGCTGAGATGAACGCGGACACCCGCGGCTTCTCGCGCCGGACCTGCGGAGGCCGCACCGCATAGCCGGAGACGCCGACGATGCGATCCTGTTCGCCGAGCAGATACAGCGTCTCCACGGTCTCTTCCGTGAGGCAGACGATCCGGCGTGGCGGGAAGTGGCGCATGACGTCGATATGCCTGTTAACAAAGAGCTTGTCACGGCATGGTGTTGTGTCGTGAAATTTCATCAAGCCCGCATGATGATGGGCAAGACAAACCGCAGGGAGTTGAGGCCAGCATGACGCCGCTCGACAAGATCCACAGCCTCGCGATGCCGTTTTCCGTCTCGATGGGTGTGACCTTTACCGACGCCGACCAGGAACGCGTCGTTGCCACGATGCTGGTGCGCGAGGACTTGTGCACACTCGGCCATACGATCCATGGCGGCGCGGTGATGGCGCTCGCCGACGCGGTTGGTGCGGCGGCGACGGTCATCAATCTGCCGGAGGGCGCCAAGGGAACGACGACCATCGAGAGTAAGACCAATTTCACAGGCGGGGCGAAAGCAGGAAGCACCGTGCGCGCCATCGCAACGCCGGTTCATCGGGGGCGCAGAACGCAGGTATGGCAGACCCGAATCGAGACCGAAGAGGGCAAGCTGGTAGGCGTCGTGACGCAGACCCAATTGGTGCTGTAAAGCGGTGGTATGCCGCGCTTAAGGTTTTGTTAATGCTGGATAATTGCATGGCTCACCTGCAGTGGGCGCTGGCAGGTGCGGCATCTGCGCCCTTGTATTTTATGGTGCGTCGCACAATATAGGGTGTCTAGGGAATCGACGCTTTCCTCGAGGGCAACTTGAGGATTTTGACCATGTTAGACGCAGCCACCACCATTGCCATTTCGACCAGGGCTCCGGCCCGCGGACATGTGCGTGTCCTTGCAGCCCGCGAGCTGCCGCTGTTCCGCGATCATCTCTTGAGATTGGACCGCGAAAGCCGCCGCGATCGTTTCAACGGTTCGCTCGACGACGAATGGGTCGCACGTTACGCCGAGAAGTCCGTCAATACCGGCACCGTCATTCTCGTTTACTTCGAGGATGGCATCGTACGCGGCGCCGCTGAACTGCATCAGGCCGACCTGTCGCCGGACTCGCTGCCCGAGATCGCCTTCAGCGTTGAATCGATCGTGCGCCGCAAGGGCGTTGGCAGCATCCTGTTCACCAAGCTGATCGCCAAGGCGCGGTCGATGGGCTACGCGAGGCTGCGTATTACCACCGGCGCGCAGAACGATGCGATGCGCGCACTGGCCAACAAGTTCGGTGCGCACCTGTCGTTCCGGCACGGTGAATCCACGGGAGTTATAGACCTGCGCGATCCCATGGGCGCAGGTGTCGCGCCGCAGCCCAAGACCTCGGCGCTCGATGTGGCGCGCGCGGTGGCCGACTATAACCGGGCTTACTGGGGTCTGTGGTTGAAGCTCGCCGGCTGGGGCAAATCGTCCTGAGCCAAGAAACTATCGCGACAAAGAAAAAGGCCTCGTGGTGAACGAGGCCTTTTTTGCGACTGCGGGGAGGGCTGTGAGCGCCCTCAAAATCAGATGCGCTTGTCGTTACCGAATTTGCGCGTCACGCGACGTTCCACGACCACCGAACGCTGAGCACCTTGCTCGCCTGCGATAACGCGGGTCACGCGCAGCGTGCCGGTCGAACGATTGGCCTTCTTCACTTCAGCCTGCACGGCGTCGAACGGCATGCCCATCAGCGAGGCGGCGATCTCCGCCTGCTGATCGAGATCCTCGGTGATACCCATCGCGGCGAAGATGGCTTCTTCCAGGGTCGGGGGATCGCGCCGTACGCGCCGCGTTCCATATTTCGTGTTCCAGTCTTCGCTCATCGCTCGCCTCAGTGTTGATTTGCGATACCTAAGGGAGCTGTTGTTGCATTGCAATATGGAATTACCGCGACAAAGCAGCCATGCAAACTTGTTCCCGGAAAACGAGAAAGAGTTTGGTCAGTAGCTTTACGACAAAGCGGATGGCGGGGCGGTATCCCGTTGGGGTTGCGGCCAACGTTTCAGCGCCGCGTAACCCGCATCGGTGAGCGCGTAGGTGCCGCGCGCCGGACTTTCGAACCAACCATAGACGTTGCGATGCAGGATCTTCTGCGCATCCGGATAATCCGGCGTGAGCTCACGCACCTTGCGCGGACCGACGACGAGCATCGCTGCGCAAGCGAGCGCCTGCTGACGATAGGCCGTCATGATCGGCGCGCGCGTGCTGCCGCCAAGGGCAGGATCGCCTTGACGTTTCTTGTGTTCGGTAACGAGGCGTGAACGCTTCTTCGGATTGCGTCGGGGCGCGACAGTGGCAGGCGCGACGAGAACCTCGACACCGCCGGCTTCCGTAATTCCGAGCATGCCGAAACCGAGTCTGCGGCACAGGTTGCGGTAGCGCGCATCGCTTTCGCGCCCCTTGCCGCGGATGGAGAGCTTGGCGGCGACCCAGACTTCATCACAGGCGCCGGCGCGATCGACAGCCTGCAGGATCAGTTCGAGATTGAAGCTGAGCTTGAGCTCGCCGATCACGACGATTGGCGGATCATCGCCATTCAGCGCCACGAGATCGCAACCTGATATCTCGCCTTTGACGGTAAAGCCAAGGCCTTCGAGGAAGCGTTTCACCGGGAGGTAGAGCGAGGTTTCCAAATCGAACGTCCAAGCCGAGGTCCATGAGACGATGCGCCGCTGCAACCGCGACTCACCGGCGGAGTTTATCCGGGTTGGCCCGCGGCGACACCCGAGGCGCCTTATCCCTGTGCGATCGGAGACCCGCGGTGAAGACCCTTCTGGAAATGTCGGACAGCTTTCGTCTGTTGCCGCATCTGATCGCTATGTCGATCGCTTATGTTCTAGCGCTGCCCATCGGCTGGAATCGTGAGCGCGCCGAGCGCAGCGCCGGGCTGCGCACCTTTCCGCTGGTCGCGCTCGCCACTTGCGGCATCGTCCAGGCGACCGAGGGGTTTCTGAACGGTCATCCCGAAGGCACAGCGCGCATTATCGAAGGTCTGATGACCGGCATGGGGTTTATCGGCGGTGGCGCCATTTTGAAAGACAACGGCTCGGTGCGTGGTACCGCCACAGCAGCCAGTCTGTGGGCAACCGGCGCAACTGGCGCTGCCGTGGGCCTCGGCGCCTATGATGTGGCGGTCGTCATCTCGCTGTTCACCTTCCTGACACTTTGGCTCCTGGTACCTTTCAAGCAGGAGGGGCCAAAGACGGAAGAGGACGTTAAAAAGCCTCCCAGCGAAATTTGAGCGACAAAATACCGGTGCTGGCGCAATTCTGTGAGGGTTAACCTCAATTCGCCCGATTTCGCCGGCACATGGCAGCAATGATTGGCCTTTTGCTGCGAAGCAGCGTAAAGCTCCGTCGATCCCGATACGCACCGGACTCCTGGACCCGACGTGACCGCCAACTGAAGGGCGGCAGATTCGTTTCCGTTTGGTCCCAAGTATTGATCCCGTGGATCTCAATGAGTCCGACCGCGACGCGGTCCGCTGCAACCAAGGTTTACATCTGTGTCATTTCTCTCGACTGGTCCGTCGCTCGCCCGCGCGTTGGCTGAGCGCAACTACAATGAATCCACCCCCGTCCAGGCCGCTGTCCTCGCTGACGATGCTGTCGGTCGTGATCTTCTCGTGTCGGCGCAGACTGGCTCCGGCAAGACCGTCGCTTATGGTCTGGCGATCGCCGAAAATCTGCTCGAAGGCGCGGAGAAGCTGCCGAAGGCTGGATCGCCGCTGGCGCTGATCGTCGCACCGACGCGCGAACTCGCGCTGCAGGTGCATGGCGAGCTGACCTGGCTCTATCAATATGCCGGCGCACGCGTCGTTTCCTGCGTGGGCGGTATGGATCCGCGCAAGGAGCAGCGCGAGTTGGCCGCAGGCGCGCACATCGTTGTCGGTACGCCCGGACGTCTATGCGACCATCTGCGTCGCAATCGCCTCGACGTCTCCGAACTGAAGGCCGTGGTGCTCGATGAAGCCGACGAAATGCTCGACATGGGCTTTCGCGAGGACATGGAGTTCATCCTCAAGACCACGCCGGCATCCCGCCGTACGCTGCTGTTCTCGGCGACGCTGCCGCGCGGCATCGCCAATCTGGCCAAACAGTATCAGCAGCAGGCGTTCCGCGTCGAAGTCGCTGGCACCGAAGGTGGCCACTCCGACATCGAATATCGTGCGATCCGAATTTCGCCGAACGACGTCGAACACGCAGTCGTCAACGTGCTCCGCTATTTTGAATCGCCGAGCAGCATTGTGTTCTGCAACACCCGCAACGCGGTGAACCATCTGCAGACCGTCCTGCTGGAGCGCGGCTTCTCGGTCGTCGCTCTCTCGGGCGAACTGTCCCAGAACGAGCGTACTCACGCGCTGCAGGCGCTGCGCGATGGTCGCGCACGCGTTTGCGTCGCTACCGACGTGGCTGCGCGCGGTATCGATCTTCCGAATCTCGGCCTCGTCATTCACTCAGACCTGCCGAACGATCCCGAAGTGATGCAGCATCGTTCGGGTCGTACTGGGCGTGCCGGCCGCAAGGGCGTCAGTGTTCTCTTGGTGCCTCCATCGCGCCGTCGCCGCGCCGAGATGCTGCTCAATCTCGCTGGCACGGATGCCGTCTGGGGATCAGCGCCGACCGTCGAGGAAATCCGTGTGCTCGATCAGCAGCGCATGCTGCAGGACACGTTGTTCACTGAAGAGTCCACCGAGGACGATCTGACGCTGGCGCGCGCGATGCTTGCCGAGCGTTCGGCCGAGGAGATCGCAGCGGCGCTTGCGCGGCTGTATCGCTCGCGTCTGCCGTCGCCCGAAGATGTGCAGGATCCCGGTACGTTCCGCGGTCGCGAAGATCGCCCCGGCAGCCGTCGCCGGGACGAAGAAGGCGCTCCGGTCCGCAAGACCCCGAAGAAGAGCGAACCGATGGGCGAGGGCGCCAAGTGGTTCCGCGTCGCCATCGGCCGGCAGAAGAATGCCGAAGCGCGTTGGTTGCTGCCGATGATCTGCCGTCGCGGCGGCATCGAGAAGGCCGATATCGGCGCGATCAAGATCTATGACGGCAATTCGGAATTCGAGATTTCGGCAGCCGCGGCTGAGAAGTTCGCGACCATGATCAAGCGTCCGGACAAGGAAGACAATATCCACATCGAGCCGCTAGCTAACGGTCCGGAAGGCGCGGTCGCATCGAGCCGCACGGCGCCGGAAGATCGCGACTATTCCAACAAGCGCCCGCGCAAGCCCAGCTTCAGATCCGATGGCGACCGTCCGGACTTCAAGGACAAGGGTGCCTATAAGGAGAAGTCCTGGAAGGACAAGCCGAAGAGCGACAAGCCTTACCAGGGCGACAAGCCGCGCTACGAGGGCAAACCGCGTTTCGACGACAAGCCGAAGTATGAAGGCAAGCCCAAGTTCGACGGCAAGCCGAAATACGATCCGGTGCGCGCCGACAAGCCGGCTTATGCAAAGCCCCGCAGCGAAGACACGCGTTACGAAGGCAAGCCGAAGTTCGAAAAGAAACCACGCGCGGACAAGCCGCCCTACGTCGCCAAGGCCAAGCGCGATGGCGGTGCGCCAGCTGCCAAGCCGGCTTTCGGCAAGAAGAAAAAGATCTGGGGCAACGCCGGGTAGTCTGGGCTCCGACCTCATGGTGAGGAGCGCGCTACTTTAGCGCGCGTCTCGAACCATGAGTTGGTGATATGCAATCATCCTTCGAGACGCGGCCAAGCGGCCGCTCCTCAGGATGAGGGCGGAGCGTGGGACAAATAGTGGCTAAACCCGTCCGCTTACCGGCAGCAGCGCGCCGGTCAACGCACTCGCCGCATCGCTCGCCAGGAACAGGATCACGCTGGCGAGTTCGTCCGGCGTGACCCACTTTGAAAAATCGGCATTGGGCATATCGCGGCGGTTCGCGGCTGTGTCGATCGTCGACGGCAATACGGCATTGACCGTGACCTTGCCCTTCAGCTCGGCGGCGAGCGTTTCCGTCAGCCGATGCACGCCAGCCTTCGAGGCGGCGTAAGGCCCCATGCCGGCGCCGGCCTGTAGCGCACCCATCGCACCGATATTGATGATCCGTCCGGCCTTCGACGACGTCAGATGCGGGATTGCCGCGCGCGAGGCATTGAGAGCCGTGAGCAAGTTGAGCCGATGCATCGTCTCCCAGCTCTTGTTGTTACCGTCGGCAATATTCTCGAAGGTGAATGCGCCGGCGATATTGATCAGCACGTCGATCTTGCCGAATTGTTTGACCACTGCAGCGATGGCGGCGTCGGCTTGCGCGGCATCGGAGAGGTCGACGCCGCCGATCTGTAAACGATCTGACGTTGAGGCTGGCGTCCTGGCGGAATGGTCGATGGCGGCAATGGTTGCACCGCTCTTAACGGCGCGTTCGAGCACGACCTGACCCAGCGCACCGGACGCTCCGGTGATGACGACGATCTTTCCGTTCATGGGGAACTCCTGTTACGCGCGATGATCCTGCCCGGAATTGGCCTTGGGTAATAGCCACAGATAGATCGCGCCGGCAGCGAGCGCCATGCCGGCCATCAGGCCGGTCATCACCAGCGCCGGGTGTCCGAACGGTTCGAACACCGCGATCATGGCGCTGGCGAAGGCGCCCATGACCATCTGCATACATCGCATCACGCCGGCTGCCGCTCCTGCCACATGCGGCAGATTCTGCAAGGCTTCGTGGTTGGTGCTCGGTGCAAGCAGGCCGAAGGAAAAGATCGTGAGCGCCATCAGCGGCATCAACGACAGCGTCGTGATGGCGCCGGCAGGCACCAGAGCGACCGCTGCAACGGCGCTGGCGATCATCAGCAACAGACCGGCCATGATGATCTTGCGTGAGGCCACATGGCGGCGGCTTAGGCTCCCGCTGATCAGCGACGCAACCAGCACGCCGCAGGAGGTCAGCCCGAACAGCAGCGCAAACATCGTGGTGGAGAGACCGAGGCTGCCGATCAATACCGACGGCGCGCCGGAGATGAAGGCGAACATGCAGGCAAAGGCGAAGGCATAGAGCAGGGAGAAGCCGACGAAGATGCGATCGGACAGCACCATGCGATAGCTTTCGATCAATTGCGCGGGATTGAGCGAGCGGCGTTTCTCGACCGGCTGGGATTCATCGAGGCTGATGGCGCCGACGATCAGCAGGATAAGTCCCACGGCGGCCTGCACCGCGTAGATGGTGCGCCAGTCACTGACGGTCATCACCCAGCCGCCCAGCACCGGCGCGATCATCGGGGCGATACCCAGCACGGCGGCGATCTGCGACAGCTTGTGGCGCGCCGTGCCGTGTTCGAACAGGTCGCGCACGATGGCGAAGGGCAGGATCGCGCAAGCGCCTGCGGCGAGGCCCTGCAGCAATCGAAAGGCAAGCAGCACGGTGAAGGATGGCGCGAGCGCGCAGGCGCCGGCCGCGATCGAGAACAGCAGCAGTCCATCCAGCAAGGTTGCGCGGCGCCCGAAGCGGTCAGCCAAGGGACCGCATATCAGCGGCGAGATCGCAAAGCCCGCCAGGAACAGGCTGAGCGTCAGCGGCCCGCGTCCTGCGGCGTCGGCGAAACTCGCCTCGATCGCCGGAAGGCCCGGCAATCCCATGTCGATCGAAAGCGGTGGCAATGCTGTCAATGTGCCCAGAAAGGCGGTGAAGGCGAAACTGTCGCGCCTGAGGGCCAAAATCGATTCCTTGAAAATGCGAAAAAGTGTTTATGCCGTCGCGGCGCTATTCTGCCGGACTGATTTGCGCCGGCAAGATCCGGCGGTCAATGAGACTGCTCAGCGTGAGCCCAAGCCCGACCATGGCAACGAGCGCTGCGAGCAGCGGAAGCTGCGCATAATGCATGCCGGCATTCAGCGCCACGCCGCCGATCCATGCGCTGGTGGCATTGCCGAGATTGAACGCGCCCTGGTTCAGGGTCGAGGCGAGGTTCGGCGCATCCGTGGCGGCATCGACCACCCAGATCTGCAGCGGCGAGACCAGCGCGAAGGCGATACCGCCCCACAGGATCAGCAGCACCAGGGTCGGAAGCGTCATGTGCACCACAAGCGCAAGTGCGCCGAGCACGATGACGAGGCAGATGAATGCACCGATGATGGTCGAGAGCAGGTTGCGGTCGGCGAGGCGGCCGCCGATCAGATTGCCGATGGTGAGACCGACGCCGATCGCCAGCAGTGCGCCGGTCACGCCATGCGGCGTGAGGCCGGTGACCTCTTCGAGCAGCGGCGTGATGTAGGTGAACAGGCTGAACATGCTGACTGAAGCCATGGTAGAGATCAGCATCGGCAGCAGCACCGGCCAGCGGCCCAAGGCGCGAAACTCTTTCGCCAGTCCGCCGCGTGTGCCCGGCATGCCCGATGGAACGAAACGCGTGATCGCGAGGAACGCAACGATACCGATCACCATGACCGCCCAGAATGCCGCACGCCATCCGGCGGCCTGTCCCAGAGCTGTGCCGAATGGCACACCGAGCACATTGGCCAGCGTAAGGCCGGCGAACATCAACGACACCGCTTGCGTGCGCTGCTCACGTGGCACCAGATTGCTGGCAACGACGGCGCCAATTCCGAAGAACGCGCCATGGGCAAAGGCAGTGACCACGCGCGCGGTCATCAGCAACCAGTAATCCGGCGCGAGGGCGCAGCCGAGATTACCGATCGTGAACAGCGCCATCAGAGCCAGGAGAGCAGTCTTGCGCGGGATGCCTGCGGTCACCATTGCCACGATGGGTGCGCCGATCACGACGCCCAATGCATAACCCGACACGAGATAGCCGGCTTGCGGGATGGTCACCGACAGGCTGCGCGCGACGTCGGGCAGCAGGCCCATGATGACGAACTCGGTCGTGCCGATGCCGAAAGATGCCGCAGCCAATGCGAGAATAGGAAGGGATAGTCGGATGGGTATTCTCCTGAGCGGAAATATTGCGATGCAATATCAGGAGATGTGCCACGACCTCAGCGATTTGGCGACCGCCTCGCGGGGGAGGCAGCATTGCGCGCCTCGGTCATCAAACTGTCGAGAGGCGTTTCGATGGAGCGGCTGTCAGCGGACAATAGGCCGGCAGTGCGATCTCAGCATAAAATGCAGGCGGACGGCTCAGACCGGAGGCCAGCTGCGCATGGCCATGTCGGCGAGTTTTCGCAATTGCTCGCGCGGTGCGCCGCCTGCGGCTTGCACGGCCATGCCCTGCAAGATGGCAGACACGTAGCGAGCGAGATCGCCGGCATCCGCGTCGGCTGGCAGATCGCCTTCGGCGAGGGCGCGTGTGAAGCGAAGGCGCAGATCGTCCTCGCTCTTCGAGCGACGCGCCATCAGTTCCTGCTTGATCGTCTCCGCGGCATCACCGCAGCAGAGGGCGCCCTGGACCGCGAGACAACCGGGATTCCTGGGATCAGTCACCGCCTCAACGGATTCGTAGAGGATATGTTCGACCGCTTCGCGGGCCGTGGCCTTCTCCAGGCCGGTGCGGAAATAGCCGCCGGGGCCATCGACGTAGCGATCCAGCGCCTTGCGGAACAGATCTTCCTTGTTGCCAAACGCTGCATAGAGACTGGGCTTGGTGATGCCCATGGCTTCGGTGAGGTCGGCCATCGACGCGCCTTCGTAACCCTTGCGCCAGAACACATGCAGCGCGAGGTCGAGGGCCGTGTCGGTATCGAATTCACGAGGACGTCCCAGTGCCACGACGGGCCCTCCAAAGTTTTCTACCGTTCAGTAGATAAGTCTCTTGACAGTGGATGTCGATAGTCCATCTATACCGGACGTTACGAATGTGTGCGTTGCAGCGAGATGCCCGGCGGGACCGGCCAGACGCGGAATGTACAGCTTAGCTACTGAAATGACAGGGCTTTACAAGGCCTACGCAGATTAAATGGGGTTCACAATGGCACATAATCTCCCTCGCAAGATCGCTTTTGGCGCCGGAATCGCGTTGGTAGCGGTCGCCGTTGGCGGCGGTGCGGCGCTGATGAATCTGTCCAGCGTTGCAGCTCAAGCCGAGTCCGGTGCGGTTGTTCCCGCTGCTGTTCAGGCTTCGGTTGCCCTGGTGGAAGCCAAGGCCACGGCGCCTTCGGACGAGTTCTCGGGCCGCCTTGAGGCCATCGAGCGCGTGGAGATTCGCTCCCGCGTCGCAGGCGCCGTCCAGGAGATCCACTTTCGCGAAGGCGCGCTGGTCAAGAAAGATGACCTGCTCGTGCTGATCGATCCGGCGCTCTACGCCGCAGATGTCGATCGCGCCCAAGGGCAGGTGTCCGCGTCGCGGGCGCGCCTGATCCTGACTAAGGCCGATTTCGACCGCGGTCAGCAACTGACCAGCTCCAGCATCACCCAGCGCGACCTCGACAATCGTATCAATGCGTATCGTGAGGCCGAAGCCAACCTCAAGGCTGCAGAAGCCGCGCTCAAGACCGCCGAGCTCAATCTCAGCTACACTGAGGTGCGCGCGCCGGTCGCGGGCCGGGTCGGCAAGGTGGAGATCACCGTCGGCAACCTGATTTCGGCCGGCCCGTCCGCGCCGCTGCTGACGACGCTGGTCTCGGTCAATCCGATCTATGCAAGCTTCAATGCCGACGAACAGGTGGTGTCGCGCGCGCTGAAGACGCTGGCAGACGAGAAGACGCCGGGCGATATCGACCGCATCCCGGTTCACATGACCACCGTCACTGATAGCGCACCGGTGAAGGGCCGCATGCAGTTCATCGATAATCAGGTCGATCCGCGCAGCGGCACGGTGCGGGTGCGTGCGATGTTCGACAATGCCGATGGTCGCTTGATGCCCGGCCAGTTCGCGCGGCTCACAATGGGCCAGCCGAAGGCAGAACAGACGCTGCTGATTAGCGAGCGGGCAGTTGGCACCGACCAGAACAAGAAGTTCGTCATGGTGGTCGATGCCAAGGACAAGGCGCAATATCGCGAAGTGATCCTGGGGCCCTCGGTTGATGGCATGCGCGTGATCCTCAACGGCCTCAAAGCCGGTGAACGGATCGTCGTCAACGGACTTCAGCGCGTGCGGCCGGGTGTGACCATCAAGCCGGAGATGGTGGCGATGAACGCCGCGTCTCTCGTCTCGATCAAGGCCGTCGCGCAGAACTGATAACGACCGCCCTGTCCGCAGGCGGGCAGGGCGCTCTTCCTAATACACAGCACGTCATCGAGGTCGAGCGATCGGCCGCGCGGGGCCCTTGTATCCCGCAGGTCTGGATCATCACGGAATAGCGCCATGAACTTTTCAAAATTCTTTATTGATCGTCCGATCTTTGCCGGCGTGTTGTCGACGGTGATTTTTCTCGCCGGCCTGTTGTCGATGCCGGTGCTACCGATCTCCGAATATCCGGAAGTCGCGCCGCCGACCGTGGTGGTGACAGCGAATTATCCCGGTGCCAATCCAAAGGTGATTGCGGAAACGGTCTCGACGCCGATCGAAGAGCAGATCAATGGCGTCGAGAACATGCTTTATATGAGCAGCCAGGCGACCACCGACGGCAGGATGACGCTCAACGTCACCTTCCGCCTTGGCACCGATCCCGACAAGGCGCAGCAGCTGGTGCAGAACCGCGTCTCGCAGGCCGAGCCGCGCTTGCCGGCGGAAGTGCGCGCGCTGGGCGTGACGACGATCAAGAGCGCGCCAGACCTCACCATGGTCGTACATCTGCTGTCGCCGAATGACCGCTATGACATGACCTATCTGCGTAACTACGCCGTGCTCAACGTCAAGGATCGCCTCGCGCGCATCGAAGGCGTCGGTCAGGTTCAGCTGTTCGGCTCGGGCGACTACTCCATGCGCGTCTGGCTCGATCCGCAGAAGGTCGCCGAGCGCGGTCTGTCGCCCGGCGACGTGGTGCGTGAGATCCGTGCGCAGAACGTGCAGGCGGCAGCGGGGCAGGTGGGCGGTTCGCCCAATGAGCCAGGCCTCGATCTACAGCTCTCCATCAATGCACAGGGACGCCTGCAGACCGAAGAAGAGTTCGGCGAGATCATCGTCAAGAACGGTGACAATGGCGAGGTGACGCGGCTGCGCGACATCGCCCGTATCGAACTCGGCGCCGCCGACTATGCACTGCGCTCGCTGCTGAACAACAAGTCCGCAGTGGCGGTTCCGATCTTCCAGTCGCCCGGCTCGAACGCGATTCAGATTTCCGACAACGTGCGCAAGACGATGAAGGAGCTGAAGGAAAACATGCCGGACGGTGTCACCTACGACATCGTCTACGACCCCACGCAATTCGTTCGCGCCTCGATCGAGGCGGTGATCCATACGCTGCTCGAGGCCATCGCACTGGTGGTGCTCGTCGTCATCCTGTTCCTGCAGACGTGGCGAGCCTCGATCATCCCGCTGATCGCCGTGCCGGTATCGGTGGTCGGCACCTTCGCCGTGATGCATGTGTTCGGCTTTTCGGTGAATGCGCTGACACTGTTCGGCCTCGTGCTGGCCATCGGCATCGTCGTCGACGACGCCATCGTCGTGGTCGAGAATGTTGAGCGCAATATCGAGCGCGGGCTCGATCCGAAGAGCGCAGCCTATCAGGCCATGCGCGAAGTGACCGGCCCGATCATCGCGATCGCACTGGTGCTGGTCGCGGTGTTCGTGCCGCTGGCCTTCATCACCGGCCTGACCGGGCAGTTCTACAAGCAGTTCGCGCTGACGGTGGCGATCTCGACTGTGATCTCCGCCTTCAATTCGCTGACACTGTCGCCAGCACTCGCCGCGCTGCTTCTGAAAGGCCATGACGCGCCGAAGGATGCGTTGACGCGCTTCATGGACAAGACGCTCGGCTGGTTTTTCGTCCGCTTCAACCGCTTCTTTGCCAGAAGCTCCGACGCTTATAGCGGCGGCGTGAAGCGCGTCGTCTCGCGCCGCGCGGCGGTGATGGGAATCTACGTTCTGCTGATTGGTGTTACCGGGTATCTGTTCCACGCAGTCCCGGGCGGTTTCGTGCCCGGTCAGGACAAGCAGTATCTGGTCGGGTTTGCGCAGCTCCCCGACGGCGCTACGCTGGATCGTACCGAAGAGGTGATCCGTCGCATGGGCGAGATTGCGCAGAAGGAGCCCGGCGTCGAGAATTCGATCCAGTTTCCGGGCCTGTCGATCAACGGCTTCACCAACTCGTCCAACTCCGGCATCGTCTTCATCGGTCTGGATGCGTTTGACAAACGCAAGGATCCGAGCCTGAGCGGAAATGCCATTGCGTTGTCGCTGAACAAGAAGTTTGCCGGCATTCAGGACGCCTTTATTGCCATGTTCCCGCCGCCGCCTGTGTCGGGTCTTGGCACGATCGGTGGCTTCAAGCTGCAGATCGAGGATCGCGCCGGTCTCGGCTATGAGGCGCTGAACGACGCCACCAAGGCTTTTATCGGCAAGGCAATGCAGCAGAAGGAGCTGGCCGGTCTGTTCTCAAGCTATCAGATCAATGTGCCGCAGCTCTATGCGGATGTCGATCGCACCAAGGCGCGGCAGCTCAACGTGCCGGTTACCTCGGTGTTCGACACGATGCAGATCTATCTCGGCTCGCTCTATGTGAACGACTTCAACAAATTCGGTCGCACCTATTCGGTGCGCGTCCAGGCTGACGCCAAATTCCGGGCGCGGGCCGACGATATTGGCCAGTTGAAAGTTCGCTCCGACAGCAACGAGATGATCCCGCTCTCGACGCTGCTGCGCGTTAAGGAAAGTGCAGGGCCGGAGCGCGCCATGCGCTACAACGGTTTCCTGTCGGCCGACATCAATGGCGGCGCTGCGCCCGGCTATTCCACTGGCCAGGCGCAGGACGCCGTGGCGCGTGTCGCCAAGGAGACGCTGCCCAAGGGCATCGACTTCGAATGGACTGAACTGACCTATCAGGAAATAATCGCCGGCAATTCGTCGCTGATCGTGTTCCCGGTGGCGATGCTGCTGGTGTTCCTGGTGCTCGCCGCGCAATACGAAAGCCTGACACTGCCATTGTCGATCATCATGATTGTGCCGATGGGCTTGCTGGCGGCGATGTTCGGCGTCTGGTTGACCAAGGGCGACAACAACGTCTTCACCCAGATTGGTTTGATCGTGTTGGTGGGTCTGTCGGCGAAGAACGCCATCCTGATCGTGGAGTTTGCCCGCGAGCTGGAATTTGCCGGGCGGACACCGATCCAGGCCGCGATCGAGGCCAGCCGTCTGCGGTTGCGGCCGATCCTGATGACGTCGCTGGCCTTCATCATGGGCGTCGTGCCGCTGGTGACGTCCACTGGCGCAGGCTCGGAGATGCGTCATGCCATGGGTGTCGCGGTGTTCGCCGGCATGATCGGCGTCACGGCCTTCGGCATCTTCTTCACGCCGATGTTCTATGTGTTGCTGCGTGCCATGGCAGGCAACCGTCCGCTGACCCAGCATGGCGAAGCGACGGTCGATCAGGCGGCGCCGCTGGCACCGGGATCGCACGAAGCAGAATCGCGCCCGCATGCCACATCGCATTCGTGACGCGCGGGAGGCGTAAGGTAACGCCTGACGAGGGCTGCTGGTCCACGGATGCGCCGTTTCGACCCATTCTGAGGCGAGGAATTGCGTAGCCTGCGTCCAAGACTGTTGGAATCGCCCCCAATTGGCCGGGTGCGCTTTCCTCCACTGCACATCTTCCGCTACAATGCGAAAGGCACTGCAGGGGAATGACAGGTTGCGGACGGGCTTCTACAAATGCGAATACCGGGTTGATGAGGCGGTCGGTCGCAGTGTGATGTTTGTCGAGCATGGCAGCATGCTCGGCGGCAATTCCGCTTTTGCCCATATCGGCAGCTATGAGCTCCGGGGTGACGAGGTGGTGGCGGAGATCGAGAGCCGCCGCCACATGAACGATCCCAACTATCCCTCGCTGCTCGGCCAGGATGTGGCGACCATCAGCGTCACCGGCCGGCCCTATGGCGACACCTATCGTTTTCAGGGTTCGTCGCCGCAAATGCCGGGTGCGAAATTCGAGTCGGTCATGACGACGATCGATGACGGCGAGATGCCTCCGGCCGGACCGATCGGTGCGGGTGGCATCGCCAACGGGCTGTATTCGATCCATCTGCGCACACTTGACGGCATCGATGGCGGGCTCAACGGCGTGATGCTGCTGCATGACGGCCGCATCCTCGGCGGAGACGCGTTCTTCTATTATCTCGGCGCCTATTCCTCCGCGGACGGACGCTGGAAGGGCGAGATGCTCAATCAGGAGCACACGCCGGCAAAGGGCGAGAACCCGGTCTTCGGCGGCCATGAAATCGGTATCGGCTTTTCCGGCACCTGCGACGAAACCGGCGCCGAACTGGAAGCCACGGCGCTGGCCGGCAAACGGAGCCTGCGGTTGCAGGCAGTGCTGAAGCTGATCCGCAAGGCCGTGTAAGTTCCAGGCTGGCGCACGGCTTGATGGGTTGCGCGCCTGTCCGTAATGTCACCGGCGAATGACACAGATGGCGACGAAAACCATGACCCAGCGTATCGGTGCGACGCCTCTGATCTGTTTGCTCGGTATCGCCGCCGGACTGGCTGTGCTGTCCGCGCCGACGCGTGTGCAGGCCCAGTCCGCCGATCTGGTTCTGTGCGATCGCCTCGCGGCCGATCCTGCCGATCCCGACAAGCCTGCCGATGTGAAGGGCGTGGCCGATATTGCCAAAGCCGATATTGCCACCGCCATCAAATTCTGCCGGACCGCGTCCGGCGGGTCGCGCCGTGCGATGTTCCAGCTCGGGCGTGCTTACGCGGCCAATGCGCAGGCAGCTGAGGCGCTCGCGGCATGGCGCAAGGCGGCTGACAAAGGCAGTACCTCCGCCATGGTCGAACTCGGCGTCGCCTATGGCAACGGAACCGGCGTCGCGCGCGACGAGGCGCAAGCGCGCAAACTGTTCGAACGCGCGGCTGAAGCCGGCAATCCGCGCGGTGTCAGCAATCTTGCGGCACTATCCGGAGGCGCAGGCGCGGGTTCAGACCCGGTGCGTGCACGGCAATTGCTGGCGAAATCCGCGGAGACCAATGCCGAGGCGCAATATCAGCTCGGCATGATGCTGTCGGAAGGCATCGGCGGCGCGAAAGACGATGTTGCGGCACGCAGCCTGTTCGAGAAGGCGGCAGCACAGAACCATGCGGGCGCGTTGGAGCGCATGGGCGCGTTCGCGCAAAGCGGCCGCGGTGGTGCGTCGGATAAGGATGCCGCGAAGGCCTATTATGAGAAGGCCGCAGCGCTCGGCGACGACGATGCGAAGAAGGCGCTAGAACGCATCAAGTGCCCTTATGTGCTCAAGGACAAGCGCGGCAACGTGGTCAGCAATATGTGCTTCTGATCAGCCTAGCCTGACTGCGGTCTGTCGCAGGCGCGCGCCGGCGTACCCACGTCGAATTCGCGCCGGTCATTCACCGACGGATCAACGAAATAGGTGACGGCGTTGAACGGCACCGTGACGCGCGACTTGATCCCCTTGAACCACAGGTTGACGCTGAAGCGATCCGCGGTGACGTTCAGTCGCTCGAACTGGTGCTGCAGCACGAACGTCATGTCTTCAGGATATTTGGCGCGCTGGGCATCGGGCACGATGACGCCGTCGAACGCGGTTTTGAAAGTGATTTCGTAATAATGACGGCCCCGCAGACCGCGTCTAGCGACGTCGGCAAGCGTGAATCTCACCTCGGCATATTGGGCGAGCGGGTCGGTGGTGCAGGGCTGCTGTGCTGCCGCGTGTGATGTGAGCGCGGCCAGCATCATCATGGCAGCGGCGAGTGATGCGGCGAGGGTGCGGATGTCGCGAGGCAAGGACGGGGTCATGATCCTTTGTCGCGGCGGGAGTGAGCGGGTTCATGACGCTCGACCATGGCAGCGATTTTCTGCCGCATGCGTCCGCAACCATTTGTTTGAAATTGGCAGCCTAAACTCCCGGCTCTGAGTCGCCTTTTGCGTTTCCCTGGAGCCGCCTGTGAACGAAAGCCTGATTGCCATCTGTCAGTTGTTTCTGGTGCCGCTGACCATCCTGTTTGCCGCGGTAGGTGTGGCCAATGCGCGCTTCGTCAAACTGCTGGTGTGCTTATTGGGCGTCGGTCTTGCCAGCCTCTGGCTTTATCGCATCTATCTCTGGACCGGCCTGTCGGTGATCGATCGCCGCACGGCTTACGGGCTCGCGGGAGCCTTCGCGCTATGCTGGGTGCTGACGCTGCTGCATCAGATCAAGAGCAGCTTCGGTGGCGGATACGATCGCTAGGCTCAGGCAAATCTGAATCAGGCCAGCCCGAGCGAGAAGGCCAGCGTGCCGATCGCGGCATGCGACAGGATCACCGGCCAGATGTTGCGCATTCGCAGATAGGCGAACCCCCAGACGATGCCGACCAGGAACGTGTTGAGCAGCAGCACGCTATCGCCATAGGCGATGTGGATCAGCGAGAATACCGCCGAGGAGTAGATCACATAGGTCCATGGCCTGACCTGCAATCGGTCGGTCATCAGTTTCGGAATCGATCGGCACACGACTTCCTGGCAGGGGCTCGAGACCAGGACATAGAACGGCGCAAAGCTGAGCCAGACCGGTGGCTTGTGGTCGAAGGTGAGAAACCGGGTCTGCGCCACCATGATCGCCGCAATGCCTGCCGTGATCGCGGCACAGAACAGCCAGTGCCTGATGTCAGAGGGACGGCTGAGGCCGAGTTCCGCGACCGAGAAGCCGGCCAGAAGGCACAGCGCGATGCACAGCACGGACACCAGCAGCAACGCGGGAATGCGATATTCAAACGGCAGAAAGCCCCAGTGAATGGCGAGACCAGGCGCCAGCAGCAGCGCGGCAAATCCCGGCAGTGGAGCGATCAATCGCCATTGAAATCGTTTCTGTCGTAAAACCGTCATGATGTTCTATAGCTGAAATCATGTGGTGGTTTAAGGGCGGAGTGGCGACACAAGGCCGCGAGCGACGAAAGCGTGATCGTCGATATGGTGGAACGCGCCGGCCGAAGCGGCGCACTTTGAACGTCGATTAATGACAATGCCGGCGGCGGATTGCCACGACCCTCTATTCCGGTTTGATGCCGGCGTCCTTCACGACCCTGGCCCATTTCTGGATCTCGGTCTTGATGTGTTCCGCAAACTGGCCAGGCGTCCCGCCCACGGGTTCGACGCCTTGGTCGATGAAGCGACGCCTGACGTCCTCTTGCTTGAGGATCGCATTCATTTCGGTATTGAGCTTGCGCACGATCTGGTCGGGCATGCCCGCGGGACCGACGACGCCGAACCAGACATTGACCTCGTAGCCGGGCACGCCGGCATCGGAGACGGTGGGAACGTCGGGCGCGAGTGTCGATCGTATCTTGCTGCTCACTCCAAGGGCACGAAGCTTTCCGCCGTTCACCTGCGGCAGCACATTGGGCGTGTTGTCGAAGGCAACATCGATATGGCCGCCAAGCATGTCGTTCACCATCGGCGCGCTGCCCTTGTAGGGAACGTGCACGATGTCGATGCCTGCGAGGCTCTTGAACAGTTCCATCGACAGATGGTTCGAGGAGCCGATGCCGGTCGAGCCGTAGGTCACCTTGCCGGGATTCTGACGTGCGTAATCGATCAGCTCCTTGATGGAGTTGATTAGCAGGGACGGTTTGACGACCAGCAGATTCGGCGTCTGCCCTGCAAAGACCAGCGGCGTGAAGTCCTTCACGGTGTCATAGGGCAGGTTCTTGTAGATGCTCGGATTGGAGCCGAACGGGAAGGCGATACCGAGTAGCGTGTAGCCATCGGGTGCGGACTTGGCGACCGCTTCGGTGCCGATCAGCGTGCCGCCGCCGGGCCTGTTCTCGACCACGACGGGAACGCCGAAGGCGTCCTGCAGTTTCTGCGCGAAGATCCGCCCGAGCGTGTCGTTGAAGCCGCCGGGCGGATAGGGGACGATATATTTGATGGTTTTGCTGGGATAGGTCTCGCCCGCTGGTGCTGTCGCTTGCGCATGAACGCAGGCGGTGCCGGCCAGCAGGAGAATGAGCGCGCGGCAGGCGAAGTGAACGAGACGCGAGGCGCGCACTACAACTTCAGCCCGTCGCGGATCAGACATAGCAGGGACCCTCGATCAGCGGATGTGCATTGATGAAGGCTTCGTCGATCTCGACGCCGAGGCCTGGGATCTCCGACGGAGCGACGCAGCCATTGGCGTCGAGTTTGCAGGGAATGCCACCAACTTCATCCCGGAACGGATTGTGCTTGGCGACGTCGCCTTCGAAATAGCCGGGGTCTTCGACAGCGGCGAGCACGTTGATGGTCGCCGCCATGTTGATGCCAGTCGCCGAGGTGTGCGGATTGAAGGAGAGCTTCCACGCCTGGGTCATGCCGGCGATGCGCATGGACTCGGTGACTCCGCCGGTCTTCGACAGGTCAGGCTGCACGAAACTCACGGCGCGGTCCTCGATCAGGCGATTGAACTCGTAGCGCGTGAAGTGGTTCTCGCCGGCGGCGAGCGGCGTCGAGCCCATCGCGGCGGCGGCCTGATAGGAGCGATAGTCGAGTGCGGGGAACGGTTCCTCGAGCCAGCCGATCTGCAGATCGTCATAGGCCGGCATCACGCGGCGCACATCGTCGAGCGTGTAGCCGGTATTGGCGTCGACGAGGATCTCGATGCTGTCGCCAACAGCCTTGCGCACGGCCGTGGCGCGGGCGACGTCATCGCGCGGATTATCGCCGACACGCAGCTTCACCGCGCGGTATCCTTTCGCGACGTAACCCTGCGCTTCCTCGGCGAGCGACTCCGGCGCCTGCCAGCCGAGCGAGATGCCGCCGGCATAGGCCTTGATCGGCTTCGACGCGCCGCCGAGCAGTCTGTAGAGCGGCCAGCCGGCTGCCTTGGCGCGGATATCCCACAGCGCGAGATCGAGACCGCTTAGCGCCATGGCCGCGGCATAGCCCATGCCATGGCTCGACAACTGCATCTGATAGACGCGGTGCCACACTCCGACGACATTCATCGCGTCCATCCCGATGACGAGTTCGGCGATAGTCGTGTCGATGAGTTTGGCGATCGCACCCGGGCAGCGGCCGTGATGCGCTTCGCCCCAGCCGGTGATGCCCTCGTCGGTCGTGACCTTCACCAGCACTGCGTCACGCTTGACAGCGCGGCCAATGCCGAGACGGACGTTTTGTCCCTGTGGGACGCGATAGGAAATCGGAACGGCTTTGATCGCACTAATCTTCATGGGAGCCTCACGCTGCCTTGTGATCGGGATTGACGAGATTGAGCGGTTGTTCGCCGCGCAGAATGCGCAGCATTTCTTCGGCAGCACCGACTGCCATGCCGCGGCTGCTGCTCGCGGTGATCGCTGCCGAATGCGGCGTCAGCAGCACGTTCGGACAATCGAACAGAGTGTCATCCGCAGGCAGGGGCTGGATGTCGAACACATCGAGCGCCGCGCCGCCGAGTTTGCTCGCCTTGAGCGCGGCGATCAGCGGGGCGTTCTCGACGACGGCGCCGCGCGAAACGTTGACCAGAACCGCATCGGGCTTCATCTGGCCGATGCGCGCGGCATTGACGAGGCCGCGCGTTTCATCGGTCAGTGAACAGCAGATCACGAGGGCATCGCTGCGCGCGAACAATTGATCCAGCGAGACTTCCTCGACATCGGCGGGAAGCGATCCCTTGCGCCGCGATGTGCCGATCACCTTCATGCCAAAACCTTGCCTGGCAATCTGCGCGACGCGGCGGCCGATCGTGCCGACGCCAAGAATGCCGAGTGTCGAGCCGTTCAGTTCAGTGAAGGTCTCGGCTGTCGCGCGCGACGCGCCCCAGCCTTTATCGCGTATCAGTCCGTTCATGAGATGGATCGGACGCCGCAGATGCAGCAGCGCCGACATCGCATATTCCGCGACTGCGCTCGTGTTGCTGCCGGGCAGGTTGGCGACGGCGACACCGTGCGCCGTGGCCGCATCGACGGGGATGAAATCGAGGCCGACGCCGTGACGGACCATGCCCTTCAGGCGCGGCGCGTGATCGACGATGTCGTCGGGCAGTTTTGCGCGTACGATGATGCCGTTGGCGTCTTTCGCCCATGCGCGCAGCGTGTCCGGCTTGGTATCGGGCGCCGTGATCAGCCGCGCATGCGGCGACAGGATCGCTTCGCCATCGGCATGCATCGGGTTAGTCAGGAGAACGGTGGGCATGTCAGGCATCGAAAGCCGGTCCTTCGGTAATGGGATTGGCGAGCTGGCCAAGTCGCTCGACACTGGCGGTCACGGTCGAGCCGGGTTTCAGCCAGGCTGGTGGCTTGTGCATGGCCGCGACGCCAGCCGGCGTTCCGGTCGCAATGACGTCGCCAGGCTCAAGCGGCCCGCGATGCGACAGCCAGGACACGAGGTCGGCAACGCCGAAGATCATGTCCTTGGTCGATCCCTTCTGCAGTACCTTGCCGTCGATGGTCAGCGACACCTGCAGCGCCTGCGGATCGGCGATCTCGTCAGATGAGGCGAGGAACGGTCCGAACGGGCCGAAACTCGAAATGTTCTTGCCGCGGTCGAAATGGCCGTCGGCCTTGATCATTTCGCTGGCGCTGATGTCATTGAAGCAACCATAGGCCGCGACGCATTCGAGTGCTTGTTCCTTCGAGACATTCACGGCGCGCTTGCCGATCACGGCGGCGAGTTCGGCCTCATAGGTGACGCCGCCGATCCCTGCGGGCAGGATGATCGACCGGCCGGCGGCAATGACCGTGCGCGCAGCTTTCATGAACAGGACCGGTTCGGATGGCGGGACGATGCCACGTTCGGCAACCGCGTCGCGATAGTTGTGAGCGATCCCGAAGATGCGCCGCGGCGCGGGGAGCGGCGCCAGCAACGTCACTCGGTCCGCAGTCAACCGCGCGGCATCGGCCAGCCCGTGAGCCGTGATGATGCTGACGACCTTGCCAAGACCTGCGTCGAGAAACGCCTGAATTTGTGGTGCTATGCCGTTGAGGCCCACCCGCATCGCCGGGTGAGCCAGATCGATGACAATATCAGTCGGACGCGTGGCGTCGCCCACAAGGACGCCGGCGCGCGTCAGGCCGGACTCGACGAAGGTGACAAACTTCATGCGTGCGTCCTCGTCATCACGCTACGCGATACTTGTCGATCACCGCGCGGTCGACCTCGACGCCGAGGCCTGCGCCGGTCGGGACAGCGATGACGCCGTTGACCTGCTGGATCGGTGTTTTCGCGAGATGGTCGCGGAACGGGTTTTCTTCCTGTTCAAATTCGAGCATCGGCGGCATCGGGAACAAGCTGGGCGGCTGGTTCGGGATCGAGGCGAGGAAGTGGATCGTGGCGGCGAGGCCGACCACCGAGCCCCAGGCATGCGGCACGCATTCGACGCCATGGGTGCTGGCGAGCGCTGCGATCTTCTTGCATTCGGTGATGCCGCCGGCGGCGCAGACGTCCGGCTGCACGATGTCCATCGCCTTGCGCACGATGGCGTCGCGAAATCCCCAGCGGGTGAATTCGTTCTCGCCGCCGGCGACCGCCATGTCGAGTGCGCGGGTGACTTCGATATAGCCGTCGATATCCTCCGGCGAGATCGGCTCCTCGAACCATTCGATATCGAGCTCTTCGAGCTTGCGGCCGAGCTTGATCGCTGCGGGCACCGTGAGGCAGTGATTGGCGTCGACCATCAGCTTGATGTCGGAGCCGATGGCTTCGCGCACGGCCTTGACGCGCTCATAGTCGCGCTTGATGGAGCCGAGGCCGATCTTCATCTTGATCGCCTTGAAGCCGGCCTTCTTGTAACCGACGGCTTCCTCGACTGCTTCATCGATAAGACGTTCCATGTCGGTGAAGTATAGGCCCGTCGCATAGCAATCGACTTCGGTGCGGAAGGCGCCGCCGATCAGCTTGTGCACCGGCTTGTTGCAGGCCTTGCCGATGATGTCCCAGAGCGCGATGTCAATGCCGCTGATGGCGGCGATCGACATGCCCTTCGGGCCATAGTCCTTGATGCGGTTGTAGAGATCTTCCCAGATCACCTCGACATCGAAGGGATCGCGGCCGATGACGCGCGGCGCCAGCTGGGTGTCGATGAAGGCCTTGGCGACAGCGGAGGGGCCGTAGCATTCGCCCCAGCCGACGATGCCGTCGCTCGTTTCGATTTCAACGAGGCAGGTGCCACGCGTCGTGTAGAGCCAGCCGCGTGAGGACGTGAACGGACGCTGCACGGGAGCGGCGACGACATGGCAGGTGATCTTCTTGATATCCAATGTGGTGTCCTCGTCGAGATCAATCAGGTGGATGCGGCCGGCGGGTGCCGGTCGCGTTTATTCTTTCGGGAAAGTTTGCGCGGCGACCTTGCCGATCGCGGCGGCGACGCCGTCGACTTCCTTGGCGAGCGCGTCGCCGGTCACGTCGTCGACCAGGAAGACGTTTTTCTTGGCGAATTCCTTGAAGCGCGGGTCCTGGATGGCGGCGCGGAATGCGGTGGTCAGCTTGGCGCGGACATCGTCAGGCAGGTTCGCCGGGCCGACCACATAGGCCATCTGTACGACGGGCCCATATGGGAAGACGTCGATGCCCTTTTCCTTGAAGGTCGGGACATCCGGAAACATTTCGAGCCGCTCATTGGCGAAGATGCCGATGGGCGTGAGCAGTTTTTCCTGGATCTGGCCGAGCGTTTCCGACGGCTTGAGCACACCGGAGTCGACATGTTGTCCGATCAGATCGGCAACGACTTTCGAGCCGCCGGTATAGGGAACGTTGACATAGTCGACGCCGGCCGCACGTGCCGTCATCGATGCGAAGATGTGGTTGAGATTGTAGTTGCCGGGCGTGCCGATGGTGACCTTGCCGGGCTTCGCCTTCATGTTGGCGATGTAGTCGGGGAGGGCCTTGATCGTGCCGGTGGAAGGCACGAGCAGCATCAGGGGATCGGTCGAGACGCGCGCGATGTGGGTGAAATTGCTGTTGGTGAGTCCGTTCGCTTTGTTCTGGGCGATCAGCGCCAGCGTCGAACTGGTCCCCATGCCGATCGTGTAGCCATCCGGAGCGGAACTCGCGACGCGTTTCATACCGATGACGCCGGTGGCGCCGACGACATTCTCGATCACGATCTTGATGCCGTGCTCGCGCAGGATGGGGTCCAGCGCACGTGCGGCCACGTCGTTGGAGCCGCCAGCATTCCACGGCACGATGAAGGTGATGTCCTTCTGCGGAAAGTTGGATTGCGCGTGAGCAGGCAGGGACCAGCATCCCAATACCAATCCGAGCGCGGCAAAGCTGACGCGTTGAACAAACATTGTTTTCCTCCCATTTTTGGTGTTTGTTATAACAAACATCTTTAGGGGTCAATGGAACAACTCACCGCGGTTGCGGGACATGAATTTGCGGGACTCAATGGGGTGAGGTAGCGAGCACAGAATGACCGCACTGAAACGGATCGAACGCGAACCGCTCTGGGACTTGGCGCATGCGCAGCTCCGGGACGCGCTGCTGGCTGGCCGTTTCGCGCCGGGCACGGTGCTGACCTTGCGCGCGCTCGCGGAGAGCTTCGGCACGTCGATCACGCCTGTACGTGATGCAGTCACCCGGCTCGTCGCACAGGGCGTGTTGCAGCAGGGACCGCGCAATGCGGCGATCGTCCCGCATCTGACTGCGAGTGAACTCGCGGATCTGACCGTGGTGCGCTGTGCGCTGGAGGGACAGGCGGCGCGGGAAGCCGCGACCCGGCGCAGCGCGGCAGGACTCGAACGTCTGAAGTCACTGCTGGCGACGATGCAGTCGCTGATCGCCGCAAAAAATCTCGAAAGCTATCTCGACTATCATCGCCAGTTTCACTTCGAGATCTATGCGATGTCGGGCGTCCCGATCCTCGTCGAGACCATCGAGAATATGTGGCTGCGCTGCGGCCCGGCGCTGTCTTTCGTGATTCCCGAATATGTCGTGCTGCTGAAGGGCTGGGATCACCACACGGCGGCGCTCAAGGCCATCGTCGCAGGCGATGCCGATGCCGCCGAGCGCGAGATTGTCGCCGATATCACCGAGGCGGCCGACTATCTCGCAAGCCTTGCCGATGCCAACGGACAGTTGCGCCGGCCGCTGCGCGAGGCGCTGGCGACGTCGTAGCTGCCGCGCTCACACATCCGTCCATGACGTGAACAGCGCTGCCTGACCGCATCGCTCGCCGTTCTCGTCTCTCAGTTCCCAGACGATGCCGCCTTCGATCCAGAAGCGCCGGCCGGATTTTGCGATCCGCAGGCCGCGATAATTGTCGATGAAGCCGTTACGAGCGACGGCATCGAGCAGGCGCTGGCGCTCGTCGCGGTTCGGCGCTTCTGCCGAGAGGCGCGACGGGATGGTGATGAATTCCTCCCAGCCATATTCGAAGCAGCGCTGTGCGGTTCTATTGGCATAGACGAAGACCGGATCGGCGGCGGTACTATGTGCGAGCACCGCGAATGGTGCGTCGCTGTAGAGCCACGCTGCATCTTGCGCAGGCGCCAACAGGGACTTCCCGATGGTGCGGAGATAGCTCCCGGTGAGGAGTTTGAAGAAGGGTGCATCGAGTGCGAAAGCAGGGGGCGTCGGAGCGGTCACGGGACTCTCTCGGGGATAGGCTATGAGGACATAGCCCGCATAGCTCTATACGACATCGGCAGCGAAAGCGGTGCTGACTGCCCCGGAATGCATGGAGCAGCCGCTATCGGTCGGCAGGAAGGATCAGGTCGTGATCAACCTGTTTTCGAACGCCACGGTGCATATTGATTCACCGAGACGGCTGCGTCCCCTTCGTCGATTGCGCGTCCCGTGTAATCCGATAGCTGCCCGGCTTATTTAGTCGTCGCATCGGCTGGGCTCTTGTTTTAGCCTCTCCCGAAAATGTCGTTCCAGGCGAAAGCCCAATGGACCGGCGCAAAGGGAGAAAACGTGAGCAACAACAAGAAGGGGCGATGGTTTGCCATCGCCGCGGTCCTTGCCGCATCGCTGTTCGCCGTAGCGCCAGGGCAGGCGCAGCAATATCCCGAGCGCAACATCACCATGGTCGTGCCATTTCCGCCCGGCGGAACGACCGACATCGTCGCGCGCATCCTCACCGAACAGCTCAGCACCGAACTCGGCAAGCAGGTGGTGATCGAGAATCGCGGCGGCGCCAGCACATCGATCGGTGCGCAAGTCGTGGCCGGCGCCGACAAGGACGATTACACGCTTCTATTCGCCAGCGCGACGACCTTCACGACCAACCCGCATCTGCTGGCCTCCATCAAATACAAGCTCGAGGACTTTGCGCCGGTCGCGATGGTGGTGAAGGTGCCGTTTGCCTTCGTCGTGAAGAAGGACTTTCCGGCCGCCGACGTCGCGGCGTTTCGTGCCTATGCGCTGGCCAATCCGAGCAAGGTCAACAATGCCACCAACGGACCGGGTAGCACCGTGCACCTCATGGGTGAGATCGTGGCCCGCGGACTCGGCGTGAAGCTGCAGCATGTACACTATCGCGGTGCTGCGCCGGCGATGAACGACATGCTTGCGGGCATCGTCGACAGCAATGTAGAGGCGCTGACCAATACCGTGCCAAACCACAAGGCGGGCATGTACCGCGCGCTGGCGGTCTTGTCCGAGGAGCGCCTTCCGCAATTGCCTGATGTGCCGACCTTCAAGGAGCTCGGATTCCCCTCGATCGTCGGCGCGACATGGTTCGCAGTCTTCGCGCCCGCGGGTACGCCGCAGCCAGCACTGGACAGGTTGAGCGCTGCCATCACCCGCATCGTCAAGACGCCGGAATTTGCAAAGAAGATGGAGCCGATCGGCAATCAGCCGTGGTCGATGACGCCGGCAGAACTCGAAACCCATGTGAAGAGCGAGCGCGACCGCCTGGGCAAACTCATTCGCGAAGCCAACATCACGGTCGACTGACCGCATGAACAAGATCAAGGGAGAACATCAATGAATGCAGCCGTCAGCTCACCCGCCGTGAAAGTCGTCCGTTCGGTGCAGGATCAGGTCAGTCCCGAGGAGTGGCAGTCGCGCGTCAATCTCGCAGCCTGCTACCGTCTCACGGCGATGTACGGCATGACCGAGATGATCGCCAACCATATCTCCTGCCGCGTGCCGGGAACGGAAGATCAGTTCCTGATCAATCCCTATGGCATGCTCTATGAGGAGATCGATGCGTCGAGCCTCGTCAAGATCGACCTCGACGGCAACACGCTGTTCAACGCGTCCGACTACGCTGTGAATGCTGCGGGCTTTGTGATCCACAGTGCCATTCACATGGCGCGTCACGATGTCGATTGCGTCGCGCATACTCATACCGTGGCCGGCATGGCTGTATCGGCGATGGAATGCGGGTTGTTGCCGGTGGCGCAGACCTGCATGCGCTTCCTTCATGTCGCCTATCATGACTTCGAGGGCATCGCGGACAATCCAGAAGAGCGGGAACGACTGATCGCGCATCTCGGCAATCACGAGGCGATGGTGCTGCGCAATCACGGCCTGCTGGTGGTCGGCAAGACCATCGCCGCGGCTTTCAACGTACTGTTCCGGATGGAGCGGGCCTGTCAGGTTCAGGTTGCAGCGCTGTCGTGCAACACCAAGCTGATCACGCCGCCACAGAAGGTCCTGCAGGATACCTATGACCGCATGAAGCCACGCGACAATGTTCCGGGCCTCAGCGGCGAACTGGCCTGGCCGGCGCTGCTCCGCAAGCTCGACCGGGTCGATCCGTCCTATCGCAACTGAGCTTGCGCTAGAGTCTGATCCATCTTCGATGGATCAGACTCTAGCTATTTTCTCTATGAGAGCATGATCTTGTCCGAAAACCGGTGTCCACTTTTCGGGATCATGCTCTAGCAGGCTCCGCGGCTGCCGGGCCCGCAGGCGTGGCATCCACCTGATGAACGGAAGGGATGCGCGGCATCAAGAATGCGGCGCATCATAGGTTCGGCAGTCAGATGCGCGACTGCAGGTCCGCCTACGGCTTGAAGAAGGACACCGGCGTCATCAGCTGGTTCTCCTGGCTGATGAGATAGGCGGCCTCGGCGCTGATCTTCAGGTAGTCGGCCCAGGCCGGGTCCTTCTGCAGCGCCTGGCGCTTGGCCTCGCGATCGGCTGCGCTGTCATAAACCCAGATGTGCATGTAGCTGTTGACGTTGCCGGTCTCGGTTTGCATGTAGGCCAGCGGCTTGCCCAGATGGCGGCTCTGGATCTCGTAGCCGTGCTCGGCATACAGCGCCAGGTGTTTCTTGATGGTGCCGGGGCGGCAGGTGTAGGTGCGAACGTCAAGCAGCATGGGGTTTCCTCGAGCGGTGGCGGATCAATAGGGTCATTCGGCGGTGGCGCCGGACTGCTTAACAAGCACGGCCCAGCGCGCCACCTCGTCGTTCACGTATTTCTGGAATGTCGCCTGGTCGTCACCGACAGGGTCGGCGCCGAGCCCTTTCAGCCGCTCCTGGACGGCGGGGTCGGCCACGCTCTGAACGATGGTCTGCGCAAGCTTCTCGACGATCGCAGGGGGCGTGCCGGCCGGTGCGAACAGGCCGAACCACGAGCGTAAGTTCATGCCGGGATACGGGGTTTCTGAGAAAGCGGGCACGTCGGGCAAGGCGGCGTGGCGCGTGCTGCCCGTCACCGCCAGCGCCTTGAGCTTGCCACTCTGCACCAGAGAGAGAACTTCGGGCAGGTTGGCGAACATGATCTGCACCTGTCCGCCGATCATATCGTTGAGCGCCTGCGCGCCGCCCTTGTAAGCGACGTGCGTGATCTTCGCACCAGCCAGTGTGCTGAACTGCTCGCCGGACAGATGGGACGCGGTGCCCACGCCGCCCGATGCATAGTTGACGCTCGCGGCATTGGCCTTGGCGTAAGCGGCGAGTTCGCTCACCGAATTGACTGGCACCGACGGGTGCACCACCAGCAGCAGGGGCACCGACGCCAGGTTCGACAAGGCCGCGAAATCGCGGGTGAGGCTGTAGCTGAGCTTCTGGTAGAGCGATGCATTGATCGCGTGGCTCGATGTGGCCATCAGCAGCGTATAGCCGTCGGGCTCCGAGCGCGCCGCCGCGGCACCGCCGATATTGCCGTTGGCGCCGGCCTTGTTTTCCACCACGATCGACTGGCCGAGCCGTACCGACATGGCTTGCGCCACGGTGCGCGCGATCACGTCGGTGGCACCACCGGCGGCGAACGGCACGATCACGCGCAGGGGACGTTCTGGATAATCGGCCATCGCGCTGATTGAGGTGAGGGCCAATGCTGCGGCCACGACGAGGCTCCGCAACGGGATGATTGCTTTGTGCATTTTGTTTCCTCTGCCTCTTGTTTTTATGTCCTGCCGACGGCGCGCTCCGCAGATGCGTGGCGGTCGTGGCGGTGGGCGTCATGCCATGCCGACCTGCGCATACAAACGCGCAGGTGGCGACGGCAGCGCCCGGTCAGGCGTCCATGCGGGACACTCTATGCAGCCGCGCGGCGACGGCGCTAGGACGGATCAGACGTTGTGTTGGACTTTTTCGCGTGTCAGTCCAGTGGACGGCAATGCTTCCTCCGGAAGTCGCCCGGCGTGAGGCCGGTCTGCTTCTTGAAGAAGCGCGCGAAGTAGGCCGGATCCTCGATATTGAGGCGGAACGCGATCTCGGCGATGCCCGTTTCGGTGTTGCTGAGCCAGCGCTTGGCTTCGAGGACCACGCGCTCCTGCACCACCTGGCTGGCCGTGCGCGCCACAGTGCGCTTGACCGCATCGTTGAGCTGGCGCTCGCTCACGCCAAGCGCCTCGGCGTACTGGCCGATGGTACCGAAGCGCAGGTAGTGCGTTTCCACCAGCATCGCGAAACGGCGCGTGAGCGCCTGGTGTGGACCAACGCCACCGGCGGGCTCGTTGTCGGGGCACACACGGCGCAGGCGCGTGAGCAGGATCAGCAGGCTGGCCCGCACCACATCGGGAAATCCCGGCTGGCGATCGCGTGCCTCACGCTCCATCTCGCAGAGCAGTGGCAGCATGCCGTCATGCTGGGCCTGCGTGAGATAGAGCGCGCTGTTGCCGCGCGCAGGGTGGAAGAACGGAAGTTTCGCGACATCTTCGGCGCGCGGAAACATCCGCGCGAAGAAGTCGGTGCTGAAGTTCAGCACGTAACCGTGAGGCTTGACCGATGACGTCCAGGCATGGACCTGGCCCGGCGAAAGAAAGAACACTGAGTGGTCGCGCACGTCGAAATGCGCGAAGTCGAGTGTGTGCGTGCCGCTCGCCCGGGTCATCCAGAGCAGATGGTAGTAGTTGTGCCGGTGCAGGAAACCGCGCGGGATGTCGTCGCGGTCCTCCAGTCGTACGAGGTCGAAGTAGAACGAGCCTTCGCCCGCGAAATCCGAGGTTGCAAAGGTCGGAAACTCGCCGGAGCGGGCGGAGAGGAGAGCTTCGGGCAAGTGAAGGTGTCCTTGCGGTTTCGGGGCACGGTTATCAGCGTCATCCTATCGCAAAAAGCCGGAGAGTACCGGGTGTTGGCGAATGCGACACCGGACGGTCTCTCCGAGGAGTTCGGCAGCTCTATAAGAATTCTGGGTGCCGCTCCATCACACCCGGGAAGTTGCGTCGGGGGATGCTCCTGCAGGCATTTTATGGCGTTCGTTCGGAAGGGGACCTGATGGAACGGACGCAGACGGCGGGTCGTCGCAACTGAGTTTGCGCTGGATCAATTGCAGAACGGATTTCGGGCGATGGCGGTTGCCGAGCTGGCCGCCGTCGCCTACATCAGGGCGCATGACGCAGACCTCCGAAATCGGCTTCACCAGCTTCCAGCCCTCCCTGAATGAAGAAAATATCGCGCTTCTGGTGCAGACCTTTTACGGCCGTGCCCGCGAGGATGATTTGCTGGGGCCGATCTTCAACAGCGCCGTGACCGACTGGGATCATCACATCGCGCAGATCAGCGATTTCTGGTCGTCGATGATGCTGAAGACCGGCCGCTACAATGGCCGCCCGATGCGTCCACATCTCGTGCTGCCGCTGAAGGGCGAACATTTCGATCGCTGGCTTTTGCTGTTCGAACAGACCGCGCGCGAGATATTTCCGGCTGAGGTCACTGAGGCCTTCATGATCCGCGCGCGCCGTATCGCTGACAGTTTCGAGATGGGCGTTGCCTCTGTGCGCGGCGAAATCGCTGCGCCGCGACATAGCGTTTAAGCGGTAGGCACGTGATGCATAGCCGGTCTTGCGAGAGCTCGTGGTTGCGTTAGGCTGCAGCTCCAACAAACCGGGAGTCGGTCCATGAAACGTCTGTCTGTCCTCGTTCTCTTGAGCCTGTTCAGTGCTGTGCCCGCAATGGCGCAATCCTGCAACGCCGTCAGCGGCGACGGCAAGCCGCTCGCGGGCGCTGCCAAGAAGAGCTTCATGAAGAAGTGCTGCGAGGACAACGCCAAGAGCGCCGAGGGCAAGCCACTGGCCGGCGCCGCCAAGACCTCATCGGTCAACAAGTGCATGAAGGGCTGAGGCCGCAGCCCCGTGCATCCAGACGTGCAAAAGCCCCGCTGACGCGGGGCTTTTCGATTCCGGGCCGAAGCGATGTCAATTCGAAGCCTTCGCCTCAGCTCTGCGCTTCGAGCTTGTCCTGAGTCTTCGTGTCGAAGTCGCTGGCGTCATGGCGTTCGCGCAACTGGCCGGCCGGGTCGCCCGAGGTGCGATTGACCATGCGACCGCGCTTCACGGCAGGTCGTGCCGCGATGGTCTTGGTCCAGCGCTGCAGGTTCTTGTAGCTCTGCACATCGAGGAAAGTGCCGGCATCGCCATAGATCGCATTCTCTGCGAGGCCGCCATACCAGGGGAACACCGCCATATCGGCGATCGTATAATCCTTGCCGGCGAGATACTCGTTATCGGCGAGGCGACGGTCCAGCACGTCGAGCTGACGTTTCGTCTCCATGGCGTAACGATCGATGGCGTATTCGATCTTGGTCGGCGCATAGGCATAGAAATGGCCGAAGCCGCCGCCGAGGAAGGGGGCGCTGCCCATCTGCCAGAACAGCCAGGACAGGCACTCGGCGCGTTCGGGGCCACCCTTTGGAAGGAAGGCGCCGAATTTCTCGGCGAGATGCACCAGGATCGCGCCGGATTCGAACACGCGAAACGGCTTGTCGCCGCTGCGGTCGATCAGAGCTGGAATCTTGGAATTGGGGTTCACATCGACGAAACCCGAACCGAACTGGTTGCCGTCGATCCGGATCAGCCAGGCATCGTATTCCGCGCCTGTATGGCCGGCAGCGAGCAGTTCCTCGAACATGATCGTGACCTTCTGGCCGTTCGGCGTCGCCAGCGAATAGAGCTGGAACGGATGTTTGCCGACCGAGAGCTCCTTCTCATGGGTGGGGCCGGCGATGGGCCGGTTGGTCGAGGCAAATTTGCCGCCGTTTTCCTTGTCCCAGGTCCAGACTTTGGGAGGCGTGTAGGGGGCGTCGGTCATGTCAGGCAGGCTCCGGAAAAGGGGCAGGGTTGATGGTTGCCGGGGACAGGTAGGGATGAATGCAATTGCATGCAAGATGGCGAGGCGTCCTATGCCGGAAGCCGCCTTGTGCCGGGCGAAGACATGCGATGTAACGAGTCCGAACCGCCGTCATTGCCGATGGCGGCGTTTCCCTCCGTCCGAAGATTCCCCTCCCGATGAGCGACACCCCAGCGCAGACCGTCGGCGCATCGCCCACCAAACGATCCTTCGCGGCGCTCCATCACCCGGGATTCCGCGCCCAATTCATCACCTATGTGCTGGCCATGATGGCCGACAATATCGAGCATGTGATCAGCTACTGGGTGGTGTTTCAGAAATTCCAGTCGCCCGCGCTGGGTGGTTTCGCCATCGTCTCGCACTGGCTGCCGTTCCTGCTGTTCTCGGTCACGTCTGGCGCGCTGGCGGAGCGTTTCGACCCGCGGCGCGTGATCCAGTGCGGCATGGCGCTGTTCATTCTGGCATCGCTGGGCTGGGGCTATTTCTTTGTCACCGATACCCTGCAGATGTGGCAGGCGATGGTGCTGCTGGTGATCCATGGCTGTGCCGGCGTGCTGTGGCAGACGCCGAACCAGATGCTGCTCTACGACGTCGTCGGTTCCGCCGACCTGCCGAGCGCGGTGCGTCTGAACGCCATGGCGCGCTATCTCGGCGTCATGGTTGGCCCTGCGGTCGGCGGCGTGATCCTGCTCGCGCTGGGTCCGGCCTATGGCATCATGCTCAACACCATCTTCTATCTGCCGCTGGTGCTGTGGCTGATCAAGGCGCCCTATGGTCCGCGCTTTCGCACCGGCGCGCCCGCGCCTCAGCGCGCCGTGCGGGGCTTTGCGGACATCGTCCAGACCATGCGCGACGTTCGCCACCGTCCGGTGATCGTGTCCATGATCGCACTGGCCGGCGCGGCATCGTTCTTCGTCGGCAACGCCTATAGTTCACAGATGCCGAGCTTCGCCAGTGATCTCGGCCATGGCGATCCCGGCATGTCCTATAGCATGCTGCTGGGGGCTGACGCAGCTGGTGGCCTGCTTGCCGGCCTGGCGCTGGAGGGCAGGCAATTGCTGGCGCCGAAGCCGCGTACGGCGATCATTCTGGCGCTGCTCTGGTGCGGTGCGTTGGCGATCTTCGCGCTGACCGGTCACTACGCCATTGCGCTGGTGTTCCTGTTTGCGGCGGGATTCCTCGAATTGTCGTTCAACGCCATGGCACAGAGCCTCGTGCAGCTCGATGCCCCCCTGGACAAGCGCGGCCGCGTCATCGGTCTGTTCAATATGGCGAGCCTGGGCTTGCGCGCCTTCAGCGGCATCTCGGTCGGCGTCGTCGGCAGCATGATCGGGATCCATTGGTCGCTGGCGCTGTCGGCGCTGGCGACCATGATTGTTGCTGGAGGCCTGCTGGCGCTGCCCTAGCGAGGAAAAACCTCGGCGTCCTACCAGTCGACCAGCCGGTCGTCGCCGCCGAATGCTGCCGGCATGGCGGCGTAATGCGGCAGGCCGTCGCGGACCGGAGCAATTGCTTCGCTGCAATTGATATGCAGGCTCGGCTTGAACGCGTCTCCGAGCAGATAGCCGTTGATGCTGCGCATGCCGATCCCGTCGAGTTCGATAATCAGCCGCGTGGCACATTTTGCGCAACTGAGGCGCGGGGTCGTCTTCAGCGCGAACGACGTCGTGTCGCCTTGAACGACTTCTACACCGTCAGCTGGATAGACGGCCTCGGCCACATAGGCCGCGCCGTGGACGGTCTGGCAGTCGGCGCAGTGGCACCAGAAATGGGCGATGGGGTCGGCTGAAATCCTGAGCTTCACGGCGTTGCAGGGGCAAGCGAGTTCCATAGGCACACCTCATCTGATGCGCAAAACTACCAGCCGACTGCAATCGCCGACAACCGCCGCGGCTTGCGACAAATCGCTCGCCGTGGCTGGCAGTCGCTATTTGCCGCTTTGCAGCGCAGCCGTTTGCTTGGCGAGCTGCTTGTCGAAATCCTGTTCGAGCACTGCAGCGTAAGCGGCAAGCTCGCCCGGTTTCACGAACGGATTCGGCGCGCCGTCCTTCATCGCCGCGCGCTTGGCCTGCATGCCATAGACTTCCGGATGCGGTCCGAGCAGCACGTCGATTTTCATGGCCTTGGCCTTGGCATAGGTCGACCGATAATCGTCGACGATGCCGGCATGGGTTGGATTGCCGACAAGCCGGTTCAGCGCCACGGTGCCACTGCAGAAGAACAGGACCTCACGGTTCTCGCTGCCGTTCTTCACGGTCATTTCCCAGCTCGTGCAGCCCGGCGAATGGCCGGGCGTTGCATGCGCCGTCAGCGTGGTGCCGCCGAGCGTGACCTTATCGCCTTCGGTGACGGTGCGATCCACCTTGACCGGCGGGAAGCCGATATCGGTGTTCTTTTCATCGCCCGGATAGGTGCCGCTTTCGAGCAATGGCTTGTCCCGTAGGCCTGCGATCAGTTGCGCGCCGGTGTCCTTCTTGATCTCCGCAAAACCGCCGGTGTGATCGAAATGGGCATGGCTGTTGAGGATGATCTTGATGTCGCTGACCTTGAAGCCGAGCTTCGCGATGTGGTCCTTGATCATCCCCGTCGATTGCGGGACGCCGGTGTCCATCAGGATCAGGCCGTCGGATGTCTTGATGAGATAGACCGCGATGCCGTCGGTGCCGACGTAATAGATGTTGTCGATCAGCTGAAACGGCTCGAAGGGGGCGGTCCACTTGACCATGACCTGCGCCAGAAAATCCTTCACCGTCTGTGCCTGCGCGCTACCTGCAAATAGCGCCAGAGCGCAGACGGCGCCTGCGAGCGTCTTCATGATGGCCTCCCGGTTCGATTTTTATTGGTTCTTTTAAACGCCGGGATTGAAGCGCGATTTGGGCAGGTCCCTCAAGCGCCATTCCTGCATGCCGGCATCGCGCATAACAGGCACGGCCGGGCGGCGAATGTTGCGAGCGCGTTGAACCATCCCGGCCGTTTTGGGTTAGACTTCACCCATGAAACAACTGATCTGCCCCAACTGCCAGACGCGCGTCTTCTTCGAGCAGAGCGATTGCGTGCAGTGCGGCGAGGCGCTGATCTTCGACACCGCGCGGTCCAATGTCGTCAGCGCCGCGTCGGTCATGTCTTGCGCCAATCGCAATCTGATCGCCTGCAACTGGGCCACGGATGACAGCGATCCGTTCTGTCCGTCCTGCCGGCTTACGCGCACGATTCCCAATCTGGTGTCGGATCGCAATGTCGCGCTCTGGAAGCGGGTCGAACAGGCCAAGCGGCGTCTGACCTACGACCTGATGCGGCTCAGACTGCCCCTTGCCGTGTCGAGCGGCGCGCATATCGCGTTCGACATTCTCTCGGACGAGACCGCCGGACATCCGATCATGACCGGGCATTTGTCGGGGCTGATCACGATGAACCTCTCGGAAGCTGACGATGCCGAGCGCGAGGCGCGGCGCGCGGCGTTTCGCGAACCGTATCGAACGCTGCTCGGGCATTTCCGCCACGAGGTCGGGCATTTTTACTGGGAAGCGCTGGTCGATCAGTCGCAGCTCATCAGTCCGTTCCGTCTGATCTTCGGCGATGAAACCCGCGACTACGGTGAAGCACTCGCTGCCTATCACAATCGCGCCGATCGCTCCTGGAATAGCGATGCCTTCATTAGCGAATATGCGACATCGCATCCGTGGGAAGACTGGGCCGAGACCTTTGCGCATTTCCTGCACATCGTCTCGACGCTGGACACCGCGTCTTCGCTGCCGCTGTCACTGGACGAGCGCTCGCGTCATACGCTGGACGATCCCTATCTCGAGCGTGACTTCGAAGCGCTGCTGTCGCTGTGGGATGCTGTGTCCTACAGCATGAACGAACTCAATCGTTCGATGGGCATGAGTGACGCCTATCCGTTTCATCTCACACAGGCGGTGAGGGGAAAGCTGCATTTCGTGCATCTGGCGATTTTGAAAGCCAGAAGCGAAAGCTGAGAGGCCTTATGCGGTCATTCCGGGGTGGGGCGAAACGCGAAGCGGTTCGGCGCGAACCTCAGCCACTCCAATTGGAGTGGCGGGGAATCTTGATGTGTTCATCACTCTTCAGCGCGGCGGAAGGAGGGACTCTCATCTTGAGATTCCGGGTCCGCGACCGCCAAGTGGCGCTCGCGTCCCGGAATGACGAGGTTGGCGCTTACTGCTCCATCTTGATGCCGGCGTCCGTGATCACCTTCTTCCAGCGCGCGATTTCGTCGGTGACGAAGGCGCGGAATTCATCCGGGGTGGTGCCCATGGGGACGATGCCCTGATCGTCGAGCTTCTTCTTCAGGTCGGGATCGGTGAGCGCCTTCTTTGCCTCCGCGGCTACGCGATCCACGATCTCCTTCGGCGTGCCAGCGGGCGCGATGATGCCGGACCAGGTGCCGGAGACGAAATCAGGCACGCCGGCTTCCGCCATGGTCGGCACGTCGCCGGCCGCCGGTACGCGCTCCTTGGCGGCGACGGCGAGCGCCTTGGCATTGCCGGACTTCACCTGCGACATCAGCGGGCCGATGACGTCGAACATCACATTGATCTGGCCGCCGACCGTATCCTGCAGCGCGCCGGACGTGCCCTTGTAGGGAATGTGCTGCAGATTGATGCCTTCGCGGCTCTTCAGCATTTCCATGGTCAGATGTGCGGCCGACCCAATGCCTGACGAGGCGAAGTTCAGTGAGCCGGGCTTCGCCTTGGCGAGCGCGATGAACTCCTTCATGTCCTTGGCGGGCAGGGACGGCGTCGCGATGAGGATCAATGGCGTGACCGAGGTCAGCGACACATAGGTGAAGTCCTTCATCGCATCATAGGGCAGCTTCGGATTGAGCGTCGGGTTCACCGAATGCGCCGCGATCACGGTGCCGAAGGTGTAGCCGTCGGGGGCTGCCTTGGCGACGGCGTCGGTGCCGATGGCGGCATTCGCGCCCGGCTTGTTCTCGATGACGATCGGCTGGCCCAGCGCCGCCGACATCTTTTCGGAAACGAGGCGCGCCATCAGATCGGTATAGCCGCCCGGCGTATAGGGCACGACCATGCGGATCGGCCGGTTCGGCCAGCTCTGCGCAAAGGCAGTCTCGGCGCTGCCGGCGCAGGCGGCCATAACGGCGATCACGCTCGCGGCGCGGACGAAGCTCTTCATCATTTCATTTCCTCGACTGCCGGCGCGCTCCAAGGTGGCGGGAGCGCCAAAGCGCCTGCCTCGGATCGCAGACCGTTCTTCTTGTTGTCTGCCCGTTCTGCGCCGTGACGGATGTCGCGGGATGCAGAGTCCCGTAGGCAGGCTACCGCATCGCACGGTAACGGGGAAAGTAGACGAAAGGCCGCTAACGTCTGCTGCCGCAGCGTGGAATTTGTCGATGTGAGACGCGGATACTTGTGACCAAGGAGCATGTGACCTCCCGTGATGACGTTGTTGATTACTGTGATGCAGGTGAGGGACGAGCGTGCGCCGTCCTTGCCCGCGCCTGTGCGCGTGCGTGGCGGTCCCGGTGCTCTCCCTCAAGAATGAGGGAGATGAAGCGCCGAAAGGCGCGACTTGGTAACAGTGCCGCAGCGTGCTGCACGGATCGCCGGACAGCAGAGGCCGCGGAAACGCCTTTCGACGCTCCATCGTGGCGATTTCTGTCCCCGGGACCGTTCTTCCGGGCAAAGGCGCAGAGCTCCGCACTCCGCTGATCCCGACGGTTTCCCGCCGTTCACCAATGCCACGTCCAGCCAGCATGAGTGGCAGACCCCCGTAGTGGGGCCGGACGGTGACCCAAGGCCTCCCGAGTGCGCGAGGGAACGTCTCCCTCCCGCCCGCAGGCGCCACATCCCGCCCCGCGCTAACAAGCGTCCCTGGCAACGCCCCTCAAAGTGGGACGGGATGCAGGGGAATATAATCTGCATTGGGATGGCGTCAAGGATTATTTTCAGTATTTCTTGAGGGCGTTCGGGTGCAGGGCGTATCACGTGCCCGTCCTCGTGAAGATGTGATGACCGATATCGGGCGACTCGTCGCGACGTGATCGGTTGCGAGCTTTGTTGTTCGCGGCATCAGACCGGATGGTCACAGTTGATCGCTAAAATGGCGCGCGACGTCGACCCGTCGGCGCGCTCCGACCTTGGTGCGTGCGCATCCTCAAGCCCATGAGCCCGCGATGCGGATCCAATTCCGCAAGACCTCAATCAGATCTCGCAAGCGAACACTGGGACTGGCCGCCTTCGGCCTGATCGTGGACGCGATCGTCAGCCATCCCCGCGTCGACGTGCCGGCGATGGTGAATGTCGCGATGATGTCGCGTTTCGCCGTAGCGCCTGTCATGGCATCGCTCGGCAGTTTCTCATGGACGACCAGCACTGGTTCGAGCAACACCGTCGCGACGACGCCGGTGATGAGCGCGGATCATGTGACACGGATGTGCGCGCGGGCGCATGGCAGCGCAAGTTGATTGACAAGCGGATCTCTTGAACAACAAGGCCCGGATGAAGCAGGGGCTTCATCCGGGCCGTGTTGGATCGGATCGTGTGTGGACTCAGGCGACGCGCTTGATGGCGTCGCTCAGGATCGAAACGATCTCGTCGATCTGGTTCTTCTCGACGATGAGGGGCGGCGACATCGCGAAGGCGTCGCCGCTCTGGCGCAGATAGAGTCCGCGGTTGAAGCAGTCGACCATGACGTCATAGCCGCGCGCAGCCGGTGCATCCTTGCGGGGTGCAAGTTCGACGGCGCCCATCAGGCCGCAATTGCGGATGTCGATGACATTGGGCAGGTCCTTGAGCGCGTGCAGGCTATCGCGCCAGTAGTCGGACAGCGAGGCACCGCGCGTCAGCAGTCCCTCGCTCTTGTAGATGTCCAGCGTCGCGATGCCCGCGGCGCAGGCGACCGGATGCGCCGAATAGGTGTAGCCATGGAACAGCTCGATCTGGCTTTCCGGCCCGGTCATCAGCCCGTCGTAGATCTTGCGGCTGGCGAACACGGCGCCGCAGGGCACGGTGCCGTTGGTGATGCCTTTCGCGGTGGTCATCAGGTCCGGCGTCACGCCGAAATAATCTGCGGCGAAAGGCGTGCCGAGGCGGCCGAAGCCGGTGATGACTTCGTCGAAGATCAGCAGGATGCCGTGCTTGGTGCAGAGCTCGCGCAGGCGCTGCAGATAGTTCTTCGGCGGCGGCAGCACGCCGGTCGAACCGGGCACCGGCTCGACGATGACGGCAGCGATCGTGTCGGCGCCATGCAGGGCCACCAGTCGCTCGACGTCGTCGGCCAGTTCGGCGCCGTGCTCCGGGAGGTCCTTCGAGAAGGCGTTGCGTGCGAGATCGTGGGTGTGGCGGATGTGATCGGTGCCGGGTAGTTGGGCGGACGAGAAGGCGCGGCGGTTATTGACCATGCCGCCGACCGAGGTGCCGCCGAAGCCGACGCCGTGATAGCCGCGCTCCCTACCGATCAGGCGCGTGCGCGAGGCCTGGCCGTTGGCGCGATGATAGGCCAGCGCGATCTTCAGCGCCGTATCGCCCGACTCCGAGCCGGAATTGGTAAAGAAGATGCGGTCGAGGCCGGCGGGCGCGATCTCGGCCAGACGATTGGCGAATTCGAAGGCGAGCGGATGGCCCATCTGGAACGCGGGGGCGAAGTCGAGGGTGGTGAGCTGCTTCTCAACGGCACTGGCGATCTCGCGGCGGCCGTGGCCGGCATTGGTGCACCAGAGGCCAGCCGATCCGTCGATCACCTTGCGGCCGTCTTCGGTGGTGTAATACATGCCCTGCGCGGATGCGAACATGCGCGGTGCCGCCTTGAACTGGCGGTTGGCCGTGAACGGCATCCAGAACGACTCGAGTTGTAGCGTGTTCGGAATCTGATGAACGGTCACGGCGCGGCTCCCTTGGCTGATTCAGCATCTGGATCATGTTCGCCCGAATGCAACAAGTCCTTTTCTCGATCTGATTAACCTGTTGATTTTATTGAATGGGCCGGGTCATATTTGTTCGATCCGAAACACTCGCAACAGGGATTTGGCGTGAGTATCGATCTAGGCGAACGGCTGCGCTTCGTGCGCGGGCGTCACAAGCTGTCGCAGCGTGAACTGGCCAAGCGCGCGGGCGTGACCAATTCGACGATCTCGCTGATCGAGTCCAACCAGATGAACCCGTCGGTCGGCGCGCTCAAGCGTATTCTCGATGGCATTCCGATGGGGCTCGCCGACTTCTTCGCCATCGAGCCGGACCGGCCGCGCAAAGCATTCTACCGCTCCGACGAACTGACCGAGATCGGCAAGACGCCAATCTCCTATCGTCAGGTTGGCGACAATCTGTTCGGCCGTAGCCTGCAGATCCTGAAGGAGCGCTACGAGCCGGGCAGCGACACCGGACGGGTGCCGCTGGTGCATGACGGCGAGGAGGGCGGCATCGTGGTGTCAGGCCGGCTGGAAGTCACCGTCGACGAGGAGCGGCGCATCCTCGATCCTGGCGACGCGTATTATTTCGAAAGCCGCCGTCCGCATCGCTTTCGCTGCGTCGGCGCGAAACCCTGCGAAGTGATCAGTGCGTGCACGCCGCCGACGTTTTGAGGACCTAAGCTCACGCCCGGGCTAACGGGAAGTATCGATTCCTCGCATCAGCAGGTCGATACTGGCATCGGTGAAGACCGCGACGTCGATCTGCCTTCGCGTTCCAAACAACAGTGACCACACGGTCAACAGCAGCGCGGGGCTCATCACGATTTCGGTGAATGTGCTTGCCTGCGACGGGCGGAATTCGCCGGCCGCGACTCCCGCTTCGATCACCATTCGGAACTGGTCGATAACCGGCCGCATGAACTCGTCATAGTGCCGGTCCACGAGGTCGGGGAAACGGGAGCCGTCGGCGATCAGGAAGCGGAGTGTTTCGCGGAAAGGTCTGTCCTCGGCAATCTTGCGATACACGAAGACCATGAGTGCGCGCAGGCGCGCGCTGTATGATCCTTCCAGCGTCCCGGCATAGCTTTCCAGTTCGGGAAAGAACGCCTGGGACTTGTATCGGATCATCTCGTCGAACACGCGCTCCTTGGTTTCGAAATAGAAATAGATCGTGCCCTTGGTGACGGACGCGCGGGCGGCGACATCCTCCAGCCGGGTGGCGGCATAGCCGTTTTTGGCGAATTCCTCGAAGGCCGCGTCGAGGATCTCGATCGGTCGTTCCGCTTTTCGACGGGCGCGCTTCTTCAGCTCAGCATTCATGGGGGCAGGATAATCGATCCCTTACACGGGTGCTATTGACTTTTGAGTCAGTCAACAATAGTGAGTGATTGCTCACTTAACGCGCGCGGTCAAATGCATAGTGCTTTCAAAATGATGTCTCCGTTGCCAGCCGATGCGGCCGGCACTGCAGATCGGCGACGCAAGCTGATCGAAACCGTGGCCACAGCGAAAGCGAAACTGATTGCCCATCAGGCGCCCGACCGGGCGAGGGCTGCATGATGAATGCGGATAGTGACGCATCGCCGCCGCGACTGTTCCGTGGTGCCCGTGTCCGGATGAGCGTTCTCGGTCGTGAGCGGCATCCCAAATACGGCGATCGCCAGGGAGTCATCGTGGGCCGCGGCTCGCCGAGCAGTTGGCGGGTGAAGTTCGACGAGCGTACGACCGTCCAGGCGATCCACCGGGACTACCTCGAACTCGTCGCTCAACCCGCGGCGGCATCCCTTCAGGTCGCCCAGCGACGTAGTTCTATGGACGGGGCGTCGAACCCGTGAGCGCTCTCCTGACCGAACATGTCATGCATGGCTACCGTTGGCGGCCGTCGGTTTCGTTGCTTGTCGTTGCGGCGCTGAGCCTTCTGGTCGCCGGATGTTCGTCGCTGCCACGGACGCCGCATAGCGCCGCGGATGCATCCAGTGCGCGCGTCCTCGATCTTACGGACCTGCGCCGTTATGCGGACGAACCGGCCTCGACGTTTCGAAGTGGTCAGAACCAGGTCGTGTTGCGGGGGCCTCGAACCTATCTGGCGCTGTCCGGAGGCGGGGCGGACGGCGCCTATGGCGCCGGCGTGCTCAATGGCTGGACCGAGGCAGGGACGCGCCCGTCGTTCTCGATGGTATCCGGTGTGAGCACCGGCGCACTGATCGCGCCCTTCGCGTTTCTCGGTCCCGACTATGACGCGACCTTGCGTGACGTCTACACCAGCGGCGTTGCCGCGAGCCTGCTCGATGCACCCAATCCGTTCAATGCGATCTTTGGTTCTGGCCTGTTCGGCAATACGCGGCTGCGCGAGCTGGTGGCGAAGTATATCGACGAGACCTTTGTCGCGGCTGTCGCAGCCGAACATGCGAAGGGGCGGATGCTGTTCGTCGTCACGACCAACCTGGACTCCCAGCGGACCGCCATCTGGGACATGGGACGGATCGCTTCGCTGCGTACGCCCGAAGCACTGAACCTGTTCCGGGATGTTGTCGCGGCTTCGGCGAGTCTGCCCGTGGTGTTTCCGCCGATGCTGGTGACCGCGGAGGCGAACGGCAAGCGCTTCGAGGAGATGCATGTCGATGGCGGCGTCACCGCGCCTGTCCTGACATTGCCGGAGGCCTTCCTGCTGCGCGACGCCACATTCGCCAGGGCAGAGAAGCTGCAACTCTACGTCCTGATCAACAACAAGATCGAACGGGAATTTCAGGTCATTCCCAATTCCACCATCGAAATCGCTGCGCGGGCGTCATCGACCGTGACGAAGATTCAGACACGGTCCATCCTTTACAACACCTATGCCTTCGCCCGCCGCAACAAGTTCGGATTCAATCTGACCTATATCGAGGGCGATCGACCGCCATCGCTGATGTCCGGCTTCGACACCGCCTATATGCGCGCGCTGTTCCAGTACGGTTACGAGAGGGCGCGGGGCAATCGTCTCTGGTCGAAATCCCCGCCCTCCGACGATCAGGATTCCGTGGCGGCGTCACACACAGCAATCACGCGGCAAGTCGCAAGCGGCAACTGATGCGCGACGCGACGTTCAAACCCGGCACATGCGTGCTGAAACAGGAGTGACCTCATGAGACTTTCCATGCTTCGCAAGATCGTTTCGCCCCGCCGGCTTGCGCTGGTGTCGATCCTGCTCGTCGCCGCCTCAGGTTCGGCGGCGGCGCAGTCGCTGCCGTTCACAGGCCTTACCGGATCCTGGGCAGGCGCAGGAGCAATCTCGCTGTCCGACGGATCCAAGGAGCGGCTTCGCTGCAAGGCGACATACCAGGTCAGCAATGGCGAAAGGCGGCTTCTGCAGAGCTTGCGTTGCGCGAGCGACAGCTACCGCTTCGATCTCAACAGCGACGTGGTCAGCCAGGATGGCACCATCGCCGGAACATGGAGCGAAACCAGTCGCGGAATCAGCGGAAGCATCGCAGGCAGGGAGTCCGGCGGCCTCATCTCGGCCGTCATCGACGCGCCGGGCTTCTCGGCCAGCCTGTCGCTCTCGACGCGCGGCAACAAACAGTCTTTCTCGATATCGTCCGAAGGCGACATCCGGAACGTCACCATCAATATGAGCAGAAACTGATCGGGGATCGCGTCGCAGCGATCGCAGGTGTTTCACAGGGGCACGTTGCGGGGCGAGGTAGGGTGCAAGTGCCGATGGCTCGCGAGAGGTGAGCGTCCACGAAGAACGACGCATCCTCGCTTCCGGCGATGCCTGTTGTTTCTAAAGCCGACGCCCGCATCGCTTTCGCTGCGTCGGCGCGAAACCCTACGAGGTGATCAGCGTCCGCACGCCGCCAACGTTTTGAATGATCTAAGCTGCGCTCTCCGAGCGATGCGTGAGGTCACCACGACCGGCGATCAAGCCGGCGATTGAGATATCCTCGTCAAGGGCTTCCCAATGCAGACCGTGGCGGCCGATCTCGACCTGATTGCGCTGCTCGGGCGTGGCATTCCGCAGGCGCGGATACCAAGCGAGGGGAACGCCGAGCGTTCGCCCGTCGGTCAGTTCGACCCACATGCTTGCGTCATCGAAACGGACGCTGGTTGCCGAAATGGTCATGCCACGCTTTCAGGATCAGGTCGCGATATGGCTTTCGCGTGATGTTCCGTGAGTGTAGCCCGGATCACGTGAAGTGCAACCTAGGGTGGATTCCTGATGCACGGCGAGGTCACGGACGACACAACGAGTCCCTTGTATCGACCTGAGCGCGGCGCACCCGAATTTGAATGGCCGCCCGCGCCCCAAATCTCTATGCTGTGGGCATGTCGCGATTCATGTGTCTATTGATTGCTCTCGTCCTGTCGCTCACTTCCGCCGTTGCGTTGGCGGCGCCGGCGAAAAAGAGGCCGCAGCAATGGAAGGGCTACGGCTTCCTGCCGGGCTATCACCAGCCGCTGAACAACAGCGTTCCGCTGTTCATGCAGAAGCGCGCGGACCTGCTCATGGCCAAACGCGATCGGCGCCATTGGTACATCGACCGTACCCCGGTCTATTATCGCTGGTCCGACGGCGAGAAGTATTATTTCGGCCGGCCCGGCTTCTATCGCGGCCAGTACAATGGCGGCAGCATGGGCCCATGCTGGACGCGAACCCCGATCGGACCGATCTGGAATTGCGGCTAGGCGAGGCGAGGCGGCGCATGCCGCAGCACCGGATTCCTGTGAAAGCTTTCGGTCGACATTGTCGCGACCCTCATTAAATCATCGCAGCGACTATCTGTTGCTCCTGTTTGATCGCGGCGGAGTTCAAAAGCGCCGTGAAAGCAAAATCAACGAAAACACATTTCGAGTTCCGACCACTATCTTCGCCTGACAGGACTTTGGTTCAGGGGCGGAGATATCAGTGGCTAAGATTTCACGACGTGACGTGTTGGCAGGTGGCGCGGCCATGCTTGGGTCGCTTGGCGCATCCGGGGGGACGTTCGGCCAGCAGCCCACTGAGAATTTCGATCTCGTAATCCGGGGCGGCGAGGTCATCGACCCCAGCCAGAATCTGCGCGGCATTCGCGATATCGGCATCAAGTTCGGGCAGGTCGCCGCCGTCGAGCCGAGCATTCCTGCGGAGCGGGCCAAACAAAGCATCGACGCCAAGGGCAAACTGGTGACGCCCGGCCTCGTCGATCTTCACACCCATGTCTATCCCTATGGTTCGGCGATCGGCATTCCGCCCGACGAGCTTGTGCCGTTCTCGGCGACGACAACCTATGTCAGCGCCGGAGATGCCGGCGCCAACACGTTTGCCGGGTTCAAGCGCGACGTCGTCGGACATTCGCGCAGCCGGCTGTTTGCCTTCGTGCACATCTCGACCATCGGCCTTGCGGGCTTTCCCGTGGGCGAGTTGCTGAATATCGACTATGCGAATGTCGATGCCGCGGCGCGCACCATCGCCGAAAATCCCGATCTCGTACTCGGCGCCAAGGTGCGCGAGACGCTGGCATTCGTCGGCAATAATGGCATCGAGCCGTTGAAGCGCGCCATTCTGGCCGTCGAACGCTCGGGCACCAAGGGGCGGGTGATGTGCCACATCGGCAATGCACCGGGCGATCTGTCGGTGCTCGTCGATACGTTGCGTCCCGGCGACATCCTGACTCATCCCTACAGCGCACTCGGCAACAACACGGTGCAGAACGGCAAGGTGCTTCCGGCGCTGCTGGAAGCGAAGAAGCGCGGCGTCATCATCGATGTCGGCCATGGCGCCGGCAGCTTCGACTATGACATTGCCGAAGAGGCGATCCAGCAGGGGCTCGTGTTCGATACGATTTCCAGCGACGTCCATGTGGCCGCGGCGAATACACCGAGCCGGCCGTATCTGCCCTGGGTGCTCAGCAAGTTTCTCGCGCTTGGCTTCTCGCTCGACCAGGTGATCGCGGCCGCCACGATCAAGCCGGCCAATGTCATCAACCGTGTGCCCAAGCTCGGCACGCTGCAGGTCGGTGCGCCCGCGGACGTGGCCATTCTCGAACTCGTCGAAGGTCCGGTCGAACTGCTCGACACCTCGAACAAGCCCCGCACCGGCAAGGCCTATCTGAAGGCGGTCCAGACTGTGCGCGGCGGGGTCCCGTTCGGACGGCCGTATTCTCTGCCGTTCTCGGCAAACTGACGAGAGCGGCGTGGTGCCCGGGTGAGCGAAGTGACACCCGGGGCTATGCTGGCCCGGCTATGGTGCCGCACGCTGACGTCCTGCTGGAATTTACCGCTGCCGCCGGAGGCGCGCGACGGCAATTGCCATCCGGCACGCTGGTCTGCCCTGCGTCTGCCGCGCGCTCAAGGCACCTGCCACGGCTTCCGAAAAAACCGTCATCCGGTCTAGGCTCGCACCAACCGAATCTCGAATTGGACGTGCGACATGACATTGGCGATGAGCTGGGACGAATGGGCGAAACATGACGCCGTGGCGCTGGCCGATCGCGTGCGCAAGGGCGACCTGAGGCCGGCCGATCTGGCGGCGCAGGCCGCGGCCGGCATCGCCAGGACCAATCCCGCGCTCGATGCCGTCGTCGAAGTGTTTGACGACGTCGTCGCCGATACTGCCAAGGACGGTATGAATGCCGAGGGTGCGTTCGCTGGCGTTCCGTACCTCATGAAGGACCTCGGCCCGACCCTGAAGGGACGGCTGCAGGAATTCGGCTCCATGATCATGCAGGGGCATCGTCCCGCGCAGGACAGCTTCCTGACCGGCAAAATCCGGAACGCCGGGCTCAACATCATTGGCCGCAGCACCACGCCAGAATTCGGCGTCTGCAGTTCTGCCGAGAACAAGCTCTATGTCACCCGCAATCCCTGGGACACCGACTACACCACCTGTGGCTCCTCCGCCGGCTCTGCGGCGATGGTCGCGGCCGGCGTGCTGCCGATCTCCCATGCCACGGATGGCGGTGGTTCGATCCGCATTCCCGCGGGTGTAAACGGCCTGATCGGTCTGAAGGTCTCGCGCGGCGTCTATTCGCTGGCGCCCGCGCTGTCGGATCTCTCCGGGTTGGTCTCGATCCAGGGCTGCGTCAGCCGCAGCGTGCGCGACACCGCAGCCTTCGTCGACAATTGCCGCGGCGGCGCGCCTGGCGAATTCATGCCGTTCTGGTCGCCCGCCGAACCCTATAGCGACCTGATCAAGCGGGATCCTGGAAGACTGCGCATCGCGCTGTCGCATGAGTGGGGCGACTACAAAGCGCCGCCGCATTTCGTTGCAGAGCTGGAGCGTGTCGGCAAAATGCTCGAAGGGCTCGGCCATCACGTGGAATGGGCATTGCCGGAGGTGGATTTCCGCAACGCGTTCGCCGCGCAGACGACCTGCTACATCAGCAATTTCGCGCAGGTGATCGCCGGTCATCTGGCGCGGCTCGGTTTGGATAAGCCGACCACCGATCTGCTGGAGCCGATCAACATCAAGATCTGGGAGAGCGGGCTGAACACGTCCTATACCGAGCGCAACGCGATGCAGGCCGTGTTCAATACGACGTCGCGCGCTTTCGGCGCGTTCTTCGAGCGCTACGACATCATCCTGACGCCGATCACCGCCAAGCCGACGCCAAAGGTCGGCACGTCAGAATATCTCACCACCAGCACCAATCCGTCGGTGCACGACTGGTTCGCCAATCTGTGGAAGAATTTCGCCTATACACCGCTTGCCAATCTGTGCGGCATCCCCGGCATCTCGCTGCCGCTGGCGGCGCAGGAGAACGGACTGCCGCTCGGCATCCAGGCGCAGACGCGTCAGGCGAATGACGGCCTGCTACTGCAACTGGCCGCGCAGATCGAGCGGGCGATCGACGGCAAGTGGAATGGCGGCAAGCTGCCGGCAAAGCATGTCAGCCGGCAATAGGCGTGTCGGCGTATCTTGTCTTCGTCGCGCTAAAGATACGTGGCACAGCGGATATCGAATGGATCGAACATGGTTTCAAGCTTACCGGCTCCCGTGTCCCAGTCGGTCGCTGCCAGGCTGACGCGGGCGGCGATATTCCTGGTCGTGACGATCAATCCCGGACCGGCCCCCGAGAAGGCGGTTCGTGGCTTGTGCGGCGACCTGTCCAGCCTGTTGCGCGGCGTGGGCTTCCGCAATCTCAACGGGCAGTTGTCCTGCATCATGGGGGTCGGCTCTGACGCCTGGAGTCGGGTGTTCGGAGCGCCGGGTCCGAAAGACCTGCATCCGTTTCGCGAAATTCGCGGCGTGCATACCGCCGTTTCGACACCCGGTGACATCCTCTTTCACATCCGCGCGGCGAGCATGGATCTCTGTTTCGAGCTGGCGACGCACATCATGTCGCGGCTCGCCGACGCGGTTTCGGCCGTGGACGAGGTGCACGGTTTCAAATTCTTCGACGACCGCGATCTGATCGGCTTTGTTGACGGAACTGAAAACCCTGTCGGTCAGGCCGCTGACGCGGCCACCCTTGTCGGCGATGAAGACCCCGGCTTTGCCGGAGGCAGCTACGTGATCGTGCAAAAATATCTGCACGACATCGCGCGGTGGAACAAGGTGCCCGTCGAGGAACAGGAGAACATCATCGGCCGGCACAAGCTATCCGATATCGAACAGCGCGATTCCGAGAAGAAGCCGTATGCGCACAACGTCCTGACGTCGATTGAAGAGAACGGCGAGCAGCTTCAAATCCTGCGCGACAACATGCCGTTCGGCGAGGTGGGCAAAGGTGAGTTCGGCACCTATTTCATTGGTTACGCCCGTTCCCCACAGCGCATTGAGAAGATGCTGGAGAACATGTTCATCGGCAACCCGCCGGGCACTTACGACCATCTGCTGGATTTCAGCCGCGCGGTGACAGGGACGCTGTTCTTCGTACCCACAGCGACATTCCTGGACGATGTCGATCCCGAGGCTTAACCGGTGTTCGCTTATCTGCCCGCGGCTTGCTGAAACAGGAGATTGTGCATGGGTGTCGATCTCTTGAATATCAAGGGGCTCAAAGAGATGGAGCATCAGGGCCCGGTCGTCATGGTCAATCTGATGCGATTCCGCGAGCGCTCGCTCGACGGCGATGGGTCGGGCTGGGACGCCTATCTGCGTTACAGCGCGCTGACCGTGCCGATGATCAAGGCCCGCGGCGGCACCTTGCTGTGGACCGGTGACGCCAAGGCCGTCGCGCTCGGCGAACCGGATCACCAGCAGTGGGACTATCTGGCGCTGGTGTATTATCCCTCCGTTGCAGCCTTCATCGAGATGATGACGTCACCGGACTATGAAAATCTCTGCGACCCGCACCGGACTAACGGCTGTGCCGAGCATGTGATCATTTGCACGAGCGAGGCTTACAGCAAGTTCAAGGTCGGCTGAGGGGATCGACACCGGATTCCGGCTTATTCGAGCCACCAAACCTCATATGAGCCGGGTGGCGATGAGGACGGAGATGACGAGCAGAACCGCGACGATGACCACGACGAAGGGGAGCATCGCGCGATAGGCGTCCCGCTCGTGGCCGGGGGTGCCGGCGAGATTGCAGACGATCGACATCCGCACCGGCGAGACCATGTTGAGCGATAGTGCTGCGGCATGCTGAAGCGCGACGACGGCGGCGACGTCGAGACCGGCCTCGGTCGCAAGGCTGAGCTGCGACGGCATGAACAATCCGTTGGCCGCATTGCCGCTATTGGCCAGCGCGCCGAACACGGCCGAGATCATCGGCGTGACCGTCACCGACCAGACCCCGAACGTGTCGTACATGCCGCGGGCGAGGCCGCCGGCGATGCCCGAACGCGACAGCAGTTCGGCCATCATCGAGAACACGATGACGGTAAGCACCGCGAGCCGGCCGGTCTTCCAGGCGGCTGCGATCTCCGCAGGGAAGGCCCGCTGATGGCCGTGCAGCAGGGCGGTCAACACGGCCGCCGCGACTAGCCAGGTGCCGGCGTGAAACAACGGCGCCCAGATAGGCACGCCTGCGAAAGGCTGGATGCTCCAAGACGACTGCAGGAGGTGATTGAGCGGCGGCACGAGGCGTGTCAGTGCGAGCCAGCCGATTAGCAGCGTGAATGGCAGCATGCGCCGTGCCGCAGCGGCGATCGCCGCGCGGTCCGGCTTCTCGTCGATCAGATAACGCAGCACGATGGCCGGCCCGAACGCCGCCAGCATCGCCGGCTCGGGTCCGAGAAACGCCGTCGCGACGATGGCGAGGCCGAGACTGCCGAGCAGCCAGAGCGCTTCGCTGGCGCGCTCGCGCCAGTCTGCTCCTATGCCGGCGCGCTCCGCCATGCGCCAGTAGATCGGCAGCCACAGGATGTTGAACACGAGATAGATGAGACTGGTGCGCAGCGCGAGCGCGGTGGGATCGGTTCGCGCGAAGGCGGCGCCGACCACCGCGCCGCTGCCCATGGCGCCCCACACGATCATGGTCTGGCTGATCAGCGAGAAGGCGAGGAGCTCGATCGGCTTCAGGCCGAGGCGGCGGATCAGCACCATCGTCCCCATGATGCCGATGCCGAAGCCTGTGGCGGATTCCGCGAAGGGCCCGATCAGATAGCAGGCGGTGAACAGCAGGCGACGCCGCGCATGCGCATCCGGCAGTGACGTCTCGACCGGCATCGCCGCGTCGCCGGGGCGGATTGCCATTTGCCAGAACAGCAAGCCGCCGAGAATGTAGGGCACGACGATCCAGCCGATCCATGCGCCGCGCAGCAGCGCCGTTCCAGCGTCAGCGATCCCGAACAGTTGCGGGGCGGTGGCCAGCGCGACTGCAAGCGCCGTGGCGAGACCGATGAGCGAGGCGGGGAGCGTGCCGGCGAGCCCGCTGGCGATGGCGCCGATCACCGCCAGCGCGGGCAGCGCCCAGATCAGGTAAAGCACGTTCCGCCCCCAGGTTTCTCGTTGGGGGCTGGATGCGCGGGAAAGGCAGGGACGTCAACCGCGCTGCGCGCATAGGGCGCGTGCAACGTCGATCAGCCCAGCGCTTGCTAACCGTCGAAGCCGACGAACACCGTGGCTTCCTCGACCGACTTGCGTTCGGACACCACCGCATTCGCAGGAAAGCTGTCATCCGGCCATCCGAGCGCAATGCTTTTCATGATGACCTGATCGTCGGCAATGCCAGCATGCTCTCGCACGACTGGCGACTGCATGATGCCCTGGCTGTTGATCACCGCGCCGAGGCCGCGCGACCAAGCCGCATTGACGAGGGCGGTTGCCACGGCGCCGCAATCGAACGGCGTATCGTCGCTGCCGTCCAGCACGCGGTCATAGGTCACGATCACGCAGACCGGCGCGTCGAACTGGCGGAAGCCGCGCAGCACCCAGTCCTGCCGCATCTCCTTGTCGTCCCTGGCGATCCCCATGGCCGAGAACAACTGCTTGGCGACGCCGACCTGTCTGTCGCGGTGGTGACCCGCAAACGCGTGACCGGTACGGAATTCGCGCGACTGCGGGATGCCTGCGATCATCCGTTCGGTATTGCCGGCGCGGATCCTATCGAGCGGCTCGCCGGTCACGACATAGAAATTCCATGGCTGGGTGTTCATCGACGACGGCGCGCGCATCGCCAGATTGATGATTTCCTCGATCAGCTTTTTGGGGACCGGATCGGGTTTGTAGCCGCGGATGCTGCGGCGGCCGAGAATGACGTCATCGAACTTCATAGGCCTGGAATCTCCCGGGGCGTTTTTGAATTGGGCGGGATATTCCCGGTTTCCTGGGCCGTGTGCAAGATTGACGTGAGGGGCAGGAGGCGGTCGCCGTTCAGTTGCAGGGCGGAACAGCGAAGCGTATTCCGCTGCGCAAACATCTCCATGGCGGCGGATTACGCTTCGCCAATCCGCCCTGCGATTGCTAGTGTTGTTGTTCAATCCCATCATGCCGGGCCGAGGGCGATGAACACACGCAGCGATCATCTTGAAAAGCCAATGACGTTCGACGGCGTGACGCTCACGCCGCAGAAGGAGGTGGTCCGTGCCTTCTACAAGGATATGTGGGACCATGCGGATGTGACTTTGATCCCGCAAATCTTCCATGAAGATTTCACCTTCAGGGGATCGCTCGGACCGGTGCTGGTCGGACATGCCCAGTTCGCCGACTATGTCCGCTGGGTCACCGGCGTGCTGCAGAATTATACGACGGACATTCTCCTGATGATCGAGGAGGGCCATCGCGTTTCCGGCAAGGTCTACTTCCATGGCGTTCAACGCGAAGCGATGTTCGGCAATCCGCCGACAGGAAAGCTCGTTGGTTGGCTTGGAGCGCCGATCTTTTCGTTCGACGGGCCGAAGGTGCGTGACCTCTGGGTGCTCGGTGACATCTACGGCCTGCTCGGACAGATCAGGACAGAAGGCATTCAGGGCAACGAATTTTCCACGTCTCGGTGAGACTGGCCGAAGCGCACTCAACCCGTCCGATTGAGTTCCTCTCCTGCAGCGACGTCCCGCGATCATGACCATGTGGCCAGACGTCGCGCTTGCCACATTTGCGATCTGGTTACTGGTTAACGTGGTAACACGCAGGCAATACGTACCCTGCGCATACCCCCACGTTGTTACATTGTTGCGGATCGACATGAATCGCCGATCCGTGCTACCTCGCTCGCAGAGTTTGAAAGAGACGCTGAAAGTGACGATTTTCGCCCGCATCTTCCGCCATGGCCTGCTGCGCATCTCGCGCAAGGCGTTGGTGATGGTCGTGCTGGCGACGTACATTTTCGCCGGCGCTATGCACGGTCTCTGCGAATTCGATGTGACCAATCCGTCCGGAGCGACGACCGTCTCGCTCGCGGAGAAGGCGACCGGCCATTCCGACAAGGGAGTCGTCGCGGACAATCACTGCCACGGCTGCTTCTCTGTGGCGGCACAGCCGCTTGTCTTCGCGGCGATGCCCGTCTCCATCGAGACCCGCACTGCGGTTTTCCACGATGTCGAGCGTCGCAGCCTGCCGCGCGGGATCGATCCTCCCCCACCCAAATTCCTGACCTGACCGTCATCGCCGGGCGCTTGGCGCCCAGACTCCGTCATTCGTCAGGTTTCCATCATGTTCTCGAAGATCGCCACGCGTTTCGCGTGCGCGGCTGTGCTCTTCGTCAGTTCGTCGCTGACGGGGGTAGCTCATTCGCAAACCCTCACCATGGGTGCTGCGCTTCAACGCGCGCTCGCCGCCAGCCCGCGTCTGACAGCCGCCGAGCGTGACGTCGGAATCGCGCGTGGCCAGCGCATCCAGTCCGGCGCGCTGATCAATCCGGAGATTTCGTACGAACAGGACAATTCGTTCGGTTCGGGCGCCTACAGGGGAACCCGCTCGGCGGAGACCACGCTGCAGGTCAGCCAGATGTTCGAGCTGTGGGGCAAGCGCGATGCGCGCATCGCTTCCGGTCAGGCGGGCCTCGATGCTGCGGGCATCGGACGCCAGGCCGTCCGGCTCGAAGTGCTGTCGGAGACCGCGATCGCCTTCGTGAGCGTGCTCGGCCTGCAGCGGCGGATCCAGATACTCGACGAACAGATCGAGGCGATCGACAAGATCTCGCCGCTGCTGCAGCGGCGCGTCGAAGCTGGCGCCTCATCCATCGCAGAGACCGGACGCGCCGAGGTCGCATCGGCACTTGTCAAGGCCGACCGGGAGCGCACCAGGTCGTCACTCGCGAGCGCGCGCCGCGAACTGGCGATTCTGATGGGCGATAGCGCGCCGAAATTCGCGGCCGTCTCTGGACGGCTGGACGCGTCCGGCAAGCCGCCGACCTTTCAGTCGGTGGTCGCGGCGATTGATGCGAATCCGCAGCTCGTCCGCTGGAAGGCGATCTATGCGCAGCGCAACGCCGAACTGCTGCTCGCCCGGTTGAAGCCCTATCCGGACGTCACGGTATCCGCCGGATGGCGCCGCTTCAGTGAGACCGGCGACAACGCCGTTCGGCTTTCGCTGTCGGTGCCGATCCCGGTGTTCGATCAGAACCAGGGCAACATCCTCTCCGCGCAGGAAAGCCTCGCCAAGACCGCCGCCGAACGCCAGGGCAACCGCAACATGCTGATCGTGGTGGCGGGCCGCGCCTACGACTCGCTGCAGGGCTCGCTGCGCGAACTTGCCATCCTGCGCGAGACCGCGATCCCCAAGTCCAGGGACGCGGCCGATGCGATTTCCGAAGGCTACGGGCAGGGACGTTACTCGCTGCTCGAAGTGCTCGACGCGCAGGCCAGCGTCGCGCAGGCGCGCCTGCGCGAGCAAGAAGCCCAGCAGAATTTCCACGTCGCCGTCGCCACCATCGAGGGGCTGGTCGGCAATCCGTTTGCACTGGCGCGGGGGAGCGCACGATGAACAAGCCAATCATGGTCCTGGTGAGCGCCGCCGCGATCTTCGCGCTCGGCGCCGGGGTCTACGCCACCGCACCGAGCAAGTCCGACACGCAGACCGCGGCTACTTCCAAGGCTGCCAGGCAGGGCGACAAGACTAAAGGTGAAAAGGCGAAGGGTGAGAAGGGCCACGACGAGAAAGGCCACGGTGACGAGGGCGTCGTGGAAATGAGCGACGCGCGCGTCGCCTCGTCGAACATCGAGATACTCTCCGCCAAAAGCGAGACGCTGCACGACTCTCTGGTGCTGAACGGCATCCTGCAGCCCAATCAGGAAACGCTGGTGCAGGTGACCCCGCGCTTTCCGGGCGTCGTGCGCGAGATCAAGAAGCGCATTGGCGACACCGTCGAGAAGGGCGAACTTCTCGCGAAGATCGAGAGCAACCAGAGCCTGAGCGTCTATGAGATGCGAGCGCCGATCTCGGGGACGGTGATCGACCGCCAGATCTCGCTCGGCGAATATGCCTCCGAGCAGAAGCCGGCCTTCATCGTCGCCGACATCTCGACGGTCTGGGTCGATCTGTCGGTCTACCGTCGCAACCTGCCGCGCGTCCGGATCGGCGACAGGATCCTGATCGACGTCGGCGATGGCGGAAAGCCGATCGAGGCGAGCCTGTCCTACATTTCGCCGGTTGGCAGCAGCGATACGCAGAGCGCGCTCGCGCGCGCCGTCGTGCCGAATATCGACATGCGCCTGCGAACCGGCCTGTTCGTCTCGGCACGCCTGATCCTGTCGGCCAAGCCGGTCGCGATTGCCGTTCGGGCGTCGGCGATCCAGACGGTCGAGAACCGCAGCGTCGTCTTCGTCCGTAGCGGCGACAAGTTCGAGGCGCGCGACGTCGAACTCGGTGCGCGCGACTCCGACAATGTCGAGATCCTGTTCGGACTGCTCGACGGCGACAGATACGCGGCGAAGAACAGCTTCATCGTGAAAGCGGAGCTCGGAAAGGGATCGGCGTCCCATGAACACTGAGCTCGCTCCGGGAATTCAACCATGATCGACAGGCTTCTCGCATTCTCCGTGCACCAGCGCTGGCTGGTCATGATCGCCGTGTTGATGATGGGCGCCCTCGGCGTCTGGAACTTCACACGCCTGCCGATCGACGCCGTCCCTGACATCACCAATGTCCAGGTTCAGATCAATACCAACGCTCCGGGCTTCTCGCCGCTGGAGGTGGAGCAGCGCATCACGTTCCCGATCGAGACGGGGATGGCCGGCCTGCCGAACCTCGTAAACACGCGATCGCTGTCGCGCTACGGCCTCAGTCAGGTCACCGTCGTGTTCAAGGACGGCACGGACATCTATTTTGCGCGCCAGCTGGTCAACGAACGCGTCCAGCGGGTGAAGGACTCGCTGCCGACCGGCATCGAGACGGCGATGGGACCGGTCTCCACCGGCCTCGGCGAGATCTACATGTACACCGTCGAGGCGAAGGAGGGGGCGAAGAACGCCGAAGGCAAGCCTTACACGCCGAGTGACCTGCGGACCGTGCAGGACTGGATCATCAAGCCTCAGCTCCGCAATGTGCAGGGGGTCAACGAGGTCAACACCATCGGCGGCTTCGAGAAGCAGTTCCACGTGCTTCCGGATCCGGCCAGGCTGATGGCCTACCGTCTGAGCTTCCGCGACGTGATGACGTCGCTCGCCAACAACAATGCCAATGTCGGCGCCGGCTACATCGAGAAGAACGGCGAACAGTATCTGGTGCGCACGCCCGGACAGGTCGCCGATGTCGAGGAAATCAGGCAGATCGTCATCGGCTCCCGCAATGGCGTCCCGGTCCGCATCCTCGACATCGCGGAGGTCAAGGAGGGCACTGACCTGCGCACCGGCGCGGCGACCGTCGACGGCAAGGAAGTCGTGCTCGGCACGGCGATGCTGCTGATCGGCGAGAACGGCCGGACCGTGGCGCAGCGTGTCGGGCAGAAGCTGGAGCAGATCCAGAAGTCGCTGCCGGAAGGCGTCTCTCTCCGCGCGATCTACGACCGCACCCATCTGATCGATGCGACCATCGCGACCGTCGAGAAGAACCTGGTCGAGGGCGCGCTGCTCGTCATCGCGATCCTGTTCCTCATCCTCGGAAACTTCAAGGCGGCCTTCGCCACCGCGCTCGTCATTCCGCTGTCCATGCTGTTCACCATCACGGGCATGTTCGAGAACAAGGTCAGCGCCAACCTGATGAGCCTCGGCGCCATCGATTTCGGCATCATCATCGATGGTGCCGTCATCATCGTGGAGAACTGCCTGCGTCTGCTCGCCCATGAGCAGGCGAAGCGAGGGCGCCTGCTGAGCCGCGAGGAACGCTTCGAGACGATCATCGAAGCTTCGCGCGAGGTCATCAAGCCCAGTCTGTTCGGCACGCTGATCATCGCTGTGGTCTATCTGCCGGTGCTCACGCTGACCGGCGTCGAAGGCAAGATGTTTACGCCGATGGCGCTGACCGTGCTGATGGCGTTGCTGGGTGCCAGCATCCTGTCGATGACCTTCGTTCCGGCCGCTGTCGCGCTGTTCGTGACCGGCAAGGTTTCCGAGAAGGAGAACTGGTTCATGCGCGCCGCGCGCAGGACTTACGTGCCGCTGCTCGATCTCGCGATCCGTCTGCGCGTCGTCGTGGCGGCCGCGGCCGTGGCGCTGGTTGTCGTGAGTGGATACGCTGCGACGCGGATGGGCGGCGAGTTCATCCCCAGCCTGGACGAGGGCGACGTGGCGATCCAGGCGATGCGCATCCCCGGAACCAGCCTCACGCAATCGCTCGAGATGCAGATGGCGCTCGAGCGGCGGCTGGCCAGGATTCCGGAGGTGAAGGAATCTTTCGCCCGCACCGGTACCGCGGAGGTGGCGACGGATCCGATGCCGCCGTCGATCTCGGACGGCTATGTCATGCTCAAGCCGCGCGACCAGTGGCCCGATCCAAAGAAGTCGAAGCTCGATCTGATGAAGGAGATCGAGGCCGCATCCGAGGAGGTCGCAGGCAGTCTTTACGAACTCTCGCAGCCAATCCAGCTTCGCTTCAACGAATTGATCTCGGGCGTGCGCAGCGACGTCGGCGTCAAGATCTTCGGCGACGACCTTGGCGTGCTCGCAGCGATCGCGGGGCAGGTGCAGTCGGCGCTACAGAACATCCAGGGCGCCGCAGACGTGAAGACCGAGCAGGTCGCAGGGCTTCCGGTGCTGACGGTCAAGCTGGACCGCAAGGCGCTGGCGCGTTTCGGCATCAGCGTCTCGGACGTGCAGAACCTGGTCGAGATCGCCGTGGGCGGCAAGACCGCCGGCCTGGTGTTCGAGGGCGACCGCCGCTTCGATCTCGTCGTGCGCCTTCCGGACGAACTCCGGACGGATATCGAGGCGATCAAGGCGCTGCCGATCCCGCTGCCGCCGCTGGAGGGCCAGCCGAGCCAGAGCAAGGCGATGCCGGCGGCGTTCGGCACCTCGCCGCTGGCCCAGATGCGTTACGCGCCGCTGTCGGAACTGGCGGAGATCTCGGTCGCGCCGGGCCCGAACCAGATCAGCCGCGAGGACGGCAAGCGCCGTATCGTCGTCTCCGCCAATGTACGCGGACGCGATCTCGGCTCCTTCGTCGGCGAGGCGCAGCAGCAGATCGCGCAGAAGGTCAAATTGCCCGCGGGCTACTGGATCGGTTGGGGCGGCCAGTTCGAGCAGCTCGTCTCGGCGACGCAGCGCCTGACCATCGTGGTTCCGATCGCGCTGTTGCTGATCTTCCTGCTGCTGTTCATCAGCCTCGGCTCCGTGGCTGACGCGCTGCTGGTCTTCAGCGGCGTACCGCTGGCGCTCACGGGTGGCATCTTCGCGCTGCTGCTGCGTGACATTCCGCTGTCGATCAGCGCGGGCATCGGCTTCGTCGCGCTCTCGGGCGTCGCGGTGCTCAACGGTCTTGTCATCATCACCTTCATCGCGCGGCTTCGCCTTGAAGGAAAGAAGGTGGTGGAGGCCGCGCGCGAAGGCGCGCTGACCCGGTTGCGGCCTGTGCTGATGACTGCGCTGGTGGCATCGCTCGGCTTCGTGCCGATGGCGATCGCGACGGGGGCGGGCGCCGAGGTGCAGCGCCCGCTCGCGACCGTTGTCATCGGCGGCATCGTCTCGTCGACCATCCTCACGCTGCTCGTTCTTCCCGCGCTCTACATCCTGTTCCGCCGGGAATCGTCACCTGCCCATGTGGAGGCGATTCCTGTCCACGCCACTCACGGAGACCATTGATGAAGACAATCCTGCTCGTCCTATCCGCGCTGTTGCTGGCGGTTCCGGCGATGGCGCAGCACGCCCATCAGAAGGGGCCGAATGGCGGACCCATGGAGGATGTCGCCGGCGTGCATGTCGAGATGATCGCTGCGGGGAAGGTGCTGACCTTCAACATCCTCGACGAGGCCAACAAGCCGCTCCCGGCCAGCGGCTTTTCCGGTGCCGTGCTGCTGACATCCGGAAGCGACCGCGAGACGCTGCCGCTCGTCACCTCCGGGACTGCATTGAAAGCCGAAGCAAAGGGTGACATCGCCAAGGGCGCGTCGGTGAGCGTCACGCTGAAGACCGCCGACGGCAAGTCCGGGCAGGCGAGGTTCAAGAACTGAGGGGATCAATCCCGGATGACGCAAGAGCTTCATCCCGGCGGCGCTTGCTCGACCCAAACTACGCGCTATTTATCGCTATCGGATGCCATCAGCAGGAACTTGCGCTTCAGCGCGTTGACCCTGGAGACGTAACCCGCAACGGAATGGTCGCCGCATCGCTCATTGGCCGTCATCTGGAAGCGACGGCGTGCATAAGCGGTGGCGGGTCCTCCACCGCACAGATGGATGAAGGCGGCGAGATCCTGCACCTGTTGCGGGGTCGGCGCCACGCCGCCGGCGCGCGCGAGGACGGCGGCGACATTGCGGTCCAGATAGATCGATGCGAGCTCGGTGGCATGGCTCGGGATGGCACGAATATAGGGGCCGAAGCCGCAGCCCGTATCCTGAACCGCGTTCGCCCGGATGCAGAAGCGCGAAACTTCGGCATAGGCCGGGTCGGTCATTTGAAAGAGACCGACGGCGCTGGATGCGGGCCGATAGATCGCGAACGGATTGAAGCTGAACCGCCAGCGCCAATAGGTGCGATCCAAGGGATTGCCGGAACTCTCGACCTGCGCCAGCGCCGCGAGCAATTCGGGCGTGATCGACCGCGTCGAAAAGGCGCGAAACAGCGGCCCGTAATGCCGCCACGTCTCGGCCGGCTCCTTGTCCAGCCTGTGGCCGACAAAGAAGAACAACTCGGTCGGCTTGTGGATCACGTGATAGATGAGGTTGGACAGCACGAGGGTGACAAGCACGATTGCGACGGCGCCAGTGATTTGAATGGCGCGCGGCAGTTTCGCGAGCGTCCGTTGCGCCGAGCGCAGGCTGCGCCGCCAGCGGCGACGGCGTTTGGCGCTGAAGATGAACGAGACCTTCGTCATGGCTGATGGCAGCGCGCTAATCCGCCTGCGGCTTGCTGATGCCGAATCCGGGCTACGCTTGCTTTCGCGATACGCAGTCGCCCCGCTTCACAGCGGCAGCAAACATCTCGACGTTGGTGAATTACGCTTGCTGGTTGGATGTCGCAGTGAAGGCCAACGCATTGACGTTGGTGCATCCGATTACTGGTTCTGGATGGAGACGCTCATTCCGCTCAGGTCGAAATCGAACTGGAGGCCCAGTTGTTCGCCTTCCAGCGTCAGGACGACGCCCTTGGCGTTGCGCATCTGGATGGCGCGCCTGCCTGCACCGACCGCCACACCTGCACCGAGCGCCGTATAAATGCCTTCGATGTCCGAAGCCTGGTGCATATTTTGCGCCGCGCCGACCAGATCGGTCGAGGAGCCCCCAAACGTCAGGCCCGCGCTCACGCCGCCGATGCGAAACGGATACATCTCACCACGGAAGCTGAGGATTCCGCTCCCTGCCTGCGCTCCGATGAACCATCCGGCCTTGAAGAACTTGAAGCGGACTTTGCCGGTTTCCGCGTGAGCGGGCAGCGACAGTGCGGCGGACAGCAGAGTTGCGACGGCGAGAAGAGTGAGGCAGCGAGTCTTTGGAAAGCGCATATTGATATTCCGGTCATGGGGCTGCCGCGTGGCGGCACTGCGGCAACTAGATAGGGCATCGCGGGAATCGTCAATGACGTAGGCGCGACGCGCGGTCGCCTCCCAAGGGCGCAACATCCGACGTCAACGCGTGGCGCAAGTGCGAAGCGTATTGCGCCGATACGACGATGGTGGATCACGCAGCGCTCATCCGGCCACCGCTTGCCGATGGACATGCGACCAGAATTGTCATTATATCGCCGGAATGTCATCGCCACCCTGAAGACACTGACGTGACGACGACACAGACCAATCTGCCTAACCTGCGGCACTCATTCGCATTCGAAAGAACACGATGACAGGTCTCTCGCGCAGGACGACGCTGGTGAAGGCGACACATGCAGCCGGGGCGCCGGACATTTCAGAGCGCACGATGATCGCGCGCCGCCAACTCCTACGCTTTTTCGCCGCCAGTCCTCTTCTCACGGCGACCTCTCTCGGTACGATCTCCACCCTGTTGACGGCTAACTCGGATGCGCTCGCGCAGAGCTACGACGTGCTGCGCGGCTCGCGAAGAGCGTTCGGCCCGGACGGCATCATCACCGCTCCGGCCGATGCGCTGGACGTGTTTGAGTTCGAGCCGGCGGCGAAGAAGGCCGTGCTCAGCCAGGACGCGCCGGCCCACTGGGGCTACCTCCAGAGCGGCGTCGACGGCGACGTGACGCGCGACGCCAATCACACGGCTTTCGCGAAGTACAACATCCGCGTTCAGCGCCTCATCGATGCGCGGAAGATCGACACCAGCGTGAAGATATTCGGCGAAACCTGGGCCAGCCCCATCTTCATGTGCCCGGTCAGCAGCCTCGGCGCCTACGATCCCGAGGCGGGGGTCACCGTGGCGCGCGCCGCTGCCAAGCGCAACCATCAGATGATTCTCTCGACGGTCGATAATGCGAGCATCGTCGACGTCAACAAGGCGCACGGCCGACCCGCCTGGTTCATGTTGTATCCGACCGACGACTGGAACGTGACGCGGGCGCTGGTGCAGCGCGCCGAGAACGCGGGCTCTCCGGCGATCGTCCTCACGGTCGACCGCCAGGGCGGCCGCAATACCGAGACCCTGTTCCGCGAGCGGCGCCAGGACCTGCGTGAGTGCTCGGGCTGTCACACACCGGGCTTCACCAACGAGGTCAGCCGCAAGGCCAACTTCGCGGACATCGACGTTTCCAAGGTCACGAACCTCTACGGCACCGGGATGACGTGGGAATTCGTCGATCGCCTGCGCGGGATCGTCAAGGGCAAGCTCGTGCTGAAGGGCATCATGACGGGTGAGGATGCCAAGGAGGCGTTGCGCCATGGCGTGGACGGCCTGATCGTCTCCAACCACGGCGGGCGCGCGGAAGAGAGCGGGCAGGCGACAATCGGTGTGCTGGCAGAGGTCGTGGATTCGGTGGGCGGGCGCATCCCGGTGCTCATCGACGGGGGTGTACGCCGTGGCACCGATGTCCTGAAGGCGCTCGCCTTGGGCGCCACGGCCGTCGGCATTGGCCGGCCATACGTGTGGGGCCTGGCGTCGTTCGGCGAGGCCGGCGTGGACCGGGTGCTGCAGATCCTGGACGATGAGTTCATCACGATCATGCGGCAGGTGGGGGCGCTGGACATCACCCACATCACGCGGCGCTGCGTCACCAGTGCCTAGCCGTGCCCGACCTCCGATGAAGCAACAGCGCCTCGTGCCTCGACCATGGCCGTCGACGGTTTGACCGCGCACGACAAGACTCCAAGGGACTAGGGAAAATGCAGTTGAAGCGAGTAGGGCGCAATAGCGAAGCGTATTGCGCCGCGTAAACATCCTGACGTTGGCGGATTACGTTTCGCTAATCCGCCCTACGCTTGCTACGATTGCTGAATAGGCCAAAGGCGGGCACCCTACAGGATCTTCTTTCGCTCAGCGGTGATTACTCAATGATATCAAAAATTCTAACCAACGCTGAACGATTGATTTCGGATGCTGAGTTCATGCATGCCGGTAAAAGAAGCCGATCGGCCGCAACTCTGATTGTAATTGCCCTAGAACAGCTTGGGGCATTTGTGGAGGCTCTCACAAAAGAAACCTACCCGGATGCTGAAGTTTACATGGGGATTTTCGGCGATCGGGCCAACGCGCATGCAAGACGTCAGGACGCTCTAGCAGGCCACGTCATGAACTATGCTTTCGGCGCCTTCCACAATCGCACAATGGGAAAGCGCTATGCGATCGAGTTCAAAGACAAGTCTCCGGAAGACTTCACTGCATGGCTGTTACGGAAACAGCCTTTCCACTTCACCGACGACGAGCAGGCCGACCAGAGGTCTTGCCCCGACATAAAGGCCGCACATGTCCTGATGCATTTTGTCAGAACGAATGTACTAAAAGACCTGAGGGAGTACGGACTTTATGAGCATAACGCTCGGACTTTCACCGAGAAGGAAATCGAGCAAACAATAGAATTGGCTGCTCGCGTTCGCGCCATGCTTGAAAAATCCTGGGTTATTCCGGAGCCGTTCAAATTGGTCGGTGTTAATATGCCGGAGGGGATGACGTTCGACCTCGACGGCAAGCGGCTTATGTGAGTTTGCTCCATGCGCTAAGGGTGGCGCGCTTCAAGATACAGCGAGCGAGTAGGGCGGAATAGTGCATCGTATTCCGCCGATACGACGATGGTCGGTTGCGCTGCGCTAAGCGTTTCGAAATTAATCTCGGATGTCGCTGTGCTCTTCCGGGCTACGCTTTCAAGCTAAAGATCTTTCGCAGGCGTCCGCAAATGCAGGAATATGGTCTGTTATTCGATTGTAGGCATAGGTGAACACCTCTAGGCTATTGATAAGCGAAGCCAAAGCAAGCACCTTTGTCGACGAGTGGTCCCTCACATCTTTACCGAAGTGGGTAGTGAAGTTGTCGTCGGTCCGCTTTGAATAGATCGCAGCAGATCCCGCCCAATTGGGATGAGAAATCTCGCTTAGCCGATCATACTGTTTGGCCGCACCGGGAAATGTCTTGTCTAGTTTACCTATGAAGGTGAGCACGTTGATGGAACGCGGCATATCAGGGAAAATGTTCTTCGATCCAACAAACAATTGTCCAAGCCTCTCATAGAGAGTTTTGTGATCGATGCCCGAATTCATGTGATCTTCGATTGTCTCCAGAAGATACCAAATGGCAGCGCAGCATTCCATCATGTGGCGAACGTTTGCGATTCCAGCGACAAGATCGCCGCGTTCAATTAAATCGCAGGCAGCGCGAGCGAATTCTTCCACTCGCCAAGCTTGAGTCTCACGAAACGAAAGGGCGATTGTTGGAGCCTTTGAGCTACAAATATCTCCATCTTTGGTGCGAAAAGAGCCTGCGTCGATAATGGTGGGAAGGCTTTTGGAAAGCAATCCGACACGCTCTCGAGCCTCAGCAAGCGTCCGCTGTTCGTTCAAGGAATTTGGCATGAGCCCTCAGGGAATTGACGATTCGAAGTCTCACGTAAACTGAATTCCGACGCCTTCACGCCAATGCGGTCTCTCAGTTATGGCTCGAATTGCGAAGTCAAAAGTCTTGCGAGTGCATGCAATATATCTGAATGAGCTCAGCACCTGTAGGGAGTTCAAGAACAGCAGAGTGTCCGGGGTCATAGGAATAACGCGCTCATTTTTTATCAACGCATAGTAGTCCCTTGCTCGGCGAACCTCTTTCCGTCGAGACTCAATTTCCAGTATATCCACTGGCGACAGGCCTGTCGGCGAGAGAAATCCCTTGCCGAAGATCGCGTTCGTCTCAGAGTCGGTTGCTATGTGGGCTGCTTCGGTCTCTTGCATGGTGAGCGGGCACATGTACGCAAGGACAACGTCGCGTGACAGGGGATAGTATATTTCGATATGTGGAACGGCGAGGCCGATGTTTCCATATGGGCCATATTGCTTGCTGTTGTGCATTACCGCCGGGTTGTCCGAGATGTACAATTCTCCGGTGCAGTCTTTAACTATCAGATAGAAATGCTTCGAAATTAGCGCGCCCGCCAATTCGTCCAGTTTTGAAAAGGTGGCGTTCAGTGCTGCGAATTTTTCATATTCATCGTCGGGCATTTCCTCCTTAAGTGGGTTTTGGTCGATCTCCGGCCAGCGGCGCCGGATCTCCGCGCCGACTGCGGCTTGATCCAGTCGCCGCTTCTTTGATCGTAAAAATTGCACAACAACAAAGGTGTGCAAAATAGCCTCATCCATCGGGGTGAGAAAAGTCAGCGATTTTCGCGCAACTATCTGAGTGATTATCGGGGCAGCTTGATCTTCGATGTACGTGAACCGATTCTCAAACGAGAGAATGTCTTCACCAATGCGGACGTTTGTGAAATCCTTCTCGCCCATGGCCCGATAAGGCGGAAGCTTGAATTGTTTTAGAGTATGCTTGTCCAGTATTGAGAGTTGTCCATTGGTGGCAAAATTCTCGAGTATGAATCGAGGAACGTAGTGATTGTAGCGCGGAAGCTTGTTGTGAGATTTTCCCATTGAATGTCCGCTTTTCTAGTTCTCCTGATTACTTCTCTTCAAAAATAGAAAAAGGCCGCTCTTTCGAGCGGCCTTTTTGATTTAAGTTAAGGTGTTAAGAACACCCTGTCGTGCTGCCGCACGTATCGCACTTCATACAGGTCCCATTTCGCACTAGCGTGAAGTTCGAACACTCTCCGCACATGTCGCCTTCATAGCCCTTGGCTTTGGCTTCGGCGCGGCGTTCGGCCTTGGAGGGCGCGGCGGCTGCGGCGCTTCCCGCTTTGCTCCAGGCTTGCGCCTCGAGTTTTTCGGTCGGCGAGAGCGCGTGCTCTGGCTCGGCGGTCTTGAGGGCCACCGCGGCATCTCCGCTTCCGTGACGGGCGGTGGCGCCCGACGCGTTCAGCGAGGTGACGTTGCCCGACGCGCGGGCGTCGGTGTTGTCGGCCGGGGCCGGCGCGCGCATGACGACGAGGTTGTCGGTGCGCGAGCGGGTCAGGCCCTTGGAGACATACTTGTTCTGATCGGCCGGCGCCTTGCCTTCGTCCTCGCCCTTGCCGAGCGCATCGAAGCCCGACTCGGAGACGTCCACATGGCCGAGATCGAAGCGCGACATGTAGGAGACCGCGAGTTCGCGGAACACATAGTCGAGGATCGAGGTCGCGAACTTGATGCTGTCGTTGCCCTGTACCGGGCCCGCGGGTTCGAAGCGGGTGAAGGTGAAGGCGTCGACATATTCCTCCAGCGGCACGCCATACTGGAGGCCCAGCGAGACGGCGATGGCGAAGTTGTTGATGAAGGAGCGGAGCGCCGCGCCTTCCTTGTGCATGTCGATGAAGATCTCGCCGAGGCGGCCGTCATCATATTCGCCGGTGCGCAAGTACACTTTGTGACCGCCGACGACGGCCTTCTGGGTGTAGCCCTTGCGGCGATCCGGCATCTTCTCGCGGTCGCGCATCACCACGATGCGCTCGACCAGACGCTCCACCACCTTCTCGGAGATCGCGGCGGTGCGGGCCGCCATCGGCTTCTCCATCAGGTTCTCCAGCGCATCCTCATCCTCGTCATCATCGCTGATGAGCTGCGAGTTGAGCGGCTGCGAGAGCTTGGAGCCGTCGCGATACAGCGCGTTGGCCTTCAGTGCGAGCTTCCACGACAGCAGGTAAGCGGACTTGCAGTCCTCCACCGTGGCGTCGTTCGGCATGTTGATGGTCTTGGAGATCGCACCCGAGATGAAGGGCTGCGACGCCGCCATCATGCGGATGTGGCTTTCCACCGACAGATAGCGCTTGCCGATCTTGCCGCAGGGATTGGCACAATCGAACACGCTGTAGTGCTCGGCCTTCAGATGCGGGGCACCTTCCACCGTCATCGCGCCGCAGATGTGCACGTTGGCGGCTTCGATCTCGCGCTTGGTGAAGCCGAGCGCGGCGAGGAGGTCGAAGCCCGGAGCCGCAATGGCTTCGGCTTCGATCTTGAGGGTGTCGCGCAGGAAGTCTTCGCCAAAGGTCCACTTGTTGAAGGCGAACTTGATGTCGAAGGCGGTCGGCAATGCGGCCTCGACCTTCTTCAGCGCTTCATCGGTGAAGCCCTTGGCCTTCAGGGTCGAGGCATTGATGCCCGGCGCATTGGACAGTGAGCCGTGACCGACGGCATAAGCCTCGATTTCGGCGATCTCGCTTTCGCGATAGCCGAGCACGCGGAGTGCGGCCGGGACGGCGCGGTTGATGATCTTCCAGTAGCCGCCGCCGGCGAGCTTCTTGAATTTCACCAGCGCGAAGTCAGGCTCGATGCCGGTGGTGTCGCAATCCATGACCAGGCCGATGGTGCCGGTCGGCGCCACGACGGTGGTCTGGGCGTTGCGATAGCCGTGGAGTTCGCCGAGTTCGAGGGCGAGATCCCAGGCGATCTTGGCGCGGGTGACGATGTCGGCCTGCGGGCAGGAGGCATGGTCCAGCGCCACAGGGGCGACGGCGAGGCCTTCATAGCCGCGGGTTTCGCCGTGGGCCGCGCGGCGATGGTTGCGGATGACACGCAGCATGTGGGCTGCGTTCTTCTTGTAGCCGGGGAACGGGCCGAGCTCCTTGGCCATCTCGGCCGAGGTCGCGTAGCTGACGCCGGTCATGACAGCGGTGAGGGCGCCGCACAGCGCGCGGCCTTCCTTGGAGTCATAGGACAGACCCATGGTCATCAAGAGACCGCCGATGTTCGCATAGCCGAGGCCGAGGGTGCGGAACTCGTAGGAGAGTTCGGCGATCGGCTTCGACGGGAACTGCGCCATCATGACAGAGATTTCGAGCACCATGGTCCACAGACGGCAGAGATGCTCGTAAGCGTGGATGTCGAAGGTCGCCGAAGCGGTGTCGTAGAAGGTCAGCAGGTTGGCCGAGGCGAGGTTGCACGCCGTGTCGTCCAGGAACATGTATTCCGAGCACGGATTGGACGCGCGGATATCGCCCGACGACTTGCAGGTGTGCCAGTCGTTCATGGTGGTGTTGAAGTGCAGGCCGGGATCGGCCGATGCCCAGGCGGCGTAGCCGATCTTTTCCCAGAGATCGCGGGCCTTGATGGTCTTCATGACCTTGCCGTCCTTGCGGGCGATCAGGTCCCAGGTGCCATCGGTCTCGACGGCGCGCAGGAAATCGTCCTTCAGCGAGACGGAGTTGTTGGAGTTCTGGCCGGCAACGGTGAGATAGGCTTCGGAATCCCAGTCGGTGTCGTAGATCGGGAAGTCGATGTCCTTGTAGCCCTGCTTGGCGTACTGGATGACGCGCTTGATGACGTTGTCATTGACCAGCGAGCGGCGGGCGAGCTTGATCTCGCGGCGCAGCGCCGGGTTCTTCTCGGGATCGAAGCAGTCGTCGCCCGAGCCTTCGCAATTGACGCAAGCCTTCAGGATGGCCTTGAGGTGCTTCTGGTTCATCTTCGAACCAGTGACCAAGGCCGCGACCTTCTGTTCTTCCTTCACCTTCCAGTCGATATAGGTCTCGATATCCGGATGGTCAGCATCGACCACCACCATCTTGGCGGCGCGGCGCGTGGTGCCGCCCGACTTGATCGCGCCGGCGGCGCGGTCGCCGATCTTCAGGAACGACATCAGGCCCGACGAGCGGCCGCCGCCCGACAGTTTTTCGCCTTCGCCGCGCAGTTTCGAGAAATTCGAGCCGGTGCCCGAACCGTATTTGAACAAGCGGGCTTCACGCACCCACAGGTCCATGATGCCGCCTTCATTGACCAGATCGTCTTCGACGCCCTGGATGAAGCAGGCATGCGGCTGCGGATGTTCGTAAGCCGACTTCGACTTGGTGAGTTTGCCGGTCTTCCAGTCGACGTAATAGTGGCCCTGGCCGGGACCATCGACGCCGTAGGCCCAGTGCAGGCCGGTGTTGAACCACTGCGGCGAATTCGGCGCGACCATCTGCTTGGCGAGCATGAAGCGCAGCTCGTCATGGAAAGCGTGGGCGTCGGCTTCAGAGGTGAAGTAGCCACCCTTCCAGCCCCAATAGGTCCAGCAGCCGGCGAGGCGGTCGAATACCTGCTTGGACGAGAGCTCAGAGACGAAGCGCTCTTTCTCGGGCAGCGCGGCGAGGGCCTCGGTGTCGGGCACCGAGCGCCACAGCCACGACGGCACGGTCTCTTCCTCGACCTTCTTCAATTTGGCGGCGACGCCGGCCTTGCGGAAATACTTCTGGGCCAGCACGTCGGAGGCGACCTGCGACCACGAGTCGGGCACTTCAACGCCTTCAAGCTTGAACACCACGGAGCCATCCGGATTGCGGATCTCGGACGTGGTGTGGCGGAAGTCGATCCCGGCATAGGGCGACTGTCCTTCGGTGGTGTAGCGGCGTTGAATCTGCATCGTGGTCGTGCCCCGTCTTAAGCCCGACACCCCATCTGGCGGCATCGGCGATTTCTGTTAGCGACGTTCGGGTTGCCCCAAATTCGCCGCAGCTTGGCCGGGTGAACCGGTCCTGTTTTCTCTGTGGAGCATGTGCTGGCCGTCATCTCGGCCACCCGGGACTGCCGGGGTCATGCTTCCTTGGATCGGGCTTCCTCGCTGTTGCGGGTCGACCTGATCCTAACGCCTCACCACGCTGTTTGAGCCGGTTTCCGGCCCGTTTTTTAGTGCTCCAAACGCCGGTTTTCCGGCCCGGATTCCAGGACGCAAATCCCCGATCCCGTAGCCTCGACTGGAGGACGGAGCGGTCAATCTGGAACCCGTTTGGGAGCGTCCGACGGGACAAAAAACGACCCGCGCCGAACAGTTCGAAAACTAGGCCAAACCGATCTCACCCGTCAAGGAGTAGTCGGGGTTCCTGAATCAAATACTAAATATGGTGGAAAGGGTGGATAACCAAGGGGGCAGAGCGCGCCTCGATTGAGGTCAAGTATCAGTGAGTCCTCATGGATTCGGAAGTCAAAAATATTTCTAAAACTGTCCGGAATCCGAGCTGCGCCCACTGTTCACAGCCCAACTTTATTTTGTCATCCAGGGATTGCGTTTGGGGGGACTCAGGCGCAGCGGTGGTTGCCGGGCAGGTTCCCTCCACCGGCAGTGGTCAGACCCTTCAACTGCGCGCATGGTCCCGCCGATTTCTCAGCCGGTTCCCTCCATGACAATGCCCAGTCCCCCCGTTTCGCGCGCGCGAATCGCTCCCTTCGGTCTCGTGTTGCTCGCCATCGCGTCGATCGCCTGGGGTCTGAACTGGTCGGTGTCGAAAGCGCTGCTGTCGGAATGGCCACCGCTGTCGGCGCGCGGCAGCACCGGCATCGTCGGGGCATTGCTGCTGGCCGGGATCGCCGTCTGGCGCGGCGAGAGTCTTCGCGTGCCGCATCATCAATGGTTGCATCTGGTCGTGCTGGCGGGCCTGAACGTGTTCGGCTGGATGGCTTTCGTCGGCTTGTCGCTGCTGTGGTTGCCGGCCGGCGAGGCCGCGGTGATTGCGTTCACCATGCCGGTCTGGGCTGCCGGACTGGCCTGGCTGATCCTCGGCGAGCGCCTGTCGATGCAGCGGATCGTGGCCATGCTGATGGCCTTTGCCGGCATCGCCGCGTTGATGGGAGGCGGTGGGCTGGCCGCGAGCGCGGAGAAGCTCCCGGGAATCGCTCTGGCGCTGCTGGGTGGGTTCGGCTTTGCGCTCGGCACGGTGCTGGCCAAGAAGTTCGGGCTCACGCTGCCACTGGTGACGTCATCCGCCTGGCAGATCGGGATCGGTTGTGTGCCGGTGCTGTTGTTGGGTCTGATCTTCGAAAGCCCGCATTTTGCAGCACTGACGCCGTTGGGCTGGGGGCTGCTCGCCTATGTCGTGCTGGTGGGGTTCTGCATCGCTTACGTCTGCTGGTTCGCGGCGCTCAAGCAGTTGCCGGCCTCGGTGGCCGCAATCGGGACCATGGCGGTGCCCGTGATCGGCGTGGTCAGCTCGGCCATCGCCCTGCGGGAACCGCTCGGCGTCATGCAGATCGCGGCTCTGGTATTTACGCTGGCGGGCGTTGCGCTGGCGACAAGGGGCTAGGCGCGGGCGCGTCGCCGCCGGGCCACATCCGCTGCAGTTCGGGATGGCCGTCCCAGAACTGATGTTTCAGCGCGGCGGCGATGTGCAGGCCGACCAGCGCATAGAGCGCATAGGACAGCCACACGTGAATGCCGCCGAAGATGTCGTGCAGGCGTTCCTTGAAGGCCGGCTCGATCGACATGATCCAGCCGATGCGTGGCCACTGGAACAGGCCGAACAGGTACATTGGAATCTCGCCGGCCGCCTTCCAGGCGGAATCGTGCATCCAGCCGGACAGCGGCAGTCCGATCATCAGCACATAGAGCGCGATATGCGCACCATGTGCGGCGGCCCTCTCGGCGGGCGGATAGGTCTCGGGCAGATCGGGTGGCCTGTTCGCCGCGCGCCACAGCAGGCGCATCAGCACGAGGCCGAGCACGGTGATGCCGAATGACTTGTGCGCATCGATGACGAAGCGGATGTAGTCCTCGGGAATGAGGTTCACGCTCCAGATCAGCGCGACATTGAGTGTGATCAGAACGGCAATCAGCCAATGCAGAATCATGGCGATGCGGCTGTAACGTTGAATCGGCATTTTCTGTGCGTGCATGGAATAAGTTTAAACAGGATTTGCCTCTTGAGGCATGACGACTTTGTGTGTTCGTCGTGACCGCAATCACGCGCTATTTGATCGCGGCTCCGCAACTCGATCACGATTCACGCGTAGCTCTCGCAGGATCGGTTTGCTCGAACGCGCGATTGAATTGACGGCATGACAATATCCCTTCAGGCGGCCTTCGCCGCCGCATCGCCGCGTATCACACCGCGCCGGATGCCGTTCATCAGCCTGATGATCTATCTCGCCGTGCTCGCGCTCTGGGCGCTGCTGTTCGGCCGCGCGTTCTTTTTGAACAGCATCTGGGCGTGGTCAGCGGGCATGGTCTATATCGCCTATGACACAGTGCTGATGCTTTATGTGGTGTGGCAGACGCTGCCGCTGGCAGTGTCCGCGCGCGGTCCATCTGCGGCGGTCGCCGGGCAATCGCGTCCATCGGTGGGCATCCTGATAGCCGCGCATAACGAGGCGCTGAATCTGCCGGAGGCACTGGCGGCCATCGCGCGGCAATCCGATGCGCCGGATCTGATCCTGATCGCGGATGACGGCTCGCGCGATGCAACCGACACGCTCCTCCGTGACCGCTACGGTCTCGCCATTCCGGCCGTCGGCCAGAGCAGCATCGGCCAGTTTGGCAGATCGAGACTGCAATGGCTGCGCCTGCCGCATCAGGGCAAGGCGCGGGCGCTGAACACGGCGATCCTCAAGGCCGATACCGACATCGTCATCACGCTGGATGCCGATACGTTTCTGGCTGACGATGCCATCGCCGAAATGCGCGCGGCCTTTGCTGCAGATCCCGCGCTGGTCGCGGCTGGCGGCATTCTCGTGCCGGTCTGCGACGACAGCGCCAGCGGCCGCGTGATGCAGTGGTTCCAGACCTACGAATATATCCGCAACATCATCTCGCGCTTCGCCTGGATGCGCGGCAACAGCCTGCTCCTGATCTCCGGCGCCTTTGCTGGCTTCCGCAGGGAGGCGCTGGTGGCCGTCGGTGGCTTCGATCCGGAGTGTCTTGTCGAGGACTATGAGCTGACCCACCGCATGCATCGCTATGCCGTCGATCACGGCCTCGACTGGCAGCTTCGCATGATCGGCACGTCGCTGGCGCGCACGGAAGCGCCGTCTCACGTCATGACGTTCCTCCGGCAGCGTCGGCGCTGGTTCGCGGGCTTCCTGCAGACGCAATACTGGAATCGCGACATGACCGGCAATGCGCGTTACGGCCGGCTCGGCCTGCGCATGCTGCCGATCAAGGCGCTGGATACGCTGCAGCCGATCTACGGCCTCACGGCCTTCGTGTTGCTGCTGGCTTTGCTCGTCACCGGCAAGACCGCCATCGCCGTGCCAGTGTTCGGTCTGATCACCGCGAAGATCGTCGCGGATTTCCTGGTCTATCTCTGGACCGTGCATCTCTATCAGCGCCTGACAGGCGGCCGCACGCGGACGAGTTTCGCCGCAGCGGTATTCGCGGCGATCCTCGAACCGTTCAGTTTTCAGTTGCTGCGTCACGCCGGTGCGGCGTGGGGCTGGATCGCCTTCCTGCGCGGCAACAATGATTGGGGCTTTGCGCCCGTTACGTCGCCCTCGCGTGAGGCGCCCAATGCGGGCGAGTAGTCGCTAGGCCGGTTTCGCCGCCAACGGCACTTTCACGGTGAAATGCGAACCGTGGGTGAGGTCAGACTTCACCTCGATCACATGGCCGAGCGCTTCGGCCGTGCGCCGAACGATCGACAGGCCGAGGCCAAGGCCCTCGCTGGCCGGATTGATCTGGTGGAAGGCATCGAAGATCGCGGTGAGCTGTTCGGCGGGAATGCCGGTGCCGGAGTCCAGCACCTCGATGGTCACCGCGTTGGCGTGCTTGCGACAGCCGACCAGCACGCGACCGCGTTCGGTGTATTTGATGGCATTGCCGACGAGATTGCCAAGGATCGCGCGCAGCATGCCGGGATCGCTGACAACCTGCGCCTTGCTCGGCACAATGACGAGGTCGAGGCCTTTGGCTTCGGCATGCAGGCGCCAGTTGGCGCTGATCGACTCGAACACGTCAGAGATCGGGAACGATCGCAGGTTCGGAATCCCAAAGCCGGCATCCAGCACAGATGTCTCGGCGAGACGGTCGAGCTCTTCCGCCATCCGCATGCCGGCATCGATGGCATAGCCGAGCCGCTCACGATCCTTCTCGTCGGTCAGCTTGTTGCGGATGCGGTCGATCGCCATGATCATGACCTGCAATGGCTGTTTCAGGTCGTGGCCCGCCACCGCCATCAGGCGACTGATATTGCGCTGAAGCCGATCCGACAGATGCAGCGCCCGGCGGAATTCCATCTGCGCCATGACCTGGCGGGCGAGGGCGGCCAGCACCTCGCGCTGTTCGACCGAGAGCACGCGCGGCTTGTCATCGAGCACGCAGACGGTGCCGAGCGGCAGGCCGTCCGGTGTGCGCAGCAGTGCGCCGGCATAGAAGCGCAAATGGGGCTCGCCGGTCACCAGCGGATTGCAGTCGAATCTTGGATCCTTGGTGACGTCCTCGACTTCGAGAAAACTGTGTTCGAGGATCGCGTGCGCGCAAATCGATTGATCCATCGGCGTCTGCCGCACGCCAAGACCGATCTCCGACTTGAACCACTGCCGGCCGTCATCGACGAGGCTAATGATCGAGATCGGCGTCTGGCAGACATAGCTGGCGATCTTGGTGATGTCGTCGAAGGATGGCTCAATGGCGGTGTCGAGGATGCCGTAGGAGCGCAGCGCCTTGAGGCGTTCGGCTTCATTGGGATGGAGCCTGGCGATCTTCGGCTTGTCTGACGCGTCCACTGAACCTGCTCACACCCGACGTCGACCCATCGAACCGGTAGATAGGTCCACATGTCTACCAACACTACGCGCGAGTTCCCTGAATGTCCCCCGTACGCTGCACCCACGTTCTTAGACCTTGAGACAGCAGGCGCAAACCAGAAACGACAAAAGACGATGCCGCGAGGCACCGTCTTTTGCGTAACGCTTAGATCGTCGTGTTACGGGCAGGCGTGACGCAGGCCGTCATAACCGAGATAGGTGCCCGTGCGGACATTGTACGACTTGTAGGTGCGGATGCAGTAGTCAACGTCGCCGCCGCCGGTGTCAGGAGCGACTTCGACCACATCCGGCGCGTCGTCATAATAGCTGCTGCCGTAATACGGGCTGCCGCCGTAATAGCCGTAGGAATTCCCGTAATAGCTGCTGGCGGCCAGACCGCTGCCAATAATGGCGCCGGCTGCGAAGCCCGGGCCGTAACCGCCGCCACGCCAGCCACCACCGCGCCAGCCGCCGCCGTGATTCCAGCCACCGCCGCCGGGGCGCTGGCCGCCATGCCAGCCGCCACCAAAGCGCTGACCGCCGCCAGAGAACGTGCCGATCGTGCGCGCACCGCCGGGGCCGACGCCCACGACCTTGGTGTTTTGTGCGTAGCTGGGGGTCACCGCGAAGGCGGGGATGGCCACAGCGACGGCTGCTGCGACACTCAAGATTTTCAAATTCGTCATCGTTTGCTCCTGTCTGGGATGCATCTTCAACCCCCTGAAGGGACTGCCGTTCCCTGCCGCCACGCGGTTATTGCGCTACGACAGAATGATCGTCCGGAACTGTATGCGGCATGAATGGATTGCGCCGTTTCTGCGACCGCCGGTACTTTGGAGGTAGGGTTCGGGGGAGGCCGATACGAGGCTTGTCACGATCAGTTGCAGGCGGCGATCGGTCGCGGCGGCAACTGGACATTTGGCGGCCCGGATGGCATCAACAACCCGACGAAAACCTTCGAACGGTTCAAAATATGAAACAGTTTCTGCTGAAATTCTTCACGTGGTGGAGCGGGACGACCTTCGGGACGAACCTGTGGACGTCGCGATTCGGCGAACTGGTTGGCACCGACGAGCAGGGCAACACATATTACCGCACCAAAGGCGGCAAGATCGACCCGACGCTGGGCTTCGAGCGCCGCTGGGTGATTTATAACGGCTATGCCGAAGCCACCAAGATCCCGCCGGACTGGCATGGCTGGATCCACCACACCGTGGACGTGCCGCCGACCGAAGAGAATTATACGCCGCGCGAATGGCAGAAGCCGCATCAGCCGAACCTGACCGGCACGCCCGCGGCCTATCGTCCGTCGGGCTCGACACTGGCCAGCGGCCGGCGTCCCAAGGCGACCGGCGACTACCAGGCCTGGACGCCGGGCTCGTAACAACTCACCCGCTCTGGACGACCGGTTGTGCGTGCCGCTCTGCGGCGCGCGCGGCCTCGCATTGTTTCCAGCCGCCAGCTCTTGCAGTGAGACCGGCAAGCGCGTCCGGCGTGCCGCCTCGGATGAGCCCGCCTTGCAGGGCGGCGCCGGATTGTACTCGATCGACTGGGCTGGGGCGGATACGATATAGCCGTAACATGTGAGTTCGAGATGTTAGGTTTCGAAAGCTCACTGGGCATGATCGGGGACGGGGACGGCTGACGAGATCAATCGTCTGTTCACAGCGACAACTCAGGAAAATCCGACATGACCAACGACACGCGCAGTGAGCACGACCTGTTGGGCAACCGCGATGTTCCGGCCGACGCCTATTACGGCGTTCATACGCTGAGGGCCGTTGAAAATTTTCCGATCACCGGGATTCCGATTTCCATCTATCCCGAACTCATCAGCGCGCTCGCCGCGATCAAACAGGCGGCGGCACTGTCGAATATGGAGCTGGGGCTGCTCGACAAGTTACGCGGCGATGCGATCATCGCTGCCTGCGAGGAAATTCGCGCCGGTCGCCTGCATGACCAGTTCGTGGTGGACGTCATCCAGGGCGGCGCCGGTACCTCTACCAACATGAACGCGAATGAGGTGATCGCCAATCGTGCGCTGGAAATTCTCGGTCACGGCAAAGGCGACTACGGGTACCTGCACCCGAACGAACAGGTCAATATGAGCCAGAGCACCAACGACGTGTATCCCACGGCGTTGAAGATCGCGACCTATCACGGCGTGTTTCACCTGATCGATGCGATGGCCGTATTGCGTCAGGGTTTCGAACGCAAGGCCGAAGAGTTCAAGGATGTCCTGAAAATGGGCCGCACCCAGTTGCAGGATGCGGTGCCCATGACGCTCGGTCAGGAGTTCAGCACTTACGGCGTCATGATCGGCGAAGACGAGGACCGGTTGCGCGAGGCAGCACTGCTGATTTGCGAGATCAACATGGGTGCGACAGCCATCGGCACCGGGATCACGTCCCATCCGGACTACGCGCGTCTGGTCTGCCAGCATCTCGTCGCCATCACCGGCATGCCGCTGGTCACCGCTGTAAACCTGATCGAAGCCACGCAGGACTGCGGTGCGTTCGTGCAGCTCTCAGGCGTGCTCAAGCGGGTGGCCGTCAAGATTTCCAAGATCTGCAATGACCTCCGGCTGCTGTCGAGCGGCCCGCGCGCCGGTCTCAACGAGATCAATCTTCCGGCGGTACAGGCTGGTTCTTCGATCATGCCGGGGAAGGTGAACCCCGTTATTCCCGAGGTCGTGAATCAGGTTGCGTTCGAGGTGATCGGCAACGATCTCACGGTGACCTTCGCCGCCGAGGCTGGCCAGCTTCAGCTCAACGCGTTCGAGCCGATCATCGCGCACAGCCTGTTCAAGAGCGTCAGTCATATGCGGGAGGCTTGCCTGACACTGGAAAAACGTTGTGTCGCGGGTATCACCGCGAACCGCGAACGTCTCCGCGCCTATGTCGAGAATTCGATCGGCCTCGTCACTGCGCTCAATCCCTATATCGGCTACGCCAATGCCACCGCCGTCGCGGTCGAGGCCCATGCGACCGGCCGCAGCGTCTACGATCTGGTGTTGGAAAAAGGTTTGCTACCCGCAGCGACCCTTGCCGCCATTCTCCACCCCGACGTACTCACCAAGCCCCAGAGCATGTTGATCCGCGAATGAAGGCCGCATCGGCCCGGCGAGATCAACGCGTGGGCATTTGCGCGACCGCCAGCATCGCTGCGACATAGCCGTACGGTCCGAGACCGCAGATCACAGCGGTGGCAGCCTGCGAGAGCACAGAATGGCGATGATACTTGTCGCGCGCGTGGATGTTCGAAATGTGCAGCTCCACGATCGGTCCCTCGAACGCTTTCATCGCGTCGAGCATGGCGATCGAGGTGAACGAATAGCCCGCGGGATTGATGATGATGGCGTCGGCATCCTGACGGGCCGACTGGATGAGGTCGACCAGAATGCCCTCGTGGTTCGACTGGTGGAACGCCAGCGTCAATTTGAGTTTGACCGCCTGTTCCTCACAGCTGGCCTTGATCTGGTCGAGCGTGGTGGTTCCGTAGATGTGCGGCTCCCGCACCCCGAGCAGGTTGAGGTTGGGACCGTTGAGGATCATCACGCGTTTCATTATCGAACTTCCTTCTAGCCGCCGAGCCACTTCGCCGGCACCATCACGAGCGACGGAAACAGCGTCAGCAGCGCCAGCACCACCAATTGTGCGATCATGAACGGCCAGACGCCGCGCATGATCTCGTCCATGCTCACCTTCGCCACGCCGCACACCACATTGAGCACCACGCCGACGGGTGGCGTGATCAGTCCGATCGCGTTGTTGATGATGAACAGCACCCCGAAATAGACCGGATCGATGCCGGCCTCGCGGACAATCGGCATCAACACGGGCGTCAGGATCAGGATGGTCGGTGTCATGTCGAGGGCGGTGCCGACGATGACGACGATGATCATCAACACAATCATGAGCAGCGTCTGGTTGCCCATGAAGGGCCGGGCGAGTTCGACGATCTGGCCGGAGATCTCTGCGACTGTGATCAGCCACGACGACACGAGCGCTGCCGCGACCAGGAACATCACCACGGCAGTGATCTGGGCTGAACTGATCAGGATGTTCATCAACTGCGCCAGCGTGAGCTCGCGATAGACGAACGTTGCCACGATGAAGGAGTAGACCGCAACAACGACGGCAGCCTCAGTCGGCGTGAATATGCCGAAGCGGAGGCCGACGATGATGATCATCGGCAGCATCAAGGCCCAGAAGCCGTCGATCAGCGCGCGAAAGATCTGCGCCAGGCTCTGGCGCGGCGGGCTCACCGAGTTCTCGTTGCGTGCAACCCACCACCAGGCGAAGCACAGGCTGCCGCCGAGCATCAGGCCCGGCACCACGCCGGCGAGAAACAGTTTTGAGATGGAAACGCCGGCGGCAACGCCGAAGATCACGAATCCGATCGAAGGCGGGATCACCGGCGCGATGATGCCGCCGGCGGCGACGAGGCCGGCTGCGGAGGCGCGGTTATGCCCGGCCGCAACCATCATCGGGACCAGCAGTGCCCCGAGCGCGGCGGCGTCGGCAACGGCAGACCCGGACAGCGACGCCAGGATGCAGGATGTGAGAATGGCAACATAGCCGAGGCCGCCGCGCAGATGGCCGACCAGGGCGATGGCGAAGTTCAGGATGCGGCGGGCAAGGCCACCTGTGTTCATGATCTCGCCGGCCAGGATGAAAAACGGCACCGCCATCAGCGGGAAGGAATCGACGCCATTGATGACGTTCTGCGCGATGATCTGGGAGTCGAATATATCCAGATAGGTCATCAGCGCGACGCCGCAGATGATCAGGGCGAATGCGATCGGCATGCCGATGGCCATCGCGCCGAGCAGCGAGAACGTGAAGATGCTGATGGTCATCGGCGGTCGTTCCCGTTGGCAGGGGCGGGCGCCGCAGGGACATGCTCCTCGGATTCACTGATGGTGATCAGCTCCGACGTGGCGAGTTGGCCGCTGAACAGGCGATAGAGGTCATGCAGCAGGATCGGGATCGAAGCGACGCCGAAGACGAGACCTGCGGCGTAGAACAGGCCGACGGAGAGACCGGAGGCGGGCGCCGTCGTGTCCCAGTTCAGCACCGTCTGTTTCCACGAGCCTTCGGTGAGCAATACAGAGGCGTAGAGCATCAGCGCGTGACTGAGCGCGTAGCAGATCTTGCGGCCCATCGGCGACAGCAGCTTCACGAAACTGTCGACGCCGAGATGGGCGTGTTCGCGGAGGCCGACGATGGCGCCGAGAAACACCATCCAGACGAACAGCCAGCGCGACAGTTCTTCGGAGATGGCGATGCCGGAGTTGAAGACGTAACGTAGAACTACATTGCCGAATACCAGGACCACCATGGCGGCAAGCAATACCGCCATGACGATCTTGATCGACCGGTAATAAGCTTCGACGATCCTGCTTGTCGCAGTAGTTGATGAAGCGGGCATGGATGCTTTCGCAGTGAGCGTGGGGTCGCCGCGTAGTGACGGTTGGTGATGCGCGGCTCACTCAGTCCTTGTGAACGCGCTCAAGTTCACTATTGAACAGCTTGACGATCTCCTGATCGTAGTCGGCGGAGAATTTTGCCGCGATCGGCTTGGTCTTGTCGCGCATCTTCGCAAGCTCGGCCGGAGCGATCTCGTTGACCTCCATGCCCTTGGCCTTTAGCTCGCCGATGGAAGCCGCTGCGGCATCGCGGCTGACCTTGCGCTGATAGTCGCGGGCCTCGTTGGCAGCATCCTGCAGGATCTTTTGCTCGTCCTTGGAGAGCTTGTCCCAGAACACCTTGCTGACCAGGATGATGTTGGTGGAGTAGGTGTGGTTGGTGACGCTGAGATATTTCTGCACCTCATAGAACTTGTTCGACAGGATCACCGAGAACGGATTTTCCTGGCCGTCCACCGTGCGTGTTTCCAGCGCGGTGTAGAGCTCGGAGAAGCTCATCGGCACCGGATTGGCGTTGAACGCCTTGAAGGTCTCGAGATAGACCGGGTTCGGGATCACGCGGATCTTGATGCCGTCGAGGTCTTCGCCCTTGGTGATCGGGCGGCGGCTGTTGGTGACGTTGCGGAAGCCGAGATCCCAGTAGCCCAGACCGATCAGACCCTTCTCCGGCAGCTTGGCCAGCAGGGCCGAGCCGAGCGGACCGTCCAGCAGCGCATCGGCCTGCTTCGGCGTCGAGACGATGAACGGGAAATCGATCAGCCCGTAGTCCTTGACGATGCCGACCAGCGACGTCGTGGCCGGCGACTGCATTTCCTGCGTGCCGGCGCGCAGCGCCGATTGCTGCTGCATCTCGGAGCCAAGCTGGTTAGCGGGATATTCGCGCACCTTCATCTTGCCACCGCTCTTCGCCGCAACGAGTTCGGTGAACTTCTGCACTCCCTTGCTGACGGGATGATCGGTGTTGTTGAGGTGACCCCAGCGGATCGTGCGCTCCTGCACCTGCCCGGATGCAGGGCCGCCGGCGATGGCGAGGGTGGCGGCGATGGCGGCAAGCCAGACGGCGGACTTCGAGTGTGCGGACATGTTGAAGCTCCCTTGGATGGTATTTTTACTTCTTGGCGTCACCGTCATCTACGACAAAACAAAAATCAACCGATATTTTACATTATATATGATGATTTGTGTCTGAGGTGCGGGGTGATGTATGGTGGCGCAGCGCGACCATTCCTCGTCACCAGGACCTTTCATGCTGGATACCCCCATTGCGGACCGCGCCGGAGAGACCGTCGGCGACAGCGCTTATCGGCGTATCCGCAACGACGTGATTTTCGGCACGCTTGAGCCCGGCCAGAAGCTGAAGCTGGAGAAGATGAGTGTCGCCTACGGCACCAGCGTCTCGACGCTGCGCGAGACACTGAACCGGTTGTGCTCGGAAGGCTTCGTCGTCGCTGAAGGCCAGCGCGGCTTCGAGGTTACGTCGATCTCGGCAACCGAATTCCAGCAGATCGCCGAATTGCGCGAACTGCTCGAGGGCCATGCCATCGAGCAGTCTTTCAAATCAGGCGATCTCGATTGGGAAGCGCTGGTGGTCTCGGCTCATCACAAGCTGTCCGCCATGGAAAAGGCCATGCTTGCCGGCGACAAGTCGAAGACCGAGGCCTGGAAGCAGTGCGACTGGCAATTTCACCGCGCGCTGATCGCGGCCTGCGGCTCACAGGTGCTGCTCGATGCGCTGTCAGCGGCTTACGACAAATATCTGCGCTACCAGATGCTCGCTGTCGTGTTTCGCGGGGAGGTCGCCGCCGTCGAGCATCGCGAATTGATGAATGCCGCGTTGGCACGGGATTCCGCTAAGGCGCGAAAACTGCTGCACACCCACATCCATGACTGCGTGAAACATGCGCTTGGCAATTCGGACTGGCTGAGACCGGCTCCGTCGCGGCAGCAGGTCATCCAGCAGCGCAGGAAACCGAAAACCTAGAACGGCTCGTCGCTGGGAGTCCGTTTCTTCTTTCTTCCCGGACGTTCCCAGACGACGCCCGGAAAGCCCTTGAGCGGAACCAGCGGCTCGCCGGTGTAGGTCCACTCCTGCAATTCCTCGATGCCGATATGATAAAGCGGCTGCCGGCCGGTGCGGCTTTCAAACAATGCGCGGGGAATGTTGACCATGTGCGGCGAGCGGGCACGTTCGTAAAATAGTGGCGTGCCGCATCGCGCGCAGAAGCTTCGCGCTGTTCCCGACGCCTTGTCTTCGAAGCGTGTGATCTTCGATTCGCCTGCGGTGACGCGGAAACGCTTGCGCCAGCTGCCGACATAGGTGGCGTAGGCCGCGCCATGCGCCTGTCGTGTTGCGCGGGAATGATCGTGCCACGCCCAGCGCGCCGGAAAGTCGATTTCGAACTGAACCGTGCCGCACAGACAACGGCCCCTGACCGGACCGCCGGATGCGATCTTCTCCGGCTTCTTCATCGCGATTGCTCCTGGGGACGTCGCCGGCGCTAGTCCAACCCTTTCAGCCATTCGCCCATCTCATGCAGCGCCGTATTCGCCTTGGGCAGGATCTTGCCCATGGTGATGAAGCCGTGGAATTGCCCGGGATAGGTTTTGTAGGCCACGGCGACGCCGGCGTCTGACAGGCGCCTGGCATATTCGTCGCCTTCGTCACGCAGCGGATCGGCGCCGGCGGTCAGCACATAGGCCGGCGGGAGGTCCTTCAGGTTCTCCACGCGGGCAGGTGACGCCCGCCAGTTGTCCACGTCGGCCTTGCTGGTGAGATAGTGATCGGCGAACCAGCGAATGACGTTGTGCGTCAACAGGCAACTCGTCTCCGGCTCGCTGTGAGAGGGATGGCTCATGCGGAAATCGGTGGCGGGATAGATCAGCAACTGGCCGGCGAGCTTGGGCCCGCCATTGTCCCGCGCATCGATGGCGACGATGGCGGCGAGATTGCCGCCGGCGCTGTCGCCGCCGACGCTGATCTGCTTCGCATCCACATTGAGTTGCACGGCATTGTCGGAAATCCAGCGCGTCGCGGCGATGGCGTCGTCGATGGCTGCCGGAAACTTGTTCTCCGGCGCGAGGCGATAGTCGACCGAGATGACGATCATCTCGCCTTCATGGGCGAGGATGCGACACACCACGTCGTGGCTGTCGAGATCGCCGATCACCCAGCCGCCGCCATGGAAGAACACCAGGCATGGCGACATGCCGTCCTTTTTCCGTAGGGTCTTCGGTGTGTAGAGGCGCACGGGAATAGTGCCGGCCGGGCCGGGCACCGTCATGGATGTCACCGACGCCAGTTCCGGCGGTTCGGGATTGGCGACCGGGCGCGCCTTCAAATACCACTCGCGCGCTTCCTGGGGCGAGATCGTCTCATAGGGCGGACGGCCGGCATCGCGGAAGACGTTGAGGACGGCGGCGGCATCGGGATCGAGAACAACGGGCATGTGATCTGCTCTTGGTTTTCTTGATGTTTAAGCGGAGGTGCGGCCGCCATCGACGGTGTAAGCGGAGCCGGTGACGTAGCTCGCATCATCGGAGGCTAGGAAGGCGACGATCGGCGCGACTTCCCGGGCGAGGCCGAGCCGGCGCTGCGGCACGCGATCGACGACCTTGTCTACAGGGGCAGGCGCGCCGCGGCCGACGCGTGCGTCCACAATCGCGCTCAGCATGCGGCTGTCGATCAGGCCGGGACACACGCAGTTCACGCGCACATTGGTGCCGGTGCATTCCTGCGCCGCGCTCTTGGTGAGGCCGATCACTGCGTGTTTGCTGGCGCTGTAGACCGCGACTTCGGCCGAGCCGATGACGCCGGCGATGGACGCGGTGTTGATGATCGAGCCCTTGTTGGCCTTCAGCATCACTGGCAGCACGTGCTTCATGCCGAGAAAGACGCCGACCACATTGACGTCGAGCACTCGCCGGAAGTCGGTGAGCGACATCTTCACGATGGGCGTGATCGTGCCCTCGATGCCGGCGTTGTTGTAGAAGATATCGATGGTGCCGAAGCGTTTCATCGTGGCGGCGACATAGCCGATGACGTCTTCCTCGCTCGTCACGTCGGCGGTGAGAGCGAGCGCTTCGGCGGAGGCGGGGAGTTCTGCGACGGCGCGTTTCAAGGCGGCGACATCGCGATCCACCGCGACGATTCTGGCGCCGCGCGCCGCCAGCAGCTTGATGGTCTCGGTGCCGATCACCCCGGCCGCGCCGGTAACGACGGCGATTCTGCCGTCCAGACGGATTCCGTCAGTCATCTTGAACGTTCTCCCCATGCTCCGGTTTGTTCCGGATTGATGGCTGGTCGCGTATCGCGCGCCTGCCTGATGTGGACTATTTCACGGGGAGAATGACCTGACCAGCCGGGCGGTATGGGGAGCAGGGTGCCCTTTCGCCGCCGCATTCGGCGTGTTAACCGGAGGCGATTACGCGGCCATTCTCCTACAATGTCGCGAGCCTGATTCTCGATTGAGCCGCGCCGCATGTTGCGAACCCTGACCATTGCCGGATTTGCGGCCCTTCTGGCCGCCACCTCACTGTCGCCTGCACCTGTGCAGGCGCAGTTCGGTCCGCTGTTCGGCGACACGCCGCCGCGCCCGCCGGGTGCCGTGCCGCGTGGCCAGCAACCCCCGCCGCCCATGGACGACGAGGAAGAGGTGCCGGAACTGCCGCAGGGCCGTCTGTTGCCGACCCGTCCCGGCATGGGCGCACCGCCGCCCGGCGCCGTCCAGTCGCAGCCACTGGCACCACCGCCTGGCAGCAACACCACTATCGTTCCACAGAACCCGCCGGGGCAGGGACAGGCCCAGCAGCCGGCCGTGCCAGGGCAGCAACAGCCCGGCGTCGCCAACGCGCCGCCTGCCGCCGCTCCCGGTGGCCGTCAGCCGCCGAAGGTGGCGCCGCCGACGCCCGCCACGCTGCAGCCCGGCGATGAAGTCGTCACCGAGCCGCCGGCGCAGAAGATCGTCAACAAGAAGGCGAGCTTCTCGGGCCTCGACAAGATCACCGGCCGCATCATCAATTTCGACGCTGACATTGGCGAGACTGTGCAGTTCGGCGCGCTCCGCGTGAAGACCGATGCCTGCTACACGCGTCCGGCGACCGAGGCCGCTAATACAGACGCCTTCGTCGAGGTCGATGAAATCACGCTGCAGGGCGAGGTGAAGCGGATCTTCTCCGGTTGGATGTTCGCGGCCAGTCCGGGCCTGCACGGCGTCGAGCATCCGATCTACGATATCTGGCTGACCGATTGTAAGCAGCCGGAAGCCACGGTTGCGACGACACAGCCCGACGCACCGCGTGCCCCGCCGCCGGCCCAGAAGCGTGCGCCGCCGAAACAGCAGCCGCGTGCCCAGCAGCAGCCCCTGCAGCCGCCGCCGGGCTTCCCGGCGTTCCGGCAGTAAGCGTTACGGCGCGTCTTAAGAGGCGCTATTCCGTCCCGCGATGATGTCCAGCACCGTCGCGCCCTTGAGCGGGAAATCCATCGGCAGTCTGTCGAATTCCGCAATGCCGTCGAGCGACGCGTCGAGCAGCTTGCGATAGCGGGCCCGCGGCACTTCCTGTGCGCCGAAGCTCAGCAGGTGATCGGTGACATATTGGGTGTCGAGCAGCTTGAAATCGCCGGCGATCAGCCGGGCGACCAGATGCACCAGTGCCACCTTCGAGGCGTCGCGCGCATGATGAAACATGCTCTCGCCGAAGAACGCGCGGCCGAGCGAGACGCCATAGAGCCCGCCGGCCAGTGTGTCGTCCTGCCAGACTTCGACGCTGTGCGCGTGGCCCATCTCGTGGAGCTCGCCATAGAGATCGCGGATACGCGTGTTGATCCAGGTGTCCTCGCGGCCCGGCTTTGGCGCGGCACATTCGGCCATCACGCGCTTGAAGGCGGTGTTGACGGTCACGGTGAAAACGTCGGAGCGCACGGTGCGGGCGAGGCGCGAGCTGATGCGAAACCCATCCAGCGGAATGACGCCGCGCATCTCGGGCTCGACCCAGAACAGGCCGGGATCGTCGGCGCTTTCCGACATCGGGAAGATGCCGCAGGCATAGGCGCGCAACAGCAGTTCGGGCGTGACCTCGGAAGAGGCGGAGTCGCGTGAGCTCATGCGGCCAGCATAGCAGGCCGAGGCGGCGCGGGCGACGGTCTCTGCGCTCGACAGGCGCCGAGTGGATTGAGGGTGCCTCGGAGGATCGGGGCCACGAACCAAGCAATGCTTATGCCCGGCATTTGGCTTACTTATTGGATCGGTCCTGGTCGCGCAGGGCACACTGACGCCAACGCGGGCTGATCAATCTGGAACCGCTCAACAACCGGCCTGGCGCGCCCGATTGTTGCTTGATTGTTCGGACGACGGGCATAGCTATCAGGATGCAGGCAGGGAGCCTGTTCACCATGACGAATATCGTGACAATCGACGGCAAGGCATCGATCAGATCGACAACGCCTCATCGGGTGGTCGTTGTCGGCGCCGGCTTCGGCGGGCTGGAGACCGTATATCGGCTGACCGGTGCCGATATCAGCATCACCATTGTCGATCGCCGCAATCATCATCTGTTTCAGCCGCTGCTGTATCAGGTCGCGACCGCATCGCTGGCGACATCGGAGATCGCCTGGCCGATCCGCTATCTGCTGCGTGGACGCAAGGATGTCACGACACTGCTCGGCACCGTGACCGGCGTGGATGCGGCGGCGCGCCGGGTGCTGCTCGATGACGGGCAGACGCTGCCCTATGACACACTGGTGCTCGCCACGGGTGCCGGCCACGCCTATTTCGGCCATGATGAATGGGAGCCGTTCGCGCCGGGCCTCAAGACGCTGGAAGATGCGACCACGCTGCGCCGCCGTATTCTCACGGCCTTCGAGCGTGCCGAACGCGAGAGCGATCCCGTCAAGCGCGCGGCATTGCTGACCTTCGTGATCATCGGCGCCGGACCGACGGGTGTCGAACTCGCCGGCACCATCGCGGAGCTCGCGCGGGTGACGCTGCCGGAAGATTTTCGCAATATCGATACGCGCGAGACGCGCGTGGTGCTGATCGAGGCGGGGACACGCGTGCTCGCTGGATTTCCGGAGGACCTGTCGGCCTATGCGCAACGCTCGTTAGAGAAGCTCGGCGTTGAAGTCGCGCTCGGACATGCCGTGTCCGATTGCAACATCGATGGCGTTGTCTATGGCGACAAGGCACTCGGCGCCAGGACGATCATCTGGGCGGCAGGCGTGCGCGCGTCGCCGGCTGCCGAATGGTTGGGCGTTGCCGCTGATCGCGCCGGACGTCTGCAGGTCAACCCGGATCTTACAGTGCCGGGTCATCCCGAGATATTCGCTGTCGGTGATACCGTGACCATTGCCGGCCCTGACGGCAAGCCGGTGCCCGGCATCGCGCCGGCCGCAAAGCAGGAAGGGCGCTACGTCGCGTCAGCAATCAAGCAGCGTCTGCGCGGTGAGGCGCCCGTGCCGTTTCGCTATTCGCACGATGGCAGTCTCGCACAGATCGGCAAGAAGCTCGCCGTGATCGACTTCGGCCGCGTCAGGCTGCGCGGCGCGCTAGCGTGGTGGATCTGGGGCATCGCCCATATCTATTTTCTAATCGGGCTACGCAATCGTCTTGCCGTTGCGATCAACTGGCTCTGGATCCACACACTGGATCAGCGCGGCGCGCGGCTGATCACGCAGGGGCGTGCCGTGGTCGACAGCCAATCCGTGCCGTCGCATAGCGGCGAGGAAAAGCGCGTCAGTTCGGCGCGCTGATATCTCGGGACAGTTGCCAGGGCGGTTTGGCAAAAATAGACGCCATGGATGCCGCCAAGCGTGGGCGGCGGCTGATCCAGCCTGAGAGCGTTGCCTGACTGTGCGCCCACAGGCCGCGCACGCAATGTGCTGGTGATCGGCAGTGGCAGCTTCACTCATAATCAGTCATCGGCTTGCTCCCCATGCGGTGAAGAAAACGATCCGATAGACGAGCATTTCCTGCCGCTCCATGTCGCGTTCGGAGCTGCCGGCGCAACGCCGCGCGTAACCGGCTGCATGACAGCGCGACCTTTGCTGCGGATGCGAAAGGAAAGAGAGGCGCGCTCTAAGATGGTGATACATGCGGCGCAGATCGCGTTGGCGGTTGCTCGCCGGGCAACAACTGGTGTTACGTTGCCGGACGTATTGTCGCAGGTACGGCGGCTCGGTTCGCCGGGGGAGAAGCTGTGTCGCTGAGCTGGAAGAAGATTGCACCTCTCGCTGTCTGGCTGGTGCTGTACGTCATCCCGATTCCGGCAGGGCTTGTCGCCAATCAGTGGCATTATTTTGCCGTTTTCGCTGCGGTGATTACCGGCCTGATCCTGGAATCCATGCCCGTAGGCGCGGTCGGTCTGATCGGTCTGACCTTTGCGGGCGTGATGGGATATGTCGAACACGATCCCAACAAGTCGCTGCGCTGGATGCTGAGCGGATTCTCCGAAAGCACGGTGTGGCTGATTGTCGGCGCCTTCGTATTCTCGATCGGCTATCGCAAGAGCGGTCTTGGCAGGCGTCTGGCCTTGCTGCTGGTTCGCAGCCTCGGGCGCAACACGGTGGGACTGGGTTACGCCGTTGCGCTGTCCGATCTCGTTCTCGCGCCAGCGACGCCATCGAACACCGCGCGCAGTGGCGGCACGGTCTATCCGATTGTCAGCAACATCCCGAAGATCTACGGATCGGAGCCGGGTCCGACAGCCGGCAGGATCGGAACCTATGTGATGTGGACCGCCTTCGCGGCGACCGCTGTAACGAGCTCGATGTTCCTCACCGCGCTTGCGCCCAATGCGGCTGCTCTGAGCATCGCCAAGAAGATCGTGAGCGTGGACGTCGGCTGGTCACAGTGGTTCATCGGCTTCGCGCCGCTCGGCGTCCCGCTGATTTTGCTTCTGCCACTGCTGAGCTACGCAATTTGCCGACCGGAGGTGAAAGAAAGCCCGGAGATCGTGGCGTGGAGCGCGAGCGAACTCGCGTCGATGGGGGCGTTGTCGCGCAGTGAATGGATCATGGCCGGACTGGTCGTGCTTGCGATGTTCCTGTGGATCACCGGATCCAATCCCGACATCTCGCTGCCGGGCGTCGGTTCGAACTTCATCAATGCGACCATGGTGGTGTTCGTTGTGATCTCGCTGATGCTCGTCACCGGCGTCATCACGTTTTCCGACATCATCGCCGAGAAAGCAGCGTGGGAGGTGTTTTTCTACTTCACATCGCTGCTGACGTTGTCATCCGGCCTCAACGACATCGGCTTCATCAAATGGGCTGCCGCCGGCCTGGCGGCTCCACTCGCCACATTCAGCCCGACCATTGGGATGATCCTGCTGGTCTCGATCTTCTTCTGGATCCACTATTTTTTCTCGAGCATTACGGCGCACGCGGCGGCGATGCTGCCTGTCGTGCTGGCGGTGGGGTCGAGCATTCCCGGAATCCCGATGTCGACTCTGACATTGCTCTGCATCTATTCGCTTGGCCTGATGGGCGTGATCTCGCCCTATGCCACCGGACCGGCGCCGATGTATTTTGGCAGCGGCTATATCGGCAAGGCCGACTTCTGGAAGTTCGGTCTGATCTTCGGGTTGATCTATTTCGCCGGCTTGCTGCTGGTCGTGATGCCCTGGCTGCTGATGATCAACTGAGCCACAGTCCAAGGAAATGTCGCGTGGTAGGAGGCGCCCGCGTGTCGGTGCATCTCGCTACCTGGTGCCGTAAGCACGGTCACCAGCGTCACCGAGACCCGGCTCGATATAGGCGTGATCGTTCAGCCGGTCATCGATCGCCGCGGTCCAGATCGGGACGTCCGGATGATAGCCGCGCAGACGTTCAATGCCTTCCGGCGCTGCCAGCAGGCAGACGAAGCGGATATCCTTGGCGCCGCGTTCCTTGATGCGATCGATGGCAGCCACCGCGGTGTTTGCCGTGGCCAGCATCGGATCGATCACGATGACGAGGCGCTCGTCGAGATTGGTCGGCGCCTTGAAGAAGTACTCCACGGCCACAAATGTTTCGGGATCGCGATAGAGGCCGATATGCGCGATACGCGCTGACGGGACGAGGCCGATCATGCCTTCGACGAAGGAGAGGCCGGCGCGGAGGATGGGCGCAAATACCAGTTTCTTGCCGGCGATTTCCTTGCCGGTCATCTTCATGATCGGCGTTTCGATCTCGACATCGGTGAGCGGCAGGTCGCGCGTCACCTCGTAGCATAGCAGCATGCCGATTTCGTTGAGCAGTTCGCGAAAGCCCTTGGTGGAGCGGTTCTTGTCGCGGATCAGCGTCAGCTTGTGCTGCACCAGCGGGTGATTAACGATCGTGACGCCGTCCATGAACCTCATCCGTTGCGAGAGTGTAAAAATCGTCTTTGAGCTAGAACACCGTGCCGTCGCTGATGACCTTCACCGGCGGCGAATGATCCTCACGGCGCTCGCGCGCCAGGATGCGACCGGCGGCCCATGTGCCTCCTTCGAGCACCTTGGCCAGCGGCAGCGACGTCGCGTCGAGCTTCAGTCTTTGTCGCAGGCCGCCGGCGACGCGGTCAAGTAGCGCCACGGTCAGTGCCCGCCATTCCACCACCAGCGGCGACGATACGTCGTGCTCACGTGCGGCGTCAGCAGGATCGCGGAATTTCAGGACACCACCATCGACGAAAAGACCACCATTGCGATATTCGGCCAGTCCCGTGAGGCCGTCGATATCGGTCACATCGATGCCTGCGGTCTGCAGCGGTTCGATTAGCGAATAAGCCAGCCATTGCGACAGCTTGTGGAGGGGCACAAGGCCGCTCGTCGCATCCGAGGTCGTCATCGCTGGATGCTTCCAGCAATCGCCGAGCGCGATGCCGTCCAGCGTCAGCCGCGACGGCCAGATCGGACCGAGTTGCAGCAGCAGTTCCGAGAGGATGGTGGGAGCGGGCAGGCGGCCATTGTCAGCCAGCGACGCCAGGCGGTCGAACAACCCACCGGGCCGCGGCGTATCCTTCGTGCCGAACACATCGGGCTTCGACGCCACGTGTTCGCCAAGCCGGTGCAGCAGATCGGCGCGGCCGTCGATGCCGACCATTGGATTGGTGTCGGAGATCTGCATGCCGCGCTTGAGATCGCTGACGTCGAGCTCTGCGAGCTTGCTGGCATCGGCGCGCAGCGGCTGTGCGGGATCGGCAGAGAATGTGCCGCCGGCGAACATCGCGAGGCTCGCGAGACCGAGACCTTCGGAGCGGCCAATCGCCGCGCCGGTTTTGGGATCGGTATAGCGCCAAGTCGGACCGGCACCGGCATCGAGGAACACGCTGGTGATAGCGAGATCGAATTCCGCGCGTCCGCGTGCTGCGCGATCAGGCCATGAAATGCCGCCGGCGACATCGGCCCAGCGATTGTCGCCGGCATTGACGAAGTGACGCCAGCGCGAATGGAACGGGACATCGAGCGACGGATAGGAGGCGCGCGTCGTGTCCAGCACCAGGTTGATCACGTCGTCCATGCGCGTGAGATCGATGCGGAAGTTCGGCAGTTTGTCGTCGAGGCCGAGGGTCAGCATGCGTTGCGCACGGGTGCGCACTGCGTGAGCTGACAGCAAGGAGAGGGCGGCAGAGGCTTCCGGGGTCTGGGGATTCACTGCTGATATCTCAATACTTCTCAAGCCCGCGACCGACGGAGTCGATCAGATCCTGCGGTGTCACCGGGTCCGGCGTGAAGTAGCCGGCCGCCTTCTTGGCGGCGATCTCCACATGCGCATCGGCCGGGATCATGTCGTCGGGAATCGGCACGCGCTCCACGATCTCGACGCCCTGACTGGTCAACGCATCATGCTTCATGTCGCTCATGGAAATGAAGCGATCGATGCGCTTGAGGCCGAGCCAGTGCACCACATCCGGCATCAACTGCTGGAAGCGCGCGTCCTGCACGCCAGCAACGCATTCGGTGCGTTCGAAATACTGCGCAGCGGCGTCGCCGCCCTCCTGGCGTTTGCGCGCGTTGTAGACGAGGAATTTGGTGACCTCGCCGAGCGCACGGCCTTCCTTGCGGTTGTAGATGATGATGCCGAGACCGCCGGACTGGCCGGCGCGCGCGCATTCCTCGATACCGTGAATCAGATAGGGGCGGCAGGTGCAGATATCGGAGCCGAACACGTCGGAGCCGTTGCACTCGTCGTGAACGCGGCAGGTGATCTTGGTCGTGTGATCCGGTAGCTTGCTGACGTCGCCGAACAGATAGGCGGTAGTCCCGCCGATGGGCGGCAGGAACACCTGCAGGTCAGGCCGCGTCACGAGTTCGGGAAACATGCCCGCGGTCTGTTCGAACAGCTGGCGGCGCAGATTGTTCTCGCTGGTATCAAAGCGTTTGGCGAGACCGGGCAGATACCATACGGGATCGATGGCAATCTTGACGACGGAGACGCTGCCATTGGCATGCACGACGTCGCCGTCGTGTTTGAGGCGACCGCCAGCGATCGCGGCCTGCAGCTCGGGCAGATCGAGCCGCGCCTTGGTGATCGCGATGCTCGGGCGGATATCGATGCCTTCGGCGATCTCGGGCGCAAAGTTCTCGGCAACGAGATGACCCCAGGGATCGAGCGATACGATCTTCTCGGGATCGGTCCATTGTCCGAAAGGCCCGACGACAGCAGCGGGATGGGTGTTTGTGAGGTCGGGGCGCTTCAGCGGATCAAGTGCGCCAGATGAAACCGCGAGCGCGCGATAGACCGAATAGGAGCCACCATGGGTGCCAATGACGTTGCGGTCCTGCGGGCGGGAGACGGTGCCGATGACCGGTCCACGTTCGCGTGCGGAGGCTGCGCCCCACTGGATCGGGAAGTGATGCTTGGCGCCCGGCGCAGGATGCGACGTCAGGCGAATATGATCGATCCGGTTGGAACGGCTCATCGCAAAGGCCCCCTAAAATGGCAACGGCCCGTCTGGAAGGACGGGCCTTATTGCTAAGGAAGCAACTAACTATAACTATCTCCCGAACAAATGCAACAGGGTGAAAGACGCGGTAGCCGGCACGGGACGTCTCGCAAGCTCCGACGCACCCAATATGCGCCGGTTGCCGACAATTTCGGCGCATTCGGGCCTTGTGTCACGCGATCGTCATGGCCAGCATACGCTTTATCAACCATGTTGGAGTGCCTGATATGCGCGCCGTTCTGGATCATTGCAGCGATGGCGTGAAGCACAGCGTTGCGGCGGGCGATACGATCATCCGGGAAGGACAGACAAGCGGGCATTTGTTCGTGCTGATCGAAGGGCAGCTCGATGTCGTCAAGGGCGACACGGTGGTTGCGAGTTTGACCGAACCCGGTGCTGTGGTCGGTGAAATGTCGGTGCTCCTCGAACAGCCGCATACCGCGACCGTGCGCGCCGCGATGGAGACGCAAGTCTATGAATTCGAGAATGCGACGGATTTCTTGCGGGATCACCCGACCGTCGCGCTGATGATCGCGCGGCTGCTGGCGCAGCGGCTCAATGTGGCGACGAGCTATCTTGCCGATATCAAGCAGCAATATGCCGGCCATGGTACGCATCTGTCGATGGTCGGCGAGCTCCTGGACAACATGGTCAACCTGTCGCCGACGAAGGTGTCACCAGGTTCGGATCGGGGCTCGGATCGACACAACGATCCACGGATGTGAGCCATGCGGGCGCGACCTTGATCGGTAACGCCGGACGCTGCAGCGGAGCGTTCAGATCGATATGGTCAGCGCCTTCCGCCGATAGCCAGAATGCTGTGCCGTCATCGAGGTCGAGCACGATGTAAGTTGGCGGCCGACCGAACTGTCGGCCTGCATTGAACACCCAGGTCTCACCAATCCGGTCGTACCATGAGCCGTCTTGGACAAACGGAGACTCATGCACGTGGCCTGAGATCACCATCGCGGGCCGATGCGCCTCGATCCATTGCACCAGTTCGACATCGCCGAAGTAACGCTTGCCGCCCCAGCTCGTCGGCGAGTTGGTCGGCGGTGCGTGATGGACCCAGATCCAGCGTTTTGCGCTTTGTGCGGATGCTTCGCTGAGTTGTTGCACGATACGCTGCTGCACCAGCGGACCGTCCCACCATGGGCAAACCGTGAAGAGCGTATCACCGATGGTGAGACTGTCACCATCACAAGCAATGCCGAGTTGTCTGACATCGCCAACCCATCGCGCGATCTTCTCGCCTTCATCGTTGCGTTCGTCGAGATCGTGATTGCCAGAGCACAGGATCACCTTGGTGCGTTGGGCAAGCAGGCCGAGATACTTTTTCACCACCAAGATTTGAGCGCGGAAGTCGACGACTGAGGCGATATCAAGAGCGTCGCCAGCAAAGATCACGAGGTCGAATTGCGGCGCGACGCTGAGTAGCCAGTCGAACTGGGGCAGCGAATAGTGGAGATCGGCTACGACAAGGCAGCGCATATGAAATCCGAGGTCCGGAAAGAAAGAGAAATATCAGCAGACTGAAAGGTGCAGTCTAGGCATGCGATGGAACCGCGCAAGGCGAACGGGCGCGGCATATTTGTGCAGGTTGGGGGTGTTTAAGGCGCGGCCGCAGCGCAGGCAGGCCTAGCCCGCCGCACTCACAGGCGGCTTGGCCGCGGGCTTGGTGACGGCACAGAACCGCAGCACGATGCGGGTGCCGGTATGGTCGGGATCCCGCTCGACGGAGGCTTCGAGCTTGCTGGCCATGGCATTGACGATCCGCTGGCCCATGCCGGTGGAGCGCGGATCGACTTTCACGTTGAGGCCGACGCCATCGTCAGTGATCGACAGTTCGAGTTGGTCGCCCTGCGCGGTGAGAACGACATGGATCGGGCCGGCTCCGTCGGGATAGGCGTATTTGACGGCGTTCATCACCAGCTCGTTGACAATGATGCCGATGGCGACGGCGCGGTCCGGGTCGATCTCGACGGACTCAGCTTTCAGCGTCAGGCGCGACATCCGGTTGCCTTCGGCCGAGCGGCGGAGATCTTCCAGCAGCGCTTCGAGATACTGATTGAGCAGCACGCTGTTGAGGTCGTGCGAGGTGTACAGCCGGCGATGGACCTGCGCCACGGCGGCGACCCGGCCCATGGCGTTGGTCAGCGCCACCTTGACGTGATCTTCGCTGGTTGAGTTGGCCTGCAGATGCAGCAGCGAGGCGATGATCTGCAGCGAGTTGCCGACGCGGTGATTGACCTCGCGCAGCAACACCTCGCGCTCGGCTGCAAGGGCCGCATAACGATCGCGCGACGCGTGGACTTCGGCTTCGGCGTCGTCGCGTGCCTTTGATATCAGGGCCTGTTTGATGGCGGTCGTGCAGGCGACATGCAGCAGCGGCAGGAAGTCGCCCTGGGTGTCCTTCACCAGATAGTCGGCGGCACCCGCCTTGAGGGCGGTCACGGCAATCTTGCTGTCCTGCGACGCCGTGACGAACACCACCGGGGGCGGCGAGGGCAGTTTCTGGATCTGCTCAAGCGTTTCCAACCCGTCGAGGCCTGGCATGTATTGATCGAGCGCGATGACGTCGATGCCACCCTGCTTGATCCGTTCGATACCGGCTTCGCCATTGTCGCAATGCTCGACGCCAAAGCCCTGCCGCGTCAGGCCGCGCGACACCAGCCGCGCAAGACCTGCGTCGTCATCGATATACAGCAGCGTAGGCGTCGTGGCAGATGTCATGTGGACGCTTGTGGAACCTGAATGACGGAGAAAAACAGACCGAGTTGGCGGATCGCGTTGGCGAAGCTCTCGTAGTTCACGGGCTTGGTGATGTAGACGTTACATCCGAGCTCGTAGCAGCGCTTGATTTCCTGCGCATCGTCGGTGGTGGTGAGGACCACGACGGGCGCACATTTGAGAAATTCGTTCTCTTTGACCCGCTTCAGGATATCGATCCCGGTCATGTCGGGCAGGTTGAGGTCGAGCAGAATCAGCAGGGCTTCGCCCTTGTGATCGAGGCCAGTGCTATCCTTGCCGAACAGGTAGTTGACGGCGTCTGTACCGTTGGTGAACGGGATGATCTCATTATTGACACCCGAGCGCCTGATATTGCGTTCGATCAGACGGGCGTGACCCTCGTCGTCCTCGATCATAATGATGGTGACTGGCTTACTCATGTTTGTTTATCCCGGTTATGCCCCGTCCATCTGGCCGGCAGCGTGACGGTGAAGTTGCTGCCGTTGCCGAGTTCCGATGACACCGACATGGTGCCGCCCATTCGTCGCACCAAAGCGCGCACATGGGCCAGTCCGATGCCCTGGCCGGGCTTGTCCTGTGTACCCGCACGGCGGAAAAGATCAAAGATGCGCTGATGATCCCGGGGATCGATGCCGCGGCCGTTGTCGATGATCTCGAAGATCGCAAAGCCCATCTTGGTGCGGCCCTTGACGAGAATGTCGCCAGGGACGCCGGGCTTCAGATATTTCAGCGCATTGTCGATCAGGTTGCCGAAGATCTGTTCCATTGCGAGACGATCGCTCTCGATGTCAGGCAATGGCTCGATGCGGATCTGGGTTTCGGTCTCGGCTGCCTGATGCGCTACAGTTGAAGCGATGCCTTCGATGAGTTCGCGGGTGTCGATCTTCACCGGCTTGAACTCCCGCCGGCCCTCGCGGGTCAGATTGAGAATAGCGCTGATCAAGCGGTCCATCTTCCCGATCGACGATTTGATGAAGCCGAGCGCTTCGGTGAAATCGGCGGAGAGTTGCTTGTCCTGTTCGGGCAGCGCCGGCTCCGGCAATTCGCCGTTCACATCGGCCACGACGGGGTCTGCATTGGCGAGCGTTGCGATGCGCCTGAAGATATCGCCGCGCAGCTCTTCGAGCTCGCTGGTGAAGCCCATGATGTTAACCAGCGGCGAGCGCAGGTCGTGGCTGACGATATAGGAGAAGCGCTGCAGCTCGTCGTTGGCTTCGCGCAAGTCGGCGGTGCGCTCCTCAACGGCGGCTTCGAGGTCGATGTTGCTGTCGCGCAACCTGGCCTCCGCCTCATCGCGGGCGTTTGACGAGCGGCGCACGAGGAAGATCGACAGCGCCGCCAAGAGTACCACCAGACCGGAGCCGGCCACGGTGACTAACGAGGCCCATTGCTGACTCTGGTCGGCCGTCCGGGTGCGTTCGACAAACAGGCGGCCTTCTTCGGCGCGCATCGCGCGGGTGATATCGGCGATGTCCTGAACGGCCTGATTGGCGCCGCCGCGACGAAGGATGTCGATGCTCGACTGGATATCGTTGTTCTTGATGCGGTCGATCCCCCTGGCGAATTCCGCCAGTCGCTGCTCGACGGCTGCACGCAGTTTGACCGTGTTGGCGACCTGTGCCGGATTGTCGTTGGCGAGGGCCACCAGTCTGTCGACGGCCGGCAGGATCGCTGCCGCCGAGGTTTCGTATTCGGAAAGGAATTGTGGACCGCTGGACAGCAGATAGGCGCGGGTCGCGCTTTCGGTCCGGCGGATTTCCAGCAGCAGGTTCGATATCTGGTTCTGGACTTCGACGGTGTGGACCACCCACCTGGAATCGTCACGTGCCTGGTTCACCAGGATAACGGAGGCCGCGCTGATGGCGGCAAGCACCAGCAATCCCGCCAAGAGCACCAGGATTTGCCATAGCGCTCGCCTGCGGGCGGCGTCAGCGGTCACGTAGTACTCGCTTGGATTGCAGATTGGACTTCAATATGGCCCCCGCCGCCGAACGTCTCCCGGCAGCACAAAAACCCGGATCGAGGCGATTGGTTCCAGCTGATCCCAAATGTTTCAGGTCTTGGGAGCCTTGCCGGCCAGATACTGTTCCAGCCAGTGGATGTGGTAGTCGCCCTCGATAATGTCGCTTTCCCGGGCCAGGGCCCGGAACAGCGGCAGGGTCGTCTCGACGCCGTCCACGACGATCTCGTCCAAGGCCCGGCGCAGCCGCATCAGGCATTCCGGCCGGTTCTTGCCGTGGACGATCAGCTTGCCCACCAGCGAGTCGTAGTAAGGCGGGATCTTGTAACCCTGATAGACCGCGGAATCGATGCGGACGCCGAGGCCGCCGGGGGCGTGATACTGGGTGATCGTGCCGGGCGAGGGCCGGAAGGTTTCCGGGTTCTCGGCATTGATACGGCACTCAATGGAATGGCCGATGATGTTGACCTCTTCCTGGGTGCAGGGCAGGTCGCCACCGGCGGCGATGCGGATCTGCTCCAGCACGAGATCGATGTCGGTGATCATCTCGGTGACGGGATGTTCGACTTGGATACGGGTGTTCATTTCGATGAAATAGAACTCGCCATCCTCGTACAAGAACTCGATGGTGCCAACGCCGAGATACTGCATGTCCTGCATCGCCTTGGCGCAGATGCCGCCGATCCTGGCGCGCGCTTCCGGTGACAGGATCGGCGAAGGGCCTTCCTCCCAGACCTTCTGGTGCCGGCGCTGCAGCGAGCAGTCACGCTCGCCGAGATGCAGCGCACCGCCGCGGCCGTCGCCGAGCACCTGAATTTCGATGTGGCGCGGCTTCTGCAAGTACTTTTCGAGATAGACCGACGCGTCGCCGAACGCAGCCTTGGCCTCGTTCGAGGCAGTGGACAGCGCCATCAGCAGATCGGCTTCGGTCTGCGCGACCTTCATACCCCGGCCGCCGCCGCCGGCGGCTGCCTTGACGAGGACCGGGAAACCGATCTCGCGGGCTATCGCTATGGCATCGTCTTCGGGGCCGACGCCGCCGTCCGAGCCGGGCACGACGGGGATGCCGAGCCGCTTGGCGGTCTTCTTGGCCTCGATCTTGTCGCCCATCAGACGGATGTGCTCGGCCTTGGGGCCGATGAACTTCAGATTATGGTCGGCGAGGATCTCGGCGAACCGCGCATTCTCGGACAGGAAGCCGTAACCGGGATGCACCGCATCTGCGCCGGTGATCTCACAGGCGGCGAGCAGCGACGGAATGTTAAGGTAGCTGTCTTTCGAAGCTGGCGGGCCGATGCACACGCTCTCGTCAGCAAGGCGCACATGCATGGCGTCGGCATCCGCAGTTGAATGCACGGCCACGGTCGCGATACCGAGCTCCTTGCAGGCCCGCAGGATGCGCAATGCGATCTCGCCGCGGTTGGCGATCAGGATTTTCTCGAACATGGCGTTCCGAAGTCAGAGGACGTTGTGGTGTTACTCGATGATGACCAGCGCTTCGCCGTATTCGACCGGCGAGCCGTCTTCGATCAGGATCTGCGTCACGGTACCGGCCCGCGGTGCCGGGATCTGGTTCATGGTCTTCATCGCCTCGATGATGACCAAAGTCTGTCCGGCAGCAACCTTGGCGCCGACTTCGATGAAGGCCGGCTTGCCCGGCTCCGGGGCGCGGTAGACGGTGCCGACCATCGGCGAGGGCACAGCGCCGGGATGCTTGGTCATGTCGGCGGCGGCCGGTGCGGCAGCAGCTGCGGCGACAGGCGCGGGTGCAGCAGCCGGTGCGGGCGCATAAGCCGGCACAGCGGCAGCAACGCTGATGTTACGCGCGACGCGCACGCGCAGACCGGCGCGCTCGACCTCGATCTCGGTGAGGTTGGTTTCATCCAGCAGCAGCGCCAGTTCGCGGATCATGCCGCTATCGTTGCTGGCTTTCGGCGTTGCGGTCTGTGTGTCGTCAGGCTTGCGGGCCATGGGCAATCCAATGTCTGAAGTGAAAGACGAATAATGAGCGGAGCGGGCGCGTCACGCGATGGCGTTGGCACCGATTTTTGCGGCGAGGCCGCTGATGGCAAGGCGATAGCCCTCGATGCCGAAGCCGCAGAGGCTGGCAAAGGCTGCCTTGGCGATGAAGGAATGGTGGCGGAAGCTTTCGCGGGTGTAGACGTTGCTGACATGCACTTCCACGGTGGGAATGCGCACACCGACGATGGCGTCATGCAGGGCGATCGAGGTGTGCGAATAAGCGCCGCCATTGATCACGATGCCGGCCACGTGTTTCTCGCGGGCCTGATGGATATAGCCGATGAGCTCGCTCTCGCTATTGGACTGCCGGCAATCTGCGGTCAGGCCATATTGCGCGGCCGTGGTCACGCACAACTTCTCGACATCGGCCAGAGTTGCATGCCCATAGGTGTCCGGCTCGCGGATTCCCAGCAGGTTGAGGTTGGGGCCGTTGAGCACGTAGATGGTGTTGGTCGTGGTATTGGCCATCGGACATCCCGGGCAATCGCAATGGGCGCGGGTGGGCGCCGTTCTGCGGGGGTTATAGGTAACCTGACTGCGGAGGGGAAGCCTCTAGACCCCCGGTTCCCCCAGTCAAATACCTCACCCAATTCATAAAAAGCCCGATGGAACCTGTGGAAAATGCTTATTAACCAAGGTTAAAGCCACTGGCGCCATTCCGGCAATCTGCCGGCTCACGACAGGGGCGGAGCGTTCCGGATAGCAAACGGGCGGACCCTTTCGAGCCCGCCCGGGTGTCACATCAGATGACCCGCCTTAGGCGTCGATGACTGCGACGATTTCGAGTGTCCGCGGGTTCACGACGATAATCTCGTTGCGAACCAGGAAGAACTCATAGCCGCGCCAATCCGGATAGACGGTGATGATCTCAGCCGGAAGCGGGTGGAAGCGGACCTCGCGCGGCACACGGGTGCCGACCGAGATCGAGAAGTTCACATTGGTCACCGGCTGGATATTTTGCTGCTTGATGACCGTGGTGACCTTGGTGCGCTGCTCGGTGGTCAGCTTGGCGCCCGCGCCGGCCTGACCGGTGGTCGTGGTCGACTTGGTCTCCGTCGATGTCGACTTGGTGTCGGCACCTGACTTGGAGTCGGTCGACTTGGAATCGGCCTTCATATCCGTGCCGGCTTTTCCGCTGTCACGGGTCGAGTCGGGCGTACGCTTGTCGTCGCGCTGCATCTTGTCGTCGGACTGCGTCGACTTCACCGCCGGCTTCTGCTCGGACTTGTTGGTGGTGTCGGTCGCTTCGTCCTTGTTGACTGGTGCGTTGCGTTCGGCCGGCGCAGCACGATCAGCAGCCGCGCCGCCTGCGGGCGCGCTCGTTGCGCCGCTACGTGCAGCACCGCCCGCCGGCGCCTCACGGGTCATTCCGGCACCTCCGGCGCCACCACCCGACGTTGCAGCTCCTGCGCCGCCGGGATTTTGCGCGCTAGCCAAACCCGAACCTGCAATCAGTGCAGCGGCGGCGACGCTCATCAATAAACGGTTGTTCATCTTGGTTCTCCTCGCGATGCATTGCCCGCCGTACAACGGCATTGGCGGAGGGATGTTCCTGAGAAAGTGTAGTTCCATTGCTTTTGTTAGGCTTGAGTATACGTCACGCCGCGTCAGGGCTTGATCTTCGTCTTGTAGACTTCATCGCCGTTGTCATCGATGACGACGACCTTCCGGTCACAGTCGCCTGCGATATCAACTGCGATTTGATGAGCAATATTCTTGGCGACATCCCTGGCTTGCGTGTCGTCGCTACAATCCAGACCTATGGGGTCCTCAAGCCGGAAACCATCGACAATCTCGAAATGATATTTTGGCATTGCTCTTTCTCCTCCTCCGTAAAGGGCAATCCACCACCGTTGGGGATGTTCCTAAGTCGGAAATGGAATGAAGACGGTCTCAGCCGGAACCAAATGGCAGCACGTGCATTGCACCATCGAATAAGGAAAATGCGATGCCTGCCTTTGTGGAGATGATCGTTCAGAAGATAGCGGAAGCGGCGCCGATCGAGAATTCGGTGTCCGATTTTGTCGCCGGCGTCCTGGAAAATACGGCAAACAAGCTATCGCGCTTTGAGCAGCGCCCGGAGGACGGCGAGACGACAATCGAGAACATCGCGTAACCATCGCTATAATATTTATCGAGTTTCAAAGAGGCCGGCTGTTACGCAGCCGGCCTCTTTACTATGCGTTCGACATGGACAGGGCAGGCTCAACGACTAACATCAGGTCATGTCAGTCGGGATCTGCGGAGCTGTGCTTTGATGAGGAATTGGATTGGAGGAATCCTGGCGCTGGTAGTCTTGTCGGCTGTGCCCGCGCTCGGATGGGAGCATTGGGGTGGCGACCGTGGTGGCTCTCGCTTTGCGCCGCTTGAGCAGATCACCTCCGACAATGTCGGCCGCCTGATCGAGGCTTGGCGCTTCCAGACTGGCGATCTCCTGCGTCGCACACCTGCGCAGATGGCGCGCACCAAGTTCGAAGCGACGCCGCTCCTGGTCGAAGACAGCCTCGTCTTCTGTACGCCATTCAACGAGGTGATTGCACTCGATCCTGCTAGCGGTCGGCAGAAGTGGTGTTTTGATGCGCGGGTCGCAGCGGATGTGCGTCCGGCCAATCGATGGGTGTGCCGCGGCGTCGCCTATTGGCGTGACGATCGCGCAGCATCTGGCGCTATCTGTCGCAGCCGCATCTTCATGGGTACCAACGATGCCCGTGTCATTGCGCTGGATGCCGCGACCGGACTGCCATGTGCCGACTTCGGCGCGCAGGGTGAGGTCAAGCTCGACCCGGGAATGCCGCTTGATGGCCCCGGTGAATTTCAGATCACATCGCCGCCGGTGGTCGGGCGCGACGTCGTCGTGGTCGGTTCTGCACTCGCCGACAATCGGCGTGTGAGCGCGCCCAAAGGGACCGTCCGCGCGTTCGATGTGCGCAGCGGCGCGCCGCGATGGTCGTGGGATCCGCTGGTCCATGACGGTATCGAAGCCGGGCACGCCAATGTCTGGGCGCCGATGTCGGCGGATGACGAACGCGGATTGCTGTTTCTGCCCTCATCGTCGCCCAGTCCCGATTTCTGGGGCGGCAAGCGGCCCGGTAACAATGCGCACGCCAATTCGGTCGTTGCGCTGAAGATCGACACGGGTGAACTGGTCTGGTCGTTCCAGACCGTGCATCACGATGTCTGGGACTACGACGTGCCGGCGCAGCCGACGCTGGCCCGCATCGATCTGGCAAGCGGTCCGCGCGACGTCGTGATCCAGGGGACCAAGCAGGGCTTTCTGTTCGTGCTGGATCGCAGCAGCGGCACGCCGATCTGGCCGGTGGAGGAGAGGGCCGTTCCGCAAGGCGGCGTCGAGGGCGAAGCGCTGTCGCCGACGCAGCCCTTTCCCACGCATCTTCCGACGTTGGTGCCGCAACGCGTAACACCGGATGACGCCTTTGGCGTGACATTCTGGGATCGCGGCAAGTGCCGGGATGAACTGGCCAATGGACGCAACGAAGGCCTCTACACGCCACCTGCGACGGGGGCCGGCACCTTGCTGTTTCCGATGACCGGTGGCGGCGTCAACTGGGGCGGCGTTTCCTTCGATCCTGTTCGGCAGGTGCTCTATGCCAATACGAGCCGAGCTGTGCATCGGGTGACGCTGATCCCACGCGCCGAGGCGCAGAACTACAGGCCGCCGGCCGGTGTCGATTTCGGCGCGCAGCGCGGCGCGCCTTTTGCTATGACGCGGGCGCTTGTAACGTCGCCGCTCGGCATGCCCTGCAACAAGCCGCCATGGGGCGCGATGGTTGCGGTGGACCTCAAGGCGGGCAAAGTGCTGTGGGAGTCGAAGGTCGGCACCAGCGAGGACACCGCGCCACTGGGGCTCGCACTGGCCACCGGCATGCCGCTGGTCAACGGTCTTCTGGCCACGCGCGGCGGCGTGATCTTCACCGGCGCGATGGATGCCTACTTGCGTGCGTATGATGCGAAGACTGGCGCCGAACTCTGGCAGGGGCGACTGCCAGTGCCCGGCGTCGCCAATCCGATGACTTACGCCGCGAATGGAGAGCAATATGTGGTCATCGCCGCCGGTGGCCATTCGGAAGTAGGCACCTCGATCGGCGACAGCGTCGTGGCGTTTCGTCTTGCGCGCGACGGAGAGGCGCCATCGCTACGCTCGCTATACATCGATCGTCCCGGCGGCCGGCTTCGCGCCGGCGCGATCGTGCTTGGCGCGTTGCTCGTCCTGTCTCTTGCCTTTGTTCTAGCCTGGCGTGTTCGGCACAAAGCGCTGATGTGACTTACACCCAGCGCTTGTCGGCGGTGAAGTCCACTGTCAGCCAATAACCCGGGCTGAGGCCGCCCATGGCCAAAGCGATCTCGGCGCGGATGGCGTCAAGTTCGGCGAAGGTTTTGCTGATCTCGCCGGACGGTGCCACCAGCCCGATCTCGATGAATTGCTGGCGGCCGGAGCGCATCACATGCGAGCTGCAGTCGCTGAAGCCGTGCTTGTGCGCGATCGATTGCGCGAGCTCGCGAACCTCCTCGTCGAGATCGCTCGGTGCGACCTGCAGGATGTCGCGCCCGGCATTCCAGATCGTCGAGAGCGGAAACGGCAGCAGGCAGATCGCAACCACCAGCAGGATCAGCGGATCGACCAGCGGCGCATAGGCCGCTGCAGGAGTCTTCGCCATCACCGCTCCGAGCAGGAAGCTTATGCAGACCGCCAGACTGAGTACACCGCCCATCAGCCAGGCACGGGCATCGATGTCGAGCAGTTGCGAGCCGTGTTCGCCGGCCGAGCGGCGGATATAGATGCTCATGCCGAAGCTGATGGCACCCGCCACCGCGGCGAAGATAGCGCCGGGGCCGAATTCGATGGCGCGACCGCCGGTGATCAGCCCGTTAAGGCCGTCGATGAAGGCATAGGCGCAGGCGAAGCTGAGCACCGTGCCGTTGATCAGCGCGAGGATTGGTTCAAGGTGCCAGTAGCCATACTGGAAGCGGTCGTCTTCGCCTCTGCTGATCAGTCTTGCGGTCAGCAATGCAACGCCGGTCATGGCTGCGTCGATCAACGTGTAAAAACCGTCGAAGGCGATGGCGCGCGAACTGATGGCGAGCCCGAAAGCGATGCTGGCAAATGAAATGAGAAGCGTGACGTAAATCGAAATCTTCAGGAGCCGCTGCTCCTGTTTGGTATCGGTCAACATTGGGAACTTAGGCGGGGTGTCCGCTGCATCCTTTTACCGTTGGGGATAGGTTACCCTATCACAGATGGCGTTCAGCCGCTTTGACCGCTACCGCAAGATAAATAAAAAACCGGCTGCGATGCAGCCGGTTTGTCATATTTCCGAGATGTTCGTGTCGGCGCGGGCGATGGTATGAATCACCCTGCCGGTGTCTGGATTTACGAACAGAGCGCCTTGCCGCAGCGGGCCTGATTGATCTTCTCCTTCAGCGCGTCTGCGCCGACGGCACCGATGATCACCTGCTTGCCGATGACGTAGCTCGGCGTGCCGTTCATGCCCATGGATTCCGCGAGCTTGAAGTTCTCTTCGATGGTCGCGCGCACTTCCGGGCTGGCCATGTCCTTTTCCAGTCTGGCGACGTCGAGACCTGCTTCCTTGGCCGCTGCCAAGGCGCGGGCCTTGTCGGCCTGGCCGCGGCCGCTCAACAGCTTCTGGTGGAAGTCGAGATACTTCTTGCCGGTCGGGTCCTGCATGCGCACGGCAACAGCAACCTGGGCGGCTTCAACCGAGCCGGGCCCGAGCACCGGGAATTCCTTCAGCACGACCTTGAGCTTCGGATCGTTCTTCATGATGCCGACCATGTCGTCCATGGCGCGCTTGCAGTAGCCGCAATTGTAATCGAAGAACTCGACGAAGGTGACGTCGCCATCCTTGTTGCCGACGACGACGCCGCGTGGCGAGTTGAAGATGGTGTTTGCGTTCGCGGCGATCGCAGCCTGATGCTTCTCGGCTTCAGCCTGGGCCTGACGCTTGGTCAACTCGGCCGAGACCTCTTCGAGAATTTCCGGATGGGTGATCAGGTAGTCCTTGATGATCTTCTGGATCTCGCCGCGCTGGGCGTCATTGAACGTCTGCGCCGATGCGACCGCGGGCGCGCCACACAGCGCGAGGGCCAAAGCCAGGGCCGGGCCGGCGGAGGCGAGAAAACGGAACGAAGGCATGGGCAAATTATCCTTTGGAAAAGGCCGAGTCAGAAAGCCAAGTGTCATTCGGGAAGCTGCTTAGCATTTTGAGGGCGAAATACGCGTTATTTGTGAAGGCGGTCACGCGCAATTCATCATGGCGCCGCAGGTCTCAGAAGCCGGAATGGTGGTGATCCGGCCCGGTCATTGCAGTGAGGGCATGCGGTGCCGGCAAGGGAGCGCTTCCGATCTCGTCATCGAAGATCGGTGCCAGCGGTGGTGCGGGCTCATAGAGCACGACCCGGTTCTTGCCGCTGTGTTTGGCCTGATACAGGGCGTGATCGGCAGCCGCCATCAATCGCTCTGGGGAGGCGATGAGGTCGGGGGACCACTGCGCGACGCCGATGGAGGCGGATAGAGTCCTCACTGTGTGTCCGGCATTGCCAAATTGTCGCGGGCAGGCCGCCAGCACGCGCCGCGCGATCTCGCCGGCCTGCTGCAGGTCGGTGTCGGGCAGCACGATGCAGAACTCGTCGCCGCCGCATCGGGCCAGCGTATCGCCGGGGCGCAACTGATCTTGCGCCGCTTGGGCGAATTGCTTCAGGCAGTCGTCGCCGGCGCTGTGACCGAAGCCATCATTGACCGCCTTGAAGCCGTCGAGGTCGATCGCCAGCAGTGCGTATGGGCGTGCGGTCCGCCGCGCCATCGCACATTCCTCGTCCATCCGCTGCAACAGGCGGCGGCGATTGCCGGCGCCGGTCAGATCGTCGATCAGCGCCAGTTCGGCTGCGTCGCCACGCAGGCGGTCGATGGCCATCATCAGCAGTCCGTAATTCCATGTCATGGCGAGGAATGCCGCCACCAGCATGAAGCCGGCCTGTACCGCATCGACCGTCACCATGGTCGTCTCGCTGCCGCCCAGATGAAGCAGCGCGGCGATCGCGCGGCAGGCAAAAGCAACAAGCAAGAGAATCGAGAGGTAGCCGGCCATCCGTGCGCCGTGATTGCTGCGCCGATGATCACGCGACAGTAGCAGCGGTAGCGTCAGCGCCACGGGAACGCCCTGGCTCAGCGAGTAGACGACAACGCGCATCGCATATTCGTCGAGGACCAGTCTGAAGAACAGGAATCCGGACAGGCTCGCGGAAATCACCAGAGCGGTGGCGATCCAGGATGTAGGCCTGTCGTAAAAGCGGCGGATACCGACCTCTGACAGACAGAAAGCGAGAACTGTCATCTGCGCGGCGAACAGCAGGCCGACGGGATTGGGAAACAGCAGGCCGAGAGCAGGGCCGATCGACGCGCTCAGTGAAGCGGCGCTCCAGTAGCGGGCCGGGACGAAGTTCGGATAGCAGCGTGCGACATAGGCCCAGACGAGACCTGATGACAGGAAGTTGGCGAGCGTGAACCAGAAGATGGTCGTCGTGCTCATTGCCGCCGGTCCCACGTGCGTGTGACGCCGCTGTGTGCGGTTTCGTGCTCCGATGGCTGCATTGGTCTCCCCGCCGGACGCGATGAGCGCATCCATTTTCACTAAATGCAGCGAGTTCCGTTAACGGAACCTGACCGCTGCCGGCGAGAAGCTTGGGGTGGTTGTAAAAGGATGAAGATCATATCGGCGTGCACGGCAGGGCCCGGTGAGGCCGCCGCAGGCGGGCAACGTTTGCCATCGGCCCGTGCCAGCCCTCCCTCGGACGATCTGATATACCCCCTCCCGTCGGCTGTGCCGATGGGAGGGACCATGAACGCCAGGCTTGAACGGAAACTAAGGGTCCTCACGACGATCATAGCTGCTGGCGGCGCGGCCGGCGTGGCGTTCAGTGCCACCCATGATCTGCCCATTCTGCCCGGGCTCGTCATCGGATTGGTGATCAGCACGGTTCTGGGCGGCTTCGAAATCATGGTGGCCGATGGTCCGATCCGGATCTGGCTGAGCGGTCGCTCGTTCACCGCCAACTTCCTGATCAAGAGCGCGTTCTACGCCGTCGTGATTTTGGCCGTGCAATGGTTTCGGCTTGCGGATGTGCTGATCGGGCGGACGGTCGAGATCGCGGAGGATACGTTCTGGTCGAGCCTGGTCTATTCGGTCGTCGTCTCCATCGTCGTCAATCTGGCTTTGGCAATCACCAATCTCGTCGGCAGACGCGCGTTGTTGAACTTCTTCACCGGGCGCTATCACACGCCGGTCGAGGAAGAGCGTTTCGTCTTGTTCGTGGATATTGCGGGCTCGACCAGCTTGGCCGAGCAACTTGGTGGCGTCGGTATCCACCGTTTCCTCGATCGGACCTTTCGCCTGCTATCGCTCCCGGTCGTCGATTATCGTGGCGAGGTGCTCGCCTATGTCGGCGACGAGATGATCGTGACCTGGACGAAGCGGGACGGTGCGGTCGATTGCCGTCCGTTGCGCTGCTTCATCGCCATGCGCGACGAACTGGTGCGCAAAGCGGGGCAGTTTGAACGCGAGTTTGGCGCAGCGCCCCGCATTCGCGGCAGCCTGCATTTCGGGCCGGTGATCATCGGCGAAATCGGCGACGTCAAACGTGCGATCGTCTTCAATGGCGACGTCATGAACACCGCCTCGCGGCTGGAAGAGCTCAGTCGTGGTGTAGAGGGCGGCTTTGTCGCATCGAAGGCGGCGATGGATTGCTTTGCCTCGGCGCCGCCATTCACGGTCAGCGCACTCGGTCATCTTCCCATTCGTGGACGCGTGGATGGAATTGTCGCATTCGGTTTGCAGCCGCCGCACGAAACATAATGAAATAAACGCGCAAACAAATGGCAAATCAACCGTGCAAGAGTTTCCGGACATGGAAACCCGCATGGCCCAGTATTCAAGATTCACTTTGATCGTTGCAGAGCTCGCGTGATGCCTCGCGCGACGCTTCCCATTATTTGCACGGCGCTGCTGCTGTCGGCCTGTGCGTCGCTGCCGCGCGCTCCGCTGATCGCAAGCGCGCGCGCGACGATCCCGCACATTCCGTTGGCCAGGATATCGCCCGACGAAGGCTATCGCATCTTCGCGGGATCGCGGCGCGGTGCCGCACCGCTCACCATTCTTGCCTTGTCCGGCGGCGGCGCTGACGGCTCCTATGGCGCAGGATTCCTGCAAGGCTGGTCCGACTCCGGACTGCGCCCCGAGTTCGATATCGTCACCGGCTCCAGCGTTGGCGCCCTGATTGCGCCATTCGCGTTTCTCGGCCCGGGCTATGACGGCCGTCTCGAAGCGATCTTCACCAGCGGCGCTACTGAAAATCTGATGCGTATCGCGGGGATCAACGCCGTTGTTGGATCGGGCGTCTTCAAGGCGGGGCCGATGAAAGACCTCATCTCGAAATATGCCGATGATCGGATCATCGATGCGGTCGGCGCACGGTATCGCAAGGGCAAGATGCTCATCGTGGCCACCACGAACCTCGACACCCAAGGGACGACGCTCTGGAATATGGGGGAGATCGCAAGCAGCGATAGTTCTGGCCGCTATGAGTTGTTCCGGAATGTTCTCGCTGCGTCAGCCGCTATCCCCGGGATTTTCCCGCCGGCCTTGATCGCCGTCGAGTCCGGCGGAAACATGTATTCCGAGATGCATGTCGATGGCGGCGTGACATCGAATATTCTGGCTGCGCCGGAAAGCGTGTTGACGGCCCATGCGGGATCGCTGGCTACGAAGTCTCGGGTCTTCGTGATCGTTAACGGCAAGCTGTCGCCCGACGCATCCTATACGTCGGATCTGACGCTTCCGATCGTGGCGCGCTCGTTTCAGACCTCGGTGAAGGCCAATACGCGCAATGCGATGATCGCGACATACGATTTCTGCAAACGCAACAACTGGGATTTCAAAGCAACGGCCATCGATGCGGGCAAGCTCACCACGAGCGATCCAACCAATTTCGATACTGATTATATGAAAGAGCTCTACGCCTACGGTCGTGCCAGGGGCGGTTCGGCCAGTGGATTTCAATCGAACCTGGAAGGGTTGAGGGGGCAGGGTAGCTAGATGTGTCGTATCGCTCCAACAGCGTCCTTGGAACGCTCCCGAATACGGATATCCGTTCGGCGCCTCTGGTCTCGTACAAAAGACATCGCATTCCTGAGCGTGGAGGTTGCGTATTATCCGTTGCTCGTTTTCGGGATCGCGATGATCCTGTGGTCCGGCTGAACAGGTGTTGCTTACGAAGGATCATTCTTCAGTGATGGTCTGCAGCGGCACCGTGTGGTCGCATGGCGAGCGCGTCGTTCAGGCTGCGACCGACGATACGTTCGCGATATCGATCTCAATGGAAAGCGTCTGCCTTAACCCGTGAGGTTGCCGGTTCTCGATCTCGAGCGTGCCTCCCTGTCGTTCGACAATTTCCTTGGCGATGGCCAGGCCGAGCCCGGCGCCGGGGATTGACTGGCGGCGGGCCGGATCGGCGCGAAAGAACGGTTCGAAGGCACTTGCCAGGAATTGTTCGGGAATGCCGGGACCGTTGTCATCGATCAGGACGACAGCGCGGCGATCGTGAACGCGCAGGCTTACGATGGCGCCGCCGCCATGGGTCGCAGCATTGATGATGAGATTGCGTAGGGCGCGCTTGAGTGCGAGCGGTGAGATCTTGACGCTGCTGTGATCGAGTCCGGCAATTGTCACCCGCATCTTGATCAGGGTGAGTTCGGCACAAACGTCCCCGACGAGTTCGTCGAGTCTGACGTGTTCGGTGCCTTTTCCGACGGTCTCTTCCCGAACGAGCTGGATGGCGCTGTCGGCAATATGATCCATTTCATCGAGGTCATGCAGCCACTCCTCACGCTCTCGTTCGTTGAGAAATTCGGCGCGCAGACGCATGCGTGTCATGGGTGTCCGCAAATCGTGCCCTGCGGCAGCCACAAGTCTGATCTTGCTGTCCATCGCTTTTTTCAGACTTGCGCCCATCATGTTCAGTGCCTGAGCGGTTGCCTTGATTTCGATAGACCCTTCTTCTTTGAGCACGGGCAGCACGCCGTCCTTGCCAACGGACATCGCCATGCTCTGCAGCAATTTGAGCTGGTTCGTCGTCTGATGGGCGACCGTAAGAGCAACCCCGATGACGCCAACCGTGATCAGTACCATCCAGCCGGCGAGGCCCCACCACACTTCAGGAGGCGGCGCGTGCTCGCGTATGGGCCAGCTCAGCCAGCCGGGGCCCATCTTGATGGACGCCCATCGTTGGCCATCCGGCGTTTGCTTGACGAAAATGTCGAAATTGGCTTGCGATTTCTGAAATGCTTCCTGCAGAAGCTTGGTCGGCGCTTCCAGAAGCTTTCCCTCGATGGGCGCCGTCTGAAGATGAAAGACTGCATCGTTTCCGCGAAAGGTGATGCTGTTGGAAAATGCAGCGACGCGAGACGTCAATCCGTCACGAAAATCCTTTTCGACCAGCCCGAGTATCATTTGCGACATCACGGCGCTGGCCAGGATCACCACACAGAGGACCGAGCCCACCAGCATCAAGGAAAATCGAATGCGTATGGAGTTCATGTGTCTGCGCCAATGGTTTCAACGCGTGCCGAGAAAATGTAACCGCCGTTGCGCACGGTTTTGATCAACTGGAAATCATCATTGTCGCCAAGCTTCTTGCGCAACCTGCTCATCAACACGTCGATCGAGCGATCGAACACGTCGTCGGAGCTGCGGTTCGTCAGTTCGATCAACTGATCACGCGAGAGTAGGCGACCCGGCCGTCTGACGAGCACGAGCAACAGTTCAAATTCAGCTGTCGTGAGATCGAACGGCTGCCCGTTTTCGTCCAGCAACTGCCGCGCGCCGGGATGGAGTTTAAATCTGCCGAAGTGATGTTCGAGCACCTGGGAGAGCTGGATGTCCTGCGTCACCTTGCGACGAAGAACCGCGCGGATGCGGGCGAGCAACTCGCGCGGATTGAACGGCTTGCCGAGATAGTCGTCCGCGCCGATTTCGAGGCCGATGATCCGGTCGACATCCTCCTTCAGCGCCGTCAACAGGATGACGGGTATCTCGGAGCCCTCCCGCCGAAGATCGCGGCAGATATCGAGCCCCGACCCATCGGGGAGCAGGACATCGAGAACGATCAGGCTGACCTCGTTGGTCTGCAGCGCTTCCTTCATCGTTCGCTGGTCGGAGGCGATGGATACGCGGTAGCCTTGTTCGGTCAGATAGCGTCCCAGCAGTTTTCGTATTGCAAGATCGTCATCGACGATGAGGATGTGAGACATGGTCTGCATTGGGCGGCATCCGGCTCCAGGCGGTTGTTCGTTCAACGTGACTGCTGATGTTGTAGCATAGCTGTCTTGGGCAGAGGGACGGTAATCACTGTCATGCATGTCCGGTCATTCCGTCACCGGCATCGCGTCGTCATTCCACTCGGGAGGTGCTCCCATTTTCCCGCCGATGAAGGCGGAAACGCCGGTGCGCCCGAAAGCATCACAGGCGGCGTATTTGGGCTTCCCCCCAAGGGCCGAATTCACGCGCTGCATACTGGGCGCAGACAGCTTCTTGTCGAACGGATTTTCACCGGTAATGAGGAGCTTGCTGAAATCTGCGCCGAACTCGCCCGCCAGATCGTAGGCATCGCCGGATGCCGCAACGCGCGGCGTGCTCGTCAACATGTCGGCATCGCGGGCCCAGACGAATGCCGCTTTCTGCTGGCCTTGTACGTCGCGGGCTTCCGCCTCGACCGACAGGCCGCCCATGCCGTACGGGATTCGGGGCACGACGATGGGAAAGCCTGCACTGATGAACATAGGTGCGGCGGAGGCAACCTTGGCGGCCCCAGCGACATTCGGATCGGTGACGGTCACACGCGTCACGGTGACATGCACCGTCAGGTCGGCGGGTTGCCCGGATGGGACCACATTGAAGCGGTCGCTCAGTCCGATACAGACGGAACGGTCGACAGCATTCGCGATGACGCGACGTTGCTTGTCGGTGAGGGCGGCTCGAGATGCGGCATGAGAGAATGACGTGGGTATGATGCTGACACTCCTGGCCGCCAGGACACCGGCCTTGTCGACGCGCATCTTGGACTTGGTAGTGATGCCGTCGGCCGGCGCGAGGTCGTTATACGAGGCGAGAGACCCTGATGTCTCCAGCTGCGCCGTGGCGCATCCAGCGACAGTTGCTGTCAGAGCGTGCAGGCATATCAGTTTCAACACGTGGTTGATGGCGTTCGCGCGCATAGAGATGTCCCCCAATAGTCAGGGACACTGCGTACGGAGACAAATTGTCAGCCACATTGCGAAAGATTACGGATCAGCCGCCATTTGTTTCAGAACATTGCAGAGGGAGGCGCGCTAGTTCTTGCCCGGCATTTTCGCGGCGATGATGTCATCGGCCTTGACCCAGCCGGGCGTGCCCACGGCAAACCGCGCCTTGGCGCGCGAGGCAAGGTCGCGGGCGGTCTTGTTGTCGCCGCGAAGGAAGGCGGCCTGGGCCGACGCCAGGTCGGCCTCTGCGAGTTCGCCCTTGCGGCCATAGGCCATGGCGAGCTGCATGTAGCCGACGGGCGCTTCACTCTCACGCGCCACGGCAGTGCGCAGGATGCGGATCGCCTCGTCGGTATAGGCCTTGTTGTCGGAGGCGACGAGCGCCTGGCCGAGCATCATCTCGATCAGTGGCGCGTTGTTGGAGAGCTGCACCGCACGGCGCAGCGGCGCAATCGCCTCGTTGGGCTTGCCGCCTTCGAGCAGCGCCTGGCCGCGTAACTCGTAGAAATATGGATTGTTAGGCTGCGCCTTGATCAGCGCATCGATCTGCTCGACAGCCACGCGCAGATCGCCATGGCGATAGGTGGCGATGGCGCGGGCATATTGCGCGGGCAGGCTGGTGTCGGACGGCGGATAGCGCCGCAATACCGTGTCGCGCTGCTCCATGAAGCCGGCGGTCTTGGCGCGCATCAACTCGTGGCGCAGCATCAGGGCGGGATCGTCCTTCTTGTCCCAATAGGGACTCGACTTCGCGAGTTCCTCGAGGGCGGCAACGCGCTCTCGAGGCATCGGATGCGACATCATATACGGGTCGCTTCCGCGTGCTGCGAACAGGCTGTCGGTGCCGAAGCGCTGGAACGTCTCGTACATGCCCTTGGACGATTGGCCGGTCTGGTTCAGGAATTTGACGCCGGCGCGATCGGCGTTTTCTTCCTGCTGCCGCTGATAGGACAGCATCGTATTCATCATCATCGCTTGCGGCGCGGCGACCGCTGCGGCGCCGATATTGCCGGCAGCACCATTGGAGTTGCCGCCGCGCGCTCCGGCCGCCATGGCGCCGACGCCGAGCAGCATCGCCACGATCATCTGGGTCTGCGCCTGCGCCATGCGCTCGCGCAGCTTCGACAGATGGCCGCCGGCGAGATGGCCGGTTTCGTGGGCGAGTACGCCGATCAACTGGTTCGGCGTCTGTGACTGCATCAGCGCGCCGTGATTGACGAAGATGCGGCGACCGTCAGCGACAAAGGCATTGAAGCTGGCGTTGTTGATGATGACGACCTGGATGTTTTGCTTTTCGAGGCCTGCGGCGCGCAGGATCGGGCGCGTATAGTCGCGCAGCAGCTGTTCGATCTCGGCGTCGCGCAGCAGGCGCGGAGCGTCGCCTTGCTGCGCATGGGCGGCCATTGGCGTCAGCGTCAGCGCCGCCGCGGTCAGCAGCGTGGTCAGCTTCGAGAACAATCGAGATGCAGCCCTTTTAGGCTGCAGCTGCAGGTCTTTCATCATTGGCCGAGGTTCGGATTCGATATAAGCCCTAACAAGTCAAATATTGCGGCGGGAGCGCGGCGTTGCTCCCATGCCGTAACGTGCATAACGCCGCGCAGATAGCAGATTTCCATGCCAGATACGATCCTCAAAACCCGGGCACACAGCCTTCTTGCGGCGTCCGGACGCAGCGATGTTCCCCCGTTCATGGTGATGGATGTGATGGCCGCCGCGGCGCGGATCGAGGCCGCTGGCGGGCATGTGATTCACATGGAAGTCGGGCAGCCGGCAGCGCCCGCGCCCAAGGTGGCCATCGAGGCTGCACAGGCTGCACTGGCGCACGGGCGGATCGAATATACCGCTGCGCTTGGCACCCCGTCGCTGCGTGCGCGTATCTCCAGGCATTATCGCGACGTCTATGGTTGTACGGTCGATCCGGAGCAGATCGTGGTGACCACCGGCTCCTCCGGCGCGTTCATCCTGTCCTTCCTGGCCCTGTTCGAGCCCGGCGACCGCGTCGCCGTCACCGTGCCCGGCTATCCGCCGTATCGGCACATCCTCACCGCGCTGGGCTGCGAGCCGGTGCTGATCGAGACCCATGCCGACAAGCGGCACGCTCTGACTGCCGAGGATTTGCTCGCCGCGCATCGCGAGAAGCCGCTGAAGGGCGTGCTGGTCGCGAGTCCGGCCAATCCTACGGGCACCATGATGTCGCGTGAAGCGCTCACCAGCCTGATCCACGCGGCCGATGACGCCGGCATTCGTTTCATCTCCGACGAAATCTATCACGGCCTCGATTACGCATTTCCCGCAGTGACCGCGGCCGAGCTGTCGCCGAACGCGCTGGTCATCAATTCCTTCTCGAAATACTTTTGCATGACCGGATGGCGCGTCGGCTGGATGGTGGTGCCCAAGCCGCTGGTGCGGTCCATGGAACGGCTGCAGCAGAACCTGTCGATCTCGGTGCCGACACTGTCGCAGATTGCGGCAGAAGCTGCGTTCGACGGTCATGCGCAGATGGAAGATATCAAGCATGGTTATCAGGAGAACCGCCGCATCCTGACCGCAGGATTGCCGCAAGCCGGCCTCACGGACTTCCTGCCGGCCGATGGCGCCTTCTATCTCTATGCAGACGTGTCGAAATTCACCGCTGACAGCTTCGATTTCGCCAAGCAGATGCTGGAACAGGCGCATGTCGCGGCAACGCCCGGCAGCGACTTCGATCCGATCCACGGCAAGTCCTATATTCGCTTTTCGTATGCGAGCTCGACCGAGGACATGCATGAGGCGGTCGCGCGGATCAAAAAATGGCTCGGGCAGGGTGGTCCGAAGTGAGCGAGCCCATCTTGTCGGATGCATCCACCGCGAACGCGCGTCACGTCCCCATCGCCGGAGTATGGTGGCCAAGCCGCAGGAAAGGTTTTGCCGTTCTGCGGCGCGCCGTGGTGCTGGCCGCGTTTGGCGTCGCGTTGTTGGCGGTTTCGGCGAAGATCAATCTGCCACTGCCATATGTGCCGATGACCCTGCAGACGCTGGTCGTTTTGATGATCGGCGCCGTCTATGGCTGGCGCCTCGGCACGTTGACGATCATCGCCTATCTCGCTGTCGGTGCATTGGGATTGCCGGTGTTCGCCGGGCCCGTTGGCGGTCTCAAACCGCTCGCAGGGGCGACGGCCGGCTTCCTGTCGGGCTTTGTCGTTGCTGCGTTCATCACGGGCTGGTTCAGCGAACGCGGATGGGATCGCTCGATGGTCCGCCTGTTCGTTGTCATGGCCATCGGCCACATCGTGATCATGGCCATGGGCTTTGCCTGGCTGGCTTACGGTATGAAGCTCGGCGCCGAGAAAGCCTGGTTGGTCGGCGTCATGCCGTTCCTGGCGGGGGCATTAGTGAAGAACACATTGGGCGCGATCCTAGTGCCCGTCCTGCGCGGAATGGTTGATCGCCGGTATCGCTGAACGCTCGGCGCGATATTTGTTCGTTAATCGCCCAAGTAATTCCGCGTGGCGGCTTGCAAGAGGCCGCCCATGTGACTAATGACCGCGGCAGTAAAAATGCTCAGGGAGTTGAAGCGGAATGTCTGCGGTAACGGCAACGGCGGGTCCGGGAGCGGCCGCTCCGGTCAAAAAGCCCTGGTACAAGGTTCTCTATATTCAGGTGCTGATCGCTATCGTGATCGGTGTGCTGGTCGGGTGGCTGGAGCCTCAGTTCGCCACCAATGAATGGATCAAGGCGCTCGGCGACGGCTTCATCAAGCTGATCAAGATGGTGATCGCGCCGATCATCTTCTGTACCGTGGTGTCTGGCATTGCCCATATCCAGGACGCCAAGAAGGTCGGCCGCGTCGGCATCAAGGCGCTGGTCTATTTCGAGATTGTCTCGACCTTCGCGCTGATCCTCGGCCTTGTGATGGGCAACCTGTTCCAGGTCGGCCATGGTCTGGTGACCAAGACCGAAGGTAGCGCAGGCGCAGTCGCCAATTACGTCAAGCAGGCTGAAGCAACGAAGTCGGTCGATTTCGTGCTCAACATCATTCCCGACAGTGTCGTTGGCGCCTTCGCCAAGGGCGACATCCTGCAGGTGCTGTTGTTCGCGATCCTGTTCGGTTTTGCGCTGATGGCGCTGGGCGAGCGTGGCCACAGGTTGCGCGACATGATTGATGAGACGTCGCATGCCGTGTTCGGTGTGATCGCCATTGTCATGAAGGCAGCCCCCCTCGGCGCATTCGGCGCGATGGCCTACACCATTGGCAAGTTCGGCCCGGCGGCGCTCACCAACCTGTTGAGCCTGATCGTGCTGTTCTACGCGACCGCAGCACTGTTCGTGGTGGTCGTGCTCGGCATCATTGCCCGCATCGTCGGCTTCAACATCTTCAAGTTCATCGTCTACATCAAGGATGAGCTTTTGATCGTGCTCGGCACTTCTTCGTCGGAAAGCGCGTTGCCGCAGCTGATGGAGAAGCTGCAGCGTCTGGGCTGTTCGAAGTCGGTCGTCGGCCTCGTGGTGCCGACCGGCTATTCGTTCAACCTCGACGGCACCAACATCTACATGACCCTGGCGACGCTGTTCATCGCCCAGGCGCTCGGTGTGGATCTGTCGTTCGGCCAGCAGGTGACTATCCTGATCGTGGCGATGCTGACCTCCAAGGGCGCTTCGGGCGTCACCGGCGCCGGCTTCATCACGCTGGCAGCCACGCTGTCGGTGGTCGATCCGCGTCTGGTGCCTGGCATGGCGATCGTGTTCTCGATCGACAAATTCATGAGCGAGGTGCGCGCGCTTACCAACATCACGGGCAACGGCATTGCTACGGTGTTCGTGTCGTGGTGGGAAGGCGAGCTTGATCACGACACGATGCACGCCAATCTCAACAAGACCATCGATCCATCGGATGTCGAAACGGCAATCACGACGGACTGATCCGCAGTAGATTGCAGCATTAAAAAAGCCGCCCGGTTTTGCCGGGCGGCTTTTCGTTGTTGCGTTGGAAGGCGCTTAGTCGCTGCCGAGGACGCGTGACCACCAGCCGGCTTTGCGCGGCTGGGCTTCGACCGCAGGGGCCGGTGCAGCGGCTGGAGCAGGTGCCGGCTCCGGGGCTGTAGCGACAGGCGCTGCCGCGGGCTGTGGCTCCGGAGACGTCGAACCGAAGTTGACCTTCTCGCGCACCGTCGAGCGACGACGTGCTGCAGCCTTGTCATCTTCCTGCGGTGCCGCGGCTTCCTGCACGGGGGGAGGTGCTGCGACAGGAGCAGGGGCAGCCGGCGCCGGCTCAGGCGCTGCCGGAGCGAACATCGGCACGGCGTTGTGACGGCTCTGTTCGGCCTCTGGCTGTGGTGCGGCATAGGACGTCACGGCGTCCGGAGCTGCGTGCTGGCGCGTGTCCTGACCTTCGAGATCGGCCACAGCATCGCTGGCTTCCGAGCTCTGCGTCGGTCCGAGTTCATCGGAAATCGATCCGGCGAGACCTTCGTCGTTACCACCACGCCGACGACGACCGCCACGACGACCACGGCGACGCGGACGTCGCTCGCCATCGGCCGGCTGGTCGGCGCGGGCTTCACGGGGCTGATCGTCGGCCTCGTCGTCTTCGCTGTCGTCGCCAACGGTTTCGACGTTACCTTCAACCGCGCCTTCAGCGGCGTTCTGGAGATCGCCGCCCTCGCGACCGGGAGCGCCGCCTTCGCGGGTTTCACCGGAGCGACCGCGACGGCGCCGACGGCGCTTGCGCTTGCGGCCATCGCCGTCTGCATCGCCGGTGGCGCTTTCACCCGAGGTCTCGTCGTCGGTGAGACCTTCGGTCTCCTCGGTTTCGATTTCGGCTTCCGTCTCGAACAGGTCTTCGTCGTCGAAGGGGTCTTCTTCCAGCGGCGGCGGGAAGGCCGCAACCTGAGCCGCGAGAAGCGCCTTGGCGGCTTCCAGCGTATGGACCTGTTCGCCGCGGTCGATCACGAAGGACTGCTGACCGCTGACATTCGGATCGGCGATGACGGCGAGCGTCACCTTGAAGCTATTTTCGAGATCGCGCAGATGGCCACGCTTGTGGTTCAGCACATAGAGCGCGACATCGGTGCGGGTGCGCACGATCAGGTTATGCGTGGCGCCCTTCATCAGGGTCTCCTCGAGGCCGCGCAGCAACTGCAGGGCTACCGACGAGACCGAGCGGACATGACCGCTGCCGCCGCAATGCGGGCAGATATCGGTGGAGCTCTCCAACACGCTGGCGCGGATGCGCTGGCGCGACATTTCGAGCAGGCCGAAATGCGAGATGCGGCCGACCTGAATGCGCGCGCGATCCTGGCGCAGGCAGTCGCTCATCTTGCGTTCGACAGCGCGGTTATTGCGCTTCTCGTCCATGTCGATGAAGTCGATCACGATCAGACCGGCGAGATCGCGCAGGCGCAGCTGACGCGCGACTTCCTCGGCGGCTTCGAGATTGGTCTTCAGCGCGGTGTCTTCGATGTGGTGTTCGCGGGTCGAACGGCCCGAGTTCACGTCGATCGAGACCAGAGCTTCGGTCTGGTTGATGACGATGTAGCCACCGGAGCGGAGCTGCACGGTCGGCGAGAACATCGCGTCCAACTGACTCTCGACGCCCATGCGCGAGAATAGCGGCTGGCCGTCGCGGTACTGCTTCACCGCGCGCACATTGCTCGGCATCAGCATGTGCATGAAGTCGCGCGCTTCCTGATAGCCGGCTTCGCCCGCAACCTGGATTTCGTCGATTTCCTTGTTGTAGAGGTCGCGCAGCGAGCGCTTGATCAGCGAGCCTTCCTCATAGACGAGGGTCGGGGCCTGCGACTTCAGCGTCATGTCGCGGACGGTTTCCCACATCCGGATCAGGTATTCGAAGTCGCGCTTGATTTCCGGCTTGGTGCGCGAGGCACCGGCGGTGCGCAGGATGATCCCCATGCCTTCCGGCACGTCGAGGTCCGACACCACTTCCTTGAGACGCGAACGATCCTGTGCCGAAGTGATCTTGCGCGAGATGCCGCCGCCACGGGCAGTGTTCGGCATCAGCACGGCGTAGCGGCCGGCGAGCGACAGATAGGTGGTCAGCGCAGCGCCCTTGTTGCCGCGCTCTTCCTTGACGACCTGCACCAGCATGACCTGGCGGCGCTTGATGACTTCCTGGATCTTGTACTGGCGACGCGGACGGAAGGCGCGCTCCGGGACTTCCTCGAGAACGTCGTCACCGCCGACGGATTCGACCTGATCCTCTTCGGCTTCTTCCTCGCCGTCGTCTTCGTCTTCCTCGTCGTCGTGTTCGTCGCTGTCAGCGGCAGCGGTGTGCTCGCCCTCGGCACGCTCTTCGTGGTGAACGTCCTCGGCATGCGCCGCGTTCTCTTCGGCGTGAGCGGCCTGAATCTGTTCGTCATGCGCGTGATCATCATGCGCCTCGGCGGCGACTGGCGCCGGCGTCTCCGCAACGGCTTCGACCGGAGCAGGCGAGAAGCCTGCCGAAACAGGCTGTTCGGTCACAGGCTCGGATGCAACGACCTCGGACACGACGACCTCGGGAGCCGCAGCTTCGGCAGCGACGCTCTCGGACGCGACCGGTGCGGCGGCATGATCGTGATGATCACGGTCGTGCGCATGATCGCCTTCGGCGTGCTCATGCGCGTGGGTGTGCTCGTGACCGTCATGGTCATGATGGTCGTGATCGGCAGCGTGGTGCCCGTCATCATGGGTATGGCTGTGGACCTCGAAGGCCGGATCGCGCGGCTGTTCGGCCTGCGACGGATCGATCGCCGTCGTATCGACGACATCGCTCTGCACCCGCTCGCCACGGTCGCGGCGACGGGAGTTGCGATGACGCGAGCGCTTACGGTTGGAGCGGTTTTCGGTCTCTTCCTCAGCTTCGCGATGAGCCCGTTCATCCGCCTCGATCAGCGCCTGACGGTCGGCGACCGGGATCTGATAATAGTCCGGATGGATTTCGCTGAAAGCGAGAAAGCCGTGGCGGTTGCCACCGTATTCGATGAAGGCGGCCTGCAGCGACGGTTCGACGCGCGTGACCTTGGCGAGATAGATATTGCCGCGGAGCTGCTTGCGCTGCGCAGTCTCGAAATCAAACTCTTCGACGCGATTGCCGCGAACCACGACGACCCGGGTCTCTTCCGGGTGGGTCGCATCGATCAACATTTTGTTTGGCATTTGGAAGCTCATGGAGGCGGACGGCGTGCGTGGCGGCAAGCGCGTATCGCGCAGCCGGGTGACGCAACGGTCCACCTGATTCGGGGGTGAGGGGAAGGCCGAAACACAGCCCTGAACGCCGTGCCGATCGCGAGGTCAGTGCGGGGCGACGCGCGAGGCTTGGGCCTCGCATCGGCATAGTTCCCACCTGGGTCTCGGTCGGCATCACAGTCTGGCGCATCAAGCGTCGGCCCGTCTGAACATCTTGGCGGCAAAGGCGCCGCCTTTTGCTGACGTCCGGCGCGCCGCAGAACGCGGTCACCGGCTGTCGCATACTCCGCCCGTAAGGCCGGAATAATCGGTCATGAAGTGTCTAAAGCCGCCCCGGGAGCGAGAAAGGACCTGGGACCGGACACCGCCTGGGCTAAGACCGCCTCTCTGGGCAACCGCGCGCTGCGCTGGTTGTAGAGAGGAGGCCGGAAAACGCTGGATCCACCGATAGATGGTCGGGGGAACGAGCGTTGCACCGGGAGGCTGAACGCGACACAACCGGGAGTTAAACCGTCAGCTCTTCGTACATACGAGGAATGGGGGTCGCATGCAAGGGAAGCGTCACAAGGCTGCAACACTCAGGCTTATTCGATATGGCCGACTTAAGCTCCGGTTAACCCTGCAATCCTATTGGGTTAATGAGGGGCTGCTTCGGAGGCAGTGGATTCGTTGACGAGCCGCGCAAATCACATCGTCAGGCTGGTCACGGTGCTCTTCAGTGCCGGTTTTGGGCTGTTTTGGTGCCCGAACTCCGCCCAGGCCGCCGGCGAGACGCCACGCGCGGAAGTCGAGGGCGTTTTCCCGATCGCCTCCGACGTGCGGATCGCCGGTGACGAGAAACAGACCCGTTTCATTCTCGATCTCGACCGGAAGATCCCGCTGCGGGCCTTTGCGCTGGCTGACCCGTATCGGGTGGTCATCGATCTTCCCCAGGTCAATTTCCATCTCGATCCCGGCGCCGGGACCGTCTCCCGCGGCCTGATCAAGGCGTTCCGCTACGGTCTGGTGATGCCGGGCGGGTCGCGCATGGTGTTTGACCTGACCGGACCTGCCAAGATCAAGAATTCCTACGCGCTCGATCCCGCCAACGGGCAGCCGGCGCGGATAGTGATCGAGCTCGAATCGGTCGATCGCACCACATTCGTACAGGCGCTGGCGGTTGAGAATCGCCCGGATCTGCGACCGGCCGTCGGAGCGACTGCTGCGGCATCTCCGGTTGCCACCAAGGTGGTCGCCAGCGCCGTGCCCGATGCCGCGCCGGACGCCCGTCCGGTCATCGTGATCGATCCCGGTCATGGGGGCATCGATAACGGCACCCAGGCCGGCGGTGAGAGCGAGAAGGGGATCGTGCTGGGCTTCGGTCTGGCCCTGCGTGACCGTCTGGAGAAGCTTGGCAAATACCGGATCGTCATGACCCGCGCCGACGATACGTTCATCCCCCTGGATGAACGGGTGAAGGTGGCGCGCAATCAGTCGGCTGCTTTGTTCGTCTCCATCCATGCCGACGCATTGCCGCGCGGCGAGGGCGATGCGCAGGGCGCCACTGTTTACACACTATCCGACAAGGCCTCCGACGCGGAGGCGGAGCGGCTGGCAGACTCGGAAAACAAGGCGGACGCCATCGCCGGCGTCAATCTGACGGAAGAACCAACCGACGTCGCCGACATTCTGATCGACCTGGCGCAGCGCGAAACCCGGACCTTCTCGAACCGCTTTGCCCGGCTTGTGGTGGGCGAGATGAAGACCACGGCGCGGATGCACAAGCATCCCCTCAAATCGGCAGGTTTCCGCGTGCTAAAGGCCCCGGATGTCCCCTCAGTGCTGATCGAACTGGGTTACGTGTCCAACAAGGACGATCTCCAGCAACTGATGTCCGAGAACTGGCGCTCCAAGACTGTCGGGGCAGTCGCCAAGGCGATCGACGGGTTCTTCTCCAAGCGGATGGTCTCTGCCGGCCCGGGAAACTGACGACCGGAACTGAAAATGACAAATCTTTCAGTACGAAAGCCTTGGTCTTCAGTATGAAAGCCCTAGTTTGGCCACAGCCGGCGCTCTATAAAAATTTCCGAGCGGCCGTCAGAATCGGTCAAGACTGACGGCCATTTCGGGTTGTCTCCTTAGCTGATTTTTGCCGCGGGACTTGTTGCTGACTTCGCGCCCATGGGGCCGCCGTATGCTATATTGCGGCACAGCGATTGAAACGGATCGTCGATAATGCGTCTGCTGGTACGGTTTCTGGGTTTCTTGTTCGCTGCAGGAACCGTGGTGTTCCTGGTGGGCGTCGCCGCCGCAGCAGGGCTGATCTGGCATTATTCGAAGGACTTACCAGACTATTCGCAGCTTCAGGATTATGAGCCGCCGGTCATGACGCGCGTCCATGCGGCAGACGGTGCACTGCTTGGCGAATACTCCAAGGAGCGCCGGCTCTATCTGCCGATTCAGGCCGTGCCGAAGCTGGTGATCAACGCGTTCCTCGCGGCCGAAGACAAGAATTTCTACGAGCATGGTGGCCTCGATTATTCGGGCATGGCGCGCGCGATGGTGCTTTACGCGCAGAACCTTGGCTCCAACCGCAGGCCGCAGGGCGCATCGACGATCACGCAGCAGGTTGCGAAGAACTTCCTTCTGACCAACGAGGTCTCCTTCACCCGCAAGATCAAGGAAGCCTTGCTGGCGATGCGCATCGAGCGCACCTATTCGAAGGACAAGATTCTCGAATTGTATCTCAACGAAATCTATCTCGGCCTCGGTGCCTATGGCATCGCCGCCGCCTCGCTGGTCTATTTCGACAAGTCGGTGAACGAACTGACCGTGTCGGAAGCGGCGTATCTCGCAGCTTTGCCGAAGGCGCCGTCGTCGCTGCATCCGATCAAGAACCGCGACCGTGCCATCGAGCGCCGCAACTATGTGGTTGATCGTCTGCTGGAGAACGGCTGGATCAAGCAGGCCGATGCCGACAAGGCGCGCAAGGAGACGCTGAGCGTCACCGGCCGCAACAGTTCGGGTCACATCTTTGCCGGCGAGTATTTTGCCGAGGAAGTGCGCCGCGACATCCTGGAACGCTACGGCGAAAAGAAACTCTATGAGGGCGGCCTGTCGGTCCGTACCACACTGGATCCCAAGCTGCAGGTCATGGCGCGCAAGACCATGACCAACGGCCTGATCAATTTCGACGAGGTGCGTGGCTGGCGCGGGGCGACCAACAAGATCGATATTTCCGGTGACTGGGGCGTGAAGCTCGCCGAGGTCAAAGCGCTGTCCGACATCGCGCCGTGGAAGCTCGCTGTCGTGCTGGATGTCAGTGATCAGTCGGCGCGGATCGGCTTTCAGCCGGGCCGTGAACTCGGCGGTGCCGTGCTCAAGGATCGCCAGACCGGCATCCTCACGTTGGATGGCGTGCGCTGGGCCAAACCCGCCGCCGGCCCGACAAAGGGCAAAACACCGACGGCCGTGTCGCAGGTTTTGGCCGCGGGCGACGTCATCTATGTCGATCCGCTCACAAACAAGGACGGCTCGGTCGTCGAAGGCCAGTTTCGGCTGCGGCAGTATCCGGAAGTGTCCGGCGCCATGGTTGCGATGGATCCTTTGACCGGACGTGTGCTCGCCATGGTCGGCGGCTTCTCGTTCGACCAGAGCCAGTTCAACCGCGCCACGCAGGCCTATCGTCAGCCCGGCTCATCCTTCAAGCCGCTGGTCTATTCGGCAGCGATGGACAATGGCTACACGCCGTCCACCGTCGTAGTCGACGCGCCGATCGAGATCGATCAAGGGCAGGGCGCCGGGGTGTGGCGTCCGGAAAACTATTCGACCGGCAAGTATTACGGCCCGGTGACGCTGCGTAATGCATTGATGCGCTCGCTGAACACCGTGACAGTGCGACTGGCGCAGGACGTCGGCATGCCGCTGATCGGCGAATATGCCAAGCGATTCGGCGTCTATGATGAATTGCCGAACTATCTCTCCTATGCGCTCGGCGCCGGTGAAACGACCGTCATGCGGATGGTGACGGCCTACTCGATGTTCGCCAATGGCGGTCGCCGCGTGAAGTCGACGCTGATCGACCGTATTCAGGACCGCTACGGGCATACGATTTTCAAGCATGACCAGCGCGAATGCCGCGGCTGCGACGCGCCGGAGGGTTGGAAGAACCAGGCCGAGCCGCAGCTCGTCGATCGCCGCGAGCAGGTGCTCGACGCCATGACCGCCTACCAGATCACCTCGATGATGGAAGGCGTCGTGCAGGGCGGCACGGCGACTGTGCTCCGCGAAGTCGGCAAGCCTATCGCCGGCAAGACCGGCACGACCAATGACGAGAAGGATGCCTGGTTCATCGGCTTCTCGCCTGACGTCGTGGTCGGTATCTATGTCGGTTACGACAAGCCCCGGAACCTCGGCAACAAGGCCACCGGCGGTGCGCTGGCTGCGCCGATTGCGAAGGACTTCATGAAGCTTGCGCTCGCCGACAAGCCGGCCGTGCCGTTCCGCGTGCCTGCCGGCATCAAGCTGATCCGCGTCGACGCCAAGTCGGGCATGCGCGCCGGACCGGGCGATGGCGGCCGCACCATCCTCGAGGCCTTCAAGCCGGGCACCGCGCCGCCGGACAACTATTCTGTGATCGGTGTCGCCGATGCGGACGGTCGTTCACTCTCGGTGTCGCCGGAAACCGACCGCAGTTTCATGCGACCGGGAACGGGCGGCCTGTATTGAGGCTCATCTGACCCACAGCAGATCCTTGCGGATTGCACTTTGCCGCGCACGCCGCTACATCCCGATCACCATTCGTATTGCGGCTGATGCCGCCAGATCAGAGTTTCCATGCGCGCTGAAATCGAACGCCTCGTAGAAGAGATCAAGCAGTCAGTCGGGCTGCTGAGGAGGCATCTTTGACGTCGATGCATCCACGGCACGACTTGCAGAGCTGAACGCTCTCGCCGAAGACCCCAATCTCTGGAACGACCCGCAAAAGGCCCAAAGGCTGATGCAGGAGCGCACCTCGCTAGAGGATTCGCTTCAGGGCATCGGCAAGGTCATGCGCGAACTCGACGATAATATCGAAATGATCGAGCTCGGCGAGGCCGAGGGCGATCAGGGCGTGGTGACCGAAGCCGAGAATGCGCTCAAGGCGCTGAAGAAAGAGGTCGCGCGCCGCGAGCTGGAGGCGCTGCTCTCTGGCGAGGCCGATCGCTTCGACACCTATCTCGAAGTCCATGCCGGCGCCGGCGGCACCGAGAGTCAGGACTGGGCCTCGATGCTGCTGCGCATGTATACGCGCTGGGCTGAAAAGCACGGTTTCAAGATCGAGTATCTCGAAGAGACGCAGGGTGAAGAAGCCGGCATCAAATCGGCGACCATCCAGATCTCCGGCCACAATGCCTATGGCTGGCTGAAGACCGAAGGCGGCGTGCATCGTCTTGTGCGTATCTCGCCTTACGACTCAAACGCCCGTCGTCACACCTCGTTCTCCAGCGTCGCGATCTTCCCGGTCGTGGACGACAGCATCAAGATCGACATCAACGAGTCCGATGTGCGCGTCGATACGATGCGTTCAGGCGGCGCCGGCGGTCAGCACGTCAACAAGACGGAATCGGCGGTGCGTCTCACGCATATTCCGAGCGGCGTGGCCGTGGTCTGTCAGGCCGGCCGTTCGCAGCACAAGAACAAGGCCCAGGCTTGGGACATGCTGCGCGCACGTCTTTACGAGATCGAGCTGAAGAAGCGCGAAGAGAAGGCTGCTGCCGATCAGGCCGCCAAGACCGATATCGGCTGGGGTCACCAGATCCGCTCTTACGTGCTGCAGCCCTATCAGATGGTGAAGGACCTGCGCACCGGCGTGCAGACGTCGGACACCTCAGGCGTGCTCGACGGCGACCTTGACGAGTTCATGGCGGCGACGCTGGCGCAGCGCGCCTTCGGCACGTCGCCAGGCGCCATCGACGACGTGGACTAAGCCATGCCCCAAGTTTTGCCCCATGTTGCGTTCATCGGTTTGGGACGCATGGGGCACGGCATGGCCGGCTGCTATCTCGAAGCCGGCTTCAGCGTTGCCGTCTGGAATCGCAGCAGGGCGAAAGCAGAAGATCTGATCGCACGTGGTGCACGCTGGGCAGCTTCACCGGCGGATGCAGCCGAAGGCGCCGATGCCATCGTCACGATGGTCGCCGATGACGAGGCTTCACAGACTGTGTGGCTCGGCATTGATGGTGCCGGGCGAACCGCGAAGGCGGGCGCGCTGGCGATCGAATGTTCGACGGTGTCGCACCAGCATGCGCTCGATCTTGCCAGGGCGCTGCAGGATCGCGGCCTGATCTATATCGATAGTCCGGTCACCGGTCTGCCGGATGCGGCTGCGAGCGGCAAACTCACGCTGCTGGTCGGCGCGGATGCTGCGGACCTCGACAAGGCCCGGCCGTTCCTAGCGCCGATCGGATCGACGATCCGGCATTTCGGCCCCGTCGGATCGGGTACGGTTTACAAGCTGATCAACAACCTGATGGGCGCAATCCATATCGCTGGGCTCGCCGAAGGTCTGGCCATCGCAGAACATGCCGGGCTGGACATGAAGCTGGTGCTGGAGTCCATCGCGAGCGGCGTCGCGGCAAGCCCACAGGTGCTGCGACATGCGCCGCGGATGGTGGCCCGCGATTATTCAGGTGCATCCTTCACCGCTGCATTGCGCCATAAGGATGCGGCCTATGCTGTGAGATTGGCGGAGCAGCTTTTGCAGGCGAGGCCCCTGGTCGGCGCGGCGGCTGTTGAAGCCTATGAAAAGGCAAAGGCTTTCGCGCCCGACGATGACGAAGCCAAAATGATCGAGCTCATCTCGCAACCGAGAGACGGCTGAGCAAGCTAACCGCCCGCCAAAGTCTGCGGCGTCTTGAAACAGTCGCGTCGCTGCGTGGCCGCTTCCGTTCTTCCTTTCACCCGATATCATCCCCATGCCGGAACTCAACATCCGGCGCTGGCTTATCCTGACGCCGCATGTCGCGGTGTCACGAATTCAACGGGGTGTGGGGCATGAACAAGATCATTCCAATTCTTGCTGTTGGCGTTGCATTGATGCTGGGCGGCTGCGGCCGCGATCCCGGACCAGCAGGTCCGAAGGGCGAAACCGGCGCGCAGGGGCCGGCCGGTCCGCAGGGGGCGCAAGGCGTTCAGGGCATTCCCGGCGCGCAGGGACAGGCGGGTGCACAGGGACCTCAAGGTCCGCAGGGCACGCCCGGCGCCAAGGGTGACAAGGGCGATGCGGCACCAGTGAGCTTCCGCGCGGTGCAGGCAGATGGCGCGATCAGCTGCGAGGCGACGGAGACGCTGGTGTCCGTTGTCTGCCCGAGTGGCGGCGCACCGGATGGCACCAAGTGCACCACGACGCCAACCGTTGGTCTCTGCCTGAAGAAGTAATTGTGTGGCAGATTGAAATCGGCTGCTAGCCAACAGGTCCCTCGCTCGCAGGTGAGCGAGGGCCTTCAAACTTGCGGACGCGTGCTAGGCCTTGCCGTCGCTGCGTCGTCCGTAACTCGGAGGCACCGAAATCACGAGGTAGTATTCACACCGGCGCGCAGTCTTGTTCTCGAACCAGTGCTCGACGTCGACTTCGAAATACAGCGAGTCACCCTCATCCAGAACCGTCTCGGTATCCTTGGTTCTCACGGTGACGCGTCCGTGGGTGGCAAGGACGTGTTTGGATGTGCCCTGCGGGTAGGCGGGCAATTTGCCGGTCGAGGTTTTCGGGGGCAGGTGATGCAGGACGACTTCCACTGCCATGCCGGCCATGACGGGCGACAGCAGGAAGCGCTCGAAGCCCGTCTTTGAATCGCGAAAGATCTGGCGTTGATCCTTGCGCACCACAGCGAAGGCGCGTCGTGGCGCGTCGTCGTCGCCCATCAGCGTCGAGAACGATGTTTCCAGAGCCAGCGCGATACGTCGCGCGACCCCGATCGTCGGGCTCTTCTCGCCGCGCTCGACTTTCGACAGCATCGCCCGACTGACACCGGACTGCTTGGAGAACTGCTCCAGGGTCAGGTTGGCCTGTTCACGCAATATGCGAACCCGATCGCCGAATGCGCGACTGACGGGGTCTTCACGAACGACCTTCCGCGTCGCCGGTTTCGCCATATCGGGTGCTGCTCCAATGTCATTCGCGGATGTAATCCGCCGGTGATTCCATCTTAGGCGCCGTTGCCCGCCATGTCACATCCTGCTGCGGCAGATGACCGCGTGCGTCTTCTAAAGAATAAATAGCCGGGATGATCAGCTTGCCAAAATCTTCTATCGAAGATAGGTGTATCTTTAGAAGATGCCGGCGATCCGGCCGACAAGCAGACATATCAGGAGGAAGAATGCACCTTGTTACTTTCCTGCATGAGGGCCGGGCCACGGTCGGCATTGCAGATCAGGCGCTCACTCAGGTCTCGCCGCTGCCGCGCGACGTTGCCCCCGATATGATTGCGCTAATTGCCAATTTCGATAGCCTGAAGGGTACGCTTACCGCTTCAGCGGGCGCGCCCCTTCCTATCGCCAGCGTTGAGCTTCTTGCGCCAATCCCGCGCCCGGCACGCAACGTGTTTTGCGTTGGCAAGAACTACCATGAGCACGCGAAGGAATTCGCGGGCAGCGGTTTCGACTCCTCGGCAAAGGAAGTCGTGCCGGAAGCGCCAGTCATCTTCACGAAGCCCTCGAGCACGGTGATCGGTTCCGGCAAGTCGATTCCGAATTATCTCGATCCGACCGACAGCACCGACTACGAAGGCGAGCTGACGGTCGTCATCGGGCGTGGCGGCCGCGGCATCAAGAAGCAGGACGCGCTGGCGCATGTGTTCGGTTACACGATCATCAATGACGTCACAGCACGCACGCTGCAGCACAAGCATCGTCAGTGGTTCATCGGCAAGGGCATCGACGGTTTCTGCCCGATGGGTCCGGCGATCCTGACCGCTGACGAGATGCCCGACCCGACGAAAATGCGACTGACGACATCCGTCAACGGCGAAAAGCGCCAGGATGCGTCGGTGACCGATCTCATCTTCGACATTCCGACGCTGATCGAGACGCTCTCGGCAGGGATCACGCTGGAGCCGGGCGATCTGATCGCGACCGGAACGCCGGCTGGCGTCGGCCTCGGCTTCACGCCGCCGCGCTTCCTGAAGAAGGGCGACGTGGTTACGATCGAGGTCAGCGGCATCGGCAAACTCGAAAACCCGGTCGGCTGATTAAGCCTACACGGGTTGCGGTTTTGATGAAGAGGCGCGGGGCATCATCTGCCCCACGCTCAATTCTGCGAGCTTCAGCAACTTAGAGCTTTGAGAGAGCTCCAGGGCGCCAGGCGCTGTCTCCCGAGATGGTGCGTCGTCCCCTGGATGCGACTGAAACCAATGAGTTGCTCAAAAACAAAACGGGAGACAAATATGAAACGTCGTGACTTCATTGCCGGCCTCGGGGGCTTGTCGACGCTCGCTTTGACCGGTCAGGGTGTAAGCGCGCAGGAAGCCTGGCCGAGCCGCAACATCACCATGGTCGTGCCATTTCCGGCTGGCGGGCAGGCCGACATCGCCGCGCGTCCGGTCGCGAGCTATATGCAGAAGGTCCTCGGCAAGCCGGTCATCATCGACAACCGCAGTGGCGCTGGCGGCTCGCTCGGCAACGCGACCGTTGCCCGCGCGCAGCCTGACGGGCATACGCTGCTGATGACGCTGTCGTCGCTTGCGGTTCTGCCCGAGTCGGATCGCATCTATGACCGGCCGGTCGCCTATGAGGTCGACCAATTGCAACCGGTCGCGCGCGTGCTCGCGGATCCGACCCTGTTCGCGGTGCCGGCCAGCGCGCCCTGGAAAACGATTCAGGAATTCGTCGCCGACGCCAAGGCGCGACCCGGAGCGATATCATACGGATCGTCGGGCCCGTTCGGTACGTTGCACGTCTCGATGGAGATGTTTGCGATCGCCGCTGGCATCAAGCTGCTCCACGTCCCTTATCGCGGCGCAACGCCTGCGATCAGCGATCTCCTGGGCGGCCAAATCCAGGCGCTGGCCTCGGCGCCGGGCACGCTCAAGCAGCATGTCGATGCCGGGACACTGCGTGTTCTCGCGAACTTCGGCGGTGAACGCCTCGCTGCCTTCCCGAATCTGCCGACGTTCAAGGAACTGGGCTATTCCGATGTCGAGTTCTACATCTGGGCCGGCCTGTTCGCGCCGAAGGGAATGCCAGCTCCTGTCGTGACCAAATTGCGCGAGACCATGAAGCAGGCGATGAGCGATCCGGAAGTCACGAAGACATTCGAGGCTGCCGGCAACATGCCCGCCTATCAGGACTCGGAAGAGTTCGCGGCGTTCGTGGCGAAGGACAGTGCGCGTCTGGTTGCCGTCGCAAGGAAGATCGGCAAGGTCTAATTGCGGCTGCGCGTCCACTCCGACAGCCAGGCCGTGAAGCGGCCGCTGTCGCGGGTGCCGCCATGCCAGGCGGCAGTCATCTGACCGTCGCTCGCAACCATCAGCACCACGTCGAGACCCGCCGAACGGCGCAGGGTCTCTACGGCCTGCTGCGGCGTCTGTGCGATCGGGCCAGCGACGTTGAATGAGGTATTCACCGAGAGCTCAACGCCGATATGGCGACCGAGCGCCTTGAGATAGGCATAGGTTAGTGGATCGTCCTCGGCGCGGACGATCTGGATACGGCCGGTGCCATCGGCATGGATAACGGCCGGAATTCTCTCCCGTGCATGAGGCTTCGATTGCGCCGTCAGCACCATGTAATTGTAGGCGTTGTAGTTCGCGTCAGACGCGCCTTCCAGCAAATCGAAATACTCGTGCGCCGCGTCAAGTGTCGCCATCGGCGCCAACGGGCGGATCGCCTCGCGATATTTCACGCGTTCATTGAGCCGTTCGCGCGTACCGGCGTCGCAGGGATTGGCGAGGATCGAGCGATGGCCGAGCGCACGTGGGCCGGTCTCCGCCGCGCCCTGATAGAGCGCGATGATACCATTCTGCGCGACCATGAAGGCCATCAGGTCGGCAATTGCATCGCAGCCCTCAGGCGTTGAGATATTGCCGATTGTCTGTGTCTTGATGTCATCAGCCTGCAGTGCCGCGGTGATGTCGCCCTGCGTCGGCGCATCACCGCAATAGAAAGCGTGCGTCATCGCGGCGCCGCGTGGCGCGCCGATGAGATGCGCGAACATCCAGGCCGCGCCGATAGTCACACCGGGATCGCCGGGCGTCGGCGGGATCCAGAGATGCAGTCGTTTTGCACGCCCCTGAGTCTGCTTGAACCAGTTCTCGTCGAAATGCTGCAGCAGTCGCATGTTGCCGAGCGCGTTCAGCGCCACGCCGCCGGTGAGCACCAGCCGATGCGCGCCGGTGGTGCGCAGTAGATGATCGACGACGTGCTTCATCGCGTCCTCGAACACAAGCTGCGTCGCTGCCGCTTTATCGAGACGGTCCTGCGTATCCGGCCGGTGCTGGATATCTTCGACGCGCAGCACGGCGTCCGGATTCCAGAGCTGATCTGGTTTGAGCGGCTCGCCGAGAATCTTGATCAATGCGGACTTATAAGGCGCCTCGAACGGGTCGCAGTACCAGTTGCCCATGGCGCGGTTGAGTTGGATCTCACCATTAGCACCGAAATGCAGCACCTCGCGCAAGCGTGCGTAATACGGATTGCTGGCGCGATCCATGTCGCCCCAGGCGGCCGCGCCCATATAGCGGCCCTCGCTGGAGAGCCAAGTCCAGCCGCCCTGGGTCGACGAGATGACGCTGTAGAACGCACCCAAGGAGTCGAAGACGCTGTTATTGCAATAGAGCCGCTGCATCTCGCCATGCTTGGTGACATATAGGGAGACCGAGCCCAGATCCCCTGTACCATCCAGCACGGCGATCGCGACCGGTTCGTCATCGGGGAAGGGCGATGCGGCAAAGGAGAACCAGGCGTGGTTGTCGTGATGGGGCACCATCAGCAGCGGGACACGCGCGGGCAGGCCGAATTGCTTGCGGAGCAGCTTCGGGGTCCGCGTCATCTGCTCGAGGCGCCGTGCGTCGAAGCTGACGGAGTTCTTGGTGCGCAGCAGCTTCAATCCGTCGGGCAGTTCTTCGACGATGCTTCGCACCAGGGTGCCGAGCAGATCGGGATAGTCCCAGGTCGTCAGCCATGCATCGATATCGGCGACGTCACGGCCCATCGCCTGCAGCGTGACGCGCATCGCATCGAGTGCTGCGCGGGGATATTGCGTAGTGTGCTTGTCGCCCGAGAAGCGTTCTTCTTCGTTGTTGACGATGAGGCGCGGGCCGAGAGCCTGCGTGACTTCGACCAGCGCCACGCCCGAATTGTGCGTGCCGGGCAGTCCGAGGCCGGCGAGCAGAACCGTCTCACCGCACGCAAGCTTGGCGCGGATCTCTACGATGCGACGGACCGTGAAATGGGAGTCGTTGGCGTGAAAACCTGCCAGCGTCATCGCCCAGGTCGCGACCCGTCGTGTGGCGCGGAAACAGAACCGGCCGAGGCGGGGGAAACGGGGACCGATGCGTCGGGGGGATTTCAACGGGCTGCCTCGGATTGACGGAGACCCGCTTCAATCACATCAGGGGCAGGGCAACAATGCCCCGCATGCTGCAATTAGCCTGCGTTGAGGCGCACGCCGGCACGGAGAAATTTCTGCGGGTCGACGGCCTCGCCGTCAATCCGGGTTTCATAGTGCAGATGCGGACCGGTGGAGCGGCCGGTCGAGCCCACTTGGCCGATCACCTGGCCGATCTTGATGATATCGCCGACCTTGACGTTGATCACGGACATATGGCCGTAGCGGGTCGACAATCCGTTGCCATGGTCGATCTCGACCATGCGGCCGTAACCGCCGGCATAGGCCGCGGAAACGACGCGGCCGTTGGCCGTGGCGCGGATCGGGTCGCCCGTGGCGCCGCGGAAATCGAGGCCCGTATGCATTGCGGGGCGGCCGAGGAACGGATCGCTGCGCACGCCAAAGCCTGAGGTGAATTCGACTTCGCCGACGACGGGCTTGCGATAGGGCACCAGCGCCATCGTCCGGTTGAGCTTGTCCATCTGCGCGCGGGTCACGTGGATGCGGTAGAGCTGGCGTTCGAACGGATCCGCGCTCGATGACAATTTGACCGGCACAAACGGGCCGCCCATGGGCGCGCGCGGTGTGGCGGATTCGAGTTTCGCCATATTCAGCCCGAGGTCCGAAATCGCGCCACGCATGCGGCGAACCTTGGAGTCCATGGATTCTTCAGCCGCGGCGAGTGTCGCAATCTGGCGGCTCTCGACCTGATCGAGCGAGGCCTGTAGACGACCAATCACATTGTCGACGCCGCCGAGTTTGGCGAACTGGTTAGGTTGCTGGGCGGTGAGCGCAGGCGTGCGAGACTCAAGCCGCGCTTCGCGATCCGGCGGCGCCACGAAGGTCACCGTGTCGCTGATCGGCGACGGCTTGGGGATCGATGTCGTAGGCTCGATCGCGGCGCCACGGGCCGGCGGCTTGCCGATCGAACCTGTAACAGACAGATCGGGCATGGTGCCGAGCGCCGTGGCGCGCGATTCCAGCGTGGTCTGCCGGCGCATGACCTGATCGAGCTTCTGGTCGAACTGCTCCTGGTCCAGCATCTGGCGGCTGGTGGTACGGTCGATCTTGGCGCGGAGTTCGGCGATGCGATCTTCGTAGGCATATTGCATGTCCGCCTGGCGCGCGATGAGCTTGGTCAGCACGTCGTCGCGAAAGGCAAAGTAAGTGGCTGTGGCCGCAGACCATGCTCCCAGCACGGTCACCGTGCCGACGACGATCCAGAACACCACAGGCCCGATGCGGACCTGCTTGCCGCCATGAGCAATCGTATAGTCGCTTTGATTGGCTTTCGGGGGCGGCGCCTTGACCGGCCCGACGCGGCGCGCCTGTGGCCGTCCATGGTCATGTGCGTGGTGCTGAGGGTACTCGGCATATTGGGTAGGGCGGTTCGACATCAGCACTCCTGATGCCAGCCGGAGACTCGTCGGCTGGCTCAACGGAGGCGATTTGAGCCCTTCATGGTTAATTTTGAGCAAATGACATTGATCAAATCCGACGTGCCTCTTCGAGCACCGCGTCTGCGTGTCCGTCCACTTTGACGCTGTGCCAGATCTTCGCAACGTTGCCTTTTGCATCGATCAAAACCGTGGTGCGAAGAACGCCTTCGAAGGTCTTGCCGTACATGGATTTCTCGCCCCAGGCGCCATAGGCTTTCAGCATCGATTGTGTCGCATCCGACAGCAGCGGAACTCCCAGCGCGAACTTGTCGCGGAACGACTCCTGAGCCTTTAGCGGGTCGGCCGAGACGCCAAGCACGGCGGCGTTGGCTGCCTGAAAGTCGGCGGACAGGCGGGTGAAGTCGATGGCTTCCTTGGTGCAGCCCGGCGTGCTGGCGCGGGGGTAGAAGAAGATCACGAGCTTCTGGCCGGCATAGTCCGACAGTGAGACCGTGGCGCCGCCATCGCGGGGCAACTGGAAGGCCGGAGCCTTGGCTCCCTCGGCTGCGACACTAGGCGCCGGTGCGATTTTCTCGCGAGTTGCTTTCGGTGCCGCCACGGAGGGAGGCGCAGGCTTCGCAACTGCTTTGGGCGACGCCTTCGCGGCGATCATCTTAGTCGCTGGAGCCTTTTTGGCGACAGGAGCCTTCGCGACTTTGGCGGCTGGCTTGGCTAGTGCCTTGGACACGGCTTTCGCCACAGGCTTGGCTTGCTTGGCGGCAGCCTTTTTGGCTGGGGACTTTGTCGCAGCCTTGGCAGGCTTCTTCGCCTTCGAGGGAGAAGCAGTCTTGGCCGTTTTCTTGGCGGCGGCCTTGGCGGGTTTCTTGCTGGCTTTCTTGGCCATGGATGTTCCTTTCTTCGCGTTCAGCGGTTCAATTGCGCGGCGCGCCCGACGAGGCGCTTGGCCGCAGTTTCCAGCGTCAATCCGGCTTTCGCGCCCGATGCGTTTTCTGCCACTGTACAGATGGCTCGTTTCGAGGGATTCTTGCGCGATTTCTTGGACATACGCCTTCCTTTCGTCGCTTTCAGCGGCTCAGTGTGATGACATTGCAAAGCACCGGCGATCGGGTGGCGGCACGTTGCGGTGCAAATGCGCTGGCCCAAATATGCTGGTCTCGGAGTATGGTTACAAAGGATTCGACGCAACACACGTTCCGTGCGCCATAGGGGCGCCGCAACGACCGCACGACGAGTTATAATTCAAACCGAGGATTGGCAGCGATGCCGGCAGAAAAGCGCTCGTCGGTTGTCGATGCGCGAAGGGCCGGTGACGATCATTCTCATAGTCAGCGCCAGCACCGAGAGGCAATGGCCAGAAATAAGCCGCCACAAGCGTATCGATCGCGCGCCGATGACGAGTCCTTGCAATGGGATGATGCCGATTGGGATCATCAGCATGACGAGGCCGGGCATCACCGTGCACGCCGCTTGCTGTCCAAGAAAGATAGTGGCTGGCACCGTTTCGGCGATCGACTCGTTGCGGTTCGCGATTGGCTGTTCGGCGGTCGATGGGTCAAGCGGATCGCGGCTGTTCTCGGCATCCTTCTGATTATTTTTGGCGTTTGCTTTGGCGCCTTGTGGGTCCGGCTGGGCGCAGGCCCGATCAATTTCGACATGGCCACACCGTGGCTGGTCGAGGCGATCCAGGACAATATCGGGCAGGGTAATACGGTCGAAGTTGGCGGCACGCAGATCGAACGCGCCGGGCGGGTCCGGATGGCTGTGCGTATCCGCGACATCGTCGTCCGCGATCGTGATCACGCCGTCGTGGCCAGTGCTCCGAAGGCCGAAGTCCGGCTCTCCGCTGCTGCCATGATGATGGGCCGCTTGCGCGCCGAAAGCCTCAACCTGGTCGATGTCGTGCTGGCTGTGCGCATTACGCCGGATGGGCAGGTGACCGTGTCGACAGGCGAGAATGCTCGCCCGATTGCGACGGGTGTCGCATCGCCGCGCACACCAGGGTCGTGGCTCGGTCCGGGCAGACAACCGGAACTGACCTTCCCGCGGCAGCCGCAGCCGCCGGTGGTCCAGATTCCGCAGCCCCCTGCTGACAAGCGCGAGGCATCCACCGGCTTGCTTGCGGGTCTCGATTGGCTCGACAGCCTGACCCTGTCGGGCCTCGACGGACAGAACCTCAACGAGATCGGCCTGAAGAACGGCAAGCTGGTGGTTGATGACCAGCAGCGCGGCAATACGTGGGACTTCAACAATATCAGCCTGACCCTGCGCCGACCGAGCGGCGGCGGCGTCATGATGACAGTGGGCGAAGGCGGCAAGGCCCCATGGACACTCGGCGTCACAGTCGGTGCGCCAGCCAATGGCGTGCGTGCGGTCAGTCTGCGGGCCGACAAGGTCTCGACCCGGAATATCCTGCTCGCGCTGCGCATGAAGGATCTGACTTACAGCGCCGATCTGCCGTTGACCGGTGAGTTGAGGGGCGAAATTGGGCGCGACGGCCTCCCGACCTATTTCCGCGGCAAGCTCACTGCAGGCGCCGGCAACATCATCGATAATGACACGCCGGATTATCCGATGCCGATCGATCAGGCGGAGCTGAGCGTCGAGTGGGATGCCGGCCGCCGTGTGCTGCTGGCGCCGTTCAAGTTCGTGTCCGGCGAGAACCGCGTCACTTCGCTTGCCCATGTCGAGCCACCCAATGGCGCGACCGACTCGTGGCAGGCAGGGATCAGCGGCGGCACCATCGTATTGGGTGGAGGTCCGGGTGAAGCGCCGCTGATCTTCAACAGCATCGACATCGGCTTGCGTTTCGATTCCGACAACCGCCGGGTTTTGCTGACGCGGGCGAATATCAGCAACGGCGAGATCGGCGTCGCCGGCACAGGCAGTATCGACTACGCCGGCGAGCCGCGCATGACCCTCGGCTTTGCGGGAACGCCGATGTCCGCCTCGGCGCTCAAGCGCATGTGGCCAATCCTGATCGTGCCTGAAGTGCGCGAATGGGTCACCGAACGCATCGAGGGCGGGCAGCTTCAGAGCATCGAGATCGGGGTCAATTCGCCGACCAAGAACCTGACACGGCGCGGGCCGCCAATCCCCGATGAGGGGCTGTCGGTGAAGATCCTCGCCAATGGGGTCGCGCTACGTCCGGTGGATGGCATGCCGGTGATCCGCGACGGCGATCTGCGCGCGCGCGTCACAGGACGGACCGCGACCGTGAGCATCGGTCAGGCAAACTCCGAGACCGCGGGCGGACGCAAGCTCAATCTCAGCGATATCGTGTTCGAAGTTCCGGATATGGCGCCGAAGCCATCGCCAGCTCGCGTGCGTTTCAAACTGGAGGGACCGGTGGCGGCGGTGGCCGATGTCCTCAACTCCAACCGTCTGAGCGAAGTCACCGGCAACATGCTCGACCCGGCGACCACAAAGGGCAATGTGACCGCTCAGGTCGCCATGGGCATGCCTATCCAGCACGAACTGACCAAGGCCGATACGACCTACAACATCACCGCGGATCTGACGGCATTTTCCGCCGACAAGCTGGTGATGAACCAGAAGCTCGAAGCCAATTCGCTGAAGGTCACAGCGAACAATCAGGGTTATCAGGTCAAGGGTGACGTCAAGATCAACGGGCAGGCGGCATCGCTCGACTATCGCAAGCCGACCGATGGCGATGCCGATGTGCGTCTCAACGCGACGCTCGACGATGCAAGCCGCGCGCGGCTCGGTGTGGACCTCGGACCGGCGGTGGTCGGCAATCTCCCGATCAAGGTTGTCGGCAAGATTGGCTCCGGGGACCGTGACAGCAAGCTCGGGGTCGACGCCGATCTGACGCCGTTGAAGCTCGACAACATCCTGCCGGGCTGGATGAAGCTGCCCGGCAAGAGCGCTCGCGCTGTCTTCAACGTCGTGAAGAAGGGCGACACAACGCGTCTGGAAGATATCGTCGTCGATGGCGGTGGGGCTTCGATCAAGGGCTCCGTCGAAGTCGATCAGAACGGTGACCTCGTCGGTGTGAATTTCCCGACTTATTCGCCGTCCGAAGGCGACAAGACGTCGTTGAAGGCAGACCGTGGTCCGGATGGCGTATTGAAAGTCACGATGCGTGGCGACGTGTTCGACGGCCGCGGCTTCCTGAAATCGGCGATTTCCGGCAAGGATGGGGATCCCAAGAGCAAAACCAAGTCGGTCGACTTCGATATTGATGTGAAGCTCGGCGCCGTTGCCGGTTACTACGGCGAGGCGGTTCGCAGTGTCGATGCCAAGATTTCGCGGCGCAACGGTACGATCCAGAAATTCTCCCTGAGCGGAAAGCTTGGACGCGACACACCGCTGACGGGCGATATGCGCGGACGCTCCCAGGGTGCCGGCCGTGACGTCATCTATATCGAGACCAACGATGCCGGCGCCTTCCTGCGCGCGACCGATACCTATTCCAAGATGTCGGGGGGGCAGCTCGCACTGGCAATGGATCCGCCATCGTCGGACGCCCGCGCCAAGGAAGGCCTGATCAACATCCGTGACTTCAATGTCAAGGGCGAGGCGCAACTGGCCAGTGTTGCCGGAGGCGGGCAGAACGCGGCGCAGAGCAGCGTCGCGTTCTCGCGGTTGCGTGCCGAGTTCACACGGCAGAACGGCCAGCTCACCATTCGGGACGGCGTTGTCAAAGGCCCGACCGTCGGTGCGACCATCGAAGGCAGCATCGATTACCCGCTCAACCAGGTTCGGATGAGCGGCACCTTTGTGCCGATGTATGGGCTGAACAACATGTTCGGCCAGATTCCGATTGTCGGACTGTTTCTCGGCGGCGGCAGCAATGAAGGCTTGATCGGCGTCACTTACGAAGTCGTCGGTACGCCCGGTGCGCCGGTGCTGCGCGTCAATCCGATTTCGGCCATGGCACCGGGCGTGTTCCGCAAGATCTTCGAATTCGGCACCGGCAAGCAGAACAATTCGGTCGAATTCCCGAACCAGAACAACAACAGCAACTAACGACGTCTGTGGCTCAAGCGCAGTGCTCGCCGCATTGGGCGGGGCTTAGCTTGACGCGAGTTCGGATGCGAATCTCTGTATCAGCTTCTGGATGATGGCTGCCGTTTCGGGACGCCGTGTCAGGCAGCGCGACGTCGGACCGGCAACCACCAGCGACAACCGGCGATGTTGCACCGGCAAGGGCACGGCGACGCCCGCAAGGTCAGCGATATATTCCGATGAACTCTGCTGATAACCGCGCTCGGCCGCCTCTCTGAGTTCGTCCTCGATCGCCTCTGCCGTTGTCGGTGTCGTATGGGAGAAGGCTTCGAACTTGATCTTGCGATAGATCGCCTTGCGTTCCTCGGGCGAATGCTGCTCGAGAATGGCGCGGCCCACCGAACTCGCATGGACCGGAACGCGGTCGCCTATCTGCGCGAAGTAGCGCACCGAATGCGTGGACTCGACGACATCTAGGAAGATTGCTGACGTTCCGGCGAGGGCGGCGACGCCGGTCGTTTCGCCGGTCTGGTCGGCGATTTCGGTCACCAGCGCATGGGCCGCGTCCGGGAGCGGCTCGGCATCTGCGACAGCGCGGGCAAGCATTAGCCAGCGGGGGCTGGGATAGTAGCCGTTGCGCGCACGGGGCTCATAGAGCCAGCCTTTGTCGGCGATGGTGCCGACGAGATTGAACGTACTGGAGCGTGGCCAGCCGAGGTCGTCCGAAATTTCGGCCAGCGTCGCGGGGCGTTTGCGCCGGGCGAAATACTCCATCAGTTCCAGGACGTTGGCAGCTTGTCTGACCAGCATTGAAATTCTCGTTCTTCCATTTGGGCACGCCACGAATGGCGAACTGTCCGCGTTTCCGCACGGTCTGGTTGGCCTCTGTATCGCTGAAATGGCTTTGAAAGCCATCCACATCGACAACGCTGGTCTTGACTTACAATTCACGTATAGGTCTTATAAATTCATAAACAAGAATTATTCACGTGATCGCTGGGCTGGCGTCTTGCCAGATGAATCATGGAATTTGTCAGGGGAGGAATAGATGACCATTCGCAATACTGTTGCCGTGTCAGCCGTGGCGCTGTCGCTCGGATTGCTGTCCGCGCAGATGGCGTCGGCACAGACGCCGGTGAAGCTCGGCGTCCTCGCCGACATGTCCGGCATTTTCTCTGATATCGGCGGTATGGGTTCGTTCGACGCCACCAAGATGGCTGTCGAGGATTTCAACAAGCTTCCGGGCGCCGACAAGTTCAAGGTCGAGGTGATCCAGGGCGATCCGCAGAACAAGCCGGACATCGCGCGCAACATCGCGCGCAAGTGGTACGAGACCGAAGGCGTCGACGTCCTCGTCGACATTCCGACCAGCGCCACCTCGCTGGCTGTCGCGCCGCTCACGGCGGAGCTCAACAAGGTCGCGCTGTTCACGGCATCAGGCACGTCGGACCTGACGGGCAAGGCCTGCACGCCGAACTCGGTGCATTGGACCTATGACACCTGGGCACTGGCGCACGGTACGGCCGACGCCATGACCAAGGCCGGCGGCAAGAGCTGGTTCTTCCTTACTGTCGACTTCGCGCTGGGCGCTTCGCTAGAGCGTGATGCTACAGCCGTCATCAATGCCAATGGTGGCAAGGTGCTCGGCAGCATCAAGCACCCGACCGATTCTAACGATTTCGCGTCCTATCTGCTGCAGGCGCAGGCCTCCAAGGCCGAGGTCATCGCACTGGCGAATGCCGGCGGCGATACCATCAAGGCGATCAAGCAGGCGTCTGAATTCGGTATCGTGCAGGCGGGCCAGAAGCTCGCCGGCATGCTGATGTTCATTTCGGATATCCACTCTCTCGGTCTCAACACGGCGCAGGGCCTGCAGCTCACTGAGGGCTTCTACTGGGATCTGAACGAGCAGACCCGCACCTTTGGCGAGCGGTTCGCCAAGCGCAACAACGGTCGCTATCCCAGTATGAACCAGGCCGGCGCTTATTCGGCGTCGCTCACCTATCTGAAGGCGGTCGCCAAGGTTGGCTCGCCGAAGGATGGCGCGGCGGTCGTGAAGGCGATCCGCGAGATGGGTACGTTCGACGATCCGCTGTTCGGCAAGACCACGCTGCGTGAAGACGGCCGCGTGCTGCACGACATGTATCTGCTCCAGGTCAAGAAGCCCGCTGAGTCGAAGAAGCCGTACGATTATTACAATGTTTTGGCGACGATCCCGGCCGACACGGCCTTCCGTCCGCTCAAGGACGGCGGTTGCCCGCTGATCAAGTAACGGCTGCAGCAACGAACGATGAGAACGCGCAGATGTCGGTGACCCCGCGCTGCGCGTTTTTCTTTTTCTGAACCGCGATATCAAAACCATCACAAGGACAACAGAATGCGTCTCGCCAATAAACTCGCCGCCGTCACCGCTGCTGCATCGGGCATGGGACGCGCCGGCGTCGAACTGTTCCTCAAGGAAGGCGCCAAGGTCGCCGCCATTGACGTCAATGCGGACGCGCTCGCGCAGCTCAAATCCGACATGAAGAAGCTGGGTTATGAGCTCACCACCATCCAGGCCGATCTGTCGAAGACCGAACAGATGAAGAGTTCAATCAACGACGCGGCTGCCGCGCTCGGCGGCATCGATATCCTCTGGGCCCATGCCGGCACGCCGGGTCCGGCCGGCGTCGAGAATCTCGACCTCACGGCCTATGAATTTGCGATGGCGCTCAACGTCACCTCGGCGACGCTGGCGGCCGGCGAAGTGATCAAGCACATGCGCAAGCGCGGCGGCGGCTCGGTGATCTTCACCTCGTCGGTGTCGGGCATTGTCGGCTCCATGATGAGCCCGATCTATTCGGCTGCTAAGTTCGCTGTGGTCGGCCTCACCAAGTCGCTGGCACAGGCATTCGCGCCCGAAGGCGTCCGCGTCAACGTGATCTGCCCGGGTCTTGCGGATACGCCGATGAAGCTCGGTTTCACCGGCCGCTCGGGCGTCGCAGCGGAAGCTGCGGCCAACGAGGCCAAGCTTTTGGCGGCGGTGCCCATGGGCCGTCTCTGCAAGGCCGAGGATGTGGCGCATGCCGCGCTGTGGCTCGGTTCGGACGATGCTTCCTTTATCACGGGCGTTGCGCTGCCAGTGGACGGCGGCTTCACCGCGCGTTGATCGGCAGTCACCCCTAAAATAGCAAAGGGCGCAGTCATTGCTGACCGCGCCCTTCGTGCTTGAGGGATATCTGCGTCAGGCGGCGCGAACGCCGGCGAGGAAGGTTTTGACTTCGCCGGACAGTTGCTCGGCCTGTTTCGACAGGCCGGTTGCCGCACTCAGCACCATGCCCGCAGCGTTGCCGGTCTCGTGCGCTGCCGAGCTGACACCGCCGATATTGGTGGTGACGTTCTGGGTCGCCTGCGCCGTCTGCGTCACGTTGCGAGCAATTTCCGCAGTCGCCGTACCTTGCTCCTCGATGGCAGAGCCGATCGTGGTGGCGATGGCGCTGACTTCTTCGATCGTGGCGGTGATGCCCTGGATGGCATCGACGGCTTCCTTGGTCGCGCTCTGGATTTGCGCGATGCGCGTGCTGATCTCCTTGGTGGCATCGGCGGTCTGCCCGGCGAGGCTCTTCACTTCGGTGGCGACCACCGCGAAGCCGCGGCCGGCATCGCCAGCGCGTGCAGCTTCGATGGTGGCGTTCAGAGCGAGGAGGTTGGTCTGGGCGGCGATGGTTTGGATCAGCTCGACGACATGTTCGATCTGCTGTGCGCCATCCGCCAGCGCCCGCACGATGGTATCGGTGCGGCGTGCGCTATCCACCGCGTGCGACGTGATCTTGGCGGACTGGGCCATCTGGCGGGCGATCTCGGTGATCGACGACGACAGTTCTTCGGCGGCAGATGCGACTGTCTGAACGCGTGTGCTGGCTTCGGTCGCAGCCGAGCTGACCATGGTGGCCTGCTGGTTGGTGCGATCGGCTGTGCCCGTCATGGACTGTGCGGTGGCTTCGAGCTCGGTCGACCCCGATGCCATCAGTCCGACAAGCTGGCCGACGGATGCGTCGAAGCGATTGGCAAGGGCGATCAACGCCTCGCGCTTCTCGGCTTCACTCATCTGCTTCAGCTTGGACTGCTCGGCTTCGAGAGACCGTGCCGTGAGTGAGGTCTGCCGAAGCATTTCCAGCGTTTCCGCCATGCGGCCGATTTCGTCGCCGCGATCGGTTTCCTCGACCTTGGCGTCGAGCGCTCCGTTGGCGATGTCATGCATGCGTGACTGCAACCGGCGAAGTGCACCGAGGATGTCGCTGGAAATGAGCCAGGACAACAGCGCCATCAGCGCGAGGACGCCAGCACCGATAGCGCCGAGGCGCATCAGCAGCGCATTCATGTCGGCATCGAGGTCGTCCACATAGACGCCGATGCTGATGACGACGTTCCACGGCGCAAATTTGCGCGCGAACACGACTTTCGGCCGAGGCTCATCCTGTCCAGGACGTGGATACAGATAGGTCGCGGTTGCACCTTCAGGCTTGCTGTTGGCGGCGGCGATGACGGCGGAGGCGATCAGGACGCCGTTGGAATCCTTGCCGTTGGTGATGGTGCCTTCGAGTTTCGGAAGCGTGCCGTGGACCATCACGGTGGAGTCGGCGCGATAGGCGAGCACGTAGCCCTGTCCCTTGTCGAACAACATGCGTCGGCTGCGCAGGCGAAGCTGATCTTCAGCTTCCGGCAGCTTCATCTTGCCCGCTTCAACTTCGTCCTGGAGCGATTGCGCGAGGCCAGTGACGAGATCGACGGCGGTGCGGAGCTGCAAAATCCGATCCTCCATCATCCGCTTCTGACTAAGCGAAGCGGCGACCGCGATGACGGCGCAGACCGCAATGGCAGAGACCGCGACCATGCTGACGAGCTTGGTGCGGATCGTGAAGTTACTGAGCAGACTCATCTGGACCTCGGCGTGAGAGTGACCAGACAATAATACCGTCAACCTGCTTACCAATGGTAAATCACGGGTTGCAATGCGCATCTTGAAGCGAGTTCAGCATGCGTCGCTTCGTCAGGTCCTGAAATGAAAAAGGCGCAGTCATTGCTGACTGCGCCTTTCATTTAATGGGGTTTAGTTCGTCATGCTTAGGCAGCCCGCACGCCGGCGAGGAATGTCGTGACTTCGCCAGACAATTGCTCGGCCTGCTTCGATAGGCCGGAAGCGGCGTTGAGCACCATGCCGGCAGCGTCGCCGGTCTCATGCGCGGCAGCGCTGACGCCGCCAATATTGGTGGTGACGTCCTGCGTCGCCTGCGCGGTCTGGGTGACGTTGCGGGCGATCTCTGCGGTCGCGGCACCTTGCTCCTCGATCGCAGAGCCGATCGTGGTGGCGATGGCGCTGACTTCCTCGATGGTGGCGGTGATGCCCTGGATCGCGTCGACAGCTTCCTTGGTCGCACTCTGGATCTGCGCGATGCGGGTGCTGATTTCCTTGGTGGCGTCGGCGGTCTGGCCGGCGAGGCTCTTCACTTCGGTCGCCACGACGGCGAAGCCGCGACCTGCATCGCCTGCACGGGCTGCTTCGATCGTTGCGTTCAGCGCCAGTAGGTTGGTCTGGCCGGCGATGGTGGAGATCAGTTCGACGACATGCTCGATCTGCTGAGCACCGTCGGCGAGGGCACGCACGATGGTGTCGGTGCGGCGGGCGCTGTCGACGGCGTGGGTGGTGATCTTGGCCGACTGCGCCATCTGACGCGCGATCTCGGCGATTGACGATGACAGCTCCTCGGCGGCGGCGGCGACCGTCTGCACGCGGGTGCTGGCTTGCAAGGCGGCAGTGTTGACGATGCCGGCTTGGTCATTGGTGCGGGCGGCAGTGCCACTCATCGACTGCGCGGTGGCTTCGAGCTCGGTGGAACCGGACGCCATCAGGCCGACCAACTGACCGACAGAGGAGTCGAAACGATCGGCGAGGGCAATCAGCGCATCGCGCTTCTCGGCTTCACTCATCTGTTTCAACTTGGCCTGCTCGGCTTCGAGGGAGCGGGCGGTCAGCGAGGTCTGGCGCAGCATTTCCAGCGTTTCGGCCATGCGGCCGATTTCGTCACCGCGATCGGTTTCGCCGACATTCTCATCGAGCGCGCCATTGGCAATCGCGTGCATACGAGCCTGCAGCCGGCGGAGTGCGCTCAGGATGTCGCTGGCCATCAGAAAGGACAGCAATGCCATCACAGCAAGGACGCCGGCGCCGAGCGAGCCGAGGCGGACGAGGAGAGCATTCACGTCGGCGTCGAGGTCATCGATATAAAGGCCGGTGCTGAAGGTGATATCCCATGGGGCATAGTAACGAGCAAAGACCATTTTGGCGGTCGGCTCGGTCTGGCCGGGACGCGGATAGAGATAGTAAGTGCTGCCGCCATTTGCGGTCTGGCGTGCGGCGTCGATGATGGCCCTTGAGATCAGAATGCCGTTGGAATCCTTGGCGCCCGTGTTCTTGTCTTCCAACTTCGGATTACCGGCATTTACCAACAGGACGCCGTCGGGCCTGTAGGCCACGAGATAGCCCTGCTTGTTGCCGAAGGTCATGTTGCGGGCGAGCTGGCGATAGCGCATCTGGGCGTCAGCCAGGGTGATCTTTCCGGCTGCAATTTCTTCCTGCATGCTGTCGGCCATGCCGACCATCAGATCGACGGCAGTGTGAAGCTGCTCCATGCGGTCTTGCTGCATGCGCTTCTGGCTCAGCGAAGCGGCCACCGCGATGATGGCGCAAATAGACGCAGCAGAGACCAGCACCATGCTGGTGAGCTTGGTGCGAATGGTGAAACGGCTAAGCAAACTCATGTCGACCTCTGATCGGAGCACTACTGGCAAAGAGATACCAGCGAGTCGCTTACCAATCGTGAAAGCTGACAAACTCAACGAGTTCGCTGCGCGAACGCGCGTGTAGCGATTTAGCGGCGCAATGCAGGGACGACGAGAAACGGGATCATGCCGATCACGACGCTGATCAAGGCAAAGGCGAGCAGCGCGTTATAGCTTTGGGTCCAGTCATGCAGCAGGCCGCCGGTCCATGAGCCAAGTGCCGCTCCGAGCCCGCTGCCGAAGGTGATCGTCCCATAAATGGTGCCCATCCGTTTGCCGCGAAAGATCTTCATGGCGGTCGCTGACAGCAGCGGGCCGCGCGATCCGATCATGCTGCCGAAGCAGACGACGAAGCCGGTGAGCAGCGCGTAGTTCGGATACCATTGCAGCAGCCACAGCATCACGATGCCGAGGATCGACATTGAATAACTGAACAGGATCGACGGCCGTCGACCGATTACGCCGTCGAGCCAGCTGACGCCGATCATGCCGAACAGCAGCGCTATGCCGCTGAAGCCCCAAGCCGTCGCTGCTTGCAGAGGCGGGAAGCCGACATCGACGAGATAGGCGACCACTTGCGGCGTGATTGCAAACATGCCGATGGCAGTGAAGAAGAATGTGCCGAATAGCGCCCAGAATGCGTGATGGCGCATGGCGCCGACCAGTGTCCATCCTTCGTCGAGGATGTCGTCGTGCTTCTCCGATTTATCGAGATGCGGCGACCCCGCGCTGATCTTACGCCAAGGTAGCAATATGGTGGGTACCAGCAGGGCCAGCGCGATCATGCCGAAGGTGCGGTAGGCGCCACGCCACTCGATGTGATCGATCAGAAGCTGGGCAAGCGGCAGCATCACCAGGACGCCTGCGCCGGTGGCGGAATAGAAAACCGACATTGCCAGCGGCAGTCGCTTGCCGAACCAGCGTCCCAGCAGCAGCGCATTCGGGACGTTGCCGATGCAGGCGACGGCAAAGCCGAAACAGGCACCGAGGGCGAGCTGAAACTGCCACAGGTGCTGGGCATAGGCGGCGGCCAGCAACGAAAGTCCAAGGACCGAAAGGCCGACGACGAATACCGTGCGCGGCCCCGAGCGATCGAACAGCCGGCCGATCAATGGAGATGACAGGCCGACGCACAGCGCCGTCAACGAATAGATCGAAACGACTTCGCTACGGTCCCAGCCGAATGATTGTGAAATCGGCAGCAGGAAGACCGAGAAACTCTCCTGCAGTCCCCGGCCGAACAGCGCAAAGGTGAAGCTGAGGCCGAGGACCGATAGTCCGATGCGTTGCGACGACTTCAAATCCATCTGGCTCTTCTTCACGGCGTTTGCGACAGCTGCGCCATGGAGCGCGTTTCACCGTGCATGAACAAGTGCGCTGGATGAATGTGGCTATGCAGGCTTGAGCAGGATGTGCCGCTTCTTCCCGAGCGAGAGCTTGATGACGCCTTCCGTCAGCAGCGCGGGAGTCAGCATCATCTTTTCGTCGGTGACCGCAACATCGTTGACGCGCAAGCCACCGCCCTTGATCTGCCGCCGCGCTTCGCCGTTCGACGCGACGAAACCGGCATTGACGAAGGCCGCGAGGACACCGATGCCTGCTTCAAGTTCAGCTTGCGGAATATTGACGGTCGGCAAGCTGTCGGCGAGCGCGCCTTCCTCGAAGGTCTTGCGTGCCGTCTCCGCAGCGGCATTTGCTGCATCGCGACCGTGCACCACGGCCGTCGCTTCGGTGGCGAGAATCTTCTTCGCCTCGTTGATCTCCGAACCGCTCAAGGCGGCGAGCTTGGCGATTTCGTCGAGGGGCAGGCGTGTGAAGACCTTGAGGAAACGGCCGACGTCTGCATCTTCGGTGTTGCGGAAGTACTGCCAGAAGTCGTAGGGGCTGAAGAGGTCACCGTTGAGCCAGACGGCGCCGGAGGCCGACTTGCCCATCTTCTCGCCAGATGACTTGGTGAGCAGCGGCGTTGTCAGCGCGTAGAGCTGCGGGCCGCCCATGCGGTGGCTGAGATCGACGCCATTGATGATGTTGCCCCACTGGTCGGAGCCGCCCATCTGCAGCAGCGTGCCGTAGCGGCGGTTGAGCTCGACGAAGTCGTAGCCCTGCATGATCATGTAGTTGAATTCGAGGAAGGACAGCGACTGGTCGCGGTCGAGGCGCAGCTTCACGCTGTCGAAGGACAACATACGATTGACCGAGAAGTGGCGGCCGACGTCGCGCAGGAATTCGACATAGTTCAGCTTCAGCAGCCAGTCCGCATTGTTGACCATCAGTGCGTCGGTCGGGCCGTCGCCATAGGTCAGCATCTTGCCGAAGATTTTCTTGATGCCTTCGATGTTCTCCGCGATCTTCTCGACCGTCAGCAGTTGCCGCTGGTCGTCCCGGAACGACGGGTCGCCGACCATCGAGGTACCGCCGCCCATCAGCGTGATCGGGCGGTGGCCGGTCTGCTGAAACCAGTACAACATGGTCACCGAGATCAGATTGCCGATATGCAGACTGGTCGCCGTGGCGTCATAGCCCACATAAGCCGTGACCGGTCCTTTGCAGCAGGCGGCGTCCAGCGCCTCGGCATCCGAGACCTGATGGATCAGGCCGCGGCTCTGGAGGACGTTGAGAAAATCGGACTTGTAGCTGGTCATCGGTTTACGGCTCGGTTCGGATAATTTTACGCTGTCTCAATGGATTGGCGGCAAGGTGGGGGCGTGCTGGCTGCCCCAAAGTGCCTGTGGCATTATAAGATTGGACGCTTCGACACAAGTTTTGACCGGAAATGAGGGCTTTGCCGTGTGCCTGATATGCTGACCGCGATCGGACTAATGAGCGGAACCTCGCTGGACGGGGTCGATGTCGCCCTGATCGAGACCGATGGCGAACGGGTCGGGTCGTTTGGTCCGTCGGGGTATCGGCCATATAGCGAGGCTGAGCGTGCCGTGTTGCGCCAGGCGCTGGCTGAGGCCGTGCAACTGAGCCGGCGCGATATTAGGCCGGGCAGTCTGGCCGAGGCGGAGCGGGTGGTGACATCGGCCCATGCCGAGGCCGTCGAGGCGTTTCTGACTGATCATGGCATCGCACGAGACAGCATCGACATTGTCGGCTTTCACGGCCAGACCGTGCTGCATCGTCCCGCCGATCGACTTACCGTGCAGATTGGCGACGGGGCGAGCCTTGCCGGGATGGTCGGCCTGCCGGTGATCCACGACCTGCGAGCGGCTGATGTGGCTGCGGGCGGGCAGGGAGCGCCGCTGGTGCCGGTCTATCACCGTGCGTTGGCGCAGGGACTGCATCGTGACGGGCCCATTGCCGTGGTCAATATCGGCGGCGTGTCCAATGTGACTTACATTGATGGCGACATCGCGTTGATTGCCTGCGACACCGGTCCGGGCAATGCACTGCTCGATGATTTCGTGTTGCGTGCAACGGGGCAGCCGTTCGATGCGGATGGCGCATTGGCGGCGCAGGGCCGCGTCGATGATGCGTGGGTCGCAAAGGGGTTGCAGAATCCGTTCTTTGCGGCAGCGCCGCCGAAGTCGCTTGATCGCAATCACTTCGTTGCATTGCAACTGAGCGATACGAGTCCGGCTGATGGTGCAGCGACACTGACGGCGTTCACCGCGGCGACCATCGCCAGCATTGCGCCGCTGTTACCGAAGCCGCCGCGCAGCTGGATCATCGCCGGCGGCGGCGCACGCAATCCGACGATGCTGCGCATGCTGCGGGAGCGATTGCCGGCCGCTAGCGTCGAGAGTGCGAATGACCTGGGCTGGTCGGCCGATGCGATGGAAGCGCAGGCCTTCGCGTTCCTGGCGGCGCGCTCGCTTGCGGGCTTGCCGTTGAGCTATCCGGCAACGACTGGTGTGCCGGAGCCGATGACGGGCGGTGTGAGAGCGGACTGCCTCGCGAGCTAGTGCGAAGTTCGTCATAGCTAAGGCGATTCGACTCACTCAACGAATCAGGTTGATCGCGAATAACGGCGTCGATGCCTGTGGTAGTCGGCAAGCTGCCGCGGACACGGATGCGTGATGGCATCATTAAATCTCGTGATAAGTTCGGTACGGAAATGCCGCGGCTTGCCGATTATGTTGCCGAAAGCACACAGCCGAAAAATGATGCTGCGACAATCGACCGCGCGCATTGTTTCGCAACATGATCTTCCACAACTCTGCCTCATGAATGGCACGCCCGGGGCAATCGCGCGTGCCGATACGATCGGTACGGAGGCGACATGATCACCATGATGAAGCAAATGATACTTGGTTCCGCAGCAGCGTTGCTGGCAGCGAGCACCGCCCAGGCGGCGGACCTTCCGGTGAAGGCCAAGGCTGTCGAATATGTGAAGATCTGCTCGATCTACGGTGCCGGCTTCTACTACATCCCGGGCACCGACACCTGCATCAAGATCGGCGGCGCGATCCGCCTCGATACGACTTTTAACGGTGGCCCGTACGACGCGCCGTTCTGGCAGGGCGGCGCCGGTGGCAACAATCTCTGGACCAAGGATAACTTCCTCACACGCGAACGTATCAACATTACGACCGATACGCGCACGGCGTCCGAATACGGCGTGGTGCGTACCTATGCGAACATGCAGCTCGACTTCACGCAGAACCGCGACAGCATCGCCGGCGGCTTCACGGAAGTGGATTTCGCATTCATCCAGTTCGCCGGCTTCACCTTCGGTAAGGCTGTCTCGAATTTCGATCCGCAATGGGCGCTGACCAAACCCTGGATCTCATCGGGCTTCCTTGCGGGTTCGAGCAATACGACCGGCATTCCCCAAATCGCTTACACAGCTGAATTCGGCAACGGCTTCTCGGGCACCATCGCGCTCGAGAATGCGTCGCCCTATCGCAATGCCGGCCTCTACAACACCGCAAACTTCATCGTCGCGCCGGGCGCGGGGTCGTTCACCGGTGCCTTCTACGGCACCAATTCGAACACGTTCTTCGGCAACGCCACGGGCGGCAACCATATTCCTGATGTCGTCGGCAACCTTCGGCTCGATCAGAAGTGGGGCTCGCTGCATTTCGCTGCGGCCATGCACACGTCGACGGCCGGCTTCTACGGGGCAAATGAATCCTTCGGGCATCCTGACGATGTCTACGGCTTTGCCGTCAGCGGCGCGGTGGAATTCAAGGTCCTGCCAACCGGTGCAAACGACAGCCTGAAGATCGAAGCGTCTTATGCCAAGGGCGCCGCGCGTTACGCCTTCACCGGCGGCTCGCTCGAAACCTCCGGCGGCGGTCGTTTTGCCAAATTCGATGGCAACACGGTTGGCTTCGGCTACGTGCTCGATGGTGTGTATTCACCGGGAAGCTCGATCCAGCAGAGTGATGCCTGGGAAGTCAGTGCCTTCTATGAGCACTACTGGAACACGGCATGGCGCACCTCGGTGTTCGGCAACTACAGCCATATCTCCTATGGCGATGCCGGCAACGCGATGCTCGCCGCGGCATTCAGCCCGGCCGGCGGTCGCCTGGGAACGAGCAGTTCGTCCAACCCGGGCTCTACGGCTGGCAGCATTACTGGCACGACCAACAATTTTGATTTCGGAATTGCCCAAGTCGGTACACGTACTGCATGGACCCCCGTCAAGAACCTGACCCTGTCGGCTGAATTCACCTATAGCCGCCTCGATCAGAATCTCGACGGCACCTATACCGGCACGGCAAGTGGCAAGCCCAATCAGGCCTACCAGATCAAGGATCAGAATCTTTACAACGGCTCGGTCCAGATCCTGCGCTCGTTCTGATCCCGATCAGGACCTAAAACTGAAACTGAAAAGCCCTCGGCCGATCCGGCCGAGGGCTTTTTGTTAGGTTGACATGAAGCGGCCGGCGTGAGGCCGATCGACGCCTTAGCGTACGTTGGCGAGGCGCATGTCGAGATAGCCGGTGACCGATTCCATCAGCGGCTCGAGCTTGTTATCGAAGAAGTGATTGGCACCCGGAATGATGTGCTGATCGATCACGATGCCCTTTTGGGTCTTCAGCTTCTCGACCAGCGTGTTGACGTCCTTCGGCGGCACGACCGCATCCTTCTCGCCGTGCACGATCAGGCCCGAGGACGGGCAGGGTGCGAGGAACGAGAAATCATAGAGATTGGCCGGCGGCGCGATCGAGATGAAGCCTTCGACCTCGGGGCGGCGCATCAGGAGTTGCATGCCGATCCAGGCGCCAAACGAGAAACCGGCAACCCAGCATGCGCGCGCTTCGGGATTGATCGTCTGTGCCCAGTCGAGCGCTGCCGCTGCATCCGACAACTCGCCGGTGCCATGGTCGAACGAGCCCTGGCTGCGGCCGACGCCGCGGAAGTTAAAGCGCAGCACCGAGAAGCCGCGATGCACGAAGGCGTAATAGCATTGGTAGACGATCTGGTGGTTCATCGTGCCCGCGAATTGCGGATGCGGATGCAGCACCATGGCGATCGGCGCGTTCTTCTGCTTGGCCGGATGATAGCGGCCTTCAATACGGCCTGCGGGACCGGTAAAAATAACTTCGGGCATAGTGATCCTTAGGTCCCGTTCTTGGCGTGATCAGCCGGTTTCGCGCAGGGCTCGGCGAGAATGGCTCGGAGGGGACCCTGCGAGGAAAGGGCGATCGGGCACCGTCAGGTTGATGGCGGGCGGCACCGGGTGAAGTTGAGGCCGCGTTCTACCATGAGCGCAGGGGCGAAAAGCAAGCATATTGAACGTGTCCGCGGCCGTGACATGCGTTGCCGCGGGCGCATTTGGTGAGCAATTGGGCTAAGAGAGACGGCGCGCGGCACCGGACGACGTCCGATGCCGCCAGCAGGGCTCCAAGTCCTTCAAGGTAAAGCAGAATTGGCCAAAGACCGGGTCTATCTCGACTGGAATGCGACGACACCGCTACGCCCTGAGGCGCGGGCGGCGATGGTGGCCGCATGGGATTTGGCTGGTAACCCATCATCGGTTCATACCGAGGGCCGTCAGGCCCGCCGGACCGTTGAGGACGCCCGTGCGGCGGTCGCAGGTGCCTTGGGCGCAGATTCGCGAAACGTCATATTCACCTCAGGCGGAACCGAAGCCAATGTGCTGGCGCTAACGCCCGGGCTGGTGCGCAATCCAGGCGCGGCCGTGCGGCGGCTGATCGTCTCCGCGGTGGAGCACGCCTCGGTGCTCGCGGGCGGGCGCTTCGCCGCGGAAGACCTCCAGGTGCTGGGCGTGGACCGCGATGGCGTCGTGAAACCGGATGAGTTGAGGGCGCTCCTGGCGGATGGGAAGCCGGCGCTGGTTTCCGTGATGTTGGCCAATAATGAAACCGGCGCCCTTCAACCGATTCCTGAGCTTGCGGCCATCGTGCATGACGCCGGCGGCTTGCTGCATGTCGACGCGGTGCAAGCGTTCGGAAAGATACCAACAAATATCAAATTATTGCAGGCTGATCTTCTATCAATTTCTGCGCACAAGATCGGCGGCCCAAAGGGCATTGGCGCGCTGGTCTTGGCCAATGGCGTCGCCGGGCTCAATGCGCTGCTCAGCGGCGGCGGGCAGGAACTGGGGCGTCGGGCGGGAACCGAGAATGTGCCCGCAATCGCCGGCTTCGGCGCCGCCGTGACGGCCGCTATCGCGTCGCTGGATGATATGAAGCGGGTTGACGAGCTGCGTCAGCGGCTTGAGGCGGGCTTGCGGCAATCCAGCAATGGACTTGTGTTCGCCCAAGATGTGCCGCGTCTGCCAAATACGGTCCTGTTCGGCGCCCCCGGATTGCGCGCCGAGACCGCCGTAATTGGATTTGATCTCGAAGGTATCGCGGTATCGTCGGGATCGGCCTGTTCTTCTGGTAAGGTACAGCCGTCTCACGTGCTCGAAGCCATGGGTTTCGGGCCGGAGCTGACCCGCGGTGCTGTGCGTCTCAGTCTGGGCTGGTCGACCACCGAAGCGGACGTCGATCGGTGCCTGGAGGCTTGGCGAAAGCTCTCGGGTACACTACTTAAACATAGCGACGAAACACAGCTTGAACGGTTCTAAGAGGGGTGATTTCCCCGCGGGAACATCGTAAAGAACCCCGACAAGCTTTGAGTTTCACGTTTCTGGATTGATCCACCGCGGTCCTTGAAACCGCGAGCGGAGGATAAAATGGCTGCCGTACAAGAGACCGTTGATCGGGTTCGCCAGATCGACGTCGATCAATATCGTTATGGATTCGAGACCATCATCGAATCCGAGAAGGCCCCGAAGGGCCTTTCCGAAGACACCGTTCGTTACATCTCCGCCAAGAAGAACGAGCCGGCATGGATGCTGGAATGGCGTCTTGAGGCGTATCGCCGCTGGCTGACCATGGAAGAGCCGAAGTGGGCGCGGGTCGAGTATCCGAAGATCGACTTCCAGGATCTCTATTACTATTCGGCGCCGAAGCCGAAGAAGACCATTGGCTCGATCGACGAGATCGATCCTGAAATTCTCGAAACCTACAAGAAGCTCGGCATTCCTCTCCGCGAGATCGAGGCGCTGGAAGGAGTCGTGCGTCCGGAAGGTGAGCGCAGGATCGCCGTCGATGCCGTGTTCGATTCGGTGTCGGTCGCGACCACGTTCCAGAAGGAGCTGAAGCAGGCTGGCGTGATCTTCATGCCGATCTCGGAAGCCATCCGCGAACATCCCGACCTGGTGAAGCAGTATCTCGGCACGGTCGTGCCGACCTCGGATAACTTCTATGCCACGCTGAACTCGGCCGTGTTCTCCGACGGCTCGTTCGTCTATGTGCCGCCGGGCGTGCGTTGCCCGATGGAGCTGTCGACCTATTTCCGCATCAATGAGCGCAACACCGGCCAGTTCGAACGAACGCTGATCATTGCCGACAAGGGCGCCTATGTCAGCTATCTCGAAGGCTGCACGGCGCCGCAGCGCGACGAGAACCAGCTCCATGCGGCTGTCGTCGAGCTCGTCACCCATGACGATGCCGAGATCAAGTATTCGACGGTCCAGAACTGGTACCCCGGCAATTCCGAAGGCAAGGGCGGCATCTACAATTTCGTCACCAAGCGTGGTGATTGCCGCGGCGACCGCTCGAAGATTTCCTGGACCCAGGTCGAGACCGGCTCTGCCATCACCTGGAAATATCCGAGCTGCATCCTGCGCGGCGACAATTCGCGCGGCGAGTTCTATTCGATCGCGATTTCGAACGGCTATCAGCAGGTCGATAGCGGCACCAAGATGATCCATCTCGGAAAGAACACGACGAGCCGGATCATCTCGAAGGGGATCGCTGCCGGCAAGTCGCAGAACACCTATCGAGGCCTTGTCACCGCGCATCGCAAGGCGACGAACGCACGCAACTTCACGGCCTGTGACTCGCTGTTGATCGGCGATCAGTGCGGTGCGCATACCGTGCCGTATATCGAGGCGAAGAACGCCTCGACGCTGTTCGAGCACGAGGCGACGACGTCGAAGATCTCCGAAGATGTGTTGTTCTATTGCGTCCAGCGCGGCCTGTCGCAGGAAGAAGCCGTCGGTCTCGTGGTCAACGGTTTCGTGAAGGACGTGTTGCAGCAGCTGCCGATGGAATTCGCAGTGGAAGCGCAGAAGCTGATTTCGATCTCGCTTGAGGGATCGGTGGGCTAAGTCCCGCCATCGCGGATGCCCGCACAGCGGCGCTTCCAGGATGTCGGCAAAATTGAAAACCATCCTTAGAGGCTCGCCGCGAATGGCGAGCACTCCAGGCTGAACCCAAGTGCGTTCAGGTGAGGATGACGATGATGATCAAAGGATAGAGACTGATGACCGCATTGCTTGAAGTGAAGGACCTGCAGGTTCGTGTCGAGGATCGCGAGATTCTCCATGGGCTGACGATGACCGTGAATGGCGGTGAAGTGCATGCCATCATGGGACCGAACGGTTCGGGTAAATCGACGCTCAGCCACGTCATCGCCGGCAAGCCCGGTTATGAGGTGACCGGCGGCGAGATCCTGTTCAAGGGTGAAGACCTGCTGGAAATGGAGCCCGACGAGCGCGCCGCCAAGGGCGTGTTCCTGGCGTTCCAGTATCCCGTGGAAATTCCCGGCGTCACGACGATGAACTTCCTGCGCACCGCGGTGAACGCGCAGCGCAAGGCGCGCGGCGAATCCGAATATCTGGTGCCGGACTTCCTCAGGAAGGTCCGCGAAGTTGCTGCTTCGCTGAACATTCCGATGGATATGCTGAAGCGCGGCGTCAATGTCGGCTTCTCCGGCGGTGAGAAGAAGCGCAACGAAGTGCTGCAGATGGCGCTGTTCCAGCCGAGCCTGTGCATCCTCGACGAAATGGACTCCGGTCTCGACATCGATGCGTTGCGCGTGGCTGCCGACGGCGTCAATGCACTGCGCAGCCCGGATCGCGCCATGGTCGTCATCACGCATTATCAGCGCCTGCTGAACTACATCGTGCCGGATCATGTGCATGTGATGTCGAAGGGCCGCGTCGTGAAGAGCGGCGGCAAGGAACTGGCGCTGGAACTCGAAGAGTCCGGTTATGCGCAGTATGAAGACGCGGCGGCCTGAGTGAGACAATCATGAATGTAGCTCTCGCAAAGACAACAACGGGCGCGGTGCTGGACGGCACATTCGCCGCTGCGCGCGGCCGGCTGCCGGGCGTCGGCACGGTGGCGGAAACGCGCCAGCAGGCGTTCGACGATTTCGCGCGTACCGGTCTGCCGACCCGGCGCATCGAAGAATGGAAATATACCGACCTGCGCAACCTGTTGCGTGACGTGGCGCCGCTGGCACCCGCGCCGGATCAGGCCGCGCTGGCCCAGGCCGCGAAGCTCGTCGAAACGCTTGGTACGGGTGATACGCAGAAGCTGGTCATCGTCGATGGCGTCTTCGCGGCAGGTCTCTCCGATCTGACGTCGGGCGGCGGCGTGACCGTGCATGCGCTCAGCGCCATGCTCGATGACGCGACCAGTGCGACGCGTGCCGACCTGCTGCGCTCGCGCATTGTCGATCCGATGATCGCGCTGAATGCTGCCTTTGCGACCGATGGCATGCTGATCGATATCGCGGACGATGCCGTTCCGGCCCGGCCGCTGCATATCGTGCATGTCGCGACACGCCCGAGCGTGGCCGCATTCACGCGGTCGCTGGTGCGTATCGGCAATCGCGCGCGCGTGACGCTGGTCGAAAGCTTCGTCGCGACAGAATCCGCGAAGGCGTATCAGGCCCATGATGCTGTCGTGATCTGGATCGGCGACGATTCCGATCTGCAGCATGTGCGCGTGATGGAAGACGCCGGCGATGCAGCGAATATCGCAACGGCCATCGTCACAGTCGGTGCGCGCACCAAGTTCAACACCTTCAGCCTGACCACTGGCGGTGGCGTCAGCCGCTATCAGAGCTTCATCACGCTGGCTGGTGTGGATTCGGAGCTGTCGACCAACAGCGTTCATCTGCTGCGCGACAAGCAGCATGGCGACTGTACCTTCGTGATCGAGCATGCGGCACCGAATTGCCTCAGCCGTGAGCTGTTCCGCGCCGTGCTCGACGATCGCGCGCATTCGGTGTTCCAAGGTCGCATCAACGTCCATCAGATCGCGCAGAAGACCGACGGCAAGATGATGTCACGGGCGCTGCTGCTGTCCGACGAGGCCGAGATCGACAACAAGCCCGAGCTCGAGATATTCGCTGACGACGTACAGTGCGGCCACGGCGCAACCATTGGCGCGCTGGATGACAGCCTGCTGTTCTATCTGCGGGCTCGCGGCCTGCCGGAGAAGGCGGCACAGGCGCTGCTGATCCAGGCATTCGTTGGCGAAGCGCTGGAGTCGATCGTGAATGACGATCTGCGCGACGTTGCGATATCGGCTGCGGAGCGCTGGCTGGAGACGCGCGCATGACATTGCATCCCGCGGTCTCGAACGGGTCATATGACGTCGCTCGCGTCCGCGAGGATTTTCCGGCGCTCGAGATGAAGGTCTATGGCAAGCCGCTGGTGTATCTCGACAGCGCGGCATCGGCGCAGAAGCCGTATGCCGTGCTCGACCGCATGACCGAGGCCTACAAGTCCGAATATGCCAATGTGCATCGCGGACTGCATTACCTCGCCAATGCCGCGACCGAGGCCTATGAGGGCGCGCGCATCAAGGTGCAGCACTTCCTCAATGCCAAGCGCCCCGAGGAAATCATCTTCACCCGCAATGCCACCGATGCGCTCAATGCTGTCGCGGCATCGTGGGGCGGCGACAACATCAAGCCAGGCGATGAGATCGTGCTCTCGATCATGGAGCACCATTCCAACATTGTGCCGTGGCACTTCCTGCGCGAGCGCCAGGGCGCCGTCATCAAGTGGGCACCAGTCGATGACGAAGGCAACTTCCTGATCGATGAGTTCGAGAAGCTGCTGACCGATCGTACCAAGATCGTCGCCATCACCCAGATGTCCAATGCGCTGGGTACGCTGGTTCCGGTCAAGGACGTGGTGAAGCTCGCGCATGCGCGCGGCATTCCGGTCGTGGTCGATGGCAGCCAGGCTGCCGTGCACATGCCGATCGACGTGCAGGATATCGACGCCGATTTTTACATCTTCACCGGCCACAAGCTGTACGGACCGACCGGCATCGGCGTGCTGTATGGCAAATATGACCGCCTGGTCGCGATGCGGCCCTATGCTGGTGGCGGCGAGATGATCCGCGAAGTGGCGAAGGAGTGGGTCACCTATGGTGATCCGCCGCACAAGTTCGAGGCCGGCACGCCGGCCATCGTCGAGGCCATCGGCCTCGGCGCTGCCATCGATTACGTCAATTCGATCGGCAAGGAGCGAATTGCCGCCCATGAGCACGACCTCCTGGTCTATGCACAGGACCGGCTGCGCGAGATCAATTCGCTGCGTATCATCGGCACTGCCAAGAACAAGGGCCCGGTGATTTCGTTCGAACTGAAGGGCGCGCACGCCCATGACGTGGCGACCGTGATCGACCGACAGGGCGTCGCTGTCCGCGCGGGGACCCACTGCGTGATGCCGCTTCTGGAGCGATTCAATGTGACGGCCACGTGCCGTGCATCATTCGGAATGTATAATACCCGCGAGGAGGTCGACCACCTCGCACAGGCGCTGATCAAGGCACGGGAGTTGTTTGCATGAGTGACATTGCAGAAGCCAAAACGCCGGACGCCACCCCCGAGGCTGAGAAGCCCGCTCACATGCAGACCACCTCGGCGCTCGATCCCGCCGAAACCGAACGCCTGGGCACCGAGATCGTCGCTGCACTGAAGACCGTGTTCGACCCGGAAATCCCCGCGGATATCTACGAGCTCGGCCTGATTTACAAGGTGGACATCAAGGACGATCGCTCCGTCCAGGTCGAGATGACGCTTACGACGCCGAATTGTCCGGCGGCCGAAGAGCTTCCGACCATGGTGGAGAACGCCGTGGCCAGCGTGCCCGGCGTCGGTCTGGTCAAGGTCGAGATCGTCTGGGAGCCGACCTGGACGCCGGACCGGATGACCGACGAGGCCCGTCTCGTTCTGAATATGTGGTGAGTTGCGTCCGGTTTGCTGAATACGCCCAAGTCGCTTGAATTCCTATGGCGGCCTTGAACCGCCGAAGGGACTGAACACATGACTGAGATGACACCGAACCCAACCATACCGGCTGCCAAGCCGAAGCCGCGACCCCGTCCGCAGGTGATGCGCCTGACGGATGCTGCCGCAACGCGGATCCGGGAGCTGACGGAGCGTGCGGATTCCGAGATCGTCGGCCTGCGCGTCGGCATCAAGAACGGTGGCTGCGCCGGCCAGTCCTACACCGTCGAATATGCCCACGACATCAAGCCGACCGACGAAATCGTCGAGGACAAGGGCGTCAAGATCCTGGTCGATCCTAAGGCCGTGTTGTTCCTGCTCGGCACCGAGATGGACTACAAGACCGACCGCATGCAGGCCCAGTTCGTGTTCAACAACCCGAACCAGATCTCGGCCTGTGGCTGCGGCGAGTCCGTGCAACTGACGCCGGCGAAGATCGACGGCTGAGAGTTGTCTTTTCGAAATTAAAACTCTGTCATGCCCGGGCAAAGCGCGAAGCGCGGCTTCGCTAGATGTCCCGGGCATCCATTTTTCTGGGCTTCGGTGAAAGCGAGGGAGACTGGATGGCCGGGTCAAGCCCGGCCATGACGTAGGGAGACGACGCGGACGGACCGCTTCCGCAATCGCGCGTCGCATCCTACACTTCCCCGATGGACCGCGAATTTCTCAGTGAACTTTTCGCCGGCTTTGGCCCGGTAACGATCCGCCGGATGTTTTCCGGCTTTGGCATTTCCGCCGATGGCATCAACTTCGCGCTGGTGCTGCGCGGCGCGGTCTATCTGCGCGCCGATGAAAACTCGATCCCGCGTTTCGAGAGCGAGGGCTCGCAGTGTTTTCAGTATGAGATGCGCGGCAAGCTGCGGATGATCGGATCCTATTGGCAGCTGCCGGAACGGCTCTATGACGATCCCGATGAAGTCACCGAATGGGCGAGGGTTGCGCATGCCGCTGCGATCCGTGCATCGCTGGCAAAAGCAGGCAAGAAGCGGACGGCGAAGAAAGCGAAGGTCGTGAAGAAGACCGCGGCGAAAAAGAGGGCCGCCAAGAAGGCTGCGGTCGGGAAAGTCGCTGGCAAGAAAGCCAGTAAAGCCGCAAAGAAGCGCAAATCCTCATCCTGAGTAGCCGTGCGCTTGCGTGGCATCGCCTTGCGAATGGTGAAGCCATTCGCTGGGGATAGCTACAGGAGCTGGCGCGCGAGCGCATGGTTCGAGACGCGCGAGGACGCGCTCCTCACCATGAGGACGGAGTGTGGGGCGTCACGCTACCTGAAACTGCAGCTCCGCCGAATACTCCGGATCGACTTCGCAGATCACGCGGTTGCGGCCGCTGCGCTTCGCGGCATAGAGACAGGCGTCGGCACGGCCGATGAGCGATTCCATATCGTCGCCGATCTGCAGCATCGAGACGCCGACGGAAATCGTGACGCGTCCCAGGATCTCGCCAGTCGATTTTTTCTTCAGCTCCTTTGACATCACGGCGCGGCGGATGTGATCGGCAACGGTAAGCGCCTGACGCAGCGGCGTGTTCGGTAGCACCACGGCGAATTCCTCGCCGCCATAGCGTGCGGTGATATCCTGGCCCTTGATGGTCTGCTTCAATGACTGGCCGACAAGACGCAGCACCTGATCGCCGGTGAGATGGCCGTAATTGTCGTTGAAGGACTTGAAGTGATCGATGTCGAGCATCAGGAGCGACAACGGTTCGCCGCGCTTCACCGCGGTATCGATTGCCGCCATCAGCGCACGGTCGAAATACTTGCGGTTACCGAGTGCGGTGAGGGGATCGGTCAGGCTCTCGGCGCGGATCGCCTCGAGGCTCTGTTGCAGCGTGTAGACCTCGCTCTTCGAGGACAGTAGCCGCTCTTCCAGCGCCTTGTTCGTGTCGTGCACTTCACGGGTAGATTTGACGAGACTCTCGATCACGGCTTTCACCGCAGCAGAATCGTGCGCCCGCGACAAATCCTTGCTGGCACCATCCAGACTGGCATTGAAATTCGTCGTCATGCCCAGAGCATCGGTGATGAGCGCCATCACGTCGTCGATCTCGCCGATGACGCGGGCGCCGACCTGATCGATGCGATCGGTGGTCCGAATCTGTGAGAGATAAGTGTCGTGGATCAGGTCGAGATCGGCTTCGGTCAGGCGGCCGTTGCGGGCCAGCGTCTCATTGATGACTTTGTTGAGCGCCGAATTGTAGCCAGTCGCGTAGACGTACCAGATCTCATAATTGCGTGGAATCGCCGTCTGACGCAGCGATCGGATTTGGCCCAGCGCGACTTCGGCAAAGGCCAAAGTCCGCTCTTGTTCGTCCAGGATGCCGGTCACGTTCTGTGCCCTCGTGGACTGCGGGTATACGCGGTCCTCTGAAATGCAAATTCGTTAAAAATATCGCATTCAGATTAGGGGACGAGAGTGAACGGCAAGTAAACGTTCGTGGCGCGATACTACCTATGCGCGTGCCCGGATCGGACGCAACAGAAAGGCCGGCAGGTGCGAATGATCCGCCGGTTCGTTGTCTTCGCGGCGCGGACGTGGCGCTTCGGCGCGGCCGATGGAGGGGGGACGCTGCGCCTGCGGGGCTGCCGCTGCCACGACCGGTGCTGCCAAAGCGGCTTCCGCGGGTTGCGGCTGCGGGCTGCGCTCGCCGCCTTCCGAACGACCACCTTCACGGCGTGGGCCACGCTCACGGCGCGGTTTGCGATCACGTCCGCCTTCGCGGGGCTGATCGTTGCGGCCGCCGCGCGGCTGTTCGGCATTGGCTTCGCGATTGCCGGTGCGGTTGCGCGACTGGCGCGACGCCTCAGCGGTTTCGCCTTCGACAGGCTCGGAGATCGCTATGGAAGTTTCGACCTTGGGGATCGACTGGCCGATCAGTTTTTCGATTGCCAGCATGGACTTCTGGTCGGACGGGCACACCAGCGAGATCGCGGAGCCGGTGCGGCCGGCGCGGCCGGTACGGCCGATGCGGTGCACGTAGTCGTCGGAATGATGCGGGACGTCGAAATTATAGACGTGGCTGACGGCGGGAATATCGAGGCCGCGGGCGGCGACGTCGGAAGCCACTAGGATCGGCAGCTCGCCCTTGCGGAACTGGTCCAGCGCAGCGGTGCGGGCCGACTGCTCCATGTCGCCATGCAGGGCGCCGACACTGAAGCCATGCTTCTGGAGCGACTTGGCGAGCAACGCGACTTCACGCTTGCGGTTGCAGAAGATGATCGCATTCTTGAGGTCGGTGGCTTCGCGGAGAAGGGCCCGGAGCACTTCGCGCTTCTCGTGCGGCTCGCGGCCGACGGCCACTTGCGACTGGGTCACGGTGACGGCGGTGGAGGCGGGCTTGGAGACTTCGATCTTCACCGGATTATGCAGGAAGGTCTCGGTGACGCGTCGGATTTCGGCGGGCATGGTCGCCGTAAAAAAGAGAGTCTGACGGGTGAACGGCACCAGCTTGCAGATGCGTTCGATGTCGGGAATGAAGCCCATGTCCAGCATGCGGTCGGCTTCGTCGATGACCAGCAATTCGACGCCGGTGAGAAGCAGTCCGCCGCGCTCGGTATGGTCGAGCAGGCGCCCCGGCGTGGCGATCAAGACGTCAACGCCGCGGGTTAATTTGGTATCCTGGTCGCCAAACGAGACGCCGCCGATCAGCAGCGCCACGTTGAGCTTCTGGCCGACGCCGTATTTGTCGAACTGTTCTTTGACCTGTGCGGCGAGTTCGCGGGTCGGTTCGAGAATGAGCGTGCGGGGCATGCGGGCGCGGGCGCGGCCCTTTTCCAGCATGGTCATCATCGGGAGAACGAAGGCAGCGGTTTTGCCGGTGCCGGTCTGGGCGATGCCGAGCACGTCTTTGCGCGCCAGCACATGAGGAATCGCTTGTTCCTGAATGGGGGTTGGGGTGGTGTAACCGGTGGCCGCAACGGCGGCGAGAACCTTGTCGGACAAGCCGAGATTGGAGAAGGACATTGAGCCTCTGTATGGGGGCATGATCTGATCCGGTATCCGGATGATCACCGTTCGGAATCACGCCTCAGGTCGAAACCGCCGCTTGGATTCTCGGGAAATACTGCAGCGCTTATCCCCGGAGCGGCACGCAAACATGCACGGAGACGCTGGGCGCTGACAGGCGGCTTACTCAAGATATCGCGTTTCGATACCGGGCCGCGTCGAGCCGGAACATAGGCTGGAATCGGCCAAAGTCAATCCGCCACACCCTGGAACATCCCAAAAAGCTTAATGTTTTAGCGGAAAAGGGCCAAAACCGGGATATTGGCGGGGGCTTGGGGCCCCGCCGGGCGGCCGCTACGCGACGTCGCGTGTGACGTCGATGCAGCGCTGACCGTTAATCGACCGGCCTGCGTTCGCGGCCGGGTGGACCGGCAATGGCGATGAGCGCGCCGCTCAGTAACAGCGCGGTCGAGATCACGGTGAACATCGCGATCGGACCGTGGCTGCCGAGCAGCGGCAGCAGCGCGATCGGTACCAGCGCCGATACGACGCGGCCGAGGCCCCATGCGCCAGCGGTGGCCGAGGCGCGCAGATGCGTCGGCAGCAGCTCGACAGCGTAGAGGCTAAGCACGGCGCTGTAGACGGCACTGGCGAGGTTGAACACGATGCCGGTGACGATGAGCGGCGTTAGCACCGTGCTGACAGCGAAAGTCAGCCCAGTTGCGATCATCGCCACGGCACAGGCGACCAGAGCGAGGCGCCGCGGGATACGATCGACGAAGGCCGATGCCGCCGCGATGCCGATCGATGGACCGAACATCGTAAGTCCCGCGAACAGCAGGGACTCGCTGACATGAAATCCCTTCTGCACCATCACCGCGGCGCTGAGCAGCGGGAAGCCAATGGTGGCCCAGGGTCCGAGTACATAGAGCGCGGCAAGGAGCGCTGTGCGCCGCAGGCTGATCCGATCGCGGGCGAGCGCTCGGAAGCCGCTGGATCTGGTCGCAATAGTTTCGGGAGCGGAGATCGCCGGCGGTGATGGCTGACGCGCGGATGCCTCGAAGCGGCGGCAGGCGGCATCAGCCTCGGCGTCGCGTCCGACCGATGCGAGCCAGCGCGGCGATTCCGGCACCAGGAAGAACAGCAGGGCTGTCAGGGTCGAGCACACGCTGCCGAAGATCAAAGCCCAGCGCCAGCCCTCGATGCCCCATGGCGCGATGGGCGTCAGCCAGCGGATCATCAGGATGATCGCCGGTGCGCCGAGAAAGGCGAGCGCGCCGCACAGCATCATCAAGAGGCCACGCCGCCGGGGCGGCAGCAGGTCTGACAGATAGGCCGAGGTCAAAGGCGGATAGCCGCCGATGGCGAGGCCGGAGATGAAGCGGAAGGCCGTCATCGTTGCCACATCGCGACTGGCGGCGACGGCGAGCGAGCTCAGCGCCAGGACGGCAAGCGCGCTCTGCAGCGCGATCTGGCGGCCATAGCGATCCGCAATCCAGCCGAACACAGGTGCACCAACGGCGCCGCCGGCAAAGACCGATGCCAACAACAGCGAGAGCTCGCCGCGCGAGATGCTGTAGGGCGGCGCGAGGAAGATGCCGGAAAAGGCATTGCTGAGCGCCACCTCGGCGATGTCTGCGAACAGGCCGAAGGCACAGAGCGCGAAGATGCCGAGGTGAAGCGGCGAGACTGGCAGCCCGTCCAGGCGTGCCGCAATAGTTGGTACGGCTGCGCCCGCTGGCGCCCCGTGCGTCCGCACCTGGTCGTTCATCTGACGCCCCGCATCTCATAGCGGCAACGCAATGCGCGTCCTCCGCTGCCCGCGCGGACCATATGTCGATGGAGCTGGATGAGTCGAGAGGAGGGTATGTGGCGGCGAACCGCAGCGTCTCAAATCTGCGTAGGCGTTGCCGCGCAGCCATACAGGATCATCTCGCAGGTCTGGCGATAGCGCGCCGAGAAGTCATTCGCTGCGATCGGAGGGAGTGCCTGATTGACAGCCCGTCCGCCGTCGGCCAGCGCCTGCGCGATCTGCGCGGCCGTAAAACGGCCGGTCAGGATCAGCAGCTTGCTGTAGTGGAAATCGATAATCAGCTTTTCCAGCTCCGCCTGGAAGGCGATTGCGGACTCGATCATGAGATCGCGGCAGCGCCGAAAGGCTTCCGCATTGAGCTCGACGGTATGCGGTGAGAATGTCAGCATCCGACGGGTTTCGCCGTATCTCAGGTCGATGATCGTCGCAAAGATGTCGAGTGCGCTGCCGCCACTTTCCCGGATCTTCTGGCCGGCCTCAAGTGCCTGCGCTATCGCGACTTCATTGCGATGGCCGATCGAGGCACGAAATGCCTCTTCCTTGTTGCTGAAATAGTAATAGAGCGCGCGCTGCGTGAAGCCGCACTCTCTCGCGAGACCGACCATCGACAGGCCGGCATAGCCGTGGTCGAGAAATGCCTTGTTGACCCGAAGCAGCAACTCGTGCCCGGGCGTAATCATCTTCTTTGCCATTGGTCGTCAGGTATCCAGTCGTAGCGGGCTTCGGGCGGGTGATTAAAACTGCCTGAAATCTTACAGTCTAAAAAATCCCATCCTCAAATCGCCAAGCTACGAGGAACGCAAAGTTCCTGAAGCGCGCTTCCTGACGTTGGTTGCCTGTAGCAGGAGCCGGTTTTAGCAATTGCTCCCCGGATTGGCTCCGGACCTGATGAATTGTCACATAGCACATGTCGGGGCAATCATGTCGATGATTGGCCGCGTAACCCTTATCCACAGGACTTCGCGACATGTGGTACCTCATCACCCCTGATCGAGAGCGCACACCGAGCCGTCCGGAAGTCGACTTATTCCGGCGCGCGTGAGAGGGATACCGCAGGCTGACTATTTGCCGTAAGTGCCTAGCTGCATCCCGAGATTCTGCATCACGAAAGCATTCATGCGCAGATGCACCTCGCTGCCGCTCTGTAGACGGGCATCGACCTCATACGTCGCCGGATCGACCTGGCGGATCCCGATGATCTGGTTGATATCCAGCACTTCCGGGGTGGTCTGTGCAGGCTTGGCGGCTACCGGGGCGCGCTTCGGTTTGGCGGTGGCAGCCGGCGGTTTCGCCGCGGTAGCGGGGGCCGCATCCTGCGCGAGTGCCATGGTGGGAAGCAACAGCGCGGCTGCGAGGACGAGTGATTTCACAACGATCTCCTGACTCTGATTGGGGCTCGGGCTAGCGGAGATTAAGGCGGAAAATGTGGCAGCGGGGCTGCAATCGGCAGGCAGATGATCTGCCTGAGCAGGCAGGACAAAATGGGTGGTAACGGCTAGACCTCGGTTTGAACCGGCCGCAGTTCTGCCTCGACCAAGGCAGACAATGACGCGGTCGAGTCACCACACGGATACATGTGCTGGTGGGGCGGGGATAGAACAATGCGACGGCTTTTGATTCTGCTGGCAGCGCTGGCAGCGGCGGTACTTTCGACAGCGCCGGCTTTTGCTGCAAAACGCGTGGCGCTGGTCATCGGCAATAACGACTATCGCAATGTGCCGAAACTGCAGAAGGCCGTGAATGACGCCCGCAGCATAGGGGACGCACTGAAGAATCTCGGCTTCAGTGTCATGGTGGCCGAGAACCAGACCCGGCAGGCCTTCAGTCAGTCGTTGCTTGCTTTCGATTCGACGATTGAAAAAGGCGACACGGCCTTTTTCTTTTTTGCAGGGCACGGCTTCGAGATCGCCGGCCAGAACTTCCTGCTGCCGACGGATGTCCCTGCCGCCACGGAAGGGCAGGAAGAGCTGGTGCGCGACTCAGCGATTCTCGCCGACCGGATTGTAACGCGGCTGCAGATGCGCGGCGCGCGGACGTCGATTCTGGTGTTCGACGCCTGTCGCAACAATCCGTTCGAGCGCGCTGGCACCCGCGCTGTGGCCGGCAGCGGTGGCCTCGCCCCGATGACCACGCTCCCGGAAGGCGTGTTTTCGATCTTCTCGGCCGGGCCGCGGCAGACCGCGCTGGATCGTTTGTCGAACAACGACACCGATCCGAATTCGGTTTTCACGCGCGCCTTCATCAAGGAGCTGCAGGAGCCATCGCTGAACCTCGTGCAGGTCGCGCAGCGCACCCGGCGGACCGTCAGCGAGATGGCAGAGACCGTGAAGCACCGTCAGGTGCCGGTGTATTTCGACCAGATGGTCGATGACGTCTTTCTCAATGGTGTGGCGCTCAAGCAGGCCGATGCGCGGCCGCCCGAACCGCTGCAGCAGGTCGCTGCGCTGCCCCCTGTCAACGTTCCGCAACTGCCGCCGGCCAACGATGCGGTGAACGCACCGATCGCCAGCTTCTCGCGCCACAATGGCGGCTGGACCGTGATGTTCTCGATCGCCGATCCGACGCTGGGTATCTCCTGGCGGATGGGCGAGGGAGGTAATTTCCGCGAGACCGGCTTCATGGACACGCTCGATCCGCGCACGCGCAAGCGAATGCCGAATCCGGCGATCCAGCTCGACGCCGATGCAGCGGCGGCGACGATCTATCTGCGTTACGTCGACGCGAACGGCGAGTTGCAGGGCCCGTTTCCGATCCGCTTCGATCCCGAGGCGGCGCTGGTTCGCGACCAGCGCAAGATCCTCGATATGACCGCTGGAAGCTGGCTTGCCTTCGGTGGCTACAACACGCCCCTGATGTATTATACGCATCTGATGTCGTATCGCTGTGCCATTCGCGAGGCCCGCGTCGGGATCGATAGCGCCGTGCCGGACAAGCTGCTGAAATTCCCGCCCTGCGACCTGCGCGACCCCATTGCGACGCCGTCGGATGCCGAGACCTACATCAAAATCCCGGCCTCGACGAAGTTCGTGTCGGTCGAATTGACGTTCCGGGACGGCAGCATCTCCGAAACCAAGAGCTTCCGACGTTCGGGAAATCGATGAGCATGATCGACACCGCCCTGCGAACCACGGCATTTCGACTATCGCAAGCTCGCATTCCTTGATCAAGAAATTCGACTCGCCGGAGGAGTAGCGAATGGCTGCAGGCGCGAACGAGAACTCGCTGACCGCGCGCTGCTGCATCGTTGGCGGTGGCCCTGCCGGAATGATGCTCGGCTATCTGCTCGGCCGCGCCGGCGTCGATACGATCGTTATCGAGAAACACGCCGACTTCTTCCGCGATTTCCGCGGCGACACCGTGCATCCATCGACGCTGCAGGTGATGGACGAGCTTGGCCTGATCGACGACTTCCTGAAGATCAAGCACGATCGTATCCAGAAGATGGATGGCTTCTTCGGAACGCATAAGCTGCGCATTGCGGATATCAGCCGCACCAGCGCGAAGTATCCGTTTATCGCCTTCATGCCGCAGTGGGATTTCCTCAATTTCCTGCGCGACAAAGCGCAGCGCTATCCGCATCTCAAGGTGATGATGAACACCGAGGCGACCGATCTCATCTGGTCGGGCGAGCAAGTGGTCGGCGTCAAGGCCATCACGCAGCAGGGCCCGGTCGAGATCCATGCCGATCTGACAGTGGCCTGCGATGGCCGGCATTCGATCGTGCGGCCGGCGGCGAAGCTGGAGGTCGAAGACATCGGTGCGCCCATGGACATCTTGTGGTTTCGCGTTGCCAAGGGTGCGGAGACCGAGAGCGTGTTCGCGCGGCTCGAGCCCGGCAAGATGATGGTGACCATCGATCGCGGGGACTACTGGCAATGCGCTTATGTGATCGCCAAGGGGCACTATGAGGAGATCAAGGTGCGTGGCCTTGAGGCTTTCCGTGCCGAAACGTCACGTCTGGCGCCGATCCTGAGCGCGCATATCGAAGAGCTGAAGAGCTGGGACGACGTCAAACTACTGACCGTCGCGATCAATCGGCTCAAGCGCTGGACCCGGCCGGGGCTGTTGTGCATCGGCGATGCCGCGCATGCGATGTCCCCGGTTGGCGGCGTCGGTGTGAATATTGCGGTGCAGGACGCCGTCGCGACCGCTAACCTGCTGGCGGCGAAGCTGGTGGAGGGACCGGTGACCGAGGACGACCTCGGCGCGGTGCGTCGCCGCCGCGAATTCCCGATGCGCGCGACACAGGGCATGCAGGTCGTGATGCAAAACAACATCATCAGCCGTGCACTGGCCAAGGGCGGCGAGCCGCTGACGCCGCCGCTGATCATGCGCCTAGTCAGCGCGTTTCCGCCGCTGCAGGGACTGACCGCGCGTTTCCTGGCCATTGGCGTACGACCGGAGCACGTGCAGTCGCCGGAAGCGTAGGAGAGGCTATCCCTGCACCGAGAAGCCGCCGTCGACGGGGATTGCCGTTCCGGTGACGAAGTCCGACGCGCGCGACGACAGGAACACCGCGATGCCCGCGAAATCTCCCGACGCGCCCCAGCGGCCGGCGGGCGTTCGTGCCAGGACTTTGTCATGCAGGCCGTCGATTTCACGGCGCGCATTCTGTGTCAATTCGGTATCGATCCAGCCCGGCAGAACGGCGTTGCACTGAATATTGTGAGGCGCCCATGCGACCGCGCAGGAGCGGGTGAACTGGACGATGCCGCCTTTGCTGGCGGCATAGGCTGGCGCGAAAGACGCGCCGAAGATCGACAGCATCGACCCGATATTGATGATCTTGCCACCGCCCGCGGCCTTCATCGCGGGATGCGCCGCCTGCGAACAGACGAAGGCGCTGGTGAGATTGGTCTTGATCACGCTGTCCCATTCGTCGAGTGCGATCTCGTGCGGCGGCTTGCGGATGTTGATGCCGGCATTGTTGATGAGGATATCGATGCGGCCCAGTTCTTTCAGCACGCGTGCGATCATTCCATCGACAGCGGTCTTGTCGGTCACATCGGCCGCAATGGCGACCGCCCTGGCGCCGCTCTCAGTCAATTCCGCGACGGCATCCTTGGATTTCGTCTGGTTGCGTCCCACCACCGCGATAGCGGCGCCGGCCTGCGCCAGACCCCGCGCCATGCCGAGCCCGATGCCGCCATTGCCGCCAGTGACGATGGCCACTTTGCCGGAGAGATCGAACAGTCCTGCAGTCATGGTGTTGTCCTCATTGCATCAGCCTTGAATTGAAAAGCCGCCATCGACCGTGAGCGCGGCACCGTTGACAAAGTCGGAAGCCCCGCTGGCCAAAAACACGGCCGCGCCCGCAAGATCATCAGGCCTACCCCAGCGCTGCGCCGGTACACGCCCGAGAATGCGATCGTGCAGTTCGGGTCGGATGTCCTTGGCGCGCTTGGTCAGGTCGGTGTCGATCCAGCCGGGGAGAATGGCGTTGGACTGGATGTTGTCCGCAGCCCAGGCAGTCGCCAGCGCGCGGGTGAATTGCAGGATGCCACCTTTGCTAGATGCGTAGTTCGCCGCGCCGCCGGCGCCGAGCGTGGCCAGCACCGAGGCGATATTGATGATCTTCCCGCGGCCTGCGGCTTTCATCGCCGGGTAGACAGCCTGTGCGCAGATGAAGGGCGCGGTCATGTTGACGTCGATGACCTTCTGCCAGTCGGCCAGCGTCATGTCTTCGATCGGCGCGGAGATGCTGATGCCGGCATTGTTGACGAGGATGTCAATGCGGTCGAACGCGTTCAACGTTGCGGATACCATCTGCGCGATCGAGTTCGGGTCGGTAACATCGGTCGTCAGTGCGAGTACCGGATGTCCGGACGTCTCCAGTTCGGCTTTTGCTGAAGCGGCAATATCGCGGTTGCGATCGGCGATCACGAGGGTCGCACCGGCATTCGCCAGCCCACGTGCCATGCCGAGGCCAATTCCGGTGTTGCCGCCGGTGACGATGGCGACCCTGCCGGTGAGATCGAAGAGATTACTGGTCAAAGATGTTCGTCCCGCATTGCGTTGTATCCGACGCGTTCTTGCGTCTGGGACGGATCATCGCAAGACTGGCGGGAAGATGGAAGAGGGCGTCAGCGCCGCGCGAGCGCCAATCCCATCAGTCCGACGCCAAGCGCGGCGAGGGCAGCGCCGTAATAGGCCCACTGCATCTGGCTGATCATGAAACTGGATTTCGGCCAGTTCACGAGCCCGGTGCCCTGGCCGATCCAGAGGGTGCCGATCAGAAAAGCGAGAATGCCGAGAGTGAGGAATGGTGCGCGCATGGGATAGATACAATGAACGGAGCCAAAGGTTTCAAGCGCCAGCTGTGGCGGTGACGAACCAACTGTTTGGTTCATCACCGCAGTTTCATTTCGGCAGGGCGATCAGAAGCGCTCGCCAACCATTTCCTCACTCTTGGCCCATAGCGCCTTGGCGCGTTCGGCATCGAGCGCGTAAGCGCGCACGCCTTCGCTGGCCGGATTGATCAGCCCGTCGACGATCTCCGAGACGTGGCAGTTCTCGCAATAGCGGCCGCCGATCTCGTCCGCGCTGGCGACCACGCCGGCCCACACCGAAGTCGCAGCGCCTTGCGGAATGGTCTTCCATTGAAACAGCGGTTTACCCTCGGCAGCGAGCTCGGCATTGATGCCGTCGAGCATGGCATCGATCGTTGCTTCGCCCATATGGCGGCCGAGTTCTGTCTTGATGCCGCCGGGATGCAGCGCGGTGGCGCGCACGCCACGTGCCCGATGCCGCCGGTCGAACTCGACGGCGAACAGGATGTTGGCGGTCTTCGAGCGGCCATAGCCGATGAACGGTTCGTAGGAGCCTTTGGTGAAGTTGGGATCATCGAGATCGACATCGGCGAAGCGATGGCCGGACGAAGCGACGTTGACCAGTCGCGCGGTGGGCGACAGCAGTGACGCGATACGGTTGACCAATACGAAGTGACCGAGATGGTTCGTGCCGAACTGGGTCTCGAAGCCGTCCGCGGTGAGGCCGAACGGCGGCGCCATCACGCCGGCATTGGCGATCACCAGGTCGAACGGGCGGCCAGCCGCGACCAGTGCGTCGGCGCAGGCCCGGACGCTGGCCAGCGAGCCGAGATCGAGTGCAATCAGTTCGAGGCCACCGCCACCAGTGGCATCGGCGCGCACTTGCGCGGTCGCCGTTTCCGCCTTGGCGAGGTCACGGGCGGCACCGACCACCTGCGCGCCCCGGGCGGCCAGGCTGCGCGCCGTCTCGACGCCGAGCCCGGCTGAGACGCCGGTGACCAGAATGCGCTTGCCGCGGAGGTCGACGCCAGCGAGCACGTCGTCGGTGGTGGAAGTGGCACTGAAAGGTCCTGCCATGATAGCTCCTTGTGTTTGGCACGACGCGCCTCCGAGCTGATCGAGCTTTGTCGAACGGCGCTTTGAGGGTATAAATGGAGGCCGTCTCCGTTTAAATACGGAGGCTCCCTCCGTTTATCAAGAGGTAACCCGTAAAATGGCACAGGAGGCCAAGCCGAAGGCCGTTCGCGGACCAAGGATCGATGCGCAGCGCAATCGTCAGCGGCTGTTGGAAACGGCAAAGGCGACATTCGCCGAAAAGGGCGAGGCGGCCGGTCTTGAGGAGATCGCGCGGCTCGCGGGCGTCGGAATCGGGACGCTATATCGCCACTTCCCCACCCGCGACGCATTGGTCGAGGCGGTCTATCGCAACGAGACACAGCAGCTTGCCGAGGCCGCTGCGGAACTTGCGACCACACATGCCCCGGTGGAGGCCTTGCGCGCCTGGATGCGAATCTTCGTCGATCACATTGCGACGAAGCAACTGATGGCGGGTGTGCTGGGTTCGATTGTTGGCGACTGTTCGGACCTCTATGCCGATGCTGGCACGCAGATCAAAACTGCGATGGCAATGCTGGTCGACCGCGCCGTTGCCAATGGGGACATCCGCCTCGATCTCGATCCGCTCGACATGTTGCGCGCACTGGCCGGCGTGGCCAGTGTCAGCGCAGGTCCGAATTGGGAAGCCAGCGCCAAGCGGCTCGTCGATATCCTGATCGCCGGCGTTCGCACGCCGGGCGGCGAGGGGCAATGACTAAATAGGGAATAAAAGATTGCTCCCGGCACGCGCCCGATGATTTCTGAAGCGTGAGCGCGTCCGAGAAACGAGCTTTTAAACGTCCAGCAATTCCTCGTTGGCGAATTCCGCCTTGTCCGAGATGAACGCAAACCGCGCTTCGGCCTTGGTGCCCATCAGGCGCTCAACGGAGTCAGCAGTGCCGTCGCGGTCTTCCGGCAGCAGCTGCACGCGCAGCAAGGTGCGGCGCGCCGGGTCCATGGTGGTTTCCTTCAGCTGCGCCGGCATCATTTCGCCGAGGCCTTTGAAGCGACCGACATCGACCTTGGCATTGGCGTTGAATTCGCTCTTCAGCAACGCATCCTTATGTGCGTCGTCGCGCGCATAGACGGTCTTGCTGCCATGGGTCAGGCGATAGAGCGGCGGCACTGCGAGATAGAGATGCCCTTCATCGATCATCTTTGGCATCTGCCGGTAGAAGAAGGTGATCAGCAATGACGCGATGTGGGCGCCGTCGACATCGGCGTCGGTCATGATGATGATGCGTGAATAGCGCAGGTCTTCTTCGCGGTAATGCGCGCCGGTGCCGGCGCCGATCGCCTGCATGAGGTCTGATATCTGCGCGTTGGCCGTCAGCTTTTCCTTGGTCGCCGAGGCGACGTTGAGGATCTTGCCGCGCAGCGGCAGGATCGCCTGGGTCTTGCGGTCACGCGCCTGTTTGGCGCTGCCGCCTGCCGAGTCGCCCTCGACGATGAACAGCTCCGAGCCTTCGGTCGCGGTATTGGTGCAGTCGGCGAGCTTGCCGGGCAGGCGCAGCTTCTTCACCGCGGTCTTGCGCGAGGTTTCCTTCTCCGCGCGGCGGCGCAGACGCTCGTCGGCACGCTCCAGCACGAATTCGAGCAGCTTGTTGGCCTGCACCGGATTGCCGGACAGCCAATGGTCGAACGGATCCTTGATGGCCTGTTCGACGATCTTCTGGGCTTCGGCGGTGGCGAGACGATCCTTGGTCTGGCCCTGGAATTCCGGTTCACGCACGAACACCGACAGCATCACGGCGGCGCCGACCATCACGTCTTCCGAAGTGATGGTGCCGGACCGCTTGCCCTGGCCGACGCGCTCGGCGTGGTCCTTCAATCCGCGCAACATGGCGCTGCGCATGCCGGCTTCATGGGTGCCGCCATCGGGCGTCGGCACGGTGTTGGTATAGGACGACATGAAGCCGTCGGCGTCCGCGGTCCAGGCCACAGCCCATTCGCAGGCGCCATGGGCGCCGTTGCGGCCGGATTTGCCGGAGAAGATTTCCGGATGCACCAGCGTATCGGCATGGATCGCCGCGGCGAGATAGTCCTTGAGGCCGCCGGGAAAGTGGAATTCGTCCTCGGTCGGAGTATCCTCAAGGCCCTTGAGCAGTTCCGGATCGCACTTCCAGCGGATCTTCACGCCGCCAAACAGATAGGCCTTGGAGCGCGCCATCTTGAACAGGCGCTGCGGCTTGAAGGCCGCCTTGGCGCCGAAGATGTCGGTATCCGGCTTGAAGCGCACGCGGGTGCCGCGGCGGTTATGAACCTTGCCGAGATCCTCGAGATTGCCCTGCGGAATGCCGCGGGCAAATGTCATCTTGTAGAGCTGCTGGTTGCGCGCGACCTCGACCTCGAGCAGCGAGGAGAGGGCGTTGACCACGGAGACACCGACACCGTGCAGACCGCCCGAGGTCTCGTAGACCTTGGAGTCGAATTTGCCGCCGGCATGCAGCGTGCACATGATGACTTCGAGGGCGGATTTCTTCGGATGTTTCGGATGCGGATCGACCGGGATGCCGCGGCCGTTGTCCGACACCGACAGAAAGCCGTCGGCGGTGAGTTCCACCTCGATGAAGGTCGCATGGCCAGCCAGCGCCTCGTCCATCGAGTTGTCGATCACTTCGGCGAACAGGTGATGCAGCGCCTTTTCATCGGTGCCACCGATATACATGCCCGGGCGACGCCGGACCGGCTCGAGGCCTTCGAGGACCTCGATGTCCGCGGCCGTATAGCCGTCTTCGGCATTGGCGGAGCGGGTGGACGCCTTCGGTACCGCAGCCGATTTTGGCGCGCTGGCGCCACCAAAAAGATCAGCTTTCGCGTTTGATTTCTGTGCCTTGGCCATATGTCTTAAAGTTTTGTCTCGGTTGGCGCCGCGCGAGGCACGGCGAATCGTTGCTGTGACTATGCCACGTTCAGGTTGGCAATGTGGCTGCGACCTCGGGCTCATGCGGCCGTGCCAGAGCGCTCGGTGCGTAGCACAATCACAACGAATAGGGCCATGGCCGCGAGCATGATCAGTGAACCGATGATCGGAATGGCCATATAGGCGTGGTTGGCGAGCAGGGTGATGCCGATGCCGACAGGGAACATGATGCCGCCGACGATGTGCATCGTGCCCTGGACCTTGGCCAGTAGCGAGCGTCCGGCCAGGGGAATCAGGCGGTAATACAACCCGAACAGGAACAGCAGCACGCCGCCGACGAGGTTGAGATGCGCATGCGCGGGGCTCAGCAGGAAGTCCTGGCGTATGCCCATCACGATGCCGGCGACCATGCCGATCAGCAATACCAGCGCACTCACGCACATCATCAGCGATCCGATCATCTTCAGTCCTTTGCGTTCTTGATTTTTGACAGCCGGGCGGGAAGTCAGCCCAACGGCGGTACAGAGTTGCCATTGGGTAAGCCGGTCTCTGACCTTGGACGCAGAGGCCTGGAAAAGGTTCAAATTTACCGGTGGGCGCCCGCACCGCGGCTATCGGCCCTCAGATGTTGTGACTTGATGTGATCGGCGCCGCCGGATTACCTGTCGCGGGCGTTTGAAGGTTAAAGCGGTTCGCGGCCAATCCGGCCGGGCCAGAGCCGTAAAGGGACACTCTCCATATGGAAGGCTGGATGCACGGGCTGATCGAATTCGTGCGCCAGAACCAGGTCTGGGCGGCGCCGATCGTCCTGCTACTGGCCTTCGGGGAATCGCTCGCTTTCATCTCCCTGCTGCTGCCGGCCTGGGGCGCGCTGGTGGCCATCGGCGCACTTGTCGGCGCGAGCGGGATCAGCTTCTGGCCGGTGTTGATTGCCGGCGCTCTCGGCGCGGCGCTCGGCGACTGGCTCTCCTATTGGTTCGGCTTCAAGTACAAGGACCAGGTCGCCCAGATATGGCCGCTGTCCAAATTCCCTGAGTTGCTTCCGCGCGGCGAAGCCTTCGTCCAGAAATGGGGCGTGCCCAGCATTTATATTGGCCGCTTCTTCGGCCCATTGCGGGCCTCGGTGCCGCTGGCTGCCGGCATTTTCGAAATGCCGTATTGGCGTTTCCAAGTTGCCAACTTCACCTCGGCCTTTATCTGGGCGGGCGTCCTGCTGCTGTTCGGCGACGGCCTGTCCGTCGCTATCGAATGGCTCTGGAAGCTGAAGTAGTCCGGCGGGGAATAACCGCCGTGTCCGGGTGTTGAACGGGCTGACATGTCGCGGTGTCTGCATGCCGCGACAACTCGCAGAAGTCATCGAACGCTGGTAGATAGTTCCGCCAGCCCCGCCTCTCACTGCTTCACCCAGGAGAACATCATGGACCTGTCACGTCGTCACGCCCTTGCCGGAGCCGCCGCGCTCGCCGTATCTCCATTGCTCACCGCAGGCTCTGCCAAAGCCTCTGCTCCGCCGGCCGACAAGCAGGCGCCGAGCTTCTATCGCTACAAGGTCGGCGATGCGCAGGTGAACGCGATCTCCGACGGCGCCAACACCTTTCCGCTGGCCGACACCTTCGTGCTCAACGCCAAGAAGGATGAGGTCAACGCCGCGCTCGACAAGGCCTTCCTGCCGAAGGACAAGATGACCATTCACTTTGCGCCGCTGGTCATCAACACTGGCGGCAAGCTGGTGGTGATTGATACGGGCAACGGCCCCGGAGCCCTCGCGGCGACCAAGGGCAATGTCGGCCAGTTCGCCAACAACATGGCCGCCGCTGGTATCGACGCCAAGAACGTCGACATGGTCGTGATCTCGCATTTCCACGGCGATCACGTGAACGGGCTTCTGGCCGCCGATGGCACGCCGGCTTTTCCGAATGCCGAAGTCCTCGTCCCGGCCGCGGAGTGGAAGTACTGGAACGACGATGGCGAGATGGCCAAGGCCGCCAATGACCGCATGAAGGGTCTGTTCGCCAGCAACCGCAAGCTCTTCAACGATGGGCTGAAGAAGAAGGTCACGCCCTATGAATGGGGCAAGGACGTCGCGCCAGGCCTGCTCGCCGTGGATTCGGTCGGCCATACGCCTGGCCACACCTCGTTCGTGCTGTCGTCCGGCAGCGACAAGCTGTTCATTCAGTCCGACGTCACCAACCATCCGTCGCTGTTCGTCACCAATCCCGGCTGGCATCTGATGTTCGACCAGGACCCGGCGCAGGCGGAAACCACGCGCCGCAAGGTCTATGACATGCTGGTGGCCGAGAAGATGCGTGTGCAGGGCTTCCACTATCCATTCCCGGCCAACGGTTTCGTCGAGAAGGATGGCAACGGTTATCGGCTGGTGCCGGCCCCATGGAGCCCGGTGATCTAAACGAAGCCTGGCAAATTTCCCGGCCTGCGCTGCAGTGCAGGCCGGCTGGCCTCGTAAACACCCATCGCCTCCGTCGGTGCGTCGTGCCAGTCTCTGCGCCGGAGTCGCGCCAACAGCGACCATGCAAAGCAAGGGGAGAAGACTTCATGGATCTGTCACGACGACACGCACTGGCGGGTGCCGCCGCGCTCGCAGCGACGCCACTGCTTTCATCGGCCCCGGCAAAGGCATCCGCACCGCCGGCCGACAAGCAGGCGCCGAGTTTCTATCGCTACAAGGTCGGCGATATCCAGGTGAACGCCATTTCCGATGGTGCGGCGACGTTTCCGCTGGCCGATACCTATATTTCCAACGCCAAACGCGATGATATCAATGCAGTGCTCGCCAGGGCATTTCTGCCGAAAGATCAGATCACCAACTTCTATGCGCCGTTGGTGATCAACACCGGCGGCAAGCTGGTGGTGATCGACACCGGCAACGGGCCCGGCGCCTTTGCGGCAACCAAGGGCAATGTCGGGCAGTTCACCACCAACATGATGGCGGCGGGGATCGATCCAAAGATGATCGACATGGTCGTGATCTCGCACTTCCATGGCGATCATGTGAACGGCCTGCTGACGGCGGACGGCGTGCTGGCGTTTCCCAATGCCGAAGTGCTGGTGCCGGCAGTAGAGTGGAAGTTCTGGATGGACGACGGCGAGATGAGCCGTGCCACCGGCGATCGCATGACCGGTCTGTTCAAGAACAATCGGCGGGTGTTCGAGGCCGGGTTGAAGAAGAAGGTTACGCCCTATGAATGGGGCAAGGACGTCGCGCCCGGGCTGCTGGCTGTCGCCTCGATTGGGCACACGCCGGGCCACACGTCCTATGTGCTGTCGTCCGGATCGGACAAGGTCTTCATCCAGTCGGACGTCACCAACCTTCCGGCGCTATTCGCCGCCAATCCCGGCTGGCACGTGAATTTCGACCAGGATCCGGTGCAGGCCGAAACCACCCGCCGCAAGGTCTATGACATGCTGGTCGCCGACAGGATGCGGGTGCAAGGCTTCCACTATCCGTTCCCGGCCAACGGTTTCGTCGAGAAGGATGGCAACGGCTACCGCGTCGTGCCGGCACCGTGGAGCCCAGTTCTCTGAGGTCCGCGCTCTGGTGATCTTGACGGATCGCGGGCGCGGCCCTATGACCGCGCCCATGATCAACCTTGCGACCAGCATCATCGCCCGCCGCCGCCGCATTCTCGCGGCAGGTGGAGATATGCGCGCATAAGCGTTTCGATCTCTCACTGCCGCCGGATATGGTCCGCGGCAGTCTTTCTCCCAAACAGCAGCGCGACCCATCCGGCGGCCTTCACTCAGGAAGGAGCCCGTCATGTATACGCCGCCCAAATTTCAGACCGACCGGACCGACGCACTTGCGTTTGCGAACGCGCGCGGCTTCGGCACGGTCTGCGCCTTCGATGGCAGGAAGCCGATCGCCTCCGCGGTGCCTTTCTGCCTCGACTACGGCAATGACGGCACGCCGCGTCTGGCCTTTCACCTTGCGCGACAAAATCCGCTGCTCAAGCTTGCAGACGGCGTGACGCCATGGGCCATGGCCATCCTGGGCGCTGATGCCTATGTGTCGGCCGACTGGTACGTATCGCCCGATCAGGTGCCGACCTGGCTCTATCAGGCGGTCCATCTCACCGGACCGGTGCGCATCCTGTCGGGTGGTGAACTGGGCCCGCATCTTGACGCGCTGAGCGCAAGGTTCGAAACACGGCTGGCGCCGAAGAAGCCTTGGACCTCCGATAAGATGGCGGCGGGGCGGCTTGAGGCGATGAAGAAGGCGATCGTCGGTGTGGTGATGACAGTGGACGAGGTGGAGGGTAGCTCCAAGCTCAACCAGCACAAGTCAGATGCCGATCATCTGGCTGTCATGAGCGCACTGGCGCTGCGGCCGGAGCCTGCCGCGTTCGAGATTTCAAATGCGATGCGCAAATTGCGGCCGCATTTGTTTGCGGAAGAGACGACACAATTGACTGCTATGGCTGAGGCCGAAGGATTTATGGGATGAGCACGAAGAAGAAAATCGGCATTCTCGGTGCGTCCGGCTACACCGGAGCCGAACTGGTGCGGCTGCTGCTGCGCCATCCCAAGGTCGAGCTCGTGCTGCTGACGGCCGACCGGCGCGCCGGGCAGGCGATGGGCGATGTGTTCCCGCAATTCGCACCCTATGAACTGCCGACGCTCGTAAGCATCGACTCCGTCGACTGGACGACCATTGGCCTCGATCTGGTGTTCTGCGCGCTGCCGCATGCGACCACGCAGAAGGTGCTGCAGGATTTGCTGGCCAGGGCGCCGGAGACCAAGGTGGTGGATCTGTCGGCCGACTTCCGGCTCGAGGACGCAGCCGCCTATGCGAAGTGGTATGGCCACGAACATCATGCGCTGGAGCTGCAGAAGGAAGCCGTCTACGGCCTCGTCGAGATCTATCGGCGCGACATCAAGAAGGCGCGGCTGATCGCCAATCCCGGCTGCTACACGTCGTGTGCGATCCTGCCGCTGGTGCCGTTGTTGAAGGCGCGCGCCATCGAGACCGACGAGATCGTGATCGATGCCAAGTCCGGCATGACGGGAGCAGGGCGTTCCGCCAAGGAAGAGATGCTGTTCTCGGAAGTGTCCGAAGGCTTCAACGCCTATGGCGTCGGCCATCACCGGCACATGGCGGAGCTCGATCAGGAGTTCTCCAAAGCTGCCGGCAAGGAGGTTGTCGTCAGCTTCACGCCGCATCTCTTGCCGCAGAACCGGGGTATCCTCTCGACCATCTATGTGCGGGGCCGGCGCGGCAAGACGGCGCAGGATCTCCACGAGGTGCTGGTTAAACAGTATGAGAAGGAGCCGTTCGTGCACATCCTGCCATTCGGCAAGACGCCGCATTCGCGGCATGTGCGCGGCTCCAACATGACCTTCATCGGCGTTGCCGCTGACCGTATCCCGGGCCGCGCCATCATCGTCTCGACGCTCGACAACCTCACTAAAGGCGCATCGGGGCAGGCGGTGCAGAACATGAATCTGGTGCTTGGCTTTGCCGAGACGCTGGGCATCGATCAGCCCGCGATGTTCCCGTAAAGGAATGCGTTTGCAGCCCGGATGGAGCGAAGCTAAATCCGGGCTGCAAAACGTCGGCTCTCACAGATCGCGCATCATGACGATCGACGTCTGCAGAAAGCCCTGGCGCTTGAAGAAGGCGTGAGCGCGGTGGTTGTCCACGCCGCTCTCCAGAAAGAAGCGTTGCGCGCCTTCCGCGCGGCATTGTTCGGCAAGCCAATCAAACAATGCGTTGCCTAATCCCCGGCCCTGTACCGACGGGGAAAACACAACATCATGCAAGGTCGCAAAGGGGCTTGCCGGATTTGTTCGTGTGATTTCCACCAGGGCGAAGCCGACGATCGTTGCATCGATCATGATCGTGGCCACGCGCCTTTCCTCTGCGTTTTCGGGCGATTCTGACAACATGGATGCAACGTATTGTCTAGTCCGAGCCGCCCGGTTGTCGGCCCAGCGGCCCAGATTGTCCGCGATGCCGTATTGCAGTTCGGCATGCGAGATATAGGCCGGGTCATCGATCGCCAGCAGCATCGCACTGATCGTTTCGGCCAGGTCGGGTTCGCGGCCCCAGCCGATTTGAAAAGACTGGGGCGCGTCTGGTTCGGAAGGCATTTGAAACTCGACGGGTTGGGGCTCAGATCTCGACGCCGAATACATCTCTCGCAAGCCTTTGGTGGCTGCGGCTAACACAAGATTGAGCGCCATCGGGTCAACAACGAAAACGGCCCGAACTTGCGTTCGGGCCGTTCATATTTGATCTGAAGTCAGACGCTTACGCGGCAGCCGACTTGGCGGTCGGGACTTCCGAGATGGTCTTCAGGATCTGCGAAGCGATCTGGTAGGGGTCGCCCTGGGAGTTCGGGCGACGGTCTTCCAGATAGCCCTTGTACTCGTTCTTGACGAAGGAGTGCGGGACGCGGATCGAGGCGCCGCGGTCCGCGATGCCGTAGCTGAACTTGTTCCACGGAGCCGTTTCGTGCTTGCCGGTCAGACGCTTGTCGTTGTCCGGGCCGTAGACGTTGATGTGGTCCATCAGGTTCTTGTCGAACTGGGCCATCAGGGCTTCGAAGTAAGCCTTGCCGCCGACCGTACGCATGTATTCGGTCGAGAAGTTGGCGTGCATGCCCGAGCCGTTCCAGTCGGTGTCGCCGAGCGGCTTGCAGTGGAATTCGATGTCGATGCCGTACTTCTCCGTCAGACGGAGCAGCAGGTAACGCGCGATCCACATTTCGTCAGCGGCCTTCTTGGAGCCCTTGCCGAAGATCTGGAATTCCCACTGGCCCTTCGCCACTTCGGCGTTGATGCCTTCGTGGTTGATGCCGGCTTCGAGGCAGAGGTCGAGATGTTCTTCGACGATCTCGCGGGCAATTGAGCCGACGTTTTTGAAGCCGACGCCGGTGTAGTAGGGGCCCTGCGGCGCGGGATAGCCATCCTCGGGGAAACCGAGCGGACGGCCGTTCTCGTAGAAGAAGTATTCCTGTTCGAAACCGAACCAGGCGCCGGCATCGTCGAGAATGGTGGCGCGCTTGTTGGTCGAGTGCGGGGTGACGCCATCCGGCATCATGACTTCGCACATCACCAGGGCGCCGTTCTCACGGGCCGCATCCGGATAGATCGCAACCGGCTTCAGCACGCAATCGGAGCTGTGGCCTTCGGCCTGCATGGTCGACGAACCGTCGAAGCCCCACAGCGGGAGCTGTTCGAGGGTCGGGAAATCTTCGAATTCCTTGATCTGCGTCTTGCCACGCAGGTTCGGAACCGGCGTGTAACCGTCGAGCCAAATATACTCGAGCTTATACTTTGTCATGCGGGTCTCTCATGAGTTGGCGATGCGTAGGGCGTGAGCCCTGAGCTTGCCGGCGGGCGGACGCAAAATCCGCCCCCAGCGGCGCTGCATATAAAGCACGTAGTATGCCAACTTGTCGCGGCGCAACGCTTTTGTGACGAAAACTGCGGCGCGTCCCCAACGGGGCTGTCATTCGGTGTCTGGAGAGGGCATCGGAGGCCGGGAATCGGTCCGAATTCGTGGAATTTTCAGAGAATTCGGCTGCGCACGAAAATACCGGCTGCCCAATTCCCTTGCAGGCTATTTTTGACCGGAACTTTTCTGCCTTTCAGACGCTCAAATGAGAGGTCAGACGCTGCGTATGCGGCTTTAAAACCTGCGCGCCCAAAGCGCATGTCCATCGAGTGCGCATATTGTAGCCATTTGGATGCTTCTTACGAGGCAGTCGGCACAAAAGAAGGGCGCCTCTGTTACAATGATGATCCGAAAGGAAAAAACAGATCAGAGGAAGGAATAGAAGCGATGCCGACGTCTCAAACGCATCACCCCCATACCGCTAAAATCTACCAATTCCCGGTTGGCGGCCGTGCGTCGGTCGGACCGCGGGGACGGCCCAGCAAGCCGCTGGACCTGCGTGCCTCGACCGTAAAAACCGTGGCCGACTATGACAGCTGGTACCACGAGGCTGCCATCCAGGAAGCCAACCGGACCTACGAACATTGACGGTGCTTGGCCGGACGCAAGGTTCACCGCCCCGGGCGCGGTTTATCGACGACGATCAAGGGCTGAAACAGCGATGTTTCAGCCCTTTTTCATGACTGGAAACCGGGTTGGCGTCAGACGCCGAAGATCGACCAGCCGAGCCGCTTCGTGAGCGCTTCGAGCGCAATGCGGCCGAGATGCGAATTGCCGTGCTTGTCGAGACCCGGCGCCCAGACTGCGATCGAGGCCTTTCCGGGGGCGACTGCGATAATGCCCCCGCCAACGCCGCTCTTGCCTGGCAGGCCGACGCGATAGGCGAACTCACCCGAACCGTCATAATGGCCGCACATCAGCATCAGCGCGTTGATACGGCGCGCCCGCTCCGACGACACCACCGAGAGCCCGGTCGATGGATTGCGGCCCGAATAAGCGAGGTAGCGCGTCGCCATGGCCAACTGCCGACACGACATCGCGATCGCGCAGTGGTGGAAATAGACGCCGAGCGTGAAGTCGACGGGATTTTCGACCACGCCGAACGACTTCATATAGTTCGCCAGCGCGGTGTTGCGAAAGCCGGTGCGTTTCTCGGACGCGGCGACCGTCTCATCGATCACGATAGAGCTGTCGCCGGACAGAAACTGCATGAAACGCAGGATTTCGCCGATCGCTTCGCGCGGCTGATGGCCGGACAGGATGACATCGGTGACGGCGATGGCGCCGGCATTGATGAAGGGATTGCGCGGCACGCCGCGCTCACGTTCGAGCTGGACGATGGAGTTGAACGGATTGCCCGAGGGCTCGCGGCCGACATGTTTCCACAGCCGGTCGCCGACCATGCCGAGCGCCAGCGTCAGCGTGAAGACTTTCGAGATGCTCTGGATCGAGAACGGCACATCGGCATCGCCGGCTGCTGCGACGTGGCCGTCGGCATCGATGACCACAAGACCGAACTGGTTGGGATCGACGCCCGCCAGTTCCGGAATATAGCTCGCGACGTCGCCGCGGTCCGTTCGCTGCGCCATCTCGTCGGCAATTTCCTTGACGACGAGATCGAGACTTGGGGCAGCGTGGTTCATTGCAGATCAATCTGGCGAGAAGAAGTGTTAGTACGGAATCCGCAGGATCGCGATGGCGAGGACCGCCTGGGCGATGAAGCCGACCACGAAGGCCAGCGTGCGGAAAATCGGCAGGCCGAGTGTGTAGACGATCAGATGCACCACGCGCGACCAAAAATAGACCGCGCAGGCCAGAACAGTAGTCGGGGTCGAAACGTCCGCAGCATTCAGGATCAGCACCAGCGGCGCGAAGATGATGAGATTCTCGACGGCATTGTCATGGGCGAACATCATCCGGTTGGCCCATTCGGCCTGCGGCCTGTCGGTGCGCGTCGGGTTGGCCATGACGCCGGTGACACCGCGGACCATGATGCGGTTCAGCATATAAGGCACCCAGAGCAGGCCTGTGAGAATCACGGTCAGCGTCAGCCAGAACAATTCGCGCGTCATCCGGGTATCCTTTCAGTCGAAATTCCCGCGGAAAACGCGGAGATGGTCATGCAAAACACACGCGCCGCAAGCGGATGCGACGCGTCCTAGCTGAAATCATAGACGTTTGCTGTGACGACGCCAAGCAAGCGCGGAGAGGCGGGCCGTTACGCCCGCACCCGCACATAACTGCCGGGGGCGTCTTCCAGTGCGGGGAATGCGTCGGTGCCGACATGCCGGGCAGGAACTTCCTCACCATCGATGCCGGAGAGCCACTCCCGCCAGTTCGGCCACCACGAGCCAGCATGTTCCTGCGCGGTCTTCATCCAGTCGGCAAGATCGGTGGCGTGGGCGTTGTCGTTGGTCCAGTACTGGTACTTGCCCGAGGCTGGCGGATTGACCACGCCGGCGATATGGCCGGAGCCGGACAACACGTATTTCACCGGGCCGCCGAAGAATTGCGAGCCGTACAGCACCGATTGCGCCGGCGCGATGTGGTCCTCGCGGGTGGCGAGATTGTAGACGGGCACCTTGACCTTGGAGAGATCGAGCCGGGTGTTGTCGAGGATCATGTTGCCGCTCGAGAGCTTGTTCTCAAGATAGCAGTTCCGCAGATAGAACGAGTGGTTCGCCGCCGGCATCCGCGTCGCGTCTGAATTCCAGTGCAACAGGTCGAAGGCCGAAGGCGGCTTGCCCTTGAGGTAGTTGTTCACGACATAGGACCAGATCAGGTCGTTGGAGCGCAGCATGTTGAAGGCCATGGCCATCTTGCTGCCTTCCAGCACGCCTGCCGCCTGCATGTCTTTTTCCAGCGCCGAGATCTGATCCTCGTCGACGAACACCATGAGGTCGCCGGCATGGGTGAAGTCGACTTGCGCGGCCAGGAATGTTGCCGATGCCACGCGGACGCGGCGCTTCTCGGCGAGCCAGGCCAGCGTCGAGGCGAGCAGGGTGCCGCCGACGCAATAGCCGATGGTATGCATGGTCATCTCGCCGGTGACCTTCTCGATGACGTCCATCGCGGTCAGCGGGCCTTCCTTCATATAGTCATCGAAGGTCTTGGCGCCTAGGCGCTTGTCGGGGTTGACCCAGGAGATCACGAACACCGAGACGCCCTGATCGACAGCCCACTTGATGAAGGATTTCTCGGGCTTGAGATCGAGGATGTAGAACTTGTTGATCCAGGGCGGCACGATCAGGAGCGGCGTGCGCAGCACGTTTTCGGTTGCCGGCTGATACTGGATCAGTTGCATCACCTCGTTCTGGAAAATCACCTTGCCCGGCGTCGTCGCCATGTTGACGCCGACTTCGAGGTTTTTCGGATCGGACTGGCGAATGCGCAGCGAGCCTTTGCCGGCCTCGATATCCTCGGCAAGCATGGTCATGCCGCGCATCAGGTTGCTGCCGTTCGACATCACGGTCTCGCGCAGTACTTCCGGATTGGTCAGCACGAAATTCGATGGCGCCATCGCATTGGTGATCTGCTGAACGTAGAATTCCGCCTTCTTGCGGGTATGCGCATCGAGCCCCTCGGCATTCTTGACGAGGTCGTGGGCCCATTGCGTCGTGAGCAGATAGGCCTGCATGACGAAATCGAAGAACTGGTTCGATTTCCACTCGGGATCGCTGAAGCGCTTGTCGCGCGGCGGTGCCTCGATAGCGGGCAAGCCGGCTTCGCCGACCATCCGGCGCATCGCCGAGCCCCAGAGGTCGAGATAGGCCTTGCCGAGCTTCATCTGCAATTCGGCGGCGCGCTTGTCGTCGGACAGCCAGTAATTGGCGACGATGCTGAAGGTCTTGATCAGCTCCGTCAGCTCGTTCGGCGGCTTGTCGACGGTCTCGCCACTTTGGCGCGGTTGCAAATAGGCGGCCAAGGCCTTGCCGCCATTCTCCATCGCCTTGGCCATGTTGAGCGCAAAAGCTTCGGGATTGAACGGTTTGGCGGACGCGTCGCCCGAGATTTTGTCGTTAGCAGCTTTGGCGTCGGCGGCAACTTCGGTCATGGCGCAACAACAGCTTCATTCCAGTCGGGCAACGGTACGTCGCCACGCAAAATCGATGATGGCACAGTTCGCGGATTGCCGCAGGATTCGATGTGCTGCACCGCGTCATGTATTCGGCTTTGGGTCTTGCTTCCGTCATATTGAAGATCCAAGCCTTTAGCGTCTTCTCCCGGCATTAATCGTTTGTGACCAGATTGGTTGAATGGTGCGCTGCGATAGGGATGAAATCGATTCTAATGCGATGTAGGGTTGTGGCGTGACGCGTAGAGGCACATTCAGGGCAATTGGTGGTCGCAGCGGGCGGGCGGCGACAGCGGCCGCCTTGCTGGTGCTGGGGCTTGGCTTGCCTCTGGGCGGCTGCGCCTCGACCATCGCCGACATGCCCATGGTGGGGACGCCGGCGGGCGCTCCGGCGCGTCCGGCCGAGGTGGGCACCTATCTGCCGGTTCATGATCTGCCGACCACCCGCGAAGGCACCGCCATGGCGCCGGCGGATCAGGCCAAGATGCAGGCCGAACTGACCGCCGCCCGCGATCGCCAGGCCGTCGTGCTGCCGCCCAAACCGGCGGCCAAATAGTCAAAACTGCCCGTCGTGACTGGTGTCACCGGGCTTCCGTGATAAAAAGAAGCGATTCAACCGCATGATGAAGCGGTTCTGGAGCCCGATCCCATGGAAGAATTCTACCGCATCCGCCGATTGCCGCCCTATGTGTTCGAACAGGTCAACCGGGCCAAGGCCGCCGCGCGAAACGCTGGCGCCGATATCATCGACCTCGGCATGGGCAATCCGGATCTGGCGACCCCGCCGCATGTGATCGAGAAGCTCAAGGAGACCCTGGGCAAGCCGCGCACAGACCGCTATTCGGCTTCGAAGGGCATCACTGGCCTGCGCAAGGCCCAGGCCGGCTATTACGAGCGCCGCTTTGGCGTGAAGCTCAATCCTGACACCCAGGTGGTGGCGACGCTGGGCTCCAAGGAAGGCTTCGCCAACGTCGCTCAGGCGATCACCGCGCCTGGCGATGTCGTGCTGTGCCCGAATCCGAGCTACCCGATCCATGCCTTCGGCTTCCTGATGGCTGGCGGCGTGATCCGCTCGGTGCCGTCCGAGCCGACGCCGGACTTCTTCGCTGCTGTCGAGCGCGCTATCATCCATTCGATTCCGAAGCCGATCGCGCTGATCGTCTGCTATCCGTCGAACCCAACGGCGCAAGTGGCGAGCCTCGATTTCTACAAGGACCTCGTGGCCTTCGCGAAGAAACACGAGATCTACATCCTCTCGGATCTCGCTTACGCCGAGGTCTATTTCGACGACAAGAACCCGCCGCCCTCGGTGCTGCAGGTACCGGGCGCGATGGACGTGACCGTCGAATTCACCTCGATGTCGAAGACCTTCTCCATGGCCGGCTGGCGCATGGGCTTTGCGGTCGGCAACGAGCGTATCATCGCCGCGCTGACGCGGGTGAAATCCTATCTCGACTACGGCGCGTTCACGCCCGTGCAGGTCGCGGCCACTGCTGCGCTGAACGGCCCGGACGACTGCATCCGCGAGATGCGTGACACCTATCGCAAGCGCCGCGACGCGATGGTGGAATCCTTCGGCCGCGCCGGCTGGGACATTCCGCCGCCCTCGGCCTCGATGTTCGCCTGGGCGCCGCTGCCGGAGAAATTCCGCGAGGTCGGCAGCATGCAGTTTGCAACGCTTCTCGTCGAAAAGTCCGGCGTGGTGGTATCTCCCGGCGTCGCCTTCGGCGAGCATGGCGAAGGTTACGTCCGCATCGCGATGGTCGAGAACGAACAGCGCATTCGCCAGGCTGCCCGCGGCATTCGCCGCTTCCTTGAAAGCGGTCTCGAAACGTTGCACAACGTGGTTCCTCTCGCCAACCGGCGATAGGCGTGATCCCCGAAAACCGGCAACCGGTTTTCGGACCGGTCATCGCTCAACAAGAATTCCGACAGGTCTGAAGCTTAATGGTCGCACCCCTCAAAGTGGGTATCGCGGGACTCGGCACCGTTGGTGCCGAAGTCGTCCGTCTCATCGAACAGCAGAACTCAATTTTGGCCGCGCGCTGCGGTCGTGGCGTCAAGGTAATTGCTGTCACCGCGCGGTCCAAGACCAAGAAGCGCGGCGTCGATCTGCGCGGCATCGACTGGATGAAGGATCCGCTCGCGGTTGCGCAGCATCCCGATGTCGAGTGCTTCGTCGAACTGATGGGCGGCGTTGGCGATCCCGCGCTGTCGTCGATCGAGGCGGCGCTGCGCGCCGGCAAGTCGGTCGTGACCGCGAACAAGGCACTGATCGCCAAGCATGGCCTGAAGCTAGCCGCATCGGCCGAGAAGCACGGCGGCGCGCTGAACTACGAGGCCGCCGTCGCTGGCGCCATTCCGATCATCAAGACCATCCGCGAAGGTCTCGTCGGCACCGATATCAATCGCGTCTACGGTATTCTCAACGGCACCTGCAACTACATCCTGTCCCGGATGGAGTTGGAGGGCTTGTCCTTCGAGGAATGCCTTAAAGACGCGCAGCGGCTTGGCTACGCCGAGGCCGAGCCGTCCTTCGACGTCGATGGCCACGACACCGCGCAGAAGCTGGCCATTCTCGCCAGCCTCGCATTCGGGACCAAGGTCGCGCAGAGCGCTGTTTCGGTCGAGGGCATTTCGTCCATCGCCGCTGAAGATCTGCGCGCTGCTGCAGAGCTCGGCTATCGCGTGAAGCTGCTGGGCGTTGCCATGCGCACCGCGACTGGCATCGAACAGCGCGTGCATCCAACCATGGTGCCGCTGTCGTCCTCCATTGCGCAGGTCATGGGCGTCACTAACGCCGTCACGGTTGATGGCGCAGGCATTGCGCCGATTACGCTGGTCGGTCCCGGCGCTGGCGGCGCCGCGACGGCGTCTGCGGTTCTTGCCGATATCGCCGATGTCGCACGCAATGTGCGCGCGCTGCCGTTCGGGCGGCCGGTCGAGAAGCTCAAGACCACCACCAAGGCGCCGATGGAACGCCACGAAGGTGGCTATTACATCCGCCTGATGGCGCGGGATCTCGCCGGCACCGCCGCGCGTATCGCAACGCGTCTGGCCGAACAGAAGATCTCGCTGGAGTCGATCGTGCAGCGCCATCCGAATGGCGGCATCGAGCCGGTCGGCAAGAGCACGAAATCGTCACCGGTGCCTGTTATCCTGATCACCTATGCGACGACTGAAGACGCGATGCGCCGCGCCCTACAGGCCGTGCAGAGCGACAAGGTGATATCGGGCAAGCCGCAGGTTATCCGGATCGAGAAGAACTAAACACCAGCGTTGAGAGTTGTACGGGGACATTCGTCCCACCGTAGAAGGAGCCCGCCAATGTCGACCCATATTACCGTCCCGCCGCAGCAACTGCTCGAGCGCATTCTGACGCTGGAGATCGTTCGCGTGACCGAGCGCGCGGCAGTGTCGGCTGCGCGGTTGCGTGGTCATGGGCAGGAGAAGGCGGCCGATCAGGCAGCGGTCGATGCGATGCGCCGCGAGCTCAACAAGATGCCGATCGACGGCACCATCGTGATCGGCGAGGGCGAGCGCGACGAAGCGCCGATGCTCTATATCGGCGAAAAGGTCGGCATTAATGCCGGCCCGAAGGTCGATATTGCCGTCGATCCGCTCGAAGGCACGACACTGTGTGCCAAGGACATGCCGGGCTCGATTGCCACCATGGCGATGGCCGACGGCGGCACGCTGCTGCACGCGCCCGACGTCTATATGGACAAGATCGCGATTGGTCCGGGCTACGCCAAGAACGTGATCGACATCGACGCATCGCCGGAAGAGAACATCAGGCGCCTCGCCAAGGCCAAGGGTGTGCCGGTGTCGGCGATCACCGCCCTCGTGCTTGAGCGGCCACGGCACGAAGCATTGATCGCAGCGATCCGCTCGACCGGGGCGGCGCTGCGTCTCATTCCGGACGGCGACGTCGCCGGCGTCATCCACACCACCGATCCCGCCAAATCTGGCATCGACATCTATCTTGGCATTGGCGGCGCACCGGAAGGCGTGCTGGCAGCTGCAGCACTGCGCTGCATCGGCGGCCAGATGCAGACCCGATTGATCCTCGATACCGACGAGAAGCGCGAGCGTGCGCTGAAGATGGGTGTCACCGATCCGAAGATGATCTATGGCATCGAGGACATGGCGAAGGGCGACTGCCTGTTTGCCGCCACCGGTGTTACCGACGGCGCATTGCTGTCGGGCGTCAAGTTCCGCGGCGACGTCATCGAGACCGAGACCATCGTGATGCGTTCGGTGACCGGCACGGTGCGCATCATCAAGGGCGAGCATCGCCAGCTCGAAAAATTCCACCTGGATTGAGTTCGGTCACATGGCGAAGGCGAATGTTGACATCCACCCGGTCGGCCCCGATGAGCGGGCTGCCTGGGAGCCGCTGTGGCAGGGCTATCTGACGTTCTACAAGGCGACGCTGCCACCGGCCGCGACCGATACTGCGTGGAAGCGTTTCCACGACGCCAATGAGCAGATGTTCCTGCTCGGCGCCTATGTGGGCGGCAAGCTCACCGGCATCGTGCAGTTCCTGTATCACCGCTCATCCTGGACGCCCGGCAATTACTGCTATCTGCAGGATCTGTTCGTTGACAGCAATGCGCGTGGGCTCGGCGTCGGCCGCGCTTTGATCGAAGCGGTTTATGCAAAGGCCAAGGCTGATGGCTGCAGCCGCGTGCATTGGCTGACACAGAACGAGAATGCGCAGGCCAGAATTCTCTACGATCAGGTCGCGGACAATTCCGGATTTATGCAATACCGGAAGATACTCTAATTAAAGGCAATCCGAGCGCGCCAACATGCGCTCCGATTATTCGAACTAAAAACCAAGAAAACAAAACGGGGATGAGACCATGAGCGAGACCGATAACGTCAAGGCTCTGGTGTTCGACGTGTTCGGCACCGTGGTTGACTGGCGTTCCAGCCTGATTGCTGACTGTACCGCGTTCGGCAAAGCGCGCGGCATCACCGCAGACTGGACTGCGCTCGTCGATGCCTGGCGGCAGGCCTATATGCCGTCGATGGATGTGGTGCGCCATCATCCCGAACGCGGTTTCGTCAAGCTTGATACGCTGCATCGGCAGTCACTCGATGTGCTGGTCGCCAAGTTCGGCATCAACGGGCTCTCGGACAACGATCTGCATTACATGACACTCGGCTGGCACCGGCTGCATCCGTGGGCGGATTCGGTGAGCGGTCTGACGCGCTTGAAGACCAAATACGTCATCAGCCCGTTGTCGAACGGCAATGTCGCGCTGCTGACCAACATGGCGAAATTCGCCGGCCTGCCATGGGACCTGATCATGAGCGCGGAACTGTTCGAACACTATAAGCCCGATCCCCAGGCCTATCTCGGTGCGGCCGCACTGCTCAATCTGAAACCTGCGGAAGTCATGATGGTCGCCGCCCATAACAGCGATCTCGATGCCGCACACAAACTCGGCCTCAAGACCGCCTTCGTGCCGCGTGTCACTGAATACGGCCCGCACCAAAACCGCGACTTCAAGGCCGAGGGCACGTGGGATGTCGTTGCCGAGGACTTCAATGACCTCGCCAAGCGGATGGGCTGCTGAACGGCTTGGGATTTGCCGAAAGCGGCTGCGCGGCCTATTGCTGATGCCATGACGCCACCGACCATCATTCCCGTCGAATCCCAGCAGGCCTTCCTTGGCGTTACCGAATCCGCCACCGGGCGGATCTGGCGCGACCGGGTGGATCAGCGCGGCGCGGCGCGGGCGCTGGCCATGGTGCAACGTTTTCAATTGCCGGAAATGCTGGCGCGGGTCATCGCCGGCCGCAATATCGAACTCGACGCCGTCGAAGACTTTCTCGATCCCACCATCCGCAAGCTGATGCCGGATCCCTTCACCATCACGCAGATGGAAGCGGCGGCAAAGCGCATTGCGGATGCGGCGCAGCGCCGGGAGAAAGTGGCGATCTTCGGCGACTACGACGTCGACGGCGCGACGTCATCAGCGCTGCTGGCTTGGCATCTCCGGCATTGCGGGCTCGACCCGCAGATCCACATTCCCGATCGCATCTTCGAGGGCTACGGCCCCAATGTGGATGCCATCAAGACGCTGGCCGGCAAGGGCGCCACGCTGCTCGTGACTGTCGATTGCGGCACGACCAGTTTTGAGCCGCTGGCTGAGGCCAAGAAGCTCGGCATGTCCGTGGTCGTCATCGATCACCATCAGACCGGCGAGGAACTACCTGACGTCGATGCCGTGGTGAATCCCAACCGGCTCGACGATATTTCCGGCCTTGGTCATCTCGCTGCCGTGGGCCTCGTGCTGATCACGCTCGTCGCGGTCAATCGCGAATTGCGCAAGCGCGGCTTCTGGACCGCCGAGATGCCGGAGCCGGATCTGCTCGGCATGCTGCATCACGTGGCCCTGGGCACCGTGGCCGATGTGGCTCCACTGATCGGCCTGAACCGCGCCTTTGTCGCCAAAGGTCTCATCGCATTACGTCGCCGCGATCACATCGGGCACACCGCGCTGATGGATGTGGCGCGTTTGAACGGCCCGCCGGAAGCATGGCATCTCGGCTTCATGCTGGGGCCGCGCATCAATGCCGGCGGCCGCATCGGGCGCGCTGATTTGGGCGTGCGGCTGCTGCTCGAAGGCGATATTTCCGAGGCCGCGAAGATCGCTGCCGAACTCGATCGGCTGAACATCGAACGACGCGTGATCGAACAAGCCGCGGAAGCGCAAGCCGAGGCCGAGGCTCTGGCGTCACTGGGGCTCGAAGACAAAGGCTCCGTAGTCGTGACCGCGTCTGAAGGCTGGCATCCCGGCGTCGTCGGTCTGGTCGCCTCGCGGCTCAAGGAGAAATTTGCGCGTCCGGCTTTTGCCATCGCGCTGGAGCCTGGCGGAATTGGCACGGGGTCTGGCCGCTCGATCTCCGGCGTCGATCTCGGCAAAGCCGTGCGGCAAGCTGTTGCCGATGGGCTTCTGATGAAAGGTGGCGGCCACGCCATGGCCGCGGGCATCACGCTACGCAAGGAACGGCTCGGCGAATTCCGCGCCTATATCGAAAGCGCGCTGGCTGCGGATGTCGGCAAGTCCCGCAACGAGAAAGAACTCTTCATCGATGGCGCTATCACTGCGCGCGGTGTGACGACGGATCTCGTGAATACGCTCAATCGCGCCGGGCCGTTCGGGCAGGCCAATCCCGAGCCGGTGATTGCGCTGCCGGCGCATCAGCTCGTTTATGTCGATGAAGTTGGGCAGGCGCATCTGCGGCTGCGCTTCAAGGCGTCGGACGGCGCCATGGTCAACGGTATCGCGTTTCGTTCAGTGGGGCAGAAACTTGGCAACGCGTTGCAGGAGCTGCGCGGTCAGCCCGTCCATGTGGCGGGCTCGCTGACCGTCGATCGCTGGCAGGGTGCCGAGCGCGTGCAGATGCGCGTGATCGATGTGGCGGAGCCGGATCCCGGGCCGAAGATGATCAGATGATAGCAATCTCAGTCTGTCGTCACCCGGCTTGACCGGCGCACTCATCCATTTGTGTCCTGCCGGCGGAGCAGCCTGGTCGAATACCGATACCGGTCCGCCGGATGAATGCTGAGCGAGACCTCAGCCAGCTCGTTTGACGCGAACAGATACTGCCGCCGGATCGACAGCGCATGCGCGCCAGTCATTGCTTTCAGTGGCTCCGCCATCGCGTCCGACACGCCAACCGCAGAGATGTCCTGGCGGATCTCAACGAAGCGTCGTCCCGAGATTTTCTCGACGAGCGTGCCGAAGATTTCGTGATGCCCGCCCATCTTCGCGCGCACCTCGTCGGCGAAGGCGCCGTCGATATACACGTCCGTCCAGCAGATCGGCGTCTGTGTGACGTCGCCCGGAATCGTGCGCAGACTTGAGATGCACAGCCAGCGCCGGCCGGGCCGGCATCCGAGCTGGCTGGCAAGCTCGCTGTCGGCGACGACATCCGCAACGCGCTGCACGTGGCGCTCCGTCTCGGTGCCGAACTGCTGCACCGCCTCGATCGTATTGAGTGCCTGCGTAAAGCCATCACCGCCCTTGGCCGGAGACGTCGCCTCGACACGCGTCCCGGCATTGCGCTTCCGGCTGACCAAGCCGGACGCCTGCAGCTCCTGCATCGCCGCGCGCACGGTTGATCGGCTCACGGCGAACTGGTCCGCCAGCTCGAACTCTGTCGGCAGCACAGACCCGACCGGATGCCGTCCGTCTGCGATGGCCTCGGTCAGTGCTCGGGCCACGAACGCGTAACGCTTTTCCACCGTCGTCCCTCGACCCCTAAGTCCCTGATCGCAGGATGGAAGCCTGATTGGCGACCATCTCGTCAAGGAAGGAGATTGACACACGGTTTATGTTCGGACAATTTAATATGTACGAACATAATAAGAGGAAGCGGTATGGGCAGCACGGTTTTCGATTCGGTCCTGTTTCGGGACATGTTCGGCACCGCGGAAATGCGGGCGGTCTTCGCCGACGAAGCCCTGGTCGGCCGCTACATCGAGGCCGAAGTCGCGCTGGCCCGCGCCCAGGCCCGTCTCGGCGTTGTCCCCAAGGAAGCCGCGCAGGCCATCGAGGCCGCCGCCAAATCGATCCGGATCGATTTCGACAAGCTCCGAGCTGAGACCGAAATCGTCGGCTACCCGATCTTGCCGCTAGTCCATCAGCTCTCCGAAGCCGCAGGAGAGGCGGGCCGCTACGTCCACTGGGGTGCGACCACCCAGGACATCATGGATACCGCCAACGTCTTGCAGATCCGCGCGGCCTTGCAGATCGTTACGCGCGATCTGTGCGAGGTCCGCGACATCCTCGCTACCATGGCGAAAAAATATCGCGACACGCCGATGGCCGGGCGCACCCATCTGCAGCAGGCGTTGCCGGTGACCTTCGGCTACAAGGCTGCCGTCTGGCTGTCCTCCATCGATCGGCACATTGAGCGCATCGATCAGGCATTGCCGCGCATCCTGCTCGGCGAGTTCTCCGGCGCCGCGGGGACGCTCGCGTCGGTGGGCGAGGGCGGCCTCGAGATGCAAAAACTGTTCTGCGAGGAGCTCGGCCTGCATCAACCGTCGATCACCTGGCATGTCGCCCGCGACGGCATCGCCGAAGCGGTCACGCTGCTCGGCCTGATCACCGGTACGCTCGGCAAGATCGCCACCGACGTGATGCTGTTGTCATCGTCCGAATTCGGCGAAGTGTCTGAGCCTTTCGTGCCCGGTCGCGGCGCGTCATCGACGATGCCGCAAAAGCGTAACGCGATTTCAAGCGAACTGATGCTCGCCGCTGCCAAGGCGGTGCGCCAGCACGTCGCGACCATGCTCGATGGCATGATCCATGACCTGGAACGTGCAACGGGGCCGTGGCACCTCGAATGGGTGTCGTTGCCGGAGAGCTTCCTGCTCACTGCCTCGTCGCTGGCAAATGCCAAATTCATGCTGGCCGGACTCGTGGTTCACGAAAAGCGCATGCTGGAGAATCTGGATCTGACACGCGGCCTTATCGTCGCCGAAGCGGTGATGATGGCAGCGGCGCCAAAACTCGGCCGCCAGCACGCGCATGACGTCGTCTACGACGCTTGCCGCAAGGCCATCGAAGGCGGCGGACAGCTTGCGGATATCCTCGCCGAGGTCCCGGAAATCACCGAAGCGCTTGGTGGCAAGGAGGCCATCCGTCGTCATTGCGACCCGGCCAACTATCTCGGCCTGTGCGGTCCGATGGTCGATCGCGTGCTGAGCATGAGTGGACGCTGAAACAACACACATAACAGGGGAGGAATTTCGATGAAGAAGAACATTTTGACGACCGCATTCGTGCTCGCCGGTGCACTGCTGGCTGGCCCAAGTCTGGCGCAGGATTATCCAACCCGCACCATCACCATGAACATGCCGTATTCCGCAGGCGGCCCCGGTGACACCATCGCGCGCCTGCTGGCGCAAGCCATGAGCGGCCCGTTGAAACAGCAGGTGATCGTCGAGAACACGACGGGCGCCGGCGGCTCCATCGGCAGTGCCAAGGTCGCCGCATCTGCGCCGGACGGTTACAATCTGCTGCTGATCCATATCAGCCATGCGACCAATCCGGCGCTGTATCCTAAGCTCAAATACGATCCGATCAAGGACTACGAGCCGATCGGTCTCGCGGTCGATCTGCCGTCGGTGTTCGTGGCACGCAAGGATCTCCCGGCCGCCAATCTCGCCGAGCTGATCGCCTGGATGAAGACGAACAAGGAGAAAGTGAACTACGCGCATGCCGGCATCGGCTCGGCTTCGCATCTGTGCGGCCTGCTGCTCAATGCAGCGACCGGTACGCAGCCGACCCAGATCGCCTATCGCGGCGCTGGTCCGGCGATGAACGACATGATGAGCGGGCAGGTCGACGTTATGTGCGACCAGATCGTCAACGTGGTCGGCAATGTCGACGGCGGCACGATCAAGGGTTACGCCGTCACCAGCACCGAGAAGGCGCCGGCGCTGCCAAAACTGCCCACGACAGCCGAAGCCGGCTTGCCGGGCTTTACCTACACCGTCTGGTACGGCCTGTTCGCTCCGAAGGGCACGCCCAAGCCGATCATCGACAAACTCGTTGCCGCGCTGAACGTGGCGCTGAAGGACGAGACCGTGAAGAGCCGGCTTGCCGGGCTCGGCGTGCAGCCGGTGGCGCCGGAACGGGCGACGCCCGATGCGCTGGCCGCGCACCTGAAATCCGAGATCGACAAATGGACGCCGATCATCAAGGCAGCGGGCGTTGTCGGCGCGCAGTGAGCCAGACTAGTGAGTGACGTTCGCACGGAACATGACTCCTTCGGCAGCATCGCGGTGCCGAAGGACCGCTATTGGGGCGCGCAGACCCAACGCGCACTTGAGGTCTTCCAGGTCAGTGACGAGCGTTTTCCGATCGCGCTGATCCGTGCATTCGCTCTGCAGAAGATCGCGGCCGTTCGCGCCAATCTGCAACTCAGGACGATCGCACCGGAGATCGCGGCGCCGATCGAAACAGCGGCACTCGAACTTCAGCAGGGCCGTTTCGACGATCATTTCCCGTTGCCGATCTGGCAGACCGGCTCCGGCACCCAGACCAACATGAACGCCAATGAGGTGATCGCGAACCGGGCGAATGAATTGATGGGCCAGCCGCTCGGGACCAAATCGCCCATTCATCCCAACGATCACGTCAATTGTTCGCAGTCATCGAACGACAGCTTTCCGACCGTGATGCATGTGGCAACGGCACTGGAGTTGCGCGGGCGCTTGCTCCCGACCTTGCAGGTGCTGCGCGACGATCTCCGCGCCAAGGCGGACGCATTCTCCGACGTCGTGAAGATAGGCCGTACGCATCTGATGGATGCCGTGCCGATGACGATGGGGCAGGCCTTGGATGCCTTCGCCCGTCAGATCGGCCATGCGATTGACCGCATCGAAGCAGTGTTTCCGCGCCTGCTGATGCTGCCCCAGGGCGGCACGGCCGTCGGCTCGGGGCTCAATGCGCCAAAGGGATTCGACAGCGCCTTTTGCGAGCACCTGAACGCACTGACTGGCGTTACGTTCGTCCCGAACCCGAGCAAGTTCGAAGGCATGGGCGCGCATGACGCGCTTGTCGAAGTGTCCGGCGCGCTCAATGGCCTTGCCGTCACGTTGCTGAAGATCGCGAACGACGTGCGCTTCCTAGGCTCGGGTCCGCGCTGCGGGTTAGGTGAGCTCGTCATCCCGCATGACGGGCTGACGTCGTCGATCATGCCTGGCAAGCGCAATCCCACCATCGCCGAAATGCTTGCGCAGGTCTGTTTTCAGGTGACGGGCAACAACGCCGTCGTCACCGCAGCCAGTGCGTCCGGCAATTTCGAACTCAACGTTGCCAAGCCGGTCATCATCTACAACGTCTTGCAGTCAATCCGCATCCTCGCCGACGGCATCGATGTCTTCACGTCCCGATTGATCCGCGATCTCGACGTCGATCGGCGACAGCTCGCCGCGAATGTCGCCAACGCTCCGCTGCTCGCGACAGCGCTCAATCCCGTGATCGGCTACGACAAGGTCGCACTCATCACAGCCAAAGCTTTGGATGAAGCCATCACACCGCGCGAAGCCGCGATCGCGCTGGGACTGCTCTCAGGTGAAGACTATGATCGTTATGTCGATCCGCAGCGCATGGCGGGGATTTGACGGAACGGCTCAGCCGCCCTGGCGCAACCGCGCGAGTACCTTCAGCCCGCCATAGCCATCCGCCGGCAGCAGTCCTGCCTTCGTCTGGAAATCACGCACCGCTTTCATCGTGTCATTTCCGACGCGGCCGTCGGTGCCGCCGGTGTCGAAGCCGGCGCGGGTGAGGCGGGTCTGCACTTCCTGCACTTCGGCCAAAGTCAGCGCGCGTTCCGAGCCGGGGAACGGCTGGATGAAAGGCGGTGCGCCGAGAATGCGGTCGCCGAGATGGCAGATCGCCAGCGCATAGTTCATCGACGGATTATAGCTGCGCACGGCGTAGAAGCCCTGGCCGAGCAGGAAGGCCGGGCCGCCTTGCACCGGCACCCACAATTTGGCGTTGGCATTCGGCTGCGGAAACGGCTGGCCATCGGCGCGGGTGACGCCGGCTGCGGACCATGCTGCAAAACTGCGATTGCTATCCGATGACGGCGCGCCGCTCGCATGGACCTCATAGCCCCAGTGCTCGCCGCGCGGATATTTGCCGCGATTGACAAGGAAGCGTGCGCTGGAGCCAAGTGCATCATCGGGCTTGCCGAACGGCGAGACGCGGCCGTCGCGGTCATAGTCGATGCCGACATTGAGCCAGACTTCCGGCATCCATTGCGTATGCCCCATCGCGCCGGCCCAGGAGCCGCGCATCTCGTCGGGCGTGCCCCAGCCCTTGTCGACGATCTTCAGCGCGTTGATGAGTTCGGTTTCCCAGTAGGCGCGGCGGCGCGGCTCGTTCCACGCCAGTGCGGCCAGCGACGGAAACACCGGGCGCATATGGTTCTGCTGCACGATGGGATCGCCATAGGCGGACTCGACGCCCCACAGCGCCAGCAGCGTGCCGCGCTCGACGCCGAAGTCGCGCTCGATACGGTCGAACACGGCTTCGTTCTTGCGCAGCGCGTCCTTGCCGGCGGCGATGCGCCAGTCGGAGGCGCGGCGATTGATGTATTGCCAGAGCTGCTCGTGAAATTCCGGCTGCTTCTGCATCTTGGTGAACACGGACATGTCCGGCTCGATACGGCCCATCACGCGCGAATAGGTCGCGTCGGAGACGCCTTTGGCAATTGCCTTAGCACGAAAGCCGTCGCGCCACGCGTCGAAGCCCGCGGGGGCCGCAAAGGCGGTCCCGGGCATGGCCAGCAACGCGCCGGCACCCAGGCCGGAGCGGAGCAGGCTGCGTCGGTCGATCAGGGAATCGCGTGCGGTCATGCGCCACTGTAGCCGCATGATTTGCGCCATGGCAGGGGCAATGCGTCGCGGCGCGTCAACGCAATCAACGGATTGATATCATGTATAAAAAAGACCGCCGGAAGCCATTTTCGGGCGTCCGGCGGTCTTGCGAAAAACTTGCGGCAGTCTTGCGACAGCCGGGATCCTTTAGTCCTTGGCGCGTTCGATGTACGAGCCGTCCTCGATCAGCACCACAATGCGGGTGCCGGTGCCGACATGCGGCGGCACGTTGGTGCGGACGCCGTTGGACAGCATGGCAGGCTTGTAGGACGACGATGCGGTCTGGCCCTTGGTCACCGGCTCGGTATCGACGACTTCGAGGGTCGCGCGCTGCGGCATCTGGATCGCCACCGGAACGAGGCCGTGCAGCGACAGCTTTACGGTCATGTTCTCCTGCAGATAGGGCTCGGCATCGCCGATGACGTCCTTCTGCACTTGAACCTGGTCGTAATTGTCGTTGTTCATGAAATGGAAGCCGTCGGCATCCTTGTAGAGGTAATTGAAGTTCTGGTCTTCAATCGTCGCCTTTTCCACCTGGTCAGTGGTCTTGTAGCGCTCCGAGATCTTCACACCGTCGCTGATTCGGCGCATTTCGATCTGGCTGACCGGGGTTCCCTTGCCGGGGTGGATGTTCTCCGCGGACAGAACCACGTAGAGCTTGCCTTCCTGCTCGATGACGTTGCCCTTGCGAATAGAACTGGCGATGACTTTCACAGATATGTTTCCTAGATTTCAGGCCCGGGACCGATCCGGACGTGTGTGTCCTGTGGCCAGCGAAGCGGTTTCGGGGGGCAACATACTGATTTCACGCGGCGATGCCAGCGTTTTGCAACCCAAAAGGGCCGTTTGCCGATGACTGGAACCGACCGTCCGTCGCCCTGGTGGAGCCCGGCGCGACATCAGGACCGCCGGGGCTTCCTGCTGGCGCGGGGCGCGATCACGAAGGGTATCCGGACGTGGTTTGAGGCTCAGGGCTTCCTGGAGGTCGAGACTGGCGTCCTGCAGGTCTCGCCGGGCAATGAGACCCATCTGCATGCGCCAAAGACGACTTTGATCGACCGCGATGGCGAGCGGTTCTCGCGGTATTTACGAACATCGCCGGAATTCGCCTGCAAGAAGCTGCTGGCGGCGGGGGAGACGAAAATCTTCGAATTCGCCCGGGTGTTTCGCGACCGCGAGCGCGGCGACAAGCACCTGCCTGAATTCACGATGCTCGAATGGTATCGTGCCGAGGAGAGCTATGAGGCTGTGATCGCCGATTGCGTGGCGATCATTGCATGCGCGGCGCAGGCGACAGGCATCAAGCAGTTCACGTTTCGCGGTCATGTAGCGGATCCATTTGCGGAGCCGGAGATGTTGACCGTGGCAGCGGCGTTCACGCGTTTTGCGGATATAGATTTGCTTGCAAGCATCGATGGCGCCGAGGGGGATTGCGCTACGCTGGCGGCTGCTGCGACTGGCAAGGTGCGGATCAGCGATGACGATACCTGGTCGGATATTTTCAGCAAGATTCTCGTCGAGCATGTCGAGCCGCATCTCGGGCAGGGACGGATGACCGTGCTGTTTGAATACCCGTCGCCGGAAGCGGCATTGGCGCGCACCAAAGAAGGTGACCGACGCGTGGCCGAACGCTTCGAGGTCTATGCCTGCGGTGTTGAACTGGCCAATGGCTTCGGCGAGCTGACCGATGCCGATGAGCAGCGCCGACGCTTCACGGAAGCGATGGACGAAAAAGAGCGTCGCTATGGCGAGCGCTATCCGCTCGATGAGGAGTTTCTTGAAGCCGTGGCGGCAATGCCGGCAGCATCCGGCGTAGCACTCGGCTTCGACCGGGTGGTGATGCTCGCCTCGGGCGCGACGCGGATCGATCAGGTGGTGTGGACGCCGCCGGCAGGTGTGTCATGAACCGTCACGTGAAAGTTGCGACGACCCTGCGGCAAGCCAGCGACCTCATCGAAAACGGCCTCGCGCCGGCGTCGACGCTGGCCGATCTGGAGAAAGTCGCCGCGCGTTATGCGGTCGCGGTGACGCCGGCCGTAGCCGCACTGATCGACAGCAGCGATCCCGACGATCCGATCGCGCGCCAGTACATACCGAGTGTGGATGAACTGAACGCGCAGCCCGAAGAGAACGCTGATCCGATCGGTGATCACGCCCACGCGCCCATCGACGGCATCGTGCATCGTTATCCCGACCGTGTGCTGTTCAAGCTGGTACATGTCTGCGCGGTGTATTGCCGGTTCTGTTTCCGCCGCGAGATGGTGGGGCCGGGCAAGGAGACCGCGCTGTCGCGTGAGGCTTATGCAGCGGCGCTGGATTACATCCGCAGTCATGACGAGATCTGGGAGGTAATCCTCACCGGCGGCGATCCCCTGATGCTGTCGCCGCGGCGATTGAGCGAGATCATGGCGGATCTCGCTGATATCCCGCATGTAAAGATCATTCGATTGCATACGCGGGTCCCCGTGGCTGATCCCGGCCGCGTGAGTGCGGAAATGGTGGATGCATTGAAAGTCACGGGTGCCAGCACATGGGTGGCGCTGCATGCCAATCATCCGCGCGAGCTGACGGATGCTGCACGTGCGGCCTGCGCGCTGATGGTGGATGCCGGCATTCCCATGGTGAGCCAGTCGGTATTGCTGCGCGGCGTCAATGACGATGCGGCGACGCTGACGGCACTGATGCGCGGTTTCGTCGAGTGCCGCATCAAGCCCTATTATCTGCATCACGGCGACCTCGCGCCTGGCACCGCACATTTGCGGACCAGCATCGCGGAGGGACAGGCCTTAATGCGCGCCATTCGAGGCAATGTTTCCGGATTGTGCCAGCCGGATTATGTGCTCGATATTCCCGGCGGTTATGGCAAGGCGCCGATCGGTCCCGAATATTTGTCTGAGAATTCTTCAATCAGCCTCAAGCCTGACGGTGAAGCTTCTGCGGAATCGGTCTATCGTGTTGTGGATTACTGCGGCGACGTTCATATCTATCCACCGAAGCCGTAGCGATCGGCTTACACGCGCCACCTGGTGTCGGAGACAAAAAATGAAAACATTGTTCGTGATGACGGCAGGCCTGTTCGTTCTCGGCCATTCGCTGGCTCTGGCGCAGGATTCGTCCCGCAACCTGCCACCCAAGGGCCTGCGCTCGCAGCCGACCACACAGACCAACAGCGGCGGTGCTCTGCCAGAGGCTCCCGTCGGCCATCGCCAGCCGCGCCCGGGCGATCTCCCACCGGAGACCGGCAAGAACGATCCGTCCCGCATCGACGCGCAGGATCGCGAACTTGATCGCATGATCAAGAATATCTGCAAGGGCTGCTGAGCCCCTGCAGACAGTTGGCGGGGTCAGGCCTTGTTGCGGGCGGCCATCGCCAAGCCGATCAGCGAAGCGCCGCCGATCACCAGATTGATGCCGACCATCAAGCCGATGGCCCAGGCTGCCGTGCCGGGCAGGCCCGAGATGATGATGAAGGCGATCACGATATCCATCAGACCGGAGAAGGCCATCCAGCTCCAGCGCTCGGACAGCTCCTTGCGATGCTGGAGCGCGTACATGATGGTCGCTACGCCCTCGGCGAGGAAATAGACGCCAACCACGAATGTCAGTGTCAGCGTGCTTTCGGCCGGGCGCGTAAGCAGAATGATGCCGGCGCCGATGCCGAGGATTGCTGAAATCAGCGACCAGATGAAGCCTGGTGTCTGACGGGCCCAGAAGGTCATCAGCAGCGCTGCAACGCCCGAGATGAAGAACATCCAGCCCAGCATAACGGTGACGGCGATGCTGGCCACCTGCGGCACGATCATTGCGGCGAAGCCGAGGATCACCAGCACGATGCCCTCGATTAGAAATGCCTTCCAGTGCGCGCGCACGGCGTCGCTCATCTTCGATTGCAGCTCGGCGAGGTTGGGCGGCATGGTCATGGCGGCAATGTCCTGATCGGGCCGGCAGCATGCTGGCCGTAGCTTGCATTTATCCGCTCACACGCGGAAGCGTGCAAGTTTGTTGATCGGGAATAGCTCGAATGTCGCGTGAGGTCTTGAACGTTACGACTGCGCGGTCATGGCCGGTGCGGCCGTGCGCATGCGGTTGCGCCCGAGAATATAGGCTGTCGTCGTCAGCACCAGCAGCACGGCGCCGATGGCGATCGATGCCAGACCGAGCGGGATCAGCACCATGGTGACGTTGCGCGCCGGGTTCGTAAACCAGTGATGAATCGAAGTCAGCAAAAAGGCCGTGCCTGCAAAGCCCGCACCGCCGCCGGCAACCAGCAGTGCCCACATGCCGCGCAACTGGCTGAGTCTCTCGCGTGACACCTCCGTATGCGGTGCATGATGCGCGCCGATCCGCCGGACCAGCCGCGCCGCCAGCGCAATGGTGCCGAAGCCGATCACCACGCCGGCGGCCTCCAGCGCGCGGCGCATCACGCCGACGATTTCCGGATGTCGCTGCAGCGTCAGCAAAGGAAGATCGAAACAGGCATGCAGCGTCACTGGCGCGAGAACAATGAGCATGGGCGTGCGAATGAAGGCCCAGCCGTCGCGGCGATGGGCGCCGAGCGCACGGCCGGAGCGGGTGATGGCGATGTAAGCGCCGGCGATGACGCCGAGCGCGCCGTGAAATGGTACGGTCAGTACGCTGCGCAGCACCGCGAGCGTCCGCCACATCTCGGGATATTGCAGGAGATAGACGAGATTCTCGTAGGCGGCGAAGCCGAGGCCGGCGGCGGCGCCATAAACCACCGTGTCCATTGGATCGGCCGTCCGGGCGCGCTGGGTGGACACCGCGATGATGACGAAGATCTTCACGATCTCCTCCGGCGCGGCGACACCAAACACGGCGTGGAGCACCATGGCCAGGGTCGGGTTGTCCGTAAGACCCGGAATTGCTGCGAACAGCGCGCGGGCATAGCCGAGCAGGGAGATGCTGGCGGCGCCCAGCAGGAATGACGCCCAGACCAGCCCGGGCGGTCCCGGCCGTTCATCGGCAGCAATCACCAGCCACAGCACCAGCAGAGCTGGTGCCACGGCGGCGATACCGATCACGGTGGGGAGCGATTCGAGCAGGTTCATGGAACTTAATTATAGACGGCCGGGCAGACCGGAAAGAGTGACTCTTGCGGGAGCCGTCTGCGACAAAAGAGAAGCTAGCGGGCCCGGGCCAGGGCCGGAACCAATCAGTGTTCGGTCGATTGGGCTGACACAGCTCATACTGCACGGGAAATGACCATGGCCGACGACGCAAAGACACCCCCCTACATCTACGAAGGCGTCGAGCCCGTGCCTGAGGCCAGGTCGACAATCACAGAAACGATCACGGATGTGAAAGAGGCGGTGACCGAGACCGCGCACCGCATCGGCGGTGCCATCGAGTCCGGCAAGAAGCCAGGCATGCCCTTGAGCATCCTGGCCAATGTTGCGCGTGAAGCGCCGCTGGGGTCGCTGCTGGTTGCTTTTCTGCTCGGCGTCGCCGTGGCGCGCCGGCGCTAGGCGTCAGCGAATCCGGGCCGGCACCAGATTGACCGGCTTCGTGGTCCGTAGCGATGCCGGCTGATAGGCCGAGGCAGGCGCAAAGACCGACTTGCAGCCATCGCTTAGCTGAGACTTGTTGCGGATCATGCAAGCCGTGACGCGATCGACATCCGGGATTTCCGAACTGCACAGTCGCATCGCATCGCCCGTGCAAAGCTGTTCCTGTTCGGCGCTGTAGGCGTGGCAGACGGTGGTCAGCATGCCGAATGCAAGAACGGTGGCGGCGGCGAGCTTCGCGGTGGTGAATATCATCGTGTGTCCCTCGATCTTGTGTCCATCCGTGCGCCGATCGGCGCGTCGTTGGAGTGATGGGATAGAGGGCGTTCGCTTCAGGCGGTTTGCGCGGAGGCGAGGAAACGGTTTCTTCGACCGCGGTTTTGTTTCATTGCTGGTGATGGACGAAACACAGCCTGAACACAGCGTGCCGGTCGGAATCCCACCCTGATGGACATTATTCAGAAAATCTCGGCGCTGATCGCGGCGCAAGCCGATTTGGCTGGACCGCTCGGTTTCGTCATCGCCTTCTTCGGATGTCTAGTCGGCTCCAGTTTCGTCGTTCCGGCTGCGGCCATCGTGACGGCGACGGGGGTGCTGATCGGCGCCGGCGTGGTGTCCTGGACTTTCGTCCTTTGGGCCATCGGCGGCGCGGTGCTCGGCATGAGCGTGTCCTATGAGCTCGGCAAGCGGTGCGGGCCGCGACTGCTGGAGATGCGGATGCTCCAATCGCGTCAGCAACTGGTGGCGCGGGTACGCGGGCTATTCGAGCGCTACGGCATCGCGGCGATCATGGTCGGCTACCATATCGGGCCGGCGCGCGCGTTGGTCACCAGCGTCGCGGGCATCGCCGGCATGCCGCGTCTGAAGTTCGAAACCGCCAGTATCGTGTCAGCAATGGTCTGGATCGTCGATCACGCCTTGATCGGCGTCATCCCCGGCACACTCATCGACGCCGACAGCCCATGGTTGCTCCCGGTGACATTCGGAGCACCGGTCGTCGTGATCGTGCTGACCGTGATGTTGCTGCGCAAGGCGTTGTAGCCCCAGCGCCAACGTCTCGCATCACGCGGCCTTCGAGATCTTCTTCTTGAGATGTCCGGTGTCGTGATCGCGGCGGAGCTGACTGAGCGACGTGTCGTTGAGCTTCGGCAGCACTTCACTGAGGGTGAGCGTGTCGGGGTGCCCGGCTGCGAAGAACTTGCCGTAGATCTTGCGGAGTGTTGCCAGTGTGGTGCTGCCGAATTTCTCGGTCATCGCGCTGTCGTGCGCGTGAAGGTGATCGCCGCCGTCATGCTTCATGTCTCGCTCCCTGCCGGTATCGCATGATCTCGCACCTTGAGCAGTGCAGATTGCGTTCGGCCAGACAGACTAGGCGCGGTGCTGTGGAGAGTACAAGCAGTTCACGTGTGCTCGGGAGCAATCGCGCGGGATGGCTTAGCCGCGTGCCCCGGGGCGCTTGCGCTGCACAACGATCTTCATCTTCTGACGGCCCTTGCTCGCCGCGGCGCGGGATCGTGAGCGGCGCGGCTGCTCTCGCGCGGCAGGCTTGTCGTCAGTCGCCGAGGTGCTGGCAAAAGACTGCCGGAGAGTGTCGAGCGTGGAGGTGAGGGCGCCGACCTGTTCGTTGAGCTTGCGCGCTTCGTTCTGCTGCGCCGTCATCAGACGCTGCATAGTCTGCAGCTGATCCTGCACGACCTGGAGTTGGTCGATGGACTGTTGCTGGGTGGCCTCGATGCCCTTGGTCTTTTCGATCAGCTGTTCGGACGCTTGTGCCACACGGGCCTGTTGCAGGCGTGATGCGGTGAGCCGCTCCGGCTCCGGCGTTGCGCCGCTGTAGCTGCGCCACGTGAATATGCCGCCGATGCCGATCACGACCAGAAACAGGGCCGCAGCCGCAACCATGATCGGCTGCTGGCTAATGCGCCAGGTGTGACTGGGTTCGGACGCGTAACTGTGCTGGGAAGCGCTCGGCATGATTTCGACCATGAAGCTCGAAGTCCTATGGCGTGTGATCGTTCCAATCCGCGACAAAACCATCCAGAACGCGTGAATTTCGGGAGGTTCGCGGCCAAGTTCAACGAAAATAAGGCTCGGGTGGCAATAACGTGGCCTGACCCAGGGCAGTGCGCGAATGGCGCTCCCTAGCAGTGCCAACGAGCCTGTGCATAACATCTTGAATTAACGAAGAAAAGTGCGAATTTGTTGACTTTTTTTGGGCCATCGCCGACAAAAACGTCCAACAAAACGTCCAACATGGGGCAGGGATGGGCGAGCATCTGACTAAGCGCAACGGGACCTGGCACTTCGTGCGCCGCGTGCCGGAGGAGTTCGCGCGTTATGACAAACGCGGCATCGTGAAGCTGTCCACCAAGGTACGGATTGCTCGTGACAGGCACGGACGGCGCGCCTCCCTGATCGCCGATCGGATGAATCTGGACCTTGAAGGCTACTGGCAGAAATGCGCCGCCGGTGAAGCCGGCAAAGCGACCACGGACCACGCCGAAGCGGTTCGGCGGGCACGCATCCTCGACCTTTCATACCGCCCCGCTGCGGCCGTCGCGTCGGAAGCGCCGGCCGAGCTGAAAAGACGCATCGAAACCCTAGCCGAGGGCGACCGGCTGCATGATCCCGTGACGCGAGCGGCCGTGCTCGGTGGTGTTGCTGAGCCGGTTATCAAGCTTTCGACTCTGTTCGCCGAATTCGAGGCGGCCACGGCAACCGAGCGGATGAACTATTCACCGAAGCAGCTCAAGAAATGGAAGGCCGGCAAGGAGCGCGCCATTGAGATCCTGATCGAAGTGGTGACCGATAAAGCCCTGCAAGAGATGACCCGCGACGATGCCCTAAAGTACCGCGATCACTGGCAGGCCCGCGCCGTGAAGCGTGAAGTTGCCATCGGCACCGCAAACAAGAACATCACTCATATTCAGCGCATGGTTCGAACCGTCAGCCAGCGGCATCACCTGGACAAGGAAAGCCTGTTCGGGGGCCTGCGTCTCAGCGGCGGTGAGCGCGGGCAGCGCAAGCCGTTCGAGACGGCGTTTATTGTCGACACGATCTTGCGGCCGGGTGGCTTCGACACGCTGAACGACCAGGCGATGGCCGCAGTGCACATCCTAATCAACACCGGCGCGCGCCCCTGCGAGGTGTTGAACCTGCTCCCGGCGAATATCGTGCTCGATGCCAATATCCCCTATATCCGAGTGGTTCCTGACGGACGCGTGCTGAAGACGGAATCGTCGGAGCGCGACATTCCTCTGGTCGGCATCGCTCTCGAAGCGATGCGACGCTTTCCGAAAGGCTTTGCGCGCTACTTTGACAACGAGGACAGTTTCTCGGCGGCGGTCAATAAGCACATGAAGAAACATGGCATGAAGCCATCGCCGCGCCATTCGGTCTATTCGTTCCGCCACAGCTTCAAGGATCGGCTGCGGGCGGCGGAATGCCCGGACGAACTGACGGACGAGCTAATGGGGCATTCCAGTGGAAAGCCGCAATATGGCGACGGGCACGGCCTCAATCTCAAGCTGAAATATCTGCTGAAAACCGCGCTTGCACCCGTCGAGGCGAGCGAAGTGTTGAAGGCTGTTGGTTAGTCGCATATTGCGACCGGCTAGCGTCGTGTCGCGAGTAAATCATTGCATTGTCGCTGCGCGGTCGCAGGCATTTCGCGATGCAGCATGAAACGTTAGGGTTGCGTACAAGACGGGAACCTCTAAGTTCGCTGGCATTGCGATACCTTGCTTTGAAATCGAGCTTAACAGTAATGTCGTCTGAATTATTGAATTCGCCTAACGTTGAACGATTGCTGCAGCTAGTAAGTGAATCTGTCCGCGCAAGCCGGGAGGGCGTGAAGTTCTTCTTAGAGCCGAGCCCCGGCGTGCTGTCGAAGGCAAAAAGCAGGCGTCATCACTTAATTTTTGGACGGCGAGGTTCGGGCAAATCGAGCTTGCTACAGAAGCTGATCGCTGATCTTACCGTACAGCGCACGCCTATCGCGTTTGTTGACCTCGAGGCATTCAAAGGTCACAGCTATCCCGACGTTCTTGTCAGCATCTTGATCAGAACGCTCGTTGAGACCAAGGACTGGCTGGATACCGCAGCTACAAGTCCGGCATCCAAGAAATCGCTTTGGATGAGGTTTTTCGGGGCGAAACCGTCAAAGCCGGCGTTTCCGAAAACGCCAACCCACAAGCTGTCTGAAGAACTGGCGAAGCTCATCACCGAATTGGATCAGCTACTACATTCCGCAGAGGAAATCGGAAAGAAGGACACACAAAAAGCTGAAGAATCGTTAGACGCCAAGCTGGCGACTGGCCTGAAGTCTCCGCTTGCCAATGTGGATGCATCTCTTGCCGCGTCCCTCAAGGGTGCGGCGGAGCAGGTGTCAGAATATAAATCTCGCAAGATCGAAGTTCTTCACCGAAATATCATGGTGTACCAAAAGCTCTTTGGTGAGTTGACTAGCCTTGCGGACGGGCCGGCTTATCTGCTCCTTGATGATCTGTATCACATTCGTCTCAGCGACCAAGCGCAGGTGATCGATTACTTCCATCGTATCGCGAAAGGTACCAACGTTTGGCTGAAGGTTGGCACGATCCGTCATCGATCAAAATGGTACTTCTTCGGCAATCCATCGATGGGCATGAAGCTCGGCGATGATGCAGACGAAATCGATCTAGATGTCACTCTCGAAAAATTTGAGCTGACCCGTGGCTTTCTTATGAAGATTCTAGGTCAGTTCGCGAAGGAGGCGGATGTTGATTTGAAAGAGTTGCTCGCCGATGGAGCGCCCGACCGCCTCGTTCTAGCCAGTGGAGGTGTTGCGCGAGACTTCCTCACTTTGTTCGCGAAGTCGGTTTCGACCGCCCAAGAACGTGTGGCGCGCGCCCGGGGTACCGGACGAGGCCCGAAAGTTGGAGCGGAGGATGTGAACGTCGCAGCTGGCGAAGCCGGGGCATTCAAAGAGGAGGACTTCGCCCGAGACACAGGAGATGATCGCGGCAGGCTCACGTCCGAATTCGAAAAGATCTTCGCGTTCTGCACAGAAAAGAGCAATGCGAATTGCATTTTGGTAGAGAAGGGAACGGGCGCCGAAGACAGTTCGATCATCAATGAATTGGTAGATTTGAAGTTCCTGCATCGAGCGAAGTCACGCGTAACTGTGCGAGATCGAGTTGGTAAGCAATACGACGCCTACATGCTGGACCTGAGCCGGTATGTGGGATCGCGTGCGCGCCGCAAATTCGAGATTGTGAAATTCTGGGGCTCATCTTCCGAGGATGCTCTGCGGCGCGCCAGTCTTGTGTATTTTGAGCGCAGTTCGTCTCCTGAGACGAAGAATGGCTAGGCGAACGAGTTGAACTACGCCGCGACCAACGGTCTGCAAGCTGACCGCCACGCGCTATAGTATTATTAAGCGCGCTTGCGCTTTGCGGCACCGCTCGTCGCACTGAGTTCAGAGCAAAGATGACGTGACGATCAGGGCAGGTCGTGCACATGGCAGTAAATGAGTGGTCCTTTCGAGGGAAGAATGGTTGAACCGCAAGAGTTGGTGACGTGGCCCTGCCTCGATTATATTTTTCGAGTGAATGAGATTAACAACTTTGCCTCGTTCTTCTTTGGCATTGTTGGATCGCGAGATGCCATAGCAGGTGCGATGACGCAGGAGAGTTGTGAACGCTTCGCGCTAGAAGCAGATAAATACTCGGAAGAATCAACTTCGCTTGACCGGCAGATGGTTCAACAGATGCTGCTATCGAGGATGGTGGAGTCGTTTAATCACTACGTAACTTCTATGCTCGGAGACATCTTTCTTTCTAGACCTGAGATGCTTTCGGCTGATGGCGATGTAAAAATCGGTAAGATCCTAGAACTCAGAACATTCGACGAGATAGTTCGGCATTTGGTCGAGAAGCGAGTAAATGAAATTTCCTACTCATCGCTTTCCGACCTTCGCAAATACATTCGACAGCGCACCAACATCGATCTGTATCGAGATGATGAGCAATTCGCGGTCGTTCTCCTTGCAACGGAGGTCCGCAACCTGATTGCTCACAACGATTGTATCGTGAATGACATATTTCTGCGCAAGACAAACCTGACGATGACGGACTTGCCGCTGTCCGAAACGGGGCGTTATCGAATAACGGACGAATGGCTACACCAAGTAATTGACTGCTTGGCGAGTGTGGTATTCGCGTTTGATGATGCTGCCGCCAAAAAATTCGACTTAGCAGTGCGAAATCGGTTTCATACGTTTGTTATGAGAATTTAAGAGCAGTTCGTCACCTACAAATTAAGCGTGGCGAATGATAACGATATTAATCCATCGCGCATGAGCTGCTAGACAGTAGCGTTACGGAGATCCGTCGCGAAAGCCGCGCTCAATGGCGGCGCAATGCTCTGAATCATCGGCGATGATGAGCTTCCTGATGCAGGATAGGGGAGTACGTCTGTGTTTATCTCTGCGGCCCCGATAGGTTCACCTCACGCTCAGCCCGGAAAACATTGCTGTGCAGGCTGGCGATCCACTGTCGGCCGCTAGAGGTAACATTGAGATACCGGATCGCAAGCTGGATCTGCGGTGCAACGTTAGTCCAGTAGAACTGAGGAAATTTATAGACGATGTCAGCTGGCGTTGCATAGCCGAGTGCCTTGTTCAGTCCGATCTCCTCGAACTCATGGAACAGAGCATTTGATTTCCTGATGTAATTAGGATCGCCGAGCTGGCCAATCAGATCTGCAGCGCGCAACAGCAATCCTTCTTCCTCATCGAGGTCATCACCTCCTCCGTTTGTTGCATCACTGTAGGGAAAGCGCGTGTATTCGATGGCCCGGGCAATCCGGGCGGCGTCGACTTCCTCCACGGCATGGAGCCGCTCAATCACAAAGAGCTTTGAGCGGTCGACATGGTAGGGTGCGAGCGCGGCATCGGAGGATCCAACCGGCAATGCAATTTTGCGCCCAGCAAGGTCCGCAACATAAGCGCCGTCTTCATCGCCTTGGATAATGCCCCGCACATATCCAATGTCATGGGTTAGGCAGGCCATAATAAAGTTCGCATAGTCGGTTGCGGTGGTGGTACGTTGCAGGGCACGCCCTGCCAGGATGTCGTTCCCGACCAGCGTAACCAGCATGGTATGTTCGATATTGTGATAGAGTGCGTCACTATTCCCGATGCACTCCAATGCCAGCCTAGCTGCAAAGGGCAGCAATTTAGTCAGATCGGAATGCGAGGAGCGGAAGCGGTCTTCGGTTTCCCGCGCAAGAAAAGAGCCAAGGGCTTGCGCCGTCAGTTGAGGAATTGTGATCATCTCGGCTCCCTATCTTGCCTCGTTGTTGTTGCACCATGATCGCCGGTCCTCAGCGGTATCCTTCACCTTCAGCATCGTCAAAACCCTGAGTGCCTACGGATTTCAACGGATGCTGCTAGCGAGCAGTCCCCTGAGAGTTGATTTCAATCAATGCTCTGAAAGCCAGAATCTCGAAGCGGTCGATGTCAAATGGAGCTGAGCGCTAGCGGCCCGCTGTCCTCACCGAGCGCGTACTTCACCCCGCTCCTTGGCCCGTCGGCGGGACTACATACAGCGTCAGTGCAAAAACTGCATAAATGAAGATGAGCAGGGCGCCGACGAACCAAGCCGAGCGGCCGCTGCTCGTAATGAAGCTCGCTGTCACGGTCGCAATCATGACCATGGTGACGGCGCCGGGCCAGAATTGCAGGCTCATCGGCATTGGTCCGACGACATAGCTGAGTAGCACCAGGGCGGGGGCGACGAAGAGCGCAATCTGGGAGGCGCTGCCAAGCGCGATGCTGACGCTCATGTCGAGGCGGTCCTTGCGTGCCGCAGAAAAGGCTACGGCAAACTCGGCGGCGGCCCCGACCATTGAGACAATGATAAAGCCAACGAAGGCCGGACTCATTCCAAATGTTGCTGCGGCCTTCTGTACGGACTCGACAAAAATCTCACTTACAAGTGCAACCAGCACAGTGACAACAAGCAGTGTGCCCACCGCAAGGGCAATCGGCCAATGTTCCTCGCCTTCGCTATGCGCGGCGCCTGCGAACAATTCCTTGTGGGTCTTCAGCGAGAATAGCAGGCCTAGTGCGTAGGCAATGATGAGCAGGATGGCCAGGCCAATGCTGAGCTTCTGCATGACGGTCTCACCCTGCACAAGGTCCAGGTCGGCGACCGCGGATGGGGCAAGCAGGGCGACGGTCGCCATGAGTAGGAGACCGGAGTAGAGCCGCGCGCCGGAACGATTATATTCTTGGACATGGTAGCGCAGGCCGCCGAGGAGCAGACAGGCACCGAGCATGAAGAGGGCATTGGTGACAATCGCACCAGCAATTGACGCCTTCACCAGCATGTACTGGCCGGCACGTAGCGCGGTGATCGCAATGATCAGCTCCGTTAAGTTTCCCAGCGTCGCATTGAGCAATCCGCCGACGGCATCACCGGTCTTGGCGGCAACCGCTTCGGTCGCGTGGCTGAGCAGGGCGGCCAGCGGCACGATGGCGAGAACCGAAAGCATGAACAGCAGCGTATGGGAATGCGGCGCTATTGCTTCCGTGACAAGTACGGCAGGCACGAAGATCAACATCCAAAGCAGCGGTGTGTGCTGAATTTGCTTGAGCAGGGGGTTCATGGCGGCGCCGTCTCCATATCGAATGCGACGGCGGAAACTCCGATCCCATCGCCGGACCGGTATTGATCTAGCTCAACAAGACCTCGAAGCTGGAAGAACGCGAACGTACTTCGACCGCTCTTCACCACATCCCCTACAAAATGCCGGCGTTGCGTCAGAAGCCGTCGGGAGGGTCGGGTTTCTTCTGACGGCGCGAGGGCTATGCACATCATCAGTATCTAGATGCGTTAGGATTTGCCGGCCTTGGATCTTAAGTGAGTGTGAGCATCAGGCTGACGATCTGCGGATCTTTCCTCGGGGCTGCCTTGAAGCCGAACCTGGTGAAAATCTTTCGCATCGCAGTGTTCTCGGGCAGAACTTCTGCGGTCAATTCTTTTAGCCCGGCATCGCGCCCGAGATTGATGAGGTGGCGCATGAGGATCGAACCCACTCCGCGCCCTTGCCAGCCATCGACGACCATAAACGCCATTTCGGCCCGATCTGGCTCCGAGACGATATATCGGCAACCGCCGATCAGGATATTTTGGCCGGTTTCCTCGACCCGCGCGATCAGTGCGACATGGTTCTCAAAGTCGACGTCCATGAAGAAAGCGCGCTCCTTGTCTGAGAAATGGCGCTTCATGACGAAAAAGCGCCGCTGCAGCGACTGCACGCTGGCCTGCGCCAGCGCGGCGAGCATGTCGGGCTCGTCTTCGGGGCGAAGCGCCAGGATATTCACCGGGCGGCCATCGCGTAACTGCTCTTGCGCGGCGTAGGTGGCGGCATCGGACATGGGAACTCCGCTGGCTGGTCGGGTATACTAGTTCGGACCAGTGCCAAGCAAACTGCGGTCGACGGACGGGTGCTTGATCTGGATCAAGACCGCGGGCGACTGCAACGGCAACGCTCGCACGACCTGCACAGATCAAGGCGCGTCCGTGAGAACCGTCCGTCAATTTCTATCCGGAGACGTCATCATCCAGCTTGTAGTCCGGCTGGGACTGCTGGCTTTGCTGGTGACCTGGACATTTATCGTGATCCGTCCCTTCGTGCCAATTCTGGCCTGGAGCGGTGTTCTTGCAGTCGCCTTCTACCCCGCTTTCAACTGGCTGGCCAAATTGCTGGGCGGTCGTCCAAAGACCGCCGCAGTCATCCTCACCATCGTCAATCTTGCAGTTGTCGTCGGGCCGGCGACATGGCTAGGCTTGAGCGCAGTGGAGGGGGTGAGACAACTCGCCGGTGAACTGACCGCCGGGAATTTAGCCATTCCGTCACCGCCCGAACAGGTCAAGGAATGGCGGATTGTCGGGCCCAAGCTCTACGAATTCTGGGGGCGGGCATCCAGTAACGTCCGGGCGGTCTTGCGTGAGGTTGCACCGTATTTGAAGCCCTTGGCGGGGACGATGCTCACACTTGCGGGCAGCGCCGGTGTCGGGACGCTCAAATTTCTCCTGTCTGTTCTTATAGCCGGCTTTCTCTTTCCCTACGGTCCTCAACTGGTCTCGGGCGGGAGGCGCCTTCTGTCACTTATCGTCCATGAGCAAAGCGAACATTTGCTGGATTTGGCGGGGGCGACAATCCGCGCCGTCTCGCAAGGCGTGATCGGCGTCGCGGTCGTGCAGGCCCTGCTGGCGGGCATAGGCTTCAAGATGGCCGGCATCCCCAGCGCCGGCCTTCTGGCCTTCGCGGTCATGTTGCTGACCATTGTTCAGATCGGCGCAGCAATCGTCCTCTTTCCCGTGATCATCTGGATCTGGATGGACAAGGATTTCACCACAGCGCTGCTTTTGACATTATTCCTCACCGCCGTCGGCATTCTCGACAACATATTGAAACCGCTCGTGATGGGGCGCGGGCTCACGACACCGACGATCGTCATCTTCATCGGAGTCATCGGCGGAACGCTCGCGCACGGAATTGTCGGCCTCTTTATCGGGCCAATTGTTCTCTCGGTTGCCTGGGAGTTGATCGCCGCATGGATGCGTGAGGATCGTTCCCAACCCGCGCCGAACTGACTTAGACCCTTGACCTAGATCAACGTTGCGGGCCGGGAAACCCCTTGAATGAGCTTGCGCGACGATGAGGTCGGAACATGTCGATGGAAACGCCAAACCTGCCAGGCGGCCCCATGTCCGGGCTTGTTGCCTCGGCAGTGGAGTACATGGTCGATGCGGGGCAGCGGAGCATGCTGTTCCTGGACGTCATGCGCCAACGCGGCGATCAGTATCGTGAGCACGTCGCGCAGACAGCGCCGCATGTATTGCAATATGCAGCTGAATTGATCATCGATGGTCGCGAACTGATCGAACCCGTCAACTATGCACTGGTCCGCATCGTTCCGCCAGACGACGTCGAAATCGATATCGAGCGGCGCCCCTTCATCGTGATCGATCCTCGTGCTGGTCACGGTCCGGGAATCGGCGGATTCAAGGCCGACAGTGAGATCGGCGTAGCGATGAGAGCGGGGCACTCCTGCTATTTCATCGGCTTTCTCCCCGAACCTATGCTGGGACAGACCATCGAGCGCATTGCGCGCGCCGAGGCGCAGTTCATCGAGAAGGTCATCAGCCTGCATCCCAAGGCCGACGGCAAGCCCTGCGTCATCGGCAATTGCCAAGCCGGTTGGGCCGTCATGATCCTGGCGTCACTGCGACCCGAGCTATTCGGGCCTCTGATCATTGCAGGGGCTCCGCTGGCTTACTGGGAAGGCGTGCACGGCAAATATCCGATGCGTTATTCGGGTGGCCTCATGGGTGGCAGTTGGCTCACCGCAATGACCAGTGATCTCGGTGCGGGAAAATTCGATGGCGCGTGGCTGGTGCAGAACTTCGAGAGTCAGAACCCTTCGAACACACTGTGGACCAAGCAGTATAACGTCTACTCCAATATTGATACCGAGGCGGATCGCTATCTCGAGTTTGAGCGCTGGTGGGGCGGGCACGTTAATCTGAACGCCGAAGAAATCCAGTTCATCGTCGACGAGCTTTTCATCGGCAACAATCTTGCCGCCGGTAAAGTCGAGATGTCAGACGGACAAAAGGTGGATTTGCGCAACATCAGGTCACCGATCCTGGTGTTTTGTTCCGAGGGTGACAACGTTACGCCGCCGCAACAAGCGCTGAATTGGATACTGGATTGCTATGCTGATGTGGATGAGATCAGGGCGTATGGGCAGACGATTGTCTATACCGTTCACCAAAGCATCGGCCATCTCGGCATTTTCGTTTCCGGTGGCGTCGCCAAGAAGGAACACGCTGAATTTTCTAGCAATATCGATCTCATAGACGTGCTGCCACCTGGTCTCTATGAAGCGACCTTCGAGGCGAAGGGCGAGGAGACCACCAACTCCGACCTTGTCGTAGGCCAATGGGTGATGCGCTGCGAGGCGCGGACGCTCGATGATATCAGGGCCATGGGTGGCAATTCGCCTGAGGACGAGCGGCGTTTCGCTGCGGCCAAGCGCGTCTCTGAGATGAATCTCGCAGCCTACCAAAAATTTGTTCAACCCTGGCTTAAGAACGCAGTGACGCCGCAGATGGCGGAGATGATGCGTAATCTGCACCCGTTACGACTGCAATATGAAGCCTTCAGCAGCAAAAATCCGTGGATGAGCGCCGTAAAGTCCGCAGCCGAAGGCATTGAGGATAACCGTAAACCGGTCTCGAAGAACAATCCCTTCCTGGCATTCCAGGAGCAGATGGGAGAGCAAATCGTTCATCTGCTGGATAGCTGGCGTGACTCTCAGGAGGCGCTGAGCGAAGCCATGTTCCTCAACATCTATGGTTCACCGGCGTTGCAGGCGGCCGTCGGCATTGATCCGAAGTCCGAGCCGTCGCGTCGTCGGGAGATGTCGGATGAACACCGCGTGATGCTCGACAAGAGGATCGCTGAGTTAAAATCGAAGATTTCCCAAGGGGGCTTACGCGAAGCGACCTTGCGCTCATTGCTCTATGTAGGTTCTGCGCGGGGAATGGTCGATGAGCGAAGTATCGAGGCACTGCGTCAGGTTCGGAGCGATCACGCTGGAGCACGACTGACGCTGCCTGAGTTCAAGATGTTGGTGCGTGAGCAGTTTTTTATGTTGTTGCTCGATTCCGAAGGGGCGCTGGCCGCTATTCCGAAGTTGTTGCCCGCGGACGGTGCTCAAAAGCGATCGGCCTTTACGGGTATGCGTGAGATTTTGTCCGCCAGCGGTGACATCGCGGGTGAACGCGCGAGCCGTTGGGCGCGGATCGCCGGGTTGTTCGGCGTCGACGCAGGAGAGGCGGGGGCGTCAAACGTTGCCGCGTTCGACCCTGAGGCACGAGCGTCGTAAAGAAATTTCAAACGGGGGGAGCAACATCATGTCAACCGATGCAAGCCAGGCACAATCTCCCAGTAAATATGATCGATTGATCGCGTTGGCGCAGGCCGTGCCGCCGGTTTCAACCGTCGTCGTGCATCCTTGCGACGAAACCTCACTACGCGGAGCTGTCGACAGTGCGAAGGCCGGCATCATTCGGCCAATCCTGGTCGGTCCCGAGCAGAAGATCAGGGACACCGCGGCCAAGGGCGGATTTGACATCACGGGCTTTGAAATCGCCGATGCCGCGCATAGTGAGGACGCTGCTGCCAAAGGCGTCGAATTGATCCACGCAGCCAAAGGCGAAATGCTGATGAAGGGCAGCCTGCACACCGACGAGCTGATGCGCGCGGTGACGGCAAAGGCGGGCGGCTTACGCACCGACCGGCGCATCAGCCATGTCTTCGTGATGGATGTGCCGGCCTATACCGAGACCATTTTCGTCACGGATGCTGCGATCAACATCTTCCCGGACCTTGGTGCCAAGCGAGACATCATCCAGAACGCCATCGATCTCTACAATCAGGCCGGGTTCGGCCAGTCTCCTCGCGTGGCGATCCTGTCTGCGGTTGAAACCGTTACCGCCACGATTCCTTCGACGATCGATGCGGCAGCGCTGTGCAAAATGGCCGACCGAGGTCAGATCACCGGGGGATTGCTCGACGGACCGCTGGCGTTCGACAACGCCATCGATGTTGAGGCGGCGCGGATCAAGGGTATCAAGTCCGAGGTCGCAGGCCGCGCGCAGATACTGGTTGTTCCTAACCTTGAGGCTGGCAACATGTTGGCAAAGAACCTGGCGTATTTCGCCAAGGCCGATGGTGCGGGAATTGTGCTCGGTGCCCGGGTGCCTGTTGTGTTGACGTCACGAGCCGACACGGCACGCGCGCGGATGGCGTCTTGCGCCATCGCGTCGCTCTATGCGCATGCCAGGCGTCAACGCGCGCCAACAGTTGCTGGGTGATGGCCATGGACACAATCCTTGTCGTCAATGCTGGCTCGTCGAGCGTCAAGTTTCAGGTCTTTTCGGTCGAGGGAGAGGGGAACTTATACAGGCGGATCAAGGGCCAGATCGATGGAATCGGCAGTCGTCCGCGGTTACGTGCGAACGGACCTAATGGTGAGCCGATGGCCGATCGTGCCTATCCGATCGAGGCCGTGGCTGACGTGCCAGCTGCGATGTCCGTTGCCGGCGCGTGGCTCCGCGAAGAACTCAATATCAACCCCGTCGCCGTCGGCCATCGCGTCGTCCATGGCGGGCCGGATTATGCAAATCCGGTATTGATTGATCACGGCGTCGTGGGGCGCCTGGAGCGATATATTTCGCTGGCCCCGCTACACCAGCCGCATAACCTGGCGCCAATCAAAACGATCCTGAACAACTTCCCGGCTCTGCCGCAGGTCGCCTGTTTCGACACCGCCTTTCATCGCGATCACAACGCTCTCGCGGACCACTATGCGATTCCGTACCAGCTCCATGCCGAGGGCATCAGGCGCTATGGCTTCCACGGCTTATCATACGAATATATCGCCAAGCGCCTGCCGCAGGTTGCGCCCGACGTCGCTGGCGGGCGCGTGATCGTCGCCCACCTCGGCAGTGGCGCCTCGATGGGCGCGATCAAGAATGGAAAGAGTGTCGAGAGCACAATGGGCTTTACGGCGCTCGATGGACTCGCGATGGGAACGCGTGTCGGCCAACTCGATCCGGGAGTCGTTCTGTATTTGATTGCGGAGAAAGGCATGTCGATATCGAAAGTGCAGGATTTTCTCTATCGGGACTGCGGCCTGAAAGGGCTATCCGGCGTCAGCAATGACATGCGTGAACTTGAAAGCAGCGAAGATCCGCGCGCAGCGTTTGCGATTGAATACTTCGTCTACCGGGTGGGGCTCCACGCCGGCATGCTCGCTGCCGCGCTGCAGGGCCTCGACGCCTTCGTGTTCACGGCCGGAATCGGTGAGAACTCGGCATCGATCCGCGCGCGTATTGGCGAGAGGCTTGCCTGGCTCGGCGTCGTGCTTGATCCAGGAGAGAATGCTGGACACGCCAGCAGGATATCGCGATTCGACAGCCGTGTTCCCGTCTATGTCATTCCCACCGATGAAGAGCTGATGATTGCGCAGCATACGCTGTCGTTGTTGGTGAATCCGAAAACGCACGATCAGAAACATGAGAGAGTGTCATGAAGATTCCGGTATATCCCGAGACCAGTATCGCGTTGAAAGGCAAGAAGGGACTCGTCGTCGGTATAGCCAACGACCAATCTATCGCGTGGGGCTGCGCCAAAGCGTTTCGAGCGCTCGGCGCCGATGTTGCCGTTACATATCTGAACGAAAAGGCCAAGAAGCACGTCGAGCCGCTTGCGGAAGCGCTGGAGGCTCCAATCTTCATGCCGCTTGATGTGATGGTTGAAGGAGAAACCGAAAAGGTGTTTGAGCGGATCGGCAAGGAATGGGGGCAACTCGACTTCCTTTTGCACTCCATCGCTTTCTCACCCAAGAATGCATTGCACGGCCGTGTTGTCGACGTGGACCGTGAGGGGTTTCAGAAGACAATGGACGTTTCCTGCTGGTCGTTTATGCGGATGGCGCATCTGGCAGAGCCGCTCATGAAGAACGGTGGTACGATGTTCACCATGACCTATTACGGTAGTCAGATGGTGGTGAAGAACTATAACGTCATGGGTGTCGCGAAAGCGGCCCTTGAGGCCGCGGTGCGCTATATCGCCGCCGAGCTCGGACCAAAAGGCATTCGCGTACACGCGATCTCGCCTGGACCACTGGCAACGCGCGCTGCGTCCGGCATTCCGGAATTCGACGAACTGATGGACAAGGCGCAGTCGCAAGCGCCGTCGCGCAGTCTAGTCAGCATTGACGATGTGGGGAGGGCGACTGCATTCCTTGCGCTCGACGGTGCCAAGCTGATCACTGGAAGTGTGCTTTATGTCGATGGCGGCTACCACATTATCGATTGACGGGTGGTGGTTTTGCTTCAGCTGAAGTGTAGACCGATCACCTCAGCGACGCAGGCAGGGCGCTTGCCGCCCTCGATCTCGATTGTCACGCGATAGTGGGTGCGCAAGCCGTTGGGTGGCACTTCCTCGGCTTCCGCTATGCTGACGCGGCCGCGCAATTTTGAGCCGGCCGGCACCGGTGAGAGATAGCGGATACGGTCTGCGCCATAGTTTAGGGTATTCTTCAGCCCCTTCAGACCCATCACCGAGCGGATGAACATCGGCGTTAAGCTCAAGGACAGCAGGCCGTGAGCGATGGTCTTACCACCCGGCATCTCCGTTTCCGCGCGCTCCTGGTCGACATGAATCCATTGCTCGTCGCAGGTCGCTTCCGCGAACTTGTTGATGCGATCCTGCGTTACCTCAATCCAGTCGCTAACGCCGACCTCTGTACCGACGGCGGCCTTGATTTCTTCAAACCCGTTGAAAATCCGCATGAATGTGATCCGATTCCACAGGTTACAGTTTCATTTCGGGAACTTTGTCTGGAACGACGAGCTCGGCCTCCGTCACCGCCAGTACCTCGGCGATGGTGACGCCGGGCGCCGTCTCCTGCAAAGTTGCGTTGCCGCCAGGAAAGGCGATGACCGCCATATCGGTAACGACGAGATCGATTGGCCGAACCGAGGTGAGTGGTAGGTTGCATTTGGCAACAATCTTAGACTTTCCCTTGGCTGCGTGTTGCATGGCAACGATTACACGTTTGGCACCACTAACGAGGTCCATCGCGCCGCCCATACCTGGCACCATCTTGCCGGGGATCGTCCAGTTGGCGAGCCGCCCGCCGGCATCTACCTGCAGACCACCGAGTACGGTGATGTCGACATGGCCACCGCGGATCAAACCGAACGACATCGCACTATCGAAGGTGGCGGCGCCGGGCAGCGCGCTAATCGGCTTGCCGCCGGCATCGGTCAGCAGCGGATGAGCCATGCCCTGCTCGGGGATGGGACCGGTGCCAATCAATCCGTTCTCGGACTGAAAGAAAATGTTCAACCCTGGCGGCACATAGTTAGCGACCAGCGTCGGAATGCCGATGCCTAGATTGACGAGGTTGCTCGGCCGAAGCTCTTGCGCCACGCGGCGGGCGATAATGGTTTGTGCATCCATAGATCACCCGTTCGCGACGAGGTAATCGACCAGGGGGCCGGGGGTAATAACGTGGTCGGGCGCGATGACGCCGACCGGGACGATATGCTCCGCGGTGACGATGACGGTGTCCGCCGCCATCGCCATGACCGGATTGAAGTTGCGGGCCGTGAGGGCGTAGGACAGGTTGCCGGCGTAGTCGGCAAGAAATGCGTGCACAAGCGCAAAATCGGCGCGTAGGGCGGTCTCGAGCAGATAGCTCTTCCCGCCCACGTCGATCTTTTGTTTGCCTTCCTCGACCAGCGTCCCGACGCCAGTCGGCGTCAATACGCCACCCAACCCACAGCCACCGGCGCGAATGCGCTCGACGAAAGTGCCCTGCGGGATCAGATCAACGGTGATCTGTTTGCCCAGCATTTGCTGTTGAGCCTTCGGATTGAGGCCAATGTGGGTCCCGATCATGTGGGCTACCTGTGCGCCCTCGAATAGTTTCCCGACACCTTTACCGGGGGTGGCCGCATCATTGCTGATGAGAGAAATGTTCGACTTCTTCTGCCGCACTAGTTCGTCGAGCAGGCGCTCCGGCGTTCCCACACCCATGAATCCGCCGACCATGATGCTTGCGCCGGTCGGGATCATCGCAATGGCATCTTCCAGAGAAACAGCCTTCATAATGGAGCTCCGTCAACAGTCGATCAGGAGAGCCGATGGTGAAGAAGTGTCGGTGTACCAAGCCGGTGCTCCTTTGATCTGCGTCAAGACTTGTCATTATTTCCTTCGCGAACAGAGACTCCCACGCCCTCGAGGGCTTCCGCCCAGAGCTTGCGGATCTCTGCGTGGCGCTGTTCGAGAGTAGCGCTCACGGCTTCACGGAAGGGCGTCAGATCCGGGCTCTTTAGAAGAAGGATCTGTGCTTGCAGCAGGCGGCCGCTTTCAAATTCAATACGGCGCAGCGCCGTGACGAATGGATCATGCGTGTCGGCTTCGACCGGCAAGAGGGCGGCGGGCCGAATTCCAGCATGTATGGCATGCGCGCGGGCAGCCAAATCACCCGCCAGTGCCAGGGGGGGATCGTCAATGCCCTCGATGGGCTTTGGGAGCCATGTCGTTTCCCAAGACGCTGCCAAATAGCTCAGTGCAAGATCGGGTATCCATGATGTCGCGCGCAGCAACAGGGAAACGATTTCCGCTTCTCGATAGAATTGCGCATTCAATTCGGTCTGCCAGGCGGATTTGAGCTTGAGTGGCAGGGCGAACGCGAAGTGTCGCGCCAACGCGCCGTGGGCCGAGATCAAGAATGCTGCGACGCGTGTTTGCTGATGTAAGGGCACGCGGCCTTCGGGGTCGAGTGGTCCGAAGAACGCCCTCATCGTATCGTTTCCTGTACTGGTATCGCTCGCAGATGGTCGTAGCCGGCTGGAAATGGAACGAGCTGCCCGCCGGCTTCTTCCGGAGCAATCCAGACAGCCTTGTTGCCTTGCCAGCCCCCCGCCAGCACATCCTCTGCAAAGCGTGCGAGCAGGTCGGCGGTGAGCGCGGGTTTCTCCAGCGTAAAGGCATGGTAGGCGCGTTGAACGATGACAAGCGAGCTGTCTGGAATTTGGATACGCAGGGTCTCGTGGAGTGCACGTGGCGTCAGAAAGTCGAATTCACCGTTGAGGATCATCGTTGGTACGCCGATTAGAGGGAGTTGCGGCGTCAAAGGCTGGAAGTCGAGGAAAGACTCCATCAGATTCTGCAGGGCGTAAACGTCATTGATAAGCCAGCCTTGCCGCTTGACGTTGTCGAGCGTTTCCAAAACCGGCTTCAGCCACTGGTCGCTGACGTTCATTGGCAGCAGTAGGTCCTGAAGATAGCTGGTACCGCCAAGGACCAGCCCGGTTCGCAAGGCATTGCCGAGCAGATACAGTTGAGGCGGTAGCTCGGCAAAGCAGCTCATCGGCACCAAACCAGTCAGCCGATGGCCATGTTCGATCGCGTAACGCAGTGCGATAAGGCCGCCGAAGCTGATGCCACTCAGAAAAATGGGACCGTCGCCGAGTTCTCCAATCAGGAGATGCAATGCGGCGACGTGGTCATCCTGACGGATGAACAGCGCGGGCTTGTCGGACGCACCTTGGCCGAGCAGATCGAACGTCGCGACGCGAAAGTGACGCGCCACCAGTGCGTCGCGATAGGCCGTCCACAATTCCGCGTATTGCGTCAGTCCGTTGACTAGAACGTAGACAGGCGCGCCCGTCGGTCCGTCGAGCTCATAACGTATCCGATATGAACCGTAGCTAAGGAAGGGCATTGCGCTGACCGGTTGGCGATTTGATCGCCGCAATAATCAGTGGTCGAAGACGAATTCTATTGAGCTAGATCAAGCATTTCCTGATTGAGCCCCTCAACATATGCACAAAACATCATCCGGAGGGAGACCGTCATGACCGGTAGATCTGCCATGAAACATTGCTTCGTTAGCCTGATCCTGTTGCTGGTTGGTACTGCAATTTCGGCCGCACAACCCTTCACACGCCGCTCGTCGCAAGTGCAGCATGATGGGCTGAAGAAGTACTATGACGTGTCAAACTTCAGGTTGGGCGGTAAGTATGATCTGAACGATCCGACAAAGTGGGAGAACGGCGGAGAGGGCGGCGTCACGCTGGAGTCGCTCGGTGGCGGAAAACTGCGCACCGCGTATGTCGCGATTGGAAATGCGCGCCGCAATGCGGCCGGCGAAATCACCAATGCGGTGGTGATCAACTCTTACTATTCCGGCGACTCCACTGACATGTATGAGCAATGGGTCAAGGGCGCTGCCCTGTCGGGCGGCGTGCCGATCATTGGTCCGGGGCGACCGATCGATACCGACCGATACTATGTCATTATGGTCGATCCGCTGGGGACCTGGGGTGCCAGTAAGCCATCAGACGGTCTCGGTATCAAATTTCCGCAGTACAGCTATTTTGATATGGTGCAGGCGAACTACCGGATGCTGCGTGACCACCTGAAAGTTGCGCGCGTGGCGCTGGTCGCTGGCGTCTCGATGGGCGGGACGCAGACCTACGTCTGGGGTGTGCTGCATCCAGAGTATATCGGCGCGCTTATGCCGATCGGCGGCACGACCCAATCCGACGCCGAAGATCCCGTCGGAAATTGGACTTTTCAGTTGATGACGGCTGCGATCCAGTCTGATCCGGTATGGCAATCCACAAAAGGTGATTACTACAAGCTTCCCAAGGAAAAACATCCCTTGCCGGGCATGGCCTTCGGCTGGTCGGTGCTGGGCCTGACCGGATATGATTTCGGCTACAGGACGACCCAGAGTTTTGCATCGGTCCAACCCGAGGTGTTCTACTGGGATCCGCCGAACGAGAAGGCCGGTCTCAATGTGAACAACCGTTCCAAGCTGTATGATGCGGTTGATCTGGTTTGGCGGAATCGCGTCGGCGAAACCTACAACGTCAATCCCTACCTCGGCCGCATTCAGGCGCGTACCCTGGTGATGCATATCACCAATGACCTCTGGCTGAACTTCAAGCTCGCCCAGCGCGCCGTCGATCGCGTACCCGGCGCGGACCTGATCTCAGAGGAAAGCCCGGTCGCCCATTACGGCGTATTCCCGATCATCAACAATCGTAAGAACGATCCGAAGTTCGTCTCGTTCATGGATGATGTGGCAAGCCTCGATCGAGCGCAGAGATTTGTCGACAAGAATTATCGAGTGCCTGCCGTTGCCGATAATATCGACAAGACCAGGTCGTTCTGGAAGGACTACGTAACCTATCCTTATCCGGTCAAATACGCGACCGCAAAGGACAAGCGCGGAACGTCATGGCAGATCGGTTACATGGATGAGTATGCCGGCACGGATAAGGATCCTAAGGTGCTCGTCATTATCCACGGGAAGGGCGCGTTTGGTGGGCACTACGGCAATGTCATGCAGTATGCGCTGCGCAGCGGCCTGCGCGTGATCGTCCCGGACCTTCCACATTACGGCATGTCCGGCCCCGGCAATATTGATAAGAGCCCGGCGCGCACCATGCAGGATATGCGCGAGGTAATCTATGATCTCGTCGTCAATCAGCTCGGCGTAAAAAAGGCATACTACCTTGGACACTCGCTTGGTGGTCAGTTCGCGATGGGTTACGCGCTGACCTGGCCGGACGCAGTGCAAGGCCTTGCGCTCGAGGCGCCTTCTGGCCTCGAGGAGTACCCGCGCGACATCACGATCGCCAAAGACAAGAAAGCGCGCTTGTTCGATGAGGCCTTCGGCCGTGATTTCGACAGGTGGAAGCAGGGGTGGGAGCAGACCGGAATACTTAAAGCTGAAATCGGGCGGTCTGAGCAGAACATCCGCGACTTTTTTTACTTTAAGAAACGTGACGCTGAGACTGGAGTGGTGTCAGCAGCCAAGAGCGGATATTTTTTTAATGACAGCGAGTATGCCCGCTTCCATACGGACCAACGTGTTGGGTTGACGAAGGGAGATCCCAAGGAACTCGAGCAGTGGTGTAACGTCTTCATCTTCGACGTCTATACGATCGGGGCAGAATTGCAGCAGGACGATCCGAAGAACCTTTACGAACGGCTGACGGAGATCAAGGTGCCGATCTTCCTCGCGTTCGGTGACAAGGAGCCATTTATCCCGACGCCTGCTTTTAACGGGCTAACCGACCTGGGACGTGACGTCATTACGCCGTTCATGTCGCGCATGACCAATGCCGGCAACAGGCCGTTGCTCAAAATCTATCCGGAGACCGGACACTTCATCCATACGGACAATCCAGTTGAATACTCCGCAGACGTGGTCGATTTTGTAACGAAGGGAACCCTCGACACCAGTTCACCACTCGGCACTGACCGTATGATCAGGGGAGCTGTCGCGTCAGCCGTCCCTGTAGCACCGACGCCGCCGGGAGCCGCGCCGACTGCCGGCCTGAACAAGTAGGGTGATACATGCCAAGAGTGCGGGCAGGTGAGGTCTCTCTGGGCTGGCGGGAGTGGGGACGAGGCGACGTTAGCGTCGTCTTCGTTCACGGCAACCTCGCCAGCAAGGATTGGATCGAAATCGCCGCACCACTGTTTCCTTCCGGACTGCGCGTGATTGGAATCGACTGGCGCGGTTGTGGCGACAGCGACCAACCGGAACCTGCAGCCCACTATAGCAACTACTCCATGCAGCAGCACGCGGAGGATATGTTAGCCGCGCTCGACGCTCTGGACGTCAAATTCTGCCATCTTGCTACGCACTCAACGGGCGGCATCATTGCCGCGCGTATGTTGTTGATGCAACCGGAGCGCTTTGGGAGCGTATTCTCTCTCGATCCAGTTTCACCGCTCGGTATGGCCTTCAACGCCGATCAGATCGGCGTTTTTCGGGCGATGATGGCAAGCAAGCAACTCACGCGGACGGTAATGGCCAGCGCGGCGTCCTCGCTATTCTTGCCAGATAGCCTGACGCCAAATGCGATCCCACGTTTTCGCGAAGGGCTCGGGGAAATTCAGGCGCTGTTTGAGCGCATCATCGAACAGACCTTCGGTGTTTCTGAAGGGATCTGGATCGGCACGCCGGTCAATCTTACCCGCGAGCGAGAAAGTGGAGAACTCAAACGCCGCATGCCGGATATCCAGCATCCCCATCTGGTGTTGTGGGGCGAACAGGATGGCTGGATTCCGCCAGCCGATCTCCGGGCGATGGCTGCGGTAATGCCAGATTGCCGGCTCGTGGTTGTGCCCGGTATCGGGCATTCGATGAATCTTGAACTACCCGCGCTCTATGCAGGCTATTTCGGCGCATGGTTCGGAGGGCGTTCGAAATAGCAGGGATCTGGGCGGGCAATGGCAATTCAGCTCCTCGTCGGCACGATCGTTACCGTGATCACCATCATGGTTCATGCGCTGGTCACCGTTGGTGCGGTGGGCATCGCCCGCTCAGCAGGGCTACGGCACACCACGCGACCGAGACTTCACCTGATGGCCGTGATGGTCGGGGTCGCTGCCGTGCTGATGATTGCACATACGCTGGAAATGCTCGCTTGGGCGCTGGCCTATGCAATAGTCGGCGCTGCCCCAGACGACAGCGACCTTCTTTATTTCGCATTCGTAAATTACACCACCCTCGGCTACGGCGATATAACGCCGGTGCAAGCTTGGCGGCTGATCGGGCCGATGACCGCCATGAATGGCATTCTGATGTTTGGCTGGTCGACTGCGGTCCTCTTCGAAGTGTTGCGTAAGACGCTGGATCATCTTGCCGCGATCGGTGCGCGCGGCTTCAGCCCTGTAGATCCAGACTAGCGAGTCTGCTTCGGTCCAAGAGTACAATCTGGCGCTGAGTGTTGCCGATGAAACCGAGAGTCCTCAGTTCGTGCAATCGCGACAGTACGCGGGAAACAGTTTCCAGCGTCAAGCCCAGGTAGTCGGCGATATCGCGGCGTGACATCGGCAGGGCCATAGTGCCCGCCGCAGACAACCGCTTGTCCATCTCAAGCAGGAAGGCCGCGACCCGCTCCAGCGAGGTCTTGCGGCCAAGCAGAAGCATGTGATCCTCCGCGTGTTGCAGATTGCTTGTGGTCATACTGAGCAAGTTGCGCGCGACCATGGCGTCGCTTTCGGCCACGATCTCTAAACTTTGTCGCTTAATGAGGCGAACAGCGGTGTCTACAATCGCTTCCGCAGTGAATCGATGCTCGGCACCGTTCTCAAGCCCGAAGATGTCTCCGGCGAGGTGAAATGCGCCGATCTGACGGCGGCCGTCGGAGAGCAGCTTGTAGCTTCGCACGGCACCGGATTTCACTTGGTAAACGTATTCTGCTGGCTCCTTTTCCCCGTAAATTTCTGAGCCTTTTTTGTAGGTGAACTCGTTCAAACTGACAATAGGATCAGAATCGCTGGCCATGCCGAGTTCACGGAGAGAATTGGCGCGCGGCGTGGGATTCGTCGTCGTGCGAGCAAACATGGGTCACCCCCGTCACTGAGCGCTTCGAATGTTGTTGCACTGCGAGGATATTGCTTTTTCTCGCTCTGGAGCGATTTAAGAGTAGAATGACAATTGCGACCATTGTCTCAAGGTGCATTGTACCAAAGGACGACATAACGGCCCATAATGTGGGAGCCGACTCCTACGCTCGCCGCGAAGTAGTATTCTCATTTGGACCGGCTTCTTATCATTTGAAAAGGCGCATACTAATAATCTCATCGCTCGAAATAATTGGAGCTCGGAAGCCAAATGCTCGGCCTCGTCCACGTGGTAGACGACGATGCTTCTTTTCGAACCGCGATCGAGCGGAGGTTGAAGGTCGCCGGGTATGAAGTCGCGGTATACCCATCAGCACAGCTGCTACTGGATCAGCTGCCCATGGTTGAGATCCCGGCGTGTATCCTGCTTGACGTGCAGATACCCGGGTTAAGTGGTCCGGAGTTGCAAAGCCAGTTGATCAGTCTAGGGTCAAGCATACCGATTGTGTTCGTCACTGGGCACGTTGACATCGCGACCACTGTGCAAGCCATTAAGGACGGGGCAGAGGATTTTTTGACCAAGCCAGTGACCTCCCAGCAGCTTATCGATGCAATCGATCGCGCGCTGCTGCGCCACAAAGCGGCAATCGTGCAACGCAGCCGGCTCATCATATTGCATCATCTAGTGGCTTCCCTGACGCCGCGAGAGCGGCAGGTGTTCGATTTGATGGTACTGGGGAAGATCAACAAACAGATAGCCTATGAGCTAGGAACTGCAGAGCGGACGGTCAAAGCGCATCGCCGTCAAGTGATGGAGAAAATGCAGGTGTCTTCATTTGCGGAGCTTGTTTCCATCGCCGAGCGGCTCGGAGTAAGAGATGCGCAATGCATCATCGGTGAGGATAGGCGGTTATCTCCTAATATTTGACATGGGAGGTCCACGACTGTGTCAGAGCTATCCGTGTTTGTAATCTTGAGGGGCATTGCGGTACTGCGCCGATCTCTTGCGGATAGAGGCGTCAGCCCGCCCGCGATTCACATCACCGGGAATGATAGGCATGCGGACCGCATGGCCGCGATTGAATCCGGATGCATGCCTATCTAAAGAAGCCATTTAAGGCGACGTCTCTCATTGCGGCGATCGAACGTGCTCGAGCGCTCCAGAGTTAGATTTGGAAGGGGGCCGTTTATTCATCTATACGCTGTTCGAATGTCTGCGTGGGCGAGCCCCTGTGAACGGTAGAAAACTGACCGAGCGGCAAAGATGTCACGAGTGACAAGAGGCTCGAATCAATGAACTGTAGCCGCAGAAGCCGCCCCTGACTCATTTCAGTTACGAGCAGTGGCTTCGCAATAGCGCCTGCAATGCAAGAATTGGTCAGGCACCAAGTGTATGGCACTCGGTAAGGCCTGCCCTGATCAATTGTGAGTTCAACTGGGTTCGGCAGGTACATGCCGACTGGGGAAAATATCTGTATCCTCTTGGTAGCATCGTCTTCACGTTCGACGATGTCCAATCGAACGGCCATTTGACCGGTCGGGAAAGTGCCAGTGATCGATGTGCGACAAAGCGCTTTCGCCCCGCCTGGCTTGAAGCAGAGTTTCTTCCAATCCCCGAAGGTAACGTCCTTCACTTCGCGCTGACCGCGGGGGCGAACTTCCTTCCCGGGAACGGTCACCGCCGGCTCTTGCTGCGATGCGGCGGGCTCGTTCAACGCGAGGTTCGATAGCGCCGTGAATAGCAACGCTCGGAAGAGAGTCCATTCATACTCGCGTTTGCTTCGACCCGAATATGTCACGAGTGACCTCCCGGCATTGGCCTCATTTCTGGTTATCCAAGAACTTCGCTACAATTGGCGACCAAATCGGGATAGCTTTTGGCGATCCGATGAAAAAGTGCCCCTCATCGCCAAAGGGCGGTATCAAGTGGTACTCGGCTTTTCCGCCAGCGGTCGTGAAGGCATTGTGCATACGTTTTGATAGTTCTGGACCGAAGAACGTATCGTTCTCAATGTAGATCCACAGCATCGGTGTGCGTGATGTGCGGCCGAAATCTGCCGTCGCTTCGACGAGCCTGTCCGGCGCGCAGTTGTTGTTTGGCTTGCCGTCGACGCGGCCACCGCGGCCGGCGGCGAAAGTAATGATCGCTTTAACCTGTGGTGGATTTACGCTCGATAGCGCAATGGATGCCCAACCTCCGGCGGATTGTCCAACGACGATGACATCTTTCGGCACGATGCGGTTTTCTGCGATCAAATAGTCAATAATCCAGAGGTTAACTTTTGCGACTGCAAGCCCGGCGTCGTGGAAGTTTGGATTTTCGCATTTTCCGATCTTGGAGAAGAAAGGGCCGTAGATGGCACGCTCGGGAATGTCGATGGCGGATGCCCCATATCCGGTGCCCACCGGCGCCACCACCAGATAACCGCGCCTCGCAAACCATTTGGCCGCATCGCGGAATTCAACCAGGGGAAAGAAGCCGCGGTCAGTCGGATTGAGCGAGACGCCGTGGTTCATGATAACCAGCGGGAAGGGGCCGTTGCCTATCGGGCGCACCAGATAGGCAAACATTGGCAACGGCAGCGGCAGCACCCAGAGCTCTTCCTGGATGCGCGCAGCATCGGGCTTGTCGGCCGCTTGCATCGGCGCGGCAGGGGCCATGGATATAAGAAGCGCCGCCGTGACGAACGCGTGAATGGCATGCATGGTGGGTGCCTTTCCGGATCGCCTCATGTCGCGATCCGACAGCCAAAATTCTGAAGGCAGTTGATTCAGATCAATCCTCATTGCCGGAGCCAGCGCCTGTTGGCCCGATGAGCTCGAATATTTCTGCGATACGTGTGGTTAATGTGCCGATGCGCCACGAAGAGACCCTGATGGTCGCGTTGCTGCTGGGCTTCGCAGGCGGCTATCTCGATGCCTATACGTGGATTACGCATGGCGTTCTGGCGAATGCGCAGACCGCCAACTTGGTATTCTTATGGGTAAAAGCGACGGCCGGGAAGTGGACGGAGGCATTTCACTTCGTGCCATCGCTCTTCGCTTTCGTCGTCGGCGTGGTGATCGCCTCATGGCTGCGGCGTGCAGTCGGTGATCGAGTCGGCCCGATCAGCATTCTCGTAGAAGCTGGCGTTCTGATCCTTGTCGGTGTGCTGCACAATCGCGTGCCTGACGTTGCGGGCACGCTGGGCGTCTCGATGGTGGCCGCAATGCAGACTTCGATTTTCACCAAGGTTGAGGGTTCAAACTACAGCTCTGTGATGATCACAGGAAACTTTCGCCAGGCGATTGAGGGAGCGGTCGCACTGGTTGCTGGAGATATCCAGGTCGGTCTGTTGCGTAAGTCCTGTATATTCATGGGGGTTTGCGCCGCATTTGGCACAGGCGCCGCTGTCGGTGCTTTCATTACAGAGCGGGCGCCAGCACTCACTCTAACCGTTCCTGTCGGTGCGTTGCTGCTGGTTCTTCTATGCTGCGGCGGATTCCGCGGCGTGATGCGGGATCGCGTTGATCGAAGGGAGCAGGCATGAGGTCGCACGGGATCTTTCCGCCGACGCGCTGGCTTGCCGAATATCGCGCTGACTGGCTTCGCTGTGACATGATCGCTGGAGTCACGCTGGCCGCCTATGCGATCCCGGTGTCGTTGGCCTATGCTGCGCTCGCCGGCATGCCGCCCCAGATCGGGATCTATGGCTACATGCTGGGCGGCATTGGCTATGCCCTGTTGGGCTCTTCGCGGCAACTTGCTGTCGGCCCGACTTCGGCGATTTCGCTGATGATCGCCGCTTCGGTCGGGGGTCTAGCGGCAGGCGATGCGCTTCGCTATGCGCAGATTGCGAGTGCAGCAGCCCTTGGCGTTGCGGCTCTCTGCCTGATTGCCTGGATCTTTCGACTAAGCATGCTGGTACGCTTGATCAGCGACACCATTCTGGTTGGCTTCAAGGCTGGCGCGGGTCTCACCATTATCATGACGCAGCTGCCGAGCCTATTTGGCGTTGCTGGTGGCGGGCGAAATTTCTTCGATCGCCTTGTCGTGCTTGTTGGGCAGCTCGGTGGTGTTCACTGGATCGTGCTTGCGATCGGACTTGTTGCGATCATGCTGCTCCAGGGCGAGCGTCTATTGCCCGGCAGGCCGGTAGGACTTGCAGTCGTCATCCTATCGATCGTTGTCGCGACAGCGCTCGGCTTGCCGGCGCTTGGCATTCCCGTCACCGGCGAAATTCCGAAGGGCTTGCCGAGCATTGCCATGCCGACCTTCGGGCTTCTTGAGTTTGATGAACTATTTCCTCTCGCTGCCGGCATCATGTTGCTCGCCTATGTCGAAGGCGTCGCAGGTGCGCGAAGTTTTGCGGCGAGGCACGACTATCCCATCGACGTGCGGCAGGAGTTTCTGGGGTTGGGCGCCGCCAATCTGGCGGTAGCGCTCGGCCATGGTTACCCTGTTGCGGGAGGCTTGTCACAATCCGCCGTTAATGATCAGGCCGGCGCGAGAACGCCGCTCGCTCTGATCATTTGTTCAGCCACGTTGGCGATCTGTCTACTTTTCCTCACGGGGATATTGACCAATCTGCCTAAGGCAGTACTTGCTGCGATCGTTTGCACGGCTGTCTACAAACTAGTTGACATCGCCGCGCTCATGCGGATGTGGCGTATCAGTCGGATCGACTTCTATGCTGCAGCGATCGCCCTTGTCTCCGTGCTGATGCTGGGCATCCTTCAGGGCATCCTGCTGGCTACGCTAGCGTCCATATTTCTGTTACTGGCGCGTGCCTCGCAGCCAAACGTCGCGATTCTCGGGCGCTTACCAGGAACAGGCCGATATGCCGATAGTGCGCGATACCCTGACGTAGAGCCCCTTGCTGGTGTTCTCGCTTTCCGCCCAGAGGCCTCGTTACTTTACATCAATGCGGAAACGGCGATGGAGAATGTGATGGCAAAGGTTCGCGCATCACCGGACACCAAGGTTGTGGTCTGCGGGCTCTCTTCCTCACCCTTTATCGATCTTGCGGGCGTGAAAATGCTTCACGACCTCCATGGCGAACTTGTCTCGCGCGGCATCGTTTTTCAGATCGTCGGCGCCCGCGGGCAAGTCCGGGATGTTTTGCAGGCTGATGGCCTCGCGGAGAAGACCGACAGCGCCAACTGGACCCGAAGGATGGATAGTGTACTCGACGATCTGAGGAAAGGTTGACCGTGTTGCGGTGCCAAGCGAAGCGTCGTTCACAACATCACGTTGCATTGACTTGGATCAACAGGCGCCACTGGGAACGGCTTCAGCATTGGCTACACGCCATCAACATCCTGGATTTGTTACATGTCCAAGGACGGCAACGCCGCAACAACCGATCTGCTGACATTGGCCGCGGGAACGATTATCGGCTTCCTCGGCACGAGATCCAGAGTTCGGTACCGAGGATGGCTTCCCGGTCGGCCATGCCATGTCCGGCCTACTTTTCACCGTGTTCGGATAGTTCGCGATGATCTTGGCCCAAGAAGTCAGTTTCACAACCAGAAGGGAATTAACCATGCGAAAATTTAGCGTCTTTGCCGTTGCAGTCGCGGTGCTTGCTGGGGTCGTCGGCTTCGCCACGCCATCAAGCGCGGATATGGGCCAGGTTGCTGTGATATTTACCAAGGGTGGCTTTATTGTCGGGGTCGGCGGCGGCGAGGGCGTGTTGAGGTACCGCGGAAAAACCTATCCCTTTACCGTCTCGGGCATGAGCGTGGGTTTCACGATTGGTGCATCTACCACCAAGCTTATCGGTCGCGCGATCAATTTGAAGGGGCCCACATCAATTGAAGGCACCTATGGAGTGGTCGGAGCGGGTGGAGCGGTGGTGGGTGGCGCTGGAGGCGTGCAATTGCAGAATGGCAATGGCGTGATCCTGCAGCTCAGCGGCCCCAAAGTTGGTGCTGAACTATCCGCCGCTGTTGGCGGCGTCACGATACGGTTGAAGTAAGCCGGCGTCGAACGGGGCTGCGCACTGCGCGGCCTCGTTTCTTTTAGTAACGATTTTCGACGAACTTCATCCGACGGAGGCTGACCTGATCGTTGTAGCGGCCCTTGTTGGAACGCTTCGACAGCCTAATTTTCTTTCGCGCAATCTTCTTGTATGGGATCGTCTTGAGGATATGCGATATAATGTTGAGCCGAGCCCGCCGCTTGTCGTCGGAGCGGACCAATCGCCATGGCGCATGCCTTGTATCGGTCGCCTTGAACATCATGTCGCGCGCTCGGGAATAGTCATACCAGCGCCCAAATGACTCGGTGTCCATCGGGCTTAACTTCCATTGACGGAGAGGATCCTCGATGCGTGCCTTGAAGCGCAGCTCCTGCTCCTTCATACCGACTTCAAGCCACAGCTTGATTAGGATGATCCCAGCATCCACAGCGAATTTCTCGACCAGCGGGCACAATTCCAAGAAGCGTTTGTGTTCAGCCGGGCTGCAGAAACCCATCACATACTCGACGCCAGCGCGGTTGTACCAGCTTCGGTCGAAGATCACGATCTCGCCACTTGCCGGGAACTGCTCGATGTAGCGTTGAAGGAATAGCTGAGACTTTTGGCGGTCAGACGGTGCTGGCAGGGCGCAGACGCGGAAGACCCGCGGACTCACCTTTTCGGTGAGGGCTTTGATGGCGCCCCCCTTGCCAGCGGCATCGCGTCCTTCGAACAGAACGATGACTTTTAAATTATTGGCTTTAACCCAGTCCTGCAAATGGCAGAGTTCGACCTGGAGCTTTCCCAGCTCCTTCTCGTAGTCCTTGCGCTTTAATCGCTCCCTTGGCACGTCAGCTGACATCTCACAGCTCCAGCATGAATCCGATGCGAACCACGTTCAATCTCCCCAAGAAATTGTGATGGCAATGTCGCCGGGTATTCCTCCCGGATAATCGATGGTCTGGTAACCGATGCGATAGCCGCGTGGCTGCAAGTAGTCGCTCCAAAGCTGAAATATCTCACTTGGAATTCCCGTTAGTGTTTTCTCCCATCCCTTTTCCTGCTGATTGATCGCGCGACCCTTGTCGGTGCACAGCGAGTTGGGAAAGCGATAGACCTGAACTTCCGTCAAACCGTTTCGTACCGCCCGCTGGATTATGGTCGACGCAAGCTGGACCTTTTCGGCTTCGCTCTTGCCGGACGGTTGGCTGAGCCGCTCGATCAGCGCGCGCTTCTCGGCCTCAGCCGCCGCGGCAAGACGTGCGTACTTTTCCACCGCCTCGGCCTCCTTGAGGGCGGCCTCTTTACGGATCTGCGTGGCGTTGGGAATGAGATCATCGATGCTACGAGACATGATTGATGGCTCCTGGTGATTGTCGGCTTCGGCGCTGCCACAAGGTTATGTACGGCCGATCGTGTTTTATTGATCCAAATCAAGCAAACCGCACCGTGGGGAGGCACGGTACAGCGTATGGCTGCAGAGCGCCCGGGCGTCCGGAAGGGAGAGAAGACTTGAGCGAACAGTTGCACGCCGCAGCTCCTCATCATCTGCCATTCTTCGTTCCCGGTGCCGACGGAGCGGATACCCTGATGGTAGTGATGGGCGTTTTTCTCGTAGCGACGCTGCTATGGGCGGGTACGCTATACTGGAAACTGCACAGCCTGCCCGAACGCATGGCGCACAAAAGCCAGAAACTACAGATGGAGATCGTCGCTGTCCTCGGTCTGATCTCGCTGTTCACTCACATGCATATTTTTTGGATCGCGGGCTTGTTGCTCGCCATGATCGACCTGCCGGATTTCGGTACGCCGATGCGCAGCATTGCGGATTCCGTGGAGCGAATCGCAAATACGACGCCGGGCACGCTTTCCGCTGAAGCCAAGGTTGAGTCTGTAACTGGCGCCAAGGCCGATGTTCAGCCCTCGATAAGGCAAGGGGTGCACGACCATGCTTGAACTCATGATCTGTTCGCTGGTTACCATCCTTCCCGATTATCTCTATCGCCGCTATCGGCAGGGAAAACGGTTCGGCAAAGAGATTACTTTCTTCTCTGTCTGGTATGAACTGAGATGGGGGATCACCGGCTGCCTGATGCTGACGCTCGGGCTAATCACGATGATCTTCTATTTTCATCCGTCCACAACGTCGGCGGCCATCTACTTCCGGACGGTACCAATTTTGCCTGAAGGCTCGGGCCGTGTCGCGGAGGTGAATGTCGGATTCACGGCTGATGTTAAAAAGGGCGACGTTCTTTTCCGGCTGGATAGTTCGAAGCAGGACGCAGCGCTGGAGACCGCCAAGCGAAAGATCGCCGAGGTCGAGGCATCCCTCGTCTCGGCGCGAACCGACATTGCTAAGGCGGACGCCCAGATCGGAGAAGCGAGAGCATCTCACCAGCAGGCCAAGGATGAGCTGGAGGTCAAGACCGAACTGCAACGTCGGAATCCGGGGATCGTGCCGCAGCGCGATATCGAGAAGCTGCAAGTGCTGGTCGATCAGCGGCAGTCCGGTATCGATGTGGCGACCGCCACGAGGGAATCTTCGCTACTGCGTGTTTCTACGCTCTTGCCGGCCGAGAGAGCGAGCGCCGAGGCTGCGCGGGCGCAAGCGCAGGTGGATGTCGACAAGACCTATGTGCGTGCCGGCGTCGATGGCCGTGTTGAGCAATTTCTCATTCGCACCGGCGACGTCGTCAATCAACTTATGCGGCCGGCCGGAGTGTTGATACCCGACGGAGCAGGTCGGCGTAGCTTACAGGCCGGATTTGGCCAGATCGAAGCCCAGGTCATGAAGCCCGGCATGGTCGCGGAAGCAACCTGTATCTCGAAGCCGTGGACCATCATTCCGTTAGTCGTCACAAGCGTGCAGGATTTTATCGCCGCGGGGCAATTCCGTAGCGGCGAGCTGTTGATTGATCCGCAGAACCTGCAAAGACCCGGTTCGATTCTCGTCTTCCTGGAGCCGCTTTATAAAGGCGGCTTGGAGGGAGTCACGCCGGGCAGTGCGTGTATCGTTAATGCGTACACCAGCAACCATGACGTAATTGCCGATCCAAAAACTGGTGCGTTGAAGGGGTTTGCCCTGCATGCCGTAGATGCGACCGGACTTGTGCATGCATTGCTGCTGCGGATCCAGGCGCTGCTGTTGCCAATCAAGACACTGGTATTGAGCGGTCATTGAGAGGAAAGAATATGGCTATGCTTCAAAGATTTGTCGTTATTGCCCTGATTGCGGCTTCCTCTGCAATGTTGTCACCGCGGAGCGCAAAGGCGATCGATCTTGCTGGTGCGTGGGCGACAAGTGCGGACCAATGCAACAAAGTGTTTACCCGCAAGGGGCGTGCGAAACAGATCGCGTTTACGAATTTCTCCGGCGTATACGGCGGCGGTTTCATCGCCGAAGCAGATCGTCTGAGGGGAAAACACGAGATCTGCAAGATCAAGTCGAAGAAGGAAAGTAAGGAAACGATCAACCTGATCGCGGCCTGCGCATCGAGCATTATGCTTTCACACGTCCAGTTCATCCTGAACGTGGTTGATGAAAATACGATCTCTCGAGAGTTTCCGGGAATGGTGGATATGAAGGTGTCCTACCATCGTTGCGATATATAGCGGATTAGCATCCGATGATGCGATTGACCTGGATCACAGAAAGTGCGCGCGGGGTGGCTGGATAGAGTTGACCAAGGGAGTTACGCTATGAACGAGAGAAATTCAGTTAACAGTAAGCCAAAACACCTTGTAGATGTGGCGCTGGTCGCTGCCGCCATCGCATTTTCTGCACAGCCGGCGAGTGCGGACGATCCAGCGAAATTGCTCAAGGCGATGGCTGAATACACGGCCGCGCAAAAGTCGATCTCTGCGACATTCGAAAGTGATATCGAGGTCGTGACGCCTGAGCTGGAGAAGATCCAGTTTACGAGTTCCGGAAGAATGCAGCTCTCGCGACCGGACAAGCTTCGGATTAGCCGAACGGGAGGCTATACCGACGTCGACTTTATCTACGACGGAAAGACTGCGTCGATCTATGGCAACAATGCCAAGGCCTATGTGCAGGCCGACCTTGTGGGGTCCATCGATCAGCTTGTCGATCTGATCCAAGCGAAATCGGGCGCTGCGATGCCAGGCACGGACTTGCTGCTTACAAATACCTATGACGTGTTGATGTCCAATGTCGTCCAGGCTCAACACATTGGGCAAGGTATGATCGACGGCGTCGAATGCGAACATCTGGCGTTTCGTGGCGCGGATATCGATTGGCAGATCTGGATCGAGAGTGGAGCACGGCCTGTTCCTCGGAAATATGTGATCACCAGCAAGACGGTGACCGGGGCACCGCAATACACGCTCAGGATCAGGGACTGGAAGAATGACGCCGTCGTGGAGGCCGACACATTTGTATTCAAGCCACCGGCCGGTGCGACGAAGGTCGATCTGGATTCCGGCGCAATGGCAGAGTTCGACGAAATTCCCCCCGGTACGCCATCAGGAGCAAAAAAATGAAATCAGTGCGAAAGGTGATCATGGTAGCAGTCGCGCTCATGTCCTTTGTAGCGGGATGGTGCTGGAGCGGCGGAGACGTCACAATACATGGGGTGTTCTCCGTCGCTGAAGCGAGGGTTGGGCGGCCGCTGACACCGATGAGCTATGCCGGGGTAGCGCGCCGGACCACCCGCCGAGCCGTTGCAGTGGGTGCTGCGGCCGGCGCCGCGGGCGTCTATTATGGCTCATCGTGCAGGCAAGTCGTGGACGCCTATGGGCGAGTCACGACGGTCTGTTGACGTCAGCGCTGCCTAGCCCGGCTGTTGCGGAAATGCGCACACGCTGACACTGTGTCATAGCGACTGTTCGCGAGTCTCAGACGGTTGGGGAAGACGATGAACCGCTGCATCCCCGTTGCTGTCACGGATCGACTACGCCTAGTCGTACGTCTGTGTGTCTGCGCGCTGCTGTGGGCGTCCATTCCGTTCGACATTGCCGGAGCTACTGAGCGTAGTGACATTAAGCGCGTGCTGGTACTTCATTCATTCGGTCGGGAATTTCGCCCCTGGAGCGAGCATGCAAGGAGCATCAAGGCAACGCTCGAGCGGCTTTCGCCGTGGCCGCTGGACATCCAGGAACATGCGCTGCTCACGGCGAGGTTCAATAACCCAGGTCCGGAAGCACCGTTCGTTGACTATTTGAACTCGCTCTACCATGGCCGTCCACCTGATATCGTGTTGAGCATCGGAGCGCCGGCGGCAAGGTTCGTTCAGAAGTATCGCGAGCAGCTTTTTCCCGGAACGCCAATGGTTCTGACGGTGGTGGAGCAGCGGCTGGTGAACCGCGTGAACCTCACGGACAACGACACCGTCATTTCGGTCCGCAATGATTTTCTGGCCGCGTTCAAGAATATTCTTCAGGTCATGCCGGAAACTCAGACGATTGCCGTTGTGATCGGTGCCTCAGCATTGGAGAAATTTTGGCTTGAGGAGCTAAAAAGGGAATTGAAGCCGCTAGAGAACCGTGTCGCCTTTGTCTATTATACCGATCTTCCGTTTACGGAAATTCTCAAGAGAGCGTCTGCGCTTCCGCCGTACACCGTCCTGTTCTGGGGCTTGATGTCTATCGACGCTGCCGGTGTCAGCCATGAAGGCGACCTTGCCTTGCGTAGCCTTCATGCAGTCGCCAATGCGCCGATCTTCTCCTACCAGGAAGCCTTTTTCGATCCAGAAACCGTTGGTGGCCCGATGCATTCGATCGCCGAAACCAGCAAGCAGACTGTCAACGCAGCGGTTCGAATCCTTGGCGGCGAGAAGCCGGGGAACATCAAAGTCGAGCCGATTGAATTCGCTGCGCCGAAATTCGATTGGCGGCAAATGCAACGCTGGGGCATCAACCAGAGCAATCTGCCGCCGGGCAGCGAGATCCTGTTTCGCGAGCCCGATATTTGGGCGCAGTATCGCTGGCAGATTCAGCTGATTGCAGCCGTCATTCTGATCCAAACGGGGTTGATCAGCGGCTTATTGCACGAACGTCGCCGGCGACGCCTTGCCGAGATCGAGTCACGACAGCGGCTGGCGGAACTTGCGCACGTCAACCGCTATTCGGCCGCCGGAGAGTTGACGACCTCCATTGCGCATGAGCTGAATCAGCCGCTTGGCTCCATTCTTACGAATACAGAGACAGCGGAGCTTTTGCTGAAGGGGGCCTCTCCGGATCTCGCCGAAGTTAGGGAAATCCTTGCGGACATCAGGCGTGACGATCAACGGGCCAGCGAAGTGATCCGCCGACTTCGCAGCGTACTGAAGAAAACGCCGTTCGAGGTCCGGGACATCGATTTGAACAATACGGTGCGGGAGGCGATCGGGCTTGTAGAAGCAGTGACTGATCGACGCGGCATTGCGCTAAGGTTCGCTGCCGCTTCGGGCGATTTGTACGTCAAGGGCGATCCGGTTCAGCTGCAACAGGTCATTCTCAACCTGATCATTAATGCAATGGACGCAATCTCCGATGCCGACGATAAAGAGCGCGAAGTCAACATATCGACGGCCCGGCTGAACGCGCACGCCGAAATCAAGATTAGCGACACCGGTCCAGGAATCGTGGTCGCGGATATCCGGAGCATCTTCAACCCATTCTTCACGACCAAGGCGCAAGGCTTGGGTATGGGACTCGCCATCGCCCGTACTATCGTAGAGGCGCACCAAGGGGAGATTTCTGCTGCAAATCAAGTATCAGGCGGCGCGCTGTTCGTGATCAAAATCCCACTCGCTCTCGCGCAGTCGTCCACCGCATGAAGTCAGAGATCCTCCAACGTCGCGGTCATTGGAAATTTGGCTTTCCTTGATCTTGATCAAAGGACCTTCCTCCCTTCCGTCGATGCTTGCTGCAGGGAACCCCGAAGGAGGGTGTGATGTTCTGCTGCCGCAAGATTCTGTTCGCGCTTGCACTGGTGATGGCGATCCCTGTCGCTGTCTCGGCTCAGACGGTTGATAAGGCAGCCGCTCCAGACGTTCCGGCGAGCCGACCAACGCCGAGCGTCGAGCTGCTAAAGCCAGAGCAACTTGAGGCGCTGGTCGCACCCATTGCGCTTTATCCCGACGAACTGCTCGCGAATGTCCTGGCAGCATCGACCTACCCGCTGGAGGTAGTGCAGGCGGATCGTTGGGCCAAGGAACGCAAGTCGCTCAAGGGTGACGCGCTGAAGGATGCGGTCGACAAGCAGGCGTGGGACGACAGCGTCAAGGCTCTGGTCAGCACTCCGGACGTCCTGGCGATGATGAGCGACAAGGTCGATTGGACAAAGAGCCTCGGCGATGCGGTGCTCGCTCAACAGCCGGATGTCATGGATGCGATCCAGCGGCTGCGGGTGAAAGCCTATGACAACAAAAAGCTCGTGACCACCAAGCAGCAAAAGGTCAGCGTTAAGACCCAAGAAAGCAAGCAGGTGGTCGTGATCGAACAGGCGGATCCTGCGGCGGTTTATGTACCGTATTACGATCCGGCAACGGTGTACGGGACCTGGCCCTATGCGGAATATCCACCGTATTACTTCGGATACCCGTCCTATATCGGCGCGGGTGTTGTCGCGGCGGGTGTCGCCTTCGGCACCGCATGGGCAATCGGGCGTTGGGGCAACTACTGGGGCGGTGGCTTCAACTGGGGTAACCGCAACGTCTATGTCAACCATCGCACGACCAATGTTGGAAACGGTTGGCAGCACAATCCGGCCCACCGCCAGGGCGTGCGCTACAACAACGCCAACGTTCAGCAGCGCTTCAGCAACAACAATCTAAAGGCGGGCGCCTCCAACCGGATGGATTTCCGTGGTCGCGACGGGCAGCAGGTGCTGCGTCCGAACCAGGGCGCTGGCGATCGCGCGGGAGATCGAGGCGGCGTTGGCGCCGGCACACGGGATCGGCCGGGAGGTGGAGATCGTGCCGGCGTTGCGGACCGGACCAAAGGCGGCGCCGATCGCGCGAAGGCTGGCAATCGCGCCAAAGGCGGCGGTGATCGTGCGAAGACCGCCAACCGCGCGGGGGCCGGCGCGGCCGGGCGTGGCGGTGGAAATCGTGGCGGCGCAATGAATGTGTCGTCCGGCCGCGCGGCGGCGGCAGCGTCTGCACGCGGGCGGGCCAGCATGGCGAGCATGCCGCGCGCCGGCGGCACAAGCTTCGCTGGTGCCCGCGGAGGCGGCGGCTTTCATGGTGGTGGCGGTGGTGGTTTCCGTGGTGGTGGCGGCGGTGGTTTCCGTGGCGGTGGCGGCGGGCGGCGGTCTGACATCGCTCTGAAACATGACGTTGTCCTGCTCGGCCATCTCGCCAACGGTCTTGGCTACTATCGCTTCAGCTATCTCGGCGGCCAGAAGGCCTATGTCGGCGTGATCGCGCAGGAAGTCGAAAACGTGGTGCCAGATGCCGTGAGGCGGGGCAGCGACGGCTACCTACGGGTGAAGTACGAGGCGCTCGGTCTGACGTTCCGCACCTATCGGGATTGGCTTGCAAATGGCGCAAAAATCCCTTCGGAGGTGTCGCCATGATCGTTTGGACGTCAATCCATCGCGCTGCATCGACAACTGCGGCGGCTGTCGTGGCACTGGCTCTTATGGGCTCGGTGTCGGAAGCGCAGCAATCCTTTCCAACACCGGAGGCTGCTGCAGGGGCGCTCGCCGTCGCGGTCAAGGGTGGCGCTAGCGATATTCTAAAGGTCCTCGGCAAGGCAGCCGATGACATCGTGTTGTCCGGTGACGAGGTGGCCGACGCTGACACGCGTCTGCGCTTCACGTCCATGTATGACGCCAAGCATGCGATCAAGACGGAGGGCAACAAGAGAGCTACCTTGATGCTCGGCACGGACGACTTTCCGTTCCCGATTCCACTCATCAACACCAAGACAGGTTGGGAGTTCGATACTGAAGAGGGCCGCATCGAGGTCCTGTATCGCCGGATCGGCCGTAACGAACTTGATGCGATCCAGACCAGCCTCGCCTTTGTCGACGCCCAGAACGAATATGCCGAGAAGGATCGCGGCGAGGGCGCTGGCGTTTATGCACAGCGGATTGTATCGACGCCGGGCAAGAAGGACGGGCTGTTTTGGCGTGATGATGGCGATCCGAGCCCGATGGGTGCGTTGGTCGCAGAAGCTTCAACTGAAGGCTACCAGGTCGGTGAAAAGCCGCAGCCGTATCACGGCTACTACTTCCGCATACTGAAAGGACAGGGGGCCAATGCTCCCGGCGGCGCGCTGATCTATTTGATGAAAGGCAAGATGATCGGCGGCTATGGACTAATCGCCTGGCCTGCCGAATACGGAAATTCCGGCGTCAAGACGTTCGTGGTCAATCATGCCGGGACGGTTTACGAAAAGGATCTCGGACCGCAGACCGACCGGATCGTGAAGCGCATGTCCTTGTTCGATCCGGACCAGACCTGGAAGAAAGTCGATGCAGAAAAGCCCTGAGCACAGGTGGTCTGCGCTGCGTCTGTTCGCAATGCACATGACGGCGGTTGTACTGCTCACATTGACCGTTCCGGTGACGCCTTCCCGGGCTCAGGCATCTGGCTATGTTCGGGTGAAGTTGGTGAAGGCGGGACTGATCCTGGGAGCCGGCGGGGGAAATGGCATCGTGACATATCGCGGCCGCGACTATCCATTCAGGGTATTCGGCCTGAGTCTCGGCTTTGCAGCGGGAGTGTCCGTAATTCGACTGACAGGATGGGCCTCGGGCATAAGGCAGATCAGGGACTTTGCCGGCACCTATAGCTCTGTTGGGGGCGGGGGCGCCTTCGTTGGTGGGATGGGCGGCGTTCAACTAACGAATGGGCAGGGTGTAAGGATTGCCTTGCGCGGCCCCCGCGCGGGAGTGGAGCTTGCTGGAAATATCGGCCAGATCACGATTTCCCTGAAGGAGTGACGAGCGGATAGTCACGACGTAATCGGTTTGATTTCGTATGAGGTGCGCACTCAGCATGAATTTATCGAAAGCGCCTGAAAGGCCTTATCCATTCTTGGGGTGGTCCGCAGAAATTGGCTGGGGATTAGTGCGGTCACGTAAACTATCCACTATTCGCGGCAAGGCCTTGATCTGCCGACAGTGCCCCTGGGTGTTCGCATTTCTGCTGTTCGCGCCGTCTGCTGTCACTGCTCTCCCGCTTACTTCGTTTCGCTATGAGACGCAGGCGCGGGAGCATTGCCATGAAGATACTGTTGTTTGGCTCGATTATCGCGACGAGGTCTATTACCTCAAGCGGCAGAAAAAATACGGGCGAGGCATGACGGGAAGTTTCGGTTGCGAGAAAGAAGCTCGGGGTAGTGGTTTTCGACGATCGCTTCTTGGGAGACGGTGAACGCCGATGCGCCGGGATGACCGACTACAGCGGGACGAGGATAAAATCTATCCTACTGGCGATTCAGACGCGTACGGCGGGCGCTGACGGTTCTCGTCCAAACCTCATGAAATTTCCTGGCTGAAGTCTTGTCGATATGCGGACCGATCAAGGCCGTCATAGCGAATGTGAGATCGTCGTAGTCGATCTCGCAGGTTTCGGCTCGCTGCTTGGGCAAGATGTCGTTCGCGACGATATCGGCAAACAGCTTCTTGTCCGCGCCGTAAGCGATACACAAAACATTGAAAGCTCGCTGGGCCGGCATCGAATGCTCGTCCGAGAACTTATCGCGAGAGGACAGGGGCTCCGCTTCCGGAAGCTCCTTTGCGCGAAGATAGGCTGCGCCGAGGATCATTCTGCGGGCCTCGGCTTTGCTGAGCCGGAGCATGACGTAAGCGGAGAACTGGTCGGCCGCATCCTCCTCCCGGCCGAGGACAGGGATTTGCAGCATGTCGAAAACGGCATGTCCGGTCTCGTGGAGGAAAACGTCGAGTGCTGGACCGAGAATTGTGTCGGCTTTGGAGACCCCAGCAGGGAGATCGCGCGTCGTCGCATTCTTCAGAATCTCTGCCAGCAGTTCGTAGCACAACGTGACAACCTCATCTCCGTACCAGGCATCGGGAACGCCGTCGCAACTCGCGACTTTGAGTGTGAGCGGATGGGGAAGGCGGAGAGGGCTCAGCAATTGCTGCAGGAGTTCAAGGGCTCGGCCTTGCTTGATCTGATCGTAGATCGCTTGGTGCGACGGATCTGTTGGCCGAACATACTTGTATCGGATCTGGTCAGGCTTGGCTCGCGGCGCAGCATCTACGCTGCCGATGGCGGCCATGGCGCCGAGGAGTATTGCGGTCACTGCGGCAAGCGATCGGCTCAACAAGCCGCTCCGTACTACATCCGAAACGGTCGTCCGATGAGATTGCCGATGGTCGAGCTGTGGCGACATGTTCGACCTGCTTTTAAGGGGTCTCTTCGCTCTTCGAGCAGCTCTCTCGTTCGCTTGATGCGGGCGGAGACGTTCGCCAGCCTTGCATACGACTTACGGCTTGCGAGTACAGGACTATCCGCAGGGCTCGGGCAACAGGGATTTGATTTTCAAGAATGGCGCGTTGAATTTGATCTATCATCTCAGTCGTTAGAAGTGCGCCCGCGAGCAAGCGGCAGCCGCAAGCGCTTTACTTGCCGGCCCGCCGGGTGCCAGCGCGTGCTGGCATGCAGGTCGCGGTGGCCTGGAAGCTCCGCGACCGCAATTATGAGAATGGCGACAACGAGCCGGGCAGCCGCGGCATACCGACCTCTACCGTCTCACCCCGACGCGATTGACGCCTCCATTCATGTTGCCACCGGCGTTATGACGAACCGCAGCGCGCGCCACCGGACGTGCCCTAAGCGCGACGCCCGCGCGGGCAACACAACCTGAAGGATAGCTGACGTACTGGCAATAAACGACCGCGTTGGCTGGCGCCGGATTGAGAGTGAGACCTGCAGACCCCAACAGGGCGCTCGCAATAATACCGGCAATAGTCGCCGACTTGATTGATGGACTTTTCCTCGGGTGCATGGCCGCACTCCCTCTTTCGCGCTTGCGTCACCGAAGGGTGACTGGTGGAGACGCCTGTGGGGCGCGTTACTATAGCGTGAATGCTTGAAGCTCGCAGACGTTGACCTAGATCAAAGGTTTTGTCTCCGACCCGACCGGCGGCACCGTTGCCAAAGATGACGCGCTGTGGCGCTACTGCTGAGAGTCGGGAACGCGATTTATCGTCATGGGTCCGCAGGTTCTGTGGAGTGGACTGAGTTGGGACTGTGCGACCGCAACTGTTGACGATATCTGGTTTGAGAAAGGCCGTGGTTTTAATGCAAGGATAATACGCTGCCATGGCGACTGATCCAGCAGCCAAGCAAAATGACATGTACAGCAAACATGGAAAGCGGTCACTGATTTTTCCATGACTTCGGTGCTTCTGCGCGAAGCGCCGGCGGCACGCTCAGACCGAGTTGCTTGGCGCTATTGACGTCGATGGATAATTCATACTTCGGTGCTAACGGGTTTGCGGATGCTGGCGCCGAGCAGTAGCTGAGTTTTTCGACCGCCGTAGGGAGGACCGAGACGATGAAAATCACTTTGGCGACCATCGTACTGCTCCCGATAATCGTGACGGTGCAGATGCAGACGCTGACGGACGCCGAATCGACGTTCCTAGACCAACTTGCTACCGCAGCCGCGGTGCTCGAACAACGGTGCACCGGCTACGAGGCCAATGGCGTCGGCGGCGTCCAACGAGGGGCCAAGCTTCTCGGGAGCGCTGATGCGGCGATGGCAATGATCGAGGCTTATGACGCTGCTATAAAGGCCCACGATGGCAAGGATTACGACCGAAGTAAATTCCGTCCTGAAGTATCAGAGGCGGCTGGAAAAACGACCAATCGAGTGCTCGCGGCCTTGAGGAGAAGTCCTAAAGCGGCGTGCGCTGATTACGGCGACATAAGCGTGGAACACGGCATGCTAAGGAGGTATTGAACTGCCGCGCCGACGCCGTGACAAGAATTGTGTCGGCTTTGGAGACCCCAGCAGAGAGATCGCGCGTCCGAGGCGGTCGTCCGATAGGATTGCCGATGGTTGGGCTGTGGCGACATGTTGGTAAGCCGATTCGAGCGTGGAGATTGCGCCTGTTATTTCTGATCTCGGTCCGATGGGCCGAACGCCGCACGATAGATTGCCCAGTAGGCAGCACCGACAAAGCCGGCGCCGCCTATGATGTTGCCGAGCGTTACCGGCAACAGATTGTGGAATATCCCGGACATTGTGATGGATGAAGTGTCGAAATTCGCTGGCGCGTGACCGGTCTGGACTAGCAGCCACGCCAGGGGGAGGAAATACATATTGGCAACGCAGTGTTCGAACCCGGCTGCTATGAAAGCAGACACCGGCAGGATGACTGCAACGATCTTGTCGGTAACTGACCGGCCAGCATAAGCAAGCCACACCGCCGCGCAAACGAGCACGTTGCAAAGGATGCCTTTGAAGAACAGTGTCATCATATCGGGGCGAGTTTTTCCGGCGGCCGTATTCAGTATCGAAAGGCCGATGCGGCCATCATTCATGTCCGGGTGATGAGAGAGAAAGACCAGCACAACCAGTCCAAGTGATCCGAGGAAATTTCCGAGATAGACGGTGGCCCAGTTGCGGAGCATCGCCGCCGTAGATACCTTTCCGCTCGCCCACGCCATCACGATAAGGTTGTTGCCCGTGAACAACTCGGCGCCTCCAACTAGAACAAGCGCAAGTCCGAGGGAGAACACTAACCCGCCGACGACGCGCACAGTGGCGAAGCTGAGATCTGCGTCGCTGGCAATGATCGTGTAGTAAAGGGCGCCGAAGCCGACGCTACCGCCCGCGATGACCGCCAGCATGAAGGAGGCCAGGAACGGTAGCGTTGCCTTCTTTATACCGACCTTTTCTACAGCTTCCTTGATTTCTGCGGGGCTGTAAGCCTGCAGATTGAAGATAGCCGGTTGCGGCGCGGGGATCCGATCGGGCATTCCTGCTTCTCCTCGATCGTCGTCACTGGCGCTATTGCCCGCCTGTACTGCCTATCGTCAAAAGCCCGACGATCTGCGCCGCGATCACTTTCAAAAGTGTCATCGATGGGAAGATCATGGCGTAGCCGATGTCTGGGCGTTCGGTCGGCGCCATTTTCGTTGAATAGACCAGGATGGCGGGGTTTCCAGTTGCGCCGGATGCCACGCCGACCAGGTCATCGTATGGGATCTTCAGAATGTAGTGGCCGACAACGAGGACGATGAACACTGTCGTCAGAAGTATGGCAACGCCAATGAACAGCATTGTGAATCCCGATTCCGCTACGGTGCGGACGAAGGGCTGTCCGGAATTCACCCCAACAGTTGCGAGAAAAATCGCGAGACCGAAATTCCGAAGAACGATGTTCGCTGGCAGAGGCATGGTCCAAAGCATCGGTCCGGTGCGGCGGAGCTTGCCGAGAACGAGCGCAACGATTAGCGGGCCGCCGCCGATGCCGAGCGTCACAGTACCCACGCCCGGAATCGGAATAGGGATCAGACCGAGAAGGACGCCCATCACCATGCCGAGACCGAGCGAAACATAGCTGAAGTCAGCAGTCGCCTTGATGGAGTCACCAAAATGTTTGCGGATGTCTTCTTTCTTGTCCGGCGGCGTCAGCACTCCGACGCGGTCGCCAAACTCTAGCATGAGGTCGGGAGATGGAACGAGGTCAGCATCGTAGCGCCGCACGTGCAAGATGTGCGCTGGCACGCCGGGCGGCATCGGCAGCTTCGAAAGCGGTACGCCGACCGTGCTGGCTTTGCCAACGAAGACCCGGATGTAATCGAGGTCGGCGCGGTCGCTCGCGAGCCGGCCCGGTTCGAGTCGGCCAAGACGTTCAGCCGCCAGTGCGATTTCCTCTTTGCGATCGGCGACGACGAGCAGGGCGTCTCCCGCATTCAGGATGGTGCCGTCGGTCGGAACGACGTTGCGGCCGTTCTGGCGGACCATCGTGATCTGCAGCTCGGCGAGAGAGTCAGTGGCGAGGTCTCCAAGCGTGACACCGGAAAAGTTCTCGCCGATAGTGATTTCGCCCATATGAAAATGCTGGGCCTTGGCCGGGAACTTGGGCTTAACGAGCCTGGTCATGAAATAGATGCAGAGAATTGGACCGATGACGCCAAACGGATATGCGATTGAATATCCGATCGACGGGTCCTTGTTCTTCATGACGTCGAGCGCGGCTTGTAGTGATGCCGTGCTTGTCATCGATCCCGCATAAAGCCCAAGGGTATGACCAATTTTGATGTTAAATATGTGCCCGAGCCCGAGCGCTACGGCCAAGCCGGTCAGGCACGCAACGAGGGCGAGCAGATTGTATTTCTGCCCAACTCCGCTCATGCCTTCGAAAAACTGACGGCCGTAGAGGATGCCGATCCCGTAGAGGAACATGATTAGACCGGTCAGTCCGATCGGACCAATGATCTGGGCTTTTGGCGCAAAGGCCCCGATCCCGAGGCCGACAAAAAGAACGGCTCCGACGCCCATGGAAAATCCGGCGATGCTGATCTGGCCGACGAGGTAGCCTAATCCAATCGCCAGAAAAGCCGTCAAGATTGGCTGGCTGCCGATGATGTCGCGCGCAAAATCCATCATGTGTCTCACTCCCAAATCTGCCGAACAATTGTTTGATCAGCGTGCTTGACATCCCGCAGCACGGAACTGTCCGAGCACCCGGTTCACCAGATCCGGACTGGGCGGTAGCGTGTCAGCAAGTTTGTATTCGAGACCCATCGCTTTCCACTTGAACGCGCCCATCTGGTGGAAAGGTTGTACTTCCACCCATTCGACATTCTTCATCGGCGCGACAAATTGCGCGATGCCATCGACATTCGCCGGATCGTCATTCTCGCCGGGAACGAGGGTGAAGCGGACCCAGACCGGCTTCGACATCGACGCCAAGCGCTCGGCAAAACGAAGCGTTGGCGCGATGTCGCGGCCGGTAGTTCGACGATATGTTTCGGGATCCGAACTCTTGATGTCGAGAAGAACGAGGTCGATCTCGGACAGATAGGTATCGTCCGCGTGATCGCCGAGGAAGCCGGAGGTCTGCACAGCCGTGTGCAGGCCCATCTTCTTGGCGCCGGCAAATATTTGCTGGGTAAACGCGCGCTGTACCATCGGCTCGCCACCCGAGATGGTTAGCCCGCCGCCAAGTGCCCGAAGGGAGGGCGCGAAATCGGCAAGGCGGCGGAGCACGTGGGCGGCCGAGACGTAGGTGCCGTCCTTAAGGTGCCAAGTGTCCGGATTGTGACAATAGGTGCATCGCAGAAGGCAGCCCGAGACGAACAGCACGGTGCGCAAGCCGGGCCCGTCGTAGCGAGAGGACGTCTCATAGGAATGGCAGTATCCGAACGTGCCTTCCTGGTCCTTGAATTTGTCCTCATCGGGCGCGTCGGGTGAAATCCCGACCCGAAGGTCATGACGACTTCCCGGCTCCAGTGTCTGCACCGTTGACATGGTGCACCTCGCTCAGATCTGGCCGTGGAAGGTGCGGCTGATCACGTCGCGTTGCTGCTCTGGCGTCAGTCGGACGAAATTCACGGCATAACCCGAGACCCGGATCGTAAGTTGTGGATACTTGTCGGGGTTTTTCATCGCGTCCTCGAGCGTTTCCCTGTCGATGACGTTCAGGTTCATATGGAACCCGCCTCGATCGAAGTACACGTCGAATGCCTTGACTGCTTCATCCACGAGTTGGTCTTCCGACAGATGAGCCTTCTGGGGAGCGACCGAAACTGTGTAGCTGATGCCGTCCTGCGCATCCTTGTAGGGTAGCTTTGCGACCGAGAGGCAGGACGCGAGCCAACCGTGGCTATCGCGTCCATGCATTGGGTTCGCGCCAGGTCCGAACGGCTCTCCTTTCCGCCGTCCGTCCGGGGTGTTTCCGGTGGCTTTGCCGTAGACGACGTTGGACGTAATCGTGAGCACGCTCTGGGTGTGTGTCGCGTTCCGGTAGGTCGGATGCTTACGGATTTTCTCCATGAAACGCGTGACGAGGCTAGAGGCGATCTGATCGACCCGGTCGTCGTTGTTACCGAACTGCGGCGTCGACTTGTTACCCTCGTTCTGGTAGTCAACCACAAGTCCCGTCGCGTCTCGCACGACGCGTACTTTCCCGTACTTCATAGCGCTGAGACTGTCGGCAACCACCGAGAGGCCTGCTATGCCGAACGCCATCGTCCGCAGGATGTCGCGGTCGTGAAGCGCCATCTCCAGACGCTCATAGAAGTACTTGTCGTGCATATAGTGGATGCAGTTCATGGCGTGGACGTAAATCTTGGCGAGCCACTCCATCGTCGTATCGAACTTGCCCATCACATCGTCGTAGTCGAGGAAATCACCCGCAACGGGCTGCGACTGAGGCGCGACCTGCTCGCCAGATACTTCGTCTCGGCCGCCGTTGATGGCATAGAGCAGTGCTTTCGCCAGATTGACCCGCGCTCCAAAGAACTGCATCTGCTTTCCGAGGCGCATTGCCGAAACACAGCAGGCAATGCCGTAATCGTCCCCCCAGAAAGGTCGCATCAAATCGTCATTCTCGTACTGAAGTGAAGAGGTGTCCTTGCTGACTCTCACGCAGTATCGCTTGAAGGGCGCGGGCATCTTGGTCGACCAGAGCACCGTAATATTCGGCTCGGGCGCCGGACCGAGATTGTAGAGCGTGTGCAGCATCCGGTAGCTGCTTCGGGTCACCAGAGCCCGCCCGTCCAAATCCATGCCGCCAACGCATTCGGTCGCCCAGTAGGGGTCGCCGCTGAACAACGCATCATAGTCAGGGGTACGGAGGAAGCGGACGATGCGGAGCTTCTGGACAAGCTGGTCCCAGAGCTCCTGGGCCCCGGTTTCGTCCAGAATGCCGCCTTTCAGGTCGCGCTCGATGAAGATATCGAGGAAGCTCGATATACGGCCGATCGACATCGCGGCGCCGTTTGCCTCCTTGATCGCGCCAAGATAGGCGAAATACGTCCACTGGAATGCTTCATGTGCATTCGCTGCTGGCTTGGATACGTCGCTCCCGTAGAGCTTCGCCATGGCAGCCAGATCGCCGAGCGCACGCATCTGCTCCGAGAGTTCTTCGCGCATCCGAATGATTTCGTCGGTTGGCCACATGTCGTCGATCTGGGCGCGTTCTGCCTGCTTGACCTCAACGAGACGGTCGATCCCGTAAAGAGCCAAACGGCGATAATCACCAATGATGCGGCCGCGCCCGTAAGAGTCGGGCAGACCGGTAACGATCCCGGATCTCCGACAGTTCATGATCTCGGGCGTATAGGCGTCGAACACGCCGTCATTGTGCGACTTACGATATTTCGTGAATGCCTCGTGCACGCGCGCGTCAGGTTCGAAGCCGGCAGCTTGCAAACCGTTCTCAACCATCCTCAAGCCGCCAAACGGGAAGATCGCTCGCTTGAAGGGCTCATCCGTCTGCAGGCCGACAATGACTTCGTTGTCGCGATCGATATAGCCAGCTTTGTGTGCCAGCATAGTGGAAGGAGAGGCCGCATCTACCGCAAGCACGCCCTTCTTTCTCTCATCCGAAAAGTAAGGCTGCAGTTTCGCCCATACCGCCTTTGTGCGCTGCGATGGAGCTGCCAGGAAAGTCTCGCTACCGGTATAAGGCGTAACGTTCCGGACAATAAAATCGCGCACATTGATCGAAGTCTGCCAGTCTCCTGTCCGGAACCCCTTCCAGCAATCTTTGGTGTCAGCTTCCTTCCTGAGTGCAGCACTTGCTTTCATGGTTTCCTCCGGTGCTTCCTCGGTCGCTGTGCCGATGGGGTGATTTTGCGCGAGCAAGTGTCTCGGATGTTGGTCCAGCCGAACTACCGATGCTTGATCTAGATCAAGCCAACGCTGAGCCAAGCGCAGTTGTATCCACAGAGTTCTTGCCTCTCCGTCGTCTTACCCGCCCGAGCGGTCACTCAGTTTAGGGGGGCTGGTCTTGCAGCGATGCGGCGGGACCGCCTGATATGTGCTGCGAACTTGTAGGGGAGAAAGGCTCTTGGCGTTGTGTGAATTGAAAGAGGGTTCCGAATGGCTGAAACACCCAAACTCTCCGTAGAGAAAGCGTTGAGTAAACTGCGTGAGAACGATGCAAAATCGGATAGCGCAGTACGCGACGAAAAGAGCGATGCGCTGAATGAAGAAATAAAACGAATGAGAGCGCAGCGCATGCGGCTAGGTCAGCAGCCGCCCAAGCGCGACTAGTGCCTGCGAGACAAAGACTTTCGATCTCTTCCTTCTCGGGAGCTTCGCTGTGATTCCGAGCGAGCCGCCTTTAACGGACGCCTATCTGAGAACGCCAAAGGCCGCGGCGTTCGCCGGGATCATATTCTCGGTCCTGTTGTTTGCAGTGTTTGGGCTCATGCGGCTCTCAGTCCCCTCCGATCCTTTCGAGCGGGGAGCTTGGCTTGCGGGAGACACCGGTTATGTCACGCTGGCCATGAACCTAGTGCCATTCGCCGGGATAGCTTTTCTATGGTTCGTGGGAGTTCTTCGCGATCGACTCGGGGCACGGGAAGATCGTTTTTTTGCTACGGTCTTCTTAGGAAGCGGATTTTTGATGTTGGCCATGCTCTTCGCCGCGGCCGCGGTTGTTGGTGCGATCATCATTGCGTTCCACGCGGCGCCCGAGTTGCTCATTCACTCTGCGACGTTTCACTTCGGGCGCGGCTTAGCCTACGGGATGGTCAACATCTATTTGGCGAAGACGGCGGCCGTCTTCATGATCACGACATCGACTATTGCTATCTATACCCGTTTGACGCCGCGTTGGCTGGCGGTCGGCGGATATGTCATCGCAGCTGTTCTTCTGCTTGGAAGCAATTACTTCGATGGAAGCTTGCTCGTTTTCCCACTGTGGGTCTTGGTCGTCAGCGCGTCGGTCTTGTACGACAGGCGGCCCGTTCCTAGTTCGGAGGCGCTGCCGCCGCAAAATTAAGGCGTATTGGGTTTATTGATGGTAGCACAGACGCAAGGTCATCATCGCTATCACATCATAGATGGAGCATGTCGATGTGGATTCTGATGTACGTCTTTTCCTACTCGGTGAGCCCTGCGGTGACAAACGACAGATCGGAATGGAGACTTCTTCCAACTGTCGTGTTTCAGGAGTTCTCCAACGAGGAACGATGCAAGAAGGCCAAGCTGATGCTTGAAGGCAGCTTAAAGGAGGCGGGAGCCAAGTTGAAAAGTGGGCTTGAAGACCTTAAGAGTGTCGGTAAGGCCGACCCTGCGCAGATCATCATTGCATTTAATGTGGAATGCCTTCCGAAATAGATTGTGCCGCTACGATATCGCTATTGTCTTACTCGACAGCCAGCACCGGCGATGAATAGATGACAGCTCCACGAAATCCCAACGTGCCTAAAGTGGTCACTCGATGCTGACTTCTTGTCCGTGCATAGCTGTTAGCAGCGATACTCTCTACCGCGGTCGTGGCATCTTGATGCCGAGCGCCCGTTCAACGCCGGACACCACCGTTGCGCGCGGGTTTGCCGAACAGTAATCTTTCACCACCTTAGCGGCCTGCGCGAATTGATAGAGGTCGATGGTGGTATTTCGAACGCTCGCATTGTGGTAGCCACTCAGCCACATGGCGATGCCGGAGAAATCCTGGAAGCCGAGCTTGGTCAATTCATTGCAGCTCATCTTGCTCATGTCGACGACCATCTTGTCTTCTGCAGCGGCTGGCGCCGCCAATGATGATATGACCGTGGTCGCAACGAGTAATTTATGCATGCCGCCCTCTGCGTTGTTTCATACGCAACCAAGCGGCCGCGCTATGCCTCGGCGGGCAGATTCCGCTGGTTGCGGCTACCCGGACTTGATCTGAATCAATGGGCGGTCTGGTCAGGAGTCCATTAGTGTCGGTCATTTCCTGGCAGCAGGCTGACGCTCCTCTTTTTACGGTCACAGAGCCGCAGCGGAGGAGTTTTTGTGCGAGACACGCAGCATGGACGCGATCAAGCTACCCATCTGGCTGCGGATCACGTTGGTCGCAGGCGCTGTCGTTCTGATGACGAGCGCCGGGCTATTTGCCTGGCACTGGCATGCCCGGCCTACAACCCTCTCCATCGCGGCGGGGTCACTGGATGGCGAGGCGAGCAGGTTGGTCGCTGCATTGGCTAGCAGGCTGGCGCAGCAGAAGGCGCCGGTGCGGCTCAACATCGTTGAGGCAGCAGGCGCTACCGAAGCGGCCGATGCATTTTCTTCCGGCACGGTGGATCTTGCCGTGGTCAGGGGTGACGTTGGCGACCTCTCGCAGGCGCAAGCGGTCGCCGTTGTGACGTATACGGTGGCTCTGCTGGTCGCTCCACCGGGCTCTCCTATTACTGATATTGCAAGCCTGAAGCGCGCCAACGTTGGCGTAGTCGGCGGCGATATCAATCAGCGGCTCGTAAAAGTCTTGATCGACGAGTATGACCTCACGCGATCTGGGGTCGTCTTCAAGAATATTGGGCTGGCTGACACGCGACGCATGATCGACTCCAAGGAAGTGCGCGCGATACTGATCGTGATGCCACTTGCGGAAAAGTATCTGTCGCTTCTGCGCAGTCTGTTCCCGCAGGCCGGGAAATCCGGCCCAACACTGATCCCGATCGAATCGGCTCCGGCTATTGCCCAGAAGGAGCGGGCGTATGAGTCCTTCGAAATCCCAAAAGGTACGTTGCGAGGCTCTCCGCCCAATCCGGCGGAGGACGTCACTACGCTGCGGACCGCATTCTATCTGGTTGCCCAAAAGACGTTGAGCAGCGATCTCGTGGCGGACCTCACGGAATCCGTGATGAAAGCGCGGCGCGACTTATTGGCCGAATTGCCGATCTTGGCTCAGGTCTCGGCGGCCGATACAGACGCGTCTGCCTATCTGCCGGCGCACCCGGGGGCGGCGGTATTCTACAACGGCACGCAGGTGAGTTTTCTGGACAAATGGGGCAACATAATCTTTTTGGTGCCTATGATCGTGGGCGCGCTTGCGTCCGTGTTCGCTGCATCCTGGAAGTTCCTGTGGGCGAAGCCGCCGCTGACCCAAGAGGAGGCGCTGGATGTACTCTATGCACTCGGACGGCGTATCCGTGGCAGCAGCGATGAGGCTGAACTCGACGAAATCGAGCGCGAGATCGACGGAGTGCTTCAGACGCAACAATTAAAGCGCGCGTCGAGCGATGAGGAGGCCCGCGATGTTGTTGCGCTAAACGTGGCAGCCCATCGGCTGGAAAACCTGATCCATGATCGCAAGCTGTTGGTTGGGGCGCAGCGAACTGGCGCGTCTGGAAAACAGGCTTAATGCAATTCCTCCCGCGTTGCCCGAGCGCACGCCGCTCTGGAGGTTGCCTGCCGTGTGCGGCGTACCGCTCGTAGCTTCGGTCGACCGAACGCAATCGGGCAAAATTGCTAGTAGGGCGAAAGGTAGTCGACTTCCATCGTTTCAAGAACAGGACAATGCGGGGTGTTGCTGGCATCACCTCAGCCAGACCCCGTGGGATTTCGTGGCTCCGGTTTCAGAATTCGGGAACGTCTCGGGCAGCGCCGTAACTGCCCTCGGCCCGGTCGAGAATGATCCAGAACGAATGTCGCAACGTATTTGTAACTGCCGCTCTAGCTGGGGATTGCCTCCCATGCTTTGATGTTGGGGCAGGGATCATTCCAGGGCGGAGGCACTCTTGACTGGCAATGGCGTGGGGCGGCTAGGGGCAGTTGATCCGACCCGGCAATGGGTCACCGCGATTGGCGTGACCGTGGCGGTTGGCTTCGCGTTTTTTCTAGCGGCGCGGCTCGGTCTTACTCTGCTGACAAAGCCTGATGGCGTGGCCGTGTTCTGGCCGGCTTCCGGTGTTGCCACCGGAGCCCTGATAGCGCTTGGTCCCCGTGCCAAATTGCCAGTTGCGATCGGGACCGCCGCGGCAACGATTGCAGCCAATATGTCAGGAGACAGAACCTTGGCAGGCTCTGTCATCTTCGCTCTGTGCAATGCCGGTGAGGCATTGCTTGCCGCTGGCCTTATTGAGCACAGATTTGGTCCGGGTTTCGCTCTCGACCGGTTGCGACATGTCCTCGAATTGCTCGCGGCAGCGGTTTTCGCGAGCGCTATCTCGGGGATCGGCGGGATCTTGGGGTTCAAATTATTCCAGGGTTCGACAGCACCGATCTTGACCATTTGGGAGCACTGGTTCGCGTCAGCCGCGCTTGGCATCGTAACCTTTGCGCCGTTGCTGATCGGAACTGGCGCGGCCGTGCGCAACCCGCCGTCGGCAAACGAGGCTGTGGAAGGATCATTACTGCTCTTGGCAATAACTGTGCTGGGCGCCCTTGTTGTCTTTCCGCCGCACGGATCATGGACGCATGTGGTTCCCATCGCGCTGCTGTTCCCGCTATTGCTGCTGCTGACGGCCCGTTGCCAACCGATGTTCGCCGCGGCAGCAGCATTCATCTTTGCGCTGACAATCGTGTGGACTATAGCCTTTGACATTGGGTATTTCGGCACCCCTTATCTGCCGATAGACGAACGCGTCGTGGGCGCGCAAGCCGCCATCCTGACAACGTCGCTCTGCGCGCTGGTTCTTGCCTCTCTGTTCGCAGAGCGGCGTGAGCACGAGGCAGCGGTTAGCGAGGTTGCGGCCCGGTTGGAAGAGGCGTTGGAGGCCGGTGCGGTAATGGCCTTCGAATGGGACGCTCGCACCGGCTTGTCGCGACATAGTGAAAACGCTGCGAACGTACTTGGCTGCGACACACTAGTTCCGTTAACAACAATTCGCTTTTTTGCGCTGGTTCACCCTGATGACCGCGCTAGCTTCAAGTCGCAGGTGAAAAATGTCCGGCCGGACAAACCTTCGTATGCAATCACCTTTCGAGTGATGCACCCCGACGGTCGGGAAATGTGGCTTGAAGAAACGGCAACGGCCGAGTTCGACCAAGCCGGGGAATGCATATGCATCAGGGGCCTGACCCGCGATATAACGGAACGCAAGCGAGCTGAGGAGCATCAACGGTTGCTGGTGGCAGAGCTTGATCACCGCGTCAAAAATGTGCTTGCGCGGGTCGGGGCGGTCGCCATGTGCACGAGACAGGGCAGCAGTACGATGGACGAATTTGTCCAATCCCTCGATCAGCGCATTCAAAGCATGGCAATTGCCCATGAGTTGTTAAGCCAGAATAAGTGGGAGCGAGTTCGCGTCGCGGATATTGTCCGCCTCCAGTTGGCGCCCTATGCGACGAAAGCAAACACGACGACTTGCGGACCCGATATCGCGCTCAACGCCGTGGCAGTTGAGGCGCTGGGGATGGTGTTGCACGAGCTTGTGACGAATGCATCCAAATATGGCGCACTGTCGATCCCGGAAGGCCGGGTGTCCGTAAGCTGGGGCTCCCGCAGTAATGGAGGCGCCGCGAAAGTTTTGAACATCGTGTGGCGCGAGACAGGGGGTCCACCGGTAGAGGCGGCTCCGCCTCAGCAAGGATACGGAACAAGCCTCATTTGCAGTCTCATCCCGCATGAGCTCGGTGGTACGGTCAACCTTGCATTTTCGTCTGAGGGTATATCCTGTACAATCGAGATACCACTCAAAACAGGCATAGCCGATGCCACGTGAAAGGACCTCTCATCGTTCCTTCTGTCTGTTAAGGATAGGGCGCAACATCGCGAGAAGTGTTTCCGCTCTTACGGGTTTCGTCAGAATGGCCTCGGCCTTGCCGGGAGGTAGAGAGACGGACGAGTAACCTGTGACGACGAGAACGGGAATACAAAGTTCGTGCAGGCGATCAATCAAGTCGTTAGACCGCTCGCCGTCTCGGAGATTGATATCGATGATGCCTACATCGGGGGCATCTTCGGCAATCAGGCGCTCGGCGTCGGCTATGGTAGCAGCTGGACCGGATACATCCGCTCCCAATAAGCGAAGCAGTCGTTTCATAGCATTGCCGAGTTGCCAAGAGTCTTCAACCAATAGGATATGTGTGCCTTTCAGTTCCGATGGTCCGCTTGCAATGGGTTGGTGACCGATCAGCGCCATGTTGGATCCCTGCGCAATGGTATCTGTTGTGACCTGTCTTCATTGCTGCCACGCCAGCGATTATCGGAACGCTAACGCTCAAATCCGTGCCTGTTCCGGAAGCGGGAAAGCCTATGCCGACGAATGCCCTTTCTGAGGCCCACAACCTTGTCGCTGCAATCGTAAAGTGGAAAATCCCCGCCAGTTTCAACTGTTCACCAGCAGATTTCCGAGTTCAGAGCCTCGTGGAAGGAACGCTATTCAGTGTCATGTTCCTTACAATGTATAACGGTGTTCTGAAGGTCAATTGATAAGAAGGCTTCGGCACCCAGGAGACCTGTAACGAGGCGCCGAACAAATGGTTATCACTGTCATCTAACTGGTCTAGGTCTATACGGAGTAGTGGCTGAGTGAACGATGCAATTGGATTAAAATTGAGGAGCCGTGCGCCTCCGAAAGACTGAACCCCGACGCGACCGGTGAGCTTCCAATTGTTGTCCCACTGGTAGTAGCCGCCGACGTAGCCGATCAGGTTTGCATTGACGGTGGCCAAGACAGTACCGGCTGCCACCTTTGTGTATTGAAAGGCGGCCAGCATTCCACACGTCTCGTCATCGTTCAGAGCGTAATCCGCTTCGATGACGTTGTTGAAAGATGTCGTCGCCAGTGAAGCGTCGGGCACGGAGCGCGTTAAAGTCTCCTGTATCGTAATCGTCGGGATCAGGCCGCCGTTCTGGCGGTATATGTCAGCCTGGAGCCCGACGTTCCAGCTATTGTTCGTGAATGCGCTCCAGGCGTCAGCGCCTGCATGGATGGCGGCCGCGCACCGCACCAGGCGCTTCCGAGTCACGTCACGGTCACGAACAAGAGAAGCGGGCGATCGGCCCGAGCCCGGATCACGGACTGGGGGCAGTTTATGAAGGGGCGCTGCATTTATCTGTCTCGAGCAGCCGCCAGCGCAAATCGGCTGGCGGCATCGCCAAGGTGACCGTCCTGCGGGAGGTCACGGGGAGGCTCGGCCAGAGTTATACGTGGAAACACACGTGTGAATGCGTGCACGCGTGTACCGCTTGCGAGGTGATCTACTGACAAAATGCTAGGGGCTGCGACCCCGTGTAACACGAAAAACCGGGCATACGGTCCCTACACCGGGGGGGCGTCTGCGCAACATGCTGGCAGGCTCTGTCCAGTCGCGCGATGCGGGAGCGGTGGAAGCCCACGTTCGACATCAGAAGGGGTGTGGAACCGACCAGTTCGCTGATGCGCTAGCGCTCATGTTCCGCCCAATCGCCTACTTCGTCAGCGCCCGTCGGTCGCTACGGATCGGGTCGGGCAGGACGAACCACCACCCGCATGACGGTTGACTTTTCCGCTTGCCACGCATCGAGCAGCGTCAGACCGAACTGAGCATTGACGTGGTCAGCGATGAAGCTGGTCGGTGCAGTCAGCGTGACAACATCCGCCCTCTCGCCTTGGAAATTCAGCTTCGCGATCCACGCGCGGCACACCTCATCGCCAAGCCTCTTCCGTAGACGCGCCACCACTGCGGCCAGCAGTGGATGCATGTCCGGCCGATGGAAAGGATTGGGTTGAGCGGCGGGCGCCGCGTCTGACTGGGCCGGGTTGGATGAGCGCACGGCATCGTCGATGACGTGCACGAAACCCTTGATCAACCTCGCCAAGAACTTCGCATCGGCATCATCGACCTTGTGAAGCGTGTCTGCCAGGCGCGATAGTCGATCCATTGAAATGCTACCCTTCATGCCGGTGTCCGACTCATCAGTTCGAGACGCACCCTTGCGAGGCTTTCTTCGGAAAGGCTGCCAGATCGCTGTTGTGCGGTCAGTTGGTCCAACCGGCTTGGAGCGAGTTCGCCGAGCAATTCCCAGCCAAGGGCAACGTCACCGCGACCCAGACGGCCAGCAATTTGAGACTGCAGCGCCTCAGATCGGACAGGAGGCGGTGTTGAAGGAGGTCGCGCGCGCGCAGCAGTAGAGCTCTCGGTATGAGAAGAAGGTTTAGTATAATCAGTATTTAGTATCTTCATTCCTTTATATGCAGCCGCCCTAGCCGGCGCCGGGTCGGCCGGAGCCGGGTATTCAGGCTGCGGTAGAAATGCCACAGCGTGTCTTGCAATATCGCCTGCGTCATCATCGGCGTCCGTCACGGGTGCGGGCTCGTCACGGATCACATACTCGAGGGCGACGAACGAACCATTTTCATTGCGGATCGTTTCGCGCGTGACGTAACCGGCAGCAATCAGGGTGCGAAAGATTCGCTGCATGCGATCCTTGCCAACACCCATGACCCGTCCGACCTGCGACAGATGCACACTCCAATTCGGAGGTCGTGACAGCAGATATCCCAGGACGCCTTTTTCATCGACGCCGATCCTGCCGTCTTCCCAGATCGAATTTGGAAACGACGCGTAGCGGGAACTGTGCTTTCTTCTGATTATAGTCATCGACGCTCGTTCCGATTGAGCAGTTTTTTGGGATTTCCGGCCGTTGCGTGACGCATTCAGAGGCGGCGCTCGTAATAGGGGCCGCGACGTCCACGCAGGAATGACCGAGAAGCGTGGAACAGAGCCCACACACCATGCTCTAGAAACGCGAAAGCCCGGCGATGAGCCGGGCTTGAGCGAAATGCATTTTGTTTCGCCAAGCTCATGGAGCCTTGGCGTTGCGCCTGGATCTTTATCTGATCCACGTTGACCTGTCCTTCGTACCGGTCGGCACGTCTTCCAGCTCAACCTGACTCTCTTCCAGTTGGAAAAGGCGTCTCGCGCGAGAATGCGTGGATGAAAATACTGAGTCCGTCCTTCGTGTCAACGCTGTTGATGCTGCCATTGAACGGGGCGAATTTGCCGCCTGTTGATAGCAGCAGCTGAACGACATGCGTGACCAGCACGCTTCACAATGAAGTTGCATTCTGCAGGAGAATTCACGGCGCGCTTCGCGCGTCTCATTGCCTCCGCGAGGCCGATGAGTGCGCCGAAGCCGTATGGCTCCTCACGATCCGTTCCGACATCCGTGGGATGTAAGACCGGATAGATCTGCTCCTCGGTGACGATGACCGGTTGCAGGCGTCCGAAGTCGGATGAAAACACTGATTCGGCGCTTTTTGTCGAGCGCCGTAATACCTAAAGGTTCATTGGCAGATTGCCGTCATGCGCATCGAAAGGGCCGCCCGAGATGCTCGCTAATGAATTTTGGCAGCTAGTCCTGGCCGGAGAAAAGAATTGTTCAATTGAGGAACATTTCTTCGAGCGATAGCGAGCGACATCGGCAGAAACTGTTCCGGGAGGAGTTTTATTGCGTGAATCCGGGCAGGGCGGCGGTTCAGTAGTGTGCTCTATTCTAAGCTGCAAAACCAATGCGGCCTGTCACCTCTGCGGGAAAGCAAAAGGCCCGGCACGAAGAGGCGCACGGATCATCCCGGTCGGCCGTTCACTCGGACCTAGAGAAGGGCAATTATGACAGGCCGTTGTCGTGCTTCGAATAACGCGAAGAACTGATCGGGGGTGCAGGAACTGCGCGGCCATCGCCACCCTGCATTACGACAAGATCGGCTTTTACCCGTTCCGCAACGGAACAGGTAACTTAGGAAATCGAGAGGGCGGCGAGCTGCGACCTGGCCGTCACTCGACCATAATAGACCGTGAACGGATCAAGAACAAAGTTCGCTGAAAACGTCCAACAAAACGTCCAACATGGCAAACGGGTGTCAGCTGCGTGCTTGATTTTGTTGGGGAATTTCTTAGGAACAAGAGCTTTGGCGCTCCCTAGCGGAATCGAACCGCTCTCTCCACCGTGAAAGGGTGGCGTCCTAACCGATAGACGAAGGGAGCAAAAAACCCCGGCCGATCCAGCGGCCCGAAATCAGGCCAAGGATACCGCGGTTCTGCACGGCTATTTCTAAAATCGCCGCAACATCAAAGCTTTAGGGCTGATCTATCGCGGGCGGCACCGACCGAAAGCAAATCAGTTTGGTGCCAGCGGCCGAACGTATAGTGACGTTTGTTCGGGTCGGCAAGTGGGCGGTGAGGGATCAGGTGGATGATCCCCATGCGCGGCGCACGGACCTTGTGCACAGGACATTTCGAACTCTTCTGCACCTCTCAACGGTTCTTAAAGCATGCGGGCTTAAGGCTCTCTCCCGGGGGCGTGGAGTGATGCGATGGCAGTGACGAAAAAACGCGACACACGCCGGTCCGTACACCAGGCCGCATGGATCACGCTGGACGGTGGATTCGCGGCCCGGCAATGCAATGTACTGGATCTCTCGGCCTCCGGCGCGAAAGTCGTCGTCGACGATCCCACGTCGGTCCCCAACAAGATGAAGCTGGCCTTCTCGCGCGACGCACGCACCGGGCGTACGTGTGAAGTGGTCTGGCGCCGCGGCAAGACGCTGGGCGTTCGCTTCATCGCGTAGGGCCCCACGATCGTGCGCCCCGATATCGTCATTCCCGTATTGATGGGCTGCGCGCTGCTGTGGTGGATCGGCCGCGGCATGAACTGGACCATGCGCCTGGTCGTGGCCGCGATCACGCTGGTGGTGATCATGGGCATCCTGCTGCTCGAACGTTCGTTGAACTAACGTTCAAGCGAACGCCTGCGTTCAGGAGAGCGGTGGCGCGACATAGGTCTGGAAGCCCGGCCGCGCGGAAATCGCCTGATACCAGCGTTGCAGATGCGGAAGTGCAGGGCGGATGACGCCCTCGACGCCGAACCATCGCCGCGCATAGCAACCGATGGCGATATCGGCGAGGCTGAAATCGTCGCCTTCCATCCAGGTCTGACGGGAAAGTTGCCGGTCGACCATCTCCCACAGCGCCGCATTGGCATCCGCGGCCTTCTGCAGCGCGGCCATGTCGCGGTCGGCAACGGGCGTCCGCACCAGTCCCCAGAACAACGGGCGTTCGGCCGGCTGCAATGTCGTCAGTGTCCAGTCGAGCCAGCGCTCTATCCCGGCGCGCACCTTTGGCGTGGATGGGTAGAGGCGCGATGTAGCGCCATAGGCCAGGGCGACATAGCGCATGATGGAATTGGATTCCCACAGCACGAAATCGCCTTGCACCAAGGTGGGCACGCGGCCGTTGGGATTCATCGCCAGATAGTCGGCCTCGCTGTTGCGGCCAAATTGCATGCCGGCATCGATGCGCTCATAGGCGACGTCGAGTTCATGGCAGCACCACAGAACCTTTTGCACATTGACCGAATTGGCGCGGCCCCAGATCTGCAGGGATGGAGTGGGAGTCTGCGGCACGATGAACCTCGCTGGTGGATAAGCGCCGCAGGTTTAGCCAGCAACGCGCCGCCATCGCAAGGCCGGTCTCGCGCCGACCTCTCACAAAGAAGCGAGCCCGCAAACGAAACAGGCCCCGCGTGAGCGAGGCCTGTTCATGGGTTCAGCTTGGGAGGCGTCAGCGACCGAAGAAGAGCCACAGCAGAATGATCACCGGAATCGGTACACCCAGCAGCCAGAGCAGAATTCCACGTCCCATTGTCTCAGCCTCCATGAAATCAGTATCGCATCAACAACGCGGCACTGCTCATGGCGTTCCACCGCTGCACCTGCAGCGATGCGTTTTCTGAGTTACCAATGTCCGGTGTTGGGCATTGACGACCATGGCTCCTGCGGCGGCAGTGCGTCGCCTTTCTGCAGAAGCTCGATGGAATGCAGATCGGGCGATCGCACGAAGGCCATCTGGCCATCGCGCGGCGGACGATTGATGGTGATACCGAGCTTCATCAACCGGTCGCAGGTCGCATAGATGTCGTCGACCTCATAAGCGAGATGACCGAAATAGCGATCCTCGCCATATTTCTCTTCGTCCCAGTTGTAAGTGAGTTCGACCAGCGGCGCGCCTCGTCCCTTGGTCTTGGCAAGTAACGCCTCGTCTTCGGCGGCGCACAAGAACACCAGAGTGAATTTCGCCTTGTCGTTGTCGACCCGGCGGACTTCCTTGAGCCCGAGCGCATCGGCATAGAATTTCAGGGCCGCATCCAGATTGCGGACGCGCAGCATGGTGTGAAGGTAGCGCATTGGGATTGTCTCCATGGGATCGACACAAGCGTGCAACCACTAGGGCAGCGGCGCTTGCCATAGCAGCTAAACAAGACAAATGGCAGATGTCGTCTTGAGAAAGAGGGCGCACCATCTGAATTGTGAAGAGCGTTGCCCTCAGGCGCTGACATCCACGATGGCGGGCGTATCGATTTCCCGCTTGTGCCAGACGGTCAAATCCTTGCGCGGCTTCTCCCACGCATATTCGTCACCGCTTTTTTGCAAATGCTGAATGGCCGCCACATGGGCGTCATCGGCGCTCTTGGCCTCCACGACGATCTCCACGGATTCCTCGACGGAGCGAACGACGACGACGCTAAAAAATTTCCTTGCCATGCGGGCATAACCGGCAGCACAAGGCTACGTTCCCGGCGACGATGTATTAAGCCGTGACCGCAGCATTTTATCGGCAACGCTGTCGTAAAGGGCAATCTCGAACCGTACGGGACTAGGTCGGGACGATGCTGAAATGATGGTCATCGATCTTCTCCCGCGTGATGTCGACGATGGCGCCGGGAAACCGAACCGCCTTGCCCGACGAATCGAGCGTGCACTTGCCGCGCGCATAGACCCAATGCGTGTCGCCGTGAGAGACGACGCGATATTCACGGGAGAACACCTGACCGGTCGTCAGTGAGCGATTGATAGCGGCGGCGACATCATCGATGTCGTCCGGATGAATGGCATCCAGCCAGTCTTGTAATGGCGTGCCCCGCGAGGCCAAATCCGCATTGACGCCGAACAGACGGGCGAATTTGCTGTCTGCATAGACGCGGTCATTGGCGATGTCCCAGTCCCAGGTGCCGACCAATCGATCCTGGATACTGGAATCGCCTTCATGATGACGCACGCCGCTCTGGGCGGCTTCGAGCGAAGCCATCCGCAGGATCTGCGCGAGAACTGTGTGATGGCCCGCCTGCGCCGAGACGGCGAGCTCCCTGCAGATCTCCGAGATGGGCCGACCGACAATCATCACCGCTCCCGGAACTTATTGGCCAACTGACCGTAATATTGCGTATATTGATGGGCATTCAATTCAACGTACAGGGAAAAGGTTCCGAAACCTTTCTGTACAACTTGGGAGTGTTACTCGTGTGGCGGTTTGGAAGGGCTTCGGACGAGGAGGCCTTAAAAATGGTTGTGACTTACCTCACCATTAACGAGCCGGAGCGCCGTCGCGAAATATTCGAACTCGCTGAGAAGTATGCGAAGGAGACTTGCACTCCGCCGATTTCGCAGGACAACGTCGATAAGAAGTAACAGGCCGAGGAAGTAACGAACCAGGTAGGATGCGGTTCTGTAGTTTAGTTTGATCGCGGGAGCGCCGGAAATTAACAGTCCACAACGGCTTCGTTAAAATCCGATCGGCCAAGTAACCTTCATCGGTTAGGTTAAAACCAGAGTATGATTGCGCGGAAATAAGAGTGAGCTATTCATTTCCCATCGAGGGAGTGACCATGTCCGCTTCGTTTCACAATGCCGACAAGCCGACGCATCGACGGGTGATGCTGGTAGGATTTTTGTTCTGCGCAGCCTTTATCGCCGTGAGCTTCTTTGCACGGCCGCAGCCGGCAACGGACCATGTCCTGCTGAAAGCTGACAAGCTCACTCGCACCGCCGGCCAGCCCGTGACTGCCAACTAGCCAAGCAAACCGTCAACGCTGGCTTGGCGTGGTGTTTGGGGTGAAGGGTACGATCACGCGTACAGGCTCTGGCAATGCGGGTCGCTCATAGGCGACATGCTGGGCGCCTTTATCGGCAACAGCGGGTGTCGGCTTGAGGAGCCACGGTACGAAGGCGATCATTCCGCAGACAAGCGCGACCGCGCTGAGCAGGAATACACTATTATCTTCTTCTCTCGGTCCCATGCCATGGAAACACCGCGCTGCGGCGTTCGTTCCAATGAGCTATGCGACCGCATGCAAGCGGCGAGGGAAGACCATGAGAATTGTCGCTGTTGGACTGCTGATCGCTGTCATACCGCTGCAGGCCTTCGCTGCGGCGTCGAAGAAGCCAGTGGCAACGAAGCAGAGCATGACGCCGGCACCACGAAAACCAGATCCGTGTAAGCAATACGGCGCGGGCTTCGTCCAGGTTGAGGGGACGTCGACCTGCATCAGGGTCGGCGGGAGCGTCGGCATTGGTGGGGGCGTTTCGCAATAGCGTGGATCGCCGCGGACTGGTGGCTACCTCAGACCTTCTTGTCGAGCTCGACCGGCGCCTCGGGCAGCTCGTGATGGTCGTCATAGGCCCGTTTCGCCTGCAACTGGTCCCATGCCCCCTTGCGCAATGACAGCCGACCGTAAGGCGGCGGGTTCGGCCTCAGTTCGACGGTTTGAACGACAAGGGCTGTGGACATCATCTCCCATAATGCCGCGGGTGCGATTGGGTTCTCCGAGCTCTGGAAGTGCAGTTAAAGCCGGGTTGGCGGAATCTCCGGCATTTGAACGATTGCTTGTGTGGCAGGTGAGCGGCGCCCGGAACAAGTCACAGTCGTGCATGTTTTGCACTCACCAAACGGCATATGGGACACCTTGCGTGGACGAAGATTTCAATGACGCCGGCGAGCAGCTCGCCATTTATATCAACCAGTTAATTGAAGAGGCCGACGACGATGGACGACCGGAAGAACAAGGGTCAGCCGGATCGCAGCAAGATCAACATGCACGAGGCGCATGAGGTGAAATACTGGACCCATCAGCTCGGTGTGTCCCGCGAGAAGCTGCAGGCAACAGTAGAGAAAGTCGGCAATGCGGCTGCGGCAGTGCGCAAGGAACTGGCGCACTAGAGCCGATGCATCGGACTGGGTGAACAAACAAGAACGGCACCCGATCGGGTGCCGTTCTGCTGTGTGGTATATCCCGGGCGTCAGATGCCCATGGGAACGCCGTAGTAATCGTTCACCGCGCGGGCCCGCGATGTGTCTGCCCAATTCCAACTATTGTCGTTGCCGTATTTGGGAGCGTTCTCCAGCTGCTGCTGCGTTACGCCAGTGCGATAACCGCCCAGTGCGGTATCATATTTCAGTGACTGCCAGGGCAGGGGATAGTGATCGTCGCCGATGCCGAGAAAGCCGCCAAAGCTGAGCACAGCGTAGGACACTCGGCCACTCTTCTTGTCGATCATCACGCGTTCGATTGAACCGATCTTCTGGTCGTCAGCGCCGAACACTGCGGTGCCTTCGACCTTGTCGCTGCCAATCAGGTTACCTTGTTCACTTGCTTCGATGGGCATGTAGAGCCTCCCTTTTGGTTGTGTCTGGCCAACAGGTAAAAGGGAGAAACGTTCCTACGTCGTTGCCCCGCAAATGTTTTGGGACGCCCAGCGTCGTCAGCGACTGGCCACGAGACGCAGGCGCGGCTTCAGCGTATTTTGCAAGTCGTCAGCAAGCTTGAGGACCCGCGGATCGCTGGAGCGGGCTGCGCAGGTTGAGAACTGATTGACTGAGCGGACAAGAGCCTCGCGTTCCTCGCGCGTACGCGTGACATGCGGACTCGATAGGCGCAGCACCATCTGGCCAAGGCCGACGAGCAATTCATCGAGCGCCTTGTCGATCTTTGCGATCTGTTCAATCATCGCCATTACTCCACTGCTCGCACGTGTGTCCGTGCGACACCGCGTACATTCATGGAGAGGAAAGCGTCGGCTTTGCGAGCCGTTCCGATAACCGGCCCCTCATGGTGAATGAAACGTGAAGGCGATATGGGGCGCGTTAAGGCTTCACCCCGAGCTAATCGGCGCCTTGTCGCGGGGGAGCGCAGCCAAGCGACGCGTATAGGGTGACGGTTTCATTTTGCGATGCGTCACGGGAATCATCTTGTCGCGTCCGTTGTGTTCGTCGAAAGCGCGAAGCCGCTCTCGGATGAATTCGGGGTGCGCCGCGTGAAAGGCCTGAAGCTGGCGTGCGAGCTGCGCACGGCGATAGCGAATGGGCATCATGACGCACCTCCGGTCTGGAACCCGAGCGGTGAAATCTTACAGGCCCTGAAACCAACAAAAAAGCTTGGCGTTATTTGGCCGGTGGTGAACAGAAAGGGTATCACATGAAAAAAGCAGCATTGATCCTGGCCACTGTCGCAGCCATCGGCACGACCGCCATGACGGCGCCGGCTGAAGCGCGCGGATGGGGTAGAGGTTGGGGACCGGGTCCCGCAATCGGCTTTGGTATTGCCGCAGGTGCGCTGGCCGCGGGGGCCTATGGTGCGTACGGACCGTACGGATACGGATATGGCCCACGCTATTATGGCTACGGTCCCGGCTACGGCTATTACCGACCGCGCTATTACCGTCCGGCCTATTATGGCGGTTACTATGGTCCCGGCCCCTATGCCTATGGTGGGCCGCGCTACTATCGTAGCTACGGCTATTGGTAGAGGCTGAACAATATCAGGGCCCGGAGCATTGCTTCGGGCCTTGTGCGTTGCACTCGCTGTGACTCCCGACCAATAAAAAGCCCGCCAGATAATGGCGGGCTTTTTATTGGTCGCTGCTGCGAGCAGATCGTAGCTAGTGCCGCACGCGGCGGTCCTGACGGGGCGTCACGAACTCGTTCCAGTCGGTGGCCCGTACCTTTTCGATCGTGGTCTCGTAATAGTCTTCACGTTCGCGCTGAAACTTCGCCTGTTTCTCGCGAAATTCTGCCACCCGGCGTTCCATGTCGGCGCGTGCCGCTGAAATTCTTTCTTCGTTCATTCTCTTCTCTTCGTTTCGCTCCCCAAGGAGAGCATCGATGCCGAATGCGGCATCAATCCGATCTTTGCAAGGCGACCGGTGGATAAGTCGCAGCGCGCGACACTCACGCAAGCTTAGATCTCCTGCACCGAATCGCCGGCAAAACAAAACCTCGCATCACCGCTGTGAAGCGAGGTTGGGTATTCCAGCGCAGACGTAACGCCGTCGACGCCAAAGGGTTCCGTTATTCAGCACTCTCCAACGCAAGCGCCTGTTCGAAATCCCGCATCCGGGCGTTGACCCAGTCTTCGTCCTGACAACTCAACAGCAACATTTCTCGTTCTGCCTTGCGGCAGAATTCCGGATCCGGATCGATGCTTTTCCAAAGGTCGATACGTGCCTGCAAATCCATGTCAGTCTCCCTGTTTTCCAGCCGCGTATGCCCCGCCAACCCGGCGATTCCTGTGACATCCCGATAAAACATTGGCGAATGATGTTCTCTATTTGTTCTAGTTCAGGTCAGCCATTCTGTCCATCGGGATCTCGCTGCGGCAGATTGGAATGCACGGAAATTCTGCAGGGGAATGGTGCGATCCGGGGTCCCGATTTTGATCGCGATGGAGAGTGTCATCGTCATCGGCTATAAGGCCGCTCGCTCGGGGCCTTTTGCTTCGGCGTCTGTCAGGAGAGCTGCATGAGCAAGCAGGCAATGCGCGAAGAGGCCGAGCGTCTGATCCGCGAGACCATGGAGCGCAAGGCGTTGGTAGTGAAGCAGGGCGACACACGGATTATGACGACCTGCGGCAAGTGCGGCGCGGCGAACAAGGTCTCGGCGCCAAAGGGTGTCGCGCGGGTGTCTTTCACCTGCAAGGAGTGCGGTCACGAGCAGGTCACGCTCTGACCCTATGCTGAAACCGGAAATCGGCGCGAAAATTGCTTTGTGTTTCGCGGTGGTCCGGGGCAATAATTGCGGTAACGGCTCGGGGAGAGCCGGCTGCAAAAATTGAAGGGCGTGAACGATTACCCTTGGACCGGTGCGTATTTGCTGTGTTGGGGACGACCATGCGTTTTTGGGTTTTGGGGACTTTCGGAATTTCTCTGGTGGCGTTGGCCACACCTTCCGCAGCTCAGTCCATTCGGACAGCTGAACCGCTCATCCTGGCGCCTTACGAGAGCGCGCTGGTCCAGGACGGGTCATGTGCCGCTGGCAAGATCTTGAAGGTCACCGGCGCCATTCGTGGCCTGCGCCGCAAGAAGCTGTGCATCCCGCTCAATGAGATCCAGGCCTCGCTGGGCTCGGTGGTTCAGTAACCGCTCGCGGCAAGGCTTGCTTGGGCTGGACGACTTTCCGAGATCGCATCAATCGCCTGTTAACGTTGGAGCGAGCGCTCGCTTGGGCTGTACGGGCGACGTGTTACCCTGCCGGCATGATCAGTCTCGTCCCAGTCGCCGTCGTCCTGGCGTCCGAACGCGGCGTCCGGCCGGCGCCGGTGATCGATTCCAGTGACGCTACCCAGCGCGACTATTGGGCCTATCGGCTAAGCGTCTCGCCGACCGAATTGAACGCCGCGATCGAAAAGGTCGGCTCTTCGGTTGCCGCCGTGCGGCGACACCTCGGCAAATAACCCGAACCGACAGGTCGTCCCCTCGCGTTGAAGCTCCAGCAAGTTGAAGCCCGCAAGGTGAAAGCCCCGCCGGGGGAGGACGGGGCTTTCTGAAAACAGAGCATCGGGGAAACTGCTCCGGCTTTACAACCGGTCGCGCCCGGAATCGTTCCGCAGCGTTGTTCGGATACGCGTCTGCATGGCTTCGTAGTAGACGTCGCGCTCATGGATCATCTGGGCCTGGCGAGCCTTGAACGACGCAACGCGCTTGAGGATCTCGGCCCGTTCAGATGGGCCCGAATAGAGCGGATCTTTCCGGACAGGAGATGGCACGTTGGTTGGACCTGCAACAGGAAGGTCCTGCGAACTACGCTCCGAGGTTTCAATTGCTGCGTTCGCCGCATGTACAATCAGAGCAGGAGCCATCAAACGATCTGCGTCCACGGTGGCAGGCGAGGTGACGGTTTGCGTTGAAACGGACGCTTGCGATGGCGCGTGGCTCGGCGGTTGCCAGATGTTCAGTCGCTGGGCCGCGACCGGATGCGCGGCGGCGACCTCCTGTACGAATGCGAGCGTCTGCGCGACCAGTCGGTCACGCTCTTCTTTCCAAGATGCCATGACGCGTTTCCCCAATCCCGCATCCATTCTCTGCGAAGCGTGAGCTCGACGTCAATTGAATTGCATCCATCATGATGTCTTCGGTGGATGATCGCTCTGCCGCGCTTGCGGCGCATGGATGTTACCGCTAGTTCGGAACAAACGGAGATTTCCATGGCCAAGATCGATCTGGACTCACTGAGCATCGAGGAACTTGCGGCACTGCGCGATCATGCATCCGACAAGCTGGCGGAAAAAGTTGCTGCGCGTCAGGCTGAGCTCGAAGCCGAGCTGGATAAGCTCGCGCAGTACGGCAAGTCCGTGAAAAAGTCTCAGGCGACACCAGTGGCAAAGCCGAAGAAGGACGATCTGCCGAAGAGCGAGCTCTCCGCCGATGTCTCGCGGGCTGCATAAAGATTTCGCAAATCGGTATTTGATTACTTAAGGGCGGAGCTCATTTCAGCTTCGCCCCGATATTTGATTTTGATGTGGTGTTTTGACACCGCCCGCATTTCATTTAATTGACGCACGCTGGCGCGTATTTTGCGCGCCTTGGGAAGGAGTGCGGACGTATTTGATCGGAGCTTGTTTATGCCGGCCCTTGATATCAAATCTCTTTCGGTTCCCGAACTCCTCGCATTGCGGGAGGATATCGACAAGCAGCTGCAAGCGCACCGCGCCGAATTGCAGGCGCAACTCGCACAGATCAGAAATGTCGACGGCAGAACCAGCCACGTCAAAGGCATCAAGGTTCCGGCGAAGTATCGCCATCCCAAAACGGGAGAGACCTGGACCGGGCGCGGCGGTGTTGCGGGCTGGCTCGCGAAGGAGATCGCCGCCGGTCGCAAGCGGGAAGACTTTTTGATCGACAAGCCCGCCAGGAACGGACGCGCCAAAGCGAAATAGATCCAGGAAACGTGGCGACGAAGCAAAACATGCGTTGATCCCGGCATGGCACCGGATCCCGGTCTGCGGCATTGTCGTCGGATCACTTCCTCTCGGACCTTCCAATGATTGCAACTGACCTTCGCACTGGCGTGGATCGTCTTGGCGAGATGATCGCCGAAGCCAGAACCATCGTGCCGTTCACCGGCGCGGGGATCTCGACCGAAACGGGCATTCCCGATTTCCGTTCGCCTGCTGGTTTGTGGACCCGCAATCAACCAATCCCGTTCGACGAATTCGTCGCCAGCCAGGACGCGCGCGATGAAGCCTGGCGCCGGCGCTTTGCGATGGAAGAGACATTCGCTGCGGCCAAGCCTGGTCGCGGGCATCGCGCACTCGCCTCGCTCTACAAGGCCGGCAAGATTCCCGCTGTGATCACCCAGAACATCGACAACCTGCATCAGGCGTCCGGCTTCAAGGCTGACGCTGTGATCGAGCTGCACGGCAATACGACCTATGCGCGCTGCATCGGTTGCGCGAGGCGCTATGAGCTCGATTGGGTGAAGAGCAGATTCGATTCCGAAAGACAGGCGCCAGACTGCACGGTATGCGGCGCGCCCGTGAAGGCTGCGACGATCTCATTCGGCCAAGCGATGCCTGAAGACGAGATGCGTCGCGCAGCCGAGCTATCGCAGCACTGCGATCTGTTCATTGCGATTGGATCGTCGCTCGTCGTGTGGCCCGCAGCGGGATTCCCGATGATGGCGAAACATGCCGGTGCACGTCTTGTCATCATCAACAATGAGGCGACCGAGCAGGACGATCACGCTGACCTTGTCATTCGCCATGATATCGGCGAAACGCTCGGACCATTCGTCGGAAATTGATGCGCATCTGATTCGTTTGAGCGCAAGCTGTTCATAGCTGTCACTGTGTTCGTTTTTTGTCTTTGCTGATCAGGCGACAGTGTTATCTTCGAATCGAAAGATTCGCACCGCGCCATCGTGAATTAGCTTCGATGGGGCATGTGAGATGGCGCTGACAGGGCTGACAGCGCAAATGATAGTGGGATCCGGGGCCATGGGGTCGGACGCATTTGAGTCCAAGCGGTTGGGGGGACTGATTCCCGGAGCGGGTGGTCCGCGACCAGGGAATGAGCTTTCAGGCAACGCAAGCCGCGACGCACTCGACCCCTTTGCGGGTGTCGGCGAAGGCAACGCCGTCGATCTCGTCGAGATCAGCGGTGTTATCAAGTGGTTCGATGCTTCCAAGGGTTATGGCTTCATCATTCCTGACAATGGCGCAGCCGACGTGCTCCTGCATGTGACCGTGCTTCGCCGCGACGGCTACCAGACGGCCTATGAAGGTGCCCGTGTGGTCGTTGAATGCACCCAGCGGTCCAAGGGCTATCAGGCTTTCCGCGTTGTCTCGATGGACGAGTCGACTGCCATCCATCCGGCGCAGATGTTGCCGCCGCGCACCCATGTCAGCGTGACGCCCACCAGTGGCCTCGAGCGGGCGCAGGTGAAGTGGTTCAACCGGCTGCGTGGCTTCGGCTTCCTCAGCTGCGGCGAAGGCACGCCGGATATCTTCGTCCACATGGAAACCCTGCGCCGCTTCGGCATGACCGAGCTGCGTCCCGGCCAGTATGTGCTGGTGCGCTTCGGGCCCGGCTCCAAGGGCATGATGGCTGCCGAGATCCAGCCCGAAGGCGGTACGCCGGGTCTTTCGTCGCACTAAGCCGTCTACGGTTTTCCAAGTTTCTTGCGGGTTTCCTGCCAGCCTTACGGTCTGAGGGCTATCACGCGGCTGTGCATCACGACCGTCTGGCGCTGGCACGCGTCGTCAGGCTAGGGTCGCGCCGCCCGGCGTCCTGACCGGGCTCTTTGCGTGGATTGCCCTTCATGAGTCTGTTTCGCTTCGCCGCCCGCTGCCGCCTCTCGATGCTGGCGGTGATCGCCGCTCTGGCCCTTGTCGGCCCTTACAAGCCAGCCGCAGCCGCCGAATTCCAGCCGCTCGAAATCGTCACCAAGTCAGGTGTGCGGATGTTCTCCGTCGAAATCGCCAAGACCGACGAGGAGCGGGCGACCGGTCTGATGTACCGCAAGGAGCTCGCGGACGGCCGCGGCATGCTGTTCGACTTCACGCCGGAGCAGCAGGTCTCCATGTGGATGAAGAACACCTTCGTTTCGCTCGACATGGTCTTCATTACCGGCGACGGCCGGGTGCTCCGGATCGCGGAGAATACCGAGCCACAATCCCTCAAGATCATTTCATCGGGAGGCCCCGCACGGGCTGTTCTCGAAGTGGTTGCAGGCACCGCCAAAAAATACGGAATCGCGCCGGGAGACCAAGTGGTCCATCCGCTGTTCAAGAAGCGCTAAGTCATTGAATATTATGGGGGATGGTCGGGGCACTAGGATTCGAACCTAGGACCTGCGGTACCCAAAACCGCCGCGCTACCAGGCTGCGCTATACCCCGACGATGCGGTGTCGATACACGCTTAGGCCGGGGGCAGCAAGGCATCTGCCGGCGATTTCTCGCCTGTCCCGCACCATGTTCGACAACGGGTCTATTCTGCGGCTTTCGACGGCGATGCCTGCTGTTCTGACGTTGCGGGAGCTGCCGGCTTCGGCAACGGCTTGTCCTGCTTCTTCGACCACGAGATGTAATAGGCCACGCCGGTCATGATGCCGATGCCGGCGGCGCTGACGAATATTTGCGCCAGCAGCGAGCCCGACGACATCATCAGCTGGAAGTGGCCGACGAAGGACAGGAACACGCCGACGCAGAATACGGCGAGCGACTGCTGGCCGCATTTGATGAGCGGCTGAAACACCGGCCACTCCAGGCCTTTCCATTCCTTCGGCACGAAGCGGGTGACGAAGAAGGCGATGATCACGAAATGCAGCACGCGATAGGGCGCAAGGTTGGTCTTGTCGTTCGGATTGAACGCGTCGAACAACCAGTCCGGCATGATCATGTGGCCGGTGTCCGGGAAGCGACCGGCCATGGTCATGACAAGCGAGAACAAGAGATAGGCGATACCGAAATACAGCAGCACCTTGGAGCGGATCACCGAGCGTGACTCGAGGGCGCCGCCGAGCGCGAACCAGGCGCCGAACACAAACAGTAATTGCCAGGTGAACGGGTTAAAGTACCAGACGCCGTAGGGATAGGCGGGCAGATTCCAGCCGAACTGGCGTGCCGCGAAATACAGCGCCAGCGACGCCAGCATCGTCAGATCCGGCTTGCGCAGCATCATCCACAGCACCGGCGGGAACAGGCCCATCAGCACAATATAGAGTGGCAGCACGTCGAGATTGAGCGGCTTGAACTTGAGCAGCAGACCTTGCGTCAGTGTCTGGATCGGATTGTCGACCAGACCGGCAACGTTGAACTCGTTGATGATGTCGGGGTCGTTATAGCGCTGCGCCACATAGCCGATGGCGGCGATGTAGATCACGAACAGGATAACGTGGGCGACATAGAGCTGCCAGACCCGCTTGGTGAGGCGCGTAGCGCCGACGATAAAGCCGCGCTCCAGCATCATCTTGGCGTAGACGAAGGACGCCGTGTAGCCGGAGATGAAGACGAACAGGTCGGCGGCGTCGGAGAAGCCATAGTTCCGGGTGGTGACCCAGTTCACCACATTGTCGGGGATGTGATCGAGGTAGATCGCCCAGTTGGCGATGCCGCGGAACAGGTCCAGCCGAAGGTCTCGGCCTTTGGGGGGAAGGATGGCGTGAATATCCATGGGTGCCGCTTCAGGAGCCCTTCATGATGCCGAATTGCGAGATCAGATAGACCGCTTCGTGCCCCGATTGTCACGACGCCGTGGAACGAATATACACAATAACGAAGCCGCCAAACGACGGAATCACGGATCAAATTCGTGACAAATGGATATACCAGCCCCGCCGTTTTCACCAATTTGTCGCAGTGTCGCAGCTGACCAAGGCCGATCCCGAGACGAAGGCCCATCCTTAAAAGGCTATCGCATTCCATGACCGCACGTATCTTCAAAGCCCCCAAGAATGCCATGCAGGCAGGCCTCGCGAAGACCAAGGACTGGCAGCTCGATTATGAGCCGGAGCAGGCGCGGGTGATCGAGCCCCTGATGGGCTGGACGTCGTCCGGTGACATGAAGCAGCAGCTGTCCATCCACTTCGACAGTAAGGAAGAGGCGGTCGCCTACTGCGAGCGCGAAGGCATTGCCTATCAGGTGATCGAGCCCAAGGTGCGTGCGCCCCGGACCATTGCCTATGCCGACAATTTTGCGTTCCGCCGCTCGGAGCCATGGTCGCACTGACGACCGGTTTGCGGGCAAATCAGCCCCGTAACGCTTCAAATCTCACCCTGACCAGCACCGAAAGTTAGGGTTGCGTCCCGCCACGACGGGGTGACACCATCATGGCAGGCCCGTTGCCGGGCCGCCGTGCAAACAAGAAACAGACCCTGCAGGAAACGGAAGCCGATGTCGCTTCGCTCCACGATCGATCCCACCTCGGCCGAGTTCAAACGCAATGTCGATGTGATGAAGGCGCAGGTTGCCGAGCTCAAGGACAAGCTCGGTGCGGTCGCCGGGGGCGGCGGCAAGGCGTCCCGCGCCAAGCACACCGCGCGCGGCAAGATGCTGGCCCGCGAGCGTGTCGATCTGATGATCGATCCCGGCACGGCCTTCCTCGAACTCTCGCCATTGGCCGCCAACGGCCTCTATGGCGGCGATGTCCATTCCGCCAGCGTTATCACTGGCGTCGGCCGGGTGTCGGGCAGGGAGTGCATGATCGTCGCCAATGATGCGACCATCAAGGGCGGCACTTACTATCCGATGACGGTGAAGAAGCATCTGCGCGCGCAGGACATCGCACGGCAGAACAATCTGCCGTGTATCTATATGGTGGACTCCGGCGGTGCGTTCTTGCCGCAGCAGGACGACATCTTTCCGGATGAGCGCCATTTCGGCCGCATCTTCTACAATCAGGCGCAGATGTCGGCGCAGGGCATTCCGCAGATTGCTGTCGTGATGGGCTCTTGCACCGCCGGCGGCGCCTATATGCCGGCGATGTCCGACGAGAGCATCATCGTGCGCAATCAGGGCACGATCTTTCTCGGTGGTCCGCCGTTGGTGAAAGCAGCAACCGGGGAGGTGGTCACCGCGGAAGAGCTCGGCGGTGCCGACGTCCATTCACGACAATCGGGCGTCACCGATCACTATGCGCAGAACGATGGTCACGCCATCGGCATCGCGCGAAAAATCGTCGCGACGCTGAAGCCACCACAGCGGGCCACACTGAACATGCAGGCGCCCCGCGATCCTGTATACGCGGCTGAAGAACTCTACGGCGTCATTCCAGCCGACGCGCGCAAGCCGTTCGACATGCACGACATCATCGCGCGCATTGTCGACGGCTCCGAATTCGACGAATTCAAGAAGCTCTACGGCACGACGCTAATCTGCGGCTTCGCGCATATCTGGGGCTTCCCGGTCGGCATCATCGCTAACAACGGCATCCTGTTCAGCGAGAGCTCGCTGAAGGGCGCGCATTTCATCGAGCTCTGCTGCCAGCGCAACATCCCGCTGGTGTTCCTGCAGAACATCACCGGCTTCATGGTCGGCAAGAAATACGAAGCCGGCGGCATTGCGCGCGATGGCGCCAAGCTGGTGACAGCTGTCGCCACGGCCAACGTCCCGAAATTCACTGTGGTGGTCGGCGGCTCCTACGGCGCCGGCAATTACGGCATGTGCGGCCGCGCCTACAGCCCGCGCTTTCTGTGGATGTGGCCCAATGCCCGTATCTCGGTGATGGGCGGCGAGCAGGCAGCGATGGTGCTGAGTCAGCTGCGCCGCGACAATATCGAAGCCAAGGGCGGCACCTGGTCGACCGAAGAGGAGGAAGCGTTTCGTAAGCCGACACGCGAACAGTTCGAGACCCAGGGCAGCCCATATTACGCAACGGCGCGCCTCTGGGATGATGGCGTGATCGATCCCGCAGATACGCGCCTGGTGCTCGGACTTGGTTTGTCAGCGTCGGCCAATGCGCCGATCGAGCCGACGCGCTTCGGCCTGTTCAGGATGTGATGATGGCCAAAGCCGAAATCTCAAAAGCTTTATATCGCCGCTTTCGCACGCTCTTGATCGCCAATCGCGGCGAGATAGCCTGCCGCGTCATCCGTACCGCGCGGGCCATGGGCTTGCGCACCGTCGCGGTCTATTCCGAGGCAGATGCCAATGCGCTGCATGTCGCGGAAGCCGACGAGGCCGTGTTGATCGGCCCGGCGCGTGCGCGCGACAGCTATCTCAATATCGAGCGCATTCTCGAAGCTGCAAAGAAGACCGGCGCCGAGGCGATCCATCCCGGCTACGGCTTTCTCTCCGAGAGCGCCGAGTTCGCGCAGGCTTGTGCCGATGCCGGCCTGATCTTCGTTGGACCTACTGCGGAGATGATCACTGCGATGGGCTCGAAGTCGGGCTCCAAGGCGCTGATGGAGAAGGCTGGCGTGCCGCTGGTGCCGGGCTTCCATGGCGAAGCGCAGGACGACGCGACATTGGCCAAGGCAGCCGACAAGATCGGCTTCCCGGTTCTGGTGAAGGCCTCAGCGGGCGGCGGCGGGCGTGGCATGCGCGTGGTGCGCTCGGCTGTTGAACTGGCTCCGGCCATCGTCAGCGCCAAGCGCGAAGCCAAAGCAGCGTTCGGCGACGACCGCATGCTGATCGAGAAGTATGTCGACAATCCCCGCCACATCGAGGTGCAGATCGTCGGCGACAGCCACGGCAATCTGGTCTCGCTGTTCGAGCGCGAATGTACGTTGCAGCGACGGCATCAGAAGGTGATCGAAGAGGCGCCGTCGCCGACGTTGAACGGCGCGCAGCGTGAGGCGGTTTGCGCGGCTGCACGCAAGGCCGCAGGCGCGGTGAACTATGTCGGCGCCGGCACTATCGAATTCGTCTCTGACGGCAAGGACGTGTTCTTCATTGAGATGAACACGCGCCTGCAGGTCGAGCATCCCGTCACTGAACTGATCACCGGCGTTGATCTGGTCGAATGGCAGCTCCGCGTGGCGTTCGGCGAAAAGCTGCCGCTGTCGCAGGACCAGATCAAACTCAACGGCCACGCCATCGAGGCGCGGGTGTACGCCGAGAACCCGCACAAGAATTTCATGCCGTCGGTCGGCAGGATCCGCACCTGGCGCACGCCCGCTGAGACGAATGGCTTGCGCATCGATGCTGGCTATCGCGAGGGTGATGCGGTGTCGCCGAACTACGACGCCATGCTCGCCAAGGTAATCGCCTGGGCGCCGACGCGCGATGCAGCGATCAACCGGCTCAACCGTGGGCTGGAAGAGACCGATATTCGGGGTATCGTCACCAACACGCCGTTCCTGTCGGCGCTTGTGACGCATCCGGATGTGCGTGCCAACACCATCGACACCGGCTTTATCGAGCGTGAATTAAAAGTGTTGACGCCGGACTCGGCGGCGCCTGGCGATCTCGAACTATGCGCGGCCGTCGCCGCCATCGTCGCAAGCGAAGAGCAGGCAGCACGGGCTACCGGTACCTCGCCCTGGCTGACGGCTGGTTGGATGCCGGTCGGGCGTCGCCAGCGGGTGTTCAAATTCAAGCATGGTTCGGACGAGCAGCGCGTGACGTTGAATTACGGCAGCGGTCCTGCAACGATTTCGATCGGCACTCGCGAACTGGGGTTTGAGACGGCTGCGGCCGATGACGGGCATTTCGATCTGACGCTGGACGGAGCGCGCTCGCACATTGTTTCGGTGATCGAGGGCCACGAACTCTACCTGCGTACGCGTCACGGCCGTTTCGACATGCATTGGGTCGATCCGTTCGGCGGCGACGATGAAGAGCAAGTCGGCGAGGACAAGATCGTTGCGCCGTTGCCCGGCACCGTGGTGGCGCTGCTGGCCGAGGAGGGCGCGACCCTTGAGAAGGGCGCTGCTATCCTGACCTTGGAAGTCATGAAGATGGAGCAGACCCTGCGCGCGCCGTTCGCCGGCGTACTCAAGCGCATCAAGTGCAAGGTCGGCGATATCGTTGGAGAAGGCGTCGAGCTTGCGGAAGTCGAGCCGAGCGCCTGATCTTCTGAAAGACACGTGAGATTGAAACAAGCATGAGTGATCAGGTTCGTATCGTCGAGGTCGGCCCGCGCGACGGTTTGCAGAATGAAAAGACGCCGGTGTCGGTCGAAGACCGCATCGCCTTCGTGAAGGCGTTGGTCGGGGCTGGCCTGCATACGGTTGAGGTCGGCTCGTTCGTGTCGCCCAAGGCGATCCCGAAAATGATGGGTTCGGATCAGGTATTTCTCGGCGTGCGCGATTTGCCCGGTGAATTCCATGTGCTGGTGCCGAACGAGAAGGGCTATGAGGGCGCGAAGGCGGTCGGCGCGAAAGTCATCGCGGTGTTCGCCTCGGCCTCGGAAGGCTTTTCGCGTGCCAACATCAATTGCTCGGTCGCCGAATCCATCGAGCGCTTCAAGCCGGTGATCGAGCGCGCCAAGGCCGACGGCATCCGCGTGCGGGGTTACGTGTCCTGCGTTCTCGGTTGTCCCTATGACGGCGACGTCGCGCCGCAGGCGGTCGTCGATGTCTCAAAGACGCTGTTTGATCTCGGCTGCTACGAAGTCTCACTCGGCGACACGATCGGTGTCGGGACGCCGTCGAAGGCGCGGCAGATGCTGCGCGCCGTTGCTGGCTCGGTTCCCATGCCGAAGCTCGCGATGCACTTCCACGACACTTATGGTCAGGCGCTGGCCAATCTCTATGCCGGGATGGAAGAAGGCTGTCGCGTTGTCGACAGCGCTGCCGGCGGTCTCGGCGGCTGTCCCTACGCGCCTGGTGCGACCGGCAATGTCGGTACCGAAGATGTGGTCTACATGCTGGAAGGCATGGGGATTGCCACAGGCGTCGATATGAACAAGCTGCTCGCTGCGACTAACACCATCAGTGCTCTGATCGGCCGCCCGCCGGTCAGCCGTGTCGCTTCGGCACTCAACGCGAAGACGCGCTGAGAGCCAGCTGGCGGACGACAGGATAGGTCAGGCCGGAACGTCCAGCGCGAGCTTGAGGAGGTTCGCGGTGAGCGGCGTCTTGGCGACATAGTCCTTCCACGCCGTATCGCGCGCGATATCGCGCCACTTGCCGACGGTCGCAGCGTCGAGCGCGCTGACCTGGGCGCCGGCCTTCTCATAGACCCTGGACACTTCGACATCGTCTTGCTGCGCGCCCGCCTTGCCGAAGGCTTCCATCTCGGCGCCGACCGAGACCAGAATATCCTGGTGTGCTTTCGGCAATTTGTCGAACACAGCCTTGGACATCATCAGCGGCTCAAGCATGAACCAGTAGGACGCACCCGCGCCGGAGGTCAGATGCTTGGCGACTTCGCTCAGCTTGAATGAGATGAGGCTGGTCGATGAGGTGATGCCGGCATCGCAGGCGCCGCTCTTCATCGCCGCGTAAATTTCGTTGGACGGCATTGAGAGCACGCGTGCGCCGGCAGTCTGCAGCATCATGTTCATCTCGCGCGAACCGCCGCGTACCGTGAGACCCTTGGCGTCCTCAGGAACAACCAGCGGGCGCGAGCGGCTAGCCACACCGCCGGCCTGCCAGACCCAGGTCAGCAGCACGATGCCCTTGTCGGCGAGAATGTCGCTCAGTGCCTTGCCGATCGGCAGGTTCTTCCAGCGCAAGCCCTGATCGTAGGTCGAGACCAGACCGGGCATTAGACCGATATTCGCTTCCGGCAATTCATTGCCGGCATAAGGCAAGGGATAAAGGCTGAGATCGAGAGTCCCTTTGCGCATGGCGGAAAATTGCGCATCTGCCTTGATCAGCGACGAATCCGGATAAACCTCGGCAACGAGGTCGCCGCCACTCTGCTTGGCGATGGCGGCGGCGAAAGTCCGGACCAGACGGTCGCGGAAGTCGCCGTTATCGATGGTGCCGCCGGGAAACTGGTGCGAGATCTTCAATGTAGTCGCTGCCTGCGCCGTACCGATACCGCAACGAAGGATCGCAGGCACGGCGAGGGCCGATCCAAGGATGTGGCGGCGAGTCAGCATGCGTAACTCCTGAAAGTGTTCGTCTGGTGCCGGGCGGGACAAAATGCGCCCGCGTCCTGTTGCTCCGTCACCGCGCGTCCCTTCGTTTATACAATCCGAACCGGCGGGCAAGTGATGTTGCGTCGCACGCAATGGCTATCGGATGCATCATCAAGACTTTTTTGATGCGACGTAACAAACCGCGACCTCCGTACGTCTGGTTCATAGCGACAGACGTCGCGCTTCAGAAATGGATCCGAGGAAAAACATCATGACCATCTCCACCAGGTTTGCGCTCGGCGTGTCCGCCGCGCTCGTCTCGCTCAGCCTCGCGCTGGCACCTGCTGCGTTCGCTCAGGACAAGATGAGCAAGGATGACGGCATGAAAAAGGACACTATGTCGAAGGGCGACGGTATGAAGAAGGATGCCATGTCTCACGACGGTATGAAGAAGGACGATGGCATGAAGAAAGACGGCATGATGAAGAAGGAAGACGGAATGATGAAGAAGTAACGTCTTCACACGCATCGCTGTGACGGGCCCGTCCGCGCGACGGGCTTGTCATGTTGCGCTGCTCGTTGCTGGACCTGAAAACTCGGCATAGCCTCCGCGCACAAGAAAATGCTTGGGAGGCCATGATGAAAAAAGAACGACGCGTCGTCGTTGCGGCGACTTGTCTGATCGCAGCAACACTGTTTCCAAGCGTGACGACATGGAGCGCCACCGATGAGATGGGCTTCGTGCGCATTAATCAGGGCGAGGAAGTCTGGAAGAACCCGTTCGGTGTTGGCGTCGAAGTCGCGACACTTTACGGAGATCCCTCAAAGCAAGGCATCTATGTTCTGCGGATCAAGTGGCCGCCCGGCATCATGAGCAAGCCGCACAAGCATCCGGAAGATCGTCACGTCGTGGTGCTGTCGGGCACCTGGTACACCGGCACGGGCGAAGCCTTCGTGCCCGAGAAATCGATCCCGATGAAGACCGGCGGCTACATGGTGCATCCCGCTGGCGCGGTGCATTGGGACGGCACACGGGAAGAGGGCGCCGTGATTCAGATCACCGGTTACGGCCCGAGCGGCAACAATTTCGTCAAACCCGACGAGCCGCAATTCGGCAAAACGAACTGACCTCGGACAATCAATTCAGGCAGCGTGCCATCAGATGATGGCACGCTGATTTCGTGCTTATTTACGCTTCTTGCGGGCGGCGTAGCGGGCGTCGCGGGCAGCTTTCTGCTGGGCTTCCAGCGCGGCCTGGGCAAGCGCGGCTTCTTCCTTCTCGCGCGCAGCCTGGACTAGAGCAGCGGCGGCTTCCTCGGCTTCGCGGGCCTTCTGGACGGCCTTCTCAGCGTCGCGGATGGCCTTGGCTTCCGCGCGTGCGACGGCAGCGGCTTCGCGCTCGGCGGCGCGCGCCTTCACGGCAGGATCATCGGGCCCCGGTGCTGCCTTGAATTTGTTCAGAATGTTCTTCTTGGCTTCGATCGCAGCCTTCTGGCGATCCGCGAAGCTGGGTTCCTTAAATGACATGAACGAGGCCTTGTCGCTTTCTTTGGTTTGGGGTGGGTCATCGTCGGGTGCGGCAGCCGGGCAAACACCCAGGCAATGGCCGAAACTCCGCTGCGGTTTACAGCCGACAGCGCGGCAACGCATCAACTATCTGCGATTTACGGCAATCTTACGCATGATTTGCCGGCAAGGAGGCCTGCGCGAGGCTGGGGCGGAGCTTGGGCCGGGGTGATCCGCGTATATCCGCAAATCCCGGGAATCGGGCATGTTTTGGTCATCCGGCGATTTGGAGCGCGCGGAGCAAGCCGCCTGTGCGGCGCGAGGACCGATATGGATGCCCAGAAGACAGCCGTCGATGCCGTGGTCATTCTGACCGGCTGTGATCGCGACATGGTGACCCACTTCATTCGCGGCCTGTATCTGGCGGGCGTTCGCGACCCCAAGCGACTGACTTTCAAAGGGCTGCAATTCGCAGCAGAAGCAGGCGCTTAGCAACATTTGTAGCCAAAATGGCCATGTTGCGGCTTTGCAGCGGCCGTGCTGCTGCCTTGAACCTGCGGTGCCCTCCGGCTGACTGATCAGGAACTTTCCGCGAAACGCGGAGTTCCTGTCGCCATCGGGAGTTATCCATGCAAGCAGCCATTGATCGCGTCATCCGCTCGTTCAGCTTCAAACATCCGGCCTCGCTCGTAGAGCCGATGTCGGACAGACGCTCAATCCAGGCAAGCGATGAGGCGACAGAGTTGGCGACCCGGTTGCTTGAAAATTACAAGGGTCAGCTGGCCCGACGCAGCTCCAAGCCTGACTGAGGACCGATTCAAGCATCCTCATTGACCGATCTTCATGGATCGCGGCTTCGGGATTCGGCATTGCCAGGACTTGCGTTGCGGTGCGATGACGGGGCATGACTGCGCCGCTCGCAGACCCAACCATCCAGGAGACATGATGCGAAACTCCCAGCGTGCCGTTAGAGCCACGGCCGTCGCGCTCAGCGCGGCCATGATCGTGGCCGTGTCCGACGTCTCCCTTTCTTCCGCCATGGCGCAAGCGCCTCAAAAACAAGCGCCTCAGAAAATGGCGCCAGCCGCAGGAAAAACCATGACCACAGCTTCAGGCCTCCAGATCGAAGACACCACCGTTGGCACCGGCGCAACGCCGGCCAAGGGACAGACCTGCGTGATGCATTACACCGGCTGGCTCTATGAGAACGGCGTCAAGGGCAAGAAATTCGACTCGTCAGTCGATCGCAACGAGCCGTTCGAATTCCCGATCGGCATGTCGCGCGTCATCAAGGGCTGGGACGAAGGCGTTGCCACCATGAAGGTGGGCGGCAAGCGCACGCTGATCATTCCGCCGGATCTCGGCTATGGCGCGCGTGGTGCCGGCGGCGTGATCCCGCCAAATGCGACGTTGATCTTCGACGTCGAACTGCTCGGCGTCAAATAAGCCCGATCAAACGACCTATGCCTGCGCGATTCTGCGCAGCAACGTCCGTGACGCTTCCTCGCCGGCATAGATGTCGGCGAGGGGCGCTGCCTTTGCGATGAAGGGGGCCTTGTCCGGCGTGACAAATGTCACGCCCATCGCTTCGACCTGCAGGCGTGTTTGCGCCTCGAATGCGGTCCACAGCTTGTTCATGTGATGATAGGACAGGGCGGCGGCTTCGCGGATGATCTCCCGCTGTTTCGCCGTCATGCTGTTGAGCCGGCCGGCGCCAACCAGCAGTACATCCGGGATCATGGTGTGTTCGTCGAACGAGTAGTGCGTCGCGACTTCGGCATGTTTGCCGACGATCAGCGCCACCACGCTGTTCTCCGCGCCATCAACGAGTCCCGACTTCAGCGCGACATAGACATTGCTCCATGACAGCTCGATGCCTTCGGCGCCGAACAGCTGCATCAGCTTGACCATGGTCTCCGACGGTTGGATGCGGATCTTCATGCCCTTGAGATCGTCGGGATGCAGAATCGGTTTTCGGCCATAGAAGCTGCGCGCGCCGGCATCGTAGAAGGTCAGGCCGGTGAGACCCGCCGATGTGGTTGAGGCCAGAACGTCGCTGCCGATCTCGTTGCTCGTCACTTTCAGCCAATGGGAGCGATCGCGGAACGTGAAAGGCAGGTTGAGAACCTTGTAGGCCGGATGGACGCGTTCGAGCACGCTGGCGCTGACTTTCAGGAAATCCAGCTTGCCGGCCTGCACCTGCGACAGCAGGTCGACTTCCTGACCGAGCTGCCCGTCCGCAAACAGCGCGATGTCGAGTTCGCCCTGCGAACGCTCGCGCGCCAGATCGGCAAAGTGCTGCATGGCCGGGTGGACGGGATGGGTGGTCGGCAGGCTATGAGCGAGGCGCATCTTCAGCGGTTCGGCGCGCAGGACTGCAGGGCAGGCGATCGCCATTCCCGCAGTCAGCAAAAGGCGGCGCCGTGAAAGCATGGTCTGACCCGTGGTTCTGGCTGGAAAGATGATGCACGCATCGGCGCGGTCTCTGCGCCGGACGCCATGTTACGTCGGAACCGGAGAAGTTTAAAGTCTGCCGCCAGCTACTTTGGGGCGATTGGCCTGGAGCAGGGCGACATAGCGGTTCTTGGCATCGGGCGCGACGGCACCGCGGCTGGCGAGATGATGCACGCAATTCAGCGCCAGATCGAACGAGCCGTAGCAATGATGCGCGATCAGTGCGAGGTGCTTGAGCTGCTCGCTATCCATCGCCTCGGCCTGGATGAAATCCCGGACATAGACGACGTCGGCCTCGACGAGTTGATTGATGGCAGCAGCAGGATTCGGCCCCATCATGGGCGCGATCATCTTCTTGTTGATGGCCGCGAACATGTGCGGAATGAAGCCGAGGCTGCGCAGTTCGAGATCGATGTCGCCGAACACCGGCTGCTTCTCATAGAGCGGCACGAAGGAGACTTCGGTCTGAATGGCGACGGCCTTTGCCAGTTTGCTGCGACCGTTCCTGAACACCGACAGTTCGCCACCCTGAATGTCGATCTTCAAGAGATCGATGTGGTCGATCTCGGCGATATCGTCGAGCCGCTGTGTATCGAGCGGGAGCCTGTCGACGACACGTCCGAGCTCGGTAAAATTCGGAAAGTGCGTGAGTGTTTTCGGCTCAGGCTGCAGCAGGCTGGCAAAGCCGATGCCGCGGCAGATGTTCAGCGTATGGCTGCCGCCATCGCCGACGGCATAGGGAAGATAGGTCTCAAACGCGCCCTTGCGTGCCTGCAGTTGCGCCAATGCCTGCGGATGCGGATCGAAACCGGTAACGCGGCAAAGTCCGCTTTGCAGCATCGGCTTATAGGGCGGATCGCCATCGATGGGATTGGCGCCAATGTCGACGACATCGGTCATCCGTGCTGGCTGGAGCAGCGCGGATAAACCATCATCGTTGCGTCGAATCGCGCCGTGCCGCATGCGTACCTTTCCTGCGAATGGTGCGACAATGCGTGCTTCAGTGGGCGTAGGCAGCGTGTCAGAGTGTCGCGCGACAATTCGAGCGATTGAGGTACTTGGCGCCGAAAATGGGGGACGGAATGAAGCACGAACAGAGAGACGACGCCGCGCGCCGCCGCCCCATTCATCATTCGCCACTGTTCTGGATTGGCGTGGTTCTGTGCCTGGCTGCGATCGTCATCTACGTGATGTCCTACGACCTGTCGTGGCCGGTCGCCAGATAACGACGCTCACGCTTTCTTTGGCTTCTTCTTTGTCGAGGTGTTCAGCGCCACCGCAGCGCGGATGAGCGCCTTCAGCGCCTTTTCGTCCAGCTTATCGCCTTCGTGAATATCGATGGCGCGGCGGGTGTTGCCGTCGAGGCTGGAGTTGAACAGGCCTGACGGATCATCGAGCGATGCGCCCTTCGCGAAGGTCATCTTGACGACCGCTTTATAGGTCTCGCCGGTGCAGATGATGCCCGCGTATTCCCAGACCGGAACGCCGCGCCACTTCCATTCCTCGACCACGTCGGGGACGGCCTGCCTGATGATCTTTCGGACGGAAGCGAGCATCTCACCGCGCCAGTCACCCAGCTCCTTGATCTTCGTGTCGATCTGCGCGGAGGGAGAACCTGCCTCGTTGATCTCCGTCGATTTGCTGGACGTCTTTTTTGCCATGCGCTCCCCCTCAGACGTCCGGCGCCATATAGCCGTGTTGGTGGTGCTTATCTACGTGTCGTGAAAATAACCCCGGCCTGTTTCCGGCGTCCAGCCTTCCACCACAGGCGGACGAGAAATCGCTGCGTATTGCGTATTCCGGATCGCGAACCAATTCCGGTGTCACGAAATTGCGTATAGCCTTGAGTCACCGGCGCTTTGCGTGATTCGTAGCGTTTTTCTTTATCCAGTTCAGTCGCGTTCGAGAGCATTCCGCCCGTCACGGCGTGTTTGCTGTCGTCAACTATGTCGCGACCATTTCTGCTGAATGGAAAGGCAGATTTTTAAGATGTGCTGCGTTAGTCGTGACAGTAGCAGTCGCCAAGATGACGCGGAGGAGTCCGGATATGACGTATCGCCACGCTGTCGCTCTCGCAGCTGTCCTGTTGGGGGGCGTCGGCGCCGCCCATGCCCAGACGCTGCCATCCTATATGGCGCCGATTTCCGGGCTCACCGCGACAACGCCTGCCGAGACCGCCACCAAGGACATGCTCGCGCTCAACACCGGCATGTTCGAACTCTACGGCGATGCAGCGAAAGTCTTCCGCACCAATATTCTAGCCAAGCATCCCGTGATCCTCGGTCTGTTCTCCGGCGCCGGCGGCAAGTTCACGCTGTACCAGCCCGGCAAACCGCCGCTCGACGCGCCCTCGGTGCCGATGGTCTATCAGCTGCTCAAGTCGGTCGGGCACAGCACCATGGCGCTGGCCGAGGTGGTCGGCCCCTATGTGAACAATCCCGATAACAAATCCTGGCTCGGTTCGATGAAGGCCTATCGCAGCCGCATGCAGTCGGCGCTGGATAGCCTCGATCTCACGCCGATGCAGGCCGACTGGCGCGACAACAACCGTACCATCCTGCAGAACAACCTGGCTTTCATGGACGAGTGCATCGCCAAGGGCGTCATCCCCTTCGATGTGCTGGAGACATTTGGCAAGAAACAGGCGCCGTTCCTTGCGAAGAACGTGACTTGGGCCGCGCAGACCCAGGTCAATCACTGGATGACCGTGCTGGGCGACTGGAAGAAGATGCTGGGTCCCGATTGGGACAAGGCCTATGCCGCGAGCAACACGATTTACGTGGCACGGCAGAACAACGTGCTGTTCAGCGTGCTGGCGCAGTTCTTCCCGCCGGAGGCCATCAACGATCGTCTGCTGCTGATCGAGACCGTGTCGTTCACCACCACGCAAGCCGACATGCTGGAGTCGCTGACCCGCATCATCGCCGATCGCTCGGTGGGCTCGCTGTTCTTCGGCAACTATCACCTGATGGATTATGAATTGATGGGGGGCGACGCCCGCGCTGCCATCATCGCCGAGAGCGCCAAGCGCGGCATGACGCCGTTCCTGCCGCCCGTGGTGCCGTTCGGCTCCAACCAGTGGCCGACGCTGATCACCACTGGACCGGGGCCGGCCACCATCGCCGATCTCAAGTAATCGGCGCGGCGGCGGACGACTGTCGATCAGGGGTGGAAGTATGCGGACTTCGCGTCGCGAGTTTATGAAGTGGGTATCGGCTGGCGGTATTTCGCTCAGCCTGTCGCATCTGGCTGCGGCGGAGCCGGTGGCGTTCCCGGCACGCGAGACACTGCCGGGGCGGGGCAAGCTCAATCCCGCTATCGGCGGTGCCGGTCGTGTCGATGGCGTTGCCAAGGTCACCGGCTCGAAACTCTATGCGTCGGATTTCCGGGCGAATGACCTGCCGGGCTGGCCGGAAAAGACTTCGCACGCGATTTTGGTGCGCGCGCCTGATGCCACTCATGTCTATCTTGGCATGGACCTCGCGCGGCTGAGCGGGGCGCTGAAGCCTACGGTGATCGTCACCGCGGCGGATCTCGCCAGGATCAACGCCCGCGTTCCCGCCTACTATGAAGGCGATCTGTTCTGTCCCGTCGGCAAGACGCCGCTCTATATGGGCCAGCCCGTTGCGCTGCTGATCTTTGAGCAGTTCGACACCTATGACCGCGCGCGGATCGCCTTGCGCGACGGCACCTTCGTGCAGTTTGGCGAGGAGACCGGCCCGATCGTAATGCCGAATTATGCGGCGTATCGTTTCACCCGCGTTGCCGGCGCCACGCCCGATGCGCCCGATGTCTACTCGCCGGTCCTTGCCGGCTGGGTCACGCCCGGCCGTACCCAGGCGTCCGCGCTGCCGGTATGGTCCTCGACCGCGCACAAGAACGAGGCCGGTTACGAGAAGGCTGCGGTCTATGGCGACCAGATCCGTGCCGAGATCGCCGCCAGCGAGTCTTCGGCTCTGGTGCTGGACCGCACCTTCGATACGCAGTCTGTCGATCCGATGTTTATGGAGCCGGAATGCGGGCTGGGCTGGTACAGCGCAAAAGACAAGGCGCTCGAACTGGTGCTGGGCGTGCAGTCGCCCTATGAAGCGGCGGAATCAATCGCGTTTCTGCTTGGCGAAACCAAGGCGCCGTTCAGGCCGAGTGCGATCAACGCGCAATTCGCCTATGTGGGGGGCGGTTTCGGCGGCCGCGACCATACGCCATTCATTTTCTATGTGACGCTGGCGGCGATATTCTTCCCGGACCGTCCGGTGCGGCTGGCGCACGATCGGTATCAGCAATTTCAGGCTGGCATCAAACGCCACGCCATCAAGATGCGCTCGCGCATGTCTGTCGATCGCGCCTCTGGCAAGATCACGGCCTTCGCCGCCGATCACGTGCTCGATGGCGGTGGTCTCGCCAATTTCTCGGCCAATGTCGCCACCTGCGCCGCAACGGCCGCGATTGGTATCTATGACGTGCCGAAGGTCGATGTGACGACTGTGGCAGAGCATACCCGCGGCGTGACCGCGGGCTCGATGCGCGGCTACGGTTCGCTGCAGACCATGACCGCGCTGGAAGTTCTGATCGACGAGGCGGCGCTTGCGTTGAAGCTCGATCCCATCGACTTCCGGCGACGCAATGCCCTGAAGCAGGATGGCCGCACCATGACCGGCAATCCCTATATCGTCTCGGTGCGGAGCTTAGAGGTTCTCGACAAGCTCGAGCAGCACGCGATCTGGAAGCAACGAGCTGCAGAGAAGGCGCGCGCGACCAGTGGCATACTGGTCGGCACCGGCGTCGCCTGCGTGACCAAGGACTACGGCACCGGCGGCGATAGTTCGAACGGTCGCGTTGAACTCAGCCCCGACGGCAGGATCGCGATCTTCTGCGACCATGTGGAGATGGGCAATGGTATCGGCACGGCGCTGGCCAATCGCGTCGCATTGCACCTCGGCAGCATTGCTGACGAAGTGGCGGTGTCGCAGGTCGGCGTGTTCGATGCGCTGGAGCTGGTGACCTCCGGCGATTGCTACACCATGGACCAGAAGACCCAGGACAAGGCCGAGAAGGATCCGCGCTGGGTGCCGTCGATCAGTTCGGCCACGTCAGCCTCCATCGGCGCCCATGTCGGTACCCATGCCGCGGCGGAAGCTGCGCGGGTGATCTTCCGCTTCGGTCTGTGGCCGGCGGCGCTGGCGCTATGGAATATCGGCCCGCGCGATCCACGCGCCAAGGATTTCGCCAAGGCGCAGTGGAAGGACGGGCAGCTCACAATGGTGGGCTTGCCGTCGCTGCCCCTAGCGAAACTCGCCGCGACCGCCCATGCGCGCAATCTTGTCACCGGCGCCGTGGCGCACGGGTTCTCGCGCTGGTCGTGGGCACGCGCACGTTTCCCCATTAACGGCGAGCAGTATCGCGCCGAGATCGACGGGCTCGCGCTGCGTCGTGGCGCCGGCAAATTCACGCGCATCAACCGTGCCAGCGTGTTGTTCCCGCCAACCGATAACAACCGGATGGGCACGGCCTATACAGCGGCATGCGGTGCAACAGTCCGGGTCGAGATCGAGAAAGCGACCGGCGTGCTGCGCATCGCCAAAGCCTATACCGCATTCGAATGCGGGCAGGCGCTGGTGCCGGAGGTCGTGATTGGCCAGGCACAAGGCGGCTTCGCCATGGGCGTCGGTTACGCACTTTTGGAAACGCTGCCGCCGTTTGAGGGCGGACCCGGCAACGGGCAATGGAATCTCGGTCAATATCTGGTGGCGCGAGGATCGGATCTGTCGCTGCGCGACGTCGAGATTGAGCTGATGCCGCCGCTGACACCGGACGAATTGCCGAAGGGCATGGCCGAGGTAGTGATGATCCCCATCGTGCCGGCATTGCTCAACGCCATCCATGACGCCATCGGACACCGCTTCGCGGCGCTGCCGGTGACACAGGCCATGCTCAAGGGAGCGCTCGCGTGACGACACTGGGCATCACCATCAACGGACAGGTCCATGCGCCCACGGAGGTCCGCGACGATCTCTCCATGAACGACTTCCTGCGTGAATATTTGGGCATGACCGGCACCAAGTTCGGCTGCGGTGCCGCCCAGTGCCTGAGCTGTGTCGTGATCGTCGACGAGCCCGACGGCACCTGCCACACCAATCCGACCTGCGTGACCTCGGCGGCAAGCTTCCACGGCAAGACCATCCGCACGGTCGAGGGCCACGCCAAGAACGGCGAGCTGTCGCCGTTGCAGAAGGCCTTCATCAGGCATTTCGCGTTCCAGTGCGGTTACTGTACCGCCGGTTTTCTCAATGAAGGGCAGGTGCTGCTCGAGCAGATGGCCAGGACGCCTGTGCCGCGCGCGGGCCTTGAAGAGAGGATCGCCGAGGCGCTTGACGGGCATCTGTGTCGCTGCACCGGCTACTTCAAGTATCATGAGGCCGTGCTCGATGTGATCCTCAGCGACGCGAAGCGCTATCTCATTCAGGAGCCGCGCGGATGAGAGCCGAGACACGCGTCAAAACTCTGGTTGTCGTCGCGACGCTCGGGATGAGCATGCTCACGGCCTATGCGGCCGGGCAGGGCGCGTCAAAAGGGCTGGCGAGCCCGGAGAGTTTCAATGGCATCGCCGATACCAGTGCGCGCTCCGCGGCGATCTTCACCGAACTCGGCAAGGTGTTGACGCATCCGCGCTGCGTGAACTGCCATCCCGCCGGCGACATGCCGCGGCAGGGCGATGCGCGCCGTTTGCATCAGCCGCCGGTGACGCGTGGGTCCGATGGCCACGGCACCGCGGCGATGCGCTGCAACTCCTGTCACAAGGATGCCAATTTCGAACCCGGCCGCATCCCCGGTCATCACGAATGGCATCTCGCGCCGCGAGAGATGGCATGGGAAGGCAAGACCGTCGCCGAGATATGCGCGCAGATCAAAGACCCCGCGCGCAATGGCGGCCGCAAGGTCGAGGATCTCATCGATCATATCGGCAAGGACACGCTGGTCGGCTGGGCCTGGGCGCCGGGTTACGGACGTGCGCCTGCGCCGGGTACGCAGGCCGAGGCGGGCGCTCTCGTCGAAGCCTGGGCGAAAACAGGCGCAGCCTGTCCGGGCTGATGCCACGACGCCATTTCTGACCAGTCCCGTTTGTCTCTGTAGACTGGCCCGGCGCCAACAGATTGTATGTTCGTTACGCGGGAACTCTCTCAACAGAAATCCATTATCCGGTCTGAAAAAACCGGAGGTGTGTCATGAAGCAAGTGCCCGACGCTGAAGAAAGCCGCCGGCTGGGGAAAATCCAGTCTGACAAGGCCGGCAAGCTCCCCGAGGGCGATGCCAAGCAGGCTCACTTGAAGAAAGCTCGAGACTACGATGCGGATGCTCGTTCGAGGGCTTGGCGGGACTCCAATCTCAAGTCTCCGAAGTAATGATCGGGAACGATTGTACGCTGACTAACTTAGGAGGAGTGCCATGTTGGCTCTCGAGGTTTCGGAATGCCGACAGTGCTGGTTGTTGAGGATGAAGCCCTCATTCGGGATTTGATCAGCGAAGAATTGGTCGAAGCAGGATTCGACGTTTTGCAGGTCGGCGACGCCAATCAGGCAATTGCCGTCCTAGAGGCCCGCCAGGATATCCACCTCGTATTCACGGATATCGATATGCCCGGCTCCATGGATGGCCTCAAGCTAGCTGCTGCTGTTCGTGACAGGTGGCCACCGATCCACATCATTATCACAACTGGGAAAGCGAGGCCCATGACGATTCCGGCCAACGCGCTTTTCATTCCGAAGCCCTACCTGACCACGGCGGTGATATCTGCGATGCGGACGTTCGAGAACATGCGCTAGGTGGTTGGCGTCGGCAATTTCGATTCCGGTACCGCAGCGTCTGCTGCGCTGGTGGAAGCCTCTGCCTAGATCATACGGATAACCTTCTCGGCATCCGTATAAGCCTCTTCTTCTGATGGGAAATCCTCAGACGTGACAACGCTTTTCAATGCAACGCCATTCATGGTCAGGACGGCTCCATCTTTGCGGGAAATAGCTGCACGCCAGAATCCTGGCCGTCGCTGGTAAGCGAGAATGGAGAACTGAGCTTTATTTGCCATTGCAATGTTCGGCGCCTCAAAGGCGGCCGTGTCAAGGCCGGCAAATTTGGCGAAGTCGCGCGCGCCGCAGCTGGGCTTGATGTGAGCTAAGTGAACTCTCTTAAGGGATACGATCGTGCGGAAAAGCGACGCATCTGGCGCGTCAAGAAGGTATCCGCGGCCTCAGTTTCCGAGCGAGTTCGGAACTTGGCGTCATCGGGCCGGTTAAGGCAAAGGCCGGCATCCTCGCGAGGGCGTGGCTATGCCGGCCTTACCCAAGGGAGAGGCAGATGAAAGTAACACGCCAAGTTGTACTAGTTTGTGCAGCCACGCTGGGTCTCGGTAGCGCGTCGGTCCAAGCGGGTCCATGCAACACCAGCAAAACGACTGAAATGCGCGACGCTGGTTCCGGCCCGACTCCAGGCAACACCGGCTCGACTGTCGGTGCAAATTCCAAAACTGATCAGCACCCGCCGACGAGCGCCATGAACCAGCAGTCCGGGAATATTCCTGCTTCATCTGAGGACGCCCAGAAGCAAATGCAAGGGAAGCCAACTGCGGCGCAGCAGGCCGACGGGGCGAAGGCTCAAGGGAGCGACTGCTGATGTTCATGACGAACCGGCCTTCAGCACGCGGGACATTCATCGCTTAGGCTGTCGAGGACGTTCTACTCTTGCCTAAGAACGTGCGGTGTTCCGCGAGCGACAGAGCGTAATCTACTGCATGGTGCTGTATCGCGGCCGCGTATACCGGCTCGTCGCATGGCGCGATCGCTTGGGCTTCCATCAGTAAATCGGCGGCCGGCATTCCAGGCCATGGTCAGACCTTCTTAGCGCGCTTTGGCTTCGGAGCAAGCGCCGCAGGCGTTGATCGAAATATCACATCGCCGATGACGCGCCTGAAACTTATCGGCTCGAGGGCTCGTCGGGATCCCCTCCGTTCAAGTGCAGTCCAGCGCGTTCCTCAACCTGCCAAGCTTCTTCCTGGTATTTCGCCGCCAAAGCATTCAGCCGATCTGATACTGACCGAAATCCGACGAATTTGGCGAACTCTTTGCACCTTCGAGACATGGCCCTCAGTTGAACTGCTGTTGCGATCGCTTTTCGTTGGAGCTTTGTGGGAGCCATCGACGTCCTAGGTTTCACCGCGCGACAAACACTCCACCATTTCGCAAAACAGCGGGCGCGTTGAACCAACGACAAGAAGATGAGTGTAGTTCCATGAGACAAAGTATCGCAAGGCCGGCGAAGAGCGGGCCTATCGATATCGGGCCATCAGCTTTCGCGTGCTAGTTCGAAAGATGCGGCGCAGCTCGCATCGCGAATAAAAGTTCCAGCGTTGCCGAAATGAAAAGACCTAGCGTGACGCGTGAATGTGAGAAGGTTCAGCAGCATCTGGCAGAGTTGGCTGGTTACAGTCAACGTGATGGTCGCTGATCAAATCAAGCGCCCGATGCTTCCACCTTTCGGCTTCGGCTAGAAATTTCCAACTTTCCTCGGGAAAAAACGAGGCGCGCTGTCGACACATGCTCTCCATTGCTCGTGCATGTAGAAGCTCTTTCATCGCTTCCTCCCCACTTCAGAACAGACCTCATTCTGCGCTCAACAAATCAGACGTAAAGAGCCTCGGAGAAATAAATCGCCCGAAATACCGTAGGGATCTGCATCGGGAGCGCTGCTTCCGTGCGGGTATGCGATCAATCTCAGTCATCGAATATCGTTCCGAGCCGATTCCGGCGCCATAGGTCGCTCTGCGGCGCAACAAATTCGCGGTTGTGAAGGTGGTCACCTCCGAAACCGGTTTGGCACAGAAAGCGGTGCCAGAGCCGGTCCGACCGGCGCGCTTCAAGATGGATGGTCAGAGGATGCTGTCAAGCGACACTGCTGCGAGCGGTCTCTAATGCATTGCTGAGCTCGTGAAGCTCATAGGGTTTGCGCAATAGCAGAAACTCTGAACCTGATTTCCGGGAGGCGTCACTATAGCCCGTCGCAAGCACCACCGGCATGTGCGGGTGACTCCGTCTGAGATTGCGAGCGAGGCCGAGACCATCCAACTTTCCGGGCATCACAATATCACTAAATACAATGTCGATGCCGTCGCGTTCAATCTCGCGCATTGCGGATTCTGCGTCCGTTACCCATTTCACGCGATATCCCAGCTCTTCCAAAAGAACGGTGCTGGAGGTTGCGACATCTGGATTGTCTTCAACGAGAAGAACGGTGCCGGCACCTTCGGCCAGAACCTCTGCTTCATGCACGCCAGCATGGCCCTCTCCGCGCGGGAGCCGAATGACGATTTCCGTGCCTGCGCCGAGCTTGCTTTTGATTTCTACACTGCCGCCAGCCTGGTTGACAAAGCCATGGACTTGCGAGAGCCCCAATCCCGTTCCCTTGCCGACAGGCTTGGTCGTGAAAAAGGGATCGAACACCTTCGCAATGACATCCTCAGGAATACCAGCGCCGGTATCGATCACTTTGATATTCACATGCTCGCCTATATCTTCTCCGTCCGCGACACGATGATTTTCTGCTGTGATCGTCAACGTGCCCCCGTCGGGCATGGCATCACGAGAGTTGATGCCGAGATTGATGATTGCGGTCTCGAGCTCGGTTGGATCCGCGAAGACCGGCCAGACTCCGGCGGGTACGGAGATTTCGAGCTTTATCGCGCTGCCTAGGACTGTGGCCAAGACTTCGCGTACAGCTTGCACAGTCTCTCCAACGTCAAGCAGCACCGGGTCGACTTGTTGGCGCCGCGCAAAAGTCAGCAGTTGGCGCGTCAGTGCTGCCCCGCGGCGAACGCTTGCCTCAATCGCTTCTGCTGCCTTGACCACGCGATGGTCAATGGCGTGGCGCTTGATAAGCCGAGCGTTACCGGTAACCGCCATAAGCAGGTTATTAAAGTCATGTGCCACTCCACCGGTCAGCTGACCGAGCGCATCCATCTTCTGTGATTCAGCCAGCTGCCTTTGCATATTTTCAAGTTGCTGCACCGCCAGGCGTCGTTCTGTGATGTCGCGCGTAATCTTGGCAAAGCCGATCAACTCGCCTACATCATTGCGGACGGGATCGATGACCACACTCGCCCAGAAAAACGTGCCGTCTTTGCGAACGCGTAAGCCTTCCTCCTCGTAACGGCCGTTCTTACGGGCAGTCTCCAGAGCACGCGCCGGCTTTCCCGCTTCGCGATCACCAGGGGTGTAAAATCGCGAGAAGTGCTGTCCGATAATTTCTTCGGGAAGATAGCCCTTGATTCGCTGGCCGCCCAAGTTCCAGCTGGTGATCCGACCTTCCGGATCAAGCATATACAAAGCGTAGTCGGTGACATTTCCCACCAGCAGGCGAAAATGGTTCTCGCTCTCGTTTAATGCGAAGCGCGCCTGCATCCGCTCGGTGATGTCCCGCGTGATTTTCGCGAAACCGACAAGCACACCATCTTCATAAATGGCATCAATGACGACGGAAGCGAAAAATCGCGAACCGTCCTTACGCATCCGCCAGCCTTCCGCTTCGAAGCGCTTGTCCCGCCGCGCGGCCTCTAGCGCAGCAGCGGGAAGTCCGGCTTCGCGATCCTCCGGGGGGTAGAAAACCGAAAAATGCTGACCCACGATTTCATCTGCGGAATATCCTTTGATCTTCTCGGCGCCTGTATTCCAATTTGATACAATGCCGTTCAGGTCCAGCAGATAGATCGCATAATCTGTGACGCCTTGAACGAGGAGCCGAAAGGCGCGCTCGCTTTCGAAAAGACCGCGTCCAGCGTTATTTGTCTCTGCCATCGTTCACTTCCCGCGAAACTACTAACGCGTGTCCAGTTTGGCGGTGCCCACAAGGCTGCACCGCTGTCGGCACGGCGACGGAGAGATCCGCAAGGTCTTCAGCGTAAGCCGTCATGCGCGGGACACAAGAAGACAGTTTTTGGCGGAGGCGGAACTAACGAAGTGCCAAGGAGTTAAGCGTTGTTTAGGCGAAGTCGACGCGGCGCCGAAGAAGGCCGCAGCTTTGAAAAATTCGTCGCGATCTGTCCAATCCACGATCCGTATATGATCAGTGCGATCACAACCGCCAATCCTGCAAAGACCCACGACTGCGCCTCTGATTGAGGCACGTTGACCGTGAAAAAAGTTACCGCGTTATAATGTACGTCAAGTCGTTGAAAGTATTGGAATCGGAAAATGACGTGGCGATCCCAGCAGGATTCGAACCTGCAACCCACGGAGTAGAAATCCGTTACTCTATCCAGTTGAGCTATGGGACCGGCGCGTCGTCATATCATCGTCGGTATGGCTTGGACAGACCGGGTAAATTGGCCGGATTCGGACACGGTTTTCAAGCGTTTGGGCGGTTGGTGAGCTGGCCTTTCTCTTGCTGATTGAGCGGTGAACCCGCGATTTCAGCCAGAAAGTGTGCCGACTTGACCCGCTTTTCGTCCCAAAACCGAACGTCCGTCTGTGCCTTTGACGTCGCTTCGATTCCTGTCCCATTCGGGGATGCCTACGCAGCTTCGGGGCTGGCAGACTGGCGGGCCCTAAGGCTCCGACGGCGGGGGCCGCGATGGTGGCTTGCCGTCCTTGTTATTGTCACTGGAGATGCCGCGCTGGCCGGGATCGCCTGGTTCGCCGTCGATGTCGTCCTCAAATAGCTGTTCCGGGAAGCCGTATTGCCTGGTCACGAAACGGCCGGCCATATAGGAGATCTGGCACGCGATCAGACATCCCGTCGTGACCGCGACGCCGCCCAGCGCCGAAAATCCCTGGCCCCATGTCACGGCGGCGGACAGGACAGCGACCAGCACGGTCGTCACGACAATGACCCAGACGGGGCCGACGAGTCCGACGGCGAGGCCCGCCAGTGAACTTGTCGCCAAAAGAAGTTCGATCATGATGCGATGCGCCCAGAACGACCGAACGGTCGGGCGATCGCCGTGATCGTCCTATGCCGCAAGGCGCACCCATCTGACCGCAGCTGGAAGACTTGGGTACCCGTGATCTCCGGTCGTCCCCAACAGGCTGCTTTTAGTCTTAACGTGTCGCGTTTGATTAAAACGCGTAGGGGGCGATCGCGGGCCGGGCCGGTCGTTCATGCGCGTATGACCCGTTGTAAAACTGTCACCAAAATCGTCGGCGCGTGCTCGAACCGTTTCCCACACAGGGGCGACCAATCGGCGGTGACGTGGCTTTGCTTTCGGCAGGGCCCGCCGCCATGATGCCCGCGGCTTGCGCGTGGGGCTGCGATTTGAGTTACCCGGGTTCGTCACATGATGTTGCCAGCAATCGTCGTGTCTCGCGTTGCGCCGGTCGAGAGACTCGCGAACAAGCTGGCCATGAGTCCGTCACCGTTTTTACGCACATTTGAATCCAGGCGGCATTCGTCCGTGCAGGGGAGTTGTCCATGATTGGTCTGGTTCGCGCCGTCACTGTCTGCGCCACGCTGGCGTTCGGCTTCGTCTCGGCTCACGCGGCCGACAAGGCTTTCCGACGGGATGAGCTGGCGGATTCCGCGATCAAGCTCGAGGCGCAGATCAAGAGCGAGGCAGGGCCTGTCGCCAAGAGCGCGGCAACTTTGCGCACCGACGCGGACGCCGCGTTCAAACGCTCGGATTTCCGGGCCGGTCTGCAGACGCTGGGCCAGATCGTGGCGATTGCGCCCGATGACAGCGCCAACTGGCTGCGGCTCGCCAAGACGATCTTCCAGATCCGTCCGGCAACCTCGTCCGAAACCACCTTCCTGCGCGAGCGCGCTGCGACAGCGGCCTATATCGCCTATCAGCGCGCCGGCAATGCCGGCGAGGAGGCCGAGGCGCTGGCCGTGCTCGGCCGGGCCATGGAAGAACGCAAGCTGTGGCGCCCGGCACTGGACGCGCTGCGCCTGTCGCTCGAGATGCGCGAGGTCGCCGACGTCCGTGGCCAGTATGAAAAACTACGCGACGATCACGGCTTCCGGTTGCTCGATTACACCGTGGACTCGGATTCCGCTTCGCCGCGCGCCTGTTTCCAGTTCTCGGAAGAACTCGCCAAGCGGGTCGATTTCGCGCCGTTCCTAGCGCTCGCCGGCAGCGACAAGCCGGCATTGACCTCCGAGGAGAAGCAGCTCTGCGTCGAGGGCCTCAAGCATGGCGAGCGCTACAATATCAACCTGCGCGCCGGTCTGCCGTCGACGGTGAAAGAGAGCCTGCCGAAATCGGCCGAGTTCAACATCTATGTGCGCGACCGCAAGCCGTTCGTGCGTTTCACCGGCCGCGCCTATGTGCTGCCGCGCACCGGCCAGCAGGGCATCCCCGTGGTCTCGGTCAATACCCAGGCGGTCACCGTCAATGTGTTCCGGATCGGCGACCGCAATCTGATCAACACCGTCATCGGCAGCGACTTCCAGACGGCACTGAGCAAGTACCAGCTCGAGAGCCTCGGCGACGAGCGCGGCATGAAGGTCTGGACCGGCGAGCTGGCCACGGCGTCGACGCTCAATGCCGACGTCACCACGGCATTCCCTGTCGATCAGGCCATCGGCGAGCTGCAGCCAGGCGTCTATGTGATGACCGCGGCGGCCAAGGGGCCGGGCTCGGGCGGTGGCGATGACGACGGCTCGCTGGCGACCCAGTGGTTCATCGTGTCGGATCTTGGTCTCACCGCCTTCTCGGGCAATGACGGCATCCATGTCTTCGTCAATTCGCTCGCTTCGACCGATCCGATGGCCAAGGCCGACGTCCGGCTGGTCGCGCGCAACAACGAGATTCTTGCGACCAGGAAGACCGACGACTCCGGCCATGTGCTGTTCGAGGCGGGGCTCGCCAAGGGCGAGGGCGGTCTGTCGCCGGCACTGCTGACGGTGACATCAGACAAGAACGACTATGCGTTCCTGAGTCTCAAATCGAACGCCTTCGATCTCAGCGATCGTGGCGTCTCCGGCCGTGCGGTTCCTGCCGGTGCCGATGCCTTCGTCTATGCCGAGCGCGGCGTCTATCGTTCCGGCGAGACGGTCTATCTCACCGCGCTGTTACGTGACGGACAGGGCAATGCCGTCACCTCGGGCCCAATGACCCTTGTCGTCGAGCGTCCGGATGGCGTCGAGTTTCGCCGCGCTGTCCTGCAGGACCAAGGCGCAGGCGGTCGCAGCCTGACGCTGCCGCTGAACTCCGCGGTCCCGACCGGCACCTGGCGTGTCCGTGCCTTCACCGATCCGAAGGCGTCATCGGTCGGCGAGACCACTTTCATGGTCGAAGATTACGTCCCGGATCGGATTGAATTTGATATATCTTCCAGGGACAAGCTGATCAAAGCTGATGCTCCTGTAGAACTTAAAGTGGATGGTCGCTTCCTCTATGGCGCGCCCGCGTCGGGCCTGCAGCTCGAAGGCGATATGCTTGTCACGTCCGCGGCGAACCGTCCGGGATTCGTCGGCTATCAGTTCGGCGTTGCCGATGAGGAAAGCGCCAGCAACGAACGCACGCCGATCGAAGGCCTGCCGGAAGCCGATGCCAATGGCGTCGCGACGTTCCCGGTCAGCCTCGCCAAGCCGCCGTCCTCGACCCGGCCGCAGGAAGCCCAGATCTTCATCCGCATGACCGAAGCCGGCGGCCGCGCCGTCGAGCGCAAGTTCGTGCTGCCGGTTGCCCCCAGTGCACCAATGATCGGCGTGAAGCCGCTGTTCAAGGACAAGAACGTCGCCGAGGGGGATAACGCCGCCTTCGACGTCGTGGTCGTATCGCCGGAGGGAACCTCGCTGGCCCGCAGCGGGCTGCGTTACGAATTGCTGAAGATGGAATCCCGCTACCAGTGGTACCGGCAAAATTCGTCCTGGGATTACGAGCCGGTCAAGTCGACCAAGCGCGTTGCCGATGGCGATCTCACCGTTGCCGCCAATGCTCCGGCCCGTATCTCGCTGCAGCCGCAGCCCGGCCGCTATCGGCTCGACGTGAAATCGAATGAAGCCGATGGTCCGATCACCTCGGTGCAGTTCGATGTCGGCTGGTATTCCGACGGCAGCGCCGATACGCCGGACCTGCTGGAGACCTCTATCGACAAGCCGGAATATCTGTCGGGCGACACCATGACCGTTTCGGTGAATGCACGCACCGGCGGCCTTCTGACAATCAATGTGCTCGGCGACCGCCTGCTGACGACCCAGAGCATCGCCGTCAAGGAAGGCCAGTCGCAGATCAAGATCCCGGTCGGCAAGGACTGGGGCACAGGCGCCTATGTGGTGGCCACGCTGCGCCGACCTCTCGACGCCGCCGCCAAGCGGATGCCCGGCCGCGCCATCGGGTTGAAGTGGTTCGGTATCGACAAAAAAGCACGCACGCTCGACGTCGCACTGTCGCCGCCGGCGCTGATCCGGCCCAGCACGACGCTGAAGCTGCCGGTGAAACTCGGCGGCCTCAATCCCGGCGAGGACGCCAAGATCGTGGTGGCCGCGGTCGATGTCGGCATTCTCAACTTGACCAATTACAAGCCGCCGGCGCCGGATGACTATTATCTCGGCCAGCGCCGCATGACATCGGAAATTCGCGACATCTACGGGCAGTTGATCGACGGCATGCAGGGCACCCGCGGCCAGTTGCGCACTGGTGGCGATAGTGCCGGCGCTCAGATCGAGGGCTCGCCGCCCACGCAGAAACCGATGGCGCTGTATTCTGGCATCGTCACTGTGGCAGCCGATGGCACCGCGCAGATCGAATTCGAGATTCCCGAATTCGCCGGCACCGCCCGCGTGATGGCCGTGGCCTGGACCGCGACAAAGCTCGGCCGCGCCACAGTGGATGTCACGGTGCGCGATCCCGTGGTGCTGACGGCGACGCTGCCACGGTTCCTGTTGTCCGGCGACAAGGGCACCATGAGCTTTGACCTCGACAATGTCGAAGGCGCACCGGGCGACTACACCATCGCTGTAAAGACCTCCGGCCCCGTCAAGGTGACCGGCAATCCGGCGACGACGATCAAGCTCGCGGCCAAACAGCGGACCTCGATGGCGCTGGCCATCGATGCATCCGGTGCGGGCACGGCCCAGTTCGATGTCGATATCAAGGGACCGAACGGGCTGACGCTGGCACGGCACTATGTGCTCGACGTCAAGGCGGCCACGCAGGTCTTGGCGCGGCGCTCGATCCGCACGCTGGCGAAGGGCGAGAGCCTGACGCTGACATCGGACATGTTCTCCGATCTCGTATCGGGCACCGGCGGCGTCTCGCTGTCGGTCAGCCTGTCCACAGCGCTCGATGCAGCGACCATCCTGAAGGCGCTGGATCGCTATCCCTATGGCTGCTCCGAGCAGATCACCAGCCGCGCGATGCCGCTCCTCTATGTGAACGATCTCGCGGCCGGCGCGCATCTGGCGATGGATACCGGTGTCGATCAGCGCATCAAGGACTCGATCGACAGACTGCTGGCGCGTCAGGGCTCGAACGGCTCGTTCGGCCTGTGGTCGGCGGGCGGCGACGATGCCTGGCTCGACGCTTACGTGACGGACTTCCTGACCCGCGCCCGCGAAAAAGGTTTTGTGGTGCCGGACGTGCTGTTCCGTGCCGCGCTCGACCGCGTGCGCAATTCGGTCGTCAATGCTGACGAACCGGAGAAGGATGGCGGCCGCGATCTTGCTTACGGGCTTTACGTGCTGGCCAAGAACGGCACTGCGCCAATCGGCGATCTGCGCTATCTCGCCGACACCAAGCTGAAGAACCTGGCGACGCCCATCGCCAAGTCACAGCTGGCGGCGGCACTGGCGCTGGTCGGTGACCGTGCCCGTGCAGAACGCGTCTACGCGGCAGCGGTTGAGAGCCTCGCGCCGAAGCCGATCATCGAGTTCGGCCGCGTCGACTACGGCTCCGCGCTGCGCGATGCTGCGGCGCTGGTCTCGCTTGCCAGCGAAGGCAATGCGCCGCGTGCAACGCTGACGCAGGCGGTCCAGCGTGTCGAGGCCGCGCGCGGCCTGACGCCCTTCACCTCGACGCAAGAGAATGCGTGGCTGGTGCTTGCATCGCGTGCGCTGGCCAAGGAAGCCAACACGCTGGCGCTGGACGTCAACGGCTCGGCTGTGAAGACCGCTCTCTATCGCAGCTACAAGGCGGCGGAGATGTCCGGGCAACCGATCAAGATCACCAACACTGGCGATACGCCAGTGCAGGCGGTCGTCTCGGTGTCCGGTTCACCGATCACGCCGGAGCCCGCTGCGTCCAACGGCTTCAAGATCGAGCGCAATTATTTCACGCTCGACGGCAAGCCCGCAGATGTCACCAAGGCGAAACAGAATGATCGCTTCGCCGTGGTGCTGAAGATTACCGAAGCCAAGCCGGAGTATGGGCACATCATGGTGGCCGACTATCTGCCGGCCGGTTTCGAGATCGACAATCCGCATCTGGTGTCGTCGGGCGACAGCGGCACGCTGGACTGGATCGAGGATGGCGAAGAACCTGAGAACACCGAATTCCGCGACGACCGCTTCACAGCGGCGATCGACCGGAAGAGCGACGACAAGGCGGTGTTCACCGTCGCCTATATCGTGCGTGCGGTGTCGCCCGGCAAATACGTGCTGCCGCAAGCCTATGTGGAAGACATGTATAATCCGTCGCGCTACGGGCGGACGGGGACGGGCAGTGTCGAGGTCGCGAAGGCGAAATGAGCGAGGGCACGTCCACACCACACACTCCGTCATCCCCGGGCTTGTCCCGGGGATCCATGTATTCTTGTGTGGATCGTGGGCAAGACGTGGATGGCCGGGACAAGCCCGGCCACGACGTGAGGAGAGGCTGGTGGCTTATCCGAAAGGCTGTCGCCGCTGCCACCGTAGTTGTGGTCCTGACTGGTGCAGCGACCGCCGCGTGGGTGGCCTCCCTCGGCCCTTTGCCGCTCGACCAGGCTCGCAAAATCTCCACCACCGTCATCGACCGCAACGGCAAACTCTTGCGCGCCTATGCCATGACAGACGGACGCTGGCGGCTGCCGGTCGACGCGAAGACATCCGTCGACCCCGGTTATCTCAACATACTACTCGGCTATGAGGACAAGCGCTTCTACAACCATCACGGCGTCGATCCGCTGGCGCTCGGCCGCGCGGCACTACAGCTCGTCACCCGCGGCGAGATCGTGTCGGGCGGCTCGACCATCACCATGCAACTCGCACGGCTGATCGAGCCGCGGCAGCAACGCTCGATATCGGCTAAAATCAGGCAAGCCGTCCGTGCGCTGCAGATCGAGCGGCAGATGAGCAAGGATCAGATCCTCGCTCTCTATCTGGCGCTGGCGCCGTTCGGCGGCAATCTCGAAGGTCTTCGCGCCGCCTCGATCGCCTATTTCGGCAAGGAGCCCAAACGGCTGTCGCTGGCGGAATCTGCATTGCTCGTAGCGCTGCCGCAATCGCCGGAACACCGCCGGCTTGATCGCCGTCCCGGCAATGCCCGCGTGGCGCGCGACCGCGTGCTCGAACGTATGGTCGGCGAGGGCAGGGTGTCGGCTGCCGATGCCATGCAGGCAAAATCCGTCAGCGTGCCGAAGCTGCGCAAGCCGATGCCGATCCTGGCGCCGCATTCCGCGGATCAGGCCATGTCGCTGCACAGAGATCGCCCCATCATCAAGCTGGCGCTCGATGCCGGGATCCAGCGTGCGCTTGAAGGCCTCGCGCGTGATCGCGCGGCGACGCTGGGCAACACTATCTCCATCGGCCTCATCGCTGTCGATAACGAGAGCGGCGACGTGCTCGCCCATGTCGGTTCGCCCGACTATTTCGACGATCGCCGCGCCGGGCAGGTCGATATGACCCGCGCGGTGCGCTCGCCCGGCTCGACGTTGAAGCCGTTCATCTATGGCCTCGCCTTTGAAGATGGCTTCGTGCATCCGGAAAGCCTGATCGAGGATCGGCCGGTGCGCTTCGGCAGCTACGCGCCGGAGAATTTCGACATGAGCTTTCAGGGCACCGTGCCGGTGCGCAAGGCGCTGCAGCTTTCGTTGAATGTCCCAGCCATTGCGCTGCTCGATCGCGTAGGGGCATCGCGGCTGTCGTCGCGTCTGAAACAGGCGGGCGGCAATCTGGTGCTGCCACCGGGTGAGGCGCCCGGTCTCGCCATGGGCCTCGGCGGCGTCGGCATTACGCTGCAGGATCTCGTCCAGCTCTATACAGGCGTGGCGCGGCTCGGCAGTTCCAAGCCGCTGCGGGAGATCATGCAGGCCAATGGCGGCGACGATCGCGAGCCGTTGCGGTTGATGGACCCGGTTGCAGCCTGGCAGGTTGGCAATGTTCTGATCGGCACACCGCCGCCGGAGAATGCCGCGCATAACCGGATCGCCTTCAAGACCGGTACCAGCTACGGCTATCGCGACGCCTGGTCGGTCGGTTTCGACGGACGGATGACCATCGGCGTCTGGGTCGGCCGGCCCGATGGCGCGCCGGTGCCCGGCCTGGTCGGTCGCACGGCCGCGGCTCCGATCCTGTTCGATGCCTTTGCCCGCACCGGCAAGCTGCCGGCTTCGTTGCCGAAGGCGCCCAAGGGCGTGCTGATGGCCAGTAATGCAAAATTGCCGCTGCCGCTGCGCCGGTTCCGCCCGGTCGGCGAGTTGATCCGTACCGGCAGCGATCAGGCCCTGCACATCCAGTTCCCGCTGAACGGTTCCCGGATCGATGCCAGTGGCGGCGAGGGGCAGCTTTCGGCCGTACCGGTCAAGGTGGCCGGCGGGGTGCTGCCCATGACCGTTCTGGTCAACGGCATGGCCGCCGGGGAACTCGACAGCCGGCGCCAGCGGCTGGTCGATCCGCCTGGTCCGGGTTTCGTCCGGCTGACGGTCATGGACGCCATGGGCACCGCAGACACAGTTGTGGTCAGAATCCAATAAGCACGGGCTAACTGGTTGTCCGGTCGGCGGTTTCAGCGTATGCGACAGGCATGGCCGAGACCTATCCAAGACCCCGATTTGGCGCCCCGCGCGAGCCGAAAACCCGTGTCGATCCAGGCAGCAGACTGGTGCGCGTGCTTGATTTCGTCAGCTCCGGCCATGCCCGCGCGGTCGCGTTCCTGACCATTTGCGGGTTCCTGTTCTTCCTGCCGGGCTTCTTCACCATCCCGCCGATCGACCGCGACGAAGCGCGTTTTGCGCAGGCGACCAAGCAGATGGTCGAGACCGGCGATTTCGTCGACATCCGGTTCCAGGACGAGGTCCGCTACAAGAAGCCGGTCGGCATCTACTGGATGCAGGCGGCCGTGGTCGAGACCGCCGAGGCGCTGGGCTTGCAGAACGCCGAAGTCCGCATCTGGCTCTATCGGGTGCCATCGCTGTTCGGTGCCATTGGTGCAGTGCTGCTGACCTATTGGACCGCGCTGGCCTTCCTGGCGCGGCGCGGCGCTGTGCTGGCTGCGTTGATCATGTGCAGTTCGGTCTTGCTCAACGTCGAGGCGCGGCTCGCCAAGACCGATGCCATGCTGCTGCTGACCGTCATTGCCGTGATGGGTGCGATGGCGCGGATTTACCTGGCGTGGCAGCGCGGCGAGGAGGCCGACAAGTCACGCTGGCAGGAGCCGGCGGTGTTCTGGACGGCCATGGCGATCAGCATTCTGGTAAAGGGCCCGCTGATCCTGATGTTCGTCGGGCTGACGATCATTGCGCTGGCGATCATGGATCGCTCGGTCGCATGGCTGTGGCGATTACGGCCGCTGGTCGGCGTCGTCTGGATGCTGTTCCTGGTGCTGCCGTGGTTCGTCGCCATCTTCCTGAAGTCGGGGCAAGCGTTCTTCTCCAATTCGCTCGGTGGCGACATGCTGAGCAAACTGGCTGCACAAGAATCCCACGGCGCGCCTCCGGGCATGTATTTCCTGCTGTTCTGGATTACCTTCTGGCCCGGGGCACCGCTGGCCGGTATGGCCACGCCGGCGATCTGGCGCGCGCGCCGCGAGCCCGGCGCACAATATCTGCTGGCCTGGCTGATCCCATCCTGGATCGTGTTCGAAGTCGTGATGACCAAGCTGCCGCATTACGTGCTGCCGCTCTATCCGGCGATCGCCATCCTCGTCATCGGCGCGCTTGAACGCCAGGTGCTGGCGCGCAATTGGCTGGCGCGCGGCGCGGCTTGGTGGTTCGCGATCCCGGCGCTAACCGCTGTGGTCGCCGAGATCGGTGCCGTCGCGATCGTCCGCCACCCGGTGTTTCTGGCCTGGCCATTTGCCGCCGCAGCACTGGTGTTCGGCCTGTTTGCCTGGTGGCTGTATGATAACGCCCGCGCAGAACGCTCGTTGCTGAATGCGGTTGTGGCCTCATTGTTCATGAGCGCCGCCTTTTATGGCGTGCTGCTGCCGTCGCTCCGACCGCTGTTTCCGAGTGTGCAGATCGCACGTGCGCTGCGTAACGTGGTCTGCGTCGGTCCCAAGGCTGCGGCAGCGGGATATCACGAGCCGAGCCTGGTGTTCATGACCGGCACATCCACACAACTCACTGATGGTGCCGGCGCGGCGGATTTCCTCGGGCAGGGCAGCTGTCGCTTCGCGCTTGTCGAATTGCGTTCAGAACGCCAGTTCGCGATGCGCGCCGAGGCCATCGGCTTGCGTTACAACATGGCAACCCGCATCGACGGCTATAACTTCTCGCAGGGTAAAGCGATTTCGGTGGCGATCTATCGCTCCGAAGGGACCGAGTAATGGTAGCCCCGGACAAATCGCAGCCACAGACCTATCTGTCGCAACTCGTTGCGCTTGTCTGGCAGTCATTCGCACAGCTTGTTCGCGCACCGTCGCATTCGCGGCGTGCCGAAGCTGCTCGTTATTGGGCGCGCCGTTCGCTGGCGCTTGGCGCCGTGACAGCCGTGATCATCATCGCGCTCATGTTCATCGTCGATGCCACCGAGATCGGACTGATGCCGGCGCGGGGCACGGCCGGCCTGTGGCCGCTGCGTATCTTCACTGACTTCGGCAAGGACGAATATGTCCTGCTGGCGTTGTTCGCGTTTATGATCGTTCTGGCCCTGCTGGCGCCGCTGCGGCACGGCACGTCGCGCGCCGTACTTGTCAGCTTCGGCACGCGCATTCAGTACATCTTCCTGTCGGTCGCGCTGTCGGTCTTCGTGGCTGAAATCATCAAAGGTATGCTCGGCCGTGGCCGGCCTTTCGTCAGTGGCGCGGCAGACCCCTTTCACTTTTCGCATTTCGCCTGGACGCCGGCCTATGCCAGTTTCCCGTCGGGTCATGCGACCACGAGTTTCGCATTGGCTTTCGCGGTCGCCGCGCTTTGGCCGCGGCTGCGCACGGTGATGATCGTCTACGCCGTCGCCATCTGTGCCAGTCGGCTCGTCCTGCTGGCGCATCATGCCAGTGACGTGGTCGGCGGCGGGCTGGTCGGCTGGATTGGCGCCATGACGGTGCGATACTGGTTTGCGGCCCGGCATCTGGCTTTCACCATCCACCAGGACGGCACGATCGACCCGCTGCCAGGGCCGTCCGCAGGCCATCTCAAAAGGGTTGCCCGCGGGACCGCGGCCCCATAATAAGCGGTCTTCGCCGGGCCGGCTGCGACAAGTTCCCGCAGGACCGTCCTCCAACCAAGAGCTCCGATTTGTCCGCTCCCGAAGCTGCCCCCGTCGATGTCTCCATTGTCGTGCCCGTGCGCAACGAGCAGGACAATGTCGCGCCTTTGATCGCCGAGATCACCGCTGCGCTCGACGGCCGCTGGCCCTATGAGATTATCTACGTCAATGACGGCTCGACCGACGCCACGCCGGCTCGGCTGGCCGAGCTGATGCAGACGCGCAGCAATCTGCGCCGTATCGACCACGCCGCATCATCGGGCCAGTCGGCCGCCGTGCGTACTGGCGTGCGCAACGCCCGTGGCGCCATCGTGGCCACGCTGGATGGCGATGGTCAGAACAATCCGGCATTCCTGCCCAACTTGATTTCGGCCATTCAGGATGGCGGCGGCCGTGTTGGTCTCGCCGCCGGGCAGCGCGTTGGCCGCAAGGATACCGGCTTCAAGAAAGCGCAATCGAAGATCGCCAATGCTGTCCGCAACGCGATCCTGAAGGACGGCACCCGCGATACCGGCTGCGGCCTGAAGGCGTTCCGCCGAGATGTATTCTTGTCGATGCCTTATTTCGATGGTCTGCATCGCTTCCTTCCGGCCCTGGTGCGCCGCGAGGGCTTCGACATCGCCTATGTCGATGTCACCGATCGGCCGCGCCATTCCGGTGTGTCCAATTACGGATTTTTCGATCGACTCTGGATAGGCATCATGGATCTTGCCGGCGTCTGGTGGCTGATCCGCCGCAAGCGTACGACGCCGGTCGCAACCGAGTTCAAATAAATGCTGATTCAATACGGTCAGGCGCTTGGCGACTATATCTACGACGTCTTCGTCGCGAAGTTCGATTTCTGGCTCGCCTTTGGTTTGATCGCCCAGCTGCTGTTTACCGCGCGCTTTCTCGTGCAATGGATTTCCAGCGAACGCGCCGGACAGAGCGTGGTGCCGATGGCCTTCTGGTTCTTCTCCATGGCCGGCGGGTTCATGACACTGATCTACGGCATAGCCAAGCGCGAGCCGGTGATCATCCTCGGCCAGGCCTTCGCCACGGTGATCTATGTCCGCAACATCATGCTGATCATCAAGAACCGCGGCAGCGGATCGAAGACGCTCGAGAGCTGAGCGTCTTCGTCTGGCGTCCTCACCGATCAAAGCGCCGCATTGAACGCCGCCAGGCCTCGCTCCAGATCGGCCTTCAGATCATCGACACTTTCCAGCCCGATATGAAACCGCAGGGCCGGACCGCCGGGTGCCCATGTCGTCGCGCTCCGATAATCCGAGCAGTCGAACGGGATGACGAGACTCTCGAAGCCACCCCAGGAGTAGCCCATGCCGAACAGCTTGACGGTATCGAGCAGGGCATCGACGGCTTTTTGCGAAGACGGCTTCAGGATGATGCTGAACAGGCCGGATGCGCCTGTAAAGTCGCGCTTCCAGATGGCGTGGCCGGGATGGCTGGGCAAAGCGGGATGCAGCACCTTCAGCACTTCGGGGCGGGTCTCCAGCCACCGGGCCATCTCCAGCGCCGAGCGCTGATGATGCGCGAGCCGGACGGACATTGTGCGTAGCCCGCGCAGCGCGAGGAAGACGTCGTCCGGGCCGGCGCATGTCCCGAGCAGCCTGATGCCTTCGCTGATCAGCGGCCAGGCTGCGTCATTGGCGGAGATGGTGCCGAACATGATGTCCGAGTGGCCGCCGATATATTTGGTCGCCGCCTGGATACTGATATCGACGCCCTGTTCGAGCGAGCGATGATAGAGCGGCGTGGCCCAGGTGTTGTCGTCGAGCACCAGCGCGCCGCGCGCATGCGCAATGCCGGCAATGAGAGGCACATCCGGCATTTCGAAGGATTGTGAGCCCGGCGCTTCGACCAGGACGGCGCGGGTATTCGATTTGAACAGCGCTTCAATGCCGGCGCCGATCAGCGGATCGAAATAGGTGGTCTCGATGCCGTAGCGTGCCAGCATGCCGTTGCAGAAATTGCGTGTCGGCCGATAGGCGCTGTCGCTAACGAGGAGATGATCGCCGGCCTTGAGCACCGAGAGCAGGGCGGTCGAGATCGCGGCGAGGCCCGATGGCACGAGCCCCACGCCGGCACATTTCGGGCCTTCCAGTGCCATCAGCGCTTCCTGCAAAGCCCTGGTGGTCGGCGTGCCGTGGCGGCCATACTGAAACTCGCCGCGATGCGCGTGGAGGTCGTCGGCGGTCGGATACAGCACCGTGGAGCCGCGCACGACCGGTGGATTGACGAAGCCCCGCTGCGATTTGGTGTCGCGGCCGGCGGTGACGATCACGGTGTCCGTGTCGAGCGAGGTGGTGCCGTGATTATCGTTCGAAGCTGTCATAATGGGGCCGCCGGTCTGCAGGTGTTGCAAGGCCATTGGCATCTGGGTTGCCGAATGGCTGGTTCCGTCACTAAGAGGACACGGCGGATGGCCGTCAACCCCTTGACCCGGCTGGCTGATCGTTCTCTGTTGCGGACCTCGCGATCCCCCCGCGGCACGTTGAGGGGCCTGCCGCGAAATCTGCGATTTCCTGCTGATTCGTACGGTCTTTTTAGATCGTCTCTGCTGTCGTTCGCCTTTCCGGTCGGCCCATTCACGGCTATGGAACTGATCCGTAGGCTCGTCATTCAATTCTTTGCGTCGACCGAGCGTCCTGACGTCCCCAAAGAGGCCTTACATGAAACGCGCAACCTTGATGTTCTCTCTCGCTCTTGCCGCCAGTCTGACCGCGCAAGGCGCATCTGCGCAGACGCTCAAGACCGTGAAGGACCGCGGCATGCTGTCCTGCGGCGTCACCCAGGGCCTGCCGGGTTTCTCGGCGCCGGATGACAAGGGCAACTGGGTGGGCTTCGACGTCGACCTGTGCCGCGGCATTGCGGCGGCGATCTTCAATGATGCCACCAAGGTGAAATATGTGCCGCTCTCGGCGAAGGATCGCTTTACTGCCTTGCAGTCCGGCGAGATCGACGTGCTGTCGCGCAATACGACCTGGACGCTGTCGCGCGATACGTCGCTTGGCGTGAACTTCGCCGGCATCAACTACTATGACGGCCAGGGCTTCCTGGTTCGCAAGGCGCTCAAGGTGAACTCGGCGCTCGAACTCAACAGCGCCTCGATCTGCCTGCAGACCGGCACCACCAACGAGCAGAATGTTGCCGACTACTTCAAGGGCAACAACATGAAGTATGAAGTCATCGCGTTCTCGACTGCAGACGAGACCATCAAGGCCTATGAATCCGGCCGTTGCGACGTGTTCACGGCTGATCTCTCGCAACTTTATGCAGAACGCCTGAAGCTCACAGTGCCTGCAGATCATGCCGTGCTCCCTGAGGTGATTTCCAAGGAGCCGCTTGGCCCATTGGTGCGTCATGGCGACGATCAGTGGCTCGATGTGGTGCGCTGGACGCTGTTCGCGATGGTCAATGCCGAAGAGCTCGGGATTACCCAGAAGAACGTCGACGACCAGGCGAAATCCGACAAGCCGGAGCTGAAGCGTATCTTTGGCACCGACGGCAATCTCGGCGAAACGCTGGGCCTCACCAAGGACTGGTTCGCGCGCATCATCAAGGCGACCGGCAATTACGGCGAGGTATTCGACCGTAATGTCGGCGCAGGCTCCAAGCTCGGGATCTCGCGCGGACTGAACCAGCTCTGGAACAAGGGCGGCATCCAATACGCGCCGCCGATCCGCTGAGCGCATCATCGCCTGTGGCGACATCGACCGAAGCCAGAAAACCGCCGCTGCAACTCGCTGCAAAATTGCGGCGCGCGCTGGGCGGGCAGGCGGGCTGGAGCGGCTTTGTGCTCCAGATCGTGTTTGTCGCGGCGCTGGTCTGGATCGGCTATGAGATCGTCGAGAATGCACGCAGCAATCTGGCCGCGCAGAAGATCGCATCCGGCTTCGGATTCCTGTCAAACACTGCGGGCTTTGCGGTCAGTCAGGCGCTGATCCCGTATTCGGAGTCCGACACCTATCTGCAGGTGTTCTTTGTCGGCCTCGTGAACACGCTGGTCGTGTCGCTGATTGGCATATTCTTTGCGACCATCATCGGCTTCATCGTCGGGCTCGGCCGGATGTCGCCGAACTGGCTGCTGGCGCGGATCGCAGGCAGCTATGTTGAACTGATCCGTAACCTGCCGCTGCTGTTCCAGATCCTGTTCTGGTATCTCGCCGTGCTCGCGACACTGCCGCAGCCGCGGCAGAGCATCTCGTTGCTGGACAGTTTTTTTCTCAGCAATCGCGGCTTTGGATTGCCGAAGCCGATCGGGACGGAGGCTTTCACGGCGTTCGCGGTCGCTGTGATCGTTGCGATCATCGCCGCGCTGGTGTTGCGCGTTTATGCGCGACAGCAGCTCTTCGCCAAGGGGCGTGTAATAGCCGTCTGGCCGATCACCTTGGGCTTGCTGATCGGTTTGCCGTTGCTGACGGTGCTCGTGCTCGGCAAGCCCGTGACATTCGAGTATCCGGTATTGAGAGGTTTTAATTTTTCGGGCGGCCTGCGTGTGCTGCCGGAATTCGTCGCGCTGACACTAGCGCTCTCGACCTACACCGCCGCCTTCATCGCCGAGATCGTGCGCGCGGGCGTCCAGTCGGTGCATAAGGGACAGGCCGAAGCGGGCGCATCGCTTGGACTTAGCCGGGGTGCAACGCTCCGACTGATCGTGGTGCCGCAGGCGATGCGCGTGATCCTGCCACCGCTGACCAACCAGTATCTCAACCTCACCAAGAATTCGTCGCTGGCTGTTGCCATCGGCTATCCCGATCTGGTCTCGGTCTTTGCCGGGACGACCATGAGCCAGACCGGGCAGGCCATCGAGATCATCGCCATCACCATGGCGGTCTATCTCGTGATCTCGCTGGTCACGAGCGCGCTCATGAGCGTCTATGGCTGGCGGATCTCGCGGAGCATGGGCGCATGAGCGATACCAGCTTCGTTGCAAGAGAACTGGTTGCAGAGCGCGCCGCTCCGGTGCGCAGCACGGGTTTCGTCGGCTTTGTGCAGACACGGCTGCTGAATTCACCGACCAATATTCTGCTGACTGTCATCAGCCTGTTGCTGCTGTGGTTCACCATTGCCCCCACGGTCAAATTCCTGCTGATCGACGCCGTCTGGCAGGGGCAAGACCGCACAGCGTGCCTGCCGGAAAACGTTGGCCACGCCGTTGGCGCCTGCTGGCCGTTCGTGCAGGCCAAGTTCACGCAGTTTATCTACGGCTTTTATCCTGAGTCGGAACGCTGGCGCGTCAATCTCACTTTCCTGCTGGGCGCGCTATTGCTGTTGCCGCTGCTGATCCCGCGTCTGCCCGCGAAGAGCGTGAATGCCGGACTGTTCTTCCTTGCCTTCCCTGTCGTGGCGTTCTTCCTGCTGTATGGCGGTGGCATCAATGGCTTCGGAATCAATTGGGCCACGGATTTTCTGTCGACCGTCGCGGTCCACATCACGGATGTCGGTCGCCGGCTCAGGGGCATCGGCCTTCTGTCCGATATTGCTGTCATCGGTTATCCGCTTACGCTGATAGGCGACGGCGTCGTAGCATTCGGCGACGGCCTGCAACTCGTCGCGCTGCCGTTTGAGTGGTTACGCAACGAAGGCGTCAATCATGGCAAACCTGTCTGGTTCGAACTGACGACAACCGCCATCATTGTCTCGCTGCTTATGTTCTTGTTGAACGGCCACTTCCGCAGCGGCTGGCGTGCGCTGGCCAACAGTATCTCCGTCTTCGCTGGCATCGCCGTCGTCATCGCCCTGCTGCGGCTTGATCGTGGCGGATTGCCGATCGTCGATACGCGGCTCTGGGGCGGATTGCTGGTGACGCTGGTGGTGTCGATCACAGGCATCGTCACGTCGATGCCGGTTGGCATCGCGCTGGCACTTGGCCGACGCTCGACCATTCCGTTGATCCGGCTGTTCTCGATTGCCTTCATCGAATTCTGGCGCGGCGTGCCGCTGATCACCGTATTGTTCTTTGCGACCTATATGCTGCCGCTGTTCCTGCCGGGCAATTTCACTGTTGATGGGCTGGTGCGCGCGCTGATCGGCATAGCGCTATTCGCTGGTGCCTATAATGCCGAGGTGATCCGCGGCGGGTTGCAGGCGATCCCGCGCGGTCAGGCGGAGGCGGCAAGTGCGCTAGGCCTGTCCTGGTGGAAGACCACGCGTCTGGTGGTGATGCCGCAGGCGCTGCGCCATGTTATTCCCGGCCTCGTCAATAGCTTCATCGCGCTTTTGAAGGATACGTCACTGGTGTCGATCGTGGCGCTGTTCGATTTGCTCGGCCAACTCCGCGCGGCGTTCGCAGATCCGAACTGGTCGACGCCGACGACCTTGTTCACCGGTTTTGCCTTTACCGGCATCATGTATTTCGTGATGTGCTTCGGCATCTCGCGCTATTCGCTATTCGTGGAGCACCGGCTCAATGTGCATCGACGGAGTTGAGGTGACATGTCCGTATCCGTGAATCCCATCGTCTCGGTTGCCGGCCTCAACAAATGGTTCGGCGATTTCCACGTGCTGCGCGACATCGATCTTGCGGTCGGCCGCAGCGAGCGCATCGTGATCTGCGGGCCGTCGGGCTCGGGCAAATCGACGCTGATCCGCTGCATCAATGCGCTGGAGGAGTTTCAGGAAGGCCGCATCACGGTCGACGGCATCGAACTCGGTCCCAACCTGCGCCGCGTCGACGATATCAGGCGTGATGTCGGGATGGTGTTCCAGAGCTTCAACCTGTTTCCGCATCTGACGGTGCTTGAGAACTGCACGTTGGCGCCGATCTGGGTACGGCATATGCCGAAGAAGGACGCCGATGCTGCGGCGATGAAGTATCTGGAGCGGGTGCGCATTCCAGACAAGGCCAATGCCTATCCCGGTCAGCTCTCCGGCGGCCAGCAGCAGCGTGTGGCGATCGCCCGGGCGCTGACGATGACGCCGAAGGTGATGCTGTTCGACGAGCCGACATCGGCGCTGGACCCGGAAATGGTCAAGGAAGTGCTCGACACCATGGTCGATCTTGCCGGCGAGGGCATGACCATGCTTGTGGTCACGCACGAGATGGGCTTTGCCAGGGAAGTCGCCAGCCGCGTCGTATTCATGGATGCCGGGCAAATCATCGAGGCGAATACACCGGACAAGTTCTTCGCCAATCCGCAGCATGCGCGGACGAAGCTGTTTCTGAGCCAGATTCTCCGCTGAGGCTTTGCCTCAGACTTTCTCGAACGGCACCGAGATATTGTTCTTCGTCTCCAGCCATGCCGGCACCGGCAGGTTCTTGCTGCGCATGAAGTCGGGATTGAACAGCTTCGACTGATAGCGGCCGCCGGAGTCGCAGAGAAGGGTGACGATGGTCTTGCCTGGGCCCAAGTCCTTCGCGAGACGGATCGCGCCGGCGATGTTAATTCCGGTCGAGCCGCCGAGACAGAGGCCTTCGTGCTGGAGCAGGTCGTAGATGACGGCGACGGCTTCCTCGTCAGGGATCAAGAAGGCGGTATCGACCTTCGCGGTCTCGATGACCGGCGTCACGCGGCCAATCCCGATGCCTTCCGTGATGGAATCGCCGGGCGTGGACTTGGCTTCGCCATGCTTGAACCAGTTATACATCGCAAAGCCATTTGGATCGGCGCAGGCCGTAACAATGTTGTTGTTCTTTTCCTTCAGGTAGCGGGTCGTGCCGGCTAGCGTGCCGCCGGTACCGACTGCCGAAATGAAGCCGTCCACCTTGCCGGCAGTCTGCTCCCAGATCTCGGGGCCCGTCGATTCATAATGGGCTTTGGCATTGTCGAGATTGTTCCACTGGTCGGCAAACAGAACGCCGTTCGGTTCGGTCTTGCGCAGCTGATCTGCGAGCCGTCGTCCGACATGTTGATAGTTGTTCGGATTGGCGAACGGCAGCGCGGGCACTTCGATCAGCTCGGCGCCGTTGAGCCGCAGCATATCTTTCTTTTCCTGGCTCTGCGTCTCCGGGATCACGATCAGCGTGCGATAGCCGCGCGCGCTCGCCACCACGGCGAGACCGATACCGGTATTGCCCGCAGTCGACTCGACAATGAGACCGCCGGGCTTCAGATCGCCGCGCTTCTCGGCTTCAAGGATCATCCATTTGCCCGCGCGGTCCTTCACCGACTGGCCGGGATTCATGAATTCGGCCTTGCCGAGAATGGTGCAGCCGGTCAGTTCGGATGCGCGCTTCAGCTTGATCAGAGGCGTGTTGCCGATCGCCTCGACGACGTCTTTGTTGAAGGTCATGGTGCTGAAATTCTTCGCTCGGGTTGTCGATCTCGCGGCGACCCTAGTGGAGGCCGCCGGGCCAGACAAGGGAAGGGTCTGGCCTCAAGATCTGGTGCCGCAGTGCGGAAAGTCCAGAGCGCGGACTATGGGGCTTTTGCGAATACGACCTGGCGAACGTCGATATTCCCCGACAGGAAACCGGCCTCGCAATAGGCCAGGTAGTATTCCCAGAGCCGCCGGAACCGGTCGTCGAAACCGAGCGGCGTCAGGCTTGGCCAGGCCGCGCGGAAACTATCTCTCCAGGTCGCCAGCGTCTTGGCATAATCCAGTCCGAATATGCGTTCCTTGATGACAGGAACGCCGTATCTGGCCCCGAGGGATTTCAGGATTTCCGGCGACGGCAGCATGCCGCCGGGAAAGACGTAGCGCTGAATGAAGTCGACCTCGCGCCGATAGGTCTGGAAGAACTTGTCTTGGATCGTGATGGCCTGGATACCGATCAATCCGCCGGGCAGCAGCCGGTCGCGCAATTGTGAGAAATACTGCGGCCAGAACTGTTCGCCGACGGCCTCGATCATCTCGATCGAAGCGATGCGGTCATACTGTCCACGTTCGTCGCGATAGTCCTGAAACTTGATCTCGACCTTGTCGCCAAGGCCCGCGTCCTGCATCCGCTTACGTGCGAAATCGCGCTGCTCGGTCGAGATGGTGAGACCGGTGACATGCGCGCCGTAGTTTTTCGCGGCATATTCGGCAAAGCCACCCCAGCCGCAGCCGATCTCCAACACCTTCTGGCCGGGCTTCAGATCGATTGCTTCTGCAAGCCGGCGATATTTGTTGTTTTGCGCGGCCGTGAGATCCTGCGTACCGTCTTCGAAAATCGCGGACGAATAGGTCATGCTCGGATCGAGCCACGCAGAATAGAACGCGTTGCCGATGTCGTAGTGCGCGTAGATGTTCTTGCGAGCTTGCCGCTTGGTGTTGCGATTGAACCAGTGACGAACGATCTGCACGAAGCGCATCAGCGGATTGTTGCCGAGCATCACCTGAATGAGATCGTGATTGACGCAGAACAGATAAAGGAATTGCGTGAGATCCGGCGTGTCCCATTCGCGGTGTAGATAGGCTTCCGCGATGCCGATATCGCCGCCATTCACAAGACGCGACGCGAACGCATAGCTGGTGATCGTCATCTCTGCGGCGGGACCAGGTTCCATGCCGCCGAGGCGGACACGCCGGCCATCGGGGAGTGTCACATCAAGTGTACCGCGGCGCAGACGTGAGCCGAAGCCCAATGCCAGCCGGACGATGCGCGGCAGATCGGGCAGCGCCTTGTCGACATTTTCCGGAGTGAGAACGATCAAGTCAGACATGCGCAGATCCAGGGGAGTTCGTGGTTCTGTGTTCGCATTCAAGTCGCATGGATAGATGTGGCCGCCGTTCTTTTGTCGGACAGGACCGCCCTTGTGCGTTGCAAAATCCGATCAACGCGCGGGCGATTTTACGGGAGTATAAGCGCGGCTTTGTTTGCTCGCCAAGCCGGTATTTCTCGCATGGCTTGCTTCACGCGACACCAGGCGTATGCACCCTTGATCCAATAACCAGTCCATGCGTCGCAGAACCTGGTGCGGTGCTCGCCCTGAATCTGGTCGAGGCGCTTTCGCGCCGCGAGCGCCCTGGCGTCATCGTCGGCAATGCCCTGCAAACGGTTCATCCAGGTCACGGTTGGCATCCCCAGCGGTTTTCAAAATGGCGCCGACGGCGCAGGTGAACGCAATCCGGATGTCAGCAACAAATGAACACATGAAATCTTCGTAAGCCTGACCTGCCGGCGCTTCTGTGAGGGACCAAAAAACCCCACAAAATCGGGAGAATCTGTGCAAATCCACTCATTTGCGGGCATCTAGCATTCGTGTCGCTTGCACGTTGCGATACGTAAGAACACTGTCCGCAGGATGATTGAGCCGCTAGAATGCGGGCTCGCTTCATTGACCAGCATCACCCGGTGAACGTGTCTCAGGCTGCATACTCCAACGCCCCGAATCTCGGCGCAAAGCGCGCGCGGCGGAGCCTTGTCCGGATGTTCGTGCGGTGAATCTCGTGTTCGCGAAAAAGATTGGGCGTTCGGTCGTCGCCTTTGCCGTTGCTGCCAGTTCGGCAGGCTGCATTTTGACCAAGGATCTGCCTGATCCGGCCCTCGATATTCCCGAGGGCTATAAGGCGGCACGGCTGGCCAATCCGAACGGCGCCACGCCGACACTGGACTGGTGGCGCGGCTTTCGCTCCAGGGAACTGACGCAGCTGATGGAGGAGGCCCAGACGGTCAACCTCGATATCGCTGCGGCAACATCGCGAATCATGCAGGCCGATGCGCAGGCACGAATCACCGGCGCAGCGCTGCTGCCCAGCGTGAGCGGCGGCGGGCAGGAGACCTATTCGCGGACCTCGGGCTCAAGCTCTAGCGGCCTAACCAATGGCGGCCGCGAGGTGGTGACCTATTCTGCCTCGCTCTCGGCCAGCTATGAGATCGACTTCTGGGGCAAGAACCGCGACGCGGCGCTGGCTGCGGAAGAAACCTCGACGGCCAATCGCTTTGACCGCGACGTGGTGGCGCTAACCACTATGGCGGCTGTCGCCAATGCCTATTTCCAGGTGCTGACCTCGCAGGACCGCATTCGCACAGCGGAGCGCAACATCGCCAGCGCGCAGCGTATCCTTGATGCGATCAAACAGCGCTTCAGTGCCGGCACCGGCACCGATCTCGATGTCGCGCAGCAGGAAAGCGTGCTGGCCAATCAGCGCGCTGCGGTGCCGCCGCTGCGGACCACGCTGGCGCAGAACGTCAATGCGCTCGCGACGCTAGTGTCCCGCCCCCCTGAAAGCGTGCTCGTGGCCGGCGGGTCGCTGAACAATATCGCAGCCCCGCGCGTCACGCCCGGCCTGCCGTCAGAGCTGTTAACCCAGCGGCCGGATATCCGCCGGCAGGAGGCGCAATTGGCCTCGGCCACGGCCAATGTCGGCAGCGCCCGGGCGCAGTTCTTTCCGAGTATCCAGTTGACCGGCTCGGGCGGTTATCAGAGCGCAGCGCTGGCCTCGCTGTTCCAACCCAATGCCGCCTTCTTCAGCCTCGTCGGCGGCCTGACACAGCCGATCTTCGATGGCGGGCGCATCCAGGGCAATTTCGAGCTGACCCAGGCACGGCAGGACGAGCTCCTGCAGACCTATCGCAAGACGGTCGTGCAGTCCTTTGCCGACGTGGACAACGCGCTGGTCGCGATTCGCCAGACCACCGAGCGGCTGCGGCTGCAGCGTGAGGTGGTCCGGGCGTCCCGGCGGGCCTTCGAGCTGTCCGAGCAGCAATTGCGCGCCGGAACCGCTGACATCGTAACTGTGCTAAACACCCAGCTGACGCTGTTCCAGGCGGAAGATGTCCTGTCGCAGGCGCAACTGGCGCGACTGCAGGCGATCATCAGCCTCTATCAGGCGCTGGGGGGCGGCTGGGAGCCGAAAATGGAAAGACCGGTCAATGCTCTTTAAGCCGGAGTTGAAAGAGGCCGCGAAAGCGACGGGCGATGGTGTCGCCAAGGTCGCCGGCAAGGCGCGCCGCCGTACTGTGTCGATCGCCGTGACGCTGCTGATCCTCGGCGGGCTCGGCTATATCGGCTGGAACGCCTTCCAGCAGCGTCAGACCGCCAACCGCGGCGGTTTCCGGCCGGACATGATGACGGTGCCGGTGCTTGCGGCGATGCCGAAGATCCAGGACGTGCCGGTCTATCTCGATGGCGTCGGCTCGGTGAAGGCCTTGAACAACGTCACCGTGCGCGCGCAGGTCGACGGCAAACTGATCAAGGTCAATTTCAAGGAAGGTCAGGACGTCAAGGCTGGCGATGTGCTCGGCGAGATTGACCCGGTGCTCTACAAGGCACTGTACGATCAGGCTGTTGCGAAGAAGGCGCAGGACGAGGCGACGCTTGCCAATGCGCGGCTCGACCTGATCCGCTACCAGCAGCTCGCAACGTCAAACGCCGGCTCCAAGCAGCAGGCCGACACCCAGAAGTCTCTCGTTGCCCAGCAGGAGGCTCTGGTGAATGCCGATCAGGCTGCCATCGACAATGCCGCCGCAACGCTGAGCTACACCAAGATCATCGCGCCGCTCTCTGGCCGGGCCGGCCTGCGTCAGGTCGATCAGGGCAACATCATCCACGCGTCCGATACCACGGGCCTCGTGGTGATCACGCAACTGCAGCCTATCGCAGTACTGTTCAGCCTGCCGCAGCAGCAAATCGTTCGCGCCAACGCCGCTGCTGCCAAGGGCACGCTGATGGTCGATGTGTTCGGCAATGACGGCGTGACCGTCATCGACACCGGTACGCTCACCGGCATCGACAATCAGGTCGATACAACCACCGGCACAGTGAAGCTGAAGGCCGAATTCCCGAACCCGAATTATCAGCTCTGGCCCGGTCAGTTCGTCAATGTGCGGCTGAAGGTCGAGACCCTGAAGGATGCGATGGTGGTGCCGACCTCGGCCGTACAACGCGGTCCCGCCGGTACGTTCAGTTACGTGATCGAGGAGGGCGACATCGTCAAGGCGGTGCCGGTCACCGTAACGCAGCAGAACGAGACCACGGCCGTCATCGCCAAGGGCCTGTCGGCGACCGAGCGTGTTGTCACCACGGGCTTTGCCAATCTCGCAGAAGGATCGAAGGTGTCTGTCGGCACCAACGATCAGGAGCCGACCGCCGACTTGGCACCACGTAAGCGTGGCGGGGGCAAGGGCAATGATGCTGGCGAGCGTCGTGGCAAGCGCGGCCAGAATTCAGGTGGTGCGGGTGGCCAAGGCAATCCGCAGGCACCGATTGGCCAGACGCCGCCTCCAGCCAGCCCGAGCGCTGCGCCATCGGGAGCGAAGTAGCCATGATGTTCGCACGATCGATCGCCTGAGTTGATGACTTCTATACCAAAGAGCGCACAGTCATGAGCGTCTCGGAACCCTTCATCCGCCGGCCCATCGCGACGTCGTTGCTTGGCATCGCGTTGTTGATCGGTGGCGCGCTTGGCTATTTCGGGCTTCCGGTGTCGGCGCTGCCGCAGGTCGATTTCCCGACCGTGCAGGTCTCGACGCAATTGCCGGGCGCGAGCCCCGAAGTGACAGCGTCGCTGATCACCGCGCCTCTGGAGCGTCAGCTCGGACAGATTCCGTCGCTGTCATCGATGACCTCGACGAGCTCGTTCGGCGTCAGCCAGATATCACTGCAATTCGATCTCAACCGCGATATCGATGGCGCGACCCAGGACGTGCAGGCGGCGATTAATGCCGCCGCCGGTGTGCTGCCGAAGAACCTGCCATACCCGCCGGTCTACGCGAAGGTCAATCCGGCCGACGCGCCGGTGATGACATTGGCGCTGACCTCGGACACCATCTCGCTGCGATCGATGAGCGACCTGTCCGATACATTGCTGGCGCAGCGGCTCAGCCAGATTTCGGGTGTCGGCAAGGTTGCCGTGCTTGGCGGCTTGAAGCCAGCGGTGCGGGTGCAGGCGGATCTGGCGCGGCTCGCTGCCTACGGCATCGCGATGGAAGATCTGCGCGCAGCGATCGCCGGCGCCAATGTGTCGGGTCCCAAGGGCTCGCTCGACGGAGCGCAGCAAGCTTACACCATCGCAGCGAACGACCAGATCGCGGCGGCGGATCAGTATCGGCCGATCATTATCGCTTATCGCAACGGATCCCCTGTCACCATCGGCGACATTGCGCAGATCGTCGACGGGCTGGAAAACGACCGTACTGGCGGTTGGTATCAAGGCACGCCAGCGGTGATCATCGAGATCCAGCGCCAGCCCGGCGCCAATGTTATCGAGGTCGTTCGCCAGATCCGCGAGGAAATTCCGAAGGTTCAGCGGTCCATGCCCGCCGGCGTCAAGCTAACCATTGTCAGCGATCGCACTGTGACGATCCGCGCCTCCGTGCATGACGTGCAATTCACGCTGGTCCTGTCCGTCATCTTGGTGACGCTGGTGGTGCTGCTGTTCCTCCGGTCGCTGCGTGCAACGCTGATTGCCGGCGTGGCGCTGCCGCTGTCGCTGATCACCTCCTTCGGCGTGATGTATTTCGCCGGCTTCAGTCTCGACAATCTCAGCCTGATGGCGCTGACCATCGGCACCGGCTTTGTCGTCGACGACGCCATCGTGATGATCGAGAACATCGTCCGCCACATGGAAGAGGGCGAAAGCCCGATGGAAGCGGCGCTGGCGGGCGCGAAGGAAATCGGCTTCACGGTGATCTCGCTGACGGTGTCGCTGATCGCTGTCTTCATCCCGCTGCTATTCATGTCCGGCCTCGTTGGCCGCATGTTCCGCGAATTCGCGATGACGCTGACCATTGCCGTGGTGATGTCCGCCGTGGTCTCGCTGACGTTGACGCCGATGATGTGCTCGCGGCTTTTGAAGCACACCAAGGATGAATGGCAGGTGCCCGGTCTCGGCGCCGTCAGCCGCGGTATCGACCGGATGGTGGCGTTTTATCATCGCACGCTGCTGTGGGTGCTGCAGCATCAGCCGGCGACGCTGGTCGTCACGTTCCTGACCATCGTCGCAACGCTGGGTCTCTATGTCATCGCCCCCAAGGGCTTCCTGCCGCTGCAGGACACGGCCTCGATTACTGCGGTGACAGAAGCCGGCGCCGACGTGTCCTTCACGGAAATGCAGAGCCGGCAGGGCGCGGCAGCCGCAGCAATCCAGAGCGATCCGGATGTTACCGGCATCATCTCTGTGATCGGCGGCGGCTCGGTCAATCCGACCACCAATGTCGGCCGGCTGGTGATGACCCTGAAGCCGCGCGGCGAGCGCAAGGACGACATGAACGCCGTGATCGCGCGGCTCAAGGATCGCGTCGCCGCGATCCCTGGCATGACCGTGTATTTCCAGCCCGTCCAGGACATCCAGATCAGTACGCAGAGTAGTCGCTCGCAATATCAATATACGTTGACCGGGACTGATGCGGCCCAGGTGACCGAGTGGTCACAGAAGCTGGTTGCTGAATTGCGCCGCGATCCGATGTTTCGAGACGTATCCTCGGAAGCCCAGACCGGTGGATTGCGAGCCTCGCTCGACATCAACCGGCAGCGTGCCGGTCAGCTCGGCGTCAATCTACAGGGCGTCACCGACACGCTGAATGACGCCTTCGCGCAGCGCCAGATTTCGACCATCTACGGTCAGGCCAATCAGTACCGCGTTGTGCTGGAAGCATTGCCGTCGCAGCAGCGCGATCCCGATGTGCTGTCGAAACTGTATCTGCCCGGTGCGGCAGGCGCGCAGGTGCCGCTGTCTGCCGTAGCCACATTGACGCGTACCACGGCGCCACTGGCGATCTCGCATCAGGCGCAATTCCCCGCGATCTCGCTCAGCTTCAACCTCGGGCCTAACGAGGCGCTCGGCGATGCGGTCGACGAAGTGAAGAAGATCGAGACCCGGATCGGCATGCCGACCAGCATTGTCGGGATGTTCTCCGGCGATGCTGCGGAATTCTCCAAGTCGCTGTCAGGGCAGCCCTGGCTGATCCTCGCGGCGCTGGTGACGATCTATATTGTGCTCGGTGTGCTCTATGAGAGCTACATTCATCCGATCACCATTCTCTCGACGCTGCCGTCCGCCGGTGTCGGTGCGATCCTGGCCCTGATGCTGACCGGGCAGGACCTGTCGGTGATCGGCCTGATCGGCATCATCCTCCTGATGGGCATCGTCAAGAAGAACGCGATCATGATGATCGACTTCGCACTGGATGCCGAGCGGAATCGTGGCATGGCGCCCGAAGCCGCCATCGTGGAAGCCTGCCTGCTGCGATTCAGGCCTATCATGATGACGACGCTGGCGGCGCTGTTCGGCGCATTGCCGCTGGCGATCGAAAGTGGCACCGGCGCAGAGCTGCGCTTCCCGCTCGGTGTCTCGATCATCGGCGGTCTGCTGCTCAGCCAGATCCTGACGCTCTACACCACGCCGGTGATCTATCTGGCGCTGGATCGCATCAACCGCCGGTTCGAGAAGAGTGTGCCGCCCGTTGCGGGTGCAGCCGGAACGGCGGGAGCAGGGGGGCCGCCCTAGTGGCTTCCATCTCCATCTCAGCGCCATTCATCATGCGGCCGGTCGGCACCACGTTGCTGGCGATCGGACTGTTTCTTCTCGGCGTCGTCGCTTATCATTTCCTGCCGGTCGCTGCGACGCCCAATGTCGATTTCCCGATGATCCGCGTGCAGGCGTCGCGTCCCGGCGCCGATCCGTCAATCATGGCGGCGACCGTTGCTGCGCCGCTGGAACGACGTCTGGGCATCATCGCCGGCCTCGATCAGATCACCTCGACGAGTTCGCTAGGCTCGACCAGTATTCAGTTGCAATTCGCCATCGGCCGCGATGTCGATCGCGCCGCGCGTGACGTGCAGGCCGCAATCAACGCGTCCATGGCGGATCTGCCAACCGATCTTCCGACACTGCCTACGTTCCGCAAGGCCAACCCGTCCGCCGCGCCTGTCTTCATTCTCGCTTTGACGTCGCCAACGATGTCCGCGTCCGCGATCTACGACGTCGCCGACACCGTGATCGTACAGCGGCTGTCGCAGGTGCCGGGGGTCGGCGAAGTCACTGCCAGTGGCGCCGACCAGCCCGCGGTGCGCATCCAGCTCAATCCGGTCGCGCTGTCGAATGCCGGGATTGCCACCGACGACGTGCGCACCGCCATCGTCAATGCGAATCCACTTGGCCCAGTCGGCATCTTCCAGGGATCGCGGCAGAGCGAGACGATCTCGATGAATCCGCAGATGCGTACGGCGGAAGAGTTTCGCGAGATCATCGTCAAGAGTTCGAACGGCAATTATCTGCGGCTGTCCGATGTCGCCGATGTTCAGGATGCGACGCGCAACAGTCGCTCGGTTGCCTGGTTCAACAAGCAGCCGGCGGTGCTTATCCAGATCACCAAACAGGGCGACGCCAATGTCATCGACACCGTCGATCGCGTAAAAGCGCTGATCCCCGATCTGAAACAATGGATTCCTGCCGGGATCGAGATTTCGGTTCTGACCGACCGCACCGGTACCATTCGCGCCTCGGTCGAGGACATGGAGTGGACGCTGTTTGCCACGGCCGTACTGGTGATGGCCGTGGTGTTCCTGTTCCTGCGTCGTGGCACCCCCACCATCGCGGCCGGCGTCTCGGTGCCGCTGGCGCTGGCCGGCACCTGCGTCGGCATGTGGCTGGCCGGCTTCTCGATCAACAACCTGTCGCTGATGGCGCTGGCGATCTCTGTCGGCTTTGTGGTCGATGACGCCATCGTCATGATCGAGAACATGTACCGCAATCTCGAAGAGGGTATGGCGCCGATGCAGGCGGCGCTCGCAGGCGCCAGGCAGATCGGCTTCACGGTGCTGTCGATCAGCCTGTCGCTGATCGCCGCCTTCATCCCGCTGATTTTCATGGATGGTCTGGTCGGCCGATTGCTGCGCGAATTCTCGTTGACGCTGACATTCTCGATTGTCGTCTCGACGCTGGTGTCACTGACGGTGACACCGATGATCTGCGCGCAATATATCAAGAGCGGCCTGTCGAGCACCGAGACCCGTTTCGACCGTATCGTCGAAGGCACGCTGTCACGCGTCGTGGCGTTCTATGAACGCACGCTGCATGTGGTTCTGGGTTTTCCACTCCTGACGCTGTTGGTGTTCTTCGCCACCATCGCGCTGACGGTCACACTCTACATCAAGACGCCGAAAGGTTTTTTTCCGAACGACGACAGTGGCTTCGTGATCGGTGCAACGCGCGCATCGGCCGATGTCTCGTTTCAGGCGATGCTCGGATTGCAGCAGCATATGGCTGATCTGGTGCTGAGCGATCCCGGCGTGGCCAGTATCGGTTCGTCGCTTGGCGGCACTGGCGGGCCGGGCGGCGGCGGCGCCAACCGGGGCACCATGTTTATCGCCTTGAAACCACCAGAGGAGCGCAACGGAGCGTCGACCGAAGACGTCATCAACCGGTTGCGTCCGAAGCTCAGCGCGGTCCCCGGTATCCGTCTCTTCATGTTTGCTGCCCAGGATCTGCGTGCCGGCGGGCGCCAGAGCGACTCCAACTATCAATACACGCTGACCTCGACCAATCTCGATCTCCTGCAGAAATGGGCACCGCTGGTCGGCAAGCGGCTGGAGAGCGTCGAGGGCATCACCGATGTGTCGAGCGACCGCGATCCCGGCGGATTACAATTGACGCTAACCATCGACCGCAAGATGGCATCAAGCCTCGGCGTCAAGGTGCAGGACATCGACAACGCCTTGAACAACGCATTCTCGCAGCGGCAGATCTCGACGATCTACACCCAGCGCAACCAGTACAAGGTGGTGCTGGAAATCGATCCGAAATTCCAGAACGATCCGTCCGATCTCGACCGCATCTATGTCGCCGGCCTGAATGGGGCGCAGGTGCCGCTGTCGGCGGTTGTGCGCATGTCGCGCACACTGTCCGCGCTGGCGGTGTTCCACTCGCAGGGATTCCCGTCGACGACGGTGTCGTTCAACACGCTGCCTGGCGTGCAGCTCGATGCCGTAACCGGCAACATCCAGCGCGCGGTCGACGAACTGCATATGCCCGAAGGAATCCGGGGCGGATTCGATGGCAATGCCGGTGACTTCAGCAAGACCACGGGGCGGCAGCCGCTGCTGATCCTCGGCGCGCTCATCGCAATGTATATCGTGCTCGGGGTGCTCTATGAGAGCCTCGTGCATCCTTTGACCATCATCTCGACGTTGCCCTCGGCGGGGCTCGGCGCATTGCTGGCGTTGCAGATCACCAACACGCCGCTGACCGTGATCGCCTTCGTCGGGATCATTCTCCTCATCGGCATCGTCAAGAAGAACGGAATCATGATGGTCGATTTCGCCATCGAGGCGGAGCGGCATCGCGGACTGTCGCCCGCCGAGGCGATCTTCGAGGCCTGCACCGTGCGCTTCCGCCCAATCCTGATGACCTCGCTGGCGGCGGTATTCGCGGCGATCCCGCTGGTCATCGCGACCGGGCCGGGCACCGAGCTGCGCCGCCCGCTGGGCATCACCATCATCGGCGGGTTGTTCGTCTCGCAGGTGCTGACGCTTTACACCACGCCGGTGATCTATCTCCTGATCGACCGGCTGCGTAACCGCTTCCGCCCGGCACCGCTGCCTGCGCCTGCCGAATAGCAAAAATCCGGGCGTCACGGCGGTTGAAGCCTCGGGCTGCGCGGCGTATAGCGGGCAATGTCCAAGAAATCAGATCTGCAAGCCGCTGAGGTCGCTGAAGCGATCCCGGAATGTCCGCATTGCCACAAGCCGATGCCGCTGTGCATCTGCGACAGCATTACGCCCATCGACAACAAGATCGAGCTCCTGATCCTGCAGCATCCGCAGGAGCAGGACAGGGCGCTGGGCACCGCCCGCGTCGCGGCGCTTCATTTCAAGAAGGCCACGGTCAAGATCGGCCTGTCCTGGCCGAGCCTCGCCAAGGCGCTGGGCAAGCCGGTCGCCGATCCCGCCCGCTGGGCGATCCTCTACCTTGGCTCGGCCAAGGTCACCGATTACGAGACCGACCGGGATATCCTCGCCATCGACCGCAAGGGTCAGGCCGAGGAAAACCAGCGCGCACTGCTCAAGGACATTCAGGGCATCGTGCTGCTCGACGGCACCTGGAGCCAGGCCAAGGCGTTGTGGTGGCGCAACGCATGGATGCTGAAATGCCAGCGCGTCATTCTCGGACCGGCGAAACCATCACTCTACGGCAAGCTGCGCCGCGAACCGCGCAAGGACGGCCTGTCGACCATCGAAGCCGCGGGGATGCTGCTCGCCAGCCTCGAACGGAAACCGGATATCGAAGCGACACTGAACGAGGCCTTCGAGCGGATGCTGGCGAAATATCGCGAAGCCCAGACCGTCATGCCGGAACTGGCGCCAAAGCCCAAACCTAAGCGCGACTGGCGGCGTAAGAAGCACGCCTGATCGCGTTCGGTTTTGATTGATCCCGGCCTATCGGCTGCTGGGCGGCGGACCGACGCCGGCTTCACGCTCGTCACTCGATGATGACGGTCTGACGAGCGACGGAAACGGATTGCGGAACAGTCCGCCGCGAGCTTCTTCCACGACGGGTGCGGGAGGCGGTGCCGGGGCTGCAGCCTGCGGCGGCACCACTGGAACCGGCAGCTTCTCGCACTTCATGGAATAGACCAACTGGCCGTCGGCGGTCCGGCCGATCGGCGCACAGGGATCGGTGCGAACCGGAACGGGCGGTTTGGCCTGGGCCCAGCCTGGCGAGGTCATCAGCAATGTGGCGATCAAGACCCGGATGTTCATCGTGCCCCCTAGGGTTGGCAAGATGCTACGATCAATAGTCCAATCCTGCCAAGCGAAGTGTTGCAGCGCACCACTCATAGCAGTCGCGCCCCGATCACGGGTCTGGCAGGCTAAGTTATTGATTGGATTGATGGAGGCCACGTCGGGAATCGAACCCGAATAAACGGTTTTGCAGACCGGCGCGTAACCATTCCGCCACATGGCCCCATAGCGGGTTAGTTACAGACCGTTCGCCATTTAGGCAATGCCCGGCTGAAATCTTTCATGGGGTCCGACATACCGACACAAGATCAGCAGGAGGCCTGCCAGCCATCCGGAAACGGAATCAGCGGCCAGGGGCCGTCATTGTCGTTCGCAGCGGTCGGAATCGGGGCGAAGAACATTTCCTGGCTGCGCAGATCGTCCCGCACATCGGCCTCGATTTCGGCCCGGACCGTCTCCAGCAGATAGTCAAATTCGGCTTCGCTCATCTTTTAGCTCCCTCTCTTGGGAGCAATCTGACGCAAAGCCTTTGTTGGGCTGTTGAATGGATCGTTCAAGTTGTACCGATCCACACGGGAGACCCGTCATGGTTACCGAGACGTTTACCTCACTGGATCAATAGCGTGGCTCGCGAACGCCGATCACGCATCGTCGACGGTAACATTAAACTGTATGGGCTGTAACGGGTGTGTCTGTCTCCAGCAGCGTATCCAGCATTTTCCGGCCCCTAGTGCTGGCCTGCATCAGGGGATCCGCCTTGAAGGTCGACTTCAGGAAGCTCGATACCGCGCGGATGCGCGGCACGAATTGCAGATCGTTATGGACGTTGATCCACAGCTCGCGCGTGGTCGACAGCTTGTCGTGCAGCACCGGGATCAGGTCGGGGCGACGCGCAGTCGCAAAACTCGGCAGCAGCACGAGCCCGACACCGCCGGCCGCAGCATTCATCTGTGCGCACATGCTGTTGGAATGGAACGAGACCGGCGGGCTCTTGATGATGTCATCGAGCCAGCGCACGGAGTCGAGCTGGATCTGGTCGTCGATATAGGTGACGAAGCTGTGCTTTGTGAGTTCGGATGGGCTCTTCGGCACGCCATGCGCGTCGAGATACTCTTGCGACGCATAGAGCCCAAGTTGGAAGCAGCCGATACGCTCCGAGACCATGCCCTGACCGGTCGGACGGAAGAAGCTCAGAAACAGATCGGCCTCGCGCCGGTTCACCGAGACGCTTTGTGGTGATGTCAGCAATTCGACGGTCAGGTCGGGATGCAGTTTGCGCAGTTCGACGAAGCGATAGGCGAGGTAGAGCGAGGCGATGCCCTCCATCGTGGCAAGGCGGACCCGGCCAGCCATACGGCTGCCGCCGCATTGCACGTCTTCCCGCATGGCGATCACGGCGCTCTCGATCCGCTCGGCATGGCAGAGCAGGCGGTCGCCGGTCTCGTTGACCTTCAGTCCGGACGGCAATCGCTCGAACAACGCCACCCCCAGCGTGCTCTCCAGATGCGCGATGCGGCGGCTGATGGTAGATTGATCGACCCGGAGGCGCTTGGCCGCACTGCCTAGGCTGCCGCCGCGTGCCGCGTGAATGAAGACCTTGAGGTCATCCCAATCGAGCGATTTGAAGTTTTCCATGCAGAGTTAACAGCAAGAGCTGTGCCAGCACGCGCTACTGGGACGCCTTGTCGCGGTGGAAAAGCCAGTCTGCAAGGCCCTTTGCAGGATTGTCTATACCCCGTGCGATCCGAAGCAACCTAGCCTGACGGGAACAAAGAACGATCCGTCTCTCTCGCTTTGCGGACGCGGCGCTGCCGGTATTTCGGGTTCAGCGAGTGACCATGAATGAGGCTCTTGCGATGATCTCGCAGGCACCGAGAGTTGCGGCGGCATGCCGTTCAAGAAACTCAATTTCGCCGGGGCCAGCCCCCATCGCAGCTCACTGGCCAATGGCGGCGGTGATCGAACCAGAAGGGTGTGTCATGCAGTTTGACCGTCGACAGCTTTTGCTCGGAGGAGCCGGCACTGCCGCCGGCCTCATGCTTCCAGGCAGCGCCTTCGCACAATCGCCGGCCACTATCGGTACTTTCCCGGAAGGCGTCACGGCGGATTCGGTTTTCGTCGGTCTGACCATCCCGCTCACCGGCGTCTTTTCGGGTGACGGCGGCGACCTCAAACTCGGCTATGAACTGGCTATCGCGCAGATCAATGCCGGCGGTGATATCGCGCAGAAGTGGGGCCTCAAGGGCAAGGGCGTGCTCGGACGGCAGATCAAGTACAAGGTCTCCGACACCGAAGGTAAACCCAACCTCGACGTGCAGAGCGCCACCCAGTTCATCCAGCGCGACAAGGCGATCATGGTGTCGGGCTCGGTATCGAGCGCCAGCGCCATTGCACTCGAAGAACTCGGTTCGCGCGAGAAGGTGCTGTACATGGTCGGCATCGCCGGCTCCAACGACATCACCGGCAAGAACTGCCAGCGCTATGGCTTCCGCTCCCAGCAGAACGCTTACATGGCCGCGAAGGCGATGGCGCCCGTCGTCGCCAAGGCGCTCGGCAAGAACGTGAAGTCGGCCTTCCTCGTGCCTGACTACACCTATGGCCACACCGTCTATGACAGCTTCGCCAAGTTCTCGGCGGAGCAGGGCTGGAAGCAGGTCGCCAAGGAGGTCGTGCCGCTCGGCACCACCGACTATTCGTCGGCGCTCCTGAACATCGCCAATAGCGGCGCGGATGTCTTCGTCAACATCGCCTTCGGCGGCGATGCGGTTGCCTCGACCAAGCAGGCCGAGCAGTTCGGTGTACTGAAGCGCATGAAGCTCGTGGTGCCGAACCTGTCCTCGTTCCAGGACAAGGAGCTCGGCGCCGAACTGATGCAGGGCGTCTATGGCAGCTGCGATTTCTGGTGGGGCCTGCAGGACACCTATCCGCTCGCCAAGACCTTCGTTGAGAGTTTCGTGGCGCAGAACAAGTACTATCCGCGCTGGGGCGCGCATATCGGCTACATGCAGACCTATCTGTGGGCGATGTCGGTCGAACGCGCCGGTACGTTCAATCCGGTCGATGTGATCAAGGCGATGGAGAGCTCCAAGGCGCAGCCTTACGAGACGACCATCGGCAAGGTCTATTTCCGCGCCGAGGATCACCAGATGGTACGCCCGATCCCGATCCTGCGCGGCAAGAAGCCGTCAGAGATGAAGAACAAGGAAGACTTCTACGAGATCGTCGATATCGCCGACGGCGAAAGCGTAATGAATGCTCCCGACTTCTTCGGCTGCAAGCTCGGCCCCTACACCTAAGGATCACCATGCCAAGCTGGCCCGTCCTCATCTCGCAGGCCTTCAACGGCCTGGCCCTCGGCACATTGTTGGCCCTCGTCAGCAGTGGTTTGACGATCATCCTGGGCACGCTTGGGGTCCTCAATTTCGCTCACGGCGCGCTGTTCGCCGTGGGTGCCTATGCCGCTTTCGTGCTGCTGCAATACACCTCGTCCTTCGTGCTCGCGATCGTCGTCGGCTGCGGTTTCATGCTGGTGCTCGGCTTCCTGCTGGAACGCATCATCATCCGCTATTTCTACGACCGTCCGCATGAGGATCAGATCCTCGTCACCTACGGTGTCGGCATCGTGCTCGTCGAATGCGTGCGTGCAGCCTTCGGCGGCAATGCGCAGCGTGTGCCGGTGCCGTCCTGGGGGCAGGGCGCGACCCAGATGGGCTTCCTGATCTATCCGACTTATCGCCTGCAACTGATCGCCATCATCGCCGGGCTGCTGCTCAGTCTCTATCTCGTGCTCTATCGCACCTCGATGGGCCTTGTGGTTCGCGCCGGCATCGAGAATCCCGGCATGGTCGGCATCCTCGGCATCAATGTGCGCCGCGCCTTCCTGCTGGTCTTCGCCATCGGCGTTGTCGCCGTCGGTCTCGCCGGCATGCTCTATGCGCCGGTCGTGGCCGTGACGCCGGACATGGGCGCCAATTTCATGGCGCAGTCTTTCGTGGTCATCGTGCTCGGCGGCCTCGGCTCGTTCCCGGGCGCAGTCATCGGCGGACTGATCGCGGGCGAGATCATCAGCCTGACCAGTGCTTTCAACTCGTCCTATTCGGAAGTGATGCTCTACGCGCTGATGGCGGTGCTGCTGATCATGCGCCCGCAAGGCCTGTTCGGTTCGGAAGGCCGCGCATGATGCGTCCTCGTTCCGGCGGCTTGCGGGGCTGGCTTCCCGAACTCGCGGTGCTGTGCACGCTGATCGTGGCACCCATCGTGTTTCCGCATCTCGGTTTCTCGACCGATCTGCTGACACGTGTGTTGAACTGGGGCCTGATCGGCCTCGGCTTCGATATCCTGTTCGGCCTGACGGGCCTGCTGTCCTTTGGACAGGCCGCATTTTTCGGCGTCGGCGGCTTTGTCAGCGCCTATCTGCTGGTGTCCCACACCATCGATAGCGTCTGGCTGGCGCTGGCGATCGGCACCGTTGCAGCCGGCCTGTTCGGCCTCCTGGTCGGCTGGTTCGCCGTGCGCCGGGTTGGCATCTATTTCACGATGATCACGCTGGCCTTCGGCCAGATGGCCTATTTCATCGAGAATTCCCCGCTGTCGGACTACACCGGCGGCGAGAACGGTATCCCCGGTGTGCCGGTGCCGGTGCTTGGCTTCGGCGCCAGTGCGATCCGCATCAGCGCGGGCATGCCGATGTATATCCTGATCGCGGTGATCTTCTTCCTCGGCTATGTGCTGGCGCGGCGCATCGTGGGCTCGCCGGTCGGCGCGATCCTGCTGGCGATCAAGGAGAACACCGGCCGCGTCGCGATGCTTGGCCATAACGTACCAGCCTACAAGCTGACGGCCTTCGTCATCGCCGCGCTCTATGCGGGCCTTGCCGGCGGTCTGCTCGGTTCGTTCCAGAGCTACATGCCGCCGGATGCGTTCTCGCTGGAGACGTCGGGACAACTCGTAGTTCAGACCATCGTCGGCGGCGCCGGCACGCTGATCGGTCCGCTGGTCGGCGCGGCCGTCTGGCTGTGGCTGCGCGACAATCTGCAGCTCATTCCGGGCTTTGCGATTCTGTGGAAGCTGGTGCTCGGGATCGCTTTCATCGTTCTGGTCATCGGGCTGCGCCGCGGCATCTGCGGCGAGATCGCCCATTGGTGGAACGAACGCCGTAATCTGGCTGCCGCACGGGCGGCCGAGGCCAAAACCGAAGCCATCGAAGCCCACAATATAGACCCAATCACCAAACCTGTGGCACCGCCCAAGGATGTCAGGCTGACCCTTGCCGAGCCCATGACAAGTGATAGCGACATTGCACTCGAAGCCCGATCTCTGGCGCGGCACTATGGTGGCCTCAAAGCCGTCGATGGCGTCTCGTTCAAGGTCCGCCGTGGCTCGATCCATGCGGTGATCGGCCCGAATGGCGCCGGCAAGAGTACGCTGTTCAAGATGCTGCTCGACGAAGTCAGCCCGTCCTCCGGTGAAGTCCTGTTGTTCGGCGAGAAGGTTACGGGCGTCGGCGTCAGCCGCGCGGCGCAGCTCGGCATCGCCAAGAGCAATCAGCTCAATCAGCTGTTTCCCAATCTGACGGTGCGCAAGAACCTGCGTATCGCGGCACTGGCACGCCGTCGCGGCCCGATGCGCTTCGATCTGTTGCGCGGAGCCGGCAGCATTCCCGACGTCGAGGAGCAGATCGCCTCGATCCTGAACCTGCTCCATCTCGTCGAACGCGCCGATACGCCGGCACATATTCTGGCCTACGGCGAAAAACGCCGGCTCGAAATCGGGATGGCGCTGGCCACCAGCCCGAACGTATTGCTGCTGGACGAGCCGCTGGCCGGCATGAGCCCGGCAGAACGCATCGCGACCTGCGCTTTCATTCGCGACATCGGGCGCTCGCGCACTGTCGTGATCGTCGAGCACGATCTCGACGCCATCTTCGAACTCGCCGAGCGCATCACCGTGCTCTATGAGGGCCGGCTGCTGGCGGACGGCACCGCCGACGAAATCCGGCGCAATCCGGCCGTGCAAGACGCCTATCTGGGAGGGCTGCACGCGCATGAGCCTGCTTGAAGTCGACAAGATCAATACGCTGTATGGCGATTCCCACGTGCTGTTCGACCTGTCGATCCGGGTCGAGCAGGGCGAGGTCGTGGCACTGCTCGGCCGCAACGGCGCCGGGAAGACCACGACGCTGCGCTCGATCATGGGCGTGCTGTCGCCGCGCAGCGGCAACATCCGCCTTGACGGCAAATCCATCGAGGGCCTGCCGCCGTCGGCCATTGCCGGCATGGGCGTGCAACTGGTGCCGGAAGAGCGCGCCATTTTTGGCGGCCTGACGGTCGAGGAAAACCTGCGCATTGCGGCACTGACGGCACCGAATGCGTGGTCCTACGATCGCATCTACGACGTGTTTCCGCGCCTCAAGGAGCGCCGCAAATCGGCGGGCCGTACGCTGTCGGGCGGCGAGCAGCAGATGCTGGCGATTGCGCGCGCGTTGATCCGTGATGCGCGCATCATCCTGCTGGATGAGCCGTTCGAGGGCCTCGCGCCGCTGATCGTGCGCGATCTCGTCGAGGTCTCACGCAATCTGGCTGCTGAAGGCCGCACCATGATCGTGGTCGAGCAAAACGTTGCGGCGGCATTGAGTTTCGCCAACCGCGTCTATGGGCTCAATAACGGCCACGTGGTGTTCGAAGGCACGCCGGCCGACCTCAACGCCAGTCCCGACCTGATGCGGGACTTTCTCGGCGTCGGGATGTGATTCCCGGGATCTCATCTCCGGGGGACGGGGTCCCGGCTACTTGATTCCCTAGATTTCAATCGGCACCGCAAGGCGCCCGATCAGGAGCGCCACCTCATCGAGGTGATCGCTGTCATGCGCCTCGACGGCTTCGGCGAGCCGGGTGACGCATTCGTCGTCACTGATAAAGGGCAGGGAGTTGAGGTCGGTCGGAAGCGCGCGGTCGGTGTGCGTGGCTGGCATCGGTCACCTCGTTCGATTCGGAACTTGTTCAACGTCGCGAAGGGCAGTCTTGCGGTGCAATAAGACTAAATAGCGACACGGTTGGAAAGATTATTCTTCGCCCGCATGCGACATGGGCCCGGTGAGAACGGGTCAAGCATCAAGAAAACCCCATAACATGAGGCTTTTTCGGAGTTTTCCCCGATTGGCGGCCTCTGTGGGAAGAGGTGCATTTCCTGCTTTCCAAGCGCGGATCGCTTTGTTATACGCTGCGGCCTGCGAACAAGCTTCGCACGTTCCCTGGTAGCTCAGCGGTAGAGCATTCGACTGTTAATCGAATGGTCGCTGGTTCGAATCCAGCCCGGGGAGCCAAACATCCTTCCGCAATAATGGCTGCCAGAAACCGCGCTCGGGACCGCCTCGATGGTGCGTTGGCTGCTGTGTTTTTACGAACCTTGCATCCCGCTGTGCGCTGCCGTAATTCCTGCAAAAGGAACTTCCAGCCGTTTGCAAGGGATTGCTCATGTCCGACTTTTCGACCGCACGCCAGAAGATGGTTGATGGTCAGGTGCGTCCCAGCGACGTCACCGATTTGCGCATCATTGATGCCATGCTCGCGGTGCCGCGCGAGGAGTTCGTTCCTGCCAGCCAGCGCGCCATGGCCTATCTCGACCTCGACCTCGAAGTCGCCCCGAATCGCTTTCTGATCAAGCCGGTGGTGCTGGCGCGGATGCTGCAGGCCTCCGACGTAAAGGCGACCGACAAGGTTCTGGTGGTCGGTTGCCCCACGGGCTATGCGGCCGCCGTGATCGTCCAGTTTGCCGGGCAGGTCACCAGCGCGGTCGAGATGCCGGCCGATGGCGATGCCGCGAACGGCCCCTATGATCTGATCGTTCTGGCCGGCGCGACGGAAGTCGTCCCGACCGGGCTTTACAAGCAGCTGGCCCCCAATGGTCAGCTAGTGGGCGTATTCGCCCTGACCAAGCCCGCCCGCGCCGTGATCGTGACCCATTCCCACGAGGATTTTGGCTGCCGCCCCCTGTTCGATGCTACCGCGCCGGTTCTGCCGGGCATGGAAAAGCTCCCGGCATTCGTTTTCTAGGGCCGACTGTCCGCCTTATCGGGCATCGGGGCACCGCTAATATCGCCAGCGGTAATTACAAGTGTGGCTTGGATGTCCCATTCGCCAAGTTTTCACTGTCAAGTTTCCACGAGAGGTTCCGTCTCGCCGATGCGCGGAATATGGTGAGTGGAGACTCGCTAACGGACATCATCTGTTCGGTCGCCATAAGTGTGCGTCCGGATCAGTGAACGGCATGAATGGATTACCAAGAATGGGCGGCGTAAAAGCTCTCACCGGTGCTGCAGCTGCGGCCCTTTTGCTGGCATTTGCCGGAGCGTCACCCGTTCTGGCTGACACGATCGAAGCGGCGTTGGTTCGCGCTTATCAGAACAATCCTCAATTGAATGCCCAGCGCGCTTCGGTGCGCGTCACTGACGAGAACGTGCCGCAGGCTTTGTCGGGTTATCGGCCGAGGGTCGCTATCACCGCGAGCGGCGGTTATCAGTACACGGACGCGGTCAACAGCATTGCAGGTACTGCGACCGCAATTCACGGCGTGCAGGTTCCCCGCGCCGTTGGCGCGACCATCACTCAGAATGTGTACAACGGCCAGCAGACGGCGAATCGCACACGTGCCGCCGAGGGACAGGTGTCGGCTGCGCGCGAAGGTCTGCGCGTACTCGAACAGTCAGTGATCCTCTCCGCCGCGACCATCTACATGGACTATCTGCGCGACTCGGCCGTGGTCGAGGTGCAGAAGAGCAACGTGCGTGTGCTCGAGCAGACGCTGAAGCAGACCCGCGATCGCTTCAATGTCGGCGAAGTCACCCGTACCGACGTGGCGCAGTCCGAAGCCCAGCTCGCTGCCGGCCGCACCCAGTTGCTGACCGCCGAGTCGAATCTCACCACCACGCGCTCGAACTTCCGCCGTATCATCGGCAACGAACCGAGCAACCTGCAGGCGGGTTCGCCCGTTGATCGCTTCCTTCCGAATACGCTGCCCGGCGCCGTCGATCTCGGCCTCGTCGAAAACCCCAACGTCACCGCGGCGATGTTCGGTATCGACGTCAGCTTCCTCAATGTGAAGGTCAACGAAGGCGCTCTGTTCCCGAGCGTGACCTTGCAGGCCAACATCCAGCAGGGTTGGGAACAGTCGATTTCGCAGCCGCGCGGTTTGACGGCATCAGGCATAGCGCAAGTGTCGATCCCGGTTTACCAGGGCGGCGCGGAATATTCGCTGATCCGGCAGTCCAAGGAAACGCTGGCCCAGCAGCGTCTAGCACTGGAGCAGGTGCGCGATCAGACCCGCGCGAGCGTCGTACAGGCCTGGGGTCAGTTGCTGGCGGGCAGGGCGCAGGTCTCGTCCGCGCAGGCGCAGGTGCAGGCTTCCGAAATCGCGCTGAACGGCGTTCGCGAAGAAGCCAAAGCCGGCCAGCGCACCACGCTCGACGTGTTGAACGCCCAGCAGGCGCTGGTGAACGCGCGCGTCGCGCTTGTCACTGCGCAGCATGATCGTGTGGTGGCATCATACTCGGTGCTCAACGCAGTCGGTCGTCTGTCACCGACGGTGATGAAGCTGAACACCAATGTGTATGACCCCAGCGTGCACTATCATCAGGTGCGCGATAGCTGGGTCGGCGTGCGTACGCCCGACGGGCGCTAACGCGCTCAGATATCACCGGATATCGTATCGAAAGGGCCGCTTGTGCGGCCCTTTGCTTGCAATCAATTTGTCCGATGACGTACCGTTTGCATTGCTGGCTTAGCGATTCGGAATGCCTCTCCTAGTTCCTTGGGCATTTCCCGCGCGACAGCTGGTGGTCAGGCGTCGCTTGATCTTGGGGACAAGTCAGGCTTGCGCGCTGAATCGAACGGTCGTCAAAACGACAACCCGCAAATTCAGCCTCGTCTGGTGTAAAATATTGACGAGAGCGTTGATGATGCGGAGTCGGACATGACGCAACCTGCAAAGGTCCAGGAGCCCTCGATGGAGGAGATTCTGGCGTCGATCCGACGTATCATCGCCGACGACGAAGCGAAGCCGGCCGTCGCCGAAGTTGCTCCTCCGCCGCCGCCCAAGCCAGCCCCTGCACCCAAGCCTGCTGCGATGACAGACATCCCGCCGTCGGCGATTCCTGCCGCGCAGGGTGCTGCCGCCAAAGCACCGCCGCCAGCCCCGAAGCCCGCGCCACCGCCGCCGGAGCCTGCTGCCTCCAACAGCCAGGACGACATCGACGCGATGTTGGCCAGCTTGGAAGCCGCGACCACCGAGGAAGAGGTGCGCCCGGCGCAGCCCGACGGTGATGTGTTCGAACTGACCGACGAGATGGTGGTCGCCGACCCCGAGCCGGAACCCGCATTCCAGCATGTCGAGCCGGATGACGACCTCGAATTCGCCGAAGCTGTCGCCGCCAGCAGCCAACGACCCGCACCGCGCTTCGACCCGCCGTCCTATGATCCGCCCCCGGTCGCACCGCAGCAGCAGATCCTGTCACACAGCACCGTGTCGTCCGTGGAGTCGGCCTTCAATGCGCTGGCCAATACGGTCCTGAGCAACAACGCGCGGACCCTTGAGGATCTCGTCAAGGAGATGCTGCGTCCGATGCTGAAGTCCTGGCTGGACGACAACCTGCCGGGCCTCGTCGAGCGCATCGTCAAGGCTGAGATCGAGCGCGTCTCACGCGGCGGCGGCCGCTAGGCCCGCGAGACAAGCAACGACGGCCTTTCGGGGCCTTCGTTTGGCCCTCCGGGGTGGCTAAACAGCCCTATATGTTGACTTGAGCCGCGCTGGCGGGTTTCTAGCGCCATCGGCTTCCTGCGTTCGCCCCAGGCCGCAAAACCGTGGCCAAAAACCCCTGATTTGATTGAATTGTCATGATCGAAAAGACCTATCAGCCCGCCGATATCGAGACCCGCATCGCCGCTGCCTGGGAAGCCGAAGGCGCGTTCAAGGCGGGTCGCGCGGACCGGGTGGATGCCGAGCCCTATACGATCGTGATCCCGCCCCCGAACGTCACCGGTTCGCTGCATATGGGCCACGCCCTCAACAACACGCTGCAGGACGTGCTCTGTCGTTTCGAGCGCATGCGCGGCCGCGACGTGCTGTGGCAGCCCGGCACTGACCATGCCGGCATCGCGACCCAGATGGTGGTCGAGCGCCAGTTGATGGAGCGCCAGGAGCCCGGCCGCCGCGACATGGGCCGCGAGGCATTTCTCGAACGCGTCTGGAAGTGGAAGGCCGAGAGCGGCGGCGTGATCGTCAATCAGTTGAAGCGCCTCGGCGCCTCCTGCGACTGGTCGCGCGAGCGCTTCACCATGGACGAGGGCCTGTCCGAGGCGGTCATCAAGGTGTTCGTGCAGTTGCACCGCGAGGGCCTGATCTACAAGGACAAGCGCCTTGTGAACTGGGATCCAAAGCTGCTGACGGCGATTTCCGATCTCGAAGTGCAGCAGGTCGAGGTCAAGGGTAACCTCTGGCATCTGCGCTATCCGCTCGAAGGCAAGAATTTCGATCCGGAAGATCCGACCTCGTTCATCACCGTTGCCACCACGCGTCCCGAGACGATGCTCGGCGACAGCGGCGTCGCCGTGAATCCGGATGACGAACGCTACACCCATCTGATCGGCAAGAACGTGGTTCTGCCGCTGGTCGGCCGTCTGATCCCGATCGTCGCCGACGAATATTCCGACCCGGAGAAGGGTTCTGGCGCGGTGAAGATCACGCCGGCGCATGACTTCAACGACTTCGAAGTCGGCAACCGCCACGGCCTTGCACGCATCAGCATCCTCGATATCGAAGGCAAGCTCGCACTCGCCGACAACGAGGACTATCTGCGCGGACTGCCTGTCGCAGCGTCAGAGCTGGTCGAAGAATTGCACGGCATGGAGCGCTTCAAGGCGCGCAAGACTATCGTGCAGCGGCTGGAAGATTTCGGCTTCCTGGAGAAGATCGAGCCCAACACGCATATGGTGCCGCATGGCGATCGCTCCGGCGTCGTCATCGAGCCCTATCTGACCGACCAGTGGTATGTCGACGCCAAGACCATGGCGCAGCCGGCGATCGCCGCTGTGCGCACCGGCGCGACCGAGTTCGTGCCGAAGAACTGGGAAAAGACCTATTACGAGTGGATGGAGAACATCCAGCCATGGTGCATCTCGCGCCAGCTCTGGTGGGGCCATCAGATCCCGGCCTGGTATGGCCCGGATGGCAAAGTGTTCGTCGCCGAGACCGAGGAAGAAGCGGTCGGCAACGCGCTCGGCTATTATGTCGAGCAGGAGGTAATCACGGAAGAGCAGGGCCACGATATGGCGCTCGATCCGGCGAAGCGCGAGGGCTTCATCACGCGCGATGAAGACGTGCTCGACACCTGGTTCTCGTCGGCGCTGTGGCCGTTCTCGACGCTGGGCTGGCCGCAGAGCTCGGTCGATGTGGATCGCTACTATCCCACCAATGTGCTGGTCACCGGCTTCGACATCATCTTCTTCTGGGTCGCCCGGATGATGATGATGGGCATGCACTTCAAGAAGGACGTGCCGTTCCCGACCGTCTACATCCACGCCCTCGTCCGCGACGAGAAGGGCGCCAAGATGTCGAAGTCGAAGGGCAACGTCATCGATCCCCTGAACCTGATCGACCAGTACGGCGCCGACGCGCTACGCTTTACGCTGGCTGCGATGGCCGCACAGGGCCGCGACATCAAGCTCGCGACCCAGCGCGTCGAGGGCTATCGCAATTTCGCGACCAAGCTCTGGAATGCCTGCCGCTTCGCCGAGATGAACGAGTGCGTGCTGCCGGCGGCTTTCGATCCGACCAAGGCCAAGGAAGTGCTCAACCGCTGGATCGCGCATGAGACCGTGAAGGCGACGCGCGAAGTCACCGAGGCCATCGAAGCCTATCGCTTCAACGATGCCGCGGGCGCGGCCTATCGCTTCGTCTGGAACGTGTATTGCGACTGGTATCTCGAACTCGCCAAGCCCTTCATGATGGGCGAGGACGGTCCGGCCAAGACCGAAACCCGCGCAATGGTCGCTTGGGCCCGCGATGAGATCCTGAAGCTGCTGCATCCATTCATGCCGTTCATCACGGAAGAACTCTGGGCCGTGACGGCGCCGCGCGACGGTCTGCTGGCGCTGGCGCCGTGGTCGCGCAAGGCGAGCGGCCTGACGCGCGAGCAGGAAGCGCTGATCATCGCGACTGCCGCGAGCGATCCGATCGTCGCACCGATCCTGATGGGCGATCCCGAACCAGTCGCCGACTTCAAGGATGACGCCGCCGAAGCCGAAATCGGCTGGGTCATCGATCTGGTGACGGAGGTTCGTTCGGTGCGTGCCGAAATGAACATCGTGCCGGCCACATTGACGCCACTGGTGCTGGCCGGCGCTTCTGTGGAAACTCAAGCCCGTGCCCAGCGCTGGAGCGATGTCGTCAAGCGCCTCGCTCGTCTCGGCGACATATCCTTCGCCGATGTCGCCCCGCAGGGTGCCGTGCAGCTTCTGATCCGCGGTGAAGTCGCAGCGCTGCCGTTGAAGGGCGTCATTGATTTCGGCGCCGAGAAGACGCGTCTCGACAAGGAGCTCGTGAAAGCCGAAGCCGACATCAAGCGCGCCGACGCCAAACTCTCCAACGAGAAATTTGTCGCCAACGCCGCGGAAGAGATCGTCGAGGAAGAACGCGAAAAGCGCGAGGCAGCCGAGGCCCGCAAGGCCAAGACGCTGGAAGCGCTGGAGCGGCTCAAGAACGCGGTGTGATGCGCCGCAATTCCGCGACTGCCACAAGTCTCAATGTTCGTCATGGCCGGGCTTGTCCCGGCCATCCACGTCTTCCGTGCTAGTAGTAGTGGCCAAGGCGTGGATACCCGGGACAAGCCCGGGCATGACGGCGCTATAATTACCTCGCAAACGGCTTGCTGAGATAACGCGAGCCTCTCACCCCGTATCGCCACGGCAATTCCACGGCCTTGGTGATGCCGATGCGGATGCCTGCGACAATGTCCGGCACTTCTGTCCTTGCGTGAATCGCAATCGGCGGCTTGTCCAAAGCCAGCCCGTTATGCGCGATGCTGATGCCGAGCGCCTTGCACACCTTGCCAGGCCCGGAGCACAGCATACGCTCATCCTGTAGCCCGCGTCGCAGCTGCATCTCGCCAATCCCGAAGGTCGGCTGCAGGGCCCGGATCAGCACCGCGCTGGCCGAACCCTCGGCCTCGCAGACGAAATTCACGCACCAGTGGATGCCGTAGGAGCGGTAGACATAGGCAAAGCCGGGCGGCCCGAACATGATCTGGTTGCGCGGCGTCTGCCCGTTGAAGGAATGGGCCGCGGGCTCGGTGTGATGATAGGCCTCGACCTCGACGATCTCGCCGCCGACGCCGTCCACCAGCAGCGTCGCACCGATCAGTTCGGGAGCCACATCGTGCACGCTCCGCGCGAAAAAGCTGCGTTTGAGTGCCTTGCCGAGCTTTTGAGGGATTTGGTGAGGTTTTGGAGCCATTCTGCCTGCTATGTTACGATGCAGGGCCTGGCAAGGCGAGGGCGGGTTGCAGGACAGGGCCCGGCGGATTACCTAAGGCTTCACTCAGAACGGACAGTTCATGGTCGTCGTCCTCGATACCGTATCCACCACGCAGCTCCGCCCACGTCACCCTGAAAAAGTGAATCGGCCGGATTCGTTCTCGCCGCCGAAGCCGGACTGGATCCGTGTCCGCGCGCCAACCAGCCGTGGCTACGGCGACACCCGCAAGATCGTCAAGGAAAACGGCCTTGTTACCGTGTGCGAGGAAGCCGGCTGCCCGAATATCGGCGAGTGCTGGCAGAAGAAGCACGCCACCTTCATGATCATGGGTGACACCTGCACCCGCGCCTGTGCGTTCTGCAACGTGAAAACGGGGATGCCCAACGCTCTCGACGGCATGGAGCCCGAGCATGTCGCCGAAGCCGTCCGCAAGCTCGGCCTGCATCACGTGGTCATCACCTCGGTGGACCGCGACGATCTCGCCGATGGCGGCGCCGAGCATTTTGCGCAGACGATTCGTGCGATCCGCGTGGCATGTCCCACGACCACCATCGAAATCCTGACGCCTGACTTCCTGCGCAAGCCGGGCGCCCTCGAAGTCGTCGTCGCGGCGAAGCCCGACGTATTCAATCACAATCTCGAAACCGTGCCGTCGCGCTATCTGACGGTGCGGCCGGGCGCGCGTTATTTCCATTCGCTGCGCCTGCTGCAGAAGGTCAAGGAACTCGACCCGACCATCTTCACCAAGTCCGGCATCATGGTTGGCCTCGGCGAGGAGCGCCACGAGGTGCTGCAGGTGATGGACGACATGCGTTCCGCCGATATCGACTTCCTCACGATCGGCCAGTATCTGCAGCCGACGCGCAAGCATCACGTGGTGTCGCGCTATGTCACGCCGGATGAATTCGCAGGCTATGAGAAGGTCGCCTACACCAAGGGCTTCCTGATGGTGTCGGCGAGCCCGCTAACGCGCTCGTCGCATCATGCCGGCGAGGATTTCGCCAAGCTGCAGGCTGCGCGCGCCGCCCTCGCGCGCTGAGAACGCGACAATGCCGAGATTTGCCAACAAGCGCCGCGTGCGCCACAGCGCCTCCCAGATGTTCGATCTGGTTGCCGATGTCGAGCGCTATCCGGAATTCGTGCCGTTGTGCAAGTCGTTGAAGATTCGCCAGCGCACGCCGCAGGAGAATGGCACCGAGGTCATCGTTGCCGACATGACCGTGTCGTTCAAGCTGGTGCAGGAATCCTTCACCAGCCGCGTGACGCTGGATCGGCCGAACCTGAAGATCATGGTCGAATATCTGCGCGGTCCGTTCAGCAATCTCGAAAACCGCTGGACCTTCGAGCCGAAGGCTGAAGATCAGGAATGCGACGTCGGCTTCTTCATTGCCTATGAGTTCAAGAGCCGCATGTTGGCGATGCTGATGGGAACGATGTTCGACGCGGCATTCCAGCGCTTTGCGGTAGCCTTCGAAAAGCGCGCGGATGAAGTCTATCGTGTGCCGCGCGTATCGAGCGTTCCGTCTACTTCTTAGTCGTCGGCTTCTTCAGCGGCGCGGTCGGCCTGCGTCGTTTGACGGCGGTCCGCCGCGGCGACCGTGCCACGCGCGGGCGCGCCAGGCTCGCAGCTTCGCGCTTCTTGGCCGGCGGCTGTGGTCCGCGTGCCAGTTCCATCAGCATCCGCAGAGCTTCAAGCACGGAGCGCTGACGCACCGCGCTGCGGCCGATGGCTCCGAAACGGCATTCCTTGTTGACGATGCGGCCGTCACGCGACGCCACAGCAAAATGCACGAGGCCGACCGGCTTGCCCGGCGTTGCGCCTCCGGGGCCTGCGATCCCGGTGATCGAGACCGCGAGATCGACATCCGCTTCTTCGAGCGCACCGACCGCCATCTGGATCGCGGTCTCCTTGCTGACCGCACCAAAGCTGTCGAGCGTCGCCGTCTTGACGCCGAGCATCGCGTGTTTGGCCGCATTGGAATAGGTGACGAAGCCGCGATCGATCACGTCGGACGAGCCGGGAATTTCGGTCAGCGCGCCAGCGACGAGGCCGCCGGTGCAGGACTCAGCGGTCGCGATCGTCAGCTTGCGGCTGCGGCAGAGATCGAGCAGCGCGCGGGAGAGGGCTCGTGCGTCGCTCGCTGCCATGTCAGTCCATCCAGGGAAGGCGAATGGTAGCAGCCGCAGTCGCGGCGATACCTTCTTCACGGCCGGTGAAGCCGAGACGTTCGCTGGTGGTCGCCTTCACCGCGACGCGTGACAATGCCACACCGGAGATCTCGCTGATCTTCGCGCGCATCGCATCGCGCAGCGGACCGATTTTGGGTCGCTCGCAGATCATCGTCACTTCAAGATTGGCTATACGGCCGCCACGCGCGGTCACGCGCTCCACGGCGTATTTCAGGAACTTGTCCGACGCGGCGCCCTTCCATTTGTCATCACTCGGCGGGAAGTGCGAACCGATATCGCCATCGGCCAGCGCGCCCAGGATCGCATCGACCAGCGCATGTAGACCGACGTCGCCATCGGAATGCGCTAGAAAGCCCCGCGTATGCGGCACGCGCACGCCGCAGATCATCAGGTGATCGCCATCGCCGAAGGCGTGGACGTCATAGCCCGTGCCCATGCGGATATCGCCGAGCGAGGCTGCGAGACGCGCTTCTTCGCGAATGAAATCTTCGGGAGTCGTGAGCTTCATATTTGCAAGATCGCCTTCAAAGGTTGCCACGGTCAATCCCGCCCATTCGGCGAGCGCGGCATCGTCGGTGAAATCATCGCGGCCTTCCTTTGCAGCACGACGATGCGCTTCAAGGATGACATCAAAACGAAATGCCTGTGGCGTTTGCGCGCTGCGCAAGCGTGCACGGTCCGGCGTCGCTTGCACGTGTCCGGCCTCGTTGACCTGTTTGATCGTATCGGTAACGGCGACGCCGGGCACCGCAGCGCCGGTGATCTGTGCCGCGGCGATCGCGCGCTCGATCAAAGCAGGGGTCACGAACGGGCGGGCTGCATCGTGAATCAGCACGATGTCCGGCGCGTGATCTGCCAATGCTTCCAGTCCGGCATGTACCGACGCCTGACGCGTCGCACCGCCATTGGCAGGAACATGATACCTCAGATCGCTGACCGCCTCGTTGAAGATCGCGATGTCGTCGGGATTTGTAATCGGCTGGACCGCAAAGACCTGGGGATGGTTGCAGAACGGCTCCATAGCCCGCGAAATAACGCTGCGGCCTCCGATCATGCGATATTGCTTCGGTCCACCGGCACCGGCGCGGAGGCCGCGGCCGGCGGCAACGATAATGGCGGCTGTCTTCAAACCGGCAGGATTAGGTGATTTTGTCATCAGGGTCAGGTGATTAAGGGGTAAGCGGTGATCGCACAGCCCTTAGCACGGCCGCGGGCAAAAACAGTATGATTACATTCTCGTGGCTGCATAAGAGTGCATTGCTGCACTGCACTTGCAAAATGAGCGCATCTGTCTAATGTGTAGGCATGACGGTTGACTGCACAACAAATGTGCGCATTATGCGCCCTATGCCCGCAATGCAGCGGACGAGAGAACGACGAGCAGGTCTGTGACCACCCCGGACTCAGTATACAGCAAGCCATTACAAATCGGTGGCATCGAGATCGCCAACCGGGTCGTTCTGGCACCGATGTCGGGCATTACCGATGCGCCATTCCGGCGGCTCACCGCCGAACTCGGGGCCGGCCTCGTCGTGTCAGAAATGACCGCCAGCAACGATCTCGTCAATGGTCGTCCCATGTCGGTATTGCGCTGCGAAGCCACCGGGATCGGCCCACACGTGGTCCAACTGGCCGGCTGTGAGACCCACTGGATGGCCGAGGGGGCCCGTGTGGCCGAAGCCGCCGGCGCCGACATCATCGATATCAATATGGGCTGCCCGGCGCGGCATGTGACTGGTGGTCAGTCCGGCTCCGCGCTGATGCGCGACCTCGATCATGCGTTGAAGCTGATCGAGGCGACCATCGCTGCCGTGAAAGTACCCGTGACCCTGAAGATGCGTCTCGGCTGGGACGATCGCACGCTGAATGCGCCTGAGCTTGCACAGCGCGCAGAGCAAGCGGGTGTGCAGCTCATCACCGTGCATGGCCGCACGCGCTGCCAGTTCTACAGGGGCGAAGCAGACTGGAGCGCCGTGCGCCCGGTCAAGGACGCGGTGAGCATCCCAGTGATCGTCAATGGTGACATCACCTCCTACGACAAGGCGGTGAGTGCGCTGAAGATGTCCGGCGCCGATGCCGTGATGATGGGTCGGGGCGCGCAGGGGATGCCATGGCTGCCCGGCCAGATCGGCCGACGTCTTGAAACCGGCATCGCGGAAGCCGCGCCGTCGCTGCAGCAGCAACTCGCTTATATCTGCGCCCTCTACGACGATGTGGTCCGTCACTACGGCATGCGCATCGGCCTGCGCCACGCGCGCAAACATCTCGGCTGGGCACTCGATGCGGCCGCGGCTACGAGCTGCGCGCCGACCGAGACCCTGAAGACCTGGCGACAGAAGATCCTTACATCCGAAGATCCCTCCGGTGTGCAGCGGTCTCTGAATGACGCTTTTGATGATTTCGCATGGAGTGCTGCCGCATGAACGCCGCAGAGCACCGTCGCCCTGTCCCGACCGACAGTGAGGCCATTCTCAACGCGCTACCTAATCCGGTGATCCTGATCGCGCCCGATGGCAAGATTGTCGACGCCAATATGGCTGCGGAATCCTTTTTCGAGATTTCTACGCAGTTCCTGCGCAGGCAGTCTCTGAAAGAACTGGTGCCATTCGGCAGTCCGCTGCTGGCGCTGATCGATCAGGTTCGCGCCGCCGGTTCGCCGGTTAACGAATACAAGGTCGATCTCGGCACGCCGCGCATCGGCGGCGATCGTCAGGTCGATCTGCATGTCGCGCCGCTCACCGAGCGTCCCGGCCATATTGTGGTGATGCTGCAGGAGCGCACCATCGCCGACAAGATGGACCGTCAGCTCACCCATCGCAGCGCTGCGCGTTCGGTGATCGCGCTGGCGGCCATGCTGGCGCATGAGATCAAGAATCCGCTGTCGGGCATTCGCGGAGCCGCTCAGCTACTTGAGCAGTCGGCATCGTCGGAAGACCGCATGCTGACACGCCTGATCATGGACGAAGCCGATCGCATCGTGACGCTGGTCGATCGCATGGAAGTGTTCGGCGACGACCGCCCGGTGGCGCGTGGCCCGGTCAACATTCACTCCGTCCTCGATCACGTGAAGCGCCTCGCGCAGTCCGGCTTCGCCCGCAACATCCGCTTCATCGAGGATTACGACCCGTCGCTGCCGCCGGTGCTGGCCAATCAGGACCAGCTGATCCAGGTGTTCCTGAATCTGGTGAAGAACGCCGCGGAAGCCATCGTCGATCTCGGCTCCGATGGCGAGATCCAGCTCACCACCGCGTTCCGGCCGGGCGTCCGCCTGTCTGTGCCGGGCAAGAAATCGCGCGTCTCGCTGCCGCTGGAGTTTTGCGTCAAGGACAACGGCCCTGGCGTTCCCGAAGATCTGCTGCCCAACCTGTTCGATCCCTTCGTCACCACCAAGCCCACCGGAAGCGGCCTGGGTCTTGCATTGGTTGCGAAGATTGTCGGCGATCACGGTGGGATCATCGAATGTGAATCTCAGCCACGAAAGACGACTTTTCGCGTGCTGTTGCCGATGTTCAACCCCGCCAAGAAATTGGACGACAAGACCCTTGATCCGAGCAGCGCCGATGCCCCCGCGGCACCGACGCACACCTCACAGACGTAAGACGAGGACTAACGATGGCTGCAGGTAGCATTCTGGTTGCGGACGATGATACGGCGATCCGCACCGTCCTCAATCAGGCGCTATCGCGCGCCGGATATGAGGTTCGCCTGACCGGGAACGCAGCCACGCTGTGGCGCTGGGTCAGCCAGGGCGAGGGCGACCTTGTGATCACCGACGTGGTGATGCCCGACGAGAACGCGTTCGATCTGCTGCCGCGTATCAAGAAGATGCGCCCCAATCTGCCGGTTATCGTGATGAGCGCGCAGAACACCTTCATGACCGCGATCCGCGCGTCGGAACGCGGCGCCTATGAGTATCTGCCGAAGCCGTTCGATCTGAAGGAATTGATCGCGATCGTCGGTCGCGCGCTGTCCGAGCCGAAGGAGCGTGTCGCCAGCCACGCCGATGACGGTGAGTTCGACTCGATCCCGCTGGTCGGCCGTTCACCGGCGATGCAGGAAATCTACCGCGTCCTCGCCCGCCTGATGCAGACCGATCTGACAGTGATGATCTCCGGCGAGTCCGGCACCGGCAAGGAACTGGTGGCCCGCGCGCTGCACGACTACGGCAAGCGCCGCAATGGCCCGTTCGTTGCGGTCAACATGGCGGCGATCCCGCGCGATCTTATCGAATCCGAATTGTTCGGCCACGAGCGCGGCGCCTTCACCGGCGCCAATGCCCGCGCCACCGGTCGCTTCGAGCAGGCTGAAGGCGGCACACTGTTCCTAGACGAAATCGGCGATATGCCGATGGAAGCCCAGACCCGTTTGCTGCGCGTGTTGCAGCAGGGCGAATACACGACGGTTGGCGGCCGCACGCCGATCAAGACCGACGTGCGTATCGTCGCCGCCTCCAACAAGGATCTACGCATCCTGATCCAGCAGGGCCTGTTCCGCGAGGATCTGTTTTTCCGCCTCAACGTCGTGCCATTGCGCCTGCCGCCGCTGCGCGAGCGCATCGAGGATCTGCCCGATCTGATCCGCCACTTCTTTGCACTCGCGGAGAAGGACGGCCTGCCGCCGAAGAAGCTCGACGCTTTGGCGCTCGAGCGCATGAAGCAGCATCGCTGGCCCGGCAATGTTCGCGAACTGGAAAACCTCGCGCGCCGTCTGGCAGCACTCTATCCGCAGGACGTCATTACCGGCTCGGTGATCGACGGCGAATTGGCGCCGCCCGCTGTGGCCTCGGGTGGTAGCGCGCCGACCGGCGTGGATAATCTCGGTGGTGCCGTCGAGGTCTATCTGTCCTCGCACTTCTCCGGCTTCCCGAACGGCGTGCCGCCGCCGGGCCTCTATCACCGCATTCTCCGCGAGATCGAGGTACCGCTGCTGACCGCAGCACTGGCCGCGACCCGTGGCAACCAGATTCGCGCTGCTGATCTGCTTGGCCTCAACCGCAACACGCTGCGGAAGAAAATTCGCGATCTCGACATTCAGGTCTATCGAACCGGCGGCTGATCTCGGTAGCGGGATCGAGCAATTCCAGGGTTTGAGACGCAAAAACATACGAAAACGCAGGGTATGTGTTTTCGTTGGCTGGTCTGCGCCGTGGATTTGTCGTAATTGGGCAACATTGTTGTATGATTGCATCAGTGCGGTCCGGGCTGTCTCCGGTAGCCGCACGGCGTCCACGCTCACCACATTGTCGGAATGACCAGCGCAGACACGTCGGCTACAGCCTATGAACCGTCGATGGCGGAGCCGCGCAGGTGGACCCTGCGGCGGCTGTTTGTGCCATTGGCTGTCGGCCTGGCACTCCTGTCGTCATGCCTGACCTTCCTCGTCCTGAATGGCCTCACGCCGATCGCGCCGACCCATCAGGTCGTCGTTACCTTCCTGCTGATCAATGCCGCCAGCGTCTTGCTGCTGGTCCTGATCATTGCGCGGGAGATCTGGAAGGTTGTCCAGGCGCGCCGCAGGGGCAGGGCGGCGGCCCGGCTGCATGTCCAGATCGTCAGCCTGTTCTCGGTGATCGCCGTGCTGCCGGCGGTGCTGGTCTCGATCGTTGCCAATGTGACCCTCGACCGCGGCCTCGACCGGCTGTTCTCCGGCCCGACCAAGGCGGTGATCAACAATTCGCTCGTGATTGCCAGTGCCTATCTGCACGAGCACGGCCAATTGATTGGCGGCGATATCCTCGGCATGGCCGACGATCTCGCGCGCATCCAGCCGCTCTTCTATCAGGACCGCGGCACGTTCCGTTCGTTGATGCTGGCAAATGCAACCGCGCGCAATCTGCCGGGCGCCATGTTGATCGACAAGGATCGCAACGTCATCGAACCCGACCAACCCGGCATCAAACAGGAATTCTCGCCGCCGCCGGCAGACTTCCTCGTCAATGTCAGCGCGTCCGAGCCGGCCATCGCTGTGATCCCCGAGGGAAATTACGTCGCCGCTGTGATCCGATTGCGAGCGTTCGACAATATGTTCCTCTATGTCGCCCGCAAGCTCGATCCGCGCGTGGTCGCGCAGATGAACCAGAGCCAGGCCGGCGCGGCCGAATATGCCGAACTGGAATCGCGCAGACTCGGCATTCAGGTCGCCTTCGCGCTGATGTTCACCGTGATCGCACTGACGGTGCTGATGTCCGCCGTGCTGATCGGACTGAATTTCGCCAACTGGCTGGTGGCGCCAATCCGCCGCCTGATGGGCGCTGCGAACATGGTCTCGACCGGAGATCTTCATGTCCAGGTACCGGTGATCCAGTCCGAGGGCGATCTCGCTCATCTCGGCGAGACTTTCAACAAGATGACGCAGGAGCTGCGCACCCAGCGTGACGAACTGGTCAGCGCCAGCGACGTCATCGACAGTCGCCGCCGTTTCATCGAGGCCGTGTTGTCATCGGCCAGCGCCGGCATCATCGGCGTCGATGGCTCGAACGTGATCGGCATTCTCAACCGCTCGGCCGAGAAGCTGGTCGGACATTCGGAGTCCGAGACGCTGGGCCACCCGCTGCACGAGATCATTCCCGAGCTCGATGAATTGATGCAGACCGCACGCGAGGGATCGCAGCGGCTGGTGCAGGGCCAGGTGACGATCACCCGCGACGGGCAGGAGCGCAATCTGTCGGTGCGCGTCAGCGCCGAACAGACCAGCCAGTCGCGCGACAGCTACATCATCACCCTCGACGACATCACCGAACTCGTCTCGGCTCAGCGCACCTCGGCCTGGGCCGACGTGGCGCGCCGCATCGCGCATGAGATCAAGAATCCGCTGACGCCGATCCAGCTCTCGGCCGAGCGCATCAAGCGCAAGTTCGGCAAGGTGATCGTCGACGACAAGGCGATCTTCGAACAATGCACCGACACTATCGTCCGGCAGGTCGATGACATCAGGCGCATGGTCGACGAATTTTCGCGCTTTGCGCGCATGCCCAAACCCGTGATCGAGGGTGAGGATGTTGCCGACACTGTGCGTCAGGCCGTATTCCTCATGCGGGTCGGTCACCCCGACCTCGACATCTCCGCCGAGATCAAGGAAGAGCCGATGCGCGCGCGGTTCGACCGCCGGCTGATCTCGCAGGCGCTCACCAATATCATCAAGAATGCGACAGAGGCGATCGAGGCCGTGCCGCCAGAAGAACTCGGCAAAGGTCGTATTGATGTCACAGCGTCGCGCGAGAACGACATGATCTTGATCGACGTGATCGACAACGGCATCGGTCTGCCGACCGTCAACAGGTCGCGTTTGCTCGAACCCTATGTCACGACTCGGGAGAAGGGCACTGGCCTCGGCCTCGCGATCGTCGGCAAGGTGCTCGAGGATCATGGCGGAGGCATCGAACTTGGCGACGCATCGAGCGTTCGTCCAGGACAGCGCGGCGCCTGGATGCGACTGCGGTTTTCTATCTCTGGTCAGAAGGCTGACGCGGACAAGAGTGAACCGGAAGCCCCGCCTGATGACGAACCGAAGATCAAAACTGCTACCGGCAACTGACAAGAATAAACGTGACCAGGATATTTTGACCCATGGCAAATGACATTCTGATCGTCGACGACGAAGCCGATATTCGCGATCTTGTTGCGGGCATTCTGGACGATGAGGGCTTCACCACCCGCACCGCACGAGACAGCGATTCCGCGCTCGCGGAAATCGCCAATCGCCGCCCCAACATGGTGTTTCTCGACATCTGGCTGCAGGGCAGCAAGCTCGACGGCCTGCAACTGCTTGAGCAGGTAAAACGCGACAATCCCGAATTGCCTGTGGTGATGATCTCGGGCCACGGCAATATCGAAACCGCCGTCGCGGCGATCAAGCGCGGCGCCTATGACTTCATCGAGAAGCCATTCAAGGCTGACCGGCTGATCCTTGTCGCGACGCGCGCGCTGGAAACCTCGCGGCTGAAACGCGAAGTCAAGGAACTGAAGCAACTCGCACCGGTCGCCAATTCGCTGACGGGGCGCTCGGCCGCCATGAACCAGCTACGCCAGACCATCGATCGCGCCGCGAAGGCCAATAGCCGCATTCTGATCGTCGGCCCGTCGGGCGCCGGCAAGGAGCTCGCCGCGCGCACGCTGCACACGGCCTCTGCCCGCTCCACGGGGCCGTTCGTCGTCATCAACGCTGCGGCGATTACACCGGAGCGCATGGAAGTCGAACTGTTCGGCATCGAACAGTCCAATGGCGAACAGGCGCGCAAGGCTGGCGCTCTGGAAGAAGCCCATGGCGGCACGCTGTTCATCGACGAGATCGGCGATCTGCCGCGCGAGACCCAGAACAAGATCCTGCGCGTGCTGGTCGATCAGACTTTCATGCGGGCAGGGGGCACCACCAAGGTCAATGTCGACGTCCGCATCATCTCGTCGACCGCGCGTAATCTCGAAGAGGAAATCGCCGAAGGTCGTTTCCGTGAGGATCTTTATCATCGCCTCTCGGTGGTGCCGATCCGCGTGCCGCCGCTGTCCGAGCATCGCGAGGATATTCCAGAGCTCATCGAATATTTCATGGAGCAGATCTCCATCGCGACGGGCCTGCCGAAGCGACAGATCGGCGAGGACGCCATGGCGGTCCTGCAGTCCCACGTCTGGCCCGGCAATATCCGCCAGCTTCGCAACAACGTCGAACGCGTCATGATCCTCGCCGGCGGCGGGCCGGAAGTGATCATCACCGCCGACATGCTGCCGCAGGATGTCGGCTCAATGGTGCCGTCGATGCCCACCAGCAACAATGGCGAGCACATCATGGGTCTGCCGCTGCGCGAAGCCCGCGAAGTGTTCGAGCGCGATTATCTGATTGCGCAGATCAGCCGTTTTTCGGGTAATATCTCGCGCACCGCCGAATTCGTCGGCATGGAGCGCTCCGCCTTGCACCGCAAGCTCAAGGCGCTCGGCGTCGGCTAAATCACTCACCTCACCTCAAGCTTCAACTCAAGCCTCGGAACGAACATGTCGCGCATCGCCTATGTGAATGGTCAATACGTCAACCTGCGCGATGCCGCCGTGAACGTCGAGGACCGCGGCTATCAGTTCGCCGATGGCATTTACGAGGTTTGCGAGATCATCGGCGGCAAGATGGTCGATTTTCCCCGTCATATTGCGCGCATGCAGCGCTCGTTGCGGGAGCTGCGCATCGCCGAAGCCATGCCGCTGACATCGCTCAAGGTGGTGATGCAGGAAGTCATTCGTCGCAACCGCATCAATTACGGCATCGTCTATCTGCAGATCAGCCGCGGCGTCGCCCATCGCGATCACGGATTTCCGTCGCCGGACGTGAAGCCAAGTGTGGTCGTGACGGCGAAATCGCTCAACTTCGCCAAGAACCAGGCGACTGCTGCCAAGGGCGTGAAGGTCATCACCACGGCCGAGAATCGCTGGCCGCGCGTCGACATCAAGACTGTCGGCCTGCTGCCCAATGTGCTGGCGCGACAGGAAGCCCGCGACAAGGGCGCCTATGAAGCCTGGTATGTCGACGCCGACGGTTTCGTCACCGAGGGCGCGTCGTGCAACGCCTGGATCGTCACCAAGGACGGCAGGGTGGTGACGCGCACGGCCGCGTCAGGCATTCTCGCGGGCATCACCCGCGCCGTACTGATCGAGGTCCTGGCCTCGATGCAGCTCAAGCTGGAAGAGCGGAACTTCACACCAGCCGAGGCTTATGACGCCGCAGAAGCCTTCGTCTCGTCGGCGAGTCAGATCGTGATGCCGGTCATCAATATCGATGGCAAACCGATCGGCGACGGCAAGCCTGGTGGTATCGCGACGCGCCTGAGGCAGGAATTCCATAAATTCGCAGCGATTTCATAAAATTTGCCGGGCTTTTAGGCACCAATTCCGCGTTCCGGCTTGCCTAAAAAGCGCGCCTGCCGTCTAATCACGTCGTCGCGCTCCCGGAGGGGGATCTCAGGGGAAAGTGCGGCAGCTTGGTAAGGCCCCGGAGAGGGCTGCGCCGGGTTCAAAAAAAGCAACAAAACAGACTGCGGGATTAAAAAAAATGGCGGCAGACCGCGCACAAAATCTACAGGACACCTTCCTCAACCACGTACGCAAGACCAAGACTCCGCTCACGATCTTTCTGGTGAACGGCGTCAAATTGCAGGGCATTGTCACCTGGTTCGACAATTTCTGTCTTCTGCTCCGGCGCGACGGACACTCGCAGCTGGTGTATAAGCATGCGATCTCGACCATCATGCCGGGCGCACCGATTCAGCTTTTTGAGGGTGGCGAGGATCCGGCTTGAGCGAACTCCTGAGAGACGCTTGATTGGAATTTCGTAGCTTCGAAGGCAATGCTGCTGACCGGCCCTCGGCCAGCAGCGAATCGACCGGCCGCGTTCTCGTGGTCGGTCCTTACCTGCGCGAACGGCGGGGCGACGCCGACGCGCAAGCCTATTCTCATGTCCGCGATACGGAAGCCCGGCTCGAAGAGGCGGTCGGTCTCGCACGCGCCATCGACCTCACCGTGGTCGAGGCCGTCGCCGCGCCGCTGAGCCAGATCCGCCCGGCCACCTATCTCGGCAAGGGCAAGGTCGAGGAGATCGCCGGCCTGATCGCGGCGAACGAGATCGGCATCGTGGTGATGGACTGCGCGCTGTCGCCGATCCAGCAGCGCAATCTCGAAAAGGAATTGAAGGCCAAGGTGCTCGACCGTACCGGTCTCATCCTTGAAATCTTCGGCCGCCGTGCCAAGACCAAAGAAGGCACGCTGCAGGTCGAGCTCGCGCATCTCAATTATCAGCGCAGCCGTCTCGTCCGCTCATGGACCCATCTGGAACGCCAGCGCGGCGGTTTCGGCTTCATGGGCGGCCCCGGCGAAACCCAGATCGAGGCGGATCGCCGCATGATCGGCGACCGCATCGCGCGGCTCGAAGCCGATCTGAAGAAGGTGCAGGCGACGCGGCGCCTGCATCGCGCCGGCCGCCAGCGCGTGCCGTATCGCGTTGTTGCGCTGGTCGGTTACACCAATGCCGGCAAGTCGACGCTGTTCAACCGGCTGACGCGCGCCGACGTGCAGGCCGAGGACATGCTGTTCGCGACCCTCGATCCGACGCTGCGCGCGCTGACGCTGCCGCATGGCGGCAAGGCCATGCTGTCGGACACGGTGGGCTTCATCTCCAACCTGCCGACCCAGCTCGTAGCCGCGTTTCGCGCGACGCTGGAAGAGGTACTGGAAGCCGACATCATTCTCCATGTCCGCGACATCTCGCATGAGGATGCGGAAGCGCAGCAAAGCGATGTCGACAACGTGCTGCGCAAGCTCGGCATCGATACCGATGCAACAGCGCGCATTCTCGAAGTTTGGAACAAGACCGATCGTTTCCCTCCGGAGGAGCGCGAGAACCTCGCCAATATCGCGGCGCGGCGGCCGCTGGACAAGCCGTGCTTCATGGTCTCAGCCGAAACCGGCGAGGGCATCGACGATCTGCTCGCTGCCATCGAAACACGGCTCGCCGCCAGCCGCATCACGCTGGATCTGTCGATCGACGCTGCGGACGGCGCTGGCGTGAGCTGGCTGCATCGTAATGCGGAAGTACTGGTGAAAGAACTGCACGACGGCCATTTCGACATGGTGGTGCGTGTCGATGAGACCAAACGCGATATCGTCATGAGTCGGTTCAGTGCGGTGCTGCATCCGGTCGTGGATCTGAGTGCCTGACGAAACTCCGTTGTTGTTCAAGTGGCAGCTTTAAACGCCATGAACACTGCCATGCCGGCGATGACAGCGATGAGTGTCATCCGCAAAGCTCTCTGACTCATGCGATTCGCCAGCCGTGATCCAAGACCGGTACCGATCCACAGCCCAATGATCAGACTTGCAATCGTGAGCCACGGCAGTTCTGTGCCCTGCTGCACATAGAGCAGGGCGGCCGGTAAAGTGACGGGCAGTGCTGTGACGGCAAGGCTAAGGGCCTGGGATTGATGCTGGGACACCTTCAGCAGGCCCGTCATCAAGGCGGTGATCGCAAGCCCGCCGCCGATCCCCAGAAATCCCGACGACCAGCCCGCGACCGCGCCGATGGCGACGAGCGCTGACCCGCGTAACGGCACCTCTTTCGCTTCGTCTGCAGTGCCTTCGAGCTTGGGATGTGACGGCCGACGGATGACGATCACTTCGAGAACCAGCAGATAGCCGACAAAAGTCCATTGCAGCGCGCGAGCAGAAACGGTTGTTGCGAGCAAGGCGCCAACGCACCCGCCCACTGCAAATCCGATGGCCAGCCAGGCAAGCCAGCGCGGCGGCACGTGATGGCCGCTGCGTTGATAGTTGCGGACGCCGGAAAGACTGGTGGGCACGACCTGCACGACGAGAGAGACGCCCTGGGCGACGTGCTGATCTTTGCCAAGCAGGAGCACCAGCAGCGGGACGAGGATTCCGCCACTGGTAATACCGAGCAAGCCGGACGCCATGCCGCCGACACCGCCCGCCAGAAGACCGCCGAGGACGTCAGTCAGTGTCATCGTCGGTTGTTCCTTGGCGGTTGCGAGTCATTCAATCCGCGATTTCGTTACCCTTCGCCTCATTCCACAGCGCATCCATCTCCTCGAGCGACGCCTCCTGCAGGGTCCGTCCCTTCGCCGCCAGCGCCTGTTCGATATAGCCAAAACGTCGCTCGAACTTCACGTTGGTGCCGCGTAATGCGAGTTCGGGATCGGCGTCCACATGGCGCGCCAGATTGACCAGCGCGAACATCAGGTCGCCGGTCTCGGCCGCCACCTCGGCGCGGTCGCCGCGATCGAGTGCGGCTTCGATCTCGTCGGCTTCCTCGCGGATTTTCGCGAGCACCGCGCGCGGATCATTCCAGTCGAAGCCGACGCTGGAGGCTTTTGTTTGCAGCTCCATGGCCTGGCTCAACGCAGGTTGCCCGGCCTTGACGCTGGCAAGGAACGAGGAGGGCGGCGTGGCCTCAACGCCGCGCCGGGCGGCGCGTTCAGCCTTTTCCTCGGCCTTGATACGCCCCCACGTCCCCTTCACATCCGTCGGCGCGATCTTGCCATCCTTGCCGGGAAACACATGCGGATGCCGGCGGATCATCTTGCGGGTGATCGCCTCAACGACGTCGCCGAAAGCGAAGGCGTTCTGCTCCTCGGCCATCCGCGCATGGAACACCACCTGCAGCAGGAGATCGCCGAGTTCGTCGCAGAGGTCGTGGAGATCGTGCCTGACGATGGCATCGGCGACCTCATAGGCCTCCTCGATCGTATAGGGCGCGATACTCGCGAAGTCCTGCTCCAGATCCCACGGGCAGCCGGTCACGGGCGTGCGCAACTGGGCCATGATCTCGATCAGGCCGGCGATATCGCGGGAAGGGGTCATGAGGGCACCACGGTTCACAGCAGGAGCCTTTGCTATGCCGCAGGACGGCGGCGTGGCCCAGCGAAAATGCCCGGTTTTGCCTGTCTTTCACACAGGGCTACAGAGTGCTATCTGCAGCCGATGAGCGACACTTTCCCAGATCAAACCGCGCTGGTGCTGTTCTCCGGCGGCCAGGATTCCGCAACCTGTCTGGCCTGGGCGCTGGCGCGCTTCAAGCGCGTCGAGATGCTCGGCTTCGCTTACGGCCAGCGCCACGCCATCGAACTCGACAGCCGCGACAAGCTGCTGGCGGGCGTGAAGGCCTTGAATGCTGATTGGGCCACGAAACTCGGTGACAGCCACACGCTGGATATCCCGACGCTATCAGCGATCTCCGATACCGCGCTGACGCGTGACGTCGCCATCGAGATGGGGGCCGACGGCCTGCCCAATACATTTGTGCCCGGCCGCAATCTGGTGTTCCTGACATTCGCGGCAGCGCTGGCCTATCGACGCGGCATCACCCACATCATCGGCGGCATGTGCGAGACGGATTACTCCGGCTATCCCGATTGTCGCGACGACACCATCAAGGCGCTGCAGCAGGCGCTCAATCTCGGCATGGCCAAGAATTTCACGCTGCACACGCCGCTGATGTGGCGCGACAAGGCGGCGACCTGGGCGCTGGCGCATGAGCTCGGCGGGCAGGGCCTCGTCGACCTGATCCGCGAACACTCGCACACCTGCTATCTCGGTGAGCGCGGCGCGTTACACGACTGGGGCTATGGCTGCGGCAAGTGCCCGGCCTGCGAACTACGCGCCAAAGGCTGGCGCGCGTTCGCAGCCACGGCTGTCTAGACCGACAGCGACTCGCGGACCTTGGCCGCTTCAGTAGCGCTGAGGCCCGTCAGCGGCGGACGCACCCGCAGCCAATTGTCATTGTTGTCGCGCTTCGCCAGCAGCACCTTCAGCGAGGGAAGCTGCGCATAGCTGGACACCGCATTGCGCGCCGCGACGATACGCTCCTGCGCAGTCGCAACCTCGGCCGCCTTGGCCGGATCCTTGTAACCATTGAACACGGTAGCGAGCTCGCGGCTCACGAGGTTGGAGGTCGCCGTGATGCAGCCGGCGCCGCCCATCGGCAGCAGCTTCAGCATCAGGGGATCGGCGCCGACCAGCACCGAGAAACCCGGGAAGCGATCGACGATGGCGCTCATATTGGCGAACTCGCCCGCGGAATCCTTGATGCCGACGACGATTTCCGGGAAGCGCTTGCGCAACCGATCGATGACGTCGAGCGAGATCGGCACCGCCGACATCTGCGGGATGTGATAGAGCACGACGCGCAGGCGCGGATCGGCGACGCGCTCGATCACAGCCGTATAGGCATCGACGATGCCATCATCGGACACGCCCTTGTAGTAGAACGGCGGCAGCATCACGACGGCCCCGACGCCACTGGCGACAGCGTGCTTTGTGAGTTCAACCGTTTCCATGATCGACGCAACACCGGTGCCCGGCAGCAGCTTCGACGGCGCGATCCCGGATTTCACCACGGCTTCCAGCAGTGCCATGCGCTCGCGTGATGACAGCGAATTGGCTTCGCCTGTCGTGCCGAGCATGGCGATGCCGGTGCAGCCGTCATCGAGCAGACGCTGGCAGTGGGAGGTGAACAGGCCCTGATCCACCGACAGGTCGGCGTTGAAGGGGGTGGTCGCGGCGCAGTAGACGCCGGTCGGGAAGGGAGCTGTCATCGTTGTGCTCTTTCGGGTGCGTGTTGCAGGAGTTCTTCTAACGAAGCGCTTTTTTTACCTCTCCCCGCAAGCAGGGAGAGGTAAATACGTTACGGCATGATCTGGCCGCCATTCACCTCGATGACCTGACCGGTGATGTAGCTGCTCATGGTCTCGTCGGCGAGGAACTGATAGGCGCCGACGCAATCCTCGGGCGTGCCGATCCGGCCCAGCGGAATGCCCTGGCGGGCGCCTTCGAGCTGCTCCGCGGTCGAATAGCGCTGGTGGAACGGCGTCATGATCACGCCCGGCGCCACTGCATTGGCGCGCACGTTGAACGGAGCCAGTTCCTTCGCCAGCACACGCGTGATGGTCGAGACAAAACCCTTGGCCGAACCATAGAGGCCGGCGCCGCCGCTGCCGCCATTGCGGGCCGCAACCGACGTCGTGTTGATGATTGAGCCTGAACGCTGCGTCTCCATGATCTTCGCTGCCCTGCGGCAGGCGAAAAACACCGAGCCGATATTGAGATCGACCACGTCGTCATACTGTTCGTCGGTGGCATTGGCGATTGAGGTGCGGCCGAACATGGCGCCGGCATTGTTGATCAGCACGTCGATGCGGCCGAGCTTGGCATGGGCTTCGTCGATCACGCGCGCGGCCTCAGCGCGCTCCGACACGTCGCCGCGCACAAGGTCGGCGGTGCCACCACTCGCGCGGATATTGGCGACCACTTCCTCGGCGCCTTCCGGATTGCCGTTGTAGTGCACGATCAGCTTGGCACCGAGGGCGCCGAATTTCTTCGCCACGGCAGCGCCGATGCCGGAGCTTGCGCCGATGATCACGATAGCCTTGCCGTTCAGTCCGTTGGTCACGCCTGGTCCTTTCCGATTGAGCGAGCGTTCGACCACGATTTCAGCAACCTGACAAGTTGTCAGAGATTGTGCGTTGCAGCACGGTATTTGATCAGATCATGCGATTTAACCTTTAAGTATCAATGATATAAAACCATGGCAGCCGATCTGCGCGACATTGACATGTTGACAAGTTTGCCGCCGCCTCGCATGGTCTCCGAAATTTTTTGGGCGAGGAAGTGTTTCCATGCGACGGCGCTCCCGAGCGATCGGGCTGTCACACGAAACCTCCGCCGCCATCCCTGTGAGCCGCGGTTTGACTGATCATGAAGCCGATTGATCCCTCTGAATTGCCTGAAGCGCCGCGTCCGCGCGGTGCCGCTGGTTCGCTGGTCGACAAGGTTTATGGCGAACTCGCGCAGCGCATCGCCAATGGCGACTACGCACCGGACCAGAAGCTGCCTGGCGAGCACGAACTTTCCGATATGTTCGACGTCTCCCGCCCCGTGCTGCGCGAAGCGCTCGGCCGGTTGCGCGAAGACGGCCTGATCACGTCGCGACAGGGTGCAGGCAGTTTCGTCCAGATGCGTGCGCAGCCACAGCCACTCGGCTTCGCGCGGGTGGAGACCATCGCCGACATCCAGCGCTGCTTCGAATTCCGCATCACCATGGAAGCCGATGCCGCGCATTTTGCAGCGCTCCGACGCAGCGACGACAATCTCGGCAAGATGGAAGCCGCGCTCGGCCTGCTGCGCGAGGCGACGAAGAAGCGCAAGCATCGCGAAGACGCTGACTATGCTTTTCATCTCGCCGTGTCCGAGGCGACCAACAACCACTATTTCGCGACCTCGCTGAACGCCCTCAAGGACCACGTCGCTGTCGGTATGAAGCTGCACGGCCTGTCGCTGATGGGCCCGCGGCCCGGCCTTGAACAGGTGTTCGAGGAACACAGCAGTATTTTTGAAGCGATCCGTGATCGCGACGCCGAAGCGGCGCGCACGGCCATGCGTCTCCATCTCGAAAGCTCGCGCGATCGCCTGTTCGAAGGCCGGTTGCTCGACCTCTCGTTCCGGTGACGGGGAGAGTGAATTGACCGACCATACCGCATTTCTCGCAACCCTCGCCGGCATTGTCGGCGACCCCCGTCACGTCATCGGCCCCGGCGGCGATTTCGAACCCTATGTGGTGGACTGGCGCGGCCGCTATCACGGCAAGGCGCTGGCCGTGGTCAAGCCTGGCTCGACGCAGGAAGTCTCTGATGTCGTGAAGGCCTGTGCGGCTGCCGGCATCGCGATTGTCCCGCAGGGCGGCAACACCGGCATGTGCGGCGCTGCGACGCCGCTCGGCGAGCGCGACATGATCGTGTTGCGTCTTGATCGCCTCAACAAGATCCGCAGCATCAGCCGTCTCGGTGACTCCATCGCCGTAGATGCCGGCTGCATCCTTGCCGACATCCAGAAAGCGGCCGACGATATCGACCGCCTGTTTCCGCTCAGCCTTGGCGCTGAAGGTTCGTGCCAGATCGGCGGCAATCTTTCCACCAATGCCGGTGGCACCGCCGTGTTGCGCTACGGCACCACACGCGAACTCACGCTTGGCCTCGAAGTCGTGCTGCCCGATGGCGAGATCCTCGACGGCATGACGGCGCTGCGCAAGGACTCCACGGGCTTCGATACCAAGCAGCTCTTCATCGGCGCCGAAGGCACGCTCGGCATCATCACTGGTGCTGTACTGAAGCTGTTTCCGAAGCCAAGGGCGAGGGCGGTGTCCTTCGCCAAGCTGAACAGCATCGATGCGGTGCTCGACCTGCTCGCGCAGGCACGTACCGAACTCGGTGATCGCATCGGCGCCTTCGAGGTGATGTCGCGTGGCCAGATCGAGGTGATCGCCGAAAACCTGCCGCTGGTGAACATCCCGTTCGAGCTGGATACGCCGTGGTATCTGCTGATCGAACTCGTCGATACGCTGGTGTCGGTGGATCTGAATGCAGCGCTCGAAGCGTTGCTCAGCAATGCCTATGAGCGCGAGCTGGTCACCGATGCGCTGGTGGCCTCCAGCGAGACGCAGGCCGCAGCGTTCTGGAAAATCCGCCACAGCGTGTCGGAGGGCAGCAAGAAGGCCGGTTACGTCATCTCGCACGATAGCGCCGTGCCCTTGTCGCAGCAGGCAACGTTCGTCACGCAGGTGGAGAAGCGCATCGCTGCCTATCGGCCCGACGCTCGCATCGTGATGCATGGCCATATCGGCGACGGCAACATCCACATCCTCGCGATCATTCCAGGCCTCGAACAGAACCAGAAGGATCAGATTCAGGACACGATCCGCGGCATCAACACCATCGTCGATGAAGAGACCGTTGCGCTCGGCGGCAGCATCAGTGCCGAACACGGCATCGGCATTGCCAATCGCGAGCGGCTTGCACGCGTTACCAAGCCGACCGAGTTGCGGCTGCTGCGTAGCGTCAAGCAGATGCTCGATCCGAACGACATCATGAATCCCGGAAAAGTGCTGCCTGCGCAATAGGCGAGGCGGCCGCAAGCATTCAGCAGAACACTCATTCGAGAAGAGGAACACGCATGAAGATCAAATCCATCCTGATGGCCGCCTGCGTCGCCTTGGGCGCCGTCGGGCAGGCGAGCGCGCAAGATGCGAAATACCCCACCAAGCCGATCACCATCGTCGTGCCCTTCGCGGCCGGTGGCACCGTGGACATCATCGCGCGCATGGTCTCGGAGAATTTGCAGAAGAAACTCGGCGCTACCGTGCTGGTCGAAAATATGGGCGGCGCCGGCGGCAATATCGGCGTCAACCGTGTCGCCAAGGCGCAGCCTGATGGCTACACGATCGGCCTCGCCAGCACATCGCCGCTGGCGATCGCGCCCTCGCTCTATGGCAGCAAGCTTCAGTTCCAGCCGGAGAAGGACCTGGTGGCCTTCGCGCAAGTGAGCATCGTGCCTAACGTGCTGGTGGTGAATCCCGATCGCATCAAGGCCCGCACGGTGCCAGAGTTGATCGAATATATGAAGGCCAATCCAGACAAAGTGACGTTCGGCTCGGCCGGACCGGGCACGTCGCAGCATCTTGCCGGCGAGCTGTTCCAGCAGATGACCGGCACCAAGATGGTCCACGTGCCCTACAAAGGCTCAAGCCAGATGGTCACCGACCTGATCTCAGGCCAGATCGACATCGCTTTCGACAACGTCCCGCTGCTGCTGCCGCATGTGGCCGGTGGCAAGCTGGCGATGCTCGCCACGGCAACGCCGAAGCGCGCCGAGTTCGACGCGAATGTGCCGGCCGTCGCCGAATTCCTGCCGGGCTTCGAGGCTGTCGCATGGCACGGCTTCATCGCGCCGGCGGCAACGCCGAAGCCGATCGTCGACAAGCTCTCGGCGGAAATCCGCGAATTCATGAGCCTGCCGGAAACCAAGAAGAAGATGGCTGAACTCGGCGCAGTCGCCGTGGCGATCCCGCAGGATGAGTTCACCAAATACATCGCCAGCGAGACCTTGCGCTGGAAGGGTGTGATGGAGAAGGCCAACGTCACGATGAACTAGGTGACCACGCCGGTGGTGACGACGTCACTTTCGTCACCACCGGCGATATCGAGCGTCCACCAAAGGACGCCGACGATCAAAATAGAAAAACACATGGAGGAATGTTCAATGAGACTTCGGTCAATCCTGATGGCTGCCTGCCTGACGCTTGGAACGCTCACGCAAGCGACGGCCCAGGACACGAATTACCCGAGCCGCCCGATCACCAGCATCGTTCCGTTCGCCGCCGGCGGCACGGCCGATATCTTTGCGCGCATGGTGTCGGAACATCTGCAGAAGAAGATGGGCGCGACGGTCATCATCGAGAATGTCGGCGGTGCCGGCAGCATCATCGGCGTCACCCGCGTCGCGCGCGCTACGCCCGATGGCTACACGATCGGCCTTGCCAGCACCTCGGCGCTGTCGATCAATCCGACGCTGTATGGCGCAAAACTGTCCTACAATCCTGAAAAGGATCTCGTGCCGATCGCGCAGATCAGCATGGTGCCGAATGTGCTGGTGGTGAACCCGACCAGGATTGCGGCGCGCACGGTGCCGGACCTGATCGCCTATATCAAAGCCAATCCCGACAAGGTGACATTCGGCTCGGCCGGCGTCGGCACCACGCAGCATCTTGCCGGCGAACTGTTCCAGCAGATGACCGGCACCAAGATGGTGCACGTGCCTTACAAAGGTTCAAGCCAGATGGTCACGGACTTGCTGAGCGGCCAAATCGATATCGCCTTCGACAACGTGCCATTGCTGCTGCCGCATGCGGCGGCCGGCAAGCTCGCGATGCTGGCGACGGCCTCGCCGAAACGCGCCGAGTTCGATCCGAACCTGCCGGCGGTGTCCGAATTCCTGCCGGGTTTTGAGGCCGTCGCCTGGCACGGCTTCATGGCACCGGCCGGAACGCCGAAAGCCATCACCGACAAGCTGTCAGTCTCGATCCGCGAATTCATGCAGTTGCCCGAGACGAAGAAAAAGATGTCCGAACTCGGGGCCGTCGCCGTGGCGGTCCGGCCGGACGAGTTCGCCAAATACATCGCCAGCGAAACGCAGCGCTGGAAGAGTGTGATCGAGAAGGCCAACATCACGATGAACTGAGGCGTGCCGTAGGGTGGGTCAGCTTCGCTCATTCACCCTACGGCTGCGTCTCCTTCACCGATGCCAGATAGCGCGACAACCGATCCGCATCGGGCGTGTGGTGGCTATGGCGGTCGCGAAGTTCGGCCGGGGCGCTCCAGCCGGGCTCGATGCCGGACATGTCAGGCAATTCATGCGCGATGCCCTTGTGGCAATCGATACAGGTGCGCTCGCCGGTGACGAGGAACTTGGCATGGATCGCCGCCGCGCGGGGCGCCTGTTTGGTGAAATCCATTGCGATCGCCGAGTGGCAGTTGCGGCACTCCAGCGAGTCATTGGCCTTCAGGCGCGCCCATTCATGTTTGGCAAGCTCCAGACGCATGTCGAGGAACTTCTCGCGCGTCGAGATCGTGCCGAAAATCTTGCCCCACACTTCCTTCGACGCCTGCATCTTGCGCGCGATCTTGTCGGTCCAGTTATGCGGCACATGGCAATCCGGACAGGTGGCACGCACGCCGGATCGATTGGCGAAATGCGGCGTTCGCTGCAGCTCCTGATACACGTTGTCACGCATCTCATGACAGCCGGTGCAGAATTTCTCGGTATTGGTGACTTCCAGCGCCGTATTGAAACCGCCCCAAAAGATCACGCCACCGAGGAAGCCGCCCAGCGCCAGCACGCCGAGACTGATATGCGTGGCCGGTCGGCTGGCGATGCGCCAGAACCACAGAAACTTGGATATCAACCACTTCATGGCGCTCACCTGCCGGATGCCTTCATGTCGGTGAAGGTGTTCGGGACGAGCGGACGCGCATCGGTTTGCGGCACGTGGCAGGCCGTGCAGAAATAGCGTCGCGGTGTCACATCGGCGAGCATCTGGCCATCGCGATCCATGAAATGCGTGATGCTGATCATCGGCGCACCGGAGCCTTCGGTATATTCGCGGCGATGGCATTCAAGACAGCGATTGGCTCGCAGCGTGAGCTGATAGTTCTCGATCGAATGCGGAATGACCGGAGGCTGCTCCGGATAGTTCCGCATCACGCGCTTGTCGTCGGTGACGGGCCGCGGGAAGGGCGGCGCAGGAACGTCGCCCATCGGCTGCGCTGCGCCGGTGACGCGCGGCACGATCCGTGGCGTTGTCTGGACAGACTGCGCGTAGATCGCACCGGACACCAGCACCATGGCGCCGGCGATGATTGCCGCGATGACCGTCTTCATCGCACTTAAACGGAAACGATCTTGACCGCGCATTTCTTGAAGTCCGCCTGTTTGGAGATCGGGTCGGTTGCGTCGAGCGTGACCTTGTTGATCAGCTGGCTGGCATCGAACCACGGCACGAACACCACGCCGCGGGGCATGCGGTTACGTCCGGTCGTATCGACGCGCGTGCGGATCTCACCGCGCCGCGACATCAGCCGGATTTCGGCGCCCTGATTGAGGCCGCGGGCCCGTGCGTCTTCCGCATGCATGAAGCAGCGCGCACCGGGAAACGCCTTGTAGAGCTCGGGCACGCGCATGGTCATCGAGCCGGAGTGCCAATGCTCCAGCACGCGGCCGGTCACCAGCCACAGATCGAACTCAGCATCGGGCGACTCGGCCGGCGGCTCGTAGGGCACCGCGATGATGCGCGCGCGTCCGTCCGGATTGCCGTAGAATTCGATCTTCTTGCCCGGCTTCACGTAGGGATCGAGACCTTCGCGGTAGCGCCACTTGGTCTCCTTGCCATTGACCACCGGCCAGCGAAGGCCGCGCACCTCGTGATAGACGTCCCAGGGCGCAAGGTCGTGGCCATGGCCGCGGCCGAACGTGGCATATTCCTCGAACAGCCCCTTCTGCACATAAAAACCGAAGTCCTTGGACTCGTGGTTTTCGTAGTCAGCTGGGATTTCGCCGACGGGGAATTTGTCGACCTCGCCGTTGCGATACAGCACATCGAACAGCGTCTTGCCCTTGTAGTTCGGATTGGCCTCGAGGAGGGCGGCGGGCCACACTTCGTCCGTCGTGAACCGCTTGGAGAACTCCATCAGCTGCCAGAGATCCGAGCGCGCCTGGCCGGGCGCATCGACCAGCTGGCGCCAGACATGGGTGCGTCGTTCGGCATTGCCGTAGGCGCCTTCCTTCTCGACCCACATCGCCGCTGGCAACACACAATCGGCGGACATCGCCGTCACCGTCGGATAGGCATCCGATACGACGATGAAGTTGGCGGGGTTGCGATAGCCCGGATATGTCTCACCCGAACTGTTGGGCGCCGCCTGCACATTGTTGTTCACCTGAACCCAGTAGAAGTTCAGCTTGCCGTCATGCAACATGCGGTCCTGCTCGACGGCGTGATAACCGATCTTGTCGGGCAGGAGGCCATGCGGCACGCGCCAGATTTCTTCAGCGTGCTTGCGGTGCTCCGGGTTGGTTACCACCATGTCGGCGGGGAGGCGGTGCGCGAAGGTGCCGACCTCGCGCGCCGTACCGCAGGCCGATGGCTGCCCCGTCAGCGAGAACGGCGAGTTGCCGGGCTCAGAGATTTTGCCGGTCAGCAGATGGATGTTGTAGACGAGCTGGTTGGCCCAGACGCCGCGGACGTGCTGGTTGAAACCCATGGTCCAGAGCGACATCACCTTGCGCTTCGGATCGGCGTAGAGCTCGGCGAGCTCCAGCAGAAAGCCGGGCTCGACACCGGTCAGCTTCGACACCTTCTCGAGCGAATAGTCCTTCACGAATTCGGCGTAGGCCGCGAAATCGATTGGCGTCGTCGCTGCGGCCGTGGCTGCGCCCTTGGCTTTCTTCTCCAGTGGATGTTCGGGACGCAACCCGTAGCCGATATCCGTCGTGCCCTTCACGAACGTCGTATGGTTGTTGACGAATTCGGTGTTCACGCGACCAGTCGAGATAATGTGGTTGGCGATGAAGTTGAGAATGGCAAGATCAGTGCCCGGCTTGAACACGATCGGGATGTCGGCAAGGTCAGAGCTGCGATGCGTGAAGGTCGAGAGCACCGCGACTTTCACATGCGGATGACCAAGGCGGCGATCGGTGAGGCGCGTCCACAGGATCGGATGCATCTCGGCCATGTTCGAGCCCCACAGCACGAAGGCATCGGCGGCCTCGAAGTCATCATAGCATCCCATCGGCTCGTCCATGCCGAAGGTGCGCATGAAAGCCACGGCCGCAGACGCCATGCAATGCCGTGCATTGGGATCGAGATTGTTGGAGCGGAAACCCGCGCGCATCAGCTTGGTCGCGGCATAACCTTCGAGGATCGTCCATTGGCCCGATCCGAACATGCCGATTGCAGTCGGTCCTTTTTCTTTCAGCGTCGCTTTGGCGCGCTGCGCCATGGTGTCGAATGCTTCGTCCCAGCTCACCGGCGTGAGTTCGCCGTTCTTGTCGAACACGCCGTTTTTCTTGCGGAGGAGGGGCGTGGTCAGGCGGTCGGCGCCGTACATGATCTTGGAGAGGAAGTAGCCCTTGATGCAGTTCAGGCCGCGGTTTACTTCCGCCAGCGTGTCGCCATGGGTGGCGACGACCTTGTTGTCCTTGACGCCGACCATGACGCCACAACCGGTGCCGCAGAACCGGCACGGCGCCTTCGACCATTTGATGGACAGCGACCCGACGCCGCCGGCAATCGACTGAGCGGCCGCCGGAACGTTGATGCCAGCCGCCGCTGCAGCGATGGCTGCTGCCTGAGCCTTGAGTAGATCACGCCGCGAAAGGGGCATTTCGTCGTTCTCCTAGTCGAGACGCTGTTCGAAGACCATGTTGGCCGAGAGCACGCCCGGCCACGATGAGATGTCTGCGAGCATCGCACCTAGTGCGCCGCTGCCTGGCCCTTCGAGGACCGCCACGAGTTTGGAGGCCGTGCGGTGATGTATCTCGACACCGGGAAGGCTCGACAACCGCGCAGATACCGCGTCGCTATGGGCCGGAAGCACCGACACGACGGCGCTGGAGATGTGCTCATTGTCGTGCGCGAACGCGCCGGCGGTCGCGCCGGTCAACAGAGCGCGTCTGGTGAGTTTGTCTGTCATGTGAAAGTCCTAGTGAAGCAGAGGCGGGCCGGGCGGGCCGAAAATCATCTGGGTCATCCAGACCAGAAAGCCGTAACCGCCGACCACGCCCACCGCGACGACGGGCCAGATGAGAACGACGATCGTGAGAAAGACGAGCAACTCCGACATGCGGCTGTTGCGTCTTTGAGCCTCTGCAGGCTGAGCGATATTCTGGTCCGTCACCATACGCTCCCCCTTCGGTTTGCGGCCATATGCCTGGAGAAGAGGCGAGATTCGCCTAGAGCGAGGGCAATATGCCTGCTGCAGCGCCCACCTTCTTTGCGCTGGATCAAACAACAAACTCTGCGGAGGATTTATTTGATATCGTTGTTCTGATCGCGATGTCGTCGTGCGGAGCCGCTCGCATCAGAATCTTTGATGACAGTTTTATTTGATTGCGACAGCTGCTCGGCGAAATCGCTCGTTCCGGAAGGCGAGCAATGGATCGTGAGATGTGCAATTCGTTTGGTCAAACGCCGCTTTTTGCGGGCCTGGACGAGGGCGCACGCGGCATCGTCATCGAAGCTGGCAGAAAGCACGTTCTGGATTGCGGTTGTTCGCTCTGGCAACAGGGCGACGTACCGGCGATAATCGCTGTGGTCATCGATGGTCAGCTCAAGAAGACAATGATCGATGCGCATGGCGCGCAGAAAACGCTGCAATTCATGCGACGCGGCGATCTCGCCGGAGCCGCATCGATGTTCGGCAATTTTTCTCGCCCGACAACCCTGCGCGCGACAGTCGCGACCGAACTGCTGTGCTGGTCCGCCGATCGCTTCAGCGGACTGATGCATGTTGTCCCGCAGCTCGCGATCAATGTCCTCGGTATCGTCGGACGGCAAACCGATCATCTGCTGCGCCGTCTTCACGAGGCAACGAGTGAGAATGCCGATCGACGTATCGCACGGATCGTTCTGCGCCTGGTGCGGGAAGGAGATCCGGATGGTGAGTGCGTTCCGATCGAACTGAGGATCTCGCGCCAGGAACTGGCCGAACTCAGCGACACCACGCTCTTCACGGTCAGCCGCACCGTTTCGGCCTGGAACCGGATGCTGATCCTGAAAGCCGGTCGCGGCCGCTTGACGGTCGTCGATCCCGCCAGACTCGCGGGCCTGGCGGGCGACGTGCGGGCGCACTGAGGCAATTACGCCGGATCGAGATATGGCTCGAACGCCTCGACCGACACCTTCAGCGTCGGATCGCCATCGGGTCCCCACAGCTCGGCACCGTCGAACACGACGGTGTAAAGCCATTGCGGGTTTTCGCCCTGCTCATGCGCCGCAGTGTCGGGATAGACATGGGCGCCGTGTATGCGTTCGATCACGCCGACATGACCGCGGACATAGCGCGGCAGGCGCGTATGGGTGGTCGGATGGATGTTCTTCATCCGCACGCGATCGCCGATCGCGAATGCGGCAGGCGCCGAAGCAGGGCGCGTGAATGAGCCGCGGGTCAACACGCGTTCGACACTATCAACGGTGAAGTTGCCGCGCTTCAGCGGCTTCGGCGGCACAGATGCGTGGCCGGCCTTGATCTCATCGGCAGCGAGGAAGCCACGCTCGACCAGCATATCCTCAAGGCCGAGAAACCATTTCTTGTAGTAGCTGCTGGAGAGATAGACCTCCGGCGGCAGCGTTTCGCGGTAGAAGCGCGACGCGTCGATGTTGAAGGCGCCTGCCGCGCCCATGGCGCGCACCATGGCCAGCACGCGGGATTCCCACTCCGCGTGAAACATCGGCTCGTTCGGTTCCGGTTCGACCTTGCCGAAACCGTCCATGCCGCCCATGTCGTGGACGCCGTTCATGACGGCGCTCCCGGCGCTGTCACCAGACCCGTGCCGATCATCGAGTCGCGCGTGACCAGTTCGGCCAGTTGTTCTTCGCTCCAGCCCTCGGTGCCGGCAGGTCGCATCGGCAACACGAGAAAACGTGTCTCTGCCGTCGAATCCCAAACGCGGATCTCGGTGTCATTCGGAATCGTGAAGCCGAAATCCGCCAGCACGCCGCGCGGATCCTTCACGGCGCGCGAGCGATAGGGCGCCGCCTTGTACCAGACCGGGGGGAGGCCGAGCATTTCCCAGGGGTAACAGGAGCACAGCGTGCACACGACCATGTTATGGCGCTCGGGCGTGTTCTCGACCACCACGAGATGATCGCCGGTGCGGCTGACATGGCCAAGCGTGCCGACTGCCGCTGAGCCATCGGCCAGTAGCGCCGCCTTGAAGGCCGGATCGGTCCAGGCTTTCGCGACCACCAGGGCGCCGTTGTGCGGCCCGATCTTGGTCTCATAGGCCTGGATCATCGCGTCCAGCGCTGCCGGATCGATATAGCCTTTCTCGGTCAGAATGGTCTCGAGTGCACGGACGCGCAGCTCGGTGTCCGACAATTCGGAATGATCGTGATCGTGGTCATGATGGTGTTCGCTCATGCCAAGCAGGATAAGCGAGGCGCGATTGTTCTGTCGAGGATTTCGGGACTCAGCTAGGTCTACAGCATGGCTGCTCCTCGTTATCGCGCGCTGACGCTGTTCGGCTTCGTTCTGGTCGCGCTGCTGGTGGCTTCGGGCCATGCGGAGGCGGCCAATGGCGCCTATGCGGTCGATGCGGCGGATATCTCGGACCTCGGCTCCTGCAAGGTCGAGAGCTGGTATTCGATGGCCACCAATAGCGACTTTGCGGCGATGGCCAATCCGTCCTGCGTGGTCGAGATCACGCGTCCGGTCGAACTCAGCGTCCTCACCAATCACAGCCGCTCCGATGGCGAGTTCAGCACCACGCTGGCGCCGAAAGCGAAGATCAATATCGAGCCGACCGGGATCGGCAAATTCGGCGTATCGGCGCTGGCCAGCGGCACATTCGACGCCATGACCGGCCAGAACACCGCCGTCTTCGCCGAGATTCCGGCGACCTATCGCTTCAACGAAACCATGCGCATCAATCTCAATGCCGGCTGGCTGTGGGATCGCGTGATCGATCGCCACTACTTCACCTATGGCGTCGGCTTCGACTGGAAATTCACCGACGTGCTGCAATACACAGTGGAACTGTACGGGCAGGCGGGTCACGCCGAATTCGCCAGCGTCATCCAGCCACGCATCCAGACCGGCTTGCGCTATCGGCCCAACGACATCTTCTCGGTCGACGTGATCTATGGCCGCAACATCACCGGGGAGAATTCCAACTGGATCACCTTGGGCACCACGATCCGGTTTCCGCCGCCGGGAAGCGTGAGCAAACCCGACGCGCATTTGTGATTCACCTGGGGCCGGCAATCGCTGTAAAACCGCGATATCGGCAAATTGCGTGATTTTCCGACAAGCATCTGAAATATCTCGATGTTAACGTCCGGCCGTGTTCAAGCCGGCTTGCGGAAATCCAGTGTCAATCTTGCGACGATCTTGCGACTTCCTATCCGTCCTCACCATCGCCGCAGCGCTGGTCACGCCCGCATTGGCAGGCACCAGCCTGCTGACGGACAAGCCTGATCTCAGCAGCTTTTCCCAGGACGGCCTGAACCGCGTCTCCGACATGCTCGACCGCGAAGTCGGCCAAGGCCATCTCGCCGGCGCGATCATGTTGATTCAGCACCGCGGCAAGCCGGTCTATTATGAGGGCTTTGGCGTCCGCGATCCCGCGACCATGGCGCCGATGACGACGGATACGATCTTCCGGCTGTATTCGATGTCGAAGCCTGTGACATCGGTCGCGGCGATGATTTTGGTGGAGCAGGGCAAGCTCAGGCTCGACGATCCCATCGCCAAGTTCATTCCGTCTTTCGCCCATCCGCAGGTCGCGACCGAACGCGCGGATGCCAGCGGCAAACCCTATCTGGACTTTGCGCCGGCCGAGAAACCGATCACCGTGCTCGACCTGATGCGGCAATCGTCCGGCATCAGTTCGGCCTTCACCAATCTTGGCCTGATCACGCAGCTTTATCTCGACGCAGGCCTGTTCGACGGCGATTTCGACAATGCCGATTTCGCGGCCCGGCTTGCGAAACTGCCGCTGGCCTATCAGCCGGCCACGGTGTGGGATTACGGCCATTCGACCGATCTTCTCGGGCGCGTCATCGAGATCGCCTCGGGCCAGTCGCTGTACGATTTCCAGAGGCGATATCTATTCGATCCGCTGGGCATGACCGACACCGGCTACTACGTGCTCGATCCCGCCAAGGCGCCGCGGATTGCGCAGCCGATGCCAACCGACCGCATCATCGGCAACGAGACCATCAGCGATCCCACGGTGAAGCGAAGATGGGAGTCAGGAGGAGGCGGCCTCGTCTCCACCACGGGCGATTACGCGCGCTTCCTGCAGATGCTGATCAATGGCGGCACGCTCGACGGCGTCCAAATCCTGAAGCCCGAGTCGGTTCAACTGATGCGCCAGAACCAGGTCGCGCCGGCCAGCGATGTGAAGCCCTGGGCCTATTACTATCCCGGTGCCGGCTTCGGCTACGGTCTTGGCTTCGGCGTCCGCACAGGACCCGGCGAGGACGGCGTGCCCGGCTTTATTGGTGAGATGGCCTGGGGCGGCGCCGCCGGAACTTACTTCTGGACCTATCCGGACCAGGACATGGTGATGATCCTGATGGTGCAGACGCCGACCCAGCGCGGCCGCATCCAGCCGATCCTGAAGACGCTGGTCTACGACGCGATCAGGAAATAGCGGGAGCGTGGCCGTGGTGCGGCTTTAAGAGATGTAGATCCCCACATAAGATCGACAAGATAACCGAAATTCCTCAATGTTTTCGGTGGATTGTCCCCACATAAGACAACGCCAATCCCCTCATAAGACCGACATAGTTCGCACTTTCCCCACATAAGATCGACACGGCTCGTGCGGAAATTTCCTCGGACCGTTTCGGCGAGGGATTCGCTGACCTCAGGTTGTAGGCAAGAATGACGTGTTGACCCGGACACGGACCTTATGACCGACCTGCCGCGACTCCTGCAGGTTTGCGCCGGTGATTGCGGACCCTCACCCTTTCTGAGGGGACCACCGAGGATCGGCCATCGAATGAGTGCAAGTTCAGATTACCAGCAGACTGATATGGACTTGGAGTATGGCCGAGAGGAAACGGCCAATGCCAGGGCACACGTCACGCCGTCAGATGAGCAAGCCAAAGCGATCCTGATCGAGTGGGGGAGGGAACGCCGGGAATTATTCCGAAGCTTTCAACCACTGCACATAATGGCCACTTCATCAGCCGATGAAGCCGTGGTGCGCGCCCGGAATTTCATCACGGATTACAAGGTCGAGGATACGCGCCTGAAGCTGTTGCGACAGTCCGTCGAGATCGGAGCGGTTAGGCAACTGCGCGCCAGAATCGCTAACTGGCATGCGTTTCTGTCGGCGTCACCACGTGAGGACGTCAGATCAGAACTGCTCGCACTTCATACAACTTTGGTTTCAATGTCGAAGATAGAAGATCAATCCAATAAGGTAGATTTCGACAAGCAGCCATTTGCCCGGATAGAATTTCTTCTTGAGCTTCTTACCGTGGCCTATGAGATCGGACGACCGGCCAACGTGGCGTTTTACATTCGACGCATCGGTGAGACCCTGATCGGCCCGATGGACGCAGCGCTTCACAATAAACTGGCGGCGGCGAATGAATGGCTACACTGGGCCACAAAGTACGAAGAAATCAACGGGAGTGACAGCCTTCTGAATCGCAATCATCCCGTCTACATAAGGGTTCAAAAGACCCCTCAGTGGCCTAAACAAGATCAAATACTGTAACCCGCGCCTGGATGCTGCGCCATGATTGCGTTCACGAGCACCTGCAAGTCTCCGATTGAATGGGCAGCGGTCGCCCCGTAGCGAAGAAGCTCGCCCCAAAGGCAATCGTTTTCCTCATTTCCGAGCAATACGAGCGATTCATCGTCCGGCGTCAGCACAAGGTACGGCATGAACGGATCCGCTCGAAGATCGAGGGCCAATTCCTCTACTTCGTCCGCTTCGTCACCTGCTGCCAGCGCGGCAGCCAGAGTCGCGAAAAGGCGTTTGAGGAACCGGCCATTTCGCGATCGTCCAACCCAGTATTTTTTGCCGTCAACAAGAACCGGCGCGGCCCTCTCGCCTGCTTCAAGGTAGATGAAAGCCATCGAAAATTCTTCCCGGTTTTATTGGCCTCTATGAGGTCAAAATTACGATTCGCCTAGCGGATGGATCCCACACATTTTTTGTACATCGTTCGACATAGACTCCGCATACATCTCCATTGTCCACATCTCGGCGTGACCGAGGATCGCCTGAACCGCACTCAAATCGGCACCGTTCTTCAGCAGATGCGCGCCAAAGGCATGGCGCAGCGCTTTCGGTGAGATTTTCTCGGCGTCTGCAAGGTTGGCAGTTGCCGCGATCTCCCTGATTTCCAGCCATGCTGACCCTCGGCTCATATGCCGATCGACATGCTTGAGTGAGTGAAACACCCATTCGGATGTCGGAAGACCGGCCATCGTGGCCATCCGTTTCCAATTGATGATGCTCTCGATCGCCTTCGCATTCAGCGGTACCCATCGGCGCTTGCCACTACGACCAACGATCACGACGCCACAGCCGTCCGCCTGGATGGCATCGGCAGGTAGGGCGACCGCTTCACTGACCCTCATTCCGGAAGCGTACATCGTCTCGAGCAGGGCTGCGCGACGCATGAACCCTGCCTGTCGGAGCATTCCAAAGCGGGTCTCGGCTGTCAGAGCGTGGGCGGCATCCAAAATGCGTTCGACGTCGGACATCGACATGAGATAGGGCGTCATGGCTAAGCGCGGCAATCGCTCGAACCCCTTTGTGGGGTCAGCATCGGAATGGCCCTCAGCCACCAAGAATGAATGAACTTGTCTGATCGTCGTTCTGAGACGCCTCAGCGTGGATTCTGCCGAGCCATTGCGCTCCAGAGAGTCGAGGAATTCGACAACGTCGGGTTCCTCGACCGTGGCAAGCGTCAGTTTCCGGCATGTCAACCATCCCAGATATTTCTCAAGGTCCGCCCCGTAGGCGGCCATGGTGTTGGTTGAAAGTCCCTTTTCTACGAACAACACGTCGAGCCACGATTTGGCCAACGTCTGGTCGTCCATCATGGACGCCCTCATCACAGCGTGCTCGCAATGGGATGTGCTGCAAATCGCATCTGACGAAAAGCACCGCGCCTCACGTCGAACTTCCGCTCTGCGTTCGCCAGCACAAGATCGCTGATTTCGCTCGGGTAGTTCTCCGGCCTCAGGAAGGAGAACCAATGACCGTACCAGCCATACGCGGTATGCATTTTCGCGACGCCGTTGTGGCCAGACCGTAGAAACTGGTCATAGACGTTGTCGAGCAAGCCATCGAGGCGTCGATGCTTTAGGATTTCGAAGCCCCGCGCTCGCACCTGGACCTCGGGCATATCCAACTCGCGTGCCTCGACCCAGTGGTCGCGATATCCTCCGATATCGAGGGCGCCGATCTGCCCAATGGTGTCGATCGCTTGCTTCAACGGCATCTTGTCGAGAACGGGCAGGCCGACCGTTTTCCCGACGCCAAGTCGGCCGAGCGCCCAGCGATCCATCTCAATGACATCCGGGCTTCCAGAAGACGGGATAACGACGGCGACACTGCCGCCTGCGCAGCGGACGCAACGTTCAACGCTGACATCTTGCCAGGAAAGGGGGCTCCCGCAGGCACATGTCGAGATCAGACCCACCTCGTGTTTGGGACATGTGGTGATGAATTCGAGGTCGAACCAGAACCGCTGATGCGGCCCTTCGGCGATGCAATGCGGACACAAACGGCGTGCGGAAACCCTAAAGTCGCAATAGCGCCCGAGACGCTCGCCGCGAACCACAAGATGATCTCGCATGTCCGCAACAGGGGTCGATCCCATGAAGGCCGCGGGTTCGCATCCAAGAATGGAGGCGAGCCGCAACGCGCCGTTGCCTTCGCGCAGGCGAGACGGCGTCAAGTCGGTCATGGACGGGATAAGGCCGGGCATTAGAATTCCGTTACGCTCGGCGAGGCGGAGGAGAATTCCGTGGGCGGGTTCGTCCTCGGCGGGGACGACGACAAGTGGGAGAATGCGTGCGGCCATTGTCAGGCCAGCTTCTTGCTGAGAGTGTTTCGTTTACGCGCCGCTCGTTCGTTCTGCCCCCTGGCAACCTCATTTAGCTGCGTGCGGCGACGCTCCGCCTTGGCGGCACGGAAGCCCTGAATGTCGAGGGTCTGGTTCTCGAACGGATTTTCCCAAGTCGGCGCATTGGTTTTGCGTGCATAAGCAATCGCCAGATGCTCCATCGTCATCATGTCGGCGCCACTATCGATCGCGACTTCAGCCGCTTTGGTGACGAATTTCGTCAGCGTGCCGACATAACCGTCGGACGCCTTGAAGAGACCCATCGCGACCGCGTCGTCATCGAACGCCATCTTTCGATCAAAAGGCATCCAGTCCGACAGCGAGCGGAGAAAATCCATGTATTCGCTTTCCTCTCCGAGATCGAGGTCGAACGGCCGCATAGTGTGGTTCTCGTCTTTCAGGGACTCCAGTTCGTCGTTGACGAGCGGAAGATCGCCGGCGTGGAGCACTCCCATGCAAGCGACCTGAACACGCGCCTGTTTGATCAGGCACTTGATTACGTTGGCCGCATGGAGAGCCTTCGTCATGTCTCCTTCGGCGATATGATGGCAGTCGTCGAAAATGATCAGACGAATGTCCTGTTCATTGATCTGGTGACGAGCGATTGCCATCATCTGGCCGAAGGTCGTTCGGCTGCCGACCCTCATTCCGATGGCAAGAAGAACGTCCCTGAACAAGTCTCGGCGGGTGCTCGCCTGAACTTCGACTTTAAGAACCGGGCGGACAAGGCCATGACCGGGCTTCTCGAAGGTGACACTCATCGTGTGCGAATAGTCCTGGTGTGCCGCGATCTGGAGATCGTCACCATTCTTCAACGTACCGCGATACATCTCTCGGATATCCTCCAGAAAGTCGTTCGCGACCGTGGATTTTCCGGCTCCGGTTCTCCCGACGATGAATGCGCAACCTGCCTGCTGCGAGACGCGGAAATTGCGATACAAGCGCTGAAGGACGGCCTTGGCTTCCAACAGGTTTGAGGTTTGTACGACGAACCGCCCGATGTGGGTCAGGCGATCGTGGGTCGATTTGTCATTCCAGGTCATTTCGTATTCATTCCTCAATCAAGATGGCTGCGCGGCCTCACGGCAAGCTTCGGCCGTGACCTGTTTTCCGCAGGAGACGGCGCAGTTAGACGCGCCGGTGCGACGGAGCGGGCGGTTTCGTTGAAGGCGGCCGGATCGAGCCGTGTCAGGTTGGGTTCGATCTGTGTGGGGCCGGACGGGAGGGGCTGGCGACCGCGGAACGGACCCCGTTCGCCGGGGGGAGGCGACAGGAGCTTGGGATCTTGGTGGTCGTGATACCCGATGGTAGTGGTACTTTCGTCGCGCCCAAGGCGGGATCCGCGGACGTGTTCGCCCGCGTTGCGGCCATCGGTCATCAAACGGGCGAGCTTGGAAGGCATCTTCTTCGTGGGCCGCAGCTTGCTTTTCACGAGATGAGACATCTCGCGACTTGATCTGGCCTGCTTGAGATGCGTGTCCTTGTCATATGCCGGACGTGCATTGCGCTCGCACTCGAGATAGTGCTCGTACTGATAAAGCGTCATGCCCGCGATATTGGGATCGTCGGTTTCCAGCTCCCCTTGAATCCATGCATCGCGTTCCCCGATGCGAGTTTCGTCCAGGATGTAGATGAAATTCAGATCCATGGGATCGATCCGGACGGTCACTTCGATCGAGCGCTTCCCTTCTAAATGCTTTGACCGACCGATGAGCACCGACCATGCGTTCGATTGCCATCGCAGGTGTTTGTAGAAGATGCCGTTGGGAGACAGTTTGCGCCGGATGACCTTGCCCGTGAGCGGAACAAGAAGTTCGTCGGGAGGCGGGGCCGGTTGTCCGTGTTCGCTAATTCCGCGCTCCCACATCACCAACGGCGCTTCGCCGGTTTCCGAGTGCTCCGTGGAGTGGTGGTGGTCGACGATGAATTTAGTGATGAGCCAATTCGCGTCGTGGAGACTCAACTCGACGTGCTTCATCGGTTTGTAATTGCGCAGGGCTCTCGGGTTCGACTTCGTCGTTCCCGGCAACAGATGTACAAGCCCTGTGTTCAGCGAGTGGAACCATCGCTCGATCCGGCCCTTGAGCCATCCAGCGGCACGGGGAAGGTCGATGATCTGCATATTGATCGCGCGCTCGGTTTCCTTCATCGAAGCCGAGCGAAACTCCGGACCGTTGTCGCAAAACAAGCGTTCGATCGAGCCGAAGCACGGATAGGTGAATTCGAAGGCGACGTCCTTTCCGATGGCGCGGCAGACCGACTCGAGCAAGTGCTCCTTCGGCTGAAGCGCGATGCGCAAAGCCTCCATGACGCTGACCCACGATGGTGGGGTGAAGGTAAGAGAGAAGCCGAGGATCATGCGCGAATAGCGGTCGATAATGACCGTGAGCCAAGGCCGCCCCAGAATGCGTCCTTCGTTGTCGCAAACCAGAAGATCGAGCTGAGTATGGTCGACCTCGGCTTCCTCGAGTGGTCTTGTGACGATGGGGCCGACGCGATTTGCCTTAGCCAATTTGGCGGCTTCCTGAGGACCGTGACGTTTCGCCGTCAGCTCGTACTGGTCCATGCCGTTGATGGTGCGAGAAACCAGATGCTTTCCGATGAGCTTCTTCGCGCCGAGCGTCGGCAATGCCGAACCGACCTCGTTGTTGTGGAGTTCGATGATGAAGCGCGCTTCCTTCAGGGCGGCCGCCATCGTTCCCGGCGGACAGCCATTTTCCGGCGCATACTTGTCGGCGATAGCGAGGTGAACGGCATGCCGCACCTTCGGATCGACGCGGTCCGTCCTGTAGCCTTTTCGACTGTGGTTGTCGATGAGCGCGCGGATGTCACGTCCGGCGGCGATCCAGCGCTTGTACCAATCGCTCACAAGCCTAGCGCGCGGCGTCCCGTCGTATGGGTATTGACGAGCCCCATTCTCTTCGACGCATTCGATCACTTTATCGATATGCTTGCTTTTGTTTCGCCACGGTTCCGGAAGTGCATGTAGCTTTTTGACGTACGGCTGCTTCTGCAAAGCCGAAGTCCGCTCGATGTCCGAGAAAGAACCCCAATCAACCTGGAGGTTCTCCATCACGTTTGCATCGAGGGCGCGATAGGCCGCGTCCGTCGTGATCCGGCCCGTCTTGACCATGTCCAGAAGACCATGACCGGCAAGGAGCATCTCCTTGCCGGTCTCTTTCTCCGTGAAGATCCTGTACTGTTCGCGCTCCGAACCGACGATGTACTGCCGGGAGTCGATCCGGATTACATCGCCGATATGGAAGCGAACGGGGACGATACCGCGCATGTGCAATGTCCTCCCGCTCAAGTCTTCACGAAGTTGGACGTACGGCTGAACCGCGATTTGCGGTCGAGTACCACGCGTCCAAGCCAGTCGAGACGCAAAGCCACGACGAAAGCGTCGATCCTGGCGCCCAGCAATTCCTGCAAAGCCGGAACCGAAGATTCCTTCGGCAACTCCTGCAAAGCCTCGATGCCTACCCATTCATCGTGATCGGTCCGATAGGGGGCGAGGTGACGGCGCATCATCCGCGCGTTCCAGAAACGCGGCTCGACATAGACCTGCTCCTCCGTGGCGAGGCGGAAGCCGTACCCGGCGAGGTGTGCGGCGGACTTGACCGCATCGACGTAGTCGCGGCGGTAGGCACCCTGTTCGGGAGTTTTCCCGTGCAGCCATCCGACGGTGCGCACGATCGCAAGTTCGCGATACCCGTCCTTGTGATCGAGCATGTACTGGGTCCGGGCGAGCTTCATCTCGCCACGCACGTTCACCGCAAGCGGCTCGGGATCCGCGACGATGTCGGTGATGTCGGGCGAGAACGCGTCGACGACCGTGAGGAAGTTGAGGGCGAGCATCGAGTGTGCTCCGACCAGCTTTCGTCCAATTCGCATCATTGGTGTCTCTCCAACGTAATGGTCTTCCTGCCCGGACCGGATTTTCCCGGGCTGGGTGCCGACGCGACGACCGCGCCGTTTGTCGCTGGCCCGCGGCTTTGCGCGCGCAGGTTCGCTGTCCTCCAGAAGGTGCGGAGGGGGATCGTCATCGTGGTCGGGCTTGGCAGCCGCGGCTCGACGTTGCCGCACTTCGAGGCGCGACTTGCGTGGAGGAGGGGTGGTTTCGTCTGCCTCCCGGCTGGCAACAGGACGCGTGGCGTCCTCGGTGTTTCCGGAATGCGCCGGATCGACCGTTAGCCCGCTATGTGGCAGCTCCTGGAGATGTCAGGGCCGAGAGCACCGAACATGGTTGCGCTATCGCCGCAGGGCGCGGCGTTGTCGGCATCGATGGTGGTGTTGAAGATCGACTTCTTCTTGTCTTCGTTCGTCATTGCACACGACTCCTCATCTCAACGCCTGCAAAGCGTAGAGCGTCTTTGTCGTTGCCGGATTTCCGGCACGTGTCAGCGGTGCGAAAGGGTCTCCGCAGGTTTGGGGTTGAACGCTGACATTGAAGACTTCGATGATTGGATCATCGGGCGCGAAAGAGAGAACGAGTTGATGAGCGTTTGCATCGCGTTTCTCCTCCAGTTGCGACCGTGACTTGTGGGTCGTGGTTGAATTCCCCGCCGGAATGACGAGGACCCGAGCTGAACAGGACTTCGTCCTGCCAAGCGCGGGCAGCCAACAAAGCAGATCTCCAACCGCAGATCCAGATCCTCGAAGGATCGAATCCATCGTGAACTTGCGCGACGGTTACCGAGCGGCTCTTCGATAGTTCAAAAAATCATGACAACTTGTTCGCATCGAACAGCCCTTCGATCTCTGCAGCGCTGATTGTCCCTCGCTCCTGAAGAGTTCGCGTAACGCCGCCCAAGAATTCCGAATGCTTCCCGACCATGTCCTTCGCGCGCTGCAAGCAAGCATCCAGCACGGCAGCAACCTGACGACGAAGGATTGGATCGACACGAATTCTTGCGAACACTTGGTCAGGCTTGCTCGCCGCGACGTAGACGAGATCGTCGCCGAGGCCGTAGGAGACTTGCATCGCTGCGGCGATCAGGGTGGCATGCCGGAGGTCGCATTCATCACCGCCTCCGCCGCTGTCACCGTATTCACCGTAGACGTGGACCTCGGCGGCGATGCCCGAAAGAAGCACCGTGATCTGCGCGAGGTACGCCTTCTTGGTGAAATTGACGCTGGGGATTTGATGGAAGACGGTCCAGCCTCCGTCGCCGTTTTGAGTTACTTCCCGGAACGCACGAGCTTCGACCACGTTCCGACGTGTATCCGCAGCCAGAAGACTACCGACGACGACGTGGCCAGCCTCATGGACGCATGCTTTGCGGAAGGCATCATCGGACAGCCTGACGCGTGGGGGAAGCCCATGCTCGAGATCGGCAGTCGTCAGCGGACGGCGCTCCGCCCGAGCCTTCCGGCGAGCATCGCGCACGGTCTGCTCGATCACGGCGCCGGACGCTCCTTCGAGACGGATGGCGATGTCCATCAGGCCGCTGAGATGTCGATCCTCGCGCAGATGATGCCTCAGGATGCCAAGCCTTGCGGTCGCGTCCGGAAGCCTGATGCGGATGTGTTTGCCGAGACGACCGGGACGCAGGATTGCGCTGTCGATTTTGTTCGGCATGTTCGTAGCGCCGACGGCCACGACGCCCTCGCGTCCATCGACACCGTCGAGACACTCCAGGAAGGCGTTGATGACCTCGCGCTCGTAAGTCTCATTTTTTCCGTTCAGCGTTTCACGATCCCCGAAGCTGTCCAGCTCGTCGATGAACAGGATGCAGGGAGCGTCACGGCGTGCCGCATCGAATGCCCCGCGCATCGCCTTCAAGAGGTCGTTCAGGTACCCCTTGGCCTGCCAGCGGGCGAGAGAATGGATGTGGATGGGCACGCCGCATGTGTTGGCCAATGCCTGCGCAAAAGTCGTCTTTCCCGTTCCCGTGGGACCGCTGAGGAGGACGCCGCGGTCAACGTCCGCCCAAGGCAGGTCTCCAGCCAGATAGGCTTTCAGGTCCTCAGCAAGTTCGCCCCCCCAGACTGCCGCATCGCCCAGACCATGCAGGTCCTCAAGGCGGGTCTCATTGGGCGGACCGGATTCCAGGCTTTTCTGGGAGGCATTCTTCAGTTGCTCGAGGCTGCGAACGACAAGATTCACGTTGCGCCCCTGCCTGATCACCGCACCAAGCAGGGAAAGGGGCGTGTCTACGACAGCCTGAAGGAGGTCCGTCGAAATACCATGGAAGCCCACGGCATGACTTGCCGCTAGAATGGCGCTCACGTCGGTCGCCGGGATCGTCACGATACCATCGGCTGCGAGCCTGAAGGTTGCAGGGAAAGCGTCGATGTCCGTAGTAATCCCAAAGACGTGGCTGTTCGCCGCGATATTTTCTGCGGTATCCGCTTCGTCGTCGTGGGGACGCTTTGGTTTGCCGTTGTCGGTCCACTGCAGAACCTTGTAACCGTGAACGGCGGTCTCGCGGTGCATCCTCTGCAACATCAGCCGTCCGACCTTGGCTACGATGTCGATGTCGCTGGAATTTTTGACGACGACCCCTACAACAAACGGGGTGCCGGCGATGGCGTGATGCATGCCGCCGTGACGGAGAGCGCGAACGAGCATACACCGGGCAATGGCGATTCCGACGTCCAGAATGGGACGCTTCATTACCCGCCGTCTCGATTTCCTGTTCATCCGTGACATAGACGTGCTCCGTCGCATTCGGCGACGCATTGCGTCGCCGGCGAACCGTTATTCGTAAGGGAGAGGGCGATCAGCCTCGGAAGGCGGACACTCTGGTGTCGGGGCCGATACGGGCCTCGTCGAGGTCCATTTCGATGAAACGGCGCAGGACCAGCGCGGCGACGACGCCTATGGCATCGTGTCCATTCCGGACGACTTGAAGACAGGTCGAGAGAGGCACAGAGCCGTATTCCTCCAGCAGACCGAGAATCCGGATTCGGTCACCGAGGGATGCTCTGTAGGCGGCGTATTGGACGAGATCGCGTGCGTTCTCGAGCCTGACGTCGCCACGCAAGTCAGCTTCACGACGGGTCTCATAGCCGTAGCCGAGAGCCTGGGCGGCTGAGTTCGCCCACTCAGGAGGAATACGGCTGCGCAGGTTCGGGATCACATCGATCAGGCTTTGGCCTGTAGCCCGTGTGACCACGAAGTCTGGAACGTGCCTTCGAGTTCGATGGCTCAGCACGAGAGGAAGGCACGACCAGGAAGTGACCGCCGGGTCGAGATCGAGGAGGACGCCGACGTCGCGCGCAGCCTGCGTCCGGAAGACCGGATAGGCCGCGCACCGAACGACATTCCTCGGCGGGAAGGAAAGGGCGGACGCTTCCTCTCGAATGCTTGTTAGCAACTTCGAGAGGGAGTCTTGCCGATCAAGATTACGCTGGGCGTTGGGCATGAATACGCTTGTCCCGAAGCGGATGAAATCATCCGGGAATCCTTGGAATGCTCAGATCAAAGGAGTCAGCGTATTCGTATGAGCGATGCACGCGTTTCCGCGGTGCGCAGAGGGCGCATCCGGGCGGTCCAGCAGTGGAAGATCGCGTTCATCATGAGAGAACAAATAGCGAACTTTACTCGAGTGTCAATGGGTTCTTTCGATCAGACACCAGCGCAAAACACTTGAGTTGATGCAGCACAATTCACTTGTAATAGCGCAGCACAATAAACGTGTAATCGCACAGTCTTCACCATCATTCGTGTCGGCGCGCGTCGATTGATGAAAAGCACACTAATCGAAAAGTCTTGAATCGATTGGATTTACACGGCCTTTGAGAGGTCGAGACGAGCGGACAACTTTTCCGCCGTCTCCTTCCTTTTTGCCTTCGTCAGAAGACCATCAAAATTTGGATTTGACCGCTCCGGCGCGAACGTTCGCGTCCATCGCGATCGGTAGGGACACCGTGAGAAAGCCAGCAGTTCCCTCCATCCGATTCTCCGCAGCAAATTCGCGGAAGACCTTGAGGCGCGTTGAAATGGGAAGCTTGCCGACTTCAAATGTATAGCCAAGCGACCCGCCCAGAGCGACGACGCGTCCTTCAAAAGATCCGAGGCGAGCGCCGCTTCCCGAATCGGCGGTCAACTGCTGATAATAATAGCCGACCAGGCCAAGTGTGAATTCCTTGGTAATGTACTTCGTGGCCGCCCATTCAAGGTGAAATTCGTCGCCGCTCTTGTAGTCCGTAGCGGTGTTGGCCTGATTGAACGTGAAGCCCGCGCTCGCGGACAGATCCCAGCCCAGTGTCGGATCGAGCCACGTCAGCGCCGTGAAGACGTCAATGGCCGGGCGATTCAGCGACGCGTTCGAGAGCTGCCCAGGTACGTAAGTCCCGGACGGGATCACGCCGCCGACACCCACTTGCCAGTGGAAATTTCCGGAATGCCAGCCGACGAAGGAGTTGATAAAGAAGTCGCTCAGAGCCAGTTCGGAATCTACTGCGTTGACGCCGATCGGTCCGAAGCGCGGCGAATTCACCAAGAGATTAGCGCTAACGCGTGGCTCACCGAATGGTGTGGTCAGCGAGAATGCCAGGTCGCCACCAAGGATCTTGGCAGGCGTCACCCAGATCGTTGTCGGGAGGTTGATCCACGTCTGCTGCGACACATTTGCGACCAACAGGCCGCCCGTGGGCAAGGTTCTGCCTCCGCCCAGTTTTCCGCTGTAGAAGTATGTGTCGTCCTGAAAATAGACGCCGGGCGGAGGCGTGAATCCGGCCCCGGGGCCTCGCGTCCCCAGTAGATAAGCGCCTGTTCCGCCTTCAGCGGCTATCGATGTCCTGGGGAAGATCGAGATTGCGACTAACGCAAGAGCCGCACCAATCGCACGTCGCATCTGTCACCCCGCAGCACGAAAAGCGAACCGTTCATTGGTCAGATTGTGTTTGTGCAATCTATTCACAGCCCCATCGCTATTACAACAGATGTCGGTGAAGCGATCATCAGTTCGATCGCATACAAACACCGAGGACAATTGATTAGAATTGCGTAACCGATCAGTTCTCCGACAGAGCATAAAAGTTACAAATGTTCACGCAGGCGGCCGTCTTCTGGAGAATGAAACATCATTGTCCCATTGACGCCTGATGTAATCTGCGCAGACTGCAGCAACCCGAAGATGTCCGCGAGCGATCGCGGGAAAGTCGATGTTCCTGGAATAGCTTTGCCGAGAGCTTGAAAGGGTCCAACATGCAGTCGTTCGTGGTGAACTATATTCGTGGAATGGGCCGCAGCCCCGCATTTTTCCGTATATCGACATGTGCGGCTGCGATCTTTTGCGCTTGCGTTGTCTGGAACGGCGCATCCGCAGCGCCGTTCAGTACAGGCATCGATCTCCAGCAGCACCTCCGCAAAGACCGGGACATCACGGAAGTGCGCGCGCGAGGGCGTGTTGCGGTGCGCACGAGGACGGCGGTCGGTCCGAGAGGCGGCGTGTATCACAGTAGAACGGTTGTTCGCGCAGGAGCCGTGGGACGCCCGGGATATGCTGGCGGGGGAGTTCGATGGGCTCGTCCCTACGGCTGGCCCAGGGGCGGTGCAATAGCGGCAGGAGCGGCGATTGGCGTCGTGACGGCGGCGACTGCTGCGGCCTGGGCGGGCACTCCTCCGGCGCCTGGCATGTGTTGGTACTACACGGACCCATCGCGCACCCAAGGTTTCTGGGACTATTGCCGATAGATGCCGGGAGCAGCCTGTCATGACACTGTCGGACGCCCCTCCGGAACAGATTAGACGGCCGGTCGACGTCTCGGATATGGTCCAGATTCCGGGCGGCATATTCCGAATGGGATCCGATGACCATTATCCGGAAGAAGCACCTGTTCACCGAGTAAAGGTGGAGGGCTTCTGGATCGACCGGACGCCAGTGACGAACCGCCAGTTCAAGGCGTTTGTCAGAGCGACCGGCTACAAGACGTTTGCCGAACTTCCGCCGGACCCGAAGGACTATCCGGGTGCGCTGCCGAACATGCTGTACGCCGGTTCATTGGTGTTTGCGCCGCAGCAGAATGTGACCAATCTGCGGGACTGGAGCCAATGGTGGCAATTCATGAAGGGGGCCGATTGGCGTCATCCCTACGGACCGAAGAGCAACATCAACGTCCTCGATCATCATCCGGTCGTGCATGTGTCGTTCGCCGATGCCTTGGCCTACGCGCAGTGGGCAGGCAAAGACCTGCCGACCGAGGCCGAATGGGAATTCGCGGCGCGCGGCGGTCTCGAGGGTGCTGAATTCGCATGGGGCGACGAGTTCACGCCGGGCGGCGTCCATATGGCCAACACCTGGCAAGGTGAGTTCCCCCGTCAGAACGTGAACACGGACGGATATGAGCGCACCTCGCCGGTGACGGCGTTTCCGCCGAACGGCTACGGCGTACATGACCTGGTCGGCAACGTTTGGGAATGGACGACAGACTGGTATGCGCCGAAGCACGAAGCTGATGCGCCCAAGGCTTGCTGCATTCCAGAAAACCCGCGCGGCGCTCGGGAAGAGGGCAGCTACGACCCGGCCCAGCCCGACATCAGGATCCCACGCAAGGTCATCAAGGGCGGGTCGCATTTGTGCGCGCCGAATTATTGCCGACGCTACCGGCCGGCGGCGCGCCATGCGGAGCAGGTGGACACATCGACCAGCCATCTGGGATTTCGCTGTGTCGTGCGGGGCATGACATGACGGCTGCTCCTACTTCAGCGTTCGCGCGCCGCCTAACCTCAGCCGCCATCGTACTGTCCGTCGTCCTCCTGTTGCTCGGCGCCTACCGATATGGGTGGTCGATGGAAATCCATCGTCGGTTCTGGGTGGACATCTTCGAGCGCCTCCACGGACCGATGACGTTCCGCTTCTATCTGCAGCCGATGATGGCGCTGCTGGCGGCACTCCCCGACGGCATCCGGGATGCACGGCTCGGCCACCGCTCGTTCTTCTGGTCGGCTTGGTGGGACCGTAACGCGTCCACGGGGCGGCTGCGGGAAGGTGTAACATCCGTCGCGCGCATCGTGCTGCTCGGCATCAGCATGGACGTGATCTACCAATTTAAAGTGCTCGACCGTTTCTACCCGGTGGAAGCGCTGATGATGGCGATCATGCTCGCTGTCATTCCGTATTTTGTCTTCCGGTGGATCGTCGAGTTGATTGCTCGTTGGTGGTTCGCGCGAACGGGCACGGGCACGGCTATGTAACACAAGGACGTTCGATGATTGAAAGCGTGTCCTCCAAGTCCCCCGCCGACCAGATATCGGTCGAACTGTCGTCGCGTCGGACCGGGATGTCGTTTCAAAGGACGCGCATGAGCGCGGACCGCACCCTGATGTCTGTGATCCGGACGTCGCTGTCGCTGATCTCGTTCGGCTTCACGATCTCCCAGGTGTTCGAAAAGCTGCGCGACCAGAACGTGATCACACACGGCGCCCCCGCGCGCAATTTTGGCGTGACGCTGGTGGCGCTCGGCATCCTGATGCTGATCGGCGGCCTGATCTATCACCTGCAGTTCATGGTCCAACTGCGTGAAGAGAGGAAGATGATGGCTGCCGACGGGCTGATCCACGCCCAGAGCGGCTTTCCGGTGTCGCTGACACTGATCACCGCGGTAATCCTGCTGTTCATCGGCATCGCCGCCATCGTCAGCATGATGTTCCAGGTCGGGCCGTTCGGTTGAGTGGAGCGCCGACGCGTCCCGTCGAGAGGACAATCAGTTTGAGACCAGAAGCGACCTCGAATTCGACAGATGTAGGAATGGGAGTTGATCGAATGGCCAAAAGCAGCAAGCCGAACATCATCATGATCATGGCCGACGACGTCGGCATCTGGAACATCAGCGCCTATCACCGGGGCATGATGGGTGGCAGCACTCCGAACCTCGACCGTATCGCGCGCGAGGGCGCGCTCTTCACCGACTACTACGGACAGCAGTCATGCACTGCGGGACGCGCGGCATTCATCACGGGGCAGACGCCGTTCCGGACGGGACTATTGAAAGTCGGATTGCCAGCGGCGAAACAGGGCCTGCAGGATTCCGATCCGACCATCGCCGAATTCCTCAAGCCGCTTGGCTATGCGACAGCGCAGATCGGCAAGAACCATCTGGGGGATCGCAACGAATACCTGCCGACGGTCCATGGCTTCGACGAGTTCCACGGTATCCTCTACCACTTGAATGCAATGGAAGAACCCTACTACCCGGATTATCCGAAAGACGAGAAATTCCACACAAAGTTTGGCCCGCGTAACATTATCAGTACCGTTGCCACAGACGTCGATGATGCAACGGAGGATCCGCGTTGGGGCCGCGTTGGCAAACAGAAGATCACCGACGCCGGTCCACTGCCGCCGCATCCCGGCATGGATCCGGCCGCAAAGGTGAGCATGGAAGACATCGACGCCGATCTGGTGAAGCGCTCCTGCGACTTCATCGAGCGCTCGGTGAAGGCCGAGAAGCCGTTTTTCCTCTGGCACAACTCTACGCGCTGCCATTCCTGGACGCATCTGTCCAAGCAATGGGACGGCAAAACCGGCTATGGCTTGTTTGCCGACGCAATGGCCGAGTTGGACTGGGTCGTAGGCGAACTGCTCGCCAAGCTGGACGAACTCGGCATCGCCGACGATACGATCGTGATGTTCACCAGCGACAATGGTGCGGAAATCTTCAGTTGGCCCGATGGCGGCAATCATCCGTTCCGCGGCGAGAAAGGCACTGTCTACGAAGGGGGGTTCCGTGTCCCCATGCTCGTCAAGTGGCCTGGGGTCATCAAGCCGGGCACCATTATCAACGAAATCGTGTCGGCCGAAGACTGGATGCCGACCCTCGTCGCGGCTGCCGGCGGCGATCCAGATCTGAAGCAGAAGCTGCTCACTGGCTACAAGGCGGGAACGAAAACCTTCAAAAACCATCTCGACGGCTACAACTTCATGCCGTTCTTGCAAGGCAAGGTCACCGAGAGTCCGCGAAGGGAGTTTTTCTATTTCAGCGACAACGCCGACCTGATGGCGGTGCGTTATAACCAGTGGAAAATCACCTTTAAGACCATTGTCGGCAACTTATTCAGCGGCAAGGAGGACTCTACCAACGTCCCGCTTGTAACCAACCTGCGCGTTGACCCGTGGGAGCGATACCAGACCGAGTCGACGTCCTACGGCGAATGGTGGGGGAAGGCACTGTGGGTCATGATGCCCGCCATGGGTATCATGGGTCAGTTCCTAGCTACCTTCAAAGATTATCCGCCCAGCCAAGCTTCCGGATCACTCAGCATTGAGAAGGCATTGCAGGCGTTGCAGGAGGGGGGCCGGAAGAACTGAACAGCGCGCAGCAATCGTGGAGCGACAGCGGACGATGACGGCATAGACATCGTCCGCTCGAAACCGGTCGGGGCGACGTTCAGTCCGAAGCGGGAATGAAGATGCATGAAAGAGTGGCTGATCTATGCGACCGAGAACGCCATCGTCGTCATTGATGCGCTGGCGCTCGTCATCATCGTCGTGGGCACGGTGGAGGCCTTCTTCAGCGGCATGCGTGCGATGCTGGGGTCGCCGTCCGGGCATGAGCGGCGCGACGTCTGGCTGCGCTATGCACGCTGGCTGGTGGCGGGGCTGACGTTCCAGCTTGCCGCTGACATCGTCGAGACTTCAATCACGACCGATTGGAACGCGACAGGGCGGATCGCCGCGGTCGCGCTGATCCGTACCTTCCTCAACTACTTCCTCGATCGCGATCTGGAGGAAGTGCGCGGGCGGCAGCGCGAGACAGGCGCAGCGCCGGCGAAGCCGGTAGGAGGGAATTGACGATGCCCACCAGACGACGCCTGTTGGCCCTCCTGTTCGCGTTGTCGGTCATTGACCTGGCCGCCGCGCAGCCGTCGACGGATCCGCTGCAGTCGTGGAACGATGGTGCGGTCAAGAAGTCCATTACGGATTTCGTCTCGCGGGTGACGACGGAGGGCGGTCCGGACTTCGTGCCCGTCGCCGAGCGTATCGCCACCTTCGACAATGACGGTACGCTGTGGTCCGAACAGCCCGCTTATTTCCAGGCCGCCTTCGCGATCGACCGTGTCAAGGCGATGGCCCCGCAGCATCCGGAATGGAAGAAGCAACAGCCCTTCAAGGCATTGCTCGACGGAGATATGAAAGCGCTCGCGGCCTCGGGGCAAAGGGGCATGCTGCAGATCGTCGCCGCCGCCCATAGCGGCATGACTACGGATGAATTTTCGAAGTCGGTCGTCGAATGGATCTCGACCGCGCGGCATCCGCGCTTCGGCCGTCCCTACACGCAGCTTGTGTACCAGCCTATGCTGGAGCTTTTGGCCTACCTTCGGGCAAACGGCTTCAAGACCTTCGTCGTTTCGGGCGGCGGCGTCGAATTCATGCGGCCATGGATGGAAAAGGTCTACGGCATTCCGCCCGAACAGGTGATCGGCTCCAGTGGCGTCGTCAAATTCGAGATGGGCGCGGATGGGAAACCGTCGCTGCGCAAGACACCCAAAATCGAGTTCGTAGACGACAATCAAGGAAAGCCTGTCGGCATCAACCGCTTCATCGGTCGCCGTCCAATCTTCGCATTCGGGAATTCCGATGGTGATCTCCAGATGCTCAATTGGACGGCTGCCGGTAAAGGCGCTCGTTTTATGGGGATCGTGCATCATACCGACGCCGAGCGAGAGTACGCGTATGATCGTCAGTCGAAGGTCGGCAAGCTCGACAAGGCGCTGGATGAAGGCGTCGCGAAAGGCTGGACAGTGGTCAACATGAAGCAGGACTGGAAGACGGTTTTTCCTTGATCTCGAAGGCGCAACCTGAGGAGCAAACGAATGTATAGACCGATGCTTGCTGCTATCGTATGCCTTGTCTCTTTTGCCGCAGTAGCAGAGGAAGACTCGAAACCTGCGATCAAGAAGTGGCGGGCCTGTGCCGACGCCACTGCAACCCGATACGCAAAAAGTGCGGAAAGCGCACTCGTTGTCTCGCGCTTGGCAATATTGTCGTGCCGCGCTGAGAAACAAGCAGCTTGGCAAGCGCTGTCACAGGAAAGCGGGGCACACTTTGCGGATGATTACGTCGAAACGGTCGAGCGTCGTTACACCGATTTGCTTGCGATCGATGTCATAGAAATGCGGCTGAAACATTGAATTGACACGCAAAGCATCTATGAAAACGTGCAACTGCACGAGGCCGCCAGAACGGGCGTGCGGAGATATATCCCGCATGGTCGCTGGCGTTTACCAAGCAAAGCGCATTCCTACTTTGCCATCCTATGCGGATCGCGTACCAGCAGGTGACGGACGATTTCGGCCAGCCGGCGGTGCTCGGCGGATTCCGATCCCGCGTTCTCGGCGTGAAGGCCTACGGAGAGTTCGCTCAGGCCAACAGGCCGGCAGGTTGGAACACGTGGTTGACCTTCTCGATCTCGGAAGAAGCGCCAAAAGCCGTGACGCCGACGAAACATCTGGTGACGAAGTAAGCATGAAGATTCCGCGCCGAAATTCTCGCCGTATCCGTTCTTAACGCCTCAGGAGCTATCACGATGATTTCCAACGCCAGACTGTCACTAGCCGTCTTGTTGAGCCTTTCCGGACAGGCGTTCGCGCAGTCGCAAACGGGCAATCCCGTTTCGGTCACGGTAGAGAATTTCACCCGCGCCGAGAGCGACGTCTATTTCGCAAAGCTGGTCAAGGAAAGCGGCGGACTGAGCAAGTATCACCATGCCCGCGAGGCGGCCTCGATCGATAACCAGACCGTGATCCGGATGAACCGCGACACGCTGTATTCGACCGCGGTGTTCGACCTCGATGCAGGACCGGTAACGATCACGCTGCCTAATGCGGGCAAGCGCTTCATGTCGATGCAGGTGGTCAATGAGGATCAGTACACGGTAGAGGTCGTATATGGCGCCGGGGCCTACACACTAACCAGGCAGAAGGTCGGCACGCGCTACGCCGCGACCTTCCTTCGAACTCTGGTCGATCCTGCCAACCCCAAGGATGTGGAACAGGTCCAGGCCCTGCAGGACAGCGTCAAGATCAGTCAAAAGGGCGTGGGCAAATTTGAAATTCCCAACTGGGAGCCTGACAGCCACAAGAAGGTGCGCGAGGCCTTGCTGGTACTTGCCGCGACCCTGCCTGATTACAAAAGGGCTTTCGGCACCAAGCAGGCCGTGGACCCGATCCGCTTCATACTCGGAGCCGCCTCGGGGTGGGGAGGTAATCCTGACAAGGACGCAACCTATGTCTCGATCATACCACCCAAGAACGACGGCGAGGGTGTCTATAAGCTCACTGTCAAGGACGTCCCGGTGAACGGCTTCTGGTCCGTCAGCGTCTATAACGGCCAAGGCTACTTCGAGAAAAACCCTTACAACGCCTATTCGATCAACAACATCACCGGACAGAAAAACCCTGACGGCTCGATAACCATTCAGTTCGGCGGTTGTGACGGCAAGGTTCCAAACTGCTTGCCGATCATGAAAGGCTGGAATACCGCCGCGCGGCTCTACCGGCCGCGCGACGAGATATTGAAGGGAACGTGGAAGTTTCCAGAGATGAAGCCGGCGAGCTAGAGGGAGACCGGGACCGGGAGATCCAGCATGGCCATCATTGCGATCGTGTATGCACTGATCGTCTGGCTCGTCTTTGCCAAGCTGAAATGGCTTCGCTGGGGATGGGGGACCGGAACGGCGACCGTGCTGGTAGGGCTGTTCATTGCGGCGCTCTTCGCGGGCTTTTTGAACTACCTGGCACCCACCGGGCGGGTCGTCGTGATCAGCCGCGTGGTCGAGGTGACGCCGAACGTCACCGGCCAAATCACGGAAATCTCGGTGAAGCCGAACGCGCCCGTGAAGGCCGGGGCGGTGCTGTTCAGGATCGACCCGGCTCCCTACGAAGCCCAGGTCCGTCTCGTCGAGGCCCAGCTCGGATTTCAGGAGCTTCGGCTCTCCCAGATGAAGGAGCTTCAGGCCAGCAGCTCCGGCCGCGCGTTCGACGTGCAGGAGCGTCAGTCAGAAGTTGACCAGCTAAAGGCGCAACTGGACAAGGCGAAGTACGACCTCGCGCAGACGACTGTCAGCGCACCCGCCGACGGCTCCGTCGCCAACCTCGCCTTGAGCAAGGGCGACCGAGCGACTTCTTCGAAGGCGGTCCTTTCTTTCCTCGTCGCCGACGCCGTGCAATTGGTCGGCATCTTCTCGCAAAATGGGTACCAAGCGATCCGGCCCGGCACGCGCGTGCAGTTCGCCCTCTCCAACAATCCCGGCCATCTGTACACCTCGACCATCGGCGCGGTCGTCAGCGGCGTTGGCGAGGGTCAGATCGCGTCATCCGGCGAGCTCACCCGCGTTACGTCGCTCCCGATGACGGCCGAGTATCCCGCCCTGATCAATCGGCCCAAGGAGATCGATGCGGCGGCGCTGCGGCCCGGGATGTCCGGCACCGCAACCGCATACGCGCCAAATTCCGCGCCGTTCGACTTCTTCGGCTGGGCGCTGCTCTACGGCCGGGCGCTGGCGCTCTACCTCTAGGAAACACGCGTTTCGAGCTCGTGGCTTCGGTTATCTATATGAGAGTCGAGCCAAGCGGCAGCAGAAAGACATCTCATCTCTCCAAAAGGCCGGCATCAGTACCGCGTCCGCCGTCGCCCTATTGGAGCGGATGCAGGACAAGGTCGATGCCTTGTGCCAGGAGCGTGACCGGCTGAACGGCGAGGAGCGGCTGAAGGAGCGGACCTATCCCAATGGCAAAGCCATTCGGGGCGTACCAGATCATCGCAGGATGTGATGGACAACCTCCCGCGGTTTCCGGCGCCTTGGGTGGCCGAGGAGGATAGGGACTGCTTCCGCGTGAAGGATGCCAATGGCTTTATGATTTGCGTCATCCTTCACCGGGAAGACCTTCACGCTCGTAACTACCAATATGCGAACGAGTCCCTGTCACGTGATGAGGCGCGGCGGATTGCTAAGGGTATTTCCCGGTTGCCGGACCTCTTGAAGCGACCGCCTTATTAGGGAACCCGCGAGGGCGCCAAGATCGCTCCAGCTCAAGCTTTGGAAGGTGGCTGCGCGGAACGAATCCAATTCGTGCCATTTGAATAGGCGTGAGAAACAACCCTAGCCAACTGGTTCACCTCGCCGTCCTCATGGAGGAGGCGATTCAGATTGCATCGGATTATCTGGAACGGGCAGGCGAGATCGAGGACGCCGAATTCTGTAGCCACGTACTGCTGCACTCCGTGGAGACGATGGTGCGGCAGGGCGTACGGAGCCGCCTGCTGCTCTCAAACAGAGCCATTGCTCAATACATGGAAGCTCTCGAAGCTCGCACGCTTCAAGCGGCCTCGTAGAGGGGTAACAACGATGGTGATGGGTGGAAGTCAAATATATCTCAGGCGCCAGCAGACGGGTGTTGGATGGCTCGTCGAGAAGTGGCTGGCTTATTGTCAGGCTGAAAAATGTCGACGGACGAACCGACGACCCCAAAAGAAATAAAGGGCGACGATAACCTCGGACTTGGCGTCCTCGTCATTTTCCTGCTGGTGCTAGGCTTGCCCGTATTGCTTTTGTGATGCTTAGAGCCACGCAACGGACATCAAACATACTGCGGTCGCATTGAGCACTACAGCCGTCGCCGCCGCCAGCGTCATTGAAAGCACGCGCATACCGCAAGCGAGCGGATGCCCCCGATCATCAAGCGCGTATTGCCAGGACAGATATGCAAAGCAGAATCGGTCAATGGTGGACAGACATGCGCGACCAGAGGCAAGAGGCGGAACTCGCCGGTACGCTGGCCGTCCATCTGGCAGCGGTTGCTACGGTGAGCCTAGCGTATCATTCTTCCAGTCGCGCTAACCGATGGGCAACGCGGATGCGTCGGGATCCCAGCGTCCGTCGGGTTCATGTTCCGGCGGAAGCGAGTCCGTTTGACCGGCCTCTCGCAGGAGACGATGCCGACAACGGTCGCGCCAACGTATCGCTTCCTTATTGTCCGTAGGAGACAGCAGTTCGAGAATCCGCTGCGGGCAGAAATCTGACACTGGACCTTCGTCTTCATAAATGCCGCTGAGCTCGTACATGTTCTCGCCCGATGCAGGCTTGGGCATGACCAGAAGAACGCGACCATCGACGACGTCGCCGGTCTGCAACGCAACGGCTACGCTGTGTTCGCCGCGGTCGTTGTAGTAAATCTGGAAATCGAGGACGTCGTCGCCGAACTCCTCATCCAGATGGGCCTCGATGGCCTCGCTGATGTCCCCAGTTATCTCGACGGTTTCGCGCATGTCGAATGCGTTGCTCATCGGAAGTCCTCCCTTTCTCGTGGAGGCTGACAAAGCCGCTTGCAAGGAACCATGCGTGGCATCGATCCGCCAAGCACGTCATCGATCAATACGAAGGAAATGCCCAGTCAGCCAAACCGACATGTATTCGATGAACTCAGAGATATCCTTCAAGCGAACTGCAACAGTTCGCAATATTCTTCCGTAATCGCCCGTCCTTTCCCGGATCAGTTGCTCCAGAAGATGCCCACTGGTGCCCGCGCGATAGGGCCGGGCGGCGTCGGTCGTCCAGACATAGCGCAGGAATTCGAGGGCGACATTGATGTGCGAGTTCGGCTCGGCGACGGTGCCACCGATCATCTTTCCGATTTCCTTGAAGAAGTACCCGGGGCATTGCCCGGCGTCATGATCGATCTTGGCTGCCATCATCAGGTTGCCGCTCGAGATCCCGATGTAACCGTGTCCAGCACCGATGAGGTGGCTCATCCATTCAGTGTAGGTCTCGAAGTCGATCTTCCGCCTGTTGAACGCGACGAGGAATACGGGTTGCAACCATGAGCTCTGACCGAATCCAAAGAATTGTCCAATCTCTCGTGTCGGAAGGTCGTCGGTGACGAGTAGGCAGTTCTTGTCGAACGCGATCATGAGCGCATCAAAGATGCCCCTTGCTGGAGACCGCAAGAACTGGCGAAGCTCGTCGGGGAGCTTCTCGGAGGCGATCAGGGGGCAAATTATCGCGTGCTGCTTTGCCCAATCGATCGCAGAGTCGAGGTCTTTCAGCCAAACCTGAATAACGTCTGCGGCAATTTCCGTCATAGCCAATCCGCCATCACGGTACGCCGCGCTCTTGAGGCCGGATTGAGAATGCTGGTTGATTTGCTCTCGGCGGCCGTAAAGTTGATCCATCGTGCTTTGGGGCAGGTGGATCGGACCGCAAACATCGGAGACCGCTCCCAGCGCCTCCAGCTTCCAGCAAGTCCAGAAGGCAAGCACATCCATCACGCATCCGAATGATCCGTTGCTTGCAATCGCGTTCACCGCGCTCTGTCGCTCAAGCTCGTTGCCGCGAGACACCTTCAGCCGCAACCCCTGTCCCGCGATGCCGCTGGCAACGTCGATGACGTCGCTTCCTATCCGATGACCCAAAATGGCCAGCGGCGAGATACCGTTCAGATAGGATGATTGTTCTTGCTCGACCCAATCCCGTCGGGCCTTCAGTTCGTCCAAAATCGGCGCAATACCTTCGGGAGTCGATACGTCGATCGACATCGACCTGATTGCGCCAACCGTGGGAAAACGAGACTCGTGATGTGCTAGAACGAAGTGATACTTCGCGACATACTTGTGCCTGATCTCCTTGACCGTTCCGGATTTCGAATTGGACGGATTCGTAAAACGATCGCCGACCTTGAGGCCCATGATCGCACGTGAGAGCTGATGGTCCGGCTCCCATGAATCGGCATCTAACCTGCGGATCGCGGCGTTCGGCTCGATGATGATGAAGCTTTTCTCGCCATCCTCGTATTCCATGTCCACTGCTGCGTTTTCGGCAACCGCTGACAGTTTCCAGTCGTCCTCCGCCGCCTTGATGTCCGTGCTTTCCCGGAGAACGAGTCCGGAGAAGCACATCCACGCCTGTGACATGCCCTTGTTCTCTTGATAAAGGCGATAGGCGTAGGCGACGGCTCGGTCCATGTGGCCGAAATGTCCGAGGAGCGCGGCAACCCGGAACCTGTCCGTCAGTCGATGGAAACGAAGCTGCTCGATCGGACGGTCGAGTTCCGGCAATAGGCTGTCGAGATCATCCGAGCGGAGCAACAACTCGAATTTGAGCAGGCGCGCCGAACCGTCGTCCGGCTGGATCGCAAGCAGCTTGTCGAGCGCACGACGGGATTCCGGAAGGTCACCAATATTCCAGGAATGCGTTGCGACCAGCCAAAGTGTCTCTGGATCATTGACAACCGCTGAACTGGCCGACGAGAGCGCGTTCCGCAGGGCCTCATCGCGCCGTGCGTCGGCGAGGCAGCCGAGATACAGCCTCGTCGCAGGTGAGAGGTGCTGAAGGTCGGCAATCGGCTCGATCAACCGCGCGGCTTCGTCCCAGAGACCTTGTTCTCTCATCTCCTCGGCTACGAGATAACGAAACAAGTTGCTTTCGAGCGTGGCTTCGCGCTTCGCCATCTCCCGCAAGCGAGCCCATCGGTCCTCTTCATCGACGCCGCGCCTCGCATCGAGTCTCAAACGCAGGATGTCGGCCAAAATCGTACCGGAAGGCAGTTCAGCAAGACCCGTTATGGCGGCTTGGACCCTTGGGAAGTCGCGCGCGCGGAGTGCAATGTCCCCCAGTATCCGCCATTTCAACTCGAGGAGGCGATGATTTTCACCTGCATCGATTGCCTCGATGATGCCTATGGCTTCCTTCGGATCGCGACGCGCGGCCATCTCGGCGGCGAGTAGACAACTCTCCGGATCGGTTTCGTGACGAAGCGTCGCTTCCGCATCTTCGAACTTGTCCTGCGCCAATTGGGAGAGCGCAAGCATCTGCTTCAAAGACGGGCGATCGGGCAGGACCGGCAGCGCGCGGAGGAGGAGGGCTTCGCACTCCGCCGGGCGGCCAGACAGTCGCAATAGCGATGATGCGTTACTTACATATGCGAAGAGATCGTAGAGATCGGCGTAGCCAGTATCCAAACTGGATTTGGCAACTTCCAACATGGCGTTCGTCGCGCGCTCGAGGTCTTCGCGTGCGATGATCCCCGGTCGACCGAAGAACGCATCGCCGCCGATCGCGAGCTCAAGAATGGCCAACGCGAAGACCCGCTTGAATTCTGGCAGGTCCGGATGCTTGGCGGCGATCTCGCGAGTTCTTTCCGCCCATCCTGGGACTTCCCGCTTCCGCAAGAATTCGACGAGGCCGAGGTCAGCGTGAACGGATCCAACGAGATCGGTCGGGATCAAGCTCTCGGGATCGCCTTGCCAGCTCGATCTGGCGGCTGCTTGGAGCAGAAACGAGACGGCTTGGTCTGACTTCGGAGCGGCAGCAAGCGCTGATCGCGCGAGCGCCATTGCCTCTTCAGGACGCCCTTGAATGGTGCGGGCGACGGCGAGGTTCGCTACGGCATTCGCATCCGTTGGCCGGATTTCGTAAGCCTTCTCGAACAGTCCAGCGGCTTCCTCATGATTGCCCAACGACAGCGCGATCGAGCCGAGATTGGTTTCGATGCGAAATCTGGCCCAAGGCTTTGCAGACAGGTCCTCGGTGGACTTGAGCTTGACGAGGCCGTCCCTGGCGGCTGGTGAAAGATTCATGTTCCGGAAAAGGTCGCGCAACAGGTCGATCTTCCCGTGGAGAGCAGGGTCTTCCGAGTTGTCAGATGGCGAAGCGACATCGGCCGGTATCACCGGCTGAAACAAAGGCTGACGGCGGGCGAATGCGTCGGCAAGTGCATTGATGGTGTCGTTGTCGAGTTTGACGGGTGACTGCGCAGAAGACGATGCGACGGTGGCCGGATTGAAGAACGCCAGCGCCGCAGAATGTTGGGATATCTTCAGTTCCAGATCGGACCACGAAAGAACCACGACCCGGAGATCGTGCCCCTCGGCCCTGAGCTCACGCTCGACCTCATGTGCGGCGTCAGTCATGCCGGTGTCGCTTGGGCATGTGGTCGCGAAGATGATCTCCCTCAGCCCGGCTTTAATCGTCAAAGCTTCTCGGCTGTCTGCAAGGATCTTCGCCTTTGGAATCGGTTTATCGATACGACGGCACTGGATTCCTACATGGTGATCTGGATTGCCGTCTCGTCGGCCGAGGACGTCAATGCCATGCTGCTTCTGGCCGTTTCGTCCGTATTCCTGAGCATGCGGATCCTTGAGGTCTTGCTGAAAAAGGATCACGCATCCACGCTGAAATGCCTGCCAATCCTTTGGCTTCGGAATTTCCTGGGCGGCATTCCAACTGAACAACGGACCGGGGCCTCGATCGCCAAGATATTCAGCATCAGCTTTGTCAGCTTTTGACCTATGACTTGCCATAAGGGCAGGGTTCCTTGGGGCGATTGTTCTCGTTGCTGAACGCTCTAACGGCGGTTCGCCCTCATTTATTCACGGTTCGTTCGATTTACCAGCATATCATCCGCATTCGGAATCCTGACGTGGAAAACCGGGAATATTACGCGCAAGCAATTGAAATACATATCTTTTACTGTTCGCCGCGTTCGGGCAGCAAACGCGAAAAAACTCTTAGATCTGTGCAGTCAGACCTCAATCCCGTCATTTGGTGCTTGACATCGCGTCAAATGACAATATCTCTGTCTGGTATCGAGGGAGGTGATCATGGCTCAAATCGCATCATTCGGAGCACCGGCCGCCGTAACGCCTGTCGATGTGCAGACGTTCACGAAAGGTCCAGATCGCGAGCGATTGTCTCCGGTCGCCATCAAGGCATTCCGGAAGATCGTCGAACATTGGAAGCTGACCAATGCCGAGGCTGCCATGCTTCTCGGCGTGTCCGAAAGCACTTGGGACCGGATCAAGCGCGGTGCGTGGGATCAACCGCTTTCGCAAGATCAGCTCACGCGGGCCTCTGCCGCGATCGGCATCCACAAGGGTCTACGGCTTCTCTTCGCCGACGACATGGCCGTGCGCTGGCCGAAGCTCACAAACTCCGGTCCCATCTTCCAGCGCCGATCTCCGGTCGATGCTATGATCGAAGGCGGCATCCCGCTGATGCTCGAGACGCGTCGTTACGTGGACGCGGTGCGCGGCGGCCTCTGATCGATGCTCGATGGGTTGAAGATCAGTCGCGAAGCCATCGAGCGGACCGTGCGCCTTGTAACGACCGCCCGGCTTCGCGATTCCGTATTGCTCGATCTAGTCGATGAATCCGAACTGGAGGCGTTGAGCGAGATCGAGGGTGCCACGAGCACCAGACGGATTGCCCAGGCTCGTGGGGCAGGCGAGGTGCAATCGCATGAACTGCTCTACGGGGTCCCGCACGCGCATTTCATCAACGCCTCCTTCGCCTATGCCAAACCCCGCGAACCCAATCGGTTCAACGGTGCCGACCGCGGCGCCTGGTATGCAGGGTTCGACGTCGAGACCAGCCTGGCCGAAGTCAAATTCCACCTGACTGAGTTTCTGGCCACGGCGGGCGATTACAACGCGACGGTCGAATACGCTGAGATGTTCGCGAGCTTCGCTGGCGAATTCGTGGACCTCCGAGCCCATCCCACGCACGAATCCTTGAACCCGGAAAAGGCGATCGGATACCCGGTTGGGAACGCACTGGCGGACGCCGCCCGAGTACGTGGCCTGAACGGGATCATCTATCCATCCGTCCGGAACCCGGGCGGAACGTGTCTGGTCGCGCTTTTCCCGCACGCGGTCCAATCGGTGGCTCAAGGCGACGTCTACCGGATGGTCTGGAGCGGCAAGCCCGAACCAACGGTCAGCTTGGTCAGGGACTGAACTAGGCTTTCTTTCGCCTGTATCGTCCTCGCTCATCATTTGAAGTCGACAGCGGGATCGCCAGTCGCCACCTTAAGTTGATGGCGGAAGAGTGCGGACGATCAATCCATGTCGGCCTTATGCGGGGACTGCGCCGATCTTATGGGGTGGATGCCGATCTTATGTGGGGATCAACAAGAGAACTGAAACTGGGACCACACGCCAATATCTCGGATTCGCATAAGGTATATTATGGAATATATTATCCCATAGCGATCCCAGAGACTTAGCTCAAATTGTTGCGATATCCGGTTGACCGACCAGCCATTCGAACCAATTTGTTGCCCCACGTCATTGCGGCCCATACGGCCTCAGCCGCCGAAATATCTGACGTGATCGAGGTCCGAGATCAATCCTGACTGCGTTGGTCGCCACCCCAACTGCTGCTGCGTCCAGTCGCTGGATGCCGGCGCATCCATCGACGCGAAGCCTGCGAACCAGCCGAAGTGATCGGCGGCTTCGGCCGGCGATTTCGAGACGACTGGCAGGTTCAGGTGCCGGCCGATGACCTCGGCAATCTCACGGAATGCGACGCCTTGTTCGGCGTTGGCGTGATACCGAATGTCGGCGGAACCGTGCTCGAGGACGAGCCTGTAGAGCCGGGCGACGTCCAGCCGATGTGCGGCGGGCCAGCGGTTGAGACCGTCGCCGAAGTAGGCCGAGGCGCCCTTCTCCCGCGCGATATTGATCAGCATCGGCACGAAGCCATGGTCGCCATCGCCATGAACCGATGGCGGCAGCCGGACCGACGAACTACGCACGCCGCGTGCCGCCAGACGTTCGGCGACCTGTTCCGATACGCGCGGGCTTGGCGACGCGCTCGACGGGCCCATGTCTTCGGTGGCCATGCGTCCGGGCGCGATGAAGGCCATGCCGGAAGTTACGATCAAGGGCCGCTCGGAGCCCGCCAACACATCGCCAAGCGTCTCGATGGCGCGTGCGTCGATTTCACTGTTCTCCTTGAACTTCGAGAAGTCGTGAATGAAGGCGGTATGGATGACGCCGTCCGAATTGGCGGCGCCGGAGCGCAGGCTGTCCAGATCTTCGAGATCGCCGCGATGGACTTGCGCACCAGCGTCGGCCAGCGCCTTGGCGGATGCGTCCGAGCGCGCAAGACCGAGCACCTGATGACCGGCGCCGATCAGTTCCTGAACGACCGCAGATCCGACAAAGCCCGAAGCACCGGTAACGAAAACACGCATGTGATATTCCTCTCGTGACGACGCGGATGTATCGGTCCTGCGGTACGATGCGTGAAGCCGTGACGTTATACGGGTATGGCGACTAACAGGCTGAGCATGACGATCACCGAAACAACTTCCAGCCCAGGCTCCAATCCGCTGGGCGCTTATCTCCGGGATCGCCGCGCCCGCCTCGATCCCATGGCGTTCGGCTTCTCATCGGAACGACGCCGCACGCCGGGCCTGCGGCGCGAGGAAGTCGCGCAGCGCGCCAATGTCAGCGCCACCTGGTACACTTGGCTCGAACAAGGCCGCGGCGGCGCGCCGTCGGCCGATGTGCTCGACCGGATTTCACGCGCACTGGAATTATCGACAGTCGAGCGCGAGCATCTGTTTCTGCTGGCGCAGCACCGGCTACCCGAGGTGCGCTTTGCGCCGTCCGATATCGTCACGCCGACCCTGCAGCGCGTGTTGGATTCGATGGAGTTCAGCGCCGCCGTCGTCCGCAACGCAACCTGGGACATCGTAGCCTGGAATCGCGCCGCGCTGGCCGTGCTTGGCGACTATCCGAACATCGCGCCCGAAGACCGCAACGTCCTGCGCATCCTGTTCTGTCGTCCGAATATCCGCGCCAAGATGCCGGACTGGGAGAACGATGCACGTTTCGCCGTGGCGGCATTTCGTGCGGATATCACACGCAGCGGCGCATCAGAACGCGCCCAGACATTGATCGATGAATTGTGCCGGATCAGCCCTGACTTCGCAGCCATGTGGCATGACAACGACGTCAGCAGCTACGGTGAAGGCCGCAAGCATGTGAACCATCCCGTCGTCGGGCCATTCACGATGAGCTATTCGACATTTTCGGTCGATGGCCAGCCGAATTTGGGCATGGTGGTCTATACGCCGGAGACGGCTGCAGATGCCGAGCGGATGAAGGCGCTGATCGCGGCGAAGGGCCCATAACTCGTCGTTCCGGGGCGCATGCGGCGACAGCCGCGGGCGAACCCGGAACCTCGAAGTGTGACTCACAATGAGATTCCAGGTTCGCGTGCGCGAAAGTACGCCCGCGCCCCGGAATGACGAGTTTCTTGCTACGGATATTTCGGCAGCAGTCCATGCGCAGCGAAGCCGCCATCGACATTGAGAATGTGGCCGGTGACGAAGCTCGACTTGCTGTCATCCAGCAGGAACATCGCGGCACCAGCGACCTCCTCCGGTTCGGCATAACGCCGCTGCGGCACCACCTGCATCCAGCCTTCCCGCGTTGCCACCGTATGCATCTCCTGCACCATGGGCGTCTCGAACGGGCCCGGCGCAATGGCGTTGACGCGGATCTTCAATGGCGCCAGTTCGCAGGCCATCACCTGGGTCAGCGTGACGACGCCGCCTTTGGATGCGCCATAGGCCGAGCGCTCGATATTGCCGCGCAGCCCCGACACCGACGCCACATTCACGATGGCGCCGCCGCCATGCGCCTTCATCAGCCGCGCAGCTTCCTTGGCAACGGCAAAGGTGCCGACCAGATTGATGTCGAGGATCTCGCGAAACAGTTTCACCGAGGTCTCGAAGAACGGCGCCTGACGGCCGATACCCGCAGAATTCACCAGACCGCGCACCGGGCCGAAACCGGCTTCGCAGTCCTTCAGGCCGGCAATCACGGCGTCTTCATTGGCCACATCCATCACGACGGTTTTGGTCACACCGGCTTTGATGGCGTCGACCTGGGCCTTGGCGGCATCCAGAGCAGGCTGGGTGAGGTCGGCGAGCAGCACTTTCCAGCCCTCGCCCACGGCGGCCTTAGCGATCGCCAAACCGATTCCCGATGCGCCGCCGGTGATGATCGCTACGCCGTGATCCCTATTCATATGCTGTCCTTGCGTTTCCTCCACCGGTCCTGGCTGCCGGCGGCTTCAGTCGCGCGATGCTTCCCACAAATTCGCGCGGTGCAAAAGCCGTGCGCAGGCGTCCTCTAGTGGGTCTTGGCCTTTGGTCGCACGGCGAAAAGGCTTGACCGGGCAGCCCGGGCATGATGACCAGACGGCAAGGGCCCTTGGGCCTCACAAAGGCAAACAAAGAAGTGGTTGGGAGAAACAAAATGACGATTTCACGCCGGACTCTGTTGAAGGCATCGGCCGCTGCGACCGCATTTGGCGGCGTCAGCATGCCGTTCATCGCGCGCGCGCAGCAGGCGGAATACGTCTACAAATACGCGAATAACCTGCCCGATACGCATCCGATGAACATCCGCGCCCGCGAGATGTCGGCGGCGATCAAGACCGAGACCAACGGCAAGGTCGACCTGCAGGTATTCCCCAACAACCAGCTCGGCTCCGACACCGACATGTTGAGCCAGATCCGCTCCGGCGGCGTCGAGTTCTTCACGCTCTCCGGCCTGATCCTGGCCACTTTGGTGCCGGCCGCCTCGATCAACGGCATCGGCTTCGCTTTCCCGAATTACGACACGGTCTGGAAGGCCATGGATGGCGATCTCGGCGCCTATATCCGCAAGGAAATCACCAAGGCCAATCTCGTGGTCATGGACAAGATCTGGGACAACGGTTTTCGCGAAATCACCTCGTCCACGAAGCCGATCAAGAGCCCGGATGACCTGAAGGGCTTCAAGATTCGCGTGCCGGTGTCGCCACTATGGACCTCGATGTTCAAGGCGTTCGACAGTGCGCCCGCGTCGATCAATATCAGTGAAGTCTATTCGGCGATGCAGACCAAGGTCGTCGAAGGTCAGGAAAACCCGCTGGCAATCATCTCGACGGCGAAGTTCTACGAAGTGCAGAAGTTCTGCTCGCTGACCAACCACATGTGGGACGGCTACTGGTTCCTGGCCAACCGCCGCGCCTGGGAGAAGCTGCCGGCCGATCTGCGCGATATCGTCGCCAAGAACATCAATGCCGCCGGCATGAAGGAGCGCGAGGACGTCGCCAAGCTCAACGCCAATCTGCGCGGCGAACTGGAATCCAAGGGCCTCGCCTTCAATGAGCTCGAACCCGGCCCGTTCCGCGACAAGTTGAAGTCGGCCGGCTTCTACAAGGAATGGCAGGGCAAGTATGGCGACGAAGCCTGGGCCATCCTTGAGAAGGCCGTCGGCAAGCTCGGCTGATCGGAACCATTATGGCCGTGCATGACATCTCCGCCCTTGAAAGCGGGGCGTCCAGCGTGGAGGGGGTGCCCCTCTCCCGCCGCGACGCCATCCTGACCTCCATCGACCGCGCGCTCGGCCATCTGGTCGAGATTCCCGCGGCGCTGCTGGTGGTGGCGGAGGTGATCATCCTGTTCATCGGCGTGGTGGCCCGTTACGGCTTCCACCGTCCGCTGATCTGGTCGGACGAGCTGTCCTCGATCCTGTTCCTGTGGCTGGCGATGCTGGGCTCCGCCGTGGCGTTCCGGCGCGGCGAGCATATGCGGATGACCGCGCTGGTGGCGTCGGTCGGTCCCCGAATGTGGGCCTTTCTCGACGTCGTCGGGACCTGCGCCGCACTCGCCTTCCTCTTGATGATCGTCGCGCCGTCCTTCGAATACGCCTATGAGGAAAGCTACATCACGACACCGGCGCTGCAGATCGCCAACAGCTTTCGCGCGGCCGCGCTGCCGGTCGGCATCTCGCTGATGATCGTCTTCGCGCTGCTGCGGCTGGTGCGCTACGGCCAGGTTCGCACCCTGCTGACGGCGCTCGGCACCGTCGTGGCGATCATCGGCCTGTTCTGGCTCGCCGAGCCGCTGCTGCGGACCCTCGGCAATCTCAACCTGATCATCTTCTTCGTCGGCGTCGTGGCGCTGTGCGTGTTCGCCGGCGTGCCCATTGCCTTCGGTTTTGGCCTCGCGATCTTCGGCTATATGGCGCTGACCACACGGACGCCGATGATGGTGCTGGTCGGCCGCATGGACGAGGGCATGAGCCATCTCATCCTGCTGTCGGTGCCGCTGTTCGTGTTCCTGGGCTTGCTGATTGAGATGACAGGCATGGCCCGCGCCATGGTGGCGTTCCTCGCCAGCCTGCTCGGCCATGTCCGCGGCGGGCTGCATTATGTCCTGATCGGCGCCATGTACCTCGTCTCCGGCATTTCCGGCTCCAAGGCCGCCGACATGGCGGCGGTGGCGCCGGTGCTGTTCCCTGAAATGAAGGCGCGCGGCGCCAAGCCGGGCGATCTGGTCGCCCTGCTCTCGGCGACCGGCGCGCAGACCGAAACCATTCCTCCGAGCCTGGTGCTGATCACCATCGGCTCAGTGACTGGCGTCTCGATCTCGGCGCTGTTCACCGGCGGCCTGCTGCCGGGTGTCGTGCTGGCGATCACACTCGGCGCATTGGTGTGGTGGCGCTATCGCGGCGAGGACCTCAACCACGTCAAACGGGCTTCCGGGCGCGACATCTTCAAGGCTTTCATAATCTCGGTGCCGGCCATAGCGCTGCCCTTCGTGATCCGCGCTGCCGTGGTCGAGGGTGTGGCGACCGCCACGGAGGTCTCCACCATCGGCATCGTCTATGCCGTGCTCGCGGGCCTGTTGATCTATCGTCAGTTCGACTGGAACCGGCTGAAGCCGATGCTGGTCGATACGGCCTGCCTCTCCGGCGCAATCCTGCTGATCATCGGAACCGCGACCGGCATGGCCTGGGGCCTGACCCAGTCCGGCTTCTCGCGCTCGCTGGCGGCGGCCATGACGGGCCTGCCGGGCGGCGGTGCGACCTTCATCGCGGTCTCCATCGTGGCCTTTGTCATCCTTGGCAGCGTACTGGAAGGCATCCCCGCCATCGTGCTGTTCGGCCCGCTGCTGTTCCCGATCGCGCGGCTGGTCGGCGTCCACGAGGTCCACTATGCGATGGTCGTCATCCTCGCCATGGGCATCGGACTGTTCGCGCCGCCCTTCGGCGTGGGCTACTATGCCGCCTGCGCTATCGGCCGTGTCGATCCCGCGGAAGGCATCCGGCCGATCCTCGGCTATCTGCTGGCGTTGCTGATCGGCCTGATCATCGTGGCAATCTTCCCATGGATATCAATCGGGTTCCTTTAAGATACGATCTTTCAGAAGGTTATGGTCATTACCTCGCGTAATTTTGGAAGATCATTTCTGTGATAACCTGATAGATGAGATATCGTACGTAAGATACTGAACTAAATATAGGAGTCTTAAAATGATCCCAGATCAGGGCGCCTATAGCGTCGGCCTCGACCAGACTCCGGCCAACTTCGTGCCGCTGTCGCCACTGAGCTTTCTCAAACGCAGCGCGGCTGTTTATCCAGACCTCACCAGCACCGTCTATGAGGGACGCCGTTTCACCTGGGCGCAAACCTATGAACGCTGCCGGCGCTTTGCCTCGTTCCTGACCGGGCGGGGCATTGGGCGCGGTGACACCGTCGCGGCGATGCTGCCGAACCTGCCGGCGATGAACGAAGCCCACTTCGCAGTCCCCATGGCCGGTGCCGTCCTCAACGCGCTCAACATCCGGCTCGACGCCGCGGCCATCGCGTTCCAGCTCGACCATGGCGGCGCCAGGCTGCTGCTGGTCGATCCGGAATTCTCCGGCGTGATCACCGAGGCCCTCGGCCTCATGACCGGACCGAAGCCGACCGTGATCGATGTCGACGACGTCTCCTTCGCCGGCGGCCAGCGGATCGGCGAACTCGAATATGAGGCCGCCCTCGCCGAAGGCAGTCCCGATTTCTCCAGCGCCTTCCCGCTCGATGAATGGGACGCCATCGCGCTTGGCTACACCTCGGGGACCACAGGCAATCCGAAGGGCGTGGTGACACATCATCGCGGCGCTTACCTGAACGCAGTCTCCAATATTCTTGCCGCCGGTCTCGGCCAGCATCCGGTCTATCTCTGGACCCTGCCGATGTTCCACTGCAATGGCTGGTGCTTCCCCTGGACGGTCGCGGCGAGTGCCGGCGTCAATGTCTGCCTGCGCAAGGTTGACCCGACCAAGATCTTCGCGCTGATGCGCGAGCATGGCGTCACCCACATGTCAGGCGCGCCGATCGTCTACAACACGCTGATCAATGCGCCCGATGCGCCGGTTTATTCCGGCGGACCTCTGGTGCAAGGCTCGATCGCCGGCGCGCCGCCGCCGATGGCCGTTTTGTCGGGCGCCGAGAAGATCGGCATCAAGCTGACCCATGTTTACGGCCTGACCGAGGTCTATGGCCCCGCCTCGGTCTGCGCCGAGCAGCCCGGCTGGGACGCCCTGCCCGCGGATGAACGTGCCAACCTGAAGCGCCGCCAGGGCGTGCCCTATCACCTGCAGGAAGCCGTGACGGTGATCGATCCCGAAACGATGCTGGAAGTGCCGCGCGACGGCGAGACCATTGGCGAGGTCATGTTCCGGGGCAATATCGTGATGAAGGGCTATCTGAAGAACGAGAAGGCCACCAAGGAGGCCTTCGAAGGCGGCTGGTTCCACACCGGCGATCTCGGCGTGCTCGACGCTGCCGGCTACGTGACCATCAAGGACCGCTCCAAGGACATCATCATCTCCGGCGGCGAGAACATCTCGTCGGTGGAAGTCGAGGACGTACTCTACAAACACCCGGCTGTGCTGTTCGCGGCCGTGGTCGCCAAGCCCGATGCGAAATGGGGCGAAGTGCCGTGCGCGTTCGTGGAGCTGAAGTCGAATGCCGAGGCGACGGAAGCCGACATCATCGCGTTCTGCCGCGCGCAGATGCCCGGCTTCAAGACGCCGAAGGCCGTGGTGTTCGGCGTGATCCCGAAAACGTCGACAGGCAAGATCCAGAAGTTCCTGCTGCGGGATCAGGTGAAGTCGACGGGATCGTTTAGTAGCTGATTGCAGCAAACTCGTCATTCCGGGGCGGGGTCTCGGCGAAGCCGAGAGCACGAGCCCGGAATCCCGTTATGTTCAAAACACTTCTGGATTCCGGGTTCGCCCGCGCAAGATGCGCGAGCGCCCCGGAATGACGAGATTGGTGTAAGGGTCTCGTCGTCCCCTTGCCGACGCAGAGGTCCCACATATGACGCAGAACTTCGCCGCAATCATTCTCGGCGGTACCGGGCAAGTCGGTGGTGCAGCCGTCGCGGAGCTGCTGGCGGTTCCGGAATGCCGGGAAGTGGTGATGATCACCAGACAGCCCATTGCCGCGCGATCACGCGTGCGCAACGTCGTTCTTGATACCGGCGCTGCTGACCTTGCTGAGCGCACCGCCGCCCTTGCCCGTGAAGTCTTAAGCCAGGGTCCGGTTAGCGCCGTGAGCTGCGTGGGTGTCGGTTCCGGATCGATGCGCTGGAGCGAAGAGGAACTGAAGCGCCTTGAAATCGGCGTCGTCGGCGCCTTTGCGCGTGGCTGCCACAACGCCGGCATCGCCCAGTTCTGCCTGCTGTCAGCAGTAGGAAGCACAGCCCAAAGCCGGTTTCGCTATGTCCGAGTCATGGGTATGAAGGAAGACAATTTGCGCAGCATCGGCTTCAGCCGCCTCGCTATCTTTCGCCCCGGCATTATTGTCGGCAACGCGCATACCCCGGCCTGGGTCGGTTGGCTGGGACGTCTTGTGCCTGGTCGATTTGGCAATATCGATCAGCGAATTATCGGTCGCTCAATCGCCGCAGAGATAGCTTTGCATAGTCGAGAGGCCGGCGAAGTGACCTTTGAAAATGCAGCAATGAAAAAACTCGCTGCTCAAATTACTCCGCCGTCAGTCTGATCCCGTCATAGGCGGGGACCACGCCCTCCGGCAGCATCGGCTTTACCGCCTCGTAATCCACGTCCGCCGTCATATTGGTGATCACCGTCCGCTTCGGCTTGAAGCGGTCGCGCCAGCGCAGCGCATCACTGATGCTGAAATGGCTGGGATGCTGCGTATAGCGCAGCCCATCGACGATCCAGAGATCGAGACCTTCGAGCGCCGGCCAGCTCTCTTCCGGGATGTCGTTGAGATCAGGCGTATAGGCGGTGTTGTCGATCCGGTAGCCCAGCGCCGGGATGTTGCCATGCTGGACCAGGAACGGCGTCAGCGTCAGGTCGCCGCCCTTCCCGGTGATGGTTCGGCTCTCACCAGCCTCGATGCTGAGGCGGTCGAGGATCGGCGGATAGTCGCTGCCGGGAGGCGACTGAAAGCAGTAGCCGAAGCGCAGCATGATATCCGTCGCCGTCGAGGCGTTCATATAGACCGGGATACGCTTGCGGCGCTTCAGCACCACTGAGCGGAGGTCGTCCATGCCGTGGGTCTGGTCCGCATGCTCATGCGTCAGGAAGACCGCATCGATGTCATCGACATCGGCGTCGATCAATTGCTCGCGCAGGTCCGGCGAGGTGTCGATGACAACGCGCGTGACGCCCTCGGGCCCGATCCGCTCCGCCATCATCGAACAACGACGGCGACGGTTTTTTGGATTGGCGGGATCGCAGGCGCCCCAGCCCAGCGCCGGGCGCGGCACACCCGCCGAGGATCCCGAGCCGAGAATGGTGAGCACCAGCGTCATGCCGGCACGCCAGTGCCAGGGCCGCTCCCGGCGGACGCCTTGCTGAACAGGCGAAAGAAGTTCTCTGTGGTCTGCCGCGACAGTTCTTCGAGCGACACGCCTCGCGTTTCCGCGAGCACCTTCGCCGTCTCGACCACATAAGATGGCTCGTTGCGCTTGCCGCGCCATTTGCCGGGCGCCAGATACGGCGCATCGGTTTCGACCATGATGCGGTCGGCGGGCAGCTCTGCCGCGAGATCGCGCAGCTCCTGCGACTTCTTGAAGGTGATGATGCCGGTGAAGGAGATCGACAGACCCATGTCGATGGCCTTCATCGCCAACTCCCGTCCGCCGGTGTAGCAATGCAGCACCGCATTGAACGCGCCCTTCGCCATCTCCTCTGCGAGAATGGCGCCGCACTGCTCATCCGCCTCGCGGGTATGGATCACCAGCGGCAGACCGGTCGCACGCGCCGCGGCGATATGGGCGCGAAAGCCGCGCTCCTGCGCGCCGGACGATTCATGCTCGTAGAAATTATCGAGCCCGGCTTCGCCAAGCGCAATGACCTTCGGATGCTTCGTCAGTTCGATCAGTTCTTCGGCGGGAATGCCGTCTTCCTCGTCCGCATTGTGCGGATGGGTGCCGACCGAGCAATAGACATTCGGAAAGCGCTCCGCGATCGCGAGCAGCGCCGGCAGCCGCCGCACCCGCGTCGAGATGGTCACGAGCTTGCCGACGCCTGCGGCTTCAGCACGCGCGACGATACCGTCGAGATCTTCGGCGAAATCGGGGAAATCGAGATGACAGTGACTATCGACAAGCATCGTTGAACTCAGGTCGCGGCGGCGGGCTCGACATAGCGCGGGAATACGCCGGTGGGTGTCGGCAGCTGCGTGCCCGGCCTAATGCGGGTCGCAATTGCCGTGAAGTCGCGCTCGCTTTCGGGGATCCCGAGCACGTCGAGCAGCTTCGCACATGACGCCGGCATTACCGGCTGCGCCAGGATCGCGACCTGCCGCACGACTTCGGCGGTCACGTAGAGCACCGTGGCCTGCTTCTTCGGATCGGTCTTGGCGAGCGCCCACGGCGCCTCGCCCGCGAAATAGCGGTTGGCCTCGGCCACCACGGCCCAGATCGCGTTCAGCGCCTGATGGATCTGCTGCGTCGCCATGGCGGTGCGTGCGAGTTCCAGCATGCCATCGGCCTGCGCCAGGATGGCCTTGTCGTTGTCGCTGTAGTCACCGGGCTCCGGCAACACGCCGCCATATTGCTTGGCGATCATCGACAGCGAACGCTGCGCGAGATTGCCAAGATCGTTGGCGAGATCGGCATTGGTGCGATTGACGATGGCTTCGTGATTGTAGCTGCCGTCCTGTCCGAACGAGACTTCGCGCATGAAGAAATAGCGCATCTGATCGACGCCATATTGCTGGGCCATGCCGATCGGATCGACCACGTTGCCGACCGACTTCGACATCTTCTCACCACGGTTGAGAAGAAATCCGTGACTGAAGACGCGATGCGGGACGTCGACGCCAGCAGCCATCAGGAATGCAGGCCAGTATACCGCGTGAAAGCGAACGATATCCTTGCCGATCACATGCAGATTGGCAGGCCAATAGCGTTTGAAGTCGTCGCCATCGACATCCGGATAGCCGGCTGCCGTGATGTAGTTGGTCAGCGCATCGATCCAGACATACATCACATGACCGGGCGCACCCGGCACCTTGATGCCCCAGTCGAACGTGGTCCGCGAAATCGACAGATCCTGCAGGCCGCCCTTCACGAAACTCGTCACTTCGTTGAGACGCTCGCGCGGCAACACAAAGTCCGGAACGCGCGCGTACAGATCGAGCAGCTTGTCCTGGTAGGCGGACAGACGGAAGAAATAGGTTTCCTCCTCGGTCCACTCGACCGGCGAGCCGAGCGGCTCACGCCGGACACCATCGTCGCCGAGCGTCGTTTCCGCTTCGTCGAAATAGGCTTCCTGGCGAACGGAATACCAGCCGGCATATTTGTCGAGATAGATGGCGCCCGCCTTCTCCAGGGCGACCCACAGCGCCTGAACGGAGCGCTCATGGCGCTTCTCGGTGGTGCGAATGTAGTCGTCATAGGAAATGTTGAGCGCAGCATCCATCTCGCGAAAACGCGCAGAATTCCGGTCGGCCAGTTCGAGCGGCGTCAGGCCTTCCTTGACGGCGGTCTGCTGCATCTTGAGACCATGCTCATCCGTTCCGGTCAGGAAACGAACGTCGTAGCCGTCGAGCCTCTGGAAGCGGGCAATCGTGTCGGTCGCCATGACCGTATAGGCATGACCGATATGCGGCACGCCATTGGGATAGAAGATCGGCGTTGTCAGAAAATACGCCGGTCGGGTTGCATCGGTTGCAGATGTCATGGCTGACTTTACGGACCTTGAATAAGACGATCTTGGTGAAGCGCGGATCGGCTGAAACCAGTCTCGCAGCGATCAGCGCGTTGCTTCCGCGAGCAGTCCAAACACCGAGAAAACCAGCGGTTTTCGCTCGAGATTGTAGGATTCGGTCTCGCGCGCGGCTCGGTTGATCTTTTCCCATACCTCCGCCAGCCGCGCAAGGCGGGGCAAATTGGCGTTGGCATTGGCATCGTCGGCCCGCATGCGCTCGCCGATCCAGCGGTCGACACTGTCGACAAAGGCGCCGAGCGCGACACGGTCGCTGGTCCCCAGCGCATCCCCCAGCGCATGCAGCTCGCGTGGATCGACATGGGGCAGCGTATTCAGCAGCGAGGCGGTGCGCTGGTGCAGTTTCAGCGCGCCGCCGCCGAGTAGATTCAGAGCGCGCGACACGCTGCCTTCGGAGGCTTCAGCGACCTCTTTGAGCAAGGGATCGCTGGTTTCGATCTCGGCGGCCTGCGACGTGGCGCGGGTCACGTCGGCAACGGAAAGCGGACGCAGCGCCAGCTTGCGACAACGCGACTGGATGGTCGGCAACACGCGCGCCTGCGCATGTGTCACCAGCAGGAACAGCGAACGCAACGGCGGCTCTTCAAGCACCTTCAGCAGCGCGTTCGCGGCATTGGCGTTCAGCTCATCGACGGTGTCGACGATGCAGACGCGCCAGCCGTCGATAGCAGCGGTCGAGCCGAAGAACGATACGGTCTGCCGGGTCTCATCGACAGTGATGACCGTGCGCATCACGCCCTTGTCGTTGAGCGAACGTTCCAGCGTCAGCAGCCCGCCATGGGATTCGGCGGCGACCTGGCGCACGATCGGATGCATCGGATCGAGACCGAGCGATGTTGCGAATTGCACTTGCGGTGATGCGGGATCGCGATGCGCCAGCACGAAACGCGCCATGCGATAGGCCAAAGTCGCCTTGCCGATGCCCTGCGGGCCGCCGATCAGCCAGGCATGCGGAATGCGGCCGCCGCGATAGGCGTTGAGCAGCGTGGCCTCGGCATCCTGATGACCGAACAGCGCGGTCGTCTCGCGCGGATGCGGAACCGAGATCGTTTGCTCGGACGACTTTGCGCTCATGCCGAAGTGACCTCGTGGTTCGACGGCGTTAGAAGGCGTCGGCGCAACACGCCCCAGATATTGTTCGATACGATCTTTGGATCTGCATTGGCGTCGATCAGTACGCAGCGTTGCGGTTCATCGGCTGCGATCTGCCGGAACGCGTCACGCAGCCCCTGATGAAAGGCGATGCCCTCGGCCTCGAATCTATCGGGCACATCATTGCCACGCCGCGCTGCTGCGCGTCGCATGCCGATCGAGACCGGGATATCGAGAATGACGGTGAGATCCGGTTTGAGCCGTCCGATGGTGACGCGCTCCATCGCATTGAGCAGTTCCGGCGAGACATGTCCGAGCCGGCCCTGATAAGCCCGCGTCGAATCCGAGAAGCGGTCGCACAGCACCCAGATGCCCTGCTCCAGCGCCGGCGCAATCACCGCATGGACATGGTCGTCGCGCGCGGCGGCAAACAGCAGCGTCTCGGCTTCGGGCCCCAGCAGTTTGCCCATGCCCGAGAGCACCACATGGCGGATGATCTCGGCACCGGGCGAACCGCCGGGCTCGCGGGTGACGATGACGCGCTTGCCTTCGGCCTCCAGCCGGTCGGCCAGAATCTTGATCTGGGTCGATTTGCCGGCGCCCTCGCCGCCCTCGAAACTGACGAAGCGACCGCGCAGCGGCGGTGTCGTGGGCGTGTCCGTCATGTCAGAGCTTCTCGGCGCCGGCGCGGAACAGTCCGATCACCAGCTCACCGGCGCCGTCGACGGCGCGCCGCATGGTCGATCCCGTGCCGACGGCGGCCGCCGTATAGAGCGGCGTTTCGACGGCGATATTGGCGCCGCGCCAGACCTTGATCACGCCGACCGGCTGACCGGGCTCGATGGGTGCACGCACGGGACCTTTATAGACGACGCGGGCGATCAGCTTGTCGCTGCCGTTCTTCTGCACCATCACCTTGACCGGTTCTTTGGCCGAAAGCGCGACGGAGCGGCTCTCGCCCCCGAACACCTTGGCGAAGCCGACGGTCTGGTCGGCCGCGAACAGCGTGCGCGCCTCGAAATTCTTGAAACCCCACTCCAGCAGCTTCTTCGCCTCGGTCGCGCGATCGTCCGGATCGTCCAGACCGTTGATCACCACGATCAGCCGCATGCCGTCGCGGATGGCCGAGCCGACCATGCCGTAGCCGCCGTCCTTGGTGTAGCCGGTCTTGAAACCGTCAGCCCCGTCCAGCGTCGCCAGCAACGGATTGCGGTTCTGCTGACGGATCTTATTCCAGGTGAATTCGCGCTCGCCGAACAGCTTGTAGAATTCCGGATAGGTGCGAACGATGTGGCGGGCGAGAACGCCCAACTCGCGCACCGTCATCTTGTTGCCGGGGTCCGGCAAACCGTTGGAATTGGCGAAGGTGGATTTCGGCATGCCCAGCGCACGCGCCCGTGCCGTCATCTTCTCGGCAAAGGCCGTTTCGCCGCCTGCGATGCCCTCCGCCAGGATCATGCAAGAGTCGTTGCCGCTCTGGATGATGGCGCCGCGCAAGAGATCGGCGACGGGCACGCGGCTGTTGATGGCAGCGAACATGGTCGATGCGCCTGCCGGCGCGCCGCCCTTGCGCCAGGAATTCTCGCTGACGCGATATTCATCCGTGAGCTTGATGTCGCCCCGGGTCAGCGCGTCGAACACCAGTTCGACGGTCATCAGCTTCATCATGCTGGAGGGCGCGCGGAGCTCATCGGCATTTTTCTCGAACAGCACACTGCCGGAGCCGGCCTCGATCAGGATCGCGGTCGGCGCATCGGCGTCGTAGCCACCGTCCTCGACGACCTTCTTGGCACCCTGAACGCTCTGGTTCGCAGCCTGCGCTGTTGGGCCGAGGGCGACGCCAAACGTCACCAGGGCAGCCAGCAGCGTTCGCCAGCTCCGCGCGGCGAATTGCGGTCGTTTCAAGGGGATAGAGCCAGATGCCATGTGCTGTCCTGAGTGCTCAGGTCTTAACAGGATCGCCGATGGCAAACAACGCGGCAAGGTGCAACGCGGATCAGGGCGCTATGCTGCGCCCGTCTGGTGTCGGTCGTGAACGACGAACCGGCTTAGTAGAGACCGCGACCGGACAGGATCGCCTGGGCGCCACGCGCATCGACCGTGCCGTCATCCGGCTCGGCAGGCGCAGCATAAGCGGCGTTGCTCTCATAGGACACCGCGCGATGGTTCTCGGTCATCCGCGGTGCCGATGCCGTGCGCATGCGGCTCGACGCCGACATTTCCGACGTCGAACGGATCGAGGCCACGTCGGCCGAGGTATTGCCTAGCGAATACGGGCGCCCCTCCGGCAGAGGAACATCGCGCGAGACAACACGACCACCCTGCATGTCGGGCACGAAAGAGCGCGCCGAGGCGACACGCACCAGCGATGGCGACGGTGCCGGCTCACCGGTGCGCAGCGTGGCAACGAGCTGGCGATCGTCCGACCCTTCCAGCGGCGCACGCCCGACATATTCGACGCGAACCTTGGCGGTGCCGTTACCCTTGAATTCGAGCAGTTCGGCGGCTTTGTTCGAGACGTCGATCAGGCGGTTGCCGTGATACGGGCCACGATCGTTGACGCGCACGATCAGCGACTTGCCGTTATAGACGTTGGTTACACGGGCATAGCTCGGGATCGGCAGCGTCGGATGGGCCGCGGTGAGCGAGGCCATGTCGAACACTTCGCCATTGGCCGTCAGACGGCCATGGAACGCGTCGCCATACCAGGAGGCGATGCCTTCAGCGCGGTAATTGATGTTTTCTTCCGGCACATAGAGCTTGCCGGCGACGGTGTAGGGCTTGCCGATACGGTAGGTGCCGCCGCCTTTGGGAACCGGCTCGCCCATCCCGACGACCCGAGGACTGCTCGATACGCCATATTTCGGATCGAGGCGGCTGAAGCTGGTGGTGGAGGAGGAACAATTGGCCAGCGCCAGACAGGCGCTGATGGCCGCTGCTGCCTGAACAGCCTGGCCGAGTCGGTTTGACCCACGAATCCCCATACGCCCCAATACCATTCCAGCGGCCGCCTGCCCATCTCCGGGCATCCCCACGGCCAAAATCCCGATGCGGCCCACTTCCGCATCAAGTGGTGAATATATCGCAGCCGGATCGCGGCGGAAATGGGGAGAGCCCCCGTATGGTAAACAGAGGATGTGGGTTTTCAGCCCGCACGCCGGGTGTCGCTCGCACCGCACACGTCGTGCTAGAAGTTCGTCCTGCGATCGGTGAGATGGCACCGTGATTGTGTTCAACCACTTCAGAACACGCGCATTTTTTCCGGGATCGACGCTTACATATTTACCCCGGATTCAGACGAGCTTCGTAGCGTGCACCACTATGAAAAACCTCATCAAGCGATTTATCGCAGACGAAACCGGCGCCACGGCCATCGAATATGGACTGATTGCTGCCGGCATTGCCCTCGCCATCATTGCCGTCATCAACGGTATGGGCACCAAGCTCAATGGCAAGTTTACATCGATCAACTCGTCACTGAAGTGACGACCTGACGATCCATTATCACTCCCCGCGCCGCCACCGCGCGCGGAGTTCTCCCTCAAGTTACGTCTCGCACGATCAATCCCGCCACTCGCGGCGAATATACGGGCCGTGCAATACGTCCTGACGCCAGCGATAGACCTGCACCAGCAGGCCGCCAACACCGGCAACAACACTCAACAACAACAAGGTCTCGATCACCACAAAGCCCCCCGGCATTCTCGTTGGGCACAGCAATACCAAGTGATTTTTAAAATCCCCGCCGCCGTTTGGTTTGAATTTGTGGCCCGCCGCTAACGGAGATTAATTTCCGCGACCCACCCTGGCCGATTTCAACTTTTTGTTAGTTGAACGATCGCGCACGATCTTGATCTGATAGCAGAACGCGCCGACGAGATTCCTGGTGGGATTCTTGCGGCAGGATTTTGGGGATGGAGATGGACGTTTCAAGGACGGACTGCGGCGGAATCACCGGTGCGGGAGAGTACAGGTTTCGCGATGGCCACCTGATCGTGACGCTCTACCAGATCGCCATCTGGGCCGAATATCCCCAAGCGATCTTTACCGCCGTCACATCGCGCTTCCGCAACAGCATGAAGCTTTATGTGCTCGCGTCGTGGCGCCTGCCGAATGCAGCGCCGAGTGATCAGCCACCTGCTCCCGCTAGTGAGGAAGGAATGTCGCTGCATTGATCACGGCGACGACTGCGAAAGCCATCACCCATAGCGGCCAGGCGGACGCCTGTGCCCGCGGGCGGAACTGTCGGGGAACGCCGAAATTGCGGGCCATTGCCTGCTCCATTGCATCGACCGAACGACACTGAATGTGAGCATGCATTCTGTTAAAATTGCGTCGTGGCTTCGGCTATAATTTGTGCGTCCACGGCAAGCATAGCCTCGGCGCGCGGCGCTTCGTAATGACGCGGAGTGAGCTGGCAGCCAAGCGGGGCACCATCGCATCGTGACGATGGATACCTGCCGACGATCAGACGCACATGCTGCCGGTAAGGTTGATTGGTTAGGTTAAACCGGTAATTGCATTGACCGCACCTGCAGCCTTGCTCAATTGCCGGCATGATCGACGATGACGACAGCTATGAGTTGAATGACCAGGGCATCCGGGTGCTGATCGGGCTGACCGTGGAAGAGACTGCGGAATTCACCCGCCTTGACGGCACCATCGGTCACGGCCGCCCGCCTGGGATCTCGCTCGAACAATGGGCCCATGCCGAAGACCGGCGCTGGCTCGAACTCTATCAGAAACACGAAAATGCGCGGCAGCCGTTCTTGCAGGCAGGCAAGACCAGGCACTGAAGCCTGGGCAAATTAAAAGCCGCGCCAACCCGAAGGTTGACGCGGCCATGGCCGTTCTGTTGCAAGGTGGACCTACCCCGAACGGTTACGCCGCGAGGCGCACTTCGTTCATGCGAACGTTATCGTTTGCATTTAGGTTTTGACCCGATAACGGCGGTATCATGCCGAGCACAATTCACAACTTCTTCGCGGCCATCGATCCTGTTTCGCCCCCGCCTGAGCAGCCCGTGCATTTCACCATCCGGCGAAATCGACCTCACCTGGATGAGATCGCGAGCTGCTGAGGTGGAGGCGCCGGGTACTGCCCCCGGGTCTGCCCGCAGTCCATTGAGAGGTTCAGCGCCATCGTCTTGCGACGAACCAGATATAGGCGCGATCTCAGGCGAAATCTAGGCTCGGTCCGCCCTGCATTCCGGGCGGAATGCCGCTGGCCGCTAGCCCTTCTTGGCGGAACTCTTTTTGGTAGCGGTCTTTTTGGCGGCGCCCTTGGCCGCCTCTGCCTTGGCCGGCTTTCCTTTAGGTGCTTTGATCTTTGCAGGTTTGGCTTCGGCAACCGGAGCTTCGACCGGCGGCAATTCCGCAGCCTGAGGCCCTGAACCCTGTGTCTCGACGGTCAGAAGCTCGACCGCCGGCTTCCCGGCAGGCTTCGCAGCAGCCACCTTCTTCGCCGCAGGCGCAGGCTTGCTCTCCGCGGGCGCGGCAGCCTTGCCGGCCTCCTTGATCAGCCGCTGCGCGGCTTCGAATTTGGCCTCGCGCATCGCACGCAAGGCGTCGGCGCGCGGTGTCGGGTTTGCCATGTTGGTCTCCGTCCTCAGAATCGTCAGGCTTTGCTTAGCACGCCCGGCGCCCGGCACCGACCGGCCCAAGGGAATCCCCGTGTTTGATGATTTCAGCCCCGGACAGCTGCCCCGGCGCAATCCTCTCTTTCCCTCGGCAGGCCGCTTTGCTAAGCGCTGTCCCACGACGGAAAGGTGGCCGAGTGGTTTAAGGCAGCGGTCTTGAAAACCGCCGTGCCTGCAAGGGTACCGTGGGTTCGAATCCCACCCTTTCCGCCATTTGCCGCATCATCCTCTGTCGGACGACATGATCGATCAATCCGAGCCAACGACGCCCGCTGAAACACTCGGCGCTCTCAAGCCGCCGCGCTGCGCGATGTGCCGGGCGCGAATGGCGTTGCTGCGAAGCGAGCCGGATCCCGGCGGCGGCGACAAGTGCACCTTCGCCTGTCCGAAATGCGAATTCGTGAAGACCAAGGTCATCGGCGGACCGCCCGATCTCAGCCGCCATCGTCCGCCGAGGAGGGCACGGCGACCCGGGACGCGCTAGGCAACTTTGAGGATCGGGACTAACGCGGTGGCTGCGCCGCCGCCGGGAGCGGAGCGCCGCCGACCGAGATGGCACCGGCGGGACGATCGGCGGGTCGCTTGCGCGGCGCCGTGGGTGCCGGGCGCGCGGCCACTGGCGCAGCCGGAGCTGCGGCCATGGGCGCTGGCGCCGCAGCGGCTGGAGCCGGCGGGGCGAGAACGCCCCTGCCCTGCAGCGTATCGATCTTGGCGGTTAGGCCAACGACCTGGGTCGTGAGGCCCTGGATCTGATCGGACAGGCGCTTCAACTCTGTCTGCTGCGCCGTCAGCAGTTCGGTAGCAGCCTGGATCGCGCTTCCGGTCTGCTGTTGGAACGCTGCGAAATCAGTCGCGCTGACGCTGCCCTCCGCCGCGCTCGCCAACACCGGGGCGCTCTCTCTGGGGCCAGTGCTTCCTGTCACCGCCTGTGCCATGTCGGTCAGTGTGTCGTGGTAGTTCAGCCAGAGATATCCACCGCCGCCAGCGAGGATCAACAGCACGGCGACAACCCCGAACGGGCCGAACGACCTGCGTTTGCGCAGCGGCACAGGGGGCGGCCCGACATTGATCTCGTTGTTGAACGTATCGGCCACTGGAGATCCTCACTTGCGACGTCCGATCCTGCGGCTCGGGGAGCGAGACAACCGGCGCGATTCCTTGAAGCGTATGTAAGCAAAAAATCCACTGAGGTGAACTGCTGCGACTCGGTCATCCCCCATGTTGCCTCATCATGCCCGCGCAGATACGCCTTCAGCGCCCGTTAACCCTGCGCCGGGCTGGCGTCGCCTCGCCGGCGCCGCATTGTCATCGCCGTTGCGCCGCGATCGCTCCGCGCAACCGCGTAAAATGTTGCAACGACGCATCACTACAGCTCCGAATGAAAAGCCGACCGCGAATCTCTTTGACTGTGCGGCCCCCCGTGCCGTCTGTAGTTCGCGGGGGAATAAGGACCACCACGATGATTGAGACCGTCACTGCACTCTTCGGATTTCTCAGCGCCGGCATTCTGGCCGCTCACGCCTATGACGGTTACCGCGCCCGCTTCTAAGCGCGCGACGATTTTTGCGACACCGCCGCTCAGCCATCTCGCAACTCAGCTAGTCGGTGCGCCTGCAGCCACTGCGCTGCCCTGATCGAGAGACACGGCTTCGATGAAAGCTGTCTCCGACGAAACAAGACTGAAACACGATTCTCCAGAACCGCTTTGAACGCGCCCGACGAGGGCAGCGACTGATGGGCAGGGACACAGCAAAGCGCTCGCGCGCCCACCCAATGGAGAAGATCTATGTTTCGCAAAGTTACCCTCGGACTGATCGCTGCAGCCTCGCTCGGTGCGGCCGCCCTCGCCCCCAGCGCCGCGTCGGCCCATGGCTGGCACGTTGGCGGCTGGCACGGCGGATGGGGCGGCTATGGTCACCACGCCTTCTACGGCGGGCCCACCTTCTATGTCGGCGGCCTGACCGATGGCTGCTTGCAGCGCCGCGTCGTGGAAACCCGCCGTGGGCCGCGCGTCCGGACGGTCAACGTCTGCGCCTACTGATCCCACAAAGTTACGGAAAGCCCGGCCGCCCAACGGCCGGGCTTTTTGCTGCCGTACTCAGGTATTGTTCTGCTTCTGTTGCCCACCGGTGACAGCCAAGGTCAGCGTTTCCAGCTAAAGCTTGTGTCGAATTCGCTCAATATCTTCAGAGCGATGGAAGGTCCTGGATGCGAACGCTTTGGCTGGCCGCGATCATCGCAGCGTCGGGCGCGGTGAATGCCGCTGCCGCCGACCTGCAGTCGCGCGTCTGGACCAAGACGCCCGGGGCGACCGAGGCAGGTTATAGCTGGGGCGGCTGGTATGTCGGCGGCAACGCCGGCGGTTCCTGGGGCCAGAGCAACGTCTCCAATGCTTTCGTCAATGGCACCGCGCCGATCGCAAACCAGCAGGCGATTGCGGCTGCCTCGCCGCGGCTCAATCCCGATGGCTTCACCGGCGGCGGTCAGGTCGGCTATAATCATCAGGTGGACCGCTGGTTGTTTGGCGTCGAGGCCGACGCGAACTATTTCGGCCTGAAGCAGTCGCGCGGTTTCACCGCGCCCTTCCCGGCCGGCGGTTCGTTCACCACTACAAATTCGGTCACGAGTGATTGGCTGGTCACGCTGCGCCCGCGCGTTGGCTACACGGTCGATCGTACGCTGTTTTATGCGACCGGCGGTCTCGCACTGACCGAGTTGAATTTTGCGTCGTCGCTCACCGACACGACCGGCCAGAACGAAACCGCGTCACTGTCAAAGACCGTAGCGGGATGGACGGTCGGCGCCGGTATCGAACACGCGTTCACCAAAAACTGGTCGGCGAAGGTCGAATATCTCCATACCGATTTCGGCAAGCAATCGGTCTCGGCTCCGACCTTCACCGGACCAGGCGCTGCAACCGGTATCATTGCCCACGATATCGACCTGAAGACCAATACGGTACGCGGCGGACTGAACTATCATTTCGGCGGCCCGTCGGTCGCGCGCTACTGATCGCTGCAAAGACCTCCAAACAAAAAGCCCTCGCTAGCGAGGGCTTTTTGTTTGGAGGTGCGCGCGCCGGTCAGCCGGTCATCGCCAGAATGCGACTTTCGACCGGATACGGCTCCACGGTGATCGTCCAGCGCAGTGGCCAGCAGGTCAGATCCGGACGAACGGCGTGAACATAGCCGTTGACGAAAACGCTGTCGGCATCGTCGCTGAATCGCTCGTCGATCAACTCGCCATGAAGATGCGCCATCCGGCAGCGGCGCATCTGCGCGTATTTCGTCGTTTCGTATTTGGCCAAATCGGGCCTCCCCAACGTCGCAATGTCCCCATCGGGAACTTTGGGCGACTCGCGGTTAACAAAGCCTCAAGCGGATCCGCGACGGTATCGGGCTGGAGTGCGCGTATCAAAAATGCGCAAAGCCCCCGACTTTCGTCGATTCGATTCACGGCTGCTTCAAGAATGCAGAACAGTGTGGCGCCAATATTATTGGAGCGTCCCATGTTCATGATCGCGAGCATTCTGACGGTCGCTGCCGGTGTGTTTTACGCAGCGAGTATCAACAACAGCAGATGGGCGATGCAGGTGTGCCACTACGGCGACATATTCTGCATGAACCCGTCATGGCTTGTCATCGCCGCCGTCCTGTCCATCATCTGGGCGTTCTTTTTGCGCGTCGACCGACTGTAGTCGTTCGATCAGCAGACGACCTGGTCCGCAACGAGTTCAGCGGGCTTGAGGTGTTGCCGGCGCGGCGCCAAACGCAGCGATTTCGACGCGGCACAATGTGGACAGCCAAAGGTGCGAATTTCACCGCCCTCGTCGTCCGACTCGATCTTGATCAAATAAACTTGGGTCCTGCAGCCCGAACATTTCAGATGTTCGGTGCGAATGTTATCGTTCAGATGAACTCTGCGGGTGCCGGACATCTGCAGTCTCCGAAAACCGATGACAGCCTGCCCAGACTATCGCGTTTTCACGCGTGCCGAGCGCCGAAACAGACAGCCTGTAATTGCTTAAAAGAAGCTCTGCACCCTTAAGGAATCGCCGCCGTATTGAGCTACCTTGTTCCGGCAGGATTATCCAGATTGCGAGTTCCACGCGATACGTCTTTTCACGCAGTTTAGAGTATATCTAAATTCTTCGATTGCGGTTCATCATCACACAACTATAGATGTTGATGGATCGATCTGCTCGACGACCCTGGAATGTCGCAATGCACAAGCGATATCAGCCGCTCAATATCCCCATCGAGATCGTTCGCACCGTGGTGGCGATCGCGGAAACCGGCAGCCTGACCAAGGCCGCCGAACGGCTGGGCCTGAGCCAACCCGCTGTCAGTTCTCAGATCAAGCGCATTCAGACCATGGTGGGAGGCAACCTCTTCACCAAAACGGTCAACGGCACGACGGCTACCCAGCTCGGCAAGCTGGTGCTGCATCAGGCCAGACGGATTCTGGAAGCCAACGACCAGATGTTACGGATTGGCGGCGTGGCGCATCTTCCGCAACCGATCCGGTTTGGACTGAGCACCCTGTTCGTGCAGGATTTCTTCAGCCATCAGACCTCCCAAAGCCTGGCCGATCTGGTCATTCACACTGACAACTCGGTGGGCATCACCAAAGGCCTGATCGATGGCTATATCGATATCGCCTACATTCTCGAAAATCCGGAAATGAGCAGCGAGATATCGCACCTGATCGTCAACGAGGCCGATGAGGAGTTCGTGTGGGTGCGCGCAAAGGACTTCGTCCTCAGTTCGGGCGCGCCGATCCCCATTCTGACATGGCCGGGCGACGATCTGATGATCCGAACCCTGACGCGCCACGGTCTGTCCTACAAGATCGTATTCAACAGTCCCGACTATCACGCCAAGTTGGCGGCTGTGGAAAGCGGCATCGGCATCACCGCGATCCCGAAGCGGATGATTCCGCCTACACTTGTCTGGGCGCAGGAATATTATCTGCCACACCTGCCGCCCGTCAAAGCGTTGCTGTGTGCGCGCTCGAACCTGGAAACAATGCAGAGCACGGAATTGCTCAACGCGATCTCGTCGCGCTTTTTCAAACCGCCGGCCATGGTGAACCCTGTAGTTCAGCCATGACCGTGAGGCCGGCCGCAATCTCCATCGGCAGTCAGCGTGGCACGAGATAGTGTTCGTCCCATTCGCTACGCGGCACCTCGGTGCCGAGCTGATAGGCGAAGGATTTGACGTCGAGCCCGTCAGGAGTGGTCTCGCAGACGTAGGACAGCCTGTACCACTTGCCCCCGCTGCGGATGGCACCGCCCGGCGCTTTGATCTGGTTGCCTCGAATGACCGGATCGGCAAACGCGTAGGCCACGAACTCGTCCGGCTTGTATCCCTTGTGCTCGCGGCCCACGGAGCCCATCGCACGCGCATCGCAACGCTGCTCCAAACGGGTTTCCGGCGACAGTTTGAGCATCTGATCGGTCCGGGACGACGCTGCATGTAGGGGAGATTGGGCAGCGATGCCGATAAAGGCAATAACTGCGAACACTAGTTTTCTCATTGCCTTAGGCCAATTACCTTATTTGACTTGCGAGGATTTTGTGGCGCGAACCTACCATGTTCGCACATGCAAAAAACCCCGCTCGTGTTACCGGCGGGGTTTCAAATTCGGGATCGTCAGCCGATCCGTTTGAATGTCAGCAACTGATGAAATTCCGAGGGCGAGAACCGGCGGCCGCCGAGACCGGAGATACTGACCCGCCAACCCGCATCGTTGAGCGTCCGGGCCTGCGCGACGGCGACGTCCGGAATGATCCGATGCGTAACCATGCTCTGGTCATTGCGCGTCGCGTGGATGGTGAAGATATCGCCCCGCCGCGAAGCCGCAGGGATATCGGCTGCTTCAAGATCACTGTCAGAGAACACGGTCGCCAACGCCAGCCTCCATCATCAGTCAAAGCCCGATGTGATTGTGCAGCGCGCATGGTTAACTAATTATTACAGCAGCGCGCGCCATCAGGATTTGAAGACGCCCCTGATCTTGTTCCAGAGCGATGAGCCGTCGTCGTTATCGTGTTTCGACCGGTTCGGCTGCGTAGCACTCACGGGATCCGAAGCCGGGAAACTGTCCTTCAGGCCGGTCCTGAGCTCCTCAGACGTTTTGCGATCAGCACGCGCTGCCTCCTTCACGCCAACAGCGTATTTGTCGTGGGGTGCGGGATCGAATTTCTCAGCCATGATCGTCTCCTTCATCTGATGAAGGAAAAACGTCCCCGTGGCCAAGAGGTTCCTCTCTGCGGCGATTAGTCGAGACCACGCTCGCGGCTGAGGCCAACCATCTCCTGGATGAACAGCGCCTTCTGCTTGTCATCCAGCGTGGCGAATAGCGGCTCCGCGGCATCGGCTACGGCGCGCTGATCGACGGCCCGGTCGTTGAGGAACTGAGCCTCGTTGCGCATCTGCTCGATGATGTCATCCGGCGGATCGCGCTTGGCGCGGGCAATACGCAGTTTCAGGCGCTCCGCGCCGTTATTGCCGAGCGTATGCATGGCGTTGCTAAAACCGGCCCAGTTCTTTTCCTGCTCCGGCGTCAGGTTGAGCGACGTCTTGATACGGCTAGTGTTGGCGTCGCTACTCGCGACGATCTGCTCGGCGGTCAGTTCCGGCTCCGCCGCGGGTTGAGAGCCCTTCTTGCCCTTCTTGGCCGCCTTGGTTTGTTTGGCGCTCGACTGCCCGCCCACGGGACCGCGAACATTGTTCGAGGGCACGCCCAGGACGCCGCCAACAACGCCCACGACGCCGCCGATCGCACCACCCAAAACACCGCCGATCGGCCCAGCCGCACGATTGCCGTCTCTTGCACCCTGCTGCACGCCCTGCACCAGCCCCTGCGCATGGACCGCTGCGGAATTTCCGAGCAGCAGAACGGCGGCGACGCACAGCACATGGCGCAGCGGTCGATGCGTCCGCTTGGGCAAATTCATTCTGGTCATCATCGTCTCCTCACCGCAATTTCGCGGCGCAGCAAATCACTTGTGATCATCAGCAACCATAGTGGCTTCAACACGGCCAAGTCCACACACCACGTCTCCGCCAATGGTAGACCTCATCGAGCCAAGCCTGTTAGATAACGCCCGCGCGGCCATTGGCAGGTGCGCAACAACGTAGAATGCTTCAAGGGGTGGAAATGGCGACCAACAAGAAGAAACTTCTGATCACCGAGTCGATGTCGACCCAGGGAATGGACCTGTTCAATGCACGCGATGACATCGAAGTGGTCAAGTTCAGCAATCTGATTTCCGCTGCCGACTACATCAAGCTGATTGAGCAACACGCACCGGTGCACGGCACCGCGCTCGGCGCCACGCGGTTCGGCGAGTCCGAACTCGAAGCCTGCAAGGACATGAAGGTCGTGGCGCGCATCGGCGTCGGCTACGACGCGGTCGATGTGCTGGCGCTGTCCAAGCGCAAGGTGCCGCTGATGATCGCTGGCACCGCCAACTCGCCTTCGGTTGCGGAACAGGCGCTGTTCATGATGCTGACGCTCGCCAAGCGCGCAGTCGAACTGCACGCCATGGTCAAGGAAGGCAAATGGGCGTCGCGTTTCGGAGCGCTGCCATTCGACCTGTTCGGCAAGACCGTGCTGGTGGTCGGCTTCGGCCGCATCGGCACCCGCACCGCCAAGCGCTGCCAGGCGATGGAAATGAACGTGCTGGTCTATGACCCCTATGTCTCGGCCGATACAATCAAGGCTGCCGGCTGCGAGCCTGTCGGCGATCTCGACACGGCCCTGCCGCGCGCCGACTTTGTCAGCCTGCATTGCCCGAAGACTCCGGAGACGACCGGCCTGTTTAACGCTGCGCGGATCGCCCGCATGAAGCCGTCGGCCTATCTCATCAACACCGCGCGTGGTGGCATCATCGTCGAGGCCGCGCTGCATGATGCGCTGGTCTCGGGCAAGCTCGCCGGCGCCGGCCTCGACGTGTTCGAGGCGGAACCGCCGCCGCTCGGTCACGCGCTGTTCGAACTGCCGAATGTGATCATCGCGCCGCATGTCGCCGGCGTGACCCGCGAGGCACTCGACCGCATGGGCGCGCAGACCGCGCGCAACATGCTCAGCGTGCTCGACGGCGAGCCGATCAAGCAAAATGCCGTCAACGCGGACGTGTTCGGCTGAACCGTCGATTGCTGGCGCGGATGATTGATCCGCGCTAGCACTGCCGCAGTCCTCACCAGAGTACCCCGCGATGGCATTCAAGGAATACGGCGATCACGACGCGCTCGGCCTTGCCGGGCTGGTGCGCAGCAAGCAGATCACCCCGCGCCAACTGCTCGATGAGGCGGTGGCGCGCACCGAACGCGTCAATCCCCGGATCAACCCTGTCGTGGTGCGCCATGAGGACTATGCGCAGCGCCAGATCGACGAGGGGTTGCCCGACGGGCCGTTCACCGGCGTGCCATTCCTGCTGAAGGATCTCGAACTCCTCGATGGCACGCGCACGACCTTCGGGGCCAGTCTCTACAAGGACTTCGTCGCCGATCATACCGGCACCCTCGCCCAACGCTTCCTCAAGGCCGGCCTGACGATATTCGGCAAGAGCGCGAGCCCCGAATTCGGGCTCATGCCGACGACCGAATGCCGGCTGCACGGGCCGACGCGCAATCCGTGGAATACCGATCATGCATCGGGCGGCTCGTCCGGGGGCGCAGCCGCTGCCGTCGCTGCGCGGATCCTGCCGGTCGCCCATGCCAGCGACGGCGGAGGTTCGATCCGTATTCCAGCCTCGGCCTGCGGCGTGTTCGGTCTGAAGCCGACCCGCGCTCGCAATCCGACGGGTCCTGACAAGGCCGAAGGCTGGGGCGGCTTTTCCTGCGGCCACGTCGTCAGCATCAGCGTGCGCGACAGCGCCGCAATGCTCGATGCTGTTCACGGACCCGAACTGACCAGCCCCTATATGGCGCCCGCGCCGGAACGTCCCTTCCTCGATGAAGTCAGTCGTGGTCCCGGCAGGCTGCGCATCTTCTTCACCGACAAGTCGCCCTATGGCGATGCGATCGATCCCGAAGTCGCCGCTGCCGTCCGCGATGTCGCCAGGTTGCTCGAAGCACAGGGGCATCATGTCGAAGAACGCGCGCCGGTGTTGCCGCTGGACCCTGCGCAAGTGATTGCGGCGATCGTGTCGGCCAATACGGCGGTGACCGTGCAGTTCGCGGAGAAGAAGTTCGGCCGCCCGATGACCTCGGATGATTTCGAGAAACTCACACTCGGCAGCGCACACAATGCCCGCAAGGCAAGCGCAGTCGACTACGTGACAGCACTGCAGAACGCATTCCAGATCTCCCGCAGCGTCACCGAATTCTTTACCGGCTGCGACATCTTCCTGTCGCCGACGCTCTGCACGCCGCCGATCAGGATCGGTGAGATCGACACGATGTCGGACGATCTCAGCCATGTCGCGCCTTTGCTGCGCCGCTACATGCCAGGCACCAGCATGGCCAATATGACCGGCCAGCCGTCCATGTCGGTGCCCCTGGCCTGGAGCAGCAAGGGCCTGCCGATCGGTATGATGTTCACGGCGCATTTCGGCGACGAGGCCATGCTGTTCCGTCTGGCCGGGCAACTCGAGCAGATCCGGCCCTGGAAAGACAGGCGTCCGCCGATCTCTGCCTAAAAACAGCCACAGCGATTACCAAAATGAAACCACAGCCGATTAGATTATCGGCGGTATGTGGACGTTGCGTAATTACGGGGAGGCGCATTTCAATGACCCAGAACGATCCGACCGATCACGCCCTCGCGGCCATTGCGAGCATTCTCGACCGCAAGGAAGCGGAATCGCAAGTGGCCGAACACGGCGACGCCGAGCCCGCTTCGATCACCGTCGTCACCGAAACCGTGGTCACCGAGACTGTGTCTGTCATGGTCGCCGCCGAACCCGAAGCGCCGCTCGTCGAACACGAGTCGCCCTCCACGGTTCCAGAGGCCCTTGAGGTCGATGGCTACTCTCGTCTCGGCCCCGGTCCGCTCGATGCCATCCGCTTTCGCTGGACCGCTCGCCGCGACGACGATGGCCAGTATTTCGTCGATGAAACCATCGGCAGTTCACGGCCGATTTCGTCAGGCCCGATGCCGCGAGACGAAATCATCGATTTCATCGATGGGCGCGAGCGCGCCGCCCGCGATCGTTTCGAGACGCTGAAGAGCCAGATGACCGTGGGCAGCAGCGTCTCGCGTTATAGCGACTACTGACGAAAGCCGGTTTCAGGCGACGCCGCCGTCCAGCGGCGGCGTTGGGGCCTGTCAGGCTGCCTCAAGCAGCATATGTCCGGCGCATGATTGAACCACTTCTTCAGTCGGCGCCACACACCAAAGCAATTGCAATTCCCCCTGAGTGACGCGGATCACAGTGTTCGAGCGCATCCGCGGCTCGGTTCAGGGTCAGGATTTCAACCGCTTTGGAGGACACATGAAGCCGCTCTTCGCCCTCGCCGCTATCCTGCTGACCAGCACCGCCGCTCAGGCCGGCGACAGCTACTCGTTCGACATCGGTGGCCGCACCATTACCATCGAAGCGCCAAGCGACTGCAATTCGACGGACTGCATCTCGGTTTCCATTCCCGGCGTCTACGAATATGGCACCAAGCGCAGCAAGCGCGAGCGTGACCGCGAGACGCGCGAGCAGGCCCCCAACAATCCGCGATCCGAACAGACGGCCAAGCCTGTGGAGACGCAGAAGCCTGTTGCCGCCCCAAAGGAGGCGGCCGCTCCGGCGACACCTGTCACGCCATCCGTCGCGGTAGCCCCGCAGCCTGCCCCGGCACCCGCGCCTGCCGAGAAATCTGCGCCCTCTACGGTCGTCGCCAACGCACCGCCCACAGATCCAGTCGACAAGCAGGATGCGCCCGCACCGGTTACGCCTGCCGCCGCGGCAACGCCGCTCGGCATCTGGATGACCGAGAAGAAGGAGGGCAAGGTTCGCATCGAACAATGCGGAGCCAATCTGTGCGGTTATTCGATGAATGCCAAGACCGAGGCCAATGGGGAGAAGGTGCTGATCAACATGAAGCCCGGCAACAACAAATGGGCGGGAAAGATCTTCGATCCGAACAGCGGCAGCACCTACGAATCGACCATCGCCCTGAAGGGCAGTGACACGCTGCGTGTTCAGGGCTGTGCCTTCGGTGGCATGTTCTGCGGCGGACAGACCTGGACGCGGGTGAACTGATCCCAGCAGACGCGCTCGTCGATTGAAAGGTTCGACATCCCCTGTAAGCTGATCGTAACGCGGTGCGCCCCTGAACGGTGAGCTCCGCGATACAAACGGGGGAGACGTCATGATCCGGATCATCGCCGCCTGGCTGGCGGCCTGTCTGCTGCTTGCCGCGCCCTTGCAGGCACAGACGCCGACCCCTGCGCCCTCACCGTCCCGCCTCGACGATATCATTGCCCGGGGGACGCTGCGTATTGGATTGACCGGCGACTACATGCCGTTCAGCGCGTTCGATCCTGTCACGACATCGTTCAAGGGCTTCGACGTCGAGATGGCGGAGGCGCTCGGAAAAGCACTCGGCGTCAAGGTCGACTATGTGAAGACCAGCTGGCCAAAACTGTCAGCAGACTTTGCGGCAGACCAGTTCGATGTGGTGATGGGCGGCGTGTCGATCACCCTCGACCGGCAGAAGAAGGGCGTGTTCTCGACCCCGATCATGCGCGAGGGCAAGACGCCGATCGCGCGCTGTGCCGATACAGGGAAATTCGGCACGCTCGCGGAGATAGATCGGCCGGGTATCAAGGTGATCGTGAATCCGGGCGGCACCAATGAGCGCTTTGCACGGACGCATATCAAGTCAGCCGAGATCACCGTCTTCAACGACAATACCCGTATCTTCGACGAGATCGCACAAGGCCGTGCCGACCTGATGATGACCGATGCGTCAGAGACCCGCTATCAGCAGAAGCTGCATCACGGCGTGCTCTGCGCTGTGCACCCGGACACGCCGTTCGATTTTGCCGAGAAGGCCTATTGGCTCCAGCGCGATGTGGCGCTGAAGGCCTTCGTCGATCAGTGGCTGCACATCATGCAGGAAGACGGCAGTTTCCGTGCGACCGTCAACCGCTGGTTCGAGTGACCGGAGGCAATCGGCGCGCCGGCTGCAAAGCCGGCGCACGCGATGTGACAGCCTCTATCCATTACGGAACGCGTAGCCGTATCCATTCAGCGCCGGCGCGCCGCCGAGATGTGCATAGAGCACCTTGGATCCTTCAGGGAAGTAACCCTTCTGCACGAGGTCGATCATCCCCTGCATCGATTTCCCTTCATAGACAGGGTCGGTGATCATGCCCTCGAGGCGCGCGCAGAGACGGATGGCGTCCTTGGTCTCTTCCGACGGCACGCCGTAAACGGGATAGGCGTAGTCCTCGATCAGCACCACATCATCCTCGACGAGGTCTTTGCCTAATTTGACCAGCTTGGCGGTGTCCTGCGCGATCTGCAAAACCTGCGCCTTGGTCTGGGCCGGTGTGAAAGATGCGTCGATACCAATGACCCTGCGCTGGCGGTCGTCCTTGGCGAAGCCTACCAGCATGCCGGCATGGGTTGAACCGGTCACGGTGCAAACGACAATGTAGTCGAATGCAAAGCCGAGCTCCTTCTCCTGCGCCCGGACTTCTTCGGCAAAGCCGACATAACCGAGACCGCCGAATTTGTGCACGGACGCACCGGCCGGAATGGCGTAGGGTTTGCCGCCCTTGGCCTTCACATCCTCGATCGCCTCTTCCCAGCTATGGCGGATGCCAATGTCGAAGCCTTCGTCGACGAGCTGCACATCCGCGCCCATGATCCGGCTGAGCATGATGTTGCCGACACGGTCGTAGACGGCATCCTCATGCGGCACCCAGCTCTCCTGCACCAGCCGGCACTTCATACCGATCTTGGCCGCAACGGCCGCGACCATGCGTGTATGATTGGACTGGACACCGCCGATCGATACCAGCGTATCGGCGTTCGAGGCGATGGCATCGGGGATGATGTATTCGAGCTTGCGCAGCTTGTTGCCGCCATAGGCCAGACCGGAATTGCAGTCCTCGCGCTTGGCGTAGAGTTCGACCTTGCCGCCGAGATGGGCCGAGAGCTTCTCCAGCTTCTCGATATAGGTGGGTCCAAAGGTGAGCGGATAGCGTTCGAAGCCTTCGAGCATGTGACACCTGTTGTCGTGAAAACTGGCGCTACAGCTAGCATTTTCGGTGCGGAAGGTGCTTTCAAATATATGGCTATGATCTGCTATATATCGTACCATATCCATTCAAACTGGAAGTAAGACGCATTAAATTCCAAAAATTCGGAAGATTCTTTCATGGCAGAAGATCTGGATAAAATCGGACTTCGCATGCTCCATTTGCTGCAGAAAGACGGGCGTCTGAGCAATGCCGATCTGGCGGCGAAGGTGAATGTCAGTCCCGCCACCTGTCATCGCCGCACGCAGCAGCTGTTTGACGAGGGCTATATCAGGAATACGCGCGCCATCATTGCGCCCGAGAAGGTCAACCGCGGCGCGCTGGTCATGGTCGGTGTCGTGCTCGATCGCTCGACGCCGGAAAGCTTTGCAGTGTTTGAAAAGGCGGTGGCCAAACTGAAATTTGTTCTCGATTGCCACCTGGTCGCCGGCGACTTCGACTATTTCCTAAAAATCCGCGTCGGCGACATGGCCGATTTCAATCGTATCCACGGCACGCAACTCATCGCACTGCCCGGCGTCCGTCAGACCCGAACCTTTTTCGTTATGAAAGAGGTGGTGGACAATGCGCCGCTAGACTTTTGAACCCGGCGTCGTCCTCGTACCCGGCAACGCCTGGCCGTCCTAGCCGACCGGCTTCGCATATTGTTCGTCGCTGACCTTTTCCATCCAGTCTGCCGTCTTGCCGTCGAGCGCTTCCTGCATGGCGATATGGGTCATACCCGTCGTTGGCGCCGCGCCGTGCCAGTGCTTCTCGCCCGGTGGAATCCAGACGGTGTCGCCCGGCTTGATCTCGACAACCGGCTCGCCCTCGGTCTGGAAACGTCCGACGCCGGCGATGACATAGAGCGTCTGCCCGAACGGGTGGGTATGCCAAGCCGTGCGTGCGCCGGGCTCGAAGCTGACGCGGAATGTCACAAGCCGCGCCGGCGCTTCGGCGACAATGACCGGGTCCTGCCAGACCGTGCCCGTGAAGTATTCCTCTGGCGCCCTTTTGGTCGGGCGCGAACCTGCGGGGAAAAGCTTCATGGCACGGTCTCCAATCTCTGGCCCTCATGGTGAGGAGGCGCGCAGCGCCGTCTCGAACCATGAGGGATGAACACTCCCTCGCCCTTCGAGACGCGGCCAAGCGGCCGCTCCTCAGGATGAGGGTATTGAGTTGGTTGATTACTTCTTCGACGCGGCGTAGCGCGCCTTGGTCTCGGCATTCATCGGATACAGGCCGGGCAGCGTGGCGCCGTTGTTCACCTCATTGACGATCCAGGCTTCCATGCGCTCCTGCTCGGCGCCTTCGGCGAGGATGAGATCGAGGAACGCCTTCGGAATCACGACAGCACCGTCCTGGTCGGCGACGATGACGTCGTCCGGGAAGATGGCAACGCCGCCGCAGCCGATCGGTTCACCCCAGCCGACAAAGGTCAAGCCGGCAACCGACGGCGGGGCGGCATAACCGTCGCACCACACCGGCAGATTGGTGCCGAGTACGCCTTCGATGTCGCGCACCACGCCATCGGTGATCAGCGCCGCCACGCCGCGCTTCTGCATGCGGGCGCACAGAATGTCGCCGAAGATGCCGGCGTCGGTGATGCCCATGGCATCGACCACTGCGATGCAGCCTTCCGGCATGGCTTCGATGGCGGTGCGGGTCGAGATCGGCGACGACCACGATTCCGGGGTAGCGAGATCCTCGCGCGCCGGCACAAAACGGAGAGTGAAGGCCGGACCGACGAGACGGGGCTGACCGGGGCGCAGCGGCTTGGCGCCGCGCAGCCAGACATTGCGCAGGCCCTTCTTCAGGAGAACGGTGGTGATGGTCGCGGTGGTGACCTTCGACAGGGTGGCAATGGCTTCGGGTGTCAGGGACATACGCAGGGCTCTTCAGGTCAGAGGGTGCAGGACGTTGGACTTACGGCGGCGCATCTTGCGGTGGAATGCCAGCGCGTCAAGGGCTGCCGTCTCAAAGCGCCATGCAATGTGACGAAACCTCTGCGATCAGCACGGCTTATCGCCAACATGCGTATTAATTTATTGAAGATGCACGGCTATTTTCAGATTGCGAATTCCACTCGCTGGTAAAACGCGCTATGCATGATTGTCCAATACTGACGTTGTGAGGCCATGGTCGCAGCTCTCTCCCCGCCCCGCATCCTCCCCAGTGGCGATGCTGCCATCACCGTCGAATTCAGCCGCACCATCGACGAGGAAGCCAACCGCCGGGTGCTGGCGCTCGACAAATTCGTCGCGTCCGCCGGCCTTGCTGCCGTCACCGAAACCGTGCCGACCTATCGCTCCCTGCTGGTGCATTACGATCCGCTGCAGATCGGCTTCGACGCTTTGGGTGAGAAACTGACCGAACTGGCGCTGCAGCCGCTGCCCGAGGCCAAGGCGGCACGGCGTTGGCGCATCCCCGTCGCCTATGGCGGCGAAAACGGCATCGATCTCGAAGACGTCGCAAAGGCGCTCAACATCACGCCGGACGAAGTGGTCGCACGCCATGTGGGCGGCGACTACAAAGTGGCGATGATCGGCTTCACGCCGGGCTGGTCCTATCTCAGCGGGCTGCCGAGCTCGATGCAGATGTCGCGCCGGCAGAATCCCCGGCTGCTGACGCCGCCCGGCACGATCTCCATCGGCGGCATCCAGACCGGCGTGCAATGCCTCGCCGGCCCGAGCGGCTGGCATCTCTTAGGGCGGACCGCCGTGCGCACTTATCAGCTTGGCCGCGATCCGACATTTCTTCTGGAGCCTGGCGATGCCATCACCTTCGCCGCCGTCGACGAGAAGACCTTTGCCGAGCAGGGCCGCGCAGCCGAAGCCGGTGCATTCGTCGCGGAGCTGATCGCGTCATGAGCAAGCTCATCGTCACATCAGTCAGTCCCGGCACGTCGGTGCAGGATGTCGGTCGCTTCGGCGCGCAGCGCTATGGTCTGGTGCCATCGGGCGCCGTCGATCGACTGGCAATGGCCGCCGCCAATGCCCTGCTCGGCAACACGCTGTTCGCAGCCACCATCGAACTCGGCCCGCTCAATTCAGTCTTCACCGCCAAAGGCGGCGCCGTGCGTGTTGCACTCACCGGCGCGACGCGGCCGGCCGATATCGCGGGCACGCCCTTCAACGTCAATACCTCCGTCACGCTGGCCGATGGCGAGAGCCTCAATCTCGGCGTCGCCCGCGCCGGCACCTTCGGCTATCTCGCGATCGAAGGCGGCGTGCGCGGCGAGCCGATGTTCGGCAGCCTGGCCGTGAACGCCCGCGCCGGTCTCGGCAGTCCCTATCCGCGCCCGCTGCAGGCCGGTGACGAATTGCTGGTGGCGGCTGCAAGCAGCGCCAACGAGAAGCGCATCGACCTACCCGCGCCGGTCGAGGGTCCGATCCGCGTGGTGCTTGGACCGCAAGACGATGAATTCGGTGACGCCAAAGAATTGTTCCTCAGCAGCGAGTGGAAGATCTCGGCGACCAGCGACCGCATGGGCTATCGCCTTGAAGGCCCCGTCATCAAACATCTGCACGGGCACAACATCGTTTCCGACGGCACCGTGAACGGCTCGATCCAGGTACCTGGCAACGGCCAGCCCATCGTGCTGATGCCCGACCGTGGCACATCAGGCGGCTATCCGAAAATCGCGACCGTGATCTCGACGGATATCGGCCGGTTCGGCCAGACCCAGCCGGGCCGCGCTTTCCGCTTTAAAGCCATCACCATGGCCGAGGCGCAGGCGGAATATCGCGCCTTCGCCGAACTGCTGCAGAGCCTGCCCGGCCGTGTCCATGATTCCAACATCCTGATGCTGGACATCAAGGCGCTGCTATCGGCCAATGTCGCTGGCACCGCAGTCAGCGCGATCGACGTCGAGACGTGGCAGGCGCCGCAGCCGGCAGACGCGCAAGACTGATTTCGAACCCTATTTACGAAAGAGCACGACCATGGCCACCATCGATCTGAACTGCGACCTCGGCGAAAGCTTCGGCATGTGGGAGATGGGCAACGACGCCGCGATGATCGACCTCGCGTCCTCGGTGAACATCGCCTGCGGTTATCACGCGGGCGACGCCGACGTGATGCGCAAGACCGTGCAGCTTGCGAAAGCGCGCAATGTCAGGATCGGTGCCCATCCCGGCTATCGCGATCTGCATGGTTTCGGCCGCCGCCCTATTGTCGGCCTCACCGCACTCGAGATCGAGAACCTGATCGCCTATCAGATCGGTGCATTGCAGGCGATTGCCGCCATGGAAGGCTACAAGGTCACTCATGTGAAAGCGCACGGCGCGATCTCCAACGTCGCCTGCGAGGACGACATGACCGCCCGCGCCATCGCCGCCGGCATCAAGGCCGTCGACCGCAACCTAACCTTCGTGGTGCTGGCGAATTCCAAGCTCGTGACCGCAGGCGAAGCCGCCGGACTCCCGTTGGCACATGAAGTGTTCGCCGACCGCGCCTATGAGGACAACGGCAATCTCGTCTCGCGCAAGAAGCCCGGTGCGGTACTGCATGATCCGGTGATGGTTGCCGATCGTGTGGTGAAGATGGCACAGACCGGCGAAGTCATCTCGATCACTGGCAAGGTGATCAAGATGAAGATGGACACGGTGTGCATTCACGGCGACACGCCTGGTGCGGTGGAGCTGGGACGGCACGTGCGCGATGGACTGAAGGCGGCGGGAATCGACGTGGCGCCGTTCAAGACGGCGCTTTAAGCCCACTCGTCATTCTGGGGCGCGTGCATCTTCGCACGCGAACCCGGAATCCCGACATGTTCATCACTTCCAGATTCCGGGTTCGCCCGCGCAAGGTGCGCGGCCGCCCCGGAATGACGAGGTTGGGGCTACCGATCGTTCAACATCCCCTCATGTGGCAGTCCCTCGATCGGACATTCCTCGACACCGACCGTCGGCCGCGTGAAGGCCTCGACATTCTCCCGCGCCTTGTCGGGATTGTTGACCCAGTTCGCGTAGAAATCGAACGGACACGCCGCGACGCCTTTGTTGCTTTCGCCGGAATTGATCGTGCCGGTGTAGCCGCGATGCAAGAGCTTGAAGAGATGGTTCTCCGACTGCCCGGTGCGTCGCGCGTCGCGGATCAATGATTTCGACAGTGCCGCATATTGAATGCCGTAATCTTCCTCGCCGCATTCGCCGAGCGTGCGGCCATCGAAACCGATGATCGCCGAATGGCCGAAATACGAATAGACGCCGTCGAAGCCTGAGGCATTGGCAACGGCAACATAAGTATTGTTGGCCCAGGCCATCGCCTTGGCCATCAGCACCTGCTGATCCTTGGCGGGATACATGTAGCCCTGACAGCGCACGATCAATTCGGCGCCCTTCATGGCGCAATCGCGCCAGATCTCGGGATAGTTGCCGTCGTCGCAGATGATCAGCGAGATCTTCAGTCCCTTCGGCCCCTCCGACACATAAGTGCAATTGCCGGGATACCAGCCTTCAATGGGCACCCATGGCATGATTTTGCGATATTTCTGAACGATCTCGCCCTTGTCGTTCATCAGGATCAGCGTGTTGTACGGCGCCTTGTGCGGATGCTGCTCGTGCCGCTCGCCGGTCAGCGAGAACACGCCCCAGACCTTGGCCTTGCGGCAGGCCTCCGCGAAAATCTCGGTTTCCTCGCCGGGTACGATCGAGGCGGTCTCGTACATTTCCTTGGAGTCGTACATGATGCCCTGGGTCGAATATTCCGGGAACACCACCAGATCCATGCCGGGCAGACCGATCTTCATGCCGACGATCATATCGGCGATCTTCTGCGCATTGGCGAGCACCTCGGCCTTCGTGTGAAGCCGCGGCATCTTGTAATTCACGACGGCGACGCCGACCGCGTCCTTGCTGGATGAAATATCGCCGTGATGCATCTGCGCTGGTCTCCGTTGCCGGGCGATGGTGGGCCGACGGAGGGAGACCGGGAATACGTGGATTTACGGATGTGCGGGTTGTGGCTCTGGCGACAGCGAGACGTCCTCGATGCAAACACCGTCATGGCCGGGCTTGTCCCGGCCATCCACGCCTTTACTGCTTGCGGCACAGACGTGGATGCCCGGGACAAGCCCGGGCATGACAGAGTTTAAGTAGCAATTGCCGGTCCGGATCGAGAGTCTACAGGCCCGCACCCTTCCCGATGGCATCGTTGAACGATCGATCCACGATCGCATTGGCATCGAGCTTCTGCTTGATCAGTCCGCTGCGCAAATAGAGATCGATGGTCTTCTGCTCATCCGCGGCGACGCCATCGTCGATCGGTGCAATGCGGATTTTTGCGCGTGTCAGCCAGTTCAGCGGCACCGACGGCGCCACGTTCATCAGCTTGCCCCAGGTCTGCGCATAGGCGTCCGCGTTCTTCAGCGCCCAGGCGCGGGCTGCGGTAAGGCGGCGGAGGTAGTCCTCGAGTTCGGCGTGCTTGTCGCGGATCGCATTCGGCGTCGCCACGACAAAGCTCAGCCCCGATGTCAGGCCCTCGGCATTGAGCAGGACGCGCGATTGGAACAGCACCTCTTCCTGACTCACGTAAGGCTCCCAGGTCGACCACGCATCGACTGAGCCGCGGGTATAAGCGACCTTGGCGTCCGACGGAGCGAGGAACACGATCTGCACATCGTTCGCAGTCCAGCCCTTCTGCTCCAGCGCGGCGAGAATGAGTTGATGCCCGATCGAGCCGCGGCCGGTGGCGATCTTCTTGCCCTTCAGATCGTCGAAGCTCTTGATCGTCGAGTCCTTTGGCACCAGCACGGCAAGACCGTCGCCAGTCTGCCGGATCGCGCCGATTGCCTTGACCGGCACATTGGCCGCCGCGGCAAAGGTGAAAGGCGCATCGCCGACCAGCCCGCTATCGAGCGCGCCGGCACCGAGCGCCTCCAGCAGCGGCGCTGCCGCGGCGAATTCCTTCCACTCGATCTTGTAGGGCACATCCTTGAGCACGCCGGATGCTTCCATCACGGCGCGCGCATTGCCCTTCTGGTCGCCGACGATCAGCGTGGTCTCGGCGTGGGCGGAAGTGGCAAACGCCGCGAGGATCAGGCCGGCGGCGAGGACAAGCCGTTTCATGCTGCGACAACTCCCTTGGCGGCGTCACGCGCCGCAATCAGTTCGCGGGTGCGCGGGATCAGTTCGCGGCCGTAATCGATGGCGTCGATCAGGGGATCGAATCCGCGGATCAGGAAATGGCTGACGCCAAGATCGTAATAGTCGGCGAAGACTTCGGCGACCTGTTCGGGCGTTCCGACCAGCGCGGTGGTGTTGCTGTTCGCGCCGGTGAGCGCCGCCATCTCAGTCCACAGCCGCTTGTCGATGCGGGTGCCCTGCTCGGCCAGCGCCAGCAGACGCTTCGCGCCGGCGGTAGCGTGGCCATCGGCCGGCTTGCGATAGCCGGTCTTGTCCTGCAGCGCGGTGGCGCGGGCGAGAATGTCATCGGCCTTGGCCCAGGCTTTCTCCTCGGTCTCGGCAATGATCGGGCGCACCGACAGGCTGAAGCGCGGCACCGGGCGGCCATACTTGGCCGCAGCGGCACGCACACGGCCGGTGACGTCGCGCACCTGCGCATAGGATTCACCCCACAGCGCAAAGGTGTCGGCATGCTTGCCCGACACGTCGATGGCCGCATCTGACGCGCCGCCGACGAAAACGTGGATCGGTGCCGTTGGCTTCACCTGCGAGAACCCGCCCTCAACCTGATAATACTTGCCGGCATAGTCGAATGGTTTCTCGCTCGTCCATTCCTGCTTGATGATGTCGAGCCATTCGCTGGTGCGCGCGTAACGCTCGTCCTTGTCGTCGAGCGTATTGCCGTCCTGCCGCAGCTCCTTGGCATTGCCGCCGGTGATGACATGCAGCGAGACGCGGCCATGGTGGAAATTCTCGATGGTAGCGAGCTGGCGCGCCAGCACCGTCGGTGCGGTGAAACCCGGACGCTGCGCGATCATCACCTTCAGCTTTTCGGTGACGCCGAGCGCATGCTGGGCGACCTGAAGGCCGTCCGGCGAGGTCGAATGGAAGGCGAGCAGCGCGCGATCGAAGCCGGCGAGTTCATGCGCCTTCGCGACGGTTTCGATATAGCTCGGATCGAGCACCGGGCCGGAGCGGACGCGGGTTTCGGATGCGTCATTGTTGGTGATGAAGCCGATGAATTCGACGGACATGGGTCTCTCCACTTCCTGCTGTTGTTCAGATGCCGAGCGCGATGCGTCCGGCGGAAATCCTGGTGCTGTCGTCCTGCGGCGTGTGCACGCGGCCACACAGCACGTCGCGATAATGCCGCTCCAGCGGATTGGCGCGGGTCAGTCCGTGATTGCTGGTCAGCGACAGCGCATCTTCGACGACAGCCACGGCATTGTTGGTAACCGTCAGTTTGAGGATATTCGCCTCGACCGGCGTCAGCGTAACACCGTCATCGATGTCGCGTGCAAAGGTCTCGAGCAGGCGCGCATTCACCGCGAGCTTCGCCTCGATGCCGCCCACGATCTCTTGCGCCCGCGGCAGCGTCGCGAGCGGTGCGCCGAGGCTCGACGGCGTGCGGGTGTTCAGAAAGTCGATCAGCCAGTCACGCGCCGCCCGCGCAACGCCGTCATAGACGGCCCCGACGAGCACGGCCTGGATGGTCGCCTGCGACACATCCGGCGCGCCCCACTCGCCGGGACGGCGAACGTCCACTTCATGGTCGAGCGGAACGAGTACGTCGCCGAACACGACGTCATGGCTGCCGCTGGCGCGCAGACCGAGATGATCCCAGGTCTCGACGATCTCGGTGCCCGGCAGACCCGCCGGCACCAGAAAGACGCCGACCCGTACGTCGGGCTCGTCCGTCTTGGCCCATACAGTGTACCATTTGAGGATCGGCGCACCGGTCGAATAGATCTTGCGGCCGGTCATGCGCCAGCCTTCGGCCGTGCGCTTCGCTGTGGTTTGAGGCAGACCGCCCCGCGATGGCGATCCCTGATCGGGCTCGACGCGCAATGCGTTGATCAGCGCCAGACCATTCACGGCGTCGCGCGACACGCGCTGCGCCAGATGCGCAGGCCAGTTGCCGTTCCGCGTAATGACCAGATGGTGGATATAGTGCATCGCCAATACAAGCGCGGTCGCGGCATCGGCCTTGCCGACCGCGTTCACGACGCGCGTAGCCTCGCGCACCCCGGCGCCCGCGCCGCCCAGCGCCTTTGGCACCGGTAGCGCCAGCAGGCCCGCCTCGGACAGTTCCTGAAAATTCTCGAATGGAAAACTTGCCGCACGATCATGCGATGGCGCGCGTTCCGCAAAGCCCGGAACGAGCAAATTAACTCTGTCGATAATGCTGGGAACCGCGTCCATATCGTATTGCTTTCGGCTTCTCTAACCCTAGAGAATGCCGTTCGGCAGGCGTTACAAGCGGTACCCGGAAATAACGACAGCGGGACTGATGAGCCTCAGACCCACAGGTGAAAATTCTCTCCGGTGACCTCAGGCGAGAATTTTATTCGCGCGTTTTTGAAGCCCGATTCAGGAATCTGCCGCCCTGCCCCGACTGCCGGCGATATGGCTCGTGAGCTTCTGCGTGACCTCGCGCCGCAACGCGTTGAATTCGGGCGATGCGACGTCGCGCGGGCGCGGCAGGTCGATCTCGATTTCGCAATCGATCCGGCCCGGCCCCGCCGACATCACGATCACGCGATCTGCCAGCATCACGGCCTCCTCGACCGAATGCGTCACGAAAATCACCGTGAGACCGGTGGTGCGCCAGATCTCGACGAGTTCCTCCTGCAGCTTGCTGCGCGTCAGCGCATCCAGCGCACCGAACGGCTCATCCATCAGCAGCACGTCGGTGTCATTGCTCAGCACCCGCGCGATGGCGACGCGTTGTTTCATGCCGCCGGAGAGCTGGTGCGGATAGCGATCGGCGAAGGCGGTCAATCCGACCATGGCCATGAATTTGTCAGTGAGCTCGCTCACGAGTTTGGTGGCAAGACGACGATGCTTCGGGCCGAAGCCGATATTGTCGCGCACAGTCAGCCACGGAAACAATGCGTAATCCTGAAACACCATGCCGCGATCCGGGCCCGGCTTGTCGACCGGAAAGCCGTACATAGTCACGGAACCCTGCGTCGCCTTCTCGAAGCCGGCGACGATGCGCAGCAATGTGGATTTGCCACAGCCGGACGCGCCGAGCAGGCAGACGAATTCGCCCTTGCGGATGGTGAGATTGACGCCACCAAGCGCTTCGACCGGGCCGTTGGAAGCCTGATAGATTTTCCCGACGTCGCTGACCTCGAGGATATCAGGCGCAATTGTGGTTGGTCGATCAAGCATGATGCTGTGGGCTCCAGCGAAGGAAGTAGTTGCTGAGCATCAGCAGGACGCGATCCGACACGAAGCCGGTGATGCCGATGATGATCATGCCGGTGATCACGAGATCGGTGCGCGACAGTGTGCGGCCATCCATGATGACGGCGCCGAGGCCTTCGGGCACACCGGTCATCTCGCCGACTACGATCAGAATCCAGGCGAAACCGGCACCGAGACGAAGGCCGTTGAAGATGCTCGGTAGCGCTGCCGGTAAAACGACGGAGCGGAACTGCTGCGCGCCGCTGCAGCCGAGCATCTCCGCGGCTTCAAACAGCCTGATATCGACGGAGCGTACGCCGAACACCGTATTGAGCAGGATCGGGAAGAACGCGCCGAGGAACACCAGGAAGATCGCCGCGCGCGGACCGAGACCAAAGAAGATCATCGACAGCGGCAGCCATGCCGTCACCGGGATCGGTCGCAGCAGCGACAGCGTAGGGTCGAGTAGCTTGCGTAGCAACGGCATGCGTCCGATCATCAGCCCGAGCGGAATGCCGACCGCCGCCGCACAGAGAAAGCCGCCATAGACACGCTGCACGCTTTTCCAGAAATGGATCGGCAGGCTGGCGCTGTAGGCGTCGTCATAGATTCCGCCGAAAGCGAAATCCCACATCATCACGGCGACGCCATAGGGCGACGGCACCAGCCGCGTGCCGGTCCAGCGCACCATGACATCCCAGACCACCATCAGGCAGACCGGCACGATCAGCGCGAGCGCGACTGCGCGCGCACGCTGCACGCCCTGCCCGCGCTTCCCAGCCGCAGCCACCGGCGGGATTTCCGCTGCCGGCGTAAGCTGGACCCTGTTGGACGTGTCGTCCGTCATGCTTTGCAGGCTCACGACGCGCTCACGTGGCCGCCAGTGCCTTCACGAAGCTCGCATCGATGAAGGTTTTATAGTCCGGCAACTGCCGGATCTGCTTCTTGGACAGCATCTGGCCGCCGTAATATTCCGCCTGCTTCATGAACTGGTCGTCGATATTCCAGGTCAGCTCCACATTCGGTGCGGCCTTCTCGATCGACGGCTTCTGCTGGCCGAGCTTCTGCATGGCGATGGCGATGAAGGCCTCGCGGTCCTTCATCGCATATTCGCTGGCCAGGCGGTGGGTCTTGAGCAGCGCCTTGACGAGCTCGGGGTCTTTCTCGATCAGTTCGCGGCGAGTGGCCAGCACCATGTTCAGCGAACCGGTCGGCGTGGTGTAGGGATATTCGACGATCTGGCCGACGCCATTGGCGAGGCTGATGCCCGGGCCGGGCTCGGCGCCCACATAGGCGTCGATGTCGCCGCGGGCGAGCGCCGGCGCCATGTCGCTGAACGACAGACGCACGGACTCGACGTCCTTCACCGTCATGCCTTCGGCGGAGAGACGATCGAGGATCACGACTTCCTGGGTCGAGCCCGGCAGGATCGCGACTTTCTTGCCCTTCAGGTCCTTGATCGTATTAATCCCGGAATCCTTCTTGGCGACGACCGCCATGCCACGATTGCAGGCAGACGCGATCACCACGATCGGCTCGCCATTGGCGCCGCCGAGCGTCGCCGCGGCAAAACCGAAGATGCCGAAATCGACAGTGCCGGTCACGACGGCGTTCTTGCCGTCGGTCGGGGTTTCGAACGGGATCACCTCGAACTTGACGCCATCCGGCGCGAATTTCTCGTAGAAATACGGCGTGACGCCGTGAATGAGCTTCAGCGTTCCGATCTTGACCACGCGGTCGGCGGCGAAGGCCTTGATGCTGGTCGTGGACAGCGCCGCGGCAATGGCCGTCAGGCGGATGAAATCACGTCGGTTGGTGCTGTACATGTCATTCCCTTGGGCTGAACCGTGTGCCAGCCCAAAAGGAATGCAATAACCATGCCTCGTATACAGCTATCGGTGGAGCGTGCCCTCGCCCGCAACGGACCATATTCGGGACGAGCTCACCACGTCGCGTCCAGCCCGAGCAGTCCCAGGATCTGCCGTCGCAGCTCGGCCAGATGCGGATCGCCGCGATGGCGCGGATAGGGCCGGTCGACCGTGATATCCGCCGTTACCCGCGCGGGACGATCGCTGAACACGATGACGCGGTTGGCGAGAAACAGCGCCTCCTCCACGTCATGGGTTACCAGCAGTGCCGTGAAGCCGTTGCGCTGCCACAGCGAGACCAGCTCGGCCTGCATGGTGATGCGTGTCAGCGAATCCAGTTTGCCAAGCGGCTCATCCAGTACGAGGATACGCGGATCGTTGACCAACGCCCTTGCAAGCGCGACACGCTGTGCCATGCCGCCCGAGAGCTGATGCGGATAGGCTTGCTTGAATGCGCCGAGGCCTACGAGATCGATCGCGGCATCGACGCGGTGACGCTGCGTCTTGAGTACGCCCTGCGCTTCCAGCCCGAGCGCGACATTGTCCCACACCGTCCGCCACGGAAATAGCGTCGGATCCTGAAACACCACGACGCGGGACGGATAAGGTCCGGTGATGGCAACGCCATCTTCTTCCAGCGCGCCGGCACGCGGCGGCTCGAGACCCGCCACCAATCGCAGCAACGTGGACTTGCCGCAACCGGAGGGGCCAAGCAGCGCTACGAACTCGCCGGGCGAGACACTGATGCTGACGTCGTCGAGCACCGGCAGCACGCTGCCGTCGATATCGAAGGCGTGGCTGACACCCTTGATGTCGAGCGACGCGCCGGTCGCTACGGGCTGAAACGGCTTTGCCAGAGCTACCATTTGACGACACCCTTCTGCCAGACCAGCAGGCGGTCGCGCACCTTGAACAGCAGCGTGATCGCGCCGGAGCAAAGCAACGACATCACGATCAGCGCCGCATACATGTTGTTGTAGGACGCCCAGCCCTGCGCCCATTGCAGATAGAAGCCAAGCCCGGCCTTGACGCCGATCATCTCGGCCACGACCAGCACCGCGAAGGATGCGCCGAGCCCCATGAACAGACCGACGAACACATGCGGCAGCGCCGCCGGGATCGCGACCTTGGTCACCAGGAAAGACGGTTTTGCGCCAAGCGTTCGTGCGACGTCGTAATAGGCGGTGCTGACGCTGGCCACGCCCGACCAGGTCAGCACTGTCACCGGAAAGCCGGTGGCCAGCGCGATCAGAAACGTGCTGGCGCTCCAGGCGGACGGGAACGTGAAGAACGCAATCGGCAGCCAGGCAGTCGCCGGCAATGGTCCGATGAAGCGCAGGATTGGATGCACCCAGTAGCCCGCGAGCCGCGACCAGCCGATGGAGACGCCGGTGAGGAAGCCTACGACCGCGCCGATGAAGTAGCCGCCAAGCTGCAGCTTCACCGAGGCGAAGGCGCTGTCGAGCAGTTTCGGCAGGTCGTCGGTATAGACCTCGACGATGGACTGCGGTGGCGGAAAGAACGGCAGCGGCAGCCAGCCGAATTTCGCCGTCGCAAGCTCCCACAGCGTCAGGAACGCTCCCAAGGCAAACAGCCAGGGCGCGCGTCGCTGCACGCCGTCGCCGAACTTGCCGAGCGCTGCCTGCGCTGTGGTTGCAATCGCGATGCCGCCAGCAATCGCGAATGCCGTATAGGCCACTGCTTCGGTGCGTGGCCAGTCGCCGATATCCGGCCATCGCAGGCACGACAGGCCGAAAGCCAGCCAGGCGAGCCCTGCCCCGATCCCCGTGATGCTGAAACGAAGCTTGTTGACGAATTGAAGTCCACCATCGCCAGCAATAAGCGCGGTCTCGCGGTCACCGCCAAGCGATGAGATCTCAGACGCGGAATACGTCGGCATAGATGCGCTCCGCGAATTTGGTGGTGTCGGTTGACGGCTTGAACACGGAAACCGTCTTGAGATCGTCGGCGTAGGATTTCAGCTCGCGCTTCAGCGCATCGCCGACGGGATGGTGATGATGGGTGTGATACTTCACCATGCCCAGCAGATCTTCGATGGTCGCATTCTTCGGCGCATAGGGCTGGAACGACTTCGCCGCCTTCTCCGGATTTTGCGACGCGAACATCGCCGCATCGAGCAGCGCCTGCGTCAGGCCGCGTGCGACCAGAGGATCGTCACGCAGCAGGCTGCCACGCACGCCAACGATGCAGCAACTGATATCCTTGTAGGGGCCATCGAGATTGGAGCCGACTTCCTTCAGTTCGCCGTCCTTGAGCCAGAGATAGGCCAGCGGATCGGAGGCGAGCCCGATCTGTGCCTCGCCCTTCTCCACAGCGAGCCGCACCAGGTTGCCGGGATATTGCCGCCACTCGATGTCCTTATCCGGATTGAGTCCGGCCTTGGCGAGCTGGATCGAGAAGAAGTTCTTGTCGGGCCCGGCCATATCGCCGACGGCGATCGTCTTGCCCTTGAAATCCGCAACGCTCTTCACCTCCGACTTCGCCGGCGCCAGCGCGCGCAGGCAGCCGCCATGGGTCCCGGCGACGATCTTGACGTCGAAGCCCTGCTCCAAGGGCTTCAGCCAGCGCAGTGCCATACCCAGGCCCGCATCGGATTTTCCGGTGGCGATGGCTTCGAGCAATTGATCCGTCGAGCCACTGTAGTTGACCAGCTCGACATCGAGATTCTGCTTCTGGAAAAAACCGTGATCGATGGCGACCGGCAGCGGCGCAAGGCAGACCGCGCCGGCATTCCAGGAGAGCTTCAATTTGCGCGGTGCACCGGTGAGTGCGGGCGCCTCCGATGCGGTCCTGCAGATCGGAAACTCGGAAAAATCGATGGGTGACGCCTGCCGGAACGGAAAGGCCTGCGCGCCCCATACGCCGAGTGGCGCCGCCAATGCGGCTGCAGCGCCGCCGCGCAGCAGCGACCGGCGATCCATCAGCGGCTTGCGGTTGTGATCATCGTTCGACATCTGGTCTCCTTGCGATCGGCACAGCGCTGCCCATGGCCACAACGCATGGTGTTGCGGCTCGCGCTGATGCGATGGTCAATGTGTTGAGTGGAAGCTCAGCCGTGAGAGTCCGACGACTCCCGCCCCTGTGATTTCAATGGTACGAGGATGCGCAGCGCGGCGGCTTCGGTCAATAAAATGGAATTTTGAATGTCGCGCAGGATGGAGAGATTATCTCCAATATCCAGGGCCGTTGAGGAGCAAGCTATTTCGCAGCGAAGAAGCATTCTCTGCTTACTGGCTAATACAGAACAGACCTTCTCGATATCGCCCCGAGCGCCCTCTCTCACAGCCGTCATTGCGAGCGCAGCGAAGCAATCCAGTCTTCCTTCGCTTGTAGCTCCTGGATTGCCGCGACGCTTCGCTCCTCGCAATGACGACTGAGGGGGCAGCGTACCTTCAATATACGTCGAGCTGAAACCGCCCCTTCTTCTTCAACTCGCTGACGAACATCACCGCTTCATCAGTCGAACGCACGCCATGCTGGGCGGCGATGTCGACGAGCGCTCGTTCGACATCCTTCGCCATCCGCTTGGCATCGCCGCAGACATAGACATGGGCGCCTTCGGCGAGCCAAGTCCAGACGTCGCGGCCGACCTCGCGCATGCGATCCTGCACGTAGAACTTCTCGCCGGCGTCACGCGACCAGGCGAGCGACAACCGTGTGAGGAAGCCTTCGGTCTTCATGCCATTGAGTTCGTCGGCATAGAAGAAATCCGAGGCGCTGCGCTGATGGCCGAAGAACAGCCAGTTCTTGCCCGGCGCCCTGGTGGCCTTGCGGTCGTGCAGGAACGCCCTGAACGGCGCGATGCCGGTGCCCGGCCCGACCATGATGATCGGCGTCTCCGGATTTTCCGGCAGCGCAAAGCCATGCGCCTTCTGGACATAGACCTTGAGCTCGTCGCCGGGCTGGATGCGATCGGCGAGGAAGCTCGAGGCCAGACCATGGCGCTTACGCTTGCCGACCATATAGCGAACGATATCGACGGTGAGCGACAACCGGCCCGGCGTCGCATTGTGCGATGACGAGATCGAGTAGAGCCGCGGCTGCAGCGGTTCCAGCGCTTCGATGAAAGCTTCCGGATGCGGACGCACGCCGGAGAATTTCTGCAGCGCAGCCATCACGTCGAGTGTCGCGGCATCGCCATCTGGGTCCTCGCCCTGTGCCAGTGCGCGTGCCTTGGCGCGCTGCGCCCCGCCGGTGAGATAGGACATCAGCTCGAACAGGCTGTCCGGCGCCGGGGCCAGCGAGACGTCGTATTGCAGCACCTCGCGCAGCGTCTTGCCGCGCACTTCCGTCATATGCGACGCGCCGAGCAGAGCGATGATCTGGTCGACGTGACCGAGATCGTTCGATGCAAAGATGCCGAAACTGTCGCCGACGACGTAATCGAGCCCGCAGCCCGACAGATCGAAATCGATATGCCAGGTCTCCTTCTCGGAGCCTTTGCCGTTGAGCAGGCGGCGGCCGAGAAACACCGCGGGTGCGGGATTGTCGCGCGAGCGTCCGAGCGTCGACGGATCCGGTACAGCAACTTCGGCCGGCTCCGCAGCAGTCGTCGCTGCTGCCGCGGGCGCAGCACCGGCCGGTGCTTTGTCGAGCTCTTCATAGAGCGACTTCAGCATCCGCGCGGTTTCCTTGCCGCCCGGCACGCACAGGTTCAGCCGCGCCTCGGCTTTCGAGGCAATCGCGTCGGAATAGTCGTTGCAGTTATAGCCGCACTGGCCGCAGTCCTGCTGCGCCATCGCCGCCATCATCTTGCGACGAACCGGCTTGCCTTCGGCGAGCTTCATGCGATCGGCGATCGGCATGGTCTGGTCATGCCACGGCGCGCCGTCGTCTTCCTCCATGATCGCGGCGCCCTGCTCGGCAGAGAGCGGCGTCGCCGGCGCATCGGACAGCAGGCCGGCGAAGAAGCCGTTCAGCCAGGAGCGTTGCGCTTCCGAGAACGGCGCAGACGCAGGAATGATCTCGAGTTTGGGCGGCGGCGTCATCTGGTTCATGCGGACACCTGTTCATCAGCGAGCTTACGCAACGAAGTCGCGTCGTGACGGCGCGAGAAAGTGAGGAACGTCTCGTCCGGCGACGCGCGGTGGGCGAGATAGGCTTTCAGCAGCCGCTCGACGACGACAGGCGCGTCCTCGGACTTCACGTTCTGATAGACCTCCTGCCCGACATCGGCCTGCGGGCCGAAGCCGCCGCCGGTGAAGATATGGAAGCCATCCACGGTGTCGTCGCTATCGTCCAGCGCCACGCGCGCGCCGATCATGCCGATGTCGCTGATGTAATGCTGCGCGCAGGAATGATGGCAGCCGGTGAGATGGATGTTGATCGGCGTATCGACCTCGACGCGCGTATCGCACCATTCGGCGATGTTTGTTGCCGTGCGTTTGGTATCCGCATTGCCGAACTTGCAACCGGCGCGACCGGTACAGGCGATCAGGCCGGCGCGGATCTCGGTGGTCTTGATGGCAAGGCCAAGGGCTTCGATGGCCGCAGTCGCCAGCGCGACATTCGCGTCTTTCACACCAGGAATGAGCAGGTTCTGCCACACCGTGAGGCGGATATCGCCGTCGCCGAGATCGGCCGCAATCTTCGAAAGCCCCCGCATCTGATCGGTCGTCACCTTGCCCAGCGGCAACACGACGCCGATCCAGTTCAACCCATCCTGCTTCTGCTTGTGCACGCCGATATGCGCCGTGCGGTCGAAGCTTGGGCGCGGCAGCAACGCGTCCTCCGGAACGCGGGTAAACGGCGCGCCGAGCTTCTCCTCGACGATGGTCAGAAACTTCTCCATGCCCATGCCGTCGATCACGTATTTCAGCCGCGCCTTGAGACGATTGGTGCGGTCGCCGAGATCGATGAAGACGCGCACGATGGCGTCGGAGACCTTGGTGGCGTCCTCCGGTCTCACGATGATGCCGGTATCGGTGGCGAAATCCTTGTGGCCGGTGATGCCGCCGATGCCGAGTTTGAACCAGACGCCGGGCGCGACGCCGAAGCCATCCTTCACTTCGACGGCCTGAAAGGCGATGTCGTTGGTGTCCTCCAGCACGGCGATCTTGCCGGCGCCGTCGAAGGCAACGTTGAATTTGCGCGGCAGGCCGGTCAGCGTGCGGTCATTGAGGATGTGATAGTGCCACTCGCGCGCACAGGGCCGCGTGTCCAGCAGTTCCTGCGGGTCGATGCCGGCGGTCGGCGTGCCCGTGACGTTGCGGATGTTGTCGGCCCCGGAGCCGCGTGAGCACAGACCGAGATCCTGGATACCCTCGATCAGTTTCACCGCATTTTTCGGCGGAATCTCGCGCACCTGCAGATTGGCGCGCGTGGTCACATGCGAGAACGGACCGCACAACTCGTCACTGAGATCGGCAAGACCCGCAAGCTGCCAGTGCTTCATGATGCCGTTCGGGATCCGAAGCCGGCACATATAGGAGTCCTGCGTTGGACCCACATAGAAGATGCCGTAATAGCGCCAGCGGAAATTGTCGGCCGGCGATGGCCGCGCATCGATGGCGGCCTGATCGCGCAGCCGCGGATAGGCGTCGAAGGGATGTTCCTCGCGCTTCCATTTCTCCTGCTCGACCAGCTTCTTGCCTGACGCGATGGTGCGATCCTGCGCCTTGATATGCGGCGCATCCGGTCCGGTCGGCTCCGCATTGGCCTTGGCTGACGCGCCGCCGCCGAGGCCCTTGCCGACGCGGCTGATCTGCAGCCCGGTCGAAAAGCCTTCGAGGTAGCGCTTCTGTTCGTCAGTAAAGTCGATGGAGAGCGTTTCAATTTTCATGCGGGACGAAGCTCCTGCGGGCCACAGCGTGGCTTCAACGGGGATAAGGATCGCGGACCGCACAGGCTCAGGTCAGCGCGTCGCGCCGGCTTGAATTCTGGAAGCGATCCGATCAGCCTCGTTGCTGCGGAAATCCATCTGAACTGGCCGGCGGGCATCAGCGAACGCCGGTTGACTAGAGACATTCAAGTCTCGTGCCAGACCGTCATCGACGGAAAAACGTCAAGAAATCAGGGGATTGAGGTCGAGATCGGGCCGAACCCGGCCGTTCGGTGCCAGCGTTTATGCACCGCACGCTCAATAATTAGACGGTGGGAACGTCAATGGCAGCTATCGGTGCGAGGGCCCTTGCGACGAAGGAACCCAGCCTGGACTCGTGGCCTTTCGGATTTGTCGCCTCGCCAAGAGGAAAGCTGGCAAGCCAGCTTTCCTTGACCTCATCATGAGGTGCAACAGTGAGCGCGGGCCTACGCCGTTAGACCGCCTCGAACGCCGCCAGATCAGCGGCTCCGTCGTCCAGCACTTGCGTCTGCCGCAGCATGTCCTCGATGCCATCTATCGCGCGCCCCACATCGACCGTCGACGTGTCGATCCGCAACTCGACCGTCTCCGGCGCCTGATAGTCGTTGGCGATACCGGTGAAGCCCGGCAGGTCGCCGGCGCGGGCCTTGGCGTAATGCCCCTTGGGATCGCGCTGCTCGCAGATCTCCGCCGGAGTCGCGACATAGATCTCGCGAAATGCAGTATCGACCGCGCTGCGGGCCTCGGCGCGGTCGCCGCGCGAGGGTGAGACTGCCGCGACGATGGCGATATGACCGTTGCGGGCGAGATGGCCGGCCATCTCCGCCAGCCGCCGGACATTCTCGCTGCGATCGGCGGCGGAGAAGCCGAGGTCGCGATTGAGTCCGGCGCGCAGCGTGTCGCCGTCGAGCAGGATCGGCGAACCGCCTTTGGCGAACAGACGGTGCTCCAGCGCCCGCGCCAGCGTCGACTTGCCCGATCCCGGCAATCCCGTAAACCACACCACCGCGCCTTGATGGCGATAGCGCGCCGAACGTTCCTCAGGCTGTAGTGCCGACTGCACCGGCACGATGTCCGATGACACGACGCGTTGGGCAGCATCGATGGACAGCACGAGACCGCCACCGGCGATCCGGCCGCCGACCTCGATCACGAGACGTCCGGTGCGCGGATTGTCGACATAGCGATCGGCGGCGACCGGTTGCGACAGTGCGATCTCGATTTCACCGACGTGATTGCGGGCGATCTGCTTGGTTTCGACACTGGCCAGTTCGCCGGGATCGATCGCCTTCTCGATCGCGACTACACGGCCGCGCACTTCGCGCACGCCGAGCCGCACCAGGATCGACGATCCCGCTGTCAGCGGCTGATCGTGCAGCCAGAAGATCCGCGCCCGCAGTCGTCGTGTATCCGATGGCACCGCGCCAGCATGCGCGATCACGTCGCCGCGCTCGACGAACAGTTCGCGGTCGAGCGTGATACCGACGGATCGCCCTGCCCCGTGCTCGCCTTCCAGCGGCGTCGCCGACCAGCGCTCCACGCTCTTGATCTTCGCCCGCTTGCCGGCGGGCATGATCACCACGTCGTCGCCGACAGCCAGATGACCGGCCTCGATACGCCCGGCCACGATGCGCCGGTCGTCGAACTTGTAGATCGCCTGTACCGGTAGCCGCAGCGGCAATTCATCAAGCGCGAGTGCCGGCTTCAACGCATCGAGCGCCCCCACGACGGTCGGCCCGCGATACCAGCCGATACGGTCGGTATGGGTGGCCACGCCATCGCCATCCCGCGCCGAAATCGGAATCACCGCGGCGGGCGTGACGCCGAGTTCGATGAGATGCGCCGAAATTTCGTCGCTAATTGCCTGAAAGCGCAGAGCGCTGAAATCGACGCGGTCCATCTTGTTGACGACGACGGCAACTTGCTTCACGCCCAGCAGATGCAACAGATAGGCATGGCGCCGGGTCTGATCGCGAACGCCTTCCAGCGCATCGACAATCAGCACGGCACCATCGGCCTGCGATGCACCGGTGATCATGTTACGCAGAAACTCGGCGTGGCCGGGCGCGTCGATCAGAATGACGTCGCGCAATTTGGTGCGGAAGCGGATCTGCGTGGTATCGATGGTGATGCCCTGGTCACGCTCGGTCTGCAGCGCATCGAGCAGGAACGACCATTCGAACGGCATGCCACGCCGGGCGCTAACCGCCTTCAGCATCTCCAGCTTGCCATCCGGCAAGCCGCCGGTCTCATGCAGCAGGCGACCGACCAGCGTCGACTTGCCATGATCCACGTGGCCGACGATGACGATGCGCAGTTGCGGGCGCGTGGTGCCGTTGGGCATTCCGAGCGAGGTCGGATTGACGGGTTTGGTCATGGCATCACCTCTACAGATAGCCGGCGACGCGCAGTCGCTCGAAGGCGTCTTCGGTCTCGTGATCGAGTGCGCGGCCGGCGCGCTCGGGAATCGTGGTGCCATCGAGCTCGACCAGGATTTCGGCAATCGTGCTGGCGGTGGATGCGACGGGATTGGTGATGTCGGCATCGCCCAGCGAGCGATAGCGCTTGCCGTCCTTGGCCAGATACAGCGGGATGATCGGGATGTTTTCGCGCGCCGTGTAGGCCCAGATGTCGGCTTCGGTCCAATGCAGGATCGGATGAATGCGCAGATGCGCACCGGGCGGCGGCGATGCGTTGAACTGGTCCCAGAATTCCGGTGGCTGGTCGCGCACGTCCCATCCGCCCTCAACGCCACGCGGCGAGAACACGCGCTCCTTGGCACGGGTCGCCTCTTCGTCCCGCCGAATGCCGGCGATCAATCCGTCGAAACCATGCTTCGCCAGCGCAAGTTTGAGACCTTCGGTCTTGCGCGCTGCGGAGCGTGCCGCTGGCGGCAGTGTCGGATCGACACTATCGATCGACGGGCAATATTCCACGGTGAGGTCGAGTCCCCACTCCTTCGAATAGTGATCGCGGAAGGCGTACATCTCCGGAAACTTCTTGCCGGTATCGACATGCAGCGCGGGGAACGGTACGTGACCGAAGAACGCCTTGCGCGCCAGCCAGATCATCACATTGGAGTCCTTGCCGAGCGACCACAGCAAGGCCAGCTTCTTCAGCCGGGCGAAGCCCTCGCGCAGGATGTAGATGCTCTGCGCTTCCAGTTGATCGAGGTGGTCCATCGATACCACGTCCGATCGGACGCGTTCGAGATTGGTCGACGTCATACGCCTTCTCCAGGTCCTCAAAACCGCCGTGAGATTCGCCGTTGCTCACGAAGCGGATACGCTCGGAGAAAGTGCATCTCTGGAACTCGATTTATGGGGTCAAAAAATCTAAACTGCGCTTCTCAAATAGAAAGAATATTTTTCTATTAATAGGCGACAAACAACTGATATATAGAATCTTATTCCAGTCAAGCTGGATGTGTGAGGAGTTTGAGATGTTGTCGCCCGGAGCCGTCGCAAGTGCTGTCCAATACGATCAAGCGCTGCAATCAGCCTCGCCTGCCGAGGTGATTGCTGCGGCGCTTGATGTCGCGGGCCGCGATGGACTCGCGCTGGTATCGTCGTTTGGCACGGAGTCCGCGGCGTTGCTGAAGGTGATGGCCGATGTCGATCCCGCCATCCCCGTGCTGTTTCTCGACACCGGCTGGATGTTCGAGGAGACACTCGCCTATCGCGACCAATTGATCCTGACGCTGGGCCTGCGCGACGTGCGAACGATCCGCCCCGCAGCGGAAGCGCTTGCCGCTCACGACAGCGATGGGGATTTGTGGTCGTCCGATCCCGACACCTGCTGCCGGATCCGGAAGGTCGAGCCGCTGGCGCAGGCACTGACGCCGTTCAGCGCGTGGATCAACGGCCGCAAGCGATTTCAGGGCGCATCGCGCGCCGTCATTCCCGTCGTCGAGGACGATGGTTCAAAATTGAAATTCAATCCATTCGCCAATGTCACGCCGGACGAGATCGGGCTGATCTATGCGTCGGCGAAGCTGCCGCCGCATCCGCTCGTGGCCTCAGGCTTTGCGTCGGTCGGCTGCATGCCCTGCACGTCCCGCACCGCGCCTGGCGAGGACCCCCGCGCCGGCCGCTGGCGCGGCCGCGCCAAAACGGAATGCGGCATCCACACATCGGCGAACTGACGCCGCCGCTACGACTTCATATGCGCGATCTCGAACGCAGCGAGATGGGCAGCGATGTTGCTCGGATCGAATGGCGGTCCAGCGAAGGCGCCAACCGCATCGGGCACATCAGTCAGAGCGCTCCCGGTGATACCGAGCGCGGCATCGTAGAGGTCGGGGCGGAACACACCCTGTGCGATCTTCAGCGCCTCGGGGCTGATCGCGGCCTGTCCCCAGCGCACCATCTGGGCATAGAGCCAGGCGGCCTGAACCGGATCGGGACGCCCGGCTCCTTCGCGGCCGACCAGCAGATAGCGCCCGCTCTCGCGCATGGTGCCATCCGGTGAAATCTTCAGCCGGCCATCCAGCGTCCGCAGCAGCACCTCCGGCGAGACGCCGATATGTTGGGGCTTGGCGAGAATTGCCGCAGTCTCGTTGCGGTTCTCCGGCGCCTCGATGAAGGCAGCCGCGCTCACATGCGCCCGCGTGAGTGCCGCCACGGTGTCCGGGTTCTTCTCCGCCCAGTTCTGCCTCATCGCCAGCACCTTCTCGGCAGCGCGCAGCAGGATGTCGGAGACGAAATGCAGAATATGGCCGACGCCGAGATCGACCGCGACAGAATTCCAGGGCGCGCCGACACAGAACGCATCGACGTGACCGTTGGCGAGACTGTCGACCATGTAAGGCGGCGGCAGCACCACGAGACGGACGTCCTCATCGGGATCGACGCCGCCAGCCGCCATCCAGAAACGGAGCTGGTAATTATGCGTCGAGAACGGAAACGTCATGCCGAAGGTCAAGGGATCGGCGCCGGCACGGGCACGGGCGACGACCACGCGGCGCAGCGCCTGCGCGGTGGCCATCGGATCGGTCGGGTCACCGTCGAGTTCCGACATCAGCGCTGCATGCAGCGCCGGCGAGACGGTGATGGCATTGCCGTTGATGCCCAGATTAAACGACGCCACGATCGGCACTTTCACGTGCCCGAGCCCGAGGCTGGACGCGATGGCAACGGGCGCCAGCAGATGCGCCGCTTCGAACAGGCCGATATTCAGCTTATCGCGGACATTCGACCACGACACTTCCCGGACCAATTCGACATTCAGCCCCTCGGCTTTCGTGAACCCCTTGTCGACCGCGACAATCAGGGCGGCGGCGTCGGCCAGCGGAATGAAGCCGATGCGAAGCGGGTGGTCGATCATTTCAGCAACTCCGCTGCGGTGATGATCGACTGCGCGATCTCGCCGATTTTCTTCTTTTCACGCATCGCCGTGGATCGCAGCAATACGTAAGCCTCTTCTTCATTGAGGCCCTTGAGCTTCATCACGATGCCCTTGGCGCGGTCGATGATCTTGCGCTCCTCCAGCGCCGACTTGGTGCGCTCGAGCTCGTCCTGCAGTTTGGAGAAGGCGTTGAAACGGGAGATGCAGAGATCGAGGATCGGCTTGATCCGCTCCTTCTTCAGCCCGTCCACGATGTAAGAGGATACCCCCGCCTCGACCGACGCCCGTGCCGACTCGGCGTCGCTCTGGTCGACGAACATGGCGACTGGCCGGCGCACCGCGCGGGACACCTGGAACATTTGTTCCAGCACGTCGCGGCTGGGGTTTTCGAGGTCGATGACGATGACGTCAGGGTCCAGGGCGTAGATCCGGGCCAGCAGGTTATGCATCTCCCGGATATGCTGGACGTCCACATAGCCAGCCTCCCGCAGCCCTTCCTCCAGGATCGCGGCCCGGATCGGGCTTTCGTCGACAATGACAATTTTGGGCGACTGGTCGGCAGGCATCGGGCACTCACATGGATGCAGCATACCCATAGCACGCCCGCGCACGGCTTAAAGCCTTGTAATTATGGGCAAATGGGACTACCTGCTGCCTCTCAATCAGGCAGATCGAACATGCAACAGGCCGCCGCGCCGAAAATCTCCTTTGTCTCGCTGGGATGCCCGAAGGCCCTGGTGGATTCCGAGCGCATCATCACGCGCCTGCGGGCCGAAGGTTATGAACTCGCCCGCAAGCACGACGGCGCCGACATCGTCATCGTCAACACCTGCGGCTTCCTCGACAGCGCCAAGGCGGAGTCGCTGGGCGCCATCGGCGAAGCCATGGCGCAGAACGGCAAGGTCATCGTCACCGGCTGCATGGGCGCCGAGCCCGAGCAGATCGAGGCCGCCTATCCCAACCTGCTGTCGATCACCGGCCCGCAGCAATATGAGAGCGTGCTCGACGCCGTGCACCGCGCGCTGCCGCCGGTGCACAATCCCCATATCGATCTCGTCCCGCCGCAGGGCATCAAGCTGACGCCGCGGCACTACGCCTATCTGAAAATTTCCGAAGGCTGCAACAACCGCTGCACCTTCTGCATCATCCCGAAGCTGCGTGGCGATCTGGTCTCGCGTCCGGCCAACGAAGTGCTGTTAGAGGCTGAGAAGCTGGTGAAGGCCGGCGTCAAGGAATTGCTCGTCGTGTCCCAGGACACCTCGGCTTACGGCGTCGATATCAAATATGCCAGCAGCCCGTGGGAAGACCGCGAGGTCCGCGCCAAGTTCTATGATCTCGCCAAAGAGCTCGGCGAACTCGGCGCCTGGGTGCGGCTGCAATATGTTTACCCGTATCCGCATGTCGACGAAGTCATCGGGTTGATGAATGCCGGCAGCAATGTGCTGCCCTATCTCGACATTCCGTTCCAGCACGCGGCCCCGGAAGTATTGAAGGCGATGAAGCGCCCGGCCGCGCAGGACAAGACGCTCGCCCGCATCAAGAAGTGGCGCGAGGAATGTCCCGATCTGACATTGCGCTCGACCTTCATTGTCGGCTTCCCCGGCGAGACCGAAAGCGATTTCCAGTATCTCTTGGACTGGCTCGAAGAAGCGCAGATCGACCGCGTCGGCGCGTTCAAATACGAGTCCGTGGCAGGCGCGACCTCCAATGCCATCGCCAATGCAGTGCCCGAAGAGATCAAGCAGCAGCGCTGGAACGCGCTGATGGAGCGCCAGCAGAAGATCTCCGCGCGCCGCTTGAAGCGCAAGGTCGGCACCCGGCAGCAGATCATCATCGACGAGGTCGGCCCGACTGTATCAAAGGGCCGCTCGAAGGCGGACGCGCCTGACATCGACGGATCGGTCTATATCACCGCACGCCGGCCGCTGAAGGTCGGCGAGATCGTCACGGCGAAGATCGAACGCGCGGATGCGTATGATCTGCACGGGACGGTGGCTGGATTCTGAGAGAAGCGTAACTAAAACGCCGTCATGCCCGGGCTTGTCCCGGGCATCCACGCCTGTCTTTTCTCGCGGCCAAAACGTGAATGGCCGGGACATCTAGCGAAGCCACGCTTCGCGCTTTGCCCGGCCATGACGAACATTAGCAATGAGACTATGGCAGAGCCACCCGCCTCACACCTTCAAAATCACTGCACCCGTGGTCTTGCGTGCTTCCAGATCCACATGCGCCTTGGCCGCATCCTTCAGCGCATAGGCGTGATTGATCGGCACATGCAGCTTGCCGTCGATCACAGCGGAGAACAGCGTGTCGGCGCCTTCCAGCAATTCCGAGCGCTTGGCGACATAGTCGTTCAGCTTCGGGCGCGTCGCGAACAGCGAGCCGTGATTGTTGAGCTCGGCGATCGCGAATGGCGGCACCGGGCCTGACGCGTTGCCGAACGATACCCACATGCCACGCGGCTTCAGGCATGACAGCGACCCCGGATAGGTGGTCTTGCCCACACCGTCATAGACCACATCGCAGAGTTCGTTACGGCTGATCTGCTTCACGCGATCGACGAAGTTCTCTTCGTTGTAATAGATGACGTGATCGCAGCCATTGGCTAGCGCCAACTCGCCCTTCTCTTTCGAGCCGACGGTGCCGATCACATGCGCACCCATGGCCTTCGCCCACTGGCAGGCGAGCAGACCGATGCCGCCCGCTGCGGCATGGATCAGCACGCGGTGATGGGGCTCGACCTTGAAGGTCTTGTGCAGCAGATACCAGACCGTGAGCCCCTTGAGCATCAGCACGGCACCCTGCTCGTGAGTGATGCGATCGGGCAGCTTCACCAGCCGATCAGCGGCAAACACGCGCTCGGTCGCATAACTGCCGAGGGCCGAATAATAGGCGACGCGGTCGCCGGGATGAAAGCCGGTGACGCCTGGACCGACCTCGATCACTTCGCCGGAGGCTTCATTGCCGGCAATGAACGGCAGCTGCGGCGCCTTGTAGAGGCCGCTGCGGAAGTACGTATCGATAAAATTGACACCAATGGCATGCTGGCGGATGCGCACCTCGCCCGCGGCCGGTGCCGGGACCTGCACGTCTTCATAAGTGAGCACTTCGGGTCCACCGATCTCATGGACGCGGACGGCTTTAGTCATCGTTCAATCTCCCTGAATGACTTTGGTCTCAAGCGATAACCAACACCCGCGTGATGTCAACCTGTGCCCGGCTGGGCCCGCTTTCTGCGGTTGCGCTTCGCCAGCACGTTGAAGAACTCGACCGCCGCCGAGAACAGGATGGCGAAATAGATGTAGCCGCGCGGAATATGGAATTTGAATCCATCCGCCATCAGCGAGACGCCGATCAACACCAGGAAGGCCAGCGCCAGCATCTTGGTGGTCGGATATTGCGCCACGAAGCGTGCCACGGGTCCGGACGATACATACATCACCGCACAGGCGATGATGACGGCGGCAACCATGATCTCGATGTCCTGCGCCATGCCGATCGCGGTGATGATGGAGTCGAGCGAGAACACAAGATCGACGACGATAACCTGCAGGATCACCCAGGCAAAGGCGTTCGGCGCCGGCTTCTCATCGCCATGCCCTTCCCGCGCCTCGACCTCGGCATGAATCTCGTGCGTTGCCTTGGCGATCAGGAACAGACCGCCTCCGATCAGGATCAGATCACGCCAGGAGAATGCGAGGCCTCTCACCGTGATGACGGGTTCGGTCAGGCCGATCAGCCAGACGAGAACGCTCAGCAGGATGATGCGGAACACGAGCGCCAGCGCGAGACCGATCTGGCGTGCGCGGGTTGCCTGCGGCTCCGGTAGCCGCGACACCAGCACCGACAGGAAAATCACATTGTCGATACCAAGTACGATTTCGAGCGCGGTCAGCGTCAGGAGCGCGGCCCAGGCTTCAGGGCTGGAAAACAGTTCAATCATGATTTGGAGGGCCTCATGAGGCGGATGACAGCGTCACCGCAGACAATGTAAAAAGCGATCGCGCAGAGCGCGACCGTAATAGGCAAAGCAACAACGAAGTTCTGTATCAGCGTGATGACGGCCAGCACAGCCCATATCGCCATCAGCGACAGGTTCAACCGGCGCAGACGCGTCACGCGAACGGGATGCAGCACATGCACAGGCACAAAGGTCAGGACAATCAGCGCCAGCATCGCAAGGCTCGCCATGACGGGTGATGGTTGCAGCAGGAACAGATAGAACGCCGCCCCATTCCACAGTGCCGGAAAACCGCGAAAGTGGTTGTCGTCGGTCTTCATGCGCTTGTCAGCAAAATATAATGCGCTGGTGATGACGATCCCGGCACCGAGCAACACCGCTGTCCACGGCACCAACAGACCGGAGGCAGCGATCGCATAGGCCGGCACGAACACGTAAGTGAGGAAGTCGACCACGAAATCGAGCGCATCGCCCGACCAATCCGGCAACACGCGGCCGACGTCGAAGTGTCGGGCGATCGGGCCATCGAGCCCGTCAATGATCAGCGCCAAACCGAGCCAGCCGAACATCACAGCCCATTCGCCGCGCACGGCGCTCATCATGGCAATGAGTGCCACGCCGGCACCGAGCGCAGTGAAGATGTGAACCGAGAACGCCGCCGCGCGCGCGGATCGTGACGACGACGGGAATTGGTCCGGACTCGAAGCGGTCATATGCCGGGAATTGCTAGCAGGAATCCGACCGATTTGCACAGGCGCCGATGCGGCACTCGGCCGCCCGACACTGCGGGAACGATTCCGCGGCGCGTAACGGCTTGAAAATACCGGGCCAAAGGCCGATGGTCCGTCCATGACCGAGACCTCTGTTTCCACCTCCACCTATGATGTCGCCGTTGTCGGCGGCGGTCCTGCCGGCCTTGCTGCCGCCCTCGCGCTGGCCGAGACCGGCGCCCGTACCGCCCTCGTCGCCCGCCGCGTCCCCTACGGCGACAACCGCACCACCGCGCTCCTGGGCGGCTCCGTCGCGTTTCTGGAAAGCCTCGATGTCTGGCGCCGCTGCGCCGACAAGGCCGCCGCGCTGACGACCATGCGGTTGGTGGACGACACGGGCCGGCTGATCCGTGCGCCCGAAGTCAAATTCGTCTGCAGCGAGATCGGCCTTGAGACCTTCGGCTATAATATCGAGAACCGCGAATTGATGATCGCGCTCGAAGCGCGCGCCGCGGAATTGCCCAATCTCATTCGCATCGATGACGAGGCCGATACGGTCACGCCGGACGAGATGCAGGTTCAGGTCCGCACGCGGCAAGGCCAGGTCCTGGTGGCGCGGCTGATCGTCGGCGCCGATGGCCGCCAGTCCCTGTGCCGCGAGGCCGCGGGCATTTCAGTCAAGCGACGCGCGCTTGAGCAGACCGCGCTGACCTTCAACATCGCGCATAGCCGGCCGCACAAGAACATGTCGACGGAGTTTCACACCCCCGCCGGTCCCTGCGTGTTCGTACCCCTGCCCGGCAATCGCTCCAGCGTCGTCTGGGTCAACAAGCCCCGGGATGCCGAGCGCCTGATGGTATTGAGCGATGAGGCATTGTCGGACGCCGCCGAGAAACAATCGCATTCGATCCTCGGCCGGGTTCAGGTCGAGCCCGGCAGGCATGTGTTTCCATTGGCCATCGAGCAGCCCACACAGCTCGCGAAGAACCGCATCGTACTGGTCGGCGAAGCCGCCCATGTGGTGCCACCAATCGGTGCGCAGGGTCTGAATCTTGGCCTGCGCGATGCCGGCGATATCGCTGACGTCGTTCGCCATGCTGGCATGAATGGCGCGGATATCGGGGCAACGCCAGTGCTGGCGCGTTTCGAGAAGATCAGGCGGAGCGATATCTCCTCGCGTACCTTCGCTATCGATATGGCCAATCGCTCGCTGCTGAGCGATCTCCTACCGATGCAGGTGATCCGCGCGGCCGGCATGCATGCGATGGGCGCCATCGGCCCGCTCCGTCGGCTCGCGATGCGCGAGGGCCTGTCGCCATCGTGGCGGAAGACGACATATAGCAATTGACGGTTGGGAACAGGAGCTGACGACGGAGCATCTCAGCATCCGCCGCGCCATGGCACCCTGCTCGTCGCTATAGCATGTGGTCAACGCTGATCCAATCTCGCCATCTGGCGCAAAGCCGACTCGCACGAAGGCGTGCACATCGGTCGCAGCCGTGCTGCGGAAGCGCCAAGCCAGACGATTGACCAAGTACATTTGGCAGCAACCCGTCATGGCGCGAGCATGAACAATGTGCCCTTAAAACACGCGCGAATTGCTCGTCGCTAAGGCTACCCCCTCACCGGTTTAGATTTGCTAAAATCCGCAATAGATAATGCTGCGTTCCCACAGCGGCGTCAGCCTCTTAACGTTTCCGGCAAGACGAACATCGGTGCAGTTGTTCGAGAACTGGAGACGTATCGTGATGCTCGATGTGAACAAGGTGCGCGGCGGCAATGGATTGGATCCGATCCGGGCCGAGGTCGATGAGATTCTGGTGACCGTCGCTGACATGGCGCAGGAAGCGACTCAGAAGTTCTTTGACGCGTTTCATAAAAATCCAGATCCAGCGGCGCTGGCGACTTGGTTGGAAACTCGCGCATGGCGCGAGATTGACTACGTTTTTCTTCTGAACGAGCAGATCCGTCGTTACGGATTGGGGTTCGAACGTCGTCACATCACGCTGCTTGCCAAGCAGTCGTTTCAGGAGGCCGAGCACTACGAGGCTGTCGGTCGTGCGGTTGAATCGTTGGGGGGCACGGTACCCACATCGGTCCCGTCCGCGGCGGTCGCATGGAGCAATCACCTCTGGCAATGCATGGACCGCCATCACCTGGCGGGAATTGCCGCGTGGTATGCCTCGGAGACGTCAGCATCGGGAAGCTTCGAGCCCACCTTCGTTGGTGCGGAACGCCACGGCTATACCGAGGTGGTCAAGATCTACAAACAGATCGAGATCGACGAAAAATTCCATACCAGTCTCGGTCGTCAAATTCTGTCGACCTACGCAAAGACGGATGAGGATCGCGACGAAATCCTGAGCGCGATGCGCGGAATGCGCGATATTGCCTGGAAGTCATTCACGCCCGAGGTGGTTGCAGCGTCCATGGCCGCCCGGTCCAGGGCATCAGCATCTGCGACGCTTTGATGCCCGCGGACGCGCCAATGATGGTGACGCTCGCGGATGAACGATCCGGCAGCGCGCAGCCATTTCGGTTGCACGTGCTGAGCATCGATCGGGAGAGTGAAGGGACGCTCCTGGTCCGGTTGGGGGCCGTGGACCAGGCGCTGTTGCCGCACTGGACACCGGGCGCACATATAGACCTGATATTGCCTAATGGTCTGATGCGGCAATACTCGCTTTGTGGATGTCGCGACGACCGCCAAAGCTGGACAATCGTGGTCCAAAAAGAGCCTGTGGGGCGTGGCGGATCGGCCTATGTACACGAGCATCTCGTTGCGGGCGATGAACTCGTCGTTGCTGGCCCTCGCAACAATTTTCCACTTGTCGAAAGCGACGCCTATCTGTTCATCGCGGGCGGCATCGGCATCACGCCGATCTTGCCGATGATCGCCGAGGTCTCGCGGAAATGCCGGCGCTGGACGCTTGTCTACGGTGGTCGCTCATTGCGGTCGATGGCATTGCTGAACGCAATCGCGACTTATGAAGATGGCGAAATTCATCTTATTCCATTTGACGAATTGGGCCCCATCGACCTGGCAAAATTTTTGGGCCGGCCAGAGCCCGGAACGAAGGTCTATTGCTGCGGACCCGGCCAGCTGATCGATGCGGTTGAAAGCTTCTGTGCTAGTTGGCCGCCTGCAGCGCTACATCGTGAGCGTTTTGCGCCGAAGTACCTGGAAGCGTGCGCCGACAGCGGTGCATTCGAAGTGGAATTGGCGCGTTCCGGTCGGGTGGTGTGCGTATCTCCCGACCAGAGCCTGCTCGGCGCACTGGAAGATGCCGGCTATTGCATCACGAACTCCTGCCGGGCTGGCATATGCGGAACATGCCTGTTGACCGTTCTCGACGGGACGCCCGAACACCGCGATGACCTGCTCGACGACGCGCAGCGCGAAGCGGGCAAGATGATTCTTCCATGCGTCTCACGTTCGAAGACCCTGCGTCTGGTACTCGAACTGTAACACGCGTCTCTATCCACCGACTGCCAATCAACAGGAGACAGGTCAAATGAATGCCTTCGTCCGCGCAGCCCTGGCCGCCAGTCTTTTATTCGGATCCTCGCTATCTGCGCTCGCAGCGGACATCTTGATTGGCGTCAATTTGCCATTGACGGGGGCGTTTGCGGCGTCCGGCACCTATGTGATGAACGGCGCAAAAATTGCGGTTGAGGAAATCAATGCATCTGGCGGCGTGTTGGGAATGCCGCTCAAGCTGATCATCGAAGATAATAAGAGCAACCCGACAGAAGCGGCCGGTGTCGCTGAAAAGCTGATTACGCGTGACAAGGTGCCCGTAATGCTGGGAGCATGGGGGTCCAGCTTGACGCTTGCCGCCATGCCCGTGATCATGGACTACAAGGTGCCTATGCTGGTGGAAACGTCGGGCGCCAATAAGATTACGGAAAGTGGCAATCCGTATATTTTCAGGATTTCGGCGCCCGCCGCGCTGGAAGCGCGCGGTTTCCAGAAACATCTCGATCATTTCAAGATCAAGAAGGCTGATTTCTTGATCATCAACAACGATTGGGGACGCAGCACGGCAGCGGACTTCACCAAGATGTTCAAGGAGAACGGAATCCAGGTCGGCTTGACCGAACTGATGGATCAGACAGCACAGGATCTGAGTGCGCAACTCTCGAAGATCAAAAGTTCCGATGCGGAAACCCTGATCGTCACAACAGCGGTCGATCAATTGACACTCGTCCTGAAGCAGATCAAGGCGCTTAATCTGGATCGGCAGGTAATCACCACCGGCGGCTCCCAAAATCCAGACCAGTTAATCGCCCAGGCAGGTGTCGCCGCGAATAACTCGACGCATCTGCTGTTCTTCACGCCCTGGGTTCCCGATGCGACGGCATTTCCGGAACGATCGAAGACGTTCATCGACGCTTGGGCGCGCAAGGGGTTTCCGCCTGCAGGCCTGACCGAAAGCTTCCGCGGCTATGACGGCATCAACGTCATTGCAGCCGCAATTCGCAAGTCCGGCGTGGCCGAGCCTGCCGCCATCCGCGACGCGATGTGGGCAATCGACGTGCCCGCTCTCAACGGCCCCGTCCGTTTTGCCAAATCCGGGCCAGCCGGCAGTGAGAGCGGCCAGAGCAATCCGGCGATCTACTTTGTCAAGATCGTCGATGGTAAGGTGGTGATGGCGCCTTGAACCGGGACTGGGTGGGCATCTGGTCCTGCCCCGCCTGGGCAACGTTAGAAAAGCTAAACCACAATCTGGAACTATGATAAGGAGATTCAAGGCCGAGGTCGGCGTCGAGATTGTCCATGGAACGTCTGCCGCCGATTCGCTCCCTGATTGTTTTCGAAGCGGTCGGTCGCCTCCTGAGCATGAAAGCCGCCGCCACCGAGCTGGCCGTTTCTCCCGGTGCGATCAGTCAACAGATCAAGCTGTTGGAGGGCGCGCTGGGGTTGCGGTTGATTTCCCGCAAGGCGACGGGACTGAAGCTCACCGACTTCGGACGGTCTTATCACGTCGCTATCTCCAGCGGGCTGCACGGCCTGCGGAGCGCGCATGGTGATGCACTGGCCGCGCACCGTTCGAGCGGTCTGGTGGTGAGCGCGCTACCCTTGTTCGCAAGCAAGTGGTTGACGCCACGGTTGTTCGAACTGCAGCAGATGCGCTCGCAGATCAGCATCCATCTGGAAGTCGCAATCACGGAGTCGGCCGTCGACGCGGGGCACGTGGACTTCCGGATTTCCTATCTTGATAAGGTCCGGCACTTCGATAACGCCGTTCCCCTGTTCACTGACAGTCTTGTCCCGGTCTGTAGCCCGTCATTGTTGCAATCGGGTCTGCGACTGGAACATCCAGCGGATTTGCTGGCTTACCGTTTGCTGAGCATCGACTGGAAGCCTATTTTCGAGCCGCCACCGACTTGGCAAGGGTGGTTCGGTCAAGCTGGTGTGAGTTGCGGACAACTCGATGACGCGTTCGTTTTTTCGCTATCCAGCCTGGCAATCGAAGCGGCTATCGACGGACGGGGCATCGCGCTGGCGCAGCAGTCGATGATTTTGGAAGACGTGAAGGCTGGCCGCCTCGTCACGCCATTTCATCACCGACTGACATTGCCATCGCCTTACGCATTGGCCTGGCAGAATGCCGTCTTCGATAGGCCGGGAGCCCGTGACTTTCACCGCTGGCTGGTCGGGCTCGCGCGTCAAGTGAAATAGGGATTGGCGCAAAGCACACAGACGGGCTGCGCTAACATCAACCAGTTTCAGCTCAAGGAAACGCGATCTGGCCGGTCTTCAGGAAATACATCACCGACGTCAGCGTCAGCACGGACACGAACGTGCCGAGCAGCACCGCGACAGAAGCCGGTTCGATCCAGCTATCGTACTGCCGCGCGATCACGAACACGTTCAGCGCCGGCGGCAAGGAAGCGAGCAGCACGGCCGTCGCGGCCCATACCGGCGGGAACGGCCCGAGCAGCAACATCAGGCCGAACACGATTAGCGGATGGATGAGCAGCTTGATGAAGATCAGGCCAGGCACCTCCCACGGCACGCGCCCCAGCGGCCGCAAGGCAACCGTCACACCGAGCGCGAATAGTGCAACGGGCGCAGCAGAATTCTGCAGGAACAGCAACATGCCGTCGACCGCGACCGGCATCTGGATGTGAAACGCCGCGACGAAGGCGCCGAGATAGGCTGCGACGATCAGCGGATGCAGCACGATGTGCTTGACGACGATGCCGATGGTCGGCAGCAGCGGGCGCTTGTCGCCTGAGGTCAGTGCCATCATCAGCGGCGCGATCGAGAACAGGAAGATGCTGTCGAAACAGAACACTAGTGCGGTTGGCACGGCCGCTTTCGGCCCGAGCACCGCCAGCGCGAGCCCCGGTCCCATATAGCCGATATTGCCGTAGCCGCCGGCGAGCCCGGCCATCCCGGCCTCGCGCATGGTCAGCCGGCCCAGGAATTTACCGGTGCCGACCGACAGGAAGAACGCCGTCGCGGTCGCCAACGTCGTCCCGATCACGAAGGGCAGATTGTTGAGTTCCTCGAACGGCGTCTTCGCCATGATCCGGAAGAACAGCGCCGGCAGCGATACATAAAGGAGGAAGAAATTCATCCAGGCGAGGCCCGTTTCGGGCAGGTTCTTCACCTTGCCGCAGGCGAAGCCGATGAAGATCAGCCCGAAATACGGCAGTGCAAGATTGAGGACGTCCATCATGTCGAGCGTGTTTTTCTTGGTTCTTGGCCCGGCGGGCGGGATAGCGGGGAGCGGCTTCCGGCTGTCTTAATTCCGTCGTTTGCCTCTAGCATCGGCCACAATCCTGGTCTATTCGACCAGAATGATTAAAGCGCGGACCGCCAAATTCCAGATTGGACAGATCGTCCGCCACCGGATCTTTTCGTTCCGGGGGGTGGTGTTCGACATCGATCCGGAATTCAACAACACCGAAGAATGGTGGCTGTCGATCCCCGAAGACGTCCGTCCGAACAAGGACCAGCCATTTTACCACCTGCTGGCCGAGAATTCTGAGTCGGAATACGTCGCTTATGTCTCCGAGCAGAACCTGCTTCCCGATGAATCCGGCGAGCCGATCCGGCACTCCCAGGTCGCCGAGATCTTCATCAAGGACAAGTCCGGCAGCTACCGGCCACGCAATCCGTCGCTGAATTAGCCCGCTTAACGTTTCACGCCTCTCCCTCGTCCGTTATTGCGAGGAGCACTTGCGACGAAGCAATCCAGCTTTTGGCTTGCTGAATTGCTTCGCTGCGCTCGCAATGACGTGGATGGGTCAACACCTCAACCCAACAAAAAAGGCGCTCATTTCTGAGCGCCTTTTCGTTTGTCTGTTGAACCAGCTTACTTCGCGGCCGGATTGGCCGGGGCCGCCGGTGCTGCACCAGCTGCCGGCTGCTGGGCTTCGAGCTTGGCGCGGGCTTCCGCTGCGCGCTTCTGCAGCTCTTCCTGCAGCTTCTTCTGGGTTTCTTCGAACACCTTCGGATCGGTCGGCGGACCGTCATAGGCCTTGGCGAATTCGGCCAGCGGCAGCGGCAGCGTCAGCGGTGCGCCGTTGGAGTTGATCGCCTGCACGATCAGGTTCTGGCCCTTCTTCAGATTGGCCAGGAGCTCCGGAGTGACTTCGTAATCCGACATACAGCCATTGGCGAAGCAGATCACATAGGGGCTCTGCGCCGGGGCATTGCTGTCCACGATCACGCGGGTGCCGTGCACGAGCTGCATGCCGAGCGGCAGCGTCACGCGCAGGATCTTCTTCGGTTCGCCTTCCGGCTCGATGATGACGGCGGCGATGACGGGCTGGCCCGACTCGATGCGGCCGTCCTTGCCGGTGAAGCAGACCTGCTTCGCGTTGGCGTCCTGGCCCTTGAGGCAGAACTTGGTCCAGGGCGCGTAGATCAGCTGAACCTGCTGATCGGCCGGCGGCGCGCCTGCGGCCGGCGCCTGGGCGGCGGGAGCAGCCGGAGCAGCAGCCTTCGGTGCAGCTTTCGGCGCGGCCTTGGGCGCAGGCGCAGCAGCCTTCGGCGCCGCGGCCGGCGGCGCAGCAGGCGCAGGAGCCTGCGCATACGCAACCGGAGCGATCATCGTGGCGGTCAAGGCCGTCGCCGCCAGAAGCGCGAAGCCCCGCCCGCGCGGCAGAACCGACGCAGCCAAGAGACGGAAATTCATTTCGGAAAACCCTTTCTGAACGGAGGCGCTCATATCCCGGAGGCGGCGCTGACAGTCACCCGTTGGCGGGTGTCTCGGTGCCAATTAAGGCCGTTACGTGACAGGCCGCGCCGTCCTCGTCAATTGTCCGCTTTCAATACAGCGGCCGACGAAAAGATCAATGGCGCCAGCCCTATTTGATGCATGGCACAGGTTCGGGGTGGGCAGCCATGGTAAAGTTCCTCTGTGAAATCAACCGAATCAAATCGCACAGATGCACAGGGTCTCTCGACCCTGTCTAAGGTGATCGCGGCGCTGGCCTGCTGGGCAGCTCTAGCCGCCCCAGTGGCCGATTCCGCACAGGCCGATCCCAGCCACGCGATCGCCATGCACGGCGCCCCGGCCCTGCCACCCGAGTTCAGGCAGATGCCCTATGCCAATCCCGACGCGCCGAAAGGCGGCCGCATGGTGCAGGGCGTTCTCGGCACCTTCGACAGCCTCAATCCCTTCATCGTCCGGGGCATCGCGGTGCCGCAGATGCGCGGCTATGTCATCGAAAGCCTGATGGCCCGCGGCCAGGATGAGGCCTTCACGCTTTACGGCCTGCTCGCCGAGAGCGTCGAGACTGATGACGCGAGAAGCTTCGTCACTTTCCGGATCAATCCCCAGGCCAGATTCTCCGATGGCAAGCCCGTCCTAGCTGCAGACGTGCTGTTCTCCTGGCAATTGCTGCGCGACAAGGGCCGGCCCAATCACCGGCAGTATTATTCCAAAGTGGCCAAGGCCGAAGCGCTGGATGAGCGCACGGTGCGCTTCGACTTCGGCGGCCAGGCGGATCGCGAATTGCCGCTGATCCTCGGCCTGATGCCGGTGCTGCCGAAACACGCCGTCAATCCCGACACGTTCGAGGAAACCTCGATGGCGCCGCCGCTGGGCTCCGGGCCCTATACGGTGACGGGTGTGAAGCCCGGTGCGGCGGTGACCCTCACCCAAAATCCCGCCTATTGGGGCCGCGATCTGCCGATCAATCGCGGGCTGTGGAATTTCGACGAGATCCGCCTCGATTACTATCGCGAGGCCAATACCCATTTCGAAGCCTTCAAGCGCGGCCTCTACGACTTCCGCGTCGAGAACGAACCGCTGCGCTGGCACGACGGCTACACATTCCCTGCCGCCTCGTCCGGCGAGGTGATCCGCGACAGCATCAAGACCGGCCTGCCGAAGCCGTCGGAATTTCTGGTGTTCAACACGCGGCGGCCAATGTTCGCGGATATTCGCGTACGTCAGGCGCTGACGCTGCTGTTCGATTTCGAATGGATCAACCGCACCTATTTCTTCGGCCTCTATGCCCGCTCGGCCGGCTTCTTCGCGGGCTCGGATCTCTCCGCCTATATGCGCGCCGCGGATGATCGCGAACGGACACTGCTGCAGCCCTACGCCTCAAATATAGCCGCCAACATTCTCGATGGCAGCTACCGCCTGCCGGTCAGCGATGGCTCGGGCCGTGACCGTCCCGCGCTGCGCACTGCGCTGGCACTGCTGAAGGATGCGGGCTACGTGCTCGATAACAACGTGCTGCGGCGGCAATCGGACAAAGCGCCCCTCGCCTTCGAGATCCTCGTCACCACCCGCGATCAGGAACGCATCGCGCTGGCCTATGCACGCGATCTCAAGCGCGCCGGCATCATTGCCAATATCCGCTCCATCGATGCCGTGCAGTTCGACCAGCGCCGCATCAATTTCGAATTCGACATGATCCAGAACCGCTGGGACCAGTCGCTGTCGCCGGGCAACGAGCAGTCGTTCTACTGGGGCTCGGAAGCCGCCGACAATCCCGGCACCCGCAACTATATGGGCGCGAAGAATCCCGCGGTCGACGCCATGATCTCCGCCATGCTGGAGGCCCGCGACCACGGTCCCTTCGTCGATGCCGTCCGCGCCATGGACCGCGCGCTGATCGCCGGTTTCTACGCTATCCCGCTCTACTATGTCGGCGAGCAATGGATTGCGCGATGGAATCGGATAGAACGACCTTCGACCATCGCTCTCTCAGGCTATTTGCCGGAGACCTGGTGGGCCAGAACGCTGCCAGCTTCGCCGCCGAACCGGAAGTGACACCGTGACATCACCCACGCCGAATGCCTCGCCCACCCTCGACGGTCTGTTTCGCCGCATCCTCAGCCGGCAGCCGCAGGCGCTGGCGCTGGTCGATCCCGCCGACAAGATGCGCGTCACCGCAACGGAACCGCAACGGCTGACCTTTGCGGATGCCGACCGCGCGATCTCGGCGCTGACGGCGCATTTCATGGAGGCCGGCCTCCCCGCCAATTCGGTCATCGCCGTCCAATTGCCGAACACCGTCGAATTCGTGCTAACCGTGCTGGCTGCGCATCGCGCCGGCCTCGTCGTCGCGCTGCTTCCACAGCTCTGGCGCCAGGCCGACCTGACCATGGCCCTGAATCGCTGCAGCGCGCGGGCGCTGGTGACGTCGAGCAAGATCGATGGCGTCAGCCATGCCGACCTGATCATGAACGCTGCGGCTGAAGCCTTCTCGATCCGCTATGTCGGCGGCTTCGGCAGCGACCTGCCGGAAGGCATGACCCCGCTCGACGCCGTGCTATCCGGCGAGTTCGTGGAGCCCGCACCCGTCGCGCAGGATGCCCGCCGCGCGGCTATCGTCTCCTTCGATGTCACGTCCGATGGCTTCCGCGCGGTGCCGCGCACCCATCTCAACCTGATCTCCGGCGGCCTTGCTGTGTTCCTGGAAAGCGGGATGCCACAGGGCGCCACGATCATGTCGGCGATGGTGCCATCGTCTTTCGCCAGCATCGCCTCGTCGCTGGTGACCTGGCTGCTGTCTGGCGGCGTGCTCGCTTTGCATCATCCGTTCGACAATGCGGTGCTGGAACGTAGCATCGCTGCCAATGCCTGCGACGTGCTGGTGGCGCCCGCGCCGCTGGCGCAGCGCCTCGCCGAAGGCGGATTGCTGGATCGTTCGCCCGTGCTGCGCTACGTGCTCGGCCTCTGGCGCGCGCCTGAACAGGTCGCGGCTTCGCCTGCATGGCCGGGCTCGCAGGCATCGTTCACCGACGTCTATCTGTTCGGCGAAGCCGGTCTGTTCGGCGCCATTCGCGGCGACGACGGCTTGCCCGTCGCCATTATGCCCGGCCCGCACGGCGCGCCGCGCGCCCAGCAAGGCTCCTCCATTGCCGGCGATATCACGCTGACGCCCAGGGGCACGCTGGGCCTCCGCGGCCCGATGGTACCGGTGCTGGCCTATACGGCCCAGGCCGACGCCAGCAACGCGCTGATCCCCGCCCAGCCGCTCGATTATGTCGATACCGGCTATATGGCCCGGCTCGACCGCGCGACGGGCGCGATCAACATCACTGCGCCACCCTCGGGCATCATGGCCGTCGGCGGCTATCGCTTCCTGGCGCAGGACCTCAACGAATGGGCCAAGCGGCTCGGCGAGAACGCGATGCTGACCGCGCTGCCCGATCGGCTCAGCGGCTACCGCCTCGCCGGCCGCGCCAGCAATAACGGCCGCGCCCGCGACGCTCTGACGGAACTCGGCCTCAATCCGCTGATGGTCGAAGCCTTCCGCGACCGCGCCGCGACCGACTGAGTCAGCAAACGCGGTCCTGAAAATGCGAGCGATCTCATTGACTCTGCATTAAGGACGTCGGGCTAGCCTGCCGCGATCAGTTTCGCGTCAGAGGTAGCAGTCAAGCATGTCCGACCAGGCCACGATCGTCGCCGTCTCCAACCAGCAGCCGGCCGCGTTTGCGACAGCCCTGGCGGAGAGCAACATCTTCCCGGTGGTCGATGCGACATGGGCCGAGGCGCTGGATGCGGTGGCCCGGGTACAGCCGGCCGCCGTCGTGGTGTCGGCTTCCGCTGACGACATGCCGACCTTCCAGGCGTTGGCGAAGCGCCTCGGCGCCAAGCAGCCTTATGTGCCGCTGATCGCGATCGATCCCGCCACGGACTTGCCGGGCCATGCGATCCCGCTCACGCAGACCGACGGCAATTTCGACCGGCTCAGCGCGCGGCTACGCAACGCGCTGCGTGTGCGCACGCTGCACGCCACGGTCATGCGACGCCTGACCGCCGAAAACCTGCATCGCATGTCCCTGCAGTCGGACCCGCTGGACGATGCGACGGTGATGCTGGTCGGCCGCGGCGGTGGTTATGCCGCGCTGTCGGTTGCGCTCGGCGAACGCGTCGGCGTGGTCGGCGCGCTCAGCATCGAGGCTGCCGCCAAGCATCTCAATGCGCGCGACCTCGACGGCATCGTCATCGGCGAAGGCTTCAGCACACGCGTCGTTGACGCGTTTCTCACTGTCCTCACCGAGGACGCACGCTTCCGCAATCTGCCCGTTGTCGTCACCGTGCCCGGCCTGACGCCGAGCTACGATCTTGCCAATCTCGAAATGGTCGCCGGAGACGCCGACACCGTCGCGGCCACGGCGCTGCCGCTGCTGCGCCAACACGCCTTCGAGGCGCGTCTCGGCCGCACCTTGAAATCGATCGAATCCGACGGGCTGCTCGATCCTGCCACCGGCCTGCTGACGACAGCAGCCTTCGAACGCGATATCGCAACCGCCGTCTATCACACGCAAACCCGCGGCGGCGGATTGTCGATGGCCCGGTTCTCATTCGACAATATCCCGTTGCGCGCGCAGCGCGATGCTGCACGGATCATCAGCCGGCTGATGCGGCGGATGGACTTCGGCACGCTGCAGAGTGACGGCTCCATCGTGGTCGCCTTCGCCGAAACCGACCAGCGCAACGCCCATATGATCGCCAGGCGCCTCTCCAGCGTGATGAAGCACACCATGCACGGACCCAAGCGCGATGCGCGCAACGATCCCCACGTCACGGTGATCACGATGGAGCCAACGGATACCGCGAAGTCGCTGCTGGCGCGCCTGCATGGCGAGGACGCGCAGCGCGCAGCGTCATAAGTTCCAGAAATAAAATCAGGAACGAAGTATCGAACGTCGCATTGTAGGTGCATCTGCAATGGAGACAACGATAATGAAAAAGCTTGCACTGATCACCGCTTCCCTCGCCCTTCTCGCCACGCCGGTTCTGGCGCAGTCGACAGTCACGACGGGCGCTGCACCCGCCGAGGCAAAATTCTCGACCGTTTCCAAGGAGGAGATGTTCTCGTCCAAGCTCAAGGGCCTGAACATCACCAACCAGAAGGATGAGACGATCGGCGAGATCAGCGATCTCGCAATCAAGAACAATCAGGTCGACGCGCTGATCCTGTCGGTCGGCGGCTTCCTGGGCATGGGCGAACACTACGTCGCAGTCTCGCCGGCTTCGGTGAAGGTGAGCCTGAACAAGGACAACAAGTGGGTGGCGTCGATGAACACCACCAAGGAGGCCCTGAAGGCCGCTCCGGAATTCAAGTATCCGAAGTAAGCGTCGCTTAGTTCAACGAACGGCCGTCGGCAGCAATGCCGTCGGCTGTCTTGTTTTGCGGCATGCTCTGTCCTCATCCTGAGGAGCCGCACTTTGGCGGTGTCTCGAAGGATGCGTGTTCGGCGCTGACTTCGCAGCCATCCTTCGAGACGCAGCGCCATCGGCGCTGCTCCTCAGGATGAGGACGGAGCGAAAGCGCCTACGCCGCCTTCTTGCTCTCCGCGAGCCCCGCCAGCGCGCGCAGGATTTCTGTTGCGCCTTCGAGACGTTCTTCCGGTGTTCCCCAATCCTGCAGGAACACCACCTTCATGTCCGGGCGCACCTTCGCGGCCTGGCCATACTGCTTGATGAAGAATACCAGCCTGTCCGGCTGCGCGAACGAGTTGTCGCGGAACGAGATGACAACGCCCTTCGGACCGGCATCGACCTTCTCGACATTGGCGCGGCGGCAATACGCCTTGATGGCCGCGATCTTGAACAGATAGCGCACCTCATCCGGCAGCACGCCGAAACGGTCGCGCAGTTCGGCCGCGAAGGCTGCAATCTCATCGTCGGTTTCGAGATCGGCCAGCCGGCGATACAGCGACAGGCGGACCGCAAGATCGGCGACGAAATCGTCGGGGATCATCACCGGCATGCCGAGCGTTATAGTCGGCGACCACCTGTCGGCGATCGGCTCGGAGATACCTGACTTGAGCGCGAGGATCGCCTCTTCCAGCATCGACTGGTAGAGCTCGAAGCCGACTTCCTTGATATGGCCGGACTGTTCTTCGCCCAGGAGATTGCCGGCGCCGCGGATATCCAGATCGTGCGAGGCGAGCTGGAAGCCGGCGCCGAGGTTCTCCAGCGACTGCAGCACCTTCAAACGGCGTTCCGCCTGCCCGGTGATCTTGTGCGTCGACGGCAGCGTGAACAGCGCATAGGCGCGCAGCTTGGAGCGGCCGACACGGCCACGGAGCTGATAGAGCTGCGCGAGACCAAACATGTCGGCGCGGTGGATGATCAGCGTGTTGGCGTTCGGAATATCGAGACCCGACTCTACGATCGTCGTGGACAGCAGGATATCGTATTTGCCGTCATAGAACGCCGACATGATGTCCTCGATGACCGTCGGTGCCATCTGGCCATGGGCCACGGCGACCTTCATCTCCGGCACATGCTTGTCGAGGAAGTCCTTCACCTCGGCGAGGTCGTCGATCCGCGGCACCACATAGAATGCCTGCCCGCCGCGATAGCGCTCACGCAGCAGCGCCTCGCGGATCATCAAGGGATCATGCGGCGCCACGAAAGTGCGCACGGCGAGACGATCGACCGGTGCCGAAGCGATGATCGACAGATCGCGCACGCCGGTGAGTGCGAGTTGCAGCGTGCGCGGGATCGGCGTCGCGGACAGCGTCAGCACATGGACATTGGCGCGGAGCTGCTTCAGCCGCTCCTTATGCGTCACGCCAAAGTGCTGCTCCTCGTCGACCACGACGAGACCGAGGTCCTTGAACTTGATCGACTTGCCGAGCAGCGCATGCGTGCCGACGACGATGTCGATAGAGCCGTCCGCAAGGCCCTTCTTGGTCGCCGTCAGTTCTTTCGGCGCTACCAGCCGCGAGGCCTGCGCGACATTCACCGGAAAGCCCTTGAAGCGCTCGGTGAAGTTCTTCGCGTGCTGGCGCGCCAGGAGCGTGGTCGGCACCACGACGGCGACCTGCTTGCCTTCCATGGCGACGGCAAAGGTGGCGCGCATGGCCACTTCCGTTTTGCCGAAGCCGACATCGCCGCAGATCAGGCGATCCATCGGCTTGCCATGTTCGAGATCATGCAGCGCGGCGTTGATCGCGGTCTGCTGGTCCTCGGTTTCCTCATAGGGGAAGCGCGCGCAGAATTCGTCATACTGCTCGCGCGGGACGACGATCCGCTCGGTCTCACGCAGATGCCGCTCGGCGGCGATCTTGATGAGTTCGCCGGCAATTTCCTGGATGCGGTTCTTGAGCTTGGCCTTGCGCGCCTGCCAGCCGGAGCCGCCGAGCTTGTCGAGCTCGACATTGGCCGCGTCGGAGCCATAGCGCGACAGCAGCTCGATATTCTCGACGGGGAGAAACAGCTTGGTCTCGTTGGCATAGCGCAATTCGAGGCAATCATGCGGTGCGCCGCCGACCTGCAGCGTCTGCAGCCCGACGAAACGGCCGATACCGTGCTCCACGTGAACGACGATGTCGCCGGCGGCAAGGCTCGTCACTTCCGAGATGAAGTTGTCGAGCTTGCGACTCGCCTTGCGCGGCCGCACTAGACGGTCGCCGAGGATGTCCTGTTCGCTGATGACGGCGATCTGGTCGGTCTCGAAACCGGATTCCATGCCGACCACAGCCAGCATGGTCTCATTGCGCGGCGTCGCCTGCACCGCGCGCCAGGAATTCACCATCTGCTGGTTGAGCAGCTTGTGGTCCTTCAGCATGCTGGCCATGCGGTCGCGCGAGCCTTCGCTCCACAGCGCGACAACGACCTTCTTGCGCTCCGCCTGCAGCGCCTGGATATGGGCGACCACACGCTCGAACACGTTCACATTGGCGTCGGCCCGCTCCGGCGCGAAATTGCGGCCTGCCCGTGCGCCCGCGTCGACCACGCCCGGCGTGCCGTCCGGCACGGCAAACGGCGACAACCGCGCCATTGCGAGATCTTCCAGCCGCTTGTGCCATTCGCTGTCGGTCAGATAGAGCCGGTCCGGCGGCAGCGGCTTGTAGATCGCGCCGCCGCCGGGGATGCCCATGGCTTCGCGGCGCGCCTCGTAATAATCGCCGATCTGCTTGAAGCGTTCGGTCGCTGCATCTTCGCCCTGCGGCTCGATGGCAACCGGCGTGCCCGGCAGATAATCGAACAGCGTGTCCATCCGGTCCTGGAACAGCGGCAGCCAGTGCTCCATGCCGGGATGACGGCGGCCTTCGCTGACCGCTTCATAGAGCTGGTCGTCGCGTTCCGGCGCGCCGAACTGCGCGACATAGCCCATGCGGAAGCGGCGGATGGTTTCGGTGATGAGCTGGAATTCAGACACCGGCACCAGATCCAGCGCGCGCATATCCATCAGCGTGCGTTGCGTCTCGGCATCGAAGGCCCGGATCGATTCCAGACTGTCGCCGAAGAAGTCGAACCGCACGGGCTGGTCGAGGCCCGCCGGAAACAGATCGAGGATGCCGCCGCGCACGGCATATTCGCCGGGCTCCCGCACCGTACCGGAGCGGGTGTAGCCGTTGTGTTCGAGCCAGGCGACGATGGAGTCCATCGGCACCACATGGCCGGGCGCGACCGACAGCGCCTGCGCCGCCACGATCTCGCGGGCCGGCACGCGCTGGACCACGGCGTTGACCGTGGTCAGCACGATCATCGGCTTGTCGCTTCCGGTGAGGCGCGACAGCCGCGCCAGCGTGGTCATGCGATGCGCGAGAATGCCGCCATGGGGCGAGACGCGGTCGTAAGGCTGGCAGTCCCAGGCCGGGAATTGCAGCACCGGCAAATCCGGCGCGAAGAATTCCAGCGCGCGCGCGAGCTGCTGCATCCGCGGCCCGTCACGGCAGATCACGGTGAGGCTCACCGCCGGCGGCTTCGGCTTGGCCGCAACGGCGCGTGCCAGATCGGCAACGATCAGGCCTTCAGCACCCTCGGCGACATTGGCAAAGGTCAGCGCACGGCCGGGCGCAAGCTGCGCGGCCGGCGAGGCAACGGGGGATTTCATAGAGGCTTGTCCAGATTCCGGAACAGCTTGATGCGCTCGAACAGCGGCGTGCGGTACTGCTCGTCCAGTTGGGTATCGCCGACGAAGGCCGGATAAAGCTCGGGGTCTTCGAGGCCGATCAGGTCTTCGAGCTGCTTGAGTTCGAGGTCCGCCAGAATGCCGATCTCGGCATCCGCAAAGCGGCCCAGAATGAGATCCATCTCGCGCGTGCCGCGGTGCCAACAGCGGAACAGCAGCCGCTTGCGGCGGTCATCCAGGCCGTTGCTCGATCGTGTCGTTCCCGTCATCTGTCCATCCCGCCCAAAGCCCGCAAACGCAGAAAGCCCGGACGTGCCGGGCAGGCTCATATAGCCTCCGCTTCCGCCCCTGTCAGCACCTCATAACGCATTGCTTTCGCCTTGAAATGCATCCAAGTCTCGCAAATACCGTAGCTCTCTCGCCGTGCTGGCCACCTGAGTCGTCCTGATGCGCCCTGAAGTGCTCAATCCCCTGTTCGTCCCGGTCACCAGCATGTCGGGCATCGGGCCGAAGCAGGACAAGCTGCTGCGCTTCCTGCTGGACCGCGCCGAGACGCCGCGCATCGTCGATCTCTTGCTGCATCTCCCCGTCAGCGTGATCGACCGCCGCGACAGGCCGAAGATCAACGAGGCCGAGATCGGCGCCATGGTGACCCTCGAAGTCATTGTCGATCGCCATCGCGAACCGCCGCCCGGCCGCTCCCGCGCGCCGCATCTGGTCTATGCCCACGACGACACCGGCACGGTGATCCTGACCTATTTCCGGACGTATCCGGGCCAGATCGAAAAGCTGCTGCCGGTTGGCGAGAAACGTTATGTGTCCGGCACGACGCAGCTGTTCGACGGCATGCTGCAGATCACCCATCCCGACCGCGTGGTCGACGAGGAGGGCTTCGCCAAACTCACGGGCATCGACGCGGTCTATCCGCTGACGCAGGGCCTCGCCATCACCTCGCTGCGCAAGGCCATCGCGCAGGCGCTGACCAAACTGCCGGCGCTGCCGGAATGGATCAGCCCGGAAGTGATCCGGCGCTGCAAGTTCCCGTCACTGGCGGAGGCGTTGCAGCGTGTCCATGTGCCGGTCGAGATCACGGATGTCCTGCCGCAAGGCCCGTTCTGGTCGCGTCTCGCTTTCGATGAACTGCTCGCCGGCCAACTCGCGCTGGCGCTGGTGCGCGCGCAACTCCGTCGTCCTGCCGGCGATCGCAATGCTGGCGATGGCCACATCCGCCGCAAGATCATCGACGCCCTGCCCTATGCGCTGACGCAATCGCAGCAGCAGGCGACCGCGGCCATTGCCGATGATCTCACCAAGCCGCTGCGCATGCTGCGGCTGCTGCAAGGCGATGTCGGCTCGGGCAAGACGGTGGTGGCGCTGCTTGCCGCTGCAGCCGCCGCCGAGGTCGGCAAGCAGACAGCCTTGATGGCGCCGACGGAAATTCTCGCGCGCCAGCACATCAAGACCATCACGCCGCTGGCCGAACGCGCAGGCCTGCGCGTCGCCATCCTCACCGGCCGCGAGAAAGGCCGCGAACGCAAGGATATCCTGGCGCGGCTTGCCGCCGGCGAGATCGACTTCATCGTCGGCACGCATGCGCTCATTCAGGACGATGTGGAATTCAAGGCGCTCGCACTGGCTGTCGTCGACGAGCAGCACCGCTTCGGCGTTCGCGAACGTCTCACGCTGACCAACAAGGGCAGCGCGGTCGATGTGTTGGTGCTGTCGGCGACGCCGATCCCGCGCACGCTGGTGCTGACTTACTTTGGCGACATGGACATCTCAGAACTTCGCGAAAAGCCTGCGGGCCGCCAGCCGATCGAGACCCGCACTATGTCGGCGAGCCGGCTGCAGGAAGTCATCGACGGCATCGGCCGCGCGGTGGACAACGGCAAGCTGATCTACTGGATCGTGCCGCTGGTCGAAGAGTCCGAGATGGACGGCCCGAAACTCACCAATGCGGAAGAGCGCTTCGAGAGCCTGCAGCAGCGGTTCGGCGACAAGGTTGGCATCGTACATGGCCGGATGAAGGGGGCGGAGAAGGATGCGGCGATGGCACGCTTCGCTGCCGGCGAGACCCAGATACTGGTCGCCACGACCGTCGTCGAAGTCGGCGTCGACGTGCCCGCCGCTACCATCATGGTAATCGAGAATGCCGAGCGTTTCGGCCTCGCGCAACTCCATCAGCTCCGCGGCCGTATCGGGCGCGGCTCGGAGGCATCGACATGTCTCCTGCTCTATCGCGAACCGCTTGGCGAGATCGCCACCAAGCGCCTCAAGGTCATCAAGGATTCGACCGACGGATTCCGGATCGCCGAGGAAGACCTCAAGCTGCGCGGCGAAGGTGATGTGCTCGGCACACGGCAATCAGGCATGCCCGGCTTCCGCATCGCGCGGTCCGAAGTCCATGCACAGCTCATCACGCAAGCCCGCGACGAGGCGCTGCGGATTCTGCAGGACAATCCGAAACTCACGGGCGAGCGCGGCGAAGCGCTGCGCTGCCTGCTGTATCTGTACGAGCGCGACGAGGCCATCCCGCTGATCGGTGCGGGATAGCCGCGCTTTCTTGTCATTCCGGGGCGCAACGGACCGCGAAGCGGGCCGGCGCGAACCCGGAATCCCGGAGTGTTTAGCTCTACGGAGACTCCAACGTTGAGATTCCGGGCCCGGTCCCGTCGCCTGCGGCGCCGATCCCGCTCCGGAATGACGAGTTTGTGGCGAAGAAACACCTTCAAATATTTTTTCCTATCTCCCGTTGACAAGATCCCTATATGGATTATATTCTCCAACGTCCTGCCCCACCGAGAGGGGCGATCGCGATCGTCACGTTCGCGGGGTGGGATGCGGTGGACGCCGGAGATGCGGCGTCACGCGGTTCACGGGTAACGTCTGTCTTCGGGCAGGACGGATCTGCGCCAGCACTGCCACTGGCAAGGAGACGGCCGACCTTCGGATGGAAAGACCCCTGGACAGTGTGACGGACGACCAAGTCAAAACGCGTTCGGCCCAGTCGCTTGAGGCTCCCTTCCCATCGCCTTGGGACTTTAATTCGCGATCGGAGCGTTCGTCGAGGCAAAGTGCAAGCAACCGAAAAAACACCGCAGGCGGAACGTCGGGCATTTGCCTGACGCCTCCGAAAGTCCTGATGCACTCCAGATTGCGGAAGACCGCATCGCATCAGGCCCAAGGGTGCATCGGGCACCCGGCGTTCCGCACGCCCTCTCAAGGGAGGGTAGGAATGCAAGCGACGACGGCGCCCCCGCGCCGCAAACAACGGAGGCGATGACGCATGTCTGAAGAACAGTGGCTGTTTGACATTCGAAGAAGCTGAGACGCGCAGGCGGCCGCGATATCCCTCCCCCAAGCAGCGAAGCTGCGCAGTGGGGAGGGTCGGCCGATAGGCCGGGGTGGGGTCTCTCCCCATGCGAGGACAGCGTTCGTGGCACCACCCCACCCGTCTCGACCGCTCCGCGGTCGATCCACCCTCCCCACTGCGCGGCTTCGCCGCTTGAGGGAGGGAAAGAAAGCTCTACGACCTAATCCACCTGTGCTGGCTGCTTCGCTGGCGGAGCATTCGCGATACCCGCCGCCGTTGCCATCTGCGCCAATGCTGCGATCTTCTTCTGCGAATCGGAGCCCGGCTGGACGACGCCCGCTGACATGATCAGCGTGGCGGCATCCTCGGCGGACATGTCGATGTCGATGATCTTGCTCTTCGGCACATAGAAGAAGAATCCTGTCGTCGGATTCGGCGCGCAAGGCAGGAACACCGAGATGTGCTCCTCCTGCCCCGGCAGGCTCTTCGCGACTTCGGTGCTTGGCGGCTGCGAGATCAGCACGATCGACCACATGCCCGGCGACGGGAATTCGACGAGGCCGACTTTACGGAAACTCGATCCCGAACCCGAGAACAATGTCTCGAACACCTGCTTCAGCCCGCGATAGATCGCGCGCACCACCGGCATGCGACCAAGCAGGTTCTCGCCGAGATCGACCAGGGAGCGGCCGATCAGGTTGGCGGTGAGGAAACCCAGCAGGGTCAGCGCCACGAAAGCGACGATCAGGCCGGAGCCCGGAATACCGTAAGGCAGATACTGTTCGGGCCGATAGGCCTCCGGTACCAGCGGCCGCACGATCGCATCGACCCAGGTGACGAACCACCAGGTCAGGTAAAAGGTAATCGCGACCGGACCCGCGACGATCAGGCCGGTGAGGAAATAGTTGCGAATCCGGGCCATGAAGCCGCGCGGCGCCTCGGGCGGCGGGTCGCCAACGGGCGGGGTCAACGGCAAATCGGGGCGTTCCATCAGCGTTTCAAATCCATCTGGCGCGGCGCGCGAAACCGCGCCGTCAGTCCTTATGGGTATCCTAGCAGGATTTCGCCAGTGCGGGGGAAGCCACTTGGCGGCGCCAGGCGGCCAAACCGGCCGCCTGCGACAATCTTGCCGCCTCGCCGGCCTATTCCACCGTGACCGACTTCGCCAGATTACGCGGCTGGTCGACGTCAGTGCCCATCACCACGGCGGTGTGATAGGCGAGCAACTGCACCGGCACGGCGTAGACCAGCGGCGTGAAGGCTGCGTCCATATCCGGCATCACGATGGTCACCATGGAGTCCACGGTGGCCTCCTCGGCGCCCTTGGCGTCGGTCATCAGAATGATGTTGCCACCGCGCGCTGCGACCTCCTGCATGTTCGACACGGTCTTGTCGAACACCCGGTCATAAGGCGCGATAACGACCACCGGCATGGTCTCGTCGATCAGCGCGATCGGGCCGTGTTTGAGTTCGCCGGCCGCATAGCCCTCGGCGTGGATGTAGGAGATTTCCTTCAGCTTCAGCGCGCCCTCCAGCGCCAGCGGATAGCTGGTGCCGCGGCCGAGATAAAGCACGTCCTTCGACTTGGCGATGTCGCGCGCCAGCTTCTCGATCGCAGCTTCGTGCGTCAGCGCGTCGGTCATCAGACGGGGGACCTTGACGAGACCGTGAACCAGTTTGGCTTCGTCGGCGTCGGACAGCTCGCCGCGGGCCTTGCCGGCTGCGATCGCAAGCGTCGCCAGCGCCATCAACTGGCAGGTGAAAGCCTTGGTAGAAGCCACGCCGATTTCCGGACCAGCCAGCGTCGGCATCACGGTCTCGCTCTCGCGCGCGATCGTCGAGGTCGTGACATTGACGACAGCGAGCGTGTGCATGCCCTGCTCTTTGGCGTAACGCAGTGCTGCCAGCGTATCGGCCGTCTCGCCGGACTGTGAGATGAAGATCGCCAGATCGCCCTTGCGTACCGGGGCTTCGCGATAGCGGAATTCAGATGCCACATCGACTTCGACCGGAACGCGCGCAAAGCGTTCGAACCAGTATTTAGCGATAAAACCCGCATAGCTCGCAGTGCCGCAGGCGGTGATCGAAATGCGCTGGATGTCCTTGAAGTCGAACGGCAGCATCATCGGCAGCGCAACGCGCTCGTTCGCCAGATCGACATAACGCGCCAGCGTGTGACCGACGACTTCCGGCTGCTCGTGAATTTCCTTGGCCATGAAGTGGCGATAGTTGGCCTTATCGACCATGAAGGCCGACGCTCCGGATTTCAGCACGTCGCGCTTCACGACCTTGCCGGATTCATCGTGGATCTCGCAGCCCTTGCGGGTCAGCACCACCCAGTCGCCGTCTTCGAGATAGCTGATGTCGTCGGTGAACGGCGCCAGCGCAATTGCGTCGGAGCCAAGATACATCTCGCCGTCACCATAGCCGACTGCAAGCGGCGAGCCCTTGCGGGCGCCGATCATCAGGTTGTCGTGATCCTTGAACACGAAAGCCAATGCGAACGCGCCCTTGAGCCTTGGCAGCGCCTGCTTCACGGCATCGACCGGCGATGCACCCTTCTGCAGATAGGAACTGACGAGATGCGCGACGACTTCGGTGTCGGTCTCGCTCGCGAACTTGGCGCCGCCCTTTTCGAGCTCGAGGCGCAATTCGCGGAAATTCTCGATGATGCCGTTATGCACGACCGCGACGCCTTCAGCGGCGTGCGGATGCGCGTTGGCTTCGGTCGGCTTGCCATGGGTCGCCCAGCGCGTGTGACCGATGCCGATATGACCTGCCAGCGGCGACTTGCCGAGCTTGGCTTCGAGATTCTTCAGCTTGCCTTCGGCGCGGCGGCGATCGATATGCGCGCCTTCCAGCGTGGCAACGCCAGCGGAATCGTAGCCGCGATATTCGAGGCGCTTCAGCGAGTCCACGATCTGGTCAGCAACCGGACCGCGTCCCAAAATTCCGACGATGCCGCACATGCGGTGTATCTCTCCAAGTGGTATCAAATTGCCCAGAAATACTGGAACTCTCTTAGCGAGAATCGCAAATCGACTGTTACTCAATAATTATTGCCGATTGAGACAAGTTACCGCGGTTGTAGGGGCATTTTGCGCGACGCGTTTAACAAACCATCAACGTGTTTGCGGAAGCATCTACGCCTGACCGGAGTAGACGTCCATGTGGGAGGAGCGAGACCCCAGAGCCCCCCGATCGATCGCCGGATCACGGCTGCGACATGTCGAGATGTCGCAGAGCAAACTGGCGCATTGGCCGCCGCCGCAGCGTGATATTGCGGTGAAACCGCATGTCGCTGAGCCCCATACGCCGCAGGAAGAAATTGTCGCCAAGCGCCCGATACGCCGTGGTTGGCACCTGAAGACCCCAGTGACCTGACGTCATCGCGAACACCGCGCGCTCACTTCGGCTTCTTGTTCGCCACGTTCTTGTCGCGGAAGCGCTTGCCCCAGCCTTCCTTCATCGACACTTCGTTGCGCTCTACCGCAAGCGCATCGTCCGGCACGTCGCGGGTGATCACTGAGCCCGAACCGATGTAAGCGCCGGCACCGATCTTCACCGGTGCGACCAGCGACGAATTCGAACCGACAAAGGCACCGGCACCGATGATCGTCTTGCTCTTGTTGAAGCCATCGTAATTGCAGGTGATGGTGCCCGCGCCAATATTGGCGCCGGCGCCGATATGCGTATCGCCGACATAGGTCAGGTGGTTGACCTTCACGCCCGCTTCCAGAATGGCCGCCTTGGCTTCAACGAAGTTGCCAATGCGCGCGCCCTCGCCGACCGACGTTCCCGGCCGGATGCGTGCGTAAGGACCGATCGAGGCCTTCTTGCCGATCGCCGCCTGCACGATGTGCGAGAAGGCGTGAATGACAGCGCCGTCAGCGATACTGACGCCGGGCCCGATCACCACATACTGCTCGATGGTGACGTCGTTGCCGAACATCGTATCGGCCGCGAGATGCACGGTCTCCGGCGCGACGATGGTCACGCCCGCGTCGAGCGCGGCCTTGCGCAGCCTTGCCTGCATGATCGCTTCGGCTTCCGCGAGCTGCGCCTTGGTGTTGATGCCACGGACTTCATCCTCACTGGTCTCGATCACACTCGCCCGCAAGCCCATGCTGCGCACGATCTCCACGGCATCGGTGAGATAGTATTCGCCCTTGCTGTTGGACGTGCCGATCTGCTCGATGATTGTGAGCGCGGTCTTGCCGGCGAATGCCATCACGCCGGCATTGCAGAGATCCACCTCGCGTTCGGTCGGTGTGGCATCCGCATGTTCACGGATCGCGACGAGCTGATCGCCTTCGACCAGGAGCCGGCCATAACCGGTCGGATCGGCCGCACGAAAGCCGAGCACGGTCAGCGCAGCACCTGCCTTCAAGGGCGCACGCAAACGCTCGAACGTCTCGGCTGAAATCAGCGGCGTGTCGCCGAAGGCGATCAGCAGATCGTCCGCGCCTTTTGCAATGGCGTCCTTTGCCGCCAGCACGGCATGGGCAGTGCCAAGACGCTCGTGCTGAACGAATGTTGCGGCATCGGGCCGCACCCGCCTGGCCTCATCCGCCACGTCCTGACGATCGGGACCGACAACGACGGCCAGTGCAGAGCCTGCGCCATGAGGCGACGCCGCGAGCACATGGCCCAGCAGCGACTGGCTGGCGACCTGATGCAGCACTTTCGGCGTCGAGGACCGCATCCGCGTTCCCTCGCCGGCCGCGAGCACGATGGTGAGGCTGGTTCTGCCCGTCATCCGAATCCCCGTTGTGGCGGCGCTCATGCGCCGCGGCCGTCTTAAATGGTTTTGGGCCAATCTGGAAACCGGTTTGGCGCGCCGTGTGGCCCGACAACCTCAGGTTCCCGCCGGTTTCCTGATAATGTTGAACTGTGATTCGCAGGGGCGATGGGGCGACGCAGACGTCGAATGGCGGATAAGCACGACAAGTGGGCCGATACTCTCTCAGCCGAGCATAGCGGTTGGCTGACCGGATTTCTGGCTGAGGAAGACAAGGTCGACCGCCGCATGATGTGGCGGCTGGGCTCCTGGGGCGTTGCCGCCGTGGGTGCGGTGGTGGTTGCCATTCTGGCCAGCCAGTCGCAGGTCCAGTTGCGCCGCGATCAGGTCGCCACATCCGATACCTTCGCGCGGCAGGCCCAGCAGATCCAGCTCGTCACCAAAGAGACCCAGGCCGAGGCCCGGCGCCTGACGCTGGCCATCGAGACGCTGAACAGCGATCGCGACCGGCTCTATGCCCGCGTCACCTCGGTCGAACAGGGACTGGATTCAGTCACCGGTTCGATCAAGCGCCAGACCATTCCAACGCCGGCAGCCGCCACAACCACGCCAGCACCGCAGCCATCTGCCACCGCATCCGTCGTTGCCCCGCCGGCAGCCACCGAGCCAAAGCCGGTGGCAGAGCTTCCGAGCATTCCGTCGACGCCGGTCATCGGTCCCGTGGCTGTCATCGCGCCGCCTGCCGAAACGACAGCCGCCAAACCGGCGCAAGCAGCGGCTTCATCGACAATCAATCCACCAGCCTCTGCGCCGCTCGTTGCATGGAAATCGATGACGGCACCGCCCGACGCTGCGGCCGCCAAATTGAGCGAACCGGCGCCGACCATCGAAGCTCCTCCGGCCGCTCCGGAGACAACGGCATCGGTCCAACCGGCCGCGCCCGAGCCCGCCCCCGTAGCCGTCGAAGCCGTGGCGACGCCGGTCGCGCGCACGGAGTTCGGCGTTGATATCGGCGGCGCCAATTCGGTGGACGGCCTGCGCGCGATCTGGCGCGGCATGTCCAAGTCACGCGCGCTGAACGGACTGCGCCCAATCATGATGGTGAAGGAACGCCCGACCGGACTCGGCATGCAACTGCGCCTTGTCGCCGGTCCACTCAGCGATGCTGCAGCCGCCGCGAAGATCTGCGCCGCGCTGACCGAAAGCAGCCGGCTCTGCGAGACGTCGATCTTCGATGGTCAGCGCCTTGCTATGAAGGCCGAGACGGCGCCCGCGGAAGCTGCGCCTGCACCAGCCAGACCGGCGCCACGCAGGCGCGCCGCGCCGAAGCCACAGGAGCGCACCGAACAAGCGCCGCCGCCCAAACCCGTTGAAGAAGTTGCGCCGCCCAAGCCGCAATCGTCGCTGACCTCGTTCCTGGGGCTGCGTTAAGGATCAAAAGATCAGATTTTCAATCTCTTGGCGTGCGCGGCTAAAGTGTTATCTAGGTCCGACCTCTCACCGCGACCGCATGCCGGGTTGTTCCGCACCGCGTTTTGAACCATGGTTTCCGCATGAAAAAAGATCCGTTCAAGCTCACCGCCCGTCAGGTGCAATGGCTTCTCATCGTCGGCTTCCTGTCCGTCGGCTACGCCATCTATCTGCGCTATCTCGCCATCGAATTGTCGACGACGGCGCTCGCCTGCGACGCCGGCCTGCAGAGCACCCTGTGCAAGAGCCGGCTGGTGATGACCTATCTGTTCAAGAATTCGGTGTTCGGCATCGCCGCGATCGTCATTGCGACGCTGAATCTGCTGCGGCCATCGATCGTGCTCATCACTGTCGCACTGATCGCAGCCGGTTTCGGGATCGTGCTCTATAACGTCGCCCTGTCGGGCATCGCGATCGGCCTGCTTATTCTGGGCTTTGCGCGGCCCGCGCCCGCCACAGCGTGATGCCGAACAGCAGATAGATCGCGCAGGTCCACAGCGACTGCCAGTTATCCGGCCCTTCGTTGAAGCCGATATACACGGCCGACAGTACGAGCACTCCGGCAAACACCGACTCGGCGATCGGCCGTACGCCTTCCTGCGGACGGTTGACGGCCATCAGTCCCGCAAACGGCACCACCGCCATGGTTAGCGCGGCGAACGGAAAGTCGCGGTAACGCGGATCGAACACGAAACCGAGTGCGGTCTCGGCGCCGATCAGCGCCGCCACAGCCAGGGTCAGTCCGAGCAGCACCGTCGACACCGAGCGGGTCAGGAACCGGCTCGGTCCGACCAGTTGGAGAAAAGTCGGCAGCGAGCGGCCGGACATCGTCGCATAGGCGCACAGCAGCGGCGACGCGACACCGGCGGCCAGCAGCGCGCTCCACTGGATCCAGCGGCCGACGCCATAGCTTTCATAGATCAGCTTGTCTGCAGCAACGCCCAGCAGGATGCCGGCCACCGTGGCCGATACGGCAACGGTCACCCAGGCCGACAGACGCGGCGACCATGGCCGTCGACGAAGCGTCAACATGCCCGTCACGAAAACCAGGAAGCTCAGGCCCATGCCGAGCCCCATCTGCAGCTTCCACGACGGATAATTGGTAATCGGAACGCCCGGTGGATACTTCAATTCGCGCGGCTGATCGTAGATCAGGCCCCAATAGCCGCCGACTGTACCTTCAAGGTCGCGCTTCCACGGCTGGTCATAGGCTTCGATCAGATTGACACGGAATCCCTCGCGCTTGGCCAGATCGAGGATTTCGGACACGACCCGTGCCTGGTTGGTGCGCGACGGCAACGCGCCATCGCGCATCCGCCCGGCGCTCGGCCAACCTGTTTCGCCGATCAGGATTTCCTTGGATGGAAACGCCACGGCGAGACGCTTGCGGATCGAGTCCACATGGGCGGCGGCGCTCTTCGCGCGAATTGGGAAGTCCTCCCAATAGGGCAGGATGTGGATCGTGACGAAATCCACCGCGTCATAGATCTCGCGATTCTTCAGCCAGAACTCCCAGACATCGGCATAGGTCACGGGGATCTTGCCGACCTGCGCCTTCACCGAGCGGATATTGCCGACGAGATCGGCCGCCGTCATCTCGCCGCGCAACAGCACCTCGTTGCCGACGACCACGCTGGTGATCACATTCGGAAAGCGCTTGGTGAGGTCCACGACGCCGGCGATCTGCGCCAGGTTCTTGAGCCGGTTGCTCCCGAGCCACACGCCCTGAATGACCTTCAGTCCGACCTTGCCGGCCAGTTCCGGCACCTGATCAAGGCCGTTATCGATGGAATAGGTCCGCACGCATTTGGTGATCCCGGCCAGTTGCGCCATGTCGGCGGCAATCTGGCTCGCCGGAATAACGGCGGTCGAGTTCAACGGCGTCTGCTCACCACGGAACGGCGCATAGGAGACGCATTCCAATTTGGCGGCGGGATCGATCGGCGCGCGCACCAGCGTGACCGGCGTGGCGAGCCACCACCAAACCGCTGCGATCGTACCAAGGGAAAGGATGAGAAGCGCCAGCGGCGTGCGGGTGGAAATTGGTTCCGTCCTCCAAAGTCGTCCGTCGATTAGCCGGTCGTCGCCAATCTGCCAAGTGCATCATGCCGGCAATCACGGACTTGTCGGCCCGACCCGCCACGAAAATCAGACAAACTTCCGGCGTTGCTGGACAAAATCAAAAATGTCCGTCATGGGATTCAGCCGTGGTCGCCGCCGTATTGGGGGCCCAATTGAACGGCATCTGGCGAGGGCGTCAGAACTGCCTGGCAGCCAACTTATCGGGGACTTTATGCGTCGACTGGTGTTCGGGTTCCAATCTGCGGTTCTGCGTTGTCTCGCCGTTCCAGGCCTTGCTCTGCTGCTGGGTGTTGGCTGCGCGTTGGCCCAGAGCGGCCCAGTTCGCGCACAGGATCAGAAGCCTGCGGCAAATGCGCCCGTGACGCCTGCCGACGTTGCCCGTGAGAGCCAGAAGAAATCCGACGAATTCGTCGAGGCGACCCAGGCGATCAATGGTCCTGCCGGCAATCCCGAATGCGTCTGGCTTGGCCGCCGCGTCGTGGTGCTGATGTGGCGCGACGATCTCGACACCGCGTTCCGTCACCTCGATCTCTACGACCGATTCGGCTGTCCCGGCGGTCATGTGCAGGCAACGTTCCGCTGCCTGGTCAAATTCGGCCCGCTGATCGATCCGAAAATTGCGGACAGTCTCAACAGCCGCGTCCACGGCTGCTGGATCAATCCGAACGCGCAGCCGCAGCCTGCCGCGCTGAGCCAGCCGGCAACGCCTGCGCCTGCCGGTGGCGGCGCAGCGCCGGCGGCCGCTCCGCAGCCGGACGCCAAACCGCCTGCTGAAACGCCGAAGTAATGTGGCGCGCTCTGTTCAGGCGGCATTCAGCTGGCGGCGCCTAATCGCATTTGAATAATGGTGCCGCCCTCAAAAGGCCACGGCAGCGTATGAGTTGTTAATTCGTGTGGCGGATATAGTCTCCGTTACCGTTGTACTGGTCGGACCTCGGGGACGGGTCCGCTTCCCGGCCACGCTCGCCCCGTTATGGTTCAGTTGCGATGCGCGCTGTCGTCGCCGTTTTATTGTTCGTGACCGCCGTTCATGCCGCCCTATGGGGCGTATTGCGCGAGAAGCAGGAAGCTCCCGATTTCAAGGGCATGATTCCCAGCCTCTCCTATGCGCCGTTCGAGGGTACAGCGCATCCCGACGTGGACAACATTCCGACCGTCGAGAAGATTCGCGCCGACCTCAAGAAGCTGTCGACCATCACCCGTGCCATCCGTCTGTATTCGTCGACCGGCGGCGTGGAAATGGTACCCGCCATCGCCAACGAGTTCGGCCTCAAGGTCACCGTCGGCGCCTGGATCGACAAGAACGCGGATCGCAACGAGCGTGAAATTGCCTCCGCCGTTGAGCTTGCGAAGAAGAACCCGAATGTCATCGGTATCGTCGTCGGCAACGAAACGCTGTATCGCGATGAACTCAAGCTCGAGGACCTCGTCGAATATATCCGCCGGGTAAAGCGCCAGGTCACGGTTCCCGTCACGACCGGTGAAATCTGGAACATCTGGCGCGACAATCCGCAGCTCGCCTCGTCGGTGGACTTCATCGCCGCGCACATCCTGCCCTATTGGGAAAACTTCACCGACACCCAGGCCGTCGACCAGGCCGTTCATCTCTACGGCGTGCTGCGCGAGACCTTTCCCGGCAAGCGTATCGTGATCGCCGAATTCGGCTGGCCGAGCGAAGGCTACAATCTGCGCAGGGCCGTGCCCGGCTCTTTCAAGCAGGCCGTCGTGCTGCGCAACTTCGTGACCCGCGCTGAAGCGATCGGCATGGACTACAACATCGTCGAAGCCATCGATCAGCCCTGGAAATTCTTCGAAGGCGGCGTCGGCCCCTATTGGGGCGTTCTCAACGCCTCGCGGGAACCGAAATTCCCATGGACCGGTCCGGTCGTGGATCCGGACCACTGGAAGAACGCCAGTATTGCGCTTCTGGTTGGCATCCTGCTGTCGCTGCCGATCCTGCAGATCGTTGGCGCGACAGCGATGCAGGCTCTCGTGCTCTCGGCCGCAGCCAATGCCGTTGGCGCCTGGGCGGCAACCATCTTCGCTTATCAGCAGACCCACTATTTCGTCTGGGGATCGGCCTTCGCCCTCACACTCGGCTGCATCCTGCTGATCCCGCTGCTCCTCATCGCACTGGCGCGCATTGAGGAGATTGCGGCCATCGCCTTCGGCCGGAAGCCATTGCGGCTGCTGACAGCCGAACGCAGCGAAAAGCTGCGTGCCGCTGCAGACGCCGAGCAGAACTACCCGAAGGTCTCGATCCACATTCCGGCCTATCGCGAACAGCCCGACATGCTGAAGCTGACATTGGATGCGGTTGCCCGGCTCGACTATCCGAATTTCGAATGCGTGGTGATCATCAACAACACGCCGGATCCGGCCTATTGGCAGCCGATCCAGGATCATTGCCGCATGCTCGGCGAGCGGTTCATCTTCATCAATGCGGAGAAGGTCGAAGGCTTCAAGGCCGGCGCGCTGCGCATCGCCATGGACCGCACCGCGGCGGATGCCGAGGTGATCGGCATCATCGACGCCGACTATGTGGTGGAGCCGAACTGGCTGAAGGATCTCGTCCCAGCCTTCAACGATCCGCGCGTCGGCCTCGTGCAGGCGCCGCAGGACCACCGCGACGGCGACCGTTCATTGATGCACTACATCATGAACGGCGAATATGCCGGGTTCTTCGACATCGGCATGGTCCAGCGCAACGAGGCCAATGCGATCATCGTCCATGGCACCATGTGCCTCATTCGTCGCTCCGCGATGGACATGGCGGGCGGCTGGGCCGGCGACACCATCTGCGAGGACTCGGATCTCGGCCTCGCCATCATGCAGCATGGCTGGCTGACGCATTACACGAAGGAACGTTACGGCTACGGCGTGCTGCCGGACACCTATGAGGCGTTCAAGAAACAGCGTCATCGCTGGGCCTATGGCGGCTTCCAGATCATCAAGAAGCACTGGCGCCGTTTCATGCCCGGCGCGAGCCGCATGACCCAGGACCAGAAGCGCGAATTCGGCATGGGCTGGCTAAACTGGCTCGGCGCCGAAAGCCTCGGCGTCGTGGTGGCGATCCTCAACATCATCTGGGTGCCGATCATCGCCTTCGCCGATATCGCCATCCCCGACAAGATCCTGACGCTGCCGATCATCGCGTCATTCGTGGTGTCGCTGGCGCACTTCATCGTCTTGTACCGGCTGCGCGTGAAGATCGGCCTGTGGCAGATGCTGGGCGCGATGATCGCCGCCATGTCGGTGCAGTGGACCGTGTCGCGCGCCGTCGCCGATGGCCTGATCAAGGATCACCTGCCCTTCACCGTGACCTCCAAGGGCGGCAAGTCGACCATGTCGATCGAATTCCAGGCGTTCTGGGAAGCGGTGATCGGTGTGCTTCTGTTGATCAGCTGCGGCGTGCTGGTGTTTTCCAACAACTCCAAGCAGGTCACCGAGATCTACATCTTCGCTGGCGTGCTGGTGCTGCAGAGCCTGCCGTTCCTGTCGGCGGTGATGATTGCCATCCTGGAGAATTCACGCGCCAATGACTTCCAGTGGTGGCGCAACACGACGGTCCGCACGGCCGAGCTGATCGGCCTTCGCCCGGTGGCGATGCCGCCGATCGACGTGTCCCGTCCCGAGGCCCAGCGCGAAGCAAGCTGAACCGCGCCAATGGGGCGCGGTTCATGTCCATAACATCAAGCCCTGCCCTTGACCCCGGCGGACCCGCCTTTTACACAGCCGGTCACGCGATACGCTGCATTGCGGGCGCCATCGCGGCCGTGGCTGATCGGCCTCACCGCGCCCCGCAAGGGTCGGTTTCCTCCGTTTAGCTTCGTCAATACGGCACTTTAGGGCGGGTAGCTCAGTGGTAGAGCATTCGACTTTTAATCGACTGGTCGAGGGTTCGATCCCCTCCCCGCCCACCATCACCGCGATGAGCCACGCCGGAACTTCCGGTTTTCACACCATCCTCAGCCTCTGAACACCGGACAATCGAACATGCGGATTACCCTCGTCGGCTCCAAACACTTCGGCGTCACGACCCTCGATATGCTGAAGACCCACAACGTCGAGATCGCGTCCGTGGTGGTTGCAGATGCCGAGGACCGTCTCGCCGCAGCCGCCAAGGCTGTCGGCATCCCGGTAACAGTCCAGGCCAATCCGAAGCTCGTCGTGGCCTCCGAGATCGCCGAGGGCACCGAGCTGATCATTACGGCGCACAGCCACGCCCGCATCGGCAAGGATGCGCTCGCCGCAGCCAGCCTTGGCGGCATTGGCTACCATCCGTCACTGTTGCCCCGTCACCGTGGCATCGCTGCCGTGGAATGGACCATCAAGGAAGGCGATCCGATCGCCGGCGGCACCATCTATCACCTTGCCGATGTCATGGACGGTGGCGCCATCGCCGCGCAGGAATGGTGCTTCGTGAAAAAAGGCGAAACCGCTCGCGAACTTTGGGAGCGCGCGTTGGCGCCGCTGGGCCTCAAGCTGCTCGGCGAGGTCGTGGACTTCGCGACTGTCCACAAGCGTTTGCCCGCAACCTACCAGGACGAGCAATTCGCGACCAATGCGCCAAAACTGGCCTAGAAGCCTCCAAAACTGGTTAAAAAGGCGCCGGAACCCGCCCGAATCAACCAAATCTGTCAATAAAGGGAACCAATTTGCCCGTCGCGGCTTGCATCCCGTGAGTTGTTTTGGGTCTATGCGGCAACGCAGCAAATTTTGGACACATTACCCCCCAATAAGGTGGCCATCACAACATCGAGGATTTGATTCAATGCGTTTTGACCGCATCCGTTCCGCCTTGTCCGTTTCGCTGATTGCCAGCGCAGCGTTGATTTCGGCTCCTTCGTTCGCAGCCGACAATGCCTATGACGGGCTCTGGAATGTGACCATCGTTACCAAGACCGGCAGCTGCGAGCCGACGGCTCGCTATCCGTTGACCGTCACCGAAGGCCGCATCACTGCGCCCGGCGCCGACGTCAACGGCAAGGTTGGCCGCGAAGGCACCGTACGCGTATCGATCGGACCTGCTTTCGCCAACGGCCAGCTGTCCGGCAACACCGGATCGGGCAAGTGGAACGGCGCCTCGGGCGGCGTCCCCTGCAGCGGTCGGTGGGAAGCTTCGCGTCAGTAATCCCCAACCAGGAATGCTCCTCATGATGCCTACCTCGACCTCTCCGCGTTCGCTCGTTCGGACGGCGGTGCTCTGCGCCACGCTCGGTCTGACGTCTGCGTCGGCATATGCCCAGTCAGCGCCGTTCGCCGGTATGGCCGGAGTATGGTCGGGTAACGGGACGATCTCGCTCGAGGACGGCTCCAAGGAGCGCATTCGCTGCAAGGCGACCTATGCCGTGAGCGGCGACGGCGCGGGACTGAACCAGTCCCTGCTCTGCGCCAGCGACAGCTACAAGTTCGAACTGAAGAGCGACGTGAAGTCCAGAGGCGGCGAGCTGTCTGGCAGCTGGGCTGAGACGACCCGCGGCGTGACAGGGTCGCTTGAGGGTCGGGCAACCGCCGGCAAGTTCAATGTTGACGTTTCATCGCCAGCCTTCAGCGCGAAGCTGATCCTGACGACGACCGGTAACAAGCAGCAGGTCTCGATCACCTCCGAAGGCCAGTTCAGGGGCGCCAGCATTTCGCTCAGCCGCAGCTGATCGTTCCGCACGTTTGGAATTAGAACCCCGGTTGTTTCAAACAGCCGGGGTTTTGTTTTGCCTGTATGTCCTCTGACTGAGAGCGTCCGCACGATCTCTCGCAACGCAGCCCCACCGGATTCGTCCGTTGCAAAGCCGGGCGATGTCGCCGATAGAGCCTGTCCGTAAAGCTACACCGCTGCGTGAATCGTTGCAGCGCAAGAAACTGGTTCTCAGGGATTATGGATCGCCCCCCGTCGAAGGCCCGCGCCGCGCTGTGGATGTCCGGCTGGCTGCTTCTGATGCTGTTCGTCGCCATCGGCGGTCGCGAGACGCTGCGCGAACTCAATGTCTTCCAGGTGATGGAGATCCGCTCCGTCTTCGGCTTCGTCATGCTGTTGCCGATCCTGTATTTCAACGGCGGCTTTCGCGCCATGAAGACCACACGGCCGCTGGCGCATGTGTCGCGCAACCTCGTGCATTACGGCGCGCAGCTCGGCTGGTTCTACGCACTCACGCTCATTCCCCTGAGCCAGCTCGTCTCCATCGAGTTCACCATGCCGATCTGGATCGCGATCATGGCGGCGTTCTTTCTCGGCGAGCGCATGACGCTCTGGAAGATCGTCGCCATCGTGCTCGGCCTGATCGGCGTGATCGTCATCGTTCGCCCGACCACGGGCGTCGTCAATCCCGGCCAGCTGATCGCGCTGGCCGCCGCGTTTGGCTTCGGCATATCGATCACATTGATCAAGTCACTGACGCGCACGGACAGCGCGCTGAAGATCATCTTCTGGATGATCGTGGTGCAGTCGGTGGCCGGCGTTTTCCCCGCGCTATACTCCTGGCAGTGGCCATCGGCCTATGTCTGGGGCTGGCTTTTCGTGGTCGCCTTCTGCGGCACGTTTTCCCACTTCTGCATGGCGCGCGCGATGCTCTATGCCGATGCGACGGTGGTCGTGCCGATGGACTTTCTGCGCGTACCACTCAGTGCCACCATCGGATGGTTACTATACTCTGAACGGCTCGACATGTTCACACTGCTCGGCGCAGCTCTCATTCTCGCCGGCAACACGCTGAACCTGCTCAGTACCGATCGACCGCCGGTGCGTGCGGCGGCCTGACGCATCGGGTTCCCCTTTTTCGATTTTATTCTCCGAGTGCGTGTCTCGACATTTTGGCGCACGCCCGCAATTGGTACTTTTCCCAATGTGTCTAGGGTCGAATGACCGGATTCGTGGGGGAGATCGTATCGTGCGCCATTTCGCTTTTGCCCTGTCTGCGCTGTCCATCCTGTTCAGCGCGGATGCAGCGCTTGCCGACAAGCGCGTCGCTTTCGTCGTTGGCAATGGCAGCTACAAGAATGTCGATCCGTTGCCGAACCCGCCGATCGACGCGAAGGCCATGGCCAGCGCGCTACGCAATGTCGGCTTCGACGTCATCGAAGGATCGAACCTGACGCGCGACGGCATGACCGACAAGCTGCTCGACTTCGGCCGCAAGGCGCAGGGCGCCGATGTCGCGGTGTTCTTCTATGCCGGCCACGGTATCTCGGTGAACAACATCAACTACCTTTTGCCGATCGATGCCAATCTGAAGTCGGAGATGGACGTCAAGCTCGGCGCAGCGATCAATGTCGAGACCACCCTCGACCAGACCATGGGCGATGCCAAGGTGAAGCTGGTATTCCTCGATGCCTGCCGCGACAATCCGTTTGCCGCCAAGATCCGCTCCAGCGGATCTGCCACGCGCAGCGTCGCGGTGTCGTCCGGTCTTGCGGAGATGAAATCCGGCGAAGGCACGCTGATCGCATTCGCCACCAGCCCCGGCCAGACCGCCCTCGACGGCAAGAGCGGAAGCAACAGCCCGTTCACCCGCGCACTGCTCAACAACATCACCACGCCCGGCGCCGAGATCCAGCAGGCGATGACGAAAGTGCGCGCACAGGTGCAGGACGAAACCAACAAAGGCCAGCTGCCTTGGGGCCACACCAATCTGATCGGCGCAGTCTATCTCAATCCAGACGTTCAGGCGCAGGTCGCCGTTGCCGCGGCCAGCCCCACCGCCACCATGCCCGCGGCTGCCACCGCCGGCTCCGATGTCGAGCTCGAGTTCTGGCGCTCGATCAAGGACTCGAACCGGCCGGAGGAACTGAACGCCTACATCTCGATGTACCCGAACGGCCAGTTCAAGCCGCTCGCCCTCGCCCGTATCGCCGCGCTACAGGAAGCCGCCACCGCGCCGCGTACCGCTGCGCCGGGCGTCGACAAGGCCGTGTTTACCGAGGAAGCCAACCAGCTCACCGAGGACAAGATCGGTCTCGACAAGATGAAGCGGCGCGACGTGCAGCGCCGCCTCAATGGCCTTGGCTTCGACACCCAGGCGACCGGCAGCTTCGATGCCGGGACCCGTGGCGTGATCACGCGGTGGCAGGCGGCACGCGGTTACCCGACGTCGGGCTATCTCAACAAGGTCCAGCATGCCGCACTGCTCACCGAGGTCGTCGCGCTGAAGGAGGAACCGGCACCCGCACCGAAGCCGGTGCGCCGCCAGGTACAACAGCAGACCTATGAGGAAGCGCCCGTGGTCCGGCGCCAAGCTGCGCCCGCCCCGGCCCCGGCCATCGATCCCGCCGGTCCCGGCCGGTTCATCGGCGGCGTCGTCGGTGGCTTCCTGAACCGCTAAGCCAGCTACCTGGAGCGGCAGCTTACTTGCCTGCCGCCTTGCGCAGCGCGTCGTTCATGCGGTCCTGCCAGCCCGGTCCGTCCTGCTGGAAATATTCCAGCACATCCTGATCGATCCGCAGCGACACCAGTTCGCGCACGCCGGGAACGGCTGCCTTGGCGACCGGTGCCTCGACCGGTTTGGTGGTCGTCTTCTTGAACGCCGCCTCCGCCTCGGTGCGGGCATCCTGGAGCGTGCGCGGGCGTCGCGGGGGCTGTGCCATCTCGGTCAGATTCCTTCAAACGTTGCCGTCGAGAGATAGCGCCCGCTGAGCGGCTGCACAATCGCTTCCGCGGTGTCGCCAAAGATGCGTCCGCACAAGGGCGCGATATGGCGGCTACTCGCCTCTGCTGCACGACCGGCAATGTCAGCAAATTTTACAAATGTCATTCATCGTAACAGGCGCGTTCTCCGTGACGCACGTGGCATTGCACAAAGGTGACCGCGCTGCGGCACAAACATGCGCTGACTTAAAAAACTTCAAAGCAACGCATTTGTGTTGCGACACGGTCAAACAAATCGGATTAGGATCGTGTCATGTCCGATGAGACGACGAAGGAGGTCACGATGTCAGCATCAGCTGAAGTCCGTACGACCAAAACGTCCCATCCCGCGCCGCGTGGCAGCGATCTTCCGACCTGCCCCGTTTGTGCCGACTCGATGATTGCTGCCGAGGCGTCGGCCTTTCTCACCGATGACGTCGTCAGCTATCTCTGGACCTGCGATACATGCGGCTATGGTTTTGTGACCAAGCATGCCTTTCGCCGGACGGTCTGCAACTAGCGCTGTTCGCGCGGACCCGCGTGAACCGATCTTGGATTGCTCCGCGATCCGAGGAAGCCACCGATTGTGACTATCACATTCACCGTGCCTCTGCTTGCCCGCCGAGGGCTGCTTTCCACGCGGATGGCACAACCAAAACGCCCAGTAAGGCGAACGCAGCCAGTTTCGCCCATGCGTCGTTGACGCTCCAACAAAAGCAGCCGCTCGCGCCGAAGTTAGCCAGCATATCGTCACGACCGGCGTCTACGTCGGCGCAGCATCGGCACGCGTCAAGGTCAGCAATCTGCGCAACGATTTCTGCACCGTCACGCGTACACCAAGTAACGACCACGCCGCAGTCACACCTTCGCCATTTCTGATGTTCCCAAGCCGTGCTAACCAGCTGTCGGGTCTACAGCGGAGAAGCCGTCTCTCGGGTCGAGGGGATACCCGCACTGGAGTCGGTCATGACCGGTCAAATTCCCTTCTTCGTGCCTAAGCGCACGATCGCTGCAAGTGAGGTCGCGGGCATCGCGGGCTTGCTTTTTGTTACAAAGGATTTCCTCATTTCGGCTGGAGCAGCGCTCGAGACAGCGCGCCACGGCGAGCTGAGCTATATGGACAATCACAAGTATCTTGAGGCCTTGAGGCAGACGAATGCGGGCGCTTGTCTCGTCTCCCCGCGCTTCAGCGCATCCGTTCCAAAGGAGACCTACTCTTTTGTGACACCTCAGCCATATTTGATTTACTCGAGAATCCTCGCCTTGCTCTATCCAGGGGCGGCTATCCCGGGGTCACTTTTCGAGACCGTCGGCATTTCTCCGAACGCCACGATTCATGCTTCGGCCATCATCGATTGCGGGGTTACCATCGATCCCGGCGCAGTGATCGGTCCCCGGGCCAAGATCGGTGAACGCACTTATATCGGGTCAAACGTCGTGATCGGTCCAGACGTCACCATCGGGAGCCATAGCTCGGTCGGCGCCGGCGCTATCATTGCGCACGCAACCGTCGGCAATCACGTCATTGTCCATCCAGGCGTATCGATCGGGCAGGACGGCTTCGGATTCGTGCCCGACAAAGGCGGACATATAAAAATTCTCCAGGTCGGAGGCGTCATTATTGAGGACTGCGTCGAAATAGGCGCAAACACGGCCATCGATCGCGGGTCGACCCGCAACACGTTTATCGGCGAAGGCACGAAGCTCGATAACCTCGTACAAGTCGCCCACAACGTGACGATTGGCAGGCACTGCCTTATCGCCGCACAAGTCGGAATTGCCGGGTCCGCAACTCTCGGGAGTTTTGTTGCAATAGGCGGCCAGACTGGAATTGCTCCTCATCTGACGATCGGCGACGGCGCACAGATAGCCGGTGCAAGCGGCGTCACGCGCGACGTGCCCGCAGGAGAGCGGTGGGCAGGATTCCCGGCCCGGCCCAGCCGCAGGTTTTTCCGGCAATACAAGGCCATGGAAATGCTTGCGGCCGGTGACCGCGAGACAAACGATTGATGAACCTGCAAACCACCGGACCTGGCTGCCGGCCGAGGCACGGATGATCGACTGGCCGGTGAAGTCGGAACCGGTGAAGGCGACCTAGTTGACCTCCGGTTACCGCGGCGGAATGTCGCCGCGTGCCCAGCCCTCGCGCGTATGCGCCCGAAACTCTTCGAACGTTCCGGCCTCGATGGCTGCGCGGATGCCCTGCATCAGGCTCTGGTAATAGGCGATGTTGATTTCCGACAGCAGCATCGCGCCGAGGGTCTCACCTGATCGCACCAGATGATGCAGATAGGCGCGCGAATAGTCTCGCGCGGCCGGCCAGGTGCTCTCTTCGTCCAGCGGCCGCGGATCGTCCTGATGCCGCGCATTGCGCATATTGATCTGGCCGTGGCGTGTGAAGGCCATGCCGTGGCGGCCGTTACGGGTCGGCATCACGCAGTCGAACATGTCGACGCCGCGCGCCACTGCTTCCAGCATATCATCCGGCGTGCCGACGCCCATCAGATAGCGCGGCCGATCCGAGGGGAGGATCGGAACCACTTCCTCGATCATCGCCAGCATCACCGCCTGCGGTTCGCCCACGGCAAGACCGCCGATCGCATAGCCATGAAAGCCGATATCGATCAGCCGCTGCGCGCTGGCGCGGCGCAGTTCCGGCACATCTCCGCCCTGTGCGATGCCGAACAGCATATAGCCTTCAGGCGCCGTCTCGAAGGCGCGCTTGCAGCGTTCGGCCCAGCGCAGCGACAGCTGCATGGCGCGGTCGATGTCGGCGTGTTCGGCGGGCAGCCGCACGCATTCGTCGAGCTGCATCGCGATGTCCGAATTCAGCAGCCGCTGGATCTCGATGGCCCGTTCCGGGGTCAGTTCGAACTTCGCACCGTCGATATGTGAGCGGAACGTGACGCCCTGCTCCGTCACCTTGCGGAGCTGCGCCAGCGACATCACCTGGAAACCGCCGGAGTCGGTCAGCATCGGACCGTTCCAGGTGGTGAATTTCTGCAGGCCACCGAACGACGCGACGCGTTCTGCGCCGGGGCGCAGCATCAAATGGTAGGTATTGCCCAGCACGATATCTGCACCGGCATCGCGCACGTCGCGCCAGTGCAGGCTCTTCATCGCACCGAGCGTGCCGACCGGCATGAAGGCCGGTGTGCGCACCACACCATGCGGCGTTGTCAGCTGGCCCCTGCGTGCCGTGCCGTCAGTGCGCAGCAGTTCAAAATGATTGGCGACGGTCATTGATTGCGTGTGTCCCGAAACACCAGACTGGCGTCGCCGTATGAATAGAAACGATAGCCGGTCGCAATGGCATGGGCATAGGCCTGCTTCATCGTATCCATGCCGGCAAAGGCAGAGACCAGCATGAACAGCGTCGAACGCGGCAGATGGAAATTCGTGAGCATGATATCGACGGCGCGGAAACGATAGCCGGGCGTGATGAAGATCGCAGTCTCGTCGGCGAATGGATGAATAACGCCGTCCTCGGACGTCGCGCTTTCCAGCAGACGCATTGAGGTCGTGCCAACGGCAACCACGCGTCCGCCGGCCGCATGCGCTGCGTTCAACGCATCCGCCGTTGCGCGCGAGATCGTACCCCACTCGGAATGCATCTTGTGCTCGGCGGTGTCGTCGACCTTCACCGGCAGGAACGTCCCTGCTCCGACATGCAGCGTGATGCGATGCAGGCCGACGCCCCGCGCCTTCAGAGCGGCTTCCAGTGCCGGCGTGAAATGCAGTCCCGCCGTCGGTGCGGCGACGGCGCCGTCATTGGCGGCGAACATGGTTTGATAATCGGCCGTGTCACGCTCGTCCGGAGCGCGTTTTCCGGCGATGTAAGGCGGCAGCGGCGGCGCGCCGAGTTCGGCAATCGCCTGATCCAGCGCCGGGCCGTGAAACGAGAAAGAGAAGATGATTTCGCCGGCATCGCCCTTGTGCTCGACTTGCGCGTCGAGATGACCGAGCAGGCAGACACGGCCTTCATTGCCGAAGCGCACCGTGTCGCCTTCGGTCAGCTTCTTGGCGGGCCGCACCAGCGCCTGCCAGCGCGAACCGTCGAGCCGCTTGATCAGCGTGGCGTCAATCTTCGGTTCGGTGTCACGGCCGATGCGGCGGCCGCTGAGCTGCGCCGAGATCACCCTGGTGTCGTTGACGACTAGCTGATCGCCGGGCTTCAGCCAGGTCGGCAGATCCGATACGACATGATCCTGCACGCCGATACCCGGCTGAACGACAAGCAACCGCGCAGCATCCCGCGGGCTGGCGGGCCGCAACGCGATGTTCTCAGGCGGAAGTTCGAAGTCGAAGATATCGGTACGCATGGGCTATAGTTATTCCCACTCCGTCATGGCCGGGCTTGTCCCGGCCATCCACGTCTTGGTGTTGATGCCTATAAAACGTGGATGCCCGGGACAACTAGCGAAGTTCGCTTCGCGCTGCCCGGGCATGACGAACGTGAGGGAGGAGCTTAACTTAGGCAGCCGCGTCGGCGGCCATATGTGCCTTGACGATCTTGTCCGGGTTCTGCACCGGCTCGCCGCGCTTGATCTTGTCGACGTTCTCCATGCCTTCGGTGACCTTGCCCCAGACAGTGTACTGCTTGTTGAGGAACGACGCGTCGTCGAAGCAGATGAAGAACTGGCTGTCGCCGGAATCCGGGCTGGCCGCGCGGGCCATCGACAGCGTGCCACGCACATGCGGCTCGTTATTGAATTCGGCCTTCAGCTTCTTGCCCGAACCGCCGGTGCCGGTGCCCTGCGGACAGCCGGTCTGCGCCATGAAGCCGTCAATGACACGGTGGAAGACGATACCGTCGTAGAAGCCTTCGCGCACGAGCTCCTTGATACGGGCGACATGGCCCGGTGCCAGATCCGGGCGCATCTCGATGGTGACGGGACCCTGGGTGGTTTCAAGGATCAAAGTATTCTCGGTAACAGCCATGCTCGTCTCTCTACTGGTTTGGGTTGGTTTCGGCGGTCGTCAAACCGCACTCGGAAGGGGCGTCCAGCGACCGCGTCGCCCAGGCCCCCGGTAAATGGCATCGGCGTGCAATGTTGCAATGTCTCCATCACAGCCGTTCGGTAAGCGACGCTGTCGGCCTCGGAGGCATCCGGCGTCTCGAAGGTAATTCGCGGCCTTCCGAGAAGTTCACCGGATCGTTTGAAGCTGAACAGCACCGTGATCTCCATGCCCGGATGGCCGCGCGGCAAGGCAGGCGGATGCCAGCACGCTTTCAGCCTTCCGAACATGCCCTCCAGCGTGCTCACGGCTTCAGACTGAGCCGATGCCGGATGCGCCTGAAGAACGCCAGACAGTAATAATGCCGCAAGCAGAGCAATGCCCCTGCATCGCGGCATCATGATGCTCACTTGATGTCAGAAGCGACCTGAACCTTGACCATCTTGTCAGGGTCGGTCACGGCACCACTGGCCGAGCCGGGAGGCGCCTTCTTGAGCTTGTCGACGACGTCCATGCCGGCGACGACGTCGCCAACCACGGTGTATTTGCCGTTCAGGGATGAGCCTTCAGCGAACATGATGAAGAACTGCGAATTGGCCGAATCCGGATCGCCGGCACGTGCCATGCCAACAACGCCGCGCTTGTACGGCACCTGCGAGAATTCGGCCTTCAGGTTCGGATACTTCGATCCGCCGGTACCGTTGAAGTTCTTGCCATCACCGGTCTGCGCCATGAAGCCGTCCATCACGCGGTGGAACGGTACGTTGTTGTAGTAGCCTTCGCGGGCGAGCAGCTTGATGCGCTCGGCGTGCTGCGGGGCGATATCGGTGCGCAGCTTGATGATGATCCGGCCTTTGGTCGTGTCGATCACGACCGAATTGGCCTTGTCGAGGCCAGCCGGAAGCGCTGCCGGAGCCTGCGCGAAAGCGGGAGCCGCGAACATCAGCGCGGCAGCAAGTGCGACTATACGGATCATGGAAACTCCGGATCAGAGAAAGCCGGTCAGCCGGCGTTTGATTAAGCGGCGAATTTGGACTTGAGGCTCTTGGCAACCGCGTCCGGGACGAAAGCCGAAACGTCGCCGCCCATGGCGGCGATTTGCCGGACCAGTGTGGCGGTGATCGGGCGGACACTCACCGAGGCCGGAAGAAATACCGTCTGCACATCCGGCGCCATGGTCTCGTTCATGCCGACGATCTGCATCTCGTAATCCAGATCGGTGCCGTCGCGCAGCCCGCGGATCATGATGGTCGCACCGATCTGCTGCGCCAGTGTGGTGGTGAGATTGTCATAGGTCGTGCAGTCGAATTCGCAGCCGGCGGCTGAGGCCAGCGGTCCGAACACCTGTTTCACCATCTCCAGCCGCTCGTCCGTCGAGAACAGCGGCTTCTTGCCAGGGTGGACGCCGATCGCGACCACGAGCTTGTCGCACAGGCCAACGGCATGGCGGACCACATCGAGATGGCCATTGGTGACGGGATCGAATGAACCGGGATAAAGCGCGATACGGGGCATTCCCCCTCCTACCCCGCCCCCGTTCGAGCCGCAAGCCGACTTGGTTCCGCCCGCTGGGGCCGAATGGCCGATGTTTATTTTCGGACAGGGCTCGAACCGGATGCCGGGTCAGCGCGTCTACTGGGTACGCAGCAACGATATTGAAAACATTGGGCTTTCGAGCCTCATGTGTCGTCATGCGCGTACGGACGAAACACAAACCGGGCCGGATGAAACCACTTTGCCTGGACACGACAACTTCCTGAAACCGGGCCTGATTAATCAGGCAAGCACAGGAAGCGACAAACAAACCGGGCCAAAACGGCCCGAATGACAGGGGACCGTCATGATCAAGACTCTCTCAGCAGTTGCCGTCGCAGCTTTCATCGCAGCCGCCCTCACCGTTCTGCCGGGCTTTGCCCCGAAGGTCGAGGCGTCGGTGCCGGTGGCCCTCGCCAAGGCCGACCGCCTGGACATCCACACGGTAGGTCGCAACTGCTCCGAGCAGGCCTGGCCGAACTTCGAGGCCTCCTGCCTGCGTAACGCAGCCAGCAAGACGATCACTGTCCGCGAAGTCCGCCTCGTGACCACCGAGCGTCGCTAAGCGGCAAAGGATACCGCACCCCGGTCAGAACCGGGGTGTACTGATACTTAATCCGGGCCATCGAACTACACTCCCCCAACGCGCGCGATGCATAGTTCAGTGAAATTCTCGCGACAGCTACTTCAACTAATTTCATAGCAATTCGCGACGCAACGTCGCAGACTGCCGGTCAAGCGCAATTGTCAAGCGCGAGTCCCGTGAGGGCTGCCAGTGACCGCCATCCCAGCCGCATCGCCAGGACACTCTGGCGGACTTCCTCTCACGGCAACGATCGGCGCGCTCGGCGTCGTCTATGGCGATATCGGCACCAGCCCCCTTTACGCATTGAAGGAAGCCGTGAAGGCAGCGGCCCATGGCGGGCCTCTCACGTCCGAAGCAACGCTCGGCGTAGTGTCGCTGATCCTCTGGGCGTTGATCCTCATTATCTCCCTGAAATACGCACTTCTAATTCTGCGCGCCGACAATCGCGGCGAAGGCGGTATCGTCGCCCTGCTGGCACTGCTCCACGCGCGTAACGCAGAACCGGGTACATGGCGCATACATCTGCTGGTCGTCGGCCTCGTTGGTGCCGCCCTGCTCTATGGCGATGGCGCCATCACGCCGGCGATCTCGGTACTATCAGCCATTGAAGGCCTCAAGGTCGATGCACCGTCGCTGGCGCCGGCCGTGGTGCCGCTCACCGTCATCATTCTGATCGGGCTGTTTCTGATGCAGAGCAAGGGCACCGGTTTCATCGGCGGCATCTTCGGGCCAGTGATGCTGGGCTGGTTTGCCGTGCTGGCGCTGCTCGGCATCCATGGCATCGTGCAATCGCCCGGCGTGCTCGCTGCCGTCAGTCCGCTCTATGCCTTCGAATTCCTGATCCACCAGGACTTCCACATCAGCTTTGCCATTCTCGGCGCCGCCTTCCTAGCCGTGACCGGCGGCGAAGCGATGTATGCCGATATGGGCCATTTCGGCCGGATGCCGATCCGGCTCGCCTGGTTTGCCATAGCCCTGCCTGCGCTGGTGCTGAACTATTTCGGCCAGGCGGGACTGCTGATCGCCGACCCCACTGCCATCAACAACCCGTTCTATCAACTGGCGCCGGACTGGCTGCACTACCCGCTGGTGGCTTTTGCCACCGTCGCGACGGTGATCGCCTCGCAAGCTATCATCTCCGGTGTGTTCTCGCTGACGCAGCAATCGATCCAGCTCGGCTTCCTGCCGCGGATGCAGATCCGGCACACCACCAGCCACGCCATGGGCCAGATCTATGTGCCGCTGGTGAACTGGCTGCTGGCCGCGGCGACGCTGGCCGCCGTGCTCAGCTTCGGCACGTCGGACGCGCTGGCAGGCGCCTATGGCATCGCCGTATCGCTGCTGATGGCGATCACCACGCTGCTTGCGGCATTGGTCGCGCTGCAATGGGGCTATCCGCCGCTTCTCGTCGTGTCGGTGAACGGCTTTTTCTTCATCATCGATTGCATCTTCTTCGCCGCCAATTCCACGAAGCTGTTCGAAGGCGGCTGGTTTCCGCTATTCTTGGCGGCGGCTGTGGCGTTCCTGATGCTGACATGGCGCAGCGGTGTCAAACTCGTCGAAAGCGCCCGCGCCAAACTGCGTCAGCCCGAAGAAGACCTGATCGAGACGGCCGTCAGTCGCTGCCATGCGCGCCTCAATGGCACTGCGGTGTTCCTGGCATCCATGCCGAACGGTGTGCCGCTCGCACTGACGCAATTCGTCAAGCACAACCACGTCCTACATGAGCGCGTCATTCTGGTGACTGTGCTGATCTCCGAAGTGCCGCGCGTCCCGGATGCCGATCGCGCCGAGATTATCGAAGTCATCGAAGGGATCACGCGCGTCATCCTGCATTACGGCTTCATGCAGTATCCAACGATTTCGGACGGGCTCGGTCTGGCCTCCGAACAGGGCAAGCTGCCCGGCATCGACCTCGCCGAGATCACCTATTACATCGGCCGGGAGACCATCATTCCCAGCGACAAGGTCGCCGGGATGGCGGTGTGGCGCGAAACCGTATTCGCGTTCCTCCAGCGCAACGCCGAGCGCTCCGCGGCGTTCTTCGGCGTGCCGACCAAGCAGGTCGTCGAATTCGGCACCGAGATCGAGATTTAAGCCTCGCGCGACTTAAGCCTCGGCCGGCCGCGACTGCTCGCAGCAGGCTTGGCCGAACGTCGAGGCCTCCCTGCCTGCGCTCTAGCGATCCACGCCCGCAAGGCGCGGAGCCTCTGCGAAACACGCGATGAGCATTTCGGTAAGAACCCGCACCTTCCGTGCGGGTTGCTGACTTGGCGGGCGGATGACATAGACACCTGCCGGTGGCGGCGGATGGCGGGTCATGACCGGAACAAGCGCGCCGGAGGCGACATCGTCATGGGTGATGCCATCGGGCAGCCAGGCGATGCCGAGTCCTGCCAATGCTGCGGCACGGAGAGCCGTGCCGTTGTCGGCTTTGAAGCGCCCTTGCGGACGCACCGTGATTGTCTTGTCGCCGTCCATGAATTGCCAGGCTTCCGTACCCTGCATGAGAGCCTGATGCGCAACGAGTTCGTCCGGCGTCTCAGGGGAACCATGCGCTTCGATATAGTCTGGGCTGGCGACCAGTTTTCCATAGATAGGCCCGACGTGTCGCGCGATCAGGTTGGAGTCCGGAAGATAGCCAACCCGGATCGCGCAATCGAAACCTTCGGCGATGAGATCAACGAAGCGATCACTGTAGACGCTATGGATGTGGAGCTGCGGGTGCCGTCGCGCCATGTCCGCAAGCACGGGAGCTAAGTGCGTTGGGCCGAAAGTAAGCGGCACGGCAATGCGCAAGCGGCCGCAAAGCTCGCCATCAGGCAGGAGCAACTCCCTGGCCGCGTCGATCTCGGCGCAAGCTCGCGCTGCATGGTCGCGAAACGCGACTCCCGCTTCGGTGAGCGCAGCGCCGCGCGTGGTTCGTGCGAGAAGCTGCACGCCAAGTTCCGCTTCAATGCGAGCAAGCTGCCGACTGACGATCGACTTGGAGACGCTGAGCCGACGCGCAGCGGGCGAAACGCCCCCGGCATCGGCAACTTCCACGAATGTCCTGAGCGCTTCGATATCCAATTCGGCGTTCCCCATTCCGCAACACAGCTTGCCACGGAAGGGCACTACCTCATCAAGCCCAAGAACGGCAATACCCCGTCGAGACAGCGCCGCCGTTGGCGCATGTCCCATCAAGAAGACCAATCTCACTCACAACGGCACCAAAGGATATATTCATGACCTTTCGTAATGGCCTTGCGTCGCTCCTTCGTCCCGAAGACTCGGTCCTCATTCTGATCGACCACCAGCCCTACCAGCTCGCCAACGTGAACAGCCATGAACCGCAGATGGTGATCAACAACACGGCGGGCCTGGCGAAGGCCGCCAAGGCGTTCGGCGTTCCCACCATCCTGACCTCGGTGCTCGCCGAGCGTGGCGGTCTCTTATTCCCTCAGATCACCGACGTGTTCCCCGGCCAGGAGGTGATCGACCGGACCTTCATCAACACCTGGGAAGACCCGAAGGCGGTGGACGCCGTCAAGGCAACGGGCCGCAAGCAATTGATCATCGCGGGCCTGTGGACTGAGATCTGCGTCGCGATGCCGACGATCCAGGCCCTTGGCGAGGGCTGGGACGTAACGGTCGTCACCGATGCCTCGGGCGCCGTTTCGGTCGAGGCCCATCAGGTCGCCATCCAGCGCATGATCGCGGCCGGCGCCAACATGATGACCTGGCTGGCGGTGGCCGCCGAATGGCAGCGCGACTGGGCCCGGAGCGACAGCGCCGCCAAGTTGACGGAAGTGATCGTGCAGCATGCCGGCGGTAGCGGCATTGCCTTCCTGTGGGAGCAGCAGCTGCTCAACACGCCGGTGCCGAAGACCGCGGGCTGATGTAAGCTGGGGATGACGAGACGCCTGGATTTTGCCAAGCCTCGTCATTCCCGTTCGACCGGGTATCCGGAAGAGCGCCTTATTCAGCCGGCTCGTAGGATGATTGATCGCAGGCGCATAGGGCCGAAAAGCCCCTGTCGACCGAGCAAGCGCGAGGTGTTGGGTTCTCGCTTCGCTCAACCCATCCCGCACATCGCATACATAAAAGAAAAACCCGCGGTTGACCGCGGGTTTTTTATCAACGTGCCAGCCGCTGCGGAGAGCCTCAGCCCTCCGCCACCGGCGCACCGTTGCCGTTCTCGCCCTCTTCGCCCTCGCCCGCCTCGCCGATATGCTCGACCGACACGACGTGCTCGTCGTCAGCCGTGTTGAACACGATGACGCCCTGGGTCGAACGGCCGGCGATGCGGATACCTTCCACCGGGCAACGGATCAACTGTCCCTTGTCGGTGACCAGCATGATCTGGTCGCTGTCCTCGACCGGGAACGACGCGATCAGTTTGCCATTACGGTTGTTGACCGACATCGCGACGATACCCTTGCCGCCGCGTCCGGTGGTGCGGTACTCGAACGACGAGGTCCGCTTGCCGTAGCCATTCTCGCTGATGGTCAGTACGAACTGCTCGGACGCCGACATCTCGACATAGCGCTGCTCGCCGAGTTCGATGGCTCCCGTCGCCTCTTCGGTCTCCACGGCAGCCGCCGCTTCGTCCGCGACATCGGCACGCTCCTCGGCGCCGCCGCGACGCACCGCATTGGCACGGCGCAGATAGGCCGCGCGCTCATCCGAATTCGCCTCGAGGTGGCGCAGGATGGTGAGCGAGATGAGCTTGTCGCCGTCCGCCAGAGAGATACCGCGAACGCCCATGGAGCTGCGGCCCTGGAACACACGGACGTCAGTCACCGGGAAACGGATGCACTGGCCGCCGGCAGCGGTCAGCAGCACGTCATCATGTTCGGTGGCGATCTGCACATCGACGATCGCTTCGCCCTCATCGAGCTTCATCGCGATGATGCCGGATCGCCTGACATCGACGAAGTCAGAGAGCTTGTTGCGGCGGACGTTGCCGCCGGTGGTCGCGAACATCACGTCGAGATCGTTCCACGTCGCCTCGTCCTCAGGCAGCGGCATGATCGTGGTGATGCGTTCGCCCTGCTCCAGCGGCAGGATGTTGATCATCGCCTTGCCGCGGCCGTTTGGCGGCGCGATCGGCAGACGCCAGACCTTTTCCTTGTAGACCTGGCCACGCGACGAGAAGAACAGCACCGGCGTATGGGTCGAGGCCACGAACAGACGCGAGACGAAATCCTCGTCGCGCGTCGCCATGCCGGAGCGGCCCTTGCCGCCGCGGCGCTGCGCCCGATAGGTCGAAAGCGGCACGCGCTTGACGTAGCCATGATGCGACACCGTCACCACCATGTCTTCACGCTGGATCAGGTCCTCGTCTTCGACCTCGCCTTCCTGTTCCATGATGACGGTCTTGCGCGGCGTCGCGAATTCCGCCTTCACCGCGCCGAGCTCGTCCTTGATGATGCCCTGAACGCGCGCGCGCGAACGCAGGATCTCCAGATAGTCCGCAATCTCGACGGCGAGCTTGTCCAGCTCGTCGGAGATTTCTTCGCGGCCCAGAGCTGTCAAGCGAGCCAGTCGCAGATCGAGAATGGCCTTGGCCTGTTCGAAGGACAGCCGCGCGGTACCGTCTTCCTCGAGGCGATGGCGCGGATCGTCGATCAGCATCATCATCGTCGCCACGTCCTGCGCGGGCCAATGACGCTCCATCAGGATGTCACGTGCGGTGGCCGGATCCGGCGAGGTCCGGATCACACGAATGACCTCGTCGATATTCGCCACTGCAATGGCCAGGCCGACGAGGATATGCGCGCGATCGCGCGCCTTGTTGAGCAGGAACTTGGTACGGCGCGTGACGACCTGTTCGCGGAACGCAACGAAGATCGTCAGCAGATCCTTCAGGTTCATCAGCAACGGCCGGCCGGTGTCGAGCGCCACCATGTTGGCGCCGAAATTGGTCTGCAGCGGCGTGAATTTGTAGAGCTGGTTCAGCACCACCTCCGGCACCGCGTCCCGCTTCAATTCGACGACGACGCGAAAACCGTCACGGTCGGATTCGTCTCTGAGATCGGAGATGCCTTCGATCTTCTTGTCGCGCACCAGTTCGGCGATGCGCTCGACCATGGTGGCCTTGTTCACCTGGTACGGGATTTCAGAGACGATGATCGCTTCGCGGTCCTTGCGCGTCGGCTCGATCGAGACCTTGCCGCGCATCACGATGGAACCGCGGCCGGTGTGATAGGCCGTACGAATCCCGGCGCGGCCGAGAATGATGCCACCGGTCGGGAAATCCGGACCCGGGATGATCTTGTTCAGATCGTCAATGGTGAGTGACGGATCATCGATCAGCGCGACGCAGGCGTCGATGACTTCGCCGAGATTGTGCGGCGGGATGTTGGTGGCCATGCCGACGGCAATGCCGCCGCCGCCATTCACCAGCAGATTGGGAAACTTCGCCGGCAGCACACGCGGCTCACGGAACGAGCCGTCGTAGTTGTCCTGATAGTCGACCGTATCCTTGTCGAGATCGTCCAGCAGCGACTGCGCGATCTTGGTCAGGCGCGATTCCGTGTATCGCATCGCGGCGGCCTGATCGCCATCGACCGAACCGAAATTGCCCTGACCGTCGATCAGCGGCACGCGCATCGAAAAGTCCTGCGCCATGCGGACCATGGCGTCATAGACCGACTGGTCGCCGTGCGGATGATACTTACCGATGACGTCGCCGACGGTTCGCGCCGACTTGCGATATGGCTTGTTCCATTCGAAGCCGTTCTCGTACATCGCGTAGAGAATGCGCCGATGCACAGGCTTCAAGCCGTCGCGCGCATCCGGCAGCGCACGCGCCACGATCACGCTCATGGCGTAATCGAGATACGAACGCTTCATCTCATCGAGGATGGATACGGGACGAATATCCGAGGGGGCCGGTGGCTCCCCAGGCTTCTGGTCTTCAGTGTCGGACAAGGATGATTTCCGGTCAGGTTTTGCTGGGAATCATATAGCGCATCGCGCGGCTTCAAGCCACCCCGTAGACAACGCCCGCGGCTCTATTTTCCTGCTGATTTTTCAAATGCTTACGGGAGCTGCACAGGGCTTGTGAAGTGGCCCCGAATAAGCCAGCCCGAACCCGCCGAATCTTGCGAAAACCATGCGGCCGTCTTGCAGCAATCTAGCGCCCGAACACCACGGTGTGCATGACCCGGCCCGGCACAAGGGTGAACACGCCGGCGATCACCAGGGCGCCGGCGAAGATCGAAATCATGGTGATGGCATGCGCCCTGACGCGGTGCCGGCGTGCGGCGACCACTCCGACCACCAGCATCACCGGCGCGATGATCGACAGCAGGTGGATCGGGCTCCAGTCTCGCCAGAGCCGGTAGCTATGGCCATGGATCCCAAACGAGCTGATCGCAACGGTGGCGAGCAGGATCACCCAGATCCAGCCGAGCGTCTTGTGCGGTAGCGTGCCCTTGGGCGCGATCAATTGAACGACACCGAGCAGGAATGCGACCATGGCCGCAAAAGCATGCAGCGGGATTGGAGCGGCGGCATCAAGCAGCGGCTGCAGCGACATGGTGGCCCTCGTGTTCAGGAGGCAGCATCAGCTCACCATCGCAGAAATCTTTCCATTGTAAAGATCATATTGCCGCCTCGTTGCCACAGCTAACCGCACCCTCAAAAAGCAAAACGCGCTGCAAGCAATCAGCTCACAGCGCGCGATGCAGAAGTTCAGGACGTCCTGACAGCAGATCAGAAGGGTTATATGTGGTTATGGACGTGATGCGTGAGGCGGTCGAGGAGCGCGCCGGTGACCGAGGCTGGATTCCGGGATATCTCCAGGTCGCGCCTGGCGGACGGCTGCACCTTGTTTCGTGCGCGCCTCACGGGCTGATCGTGGCTGAATGGTTGGTTTCGGACGCAAGGCTCTCCGAGACAGGGGACCGCGCTAGTCGAGGCGACCCAAAGTATCCATGCCTCGCTCCGGGCGGACCGGGGCTCGACCACGCAATGATTCAAATCGTGAGCGAGCGTCAGATGCTGCCACCAGGCCCCCGTGCGAAATGTTGAGATCCATCAAGTTCATAGTTGCCAGCTAATCCAGTGGTTTGGCTGTTATCGCCTTGGTCACCCAGGGCGGCCTCATTGATATGCTCTCCCAGGACTCGCGTGATGACCTTATCGAAATTGAGCGGGTCGGCACCGTTGACTTGTATCAAGGACCATCCGTCCCGGCGCAAGCACTCGCCGATCTCCCTTGAGATATTGGCCTGCTTCAAGCCCCTGTCCACGCCGAGTTCGAACAGGAGGACTTCGATGAGCGGCTGGTGCGCATGCCGATCCGTAAGACGGCGGCGCAACGTTTCCTGCGGCGCATCGAGCTGGACAAGCAGGTCCGGTCGCGGCAGGAACGCTAGGCAGTCACGAACCACGTCAATGCTTGGAGTTCGCGCCAGCAAAACCAGCGCACACAATGCCTGGATCAGGCCTTCTTCAAAAATGAAGTAACCTTCCGATTCCTGCGCTTTACGCCAAGATTCGCACAGTAGAGCGATGTCGACCTTCATGCGCCATGACCACGTGCGGCTTCGTAGCGGGATTGATGCTAGAAGCCGCGCCGCGACACCGTCCTTCGGCAGGGTCGATAGCAAGACAGGACCGGAGGTGGCAATCTTTCTGCCAATACGCCCAATGCCATGGCGCGTCTCCGGGCCGTCATCCTGGGCCGACGCATATTCAATCAGGCGATAACCGTTCACTGTCTTCAGGTTGATGCCTTCTTGCGCCAGCCCCCGGCAGAGGCCGCGAAGAAGTGTGGTCTTGCCTGCACCAGGCGGCCCAAATAACTCGATGATCATGGTGGAATGCCCAGCGCCTCGGAACAAGCTGTCATTTACCTGCAGGTCAGAGCTTAGCCGGATTACAAACCACACCAACGTTCATTTGAATGACTGTTCGGATCCGCGGACTGCCGCCCGTCGACTAGTCGGATCACGCCTGCCGCTCCGTTCCGGCATCGTGCGAATGCATGAAGACGTCGTCCCGACATCGAGGTTAGCGTCGGCGGACTCGAGGGACATATCCTTATGCTCAACGGAGACACGTTCAGCTATCGCGCGAGCCACCAGTCGGTTGATGTCGTTGCCGACTACGTCAGCACCTTCGAGGTGGGCCATTGCGCGGCATTGTGGCGGGACGTCGAACAGCCCTTGCTCGAAAGCATTCTGCGCCGGCTCGGAGGGCCACAGCGAACAAGCCTCGACTTCGCCTGCGGAACCGGACGCATTGCGAAGGTCGCCGCTCGGTTGTTCGGCTCGGTTGTCGGGGTCGATGTGTCAGAAGCGATGCTTTCGGCAGCTTCGGTGCCAGACAACGTGACGCTGCTATGCGTCGACGTCACCAAGGTTCCTCTCGAACAGACATTTGACGTTGCCACCGCATTTCGGTTCTTCTTGAATGCAGAAGACACGCTTAGGCGCGACGCATTGCGGGCGATCTATCGGCATCTTCGCAACGACGGCGTATTGGTGTGCAATATCCAGCTCAATGCAACGTCACCCATCGGGTCGTTCAGTCGTGTCCTGAACTGGGCATATCCGAGCAGACCTCGACACACCCTGACTTTGTATCAATTTTCAAGCCTGCTGTCGGATGAGGGATTTGAGGTCGTGGAGAGCACGTATTACGGCTATCTCCCGCGACCGGGCCGGTTGTTTCCACATCTCTGCGAGGCGCTGATCGAGCCATTCGAAAAGGCGTGCCGGAGGCTCAAGGTGCCGGGATTATTGGCGGAGAGTTTTATTGTCGCGGCGCGAAAGCGGGAACGCCTGTTTCCTCAGGTGCAGGACCCTCGGCGAATCGTGCAGGCACCAACAACCTCTTGAGGTTCGGGAGCATGATCATCGAGTTCTTTGGCCCGGCAGCCGCAGGAAAGACCACCTTCGCCCACGCGCTGTGCAAGCGGCTCAACGAGCGCGGCCATCATGCGAATGTTGTGCTCAGCTAGCCCAAGGGTCCGGCAGCCCGCTCTCCCTATCCAAGAGAAGCCCAAACCTCTCGCCGCCCTCCATTACAACGGGCTTTACGCGAAATCGGCTGGCAATGCGTTGATTTATCAAACGAAAGCCCCCCTTGTTTACACAAGCGGGCCCCACGGCATCTGATTCGAGTCTCGTCGGCAATCCGGAAGCTGAAAAACGCTAAGTCATTGAAGAAGCGACGAAAGCGTTTTTTAGTTTACACACAGCTCCAACCAACAGTCACTCTGGTAATGCGGAGCAATTTTTGTAAAGGAGTGAAGATATCTCGCCTTAACAAGGCCTTCGTGAGCCGACATCGGCTTCGCGAGGGCATTTTGTAAACTAACGGGTAAAAATGAGCCCGAAATTGCCCGTATGTTTACAACCGCGGGCTTTGGCGGTCGCGGACTGAGCACGGAGTGGCAGGTATATTCAGCTCAATTGAGCCGGCCTCACTAGATGGCAAGCCCCGATGGGGAATATTCTTCTCATCGCTATATTAAACACCGAGAAGAATCTTTCAAATTGCCGGTTTTGGAGGGTTTTCTTTCAATTACTGAGTGACAACCAGCCCGGGGTGGTCACTATGAAGACGGCTTTCCGGGAAGCTTCATTCAAACATGGAGCTAAAGCATGACTGCCGAGATGGCCCGGAAATTTTGGGCTCAACACCTCGCGGAGATTCAGCGGTTCGCCGTCACGAATGACCGCGCGGGGTACGACCAGTTGCTTCAGCGCTTCTTGCTGAAGCAACGCTAAGCGTAAGGTAGCGGGTGCGACGGCGCCCGCTACTACTTTCATGTCGCGACAGGGTTGTGCCCGACTGATAGAACATCCCCAACTAGGGGTGACATGGCAAAAATCAGCAAGCTTGAGGCGAGCGGACGACAACTCGACGCCGCGATTCGCATGTTCTTTGCGAACGAAGATATTTTGGCGGTGCATACGGTGTCACGGGCGGCTTTTCGTGTGCTGTACGACATCACGTCCGAGGGTGATGCCAAGGTCGCGCTCAAAGCCTACCTCGATAAGCGCGGTGAAGTCGAATTCAACAAAGTCACGAATTTTCTAAAGCACGCCGATAGAGACCCGGACGCCGAGATAGACGACGGCTTCGACGTCTACACGGAAGCCGCCATCGGTATGGCGGCGGGCTTGTACTATCAGCACGCCAAGAAGCTCACAGTTGAGATGAGGGCTTTCAATATCTGGGCACGGATGATGAGGCCGAAGTTTTTCGACATCACTCCTGAACTTGCTAAGGCTGCCGACGAATGGCGGGCCGAGAGCAAAATAGACCCCGATAAAATCGAGGGCCAAAAAGCAGCCAGAGATTTCGGCGCCTTACTCGTGAATTGGATGAAAACCCGGAAGGAGTGACCGCCCCCATCGCCAGGGCTCTGCTAGCCAAGCCCGGGCCTGGCGCCTTCGTCCCCCGCCTCTGTCCGGCCTAGCCTAGACACGGGGCTGTAAAAATCAGACCCGATATTGCTCAAGGTCATTTCCGAGAGCAGCGGCCCATGCCGGTTTACTTCCCGTCCCCGACCAGGTGTTGGCACCCTTCTGGTACTTAACCCTGCTGGCGGCCCTTAAAACCGTTTTGCCGTTATGGCTGACAGTCTGTCGGCCTCGGCCTTAAGCTCGTCCTCACTTCCGCTTTGATGCCGACCGGGATTTGGAAATCGGTCGGTCACCCTTTGCTTTCTTCTGCCCAAATCCGCGGGGCAGCCGGAAGCCAGCACCAAAGGTCTGATCTTCGCCTAAAAACGTGACCCCGTACGTTTGGACAAGCGCAAATTGGACAGCCTCAATTGTAGCAAGTGTTGCCCTGGGTTTGTTGGCTTCCAACGCCGCGAGGGAACGCACGCTGACGTCCGCCGCTGCCGCCAGGTCATTCTGGGTGATGTCCAGCGTCTGTCTGGCCGCCTTCAAAAGCTTGGGATGAGCGTACATCCCGGTACTTTCGAAGTAGGCATTCGCTTGTCAACAATTACAGATTATGTGCATCAGTTTGCCGGTTACATGTATTTAATTGCATCGAATCCCTTGCCGTGGCTACTGTCGCTTCCGGCACTTCCGCCTGACAAAGGATTCGTCGATGTCGATGTTTATCTTGCAAGGGTCCAAGGGGGGCGCGGGGCGCACCGTGTCCAGTGTCGTCCTAGCGACAGGTCTCGCCGCCATCGGCCTTCGACCGCTGCATCTGCAGGTGACAATGTCAGGAATTCAGCCGGTCATCGCATTCGCTAAGGGTGTCCCGTTCTCGACTGCGGCCCTTGCGGAGCACGCCGCGACGACGGAGGCGATCCGGCATACGATAGCAGCGCATCCGGAATGTTCGACGGTCGTCATCGATATGGTCAAAAGGACTATTTGGGATACGGTCTTCGACATCCCAACATCCGTGGTGCTGTTTCCCATGAGGCCCGCGGCTGTCGAGGTCGAAGTGGCGGTTCGAGACTACCGAGACCTTCAGACGCATCAGGGATCGGCCTCCGATCCACACTTCCGCCTTCATCGCCGAGCTGCGCGCCCGCCGTATAACGTGCGACGTCCAATTGCTTCCCTTGACCGTGGCTGGCTTCTACCGGTCGCTTGGCCCGAGGACATGGATGATCATGCTGTCGCGGCCAAAGTGGAGCGGTTTGATGGTTCCATGCGAGCTGGCCTGCCCGGTCCGTCAATTTTGAAGCGAGGGATCCCCGATATTTCGAGAGAGCACCTCGACGATCTCATAAACACATCACGGTACGTTTGCAGCCGAACTGTCGAGGCAACGGCAGTAGCCGTTGCACGATCGGTTTCAGAACTTCGCATCTGATCACCGATCGCCGCACCTGGACCAGTTCGTCTTGCATTATTTCTGGAAAAGATATGTTCGAAATTGGAAACGGACGTCCTGCAGACCTTCTCGCGCTGGCGTCGGAGGTCGATCGCCTTCAGCGGCTGGCAACAGACCTGATGCTTTTCACTGATGGGCACCTTAACATCGGCGACCATGCTCCCGTTCTCGACAACTGGATGCGGACTTCTCGCAGTGCAGCCTGCCTCACCGGAACGGTTTGGGATCACCCTACACTGCCTGGCGCCGGACGGCCGATCGTCACGAGCGATCTTTGCCTGCTGGTGGAGGATATGGGGGTGGCTCGCACGATGTCACGCTGGTACCGACTGGGGCGTCCCTATGGCAGTAAGCATTCCTCCTGAACTTCAGCGTGCGGAGATATGCGCTCGCCACTGAGCTCTTTGGCTCCGAGAGTATCGATGGGGCGAAACCCAAACCGCGAATTTTCAGCCCACGGCTCCTGGTCGTCCACTGACCTGAGCCCCTGAACTTCCGCCAAAAATGGTTAGAATCCGTCACCTGAAGGGAGACGGAGATGAAGCAGTCGAGGTTCACGGAAGAGCGGATCATCGCGATCCTGCGGGAGCACGAGGCAGGCTCGACGACCGGGGACGTTTGTCGCAAGCACGGGATCAGCAGCGCGACGTTCTACAAATGGAAGGCGAAGTATGGCGGGCTCGATGTGTCCGAGGCCCGCCGCCTGAAGGTTCTGACCGATGAGAATGCCAAGCTAAAGAAGCTGCTGGCCGAAGCGATGCTCGACAACGCCATGTTGAAGGATCTCAATTCAAAAAAATGGTGACGCCCGTCGCGAAGCGACAAGCTGTGGCTTACCTTTGTTCAAGTTTTGAGGTCAGCCAGCGGCGGGCGTGTGCGGTCATCGGAACGGATCGAACCTCGGTACGCTATCGCAGCGTACGGCCCGACGATGTCGTCATTCGCGCGAGGTTGCGCGAACTGGCCAATATCAGACGGCGGTTCGGCTACCGTCGCCTGCTCCTGCTGTTGCGCATCGATGGCGTTTCGATCGATCACAAGAAGCTGCGGCGTCTGTACGCCGAGGAGCGGCTTCAGGTTCGACGGCGTGGTGGTCGCAAGAAAGCGCTGGGAACAAGGGCTCCGATGACATTGCCCCACGGCCCCAACCATCGCTGGTCGCTCGACTTTGTCAGCGACACGCTGACCGACAGCCGGCGCTTCCGCATGCTGGCCGTGGTGGACGACTTTACCCGCGAGTGCATCGCATTGGTTGCCGATACGTCGCTCTCGGGCACAAGGGTCGGCCGAGAGCTCGATGCGGTGATCGCCCGGCGTGGTCCCCCGCTAACGATCGTCAGCGATAACGGTACCGAATTTACCAGCATGGCCATCTTGCGATGGTCACAGCAGACCAGCATCGAATGGCACTACATCGCACCAGCCAAGCCTCAGCAGAACGCATTCGTAGAAAGCTTCAATGGGCGCCTGCGCGACGAACTCCTGAACGAGACGTTGTTCTCGTCCCTCAACCATGCCCGCGAAGTCCTTGCTGAATGGCAGGACGACTACAACACCATCCGCCCTCACAGCGCGATCGGCAATCTTCCACCGGCTGCCTACGCCAAGCTCCACGCGTCCGACATGCAACGGGACGGACCGCATGAGCTGATATGGGGCTCCGCGCCCCGTCCCGTTGCATCACCGAGCCACACAGGCTCAAATGATCAAAGGATTCTTCCCGTCGCTGGATGAAGCTTGGGGCTCAGGTCACCACCTGGGTGAGCATGACGCAATTCATCCCGGCGGGACGGACGCGTGAAGATGCCGCCCTTGAAATGACTCTTCGGACTTTCGCTGGGATCGGACTGCAAGCTGCGCTTCCGGAGATCTGCCTCTACCAAATGGGAGAGGTTCGCGTTGGAGGCCAAAGCCCACTCGATCTCTCTCATGTGCGGCCCATCGCGCGCGGAATGGGAGCACAGCATCTTGGCGGTTCCGCAGAAGCGGTACTCGATCATGTTCCAGACGATGATAGGTCCCGTTGTTCTGGGAGCGATCTAGCGCTTACGATAGCCGCCTATTGCCGCACAGATGCCGTCAACGGACATGATCAGACACACGCAATAACGGACCGGGATAGTGACGCCGCCTATTCCGGTGACTTCGCATTACGGCGGCGCGCGGTCTGGCTTCCGCGGACCTCACGAATGAGCAGGCGCGTTTCCCGAAGGATCTTCGGAAGCGCTGCTACGAAGGCGATGAGGAAGGCGAAGAAATATGCCCAAGGGTCGAAATTCAGCATCGGAGGCATCTGCAATACCACGCGGAGAAGAGATAGGGTCGCGGTCTGCTTTCGCAGTTTGCCGCAGCTCGGCCGGAAAAACCGGTCCCTTTGTCTCTGAAGTACCGGCCTTTGCCAGTACCCGTATTGAAAGCATCGCTACCGATAGGCCTTCAACACTAACGCCTCGACGCGTGGAGGACTCACTTATGATCTGCGAGTCTTGCGCACTGAAGTTAGCAAGCGCTGACGATTTTGCAAGCGCACGATCACGACCGCTCACTTGTGCAAAATGGTCAGGATAGTCACTCCCGTCTGCACTAGGAACTTCCAGTTCCGGCTCGTGAAACGGTAGATGCGCAGCTTCCAATTGGTTTTCCGTAACATCAAGCAAGCCTCGTTCGTTGCGAGAAACGACATCTCGCGCGGTTGACAGGGTGCCTGGGGAGAGCGAAGACTTTCGCTGTGTGGAGGGAGAGTCCAGATGCTCTCCGCCAGGCTATATCGGGCGGCGTTTGTCAGAACGTCGCCCGATATTTTTTATAGTGTGCCGCGGTGGTCCGACACGCCGATCCCAGGATTATACCCGGAAAAGTATCGCAGGCTCCATGTGGGCAATTCGGCCCCCGTTATTCACACCTACCTAAATCAATGACTTAGGCTGTGAATTAGCGTGGATAACCTCAGGCTCGCAGATTTTGGCCTGTGAACAACGGTCCGCGCGCCAGATCTTTGGTGTCCACTCGTAGTTCTCCCGTGGCCCGAAACGACATCGCGCACCCATGCTGGCGTTTTTGTTAGTTAGGAAGGAGCGGAGCTAAGCAAATCACTTTCCGCCAATGACTTAGGCTTACAGCTGAAAGGAATTCTCGCAACGGAATCATTTTCTGTCGCCCCGTAAGAGCCTCGCTTGGGCAATCCAGCGCGCGCCGTGATTTTTTTGGTGATGTGACAACATTCTGATTCAACACACTGAATTGAAAAGTGACAGTGCCGTTGCAAATTCGCTTAGGCGAAAAAAGAAATCCATAATTCATTTACGAAACATGCTTCCAAACCCCTGTTTTCAGGCAGCTATTTATCGCTATGCGGATAAGTGATTAGAGCCGCGCGGTTTTTTCTGTGCGTTGAGTCAGGGGTAACCCGAGCCCGTGGACTCGCAGCTGTGACATGGCGCCGTTGCTTTTTCAGAATCGCGGGAGGTTAAGCCACAACGCGAATTGACGGAGAACGAGTCGGCCTCTGCCGCGTCGCTGTGACGGAGATTCCACATGCCTTACGCGCTTTTTGAAGACGTTACGAAGCTCAGCCAGGAATTCCCGACCGAGGAGGATGCTTGGAAGCACGCCGACGATGCCAGGCTTGTGGATCTGGTCGACGATGTGTCCGGATGTTGTACTGGTGGGGCCAAATCTCGCCATGAAGATCTGAGGCAACGAAAATTCTCATGCCGCCCTTGTATCTGACGCAGTACGCGTGTGGAACGTTGGGGCTCCTTGAACTCATTCACCGAGCGTCGGTTTGCCCTGTTTGCGGGTTATGCCCGCACCTCTCTCGCCTCGTGGCTTTTTAGAACCCGCCCTTTTGTCCTTCTCAGCGGCCTTTCGAGCCTTGCTGGATTCTTTGACCGTTTTCGTATCCAAGCCGCGCAAGGTTAGGTCGATCCCCACGACCGCCAGATCCTCGACATTGGGGTATTGGCTCGAAATCACGGACCAATGCTGTCGAAGTGCTATGAGCAGGGCCTCGAAACTCTCGGCCTTGCCGCCGCTAGGTAGATCCCAGCGTTTCCTTGTACCAATGTAAACGAGGAGAAAAATCCCCCTGCTGGACCTGGTATCGCGCAAATAGTCACCGCCGAGTTGCACCTCCATGCGCTCGAATAGATGCGGACCCGTCCAATTGTCAGCGACCTTAAGCTCGACAGGCACTGGGGCGTCGAACGTCGCGCCTCGAAACCGCAGATCGGGGCGCTTGGCGTCAGCCAACTCTTCCTCGGGAGGGATGCTATACCGGCCGCCGGCTTTGCCACGCAGCCAGCCCCCGATAAACCTGCGAAATTCAGTCTCTTGATCGGTGCTCTGCAGGATCGAAGCGATGCTCTCGTCCCCGTGCTCGAGATCGTGTCTGAGATCCTCGAGCCTCTCGACCCCAAAATACCAAAGTTCCCGGTGATTAGCCGGTGTCGCCACCCTAGCGTCGTTGAACTCCTTGACCTGGCTTGGCTTCCAGGGAGCGAAATCGGCATCGAGGGTCGCTTTAGTCTTGGCATGAAAGCCCATCCAAGGTCGAGATCTCGTTGCAGGATGCGCTTGCTCCATCTCGATCAGTGCGAGATAGGCCTCCTTGCCCGGGGTCTCGCGGATGAAGCCGAAGAGTGCGTTGCGAGCGTCCTGTGCATCGTCACGGAGCCCTGGCGAATACACGCCCTTCCCCGCACGGTTGATGTCATCTTCCTCGCAAATGTACTTCGCCATAAGCAAGTACAGCGTCTTCATGTGCTCGACGGTGCGATAGGCGAGCCGTGCGCGGCCCTCAGATTGCCGCCCCCCCAGCAACGATACGACGAAGCGCAGAGCAAGGTTGGTCTGCTCAACGTGATCCTTCAGCGCCGCAAGACGGGCAGCAAGCGCCGGGATTGCCGCGTCTGGGTCAACGCCGACCCAAGTAGCGTACCAGATCGGGTTGAAAACTGGATCATATTTCGTACTCGTCTTTCGGGCTGCGATCTTGCTCAGCTCCATGTCGGATACCGAGGAGCCCTGAACGATTGACAGTAGGTACCGGAGGTTCCGCGAACTGACCCGTTTGCCCCTGAGCGCGGGCAACAGAGCTGTGGCAATTTGATCGCGTGCCCACTCGCCATGCCACGCCATATTATAGAGGACGTAATGGCTTTCGCTCTCGCTGGTCTCATTCGCCAGCTCGTGCCAAATCTCCTTCATCAGGACCGCGCCGACCTGCTCCGGAAATTCTGCATAGAGTTCGGGCAGCCAGGTCGGAAACCCGTTCATCTCCGCAATCGCGTACCGCGTCGCCTTCTCAGCATCGGCGGAGCTCAGGCGCTGAAGCCATTCATGCTCCTCGCGCGCCTCGATCGCGAGACCGGTCAGCCCGAAGATCACCGCGGAAGACGTCTGATTGGTCGACGCGCCCATCGATTGGGTCCAAGGCTGATATTCGCGCCAGAACCGCACCGCAGCGTCGCGAAACGCGCTGGCTACCGGCTCGCCATATGTCTCGATCAGCGATCGCCAATTGCCCTCGGTCCAGTGGTTGCTGTTGTCGTTAGCCGACGATCGCATCCGCTCATGCAGGTAATGCTGATCGCGGGTGTAGATGCCCGGCTTGCCCGGATTGCGGATCTGATTGACACGCTCGGTCAAGAGCGTCTTGTCTCGTTCAAGCTGCTTCTCTCGCGCTGCCGATATCCGTGCGTCCCGTCGTTTCCACTGCGCCTCCTGCCTACGATATTTCGCCAGCTCACCGGCGGGAGGATGCAATAGCAACTCCAACTTTCCGCGAAGGAGCTCTTCCTTGGCGACGAGATGTTTCAGCCGCTCACGCCACTCTCGAGGACGCCCGCCGACGACAAACAGGCGAAATGCAAGCGTGAGCGCGACGAGCCGATCGTCAGGCAGCGGCCGGTTGGCGATGTCGTCCGCGACGATATCGAAGCTCGTCGGATCGAATGCCCAGTAGCTGCCGAAGATCGACACATGCCAATAGTCGACGAGGCGCTCATTATTCTCGCGCTCCCGCCACGCGCGCTCCTGCGCAACGGAATGCCAAAACACGGCATAGTTAAGGTCCAGCCACCCCCGCACCAGGTCCGGAAGTTCCTTTCGGATCTCCTCAAAATCGTGGCGTCCATAATCGTTCGCGATCGGGAGCAGCAATAGCACCGTCAGGGTCGCCGGCGACAACGTCGCAGGATCACGAGCTTCGATCAGGCGCATCGCTACGCGCGCCGCAGTCGAGGCCACCCAACCGTATTGCTGGGATATCTCGCAATGTCGACGCTCGATCACCGGCTCGCGTTGGAGCAGGCCGACCAGCCCCTCCATAAGCGGCGCGAGCAGTGTAAGCGGCAGCTCGTTGACGTAGCGCGCGAGAGGGTCGTTCAGCGGGTCGACCTGATGCGGGTCCTTAGTTGCCGAGCCTTCAAGGGCCGCTAAGAGCCAGGCGATCGCCTCCATTGTATGAGGCAGCTCGGCCAGCAGTGCGCCGAGCCAGTCGCGGGACAGCGACGGTCCCTCCTCAACGAAGCACCGGCGCACTTCCGCGGCGTCGGTCGGTGTGCCCACGGTGAGAACCGCCCGGATAGCCGCGATGCGGGTATATTTGGCGCGCGAGGTGAGTGCGAAGTGCTTGGCCTTGTCGGCAAGCGCCTCGATGGCGCCCTGAAAGACCATGCGGAGCAGGAACCAGGTGATATCGTGTGCTTCCGCATATTGGTCGAGAAGCGCACCGATATCGTGGGCGAGGTCAGGGTTGGCGAAGCGCTGCACCGCCTCGTACTCCGTGACACTACGGCCATGCGCAGGCAGGGCAAGCTGTTCACACGTTTGGCGCAGGATACGGCGCCTCGTCTCGAGTGGCAGCTTACTGGGATCGCCGCCCTCGAACAGGACTTCCGGCGCCAAGTCTACGACCTTATCGAGAATCCTACGATCAAGCACTGCGAGCCAAGGCAGCACCGGCCGCAACGTCGGCACTATCACCTCGATGCCGTATTGCTTGCGGAAGAACAGGCCCTCGATTTTCTCGCGCGATCCTTCGTCAACAAGCAGTGTATGAAGCCACTCGGCCGTCAGGTACTCACGGACAGAACGGTGATGGAACCGCACCGTCCCGTAGATTCCGGGATCAAAGATAGGCCGGCTGAGCAACGTCGTGCAGTCCTGATCGTTCCAGTTCGTAAGGACGTCCTTGATCGGAAGGCCCTTCGCATTCTGATGCCCGTCGGGAACGCGGATCGCGGATTCCTGGCATAGGGTTGTCGCCGCCGCGACCAGTCGGGCACCTTCGCGAACTCTGTTTACTGAGATGGGCCGCGCATCAGCGCGGTCTTGGTCGCGCTCCTCCAATCGCTTGACGATGCTACTCGTCATTAGATCGAGCCGTGAGCCAATCCGCTGGTGATCGTTCCAGAATTCGATCATCTCGGAGAGATCGAGGGGCCGCGTGGTAAACGACCATGCCTCTGCACGATCGACAGCCTTTCTGAAGGCCTTTAGATCCGTGACGCCTTTGGCGTCGGCGAAAGTGTCGATCTGGATTCCGTGCAGATCTGCCAGCGTTACGATCCGGAACGGCCCCTTTTTGCTGGACCCTTTGCTGTTCCGCTCCGGGGTAATGACATATTCCTCTTGGAATTCTGGCTGGTCTTCCGTAGCCGTGGCCGGCGCATCCCAGCGTAAATTGTTCCTGCACAGCAGGAGGTCTGTCGTCGGGCGCCACGCCTCCGTGCGGCCCGTGACAACGATGTGCGCGCGCGGTAAAACGCGCTCGATTCTCTTACCGATCTTGCGGATGGCACGCTCGAAATCTTTCGGATCGCGCAAACGCGCCTCGTCAACGGAATCGAGAAACAACCAACCGGGCTCGCCTGACACGATCCACGCTTCGAATTCCTCAAGACCACCTTCTTCGAAGCTGTTCCCGAAATCCTCGACGACGTGCTCGATCCGCAGGAAGAAAGCCGGCTTGCCGTCCCGCCGCTGGCGCCGGCACACGTGGCGTATTTCCTCGGTCTTGCCTGACCCTGCCTCCGCTAAGATGATGACCCGTGGCTCGGCCAGAAGATCGGCCCAGCGGGTCGGTATATCGCGCCCCCAAAGGCGCACCATCTTCGCCTCGTCGCCCTCATCATCGGAGATGGCGAGGTCGCGAAAGGTGCGATCTAGGTCAATGAAATTGTCGAGATCTCCAGACATCGCCTGATTGTATCGTCGTTGCTGCGGTCAGTCGCTCAATAGCTCACCCGTAAATTGCGCGATACCTTTATCATCGGAAAGGTCTCCTCTCCCGGGCTCCTCCATGACGCGCACAATCTCCCTCGGCAGTCTCTGGACTGGTGGAGAGCCACAGTCGGGCCAATCTCGCTTGACGGAGGATTCGCGAGGCACGCTATTTCGTGCCTACGCTACCGGTTCAATCTCCCAGAATTACTGGAAGTGATCGCGCAGTTCGAAAGCACGGGCAATCCGGTTGGGCGAACTTATTAGCGGTGGCGATTCAACTACAATCCATTCAATATCTATCAACCGGCCTCCAGCGCCGTCGGCCTCTTTCAGACCACCGATCCAGCCTATTCCGAAGTTGCGAGATATTGCATCCGTGGGAAAGCAGTCGCAGAGCCGCCGCAGCCCGACGGACGGCGACGGCGGCACGAAACAATGCCTGACAATTAAGGCAGCCACTGGTAGCTGTTCGGGAGGCCCGGGCCGCAGAAAGAGCCATAGTCGAGACCAAGTAGTGGAGTCTTAGGCTAAAGACTCCTTGCCTACGTCCTAAGGTTGCGGAATCCTGCACCAGAGCTGGGGAGCTTTGGGGATGGTCAAGGATTTCATCGCTTTAGATGTCGAAACCGCAAACGCTGACTTTGCGAGCATATGCGCGATAGGCTTGGTACACTTCAAAGACGGAGACGTGTTCAAACGGCTCACGATACTTGTGGACCCGCAAGATGATTTTGACCCACTGAATGTCGGAATCCACGGTATCAGTGCGGCTGACGTGGCGGGCAAGCCGACTATGGCCGAGGTATTCCCGATCATCAGCGCCGCGCTTCAAGATGTGATCGTCGTTCATCACAGTCACTTCGACAAAACCGCCCTCGCCCGCGCAGCCGCAAAATACGGCTCTGGAGGCCTGCCCTGCATTTGGCTCGACACCCTGCGTGTTGCGCGACGCGCGTGGCCCCAGTTCGACGACGGTGGAGGCTACGGGCTGGCGAGGTTGGCGGGGGAGTTTGCGATAAATTTCACACATCACGATGCGGCGGATGACGCTATGGCGGCCGGCATGCTGATGCTGCATGCGATCAACGACACTGGCTTTCAGTTGGAGAATTGGCTCGATCGCGTCGAATTGACCCTTTCTGGAGAAGTGCCAGGGCGATATGCGCGAGACGGAGATCCATCAGGGCCTCTCGCTGGCGAGACGGTTTGCTTTACCGGAAGGCTGGTCGTGCCGAGAAATGCCGCCGCGAAGGCGGCCAGTGCGGTCGGTTGCAATGTCTCGGATGGCGTCAATAAGAATACGACAATTCTGGTTGTGGGGGATCAGGATCTGAAACGTACCAAGGGACAAGAGAAGAGCACAAAACACCGCAAAGCCGAGGACCTCATCGCCAAGGGCTCATCCATCAGGATTGTCGGCGAAAGCGACTTCATGGACATGGTTGGCCTCGAGCCCCCCGACTGAAGAAGACGATGGGGCGCCTCCGCCGACGCCCGCACCTTATCTGACAATCTCAATGAACCCGGAAGCCGCACGGATCGAAATGCTAGTTGAATCCGTCAGGCACCTAAAGCGAATGGGGGAATACGAGAAGGCCCTCGTTATCCTGCATACTGAGATGGACAAGCAGGAGTTCGAAATTTCAAAATGGGGCGACGCTGCACCTTGGTATTACGAGCACGCCGCAATCATTTTTCGGAAGATCGGGCAGCCCGAGCGCGAAATTGAGGTTCTTGAGAGATATGCGGCGCTGCCGAAATCTAGCCCAACGATCGGCGACTATCTGACAGAAAGACTGAAAAAGGCCAGGACGCGCGCCGCCAAGTGATAGGCCTTGCCCTCGACCGTCAGTGGCGGTTGGGCCCCGCAGCCCAAGCAACTTCCGGAAACCCCATTTCTGTTGCTCAGGCGGCCATGCCGTCGATGCCCTCTGGCGAGGTCAGAAGAACGATTGGGCAGCCCTCCTCGACCCGCATGACTGGGCGCCCACACGATCTTTGGCGTTCAGGATGAGGAGATCGGCTGAGGGACCGTCGCCTTGGCTGTTGCAGCTCCCTTTCGCTGCCGTGACAGGAAAAGAAGGGCGAGAAGCGCGGCGATGCTGAGCCCGGATGAAACGATCAAAACGCCCCCACCCATGATGCCGATCAATACGCCGAAGCCGAGTGGCGCCATCGCCTGACAAATTCGGGACGGCGCGCCCAAAAGACCGAGACGATATCCGTAATTCTCAGACCCGAAGACCGATAGGGGAAGAGTGCCGCGCGCGATTGTCAGGATGCCGTTGCCTGCTCCATGCAGCAGCGCAAATGCCGCGGCCGCGCCTCCCCCGAACAAGGCGATGACGCCCGCGCCGATCGGATGCGTGAGGCACGCCAGGCTCGTTGAGAACAGGGGATGGTAGCGGTTCAACAGCCCTGCCTCGACGATGCGTGCCGCCACTTGGGCTGGGCCGATCATCATGCCCGCGAAGACGGCCTGGGCAGGTGTTGAACCGAAACTCTCCACGATCCGCGGAAGATGAGCCGCCATCGCCGACGTTACGGTCCATGCTGCAGCGAACGCGAAAGAGAGCAGCACCATCATCCTGTCCATCGGGATGTGCGGCTTTGCAACGGGGCCTGCGCTTCGGACGACAATCTCCGTCTTCGGAAGGAAGAACAGGTTAAGGGACAATCCGATGACGATATGTGCCGCCGCCCACGCATAGCATGTGCCGCGCCAACCGATCGTATCGACGCCCAGTGAACTCAGTGGCCATCCGATCGTGCTGGCGAAGCCCGCCAGAAGCGTGATGCCGGTGATCGGACGCCTTGCCTGATCGCCAAATATTCGACCGAGCGCACCGAATGCCGCGTCGTATAGACCCAGCCCCATGCCGATGCCGAGCAAAAGCCAAGCAAGACTCAGCATCCACAACGAAGACGTCAGCCCAAGCAGAGCAAGGCCCCCGGCGAACAGTAGGTTCGATGCACACAGAACCTGACGGCCGCCAACGCGGTCTATCTGACGGCCGACGCGCGGACCAAGCAGTCCGGAGATCACCAATGACGCCGAGAATGCGGCGAAGAACCAATTGGTCGAAATGCCGAGGTCTCGCGAAATCGGATCCGCGAGTATTGCCGGAAGATAGTAGCTGGACGCCCATGCCAGCGTCTGCGTCGTTCCGAGAGCGAGAATGATGGGAAGTTGACGCTGTGTCATGCCTGCCTGCGCATTCAGATAGCGGCTTGATTTGAAGTTTTAGCCTGCGACCACATTAGGGCGAGCGGGCCGAGCACGATGCTTGCGGCTAGGACCCCGAAGGCAGGAAGCCAAGCGGGAGCTGCAAACGGTCCACCGAAGGCGTCGAGTGTCGCGCCGACGCACCAGGCTCCGAGAGCGCTGAAGCCGAATCCGACCGTCGAATGGACGGCCATTGTTGCACCACGGTTCTCGGGATTGGCCGACATCGCCATGCCAGCAGTCAGCGCGCCAGAGTCGGCGGGGACGGTGATCGCATAGAGCAAAATCAGCGGCAGCAGTAGCCAGGGAGAACCGTCCGCGCAAATACCTATCAGGAGCGCAACTGCGGCCGATGCGAACATGATGGTCGTTAGGGCGCGACAGCGACCGATGCGCAAGGCGACTTCGTTGCCCAAGATGCTGGACGGCATCGCCAATATCGAGAATGCGAAGCTGATGGCGATCGGGGTGAGCAGCGTATCGCCTCCCCCCTTTGCCGCAACGAACGTCCAGAAAGCAACGAGCCACGTCCTGATGCCATAAAGCTCGAAGCAATGGGCGCCGTAGCCAAGTATGAAACCCATGGCAGACCTGTTCCGGAAGACGGGTCCGAAATTCAGTAAACGTCCTTTGCTGGGCGTGGGAGCCATCGGCTTCAGGAGCAGACAGACAAACATCATCGCCAACGGACCGGCCGCCGTAACGTAAAACGCCGCTCGCCAGCCGAAGCTTTCAGCCACCAACTGCGAGACCAGAAAGGAAAGCCCAACGCCGAGCGAGAAGCTCGACGTGTAGAACGTCACAGCGCGGGACGAGTCGCCCGGATCCAGTCTGTCGGTCAGTGCTTTGAGGCCCGGCATGTAGGCACCCGCAAAGCCGATGCCTGCCAACGCCCAAAGCGCGGCACCCGACCACAGTCCCTCCGCGAACAATCCGAACATCAGCGTCGCGAAGGCACTTAATGCCGAACCGGCAATCAGAACGATGCGCGCATCGATCCTGTCCGTCAGCGTAGCCAGGAACGGCACCGCGAGCATGTAGCCCGCGGCATAGCTGCCCGCCAACAATCCGGCGTTCGCCCCCGTCAATCGCCACTCGGGAATCAAGAACTGCGCAAGGATGGAAGGCACCACGACGTGCGGCAGCAAACTTCCGAGCTGCCCCAGGCACATTGCGATGATGGCGGGACGCCCGCGCAAGTTTCCGAGACGGATCACTCCCTGCGATCCACAAACAATGGGCGCGTCCCGCGCGGCAGGCCGTGAACGCGCCCGATAACGATCATGAACATCCGCACCCCGATTTGCCGTCCTGCTTCGCCACGGCATCGGCGACGCAGCAAGCATTGTCTACTGTCGGTGCGGGCCCGCCGCAACACGTGGTGACGTCTGCCGACGAACGTGAACACACGCCGGTTTCCGGAAGGACCAGTTCGACCCGTCCAGCGGCGTCATGGTCCCCCGCGATCTGCGCCGCGATCGAACGCACCTGTTCGTAGCCTGTAATCATCAGAAACGTCGGCGCGCGTCCGTAGCTTTTGATGCCGGCAAAATAGAACCCAGGTTCGTCTTGCGCCAACTCACGTGCGCCATGAGGACGAACGGTGCCACAGCTATGTTCGTTCGGATCGATCAGTGGCGCCAGGGCGATCGGACATTCGATGGCGGGGTCGAGTTGGATGCGCAACTCGCGGACAAAAGCCAAGTCGGGACGGAAGCCTGTGGCCACGATGAGCTCATCGGCGATAATCTTGCGTCCGCAGCACGCCGATCCGGCTGCGATCCGGAGACGCCCGTTTTCCGACGTCAGGTGGGTCGTCTGGAAGGCTGGCTCGACCTTGATGTCACCTGCCGCGACCAAAGCCGCAAACGCGGCTCCCAACTCTCCACGGGCTGCAAGCTTATCGTTGGCGCCGCCACCAAAAGCCTTGGCGGGGTCGGTACCACGCAAGAGCCAGATAACCTCTGTGCCTGGCTCCTGGGCTTTCAGACACGCGAGGTCCGTCAGGGTGCCGATCGCGGAATGGCCCGCCCCGAGAACAGCAACCGTCTTGCCAGCATATCGGGGGCGGTCCGCTCCGAGCACGTCGGGCATCGCATACGCGATCTTGCCGGCGGCCTCCTTCTCGCCGATGGCAGTGAGACCGTTGGCACCCGCCGGGTTCGGTGAGGCCCACGTTCCGGAAGCGTCGATCACGGCATCGGCCCGGGCGACCCGCTCTCCCAGCCCTTCCGGATATCCGGAGTTCTGATAGTGGATTTCAAAAGGTGCGGACTCGCGGCCCTTGGTCTTGAGCCTGTCGAAGCCTTGGCGGCTGATATCGGTGACTTTGCTCGATGTCAGAATGTGAGACTTCAAGGGCGTCTTCGTCGCCAAGGGCTCAAGGTACCGCTCAACCAGTTCGGATCCCGTCGGATACTGATCGGAAGCCGGCGAATTCCACCCGGTTGCCTCAAGCAGACGTCCTGCAGCGCGATCGACGTTGTACTCCCACGGCGAGAACAATTGCACGTGGCCCCATTGCCGGATCGCATGACCCACCTCCACGCCTGCTTCGAACACGATAGGCGTCATGCCTCGTTCCAGTACGTGAGCGGCAGCGGCAAGCCCTACCGGACCTGCTCCGATGACCGCGACAGTCTTTGGTTCAGTCATTCATTCCTCCCATAATACCAGAATTATCGAATTAAAGGTCTTTGATAGATCAAGCGGCGTCTTTTGCGTCCTTGCATTCGACGGCGTCGGCGCAGCACTCGGCAACGAGAAAATCCACCAAGCCGCGCATCACGTCGTAGTTTGCATGACAAACGAGCGTCGTCGCCTCCCGGACCTGGGTGATCAGCCCGGCAGCCACCAGCGTCTTGATGTGATGCGACAGCGTCGAAGGTGCTACCTTCAGCTTGTCTTGAAGGCGACCAACCGGCAAACCGACCTCGCCCGCTCTGACCAGAGTACGATAGATCTTCAGCCTGGTTGGATTGCCAAGGGCTTCAAGGCGGGCCGCTGCATCGTCTATTTTCATTTCAATAGGCTGCGCCTTTCCCGAGCCGTCGTCAACTATTATTCTAGAATTATAGAAATATCGTGAGCGCCTCCACTTCCCAGCGACGTCCCAGGGTAGCCCTGCTCTTCGAGCTAGAAAGCCACTACCCGCCGCCTCCTTCGTTTCAATGCCCACGTCATGATTAAAAACATCGCCTCGCTTCACGAATAACTGAGGCGGGTTGACAGGCCGCCTATACTTCCATAAATCTCGATATATGAAAACACTTGAAGCGATCGAAGCGTTAGGCGCCCTGGCGCAGGAAACACGGCTCGAGGCATTTCGTCTCTTGGTGAAGAACGAGCCAGATGGCGTTGCCGCAGGGGAACTGGCCCGAGACATCGGTGTTCCGCAGAATACGATGTCGACACACCTGGCGATCCTCACGCGCGCCGGTCTCGTCACCGGCGAGCGCCACAGTCGTTCGATCATCTACCGCGCCAATCTCGCGACCTTCCAGGCTTTGACCCTGTTCATGATTCAGGACTGCTGCGGCGGCAGTCCTGAGCTCTGTGCTCCGCTCCTCGAAAGCCTGACGCCTTGCTGCCCGCCCAAGTCCAAAAAGAGGAAGGAGACATCCCGTGTCTGACCGGATTTACAACGTATTGTTTCTCTGCACCGGCAACTCCGCCCGCTCGATCCTGGCCGAGTCGATCCTGCGCAAGGACGGCGACGGCCGCTTCCGTTCTTTCTCGGCCGGCAGCGCACCGAAAGGTCAGGTTAATCCGTTCGCACTTCGTGTGCTGGAAAGTCTCGACTACCCGACCGACGGTATGCGGTCGAAAAGCTGGACTGAATTTGCGGCGCCCGACGCGCCAGTAATGGATTTCGTTTTCACAGTCTGTGACAGCGCCGCTGGCGAGTCCTGTCCGATCTGGCCCGGGCAACCGATGACGGCCCATTGGGGCATCGAGGACCCCTCAGACGTAGAGGGGCCTGACCTTACGAAGCACACAGCATTCCTCACCGCCTTTCGGTACCTGAAAAACCGGATTGCAGCCTTCACGGCCCTCCCTATCGACAGCATCGACCAACTCTCTCTAGGGACGAAGCTCCGTGAGATTGGACGCAGTGATGGCGCTACCTCCAACCGTCCGGATGTGGCCTGATCGATGAGCATATTCGAACGCTACCTGACCCTTTGGGTCGCGCTTTGCATCCTGGTCGGCGTTGGGCTGGGCCACGTGATGCCTGGTGCGTTTGGCACCATCGCAGGCGCTGAAGTCGCGAAGGTCAATCTGCCTGTCGCCGTCCTGATCTGGTTGATGATCATCCCAATGCTGCTGAAGATCGATTTCGGCGCCCTGGGCAAGATCACCGAACACATGCGCGGGGTCGGTATCACGCTCTTTATCAATTGGGCGGTCAAACCGTTCTCGATGGCGTTACTGGGAACGTTCTTTATCGGCCACGTCTTCGCGCCATTGCTGCCCAACGATCAGGTTTCATCCTACATCGCCGGTCTCATCTTGCTCGCCGCAGCCCCCTGCACCGCTATGGTGTTCGTATGGTCCAATCTCGTCGGCGGCGAACCTCATTACACGCTCGGCCAGGTCGCCCTCAACGATGTGCTCATGATTTTCCTTTTCGCGCCTCTCGTTGGCCTACTTCTCGGCGTGGCGTCAATCACCGTCCCATGGGCCACGCTGTTGTTATCCGTCGCCCTCTACATCATCGTGCCAGTCATCATCGCACAGGTCTGGCGACGTGCACTTCTGGGGGCCGGACTTCCAACCTTTGAACGGACCCTGAATCGCCTGCAGCCGCTATCGCTCGTTGCCCTGCTCGCGACGCTGGTGCTGTTGTTCGGCTTCCAGGGTGAGCAAATCATCGCGCAGCCGACGGTAATTGCTATTCTTGCGGTGCCGATCCTCGTTCAGGTCTACTTCAATGCCGGTCTTGCCTACTGGCTCAGCCGCCGTTTCGGCGTGGCTTGGTGCGTGGCGGCCCCGGCAGCACTGATCGGTGCCAGCAACTTCTTCGAGTTGGCGGTGGCAGCAGCGATCAGCCTTTTCGGCCTGAATTCCGGAGCCGCGCTGGCGACGGTTGTCGGCGTGCTCGTCGAGGTCCCGGTCATGCTTTCCGTCGTCAAGATCGTTCAGGCGTCCCGAGGCTGGTATGAATCCGGCTCGCATCAACCAACTCCGAAAAGCGTGGAGATCCAGTCGTGACTGTCGTCATCTATCACAACCCCGACTGCGGCACGTCCCGCAATACGTTGGCTATGATCCGCCAGAGCGGTGAAGGCCCCGAGGTGATCGAGTATCTCAAGACACCACCGTCGCGAGATCGGCTGAAGGAATTGGTCGAAGCAATGGGCATCCCCGTCCGATCTCTGCTGCGCGAGAAAGGAACGCCATACGGCGAACTCGCCCTGGCCGATCCGAAATGGACCGATGACGAACTGATCGATTTCATGCTGGCCCATCCTATCCTGATCAACCGGCCCATCGTGGTGACCGACAAGGGTGTGAAGCTTTGCCGCCCGTCGGAGGCCGTTCTCGATATTCTGCCGAACCCGCACATCGGCCGCTTCGTCAAGGAAGACGGCGAGATTATCGATGCTGGCTGATCTTCCGAATATCGACCCAGCGGCTTTACGGCTTCTGGACGCGACGCTTCTGCAGCGGGGCCCGGCCATCGAGCATCGGCCGCGCATCCTGCTGCTCTACGGCTCGCTGCGCGAGCGGTCGTTCAGCCGGTTTGCGATCGAGGAAACAGCCCGCTTGCTGAACGCTTTCGGCGCGGAGCCTCGCATCTTCAACCCCACGGGCCTGCCGCTTCCAGACGATGCGCCGGCGACCCATCCGAAGGTCGAGGAATTGCGTGAACTCTCCGCCTGGTCAGAAGGTCAGGTGTGGTGCAGTCCGGAACGCCACGGCGCCATGACCGGCATCATGAAGGCGCAGATCGATTGGATCCCACTGGCACTTGGTGCCATTCGTCCGACGCAGGGCAAGTCGCTGGCGGTCATGCAGGTCAGCGGCGGCTCGCAGTCGTTCAACGCAGTCAATCAGCTTCGCGTGCTCGGCCGATGGATGCGAATGATCACGGTTCCGAACCAATCATCGGTCGCGAAAGCATATGAGCAGTTCGATGACGCCGGACGGATGAAACCATCGCCCTACTATGATCGCATCGTCGATGTTGCAGAAGAACTGGTAAAGTTTACTCTACTTACACGCAATGTTTCCAGCTACCTGACCGACCGTTACAGTGAGCGGAAGGAGACAGCGGAAAAGTTGTCCGCACGCCTGGACCTCTCGAAGGCCACGTAACTTCAACACCGTTTAAGACTATTCGATTAGTGCGCTTATTGTTCGATTGACGCGCAACGGGACCTCATCTGCGAAAGGAGGCGAATCTCCTTCTCCCTCGATGCACTAAGCCCGAATCAATCGTTATCCCTTGACCGACGGCAGTCTAATAATTCGTAGATGCTTACCTCTGCTGCGAAGCCTTTGGGCTTCACCACGTCCACATGGCGGAAGAGGTAGAAAGCCTCCGTTCGCTGTTTAATCTCACTGCTGACGAGAACAGATGTCCCATAGTTCTTGTTGAGGGCCTCAAGACGAGCAGCCAGATTCACGGTGGCGCCGAGCGCCGTATAACTCATTCGGTCGGGCGATCCGATATTTCCGACAACGGCCTCCCCCACATGCAAGCCAAAGCGAGTGCGGTAGGCTGGCCATCCCTCGCGTTCAAATTCTGCGTTCAGCCTCGCATTCGCTTCGATGCAGGCGAGCACCGCTGCGCACGCGTCCTGGACATGATTGTCATCCTGCACAGGCGCATTCCAGATGCCCATCACGGCATCGCCGATGAATTTATCGACAATGCCATTGTGCGCCATGATGGCCTCCGACATTGCTGCGAAGTAGCGCGAGGTGAAGGTCATGACATCGGTCGGGTCTCTGTCCTCGGTCATTCCCGTGAAATTCTCCACGTCGGTAAATAGAACGGTTACCTCTCGCCGCGCTCCGCCCAACGTCATGGCGCTTCCAGTTTCGACAAGATGCTGGACGAGGAGTTTGGGGACAAAGTGCGAGAATGTCTGGACAAGCGTGCGCATCGTGAAGACCGAACGGCTCAATTCGTCAATTTCGCGAATGGGCGAATGCCATTTCGCCGTGTCGGTGAACTGAAAACGTTGGATGGCATCTGTCTCGCGCGCGAGCGCCCGCAACGATCGCGACAGCATGGAGCCCAGCCCAAACGCGATCGGAAGCACCGCCAGCACCAGACCGACAGCAGCAAGAAACAAGGCGCGTCGCTCCGACTCGATCTTGGCGTAGAACTCGTCGATGGGAGCAAACAGCCCCAACCGCAGGTTTGCGGACCCGGACATCTCGATTGGACGGAACGCCGCCGCATATGTTCGTCCATCGCTGTCGTGAAAGAACTGCTGCGCTACCCCGGTTCGCTTCCATGCTTCGATGGCAGACGAGACGCCTTCCTTGTCAAGATCCCCAAGACGCGGCAGCTCGCTCAACCGTCCGCCTCCCGTATGAGACATGAATTGTGACATATCGGGATGGACCAGCACGCGGCCGGCATCGTCGAACAGGAATGCCAGCCCGGACTTGCCGAGCTGCTGTTTGCGCAGCATGGTCTCGGCTTCGCTCAGCAGGATATCGCCCGCGACCACGCCCTTGAAGCCTTCCGCTATAGGCATCCGCACCGTGTAGCCGATCTCGCCCGTAGCGAAGAACAAATACGGCTCCGTCAGCAGGCTGGGATTCGGACCGAATGCGTCATTGAACCACGGACGATTGCGCGGATCGTAATCGATCGGTCCCGGGCGCTGACCGACAGGGACCAACGCGTCGGAAAGAAAAGTGATGGTGGATGTCAGGCCATCGTTTCCGCTCTTCGCGATGATAAGAAGCCGGAAGGTGGCATCGTGCGGCGCAGCCAGTCGGTCCCTTGCCGCCTCACCTCCCCGATCAATGAAGTCCATCTCTAGGAAGGTTCCGTTGTCGTAACCCATATAGAGATTGTAGAGCTGCTTATTGTTGCGCAGCATCGACGCGAGCACGATGTGTAATCGCGGATTGTCCTGAATGGCAGCGGACTGCACCGAGGTCAGCCCCTGCAGGATATCGAGACTGTCCCGTACCGTCTTAAGCTGGCCATTGACACGGTCGGCCGCAAGTTCGGCGACACTGTCCATGAATGAGCTCGCCGCAGACCGCGTGATCAATGTGACGCGGCTGAAGGCGAGATAGACCAGCGCCAGACCGACGAACAACACAATTCCGACGAACAGCACGATGATAGACGTCCGAAATCCGACACGAAAGCGCGTCGGATTGGCTGCTGACATCGTGGCCTCCCGACCTGTGCGCTTGATACGTGGTTGATTAGAGCGGATTGGCGTCAATTGTGATCGCGGTCATCGGAAGACGCTGCGCGGCAACAGACTAAGCGCCGTTGCGAAAGCGCCAGTAAGGCATGCTCCCATGATCTCACCTTCTAAGGAAAAATCGCCTTCCAATCCCGTTTCATATCCACGACCTGCCACCCTTTCGCGGTGGCCTCGTCCAGCGCCTTGTCCAGCTTTCCGATCTTCGATTGCCGGTCGTAGGCGTACTCGCGCTCGGCATCGGTATGTCGCACCAATCCCATGAATCGCGCGCCTGCGCCTGCCGCTGTCCATTGCAGCATCTGCAGATCGCCATCGGAATTGCCGAATGCGAAGATCGGACGGCGGCCGATTATCATGTTGATGCCGACGGGTTTCCCCGGTCCATCGTCGATGAACTGCACCTTCGCCGTCTTCAGCAGCGATGGCTTACCCGTGACGTCGAGCTGATATTTCGTGACGCCGGTTGAGCCGACTACCTGCTCGGGCGGAATGCCGTAAGCCTTTTCGGCCCATACCCGCATGAACTCGACGCCGCCGCCCGACACGATGAACGTCTTGAAGCCATTGGCGCGAAGGTAGGCCAGAAGTTCGACCATCGGCTGATAGATCAGCTCGTTATACGGCCGGTTGAAACGCGGATGTTTTGCAGACGCAAGCCAATCGGCAACGGACGTTGCGAAGTCATCGGTGGTCATGCCGCTATGTGCCGTAGCCACCAGCGTAAGCAGGCCTTTCTTGCCCTGCTCCGCCAGTGCCTTCCTGTCGCCGGAGAGGAACGCCTTGAACGGCTGCTGCTGCTTCCATTCGGGGTGCTGCGCCGCCATGGCCTTGACGCGGTCGAGGGCAAAGGCGGCCTGGAAATAAATCGGCTGCTCACACCACAGCGTGCCGTCATTGTCGAACACGGCGATGCGCTCGGTAGGCGTCACGAAATCCGCGCCGCCTGGGGTGGTCACACGCGCTACAAAATCAACGATGGAATTTTTTATTCCACCGTTGTTCCAGGATGGCAACGCATCTGACTGGGCATACGCTGACGATGCGCAGATCCAGAATACGGCAGATGAAATGAGGTGAATGATACGACGCATCGCTGACCTTCAAATGCTATACGTGGATTATTTTGAGGCTTCGTTCTTGAGCAGAACGTCGATGGCCTCGATGATCTTCAACTGTGGATGAGCACGACAGTAGAGGATGAGATAGTGTTCGCCGGATTTCGCCCGCGTAATGTGAGCGAAATGCTTCTTGGCAAGGCCATTGTACCAGCCGCTATACCATGCGGCGAGCGTGTCCGCGTCTTCCTGATAGGTATTGATGAGTTGGGCGCATGTCAGCGCCTGGACATCAATGAAGCCGTTGCCGTCCTGATAGCTGGTCAGCGGGACTTGCGCATAGGCCGGGCTGGACATCACGATCAGCGCACCAAGGATAAGCGCCTTGCACGGAAATTTCTTGTTGTTCATGGATTGCCTCCCAATCTCCAAGGGCGGCGTTTATTCGCCGCCCTCTCTTCCTGTTTCGACAAAGCGCTCAAGCTAGTTCCCGCCCCGGACCTTTGCGGCAGCCGCCATCACGCGCTTCATCATCGCATTGACATCGACATCGATCGGGGACTGCCGCTGCGGGAAGTCCTTGAACGTTGCAAGGTGCTGTTCGACCAGGGCCGCAATCGGCAGAACGGTCCAGAGCTTGTTCACCGCGTAATTTGGATAGTTCGGCGCCTGCATGTGCTGCTCGAATGGGTCCGATCGAAGATTGACCGGCTGCGGCACCGTGGGTGCGGCCGAATGCCCGGCGAACCAGTCGTCCTTGGTCTCGAAGTGGACCTTCCAGTTCTTGTAACGGATGGCGTAGAGACTGGTCTCTCCGTAGTAGACGAACTGGTCGCGCGCCGACTCCTTGGCTTCCCCGGTCAGATAAGGCAGTTGGTTGAAACCATCGAGATGAACCTTGAAGGTCTTTTCCCCAGCCGCGTAGCCCGCTTTACACTTCGCAACCACATCCGGTTCACCTGCTGCGGCGAGGACCGTCGGGAGCACGTCTTCATGCGACGTGATGCCGTTGAAGACCCGGCCAGGCTGGATCTTGCCGGGCCATCGGATCAGGAACGGAACTCTAAAGCCACCTTCCCAGCCGAGTCCCTTTTCACCCCGGAACGGCGATGTGCCACCGTCCGGCCAGGTGAACTTCTCAGCGCCATTGTCGGTCGTGAAAATCACCAGCGTGTTGTCGGCGATGCCGAGATCATCGAGCTTTTTCAGCAGACCGCCGACGACGTAATCAAGCTCCTGCATGCCGTCCGAATACAGCCCGAGCCCGGTCTTGCCGTCCCATCGCTTGGAGAGACGTGTCCAGACATGCATGCGCGTCGTATTGTGCCAGAGAAAAAACGGCTTCCCTGCCTTGCTGGCGCGATCCATGAAGTCCGTCGAACGCCCAAGCAGGTCATCTTCGACAGTCGTCATGCGCTCTCGTGTCAGAGGTCCGGTATCCTTGATGGTCTGCTTGCCGACCCGGCCAAAGCGCCGGTCCTCGGTCGGATCGTCCCGGTCGGTGGCCTTGCATTCGAGAACGCCGCGGGGACCGAACGTCTCCTTGAATTTCTCGTTTCCCTTCGGATAGTCGTCCTGCTCAGGCTCCTCCTCCGCGTTGAGATGATAGAGGTTGCCATAGAACTCATCGAAGCCATGCACAGTCGGCAGATGTTCGTTGCGGTCGCCAAGGTGGTTCTTGCCGGTCTGGCACGTCATGTAGCCCAAGGGTTTGAGCAGATCGGCGATGGTAGGATCTTCAGCCTGTAGTCCCTGCTTGGCGCCCGGCATGCCAACAGTGGTCATGCCGGTGCGCATGGGAATCTGCCCGGTGATGAATGCCGCGCGTCCGGCCGTGCAACTCGCCTGACCGTAATGATCTGTATGCAGCGCGCCTTCTGAGGCGATGCGATCGATGTTGGGGGTCGCCCCGCCCATCATTCCGCGGTTATAGGCCCCCACATCGAACCACCCGATATCATCTGCCAGGATCAGCAGGATGTTCGGTCGACGTGCCGAACTGGCGATTGGGGCCGCTTTCTGCGCCTGAGCCAGTGCGGCAGATGTAAGCGTTACAGCCGCGACAATCGCTGAACTACCCAGCAACAGGTTTCTGCGGTTGAGCGCGTGATCTTCCGTGTCTCGCGATAAGGCTTCGTTGGGCTGTTCCGTTCGGACGTCGCTGGCCATTCAAGTCTCCATCTTTCAAAGAAAACGTACGTCTGCTGCTAGTTTCGGATGATGCATCTAAAGCCGACGTGACTTGCCGAGGTATCGATCGGCTCGGCGTGCCGCGCTGCGGGACGATAACGGCGGCAGTAATTCGGCGCGCAAAGGTGCGATCCGCCCTTCAGCACCTTGCGTGGAATACGGATGTCCGGCTGGTGCGGGTCGTAGCTGGCGTCCTCATGTCCGCCGCGCGGGTTTCGCGGAATGCAGCAGGTCTTCGGCGCATCGGCTTCATGCCTGGGCGTGTACCAGTCGCTGGTCCACTCCCACACATTGCCGATCATGTCGTGCAGGCCGAAGCCGTTCGGCGGAAACGCCTTCACCGGAGATGTGCGTTCGTAGCCATCATCAGCGCGGTTCTGCGTTGGAAAATCGCCTTGCCACGTGTTGGCAAGATGTTGCCCGGCGGGTGTGAACTCGTCGCCCCATGCAAATTCAGCGTGGTCGAGGCCGCCGCGTGCGGCAAACTCCCATTCCGCTTCGGTCGGCAACTCCTTCCCGGCCCATGCCGCATAGGCCATCGCGTCCGCAAATGAGACATGGACAACGGGATGGTTGTCCAGGACATTGATGTTGCTTCCGGAACCATACGGATGACGCCAGTCTGCGCCTTTGAGGAAGCACCACCATTGGCTCCAGTCGCGCAGATCGACTGCGCCGCGCGGCGGCATGAAGGTCAACGACCCGGCATACAGCATGTGCGGCAGCGCGCCGGGATAATCCTTGGAATCGGGAACGATCTCCGCCGTCGTGACATAGCCAGTCGCTTTCACAAAAGCCTTGAACTGACGATTCGTGACAGGCGTTGCATCTATCGAGAACGCGCTCACGCTGACCCTATGAGCGGGCGCCTCTTCCGGATAATGGCGGTTCGATCCCATCAAGAACGTGCCGCCGGAAATCCTCACCATGTCGCGGCTGCGTACGCCATCGACAACAGACCCGTCAGCAGTCTCGTCCAATAACGATGCTACATCCATGGCATTCCCACCGACTTGCTTGCGGCATTAACGCGGGCAAACGTCCCAAAATCCCTGTTGCCTGCTCGCGTCGGTGTAGTACCAGCAGTAGCCCGGCGCCGGCGGAGCCCCGGCCCACGCGACCGCAGTTGCCGCGGTGACAAAACCCAGCGCAGCGCCCGCAGCAATCGCACCGCCCGGTGCCCAACGATACCAGGTCGGGCGCACCCACGCCCCCGGCCGTACCACGCCGGGCCGAACGACCGCACCGCGACGCACCACGGTCCTGCTTGCCACGCCGCCGCGCGGCCCGACGACTGTTGTGCGTCGCGCGGCAGCGCCGCGTCGCACAACGACAATGGGAACGATTGCGCTCTCCCTATCGTGTCGCAGCACGGTGGTCGATGTCGGGACGACCCCTATCGCCGACCCATCAGAGATATTTATGGCAAGCGCGGACATAACGACCGTCACGGCGAGTAGAAGGCGACCGGCACGGCTTCTTTTGGTAGATGCAAGTGATACGCAGTTCATTGGCACCCCTTATGTGTACTGGCGCGAGCCATCAGGCAGGCGCATCTGCGTCAGCGTTTCTTCCCTATTAACAACATGATGCGAGATGCCGGAGCAGCTCCTCCTCGATTATGTGCTGGTGAGTGTAGAGAAGCTCTGCAATTTTGTGATGTCCACTTTGTGCCAAACTCAACTTCTGCAGGACGCAGGCTTAAGATATTTTGTCGCAGGCCCTACAAACTGTCCGATCAATATCGATAAAATTTCGCGATCACGACGCTCTTTTGCAACAGTCGATAGCCGGATCACGCCCGCAGATGAATTGTCGTGACGAACAAATTTTTCCGCGTATGTTGATTTCGTCTCGATTTGTAGTTCGCTTGTCGGTGGGGTTCTGCGATGCGCGCTCGGTTTTTTGCTGCTGCCATTTCCTCGGTGGTGTCGTTCTCATACTTGTCGCCAGTGATGGCAGCCGAAGGCGGCGTCGGTGTTTTTCTGCTGGGGTCGCATGCCACCGGCGCGGGCATAACGCCGCCACCCGGCGTCTTCTTCCAGAATGATTTCTATTATTACGATGGGAAGCTCGGCGGCGGCCGCACTTTGCCGACGGGCGGTCTCCTCGTTGCAAATGTTTCAGCTCAAAGCTGGATCGAATTGCCGACGACCCTCTGGGTCACGCCGGCCAAAATTCTCGGCGGCGATCTTGCCTTCTCGCTGACGGTGCCCGTTGGCGAACCGCGCGTGAATGCAAGTCTCCTCGTGAACTCTCCACGATTCGGTCCGATTGGCTTGAATGTCACGGACTCGCAGGCCAATCTGAGCGACTTCTTCCTGCAGTCCTTCGTTGGATGGCACGCTGGGAATTTCCACTGGCAGCTCGGTGTCGGCGGCGTCATCCCGTCCGGGACCTATGTCGCCGGGCAGCTATCAAATGCGTCACTTAACAGACCTGCATTGGATGTGTTCGGCACGCTCACCTGGCTCGATCCGGCCATCGGTTGGGATTTGTCTGCGGCGATGGGCGTGACATTCAACCAGACCAATACGGCCACGGATTACAAGAGTGGCGATGAATTTCATCTCGAATGGGCCGCAACGAAATACATCACCAAAGAATTTACGCTCGGCCTAGTTGGTTACTACTACCAACAGCTCACCGCTGACTCCGGCACGGGAGCCCGTCTAGGCGGCTACGAAGGGCGGGTCGTGGCGCTGGGGGGATCGATCGGCTACACATTCGAAATCGGAAAGCTGCCGGTCTCGACGCGGCTCAAGGTCTACCGCGAGTTCGACGCAGTCAATCGCATGGAAGGTACGGCCGGATATTTCACGGTGTCGGTTCCTGTCGCGATCGATACGAACGCCATGACTCTTGCTCAGGGACGTACCATCAAGGCCAAGTTCTAAGGCCGTCGAAAGCTGGGCACCCGCTGGAGGCCCTTCAGGTGATTTCCGAACGGAATGGGGGGTCGATGGGCATAACGGTCAAGACGCTGCAGCTTACAAACTTTGAAGAGCTCTCCTCGACGGTCAAGGGAGCCAGCAGTGAGGTGATCCAGCTCGATCCGGGTCGTGTCAGCGGCTTCATTTCAAATCTCTCGATCGACGGCCTGCCGGTCAATGTCGGCTCGTTCTCGGTCGGCGTGAGAACACGGGGAGTCCTCAGTCCGGATCGGACCACGATCGGAATGCTGACATCGACAGATGGGCGTGTCGTACACTGGTCCCGCGACATGGCCGTGGGCGACGTCTTGGTCACTCCTCCGGGCGTCGAATATGGAGGACGATACTTTGGAGGAGCGTCCATCCTGACCATATCGCTGTCCGACAGCGACATACGCTCCTTTTTCACGCAAGAGCCTCGCATTTGCGATCTAGAATCCTGGAAGAAGATCCACCTGCGCGGCGTCCCGGACTCAAGTTTCGTTCCGCGTCTTCTGGACATCTTGCGACAGGCGATGGCCATGCATTCGATTCTGACGGACGACGCTATCGCGTTTTGGCGCCGCGCGATTATCGAGATGATGACACTTCCTGTCGTCCAGAACGTTCCGGCGGAAGCGCTTGGTCCTCTGGCGTCGGCGCTCAAAATCGTGCGTGAGGTGGAAGACTATGTCGATCGAAACAGCCTAAAGCCAATCCATATTTCGGAAGTCTGTAATAGGCTGAAGGTTTCTAGACGGAGTCTCCACAGAGCGTTCCATGAAACATTCGGCATGGGACCCGTCACTTTTTTACGGCGCAAGAGATTGTGTTCGGTACATACCGCTTTGCTGGAAGCAGACTCACGCATGGCGACAATTGCCGATGTTGCCATGCAGTACGGCTTCATAAATCTTGGACGCTTCGCGGGCGACTACCGCGACCTATTCGGAGAATATCCGTCACATACGCTTAGTGGAGGTTTGCGGAAGACAAGATCGATCCGGTATCCCGACCCATCTCATGTCAATATGGTCCGCCGCGCGACCGCCTAAGCGATACCGTGAAAGGCTAGAAAGGAAGCCTTTAGCCACCCACATCACCTAGTTTCGGGATGTAGCGAAGCTCGTTCTGCGTCACACGTAGCGACGCCTTGGCGCGGCGCCTTGCTGTCGAAGCCTCAACTACCACTGCTCGACGAGCCGGTGGCCTCGCTCGATGAGCATCCGAAATGGACCGATGACGAGCTGATCGAGTTCATGCTGGCCTATCCCATCCTGATCAACCGGCCGATCGTGGTGACCGACAAGGGCGTGAAGCTCTGCCGTCCATCGGAGGCTGTTCTCAATATAAAGCCGAACCCGCATATCGGCCGTTTCGTTAAGGAAGACCGTGAGGTTATCGATGCTGGATGATCTGCCGAACATCGACCCCGATGCCTTCCTTCTTCCGGATGCGACCGTCCTGCAGCATGGCCCACTCCTCGGTCACCGGCCCCGTATCCTGTTGCTTTACGGTTCGTTGCGCGAGCGGTCGTTCAGCCGGTTTGCGATCGAGGAAGCAGCCCGCCTGCTGAACGCTTTCGGCGCGGAGACACGCATTTTCAATCCCACAGGCCTGCCCCTTCCGGACGACGCGCCGGCGACGCATCCGAAGGTCGAGGAATTGCGTGAACTGTGCGCCTGGTCGGAAGGTCAGGTGTGGTGCAGTCCGGAACGCCACGGCGCCATGACCGCGTCATGAAGGCCCAAATCGACTGGATTCCGCTCTCCATTGGCGCGGTTCGTCCGACGCAGGGCAAGACGCTGGCAGTGATGCAGGTCAGCGGCGGTTCGCAATCGTTTAATGCCGTCAATCAGCTCCGCGTCCTTGGGCGTTGGATGCGGATGGTCACCATCCCTAATCAAAGTTCGGTTGCGAAAGCCTACGACCAATTCGACGACAATGGCCGGATGGAGCCGTCTCCGTATTACGATCGCATCGTGGATGTCGCCGAGGAGTTAGTGAAGTTCACACTGCTCACTCGGGACATCTCGGCGCATCTAACAGACCGCTACAGCGAAAGGAAGGAAGCCGCGATTGACTTAGCAAACCGGCTCAAACTGGAACAAGCCCTCTAAGATTGGGCAAGATCCGGAAGTCCCTTCTCGATCGGATCCGAAATGACGCCACCCGCCCCTGATATCGGTTGGCCGCCTTCGAACATCAACGAGAAGCTGACAGCGAGGCAGCCCCGTTCGGCCAAAATTGCTCGTTATTAGCCATCGTTGGCTCCTTTGCGGTGACCGATGTGGTGAATGCGCTGGCAATGCCCGCGCCGATCAGCGTTCGGCGAAGCGCCTCAGCGCTCGATCAACGAAGTCGTTAAACCAGGACTTCGGCAATTCCTAATATTTCTCGCCCGCGATCCAAGCTGGCGACGTTCGCCTTCCATTTTGAAGCCACTGGCGGTTTGCCTCCACATACGGAAGACGAACACGTAAGAGTTGACCTTTACCCGTTCGCCGCAGCACGACCGGTATCGCGTCCTGCCCCCAGACGTAGTTCAAACTCAGCTTGTCCATGTTCGTTCACAGCCCCTTTGTGTTGAACATAAACCAAATTCTCAGTCTTCATATCGCTCCTCAGTACTTCGAAGAAGCGCGTCCGCCTCTCGAAGCTCCAAGGATAGGATATTCATGTCAGGTTGGATCGAGAAAGCCTTTGACTGGTCGTACCAACGCCACTGAAACCGTAGAGTCTTTCCTCCCTCGCTCCTTTCCCAAACATGTAATTGAGAAGGCTTTCCATCTCCACGCTCAAGCAACCCATGACGCTCTGCTTCCGCAGAGGCAGTTGAAGCCGAACAGTCCCTAGCGGCATGTTTCATCGCCTCTGCGATCGCTCCAAATGCGCTCTCTAATTCCGTGAACATCGCCCCTCCTTTAACCCCCTGTGCAATGTGGGCACTCGGGATCGGCGTCTATCGAAAAATCCCTGCCGTTGCTCTATGCTTCCTGATTCTGGGGGGTCAATGTATCTCAAGAATATAAAGCTCAACAGCTTTCGCTCTTTCGACCAAGGAGAGATCGAACTCCAAAAAGACTTGACGGTCTTCGTGGGTGAAAACAATGGAGGCAAAAGCAACGCGATCGACGCAGTTCGCCTGCTTACAACGCCTCTCGGTGGACGACGTGAAATTTATTGCGAGTCCACAGACATTCGCTTTCAGAGCGCGACCACCTACTTCGGGTTGGAGGGGTGCTACGCAGAGCTTTCAACGGGGCAGCAAGGGCGCTTCATTTCGGCCGCCACAGACGCCTCGTTGACCCAGGCGCGTTTCGGCCTGCGTTTCGATGGCGCTCGATCGGGCGTCAAGCCGGTGCTCTGGGCCGGCAAGGAGGGAAACTCGGCCGAACCAGGCTGCCATGAGATGGTCCGGCATGTTTACCTGCCGCCGCTCCGTGACGCGAAGCGCTCTCTGGCGTCCGGCAATCCTACGCGGATCATGGCGCTCCTAAATCACTTCCTTGAGGGGACGACGCCCGCACAGCTCGCGAAAGAACTCGGGCGCACCCACTCGCATGATGTCCTCGTCAAAGTAGACGGTGCAGTCGAGAAGGGTCTATCAGCCCTGACGTCGGGGGTTCGCCGACAAACAGCTTCTCTTGGATTCGCTACAGACGAAGCCTTGGTGGATATTGCCCGCGACCTGAGATTCAAGCTCGCCGACCACGGCGTCGACCCCGAAGACCTCAGGTATTCCGGACACGGATACGCAAATCTTCTGTTCATGGCGATCATCGCTGTAGAGCTTGAGAAGGTCCGATCAGCCGACCTCACGTTATTCCTCGTCGAGGAGCCAGAGGCGCATCTTCATCCGCAGCTTCAGGCGGCCGTCCTCGCTTTCTTGAGAGACCAGGCCGAGCAATCGCGCAAAGACGCGCCCGCCGATCACGCTCCATCTGGTGAACTCCAGGTCATCGTCGCGACACATTCCCCGAACCTTTCGGCGTGGGTCAACAGTGACCGACTGGTCGTGTTCAAGTCCGTCGTGGCGAGCACCGAGCAGGCGCCTGCTGGCGAACCAACCATCGAGCCGACCGTCGCCGACGCGGCGGTCATCGGAAGTGGGCTGAGCACCGACCGCACCGATGCCGAAGTGACGGGCACCGATGCGCTTACCGCCACCATGACGGCGGCGGCGCTTCGCAGGTCCACCCGCTGCATTCCCCTATCGTTGATGCCGCTTGATGCGCTGGAGCGCCGCAAGGTCGATCGCTACCTCGATGTCACCAAGGCGGCGCTTCTCTTCGGCGGACGAGTTTTGCTGGTCGAAGGAATCGCAGAAGCCCTTCTCCTCCCCGCCATCGCAAAACATCACACGCTGAAGGAGTATCCCGATCAACTCCGTCTGTTCAGATCAACTGTGTTTGTCCCCATCGATGGCGTCGATTTCAGCCCGTACGCGACGCTGCTGCTGACGTCGGTCAATGGGGCTCGCATAGCGGACCGCGTCGTCATCTTGACGGACGGAGACAAAGGTACGGGCGACAGCGACGATGACGATGACGATGACGAGGAGCTGCCGAGCGACACCGCGGAGGAGGTCCTCGCTGGCCCCGCTTCGGAGCAAGACACGGCCGTGGTGTCCGTCGGAGATGACGCGGCGGACGCCGAGGAGCGGCCTATTCCGGGCGAGATGCGCAAGGCTGCATTGATGAGCCTGGCGAGCTCGCTCGGCGCGAGCGAGCATCTTGCGGCGGTCACGAGCATCTACTCGCTGGAGACCGAACTGCTGGAGGCGGGCAATTCCGCCATCCTTCGCAAGGCGTACCTGACGCTTCACCCAAGATCGAAAAAGAAGTGGGACAACGCGGTTGCGCTCAGCGGTGATGAACGCGCTAAGAAAATCCACCAGATATTCAAGAAGACCCGCAAGGGCGATTTCGCTCAGATTCTCGCTCGTCTGATCGAGGATGGCGACGCATTCGTAGTCCCAGCCTACATCGCGAAGGCCATTGAGGAGGTCGTCGTCCATTGACCGCCTCCTCGTATGCGCCGACCCGAGAGCAGCAGAATGTTATCGACCACGTCGGCACGGCGTTCGTAACGGCCTGCCCTGGCGCGGGTAAGACCAGGACGATGGTCGAGCGCGCCCGTCAGTTGTTGGTTCATCCCGACGATCGACGCGGCGTCGCGTTCCTGTCGTTCACAAACGCGGCGGTCGATGAGCTGGAGGCACGCCTCCGCGCCTTCGGCGTGCTCCCGGCGCCGTTGTTTCCGAGTTTCATCGGAACGTTCGATCGATTTCTGTGGCAGTTTTTGATCGCTCCGTTCGGCATTCCCGATTGCGATCAGTTGCCGAAGCTTGTCCCCGACAAGAGCAATTGGGAGGTGCGGCCGCCCTACAACGGCGCGCAAGCACTCCGACTGCGTTGCTTTGACCGAGCGACGGGCAAGGTTATCCCCGCGCTCGCGAAGGACGAGGGTTTCGACGTCGACAAGCGCCAGATCACAGCGCATGAGACCAGCGCACTCTCCACGATCAGACGTGCGCGAAGCCAGGGCCAAATCGACTTCGAAGATGTCCGCGTCTGTGTCCGCGAAAGGCTGTCTGACGTGGCCTTCGCCAAGCGGGTCGGCGCCGCGCTCGCTGCCCGATTTCGGGAGATCATTGTCGACGAAGCCCAGGACTGTAACCCTGCCGATCTCGCGATTGTCGATTGGCTGCGGGAATCCGGGATCAAGGTGAAGGTCATCTGCGACCCCCACCAGTCGATCTACGAATTCCGGGGCGGCGTGACCGACGAACTTCAACGATTCGCCGCGACGTTCGACGCAACAGATCGCTTGCCGATGAGCGGCAATTTCAGATCCAGCCCGGCAATATGTGCGGCGATTGTGACGCTTCGACCGCCGTCGTCGCGCTCGGATCCGGACAAACCGTTGGGTCCGCATCGCGCCGACACGACGCCGGTCCATATCTTGTCGTACGGCGGAAGCGCAATCTCCGCGACCATCGGCTCATCCTTCCGAGGTCTCGTCGAGGGACTGAGCATCCCCTTACATCTCGCGCCGGTTCTGGCGTCCACGCGGGCCAGTGCTTCAAAAGCCATCGGTCAGCCGACAACCGAGCCGACCGCCCACATGACGCTCCTTCTGGCGGAAGCGGCCATGAACTATCATTTCGCGTTTGCCGTTGGAAATCGTCGCGACGCGCTCGTCAACCTGCACCGCATCGTCCTGCTGGTTCAAGGCCGCATCAGTGCGTTGGGAGGCTACCATGGCTACTTGTTGAGCGAAGGTCTTGAGGACGGCCGATGGCGTCCAGAGATCATCGCGCTCGCCAATGGCCTCCGCTTCGACCAAGCCGAGACCGTTGATCAATGGCTGGCCAGAGCGCGCAGCCTTCTCGTCGCCGGTCTCGTCGTAAACTCCACGATCAACCAGCGCCTCAAAGGGCACGCAGATCTGACGACGGCGCTCGCACGCGCCCCGACAAGTTCTTCGCCGGCCCGTACGATCCACTCCGTAAAGGGGCAAGAATTTCCCGGAGTGTGCGTTGTGATGACGACGAAGACCGCTGGCGCGATCATCGGCCTCCTCGAAGGCCAAACCTCAACGGGCGCTGACGAAGAGGCCCGCAAGATCTACGTTGGAGCCTCGCGAGCGGAACGCCTGCTCGCGATTGCTGTCCCGAAAAGCCGGGCCGCACGGCTCCAAACACTTCTCGCCAATGGTGGGTGTGAGGTCCGTCTCCATCAAATCTGATAGGCTCGGTGGAGTTACCGACCTCGGGCATCCCGGCGACGGGGCGCAGTTGAAAGTGGAGACGCGGATTGCCCGATTGGCGCCGCCAGCATTGGGCTTGCTCGGCTCGTGCCCAGTTGGAATTTCTGCGCAGCATCGACGAGTTCGAGTGTCCCCGATCGACCGAACGAAATTTCTAGACGTCGCTTACTCAGATCGAAAGTGAACGTCACGCCGTCTCTGTCGTACGTCGCTCGTTTGGTCCGATCGTCGTCGTGGAGCTCACCACCTTGGCTTTCCTGGATGTCTTCAAGCTTTTCAACCAGTGCGTCGAACGTGTCGTCCATCCGCTCGAACTCTATCACCAAGCGGTCGAACTCGATGCCGAATATTTTGTCGATCGCGGCGCGATGCGCGTCCCAGCCATCGCGCAGCTCCAGTCGACGCCGGATGATATACTCTGCGGGGTCGTCAGGGTTCTGGCCCGTCTCGATCGAATAACGGAAGGCTGCCGTATCCAGGTCACCGCCGCCGTCATCTTCGGCCTTCTGGACGTCCTTCCGCCGTGCGTTGGGCGCCTTGCGCGCAGACTGGTAGAGCTCCTGTAACTCTTCCGCGACGCGCTCGCTAAGCAGACGCTGGCACCACGATTCCGCTGAGTCGCTTACTTCGGTCGGCACGGTGTGCTTTTTGGTTCGCGTAAACCCAGGGAGCCGACGGATCTCTCCCGTTTCCGTGCCTTCCAGAAACTCGCTGTTGTTGCGCAGCGAGATGCCTGCCAATGCCGCGGCGGCCGGCACGGTGGGCGGTTTCGGAATGTGGCGACTCTGGAAGCTGTTGCTTCCCGAGAGAATCGCTTGAGGCGTTTGAGTACCTCGCGCCAGCATCTGGCGCGTGACGAACCCGGAAACTTCCTTTTGAAGATAATCGCGCAATCCGCGTCCGAGAAATAATTCTGTCGTCCGGGCCCGAAGAGGCGCATCGCCGCTGAATTTTAATGCTTCGCAGAGAACTAAGGGGACGATCTGTCTTCCAATCGCCAGACTTAAACTCGATACCGCCGCACATTGTCGCTTCTGCCTCTATCAATAGGCGGAATACTCTCGTTCAACTGAGCAGACGACAGCTTCCCGTGCACTCGAGCATTGTAGAGCCAAGTGGCAAACTTCTCGCGATACCTGTGACGCTCATCCTTGAGCGATTTAACCTCTTGCTCGAGACTTTCGATCACTCCCCGCATTAACGCGAACTCAGGCGAAACCTCGCTTCCTAACGCTGTGCGCTTCGACTTCGACTTCGACCTGAGCCTACTCTTTGCCTGTCGAAACGCTGCGGCGATCGCGTCTTGCTTATGCAGTCCTTGCCGTGAGAACGAACGCCCAATCAGAATATCAACCCGGCGCAACAAAAAATCCCAACTCAACTCATCTTTCCAAGTAATCAACACACCTACAATCCTGTCGATCTCACTATCCGAGAGCCTTGGTTTAGCCAACGTAGTCACCATCTAGCCGTTGTGTGATTCTGCGCCTGAGTTCGACCCGTTCGATGCACTCTAATCTACCGACACTTTCGCTCTCTCGCGCAAGGTCATTGCAATCTCGCTGTCGCGATTCGCGCCTGGAAGGCTTATGACTGCACCATCCCGCACCGCCTCGTCTCGATGAACAGACAAGATGCGGTGTAGCCGATCGAACTTCCTCTGATGCACTGCAAACCAGCGGTCCGCCTGTGATACGGGACCATCCATCGCCCGCTTAGCATCCTCCAATTGGCGGCCGGTAGTCTCAAGCTGCTTCCGGATGTTCTCCATCTGAGCGGGATCACCCTTGATGAGCACACTCTCCGAACAATCGAAGCAATCCCCGTGTGCCCCACAGGGTTGCAGAGTGTAATCATGCACACAAATGCCATAGTCCGTAGTGTGGGCGGCTCCTATCTGGGCATTCAGGAACTGCTCGCGAGAGACAGGTGGGTTCACGCCGACCTCATCATCGACTTCGAACATCGGTCCATAAGCCTGCCCGCCTTCGATGGCTAGCCGGATCTGCGACAACCTCTCGTCCGGGGTGACGTGGTCATATGCTTTGTTCTGCGAAATCTCGCGACCACTCCACTTGGCGATGTCAAGTTCACTCAGGCCGCGCAACTGTGCGACCGTATTAATCCAGTGACGAAATGACTTGGTCGTTATCTGAATCTCATCGCCGTTGCGCTCACGGAACTGCCATCTCGTAAACACACTGGGCTTTCGCCCCTCGAGGCCAGAAAGCCAGCGCTCGAACGTCTGCACAGTCGCTTTCTCAATAAGACAAGAAAACGTTGGCTTCTGTGTGCTTGGCTCGTTACGACGATATATTGCGAGGGACCCAGAATAGGTTTGCCCGTCCTTGCCATTTAGAAACGGATATCCAGACGGCATGGACGTCAGCAGATTCTCAGCGAGAGACGGAAGAAAAACACACTTGTTGATTTCATCAAATTCAATGCCACGGCGACGAACGATGACAGGGAGTTGCTTCAGGTCGGCTCCGACGAAAATCAACTGAAGTTCCTTCAACGAGAGCCATTTTCCGCGGGACCGTTCTAACTCTGGAGGTAGCCACACCTTAATCGGCGACTTTTCGTACCATTTTGCAACCACTCGCGCGCCCGCCGACAGATTACGCAGTCGAGCAATCGCCTCGCGAGCCACGGGTACCATCTGGGTAGGCACCCACTTTACCTGCGGGTCATTCCTCTTTCCTGGTTTGAAACGGATGCCATAAGGCTCGCCTGCGGAATACCGCTTCGGCACCTCACAATCGACGCCCAACTCCAATACTTCATGAGCTCTGACCGGAACGCACACGCAGATCGCCGCTATCGCTGAGTAGAATTGGTCCGCGAATGTATCGGCGTTGCGAAAGATATGACCTAATGCATGAAATGCCTCTGGAGTCGGCAATATCTTATCGCGCCGCTCCTTTGCTTCTCTCCCGAGCGCATCACGATGATCCTCGGGCTTCTTGATGCCATGCTTCCAATAGAACGGGGCATTGAGGAACTCACGTCTTACGCAGAAATCGTGAATCTGCTGAACGTATACTGCGAGTTGATAGTACCGCGCACGACCTACTTTACCTTCAGTGACCGCCAAGGCCGAATTTAAGACCTGTGCGCTGAGGTTCTCAATCTCAGGCCTTAGTCCCAAGGAGCAAAATCCTGCCTCTATCAGTCTCAAGCTGACCAGACGCTTCTTCGTACTTTCGAAGCCTACCGGTGACGCGGAATGCTGATAGCGAATGTAGGCCTTAGCAAATTCTTTATAGCCTACTTCCATCGGCTCGACGTCTGCAGTATGCCGATTTCCGATCCTCGAGCCAGCATTGTGGAATGAGAGCGCATGCTTGACCGGATTCTGCCCTTTTATAACGAAATCATTGTGCACCATCCATAAATCATCTTGCCAGCGCTCACTGGCGACAAGTGCAGAGAGTCTGTCGCGCGCCAGCACGATGAAGTCGGCGACGCGCTGAGCCGGCCGCATCGCCCCTGAAATGAATACTACATGCGAACTCATTCCTGCGGCTCCTCAAGAATTCCACGTGCAACGATACAATACTGGACGACCTGCGCCGCCGCTAAGATAGTTCGGTCGCGAATTGCAAAGATCCTCGGTGAATAATCTTCTTCGACCATGCGCTGTCGATCCGCAATGAGTGAGTTCATGAATTCCTCATGAGGCCCATCGACCCAAGGCTGGAACCTGCGGCACGTGTAACAAGCGTAAGGCACCGACAGCTCGCACGGTCCAGACTGACCGCACGTGCCGAGGGCCACATTGTCTTGGAGAGTCCGGTCATAGATACGGCTCGAACGGTTGTCGCCGCCGCGAGCTTCATTCTCGCCATTCACCAAGGTGCCGGAGAAGGCTTGGGCTACCGGGGCCATTTCCATGGCCAGGGCGCGATCAAGGCGGACGACAATCTTTGGTCCCGCTTCAAAATACGGAGCCACACTCTGAACGTTCGAGTGATCGAGCAATTCGGCCACGGTGTACTTATCCTTGCCGTCATCGACCGCACGTTGTCCGATGGTTGACCGAAATCGCCGCGAATTTGTTTTCAAACGAGATATCCGTCCAACAACGCTGTCCATGATATAGCTTATCCGCTCGACTGACGTGTGGTGATCAACGCTATCCCTCTCTCGTCTGCTAGCAAAAAACAGCGGCCAGCTTTCACGCTCCAAATCCAGACCGCTGTACACCATGTTATTATGTTCAATCACCTCCTCGAGCAACTGCCCGATCGCCTTGCTACAATGTCTTACCTTGAACGACTCTCGAATCTCCTCCCCCATTTGTTTCGCTCGAGGAATTCTCAGCGCGTAGTTCTTTCCATCGTCACTAGTAACAACGATCAAATCTGACGCCTTAAGAGCAGCAATTTGACATGGTCTTGACCCGTAAGCGATCAACAACCAGCCAACAGCATATTGGTACAGAGTGATCTTTCCACGCTCATAATTCTCATTCAAAGACGACTGAATGTGGAGCAGCTCGACGTCATCAAATGCACCGGTATGAGGATCTCTCGTTCGAATTTCCGTTCCGCTAACATTCCGACGAAGTCGCGCATCATCGAGATACTCTTTTGCCTGATGCGACGTGATGCTGAGACCCATCTCATGCAGATCGACAAACATGCGTCGTACATATCCGAGCTTCCATTCAGTCTGCTCGCAAAGCGTGGCGCGGTAGTTGAGAACATCCTCGAGCGATACCTCTGAGCAAATGGCCGCTTTTCCGTGCAATTGGGACAAATACAGATTCAGAAAATGGGAGAACATGTTCACCGTGTAGCCGAACGAACTCCTCTCCGCGACACGAAGCATGCCAAACTTTACGCAGTGCTTCATCCGCGGGCCAAGATTTGTAAAGCGATCGAAGCGAAGCGTTCTAGGTTGATACACCATCGACCACAGTACCCACTGGTCAGCCTGCGGGCTAAACTGAACATTATCCCTAGATCGCGCCGAAACCGGCAATGTCAGCGCTTCAGCGTGGGCGCGATTGTTAAGAGAACGGTCCATTGTGACTCCTAAACGGTAAGATAAGCTTCGACTGCATTTCGTTAAGCGTCTCGTTCGCTCGACGTATGGTGGTTCGCCTCAGATAAATCCTTGCGGTTTCTTCCGATCGCCACCCCATCAAATACATGCGGAATTTTATTTCCATCTCTGGATCGACGTTCTTTTGCGTGGCCAGCACGGAAAACTCATCATTCCAAGTATGCCGCAAGAGATGCGGAGCAAGCTCAATCGGGAGCCCAGGAACACGCGTACGGAGTGCCTCCATGATTTTATTAACATTCGACAGAGACATCGGAGCCCCATCGCGGTGATTAACGATCAGGAATGGATGCCGCGACGATCCAACCATCACATTCCGATCTTCCAACACCAACTTGAACACAAGTTCGGCCAACTCCGGCCTAACGCTAAGTTTTCTCGGTAGTGTCTTTGTCGCGGGTTTATATGCCCTCGGATCGTCTGGATCGTCGGGCCGACGATGTAATTCTATCGTGGAGGAAGCATTTATTGCACAATCGCCAACTTTAATGCCGAGGAGTTCTCCTCGCCTCATTCCTAGTTCGAGTAGCAACCGAACAATCAGGTAGTTTCGATACTGCACCTCGGGACGAAACGGATTATCAGGATGGTTAGGCACGATGACCTGCCGCAGCCGCTCAGAATCTTCGCTGCTCAGCCCTTGCGGCGGATTCAAGTTGCTCTTGGAATGCCTGCTGGCTCCTCGCTTATGCCCCCTCAGCAGCGAGAGGCATAGATCCCGGCTTTCAGCGTATCGATCTCGCCGCACCGGCCACGCCGCCAACGACAACAACACTTCAGCGCTTATGAATTCAACAAATGAGATGATAGTCGATAGCCGTTTACCTTTCTCGCCCGATCGCACGAATCTTTTGGACTGACGCCCCTTTGTTAGGTCCGAGACACTCTGGCCTAATGGTATCTGAGCAGCTACCGAGGAAACCGGGCGGCCACACGCGTCCACGAGATCAATAAGTTCCTGCAAGGTGAAAAAGCGCCCTTCACGGATTCGCTCCACAACACCGATACGACGCGCGTCGCCCCAAACATACAGGTGTGCAAGGAACCTTAGCTCGTTCGAAAGTGTGTTGGGTTGAAGTCCCGAAGCGCGTCGAGACGCAATGATCCAGTACGACGGATCTTCAAGCGGCAGCCCGTCGGCGAGGCTCACGAGGAACGGCATGTTCTCGCCGGATCGAAATTTCGACCATCTCACCGCATATGGATTTGCACTCATAGATGACATTGCCCCGCGCGTCAGCCGACGTGCGCGAGCATGCCGTCAGCCCATTCGCCGGTCAATTCACCTCACCGAACCCGCATGACACACAACACGCTTCGTGTTCAGGATCGAACTACACGTCCGGCGCAGAGCTACTACTGCAAGAGCCGTTCACCAATCCTTGGGCGATCATAACTAGTAAGGACTCAAACTCCTCACACCAAAAACACAGAAGGACTCGATCCTATAGCTGTACGGCTGGTACACACCGTATAAGACGGGCGCTTGTCGAAAAGCACCGTTGAGAATCCACATCGCCTGCTTCCATCTGACGCAGGACACCATCACTTTGCAAATCCGTCGGCGCTGCGGCAGGCCGCCATCTTTCTCTATTCGATGGAAACTCGAGTATTCATCAACGATGCAGAAACCCGACTGGCCGATGAATCGTTGCGAACAACTCTGCATACCTTTTGATCAAGCACCGCAGTCCGAGAACGAGACTTTGATCCCCGCAATCAGAGTCACGATCGCACTCGCGACACATAATCACCGCGCGCATCGCCTTCACATCGTTGAAACTACCGCAGACAATTGAGGTGAGCCTTACGGTCCTATCTACTTGGCCCGCTAACGTCTCACGAGCGTTCACAAATCGAGCCCGGCTCTCACTGCCTGCGCGCACCAGCAGGTTTGACCGTCGGGTCCTCGTGGACCAGCCACCGAAACATCGCCAACTTCGGCCTCGTTAGCCCACGCCCAGAATTGAAAACGCAACGAGGTCGATTGAATCCCTACGTCGCAACACCGTAGCGCCAATACAGCACTGTAGTCTGAACACCCCAGACGCAATCAACTTCGCTACGAGTTCTAACGCGCCAATGCAGTCGCCGCTCCAGAACACGGCGAACACGTGATCTAAACTGACCTTCGAGTATTGAGCCAGCGGCATCGAGTAACGATCGGGCCTGCTTGCTTGCTATTTGGGGAGCCGCTGCGCAGGCCCGCTCTCCATCAAGGCCTGCGATCTCCACACCCGGTTGAAGTTTACGAACGACATACTCCACCCTAACTGCGGAAACGCACCGCAGCTCTGATCAAATTTGTAAAGGTGCTTTCACTGGCTTTTCAACGACTTCAAAGCGGAAAATTTACATTCCTAGCTTCGCTATACCCTAGAACGGGATGTCGTCATCCATGTCGCTGCCGCGGCCACCACCGCCGGCCGGTGCGGCCACGCGGCGCTGCGGCGGAGCGCTCGACTGGCCGCCGCCGAAGCTGTCGCCCATGTCATCGCCGCCGTAACCGCCGCCACCACCCGCGCCACCGCCCTTGCCGTCAAGCATGGTCAGCGTCGAGTTGAAGCCCTGCAGCACGATCTCGGTGGAGTATTTCTCGACACCCTGCGGATCAGTCCATTTGCGGGTCTGCAGCGCGCCTTCGATATAAACCTTGGCGCCCTTCTTCAGATACTGCTCGGCGACCTTGGCGAGACCTTCGCTGAAGATCACGACACGATGCCACTCGGTCTTTTCCTTGCGCTCGCCGGTGCCCTTGTCGCGCCAGGTATCCGAGGTCGCGACGGTCAGGTTGACGACCGGGTTGCCGTTCTGCATCCGGCGGACTTCTGGATCCTTGCCGAGATTGCCGACCAAAATCACCTTGTTGACGGTACCCGCCATGCCACTCTCCTACTCTCGAATCTGAATTGCTGATTGGGCGCCGGCGCAGGCCCTGGCCCGCGCGCAAACGCCGCTGATGATGGGACCCTATACGGTCCGCGCTCCCGCGCAGGCCCCCGCGACCGGGTTATCCACGATCTCTTATATGATCGTCCTCCCATATAGCATGTTCCATTTTTGTTCTCAAGGACACCCCTTGGCGAATTGTTGGGCGACGACGAAGTGCCGAGTCGTCGCTGTCGCGTCTGAGTCGAGCAATAGTGGAACCCGAAGGGAACCGCGCCCGGTCAAAATTCATATACCTTTCATTAACTTAGAAACGGCCAAACATCGAAGACGAGTGTGCTATTTGGGTGACGGACTTTTTGGCAGACTTGCGTATATTTCGATCACTGAATTGCATTTGGCGCTTGCGCCGGGACACGAGGCTTCGCCGACGCGAAGCAATTTTGGGGAGAATTCACATGAAGAAGTTTCTTTTGGGCACCGTTGCTCTGATCGCTCTGGGCGCTTCGGTTCCGGCAATGGCCGCTGACCTGGCCGCTCGTCCCTACACCAAGGCTCCGGCCTATGTTCCCGCCCCGATCTACAACTGGACCGGTTTCTACATCGGCGGTCACGTCGGCGGCGCGTTCAACGGTTCGAACGGCTTCGGCGGCACCTCCGACAATTCGGACGGCCGTTTCCTCGGCGGCGTGCAGATCGGTTACGACTACCAGTTCGCTCCGAACTGGGTGTTCGGCATCGAAGGTCAGTACAGCTGGGTTGGTTCGAACAACACCAACGTCGCTTTCGTTCCGGCTGGCGTCACCTACAACCTGAACCAGAAGGGCCTCGCCTCGGTCACCGGTCGCATCGGTTACACCTGGGGTCCGGCACTGCTCTACGTGAAGGGCGGCTACGCTTACTCCGACTACAGCGAATCGCTGGTCACGACCGTTGGCGCCGTTCCGGTGGCTTTCGCAGCTGGCACCAAGCATGACGGTTACACCGTCGGCGCCGGCCTCGAATACCTGTTCACCCAGAACTGGTCGGGCAAGGTTGAGTACCAGTACTACGACTTCGGCAAGACCACCTTCGCTGCTCCGTCGCCGGTTGGCATCATCGGCCTGTCGTCCCGCAACGACGAGCACACCGTCAAGGCTGGCCTGAACTACCGCTTCAACTGGGGTGGCCCGGTCGTCGCGAAGTACTGAGCTTCGCGCCTGATTTCAGGCTCTTGATTACGGAAAGGCCGGCGGAAACGCCGGCCTTTTCGTTTGGCTGGAAGCCCGGATTCCGGAGAGATTAAGAGCTAACCCATCGCCTTCGGTTGAATACTACCCACGACTGTAGCGCGCGAATTTTCACGCAACTATTGCGTTTGTTTTTCTCCGTTGCAAGGAAGGCACAGCCTGATTGCCTGAATCGCGCTAGGGTTGAAACACTCACAAGGGGAGCATGCCATGAAGAAAATTCTGCTCGCATCCGCCGCCCTCGCTGTTCTCGGCTCGGCAACGTCCGCTTCTGCGGCCGATCTCGCAGCACGGCCCTATACCAAGGCGCCTCCGATGATCGCCGTCGTCTATGACTGGACCGGTTTCTATATCGGCGGCAACGGCGGTTGGGGAACGAGCCGCAAATGCTGGGACACGACCCAGGTTCTCGGTGCCGCACTGGCCTTCAGCGAGGGATGCCATGACGCAAGCGGCGGCACGGCTGGCGGTCAGATCGGCTATCGCTGGCAGAGCACCGCTTGGGTGTTCGGTCTGGAAGCACAGGGCAACTGGGCAGACTTCAAGGGCTCGAATGTCAGCCAGCTCGTACTCGGTACGACCGGCAACCGGTCCAAGATCGAAGCCTTCGGCCTGTTCACTGGCCAGATCGGTTACGCCTGGAACAACACCCTTCTTTACGTGAAGGGCGGCGCTGCCGTGACGAGCGACAAGTATCAGGGCTACACCGTGGGAACCAATGTCGTATTCGATAACGCTAAGGAAACCCGCTGGGGCGGTACGGTTGGCGTTGGCCTGGAATATGGCTTCACGCCAAACTGGTCCTTCGCGGTCGAATACGACCATCTGTTCATGGAGACCAGCAGCAACAGCTTCACCGCTGTGACACTTCCTGTGACCTCGCGCATCGATCGCATCAGCCAGGACGTCGACGTCGTCACCGCCCGCATCAACTACAAGTGGGGCGGCCCTGTCATCGCCAAGTACTGAGACGAGTACTGAGAACTGCGACCGCCTTCCCTCATTCCGACAAACTTAGCCCGGCCTCGCGCCGGGCTTTTTGCTGGCGCCTCGCTCAGACCTGACGCGCTTCCGATTGGCAGTCCATTGGCATGAGCCCGATACCGGAAGACCTTTCCTGCGCAGGCCGTTCGATTTGCAGCCTTGCCTCGCAACCCCTCCGCCAACAAACCGTTGATCGTTGCTGTGGAGCACTGGAAATCCGTCCTCGTTCTTCCTATGTTCCGATGACAATCAATCGGCGTTGATCCCGGCCCGGCCGGCGGTGCGCGCCCGGATGAGCGCGCCTCGCGCGCTGGGGAATTGCCTGTTATGGACGAGATCATCAAGGCGAAGCGGCAGCAGGCCGCCGCGAACATGCGCAGCATCACCATCCGCGGCGCCCGCGAGCACAATCTCAAGAATGTCGACCTGACGATCCCGCGCGACAAGCTGGTGGTGTTCACCGGCCTGTCCGGCTCCGGCAAGTCGTCCCTCGCCTTCGATACGATCTATGCCGAAGGCCAGCGCCGCTACGTGGAGTCGCTGTCGGCTTACGCCCGGCAATTCCTCGAGATGATGCAGAAGCCGGATGTCGACCAGATCGACGGCCTGTCGCCGGCCATCTCCATCGAGCAGAAGACCACCTCGAAGAACCCACGCTCGACCGTCGGCACCGTCACCGAGATCTACGATTACATGCGCTTGCTGTGGGCGCGCGTCGGCATTCCCTATTCGCCGGCGACCGGCCTGCCGATCGAAAGCCAGACCGTGTCGATGATGGTCGACCGCGTGCTGGCGCTGCCGGAAGGCACGCGGTTGTATCTGCTGGCGCCGGTGGTGCGCGGCCGCAAGGGCGAGTATCGCAAGGAACTGGCCGAATATCTCAAGAAGGGTTTTCAGCGCGTCAAGATCGACGGCACCTTCCATGAACTCGCCGAAGCGCCCGTACTCGACAAGAAGTTTCCGCATGACATCGACGTCGTCGTCGATCGCATCGTTGTCAGGCCGGATATCGGCCAGCGCCTCGCGGAAAGTTTCGAGACCGCACTGAAGCTCGCCGAAGGTCTTGCGGTCATCGAATATGCCGACGCGCCTGCCGCTCCCGCGGACGACAAGAAATCCGACAAGAAGGTCGCGAAGATTCACGACAAGACAGGTGCCGAGCGCATCCTGTTTTCCGAGAAGTTCGCCTGCCCGGTCTCCGGCTTCACTATCCCCGAGATCGAACCGCGCCTGTTCTCTTTCAACAACCCCTATGGCGCCTGTCCGAAATGCGGTGGCCTCGGTGTCGAGCAGACCATCGATGCTGATCTGGTCATTCCCGACAAGGAGCTGACACTGCGCAAGGGCGCCATCGCGCCCTGGGCTAAGTCGTCGTCTCCCTATTACGTGCAGACGCTGACGGCACTCGGCAAGTTCTACAAGTTCACGCTCGACACCAAATGGAAGGACCTGCCGAAGAAGACGCAGAACGCCATCCTGCACGGCTCCGGCGATGACGAGATCAAGTTCTCCTATGAAGACGGCGTGCGCTCCTACGACACCAAAAAGCCGTTCGAGGGCGTCGTCACCAATATCGACCGCCGCTTCCGCGAGACCGAAAGCGAATGGGCGCGCGAAGAACTCGGCAAGTATTTTTCCGACGTGCCCTGCGATGCCTGCGAGGGTTATCGGCTGAAGCCCGAAGCGCTCAGTGTGAAGATCGGCGGCAAGCATATCGGCAACATCTCGGAAATGTCGGTGCGCAAGGCCGGCGACTGGTTTGAGACCGTGCCGGATCTGCTCAACAAGCAGCAGAACGAGATCGCCGTCCGCATCCTCAAGGAGATCCGCGAGCGCCTCTCCTTCCTGCTCGATGTCGGTCTCAACTATCTCACGCTGGCGCGCTCATCCGGCACGCTGTCGGGCGGCGAGAGCCAGCGTATTCGCCTGGCGTCCCAGATCGGCTCGGGCCTGACCGGCGTGCTCTATGTGCTCGACGAGCCCTCGATCGGTCTGCATCAGCGCGACAATGCGCGGCTGCTCGACACGCTGCGGCGGCTGCGCGATCTCGGCAATACCGTGATCGTGGTCGAGCATGACGAGGACGCGGTGATCGCCGCCGATTACGTGGTCGATGTCGGCCCCGGCGCCGGCACCCATGGCGGCAATATCGTCGCCCAGGGCACGCCCCAGGAGGTGATGAAGAATCCGAAGTCGCTGACCGGCAAATATCTCACCGGCGAAATGTCGGTGCCGGTGCCGGAGCGTCGTCCGCCGAACCATCGCCGCACCATCAAGGTCATCAATGCGCGCGGCAACAATCTGAAGAACGTCTCGGCGGAAGTGCCGCTCGGCTTGTTCACCGCCATCACCGGTGTCTCCGGCGGCGGCAAGTCGACGCTCTTGATCGACACGCTCTACAAGGCCATCGCGCGCAAACTCAATGGCGCCAGCGAAGGCGCCGCGCCGCATGACCGCATCGAGGGTCTGGAACATATCGACAAGATCATCGATATCGACCAGTCGCCGATCGGCCGCACCCCGCGCTCCAATCCCGCGACCTATACCGGTGCCTTCACGCCGATCCGCGAATGGTTCGCCGGCTTGCCAGAATCCAAGGCGCGCGGCTATGAGCCGGGCCGGTTCTCGTTCAACGTCAAGGGCGGCCGCTGCGAGGCCTGCCAGGGCGACGGCGTCATCAAGATCGAGATGCACTTCCTGCCCGACGTCTATGTCACCTGCGACACCTGCAAGGGCAAGCGCTACAATCGCGAAACGCTTGAAGTCCTGTTCAAGGGCAAGTCGATTGCCGACGTGCTCGACATGACGGTGGAAGAAGCCGCCGACTTCTTCAAGGCAGTGCCACGCGTGCGCGAGACTTTTAAAACCCTGCACCGCGTTGGATTGGATTACATCCATGTCGGCCAGCAGGCGACGACGCTATCCGGCGGCGAAGCGCAGCGCGTGAAGCTCGCCAAGGAGCTGAGCAAGCGCGCGACCGGTCGCACACTTTACATTCTCGACGAGCCGACTACGGGACTCCACTTCCACGACGTCGCCAAACTGCTGGAAGTGCTGCATGAGCTGGTGGCGCAGGGCAACACGGTGGTGGTGATCGAGCACAATCTCGAAGTCATCAAGACCGCCGACTGGGTCATCGACCTCGGCCCCGAAGGCGGCGACGGCGGCGGCGAGATTGTCGCCTGGGGCCCGCCGGAAGATATCGTCAAGGCACCGCGCAGCTATACGGGGAAGTTTTTGAAACCGGTGCTGGAGAAGGCGGGGAAGCCGAAGAAGCGGAAGCAGGCGAGCGAGGCGGCGGAGTAGAAGAGTGCGTTTACGCGCGTCCGCAGGACGTGAATGGCCGGGACACGCCCGGCCATGACGTAATGTAAGTCATCTGCTTTAAAGTGTAGAGCATTCCATCATGGATGCCTCAGACCGGCTCGATGCTGCACTGAAGAGGATTGGTGTCCGGGTTGAGGCTGTACGTAAAGTATGTATTGCCGGGATAGATGCCGAGCCTGTGGTCCGGCATATCCATGGGGACTAGAAGACCATCGTCCTTCAACTGCCATCTAACAGCTGATGCCCGATACCTGGCTTGAACGGGGAGCCCAGACGGCAATGCTCCTCCGCCCCTGACCCAAGACAACCATGACCACGCGGCCCAATCGCCGAACCATGTTTTGAGATAGCCGTTCTTCTGATTGGGGTCCCAATCATGTAACTGCCATTGGGTCGCCTGGGATTTGTCCTGTACGAGCGGCATGCCGCCTCCGGACGGCCATTGCGAGCCACCATAAAAATGGACGAAGCCAGAGCCACCCGACCAACTGGCCTTAATGAGAACGGCGTCATCAACGATAGGGCTTGGACTCAATGTCGGTGCCACGGTCGCGCTGGCGAATGATCCGGGCAAGGCTAGACCTGCTGGAATGTCGTCCATACTGTACTCCCCAAATTGCTGGATGGAAACGAGCCGTCCGAGACCGTTTCACAATCACAACTACAAGGCGAGTCTTTGTTGATGATCAAAGACGCACTGTGCTCAAACGCAGCAAGCGTAGGTCGCGCGAACGAGTAGATTTTTTTGCGTTTCAATCACACTTTCACAAGATGTGGCTACGCGTGACAGACGCTTCGCGAATACAAACATGAACGCACAAGAAATGAGGATCGATTGGCATTCACCGCAGATCAGTCATTTCCAGGACCCTAATGTATCATTGCAATAGAGGTAGCGCTGCTCCTCACCTCAGCCCCGTCCCGTGACACCTCTGGCACTTCACCACCTTCTCGCCCTTCTTCAGCAGGCCCTTGCCTTCGCAATTCTTGCACTTCTGCTTCTTCTTGGTGTTGGGGCCTTTCTGGTTCGGTCTATCGTCTGCCATGAGGGCCTCCTGCGGGTGATATGAAACGGCAATGACGGACTTAGCACGCTTGCGTGCGGCTCGTGCATCGTTTCGCCGCGCGGATGCGGGTTGAAAACCGGGTCTGATGGGATCATCCTTGCGACGGGTCGCATATCGGCCACGACTCAGACGAGAACCAGCCCGTGACCGCCACTGCCAAACATCCAGCCGAGACCGAGACCCCGGCCACCTCCCCGCCTGCCAGCCATGCCCTATAAGCTCGCCATCTTCGATTTCGACGGGACCCTGTCCGACAGCTTTTCGTGGTTCCTCAGCGTCATCAATTCCGTCGCCGACAAGCACAAGTTTCAGCGCGTCGAACGCGACCGCACCGACGAGTTGCGGAGCGTCGGCGCCGGTGAGCTGATCCGGCTGCTCGGTGTCGCCAAATGGCGGATCCCGTTGATTGCGCGCGACATGCGCAAGCGCAAGGCGCAGCAGATCGACCGCATTTCGCTGTTCCCCGGCGTCGACCGCATGTTCTGTGAATTGAAGGCGCGTGGCATGACGATTGCGATCGTCAGCTCCGACAGCGAGGACAATGTCCGACACGTGCTCGGCGATCTCGATCAGCACGTCGCCTATTTCGCCTGCGGCGCCGGCCTGTTCGGCAAGACGGCGAAATTCCAGCGCATCCTTGAGCTCACCGGCATCTCTGTCGATGACACGATCAGCATCGGCGACGAGATCCGCGATATCGACGCTGCACGCGAGGCCGGAATCGATTTCGGTGCGGTGACGTGGGGCTATACCAGCGGAGCGGCCCTGAAAGCGCGCACGCCGAATTATGTGTTTTCCCGGATCGACGAAGTCATCGCGACGCTGGCTGTGCCAGGACGCTAACGGCCGGCCACAGACAGACGAAACCCGCCGGCCTCACGACAAGACCGGCGGGCCTGATCGCTTGTTGTCACTGCCCGTGCTGGGCCATTTCCCCATCGCTCAAATCCCAGTCTTGCCACAACTGCAGTGCTGCCAGCAGCACCACGAGACCGCCGAGGCAGGTATGGATGAATCTGAGCATGCCGTCGCCGGAATAACCAAAGAAAAGTGGCGAGGCGATCAGCCACAGACCGAGAATGATCGCGGCCACCTCCTCCCAGCGTTGCAGCGCGACATACTCAAGCTGTGCAAGGCCAAATACCAGGACGCCAACCGCCACCGTGTTAATGATTATGGCGCTGGGGGTCCCCCCGGTATATTGATGACCGTTCTGCGTAGGAAACCAGGGCGAGAGCGCAATCAGAACGCCAAGCGCCATGCCAAACCAGTCTTCCCACGTGCGATGCGTACCGAGAAACCGAGAGTCTGACATCGTGACCTCCTCCAAAAGAGGCATACGTCAGCGGCCGTTGGCATGACACTCCAACTGTCAAACGACCGATCCGGCCGCTTCGGGGCGTATGTCTACAATTGACGTAGGAACCCGCTTTGCCTTTGCAAGGCCACGCCAAAGCCATTTTTCACAGCGCGCAGAACGGCAAAGAGCCCCGCGCGACGACACGGATTTCCCCTATCAGATGAAGCATGCGGCGGCTGCATTGCACCCGTTTAGAAATGACTGTTACCTTCTCCCGGACACCTGTGGATGGAATGAGAATGAGCAACGCGGTTTATAACAATACTTCGCTTCACCGTTTCGAACTTGCCGTCGACGGCCATATCGCTTTTTCCGAATATACCCGGACGTCCGATACCATCACCTTCGTCCACACCGTCGTGCCGCAGGAATTGGGCGGCAGAGGTATCGGCTCACAGCTTGCCCGCGGCGCGCTCGATGCCGTCCGCGCACAGGGATTGAAGGTCGTGGCGCAGTGCCCCTTCATCGCGGCATATATCGCGAAGCATGCGGACTATCAGGATTTGCTGAAAGACGCGGCATGACCGGCGTTCGCGACAACAAGGCGCTCAATCGCTTCGAGCTGGATGTCGGCGACTCCGTCGCCTTTGCGAATTATCGCCGTGCCGGCGATCGCGTCATCATCACGCATACCGAGACGCCGCCTGCCCTGCGCGGCCGCGGCATCGCGTCAGAACTGGTCAAGGGCGCGCTCGGATTGATCCGTGCGGATGGGCTGAAGGTCGTGGCGGGTTGTTCGTTCGTGGTGGATTATCTGCGCCAGCATCCGGACTATGCGGACCTGGTCGGCTAGCCACACACACGTCTTTCCGGGGCGCGAGCGCGACTTGGCGATCGCGAACCCGGAATCTGGAAATGTTTTGAGTTCTCATTGCATCGGGATTCCGGGTCTGCGCTTTAGTCGGCTCTGCCGACTTGCGCGCATCCCGGAATGACAAGTGTGTGGCAAAACCTCAAACGACCTTGATCGACATGTCCGGCAAGCCCTGGATCTTGCAAAGCAGCACGTCGCCTTTCACGACCGGGCCAACATTCTCCGGTGTGCCGGAATAGATGATGTCGCCGGCCTTCAGCTCGAAGGCGTCCGAGAGTTTCGATATCTGCTCGGCGACACTCCAGATCATCTTGTCGAGGTCGGAGGTCTGTTTCACGGTGCCATTGACCGCGAGCGAGATCGGACCCTTCGTCATGTGTCCGGTCTTGGCGACCGGATGGATCGGGCCGATGACTGCGGCGTGGTCAAAACTCTTGCCGATCTCCCATGGCTTCTTCTCGTCGCCCATGGCGCGCTGCAGATCGCGGCGCGTCATGTCGAGTCCGACAGCATAGCCATAGACATGGTCGAGCGCCTTATCGACGGGGATATTGGTGCCGCCGGATTTCAGCGCGGCGACGAGTTCGACCTCGTAATGATAGTTCTTGGTGAGCGACGGATACGGGTGATCGGCGACCTCGCCGATCTTGACGTTCTGGATCGCATCGGTCGGCTTCTGGAAGAAGAACGGCGGCTCGCGCGTCGGGTCCGATCCCATCTCGCGGGAATGCGCCGCGTAGTTGCGACCGATACAATAGATGCGGCGCACCGGAAACACGTCGGTCTCACCGACGATGGGGATCGTCACCGTCGCGACCGAGAATATGCCCTTGGGACCGGCCTGCGCCTGCGCGGCCTCGCCCGCCAATGCGCTGCCAGCCAGGGCAACGGCACCGGTGGTCAGAATCGTTCTGCGGTTGATGGGGTCCATGGCGTTTCTCCTCGTATGTTTTGTTGTTTTCTGGTCTTGTATTTATGCGTGCTGGTATACCACAGCAAAAAGGCCCGCGCGAGCGCGGGCCTTCAGCTCCGTCACAAACGGAAAGCTTAGTGCTTGATGTCGGCCGGCAGCTTGCCGCCATTGGCAGCGAGCTTGGTCATCATCTGCTTGTGCAGCCAGATGTTCATGCTGGCGGAATCGCTGGTGTCGCCGGTGTAACCGAGCTCCTTGGCGAGATCCTTGCGAGCCGACAGGCTGGAGTCGATGTCGAGCGCCTTCATCAGGTCGACGATCGAGGTCTTCCATTCCAGCTTTTCGCCCTTGGCCGCCACGGCCTTGTCGAGGATCGCGGCAACGTCAACACTGTCCATCGGCGCGGCGCCTGCGGGAGCCGAACCGCCGGCGGCCGGCGCGGCATCAGGGGATGCTGCACTGGCGCTGGTGCCGAAAATCGCGCCCATGATCTTTCCGAAAATGCTCATATGTCGCTCCCAATAGCTTTCGTGACAGATTGAAGAATTCGTGCCGTGTTTGGTTCCGGCAGCACCAGCCGGTTCATACTTGTATCCGCCCACCACTCGCTTGCCAATGCGACGCGATGGACTGCGGGGAAGAGTCGTTCCAAGCCAACTGCCCAAACCAACCGTCCAAGCCAGTTGGCAAAGTCATCGACAGACAGTTTGACGTCGGTAGCAAGGTCCGACTGAATTGAGGCGAAAGCCCGGCCGCTGCATTGCAGCGCTGTGAATGTCGGACGACATTTTCACCGAAGCGTGAGCCACGGCGTCAGGTGCTGACCACGCCGCAGGGCTGGCAGCTCATCATCGTCAATGGCGCAGCGACGAGTAATGTGGACCCGATAGTCTGATCTCGCCCAATGATGCCTCTCGCAGAATTGCGCGAGAGGCCGTCATGCTGTTCTGATATCACTGCGCAAGCCTTGTTTTGGCCGCGGTTCACCGGAAGGCTTATCGCGCAATATCGTCGCGACATTATTCACGATCGAATGAGAGCCTTGAGACCATGCGCGCCCTGCTTTGTACGTTTCTGCTTGGTACAGTCCTGATCTCGCCGCTAGCGCCGGCCCTTGCTGCGCCTTCCTGCGGCACCGGGAGTTTCGATGGCTGGCTCGCCGCCTTCAAGACGGAAGCCGTCGGCAAGGGCATTTCGCAGAAGACCGTCGATGCGGCACTGACCGGCGTCACCCTCGACAACAGCGTGCTATCGCGCGACCGCGGCCAGCAGGTCTTCAAGCAAAGCTTCGAGGAATTTTCCGGGCGCATGGTGCCACCAAGGCTGCGTCGCGGCAGCGACATGCTGAAGCGTTACGGCTCGGTGCTCGGGCGCATTGAACAGCAATATGGCGTGCCCGGTCCGGTGCTGGTGGCGATCTGGGGATTGGAGACCGACTATGGCGTGAACGTCGGCAAATTCCCTACCATCCGCGCCATCGCGTCGCTCGCATATGATTGTCGACGCGCCGAGATGTTTCGCGGTGAATTGCTCGATGCCCTGCGCATTGTCGACCGCGGCGACCTCGCGCCTGCCGAGATGCATGGCGCTTGGGCTGGCGAAATCGGCCAGACGCAATTCATGCCATCGTCCTACCTGAAATTCGCGGTCGACTTCGACGGCAATGGCCATCGCGACCTGCTGCGCAGCGCGCCCGACGTGCTGGCCTCAACGGCAAACTATCTCGCCAGTTATGGCTGGAAGCGCGATCAGGATTTTGCGCCGGGGACTGCGAACTTCGCGGTCATTCAGCAGTGGAACAAGAGCGAGGTCTATTCGAAGACCATCGCCACTTTCGCCAGCCAGCTTGCCAAAGAGCCGTAGGCCTGCAGGCAATGATGGAAGGGCCGTCCGCTCCTCAGCAAGCGGCCCCTCCCGTGATCTCTTACTTCGTCATGCCGACATGCATGGCCTTGGTCAGATGGACCGCACACGCGCGCATCTTGTTGTCGAGCAACGCGGTCTGCGCATCCGTCATTTCCTTGAACGCAACCCACTTCGCATCGCCGTCCGGCATCGCTTCGACGGCGGTTTCGGTTTTCAGCAGGTTGCTGCCGCTGCAGCCTTCCATACGCGCAGCCGAAGCCGGCACCGTAGCGAACACAACAGCAGCCATGGCGGCCGCTCCCAGTAATCTTGTGATCATCTTGTTTGTCCTTCGCAACAGAACCGACGCCATTGCCGGATTCTGTAGAAGGAATTGATACGTCCCGCTGCGATCCAGGAAATAACAGCCGCAGTGAATTGAATGTGAGCCGGTTGTGATCGCCACCAAGAACACTCAACTTTTTGGCGCTTCAGACATCACGAGCAACAAACTTACACAAATGTAATTCGCGCGCGTTTACTGACGTCGCAGCATCGGCCTTTTGATGTGCCTCCGGAGGCCAACAGCAACCGCGTTTCGCGCAGGACCTCGAGTTGCATATGTATTTGCCTTCACGCATGCAGTTTAGAGAAAAGTCGCCCCGCAAGCCTCGCGTAAGGATGACTTTATGTTCATTCTTAACACTCGCATGCGAATCACGCATAGCGACGCCAGGCAGGAACTTACGAGGAACCGCCGAGCACGCTGGCTGATTGAGGTCAGAAAGGCTCTATCGCGCCGGTTCAGCCTCTGGTATCCGGCTGAGCTTTGGAACACCTCCAAACGCATGATTTAACTAACTAATTAACAGCTATAATCATCGCTAAAGGTGCCTCAATACGCACTGTGCCCGCAAAATCACCTCCCAGCGCCAAGAGGTTAATCATTCCTTGCGCGAGCTATGCAATCCCTGACTAGCTGCATCGCAACATCTCGACTGCTGCACTGCGATATTGTCACCTATATTCACTTCAACAGCGAAGCACCTCGCAAGAGATGAATCGCTTAACGAAGGAGAACTCAAATGCTGCTTTCATTCATCCGCATGATCCAGGCGTTCCGCGACTATCAGCGCAACGTTGCCGAACTCTCCCAGCTCAGCGATCGCGAGCTTTCCGACATCGGTCTCGACCGTTCGGACATTCCGCGTGTTGCTTCTGGCGCCTATAACGGCTGATCCGTCAGGACGTTCTATCTGTCCTGCCTGACGTTTCACGGATTGCGCCCGCCTCGCGCGGGCGCAATCGTGGTTCCCTGAAGACACCGTCTTCGGAGCCAGACGCCTTCGAACCAAAGCGTCTTCAAAGCTTTGGCTAACCGGCCGAATTTCCGCGAAGCGAATTCCACTTCGCGCCGAAACGCGCTACATGCGGGGCCATGACAACAGCCCCAAACCCAGACGACCGCGTCCATGTGATCGGCGCGGGCCTCGCCGGCTCGGAAGCCGCCTGGCAGGTCGCCAATGCCGGCATTCCCGTGATCTTGCACGAGATGCGGCCGCACCAGATGACCGACGCCCATCGTACCGATGGCCTCGCCGAGCTGGTCTGCTCCAATTCCTTCCGTTCTGACGATGCACTCAACAACGCTGTCGGGCTGCTGCATGCCGAAATGCGCAAGCTGGGCTCGCTGATCATGCGCTGCGCTGATGCCAACCAGGTGCCCGCCGGTGGCGCGCTGGCCGTCGACCGCGACGGCTTCTCCGATGCCGTGACCAAGGCGCTGAACGATCACCCGCTCATCACCATCGACCGCGCCGAAGTCGCCGGCCTGCCGCCTTCCGACTGGCACAACGTCATCGTCGCGACGGGGCCTCTGACCTCGGCGGCGCTCGCGGACGGCATTTGTGGGCTGACCGACGAGAACGCGCTGGCCTTCTTCGATGCCATCGCACCGATCGTGCACAAAGACTCCATCGACATGGAGATCGCCTGGTTCCAGTCGCGCTACGACAAGGTCGGGCCCGGCGGCACCGGCGCCGACTACATCAACTGCCCGATGACCCATGAGCAATATGATGCCTTCATCGATGCGCTGCTGGCGGGCGAAAAGACCGACTTCAAGGAATGGGAAACCAACACGCCCTATTTTGACGGCTGCCTGCCTATCGAAGTGATGGCCGAGCGCGGCCGCGAGACGCTGCGTCACGGCCCGATGAAGCCTGTGGGCCTTACCAACCCACGCGCCCCCCTCGTGAAGCCCTATGCCATCGTGCAGCTGCGCCAGGACAACAAGCTCGGCACGCTCTACAACATCGTCGGCTTCCAGACGAAGCTGAAATACGGCCCGCAGCAGCAGGCGCTGCGCATGATCCCCGGCCTGCAGAATGCCGAATTCGCACGGCTTGGCGGCCTCCATCGCAACACCTTCCTGAATTCGCCAAAGCTGCTCGACGAGCAACTCCGCCTGAAGGCGCAACCGCGCCTGCGTTTCGCCGGCCAGATGACCGGCTGCGAAGGCTATGTGGAGTCCGCCAGCGTCGGCCTGATCGCCGGCCTCTATGCCGCGGCCGATGCCAAGCGCCAGTCGCTGGCGCCCCCGCCCGTGACGACGGCGCTGGGCTCTTTGCTCGGCCATATTACCGGTGGCCATATCGAAACCGTCGACGCAGGTCCGCGCTCTTTCCAGCCGATGAACATCAATTTCGGCCTGTTCCCGCCGCTGGCTCAGGCGCCTACAAAGAAGCCCGACGGCTCGCGGCTGCGCGGCAATGAGAAGACCGTTGCCAAGAAGCAGGCGATGAGCGTGCGGGCGCTGGCCGACATGGATGACTGGATTGCCGCCAGCCTGCCCGTTGCAGCCGCGGCATGACGCCGGCGATTTGAATTTCAGGATTGTTCGATGAGTTTGCCGCCACAGGACGCCGCTGCGCTGTCCAAGACCTGGACCGAAGGCGTGTTGCTGAAACGCGACGTGTTCTCGACCGTCGAGCGCGGCCGCTATCGCACGTCATCGGGCGAAGTCGATGCGGTGCTGCGGCGGCTCGACCAGGTGCCGTGGTGGTCATATCTGCTGGCGCTGCATCTGTTCACGCGGGAACGTCGCGCACTGACGCTGGCGCGCGATCTGCGCGTCGGGCCTGAATTGCTCTGGGCCGGCGACCGCGCGCTGGTGCGCGGCTTCATCGACGGCGTCGCACTGCATCTCGCCAAGCCGCATCACGATGCGCGCTATTTCAAATCCGCGAAGCTGGCGCTGCGCAAGCTGCATCGCATGGGCGTGTGCCATAACGATCTCGCCAAGGAACAGAACTGGCTGCGCGGCAGCGATGGCCTCGCCTACGTCACCGACTTCCAGCTCGCGGTCTGTTTCAAGTCTCGCAGCCAGCTGTTTCGTATCGCCGCCTATGAAGATCTGCGTCACCTCCTGAAGCACAAGCGCACTTACGCGCCAGAACTGCTGACGCCGAAGGAAAAGGCGATCCTGTCGAAGAAGTCGCTGCCGGCGCGGATCTGGCTGATGACCGGCAAGAAGGTCTATCGCGCCATCACACGCGGCATCTTCAACTTCACCGACCGCGAGGGCGGCGGCAAGCGTCTGGTCAACGACGCGCCCCCTCTGCTCGAGATCATCAAACAGAACCCGGCGGTGCGCGACGCGTCGATCGTCGCCTTTGCCGACCGGCGCACCGGCGTCGGCCTCTATGCATTCGTGGAAGCCGATGATGTCGCGCTGGAAGCGAAGCTGCAGGGTGAACTGGCTGCCGCAAAGGGGGCAAAGCCGCCTGAGCATCTGCAGGTCGTCGCAGCCCTGCCCCGCGACGCCTCCGGCCGCATTCGTACCGAAGTGCTGCAGCTCGTCGCCATGAACCAGGTCGATCTGCTGGAGCCGCTGATGACCAGCGACGCCGATCGCGCGTTCCTGAAGGGCATTCTGGAGTCGCGGAAGAACCTGCGCGACCGTTTCAATTTCGAGACGACAGACCAGAAGCTGACGTCACACTGAGCGCGAGGCGCGCCACAGCGTCCAGAGGGTCCGCAAGCGCGATCTGAGGTGGAGTTCGAACGGATCGTGATCCGCTCGGGCCATTTGCGCCAGATCGTGCATCACCAGCGCCATGGGCAGGAACGCTGTACGCGCAGCCGGCGACACATCGGCGAGCATTCCCTGCGCCGTCGCGAGTTGCTCCTGTGCGCCTGATATCAGCCGATCCAGCGTTGCACGGATGCCTGGCGTCATCTTGCCGGCAAACATCTGATCGGCGCTGCTGCCGTTCTGCAGAAGCATGTCCTGGGGAACGAACAATTGCCGCCGCATCGTGTCATAGGGGAGACGCGCAATGATCCGCGCGACGCCTTGGGCAAGCCCGGCATGCTCGGCGACATGTGCGCTGGCCTCCGAATCGTCGCCGAGAATCTTTGCCGATGAGAACAACAGTGTCCCGAGCGTATCGCGAAAGTGGCTCTCCAGCAGCGCGAGATCCGGCATCGGATCGTTGTAGAGATCGAAGATGTGCACATCGATCAGCTTGGACAGCCTGTCGACGGAAAGATCATGCGCGCGGATCGCTAGCAATAATTCGGCAGCAACGGGGTTCTGTTCGACATCGCCATGACCTGCGCCGGCCAGCATGTCGGTCCACCATTGCAACCGGATCTCGCCAGGCAACGGTTGTTTCACGAGCTCGCGGACGCGGGTAATTTCCGTATTGAACGCATAGAGCGCCAGCAGCGAACGGCGCTTGTCGGCAGGCACGAACAAGGTCGCCGCGTAGCGGTCGAAGTCGTGGCTGCGCACCAACTCCGCGCAGAAAGCCGCGGAGCTCTGATCAGCACCACTCATGGCACCGCGATCAGCGCGGCGGCAACGCGGCGGCGCTCGCCCATCATCACGTTATAGGTGCGGATCGCCGGCCCGGTCTGCATCGCGTCGATCACTACATGCAGATTGCGCAAGGCGTTGCGAAGATCGTTCGGGACGATCCAGACCTCGTTGCCGGTGCCGATGATCAGCGTGTCGATGCCTGCCGCGCCTTCGAACACGCGCCGCAGCGAATGGCGGTCGATGTCACTGGCCTTGGTTACCGACCACGCCCAGACCGCATCGGGCAGGCACAGCAGCGAGCCCTGATGCGACATGGTGTCGAAGTGGAAGCCACCCTTGCCGTAGGCTTCGATGGCGGCCGAGCGCGGAAGGTGCGGCGCTTCGGGATCGACCGGCATCTCAGGGCTTCGGCTTCGCGGCCGGCTTGTCGGCGTCTTCGCGGTGTTCGCCGACGCCGAGATAGATCAGCAGCGGCGCGGCGATGAAGATCGAGGTGTAGGTGCCGACCAGCACGACGCCGAAGATCATGACGGCGGTGAAGGAGTGGATCGCCTGGCCGCCAAACGCGTAGAGCGCCAGCAGCGCCAGCGTCACGGTGACGTGGGTGATGATCGAACGCGACAGCGTCGAATTGATCGACTCGTTCAGCAGCTCCGGCATCGGCATCTTCTTGTAGCGACGCAGAATCTCGCGAATACGATCGTAGATGACCACGGTGTCATTCAGCGAATAACCGAGAATGGTCAGCAGCGCCGCAATACTGGTGAGATCGAAGTCGACCTGCGTGATCGACATGAAGCCGATGGTCAGCACGATATCGTGGACGTTGGCGATCATGGCGCCCAAGGCGAACTGCCATTCGAAGCGGAACCAGAGATAGATCAGGATGCCCATGATCGCGACGATCAGGCCGAGCATGCCGTAAGCCAGCAATTCGCCGGAGACGCGCGGACCCACCACTTCGACGCGGCGATATTCGACGCTGTCACCGAGGGCTGCACGAACCTTCTGAACGGCGGCCTGCTGCGCGGCATCGCCACCCGGCTGTTCGGCCAGACGGATCAGCACGTCGGCCGCACCGCCGAACTGCTGCAGCTGCACGTCGCCGAGTTGCAGGGCGGCGAGCGTCGAGCGCATCGCGCTGATATCGGCCGTACCGGATTTGGCCTGGACTTCGAGCAGCGTGCCACCCTTGAAGTCGATGCCGAAATTCAGTCCGTGCGTGAAGAACAGCACGATAGCGAGGATCGACAGCAGCGCCGAGATCGGGAACGAGATGCGGCGGAAGCGCGTGAAATCGAACTTCGTATCGTCGGGGACGATGCGGAGCGACGGCAACAGATCGAAGATCGCCACGATCGACAGAATGACGATCAGCGCGCCCAGACCTGCCAGAACCATTTGTGTCGTTGTCAAAATCTGCTCCGTAAACTCAAATCGGCACGCTGGTCGGCCGCTTCCACCTGACCCAGCCGGCGACGATCAGACGGGTCACGGTGAAGGCCGTGAAAACCGTTGTGATGATGCCAATGCCAAAGGTCACGGCGAAGCCGCGGACCGGTCCGGTGCCGATGTAAAACAGCACCGCAGCGGCGATGAAGGTCGTGATGTTGGAATCCAGAATGGTCGCCAGCGCGCGCTTGAAGCCGGCATCGATCGCCGAAATGGCGGTGCGGCCGGCGCGCAATTCCTCGCGGATGCGCTCATAGATCAGCACGTTGGAGTCCACGGCGATGCCGACTGTCAGCACGATGCCGGCGATACCGGGCAGCGTCAGCGTGGCGTTGAGCAGCGACAGGATGCCGAAGATCATCAGCACGTTGATGGTCACCGCGATGTTGGCGAACAGGCCGAACAGGCGGTAGGTCAGCAGCATGAAGACGATGACGAGGATCGAGCCGACATAGGCCGCAAGCTCGCCCTTGGCGATCGAGTCGGCGCCGAGGCCGGGGCCAACGGTACGCTCCTCGATAATGCTGAGCGGCGCAGGCAGCGCGCCGGCACGCAGCAGGATCGCGAGATCATTGGCGCCCTGCACCGTGAAGCTACCGGAGATCTGGCCGGAGCCGCCTGTGATTGGCTCACGAATGACCGGGGCAGACACCACTTCGTTATCGAGCACGATAGCGAAGGGCAGATTGACGTTCTTCACCGTGGCATCGGCGAACTTGCGGGCGCCAGACGTGTTGAAACGGAACGAGACGATCGGCTCGTTGGTGCGCTGATCGAAGCCCGGCTGCGCATCGGTCAGGTCAGCGCCCGAGACCAGCACTTCCTTCTTCACGAGATACGGCGTCTTCGGAGACTGCGAGCTCATCAAGAGTTCGGAGTCCGGCGGCACCCTGCCTTGTGCCTGCTCGGCCGGGAGCGAGGTGTCGACCATGCGGAAGTCGAGCTTCGCGGTCTTGCCCAGCAATTCCTTGAGGCGGGTCGGGTCCTGTAGGCCCGGCACCTGCACCAGGATGCGATCGAGGCCCTGACGCTGGATCAGCGGTTCGACGGTGCCGAGTTCGTTGACGCGGCGCTCGACGATCTGGATCGACTGCTCGACCGACTGGCGGATGCGGTCATTGATCGCTGCCGGCGGCACCGAAAGACGGATCAGGCCGTTGCCTGCGTCCGAGACTTCCAGGCTGCGCTGGCCGCTCTGGCCCATGAGGCCGCCGAGCGGCTGCGACAGTTCGCGCAGCTTGCTGAGCGCGGTCTGATACTCGGTATCCTTGGTGATGCGGACTTCGACATTGTCGCCACGAACGCCAAGGCCGGTATAGACGATCTTGGCATCACGCAGCGTGCGGCGGACGTCGTCGCGCACCTGATCGAGCTTGTCCTTCTTGACCGAATTGGCATCGACTTCGAGCAGGATGTGCGACCCGCCCTGCAAGTCTAGGCCCAGCACCAGATGGCGCTGCGCCCATTTCGGCCAGGTTTTCACGGTGGCTTCGGGGAAGAAATTCGGAACCGCGCACAGGCAGACCACGAGCGCCGTCAGAATGACCGCCAGCGCCTTCCACCGCGTGAAATACAACATCGAGATGATCCGTCAGATTCTTGAAATGGCGACGCGCAAACGCATCAACTCGCGGCCGCGTCGTCCTTGGCATCAGCCTTGTCCGCCTTCTCCTTGGCGGGCTCACCCTTGGTGCGCACGCCCGAGATCATCGTGCGGAGCTGACGTACGCGAACGCCTTCGGCGAGTTCGAATTCGACCTGCTCGTCGTCGACCACCTTGGTGACCTTGCCGACCAAACCGCCCGAGGTGACGATGGTGTCGCCGCGGCGGATGTTCTTCACCATCTCGGCGTGGTCCTTCACCTTCTTCTGCTGCGGACGCAGAATCAGGAAATACATGATCACGAAGATCAGCGCGAAAGGCAGCAGCGACATCAGCATGCTGTTGGTGTCGCCGCCGGCTGCAGCCTGGGCAAACGCAGGGGTAATGAACATCGGAAGTCCTCGTGAACGCTGGGGAATAACCGGCGACGCGTCGGCGTTCGGCCGGTTTGGGTAAATTCGCGCGGACTATAGCGGCCGGCGTCCCAATTGCAACGCCGGTAAACCCTCTGATTTGTCTGCGATTTGTACCGCTTGCGGATGTGTTCCGGGCTCGATATGGGTGCGCGCCGAGGAAAGTCAAAAATGTCAAAAAAGCCCAATAAAACAAGCCGCCGCCCAGCCAAAAAGGCTCCCGCGACCCGCACGTCCAAGACCGTCCGCACGACCGCGGCAAAACGTCCGCGACCAGCCGCCGCCCCCAAGATCGATGAGCGGATCGCGCTCGCCCTCGAAGCAATTGCCGCGGGTATGGCTGCCACGGCGCCGAAGCGCTCCAATGCCGATTCTCTGGCCAGCGCCGAGGCCTTCATCTGGCATCCCGACGGCCGCCTGGCTCCCGTACCGAAGGTCAGCCGGGTCGATATTGGCCTGCTGCAGGGCATCAATCAGCAGGTCGACACCCTGATCGAGAACACCCGGCGTTTCGCCAACGGCCTGCCGGCCAACAACGCGCTGCTCTGGGGCGCGCGCGGCATGGGCAAGTCATCACTCGTCAAGGCCGCGCATGCCTCGGTCAATGCCAGCAAGTCCGTCGCCGGCCGCCTCAAGCTGGTCGAGATCCATCGCGAGGACATCGAGAGCCTGCCGGCGCTGATGGAACAGATCCGCGCCTCGGATTTCTATTTCATCGTGTTCTGCGATGATCTGTCTTTCGACGGCAACGATGCGTCCTACAAGTCGCTTAAGGCTGTACTCGAAGGCGGCATCGAAGGCCGGCCGGACAACGTGATCCTCTATGCGACCTCGAACCGCCGCCATCTTCTGGCGCGCGAGATGATCGAGAACGAACGCTCGACCGCGATCAATCCCGGCGAAGCCGTCGAGGAGAAAGTGTCGCTGTCGGATCGTTTCGGCCTCTGGCTCGGCTTCCACAAATGCAGCCAGGACGAATATCTCGACATGGTGCGCGGCTATTGCAGCCACTACGGCATCAAGACCGACGCCGCCGAGCTGGAACGCGACGCGCTGGAATGGTCGACCACCCGCGGCTCGCGATCAGGTCGCGTGGCTTGGCAGTTCGTGCAGGAGCTCGCCGGCCGTCTCGGCGTGAAGCTGACCACAAAGTAAAGGCGAATGCCGCCCCGTCATGACAACGGGGCGGCATTCGACTCGCTCTAGGCGAGGCTTCGCAACTCACGTGCCGCCGCGACCATATTCACGAGCGCAGGCCGCACCTCCTCCCATTTGCGGGTCTTCAGCCCGCAATCGGGATTGATCCAGAGCTGGGAGTCCGCCAGCCGCTGCCGTGCAAGCTTGAGCAGATCGACCATATCGCGCGTTTCAGGCACCCGCGGCGAGTGGATGTCGTAAACGCCCGGACCTATCTCGTTCGGGTACTTGTAGGTCCTGAATGCATCGAGCAGTTCCATCTTCGACCGTGACGTTTCGATGGAGATCACGTCGGCGTCCATGGCACCGATCGCGTCGATGATGTCGTTGAACTCCGAATAGCACATGTGCGTATGGATCTGTGTGTCATCCCGCACGCCTGACGAACAGATGCGGAAGCTCTCCACGGCCCAATCGAGATAGGACTTCCATTCCGATTTGCGCAGCGGAAGCCCTTCGCGGAGTGCCGCTTCGTCGATCTGGATCATACCGGCCCCCGCCTTTTCAAGATCGGCCACCTCATCGCGTATCGCGAGCGCGATCTGGCGACACGCAACTTCGCGGGGAATGTCGTCACGCACGAATGACCAGTTCAGAATCGTGACGGGCCCTGTCAGCATCGCCTTCATCGGCCGCTCGGTGAGCGACTGCGAGTACTGCCACCATTCGACGGTCATGGGATGCGGCCGGGACACGTCGCCGAACAGCACCGGTGGCCGCACGCAGCGGGAGCCATAGGACTGGACCCAGCCGTATTTGGTGAAGGCGAAGCCGGCGAGCTGTTCGCCAAAATACTGCACCATGTCGTTGCGCTCGAACTCGCCATGCACCAGCACGTCGAGACCGATGTTCTCCTGCCAGCGCACTGCCCTCGCCGTCTGGTTCTGCAGGAACGTCTTGTAGGCGGCATCGCTGAGCGTGCCCCTGACATGGGCCCCGCGAGCGTTTCTCACTTCCGCGGTCTGCGGAAACGAGCCGATGGTCGTGGTCGGAAATGCCGGCAGCTTGAAGCGCCGATGCTGCTCGCTCGCGCGCGTGGCAAAATCGCTGCTGCGACGACGCATAGTCGCATCAACAGAAGCGACGCGTTTGGTGACAGCAAGATCGTGGATCTTCGACGATGCGACCCGCGCGGCTGCCGCCGCATCCGACGCAGCGAGCTTTGCGGCGACATCCGCGCGACTACCAGCCAAGGCGGATCCGAGCGCCGCCAGTTCCTCCATTTTCTGGACTGAAAAGGCCAGCCAGCTTTTGACGTCCGGATCGAGCTCGGTCTCAAGGCCGAGATCGATCGGCACATGCAGCAGTGAGCAGGACGGCGCCAGCTCGACGCGATCCCGCCCCAGCAGATCGACCATGGGTTCCAACCCATCGAGGAGACTGGACAGATCGGACCGCCATATATTACGTCCATCGATCACGCCGAGCGAGAGGACCATGTCTTTGGGCGCCTTCGCAGCGACTTCATCGAACTGATCCTGCGCGCGGACCAGATCGAGATGAAGCCCGGCGACAGGGAGCGACAGGGCCAGATCGAGGTTGTCGCCAAGTTCGCCAAAGTAGGTGTTCAGCATGATCCTGAGCTGCGGGACCGCTTCGGCAAAAGCCGCATAAGTCTTTTGCAGCGCCTCCCGGGCCGGCGCGTCGAGATCGAGCACCAGACACGGCTCATCCAGTTGCACCCATTCGGCGCCTCTGTCGGCCAATTCCCCGAGCACCTCGACATAGACGGGCAGCAATCGATCGAGCAGCATCACCAGATCGAATGACGCATCCGCGCTCTTGGCCAGCTTCAGATAGGTTACAGGCCCGACCAGCACTGGTCGTGTCTGATAGCCGAGCGATCTCGCCTCCTCGTACTCCTTGATCGGTTTGCGCGACGCGAGACTGAACGTCTGATCCTGCGCCAGTTCAGGCACCATGAAGTGGTAGTTGGTATCAAACCATTTGGTCATCTCCTGTGCTGGTACGCCTTGCGACTTATCATGCGCATGAGAGCCGTGAGTGCAGGCCTCGTCATGCGCATCGCCTTGTGATCCACGCGCCATGGCAAAATAGGTCGCGAAGGAAACGTCTCCTCCCTTCCAGCCATAGACTTTGGGGATGGCGCCGACCATGACGCTGGTATCGAGCACCTGATCGTAGAAGGAGAAGTCGTTCGACGGCATGACCGTGATCCCGAGCGACTTCTGACGCGCCCAGTTTGCGGCACGCAACCCGACGCCGACATCGATCAGCGCATTCTCGTCGACTGCACCGGACCAATAGCTTTCCAGCGCCATCTTGAGCTCACGCCGCGGACCGATCCGTGGCGTTCCCAACGTAGCAACAGGAAGCAAGGACGTAGATTTGGCAGAAGACTTGGAAGAAGAAGACTTTGACACAGTAGACATGGCTTAACCCCAATGATTGGGGGCAAAAGGCCAAAGTGACACGTCTGGATTCCACGACGGCAGTCGCGGAATCGCAACCGCACCACCGGGACACCCCGCCCGAGGACGTTTATGTTGTCGAGGCAGGTCTCCTGGCTCGCGGGTCAATGCTGCTGTCCGGCCTTCCCAAAACCTTTGCAGGTCTCAGTGACTTTAATGGACAGCGGCTCACCGCTTACAGTTGCGGGGGCAGCTCCGGCCTTGGCTTAACGCCTCACCGGCTTCCCTCTTAGCTTCGGGCAAACCTTCCCGAAGAACCACGACATGTCCACATATGGGCAACATCGCGCGGCAGTCAACCGAGCTTGCGCGCGCAAGCTGCCCACTCGCAGCAGCGCGTTGAAGACTCCGGAGCTGGAGTGGGCCGTAGCCCCGAGATCAAACGCATCAAGCCCGGCACGAGGCCGGGCTTGCTTAAATGCGAACTACACTTCGTGGATTGCGCTTACGCCCCGTTGAGGAACTGCAGCGGATCGACCGGCGACGAGCCCTTGCGGATCTCGAAGTGAAGCTGCGGCGAAGTAACCTCACCGGACTGGCCGGACTTGCCGATCACCTGACCGCGCTTAATGGTCTCGCCACGCTTCACCATCAGCTCACTCGCATGGGCATATGCGGTGACGTAGCCGTTGGAGTGACGAACGAGGACCAGATTGCCGTAACCCTTCAGCTCGTTGCCGGAATAGGCAACGACGCCATCTTCGGCAGCCTTGATCGGCGTGCCTTCCGGCACGGCGACGTTGATGCCGTCGTTGGACTTACCATTGGTCTTGGCGCCATAGCCTGTGACCACGCGGCCGCGCACCGGCCAACGGAACGTCGGCAAAGCGCCGGTTGCGTCAGCGGCTTTAGTCGGCGATTCCGGCGCGGTTTCTTCAGGCGTCGTCGTGGCACTTGCCAGACGGGCCTTCTGTGCGGGCTCGGCAGAAGCAACACGGGCCACGGCAGCGGACGTGACCGCGCCAACCGGAGCGGCCGTCACGGCTGCGACGGGCGCAGCAAGCGGCGCGGCCGCGGGAGCCGCAGAAGCCGTACGCGCGCCCGGTATCGTAATCTTGGAGCCGAGCTTCAACTGGGCAGTCGGCGCCAGACCATTGGCGCGTGCGAGTTCGGCCACCGGCACGTTGTTCCGGCGCGAGATGCTCATCAGCGTATCGCCGCGATTGACAAAATGCGTGGTCGACGCGCCGACAGCAGGTTTGTTCGGAGCAGCGGCAACGGCCGGAGTTGCCGCAGCGCCCTGGCGCGGAATGATCAGCGACTGGCCGGGCGACAGCGCGCGGGGACCCTTGTAGCCATTGGCCTGCAGGATCGCAGCCGACGAGACGTTGTAGCGTTTCGCCAGACCATCGAGCGTATCGCTGGTGCCGACGATGATCGAGGTGCCGCCATCACGGGCAAGGCCGTTGGTCGCTGCAACCGAGCGCGGTGCCGTGGAGCCGGTGGTTTCGATCGGCGCACGTGCGGGCGGCGGCGTATACATACCGTTGCCGCCCCCGCTGACGGGAGCAGCCGATGCAACCGGACGGGCTGTCGGATAGGACTGCGGCGCCGAGATCGGCGGCGGCAAAGGCTGGGATTGATACTGCGGCTGCGGATTATAGGCCGGACGCTGATACTGCGGCAGTTCCTGGCGCTCGACCGGCGCACGTGGTGCCCGCTGCGGCACAGAGCCGGTGGTTTCGCCCTGCCAGCCAAAGCCACGGGACTGCCCCGAGTCAAAACTTGGATTCTGAGATAGGCGTGTCTGCATGTCGGCGCTGCAGCCCGCAAAACCGATAGACATCAGCGCCAGCACCGCGACCTGCGGAGCGCGACGCGAGTAAAGCAACTCGACAACGCTGGACATTGGTTACTCACTCATACGCAACAAACAACTGAATTGAGTAAACACCGTCTCCGTTACCAAGCCTTTAACCTTGCGACCAACACGTGACAGTCGTTCACGAACTTTTTTCAGAGTTCGCGCGCGATGCCCGGCAGCGCTGGCACAAAACGCACGTCCACCAGCTCCTTTCGCTCCAATCCATCCCCGGTTTTGCGGATCCGGACTAGGGTCTGGACGCCATTGTGAGGACCAACCGGCGCAATCAGAATACCGTCCTCCTCAAGTCGGTCGGTCAGCGCCGCGGGCACCTCCTCCACAGCGGCGGTCACGACGATCCGGTCAAACGATCCCAAATTGGCAGCCGGATTGAGGCCATCGCCGAGCATGACCTCGATATTGTGGAGGCCAAGTGCCTCCAACCGGGTCCGGGCGGCATCGGCCAGCGTGCGATAGCGCTCAATGCTGAGCACGTCGCGGACGAGCTTTGACAGGATCGCGGCCTGGTAGCCCGATCCCGTGCCGACCTCGAGCACACGGTGACCAGCATTCAATTGCAGCTGTTCGGTCATATAGGCTACCACGAAGGGCTGGCTGATGGTCTGACCGCAGGCAATGGCCAAGGCCGTATCCCGCCAGGCATGGGCGCGATCGTTCGGCTCGACGAAGCGATCACGCGGAATATCCTCCATTGCGCGCAGCACCAGCCGATCGCTGATCCCACGGCGCCGCAGACCAAGCTGAAAGGTCATCTGTTCAGGCGGCTGTCCGACGGTAATCATGGAAATGCCTCACGCAGCACAGGTTAGAAACACTCTCGATCTAGCAAAGATAGATTGATGTATTTCTGCGATCGGAACCGGGATAGCCTAACGACAACTTTTATTGTTCCGCGCGCGGAACCAGCAACATACCAGCCTGTTATGGGCGGGGCGCTGAAATCCTGATCTTGCTCTATCTGGTACCGAACACGCGACATGCGTCTTTGGGTCACGAAAATGGCAATGCGTCGAGATTGCGTTCAACCCGGGAATTTGCGATTTTGTTCAGAGGATTGGGGCAAGGAAACCGGCCATGACTGCAACGAACCCGCCGGGCGGCTCCGTCTTCCTGGTCGAAGACGAGGTCATGATCCGCATGATGGTCGCCGATATGCTCGAGGAACTCGGCTACAGCGTGGCCGCCGAAGCCGGTGACATCAACGAAGCGATCAAGCTGGCTGGTACTGCCAAGTTCGACATCGCGATCCTCGACGTCAACGTCAACGGCAAAGTGATTTCGCCGGTCGCCGAGGTGATTGCATCGCGCAACCGCCCGTTCATCTTCGCGACTGGCTACGGCGCGCAAGGCCTGCCGGAAGAATTTCGTGACCGCCCCACGCTGCAGAAGCCGTTCCAGATGGAAACGCTGGCGCAGGTGCTGTCCACGACGCTCAAGGGGGTCGCGGTCTAAGCGAGCCCCTCGCTTCTCGAAACCTCAGCCCAGCGCTTTGGTCAGCGCTTCGGAGAATACATCATCCGTGCGATCGAGACGCAGCGGCGTGACCGAGACATAGCGCGCAGCAAGGGCGGCAAGATCGGTGCCCTCCAGCGGGGCTTCCGCGGCGACGATGCGCTCGAAACCGATCCAGAAATACGGATTGTTGCGGCCATCGCGCCGCTCATCGACGCGCAAAAAGCCCTGATTGCGCTTGCCCTGCCGGGTGACAACGACACCTTTCACGTCGTCGGCCGCGCAGGCCGGGAAGTTGACGTTGATGACGGTGTTCTTCGGCACGCTCGCCTTGATGACCTTGCGCAGCACGTCCGGCCCATATTTCAACGCGGTCTCCCATTGCGGGTTGTGACGCGTTTCCATCGAGAATTCCTGGCTCAACGCCACCGACGGAATGCCGAGAATGGTGCCCTCGAGCGCACCTGCGATGGTACCGGAATAGACCACGTCCTCGGCGACGTTGCGGCCCTTGTTGACGCCGGACAATACGAGATCTGGCTGCTTGTCTTTCAGGATATGGCGCGCGCCCATGATGACGCAGTCGGTCGGCGTGCCGCGCACGGCATAGTGCCGCGGGCCGACTTCGCGCAGCCGCAACGGATCGTTCAGCGACAATGAATGCGACACACCAGACTGATCGAGCTCGGGCGCCACCACCCAGACATCATCCGACAATTCCTTGGCAATCTGCTCGATGATCTTCAGGCCGGGGGCGTGAATGCCGTCGTCATTGGTGCAGAGAATGCGCATTCGTGAGGTGCCTTTTCGATCGGGAGGGCCGCTGGCCGGCTCCGGTTTTGCCAGCATGTGCCCGCTTTTGCCACCCCCATTTTGGGCGCTACTCGTGCGCTGCTGAGGCTGTCTCGAAGGCGATTTTTCCCGCAAGCCGGAACATTTCGGCGTCGCCGCGATTTCTTATCTAGGTAGGTGAGTGCCAGTTGCGTCTGAAGCATGCGCGCTCGACCCGGATGGCCTTGGTCGCAGCGCCCCACAGGGCGACGGAGATGGCGAAACAGCTCGAACGGGTGTTGATCATCGGATTGCCGGCGATCGCGGTTGTCGCCCTGACGGGGTGGCTGCTGCTTCCCAGATTGGCCGAGACCAAGCCCGATCTCGCCCTCAATACGGCGGTGATGGCAACAATGCCTGACGAGCTGAGTGAGGAGGACTTTGCCAAACCCACTCCTTCACAACTCGTCAGCGTCCCCGACGCCGCGGAGCTCAACCGTCTCAGCCTTTCCCGCCAATCGTTTCGCCGCGGTGGCCTCGGTTCCAGGGCGCTGATGACCTTCACCGTGCGCAACGCCAACGACTATCCGGTCAAGGACCTCGAAATCGCTTGCGCCTTCCGCAGCAGGGATGGGCGTTATGTGACGGAGCGTCGCCGCGTCATCGCGGAGACCGTCAGCACGAAAAGCCGCAAGGCGTTTCCGATGACGCATATGGGCTTTGTCAACATAAAAGCCGAGAAAGCCAAATGTGCGCTGGTGACGGCCAGCCGCGCGTGAGCGGCTGGCGCGCGACGACGCCTAGCCGGCCTGGACGACTTTAAGCCCGCCCATATAAGGCTGCAGCACATCCGGCACGGCAATCGAGCCATCTTCCTGCTGATAGTTTTCCATCACGGCGATCAGCGCGCGACCGACGGCGGTGCCCGAACCATTCAGAGTGTGCACGAAGCGCGGTTTGCCATCCGGCCCGCGCGAGCGCGCATCCATGCGACGCGCTTGGAAATCGCCGCAGACCGAACAGGACGAAATCTCGCGGTAAGCACCGCCGTCGCCCTGGCCCGGCATCCAGACCTCGATGTCGTAGGTCTTCTGCGCAGCAAAACCCATGTCGCCAGTACACAGCGTCATCACGCGGTAATGCAGGCCAAGCCGGCGCAGCACTTCCTCGGCGCAGGACAGCATGCGCTCATGCTCGTTCTTGCTTTCCTCAGGCGTGGTGATCGAAACCAATTCGACCTTGGTAAACTGGTGCTGGCGGATCATGCCACGCGTATCGCGGCCGGCAGCACCAGCCTCGGCGCGGAAGCACGGCGTCAGCGCCGTCATACGCAGCGGCAGCTCTTTTTCGTCAAGGATGGATTCACGGACGAGATTCGTCAGCGGGACTTCGGCGGTCGGGATCAGCCAGTAACCCTGCCCTTCACTACCGATCGCACCGGCAGCGAACTGATCATCGCGAAACTTCGGAAGCTGCGCAGTGCCAAACATCGCATCGTCGCGAACCAAGAGCGGTGGGTTCACTTCCGTGTAGCCATGCTCATTCGTATGCAGATCGAGCATGAACTGCCCGATGGCACGCTCCAGCCGTGCAAGGCCTTTCTTGAGCACGACGAAGCGTGCGCCCGAGAGTTTGGCCGCGGCCTCGAAATCCATGAAGCCCATGGCTTCGCCGATATCGTAATGAGCTTTCGGCGTGAACGCGTAGTTGCGCCTGGCGCCGAAGTGATGACGCTCAACATTGCCGTGTTCGTCGACACCCTCAGGCACTTCGTCGAGTGGCAGATTCGGGATTTCGGCAAGCGCGACGCTGAGCTTATCCTGGGCGTCCTTCACCGCGGCTTCCATCGCCGGCATCGTCGTCTTGAGTTCGGTGACCTCAGCCATCAGCGCATTGGCGCGCACCTCGTCCTTGGTCTTCTTGGCCTCGCCGATTTCCTTCGAGGCTGCATTGCGCCGGGCTTGCGCCTGCTCGGACGCAAGGATCGCGGTCCGGCGCGCTTCATCGATCGCCAGCAGCGATACCGACAGCGGCGCCAGTCCCCGCCGCTTCAGCGCAGCGTCGAAAGCTTCGGGATTGTCGCGGATCGATTTAATGTCGTGCATGAAGGGATTCCTGAGCGAAAGCGGCTCTGAGTACCCCGAATAGCTGACATTTGGAACATGAAATGGGCCAGCGGCCCGTTAATGCATGCGCTGGAGAGCCGCCAATATACCGATGCCAACCGCGACGATGCCGCCAAGACGTAACGTCATCTGCAGTGAAGATTTCTCGATAGCAGCCTGCAAATCATTCCGTGTGGCAAGCAATCTAGACTCTAGATCCAACTTCACTCCAAGCAGGTCAGATTTCGTCACTAGCTCGGTCATGATGAAATCCCGTGCCGCTTCAGCATGTGCCTCGGCCTGCTTATCCGCGATCCCCGCTTCGCGGAGACGCTTCGAATAGCCGAGTGTATCAAATGCAAAGGCCACAATCACCTCCCCAGCACAAGACAAGACACAACCCAAAGTAGATTGCTAAGGTTGTGATTGCAAGGAGGCGACGCCCCTACTCCGCCGGCGTCACGTCCGTGCCGGTCCCCGCCGCAGCCTTGGCAGCAGCGGCCTTGGCGGCATTCTTCTCGACCATGCTGACCGCGATAATCGAACCTTCGTAGAGAATCAGCAGCGGGATCGCGAGGGAGGCCTGGCTGATCACATCGGGCGGCGTCAGCACGGCCGCGATAACGAAAGCGATGACGATGAAGTAGCGGCGCTTTTCGCGTAGCTGCTTCGACGTGAGGATGCCGATGCGGCCAAGCAGTGTCAGGATGACGGGGAGCTGGAAGGCGATTCCGAAGGCGAAGATCAGCGACATCATCAGTGAGAGATATTCGCCTACCTTGGGCAGCAGCGCGATCTGCGCGGTATCGGAGCTTCCGGTCTGCTGCATGCCCAGCGAGAACCGGATCAGCATCGGCAGCACGAGGAAATAGACCAGCAGCGAGCCCAGCGCGAAGAAGAACGGCGTCGCGATCAGGTAAGGCAGAAACGCGCCCTTCTCGTGCTTGTAGAGGCCGGGCGCCACGAACATGTAGATCTGCGCGGCAATTACCGGAAACGAGATGAAGCCGGCGCCAAACATCGCCAACTTGAGTTGGGTCAGAAAGTACTCCAGCAACGCGGTGTAGATGAACTTCGAATTCTCTGGGCCGGCGACCCAGACGAACGGCCAGACCAGGACGTTATAGATCTGCTTGGCGAAGAAGAAGCAGAAGATGAAGGCCACGGCAAATGCGAGCAGTGCCTTGATCAGCCGCGACCGCAGCTCGATCAGGTGATCCATCAAGGGAGCCTTGGAGGCTTCGATATCTTCGGCACTCATGACGCTTTGGCGTCCTTCAGAACGTCGGGACTGGCCGCGTCGGGCGCTGTTGCGCCATCATTGGCGGCAGCGGGAGTCTCGACCGGCGACGGCTGCACTTCCCGGGTAATGGCCAGTGGTTCGTTCACTGCAGCAGTTTCCTGCGCATGCGTCTCGGCCTCAACGAAGGTCTCGGGTGTAGGCGGCTCGGGCGTGGTGGGCACGGCCGGAGGCGTGTCGAGATTGTCAGCCTTGTCGATGGCCATGGCGTCACTGACGTCCTTGGTCAGCGAGGTCATGATGTTGTTGGTGGTGAAGCCGGAAGCGACATCCTTCACGTCGTCGAAGGCCTTTTTGACGTCGGCCATTTCGGCTTCGCGCATCGCCTCGTTGAACTGGCCCTGGAATTCCGAGGCCATCTTGCGGGCCTTGCCCATCCACTGCCCGACCATGCGCAGCACGCCGGGCAGTTCTTTCGGGCCGATGGCAATCAGCGCGACGACCGCGATGACGACCAGTTCACTCCACCCGATATCGAACATGAAAAAATCCGCTCACGCGGGGCTGGATGTGCCCGCGTCTCCTTCAATGGCCGCCGCGATCCCCAAGGACAATCCCTTCGGAACCTCAGACAACCTTGCTGCCGACGTCCGTACGGTTGGCGGTCGGCGCCGGCGGGGTCTGGTCGATGGTGCGGACCGGCTCGGTCGGCTTGTCTGCCGGCTTGTCGTCGTCCGCCATGCCCTTCTTGAAGGCCTTGATACCCTGCGCAACGTCGCCCATCAGGTCGGAAATCTTGCCGCGCCCGAACAACAGCAGGACCACTCCGATCACGACGATCCAGTGCCAAATGCTGAGTGAACCCATCCTGCTAACCCTCCAAACACGCGGCCAGTCGCCCGGCCTGATCTGACCGGAACGTAGGCTGCGGGGGTGTCAAAAACAAGGACTTAACCCTCGTGGAATCGCGGATGTCGCGGCGCAATGCCGCGAGCGTTAATGCCGCGATCAGTGCTTGCGGTCGTCGTCCCGGTCGGTTGCGTCCGGCTCAGCGTCATCCGGCTCATCTTCGTCCTGATCGTCCTCGTCGAGCTCGTCGTCTTCCGCGTCGTCGGAATCGTCTTCATCGTCGTCGAGTTCGGCCGTTTCGGGCTCAGCGGTCTCGTCTTCATCCGACTCGGGCTCTGCGACTTCAGCCGCTTCGGCCTCGCCTTGCTCGGGCTCGATCACGTCGAGATTACGCGCTTCAAGTTCCGCGACCTCGGCCGCTTCGCTCTCTGGCTCCACAACATCTGCCGTTTCAGTGAATTCGGCCTTGGCCTCGGCAAATGCCTGGGCCTCACCAGCGTATCCGACAGTCCCGGCTTCGGGCTCCTTGAGCTGCAGTTCGGGGAATTCCGGATCGGGTGCCGACAGCGCCAGTTCCAGTTCGCCGCCCTCCAGCGGATCCTCGTCCTCGCGGAGCGTCGGATCGTCGGACGGATTGGGCACGCTGAAGCCGGACGGCAGCCGCGAATCCAGCAGACCCGTGCCCTTTAGTTCCTCAAGACCCGGCAGATCGCCGAGTGCCTCAAGACTGAACTGCGACAGGAAGCTCTCGGTGGTACCGAAGGTCAGCGGACGGCCCGGCGTCTTGCGACGGCCGCGCGGCTTGATCCAGCCGGTTTCCAACAGCACGTCGAGCGTGCCCTTGGAGGTGATGACGCCGCGAATATCTTCGATTTCGGCGCGGGTCACCGGCTGGTGATAGGCAACGATGGCGAGCACTTCGATCGCCGCACGCGACAGCTTGCGGGTTTCGGTGGTCTCGCGGGTCATCAGCCAGGACAGGTCACCGGCGGTGCGGAACGTCCATTTGTTGGCGACACGGACCAGATTGACGCCACGCATGGCGTAATCGGCCTGCAACTGCGCCAGTGCCGCCTTGATATCGACGCCATCCGGCATGCGCTTGGCCAGCGCGGATTGGTCGAGCGGCTCGGTGGATGCGAACAACAGCGCTTCGAGCAGGCGCAATTCTTCTGGGCGCGCCTCCGACTGGACCTCGGTCTGTCCCTCGGACTGCACGATCTGATCCTCGACATCGTCGATGCGTTTCTCGGCGAGGCTTGCCATGTCTGGATCTCCTTCTTCCACTTACTCGGCCGGAACTTCCGGCTCCACCTGCACAGGCTGGGCGATGTGCTTGCGGAAATACAAAGGCGCGAATGCTTCTTTCTGGCTGAGGTCGAGCGTGCCCTCACGGACCAGCTCAAGCGCAGCTGCAAAACTCGAGGCCATCACCGTCGCGCGCTGCGCGGGGTCGGCGACGTAAGCAAGCAGATATTCGTCGAGGCGGCTCCAGTCCTCTGCCATGCCGACCAACCGTTCCAGCGAGGCGCGCGCTTCGCTCAGCGACCAGACGGTGCGCTTGGCGAGATGGACGCGCGTCAGCACGCGTGCCTGGCGCTGTGTCGCATAGGCCGACAGCAGATCGTAAAGCGTCGCCGTGAAGCGCGGATGCTTCACCTCTGCGATCGACTCGGGAACGCCGCGCGGAAAGATGTCGCGGTTGAGCTGCGGCCGGGTCATCAGCCTGTTCGAGGCTTCGCGGATGGCTTCGAGGCGGCGCAGCCGGTTGGCCAGCGCGGTCGCCATATCCTCGGCGCTCGGGCCTTCGCCCGGCACCGTCGTATCCGGCAGCAGCAGGCGCGACTTCAGGAATGCCAGCCACGCCGCCATCACCAGATAGTCGGCAGCGAGTTCCAGACGGATCTTCCGCGCGGCTTCAATGAACAGCAGATACTGGTCGGCCAGCGCGAGGATCGAAATCTTGTGCAGGTCGACCTTCTGTTGCCGCGCAAGCGCGAGCAGCAGATCGAGCGGGCCTTCGTAACCTTCGACGTCGACGACCAGCGACGGCTCGTCGTCGGGTACGACCTCGGCCGGCAATCCGGTTTCAAACGACAAAATCTCAGCGCTCATGCACTTGCTCCTGCTCGAGCGATCAACGCGTCCAGTTCCGCGCGGCCAGCGGCGCGGTCGAACGGCTGCGGCTGACCGCGGGCGGCGACCGCCGCCTTGGCGCGCTCAAGCGCCTTCCCAGCCAGAACCGGGGTCTCGCTGACGACGTCGCGCATCTCGTCCAGCTTGCCGTTGCAATGCAGGACCATGTCGCACCCGGCGCTGACGATCGCCCGCGTGCGTTCCGCGATCGATCCCGCCAAAGCATTCATGGACACGTCATCACTCATCAACAAACCCTGGAACCCGATACTGCCGCGAATCACCTGTTCGATGATTGTCGCAGAAGTCGTGGCCGGTTGGATGGCGTCTAGCGCGCTAAACACAACATGTGCAGTCATCGCCATCGGCAGATCAGCCAGCGGACGAAATGCTTCGAAATCAGAAGCTTCGAGCTCACTTCTAGCGTTATCCACGATCGGTAATTTGAAATGGGTATCGGCGGTCGCCCGACCATGGCCGGGAATGTGTTTGAGCACCGGTAGAATGCCACCTTGCGACAGACCTTCGGTCACGGCGCGCGCAATAATCGCGACCTTGCCGGGCTCGGTGCCATAGGCGCGATTGCCGATCACGGCATCAGCGCCTTCCACGGGGACGTCAGCCAGCGGCAGGCAGTCCACGGTGATGCCGAGGTCCACAAGGTCACTCGCAATAAGCCGTGAGCTGAGCCAGGCCGCCCTGAGACCTGCTTCCGGCTCGGCATCGTAGAGAGCGCTGAACACGGCACCGGGCGGATAGACCGGCCAATGCGGCGGTCCCAGACGCTGCACACGCCCGCCTTCTTGGTCGATCAGGACCGGCGCATCGAGATCACCGGTCGCGCCGCGTAAATCTTCTACAATTCGAGCGACTTGGGCGGGATTATCGACATTGCGCTTGAAGAGAATGAAGCCCCACGGCCGTTCCGCGCGCAGAAATGCGCGCTCTTCAGCGGTTAGCTCCAGCCCAGATACACCGGTGATGAATGCGCGTGTGCTCATGGGGCCGATTAGCCCCCATCAACGCCCAGGGTCAAGGAAACGGCCGTTAATTCCTTTGGACGACGCACTGTCCGCCGGCAGATTTCAGGTTCCCGCAGACCTGCGAGGCTTCTTCCTGCGAGCCGAACGGTCCGACCATGGCCCGATAATAGGTCCCCTTGTCGCCAAGGTCGGCCTTCTTGATCAACGGCGCACGCGATCCCAGCACCGAGGGGAACTTGGTCTGCAGGGCACGGAACGACGCCTGCGCATCGCCCTCTGACCGCTGGGACGATACCTGGACCACATAGCCGCCGCTGGAGGCGACTGGGGCCGCCTGCTGGGTCGGGTTGGTCGAAGCCATACGTGAGGGCGCCGGAGGAGCGGCTGCAGCCGGAGGCGTGGCCTGCGGCGACAGCGACATCGGGGCATTGGCCGATGCGTTGGCATTGGCATTGGTCGCGCGCGGTGCCGCAGCGGGCGCGGCTGCAGGAACCGCGGCCGGAGCGGCGATGCGGGCCGGCGCCTGACGCGCGGCCGGTGTGGCCCCGGCGTCGGACTGGTCACCCTTGACGGCAAAAGTACGGATCTTGCGAGGCTCATCGCCCTGCATCGCGCCATTGCCCACCATCGGCTTGTTGGATGGCGAGACGCTGGCTGTCGATGGCGGGTTGGCGTTCTGGTTCAGCGGCGGGAATACCACGCGCGGACCCGCCTTGGTGGCGTCCTGCACGTTGACGGGCTGCTCTTCGCGCGACACCAGCCGCTCGGGGGCTGTGCCGCCGAGACGATCCTGGATCGGCTTGCCGTCGGCCGCGGCTGTCGCCGACGGCGGGACGATCTTGTTCGGACCGGGCTCGGCCTTGATCACCGGCGGTTCGCCGGTGCGCGCCGATCCCATAAATGTACGATAGGCGAAGGCAGCACCGGTACCCACTACGGCCAGCGCCAGCACGATGGCGACGGTCGCCATGCCACCGCGGCGCTTCGGCGCCTCTTCCTGCTCGGCATAGCCGTCCTGATAGGCGTAGGGATCGTCCTGATACTGATCGTCGTGCGGATGCTGGGCGTTTGCACCATCGGCGTGGCCATACAACGCATCGTCGTAACGATTGGGGTCATGCGGCGCATGAGGCTGGTCGTACTGGCCCTGATAGTCCTGCGCCTGATGATCCGTATGCGCGGCAAATGCCGGCGCCTGATGATAATCGGCCTCCGGCTGCAGATGCTGCGGCTCCTGATGCTGAGCGCCGTAACGCTGCACCGGATGAAGATTCTCGAACTCCTGCTGCTGCGGCTCATGGGCTGCCGCGCGCTGCATCCACGGCGGCGGGCCGGGCTGCGCGGGTTCTTCCTCATATTCCGGCTCGTCCTGATAGGCCGGTTCAGCCTGGCGCGGCGCGGGCGCCGGGCGGCTGTTGCTCGCGAACGGGTCGGTTTGCCCGATCAGCCGCGCGAGTTCGGCGAGCGGATCGCCCTCGCCCTTCGTCCGCGATTGAGCGTCGCGGCCGTAATCGTCATCCGCTGGGAAAGGTCGGTTCTGGTATCGATTAGCCATTGTGATGTCGCATCCCCTTCGGGAAAGCCGCCAACCCGCTTTTCAAACGAAACAGCTGCTATCAAGAACCACCCACAGATCCCCATGTGAGCGGCCGTCCCCTGTCTACCGCATCTCGTCCGGTGCGGTGACGCCGAGAACGGCGAGGCCCGAAGCCAAGACTGAGACGACGCTCTGGACGAGTGCCAATCGCGCTTTAGTAAGTTCTGCATCATTAGTGATAATGAAGCGTAAATGAGGCATATCGCGTCCGCGCGTCCAGAGCGCATGAAATTCGCTGGCGAGATCATACAGATAGAAAGCGATGCGGTGCGGCTCGTGCGCCGTGGCCGCAGATTCTATCATCCGTGGGTACAATGCTAACTGCCGCATCAGGCCCAGCTCGGCGATATCGTCGAGCCGCTCCATCACCGCGTCTTTTAGATAGGCAATGCGCGCCTCGGTTTCCAGAGGCAGGTCGGCCAGCATCTCCCGCGCATTGCGGAAGATCGAATGGCCGCGGGCATGCCCGTACTGGACATAGAAAACCGGATTGTCCTTGGACTGCTCGATCACCTTGGCGAGGTCAAAATCCAGCACCGCGTCGTTCTTCCGGAACAGCATCATGAAGCGCACGGCGTCGGAGCCGACCTCGTCGACCACTTCGCGCAGGGTGACGAAATCGCCGGAGCGCTTCGACATCTTCACCGGCTCGCCATTGCGCAACAGCTTCACAAGCTGCACGATCTTGACGTCGAGTTCGGCCTTCCCTGCCGTTACCGCCTTGATCGCCGCCTGCACACGCTTGATGTAGCCGCCGTGATCGGCGCCCCAGACGTCGACCATGTTGAGGAAGCCGCGGTCGAACTTGGTCTTGTGATAGGCGATATCGGACGCAAAATACGTGTAGCCGCCGTCCGACTTCAGAAGCGGGCGATCGACGTCGTCACCATAGGCGGTGGCGCGGAACAGGGTCTGCTCGCGGTCTTCGTAGTCGTCGATCGGTTTCCCCTTCGGCGGCGGCAGCCGGCCGATATAGACGTCACCCTTGCCGCGCAGGAATTCGATCGTTGCGCCGACCATGTCGGTACCGCCATCGATCAGCGAACGCTCGGAGAAGAACACTTCGTGGGAGATGTTCAGTGCGGCGAGATCGCCCTTGATCATCTCCATCATCATGGAAATGGCCTTGGCGCGCGTGATCGGCAGCCACTTGTCCTCGGGCATCTGGTTCAGCGCAGCGCCGTACTCAGCCACGAGCGCCTGCCCCACCGGCACCAGATAGTCGCCGGGATACAAGCCTTCCGGAATATCGCCGATGGCTTCGCCGAGCGCCTCGCGGTAACGCAAATGCGCGGAGCGCGCGAGTACGTCGACCTGCGCACCGGCGTCGTTGATGTAGTATTCGCGGGTAACGTCATAACCGGCGCAATCGAGCAGACTCGCCAGCGCATCGCCGAATACGGCGCCGCGGCAATGGCCAACATGCATCGGTCCCGTCGGATTGGCCGACACGTATTCGACATTGACCTTCTCACCGGCTCCGACGGCACTCCGGCCATACGAGGCACCGTCGCGCAGCACCGCGCGCAGCGCATCGGCCCAGGCCGACGACTTCAGCGTGAGATTGATGAAGCCGGGTCCGGCGACATCCACCGACGTCACCAGATCGTCATCGCGCAGCTTCGCAGCGATAGCGTCAGCCAGATCACGCGGCTTGGCTTTCGCCTCTTTCGCCAGCACCATCGCGGCATTGCTCGCCATGTCGCCATGGGATGCATCCTTGGTCGGCTCGACGACGACGCGCGACAGATCGATGCCTGCGGGCAGCACGCCTTCACTGACGAGAGCGTTGCAGATCGCATGAACACGCGCGAGCACGTTGGCGAACAGATGCGGGGTCGGAGTGGATGTGGCCATGATCGTACAGGAACCGGAACTTGCGCCGGGACTGTTGCCGGCTGGATTGCATCAAGGATGGATAGCGGTTTCGTATGCGTTCCGCTGCACTTGTTTGATTTCAAACAGATACAGACTTCTGAAAATCGCAGATTTCGCAGCCCCAAAAGGCACTTACGGGGATCGCCTAACGCAATTCGGGGGTCGAGTCAAAGAGCCGGATATGCTCGGTGATGGCAAAACGATCGGTCATCCCGGCAATGAAATTGCCGATCCGGCGCGCCTGTTCGCCCTCCGATTCCGGCTCAGCGCCTTCAGGGGGCAGCCATTCAGGCGGCAGATCCTCGGGCGCGCGCTGATAGCGTGCGAACAGGTCGGTAACCAGACATTCCGCCTCGACCATCACCCGCATGACACGCTCATGGCGATACATGTGCTGCCAGAGGAAGGCCTTGATCCCGGCCTCGGCTTCTGCCGCGTCGGCACGAAACGCGACAAGCTTGCGCCCGCAGCGGCGAATGTCCTCAGCGGATTGCGGCAACACCGCGCCTAGCCGTTGCTCAGTCTCACCGACGACCGCACCGATCAGATAGGAAATCAGCTCGCGCACCAGTTCGGCACCGCGCCGGCTCTCGTCGAGACCGGGATAGCGCGTGTCGATCTTGGCGATCATGTCTTGCGTGAGCGGCATCGCCTTGAGGTCATCGACGGTGAACAGCCCGGCGCGCAATCCATCGTCGATGTCGTGAGCGTCATAGGCGATATCATCTGCAATCGCCGCAACCTGAGCTTCCAGCGAAGCGAAGCTCGACAGCTCCAGATCAAAGGTGCGGTCATATTCGGTGATCCCGAACGGCACGCCATGGGTGGCATAACGTCCCACAGGGGCGCCTAACGCGTCCGTTAGCGGCCCGTTGTGCTTAACGATGCCTTCGAGGGTTTCCCAGGTCAGATTGAGGCCATCGAACTCGGGATACCGATGCTCCAGCGACGTGACGAGGCGCAGGGTCTGGGCGTTGTGATCGAAGCCGCCATGGGCCTCGAGACAGGCGTCCAGCGCCCGCTCGCCGGCATGGCCGAACGGTGGATGGCCGATGTCATGGGCCAGCGCCAAGGTCTCGGTCAGGTCCTCGTCGAGGCCCAGTTGCCGGGCCACGGCGCGGGCGATCTGCGCCACTTCCAACGTGTGGGTGAGACGGGTGCGGTAATGATCGCCCTCGTGGAACACAAAGACCTGGGTCTTGTGCTTGAGGCGCCGAAACGCGGTCGAATGGATGACCCGGTCGCAATCCCGGCGAAACGCGCTGCGGGTCCGGCTCGGAGCCTCGGAAAACAGCCGTCCGCGGCTGCGATCGGGGTCGCAGGCATAGGGTGCGCGGGGAGCAGCCATTCCGACCGACACGGCGTGTTTATCCTTGATCCAATTGATTCCTGAGCCTGCCGCACTTAACTATGGGGAGCGGCAGATTCAAATGGTTCGAATCTTGCCCGGAGAGCCAGATATGACCGACACTGCAGTCACCGAGGCCCCGCTCACCGTCAGCGCGCGTGCTGCGCGCCGGATCGGCGAGATCCTCAAGACCGAAGGCACCGGCGCCATGCTCCGCGTGTCGGTCGAAGGCGGCGGCTGCTCCGGCTTCCAGTACAAGTTCGACGTCGAGCGCGCTAAGGCGGACGACGACATCCTGATCGAACGTGACAGCGCCGTGGTGCTGGTCGACCCCTCCTCAGCACCGTTCCTGGCCGGCTCCGAACTCGACTTCGTCGATGACCTGATCGGCGCCTCGTTCCGCGTCGTCAATCCGAACGCGACGGCGTCCTGCGGCTGCGGGACCAGCTTCTCGATCTGACCTCTATTCGGCTCTTTTAGATCGGTCTATTTCTCGGCGAACAGCGCCCGCGCATTGCCGTGCGCGATCTGTTTAGCGACCGCCGGCGGCAGTTGCGCCAGCCATGCGCGATAGCCATCCATAATGTCGCCATAGCTCGCCCAGCGTTCCGGCACCCAGGTGTCGGAGCCCAGCAGGAAGCGATCGGGGTAGCGCTCGAACAGCACGCGCCATTGCGGCGTCAGTTTGCCTGATCCGTCCACGATGCCGCTGCGGTAAGACAATTCACCCCACAGTTTCGGGTATTTTATCAGCATCGCTGCGACACGGTCCGGCGCGAGGCTGAAGCCGGTATGTGCCCAGATAATCTGCGCACGCGGATTGTGCCGCATCAGAATCTCGACCGCTTCGTCGTCGGCATGGGCGTGCAAATAGAGATTGTTGGCGACGGCAAAGTCGACGGTCTTCTTGACCATCTCGGTATCGGCCGCCTTGCCGGTCAGATGGAATTCGCCGACACCGCGATAGTAGCCGCGCTTGAACTCCTCCTGCACGAGATCGAAGATTACGGGATCGTTGAACCAGCTGCCGATATCGGCGCGCACGCGATACGGCCGGATGAACGGCACGACCTGCAGATCGCCTGCCTTGCCACTGGCCTTACCGTCCATCAGCACATGGGTGCCGGTGTTCGGGCGGCTGGTGGCGAGAATCCCGGTGACGCGGTTCTTCCTGAAAACCTCCAGCACTTCGTCGGGCTGGTAATACGGCTTCGGCTCCCAGTTGTAATGCATATGGGCGTCGAAGATTTCGATCCGATCGTCGGCACGGACCGGCGCGACAACGAAAGCGGCCAGCAAAGCGGCCGCAGTGAGTGTTCTCACCGGCATCGAAGACACCCTATTCCGCAGCCACGACGCGCGGACGATCGTCGTGGTCTTCTTCCTCGAGCTGCGGCTGCAGCTTGCGCTTCAGCTTGCGGTCGATGCGGTCGAGATAGATGTAGATGACCGGCGTGATGAACAGCGTCAGCAATTGCGAGACACACAGACCGCCGACCACCGCTACGCCAAGTGGCTGACGCAATTCGGCGCCGGCACCGGCACCGAGCGCGATCGGCAGCGTGCCGAAGATGGCCGCGAAAGTGGTCATCATGATCGGGCGGAAACGCAGCAGCGCGGCTTCGCGGATCGCATGTTCGGCCGAGAGGCCGACGCGACGACGCTCGAGTGCGAAGTCGACCATCATGATGGCGTTCTTCTTGACGATGCCGACCAGCATGACGATGCCGATCATGGCGATGACCGACATCTCCATCTTGAACAGCATCAAGGTCAGGATCGCGCCGATGCCCGCCGACGGGAGGCCGGAGATGATCGTGATCGGATGGATGAAGCTCTCATAGAGGATGCCGAGGATCACGAAGGCCGCGAACACGGCGGCGAGGATCAGTACGCCCTGCCCGCGCAACGAATCCTGGAACACCTGCGCCGTGCCAGAGAAGCCCGTGGCGATGGTCACCGGCAGTTTGGAATCCGCCTCGATTTGCGTGATCTGGTCGACCGCATAACCCAGCGAATAGCCGGGCACCAGATTGAACGAGATCGTCACAGCCGGCTGCTGACCCTGATGGTTGATCTGCAGCGGCCCAACCGTCGGTACCAGACGCGCGACCGCACTCAGCGGAATGGTCTGGTTGTTCGATGTCTTCATATAGAGCTTGGAGAGATCGCTCGGATCGATCCGGAACTGCGGCTGTGCTTCCAGAATGATCTGATAGTCGTTGGTCGGCATATAGATGGTGCCGACCTGACGCGAGCCGAACGCATTATAGAGCTGGTTACGAACCTGATCGACGGTGACGCCGTAGACCGCCGCCTTTTCGCGGTCGATATCGACCGTCATTTGCGGGTTCTTGATGTATAGGTCGGTGGTCACGTCGAGCAGGCCCGGCACCTTGGCGATGCGGTCGCGCATCTCCGGCGATACGCGATACAGCGTGTCGGTGTCGCTGCCCTGAAGCACGTATTGATACTGGCTCTTCGACGGTCGGCCGCCGATGTTCAGATTCTGGATGCTCTGGAAGAAGGCCTGCAAGCCAGGAACGGCCAACGACTTCTGGCGCAGCCGCGTCATCACCACCTGCGCGGGATCACGATCCTGGCGCGGTTTCAGCGCAACGAACAGACGACCGTAATTCGCCGTCGCATTCGGACCGCCGGAGCCCACGGTGCTGTTGATGTATTCGACGGCAGGATCGGATTTCAGCAGATCAGCAAGCGCCTGCTGCCGCGCACTCATCGCTTCGAAGGACGTATCGGTTGCGGCTTCGGTCGTACCGGTCAGGAACCCGGTATCCTCCTGCGGGAAGAAGCCCTTTGGTACGATGTTGTAGAGATAGACGGTGCCGCCGAGGGTCGCGAGTGTCACCACCAGCATGATGCCCTTGTGTGCCAGTACGCGATCGAGCGCCCATTCGTAACCGCGCAGCCAGGCCGCAAATATGCGCTCGAAACCGCGCAGGATGAAATTTTCCTTGTGCTCGGGATTGTGCGCCTTGAGCACGCGCGCGCAGAGCATAGGCGTCAGCGTCAGCGACACGAAACCGGAGACGATGATCGCCACCGCGATCGTCACCGCGAATTCACGGAACACGCGGCCGACAATGCCGCCCATCAGCAGCACGGGAATGAACACCGCGATCAGCGAGAAGGTGATCGAGACGATGGTGAAACCGATTTCGCGCGCGCCCTTCAGGGCCGCATCGAACGGCTTCATGCCGAGTTCGATGTGCCGGACGATATTCTCCAGCATGACGATGGCGTCGTCGACAACGAAGCCGACGGACAGTGTCAACGCCAGCAGCGTCATGTTGTTGATGGAGTAGTCCAGCATGTACATCGCGGCGCATGTGCCGAAGATCGAGATCGGCACCGCCAGTGCGGGGATCAAGGTCGCGGAGGCTGAGCGCAGGAACAGGAAGATCACGAAGATCACCAGCACAACGGCGATCAGCAATGTCTCCTCGACGTCGGCGACGGCTTCGCGGACCGAGATCGAGCGGTCCATCATCATATTGACTTCGACCGATGGCGGCAATTGCGCGCGCAGCGACGGCAACTTGGCGCGGACGCCGTCGACCACAGCGACCGTGTTGGCGTCGGGTTGCTTCTGGATCGCCAGCACGATGGCGCGCTCACCATTCAACCATGTCGCGACCTTGTCGTTTTCGACGGCGTCATAGATCTTGGCGACTTCGTTCAGCTTGACCGGCGAGCCGTTGCGCCAGGCAACAACGACCTGGCCGTAGTCGGCGGCCTTGGACATCTGTCCGGATGCCTGCAGCGAGATATCCTGCTTCGGTCCGTTCAGAGTTCCGACCGGCGTCGAGGAGTTCGCGCGTGACACCGCCGTACGGATATCTTCAAGCGACAATCCACGAGCCGCCGCAGCTTCAGGATCGGCCTGGACGCGAATGGCGAATTTCTGCGTGCCATAGATCAGCACCTGCGCCACGCCGGGAATCTGCGACAGCGCCTGCCCGATGGTGATATCGCCAAATTCATTGACGGCCGAGAGCGGCAGCGTCGATGAACTCAGCGCAATGAACAGCACCGGGAAATCGCCGGGGTTCACCTTGCGGAAACTCGGCGGGATCGTCATTTCGATCGGCAACCGGCGCTGTGCGATCGTCAGCGCAGTCTGCACGTCCAGCGCCGCCGCATCGATATTGCGGTTGAGATCGAACTGAATGATGATCTGGGTCGTTCCCTGCGACGAGCTCGACGACATCGAAGAGATACCAGCGATGGTCGAGAGCTGACGCTCGATGATGCCGGCGACCGAGGCCGCCATCGTGTCGGCGCTGGCGCCTGGCAGGGTCGCCGTCACCGCGATGGTAGGAAAGTCCACTTTCGGAAGCGCCGACACCGGCAGCAGCCGGAAACCGAAAATGCCAAACGCGATGATCGTCGCCGTGATGAGCGTGGTCATCACAGGGCGACGGATGCAGAGCTCCGAGAGGGTCATGTTTTATGCCCCGGCCTTGCGAGCCCGGGCTTCGACCCGTGTGCCTTGTGTCAGCAAGAGCTGGCCGTCGACGACGACGTCCTCATCCCCTTTTAAACCCGACGAGATCACCGAAATCCCCTGGAAGGTCCGATCGACTTCGACAGGCTGAACACGGGCGACGCCGTCCTTCACCATGAAGACGAAGTTCCCGGTCTGGCTGCGCTGCACGGCCACGGTGGGCACAACTACGCCGTCCTCGGTGCGCACGATCAACTTGGTCTGTACCAGAATGCCCGGCCACAGGGTTTCGTTCGGATTGCTCATGATGCCGCGCACAGTGACCATGCCGGTGGTGGAATCCACAGTGTTTTCCACCATCGCCACCTTGCCGGTTTCAGAACGGCCGCTGTTCGGGATGGTCGCAATGACCGAGGTCGATCCCGCCGCCATCGCTTCGCGCAGATCGCCAAGCACACGCTGCGGAATGGCGAAGGAGACATAGACCGGAGCCATCTGATTAATGGTGGCGAGCGGCGCCGTATCGGCCGGGCGCACGAAATTGCCGACCTTCACATTGGCTGCACTGATCCGGCCGGAGAACGGCGCGCGAATGATGGTGTAGCTCTTCTGGACCTTGAGATTATCGAGCGCCGACTGATCGGCCCGGATGGTTCCGGCCAGGATGTCGGATTGGGTCTTGGCATTATCGACGCTCACCTGGGTGGTCGCGCCCTTCCCGATCAGATCGGTAAAGCGCCGCACGTCGCGTTCCGCACCGGCCAGTTGGGCCTGATCGCGGGCCAGCGTGCCTTCGGCCTGCTCGATCTGGGCATCAATCTGCCGCGAATCGAGGGTGAACAGCAGATCGCCTTCCTTGACCTTGGCGCCGTCTTCAAAATGCACCGAGGTGATGGTGGTTTCCACCCGCGACTTGAGCGCGACACTCGAAATCGGCGTTACTGTACCGATCGAATCGACATCGACCGGAACCGGTTTGCGTTCCGCCTTGGCAATCTCGACCGCAACGATCCGTGCGCGCTGCGGGGCCTGTGCATTAGTGTTGCCACCGGTCCACGAGGAGCGCGTCGTGTAGGCCGCAACCGCGGCAGCGCCGACGAGAACGAGTAGAGCGATCGATGTGCGTTTCTTCATATGGTCCATGTCACCTGGTACAGAAGATCGGGTCGCCCCCGTTTCCCGCCCATGGCAGCTTTAAAGACAGCGTCTGTGCGCTTTAGGCTTAAAGCTTATCATGTTGGCGGGGATGATGGTATGCCACGTTGACGTATTTTTGCCATTGTTGTTACCGGAATCCCATCAGATGAGAATTGCCACCTGGAATGTGAATTCTGTCCGCCAGCGGCTGGACCATCTGGTGACGTGGCTGCGCGACTGTTCCCCGGACATCGTCTGCCTGCAGGAGATCAAATGCCTCGATGAGGCGTTTCCGCGCGAGCCCATCGAGGCGCTCGGCTACAATGTCGTCACCCACGGCCAGAAGACGTTCAACGGCGTCGCCCTGCTCTCGAAATATCCGCTGGAGGAAGCCACGCCCCGGCTGGCGGGCGACGACGAGGATCTTCATGCCCGCTTCATCGAAGGCGTGGTGTCGCTGAAATCCGGGGTGGTCCGGGTGGCCTGCCTGTATCTGCCGAACGGCAATCCAGTCGACACCGAGAAGTATCCCTACAAGCTGAAATGGATGTCCCGGCTACAGGAGTTCACCCGACTACGGCTGAAGACCGAGGAGCCGTTGATTCTCGCCGGCGACTTCAACGTCATCCCGGCGGCAGCAGACGCCTATAATCCGGCGGCCTGGATCAACGACGCGCTGTTCAAGCCGGAGACCCGCGCGAGCTTCCAGACCCTGCTCGGCTTGGGCATGACCGACGCCCTGCGCGCCGTCACCGATGAGCCCGGCCAGTACACGTTCTGGGACTATCAGGCCGGCGCCTGGCAGAAGAACTGGGGCATCCGCATCGATCATCTGCTGCTGTCACCACAGGCCAGCGACAAGCTCATCGATGTCGGCATCGACAAGTATGTGCGCGCCTGGGAGAAGCCGAGCGATCACGTGCCGGTGTGGGTCGACCTGGATCTGGAGGCGGCGTAAAGGCCCGTCGCCAAGCGCTCCCCAAACACAAACCGTCATCGCCCGGCTTGACCGGGCGATCCAGCAAACGCCCGGGGCAATGTTCCGAGGCGGCGCCTGACGCGAGCACTCGTTGATAATAATGAAGGCTGGCGATTACTGGGTCACCCGGTCAAGCCGGGTGACGACAGTCGAGTGTGAGGTAATCGCGCTCGGAAACGGTCGCTTAGTCCGGGACAACCTCAGTCCCGTTTGCCGGACACCCAGTGTTCAAGCATCTGCAGCGCCATCGCACGGTCGTCTTCGGAGGCCTTGGCGATGGCCTTGTTGTAGCTGTCGCGGATCCAGGTGTCGTCCGGGCCGGCATTGTCCCGGGCCAGCGTCAGCCACATCAGGCCGCGCGCCATCTGCCGTGGCAGCGATTCACCGTTGAACAGCATCTGGCCGAGCAACGCCTGCGCCTGGTGCTGGCCCTTCTGCGCAGCAAGGCCCAGCCAGCGGGCACCGTATTTGGTGTCGCGCGGGGTACCGATGCCCTTCAGGTACAGCCGGGCCAGATCGTATTGCGCGTCGGCATTGCCGAAATAGGACGCAGCGTAGGAGAACATCTCGCGCGCGCGTTCGGTGTCGGCCTTGATCTTCGAATTCGGAATGCCGTCGAGGTAATAGCGACCGAGCGCCACGAAGGCGTTGGCGACGATGGTGGCCTGCGGCGCGGACGGCGAGTCCTCGGCATGGGCATTGGCGATACGGCTGAAATATTCGAAGGCACGCAGGTCGTCCTGTGCCACACCGTTGCCATCGGCATACATCCGGCCGAGCTTCCACTGGGCAATCGGATGACCGCCTTCAGCGGCATATTGGAGTGCGGTCAGTGAGGTGTCGGGCTTGGCAGCCTTCTTCAAGACCGGCGCAGCACCGGGAATGGTCGTTACAACCGGCAGGGCCGCGTCGCTGCTGCCAACGGGCGCACCATCAAAGGCAAAGGCCGGCGCGGCCACTGACGCGGCACCCAAAGCAAACGCTACAAAAATGGTACGCTCAACTATCCGCATAACAGTATTTCTCGTGGGCCCGGCCGGTTTGGGTCACGGCGCAACCAATGGCCGATCCAACCTGCGGGGCATATGTCCACAGCGTCCCTGACATATGGTTAGTCGCGCGACGCTTCCGTTTGGTCGGGTGCGCGGCCAATTCTTTGTCGGTCAATTTTACGTTAAGGCAGCCCTCACCGGTTTCGCACCCGATGGTGCTACCGCCCATCGATTCGAAGGTGTCAGGAGCCAGAGTCCCCTTCGATCCAACAAGGTCACCAATAACGGCGATCAGCTTGTCGGCAGAACGAATGACGTCCTGATGGGAATTCCGCGTCACGGGCTTCATTTTCTCCGCGATCATCTGCCCCGTCGCAGTGAGGCACGCTCCCTGCGACCGGCTGTGATCGAGCAATGTCGTCTTCAGCAACAGTATGTCGGCAACTTCCAATATGTCTTTGGCGACATAACGGCTCACCCGCTTCAAATCGGTGCCATATGGTGTCTTTTTGAAGATTTCGACAGCACGAGATTCTTCCGCGCGCAGCACTTGGCCGGCAACGGGCTGTTCGCCTTGTGACATAGCCAGACTCATCGCGGACGGGAGCGCGCCACGCGACGCCTGCTCCCGGCCCTCCGTCATAAGACGGCTAGGCAAACGCGACTTGATGTTCGTCTTGGCGTCCATCGCGAACCTGGTTTCTCAGGCCGCTTCGGCGATCCGGGACAATCCCACTGACATCCCGCCGATCAACAAAGCGCTCCAGCCTTCTGGCTGGTGAGAAATGATTTCACGAAGGCGTGTGGCCAAATAGCGGCGGTTACAATACCCACAGCACGACAGGGTTAAATCTTGGGGGACTGTGGCAACCAAGCAACATTTGTGGCGCACCGGCAACCCTTTTGAGCGAGGCTAAAATCGCTGCCCCGTTACCGGAAAGTCGGCGCAAGGCCGACCTTTCCATTCGTTGCCGATCTCAACGTCCGGCGGGCGCGGAGGTGGCACCACCGTAGACCAGCCCGGGATAAACACCGCGGATGAGCACGGGATCACGGCCCCAGCCCGGGTAATAGGCGAAGGCATCGCGTGAGGCGCCATAGGTTGTGACGGCCTGCGGTTGAGCATACCGGTGTGCAGAGCGCCGCTCTGACGCAGTGGCGGCACCGGACATTATCAGAGCAATGAGGGCCGAAGCCGCGGCAGTGGTGATCGTTGTTTTCATGAAAAGCTCCCTGAATTAAGCGTCACTCGGAAATGACAGCACTTTGCGCCTTGGACGCATTCGCGTCTGACCTTGGCGGCAGATAACGTCGGGAGACCGGAACGTAAGCCCGCCGCAACTTCACGATGCGGCGATCAAAATTATCGATCGGAAATGCTTCCGACTACGTATTCAGCACGCGCCCATAGGCGTCGAGCACGGCTTCCTTCATCGTCTCCGAGATGGTCGGATGCGGGAAGATGGTGTGGAAGAGTTCCTCTTCCGTGGTCTCCAGATTCATAGCGACCACAAAGCCCTGGATCATCTCGACGACCTCAGCGCCGACCATATGGGCGCCGAGCAGCTGGCCAGTCTTCTTGTCGAAGATCACCTTCACCATGCCCTGGTCCTCGCCCTGGGCGATCGCCTTGCCATTGGCGACGAAGGGGAAGCGGCCGACGCGGATGTCCCTGCCGGCTTCCTTGGCCTTGGCTTCGGTGAGACCGACCGAGGCCACCTGCGGATGGCAATAGGTGCAGCCCGGGATCAGCGACTTGTCCATTGCATGCGGGTTCATCCCCTTGATCGCCTCGACGCAGATCACGCCCTCATGCTCTGCCTTGTGGGCCAGCATCGGCGGGCCGGCGACGTCGCCGATGGCATAGACGCCGGGCACGTTGGTCTTGCCGTATTTGTCGATCACGATGCAGCCGCGCTCGGTCTTCACGCCGAGCTTCTCGAGGCCAAAGCCTTCGATATTGCCGACCACGCCGACCGCCGAGATGACGCGATCGACGATGAGTTGCTGGGTAGCCCCCTTGCCGTCCTCGATGGTCACGGTGACCGAATCCGACTTCTTGTCGAGCTTGGTCACCTTCGCGCCGGACATGATCTTGATGCCCTGCTTCTCGAACTGCTTGCGGGCGAAACCGGCGATCTCAGCGTCTTCCACCGGCAGGATCTGTGGCAGCACCTCGACCACAGTCACGTCGGCGCCCATGGTCTTGTAGAACGACGCGAATTCGATGCCGATGGCGCCAGAGCCAACCACCAGCAGCGACTTCGGCATCTTGTCCGGGTTCATCGCCTCGAAATAGGTCCAGACCAGCTTGTTGTCGGGCTCGAGGCCCGGCAGCACGCGCGGCCGGGCGCCGGTGGCGACGATGATATGCTTGGCGGTGTAACTACCTGCCCCGAGCGCGCCCTTGGGCGCTGTGGCTTCCGTCTTCTTGACAGTGAACTTGCCCGGCGCATCCAGGGTCGCTTCACCCCAGATGATCGAGATCTTGTTCTTGTTCATCAGATATTCGACGCCGCCGCTGAGGCGCTTCACGACGCCGCGCGAGCGCGCGATCACGGCCTTGATGTCGAACGTCACGTTGTCCGCCGACAGGCCATAATCCTTGGCATGCTGCATGTAGTGATAGATTTCCGCCGAGCGCAGCAGCGCCTTGGTCGGGATACAGCCCCAGTTATTGCAGATGCCGCCGAGATAGGCCTTCTCGACGATCGCTGTCTTGAAGCCGAGCTGCGCGGCCCGAATGGCCGTCACATAGCCGCCGGGACCGGAGCCGATGACGACGACGTCGAAGGATGTATCAGCCATGGGTCACTCCACTCGCCAATCGGCGCTGTCTTGAAATCAGAAATTTTCGGATGCCGAATTCGATCAATCCCAGCGCCGCAAGGATGCCCAGCGCGCAATAGACCAAAAACTGTCCCAGGCTGCGCGCCAGTTGTTCACCTGAATGAAACGCGTTGTCGATGATCCCATATCCAACCGGATTCAGCGCAGCGACGGCGGCGGTCAATAGCGAGATCCAGGGCCATGATGTTTTGACTTTCATGAGCCACCGAACCTGAGCCTTACACCACCATCATCACGGGATTTTCGATCAGCTTCTTGAATGCCGTGATCAGTTCGGCGCCGAGCGCGCCATCGATGGCGCGGTGATCGCAGGAAAGTGTCACGCTCATGATGGTTGCAGCGACGATCTGGCCATTGCGCACGACGGCCCGTTCCTCGCCCGTGCCAACCGCGAGGATCGACGACTGCGGCGGATTGATCACCGCCGTGAAGTCCTTGATGCCGAACATGCCGAGATTGGACACCGATGACGCACCGCCCTGGTATTCGTTGGGCTTGAGCTTCTTGGCCTTGGCGCGCGCGGCCAATTCCTTCATCTCGTTGGAGATTGCCGAAATCGACTTGATCTCGGCCTGGCGGATGATCGGCGTGATCAGGCCAAACGGCAGGGCCACTGCGACGCCGATGTCGGAATGCTTATGACGGAGCATCGCTGCTTCCGTCCACGACACGTTCGCTTCCGGAATCTTCTGCAGCGCGATGGCCATCGCCTTGATGACGAAATCGTTGACCGAGAGCTTGTAGAGCGGCTTGCCGTCCTTGTCCTTGCCGGCGGCAGCGTTGATCTCCTCGCGCGCGGCGGAGAGCTTGCCGAGATCGCAATCGACGGTGAGATAGAAGGTCGGCATCGAGTTGGTCGCAGCGGTGAGACGCTGCGCAATCGTGCGGCGCATCGAGTCATGCGGCACGCTCTCGTAACCACCCTGCTCGTACAGCCCGAGAATCTGTTGATCGGACATTGCAGGCGCACCGATCGCTCCAGTTGCACCTGCGGGAGCGCCGGCAGCCGCGGCTGATGCCTTCAGGCCGCCACCAGACTTCGCCTTCTCGACGTCTGCGGCCACAACGCGACCATGCGGACCCGATCCGTTGATACGACCGAGTTCGATGCCGGCGTCCTTGGCGAGACGACGCGCCAGCGGCGACGAGAACACGCGCGCGCCATTGCTTTGTGCCGCGGTCGGCTGCGGAGCCGGCGCGGCGGCCGGAGCCGGTGCTTTCGCTGCCGAAGCAGCAGCCGGCGCAGGTGCAGCGGCGGCAGGCTTGGGTGCGGGAGCCGCGGCAGCGGGTGCAGGCTTCGGCTTGTCGGCCCCTGCCCCCGAACCTGCAGCCTTTACGTCCTCGCCGTCGGCGGCGAGCACCGCGATCACCGCGTTCACAGCAACATCCTGCGTACCTTCCGCCACCAGGATCTTGGCGATGGTGCCTTCGTCGACGGCTTCGACTTCCATCGTCGCCTTGTCGGTCTCGATCTCCGCGATCACGTCGCCGGACTTGACCTTGTCGCCCTCTTTCTTGAGCCACTTGGCAAGGTTGCCCTTTTCCATGGTGGGCGACAGCGCAGGCATCAGAATGTTGATTGGCATTGTCAGTGACCTTGTTGCGACCGCGGCGTGGTGTTGCCCATGTCAGTCGGACGCGCGATTTCAGCTTCGAACATTTCGACGATGCGGTTCAGCGCCTCGTCCTCGGAATAATTGGCCTCACGCGCATAGGCGCGTGCGGCATGGCGCGCGATGTCGACCAGCAGGAGCCCCCACATGTCGGGCTCCTCGAAGGCACGCATGAAGGCGATGGACAGCCCGCCATCCAGCACGAATGCGCGCAACACCTCGGTGGCGTCCTCGCGGTCCATGACATCTGGCGGCAGTGGCTGTTCCTTCGGACCTGGCATGGTTCACCGATAGCAAACGGCTTTGGCCGCAGCCACGACGTCAGCCACCGACGGCAGCGCGAGCTTTTCAAGATTGGCGGCGTAAGGCATCGGCACGTCCTTCCCCGACACGCGGGCCACCGGCGCATCGAGATAGTCGAACGCGTGCTCCATGATCCGTGCGGCGATTTCGGCGCCCACACCCGACTGTTGCCAGCCTTCTTCCACCGTCACGGCGCGCGAGGTTTTCTTCACGGACTCGATGATGGTGTCGGTGTCGAGCGGACGCAGCGTGCGCAGGTCGATGACCTCCGCCTGGATGCCTTCCTTGGCGAGTTCTTCGGCGGCCTTCAGCGCATAGGTCATGCCGTTCGACCACGAGATCAGCGTCACATCCTTGCCGGCACGGGCGACCTTGGCCTTGCCGATCGGCACGATGTAGTCGTCGAGCTTCGGCACCTCGCCGGAATGCCCGTAGAGCATTTCGTTTTCGAGGAAGATCACGGGGTTCGGATCTCGGATCGCGGATTTGAGCAGGCCCTTGTAGTCGGCGGCGCTATAGGGCGCGACAACCTTGAGGCCCGGGATCTGCGAGTACCAGGCCGAATAGTCCTGGCTGTGCTGGGCGCCGACGCGCGCCGCAGCGCCGTTCGGGCCGCGAAACACGATCTGACAGGTCATCTGGCCGCCGGACATGTAGAGCGTCTTGGCAGCGGAGTTGATGATCTGGTCGATCGCCTGCATGGCGAAGTTGAAGGTCATGAATTCGACGATCGGCTTCAGGCCGGACATCGCCGCGCCGACGCCGACACCGGCGAAGCCGTGCTCGGTGATCGGCGTATCGATGACACGGCGTGCGCCGAATTCCTGCAGCAGGTTCTGGGTCACCTTGTAGGCGCCCTGATATTCGGCGACTTCCTCGCCCATGATGAAGACGTCTTCATCCCTGCGCATTTCCTCGGCCATCGCGTCGCGCAGCGCTTCGCGGATGGTCATGGTCACCATCTCGGTGCCTTCAGGAATTTCGGGATCGGGCTGGATCAAAGCCGTCGGAGCTGCTGGCGCTGTAGCCTCTTCCTGCGGAGCCGGAGCGGATTTGGCTTCCGCGGCAGGCGGCGCGGATTCTGCGGCCTTCTCCTGCTTCGCGGGGGCCGGTGCGCTCGCCGCGGCAGATGCGTCTTCGCCATCGGCGAGGATGGTCGCGATCGGCGTGTTGACCGCGACGTCGTTGGTCCCTTCCGGGATCAGGATCTTGCCGAGCGTCCCTTCATCGGTCGCTTCGACTTCCATCGTCGCCTTGTCTGTCTCGATTTCGGCAATCACATCGCCGGACTTGATCGTGTCGCCTTCCTTCTTGAGCCATTTGGAGAGGTTGCCTTTCTCCATGGTCGGGGACAGCGCGGGCATCAGAACTTGAATGGCCATTATAACTCCAGATCGGTCTTTAAGCCGCGCGCTTAGCGGTACACATCGGTGTAAAGTTCGGATGCATCGGGCTCAGGGTCCTGCTGCGCGAAATCCGCCGATGCGTTGACGATGTCACGCACCTCGGCGTCGATCGCCTTGAGGTCCTGCTCGGTCACGTCAGCGGCCAGCAGACGGTTGCGCACCTGCTCGATCGGGTCTTGATCGTGGCGAACTTTGTCTACTTCCTCGCGGGTCCGGTACTTGGCCGGATCGGACATCGAGTGGCCGCGATAGCGATAGGTCTGCATTTCCAGAATGAACGGACCCTTGCCGGCGCGGCACCAGGCGACCGCACGGTCACCGGCGGCCTTCACGGCGCGGACGTCCATGCCGTCGACCTGCTCGCCCGGAATGTTGAAGGAGATGCCGCGCTTGGAGAAGTCGGTCTGAGCCGAGGAGCGCGTCACCGAGGTACCCATGGCGTAGCGGTTGTTCTCGATGATGTAGATCACCGGGAGCTTCCACAGCTCCGCCATGTTAAAGCTCTCATAGACTTGGCCCTGGTTCGACGCGCCGTCGCCGAAGTAAGCGAGGCTGACGAGATCATTGCCGCGATAACGGTTGGCAAAAGCGAGACCCGTTCCGAGCGACACCTGCGCACCGACGATGCCATGGCCGCCATAGAAATTCTTCTCGCGGCTGAACATGTGCATGGAGCCACCCTTGCCCTTGGAGTAGCCGCCCTTGCGCCCCGTGAGCTCGGCCATGACGCCCTTGGCGTCCATGCCACAGGCCAGCATGTGACCGTGGTCGCGATAGCCGGTGATGACCTGATCGCCATCCTTCAATGCCATCTGCATGCCGACGACGATGGCTTCCTGACCGATATAGAGATGGCAGAAACCGCCGATCGCGCCCATGCCATAGAGCTGGCCAGCCTTCTCCTCGAAACGCCGGATCAGCAGCATGTCGCGAAGCGCGTGCATCTCCTGATCGCGGGTGAAATCTGGCGGCGATGACGGGGTTGCGCCATTGCTCGTTGCCTGCCCTGCGGGAGCGACGCTTTTCTTCGGTGCGGCCATGAAAATTCCGGATGCGAGAGTGAATGGCCCTTCCTACTCCAAGTGCTTGCGGCTTGAAAGGGATTGCGTCGCGCGGAATGCCACACGGTTGTTTCGCACTGCAGCGAAAGCGCGAAACTTTCGAAATCGAATTGGATCGGTTTTGTAATTTGAGGAATGAAAGCGCGTGTCGTGGTCACGTTGCCGTCACGATGAGCAGGCGCGAGCAATCCATAGCTTTGATGCAAAGCTGTGTTGCTTCATGCGAGGACGACTCGCCGCCGAAGAGAGAATCTTAGTTTGGCTTGATGACCTTCACGAGGTCGCGCGGATGCGCGTAGTCGAGCTGGTAGCGCGCGCGCTCGTCGAGCATGTCGGGATCGAGTCCACCAGATCGCAGCAACGCCACGCGCTGCTCGGCCTTGGTGCGTTCCTTCTTCAATTGTACCAGTTCGGAGGTCAGCGCGACGATCTCCTGGTCGAGCTCCTGGCGGGCGTTGAGGCCATATTTGCCGGTATAGGCATTGACCCCGAAATAGCTGATCATCATCGCCGCCAGTGCATAGAGCACGAGCCCGGTGAGGATCGATTTGAGGCGGGTATGCTTGACCATTCCCGAAAATGCGACGGCCCGGTTAAGGCGAACCTAACAACCGGGCCGCAACCTGAATTTGCGCGGGTTATTTCTTCAGCTTGTCGACCCAGGCGGCGAAGGCGTCGATATAGGCCTGCAGCACCGGCCGGATCGATTCCTTGACGATCTCGCCCTGTTCGCTGAACGCGTCGCCGACGGCATTCAGATAGATTTCAGGCTGTTGCATGATGGGACCGACAATCCCCGGCAGGGTTTGGCGCAAGCTAAGGGCAGCACCCAGGCCACCGATCGGACCGGGCGAGCTAACCACGATGCCGGTGGGCTTGCCGAGGAACGAGCTCTTGCCATAGGGCCGCGAACCGACGTCGATGGCGTTTTTCAGAACACCCGAAACGGAGCGGTTATATTCCGGAGAGACGAACAGTACCGCATCCGAGGCCTGGATCGCTTCGCGGAACTTGACCCAGTCGGCCGGCGGCGCGGCTTCCAGGTCCTGATTGAAGAATGACAGCTCGTTCAGCGTGATGACGTTCAGCTTGAGCGAAGGCGGCGCCAGCTGGGCGAGTGCATTCGCAACCTTGAGCGAGAATGACTGTTTGCGGAGGCTGCCGACAATGACGGCAACGCTGTAGGTGGCCATGAGATATCCCCTGAATAACTGCTTCCAAAAAGCGCGGAGCGCATCTGGAACCTGTCACCTATCCCGGTAAAAGATGCAAGTGCATGGATTGTATTTGACGGCCGTAATCGTGCCGAACCGGCACGTCCGCCTCGCCCGCCCAAACACATCTTCGTTATGCTGATATCGCTCAAATGGATGACGCCCGGAGCGCCGCTGTAATCGAACCTTCGGAGAGTGCTGCGCGACAAACCACGTAAGGCAAACCACGCACGCCAGTCCCGACTGATCTGCGACGTCTGGCCAGGCTGTTCAAATTCGACCGTCGCAATTTGCGGGGCTTCCGATGCGCAACCTCGGTCTTGTGGCTTCCGTAGTCTTCGCCTTGAGCTTGCTCAGTCAGTCGGCCTTAGCCGCCGACAAGCGCGTCGCACTGGTGATCGGCAATTCGGCCTACCAGAACGTCGTCAAGCTCGCCAATCCCGCCAACGATGCTGCAGCGATGACCGAGACCTTGAAGACCGCGAATTTCGACATTGTCGAAGCCCGACGGGATCTGAAGGCGACCGAGATGCGCCGGGCCTTGCGCGATTTCGCGGACAAGGCGCGCGATGCGGACGTTGCTCTGGTCTATTTCGCCGGCCACGGCATCGAGGTCGATGGCACCAATTACCTGATTCCGGTCGACGCGCTGCTGGAGCGCGACACCGACGTCTATGACGAGGCATTCTCGCTGGAGCGCATCCTCGTCACCATCGAGCCAGCCAGGAAGCTGCGGCTGGTGATCCTCGATGCCTGCCGCGACAATCCCTTCGTCAAGAACATGAAGCGCACCACGGCATCCCGGGCGATCACCCGCGGCCTCGCCAAGGTGGAGCCGGCCAGCCCCAACACGCTGATCGCCTATTCGGCCAAGGCCGGCTCGACGGCACTGGACGGCGACAGCAAGAACAGCCCCTTCACGGCCGCGCTGGTCCGCCACATCGCGACGCCTGGCCTCGACCTCCGCAAGGCCTTCGGCTTCATCCGCGACGACGTCATGAAGAACACCAGCAACCGCCAGGAACCGTATGTCTACGGTTCGCTCGGCGGCGACGACGTGCCGCTGGTCCCGGTGGCTGCCCTCGCCACGTCGCCCGCCGTCAGTGTCCAGGCCGAAACCCGCCGTGACTACGAGCTGGCTTTGCAGCTTGCGACCAGAGACGGCTGGAACGCGTTCCTGACCCAGCACCCCGACGGCTTCTATGCGTCGCTGGCCAAATCCCAACTAGCGAAGCTCGCAGCCGAGGACGCCCATACCGCTGCTGCGGAGAAAGCCCGCCTCGCCGTTGAAGAGAAAGCCCGTCTGGCTGCCGAAGGCGCCAGGAAGGCCGAACAGACCAAGGCAGCGGCCGATGCCAAGACCGCCGAGGATGCCCGGATCGCTGCCGAGAAACTCAAGACCGCCGAGCAGGAACGCGCCGCCGCCGGCGAGCGCGCCCGCGCGGCAGCGGAAGCCAGGGTCGATGCCGGCAAGCTGGACACGCCTGCCGCCGGACCACAGTTGGCGACACTCCCCGCCCCCACGGCCGATGTGTCCCAAACACCCGCGCCAGCCGATCTGCCACGTCAGGTCCAGGTCGAGCTTCAGCGCGTGGGCTGCCTGCAGGGATCAGTCGACAACACATGGACTGCTGCTTCCCGCAAGTCGATCGAGCGCTTCAATCGCTACGCGTCGACCAGGTTCGATGCCAAGGCGGCCAGCACCGATGCGCTCGAGGCGATCAAGGCCAAGTCTGCACGGGTCTGCCCGCTGGTCTGTGCGCATGGTTCAGAGGCGGACGGCGACCGCTGCGTGAAAATCGTATGCCGCGCCGGCACGTTCCTGAATGACGACAATGAATGTGAGAAGAAGCGCAACCGCAACGAGGCCAAACGCAACGCGCCGCGCCGCGAGCGCGATGAGCTTGATCGCCCGCAAATTCAGGCCCGCTCGCCGCGCGCACAGCCGTCCGGCCAGATCGTCTGCGACAATGCCGGCTGCCGTCCGGTGCGTCCCGGCTGCCGCTTGGTGTCGCGCGACATGCGCATCGGCCTCACCAATGTCGAGGTGTGCAACTGACGACGTGCTTGCCTGATAGGATCGCAAGCGACATTCTAACGATCCAAGTTTGCAAGCCGGAGCCATCATCGTGACCATCGAATTTCTCATCACCTCGCTGATCGTGGTGGCGTCGCCGGGCACTGGCGCCCTTTACACACTGGCAACTGGTTTCTCGCGCGGAGGCCGCAGCAGCGTCGTCGCCGCGTTCGGTTGCATGCTCGGCATCGTGCCGCATATGGCCGCTGCTATCCTCGGCCTCGCCGCGCTCTTACACACCAGCGCGCTGGCGTTTCAGGTGTTCAAATATGTCGGCGTCGCCTACCTGCTCTATATGGCCTGGAAGACGCTGCAGGAGCATGGCGCGCTGAAGGTGGAAGCCGACAACAGCGCGCAGTCCACGCTGCAGGTGATAACCACAGCGATCCTGATCAACATCCTCAATCCGAAACTGTCGATCTTCTTCCTCGCCTTCCTGCCCCAGTTCATCAGTGCTGACGAAGCGCATCCGCTGTCGCAGATGCTGCTGCTTAGCGCGGTATTCATGCTGATGACTTTCGTGGTGTTTGCGCTCTACGGCCTGTTCGCTGCGTCGATCCGCAACCACGTCATCACACGGCCACGAGTGCTGACCTGGATGCGACGCACGTTTGCCGGCGCGTTTGCCGCGCTCGGTGCCAAGCTGGCTTTCGCGGATCGCTGACGCCCCTACTCCAGCCGTTCGACATTGCGCAGCGTCGGAAACAGCCGCATCCACAGCAGCGCGATGGCAACAGTACCGAGGCCACCGATCAGGGCGGCGGGCACAGTGCCGAACAATGCGGCGGTGACGCCGCTCTCGAACTGGCCGAGCTGGTTTGAGGTATTAATGAACAGGTAGTTCACCGCGCCGACCCGGCCGCGCATGTCATCCGGGGTCGCGAGCTGCACCAGCGAAAACCGGATCACCACGCTCACCGTATCCGCCGCGCCGAGCACCGCGAGCGCGGCGACCGACAACCACAGCCATTGCGACACCGCGAACACCGCAGTCGCAAGGCCGAAGATGATAACGGCCTGGAACATCCTCATACCCACCCGGCGATTGATCGAGTAGCGCGTGAGCACGATGGTCGTCAGCAGCGCGCCGACGGCCGGCGCCGCGCGCATGAGGCCGAGACCCCACGGACCGGTCTGCAAGATATCACGCGCGTAGATTGGAAGCAGCGCAGTTGCGCCGCCGAGCAGCACCGCGAACAGATCGAGCGAAATGGTGCCGAGGATGGCGGGATTGCTGCGTACGAAGCCCACGCCGGCGAACAATGTCCGCAGCGACGGCGGATCCTTCACCGCCACCTCGCGCGCCAGTTTGATGGCGCTGTTGAGCGCGCCGCCGATCAGCCAAAATGCCGCCATCAGCACATAGGGCGTCGACGGCGACAGCGCGTACGCGATGCCGCCGAGCGCGGGGCCGCAAATCATCGCCACCTGAAACACGCCGGTCGAGAGCGCGGTCGCCTTCTGCAAATGGCCTTCGGGCACGACGCCCGGCAACAGCGCCGAACCGGCCGGCGCCTCGAACGCGGTCGCCGCGCCGATCACCACCAGCGCCACGAAAATCTGCGGCACCGTAATCCAGCCGGCATAAGTACCCCAGGCGAGCAGGATCGCCGTCAGCCCCTGCAGCATCTGGCAGATCTGCACCACGCGGCGGCGATCATAGCGGTCGGCGATATGGCCGGCGACGAAGACCAGCGCCAGCATCGGCACGAATTGCGCGAGGCCGACCATGCCAAGCTGAAATGCGCTGCCGGTCAAATCATAGATCTGCCAGCCGACCGCGACAGCGGCAATCTGCGACGCGAAGCGCGAGAAGCTGCGCGACACCATGTAGTACAGATACGGCGGATGGCGCAGCAAGAGCCGCGCGCCATCCGTGACGACGCCGGCAGACTGATCGGCAAGTGTCATCCCGGCATGTTCGGATTGATCAGATACTTCTCGCCGGTGGCGCGCTTCGCATAGGCCCGGAGATTGTCGAGCTGCAACACGCCTTCGAGCGAAATCACCTTGGTGTAGTGGCTGGCGAAGGTAGTCTTGAGTTCGGCGACCACGCGGGCGCGGAGCCTGGCGGCATCGGCGGCACCGATCTTCTGCAGGAACGGAAACAGCAGCCAGCCGCCCATGCCCCAGGCCATCCCGGCGGGGACGAATTCGATCGGGCGCAGATCCAGCCGGCCATAGACGTAGACCTGCTTGTGGGTCGTCGAGCCATAGCGGCTATAGACCTTCATCGCCTTGACGGCGGCGACTTCCATCGCCTGCAGGATCTGGCCCTGCAGCTTGCCGCCACCGGTGGCGTCGAAGGCCAGCGTGGCATTGGTGGCAATCAATGCGGCAGTCAGATCTTCCATGAAGGCCGGCGACGTCGAGTTGCAGACATATTTCGCGCCGATGCCCCGCAGCAGTTTCTCCTGCTCCTCGCTGCGGACGATATTGACGAGATCGATGCCGTCCTTCTGGCAGATCTTGTTGAGCATCTGACCGAGATTGGACGCGGCGGCCGTATGCACCAGCGCCGTATGCCCTTCCCGCTTCATGGTCTCGACCATGCCGAGCGAGGTCAGCGGGTTGACGAAGCAGGATGCGCCCTCGGTGGCCGTCGTGCCCTCGGGCAGCGGCAGGCATTCCCTGGCCTTGATGACGCGATACTGCGCATACATCGCGCCGCCGATCATCGCGACGGTCTTGCCGAGCAGCGCTTGCGCGGCATCGGACGATCCGGCCTTCACCACCGTGCCGGCGCCCTCATTGCCGACCGCCATCGACTCGTCGAGACGGCCGCCCATCGCCTTCATATTGGCCTGCGGGACGGTTGCTGTGACGATCGAGGACACGCCAGAGCCGGAGGCTTTCGCGCTGGCCGGATCGGCGGCGCCGAGAAGGAGACCGAGATCCGACGGATTGATCGGCGCAGCCTCGATGCGCACCACGACTTCGTCGGGGCCCGGCGCCGGGATGGACACCTGCTGCAACGAGATTTCCAGTTCTCCGCTGCTTTTGATGAGCGAGCGCAGTTCAAGTCCGGATTTGATGTCAGTCATGGTCGGTCCCCTCAATCTGTCCGGCGGTCTGGTGCCGCGTCAGTAGATGCCCGGAATGATACGCTTGGTTTCACGCATATAGGCCCGGTAGTCGTCGCCGAATGCCTCGATCAGCATCCGCTCTTCATAGTCGATGCGGGTGAAGAACAGGATCGCGATCGCGACCAGCCCGCCCAGCGCGGCCATGGCATTCGGCAGCAGGAATGCCTGCGCCAGTGCCCACAACCAGAACGAGGCATACATCGGATGGCGGATGCTGCGATAGACGCCGGCACGCACGATCTGGTGAGCCTCGCGGATTTCCAGACTGGCCGACCACTGCCGGCCGAGATCCTTGTGTGAGCGGCGAAACAGCCAGAGCGACAGCACATAGAGTGCGCCGCCGACCACGACCGCCACATAATTCAGCTGATAGTTCAGCGCGGCCGGCCAGCCGGTCACCAGCCAGATCAGCGGTACCACGAATAGGCCGATGGTTGCGATCGCCAGCAGGATGCGTTCACGGCTCCAGCCGACCGCACGCAGCGTCGCCGTGCGGCGGGCTTTGCGCGCATAGGGGTAGCGAATGATGAACCAGGCGATCAGACCGATCGCCCAGACATATGTTCCAAGAAGTGACGCGGTCATTGTCGTCCGATCAGGCCATCATGCGGCATTCACGGATGCCCCGGCTTGCGATTGAGAGGATGTGATCTTGGACAGTGGCATGTCTAGCAGCGCGCCATCCGCACCGAAGCGTTTGAGGCCGCCTTCGCCCGCGGTGATCTCGTCAAACGGCAGAGGACCGCAGATCACCATGCAATAGTCGTAGGGCGCGCGGCACTGGTTGCCCATCACCATCTGATAGTGAATGCGCATGAAGTTGAGGCGATAGCGCTTGAACTGTTCCATGCCCATCATGGCATGCATCTGGACGCGCCGGATGTTCGGCCTGCCCTCGTCGCGATCGCGACTGCGGCGTTTCAAGGTCACCGGATCGAAGCGGTAGAAACTGATGACGTCGTCGCGGGCGTGATATTCGGTCCAGCGGATCGCCGGCGTGTCGGCGACGAGACGCGTTGCTGCGCGTACGCTCTTGCCGGCGGGATGCAGCGAGAATTTCGGGATGGTCGCGCTCACCGTCATCACGCAGATGGTCGGGCCATGTTTCGTCAGATCCGGGTCGAGCGCGAGTGCGCGGGCCACCGCCTCCATCACCAATGCCGCACCAAGGCAATGCCCGACGATGACGATCTCGTCGACATCGGCCTTCTGCGCGCGGGCCACGATCACCCCCGCGAATTCATCGACGCGCGCCGTCATCTTCGGCCGCTGGCCATGAACATATTGCCGCGAGAAGATCCAGTCGTCGAACACATGATTGATCGGCTTCCGCCAGCCGTAATGATGCAACAGCGCCGTGAAGACGGCAGCAGCAACAATTGCGCCAGCGATCCATGCGGCGGCACCATTCATGCCAAGCAGCCAGGTCAGCCCATAGCCCACCGCTGCGCCAGATGCAGCAAAGCCCGCGATCCACAGATAGGAGAACAGGAAGAAGCCGGCATATTTCCAGCTCGCATAGAAGAAGCGGAACAGGGTTCCCGTCACCAGCCAATCACCCAGCGTAACAAAGGCGGCGCCCAATCGCGACAGCATGCTTCGGGTGTGATCCTGCAGGATCAGGTCATCCCAGCGCAGCATCTCGTAGGTGGTTTCCGTCTTCCAGTTCGGCCCGGAGGTCTCGGCCCGCCAGGAGGCGCTCACTTCCGTAGCGTCAAGCACGCCAGAGGCTTTCGCAGACACGCTCCACGTCTTCTCGAAACTCGACAGCGAACGGCGGAACCGCTCGAGCTGCGTGTCCGGCAGAATCGGGTCGTAGCCGCCAATGTGAAAGACATGTCGCCGCGCGATCATCGTCCGTTCGCTCCCGAGTGCATCACGCACCGTTCTGATCCGGTGCATAGCAAATTCGCCTGCGCCGACAAACCTGCCCGTGCTCAAAACGGAAGCGTCAGGCAGGATTTTGTCGCCCTCAGGTCACACAGCCGCTCTTTCGCAACCCCCTTCATCACAATTCCGGGAATCGAGGCAGGACTGTGATTGACGGCAGGGTCTTATGTCTGAACATGTCGCGGGTTTTTTCGAAGAAAGAAAGCACTATGTCGATTGCTCTCAAGGGCTTCAAACGGCCGTCGTGGACCTCTCCAGCGGCCGTTTTGCTGATTCTGTCGTCGCTCTTTGTGGCCTCACTCGCGAGTTCCGGGGATGCCGATGCGGCGCCCGGCCGTCGCCCCGGCCATGTCTATCTCTATCGTGGCCTCATGAACGTGTTCTCGCTCGGCATGGATCAGATCGCCTACAAGCTCGAAGCCGCCGGCGTCGCCTCCTCGGTCAGCAATCACACGCTGTGGAGCGGCCAGGCAGACGACATGATCGCCCGGTACAAGGCCGGTAACCGCGAACCGATCATCCTGATGGGCCACTCGGCCGGTGCCGACGTGACCATCTCGATTGCCCGCAAGCTCGCACAGTACAACATCCCGGTGGCGCTGATCGTGAACTTCGATCCGGTGGCGCCCGATGCCGTCCCCAACAATGTGAAGCAGATCGTGAACTATTACGTACCTGCCGGCTGGGGGCGCGCGGTGTCTGCGGATCCCCGCTTCAAGGGCAAGCTTGCCAACGTCAACGAGAACGCCACCACCAACCACTTCTCGATCGACAAGGACGACAGCCTGCAGCGTCAGGCCATTGCCCGTGTCATGGCCGTGACCGGCGGCGGTATTCGCCGCAAGCCGGCGGCGCCGAAGCCTGCGCAGGTCTCGGCTGCTCCGCAATAATACGCGGCAAATATCGAAACGCACTCAGCCGAGGTGATCGTCACCTCGGCTGAATTGTTTTGGCCGTCCGGTATCCTCAGACGATCAGCACGTCATGATGCGATGGAGGCGTCGCCGGCACGAGCACGGCATCATGAGCGCCGAGCGCGTCGTCCAGCGCCGGCGCGGCCACGACGGGATGGCTGGACGCCGTCAGGACCTGAGCAAGAGCGACTTCCGCAGCGCCCTCGCCCTGCGCAATATTCTGCACCTCCGTGTGCGCGGACGTCGTGTGGCCGGACGTCGGGCTGAAAGCAAAGTTCTCGTTGCCAGTGCTGCTTGCAAGTGCTTGGCCGAGCGTATCGACGGCAATACTGGCATTTGCGAATTTCAGAAATTCCGTGTTGGTGAGATAGTCAGTGCCGTCGCGGCCGGCGACGCTGTCAGTGACGATCGTCTGAACGCCACTGCGATTGATGCTGTAGTCGGCCACATTGCCGGAGAATACCGCAGTGTCGGTGCCGTTGCCGCCATTGATGATGTCGTTGCCGGTCCCGCCAGCAATGTAGTCATCGCCATCTCCGCCGCGGACGACATCGTTGTCGCTCGAGGCGCCGAAGAACCAGTCCTGATGCTTGGTCGTGTCGAATTGGATGCTGCGGACATAGAGATCGAACGAGCCGGGTGAACTGGCATTGGTGCCGTCGGGCGGCACCAGATCGACGCCGTTGATGGCGATGTCCTTGAAATGCAGCGCGCGCCCGGGCTCGGAATTCGCAAGGTTGATCGCGACACTGGAGATGCTGGCGGGATTGTCGAAAGTGACCGTGTAGGTCTGGTAGCCCGACGGATCGCTCGCGGGCGTGAATTCAAGCACGCCCGAAACCGGCTGGCCATTGACCAGAACCTGCGCCTGCGCGCCGATTCCGTTCACGACGGAGCCATAACCCGTCAGAGTGATGGTGGTCGTGGCGAGCTTTCCCGCAGTATCGGGCCCGGCGACAATCGTGTCATTCCCGGCGCCGCCATAGATCTCGTCGTGTCCGAGCCCACCGAAGATGACGTCGTTGCCGCCTCCGAGATCGATGGTATCGCCGATCGACGAGCCCGTGACGGTGATACCCGGCGTTACTCCTGTCCCATGGAAATACTGCGCCACCACATCCTGCGCCGGCTTGTCCATGACCGAATAGCCGGTCTCGGAGTAGAAGTTGTTGAGGTCCCACTGCCAGAACTCGACGCCTTTCAGCCAGCTGCCGCCATGCGCGCTCCAGACCTGAAAGAACGCATTATAGGCGTCTGCCTGCTCGGCGAGATCCGCGGGTGCCTTCGATGATCCGCCGCCCGGATTGATCGCGGTGCCGTCGATGCTGCGATAGCCGACCTCGGTCATCAGTACCGGCTTGCCGTAATCCATCGACAGCGAATGAAAGAAATCGACGGGCGATTGATAGCCGAACGCTTTGGCGTAATACGGATTATACGGCACCTCATTCCAAGCGTGCACGAGATCGTCCACCGTCGGCGTCGTGCTGGCCGTCAAGGGTGGATAGGCGTTGATCCCGATCGTATCGACCTGGTCCCAGAAGCTGACCTTGGATGCCTCGTCGGTCGCCGCCGCGTAGGTGACTTCGCCATGATAGACACCGCGCACCGCTCCGATGATATCGGTCCAATAGCTGCGATAGGCTTCGCCTGAGAGGCTGCTCATCTCGTTGCCAATGGCGAAACTGGCGACATTGCCCTGCTCTGCAATTTCGGCCAGATGCACGATCTCGGCCTTGTACGACGCAAAGAACGCATCGACATCCGACGGCGCCAGACTGTGCGAGATCGTGCCGTCGAGACCTGTGATGCCGGGCTTGAAGACAACATCCAGCCCGGCGGCATGGGCCTTCTGAAAGCCAGCCAGCAGGCTCGCATCGCTTTCGGTCTTGTCCGGCACGGCGAGCACGTCATTGCCCGTACGGCTGTCGGTCCATATCCGCGTCGTCAGCGCGATCGAATTCGATCCCAGAGACGCCATGGCCTGAAACGCCTGATCGGCCGACGCACTGGAGAACTGTCCATTCCACTCCGACAGTGCACCGAAACCTTGGACCTTAAAGATGTTGGGCATTCGCGCTCTCCATCGGCATTGTCTGGAGAAGGCTGAACCCGCAACGTGATACCTTCGCGACCGCAATGGGGTATCATGATGACGTCTACAAATTGAACCTCGTTGTAGGCTTACACGGTCAGGGTCCTTCAATGAAAAACGCCGCCCGCTATTTCAGCGAACGGCGTTGATCGCGTAGTTTCTTGCTCGGCCGAAAGCCGCGCTTGCGCTTTACGCGAGAGCTTTCAGTGCGGCCTTGCCGGCATATTTAGCCTGGGTGCCGAGCTGCTGCTCGATGCGCAGCAACTGATTGTATTTGGCGGTACGATCCGCGCGTGCCAGCGAGCCGGTCTTGATCTGTCCGCAATTGGTGGCGACGGCGAGATCGGCAATCGTGGAATCTTCAGTCTCACCCGAACGGTGCGACATCACCGCGGTATAGCCAGCCTTGTAGGCCATCTCGACGGCGCACAACGTTTCGGTCAGCGAGCCGATCTGGTTGACCTTGATCAGGATCGAATTGGCGCGGCCATTCTTGATGCCGTCGGCAAGACGCGTGACATTGGTGACGAACAGATCATCGCCGACCAGCTGGCACTTCGAACCGATCAGGTCGGTGAGCTGCTTCCAGCCGTCCATATCGTCTTCCGACATGCCGTCCTCGATGGAGACGATCGGATAGTTGGCGACGAGCTGGGCGAGATACTTGGCCTGCTCGGAGATGTTGCGGGTCTTGTTCTCGCCGCCATAGACGTAAGCGCCGTCCTTGAAGAATTCGGTGGCGGCGCAATCCATCGCCAGCATCACGTCCTTGCCGGCGCTGTAGCCAGCCTTGGTGATGGCGGCCATCACAAAGTCCAGCGCCGCTTCGGCCGAACCGATATTGGGTGCGAAGCCGCCTTCGTCACCGACATTGGTGTTGTGGCCGGCCTTCTTCAGCTCGCCCTTCAGCGTGTGGAAGATCTCGGCGCCGCAGCGCAGGCCTTCGGCGAAGGTCGACGCGCCCACCGGCATGATCATGAATTCCTGGAAGTCGATCGGATTGTCGGCATGCATGCCGCCATTGATGATGTTCATCATCGGCACCGGCAGCGTGCGGGCCGAGGTCCCGCCGACATAGCGATACAGCGGCATATCGAAGGATTCCGCAGCCGCTTTGGCGGCGGCCAGCGAGACGCCGAGGATCGCATTGGCGCCGAGGCGCGACTTGTTCGGGGTGCCGTCGAGCTCGATCATGATCTCGTCGAGCTGGACCTGGTTCTCCACGTCCATGCCGCCGATGGCGTCGAAGATCTCGCCATTGACGGCATCGACCGCTTTCTGCACGCCCTTGCCGAGATAGCGGGACTTGTCGCCGTCGCGCAGCTCGACCGCCTCATGGGCGCCGGTGGAGGCACCCGACGGAACCGCGGCGCGGCCCATCGACCCGTCTTCGAGGACGACGTCGACTTCAACCGTAGGATTGCCGCGGCTATCGAGAATTTCGCGGCCGATGATGTCGACGATGGCGGTCATGAATGCCCTCTTTGTGCTGGGGGTGGGTCGTTGGCGCCGCTTCTACAGCAAGCCTCCCGGCGGGAAAACCCCGCCTGACGTGACGACTGGCCCGGGATTGGCTATGAACCGCCATAACGGAGATATTTATGTCAAAAACACCCCGCAAATCCCCGAAATTGCCTGACGACTTGCAGCTCGGCCGCGCCGTGGAATGGCCGACCTCCCCGGAGCAGGCCAAACTCGACCGGGTGCCGAACCCGCAGAAGGACACCAATTACGTGGTGCGCTTCACGGCGCCGGAATTCACCTCGCTGTGCCCGATCACCGGCCAGCCGGATTTCGCCCATCTGATGATCGACTATGTGCCCGGCCAATGGCTGGTCGAGTCGAAGTCGCTCAAGTTGTACCTGGCCTCATTCCGCAATCACGGCGCCTTCCATGAGGATTGCACCGTGGAGATCGGCAAGCGCGTCGCCTCCGCCATCAAGCCGAAATGGCTGCGTATCGGCGGCTACTGGTATCCGCGCGGCGGCATCCCCATCGACGTGTTCTGGCAGACCGGAACGCTGCCCAAGGGCGTCTGGGTCCCCGAGCAAGGCGTCGCTCCGTATCGCGGGCGGGGATGAGCGGGGCGGGCGTTTCAGCTCACCCCAATCCAGCGACGGGCTGTTGCGATCGAGCTGCCTGCACGATCAATGGTAGCCTACAGCCGGATGCATCCCAAGCCCACCGGCCGTTCTCCACTCGGCCTCGCGTCATGCAGTGCGTCGCGGTCGCACCTCTTCGCAATCACTCTGCCCTCAAGAAATACTCCGTTGGTGTTTTTCCGCCACGACCGCTCGCATATCTTTCATGCGGCGAGTCTGACATTCTCTGATTGTCGGCAATCTGCATCTCATCGTCGCCGCGCGTCCCGACGACCAGATAAATATGATCTGCTCCGGGAGGCGTCGGATCGAGGTCGAAGGTAACGCCAACATCGCCGGCTCTTTGATTTCCAACTGAGATTTTCGACCAACCGCGTTGCGCAAGCTTGCGTGCCAGACTCCCGGCGCCCAGTGTCATCGCGATATCGATTCCGGACTGACGAAGCAATGCACTCAAATGCGCGGCACAGCCGTTGTGAGGATACTCTCTCAGATTCCTCGCGGCCTCTAACCTTGCGGCCTTCAGCCCCTCTGCCGTACTTCCTTGTCGTATCAATTGCGGTATGCGCACCGCATCTGATACTATCTCCGTAAAGCTAGCAACAAGACTGCGCGATTCTTCGCGCAGCACACCCGATGCATCGGCGTTCAGGGTTTCGAAATCTGTCCCGCCTTCCCGCGCGGTAGCCGGGCGCTCCACTACACCGTGCTGCAAACGAATTTCTCCGGTATCAACGAGAACACGGAGAATGACCATCGCACCACACTGCCCGCTAACAGCGTCGGCAGACCACTTTCCGTCGGCTACATACTTTCCGCGTGAGTACTGATTGCTGAAACTCCACAGGTATGGCGATTTGACTTCCGGATGATGACTTCGATAGCCCCAACCATTGAAGCTCTCCAGAAGATAGGCAATGCGCTCGATGGACCAGTCCGCGTTGCCTGTGATCCCGTCATAGTTCAAAGCATCGACTGCGCTATCCACCCAATCAAACGGCGGCGAGCCATTTCTCGGTCGTCCAGCGGGGACGTGAACAGTGCGCGCATCAAGCGGGTCACCGTTGTGCAGGTGTCCGCGAAAATTGAGGCTTGCCTCGAGGCTATGAATGACAGCGACCACATACCAAGGAACTCGGCTGAGGTCCTCAACCTGACGGTAACGCTCCTTATTCGCCACGATCCGGCGCGCGATAGCGGCCGCCGATCCCAATCGCTCTTTGCGAATGGCCATCTCGGCCCACAGCGTAGAGTATTCCTCACAAACGTCCTCGAAGCGGATCGCTCGACGCGCGGTCAAAATTGGCGTGCTCAACGACAGCGTATCGTAGTCGATCGTTGTGAAAACGAAATGCTCGGCAAACTCAGCTGAAAGCCGATGTTCTTCGGCATCGAGATCGACGATCTCTAGGTAAGCACTGTCTTCCGCTAAGGCTTGTGCGGCATTATCTACACGCGCACGTCTTCCTCCACCAGTCGGCCCCATCACCACCATTCTGACCCTCCTGCTTTGGAAATCACTAAATTATCTTAGATTGTTTTTCTTATATACACATCTTTTAATTGATACGCCCCCATAGCGCGCAGCATCCTCGAAAGAGGTAACGAGATGCTACAAACTCCGCGTTCTCGGCTATCTTTGAAAGATCACTGCAGCATTTCTACCGGCCGCGCAGCACACAAGGCCTGCTCCGTATCAAATGGCTCAGTGCCTGAAGCAAATAAAGCGTCGCGCCGTATCGCAGGCGGGGCTAAGCTTTCGCATCGGCCGGTTTTGTCGGCTTAAGCAGCTTCGCGGCCGCAAATCCAAGCGCGAAGACAATGGCGGCTGACGTCAACAGTGTCGGCATCTTGCCGGCATGGGCGAGGCCGAAGCCATAGGCGATCGGGCCGACGGACTGGCCCATGAAGAAGCAGAAGGCGTGCAGCGACATGGCGCTGGCGCGGGCTTCCTGTGACAGCTCAGTGGAGAATATCTGCAACGAGCCGTGCAGCATGTAGAAGCCCCAGCCCATCAGCAGCAGGCTCAGCGCCTGGATCTGCCAATTGGGGCTGAAGGCAGTGGCGGCGAGCTGGATCGCGATCACGATGCCGCCATAGATCATCATGCCGTTGATGCCGAGCCGCGCCAGCATGCGCGACACGGTCGCCGTGTAGAACAGGCCGCCGACGGCAAAGCAGGCGATCACGAGGCCGGCGATCGAGAGGCTTGTGACGCCGCGGTCGAACAGGAATGACGAGATATAGGGAAACAGGCCGAGGATGCAGCAGCCTTCGATGAACACCGCGCTGTAGACGATCAGCGTGTTCGGGTTGCGGAAAATGACCTTGTAGCCTTGGGCAAGCTTGCCGAAGTCGGCTTTCACAGTCGGCTTGATGATCGCAGCGCCCTTGAAGCCGTACGCCACAGCGACGGAAGCGACGATCGCAAGACCGCCGAGGATGACCAGCACGCCGCGCCAGCCGAAGAAATCACCGATCACGCCGGACGCCGTCGAGCCTAGCAGATTGCCGGTCATGGCGCCGGCCATCACGCGGCTCAGCGCGACCTGACGCAGCTTCGGCCCGACCAGATCGCTGGTCAGGCTGAGCGTCACCGGAAACACCCCGCCTGCCCCGATGCCGGCCAGCACGCGCGTCGCCAGCAGCAGCGGATAGTCGGTGGTGATCGCGCCGAGAATATTGGCGATGCCGAGCAGAACCAGACAGACGATCATCAGGCGCGGCTTGCCGAACAGGTCGGCGGCAGCACCGAGCGCCGGCTGCACAATGGCGAAGGTAAAGGCCAGTGCGGATGCCAGACCGGCGGCAATTGCCACCGTGATGGACAAATCGTCGGCGACATGCGGCAGCACCGGGTCCAGCGCGCGCATGGACAGCGCGGCGGCGAAGGACGCCAGTGCGATGATGTTGAGGACCGGAGGCATCAGTACGCTGCCAGCGCCGCGAACCGGGATTGCATGTTACGCTTTCGCCGCCGTCTCTTTGGCCAGCGCATCGAACGCCATCAGGTTCTTCACCAGCGCTTCGAAGTCACGCAACGGCACCATGTTCGGTCCGTCGGACGGCGCGTTGTCCGGATCGGGATGGGTCTCGATAAAGACACCGGCCACACCGACCGCAACAGCCGCACGCGCCAGCACCGGCACGAATTCGCGCTCGCCACCCGACGACGTGCCCTTGCCGCCCGGCTGCTGCACCGAATGGGTGGCGTCGAAGATCACCGGCGCGCCGGTGGTCCGCGCCAGGATCGGCAGCGCCCGCATGTCGGACACCAGCGTATTGTAACCGAACGACGCGCCGCGCTCGGTGACCAGCACCTTGTCATTGCCCGTCGAGGTCAGCTTGCTGACGACATTGGCCATGTCCCAGGGCGCGAGAAACTGGCCCTTCTTCACATTGACCACCTTGCCGGTCGCGGCCGCGGCCAGGAGCAGATCGGTCTGCCGGCACAGGAAGGCCGGGATCTGCAGCACGTCCACCGCCTCGGCGGCACGGGCACATTGATCGTTCTCGTGTACGTCTGTCAGTACCGGCAAACCGAGCGTCTCGCGGATCTCGGCAAAGATGGGCAGCGCATCGTCGAGGCCGATGCCGCGCGCCGCGGAGGCGCTGGTGCGGTTGGCCTTGTCGAACGAGGTCTTGAAGACGAGACCGATCTTGAGCCGGTTCGCGATCTCCTTCAGCGCATGGGCCACTTCGAGCGCATGCGCGCGGCTTTCCAGCTGGCATGGCCCGGCGATCACCGAAATCGGCAGAGCATTGCCGAAGCGGACGGTGCCGAGTGCGACAACGGGTGCGGCTGTGGAGGATGCGGTCAAAATGGTCTCCTTATTCTGGCGACCATGACCGCAGGACCGGGCGGGATGCAAGCCGGATCAGGCCCATCCCGCCGGTCGGAATATCAGGGTTGCGGCGGAAGCCGCCTCCAACCCGACCACGGCGGCCTCAGCACCGGGCGAACCGGCCTGCCCCCGGGACCAGGCTTACTTCAGCGCCGAGAAGGCCGTCGGCGCCAGCAGCTGGCTGACGATATTGCCGACGATCTGGCCGTCCTCTTCGGACTTGGCGCGCGCCGACATCCATTCCGGGTCGGACATGAAGGCGGTCCACACCTTCTCGCGCTCGGCGAGCGATTCCCATTTGAGGATGTAGGTCAGTTCCTGATTGGATTCGCCGATCACCGTGGTGAAGAAACCGGACTGCCGGATGCCGTGCTTCTCCCAGAGCTTCAATGTGATAGATTCAAATCGCTTGATCAGCGCCGGCAAACGTCCCGGCAAACAGCGATAGACGCGTAATTCATAGATCATCGGCTTTGGTTCCTTCCCTTTTTGTCAGCCTTTAAAGACTCTAACGCATGGCTTGTTGCGGCATCGTCCCTTGCCTGCGCAACGTCAGGCTTACATCATGCCGCCTGTGACGCAACCGACTTGGATCCACGATGCAAAAGCCCCTTTTGTCGCTAATCGCCCTGATGGCACTGACCGTGTCTGCCGCCGCTCAACAGCCCGGCAAGATCACGTCGGGCGCCACCGGCGTGATGGTCGATGGCAAGCCGGCGGCACGTGTCGGTGACACCACCACCGACGGCAAGATCATCGAGGGGGCGAAGGGCGTCTACATCAACGGCAAGCCTGCAGCCGTCGTCGGCGGCAGCACCGAATGTGGCGGCAAGACCATCTCGGGCAGCACTGGCGTGTTCATCAACGGCAAGCCGATGGCCCGAGCCGGCGACAGCACGTCGGGCTGCAAGTAAGATCTGCCGGAGATGTCTTTGTCATCCCGGGCGCAATGGGCCGCCGGCGTTGCCGCTCGGCTTGCTATCGCCATCGCCAGTGGCCTCATCCTGTTGCCGGCTTTCACCCCCGTCGCCCAAGCCCAGAACAGCCGCGCACCCAGCGAGCGTGAACTCACGGCAAAGATCCAGGATGCGTTCAACGCGCTGCGCACAGGCAACGACGGCAGCGGCCGCGACCGGCTGAAAAATGCGCTCCGCGAGGTCACGCAGAGCAACTATCACAGCCTCACAATCACGGCCTATCTCAATGCCGCCAGTTCGTTCGAGCGGCGGCGCGACAACGCGACCGCGTCGGATCTTTTTGCCGAAGCGGCCAAGACCCGTGCCGCGCGCGACGGCGGCCGCGATGCGGTTACATTCTGGTTCGAATATGCGCGCTTCCTCGAACGCAGCAATCAATACGATCTCGGCATCCCCGTGGCGACCGAAGCTCGCAAGCGCATGCGCGCGGAATACGGCCCGAACTCAGCGCAGGACATTGCCGGGGGCGACATCCTCGCGACGCTACTGACCAATAACGGCGCGGTCGCATCCGGCCTCAACCTGTCCGAAGAGACTTACCTCAACGCGCGAAAGGCACTCGGCGACCGCGAACCGCTGACCTGGCGCACCGAGAATAACTATGCCGAAGCGCTGCGCATGGTCGGGCATCCCGATGTCGCCGCCGCGATCGACGAGCCGCTGCTCCGCAAGCGCATCGCGCATTACGGTTATGGCAGCATCCAGGCGCTGGTGAGCGCCAGCAATCTCGCGCTCAACCATCTGGCCATGGGCAACGAAGCCGAAACACTACGCACGCTCGACTTGCAAAAGCGCTGCGCGACCGAACTCGCCGATCCCCGCTCTGAACATGTCCAGCAGGCCAATGTCTGGATCGCCTATACCAAAGCCTATTTCCATCCCGACCAGGAGATGAGCCGCCCTGATCTGGAAGCCATGGCCAAGGTCAAGGACTGGAACGGCGCACCGGATCTCCTGCGCATCAAGGCGGCGCAACTCGCCGCCGATCAGTATGAGATGCGTGGCGACACCGACCGCGCGCTGGCGCTGCGGATCGATGCCTATCACCGTTCGCAGACGACCATTGCGCGTCAGCATCCGATCACGTTCGACGCCTTGCTCGGTGTCGCGATGACTCGAATGAAGCGCGGCGACAGGGACACGCTGGCAACCTTCAAGGACGTCGAGCAGCAGGCGTTCCGCTGGATGCTGCGTGAGGTCGGCACTGCCGGCAACCGTTACGTCGCCGAGACCATGCGCAAACTGGCCGATGATATCCTGTATGAGTTCGGCCGCTACGCGCTGGTCGAACCAGCCGCGGCTGGCGCCTATGCCGACGCGGTGTCGCGCTGGAAGACAATGGAAGATGGCGAACGCACCATGCTGCGCCTGACGGCCGACCGGCTGCCTGACGACGCCACCAAGGCACTGGCACAGACCGTGCTGCGACTGTCTGGCCAGCAGCAGGAATTGCTGTCGTCGGGCAAGATCGATGACGACGCACGCGACGTACTCAGGCAGTTGCAGGACGCGCGGCAGGCGCTTGCGGCAAAGATGGGTGGCAAGGCGCCAACCGATCTCAAGCTCCCATCCATCGAGGAAAGGCTCGAACGATCAGACGCGCTGGTCGACTTCTTCGTCAGCGGTCGCCGCAACCGCGTTAATCCGATCGCGCCAAAACCGGAGATGCGGCTGCAGGCCGTGATCCGCCGCCACGACACCGCGCCAGCACTGTTCGATCTCGGCCCGCTCGACAGCTTCCTCGCAGTCGATGCGACGTCGCCGGATCATGCAAAGCTCTTCCGTCGCCTCCATGACACGCTGCTCGGACCGCTGAAGCCGCAGCTCGCCGACGTGAGACGACTGTTTCTTGTCCCCGATGCCGAACTCTACAGCCTGCCCTTCGCGATGCTGCAGGATGCCGGCGGCCGCTATCTCGACGAGATTTACGACACCCGGATCATGACGCGCGCCGACGCGCTGTTCTTTGCGAACAACGACAACAGGCTTGCATCGGGCGACAAGGCGCTGTTGGTCGGCGGGCTCGACTATGCCGGCGCCGCCAATGAGCTACCCTCGACGAAGACCGAAGTTGATACGGTCAGCGCCGATCTGAAGAAGCGCAACCTTGTCGTTACCATCCTCTCGGGCAGCGACAGCGGCGAAGCGACGATCCGCGCCGACGCCAAAGGCGCGTCCCTGATCCATCTCGCCACCCACGGCTTCTACAAGACCGCCTCCAACCGCACCGACGCGCTCTGGCGCAGCGGCCTCGTTGCCTCGCGCCCCAATCTCAGCCGCCCGCCGCAGCGCGACGACAATGACGGCGTACTTTATGCGCACGAGCTGATGAACTGGGATTTGTCGTCGGCCAACCTTGTCGTGCTGTCCGCCTGCCAAACCGCGCTCGGCGATCCCAGCCGGATTGGCAGCGTGCGCGGCTTGCCCACCGCCCTTGCCATCGCCGGCGCCCGGCGTTCGCTGCTGACATTGTGGGAGGTCGCAGACGAAGGCACCGCCAACTTCATGGCGCGGTTCTATCAGGTGCTGGCCGACGAGAAACTCGATTACGCCAGCGCCCTCCGGAAGGTCCGCATCGAAGCGATCCAGGGCAAGATCACGGCCGCTAAAGACCCGTCGGTCTGGGCGGCGTTTGTATTTTTCGAGAGCTGAAACCTGTGGCTGAGCGGTAGGGTGAAGCGTAATCCGCTCTACGCGATCCCATCCGAATTACGCTTGCCTGAAGCCAGTCAGGAAGGAATCGAGGCAATCCTGGATCGCATCGATGCCGTATCCGCCCTCCTGAACGATGAGCGTCGGCAGACCCAGCGATTGCATCTTGGTGCCGACGCTCCCGAAGTCCTTTGCGTCAAGCTTCAGGATGCCGATCGGATCATCGCGATGGGCATCAAAGCCGAGCGCCACGACAAGGGCATCGGCGCCAAATGCGCGAACGCGTTCGATCGCGGTGTCGAGGGCTGCATTCATCTCCGCGCCACCGGCACCGGGCGGTAAGGGCAGATTGAGATCAAAGCCCTCGCCGGCACCATGGCCGGTCTCGCTTGCATAGCCCGTATAGAACGGCACGAAATTCGTGGGGTCGCCGTGGATCGAGATCGTCAGCACATCTGGACGATTATAGAAAATCTGCTGCGTGCCATCGCCGTGATGAACATCGACATCGATGATCGCCACCTTTCCAAAGCGACTGCGCAATCGCTGCGCGGCAATCGCGCTGTTATTCAGGTAGCAGAAGCCGGTGCCGCGATCGGCGCGCGCGTGATGGCCCGACGGCCGGCACAGCGCATAGGCGGCGCGGTCGCCGCCGACGATAGCGTCTGCGCCAGCGACCGCTGTTTCCGACGAGCGCAGGATGGAACGCCAGCTCTCGGGGCCCATCGGCACCGACAGATCGCCGAGATACCAGCCCACCTGAGCGATAAATCCGGTTGCCGGGCAATCCCGCCGTGCAGCCTCTTCCGGGCGTCCGCTCCAATACGGGAAATATTGCGGCCACACTTCCGGTCCGTGGTCAGGCAGTTGCGCCCAATTATCCCACGCGGTTTCCAAGAAGCGTACGTAAGCCGGCGTATGCACCGTCAGCGCGGGCGCAGTGCCGTACTCCGCCGGCTTTTCAGGCGTGATCTCGTGCCGCGCCAAAGCGCCGATCAGTCGTTCGGTGCGAACCGGCGAATCCTTGATGGGCACGAAGCGGCCGTAACGCATGAATTGCTGCGGCGAATGAATTGCCTGATCCGGGTGATAGAAAGCGCGCATGGATCATCCCTCTGTCCGTTCGGCCGGTCAGAAGACCGACGCCTCAGGGATCATTCGCATGATTGGTTTCTGCCGATCAATCGGCAGTCTGCGCAGCCCTTATGAGCGCAGCGACATGGGCAACTCGGTCGTAGGGCGGATTGATGAAGCGTGATCCGCCATCCTTCCGTCCCACACACGCCGACGGCGGATTACAGATTCGCCAAATCCGCTCCTCCGGTCTCACACCAGCCGGCTCTGCGCCGCCGCAGCCTTGATGAAGGACGCAAACAGCGGGTGCGGTTCGAACGGGCGCGACTTCAGCTCGGGATGATACTGCACGCCGATGAACCACGGATGGTTCTCGTATTCGACGATCTCCGGCAGCACGCCATCCGGCGACAGGCCGGAGAACTTCAACCCATGCTTTTCGAGACGGTCTTTGTAGGCCGTGTTGACCTCGTAGCGATGGCGATGGCGCTCGGAGATTTCGGTGGCGCCGCCATAGACGTCCGAGACCTTGCTGCCCTTGGTCAGCGTCGCCGGATAGGCGCCGAGCCGCATGGTGCCACCGAGATCGCCGGCATTGTGGCGCTTCTCGAGTTCGTTGCCGCGCAGCCATTCGGTCATCAGACCGACCACCGGCTCCTTGGTCTCACCGAACTCCGTGGAGTTGGCGTCCTTGATGCCGCCAAGGTTTCGCGCGGCTTCGATGACCGCCATTTGCATGCCGAAGCAAATTCCGAAGTAAGGCACGTTACGCTCGCGCGCGAACTGCGCCGCGCGGATCTTGCCTTCGGCGCCGCGCTGGCCGAAGCCGCCGGGCACGAGAATGCCGTTGACGTGTTCGAGGAACGGCGCCGGATCTTCGTTCTCGAAGACTTCGCTTTCGATCCAGTCGAGATTGACCTTCACCTTGTTGGCGATACCGCCATGGGACAGCGCTTCGGTCAGCGACTTATAGGCGTCCTTCATGCCGGTATATTTGCCGACGATCGCGATGGTCACCGCGCCTTCCGGATGGCGGATACGCTCGTTGATGGTGTTCCAGGTCTTCAGCTCGGGCAGCGCCTTCGGCGTCATGCCGAAGGCCGCCAGCACTTCGTCGTCGAGGCCGGCGACGTGATAGGCTTCCGGCACCGCATAAATGTTGTCGACGTCACGGGCTTCGATCACGGCGCTTTCGCGGACGTTACAGAACAGCCCCAGTTTACGGCGCTCTTCCTTGGGAATATCTCGATCGCAGCGGCACAGCAGAATGTCGGGCTGGATACCGATCGAGCGCAGCTCCTTGACGGAGTGCTGGGTCGGCTTGGTCTTCAGCTCGCCGGCGCTCGGGATGTAAGGAAGCAACGTCAGATGCACGAACACGGTGTCGCCGCGCGGCAGATCATTGCGCAACTGGCGGATCGCTTCGAAGAACGGCAGGCCCTCGATGTCGCCGACAGTGCCGCCGATCTCGACCAGCACGAAGTCGTAGCCGTCATTGTCCGACAGGACGAAGTCCTTGATGGCGTTGGTAACGTGCGGGATCACCTGGATCGTGGCGCCGAGATAGTCGCCGCGACGTTCCTTGGTGAGGATGTCCTGGTAGATTCGCCCGGTGGTGATGTTGTCCTGCTTGGTGGCAGGCCGTCCGGTGAAACGCTCGTAATGGCCGAGATCGAGATCGGTCTCGGCGCCATCATCGGTCACGAACACTTCACCGTGCTGATACGGCGACATCGTCCCGGGATCGAGGTTGAGATAGGGGTCGAGCTTGCGAAGCCGGACCTTGTAGCCACGCGCCTGCAACAGCGCGCCTAACGCCGCTGAAGCCAGACCTTTACCGAGCGAGGAAACCACGCCGCCGGTGATGAAAATGTACCGCGCCATGGGACTTAACCTTTAAGGCTCCGAAACCGATTCGCCAAAACGAATCGCAGCCGTCAGCCGAGAATCGGTGAGGCTGTGGGTGACTTGAAAAACGAAATGATTGCAGCCCCTTGATGGGATCTGCTGATGCAGGACGGTAGTCCCCGTCCTGCATGGCGCCTCTGCTTTATTGCGAGCGTGGCGGTGCCGGGGCTGCAGGAGCCTGCTGCTCGTCGGATTTCTTCAGCGTATCCAGGAGACCGCCCGAGGTCGGCGGAGCCAGCGGCGAGCCCGGCTGCGAGACCGGCGCGGTGTTGCCCGGCAGGATCGAGGTCGGCTTGCGCTCATAGGTCGCGAGCCACGACAGGAACAGGCTGGTCAGGAAGAAGCCCACCGCAAGAACGCCGGTGGTGCGTGTCAGAAGGTTCGCCGTGCCGCGGCTGGACATGAAGCCGCCACCGCCGCCGCCACCGACGCCCAAGCCGCCGCCTTCGGATTTCTGCAGCAGCACCGTCCCGATCAGGGCCGCGACGATCATGAGGTGGATAACGATAATGACGCTTTGCATCGTGTCCTTCCATCGCAAGCACGCAGCGCCGATCGCCGGCTGCAGTCATGGCTTGCGGGGTTTGAATCCAGCGGTGTCTACACGATCGACCGGGGGATTGTCACCCCCGCGCCGACCGGTCTGGACCGCAAATTCCAGCATTCCGTGAGAGTTAGGGACAGCCCGCCGCGATCGCAAGGAAATCGGCCGCCTTCAGGCTGGCGCCGCCCACCAGCGCACCGTTCACATGAGGAACCGCCATCAACTCCCTGGCGTTGGATGGCTTGACCGAACCGCCATAGAGAATCCGGATCGAGGCCCCCTCGTTCTTAAAGCGTTCAGTCAAACGATCCCGGATAAACTTATGAACTTGCTCAACATCCTGGGCTGTCGGCGTCAATCCTGTGCCGATCGCCCAGACCGGTTCATAGGCCACGATCAGGTTGCCCGAGGTGGCATCATCCGGCAGCGAGCCTTTCAGCTGGATGCCGCAGACGTCGAGGGTCTTGCCGGCATCACGTTCGGCCTGGGTCTCGCCGATACAGACGATCGCCGTGAGCCCGGCGCGCCAGACGGCCAGCGCCTTTTCGCGAACCACGGCATCGGTCTCGCCATGATCGGCGCGACGTTCGGAATGTCCAATAATAACAGCGGTCGCGCCGGCATCAGCCAGCATTTCGGGCGCGATATCGCCGGTATGCGCGCCTGAGACGTTCTTGTGACAATCCTGCGCCCCGACTGAGACGACGTGGCGGCCCTCCTGCCCGAAGCTCGATGCCTTCGACGCGAAACTCGCCAGCAGCGTGACCGGGGGACAGACCAGCAGGTCGACCTTGTCCAGCACATCCGGCGCGCCGCGCAGCATCGCTTCAAACTCGGTCATCGACGCCTTGAGGCCGTTCATTTTCCAGTTGCCGGCGATCAGCGGCCGAACGGCATCAGTCATGAGGATATCCTGTCATTTGAAAGAGGTTATCTGAGCTAACAGAGGCGATCCGTCAGCTCAAGCCGACGTGGTGCCGCGCAGCCCACGTTCGCGCTTGATCTCTTCGGCAGTAAGGTCGGGTGCCGAGGGATCGAACTTGCTCCAGCCCGAGGACGCGAGGTCGCTGCGGCGCTTGGCGATATCGACCGAGGATGGGTGCAGCAACGCCTCGAGGCGGTCCTTGTCGGCCGCCTCGACCTTGGCACTGACGAGGCTACCGCCGCGGCGGATACTCTCGGCATAGACCTCGGCATCGTTCACGGCGACTCCGGCTTCGGCCAGCATCCCGATCACGCCACCAGCGGCGCCCGCGGCCACGGCGCCCGCTGCGGCCGCTGCCAGCCATCCGGCAGCCACGACCGGTCCGAGTCCGGGAATCGCCAGCAGGCCGAGGCCAGCCAATAATCCGCCGACCCCGCCAAAACCGGCACCGATCGCGGCGCCCTTGCCGGCGCCCGCGGCATAGTCGGGCGCGTACCATTTGTCGGCATTGTTGGCGATGATGCTGATGTCGTCCTCGGCCACGCCGGCCTCACGAAGGTTGATAACGGCCTTCTGCGCGTCGGCGTAATCGTCGAACAACCGGGAGATCGTCACCTTGCTCATCGCGCTATCCCCACCGTCATTCCGGATTCGCCGAGACGTTGCCCTTGTAGTCGACGCTGACATGGACCTTCTTGGATCCGCTCATCGCAGTGCCGCGCCAGATCCCCTGGCTGTCGTTCACCAGCGGCGACACGTCGACATAACCTTGTGACTCCAACGACTTGCGAGCCTGACCTTCGGTGAAACTATTGGCGCCGGGAAGTGGCGGCGTTTCTGTTTTCGGCTGCGAATTCGTCGACTTCGTCACCGTGGGATTCTGCATCGCCGGATTTGGCTGCGCGCCTGCCGGCGTCAGCGCCATCCAGATGCCGCAGGCGGCAACTCCCGATCGCCAACCGATGCGCATGATGTCTCCCGGCAGGCCTGAACGCCCGCTCAACAAAGCAGCAGCGGGCCGGAAAGTTCCATAGGCCGCTAATGCCTCGCGGTAGCGCCGGAAACCGCTTCAATCCGCCCCGCCCCAGCCGGTTGCGACCGGGCTTTTGCCACTTTATGATGCGCCTCCTATTTGGCGACGCCCTCCGGCCCCATGGGCTGCTGGTGCGAGCCGATTCCCCTCCTGACAGATAAGAAGACCCTATGCTTCGAGGAATGCGCAAAGCCTCATCCAACTGGATTGGCAAGACGATTATGGCCGTCGTGATGGGCGTGCTGATTGTCAGCTTCGGCATCTGGGGTATCGCCGACGCGTTCAAGGGCTATGGGCAATCCAAGCTCGCCACCATCGGCTCGACCGAGATCACGACCGAGCAGTTCCGCCAGCTCTATAACGACAAGCTGCAGCAGATTGGCCGCCAGTTCGGCCGCCCGCTGACCTCGGATCAGGCCCGTGCTTTCGGGCTCGACCGCCAGGTTCTGCAGCAGGTCGTCGCCGAAGCCGCCCTCGACGAGGACGCGCGTCGCAAGGGCCTCGGTGTCGGCGACGCCGAGGTGATGCGGCAGATCATTGCGGATCCGAACTTCCAGAGCCCGACCGGCGGCTTCGATGCGCCGCGCTTCCAGCAGTTGATCCGATCGCTGGGCTTCACCGAACAGCGCTACATCGCCGAACAGCGCAAGGTCTCTCTGCGCCGCCAGATCGCCGGCACGGTCACGTCAGGCGTCGAGCCGCCGAAAACGATGATCGAGGCACTGAGCCGCTATCAGAACGAGACCCGCACCATCGACTACGTGAAGCTCGATGCTGCGCAGGCCGGGACCATTGAGGCGCCCTCGCCCGAAGCCCTCGCCGCCTATTTCGACGAGCGCAAGACCCAGTTCCGCGCCCCCGAATATCGCAAGATTGCCTTCCTCGCCTTGACGCCCGACGAGATGGCGAAGTGGTCGACGGTGTCGGACGACGACGCCAGGAAAGTGTTCGAGGAGCGCAAGGACAAGCTCTCCACGCCGGAGCAGCGCCAGATCTCGCAGATCGTCTTCCCGAACGCGGCGGACGCTGAAGCCGGCCGCGCCAAGCTGAACGATACGTTCAAGTTCGAGGACCTCGCCAAGGAACGCGGCCTGTCCGCCTCCGACATCGATCTCGGCATGGTTGCCAAAGCGGGCATCATCGATCCCTCCGTCGCCAATGCCGCCTTCTCGCTGGCACCCGACGGTATCAGCCAGCCGATCACCGGACGGTTCGGCGTAACGCTGGTTAAGGTCGGCAAGGTTCAGGCCGGCACGACGCCGAGCTATGACAGCGTTGCCGCCAACCTGAAGCGCGATATCGCCATCGAGCGCGCCCGCGCCGTCGTGTCCGACATGCATAACAAGATCGAGGACGAACGCGGTGGCGGAGCCAATGTCGTCGATACCGCCAAAAAGCTCGGCCTCACCGCCGTCACCATCGAGGCCGTCGATCGCTCCGGCCGTACGCCGGACGGCCAGCCCGTTGCCGGCCTACCCACGGGTGTGGACGTCGTGACCCAGGCCTTCAACAGCGATGTCGGTGTCGACAACGACGCATTGCAGGCCGGCGGCGGTTACATCTGGTACGACGTGCTCGGCGTCACGCCGGCGCGCGACCGTACGCTCGACGAAGTGAAGCCGCAGGTCGAGGCACGCTGGCGCGAAGAGCAGATCACCACCCGCCTGCGCGACAAGGCTGTCGACATGGCGAAGAAGCTCGAAAGCGGCGCCAAGCTCGCCGACGAAGCCGCCGCAGCCGGACTCAAGGTCGTGACCTCCGCGCCATTCAAGCGCGACGCGAGCGACCCTGCCCTGTCGGCCGGCGTGATCCAGTCCGTATTCCGCGGCGTCAAGGATTCGGCCGGACAGGCGCAGGGTGCCACGCCGTCGGAATGGATCGTCTACCGGATCACCGATGTCACCGCGCCTGCGGTTGATATGGCCTCCGAAGACGCCAAGAAGCTCAAGGAGACGCTGCAGCGCGGGCTGACCGACGAACAGGTCGCGCAGTATGTCACCAGGCTCGAGACGCAGATCGGCACCAAGATCAACGCGGAAGCCGTTGCAATCGCCACTGGTGCCGCGAACAGCAACACCAATTAGGAAACCCACGTCGTCATTGCGGGCGCAGCGAAGCCATCCAGAAGCAACAAGCAAAGGCTGGATGGCTTCGTCGCAGATGTCGCCTGCAATGACATGTGCATCACTCTGAAAGCATCCGATGGACAATCTCAGGGCAATCATTGCCAAGGTCGCGACCGGCGCCTCCCTCTCGCGTGAGGAAGCCTCGGCGGCCTTCGACAGCATGATGTCGGGCGAAGCCACGCCTTCGCAAATGGGCGGCCTGTTGATGGCGCTGCGCGTGCGCGGCGAGACCGTGGACGAGATCACCGGCGCGGTTGAGGTGATGCGCGCCAAGATGCTGCGGGTCGACGCACCGGCCGGCGCTGTCGACGTGGTCGGTACCGGCGGCGATGGCTCCGGCTCCGTGAATGTCTCGACCTGCGCCTCGTTCATCGTCGCCGGCTGCGGTGTGCCGGTGGCCAAGCACGGCAATCGTGCGCTGTCGTCGCGCTCCGGCGCGGCCGACGTGCTGGCGGCCCTCGGCGTCAGGATCGATCTCACGCCCGACGACGTCAGCCGCTGCCTTAGAGAGACAGGCATCGGCTTCATGTTCGCGCCGGCGCATCATCCGGCCATGAAGAATGTCGGCCCGACCCGCGTCGAACTTGCCACCCGCACGATTTTCAATCTGCTGGGACCGCTTTCCAATCCGGCGGGAGTCACCCGGCAGATGGTCGGCGTGTTCTCGCGGCAATGGGTGCTGCCGCTGGCACAGGTGCTGAAGAATCTCGGCTCCGAATCCGCCTGGGTGGTGCACGGCTCCGACGGCCTCGATGAGATCACCCTCACCGGCCCGACCTTTGTGGCAGCGCTGGAGAACGGCAATATCCGCAGCTTCGAGATTTCGCCCGAGGACGCGGGCCTGCCGCGCACCGGTCCGGATTCCCTGAAGGGCGGCGACGCCCAGGAGAACGCCGCCTCACTGCAGGCCGTGCTCGATGGCAAGCCGAGCGCCTTCCGTGACGTCGCGCTGCTCAATGCAGCCGCGGCCCTGATCGTGGCCGGCAAGGTCAAGGACGTGAAGGAAGGCGTGGCACTCGGTCAGAAGTCGCTCGACAGCGGCGCGGCGCTGGAGAAGCTGAAGCGACTGGTCGCCGTCTCCAACGCCAACCTGTGAGACGACCATGTCCGACATCCTGACCAAGATCGAAGCTTACAAGCGCGAGGAAATCGCGGCGGCGAAACGCGCCCATCCGCTCGCATCCATCGAAGCGCTGGCCAAGGCTGCGCCCGCACCGCGCGGCTTCATGACCGCGATCCACAGGAAGCTCGACAAGAACGAGTTTGCGCTGATTGCCGAAATCAAGAAGGCGTCGCCGTCCAAGGGACTCATTCGCGAGGACTTCGACCCGCCGACGCTGGCCAGAGCCTATGAGGCCGGCGGCGCCGCGTGTCTCTCGGTCCTGACCGATACGCCGTCCTTTGAAGGGCATCTCGACTTCATGGTCGCGGCGCGCGCCGCGACCAAACTGCCGGTGCTGCGCAAGGACTTCATGTTCGACACCTATCAGGTGGTCGAGGCCCGCGCCCATGGCGCCGATTGCATCCTGATCATCATGGCTGCACTCGACGATGCGCAGGCGCGTGACATCGAAGACGCCGCCATCGACCAGGGCATGGATGTGCTGATCGAAATCCACGACCAGCCGGAGCTGGAACGCGCGCTGAACCTGCGCTCGCCGATGATCGGCATCAACAACCGCAACCTGCGCACCTTCGAGACCACGCTGACCGCCAGCGAAACGCTGGCGCCGATGATCCCCAAGGATCGTCTCAAGGTCGGCGAAAGCGGCATCTTCACGCCAGACGACCTCGCACGCCTCGAGTGCGTCGGCATCTCCACCTTCCTGGTCGGCGAAAGCCTGATGCGGCAGGCGGACGTGACGGCTGCAACGCAGACGCTACTCAAGCGCGCGAACGGAACGCATTGATCATGGCCGGCAAGACGAAAAAATCGAAGCAGGCCCCGGCCCTCACCCACATCGATTCCTCGGGCGAAGCCCGCATGGTCGATGTGTCGGAGAAACCGGCGACCGAACGCATCGCGGTGGCCGAAGGTCTGGTGGTCATGAGCAAGGCGACGCTCGACATGATCGTCTCCGGCAATGCCAAAAAGGGCGACGTGCTCGGCACGGCGCGTATCGCCGGCATCATGGCGGCAAAGCGCACATCGGATCTGATCCCGCTGTGCCATCCGCTGGCGCTATCCAAAGTCACGCTGGACATCACGCCCGACAAGAAACTGCCGGGCTGCCGCGTACGTGCGTCGGTCAAGGTCACGGGCCCCACGGGCGTCGAGATGGAAGCGCTGACGGCCGTCTCCGTCGCATGCCTGACAATCTACGACATGATCAAGGCCGTCGAGCGCGGTGTCCGCATCGAGGGCATCCACCTCGTCGAGAAAAAGGGTGGCAAGTCCGGGCACTATCTGGTCACGGACAACGCCGCGAATTGAATACTCCGCGGTCGCCCGGCGTCAGCCGCAGACATACACGCGCCGCCATCGCCAACCGTGATAAGTCCGCACCCGTATAACGTCATAGCAGTTGTCGTAATACGGATAGCCCGCATAGGCGTAGGACGAACCGAATCCGATCACAAACGGGGCGAAATTCCGGAAGTGGCGATTATGGTGGCCGAAGTGATGGAAGCCTCGATTGGACATTCCGGCGAAGCGTGCTCCGCCGGGCATGGCGGCGAAACGAGTTGCACCGAACCCGCCGCCGCGCAGGCCGCCCATGGCCATACCGCCGCCGCGGAAGCCACCTCCGTGGAAGGCACCTCCGTGAAAACCGCCACCACCGTGGAAACCACCCCCGTGCCCGCCACCACCGCCGTGGCCGCCCCCGCCGCGCGCCGAAGCATCCATCGGCACGGACGTCATGCCGATGGCCGCAATTGTGGCAAGTCCGATCAACATTTTCCTGAGCATGGCACACTCCCGTCGCAGGTGTGGGCCCCCATCCTCAGAACACCGGTTGCCGCAAATAATTCCCGATGATCGCCAGCGACATCGAACAAGTGGCCGTCACTTGATCATCGGACAACCGCCCTCGGCCATCGACCGCAATGCTGCGACAGCACGCTTCGACGAAATCGCGAACTGTTCGAGATCGCGCAGGCGCTCATCGAGCTGCTGTCGCCGCGCAACCATCTTTGCGGCCAGCACGACGCGCAATTTCTCATGAAGGTCCCAGAGCGCGTCATCACTGCGAAATCGCGATCCTGCGCCGTCATCGATCTTGTTTACGAACAATAACCGGGACCGCGCGCGACATGGGGGGTGTTTGGCGGCGGTCCCGGGCCAGATCAAGCGACCAACCGGACGGATGAGACATCCAGGCTGGTGCTCGTGGCGGGATCAGCACTACCAAGCAGGACAAGGCCAAGTGTGAATGCGCACTACTTAGTTACGCGCGCGCGTTGTAAGTTTTGCGGTAACCTGAATAGGGGCGGATTTCAGCGATCGCTGTCATCACGGTGCTCGCGCACGAGACGCTGCCGGCTGCGCTGCGGCTTCATCTCACTGACGATCCACGGCCCGATCTGCGCATCGAGATGACGCTCATATCGTTTGACCAGCAACCACGCAGCAGGTGGCAGCAGCAAGGCCATCAATCCAACCATAATCGACATTCCAAATCCTTTAAATCAAAGGGTTTCGATGTCATTAGGTACGTGGAATAGCCTTTTAGGTTTGAAATTGCCCGCATGTATTTTCTGCGGAGCAGCAAGTTACCTACCGATCCGCCAATTCCCGCAACTGGCCCCACATCGATACCGGGAACGACTGATGTTGCCGGTATCGATGCGCGACAGGCTACTTGATCATCGGACAACCACCCTCGGCCATCGGCCGGAACGCCTTTTCGGCAGGGATGGTCGAGAGCAGCTTGTAATAGTCATACGGCCCCTTCGACTCTGCCGGCTTCTTGATCTCGAACAGGTAGATCGGGTGAATGACACGGCCATCGGCGCGGATTGTGACCTCACCGAACAGCTTGTCCTTGCCCTTGAAGGTCTTCATCTGCGGTACGACGACACTGGCATCGTCGCTGCCCTTGGCGGCCACGGCATTGAGATAGGCCAGCGTGGAGGCATAGACACCCGCCTGATTGGCGCTCGGCATCTTGCCGTTCATGCCCGGCCGCGCCGCAAAGCGTTTGCCAAAGGCGCGGGTGTCGTCATCCATGTCCCAGTAGAAGGATTCCGTCAGCAACAGGCCCTGCGCGGTCTTCAGGCCCATGCCGTGAACGTCGTTGATGAAGATCAGGAATGCGACCAGCTTCTGCGGGCCATCCTGCATGCCAAACTCACCAGCTTGCTTGACCGCATTGATAGCATCCGCGCCGGCATTAGCCAGGCCGATCACCTTGGCCTTGGAGCTCTGCGCCTGCAGCAATAGCGAGGCGAAATCGGAGGTGCCGAGCGGGTGCTTCGATGACCCCAGCACCTTGCCGCCGTTCTTCGTGATGTAATTGGTGGCTTCGGCCTCGATGCCCTGCCCCAGCGCGTAATTCACCGTGAGAAAGTACCAGTCGTCACCGCCCCGCTGCATCATCGCCGCTGCGGTGGTGTTGCCGGTGGCCCATGCGTCATTGACCCACTGGATGGTGTTCGGCGAACAGTCCTTGCCGGTCAGGTCCGAGGTCGCTGTCGACGAGGCCAGGAACGTCATCCTGGTGTTGCGGGCGATATTGTTGATGGCGAGACCCACCGATGAATTCGGCACGTCGACGATGGCATCGACCTTCTCGACATCAAGCCATTTGCGCGCGATGGCGGAGCCGACATCCGCCTTGTTCTGATGGTCGGCATAGACGATCTCGACCTTGATGTTCTTGCCGCCGCCGTTGAAATCCTCGGCCGCCATCCGCGCGGCTTCCACCGAGCCCATGCCGTTGGTATCCTGAAACACGCCGGAAATATCGTTGAGCACGCCGACCCGCACCACATCGTCGGACACCTGCGCCTGCACTGCCGTCGCCATCACGCAGGATGCCGCAGCAGCCAAAACTGTCTTGAAGCCCTTCATTGTCGTCTCTCCCCTCTACCTTGATTGCGCGGGTCCGGACGTTGCCGGTCGCGGTCTTGCTTGCGAGTTATACCTGTCGCTCCGGCAGCCGGAGCACGAGGCCATCGAGCGCCTCGGTGATCTTGATCTGGCACGACAGCCGGCTGTTCGGCAGCCGCTCGCTGGCGACACCTTCCAGCAACTCATCCTCGTCGGCACCGACTGCGCCAACTTTGCCCAGCCAGTTGTCGTCGACATAGACGTGGCAGGTGGCGCAGACCGCGCCGCCGCCGCATTCGCCCGTAATGCCGTCGATGCCATGCAGCAGCGCCGTATACATGGCGCTATCGCCATCATTGGCGCGGACTGTCTCGGCACGGGTGTCGTGATGAATGAACGTAATGCTCGGCATAGGATCCTCAGGCAGGCGTGAAGGTAACCGGCAGGCTCTCCAGCCCGCGCAGCGTGTTGTTGTAGCGGCGCTTGACCTCGCCGGTGATCTCGATCGATGCGACCTTGCGCGCCAATGCGGACAGCATCACCTCACCCTCCAAACGTGCCACGAGCTGGCCGACGCACATGTGGATGCCGGAGCCGAATCCGACATGGCCGGACGTCTTGCGGGTGATGTCGTAGCGTTCGGGATCGGCCCACCGGCGCGGATCGCGGTTGGCGGCGGCCAGGAACATCAGCACCTTCTCGCCCTCACCGACACGACAACCACTGATCTCGACGTCGCGCGTCGTGGTGCGGAAGAAGGTCTGCACGGGGCTTTCGTAACGCACGGCCTCCTCGAAAGCATTGCGCGCCAGCGACAGGTCGTTGCGCAGCCGCGCGAATTCTTGCGGGTAGCGCGCCAGGCAATAAACGGCAGCGCCGATACCGTTCACCGTCGTGTCCAGCCCTGCTGACAGCAATGAGCGCACCAGCAGCGGCGCCTCGTCGGCGGTGATATCGCCGGTGTCGACCCGCGCATGGATGCAGGCGCCGAAACCGCCGGGCGCGAGATTGTCGCGCTGGCATTGCGCGGCGACATAGGCCTGATGCGGCGCCGAGCGTTCGATCGCGTCCTGGCGCAGCTGGTTCGGCGGACCGAAGGCATTGAAGACAAGACCGGCATAAGGCAGCAGGTTTTCGCGGCCCTCCTTCTGCAGTCCCATCGCATCGGGGAACACCGAGAGTGGATAGGCTTCGGCAAGATCCGCGACCGCGTCGAAACTGCGCCGCTCCAGCAGTTCGTCAACCTTGGCATCGGCGGCCGCGGCAAAGCCATCGCGCAGTTGCTTCATTACCGCGGGCGACAGGACCTTGTTGAGTACCGCGCGCGTGCGCGTATGCGCCGGCGGGTCGGCTTCGAGGATGAGGCTCTGCGGGCGCCACGGCTTCTCCCTGGCAAAGTCGCTGAGGCCCACGCCGCGGCTCGAGCAGAACGTCGCGGGATCGTTCAGGACTGCATGAACTTCGGCATAGCGCGCGACCGCGTAGACGTTCCATTTGTCGAGATACACCACGGGCCCGGCTTCACGCAGCACCTCGTGGGTGGGGTGAGGATCGGCGAAGAAGTCCATGGCGAAGGGATCGACGTCGAGGTGGACGACGGGCTGAGACGATGCGTCGTTCGGCAGGGCTCCGCCAAAGGACAGCACCGGCGGGGTGTGGGGCGATGCCGTCGTGACCGTGGCAACCATGTGAATCTCCCATATTTTCTTGTTGGCAATTGCGGCTGCGTGTCTCTATTCCTCAGGACCACGTGATCTCGTCGATTTCGACGACGTCATGCTGGCAGGCAGGATCGTGGTGCATGAGCAAGAATGGATCGGGGAAAACGGTTCGAAAGCCCGCCAAGGCGAAAGCGACAAAGGTCAATGTCAGGACTGTCGCCGCGAGAGCGCCCGCTTCCAAAGGCGGGCAGTTGCTCGATCTCGAGCGCTATGTGCCGGCCTTCATCACCTTCATTGCGAACAAGCTGTCGCGCAACGCGACCGCGCTCTATCAGAAGCGCTTTGGCGTGAATGTCACCGAGTGGCGCATCATGTCGCTGCTGGCCATCGAGCCCGGCATTCCCGCCTCGCGCATCTGCCACGTCATCGGCTTCGACAAGGGACCGGTCAGCCGCACGCTTGCCATGCTGGAAGAGCGCGGCCTGGTCGCCATCAACGCCGACCCGGACGACGCACGCACCCATTCGATTACGCTGACCACGAAGGGTCGCACGACCCATGACGCCGTCATCGTGACCGCGCTGGAACGCGAGCGAAAGCTGCTGTCCTGTCTGGATGAAAGCGAACGCGAAGTGCTGATCGACTTGCTGCGACGCATTCACGGCAATCTCGGCGCGGTAACCGGCTAGACCACCACGCGTTACTCGCGCGTCATCAATCGCCGTCCCGCACAAGCGGTCCACCATCGTTTCTCTCCCTGCAGGGCCCGGCAGTTGACTGCTCTAAGTAGCGCCCTCTTTGGAAAGGCTCTCACGAATTAGTTGCCTAGGCAACAGAAATATCGGGGCGGTTTGTCACGCGGAGGCAAGGATTTTCTGCCACCATCCGCTAACCTGCGCCGCACATGTTCAATCGTTGAGCCAAAAGATACAGATGACGATGTCGCTTACGCCAAATTCCGCAGACGCCCTGCTGTTTGATCTCGGCCGCGTCGTGCTGGATATCGATTTCACGCGCGTGCTGAAGGTCTGGTCGGACTACGCGCAGTGTACACCGGACGACATCGTGAGCCGGTTTGCGCGCGGCGACGTCTATATGCGACACGAGCGCGGCGAGATTTCCGACGACGCATTCTTTGCGCATCTGCACGACACGCTCGGTATCGATCTGACGCCGGCACAATTTCTCGAAGGCTGGAATGCGATCTTCGTCGGGGAGATGCCGGGCATCGCCGAACTCCTCGCGCATGCCTCGAAGCGCTGGCCGCTCTACGCGTTCTCAAACACCAATGTCGCGCATGTCACGCATTTCTCGGAACACCATGCCGATCTGCTCAGTCACTTCCGCACGGTGTTTCTGTCGTCCTCGATCGGGCTTCGCAAGCCCGATGCAAAATCCTATGAGCACGTCATCGCGGAAATCGGCATCCCCGCCGACCGCATCGTGTTCTTCGACGATCTTGCCGATAATATCGAAGCCGCTCGCGCTTGCGGATTGCAGGCCGTCCACGTCACCTCGCCGACATCGGTCGCCGAGGCGCTCAAGGCACTCGGGCTTTAGGTCCGCGAGATGCGCTGGAAGGCGATGCTGGTGAGGACGCCGAGCAGTGCCCAGAACAGCAGGCTGGTCAGGACCGCTGCAACGACGAAACTGTGCGACAGCGTTTCGGGGACATCCGTATGGCCAGCCGGCGCCAGCGGTGCGCCGATCAGGTGCGGCAGGACGATCAGGCCAAGGCCGAGAATGGCGGCCCATGACGCCTTGCGGAAGACCAGCAGGGCGAGCCCCGCCGCAGTGGCGCAGGCAGTGCCGATCCACCAGGTCTGGCGCAGTGTGAGGTCGGCGACAGGCATTCCAGGCAGCTCCGGCGGCAGGCCGAGGCCGGGCGCCGCCGTGAAGACGACGAAACCGCCGAGACCCCAGAACAGCCCTTCCCGCCAGCTCACGGCCCGGCCACGCAGCGCGAAGATGCCGGCCAGTAGCAACGCGAAGCCGATGGCCGTCAGGATATTGGCGCCGGTGGTGAAGGCATTGCGTTGCAAGCCCTCGGTGGGCTCCCATTCGGCCTCATGGCTATGGGCGGCGGCGCCATGGTCGTGCGTATGGGCGGGCTGCGCGGCAGCCGTCGGCGCAACAGCAGCCGGAGCTTCCGCCTTGCGCTCATAAACTTCGCTTTTCTGGATCAGGGGAATGGTCCCGACCATCTGGGCGCCGGTGATGGCAGCGCCAGTGATCACGCCAGCCAGCGCTGCCGAGAAAACGATCGACCTGAAGACGGACATGTCTCAGTGGCAGGGGAATGCGTTGGCGTGGCGCGTGTCGTGGGCCGCATTATGGACCGCGCTGATATGCGAGAAACCGACCACCCCGACGATAAACAGACCGAGCGCCATGGCCAGAACGGCCTGCACGACGACATTAACGTCAGTGGTGACGGCGGAGATCTGGGCGGTCTGGGTCTGTTGCATCGGAATCCTCGCGAAATAGAGGGCCAATTTAGCCGAGTTGCTCCGGCGGCGCGACCGTTAATTTTACATCGCGCGGGCGAGATCGCGGCTGGTCAGATGAAAGTTCGCATCTGCCGCTACCGACGCACGCACGAGCTTGGCGCTAGCCGCCGCCTGGAACACCGCTCTGTGGTCTTGAAAATAGGCCGCGCAGTCCTCCGGCGACGGGTAGCGCCGGAGCAGCGTCCGGAACGCATGACGGTGCACCATGCATAGCCCGCGATGGCCGGACGGCCGGAACGCCAGCGCATCGACATCTGCCCGCCAGACAGGCGCTTCATCGGCGGTTGCGGCGTGGTTGTCGGTCATGATCGCCGATGTCTACCGTGTTTCCCTGCCCTGCCAAAGCGCCAGTGGTTTTGCGTCCGCTCCCGCTCTCCGCTATGACGGGCGCCCACACTGCCGGAGATCCCCGCGATGGCCCTGATGCCGGTTACCGATGCCATGGCCGCGATTCTCGCAGGCGCCGATGCGCTGCCTGAGGAGATGGTGCCGCTGGAAGACGCGTTCCACCGCGTGCTCGCCCGCGACATCGCTTCGCTGCGCACGCAGCCACCGGAGCCCATGTCAGCGATGGACGGCTATGCCGTGCGCGCCGCCGATGCGACACTGGGCGCCAAGCTCCGCGTCATCGGCGAGATCGCCGCAGGCAAGCCGTTCGACCGCCCGCTGCAGACCGGCGAAGCCCTGCGAATCTTCACCGGCGGCGTGCTGCCCGCTGGCGCCGACGCCGTGGTGATCCAGGAAGACACAACGCGCGAAGGTGACGTCGTCGGGATCAACGAAGCTGCGATTTCCGGCAAGCATATCCGCCCGGCCGGCGTCGATTTCAATGAAGGCGATGTGCTGCTGCGCGCCGGCACCCGCCTCACCGACCGCGATCTGGCGCTTGCCGCCGGGATGAACCATCCGTCACTGCCCGTGCGGCGACGGCCGGTCGTTGCCGTGCTCGCCACCGGCGACGAACTGGTCATGCCCGGTGCGGTCCCCGGCCCCGGCCAGATCGTGCTCTCCAATGGCTTCGCGCTGCGTGCGCTGGCCCGCGCTGAAGGCGCCGAGGTGGTCGATCTCGGCATCGCCGTCGACACGTTGGAGGCGACCACATCGGCCATTCAGCGCGCGATCGATCTGAAGGCCGACGTGCTGATCACCACCGGCGGCGCGTCGGTCGGCGACCACGACCTCGTGCAGCAATCCCTGATCAATGCCGGCGTCGAGATGGCGTTCTGGCGCATCGCCATGCGGCCCGGCAAGCCGATGATGCACGGACGCCGCCAGGGCATGCGCGTGATCGGCCTGCCCGGCAATCCCGTCTCGTCCTATGTCTGCGGCTTCCTGTTCATGGTGCCGCTGCTGCGCGCGCTGTCCGGCCGAAACGAGGTCGCTCACGCGCTCGAACCCGCGGTGCTCGGCCGCGACCTCGCCGCCAACGACCAGCGCGAGGACTATCTGCGCACGCGTCTGGAAACCCGCGCCGACGGCACCGTGGTGGCGACGCCGGTGATGAAACAGGACTCGTCGCTGCTAGGAAATCTGGCTGTTGCCGAAGGACTTCTGATCCGCAAGCCATTCGCTCCCGCCGCCGCCGCTGGTGATTCCTGCGCGATCATGCGACTGCCTGTTTAAAGGCCGAGATGCGCGATGGGATGCCGGGCCACCGGAACTTCCGCCGCGCGGCATGTTCTCTGAGCTTTTTTCTGACTGAGATACCTTAACGCGGCTTCAGTCACTGAATTGTCACGTAACGCAGCGAGACATCGCTGCGAAACAAGATCGGTGCACAAATGGACTATTTCAAACGCTTCAATTTCCTGTTTGCGATGCCAACATTCGACGCCGACGATCTCGAGGGCATTCGGCTCAATCAGATCGTCGATGAGATCGAGCGTTCCGGCTTCGAGGTCGTCAAGGCACGCAAGCTCGAAGACGCCACGATCGCAGTCCAGACCGACGCGGCCATCGGCTGCATGGTGGTCGACTGGGGCAAGAAGGGCCTCGAAGGCAAGACCGCGGCGCTGATCAACCTGATGCGCAAACGGGGCCTCGACTTTCCGATCATCCTGCTGATCCGCCGCAAGCGGTTTGAAGACGTCCCGGTCGAGGTGCTCGATTTCATCGACGGCTATGTCTTCCTGTCCGAGGAAACCCCGCCGTTCATCGCCAAGAACCTGATCAGCCGGTTGAAGCAATATGCCGAGACACTGAAGACGCCGTTCTTCGGCGCTTTGGTCGACTATGCCGAGGAAGGCAACCAGCTCTGGACCTGCCCGGGCCACAATGGCGGCGTGTTCTACAGCCGCAGCCCGATCGGCCGCGTGTTCATGGAACATCTCGGCGAAGCCGTGTTTCGCGACGACCTCGACAATTCGGTGCTCGATCTCGGCGATCTGCTGACCCATGAGGGCCCTGCTTTGCAGGCGCAGAAGGAAGCCGCGCAGATCTTCGGGGCGGAGAAAACCTATTTCGTGCTCAACGGCACCTCGACCTCCAACAAGGTCGCGCTATCGGCTCTGGTCACCGATGGTGACCTCGTGCTGTTCGACCGCAACAACCACAAGGCGGCCTTGCACGGCGCATTGATGATTTCAGGCGGTGTGCCGATCTATGTGCCAACGACGCGCAATCCCTGGGGCCTGATCGGCCCGATGAACTGGGACGCGCTCGACGAGGACGCGCTGCGCGAGCGCATCCGTATCAATCCGTTGGTCACGGATCCCGAGGCCTGGAAGCGTCCACGCCCGTTCCGCGTCGCCGTGGTCGAACAGTGCACCTATGACGGCACCATCTACAGCGCCGAGATGATCATCGCGCGCATCGGCCATCTCTGCGATTACATCCTGTTCGACGAAGCCTGGGCGGGCTTCATGAAATTCCACCCGCTCTATGCCGGTCGCTTCGCCATGGGGCTCAAGGAGCTTGGTCCGGATTCCCCGGGTATCATCGCGACGCAGTCGACCCATAAGCAGCTCGCGAGCTTCTCGCAGGCGTCGCAGATCCACATGAAGGATCGCCACATCCGCGGGCAGAAGCGCCGCGTCGAGCACCGGCGCTTCAACGAAAGCTTCATGCAGCACGCCTCGACCTCGCCATTCTATCCACTGTTCGCATCATTGGATGTCGGCGCGCAGATGATGAAGGGCCGCTCGGGCGAAGTGTTGTGGGACGATACGATCCGCCTCGGCATCGAACTGCGCAAGAAGATGCGCGCGGTGCGCCGCGAGTTCGAGGAGAAGGAAACCCGCGCCGAGCGTCGCTGGTTCTTCGAGCCCTTCGTGCCCGAGCGCGTCGCTATTCCCGACGCATCCAGCGAAGGCGCCGTTCACAATGTGCCGTGGGAAAGCGTCGGCACGGATCAACTCGCCACCAATCCGTCCTATTGGCAGCTCGCGCCTGACGCCGCCTGGCATGGCTTCCCCGGCATGGAAGCCGGTTTCACCATGACCGATCCCAACAAGCTGACGGTGCTGACACCCGGCTTCGACCGCACCACCGGCGGCTATGCGGAACACGGCATCCCTGCTCCGGTGGTGGCGCAGTTCCTGCGCGAGAATCGCATCGTGCCGGAGAAAAACGACCTTAACTCGCTGCTCTTCCTGCTGACGCCCGGCGTGGAGGCGAGCAAGGCCGGCACGCTGATATCGGGCCTCGTCGCCTTCAAGAAATTTCATGACGACAACGCGCTGCTGGAAGACGTCATCCCGGAATTCGCCAGGCGCAGGCCCGCGCGTTATGCGGGCATACGCCTGCGGGACCTGTGCGGCGACATGCACCGGTTCTTTCGCGAGGCCAATGTGAGCGAACTTCAGACCAGGCAGTTCTCCGCCGATCACTTGCCGGAGATCGCCATGTCGCCCCACGATGCCGCGCGCTGCCTGGTGCGCAACGACGTCGATTACCTCCCGATCGATGAGATCTTCGGGCGCGTCGCGACGACGCCGTTCGTGGTCTATCCGCCCGGCATCGCCACGATCGTCCCCGGAGAACGGCTCACCGAACGGTCAAAGCCGATGATCGATTATCTCAGGATGTTCGAGACCTGCTTCAACACCTTCCCGGGCTTCGACGTCGAAATCCAGGGCATCTACCGCAAGGTCGACGCCAATGGCCGGATCCGACTTTACACTTACGTGGTCTCCGAATAGGGAGCACGTAAGGAGCCTGATTTGCCAACGGAACTCGAACAGCCGGTCGTCATCCGACCATCACGCGACACCGACGTCGATGCCATGCTCGCGATCTATCGCCGGCACATCCGGCAAGGCGTCGAGGAAGGCGTCAGCGACGCCGACACGCCGCAGCCCGACGATCTCAGAGACCGGCGTAAGAACCTGCGCAGCAAACGGTTCCCGCACCTCGTCGCCACGCAAGGCGGCGAGGTCGTCGGCTATGCCTATGTGGTGCTGTTCCGCAAGCGACCGGCCTATCGCTACACGGTCAAGCATTCGATCTATATCCACCACGGACATGTCGGCCGAGGCATCGGCCGGCTGCTCATGCGCGAATTGATCGACGTCTGCGCGGCGGCCGGCTTCCGGCAGATCATCGGCTATATCGATGCCGACAACACGGCCTCGCTCGGCTTGCACGAGAGCTTTGGCTTTGCCCGCGTCGGCTTGCTGCCCGGCGTCGCTTATCGCTCGGGCCGCTGGGCCGACACGATCATGGTTCAGCGCTCGCTGGCGACCGGCTCCACGACTCCGCCGCCGCCCATTGGGCGCATGACGTCCGCGTAGCCCAAGCCCGCGGAAGCATTTTCCATGTCCGTCGAGGATCGACGACTGGTGAGGAACAGCCTCCTCAAACCTCCCTCAACGTGCATTCTGTTGACGGCAAATTAAGCATTGCAGAACACATATGGAACATATAGTGTTCGTTCATGATTTGTTTCGAGATTCTGTGGCTTTGAGTAGTTTGAGAGTGCCCGAACTCGCGCAACCGATCTTCGAACGATCGTCTCTGGATTGAGAATCACCGTTCGGAGACCCTTTGAAACGCACGCGGCGGCCGACACCGTCAACTGAGGATGGCTTCAGATGCTCACGCGCAAACAATACGAACTCCTGCGATTCATCGATCAACGGCTGAAGGAAGCCGGCGTCCCGCCCTCCTTCGACGAGATGAAGGATGCGCTCGACCTGCGCTCCAAGTCTGGCATTCACCGTCTGATCACGGCGCTGGAAGAACGCGGCTTCATCCGCCGCCTGCCCAACCGCGCCCGCGCCATCGAAGTCATCAAGCTGCCAGAGCTCGGCGCGCCGGTCACCGGCGGCACCGGGCGCCGCGGCTTCACGCCCAGCGTCATCGAAGGCACGCTTGGCAAGGTGCGTTCGGCCGCCAGCATCGCCAGCAACAGCGGCGACGATGACAATGGCCGCACGGTTGCTATCCCGGTCATGGGCCGGATCGCGGCAGGTACGCCGATCGAGGCGCTGCAGACCCGCAGCCACACCATCAGCATGCCCGCGGACATGCTCGGCTCCGGCGAACATTACGCGCTCGAAGTGCGCGGCGATTCCATGCAGGACGCCGGCATTCTCGATGGCGATACCGTGCTGATCCAGCGCAACGAGAGCGCCGACACCGGCGACATCGTGGTGGCCCTGATTGACGACGAGGAAGCCACGCTGAAGCGCTTCCGCCGCCGCGGCGCGTCGATCGCGCTGGAGCCAGCGAATGACGCTTACGAAGTCCGCATCCTGCCGCCTAACCGGGTGCGCATTCAGGGCAAGCTGATTGGCCTGTATCGCCGCTACTGAGGCTGTCGCCTCGACGGATTACTGATCTTCGGCTTGAAGATCGGTTTCCGCAGGCGTCGCATCCACCGGCCGGTTTTGCGGTGGACGACCGGTCTGGATCAGATCGTGCTCGGGCTCATCGGGAATTGCGCGCGACCACGGACGGTCCAGGCCCCGTGACCGCACGGCATCGATGGTAAAGCCGTTCGCAGTTCGCTGCAGGTTCACCGCACCATTACGTTGCAGGCGATCCTGATCGATCACCAGCGCACGACAATCCTTTGGCGGTTGTTTCGTCGTGATGATGAGTGTCGCTTTCTCGCAATCATCTGTGAATGCATCCGGCTGTAAAACCAGCGCCACCAAAGCGCCATCGGCCAGCGCCGCGATGCACCCGTCGCGGTCGCAGGACACACCGTGGCTGACGGAGGCATCGGTCGGCAGACGCGCATCGGCATCGCCGGCGAGCCACTCTTTCAGCAAAAATGTATCCTTGGCGCTGCGCATCATATGCAGGTGCCCGTCCCTGCCCCGTACCGCGACGCTGCGACCGTCCCCCGAGATCAACACATCCGGCTGCTTCGCCATCAGGGCCCATACAATCGAGATTGCAAGCACGGCAGCCCCCGCGAAGCGCAACGGCGTGCGCAGCAATCCCAGCACGATGATGCCGATACTGGCTGATATCAGCGGTCCGGTCCCGAAGGCCGGCATCCTCCCGATGGCACCCGGCAAGGCTGCCACCCATTGCGTGACCACGATCATCCACTGGATGCCGACATCCATCAGCCGCCAGAACACACCGTCAAAGCCGAACGGCATGGCCACCAAACCGAGAATGCCCGCCGGCATCACCAGTGCCGAGACCACCGGCATCGCCAGGAGATTGGCGACGACGCCATAAGGCGTGACGCGATGGAAATGAAATGCGGCATAGGGCGTGGTGGCAAGACCCGCGACCAGTGAGGCCAGTACGAGCATCGCGATCTCGCGTCCGCCCCATAGCGCCACGCGCGCGGTCGCGGAATGATCGGGCGAGGCAAACAGCGCGGGCATGCCTATCTGCACCAATGCGACCAGCCCCAGCGTCGCCGCGAATGACATCTGAAAACTCGGATGCACCAGCGCTTCCGGCGCGACGATCAGCACGACCATTGCCGCCACCGCCAGCGTGCGAAACGTCACCGCCCGGCGATCGACCATGACTGCAATCAACACAACGGCCGTCATGAAAAAGGATCTCTGTGTCGCGACTTCGGCACCTGACAGCAGCAAATAGAACAGTGCTGCGAATAACGCCGCAGCCGCTGCGACTTTCTTGATCGGGAATGTCACCGTCAGGACAGGGATCAGTGCCAGCAGTGCGCGTATCGCAAAGAACACCACGCCGGCGACAACGGCCATGTGATAGCCAGAGATCGACAACACATGACCGAGGCCGGAGATGAACATCGCATCATTGACGTCAGCCGAAATCGCATCGCGGCGGCCCGTGAGCAACGCCGTGGCAATGGCGCGGCTATCGCCCGAGAGTACGGTGCGGATCCGCGCGTCGATGGCGTCGCGCAGACCCTGTATGGTCGCTGAATAGCGTAGCGCCACACCCGGCTGTATCGGCGGATCGACCGCCTTAATGCCGCCCATCACGAAGCCTGATGCGCCGATCCCCTGGAAATACAGATCGCGGCCAAAGTCGTAACTCCCTGGCCGGAGCGGCGACAGCGGCGGCTGCAGCCTTGCCTTCAATTCGACGAAGCTGCCGACGACAGGCGCCATGCCCTTCTTCACCGACAGCCGCACACGGGTCAGCTTCGGTGCGGCGCGCGGGCTGTCCATCGTGGCAACGCGCAGCACGAAGCGATCCGTGCGCTCCCGTTCCTCGTGGGTTTCGACGAAGCCGGTCAGCGCGACGGAATAGAGCGGCTTTGCCAGAACCTCATGAGCCACACGCGCGGTTTTCATGGCAGCCATCGCGAAGCCCGCCGCGATGGCCGCAATGAGCAAGATCAAGGGAAACCATCGCTGCCGCCGCAGCAAAAACGCAGCCACGCAAAGAAGGCCTGCCGTCGCAGCGGCAACCCAGGCCACCGGCTCATGCTCAGCGGCAAAATACAGCGCGATGCCGGTGCCGAAAGCGATCGGCACCCAGGGCAGCAAGCGACCGGGACCAGCTTCGGCCCGCACCCACGTCCAGAGCGTCTCGAAGCCCGACGTCGACGACGTCGCTGACGGGACAGCGACGCCTGCCTTGGCCGGCGGCGGCCATGTGGTCGCTGTACCCGCCCGGCCCCGCCGCTGTTGCTGATCTCCGCCCCGCGCCATCGAACGCCCGCACGCCACGCTTGTCCTTCCGAATGCTATCGGAAGGGCAAGCGGCGACTAGCGGAACGGATGCAGAATACGAAAACTAATCTCTAGGGTTGCTCAGGCGAGCTTGGCGTAGCTGTCGCGCAGACCGACGGTGCGGTTGAAGATCAGCTTGCCCGGCGCTGAATCCTTGTCGCGACAGAAGTAACCCTGGCGCTCGAACTGCACGACATCGCTTGTGTTATCGCTCGCCAGCGCCGGCTCCAGCATGGCGCCGGTCAGCGTCTCCAGCGAGTCCGGATTGAGCTGCGATGCGAACTCGGTCGCATTGGGCTGCGGATCGGCGAACAGCTGATTGTAGACGCGTACTTCCGCCTGCACGGCATCTGCGGCGCTCACCCAATGGATCGTCGCCTTGACCTTGCGGCCGTCCGGCGCATTGCCGCCCCGGGTTTCCGGATCATAGGTGCAGCGCAGTTCGACCACCTCGCCAGCGGCATTCTTGATGACGTCCTTGCAGGTGATGAAGTAGCCATAACGCAAGCGGACCTCGCGGCCTGGCGCCATGCGGAAGAACTTCTTCGGCGGCTCTTCCATGAAGTCGTCATGCTCGATGTAAAGCTCGCGGCCGAATGAAATCTGCCGGTTGCCGAGCGACGCATCATCGGGATGGTTGATGGCTTCGAGCTGCTCGGTCTGTCCTTCCGGGTAGTTCTCGATCACCACCTTCAGCGGCTTCAGCACAGCCATGCGGCGCTGTGCCGTGCGGTTCAGTGTCTCGCGCACGGCGAAGTCGAACATCGAGATATCGACAGTCGAGTTGGCCTTGGCGACGCCGATGCGCTTGACGAATTCGCGCAGCGCTTCGGCAGGAATGCCGCGGCGCTGCAGGCCTGCGAGCGTCGGCATCCGTGGATCGTCCCAGCCGGTGACATGGCCGCCGCGGACGAGTTCAGTCAGCACGCGCTTCGACAGCAGCGTGTAGGTCATGTTGAGGCGCGCGAATTCATACTGATGCGGCCGCGACGGCACCGGCAGGTTTTCCAGGCACCAGTCATAGAGCGGCCGGTGATCCTCGAATTCGAGCGTACAGATCGAATGCGTCACGTGTTCGATGGCATCCGACTGGCCGTGCGCGAAGTCGTAGCTCGGATAGATGCTCCAAGCGGTGCCCGTGCGCGGATGATGCGCATGCAGGATGCGATAGATCACGGGATCGCGCAGGTTGATGTTGCCCGACGACATGTCGATCTTGGCGCGCAGCACGCGGGCGCCGTTCGGGAATTCGCCGGCGCGCATCCGGGCGAACAGATCGAGGTTCTCGTCGACCGAACGATCGCGGAACGGGCTGTTCTTGCCGGGCTCTGTCAGGGTGCCACGTTTAAAGCGGATTTCTTCCTGCGACTGGTCATCGACATAGGCCTTGCCGGCGCGGATCAGATGTACCGCCCAGTCATAGAGCTGCTCGAAATAGTCCGAGGCGTAATGCAGGTTGCCCTCGCCCCAGTCGAAGCCGAGCCAGCGCACATCGCGCTGGATGGCGTCGATATATTCCTGCTCTTCCTTGGTCGGATTGGTGTCGTCGAAGCGCAGGTTGCAGTGGCCGCCGAATTCCTCAGCTACGCCGAAATTCAGGCAGATCGACTTGGCATGGCCGAGATGCAGGTAGCCGTTGGGCTCCGGCGGAAAGCGCGTCACCACGCTCTTGTGCTTACCGGATTGCAGGTCCGCCGCAACGATGTCGCGGATGAAGTCACGGCCTGCGTCGGATACCGATTCGTCTGTCATTTGCTGCCTTTCAAGCTGCGCCCTATGTGCCAAATCCGGAAGGCCGCGCCAAGGCCGGATCAGGGGCCGGGTCCCGCGAAAGGGCCTTTTCCGATGCGGTTCCGACCCCAAATCCGCGTTTATTCGCCGTGAGACAGCGCCCTGTCGTTGTGATAAACGCCCGCCAACACTCACACCGAACTCGATCGAACCCGCTGATATGACCGCTCCCGTCGTTACCCGTTTCGCCCCCTCGCCGACCGGCTTCCTCCATATCGGCGGTGGACGCACCGCGCTGTTCAACTGGCTCTATGCCAAGAAGACCGGCGGCAAGATGCTGCTGCGGATCGAGGATACGGATCGCGAGCGTTCAACGGATGCCGCGATCGACGCCATTATCGACGGGTTGAAGTGGCTGGGCATCGAGTGGGACGGCGACACCGTCTTCCAGTTTGCCCGTGCCGGCCGGCACCGCGAAGTCGCCGAACAGCTGCTGGCTGAGGGCAAGGCGTATTACTGCTATGCCAGCGCCGAGGAACTGCAACAGATGCGCGAGACCGCCCGCGCCGAGGGCAAGTCCAAGCTCTATAACGGGCTCTGGCGCGACCGTGATCCGTCGGATCCGCGCCCCGACGTCAAACCGACGATCCGCCTGAAGGCGCCACTCACCGGCGAGACCGTGATCGAGGATCAGGTACAGGGCCGTGTGGTCTGGCAGAACGAAAATCTCGACGACCTCGTGCTGCTGCGCGGCGACGGCAATCCGACCTATATGCTGGCCGTGGTGGTCGACGACCATGACATGGGCGTGACCCATGTCATCCGCGGTGACGATCATCTGATCAACGCCGCCCGCCAGAAGCAGATCTACGACGCGCTCGGCTGGACCGTGCCCAGCATGTCGCATATTCCGCTGATCCACGGACCCGATGGTTCGAAACTCTCGAAGCGCCACGGTGCGCTCGGCGTCGAGGCCTATCGCGCGCTGGGTTATGTGCCGGCCGCCCTGCGGAATTACCTGGTGCGGCTCGGCTGGAGCCATGGCGATCAGGAAATCTTCTCGACCCAGGAGATGATCGACGCCTTCGACCTGTCGGGGATCGGCCGTTCCGCCGCGCGCTTCGATTTCGCCAAGCTCGAAAATCTCAACGGTCACTACATCCGTCACACCGACGATCAATCCCTCGTGACCATGTTCGAGGACGTGCTGAATTACGTGCCCGGCGGCGCCGAACTGAAGGCGAAGCTCAACGACACCACGCGCGCCCAGCTGTTGCGCGCCATGCCCGGCCTGAAGGAACGCGCCAAGACGCTGATCGAACTGATCGACGGCGCCAATTTCATCTTTGCCGATCGCCCACTGGCGATGGAGCCGAAGGCGCAGGCCGCGCTGACTCCGGAAACCCGTGTGCTGATCGGCAAGTTGCGCACGGCACTGGAAGCCGTCACCGACTGGACCGCAGCAAATGCCGAAGCCGCCACCCGCGCCTTTGCCGAGGAAGCTGGCATCAAGCTTGGCGGGGTTGCGCAACCGCTTCGCGTGGCGCTGACCGGCAAGACCACGTCGCCCGGCATTTTCGATGTTCTGGCGGTATTGGGACGGCAGGAATGCCTGGATCGGCTCGCCGATCAGGCACCTATTTAGCATAGCTGTAGGCTGCTTTTGCCCGCCTTGCAGCGCACACAGCAATACGCTACGCATTCTGGCGAATGCTCTGGAATTCCCGGCTAGCCTCCCCATTTCTCCTGAAATGTCGGTGGCTTGCCGGCCCCTCAACGATCTCATCGGGGACCACGCGATGGACGCAAAAACCAATACCAAATCCGCAACGCTGACAGTCGACGGCAAGAGCTTCGAACTGCCGATCCACAGCGGGACCGTCGGCCCTGATGTCATCGACATCGGCAAGCTCTACGCCCAGTCCGGGATGTTCACCTACGATCCCGGCTTCACCTCGACGGGCAGCTGCCAGTCCAAGATCACCTATATCGATGGCGATGCCGGTATCCTCGAGTACCGCGGCTACCCCATCGAGCAGCTCGCCGAGAAGGGGGACTTCCTCGAGACCTGCTATCTGCTGCTGTACGGGGAACTCCCGACCAAGGCGCAGAAGGCAAAGTTCGACGCATTGGTCACGAACCACACCATGGTTCACGACCAGATGAGCCGCTTTTTCCAGGGCTTCCGCCGCGACGCGCATCCGATGGCCGTGATGGTCGCGTCGGTTGGTGCCCTCGCCGCTTTCTACCACGACTCAACTGATATCAACGATCCGAAGCAGCGCGACATCGCGTCGATCCGCATGATCGCCAAGATCCCGACGCTCGCGGCGATGGCCTACAAGTACACGATCGGTCAGCCCTTCGTGTATCCGACCAACTCGCTCGACTTCGCAGCGAACTTCATGAAGATGTGCTTCGCCGTGCCGTGCGAGGAGTACAAGGTCAATCCGGTGCTCGCCAAGGCGCTGGACAAGATCTTCACGCTGCATGCTGACCACGAGCAGAACGCATCGACCTCAACGGTCCGCATCGCCGGCTCGTCGGGCGCCAATCCGTTCGCCTGCATCGCCGCCGGCATCGCCTGCCTGTGGGGACCGGCGCATGGCGGCGCCAACGAAGCCGCATTGCAGATGCTCGCCGAGATCGGCACCGTCGACAAGATTCCGGAATTCATCGCCAAGGTGAAGGACAAGAACTCCAGCGTCCGCCTGATGGGCTTCGGTCACCGCGTCTACAAGAACTACGATCCGCGTGCCAAGCTGATGCAGCAGGCATGCCACGAAGTTCTCAAGGAAACCGGTCACGGTGGCGACGAGATGCTCGCCGTTGCCATGGAGCTCGAGAAGATCGCGCTGTCGGACCAGTACTTCATCGACCGCAAGCTATATCCGAATGTCGATTTCTATTCGGGCATCACGCTGAAGGCGATGGGCTTCCCGACCTCGATGTTCACCGTGCTGTTCGCCGTTGCCCGCACCGTTGGCTGGATCAGCCAGTGGAGCGAGATGATCGGCGATCCGCAGCAGAAGATCGGACGTCCGCGCCAGCTCTACACGGGTGCTGCCCGCCGCGACTACGTGGATATCGCCAAGCGCGCCTAAGACCTTGTTTCGCAGAGTGCGAAAATCAAAACGGCGGATCGCAAGATCCGCCGTTTTCTTGTTCAAGCTACCCCTGATCCTCGCGCATCGTCGCGAGCACGACGTCGGCAGCGGCGTCACTCGGCGACATCCGTCCAACGCCCATGATGCCATCCAGTCGTGCCAAGGCTTCGATCTGACGCTGCCGCATCGGTGTATGTGCCAGCACCTCCTGCAACGACGCCGCGAGCTTTTCCGGCGTACAGTCTTCCTGGATGAACTCCGGAATGACGTTTTCGCCGATCACCAGATTGGCGAGGATGACCGACGACGATGTGATGCGGCGGCGGATGATCCAAGCCTCGACGCTGCCGGCCTTGTAGGCGGTGACCATCGGCACGCCCGACAATGCAAGCTCCAACGTCACCGTCCCCGACTTGGCAAAGGCCGCATGCGCGATGCGGAACGCGGCGCGCTTCTCTGTTTCGCCCACGACGATCCGCGGCTGCACCGGCCACGCCTTGAGCGCTTCGGCGATGACCTCGACGAGATGCGGCATGGTCGGCAGGATCAGTTCGAATTGCGTGCCCTGCTTTTGCAGCAGATCGAGCGTCGCGCCGAACGTTGCCATGTGATGACGGATCTCGCTGCGACGGCTACCCGGCAGCACCAGCAGCACCGGCGGCTTCGTTTCACGACGCGCCTGCTCTTCCGCATTGGGACGCAGCGCATCGATCTGCTCGATCAGGGGATGACCGACATAGGTGCATGGCGGTCCGCCGAGCCGCTGATGGGCCTCCGGCTCGAACGGCAGCAGCGCCAGCACATGGTTGACATAAGCACGCATCGCCTTCGCGCGCCCCGGCCGCCACGCCCACACCGTTGGCGACACATAGTTGACGACGGGAATGGAGGGATCGCGCTGGCGCACACGCTTGGCGACGCGATGGGTGAAGTCCGGGCTGTCGATGATGACCAGCACGTCGGGTCTGGCCCGCAAGACGTCCTCGGTCGCGCGCGTGATGAGCTTCAGGATCGACGGCAACTTCCGTAGGACGGCGGCAAGGCCGATGATGGAAAGCTCTTCGATAGGGAACAGTGACTGCAGACCTTCACGTGCCATCGACGAACCACCAACGCCTTCGAAGCGCACATCGTCGCCGAGCCGCTGGCGTAGCACCTTCATCAGCGCGGAGCCGAGACGGTCGCCGGATTCTTCGGTGGCGATGAGATAGATCGTCTTCGTCACGTCGGAAGTCCCGTTACGAAAAGACCTGCGGCATCGGCAGCGACAATCATCTGCTGCGGTTCGGCGACGATCGTATTGCCTGCGACGATGGCGATGCCGGCGAGCTTCGCAGCGGCAGCACGCTCGATGGTCCGCGGTCCCAATGTCGGCAGATCGAAACGCAGATCCTGACCGCTCTTCGGCGCCTTCACCAGTACACCCCGCCCTGCCTTGGCGCGAATACGTCCCTGCTCACGCAAGAGCGCCACGCGGGCCAGCAATCCATCGGTGCCTTCGATATCCTCGATCCCCACCACATGGCCGTCGATCACCACGGTCGCCTGGCCGATATCGAACGGGCTCAAGGCGCGCAAGACGTCGCGCCCACGCGCGATATCGGCTTCAGCATCTTGATCCGGTACGGCACGCGTCACGCTGCCTTCCGGCATCAGCACATCGGACGCGACGTCCTTGATCCCCAGCAGACGAAAACCTTCATCCTCGAACAGGCGGCTGATACTCGTCAGCAAATGATCGTCACCGCCGCGAAACGCGCGAAACACTTTCGGCATCACGCGAAGCGTTGCCCAGTCCAGCCTGATCTCGGAGATTGCCGGCCGTACCAGCGTGCCGATGAACGTGAGATCCCGGCAATTTTCGCTGCGCATCAGCTTCAGCAAACGGCCGAACTGGCCGATGGGAATCCAGTGGTGCTGAAATCGCGCCACCAGCGCCGGATCGCAGAACCCCTTCAGCGCGAACACGACAGGCTTGATGCCACGCGCCTGCAGCGAGTCCGCGACAGCGAAGGGCAACGAGCCGCCGCCGGCGATGATGCCGAACGGCGAGCCTATCGGCGGATGTGATTGCGGGTGCTGTATTTGAGCCTGGTCAGTCATGCTTCGCCCCGCGATACTCGAATTCAGGAACTGCTCTTGCTATCCTCGGGCAGGCACAGCGCGCGGTGCTTGGCGCCGGCGATGAATGTCAGGATTTCTGCAATCGCCTGATCGTCATTTGCCAAGGGCTGCACGCGCTCAAGCCGCTCGGCGAAGACGCCCGCGCCATGGAACAGCTTTTGATAGAACGAGCGCACGGCGGCGACGCGCTCCTTGGTGAACTTGCGGCGCTTCATGCCGATAATGTTGAGGCCTTCCAGCGCTGCATATTGGCCATTCACGAGCCCGAACGGGATGATGTCGCCGCGCACGCCGCAGATGCCGCCGACCATGACCTGCGAGCCAATGCGGGTGAACTGGTGCACGGCCGACAGCCCGCCCATGAAAACGAAATCGCCGATCTCGCAATGGCCGCCAAGCGTCGCCGAAGTCGCGAAGATCACGTCGTTGCCGACATGGCAGTCATGGCCGACATGGGCGCAATTCATGAAGTAGCCGCGATCGCCCACCGACGTGATGCCACCGCCGGCGACAGTACCGGCATTCATGGTCACGGACTCGCGGATGGTACAGCCATTGCCGATGGTCAGCCGGGTCAGTTCGCCTTTGTAGCTGAGCGACTGCGGAGGCGTGCCTAATGAGGCGAACGGATAGATCGTGCAATTCTCGCCGATGGTCGTCTGCGCCGTCACGTTGACATGCGACAGCAGCTTCGTGCCTGCACCGATCGTGACATGCGGTCCGATGATGCAGAAGGGTCCGATTTCGGCGCCCTCGCCAATGACAGCACCGTCCTCGATCCGCGCCGTCGGGTCGATCTTGCTCATCGAAACAGTCCAATCCCAGCCATCAAGCTGCCTACAAATATCTAGGTTTTTCCGTTGGTTAACGTGGGTTCCCGAGCCTGTCCAGTGACGTCTGATTGCGATCTGTTACGACACGTCTCATACCATGACTTACAAACGCATGATGCCATCGAGGTCTTCGATGGCATCATGCGCGTTCAGGTAGGTGCCAATCAGTCTGTCAGCATTGCACCGACATCGGCCTCGGCGACGACCTTGCCATTTACCTTGGCGTCGCCATGGAACCACCACATCGCCTTTTTCCGGCCGATCAGGTGCAGATGATATTCGATCGTATCGCCAGGCATCACCGGCTTACGAAACTTGCACTTGTCGATGGTGAGGAAATACACCGCACGCGGCTTCTCGGTGCCTTCGACGGACGAGATGCCGATCACGCCCGCGGTCTGAGCCATACCTTCGATCATCAGCACGCCAGGATAGACCGGGCGGTCCGGGAAATGTCCCAGGAAAGCTGGCTCGTTGATGGTAACGTTCTTGATGCCGATGCCGCTGAAGTCCTTGCGGATGTTGACGACACGATCGATCAGAAGAAACGGATAGCGATGCGGAAGGGTCTTGAGGATGGTGTTGATGTCGACCGTCTCGATGATGATCGGCGATGCGCCATCGCTTGGTAAATCCTGGCTCATTCCCGCCCCTCGTCTTTCGTATCCTGCGTCGTCGCATCCGTTCCCGGCATGCTCTCGCGGGCGAGTTTCTCAACCGCGAGGATCTCGCGGAACCATTGCTTGGTCGGCCGGGCAAAGATGCCACCCCACCGCGCGCGCGGCGGAATGCTGTCTTTCACTCCGGCCATTGCCGCGACCTGCGCGCCATCGCCAATCGTAATGTGATTGTTGAGGCCCACCATGGCGCCCAGCGCGACGTTGTCGCCGATGGTCAGGCTGCCTGCAAGGCCACATTTCGCAGCGATCACACAGTGCCGTCCAATTGTCACATTGTGGCCGATCTGGACCTGATTGTCGATTTTGGTCCCCTCGCCAATCACGGTATCGCGCAGGCTGCCGCGGTCGATGGTGGTGCCGGCGCCGATCTCGACGTCGTTCTGGATCAGGACACGGCCGGTCTGCGGCACCTTGATGTGCTTGTCCCGGCCGAACACGAAGCCAAAGCCGTCCTGGCCGAACTTGCAGCCGGGATGAACGAGTACGTTGTTGCCGATCAGTGTGAACTGCAGCGTGCTGCCAGCGCCGATATTGCAGTCGCGGCCGATCTTGACCCCGGCGGCGATCACCGCGCCAGAGCCGATGATGGTGCCGGAACCGATCTCCACATCCGGGCCGATCACGGCCAGCGGATCCACCGTAACGTCATCCTCGAGCTGAGCAGAGGGATGGATGACGGCGGATGCGGCGATGCCAGTAATGTCAAAGCCGGAGACCGGACGCAGCGTGTCCGCGTGCAGTTCGCGCGCCAATTCCACGAAGGCCGCAAATGGCCGCTTGGCGCGCAGCACCGTTACGTGAGCCGGAATATCGCCCTTGAAGCTCTCGCTCACCAGGCACGCACCGGCCTTGGTGTGGGTGAGCTGGTCGATGTAGCGGAGATTTTCGAAGAAGGTCAGGTGATGGGGGCCGGCCTCATCGAGCGAGGCTACGCCAGTCACGACTTGGTCGGCCCGCGTCGGGTCGACCAGTCGCGCCTTCGTTGACGCGGCTATTTCAGCCAGCGTCAACGACGGCGATTGCTTGAAGAACGTCGGCAGAACCATTCCACCCGTCGCGGTCCGGCCGGAGATCAAACTCAGAACGAAGTTCCGCCGCCGAACTTGAACTGCTGCACGCGATCATAGGCGCCCTTGGTGATCGGCACTGCGTAATCGAAGCGCAGCGGACCAAACGGCGACTGCCAGATCAGGCCAACACCGACCGACGACCGGACGACATTGCCATCGTCATAGGTCATGCCGGCGCAGTTACCGACCGAAGTCCGGCTCGCAGGCACACAGCCGGCGGCATTGATTTCGCCAGTCTGAGCCCAGCTGGTCGGTCCCTTATAATCCCAGAGACCGCCGGCATCGGCATAAACCGCGCCCTTGATGCCAACTTCCTTCGGCAGGAACCAGAATGGCATCTGCAATTCCGCCGAAGCGCCCCAATACTTGGTGCCGCCGAGCGCGTCACCGTAGGATCCCAGCGCGACGTAGCTGATGTCACGCGGACCGATGCCGTTCTGCGCGAAACCACGCACCAGGTTCGGACCCATCTGGAAGTGATCCAGCATGCGGATATCTTCGCCGACCTTGTTCAGCATACCGCCCTGGACACGCAGCAAACCAACGATGTCGGCCACCAGCGGAGTGTAGTACTTCGCGTCAATCGTGGTCTTCAGGTAGGTCACGTCGCCGCCGACGCCAGCGTAGTCCTGCTTGAACTCCAGGAACAGACCGTCGGTCGGGTTCTTGTTGTTGTCGAGGGTGTTGTAGTTCAGCGTGTAGCCGAGCGCCGAGGTCAGCGTCTTGCCGCTGGCCAGTTCGCGGCGAACTGGCAGAGACGACTCACCATCGGCGTAACAGCCCCATGTGTTGGCGTCGGCGGGATTAACCGAGCCGGGGAACAGCGAATTCAAATAGCCAGGCGTGTTGGTCGCAGTCGGGCTGCCTGGCAGATTGTTACAGTTGCTCAACGTCGCCGGGAGCGAAATCTGCTGCTGATAGACGGAGTAGCGCAGCTGCAGCGCGAGATCTTCACGCAGCTGGAAACCGAGGCGCGGGCTGAAGCCGAGCGTCTTGGTGTTGTATGAGATGTAGCTGTTGGACAACTGCTCGCGCTGATAAAAATCGAGGCCGAGCGCCACGCGGTAGTCGAGCAGGTAAGGCTCAACGAAGGACAGCGAGTAGCCACGGGCATACTGGCCGTACTGAACCGATGCCTTCGCAAACAGACCGCGACCGAGGAAGTTACGTTCCGAGACGCTGACTTCGCCGAGCGCACCGTCGGTGGTCGAGTAGCCGCCCGAGACCGAGAAGTCGCCGGTGGATTTCTCTTCCAGATCGACCACCAGGATCACGCGATCGCTGGATGAGCCGGGCTCTGTCGTCACCTTCACGCTCTTGAAGAAGTCGAGGTTCTTCAGGCGGCGTTCGGCACGATCAACCAGCGCGCGGTTATAGGCGTCGCCTTCAGCGAGATCGAATTCGCGGCGGATGACATAGTCACGGGTACGCGTATTGCCGCGCACATTGATGCGCTCGATATAGACGCGCGGGCCCTCTTCCACCGTGAAGCCGATGGTGACGGTGTGAGATTCGAAATTGCGATCGCCACGCGGACGCACGACGGCAAAGGCGTAGCCGCGGCGGGACATTTCGATCTGCATTTCCTCGACCGACTTCTCCAGCGCTTCCGCGTTGTAGAGCGAGCCGACGCCGACGCGCGAGAAGCTGCGCAGCGAGTTGGGATCGAACTGCGGGATGGTGGACGAGAAGTCGACCGACGACACGCGGTACTGCTGGCCTTCTTCGATCTTGAAGGTGACCAGGAAGCCCTTCTGGTTCGGATCGTATTCGGTGAGCGCGGCGACGACCTGAACGTCGGCGAAGCCGTTCTTCAGGTAATAGCGGCGGATCAGGTCGCGATCGGCTTCGATACGGTCCGGATCATAGATATCGCCCGAAGCCAGGAAGCTCAGGAGATTCGATTCACGGGTCTTGATGACGTCCTTGAGGCGGTAGGACGAGTAATAGTTGTTGCCGATGAACTGGATCGACTTCACGCCGGTCTTCGCACCTTCGTTGATCGTGAAGATCAGGTCGACGCGGTTGTTCGGCTGCTCGATGAATTCCGGAACGACGCTGACGTCATAACGGCCAGAGCGACGATAGATTTCGGAGATGCGCTGCGCGTCTGCCTGCACCATCGGGCGCGACAGCGTCCCGCGCGGCTTCGACTGCACTTCGGCGTTCAGCTGGTCGTCCTTGACCTTCTTGTTACCTTCGAAGGCGATACGGCCAATGACCGGGTTTTCGACGACGCTGACGACCAGACGGCCACCGGCCTGATTGATCTTCACATCCTGGAACAGGCCGGTCTCGATGAGCGACTTGAGGCCGTCATCGATGGTGCCCTGATCCAGCCGGCCACTCGGGCCGGGACGGAAATAGGAACGGATGGTCTCCACATCCACGCGACGATTGCCTTCAACAACAATCGAAGCGGCGGTCTGAGCCACGGCAGTCGAAGAAACGAGCGCAGCAGTCGCTGTAACGGCGACCGGCATGGCGACCAAGATCGAAGCAGCAAGAAGGCCGCCCCGGAAACCCCGCAAACCAAAAATCATGCGCAAAGCGCCCTTATCATTCCATCGCCAGCCCGCACCCCTACGGTCTGACAGAATCCCTTTAGTGGCCCAGCTTGTAGCCAATTTTACCTGACTGGCAAACGACCTTTCGCGCTGCAATTCTAATTTCATTCCAAGACGTTGCCCATCGGCCACGTTACCCCCAGCCTCGATCATGACGAAGCCAAGTGAAGAATGTCGTTATAGGTCGCAAATACCATCAACATCAGCACTAAACCGAGGCCAATGCGGAAGCCCATCTCCTGCGCGCGCTCCGACAGCGGACGCCCACGAACGGCTTCGACGGCATAGAACAAAAGATGACCGCCATCGAGAAGTGGCACCGGAAACAGGTTGAGAAGGCCGATCGAGATCGACAGAACCGCCGCCAGGTGAATCAGGGCGGTCAGGCCGATTGTCGCCACCTGCCCCGAGATCTGGGCGATTCGCATTGGACCACCGATCTGGTCGGCCGCCTCGCGTCCGGTGAATACACCGCCGATATAGGCGATGGTGCGGTCCACGACGAACCAGGTTTCCTTGACGCCCAGCACGAAAGCGGTCGCCGGATTGACCCGCTCGGTGGTCGCTTCGCCAACCGCTGTCGCGCGGGTAATGCCGAGGACGCCGAGACGATGGACGTTACCGAAGCTGTCTTTGACTTCGCGAAGTTCTGGCGTGCCCTTCAGCTCAACCGTGGCTTCGCCGCGCTTGACGCTGAAGGCCAGCTGCTCGCCAGCCTTGGTGCCGACGATGCGCTGCATGTCAGAGAAGCTGCCAATGACCTTGCCATCGATGGCCTTGATGATGTCGCCCGACTGGAACCCAGCCTTCTCGGCCGCGCTGCCCGCCTGAATGCTGTCGACCTTGGCGGTCGTGCTCGGCTTGCCAAAGAACGTGAACAGGCAGGTGAAAATGACGATCGCGAGGATGAAGTTGGCGATCGGACCAGCAGCCACGATGGCCGCACGCTGGCCAACCCGCTTGTGATGGAAGCTGCCCTTGCGCTCATCCGCCGTCATGCCTTCCAGCGCGGCGCTTGAGGGGGTCGAGGCTTCGCTCTCGTCGCCGAAGAACTTCACGTAGCCGCCAAGCGGAATCGCGGAAATCTTCCAGCGCGTGCCATGGCGATCGTTGAAGCCGGCGAGTTCAGGACCGAAGCCGAGCGAGAACGTTAGGACCTTAACGCCGTTCCAGCGGGCGACCAGGAAGTGGCCGAGTTCGTGGAAGAACACCACGATCGTCAGGACAAACAGAAAGGGGATGATATATCCTATAAAGCCGTGACTTAACGTATTGAAACTATGTTGGAAAAACTCAAGCATCCCGATCCCCTAACGCGAGGCCAAAGGCCCCGTCCCCAATGCTCTAGGATGCCTTTGCGGCAATTTGAGGCAAGAGGGTGGCAGCCATTTTTCTCGCTTTATGGTCAACAGCGATGGCGTCATCCGCCGACGACAACGGCGCCAAATTCCCTGCCCGCACCCATTCATTCATGGTGGCTTCGACCAGCCGTGCAATGGCGCCAAAGCGGATCTTCTGGGCGGTGAAGGCAGCCACGGCGATCTCGTTGGCCGCGTTGTAGACGGTGGTCGCACCGCTGCCGGTGCGCAGCGCGTCATAGGCCAGCTTCAGGCCAGGGAAGCGCGTGTAATCCGGTGCCTCGAAGGTCAGCGACCCGATCTTGGCAAGGTCGAGCGGCGCCGCCCGGCCCGGGATACGGTCCGGCCAACCCAGGCAATGCGCGATCGGCGTGCGCATGTCGGGCGAACCCAGCTGCGCCATGACAGAATAATCGCGGAACTCAACCATGCCGTGAATGATCGACTGCGGATGTACCAATACGTCGATCTCGTCCGGCGCCAGCGCGAACAGATAGGACGCCTCGATCACTTCGAGGCCCTTGTTCATCATCGATGCGGAATCGATGGTAATCTTCTGCCCCATCGACCAGTTTGGATGTTTCAGCGCCTGCGCCAGCGTTGCCTGCTCGATATCGGCAGCAGCCCAGGTGCGGAACGGTCCGCCCGAGGCGGTGATGATGACGCGGGTCAGTTCCTCGCGGCTGCCGGAAGCCAGCGCCTGAAACAGCGCATTGTGTTCACTGTCCGCCGGCAGGATGCAAGCGCCGGCCTTGGCGGCGCGATCCATGAAGAAATCGCCGGCGCAAACAAGGCATTCCTTGTTGGCCAGTGCAACCGTTGCACCGCGGTCGACGGCGGCGAGCGCGGGCTTCAACCCGGCGGCACCTGATACGGCGGCCATCAGCCAGTCGGCCGGACGCTCTGCGGCCTCGACGATGGCGCTATCCCCTGCCCCGCTGGCGATGCCGGTGCCGGCGAGTGCCGCGCGGAGTTCGTCCAGCTTGGATTCATCAGCGACGGCCACAAAGCGCGCGTTGAATTCCTTGGCCAGCTTGACCACGCCTTCGACGTTGCCGTTAGCCGTCAAAGCCTCCACCTGGTACCGCTCGGGCGAGGCTCGTAGCAGATCCATGGTGCTGTCACCGATCGAACCGGTCGCACCGAGGACAGTGATGCTGCGCAGACTGGACGCGGCGGGCTTGTTATTTCGCAGGGGAACAGCGCTCATCAAATCACCAAACCATAAGACCGCGGCCGACGCCATCTGCGCCGCCGCGTAAAAGACCGATCACCGCGGCAGCAACCACCGCGAATACATAGCCGTCGAGGCGATCCAGCAGACCGCCATGGCCAGGAATGATCTGGCCGGAATCCTTGACGCCGAATTTGCGCTTCACTGCGGACTCGAAGAGATCACCAAGTTGCGACAGCACCGTGAGCACGGTTGCGATCATGAGCAGCGGCAGCAGGCTGCCCAAACCATTCATGGCAAAACCGGCAGCCACAGCGAGGCTGAGAACAAAACCGCCGATAGCGCCGGCCCATGTCTTCTTCGGACTGACGCGCGGCCACAGTTTCGGGCCGCCGATGCCGCGCCCGGCGAAATAGCCGCCGATATCGGTCATCCAGACCACCAACAGAATGAACATCAGGGCCGAGAAGCCCCAGACGGGATCGAGGCGCACGACAATGGACGCCGCAAACGCAGCCAAGGCATAGACGACGCCGAGCCCGATCCAGCCGACATGATTGCCGACAATGGCCCGCCATTCCAGGAAGAGACCAACCGACACCAGCGTCACGAGGCCGAACCACAGCCAGCCCCCGGTATAGGCAGCGAAAATCGCGACGGGGATCAGTACAAGCGCGGCCAGGATGCGCATCAAGAGATTGCGCAGCCCCCGGTCATCCGCCTGCTTCGGCGTACTGTCGTCCTGGGTCACGCCGGTCACGAACCGGTTTTCGCGGCGAGACCGCCGAAGCGCCGCTCGCGGCGGGCATATTCGGCAATGGCGCTTTCCAGCGCGGCCTTGTCGAAATCCGGCCAGTGGATCGGCACGAATACGAACTCGCTGTAGGCAGCCTGCCACATCAGGAAGTTCGATAGCCGCTGTTCACCCGACGTGCGAATGATCAGATCGGGATCCGGAATATCAGGCGCGTCGAGATACTGGCCGAGCGTATCGACATTGATGCTTTCGGGCGTCCGCTTGCCCTCGGCGACCTCGCGCGCAAGGCGCTGCGCTGCCGTGGCGATCTCGTGCCGCGAGCCGTAGTTGAAGGCGACCACGAGATTGAGCTGGGTGTTGCCCCGCGTCAGGTCCTCGGCCTCTTTCAGCAATGACGCGATATCGGAATCGAGGCCCTGGCGCTCTCCGATCACGCGGACCCGCACGCCGTCGCGATGCAGCGTGGCAAGGTCGTTGCGGATAAAGCGACGCAGCAGGCCGAACAGATCGCTGATCTCGGATGCGGGCCGCGACCAGTTCTCGGAGCTGAACGAGAAGATTGTCAGATATTGGATGCCGAGTTCGTTGGATGCCCGCACCACACGGCGAAGTGCCTCGACGCCGCGGCGATGGCCCTCGGCGCGCGGAAGCCCCCTCGCTGCAGCCCAGCGCCCATTGCCGTCCATGATGATCGCGACATGCAAAGGCGTGGATCGGTCCGATCCATCATTTGCGGGCGCGGCGGCATTCGACATCGATTAAAATCCCCAGCCTATGGTCCGGCACATATGTGACCAATTTGCGGACCATACGCTTTTCAACAGCTTAAAAGCGGCTTCTGACGCTTAAACCGTCATGATTTCCTTTTCCTTAGCCGCCAGCAACTGATCGATTTCAGCGATTATGCTGTCCGTGACCTTCTGCACTTCGGTATCGTGGCGCTTCTGGTCGTCCTCGGAAATCTCGTGAGCCTTCTCGAGCTTCTTGATGATGTCGAGACCGTCGCGGCGGACGTGGCGCACAGCGACCTTGGCTGCCTCGGCATATTTATGCGCGACCTTCACGAGTTCCTTGCGGCGCTCGGTGTTCAGTTCGGGAATGCGTAGCCGCAGAATCTGGCCTTCGGTTGCCGGGCTAAGGCCGAGATTGGAATCGACAATCGCCTTTTCCACAGCTTTGACCATCGACTTGTCCCAAACCTGCACCGACAGCAGACGCGGCTCGGGAACGCTGACGGTCGCAACCTGGTTCAGCGGCATGTGGCTGCCATAGGCTTCCACCTGGACCGGCTCCAGCATCGAGGCTGCCGCACGTCCGGTGCGCAAGCCGCCAAGCTCATGCTTCAGCGACTGGGTCGAGCCCTGCATACGGCGCTTGAGGTCGTTGATGTCGAATGGGGCCATGGTGGCCATGCAGCTCTCCCTTGTATCCTGCTGGTGCGAAGCGGGTATGGCGCTCCGAACCCGTCTAAAATCAGCCCGCGACGATGGTGCCGCGGCCAGTACCAGTCAAAATGGCGCCGATCGAACCCGGTTCGGCGATCGAGAACACGATGATAGGCAGCGAGGTCTCGCGGGCAAGCGCGAAAGCCGTCGCATCCATGACTTTGTAGTTCCCCTCCACCGCCTGCGAATGGCTGAGACGCTCGAAGCGCGTCGCGTTCGGATCCTTCTTTGGATCGGCGCTGTAGACGCCGTCCACATTGGTCGCCTTCAGCACGGCCGATGCGCCGATCTCGGCAGCGCGCAACACTGCGGTCGTGTCGGTGGTGAAGAACGGATTGCCGGTACCGCCGGCCAGCAGCACGATGCGGCCCTCGGACAGGTATTTGTGTGCGGCAGCACGTGTGAAGAGTTCGCAGACCTGCGGCATCACCATCGCCGACAGCGTACGGGCCGGCACGGCGTGGCGCTCGATCGCAGCTTCCAGTGCCAGGCAGTTCATGACGGTAGCGAGCATGCCCATGCTGTCGCCGGTCGGGCGCGACACACCACGCGAGGAGACTTCGACGCCGCGAAAGATATTGCCGCCGCCGACGACGACCGCGACTTCGACACCAAGTTTCTGGGCTGCAATGAGATCGACGGCGATGCGGTCGATAGTCGGCTGATCGATACCGAATGACTGGCCTCCGGCGAAAGACTCACCCGAGACCTTGATCACGACGCGACGATAGAGCGGCTCACCCATGATGCGATCGCTTCCTTTCGAGGCGGCAGCTCCCGGCGTAGATCGCCGGGAGGTCTTCCAATTCGTCTTACTTCTGGCCGCTGGCGGCGGCAACTTCGGCAGCGAAGTCCGAAGTCTGCTTCTCGATGCCTTCGCCGAGCGCGTAGCGCACGAAGCCAGTGAGCTTGATCGGCGCGCCGACCTTGCCTTCGGCTTCCTTGACGGCCTGCGCCACCGACTTGCCGGTGTCGTGGATGAAAGCCTGATCCAGCAGGCAGACTTCCTTGTAATAGGTCTTCAGGCCGTTCTCGACGATCTTCTCGATCATCGCGTCCGGCTTGCCCTGCTGGCGATACTTGTCCGCCATCACTTCCTTTTCGCGAGCAACGACGGCCGGATCGAGGCCGGCGGAGTCCAGCGCCTGCGGGTTGGCAGCAGCGACATGCATCGCGATCTGTTTGCCGAGAGCCGCGAGCTCGTCAGCCTTGCCGGTGGATTCCAGCGCGACGATGATGCCCATCTTGCCGAGACCTTCGATCACGGCGTTATGCACGTAGCTCGACACGACGCCGGCCGAGACTTCCAGCGTCGCAGCGCGGCGCAGGGTCATGTTTTCGCCGATGGTGGCGATGGCTTCCGTGATCGCGGTCTCGACAGTGACGTCGCCAATCTTGTGCGCCTTGATGGCTTCGACGTCGGAGCCGACCTTGAGCGCGACCTGGGCGATCATCTTGACCAGGCCCTGGAACTGATCGTTGCGCGCGACGAAGTCGGTCTCGGAATTGACTTCGACCACGACGCCCTTGTTGCCGGCAGTGAGGACGCCGATCAGGCCTTCAGCCGCAACGCGGTCGGCTTTCTTGGCGGCCTTGGACAGGCCCTTCGCGCGCAGCCAGTCGATTGACGCCTGCATGTCGCCGTCATTGGCAGCCAGTGCGTTCTTGCAATCCATCATGCCGACGCCGGTGGTTTCGCGGAGGTCCTTGACCATCGCTGCAGTAATCGTTGCCATCGTTGAACCCTTTGCCTGTCAGGGCGCCTGCGAGCCAGCCGGTGCTGGTCAGTCGCGTTACGCCGCAGGAACTATCATCGAGAGAAGTGTAGAGATGGAAAGTGCGGCCGGGATGACGGCCGCACAATAGTTTCTTGGCTGTCGCATCGGCATGATTTTGTCCGGAACCGGGACACCGGTTCCGGGATCACGCCTGCGCGTTACTCGGCTTCCGCCGTCAGACCCTTGGCCTGGGCGACCCAGCCGTCGGCACGGGCCGGAAGACCAACTTCTTCGCCAATCTTGTGGGCGGTGTCGTGATCGAGTTCGGCCAGCTGCCAGTAGTGGAAGATGCCGAGGTCGTTGAACTTCTTCTCGATCGCACCGGACACGCCGGTGAGCTTCTTGAGATCGTCGGCGGTGCCACGCGGACCGGCCAGGCCCTGGAAGCCAGCTTCCGGAGCCGGAATGGCTTCAGCCACCGGAGCAGCCGATGCGCCGATATCGAAGCCCGAGTCGCCCTGGGCACGTGAGATGCCGTCGATGACAGCGCGCGCGATCAGGTCGCAATACAGCGACAACGCACGGCCGGCGTCGTCGTTGCCCGGGACCACATAGGTGATGCCCTTCGGATCCGAGTTGGTGTCGACAATCGCCGCGACAGGAATACCCAGACGCTGGGCTTCCTGGATCGCGATGTCTTCCTTGTTGGTGTCGATCACGAAGATCAGGTCGGGCAGACCGCCCATGTCCTTGATGCCGCCCAGCGAGCGATCGAGCTTGTCGCGCTCGCGCTGCAGCGTCAGACGCTCCTTCTTGGTGTAGGCCGACGCGTCGCCGGAGTTCAGCACTTCGTCGAGGTGACGAAGACGCTTGATCGAACCGGAGATGGTCTTCCAGTTGGTCAGGGTGCCGCCAAGCCAGCGCGAATTGACGAAGTACATCGCCGAGCGCTTCGCAGCTTCAGCAACGACGTCCTGCGCCTGGCGCTTGGTGCCGACGAACAGGATGCGGCCACCCTTGGCGACGGTGTCGCTCACAGCCTTCAGCGCGGTGTGCAGCAACGGCACGGTCTGCGCGAGATCGATGATGTGGATGTTGTTGCGTGCGCCGAAGATGTAATTCGCCATCTTCGGATTCCAGCGGTGCGACTGGTGGCCAAAGTGGACACCAGCTTCGAGCAGTTGACGCATAGAAAATTCGGGTAGTGCCATAGTATCAATTCTCCGGTTGTTTCCTCCGGAAGCGTGTGAGCAAACGAGCGTTCGGGCAGAGGATTCTGCCGTGCAGCCCGGATGCCACCGGACGGCGATTAAGCCATGCTTCCGTGTGAGATGGGCCGGCTTATAGCCGGATTCCCGGGATAAGCAAGGAAATCCGGTGGCTTCAGCCGGTTTACCGCGCGGGTCGCCAGCTCAAAGCGTTTCGACCATTTCCACCCCGGAAACCGCCTTGATGGCGCCGGCGATCTGCGGGGACACCTGGAACCGGCCTTCGAGCTTGAATTCGACCTCAGTTTGCAGGTCGAGGCGCAGGATCAGCGAGACGTCGCCTCCACCGGCGGCATTGCTCGGCTGCGGTTGGAGGCGTTTTACCAGCGAATCCAGTGCCTTGGTGTCCTTCATGGTCACCCTGAGCCCCTTCTGGGTCTTGGCAGCGGCGGCATCCAAAGGCTCCGCGTGGAGAACCCGGGCCCGAACGTCCTCGCCCTGGAGTTCGGCACCGAGTTGCAGCAGCACCGCGGTACCCGGTTCCAGCACGTCGCGGTATTGGGCAAGCCCTTCGGAGAACAGCACCGCCTCGAAATGGCCGGTCGGGTCGGACAGACCCATGATGCCCATCTTGTTGCCGGTCTTGGTGCGCCGCTCCATACGGGACACGACGGTAGCCGCCACCCTGCCCGCCGTAGCGCCGGTTTTGACCGCGCGGCAGAACTCGGCCCAGCTCTGCACCCGCAGTCGCTTCAGGGCGGTCGCATAGTCATCGAGCGGATGGCCGGACAGGAAGAAGCCAATAGCGTCGTATTCCTTGCGCAGCTTCTCCGCCGCCAGCCAGTTGTCGATCTGCGGCAGCATGATGGTCGGCGCATCGGCCGCGCCGCCAAACATGTTTCCCTGACCGATTGTCGTATCCACGTGGGCGCTCTGGCAGGCGGCCAAAATAGCATCCGCGCCGCCATGCACGCGGGCACGATGTGGATCGAGCGTATCGAAAGCGCCGGCCGCAGCGAGTGTTTCGATGATGCGCTTGTTGACGGCGCGTGGGCTCACGCGCGACGCAAAGTCGGCAAGCGACGTGAACAAACCATTCTTGTTGCGCTCGGCGACGATCAGCTCGACGGCGCCAGCGCCGACGCCTTTCAACGCGGCCAGCGCATAATAGATCGTGTTGTCGCTGACCTCGAAGGTGACGCCCGAACGATTGATGTTCGGCGCCTCGACCTTGATACCGAGCCGCTGCGCCTCGGCGCGAAATTCCGACAGCTTGTCGGTGTTGCCCATGTCGAGCGTCATCGACGCCGCAATGAACTCCACCGGATAATGCGCCTTCATATAGGCGGTGTGATACGACACGAGCGCATAGGCCGCCGCGTGGCTCTTGTTGAAGCCATAGTCGGCAAATTTCGCGAGCAGATCGAAGATCGTATCGGCCTGCCCTTTCGGCACACCGTTCTTGACGGAGCCGGCGACGAAGATCTCGCGCTGCTTTTCCATTTCGGCGCGGATCTTCTTGCCCATCGCACGGCGCAGCAGATCGGCGTCGCCAAGCGAATAGCCGGCCATGACCTGCGCGATCTGCATCACCTGTTCCTGATAGATGATGACGCCGAAGGTTTCCTTCAGGATCGGCTCGATGATCGGATGCAGATATTCCGGCTCTTCATCGCCATGCTTGCGCGCGCAATAGGTCGGGATGTTCGCCATCGGGCCCGGACGATACAACGCGACCAGCGCGATGATGTCCTCGAAACGGTCGGGGCGCATGTCCACGAGCGCGCGCCGCATGCCCTGGCTTTCCACCTGGAACACGCCGACCACTTCACCGCGCGCCAGCATCTCGTAGCTCTTGGCGTCGGTAATCGGCGTGGTCGCAAGATTGACGTCAATATTGCGCTGCTTGAGTAGCTTCACGGCGACATCGAGCACCGTCAGCGTCTTCAGGCCGAGGAAGTCGAACTTCACGAGACCTGCTGGCTCAACCCATTTCATGTTGAACTGGGTGACCGGCATGTCCGATTTCGGATCGCGATACATCGGCACGAGCTGCGACAGCGGCCGGTCGCCGATCACGATGCCTGCGGCGTGGGTCGAAGCGTGGCGCGTCAGACCCTCGAGGCGCTGCGCGATATCGAAGGCTTTGGCGACGATCGGATCCTCGTCGCGGAGCGCCTGCAGCTTCGGCTCGCCTTCGATCGCCGCAGCCAAGGTCACAGGGGCCGCAGGATTTTGCGGCACCAGCTTGGTCAGCTTGTCGACCTGGCCATAGGGCATCTGCAGCACACGGCCGACGTCGCGCAACACGCCGCGCGCCTGCAGCGTACCGAAGGTGATGATCTGCGCGACCTGATCGCGGCCGTAGCGCTGCTGCACATAGGAGATCACCTCACCGCGGCGATCCTGGCAGAAGTCGATATCGAAGTCGGGCATCGAGACGCGTTCCGGATTGAGGAAGCGCTCGAACAGCAGGTTGAACTGCAGGGGATCGAGGTCGGTGATGGTCAACACCCAGGCGACCAGCGAGCCGGCGCCCGAACCGCGGCCCGGCCCCACCGGAATGCCCTGCGCCTTCGCCCATTTGATGAAGTCGGACACGATCAGAAAGTAACCCGCATAGTTCATGCGGGAGATGACGTTGAGTTCGAAGTCGAGCCGAGCGTGGTATTCCTCCTCACTCTTGCCTTGTGACACGCCGTGGATCTCGAGACGTTTGCGCAGCCCCTCCTCGGCCTGACGGCACAACTCGTCGGATTCCTCCTGGGCCGCGCCTTCGGCGTTACTGCCGGCACCGACCGTGAAGCGCGGCAGGATCGGCTTGCGTGTCTTCGGCCGGAACGAGCAGCGCTCGGCGATTTCGACGGTTGACGCCAATGCCTCAGGAATATCGGCAAACAGAACCGCCATTTCGGCGCGGGTCTTGAAGCGATGATCGGTGGTGAGCTGCTCGCGGTCCGTTTCGGCAATGATCCTGCCACCGGCGATGCATAGCAGCGCATCATGGGCCTCATAGTCATCCGCGGCGGCAAAATACGGCTCGTTGGTTGCCACCAACGGCAGGCCCTTGGCGTAAGCCAAGTCTATCAAACCCGCTTCGGCGCGGCGCTCCTTCTCTGCGCCATGACGCTGCAGTTCGATGTAGAGCCGATCGCCGAATAGCGATGCGAGTCGGTCGCAACGCGCAGCGGCAAGCGCGGATTGATCGGCGAGCAGCGCCTGATTGATCGGACCATCCGGACCGCCGCTCAACGCGATCAGGTCTTCTGTTTCCTCCAGCAGCCAGTCCAGCTTGATGTGGGGCGCGTGGTTGACCGGGGTTTCCAGAAACGCGCGCGAGTTGAGTTTCATCAGGCTCTGATAGCCGCGCTCCTTGGCGGCCAGCAGCACAATGCGCGGCATCACGGCGTTCAGCGCATTACGGGCGTTGGGATCCTGGTCGCCGAAATCGATCGCGACCTCGCAGCCGGTGATTGGCTGGATGCCGTAGCCCACCAGCTTCTCGGAGAATTCCAGCGCGCCAAACATGTTGTCGCTGTCGGTCAGCGCCAGCGCCGGCTGATGGTCGGCCTTCGCCAGTTCCGCCAGTTTCTGGATCTTGATCGAGCCCTTCAGCAGCGAATAGGCCGAATGCACGTGCAGATGGACAAATCCGGCATTCGACGCGGCGGCGGGCTTCTGACTCATGGCGTGGGACGTTCCGGACTTTGCAGCGCCCGATCTGGGCAGTCATCGACACTGGGGATCGCGGCAGCCTGTTCAGGCCGACTCGCTGCCCTATGGTGATGCCTGCCCCCGGCCAAGTCCATGTGAAACCCGCTCGGGCCCGGAAGCGTCCCCGCATTCCCTAGGGAATGCTTGTCATTCCCCGGGAGCGCTCCCGTATCCGCCGGAGAGTGCTTCCCCGGTGTTCCGGCGCCAGCTTCGCAGCCAGCGTCCGGGAGCAGGATCACAGCTGGGGGATCAGTTGCGCCCAAACCGCAATCATGCCGACGAACAGAACGATCGATGCCAGCGCAGCGGCTTCTTCAACAAAGGTCTTCAACATGGTGGCCTCCGTGATCTCTGGAACATATGAAGAACATTGTTCTCATTCTGTTCCTAAGTCAAGCAGCCGATCCGGGCGCGTCGCGCCTCATATTCCGAATGGTTAAGACGGCGAGCCGGCACGCTTTCCGCCCAGCCAGCCAAGGCCATCCCTCGCCGGCGATCACCTACGCCGTATTGCGTCGCCTGTGCCGAACAAGCCCTGTTACGGCATGTTTCCGGCGCCAGATGCGGAGCGGAATCCGGCTTTGTGAGTTGACGAATACCTCTCGGACCGGCTTTGTGCCGGTCAGAGATCACACGCAGCCGGCCATCTGAGTCGGCAGGAGAATTCGATGCGCGCAGCCCTGCTTGCTCTGGTCGCCTTCGGCGCCCTCTCGGCCCTCAATGTCACGCCCGCCGCAGCACAGCGCACCGATCCCGGCCCGTTCTCGTTCAACACGCCGAGCGGTTATCCGTTCTGCATGCGCTCGCTCTATGACGACGACGACTGCAGCTACCGCACCTATGCGCAGTGCGCCGCGACGGCATCGGGCATCGGCCTGACCTGCTTCGCCAATCCGGCGTTGGCCTATGCGCAGACCTACGCGCCGCAGCAGCCGCGCGTGAAGCGCAAGCGTAAGAGCAGCTACTGAGCGACGGCGCCGTCCGCGGCGCCTCGCTTTTTCTCTCTCAAATGAAACGAGCGGCGGGGTCAGTCGAGTTCGACGACCTTGCCGTTTTCCAGCGACACCCGCCGGTCCATGCGGCCAGCCAGTTCCATGTTGTGGGTCGCGATCAACATCGCCACCTTGGTCGCCTTCACCAGCTGCATCAGCGCCTTGAAGACATGATCCGCGGTATGTGGATCGAGATTGCCCGTCGGCTCGTCGGCAAACAACACGCGCGGTGCATTGGCCACCGCGCGGGCAATCGCAACGCGCTGCTGCTCGCCGCCCGACAGCTCCGCCGGGCGATGTGTGATGCGTTCGGCCAGACCCAGATAGGCCAGGATTTCCTTGGCGCGGGCGACCGTCTCGGAGCGCTTCAAGCCGCGGATCATCTGCGGCAGCATGACGTTTTCCAGCGCGGTGAATTCCGGCAGCAGCCGATGCGACTGGTAGACGAAGCCGATATCGGTGCGGCGGATCTGGGTGCGCTCGGTGTCCGACAGGCCCGAGGTCGCGGTGCCGCCGACATAGACCTCGCCGTCATCTGGGCTCTCGAGCAGGCCGGCAATATGCAGCAGCGTCGACTTGCCCGAGCCGGATGGCGCCACCAGCGCGACCGACTGCCCCGCCCACAATGCCAGCTTGGCATTGTCGAGAATGGTCAGAACGCTTTCGCCCTGGGTGTATTGCCGCTTGATGTCGTGGAGATAGACCACCGGTACATCATCTGCCCCTTGCGCCATATCAGTCACTCACTCGTATCTTAGCGCATCGACGGGATCGAGGCGCGCGGCGCGCCACGACGGGTAGAGGGTCGCCAGGAACGACAGCGTCAGCGCCATGATGACCACCGCGCTGGTTTCGCCGACGTCGACCTCGGCCGGCAGCTTGGACAGGAAATACAGTTCCGGCGAGAACAGCTCAGTGGATGTCATCCACGAGATGAATTGCCGGATCGTCTCGATGTTGAAGCAGACCAGTAGTCCAACGAAGAAGCCGACCAGCGTGCCGACCACGCCGATCGCAGCACCCGTGATCAGGAACACCCGCATGATCGAGCCTTGAGAGGCGCCCATGGTGCGCAGGATCGCGATGTCGCTGCCCTTGTCCTTCACCAGCATGATCAGGCCGGAGACGATGTTCAGCGCCGCCACCAACACGATCAGCGTCAGGATCAGGAACATGACGTTGCGCTCGACCTGCAGCGCATTGAAGAAGGTCGAGTTGCGCTGCCGCCAATCGACGATGAAGATCGGCCGCCCGGCCGCCTCGGTCACGAGCTTGCGATACTCGTCGATCCTGTCGGGATTGTTGGTGTAGACCTCGATCGAGGTCACGTCAGAGGGGCGATTGAAGTAAGTCTGCGCCTCGGCCAATGGCATGAACACGAAGGTCGAGTCATATTCCGACATGCCGATCTCGAAGACGGCAGCAACCTTGTAGGGCTTGATGCGCGGCGTTGTGCCCATCGGGGTCACCGCCCCCTTCGGCGAGATCAACGTGATCATGTCGCCGGCATGGATCGAGAGTTGATCCGCCAGCCGCCGACCGATCGCCACACCCTGCCCGTCATCGAAGCCTTCGAGCGTGCCCTGCTTGATGTTCTTGGCGATCGACGTGAGGTTATTGAGGTCGCCGGCGCGGATACCGCGGATAAAAATGCCGGCAGCCCCAAACGCGGATGACCCCAATCCCTGGCCATCCACGACCGGCGCGGCAAGACGAATGCCATTCACACCGCTAATGCGGTCGGCGACATCCTTCCAGTCGGTCAGCGGGCTTTCCAGCGGCTGCACCAGCAGATGCCCGTTGAGGCCGAGGATCTTGTCGAGCAGCTCCTTGCGAAAGCCGTTCATCACGGCCATCACGATGATCAGCGTGGCGACGCCGAGCATGATGCCGAGGAACGAGAAGCCGGCAATGACGGAGATGAATCCCTCTTTGCGGCGCGCACGGAGATAGCGTCCGGACAGCAGCCATTCGAAGGCGGCGAAGGGTGGGGTTCGAACTGGCTCGCTCATGGCATCATCCATCGCCCGACTCCCATACGAATCGGGCTTATTCTAGCCGCATCGTGAGTGATGCGGCGACCACGCAGTGGATAAGTCGTCAGGACGTCAGCTTTGCGACGACCTCGGCGGCACTGATATTCTCACGCGAACCGTCTTCGCGCCGCTTCAGCTCGACCTTGCCTTCGGCGAGCCCCTTCGGGCCGACGAGAATCTGCCAGGGCACACCGATCAGGTCGGCGGTGGCAAACTTGCCGCCGGCGCGCTGGTCGGTGTCGTCATAGAGCACATCGACGCCCTTGGCCGAGAGCTCCTTGTAGAGCGCCTCGCAGGCCGCATCCGTATCGGCCGAACCCTGCTTCAGGTTGAGGATGGCGGCACGGAACGGCGCCACTTCCTCGGGCCACTTGATGCCGTTCTCGTCGTGGCAGGCCTCAATGATCGCGCCCAGCAGCCGCGATACGCCGACGCCGTAGGAGCCGCCATGGATCGCCGTCTCCGCGCCATCGGCGCCGGCAACGGTCGCCTTCATCGCGTCGGAATATTTGGTGCCGAAATAGAAGATCTGGCCGACTTCGATACCGCGGGTGTTGAGCCGCCGCTCGGCCGGCACTTCGCTTTCGAACCGCGCGGCGTCGTGGACGTCTTCGGTTGCCGCATAGATCGAGGTCCACTGATTGATGATGCCCGTGAGATCACCGCTATAATCGACATCGGCCGGCGGGATCGGCAGATCGAGCACGTTCTTGTCGCAGAACACGCCGGACTCGCCGGTCTCGGCGAGCACGATGAATTCGTGGGAGTGATCGCCGCCGATCGGTCCGGTCTCGGCGCGCATCGGGATCGCTTTGAGGCCCATGCGCGCGAAGGTGCGCAGATAGGCGACGAACATCTGATTGTAGGAATGCTTCGCCGCGGCTTCGTCGATGTCGAACGAATAGCCATCCTTCATCAAGAATTCGCGGCCGCGCATCACGCCGAAACGCGGACGCTGCTCGTCGCGGAACTTCCACTGGATGTGGTACAGGTTCAGCGGCAGGCTCTTGTAGGACTTCACATAGCCGCGGAAGATTTCGGTGATCATTTCCTCGTTGGTCGGCCCGTAGAGAAGCTCCCGCTTGTGGCGGTCCACGATGCGCAGCATCTCCGGCCCATAGGCGTCGTAGCGCCCACTTTCGCGCCAGAGATCGGCGAGCTGCAATGTCGGCATCAGGAGCTCGATGGCACCCGCCCGGTTCTGCTCCTCGCGGACGATCTGCTCGATCTTCTTCAGCACCCGCAGGCCCAGCGGCAACCAGGCATAGATGCCGGCGGCCTCCTGACGGATCATGCCCGCGCGCAGCATCAGCCGGTGCGAGACGATCTCGGCTTCCTTCGGCGTTTCCTTGAGAATGGGCAGAAAATAGCGCGACAATCGCATGGTTAGGCCTGGGAATCGGAGGGACACGGGAGAACGCGAGTGAAACCGGATCGGCCGCCAAAATACAAGGGCGACGGGTCGCACGCCGGGCAGTCTAGGACATGGAGCCGGCAATCGGGGCTTAATTCCGTTCGCCTGGCGAATTTCTTCCCAGGCTGTCAAATATCTCCATTTCCGATGCCGGCAAGGCGACCCCAGCGTGACCGGAAATCGCGTAAAAGGTCGCGATTCTACCCTTGGCCTAAATTTTGAACACACATTGCCGAAATTGGTGACAAACAAAAAAAGTTAAGCTACGACTCACAGCTCAGGCGGTTCGTAAGGACAGAGTCTGGTGGTCCAAGTCTCGGGAGGAGCCCTGACGCGCTCAAGCAGCGTCAACCCGCTAAGCAAGGATAAAATCCAAAGTTTGGGGTAATAGGGTCGACACAATTTTCCGAGCAGGGCTGCGGCCCTGCTCTTTTTTTTCGGCAGATTCCCGACAACGACCGCGACGCTTCATATCGTCCGAGACGAAAAAGGCCGGCATCCATGCCGGCCTTTTTTCGAAGATGCAACGCGCTGCGTACTACAGCGCACCACCCTTCGGCCTGATGCCCGACAGCCACGAACAGACCAGGCCCTGTACCGCGCCGACGATCCCGAATGTAAGGATCTGGCGCAGCGGGATCGACACCGACGTCCAGATCAACATCATCCCGATACTCACGACATAGCCAGTAAGCGCCGAGGTCAGCACCTTCGGCCACAGCTGCATCTTGTCTTCGAGGAACCAGTCCTCAAGCCACATCACCAGCGACGGGATCAGCCCGAACCAGTAGGCAAAGGGCAATCCCATAATGAAGCCGGGAAAGCCACCGATGATCCTGCCGCTGGCAATTTCGCGCAGCTCGAAAACCGCAAAGCCGACAGCCGGCCCAAGCAACAGAAAAAGCAGAAAGCGCTTCATGCGTCAGCTCCGTATCGACACCTGAAAGGACAGACTCCGCAGGTTAAAGATCGCTCTCAGATCGGCACGCCCATCAGCTTCGAGAGCCTCTCGATGTTGAAGTAGTCCATGCGATACGCATACATGCCGGCCGCGAATAGCACCGCGGAAATCACCGTGGTCCAGATCAGCTTGCGCCCCATCCGGGCCAGCACAGGCGCACCGGGATCGGTGCCGTCGGTGCCCTCGCCGTCCTCATGCTGGCTGCGCACGCCGAATGGCAGCGTCAGGAACAGCGTGATCCACCAGATGACGAAATAGACCGCGAGCGACGTCGAGATCGTATAGGCCATCGTGCCCTCAGGACTGTTCGATTTCGGAAGCTTGTTCGATCTCTACCAGCGCGCCCGAGAAATCCTTGGGATGCAGGAACAGCACAGGCTTGCCGTGGGCGCCGATCTTCGGCTGGCCGTCGCCAAGCACGCGCGCGCCTTCCTTGATCAGGTTGTCGCGTGCCGCGATGATATCCGGCACTTCGTAACAGATGTGATGAATGCCGCCGTCAGGATTGCGCTCGACGAATTTGGCGATCGGCGAGTCCGCGCCGAGCGGCTGGATGAATTCGATCTTGGTATTCGGCAGCGTCGCGAACACCGTGATTACGCCATGCTCCGGCAGCGGCACGGTCGCGGAAATCTCGGCACCGAAGGCGGTGCCGTAGATCTTCGCAGCTTTCTCCGCATCGGCGACGGCAATCGCCACATGATTGAGCCGGCCCAGCATGGTGTCCTCCGTAGTCTTTGTTTCTTTGCTTTTAGTCTTCGACCTGCAGGATGTGAACGTAGCACATCGTCTTCTTGCCCCATTGATCGGCGAGTGACGAGCGGACAGCGCGTCGCACCGACTCCGCCATCGCATCCGGATCGCGCTTGCGCGCCTTGGGCAGGTTTTCGACGATGTTGACGACGATGTCGAACACGACATCCTCCATCACCTCGCCCTTGAGGTTCTTTTCGGGAATGCCGATCAGATCGACCGCAGGGTCGTCGACCAGTTCGCCCTTCATGGTCACGGCCAATGCCACGAAAGCGCAGCCGGCAAAGGACAGCCGGCGCCGCTCGCTCACCGCGCGGGACTTGGAGTCCTCGAGGATGAGGCCGTCCTTGAACATGCGGCCCGACGGCAATTCGTCGATGACGGCAGCATCGCCGGGCGCAAGGCGCACCAGATCGCCGTTCTTGACGATCATGGTCCGCGGCACGCCGCAGGCGCGCGCCAGCTTGGCATGCTCATGCAGATGCAGCGCCTCGCCATGGACGGGGATCAGCAATTGCGGCCGCACCCAGGAGATCATGTCGCGCAATTCGTCGCGGCGCGGATGGCCGGACACATGCACCAGCGCATCGCGATCGGTGATCACCTCGATGCCCTGCGTGACAAGACCGTTGATGATGGTGCCGACCGCCTTCTCGTTGCCCGGAATGGTCCGCGACGAGAAGATCACCGTATCGCCCTTGTTGAGGGTCACCATCGGATGATCATCGCTGGCGATACGCGCCAGCGCCGCGCGCGCTTCACCCTGGCTGCCCGTGCACAGCGCCACCACCTTGTCCGGCGGGAAATGGCCGTAATAGTCGGCGTTGCGGAACGCCGGCAGTCCATCGAGATAGCCGCATTCGCGAGCCACCTGCACGACGCGCTCCATGGCGCGGCCGACCAGCACCACTTCGCGGCCCGCGGCCTGCGCCGCTTCGGCAACGGCCCGCAACCGCGCCACGTTCGATGCGAAGGTCGTAACGGCGACGCGGCCCTTGGCAGCCTTCACCAGTTTGGTGAGCGTGGCGGCAACCTCCGTTTCGGAAGGTGAGCGGCCATCGCGCACCGCATTCGTGGAGTCGCCGATGATGGCCAGCACGCCGGCATCGCCGAGTTCACGCAGCCGCTTTTCGTCGGTTGGCAGGCCGATGATCGGTGTCGGATCGATCTTCCAGTCACCGGTATGCAGCACGGTGCCGAGCGGCGTGTGCAGCGCGATCGCATGGGATTCCGGAATCGAATGCGCAACCGGAATGAACTCGATATCGAACGGGCCGAGATTGATGCGGCCGCCCGATGGCACCACGGTGACGGGGATCTTCGGCGGATTGCGCTCGCTGGCGCATTTGGCTTCAAACAATGCGGCGCTGAACTGCGTCGCATAGATCGGGCATTTCAGCTTGGGCCACAGGTCGATGATGGCGCCGAAATGGTCCTCATGGGCGTGGGTGAGCACGAGACCAACGAGATTCTTCTTTTCCTTTTCCAAGAAGCGCACGTCGGGCATCACCAGATCGATGCCGGGCAGATGTTCCTCGTCGCCGAAATAGACGCCGAGGTCGATCGCCAGCCACTTCCCGGCCAGGCCATAGATCGACAGGTTCATGCCAATCTGGCCGACGCCTCCCAGCGGTGCGAAGGTCAATTCGTTGGGTCGCGTCATTTGCGTACTGTCCTTGTCGACGCGGCCGATCCGAAATGAACGTCGCCGGCGGTAATAGGGATTCGCCGGCGATCCGCTGTCGCGACAATCATACAACCGGCCTCATCAATGGTGTCGAAAATTCCCGAAATCGTCTGTACCCCGTTGTCCACGGACACCGGCTGACCGATCCCTGCTGCACGCTCCAGCCACTGTCGCCGGATCTCGGCAAACCCGCGGCCGGAATCCCAGATGCCGCGCATCTCCTGCCAGGTGTCCGAAAGCGCCGCAAACAGGTCTTCGGCGCTGGCGCTGACACCCATCGCATGCAGGCAAGCAACCGGATAAGGCATATTGTCGGGGGCCGCCACCACATTGGTGCCGATGCCGACGACAACAGCAAGCTGGCCGTTCGGCGCTGCCTCCGCCTCCAGATTCATTCCGACCAGCTTGTGCCCGCCTGCCAGAACGTCGTTCGGCCATTTCAGCCGATAATCATTCGCGGCCGACTGCGGCGCCCGCATCGCGGCTTCGACGCTGATCTGTCGGAGCGCCTTCTCAACGGCAACGCCGGCCGCAAAGCCCAGCGTCGCCGCAACTGAGGGCGTCACATCAAGAACTTCCAGCACCGAACTGGCGAGGTTCCCGCGGGGAGCGACCCACGGCCGATGCCGCCGCCCACGTCCCGCAGTCTGTTCCGTTGTGACAAACCACATCGGACCGCGCTCGCCTGTGCGTGCGCGGTCCATGGCTTCAGTATTGGTTGAACCGGTTGAGTCGAATGCGGCGAGCTTCGTGCCCGCCGCGAGGGCTCGGGGACCGAGCGAAAATACCATCTAGAACAGCGACTTCGCTGCGAATGCCGCCGCGCTGACCAGAGGCGCCGGATAGACGAAGAACAACACGTTGAAGAGACCCGCCACAGCCAGCACCGTGCGCAGTTCAACGCGCATCGGATCGAGCTTCCCGACCGGCTCGTCGAAATACATGAGCTTCACGATGGACAGGTAGTAGAACGCGCCCACCACGCTGGCCAACACACCGACCACGGCCAGTACGAACAGGCCCGACTTGATGGCCGCCATGAAGACGTAGAACTTGCCGAAGAAGCCGGCCAGCGGCGGCACGCCTGCCAGCGAGAACAGGAACATCGCGAAGAAGAAGGCGATGATCGGATTGGTGCGCGACAGGCCGGCGAAATCCTTGATCGTCTCAACGGGCTGGCCATTGCGCTTCATGGTCAGGATGATGGCGAAGGTGCCGAGGGTCATCGCGACATAGATCGCGATATAGACCAGCACGCCCTGCGCACCCTCCTGCGTGCCGGCGGCAAGACCGACCAGCGCGAAGCCCATGTGGCCGATCGACGAATAGGCCATCAGGCGCTTGATGTTGGTCTGGCCGATGGCGGCGAACGAGCCCAGTACCATCGAGGCCAGCGACACGAACACCACGACCTGCTGCCATTGCACGACAATGCCCGGGAACGCCGTCAGCGTGACGCGGGTGAACACGGCGAGTGCTGCAACCTTCGGGGCCGAGGCGAAGAAGGCGGTGACGGGCGTCGGTGCGCCTTCGTAGACATCGGGCGTCCACATGTGGAACGGCACGGCCGACACCTTGAAACAGAGGCCGGCGAGCAGAAACACCAGGCCGAACACCAGGCCGATATTGCCGGTCTTGGCTTCGGCGGCGATGCCGGCGAAGGACACCGTGCCGGTGAAACCGTAGATCATAGAAGCGCCGTAGAGCAGCATGCCCGACGACAGCGCGCCGAGCACGAAATACTTCAGGCCGGCTTCGGTCGACTTTGCATTGTCGCGGTTGGAGGCTGCGACGACATAGAGCGCAAGGCTCATCAGTTCGAGGCCGAGATACAGCATGATCAGGTCGCCGGCCGAGATCAGCACCATCATGCCGAGCGTCGAGAGCAGCACCAGGATGGCGTATTCGAAAATACGACGGGACTGGTCCGCGAGGAATTCACGCGACAGGATCAGCGTCACGGCCGACGCGATAATCGCCAGCACCTTCAGGAAGCGTGCATAATCGTCGACGATGAAGCTGCCGCCGAAGGTGACATGCTTGCCCGCAGGCAGCATGATTTCAGCCGCGCCGACCACCACCAGCAGGCAGACGGCGAGCGTGGTGACGAGACCCGTGACCTTCGGTCCGTTGAAGGCACCGATCATCAGCAGCACCATGGCGCCAACCGCGAGCATCAGCTCCGGCAGTACGGGCAGCAGGGAATATCCGGCGGTCGTAATCGTCATTGCGCGTTATCCTGATCTGCTGCGGTCATTGCAGCAGCGCGGCTGCCTTCACGGCAGACGTTGCAGCAGCGTAATTGTTAACGAGGAGCTGGATCGAAGCCGCCGACATGTCGAGCACCGGCTTCGGATAGACTCCGAACAGAATGGTGAGAATGACCAGCGGCACCAGCACCAGGCCTTCCCGGAACGTGATGTCCTTGATGCCCTGCAACGCAGGCTTGGTCAGTTCACCGAACACGACCTTGCGGTACAGCCACAGTGCATAGGCCGCCGACAGGATCACGCCGATGCTGGCGAATGTCGCCGTCGGGATCGAGACCTTGAAGGTGCCGATGAGCGTCAGGAATTCACCGACGAAGCCGGAGGTGCCGGGCAGACCGACATTGGCCATGGTGAAGACCATGAACAGCGCCGCATAGATCGGCATCCGGTTTACGAGGCCACCATAGGCCGCGATCTCACGGGTATGCAGGCGGTCGTAGACGACGCCGACGCAGAGGAACAGCGCGCCCGACACGATGCCATGCGACACCATCTGGAACACTGCGCCGGAGACGCCCTGGGTGGTGCCGGCGAAGATGCCCATGGTCACATAGCCCATATGCGCGACCGACGAGTAGGCGATCAGCTTCTTGATGTCTTCCTGCATCAGCGCGACCAGCGACGTGTAGACGATCGCGACCACGGAGAGCGTCCAGACCATCGGCGCGAAGTAGAGAGAGGCATCCGGGAACATCGGCAGTGAGAAGCGCAGGAAGCCGTAACCGCCCATCTTCAGCATGATCGCAGCCAGTACGACTGAGCCTGCCGTCGGCGCTTCCACGTGTGCGTCAGGCAGCCAGGTGTGCACTGGCCACATCGGCATCTTCACCGCGAAGGATGCGAAGAATGCCAGCCACGCCCAAGTCTGCAGGCTGCGCGGCACGGCGGTGTGCATCAGCGTCGGGATGTCGGTCGTACCCGCATTCCAGTACAGCGCCATGATGGCCAGCAGCATCAGCACCGAGCCGAGGAACGTGTAGAGGAAGAACTTGAACGAGGCGTAGACGCGGCGCGGGCCGCCCCAGATGCCGATGATCAGGAACATCGGGATCAGGCCGCCTTCGAAGAACAGATAGAACAGCACCAGATCCAGCGCCGAGAAGGTGCCGATCATCAGCGTTTCCAGGAACAGGAACGCGATCATGTATTCGCGGACACGCTTGGTGACCGACTTCCAGCTGCACAGGATGCAGAACGGCATCAGCGCCGTGGTCAGGATCACGAAGGGCAGCGAAATGCCGTCCACACCCATATGGTAGTTGATGGTCGCGGCCAGCCAGGGCGCCTTTTCGACAAACTGGAAGTCGCCGTTCGACGGGTCGAAGCGCATCACCAGGATCAGCGAGACCGCAAAAGTGATCAGCGTGGTCCAGAGCGCGATCCAGCGCGCATTGCCCTGCGCAGCCTCGTCGTCGCCGCGGCTGAGATAAATCAGGATCGCACCGACGATCGGCAGGAAGGTGACGACCGAAAGAACCGGCCATGTCATGACGGACGCCATTGTTACTGGCCCCCCAGGCCGAAGATAAACCAGGTGATCAACCCGGCGACGCCGATCAGCATCGCGAAGGCATAGTGATAGAGGTAGCCGGTCTGCAGCTTAACCACGCCGCGCGTGATATTGAGCACGCGGGCCGAGACACCATCAGGCCCGAGGCCGTCGATGATCATGCCGTCGCCCTTCTTCCACAGGAAGTGGCCGATCCACTTGGCCGGGCGGACGAAGATGATCTCGTAGAGCTCGTCGAAGTACCACTTGTTGAGCAGGAACTTGTAGAGCAGCGGATGCTGGTTCGCGAGTTCGACAGGCAAATACGGCTTGCGAACATAGAACAGATACGAAATCAGGAAACCGAGCACCATCATCACGGTCGGCACATAGGGCACCCAGCCGGGAATGTGGTGCATCTCCTCGATGATGTGCGGGTTCATCTTCAGCGATTCCCGGAAGAACTCGCCAACGTGATGACCAGCAAACAGCTCCTTGAACGGGAAGCCTGCGGCGAACGATCCGATGCCCAGCACGGCCAGCGGGACCAGCATCCACAGCGGCGCTTCATGTGCTGCATCGTAATGCTTCTTGTCGTGGGGCTCGCCATGGAACGTCTTGAACACCAGACGCCATGAATAGAACGAGGTCAGCAGCGCCGCGACCACGGTCATCAGGAAGCCGTAGAAGGCGAACTGGGTGTGCGAGGCGTAAGCCGCTTCGATGATCGCGTCCTTCGAGAAGTAGCCGGCCGTGAACGGGAATCCGGTCAGCGCCAGCGTACCGATGGTCATCATCGCGTAAGTGAACGGGATCTTGTTCCATAGGCCACCCATCTTCCGGATGTCCTGTTCGTGATGCATCGCATAGATCACCGAGCCCGAGCCCAGGAACAGCAGCGCCTTAAAGAAGGCGTGCGTAAACAAGTGGAACATGGCGACCGAGTAAGCCCCCGTCCCCAGCGCCACGAACATGTAGCCGAGCTGCGAACAGGTCGAGTAAGCGACGATGCGCTTGATGTCGTTTTGCACCAGACCGATGGTCGCGGCGAAGAATGCAGTGGTCGCGCCGACCAGCATCACGACGGCCTGCGCGTTCGGCGCAAGTTCAAACAGCGGCGACATGCGCGCCACCATGAAGACGCCCGCGGTGACCATGGTCGCCGCGTGGATCAGCGCCGACACAGGCGTCGGGCCTTCCATCGCGTCCGGCAACCAGGTGTGCAGCAGGAACTGGGCTGACTTGCCCATCGCGCCGACGAACAGCAGCAGACAGGTCAGTGTCAGTGCATCGGCGTGCCAGCCGAAGAAGTTGATCGTCTTGCCGGTCAGGCCGGGCGCGCTGGCGAAGATCGTGTCGAGATCGGTCGAGCCGACCAGCATGAACAGCGCGAAGATGCCGAGCAAGAAGCCGAAGTCGCCGACGCGGTTAACCACGAAGGCCTTGATCGCCGCAGCATTGGCCGAGGGCTTCTTGAACCAGAAACCGATCAGCAGGTAGCTGGCCAGACCCACGCCTTCCCAGCCGAAGAACAGCTGCAGCAGGTTATCCGCGGTCACCAGCATCAGCATCATGAAAGTGAACAGCGACAGATACGCCATGAAGCGCGGCCGGTTCGGATCATCTTCCATATAGCCGAGCGAATAGATGTGCACGAGCGACGACACCGTGGTGACGACGACCAGCATCACGGCGGTCAGCGTATCGACGCGCAACGTCCAGGACATCTGCAGGTCGCCCGAATTGATCCAGTTCAGCAGCACGATACGGGCATCGTGATGCATGAAGGCGACGTCCACGAAGGTCATCCAGGACAGCACCGCCGACACCACCAGAAGACCGGCAGTGATCAGCTCGGCCGCACGCGAGCCGAGTGCGGCCGGCTCGGCAACGTGGTGATGGTCGTCGTGATCATCGTGACCATGATCGTCATGCCCATGCGCAGCATGTGCATGCGCGCTGGCATCGCCGTGACCGTGGTCGTCATGCGCATGGTCCATCTCGTCGCCGCTCGGGTTACGCCCATGCGCACCCAAGATGGCGATGAAGCCTGCGATCAGCGCGCCGATCAGCGGCAGGAATACAAGAGCCTGGATCATAACTGGCTCAGCCCTTCATCAGATTGACGTCTTCAACCGCGATCGAGCCGCGGTTGCGGAAATAGACCACCAGCACGGCGAGACCGATCGCTGCTTCCGCAGCGGCCACGGTCAGCACAAGCAGCGCGAACACCTGCCCGACGATGTCGCCTAGGAAGGTCGAGAACGCCACCATGTTGATGTTGACGGCGAGCAGGATCAGCTCGATCGACATCAGGATGACGATGATGTTCTTGCGGTTCAGGAAGATGCCGAGAATGCCCAGCGTGAACAGGATCGCTGCGACCGCCAGATAGTGTCCGAGACCGATCGTCATTTGACCCAGCTCCCTGCGTCGGCGTCCTGCAGGCCCTGCCCGGTCGCGACCTTGCGCACTTCCATCGCCAGTTCCGGATTGCGCGCGTTCTGAACATTGATGTCCTGGCGCCGGACCTTGACCTTGTGGCGCAGCGTCAGCACGATCGCGCCGATCATCGCCACCAGCAGCACCATGCCGGCCAGCTGGAAGTAATGGATGTACTTCGTATAGAGCACGAGGCCGAGCGCCTCGGTATTGCTCACATTCGTCGGGATGGCCGCCGTGATCGACTTGGTGACGTTCGGGTTCATCACCCAGCCACCTGCGACCAGCAGCAATTCGGCAAGGAAGATCGCACCGATCACGAGACCAAACGGCAGATACTGAATGAAGCCTTCGCGCAGCTGCGTGAAGTCGACGTCGAGCATCATGATGACGAACAGGAACAGCACCGCGACGGCGCCGACATAGACGACGATCAGCAGCATTGCGAGGAATTCGGCGCCCATCAGCACGAACAGGCCCGAGGCGTTGACGAAGGCCAGGATCAGGAACAGCACGGAGTGCACGGGATTGCGCGAGGCAATCACCATGACCGCAGAAGCCACACAGATGCTGGCGAACAGATAGAAGAACAGTGCGGGAAGGATCATCTGGTCACCTTACCGGTACGGCGCGTCGAGTTCGATTGACTTCGCAATCTCGCGCTCCCAGCGGTCGCCGTTGGCGAGCAATTTCGCCTTGTCATAATAGAGTTCCTCACGCGTCTCGGTGGCGAACTCGAAGTTCGGTCCCTCGACGATCGCATCCACCGGACAGGCCTCCTGGCACAGTCCGCAATAGATGCATTTCACCATGTCGATGTCGTAGCGCACGGTGCGGCGCGTCCCATCGTTGCGGCGCGGGCCGGCTTCGATGGTGATGGCCTGTGCCGGACACACCGCTTCGCAGAGCTTGCAGGCGATGCAGCGCTCTTCACCGTTTGGATAGCGGCGCAGCGCATGCTCACCGCGGAAACGCGGCGAGATCGGCCCCTTCTCGAACGGATAATTCAGCGTCGGTTTCGGCTTGAAGAAATACCGCATGGCGAGGACGAACGCCGAAACGAACTCCGCCAGCAGAAGCGAATGAGCTGTTGCCCTGATATTCATAGTGACCTCATTTCGGAGCAAGGCCCCCGAATTGCAGCACGGCAGCGACGATGATGACGTACGCCAACGACAGCGGCAGAAACACCTTCCAGCCCAGACGCATCAGCTGGTCGTAGCGGTAGCGCGGCACGATCGCCTTCGCCATCGCAATCAGGAAGAACATGAACATCACCTTGATGGCGAACCAGATGATGCCTGGCACCCAGGTGAATGGCGCGAACGGGATCGGCGACAGCCAACCGCCAAGGAACAGGATCGTTGCCAGCGCACACATGGTGACGATGGCAACATATTCACCGAGCATGAACAGCAGATACGGGGTCGAGCCGTATTCGGTCATGAAGCCCGCGACCAGTTCCGATTCCGCTTCGACGAGGTCGAAGGGTGGACGGTTGGTTTCAGCCAGCGCCGAGACGTAGAAGATCACGAACATCGGGAACAGCGGGATCCAGTACCAGCCGAGAATGCCCCACTTCGAATCCTGCGCGGCGACGATGGCCGTCAGGTTCAGCGAACCGACGCAGAGCAAGACCGTGATGATGACAAAGCCAATCGAGACTTCGTAGGACACCATCTGCGCGGCGGCGCGCAGCGCCGACAGGAAGGGATATTTGGAGTTCGACGACCAGCCGGCCATGATGATGCCGTAGACCGACAGCGACGAGATCGCGAAAATATAGAGCACGCCGACATTGATGTCGGAAATGACCCAGCCGAGATCCATCGGGATCACCGCCCAGGCCGCCAGCGCGAGCACGCAGGACACCAGCGGCGCCAGCAGGAACACGCCCTTGTTGGAGCTGGAAGGAACCACCGGCTCCTTCAGCACGAATTTCAACAAGTCCGCGAAGGATTGCAGCAGGCCGAATGGCCCGACCACGTTGGGGCCACGGCGGATCTGTACCGCTGCCCAGATCTTGCGGTCAGCCAGCAGGATGTAGGCAATCGCAATCAAGAGCACCACGAGCACAAGGAGGCTCTGCGCGACCATGATGATCAGCGGCCACAGGGTGCTTGTCCAGAATTCAGCCATCGGTTTACTCCGCCGCCGTCAGCATCTGGCCGGAAGCCAGGCGGGAGCATTCCGCCATGATGGCTGACGCACGCGCGATCGGGTTGGTCAGGTAGAAGTCCTCAACGGAGGCCTTGAACGGTGTCTTGTCGACGGTGCCGCCCTTGCCCGCAAGGGTCTTGATCGCACCGGCATCGCCGGCCTCGATCTGATCGATGCGCATCAGGTGCGGTGCAGCCTTGAAGATTGCCTGCCGCAAGGCAGCTAGTGAGTCGTAAGGCAGCTTGTGGCCGAGCACGTCGGACAATGCGCGGATCACTGCCCAGTCCTCGCGGGCATCGCCCGGCGGGAAACCGGCGCGTTCCGCCATCTGCACGCGGCCTTCGGTGTTGACGAAGATGCCGGACTTTTCGGTATAGGCCGCACCCGGCAGGATCACGTCGGCGCGATGCGCACCGCGGTCACCATGGGTGCCGATGTAGACGACGAAAGTGCCGTCAGCGACTTTCACGTCGTCGGCGCCGAGCGAGAACAGCACGTCGAGCGAACCGGCCGAGGTCATCTGCGCGAGGCTCAGGCTGCCCGATGTCGGCGCGAAGCCGATATCGAGCGCGCCGACAGTCGAGGCTGCCGTCTGCAGCACCGCAAAACCGTTCCAGCCGTCCTTGATCACGCCGAAGTCCGAGGCGAGCTTGGCAGCCGCCGCGAGTACCGCAGCGCCATCGGCACGTGCGGCTACACCGGCGCCAACTAGCACGATCGGATGCTTGGCGTTCTTCAGCACATCGGCGAAGGCGTTCTTGCCGGCGGCGAGTTCGGCCAGCGAGTCCGTGCCGGCGCCGAGATAGTCGTAGCGATAGGTCAGATCGGCCTTCTCGCCGATCACGCCGACCTTCAATGCACCGGTGCGCCATGCCTTGCGGATGCGCGCGTTGAGAACGGCGGCTTCCTTGCGCGGGTTGGCGCCCACGATCAGCAGCGCATCGGCCTGCTCGATGCCGGCGATGGTCGGGTTGAAAATGTAGGACGCGCGGCCAGTGGCCGCATCGAAAGCGCCCGCGCTCTGGGTCGCCAGATTGGCCGAGCCCATGCTTGCGAGCAGTTGCTTCAGCGCGAACATTTCCTCGACGGCGGCGAGATCGCCAGCGATGGCGCCGATCTTCTTGCTGCCAGCCACCTTAGCAGCGATGGCGCTGAATGCTTCAGCCCAGGTCGCCGCACTCAGCTTGCCGTTGTCGCGGATATAGGGACGATCGAGACGCTGCGTGCGCAGGCCGTCAACGATGTGGCGGGTCTTGTCGGAGATCCATTCCTCGTTCACCGCCTCATTGACACGCGGCAGGATGCGCATCACTTCGCGGCCACGGGTATCGACGCGGATCGCCGAGCCGACGGCGTCCATGACGTCGATGGACTGGGTCTTGCCGAGTTCCCACGGACGCGCAGCGAAAGCATAAGGCTTCGAGGTCAGCGCACCGACCGGGCAGATATCGACCAGGTTGCCCTGCAGCTCCGAGGTCAGCGCCGTTTCGAGGAACGAGGTGATTTCCATGTCCTCGCCGCGACCGGTCGCGCCCATTTCCGGCACGCCGCAGATCTCGGCGGCGAAGCGGACGCAGCGCGTGCACTGGATGCAGCGGTTCATCGAGGTCTTCACGAGCGCGCCGAGATACTTGTCCTCGACGGCACGCTTGTTTTCGGCAAAGCGCGACGTGTCGACGCCATAGCCCATCGCCTGGTCCTGCAGATCGCACTCGCCGCCCTGATCGCAGATCGGGCAATCCAGCGGGTGGTTGATCAGCAGGAATTCCATCACGCCTTCGCGTGCCTTCTTGACCATCGGCGAACGGGTCGAGATTTCTGGCGGTTCTCCCTTGGGACCAGGCCGGCAATCGCGCACACCCCAGGCGCAGCTCGCGACCGGCTTCGGTCCGCCCTTCACCTCGACCAGACACATGCGGCAGTTGCCGGCGATCGACAGGCGCTCGTGGTAGCAGAAGCGCGGGATTTCGGCGCCGGCGGCTTCACACGCCTGCAGCAGCGTGTATTCCGCGGGGACCTCGATCTCTTTGCCGTCGATGATCAGTTTCGTCATAGCCATGCGCCCTACTCCGCCGCGACCAGATGCGCGGGATCGAGGATGCCCTGATCGTCGAGCGTCGCCTTGCGGCTGAACTCTTCGATGCGGCGTTCGATCTCCGGGCGGAAGGCGCGGATCAGGCCCTGCACCGGCCACGCGGCGGCATCGCCGAGCGCGCAGATGGTGTGGCCTTCAACCTGCTTGGTGACTTCGAGCAGCATGTCGATCTCGCGCTTGTGGGCGCGGCCTTCGACCATGCGGCTCAGCACGCGCCACATCCAGCCGGTGCCTTCGCGGCACGGCGTGCACTGGCCGCAGCTCTCATGCTTGAAGAAGTAGCTGATGCGGGCAATCGCCGCGACGACGTCGGTGGACTTGTCCATGACGATGACGCCGGCGGTGCCGAACGACGACTTCACCGCGCGGGTGCCGTCGAAATCCATGATGAGTTCTTCGCAATCCGCAGCCGGGATCAACGGGCACGATGCGCCGCCCGGGATGATTGCCAGCAGATTGTCCCAACCGCCGCGAATGCCGCCGCCATGCTTCTCAATGAGCTCCTTGAACGGAATGCTCATCGCGTCTTCAACGACGCAGGGCGTGTTGACGTGGCCGGAGATGCCGTAAAGCTTGGTGCCGACATTGTTCGGACGACCGATGCTGGCGAACCATGCCGCGCCGCGGCGCAGGATATCCGGCGCAACAGCGATCGACTCGACGTTGTTCACCGTGGTCGGGCAGCCGTAGAGACCGACATTCGCCGGGAATGGCGGCTTCAGGCGCGGCTGGCCCTTCTTGCCTTCGAGGCTTTCGAGCAGCGCCGTCTCTTCGCCGCAGATATAGGCGCCGGCGCCGTGCGCGACGTAAAGGTCGAACGGGAAGCCGTGAATGTTGTTCTTGCCGATCAGATTGGCCTCATAGGCTTGATCGATCGCCGCCTGCAGATGTTCGCGTTCGCGAATGAATTCACCGCGCACATAGATGTAGCCGACATGAGCGCCCATGGCGCAGCCGGCGATCAGACAGCCTTCGACCAGCGTATGCGGATCGTGCCGCATGATCTCGCGGTCCTTGCAGGTGCCGGGCTCGGACTCGTCAGCATTGACGACGAGATAGCTCGGGCGACCGTCGGCATTGTCCTTGGGCATGAAGGACCACTTCATGCCGGTCGGGAAACCTGCACCGCCGCGGCCACGCAGGCCGGACGCCTTCATCTCGTTGACGATCCAGTCGCGGCCCTTGTCGATGATGGCCTTGGTGCCATCCCAGCCGCCGCGGCGGCGTGCGCCGGCGAGGCCCCAGTCGTCGAGGCCGTAGAGATTGCGGAAGATGCGGTCGTTGTCGTCGAGCATGGCTTCCTCGATCAGCGATTGGATTGCTTGTAGGCGAGCATCGCGGCGCAACCGCCGAACACAACGGCCCACAACAGACTGGATTCAAGCGTGGCGTTCAAAAAGAAGCGCTGCAGCGAGAAAATGAACGCAGCTGCGACCATCGTATGCAGTGCGATGTAGAGCCACTTGTTCATTGCCGCGTCCCCCGACAGCGTTGCAAATTTCATCGACAGCACGCGCGTCATTTCTTCGGCTCCTTGGGAGTCTTCGGCTCCTTAGAAGCGCCACCCTTCGGCGGATTGGTCTTGGTCGCGTCGGCCGCCGGCGGCTTCGGCGCCGGGCGCTCCTGCACATTGGCCGACTCGGTCTGCTTCTTCGGCTCGGCATCGGCGAGCGCGGGTTCCTTCGGCATATCCAGAACCTTGGTGTAACTGGCGGCACCACCACTCGTCATCACGCGCGCGCCGCCTTCGGGCGCAGCAAACTGACGGCCGATCTGCGAACCCGGCTTCGGCGGCGTGCCGGCAGCGAAACCGTCGATCAGCTTGTTCATGCTCTCTTTGGTGAGATCTTCGTAAGTGTCGCTCCAGATCATCGCCATCGGGGCGTTGACGCAGGCGCCGAGACACTCGACCTCTTCCCAGCTGAAGTCGCCATCTGCGGACAGATGGAACGGGTCGTGATGGATGCGATGCTGACAGACGTCGATCAGATCGCCGGCGCCGCGCAGCATGCAAGGCGTGGTACCGCAGACCTGGATATGCGCCTTCTTGCCGACCGGCTGCAGCTGGAACTGGGTATAGAAGGTCGCGACTTCGAGCACGCGGATATAGGGCATTTCCAGCATGTCGGCGACGACGCGGATCGCGGCTTCCGAGACCCAGCCGGCTTGTTGCTCCTGTGCGCGCCACAGGATCGCGATCACGGCTGATGCCTGACGGCCGGGCGGATAATGCGTGATCTGCTCTTTCGCCCACGCCAGATTCTCGGGCGTGAATTTAAACGAAGCGGGCTGAACTTCTTTCGGAGCCAAACGGCGGACGGACATGTCTAGTCTCTCAATGAGTGCGGCGCGCCGCGCTCGCATTCAGGCTGCTGATGCGGTCGAGCCAGAACGCACTCGATGTGCCAAACACGTTGTAGCCAACATGTGTGGACACCTTGATGCGATCGAGGATCGACAACTCGGTCACGGTTTCGAAACGGTTGGTGGCGGGATCATGCACGATCAGCTTGAGCGGCGTTTGATCCAGAATAAAGCGTGAGACGGTGTGATGCGGGTCATTGCCGTGCTCTTCGCACATGATGACCGAGTCGCCCTGCAGCAATCGTGCGCCGCCCTTGATGGCCTCGATCTCGACGCCTTCGACGTCGAGCTTGATCAGATATTTGCCCGACATCGACACCTTGCCGTCGTCGAGCAGATTGTCGAGCGAGATCACCGGCACTTCCTCGCCGCCGGCATTGGGATCGCCGGCGATGCTGAAGGCTTCGTGCTTGGTGCCCGACAGATGCGCCGTGCCGCGCTGCGAGCCAATCGCGCATTTGATGACGTCGAACCGGTCACCATTGATCCTGGCGTTAGTGGCAAGTTTGGCGAAATTGTCGAACGACGGCTCGATGGCGATCGCCTTGTGCGAGCCGAACGGTCCGCTCGACACCAGCACCGACCAGTATCCGTAATTCGCGCCGCAATCGAGCAGCGTGTAATCGACATCGATCGAGTTCCGGAACAACACCTCAAGCTCGTCTTCATAGGAGAAGGTGCGGTTGAGCAACTTGCTCCAGTAGCCATCGCCGAATGGGAACGCGAACAGCGCATCCGCATTCAGCTTCACCACGAGATCGCGCGCCGGCAGCACCGTCCTGCGCATCAGATTGGCGCACATGTTGTAGCCGCGATGCGAGAACGAAGATGAGATCTTCGAGCCAACCACCAGCGCACAGGCCATCGCACGTTCCCAGAGATTCACGCTCTGGAGAACGCCGGACGCCCGGTCAAACTGTATGGGAGGCGTCAGCGTCACCGATCGACCTCTCCGAACACGATGTCGAGCGAACCGAGAATGGCGGAGACGTCGGCAAGCAGATGGCCGCGGCACATGAAGTCCATGGCCTGCAGATGCGCAAAGCCCGGCGCGCGGATCTTGCACTTGTACGGCTTGTTGCTGCCGTCGGAGACGAGATAGACGCCGAACTCGCCCTTCGGCGCTTCGACGGCAGCATAGACTTCGCCTTCCGGCACACGAAAACCTTCGGTGTAGAGCTTGAAGTGATGGATCAGCGATTCCATCGAACGCTTCATCTCGCCGCGACGCGGCGGGAAAATCTTGTTGTCTTCGACCGCAACGGCGCCCTGCCCGTCCGGCGCGCGCATCTTGGCTATGCACTGCTTCATGATCTTGGTCGACTGTCGCATCTCTTCGACACGAATACAGTAACGATCGTAGCAGTCACCGTTCTTGCCGATCGGAACGTCGAAGTCCATTTCGGCGTAGCATTCATAAGGCTGCGACTTGCGCAAATCCCATGCAGCGCCCGAGCCGCGCACCATCACGCCGGAGAAGCCCCACTTCCAGGCGTCTTCCAGCGACACCACGCCGATATCGACGTTACGCTGTTTGAAAATACGATTGCCGGTGAGCAGCGTTTCGAGATCGTCGAGCACCTGCGGGAAGGCATCGCACCAGGCATCGATATCGTTGATCAGCTTGGGCGGCAGGTCCTGATGTACGCCGCCGATGCGGAAGAACGCGGCATGCATGCGCGAGCCCGAGGCGCGCTCATAGAACACCATCAGTTTTTCGCGCTCTTCGAAGCCCCACAGCGGCGGGGTCAGCGCGCCGACGTCCATCGCCTGCGTGGTGATGTTGAGAAGATGCGACAGGATGCGGCCGATTTCGGAATACAGCACGCGGATCAACTGGCCGCGGCGCGGCACGGTGACGCCGAGCAGCTTTTCGGCGGCCAGACAGAATGCGTGTTCCTGGTTCATCGGCGCGACGTAATCGAGCCGGTCGAAATACGGGATCGCCTGCAGATAGGTCTTCTGCTCGATCAGCTTCTCGGTGCCGCGGTGAAGCAGGCCGATATGCGGATCGACGCGCTCGACGACTTCGCCGTCGAGCTCCAGCACAAGGCGGAGCACGCCGTGCGCGGCCGGATGCTGCGGTCCGAAGTTGATCGTGAAATTGCGAACGTTGGGTTGTTCGGTCATGGCTTGACCTCTGCCTTCTCGTCACCCGGCAGCACGGGATAATCCGCGCCTTCCCAGGGCGAGAGGAAATCGAATTTGCGGAATTCCTGATTGAGCCGGACCGGCTCGTACACCACCCGCTTCTCCTGGTCGTCGTAGCGAACCTCGACGAAACCGGTGAGCGGGAAGTCCTTGCGCAGCGGATGGCCGTCGAAACCGTAATCGGTCAGCAGACGGCGCATGTCGTGATGCCCGACAAAGATCACGCCATAGAGGTCATAGGCTTCGCGCTCGAACCAGTCAGCACCGGGAAACACCGAAATGATCGACGGCACCTGAGTTGTTTCGGATGCCAGACCTTTCAGACGGATGCGGGTGTTCAGCGTCGGCGACATCAGGTGATAGACGACGTCGAAGCGCTTTTCGCGGCCGGGGTAATCGACCGCCGTCGCATCGGTGAAGTTGACGAAGCGGCAGCGCGGATCGTCACGCAGGAACTGCACGACCTCGACGATCTTCGATGTTTCCACCGCAATCGTCAGCTGGCCGAACGCCACCTCATGCGCGAGCGCGGCACCCGGCAGGGCGCCGACAATCGTCTGACCCAGTGTGTCGAGCCTCACATCGTCCATGACAAAGCCTTAAGCGTTCGCGAGTCTTAGCGTTCAATCGTGCCGGTGCGGCGGATCTTCTTCTGCAGCAGCAGCACGCCGTAGAGAAGCGCTTCTGCGGTGGGCGGGCAGCCCGGGACATAGATGTCGATCGGCACGATACGGTCGCAGCCCCGAACCACCGAATACGAGTAGTGATAGTAGCCGCCGCCATTGGCGCAGGAGCCCATCGAGATGACGTAACGCGGCTCCGGCATCTGGTCATAGACCTTGCGCAGCGCCGGGGCCATCTTGTTGGTCAGCGTGCCGGCGACGATCATCACGTCGGACTGACGCGGCGAGGCGCGCGGCGCGAAGCCGAAGCGTTCGACGTCGTAACGCGGCATCGACACCTGCATCATCTCGACCGCGCAGCAGGCGAGACCGAAGGTCATCCACATCAGCGAGCCGGTGCGCGCCCAGGTGATCAGATCGTCGGTCGCGGCGACGAAGAAGCCCTTGTCGGACAGCTCGGCATTGACCTCGAGAAAATACGGATCGTTCGCGCCGACCGGCTTGCCGGTGGACGGATCGATGATGCCTTTCGGCGCCTGCGCGATCGCGGGAGCCGAGGCTATGACTGGGCTCAATCCCATTCGAGCGCGCCTTTCTTCCATTCGTAGGCGAAACCGATGGTGAGCACGCCAAGAAACACGATCATCGACCAGAAGCCGGTTGCGCCAAGCTTGCCGAAGGCCACTGCCCACGGAAACAGAAAGGCGACTTCCAGATCGAAGATGATGAAGAGAATCGCCACCAGATAGAACCGCACATCGAACTTCATGCGCGCATCGTCAAAAGCGTTGAATCCGCATTCATAGGCGGACAGCTTTTCCGGATCTGGCTGCTGGTAGGCGACGAGAAATGGCGCGATCAGCAAGGCCAGACCGATGACGGATGCGATGCCGATAAAGACCACAAGTGGGAGATAATTATGCAAGATGCCGTTCATCGGCGAGCCTTACTCCTGCGGCCCTGACTTTGCCACAGATTCGAACATTGGAATGGTTCTGAGGCTTAGCGCAGCGCAACAAGCCATGCAAGACAAGGGATGTTGACAGTTTCATGCTCTGCCATGCGCGGCGCGACGATTGAAACGCAACCTTGCCGATGCATCGCTGGCTGCGACAAACCTCCCGCAGATTCTCAAAAATCCGGCATGACTTCTCAACCGCCGGGACCGTCAAACCTCGCCCGTCGGCGGGTCGGACCTGACGTTCCTTCCCTGCCACAACATGCCATCCAGTTCGGCGCGTTTCCGTACCAGCAGCAACTCCGCGGCGGCGTTGTCCATGCCCGCCTGTCGCAACAGGCGGATCGCCGCGCCGAGCTCGGCGATCTGCGCCCGCAATGTGATGATCCTGAGTTGCGGCGGCTCGCTCACGCCGGACATGCTAGCACCTCGCGCTCCGCAATGAGCGCCAGCAGATCGGCCTGCATCCGCTGCAGGCGCATGGCGGCATTGGCACAGTCCAGCCCGGCATTGGTCAACAACCGGATATCCGACTGCACCCCTTTCATCTGGTAGCGCAGCCGGGCGATTCTGAAATTCAGGTTGGCGAGCTTGGTCATTTGCGATATAGAACAAAAAGAGAACAAAATGACAAGCCATTGTTTCGACCCAGATCGGATTTTTGGAGGTTCCCATGACCCTTGCTTTGAAGGCCCTGGCTTTGAAGACCCGCGGTGAGATCGTCGTCCCCGCGATTGCCGCATCGGTATCGTCGTATGAGAGCCTGCCGGATCGCCTCTCCGGGCCGATGACTCGCGGCCAAGCGCTGACGCTGAAATCGCTGGCGATCGAGGCCTATCAGCCCAAACAATTCGAAAAGGACCTGACGCGCGCTGAAGCCGCGCGGCGAATCGAGGCGCTGAAGCAGGAAATCGCGCTCGCAGATTCGTTCTGAGCGCTGGCACGTCAAATGCCGCGCGAGACGTCTACAACTCTATAGTTCTCTTGAGGAAATTTGTGGGGACGACCGCGGATGGACCTGAATCCCACCATTCCCGATGGAATGGCGCGAGAGACGGGACTCGAACCCGCGACCTCTGCCGTGACAGGGCAGCGCTCTAACCAACTGAGCTACTCCCGCGTGGATCGTCTGCAATCCCGCAGTGGGGCTGGACATAAAGGGACGTCCTTTTGAAGTCAAGGACGTTGCAGAACCATTCCGGGGGACATCACAAGAGAGCGTCGCTGCAGGCTTTGCGAGAAGGCCGTTTTAAGGCCGGAAATGCAAATAAGCCCCTGTTTGCAGGCAAAACAGCGGGGCGGCATCGCTCCGAATCGTTTAAGCCCTGCTGCGTCACAGGTTTAAGACAGACCACCAACGAGAAGGGCCAGATTCATGGCAAAAGCTGCAACCACCACCGCCGCGAAAGCGGCCACTCCTCCCACCATCACGCTGAAGCATCTCGCCGCGGCCCTGGCTGAAGATCACGAGCTGTCGAAGAAGAAGGCCGAAGAAATCCTCGGTGACATGGTGGAGCGCATCACCAACCACCTCAAGAATGGCGAGCGTATCCGCATCGTCGGCCTTGGCATCCTTCAGGTCCGCAAGCGTGCCGCCCGCATGGGTCGCAACCCGGCGACCGGCGAGCAGATCGAGATCGCGGCCAGCAAGAAGGTCGCGTTCCGGCCGGCCAAGGAACTCAAGGAAGCCGTCTGATCGACCGCTTGAACTGATCTCATTCCGGGCCGCGTCCTCGTGACGGCCCGGAATGAAACTTCTAAGCTGCCAGGACTTCTGCAATCAGATGGTGCCCTTTGACAGCAACTCCCCCCTTCGATTTCGCCCATGACGTGACTGCGTGCTTCCTGCGCTATGTAGTGATAGACACTCAGTCCGACCCCGCCTCCCCCACCTGCCCATCGACCGAAAAGCAGAAGGATCTCGGCCGCGTGCTCGCGCAGGAGCTGCGGGACCTGGGGCTCAGGGACGCGCATCTCGACGAGCATGGCTATGTCTATGCGACGATCCCCGCGACATCGGACAAGAAAGTGCCGGTGATATGTTTCTGCTCGCATATGGACACCTCGCCCGACTGCAGCGGCAAGGACGTCAAGCCGCAGATCGTCAAGAACTATCGGGGCGGCGATATCGTGCTGCCGGTGGACACAACGCAGGTCATCCGCGTCGCCGACAATCCGGCGCTGAAGGATCAGATCGGCCATGACATCATCACCACCGACGGCACCACTTTGCTGGGCGCCGACAACAAGGCCGGCCTTGCCGAGATCATGGACGCGGCACGTTTCCTGGTTGCCAATCCACAGATCAGGCACGGCACCATCAAGATCCTGTTCACGCCCGATGAAGAGATCGGCCGCGGCGTCGACAAGGTTGACCTGACAAAGCTGGGCGCCGACTTCGCCTACACCATGGATGGCGAGACCGCCGGCTATGTCGAAGACGAGACTTTCTCGGCCGACGGTGCCGTCATCACCATCGAAGGCGTCAGCACGCATCCCGGCTTTGCCAAGGGCAAGATGGAGCACGCCATCAAGATCGCCGCCGCAATCGTCGAGCGACTGCCGAAAGACACTTGTTCGCCTGAGACCACCGACGGCAAGCAAGGCTTCCTGCATCCGATCGGCATTTCAGGCGCGCTTGAAAAAGCGACGCTCAGCCTCATAGTGCGCGACTTCACCGACGACGGCCTCGCGGAGAAAGAAGCGCTGCTGCAATCCATCGTCGACGACGTGATGACGGCCTATCCGCATTCGACGGCGACACTCGAGATCAAGCAGCAATACCGCAACATGAAGCAGGTGATCGACCGCTATCCGCAGATGGTCGAATACGCCGTGGAAGCGATCCAGCGCGCCGGGCTCAAACCCGTCCGCAGCAGCATCCGCGGCGGCACCGACGGATCGCGGCTGTCCTTCATGGGCCTGCCCTGCCCCAATATCTTCGCCGGCGAACACGCCTTCCATGGCCGTACCGAATGGGTCAGCGTCCAGGACATGGAAAAAGCCGTGCAGACCATCGTGCATCTCGCGATGATCTGGGAAGAAAGGGCGTAGTGGTAACAAAGAACCATTCGCGGCACAAAGCAGCGAGGGACGGGCGTTCCGGCAGTGACGGAACGGTGTATAGTTGTACTGTCAATCGAATGGCGAATTGCGCGCCGTGACGGCGACGATATCCTCCCCAGTACATATTATAAATTATAACAAGAATAATTTCCCAAAAACATAGCTCCATTTCAGCTGATATGCAGGCGCGCCATGGGGTCATTCAAAGGCAAGCATTTTCAGACCGCGTTGTCGGCCATCGAAAGCATTGCCAATGCCGCCTCCATGTCTGCGGTTGGCGATGTCGTGGCCGCTACGGCCAAATCGTTCGGCTACAACCACATCTGCTTTCTGGCCTCGACCGGCGTCAACCAACCGTTCGAAGATCGCGTGTTGCTGAAAGTATGGCCCAAGCCATGGGCCGAACAATATAGCGCGTCCAATTTCTATGCCTCGGATCCCGTTGCGCCGCGGATCCGCCGGCAACCCGAGCTGTTCACCTGGTCCGACATCCGGCTCGATGAGGTCAGCCCGATATCACGGACCATCATGGAGATCGCGTCTGTCGATTACGGATTGAAGTTCGGCCTCTGCGCGCCGGTGCACGGCATGAACGGCTATCAGGCCGGCCTCTCGCTGGCAGGCTACGAAGTCGAAAATACCGAGGACGCGCACGGCGCCATCGAGCTCGTCACGATGTATGCGTTCAACCGCTTTGCAACGCTTCGCTCTCATCAGCGTGCGAAGTTGATCGCCCTCACCTTGCGGGAGCGCGAGGTCGTCAGCTGGGTCGCTGCCGGAAAGACCGCCTGGGATACGAGCGTCATTCTCGGTATCTCCGAGGATACGGTGAACAAGACTGTCACCGCTGCCATGCACAAGTTGAATGCGCATACGCGCGCGCAGGCCGTGGCCGAAGCGATCACACAAGGACTGATCGCTTTCTGAATTGTCAATCCCCTGCCCACGGAATATCGCGACCAAACTCATCATGAGAACCCTCCACGCAGACGAGCGTGGAGAGCTTTTTATGATCGAGGTCATTCACAGCGGTAATGCTGGGCAGTTCGGCGATCTCCTGGACAAGCAATTTCGGTTACGGCACGAGGTCTTTGTCGGAGAGCGCGGCTGGACCGCCTTTGATGTCGATGGCGAGCACGAGAAAGACCAGTATGACGATGATGCTGCTGTCTATTTGGTCGCGGCCGATGACGCAGGCACTGTCGCAGGCGGCTTCCGGCTCTATCCAACCGTACTGCCTCACATGCTCAGCGAGAATTTTGCGCAGCTTGTCGATGGCGCGCTGATCCAGCGCCGCGATGTGTTCGAGCTGACACGCTTTGCCATGCGCAAATCCGAACGCCGCAGCCATCACTATTTCGAACTGCTGCTCGCGATTCAGGAATATGGCCTGATGGAAGGCCTGTCCGGTTTCACCTCGGTCATCAATCCCTTGCGCATCCCGATTCTTCAGGGCTTCGGACTGGAGATCGAGCCGCTGGGATTGCCAGCCATGATCGATGGCGAGGCCACCATCGCCGTGCTGTTTCATGTCAGCGAAAAGTGTCTCGCCCGCGTCAGCAAGAGTGTCGCCATCAAAGACAGCGTCTTTGCACTGCCTCAGACATCCCGGCGGATTGCCTGATGCCGATGTCCCCCAATCAGTTCCAGGTCATTCAGGGCGGCAAAGACGCCGACGAGCTAATTGTCACGATGCTGCAAGCTTTGCGGCTGGCGAACGCATGCGGGTCCGAGACGACCTATGATCTGCTGCGCATGGCGCTGCTGAACGAAGGCGTTCAACTCGCCAAGGTGCTGGCGGCGCGCTAGGCAAAACACCTGAGGGCGAGATCGGAATATCCGCGCGGGAACGCCTTGCCGCGACGGAGTGCTGGCGTTAAAGAGAGGCCGTGAGGGTGATTGCCCGAGGGCGGCTAGCTCAGCTGGTTAGAGCATCTCGTTTACACCGAGAGGGTCGGGAGTTCGAATCTCTCGCCGCCTACCACCACCTCCCTGGGCCGCTATGGATCGTTCGATCCCTTCGGCCGCGCTGGCAGTTCCGCAGATCATGAATCCAGGACGCGGCTGACCGGCACCAGATCTGACGTCGTGGCGGCAGCTCGGCGCGCTGGCGGATACTGCCCCAACGAATCCCCCACTCGTTATCCTCCGCCTCCTCGCCACTGGCGAATATCGGCGAGCCGCAGTCCCCGCAAAAGTGCTGCAGCCGGTTGAGACCGTTGTCGCCACGCTTGACATAGATCTTCGGCGCACCGCCCGTCATCTCGATCGTGTCGGCCGGCGTCAGTACCGTGACGCGATAGGGCGAACCCGTCAGCATCTGGCAATCCGTGCAGTGACAGATCGACACCCACTGCGGATCGATCGTCGCGCGATAGCTGATGAAGCCGCAGTGGCATTGGCCGTCGATCTGCATCGTCCCGTCCCCCGAACATCTCAAGCAACTGCGATCTTGCCATAAAAAAAACGGCGCCCCGAAGGGCGCCGCTGATTGTCATTGAGGATGCGAGCCTCAGTGGGCCGTCAGGCCGCTGCCGGCCTCTTCCGCGCCGTCGGCCTTCACCGGCAGCTTGGTATCCTCTTCCCAGACGATCGCCTTGGGCGCCCGCACCAGGGCGTTGGCGATCACCTCGTCCATCCGGGCGACCGGGATGATATTCAGCCCGCCCTTGATAGCGTCGGAGATCTCGGTCAGATCCTTGGCATTGTCCTCGGGGATCAGCACCGTCTTGATGCCGCCGCGGGCCGCTGCCAACAACTTCTCCTTCAGACCACCGATCGGCAGGATCCTGCCGCGCAGCGTGATCTCGCCGGTCATGGCGACATCGTGACGGATCGGAATGCCCGTGAGCACGGACACGATCGTCGTCGCCATCGCCACGCCTGCGGACGGACCGTCCTTCGGCGTTGCACCCTCGGGCACGTGGACGTGGATGTCGCGCCGCTCGAACAGCGGCGGCTCGATCCCGAAGTTGATCGCGCGCGAGCGAACGTAAGACGCCGCCGCCGAGATCGATTCCTTCATCACGTCGCGCAGGTTGCCGGTGACGGTCATGCGGCCCTTGCCGGGCATCATGACGCCTTCAATGGTGAGCAATTCACCACCGACATCCGTCCATGCCAGACCGGTGACGACACCGACCTGATCGTCGCTCTCGATCTCGCCGTAGCGATACTTGGGCACGCCCAGGAACTCTTCGAGATTCTTCTCGGTGACCTTCACCACCTTCTTCTTCGAGAGCATCAGCTCCTTCACGGCCTTGCGGGCCAGTGTGGAGAGCTCGCGCTCCAGATTACGCACGCCCGCTTCGCGGGTGTAGCGGCGGATCATCAAGAGCAAGGCGTCGTCGTCGATCGACCATTCCTTGGCATCCAGACCGTGCTTCGAGAGCGCGATCGGAATGAGATGCTTGCGAGCGATCTCGACCTTCTCGTTCTCCGTGTAGCCGGCGATCCGGATGATCTCCATACGATCCATCAGCGGGCCCGGAATATTCAGGGTGTTCGCCGTGGTGATGAACATCACGTTCGACAGATCGTAGTCGACCTCCAGATAGTGATCGGCAAAGGTGCCGTTCTGCTCGGGGTCAAGGACCTCAAGCAGAGCCGACGACGGATCGCCGCGGAAATCGGCGCCCATCTTGTCGATCTCGTCCAGCAGGAAGAGCGGATTCGTCGTCTTGGCCTTGCGCATCGACTGGATGATCTTGCCGGGCATCGAACCGATATAGGTCCGGCGATGTCCGCGGATCTCCGCCTCGTCACGCACGCCGCCGAGCGACACGCGCACGAACTCACGTCCGGTCGCCTTGGCGATCGACTTGCCGAGCGAGGTCTTGCCGACGCCGGGAGGTCCGACGAGGCACAGGATCGGCCCGCTCAGCTTGTTGGCGCGCGTCTGCACCGCGAGATACTCGACGATACGGTCCTTCACCTTCTCGAGCCCGTAGTGATCGTCATCCAGCACGGCCTGCGCCGCAGCGAGGTCCTTCTTGACCTTGGACTTCTTGCCCCACGGAATCGACAGCAGCCAGTCGAGATAGTTGCGCACGACGGTCGCTTCCGCGGACATCGGCGACATCTGGCGCAGCTTCTTCAGCTCGTGCTGCGCCTTCTCGCGGGCTTCCTTCGACAGCTTGGTCTTGGCGATCTTCTCTTCGATGTCGGCCAGCTCGTCACGACCCTCGTCGTCGCCGAGCTCCTTTTGGATCGCCTTCATCTGCTCGTTGAGATAGTACTCGCGCTGGGTCTTCTCCATCTGGCGCTTGACGCGCGAGCGGATGCGCTTCTCGACCTGCAGCACCGAGATCTCGCTCTCCATCAGGCCGAGCACCTTCTCCAGGCGCGCTGTGACGGACAGCGTTTCCAGGATGCCCTGGCGATCCGCGATCTTGACGGCGAGATGCGACGCAACGGTGTCGCCGAGCTTGGCGAAATCAGTGATCGCCTGCACGACGCCGACGACTTCGGCGGAGATCTTCTTGTTGAGCTTCACATAGCTCTCGAAGTCCGAGACCACCGAACGCGACAGAGCTTCCGCCTCGACGCTCTTCGCATCGGTATCGGCCAGCGCGACTGCGGTCGCTTCGTAATATTCGGTGCGATCGGAATACTTCTCGACCTTGGCGCGCTCGAGCCCTTCCACCAACACCTTCACGGTGCCGTCGGGAAGCTTCAAAAGCTGCAGCACGCTGGCGAGCGTACCGATCTCGTAAATCGAGTCCGGCGATGGATCATCGTCCGACGCATTCTTCTGCGTGGCGAGCATGATGAGCGCATCGTTCTTCATCACCTCTTCGAGCGCGCGGATCGATTTCTCGCGGCCGACGAAGAGAGGCACGATCATGTGCGGGAAGACGACGATGTCGCGCAGCGGCAACACCGGATAGGAGTGGCTTTCGCCGTGAACAATGGTTGGCCGGGGTTTGGAGGCAGTCATGGCCCATTCCTTTTGCTGTGCCCCCTTGCAAGCAGTCCGCCCGATGGCGCAACCGCACAAGGTGCCGATTTTCCGTCTTTGCTCGGCCGTCTCAGGCTCTACGTGTCCGGATCGTTATGGCGAATCTTGAGGGAGATTTTGTGTTCGCCGAGAGCATTAGGTGGCTATGGGCCGGGGGGGTGTCAAGTCACGGCAATACCCATGAACAAGGGCGGTTTACAGAGCGTAGCAGCAATAAAATAGGCGGCTGCCGATCACCGGCAGCCGCCTATTGAACTTAAGTCGATGGGCCCGAAAGCCGCGCCGATCAGGCGCTTGCGCTGCTCTCCGCCGTCCGGTCCGAACGGTCGGCGTAGATGTAGAGCGGGCGAGCCGTCCCATCCACAACCTCCTTGGAGATGACGACTTCCTCAACACCTTCCAGACCGGGCAGATCGAACATGGTTTCGAGCAGGATGCTCTCCAAGATCGACCGCAGACCACGTGCACCTGTCTTGCGTTCGATAGCCCGGCGGGCCACCGCACCCAGCGCTTCGTCGGCGAAGGTCAGCTCGATGTTCTCCATCTCGAACAGGCGCTGGTACTGCTTGACCAGCGCGTTCTTCGGCTCGATCAGAATCTTCTTCAGCGAGGTCTCGTCGAGGTCCTCGAGTGTCGCGACCACTGGCAGACGGCCGACGAATTCGGGGATCAAGCCGTACTTCAGCAGATCTTCCGGCTCGACATGTCGGAAGATTTCACCAGTGCGGCGATCTTCGGGCGCCAGAACCTGCGCTGCGAAGCCGATCGAGGTGGTCCGTCCGCGCGACGAGATGATCTTCTCGAGGCCCGAGAACGCACCGCCGCAGATGAACAAGATGTTCGTCGTATCCACCTGCAGGAATTCCTGCTGCGGATGCTTGCGGCCGCCCTGCGGAGGCACGGAGGCAACGGTGCCTTCCATGATCTTCAGCAGAGCCTGCTGCACGCCCTCACCCGACACGTCACGGGTGATCGACGGATTGTCCGATTTGCGCGAGATCTTGTCGATTTCGTCGATATAGACGATGCCGCGCTGCGCACGCTCGACATTGTAGTCGGCCGCCTGCAGCAGCTTGAGGATGATGTTCTCGACGTCCTCACCGACATAACCGGCTTCGGTCAGCGTCGTCGCATCGGCCATTGTGAACGGCACATCCAGAATGCGGGCGAGCGTCTGCGCGAGCAGCGTCTTGCCCGAACCGGTCGGACCGATCAGCAGGATGTTCGACTTCGCGAGTTCGACGTCGTTGTGCTTGGTCTGGTGGTTGAGGCGCTTGTAGTGGTTATGCACCGCGACCGAGAGAACCTTCTTCGCATGGAACTGACCGATGACGTAATCATCGAGCACCTTGCAGATTTCCTTCGGCGTCGGAATGCCGTCGCGCGACTTGACCAGCGAGGACTTGTTCTCCTCGCGGATGATGTCCATGCAGAGTTCAACGCATTCGTCGCAGATGAAGACGGTAGGACCCGCGATCAGTTTGCGAACTTCGTGCTGGCTCTTGCCGCAGAACGAACAATACAGCGTGTTCTTGGAGTCGCTGGTACCGACCTTACTCATTCCTATCTCCGTCCGCCGTTCGATCTTTGTCTGCCGGTCGCCCAGTTACGGGACATATCCCGTAGATAGAGCAAAATCCGTACCAAAAAAGACCTCGTTCCAGAATGCCGCTCGAATCACGGCTCACTCGAATCCCCGCGATACTAACCGATCCGCATCAGCGAACCATGCTGACAGCCGATGATCAAGAATTCGCTAATTGGCTCCATCGCCTAGAGCGTGACAATAGCGTGATTTGCGGCATTTGCGCGGGAGAACCCCGAAAATTGGGGAACGTTGCGTGAATGACACCACCCGACCAGCACGAAAGCGGAACTCTCGCGTCTGCTGGCGTCGGCACATAGTACCAATTCGGGAATAACTTGATCGATATGGCTGGCTTGGGACAGGCGGCGCGGGCGCCGTCTGTCTCGGTCTCGATATGTTCGCCGAAACGGCGTCGTTTAGGCCGGCTTCGCCGGGGTCGATTCTTCAGCGCGCTTGTCGATGACCTTGTCGATCAGCCCGAAATCCTTCGCCTGATCCGCCGTCATGAAGTTATCGCGCTCGAGCGCGTTGTGAATGTCCTCGTAAGCACGTCCCGTGTGCTTCACATAGATCTCGTTGAGCCGGCGCTTCAGGCTCTCGACTTCCTTGGCATGGATCAGGATGTCGGTGGCCTGGCCCTGGAAGCCGCCTGACGGCTGATGAACCATGATGCGGGCGTTCGGCAGCGCGAAGCGCATGTCCTTTGCGCCAGCCGTCAGCAACAGCGAGCCCATCGACGCGGCCTGACCGACGCACAGCGTCGACACCGGCGGACGGATGAACTGCATCGTGTCGTAGATCGCCAGACCCGACGTCACCACGCCACCGGGCGAGTTGATGTACATCGAGATTTCCTTCTTCGGATTCTCGGCTTCGAGAAACAGAAGCTGAGCAACGGTCAGCGTCGACATGCCATCTTCGACCGGACCGGTCACGAAGATGATGCGCTCCTTCAGAAGGCGCGAAAAGATATCGTAAGCCCGTTCGCCGCGGTTGGTCTGTTCGACCACCATCGGGACGAGGTTCATGTAGGTTTCTACCGGATCGCGCATTGATCACCCGAAAGGTTGGAGGAGACACACGTCCATCGGCAAGACTGGAACCGGTTACGGTTTGCCGGGAGAGGACGAACGTCCCGTGATGCAGGAACAACAAACAGAGCCCACAGATATGGACCAATCGAGCGGCAACAAGACCACCGGTCCACACGCCACCCTGAACCTCAGTTCAAGCCGATTCGGACGGCCACCGCAAAGCGCTGGAGCCCTTTTGGAACCTGTTTCGAGCGGTATCCTTAACGTCAAAACGCCGGCTGGAGGACCCGGCCGGCGCTTCTTTTAACGTCTTCTAAGAAGAAGCGGCTCAGGCCGCAGTCTTCTCGTCCTCGTCCTTGTAGAGGTCGTCCTTGGACACCTTCTTCTCGGTCACATTGGCCAGTTCGAGGATGAAGTCGACGACCTTGTCCTCGTAGATCGGTGCACGAAGCTGGGCCAGCGCGTTGGGATTGCTGCGGTAAAAGTCCCACACTTCCTTCTCGCGGCCCGGCATCGAACGGGCGCGCTCGATCACGGCACGGCTGACCTCGTCATCGCTGACGGTGATCTTGTTCTTCTCGCCGATCTCCGAGAGCACGAGACCGAGGCGCACGCGGCGGTCGGCGATCTTGCGGTACTCTTCCTGAGCGGCTTCTTCGGTGGTGTCCTCGTCGGCGAAGGTCTTGCCCGACGATGCCATCTCCTGCTGGATCGAATTCCACATCAGCTTGAACTCTTCGTCGACCAGCGACGGAGGCGCATCGAATTTGTGGGTCTCGTCGAGACGGTCGAGCAGCAGGCGCTTGACGCGCTGGCGGGTCGCACCGGCGAATTCGGCAACCAGACGCTCGCGTGCAGCTTCCTTCAGCTTGTCGAGGGACTCGAGGCCGAGGGTCTTGGCGAACTCGTCGTCGATCACGGTGTCGACCGGCGATTCCACCTTGGCCGCGGTGGTCTCGAACTCGGCGGCCTTACCGGCCAGCGTCTCGCTCGCATAGTTGACCGGGAACGACACCTTGAGGGTGCGGGTCTCGCCGGCGGCGATGCCGATCAGCTGGTCCTCGAAGCCCGGGATGAAGGTGTTGGAGCCGATCGCAACCGGGATCTCCTCGCCGGTGCCGCCCTCGAAGGCGACGCCGTCGATGGTGCCCTTGAAGTTGACCGTCACGCGGTCGCCCGACTCGGCCTTGCCGGTCTTCTCGGTGAACGAACGATTCTGATCGGCGACGCGCTTGATGGCTTCATCGACGTCCGCATCGGTCACTTCGGCCACCGGCTTCTCGACGGTGAGGCTCTTGAAGTCGGCGAGCGCGATCGGCGGCACGACTTCGATGGCGACGGTGTAATTGAGGTCCGACTTGCCCGACAGGATGTCTTCGACTTCCTTCTGCTCGGTCGGCATGGTGATCTTCGGCTCGGAAGCGAGCTTGAAGCCACGCTCGGTGAAGATCTGCGTGTTGGTGTCGCGGATCAATTCATCGACGGTCTCGGCGGCAACCGAGCGACCATAGAGACGCTTCAGGTGACCGACGGGAACCTTGCCCGGGCGGAAGCCGTTGAGCTTGACCTTGCCCTTCATGTCATCGAGGCGCGCATCGACCTTGGCTTCGATGTCGGCAGCCGGCACGTTGACCGAGAACTCGCGCTTCAATCCCTCGGAGAGGGTTTCATTCACCTGCATGGCGTCAATCTTCTTCCCGCTTGGTCCGGCCCAATGGCCCGGACATTGTAAATCTGTGCGGCATCAGGCCAGAGCCTGCGCCGGTGGTGCGAACTGTCTCTGCAAGGCCAACCTTGCGGAAACACGTCCGAAAATCGTCATGGTCAAACGCTATGTGCGCTTGGTGCGGGCGGAGGGACTCGAACCCCCACAACTTTCGTCACTGGAACCTAAATCCAGCGCGTCTACCAATTCCGCCACGCCCGCGAAAAACATCATGTCCGGCCGCGATGTCGCGAGCGGCGGGCTTATAACATGGGGACCGTGGTTCGCAGCAAAAAAATGGTCACATAGCGGCTTACTTGCCGCAGCCCCGGCAACTGGACTTTGGCGCGGCAAAATGGTCGGGATTTGGGCATGACGAACCGCTTTCTCCCCCTCACGCGCCGGACCCTGCTTGCAGGCGCCGGGAGCACGTTGATCGCCCCGATTCTGCCCCGGGTCAGCCTCGCGCAAGCCGTCGCCGCGCTGGAGCTACAGGCCAAGGCTGATCCCTTCCCGGTGAAGCCCGGTGCCTCCACCGAGGCCTGGACGCTCCATTCGGCCCAGAAGGGGCCGCTGCGCTTCAACCGCGGCGACGAGATCACGGTTCAACTCGCCAATCAGCTGCCGGTCCCTATCGTCTTGAACTGCCGAGGCATTAACGGCTCGTCCGGGATCGGGCCGCTGCTCGACCGCAAGCCGGTCGCCGCCGGGGCCAAGGACGCGTTCAAGCTGCAGATGCGCAGCGCCGGAACGTCGTATCTGGACATGCGCCTGCTCGGCGACGGTCAGGCGCTGCCGTCCCAGGTTCGCAGCCTGGTCATCCAGGAGAGCGATCCGGTCGAGGTGGACCGCGACGAGGTGCTGCTGATCGAGGACTTCCGCCTCAGGCCGGACGGCAGTCTGCTCGCCCCCGCCAGCGATCCGAAAGACGCCGCCGCGCTGTTCCTGATCAACCGGAAATCCACGCTGGAGCTATCGGCCCGGGTCAATGAACGGCTCAGGCTCCGTCTCATCAACGGCTGCCAACGCAATGTGGTTGCTCTGAAATTCGACGATCACGAGGTCCGTGTGATGGCCATCGACGGTCAGCCCTCGGAGCCGTTCCCTGCCCGCAATAATCAGGTGGTGCTGGCGCCCGGAACCCGGGTCGACGTCTTCCTCGACGCCGTCAGGCCGGCGGGATCGACTTCGGCGATCCTGCTCCATGACGGCAAGACAGCCCGGCCGATCGGCCAGATCAAAATGTCCAACGATCCGCCGCTACGGGCCACGCCCCTGCCGGCCGCCGCGCCGCTGCCCTCCAACGGTTTGCCAGCTCAGCTCGATCTCAAGGGCGCGATGCGCGTCGATATGGCCCTGAGCGCCGTCAGTCCCGAATGGGTGAAGCCGATCGATCTGTCCGCCAGCACACCGCCGGCATTCCGAACCAAGCCCAGCCGCACTGTGGTGCTTGCGCTGACCAACCGGGCCACCAGCCCGATGATATTCCAGATCCACGGCCATCACGTCCGCCTGCTCGACAGACTTGATGACGGCTGGAAGCCGTTCTGGCTCGACACCCTGGCGCTGGACGTCGGTCAGACCCAGCGCATCGCCTTTGCCGCCAACAATGTCGGGCGCTGGCTAATGGAGGCCTTCGTCGCTGACTGGGCCGCCCCGCGGCAGGTCCGCTGGTACGGCGTCGACTGAGAGGTCGTCAGTACTGGATACCGAGCTGGTCGTAGAGCCGACGGAACACCGCCGGCAGCACCTCGGTCAGATCCTCGGCGATCAGCCCCGGCCCAGCTTCGCTGCCGGCCTCGCCATGCATCCAGACGCCGATACAGGCGGCCTCATAGGCCGGAACGCCTTGCGCCAGCAGCGCGCCGATGATGCCGGCCAGCACATCGCCGGACCCGGCAGTCGCCAGCCATGGCGGCGCATTGGCTGATATGGCAGCCCGGCCGTCCGGCGACGCCACGACCGTATCCGGCCCCTTCAACAGCACGATAGCGCCTGACTCTTGCGCCGCCAGACGAACCCGCTCCAGTTTAGATACTGCTGGATGTTCCACATCCACCTTACTGAAGATACGTGAAAATTCACCTTCATGAGGCGTCAACACGACGCCGGATTCCGGGCTGGCCTTGATCAGACCGAACAGCCGTTCGGGCATCTCCGCGAAGCTGGTCAGCGCATCCGCGTCGAGCACCGTATGCCGCTTCGTGGCCAGGATGGTCTCCACGAACATCCGCGTCCGCTCGCCGATGCCAGCGCCCGGCCCGATCACGCAGGCTGACACCTTGCCGCCGATCAGCGCGGCGAACTCTGCCGACGTATCCACCGGCCGCACCATCACCGCGGTCAGCGCGGCGGCATTGACCGCCAGCGCATCGCGCGGCGACGCCACCGTCACCAACCCCGCCCCGCCGCGCAGCGCCGCGCGGGCGGACAGCCGGGCAGCGCCCGTGGCGGCGATGTCGCCGGAGACAACCACGGCATGGCCGCGCGAGAATTTGTGGCTGTTGATTTTCGGCACCGGAAACGCGTCGGCCCACAGGTCCGGATTGTTCTCGAAGGTCTGCGGCCGGATTTCCGCCAGCACATCCTCATCGATGCCGATGTCGATCACCCGCAGCCGGCCACAATGCACCCGGCCCGGCACCAGCAGATGGCCCGGCTTGGGCCTGAAGAACGTCACGGTCTCGGTCGCCCTGATAGCGCCGCCCATCACGGCCCCTGAATCGCCGTTGATACCGCTCGGCAGGTCGACAGCCAGCACGGGCACGCCGGCCGCATTGATGGCGTCGATCATGATCAGCGGATCGCCCTTGACCGGACGATTGAGCCCGGCGCCGAACAACGCATCGATGATCAAAGCCGGCTGCCCGATCAAGGAGGGATCACAGGGCAGCACCTCACCCTTCCATCCCTTGGCAGCCAGCGCCGCATCGCCCTTCAGCGTTGCCCGGTCGCAGAGCAGGATCACCGAAACGTCACGCCCCTGCGCCGCGAGCTCGGCCGCCGCGACGAAGCCATCACCGCCATTGTTGCCACGACCGGCAACGACCAGGATCGCCCCCTCCTCGGCCAGTTCGCCCGCCACATCCGCGACCGCCCGTCCGGCGGCGCGCATGAGTTTGAAGCCTGGCGTGCCCGCCGCAATCGTGAGTTGATCAGCGCGCGCCATCTCGTCGGTCGTTAGAATATCCATCTCGCTTCTCATTACGCCTTTTTGGAAGGCACTCGCGTCACACGCGAACGCAGCAGAGTAAAACTGCACATCACGCGATCACTTTGATCACTATGTAGGCAAAAGTAATCGAATACTCTTGATGCGAACCTCGTCAGGTGCGATGTAATAACCTGATAATGCTTCAAAAATAGCCGAGGAGCGAACTTGGCACGGACCCTGCTTTTAGGGAAGCCAGCTTCGGGTCCGTCGCGCTCACCGGCAAATGTTGAAAGACACCTGTTTAAGAGACAGGGGTGGCCGACCGTCTACCGCATCGGGCGAGATTTCGTCTGTGCGGCGTGGCGGCAGCGTAATAACGCCCGAAATTGGGTATCGAACAGTGTGCGCACAACGCGCAATGGTCAAAGCTACTTGAGGCAAATAACTTGCGGCCTGATTGGAAGTGCCGGGGAGACGTTCAGTGAAAAAGATCGAAGCCATCATCAAGCCCTTCAAGCTGGACGAGGTGAAAGAGGCTCTTCAGGAAGTCGGGTTGCAAGGCATTACCGTCACGGAAGCCAAGGGCTTCGGCCGTCAGAAGGGCCATGCCGAACTTTATCGCGGCGCTGAATACATCGTCGACTTTCTACCCAAGGTGAAGATCGAGATCGTGATTGGCGACGACCTCGTCGAAAAGGCGATCGATGCCATCCGTCGCGCCGCACAAACCGGCCGCATTGGTGACGGCAAGATCTTTGTGTCGAACATCGAGGAAGCCGTGCGCATCCGTACCGGCGAGTCCGGACTCGACGCGATCTGACGGACTGGACGCTCTCCAAGCCGGGTGCTATCCGACATTCAACGCTTCAAGGCGTCACCAAAAAGGCTGCTTCGGCAGCCTTCTGTTGTTGACGGTTTGTCTTGTTGAAAACATGCCGTTGTGACCTGATCGTCACGACAGATTGTTACGTCCCGGAAATCGGCCCGCAAAAAAGGTAGGGAGCCCCATGACGACCGCCAAAGAAGTCCTGCAGTCCATCAAGGACAATGACGTCAAGTACGTCGACCTGCGTTTCACCGATCCCCGCGGCAAGTGGCAGCACGTGACCTTCGACGTCTCGATGGTCGATGAAGAAATGTTTGCCGAAGGCACCATGTTCGACGGTTCCTCGATCGCCGGCTGGAAGGCGATCAACGAGTCCGACATGATGCTGATGCTGGATCCGGCAACGGCGACGATCGATCCGTTCTTCGCAGAGACCACCATGGTCATCACCTGCGACATTCTCGAGCCCTCCACCGGCGAGCCCTATAACCGCGACCCGCGCGGCATCGCCAAGAAGGCCGAAGCCATGGTCAAGTCCATGGGCATCGGCGACACCGTGTTCGTCGGTCCGGAAGCCGAATTCTTCGTGTTCGACGACGTCCGCTTCTCGAGCGACCCCTACAACACCGGCTTCAAGCTCGACTCGTCCGAATTGCCGACCAACTCCGGCACCGAATATGAAGGCGGCAATCTCGGCCACCGCATCCGCACCAAGGGCGGCTACTTCCCCGTCCCGCCGCAGGACTCGGTGCAGGACATGCGCTCGGAAATGCTCGGCGCGATGGCGCGCATGGGCGTCAAGGTCGAGAAGCATCACCACGAAGTGGCGTCCGCCCAGCACGAACTCGGTATGAAGTTCGACACGCTGACCTACATGGCCGACCAGATGCAGATCTATAAGTATTGCATCCATCAGGTCGCGCACATCTACGGCAAGACCGCCACCTTCATGCCGAAGCCCGTCTTCGGCGACAACGGCTCGGGCATGCATGTGCACCAGTCGATCTGGAAGGACGGCAAGCCAACCTTCGCCGGCAACAAGTACGCCGATCTCTCCGAGACCTGCCTCCACTACATCGGCGGCATCATCAAGCACGCCAAGGCGATCAACGCCTTCACCAATCCGTCGACCAACTCCTACAAGCGTCTGGTCCCCGGCTACGAAGCCCCGGTGCTGCTCGCCTACTCCGCGCGCAACCGTTCGGCCTCCTGCCGCATCCCCTACACCACCAACCCGAAGGCCAAGCGCGTCGAAGTCCGCTTCCCGGATCCGATGGCCAATCCGTATCTCGCTTTCGCCGCGATGCTGATGGCCGGTCTCGACGGCATCAAGAACAAGATCGATCCGGGTCCGGCCATGGACAAGGACCTCTACGATCTGCCGAAGGAAGAGCTGAAGTCGATCCCGACGGTGTGCGGTTCGCTCCGCGAAGCCCTCGAGAACCTCGACAAGGACCGCGGCTTCCTCAAGAACGGCGGCGTGTTCGATGACGACTTCATCGACAGCTATATCGAACTGAAGATGACCGAAGTGATGCGTTACGAAATGACGCCGCACCCGGTCGAATTCGACATGTACTACTCGCTGTAATTCCGTAGGGATCGCAGTTCGAACGATCAGGGCGCTCCGGAAACGGGGCGCCTTTTTCGTTGCGCTTCTCCTGTCGCCTATTTCCGGGCGAGAGCCATCGCCGGTTCAGGCGTGTTCGGGAAGCCTATCGCCGCAAGCGCCCTGGCTGCTTCGCCTTCGCTGGCGGCCCACGGCAGCATCGTGGTGACACCGCGCGTGACGGGTTCGCCGAGACTCCCGCCGAAATCGATCGGCCACAGACCATTCGGCACCGCCTCGACCGTGATGCCGCGCAGCCGCGTGCCAGCGCCGAGAGGCGACAGATCATCCGGCTGCAGCCGTCGCGCCGTCGATGCATCCCGGGGGTCTGTGAAACTGGCCAGCACCGGCATCAATTCGCCGGTGACCGGAACGGCGCCGGTCTGGCTGCTGACGTCGCGAAAGGCGATCTTGCGCCCCGCCGCCTGATAGGCGCGCATCGCCACGAAATTGGCGCCGTCGAAATCCGCGCTGCCCTTGTCGTCGTGCAGCATCAGCGCGGCGAGATTCCTGCCGCCGCCGAGATCGACGACCACGGCATCGCCCCGTGACGTCACCTTGCCGGCAGGTTGGTAGCCCCGATAGGGATGCACGGAGACGACATTCGAGGCCGACTTCACGCCGTCCGGCGTCTCGACCTCCATGGTCAGCCGATATTTGTGCGCGGGCCGGTTGATCCTGATCTGATCGCCGATCACCAGGGCCGCGAGCAGTCCGAGCGGACCGACCCATTTCAGCATGTTCATTATTATTGGCCTCCCTCATCGGCCATGCACGATAGCGACGGAGACGTCAAAGCGGCGATATGTCTTGATCCCCGATGCAATTGACGGAACAGTGAAAGTCCAATCGATGCAGAGGATCCACCGTGCCCGCAGAAGCCAATGTCCAGACGCGCAGCGACCTGACCTGGGCGATCACGGCGGGCGGCATCGCCACGGTGTCCTTTGCGATCCTCATCGGATTCGCCTGGTACTTCTCGGGAACGCTATTCCTGATCTTCGCAGGCATTCTGCTCGGCGTAGCGCTCAATGCGCTGACGGAATTATTCGGGCGCTTCATGGGCGGCCCGCATCCGATGCGGCTCGTCATGATCTGCATCGTGCTCGCCGCGATGCTGGTGGGCGTGATGTATCTCGGCGGATCGACCATCGCCAATCAGGCCAAGACGCTGTCCGGCACCCTCAAGTCACAGGTCGTCAACGTAAAGACCTATCTCGAGCAGCACGGTGTCGACACCAGCTATTTCGATTTCAACAGCATCACGTCGGATCCGCCCGCCGAGCCCGGCACGTCGCCCGCTACCTCAACACCGAAGTCCAGCGGCGGCTTGCCGAGCGCCGGCACCATCGCGTCATCAGGCGGCGCCATCGTCAGCCAGACACTGAAGATTCTACTCGGCACCGTCGGCGCGGTCGGCAACTTCTTCATCGTGCTGTTCTTGGGCCTGTCGTTTGCCGCACAGCCCAGCGTCTATCGTAAAGGGCTGTTGCACCTGACGCCGCGAAAACATCGCGGGCCGATGACGGTTATCGTCGATCGCATCAGCGACACGCTGCAGCGCTGGCTGATCGCGCAGATGCTCACCATGGTGGTGGTCGGCGCCATTACCTGGATCGGACTGAAGCTGATCGGGATTCCCAGTGCCTTCATTCTCGGCGTTCAGGCCGGCCTGCTCGCCTTCATTCCCACCGTCGGCGCCCTGCTCGGCGGGTTGATCGTCGTGCTCGCCAGCCTTGCCTCGGGCTGGGTCGCCGCCGCGTCAGCCTTTGCGCTGTTCATGGGCGTGCATGCGCTGGAGAGCTACATCCTGACGCCGATCCTGCAGCGGCAGGCACTGGATATTCCGCCAGCCACACTGTTCGCGTTCCAGATCCTGCTCGGCGTGGTGTTCGGCGTCTGGGGCCTCGCATTGGCATTGCCGGTGCTGGCGATCGTCAAGGTCGTCATCGATTTCATGCGCGAAGAGGACGAAGCCTCCGCGCAGGATAAGGCGATGGCGGCTTAACCTGATCCCTCATCCTGAGGAGCGCGCCGAAGGCGCGCGTCTCAAAGGATGGTCACAGGCTTCGAGCCAAGTCAGCCCATGGTTCGAGACGGCGCTGAAGAAGCGCCTCCTCACCATGAGGGACTGAGTTTAGGTTACCCCTACGTGGTCAGCACAGTCTCGGTGTGCTCGACATAAGGCGGCGTTTCGAAATATGGGCCCACCAGCGCGCGCCATTCGGCGAAATCGGGCGAACCACGGAAATCGACGGTGTGGTTTTCGAGGGTTTCCCACTTGGCGACGAGACGGTAGCGCGACGGCATCTCGACCGACTTGTGCAGCTCAAAACCCTTGCCGCCCTTGGCGCGGAGGAATAGCGGCTTCGCCTTGGCGACGGCCGCCTCGAAATCCTTCTCGGTGCCCGGCTTGACGTCGATCTGTGCGATTTCAGTAATCATGGTTTCCCGACCCTTTGTTTTACGGTCGGTGTCTTTACCGCAAAGTCGGGGTTCGGTGAAGGAGCCGCCGAAAAGTGATCAGGCGAACAGCAGAACCGTGCCGACGAGCATGACGCAGCAGCCGATGAAAGCGATGACCGGCAGCTTGCCGTGCTGCACGCCGTAGCGCCCCTGCGCACGACGTTCGGTGATCAGTGCGGTCTCGTATTCGTCCGAGCTCGAAAACATGCAGGCAAAGCCGGCACGGGCCGAAGCGGCAGCCGCTTCGAGCGACATCAAAGCAGTATTGGAAGTCGAGTCAGGCGAGGTCATCATGCGATGACCATAGGGATCGAATGGTAAACGGATCCTTTATCGCGCGCCGCTTGCCGTCATCGTGACCGCAGCCCGCACGACGCTCGGCTTCGCCGCCTGCCCGATCGCCGCAGCGCGGCGCCCCTGCTCCAGCGACAGCGGCTCTTCTTCCGCGGCCTGCACGCGGTTACGGCCGCTGCGCTTGGCCTGGTACAGCGCAGTGTCCGCGGCAGCCAGCAGGACGTCGAGTTCAGTGCCGGCCGGTCCGCCGGCCACACCGATACTCACGGTGGTCGCGACCGGTGCCTCGTCGACCTGGATGCCGCAGGTCGCAAACGCCTCGCGCACACGCTCGGCCGCCTGCATCGCCTCGTCCAGGCTGCAGGGCAACATCGCCGCAAACTCCTCGCCGCCGATGCGGCCCGACAGGTCGGTGATCCGCAGCGTATGCGTGATGACCGTGGCGAATAGTTTCAGCACCTCGTCGCCGGCGGGATGGCCGAAGCGATCGTTGATCGACTTGAAGTGATCGATGTCGAAGATCATGACCGTGACCGGACGCCCGGCCTTCGCCTCGCGCTCGATCATCCGCGCCGTAGCCTCGGAGAAGCCGCGGCGGTTGAACAGGCCGGTGAGCGGATCGCAGGACGCGGCGACCTTGTGCGCCGTGACCGCACGCTCGGACACCAGCATGAAGATCAGGAACACCGTGCCGACCGCATAGAGCACGAGCTCGATGGCAAAGGCCGTGACCCAGATGCTGTTGCCGAAATTGCTGTGATCGCCATGCAGCAGATCGCCGAGCAGGATCGGCAGCATCAGGACGAAACCATGCAGCATCGGCACCAAAATGGTCGGCCACCGCCGTTGCACCGCCTTGCGACGCTCGTTCCACAATTCATGCGCCGTCAGCATCGCATAAAGCGCCACGATGCCGGCGCCGATGGTCATGCGCAGCGACGCAGCCTCAGCCGGCAGGGTGAAGATGACAGCGATCCAGGCGATGGCGCCGAGAAACAGGCCGGCCCAGCTCGGCCTGCGGCCATGGAACACGCGCGCAGCGTTCCACACCATGCCGCAGGCCACGAAGCCCACGGCATTGAATGCCAGCGACAGCACGTCGCCCAGGAGCGACGCGGCAAGTGTCCACAATGCGACCGATACGGCGCCGAGCAGGTAAGCCAGCCCCCACCAGTTGAGGGCCGCGATCTTTTCCTGTCGTCCGAAGAACAGCAGCATCCCGCCCAACATCGCCGCAACCAGGGTTGCCACCAAATAGAGCGTGGAAGAATCGAGCGACATATTTGAGCACCGGCAATTGTTGCGAGATTTCCAAACCATCATGATTCGGAGTGGCCTCTTCGCCATCATCGAACATACGAGTGTACCGATTGGAAATCCGTTTGCGCGCCTGCACAAGTTTTCACGAAAAACTGCATCAATCTGTCGGTATCCGGAATGTCCCGGAACGCAAAAAGGGCGCCCGAAGGCGCCCTTTTCAAAATTGTATTCACCGCATTTGCAGCAAATTTTATCGAAGCAGAAATTAGCGCTTCGAGAACTGGAAGGACTTGCGGGCTTTCGCCTTGCCGTACTTCTTGCGCTCGACGACACGCGAGTCGCGGGTCAGGAAGCCGCCCTTCTTGAGGACGCCGCGCAGATCCGGCTCGAAGCAGGTCAGAGCCTTGGAGATGCCGTGACGCACGGCACCGGCCTGGCCCGACAGACCGCCACCGGCAACGGTGCAGATCACGTCGTACTGGCCAGCGCGGGCTGCAGCGACCAGCGGCTGCTGGATGAGCATGCGCAGCACCGGACGAGCGAAGTACACTTCGACTTCACGGGTGTTGACGACAACCTTGCCGGCGCCCGGCTTGATCCAGACACGAGCGACAGCGTCCTTACGCTTGCCGGTCGCATAGGCGCGGCCCTGCTTGTCGACCTTCTTGACGTACTTCGGGGCATCCGGAGCGGACACCTTCAGCGACGCCAGCTGATCGAGAGACTGCATGGTATCCGACATTATGCGGCCCTCTTGTTCTTGCGGTTCAAAGCGCCGACATCGAATGCTTCCGGCTGCTGGGCCTCGTGCGGGTGCTCTGCACCGGCATAAACACGCAGATTGCCGAACTGGACGCGACCGAGCGGGCCGCGCGGGATCATGCGCTCAACAGCCTTCTCGACAACGCGCTCCGGGAAACGACCTTCGAGGATCGACTTCGCAGTACGTTCCTTGATGCCGCCGATGAAGCCGGTGTGGTGATAGTAGACCTTGTCGTCGCGCTTGCGGCCGGTGAAAACCACCTTGTCCGCGTTGACGATGATGACATGGTCGCCGCAATCAACATGCGGGGTGTAGGTCGGGAGATGCTTGCCGCGCAGCCGCATTGCGACCAGCGTGGCCAGCCGACCCACCACGAGACCAGTGGCGTCGATGACGATCCACTTCTTCGTGATCTCGGCGGGCTTTGCCGAAAACGTCTTCATTGTGAATATCCATGAAAAGGGGATATCGGCGGTGATCCGCCGAACTAAGCGCGTTTCTAGATAGACAACCGGATTCCGTCAATGCCAAATATAGCAAAATTCGCCTATTAAATCATGGCGTTATAATTACGGTTCTATAATACCCTTCAAATTACCCAACGTTCGGAATGGAATAGGTCGACGTCACATGGGCGATCGGATCCGCCGAAGTGCCTGATAACAGGGTCACTTCGCCCACGGCGAGGCGTTTTCCGAGCTTCAGCAGCTTGGCGGCAGCCAGCACATCCTGCCCCGGCAGGCCCTTGCGCAGGAAATTGATGTTCAGGCTGGTGGTCACTGCGAGGCCCACAGGGCCGATCGCCGACAACAGCACGACGTACATGGCAAAATCGGCCAGGGCCATCAGTGTCGGACCCGATACCGTGCCGCCCGGCCGCAGCATGCGTTCGCCATAGGTCTGGCGCAGCAGGCAAGTGGTACCATCAGCACTTTCAATCGCAATATCGCCGGCGCCAAAGGCCTGCGGGAACTCGCGCTTCAGAAACGCCTCGAGTTCAGCCACGCTCATTTTCGCAGTCGTCATGTCGCCACCCTGCTCTCGCTTGTGCCGTCCTGTTACAATATGGTGACGGTCCTGCCCAGCGATGGAATCTCAAGTCATGGTTCAACCAGCACGCGCGGAAACAGCGCGGCCATCCATTCTTCTGCGTGAAACGGTCGGCAGCATCGGCGTGTTGACGCTGAATCGTCCGGGCGCCCGCAACAGCCTCTCCGAAGGACTGATCGGCGAATTGCACGCCGCCCTCGATGACATGGCCGGCGACAAGACCGTGCGCGCCGTGGTGATCGCCGCCAACGGCTCGGTCTTCTCCGCCGGACACGACCTGAAAGAACTTACCGCGCGACGTACAGACACCGATCGCGGCCGCGCCTATTTCGCGCATATGATGACGATCTGCAGCGCCATGATGCAGGCCATCGTGCGGCTGCCGAAGCCGGTGATCGCAGCCGTGCAAGGCGTCGCCACTGCTGCAGGTTGCCAACTCGTGGCGAGCTGCGATCTCGCTATCGCCTCCGAGCACGCAAAATTCGCGACGCCCGGCGTCGATATCGGCCTGTTCTGTTCGACGCCCATGGTGGCGCTGTCGCGCAACGTACCGCGCAAGCAGGCGATGGAAATGCTGCTCACCGGCGAGCCTATCTCCGCCGACCGCGCGCGCGAGATCGGCCTGGTCAACCGCGTGGTGCCCGCCGGCACCGAACGCGATGCGGCGATCGCGCTGGCAGAACAAGTGGCGCACAAGTCGGCGCATACGGTGAAGATCGGCAAGGAAGCTTTCTATCGCCAGGCCGAGATGACTCTCGCGGATGCCTATCGCTTCGCCGCTGAAGTGATGACCGAGAATATGATGGCCCGCGATGCCGAGGAAGGCATCGGCGCGTTCATCGCAAAGCGCGAGCCGAAGTGGGAAGACCGGTAATTGAAATGAACCACGACAGCTATAACGACGCCTATATCCGCGAGATCCTCAACACCGTCAAAACCGTCGCGATGGTCGGCGCTTCCCCGCAAAACGTGCGGCCGAGCTATTTCGTGTTCAAGTATCTGGCCGAACGCGGCTACGACATGATCCCGATCAATCCGGGCCAGGTCGGCAAGAGCCTGCTGGGCAAGCCGTTCGTCGCCTCGCTGCAGGAGATCGGTCGCCCGGTCGACATGATCGACATCTTCCGCAGCGCCGAGCATGTCATGCCGATCGTCGACATCGCGCTGACACTCGATCCGCTGCCCAAGGTGGTGTGGATGCAGCTCGGCGTGCGCCATGATGAGGCCGCCGCCAAGCTTGAAGCCGCAGGCATCAAGGTGGTGATGAACCGCTGCCCCAAGATCGAATATGGCCGGCTGTCGTCGGAGATCCAGTGGATGGGTGTCAATTCGCGCACGCTCAGCTCCAAGCGCGCGCCGATTCCAACCCAGGGCATGCGGCTGTCGCTGAATCGCAGCAGCCTTGGCGGTGGCAGCACCGCTGCGGCCGATCGCGTTGCGCAGCAAAATAACAAGGACAAGAACGACACCGCCTGACGGTGCGTTTCGCGATTTTATTTCCTTTGAAATGACACAGCGCAGCACGACTGTTGCGAAGTCAGGGCAAAATGCCGCCTCGCCTTGACGGCGGCGCTGCGCCCGATCAGGTTGGCGCCAACAAACCGCTATTCGACAGGGAGTGATGATGAACGATCGTATTCCAGGCTTCGGCACCCTCGCCGTCCATGCCGGCGCGCAGCCCGACCCGACCACCGGCGCACGCGCGACGCCGATCTATCAGACCACTTCGTTCGTCTTCAACGATGCGGATCACGCCGCCTCGTTGTTCGGCCTGCAATCCTTCGGCAACATCTATACGCGCATCACCAATCCAACCACCGCTGTCCTCGAGGAACGCGTCGCAGCGCTGGAAGGCGGCACCGCGGCCCTCGCCGTCGCATCCGGCCATGCCGCGCAGCTCGTGGTGTTTCAGCAGCTGCTGCAGCCCGGCGACGAATTCATCGCCTCGCGCAAACTCTATGGCGGTTCGATCAACCAGTTCAGCCACGCCTTCAAGAGCTTCGGCTGGAACGTGGTGTGGGCCGATCCCGATGACGTCCCCTCGTTCGAGCGCGCGGTGACCGACAAGACCAAGGCGATCTTCATCGAGTCCATCGCCAATCCTGCCGGCTCGATCACCGACATCGAGGCGGTTGCTGCCGTAGCCCGCAAGGCCGGTGTGCCGTTGATCGTCGACAACACGCTGGCGACCCCCTATTTGATCAAGCCGATCGACCACGGCGCCGACATCGTGGTGCATTCGCTGACCAAGTTTCTCGGCGGCCACGGCAATTCGCTCGGCGGCATCATCGTGGACGCGGGCACCTTCGACTGGTCGAAAGGCAACAAATACCCGGTGCTGTCTGAGCCGCGCCCGGAATATCACGGCATCAAGCTGCAGGAGACGTTCGGCAACTTCGCTTTCGCCATCGCCTGCCGCGTACTCGGCCTGCGCGATCTCGGCCCGGCGCTGTCGCCGTTCAACGCATTCCTGATCCAGACCGGCATCGAAACGCTGCCGCTGCGCATGCAGCGCCACAGCGACAATGCCAAGGCGGTCGCCGAATGGCTGTCGGCACATCCGAAAGTGGCGGCGGTGAATTATTCGGGATTGTCGGATAACCGCTATCACACCCTCGCGCGCAAATATGCGCCGAAGGGCGCAGGCGCCGTGTTCACCTTCAGCCTGAAGGGCGGTTATGACGCCGGCGTCAGCTTGGTGTCGAACCTGAAACTGTTCTCGCATCTGGCCAATGTCGGCGACACCCGCTCGCTGGTGATCCATCCGGCCTCGACCACCCACAGCCAGCTCGACGACGAAGCCAAGACGCGCTCCGGCGCCGGACCCGATGTTGTCAGGCTGTCTGTCGGTATCGAGGACAAGGAAGATCTGATCGCGGATCTCGAACAGGCGCTGAACGCATAAGTTCTTCCCTCGCCCCGCCTAGCGAAGCAAAGCTTCGCTAGGCGGGGCGAGGGTGGCGCGGACGCAGTCCGCGTCGGGTGAGGGGGAGCCAGTGTTTCACTCACTGGCTCCCCCTCACCCGGAGTACTCGCTTCGCTCCTAATCCGACCTCTCCCCGCAAGCGGGGCGAGGTTAAGAAGCGCTAGGCCTGACCGCGCATCGCTTTCGCTTCGCGGATCAAGCGCGCATTGCGCTGGAACACCGAATAGGTCGCCAGCGCGAACAGCACCACCAGCGACTGGATCGACAGCGCCTCCAGCGTCGGATTGAATCCGATTGCCGTGAGGAACGCACTGCCCGGCGCGTCGGTGACCGGGATCATCGCCTGTTCTTGGAATTCCTGGATTGCTTCGCCGATGAACTTGATGCCCATCACGAACAGGAAGGCCGAGGTGATGATGAACAGCGGCCGCAGCGGGATGCGCTGGGCAATCATGTTGATGAAGTAAAACAGCACGACGAGACCGGCGGTCGCCGCTGCCAGACCGCCGAACAGTCCGACGCTCCAGCCGCCTTCGGTGGTCGCGAGCGCGTTGATGAACAGCACCGTCTCGGCACCCTCACGGAACACAGCCAGAAATGCCAGCATCGCGACGGCGAGACCCGTATCCTGCGCGAGCGCCTGATCCGCTTTCGCCGCCAGATAATCCTGCCAGCCGCGCGGATCCTGCTTCACCATCAGCCAGCCGCTGACATAGAGCATCAGGCCTGCAGCAAACAGGATGACGATGGCCTCGAAAACATCGCTGTGATCGCCGGAATTGAACACCGCAAAGGCCCAGGCAGCGATCAGGCTGGCGAAGATCGCCGCCAGCGCGCCCAGATAGAGCGCGGTCACGCGATGGCCGCCGCCGGATTTCCTGAGATAGCCGGCCAGCGCGGCAATCACGAGCATGGCCTCGAGACCCTCGCGTAGCAGAATGACGGCAGCCTGAATGAATGCGGACGACATGACCCAATCCCGTGTGGTGGTGCGTCGTATCTATTGCGCGGCGCGCATGAGCGAAAGCCGCGCAGCCACACGACTGCGTCAACTCCGTTACAATCGTTCTAGTCGGTAACGCGCAACAGCTAGGCAGCCTTGCCGACCACGAGGTCGAGCTGACGTTCGGTCAACGCCGCCCCGCGCGGCTTCATCCGCTCCACCTGCAGGATCGCCAGCGTCAAAACCACGATCGCGACCGCCTGATGCGTCAGCGCCAGATCGATCGGCACCTGATGCAGCAGCGTGAGAATGCCGAGTGCAGCCTGCACCGCGATCGATGCCGCCAGCCACAGCGCGCCATTGACGACGGCAGTCCCTGCCCGCGCGCGGATCGCATCGATCACATGCCAGATCGCCAGTGCGAACAGCACATAGGCGGTCATGCGATGCTGGAACTGAACCGTCAGCGTGTTGTCGAACATGTTGCGCCACCACGGATCCTCGAAGAACAGGCGCGACGCAGACGGGATCAGCGCGCCATCGATCTCCGGCCAGGTATTGAACACGCGACCGGCGCGTAGGCCCGCGACCAGCGCACCGAAATAGATCTGCAGGAAGGTCAGCCCCAGCAACACCCAACTCGTCACGCGCAAGCGGCCTGCCGCCAGCACCGGCGCGCGGTCGCCGAGGCGACGCAGCGTCCAGACGATGGCGGCGAAGATGATCAGTGCCAGCATGAGATGCGCCGCCAGCCGATATTGCGAGACTTCCACGCGCTTGGTCAGGCCCGATGCCACCATCCACCAGCCCACCGCGCCCTGCAGGCCGCCGAGACCGAAGATCACCCACAGCCGCTTCTTCAATTCGGATGTCAGCACGCCGCGCCACAGGAACCAGAGAAATGGCAGCAGGAACACCACGCCGATGACGCGGCCGAGCAGACGATGGCTCCATTCCCACCAGAAGATGGTCTTGAACTCGTGGAGCGTCATGCCGCTATTCAGTTCGCGGTATTGCGGGATTTGCTTGTAGGCCTCGAAGGCCGCGATCCAGTGTGATTCATCCAGCGGCGGAATGGCGCCGGTCACCGGCTTCCATTCGACAATCGACAGGCCGGACTCGGTGAGCCGCGTCGCGCCGCCGACCAGCACCATCGCCACGATCATCGCGGCGACGGCAATCAGCCACCAGCGCACCGGGCGGAATTCCTTGGGGCGGGTTTGAGACGAAGCGGTCATCGCATGGATCTCGGGAGCAGTCGCAAAATCGGCGCCAAAATCAGCGCCTTGAATGAAATTTCGAGCCCCTTATAGTCCGCCCGCGAAGGCCTGCAAAGTTGGGCACTTTGCCTAACCCGATCTCAGACCGACTTTGGACCGCACATTTCCGTCATGACCATCCGCACCCGCAAATTCTTCGGAACCATCTTTCTGCTGATCCTCGTGGTGGTGTGGTCGCTGCTCGGCATGACCATCGCGCAGACCCCCTGGCTGGCCAATAACGGCTGGCTGCAGGCGATCTTCTATGTGGTCGCGGGCCTCGGCTGGGTGCTGCCGGCGATGCCGATCATTAGCTGGATGAGCAAGGCCGATCCTGTGGATCCCGAGGTCGGCTAGCGCTGCGCGCCCGCACCGAGCATCACGCCGGATACCATCACCCGCAAGGCGCGCAACGATTGTCGGCGGCCGTCCCAGGCGAGCCGCGGCAGCGCATGCGCGTCCGATCCACCATTGGCCTCGATGATACCGGGGAGCGATGTCACGGCGCTGGCAAACCCGACTTGCGCCACCATCGCGACGTGACGCCTGTCGAACGAAGCCCCATGACCGAACGGATAGGCGAAATGCCGTGGCTCATAGGGCAGCGCAGCCTGTGCCACGGCCCGCCCCATGGCGATCTCGCGCGACGCCGCGCTGTCGCCGAGATTGGCGAGCGCCGGATAGTTGACCGTGCTGCTGCCGATCGTCGCCCGCGGATTGCCCGCGAACGTTGCCACATCGTCCCAATGCATCGCCGCATGATGTGACAGGGTCGCACTATCGACCGAATAGCGTTTGCAGAGATCGTCTGTCGCAACGGCCAGTTCGTGCGGCGGCAGCGTCCGCAGCCAGCTATCGAGATAGTAATAGGCGCGATATTTGTCGGCGACCGAGGCGGTTTCGAAATGCCGCTGCCGGTGATCGATGATCAGGCTGATGCGATCATGCGTCGCGATCGCCTGCTCCAGCGCCAGCCACCACATGGCACCGAGCCCGTCGGCAAAGGCGCTCGGCAGATAGAGCGTGAACGGCACCTCATGCGCCGCCAGCAGCGGATAGGCGAAATCGACGAAGTCGCGGGTGCCGCCATCGAAGGTCAGCGCAACGAAGCGCCGTCCCGCACGCGGCGCGCTGGCGCGGCGACACACCTCGTCCATGCCGACGATATCGACGGGCCAGCGCTTCAGCGCGCGGATCGTGCGGTCGAGAAACCACGGCGTGATCTCGTGGGCTTTCAGCGGCTGGAATGCATCCTGCCGGGGCGGTCGCACGCGTTCGAATTTGAGGATGATACCGGCACCGCCGTGGCTGCGTTCTAGCAGACGGTGCATGCCGCTGAGATAAGTCAGCTCTAAGCCCAGCGCTGCGCGCCAACCGGTCTCGTATGACACCGCAGATTCCCCCAAGCGGCGTCATGCCTCTCGCCAGTCGGCTATTGTCATTACTGTTTGTTGACATTTCTTTGCAAAGGTCGGCCCAAACCTAAAAATCTAAACAAAATCTGAAACAGGCTCGCGATGACCATGGCTGCTGTGATGGAAACACCTGTGGCGATGGCAACTGCGAGCTGCATCGTACGCGTCGATGTGATCAGCGATTTCAGCGCCGCCGAAGCCATCTGGCGCAGCCTTGAGACGTCCGAACAGCTCTCCACGCCCTATCAGCGCTTCGACTTCCAGTCGGCCTGGCAGACCCATATCGGCATCCAGGAAGGCTTGAAGCCCTTCATCGTCGTCGCCTATGACGCCGCGCATCAGCCGCTGATGCTGCTGCCGCTCGCCGTCAGCCGCGAAAACGGCATGCGCGTCGCCGGCTATCTCGGCGGCAAGCACGTCACCTTCAACATGCCGCTGTTCCGGCGCGACTTCGCGGCGCAGGCGACAAAGGCAGATATCGACGCGCTGCTACGGGGAATTCAAAAGCACACCGAGACGGTCGACGTTCTCGCGCTGGTCCGTCAGCCCAAAAGCTGGATCGGCATTGACAATCCGCTCGCGCTTTTGCCGAGCCAGGCCTCGACCAATGACTGCCCGGTGCTGAAGATGGTGCCCGGCGAAGCGGCGACCGATCGGATCAGCAATTCGTTCCGCAAGCGCCTGAAGACCAAGGAAGGCAAGTACCGAAATCTTGCCGGCTATCGCTACATGCACGCGAAGACGGAGGCCGAGGTCAAGCGCGTGCTCGACGCCTTCTTCGCCATCAAGCCGCTGCGCATGGCCGAACAGAACCTGCCCAACGTATTCGCCGAGCCCGGCGTCGAAGCCTTCATCCGCCAAGCCTGCGCGACGCCGCGGGCGGATGGCTACACCATCGATATCCACGCGCTCGCATGCGACGAGGAAGTGATCGCGATGTTCGCCGGTGTCGCCGACGACAACCGCTTCTCGATGATGTTCAACACCTACACCATGTCGGAGAATGCCAAATACAGCCCCGGCCTGATCCTGATGCGCACCATCATTGATGCCTATGCCGAGCGCGGCGTGACCTCGCTGGATCTCGGCATCGGCGGCGACGATTACAAGCGGATGTTCTGCAAGGATGACGAACCGATCTTCGACAGTTTCGTGCCGCTCACCACGCGCGGCAAGCTCGGCGCCATGGGCCTGTCATCCTTCGCCCATGCCAAGCGGATCGTGAAGCAGACACCAGCCCTGCTGCAAATGGCACAGATGCTGCGCCACGCATTTCAGCGGTAGGAGGCTCGGCCTTCCTTACCTCTCCCCGCTTGCGGGGAGAGGTCGAAACCAGAGCGAAGCGAAGGTTTCGGGTGAGGGGCGGCCAGTGAGACTCGCGAACTCCCCCTCACCCGGATTACTCGCTACTCTCGCAATCCGACCTCTCCCCGCCCGGCGAAGCGAAGCTTCGCTAGGCGGGGCGAGGTAAGTAAGCATTACGCCGCAAACACGCGGCCACCCGGCCCGACCGGGTCGTTGGCCGGCGGCGCAGAGCGCAACATCTTCACATCCGCAAAGCCCACGGCCTTGAGCTGTTCGGCCATCAGCTCGCGTGCATCCATGCTCATCGTCACTTCCGGCACCACCACGGCGCGGGCCTGATCGGTCAGAAGTCCCGCCGGCAGATCGGCGGCCGTACCGGCATCCAGCAACACGTGATCGTAGACGCGCAGCAGCGCATCGAGCGCCATGGTCAGGCGCGGCGACTGCAACAGCGAACGATCGGCGCCGGCGCGGCCGGCGGCGACCATATGCAGGCCCGACATCCGGTCCTTGGTGATGACCTGGCCGAATGACGCCTCGCCCAGCATCAGTTCCGCCAGTCCGGGGGCACGCGGATCGTTCGACACCGCTTCCAGCGTCGGCGACGACGCGGCCAAATCGACCAGCACCACTTTCGCGTCGCGCGACAGGATGCGCGACAGCGTCAGCGCGGTGAGCGCGATGTTGTCGTTGTGGCCGGTGCCGAGGATCGTGATCTTGCGCGCCGATTTGCCAGCCGCACGGAATTCCTGGGCAAGCTGTTCGATTTCGCTGACGCCAGCGGCCAGTTCGGGATGGGTATCGCGCACCACGGGCTGCGGCACGGCAACGGGAGCCGGCTCAGGCACGATGCCCGGCGCAACGACAGTGTCCGGCTCACGCACGGCAACAGGCACCTGATCCACGAACGGCTTGAACGCCGGCTCGGTGACGCGAGCCTGTGCAACAGGCGCCATCGACGCAGCACCGCGCGGCGCGGTCATGCGCAGCAGCTCGCTGGTCACGATGCCACCGGCGGTCAGCATCAGCGTCGCCAGTGTCGCGATCAGCACGATCGGGAGTTTCTTCGGATAGGCTGGCGTGTTGGAGACGATGGCGCGGGAGATGATGCGACCATCGGTCGGTGCCGCCTCGATATTCTCACGCGTGGACGCCTCGCGGTATTTCGCCAGATAGGATTCGAGCAGATCGCGCTGCGCCCTCGCCTCACGCTCCAGCGCCCGCAACTGCACGTCCTGGCCATTGCTGGATGTCGCCTGGCGCTTCAGCTGTTCGAGATTGTTGGTGAGGCCATCGACGCGGCCGCTGGCGATGCGCGCATCGTTCTCGAAGATGCGCGACAGTTTTGCGGCTTCGTCACGCAATTGCTTGTCGAGATCGCCGAGCTGGGCCCGCAGCTCCTTGATGCGCGGATGCGCGTCGAGCAGCGTCGAAGACTGTTCGGCGAGCTGCGCACGCAGCGTCACGCGCTGCTCGGACAGCCGGCGGATCAGGTCGGAATTCAGCACTTCCGAAAATTCGATCGGCTTGCCGGTCTGAAGCATGTCCTTGATGAGCCGCGCCTTCGATTCGGCATCGGACTTCAGCGAACGCGCATTATTGAGCTGGCTGTTGATCTCGCCGAGCTGCTGGTTCGAGAGCGACGTATTGTTGGTGCCGATGAACAGGCTAGACTTGGAGCGGAATTCCTCCGCGCGCGCTTCCGCCTCGACGACCTTCTTGCGCAGGTCATCGATCTCGCCGGACAGCCATTGCCCGGCCGAGCGTGCCTGGTTCTGTCGCGCATTCTGCTGCATCACCAGATAACCGTCGGCGATGGAATTGGCGACGCGGGCGGCAAGCTCGGGATCGCGCGACTGGAATTCAACGACCATGACGCGCGACTTGTCGACCGCATAGGCCGTCAGACGCTCGTAATAGGCATCGAGCACGCGCTCTTCAGGTGTCATCGAGAACGGATCGCGGCCAATGCCCATCAGGCCGAGCAGCGACCGCCATGGCTGCGCGCCCTGCAACACCGGATCGAACTCCGGGCGCTCCGCGAGCTTGTTCTTCTTGATGATCTCCCGGGCGAGATCGCGCGACAGCAAGAGCTGCACCTGGCTGGTCACGGCTTCCGCATCGAGAGAGGTGCGCTCTTCGTTGCGCTCGCCGCTTGGCCGCAGGAAAACGTTTTCACGCCCGTCAATCAAAATGCGTGCTTCCGACTTGAAGCGCGGCGTGATCATGTTGACGATGACGAGCGAGCCGACAAGTGCCAGCACCGTCGGAACGAGGATCCACATCTTGCGGCGGATGAGCGCCTGCCACAGCGCGCGCAGATCGAGGTCGCCGAGATCGGGCGCCGGCGCTGCGATCACGCGCTCTGCTTTCTTCTCCGGATTTTTGCGAGAAACCGGGTTTGGCATGGTTGGCGCCTTGATGGCCCGTTCGACCGACGCATCGCCCTTGCCTGCACGCCAGAATGCCAAACGCATCGCCTACCCCACCCAAACGCCACTGCGTCTACTCAACGGAATCGATTAAAGACGATTAAGGTTGCCGCGCGGTTAATTGGCAGGCTGATACCGGGACGTTGCAGTGGAAGCCTGAATCCACACGTTTTTTTAACGACGAAGGCTCTTATTGGATTCAATTGCTTCAGGGATTTTCCGATGTGCGTTCCAGCTCCCGGCGACGCCCTCCTCGTCAGCGAATGCCGATTCTGATCATGAGCGCACCTTCGGACAAGCCGCTTCGCATCCTGCACGCTGTCCGCGCGCCGGTCGGCGGCATCTTTCGCCACATCATCGATGTCGCCAACGGCCAGGCCGATCGCGGCCATGAAGTCGGCATTGTCGCCGACAGCCTCACCGGTGGCGACCGCGCCCGCGATGCACTGGCCGAGATCGCCCCGCGCCTGAAGCTGGGCACCTATCGCCTGCCGATCCATCGCGAGCCACATCCGGGCGACGTGCTGGTCTGGATGCAGTTCATGCGCCTCGTCAGCCGGCTGAAGCCAGACGCGCTGCATGGCCACGGCGCCAAGGCCGGCGCCTTCGTGCGCCTGAAGGCAAAGTCGAGCAACGTCATCCGCATCTACACGCCGCACGGCGGTTCGCTGCATTATCCGCAAAATACGGCGAAAGGCGCCTTCTACAGCCGCCTCGAACGCGCCCTGATGAACCGCACCGAACTGTTCCTGTTCGAGAGCGCATTCGCCCGCGACACCTATCAGCGCATGATCGGCACACCGTCAGGCCTCGTGAAATGCGTGTTCAACGGCGTAACATCTGGCGAATTCGACCCCGTCGAGCCCGCCGATGACGCCACCGATATCTGCTATGTCGGCGAGTTCCGCCGCATCAAGGGCGCGGATCTGCTGGTCGATGCCGTCGCGCGCCTGCGTGCCGACGGCCAGCCCGTCACCTTGACGCTGGGCGGCGACGGCGAAGAGACCAGCGCATTGAAGGCTCAGATAACGCGCCTCGGTCTCACCGACGCCGTACGCTTCATCGGCCATGTCAAACCGCGTTACGGGTTTTCGAAAGGACGCCTGCTGGTGGTTCCATCGCGCGGCGACTCGATGCCCTATGTCGTGATCGAGGCCGCCGCCGCGGGCATTCCGATGATCGCCGCCAATGTGGGCGGCATCCCAGAAATCTTCGGATCGCACACCTCCGCCTTGTTCCAGTCGAACAATGTCGATGCCATGGCCGCGGCGATCAAAACTGCTCTCGATGACATCGCCGCCGCGCGCGCCCGTGCACAATTGCTCCGTGAGCGCATCGCGGAACATTTCTCGCAGGACGCAATGGTCGAGGGCGTCATCGAAGGCTATCGCAGCGCATTTGCGAAACGTTAACTCTCCTTAACCTGTAACCAAATCTTCCGATTTGTCCGGTAATTCTCACGAAAAGCGGTAGGCTTGACGTGCGACATCGCATGCCAGCGCAACAACGGACATTTCACCTTGGACCCGATCAACGCACGCTCAATGATCGACGCGGCCGCGACGGACGCGCCCGGCGAACGCCGGTTCGAACGTCGTCGCAGATTGACGCCCGCGGCGCTCGCCGTCGCCGATCAGAAGGTGCGCGCCGCCTACTCGCCCGTCGTCATCACCGGCGTCGTGCGCGTGGTCGATTTCCTGATGCTCAGCATCATCGGCATCGCGCTCAACCTGCTCTATGTCGCGCCAGAAGCTGGCTTCAGATGGGAATACTTCGCCGCGATCGTCGCGATGGCTGCTGCTGCCGTGGTGTGTTTCCAATCTGCCGACATCTATCAGGTGCAGGTCTTCCGCGGCCACATCAAGCAGCTCACGCGCATGATGTCGGCATGGGCCTTCGTGTTCCTGCTGTTCATCGGCGTCTCATTTTTCGCCAAGGTCGGCGGCGCGGTGTCGCGTGTCTGGCTGTCCTCGTTCTTCTTCGTCGGTCTCGTCGCCCTGATCGCGGAACGCGCCGTCGTGCGTGCGCTGATCAAACGCTGGGCGCATCAAGGTCGTCTCGACCGCCGCACCATCATCGTCGGCGCCGATTCCAATGGCGAGGCGCTGATCAGGGATCTCAATGCCCAGGAAGATTCCGATATCCAGATCCTCGGCGTGTTCGACGACCGTAACGACAAGCGCTCGATGGACACGATCTCGGGCGCGCCGAAGCTCGGCAAGGTCGATGACATCATCGAATTCGCACGGCGCACCCGCGTCGATCTCGTGCTGTTCGCGCTGCCGATCTCGGCCGAGACGCGCATTCTGGAAATGCTGAAGAAGCTGTGGGTGCTGCCGGTGGATATCCGCCTGTCCGCGCATACCAACAAGCTGCGCTTCCGCCCGCGCTCCTACTCCTATCTCGGCAAGGTACCGACCCTCGACGTGTTCGAGGCGCCGATCACCGACTGGGATCTGGTGATGAAATGGCTGTTCGACCATATCGTCGGCGGCCTGATCCTGATCGCCGCACTGCCCTTCATGGCGCTGGTCGCCATCGCCATCAAGCTCGACAGCCCGGGTCCGGTGCTGTTCCGGCAGAAGCGCTTCGGCTTCAACAACGAGCGCATCGACGTGTTCAAGTTTCGCTCGCTCTATCACGACCAGGCCGACCCGCTGGCCAAGACCGTCGTGACCAAGGGCGACAAGCGCGTCACCCGCGTCGGCCGCTTCATTCGCAAATCCTCGATCGACGAATTGCCGCAACTCTTCAACGTGGTGTTCAAGAACAACCTGTCGCTGGTCGGCCCGCGTCCCCACGCCGTTCAGCAGAGGGTGCAGAGCCAGCTGCTGGACGAGGCCGTCGACGGCTATTTCGCTCGCCACCGCGTCAAGCCCGGCATCACCGGCTGGGCGCAGGTCAATGGCTGGCGCGGCGAAGTCGACAGCGAGGAGAAACTGCAGAAGCGCGTCGAGTTCGACCTCTACTACATCGAGAACTGGTCAGTGCTGTTCGACGTCTACATCATGCTGAAAACGCCGGTTTCAATGCTGACGAAGAACGAGAACGCGTATTGAGGCAGGCCTCAGCCTCTACCCTACACCACTCGTCAACCCTGCCTGCGTAGAGTGATGCCGCCATGAGCACTCACGCCACTGCCGATCACTACATCGCCTCACCTGCGGCGCCTCCCGCCGTGGTGACGCTGCAGCGCGCGCTGCTGTGGGCGATGGGTTTTGGCGGCGCCATCGTCTTCATCGAGCCGAGCCCCTTCGAGATCGCCACCCTCACGGCGATGGTGGTGTTCTTCGCGTCGGGCCTGCGCATGCGGCTGGTGTTCATGCCGCTGCTGCTCATGCTGTTCCTGGTCAATCTCGGCTACACGATCTGCGCGGCCTATCTGCTCGACAAGGCGCCAATCGTGAACTGGATCCTGACCTCCTGGTACATGGCCATCATGGCGATCTTCGTCGCACTGGTGATGTCCGAGGACACGCTGGCGCGCATCGATCTGCTGCGCCGCGGCCTGATCGTCGGCGCACTGGTGACATCGCTGGCCGGCATCCTGGGCTATCTGCATCTGATCCCCGGCGCGGAGATGTTCACGCTCTACGGCCGCGCCGCCGGCACGTTCAAGGATCCCAACGTGCTCGGCGCCTTCCTGGTGCTGCCGGCGCTGTTCTGCCTGCAGAGCGTCGTCAGCGACGGTTTCGGTCGCTCGCTCCGCAGCGCCATTGCGCTCGGCATCATTGCGCTCGCCGTCCTGCTCGCTTTCTCCCGCGCCGCCTGGGGCCTGCTGGCGATCACCTCGGCCTTCATGCTGATGCTGATGGTGCTGACCAGCCAATCCAACAAACAGCGCTCGCGCATCATCATCATGGCACTGGCCGCCGTCGCCGTCGTGGCGCTGGTGATCGTGATCCTGCTGCAGTTCGACTTCATCGCCGACATGTTCAAGCAGCGCGCCTCGTTCGATCAGAAATATGACGAAGGCCGCTTCGGTCGTTTCGGCCGGCACGTGCTCGGCGCGCAGATGGCGCTCGATCTGCCCTTCGGAATCGGCCCGCTGCAATTCACGCGCTTCTTTCCGGAAGACACCCACAACTCTTATCTCAACGCCTTCATGTCCGGCGGCTGGATCTCCGGCGTGTGCTATCCCGCGCTGGTGTTCATCACCGCCTTGCTCGGCTTCCGCTATATTTTCGTGCGCGTGCCATGGCAGCGCGCCTATCTCGCGGTGTTCGCAGCCTATCTCGGCACGGTCGGCGAGGCCTTCATCATCGATACCGATCACTGGCGCCATTTCTGGATGATGCTCGGCATCATGTGGGGCATGTTCGTCGCCACGCAGCAATACTTGGCAACGGCGCAATTGCGTGCGGCCTCCGCGCCGCCAGGCAGCGTCTGACAAGCTCGCAAACGAAAACAGCCCCGCTTGCGCGAGGCTGCTTTGTTAAGACGACCGATTGCTGTTAGCGAACGATCACAGTCTTGGTGCGCGAACCCCGGCGATCCCAGCCGTGATGGCGGTGCCCGTAGTCGCGGCGCACATAGGCGCGGCTCTGGCGATAGCCATGACCGCGATGATAGCCACGATCCTGATGGTGATAACCACCGCCGCCGATCTGCACATTGATGCCCTGCGCAGACGCGGGGCCTGCGGGTGCTGCGACATAGAGAACGGCCGCAGCCGCCAGCAAAGCCAGTTTCTTGATCATGACAATTTATTCCTTCCTTTAAAAGTATCGCGGGACAAGCCATTACCGCCCGGAAGGTTCCGCACGAAATGAAGCACATCGACAAAGGACCCGCGCATGTTCGAGCCGTGCCCGATTCTCTTGTGATTTGCGATGGACATCCATCATCAAAGGGAACACGCGAGGAACTGAGCCGTTCTCTTTGCATGACACAGCAAGCAAAGAACCGCGCCTTCGACAAACAGCCGAAGCCCGATCAGAAAATTCCGCCGGCCGGCCCGCACGACAAGCCGGAACTGACCGACGAGAACAAGACGCCCGGCAGCGGCGTCTTGCCTGACAAGGATCACAAGGAAGTCGAAGGCCCGACGGGATGACCGCGATCGGTCATCATGTCGTCACGCATCACCGTTAGACATTTATTAACCTTCTCGACTCACTGTGGAGTCAAGGAAGCGCAGACCGGATGTACGTCTGCGTTTGATGGCCCGGAGTTCGCTCCGGGCCATTATCTTTTCTGGACCCACCATGAGCTGCGAGATGATCGACGCTGCACGCGCATCTCGCTTTCGGTTGCAACGCGTAAAGCGGAACGCCGCTCGCTGATCACGCGATATTATTCGTTCCCCCATCGCGGCAAAATTTGTGGTCGATATGCCGTGAATTGGAACTGAACCTTCAAAACACCGACACGTTGACTTCTCGATACGAAGGAGAAGCAGCATGAAGAAGACAGCACTTATTCTTGCCACCGTCGCTGCCGTCGGCGCGGCGTCGATCGCATCGAAACCCGCAGAGGCCCGTGGCGGTCGCGGCGCCGCGATCGGACTCGGCATTGCAGCCGGCGCATTGGCGGCCGGTGCATATGGCGCTTACGGCCCCGGTTACGGATATGGTTATGGCCCGCGCCATTACGGCCCGCGTTATGCCTATGGTCCGCGCTACGGTTACGGCGACGGCTACTATGGCGGTCCCCGCTACTATCGGAGCTACGGCTACTACTAACCCCGGCTGACTGAATTGACGAAGGCCCGGAGCATATGCTCCGGGCCTTTTTCGTCACCATCATTCAGCGTTCGCGCGCATCGCTGCTGCGTTGTCGCAAGGGCTTCAGTTACGCAGTGGGCTAGATACCAAACAGCCAAACAGCCGTGATGGTCGCAACCACCGCTAACCCGCTGATGGTCCAGCCACCGTAGTAGCCGATATCATCGTCATGCCGGATCTCCGACGGGCCATCTGCGGTATGCCAGTGACTTGCCATGCGAGCCTCCTGTTTTCAGGATAATCGGTTCGATGGCGAAGGGTTCCATTGGCGCAAAAACGACACATCCGGTGCCACTCCCTGCCGCTATTCCAAACGCGACGTCGGCATCTGTGGCCAAAGGGTCACGACGGCAAGGATTCATTAAGGAGTGCGGCCGGGGCAATTGACGGAACCCGGAGCCGGGAGAAGTCTAATGTTTTCAGCGTAGAGTAGATATTATGTTAGAGATTATTGTCCTCGGCTTCCTTGCCTGTGCAGCGGCTTATGTCGGGCTTCTCTGGTTCGCCGGACGGAAAGACGACGTGATTCACGGTGATTTCGTCGAACCGAAATCGTAACGCCTGCGTCGCGCGCGCTTGATCGAGGCCACCCTATTCAGGCGGCACCGCTCGCGTGCGAGACCACTAATATCTTGAAATGATTTGGAAAAATGGTCGGAGCGAGAGGATTCGAACCTCCGACCCCTAGTCTCCCAGACTTAGCTGATAACGTAACGAACCGTAACGAGACTAAACGTCCGGCCGCCAACAAACCCCTAAAAGTATTGATTTTATTAGGTTTGTGAGATATCGTTATCCCCGCGGGGTAACATACCCTAACGGTGACTAATCGTTACCCCGCCTACTCTCGGGGTAAACATGGCTGGCCTAACTGGCAAGGCGATCGAACAAGCAAAACCTACGGCAAGCCGATACGAGAAGCCGGACTCCGTCGCAGGGCTTTACCTGGTAGTACAACCGAGTGGCGCGAAATCGTGGGCACTTCGGTTCCGCTCGCCAGTCGAGCGCGGCAAGGATGGTCAACGGAAGGCGAAGAAGCTGACGCTGGGCACGCTGGCTCTAGGGAGTTCCAACGGTAAGCCACAGATCGGCCAGCCCCTCACGCTTACCCAAGCCCGCATGCTGGCGACTAGCGCTCTTGAATCAGTCCGCCAAGGTGTGGACCCGACCGCGACACGACGAGTCGAAGTGGCCAAAGCCAAGGAAACTGCAATCGCAGACAACACCGTCGATGCGGCGATGATCGAGTTCCTAAAACGCTACAAGGGGAAGAAGAAACAGGGCCTGCGAGACTCGACGCGCAATCTCACCGCCACCTATTTTGGCCTACGGGCGGATCCCGACAATAAGGGGGGTTGGAAAAAGACAGGGAGCGGCGTTCTGAAGCGTTGGTCGGGCAAATCGCTGGCCTCGATCACGAAGCACGATGCAATCGTCTTGCTGGATAAGCTGGTCGACGCGGGACAAGGCGTCACCGCAAACCGAACCCTGACAGTATTGAAGACCTTCTTCGCGTGGTGCGTACAACGCGACATGCTCGCCGCCTCCCCCGTTGCCGTTCTAAACGCTGTTGCTGAAGAACACAGCCGCGAGCGCATTCTTTCGGATGTGGAACTCTTGGCCCTTTGGCGCGCCGCTGAAGCCGAAAGCTACCCCTTTGGGAAGCTCATGCAGATGCTGGCCCTCACCGGCTGTCGTCGCGATGAGGTGCGAAACGCCCCCTGGTCCGAGTTCGAGATGGAATCCGCTTCGATCCCCCTGCCCAATGGTCAAACCTGGCGCGGGCCGCTCTGGGCGCTGCCGGCGCCGCGCACAAAGAACAATCGCGACCACTTGCTGCCGCTTACGCCGTTGACTGTATCGGTTTTGCAATCGCTGCCGTCGATCGGCGAGAACAAGCTATTATTCACCCTCACCGGCATCACGCCTATCAGCGGGCTATCAAAAGCAAAGCGACGATTAGACGAAGCCATGGTGGCCGAACTGAAAAAGATCGATCCCGGTGCGACGTTCCAAAGCTGGTCCCCGCACGATCTTCGCCGCACCCTTTATTCCGGGCTTCAACGTCTCGGGTTTTCGATCGAAGTCGCCGAAGCTTGCGTCAATCACAAATTGGGAGGCGTCGCTGGCGTCTATGGCCGCCATCAGTACCTAGCCGAGAAGACCGCCGCGTTCGAAGCGTGGTCCCGGCACGTAGACGGGTTGGTCAACGGCAATGCCGGTGCGCGGTCATGAGCAAGCGCCCGGGTCGACCGTCTCGCAATATAATCGTGCCGCACCCTTTGAAGGGTGACCAATGGCTGCAGGTCGGCGGATACGACCAGCATTGGCCAGCGGTCAGTCGTTATTGGATTCTTGTGCGTGAGGGTGTCTCTCGGAAGGACGCTCTGATAAAGGCCGCCGCCGAGTTTAAAGTGGAAGAGCAAAGCATTGTCGACTGGTTGCGGCGATCTCGCAAGCGCGGTCCGATTGCTCAGTCCGAATATGGTCCAGATGATTAACTGCTGCAAAATCGGGAATTAGCTGTTGGCTACATTCCCGATGATCCGTGGCCTACTGCTAACGTAAGAGCAGGAGTTACCACATGTCGGGATCCGACGACGCGACCCTAATCCCTACGGCCCGTTTGCGCGCTCGCTTCGGTGGCGTCAGTCACATGTGGGTCGAGCGTCGTTTGAAGGACGACCCTACCTTCCCCAAGCCGATTTACATCACTAACCGACGTTTTTGGCGCGTCTCGGATTTGGTTGTCTGGGAACGCGGACAGATCGCGCGTCCGGTCATGGCGGCCGCGTAATCGGCGCCGCCCGAAACGAACTACCCCACAACCCCGGCGAAGATCGTAGCGGCACAGCGGAGACGCTTGTCAGCTCAGGAGAAGTCATGCCCGCAATCAACGACCACGGACGTCCTGGCGTCGAACAAGGGGCGCCTCAATGAGCGTGACTAACATAATCGGTCAGTCCAACGCGGTGCATGTCATCACGGATGGGCTGATGAAGCGTGAAGACGGCACGTTCGCGAACGTCAGCAAGGCGGTTGCGCTCCCCACGTTGAACGCGGTCGTTACGGTCAATGGCAACTGTCTGGGACCTGGGTTCTTCGCGGCGGCGATCAACGTCGAATGCGCGTCGGTCGCGACGCTGCAGGTTGATATGCTCCGAGCTGTCAAAAAGATGGTGGATCTGGCGCCCTTCCTTGTCGAGGGTAGCGGATTCTCTATCACCGTGACCGGCTGGGGAGACGGCGAGGCATTCGGCTACGGGCTGTCGACCAATGCAAACTTCGGTACGCCGTGGGAAGTCACGCCGCTGTCGGTTCACAAAAGGATCGTCATGCTGCCGTGCTCGGAAGAATGGGCCGGGGACGTGAGAAAGATATTCCCGAGCAAGGTCGACGTGGACCAGATCGATGTTGATCGCGTCGCAAATGAAATTGTTCTGATGCAGCGGCGCCGTGAGCCTGACGGCGAAAACGTCATCGGCGGCATGGTCTCTATCGCCTCGGTTTCGGCGGCCGGCATCCAAACCAGAATCACAACCCGATGGCCAGGCCATCTTAAGCAGCTGAGGAACTAGACATGAAAATTTCCAAGAGCATTCAGGGTATCGCGTTTGCCGGCGCGCTCGCGCTATGCGCCGCTTCCGGCGCTTCGGCCACTACGACGGTCGGTGATGGCTGGGGCCGCGACATCAAGAATATGTCGACCGGCGTTTGGACAATTGATCCGAGCGGCTCGGAAACCGTGAACGGGCAGGCAACATTCAACGTGTATCCGGGCGAGAGTTTTCGGCTCATCTGCGACGGAACTGGATTTAGTTTGATCGGCCTCGGAACCGGGCTCGTCCTGATGGATACGAAGGTCGGGAGTGCATCAGCCGCACTGGACTTTACGCGCTTCGACTCCAACAGATTTGCGAAGTACGAGTTCATTTTCGACGGCGTTTATCCGGTCACGGCTGGCGACGGACTGTGGATGCGAGCTTCCACTAACGGCGGAAGTTCGTTTGACACCGCGGCAAGCTACGCGAGCGGCATTCTGTATGCGCTTGGTACTGCCAACGGCGCACTGCAGAACTTAGCTCAGACGAAAATCGACCTTACGACAACTCAAGGAAACGATCCCGGCTATGCGATTTCGGGGCGGGTTGGCGTCAGCGTACTCGCGGCATGGACTTATATTGATAGTACCCATGTGTCAGTCGATAACACTTCGCTATCCAGGCGAGAAATCCAAGTATCAGGCCAGTATTCAGGCGCCGCGAACGCATTGCGGTTTCTATACTCGACCGGAAACCTCAACGGCACCATCCGGCAATATGGCTACACGAAGTAGCGACCCACAATCAATTCAGTCGCGCCTCGGACGTACAGGCCGGCAGATAAGCGAGCGAACTGTTTCCCCTCGGTTCGCTCGCTCCACTTTCTCCAACGAAGGACCGACAAATGGCAGATCTCGATATCAAATTGAACGACAAGACCGTGACTCTCAAGTGGAAACTGAGCGTGCAGAAGAAGATCAGTACCGAATTCGGCGGACTTTTGCCCGCGCATCGCGCCATCATGGAATTCGACCTCGACGCTTTCGCTAAGATCGTGGCGATCGGCACCGAAAAGGTTCTGCCCGACTCACTCGACGAAGTCTGCGGCGATGTGTTCGCCACCGGGATGGAAACACTGCAACCCGATCTGCTCAAGTTTCTGAACCGCCTGGTCAGCGGCGGCAAGGATCCCGAACCTGCCGCGATTGCGGCCTGATCAAACAAGTCGCGGATATCTCGTCGATGGCCAAGTTCAAAATCCAAATCGAAACTGTCGGCGAGATTGATCTGCGCTTCACGCTCGACGCCTTTCTGACTATCGGTAGTGACTTCGGCGGTTTTGAAGGCGCACTGGCGAAGGTCGTGGCGTGCGACCTGGACACAACCCACCGCATCATTGCTGCGGCTGCTGATCAGTCCCCTTCTCAGCAGGCAATCTTCGCGACGGGCGTGCTCACGCTGCGCCCGCGCATCCTCGAATATCTCGAACTACTGCAGGGCGGATCAGTTGCGCGGCAAGCCGCGGGATACGCGGAGACGACCGTTTGAGCGACATAGCAACTCTTGGTCTCGCTTTAGATTCCCGCCCCATTGTCGCGGGTACCAAAGCGCTTGACGGTTTCACGGCCGCGGCGAAGCCAGCGCAAGCTGCTACCACTGCGCTGGAAAAGGCGGTGGCCGACGTTGGTAAAGCTACCAGCGCGCTTGGTGGGAAGCTCAAGCCCACGAACGATGTGCTGACGGCGGTCACCAAGAACGCAGGCCTCTCAAGTAACGGTCTGCTCAATCTGTCGCGACAGTTCCAGGATGTTTTTGTATCGCTGCAGGGAGGCCAATCACCTCTCACAGTCATAGCGCAGCAAGGTTCGCAGATATATGACGTGTTCGCATCGTCCAAGACGGCGACTGTTGGCGGCGCACTGAAACAAATCGGTAGCGGTATCGCGTCTGTTCTCACACCCGCGCGCCTCCTGGTCGGCGGCGTTCTAGCGATCGGCGCCGCAGGTCTTTACACCGCAAATGCCCTTGGTAAGAGTGCTCTTGCCGCTGCCGACCTCGCCAAAGTTTCCGGCACGAATATTGGTAGCGTGCGCGGCTTTCAGACCGCAGCAAACTACAAAGGCATCGGCGACGACGAGTCGTCGAAGGCGATGGCGCAATTTGCGCGCAATGTCTACGATGCCAAGAACAACATGGGCGGCCTCGCGGAGGTTTTCCGCGCCAACAACATGTCGGCCAAGGATTTCAACGGCTACCTCGACGGCGCCAGCGAACTGATCCGACGCGCCAAAGGGGACACGCAGCTTCAATTCCAGTTGCTGCAATCGATGGGCCTGCCTGCGACCGAGAAGTGGGTGAAGCTGCTCGAACAGGGCGGCGCCGCTCTCCGAAGCGCGATCAACGCGAACCAGGGCAATCCCGGTGCCGAAGATAAGTTGGCGAAGGCTGCACAGAGGTTTGACGACGCTTGGAATAAGGCGACCACGAACACCAGCAATTACGTTAAATCATGGGCACTGTCTGCGTGGGACGCGCTCGATCGGCTGATTGACAAGGCTTCGAACGGCGCGGGCGCGTTTACGCGTGCGCTCACCGGTCAGCCAGAACCTTCGCCGTCTCGCCCTCGTGTTCTCATCACTGGTGGATCGATTGACGCAAAGCCGGTGGATCCCGCCGCGGTTCAACGGGCGCTCGCACTGGAGCAACAGCGGCTCGGATTGCTTGGTCAGGTCGCGACGATCAACGAGACGGTGCGTCTGCAAGAGTTGGCTATCCAACAGGCTCGCGCAAGCGGTGTCAGTGTCAGCACGGCCGAGGCGAAGCGCATCCTGGATAATGCCAGGGCGAATGCACTCGGCACGACGCAGATTCGCGCGCAGGCTGATGCATACGCGCTTGAAACGTCGACTCTGGGTCTAAGTACGGGGAATGCACTGGCATACGCCGCGGTTCAGCAGCGCATCAATGAAGAGACCCGGAAGGGCAATGTATTGAAGCCCGAACAGATTGCGGCGCTGCGCACCGAAGCAACAGCGCTCGGCGAAGCGGCATCGCGCGCCGAGAACATGCGATTCGGTTACGACTCATTGACCAACTCCGGGCAGACGTTCCTGTCGACCCTCCGCAACAGCGGGACAGTATGGGATGCGTTCAAAGCCGCGGGTGTCTCCGCGCTCGATGCCGTGTCGCAGAAACTGATGAAGATCGCGACTGACAATCTCTGGACATCTGCCTTTGGTGGATCCTCTGGTAGCGGCATTCTTGGCTCGCTGTTCGGTGGCGGAAGCAGCGCCGCGCCGAACAGCGTCATGGTAGGTGATTATGCCATGCCAAAATTCGCGAGCGGCACGAACAGTGCTCCGGGCGGTTTGGCGATGATCAACGAGCGGGGTGGCGAAATCGTCAACCTACCGAGCGGCGCGCAGGTCATCCCACACGATGTTTCTATGGCCATGGCGAACCGGATTCGCCTGCCCGCCGCCCCGCAGTTTCAGTCAGCGCCCGCAAGCAATGTCAGCGTGCCGATCAACATCAGCATCGATGCCACCGGCGCTGACGCGGCGGGCCTCGCTCGAGTACAGCAGCAACTCGCGCAATTGAACGCGGAGCTGCCCGCACGCGCCGTAGCGGCTCTTAAAAAGGCCCGGCGCGGAAGGGACTTTTGAACGACTTTCGCGTCAGCGGGATGCTGCGCAAAATAGCTCGGCGTGATGCCGATCGAACAGCCGCGCGTGATGCGCAGCAACCGTAGGTTAAGGGCATGACGCTCGCACCATACTCAGAGAGAGAACACAATGACCGTACTTTCCGACATCTCCAAGGCCGCTAACACTCGAATGGTTCTGGCGCAGATCGACCATGCCAAACGCACTGGCGCCAATCAAACCCCCGCGTTCAATTTCGACATCGATAGCATCGTGAAGCTCCATAAAACCAAAATGGACAATCTTCACGCGCTCGACGGCACGAGCGTCGCCGATGCAAAGGCCGCGCTTGACGTTCTGGCAACGGCGGTAAAGGCAGCCGGCCCGGTTGTCCCGGCCGCAGCGTAAAGGGAGCGAAATAATGGCAACGAACTCAATCCGAGCACTACTCGAAGGCAAGGTTGCGCGCGTCTCCGCGTCCAATTCTGCCACCTCGAAGTCGCTGACATCCGCAATCAAGCATGCGCTGTCGATCCATAACGCCTTGGGGAACGTCAAAGAACCGCTCGCCAAGCGCGCGAAGGACGAGCAGCGCAATGCCGAATGGCTTGCCACTGAGACGCGCAAGGCGTTCGGCGAACGACTCCGCGAACTGGCACGACTGCGCGTTGAAGTGGAGTCGACGGCTCGGGCGCATGCCGCAAGCAAGCCGACGCTGCCCGCTTTCGACAAGTCCGATGTACTCGCCGCTATGGAAACGATCGCCGTTGCACAGCGCGTGGCATCGACGAAAGCAAACGAATATCACAAGCTGAGTCCGGCCGAACGTTTGGCGGCGCTCCGTGTACCGACACTGGCCAATATCCCGCCGAGCGTCGCCGAGCGCTGGACCGAGGAGGCTATCAGCAACATCAGTCCGGAACGGGCGGCGATTTATCGGACCGATCAAGAACTAATCGAGGAAGCCACGTCTGCACTGGAAATCGTCAAGCACTCGATGGCCCGCGAAGTGGGCATGGTCGATCCGGATTCCGGCACTGCGAACTACGCGTGGCAGGCGTTTGAGCGTGAGCACCTCGAGCCGATCAAGCGGGATCTTGAAAGGCAGGACTTGGTGCGAGCTAACGGTCGAAATCTCGACGCCGTAGCTGAAGCTGAGCAGGCCTTGCGAGCAGCGCAGGCAATACAGTCTCAGCAGGAACGTGAACTCTTAAAATCGCTCTGAGGTAACCATGGCACTCCGCATTTTCGAACCGGATCTGCACGACGTCAAACGCTCGCTGCACCACTTGTACGAACGGCAGCCGGACGGCTCATTCATGCTCGAACTGTCCGACTTGGAGACCTACGTGCAAGGGCTGAAATCGGCGCTCCGAAAAGAGCGCGAAACCGTAAAGGCGCTGCGACCGCAAACTTACTGATTCAAAACGAAATCGCCCCGCGCACGGCCAGGTGCAAACGGGGCGGAGTATCGTATTCGTGTCGTCGCTAAACCATGTCTACTATACTTCGTCGCTTTTTGCAAGGGGAATCGTGCTTCGGGCTTCATCCATGGAGCCTAAATCTTGTTACACGATCCGATCAAACCGAATGAGTGGCAACCGCTCACCGATGAACGCTTCGATGCGCTTCACAACGACTACTGCTCGTGGATCAGTGACCTCACCGATATCCGCCAGCGAATGGAGATGTTGCGCGACGAGGCCCGCGTCGGTTGGACGCCGAGCGCAGAAATCAGCGCATCTCTCGACAACCTGAATACTGACGACGAACGCTTTGCCGCGCACGATATGGACGCCGCGCGTCGCGTTCTGGACGCCGCGGAAGCCGACGTTGCCGCGACGAAACCTCACCGCACGGCACGCATCGACCGTGCGAAAGAACGTATCGCTGCACTAGAGAAAGCGTGCACTGAGGGCTGGAAGCCGACTCCCGGACTAAAATGGCCGCACCCGAACGTCGTGATCTGGTGTGGCTTGTTCTCGGGGTTCCGATGGCGGCACCTCGACGAGACCGAGCGCGCCATTGAATTCTTTGAAGGAAGGTTGGCAGTCGAACCTGCGAGCGAAGCGCAGTTGGTCGCATTTGATAAGCGCCTTGCCTTGCTGCGTGATCGATACCGGTTCGGCTGGCGCCCTTTCGGCAACGATCGGTCTGCGAGTCGAGCCGCAGAGGAATTGGACCATTGGTGTGGTGACGGGCATCGGGAAATTAATGGTCGCCCGCTTCGCTGGTATACTTATTCCGGCCTGCCCCCTGGTCAGTGGCCGCAGACCGCAGCGCAGATTGAAGCTTGGTTCGCGCACTTCGAAGAACAGCGAGAAGCACCCGGACTCAACATTTCGTTGAAGCTTGGTCCGACATTGCTCGGCAAGAAAGGTCTCCGCAAATGACGGCATTATCGCTTCGATTTTTTGATGACTGTCGCTCTGAGCCGGCGAAGCCATGGCTCATTAAGGGCGTCATGGCGATGGATGAGGACTCCTCCTGGTTTGGGCCGGCGGGATCTCTGAAGTCGACGCTGTTGACCGACATCGCCGTGCACCTCGCAGCAGGCGCAGATTGGCGCGGGCACAGAACGAAGGGCGCGGTTGGTGTCATCTATTTTGCTTTCGAACGGGCGGCTCTGACCCGTCGCCGGCTCGCTGCGTATGCGGTGCGCGATCAGTTCGAGAAACTGCCTATCGCGGTCGCCGGAGACATGATCGACCTGGTCGACAGCGGCAGTGTGCAAACGATCGTTGAAACGGTCTGGGCTGCGGAGGCTCGTTTCGGCATCCCGGTCGGTCTGATTATCGGCGACACCTATGCGAAGGCCGTGGCGGCGGGCGGCGGCGACGAGGACAAGGCGCAGCATGCGAACGTCGTCGCGGCAAATCTAAAGCGGGTCCATGAGATCCTAGCCAATCCTGCGACCGCTGGTCAGCCAGAAATAGCGGGACATGCAGTCCACATCGCAATGATTGGACATACGGGTCACGACGGCACGCGGGAACGCGGTAGCAGCGCCAAACTAGGTCACGTCGATCTGGCGGTGAAAATCTCGGGCGTGGGCAAGGTCAAGACGGCCGAAGTCACGAAGGGCAACGATCAGCCGGAGCATGCACTGACGGCGTTCGAGGGCGAGGAGATCGTCATTGGTCAGGACGAAGACAACGAGCCCCTAACGGCCTTCATTGTGTCAGGGCGCATCGTTCGCGCCGGTAAGACCGTCAAGCGAACGCAGCGGCAGGAACTGGCGCTGAACGCGCTGGATCACGCGCTGGCAGCGGACGGCCAATCCCCGCCCGCCGGCTCAGACGTGGGTCCTTGGCTGCGTGTGGTGCGTGTCGATGCGTGGCGGCAAGAGATGATGCGTCGAGGCGTCATCGAGGCAGACGCGAAGAACCCGCGTTCGGCCTTTAAACGAATCAAAGATGATCTGCTGGCGAGCGATGCGATCGTCGAGCGTGACGGTTTCGTATGGCCGGTGCAGCCGGGCGGCATCCCGATGCCACCACCGATGGTGCTGGCGCCGTCGCTTGTCCCGGCACCGCCAGTCTAGTTGACGCCCTGCCCCGATCGCAGCACCTGTCGACTAAACCACACCCTTGCACTTGCCGTGATAATAGACGTCGGTGACAAACGGGGTGCGCTTCACCCCTTGGCGCGACACGATTTCATAGCCAGTACCGCACATGCTGTTATTAGTCAGCCAGCCTTGCAGCATCTCCATGCGGGATGCCTCACCCGATTCGTTGTCGGGATACTGTGGCGCGATCAGCGTTTTGAATTTGAACCGTCCCGGTCCTGTCGGCTCGAAATCGGTCGCCGTGACCCTGTCCATCGTTTGCATGCAGCCGCTCAGCAAAAGCGCCGCACCAATCGCCCAAAACCGCATCTGAATTCCTCCCCGCTCGAGCACAGGTTGCGCCAGGTCGAGCGGGATTGGCAAGGAACTGTCATCGCAACGACGGGCAATCTCTCATGTAGATTCGATTTCCAGTGTAGCAGCACCGTCCCCGCGTCCCCGTCTATAGAGACGGGGGACGGACGGGACGCTTGGGTGCCGTCGCAATGGGACGGTTTGGGACGCGACGGGACGGTGGGACGGCAATGTTGACATACACCAAGCGCGGTGTAAGTTTACATAACTATTTGATGTTGCTAATGAAATTTAGATGTGTCACGTTTGTTGCCGACCGATGGTGGTCTTATGGGGGAAGCAATGCCTGACTCAACGGATAAGTTTATCGGACGGTGTGAAATGCAGTTGGCAGAACGTCGCGCTGAGCGCGATAGGTTGAATGCGGACATTGCTCTGCTTGAAGCGACCATTCTGGTGGAACTTGCACGCGAAAAGCGGCAGTGACGCACAACGCCTTTTGGCGGCGTGGCTACGAGTCGCTCGTGTTGAATGACGTGAGCGACTTCGTTGCGGCCATTGAGGGTGGCGAAGCAGGGTCAGTACGATGTGCCATGTTCGAAGCGCGAATGACCGGTCGCCTTCACTTGGTGTTCCGTGCGCTATCAGCGATACCGTTACCCTCGACCGCTTCCCGCATCGCCTTTCGTGCTTTCCTCACTGAACAAGGTCTGCACATTCGTGATGCTCTGCGCGACGACGGGTTGATGCTGGAAGTTCTCAGGAACTGGCTTCCCTTCCACAGAGGTTCGGATGTGGTCTTGTATCGAGGCGAGACCGGTCATAATCACGTGCGTCGAAGTTACGGTGTGTTCTGGACCTCAGATCGTGAGATTGCGTCTATGTTTGGACGGGGCGTGAACCGGTGCCGATTTAGCGGCGGTGTTCTGCTAACCGCTGTCGTCTCAGCCGGGGCCATTCTCACCGATTTCACAGCGGACAGCGATTATATGGGTGAATCCGAATATATCGTAGATCCCTCGCACCTATCTATCAGCGTGCTCGAAACCTACTCACCAATTTTAAGCTTGTAGCTTCTGCCTCCGCATAGGTATTCTAGCCTATACGCGAATAGAATCTGAGGGCCACTTGTTCATATGACTTGTGGCCCCGATCTTTTATTCCATTGAAATCATCGACTTATGGCAGAGCTTGACTCTATTCCTTATTTGGGGTAAACATAAGGGTAGCGGAAACATCCCGCGCCAGTATTTTGCGAGTTCAATCGATGGCTAAACGCGGCCCACGCTGCAGCATCTGCGACCACGATGAACGGTGGCGTATTGAGATGCTGCGGGCTGGCGGTGCCAGCCTGGACTCCCTCGCCGCCAAGTTCAAATGCTCTGCCGACGCGATCGGTCGCCATTGGCGCCACCATGTGAGTGCAGAGGTGAAGGCTGGCTACCTCGCAGGACCGGCCCAGCTTGCCGACCTCGCCGCCACGGCGGCAGGTGAAGGCGCTTCCGTGCTCGACCACTTCCGCGTCGTTCGCACGATGCTCATGTCCCACCTGGACGCCACCACGCAGGCCGGTGACGCCCGCGGCGCGGCGATCGTGTCGGGATCACTGATCAATGTGCTGGAGAAGATCGGCAAGGTCACCGGTGAGATCGCGACGATCGCACAGGGCACGATCAATATTCAGAACAACGTCGCCATCGTGAACAGCCCGCAGTTCGCGGCGGTGCAGGCTGCCATCCTCCGCGCACTGGCGCCCCACCCCGCCGCTCGCATGGCCGTGGTGGACGCGCTCCGCACCTTAGACGACGAAGCGGCTGTCCCTGCCCCGCCTCGCTTGATCGAAGCCAAGGTCATCCCGCCACCGCCGATTTGAGAGACCGAATGAACGCCAGTATCGCCGCCGCCCTTGCCGACACACTGGAAGATGGGGGATGGCGTAGCAAAGCCCGACCTAATCAACTTCCGCCGGATGGCGATTGGAATGGGTGGCTTTTGCTAGCTGGCCGTGGATTTGGGAAAACATTCACAGGCGCCGGATGGGTCAACGACCTTGCCGAGACCCGGGCTGCACGCCGCATCGCCCTCGTCGCACCGACCGCCGCCGACGCTCGCGACACGTTGGTCGAGGGTCAGAGCGGCATCCTAGCCATGGCGCCATCGTGGAATCGGCCCATCTACGAACCGTCCAAGCGCCGTCTGACCTGGCCCAGCGGAACTATCGCGACAACCTTTTCCAGCGAGGAAGCTGACCGTCTACGCGGCCCCGAGCACGACGCGGCGTGGGCCGACGAACTGGCGGCGTGGAAGGATCCGCAGACCTGGGACATGATGATGTTTGGCCTGCGCATCGGCAAACGCCCGCGCTGGGTCGCAACGACGACGCCGCGGCCGACGAAGCTGATCAAGGAACTGGTTGCACGCGAGGGCAAGGACGTCGTCGTCACACGCGGCTCGACCTACGACAACATCGCCAATCTGGCCCCGGCAACGGTCGAATTTCTACGCAGTCGGTACGAAGGCACCAGGCTAGGTCGACAAGAGCTGAACGCTGAACTGCTGACCGACGTCGCCGGCGCGCTGTGGCAGATGGACTGGCTAGACCGTGATCGGGTGAAGGCCACGCCCGAGCTGCGGCGCATCGTTGTGGCGATCGATCCGGCGGTGTCGAACAACGAAGGCTCGGACGAGACCGGTATCATCGTCGCCGGTATCACACGGGACCAGCAGGCGTATGTGCTGGAAGACCTGTCCGGCCGCTACGCTCCGCACGAGTGGGCCGCCAAGGCGATCACCGCATATCACCGCCACAAGGCCGACCGGATCATCGCCGAAGTGAACAACGGCGGCGCTATGGTCGAGGGCACGCTTCGTGCCGTGGATTCACGCGTCAGCTACAAGTCAGTGCACGCCAGTCGAGGCAAAGTCGTGCGGGCGGAACCGATCGCAGCGCTGTACGAGCAGAAGAAGGTGCACCACGTCGGCGGCTTTGCGACGTTGGAAGATCAGATGTGCGGCTTTACCAGTGACTTCGATCGCGGCCGCGCTGGATACTCGCCAGATCGCGTTGATGCGCTGGTCTGGGCGCTGACCGAACTGAGCGAGCCGCCGAGGAGCGTCACCATATGGGAGCTGCGGCTTTAGGCGCGTGACGCGACCTTCGACACGCTCGCTAACGTCTCAACATTGACCGTGTCGAACTCCCAGCGGGGCAAGTAACGGTTCATCGGTCCGTTAGCCGAGAAAGCCGTGACTAGATTCTCCAGATCCTTTTTACTCGACACCCCCACAACGGGTGTCAGCTTCTTGAAATATGCCTCCGACTCACTTCGGGCAAACACTTCGAACGGCCCTCGGAACCGGAAGGTCGCGTATAGAAGACTTTCAGGATACCAATTACCTTCGGTTCCACCAAGCGAAGCGGCACGCAGGAATAGCACAAAGTCAGCCTGCATGACTTGCGCGAATTTTATTCCACTAGAGTGGCTACGCTGTTCAAGCAAATCAGCCCGCAGGGAAAGCCTGCGCATTTCTTGCCCCTTTTGCTGAAGAGAAGGCATGAAACGACGAATAACCGTAAAAGATTTCATCGTCTCCTGTCGGTCGTCGTCAACGACATAGAAGCGCAGCGACAGAAAATCCTGCAGAAGCGAGAAACGCTCATATCGCAGCAGTATTGCGACAGAGTACAAAAACAACTCGTGCACGATGAAGACGAAGTTGTCCCAGTCCCATCGGCTATACGACGTCACGGATTCTGGCCTATCCATAAATGGAATGGCTCGCTCAAAGAACCGCTGGAGGATTACTGGCAAGTCCGCGCTCGCTGACACGGCAGCTGCGTTCATGAATTCCACAAATTCATTTCGGATCGGTAGGAAAGCTTCGATGTTATCGAGGACCGCTTGTGGAAAGTCTGGGCTATCCTGAGGTATTCGAAAATCGTCCAGCGCGCTGATCACGGAGTCGAGGTAGCTCTCAATATAGACCGCGGACCGTGTAGAGCCAGCCTCAAGCGCATCAACTGCGCGCCGCGCCTTGCCGCGGGTTTTGCTCGTTGCCGGAGCGTGGCTGTCGCTCAGAAATTCGGGCATTTTGCCGATCGGCGGCTTAACGTAAGTGGGCTTCCCGTAAAGCCAGCGAAGCAACTGTTCGAAATTCGTCGCATATCGCGACTCGGTCATATCAATGTAAATGCGCGACACTAAAAATTTTGGCAGATAAGGCTCCCCATTCTCATCGACCTCGGAAACCACCGCGACAAACTTTGTCTGGTCTGCTTTTTTGTATATTTCCGGCGACATTATCTGCGACTCGGTGCCGACGCCGCCTTTGCGACTATCAGCCTTCTCGGCGTAAACTTTGTCGGAAACGATAATGACTTTCGTCACGGTCGGATCGGTCACCATCGATTCCATGAATTGGATGGCGTCGTGCCCCTCGTGAAGATCCCACTTGTCGAGCTTCACATCTACGCCGTTTTCGACAAGTTGCTGCGCCAGGTCGATCACCCACCGCTCATGCATTGGGTTTGTCCAGCTATACGAAATGAAAGTTTTCGGTGCGGTGGCCATGCTCATTCCTTGCAACCTTTGATTATGCCGCCATGGTTACTTCGGCGGTAAAGGATTGCAATTGATTTGAACGTTGCGGTTGTGCTCTGTTCGGCGTTGCCTGCAGATCAAACGGTGAGGAGACGAGGAGAAAGCGCGGCGGCGCGCCAATCAACGGCCGGGAGACGGGATCGACTAAGGGCTGCAACCCGAAGCGAAATCTAAGCCCAGCAGGCAGGAAGGAGGGTCAATGACCTTCGCTGAAACAGTTATTATCTGTCTGATGCTCGTTCAGATCTGTATCGATCTCAACTTGAACAAGGCTAAATAATAGCGGGGCGACCAGCACTCGCCGTCCGGGTGGCTGAGCCTTAAAATGGAAAAAGCCCCAAGGGCTGCAACCCTTGAAGCTCTTGAATTCCAGATCGAAGGATCTTCGACCCGCTGAAACAGGGGTTTTATAAACCAACGTTGGTCGCTTGTCACTAACTTATAGTTGCGGGCGACGTTCCGGTTTACCCTATCCGTTACCCTGGCGATTTTCTAATATTTCGACTTCCGGCTAAGTCGTTGATTTTAATGGTCGGAGCGAGAGGATTCGAACCTCCGACCCCTAGTCTCCCAGACTAGTGCGCTAACCGGGCTGCGCTACGCTCCGATGGGGCATCGTGTAGCTTCGATCCGCCCGAGGCGCAAGAAGGCTGAGCGGATTGAAACGGATTGGTTGTGAAGCAGCCTCTAGCCGTCCTTCATCGCCGTATCGAGTGCCTGACGCGCCGCCAGCAGCTCCTCGAGCACGGCTTCCAGCCGTTCGCGCTCCAGCCGGCGCTGCGGGTTTGGCCTTGGGCTCGGGACCGCAGCCGCTCTTGCGCTCTGCGTCGGAGCCGGCATCGCCGGTTCGGGCCGCGCCGCAACAGGATTTGCCAATACGGGGTTTGCCCGCGACGGGGCCCGCTGCAGCTGTGGATCCACGCGCGGCGACGTCGATGTCATCGGAGGTTCGCGGCGGGCGGCGACGGGAGCGGCAGCAGCTTCCTCCTCGTCTTCTTCCTCAGCCTCTTCGTCCTCCCCCTCTTCGCCGTCGTCTTCGTCGCCCTCTTCTTCTTCCTCGTCCTCGGCGCCTTCGGCGTCAGCCTCGTCTTCGGCTTCTTCCTCGATCTCCTCGTCGCGTTCCGCCTCGTCCTCGGCCTCTTCTTCCTCGTGATCCTCTTCGATCATGGGACGCTTCGCCTGGACGCGCGGCGCGATGGCGGCAGACGTCGGCGTGAAGCTCGGCGCAGCGTGGCCGTCGACCAGCCCCTGCACCGACTTGATACCGTTCTCTTTCAGGATTCGTTGCACGCCGCGGATGGTATAACCTTCGCCGTAAAGCAACCGGCGGATGCCGCGCAGCAGATCGACATCGTCCGGACGATAGTATCGCCGGCCGCCGGATCGCTTCATCGGTTTGATTTGAGTGAACCGCGTTTCCCAGAACCGCAGAACATGCTGCGGTATATCGAGATCGTCAGCGACCTCGCTTATGGTTCGAAACGCATCCGGCGCTTTGTCCAAGTGCAGGATCCCTGTGGTTCGCCCTGTGTGTCTCTAGTCAGTCGTCGTGATCTTTACCGTTGCCAACTGCGGTACTGTCGCCGTTGATCCGCTGTTTCAGGATCGCCGACGGCTTGAATACCATCACTCGCCGCGGCGAGATCGGTACTTCTGTGCCCGTCTTCGGATTGCGGCCGATGCGCTCGCCTTTTTTGCGCACCATGAAGGAGCCGAACGACGACAGCTTCACTGTCTCGCCCTTCTCCAGACAATCCGTAATTTCTTTCAAAACCAGTTCAACAAACGCGGACGACTCCGTGCGCGAGAGACCTACCTTTTGGTAGACCGCTTCGCACAGATCAACGCGTGTGACTGTTTTTCCCGTGCCCGTCATCGCCTGCCCCAACTACTCTCGGCGAACCAAATTCGCGTCAGAAATTAGGAGGTTAACGCGCTCCGGTCAACAGTCACCATCGATGCAAAGGCATGGAAAATCATGACAATTTGAGATGTTGTCGATCTGCATCATCACCAGCGCATCACCAGCGAACGAGTGCAGACCCCCAGGTGAAGCCGCCGCCCATGGCTTCGAGCAAGACGAGGTCGCCCTTCTTGATGCGGCCGTCGTTGACCGCCACCGACAATGCGAGCGGAATCGACGCCGCCGACGTGTTGCCGTGAAGGTCCACGGTCAGCACCACCTTTTGCGGTGCAATATGCAGTTTATGCGCCGACGCATCGATAATACGCTTGTTGGCCTGATGCGGCACGAACCAGTCGATAGTTTCGGCGCTGGCGCCGGTAGCTTTGAACGCATCGACGATCACATCGGTGATCATACCCACCGCATGTTTGAAGACCTCACGGCCTTCCATGCGCAGGTAACCCACCGTCTGCGTCGAGGACGGGCCGCCATCGACAAACAGCTTTTCCTTGTGCCGGCCGTCCGAGCGCAGATGCGTGGTCAGCACGCCGCGATCGCTGGCTTCGCCGGGCTGGGTCTGTGCTTCCAGCACCACCGCACCGGCGCCGTCACCGAACAGCACGCAGGTTCCGCGATCGGTCCAGTCGAGAATGCGCGAGAAAGTCTCCGCGCCGATCACCAGCGCGCGCTTGCCGGCGCCGGTGCGCAGCAGGCTGTCGGCGGTGGTCAATCCAAAGATAAAGCCGGAACACACCGCCTGCAGGTCGAATGCCGCGCCGTGCGTGATGCCGAGCGCGTTCTGCACCGCAACGGCCGTTGCCGGGAACGTATTGTCCGGGGTCGAGGTCGCCAGCACGATCAGGTCGATGGACTGGGCGTCAACGCCGGCATTGGCCAGCGCCGCCTGCGCGGCCTTGATCGCCAGATGCGAGGTGAACTCGCCGTCCGCAGCGATGTGGCGCTGCTTGATACCGGTGCGCTGGACGATCCACTCGTCCGACGTGTCGACCTTGGATGCCAGTTCGGCATTGGTCAGGATCCGCTCCGGCAGGTAAGAGCCGCAGCCGAGCACGACCGAACGTATCGCAGTCACGAGACAGCCTCCTGCGCAGCCGGGCTCGCAGGGAGCGCTTGGCCGTCGCGGTTGAGCATTTGATTGATCTTGGTGAGAAGGTCGTAGCGGACCATGTCGTAACCGACATCCACCGCATAGGCGAAACCATCAGCATTGGTGCCACCGTGGCTCTTCACCACGATGCCGCGCAGGCCGAGAAACACCGCGCCGTTGGACTTGTTGGGATCGACCTTGTCGCGCACCGCCTTGAAGGCGTTCTTGGCGAACAGGTAGCCGATGCGCGAGCGCCAGGTGCGGGCCATGGCATTGCGCAGATATTCTGCGAACTGGCGCGCGGTGCCCTCAGCCGCCTTGAGCGCAATATTGCCGCTGAAGCCTTCGGTGACGATCACGTCGGCATCGCCGCGGCCGATGCCGTCGCCCTCGACGAAACCGATGAATTCGAGCTGCGGCAGATTGGCGGTGCGCAGCAGTTCGGCGGCATCGCGGATTTCGTCGCCGCCCTTGATTTCCTCGACGCCGATATTGAGCAGACCGACCGTCGGCCGGGCCAGATCGAACAGCGCGCTGGCCATGGCGCTGCCCATGACAGCGAGAGTCTTCAGGTGGTTGGCGTCGCCGCCGATGGTGGCGCCGAGATCGAGCACGACGGAATCGCCGCGCGTGGTCGGCCAGATCGCGGCCAGGCCGGGACGCTCGATACCGTCAAGCATGCGCAGGCAAAAGCGCGCCATCGCCATCAGCGCGCCGGTATTGCCGGCGGAGATCGCGACATCGGCCTCGCCCTTCTTCACCGCCTCGATCGCCAGCCACATCGACGAGACCTTGCGGCCACGGCGCAGCGCCTGGCTTGGCTTGTCATGCATGCTGACGGCAACGTCGGTATGGATCACCTTCGATACGGCCTTCAGTGCCGGATGATTGGCGAGTTCTTTCTCGATCAGCGCGCTGTCACCGAACAGCAGGAACTCGCTGTCGGGATGCCGGGTCAACGAAATCGCGGCGCCGGGAATGACCACCGATGCGCCGATGTCGCCACCCATGGCGTCTAGCGCGATGCGAACCTTTTTCGGCATGGACGTTCCGGAAACCTGTCTCTTGCGGCCTGTGACGCTCGTGGCCGCGGACGAAGTCTGCCGCATTTGGCAGCAGACGGCGAAGTTATGGCATTAACCCGATTTCGGCCGGGGACAATAGCGTTTCCGTGACCCGATACAACATCTTGACCGGGCGCTTTTGTCCCGCCAGCCGCACGGGGCGTGGAATCGGACCTCGGTCTCAGCCCTTCCCGGGCTTTTTGGATTTGGGCGTCTCAGGGGCGGTTTTCAGCGCTTTCAGGGCCGCAAACGGGTGCTCTTCCGGGTCCGGAACCTCGACCACCGGCTCGAACACGGCATCCGGCTTACGGGGATACGGGTCCAGCCCCAGAAACAGCGCGTCGGTCGCCAGTTTGCCGAGGTCGATGAAGCCATTTTCGATCGGCTCCGGCGGATCCGGGGTCTCCTCGTCGCTCTCAACGTCCTCGTCCACCGATTCGGCGAGTTCGCGAATCTGCGATGGCGGCGCGAAAATCACGTCGATCTCTTCCTCGAAATCGGCAGCCAGTGGGTCCAGCGTCACCACGCAGGTCTGCTCGACCTTGCCCCAGATGCGACCGGTCACATGCACCGTACCGCCCTTCACGGGGCTCAGCAGGAGTTCGCCTTTCACGGCGCCCACGCTGACGAGGCCGCCGAGTTCGGCGATCCGCTTGCGCTCCTCGGGCGTGGCCTCGATGTCGCGCGCCAGCCCCGTTTCCGGGATCTGGATCACGGCGATGGGCACGCTCCAGGGCGGCGTGAGATCCACGGTGCGGTCGGGTTTGTTCATGTCGTTACCAAGGTCTCCGCAGGCGACGGGAAATGCCACGCGCCTGATGTCAGTGTCGTTGCATCCAGCGTGCCCAGACGGGCGTTCGCCGCTTCGACATAAACAGCGAGACGCCGGGCGTTCTCGATGTCCATGCCATAATAGATATTCTTCGACAGCGCCGCCGCCAGAGGCTCCCTGCCTGCGCCAAGCGCTGCGTCATAGGCGCCTGTCCGGCCGTAAAACGCATCGCCGAACTCCCGCATTTTCTTCGGCACCTTCATGTCGCTGGTACCGAGTTCGCGCAGGTTATCGTCCATATCGCCGCAGAACCTGTCGAAAAGTCCCTGCGACAACTCATCCTTGGGACTCATGCGGCGCAGCACCAGCCACAGGTGCAGCAGCAACATATCGAAACGCCCGTTTACCGTATCCGGTGCTCCCAAGTCCCGATAAAACAAGGGTTCTCGCGCCTGCGCCACGATCATGCCATAGATGGCTTCAATGGTGCCGCGCAACGGCGCCGGGGGCTTTCTGAAGTGACTGAACGGCCAGACCATCTTGGGTTCCTCAGGCGGGCCCCTCGGGCACGCGCATGTTGCATTCAGAGGTTCTGCCCGGTACGTCAACGCCTTCCGGGATGCAAGTCTTTCGGAAGCAAGGCCTTCCCGAGAATCAAGAGGATGGGACCCCCTCCGCTATGACAATTTCGACCTCCATCAGCGCGAAGGCGCGGCCGACACGTGGCTGGCGCGGCATGCGCGCCGTACTCGCGGTCGCGGCCCTGTGCGTCACGCTGGGCGCCTGCGCCGAGCAATTCCAGAAGGGCTACATCCTGCCCCCCGGCGCGCTGGAGCAGATCCCGATCGGCGCCAGCCAGGATCAGGTCCTGATCGTGATGGGCACGCCCTCCACCGTCGCCACGCTATCGGGCGAAGTGTTCTATTACATCTCGCAGCGCGCCGAACGCGCCGTCGCGTTCATGCCGCAGAAGGTCACCGACCAGCGCGTCATCGCGATCTATTTCGACAAGAACCGCAAGGTAATCCGGCTCGCCAATTACGGCCTGCAGGACGGCAAGATCTTCGACTTCATCAGCCGCACCACGCCGACCTCCGGCCAGGAGATGAGCTATCTCACGCCGCTGTTCAAGCTGATCAGCTTCCGCTAGGCGGAACTATCAAATCGCTGAATTGCAAAAGCCCCGCAGCACACGCTGCGGGGCTTTTCTTTACGCTGTGGCCAAGGTCGGCTTGCCCGCCACCATCTGCCTCACTACGATTTCAGCAAGATCAAAAACCAAAACGACACCATCGAGGGAAGAAGCTATGACCAATCTGGTTACCCGTCGCCGTGTACTCACCGGTGCGGCCGCGATCACCAGCGCCGCGATCCTGCCGCGCGCCAGCCTCGGCGCCGGCGAATGGAAGCCCACCGAAACCGTCCGCGTCATCGTGCCCGCCGCAGCCGGCGGCTCCACCGACGTGATGGGCCGCATGCTGGCTGCGCATCTGCAGCCGGTCTGGGGCCAGTCGGTCGTCGTCGAAAACCGCTCGGGCGGCGGTGGCACCATCGGCACCGCCGAAGTCGCGCGCCTCAAGGGCGATGGCCACACCATCCTGGTCGGCAATCCCGGCCCCAATGCCATCGCCTACAGCATCTTCAAGAACCTGACCTACAAGAGCGATCAGTTGCAGGCGGTCTCCAACATGATCAAGATTCCGAACATCGTCTGCGCGCATCCGAGCGTGCCGATCAAGACGATCCCGGAGCTGATCGCCTATATCAAGGCCAATCCGGACAAGCTGAACTATGGTTCGTCGGGCGTCGGCCAGAGCCCGCATCTCACCGGCGCGTGGTGGCTGCAGCTCACCGGCTTGAAGATGCAGCACGTGCCGTTCCGCGGTGCAGGTCCCGCGCTGCAGGCGGCCCTCGCTGGCGACATCCAGATCCTGTTCGACAATCTCTATCCGTCGCTGCCCCAGGTGCTCGACGGCAAGCTCACCGGCCTTGCCGTTACCACGCAGCAGCGCAACGCGCAGGCGCCGAACGTGCCGGCGATGCGCGAGACCGCGCCCGAGCTGGAGAAGTTCGACGTGGCGTCATGGTTCGGCGTGTTCTATCCGAAGAGCACACCGACCGAAGCCGTGACCTCGCTCAATGAGCAGATCAAGGTTCTGCTCGGCACCGACGCGACCAAGAAGACCATCGCAGCCATGGGCGCCGTGTCGGACTACGGCACACCTCAGCAATTCCAGACCTTCGTCGAGGCCGAGACGGCCAAGTTCAAGACCATCATCGACAAGGAAGGCTTGCAGATGGAGGTGAAGTGAGGCGCGCCTCACCTCGCTCCATCTGAGTGATCTGAACGAAAACCCCGCGGTTCATACCGCGGGGTTTTTCCGTCTTACTTCTCTTCTTCCATGGCAAAGGCGACGTCGCCATTGGCCGAGAGCCGCACCTTGTCGCCCTCAACCTCGGCAACCAGACCGCCATCGATAAAGTGATGGTGACCTTTGTGGCTGCCCTCGCCGCTATCCTTCTTGGTCAGCTTGATGCGATTGCCCTCGACCTTGTCGACCGTGCCGACGTGCACGCCGTCGGCGCCGATGACTTCCATATGTTCCTTGATCTTGCTGAGCGCGCTCATGTCGTATCCTCTGATGTGGGGAACACTGAACGCGCGGCTGCGCAATAGGTTCAATCGCGATCCGGGGAGATCGGCGTCCCGATCATGCGCCCTTGTTCATCTTCTTGATCTTGGCATCCTGCGCCTCGATCGCCAGTGTCAATTCCATGATCGCCTTGGACAAAAGCTCGGTGGCTTCCTTCTGATCCTGCGACTTGGCGGCGCGCAGCGCGTAGTTCTTGGCGGATGACAGCGACATTTGACGGTCCTCGTGATGATCCCGAGGGCGAATTAGCCGAAGGCGTCATTCGCTGCAATCGGGTCGAAATGGAGAGATTACGCAGCAGTCAACGGCGCTCCGCATTTGCGCTGATGACCGCGAATATCTCGTCGGCGGATGCCGGCGGCGTGACGCCAAAGGTCTCGTCAAGAACCTGCTGCAATTCCGCAGCGCTGCCGAGCACGCGTTCAGACACCGGTTCGCCGTCGCGTCCCTCCGTGATCAGGTGGCGATTGACCAGCTTATAACGCCGGCCGCTGCTGACGCGCTCCATCACCAGCGTCGAGGTGAAGGGCACGAAGGGACTGGTCGATGTGTACCAGTTGCCGAGCTCGTAATCCGACGGCAGTTGCGGCGCGAGGTCAAACACGTACATCGTCCGCCAGCCGTCCGCCCGCTTCGCGCTCAGCGACAACAGGCCATCGGCTTCAGTCAGCCGATAGGTCCCCATCGCCGTTTGCTGCTCGGTCCCCGCGAGGAGCCGTAGAGGTGCATCGAGTACGCAGGCGCCAAAGCCGGTATCGGCGAGATAGGGTCCGTCCGGAAGATCGACCTTCAGGAGCATGTGCGTCCTGGGGCCAAGCGGACTGTCCGGCGGCGCATTCCAACGCACCCGGGCGCCGAGGCCAGTGACCTTGAAGCCGATCGTCTCGAGCGCGGCCCGCAGCATCGCGTTCAGCTCATAGCAATAGCCACCGCGTCGGCCATCGATGAGTTTCTGCTGCAATGACGCCATGTCCAACTTGACCGGCAGATGGAGAAACGGATTGAGACCCTCGAAAGGCAGCGCATTGATGTGAGCGACATGAATGGCCGTCAGTGTCGCCAGATCCGGCGCAACCGATCCGTCAAAGCCGATCCGCGCGAGATAGCGATCCAGCCGAAAAACATCCGTCATCATTTCTGCCTCTTCATCTCTGCCTCTTCATCATCTCGCCCCTGACATAGCCCATCCGCCGGTAGCGGGCGACAACGTACCGCCTAAGCTGTCATTCCGGGGCAAACTAATTGGTTTGCCTGAGGGCGTGCGTCGCCGGCGAAGCCGGCAGAGCGCGAGCCTCGATCCACACTCGTCATTCCGGGGCGCACGAAAGCGGCGGAGCCGCTGTAGTGCGAACCCGGAATCCCGACGTGTTTGGCACGATCGGAGACTCCGATGTCGAGATTCCGGGTTCGCGATACGCCGCCTGCGGCGCCTCCCCGCGCCCCGGAATGACGAGCGTGGAGCTGGAAGACGTCAAACATTTTTTCCTATCTTCCGTTGACAACATCCCTATCAGGTTTATATTCCCCTCGTCCTGCCCCACCGAGAGGGGCGATCGCGATCGTCACGTTCGCGGGGTGGGATGCGGTGGACGCCGGAGATGCGGCGTCACGCGGTTCATGGGGGGACGTCTGTCTTCGGGCAGGACGGATCTGCGCCAGCACTGCCACTGGCAAGGAGACGACCGACCTTGGGATGGAAAGACGCCCTGGACAGTGTGACGGACGACCAAGTCAAAACGCGTTCGGCCAAGTGCTTTGCGGCTACCCTGTCCCTCCGCCCTGGGACATTAATTTTGGTGATGGGACCGTTCGCCATGGCAGATGTGCAAGCAACCGAAAAAACACCGCAGGCGGAACGTCGGGCACTTGCTCGGCGCCTCCGAAAGTCCTGATGCACTCTCAATTGCGGAAGACCGCATCGCATCAGGCCAAGGGTGCAACGGGCACCCGGCGTTCCGCACGCCCTCTCACAGGGGGTAGGGAATGCAAGCAACGACGGCGCCCCCGCGCCGCAAACAATGGGGGTGATGACGCATGTCTGAAGAGCAGTGGCTGTTTGACATTCACATCCGCAACGACGCACAGGCGTCAGAGGCATCCCTCCCTCAAGCAGCGAAGCGCAGTGGGGAGGGTCGGCCGATAGGCCGGGGTGGGGTCTCTCCCCACGTGAGAGCGGCGCCTGTTGCGCGACCCCACCCGTCACGTCGCTCGCAAGTGCTCGCAACGCGCCACCCTCCCCACTGCGCGGCTTCGCCGCTCGGGGGCGGGAAAGGAAGAGCGCCGCTACTCTACAACATCAAGCCGCCACGACCTCGCGCGGCTGAGTGATCGCGATATGCTGGCAATGCGCCACGGGCACCGTGCCGTTGGCAACGATGAGCGCATCGAGCTCGACGAACCGATGCCCCTTCTTCTCGTAATTGGCGGTCACCTTCGCCCGCGCGATCAACTCGTCATCGGTATTCGCGGTCGCCAGCAACTGCATCCTGCTGCCGACGTGAATCCACGGCCCGAGCAGCGCATTGTCCACCAGCACCTTGTTCATGATCCGCTGCAGCACGCCGGGATGCACGATACCCTCGCGCAAATACCGATCGTCGGCCTCGCGAACCTCACCCAGATATTCGGCAAGTCCATCCTCCGGCCAGACCCGCGGCGCCGTCCCGAGCCACTTGTCGAGCGCGTAGGAATTGGCATCCACCGGCAGCCGCTTCGACACAGCCGCCGTATCCGGGAATTTATCCAGCGACGGCACCACCGGGAAGGCCGTCAGCGATGCGGTCCCGGCCGCACGAATCTCGCCGCCGCCCTCAACACTCAGCGCGAGCCCCTCGCCGGCTTCCTCGGCGATCACCTCGACTGTCTCGCCGTCATAGACCGGCTTGGTGAAACGGGCCTCGATCAGGCCACGCTCCAAAAAATCCCGTCCCCAGTGCTGCACCGGCGGATGGATCATATAGGCCAGCACGTCGACGCCAGGCACCAATCCTCCGCTGAAACCGAATTTCCGGGCGACAGAATCGTCATGCATCTTGTTTTCGGACTGTTTGGCGGTGTTAAACGCCTCAACACGGTACGGTTCGAGCCGTTTGGTCATGATTCCTCCCGAAAACTGCGCGAAATTGAGTGTTCGCCTTGGCAGGAGATGATACCCGTCACCATGTTCGAGGCAAGGCGACGGGCGGGGAACTGTCCCGCGTCAGCGCCACATCGCCCACCCGCAAATGACTGCCTTTTCGTGGAACTTGTGCTCCCTTGACCACACGCATCTATATCGACGCCGACGCCTGCCCGGTCAAAGACGAGATTTACCGCGTCGCCGCCCGCTTCAGCCTGCCCGTCAGCGTGGTCGCCGGAAACTTCATCCGGGTGCCTGACGATCCCCTGATCGAGCGGATTGCCGCAGGTTCGGGCATGGATGCGGCCGACGACTGGATTGCGGAACGCGCCCAGAAGGGCGATATCGTGATCACGGCAGACGTTCCGCTGGCCAGCCGCTGCGTCAAGGCGGGCGCCGCGGTAATTGCCCCCAACGGCAAGCCGTTCACAGAACAATCCATCGGGATGACGCTCGCGGTACGCAACCTGATGACCGATTTGCGGTCGTCAGGCGAAATCACCGGTGGTCCCAAATCATTCGCGCCGCGCGATCGCTCGGCGTTCCTGTCGGCCTTGGATCAAACCATCCGCCGCATCCAGCGCGACCCGGCCTTTGCGCCCGCGCCGAAACAAAGTTGAACTGACCTTATGGCTCCTCCGCTTATCCAGCTGAAAGACATCTTCCTGACCTTCGGCGGCACGCCGCTGCTCAACGGCGTCGAACTGTCGGTGTCGCAAGGCGAGCGCGTCTGCCTGATCGGCCGCAACGGCTCCGGCAAGTCGACGCTCCTCAAGATCGTGGCGGGGATCGTTGAAAACGACAAAGGCAGCCGCTTCGTGCAGCCCGGTGCCACCGTCCAGTATCTGCCGCAGGAGCCGGACTTCTCCGGCTATGCGACGACGCTCGCTTATGTCGAGGCCGGCATGGGCGACGGCCACAACATCTATCAGGCGCAGTATCTGCTCGAACAGCTCGGCCTCACCGGCCACGAGGATCCAAACAACCTCTCCGGCGGCGAAGCGCGCCGCACGGCGCTGGCCCGCGTGCTGGCGCCCGAGCCTGACATCCTGCTGCTCGACGAGCCCACCAACCATCTCGATCTCACGACGATCGAATGGCTGGAAGGCGAACTGGCCAGCCGCCGCTGCGCGCTGGTGCTGATTAGCCATGACCGTCGCTTCCTCAGCAACCTCTCACGTGCGACGGCCTGGCTCGATCGCGGCCAGATCCGCCAGATCGATCGCGGCTTCTCGGCCTTCGAACAATGGCGCGATGACGTGCTCGCGGAAGAAGAGCGCGACCAGCACAAGCTCGACCGCAAGATCGTCAATGAAGAACACTGGCTGCGTCACGGTGTCTCCGGCCGCCGCAAGCGCAACGTCAAGCGCCTCGCCGGCCTGCATGAACTGCGCGCACAGCGCCAGGACTATCGCGGCGCCGCGGGCAACGCGACGCTCGCCGCCGCCGAGGCCGAGAAGTCGGGCAAGCTGATTTTCGAGGCCAAGAACATCTGCCGCACCTATGGCGACCGCAAGATCGTCGACGATTTCTCGATCCGCGTGCAGCGTGGCGATCGCATCGGTGTGGTCGGTCCGAACGGTGCGGGCAAGACCACGATGATCAACATGCTGACCGGTACCGAGCCGCCGGATTCGGGCACCATCCGCTTCGGCGCCAATATCGAAATGGCGACGCTGGACCAGCATCGCGAAAGCCTCAACCCGAAGACCACGCTGGCGGAGGCCCTGACCGGCGGCCGCGGCGACCATGTGATGGTCAACGGCCAGCCCAAGCATGTGGTCAGCTACATGAAGGACTTCCTGTTCTCGCAGGAACAGATGCGCACCCCGCTCGAAGTGTTGTCCGGCGGTGAACGCGGCCGATTGATGCTAGCGCGCGCGCTGGCGAAACCATCCAATGTGCTGGTGCTGGACGAACCGACCAACGACCTCGATCTCGAAACCCTCGACGTGCTCGAGGAAATGCTCGGCGACTACGAAGGCACGGTCATCCTGATCAGCCATGACCGCGACTTCCTCGATCGCGTCGTCACCTCGGTGATCGTGCCGGAAGGCAACGGCAAGTGGATGGAATATGCCGGCGGCTATACCGACATGCTGGCGCAGCGCGGCGCCGACCTGAAGCGCGAGGCGAAGACCGAAGCCGTGGCTGCCAAGAGCAACGGCAGCAAGTCGGACGCGTCGAAGCCCGCCGGCAAGCGCAAGCTGAACTTCAAGGACAAGCACGCGCTGGAAACGCTGCCGAAGGCGATGGACAATCTGCGCTCCGAAATCGCCAAGCAGCAGCGCCATCTCGACGATCCCAACCTCTACAAGAAGGATCGCAAGAAGTTCGACACTGCGACCGCCGCGCTCTCAAAGGCGCAGAAGGAATTGCAGGACTCGGAAGAGCAATGGCTGGAGCTGGAAATGCTCCGCGAAGAAATCGAGAACGCGTAACTGTCAGTCGTCATTGCGAGCGAAGCGAAGCAATCCAGAGGCAACAAGCGAAGACTGGATTGCGTCGTCGCTTCGCTCCTCGCAATGACGGTGGAAATGCCGGAGACGACACAATGACCACCACACTCGCCGCCAAAATCTCCCGCGACTACGGCACGCCTGCCCTCGTCATCGACATGGACCGCGTCGAGCGCAATATCGCGCGCATCCAGAAGGTCTGCGACGATGCCGGCATTGCCAACCGGCCGCATATCAAGACGCATAAGAGCCCTGTCATCGCGAAGATGCAGATCGAGGCCGGCGCCAAGGGCATCACCTGCCAGAAGCTCGGTGAAGCCGAGATCATGGCCGATGCCGGGATCGACGACATCCTGATCAGCTACAACCTGCTCGGCGACGAGAAGATGGCGCGGCTCGGCGCACTGCAGGCGAAGGCGAATGTCACCGTCGCCGCCGACAATTCCGTCGTCATCGGCGACTTGCCGAAAGCCGCCGCGATTTCGGGCCGGAATGTCAACGTCGTGGTCGAATGCGATACCGGCCGCAAGCGCGCCGGCGTCGAGACGCCGGCGGAGGCGATTGCGCTGGCCAAAGAGATCGCAGCCTCGAAGGGCCTGACCTTCGCGGGCTTCATGCTGTACCCGACCGAAACCGGCTGGCCCGACGCACAGAAGTTCTACGATGAAGCGCTGGCGGGCGTCCGCGCGCTCGGCCTCGAGCCGACGATCGTGTCCACCGGCGGTACGCCGAACCTCAGGAATGTCGGCTCGCTCAAGGGCGCCACCGAACATCGCTTCGGCACCTATATCTATAACGACCGCATGCAGGTCGCCGCCGGCTCTGCCACCTGGGACGATTGCGCGCTGAATGTCTATTCGACCGTGGTCAGTCGCGCCGGCCCGGAACGCGGCATTCTCGATGCCGGCTCGAAGACACTGACGCCCGACACCGGCGGCCTGGACGGCTACGGCCTGATCCTCGAACATCCCGAAGCCAAGATCGCGCGCTTCGCCGAGGAACACGGCTTCCTCGATCTCGGCCGCAGCAACACCCGTCCCAATGTCGGCGATGTCGTCCGCATCGTACCGAACCACGTCTGCGTGGTCGTCAACATGTTCGATGAAGTGGTGATGGTGCGCGGTGACGAGATTATCGGCACGCTGCCGGTGGCCGCGCGTGGGAGGCTGCGGTAACGCAACAGCGCTTACACTCGGGACCTCATCCTGAGGAGGCGCCGCTTGGCGCCGTCTCGAAGGATGGACACACATTCATGGTTCGAGACGCGCGCAAGAGCGCGCTCCTCACCATGAGGTCGGCGTTCTATCGGGGCGAAAAAGCCAGCCACCTCAAAACGCCCTCGCCCGCTGCAGCTCCTGTCGCAAAGGACGCCTGCAGTAGGTAACCGCCGGTCGGCGCTTCCCAATCGAGCATCTCGCCGGCGACGAATGTGCCCGGCATACGCTTCAGCATGAAGGCGTCATCGATCTCATCGAACGAGACGCCACCCGCCGTCGAAATAGCACGCGCGATCGGCGCGACGCCATTGAGCGTCACCGGCACGGCGTTGATCAAGGCAGCCAACTTCTCCGGCGGCAATGACGCCAGTTGAATGCCCTCTGGGACAGCGACTTCCTGCAGCAGCCCAATGGCCACCGGCGACAGATGGATCGCCTTGCGCAGGAAATTGGAGAAAGACTGCTTGCCACGCGATGCTGCCAGCTTCGTGGTCAGCTCCTTCGCATCGAGGTCCGGTCTAAGAGCAACGCGCAGCGTCGCCTTGCCATCCGCGATGACCGCTTCGCGCAACAGAGACGACAGCGCATAGATGCCACCGCCTTCGATACCGCCACGCGTGACCATCGCCTCGCCGCGCACGCTGTGTGCACCGAACGATAGCGCAACACCCTTCAGCGGCTGACCTTCGAAACGGTCCTTGAATATCTCCGACCACGCGACCGTAAAGCCGGAATTCGCCGGACGCAGCGGCGCGATGCTCAAGCCCTTCGCAGCCAACACATCGATCCAGGCACCGTCGGAGCCGAGCCGCGGCCAGCTTGCACCGCCGAGTGCAAGAACCGCGCTCTTGCAGGCGATCGCCCGCGAGCCGTCCGGCGTTTGGAATGTCAAACGCCCATCGCCGTCCCATCCTGTCCAGCGGTGACGAAAGGCAAACCGCACGCCACTCTCATCCAGCCGCCGCAGCCACGCGCGCAGCAATGGCGATGCCTTGAAGGCCTGCGGAAACACCCGGCCGCTGGACCCAACAAAAGTCGGCTGCCCAAGCGCCTCGCCCCAGTCGCGTAGCGCGGTCGGCGTGAAAGCCGAGATCGACGGCGCAAGCTGCGCCTCCGCCGCGCCATAGCGCTTGAGGAATTCCGGCAGCGGCTCACTATGAGTGAGATTGAGTCCGCCGCGTCCGGCCATCAGAAACTTGCGACCAGCCGATGGCATCGCGTCATAGACCGTGACGGCAGCACCGCCACGGCTCAGCACTTCGGCCGCCATCAGCCCCGCAGGACCCGCGCCGATCACCGCAACTTGGTTCTTCACAGGCTCAGTCACGGTCTCACGCAGTGGCGAAGCCGCCGATCAGGCCTTCACGCCCAAGCGAATGGCGGCCTGCTCGACATACTTCTGGGTCTGATGGAAAGCGCCTTCCAGCGCCTTGGCCTTGGACATATCACTAATGTCCGCGAAATGCGCGGCAATCGTATCCGGGCTCCAGTCAGCTTCGGCGAAATTGACACCTTCGCTTTCGAGAATCTTGATGACCGCGAAGGAGCCTGCGCCGGCGCCCATGATGGTCTTGGTCGGTGCATTCTCGCTCAGGAGATATTCGACCGCCGGCGTGATCGCTTCCGGCTTCATCAACTGCAGCGCCTGCGCTGGCAACAGTTCCTCGGTCATGCGCGTGGCTGCCGTGGGTGACACGATGTTGACGCGGATGTCAGTCTTGCGACCTTCCTCGGCGAGCACATTCATCAGGCCGACCATGCCGGTTTTGGCCGCGCCGTAATTGGCCTGACCGAAATTGCCATAGAGGCCGGACGACGAGGTGGTGAGCACGATACGCCCATAGTTGCGCGCGCGCATACCTTCCCACACGGCCTTGCAGCAATAGAAAGTACCGGTGAGATGCACGTCCAGCACCTTGGCGAAGTCGGCGAGCTCCATCTTGGCGAACGACTTGTCGCGGAGAATGCCGGCATTGGCGCACATCAGGTCGACGCTGCCCCACTCCTTGGTCGCCTTGTCGACCATCGCTTTGACCTGTTCGAAGTTCGAGACATCCGCGCCATCGGGCATCGCCGTGCCGCCGGCTGCGCGGATTTCCTCGACCACGGATTCCGCTGCCGTCAGCGAACCGCCGGTGCCATCGCGCGCGCCGCCGAAGTCGTTGACCACGACCTTGGCGCCGAGCTTCGCGAGGCCGAGCGCATGGGCGCGGCCCAGTCCATTGCCGGCGCCGGTAACGACGGCGACGCGGCCGTCAAATCGAATGGTCATGTAGCTTGCTCCTTAATTGAAATAGACAAGGCCGAGCCAGTCGGCGACCAGCGCCGGCTTGTCCTCGCCTTCGATCTCGACGGTCACATGGGTGCGTGTGAACAATTCTTTCGGCTTGCGCAACGTCGCCTCGGTGAGCGTGAAGCGACCGCGGATGCGCGCGCCGGCTTTCACCGGCGACACGAAACGTATTTTATCGGTGCCGTAATTGACGCCCATGGCGACATCGGCGAGTTGCGGCAGAGCCTCATAGGAAAAGACCGAGAGCATCGACATGGTCAGGAAGCCATGCGCAATTGTCGAGCCGAACGGCGTCGCCGCTGCGCGCGCTGGATCGACATGGATGAACTGAAAATCCTCCGTCGCCGCAGCGAACGCATCGATACGCTTCTGGTCCATGACATGCCAGGGCGACACGCCGACTTCCTTGCCTACCATGGCGATATAGGCATCACGTTCGATCATCGCGCTCATTCAGTCTCAGTCCTCAAAATCCAGTTGCGTTGCGGGGCGCAGATTCCACAGCGCACACCCTGACGCCAAGCGAAATTGTGCGCTGCAGCCATGCAAAGCGCGATAAATTACCGCTCGCCCTCTTGCGATCCCGCCGTACGGAGTGCCTGCAATTCGGGGAAATCCTCTTCGCGAAACTCGACGCCGCGCAAAGGATCGCTGCGATCGTCGGCATGTTCGAGCCGACGCAGGTGGACCCTGCGAATCTTGCCCGAAATCGTCTTCGGCAGCTCGGTCACGAACTCGATCCGCCGTATACGTTTGAACGGCGCCAGACGCACATGTAGATGCTGATAGATCGACAGCGCCGTCGCCTTGGACGGCGCGGTATCGCCGATCAGCAACACATAGGCCTTGGGGATGGCGAGCCGGATCGGATCGGGGCTCGGCACAATGGCGGCCTCAGCCACGGCATCGTGTTCCAGCAGGATACTCTCCAGCTCGAACGGGCTGATGCGATAGTCCGAGGATTTGAACACATCGTCGGAGCGACCGACGAAAGTGAGATAGCCATCGTCATCGGAAAATACGACGTCGCCGCTGCGATAGATCTCACCGCTTGCACCGCTGACGCTACCGTCTTCGGCCTGATAGCCCTGCATCAATCCTGCCGGGCGATCGACGCCAAGCACGAGACTGACCTCGCCCTCCTTCGCCGGATTGCCATCGGCATCGACAACGCGAACCTTCCAGCCCGGCAGCGGACGGCCCATGGAGCCCACCTTGACGGTCTGGCCCGGCGAATTGCCGGCCAGCGCGGTGGTCTCGGTCTGGCCGTAGCCGTCGCGAATGGTGAGACCCCAGGCCGCCTTGACTTGATCGATCACTTCCGGATTGAGCGGCTCACCGGCGCCGCAGACCTCGCGCAGCGCGACCTTGAAGGTGGCAAGCTTCTCCTGAATGAAGAGCCGCCACACTGTCGGCGGTGCGCACAGTGTCGTCACGCCGCAGCGGCCGATAGTGGCAAGCAGGCCCTTGGCGTCGAAACGCGGCTGATTGACGACAAACACGGTGGCGCCGGCATTCCATGGTGCAAAGAAGCAGCTCCAGGCATGCTTGGCCCAGCCCGGTGAAGAGATGTTGAGATGCACGTCGCCCGGCTGCAGTCCGATCCAGAACATCGTCGAGAGTCCGCCGACGGGATAGCTGCGCTGGCTGTGCCGCACGAGCTTCGGCTTCGCCGTGGTGCCCGAGGTGAAATAGAGCAACATCGGATCGTCAGCCCTGGTTGGGCCATCCGGCGTGAAGATCTCGGAGAAGTCTGCTGATGTCTCGAAGGCGAGCCATCCGGCGTGAACTGACGCGGCGTTGACGACGATCTGACCAATGCCCGCGGTCTTCAAGCTGCCGAACTTGGCGACCTGGTCCTCTGCCGCCACCACGAGCTTGGCGCGGCCGCGATCGAGCCGGTCCTGCAATTCATCCGAGGTCAGCAGCGTGGTGGCAGGAATGATGACGACGCCGAGCTTGATCGCCGCCAGCATGGTCTCCCACAGCGGCACCACATTGCCGAGCAACAGCAACAGATGATCGCCGCGCTTCAGCCCCTGCGCGCGCAGGAAATTGGCAACCTGATTGGAGCGGCGTGACAGCACCTCGAACGACAGCTTCGTCTCGCGGCTGGCGGCCGCATCGACGATCCAGAGCGCAGTCCGGTCCTTGCTGACGGGATCATGGGCGAGTTCGGCGTCGAACCAGTCGAGCGCCCAGTTGAAGTCGACCGGATCGGGCCAGCGAAAGCCGGCAACGGCAGTGTCGTAGTCGGTGCGGTGTTCGAGGAGGAAGGCGCGGGCCTGCTTGAACGTGGTCATGCCGACGCTCCCGCTATTTCGGCATCAGATGCCGCAGATGATGAATGATCCCGGAAAAGTCATCGCCGCCGTGACCTTCCTTCTCATAGGTCTCATAGATGCTCTCGGCATGGGCGCCGAGCGGCGTCCTGGCGCCGGCGGCCTTGGCGGCTTCCTGCGACAGCCTGAGATCCTTGAGCATCAGCGCCGCGGCAAAGCCGGGCTTGTATTCGTTATTGGCCGGCGATGTCGGCACCGGTCCCGGCACCGGGCAATAGGTGGTCAGCGACCAGCACTGGCCTGACGAGGTCGACGCCACATCGAACAGCGCCTGATGCGACAGACCTAGCTTCTCGGCGAGCACAAAGGCCTCGCTGACGCCGATCATCGAAATGCCGAGGATCATGTTGTTGCAGATCTTGGCCGCCTGCCCCGCGCCGGCATCGCCGCAATGGACGATCTTCTTGCCCATGGCTTCGAGGACCGGCTTGGCTGACGCGAACGCCTTGGCATCGCCGCCAGCCATGAAGGTCAGTGTCGCGCCCTTGGCGCCGCCAGTGCCGCCCGAGACCGGCGCATCGACCGACGGCAGCTTCTGCGCAGCCGCCAGTTCATGCGCCTTGCGTGCGCTTTCCACGTCGATGGTCGAGCAATCGATCATCAATGCACCCTTGGCGACCACGGGAATGACCTCGCTCCACACCGACACCACGTGTTTGCCGGCCGGCAGCATGGTAATGATGACCTCGGCGCCCTTCACGGCATCGACCGCCTTGCCAGCAATGGTCACGCCATCCGCCCTCGCCTGCGCGCGGGACGCCTCGACGAGATCGAAGCCCGTCACCTTGTGGCCCGCCTTGACCAGGTTGGCGGCCATCGGGCCACCCATATTGCCGAGACCGATGAATGCAATGCTGGTCATGTCCTGCCCTCGTGATCGTTTGTTTGTTTTTAAAGCCCGATGAAAACGGCGAAATCCAACTTTCGTTCAGAACGCTCGACCTTCAGAAGGTCAGCTCAACATCGCGTTTGGCCAGATAGCGCGCGACAATCTCCGGTGTCACGCCCTCGAGATTCGGTGGCTGCCATTTCGGATTGCGATCCTTGTCGATGATGGCCGCACGCACGCCCTCGACGAAATCGGCGCTATCAAACACCTCCAGCGCCGCGAGATATTCGCGCGACAGACATTCCTCGAGCGACTTCGACGCGCGCGCGAGCCGCAGCAGCTTCAGGGTAACCTTGAGCCCCCGCGGTGATTTGTCGGACATGGCCTTGAGCGTCGCCAGCGCAAACTCCGAACCGTCCTGCTCAAGCGCAGCCACGATCTCCTCGACGCTGTCATGGGCGAAAGCGCGATCGATCAGCGCACGCTGCGCCGTGACTGGACCGGTTTGTTCCGGAGCTCCGAACTTCTTGAGTGTCGTCATCACCGACGCGGCATCGGCGCCCGCCGACAGCTGTGTCAGCGCCTCGCGCAATGCCGGCCATTTGACGGTGTCGATCAGGACGTCCGCCATATGTGCAGCAAGCGCATCGGCACCATTTGCCGTCAGTCCGGTCAGACCGAAATACGTCCCGAGTTCGCCCGGCGCGCGCGACAACAGCCATGTGCCGCCGACATCCGGAAAGAAGCCAAGGCCCACTTCCGGCATCGCCATCCTGGTCTTCTCCGTAACGATGCGGTGGCTGGCATGGCCGGCCAGACCGACGCCGCCACCCATCACGAAGCCATCCATATAGGCCACATAGGGCTTCGGAAATTTTGCGATCCGCGCGTTGACGATATATTCCTCGCGCCAGAAGATCTTGCCGAGATCGCCTTTGACCTTGGCACTCTCATAAAGACCGCGGATATCGCCGCCGGCGCACAATCCGCGTTCACCCGCACCTTCGAGGATAATCAGCGCGACTTGCGGATCTTTCTCGAACACGTCGAGCGCCGTCGCGATCTCGCGGGTCATCTCCAGCGTCAGGGCATTCAGCGCCTTCGGCCGGTTCAGGCGGATCACACCGGCCGCGCCTTCCCGCGCGACGATGAGGTCGCCAGTCTCCGTTGCGACGTCTGAACTCATCGCGCGCCCTCGATCAATTTGCGCGACACGATCAGCCGCATGATTTCATTGGTGCCTTCGAGGATCTGGTGCACCCGCAAATCGCGCACGATCTTCTCGATGCCGTATTCGGCGAGATAGCCATAGCCGCCATGCAGCTGCAGCGCCTCGTTGGCGACCTCGAAACCGATATCGGTGCCGAAGCGCTTGGCCATCGCGCAGAGCATGCCGGCATCGGAATCCTTGCGGTCCAGCGCCGCGGCCGCCCGCCACAGGAAGGTGCGTGCGGCTTCCAGTTCGGTCGCCATATCGGCGACACGAAATTGCAGCGCCTGGAATTCGTCGAGCCGCTTGCCGAACGCCTTGCGCTCTTTCATGTAGCTCAGCGACTTGTCGAGCGCAGACTGCGCGCCACCGAGCGAACATGCTGCGATGTTGAGACGACCACCGTCGAGGCCGGACATGGCGATCTTGAAGCCGATGCCTTCGTCACCGAGCCGGTTCGCGATCGGCACGCGGCAATTTTCGAAGATCACGGCGCGTGTCGATTGCGCGTTCCAGCCCATCTTGCGTTCGTTATTGCCGAACGACAGACCGGGCGTGCCGGCCTCCACCACGATGGTCGAGACGCCGCCGGCCCCCTCGCCGCCCGTACGGACCATCACGACGTAGACGTCGGTATCGCCGGCCCCAGAGATGAATTGCTTCTGGCCGTTGAGCACATAGTGGTCGCCGTCGACGACAGCGCGGGTGCGCAGCGCTGCTGCATCCGATCCCGAGCCGGGCTCAGTCAGGCAGTAGCTCGCCAGCAGCTCCATAGTGCAAAGTCGCGGCAGCCACTTCTGGCGCTGCGCTTCGCTGCCATAGGAATCAATCATCCACGACGCCATGTTGTGGATCGAAATGAAGGCCGAGGTGGTCGGGCAGCCGGTCGCCAGCGCCTCGAAAATCAGCGCGGCGTCGAAACGCGTCAGTGCGGAGCCACCGACATCGTCACGGATATAGATGCCGCCCATACCGAGCAGCGCCGCCTCGCGCATCACCTCTTTCGGGAAATGCTTGTCCTCGTCCCATTTGAGCGCAAAGGGAGCGATCTTTTCCGCAGCGAATTCGCGCGCCATATCGCGAACGGCGGTCTGTTCCTCATCGAGAGCGAATTGCATCACGCCCTTCTTGTTGATTGTTGATCAGCCGGGAAAATGAAACGGCCCGGTGCACCACCTTTGGGAGCGCCGGGCCGCTTGCGTGTTCTTACTTCATCAACGGGATCGAGAACTCGGCGCCTTCCTTGACACCCGATGGCCAGCGCGCGGTGACCGTCTTGGTCTTGGTGTAGAAGCGGATCGAATCCGGACCATGCTGGTTGAGATCGCCGAAGCCGGACTTCTTCCAGCCACCGAAGGTATAATAGGCGATCGGCACCGGGATCGGCACGTTGATGCCAACCATGCCGACATTGACCTTGGCGGCGAAGTCGCGCGCAGCATCACCGTCACGGGTGAAGATCGCAACGCCGTTGCCGTAGTCATGATCCGACGGCAGCGCGAGAGCTTCTTCGTAATCGTGGGCACGCACTACCGACAGCACGGGCCCGAAGATCTCTTCCTTGTAGATGCGCATGTCCTTGGTGACGTTGTCGAATAGACAGCCACCCATATAGAAGCCGTTCTCGTAGCCCTGCATCTTGAAGCCGCGGCCATCGACGGCCAGCGTGGCGCCTTCCTTGATGCCGATATCGACATAGTTCTTGACGCGGTCGACGGCTTCCTTGGTCACCAGCGGACCGAAGTCAGCCGACGGATCCACGGAGGTGCCGATCTTCAGGCTCTCGACGCGCGGGATGAGTTTTTCCATCAGGCGGTCGGCCGTGGTCTTGCCAACAGGTACCGCCACCGAGATCGCCATGCAGCGCTCGCCAGCCGAGCCGTAGCCGGCACCGATCAGCGCATCGACGGTCTGGTCCATATCCGCATCAGGCATGATGATGGCGTGGTTCTTGGCGCCGCCGAAGCACTGCGCGCGCTTGCCGGTCGCAGCGGCGCGCTCATAGATGTACTGGGCAATCGGCGACGAGCCGACGAAGCCGACAGCCTTGATGTCTTCGTCGTCGAGGATGGCGTCGACGGCTTCCTTGTCGCCGTTGACGACATTGAGGATGCCCGGCGGCAGACCGGCTTCGATCATCAGTGCGGCGAGCATCATCGGCACGCCCGGATCGCGCTCCGAGGGCTTCAGGATGAAGGCGTTGCCGCAGGCGATGGCCGGACCGAATTTCCACATCGGGATCATCGCCGGGAAGTTGAACGGCGTGATGCCCGCGACGACACCGAGCGACTGGCGCATCGAATAGATGTCGATGCCGGGACCTGCGCCTTCGGTGTATTCGCCCTTCATCAGATGCGGAATGCCGCAGGCGAATTCGATCACCTCCAAGCCGCGCTGGATATCGCCCTTGGCGTCCGGCACAGTCTTGCCATGCTCACGCGCCAGGCAATCAGCCAGCTTGTCGTAGTCGCGATTGGCGAGTTCGAGGAATTTCATCAGCACGCGGGCGCGGCGCTGTGGATTGGTGTTGCCCCAGGCGACCTGCGCCTCGGCGGCATTGAGCACCGCGGCGCGCATCTCGGCCTTGCTGGCCAGCGCAACCTTGGCCTGAACTTCGCCGGTCATCGGCTCGAAAACGTCGGCGAAACGCCCCGACTTGCCCTCGACCTCACGGCCGCCGATGAAATGTCCGATCGTGCGCATGCGTTTCCTCCTGGGAGCCAAATTTGGCCCGATGTTGATCAGGCTTTATGGCGTTTGGAAAGGCCCTGCACGCGCGGCGGATTTGCGAAATTGCAGGCTCACTGCAGTTTCGCCCTGTCAGAATGTCACCGCCGCGACAATGTCGCAGGCAGTGTGCCAATTATCAGTTCTTGGCTGGAGATACGGCCTTGGTTGCCGCCTTCTTTGCAGTCGGCTTTCTAGCCCCGCGCTTGGGAGCCTCAGCCTTGGACGCTGCAGGGTTGGACGCTGCAGGCCTCGGCGCTGCAGCACGGCCCAGCACGGCCTCGCGGCCAGCGCTCAAAAGCTCTTCGGACAACTCGCCATTGCCGGCGGCGCGGGCCAGCACGATGGTGCCCATCATGGTGGCAAGCGCCGCCATCGCCTGTTTGCGCGCCGATTTGCTCGGTCCGCCATGAAACTGCTCGGACATCATTTCGATCATCTGATCGAGCTTGGCGGCAAACACCTTGCGCGTCTTGGGGCTCTCGCGCGCGATCTCCGCGCCCAGCGCCGGGACGGCACAGCCATGACCTGGGTTGTCGCGGTGCTGCGGCGACAGGTAGGAGTCCACGATCGTCGCCAGACGCTGATCCGGCGCCGCCTGCCCGGCCAGCTGACGCCAGCGATCTGTCGATCGGTCCATTGCATAGGCAAAGGCTTCGATCACCAGTGCCTCGCGCGAATCGAAATGCGCGTAGAAGCCGCCGTGGGTGAGACCCGCGTCTTTCATGAGGTCGGCCACGCCGATGCCATGCGCGCCCTTTTCGCGTAGACGCACGGAAGCCTTCTTCACGATCCGCGCATGCGTCTCGAGCTTGTGTTCCTTCGAATAGCGCATCGGCGGTCCATTCAAGACAAATAGATGATGTCGATCATATTACTCACGCTGCTCCGCATGCGCAACGCACACCTGGCCGCAGGCCTTGACAACACCGCAGTTTGACGCGGAATTGATAGGAGCAAGACCGGCGATCCGCGCCGGCCCAAGGAAATGCCAAGGGACGAGACGATTTCATGCATATGCTCAATCCCCATTGCGGTGTCGAACGTGACCCGCGAGGTATAGTTCGGCTGACGATCTGCAACGCCGGCTCACTCAATATTCTCAATTCAGCCGCAATCAAGGGTATTCGCGAAGGCATTGAGGTATTGGCCACGGAACGCGCCATTCGCGCGCTTGTCATCGCCGGCCAGAGCGAAAAGAGCATGATTGGCGGCGCCGACATCAAGGAAATGGCGACGCTGGATCAGGCCTCCGCCGAGAAGTTCATTTCCGGCTTGCGCGATCTTTGCGAGGCTGCGCGCGCATTTCCTGCACCCGTGATTGCCCGCATCCCGGGCTGGTGCCTCGGCGGCGGCCTCGAATTCGCTGCCGCCTGCGATTTCCGGATCGCGTCGCATGATTCCAAATACGCCATGCCCGAGGTCAGGGTCGGTATCCCCTCGGTGATTCACGCTGCCCTCTTGCCGCGCCTGATCGGTTGGGGCCGTGCGCGCTGGCTGATCATGACTGCCGCCACCATCGATGCACCGACCGCGCTCAATTGGGGTCTGGTCGATGTGGTTGCGGCCGAAGGCGCACTCGATGCCGAAGTCGAAAAAACGATCGAAGCCATACTCGAGTGTGGACCCGAAGCCATGCGGTCGCAAAAAGCCCTGCTGAAACAGTGGGAAGAGCTGCCGCTGAAAGAATCCGTCGATCTCAGCGTCGGCGTGTTCGGCGAGGCCTATCTGACCGGCGAGCCGCAGCGACTGATGCAGGGTTTCATCAACCGCAAACGCTAGCAGCTCGACCTCACGAGAATTTTGCACAGGCCGGCATTGCGTATCTTGCAGCGCATCATATGATGAGTGTCATCCAAATGACCCGCGCTTGCGCGAAGGAGCCTCCATCATGTCCGCAGCTTCAGATCCGGTCGTCATCGTCTCGGCCACCCGCACCCCGCTCGGCCGCTTCCAGGGCGAACTATCGCCCTTCTCCGGCCACAAGCTCGGCAGCCACGTCATCGGTGCCGCCGTGGCACGCGCGAAACTGGCACCCGAGCGCATCGACGAAGTCTTCATGGGCTGCGTGCTTCCCGCCGGCCAGGGTCAGGCGCCCGCCCGCCAGGCCGCCCGAGGTGCCAAGCTGCCGGATGCCACCGGGGCCACGACGATCAACAAGGTCTGCGGCTCCGGCATGAAGGCGACCATGCTTGCCCACGACATCATCCATGCCGGTTCGGCCGAGATCGTCGTCTCCGGCGGCATGGAGAGCATGACCAATGCGCCCTATTTGCTGCAGAAGGCACGCGGCGGTTACCGCGTCGGCCATGATCGCATCATCGATCACATGCTGATGGATGGGCTTGAGGATGCCTATGAGGTCGGTCGCTCGATGGGTGACTTCGGCGAAGCCACCGCTGAGGCCTATCAGTTCACGCGTGGAGATCAGGACGCCTATGCAATCGAAACCCTGACCCGCGCGCGAAAGGCGGTGGAGAGCGGCGCCTTCAAGGCCGAGATCACGCCACTGACCATTGTCGAGAAGTCCGGACCGCGCGAGATCGCCAATGACGAACATCCGCTGAAGGTCGATCCCGCCAAGATCCCGAACCTCAAGCCAGCCTTCCGCAGCAACGGTACCATCACGCCCGCTGCTTCGTCCGCCAATGCCGATGGCGCTGCTGCCCTGGTGCTGGCCAAGCGTTCCCTCGTGGATCGTGAGGGCCTGCCCGCGCTGGCCGTGATCCATGGCCACGCCACGCACAGCCAGGAACCGCAATGGTTCACGACTGCGCCCATTCCGGCAATCCGCAAATTGCTCGACAAGGTCGGCTGGAGCGTCGGCGATGTCGATCTGTTCGAAATCAACGAGGCCTTTGCCGTGGTGCCGATGGCCGCGCAACGCGACCTTGGAATTCCCCGCGAAAAACTGAACGTCAACGGCGGCGCCTGCGCGCTGGGCCATCCCATCGGCGCCACCGGCGCGCGACTGATCGTGACGCTGCTGCATGCACTGGAAGCCAGAGGCCTGAAACGCGGCATCGCGGCACTGTGCATCGGCGGCGGCGAAGCCACCGCGGTTGCCATCGAACGCATCGTTCGCTGAACCACCTTTCCCAGATATAATCGTCGCGGCGATGGTCGTCGCGACGCCTACTCTCATTGATTGCAGGACTCGCAATGATTTCCGGATGGCTCTCGACTGCCCTCGCCCGCCGCAATATCCATTACGGATGGGCGATGATCGCCGTAACCTTCGTGACGGCGCTGGTCAGCGCTGCCGCGGTTGGCGCGCCCGGCGTGTTCATCGTGCCGCTGCAGAAGGAATTCGGCTGGAGCACCGCCGAGATTTCCTCCGCCATGTCGATCCGCTTCGTGTTGTTCGGCCTGATGGCGCCGTTCGCCGCGGCGCTGATGAACCGTTATGGGTTGCGCAACGTCACGCTGATTGCCCTGCTCGTCGTTGCAGCAAGCCTCATATTGTCGCTCGGGATGACGCAGGTCTGGCAGTTGATGGCGCTCTGGGGCGTCGCCGTTGGTATCGGCACCGGCATGACGGCGCTGGTGCTCGGCGCCACCGTTGCAGCGCGCTGGTTCAGCGCACGCCGTGGCCTCGTCGTGGGTATCCTCACCGCGAGCGCGGCCACCGGTCAGCTGATCTTTCTGCCGATCCTCGCCAGCATCACCGAGCACAGCAACTGGCGCTGGGCACTGGCGCTGATGTGCGTGATGCTGGCCATAGCCGCGCTCGGGGTGCTGCTGGTGATGCGGGACCGTCCCAGCGACATTGGCATTCGCCCCTATGGCGACACCAGCACCGAACCGCTGGCGGTTCCGCCACTGAACACCTCGCCGATCATGGCGGCAGCACTCGGTGCCCTGCGCGATGCTGCCCAGACCAAGGTGTTCTGGATCCTGTTCGCCACGTTCTTCATCTGCGGGGCCAGCACCAACGGACTGGTGCAGGTGCACCTGATCCCGATGTGCCTCGACTTCGGCATCCCGCAGATTCAGGCGGCCGGACTGCTTGCGGCGATGGGCGTGTTCGATTTCGTCGGCACCATCGCGTCAGGATGGCTATCCGACCGGTATGACAATCGCTATCTGCTGTTCTGGTATTATGGGTTGCGTGGCCTCTCGCTGCTGGCGTTGCCGTTCACCGACTTCTCGTTCTATGGCCTGTCGCTGTTCGCGCTGTTCTATGGCCTGGACTGGATCGCCACCGTGCCGCCGACCGTGCGCCTCACCGCGTCCAAGTTCGGTCCCGAACGCGCGGGTCTGGTGTTCGGCTGGATCTTCGCCGGCCATCAGTTAGGCGCAGCAACGGCGGCATTCGGCGCTGGCCTGTCGCGCACGGTACTGCTCAGCTATCTGCCTGCCTTTTTCGCGGCAGGTGCGCTATGTATTATTGCAGCGCTGATCGTGCTGGCGATTTCAAAAGACAAGAAGGTCGCGACCGCCTGATCCCCGCGGGATCAGGCCGCTCGCCACTCATATCAGAACGGGAATTCATCATGCGCCGCGTTGTAATTACGGGGATGGGAGCGGTATCGCCGCTTGGTTGCGGCGTCGAGATCAACTGGTCTCGGCTGCTCGCGGGCCAATCCGGCCTCCGCCTGTTGCCGGAGGCCATGACCGCTGATCTCGCCGCCAAGGTCGGCGGCCAGGTACCCGACATCGCGAACGATCCGGAAGGCGGTTTCGATCCTGACAAGGCGGCGCCGCGCAAGGATCAGAAGAAGATGGATCGCTTCATCCTGTTTGCGCTGATGGCAGCCGATGAAGCCATCACGCAGGCCGGCTGGCAGCCCAAGGATGCACGGGAACGTCAGCGCACGGCCACGATCATCGCCTCCGGTATCGGCGGCTTTCCAGCCATTGCCGACGCCGTCCGCACGACAGATACCAAGGGCATCCGCCGGCTGTCGCCATTCACTGTACCCTCGTTCCTGGTCAATCTCGCCGCCGGTCATATCTCGATCCGTTACGGCTTCGAAGGCGCACTCGGCGCACCCGTGACGGCCTGCGCCGCCGGCGTGCAGGCGATCGGCGATGCAGCGCGTCTCATTCGCTCCGGCGAAGCGGATGTCGCCATCGCCGGGGGGGCCGAGGCCTGTATCGACCGCGTCAGCCTCGGCGGCTTCGCCGCCGCTCGCGCACTCTCCACCGACTTCGTTGCCAATCCGGAGCGCGCCTCGCGTCCGTTCGATCGCGACCGCGACGGCTTTGTCATGGGCGAAGGCGCCGGCATCGTGGTGCTTGAGGAACTGGATCATGCCTTGGCGCGTGGCGCGAAGCCGATCGCCGAACTGATCGGCTACGGCACGACGTCCGATGCGTTCCACATGACAGCCGGTCGCGAGGACGGCGACGGCGCCAGGCGTGCGATGGATATCGCTCTGGCACAGGCCAACATCACGCCTGCCGATGTCCAGCATCTGAACGCCCATGCCACATCGACGCCGGTCGGCGATCACGGCGAGCTCGAAGCGATCAAGTCGATCTTCGGAACGAACGGCGGAGTCGCTGTAAGCTCGACCAAATCCGCCACGGGCCACCTGCTCGGTGCAGCCGGAGGGCTTGAGGCGGTCTACGCAATCCTCGCGCTGCGTGACCAGATCGCTCCGGCCACGCTCAATCTCGAAAATCCCGATCCGTCTGCCGATGGCATCGATCTGATCCGTGGCAAGGCGCGGCCGATGGCCATGGAGCACGTGCTCTCGAATGGCTTCGGCTTCGGCGGCGTCAACGCCAGCGTGCTACTGCGGCGAATATAGCTTACGGCCGCATCGCGAGCCGTGACGGACCTGCCGTGCGGAGCGGTTCGGCAAGACGTGCAAACTCACACAGCAGCGAGCGCGTCTTCGTGGGGTTGATGACTTCCTCGACCCAGAACTTCTCGGCCGAACGGAATGGCGAGCGCAGCTTGTTGAGGCGCTCCTCGATTTCCTGCTGCTTGAGCTTTGGATCGTCCGCCGCGTCGATCTCGGCGCGATAGGCCGCCTCGATGCCACCTTCCAGCGGCAGCGAGCCCCAATAGGCCGAAGGCCATGCGTAACGCATCGAGAACCGGTTGGCCGGCTGATGCACCACGCCAGCGACGCCGAACGCATTGCGGATGATGATCGTGCACCACGGCACCGTGGTCTGATTGACCGCGGCCATGGCGCGCACGCCGTGACGGATGGTCGCTGCCTTCTCCGCATCGAGCCCGATCATGAAACCCGGGCAATCCATGAGATAGACGACAGGCAGATGGAACGTCTCAGCGAGGTCGACGAAGCGCACGACCTTCTGGCAGGCTTCCGCGGTCCACGAGCCGCCATAGTGGAACGGATCGCTGGCAAGCAGCAGTACCGCACGGCCTTCGAGACGCGCAAAACCGGTGATGATCGGCCGGCCGAAATTCGCCGCCATCTCGAAAAACGAGCCTTTGTCGACGACGGCGTCGATGATCGGGCGCATCTTGTAGACCTGCCGACGATTGCGCGGCACGGCCTTCAGCAGAGATTCTTCCGCACGTTCGGGATCGTCATTGCAGGCGATCGTGGGCGGCAAGTCATAGACGGACGATGGCAGATAGGACAGGAAGCGCCGCGCGCAGGCGAAGGCCTCCTCTTCTGTTTCCACGGCATGATCGACGCCGCCAGCGCGCGTCTGGATATCGGCGCCGCCGAGCTCCTTCTTCTCAAGCGACTGGCCGAGGCGCGCGACCACGGGAGGCCCGGCGACGAACATCGCCGAATTCTTCGTCATCACCGAATAATGGCTGGCTGCGAGTCGCGCAGCGCCGAGGCCGGCGACTGAACCAAGGCCGAGGCCGACGACCGGCACCTGCGCCAGATTGGACGTCGTGTACCAGTACCAGCGCGTGCCGCCGACGCCGCCCGGCAGATTGGCTGCGCCCCTGGTCTCGATGGTCTTGACCGAACCGCCGCCACCGGAGCCTTCGATCACGCGAATGATCGGCAGCCGGAAGTCATGCGCCATTTCCTCAGCCATCAGCGGCTTGGCCGAAATCGAGGCGTCTGCCGAACCGCCGCGCACGGTGAAGTCGTCGCCAACAACGACGACGGGACGGCCGTCGATCTTGCCGCGACCGAACACGCAATTCGCCGGCGTCAGATGCTTCAGCTCGCCAGACGCATCGTATTCACCGATGCCGGAGACTGCCCCGACTTCGTGAAAGCTTTTTGCATCTATCAGTCTGTCGATACGTTCACGAACTGTGAGCCGGCCTTGGTCATGCTGCCGCTTGACCTTGTCAGCGCCCCCCATCTCCCGCGCGAAGGCTTCGCGCCGGGCGAGGTCGTCGAGTTCCGGCTTCCAGTTCATTCATTCCCTCCGGGAGCATTTTTTTCTGAGCTGTTGGCGCGGGAGGCGCATCTGGAACGGGCGCACTGGTCAGGCCGCTATCTGCATTCTGAACCATCATGCTGATCGTGCTGCTGAGCTGGCGCAGGATCGGAGCGATCTCGTCCTGCAGGCGCTGCTCGTCATACATGGCGGCAAGCAGACCGATGGTGACGACCACATAGGTTTGATACTGCGGCGACCAGATCGGCGTCGCAATGCCGGTGATATGCGGTGACCAAAGGCCACCTGCGAGAACGTAGCCGTTGTCACGCAGACATTCGCGGTTCCCAGCGATCTTGCCGCGCAGGATCTTGGCGTCCTCGGGCATTTCGCGCGCGATATCGTTGATCAGGGCATTGCCGACGTCTTCGTCGAGCGCTGCGGCGTAGGCGTGGCCGGCTGCAGTCCGGCCCATGGCAATGCGGCTGCCGGTGGTCGAATGCAATCCGAGCGCGTGATCGGCGCGAGCATATTCGAGATAGACCATGTGGAAACGATCGGGGATCGTGAAGCCGATCGTGCCAGGTACCTGCTCCGCCACTTCTTGCAAACGCAGGCGGATCAGGTTGCGCACCTGAAGTCCCCGCATCATCGAAGCACTCATCGCGACCGCACTCGATCCGATGCGGTACTTCTGATCTGCCGGCAGATAGGCGAGCTGGCCCATGCGCGTCAGCGTATGCGTCAGGCGCGATACGGTGGAGCGCGGCAGGCCGCAACGATTGGAGATTTCGAGATTACCAAGCCGGGCATCATGGCCCTCGAAGCAGCGAAGAATATCAAAGGCGCGCGAGACCACCTGGATCACATCGCCGTCGCCTGCCAAGTCGCTGGCGAGCATGCCTTGTTTGCTGAGCCGTTCCGAACGTCGTCCCATGATGCGTTTCCCTTAAAACGACGCATCTCGCGGGGAGCCAATCCGTTGGATTGCCCCGATGTGCGCCGCCGTCCCGTTCCACTGTGCGGAATTATATTCCACTTGCGGGCTACGCTACCTCAGGCAATCTGCGGCGACAACACCAAGCTGCTCGTTTCTTCTCATTCTTAGGAATTGTCCGGTCGCGTCGGCGCTACACCTATAGCGAGCAGCCGCCCGCGTGATCGCGGAGAACACCATGCCCGAGATCAAGATCCTCAGCGAAGTCGCCGGCCGCATCTGCTCACTGCCGCTCGCAACCGGCGATTCCGTGAACGAAGGCGACGAAGTGGCATTTGTCGAAGCCATGAAGATGGAAATTCCGGTCGCCTCTCCTGCCGCAGGTAAAATCAAATCGATGATTGTCGCGGTCGACGACGTGGTCGCGGAAGGACAGTTGCTCGGCACAGTCGAGACGTGAGCAGACATGCAGTGGCGGCCTCGACTGCCGTACCAATGTGCTGCGGCATTCTGTCTGAGATGGTGACCGCTCCCATCATGCAGCGAACGGCCTCAGGACATTGCCAGCGCCTGACGGCGATGACATGATCGCCGAACAATAAAAAACAATTCGCAAAGCGAATGCATCTGGAGGGGAAAATGCTTCACCGGCTCATCGCGCTGGCGTCCGTTGGCGTGCTCAGTTCGACCGGCGCTGTATGTGCGCAGGATATCAAGCTTCCACCGACCATGGCGGTCACCGCCTATGACACCGGCACTGCCGGCTTCAACATCGCCGTCGCCGTCGGCAAGATGATGAAGGACAAATATTCCACCGACGTGCGTGTGCTGCCTGCCGGCAATGATGTCGCGCGGCTGGCGCCATTGCGCGCCGGTCGCGCAACGATCGCCTGGATGGGCTCGGGCATCTACTTCGCACAGGAAGGCGTGTTCGAATTCGGCGTCAAGGAATGGGGTCCACAGCCAGCGCAGGTCACGCTGTCGACCATCGACTGTAATGGCGCCTCGCTCGGCGTCGCTCGTGATATCGGCGTGAAGGAGATCAAGGATCTACGCGGCAAACGCGTCGGCTTCGTCGTCGGCTCACCTGCCCTGAACCAAAACTCGCTTGCGATCATGGCGTTCGGCGGTCTCACCAAGGCAGACATCAAGCCGATCGAGTTCGCAAGCTACGGTGCAATGTGGAAAGGCATGGTGAACAACGACGTCGATGCAGCCTTTGCTACCACCATCACTGGCCCGGCCAAGGAAGTCGAGACATCGCCGCGCGGCATCATCTGGCCGCCCCTCCCCGCGGAAGACAAAGCCGGCTGGGAGCGCGTCAAGCGTGTGGCACCGTTTTTCAATCCACATGTCGCGACCTGCGGCGCCGGCATCACGGCATCAGCGCCGGTCAACATGAGCACCTACCCCTACCCCGTCGCGACCGTCTACGGCTCGCAGGCGGAAGATCAGATCTACGCGATCACCAAGGCGATGATCGTCAACTTCGACGCCTACAAGGACAACGCACCAGGCGCTTTGGGCCTCGCCGTAAAAGCGCAGTCCATGAAATGGGTCGTTCCGTTTCATCCCGGCGCCGTGAAAGCGCTCAAGGAAGCCGGCAACTGGACGCCAGAAGACCAGACACACAATGACGGACTGCTGAAGCGGCAGGACGTCTTGAAGGCGGCATGGAGCGAATACGCCAAGGCCAGTGCATCAGCCGGTGAAAAGGAGTTTCTCGACGGCTGGATGACGGCCCGCGCGGCGGCGCTGAAGAAGGCCGGCATGCCGAACGGCTTCGAATAACGTCGTTATTTTTAGCTGTAACCGCGAACAATAATCGGGGCCATTATGTCAATTTCGTCACCCGATCATGCGCGGCCCGCATCCGACATTCCCGTAAAAATGGAACTCGATGATCCCCATGGAGTCGCCGACCTCCAGGAGTCCGAGGTCTCGCGCGTTCGCGCCTTGCACGGCGTGTGGCGCTGGGCACTGATACTAGCCACCCTCGCGACCATCCTACTCTGCATCAACCAGCAATTTTCGCTGCGTTTCTTCGTCGATGTCACGCAACTCAACACCGAATATTTCTATCTGCTAATCGCGCTGATGCTGCCGTTCACGTTCCTGATCTTTCCGGGAACGTCGAAGGCCGATCTCGACCGTGTGGCATGGTACGACGTCGTATTGTTCGTCGCCACTTTCGCGGCCGCGATCTTCCTGATGATGAACATCCGCAAAGCCGCGCAATTTGGCTGGGAATTCGACGGCGCACCTAAACCCGTGATCGCTGCAGGTCTCGTGATGTGGTTCGTACTGATGGAGGCGCTGCGCCGCACCGGCGGCTGGAGCCTGTTGCTCAGCGTCTTCCCCTTCACGCTGTATCCACTGTTTGCCGACGCCAAATGGCTCGGACCGTTCCGCGGCACCCAGTCGACGCTGGAGCAGACCACGGCCTATCACGTGCTGTCGGGCGAAAGCCTGCTCGGCATTCCGATCCAGGCATTTGCCGACACCGTGATCGGCTTCCTGGTGTTCGGCACGGCGCTGATGATGACAGGTGCCGGCAAGTTCTTCATCAACATTGCCTTCGCGATGTGCGGTACCTTCCGTGGTGGCGCGGCAAAGGTGTGCATCTTTGCATCCGGCCTGCTCGGCACCGTAGGCGGCAGCATCGTGTCCAATGTGCTCACCGCTGGAACGATGACGATCCCCGCGATGAAGAAAACCGGCTTCACGCCGTCCTATTCAGGAGCGATCGAAGCCTGCGCGTCCACCGGCGCCGTGCTGGCGCCACCGGTGCTGGGCGCGACGGCCTTCGTCATGGCACAGTTCATGAACACGAGTTACGCCGACGTCGCCCTCGCCGCCACCATTCCGTCGATCCTGTATTATTTTGGCCTGTTCGCGCAGGTCGATAGCTACGCCGCGCGTCACAAGCTCGAAGGCATCCCGCGCGAGGAACTGCCCCGCTTCATGGACGCGCTCAAGGAGGGCTGGTATTACCTCTTTGTCATCGCGATCCTTGTCGTGATGCTGCTGTACTTCAAACGCGAGAGCCACGCGCCATTCTACGCCACCGCTTTGCTGGTCATCCTGCATCAATGGTCAGGCCCGGCACCGTGGAAGAAGCGCAACACCGCCGTCCTGGCGCTCTCGATTGCGCTGACCGGGCTGATGATCTGGCTTGATCTGCAGAACGCCTATCTATGGGGAATGTGCATCCTCGCTGCGCTCAATGAATTCTTCCCTGGCAAGAACTGGGGTGGCGCGCGCTGGATCCACTTCCTCGAACTCAACGGCAAGACCTTCGTCGAGCTGATCGCGATCCTCGCCGGCTGCGGGTTGCTGATCGGCGCCTTCTCGCTCACCGGCGTAATCTCGAGCCTGGCCAACGACCTTCTGGCGATCGCCGGCGGCAACGTCTTCCTGTTGCTGATCATGTGTGCCTTCACCAGCCTGATCCTCGGCCTCGGCCTGACGACGACGTCCTGCTACATCTTCCTCGCTATCCTTGTCGCACCGGCGCTGGAGAAGCTCGGCCTCAACAAGATGGCCGTACACATGTTCATCTTCTATTGGGGCATGCTGTCGTCGATCACGCCACCGGTCGCCATCGCGTCCTTTGCGGCCGCCGGCATTGCCGGCGCACCGGCGATGAAGACCGGCTGGGAGTCGATGTGGGTCGGCAGCATCATCTATTTCATCCCGTTCTTCTTCGTGCTGAATCCGGCGCTGCTCTTGCAGGGCGACAACCCTTACCTCGAAGCGTTCGGCCTGACCGGCCTTGCCTGTCTCGGCATCGTCTTCATCTGCGGCGGCATCCAGGGCTATCAGGCCTATGTCGGCGATCTGCGCCGTGCGGGCGCAATGGAATGGCCGCTACGTGTGCTGCTGGTGATCGGCGGCTTCGTGATGGCGACACCCGGAGGCGGCATCAATCCGCTGTCGCAGTGGCAGATCATTGCCCTCGCCACCTGCATTCTCGCGCCGACGGTGCTGATCGCGCTGGCGCTGATCAGGCGCGGCGATGCGCGGCTCGCGGTGTCATGACCGCGAAGGCATTCAGGTCGTTTGAAGATTGAAAGCTAGAAAAACTCTTCCGGGCAGGGATCGACGATCTTCCAGAGATCCATGCCGTTCTTGATCTTCTTCATTTCCGGCGTGAGACCGCCGTTACGCGCAAGCCAGTCTTTCACCGGCGGCGGATAATAGGCCATCAGGTCCGAGGTGCCCTCGTAGCTAATCACCTTCATGCCGAAGGTGAAGGCCTTGTCGTAATAGGCCTGATGGAAGCCCAAGCTGGCGCGCGGCGTCACGCAGACCTTGTTCATCGGCACGATTCCGAACACCAGGGTGCAGGCCGAATTGCAGATGCCGTCGATGATCACCCGCTCCTTGCGGTCGCGGATGCGCTCATACTTGGCCTTGTATTCCTCGACATAGCCGCCGTGGTCCCGGGTGATGCGCAAATCTGCCCGTACCGGGGCTACAGACAGCACCAGCAGGGACATCAGAACAGGCAGCAGCGAAAGACGCATCGCGTGATGAAACCGGTAAGGGACCCCAAGCCAACGCCCATTTTCCGGCATCAGCACACCGCCCGACTCTGGCCGGACAGTGCTAGTATTCCGTTAAGCATCGCCTTTGAGCGAAAAAAAGGCAGAAACCGGTCCTGCCTCACTCTCTGCCCTACCCGGCCTAGCCGTTCAGGAACATCCGGTAGACCGGATTTTGCGTTTCGTCCTCATAGGGATAGCCGAGGGAGGTCAGCCGCTGCGTCAGGGTCGGCCGATCGGCCTGCGGGACTTCAATCCCAACAAGCACCCGGCCGTAATCCGCGCCGTGGTTACGGTAGTGGAACAGCGTGATGTTCCAGTCCGCGCCCATCTGGTCGAGGAATTTCAGCAAGGCGCCCGGACGCTCCGGAAACTCGAAGCGCAGGATAACCTCGTCCCGCAAAGCCGGCGGTGCTCGCCCGCCAACCATATAGCGGATGTGCAACTTGGCGGTCTCGTCCGCGCTGATGTCCAGCACCTTGTAGCCGAGCGCCTGCAATTGCCCGATCAGCTCGCCCTTGTCGTTCTTCGCGCCGCTCAGCTTCAGGCCGACAAAGACATTGGCTTCCTTGGCATCGGCATAGCGATAGTTGAACTCGGTAATGTTGTGATTGCCAATGGTCTGGATGAAGCGGCGATAACTGCCGGGCTGCTCCGGAATGGTCACGCCCAGCAGGATCTCGCGGGCCTCACCGACCTCGGCACGCTCTGCGACGTGCCGCAGGCGATCGAAATTCATGTTGGCGCCGCTGTTGATGGCAATTAGCGCGCCGGTGCGCGTGGGATTGTTCGCGGCATAGCTCTTCAGTCCCGCCAGCGCCAAGGCGCCGGCCGGCTCCGCAATCACGCGCATATCCTCGAAAATATCCTTGATGGCAGCGCACATCTCGTCGGTGTCCGCCGTGATCACATCATCGAGCAATTCGCGGCAGAGACGGAATGTTTCGACGCCGGCCTGGCGCACGGCCACGCCGTCGGCAAACAGACCGACGCGATTGAGAACGACGCGCTCGCCAGCATCTATCGCGGCTTTCATCGATGCGGCATCGACCGGCTCGACACCGATGACCTTGGTCTCCGGGCGCAGAAATTTGATGAAGGAGGCAACGCCGGCCGCAAGCCCGCCGCCGCCGATCGGCACGAACACCGCCTCGATGGGATCGGGATGCTGCTGCAGGATTTCCATGCCGATGGTGCCCTGCCCCGCGATCACGTCGGGATCGTCATAGGGATGCACGAAGGTCAGCTTCTGCTCGGCCTCGAGCTTGCGCGCATGCGCCGCTGCTTCGTCGAACGTGTCGCCGAACAGCACGGCATTGCCGCCCCAATATCTGACAGCATCGATCTTGATCGGCGGCGTGGTCACCGGCATCACGATGGTTGCCTTGATCCCGAGCCGCTGCGCCGACAGCGCCACGCCTTGCGCGTGATTGCCAGCCGACGCGCAAATCACGCCGGCCGCGCGCTGCTCCGCGGACAACCCTGCAATGCGGTTGTACGCGCCGCGAATCTTGAACGAGAAGACCGGCTGCAAATCCTCGCGCTTGAGCAGCACAGGGCTCCCCATGCGCGCGGTCAGCCGGACCATCGGGTCCAGCGGTGTCTGGATCGCGACGTCATAGACGCGGCTGTCCAGGATTTTGCGAACGTAGTCAGTCACAGTTAGTCCTCGAACGTGTGGCAGAGACCGAACTGGCCACAGAACGGCTTGCCGACAGCTTGTCGGCGCAGATGGGCACCGAAATGACCGAGAAATCAAGCCTGTTTTCCAGAAAAGCACCTATGAACGCCCGACCGCCATTTCATGGATCGGCGTTAACGATGGTGTACGGCTCTCGGCGTATGTTGTCTTGCTAATCCAAACATTCCGAACCAGCGATGTCCTACGATGCAACTATCGCCAGCCGAAGATGCAGAAGCACCAAGATCGCAGACCGATCGCACGCGTCAGGTCTGGATTGATTTTGCACGCGGTATAGGCGTCATTCTCGTGGTCTATGGCCACGTACTCGGCGGCCTGATACCGCCACATCTGTTTCCTGACGGACCGCTCGCGCAGTGGATGAGCTATACGCTCTACACGTTCCACATGCCGCTGTTCTTCTTTCTCGCGGGCCTGAACGTACAGCACAGCCTCACACGCGGCGCTCGGCCGTTCCTCGCCAGCAAGGCATGGACAATCGCCTATCCCTATGTGCTTTGGTCGCTGATCCAGGGCAGCGTGATCATGCTGATATCACGCAATGCGAATATTCCGATCACCACCAGCGATCTCGCGGCGATCTGGTATCGGCCGATGGCGCAATTCTGGTTTCTATATGCCCTGATGATCTGCCACGTACTGGCGGTGCTCATTCCCAATCGCATCATCATGATTGTCTTCTCACTCGCTGGCCTGATCGTATTCATGTTGTTGCCGATCCGGCCAGATCTTGCGCTCACGATGCATCACCTGCCGTTTTATGTCGCAGGTCTCTATGCAACACGCATCGTGATGGCGTGGCAGCCTCATGGGCGAACGGGCTGGACCATGTTGACCGTGATCGCCGCCGCTTTCGCTGCTGCGGTCACCGTTGGAGGACAGCTCTCCGGCTTCGACGCAAATGGCATAGCATCGCTTCCGGCATGTATTCTCGGCATCACCAGCGTGGTGCTGCTTTGCAAATTGCTGAACGAGACGCGGCACCGCTGGCTAGCGCTGGTCGGCGTGATGTCCATGACGATCTATGTGCTGCACATCATGGCGGGATCCGGCACGCGGATCATCATGCAGATGCTGCACGTGCCGCCAATGCCGTGGGTCTATCTCCTCGCAGGCACCGCGGCCGGCGTGATCTTGCCCATGGTAGCCCATGTCGTGTTGCAGCGGTTAAATCTGCTGGCGCCACTCGGCCTCGCGCCACTGCGGAAGCGCAAACCTGCAGCCGCTCCGCTTGTCAGCCAGGTGGCCCGATCGGACTAAACTCTGCCAGTCCGCACCTGCTCCGGAGGCATCGCTGTATCCTCGGCAGGTCTGACAGTCTGGTCGTGCGGACAGGCCATCGCGAAGATCATCCAGAACAGAGCGGATATCTCACCTGACGATATACTGGTCAGGGGCAAGTGAATCAGGATACCGCCGAGCGACAGAGCACCGAGCACCACGCCTTCTTTGGTCGGCATCCGCCATGCCGCAGACGTGCTCCAGACCCCGACCCAGATATAGGCTGCCAAACAAAGCAGCCCGACGGGAATGCCGAGCGTGAGCCAGCTCGCAATGATCTGGCCATCGACCGGCATGGTGCCCGCGACACCGATATCGGTGAAGCTGAAGCCAGATCCCACCACCATGCTGTCAGGTGTATTCCACAGCGTCACGAATTCTTCGAGACGCTCGTTGCCACTGCCATCCTCGGAGCCGCTGCCGAGCGACTGCAGCCGCTCGGTGATCACATCGCCGAAGGGCGTGAACAGGACCGCCGCCATGGCTGCGCCGACGATGCCAAGTCCGGTCGCAAGCGCCCGCCGCCGTGTGGATTGAAACACCATGCAGAACACCACGGCCAGCGCGAGCGCGATCCAGCCGGTCCGATACAGCGACAGCAACAGGCCCAGTGCCGCGGGCGCCAGGGCAATCAGCGACTGCCAGCCGGGTCTCAGAAAGCCCAACAACAGCAGTCCCGTTGCGGTGAAGGTCGCGTAAGTGGCGGGCCCGTTCATCGTGCTGAAGACGCGCACCATATAGGGCAGCGGATACCCTGCCGACAGGATCGAGGCGTAGTTCATCCAGAACCGATCCCAACTCGGCGGATCGACATATTGCCATATGCCGTAGAGACCCGTCAGCGGCAGCACCACCAGAAAGATGCGCGCCATGGCATTGACGAGTTCGCCATCAGACTTTGCGCGCTGCTGCAAAGCGATGCCGTAAAGCACGGGCGCCGCCCACTTCAACGCACCTGTCGCAGCGCTCATCCAGTCATTCTGAAAAACCGACAGCATGGCACCGTAAGCGATGCAGGCCAGCACGATAGCCGGCGCGATCAGCCAGGGATCGCGCAACTGCTCGCGGGACGACAGCAACGTCCACAGGCTCGATAACGGCGTCAGGATGAACAACAGCGGCCCGATCAGCATGATGCTGGCCGCGTCGTAGCCGACCGACACATCGACCACGCGCCGCACGAATGGTGCGAAGGCAAACAGCAGGATGGCCGACTGGATATGGGCCGCGGTGCTGCGTTGCCAGGCCAGCCAGCCAGCAGCGGCGCAGCCGACCACGAAGAGCGGACGCGACAATCCGCCCAGCGCGGGACCGACCACCAAGGTCACGATCAGAAGCAGCGCAGTCGGTAGCCACCCGGACAGGACGAAATCCACCGGACCGGATTTGAGTCGGCCTTGATTCATAAACGCAGACTATCGCGATCAGCCTCCCTAACGTTAGGCAAAACCCCTACGCTCCCCCATTGCGGGGCTAGCTTTTGCGACTTTCGCCGCTATGGTGCCGCCGTCGCACTCGTAGCTCAGCTGGATAGAGCATCGGATTTCGATTCCGAGGGTCGGGCGTTCGAATCGCTCCGAGTGCACCAGAAGTTTCCAAACAAAATCAGTGAATTAACTCGGTATCGGCTTCGTTCTTTTGCCGATTTCCGTGTTGCGTCTGGTATTCGCTAAACCCCTTTGATTTCAGGCTTTCCCGTCTAGTCACGATGAGTGCACGCAACACGGACGCAACACGATATTCATGAATCGTTCTTTGCGCGGTAACAACGTCGATGCGGCAAAATGCTGTGACGACACCTTCTGAAAACCGATCCATCCTGAGGTTCGCCGAACGGCCCGATTCCCCCAGGTCTAGGGTTCGAGCGCGTGGCGGGACCGTCTTCGTGGTTGTCGACGGTCCCGCTGTTCGTGCGCGGCCGCTAACGTCTCGTCAGCAAAATAGAACTGAACCTCTGCGACAGCTCGCCGCACCTATGAAGGCCAGCAACGCAGGAGGCCATCATGCCAGTCGCACTGAAGCAGCCAACGCCCTCGATCGTCACAGCACCCACAACGTCGCCTTGGATGCATCTTGTCTGGTTCGGGGCGGCCGGACTGTTCGTATCGATCCTTGCTATGACCTACGGCTTGGATCTCAGCCCGGGTTTCTTCTGAGCAAAGGAGACCCGCCGGGGGACTGGGAAAACCGGCGGATCGATATTTCAGTCAGTTCGCCGCATCAGCCGACGCGCAGGTTTTCTGCCGACGTCTTTCCGCGGTTTTCCTGCTCTTCGTAGCTGACCTTGGCACCCTCGTTGAGCGTGCTCAATCCAGCCCGTTCCACGGCCGAAATATGCACAAACACGTCCTTGCCACCAGTGTCCGGCTGAATGAAGCCGAAGCCCTTGGTCGCGTTAAACCACTTTACCGTACCAGTCGCCACGTCGCTCTCCCTGCTGCTATCGGTACAACGTCGCATGAAGCCACCGAGAGTCAAGAAATGCACGCATAGGATTCTAGGACGGCGAGTTATCGAATGCGGCCACGCCTGCCTCTATGACCTCGATCTCAGTCTCGACAGCATCTAACGGCACGCGAAAATCGAACCCGGTCCGGCTTCGCAGGTCCTTGGCGATGCGCTTTCGATGATCCAGCAGACCGACCAGCGCCGCCCGATCACCAACCTGGACGTATGCGCTGACAATAAGCTCGATTGTTGATGCCACTGTCGCCTCCAAAGAAAACCCGCCGGGTCGCTCCGGCGGGTTTGTCGCATACCTGCTAGCAGTCCGGCATTACTGGCCCGCTGCGAGCATGGTGTAGCTGATTCCTTAACGAACAGATGCCTGCCCGTCTTCTGGCTGCTGTCAAAATCCGATGGAAGCGCGAATGATCACGATGGACTTCGCCACCTCTCTGGTGCCAGAGCTCTCCAGAAATAGGCGATCCAGCATGTACAAAATGAAGGCTGTCGACGCGAGAAGGAACACTGAAGTTCGGAAGTCGAAGAACCGCGAACGACGTCTCGCCAAATGTGAGAATCGAGGCCCCTTTGGCCTAGGCTTTGGCTCTGGCGTAATTCCCGGCCTTCGATCTCTGGTAACATGCTCCATAGCGCTAGGAAGCAGCGTTCAGATTAAACGCAGGTTAAGGGGCAAGGAAAAACCCGCCGGAGACGAATCCAGCGGGTTTGTCGTTTCGTCTACCAGCTAGCGGTACGCATTACGGTGCCGCTTGAGATGAAGCTATCGGAGGAACCTTAAAGAAGGATTCCCGACCGCAGCGCGATGATGATGCGGTCGATGGTTTGGACCGCGCGCTTCACGACACAGGCCGGCTGTCGTATTCGCCGTCCGCCACCGGAAAGTCTGCAGCGTCCCAGTGCCGCCTGCTAACCTGCGTCGACTTCGTTTGATCGATCATCCTGTCGAAGCTGCCGAGGTCGTCTTCGAGGTCGCGGTCGCCGCCGGCGAGTCCGTCGGCGTGGATCCCGCACAGCGACGGCTCGTCGTTTTCAGTGACGCCCTCGCCGCCATGCTGCAGTTCGTCACCCTCCCTATCATCGGCGCAACCGTCGCCTTCTCGCTCGTCCGTGTTGCCACCGGCCCAATGCTCTTGGCTGCGGGTGACGCCACTGTCGGTGTAGCCGTTCGGGTGGTTTTCGATGGAACCTAGTGACGGTTCATCATCCGAGTCGTCGAGCTCCCTGTCGGAGAACCAACCGCACCCATCCCCGCCATCATGCCGCCTGGGATCGGCGTCGACGCCGCATAGCGAGGGTTCAAGCTCGTTGTCGTCGATGGGGCCATCGTCGACGGCGTCCTCGAGCTCCCGGCAGACATAGTCGTCAGTCTTGTCGAGGAACTGGATGAGCCGGTGGATTTCGTCCCGGGCTTCCTTCCGGAGGCTTCCAATCGCTTGAAAGACGACCTCAGGGGAAACGTCGGTTTTGAAGTATAGCGCTTCTGGAGCCATTTCTGGCCCGTGGTGGGTGGTGTTCATGGTGGTTGCTCACTGGTTTTGGCCTTTCAGAGCCATTGCCGGAACGGCCGGCAGCCGGAGGCTGAAAACCTGCCAGTGAGACAGGTGCGACGCTTTTAAGCCCCGAAGGACTCTGGACAGCACGACGCCCTCCGGCCATAATTCGGCCGTTCGGTGCCGAGCCGCTAAGCTCGTCCGTTGAGACCACAGGTCTCATATCCGCGTGGCCCCCGATTGGCGTCGAGGGCACGATCCTTAGATGGATTGCGGGTAGTCACTGGTCAGCGTTTTCAGACGCGCTGATATGCTCCACCTGTTCGGTTAATAAATCAACTCCCCATCAGGGCGCTTTGGCGCATCTGCGCGACCTGGCAAAGGGTACTCACAATGTGCGTATCCTTTGGGAGGTCCACGGTGTGGACACCCCTTCTATCCCCCTCGGGGCGCTTTCGCACGCTGCGGAGGATCTGCTAGCTTCGCAAAAAGGGAGCGGCCATGACACCAGATCAGAAAAAGGCTTTCGACGCTGTGATGGGCTATGTCCACCGGGGCGGGATGAAAATCGCTGAAATAGCTGATCCAAATGAAAGAGCCGTCGCTATTGAGTTGGCAAGACGGGCGATCACAGAGACGGCGGCCGAACAGGGGATGACGGACTCAAAATTGATTGAAGCCTGCACATCAGGCGTTGAATTCGTTGTCAGAGAAATCGTGCAGTCAGGACAGCGGCAAGGCGGCAATGCCTGAAGCCCGGTCCACGCTGATCGGTCTTCGGGGATTTCTACCCCCGCCCCCCATGCGGTGATTGACCGCACGCCACCACTCAGGTGCATTGCTCCCAACGCGCGGGCCCGACATGTTCAAGCAACGAACCGTCTTAGTCATCGGGGCCGGAGCTGGGGTCGAATACGACATGCCCCTTGGAAGCGCTCTCGTGACGAGCACGGCCAAAGACGTTCGATTCCGCTTCGACCCCATGCGCGGCGGGAACGAGCCTATTTCGGGCAACTACGACCTCTACCGAGTGCTTTACCGACGCTACAAGGATGACCGCGATCAGTTGAACAAGTACACGGTCGCCGGCAATGCCTTGGCATCGGTCTTGTCATCCGCCGTGTCGATCGATGATGCGCTCTACCAGCTCAGCGAGACACCCGAAGCAGTAACGCTCGGCAAGATGAGTATTGTACGGCTAATCCTGAAGGCTGAGGCGGACAGCACCATCCGATTGTCGGAGCGCTACGCGAAGCCTGACGACACTGCGGGCCGAGACGGCTGGATCGAACAGATATTTTCGATGGCGATATCTGGCGTGAAGCAGAGCGAGATAGAGCTAGCTTTCGATAAGGTCACGTTTGTGAATTTCAATTACGATCGTTGCGTTGAGCACTACATCTATTGGGCGCTCCAGCGGATCGGCATTGAAGAGCTGCGGGCAGCCGACATCGTGCGCAGTCTAAAGATCATCCGTCCATACGGTGGCATCGGGTCGGTTCTGCAGAACGACGCCGATTTCGTAAAATACGGCGGCGAGACCGACTTGTTCAATGCAATTTCTCGTATCCGAACCTACACCGAAAGCGATGCTATCCACGACGGCAGCGCACTGGAACAAGAAATTCTGTCTGCGCACATGGTGATGTTTCTCGGCTTCGGCTTTCACGCCCAGAATATGGAACTGCTTCGGGTGCCGAAAAGTGACTACCGCCATGTGATGGCGACGGTGAAGAAAGTTGACCCAAACAACCGCCAAGCGATTAGCAGCGACATCGTCAAAAATCTTCGATGTCAAGATACCGCTCGCGTCGAGCTATTCGACATGACGGCCCCGCAGATGCTTCGAGATCTACGACTACGAATTCAAATGACCGTAGGCTGATGCTGCTGAGCTAAGGCAGCACCGCACCGCGCCCCTGCGAACGAAGGTGCCATTTCTATGCTTGCCAAACTCGCCAAGTAGGAGCCTGCTGCTCCCGTCTCGAATCACCGTGCGTTGCGCTGTGTGCGTGTTGCCTGAAATGGCCACTCATTCGGAGACCCAGCATGTCCGCTCTCTCGGTTTGCTCGAGCTGCCCTCACGCGAGCGGCTGCTCCAGAGTCAGCAAATGCCTGTATGAACTTGCGGCCGAAGACTACGATAAGAAATACAATTCGCCGCGGTTCATGACGCCTGGGCAAGCGAACAATGTCATTCGGAAGATGCGCGGTGGAATGACACTGAAGCATCTGCACCAAGCTGATGAAAGTGGCCTAGCGATCGTCTCGGCGAGCAAGCTTAGAAAGCACTGCGCTACTTATCCGGAGTACGGCGCCGAGGTCGATCGATTAGCGGAGATCAATCGACGTAAGGCCGACGAGAACAAAGGCTCCAAGAGGCGAAATTCAACTCATTGCAAGCACGGACATCCGCTCTCCGGGAATAATGTTGGTGTTCATATCGTCGGAAAGTGCCGGGGCCGATACTGCAAAACGTGTCAGAAACGCCGCGGAGCAACTGGCGGGATAATGCGAGCTGATGTGCTACTCAAGGTGAAGGACCTGCTGTCGCGCGGGGTGCCGATCACCCAAATCCAAAGCAAAGCACTCGGCTCAAAGTACTACGCAGTTCCGTCCGCCATCCTTGCGACTTACCGCCGGGCAAACCCTGAATTCAACCTCTTTGTTCTCGATTCAATAAAGGGCAGCAACTGCCGAGGACAACAGTTCAGACATCAGCGAATACGAAGCGCCAGAGCTCGCGAAGAAGCAAACGACTATTATAGAATACAAGCACTGGTGCCGATGCATCTACCCGACTATGTGCGAGATGATATTACCCAGAATGTAATGACGGCTCTGCTGGAAGGAAGCCTTCTACGATCAGATGTTCGATCTCGGATTGGGAGATTCGTCGCTGACCACCAGCGTATGTTCCCAACCAAGTACGCGAAATTCGGCAATGCTACCCTGGTGTCGTTGGACGAGGTTATGTTCGACACCAGCTCGACCACCCGCGGCGACACCATTTCCGAGGGGTTGTGGTCATGATTCCCGGGTCATCAGTGCATAAACAGACCCTCGCGGCGCTGATCGAGGCGCGCATCGCATTCAGGAAGCGATGGGTGCTGAGCAACTGCTATAGGAAGCCCAAGCTCCATGCCCACCACATCGCTTGGGAGCTGGAATACGACGACGAGCACAACTTCGCTCATATAGGAGCCGAATTTGTCGAGGCGGATTGGGGCCGGCCGAAGCAAAAGCCTCTGAAGGTCGCAAAGCCAGCTAAGTCCAAGGCGCGGATGCCGCGGCCGTCGTTGCGCGCATCGTCGAAGCTACTGCAGGCGGCTGAGTGAGCTACGGTCCGCGCGCCCCTCTTGGTACGCAGCACGCAGGTGCGTACCGGTGCTGCGTACCTCATCACCGTAGGATGGGCTAAGTGTCAGATGCCGTTAGGTTTCCGCCTATTCGTTTTGCGGTACGCAGTACGCATTTTCTCCAGACAGGAAAAAATCTGCGCATGGTCCGGGAGGGGAGCACCTGAAATTTTTCAGGACTCCCCCCCTATGCCTATGGGTACTGCTGCCGCTCCTCCGAGTGGATCATCGGAGGAATTCTGCGTCCTGTAGAATTTAACCCGCAGTGCGCAGAGCGCGCCTCAATCTTTTACGCCGCAATAGATCGCGTAAGCCGTGACCGTTATATTTAGAGGGATGCTGGGAGGGTCGCCCGCAGCACATTTCCAGCCGGTTCGATCGTCGAGCGGTCGATTCTGCAACAGCGTCCCATTGTGGGGTAAAGCCGGATACTGATTCATCAAGCAGCCGCCTCCGGTAAGGACGGAATTATTTAGCGCGGAAGCAGGGATCTTTGCCTCCACCATTGGATAATGTCCCGTCCCGACATTCTGGACTAGATCGCAGCTCATCTTTCGTGAACCAGCTTTTGCGATCCCAGTTTCCAACTGCTTGATGCGCTCGCCGATTTCTGATGCATACTGGATCGGCATCGCTGCATCTGCCCCAACTGGCAAAAGCAAGGTGCCCCTGCTCGTTGCCACGGTGATCTCGACGGCTGGATAGAGCTTTGTTCCACCGGGGCCTGGCTGCGCGAGCCGCTCACACGCCAAAGGCAAATACGCCGTCTTCAGCGCTCTGTTTATGTTCTTGTCCGCTACGACTGCAGGTCCCTTACCATCTTCGGCTGGAAGATTGCATGTCACCAAGCTGTTGTCGTAGTGCACGCCGACTATCGCTGCATCTTCACCACCGCGCTTGATGTCGATAGCGACGTTCGTTTTTCCGATCAGAGGATTGAAGTAGATGTCACTGGCTGCAAGCCGAATACACGTATTGAACGCCTCTAGGGAGCTTCTCACAACAGTCGATCTATCGATCTGCTCCGACGAAAACTCTGCTCGGCGCTGGTCGTAAACTTTGCAAAAATTGTTGAGTTTCTCTTCGTTACTGGAACCGCCAAAGCTGAACTTGACGGGGACGGCCTTAACGACTGCCTCGAGACCAACATTCGTCGAGTTCGACTTCTTCGAGGTATTACCCTCGCAATGCTCGGAATATATGCTTGCAGCGATCGAGTTTTCACGAACCTCCGTGCTTAAGTCCCTACCCGTGTACGTCAGGAGGCCGGTGCAAATACTTTGAGAAAAGGCCGGCGTAATCACGGCCGAAAAGAGAAATGCCACAACTACCGTGCGCTTCATTGATCCCCCCCCAAAAAAAATTGTGTGTAAACACGACCATCGTTTGCTATTTAAGGTTGATCGTCAACTGTATTAGGATGAGGGCAGACTCCACATCCAGGGAGGCGAACTTGCCGTTAGCGCAAATCATCGGTGCCCTACCTGAAGGCTGGCCGTCTTTCGACTTGGCGTCCCTGGGCGCGAGCGTGCTAACGTTCGGAATCGCGGTGGGGCTTGTGATCTGGTTGCTTGAAATCCGATCGCATGAGCGTACAGAAAAACCCGCCGAGGACGAATTCGGCGGGTCTTAGTCGCGGTGCGAATACGAAGGCCGCTTGGGGCTAGCCTCTACGTCAAAGCTTAATGAACTGATCTCCTTGCCGCTGATTAAAACGCATCACCCACTTGGGTTACACGCCGCTAGATAACGACCATACTCCCGGAGCTTCGGCTCCTCGCTAAAACCAACGCAGCGATCTTCTTAGTCAGGCTCCCAGGGCCTCGAACAGTAACCGTAGGCTCACGGTAGCGACCGCCGCCAGCTGGACCGCCAGCGCGGCGGCGAGTTCCGCTTCTTGCCTCTGATCGTGCGTGTCTGTCCACCATTGACCGATTCTGCTCTGCATATCTGATCCTGACAATACGCACTTGATGACCGAGTGCGCATCCGCTTCGCTACGGCATGCGCGTGCTTTCAATGATGATAGCGGCGATGACAGGTGTGGCGCTCATTGCGACCGCAGTATTCTTGCTGTCAGTGGCCTGGCTCTAAGTTCACAAGAGCAATAGTGGCAAGCCCAGCACCAGCAGGAAAATGACGAGGACGCCAAGTCCTAGATTATCGTCGCCCTTTACGTCTCTTGAGGCCGTCGGTTCGACCGTCGACATTTTCAGCCTGACAATAAGCCAGCCACTTATCGACGAGCCATCCAATGCCCGTCTGCTGGCGCCTTAGATATATTTGATTTCCACCCATCACCATCGTTATGGCTCTCTACGAGGCTGCTTGAAGCGTGCGAGCCTCAAGAGCTTCCATGTATTGAGCAATGGCTCTGTTTGAGAGCAGCAGCCGGCTCCTTAACCCCTGCCGGATCATGGTTTCAACCGAGCGGAGCAGAATGTGCGAGCAGAACTCTGCGTCCTCGATCTCGCCTGCCCGTTCCAGATAATCCCAGGCAATTTGGATCGCCTCTTCCATGAGGACAGCGAGGTGAACCAGTTGGCCAGGATTGTTTCTCATGCCTATTCAAACGGCACGAATTGGATTCGTTCCGCGCAAACGGGGAACACACGATTAAACCGGAGGTTACGAACATCTAACTGAAAGGACTGCCCATGAGCGCCGAGAAAACAAACCCGCCAAGCGATGACGACCGCGATAAGCAAGACTGGGGTAAGCAATCACAGAGTAATGAGCCCTGGAAACAGAACGCTCAGAATACCACTGACCCGAGCCTGCCTGATACGCCAAAGCCGGACTTGGAGAAGTGGAAAGAAACTAAAACCCACTGACAATAAAAGCCCGCCGCACCGGAGGACTCCGATGCGACGGACCTTTTCGAAGTCGCGTTGGGGCGCGGCCTCACTGATTGCTACGCACGGACTCAGGCAAAGTTTCAAAAGATAAGTCGTCGGCTGTCGGAACGTAGCGTGCATCAGCCCATTACTGCAGTACGAAACAACCACGAGGATATTCAAATGAAGAAATTTGTCATCGCTGCCGCGATTGTTGGGCTTTCCGCCACTGCGTCCTTCGCTCAATCCGGCGCTAACCCGAGTGCTCCACAGCCCGGCTCAACCGGCGCAGGCGTCAATCAACCCGGTACTACTTCAACCGGGACGGCTGTTGATCGTCCTGACACCATGAAGAAGGATGGGATGTCCGGTACGAGCGGCATGAGCAACACTGGCGCGAACAACAATATACAGCAGGGCGGCGCGTCAAAGGATGGTATGGGCCAGCAGAACAAGGGCGGCATGTCCAAGTAAGGGCTAGGAGCCAGGGCCGTCCGGACATGGCACCGGGCGGCCTTCAATGCTGCCGGCGGCCATCGCCGGTGCCGCCGAACCCGCCTTGCCAAGCCAGCGACAGATGCCGAAGAAGACCGATGACGACGTTAAGCGGTGACGCCAGCGATGCGCCCGGTCTAGGGAAAATTCAGCCTAAGCGAACTCGTCTCGAGAGTTCTGCTGGCAATATTGGCACGGGCCAACCGAACAATTTCTAGCGAATTGTCCCGGAAAATTATCTCGGCTTGATCGCGAGTAGGAGATGCGACCGTTACCGCACAAGACAAGCGGCCTTTTCCGTCAGACATTTGAAAATAGAACGTGTAACCGGCTTTCGGTTCCTGTTCTTGCATTGCGCTTCCCCAAGCTGTGACGCCCCCACGCCACGCGGCAAAGGTGTTCGCGCTTTACGGCCAGACTATGGCCCGAGCCCCCGCGGCGCGTTCGATAAGCGTCAGGGGTGTCTCTTGGCGTAGCGGCGCGCGATCATTGCATCATGAAATGAATTTCTCGCTTCCACGGCGCAGGCAGCAGCTTCGTTCGCCGCGTTTAGCTTCGCGACACTTCAAGCCATTGGGCAGATGTTCGCAATTCACCCCCGACGTAGTGCTGGACCCATCCAACGCGCAAACTACGGACAACAAAATCCGATCTCCAGTCGTAGTCTGGGCCAGGGGCGGATTCAAAATTAGCGGCTCGAAGATCCTCCACGGATTCTCCCAGAGTACTGCGCATTACTTGATCACCGCCGTTGGGAAGCCGCTATTCGTCCTCTCGCCAAGCGCGACTACATCGCACCTGCAGCACCATCGGGAGATGGCGCAGAGCTCAGATAAGAAAGAACAACCACTCCCATCAAGCAGCAAATTCCCGCACTCTCCGCGCGGGCTTTTTTCGTTCAGCCTATCCGGCACTTTCTATGGTGCGGATCGGTACTTGGCGACAAGATAGTTCAAAACGAAAAGCCGAATGCTTGAGGTGAGATTCGCCTGAACTCGATCGCGGTCTTCGCTCGCTTGCCTTAATTATTGTATGTCGCTAGTAAATTGTCATCGCTCTGGACCCGGTGAAACCCCGGGTGGCTCTTCCGGCCGCCGATCCGCCGGACCACGCACGCCGGCCCGGCAGTCGTCCATCGCATCCTGCGGTGCACTGTTTGGCGCCACTGCGGAAACTATCCATGAAATCGTCGTCCTTTCCCCGCTACCACTCCGAGTGGGTTGGCGGCGCCATCAGCATTCGCCGCGACGTTCTCGCCGGCATGGTCGGCACCTTTGCTTTGATCCCCGAAGTCATCGCATTCTCCTTTGTCGCCGGCGTCGATCCGGAAGTCGGACTATTTGCGTCCTTCGTTATCGGCATCGTCATCGCCTTCGCCGGGGGGCGCCCGGCGATGATCTCCGGTGCCGCAGGATCAGTGGCGCTTGTCGCCGCGGCATTGGTGGGCAGCCATGGCCTAAACTACCTGCTGGCAGCCACGCTACTCGCCGGGCTGCTTCAGATCGTGTTCGGCCTGCTCAAGCTCGACGTGTTAATGCGCTTCGTGTCGCGCTCGGTGCGCACCGGCTTCGTCAATGCGCTGGCGATCCTGATTTTCTCGGCGCAGGTGCCGCAGATGCTCGGCGTCACCTGGCACACCTATGCGATGATCGGGCTCGGCCTCGCCATCATCTATCTGGTGCCACGCCTGACCACCGCCATTCCCTCGCCGCTGATCTGCATCGTTGTGCTGACAGTGGTCGCCGTCGCCTTCCCGATGCCAATCCACAGCGTCGCCGATCTCGGCCGCCTGCCGAATGCGCTGCCCACCTTCAGCTTCCCGGGCGTACCGCTGACATGGGCAACGCTCAGCATCATCGCGCCCTATGCACTGGCGATGGCCGCGGTCGGGCTGCTGGAGTCCATGATGACCGCCAGCGTCGTCGACGACCTGACGGAGACCACCAGTTCCAAGGCCCGCGAATGCACAGGGCTGGGCCTCGCCAACATTGCTGCCGGCCTGTTCGGCGGCATCGCCGGCTGCGGCATGATCGGCCAGACCGTCGGCAATGTGCGCTATGGTGGTCGCGGCCGGCTGTCGACGCTGGTGGCCGGTGTCTTCCTGCTGATTGTCATGGTGCCACTGCGGCCGTGGGTTGCGCAGGTACCCGTCGCCGCCCTCGTGGCGATCATGATCATGGTCTCGATCAGCACCTTCTCCTGGGGCTCGATCCGTGACCTTGCCCGCCATCCAAAGGTCTCGGGCATCGTCATGTTGGCCACCGTCGCGGTGACGGTGGCGACCCACGATCTGGCGATAGGTGTGGGGGTCGGTGTGCTGCTCAGCGGCGTGTTCTTCGCCTTCAAGGTAACCCGGTTGATGGAGGTACAGATCAGCCATGACGCTACGACGGACACCCGGATCTACACTGTATCCGGCCAGATATTCTTCGCCAGCGCCGACATCTTTGCCGATCACTTCGACCTGCGCGACACTGTCCGCACCGTCCGCATCGACCTGACCGCGGCTCACCTTTGGGACATCACCTCCGTCGCCGCGCTCGATGAAGTCGTCGGCAAGATGCGGCGGCACGGTATAGCGATCGAGATAATCGGCCTGAACCAGGCGAGCGCCGTACTAGTGGATCGCCACGCGCCGCTGGTGCGAGACACCACTGCATCATCTGGATGAGTGCACTTTCTCGATCCTCTAGACGCTCACGGCTCGACCCAATGCTACTGCGAGCCTGCAGGTTCTCGATGACGGCGGCAACATGATTGCGGAAATTTCGCTGGACCGGCCGATGCATTGAACACAAATGATCGTTGTGGTCTGCCCCGTGACGCCCTCACCGCCATCGGGTAAATGGGATATGGCCTCTTCCGAACTCAGTGGCTTACTTGGAATCTGCGAGTGGCGATGACGAATCCCCGAATAGCCATAGCGTGTTTAATTCTCGTGGTTCTGATGGCCGCCTTTTTCGTGGCCGATGTGCACACCTCCTGCAAACAAGAGCATGGGCCAGACTATAAGTGTTATCCGGGCGGGCGCCGCCTAGTTCGCTAGGTTCGGGCTCAACCACCCAACGAGATATCGACCATGTCGTTATGCATTGCATGCCATCTTACCAGCCCCGGTAAGGTCTCCCGAGTGCTATCAATAGAGTGCGAGACCGCTTGGGTCACCTCAGCGTAGATGAAATAGGAACGCGCTACTGTGCTCTTACTTCTCGCAATCTATTGCCTCCCTTCGATAGCCGTCTTGTCAGCGGTCGCTGTGGTCATCGGGGTGTTGGGCAATGCTCGCTGGGTGAATGTCTATTACGCGCTCGTAGCACCAGGGATCTTGGCAGTCTGGGTCTACGATCGAGTGACCCACGGGCCCGACAACAGCCCGCTAGGGGCGCTTGGGTATTTGATGTTCTATTCCTGGTGCCTCGGCTACATCATTTCCTTCGGAATCTTCCGAATGACGCTTTCTTGGTATCGTGCGCGTGTGGCCGCCAGATCGGGCCATTCCCTGGTGTCCGAGCCCCGCACTCCCGAATAACGATCAGTTAGGAGCGCGCTCGATAACTTCGACGATCGCGTGAGGAAGGACCTGAGGCGTGGCCTTTGTCCAACGGATGGCCTCTGCGGGGTTTGCTGTCATCAGATCGAAGTGCCAAACCAGTGGCTCCTTGCCCGATGGCATTGGTGTGGTGACGCGAACCGTGGTCGTCTGCATTCCAGTCTCCGAATCTGTTGATACGCAGACTTTAGCGTTGCATTTGCGAATCAGGAATACATCCATGGCCCATGACGCCACGTTGGACACGCGCATTCGTGCATGAAGTTACAGTACGAGCGCCCATAGTGGCGCGATCCTGACCAACTAGTGCGGGACCCCCGGCTCGCTGTTGATTAGAAGGCAAGCATTACGATTGAGAGTATGGACGCGCCTCTGCTTCAGCTTTCAGACGAGCCTCTCGTAATCCAGCCGGCTCGACCCAGTCAAAAAGCCCTAGTATCTGATCCGACAGGCTACGGCGCTCGATTGTAAACTCTTGAGAGGTCTTGTGATTTAGAGCCCTCCAGCCGATGCGCCCGTCGTGAGTAACGTGTGTCGGCATGATGTGGACTCGAGCAGGATCTTTGTTGTCATAGATAAATTCGCGCTCCGGCCCCGGACCGACCGAGCGCATTTGTAGCGGCTCCTTCATGGAAGGGTCCTTCGCAATCTCAAATTTAGCGATCGGCATGCGCAGCAACTCGAGTTTCTCGAACAGAGCTTTGAAGTTCTCGGACTCTGATACCGCGTCCGGCTCTGACGGCTTACCAGCTTTTTTCAGGAGATCTGCAGCCTCGCGATCGCGCTGCCTGAGCGCGCGCAAAAATTCGTAACAGGCGAGAACCCATGTTTCGGACAGCATTTTTTGATAGTGAAACGCGAACATGTCGCGATCAGCCTGTTGCGGGCTGAATTCGTCTTCCATGGCCCGGAGAAGAAGGTCGATCTCGCCAGCTTGTTGTATGCTGGCCGACATTGGCGCGATGCCAGCCCGGCCGGCCAGGACATGTGAAAGTCCAACCCACTTGCGGTTTTCTGCCGGATACTTCCCTCGAGCGACATGAAAAGAACCGGTAACAAGTTGAGTGACTGTCGGCACCGAAGGCCCCCCTGATGGATCTAGACTCGCGTTCAGCAGCCAAAAGCGTGGCCAGGCGTCAACGGTCACTAGGCCAAAGTGCGGTGCCGCGGCGACGCGCTTTCACGATATTACGCTACTTTACAAACTCGCTTGCCGGATCGAGCATCCTGGTCGCCGCAGACCCAAATTCTATTGGGTGAAGCAGATTTGATTTGATTTCGATTATCGGGTTGGATGGGTCCGGCTCGTGATAATCAGCCTCGATCTTTTCAACGGTTGCACCGTAGCCACCCGGGTTGAAAACGAAGAACACGAACGGTTTGTCCGAGGCGGCGTCTAGCCGCTGTGCAACAATACGGATTTTCCCAAACTGCTTAGCTGGCTCGATCTCGGAACCGTCACCATTTCGGTACTTGATCGGCAAGGTGATTGCGATGGCAGGTAGCGGCTTTCCGCTCAAATTTCTTACTTCGCAACGATACGCCATCGAATTTGGAGCCCACCCGGTCGCTTCGCCGGGTTCGCCGTAGCCCAACATTGATCCGCCTCCCCCGGGATATAGCATCACTACTGTAAAGCCATCGGGCGGCAACTTCGTTGGCATCACGGCCGGACTGCATCCGATCGTAAGATGCACTGGATCGGCGGTGCGCTTTGCCCAAGTGTAAATCATCGGAAACGTGACGAATGTCGTGAAGCCGAGAGCTGCGCCCTCAAGACCTCTAATCCACCATGCCTGTTGCAAAAAGCTGGCCAGGACCGCGCCGCCGATCGTGACCGCAACACTACTTTTGAACATTCGTCCCCCGCCCCCGAATAAAGAACGATAATGACATTGCCAACTCGCGCGATACGAAAGGCACTAAGCTCATCTCTTCAGGTCAGCGATCAATGGCAGCTTGCTGCATTGTACAGCGTCATGCCGGTTTCCTCCAATATGACGCAGGAGTGGCCGGGATCGCCCTGCGGCGCGGGTACGCCCTTCTGAATTCGAAACATAACCAGGTGTGCGCCGTGCAAGCCGGCGGGGAATCGAATGTTCTTACGGACCAAAAATTCCCGCGGGCCGGTTCGGGTGATAGCACCTTCCTGTTCAAGCTGACTCAGGCCATGCTCACCGCGAGATCAGGCGGGAGCGTAGAGCACTCTCAGTCACCGATGATTACCGAGGAACGGGCGATGATGGGGAGACTTTACACCTGTCGCCCGCTTCCAGATACAGGAACGCATGGACGGCTCTTATTTCCGCACAGACACTATTTGGGTGGCTGCAATTCGCCCTTTAACCAGCCTACCGCTTGATCTGTTTTAAGCGGATCGGGTCGATCGCAGTCGAAACATTGGAACGTGCGCGGCCCATTGCCGCCCGGCGGCAATGCCAAGATCAGATGAGCCCCACAGTGGGGACAGGATGGTCTTTCGGCTTGACCCATAGCGGCTAAATTCTGCCGCTGGTCGCGGATTTCGTCAATTTCAAACTAAGGCCAATTGTCGGTCGCAAGGCCTAAGCAAAGTTTTCCAAACTTGGTGCATCGCCGTGTCGAAGACGGCGGGGATCCGAAACGACATCGCCCGGCTCCGGTCATCCTGAAAAGTAATTGGGGCAACTATCAAGAACGCACGCCCTCCTCGGGGCGGGCTTTTCGCTGCCTATCCGCATTGGCGTCAGTTGCCGATCGGTATTTCGCAATAAAGTGCTCTAGGACGAAAAGACGTATTGTCGATGTAAGATTGCCTCGAACCCGGTCCCGATCAATTCGCCTGGTGAGGTCTGTCGGCGAGATACGTTTTTCGCTCGCGATCTCTTTCAACGCCTCCCAAAAGGCGTCCTCAAGGCTGATACTCGTCGACGTCCCGTCGGGTCTGGTAAACGACTGCTTTCGTGGTGTTGTGGGCCTCTTCAGCTCGGGCATGTTGAAGTTCCTTCGCGCAAGCAGCAAAAAGCCGCCCGGGCATGACACCGGGCGGCTCTTGCGGCTGCCGGTCCCCATAGTCGTCCGGTGCCACCGCACTCTTATAGGCTGATCCAGCATGGTTAACGAAAGGTTTACGATGCCGATCTGGGCCCATTGTAACCAACTTGGAACTGGCTGAAAGCATGCGCATTTCCTCTGCCGGAGGACGCGTATGCCCAAATATTACTTCCCCATTGTCGACGGTACGAAGCTTGTAGATCCGGTGGGACTGGAGCTCCAAAATGAAGAGCAGGCAAAGCGGCAGGCCGAGCTAATAGCCAAGTACGTGGCGCTGACCGGCGCTAAGCCCCGCCACATCGTTGTGGAAGACGACGAAGGGACAGAAATTCACAAAGAGCCGGTGAAGCCGGAAAGCCCCATTCGATGACCCCCGTTGCATCTCCGGATCCCTTCGCTGTGGTCTATGTTAAAAACAGCTTCTGTGGCACGGCAAGGTGCTGAGAGTGGTAGGCTCCCTAAAAGGCCTCCCGCGTAAACGGACCTGCGTCTCTATGAGCTCCGCCCATGCAGAATTCTAATTCCCGCTCAAGGATCCCGCCAATCGCTGTGCTGGCCGCTTGGATCGTCGCCGTCGCGGCTGCTGGTATTTTTCTGGTGCGCTTATAGCCTCGCGCTTCTCGGCTACCCCGAACCGACCCATCGGCGCCGGCGCTCCACCCGAGATTCAACCTCAGCGGACTCGACTTTTGTTCTTCTTATGTTCTAATTGAGGGCATGAGCGATAGACCCGCAAGCTGGCGCATGCCGACGCCAAAACAGATGGAAAGGCTGGCCGCCAAGCCCGGTCGACCGGCTGAGGCACCTATCCCGGCGCCCGGCCCCGCGGACGATCTCCCGGAGGCGTATTGGGACTCCATCGTCCGGGACCCTCGCGGTCAGATCCGCACCGGCGTCCCTATTCAGCAGCGACGCCTATCCGAGATTCCGCGCCATGTGCTGCGAGTGTCCTGCCGTCGCTGTGATCGGATCGTGGAGATTCAGACCGTGGATGCAGTGCGCGTGTACGGCGCCCACGCGGTCTGGAAAGACGTCGGGATGAAGCTGCTCGATGACGGCTGCAGAGAACGGACAGGACGCCTCGAGGAGGACGGTTGCTGGCCGTCATTTGAGACAACCTAGCGCTTTTGTTTTTTTCATTTTTTGACCGCCATGCTTGGACGTCCATATGGCTCCGAAATATCACCCCACGCCCCTATCCGGCGGTGACCGAAAAGCTCTCAGAAAGGAGCTGACGAAGGCACGCGGAGTGACGCTAATGCTTGCGCGCCAGTCGGACGACTTGCGCGCGAAGGGTGAGGCGCTGATCCGGGAAGCCGATAGGCTGTCCTGCGAAAGCTGGAACGAACGCATGTGGGCGGACGGCGAGCCGGTCGACCCGTCACCGACCGTCGACCAGGCGCTCAATGGCGGTTTCCCGTGGCTCGAGATTGAATGTTCAAGATGCCGGGCCAAGCGCGATGTCAGCCTGGCGGAGCTGCCGCACGTCAACACGACATGCATTCACGATCTCGCCACCCGCCTGCGCTGTCAGCGATGTGCGAAAGGCGGCAAGCGCCCACTCGCGACATTGCTGCAGTTGGCACCCGGACAACGGCACGCGCCGGAGGGGCTGTGATGAGCGAACTTACCCGCCATCGCGCCGACGCCCCACTTGAGACGTGGATAATCCGCTACGGCGACGTAGATGTCGGCACCATCGCTCAGCAAGACTGGGATCCGAACCCGGAGAGGTCCGGTATCTGGAAATGGTCTTGCGGCTTCTACCCGCTCCATCGCGATGAATGTTTCAGAGGCCAAGCGCTCGACTTCGAAAATGCCCGCGCCGGCTTCGATGCCGCATGGAAGGTGTTCCTGCCGAGGCGCACCGAGGCGGAGTTCGAGGCCTCGCGCCGTGAGAAACAGTGGACCGCCAACAAATACGCGCTATGGGATGCTGGATATCGGAACAACAGAGGTCCAATCCAGTGCGCATGTGGCGCGATGTTCAATCCGGGCATCCACGAAGAAACCATGGGACATATCGAACACATCACCGGAAAGCCTGCGGGAATGTAATGGCCAGGAGCGCCGCATGTGCAATCTCTACTCGATGACGAAAAACCAGGACGCCATACGCCGGCTGTTTAATTTCGACGTCGACAGCACGGGCAACCTGCCCGCTATGCCGGGCATCTTCCCGGACTATCCGGCACCCATCGTGCGCAACAATGCCAGCGGCACTGAATTGGCGCTGGCGCGCTGGGGCATGCCTTCGTCTCAGTTCGCGCAGATGCAGGCGGCGAAGAAGCGCGCCGCCAAGCTCCATGACAAGGGCATGCAGATCGACTTCAAGGAACTGCTGCGGATGGAGCCGGACAGCGGAACGACGAACATACGTAATCTCGACAGCAAGCACTGGAGGCGATGGCTCGGTGTTGAATCCCGATGCCTGGTGCCCTTCACGTCCTTCAGCGAGTTCAACAAAGCTGAGGGTGGCGACATATGGTATGCGTTCGACGAGACCCGGCCTCTGGCATTCTTCGCGGGAATCTGGACGAACTGGACGTCGGTTCGGAAGGTCAAAGAGGGCGAGACGTCCAACGACATCTTCGCCTTTCTCACCACCGAACCGAACGTCGAAGTCGGCGCAATCCACCCGAAAGCAATGCCCGTTATCCTGACGAAGCCCGAAGAACTGCAAGCCTGGATGAATGCGCCGACGGAAGAGGCGACGAAGCTACAGCGCCCTCTCCCCGACGGCGCACTTAAAATTATCGCTCGCGGAAAAAAGAAAGACGAAGCGCCTACCATATGAATAAGCAGTTCGAGCAATTCGTCAAAGACCGCCCCTACGCCAGGCCAGAAGCAGCCGCAGCACGTCTATGGGAGATCGCAAAGGCCATCGGAGCAGACCGGAGAGGCATGATCCCGGTCGGTGCATGGAACGCGACCTTTCTCAATCGGGACAAGGCTAATGCGGCCGAATACGCTCTTGGCCGGGATCATCTAATCGCAGCCGGCCTCATCGAGATGCACGGCAGCGGCGGCTACATCCTGTGGGGACCGAACTGCGACCTGGCAGACCGCACCGAGATGGGCGAAGAATTTAAGCTCCCGGCCGCCTCGCTAGGGCTTCAGCGCTGAGGGCGCGCCGGCGCCGCTCGCCGACGGCATTATCAAAATGCACGAGTGCGGCGGGTTTCTTTATGTGGAAAAACCAAACGCCCGAAGGTGAACTTCCCGGCACAGATCAACCGCAGGACGCCTAGTTTACTCTTGCTGTGCTTTGAAGGCTTGGTCGGGAGGCGCGCGGGTGCCAGAATCGCGCAAGATCAGCGCGCCTCCGAGCACTAGAAGAAGAAATACGGCGGCGATTACATATGGTCTTTGCCGCATGGGACACCCTGACCGCGGTTAATTTGGCTTTGCGGGCAATTTACCAAGGTCTTTTTCAGTCATAGGCGCATCGGCCGGTTTAACTTGTCCCGCCTCCTGCTCCTTTGCCGTCTGCGCGTGTTGCATATTCATGCCAACAAACGTTACGACGATTATCATCGCGACAATCGCCGCAGCGATAGCGGCGAACTTCCCTGCTCCGCGCGGTGGCGGCGTTGGCTGACCTGTCGGCATCGAACTTTCCGTTTCAGATTAAGTCGAACACCTCCGCTCGCACGATGTTCCGCCCATTTGTGCTGCGTTACGCCGCAGGGCTGATTGCTGGTTGCGGAACGACACCGGCCGCCGATCATTGAGGCCCTTGAAAAGGAGGCTCACATGGCAAACGAAATGCATACCGACGGCCGGGACCTGCGCAGCGGCACCTACGATCCCAATACCTCCGCGGGGAAACAGCAACCTCATCAAGTGAAAGACGCCACGACGGCCCATGAGGCCGCACAGCATGGCGCAGATGTCAGAAGCCAGCCACTGCCGGGCTCTGACGACCCCATCCCGGAAGAGCTGCTTCGCGAGCGCAAGGGGCCGCTCAATTCACACACTGGCCGCCGGCCTGCAGATTGATGAGGGACCCATGAAGTTTTTCAAACCGAATGACGATGGGAACGAGCCTGCCCCGCTGATACTAGTCGGAATAGCCTTAGTTCCCCTACTCGGTGTGCTTGGATGGGTCTTTGGGTTGTTTGGCTGAGCCGTCGGTCTAAGCCAAACAACCGTAGCTCTGCTCATCGCCTTCGCGTCTGCTTATAATGGTTTAGTGCAAAAATTCGCAGAGCAGACGACAGGTTTGCTCTATCGCGGCCTTCAGCGATGACATTGATAAGCTCGGTCAGTCGCTGTTCACGTTCAGCAGCGATCTCCTTGATCGACTCCCAGAACTGATCCTCCAGACTTACGCTGGTCTTGTGTCCATCAATCATGACCGACCGCTTACGGATTGTACCCGCCGAGCCGTGGCGACTTCCCACTTACTTTTTCTCCCGCCTAACGCCCTTAAACTTCTTAGCCACTGTTGTCTTCTTAGCGGTCTTCTTTTTTGCAGCCGCGGCTTTCTTCGGGGCGGCCTTCTTCGCTTTCTTGATCGCCATGAATTCGCCGGTCGTCTTGTCCCGCTTCGTCCAGGTGGTTGCATCACCCATCGTCGTCTTGGTCTGACTGCGTTTTTTCACCGCGCCTTTGCGGGCGTTATCGCCGGTTGGTTTGTTGGTAGCCATTCGTTTTCCTCTCGAGCACCGCAATACCGCGGCCACGGAAAAACGAGAATGCGATCAACAAGTTCCAAGTCGCCGCGGAACGAATCACCTGTGACTAGCTTGAATCGACCGTCAGTTGCGTTGGAGTACCGGTATGCGTCAGTCCCGTTGGACACCCTCTATTGTGCCGAATGTTAGCGATCAGAACGTCTATTTCGTTCTGGACTGCTTCGAGCGATCGGGGTGCGCATGGCGCGAGCCTGACATCGGTCAGACTGACTTAGAGACAGTCATCCACGATCTGATGTCTGGGCAGTACAATGATCCACAACGGGTTGTTCCCTTCAACACCTTCGAGCATTGGGCCGACGACGTTTCAGAGGATGTTGCGCGCGAGATCCGGCGCCGCGCTGACGCTGCCCATCAAGACCTGAGCTCCTCGATCGAAGACTTCGTGGTGCGTCACGCCGGCCGAGAGCGCCAGTTGAATTTGAGGCTCGCATGACCGATCCCCGTGCCGTCCGCTATCGTCGTCTTGCCCTAGCGGAAAAGGATCCGGAAAAGGCTCGCCTGTTCCGCTTGCTCGCTGACGAAGCCGAGCAAGGCATTCTATGCGTGTCGCAGCGGAAGGTGAGAGGTCCCGCCCAGCAGGCCACTCCAGTGCCTGAAGCTCCCAGGCCGTAAGATGCCCTATCCTAAACCAAAAGTCCCGGAAGGTGGCGTGAAAGCGGCCTTCCCTGGATTCGTCGCGCCCGCGCTAGCGTCTTCGATCGGCAAGGTGCCGTCGGGTGACCGCTGGATCCATGAAGTGAAGTTCGACGGCTATCGCGTGCAGTTGCACATCGCCAACGAGGGCATCCATATCTACACGCGCCGCGGCCATGACTGGACCGATCGCTTCAAGAAGGTCGCGACTGATGCTTGGCATCTGAAAACCAAGTCGGCAATCATCGACGGTGAAGTCGTTGTCCCGGCCGAGGATGGCACAACGGATTTTGCTGTCCTGCAGAAAGTGCTGCGCGCCGGCCGCCCCTCCGACATGCTGGTGATGTATGCCTTCGACCTCTTGTATTTAAACGGCTACGACCTGCGGAAAGCGCCGCTGGTGACGCGAAAGGCCGAGTTGGAGAAGGTGCTCAAGGGCAGCGATATTCTGCTCAGCCAGAGCTTCGATATCGACGGCGCGCACATGCTTAAGACCGCGTGCGAGATGGGCTTGGAAGGTGTGGTCTCGAAGCGACGCGATAGCCGCTACACATCCGACCGGACCGACGCCTGGGTCAAGATGACATGCCGACAGCGCGAGACGCTGCAGATCGTCGGCTTCGCTCTGAAGGAGAACCGCTTCGACGGACTCTACGTCGGACGCCAAGATGGCGACCAACTGATCTATGCGGGCAAAGTCGATCACGGCTTTACGCCCGGCACGGTGACCGATGTTCGTAAGCGCCTCGCCCCCTTGGTGCAAAAGGCTCAAGCCTACAGCCAGAAGATCAAGAAGCCTAATGCCGTCTGGGTAAAGCCATCCCTGCTGGCGGAGATAGAGTATCGAGCGAAGTCAGCCGAGGGAAAACTTCGCCATCCGGTGTTCAAGGGATTCCGGGAGGATTTGTGATGCGTGACATCGACATCATCATGAAGGCGATGCACGACGCTCAAGCACTGCTGGGCACATACATCGAGCCCGGCAAACGCGATCCAGAGGCTGTCTTGCAGAGCATGCTCGAGATACTGGACCGGGAAGACGTCATCGCTGCTCAGGACCGGTTGAGCAAAGGGTATGGGCGCCTGAAAGTTGTACAATAACGTAGACGAAAGGGAGAGACGCGTGGCTAAGAAAGCAAAGAAAACCGCAAAAAAGGCGTCAGCCGCAGGACCTCGCCGCGATTAGACCGAAGCCGAGCTGAAAAACATGAAGACGCTGGTGAAGCAGAATACCCCGACCCGACTGATCGCAATGAAATTGAAGCGGACTGTTACCTCGGTGCAAGGCAAGGCGACCCGTGAAGGCATATCGCTCGCGCCGACAAACCGAAGCCCGAGGGATTAAGCGGGGACAAAAAAGCCCCGCGGCTGGCGGACGGCTTTTCAATGTGGTGGTGCCGGTTCGATGACATCGCCGGCCGATTAAGCTGGTAGCCGACGGCATCAACGAGATGCACGAATGCGGCGGTTGTTTAGGCGGACCGCGCCGAAGTCTTGCCTGAAGAGCCCTCCAGAGACGGCGCGGATAGGCGATTAATACCTGCCGTGGGACAGGGCGTCGCCCAATTTCTCTCTACCCCATCCGGATCTAAGCGCCTCAAAGATAAATGCATCTCGTGCGCCCTAATCATGACCGCCGCTCGCGTCCGGCCGATCGCTTTGGCGATGTCTTCGGGCGGCCGGTTTCCGGCCAATGCTCGGAGCATTGCTGTTTCCTCGTCAGTCCAACGGCGGTGGATCATCGCCATCGTTCCCTCCTAATCTCGACCTAATAGTTCTGTCTCATGCAATTGCTAGACCAATAGGCGAAATCAGGTGTGCAAACGCGCAATGGTGGTCGCCTCCTCGTAGCGGTCAATACGATCCTGCGTGAAACTAACCGTTTGCCCAAATTGGTAGGCTGCTTAGTTACGCATTCGAGCTGGAGCATTCGCCACGGTCCCGCGACTGCCGTTGGGGGCGACAACGATCGGCGATTTCCGTTCCTGGTCGCGTAAGTTCTCAGCAAATGAGAAACCGCTTGAGTAACTATTCAGCGCGCATTCATTAGACTGATCTAAACCGCTTATTGGACGCATAGTCTGGCAAGTAGGTGAGGAAAGCATGTCCTTTGACCCGATGGCCGCAGTAGTAGATTGGCTCGACGCTTATCGCTCCGGCGACCTGGAAAGTATTCTCGGTCTCTATTCCGACATTGCGACCATCGAGTGTGGTTGCGGCGGCGCGACGACAATAAACGGCCGCGAGGCTTTGCGGGCATATTGGGAGCAGCGCCTGAGAGATGCGCCGGCGGCGAGCTTGAACGATCTCCAGCCGGCGCGTGATGGTGTAGCCGTCACCTACGTCTGCCACGGCTCCAACGTCCGCGCGGACTTTGAATTTGATGCTGCCGGACAGATCTTCTTCCAGACATGCGGACCATCGAACTAAGCTTTAGTGATCCGGCGAGGGTCATCACAGTTACTCGAATATCAAAATAGCCGCCTTGGCATGACCGGCGGCGCCCTAAACTGTTTTCGCGTCGAGCACACCGTAGGTGTTAGCTTGGCACTCTCTTTATCAAGAGCTCGATTATTCAGAAGCCGCCGAGCGATTGCAATTGCTGAGACCGCGACAATCGCGCCAGCAAGGGCGTCGCAAGCATAATGAGCCCCTTCTGTGATTGTACTAGCAAACATTATTCCGTTGGCTGCAAAGGAAAGAGGGAATACCCACCTCACGTTTTTCAAGGTCCAAGGGACCATGACAGCCACGACTGCGTGAAAAGAGGGAAATCCTAACAACCCGCCTAATTTTCCGGGGATAATCGCGGGATCGTCCGATCTCAAAAGCATCAGATGTTCAACAGGGGTCGCGCCGGAAAACTGCAACGTCTGAAAAATCGTGACATCGATTGACGCAAAATGGCTGGCGGCCGGTAGTACCGTGGCGATGACGATCGTCAAAAGCAGGGCAATTGACACACCAAGCAAATAAATTCGCAGATCTTCAATCCGGCGGAGGAAGGAGAGAACAACGACTGGTGCCGCTAACTGATAGCTGATGGTGCCGTAAGAAAAATTCAAAATCGCATTTATAGTCTGATGTCGATCGACCCATAGTGCTAGCGACATCCATTCGATACCCAAAGCACGGTCGACGGCGACAAACATCGCGTCTTGCAAAGGAAAACTAAAACGTTGGGTTACGTAAGTGGTCATTGCTCCGTAGATGCATACGGTGACAAGAAATAGAATGCCGTAGACCATCATCATCAGCGTTTTGATCACTCGGCTCTCCGGGTGGAAGCGGCAAGCAAGGTCGAGCAATATAACCCCGGCAACCGAGACCAATAGGTTTGGGGGCGCCAGAAAGACTACTTCGTTCAAATACGATGCTGCGGCGACAGCGACAGCGAAGACGAGCACTATGCCTAAGCTGTAGCCCGAAACTGGGCTCTCGCGTTTCTCAAGAAAGCACACGTTGGCCCCCCGGCCGAGTGAATGCTCAGCCTTGGCGCCAAGCTTATCTTGCGTCCGGGAAGTTGTACCTACGTACCGTTTACGTTTCGTTTCCAGGTTGAGTGAAAGCCGACATAAAATCCAGCGGCGATCGGCTAGCTGATCTCTCAGGAACCGTTCATATGGGCGCCGGGCAACTTTACAGAGACGAACAGGCCGGGTCGGGTCTCGTCGCCCTCTTGGGCCTCGGTGGCTACTGGACGGTGACGCGCGCTATGCCGCCCATACCAATTGCGTTGGCTGCTGCTCGAGTCAGGTCGATGCAGCGGCCCTTGATAAACGGACCGCGGTCATTGATCCGCACCCTCACCGATCGACCGTTGGCCGTGTTCGTCACTGTGACGTAGCTGCCGAAGCGCCTGGTGCGGTGCGCGGCCGTCAGAGTGTAGGTGTTGAACCGCTCGCCTGAGGCTGTCCTGCGGCCGTGGTAGCCAGCGCCGATGCCATACTGGCTGGCGATGCAGGTTTCTTGGTCATGGTGACGTTGATCGAGACGACGCCTTCAAGGAAGTTCTGGGCAGACGCAGGCGTGACGAAGAGAGCGCACAGCAACGCTGCCGCTGAGGGGCCGATCGTCATGGATTTTCCTTTTGGTGATGCAGGCTGTTGAGGACTGAAGCTTGACCTCAGAAGCCTCGCTTTGGTTGGCCCGGCGGTAGAGCGACCTATCGCCGGGCGCTCAAAAGGAACGATGCACGTTCGCTTTTCTTACTTGAGGAGCCGGATCACTCGTTCCTCCAAGGTCGTCAAAATCCGGTCAGGCCCGACTGCATTGCCCCCAGCGCCGTCGGGCCGCTTTCATTTGCGCCGATGCGGATGCTCGCGGCGGGCTTCGAAGGCCAGTCCTAAGGCAACCGACTAGTCGTACCCGCCCCCTGCAGCGTAGCATCCTCACTCGCCTTGAGTCGCGACACGAATGGAACCTGACGAGGCTCTAGACAAATCCGCTGCGGCTCTGTTGGATAGTTGAGTAATCACACTTTGGGAGAAATTGGCGTTGCCAAAATTTCTACCAGCAAGCGGCATGGAACGCGATTTTCTGGAAGTAGTGAAGTATATTATGACCGCCATGAAAGCTTTCATCGTCGGGGCTCTTATCTTTTTCGCCGTCCTGATATTTAGCGGATCCCTTCTCAGAGCGACGACCTTGGCGTTCATTTGCGTAGTTCTGTCGTGCTTCGCTACATGGCGTCGATACCTTGAGCCCCTTTCGTTTGCTGCTTTCATAGCCGCCGCGATTTTCTGGTGCCAACCCGACGTCTTAGCTTCGGCCAAAGTTGCAATTTGTGGATCAACCTAGCGCCCGCTAGCCTAAGATCGTTCGCAACATCAACTTTGGTGAGACCGCAGCGAAAGATCGGGAAGCTCATATGAAATTGATATTTGCGCTAGTCTGCATCGGATTGCTTGGCATTCCCCTGTCCGGTTGCGGTAACGAGCCACCGAAGAATGGCAGGGACGGTCGGGACGGCGTCAATGGTAAGGATGGAAAAGACGGAGCGCCCGGCCAAGACGGAACTATTTTCCGAGTCGTCGAGAAAGCTGGATCCGCTAACTGCGAGCCAAACGAAATCGCGATCAGCGCTCTCTGCATTCCCGTCGGAAGCAAAGGAACATCTGCTCTGCCTGTTTTCCAACCTCCGACTACGAACTCGGGCGCCGTCGTTATCAACTGTCCAAAGATGACCGCCAGGATCGTCTGTACGAAGTAAGTGCAACTAGTGTCATTCCCCTAATTGCTGCGGCGGAAGGAGAACTCCTCTTCGCGGCAAAACCTCCCAGCTGAGGATGCGCTACGGGCTTTTCAGAGAGAAGAGTACCGGCGGCGAGCGCGTAAGCACTAGTGACTAGTGCTGGTCACCGCGACTCACTTAACGAGAAAGTTGATATCTCGCGTGCCGCCTGTGATCGGCCATAGCCTCTGCAGCGGATTGCACACATAGATCGACGAAGTTCTATATTTGGCTGGCCCGGCCTCGACGCCTTGAGGAACCTTCACCGGCTGAACGAAGCGGTCTTCGCCAAGCGGAAGCCCAGCGTTCACGTTCAGATCTTCCAGCTCGTAGCGAGTGTTGAAGCGGTCGATGATGAAGCGGTCGATGGACACGGCGCACGAACGGTGCCGGCGCACAACATAATCGATCCTCAGTTCGGCGCCGGCTGCGACTACCGGCGTCACCGGCTCGGCCGCGATGATAATAGTCGGTATCTCCCGATCGATAACCCAGACCCCTGCCCCGCCGCCAACAGGATCGCGAAGAAGAACACGAGCCGATATGTCACCGTGCCTTGAGCCATGCCGACACTTTTCCCAAATGAGAACCATGCTGACGAAGACCCCGAAGAACGTAACCGCGCCCCACTTGCTAATGCGCCCGAGCAGTTGCAAAGCCACCACGAGCCGGATTTCCCTCCTGAAGATTAGCCACCTCCTCCGGCCGCGCCTCGGTCAGGAAGGTCAGCGTCTCGGGCTTCGCATGCGACAGAAAATTGTGAGCGCTTCGAACCGCGGGTCACCGAGGCGACGGAGGAATTCCAGCCCGTCGGCATTCATGTCGCCGATGATGTCCGCCAGGCTGAGCAGGTTCGCCACTCGCTGGTCGGTCAGCGTCGTCAGAAGCACGCGCTGGGGCTCGGTCAGGTGGACTGGCCTTGTGGTCATTTCCTGCCTTCTTCATTTCTCTCGCCCCGTGACGGCCCTGATGGTGGAAGCAACGACACCCTCCGGCGCCACGCCGGTGATTGCGGTCTGTTGTCGCGCGGTGTTGTCGCTGGCGACGTAGCCGAGCAGCGCAAAGAGGCCGGCGGTGAAGATGGCTGTGGAGTTGAACAAAGTGGCGAGCTGGTCGGGTGGCACGCCCTTGCCAAACATCGTGTATGCGATGGCCGCTACCTGCTCGACGCCATAGAGCAGCACCAGATATCCAAGGAGGTGCCACCAGTGCCACCACGGCACCTTGCCGGTTTCGGCACGGATCGTCTTGTTGATCTCGGAGATATTGGCCCGGTCGGTAAGCCCCTTCTCCTCAGCGAGTTTCGACAAATAGGCGTACCTCGCCTGAACATCGGTCTGTGCGTCCTCGAGCGCGGCCTTGGCCGTGTCTGGATCGGCGGCGATCGCCGTTTTGACGTCCTCCGGAGTTGCCGCTCCCGGCAGGTTCAAGGCCTTCTTGATGGCGCAGATCGCGTAAGCCGAAACGGGCCCCGGGATTCCAAGCGCGGTACCGAGGATTGGCAGACCGAAATCAACTGCCGTGCCGGCGATCCACGACCATTTTCCGAGATCGATAGCCATGTCAGGCCACCTTCTTCTTGGCGGTCGCCTTCGCCTTCTTCGGGGCACGCGTCCTTGCAGATGCCTTCTGGGCCTTGCGCGCGGCCGGCTTGGTAGCTTGCACGTCAGGGGCTGCCCACATTGCAGCCGGCGCAGGCAATGCTTCAGAAGCCGCCACGACGTCCGCAATGGCCTTGTCGTGGTAGGCGGGCTCAGCCGACTTGCGGGCTCGCCACCACCGCAGGCCGAAATACCCGGCGACACCGACGGCAACCAAGCCGATCAGCACCTCCGCATAGGCCCACCAAGGCCAGCCGGCATGCGCGCCGGCCGTGATCGTGGCCGACGTAGCCGCCAGCGCAAGAGCCCCGCCGCCCTGCTCGGCGGTCATAGGCGCTTTCTTGGCGTCCGGCGTTGCGGCAGTGATCGACGCCACGTTCTGGAGCCTGGCCAGGATCGGGTCGTTGCCGGCCATCAGGCTCTTGCGGTCAGCGAGGCCATTGGTCCCGCCGTTCCACGCCTTCACGCAGAAGGAAGTCGTTGGCGTCCGCAAACTTGTTCAGGACCTTCCAGGTCCGGCTGCAGGTCGAGACGCGATGCGACCTCCGGATTCGCGACGGCTGGCAGCCCTGTCAGCCGTTCCAGCGCCGCGTAGCCATCCCGGCCGGTCCATTGCGGGCCGCCTCGACCGATGTAGTTCGAGCCGTCCGACGAGCCCGGCCGGTTGCCCATCCGGCCGCCGTAGATGTCGTTGAAGGCCTTGATCTGCCATCCCTTGCCGGTGCCGTACTTGCGCTGGACATCGGCCGCACCGCCGGGGAACCGCTTCGGCCACACCGCCGCCATCCGAGCCGGCCTGTAGCTGATGTTTTCCGTCAGGTTCGGGATCGAGAACCCGCCGCACTCATGCTCGATGTTGGCGAAGAAATACGCCAGCCGGGTTTTCGTCGCGTTGATCCCCGCCTTGGTCAGCACGTCTTGCTTGGCCACGAACGCGTCGACCACCACCTGCGGGGCGCGCGGCAATATTCCGCGGACATCCGCGGCCGTCAGCCTGATGGGCATTGAGTGCATCTCCTATGGGAAATGGATCGCGGAACCGGGGTCGGTCGCGATTTCGAATTGGTTAACCAAGCAGAAGGGTTCGAGCTGCAGCTTCTAGAAAGCGGTCAGCACCTGACCTCGGTCGAAGACAGGCTGGAGTTCCTATGGACAGAGCCGCGGCAGCGCTGTTACCTACCCGTCATAGTTGTTTTTATTGGGGGTTCTATTTTGTCCCAATTTCCACCGATCGGCGATTTCGAACGCGAGCTTTGGTCTGACGCCAGCCGGCATATCCGGAACACGCTGAAAGCCTTCATTATCGGCGGCTTTCTCTTCTTCGCTGTATTGGTTTTCAGCGCGTCGATCTTGAAGGCGACCTTGATAGCTGTCCTTTGTTTGATCGCGTCAGCGTTCGCGACATGGCGGCGATACCTCGAGCCCGTTTCCTTCTGGGCCTTCGCTGCAGCGGCTGTCATCTGGTGCCAACCTGATTTGATCGCATCGGCCAAGGTACTCATGTCCGACACCAGGCTTCTCATCTTGCGATAGTGCGTGCCCACTTCGGTGGCCATACTGCCGCATCGTACCGTTGAGATGCGGGTCACGCGGACTTAAAGCCAGGCGGCCGACATGCTTATGACCACTACTGCGGCTCGCCTGGAATCGGATCACGCCTCACACATTCAGAGCATTGACGGCTTACGTGCGGTCGCTGTCTTCCTAGTCGTTATGTTCCATGCCGGCGCGCCGCATCTCGGAGGCGGCTACGTGGGTGTCGACGTCTTTTTCGTGATCTCCGGATTTGTCATCACGAGAAACATCACGCCATCGCTCGCTCGTGGTCGTTTTTCATATTTGTCGTTTATTTCCGGGCGATTCACGCGTCTCGCGCCCGCGCTCCTTTGCGTTATAACCGCAACACTTATCGCCGGAATCTTTGTGCTATCCCCTCGTCAAATCGAGGGCCTCGCCAAAGAAGCCGCATCGGCGTTGCTCGCAGCTTCGAACATCTACTTCTATCTTAATTCAGGATATTTCGACGGCGACGCAGCATCTAAGCCGCTGCTGCACACATGGTCACTTGGGGTCGAGGAACAATTCTACCTTCTATGGCCGCTGCTTCTGCTTGTAACGTTTAGATCGAAGCTTTCCGCCATAGCGACAATTTCGGTGCTCTCTGCGGTCTCATGTTTTGCGACTATTTTGCTGGCCGATAGCGCGACCAATGCAACCTTATATCTGATGCCATTCCGCGTGTATCAACTCGGCATTGGCGCCATCATCGCGCTAACTGGGCTGTCGATTCGCAACGCGGCAGGGTCAATCATCGCGACCACTGCCTTCGTGTGCATAATTGCTTCCGCAGTTTTGGTCGGACCAACCACGTCGGTTGCTTTATCGGGCATTGTCTCCGCTACGGCCACGGCCGCGCTCATTTCGACAGCGCGATCTGCCGCCGCTGAGCGGTGCTTGGGAAACCGATTTGTAACAGCAGTCGGAAGGCGAGCGTACTCGATTTACTTAGTCCATTGGCCCATTGTCGTATTAACGCGCGGCGAGATGCGGGTGCTTGATCCAAGCGCAACCATGGCTATCCTTGTCTTTGCGAGTTTCGCGCTGGGATTTATCCTTTACGCGATAGTGGAAACTCCGGTGAGGACATTGGCCCGGGCCTCCTCTTTCCAGAAGCAGAGACTCGCAATTTCCGCCACAGCGGCGTTCCTAATACTGGCTCTGTCTGCGTCCGTCACGCTGATTTCGGTGCGAGGTGTTGTCTTCCAGAGAGACCGGGACCTGACAAAGCTTGTCGACAAAATGTATTCCGAGCGTGGGGTGATCGGAAATGCCGCGGACTACGGCCGCTGCATCATGGCCACTAACGAAACGACATTTGACATGGACTCTTGCCTGGCAAGACCCCGAGGAGAGATCGGTTTACTGGGCGATAGCTACGGCATCGACACTATCGTAGCCCTGCGCGATAGGTTCAGCCCCAAGTTAGCGTTCGCTCACGCTAGCCTCCCGGGATGCCCGCCAATAATCCATCAAAGCAAGCGATTCAACATGCCTCCAAAATGCCTGGACTTCAACGCAAAGCGCTTCCGGCTGATTGAAGCAAATGGCTTCAAATCAGTTATCTTAGCATCCATGTGGCGCGATGAGTTTGCGCCAGAGGTTGCGGATACCGTGAAGTACCTGACGGCTAAAAACATCAGAGTTTATGTCGTAGGTGTTCGCAACGCGTTCGATAAGAACCCGGTAGACATTCTATTCGTAGGAGGAAGTGTCGAGAAGGCCAATGAACTGGCGCAATCTCATTTAGTGCCGCATCTCGAAGACCAAAACCGTTCCTTTGCAGCAATCGTCCAGAACGCAGGCGGAACCTACATAGACGTTCTGCCTAGTCAGTGCACACCCGGATGCAGGGCGACGGAGCTCGATGGCACCCTGCTTTACTCCGACCAGTCCCATCTTTCACGAGCAGGCATGGACGTTCTAGGCAGCGCTATATACGCAGGAACCCGCGGTGATTTCTGAACCAGCCGATCGGGCGTCCGGCGCGATGCCGTCTCCCCACACCAACTCGGTGGAATAGCCGACGCTCAGCTCGCGCTTCCCAGCGCGCACGGCATCGACCGCGTTCTTATCTGTGATCTTGAGCCCGATCTTTAGGCGCTGACCGTCGCGCAGCACCTCGTCGCCCCTGGTGCCGACCGCGTACTTCTTCCAATTAGCCGCGGTTACAGGCTCCGGCGAATGATCGACGCACAGCGGAATCTTCGAGAAGCTCTCCAGCGACCGCTTGGAGAAAACCTCCGCCTCGTCTCGGAACACGTTGACGAACAGCAGATCAGGCTTGCCAACTTCCCGACCGGCATAGGTCTGCACGCCGGTGCGCGCCGTGCGCTCGCTTCCAGATAGCCGCTGTCGTTCAGCCGCACGTCGGCGAGCGTCACTTGGTCAGTGATGTGCATTGTTCACCTATTGCAGCAGCTTGCGGTTGCGGCGAATATCGCTTTGAAATTGAGAGGCGATTCTGAATGTTTACGAACCGACAGCAGGCATGGCTATTTGGCAGCGCGATCGTCTTGGCAATCGCCATCTGGTTGGGCTGGGCTCTATTCGGCTTTAAATTGATCGGTCTGCTCGTCGCGCAGCAGGGAACTGTCGATAAGGCTGGGCAATGGGGCGACACCTTTGGAGGATTGAATGCCATTTTCGGCGCGGTGGGCACATGTTTAGTGTTAGCCACCCTTATGGCTCAACGCCAATCACTCCGCGAACAGCAGGTGGACTCACACAAAGAGCGGTTTGACACCACGTTCTTTGAGCTTCTCAAGCTTATGCGAGAGTTGAGCAAGGTTCAGCACGGGAACAGCAATAAGCTCGTAACCGCAGTTGCGCTCAACCAGATGAACAACATTGCTAACCACGCCCGCGAAATTTCGAATGATGCGGAGCTAAGTGCACGAGTGCTTGAGACCTATCAAGCGTTCGTGCACGAAGGTTTAGAATATCATCTGAGTCCGTATTTCCGCATCGTCTACACTATACTTCGGCGGATAAGAGACGACAAAGTTTTGTCCGAAACCGAAAAGGTCGACTACGCAAATTTACTGCGCAGCCAGCTAAACAGCGTTGAAGTTGCTCTGGCCGGCTACAACGGCCTGACGCCTCAATCGAACAATTTTCTTGATCTCTTGGTCCAGTTCAGAATGTTGAAGTACCTTCCCCAGAACATTCACCGGGATGTTTTGGTCCGCCTTTATTCTTCTGACGCGTTCGCTGCGCGTGCCGACGCCTCCTCCGCAGACTGATGGTCGTCATCCACTTCCGGCAGTGGCTCCGATTCCTTGGATTCGCACCTCAGCAGCATTGCCGGCCGAGGCTAGCTGTCATCTTCGTTGGCAGGATCGAGTCGAAGACCGGAGCACTATATGAAATCAATACTCGCCCTCGCCTGCATCGCGCTGCTTAGCGTCCCTCTTACCGGTTGTGGCAGGGAGCTGCCGAAAGATGGCAAGGACGGTCGGGACGGTGCTGCCGGTAAAGACGGCAAAGACGGGGCGCCGGGCAGAGACGGGACGGTCTTCAGGGTTGTCGAGAAAACTGGATCCGCCAACTGCGAAGCAGATGAAACTGTGGCAAGCGCGCTTTGCATTCCGATCGGGAGCAAAGGGCCATCCACTGTTCCGATCTTTCAGCCTCCGGCGACAGGAAGCGGCGCGATCGTTATCAGCTGTCCTAGAATGACCACGAGGCTCGTCTGTACGAAATAGGGGCAGCTGGATCGCCTCGGCCAAATTCACCCCAGAAACCCTCGGACGTTCATGCCCAAGAAGATTGCGACCGCTGACGATCTGATCTGGCACTTCCACGAGAAGCTCGTTGGAACCAATATGAGCTACGCCCGGATAGCCATCGTCCCCAAAGGAGGTCGTGGGGACTGGAGCGCACTGACGAATGCCAGGGAGTGCCGGCAATTTCCGAAGCTTACGAGTGCGGTAACGCGCATAGAAGCGAGCTACGGGATTACTACAGCTTGAAACACGACTGACTTCACGTCGGGCGACGCTAATACCGCCGGCTGCGGTCGTTTGCTGCTAGGGTTACTGCCAGAAGGCAGGGACCGATGGCAAAGAAGCCAATTTCCAAAGCCGACCTGGCGCAGCTTTTTCGCGAGCGCATGAACGAGCACCCGGAATGTCCGCCGGCAGTATCCGTCGAGATTCGAAAGGTAAGGACCTCCGAAGGTCCGGGCTGGAGCGCGGTGACGAGTCAAGCTGATAGCCTCGCCCACTTTACATGCGCTCGTTTCGTTGGAGCCCTCACCCTTGAGCTTCGGCAGAAGTACGAGCTGTTCGAAGACTGACATTTGGTATCGACGCTGAGTGAGCTTATTCCTCGGAACTAAGTTAGCAACTGCATGTTCTATGGTCTTACCGACCAAGGCGGCATTTTGACCAGTACGATCGAGTTTTACCGACAGAGCGCCCAAACGGGCGACGAACGGAGCCTCGTTAAAGCCCGCTACTGCCGATCGATCTTGAAGGTCGCCGCGATCAGCACCGATCGGGAAGCCCGCATTCTGCTTGACGGTTTGGCCACCGAGCAGGTCACCGCGAACACGTCTGCCTTGATGGCCGAAGCTGAACGGACAGCCCTCGCCGCCATCCGCGATCTGGCTGGATATCAACACGGGCGAAGCGTCCCCCAAAGCTCCAGCGAGTGGATGCGTGCCGCGCGAGCAATCCAGTCGTGGCTGAGCGTTGACGATCAATAGGTATCGTGCGCGCGTCATGCGGGGAAATTCTGTGTTGGCGCCGTTCTACGCTTTTCTTAGTACGCAGTACGCATTTTCTCCAGAGTGGAAAAAATCTCCGCCTGAGGTGAGAGCCGGTCCTGGCGATCACTCGCGTCCGGTGATCGCTCCTCAAGACAAAGGTCGGGTTGCTCTCGCGCAGTCGTTGCGCTTGGATGGCTGAGGGGGAAATCACATGTACCGAATGGTCATCGCCGCAATGTTGGCGCCTCTTGTCGTCGGCTGCGCGACGGTCGTGCGCGATACATCAGAGACGATCAACGTGATCACAGACCCACCTGGTGCAACTGCCCGCGCTGGCGGAACGGGCTCTCTGGCGACCTGCATAACGCCATGCGCCCTCTCAGTCCGGCGCAACGACGATGTCACCATCATTGTATCGAAGGACGGCTATGAAACCGAGGCGAAGCGATTGAGCTTCGCCTCGTCCGTCGCAGGCGCCGCCTCTGTTGGTGGCAACGTGATCGCCGGCGGGATCGTGGGCATCGGCGTCGACACCTATAACCTTGCCGGCTACCACCACGAGCCAAATCCGGTACACCTCACGCTTCAGCGCGCTCGCGGCCGATAGAAGGCTGCGATATAATCGCTCGCTTCACGGCCTGTGCCTTCTCACATATCGATTCCCTCGCGCTCATCTGAACGCCATCAACCGATGTTGTTGGCATTCGCGTAGTTGAAAGCGCCCGAACCTACGAGAATCCCGGAAGTCACATTGCCAACGCAGTTGTTGGCCGCAAGGATGAAGTTGCCACACGAGTTACCAACACGAATTCCATAGTACTGATGGCCAGCCGCACGGTTCCCGATTGAATTGCCAGTGATCGTGAAACCAGTTGCGCCATCAGCGACGCTGATACCTGCAAAACCTCCGCTATTACTGAGATTATTGTCGGAAATGATGTTGTCACTAACGATGATCTGGCGCTTCGGAGCGCCATCGTAGGCATTCCCAGCACCGATAACGATGCCATTGCCATAAGCGAGGTTGATATTACAGCCGATCAACTGAACGCCATCAGCATCACCTGCAATGGTCACACCATCAGCTGAGCCAGCGGAGTTCTGCCCATTGAAATGACATGCCGAGAAACGGATGTTCATGTAGGCGTGAGGAGCGTTGAATCCATTCACAATGACCGGTTGCTTAACGTTATCGACAAGACAATTAACAAAGTAGATGTCGTCGACGTTCTTAGAGCCCGTTCCTGCAACGTGGATACCTACATTCGGGCCGCCGATGCTGACATTTGCGAACTGAAGACCATCGGCGCAATCTATATATATGCCAGTTTGGAGCGTATGCGCAGCGCCCGCAGTGGAGATGATGACACAATTGGTGAAGTAAAGGTCGAAGTGGTGCTGCCCGACAATGGCGATTCCGTAGAAGCTATCGTTAACGACTCCATAGACACTGTCTTGAATATAACGGAAGTTATCGACTACTACGCGGGCCGACGTATCGCCGTCCACATATAGGCCGGTAGCGCCGTTCCATATATCTACATTGCGGATCGTAATGTCAGTCGCGAGGCCAAGATGGATACCGGCGCCATTTGTTGTATTTATGATACCGCTGGCATTATTGATGCGCAGGCCGGTGATGCTGCAAGGACCACTCGGATTATCTATGTTTAAGATATGCCCCGACGTGTACGTTGGCGCTCTTTGGAAAACGGCAGCGTATTGACCACGTCCATATAGTGACGCCGAGACACCGACCGTGCTTCCAAGATTAACAACAGAGCCAATCAAGTAGGTCCCGTCCGGAATGTAAAGAGGCTTCCCTGTTGAGCACGCCAAGTTAATCGCGGACGCGCTATCGGCAGCCGCGGTCGGATCGGCGCCAAACATGCAGATGTCCAACTGCTGCGACGCAAGAACCCACGTAACCGCACCGCCGTTGCTTGTAAAAGATCCTGGAGAAGTCGCGCCACGGACATAAAGAGCGCCGCCAATTCCCGCAGATGCATACCCGAGCGTCCGAACGAAATTCAATACCGCTGGGATTGTTGCGGCAATCGCCATCGCGCGAGTGTCGTACTGATGCACCTGGTTGCCGAGTGCCGACGCAGACGCTTGGGCTGAATCCGCAAAATCGCTGGCTGCACTGGCGTATCCGCTAGCATCATCACGAGCAGCCAGCACATCATATAGAACGCCGCTTGCATCCACAGGCAGAGACACGAGCAATTGCAGGTGGCCGCTTTGCCACATCATCAACACCGGTGATCCGGCGACTAAGGAATGAGCCGCGAGAGACGACCCTAGAACGTTAGTGATCGATATTGGCGCACCACCGTTCATCCCAGTAATGGTAACTGCGGCTGGCCCCGTGTTGTCAAACTCGGGAGTGAGCAAAAACAATTTTGATATCGGCTGTGAGGGCACTTGAGGGCTCGCGATCGCGACGATGGCGTCAGCCGTCCCTCCGGTGACCGAGAGCGTGATCAACTCATTCGGCAGATCGGCGACACGCAACCATGAGCCAGCGCCCGAGACCCCTTGCTTTTGATAGCTGCCATTCAGCGCTGGATTAGGGTCTGTGACGACCCAGGCCATGATGTTTGCAGCGTAAGCCAGATGAGAGTCTGCCTGGGATTTTGTCGTGAAGACGACGCCGCCACCTGCGCCACCAGCGAGGGCATCGTAAACGCCGAGGACGGCGCTCCTCGGGAATCGCTTGATCGACCGTTGGCCGCCTACTATTTCGTGCCCGAGAAATTCGCTGAGCTGCGTGCCAAGGGGAACGTTTGGCGTGCGGACGCCTTCAGTCATGATGCTGATCTCCTTGGATCAATTTGTAGTTTCCATGTTCATCGAGCCGATAAACACCAATCGAAACGAGATAGCTCAGGAGGTCGGTCACGGTTGAAAACTCCCTCCCATCGGAGCCGATGTCGCGAGCAATCCGCGCCTGATGGAGGTCAATTATCGCTGCTGTATCGGCCATGGCTTTCTCCTTGATCCGCGCCAGTACATCCGTGGTCACGCAAGATTAGTGTTACGGCTGCGCGATCCGGTATGGCATCGCAGTTTCGTCACAGGCTCTGGCTGCCGCTTCGCGAGGACCTCCGGAGTCCTGACCGCCTCGGCCTCTTGAAACTTTGCTCGCGGAAACAACATCGTCTGCCAACTACAGTCGGGTTTCCAGCGCTCTGACGCGTTCGCTCAATCCGCAAAGCGACTCCTGCACAGAACGCTCCACGAACTCGTTGATAACGGGTGCAAGCGCCCGACAAAGGCTAGCAACTGAGTGCGGAACGTCAGCTCTTCTCGACTTGCCAACTAAGCGTTCATCGTCGCTGGGAGACCCGACCGTTCGATTTTCAACCATTGGCTGCTCCTGTCTCAGCGGCTAATCATCCTCCGATAGCAGGATGCCTTGGCGATGAACGTCACGCGTGACGCGCAACAGGTCAGACCGCTCCAGCGCTCGAGCGAGCGCATTGGCTATCGCCTCCGCATCTTCTGCAGACCATTCCGGGAGGAACCCTGCATCCACTAGTTTGTCAGCGATGTCGCCCAGATTGATTGTCAGAGGGAGGACGCACTTTCCCAGCGCCTTCCTGGCCCGCCGGTTGCGCTGCCTTTCCGCGGCTGACCTAGCCAATGGCTTGACTGTCACTGGAGAGGGACCGGGCGCTTGCGAGGCTGTCGATCACAGACTCGGGACTGAAATGCGCGCTATGGACACGGCGTCTCTCTGAGGCGGTCATCAGACTGAACCGATCCAAGTAGGACGCCTGCGACTCAAATGTTGGGGGATTCTCTGGATTAATTGGTTCAATTTCGGGGGTTATCGATGCCTCTTCGTGGTCCTGCCAGTGTTTTGGAACGCCCAGATAAGTGACAGGCACGTATGCCAGGATATCGTGAAGCGCTGTTCCGACACCTCCGATGCGCAGCCGCGGCTCTGGCAGCATCCCATCCCAAAAGCAATTCTCGTATGTGCCCTGCGGAAGTCGCGGTGCGTCATACCGCCACCATAGCGACGGACGCGAACCTGGCCGGTCAAGTATCCAACGCTTCAACACGACGTCTCGGAATTGAGCCCAGAGTTCGGCCGGCGGTGGTCCCTTCAGAAACAAAGGCTGGTTCGCCTCCAATCCCCACCGCTCCCAGCTCGTACCGATGTCGTCTGTGAGAGCATCATTCAGGAAAGCCCACGCGGCTTCTGATACGGTACCTGCGCCGGCTCGTGGCCGTTTTCTCGGGGGGCTATTCATTATTCCAGATCCAAGTTTAATGACTTCATGCCGGCGAAGAACGCCGATCGGGCATCTCGCTCCGCAGCAAGCAACGGATGTGGTTTCAACTGCCCGAAACGATCCGTCACTGCCTCCCCATCCTTATCGATGGCCTCACGGCAGTGCCTTCCACGCTGATGCGCTTCAAGCGTCGTGCGAAGCAGAGCCAACGACGCCTCATCTTCGAACCGATGCGCCGCAGTCCAGTCTCGCCACATTCGACGCTCCGGCGTTTCGAGATGCTTTGGCGTGCTCGGCGCCTTTGCGCCTGGCTTCGGGGGCAAACCGCCGGTCGTCCTACTCACTGAGGCCACCAGAATTTTTCAAAGGAAAAGTGGTTTCGGTGCGTGTGAAGGGATAGCGCCGGTCTGTGCGCGAACGCTTCCAGACTTTCCGATGCCCCCCCGGGGATCCATAGACGCTCATGCCGCTGCTTCCTTTCGCCCTCTAAGGGACTTGAGACGCATCTCTGCGAGCGCAGTGCTATCAAGCTGCCCGCGCTGCTCCATCTCGATGAAGTTCTGAAGATCGCTGTCACTGAGAGATTGGAGAACGTCGTACCCGTCGGCGCCCAGCTTTGACGCTATCCGTGCTTCGACACGATCTCTCCGATTGTCGGACGCCGCCCCGCTCGCTACGGCGCTCCCTAACGGGCGCGCTTCGCGGGGCGTCTGCGTGGTGGTATCGACCCGAGATATAGAGGTAGTGATGGTTTTTGCCATTCCAGTAGTGATGGTTTCCGGCACTGGAGATTTGCCGTTTCGGTGACGATTATCGGCACCGGTAACTGGCATTTTCCGGCACTGGGATTTTGTTTTCTTGGCCGCCTTATCCTTTCTTGCTGCGTCAGCGATTTGCTCCGCTTCCTCGGTCGTGGTGATCCGACGCCATTCGTGGGTGCCATCTCCGGGCAAACCCTCAGCGTCTCGATAGGTCAGGCGGAACAGGTTGGGTGTGCGGTGCTCGGCGTTGCCTGCCCGGCCGTTGACGGTGACCACAAGGAAGCCAAGCGCTTCCGCTTCTCGAATCCCGGGCGCGATAGAATGGCGATGAATGCCGTACTCATGGAATTGATTGAACGTGACCGGAAGCTTGCCGTTGTCGTTACCGCCGTGGTGGGCATGTTCAATCTCGACCCGGTCAAGCACGCGACGGCATGACAGGCTGGCGACCCTCCACGCAGGAGACTCAACCATCTCCACCAAATGGGCGGAGAATTGGCCGCTAATCTTGTTGCGACGCCGCTTAGTCAAACGGCACCGCCCGGCGCGTCGAACACGACATGCCACATTGCCGCTCGGATCGCGGCTTCCATACTTTTCAGCTCACGCTGGACGATGTGATCGGGCACACCGCGGCGCGTTAGCGCGTTCGCCTGACACTGAAGCTGCCGGGCAATATGCCGCTCCGCCTTCTCAGGCTTAAGGCACAGGGCGTACTCGGCCTGCCTTTGAATCAGGTCCACACGGCGCGCCAATGGGAACGCCAACACCTCCGCCGTCATTTCGCACCGGCGCCGTCGATCATGGCGTGCAACGCGGCCTTGGGCACCCTGATCAGCTTGCCAATTCTGATCGTCGGCAGATCGCCCCGCTTCGCAGCGACATACGAAGCGTTCTTCGTGAGCCCGAGCAGCTTGCCGGCTTCGGGCACCTTGTAGACCAAGCAGCCCGCGTCTTCGTCTTTGGTTGTCATTCTGAGACCTTTGTTGACGCTGATTTGCGTCAATATCCTCAAAATGCCCGTTTGTTCTCCTTTGTCAATTTATTATGGCGTGATACAACGTCACTTAATGGGAATTATGGGTATAAGATTGGGGTCTTCGTGACAGAAGAAGAGAAAAAGCCTCGTGGCCGTCCACGAAAATACGCTGGAAAGCGGCCGACTTGGACAATTCGCTTGGAAACCGCGGTCGGCGACCGGGTCAGAAATCTCGCAGAGGCTAAGGGGCGATCTATTTCCGAGATATGCGAGATGCTCATTACCCGCATGCTTCAGGCCGACGAATTGATCGAGGGCTACGAGGACCTGATTCAAAAGCTTACAGCTCGGGCAAACGAGCAAGAAGCACGAGCGCAAGCAGCTGAGCGCGAACTCGCCGGTGCGAGGTCGCACCTCGCCCTGGTCGAAGCGGAGATCAGTAATCAATCCAATGAGATACTGGAAAAACGGGGGATGTCGTCTTTGCGTAAGATGGACCCTGCAGAGTTCGAGACCGTCTTCGAGGCCATGTTTCAGCGTTACCTTGCAGCGAAAAAGGGTTGAGCTATGGCCACAGTTCGAAAGCGCAAGCTGCCCTCCGGTCTAATCCGCTGGCAAGCTTCCTATGTGGACGGTGGCGGCAAGCGCCGTGCAAAACTCTTTGAGCGCAAATCCGATGGCGAAGCGTGGCTTGTCGAAGTTCAGCATGATGTGAAGCGCGGCCTGCACACGCCGGGCAGCGTGTCACCGACGGTGAAGGTCGCCGCTGCGCTATGGATTAAGCGCAGCAACGAGAAGGGTCTCGAGGCCACGACGGTTCGGCAATACGAAGAGCATGTGGATCTACATATCGTGCCGTTCATCGGCAGCAAGAAGCTCTCCGACCTCACTATGCCAGCCGTCAACGCGTTCGCAGATAAGCTTCGCGAAGCGGGTCGGTCTTCGGCGATGATACGCCGCGTGGTGGGGTCCCTCGGGGCGATATTCCGAGAAGCTCGTCGCCGAGGCCTTGCCGCAAACGACCCAACTGCCGGGCTCGACCTAAACCTGGCCGATCGCGAGGATCCCCGACCCGTCATCCCCACCAAACCGGAACTGCAACTGATCATAGCCGGCGCCGCTGGCCGCTGGCGACCGCTGATCCTGACCGCGATCTTCTGCGGCCTCCGAGGCAGCGAGCTGCGCGGCCTTCGTTGGATCGACGTCGATTTCGATGCGCGCAATATCAGCGTGGCGCAACGCGCGGACGCATTCCATGCCATCGGTCGGCTGAAGTCGAAGGCGGGTTACCGGTCCATCCCGGTTCCGTCGCTGGTGATCAATAGCTTGCGGGAGTGGAAGCTGCTCTGCCCGAAGGGCGATCTCGGCCTCGTGTTCCCGACCGGCAGCGGCAATGTCGAAAGTCACAGCAACATCGCCCAACGCGGGTTCGACCCTATTCAACTCGCTGCTGGCATCACGGTCCCCACGCCCGTGCTGAACGACGCCGGCCAGCCAATCATCAACAACGCTGGCGAAGCCGTCATGAGGGACGCTCCGCGCTATGGCATGCACAGCCTGCGGCACGCGTGCGCCTCGCTCTGGATCGAGAACGGCATGAACCCCAAGCGCATCCAAAAGCTCATGGGCCATTCGACGATCCAGATGACCTTCGACACCTATGGGCATCTGTTTGCCGATGCCGAGGCTGATCAGAAAGCCGCAGAGGATATTCAAGCGCGCTTGCTCGGCGCCTAGTTGCAACACCACTGCAACATCCAGCACCTAACTATCTGAAATTGTTCAGCGCATTACGGATTTCGATTCCGAGGGTCGGGCGTTCGAATCGCTCCGAGTGCACCATGACAGGTGCCCTTAAACACTTGTGTCCATTCGGCTTTTCCAGAGACTAGACGCTCGCTTCGCGCTTAACGCGCACCTCCACAACCGCCGCGTCTGAAACCCGTCGTTGCGGTTGCACCATTCAACCGAATAAGGCTGTGCGCCGCGGCGCTCTTTGAAAACAACATCTCGATGGCGTGCTGAACCGCAAAGCCTGCCGTCAGCGGCATTTACCAGCCGTTACCACCATCCAATTTAAAATCCCCGGCGCCAAGGAAGCGTCGATGACCCCTGAAAAACCAAATGCTGGCCGCGTCGCGTTCGAGCGCGGTTTCCCTGTCTGGCTCATGGCCATTGACGGCACATGGCGCCGCAGTTGCCGCATCATGGACGTGTCCGAGACGGGCGCACGCCTTATCGTCGAGAGTTCGATTGAGGGCATCAATCTCAAGGAATTCTTCCTGCTGCTGTCGTCCACAGGACTGGCGTTCCGTCGCTGCGAGCTGGCCTGGGTCAATGGCGAGGAGATCGGCGCGACATTCCTGCGACAGGGCGCCAAGAAGAAAGCCGCCCGGCCGGCCGACACCGAATCCTGATCTCCCTGCGACAATTCTGGAACCTGGTGCCCGACACGCGGCAGCCGACGCTGCTGCCCGGGTCTGCCCAACTTTGTGGCAGGAACATTCGCGCACTCGAACTCTTGTTGTCCCGTGAACAGTTGGGTGCGTTTATCCGTTTGAACCCGGGAGCCACCGTGAAGAATTTTTCCCATGCCGCGTTTCCGCCAGACACAATCTCAGTGATGAAACAAGCGCTGGACGGGGCTGTTTCAACGCTGCCGCATCCCGTCAACTCCGCTCACGTGCAATCCATCGCCGAAAGCATCCTGCGCACCACAAGCGAGGGTGAACGCGATCCCACGATGCTCCAGACCATGGCGCTGCTGGAATTGCGGATTACCCAGCGGGACTGACGGCCGACCGATCATCACGACCTCGTGGATAACGAAAGTCGGGCTTGCTGCAGTGCAACCAGATGCCATATTCGGCGTTATCGCCTCATCACGGAGGTTGCCGCATGCCCTACGCGCTGTTTTCAAATTCGGTCAAAGTCAGCAACGCCTTCCCCAACAAATCCGATGTCTGGCGGCATGCCGTCGAGAGTGGCTTGGTGACCGAGGTCGGCCTGGGCGAGGAAGATCCGCCGCGTCGTCTTCTCGATATCGGCTATGCGATCCACGCATGTGCTGCCGATCCAGTCGAGAAATCGGCCACTACAGGCATGAGCGAGCACGACATCAGCCAGATGATCGCCGCCTGTCAGCTCAATCAGCGGTGCGCAGCCGCCGCATCGTAAATTCGATGTCGCCGTCTGGCAGCTCGCGCCAGCGCTCAACTTCGCTCATGTAAGCTTGCTTCGGGAACCGATCCAGAAACGCCCGCGCCGTCTTGCGGGCATTTTCGCGTGGCTGTGTGAAGCTCTCGCGCACATAACCGTCATCGATGGCACGCCGCTGCTGGCGCGCGGCCATTCTCTCCGCCAGATCGCGCGGGGTTCCCGGCATTGCTGCTACTCCGGACACAAGCAACGTCTGATAGATTGTCACGGATGACCGGCAGATCAAGCGTCATGTTTCACGGCGCGACAAGTTTGCGCTCAGAAGAAAGGGCGCACCGATCACTCGGCGCGCCCCTTCCCTGTTCTCGCTGAACCAGGCGCCGAGACGCCCTTCCGAAGCTCAAAGAGTGAGCCTAGCGGGCGGCCTCAGCGAGGTGACAGCGCTTGGAATTAGACACTGGACCACCTCCTTTCATTGTTCGTGACAGCCTGAGTATAGGAAAGATTCGCGCCGTGTTAAGGGGCGCGATCCAGACGAGCCATGCAATCTCGCACAGGGCGCGCGAGCCAGCCGCCGTTGTGAAGGCTTGGCCATGCATGCATCATCTTTCTCTGCTGTTGCTCCGCGCATCACCTGAGCAAGCATTGGACAGCGGTAAAATCAATCAAGGACGGAAGCGACCATTGGGCTTGCCCCACCTTGTCCATTAGGTCTCTTCCCCGATGTCCAGCAATCTCGACGCCCGGCCGAAAGGCGTGATGACGCGTCGCGCTGCCATTATTTTTCAGATCGCAACGCTCGGCACTGTCGCCATGTTCGCCAGCGCACCGACACCACTCTACCGGATCTATCAGGACCACTGGCACCTCTCGCCGGTCATGGTCACGACGGTGTTCTCCGCCTATGCGCTCAGTCTGCTGGTTGCGCTGCTGACGGTCGGGGGATTGTCGGATTATATCGGTCGCCGGCCCGTGATGTTCTCGGCGCTGATCCTGAATGTCCTGGCGCTGCTGGTTTTCATTACGGCAGATTCCGTCGTGGCACTGATCACCGCCCGCACCATTCAGGGATTTGCAACCGGCATTGCCTTCGGCACCATCGGTGCTGCCATGCTCGATCTGAACCGCGCGCACGGATCGCTGATGAACAGCCTGACGCCCGTAACGGGCACGGGGATCGGCGCGTTGCTATCAGGCGTGCTCGTCAGCTACGCGCCAATGCCGACCCAACTGGTCTATCTGCTGCTCCTCGCAGCAACGCTCATACAAGCCATTCTGCTGTGGTGGATGCCGGAAACGGTTGCGCGTCGTCCCGGCGCATGGGCGTCGCTCCGACCGATCGTGACCGTACCGCCTCACGTGCGACAACCCTTGACCCTGGTCTCGCCGGGCAACGTTGCCGTCTGGGCGTTGGGCGGATTCTACTTGTCGCTGATGCCCTCGCTGCTCCGGCTCATCACCGGATCGAATTCGCCTCTCCTTGGTGGACTCGCCGTGACGGCGCTGACCTTGAGCGGTGCCGCCTCGATGCTGGTGGCGCGCAAATGGCCTGGCACCACCATTCTGATCCGCAGCATGGTGTGTCTTATTCTCGGCGTGGTGATCACGCTGGGCGGGGTCTACACACAGAGCATCCCGCAACTATTGGTCGGCACCGTCATTGCCGGTTTCGGCTTCGGCGCCGGATTCTTCGGTAGCATCCGGACCGTTGTGCCGCTTGTCCCCGCGCATGAACGCGCTGGATTGCTCTCCGTGATCTTCATCATCTGCTATCTCGCCTTCAGCCTGCCGACTATCGTCGCAGGCTTGGCGATCCCGACGCTCGGCCTGCCGCTCACGCTCGATATCTATGGCGCCGCGGTCATTGTCCTCGCGGCGATCTCGCTGATCGCCGCGCGCGCATCGGTCCGCCGGGCGTTGTGACCAGCTACGTCATGCTACCTGGCATGAAACAACGGATCACTGTGCCGGACGACCCCTGTATCGGCCACACCATGGTGCGACCGACGCGGTTCGGCACCGTGATGACAGCTTCGTCAGGTACGTCGAGCCACATCCCGTCGATCCGCACCTTGTAGTGTCCACTGTTGGATTCCCAATCCACATCGCTGACGGCGCTGCCGTCTGCATCGGAACAACACGGACCCTTGCCGCTGCGCAGACTATCGAACCAGGCTTTCAGATCGGGGCTGGTATTGGCGAATTGTCCGCGGTCGCGCGCAGCGACCGATTGCATTAGCGGCACTGATAACAGAACCGCAATACACAAGGTCGGCGCTCCCAGCTTCAGCCAGCCTGCACGACGCCGGACGCGTCGATCGTGAGAGATAGTAGTTGGCGAACACGGCGCGTCGGCGCCGGAAGTCATCCAGTCGCTCATTTGCTTGCTCCAGCCCCCGGCCGGCACAATGATGTTCAGGTTTGTCGCGGGCAAAGTACCCGCCTCTTCCGTAGTCACTCACGCAAAGCGCATCATACGACTATCGAAGAACGGCTGCGCTTCAACTTCGCGACAGACGCCCAATCAAACGATAGGCGATTCTCCATTAGCACCGGCAGGCTCTCTTCGCACTGCAGCGAATTTGTGGTGATAACTTCAATGGCAGAGGTATTTAAGAACGCCCTCGTTGCGAAGTGCCAGGGCGGCAAGCGAGCGCACCTGCGTCACTCGGTCTTTCGCTCATGCACTAACAGCGCCCGCGAATGCGTTGACGTTGGTATACGGTCTTTGCAATACTTCTGATTGCGCAACCAAGGGACGGGTTTGCGCCATCGGGCTATTATGAAGAATGGACTCTACTCGATCCATGTCGAGCTTCTCGACGGGCGTTCAGGCAAGGGCAGCGGTGTTGTAACCTTTCGCGAAGGCGAACTGCTCGGCGGCGACGCGTACCTGTTCTACGTCGGTACCTATGTTCTCAACAAGGAAGCCGGCACCTTCAAGGGCGAGGTTTCCGTCATGCAGCACACGCCCAGCCCTGACATGAGTCCACTGTTCGGTGGCCAGAGCCAACCGGTCGGCATCGGTCTGTCGGGTACTTTCACGGATACGTCGGCGACTATGAACGGCACAGCGCTCGTCGGCAAGCACAGCCAGATATTCCGCGCGACACTGCGCAAGCTTGCGGAATTTCAGCAGTAGCAGCGTCCGCTATTCCGCAGCCATCTCCAGCGGCGCGACGCGCGGCAGGATGATCTGGATGCGCGTTCCCTGCCCCGGATCGGACTGCAGATGCAGACGACCACCGAGGCGGCTGGTGACGATGCTGTAGACGATGTGCAGGCCCAGGCCTGTGCCCCCCTGATCCCGGCGCGTCGTGAAGAACGGGTCGAAAGCACGCCGCCGGACCTCAGGGCTCATGCCGACGCCGTTATCCGCGAAAAGAATTTCCACATGATCGTTGCCGGCTTCCTGCACCTTGATCTCGACCGAGCCACCATTGCCATCGGGAAATGCATGAGCGACGGAATTGAGGAACAGATTGGTCAGCACCTGACCATACGGGCCCGGATAGCTGTTCATCGTCAGTCCTGGCTTGCAGTCGACCGAAAGCGCCAGCTTCTGTTTTCGCAATCCCGGTTTCAAACTCATCACCACCTGCTCGGTGAGATCGGCGAGATCAAAGACGCGCTGGTCGGAATAATTGCGGTCAGCGGAAACCTGCTTGAACGACTGGATCAACTCAGCCGCGCGATTGAGATTAGCAACCAATTGTGCCGCCGCGTCGCGGTTGGACTCGATGAACTCAGTCAGGGTCGAGCGGCGCAGCTCGCCGCGCGCGACCTCCTCGCCGAACAGCGCAATCTTGCGTTCCAGCGATGACGCCACGGTCAGGCTGATGCCCACGGGATTGTTGACCTCATGGGCCACGCCGGCAACCAGCCGGCCAAGCGCCGCGAGCTTCTCCGCCTCGATCAGCGAATTCTGCGTCTCACGCAGATTGCGTAGCGCCGTTTCGGCGGCGTCCTTGGCCTTGAGCATCTCCTGCTCGCTGCGCTTGCGCTGGCCGATATCGAGCGCCACGGTCACGATGTTCTGGATATCACCATCGGTCGTCAGCAAAGGCAGCTTGTTGACCAGCCACTGCCGCATCACACCGGCAGCGTCCTTGTACTCTTCCTCGTAGAAACCGAGGCCCTTCCTGGTCGCCAGCACCATCTTGTCAGGCGAGTCGGTCTTTGACGCGCCAAAGCGCATCATCAACTCGCCAGTGGTTTTCCCAATCGCCTCACCGGGCTCGATGCCGAAAATCCCCGCCATATACCGGTTCATCAAGACGTATCGCAGATCGGTGTCTTTTACGTTGATGACGGCAGGAACGGTATCGATGACCTGCTGCAGCAACCTGCGACCTTCCCTGATCGCGGCTTCGGCATGCTTCTGGTTGGTGATGTCGCGGACTGTTCCCTCATAGCGCACAACCTCGCCATTCTCGTCGCGGACCGCCGTGGCGCTGTCGGACAGCCAGAGGACCGTGTCGTGCCGTTGACGGACCTGATACTCGAATTCGCGCACCATTCCGTCGCTTGCCATGCGCTGCTGATACTCGGCGCGCGCCGCCGGATCGACATAGATGTTGCGCGAGATATCCAGCGTGGCGCGGATCAGGTCTTCCGGTGAATCATACCCCATCATCCGCGCCAGTGCCGGATTGGCATTGAGCAGCGCACCTGCCGGCGTCGTCACATAGATGCCGTCGACGGATCCTTCAAACAGCTTGCGATAACTCTCTTCCGCCAGCCTCTGCTCGGCCAACGCATGCAAGGCCGCCTCGCGCGCGGCATCGGCATCGACCAGCGTCTTGCGGAACACCTCCGCGGCGCGCGCGATGTCACCGATTTCATTCTCCAGATCCATGGCTGGGATCGGCGTGTGCTTGGCGCCACCAGCTAGCGCACGGATCGACTTGGCAATCGCCTTCAGCGGCTTCACGATCCGCCGCACCACGAACAGTGCCGCCAACAGCCCGACCAGAACGCCCGCCGTGCCAAGGATGATGCTTTGCCATCTTGCCTCGGTCAGCGTGCGCGCGAACTCGCGCGACAGCACCCGGCCACGACGGGCGCTAAGCTCCCGCAACAATTCGGTCACCCGGCCGATCAATCGGCCTTCGGCGCCAAGCACATCCCTGTCGAGATCGGCGATCTCGCTCTCGGTTTCCGAGATCGAAATGATTGCATCGGTGTAGGCATCGGCCGCCGCACGAAGTGCGGGCGTGCTGATCGGCAGCGCACGCATGCGCTGTGCGGCCTGCTCGGCTCCGATCGGATCGCGTGCCAGCAAAGCCGCCGCGATCTCGTTCTGCGCCCGGAACATGGCCTTGGCGGCATTTGAATTCGTCACATCCGGAACGGCGTTCTCGAATTGCTCGCGGAGCGGCGGGAGCGTCGCCAGCATAGCGGAGCGACGTGCAATCAGCGATGAGACGCGCTCAATCCCTTCGCGGTACTTGGTCAACCGCGCGTCGACACCGTCGATCATGTCGCGCTGCTCGGGCGCAAGCTCGATCCGGGTCTTCTTCAGGAGATCGCCCAGCGCCGTGGCAGCCTGCGAGACCTTTTCCGGCTGTGCGTCGGGATCGGTGACGAAATCGCGTGCTGCCAGCCGCAGGCTGATCAGGCGGCGGTCGATGTTTTCGGCCAGATCGCCGACGCTCTGCAGCCGCTCAAGCTCGGCGAAGGTATTGTCAATATGACGGATCGCAACCACGCTGGCGATGCTGGTGATGAGGATCACCGTCAACACCAGCAGGAACCCGCTGAAAGTCAGCTGGCCGATCGAGAGCGAGGACGATCGGACCCGCTGAAGGAATGCCGTAATGGCAGAGGACATGGTTGTGGGACCGGACTTCAGAGCGTCCCAATATATCCCGACTTCAGCCGCCGGGGGAACATGCTGGACGGCCCGATCGGGCCGAACCGTCCAGCATGGTGTTTATTTCGGCCGTATCGCGTCGGCCGTGCCCTGGATGAAGGCCTGGATCTTGACCACATCCGCTTCGGTGAGCTTGCCGGTAAAATCCGGCATCCCCTTGTCCTTGAACGGCCCGTTGAACACGATGTCCTTCAGGTTGGTGATGGTCTCGGTGGAGACATAGCCCAGGTTGGGCACATTGCCGCCCTTGTCCACGCCCGGCACACCGTGGCAGGTCGCACAGGCATTAACGTAGATCGAAGTCCCCTCCGGCACGTGAGCGGGATCGTACTTGACCCCGGTCAGCAGATTGCCGATCTGGTACTTGGTGAAGGCCGGCAACGGCGCCTTGCCGCCAATGGCGAAGGTGTAGACCGTGCCGGGCGCCTCGCGATCGGTGGCGCGCTGGGTGATGCCGAATACGCCGCCCCATCCAACCGCCACCGAGACGTATTGCACGCCATCGACCACATAGGTCGCAGGCGCCGCCACCACGCCGGTGCCGACGGGCGTCTCCCAGAGTTTCTCGCCTGTTTTGGCGTTATAGGCGATGAAGCGGCCATCGGCGGAGCCCTGGAACACGAGATTGCCGGCCGTCGTGAGCGTGCCGCCATTCCAGGGTGCGATATACTCAGCGCGCCAGGCTTCCTTCTGCTTCACCGGATCCCAGGCGATGAGACGCCCGAACGGCAGATTCTTCGGTGGCGCCGCATTGAGCGAGAAGCCGACATTCCAGCCGGTGGTGCCGCCGAATTTGTTCTCCGCCGGCGCATTCTGCACTAGCGCCTTCTCGCCCGTGAGGTTCAAAGGCACACCCTGCGCCGGCAGATAGACCAGCCCGGTTTGCGGATTGAACGACATCGGATGCCAGTTATGGGCACCGAACGGTCCGGGAATGCTGTCGAAGGATTTGTCCGGCGAGCGGGCTTCCGGCACCTCGATCGGACGACCACTGGCGTCGTAGCCGGTAGCCCAGTTCACATCGACAAAGTTCTTGGCCGAGATGAACTTGCCGTTGGTACGATCGATGACGAAGAAGAAGCCATTCTTGGGCGCGTGCAGCACCACCTTGCGCGGTGTGCCGTCGATGGTGAGATCGGCCAGGATCATCGGCTGCGTCGAGGTATAGTCCCAGTTGTCGCCGGGCGTTTCCTGATAGTGCCAGAGATATTTCCCGGTATCGGCATTCAGCGCGACGATCGAGCCGAGATAGAGATTATCGCCGCCTCCCGGACTGCGCAGATTGCGATTCCACGGCGAGCCGTTGCCGGTGCCGATATAGACCATGTTCAGGTCGGGATCGAAGGTGATCGTATCCCAGGCCGAGCCGCCGCCGCCATTGACCCAGTATTTGCCAGCCGGATCCCAGGTCTTCGCCGCGGCAGCCATCGAGTCGTCCTCGAACGGCTTGGCCGGATCGCCGGGCACCGTGAACCAGCGCCATGCCTGATTGCCGGTCTCAGCGTCATAGGCCGTAACGTAACCGCGCACGCCATATTCGGCGCCACCATTGCCGATGACGACCTTGCCGTTGAACACGCGCGGCGCGCCGGTGATCGTATAGGACATCTTGCGGTCGATGACCGTGTCCTTCTCCCAGACCTTCGTGCCGGTCGCGGCATCCAGTGCGACCAGCCGACCGTCATAAGCCCCCACGAACACCTTGCCCTTGTAGAGCGCGACGCCGCGATTCACGACATCGCAGCAGCCACGATAGCCCTTCTCGCGATCTACGCCGGGATCGAAGGTCCATAGCCGCTTGCCGGTCCGGGTATCGACGGCATGCACCACGCTCCATGGCGCCGACACATACATGATGCCGTCCACCACCAGCGGCGTCGCTTCAACGCCACGGATGGATTCCAGATTATAGGTCCACATCAGGCCGATATCTTTGACGTTCTCGGCCGTGATCTGATTGAGCTTGCTGAAGCGCGTCTCGGCATAATCGAGGCCGTAAGTCGGCCAATCCTTGGACGTCGCCGTATTGGCCGTGATCGCTGCACTATCGATTGCCGATGTAACCGCCTTTATGTGATCCGGTGTGCCCTTGGTCTGTGCGTTGGCGGCACCGCCCAACAACGTCGCGCCGAGCGCTACTGCGATGGATGTTCGGAGCCAACGGTGCAGTATTCTATGTGAGTTGAGTGTCCCGTTGAAAAATGGACGCAAGGGCGCGCCCCGACGAGCAAGCTGTCTCATGCATTTCACTCCCAATGGCCTCTGGCGGGCCTGTCGCGATGTTACGCGCAGGAGTTGAATCGTCAACAGATGAGAACAGTTCCAGATTTTTCTCTGACGCGTTTTGCATCGCAAAGATCGCGGAGATCTTTTGAACCATCTGGTGAGATATAAGCGATCAACCGCGCTTGCCCGCCCCTCACCCATCGTTATGATCGCTCGACAGAGATGCGCACAGCATCCGCAGTATCGAGGGGAAAGGCCATGAACATCACGCAGGGCCTGCGCCGTGCGCTGCAAACCAGCCCGCAGACAATAGCTACTATCGACGGTGATCGCCGCCGGACATGGCGCGAGGTTGGAGACCGCGTCGCGCGGCTCGCCGGTGCGCTGCAAAAGCTTGGCGTCAAGCATGGCGACCGCGTGGCGGTGCTGATGCTGAACTCTGACCGCTATCTCGAACTCTATCTGGGTATCGCTTGGGCCGGCGCTGTGATCGTGCCGACCAATGTGCGCTGGAGTCAGGCCGAAATTCTCGACTCCCTGCTCGACTGCCGTGCCACGGCGCTCGTCGTCGACAGCGCCTTCGCCGCCATGGGCGTCGAACTCGCTAAGGCCATGCCGCTCACGCTGGTCTATGCGGACGACGAAAAAGGTCCCGCGGAAGCGCACAACTACGATGAGCTGGTCCAATCGACAGAGCCCGTGCTGGATGCGATGCGGACACGCGAGGATCTGGCGGGTATCTTTTACACTGGCGGCACCACAGGCCGTTCCAAAGGCGTGATGCTGAGCCACGGCAATATCATGAGCAACTCGCTGCACATGATGAGCGAAGGCCTGCTGCCCTATGGCTCGGTCTATCTCAACGCCGCACCGATGTTTCACGTCGCCAATGGCGGCGTGATGTTCACCTCGCTGGCCTCTGGCGGCACCAATGTCATCGTCCGGATGTTCAATCCGGAGTTGGTAATGCAGACCATCGCCCGCGAGAAAGTATCGGCGACGTTGATCGTCCCGACCATGATCCAGATGCTGGTCGATCACCCCGCTTTCGCGACCGCCGATCTGTCATCGCTGAAAATCATGATGTATGGCGCCTCGCCGATCAACGACGCGCTGCTGAAGCGTGCGATGGCGGGCATGCCGGGCACCGAATTCCATCAGCTCTACGGCATGACCGAACTGTCGCCGCTGGCGACGCACCTGCCGTGGGATCAACATTTCGGCGAGGAAGCCACCGCCAAGAACCGTCAACGCGCCTGTGGCCGCGCGGCGATCGGCTGCGAGGCGCGTATCGTCGACGCCAATCGCAAGCCTGTGCCGAATGGTGAAGTCGGCGAGGTCGCGGTCCGCGGCCAGAACGTCATGATGGGCTATTGGGAGCGACTGGAGGAAACCGCCAAGGCCGTGATCGATGGCTGGATGCATACAGGCGACGGCGGCTACATGGACGATGAAGGCTACATCTATCTCGTCGACCGGATGAAGGACATGATCATCTCAGGCGGCGAGAACGTCTACTCCACCGAGGTCGAGAATGTCGTCGCACAACACCCGGCCGTGGCGCAATGCGCCGTGATCGGCATTCCCGATTCGCAATGGGGCGAGACCGTACACGCCTTCGTCATTCCGAAACCCGGTGCGAGTGTCAATGCCGGCGAGATCATCGCTTTCTGCAAGGAGAAGATCGCCGGCTACAAGTGCCCACGCAGCGTGGACGTCCGCAGCGAGCCCTTCCCGCTGTCGGGTGCCGGCAAGGTGCTGAAGCGCGAGTTGCGGCGGCCATTCTGGGAGAATGCCGCAGCGGCGCCGCAAGCCAGGGCGGGATAGGCCCGAACTCTACGGCGCACCGGTGAGCTCGAACACCTCGCCGTCATAGCCGGCCTCGATCGGAATCCGCAACTGGCGCTTGTCGCCATCGCGCGTGACGATGGGTGTGACGCTGACGATCGTACTGCGGCTCGCGTCGTCAAGTGCCCCCGCGACGCTGGGCTGCTTGCCGAGCTTGATCAGATTCCGCGTGGTCGGGAACGGCAGCGTGAAACGGCCCGATGCGCCGCCTTCCAGCGCTTCGCGTGGCGACAGCCAGATCGAATCCGTGGACTCTTTGCCGTCATGCATACCGACCTGTTCAGGCGGCGCCTCGGCGAGAAAGAACCAGGTGTCGAATCGCTTCTTCATGCCCTCCGGTGTGATCCAGTGCGCATAGGGCACGAGCAGATCGAGCGCGAGCCCCAGATCGTTCTCGGCAATGATATCGGCGAATTTGACCTTGCCCTCATTCAACGCATCGCGATGCTGATCGGCGATGGTGCTCGCCTTCGTCGCAGCGATCAGGTCGTTAGAGCCGCGCGGTCGCGCCAGCAGGATGCGGCTTTCCTCGAACGTCTCGCGGATCGCGGCGATCTTGAATGCCAGCATGTCGGGATCGAGGCCGTCACCGCCGCTATATAGGTTCGGCTGCGTACCGATCTCGCGATCTCCGGCATCGACGCTGCCGCCGGGAAACACCAGTGCGCCCGATGCGAATTCGATCTGATAGTGCCGCACCATCATGAAGACGTCGATGGCGTCGGTTGCACCCTTGCGCAGCAGGAGGATGGTGGAAGCAGGACGCACAACGCCGGGCTCGCTTGGCATTCAGTTTCTCCCTGATCGGCATTCTTTGATGCCTGTTGTGCCGGCGATCGCCGACCTCTCGTTTGTCATGCCCGGACTTGATCCGGGCATCCATCTTTTACTTGGCAACCCTGAAGATGAATGGCCGGGTCAAGCCCGGCCATGACACCTCTGGGGAGTTATTAACCCGCAGCACTCGACTGCGGCGCGATGTTCGCGCGTTTGTCGTAGCGCGCGACGCGCGAGAGGAGATAATCGACCTCCGCCTTCGCCTGCGCCGTGATCGCCACACCCGGCTTGCGCTGCGCGCTTGATGCAATAACACCACGCTTCTGCAGCACGTATTTGCGGACTGCCAGACCAATGCCGAGCTGCTGCTCGTAGCGGATCAGCGGCAGATGAGCATCGAACAGATCGTGCGCCTTGTCGCGCTCGCCCTTCTTCGAGAGATTGACGACGTCGATCAGAAGTTCAGGGAAGGCATAACCCGTCATCGCGCCATCAGCGCCGCGTTCCATTTCGAAATCCAGGAACACGCCGCCATTGCCGGTGAGGATCGAGGTTTCGCGCAAGCTGCCGTCCTTCTGGAAGTTGCGCAGCGCGGTGATCTTCTCCAGGCCCGGCCAGTCCTCGTGCTTCAGCATCACGCAGGACTTGGAGTCCATGATGATCTTGCGGATCACGGCGGGGGTCATCACCACGGTCAATGTCAGCGGATAATCCTGCAGCACCCACGGAACGTCGTCGCCGATGGCCTCGACAGCGCCCTTGAAATAGTTGGTGATCTGATCGTCGGTGCGCAGATGCGGCGGCGGGGCGATCATAACGCCGGCAGCGCCGGCATCCATCGACTTCAGCGCCAGCGAGCGCATGGCGGCAAAGCCCGGCGCGGAAACGCCGACGATGATCTGCATCTTGTCGCCAGCACGCTTGATGAAGCGGGTGGCCACGGCCTCGGACTCGGCCCCCTCCAGCTTCGGCGCCTCGCCCATGATGCCGAGCACGGTCACACCGTTGCAGCCGACCCGGGCATAGAAATCCGTCAGGCCGTCGATCGATTTGTCGTCGATGCGGCCGTCGTCGAGGAACGGGGTCGGTGCGATGGCGAAGGTGCCGGCGGCTTTGGCGGTCAGTTTCATCATGGGCCTCTGTGAATGGATGCCGGCATTCTACCGGGAAATATCCGGTCTGTCCGCCCGAACCGGACCCAACTGCCCCTCAAAAACGCCGTGCCCCGTGCTGGCTCGCCTCCTCCGAGAAGAATATCTCGCCGGCATGGGTCACCACGTCCTGCGCGCTCCAGCCGTCATGGGGCGGCTTCCAGCCTTCCATTTCCATCATCTTCATCTCGCGAACGCCGCGCGGGCCGGACACGCCGAGAACCTTGCCGGTCTGGCTGCCGGAGAGATCGCTGACCATGTAGAGCACCGCCGGCGCGATACCGTCCGGACCCAGGGCCGCGCCGGGATTTTCGATATAGCGCGGCAGGTCCGCGGTCATCCGCGTCAGCGCGCCCGGCGCCAGCGTCCAGACGCGGATATTGTATTTGCGGCCCTCGATGGCCAGCACATTGGACAGGCCCCAGATGCCGCCTTTGGCCGCGCCGTAATTGCTTTGGCCGAAGTTGCCGATCAGGCCGGAAGTCGAGGACGTGTTGACGATGACGCCGCCGCCGTTTTCCTTCATCCATTTGAAGGCCGGCTGGGTGACGCAGAACGTGCCTTTGAGATGCACCTTCATCACCTTGTCCCACGCCGCCTCGGACGCCTTGGCGAAGGTCTGGTCCAGCAGGATGCCGGCATTGTTGACGAGGATATCGACCTTGCCGAACGCCTTGATGGCATCGTCGAACACCGACTGGCCGCCTGATATGGTCGAGATGTCCGAGCCATTGGCGACCGCCTTGCCGCCGGCTTTGGTGACGGCGTCGACGACTTGCTGTGCCATCGAGAGATCAGAGCCTGAACCATCGCGCGGGCCGCCGAGATCGTTGACCACGACGGATGCGCCTTCGCTCGCAAACAGTTTTGCGTAGGCTTCACCGAGGCCGCCACCGGCGCCGGTGATGATGGCGACCTTGCCGTCGAGAAGACCCATGACGTTCTCCCTGCGTGGTTTTTTGTCTTCTACTACGCAATCGACGTTGCGTTCGTTTTGTCGTCCCCGCGAAGGCGGGGACCCATACACGCCGTAGCGCTAGTTGAAGCGAGGTCGTGGTGGCTCCGCCGTTTCGACCGCGCTGCCTGAGGCTATGGGTCCCCGCCTTCGCGGGGACGACAGCCGAGAGGTTTAAGCCAGCACCGTCCTGCCGCTCTTGATCACGGTGACGCCGCGTTCCTTCACCTTGGCCTCGAACGACACCACGTTGCCGTCCTTCCACAGATCCATGCTGACGGTTTCGCCGGGAAACACCGGCGACGAGAACCGCACCGCATGCTGCTTGAAGGCGGAGGGATCGTAATCGGCATAGGTCTGCAGCACGCCGCGGCAGGTGATGCCATAGGTGCACATGCCGTGCAGGATCGGCCGCGGGAAGCCGGCGCGCTTGGCGAATTCCGGATCGGAATGCAGCGGGTTGCGGTCGCCGCACAGGCGATAGATCAACGCCTGATCGGGCCGCGTGGTGATATCGACCGTCTTGTCCGGCGCGCGCTTCGGCATCGCATGCGGCTCGGGCTGGCCTTCGGACTTGCCGCCGAAGCCGCCATCGCCGCGGGCGAAGCGTGAGGCTACCAAAGTCGCCAGCGCCTCCCCAGCTTCATCGCGCAGAATGGTCTGGTGCAGGATCACCGCGCCCTTGTCGGCGCCCTTGTCGAACACGCCGAGCACACTGCTATCGGCAGTGATCTTGGCCGCGACCGGCAGCGGCTTGTGGAAGGTGATGTCGCGCTCGCCATCGACAACGAGCAGCTTATTGAGACCCATCTCGCCCGGGCCCGAGCCCCATGCGGCAACCGATGCATAGGTCGGAACGACGTTCAGCGGACGCGGCGTATAGGTGCCTTCATTGACGAAAGCGAGTTCACGCTCGTCCATCGGATCGGCGCCCATGCCGATGCCGTAGGCGTAGAGCATCACTTCGCGATCGGTCCAGGAGTACTTCTGGCCGATATTCTTCATCGTCATCAGGGCTTCGTAGTTGATGGGCATTTGAGTTCGCTCCTCGATTGTTCTTTTTGCTTTGCGGCGCCGATAATTGCGCCCTCTCCCCTTGCGGGAGAGGGCAGCACAGGCGCCCACTCCACACTTTGCAGGGAGAGGGGTAGCGGAAAGCACCGCCCTCTCCCGTCTCGAACGCCCCTGCGAAGCGAAGCTTCGCTAGAGCGTTCGATCCACCCTCTCCCGCGGCGCGCGGCTTTGCCGCGCTGGGGGAGAGGGGAAGAAAGCGAGCGCTACGCCGGCGTGAAGAACGGCAGCGGCGCGCCGTCGGTGGGCTTCCACACCAGCTTCACCTTCTGGCCGATCTTCAGCTTGTCCGGCTCACAGTCGACGATGTTGGTTTGCACCGAGGGGCCTTCCTTCAGCGTCACATAGGCGATCACGTAGGGACCGGTCGCCGATTTGCGCATGTGGCTGTAGGTGTAGATCTCGCCCTCGCCCGAGCTCTGTTCCCATTCGGTCTTGTCGGAGAAACAGAACGGGCAGATCGCGCGCGGGAAGAAATGCGCTTCGCCGCAGGTCGTGCAGCGCTTGATCATGAACTTGCCGTCCTTGGCCGCATCCCAGAACGGCTGCGATTCAGGATTGCCGGCGGGCGTCGGATACTTCTTGGCTTCAGTCATTACACGCGCTCCAGAATAGCGGTCGATGCGGCGTGACGTACGCCGAGCAGGCCTCCGGTGCCATGGGCGATCGCCAGATCGCAATTCGGCACCTGCACCTTGGGATGGGCTTCGCCGCGCAGCTGGCGAACGGCCTCGAGAATCTTGGTCATGCCGCCGCGATTGACGGGATGATTGCTGCAGAGGCCGCCACCATCGGTGTTGAACGGCAGCTTGCCGACGCCCGAGATCAGGTTGCCGTCGGAGACGAACTTGCCGCCGTCGCCCTTCTTGCAGAAGCCCAAGTCTTCGAGCTGCATCAGAACGGTGATGGTGAAGCTGTCATAGATCGATGCGTATTTCATATCCTGCGGCGTCACGCCCGCTTCCTCGAAAGCACGCGGACCGGACCACACGCCGGCGGAGTAAGTGAGGTCGAGATCCTTGCCACCGCGCGGACCCTTCATGGCTTCGCCATGGCCGATCAGGCGCACCAGCGGCTTCTTCAGGCTCTTGGCGATTTCCGGCGTGGTCACGATCATCGCACCGCCACCGTCGGAGACGACGCAGCAATCCATGCGGTGCAGCGGATCGGAGATCATCGGCGAGTTCAGCACGTCCTCGACGGTGACGACGTCCTTGAGCATCGCGTGCGGGTTGTATTGCGCGTGATGCGAGGCTGCGACCTTGATCCAGGCGAGTTGTTCGCTGGTCGTACCGTAGTCGTGCATATGACGCATGGCACACATGCCATAGGCATTGTGCGTGGTCGCACCGTAAGCGGTCTCGAAATCGGCTTCGGCGCCCTGCAGACGCGGCGGCATCACGCCGGTGCGCGGCTTGCCGGCCAGCGTGACGAGTGCGATCGAGCACTTGCCGGCGGCAATCGCCTGCGCGGCATGGCCGAGATGGATGATGTAGGAGCAGCCGCCGGTCTCGGTGGAGTCGACGTGACGCGGCTTGAGGCCGAGATAGTCGACCATCGGCCACAGGCCCCCTTGCGCATCGCCCGCGCAGAAATAGCCGTCGACGTCCTTGTGCGTCAGGCCCGCATCCTCGAGCGCGCCCTTGGCGACTTCGGCATGCAACTGCGCGATGGATTTGTCCGGCGCGTGCCGGGTCGGGTGTTCGTAGATGCCGGCGATATATGCCTTGCCCTTGATGCTCAAACGTCTCTCCGATTGGTGTTTCGTCCCAGTTCAGTTTTTTGTGACCTTTCACGGCAGCCTTGGCAAGCGACAACATTTCACGCTGCGGACGTAAATTTCACAGAGCGGAATGGATGCAACACAGCCGGGGAGCTTTTTCGCCATTGATTTAGCTGTTTACCAATCTGGTCAGCGAGCTCTGACAAAAGCGGAGGTCAGGATTTCCGGAAGTGGTGGGCTGGCCGGTGCCGACGACAGCGCGCGTTACGCGCAGGCCGCGACGTTCGATGCGGATTCAACTGTCAAACAGCCACTGCCCTTCAGACATGCGTCATCGCCCCCATTGTTTGCGGCGCGGGGGCGCCGTCGTCTCTTGCATTCCCGCCCCTTGTGAGAGGGCGTGCGGAACGCCGGGTGCCCGTTGCACCCTTGGGCCTGATGCGAATGCGGTCTTCCGCAAGGGGTAATGCATCAGGACTTTCGGAGGCGCCGAGCAAGTGCCCGACGTTCCGCCTGCGGTGTTTTTCGGTTGCTTGCACTTTGCCTCGACGAACGCTCCGATCGCGAATTAAAGTCCCAAGGCGATGGGAAGGGAGCCTCAAGCGAGTAAGCCGAACGCGTTTCGAATTGGTCGTCCGTCACACTGTCCAGGAGTCTTTCCATCCGAAGGTCGGCCGTCTCCTTGCCAGTGGCAGTGCTGGCGCAGATCCGTCCTGCCCGAAGACAGACGTCACCCCCAAACCGCGTGACGCCGCATCTCCGGCGTCCACCGCATCCCACCCCGCGAACGTGACGATCGCGATCGCCCCTCTCGGTGGGGCAGGACATAGGGGAATATAAACCTGATGGGGATGTTGTCAACGGGAGATAGGAAAAAATGTTTGGGCACTGTCTTCCCGCCCCACACTCGTCATTCCGGGGCGCGGCCGGCACTTGCCGGACGCGAACCCGGAATCCCGGCATGGGAGTCTCCGATCGCGCCGAACACTTAGAGATTCCGGGTTCGCGCTTCGGCGGCATTGCCGCCTTCGCGCGCCCCGGAATGACGAGTATGGGTGGAATGACGAGCGAGCCCTGCCCTACAGCAGCCCCAGTTCCCGCAGCTCGCGCCGCATCGGCTCCGGCATTGCCTCGATACTCGCGGCAGCCTTGCCGAGATCCGGCGGGGCGTCCTTGTCGGTGAGATAGCGCCAGCCCTGGAACGGGCGCAGCGGGCGCGGCGCGACCGTGACCGGTTTCGGCTGCATCACCAGGCGACAGCGATTGATACCGTCGCTGTCGCGGAACGGTTCGATCGCAAGAATCTTTTCGCGCAAGGCGATCTCGCCCTTGATCACCCAGTAGAGCGAACCGCCATCGAGCAGTTCGACATCGCGTTTCGGCACCATGCGGGTGATGTGGATGTGATGCTGGGGCGCGCCGCGCGCTTTTGCTGCGCGCATCCGTTCAGCGAGATAGCTCTTGAAATCCGCGATGGATTCGCAGCCGACGGCGAGCTTGATGAGATGCAGGGGCATGGGTCAGAAATCAGCAGTGCGACGCGGTTTTACAAGGCGTTATCCACCGCTCAGTTATCGGCCGGCGGAGCCTCCGGTGCAAGCTGCACGGGCGCTGGGGCGGCAGGCGCCTGTGGACGAGCGGCGGTCTTCGGTGCGGGCTGCTTCTTCGCGGCCGCAGGTGGCGGCGTTGTCGACGTCGCGCGCGGCGGAGGCGCCTGCGCATTGGCGGCGGCCGGCGGCTTCACGGGCGTTTCCGTCATGATCGAGATCGGCGGAATCGAGGACGAGGACGGGAAATCGGCCGTGGTCGGCTTGCCGGTCGGAACCGACGCCGGCAATCCGGCCAGCGCGCCCGTCGCAGCGGCTGCAGCCGCAGGCGGCGCATTCCAGCCGGGCGCATAGCGCGTCACGAGGCCCTCATAGGTGCGCTCTTCCATATTCGCGGCAATCCGCTTGTGATCGGTCAGCGCGGCATAGGCAGCGCAGCTCTCCGGCATGCAGCGATCGCGCGATTGCAGCACATAGGCAATCAGACCGTAGCGATCGCGCTCGATCGCGCGGCGCAGCCCGGCCAGTTCAGGCGTCATGGATTTATTCGCTGCCGCGACATCGCCATAGGAGGTCAAACGATTGATCTGCGCAGCCGAGGCCGATACGGCAGCCGCCACCGAATCCGCGGAGCCAAACAGCACCTTCTCGCAGCCCGCGAGCACCATATCGCCGGCGAGATCGTCGAGGCAGGACAGCGCCGGCAGCGAGGCATTCACCTGAGGCATTGCAACGACGGCGTGCGAGGCGTCCTGCCCGGCGGTTTCGGATTTGCGCAGTGTCGCAGCAGCGGCAACGCCGATCGCCAGCAGCGTGATCACGGTCAGCGCGCCATTGGCGACAGACTTCTCGGCGCGCAGCAGCGTCGCCAGCACGATCAGGGCGAAGAAGATGGAGGCAGCCAGCGCGAGCCACATCGGAAGCGTCGGCGCGCGCCAGATTTGATCGAGCGAATTCGCCCATACCCCGTTCATCGAGTCGTCCCCGCATATGTGGAAGCCATATTTCCGAAAAAAATGCTTCCAAAGAAAGTCGGGCTGCCATGAACCCGCAATATGCGGTTGTTATGGCACGGCCCCGGTCATGACGAAATCGTGGCGGCGCGGGCCTGGATTCTGATGAAATCAGAACCTTGGCCCTATCCTTTTATTTTGACGCGTTTTCTGGACGCGAACCGCTGCCCACTTCGCTCGAAAACGCTTTAGTCATCCTCGAAGCGCGGAATGACGATGGTCTCGGCGAGGCCCTCGTCGGTCCATTGCCGAAACGCCGGCAGCGCCTGCATCGTATCCATATACGCACGGGCTTCCGGCGTGACATCGATGTCGTAGGTCAGGAACCGGTGCACCACCGGCGCATACATGGCATCCGCGCCGCTGAAGGCGCCGAACAGATACGGTCCATATTTGCCGTAGCGTGCGCGGCAATCGGCCCAGATCTGCTGGATACGCCGGATATTGGCCTTGGCATCGTCGGACAGCGCCTTCGCGCGGACCGGCCGGTGCAGGTTCATACCGCATTCGTTGCGCAGCGGCATGAAACCGGAATGCATCTCGGCGGATACCGAACGCGCATGGGCGCGCGCGGCCCGGTCTTCCGGCCACAGCTTTGCATCCGGAAAACGCTCCGCGGCATATTCGATGATCGCCAGCGAATCCCACACCGTGATCTCACCATCGACGAGCGCCGGCACCTTACCTGACGGGGTCACATCGAGAATGCGCTGCTTGTCGGCGGCATCCGTGTACAGCGGGACAAACACCTCCGCGAAGGGGATGCCGCAGGCCTTCAGCGCAACCCATGGCCGCATCGACCACGACGAATAATTCTTGTTTCCGATCACCAGCGACAGCGACATCAACCACTCCTTGCGACACCGGTAAATTGCCACGCATACGCCTCTGCAAGCAAGCCGCGTACACAGGCTTGTTGCTGCATCACGGCATGCGTGGCAGAAGTGCCAACTGATACAATAGGTGCTTCATGATCAACTATTCCTGGGTCGACGTCTTCGCGCTGGGCTTCTTCATCCTGGAGTGGACGACCTATGCGATCACGCTGGAGCACACCAAATACGGCCGCGACAGCCTGTCGGCACGCATGCACGCCTATCGTGAGGTCTGGATGCGCCGTCTGCTGGAACGCGAGGCGCGCATCGTCGATACCCATATCATGACATCGCTGCAGAACGGCACCGCGTGGTTCGCCTCGACCACGCTGATCGCCATCGGCGGCTCGCTGGCGCTGCTGCGCGCCACCAACGAAGTGATGCCGATGATGCAGAACCTGCCGCTCGGCTTCAACACGACGCCCGGCATGTGGGAGATCAAGTGCTTCGGGCTGATTTTGATTTTCGTCTATGCGTTCTTCAAATTCGCCTGGTCGTACCGGCTGTTCAACTACGTCGCGATCCTGATCGGTGCGATGCCGCTGGCCTCGAAGCGCGACACACCGGAGGCCGAAGCGCATGTGGTGCGCACCACGCGGATGTTTGGCGCGGCGGCCCGGCACTTCAACCGCGGGCAGCGCGCCTTCTTCTTCGCGCTCGGCTATCTCGGCTGGTTCGTCAGCCCCTGGGTGTTTTTGGTCTCGACGGCAGCCGTGGTGATCGTGACCTGGCGCCGGCAGTTCGCCTCCAATGCCTGGCAGGCCATGGCGCCAGATGTGGATATCAGGGCTACCCCGCGAAATCCTGCGGCGTAAAATCGAGATCGAGCACTTTCCACTCGTCGTATTTGTCGGCCGGCAGCATCGCATAAGGCTGGCAGGCTTCCAGCGCCTGCTTGGCCGCCTGCATCAAGAGCGCGGCCTTCGCCGGCCGCCGGACCTCGATCACCGTGGGCTCGGCAACCAGCCGGCCATCCGGCGAGAACACGGCGCGCAGCTTGACCTTGGCGTCATCGCCGCGCGCGACGGTGGCAGGCAATTTCGAACAGCTCCGCAGATGACGCCGAAAAGCGGCGATGTCGAGCTTGGACAGGTCCGCCTGCTCCGATGCGCCGCCGCCGAAGCCTTCAGGCAAGCCCAGCATGACGCCGTATTTCACGGTAATATCGGCCTCGGGCTGCGGCGGCACCTGCTGCGAGCCCGGCTGCGGCGCCGGCGGCTGAGCCTGCAAGGCGGCCTGCTGCTGCAACGGCGGCTGCGTAGCGGGAGGCGCTGACGGAGGCGGCGTTGCGGGAGTGGCCTGCGGCTGTTGCTGGGCTTGCTGCTGAGGTGGCGGCGGTTGCTGGGCGGCCTGCTGCTGCGGTGACGGCGCGGGTTGCTGCGGCGATGTCTTGTGCGGCTGCGGCGGGGTGTTCTGCGCCGATGACTGCGGTTTGGCCGCGACGGCCTGGGTCTTCTGCTCTTCGAGGGTGGGCTTGTTGGTCAAATCAGGCAGCCGAAATTCCGGCTCAGGCTTCTTCTCTGGCTTTTTCTCCGGCTCCGGCGGCGTCTCCTCGGCCTTCTTCTCCGCCTCTGCGAGCTGCTGCGGCGTTACCAGATCGACGGCAACGCTCTCCTCATGCTGCTCCATCGGCCGCGCATCGGCGAAATAGACCCCGGCCGCCAAAGCGAGGTGGCCGACCACCGAGACGGCGATCGCTGCGCGGATGAGGTGCCTTGGTTCCATGGGGCTAATGAGACTTCTATACGCCGACTGGCCCGATCATAGCGTCGTGCCCTCCCCCGCGCCATGTCCGCCAAGCCACAGCTTGCGTCGTGCGGTGCGATCGGTCATGGCAGTGCATGGCCAAATCCCCTCCGAAGACCCCGAAGCCGTCAGCCGCCAAGCTGGCCCCGAAACCGAAGCCCTTGCCGCTCGACGAGGCGATCCTTGACGCGCTCACCCGCAACGGCGCGGGCACGCTGAGCCCTCCTGAGATTGCGCATGTGATCGAGCCCGAGGGCGATTGGCACGCGCTCTTGATGCCGATCCGCCGCGCCGCCGTGACGCTAGCGCTCGCCGACCGCCTCGTGATCTATCGCAAGGGCAAGCCGGTCGAGGATCCCAACGACTTCCGCGGCGTGTACCGGCTGGGGCTGCCGAAGGCGGAGTGACGCATCACCGCTTCTTCGGCCCCGGCAGCAACTCGCTGCTGCGGCCGGCGAGCCAATAGGTGATCAGCCCCACCCATTCGTGAACCGCGATGTCGCTCCGGCCGAGGCCGGCGCTGGCGGAATCGAAGGTCTCGGTGGCATCGATCCAGCCGCGCGTGCGCCAGTCCACCGGATAGGCTTCGACATCGAATCCGACCCTGCGGAACGCGCCGATCGCGCGCGGCATATGCCAGGCGGACGTCACCAGCAGCCAGCGCTCGCCGGGCTTCGGCGTCACCAGGCCCGCGGTGAAGGCGGCATTTTCGTCGGTGGTGCGGGAAGCGGTTTCCAGCGTGACGCGTTCCGGGGCCACGCCGAAACGCTGCAGCAGCTCGCCGGCAACGGGCGCTTCGGACAGCGACTTTTCAATCAGGCTGCCGGCGCCGCCGGTGAAGACGATGCGCGCCTGCGGATAGCGGCGCGCCAGCTCCAGCATCGCCGTTATCCGCTCGCCGGCCGAATTGATCTCTAGCGAGCCGCGTGCCGCGGACGAATCCGAATCGATGGCGCCGCCAAGCACGATGATCCCGTCGGGTGCACGGCCATCGTCCTGCCATTTCGGAAAACGCTCGGTCAGCGACAGCATCAGCACGTTGCCAATAGGCGAATAGCCGAACAGCAGCAGCAACAGGATGCCAAAGGTCACCAGCAATGTTCCGACACGCTGGCGCTGCAGCAGCACCAGCACAATGCCGATCACGCAAATGATGGCGATCGCATTGGACGGCTCCGTGAAGAAGCCGAGCATCTTGGAGAATATGAAGAACATGAGGCCCTTGGCTTGCCGGACGGTGTCACTGCATGAGCCATCCCGTCCACAAGATCAATGCGGCAAATGCCGGCTGGCCTGATGGATCAATCCCATTTCGGCGCGAAGCCGTAGTCAGTCAGCCGCCCCTTCGGATGCGCCAGATGCGAAATCCGGGACATCTCGTTTTCGGACAACATGAAATCGAACACGTCGATATTCTCCGACAGACGTTCGACCTTGGAGGTGCGCGGGATCGCCACCGCGCCCTGCTGGACCAGCCAGCGCAGGCACACCTGTGCTGCGCTCTTGCCATGCGCCTTGCCGATGTCGGAAAGCGTTTCATCGCCGCGGACATTGCCCTGGGCGATGGGGCTGTAGGCGACCATGGCCAGACCATTCTGCCGGCAGGCGTCCTGCACCTTCGCCTGGTCGAGATAGGGATGATACTCGACCTGATCGCAGACCAGCGGCGCGGGACATGCGGCGACCGCCTGTTCGATCAGCGCCACGGTGAAATTCGACAGGCCGATATGTCTGGTCAGGCCCATCTGCCTGGCATGCGCCAGTGCGCCGAGGGTTTCCTCCAGCGGCACCTGCGGGTTCGGCCAGTGCAGCAACAGCAGATCGACCTCGGTCATCCGCAGCCTGGTCAGGCTCTCCTTCACGGAGCGTTCGAGATTGTGAGGCGCGAAATGGGTGGTCCAGACCTTGGTCGTCACGAACATCTCGTTACGGCGAATGTGCGACGCGTGGATGCCCTCGCCGACATCGCGCTCGTTTTCATAGACCTGTGCGGTGTCGATGTGGCGATAGCCGAGCCGGATCGCCTGTTCGACGGTGCGTGCACAAGCGCGGCCACGCAGTTCCCATGTCCCGAGGCCAATGGCCGGGATGCGGGCGCCGTTTGCTTCCACGAACTGCATCATCTTCTCCTCTGACAGAGGAACGATACGAACGCCGACAAGCTTTTCCCGGACATGGCCGGCGCGTCAGCGCAGGCGATGATCCGCAGTGATCGTTCAGGCGTCCGCAGCAACCGGTGCAAGCGCCGCGAACACCGTGTCCGGTGCATGTGCGATCACCGCCAGCAAGGCACGGGCTGGACCGCGCGGCATGCGCTTGCCCTGCTCCCAATTGCGGATCGTCTCGACGGGAACGCCAAGACGCGCGGCAAATTCCATCTGGGTCAGCTGCGCACGGCGGCGCAGATCGCGCACTTCGGCTTCGCCGGGTCGCACCGCGACCGGCTCCGGCACGACAGGCATATCGGGAACCAGCGGCACCTCGTGCCCGTCCCGCAATTCGACGATCCGTCCGTCAGCCTTCAACCGCAAGCGCATGTTCGACCTCATTGCGCGTGATGGTCGTCGATTACCGTTAAGGAGCGGTGAATGTTCCGTACCGCCATGACGAGAAGCCGTGGGGCGTCTCCGTGATGCCAAATGACGTCTTGGCGCTGCCGCGCCTGAGGCACCGATGGCTTGGGCCAACCGTTCTTCGTTCAAGGTCGAACGATCCCGTCGGAGCCGATGAATTCGCTCCGCTATCGAAGCAGCCCTCCGTACATCCGGCAACAGTGTTACGGTCTGGCACTCAGCCCCCATGACCGCGGTATCCCGCGCAATTCAACCCATGCCTCGGAAATGTAGTGGTGGGTGATTTTGAAATTTCCGAATGGACGGCAGCTTTCGACCCATGGCGGACTCATTCAGGATAGGAGCCAGCAATCCTGTAGACGGTGACGCCAGACATTGAGCACTCCTCCTTGGACGCGTCGCTCACAGCGACGGCCTGCACCAGCCTGCCGTCCTTCAAATGGAAGGCAATCTTGAAAACCTGCCGGTAAAGGTCTCTACCTATCCGTTGGCTTGCAATCTGCTGTACAGACGTGCGGCCAAAATCCACCTCGTCGTTTACGAGAACGCCAGCGTTTTTGAGGTGAACAAAGGTCATGCTGGCTGGCCAGCCCTCTGGTCCAGCACATTTCGGATCTGCAAGAGCGGATGAGGCAGAGAGAAGTGCGATGCAGAGGCCCGCGAGGGCGATGTATCTGGACATATGCTGACCACCTGAAAGGCTGTGCTATGGCTCAATTGGAGGGGCGATCGACGCCGCTCCGTAGAAATTTCCAACCTCGATCGGGTCCAGTATATTTGCATGCCGCCAAGTATCGACGAACGCATCGATGAGGAGCTGACTCGCTGAGGCCGGTCGGTGCTCAGGCCAGACGATCAATCGTTCTCGGCAAAATCCGTCAATTTCCAGCCGGAATCATCCTTGCCGAAAACGTAGATGAGCGAGCCGCAGAAAGCAGAATAACTGACCTTACCCTCGTGGGTGTCCTTAACGGGCTTCTGCTTGGCAAGACACGTCCGCTGTGCCGGTTTGAAAGCACCCTTCCAGATCACAGGGAAATCAGCCACTTGCCGTTGATCGATGTAAAAGACCGGATATTTGACCATCTGCGAGACGGCCTGCTGGTCGCTCTTGCCGACGGCAGCATTGAATTGCGTCCAGAACGCTGCGAAACCGTCATCGCTCCCCGCCGCCAGTGCCGATCCTGCCGATATCAGCAAGCCAGCCACAAGCAGTCCCCTGCCGATCACCGATCCGATCGAATTCATGTTCGCCACTCCATACAATAATCGAGACTCCAGGTAGGACGATGGTCGATGAGATTTGGTTCAATGGCACCAACGCGCACAACCCGCGCCAATCGTGATGACCTGTTAGCGAGGAAGGAGGTCTAGCTCGTCAAGAGCTGCGAACACTGCGATGAAGAAAACCAGCACGAGAACAAGCATCGAAAACTTCAGCGAGTCTACGGTGAGTAGCGAACGAAATGCTGCAGTCATCGAGGGGCATCGCCGGCCCCTGCTCATAGAGATCAGCACTCCGGGCCTCTCATCCTTGCAAGCTTGGTTCATACACCAAGAGGAAACTTCACTCAGGCTGCTGCCGCCAGGACATCCATTGCTGCGCTAGCGGGATGGGCTCTCGCATCCAAAATGAAGGGCGACACATCTTGAGCGCAGTTAGTCGTCTGACGGCGTTTAGCTAAGATTTGATTTGGCTGCACCCGACCGACCTGCGATCCGCCGGAATTGCGATCGAACATGGGAGTGACACGATCGATCGCCTTTCCTGACCAGTCTAGACGACGCCCTTCGTCCTAAGCGCCGCGATCCGTTCGCCGTCGTAGCCGATGGTGGACAGGATTTCGTCCGTATTGGAGCCGAGCAGCGGCGGCGCGCGATAGTCGGTGATCGGCGTGCCCGAAAACATCAGCGGATTGCGCACAAGCGAAAGCGCGGGATCGAAGGGATGGTTCGAGCTCACGCGCATACCGCGGGCCTTCACATGAGGGTCCGCGAAAACCTGATCGAAATCGTTGATCGGGCCGGACGGTACGCCGACCGCCTCCAGACGCTCCAGCCAGTAGACGACGGGCTGCTTCAGGAAAAGACCGGCGAAGATGGCCATGATCTCCTTGCCATGAACGACACGGTCGTTGTTCTTCAGGAAGCGCGGATCCTTGGCCAGGTCCGGCTCTCCGAGCACTTCGCAGGTCCGCTGGAACTGGCCGTCATTGCCATTCACGAGCATCAACTCGCCATCCGTGCAACGGAAGACGCCGGCAGGCATGCCGCCATTGCCCCAGGTTCCGCGCCGGGGCGGGACTTTTCCGCTGATGAGATAGGGTTGGAGCCAATGTGAAAGGGAGGCGATCACCGTATCGAATAGACAAGCATCGATTTGCTGTCCCTCGCCGCCGCCGGCATCGCGATGATAGAGCGCCGACATCACGCCGATGGTGGCATTCAAGCCGGTCATATAGTCCACGATCGAGGGACCGACCTTCATGGGGCCCTCGCCCGGCTCGCCATCGAGATGGCCCGTCACGCTCATGAGGCCACCCATCGCCTGCAGGATCGCGTCATAGCCGGCGCGTGTGGCGTAGGGACCCGTTTGTCCGAAGCCGGTCACGGAGCAGTAGACGATGCGTGGGTTGATGGCTTTGATCGCGTCATAGTCGAGGCCATAACGCTTGAGGTCGCCGACCTTGTAGTTTTCCAACAACACGTCGGCGGTCTTGACGAGTTCGCGAACGATCTCCTGGCCTTCAGGCTTGGCCACATTGACGGTGACCGATTTCTTGTTGCGATTGGCGCAAAGATAGAAGGAGTTGTCTCGCCTGCTACCGTCCGGATCGTTCAGATAGGGAGGGCCGAACGCGCGGGAATCGTCGCCAGTTCCAGGGCGTTCGATCTTGATGACTTCCGCGCCGAGATCGCCGAGCATCTGACCTGCTATCGGGCCGGCAAGCACCCGCGTCATATCGATAACCTTGATGCCCGAGAGCGGCAGAGCCGGCATGTATTCCTCCTGTATGTTGGTTCGTCACGTCGGCCACGGAGAACGTGTGAAGCGAGCGCTTACAGGAAAATCACCCCGAGTGCACCGCTTTGTGAGCATGAGGGCTATCCCATTCAAGAGGGCACAGCTCGTGAAGCAGATAGAGGCTTATCTGGACATCGGGCTTGCGCAGCCCGATGGCACGGCAGTCGCAAAGGGCAATTGAGCATAAGATGGATCAAGACGGCTGAAACGTCGCGAATGATCCCTACTTCAGCCCGAACCACAGCGTCGCGATCCCCAGGAACGCGAAGAAGCCGACCACGTCGGTCACGGTGGTCACGAATGTACCGGAAGCCACGGCCGGATCGGCCTTGACGCGTTCGAGCACCATCGGGATCAGGATGCCGCCGAGTGCGCCGGCGATCAGATTGCAGATCATTGCAAGGCCGATGACGATGCCGAGACCGGGCGTCCTGAACCAGGCATAGGCGGCGATGCCGGTGATCACGGCAAAGGCCAGACCATTGATCAGGCCGACAAGGCCTTCGCGGATCACGATGCGCATGGCGTTGTTGGGGTTGAGCTGCCGCGTCGCCAATGCGCGCACCGCAACCGTCATGGTCTGGGTCGCCGCATTGCCGCCCTGACTGGCGACAATGGGCGCCAGCACAGCCAGCGCCACCATCTGCTGCAGCTGGTCCTCGAACAGGCCGAGCACCGACGACGCGATGAAGGCGGTGGCGAGATTGATCAGCAGCCAAGTAAAGCGGCCCTTGGCGATGGTCCAGAAATTGTCCGACAGTTCTTCGTCCGACGTGACGCCGCCGAGCGCCTTAAGGTCCTCGTCGGCCTCCTCCTCGATGACGTCGACGACGTCGTCGATGGTGATGACGCCGACCAGCCGGTCATCGGTATCGACCACAGGCGCCGCGACAAGATTGTACTTGCCGAACATCCGCGCCACTTCCTCCTGATCGTCCAACACCGAGACGCGGCGGCGGTCCTCATCGATCAGATCAGCCAGCAGCACCGGACGGCGCGCGCGCAGCAGCGCGTCCAGCGACACTGCGCCCTGCCAGCGCTGATCGGCGCCGACGGAATAGATCTCGTAGAACCGGTCCGGCAGGTCTGGCGTTTCGCGCATATAGTCGATGACCTGACCAACATTCCAGTCCGGCGGGACCGCAATGAACTCGGTCTGCATCCGCCGGCCGGCGGAGTTTTCCGGGTAAGTGAGGCTCCGCTCCAGCGCCACGCGCTCGGACAGCGGCAGCTTCTCGAGAATCTCGTCCTGGACCTCCTCGTCGACGCCTTCGAGCAGTTCGACGGCATCGTCGGAATCGAGTTCGCGGACACCCTCGGCGACAGTTTCCGGCTCCAGTTCCTCGAGCAGTTCCTCGCGGACGGTGTCGTCGACCTCGTTGAGCGCCGAGAAGTCGAAATCGGCGCCGGTCAGCTCGATCAGGGGCGCGCGCTCGTCGGCATCGAGCGCTTCGATCAGGTCACCGAGATCGGCCTCGTGCAGCTCGCCGACGATCTCCTTGAGAAATGCGGTATCGGCTACCTGAACCGCGTGCGAGATCGCCTCGACAAATTCGGGGCGAATGTCGCCGTCATCGTCGCGCATCGGCATCTTGTCGAGCGCCGACAATTCCTCGGGAGCGACCGATTGGGCGAGATCGACGTCATCGGCCATGCCGCACCTCGCCTGCTTGTTTGGGGGGTGACGGAGCTAGCGCTATCCTGTCGGAAATGCGCTAATCCATCTGTGAACAGAAGCTCGCATCAGGCATTACCCAATGCGCAATGCCTGATGCAATCGGAAAAATGCGGTGCGCCAAATCAGCGGCCGGGAAAGTGTCGTGATCGTGTTGAAGGCCGCCATTCTTGCCTTGATTGCATCGACCGTTGTCGCCCATGCCGAAGACTGCCCGCGCAAGGATACGCTGGGCACTGCGCGCGTTCTGACGGTCGATCCGAAGACCACTCCGCGGGTCGGAACGCAGAGTTTTCCGGACACGCTGCCGCTGGAAGACCGCGAGGTCGTGCTGACCTTCGACGATGGCCCGAATGCGCCGACCACGACGAAAATTCTCACGGCGCTGTCGCGCGAATGTGTTCGCGCGACCTTCTTCCTGATCGGCAACAGCGCGATGGCCAATGCGGCGCTGGTGAAGCGCATGGCCGCCGAGGGCCACACCATCGGCCATCACACCCTCGCCCATGCCGACCTCAAGAAGATCAGCAATGCGGCTGCCGTCGAACAGATCGACCGCGGCATCAGCGCCGACGAAATGGCGCTGAATGGCAAGGCCACCACCGTGCCGACCACGCCCTTCTTCCGGTTTCCCTATTTCGAGTCGACGCCAGCCCTGCTGGACATGCTGCAGTCCCGCCGGATCGCGGTGTTCGGCGCGGATTTCTGGGCCAGCGACTGGAATCCCATGACCCCGCAGCAGCAACTGGAGCTGATTACCGGCAGGCTGAAGGCGGCCGGGCGGGGAATCATCCTGTTTCACGACACCAAGGCGCAGACTGCCGCGATGCTGCCCGATTTCCTGCGCTATCTCCGGGAGAACCGCTACCGCGTCGTGCATATCGTGCCGCCGGCCGCAGGGTCCGCCCGCTCCAGTTCCCAGTAGAACGCGCGACCATCAGGATGCGGAAAATACCGTCGGCGGGCCGACATGATTAACATTGCGTTCACAGCCGCCCCGGTAACTTCACAGCCGACATCAAAGCGAGTGACGGATCGACCAATGAACAAGGCGACGACTGACCGGGCACGACGCCTTCTGTGCCTGAGCCTGCTCACCGGCCTGACCCTGTTCACCGCCGCCGCAGCCTCCGCCACCAGCGCTCTGTCGGCCGAGGCGTGCCCGGGCAATCCCGGCGCGCTCGGCACCTCGCGCACCATCGTGGTCGATCCCCGCGAACACCCCAAGATCGGCACCATGCAATATGCCGAGACGCTGCCGCTGCAGGACAAGGAGGTCGTGCTGACCTTCGACGACGGTCCGATCCCGAAACACTCGAACGCGATCCTCGATATCCTGGCTTCCGAATGCGTGAAGGCGACGTTCTTCATTATCGGCCGGATGGCGAAGGAGCATCCCGAAGGCGTGCGCAAGCTGATCGCGCTCGGCCACACCGTCGGCACCCACAGCCAGAACCATCCGCTCAGTATGAACCGCATGCCGATCGAGAAGGCGCAGCAGGAAATCGAGGACGGCATCGCCAACACCACCGCGGCGCTCGGCGATCCCGCGCTGCTGTCGCCATTCTTCCGGATTCCCGGCCTGCTGCGCGCCAGCGTCGTCGAGGACTATCTCGCCTCGCGCGGCATCCAGACCTGGAGCGCCGATTTCCCCGCCGACGACTGGCGCCATGTGTCGTCGCAGAAGGTCCATGACCTCGCGATCTCGCGCATCGCCGCCAAGGGCAAGGGCATCCTGTTGCTGCACGATATCCAGCCGCGCACCGTCGCCGCCCTGCCCGGCATCCTGCGCGACCTCAAGGCCGGCGGCTATCGCATCGTCCATGTCGAGGCGGCAACGCCGGACAAGCCGAAGACGCCCACCGAGCCGCAGCAGTGGCAGTTGCATCCGGTGTCGGAGACCGTGGCTGTCACGCGCTGGCACAAGGTGCCGACCTTCGCCTTTGCCCATGACGAGATGCTGCCCGCGCCGGCGATCTCGGCCTCCGACCAGATGCTGTCGCTAACCGAGAATTTCGATCGCATGCGCCGGCCGCGTAATGCCGTCCCATTGCCCGAACAGGCTCCGTGGCCGCGCGCCGCGACGCTGCATGCGATGACCAGCAGTGCCTCGCTGCCGGTGCCGGCACAGGAGCTGTTCGAGCTCGCCGAACATCACGGCAAGCCGATCAAGGCACTCGTGCAGCTACCACATCACGCTCAACAGACGGCGCCTGCCCGCGGCAGCGATTCAGATGCGATTGCGAAACTGATCTCGCTCGATGCCAGCGCGGCCAAACGCACCATCCCCGGCGCCATTCCGCCGGGCCTGCATCCGACGGCAGTTGCCGTCCCGCGCTGAGCGCGACGGGATCAACTGACGATCTTGGCGATGCACAGCACCACGATGATGCCGAGGAACAGTAGGTCGATATAGGACTTCATCTCGCCGGCCTGGCGCTGCTCGACCACGTCCTTCACAACCATCTTGCGTGTTGCAACGGCAGCCGGGCCCTCACCGGACAAGCCGCCGAGCCGGCGTGCTTCGAGTTCGAGCTTCTCGATCGCCTTGAAGAAGACGAAGGAGCGCAGCGCCGAGATCGCCCGCATGCCGGCATAGGCCAGCACCAGCGCCGCCACGATGGCGCGCTGCTGATAGGCGCCGACGAAGTTCAGGCTGAAATAGACCAGCGCCAGAAAGGCAAAGTTGGAGATGAAACGATAGGCATAGCTCAGATATTTCATGTCCGCTCCGGAAGATCGACGCTACCGGCCATGTCTAGCTGCCGGACGGCGGCGTTGCTACTGGCAAGTCGTTACCCGAGCGCTAAAGGATGATGACAACTGCAATGCATCTGGAGATTTATCCGCAACGCGCCAACGGACTTTTGTCAACGACGGCGCGTGACAGTCAGCGCGCTGCGGCCGGCCGAGGAGCGGCTGGCATGCTCGGCCCGGCGCGATGATGTCTGCGGCGGCTTCGGTAGCAAGATCACGACGTCATGTTCGGGCACCGTGCCATAAGCGCGACCGTGCGGCAGCGCTTCCCGCACTATACAACCTTGACAGAGGAACCTGCTTCGCCGTAACCAGCCGTCATTGCAGGGTGTCTCCCCGCCGTAAGCGTTAACGTCACTCAACGTGCTCAGCTCCGGACAGCCCCAACGTGGCTGGCCGCCTCGAAAGCACGTCGACATGAATCAGAACGCTCCTCCAAAATTCCAAACTGCGTCCAAACCTGTGCCTCTCAGCCGCGACGATCGCGCCAGCCTGATCAAGCAGGTCGCGATCGTGTTTTTCGGCTTCCTCTCGGTCGGCCTACCGCTGCCGCCGATCTCGCTCTACATCCATGACCAGCTCGGTTTTTCGGCCGGCGTGATCGGCTTCGCCATCGGCATCCAGTCGGTGGTGACCGTGCTCACCCGGCACCGCGCCGGCACGCTGAGCGACCATCACGGCGCGCGCTACGCGATCCGGCTCGGCCTGCCGCTCTCAGCGCTGGCCGGCCTGTTCTATCTGCTTGCTGCCACCCTGCCGCTGCCGGCCGAAGGCAGGCTCACGCTGCTGCTGATCGGACGCGTCGCGCTCGGCTTTGGCGAAAGCCTGTTCATCACCGGCGCCATGAGCTGGTGCATCGGACGGCTCGGCCCGCACCGCACCGGTCTCGTGATGTCCTGGCAAGGCATTGCCATGTATTCGGCTATTGGATTGGGCGCACCGATCGGGCTCGCTGTCTACGCTTCGATCGGCTTTGCCGGCGTCGGCGCGCTTGCGGCCATCTCGCCACTGATCGCGCTGGGGATCGCCTACGCCATCCCTGACGTGCCTGTGTCGGGCAATACCGAACGCACGCCGTTCTACAAGGTGATCGGACTGATCTGGCGTTCCGGCACGGTCCTGTTTCTGGCCACCATTCCCTTCGCGGGGATCACCGGCTTTCTGGCACTGACCTATGTCGAACGCGGCTGGTCCGGCGCCGGCATCGCGCTCGCCGCCTTCTCGACCGGCTTCATCTTCGTGCGCCTGGTCGGCAGCCACCTGCCCGACCGGTTCGGCGGCGCGCGCGTCGCGATGACATCGCTGGCCATCGAGGCGCTGGGCCAGGCGCTGATCTGGCTATCCACGAGTCCGATGCTCGCACTGCTCGGCGCGCTGGTCACCGGCATCGGATTCTCGCTGATCTTTCCCTCGATGGGTGTCGAAGCCACGCGCCGCGTACCCATCGAACAGCGCGGCCGCGCGGTGGCGAATTTCATCGCCTTCTTCGACCTGGCGATCGGGCTGACTGCGCCGGCAGTTGGATATGCGGCGGGCGTTTTCGGCTATGGGACGGCGTTTCTGATCGGCGCCGTCGCAGCGATCTGCGCGCTGGTGCTGGCGATGTCAGGCTGAGAGCTCGCGACGGCATTTGCGCATCACCCCTCCCTCAAGATCGACAGCCGCACTTACCCTCTCCTTCTGGTTGATATTGGATGGAGAGGTACACTTTTAAGCGACAATCTTTTGGAGGACGGAAATGCTGGAATTGCCCATTGCAGCTTCGGGACTTTCAATACTTGCATCGCTGCTCAGCATCGGGCGTTCAGTGAAAGACCTGATGGCCACCCAGAACCTCAGCACAGATCAGGCACTGGACAAATTTAAGGGAAACGCATCCGGGACCAACGCAGAGGTGCTGGCGATGAAGGGAAGCGACAGCGCAATCAAATCGATTGTCATCATCCCAGGCCAACTCCTTGATCAACTCGTGTCCGAGATCAATGGCTGCGTGGACCGACAGGTCGAAGCACGCAAGAAAGCCAAGAATCAGGCTGGCAAGGACAAGGCCGACCGTGCCGCGGCAGTATGTGTGTGTAGCGGCTTGGGCAGCATCAAGCTGCACAATAGCGGGAAGCTACCAGAGGGCACGCTTCGCGACTTGTGGAAGGCCTATGGCTGCAACTAGCCTTTGGCGACTAGCTCAAGCAGACCTTCATTGCACAAGCCATTCATCCGGATCACGAGCAGTACGATACTGACTGACCATTTCTTCAAGATGCAAGGAAAGCAGGTCTTTCACCGATAGCCGTTCAACCTCTCGGGTCAATGAGGCGCTCGGCCACATCACGCGGCACATGCCATTTCCCAAAAAAGCCACTTCGACCGCTTTCATCTCATCATGCATTTGGACGAGCCACGTCAGAACCAATATTTGTTCTTGTGACGCTGCCGTCGCCCCTGAAATCAACGGGCGATAGAAATTGTCGGGAAGGCTATCGAGATAGTACTCGGCGTCCCTGATCGCGCTTTCGATATTCGGATCATGAGATTTGCGACTGGCGGCCGGGCGACCAGCGATGAAATAGGCTCGGTCTCGAATCATTTTGTGCGGAAGTTGCATTCGACCTGCCTCAGAGCCACAACCCTAGATTAAAGCAAGAATCCGTCCAGTCTTGTCACTTTCTTGCAACAGCACACGTTCAAAGTGTTTGCAGAACAAATCACCACAACGGCGATTTTAAGGATTTCCGATTACGAAACTCCCAATCGTCAACCTATACGATTCCGTCCGAAAAAACTATCGCTAGTAGTTACAGCGACGTCACACCACCACCGAATGTTGGCTCCTGCTCCGACGGCGCGAGGTTCTGGCCGTCGCCCGGACGGAGCTGTCAGGGGCGCAATACAAATCTCAGCCTATCATCCTACGATGAGAAAAGCCGGCTCGTTTACCCGATATGGCAGCAGTCTTTTGATGTGTGTGAGGTGTGGTGCGCTCGGAGGGACTCGAACCCCCACCCTGTTACGGACTGCCACCTCAAGGCAGCGCGTCTACCAATTCCGCCACGAGCGCTAAAGAAATCCGGCGAGGGCAAATCGCCCGGCCGGATCAACCGGCGCCGATGTAACAAACCAATGATGGGGAGACAAGGCCTCTTGGCCTCTCCGGGCTACCTATCTGTGGTCAGGCGACCGGGGCAGCATCTGCTTGACCTCAACCGCAATCCGGTTGCGATCGACCATCACCACGCCTGATGCGACAGGCAGGTTGTTGGCGAGGATTTTGACCTCGTCCTGCTCTGTGGCATCCAGTTCGATGATGGCGCCGCGGCTCAGCCGCATCACCTGATGGACGGGCATAGACGTGGTGCCGAGAACCACCATGATATCGACGGTAATTTTATCGAGGGTTGGCACGTCGGCCTCAAATTCCCAGATGCAGGATCGCACAGATGCAAGATTGCGGTGCCTGCGAGATCAACATGTTATGGTTAGCCAATGGTTAATGACCGCCAAACCCTCGATTTAACGGTGTTTTCTCGCGGCCTCCCCGGCCGGCCGGTGGAATGGCGGGTATCCGATGCCCCGATTCCCTATCCGGACGCCGTCGCCGAGATGGAAGCCCGGGCGGCGGCCATTGCCGACGGCACCGCGCCGGAACTGGTCTGGCTGCTGGAACACCCCCCGCTCTACACTTCCGGCACATCAGGCAAGTCTGACGACCTGCTGGATGCCCGATATCCGGTGTTCGAGACCGGCCGCGGCGGCCAGGTGACCTATCACGGCCCCGGCCAGCGGGTGGCCTACGTGATGCTCGACCTCAAGGCGCGCCGGCCCGACGTTCGGGCCTATGTGGCGGCACTGGAAGACCTGATCATCCGGACGCTGGACGCCTTCAACGTGAAGGGCGAACGGCGCGAGGACCGCGTCGGGGTCTGGGTCGCGCGCCCCGACAAGGGCGCGGGATATGAAGACAAGATCGCCGCCATCGGCGTGCGGCTGCGGCGCTGGGTCTCGTTCCATGGCATCGCCATCAATGTCGAACCGGACCTCGCGCATTTCGACGCCATCGTGCCCTGCGGCGTGGTCGATCCGCGCTACGGCGTCACCAGCCTGGTCGATCTTGGCCTGCCCGTTAGCATGACCGATGTGGACGTGGCGCTGCGGCAGGCGTTCGGGGAAGTATTCGGCGAGAGCGAGCAGCTCGCAGCGGAAACGGCGGTCTGAGCGACCCAATCCGAATTACAGCGTCGGCAGTTGCGAGAAAACCTCGCCGTTGACGCGTAGGGCAAGCATGTCGGACGTGGCATCGCTTGTCACGACGCTATCGACGCGCGCGGCCGTTGGACCACGGTGACACGCCTCGATCATGTCAGTGACAGTATCGGCCGGCCCCGCAAACACCGCTTCCACACTGCCATCGCGGCGGTTGCGCACCCAGCCTTCGAGGCCGAGCAACGAGGCTTGTTGGCCGGCCCAGTAGCGATAGCCAACGCCCTGCACGCGGCCGAGGATCATCACGTGACGGATCACGCCACTCATCTATTTCTTGAGTCCCAGGAAATCGATGCCGCGCTGTTTCACGACGGCACCACGGGTGACGCTGTCCATCAACTCGCTTGAGGCAAGATTCTTCAGATCCTTCGGCCCCGCACCTTCGCGTACCGCTTTAAGAGTCGCATGGACGGCGGCCGTCGCCGCCGAGATCGGCGCGTGCCCTTGAATGGCGATGCGGACGCGCTGGGCGCTGAGGAAATCCCAATCCATGTCATCGGTGGGACTGCCCAGCACGATGGGCAGCGTGGTCGCGGCTGACGCCGCCTGCAGCTCGGCGCGGCTCTTGAGGCCGGTGAACATCACTGCATCGACGCCGGCGGCTTCATAAGATTTGGCTCGCGCAATCGCGTCATCCACGGAGGTGATCGATGCAGCACCAGTACGCCCCACAATCACCAGCGCCGGATCCTGTCGCGCATTCAGTGCAGCCTTGACCTTGCCGAGCCCCTCTTCCGGAGAGATCAGCTGCGCCTTCGCTTCGCCAAAGGCGGCGGGCAGCAGCGTGTCCTCGATGGTCAGGCCGGCGGCGCCGGCGGCTTCCAGCTCTTCCACCGTACGGCGGACATTGAGCGCATTGCCATAGCCGTGATCGGCATCGACCAGCACCGGCAGCGAGCCGGCGCGCGACATCCGCCGCATCTGCTCGGTGAGTTCGGACAGCGTGATCAGCGCGATGTCGGGATCGCCGAGAATGGCGAGCGACGCCGCCGAGCCGCCGAACATGCCGACCTCGAAGCCGAGGTCTTCGGCGATACGCACCGAGATCGCGTCATAGACCGATCCCGGACGCATGCAGCGATCGCCGGACAGAAGCGCCCGGAGTCCGTAACGGCGTTGCCGGAAGGTCGTCACGCGAATTCAAGAATGAGCGCATCCACCGCCAGCGTTGCGCCAGCAGCGGCATGGATTTTCTTGACGGTGCCGTCGCGTTCGGCGCGGAGCACGTTCTGCATCTTCATCGCCTCCACAACGGCGAGGGTCTCGCCGGCCTTGACGTCCTGACCTTCGGTCACGGCAATCGAGACGACGAGGCCCGGCATCGGGCACAGCAGCTTCTTGCCGGTGTCGGCCTTGACGCCCACCGGCATCAGGCGCGCAGCGGTTGCCTCCGCCTCGGTGAAGACATTGACCGCGACTTCATAACCCTGATGCGCGATGCGGATGCCCGACGTCTGAGGGCGCACCTGCATGGCCACGTTGTGTCCGTCGATGGTGCCTTCCCAGACCGGCACGCCCGGCTTCCAGGACGACGAGAGCTTATGCGGCACACCCGTCTTGCCGTCAGCACCGACGAAGGCCACCGTCACGACATCGCCGTCACGGGCCACGTCGAGCGCGATCTCCTCGCGCTCCAGCCACACGGCGCGGCGACCGGCACGGGTCACCGGACGGCCGATCAACTGGCCGGAAATCTGCCGCTTGCGTTCGCCGTAGATCGAGTCGACGGCCGCCGCCACCGCGGCGATACGGCGGGCGACTTCGCCCTCCGGCGCCCTGGCGGCGAAACCCTTGGGGAATTCCTCTGCGATGAAGCCGGTGGAGAGATTGCCCTCGCGCCAGCGCGGATGGCTCATCAGCGCCGACAGGAACGGAATATTGTGTCTGATACCGTCGATATAGAAGGCGTCGAGCGCATGAGACTGCGCCTCGATGGCGGCGGCGCGCGACGGGGCGTGGGTGACAAGCTTGGCGATCATCGGATCGTAATAGATCGAGATCTCGCCGCCCTCCTGTACGCCGGTGTCGTTGCGCACGGTGATGTTGTCGGACTTGCTCTCGGCCGGCGGGCGATACTTCACGAGGCGGCCGATGGACGGCAGGAAGTTGCGGAACGGATCTTCCGCATAGACGCGGGACTCCACGGCCCAGCCGGTCAGCGTGACGTCCTTCTGTGCAAGCTGCAGCTTCTCGCCGGCAGCGACACGGATCATCTGCTCGACGAGATCGACGCCGGTGACGAGCTCTGTCACGGGATGTTCGACCTGCAGACGGGTGTTCATTTCGAGGAAGTAGAAGCTCTTGTCCTGGCCGGCGACGAATTCCACGGTGCCGGCCGAATCGTAATTCACGGCCTTGGCCAGCGCCACGGCCTGCTCGCCCATCTTGCGGCGGGTGGTCTCGTCGAGCAGCGGCGACGGAGCTTCCTCGATGACCTTCTGGTTGCGGCGCTGAATCGAGCATTCACGCTCGCCGAGATAGATCACGTTGCCGTGCTTGTCGCCGAGCACCTGGATTTCGATGTGGCGGGGATCGACGATGAACTTCTCGATGAAGACACGGTCGTCGCCGAACGACGACTTCGCCTCGGCCTTGGCGAGGTTGAAACCCTCGACCACTTCCGAAGTCGAATGCGCGATGCGCATGCCCTTGCCGCCGCCGCCAGCGGACGCCTTGATCATCACGGGATAGCCGATCTCGTCGGCGATCTTCACAGCATGCTTGTCGTCCTCGATGACGCCGAGATAGCCCGGCACCGTGGAGACGTTGGCCTTGGCTGCCGCCTTCTTGGATTCAATCTTGTCGCCCATGGCGGCGATGGCGCCGGGATTGGGGCCGATGAAGACGATACCAGCAGCTTCCAGCGCGCGCGGGAAGGCCTCGCGCTCGGACAGGAAGCCGTAGCCGGGATGCACCGCTTCGGCGCCGGTCTGCTTGCAGGCCTCGACGATTTTCTCGATCAGGAGATAGCTCTCGGCCGCGGCCGGAGGTCCGATGAATACGGCCTCGTCGGCCATCTCGACATGCAGCGCATCACGATCGGCTTCAGAATAGACGGCGACGGTCTTGATGCCCATTTTGCGGGCGGACTTGATGACCCGGCAGGCGATCTCGCCGCGATTGGCGATCAGAATTTTTTTGAACATGAGCTGTCTTACTTGCAACCTTGAGGCGGGATCGGAAAGATGGGGTCGACGGTACAATGTGGCATGGCGCCGCAGTCGTAACAATTCTGTCGCGGACAAAAACTAGAGAAGACGTCTGGACCGGATCGGCCGAGTTCTTTCGAAGCGAGGTTTTTCATGCGCTGCGCCACCATCCTCTCCCTCAGTCTTACTTTTATATCCGCAACAACGGCTTTCGCCCAAAACAGCCCTCCCCGCAACCTCATTTTGTTCGTACCTGATGGGCTCCGGGCGCTGAAAGTGACGCCGGAAACGGCGCCTGCGATGTCCGCAGTGCGGGATAAGGGCGTCAATTTCCGAAACTCTCATTCGCTGTTTCCGACCTTCACCATGGCCAATGCGTCGGGCATGGCGTCCGGCCATTATCTCGGCGATACCGGCGTGTTCTCGAACTCGATCTATACCGGCCACCCCACCCCGGTGCAGAACAACAGCCCGATCCCCTTCATCGAACACGACCAAGTACTGGGCGATCTCGACGAGCAGTTCAACGGCGACTACCTCAATGAGGAAACGCTGCTGAAGGCCGCGCGCAAGGCCGGCTATTCCACCGCCGCGATCGGCAAGGTCGGCCCGACGCTGATGTTCGATCACACCGAACGCACCGGCAAGGAGACGATCACCATCGACGACCAGACCGGCGGCATCGACAAAGCAGGCAAGCTGCTCGGCATTCCCCTGTCTGACGAGATGAAGGACGCTTTGGCCAAGGCAGGCCTGGCGGTGGAAACACCCGGCCGCGGCGACAATGGCAAGGCGGGCGACGCCAAGACGCCTGGCACCACGGAAGCCAATATCAAGCAGCAGGCCTATATGGCCGATGTCGCGAGCAAAGTGGTGCTGCCGATGTTCAAGGCACGCAACAAGCCGTTCGTGCTCATCTTCTGGTCGCGCGATCCCGACGGCACCCAGCACAATCAGGGTGACAGTCTCAACAAAGTGACGCCCGGCATCAACGGCCCTTCCTCACTCGCCTCGATCAAGAACGCCGACGACAATCTCGCGCAGCTGCGCAAGACGCTCGACGATCTTGGGCTCAGTGCCAATACCAACATCATGATCTCGGCGGATCACGGCTTCTCGACGATCTCCAAGGAGAGCAAGACCTCGGCGACCATCAAGGGCACCTATGCGGATACGCCGGAAGGCTTCCTGCCGCTGGGCTTCCTGGCCATCGATCTCGCCAAGTCGCTCGACCTGCCGCTGTTCGATCCCAACGACAAATTCGCCGCCGTTGCCGACAATGCGTATCCGAAGGCCGGCAACGCCTATATCGGCAAGGACAAGGACAAGCCCGAGCTGATCATCGCCACCAATGGCGGCTCCGACCTGATCTATCTGCCGACCGGCGACAAGGTCCTCGCCGGCCGCACCGTGAAGGCGCTGCTGAAGCAGGATTACATCAGCGGCATCTTCGTGGAGGACTCGCTGGGCTCCTTCCCCGGCGCGCTGCCACTGTCGTCGATCAACCTGTCCGGCAAGGCTGTCACGCCGCATCCCGCGATCGTCGTCTCATTCCGCTCCTATTCGGAGGGCTGCGAAGAGCCGGCGGCGTGCCAGGTCGAGATCGCAGACACCGTGCTGCGTCAGGGTCAGGGCATGCATGGTTCGTTCGGGCGCGGCGATACCCACAACTTCATGGCGGCGATCGGTCCGGACTTCAAAGCCGGCTTCGTCGATCCCCTGCCGGTCAGCAATGCCGATACCGGCATGACTGCCGCGCATCTGCTCGGCCTCAAGCGCGAGTCCAAAGGCAGCCTGATCGGCCGCGTGATGAGTGAAGCGACGGTGACTGGCGAAACGCCGACGGCAACGACCGACGTGATGCGTTCGGCGCCTGACGATCAGGGTCTGGTCACGGTGCTGCAATTGCAGAAGGTCGGCGAGCACAAATATTTCGATGTCGCCGGTTTCCCGGGCCGGACTGTCGGCCTCGACGCGAAGTAAGCGACAGCCCAAACAAAAAACGGCGGAGCCACGCTCCGCCGTTTTCGTATTCTGACGATCTTCGACCGGCTTACATGCCGATGTCGAACACATTCGGCAGTTGCAGCGTCGCGGCGCCGACCACAGTCGTGACCAGCGTCATGATGGCGGCATTGCTGACGCGCTTGGCGCGCATCTGCGACGCGATCCATTCGAGCACTTCGATATTCACGCCAACGGCCTTGGTCGGCGCCCAGGTCTCGATGGCCACATCGGGCGACAGCGCCACCGCACGCGGCGGCACCGGCAGGCCCGACGCGGACGCAGCGTGATGGACGACAGCCTTGGCGAACAGGTCGTCGAAACGTCCGTCATCGCTGCGCTCGGCCGCCGCTTCGTTGATCGCAAACAGTGCCTCGGCCTCGTCGCGGCTGACCGGCTGGCTGGCCAGTGCCGATGCACCCAGGATGCGCTCGCACCAGGCGGCGTCATCGGCATCAAGCGCACGGGAGAAATGGATACGGCCACGGGTGGTCGGGCCTTCGCCGGTGATGACGCCGTCGCGCACGATGGCGAGGGCCTGCGCCGCAGCGCGATGATCGTTGATGGAGGACGTTTCGATGGCGCCGAATACGTCGGCAGCGGCAGCGGATGACATTTCAAGCTCTTCTGTTTGCAGCATATTTCTCAACATAGCCCAGCAATTCCATGGGCGACTTAACGCTCGGTTAAGAGATCGACAGGAGTTCTTCTTATCCCTAACCGTTGCAGTTCAGTCGCGCCGGGACGCTGCTGGGTTCGATCAGATGTGGCGATGCGGTCAGGCGGGATTGCGCCGCGCGGGAGGCAACATCACGGCATCCGATAACATCATGTTGCGTGGGTATTTTGCCGCAGCCGCCTTGCGTGAAACTGAATGCCAGCGCGCGCTGAATTTGAAGAAAGTTCTTGTCCTTTTTGCTGGACAGTTCCATTTACCAACGTGCGCCTCTATAATCGGCTCACGAAATTCATCTGTAATCAGAATGACATGAGGTCCATCATGACGCTCCAGATCAACGCCGTCGCCCCCGATTTCGAGGCCGAAACCACGGCTGGCCGCATCAAGTTCCACGACTGGATCGGCGATAGCTGGGCTCTTTTGTTCTCGCATCCGAAGGACTTCACCCCGGTCTGCACCACCGAACTCGGCGCCCTCGCCAAGCTGCAGCCGGAATTCGACAAGCGCGGCGTCAAGCTGATCGGCCTCAGCGTCGACCCCGTGCACAAGCACGCGCTGTGGGTCGACGACATTAACGAAACCCAGGGCGCCCGCCCGACCTTCCCGATGATCGGCGACACTGACCTCAAGGTCTCCAAGCTCTACAACATGCTTCCGGCCGACGTGGCGGGCGATGCCGACAGCCGTACCGCCGCGGATAATGCCACCGTGCGCAACGTCTTCATCATCGGACCGGACAAGAAGATCAAACTGGTGCTGGTCTATCCGATGACCACCGGTCGCAACTTCCAGGAAATCCTGCGCGTCATCGATTCACTGCAGATGACCGCCAAGCATCGCGTCGCCACGCCGGCAGACTGGAAGCATGGCGAGGACGTCATCATCGCCGGCTCCGTCACCAACGACGAGGCCAAGACGATCTATCCGAATGGCTGGAAAGAACCGAAGCCCTATATCCGCATCGTGCCGCAGCCGAAGTAACGCTGCGACTGATTTGCAAGAACGAAAGAGGCGCCGCGAGAGATCGCGGCGCCTCTTTTCTTTGACTCGTCCAATCGATGCTGCAGGCACTCTCCGTCGTCATGGGTCCCTTCTCCACGTCCTTGCGAGGAGCTCTCGCAACGATGCCGAGGAAGAGCAGACCCAGCGGCAGCATGGCGGCGAACGTCGTCGCGTAGCGAATCGTGTATCGCTTCAAAACCGCTTCGAGTACCAATTCAGTAATAAATGTCCTGATACTAGGCGCCTATGAGCGCAGGGTTGCAAAGCCTCTCGCGGTATTCGCGGCCGGATCAATCACCCGACATCCGCGTTGGATGAGTGATGACCGATCAATCTTCGACCTCAACACCGACGCAGGCACCTATCGTCGTCTGGTTTCGCGACGACCTTCGTCTGTCCGATCACCCTGCCCTTCATGCCGCAGCCAGGCGCAATGCGCCGGTGATCTGTCTCTACATCCTCGATGAACAGAGCAAGGCATTGAAGCCACCGCAGGCGCGCTCGATGGGCGGCGCGACGAGGTGGTGGCTGGCGCAGTCGCTGCGCGCACTCAGCGCAAGCCTCGACGCCATCGGCGGCACACTGGTGCTGCGCAAGGGCGCTGCGGCCGACGTCATTGTCGATGTGGCGCGCGCAGTCGATGCCAGCCACGTCTTCTGGAACGAGATCGCGCAGGCGCCGCATCTCGCGGTCGCCGATGGCGTTACCGAAGCGCTTGCCGACCTCGATGTCGGCACGCAGAGCTTTCCGGGTGACCTCCTGGCGCATCCTGCGACAATCCGCGCCAAGGAGACCGGCACGAAGGAGAGCCGCGGCCTGCGCGTGTTCACACCGTTCTGGCGGCGCGTTCAGACGATGGGCGAACCGGCGAAGCCGCTTCCGGCGCCGAAGAAACTAATGCCCGCGCCGAAGGTGAAGAGCGACAGGCTCGCCGACTGGGCACTAGAGCCATCGAAGCCCGACTGGGCCGGCGGTCTGCGCGAGATGTGGACGCCAGGCGAAGCGGCTGCGCAGAAACATCTGAAGCGCTTCCTGAAGGAGATCGCGGGGTATAGCAGCGACCGCGATCGGCCTGACCGCGAGATCACGTCCCGCCTGTCGCCGCATCTTCGCTTCGGCGAGATCAGTCCGCGTCAGATCTGGACCGCTGCGCATTTCGGAGCTGCAGAACATCCGAAGCACAGCAGCGACATCGCAAAGTTCATGAGCGAAGTCGGCTGGCGCGAGTTCTGCCGCCATCTGCTGTTCGATGTTCCTGATTTGGCCACGCGCAATCTGCAATCATCCTTCGATGAGTTCCCATGGAAGACCGATCGCAAGGCGCTGCGCGCGTGGCAACGCGGTCTGACCGGCTATCCGATCGTCGATGCCGGCATGCGCGAGCTCTGGCACACCGGTGTGATGCACAATCGCGTACGCATGGTGGTCGCATCTTTCCTCGTCAAACATCTGCTCATCGACTGGCGCGAGGGCGAGAAGTGGTTCTGGGATACGCTTGTCGACGCGGATGCGGGCAGCAATCCCGCCAACTGGCAGTGGGTCGCAGGCTCCGGCGCGGATGCAGCACCCTACTTCCGCGTCTTCAATCCGATCCTGCAGGGTGAGAAGTTCGATCCCGGTGGTGTCTATGTCAGGCGCTGGATACCCGAACTGACAGAACTATCCACAAAACATATTCATCAGCCTTGGACAGCTTCACCGCTCGAACTCAAAAACGCGGGAATCACTTTAGGCAAAGACTATCCGTCGCCGATCGTCGATCACAAAGTCGGTCGCGAGCGCGCATTAAAGGCGTACACAACGATACGAAATAGTTGACTGTCGATAACACACTCTTCAACACGCGCCCGAATCGGACTAACGTGAAAAAGTCGACAATGTTGGGGGATGCTATGAACGACGACACTCCAGTCCTGGAGCAAGTGACGGACGCGCTTAGCAGCGCAGCCGACGCGACTAAGGAAGTCGCCACCTCGGTGGCGAAGAAGGTCAAGAAGGCCGCAAAGAAAGTCGCAAAGAAAGTGACCCCGGCTAAGAAGACGAAGAAGTCCACCAAGAAAACTTCTGCGAAGAAATCTTCAAAGAAGAAAACCCAGAAAGCGAGACCAATGGCTAAGAAAGCAGTGAAGAAGACCGTCAAGAAGGCCGCCAAGAAGACCGTGAAGAAGGCTGCCAAGAAGACCGTGAAGAAGGCCGCCAAGAAGGCCGCTCCGAAGAAGGCCAAGAAGGCCAAGAAGGCTGCCAAGAAGAAGTAAGCTTCTTCGCAGATGTGAAAGCCTCCGGGTCCAAGCCCGGAGGCTTTTTCATGTCCGGGGTCTGGATTGACGCAGGATGGCGTCAGGCCCTGGCGCGGTTGACCAGCAATACCGCAGCTCCGCAGGCAATCATGCCGATGATGGCAACGGCATCGAGCTTTTCACCAAACAGAACGAACGCCATCAGCGCCGTCACGGCCGGCACAAGATAGAACAGACTCGCCACCTGGCTCGAGGCCTGGCGCCGCAGCAGCCAGTAGAGCAGCCCGACGGTGCCGATCGACAGCACCACCGCGAGCCACACCACCGACAGCACGAACTCCGCCGACCAGTGGATCACATTGGTCTCAAGGGCCCACGCGCCGATGCCGAGCATGACCATTGCTGCGAGTTGCTGAATGAAGCTGCCCGTGCGCCAGTCGATGCCGCCGCAATAGCGCTTCTGATAGAGCGTGCCGACGGTGATCGTGATCAGCGAAATGGCGGACGCGAACCAGCCCCAGCCCGCCTCGCCCGTCATCGGCCGACCATGCAGGATCAGCAACACGCCGGCGAGACCGAGCGCCACCCCGCCCCATTGCAGCGGCGTGACGCGCTCGCCGAGAAACCGACTGGCGAGGATCGAGGTGAGGATCGGCTGCAGACCCGGGATCAGTGCCGACAGACCGACCGGGACCTCGTGCGCGACCGCAAACACGGTACCGGCGAGATAAAGCCCCTGCACCAGCAGCCCGGCGACGATGCTGTGGCCGATGCCCGCGCGATCCGGCCACGCCGGTCGCACCCATGCGACGATCACCGCCATGATCGCGACCACCAGCATCATGCGCACGGTCAGATAGGTCAGAGGTTCAGCGCCGTTCAGCACATACTTGGTGCCGATGAAACCGGTGCTCCACAGCAGCACGAAGACGATGGGTGCTGCGCGTCCGATCAGGATTTCAAGATCGCTTTTCTGAACCTGTTTCACGGGCTGCTCAGTGCCCCATCATGTGCTAAGCGGCAATGGCTGTTTGCGCGGACCTGCCGCCTGACATCACGACACCGAGACCATTACCGAAGGAATTTGCCATGGACGTTCGCGCCGCCGTTGCCATCAGTGCCGGGAAGCCGCTGGAGATCACCACCGTTCAGCTCGAAGGTCCGCGCGACGGCGAAGTGCTGATCGAGATCAAGGCCACCGGCATCTGCCACACCGACGAGTTCACCTTGTCGGGCGCCGATCCCGAAGGTCTGTTTCCGGCGATCCTCGGCCATGAAGGCGCCGGCGTCGTCGTCGATGTCGGCCGCGGCGTCACCTCCGTGAAGAAGGGTGACCATGTCATCCCGCTCTACACGCCGGAATGCCGCCAGTGCCCGTCATGCCTGTCGCGCAAGACCAATCTCTGCACGTCCATTCGCGCGACGCAGGGTCAGGGCCTGATGCCCGACGGCACCTCGCGCTTCTCGCTCGAGGGCAAGCCTGTTCACCACTATATGGGTACCTCGACCTTCGCGAATTACACCGTGCTGCCCGAGATCGCGGTGGCGAAAATCCGCGAGGACGCGCCGTTCGACAAGGTCTGCTATATCGGCTGCGGCGTCACCACCGGCATCGGCGCTGTGTTCAATACCGCCAAGGTCGAGCAAGGCGCCAAGGCGATCGTGTTCGGCCTCGGCGGCATCGGCCTCAACGTGCTGCAGGGCCTGCGGCTCGCCGGCGCCGACATGATCATCGGCGTCGACATCAATAATGACCGAAAGGCCTGGGGCGAGCGCTTCGGCATGACTCACTTCGTTAACCCGAAGGAGTTGGGCAAGGATCTGGTCCCACATCTCATCGACATGACCAAACGCGGCGCTGACCAGATCGGCGGCGCCGATTACACCTTCGATTGCACCGGCAATGTCACGGTCATGCGTCAGGCGCTGGAAGCCTGCCACCGCGGCTGGGGCGAATCCATCGTCATCGGCGTGGCGCCGGCCGGCGCTGAAATCTCGACACGCCCGTTCCAGCTGGTGACCGGCCGCGTCTGGCGCGGCTCGGCTTTCGGCGGCGCCCGCGGCCGCACCGACGTACCGAAAATCGTCGACTGGTACATGCAGGGCAAGATCCAGATCGACCCGATGATCACCCACGTGATGCCGCTCAGTGACATCAACAAGGGGTTTGATCTGATGAAGCGCGGGGAGAGTATCCGCGGTGTGGTGACGTTCTGATAGAGCGTCGACTTGCTTAACCCTCCCCCTTGCGGGGAGGGTCGGCCGAAGGCCGGGGTGGGGGTGCCCCACGTGACGTCATACCGTGGGGTACCCCCACCCGTCCGCGCTTCGCGCGGCCACCCTCCCCGCAAGGGAGGGTTTAACGGAGCATCCCTACTCCCCCTTGAACACCACGGCGTCCACCACGACGCAGCCGTTCGTATTCAGCATCACCGGATTGAGGTCGATGCTCATCACCCTGGCGGACGTATCCGCCATCAGCTCGCCGATCCGAACCATTGCATCCACGAGCGCATCGACATCCATCGGCAGCTCACCGCGGACGCCTTCGAACAGCGGCGCGATGCGCAGCTTCGCCATCGCGCGCATGGCATCGTCCCTGGTGAAAGGCGGCAGCAGCAGCGTGGTGTCCTTGAACGCTTCGACATATTTGCCGCCGTCGCCCACCATCACCACCGGGCCGAAGACGGGATCGCGATGCGCGCCGATCACGATCTCGCGGCGACCGCCGGTCATGGCGGCGATGATGACGCCGTCGAAGCGCGAGCCGTGCTTGCGGATGATCCCTTCCATCTCGGCATAGACCTCACCGACCGCCTCGCGCGAGGCGACGCCAAGCTTGACCAGACCAAGTTCACTCCTTGGCGACGCTGGGCTGCGTCGCGGCGACCACCAGCGGCTTGCCAGTTGGGATTTTCCGAGGCGCCGATGATGGCCACGGATTTCGGATCGAGGGCGAAGCGCAGACGGCTCATTGAGGAGTCTTTTCGAAGAACGGTACGAGGCGGCCGGTGAATCGCCGATAGCCGGCTTTTACCTTGTCGCCGATCACGAGATCGTTGGCGCCGTGGGCCATCATGCGAAAGCCTTCGGCGGTGTCGATGAGCAGGATATTATAGGGCACATGCTCGCGCGCTTCCGGCGTCCCGGCGCGCAGTACGAGCGATGTCGCATAGACGGTGCCCTCGCCGCTTGCGATTTTGTCGTCGAAATCGGACGAGCCGCAGGCGGCGCAAAAACTGCGGCGGAAATACTGGATCGACTGGCAAGCGCGGCAGGACTGATAGCCGATAGCTTCAGTCCCGGTGGTCCAGTCGGCGGCAGGCTTGAGCTCGCTCATGATACGCGCTCCAGGAACATGCTGACATGGGACGACAGCACACCGCCGTCACCGTGCAGCAGCGCGACGGAAGCATCCCTGACCTGACGGTTCTCGGCCCTGCCTGTCATCTGCAGATGTGTTTCGACGAGATGCGCCATGGCGCCACCGACGCCGCAATGACCGTAGCTCAGAAGACCACCGTGCGTGTTGAGCGGCATCACGCCGTGCTGGCTGAAATAGCCGGCGCGCACTTGCGCCGCCGCCTCACCGCGGCCGGCAAGACCGAGATCTTCCAGCAGCATCGCCAGAGTGATGGTGAAGCTGTCATACACCGCGGCGTAGCGGACATCGGAGATCTCGATACCCGTCGCCTTCTTCGCGCGCGCGATGGCAATCTCGGCGCCGAGTTCGGACAGCGCCGGCGCGGCGGTGATGTGTTGGTGGGTATGCGCCTGCGCAGCGCCGCGGACGCGGATTTTCGTTGAACTGGTCGGCTCATAGCTGACAACGAAGGCCGCGCCGCCATCGGACACCGGACAGCAGTCGAGCAGTTTGAGCGGCGTGGCAATGGTCTTCGAGGCCATCACGTCGGCGACGGTGATCGGGTCGTGAAACTGCGCACCAGGATGAGTCAGCGCGTGCTGGCGCATCAGCACGGCGAATTCGGCAAGGTCTTCCTGCGTCACGCCGTATTCATGCATGTATCGGTTAGCAACGAGGCCGTAATAGGCCGGGATGGTCGGGCCGAGCGGCACTTCGTAAGTGGGATGACCGACCTGCGCCAGCGCCTGGATCGACGCATCGCGGCTCTGGCCGGTCAGCCGGTTCTCGCCCCCGACCACCAGCACATGTTTGGCAACGCCGCCCTCGACCAGCTGATGCGCCAGCATCGCCATCGCCATGCCGGTGGCGCCGCCGACCTGGATCGCATGGGCATAGGATGGCGTGATGCCGAAATGCTCGGCGAACACGGTCGCCAGCATGATATGCGGCATGGTGGTGGAATAGCCGCACAGGAAGCCGTCGATGTCGCCACGCTTGAGGCCGGCATCGGCCAGCGCCAGCTCGGCGGCGCGGCTCATCAGGTCGATGGTCGATGAGCCCTCGTGCTTGCCGTAGGGAAGAAGACCAACGCCGGTGATGTAGCTCATGACAAACACTCCGGCAGCAGTGCTCCCCTCCCGCCAAGCGAAGCGAAGCTTCGCTTGGCGGCGACGGGTCGGGGGCGGGGGTAGCCGCGGATGACGTCGCCTGTGGTTACCCCCCTCCCTGACCCTCCCCCGCAAGGGGGGAGGGAATCGAGAGGCCGGTATTGCGACGCGACCACTATCGTCATCATCAATACGACTTCGGCAAACCGAGCGCCTTTTCGGCGATGAAGCTCAGGATCAGTTCGCGGCTGATCGGGGCGATGCGTGGGATCAGCGACTCCCTGAGATAACGCTCGACATGATATTCCTTGGCGTAACCAAAGCCGCCATGGGTCATCACCGCCTGTTCGCAGGCGTGATAGCCAGCCTCGCCCGCGAGATACTTCGCCGAATTCGCGGCGGGGCCACAGGGCAGTCCCTGGTCATATTGCCAGCCGGCCGACAGCACCATCAGCCAGGCGGCTTCAAGCTCCATCCAGTTCTTGGCGAGCGGATGCTGGATCGCCTGGTTCTGGCCGATCGGGCGGTTGAACACGTTGCGCACCTTGGCGTAGTCGGCCGCCTTCCTCAGTGCAGCCTTGCCGAGACCGACGGCTTCCGCCGCGATCAGGATGCGCTCGGGGTTCATGCCGTGCAGGATATATTCGAAGCCGTGGCCCTCTTCGCCGATGCGATCCTCGACCGGAATTTCAAAATCGGCAATGAACAGCTCGTTGGAGTCGACGGCCTTGCGGCCGAGCTTTTCGATCTCGTGCACGGCGATCTTGGAGCGGTCGAGATCCGTATAGAACAGGCTGAGCCCATGCGTCGGGCTCTTCACCTCTTCAAGCGGCGTGGTGCGCGCCAGCAACAGGATTTTCTCGGCGACCTGCGCGGTGGAGATCCAGACCTTCTGGCCGTTGACGATGTAGCGATCGCCCTTGCGCACGGCGCGGGTCTTGAGCTGCGTGGTGTTGAGGCCGGTATTGGGCTCGGTCACCGCGAAACAGGATTTCTCGGTGCCGTCCACGATGGGCGGCAGCATGCGCGCGCACTGTTCGGGCGTGCCAAACACCACCACCGGATTGAGGCCGAACACATTCATATGCACAGCTGACGCACCCGACATGCCGGCGCCGGATTCCGAAATCGCCCGCATCATGATCGCGGCCTCGGTGATCCCCAAACCCGAACCGCCATATTCCTCGGGAATACAGATGCCGAGCCAGCCGGCATCGGCCATCGCCTTGTGGAAGTCGATGGGGAAACCGCCCTCCTTGTCCTTCTTCAGCCAATAGGCATCGTCGAAACGCGCGCAGATCTTCTCGATGGCGTCGCGGATGGATTCCTGGTTGGCGTCGAGGGCGAAATCCATGTGTTACAGCTCCGACGTATCTGGGATAGCGGCCTGTCGGAGCACGCCATCCTTGTGCATTTTCTCGATCTGCTCGGCAGTATAGCCGACCTCAGCCAGCACTTCGGCATTCTGTTCGCCGAGATGCGAGGCAAGGCGCGTCGGATTGACCGGGGTCTTCGACCAGGTCGCCGACACCTTCATGCTGCGGATCGCACCTTCGGTCGGATGCTCGACCTGCTGGAAGAAGTCGGTCGCCAGCATATGCGGATCCTGCATCATGCTTTCCAGCGTGTGCATCGGGGTCGACGGCACGTCGGCGTCATCGAGCAGCTTCGCCCATTCCGCCGTCGTCCTGGTCGTGAAGATGCGCGACAGTTCGGCGTTCACCGTGTCGATATGCTGGATGCGCTGCGGAAAGGTCGCGAAGCGCGGATCGTCGAACAGTTCCTCGCGGCCGACATGCTTGAGGAAGCTCTTCCACTGCTTGTCGTTATAGACCATCGCACAGATATAGCCGTCCGAAGTCTGGTACGGCCGGCGGTCCGGCGAGAGGTGACGGCCATAGCCGCCCTTGTCGAGCGGCGGATCGTAAGTGAGGCCGCCCATGTGGTCACCCATCATGAAGCTCGCCATGGTCTCAAACATCGGGATGTCGACGCGCTGGCCCTCGCCGGTCTTGTCGCGATGCACGACGCTGGCAAGGATGGCGCCAAGCGCGGTGAGCCCGACGATGCGATCGACCAGCGCATTGGGCACATAGCGCGGCACACCGTCACTGCTGATGCGCGCATTCAACGCGGGCAGCGCGGTGGCGCCCTGGATCAGGTCGTCATAAGCGGGCTTGGCGGCATAGGGGCCGGCCTGGCTGAAGCCGAACACACCGGCATAGATCAGCCGCGGATTGACCTTGGCCATGACGTCATAGCCGAGATTGAGCCGCGCCATGGCCGCCGGGCGGACATTGTAAACCAGCACATCGGCGGTCTCGACCAGCTTGAGCAGCGCCGCGCGGCCCTCTTCCTTCTTGAGGTCGATACAGACGCAGCGCTTGCTGCGATTGGTATTCAGGAAAATCGGCCCCATGCCGGGATTGCGCATCGGCCCAATTGACCGAACCACGTCTCCATCGGGAGACTCCACCTTGATCACATCGGCGCCGTAGTCACCCAGAGTCTGGGTGCAATAAGGCCCCATCATCACCGAGGTCATGTCGATGATTTTGATCCCGTGAAGTGGTCCCGTCAAAGTCGTTTGCTCCCGAAAAGCGCGTGGTCAGGCGCCAATAGCGCCCCTGTTACCTTCGTCTTAGCGGGAGCGGCTTTACGGGCGCAAGGGCGCCAGACGCGGGGCCGTATGCGTGGGATGCCGGTACGCGTCAAAGTGGTAACGACTAGCCGGCCCCCGCCGGCGCCGAAGCGCGCATCATCTCCCGCAGCTCAGTCTTGAGCACTTTGCCATAATTGTTCTTCGGCAGCGCACCGAGATGAACATAGCGCTTGGGGCGCTTGAAGCGGGCGATATTGGCGAGGCAATGCGCGTCGAGCGCAGCATCGTCGGCGGATGCGCCGGGCTCCAGCACCACACAGGCCACCACGACCTCGCCCCAGTCCGGCTCGGGCACCCCGATCGCCGACACTTCCCGCACGGCGGGATGCGTCAGCAGCGCCTCCTCGACTTCGCGCGGATAGATATTGGTACCGCCGGAGATGATGACATCCTTGGAGCGGTCGGACAGCGTGAGAAAACCGTCGTCGTCGAGCCGGCCGACATCGCCGGTGCGGAGCCATCCGTCTTTCAATGTCTCGGCATTGGCCTTGTCGTTGTTCCAGTAGCCGAGCATCACAGCCGGCCCCTTGGCCTCGACCTCGCCTGTCTCGCCAACCGGCAAAGGCTTGCCGTCGGCATCGGTGATCCGCACTTCCATCACGCTCTGCGCCGGGCCGACCGAAGCGAGGCGTTCGAGATAGCGCGGGTGTTCGGTATCGGCGTGGAAGGCGCGCGGCAGCGAGGTGATCGTCATCGGCGATTCACCCTGCCCGTAGATCTGCACGAAGCGCTGGCCCATGGTGGCAATGGCGTCGCGGATGTCGGCCAGATACATCGGCCCGCCGCCATAGACGATGGTACGGATGCCCTCGCCGCTCTCGCCACGCTTCTTCGCCGCATCGACCAGACGGCGCACCATGGTGGGCGCCGCGAACATCGCGACATCGCCGAGTTGCTTGCCGAGATTGAGCACTTCGTCCGGCTCGAAGCCCTGACTCTCCGGCACGACGTGGCGCGCGGCCATACGGATATGGATGAAATTATAGAGACCGGCGCCATGCGAGATCGGCGCGGCATAGAGGATGGCATCGCGCTGATGCACCTGATCGACATCGGCGAGATAGCACATGGACATGGCGACCAGATTGCCATGGCTGAGCATCACACCTTTGGGCCGGCCGGTGGTGCCGGAGGTGTAGAACAGCCAGGCGAGATCGTTGTCTTCGCGGGACAGCGGCACCGCGGACACCGGCTCGCCATGCTGCAATTCGTGAAACGTCTCGCTGTCGATGGACAGCATCTGCATGCCGGTCGGCAGGTCTTCCTCGACCTGAACCAGTGCCGACCGGCTGTCGTCGTCGACAAAGGCCAGCCTCGCGCCGGCATTGTCGCAGATCCACGCGGCCTCGCGGCCATGCAGCTTGGCATTGATCGGGATGACGACAGCGCCGATCCACCACACCGCATACATGCATTCGAGATATTGCGTGGCATTCGACATGAACAGCGCGACGCGGTCGCCGGGCTGAATGCCGTAATCGCGTACGAGGCCAGCACCGATGGCGGCAGCACGGCGCGCGAATGTGGCGTAGTCAGCGTGGACTGTGGTGCCGGTCAGCAGCGCCGGTGCGTCTGGATGCAGACGCGCAGACGCTGCCAGCCATTGGGCGACGTTCATGGCGCTTACTTCGCCGGCTCCAGGATCGAAACGTAATTCGCCACCGCGGCGCCGCCCATATTGAAGATACCGGCCAGTTTGGCGTTCTTGATCTGCATGCCCTCTGGCGCCTGACCCAGCAATTGCATCGCGCTCAACACATGCATTGACACACCGGTGGCGCCGATCGGGTGACCCTTGGCCTTGAGGCCTCCGGACGGATTGATCGGCAGCTTGCCGTCCTTCTGGGTCCAGCCTTCCTTGATGGCGCGCGCACCCTGCCCGCGCGGCGTCAGGCCCATGGCTTCATATTCGATCAGTTCGGCGACGGTAAAGCAGTCATGGGTCTCAACGAAAGAGAGATCGCCGATCTCGACGCCAGCGGTCTTCAGCGCCTTCTGCCAGGCCACGGTGCAGCCCTCGAATTGAAGGATGTCGCGCTTCGACATCGGCAGGAAATCCTGCGCATGGCCGGTGGCCTTGATGTTGACCGCCTTGCCCATGGTCTTGGCGGTCTCGGAATCCGTCAGCACCAATGCCGCGGCGCCGTCGGACACCAGCGAGCAGTCTGTGCGCTTCAAGGGACCGGCGACGAACGGGTTCTTGTCGCTTTCGGAGCGGCAGAATTCGAAGCCGATATCCTTGCGCATCTGCGCATAGGGATTGTGGACGCCGTTGGCGTGGTTCTTGGCGGCAATCATGGCCAGCGCATCGGACTGGTCGCCATATTTCTGAAAGTATTTTTGCGCGATGCCGCCGAACACGCCGGCGAAGCCCGCAGGCGTCTCGCCGTCTTCCGGCAGATAGGACGCGCGAAGCAGGTTCTTGCCGATCTCGGGGCCCGGCGTGCGGGTCATCTGTTCGACACCGACGACGAGCACAATCTTGGCAGCGCCGGCGGCGATCGACTTGATGCCCTGATGCACGGCAGCCGAACCGGTGGCGCAGGCATTCTCGACGCGGGTGGCGGGCTTGAAGCGCAATGCCGGATCGGCCTGCAGCACCAGCGACGCGGTAAAATCCTGCGGCGAGAAGCCTGCGTTGAAATGGCCGAGCACGATTTCATCGACATCACTGGCGGAGATGCCCGCATCGGCCATGGCTTCGGTCGCGACGCGGACCACCATGCTCTCGACAGTCTCGGCGTCGAATTTTCCGAACGGCATATGCGCCCAACCAACAATGCTGGCAGTCATGGTCGTCTCCCTGATCGATTTCAAATATTGAGCCCGTTATAGCCCGGCTTCATGGCGCTTGCAGGGTTTTCATGGTCCGCGCGCACATGGCCGTTATGCCTGCCCAGTCGCCGGAACGTATCATTGACGACGGACAGATCCAGGACCCGCCGACCGCCAGAACCATCGGCTCGCTGAGCCAGCTCGCCGCATTGGCCTCGCCGATCCCGCCCGTCGGACAAAATCTGACATCCGGAAACGGGCCCGCCCATGCGCGCAACATCGCAATGCCACCGGCCTGTTCCGCGGGGAAGAACTTGAGCACATCAAAACCGCGTTCGCGCGCCTGCATCAGTTCCGAGGCCGAGGCGACGCCCGGCAGGAATTGCAGATCGCTGGACGCTGCGATGTCCAGCAATTCGCGCGTCGCGCCGGGACTGACCGTGAACCGCGCCCCGATGGCATAGGCCTTCTGGAAATCCGCCGGCGTGAGCACCGTGCCGATGCCGACGATGGCCTCCGGCACTTCGGCGATGACGGCCTTCGCCGCTTCAACGGCAGCATCGGTGCGCAAGGTGATTTCCAGCGTGCGGATACCACCGGCGACTAACGCCCGCGCCAGCGGCACGGCGTCGGCAACACGTTCGATCGTGAGCACGGGAACGACGAATGCTGCCTTCAGCAGCTTTCGCAGATGATCCTGACGCTGACCGATATCGAGAGGCTTGTTCATGCGGATGGTCCTCTCATGATGGTGTGTCGAACGCGATCATATCGGGCATCGCCTCGCGCGGGATGATCGCGCCGGGATGGCAGACGACAGTGCCGGCGAGATAGTGACCTGCCTGTGCGGCGGCGACAGGCTGAGCGCCGCTCAGACGTGCGTGCAGATAGGCAGCGGCAAAACTGTCGCCGGCGGCAGTGGTATCGACCACCGGCTGGGTCACCGGCTCGGCCTCGACACGCTGCGGCTGGCCGTTATGCCGTATGATGCTCGCGGGGCTATCGAGCTTGAGCACCACTTCATCGGCTTCAACGCGCGACAGCAGCTTTTCCTCGGCCTCGCCAGGATAGAGCGGCAACAAGTCCTCGGCCGAGGCCAGCACGATGTCCGACACCGCGAAGGCGCTCTGGAACGCGTTGCGTGCGATATCGAGATCGGGCCAGCCGCGGGCGCGGAAATTGGTATCGAAGGCGATACGGACGCCGGCCGTGCGGCTGCGCTGGAGTGCGGCAAGCAAGCGGTCGCGCCCCGCCACGTCGAACAGCGACAGCGTGATGGCCGAGAGATAGATCAGATCATAGTCCGCAAGTGCTGCCAGCAACGCGTCGGTCTCAGGCAGACTTAACAAGCTGCGGACAGCCGACGCATCGCGCCAGTGATAGAAGCGGCGCTCGCCGGCCTCATTGGTCTCGATCATATACAAACCGGGCAGCTTGCCCTTGAGGCGCATCACCCGCTCAGTGCCGATGCCCTCGGCCTGCCAGCCGGCAATCATCTCGTCGCTGAGCGGATCGTCACCGAGCGCGGTGACATAATCGACCTCCGCGCCAAGCCGGGCGAGATAGACCGCAGTGTTCAGCGTGTCGCCGCCGAAGGATCGCGTCAGGTGCCCGTCCGGCATCTGACGCAGCTCGATCATGCATTCGCCGATGCTGGCGATCCGCATGGTGGCCTCAATCGACGAACTTGCCGCCGAGTTCATCCTCGATATGGATGCGGATGATGTCGTCGAAGGTTTTCTCGGCCGTGGTGAAGCCGAGCTTCAGCGCGCGCGCGGTGTCAAAATCGCGCGGCCAGCCCGACACGATGCCAGTGATGACCGGATCGGTCTCGCGCTTAATGCGCCCGACGACGTTCTTGCCGGCCACGCGCTCAAGCGCGGCGAGCTGCTCGCCGACGGTCACCGACATGCCGGGCATGCTGAGATTACGCCGCGGGCCCATCGCCTGAAGATCCATGGTGCCGGCGTGAACGAGAAAGCCCACGGCAGAGCGCGGCGACGCGTGCCAGTGGCGGACATCCTCGGACACCGGCAGGATGGCTTCCTTGCCGGCCAGCGGTTCGCGGATGATGTTGGAGAAGAAACCGGAGGCGGCCTTGTTCGGCGCGCCCGGACGGACGCAGATGGTCGGCAGGCGGATGCCGATGCCGTCCAGGAACCCCTTGCGGGTATAGTCGGCGATCAGCATTTCGCAGATCGACTTCTGGGTGCCATAGGAGGTCAGCGGCGTGTGAATGAACTCATCGCCGATCTTGTCGGGGAACGGCGCGCCGAACACCGCGATGGACGAGGTGAAGACCAGCCGCGGCTTGTAGCCGCCGCCGATGGCCCGGATAGCGTCGATCAGGTAGCGGGTGCCGTCGAGATTGATGCGATAGCCCTTGTCGAAATCGGCCTCCGCCTCCCCTGACACGATGGCAGCGAGATGAAAGATGACCTCCGGCTTGTGGGCGACCAGCGGCGCAGCCGTCTTTGGATCGGCGAAGTCCGATGTCACCAGTTCGATCGGGATCGACGCGCCCGCAGGCTTTGCCGGCGCCACCACATCCTGCAGGGTCATGCGGGTGATATCGCGATTGCCGAGACGGCCGTCGCGAACCAGTTTCTCTGTGAGCTTGCGGCCAACCATGCCGGCGGCGCCGAGGATGAGGATGTGCAAGGGAAAACTCCTTCTTGTTGTTCTTGGGTTCAATTCTGGCCCTCATGGTGAGGAGGCGCCTCTTTGGCGCCGTCTCGAACCATGAATGAGACTACGGCCATCCTTCGAGACGCGGTCGAAGACGACCGCTCCTCAGGATGAGGGCGGTACATTGGGTAAGCCGCCTACTCCTTCACCGCGCCTGTCATCGCCGATACGTAGTGCTCGACGAAGAACGCATAGAGGATCACCAGCGGCAGCGAGCCAACCAACGCGCCGGCCATCAGCGAGCCCCATTTGTAGATGTCGCCGTCGACGAATTCGTTGACGATGGCCACAGGCACGGTCTTGTTCTGGGTCGATTGCAGGAAGGTCAGCGCATAGATGAACTCGTTCCAGCACAAAGTGAACGAGAAGATGAAGGCCGAGATCAGGCCGGGCACCGCCAGCGGAATGATGATCTTGACCAGGATCTGCCAGCGCGAGGCGCCGTCGATCAGCGCGCACTCCTCGAGCTCGAACGGGATGGTCTTGAAATAGCCCATCAGGAGCCAGGTCGAGAACGGGATCAGCAGCGTCGGATAGACCAGGATCAGCGACAGCGGCGAGTCGAACAGGCCATAGGCCTGGATGACCGAGGCCAGCGGGATGAACAGGATCGACGGCGGCACCAGATAGGCCATGAAGATCAGCGCCCCGACTGTCTCCGCACCACGGAAGCGCAGCCGCACGATGGCATAGGCGGCGAGCACACTGGCAACGATCGACAAAAATGTCGAAGCCGCTGCCACATACATCGTATTCCACAGCCACTGCGGATAGTTGGTTTCGAACAGCAGCTTTTGAATGTGCTTGAAGGTCGGCTTGATCACCCAGAACGGATTGAACCGCTCCATGTCGATCAGTTGCTCGTCGGGTTTGATCGAGGTCAGCGCCATCCAGTAGAACGGGAACAGCAGGATCACCACGATGATGAACAACGGAATGTAGAGCGTGACGATGCGCCTCGGCAGCGACTCCAGATAGGCCATGCCCTCGCTGTGATCGTCTTTCTCGACGGTCGGCGCGACGGCTGTGTGGTGATCGACGGCGTGATCAGTCATTGTCAGTGCCTTGCTGCCACTTGCGGCGTTGCATGCCGAACCAGGAAATGGCGATGGCTGCCAGGAGGAACGGGATCATGGCGGTGGCGATGGCTGCACCCTCGCCGAGCCGACCCGAAAGAATGCCGCGCTGATAGCTCAGCGTCGCCATTAGATGCGTCGCATTCACCGGACCGCCGCGGGTCAGCGCCCAGATCAGCTGGAAGTCCGTGAAGGTGAACAGCACCGAGAAGGTCATCACGACCGCGATGATCGGCGTCAGCAGCGGATAGGTGATGAAGCGGAAGCGCTGCCACGACGTGGCGCCGTCCAGCGTCGCCGCTTCATAGAGCGACGGTGACACCGTCTGCAGACCGGCCAGCAGCGTAATCGCGACGAACGGCACACCGCGCCAGATATTGGCGAAGATCACGCTCCCTCGTGCCCAGTTGCTGTCGCCCAAGAAATTGATGTTGTGGTCGATCAGGCCCATTTTGATCAGCGACCACGAGATGATCGAGAACTGCGAGTCGTAGATCCACCAGAAAGCGATGGCCGAGAGCACCGTTGGCACGATGAACGGGATCAGCACCGCCGCGCGGATCAGCGCCTTGAACGGCATGTGGCGGTTGAGCAGCAGCGCCAGATAGAGGCCGACGGCGAATTTGATGGCGCTGGCGACGATCGTATAGAGCAGCGTATTAAACACCGAGAGCCAGAAGATGCTGTCGTCCTTCAGCCACTCGTAGTTCTCTAGTCCGACAAACACGCCGCCGCGGCCGATGCGATCATCGGTGAAGCTCATCCAGACGCCGAGGAACAGCGGATAAGCGAGAAACAGCAGCAGGAATGCCGCGGCCGGCAACATGAACCACAGTGCGAGCCAGTTGCGGTTGATCCGCAGCCGGTCCCAGGCCGAGGATCTGGGGATCACTTTCCCTGCCCCCGGCATCGATGTCTGGATCGTGGTCATTGCAAGATAGCTCCAGTCGGATGTCGGCTTCGGTCTGATGTCGTGCAGTCAGTCATGCGTCATGATCCGGTTACGGCAGGATCGCTTCGCCCTCGATCTCGACACGTGCGTGCGGATCGATCAGGGCGGAAACCTGAACCAGTGTCATTGCTGGAAAATGCTTGCCGAGCGTCGCGCCCCAGGCTTCGCCAATGGCGGCGCCGGACGTCTTGAATGCGTTGATGTCGGTGACATAGGCGCGCAGCATCACGAGTTGCTTGGGTTCGCCGCCCGCCGCCTTCAGCACGGTGACGAGATTCTCCATTGCGTAGCGCCACTGCGTCCCGAAGTCGGATCCCTCGGCGACCTCGCCCTGCCCGTTCTGCTTGCCGAGCTGTCCGGAGATGCGGACGCTCCGCGTACCGCCGGCCACCACTGCATGCGCGAAACCGCGCGGCCGCGCCCAGCCTTCCGGGAGAACTGTCTTGTAGTCGGTCTCTGGCATTCCCATTCCCATCGTTCAGGCAGCCTTTTGTGAAACGAGATTCACGGCTGTTCCGGAGAGTTGCCGGCGCGGGTCGCTCCGCGCCGGCAAGGTCGTCCTTAGGCGCGGAAGATGCGCTTCGCCGCGCGCTCGGCAGACGACATCGCGGTCTTCACGTCCTCACGGCCCGTGCAGTAATTGGCGTACATGTCGACGACCACGAAGTCGGCGATCGCCGCCGCCGCATTCTCGCTCATCTGCGCTTCGCCCGCCGGGGTCGTTGCCGTCGAAGCCACGTCGCGATATGGCGTGTTCTTCGGATCGGCGGTCCAGATCGGATTCTTCTCGAAAGCAAGCTGGAACGGCGACAGATAGCCCTGGGCTGACTCGACCCACGGATTGAACTGCTCGGGCTCCATCATGAAGGCGGTGAACGCCTTGCAAGCCTGCGGGAACTTGGTGAAGGAGAAGATCAGGATCGGGAAACCGAGATGGAGCTCACGCCGCTTGCCGTCCAGACCGACGGGCAAATGCGCGTGGTTCATGTCTTCGGCAATCGCCGGGGCTTCCTTCTTCGCGGTCACATAGACCGAGATGCCATTGGTGGTCAGATGCAGCTGGCCGGCCAGGAATGCCTTGTTGTTCGACGAGTCGTTCCAGGATGCGGTGCCGGGAATGAAGTTATCGTAGAGCGACTTGACGTATTCCAGTGACTTCGCGGTCTCCGGAGAATTGATCGTGACCTTGTTGTCCTTGTCGATCAGCTTGCCGCCATGGGCCCACAGCGCCCAGTGCACCCAGCCATTGGCATCGCCCGAAGCGTGGCCCAGCGCCATGCCGCCTGGGGTGCCGTTCTTGTTCATGCCCTTGAACAGATCCTGGAAGCCGCCGAGATCATTCGGGAACGTCTTGTGCCCGGCCTTTTCCGCAGCAGCGACGCGGTAGTTCACCAGACCGCCGGTCGCAGCGACCGGAACGCCGATCCACTTGCCGTTATGCATGCCGTACTGCTTGCCGGACTCGGCCCAGCCGCCGTTCTTCTTGCCGAGATAGTCGGCGACGTCGGAGACGTCCATGCACTTGGTCGGGAACAGGAACGGCAGGGAGTACAGGCCCCAGACCATGTCGAGGCCCTGCCCGGTATTCGCCGCGACCGAAGCCTTTGGCTGAATGTCGTCATAGGATTCGTTGGAGACGGTGATGGTGACGCCGGTCGCCTTCTGGAAGGCGTCGACGATCTTCATGAAGGCCACGTCTTCGGCTTCGACGAAGCGCTTCCAGCGCAGCAGGTTGATCTTGGCGCCGGCTTCCGGCTTCCACTGCGAGGCCTGCGCCCAGGCTTTTGCGTAGCCCAGCAATTGATCCGCGGACATGGTCGCCGCAGCAGCAAGCGTGATCGCGCCGCCCTTGAGCAGAGATCGGCGATCCGGTGTAAATCCAGTCATCTTTCGTCTTCTCCCTGTAATATTGGTTCGTTGATCGACCAATGTTTTGAAATTGATTTGGCGGAAAAGCGCGTCAGTTGACGCGCTTGCCGGTCTCCTTATCGAACAGATGCGCCGAATTCGCGCGCGGCCTGAGATGAATCTTGTCGCCCGGCGCGACCGGACGCCGATCGCGGAAGATCGCGATGATGTCCTGCGTGCCAATGCGCGCAACGACCTGGGTTTCCGACCCCATCGGCTCGACCACCACGACCTCGGCCTCGATGCCGTCATCGGCGAATTCGAGATGCTCGGGACGAATGCCGTAAGTGACAGCCTTGTCGTTCCCTGCCGCAGGCGCTGCCGTGATCGGCAGCTTCGCACCGTTGGCGGTCTCCACCCATGGCTGGCCGCCATTCACCTTCAGCGTGCCTTCGAGAAAATTCATCGCAGGCGATCCGATGAAGCCGGCAACGAACTTGTTCTCGGGGCGATCATAGAGTTCCAATGGTGCGCCCATCTGCTCGACGATGCCGTCCTGCATCACCACGATCTTGTCGGCCATGGTCATGGCCTCAATCTGGTCATGCGTCACATAGACCGTCGTGGTCTTGAGGCGCTGATGCAGTTCCTTGATCTCGGCGCGCATGGCGACGCGCAGCTTGGCATCGAGATTCGACAGCGGCTCGTCGAACAAAAACACCTGCGGGTCACGCACAATGGCGCGGCCCATGGCGACGCGCTGACGCTGACCACCCGACAACTGCCGGGGGAAACGCTCAAGCAATCGCCTCAAATCGAGAATATCGGCGGCGCGATTGACCTTCTGATCGATCTCGCTTTTGTCGGCGCCGCGCAGCTTGAGCGAAAAGCCCATATTCTGGGCAACCGTCATATGCGGATACAGCGCGTAATTCTGGAACACCATGGCGATGTCGCGCTCTTTCGGCTGGACATCATTGACCACGCGATCGCCGATCGAGATCGTGCCGGAGGTGATCTTCTCCAAGCCCGCCAACATGCGCAGCAATGTGGATTTTCCGCAGCCGGATGGCCCAACCAAAACCACGAATTGGCCATCCTCGATGGGGACCGACACGCCGTGGAGAACCTCAAAACCGCCAAAAGACTTACGAACGTCGTGAATCTGCACGGACGCCATACATTTCCCTCCCAAATGTCCCATTTTAGAGACTGCGTCCTCCGATTGCCGGAGCCGCCTGTTCTTACTTGTCTGACATCCTACCAGATTTTCTGGCGGCGTGTCGTTGGATCATAGTCGTAGAAAAACTTCGCAGATGCAAACGTTGCGAAGCAGCCAGTGGCGTGCAAACATTCGTGACCAATCAAAAGAGACGACGCACCAGAATATAAAGTGTGCGCTGCGGGAGAAATGATGACCAAGTCGACTTCGTCCACGCCGACTGCGGGGACCTCGCCTGCAAAGGCAACCAAGCGCAAACTTCGTTCGAGCGAATGGTTCAACGATCCCCACAATCCCGGAATGACTGCACTCTATCTTGAGCGCTATCTGAACTACGGCCTGACGCGTCACGAATTGCAGTCCGGCAAGCCGATCATCGGCATTGCGCAGACCGGCAACGACCTGTCGCCCTGCAATCGCCATCATCTCGAACTCGCCAAGCGCGTGCGCGAAGGCATTACCGCTGCCGGCGGTCTTGTGATGGAATTCCCGGTACATCCGATTCAGGAGACCGGTAAGCGGCCGACTGCGGCGCTTGATCGCAACCTTGCTTATCTCGGCCTTGTGGAAATCCTGTTCGGTTATCCGCTCGATGGCGTCGTGCTGACAACCGGCTGCGACAAAACCACGCCGGCCTGTTTGATGGCAGCAGCGACAGTCAATCTCCCCGCAATCGTGTTGTCCGGCGGTCCGATGTTGAACGGCTGGCACGAAGGCCAGCGTACCGGCTCCGGCACCGTGGTGTGGAAATCACGTGAACGCCTTGCCGCCGGCGAGATCGGCTACGAAGAATTCATGACGCTGGTCGCGTCCTCGGCGCCGTCGGTCGGCCATTGCAACACCATGGGCACCGCGTCGACGATGAACTCGCTGGCCGAAGCTTTGGGCATGTCACTGCCCGGCTGCGCTGCCATCCCCGCTCCCTATCGCGAGCGCGGCCAGATTGCCTATGAGACGGGCAGCCGTATCGTCGACATGGTGTGGGAGGACCTCAAGCCGTCCGACATCCTGACGCGCAAGGCGTTCGAGAACTGCATCGTGGTCAACTCTGCCATTGGTGGCTCGACCAACGCGCCCATCCATATCAACGCGCTCGCGCGTCATATCGGCGTCGAACTCGATATCGACGACTGGCAGAAATTCGGCCATGACGTACCGCTGCTGGTCAACATGCAGCCGGCCGGCTTCTATCTCGGCGAGGAATATCATCGCGCCGGTGGTGTGCCCTCGGTGGTCCGCGAGCTGATGAAGCACAAGCGCATCCATGAGGATGTGATCACCGTGAACGGCAAGACCATGGGGGAAAATTGCGCCGCCTCGCCCAAGCCGGACAACGACGTGATCTGGTCCTATGACAAACCGCTGGTGGCTGATGCCGGCTTCCTCGTGTTGCGCGGCAATCTGTTCGATTCCGCGATCATGAAGACCTCGGTGATCTCCAAGGAATTCCGCGATCGCTATCTGATCAATCCGAAGGATCCGAACGCATTTGAAGGCCGCGCCATCGTGTTCGAGGGGCCGGAGGATTATCACCACCGCATCGACGATGCGTCGCTCAATATCGATGAACATTGCATCCTGTTCGTGCGCGGCACCGGCCCGATCGGCTATCCCGGCGGCGCGGAAGTCGTGAACATGCAGCCGCCGGCAGCGCTGATCAAACGCGGCATTCTATCGCTGCCCTGTATCGGCGATGGCCGGCAGTCGGGCACATCCGGCTCGCCGTCGATCCTCAACGCGACGCCTGAAGCGGCAGCCAATGGCGGCCTCGCGATCCTGCAGACGGGCGACAAGGTGCGCATCGATCTCAACAAGGGCTCGGCGAATATCCTGATCTCCGACGAGGAGCTGAAGCGGCGTCGCGCCGAACTGATGGCCAATGGCGGATTCAAATATCCGGCCAACCAGACGCCGTGGCAGGAGCTCTATCGCAACACCGTCGGCCAGCAGGCCACCGGCGCCTGTCTCGAACTGGCGACGCGCTATCGCGATATCGCCGGCACGGTCGGGACGGCGCGGCATAATCACTAATCCCTCGGTCGTCATTGCGAGCGCAGCGAAGCAATCCAGTCTTTCATCTTGGCTTCTGGATTGCTTCGTCGCTTCGCTCCTCGCAATGACGGCGGAGAGTGAATGAAAAATTTCAGGGAGATTTCACATGTCTGACCGCTTGAAAGGCAAACGCGCCTTCGTCACCGCGGGCGCCGTCGGTATCGGCCGCGCCTGTGCACTGGCCTTTGCGCGCGAAGGGGCAACGGTGTTCGCCACCGATATCGACGACAAGGGCGTGGCGCTGCTGACCAAGGATGGTATCGCCGAGACCGCACGGCTCGACGTGCGCGACACGGCGGCCGTCGAAGCGATGGCGAAGAAGGTCGGCGATATCGACATCCTGCTCAACGCCGCCGGCTTCGTGCATCACGGCGCAGCACTGGAATGCTCCGATTCCGACTGGGATTTCTCGTTCGACCTCAACGTCAAATCGATGCATCGGACCATCCGTGCGTTCCTGCCCGGCATGCTCGCGCGCGGCAATGGTGCGATCGTCAACATTTCCTCCGCCGCCGGTGTCTTCAAGGCAGCGCCGAACCGCTATGTCTATGGCGCAACCAAAGCCGCCGTCGCCGCCCTCACCCGTGCCGTGGCTGTCGACTACATCACCAAAGGCATTCGCTGCAACGCGATCTGCCCCGGCACGATCGAAACGCCGTCGATGCTCGACCGCGCCGCGGCCGCAGGCCCGAATGGCCGCGAGCTGTTCGTGAGCCGGCAGCCGATGGGCCGCCTCGGGACCGCCGAGGAAATCGCGTCCCTCGCCGTCTATCTCGCCAGCGACGAGAGCGCCTTCACCACCGGCGTCGCACACATCATCGACGGCGGCTGGACGCTGTAACCGAGGACATCGCATCATGAACAAGATCGATTTGAACGGCCGCTGCGCCGTGGTCACGGGCGGCGCCCAGGGCTTTGGCCGCGCCATCACCGAACGTTTCGTCGCTTCCGGCGCCAAAGTGGCGATCTGGGATCAGGATATTGACCTGGCCGTAAGAACGGCGAGCGAAATCGGCGACGAAGTGATTGCCCTCAAAGTCGACGTCACCGACGTCGCTTCAATTGATGAAGCTCGTGATGCGACGCTTCAAGAGTTCGGCAAGATCGATATCCTGGTCAACAATGCCGGCATCACTGGATTCAACAAGCCGGTGTGGGAGATCGATTACGACGATTGGCGCAAGGTGATGCGCATCAATCTCGACGGCCCGTTCCTGTGCTGTAAGGCTATCGTCCCCGTGATGCTGAAACAGAATTACGGCCGCATCGTCAACATCGCCTCGATCGCCGGCAAGGAAGGCAATCCGAATGCCTCGCACTATTCGGCGTCGAAGGCCGGCCTGATCGCGCTGACCAAGTCGCTCGGCAAGGAACTCGCCGGCCACGAGATCAACGTCAACGCCATCACGCCTGCTGCCGCGAAGACCGCGATCTTCGACCAGATGACGGAACAGCATATCAACTTCATGCTGTCGAAGATTCCGAAAGGACGTTTCGTGCTGGTGCAGGAACTGGCCGCTATGGCTGCCTGGCTGGCCTCGGAAGACTGCGCCTTCTCGACCGGCGCGGTATTCGATATTTCGGGCGGACGGGCGACCTACTAAGTCGCCCTTCTCGTCAGCCCTTGCCCTTGACGCGGAAGATCACGGGCACGGTGAAGCTCAGGCCGTCGTCGGCGATCAACGGCGGCGGCGCCGGCAGCGGGTCTGAGCGGCGGACCATGGCAACCGCGGCTTCGTCGAATGCGGCGTCGCCGGAGCCCTTCACCACTCGCACAGCCAGGACCTTGCCGACTCGGTCGATCTCGAAATTCACCGTCACTTCGGCCGTCTTCTGCTGGCGCTCCTGCGGATAGCGCTTGTTCTTTTCGAGATAGGCGCTGAGCTGCTTGGACCAGATTGTCGACAGGCGCTTCTTGTCGGTGCCGATGCCGCCCTGCTGCGCCTGTGCTTTCTCGCCAGCCTTGGAGTCATCGAGCTTCTGCTGTGCGGCGGCTTCCGACGCGACGGATTCCTGCGACGCCTGCTGCTGTTTTTGCGCCTTTTCGGGTGTCTCTTCTTCCGGCTTGGTCGCTTTGCTCTCGGTCACGACCTGATCGGGTTCTTCGCTCTCGTGCGGCGTCTCCTTGGGGAGATCGCTCTGCTTCTCGACAGCCTTCTGCTCCTGAACGGCCGGGGATGCAGTCGAGGCTTCCGAATCCGGACCCTGCGGAAGATCGGTCGGCTCCACGTCCGGCGACACCATCTCCATCCCAACTTCGATGGCATTGGCGCCGAGGCCGTCGTCGTCCTCTTCCTGCTGCATCTCGAACACGGCCGCAGCGATGCCGCCGACATGCAGCAGCACGGCGACAAGCGCCGCGATCAGCCACAGTCGCCAGGACGACTTTCTATCGAGCTCGGACATAGCGCTTCCGTAACGTCAGGGCTTCGGCGCGTCAGGTGCAGCGATGGGTGCCGGCGATGCCGCAGCGGCATCCGGAACCCCTTCCAGTGCAACAAGCTTGGTCTTCTGATAGCCACCGGCACGCAGCCGTTCCATCACATCGAAGAATTCACCATAGGGCACCGCGCGATCGACGCGCAGGAAGATCGGCCGATCCTTGTTGCCGTCGCCCATCGCATCGAGCTGGCGCACCAGATCGACGCGCTTGACCATGTTCTCGCCGATCGCGACAGCGAGATCCGGCTTGATGCTCACATAGGTCGGCTTGTCCGGCTTCTTCTGCGGCGTCACCGTGGAGGACGGCAAATTGATCGGCAGGTCCACCGTCGATAGCGGCGCAGCCACCATGAAGATGATCAGCAGCACCAGAATGACGTCGATGAAGGGCGTGACGTTGATTTCGTGATTTTCACCGAAATCATCATCGTCGTCTGCACCTTCGGAAAGCGACATGCCCATGATTATTCAGCCGCTGCGCGTGCGTGTGAACTCGAATGCGTGCGATCAAGATCGCGTGACAGCAGACGACCGGCGGCGCCCTGCGCACGGCCGACGATTTCCATGTAGGCCTTCGTCACGCGCGAAAAGTGATTGTAGATGATGACCGCCGGGATCGCGGCGACGAGGCCGATGGCGGTCGCCAGCAGTGCTTCCGCGATACCGGGCGCGACGACCGCGAGATTCGTGGTCTGCGACTTCGAGATGCCGATGAAGCTGTTCATGATGCCCCACACGGTGCCGAACAGTCCGACGAACGGCGACGTTGCGCCGATGGTCGCAAGGATACCCATACCGGTGCGCACCTTGCGGCCTTCAGCGCGAACGATTTCGCCAAAGCTCGAGGCGGCGCGCTCCTTGATGCCTTCATCGCTCGAAATGCCGGCGGACATCCGCCCTTCCCGCATCGCCGCTGCCAAAAATCGCGACAGGATCGTGCCGCGCTCGCCGAGCGCCATCTGTGCTTCGGACAGCGAACGCGATTCACCGATCTTGCGGAGCGCGGCCTTCAAGCGACGCATGGCCCAGGTCAGTTCCATCATCTTGAAGATGCCGACCGTCCAGGTGACGACCGATGCGAAAGCCAGACCCACCATCACCGCCTTGACGATGATGTCCGCGCCCATGAACATTTTCCAGGGCGACAGATCGTGCTCACCGGTAGCGACCATCGGCCTGGGCGCGGCCTCCACCACCGGGCTAGCAAGAGCTGTCGAAGCGGCCGGGCTCGCCACTGGGCTGCTCGGCTGAGCAGTGACCGGGGCCGGCGCCGCAGCGGGAGCTGCCTGAGTAACCACTGGCGCCACGGGCTTTGCAGCCTGCTGCGCAATGATTGGCGAAGCAAACGCGACCACTGCCAGCACAGCCAGCGACTTAAGAACAGTTCTAAACAAGCTTATACCTCGGCCCAGTAGCGGATGAGATTATGATAGATGCCCGTCAATTTGACCGTTTCTGGGTCGTCCCTTCCGAGACGTTCAACTAGGCTCTGAATCGCGCTGTCGAGATCGAAGATCATGCTGCGCGCATGAGCATCACGTATCATGCTCTGTAGCCAGAAAAAAGACGCTACGCGCATACCTGCCCTTAGAGGCGTTACAAGGTGCAAACTGGAAGCAGGATAAAGTACGAGGTGGCCGGCCGGCAGCTTCACCTCGTGTGAGCCGTAATTGTCTTCAATGACGAGCTCACCGCCTTCATATTCCTCCGGTTCAGAGAGGAACAATGTCACTGACAGATCAGTGCGGATACGCATGCCGGTGAGATGATCACCGCGCACCGCATTGTCGACGTGCACGCCGAAGTGATGACCGTCCGAAGCGACGTAACGATTGAACAGCGGCGGGAAGATATGCAGCGGAATTGCTGCAGATAAGAACCGCGGATTCGACGTCAGCGCCGAGATGATGCGATTGCCGAGCGCGCGGGCCACATCGCTGTCCGGCGGCAGTTGCTCATTTCGTTTGACCAGAGCCGATTGCGCACCGGCAGTCGAGCGACCGTCCTCCCAACCGGCCGCATCCATGATGTGGCGGAACTCCGCCACATCACTTTTGCTCAAGACGTCAGGGATGCAGATCAGCATCCCCTAGAACTTCCCACTGAGAACAAGTGTTCCCGACCGCCCTGGCGCCACCAGTACGAATGGTGCAGCGCTGTTGTAGAAGCCGTCATAGTAAAGCTTGTTGGTCAGGTTGTTGACGAACAGCTTGAGCGTGATGTTCTGGTCGATCTTCTTCTCGACGAACATGTCGAAGCGCCAGAATTCCGGCAGGACCGTCGTGGTGGTCGTGTACAGAATGCCACCGGTGCGCTGCGACTGATAGGTCGCCTGCCCGCCCAGCTCCCAGCCATAGTCAAACTTATACTTGGTCATCAGGTTGAACGATTGATGCGCGATGTTGGCGAGATCGCGCCCGATGAAAGCAGGCGTTGCCGAGTTCAACACCTTGGATTCCATCAGAACCAGACCGCCGAAGACGCTCCAGCGATCGGTAATCTTGCCGGCGACGCCGAGATCGATGCCGCGGATTCTGTATGACGCGCCAGCCACGACCTGCGTGGTACCGGCAACGGTCAGTTGCTCACGGGCATTGCTCTTGGTGGTCTCGAACAGGGCGCCTGTCAGCAACAAATGGCGATCGAACAGTTCCCACTTGGTACCGACTTCCGCCGACTTGTTCTTTTCCGGCGCGAATACCTGATTATAGGCGCCCGTGAGGTTGAAGCCGCCATAGCGTGCGTCGGTGCCGTCCAGTTCCGCACCGACCGGGTTGGTCGACGTGGCATAGGCCGCATAGACGCTGCCATAGGGTAGCGGCTTCAACGTCAGGCCCACATTCCAGTTTACATTTCCGCTATCTGCCTTTTGCGGGAACGTGGTGGTGGTCGCAAACGGCTTGCCTGCGCTGACGCTGTAGTCATCATAGCGGATGCCGGTGTTCAGATAGACGAGGTCGTTGTAGTTCGCCGTGTTGATGGCGTAGCCCGCATTGGTATCGACCTTGATGACCGTTGGATTATTGGCACGCGTGGGCTGCGCAAAAGCCGAATAGGTCAGATACGGATTATTGATCGGAACGATCACCGAGCCGATGCTCGTGCTGCCACCCGGCAGTGACTCCGTCGTCAGGCCCGTAAAGGTGTCGATATCGACCTTCTCACGCGAGATCTCCGCACCGACGATGGTCGTGTGCCTGATCGGACCGGTGTCGAACTTGAACTTCAAGTCTGACTGGTTAGCGATCGTGTCCGTGGTCTGGTAGCGGCTGACGGCGTTGAGCTGAACCAGGCCGTAGCCGCCGGCTGGGTCAGCGACATAGTTGGGAATGCCGGCGCGGGGCGCTTCCGGCAAAGTGCCGACATAGGCCAGGGTCGAACGTTCCAGCCGCATCTTGTTGCTGAAGGTGACATCCGGCGTCAGCGCGACTTCGGTGTTCAGCGAGCCGATATCCTGACGGGCATGCTGGAAGTCGCGATTGGCGAAGCCATAGTAGTTGTTGCGGTTCGCGATGCCGGTTTCCGTTGATGGCTTGTTGGCCGCGCGGTCCCATGGAATACCGAAATCCGGGATCGAATTGAGGTCGGTGTGGATGTAGTTGGCCGTGACCTTCACGGCATCGACCGGCGTCCACTTGATGGCCGCGAAGCCTCCCCAGCGATCGTCAGTCGTGGTGTTGCGGCCAGCAACATTGGCGTCCTGGAACAGGCCGCCGGCGCGCACCGACACCGTCGGGCTCAGTACCTGATTGGCGTCAATGGTCACGCGCTTGGTGGCATCGGTGCCGAAGGCGGTATCGATATTGGTGAAATTCTTGTCGCCCGCCTGTTTGGTGACAATGTTGATCGCACCGCCGGCAGTGCCGCGTCCGGCGAAGGACGATGCCGGACCGCGCAGGATCTCGACCTGTTCGGTGAAGAAGTTTTCACGAATGCTGACGGCCGGGTCGCGGATACCATCGACGAACACGTCATTGCGGGCATCGAAGCCGCGGATGAAGAAGCGATCGCCGAAAGCGTTGCCGCCCTCACCGGTTCCAAGCGTCACGCCGGCCGTCGAACGGACGGCATCGCGCAGCGACGTCGCATTTTTGTCCTCGAGAACTTCCCGGGTGAGTACCGTGACGGTACGCGGCGTATCCAGCAGCTTCTCGGTGAATTTGCCGCCCGCAAGCCGATCACCTTTATAGGGCGCGGAGGGATCGGCATAAGGATCAGCGGCTAGTCCGCCGGCATTCGGAAACGGCACCGGCGCGACCGGCACCGGTTGAGCCCGGCGGGCGGCGCGGCGGAGCGCGGTGCGCGCGCGAATCTGGTCCGGAGTTGGCTTCGATGCCGCCGGCCGGGGCCGGGCAACCGGGGCATCCACTGTGACCGGCGGAAGGGTGGATTGCTGCGCTTCGGCACCGCTGAACGACGCAACCGCGATAAGACCCGCAACCGCAGTTACTTTGCGGCCAGAATGGGGATCGGCGCCCTCGCCGACACGAACCTCAGAAACAGCACGCAAAGACCGCGGCATTTTCGCCGTACCCATCGAATTCCCCCAAAACTGCGACGCTAGGACGCATCAAGTGCGATAATTTGTCCCATGGACGTAGTCGGCAGGAGAACGGGTGGTCAACGCAATTGGGCGAGATTGCAGGCTTCTTATGTTTGAATATGTCTAGATTGGTCGCGGCAGCTACCGGGAGGTAATATGAAACGGCCACCCTATTCGCTGCTCGGCGGCTTCATCAGCGAGAACATCTCGTCGACGGTCTGCAGCGCAGACTGCCTTACCCGATCCGTATTCTTCATGCCGGCGATGTTGATGCCACGCACGACGGCTTTGATCTCGTCCCGATAGTCGGTCAGGAAGCGCAGCGGATCCGGCGAGTCATTCGCGACCCGCGCGATCAATCCGGTAATCAAAATCTGACAGGCGATCATCCGCCCATTCAACTCGTCCATGTGCCGCTCCGGAGATTACACGTGCAAGCCGCTATGTCGGCTTCGACGAGCCTATGACGGATACGACGCGCAGTTACAACACCAGGCGCTTCTCACTGCGCCGGTGGATTGTCCAAGACGCCGCATAAAACGAGGCGCAGTGTCCTGTTGGAACGATGCGAGAAATCACGCGTAAATCATAGTGAACATGAAGATTTGGCAATGAAGCACGCGTTCAAGCGGTCGTGTGTTTACAGCATTTGAGTCGACACCTAGCTGATCAGGAGCCGCCCACGCGGGCGCGCATTGGACGCTCATGTCTGCGTCAGTGGCTGCCAAGAGATTGATGAGATCACCATGACAACGCTTATCCGTTTTCGATGGACTGGACTGATCGCTCTGACGCTGCTTGCGGCCGGCGGAACTATCGCATGGCAGCATTACGGAGCTACCGGAGCACAGCAGGCGAATGCCGACAAACCGCGCGGCCCTGCCCCCGTCCCGGTGAAAATCGCATCTGTCGAAAAAGCTGATTTCCCCGTTTATCTCGGCGGTTTAGGCACCGTGCAGGGTTTTAATACTGTCGTCGTGCGGACCCGCGTCGATGGTCAGATCGACACGATCGCTTTCACCGAAGGGCAGATCGTCAAGGAGGGTGACCTGCTCGCACAGATCGATCCGCGCCCGTTCCAGGCAGCGCTCGATCAGGCCAAGGCCAAGAAGGCGCAGGACGAAGCCAATCTCGCCAATGCCAATCTGGATTTGCAGCGCTTCACCAAACTCGGCGAATTCGCGACACGGCAACAGACAGACACACAACGCTCCACCGTGCAGCAGTTGAGCGCGCAGATCGCTGCCGACGATGCCGCGATCTCGAATGCACAGACCCAACTCGCTTACACCACGATCAAGGCTCCGATCTCCGGCCGCGTCGGCTTTCGTCAGGTCGACCAAGGCAACATCGTCAATGCTGCGACCCAGACCGGCATCGTCACTATCGCGCAGATCGAGCCGATCGCCGTAATCTTCACCGCGCCTGAACAGAACCTCATCGACATCAGCCAGTCGCTCGCGGAACATCCGCTCAAGGTGATCGCGCTGACCACCGACGGAAAGCGGACGCTCTCGGAAGGCACGCTCGCGGTCATCAACAATCAGGTGGATACGACCAGCGGCACGATCAGGCTGAAGGCGGTGTTCGATAACAAGGACCACGTGCTGTGGCCCGGCCTCTCAGTCTCGACGCGGCTGCTGGTGACCACCCTGAAGGATGCGACCATCATTCCCGACGATGCCGTTCAACATGGGGCCGACGGGCTCTATGCCTTTGCGGTCGGGGCCGACAACAAAGCCGAGCTGAAGAAAATCAAGGTCGGCCGTTCCATCGATGGCCGCACGGTGGTCGAGGACGGGCTGAGCGCCGGCGAGCGCGTTATCGTCGCCGGGCAATATAAAGTGCAGCCGGGCGCGCTGGTAGCGACGTCAGTCGCAACATCCGCAGCCACTCCGGCGAAAGGCGAATAGCCATGAACGGAGGAATTTCAGCACCGTTCATTCGCTATCCGATCGCAACATCATTGCTGATGGCCGGCATCCTGTTCGTCGGCCTGGTCTCCTATCCCCAGCTTCCCGTCGCGCCTTTGCCGCAGGTCGACTTCCCGACCATCCAGGTAGCCGCCACTCTGCCCGGCGCCAGTCCCGAGACCATGGCATCCTCGGTGGCGCAGCCGCTGGAGCGACAGCTCGCGCAGATCCCCGGCGTAGCGCAGATGACCTCCACGAGTTCGCTTGGCACATCGGCAGTCACGATCCAGTTCGATCTCAACCGCTCGATCGACGGCGCTGCCAATGACGTGCAAGCTGCGATCAATGCCGCTGGCGGACAATTGCCGAAGACGCTTCCGAGTCCGCCCACCTATCGCAAGGTCAACCCGGCCGACTCGCCGATCATGCTGCTGTCGGCGACATCGGACACGCTGCCCATTACGACGGTCAGCGACAGTGTCGATGCGCAACTGGCGCAGCAGATCAGCCAGATCTCCGGTGTCGCCCAGGTTACGATCGGCGGCCAGCAAAAGCCGGCGATCCGCATCCAGATTGATCCTGCCAAGCTGGTGGCCAAGGGGCTGCAGCTCGAAGACATCCGCAGCCAGATCGCGATCACCACTGTCGACAGCCCGAAAGGCAATATCGACGGCGCGACCCGCAGTTACACGATCTACGCCAACGACCAGTTGCCGGAGTCGAAAGACTGGAACGACGTCATCATCGCCTATCGCAATGGTGGTCCGCTGCGGGTCAGGGATATCGGCACGGCGGTGACAGGCCCGGAAGACGCCAAGCAGGCGGCTTGGGCTAATGGCAAGCGCGGCGTGTTTCTGGTGATCTTCAAGCAGCCCGGCGCCAACGTCATCGACACTGTCGACAAGATCAAGGCCGAGCTGCCGCGTCTGGTGGCCGCGATCCCGCCGACCGTGAAGATCGAGGTCCTCAGCGATCGCACGCAGACCATCCGCGCCGCCGTGCAGGATGTCCAGTTCACCCTGCTGCTGACCATCGCCCTCGTCGTAATGGTGATCTTCGTCTTCCTGCGCAGCGTCTGGGCCACCGTCATTCCCAGCGTGACCGTACCGCTCGCATTGCTCGGCGCCTGCGCGCTGATGTGGGTGTTCGGCTATACGCTCGACAACCTGTCGCTGATGGCGCTGACCATCTCGGTCGGTTTCGTGGTCGACGACGCCATCGTGATGCTGGAGAACATCACTAGATATATCGAGGAAGGCGAAACACCGATGGCTGCCGCGCTGAAAGGCGCTGGTGAAATCGGCTTCACCATCGTCTCGATATCAGTCTCGCTGGTCGCGGTGCTGATCCCGCTGCTGCTGATGGGTGGCATTATCGGCCGCCTGTTCCGCGAATTCGCAGTCACATTGACCATGACAATCTTCGTCTCGCTGGTGGTGTCGCTGACGCTGACGCCCATGATGGCGTCGCGCTTCCTGCGCGAAGAGAAACACGCCAAGCATGGCCGGCTCTATCAGCTCAGCGAGAACGCCTTTGACGCTCTGCTGCGCGCCTATGAGCGCGGCCTCGACCTCGTGCTGCGCTGGCGCCTGACGACGCTGATGGTGTTCTTCGCCACGCTCGTCCTGTCGGTCTATCTGTTCATGATTATCCCGAAGGGCTTCTTCCCGCAGCAGGACACCGGCCTGATCACCGCTTCCTCCGAAGCGTCGCAGGATATTTCCTTCGCCGACATGAAGATCCACCAGGAAGAACTCGGCAAGATCGTGCAGGCCGATCCCGACGTCGCCAGCGTCGCCATGTCGATTGGCGGCAGCGGCGGCGCGCTCAATACCGGGCGCATGTTCATTACCTTGAAACCGCGGGATGAACGTTCCGCCAATGCGCAACAGATCATCACACGGCTGCGACCGAAGCTGGAGAAGGTTCAGGGTGCACGCCTGTTCATGCAGGCGGCGCAGGATATCCGGCTCGGTGGCCGCGCCACCCGAACCCAGTTCGAATACACACTGCAGGACGCCAATCTGGCCGAACTGAACGAGTGGGCGCCGAAGATTCTGGCCAAGATGCAGACGCTGCCGGGTCTACGCGACGTCGCCACCGACCAGCAGACCAAGGGCACGACGCTGACGCTGACCATCGATCGCGACAACGCTTCGCGCTACGGCATCCAGCCGCAACTGATCGACGACACGCTGTATGACGCGTTCGGCCAGCGTCAGGTCGCCCAGTATTTCACGCAGTTGAACAGCTATCACGTCATTCTCGAGATATTGCCCGAGATGCAGGGCAAGCTCGACTCACTCGACAAGATCTATATCAAGTCGCCGACGACAAGCGACATGGTGCCACTGTCGGCCTTTGCGAAATGGACGACGGTGCCGGTGCGGCCGCTTTCGATCAGCCATCAGGGCCAATTCCCGGCGATCACCATCAGCTTCAATCTGGCGCAGGGCGTTGCCCTCGGACAGGCGACCGATGCCGTACAGGCTGCCATGCAGGATATCGGCGCGCCTTCGACCTTGCGCGGCACCTTCCAGGGCACGGCGCAGGCGTTCCAGCAATCGCTATCGACGGTGCCACTGCTGATCCTCGCAGCACTGGTTGTGGTCTATCTGATCCTCGGCATTCTCTATGAGAGCTACATCCACCCCCTGACAATCCTGTCCACCCTGCCCTCGGCGGGCGTCGGTGCGCTGGCGATTCTGATGGCGTTCGGTTTCGATTTCAGTCTGATCGCGCTGATCGGCATCGTGCTGTTGATCGGCATCGTCAAGAAGAACGGCATCATGCTGGTGGACTTCGCAATTGCTGCCGAGCGCGACGAACATCTTGAACCGGAAGAAGCCATCCGCAAGGCCGCTATCCTGCGTTTCCGCCCGATCATGATGACGACCATGGCGGCGCTGCTTGGCGGCGTGCCGTTGATGCTCGGCACCGGCACCGGTTCGGAAATCCGCCAGCCACTCGGCTACGCGATGGTCGGCGGCCTCATCGTCAGCCAGGCGCTGACGCTGTTCACGACACCAGTGGTCTATGTCTATCTCGACAAGCTTTCCAATATCATGTCGAGCTGGGGACGATCGAAGCGCGACGACGATAACCGGTCGGACAAGCAGATGCTGGCGAAACAGGCCGCCGAATAGCGCAACGGCGCGCTATACAGCTTCTTCGATCCTGGTGCCGACATAGACGGTGTTGGACACTTCCTCGTCTGCGTTCAGATTGTCGAAGGCCACGACATGCGCGGTGACGGCGCCAAAGACACTCTCCATCACGGCCGTGAATGCAGCTTCTGGTGGGTCGTTCGACCACAGCGCAAACACGCCGCCGGGCTTGAGATGCTCCGACAGACGCTGCAGCCCGGCCGCCGTATAGAGCACGGCATGGCTCGGATGCAGCAGGTTGTCCGGCGCATGGTCGATATCGACCAGTATCGCATCGAAGCGACGACCGGGTTCGTCGGGATCGAGATGACCACCCGTCGAGGTCGCCATCTTGAAGAAATCGCCATGGACGAGACGGCAGCGCCCGTCCGCCGACAATTCGCGGCCGATCGGGATCAGGCCGGCCTGATGCCATTCGATCACTTCGGGCAGTGCATCAATGACGACCAGCGAACCGACCTTCTCATGCGCGAGAACTGCCTGCGCAGTGTAGCCCAGACCGAGACCCCCAACGACGACATCCAGCCCGCTGCCGATTGGTGATGCCAAGCCAATATCCGCCAGCGCGATCTCGGCAGCCGTGAATGCGCTCGACATCAGAAATTCGTCGCCGAGCTTGATCTCAAAGATATCGATGTCCGTGCCCGGCTTCCGCCGACGTCGCAGGGTCAGGACACCCATCGGCGTCGGGCGATAATCCAGTTCTTCGAACATCATGCTCATATCCGACCATGTACATGGCACGTGCGATGCGGCAACAACGAAATGCCCCAAGTGTGCAAATCTGGACAGACACCTCCGGCGAAATGACTAAACACTTGGCGTCGTCGGCGATTCGTCGCGTCATGGTTGCGTGTTGCGTGGAGAGTGACTGCAGGCTCACTCCAGCGCGCGGGGGCGCCGCCATGAAACGCATTCTGGTCGTCGACGACGACCCACTCGTGTCCATGTCCATTAGGCTGACACTGGAACGCGAGGGCTTCGAAACCGTCTCGGCCGATGGTGGCGAGATCGGTCTATTCGTGTTGGAAGATACAAGCTTCGATGTGATGATCATCGATATCTTGATGCCGCATGATCAGGCGTCAGCCATATCGCCGTGATCGCTCTTCGCCGGCGATTTCTTCTTGCTACCTTTGGTGTTCAGGAAGCGAATATCGATCTGTGCACCGTTCACCTTGACCAGTTCGCAGCGGCGATAGGCGAGTCCGGTCGATGACAGCAGCAGGAAGAACTCTTTCAGATTGAGGCCCTCGATGGAGGTCTCGAGTATCAACTCAGCATCATGACTCGACACAGCCTTCAACACACAACTGCGCCGCCATGTGCCGTCGATGGCCATAATCCAGACATTGTAGCCACGCCCGAAAATGACGCGCCCGTTGGTTGCAACTTCTTCTGCCATGACCGCTCCTACGCCCGCATACTGGCGGGAGACGTCTTCAGTCCGGCACCCATGTCGGGCACGATCGATGGCGACGCTTGCGCACTCACCGGCAGATAGAGACCGCGACGATTGGAGCAAACCCGATAGCGGTCGGTGAGACCGACCACGGTCTCGGCTGCGCCCAGGAACAGATAGCCGTCAGTTTCGCTGGCTTTGGCAAGCCTGCCGAAGATCTCGGTCTTGGTCGCCTGATCGAAATAGATCAGCACGTTGCGGCAGAAGATGACGTCGAACTTGCCGAGATGCGCGTAGTCCTGCAGCAGGTTGAACTGCTTGAACTGAACCATCGCGCGGATGTCGGCATTGAGCTGCCACGTCGTCCCGGTCTGCTTGAAGTGTTTCACCAGCAACTGGATCGGCAGGCCGCGCTGCACCTCGAACTGGGTGTAGACGCCAGTGCGTGATTTTTCGAGCACTTCGGGCGAGAGATCCGTGGCCACGATCTCGACGCGCCACCCCGATAGCGTAGCGCCGAGTTCCTTCATGATCATGGCGAGCGAATATGGCTCCTGCCCGGTCGAGCCGGCCGCGCACCAGATCCGCAGGCTGCGCTTGCCTGCGCGCGCCTTGATCAGGTCGGGAATGACCGTGTTCTGAAAATGCTCGAACGGTGTCTTGTCGCGAAAGAAAAAGGTTTCGTTGGTGGTCATGGCTTCGACCACATCCGAGATCATCGGCTCGGAACCGGCTTTCATCTTCTGAACGAGTTCGCTGATCCCGGCGACACCGGCCTTGCGCGCCAGCGGCATCAATCTGCTTTCGAGCAAGTACTTCTTGTCGGCCGACAGCACCAGTCCGGAACGATCTTTCAGGATCTTCTGCAAATACTCATAATCGATAGGGGTCATGGTCTCTTTCTAAGACGCAACGCCGGTCCAAATAACTTGCAGCGACGACGGTATGCCGCTGCGTGCAAAAAGCGCGTAATACACGATTGCAGCAAATGACTAAGAGATCGCCAAGACGCCGCAGGACGTTGCGCAGCGCCGGGCACAAAGTTGAGAAGCGCGACCACATAACCGTTGCACGCGGTAGCCCATAACCTGCGCAAACAGAACAGCGCACCAAGCGAATGGGTGGAAGCGGCGTCAATTGACAATGAAAAAAGCCGGCGCATTCGCGCCGGCTTCGAGGACTTGATATTTGTAAGCGTCAGGCTGCGCGTACGGCGTTCAGGAACTTGCTGACCTCGACCTTCAGACGCGTGCTGTCCGAGGACAGCGACTGCGCTGCAGAGAGCACCTGCGAGGATGCCGAGCCGGTCTCGCTGGCGCCACGCTGAACGTCGGTGATGTTCGACGAGACTTGCATGGTACCCTGCGCTGCCTGCTGGACGTTGCGGGAGATTTCCTGGGTCGCAGCGCCCTGCTCTTCCACCGCCGAGGCGATCGTCGAAGCGATCTCGGACATCCGGCCGATGGTGTCCCCGATCTCCTTGATCGCACCAACCGATTCCTGCGTCGCCGCCTGGATGCCGGAGATCTGCGTCGAGATCTCGCCGGTGGCTTTCGCCGTCTGCTCGGCCAGCGCCTTCACTTCCGATGCCACCACCGCGAAGCCACGACCGGCCTCGCCGGCACGCGCTGCTTCGATAGTTGCGTTGAGCGCCAGAAGATTGGTCTGGCCGGCGATGTTGTTGATCAGCTCGACGACGTCACCGATGCGAGCGGCCGCACTGGCAAGCGCGCTGACGCGATCGTTGGTCAGGCGTGCCTGATCGACGGCCTGATTGGCGATGCTGGCCGATTCCTGCACCTGGCGGCTGATTTCGTTCACCGACGAGGCCATCTCCTCGGTCGCCGAAGCAACCGACTGCACATTGGTCGAGGCTTCCTCCGAAGCGGCTGCCACGGTCGTTGTCAGCTCCTGCGAACGTTCGGCAGTCGCGGTCAACGTGCTGGCAGAGGCTTCCAGTTCGGTCGAAGCGGACGACACCGTCTCGACGATCTCGCCGATCATCGTTTCGAATTCGCGGGTGATGCTATCGACGCGGCGACCGCGCTCGATCTTGGCTTCTGCATCAGTTGCTGCTGCTTCGTCCGCGGTACGCTTGTCGATCAGCGCCTGCTTGAAGATCTGCAGCGCGTCTCCCATCGTGCCGATCTCGGTCTTCATGCCCTGATGCGGCACGACCGCGGTCAGATCGCCCTGGCCCAACGCCTGCATCGGCTTGACGATCGATGCGATGCCGCTGGAGACGTCCCGCACGAGGTAGATGCCGATGCCGATGCCGAGCAACGCCGAGACGACGAGGATTGCGACAACCATCATGAAGGCAGCATCGTAATTGGCGAGGGCGTCTGCACCGGCAGTATCGGATCCCCTGAGATTGAGCTCGATGTCCTTGTTCAGGACTTCGTCAGCTTTCAGGCCGATCGGATTCACGGTCTTCGTGTTCAACGCATTGGCTTCCTGTGGCATCTTGCCGGCGCTCTTGCGCGACAGATCCATCACATCGAGCGTGCCCTTCTTGTAGCTGTCCCAGAGCTTGCTCCATTCCTCGTAGAGCGCGCGCTCTTCCGGCGAGGTGATCAGCTTCTCATACTTCGCGCGGATAGCGGTGTTGCTCGCCACCACCGTCTCGAGCGTTTTCTCATTGGCCAGCTTCTCCTCCAACGTCTCGGACAGCATGTGCTGACGGATCACGTTGCGATAGGTGATGACGCCGGAGCGCAGATCGCCGAGGAAACGCACGCTTGGCAGCCAGCTGGTCTGGATATCCACCGCATTGGCGTTGATCGCCTGCATCTTGCGAACCGCGACCAGGCCCAGACCCGTCATCGCAAGCAGCAAAAATGAAAGAACAATGGTGATCTTGGCGCGAATAGACAGGCTGGCGAGCATGACGAAGGGTCCCTCGGTTTTCGACCGTTGGTCCGCAATGTGCGGGGTGTCGTGGAAATGAAGCAGTCAGCAGAAGTGCAATGGCAGAGCGACGAACACGGGGTTTGACGACTTTCTTGTTATCAAGTCCCGTTCCTGCAATTTGTAGGTATTATGTAAACCGTTGGTAAAGGTGCGACATTCTGACTGAACAAAAATGAACCGAAGCTCTCTTTTTCGATGGCCTGCAATATCAGCCAGTTAGCGAAAAACATCTGAGGTTGATAGCTACAATTTCACTACTTGTGGGCGCGCGCTGGCGTAGTGTGGCGACGACGTAAGGCCTCCGGGCAAAGTAGCGAATCAAAATCGCAACTTTTGGTTCCAGCCGCCGACATACCGACCTGAAGTTTATCCGTCGCTCGACGTGGGGACGACGCGGCGTGCGAACACGACTGAGCGTGCCGGCTGGAGAATCAGGAGCGGATATTTTCCCGTCAGATTATAGCCGCCCAATTGCATCTCAATCCGAAGATAGTAGCTGCGCCCCGTGCCGGTTGATTTGGTAGGTCTGGGACGACATGCAGCTGGGACACCGGAAGGTCCTCCGATCGCCGGGCAGACTGGCTCTAGGCTGCGCCACAATCTTGATAAGAGTGCGTGCCCCCCCGCAACGGCGGCACAGCAACAGATCGACTGCTGGTAGTTTCGTTGCTCTCACATCGATACCTCCGCGGAGTGAAGTCATCGACTCAAGTCCGGTTGTCTTGCTCCGTTCCACAACTTTTACTATGCAGTACTCCGTTGCAGCGCTCCTGATGATCGCCCGGCAGCTTTCAGAGAGTTCCTTCGCCTCAGCTTGGAGCGGGCCGGTCATGGTGATGGTGCGGCCCTCAAGCACCTTTCTGGACATGTTCCGGACGACATACTGCACCCAGTCGTCATCACAGCGCTGGGCATTCATATCGAGCTGGTGTTCAGCGCAGCGCCTGGCTTGCTACTTTCCAGCAACACGGAACCAAGCCGCCTCGATCATCGCGTGCTCGTGAGAATGAGCAGCAATCCCGCCGTGCCAACCCGAGATGATCGCGGAAATCAATGAAGCTCAGCGGCAGCGCCACCGCGACATAATGGCACACCGTTGTCCCATCTGTCGGCGACGTCCTTCAAACGCAGGATGTCGAAATTTCCGTGCCCGGCGATAACAAGCTTTAGGCTCGGCAGGTGACCTATGGCTCGGACTTATCTCCAACCAGAAGTGGTGGAACGACCGGCCGACCCGTTCGTCAACCAGAGGCTGCGGCCCTCATGGGCGCAGGGACGCGAGCCGACGATCTATCAAATCGTGCGGGATGCCCAGTCCACGAGTTTCAACACTCCCAACATGCCTGGAACCTCGGAGGAAGCCGACGATTTATCAAGGCTGCAGCGGTGCATTCAGGAAATAGAGAGCGCCACCGGGCTGGAGCTCTCGGTCGCACACTTCGCGCTCGATATGACAGCCGCGGAGATGGTCAAGGCGATTGTGTCCGGGAAGGCAACCGCCAAAGCCGTGGGCGTGCAAGCCGATCTGCGTCCCATCCTGTTCCTGTTGCCGGGGTCCCTCGGTTACGGTCCGAGCATGGCCGCTTTTGCAGCGGGGCTCGGCAAGATCGCCCGGGTCGTCCCGATCAAATACCCCGACCTGGGGAGCATCCTCGCCGGAAACAACACGGTCGCCTCTATGGCAGATGCCGCGGTGGAGCAAATCCGCCGGAGCCAACCCGTCGGACATGTTCGCCTTCTCGGCCATTCCCTTGGTGGTGTGGTGGCATTCGAAGTTGCGGCGCGGCTGCTGGAAGCACGGCGGTCCATCAAGTTCCTGGGGATTCTCGATACAGCGATTATCAACGAGGGCCGCGATTACCGGGAGACGCTCGCCCGAACGTTGCGGCGGCTCCGCGCCAATCGTGTGAACATTTCGCGGATAGCCTGCCGGGCGCTCGCAAAGGTTACGGCAGCAATCGGTGGCGAGGCCCCCCTTACCTGGATGCTTCATCGCTATGCGCGAGGGAAGTTCAACGCCACCTGCTTCCGAATTAGGCTTGAGCTGCAAGAGGTGTTGCGGTCGCGAGCTTTCTACCAATGGCTGGCGTCGCCCAGGCCGTCTTTGCCGATCGGAGCTACACTGTTTCGCTGCAACCGAGATGGAGCGCCGCAATCGCTCGGCTGGGATTGCTCACTCGCAAGCCTGGACGTGATCACCGTCGCAGGCACGCATATCGAGCTCGTCGTCGAGCCCTACCTCGCCACCAACCTCCCCTTGGTCGAGAGTGCGGTCGTGCAAACCTACACGCCGGCCGAGTTTTGCAAGCGGAAAGCGCTGTCATGACCCTTGCTGCGCACATTCCGGCTGCGCGGGAGTTTGGCAACAACGTATTGGCGCTCGATCCCGCTGCCGAAGTCGAGAGGATTGTCCAGGCGCTACGCCAACAGGTCTTGGGCGTGTTAGGGCGCCGCGGCGCCGTCGTTGGTCTTTCCGGCGGCATCGACAGCTCCGTCGTCGCGGCGTTGTGCGTGCGTGCATTCGGCAACGACAAGGTCTTGGGCATCTTCATGCCCGAGCACCATTCTTCGGACGATTCGCTGAGGCTCGGCCGCAGTTGGGCGGCGCAGCTTGGCATCGATACTGTGTTGGAAGACATATCGCCCGCCCTCGAGGGACTCGGCGCCTATCGCCGGCAGGTCGAGGCAATCCGAACCGTCGTTCCCGAATATGACGACGGCTGGAAATGCAAGCTGGTGCTACCGTCGGTTTTCGCGAGCAACGGATTGAATATCACCCGTCTCACGGTTCAGAGCCGCGACGGCAGCACCCGCACCGTTCGTCTTTCGTCAAACGCCTATCTCCAGATCGTCGCCGCGACCAATTTCAAGCAGCGCGTCCGCAAGATGACGGAGTACTACCACGCCGACCGCCTCCGATACGCGGTCGCCGGCACACCGAACCGTCTCGAGCACGACCTGGGCTTTTTCGTCAAGCAGGGCGACGGAATTGCTGACGTCATGCCGATCGCCCATCTCTACAAGACGCAGGTCTATCAGCTCGCGGAATATCTCGAGGTCGAGGAGGAGATCCAGCGCAGACCACCGACCACGGATACGTTCTCGATGCCGCAGAGCCAGGAGGAGTTCTATTTTGCGCTGCCTTATCACCAGATGGATCTGTGCCTTTACGCGGTGAATCACGGGATTCCGTCAGACGAAGTCGCAGAGGCTATCGGACTGACAGCAGCCCAGGTCGATTTGGTATTCAGGGATATTGACGCCAAGCGTCGTGTCACGCGCTACCTCCACGCACGACCCCTGCTCGTCACTCAAGTGTTCGAGGACTAACCTACATGTGCGGTGTCGCGGGCATAGTGTCAGTAACCGCCGCCGCAGGGGCCCCCTCCCGCGAAGCCTTGATGCGCATGCTCGGCGCGCTGGCCCATCGCGGCCCGGACGAGCGCGGCCTATACCGGGACGAACGCGCGGGATTGGCACATGCCCGCCTGTCCATCATCGACATTTCGAGCGGTCAGCAGCCTCTCGCGGACGCGAGCGGCACGACGTGGATCGTCTTCAACGGCGAAATCTTCAACTACGTTGAGTTGCGTGAGAAGCTGATCAGGCTTGGCTACAGGTTCCGAACCCGCAGCGACACGGAGGTCATCGTCAACGCCTATCGGGCCTGGGGCGAGGACGCCTTCGAGCGGATGACCGGTCAGTGGGCGCTCGCGATCTGGGACTCGGTAGCCCGTCGTCTGGTGTTGGCGCGCGATCGCACCGGCATTTGCCCTTTGCATTTCTGCGAGCGCGAAGGTCGACTGTATTTCGCCAGCGAAGTGAAGGCCATCTTCGCGGCGGATGCAGCGATTCCCCGCACCTTCGATCCAGTCGGCATCGATCAGACATTCACTCTCTGGACCGTTGTGCCGCCGCAGAGCGTGTTTCAAGGGATCAAGGAGCTCGTCCCGGGACATTTCCGCATTTATGAAAACGGAAACATTCGCGAGAAAGCGTTCTGGAAGCCGCGATATCCCCAATTGTCCAGCTCGCGCGACGGCCAGTTTGCCGGTTCACTCGACGATGCCGTGAAGCAGGTGCGCAGCGCTTTGGAATCCGCGACGTCGCTTCGAATGGTACGCTCCGACGTAAGCGTCGGCAGCTATTTGTCCGGCGGGCTCGACAGTTCGCTTATTGCGGCGATGGGATGCCACTTCGCCGGCGAACGCTTTCAGACTTTCTCACTGCGTTTCGCTGACGCTGAATATGATGAGACCGACTTCCAGCGATTGGTCGCCCGTGTCACCGGTAGTGAGCACCATGAAGTGGTGGTTTCGCGCAGTGACATCGCCGAGATTTTTCCGCAGGTCATCTACCACACCGAGCGCCCGATCTTGAGAACGGCGCCGGCGCCGTTGTTCCTGCTGTCGCGCCTGGTGCGCGCCTGCGGCGTCAAGGTTGTGCTGTCCGGCGAAGGCGCCGACGAAATGTTTGCCGGCTACGATCTCTTTCGCGAAGGCAAGGTCCGACGTTTCTGGGGTCGGCAACCCACGTCGACACGCCGCGCGCGGCTGCTTGAGCGTCTCTACCCTTATCTCACACGCTCGCCGGTACGGCAGCAGGCAATGGCCCGGCAGTTTTTTGGGCGCAATCTGTCGGAGCACGCCGCGCCGGGCTTCGCGCATGATACCCGCTGGAGAACGACCAGCGGCATCAAACGACTGTTTTCCAGCGACATGTGCGCGGAGTCGGCAAAGCACGATGCGGTTTCCGAGTTGATCGCCGGTCTACCTCCGGAATTCACGCAATGGAGCTCCCTTGCGCAGGATGAATATCTTGAAATCCAAACACTGCTGTCGGGATATCTCCTGTCCTCTCAGGGCGATCGAATGCTCATGGCTCATTCGGTTGAAGGTCGCTTTCCTTTCCTTGACGAGGACGTGGTCGCGCTGGCGAATTCGCTGCCGCCCGCCTACAAGCTCCGCGTCCTTGACGAGAAGCACGTTCTGAAGCGCGTCGCAGAGCCGATCGTGCCGTCGGAGATCATCGCCCGCAAGAAGCAGCCATTCCGCGCGCCCGACGCTCTCTGTTTCGTTGGCCGCGATACGCCCGCCTATATCGACGACGCGCTTTCAGAAACGGCTATTCGCGAAGCAAACGTCTTCGATCCCGACGCGGTCGCGCGCCTACGGAGCAAGTGCCGGACACAGGCCGCAACCGGCAACGGCGATCTCTCGAACTCCGACAACATGGCGATGGTCGGCGTGCTATCGACCCAGCTCCTGCACCAACAATTCGTCGCAAGCCGTCCTGGTGGGCGCCACACTCTGGAGCTGACCGTCGATATCGATCGCGAGCACCGGGTTGAGGGGGCCCTGTCCTGATGCATGGTCCCGTACCGCTCCTGCATGATTACCTCATCCACTCCGCCCGTCATCTCGGTGGAAAGGTAGCGCTGGTGTGTGGCAAGCATCGCGTCAGCTATGGTGAGCTCGAGGCGCGCTCCAACGCAATCGCAAATCACCTGGTCGCGAGCGGGGTCGGACGTGGCGATCGGGTGATTATCTTCGCCGACAACACTGTCGAGACCGTTGTCAGTTTCTGGGCTGTGCTGAAGGCGAATGCCGTGGTGTGCATCGTCAATCCACTCACCAAGCGCGACAAACTTGGCTACCTGCTCAATGATTGCCAGCCGTCGGCACTTATCACCGACAAGCATCTCCTGCCTATATTCAAGGAGCCCGCGCAGGAATGCCCGTCATTGCGGCGGGTGATCGTTTCCGGGCCCATCGACGACGCCGAGCTGACGGGGCTGCCCCATGCGGTACGCTGGAGCGAGGCAGGCGCCGCCAGCCACGACGTAGCTCCCGCGCGCCGCTGCATCGATATCGATCTCGCAGCCATCGTGTACACCTCCGGATCGACGGGCGATCCCAAGGGCGTGATGCTGACGCACCGGAACATGCTGTCCGCGTGCACGTCGATCGCATCATATCTCGCGCTACGCGAAGACGAGGTCATTTTGAATGTCCTGCCGCTTGCCTTCGATTACGGCCTGTATCAAATGATCATGGCGTTTCGCACGGGAGCGCGGCTGGTCCTCGAACGGTCGTTCGCTTTTCCGGCACAGATTCTCGGGCTCATCGCCGAGGAGCGGGTGACCGGCCTGCCCGGCGTGCCGACGATCTTCTCGACACTGTCGGGGCTCAAGTCGATCAAGGAGCACGATCTCTCGAGTATCCGCTATGTCACGAACACCGGAGCTGCACTGCCGATGAAGCACATCCGTCTGCTGCAGGATCTATTCCCGGAAGCGCGCATTTATTCCATGTACGGCCTCACTGAATGCAAGCGCTGCACCTTTCTGCCCCCGGAGGATATCGATCGAAAGCCGCTGAGCGTAGGGATCGCCATCCCGAATACCGAGATGTGGATTGTCGACGAGCGCGACAGACGCGTGGGCCCGGACATAGTCGGCCAGCTTGTCATTCGCGGCGCGACGGTGATGCGAGGCTATTGGGGCAAGCCAGAGGCCACGGCCAGGAAACTCAAGGCCGGTCCGCTGCCAGGCGAGCAGGTTCTGTACACCGGTGACTACTGCCGGATGGACGCGGAAGGCTACCTCTACTTCGTTGGCCGCAGCGACGAGATCATCAAGTCGCGAGGCGAGAAGATCGCTCCCAAGGAAGTGGAGAACGTGCTGATGGATATTCCGGGCGTGAGGGAAGCCGCGGTCATTGGCGTTCCCGACGAGCTCCTTGGGCAGGCGGTTAAAGCGTTTGTCGTTATCGAACAGGGAATAACACTGAGCGAGAAGCAGATTCAGAAAGAGTGCCAGCGACGCCTCGAAAGCTTCATGGTGCCGAAGTGTATTGTGATCGTGCCTAGCCTGCCGCGAACGAATACAGCAAAACTCAACAAGAGAGCACTGCAGGAGTCGATTTCCGAATGATCCGATCGTGACTTTTCTTTACGCATTGGAGTTGAAACATGTTGCTAGTCAGGGAACCACTCGAGACCTATCGAAGGCAAGTTCGCGATTTCTTGCTGTCGAACTTCTACATTGCTGAAGCCAACTCGCTTGAGGTCGACACATCGCTGCTCGATCAGGGCATCATCGACTCGACGGGAGTGCTCGAGGTCATCGGATTCATCGAGGAGACCTTCGGCATCACGGTCGAAGATGGCGAGCTCTTGCCTGAGAACCTCGATTCCATCGAGGGAATTTCACGCTTCGTCATGAGCAAGAAGAGCTGATGCTTGTCTGCAGCGTCCAGACCGCGTCACGAACGCCACCGTAGCGGTTCAGGTTGTTGCGCCTTTGCGGTATCCCATAACGACGCGGCCTTCGCCCGTTTCGTTCGTCACCACGCTGATGCTCTCGTAGCTCTTGTTGCGCTCAAGAAGGGTTGTCACCTGCCGCTCCTGACCGGAGCCGATCTCGAACAAAAGGATGCCGCCCGGCCGTAAATATCGGACTGCGTCCTTCGTAACCCGCATATGGATGCTAAGTCCGTAAGGACCGGCTGCGAATGCCTCACGTGGTTCGAGTTCGAGCAAGGGGGCCCGGTCGCCTCTGAGCCGCGTTTCCGAAATATAGGGTGGGTTGCAGACGATCAGGTCGATGGTCCCATCCAGCGACAGACCTGAAAAAGCGTCGAACAGATCACCCTGAAACACCGACATGCGTTGCGTGAGTCCGTGATAGGCGACATTGCGACGTGCGACAGTGACACATCCATCGGTTAGATCGCTCGCCCAGACGCGTGCGTCGGGGATCTTCAGAGCGATGGCGCATGCCAGATTGCCTGCGCCGCAGCACATGTCGATCACCCGCGGCTCCGCCACGTTTAACTGACGCAGAGCATCGACAGCGCTCGCGCAAAGCAATTCGGTTTCCGGCCGGGGGACGAGCGCACCGGGTGCGACCAGCAGCTCTATTCCCATAAATAGTGTGCGTCCCTTATCGTAAGCTTTGGCGACGTTGATCACTTCGCTCATTGCGGTCACCCTGCCTGGACGTTGCGCGATAACTGTTGCATGCGGCGTGATCATGCACCGGACAGAACCATGCCCTGTCCATGTGGCAATGGCGGTAGTCACAATGAGGTAGATGGGCCGATAGCGGCAATGCAGTTGTTTTCGGCAGCGCTCCTTACGCATTTTGGCGATGCGGCGCCCCACCGGCTGCGTGGTCATCCGACGACGCAGACCTCGCTCTGACTTCGGCCACTTCGAGGCTGCGTGGTATTTGCCTGTCCCGCTTTTCAAGTTCTCATGAACGGGGCCGCGGCGATCCGGCACCCTGTCCGGCGAGCTAACGATTCGTGACGATGGCTTCGTTGGCCGTTTGCTGCTATGGCGCTCTTGGTATCAACGAGGCTGAGGCCTTACGTTGTTTTTTATATTGTCCAAGACTCTTGGCAACGCACTTGCGCCGGTCAATTTCCTGATCGGCCTCGGTGTGCTCGGCGCGATCCTTTCGGCAACACGGCTTTCTTCGCTTGGCCGCGGGCTTATGATCACAGCCGCCGTGCTGCTTGTCGTGGCCGCGTTTTCACCGGCTGGAAGATTGCTGCTCTATCCGCTTGAATCGCGCTTCCCGCCCTGGGATCCGGGACAGCGTGCGCCTGACGGCATCATCGTGCTCGGCGGCTCAATCGACGCCAATGTTTCGCTTGCGCGTGACACGCCGGTCGTCCGTCGCTCGCCCGACCGCATCATCGCAGCCGCAGCGCTGGCGCGACAATATCCGAATGCACGTGTGGTGTTTACCGGCGGCAGTCCGAGGCTGGTGTCGGATGCCAGAGAGGCCGATTACGCTGCCGCGCTCTTCGCAAGCCTTGGAGTCGACAGGTCGCGTTTGATCATGGAGCGACAATCGCGCAACACACATGAGAACGCCGAATTCACCAAAGCGCTCGTGGCGCCGAAGCCGGGCGAGCGCTGGGTTCTGGTGACATCAGCGTTCCATATGCCGCGATCGATTGGCCTGTTTCGCAAAGCGGGATTTCCGGTCGAGGCTTATCCGGTCGACTGGTGGGTCGGCGGTCGGCGCGACGCACTTTCCTTCACCACCCTCGCCCTTGACGGGCTATCGCGGACCGACATTGCGGTGCGCGAATGGTTCGGGCTCATTGCCTATCGAGTCACGGGGCGGATCGACGACTTGCTGCCCGGCGCCGATGAACATTGATTCTCCGAGCCCGAGATATGGCAAGCGGGAAGCTCCGCAGCCCGTCGGAAGCCAAAAGTCATGTACGGCCACGCCGCCGCAGGTACCGACCGGACGCCATTCGAGCCTCGTGTGGGCCATTGTTGTGGACCACCGGATTTTCTCGAAACGGCTACGGGTTAGAACTCTTTGATCTGCGAAGGGAAATTCTAGTGTGGCTGGGGAACTAGGATTCGAACCTAGACAAACAGAGTCAGAGTCTGTTGTGCTACCGTTACACCATTCCCCAAACGATTCAGAGACTTACAGGAAAATCCAGTCTGGAATCGGTCGGAACAGAGATCCTTATCTCGTTCGGGCGCGTTCTAGCCCGTCCGCCGGACAAAGCGCAAGGGCTCTGGACGGAAATGACGGCTCATTGACACCACTGGCAATGGACTGGCCGCGCCGAGCGCGGCCTGCCCGGTCGCCTCGCCCTATTCGCCCGGCCCACCGACCGGGATGGCCATCGGCTCCGGCGCTAGGCGCCTGCTGAGCGCCAGATTGACACCGCCGCCCACGACGATGCCCGCCAGCCAGCTCAGATCCGCGCCGCCGAGAAGGTTGATCGAGATCGGCCCCTGCAACGCGGGCACCAGGCCATCCTGGAACAGCCAGGTGGCGATCAGGCCGGCGAAGAACGCGATCATGCCGCTCCAGTTGATATCGCCATAGATGCTGGTCTCCGGCGACTTGTAGAGTTCGGCGATATCGATCTGGCTCTTCCGCCTGACGAAGAAGTCGGCCAACACCACCCCGGCATAGGGGCTCATCCACATCAGCAGGCTGATCAGCCAGTTGTCGAAGGCCTTGGCAAAAGACGGCGCGAAGATGAAATACACCGTCACCGCATAGCCCGCGATGCCGACGATCAGCGCCAGTGCCGTGCGCGAGAAGCGGACACCCATGCTGAGCGCTGCCAGCGCCGACGAATAAACGTTGAGGATGTTGGTGGCGATCGGGCCATGCAACACCAGCAGCAGCACGAGGATGCTGGCAACGCCGCCGAACACGGCCGAGACCATCTTCGCTGGATCGGTGTCGAGTGTCACCGACGCGATGGTGGCGCCAAGAATGGCCAGCCAGACTGACGGCACGAACATGCCGATATAGCTGTACCAAAAAACGGCCTTCGACGAGGTCGAACGCGGCACGAAGCGTGAATAGTCCGACGCCCAGGTCACCCAGGAAATGCCCCAGCCAACGCCGACGGCGGTCATCAGCAGCGACAGCATCGCCAGATGCGGCCCCGGCGGCAGCGACGTGGTGTGATTCCAGTTGACGACGCCGGGCTGGCTCCAGGCCAGCACGCTCATCAGCACCATGATCACCACCGTGACCGGCACGGTGTATTTCTCGAAGGTGCGGATCGCATAGAAACCATAGGTGCCGATCACCACCTGCGTCACCATCACGATGGTGATCACCACGAGATTAGCAAACCAGCTATCGGCGATGCCGAACTGGCCGAGAATGGCCATCGAGATCTTGACCGGGAAATAGGTGTTCACGCCGATCCAGCCGAGCGTCATCAGGAACATCAACAGGCTCGGCAAATAGGCGCCGCGGCGTCCGAAGGCCGAGCGCGCAAGGACCATCTGGTTGACGCCGGTCTTGTGGCCCATGACCGTGAAGGCGGCGAAGATCGCGGAGCCCGCCGCATTGCCGATGACGATGACGGCGATGGTTTCCCACAGACCGAGCTTGAGAATGATACCAAGCGCGCCGAGCGCCCAGTTCACCGGTGCAATATTGGCGCCGGCCCAGATCCACATCTGCTGCGGCCCGGTGGAATCCCGGTCGGCATCGGGGATCGGTTCGATACTGTGGATGTCTGCCCGCAACTCAGAGTTAGTCATGCTCGCCCCCACGTCAGAAACAACCTGACGTCAACTAAGCAAGACGCGTACCAATCTCGGCAGAGCGGTTTGCTACTTGTGGGGCACCGGCGGCGTGCCGTGGGTGTGGAACGACTCGATGGTCTTGAGGCCCCAGGCCTGCCCCTTCTTGCGCTCCTCCTCGGTCCAGACGATGGGCTTCCAGTCCGGCGCCAGGATCAGCCGTGCGCCGGCATTGGCGACTTCGACGCGGTTGCCGCCGGGCTCGTAGACATAGAGGAAGAAGGTCTGCTGGATCGCATGTTTGTGCGGTCCGGTCTCGATGAACACGCCATTTTCCAGGAAGATATCGGCCGCGCGCAGAATGTCTTCGCGGCTGTCCAGCGCGTAGGTGACGTGGTGAAAGCGTCCCTTGGTGCCGGAGTGATCGCGCGAATAGGCGAAGTCGTAGCTCTTGTTCGACATGGTCATCCACATCGCCGCTTCCGTGCCGTCATTGAGCACGATCTGCTCGGTCAGCCGGAGCCCCATATAGTGCTCGAAAAACTCGCGATTGGCCTTGATATCGACAGCAAGGCAGTTGAGGTGATCGAGCCGTCGCACATTGATGCCCCGCGCCGGATAGCGCTGCGCCTGATTTTTAAGCGCCGGCTTGAGTTCTGGCGGCGCCTCGTACCATTCGGTCTCGTAATAGAGTTCGACGATATGTCCGTCCGGGTCGCGGCAGCGAAATGCCGGCCCGTGGCCGAGGTCACCGTCGGTCCAGCCGATATCGTAGCCGGAGCCCTTCAGCGCCGCCACGCGGCGCTCCAGCGCCTGCGGGCTGCGGGCCCGCAGCGCCATATGCTCCATGCCCGACGTGTTCGACGCCGTCAGCTTCAGCGAATAGCGCTCATAGTCATCCCAGCCGCGCAGATAGACTGACTCGCCTTGCCGGCCCGACACGGTCATGCCCATCACGTCGACGAAGAATTTCAGGCTCTCGTCCGGCTTCGGCGTCAGCAGTTCGAGATGACCGAGATGGGCGAGATCGAAGATGGGTTCGGGAGTCATTGGTCGTTTCCTCCAGTATTCTAGTCGAGCTTACTCGATCCCCTCATGGTGAGGAGCGCGTCTTCGCGCGTCTCGAACCATGAGGAATTGGGCGCTCATCCTTCGAGACGCGGTCGAAGACGATCGCTCCTCAGGATGAGGGCGACGGCGCGCTATCGCAACGCGCGCGTCACGTCATCGAACAGCTCATCAACGCTGAACCTGCGGGGGATCAGCCCCTGCTGCGCAGAATAGTCTGTAATGAGAGCCAGCGAACGATTCATGGTATCCGCATCGAAAGACAGGCTCTTGCCCGTAGCAGCCGCCCTGCTCGCTTCCAGCATCCGCTGCATCTCGCGTACCACATCGGGGCGCGTATCGGACAATTGCTTGCTGACCACCACCATATGGTTGATCGGCACCACACCATGACTGGCCAACCAGGCTTTCTCTGCAGCGGCCACGTCTGGGAACAACTGCGCCACCCGTGGATCGTCGCTCTTCTCGCCGAGCGCGGCGTCCAGTTCGCCGTCGAACAACATCTGCATGATCGCCTTGCCGGCAGGCGCTTTGGTGGTGCTGTCGGCATATTCGGCGACGTGGGGTTCCTCGAAGGTGACCCATTCGATCGCATCGAGATTGACGCCGTAGTCATTGGCGAGCATGCCGCGCAGCCACGCGCCCGTTGTTGTCGTGAATGAGCGGATGCCGACGCGTTTACCTTCGAGATCCTTCGGCCCGATGATCCCAGCTGCCGGGTTGGTGACTGCAAAACCAAATTGATGCCGCGCCATCATGACGCTTGGCAGCAGCACCATCGGCTTGTCGTAGCTTTTGGCCATCAGATAGGTGACGATGGCCATTTCGGCGACGTCGAAAGCCCCGTCGCGCACCATGGGCTTGAAGCCCTTGTTGGTCGGCGTGTACACGGCAAAGTCTAGTTCGACGAGATCAGACCTGATCGCGCCGGATTTCAACGCAGCCGTATGCGGATGATCGCCGAGCAGAATACGAAGCCGCATTACAGCCTCCTTCCCAATCACGCCTGATCGGGATCGTCGACGTAAACCAGGCCCGCTTTGGCGAGCGGCTCGCGCATATTGTACATGTCGAGGCCGAGAATACCGGAAGCCAGCTTCTGCCGCTTGGCATCTTCTTCGGCAAAACGCTTCTCGCCCTTCACCGCAACCTCCGCAGCATCCTTTCGCGGAATCACCACAACGCCGTCTTCGTCGGCGACGATGACATCACCCGGCGTCACCTGCGCGCCGGCGCAGACCACCGGCACGTTCACCGCACCAAGCGTCGCCTTGACCGTCCCCTTCGCGGAGATCGCGCGCGACCACACCGGAAAGCCCATCTCGCGCAGCGTCTTGATATCGCGGCACCCGGCATCAATGATCAGGCCAACACCGCCGCGTGCTTTCAGCGACGTCGCCAGGAGATCGCCAAACATGCCGTCGGTATTGTCCGTCGTGCAGGCCACCACCAGCACGTCGCCGGGTTTGCACTGCTCGATGGCCACATGCAGCATCCAGTTGTCACCGGGCTGTGCCAGCGCCGTCACGGCGGTGCCGGCGGCCTCCGCGCCGGACCACACCGGCCGCATATAGGTCTTCATCAGGCCGAAGCGGCCATAGGCCTCGTGCACCGTGGAGACGCCGAGCGCGCCGAGCCGCTGCACGACGTCGGCATCCGCGCGTTGAATATTCCTGACGACGACGGGTTTCATGCCAGTGTCTCCACGGTCATCGGGAACAGGCGCTGATAGGCCTCGCCATAGGTCATGGCCGCGCCGGTGTTGCGGCCACCCTGCATGCCGCGCTGCAGGGCCACGCGCTCGTAATAAGCCCAGAGGTGCTTTTGCGCAGCGAGAATTTCGAACGTCTTGCGCTTGATGTCCCAGACCTCGTCGATGTTGAGGATCACCTGCGGCTTGAAATTGCACATCTCCGGCTGATGCGGCTCGAACAGAAACACCGGCGGCGCGGAGTAGCTGTATTCCGCTTCAGGCTTGTGCCCCATCGCCTGCGCGATGATGCGGGCCTCCTGTGCGGCGGCGGTCGCGGCGGGATGATCGACATTGTAGGGATCTTCGAGCGAATGCGTCAGCACGAAGCTCGGATTGAGCTCCCGATAGATATCGATCAGCCGCTCCCTGTGTGCTTCGGTCAGATGCAACGGATAATCGCCGGCATCGAAGAATTCGATCTCGGCGCCGAGCGACGCCGCCGCACGCTCGGCTTCGTCTTTCCGGCCAGCCTTGACCTTGTCGAGCGTCATGCCCGCCTGCTTCCAGGCAAATTGCGACTCGCCGCGTTCGCCATATGCAAGACAGACGATCTTCACGCGGTAGCCCTTCTTGGCATGCAGCGCGATCGCGCCGCCGGCGCGCCAGACGAAATCGCCGGGATGGGCGGAGACCACGAGGCCGGTCTTGGCTTTGGACATCGGATGTTTCCTATCGCTTAGGTATCGAATTCGAAGAGACGCGCGGGATTGTCGACGAGGATCTTCTGCTGGATCACCGGATCCGGCGCGAAGAGCGGGATCAGATCGACCAGATCGCCGTCGTTCGGCATCGCCTTGACGTTGGGATGCGGCCAGTCGGTGCCCCAGATCACGCGATCGGGCGCAGTCTCGCAGATTGTCTTCGCGAACGGCACCGCATCGGTGAAAGGCGGCCCCAGCGAGGTGACGCGCTCGCAGCCGGAGACCTTTACCCAGCATTTCTCGTCGCGCTTCATCAGGTCGATCAGGGTGCGGAACGGCTGCTGCTCCAGGCCATCGGCGGCCTTGACGCGCCCCATATGATCGATGGTGTAACGCACCGGCAGCTTTGCCAGCAGGTCGGCATAGTCAGGCAGATCGACCGCATCGAAATGCAGATCGACATGCCAGTTCATCGGCTCGATCATGTCGATGATGCGGTGAAACACTTTCATGTCCGGCGTGCCGCCAAGATGCCGCACGAAGTTGAAGCGGCAACCACGGAAGCCGCCTTCATGCAGTTCGCGCAGCCCCTTCTCCGTGATCGTGCCATCGATATTGGCCACCGCCCGGTAGCGGCCTCCGCTCACCGCAATGGCGTCGAGCGCCACGCGGTTGTCAGTCCCATGCACGCTGGCATTCACGATGACGGCGCGGCCGATGCCGAGCTTCTTGTGCAGCGCCTGGAAGTCTTCTAGCGGCGCGTCCGGCGGAATGTAGGAACCGACATAGGGATATTTGGCGCCGGGCCCGAAAATATGCGTATGCGCGTCGCAGGCCAGCGGCGGCAGCTTGAACTTCGGCACCTTGGTATGCGGATCGGGACCGGGAACAGTTGGCTTCGTCATTGTTTCGGAATTCCTGCCTTGTCGATCACGGCGGTCCATTTCGCGATGTCGTCGACCAGCCGAGCCTTCAGTTCGTCGGGAGAACTGGCTTTCGCCTCGATGCCGAGGTCGAGCAGCTTCTGCTTCACATCTGGCATCGCCAGGACCTCGCGCAGGCCCGCATTCAACCGCGCAATCGCTTCAGGCGGCGTGCCTGATGGTGCGAACAGCGCATTCCATGACACCACGTCATAACCTTTCACGCCGCCCTCGATCATCGTCGGCACGTCTTTCAGGATCACCGAACGGGATTCGCCCGTGGTCCCGACCGGACGCATCTTGCCATCCTGCAGCGCCGATTTCATCCCGACATAGTTGTCGATCATCACATCGATGTCTTCGCGCAGCAGCCCGACAATGACCTCCGGCGTTCCGCGATAGGGCACGATCTGGAAGTTGATCCCGGCGGTGGATTTGAGCAATTCCGCCGACAGGTTCTGGGTGCTGCCGACACTGATGGTGCCGACATTCAATTTGCCTGGATTGTCGCGCGCGAACTTGATGACGTCGGCCAGCGTCTTGTGCTGCGAATTCGCATTGGTGCCGACGATGAAATCGAAGAAGCCGATGCTGGAGATCGGCGCAAAGTTCTTCACGGGATCGAATGGCAGGCTCTTGAACAGCGGTACGCTGACGGCGGTGCCGTTGCTGAGCAGCGCCAGCGTATAGCCATCTGGTTGCGACGACAGCACTGCGCGCGCCGCAACGACGCCGCCCGCGCCCGGCATGTTTTCGATCACCAGACGCTGGCCGAGATTATCGCCAAGTTTCTCGGCCACGATGCGGATGGTGATGTCAGCGACACCGCCGGCCGCGAACGGCACGATCACGCGAATGGGCTTGGTCGGATAGCCGGACTGGGCCTGCGCCACAGGTACCGCGCTCGTGAGGAATATCGCACCGAGCGCCAAATGCGCGGCGCTCAGCAGATGCTTGAGCCTGATCGGGAAGCGGAGCGTCATGATGGATTGAAGACGCTTGATGCGTCCACCCTTGCCGTTTTTATGTCGGTACCCATGGCCGTCACGTCATCGCGACAGGGCTATGGACCGTTCTGCTCCCGCAGTAACCAATTCCGATATATGAAACAAATGATAAATCTGGGATAATCGTGCAGTTTCCTGCATATATCCTGCCCAGTGGATTATCCCGCAGCCTGGAAGTATTTCCGGGTCAGATCGATCAGCGCCTGCGCCGGCTTGCTCACCGGCTGTCCACGCTTGACGATGATGCCGACCGTCCGGCTGACACTTGGGTTGCGCAGCGGCACAGCGACCAGTCCGGCAGTTCCCTGCGTCGCCACTGCGATACTGGGGACCACGGCGATGCCGAGCTTCTCGAACACCATGCCCACCGCCGTCTGCAGATGCTGCACCTCGTAGCGCCAGTTCAGCTTGTCGCGGCGATGGCCGAGCGCGTCGTCGATCAGGGCCCTATTGCCGGCCTGCGGACTGATACGGATCAGCGGCATATCCTCGAGATGCGACCAGGCCACGAACTTGCGCTGCGCAAAGGCATGATCCTTCGTGCACAAAAGGACGAAGCGCTCCTTGATCAGCGGGGTGACAGCCAGATCCCATATATTGGTCGCCGTGATCGTGATGCCGAACTCTGCCTGGCCGGACTGCACCAGCGTGGCGATCTCACTGGCTGAATTGTCGTGGATCTTGATCGAAATTCCCGGATGCGCCGCATTGAACTGCTTCAGCACCCGCGGCAGGTGATAGGCGGCGATGGTCGGCAGGCAGCCGAGTGCGATGTGTTCCTGCCGCTTGCGGCCTCGCGCCCTGAGCAAATCGATGGAGTCTGAGAGTTCCCCGATCATCCGCCGTGCGGTCGGCAGCAGTTCCAGCCCGGCCGGGGTCAGTGCCACCTGCCGCGTGGTGCGGGCCAGCAGCTGAAAGCCGAGATCCTCTTCCAGTTTCTTGATCCGGTGGCTCAGCGCCGTCTGCGACAGATTGAGGTGCGCGGCCGCGCGAGAGAAGCTGCCCCGCTCCGCGATGCTCAGAAACGCCTGCAGGCCGGGAAAATCGATGCGCATGAGAGGTCCGTGCACGGCCGAAGGCGACCGCGCTGAGATAACGCGGCGACGACGACCCATGCAAGGTCAGGACGCCAGCCTATGCCGACCTCGCGGGCTGGTTAAAACCGCGTAAAGCCAGATCGCCAGCCACAAGCGACAAGGTATCCAGTGCCGGAGTTTCCGCGTTCCAGTGCGGAGCTAATTCCGCAATGCAAGTTTGACGAGCAGAGCCCACCGATAGCCCGCGGACGCGCCTTAACAATTTGTCCAGTCCCTGACCTGCATAGTCGGCCCAACCGGGGCGTGAGACGCGAATTCATCAATGACCAGTTTAAACGCAGCGGCGTCGTTCGGGCGCATTATCTCAGTTCGCGGCTCGCTGGCCCGGGTCGGCTTGCTCGCCGTGAACCCGATGACACCCTCGGAGATGCGCGGCACCGTCGGCCGCTTCGTCAGCATCCGTTGCGCCTCCTCGACCATCATTGCCATGATCACGGAAGTGTCCGCTGAGAACATGCATGCATCGGACATGTATATCGCCAGTGCCTCGGTCGATCTGCTCGGCGAGATCATGGGGCACGGAGACAAGGCCAAATTCCAGCGCGGCGTCACCAACTATCCCACCATCGACGACATCGTCGATCTGATCAGCAATCACGATCTGCGCACGGTCTATGCGCCGTCCGGCTCCGAGCAGATCAACGTGGGCACGCTGCAGCAGGACAAGTCGGTCGCCGCTTATGTCGATGTCGAGGAAATGCTGAGCAAGCATTTCGCGGTGCTCGGCTCCACCGGTGTCGGTAAATCCACCGGCGTGTCGCTGCTGCTCAATGAAATCCTGAAGTCACGCCCACATCTGCGCATTTTCCTGCTCGACGTGCATAACGAATATGGCCGCTGCTTCGGCGATAAGTCGCTGGTGCTGAACCCGCGCAATCTGAAACTGCCGTTCTGGCTGTTCAATTTCGAGGAGATCGTCGACGTGCTGTTCGCCGGTCGCCCCGGCGTGCCCGAAGAGCTCGAAATCCTCTCGGAAGTCATCCCGATCGCCAAGGGCGTCTACACGCAATACCAGAACGCCGACCGCATTGGCCTCAAGCGCATCGATCCCAAGACCATCGGCTACACCGTCGATACGCCGGTGCCTTATCGCCTGGTCGATTTGATCTCGCTGATCGACGAGCGCATGGGCAAGCTCGAGAACCGCTCGTCGCGCATCCAGTATCACAAGCTGATCTCGCGCATCGAAGCGGTGAAGAACGATCCGCGCTACGCCTTCATGTTCGACAACGCCAATGTCGGCGGCGACACCATGGCGGAAGTGATCAGCCATCTGTTCCGCCTGCCCGCCAACGGCAAGCCGATGACCATCATGCAGCTCGCCGGCTTCCCCGCCGAAGTCGTCGATAGCGTGGTGTCAGTGCTGTGCCGGATGGCATTCGATTTCGGCCTGTGGAGCGACGGCGCCTCGCCACTGCTGTTCGTCTGCGAGGAAGCGCATCGCTACGCCTCCGCCGACCGCAATATCGGCTTTGGCCCGACCCGCAAGGCAGTGTCGCGCATCGCCAAGGAAGGCCGCAAATATGGCGTCTATCTCGGCCTCGTGACGCAGCGTCCCGCAGAACTCGACGCCACCATCATTTCCCAGTGCAACACACTGTTCGCCATGCGCCTTGCCAACGAGCGCGACCAGGCGCTGCTGCGCTCCGCGGTGTCGGATGCTGCCGCCAACCTGCTCTCCTTCGTGCCGTCACTCGGCACCCGCGAAGTACTCGCCTTCGGTGAAGGCGTCGCATTGCCGACCCGCCTTCGCTTCAAGGAAGTGCCGCCGCACCAGCTGCCGCGCTCGGAAGCCACCATCGCGACAGTGCCCTCGGTCGCCGCCGGTCACGACATGCAGTTCGTCAGCGCGGTGCTGGAGCGCTGGCGCGGCGCCACCTCGCATCGCGAGGTACCGAACGATCCCGGCTTTATCGAGCGGCCGCTGGCGACGCCGAGCCGCAGCGTCGAAGCCCCGATGCTGCAACCCTCGCTCGGCCTCGATCCGGATCGCTTCTCGCTGCTCAAGAAGCCGCTACGTTAATCGCATCGGCATGCATTGCCGCAAGCGCTTTGCGGTGACGGCGTGATCGCCTATGGTCTCGTGAAACAGAAACGTTCACGGGAATGCCAGATGACCCAGCCGATTGCGCAACGCTTTCCGACACCCGCCCTCGACAAGCTGCCCGAGGACATCCGCACGCGCATTATGGGCGTACAGGAAAAGTCCGGCTTCGTGCCGAACGTGTTCCTGTCGCTGGCCTATCGCCCCGACGAATTCCGCGCGTTCTTTGCCTATCACGACGCGCTGATGGACAAGGACAGCGGGTTGACCAAGGCCGAGCGTGAGATGATCGTGGTCGCGACGTCAGCCGCCAACCAGTGCCATTATTGCGTCATCGCGCATGGTGCGATCCTGCGCATTCGCGCCAAGAACCCGACCATCGCCGACCAGATCGCCGTCAACTACCGCAAGGCCGACATCACGCCGAAGCAGCGTGCGATGCTGGATTTCGCCATGAAAGTGAGCCGGTCCGCCGAGACCATCGGCGAGCAGGATTTCGCCGAGGTCTCCGGCCACGGCTTCAGCGACGACGATATCTGGGACATCACCGCGATCTCGGCCTTCTTCGCGCTGTCGAACCGGATGGCCAATGTCACCAACATGAAGCCGAATGACGAATTCTATATGATGGGCCGGCTGCCAAAGTAACGGCACGGGGTTTAGAAGGATCTCGCATTGCTCGACTGGTCGGACATCATCCTACGTCTCGGCATCGCCGCCCTGGTTGGCGGAGCCATCGGCCTCAACCGCGATCTGCACGGCAAGCCCGTCGGCGTACGCACGCTGGGGCTCGTCAGCCTGGCCACCGCGATGATCGTGGTGCTGGCCGATCCGCTCGGCAAAGGCGGCTTCACGGATGCCGGGAGCCGGGTCATTCAGGGCATACTCACCGGCGTCGGCTTTCTCGGTGCCGGCGTGATCTTTCATGCCGAGCGGCATTTCCGTGTCCGCGGCCTGACCAGCGCCGCCTGCGTCTGGCTGACCGCCTGTGTCGGCATCATGTGCGGCGCCGGCCATTGGCGCATCGTCACCGTCTCGGTGGTGATCGCCTTCCTCGTGCTGCTGCTCGGCGGAAGGATCGAACGCGCCCTGCATCGCGTGCTCGGCGGCAAAGGCGATCCCGCGTCGGTTCCGATGGATGCGCCTCAGTCGTCGGACGCCGGTCCGCACCAGCCCGGCAAATAGATCGCATCCTTGCTTTTGGCGATCGCCAGCGCTTTCTCCAATGCCTTGGCGAAATCTGCATCGATCTCCTTGGTGGAGAGCCGGCTGCGAAACAGGTCCGCCCAGAGGAATTCGCTGAACGGCGTGGTGTCTTTGGCATAGCCGCCGGCGCGACGAATTTCGCCGGCCAGGCTGCGGAACGGATCGTCCTTCAGGCCCGTCACCGATTTCGGAATGTCCTTGAAGTGCCGTCGCTCGCCCTTGGCGTCATAGGGATAGGCCCAGCGGCGGTGATCGAGCACGCCCCAGAAGGCTTTCATATCGACCATCGTGAGATCCGCGATCACGGTGACGAGCACATCCTTCACGCCTTCGTCATGCAACGCACGTGCGAGATGATGGTGATCGACCACGTAGTGGCGCTGGTCGGGCCCGAGCACCACGGGGATCATGTGCTGGCCGAGCAGTTCGGCCTGTTTGCGCTTGGACTTATGCGCGCGCCAGCGTTTGCGCTTCTCCTTCACCTCGCGCATGCCCACCGTCATCTGCGTTGGCCGCAGCGACAGGATCGGGACCGGATGCAGCAACGGTTCGCGTGTGTTCGGCATGTGGCCTCCCATATCTAATGTCTGTCCGGAACGAACTATGGCATGGCCGCTACGCCGATGCGGATCAGTTCCACGTCATCTCTGACGATCGCCGCATCCGTGCCATGCGGACTTTATCTGCGCGAAGCGGCCGCCTCGTGTTAGACTGCGACATTGCATGCGCAGACCCACGACCATGAAGACCCAGCAGCCGATTATCAGAGAAGATGACGAGCACCGCGTGCTTCGCTTCGTGCCCCGCACCTCGGCTACGCTGCCACACCATCCCACCGCTCCTGCCGACCAACCCCGCCGCCGCCAAACGACCGGCGCCAGCGACCTGTCCCGCTATCAACAGGCACAGGACGACCCCGACGACTTCCGCCACCGGATGCTGGCCAATAGCGCAGCCTTCGGCTTTACGGTGATCCTGGTGGGTGTCGGGATCTGGCTCGCGGTCAGCATCGCGGATCTCCGCAAAACCCAGGATTGCGTGTTGATGGGCCGCCGCGACTGCGCCCATATTGTTGCGCCGCACGGCTGAGGCGCGCCAAACCCTCTTTCCACAGCCCACAGGGGCTGGTGAGCAGGCGCTCAACTGCATTGAACTGCCGCCCCCGCTCCGATATACGGGCAATCGACTCTATACGGCGGACCGGGATTGCCCCGGGGCGAAGCCCTGTCTTTGCGCGCGCCGATCGAACATTATCTTCAATATATCAAAGGCTTAGTAATGTCCTCCACATTCGATCAGGTCGCCACAATCATCGCCGAGACTTGCGACATTCCCCGCGACACGATCACGCCGGAAAGCCACGCCATCGACGATCTGGGGATCGACAGCCTCGACTTCCTGGATATCGCTTTCGCGATCGACAAGGCGTTCGGGATCAAGCTGCCGCTCGAAAAGTGGACCCAGGAGGTCAACGACGGCAAGGCGACCACCGAGCAGTATTTCGTCCTGAAGAACCTCAGCGCGCGCATCGACGAATTGGTCGCGGCCAAGGGCGCGTAACGCCCCGCCATGAACCTCGAATATTTTCACCTGATCGACCGCATCACCGACCTCAATGTCGGCGAACGGACGATTACGGTCGAAGCCAACGTACCCGAGACCAGCACCATCTTCGAGGGCCACTTCCCGGGCTACCCGCTGATGCCCGGCGTGCTGCTGATCGAGTCGATGGCGCAGACTTCGGGCTGGCTGCTGATCGCGCTGATGAAGTTCAAGCGTATGCCCTTCCTCGCCGCGGTGAAGGAAGCCAAGATGCGCACCTTCATCACGCCCGGCACGAAGCTGGACATCAACGCCAGCGTGCTGCACGAAGGCGACGGCTTCTACATGACCACTGTCAAGATCAAGGTCGACGGCAAGCTGACCTGCAACGCGCAGCTCACCTTCAAGACCGTCCCGTTCCCCCATCCGGATCTGCGCGGTCACATGGACATCGTGGCCGAGCGCATCGGATTTCCCCTACAGGCAATCACCAATGGCTGAAACCCGACCGATGACATCCGAGCCGGTGGAAGCGTGGATCACCGGCATTGGCCTCGCCACGTCATTGGGCGAAGGCCCTGACGCACACTGGGATGCGCTCAACAACAAGCGCATCAATGTCGATGAAACCGGCTTCGCTCCGAACATCGTCCACCCCCTCGCGCCGGTCTCTTACGACGCGCAGATCCCCAAGAAGGGCGATCAGCGTCAGATGGAAGCCTGGCAGCGGATCGGCACCTACGCCGCCGGCCTCGCGCTGGATTCGGCTGGCGTCAAAGGCAACAAGGACATCCTGTCGAGGATGGACATGATCGTTGCCGCCGGTGGCGGTGAGCGCGACCTGGCTGTCGATTCGGGTATCCTGAATTCGGACGGCTACGGCGCTGCGACACCGGGCCTGCTCAACGAAAAACTGCTCAACGACCTCAGGCCGACTCTGTTTCTGGCGCAGCTCTCCAACCTGCTCGCCGGCAATATCGCCATCGTGCACGGCGTCACCGGTTCGTCCCGCACCTTCATGGGCGAGGAAGCGGCTGGCGTGGACGCCGCGCGCATCGCACTGGCCCGCATCGCTGACGGCCAGAGCGACATCGCACTGATCGGCGCCGCACATAATGGTGAGCGCAAGGACCTGCTGCTGCTGTACGAATTCGACGACTTCAACCTGAAGAACAAGTTCGAAACCGTCTGGGCGCGCGAGAAGAATTCCGGCTTTGCGCTCGGCTCGGCCGGCGCATTCCTCGTCATCGAATCCAGAGCGCATGCAGAAGCGCGCGGTGCCAAGCCTCTCGCACGTCTCAAGAGCGTGGTCGCCGATCATGCCCGTCGCAAGACTCCCGGCGAAGTCACCGCTTCGCTGCAGGGGTTGTGGTCGAAGCTCGGCGCGAAGAGCGACGCTGCGATCATCACCGGCGCGACCGGCGCGGAACCCGTGACATCGGAAGAGCGCGCCTTCCTGAAGGATCATGCGGATGTCGCCATCCGCGGCACCGGCACTCTCTTCGGTCATACGCTCGAAACCCAATTCCCGCTTGGCCTCGGCCTTGCGGCGTTGGCGATCTCGCGCGGCGCAATGTTTCCGCCGAACGATTCAACCGGCCTCGAGATTGAAAAGTCCGGCAAGCCCACCCAGATTGTGGTGATCGGCGCTGGCCACTGGCGCGGCGAAGGCATGGCGCTGGTTGAAGCCATCTAGAACCCATCTGGGCTCTAGATTTTTCTTATGTTTGAGCAAGATCTTATCCGAAAACCAGCATCCACTTTTCGGGATCATGCTCAAGTTAAGCGGTCGACGCGGCCGACGGAGAGAGCATGACTGCAACGCGCGATAAATTCGGCCGACCGATCGTTGTCGTCACGGGCATGGGTGTTGCGACATCGCTCGGCGCCGGCAAGGAAGACAACTGGGCCAAGCTCACCGCTGGCGAGTCCGGCATTCGCACCATCACGCGTTTTCCCACCGACGGCATGAAGACGACGATGGCAGGCACGATCGATTTCGTGCCGGTCGAGCCGTTTTCCTCCACCGACCTCTCCGAGAAGCTCGGCGAGCTCGTCACCGAGGAAGCCATCGCGCAGGCCAATATCGGCAGCAAGGGCGACTTCCCGGGCCCGCTGTTCCTCGCGGTTGCGCCTGTCGAAGTCGAGTGGCCGCAGCGCCAGGTGTTGGCCAAGGCCGCCGGCGCCAATAGCGATATCAATTACGACACACTGCTGCGCGTCGCCGGCGGCGGCAAGTTCGTCCAGTATCACCGCCGCTTCCTGTTCGGCTCGGTTGCCGACCATCTCGCGGACACGTTCGGCACCAAGGGCTCGCCGATCTCGCTGTCCACCGCGTGTGCCTCCGGCGCCACTGCGATCCAGCTCGGCGTCGAAGCGATCCGCCGCGGCGAAGCCGATGCGGCGCTGTGCGTGGCCACCGACGGCTCGGTGAACCCGGAAGCGCTGATCCGTTTCTCGCTGCTATCGGCACTCTCGACCCACAACGACCCGCCACAGAAAGCTGTCCGTCCCTTCGCCAAGAACCGCGATGGGTTCGTGATGGCCGAAGGCGCCGGTGCGCTGGTCCTGGAAAGCCTGGAAGCCGCCACCGCGCGCGGCGCCAAGATCCTCGGCATTGTCGCCGGTTGCGGCGAACTCGCGGACTCGTTCCACCGCACCCGTTCCAGCCCGGACGGCAAGCCGATCATCGGCTGCGTGAACAACGCACTGGTGGATGCCGGTCTGACGTCGGACCAGATCGACTACATCAACGCCCACGGCACCGGCACGCCGGAAAACGACAAGATGGAGTATCTCGGCATTTCCAGCGTATTCGGTGAGCGCGCCAAGGAAATTCCGGTCTCGTCGAACAAGTCCATGGTCGGCCACACGCTCTCCGCCGCCGGCGCAGTCGAGGCGGTGTTCTCGCTGCTCACCCTGGAACACCAGCGGATCCCGCCGACGATCAATTACGATGTTCCCGATCCAGCCATTCCGTTCGACGTGGTTCCCAATACCGCCCGCGATGCACGCGTGACGGCCGTGATGTCGAATTCCTTCGGCTTTGGCGGCCAGAATGCCTCGCTGATCCTCACCGGCGAGCCCGTTTAAGGCTCCCCGGCCCCGTTGGCCGCCCCTCGCCGGTTGACGTCATGACGTGAACCGGCGATACGCAGGCCATCCGAAATCAACCTTTCTTGCCGGAGACGCGGTTCATGCGTGCGCTCAATCTTGTTGCCGATCGTGAGCTCGTCGTCGTTGACGTGCCGCCGCCCCCGCCGCCTGGTGCCGGCGAAGTGCAGATTCGCGTCAAGGCTGTCGCCCTGAACCATATCGACGTCTGGGGCTTCCGCGGCATGGCCTTCGCCAAGCGCAAGCTGCCGCTGTCGATCGGCGCCGAAGCCTCGGGCGAAATCGCTGCCGTCGGCGAAGGCGTCACCCATGTGAAGCCCGGCCAGAAGGTTGTGATGTATGGCGCACTCACCTGCGGGCACTGCAAGGCCTGCCAGGAAGGCCGTGACAATTTCTGCGAGAACGTCGGCGGGCTCTATGGCTTCCACATCGACGGCTTTTCGCGCGAACTGATGAACATGCCGGCACGTCTGGTGATCCCCGTCCCCGACGGCATCAGCTTCCGCGACGCGGCCTGCGCCCCGATCGCCTTCTCGACCGTGCAGCACATGCTGTTCGACAATGCCAAGCTGCAGCCCGGCGAGACCATTCTGGTCCATGCCGGCGGCTCCGGCATCGGTACCGTCGCCATCATGATGGCGAAGAAGATCGGCTGCACCGTGATCACCACCGTGGGCGACGATTCCAAGATCGAGGGCGTGAAGGCCCTCGGTGCGGATCACGTCATCAACTATCGCAAGGATCGCTTCGAGGGCGAGACGCGCAAGATCACCAAGAAGAAGGGCGTCGATGTCGTGTTCGAACACGTCGGCGCCGACACTTTCAACGGCTCGCTGCTGGTGATGAAGCGCGGTGGCCGTCTGGTCACCTGCGGTTCGACCTCGGGCCCGACCACGACAATCAACCTGATGCAGCTGTTCCAACAGCAATACCGCATCTTCGGATCGTTCGGCGCCACCATGAAGAACATTGCCGAGAGCCTCGACAAGATGGCCGACGGCATGCTGCCGGTGATCGATACCGAAGTGCCGATCAGCGACGTCGAGACTGCGCTGAAGCGGATGGAAACCCGCCAGGTGTTCGGCAAGATCATCGTTCACTTCTGATGCTCCGCCTGCTGCTTCGCACCAAGGCCCGCATTCGCGATGCCCTGAAGCCTGCAGGCGACGCTGCTGTCGGCGCACTGACGATCGGCATCCTGCGCACCACGCGCTATTTCGATCCAGTCAAGACCGCCAACCGGTTCGGCAAGATCACCCAGCGCATCGGCCCGCTGTTTCGCGAAGACAAGATCGGCCGCGCCAATCTCACCGCCGCCTTCCCCGAGAAATCACCGGAAGAAATCGAGAAGATCCTCGCGGGTGTCTGGGACAATATGGGCCGCATTGGTGCGGAATTCGCCCATCTCGACAAGATCTGGGACTATGACCCGGCCAATCCGACCAAGCCGAGCAATGTCGAATTCTCCGCGCGCACCGGCGAGATTTTCGATCAGCTGCGCGACGACGGCAAACCGGCGTTGATTTTCGCCAGCCATCTCGGCAATTGGGAAATTCCTGCGCTCGCCGCCGTGGCTCACGGCCTCGACGCCGCCGTGCTCTATCGCCGGCCGAACAGCGCCGCCGCAGACCGCGCCATTCATCAGACGCGCGCGATCAACATGGGCAATCTCATCCCGGCCAGCCATGACGCGCCGCTCAAGCTCGCGCACGCGCTGAACGAGGGCAAGCACGTCGCCATGCTGGTGGATCAATGGTTCACCAACGGCGTCCCGGTGGATTTTTTCGGCCGCAAGACCAACGCCAATCCGATGCTGGCACGGCTGTTGCGCCAGGTCGATTGCCCGATCCACGGTGTTCGTATCATCCGCCTGCCCGATCATCGGTTCCGCATCGAAGTCTCCGAAGAGGTGAAACCGGTGCGCGATGCCAATGGCAAGGTCGACGTTCAGGGCACCATGCAGGCGGTGACGTCCGTGCTGGAAGGCTGGATCCGGGAATATCCCGAGCAGTGGCTGTGGCTGCATCGGCGCTGGCGATAACGCTCAGCGCCCCGTCTTCACCTTCGTCCATAACCGGTTGATCACGCGTTGTGTGGCCGGATCGCGCGCCGTAATGACGAAGAGCTTCTGCAGCATCGCCTCATCCGGATAGATCGTCTTGTCGTTCAGGATCTTCGGATCGATCAGCTTCTGGCTGGCGAGATTGCCATTGGCATAGCCGAGGAAATCTGAATTCTTCGCAGCGACGTCCGGCCGGTAGAGATAGTTGATCAGCTCATAGGCCTCATTGACGTTCTTTGCATCGGCCGGGATCGCCAGATTGTCGAAGAACATCTGCGCGCCCTCCTTCGGCACCGCATAACCGATCTCGACGCCGTTCTTGGCTTCATCTGCTCGCGCACGCGCCTGAATGATGTCCCCGGACCAGCCGACCACCAGACAGATCTCGCCAGTCGCCAGCGCGCTCAGATATTCCGAAGAGTGAAACTTGCGAACATTGCCTCTGATCTTGCCGACGAGATCGGCGGCCTTTTCGAGGTCCGGTTGTTTGGTCGAGTTCGGATCAAGGCGCAGCGCATTCAGCGCCGCTGGTAGAATGTCATCGGCGGAATCCAGCATATGGACGCCGCAATCCTTGAACTTCGCAAGGTTCTCCGGCTTGAAGACGATGTCCCAGCTATCGATTTTTGCGTCGGGCCCGAGGATTTTCGCGACCTGCTTGACGTTGTAGCCGATGCCGGTGGTGCCCCACATGTAGTTCGCGGCAAACTGATTGCCGGGATCGTAGATCGCAAGACGCTTGGTCACCTCCGGCCAGGCATTGGCGAGGTTCGGCAGCTTCGCCTTGTCGAGCTTCTGGAACACCTTTGCGGCAATCTGGCGCTGCAGGAAATAAGCTGTCGGCACCACGACATCGTAGCCGGACTTGCCGGCCAGGAGCCGCGTCTCCAGCGTCTCATTGGCATCGAAGGTGTCATAGACGACCTTGATGCCGGTCTCCCTGGTGAAGGCCTCCAGCACACCGGGCGCCATGTAGTTCGACCAGTTGTAGAAGTTGACGACGCGCTCTTGCTTCTGGTCTTGCGCCTGCACCGGCAAGGACCACAGCAGCGCCGCTCCGACGACCCACGCGATCCCCTGCTTGCCCATGCGTATCAAACTCCTAGCGGCGGTGAACGGCGTTGGACAGGCGTTCCAGCGCGGTATCGAGCGTTGCGTCGTTCTTGGCGAAACAGAAACGCACCACCGAGGTCACCTTGTCCTGCTCATAAAAGGCCGACACCGGAATGGCCGCGACCTTGTAGTCGTAGACGAGACGGCGGCAGAACTCTTCGTCAGTCTCGTTCAACCCGAGCGGCGACAGATCGACTGTGAGAAAGTACGTGCCCTGCGACTTGATAACGGGAAAGCCGATGCTCTCCAGACCCGCGGCCAGCCGATCGCGGCTACGCGAAAGCTCGTTGCGCATCTGCTTGAAGTAATCGTCGGACTTGCCGAGGCCATAGGCGACCGCAACCTGCAGGTTCGGCGCGGTCGTGAAGGTCAGGAACTGATGCACCTTGGCGCAGACGCGCAACAGATGCGGCGCGGCGCAAACGAAGCCGATCTTCCAGCCGGTCAGCGAGAAAATCTTGCCGGCGGAGCCGACCTTGATGGTGCGATCGCGCATGCCGGGAATGGTGATCAGCGGGATATGCTCGTGACCATCGAAGGTCACATGTTCCCAGACTTCGTCGCAGATCGCGATCGTATCGAATTCCTGGCAGAACTTCGCCAGCAGTTCGAGATCCTCGCGCGGCGACACCACTGCAGCCGGATTGAGCGGGCTGTTGAACAGCACAGCTTTGGTCTTGTGATTGAAGACCGCGCGGAGATCTTCTTCCGTGAGACGCCAGTGCGGCGGCTTGAGGCTGACCAGACGCGGAATACCGCCGGCCTGACGAATGATCGGCAGATAGGAATCATAGACCGGCTGAAAGCACACGACTTCGTCGCCGGGCTCGACCACCGCAAGGATCGACGAGGTCAATGCCTCGGTACCGCCGGAGGTCACCATGACCTCCGTCATCGGATCAAGCGAGAGCTTGTGCCAGTGCTGGTAATGCGTGGCGATCGCCTGACGCAGCTCCGGGATGCCCATCATCGACGGATACTGGTTATAGCCGTTCAGCACCGCATCGGCGGCCGCCTGACGGATATCGTCGGGACCGGGATGATCGGGAAAGCCCTGCCCGAGATTGATGGCGTTGTGATCGCGCGCAAGCTGCGACATCGCCTCGAACACCGTGACGGGCAGCTCAGAGAAGATCTTGTTCATCGAGCGATCAGCCAACCTTTGTCGGCAGGCCTGCGGCCTTCCATCCAAGGATTCCACCGGCGAGGTGCTTGTCATAGGCAAGGCCATCGGCCTGCGCGGCCAGCGAGGCCGTCACCGAGCGCTTGCCGGAGCGACATGCGAAGACGATCTGCTTGCCCGCAGGATCGGGCAGATCGGCGCTATCGAAGCCCGACAGCGGCACCACGACGGCATCCGGATAGGCCTCGACCGCGACCTCGTTGGGCTCGCGCACGTCAACCAGCAAATACTTGCCTTCAGTGATCCCCTTGGACACTTCCTCGGGCGTCAAATCGTGAACGGTATGAGCTTCGCCTGCCACAACAACCTCCTGCCGCCCCGGTGTCCGGAGCGAATGCGAAGGGGCGGAAACGCCCCTGTTTTCGGGCGCCAACGTCGCCTCTCGCGCGGCGAAAATCAAGCGCCGGAAGAGCTTATTGTCGGGCCTGACCTTGCCCGAAAACCGCAAGCCCACTTTTCGGGATCAGGCCTAGATAGTCACCTGCGTACCCACCTCGACCACCCTCCCCGTGGGGATCTGGAAATAGTCGGTCGCGTCATTGGCGGTGCGGCTGAGCGCGATGAACAGATGATCCTGCCAGCGCGGCATGCCGGAATGCACCGCAGGCTTCAGCGCCCTGCGCGAGAGGAAGAACGAGGTCGACATGATGTCGAACTGCCAGCCGGTCTTGCGCGCAATCGCCAGGGATTTCGGCACATTCGGCGATTCCATGAAGCCGAAGCGGAGTGTGATCTTCGAGAAGGTCGCGCTGATCTCTTCCATGCGCACGCGTTCGCTCGGATCGATGCGCGGCGTCGGTGCGGTTTCGATGGTGAGAATAACGTTCTTCTCGTGAAGCACTTTGTAGTGTTTCAGACTATGCATCAGCGCCGTCGGCGCACTCTGCGGATCGCTGGTGAGAAATACCGCCGTGCCGGCCACGCGCTGCGGCGGACGTTTCTCCAACATGGCCACAAGATCGGCCAGCGGAAACTCCAGCTTGCGCGACTTCTCGAACAGCAGGCGGCTGCCGCGCCGCCACGTATACATCATGAGAATGATCACGCCGCCCATCACCAGCGGCACCCAGCCGCCGTCGAACACCTTCAAGAGGTTCGCGGTGAGGAACGTGACGTCGATCACCAGAAACGGCACAATCAGCGCCGCAGCCGCGATCGGCGACCACTTCCAGCCGCGCCAGATCACCACAAAGCCCATCATCGCAGTGACGACCATGGTGCCGGTAACCGAGATGCCATAGGCCGAGGCCAGCGAGCTCGATGACTTGAACAGCACGACAAGCACGATCACAGCGATGAACAGCAGCATATTGACGCGCGGAATGTAGATCTGGCCGGAATGCGACTCCGATGTGTGCCGGATTTCGAAGCGCGGCAGCAGGCCAAGCTGGATCGCCTGCTGCGTCAGCGAATAGGCGCCGGTGATCACGGCCTGACTCGCAATCACGGTGGCAGTCGCCGCGAGGATCACCATGGGGATCAGCGCCCAGTCGGGAAACATCAGATAGAACGGATTTTCCAGCGCAGTGGGATCATGCATCACCAGCGCAGCCTGGCCGAAATAGTTGATGGCCAGCGACGGCAGCACGAGAAACAGCCAGGCCAGCTGGATCGGCTTTTTGCCGAAATGGCCGAGATCGGCATAGAGCGCTTCGGCGCCGGTCACGGCGAGAAACACTGCGCCCAACGTCACGAAGGCGATGATGCCGTGATGAAACATGAAGTAGATCGCATGCACGGGATTGAGTGCCGCGAGCACTTCAGGATGCTTCACGATCTGCGGAATGGCCGCTACCGCGATCACGATGAACCATAGGCACATGATCGGTCCGAAGAACGTCGCGACCTTCGCAGTGCCACGCGATTGTACGGCGAAAAGCGCCACAAGGATCACGATGGTGAGTGGTACAACATAGGGATCGAAGGCGGTGGTGACGAGCTTGACGCCCTCGATGGCCGAGAGCACGGACAGCGCCGGCGTGATCACCGCGTCGCCATAGAACAACGCCGCGGCGATGATGCCGAGCATCACCACCACCGGCCCGCTCGATCCGATCGCGCGCTGGGCCAGCGCCATCAGGGCCAGCGGGCCACCCTCGCCGTTATTGTCGGCGCGCAGCAGCAGCACGACATATTTGAGCGTCACGACGATGATCAGGGCCCACAGGATCAGCGAGAGGACGCCCAGGATTGCTTCATTGTCGATGCCGGGCGCCTTGTGGCCCCCGGCCGCGACCAGCGCCTCACGGAGCGCGTAAAGCGGGCTAGTGCCGATGTCGCCATAGACGACACCGATACTGCCCATGACGAGCGAGCCGAAGCTGGCCGTCGAGTGCCCATGGGTAGGGTCCGCCGGGGATGCCGCGGCGGGAGATGCGCTATCGCTAGTCATGGAAACGGCCTCGAAGACTTCTGAATCGCAGGTCTCTGAACAGCGGGGCAGCGAGGCCGTTCCCGGCCCCGATGATCACACTCGTTATAGCGCAAATCGGGGAACCGGACATGACAAAAGATGCTTAGATCGTCACCTGAGTACCGACCTCCACCACGCGTCCGGTGGGGATCTGGAAATAGTCGGTGGCGTCGTTCGCCGAACGGCTGAGCGCGATGAACAGATGGTCCTGCCACAACGGCATGCCGGATTGCGCCGACGGCTTCAGTGAGCGCCGCGACACGAAGAATGACGTCGCCATGATGTCGAACTGCCAGCCGAGTTTACGCGCGACGACGAGCGCCTTGGGGACGTTCGGCGATTCCATGAAGCCGAAACGCAGCTTCACCATCGAGAATTTGTCGCTGATATTCTCCATGCGAACGCGTTCGGCCAGATCGACCTTCGGCGTCTGCGCGGTCTCGATGGTCAGGATCACATTGTGTTCGTGCAGAACCTTGTTGTGCTTCAGATTATGCAGCAGCGCCGTCGGCACGAATTCGGGATCGCTGGTGAGAAACACCGCGGTGCCCTTCACGATATGCGGGGGGCGCTTTTCCAGACTCTTGATGAGATCACGCAACGGCACTTCGATACGGCGCGTCTTGGTGATCAGGATCGCCGCACCGCGGCGCCAGGTCCAGATCATGCCAGCCATCAGCACGCCGAACAGCAACGGCACCCAAGCGCCTTCCAGCAGTTTCAGGAGATTGGCGCTGAGGAAGGCCAGATCGACGAACACCAGCGGCGCGATGATCGCAGCGGCAGTCGCGGCCTTCCAGTTCCACAGCTTCCAAATCACCACGAAGCCCATGATGCCGTCGGCCACCATGGTGGTGGAGACCGCGATGCCATAGGCCGAGGCCAGACCACTCGACGATTTGAACAGCAGCACCAGCAGCAGCACGCCGATCAGCAGCAGACGATTGACCCGAGGCAAATAGATCTGGCCGGCATGGGTCTCGGAGGTGAAGCGCACTTCGAAACGCGGCAGCAAGCCAAGCTGCACCGCCTGACGCACCAGTGAATAGGCACCGGTGATCACCGCCTGGCTCGCGATCACGGTGGCAGCCGTCGCCAGCGCGATCAGCGGCAACAGCATCGATTCCGGTGCCATCCGATAGAACGGATTTTCGATCGCGGCCGGGTTCGACAGCACGAGCGCGCCCTGCCCGAAATAATTGATCATCAACGCCGGCAACACGAAGAAGAACCAGCCGTACTGAATTGGCCTGCGACCGAAATGGCCAAGATCAGCATAGAGCGCCTCGCCGCCGGTCACGGCCAGGAAGACTGCGCCCAGGGTCACCAGACCGATGGTCCCGTGGGTCAGCATGAACTGCACGGCATAGTACGGATTGATCGCCTTCAGCACCGTCGGATCATCGAAGATGTGCGAGGCGCCCATTAGCGCGAGCGCCGTGAACCAGATGATCATCACCGGACCGAAGGCGGAGGCCACCTTGGCGGTGCCAATACGCTGTACCGAGAACAGCACGACGAGAATCGCGACCGTGACCGGCACGACATAAGGTTCGAGCGCAGGTGCCTTGAGCTTGAGGCCTTCCACCGCCGAGAGCACCGAGATCGCCGGAGTGATCATGGAATCGCCGATGAACATCGAGGCGCCGATCACGCCCAGTACCATCAGCGGCAAGCTCCGCCGACCCAAGGCACGCTGGCCGAGCGCCATCAGCGACAGTGTTCCACCCTCGCCATTGTTGTCGGCGCGCAGCAGGAACAGCACGTATTTCGCTGTCACGACGATGAACAGCGCCCACAGGATCAGCGAGAGCACGCCGAGCACAATGACGGGCGTCACCGGCGCGCCATGCGTTGCGCCGTGTACCGCCTCGCGGAACGCGTAAAGTGGCGACGTTCCGATGTCGCCGAACACGACGCCGATACTGCCGACCGTGAGCGACCAGAACCCGGTATGAACCGGAACTTCGATCGGTCCCTCGCCTGTTGTTTCCGTAACGGCCATTCTGCTCGTAACGCCTCTGGACAATCCGGACCCGGCTATGGCGCGCCGGGCAATGCCAGTCAACCGGGACACTAGCCTATACTGCCGCAGATCGCTTATCGGGAGCGCAGCAAAAATCGGCATTGCCCAGCAAAAAAAGAGGCTGGAGCAGTAAAAAAGGAATTGACTGTTTTACGGCTTGAGGTTTGGCGGCAGCGGGGGGTCTTCCCGCATCAGCGTAATGGTCACCCGCCGGTTGGCAGCCATGGTCGGATCATCGGGAAACAGCGGCTGGCTGTCTGCCTTGCCTGATACCGAAAAGATATGGGACGACGGCAGGCCTTCCCGTTCCAGAATCTGCCGAACGACATTGGCGCGATCGGCCGACAGATCGAATGCATCATATTCGCTGCGCGCCGGCACGAAGCCCGCGGCGGTGTGACCGACGATCGCCACGCGCAGCGGCGTTGCCTTCAGCGGCCCGGCGAGTTTCTGCAGCAGCAGACGGGTGCGCTCATAAGGAACCTTGGATCCGTCAGCAAACATCGAGCGGCCGTTCTGGTCGATGATTTCCAGATTGAGGCCCTGCTTGGTCTCCTCGAACATGATGTTCTTGGAGATCTCGTTGATCTCCGGCATGTCCTGCAGCGCCTGCCGCAGTGATGCCGAGGCGAGCGCGAATTCGCGGTCCATCTTCAGCTTGGCGCCCGCGGGACGGCCGCCCTTCTCGCTCGGACTGGTGATGTTCGACGCATCGTCCGGCGACACATGGTCCTTGTTCTTCGTCTGGCCGCGCGTCGGCAGACCATCGGATTCGATCACGCCTGAATAACGCGCATCAGATTGCACGCCGAAGGCTTCGCGGACCGAGCCGGCAACGATCTTGAGCTTGGCGCCATCAGGGCTGGAGAACGCCACCAGCATGACGAAGTAGCTGAGCAGCAGCGCCATCAGGTCGGCGAAGGTCACGAACCAGCCATGGCCGCCGTGTGCTTCTCCGCGTTTTTTCTTCGCCATCGGACGTGCTCCGAGCCTGCCTCCAGTGTGTTACGCTGGGACCGGCTCACTTTCGTCATGGCGGTGCTTCTCGGGCAGATAGGCCAGCAGCATTTCGCGCACCAGCGCCGGGCTCTTCGAGTCGCGGATCATCAGGATGCCGTCGATGATGAGCGTGCGGTTGGTCTCCTCATCGAGCACCTTGACGTGCAGTTTGTCGGCGATGGGCAAACAGATCAGGTTGCCGACGATCGCGCCATACAGCGTCGCCAGCAGCGCGACAGCCATGAACGGTCCGAGCTTGGACGGATCGGACATGTTCGAGAACATCTGCACCATGCCGAGCAGCGTGCCGATCATGCCGAAGGCCGGCGCACAATCGCCGATGGCGCGGTAGATCTTCGAGCCTTCGTCGAGATGCATGAGGAAGTTGTCGCGGTCGCGCTCAAGATTGTCGCGGATGAATTCGAGGTCGTAACCGTCGGCAACGAAGCGGATTCCCTTGGCGAGGAATGCGTCATCAGTTTCGACTTTTTCGAGTCCAACCGGTCCCTGCTTCCTCGCGATTTCCGCGATGCGGGCGAGTTCGTCAACGAGATCACGAGCGTTCAGACGGCTCAGCGTGAACGCAAATTTGGCGCCGAGCGGAATGCCGTGAAGGATGGACGAGAGCGGAAAGCGGATCAGAGTCGCAGCAAACGAACCGCCGAAAATGATGATGACGGCGTGGATGTCGTAGAACATCCCGAAGCTGCCGCCCATGAGGACCAGGGTACACAGCACAATGATGCCAGCGACAAAACCGACGAGTGTTGTGATATCCATGTCAACTCCGACGCTATACACGTATCGAACGACGCCCGTCCTGGACGGCGGCACGCCTCGAGATCAGGCCGCGCGAAGGTACCTTAGCGATACTGCGATTAAGGACGCGTTACCGCTTCACGGTTCATTAACGACAGATTAATGACGCGCAAGCGAGCGTGGAACGATACGAAGAGTACGTTCAGCAGACCGATTGAGGATGATTGTGCTGCGTCAAACAGCGCGCTGGACGACCGCGAAGGTACGTGACCCCGGCGCGTGGGTCGGGTCATCGAGAAACTCGATCGGCTTGAGGCCGGCGGCCACGCAGAAGTCGGCGATCGTATTCTTCGGCAACGGCTTTGCACCGCGCCACGACGTATCCGCCGTCAGCGGATCCTTGCCGAGCAGCGCCTTGATCCTCTGGATGACAGGTGTCGGGACGAACTTGGCGATATGCCAGAGGATCGTCGGATATTCGTGCGCCGTTCGGAAGTGAATGAGTCCAAGCGCGGATGGACGCAGGATGCGGGCAACCTCGACCAGATTGGCCTTCACGACATCATGCGACGGCATGTGCTGAAAGACCTCATATGACCACACGAAATCCGCAGTCTCGGACGCCAAGGGAAACACGACGCCATTGCCGGCGACGAAGTCGAGATTGCTGAACGCCGCTGCCGCCGCCTTGGCCTTTTCCACCATGACGTCGGACACATCGATGCCAACAGCCCTGGTGAAACGCCGGCCAAGTGCCTGCGTGAAACGCCCGACACCGCAGCCGATATCGACCGCCGTCTTGCCGACGGGATCAACTGCATATTTTGCGAGCACAGGGTCGATCAGCAGCGTCGCGCGTTCACGACCGAGTGCGAAGAATTTTTCGGGATCGTGATCCCACAGCTCGGTCTCGACGTAAAAGAACGGGTCACGATTTGCACGCTCATTCCAGGCTTTCTTCATATCCTTGGTCTGAGGCAATACCGTCTCCAATGTCCGTTTTAACGGCGGAACCGGCAGTTAGCCCGAAGCCCTCCGGCCGCGCAAGCAACCGGAGCTGGTTCGGGTTGATCGGCATCTAACCTTTATCGTTAGTCTTAATAGCCCCGGATTTCAGTGTATTTCCGACGAGCGCGCCATCGCCTCTTTCAGCTTATCGAGCGTGAATGACGGACTGCGCGCAATATCGAGAATGGGTGTCTCCCGCCGCCCGCACAGCTCTGCCGCTTCCGGCAGTTTCGCGGCGACATCGAGCGGGATTACAACCGCGCCGTGCTGATCGGCATGGATCAGATCGTCCGAACGGACACTCATGCCGGCAACGCGTATTTCATTGCCGAACTCGCTCACATGCACATGCGCATGCGACGGACCGATCGTGCCGGCGAGCGCCTGGAAGTCCGGTGCCCATTGCGGGATATCGCGGATCGAGCCATCGGTGACCACACCGAGGCAACCGAGCGCCCTGTGGACGGCGCTGTTCACCTCGCCCCAGAACGCGCCATAGCCCGCGTCGGGCCCGTCGATATCCTGGATCACGCTGATGCGCGGACCGATGCCCGTACCGACATAGTCGTAGTAAGCGAGCCGCCGCGCCTTCTGCTCCGCGGCAGGCAGACCGGACGCCATGGTTGCACGAATGGTCGCGGTGCGCGCATAGCCGACGATGGGCGGCAGATTCGGAAACGGACAAACCAGCGGACGCGTGGTGTAGCCGATCAACCGGCGCTCGGGGGCGACGATCTCCATCGCATTGCAGATGGTCGGCGTGTCGTAGCGGCCCAGTGCTTCCAGAACGGATGCAGGCAGCGGACCGGTCGCGGAATTCGTCACGGCGTTTCTCCTGTGTGATTATCGCATCCCGTCTTCGCGGGACGTCGTCATCGCTGAGTGACTTCGGATATAGCCGACTTCACTGCATGCCCAAAACGAAATGCAGCCGCTTTCGTCCTGGCTGCTATCGCAGGGGAAAACGGCTGCAGGAGTTGTTCGCGAGATGGACAATCAGTTCAGGCGTGCGGGCCGATCATCCGGTGCGATCTCAGGTGCACCCGGCGTATAGGGCGTCGATGCATGGGGCGCCGCCGGATCGACAGGGACCACCGACTGCGCGACCAGCGCGCGTTCCTGATCACGATACGATTTCCAGCCCAGCGGAAGGCTCAGCAGATACATGATCGAGAGCGCCGACAGGATGTGCCAAGGGTAGCCGATCAGCAGCGCGATGAAGAGCACGACGCCGACGAACACCGGCAGCACCAGCTCACGCGGCACCCGCATGTTCACGGCCTTGCCGGAGAACACCGGTAGCCGCGACACCATCAGGAAGCCAACCAGCAGCGTGTAGAGGGTCGTCAGGATGGCCGGCGGCATCGGCATGCCCAGGAAGCCCAGATAGATCGGCAGCATCACGGTGAGCGCGCCCAGCGGCGCCGGCATGCCCGTGAAAAAGTTCGCGGCAAAGGCCGGCTTGTCCGGATCGTCCATGGTGGCGTTGAAACGCGCCAGCCGCAGACTGCCGGCGATGGCGAACACCATCGCGGCGATCCAGCCGGCATTGCTGAGATCGTGGAGCTGCCAGAAATACAGGATCAGGCCGGGTGCCACGCCGAAATTGACGAAGTCAGCCAGGCTGTCGAGTTCGGCGCCGAATTTGGACTGGCCCTTGATCATGCGGGCGACACGGCCGTCAACGCCATCCAGCACGGCGGCGAACACGATAGCCGCAACCGCCAGTTCCATCCGCCCTTCGGTGGACAGGCGGATCGCCGTCAGGCCGGCGCAGATCGCCAGCAGCGTGATCATGTTCGGCACCAGCATCCGGATCGGAATGGTCCGGAACCGGCGGCGGCGCGTCTCGGGAGACTGGTCAGGAGGCATTTGCATGGCGTGATCCTAGCAAATCCCACCCTGCTCCGCCATTGTGGCGTCCTGCCGCCCAAATCGGCAGGAAATCGGGGTTAATCACCCCCGCGGCTATCACCCCTGGGTTATCACCCGGATTAATCGACGCGGTAGGTGCGGCCGCCGTCACCGATCCGGAAATCGGCCAGCACGGTCTCGCCGGCAATCGCGGTCTGCCCCACAGCCACCAGCGCCTTGCTGCCTTCCGGCAGGTAGATATCCAGCCGGGAGCCGAAGCGAATGAGGCCAAAGCGCTCGCCAGCGCTCAGGGTCTGGCCCTCGCGCACGAAGGACACGATCCGGCGCGCCACAAGCCCGGCGATCTGCACGACGCCGATGCGGCCGCCGGGGGTCGAAATCACCAGCGAATTGCGCTCATTGTCTTCGCTGGCCTTGTCCAGCTCGGCATTGATGAACTTGCCCGGCCGATAGGCAATGCGCTCGATCCGGCCAGCCACCGGGCTGCGGTTCACGTGGACGTTGAAGACGCTCATAAACACCGAGATGCGCAGCAGCGGCTGGTCGCCGAGGCCGAGTTCGGCCGGCGGCAGCACCGGCTGCACCATCGACACTTTCCCGTCGGCGGGCGACACCACGACACCCTCGCGGGTCGGGGTCACGCGCACCGGATCGCGGAAGAACAGCGCACACCAGACGGTCAGCAACGTGCCGATCCAGCCCAGCGGCGTCCAGATCCAGAACAGCACCAGGCTCGCCAGCGCAAAGGCGCCAATGAACGGATAGCCTTCCTTGTGGATCGGCGGGATCTGGCCACGGATGGAATTTGCGATGGACATTTAAGCTCTATCTTTCTTCCCCTCTCCCCCAAGCAGCGAAGCTGCGCAGGCGGGAGAGGGTGGCGCGACGCGTAGCGGCGTGCCGGGAGAGGGGGCTGGCGCGGAATGGCCAAGATGTTCAACGATCACCTCAAGCACTCCATCCGTGTTGTTGAACACCTCATTATTCCAGAACCGCAGAACGCGAAACCCTTGTTGTTGAAGCCATTGGTCTCGGGTTTGATCCGGTTTGCTGTCAGCATGCTGCCCGCCATCGACCTCAATGACGAGGCGCCGTTCAAGGCAGACGAAATCAACGATGTATCGCCCAATCGGCACCTGACGCTTGAATTTGAAGCTCTGAAATCGGTGGGCGCGCAGCCGATACCAAAGCTGCCGCTCGGCATCCGTCATGTTGGCGCGCAAAGCTTTGGCCTGATCCCTCGCCATGCCCCCCTCTCCCGTCTCGCCCGCTAACGCGGGCGATCCACCCTCTCCCGCCAAGCGCAGCTTCGCCGCGCTCGGGGGCGAGGGAAAGAGAAAGAATCACTCCGCCGCGTCAGGCGTCATCAGCCGGTCGTCATCGACCGGCGGTGGGGTGCGATTGGGGGCGATGGCATCATCGCCGATCTGGGCCAGCCGCTCACGGGCCTCCTGGGCCTCGCGTTGCCGGTTCCACATGCTGGCATAGAGACCGGCCGCGGCCAGCAACTGACCATGGGTACCGCGCTCGGCGATACGGCCCTGGTCGAGAACGATGATCTCGTCGGCGCCGACGATGGTGGACAGCCGATGCGCAATCACCAGCGAGGTGCGGCCCTGCGAGACCTTCTCCAGCGCGTCCTGGATCTCCTGCTCGGTATGGCTATCGAGCGCCGACGTCGCTTCATCGAGCAGCAGGATCGGCGGGCCCTTCAGCACGGTCCGCGCAATGGCCACGCGCTGCTTCTCGCCGCCGGAGAGTTTCAGGCCGCGCTCGCCCACTTCGGTCTCGTAGCCCTTTGGCGACATCCGGATGAACGGGTCGATCTGCGCCATACGGGCGGCTTCCTCGACCTCCGCGTCGGTTGCGTCCCAACGGCCATAGCGAATGTTGTAGCGGATGGTGTCGTTGAACAGCACGGTGTCCTGCGGGACCATGCCGATGGACTGGCGCAGCGAGGCCTGCGTGACATTGCGGATGTTCTGGCCATCGATGGAGATCGTGCCGCCCGATACATCATACAGTCGGAACAGCAGCCGCGAGATCGTCGACTTGCCGGCGCCCGACGGGCCGACGATGGCGACGGTCTTGCCGGCCGGCACATCGAAGGAGAGCCCCTTCAGGATCGGCCGCTCCGGGTCATAAGCGAAACGGACATCGTCGAAGCGCACAGCGCCCGATGTCACCAACAGCGGCATCGCACCCGGAATATCTTTCACTTCCGGATTGCGGTTCAGGACACCGAACATCTTCTCGATGTCGATGATCGCCTGCTTGATCTCGCGATACACCATGCCCATGAAATTCAGCGGCTGGTAGAGCTGGATCATCATGGCGTTGATCATGACGAAATCGCCCACCGTGTGGGTGCCGTTGCGCACGCCGACCGCGCACATCAGCATCGTCGATGTCAAACCGAGCGTGAAGATGATTGCCTGACCGGTATTGAGCACAGCCAGCGACGTATAGGTCTTGACGCTGGCGCGCTCGAAACGCTCAACGGTCTTGTCATAGCGCTCGGCCTCGCGCGTTTCAGCGCTGAAATATTTGACCGTCTCGTAGTTCAGCAGCGAGTCGATGGCCTTGGTATTCGCTTCGGTATCGGACTCATTCATGTTGCGGCGGATGGCGATGCGCCACTCGGTCGCCAGGTACGTATAGTACATGTAGACGACCACGGTGATCGCCACGACCAGCACATAGCGCCAGTCGAACTGCCACAGCAGCACACCCATCACCAGCAACAGCTCGACGATGGTCGGCACCAGTTGCAGGATCACCATCCGCACGATGACTTCGATGCCTGCGCGGCCGCGTTCGAGCACACGCGTCAGGCCACCGGTCTTGCGCTCCAGATGAAAGCGCAGCGACAGTTCGTGCATATGGACGAAGGTGAGATAGGCCAGCTTGCGCACCGCATGCATGGCCACCTTGGCAAAGATGCCGTCGCGCCACTGCGTGAAGATCGCCATCAGCACGCGGATCGCGCCGTAGCTGACGGTCATGGCGACCGGCGATGCGATCAGCCACAGCGTCCAGTTCGAGGACTGGACCGGAGCCGTATCAGCGCCGGTCAGCGCATCGATCGCCCATTTGAAGGTGAACGGCACTGTCAGTGTGGCCGCCTTGGCGACCAGCAGCAGCAGCATCGACCAGACGACGCGCATCTTCAGGTCGTCGCGGTCGCCCGGCCAGATATAGGGCCACAAATGGGCGAGCGTTCCGAACAGGGTGCCGCGCTCGATATAGGCCGGATTGGGAGCTGTCTCGTCGTTCAGCGCGGGATCGGAATCAGACATGCACGGCGCCTGGAACGAACGGAGCTGCGGCCCGGGGCCGGCTCAAAATGGAGGTCGATTTCATTAGAATGCATATAGGCGCTTTGCCGGAACGTCGCACCCTCGCGGAGCATTCTTTTCCTGCGGAGAGGTGTCCCGGGCAGGAATTTCCCGTATCACGTTCATTCCGTGTCTTGACGCTGTTATCCCGCAGTGCCACATGGAATCTATGAGCACAATTAAAACGATCTGCGTCTATTGCGGCTCCGGCCCCGGTACCAATCCCAGTTTCGTCGAATCAGCGGTCGCGCTCGGCAAGATCATGGCCGAGCAAGGCATCGGCCTGGTCTATGGCGGCGGCTCCATCGGCCTGATGGGCGCGGTCGCCAAGTCCGTGCTGGACAATGGCGGCCGGGTCACCGGCATCATCCCGGAATTCCTGACCAAGCGCGAAAACGCGCTGACCGCCGCCCAGGAACTGATCGTTACCCACGACATGCATGAGCGCAAACGGCTGATGTTCGAGCGATCGGACGCCTTCGTCGCCCTGCCCGGCGGAATCGGCACGTTGGAAGAGCTGGTCGAACAGCTCACCTGGCAGCAACTCGGCCGCCACAGCAAGCCGATCCTGATGGCCAATATCGATAACTTCTGGGAACCGCTGCTCGAGCTGCTCAAACACATGCGCTCGACCGCCTTCATCCGGCCGACACTGCCGCTGGACGTGCTGACGGCCGACCGTGCCGAAGACATCCTGCCCCGGCTCCGCACCGCTGCGGCGCTGGCCTCCGACGAAGCCAAGAAGCTGGCTCCGGACGTCGCGACGCGGCTCTAAGGCCTTCTACGACGTGGTGGCGTCGTCTTTCGGGAACGTCACCACCTCGATACGATTGCCATCGGCATCGGCGATGAAAGTCGCATAGTAGCGCACGCGATCATGCGGCCGGAGCGAGGGCGCGCTTTCCGAGACGCCGCCTGCGGCGATGGCTGCCGCATAAAACGCATCAACCTCATCCGTCGTCTTCGCGCGAAGGCAAAGATGCACACCGCTATCAAGCGGTAGCGGTGCCATGCCTGCACGCAGATTAATCCAGACTTCCGGATAGGTCTTGCCGAACCCAACCATTGCCGGCCGTGTTACCAGCCGGGTCATGCCAAGCCGCGCGAAACTACGCTCGTAGAAGGGCACGGCACGTTCGAGATTGCTGACCGCGATGGAGATGTGATCGATCATCGGTCTTCCCCCAGCCTTCTTCGATTTAGGCGGCCCCGGATTCGCCCAGCGTCTTCTGCATCGTGGTGTTGGCAAGCCACTCATCATTCAGCGGCACGCTGTTGCGCTGTGTCGGGATGTAGCCGCGTTTCTTGAAGAAGGGCTCAGCGGTGTCGCTGGCATCGACAGTCAGCAGCTTTGCGCCGCGCGCACCGGCCAGCCTCTCGATCGCATCGATCAGCAGCGATGCCACACCCCGGAGGGCGGCATTCGGATGCACGTAGATCAGGTCGATATGGTTGGCGCCCTTCAGCGATGCGAAGCCGACCGGCACGCCGTCCAATGTCGCAATCAGCGTGAGTTGCGACGCCAGCCGCTTGCCGAAGGCCACCTCGTCGTCGACTGTGGCGGCCCAGGCTTCCTGCTGCGCTTCGCTGTAGTCTTCGCCCGTCAATTCCTCGATGCTGGCCACATAGATCGCAGCCGCAATCGCGGTGTCATCCGGCAGGAACGGCCGCAGTGCCGGTTTCGCCTCGCCCATCGCGCTCACCAGAAATCCACCAGCTTCAGTGCCAGCGCGATCGCGCCGACGATCAGCGCCCACTTCAGCGCGATGTAATATTTCCAGTGCTTTGGAAACGGTGTGTCGGGTCGGCTCATCGCGCGATCTCCCAGGTGGTGCCTTCCTTCGAGTCCTTGATGACGACGCCCATGGCGGCAAGTTCGTCGCGAATACGATCCGACTCCTTGAAGTCCTTGCGAGCCCGGGCGGCTGTACGATCCGCAATCAAACCATCGACCTTTGCTGCATCGATCCCGCTGGCCTGTTGCTTGCGTCCATTCCATGCAGCAGCCGTTTCCGACAGGAAACCGAGCGCACGCAACGACGCTGCAAACTGGCTGCGATCGCCGTCATTGCCTGCGGCCGCACTGTTGCGAAGACCGTGCAGCGCTGCAACAGCCAGCGACGTGTTCAGATCGTCGAACATCGGCTCCATCACCTTGTCGGAGACGTCGCCACCTGTTGCATCCGCTGCGACCCAATACCAGTCATCGAGCGTCTTGGCGCTTTCTTCCAAACCTTTCACGGTCCAGTCGATCGGCGAACGATAGTGTGTCTTCAGCATGTTCAGGCGCAGCACTTCGCCCGGCCAATCTTGCAGCAGTTCACGGATCGTGAAGAAGTTGCCGAGGCTCTTCGACATCTTCTCGCCTTCGACCTGCAGGAAGCCGTTATGCATCCAGTAATTCGCCATCGCATGCGTACCGTGCGCGCAGCGCGACTGGGCGATTTCGTTTTCATGATGCGGGAAGATCAGGTCGAGGCCGCCGCCATGAATGTCGAAGATCGTGCCGAGATAGGCCTCCGCCATCGCCGAGCACTCGATGTGCCAGCCCGGACGGCCCCTGCCCCACGGACTGTCCCAGCCGGGCTCTTCCGCGGATGACTGCTTCCACAGCACGAAGTCGGTCGGATGCTTCTTGTGCGCATCTACTGCGACGCGCGCACCGGCCTGCTGGTCTTCCAGTTTGCGGCCGGAGAGTGCGCCATAGTCGGCCATCGACTGGGTGTCGAACAACACTTCGCCCGCAGCCTCGTAGGCGTGGCCGCGCGCGATCAATTCCCTGATCAAGGTCACCATATCGGTCTTGCCGTCGGGCCGCGGCAGCACGAAGTCCGTCGCCCGCGGCTGCACTGTCGGCAACAGGCAGCCCAGCGCTGCGACGTCGGCCTGAAACTGATTGGCCGTGGTCTCGGTGACACGGCGGATCGCCTCGTTCAGCGGCAGGCCCGGAAAGTCGCGCAACGCACGATCGTTTATCTTGTCATCGACGTCGGTGATGTTGCGGACATAGGTGACTTTATCAGTGCCGTAGATGTGCCGCAGCAGCCGGTACAGCACGTCGAACACGATGACCGGACGCGCATTGCCGATATGGGCGAAGTCGTAGACCGTCGGCCCGCAGACATACATCCGGACATTGTCGGCATCGATCGGCGTGAAGACGCGCTTCTCGCGGGTCAGGGTGTCGTAAAGGCGCAGTTCCATGGATGTCCGTCCCTAGCGGCCGGGCGTCCTCTCATCCCTCTTGAGATTGATCTCGTGTGAGAAAAGACGGCCTCAGCCAGCGAATCGCTAGCTCTTAATCTCGCGGCAAATGCCACAAATGGCGAGAGAACCGTTCATCGGGGCACCATGGGGCAACCCCAGGTGGCCCGTCAAGGGTGTGGAACTATGCCGCAAAGGGCTGATTTCGGCCTCAATCCCTCGCTACGCCGCCCATAGTTAATGATTATTAATCTTTGGGGCGTATCGAATGAGGGCGAATTTCCTCATTCATTCGGTGAGTTATGAAATCCATTTCAGTCGTTCTGACGGCGGCATTTGTTCTGGCCGCTTCCTCGGCCTTTGCCGATTCCCGCGTCTTCATCATCGCCAACCAGTCTGACGGTTACGGTATCGACCAGTGCCTCGCCCGCGGCGAGAAATGCGGCGCGCATGCCGCCCTGTCCTATTGCAAATCGCGCGCCTTCGACCAGGCCGTCGCCTATCGCCGCGTCGATCCCGATGAAGTGACCGGCTCGGTCCCGACGTCAGGCAGCGCCTGCCATCATGGCAAATGCGACGAATTCGTTGCGATTACCTGCCAGCGCTGACATCACGCGGCTTGCGACTTTCTTGCGTCACGCTTGCGGCCACAGTGAGGCCCCGGAAACGACGTGACCCTGCCGCGAGAAGCAGCTATGGAAAGCCGCGTTCGCCGCCGCATTTTCATCGCGCGCGTCTGGCAACGTCGGCGAGAGGTTGGCGGCGGTATCGACGCGCGATGCCGCACTACCCCGCTTGTTTCTGTCTCGCTCGCTTCTGACTCGCGCATTGGCCGGATATGTCTGACACTGTGACTGCTTCCCTTTCTCGCTGGGCTTTCGTTGGTGCCGCACTGGTTGGTGCGCTGTCGCTGGGCACTCCTGCATCGGCGCAGAACGGACCGCCCCCGGCCTATCCCGCGCAGCAGGTCTATCCGCCGAGTCAGGCGCAGCAGCAGGGCTCCGCCAATCCGATGTGCGGGCGCCTCGAGGCGCAGCTTGCGACCATCGATCGCGGCAACGGCCTCGATCCCGCGCGCGCCGAGCAGCTTCGCCGCTATGAGGACGCCGCGTCCAAACAGCAGAGCGAGCTCGACCGCGTCTCGGCACAGGCCAAGCGGATGGGCTGCGACAGTTCCGGCTTCTTCTCGCTGTTCAATGGCCAGTCGCAGCAATGCGGACCGGTCAACAATCAGATCCAGCAGATGCGCGGCAATCTGGATCAGATCACCAGCAATCTCGAACGCCTGCGCGTCGGCACGCCCGGCAGTTCGGACCGTGATACCCAGCGCCGCTCGGTGCTGCTGGCCCTCGCGCAGAACAATTGCGGCCCGCAATACGCCGCCGCTGCGCAGCGCGCCGCGCCACAGAACTCAGGCCCCGGCGGTTTCCTGAGCAACCTGTTCGGCAACAACGAGCCAAGCCCCGGCGCGGCGCCGCTGGACGGCAATATGTCGCCCGTTCCGTCCGGCACCTATCGCACCGTCTGCGTGCGCACCTGCGATGGCTTCTATTTCCCGATCTCGTTCGCGACGATCCCGGCGCGTTTCGGCGATGACGAGCGGACCTGCAAGAATCTCTGCCCGGCCTCCGACGCCAACCTGTTCACCTATCGCAATCCCGGCGAGGACATGAACTCGGCCGTCTCTGTTTCGGGACAGCCCTATTCGTCGTCGCCGAACGCTTTCAAGTATCGCACTGAATTCAATCCGTCGTGCTCCTGCAAGGCGCAAGGCCAGACGTGGTCCGAAGCTTTGAAGAATGTCGACGACAAATCGGCAGCGGAGAATGGCGACATCATCGTCACCGAGGAACGTGCCAAGCGGATGTCGCAGCCGCAAAAGGGCACGCCTGCCGCCTTGAAGAAGGGCGCAGCACCGGAGGCGCCTGCAGCAGCAGTTCCCGCGCAACCGACGGCGCCGTCCACTCCTGGCCAGATCCGGACCGTCGGCCCGCAATTCCTGCCAAATAACGCGCCGCGTTAAGCCTCGTGTCCTCGCCCGGCCAGGCAGAGCGACGACGGCCCAGCCCTAGCGTCCAGCTTCGGACAACCTCCGAACGGTAGGCTCACGCCAAACCGCGAGGGTGTTCGGATGGTCTCGACTTATCTCAACTATAATATCGTCTCCCGCAATCTCACCCAATCGCTGACGCGGATCTCGCAACAGGCCACCGTCTCGCGGGATACGGCCTATTACAAGGAGAACATCGGCAAGGTGAAAACCGTCGATGATCTCCTGAACGACTATCGGCTCTATACCTATGCAACGACGGCCTATGGTCTGGAGGACATGGCCTATGCCAAGGCCTTCCTGCGCAAGGTGCTGGAAAGCGATCTCTCCGACGCCAACAGTTTTGCCAACAAGCTGAGCGACAAGCGCTACCGGGATTTCGCAGCGGCCTTCCCCTTCGGGACCACCAGCAGCAGCAGCAACACTGCCCAGTCCGAGAACCAGGCCGACGACATGATCGGTCTGTACACGGCCGTAGCGCAGCGCGGGGTCGATGCCATCGACGCGAACAAGAACTACTACAATCTCACGATCGGAAAGATCACCAACGTCAATGGCCTGCTCGCCGACGACAAGCTGCGCGATTATGTTTTCTCGGCCTTCGGAATCGACAAGAATCGCTGGTCCCACGACACGATCAGCAAGGTGCTGAGCAGCGATCCGTCCGATCCGAACAGCTATGTCAATTCCGTTTGGGTGTCGCAGAAAGCCGACATCAATGCGAATATCACCAAAGCCCAGGCAGCGATGCTCGATGCCGCCAGCAAGATCGACACATATATGGCGGCATTGAAACAGCCGGGCGCCGATATGGCCGACCTGCGCCAGAAGATCGAGCTGGAGCGCACGCGCGGATCGATGAATGAGGTCAGCATCCTCAGCTATAAGGATGCACTCGAGACGATCGACAGCTATGTGGCGCTTGCCGGCGCTTTCGAGTTCTCGCCCGACGGCACATTGCCCACCGGAACGCCTGCCCAGACAGCCGCGCAGCTGAGCAACACCCATGCCAAATATGTCAACAGCCAGGGCGCGACCTATCTCGCAGCGGACGAAAAGTACGCGGCATCGCTCATCAAGCAGTATCGCTCCGGTCTCGCCAAGGTGACCACGGTCGATGCCTTTCTCAAGACGCCAAACGTCTATAATTTTGCTCTGAAATCATTTGGTCTCGATCCCGAAGAGGTTTCGCCGACGATCATCAAAAACGTACTCAAAAGCGATCCGGACGATCCCAAGAGCTACGTGAACAAGCTGCACGACGACCGATACGTTCAGCTCGCTCGGGCATTCAATTTCGACAGCAGCGGAAATATCACGACGCCCGTGGTGGCGCAGGACGCGGCGGAAGTCACCCAGGTGATGAAGGACTACATCATCGCCAAGACACGCTTCACGAAGGACAAGGAACAGGCCGAGCTGCGCAAGGTGGCCGACAAGGACGCGGTCTATTATCAGAAGAACATCGCCAATATCGAGAGCGTGAAGGATCTGCTCGCCGACAGGAAGCTCATCGACATCGCGCTCGTCGCCAAGGACCTCGACCCCGCCAAGGTGACCACCGCCGATCTGCGCAAGATGTTCGATTCCGACCTGAACGACCCCAAGAGCTTCGTCAACACGCAGAAGGATCCGCGTTTCGCGGAGCTGGTGGCCTCGTTCAATTTCGGCGACGACGGCGAGATCGCGCGGCTGCCGAAATTCGGGCCGCAGACCCGCGACCAGTTCATGGAAATCCAGCACAAATATCTGCAGCAGACGCTGGAGACGCAGCAGGGCGAAAGCAATCCGGGCGTGCGGCTCGCGCTCTACTTCGAGCGCAAGGCGCCGAGCATCACCTCGGCCTATGACCTGCTTGCGGACAAGGCGCTGGCGGAAGTGTTCCGCACCATCTTCAGCCTGCCGGACGAGGTCGGCGCGATGGATATCGATCAGCAGGCCAAGGTGGTGGAGAAACACCTCAATCTGAAGGACCTCGCCGATCCCGCCAAGCTGGCCAAACTGCTGAACCGTTTCTCGGCGCTGTATGACATCAAGAACAGCACTAGCGCCGCATCCTCACCCGTCGTCACCCTGTTTCAGGGCGGTGGCGTCCTGAGCGATTCAACCTTTGCGGCGGTGGCCAAAACTGCGCGGTGACGGGATCACGCGCTGATACACGACGGGTTTGTAGGGCGTCATTCGCCCTACAGCTTCATTCAAACGCTGCGCTGGTACCCTTGCCTGGCCGAGTCACCAGGTCCTCATCGGGCTTCGGCAATGGATTGGCCAGATCGCGAAACTTGTTGGTGATCGGATAGCGGCGATCCCTGCCAAAGTTCTTCCGCGTCACTTTCACGCCCGGTGCCGCTTGTCGGCGCTTGTATTCGGCGATGTTGAGCAGCCGATCGATGCGCGTCACAACGTCCTTCTCAAAGCCGGCCGCCACGATCTCTGACAGCGGTTCCTCGCGCTCGACCAGACGTTCGAGAATCCCATCGAGAATATCGTAGGGCGGCAACGAGTCCTGATCGGTCTGGTTCTCGCGCAATTCCGCGGTCGGCGGTCGCACGATGATATTGACCGGGATCACTTCGCCATCGGGACCGAGCGCGCCTTCCGGTTTCCACGAATTGCGCAAGGTCGAGATACGGAACACCTGGGTCTTGTAGAGATCCTTGATCGGATTGAATCCGCCATTCATGTCGCCATAGAGCGTGGCATAGCCGACCGACATTTCCGACTTGTTACCTGTCGTGACGACCATCGCGCCGGTCTTGTTGGAGACGGCCATCAACAGCGTACCACGGGTGCGCGCCTGCAGGTTCTCTTCGGTGATGTCGCGCGCGAGACCCTTGAAGGTATCGGCAAGGATCTTCTCGAAGCCATTGACCGCATCGGCGATGGGCAGGATCTCGTAACGGAAACCCAGCGCCTTCGCGAGCTTGTCGGCATCGTCGAGCGACACCTGCGCGGTGTAGCGGAATGGCAGCATGATGCCGCGCACGCGGTCGGCGCCGAGCGCATCCACGGCGATCGCGGCGCAAAGCGCAGAGTCGATACCGCCGGAGATGCCCATCAGCACGCCGGGGAAGCCGTTCTTGTTGACGTAATCGCGCAAGCCAAGCACACAGGCGGCGTAGTCGCCCTCGTCGCCTTCCGGTACCGGTGCGATCGGTCCGTCGCAGCGCCAGTGGCCGTCGATCTTCTCGAATGTCAGCGTCGTGATGCTCTCGGTGAAGGACGGCAATTGTGCCCCCAGCGAGCGGTCGGCATTGAGCACAAAGCTCGCGCCGTCGAACACTAGTTCGTCCTGACCGCCGACCTGATTAAGGTAGATCATCGGCAGATGGCTCTCGGTAACGCGGGCGACCTGCACCGACAAGCGCAGATCCGTCTTGCCGCGGGCATATGGCGAACCGTTCGGCACGATCAGGATTTCGGCGCCGGTCTCGGTCAGCGTCTCGACCACGTCTTCGTAGTCGGCGGACTCTTCCATCCAGGTATCTTCGCAGATCGGCACGCCGACGCGCAGGCCGCGGATGGTGACGGGTCCCGAGACCGAGCCGCGCGCGAAGACGCGCTTTTCGTCGAACACACCGTAATTCGGCAGATTGACCTTGAAACGGATCGCGGCAATGCGGCCTTCGTCAAGCAACGCGCAGGCATTGTAGAGCTTCCCGCCATCGACCCAGGGCGAGCCGATCAACACAGCCGGACCCCCGTCCGCGGTCTCGCGCGCCAGCTCCTCGATGGCCGCACGGCAGGCCGCCTGAAAGGCCGGTTTCAGCACCAGATCTTCCGGTGGGTAGCCGGCGATGAACAATTCAGGAAACACGATCAGCGTCGCGCCGTCGGCTTTGGCCTGCGCCCGCGCAGCGCGCGCCTTGGCGGCATTGCCGGTGATGTCACCGACGATGGGATTGAGCTGGGCGAGTGTGACCGTGAAGCGCGTCAATTCTGTCATGGAAACATCCAAGCCTACCGGCTCACCCTTCGCAACTGCGGGATTAGAAGATGCCTATGCGCTCACCGAGCGCATACAGCCAGGTCATGCCGGCGATCACCAGTGCGACGCCGACGGCCGCCGATCCCATGTCCTTCACACGCCCGATCTGCGGATCGTGTTCGGTGGTGAGCCGGTCGGCCAGTTTCTCGATAGCGGTGTTGAGGAGTTCGACGGTGAGCAGCAGCAAAACCACCGCCACCAGCTCGAGCCGACGCGCTGCGGTGGTGCCGATGAGAAACGACAAAGGCACCGCGAGGAGCAGTGCAAATAGCTCCTCGCGAATGGCCTGCTCCGATCGCGTCGCGAAGGTCAGGCCATTCCAGGTGTTGATGCAGGCCCTCCAGAGGCGCGACAAGTTTAGAGACCCGATGCCACCGGCAGCGGCTCCGCCCTGTCGACGCGGGATGTCTTCAGCAATTCGGCGATCAGGAACGCCATGTCGATGGATTGCTCGGCATTCAGACGGGGATCGCAGACCGTGTGGTAGCGGTCGTTGAGGTCCTCGTCCGAAATGGCGCGCGCGCCACCGGTGCATTCCGTCACGTTCTGGCCGGTCATCTCCAGATGCACGCCACCCGGATGAGTGCCTTCGGCGGCATGGATCTGGAAGAACGACTTCACCTCGGACAGGATGCGGTCGAACGGTCGGGTCTTGTAGCCCGAATTCGACGTGATGGTGTTGCCGTGCATCGGATCGCACGACCATACCACCGAGCGCCCTTCCTTCTGTACCGCGCGGATGAAGCCCGGCAGATGCTCCCCAACCTTCTCGTGGCCAAAGCGGTTGATCAGCGTCAGGCGGCCGGGCTCATTGTCCGGATTGAGGACGTCGATCAGCTTCAGCAGTTCATCCGGCTTCAGCGACGGGCCGCACTTCAGGCCGATCGGATTCTTGATGCCGCGGAAGTATTCCACATGGGCATGATCGAGCTGCCGCGTACGGTCGCCGATCCAGATCATGTGGCCCGAGGTCGCGTACCAGTCGCCCGTCGTGGAATCGACGCGGGTGAAGGCTTGCTCATAGCCGAGCAACAGCGCTTCGTGGCTGGTGTAGAAATCCGTCGACCGCAGTTCCGGGTGGCTTTCCAGATTGAGGCCGCAGGCGCGCATGAAGTTCAGCGCGTCCGAGATGCGGTCAGCCAGTTCCTTGTAACGGCGCGACTGCTGCGAATCCTTCAGGAAGCCGAGCATCCACTGGTGCACGCTGCCGAGATTGGCGAAGCCGCCGGTCGCGAAAGCGCGCAGCAGATTCAGCGTCGCCGCCGACTGGCGATAGGCCATCAGCTGGCGCTGTGGGTCGGGCACGCGCGATTCTGGCGTGAAGGCGATGTCATTGATGATATCACCGCGATAGCTCGGCAGTTCGACACCGTCGAGCTTCTCCATCGGCGACGACCGCGGCTTGGCGAACTGACCGGCGATACGGCCGATCTTCACCACGGGCAGCGCGCCGGCATAGGTCAGCACCACCGACATCTGCAGGAAGGCGCGGAAGAAATCGCGGATATTGTTGGCGCCGTGTTCGGCAAAGCTCTCGGCGCAATCGCCGCCCTGCAGCAGGAACGCTTCGCCGGCGGCCACGCGGGCGAGCGACTTCTTCAGATTGCGCGCTTCACCTGCAAAAACCAGCGGCGGAAACGTGGCAAGCTGCGCCTCGACATCGCCAAGGGCCTTGAGATCCGGGTATTCCGGCATTTGCAGCACGGGCTTGCCGCGCCAGCTATCGGGCGTCCACCGCTCGGACATCACTTCTCTCCTGAAAACCGCGCTTTATGGCTGCGGAGGCCGCGTTATACACAGCGTAGATGGGGATCGCCAGTTCGAAATCCACATTGCGCCCCAAGCCCTTGCAGCCAAAGCCGAATTCGCATTTGCTAGGCCCGGGTAAGGAACATATGGGACACCATGGGAGAAACTGCGGTGTCGGAGGCTGCACTGGACGACGCTTTTGCCGATGACATCACCTTCCAGGCGACCGACGGCTATTCGTTGGGCGCGACGCTGTACCTGCCCCGCGGCGCCCGTACCCACGCGGTTCTGATCAATTCCGCAACCGCCGTTCCCCGCAAAATCTACAGAGGCTTCGCCAGCTACCTCGCGAGCCGCGGCTGTGCCGTGCTGACCTATGACTATCGCGGCACCGGGGATTCGCGGCCCAAGGCCGATCCCCTGTCCGGCCGGTCGAACGCGCTGGTGGGCTTCAAGGCATCCATGACCGACTGGGCGGCGCTCGATGTTACCGCCGCGGTGAGCTGGATGCGCGAGCGCTACAAGGCAATGCCGCTCGCCTTTGTCGGCCATTCCTTCGGCGGTCAGGCGCTCGGCCTGATCCCCAACAATTCCGAGGTGTCGCGCGCCTTGCTCATCGCCGCACAGGCCGGCACCTGGCGGCTGATGACGTCGCCTGAGGGCTACCGCATCTATGCGCTCATGAAATTCGTCGGCGCGCCGCTGGCGCGCGTCATCGGCTATGCACCCGGCAGGATCGGCCTCGGCTACGATCTGCCACGCGACGTGTTTCTGGAATGGGCGGGCTGGGTCACCAGCGATCGCTACTTCTTCGACGACAGCAAATTGCGGGCACTGGCGAACTTTCCGCGCTACCGCGGTGAGATGCGGGCCCTGAGCTTCTCGGACGATCCGTGGGCGACACGCGCCGCCGTCGAAATGCTCTGTGCCGGCTTCACGTCGATCAAGCCGGAAATCGACAGTATCCGCCCCATCGAGGCCGGCTCGAAAAAGGTCGGCCATTTCGGCTTCTTCCGGCCGGAGCACCGCGACACACTGTGGCGCGGCGCTGCCGAATGGATCCAGATGGAAGATTAGGGGCACATCATTGAAGCCGCAGATCATCGATCCGCCCTCATCCTGAGGAGCGGTCGTCTTCGACCGCGTCTCGAAGGATGGCCACAAACACCGATACGTTGCATCTCATGGTTCGAGACGCGCGCAAGGGCGCGCTCCTCACCATGAGGGCTGGTGTTACTCCGCGGCTTCGCGCACGTAGCGTGCGGTGGGCGTGCGCATCGTCACCAGCTCCTCGGCCGCACTCGGATGCACAGCCACGGTGGCGTCGAAGTCAGCCTTGGTGGCCTTCAGCTTCACGCAGATGCCCAGCACCTGGATGAGTTCGGCCGCTTCCGGTCCGACGATATGGGCGCCGACCACGATATCCGTCGCACCGTCGACCACCAGCTTCATCAGCACGCGGCTTTCGCTGCCTGAAATCGTCGATTTGATCGACCGGAAATTGGTCTTGTAGATATCGACGTGGCTGAAGATGGCGCGCGCCTCTTCTTCGCTCATGCCGACAGTGCCGACCTCCGGCTGGGTGAACACCGCGGTCGGGATATTGCTGTGATCGACCTTCACGGTCTTCTTGCCGAACACCGTATCGGCAAAGGCATGGCCTTCGCGGATCGCCACCGGCGTGAGGTTGACCCGATTGGTGACGTCACCGACCGCGTAGATATGCGGCACATTGGTCTGCGAGAACTCGTTGACGATGATGCCGCCATGGGCGGGCTTGAGTGCAACGCCAGCCTTCTCGAGACCGAGATTGGCGGTGTTCGGATTGCGGCCGATCGCGAACAACACCTGATCGGATGCGATGCTTGCGCCGCTGGACAGATGCGTCGTGAATTCGTGCCGGTGTTTCTCGACCTTGGTCACCGTGCAGCCGGTCAGGATGGTGATGCCATCCTTTTCCATCTCGCTGCGGACATGGGCGCGCACGTCTTCATCGAAGCCGCGCAGGATGTTGTCGCCGCGATAGATCACCGTCACGTCGGAGCCCAATCCTGCAAAGATGCAGGCAAATTCGAGCGCGATATAGCCGCCGCCCTGGATCACGATGCGCCTCGGCAGTTCGGGCAGATGAAACACCTCGTTGGAGGAAATCACATGCTCGATGCCGGGAATCGCCGGCCCATGATTGGGCGCGCCGCCGGTCGCAATCAAGATATGCTTGGCGTTCACCGTCTCGCCGGTGCCGAGGCGCAGCGTGTGCGGATCCTCGAACACTGCGCGGGTCTTGACGGTCGTCGCGCCGGTCTTCTCCACATTGGACTGATAGATGCCCTCGAGCCGGGCGATCTCCTTGTCCTTGTTGGCGATGAAGGTCGACCAGTCGAACGTCGCCGTCGGGATGGTCCAACCGAAACCGGCGGCATCGTCGATCTCGCGCTGGACATGCGAGGCATAGACCATCAGCTTCTTCGGCACGCAGCCGCGGATCACGCAGGTGCCGCCGAAGCGATATTCCTCGGCCACCATGACCTTCGCGCCGTAGCCGGCCGCGATACGGGCGGCGCGCACGCCGCCAGAACCACCACCAATGACAAACAGATCGACGTCGACGTCAGCCATGATCGCTCCGAACTGGGGGCTGAGACCCGGGATGACGGGCCTCAGCTTACGCCCTTAGATTTCCTTGCCGCGCTTGCGCATTTCAGCGCGGAACAGGCCGTTGACCTGCTCCGAAAACTGCTGCGCCCACTGCTGCATATAGGTCATGCTGGCGGAAATCGACTGGGGCTCCTGCACCAGAAGTTTCTGGCCGAGCGGCGACTTGTAGAAGGTCGCAAGGTCCTTCAACTCAGCCTCGGTGAAGTCGCTGGCATAGATCTTCGCCATCTGCTCGGTGATCTCCTTGTCGCGCCCGGCCATCGTCTGCGCGATGGTGATGGCGACCTCGTTGAGATCCTTCTGATAGTTCAGATTGCTCTGCAGCAGCGAATCCTTGACGCGCTGAACCATGTTCGGCACGGCATTGGCATACATCGCGCTGGCGTTCTTCATCGCCAGAATTTCCTTGGCGTAACCGATGGCGGCGGGCGATGCCGGCTTGATCGGACGAGCCTGTCCTTCCGGAGATGCCTGCTGCGCGGAGACCGGCAGCGCGATCACTGCTACGCTGAGCGCTAGACCAGCGGACAGCAGCATGTGCGAGAGCTTCTTCATTCCAATTCTCCTTGATTGCGCCGTTACGGACGCTCGAAAACGCGAATTCCCTGCGATCCTGCCAGCATGGCGGTGCTTGCCAGGCCGATAAACAAACCGTGCTCGACCACGCCCGGAATGGCGCCGAGCAGCCCAGCCAGTCGGGGCGCATCGGTAATGGTCCCGAGCCGGGCGTCGATGATCCAGTGGCCGCCATCGGTGACGAAAGCATGGCCGTCCTTGCCGCTGCGAATGGCCATTTCGCCGTGCAACCCGCACTTGGCGAACACATCGGCAATCGCGCGGCGCGTGGCCGACAGGCCGAACGGGATCACTTCCACAGGCAGCGGGAAGCGGCCAAGGGTCGGCACCCATTTGGAATCGTCGGCGATGACAATCATGCGGTCGGACGCCGCCGCCACGATCTTCTCGCGGAGCAATGCGCCGCCGCCGCCCTTGATGAGATTCAGCGCCGGATCGACTTCGTCGGCACCGTCGACCGTGAGATCGAGCCGATCGACCTCGTCGAGTGTGGTCAACGGCACGCCGCAACGTTCGGCATCGGCCCGCGTGGCCTCAGACGTCGGAACGCCAATAACCTTGAGACCGCCCGCCACGCGTTCACCCAGCAGTTCGACGAAGTGCTTTGCTGTCGATCCCGTGCCGAGTCCGAGCTTCATGCCATCACGCACATGTTCGAGCGCCTTTGCGGCAGCCTGTCGTTTCAGCTCGTCCATATTCATCGGCGCAGCGGTCCTTGCGGTTCACAATCGGTCCCGCGGACGGGATGCGCCGCATATCTAGCGACGTTTGGGGGCAAGGAACAGGGCGAAGGGCGTGCTTTCCCGGGGAATGCAGGCCTGCATTTCAAGGGGGATGCCGGACCGCATCCGGGACCCCTTGCGGGATCGGCCGATGACCGGTAGCGATCCCTGCATGACAGATGCTTCCCCTGCTCCCCTCGTCGTTTTCGACCTCGACGGCACCCTCGTGGATACCGCCCCCGATCTCATCAGCGCGCTGAACCACGTGCTCCATCAGGAGGGGTTGGCCCCCGTCCCGCTGGAATCTGCGCGTAAAATGATCGGCCAGGGCGCCCGGCGCCTGATCGAACGTGGGCTCGAGCTTGAAGGGCGGGAAATGACCCCGGACGAGGTCACACGCCTGACCGAGGATTTCATCGCTTATTACGCGGAGCATATCGCTGACGAGTCGCGCCCCTTCGAGGGGCTGATTACGGCGCTCGACGATATGGCGGCGCGTGGCTACCGCTTCGCGGTCTGCACCAACAAACTGGAATGGTTGTCGAAGCTGCTGCTCGACAAGCTGGAGCTGACGGACCGATTCGCGGCGATCTGCGGCGCTGACACCTTCGGCGTCGCGAAGCCCGATCCGGTCATCCTGCAGCAAACGGTAGCGCGTGCCGGTGGTGTGATGTCGTCCGTTGTCATGGTCGGCGATGCCGGCCCCGATGTCGGTGTGGCGCGGCGGGCCAATGTCCCGGTGATCGGCGTTACATTCGGCTATACTGATGTCCCGATTATCGAACTCAAGCCCGACATCGTGATCGACCATTTCCGCGATCTACCGACGACTGTCGACCGCCTGTTGCCACACCGCCTCGCCTAGCCTGTTCACATCATTGAGTTTCTCAGGTTGTTGGGCGACTTCGTTAACCATCAATTAACTATAAGCGGTCTGCGTGTTGCGTCATATGTACGACGCTCCTATGGTTGCCGGGGGATGGCGGCTAGCCGCAAAACGTGACGGATATACCCATGCGTAGAGTAATAGTTTTGGCAGCGTCAGGCTTGAGCCTGGCCGGTTGCACGTCGTTCTCCATGGACGCATTCAAGTCGGCACCGGAACCGGTTACCGTGCAGTTCGACTCGGTTCCGCCCGGCGCAGAGGTGGTCACGTCGATTGGCCCGAGCTGCAAGACCCCGTGCTCGCTGCCTCTGGCAACGGAAACCGGGTTCAGCGCAACCTTTACCCTCGCAAAATTTCAGCCGATGACAGTTCCGGTGACCATTACCCGCGTTCCCGGGGACTTCACCTCGCCGGCACGGACCACGGTCGATCCGAGCCCGGTCGTCGCCGAGTTGCAGCCTGCGACACCGCCACGCCGCGCCCGCAAGGCTGCCAAGCGCGCAGCAGCGCCTGCCGCGGCCCCGGCGGCCGCCGCATCTGCGGCGGGCTCGCCGTTCCCCGCGCCTCGCTGATCCACCAAACATATACGTTGGCGTGATTGTGCCAGCTGCAACACGTGACTAGATTGAACGTGCGGCGTTTTTCGCCGCGCGAGCAATTCATGTTTTGCAGTCAGGCATCTGAATGACCGTCTCCGAGTTGAGCCCCGCCCTGGCCTCCTCTGCCATGACCGACCCGTTCGGCCGGCGGATCAACTATTTGCGTGTTTCGGTGACCGATCGCTGCGATCTGCGCTGCTTCTATTGCATGTCGGAAGACATGACGTTCCTGCCCAAGGCCGACCTGCTGACGCTGGAAGAGCTCGACCGGCTCTGCTCGGCGTTCATCGCCAAGGGCGTTACCAAGCTGCGGCTCACTGGTGGCGAACCGCTTGTCCGGCGCAACGTCATGGGCCTCGTGCGTTCGCTGTCGCGCCACCTCAAGACCGGCGCGCTGAAAGAGCTGACGCTGACCACCAACGGCTCGTTGCTCTCCAAATATGCCGCTGAACTGGCCGATTGCGGCGTGAAGCGCATCAACGTCTCCCTGGACACGCTCGATCCCGTAAAATTCCGCACCATCACGCGCTGGGGCGACCTCTCCAAGGTGTTGGCCGGGATCGACGCCGCGCAGGCAGCGGGTCTTGCGGTGAAGATCAATACCGTCGCCTTGAAGAACATGAATGAGGACGAGATCCCCTCATTGATCGAATGGGCGCACGGCCGCGACATGGCACTGACCCTGATCGAAGTGATGCCCATGGGCGATATCGGCGAAGGTCGCATCGACCAGTATGTACCGCTGTCGCTGCTGCGCACGCGCCTTGCCGGTCAGTTCACGATGACGGATCTCCCGGACGACACCGGCGGTCCCGCCCGCTATGTCCGCGTTGCCGAAACCGGCGGCAAGATCGGCTTCATCACGCCGATGACCCACAATTTCTGCGAGTCGTGCAATCGTGTCCGCATTACCTGCACCGGCACGATCCATACCTGCCTGGGCCACGAGGATGCATCCGATCTGCGCAAGCCGCTGCGGGCTTCCGCCGACAACGACCTCCTGAACGCCACGATCGACCGCGCCATCGGCCTGAAGCCGAAGGGGCACGATTTCATCATCGATCGCCGCCACAACCGGCCGAGCGTCAGCCGGCATATGAGCGTGACCGGGGGGTAACCCACCGGCGGTGCTCCGTCCTTCCCCTCGACCAATGGCCTGCGACAAACCGTCAATTTCCGATTGACGATTGCATGACGCGCTGAAATGGTGCCGCCGAATTCTTTCGCCCAGCGGAAAAAGCTGCGCTTTCTCAGTGAGAAAGACGTGATGAGCGGACAGCGGGGCGACTTTCGGGGGGAACTGTGGACGTACTCAAATTCACACGTGCGATCGATGCACTGAGCGATGTGTTCGGCTTCATCGCCAAGTGGCTCGTGCTGCTTGCCTGCCTCGTCAGCGCCGGCAATGCCACGATCCGTTATCTCTTCAACTACTCGTCGAACGGCTGGCTCGAAATCCAGTGGTACATGTTCGCGGGCATCGTATTTTTCGGCGCGGCGCAGACACTGCGCCTCAATGAGCATGTGCGCGTCGATCTGCTCTATTCGGCCGTCTCCGATCGCGCGCGGCTGTGGATCGACATCATCGGCCTCTGCATCTTCCTGCTGCCGGCGATGACATACCTCACTTACATGACGTTCCCGTTTTTCCTGAATTCCTGGAATTCGCAGGAGGTCTCCAGCAATGCGGGCGGCCTGATCCTGTGGCCGGTGAAGCTGGTGCTGCCGCTCGGCTTCGGTCTGCTGCTACTGCAGGGTGTGGCCGAACTCGCCAAGCGCATCGCCGCGCTCGCCGGCGTCGTCAAGATCGACACCCATTACGAAGCGCCGCTGCAATAGCGGCGTTCGCTTTTTCAGCCTCTCGCATTTCGACCAATCCGTTCGATAGAACCAGTTCGATAGTCAGGACCACCGATGTTTTCCTACGGCGTGTTCCCCCCGCTGATGTTCGGCACCATGATCTGCTTCATGGTGTTCGGCTTCCCGGTCGCCTTTTCGCTGGCCGCGGTCGGCCTGTTCTTCGGCATTCTCGGTATCTTCACCGGTCACTTCGATCCGTCCTTCCTGCAGGCGCTGCCGTTCCGCTTCTACGGCACGATCTCGAACGACCTGCTGCTGTCGATCCCGTTCTTCACCTTCATGGGCGCGATCCTCGAGCGCTGCGGCCTTGCTGAAGATCTGCTCGAAGGCACCGGCCAGTTGTTCGGCAAGATCCCAGGCGGTCTCGCTTATGCGGTGATCCTCGTCGGCGCCGTGCTCGGCGCCATCACCGGCACCGTTGCTGCTTCGGTCATCGCCATGGGCGTGATCTCGCTGCCGATCATGATGCGCTACGGCTACGACATGAAGCTCGCCACCGGCGTCATCGCCGCATCCGGCACCATCACGCAGCTCATCCCCCCGTCGCTGGTGCTGATCGTACTCGCCGACCAGCTCGGCCGTTCGGTCGGCGACATGTATCTCGGCGCGATCGGTCCTTCGATCATCCAGGTCGTGATCTTCATTCTCTACATCGTCGTATTGTCGATCCTGAAGCCGAGCGCGATGCCGCCGATCCCGGAACATGCGCGCGAGCCCATGAACTGGAAGCTCATCAGCCGCGTGCTGTGGGGCATGATCCCCTCGATCGTGCTGATCTTCCTCGTGCTCGGCACCATCGGCCTCGGCCTTGCGACGCCCACCGAAGCCGGCGCCATGGGCGCGGTCGGCGCGATGGTGCTCGCCGCGCTGCATCGCCGCCTGACCTGGCCGCTGATCGACCAGGCGATGACATCGACCATGCGCCTGACCTCGATGGTGGTGTTCATCCTGATCGGCTCGACCTGCTTCAGCCTCGTCTTCCAGGGCATGGATGGCGCGCGCTGGATCGAGCATCTGCTCACCGGCCTGCCCGGCGGCGCGATCGGCTTCCTGATCTTCGTGAACATCTTCGTGTTCTTTCTGGCGTTCTTCCTCGACTTCTTCGAGATCGCCTTCATCATCATCCCGTTGCTGGCGCCGGTCGCGGCCAAGCTCGGGATCGATCTCGTCTGGTTCGGCGTGCTGCTCTGCGTGAACATGCAGACGTCATTCATGCATCCGCCGTTCGGCTTCGCACTGTTCTATCTGCGCGGCATTGCACCGCCCGAAGTGAAGAGCCGCGATATCTATCTCGGCGCACTGCCATGGGTCGGGATGCAGATCATCCTGGTAATCATCGTGATCTACTGGCCCGGTCTCGTGACCTACTGGATCGACAACACGGCTGTGGATACGTCCAACGTGAAGATCGAGATCCCGCAGATCGAAATGCCGGCGATGCCGGACTTCGGACCAGCAAAATAGCGAATGACGTTACTATCGCGCTTTACGATCAGGGGATAACCGATGCTGCATGAAGGAAGTTGCCATTGCGGCAACATCGCCTTTGAAGTCGAGGGCGATTTCAATTCGGCCATCGACTGCAACTGTTCGATGTGCCGGCGGCGCGGCGGCCTGCTCGCTTTCGTTCCACGCGACAAACTGGTGCTGAAAACCGCGAAAGAGAACCTGTCGACCTATACGTTCAATCACCACGCCATTCAGCATCACTTCTGCAGCACCTGCGGCATTGCCCCGTTCGGCGAAGGAAAAGCGCCCAACGGAATGATGATGGCATCGGTCAATGTGCGCTGCTTGCCTGCGGTCGATCTGAGCGCTCTGGATATCCAGCAGTTCGATGGCAAGGATCGCTAACGCGATCAGCCGACAAACATGATCTCGGCCTCGCCGAGCTTTTCAAATCGCACCACACAGTGATCGCCGGGCCTCAGGAACGGCATGCCGGTCCAGCTGCCTGTCGTGACGACATGCCCAGCTTTCAAGCCTCCGGCATCCCGCCACATATTGGCCAGCGCGATTGCAGCGGCAAGCGGATCATCGGTCGGATGGCCGCCTTTGCGCTCCAGCACCGTCTCGCCGTTCACAACAAACGTGATGTGCAGGTTAGGCAAATCGAGATGTGACCAGTCGGTCATCTCACGCCCGAGCACCAGCCCACCATTGATCCCGCAATCGGCAAGCTGCTCCAACCGCGGCCGGCTCGTCGGCTCTCGAAACCGGCTGGAGACCACCTCGATGGCCGGCAGCACGGACACGGATTGCGCCACCTCATCGCGCGTGTAGGGCGCGCTGCGCGCCGGCAGATCGCGGGTAAAGCGGAAGGCGACCTCGCCCTCGACGCCAAGATGCGGGACTTCAGCCACAGACATATGCGCCGGGCTCGAACGAATCATCCGGGCTTCGATCAGACCGCGTGTCGGTTCGCCCTCGGGCGGCGCACCGGCCTTGAAGGCACCGATGGGCTCTCCGACCAGCGCAGCAACCCGATCCTGAATCTCGTGCGCCTCCGCAACCGAAGATGGCGTGACGGGCAGCGCTTCGATCTGCGTTCCGCTGCGGCGCGCCCCGGCAAGAATGTCGGCGGCCGTTTCGATTTCAGATTCGGTCATGGCAAATTCGGCTCCCTCCAGGAACAGAACGCTTAGCGGATTCGCGGTCCGCGCACCGGCTAAGGGAGACCGCTTCAACAAGAAGCCTGGCCTTCTCACGAAGGCCGGGCTCCTTTTTCCGAAACAGTCTTCGATCAGCTGCGGGTGCGCGAGCGGATCATGAAACTGTCGAAGCTGTACTCGGCGACCTGCCACCAAGTGTACTGGTCGCCGCGGAAGGCCACCATGCTGTCATAGACTTTCTTGAACGCCGCATTGCTGGCCGAGGTCTCGGCATAAACCTCGTTGGCAGCCTTCAGCGACGCATCCATGATGGATGCGGGGAACGGCCGCAGCTGCGTGCCACCGGCCACCAGGCGCTTCAGCGCCGGCGGATTGTAGGCATCGTAGCGTGCCTGCATGGTTTCGTTGGCGAGCGACGAGGCGGTCCTGATGATCGACTTGTAGCTGGCAGGAAGCTGCTCCCACTTAGCGAGGTTGACCATGTTGTGCAGTGTCGGACCGCCTTCCCAGAAGCCGGGATAGTAGTAATATTTGGCGACCTTCTGGAAACCGAGCTTTTCATCATCGTAAGGTCCGACCCATTCGGCAGCGTCGATGGTGCCCTTTTCCAGCGACGGGTAAATATCGCCGGCGGCCACCTGTTGCGGAACGAGCCCGAGCTTGGTGAGCACACGGCCGGCGAAGCCGCCGATGCGCATTTTGAGACCACTGAGGTCGGATGGCTCCTTCAGCTCCTTGCGAAACCAGCCACCCATCTGGCAGCCGGTGTTGCCGGCCGCGAATCCGATGACATTGTAGGCTTTGAGAAATTCATTGAAGAGTTCGGCGCCACCGCCCACCTGCAACCACGAGGTCTGCATCCGGCTGTTGAGTCCGAACGGAACCGCAGTACCGAACGCGAAGGTTGGATCCTTGCCTACATAATAGTAGGCCGCCGTGTGGCACATCTCCACGGTGCCGTTGGAAGCCGCATCCAGCGCCTGCAGACCGGGGACGATCTCACCGGCGGCAAACACCTGGATCTGGAATTTGTTGTCGGTGGCCTCGGCAACGGCCTTGGCGAATACCTCGCTGGCGCCATAGATCGTATCGAGCGATTTCGGAAAGCTCGACGTTAACCGCCATTTGATCTCCGGCGAAGATTGCGCGATGGCCGGCGCGGCAATGGCCGCGCCGGCAGCCCCCAGACCGGCAGCCTTGATGAACTCACGACGCTTCATGATGTGCTCCCTAGATGTGAATGTGTCAGCGCCCTTCTTGGCGAGGGCGTTGGGGAGCAGCATGAGCCAGGTTCCAGCGAGAAGCCACGGCGATTTGAGTGACGCAATGCAAAAAGCCCGACCTTCTCGCGAAGGCCGGGCTTCATGTTTGATCGAGGCTTAAGATCAGCCGCGGGTACGCGAGCGGATCATGAAGCTGTCGAAGGTGTATTCAGCGACCTGCCACCACAGATATTCGTCCGAACGATAGGCCTGCATCGCGTCGATCGACTTCTTGAAGTCGGCGTTCTTCGCGGAGATTTCAGCCCAGAGTTCGTTGGTGGCCTTGAGGCATGCATCCAGAACTTCATTGGTGAACGGACGCAGCTGCGTGCCACCGGCGACGAGCTGCTTCAACGCCGCCGGATTCTGCATGTCGTAACGAGCGGCCATCCAGCTGTTGGCATTGGCGCAGGCATTGGTGAGGATCGCCTGATAGCTCTTCGGCAGCGCGTTGTACTTCTCGAGGTTGGTGAAGGCGTGGACCGTCGGGCCACCTTCCCAGAAACCTGGATAGTAGTAGTACTTTGCGACCTTCTGGAAGCCGAGCTTCTGGTCGTCATAGGGACCGACCCACTCAGCAGCGTCGATGGTGCCTTTTTCGAGCGACGGATAGATGTCGCCACCCGCAAGCTGCTGCGGCACGACGCCAACCTTCTGCAGCACCTGACCGGCAATGCCGCCGATGCGCATCTTGAGGCCGGAGAGATCGGCAACGGTCTTGATCTCCTTGCGGAACCAACCGCCCATCTGCGTGCCCGTATTGCCGCAAGGGTGACCGATGACGCCAAATTTCTTGAAGAACTCGTTGCCGAGCTGTTCGCCGCCGCCCTGGTACCACCAGGAATTCTGCTGGCGTGCGTTCAGGCCAAACGGGACCGACGCGTAGATCGCGAAGGTCGGGTCCTTGCCGACATAGTAGTAAGACACAGTGTGGCACATTTCGACGGTGCCGTTCGAGGTCGCATCGAGCGCCTGCAGACCGGGGACCAGTTCTCCGGCCGCGAAGACCTGGATCTGGAATTTGTTGTCGGTCATTTCGGCGACCTGCTTCGCCATCATCTCGGCGCCGCCATAGATGGTGTCGAGCGATTTCGGGAAGCTCGATGCGAGGCGCCATTTGACCTCGGGCGCGGACTGCGCGATCGCCGGCGAGGCAACGGCGGCCACCGCGGCGCCGGCCGTCGAAACCTTCAAAAACTCACGACGCTTCATTCAAGCTCTCCTTTTGCGGGCGTTTTCCCTAGAATTCCTTTGAGCATATTCAGCGGCAAATCGTTGCGCGATTCAACCGAAGACGCTCTGGTGCAGAGGCTGTCTAACACGGTTATTCAGCCGCGGAAAACACGACGAACGTCGTTGCCAGCCCAATTGAACGAAAGTTCTATGCGACATCTCGGCCCCGGCCATCGGCCGGCTTACGCTGCCGCAATAACGCCCTGCAACCGGTCGCGGATCTGCGTGCCGATGGCCCGATAGATCGCGGCGTGCGGGCCGTTGGGCTCGCTCACGACCACCGGCGTGCCGGCATCCGACATGGCGCGGATGGACATATGCAGCGGCACTTCGCCGAGGAACGGCACCTTGAGCCGCTCGGCCTCGTGACGGGCGCCACCATGGCCGAAAATGTCGGATCGGGTGCCGCATTCCGGGCATTGGAAATAGCTCATGTTCTCGATGATGCCGAGCACGGGCACATTGACCTTGGTAAACATCGCAAGGCCGCGCCTCGCATCGATCAGCGCCAGATCCTGCGGCGTCGAAACAATCACAGCACCCTTCAGGGGCACGTTCTGCGCCAGCGTGAGTTGTGCATCGCCGGTGCCGGGGGGCATGTCGACGATAAGGACGTCGAGCGTGCCCCAGGCGACATCGCGCAGCATCTGGGTGATCGCCGACATCACCATCGGCCCGCGCCAGATCATCGCGGTCTCCTCCTCGACGAGGAAGCCGATCGACATGATCGACAGACCGAAGCGTTCGATCGGGATCATCTTCCTGTTGTCGTCCAGGGTCGGCTTTTCATTGATGCCGGTCAGCCGCGGCACCGAAGGACCATAGATATCGGCGTCGAGCAGACCGACCTTCAGGCCGAGATCGCGCAGGCCCAGCGCCAGGTTGAGCGCCGTCGTGGACTTGCCGACACCGCCCTTCCCCGAGGCCACCGCGATGATCGCGGCAACGCCAGGAATTTCAGCCTGTTTTGACATTGGCGAGTTGGCCGGGTTCGCATGCGGGCGATGCGCCGAGACCGGCTGCACGCCGCCGGACTGCGGACCATGCGAATGCCCACCGGGACCATGGGAATGCCCTGCATGGTCGTGGCGCTGCGGCGCAGGCGGTGCGCTGCCCGGCTTGCGCTCGGCGGTCAGCGCGACCATTGCACCTGTGACACCAGGGATCGCTCGCACTGCGGCTTCCGCCTGCGCGCGCACGCTTTCCCAGGCCCGCGCTTCAGCGGCGTCCACATTGATCGAAAACAGCACCTTGCCGTCGGTCACGACGATCTCGGACAAAACATCCGCATGGATCAGCGGCACGCCGCGCGGCGATGTCACCTTGGCCAGACCATCCAGAACCTGCTGCTGCGAAACGCTCAATGCGTGTCTCCCGATCGACGGACAAACTAGACCGCACAGATAGAGAACTTCCGCCCTAAGTCCATGCCGTTTCTAGGCTATGTTGAGAATTCCGAGATTGCTCTGGCACAAGACCGGCACCAGATTTTCTTTTGCAGCGCACCATAAGCGGCTGCAGCCATGAGCGGTAACGGGGGCTTTGCCGCGTCCTGTGCAGCGACTATGCTGGCGCTCCTCATCACCAGCGATCTCGCCGCCACCAACCAGGGCGGCGCCTCACTTCCCAACAGTCGACGTTCGGCAGCAAAGCCGACAGCATCCAAAGGGTACGGACATGGCCAAAGTTGCATTTATCGGTCTCGGCGTCATGGGTTTCCCCATGGCCGGTCACCTTGCCACCAAGGGCGGCCACGAGGTCACCGTCTACAACCGCAACGCAGCCAAGGCCAAAGCATGGGTGGAGAAGTTCGGCGGCAAGTCCGCAGCAACCCCGAAAGCGGCTGCCGAAGGCCAGGACTTCGTGATGTGCTGCGTCGGCAATGACGACGACCTGCGCTCGGTCACCATCGGCGCTGACGGCGCATTCAGCGGCATGACCAAGGGCGCGATCTTCGTCGATCACACCACCGCCTCCGCCGAAGTGGCCCGCGAGCTCGATGCTGCGGCGACCAAAGCCGGCTTCCAGTTCATCGACGCGCCAGTGTCGGGCGGCCAAGCTGGCGCAGAGAACGGCGCCCTGACCGTAATGTGTGGCGGCACCCAAGCGGCCTATGCCAAGGTCGAGCCGATCATCACCGCCTACGCCAAGATGCAGAAGCTGCTCGGCCCCGCGGGCTCCGGCCAGCTCACCAAGATGGTCAACCAGATCTGCATCGCCGGCCTTGTCGAGGCGCTGTCCGAAGGCATTCACTTCGCCAAGAAGGCCGGTCTCGATGTGAATGCGGTGGTCGAGGTGATCTCCAAGGGCGCCGCGCAGTCGTGGCAGATGGAGAACCGTCACAAGACCATGAATGACGGAAAATTCGACTTCGGCTTCGCCGTCGAATGGATGCGCAAGGACCTCTCGATCTGTCTCGCCGAGGCCCGCCGCAACGGCGCCAGCCTGCCGGTCACGGCCACTGTCGATCAGTTCTACGGCGAGGTCGAAGCGCTCGGTGGCAAGCGGTGGGACACTTCAAGCCTCTTGGCAAGATTGCCCCGGTAACCATCTAGGTTTCCTGAACAAATCACGGCGGAACGGCGTCCTGCAGGCGCCCTCCGTCGATACCATTTTTATTGAATATTAACCGGATTACTTCGTTCTTTAAGGCACCTCTTAATGATTGTGCGGCACAGATAGGGTCTGTGAAAAACCGCGCGCGTTTGCGTGCAGGATTTGTGTACGAGTGATGAGTGAGCCCGCCGCCAGGCCCGAGGTCGTCCAGCTTCCGGCTGAAACGCCCGTCGCTGTTCCGCCGCGCAATCGCCGGGCGGCACAACAGCGGGTGCGCGAAGCGCGCGACCGGCTGACCTCGACATCGGGAACGCGCCCCGCTTTCGATCGCGAACTGCTCCGCCAATACGCCCAGACCCGCCTCTCCGCCTCGCTCGTCATCACGCTGCTGGTGGTCGGCACAGGCATCCTGTTCGGGTTCTGGATGCAGCCGCTGCCGGCCGCCGCATGGTCATGCGGAATGCTGTGCATTCACGCGGTGATCCTGCGCGCCTGTAATCGCTATCTGGCGGAAACACCGACACCCAGCAGCACGCATAAATGGCGGCTGCGCTTTATCTTTCTGGACCTGCTCTACGGCCTGTCGTGGACGGTGATCCTGGTGCATCCGACCGGTGTCGACGTCGTCTCCAATTCGCTGATGATGTTCCTGATGCTGCTGGTGGTCGCGGTCTCCAGCATGCTCGCCGCGAGCCTGCCGATTGCGGCCTTTGCCGCCACCGCGCCCGTAACCCTCGGCGTGGCGCTGAGCTTCATCCTGCGCGGCACGTTCGACAACTACGTGCTGGCCGTTCTGGCGGTCGCAGCCGAAGGCTATTTCGCGCTTCTGGCGCAGCGGCTGCATTCGACCACGCTCGCGACACTGGAAGCCCGCGCCGAGAAGGACGCCCTGATCGGCGAGCTCGAACAGGCCAAGGCCATCTCCGACGAAGCGCGCCACCGCGCCGAAGCCGCCAATGTCGCCAAGTCGCGCTTCCTCGCGCAGATGAGCCATGAATTGCGCACGCCGCTGAACGCCATTCTCGGCTTCTCCGAAGTGATGAAGAGCGAGATCTTCGGTGGTCACGCCGTGCCGGTCTACAAGGACTACTCGGCCGACATCCATAATTCCGGCGTGCACCTTCTGAATCTCATCAACGAGATCCTTGATCTGTCGCGTATCGAGGCCGGCCGCTACGAGCTGAATGAAGAAGCCGTCTCGCTCGTGCATGTCGTCGCGGACTGCCATCACCTCCTGAAGCTGCGCGCATCGAGCCGCGGCATCACCATCCACGAAGTATTCGAACACGGCATGCCGCGGGTTTGGGGCGACGAGCGCGCTTGTCGGCAGATCGTGCTGAACCTGCTGTCGAATTCGATCAAGTTCACGCCACAGGGCGGCGAGATCTGGCTCAAGGTCGGCTGGACCGCCTCCGGCGGCCAGTATCTGAGCTGCAGGGACACCGGCTCGGGCATCGCCGAAGACGAGATCCCGATCGTGCTGGCCTCCTTCGGCCAGGGATCGAACTCGATCAAATCGGCCGAACAGGGTGCCGGTCTCGGTCTGCCGATCGCCAAGAGCCTGATCGACATGCATGGCGGCACATTCACGCTGAAATCGAAACTGCGGATCGGCACCGAGGTGATCATCACTTTCCCGCCGGAGCGTGTGATGTCCGCGCTTGCGCCGATGGCGCCCGATGGGCCACCGCTGCAACCCGATTACGAGATGAACGTCGCCGACGAAAAGCGTCGGGCCCGTAACAAACCCATCATGAATGCAGGAACCGGGCTGTGATTTCGACGCTTGCGCTAGCGAGCCGATCCGCTTCAATATTACTGGATGAGCAAAGAAACGCCGTGCATCGCAGTCTGCTTCATCGACCCCAAGACCAAGCTCTGCCTCGGCTGCGGACGCACGCTGCCGGAGATCGCGCGCTGGGGGAAAATGGACAGCGCGGAGCGTCTGGATACGATGGCGCTACTGCCGGCCCGCATGGCCGAGGCGGGGCTGGAGCCTTCGTCGACATACGCAGCGAAGAGGACATCCGCGGCCACCTGAGAGGCTCGCCATGAGTCGGGTCTTTCTTCTCGTCATCGTCATTGTCGCGACGGCAGGCGCCGCCCTCGCCTATGGCGATCCCAAGCAGATCTCCAAGGCCGGCAATCTCGTCACAGAGATTTTGCGCAAGCAGAGCCCGCCGCCACTGCGGCTGGTCGACGTCCCGCGCGGCAACACTGGCGAGTTCGGGCTTCAGGTCAGGATCAACGGCGTCCAGACGGCGATGGTGATCGATACCGGCGCAACCTCGGTGGTGCTGACTTATGAAACCGCAAAGGCCGCGGGCCTGCCGCTCGAATTGCTCGATTACAATGTCGACGTGGAAACCGCGGGTGGTCGCACCAAGGCAGCACGATTGACGCTGGATCGCCTCGCCGTCGGCAAGCTGGTCGAGCGATCCGTCCCGGCACTGGTGGTGCCGCGCGGCCAGATGAAGACCAACCTGCTCGGCATGAGCTTTCTCGATCGCCTGGAAAGCTGGGAAGTGCGCGCCGACAAGCTGATGCTGCGCGGCTATCCGTAAGCCCTTGAGAGGACCGCTCGAGTGTGGTGATACGCGGGGATCACGGCACAAAAGGGACACCGGACATCACTGCACTGATCTGGACTATGGTTGTCAGGCGATGGCAAATTTTGAGAAGTGAAAAGCAACGATCCGGCCTTTCTTCGAAGTCAGAGAAAGATCAAGATCGCTTGGCAATTTCCAATGATCGGGCCCACCATTGATCCAGGTGACTCCGTCGACTCCAGACGTAACCACAGCATCTGTGAGCGCGGCTATAATGACCTCAGTCCTGTCATGGAGCCTTCCGCCGCTCGTCATCGGCATCAATCGGCGAAAAGGCTCAAACGATATGAGGCCTCCTTCTGACATCAGCCAGTCTTTCTCTGCCGATACAGAATACCACGAACCACTTCTCGCCATTCGCAGAGGTCCAGCGTCCAGCAAGATGAGGTCTTGAACGAGGCGTCCGACGAAATATGCGCCATTGGGATCGTCGCCAACGAACGAACTTGGCTTTCTTTGAATAAGGGCAACCGCATCGTCCACGATCGCGATATCCTCTATTGTATAGGCTTTCTCCTTACTCATTCCTACGTCCGAGCATCAATAGCTAACCTCATCCGACGGACTCACGCCGCTTCGGAAACCGCCGGCTCATCCTCGACCAGCGCTATCGCATCGCGCAGTACATCGATGCCAGCGCCATGCTTGACGCCGTTCTCCGCAAGATGGCGCCGGAACGCGCGCGCACCGCGCACCGCGTGGAACGCGCCGACAAAATGCCGGGTGATCGAGTGCAGCCGCGTGCCCTGCGCAAGCTGATCCTCGATATAGGGCATCATCGCCGCGAAGGCGCCTTTCATCGTCGCATGCGGCGCGGGCTCGCCGAACAATTCGGGATCCACCGACAGCAGCCGCCACGGCTCCTGATAGGCCGCGCGGCCAAGCATCACGCCATCCACATGCGCCAGATGTTCGGCGGCTTCAGTGATGCCGATGATGCCGCCATTGATGATGATCGGCACGCCGGGCATTGCCGCCTTGAGCCGATAGACGCGGTCGTAATCCAGCGGCGGAATGTTCCGGTTCTCTTTCGGCGACAGGCCGTTGAGCCACGCCTTCCGCGCATGCACGATCAGGCCATCAGCGCCGGCGGCGACCACCGCGCGCGCCAGCGTGTCGAGCGCCACTTCGGGATCTTGATCGTCGATGCCGATGCGGCACTTGACGGTGACCGGCACATCCACCGCCTGCTTCATCGCGGCCACACCGCGCGCTACCAGATCCGGTTCTGCCATCAGGCAGGCCCCAAAACGCCCGTCCTTCACGCGATCCGAGGGGCAACCGACATTGACGTTGATTTCGTCATAGCCGAAATCCGCGCCGATCTTCGCCGCTTCTGCAAGATGTGCCGGCTCAGAGCCACCGAGTTGCAGCGCCACCGGATGTTCACTGGCGTCGAAGCCAAGCAGCCGCGCGCGGTCGCCATGGATCACGGCGCCCGTCGTCAGCATCTCCGTATAGAGCCGCGTCCGCCGCGACAGCAGACGATGGAAGACGCGGCAATGCCGGTCAGTCCAGTCCATCATGGGGGCCACGGAGAAACGGTAGTCCTGATACGTCAATCGTCCAATCCATCATCGAGAGAAGCTGTTTCCGACCATATCAGAAACAGCCATCAAGTTCAGCCTGCCGGGTTTAACCCTTGTATTCATATAGCAAGCGCGCGCGGATCGTGCCTTCGAGCGCCCGGATATCGGCGAGCACCCGCTGACTGTCCGCGGCGGACGCGTCGGCATCGAGCACGACATAGCCGACGTCGCTGTAAGACTCATAGTATTGCGCAGCAATGTTAACGGCGTGACGCGCGAGCACTTCGTTGAGCCGCCCGAGCATGCCCGGCACATTGCGCTGGACCTGAATGAAACGCGTGCCCGACGGACGCGCCGGCAGCTGCACCTGCGGGAAATTCACGGCGCCCATGGTCGAACCGCTGTCACTGTAGTCGATCAGCTTCCGTGCGACTTCGGCGCCGATACGCTCTTGTGCTTCTTCAGTGGAGCCGCCGATATGCGGCGTCAGCAGCACATTCGGCAGTCCCTGCAGCGGCGTCACGAAACGCTCCTGATTGGAGCCGGGCTCGACCGGAAACACGTCCACTGCGGCTCCCCGCAGCTTGCCGTTGCGCAGCGCTTCGGCAAGCGCGTCGAGATCGACCACGGTGCCACGGCTGTTGTTGATGAAATAGGCGCCGTCCTTCATCGCCGCCAGTTCATCGCGGCCGATCATCCCCTGCGTGGCTGGCGTCTCCGGGACGTGCAGGCTAACGACATCGCTCTGCGCCAGCAATTCCTGCAGGCTCGCGACCGGCTCGGTATTGCCATGGCGGAGCCTGTCGGTGTGATCGTAGAAGATCACGCGCATGCCCAGCGCTTCCGCCAGATTGGAAAGCTGCGAGCCGATGCTGCCGTAGCCGATGATGCCCAGCGTCTTGCCTCGGACCTCGTGGCTGTCATTCGCCGACTTGTCCCACCGCCCGTCATGCGCAGCATTGGACCGCGGCACGATCCTACGCAACAGCATGACGATTTCGCCGATCACCAGTTCGGCGACGCTGCGGGTGTTAGAAAACGGCGCATTGAACACGGGAATGCCGCTGCGGCGCGCAGCATCGATATCCACCTGGTTGGTGCCGACGCTGAAGCAGCCGATGCCGATGAGCCGGTCTGCGGCATCGAGCACGTCCTGCGTGATCTGGGTGCGCGACCGGATACCCAGAATATGAACGCCCTTGATGGCTTCCTTCAGGGCTTCGCCATCGAGCGCCTTCGGCAGGCGCGTCACGCTCGAATAGCCCGCCGCCTCGATCAGCTCGACCGCGCTGTCGTTCACGCCTTCGAGCAGAAGGATTTTGATCTTGTCTTTCGGGAGGGAAAGCTGCGGCAAAGGCAGGCTGTTCTTGGTCACGGTCGCGGCGTCCTTTGAGCAACGAATGAGATGAGAACCACGCGCGAGCGGTAAAGCTCCCGGTTGGTTCGGCTCAGATCGTCTGGTTCGATTTGGCGCCTGTTTAACGTCACCGCGCTGATCTTGCTACGGGTATCTAACCCGTTGAAATCACTTATCTCTGATCCAAGGTCATAGAGAAGCCGCCTCGCGACCGCGCTGTGGCCTGCGAGAATCTGGAGTAGCCGATCCGCCTGCGCGATTTCGCAAGGAACGGAAAAGGGCCCGGGAAATTGTCATGCGAATTCAGCGTGAGGCGCCGGAGCGCCTTCCTTCCCCAGCCTCATGGTGCCCCATTTCCGATCTCGATCCCGATACCACCGAGCACGACGATTTGCGCGGCGGACGCTCACCATGGTTTGCCGGCCTGCAGCACGCCCCCCGTCAGCCCCTCACCGAAGACATCACATGCGATGCACTGATCGTCGGCGGCGGCATCACCGGCGCTCTGATGGCCGAGCAACTGACGCAGCAGGGACTGGATGTGGTGATCGTCGATCGCGAATTGCCTGGGCGCGGCAGTACAGTAGCGAGCACGTCGATGCTGCTGTGGGAGATCGATCGTTCACTGCAGGAGCTGACACATCTCTATGGCTATGAGCGCGCCGCGCGTGCCTATCGCGGCAGCTATGACGCCGTCCATGGATTGAAGGCACTGGTCCGGACGCTCGACCTGCGATGCGACATGCGCGCGAAGGACTCGCTCTATCTTGCCGCAGGCGAGAGTGCCAAAGGGCTGATCGAGGAACACGCGCTTCGCGAGCGCGCCGGCCTGCCCGGCACACTCCTTGATCACAAGGCCCTCCTGTCCGAATACGACATTGCCCGGGCGGGTGCCATCGTCTCGCCGGACTCGGCAGATTCCGATCCGTTGCGACTGGCACTGGGACTGCTGAATGTCGCGACGGCGCGCGGCGCGCGATTGTTCGAGGCGGAGACGGCCACGTTCGACTCCGCAGGCCACGCCGTCGGCGTTCAATTGACGGACGGCCGTACCGTCGAGGCGCGCCACGTCGTGCTGGCGACGGGCTATGTGATGCCCGACATCGTAAAAACGACCCTGCAAAAGCCGTCATCGAGTTGGGCGATCGCGACAAAACCGCAGCCGGACAGACTCTGGCGTGACGGCGTGCTGATCTGGGAAGACAGCAAAGATTATCTCTACGCCCGAACCACCGCATCCGGCCGCATCATCATCGGCGGCGAAGACAGCGACGAGATCATAGATCCCGATGCACGCGATGCCCTGATCCCTGCCAAGGCGCGTGCGCTGAAGGAGAAGCTCGCAGCGCTCTGGCCACGCGCCGAGCTTGCCATCGACTATCGCTGGGCCGGCACCTTCGACACCACGCGCGATGGCCTGCCCCTGATCGGCCCTGTGCCCGGCCATCCGCGTCTCTATGCCGCCTATGGTTATGGCGGGAACGGCATCACCTTCAGCTATCTCGCAGCGCAACTGATTGGCGGGATGATCGCGGGCAAACGCTCGCCATTGCTGGATGACTTCGCGCTGCAGCGCGATATCGCCTGAAACTTAGCGCGCTCGACTCGGCGAATTCAGCTATCCCCGTGTGATCAAAACGCAGGCGGCGAACGCCCCGTTTTGCGTCAGCGACCCTGATTGACTTCCAAAAGGCGATTGTTAGCATACAAGTGAATTTTGGCCCTCCTGCCCGGGGTTTTCCGCATGAAGCCGGCGCCGTTCACCAGGCACGTTCCACGCACCGTGGATGAAGTTGTGAGTGCATTGGCCGAGTTTGCACCGCTCGACGGCCGCATTCTGGCGGGCGGCCAGAGCCTGGTGCCGATCATGGCGTTCCGCATGGCGCGGCCAGCACACTTGATCGATATCAATGAGGTCGAAGGGCTCGACCGCCTCGCTGTCGACGGCGACTATCTCTCGATTGGCGCGCGGGTGCGCCACAGCGCATTCCACAAGCCTTTCATCGACGGTCCGCTCGGTAAGCTCCTCGCTTTCGTGGTCAGCCACATCGCGCATTATCCGATCCGGATGCGCGGCACGTTTTGCGGCAGCCTCGCCCATGCCGACCCTGCATCGGAGTGGTGCCTCGTCGCGGCAACGCTGGACGCCAATCTAGTGGTGAAAAGTGTGCGCGGCGAACGCATCGTGCCCGTCACCGATTTCCTCGAAGGCATCATGTCGACATCGCTGGCCGAGGATGAGTTCCTCGCCGAAGCGCGGTTGCCGCTGCTACCCGACGATACCAAATTCGGCTTCTACGAATTCAGCCGCCGTGCGGGCGATTTTGCGATGTCTGCCGCACTCGTTACCTATCGCCTTGTTGATGGCGTGATCGCCGATGCGCATGTCGGCATCGGCGGTGCCGAGGATCGCGCGCGACGCATTCTCGAAGCCGAAGATGTCTTGAACGGTAACGCGCCCTCGCCGGACCTGTTCGTCGCCGCCGGTGAAGCCGCAGCGAATGCAATCGAACCCCTGGAGGATATTCAGACCACGGCCGAATATCGCTGCGATCTGGTCCGCGCCGTGACGCGCCGCGCGCTGGAGCGGTCGACGCAATGACGATCCACACCAAGGGCACCGGCACGACCTGGGTTGGGCGCTCGATCCGCCGGCTCGAAGATCCCGCCCTCGTCACCGGCCGCGGCCGCTTCACGGCGGATATGCCAGCCACACACTGGGTGCGCTTCGTCCGCAGCAGCGTGGCTGCCGGAACGATCGAGAATATTACGGCACCAGAGGGCACAGGCATCGTCACGGCCAAGGACCTCGCAAAGCTGAAGCCGATCCGGCCGATGCTGAGCAAGTTCAATTATGTCGCGGTCGGTCAGCCGATCCTTGCCGATGGAGTCGTGCGGTTCACAGGTGAGTCCATCGCGGCCGTCTACGCGTCGAGCAAGGATCAGGCGGAGGACATCGCCGATCAGGTCGAGGTCGAGATATCCGAAGGCGCACCGCTGATCGACGCGATGGATGCGCTCGCCGAGGACGCTCCGCTGGTTCACGCCGACACCAAGCACAACGTGATCGTCGAGGGTCGCATCGCGACACCCGGCTTCGAGGATGTTTGGAAGACCGCACACAAGGTGCTGCATGTTGAAGCGCGCTCGCACCGTCAGAATGCGACGCCGATGGAGGCCCGCGCAGGTCATGCCTCCTATGACGCATCGACCGGTCGCGTGACACTGACCTGCACCACACAGATGCCGCATCTGACGCGCACGGCGGTGTGCGACATCCTCGGCATTCCGGAATCGGATCTGCGTGTCATCGCGCCTGACGTCGGCGGCGGCTTCGGCCAAAAGATGTCGCTGGCGCCGGAATATGTGCTGCTGGTCTGGCTGGCGCGCAAATTGCGCAGCTCCGTGGCCTGGACCGAGGATCGCCGCGAAAACCTGATTGCGAGCTTTCACAGCCGCGATCAACACGTCCAGCTCGAAGGCGCATTCGACAAGAGCGGAAAGCTGCTCGCTTTGCGCGGCGACATTGTCGCCAATATCGGCGCCTATTCCTGTTTCCCGACGACCTGCGGCGTCGAGCCCTTGATGGCACTGGCCGAGCTCCCCGGCCCCTATGACGTCCGCGCCTATGACTGTCGCTCGCGCGGCGTGATGACCAATACCTGTCCGATGGCGCCCTATCGCGGCGTCTCGCGGCCGGTCATCACCTTCGTGCTCGAACGCTTGATGGACAAGGCTGCCGCAGCCTTCGGCATAGAGCCGACCGAACTACGCCGCCGCAATCTGATCGACAAGTTCCCCTACACGTCGGCGACCGGGCTCGTCTTCGATGACGGTAGCTACAAGGAAACCATGGAGATGGCCATCAAGGCCATCGACCTCGACGCATTCCGCAAGCGCCAGAAGCTCGCGCGCGATGCCGGCCGCTATCTCGGTATCGGCTTTGCCACCTTCTCCGAGCGTACTGGCTATGGCAGCCCGGCTTTCGCGGCACGCGGGATGGAGATCACTCCGGGCTTCGAGACCGTGTATCTGACCATCGATCCCTCGGGCTTCGTCGAAGCGCGGATCGGCTCGTCGCCGCATGGCCAGGGACTGCGCACATCACTGGCGCAGATCATCGCCGACGAGATCGGCATCGATCCGGAATTCATCAAGGTCGTTCACGGCGACACAGACCGCTCGCCCTATGGCTGGGGCACATTCGCCAGCCGCTCTCTGGTGCTGTCGGGCGGCGCCAGCCTGCTCGCCGCGCAAAAGATCCGCGCCAAACTGCTGAAGATGGCGAGCCGTCTGCTGGAAGCCGCGCCCGAGGACATCACGCTGCAATCCGGATCGGCGCATGTCATCGGCACCGATCGCTCCGTCACCATCGCGTCGATGGCGCGTGCGGCCTATCACCAGACCCACATCTTCAAGGGCGAGATCGAACCGGGCCTCACCGAGACCGGCACCTACGATCCGTCGGGCACCTTCTCCAACGCCTGCCATGTCGCGATTGTCGAGGTCGATATCGAGACCGGCCGCGTCGAGATGGAGAAATTTCTGGTCGCGGAGGATGCCGGGCTGATCATCAATCCGATGATCGCCGATGGTCAGGTCCATGGCGGGGTCGCTCAGGGCATCGGCAACGCGCTGCTGGAAGAGATCATCTATGACGAGACCGGCAACATCCTGACCAGCACGCTGGCGGATTTCCTACCGCCGACGACGCACGAAATTCCCGAGATCGAGTTGCATCACATCGAGACCCTGACCGGTAACTCCATCACCAAGGCCAAGGGCCTCGGCGAAGGCGGCGCCATCGGCGCGCCGGCAGCGGTGATCTCCGCAATCAACGACGCGTTGTCCTGCTTCGGAATCTCCATCGACGAAATGCCGGCAACGCCGCAGCGCATTCGTGCGGCGCTGCGCGCAAGCGGAAAATTGCCAAGCAACGGAAAACTTGCATGAGCGACAAGACCGACATCACCCTCATCATCAACGGCCAGTCCCACGCCATCTGCGTCGAGTCGCGCCGGACCCTCGCCGACGCGATCCGCGAGGATTGCGGTCAAACGGGTACGCATATCGGCTGTGAGCACGGCGTGTGCGGCGCCTGCACGGTGCTGGTGAATGGCGAACCGGTGCGCTCCTGCCTGATGTTCGCGCAGCAGGCGGACGGCAAGCAGATCCGCACCGTCGAAGGCCTCGCCAATGGCGACGAGATGCACCCGATGCAGCGCGCTTTCATGGAGAACCACGGCCTGCAATGCGGTTTCTGCACACCCGGCTTCCTGATGCTCGCCGTCGGCGTGCTGGAGCGCGAACCGGATATTTCCGACCATGATCTGGTCGACGTGCTGTCGTCGAACCTGTGCCGCTGTACCGGGTATCAGAACATCATCAAGGCGGTCCGCGCCGCCGCGGTGGAGATGCGTCAGTCGTGAGTGCTGCCGCGAAAGCAACCTTGGTCGGCAAGTCCGTCCTCCGCAAGGAAGACGGCCCGCTGCTGCGCGGCCAGGGTAAATTTGCTGCGGACATCAATTTCCCGAACCAGCTTTACATGCGCGTGGTGCGTTCGACCTATGCCCACGGCAACATCGTCTCGGTCGACCTCGCGCCGGCGCTCGCCATTCCCGGCGTGGTCGCCGCATGGAGCTTTGCCGATGTCTCCGAGATCCCGCCAATCGACTTTCGCCTGACCCGGCTGGAGCAGCTCGCCGCCTATCGCCAGACCATTCTGGCCAAGGACAAGGTGCGCTATGTCGGCGATCCCGTCGCCGTCGTGTTCGCCGAAGATCCCTATCTTGCCGAAGATGCCGCCGAGCATGTCGACGTCGAGATAGAGGAACTGCCGGTGATCCTGCAGGCCGATGGCGAGGTCGGTGAGTTCCGCGACGGACTACCGACCGAAACCGCGCTGATCGAGAAAGGTTATGGCGACGTCGATGGAGCGTTCGCCAAAGCGCATGCCGTAGTCAGCCTTTCGCTCTCCATCGGCCGTCATTCCGGCGTTCCCCTGGAGACGCGCGGGGCCATTGGCCGTTACATCGCCGAGACAGACATGCTGGAAATGTACGGCGCTGCGAAAGTGCCGCACTGGAATCGCGACCAGCTTGCGAAAATGTTTGGCCGCACCGCTGCCAACACCAATCTGTTCGAAGGCCATGTCGGCGGCGGCTTCGGCATTCGCGGCGAGATGTATCCCGAAGACGTACTGGTGTGTCTGGCCGCGCTGCGCCTCGGCCGCCCCGTGAAATGGATCGAGGATCGCCGCGAGCATCTGATCGCGGCCAATCACTCGCGGCAGCAGACCCATCACATCCGCGCGGCGATCAATCGCGACGGCAATATTCTGGCCATCGACAACGAGTTCTTCCACGATCAGGGCGGCTATATGCGCACGCATGCCGCCACCGTGCCCGACCTCGCGGCTGCGATGCTGCCCGGCCCCTATCGCATTCCCGCCTATCGCGTGCTCGGCCATATCCGCCTGACCAACAAGACGCCTGGCGGCACCTATCGCGCGCCCGGCCGCTATGAGAGCACTTTCGTGCGCGAACGCTTGCTGGATGCGGTCGCGGCCAGAGTGGGGATCAGCGGCGTCGAGGTCCGTCGCCGCAACCTCATCGCGACCAGCGAGATGCCGGTCACGCGTGCATTGGAAACGCTCGGCACCGACATCGTGCTGGATTCAGGCGACTACCCGAAGCTGCTGGACAAGGCGCTGAATGGCATCGGCTGGGACGACCTGCAGACGCAGATTACGTCGCGTCGCAAGGCGGGCGAACTGGTCGGCTCCGGTGTCGCCATGTTCGTCGAGAAAAGCGGTCTTGGCCCGTTCGACGATGTGCGGATCAATGTCGGGACCGACGGGCTCGTGGAAGTCGTCACCGGCGCCGCTTCGGTCGGCCAGGGCGTCGAAACTGTCATCGCTCAGATTTGCGCAGAGAAACTCGGCGCCAGCTATGACAATGTCAGCGTGATCCACGGCCAGACCAACCGTATCGCCAGAGGCCTCGGCGCCTTCGCCTCACGCGTCTCCGTGATGACGGGCGAAGCGACGCGGCAAGCCGCGCTGAAGCTGCGCGACAAGGCTCTCGCGGCCGCAGCTGAATTGATGCAGTTGACGACCGATCAACTCGATATCGTCGATGGCGAGATTGTCCGCCTCGATGGCAGTACCGGCCCATCGATGACGCTCGCCGAGATCGCGAAAGCGCTCGAACCGGGAGGCAATCTGGTCGGTGATAGCGAACCTGGCCTGTTCGCCGAAGCGTCGTTCGAATCCAAGCACATGACCTACCCTTACGGCGTCCATGTCGCGGTTGTGTCGCTCGCCCGCGACACTGGCGGCATCAGCGTCGAGCGGTATCTTGTCGCCTATGACATTGGCAAAGCGATCAACCCGATGCTGGTCGATGGCCAAATCGTTGGCGGCGTGGCCCAAGGCATCGGTGGTGCGCTTTATGAAGAGTTCACCTATGACGACCGCGGCGAACCGCTGGCGGTAACCTTCGCCGACTATTTGATGCCGACGGCCCGCGAAGTACCTGATGTCGAAGTGATTATTTCCGAGGATGCGCCGAGCCCGCTCAACCCGATGGGGCTCAAGGGCGCCGGCGAAGGCGGCACCAATGCCGTCGGCGCAGCGATTGCAGCGGCGATCGACGACGCGCTCGGCCAGCCCGGCGCCATCACGCAGCTGCCGGTCTCGCCGCAACGGATCAAGGCGCTGCTCAATAGCAAAATGTGATCAGGTAATCTTCTTCAGCAACCGCGTCAGCGTGCGCTGCTCTTCGGCCGTCAACGGCCGCAGCGTCTTGGCGCTGACCTCCGCTGCAACGCGGATTGCCGCATCGACCACACGGGCGCCCTTCTCGGTCAGCGACACTGCACGGCGACGGCGATCCGTAGGGTCGCTACCGGTGGTGATGAATCCGCGCAGGCCCAGCCGATCCACAACCCCCTTGATGGTCGCGGCATCGAGATAGACCAGCCGCCCCAGATGGTTCTGTGAACTCGGGCCGACCTCATGCAGCTTCGCCAGCACGGCGAATTGCGTCTGGGTCAGATCCTCGATCATGTTGGACATGAAGATGGAGGTGTGGCGCTGCATCGCCACGCGCATCAGGAAGCCGACCTGGGAGTCGAGGACATAGTCCGGCGATGGCTCCGCGGTCGGAAGGGCCTTCAGCTTGGTCGGTTTCTGCGCCATGTCGTCCCCGATGATCTCTTGCTAGTTATGAACGATCTTCGGTTGCCGCGACAGTTGAAGTTTTGGTCGTTACACCGTCAAATAAGCGCGTTGAATGTCAATATTCTCCGCAAGCTCGGCCATCGTGCCATTCCATTGGATCTGGCCCTTTTCGAGGACATAGGCCCTGTCCGAGACCAGCTCGGCGAAATGCACGTTCTGCTCCGAGAGCAGAATCGACACCCCTGCCTTTTTCAGTTCGAGAATGGTATTGGCCATCAGTTCGACGATCAGCGGGGCAACGCCCTCGGACGGCTCGTCCAGCAGGATCAGCAGCGGGTTGCCCATCAGCGTCCGCGCGACTGTGAGCATCTGCTGCTCGCCGCCGCTCATCCGGCCACCCGGCCGGTTCGGCATTTCGCCCAAGTTCGGGAACAGTGCCAGCAACTTCTCTTCGGTCCAGACCGGCGCCGGCACGCCGTCACTGAACTTGCGTGGCGGCTGGTGGCCGATATCAAGATTTTCCAGCACCGTCAGATCGGAGAAGATACGACGGTCTTCCGGCGTGAAACCGAGGCCGAGCCGCGCGATCTCGTAAGGCTGCCGGCCGGAGATATCGTGGCCATCGAACCGGATCTTGCCGGTAGACTGCGCCATCAGGCCCATGATGGCTTTCATGGTCGTGGTCTTGCCGGCACCGTTGCGGCCCATCAGTGCGACGACTTCGCCGCGCCCGACATTCAGGCTGAGGTCATAGAGGATCTGCGCGGCTCCGTAAGACGCACCGAGATTTTCGACCGAGAGCATCGGGGCGCTCATCAATGTGCCTCCGATTTCTGGAATGTCTTGCCGGTGCCGAAATACACTTCCCTCACCTGCGGATTGTCGCGGATCGACTTCGCATCGCCGTCGGCGATCAGCCGGCCCCGCGCCAACACGATGATGCGATCAGCGAAGGCAAAAACCACATCCATCGAATGTTCGGTGAACAGCACGGAGATGCCCTTCTCGATCACCAGGCGTTTCACCAGCGCGATCAGATCGTTACGCTCCTTGGGCGCCATGCCGGCGGTCGGCTCGTCCATCAGCAGCAGCCGTGGATCGTTGGCGAGCGCAATCGCCAGTTCGACGCGCTTGACGTCGCCATAAGCCAGCTCGCGGCTCGGCCGATCAGCGGCATCCTGCATGCCGACCTGGGCCAGCAGCTCCAGCGCACGCTCGCGATGCAGCGAGGATGCCGGCTTCCACAGTCGGTAGACCTGATTGGCGTGGGAGATCAGCGCCATCTGCACATTCTCGATGACCGTCATCGAGTTGAAGGTGGCGGCGACCTGAAAGGTACGACCGATACCAAGGCGCCAGATATCGCGTGGCTTCCTGCCATTGAGCTTGGCGCCCTCGAACCAGATCTCGCCGGAATCCGGCGGCAGCTGGCCGTTGATCATGTTGAAGCAGGTCGACTTGCCGGCGCCATTGGGTCCGATCAGCGCGAGGAACTCGCCGCGCTTGATATCAAACGAGACCTCATTGACGGCACGGACGCCGCCGAAGGATTTCGAGAGCGAACGAATGGCGAGGTCGCTCATGATGCGGCCTTCCGGCGTGTGATCAGTTTCACGAAGCCGCCGACGATGCCGCTCGGGAACGCCAGCACCAGCAACAGGATGATGCCGCCGAGCAAGGCCCGCCAGTATTCCGTCGAACGCATCATGAAATCCTGCAGCACCGCATAGACCGACGCACCGACAATCGGGCCGGTCAGCGTCTGGATGCCGCCGAGAAGAACCATGACGAGACCATCAATGGAGCGGCTGACGCCGATGGTCTCCGGCGAGATCGAGCCCTTGGCGAAGGCGAACAGCCCACCGGCAATACCGCAGATGCCGCCGGCAATGGCGAAGGCAAGCCAGTGCACGCGCTTGACGTCGAGACCGATCGCTTCGGCGCGCAAGGGAGAGTCACGCCCTGCCCGCATCGCGTAACCGAATGGCGCGAACAGGAATTTGCGGAGCAGCAACACCCCGAGCGCAGCGAGTGCGAGTGTGAGGAAATAGAATGCTCCACGGCTGTCGAATGGCACCGACGGCCATACCCCGAGCACGCCGTTGGAGCCGCCTGTGAGTGTTTCCCACTGGAACACGGCCGCCCATACGATCTGGGCGAAGGCGAGCGTAAGCATCGCCAGATAGACACCGGACAGACGCACGGCGAACCAGCCGAACAGCAGCGCGCCGACCAGCGCCAGCACGGGCGCCGCTGCCAGCGCCAGCCCCATCGGCGCAGCAAACCATTTCACCAGCAGCGCTGCGCCGTAAGCACCGAGACCGAAATAGGCCGCGTGACCGAACGAATGCATGCCGCCAGGACCCATAATGAAATGAAGGCTGGTCGCGAACAGCACGGCAATCAATACGTCGATGCCGAGCACGAGCGTATAGGGCGAACTCTTGGCGATCAGTGGCAGGCACACGAGAACGACAAGAAGGATGAGGCCAGCGATCTTTGTGGCCGCAGTCGCCGGACGTAGCGGCTCTTCAGGCTCGGCGACACTGCGCACGGCTACCTGCTCCCGACCGAGCAGACCATATGGTCGCGCAATCAGCACTGCAGCCATCACGAGGAATTCAGCCACCAGCGTGAGCTTCGAGAAGTTCACCGTGAAGCCGCCGAAATTGACCACGCCGAGGCCGATGCACAGCGCCTTGACCTCGGCGATGATGACCGCCGCGAGATAGGCGCCGGAGATCGAACCCATGCCACCGACCACGACGACGACGAAGGCGTCGCCGATCACGATCAGGTCGGTCGCCAGCGTTGCCGGCTCGCGCGCAATCTGCAGCGCGCCGCCAAGGCCAGCGAGCAAAGCGCCGAGCGCGAACACGCCCGTGAACAGCATGGCCTGGTTGACGCCAAGCGCGCCGACCATTTCGCGGTCCTGCGTCGCCGCGCGCATCAAGCGACCGAAGCGGGTCTTGGCCAGCGCCAGATGCAGCATCCACAGCACGAACGGGCCGACGAAAATCAGGAAGATATCGTAAGTGGGCAGCCGGCGGCCGAGCACCTCGATGGACCCGGTCAGGCCTGGCGCGCGCGGGCCAAGCAAATCCTCAGGACCCCAGATCCACAGCGTCGCGTCGTTGATAACGAGCACCAGCGCGAAAGTGGCGAGCAATTGAAACAGCTCAGGCGCGCGATAAATCCGCCGCAGCAGAAGGATCTCGATCGCAGCGCCGATCAGGGCCACCAGCAATGCGGTCAGAACAATGCCGCCCCAGAAGCCGACGGCACCGCCGACCTTGGTGGCGATGCTGTAGGCGATATAGGTCCCGATCATATAGAGGGACCCGTGAGCGATATTGACGATCCGGGTGACGCCGAAGATCAGCGACAACCCGGCAGCCACGAAGAACAGGCCGGAGGCGGCCGACAGGCCGTTCAGCGCCTGAAACAGAAACGCGTTGAAACTCATCGGAGGAATCCCCCTCCCCGCGTTGAACGTGCGGGGAGAGTATCAACGGCGATCATCGTCGTGCTTCCTGTTACTCGGTCGCGGGACGGAGCTTCTTCACTTCTGCGTCGCTGGGCAGCACAGATGCACCATCGACATATTTGAAGTCGCTCATGGTGCCTTTGCCGCCTTCAAGCGCGATCTTGCCGACATAGGCCCCCATGGTCGCCTGGTGATCGCTGGCGCGATACATGAACGGACCGAACGGGCTGTCGAGCTTCAGACCTTCAAAGGCCGTAATCAGCTTGTCCGTGTCGGTCGAGCCTGCCTTGGCGATACCGGCAGCCAGAGAAGTCATCGTGACATAGCCGACGATCGAACCAAGACGCGGATAGTCGTTGTACTTCTTCTGATAGGCCGTCAGGAACGCCAGGTATTCCGGGGTCTTGATCTTGTCCCAGGGATAGCCGGTAACGATCCAGCCGACCGGCGCTTCTTCCTTCACCGGATCGAGATATTCCGGCTCTCCCGACAGCAGGCTCACGACGGTGCGATCCTTGAACACGCCGCGTGTGGTGCCCTCGCGCACCAGCTTGGAGAAGTCCGCGCCGAACAGCACGTTAAAGATCGCGTCCGGCTTGGCATCGTCGATGGCCTGCACCACGGCGCCGGCATCGACCTTGCCGAGCGGCGGTGCCTGCTCGGTGACGAATTCGATGTCAGGCTGCTTGGCCTTCATCATTTCCTTGAAGGTCGCGACCGCGGCCTGGCCGTATTCGAAGTTCGGATAGACCAGCGCCCAGCGCTTCTTCTTGGCAGCCAGCGCATCCGGCAGCAGCATTGCGACCTGCATATAGGTCGTGGCACGCAGGCGGAACGTATACTTGTTGCCGTTCTGCCAGGTGATCTTGTCGGTCAGCGGCTCTGCGGCGAGAAAGAACACTTTCTTCTTGCCGGCGAATTCGGTCACCGCGAGACCGATATGCGAGAGGAACGTGCCGGCGATAATGTTGACGCCTTCGCGCGTCACCAGCTCATCAGCCACACGCACTGCATCGCCCGGCGTCGAGCCGTCATCGCGCGAAATCACTTCAAGCTTCTTGCCGAGCACGCCGCCCTTGGCATTGATCTGTTCGATCGCAAGCTCCCAGCCCTTCTTGTAGGGATCGAGGAACGCGGTCTGTGTCTTGTAGCTGTTGAGCTCACCGATCTTGATCGTGTCCTGCGCGAGAACCGCGTGGCCGAATGACAATGTCAGTGCGCCGGCCATTGTGCCGGCAATCGCGAGTGAGTGAAGGGAACGAGCCGTCATCATGATCGAACTCCGTTGTGATCGACGTTTGCGATAGAAGTGATTCTCGCCGAAGCCTTCGCAAGAAACGGATCAACCGTTCGCTCTTGCGTCGCTTGCAGCCCCATGTTTGCAACGCGAATTAGTTTGTACGCAAATAGTCCGGCGCACCCTCTTCGTTGTCAAGACCGGTCTTGGTGCAACATGCCTAGCACATCGCCGAAGTTTTGATCATCTGATGTCGGCCGATGCGCACGCATCTGCGACCGAATTTCGCAGAGCTGCGCGGCAGCGATATTCCGCCGCCGCGCGTTCTGTTTTGACGACTACCGGTCGCGGAAGCGATCCATCAGCGCCTTGTCCTGACCGCCATCGATTTCGATCATGGTGCCGTTCGCCATCTGCACGAGTGGTGACGCGAGCATGACGACGAGATTTGCAACTTCCTCGACTTCCGCGATGCGGCCGAGCGGGATCGAAGCCGGCGCCAGCTTGTCGGCTTCCTCGTAGGAGATCTTCATGTCGCGCGACATGGCGTTGACAAGGCCGGCCCAGCGCTCGGTACGAACCGGGCCCGGATTGACGGCGCAGAACGAGATATTGTGACGGCCGTACTGACCTGCGAGCGACAGGGTCATGTTCTGACCAGCAGCGTTCGCAGCACCCGGTGCGATTTCCCAATAGGATGGCTTGACGCCGTCATTGCCGATCAGATTGACCACGCGGCCACCACCCTGCTTGACCATGATGGGCAGCGCGTAGCGCAGGCAGCGCACATAGCCCATGAATTTGAGCTGCAGCGCCTGTTCCCAGTCGGCTTCGGTGAGCGTCTCGATCACACCGCCCGGCGCCGAACCGGCATTGTTGATCATCAGATCGATGCTGCCGAGTTCCTTGGCGGCCTTCTCGACGAAAGCCTTGGCATCCGCATCCTTGGTGAGGTCGGCGGTAATCGCGACGACCGTCACCCCGTAGGCATTGCGGATTTCTTCAGCAGTTTTCTCGAGCGGCTCCATACGGCGGGCGCAGATGGCAACATTGACGCCCTCCTTTGCCAGCGTCATGGCAATCGCCTTGCCTATACCTTCGCTGCCGCCGGTGACGAGAGCGCATTTGCCTTTGAGTTGGAGATCCATGTGCGTGTCCTTCTGAGGTTGGCGGAAGTGAAAACGAAAATTCTTAGGTCAATCAGCTTCCTGTAAAGCGCGGGGGTCGTTTCTCGGCAAAGGCCTTGCGGCCTTCGGCGTAGTCGGCGCTGGCGTCCGCCGCGGCATAGAACTGCTCGGCTTCAGCCAGGAGTTCGGCGTTGTTGGTGCACAGTGCACGGATCGCAGCCTTGGCCGCCTTGATCGTCAGCGGCGCATTGCCGGCGATCTTCCTTGCAAGCTCCCCAGCCAGCGATTCAATATCAGCCTTCGGTGCAACGACATGCACCGCGCCCAGCGCATGAGCGCGCGTGGCAGACAGACGATCCGCCGTAAACAAGACTTGCCGCGTCGCACCGGCGCCGAACACGCGAATGAAGCGCGCGATACCGCGCGGATCGTAGCCCAGACCAAGCTTGGCGGCGGGTACTGCGAAGAAAGCATCATCCGCAGCAACGCGCATGTCGCAACTCGCAGCAACGGATGACCCGGCGCCCATGCAGCCCCCATAGATCAGACCGATGGTCGGCTGCGGGATCGCTTCAATGGCCAGACAGGTATTCTCGACCAGATCATCATAGGCGCGGGCATTGCCCTCGCCTGATCGAGCCGTGGCAAAGTCGGAAATGTCTGCGCCCGCGGAAAACATCAGCTCGCCCTCGCCGCGGATGACCACGACACGGATGTCCTTGCGGGTGGCGACGTCGTCGGCAAAGGCAGCGATCTTGTTCCACATCGCCGTGGAGATCGCGTTGCGTCGTGCCGGATTGGCCAGACGCAGCGTTGCGATGCCGTCCGCAATATCAATGACGATATCGCCGGGCGTGCTCATCGCTCAGGCCGCCGGCTTGTGCGACATCCAGCGACCGGACTCGGCCGCCGGGAAAAGCTCAGCCAGCGCTGCATTGAAGGCCGCCGGCTCTTCGCTGGTGATGGTATGGCCGGCACGCGGCAATACCAGAAGACCTGCTGTCGGCACCGTGCGCTTGAGAAAGATGCTGGGATCGAGGCACCAATCGTCCTCGTCGCCAACGATGATCAGCAGTGGCGGCGTGAATGTCTCGAGTTGCGGCTTCATCTCCCACAGCATCGGCCGCTTGGCCTGCAGCTCGCGCATGGTCAGCGCATGCCCGACCGGGGAGTGATCGGCCAGCATCCGCGCGAATTCGGCAAAACCGCGCGGGTCCTTGTTCTTGTGGGTTTGACGCGTCGCACCATCGGCGTAACGCGCCGCAGCGGTCGGGAAATCGACCGTCTCGAACATTTTTGCGGTCTCGCGCGAGGCTGCACGGCCCTGCTCCACAAAGGCAGGATCGGGACTGGAGCCGTAACCGCAGCTTGCAGCGGTCACCGACAAACAACGATCCGGATAGTGAATGCCGACATGCAGCGCCGTCGATGCGCCCATGGAATGACCGACGATATGCGCCTTGTCGATCTTCAGTGCATCCATCAGTGCGATGACGTCATCGCGTGCAATATCCTGGCCGTAACGCGCTGGATCGGTCGGTACATCCGATGGCGGATAACCGCGCTGGCTGTAGGTGACGCAACGATAGGAGCGCGAGAAGTAACGAAGCTGCGGCTCCCAGGTGCGGTAATCTCCCGCATACTCATGAACGAAAACCACAGGACTCCCGGTGCCGACTTCCTCATAATAGAGTTGCGTCCCGTCGGGCGTCGTCACGTGCGGCATCGTCGCCTCCTGCAGTCAGAGCAGATTTCATTTGCACACAAACGAAATGCTAGTAGCGTTATTTCATGACTGCAAGAGGATTTAGTGGATTCAATTTTGGCATATCATTTGCAAACAAACAAATATCGCACCGCCGCATAAACCGATCGAAAAGCCACGCGCCACAACGTTTCTTGAGGAGATGTCATGACCGGACTTTCGCGACGCGCCTTCACAATGGGCACGGCTGCTACGCTGATGAGCAGCGCGCTCGCAACAAATTCGCAGGCGCAGGCGCCGACAAAAATCCGCGTGGGTAGCCTGACACTTCCCGTCTTCGCGCCGATCATCATCAACATCATGAAGGCGCAGAAGTTCGATACCAAGAACGGTTTCGAGGCCGAAGTTCAGGTCTATCCTTCTTTCTCCTCTTATTATGCGGGCCTCGCCACCGGCGAAATCGACACGCTGATCGGCGGCCCCACCTACTTCCAGAAGCTGCGCCTCGAAGGCGTGCCGCTGCAAATCGTCGCAACAGGTGCCACGCTCGCCGATCTCGTCATCATCACCAAGGACCCGACCATCAAGTCGCTGGCCGACCTCAAAGGCAAGCAACTCGCCGCCGACATGGGCAGCGGGCAATTCCAGATCCTGTCGATCTACGCGAAATCCAAAAAGATGGACCTCGCCAAGGACATGACATTGGTCAACGCGAACTTTGCTGTAGCGCGTGCGCAGCTTGCCGCCGGCCGCGTCGATGCCGCGATGATCATCGAGCCGATCGCCACCATGATGATGAAGGACGATCCGTCGCTGAAGATCATCTTCAACGCCAATGACGGATGGAAAGAGATTGCCGGCACCACCGGCTGGGAGCTGGTTTATGCCATGCGCGAGGATACCATCAAGAAAGCCCCGGATGCGCCCAAGAAATTCGTCGCGGCGCTTGCGGACGTCACCAAATATCTGCGCAGCGATCCGGATGGTGCCGACAAGATTGCGGTCGAGACCGTGAAGCTGCCGCCCGGCATCCTGAAGGAAGCCGTGCTCGCCAAGCGCTGGGACTTCGACGCCAAGCCAGCCTGGGACGCCACCGAACGCAAGAGCATCTGGGATACGTTCGAGCGCGCCGTCGCCGCCGGCTTCCATCCAAAGCTGCCTGACGAAGCGATCATCTATGCCCCCTGACGAGCCGAGACGTGCCACGCCATTCGAGGAACCGATCTTCGAAAGGTCACCGCGAAGCCTGATGATCTCCAGCCTGCCGCGCGAGACGATCATATCGATCGTGCTCTTCGCAGCGGTCTGGCAGGTCATGTCCTATCTGGCGCCGTCACTGGGCATCCCCGCTTTCGCAATCCCGGGCCTTGGCCGTATTGCCGAAAGCCTGACCAAGATCACCCCGCTCGACGTCGCGGTGACGCTCGGCCGCGTGCTGCTGTCGCTGGTCGTGTCCTTCGTCATCGGCCTCCTTGTCGCGGTGCTGATGTATCTGTCGGACAGCATCGAGAAATATTTGCGCCCGATGGTGCGTATCCTGATGGCCGTACCGGTCGTCTCCTGGATCCTGTTCGCGGTGTTGTGGTTCAAGGGCGTTGAGTTTCGCATCGTCTTCGTGCTGGTCGTGGTCTGCGCGCCGGTCTTCACAGTCGATGCGCTCGACAACATGCGCGAGGTGTCGCGCGACCTGAAACAAATGATCCGTTCCTTTCGGCCCACACCGCTGCAGTTTTTCCACAAGCTGATGCTCCCGGCGATCATGCCAGGGATCATCACAAGCTGGAAGATCACGCTCAGCCTGGCCATTCGCGTCGTCACCATCGCTGAACTCGTCGGCGCAGTCACCGGCATCGGGCATCAGCTCTCGGTCGCCCAGGAGTTGTTCTCGGTGGCCGACGTGTTTGCCTGGACGCTGGTGCTGGTCGTGCTGCTGTTCTTCCTCGAAGCATTGCTCGTCAGGCTCGAAACGCACGTATTGCGGTGGCGGGCATGACGGCAGCTTCAGCGCCCATCGAGATCGCGCAGTTGCGCAAGGTATTTCGCCAGACCACCTCCGGCCAGTCGATCACAGCCATCGACCAGTTGTCGCTGCGGATCGAGCCCGGCGAACTCATCGCCATCGTGGGCAAGACCGGTTGCGGTAAGTCGACCCTGTTCGATCTGTTGATCGGCCTCGAACATCCCACCGCCGGCAGCATCAGCATCGGCGGCAAGACACCCTATGATGACTTCAACGCCTTCCGCGGCAAGATCGCGACGATCTTCCAGCAGGACCGGCTGTTTCCGTGGCGCTCCGCACTCGACAACGTCAAGCTTCCGCTCGAACTGATCGGCATCGCCGAAGATGTTCAGCAGGAGCGCGCGCTGACGTGGCTGAAACGGCTGGGATTGGAAAAATTCGCTAACGCCTATCCGCGCGAACTTTCCGGCGGCATGCGCCAGCGCGTGGCGATTGCGCGCGCCTTTGCGGTGCAGCCGGAAATCCTGCTGGCGGATGAATCCTTCAGCGCGCTCGATGAAGTTACGGCCAATGAGCTGCGAAAGACCTTCGTCGATCTGGCTCGCGAGTTTAAATCGACCGCGATCCTGATTACGCATCAGCTCGAAGAGGCCATGGCGGTGGGCGACCGCATCGTCGTGTTCGGCAAGTCAGCGGCGCTTTTGGCGGACGTGCGAATGTCGGACTGGGATCGTGCGGACTATCCCCTGCTCCGCGAGGCGATTCAGAATACACTGCAGGCAAACGCACCTGATGCGAGACTAAGGCGCTAGACAACGATCAACCGACCTCTCCACGTATTGCCCGGGCGTGTCCCGGGCATCCACGACTTGGCCGCTAGTCCAGACGGACGTGGATGGCCAGGACGAGCCACGGCCATGACGGTGTGGACCTAAACTACATCACCCCATGATCGCCTTCGCCGCGTTCCCCATGGCTTCCACCGAGGCATCGCCCGTATCCGTGAAGCACAGGATACGACACGGGCATGACTCCAGCCCGTCATAGCGCCATGGGAAGGCGCCGATCAGGCAACGCTGGTTCAGCATCAGCTCGATGTCGCCGCCGATATTCTCCGCATGCAACAAGCCTTCCTGGAACGCGTAATTGTGGAACGGAAACATGTCGGCAGTCACGTGGCGGCCCGAGAGCTTGTGATTATACTCAAACGTGCCGAAGAATTCCGCCGGCGTCTTGCCGTGCTTCTTGGTGAACTGCGCAGCGATGTCCGGCCGCATGTTGCGGATCGAGGTGTTCATCGAGTGATCGCAGGAACCCGTGTCCATGCCGAACCATTTGATCTTCTTCTCCAGCATCCAGTGCAGCGTGTCGAGATTCGGGCCGGGGTGATAGCAGAAGTATTTCACCAGATCCTGCTGCGCCTGACCTTCATAATATTTGTGCCAGCCGGTGTGCAGGATCAGAATGTCGCCTTCGCGAATATCCGCGCCGGACTTCTCAAGCATCTCCGGCGTGATCACCGCCCAGTCATGCATCTGGCTTGAGATGTCGACCACCACGCCGCGATTGAACAGGTAATCCAGCGGCAGCGAGGCCATGTCGCCCTTGCGCCCGTCGGTGGCGTGCATCGCGCCGTCGAAATGGGTGCCGGCATGCAGCGCCGTCTCGATCCGCTGCGCCACGATCATCTGCGTCTGCAGGTTCTGCGCATAATACATCTTGTTGCCGGCATAGCCGACCCAGCCGGGCGTGTGGATGTTCATGATGTGGGAGAGATCGACGACTTTCATGGTGCTGTCCTTCATCGTTTCGGGGCGCCCACCGGCAGGTGGAAATCGTAAGCATGCAAACAATTCTGCGCAATGCCCGCAGATGCAGGATCAAGGCCAAAAACAGATGGACAAACGCCGGGCTGCCACGACAATCCTCGATTGTGAAAGCGCGGTTCAGCGCTTGCGTTGACATCGATAAACCCGGCGGATACGCCAATTTAATGAACTGCTGCAAAGACAGCGTCAGCGATGCGGCCACTGCCGTTTCGGTGCAGGTGCCACGATCAGGCACGTTACCAGGAGTGGCGTTGCCATGATGGATTTCGCCACCCGGGTCCACAATCACAACTACCGGCTTGATCCGATCATCCGGTCGCTGCTGGACACCGACTTCTACAAATTCCTGATGCATCAGTTCATCTGGATGCTTTATCCGAAGGTGCCTGTGACCTTCGGCCTGATCAACCGCACCAAGACCGTCCGCCTTGCCGAGATCATTCCGGAAGCGGTGCTGCGCGCGCAGCTCGATCATGCCCGCACGCTCTCATTCCGCGAGAACGAACTGATCTGGCTGGCCGGCAACCGCTTCTACGGCCGCCGCGACATTTTCCGTCCTGAATATATCGAATATCTGCGCAGCTTCAGGTTGCCTGACTACAAGCTTGAGACCATCGATGGCCAATATGTGCTCACCTTCGAAGGTGACTGGGCCGAAGTCACGATGTGGGAGATCTACGCCCTCGCCATCGTCAGCGAATTGCGGTCGCGGATCGCCATGGCCACGCTGGACAAGTTCGAGCTGGATATTCTCTACGCCCAGACCAAGACCAAGATCTGGAACAAGATCAAGAAGCTGAAATCCTATCCGGACATGCGGCTCGCGGAATTCGGCACCCGTCGCCGCCACGGCTTCCTGTGGCAGGAATGGGTGACGGACGCGATGGCCAACGAGCTTGGCCGCAGCTTCGTCGGAACGTCGAACGCCCTGCTCGCCTTCAAGCATTCATTCGAAGCCATCGGCACCAATTCGCACGAACTGCCGATGGTGTTCGCCTGCCTCGCCGAAAACGACGACCAGCTGAAGACCGCGCAATATGACGTGCTGGCGAAATGGCAGGAGGTCTATGACGGCGAATTGCTGATCATTCTGCCCGATACGTTCGGCATGACGCAGTTCCTGCGCGACGCACCGCCCTGGGCCTCACAATGGACCGGCATGCGCATGGACAGCAAGGAGCCGGTTGCGGCGGGCGAAGAGATGATCGCCTGGTACGCCATGCGTGGCGAGGATCCGCGCAAGAAGCGCGCGATGTTCAGCGACGGTCTCGAAGTCGATCTGATGATCGATCTGCATCAGCGTTTCCGCGGGCGCATCCGCGAGAGCTTCGGCTGGGGCACCATGGCCACCAACGACTTCCGCGGCGCGCATCCGCGCGGGCTCGATTCACTCGACCCGATCAGCCTGGTCTGCAAGGTCACCTATGCCAACGGCCGCTCGGCCGTGAAGCTCTCGGACAATCCGGCCAAGACCACCGGCAGCAGCCCTGCAGAGATCGAACGCTATCTGCGCATCTTCGGCCGCGAGGGCGTCGCCGAACAGCCGGTGATCGTCTAGCCAGAACCGCAAACGCAAAAAAGCGCCGCCCGGTTTCCCGGACGGCGCTTTGTTTTTGTGTATAGATCGAAGCTGCTTACAGCAGGCCCGCTCCGCGTGCCCACTTGTACTTGGCACCAAGCACCTCGACCGGGAGTTCGGTCGAATAGGCGTAAGCCGGAATGCCGTTCTGGTAGAGATATTCGGCGGCTTCCTCGACTTCCACGTCGCCCGCGAGCGAAGCCACCATCGGCTTTTCGATGCCCTTGGCCTTCATCTCGTTCTTGATCTCGACCATGTTGCGCGCGAACACCATCGGCGGCGTCACGATCGTGTGCCAGTAGCCGAGGATCAGCGAGTGGATGCGATCATCGGTGAGGCCCAGCTTCACGGTGTTGACGTAAGTGATCGGCGGTTCGCCACCGGTGATGTCGACCGGGTTGCCGGCGGCGCCGAATGGCGGGATGAACTTGCGGAACGCCGCATCCAGATCCGGCGGCATCGCCATCAGCGACATGCCGTTATCGACCACCGCATCCGACAGCAGCACGCCCGACCCACCGGCACCGGTGATGATCAGCACGTTCTCGCCCTTCGGCGTCGGCAGCACGGGAATGCCACGGGCGAATTCGAGCAGCTGGCGCAGCGAGCGGGCGCGAATGACGCCCGACTGCTTCAACACGTCCTCATAGATCTTGTCGTTGCCGGCAAGTGCGCCGGTATGCGACGAGGCTGCCTTGGCGCCGGCCGAGGTGCGGCCGGCCTTCAGTACGACAACCGGCTTGATCTTGGAGACGCGCTTGGCGGCTTCCGCGAAGGCACGGCCATCCTTCAGATCCTCGCAGTGCTGCGCGATGATCGTGGTGTTGGGATCCTGCTCGAAGAACGCCAGCAGATCATCCTCATCGATATCCGACTTGTTGCCGAGGCCGACGATCGCCGACACGCCCATCTTGGCGGAGCGCGAGAAGCCGATGATCGCCATACCGATGCCGCCGGACTGCGACGACAATGCCGCCGAACCCTTCACGTCATAGGCTGTACAGAAAGTCGCGCAGAGATTGGCCGGCGTATAATAGAAGCCATAGATATTCGGCCCCATCAGACGGACGTCATATTTCTTGCCGATTTCGACAATCTCTTCCTGCAGCGCAGGCTCGTTGGCTTCGGCAAAGCCCGACGGAATCAGCACCGCGCCCGGAATTTTCTTCTCGCCGCATTCGATCAGCGCACCTGCAACGAACTTGGCGGGAATCGCGAATACCGCGGTGTCGATCACGCCCGGAACATCCTTGACGCTCTTATAGGCCTTGCGGCCCATGATCTCTTCGGCCTTCGGATGGATCGGGTAGATGTCGCCCTTGTAGCCGCCGTTGATGAGGTTCTTCATCACCGAATTGCCGATCTTGCCATCTTCGGCGGAAGCGCCGATCACGGCGACGGCCTTCGGCATCATGATGCGGTTCATCGCCGTGACGATTTCGGCGTTGGAGCGCGGCGCGGGGCGCGGTTTGTAGTCGAAGTCGACGACGATGCGCACGTCGGCGGCAATCGCGTCTTTCTTGGTGGCGAAGACCGGGTTGAGATCGAGTTCGACCATTTCCGGGAAATCGCTGACGAGCTGCGATACCTTGACGATGATGTCGGCCAGCGCTTCGCGGTTGGCAGGATCGCCGCCGCGTACGCCATGCAGCATCTCGGCGGCCTGAATGCCATCGAGCATCGACAGCGCGTCATCATTGGTCGCGGGCGCGAGACGGAAAGTGACGTCCTTCAGCACTTCGACGAGCACGCCGCCGAGGCCGAAGGCCACCAGCTTGCCGAACGAACCATCGGTGATCGAACCGATGATCACTTCGGTGCCGCCCATCAGCATCTGCTGAACCTGGATACCTTCTATCTTGGCATCGGCCTTGTACTTCTTGGCATTGGCCAGAATGGTGTCGTAAGCTTTCTGCGCGTCTTCGGCGGTCTTGACGCCGACAATGACACCGCCCGCTTCGGTCTTGTGGAGAATGTCCGGCGAGACGATCTTCATCACGACCGGGAAGCCCATGCCGCTTGCCATCTTGGCAGCGTCAGCGGCTGAGGTGGCCACGCCTTCTTTCGGCACGGGAATGCCGTATGCGTCACACACAAGCTTGCCCTCGGGGGCGGTCAGGCTGGTGCGCTTGTCGGCTTTAACCGCATCGAGAACTTTGCGGACGGCCTGTTTCGCCGATGGTGTTGCTTCTTTGACGGCAAGATTCGATTGGGACATGGCTTCCTCCTTCACGTCTTTTCCAATAGACGGATTGATGGCATTTGGTATGCCAGAAACTTGATTGTCAAGGCGCGTTGCAGCGCAAAATTGCTGAAATAGCTGTCATCTTGACATGCTGGCATCTGGTATGCCAAAAATTCTTGACGTTATTTCTGTGGTAGGACATCTCGACTGGAGATGATTCATGCCCACGCGAAAACAAACCAAGGCGCCGTCCGTCATGTCTGAAGCCGATATCGCGATCGTTCGGATTGCACCGGAGACCAGCTTCAAGACCAAGGCCTATGAAGCCTTGAAAGAAGCCATTCTTAAGATGGACATCTACACCTCGCCAGATCCGGTGATGCTCGACGAGCGCGCCCTGTCGGAACGGCTCGGTGTCAGCCGCACGCCTATCCGCGAAGCCATTGCGATGCTGGAGCAGGATGGCTTCGTAAAGACTGTGCCACGCCGCGGCATCGTCGTTGTCAGAAAGACGAAGGTCGAGATCGTCGACATGATCCGCGCCTGGGCGGCGCTGGAAAGCATGGCCGCGCGTCTGATCACGACCACCGCGCGCAAGAAAGATATCTCGGCGCTGCGCGACTTCTTCAAGGACTTCAACAAGGACCGTCTGCCACAGGACCACGTTGAGGAATATTCGAAAGCGAATATCGCTTTCCACCAGGCACTGATCTCGCTTAGCGAGTCGCCAGTGCTGGTCGATATGACCAACGATATTCTGCTGCATGTGCGTGGCTATCGTCAGCTGACGATCGGACGCACGGACCGTACCGCGACGTCCCTGCCCGAACATCTGGCCATCATCGAAGCGCTTGAGGAGCGCAACACCGAGCTCGCGGAAAAGCGCGCGCGCGATCACACGCTCGGTCTGGCTTCTTATGTCGAAGCCCACGGCCAGGAATTGTTTACGTAAGCGCCGTCTCGCGACGGTTCACCACTCCGCACCACGTCCAATTGAGCAACGACCAACAGTCACAAGAAAAGTCAGGGAGAGCGGGATGTCCGCAGTAGTCCAGAGCATCGATACCAACGCAGCCGCCGAGCAGGAATTGACCGATGGCTTCCATCTGATCATCGATGCACTCAAGCTCAATGGCCTCAACACGATCTATGGCGTGCCGGGCATTCCGATTACCGACTTCGGCCGCATGGCGCAGGCCGAGGGCATCCGGGTGCTGTCGTTCCGTCACGAACAGGCCGCCGGCTATGCCGCATCGATCGCCGGCTATCTCACCAAGAAGCCTGGCGTCTGTTTGACCGTGTCGGCACCCGGCTTCCTCAACGGCCTTACGGCGCTGGCCCATGCCACCACCAACTGCTTCCCGATGATCCTGATCTCCGGCTCGTCCGAGCGTGAGATCGTCGATCTGCAGCAGGGCGACTACGAGGAAATGGATCAGCTCGCGATCGCCAAGCCGCTGTGTAAGGCCGCGTTCCGCGTGCTGCACGCGGCCGACATCGGCATCGGCCTCGCCCGCGCCATCCGCGCCGCGGTGTCCGGTCGTCCCGGCGGTGTCTATCTCGATCTGCCGGCCAAGCTGTTCGGTCAGGTGATGAATGCCGATGCGGGCAAGAAGTCGCTCGTGAAGGTGATCGACGCCGCGCCGGCGCAGATCCCTGCCCCGGATTCGATCAAGCGCGCGCTCGACGTGCTGAAATCGGCGAAGAAGCCGCTGATCATCCTCGGCAAGGGCGCCGCCTATGCGCAGGCCGACGACGCTGTGAAGGCACTTGTCGAGACATCCGGCATTCCGTTCCTGCCCATGAGCATGGCCAAGGGCCTTCTGCCTGACACCCATCCGCAGTGCGCGGGCGCTGCACGCTCCACCGTGCTGAAGGACTCGGACGTCGTCATGCTGATCGGCGCACGCCTCAACTGGCTGCTGTCGCACGGCAAGGGCAAGGCCTGGGGCAGCGCGCCCAAGAAGTTCATCCAGATCGACATCGAGCCGAAGGAAATGGATTCCAACGTCGAGATCGTCGCACCCGTCGTTGGCGATATCGGCTCCTGCGTCACTGCCCTGCTCGATGGCATGGGCAAGAGCTGGCAGAAGGCATCGTCCGACTGGACATCAGCAGTCACCACGAAGCGCGACGAGAACGTCGCGAAGATGGCGCCGAAGCTGATGAACAACAACTCGCCGATGGATTACCACGGCGCGCTTGGTGTTCTGCGCACCATCATCGCCGAACGTCCCGACGCGATGCTCGTCAACGAAGGCGCCAACACGCTCGACCTCGCCCGCGGCATCGTCGACATGTATCAGCCGCGCAAGCGCATCGATGTCGGCACCTGGGGCATCATGGGCATCGGCATGGGTTATTGCATCGCTGCGGCCGTCGAGACCGGCAAGCCCGTGCTCGCGATCGAAGGCGACAGCGCCTTCGGTTTCTCCGGCATGGAGGTGGAGACGATCTGCCGCTACAATCTGCCGGTCTGCATCGTTGTCTTCAATAATGACGGTATCTATCGCGGCACCGACGTCAATCCGACCGGCGGTTCCGACGTGGCACCGACGGTCTTCGTCAAGGGCTCGCGCTACGACAAGATGATGGAAGCCTTCGGCGGCATCGGCGTGAACGCGACCTCGCCCGACGAACTCAAGCGCGCCGTCAATGCGGCGATGGATTCCGGCAAGCCGACGCTCATCAATGCGGTGATCGATCCGGCGGCCGGCAGCGAGAGCGGCCGTATCGGCAACCTCAATCCACAAAGCGTGCTCAGCAAGAAGAAATAACACATCAGGCGGGGTCGCGAGACCCCGTCTCCTTTTCTCATATGCCGAGGCGGCAAAACTAGTTTACGGGAGCAAAACAATGACACAGGCGCTCAAAGGCGTTCGCATTCTGGACTTCACCCACGTTCAATCTGGCCCGACCTGCACGCAGTTGCTGGCATGGTTCGGCGCCGATGTGATCAAGGTCGAACGGCCCGGCGTTGGCGACATCACCCGCGGCCAATTGCAGGACGTGCCGAATGTGGACAGCCTGTATTTTACCATGCTGAACCACAACAAGCGCTCGATCACCCTCGACACCAAGAACCCGAAGGGCAAGGAAGTGCTCACCGCGCTGATGAAAGAGTGCGATGTTCTCGTCGAGAACTTCGGACCGGGCGTACTCGACCGCATGGGCTTCCCGTTCGAAAAGATTCAGCAGATCAACCCGAAGATGATCGTCGCCTCGATCAAGGGGTTTGGTCCTGGTCCCTATGAGGACTGCAAGGTCTATGAGAACGTCGCGCAGTGCACCGGCGGCGCAGCTTCCACCACCGGCTTCCGCGACGGCCTGCCGCTCGTCACCGGCGCACAGATCGGCGATAGCGGCACTGGCTTGCATCTCGCACTCGGCATCGTCACCGCGCTGTATCAGCGCACGCAGACCGGCAAGGGCCAGAAGGTCACCGCCGCGATGCAGGACGGCGTGCTGAATCTCGCGCGCGTCAAGCTGCGCGATCAGCAGCGCCTCGCCCATGGCCCGCTCAAGGAATACAGCCAGTTCGGCGAAGGCATTCCGTTCGGCGATGCCGTGCCGCGTGCCGGCAACGACAGCGGCGGTGGCCAGCCCGGTCGCATCCTGAAGTGCAAGGGCTGGGAAACCGACCCGAACGCTTACATCTACTTCATCACTCAGGCGCCGGTGTGGGAGAAGATCTGCGACGTGATCGGCGAACCGACCTGGAAGACCGACCCGGCCTATGCCAAGCCGGCGGTGCGCCTGCCCAAGCTCAACGCGATCTTCGCGCGCATCGAACAGTGGACGATGACCAAGACCAAGTTCGAGGCGATGGAAATCCTCAACAAGGATGACATCCCCTGCGGCCCGATCCTGTCCATGAAGGAACTGGCCGAAGACCAGTCGCTCCGCGCCACCGGCACCGTGGTCGAGGTCGATCACCCCGAGCGCGGCAAGTATCTGTCGGTTGGTAATCCGATTAAGCTATCGGAAAGCCCTACCGAAGTGACCCGCTCGCCCCTGCTCGGCGAACATACCGACGAAATCCTCAAGCAGGTGCTGGGCTTCAGCGATCATCAGGTGACCGAAATCCACGACTCCGGCGCACTCGATCCGCCGCGGAAGGTTGCCGCTGAGTAATTTCGCCAGTTATTTCAGATAATTACATGCGAAAGGCCGCCGATTGGCGGCCTTTTTCATTTACGGTGGTCAACGCGGAACTTTAATAAGAAAATCAAATCGATCTATATCGCACTGCAAAATTCTCATGCTGCCATGCAAACAAGACAATTGTCCTTGGCATCTGGTATACGTAAATTGATCCCAGATGACGAGCCGCCAAGACGGGGCGGCCTCCAGCAAAGGATCAAATCATGTCGAAGACTGCTTCTCTCGACCTCGCGACATCCACCAGCTTCTTCGCTCGCTTCATGGCCTCGCTCGATCGCGCGCTGATGGCCGGCGCACGCATCTCGGCCCGCAACGGCGACCTGCCCCGCTTCGGCCTGTAAGGCTGCGACGTCACTACTTTTGCGCGGCCAGCCCGCGCAAAATTCTCTGCGTTCCTCCCGACGACTGGCCCCGGATTTCCGGGGCCGTTTTTTTGTTTGTGTAGTTGCATCGCAGCGACGTCTCGCGTTCCCTGCGACATTTCAGCCTCCCCGGCTTTTAACGGCTCTAATCGCTTGCCGCTTGGCATATCGCATACCAAAATGCGCGAACGGTAATGCTTCACGTCTGAATAGAAAGCATACCTGGGGAGGACAAAGGCTGCGCTGCCTTCGCGGGCAAGCAATGCCGTATGCGCAATGACAGAGCGATCCAGACCCACTCATCCTTTTTGCAGGCGAGCCGCTTCGATGCTCGACAGTCTGACGTGCGCATATGGCGCATGCAAGGGCGCGTTTGAACACCTGCAGTCAGGACATTCGAAGGAAGACCCGACCACGCACTGACGATTTCAAAGTCGACGAACGATCGACGCTATCAAAACGAATGGGAGAGAAACAATGAAACGCCTTGGTTCATGTCTCACGCTGGCCGCCGCTGCATCCATTCTCTGCCTGGGAGCGTCTCTCCCGGCATCTGCTGCATGGGAGCCGACGCGCCCCGTCGAATTGATCGTTCCCGCAGGCACCGGCGGCGGCGCCGATCAGATGGCGCGCACCATTCAGGGCATCATCACCAAGCACAGTCTGATGAAACAGCCGCTTGTCGTCATCAACAAGTCGGGAGGCGCGGGCGGTGAAGGTTTCCTCGACGTGAAGTCGGCGAACAACAATCCGCACAAGATCATCATCACGTTGTCGAACCTGTTCACGACACCGCTCGCCACCGGCATTCCCTTCAACTGGAAGGATCTCACGCCGGTCGCGATGCTGGCACTCGACGAGTTCGTACTGTGGGTGAATGCCGACAAGCCCTACAAGACCGTGAAGGACTATATCGACGCCGTGAAGGCCGCACCAGCCGGCACGATCAAGATGGGCGGCACGGGCTCGAAGCAGGAAGACCAGATCATCACGGTCGCAGTCGAGAAAGCGATCGGCAGCAAGTTCACTTACATCCCTTACAAGGGCGGCGGTGAAGTCGCAGTGCAGCTCGTTGGTCAGCACGTCGACTCAACCGTGAACAATCCGATCGAGGCAGTCGCGCAGTGGCGCGGCGGCAAGGTGCGTCCGCTCTGCGTCTTCGACAGCAAGCCGATGGCCTATGACGAGCAGGTCGCCGACGGCAAGGGCTGGAAGGACATTCCGACCTGCAAGTCACAGGGGCTCGACATCGAATATGTGATGCTGCGCGGCATCTTCATGGGGCCGAAAGCGACGAAGGATCAGATCGATTATTATGTCGAACTGTTCAAGAAGGTCCGCGCGACGCCCGAGTGGCAGGACCTGATGAAGAGCGGCGCCTTCAACACGACCTTCATGACCGGCGGTGAATATGCCAGCTGGGTTGGCACCGAAGAGAAGCGCCACGAGACGCTGATGAAGGAAGCCGGCTTCCTCGCGCAAGGCAACTGACGCAGGCGCCATGACGCCGGACCTGATCGCACATCAGGTCCGGCACATGCAACACGCTGATCGACGCTGATCTCTCACACAGAGTTGTCCATGACCACGCAGCAATCTCACAACGTAGGCCCGTCCCACAAATCCGTCGAAGCCGGCGTCACCACCGTCATCGGCCTGTTCGGCGCCATCGTCGTCTATGGCAGCGTCAAGGCCGGCATCAACTGGGGCGCAGAGGGACCGAAAGCCGGATTCTTTCCGTTCTATATCGGGCTGTTCATCATCATCTCCAGCCTCGTCAATATCTGGAACACGCTGCGCGAGGACGACGGCAGCCTTTTCGCCGAATGGGGCCAGTTGCGCCAGGTTTTCAGCGTCGTCATTCCCACCGGCATCTATGTCGGCGTCTTGCCGTTCATCGGACTCTACGTGTCCTCGATGATTTTCATCGCATGGTTCATGCGCTGGCTTGGCAAATATGAGTGGCCGATCATCGCCGCGATCTCTCTCGGCATGCCTGTCGTCACCTACCTGATCTTCGAACGCTGGTTTCTCGTGCCGCTCCCCAAAGGACCGCTTGAGGATCTGCTCGGTCTCTGATTTCCGCGATCTTTAATTCCGTTGCGTCTGCCGGTCTCTTTCTGAGGACTACTCGAAATGGAAGAAATTGCTAATCTGTTCCAGGGCTTTGCGGTCGCGCTGCAGCCATTCAACATCGCGGTGATGGTGCTCGGCATCGTGCTGGGCGTCATCATCGGCGTGCTGCCCGGCCTTGGCGGCGCCAATGGCGTTGCAATCCTGCTGCCCCTCACCTTCAGCATGCCGCCGACATCGGCCATCATCATGCTGTCCTGCATCTATTGGGGCGCATTGTTCGGAGGTGCGATCACCTCGATCCTGTTCAACATCCCCGGAGAGCCATGGTCGGTGGCCACGACATTCGACGGCTATCCGATGGCGCAGCAGGGCAAGGCTGCCGAAGCACTAACCGCCGCCTTCACCTCCTCTTTCGTTGGCGCACTGTTCGCCGTCGTCATGATCACCTTGGTCGCGCCGCTGGTCGCAGGCTTCGCCTTACGATTCGGACCCGCGGAGAAGTTCGCGGTCTATTTCCTGGCGTTCTGCAGTTTCGTCGGGCTGAGTAAGGAGCCACCTTTCAAGACCATTGCGGCGATGATGATCGGTTTTGCCCTCGCCGCGGTCGGCCTCGATTCCATTACCGGACAACTGCGACTCACGTTTGGCTCGACCGAACTTCTCAATGGCTTCGACTTCCTGATCGCAGTCATCGGCCTGTTCGGCCTTGGCGAAATCTTCCTCACCATGGAGGAAGGCCTGCGCTTCCAGGGCGGCAAGGCGAAGATCGATCTTCGCGTCGTGCTCCGTACCTGGATGAGCTTGCCGCAATACTGGATGACGTCACTGCGCTCCTGCGTGATCGGTTGCTGGATGGGTGTCACGCCCGCAGGTGCGACACCGGCATCGTTCATGAGTTACGGGATCGCCAAGCGCGTCTCCAAGAACGGCAACAATTTCGGCAAGGGCGAGATCGAAGGCGTCATCGCTCCGGAAACGGCCGCGCATGCCGCCGGTACCGCAGCCCTGCTTCCGATGCTCTCGCTCGGCGTCCCCGGTTCGCCAACTGCCGCTGTGCTTCTTGGTGGTCTGCTGATCTGGGGCCTGCAGCCCGGCCCGATGCTATTCGTCGAGCAGAAGGAGTTCGTCTGGGGCCTGATCGCCTCGATGTATCTCGGCAATCTCGTCGGCCTGATCATCGTGCTGACCTGCGTACCGATCTTCGCAGCGATCCTGCGGGTTCCATTCAGCATCATTGCACCGCTCATCCTGGTGCTCTGTGCGATCGGAGCCTATTCCGTCCACAACTCGACCTTCGACGTGGTGATGATGCTGGTATTCGGAATCATCGGTTACGCACTGAAGAAGTGTAACTATCCCCTCGCCCCGCTGGTGCTCGCCATCGTACTTGGCGACAAGGCCGAGGAAGCCTTCCGTCAGTCGCTGCTGGGGTCGCAGGGATCGCTCGGGATCTTCTTCTCGAACACACTGGTCAGCAGCATCATGATCCTCGGCCTGATCGCGCTGTTCTGGTCGGTGATCCAGAACGGCTTCACCCGGCTGCGTACTCGCACTGCAGCAGCGTAAGTAACGATACAGATAACTGTTCAAACCCAAAAGCCGGCGGTCTGGACCGCCGGCTTTGTGCTGTCTTGTAGTATCGCAGTACAGCATTCAGTCATGCGAAACTTGCAGCGGCAAATTGGCAAGATTTCGCTTGTTAGTTGGCATATCATATACCAAACTATCCTTCGCAGCTGTCGAGCTCTCAATAGAACAGCGCTTTAGGAGGAACTATGACTGATGCAGTTCACGGGGTGGCACCAGCTGCCGCACGTGTCAGCGATGCCTACCGCTGGACACAACTTGCCATCGGCGTTGGCGCGATGGTGATGATCGCCAACTATCAATACGGCTGGACGTTCTTCGTCCCCGACATCCAGAAGAAGTTCGGCTGGGATCGTGCGTCGATCCAGTGGGCCTTCACCCTCTTCGTTCTGTTCGAGACCTGGCTGGTGCCGGTCGAAGGATGGTTCGTCGATAAATACGGCCCGAAGCTCGTCGTCCTTATCGGCGGCATCCTCTGCGGCATCGGCTGGGCGATCAATGCACAGGCGGAAACGCTCAACGGCTTCTATCTCGGCATGATCGTTGCGGGCATCGGCGCTGGCGGCGTCTACGGCACCTGCGTCGGCAATGCGCTGAAGTGGTTTCCTGACAAGCGCGGCCTCGCGGCTGGCATCACCGCCGCAGGCTTTGGTGCCGGCTCCGCCCTCACGGTCGCGCCGATCCAGGCCATGATCCAGGATTCCGGCTTCCAGACCGCATTTCTGTATTTCGGTCTCGGACAAGGCATCATCATCGTGATCCTCTCCTTCTTCCTGTTCGCGCCAAAGGCTGGACAGGTACCGGCGGTCACGCAGAACGCCAACGTTATCCAGACCCGCCGCAACTACGCGCCGACAGAAGTCATCCGCCATCCGATCTTCTGGCTGATGTACTTCATGTTCGTGATCGTCGGTGCCGGCGGCCTGATGGTGACGGCCAACCTGAAGCCGATTGCGGCCGACTGGAAGATCGACAACGTACCCGTCACGCTGATGGCCATGACGATGACGGCGGTCACCTTCGCAGCCACCATCGACCGCGTACTCAACGGCCTGACACGTCCGTTCTTCGGCTGGATCTCCGACATGATCGGCCGCGAGAACACGATGTTCATCGCCTTCGGCATGGAAGGCGTCGGCATCTGGGCGCTGTATATGTGGGGTCACGATCCGCTGTGGTTCGTGCTGTTGTCGGGCTTCGTGTTCTTCGCCTGGGGTGAGATCTATTCGCTCTTCCCATCGACCTGCACCGACACCTTCGGCTCCAAGTTCGCAACGACCAATGCCGGCCTGCTCTATACGGCAAAGGGGACGGCAGCACTTCTGGTGCCGGTCGCGAACTATATGCAGCAGTCGTCGGGCACGTGGGACAGCGTGTTCCTGATCGCCGCCGGTGCCAATATCCTGGCATCACTGCTCGCGATCGCGGTGCTGAAGCCTTGGCGTAAGGTCGTCGTCAGCAAGGCGCTGGCGACCTAAAAAACGCAAAAAGCCTCAAGAAAACAACGCGCTCAGCCCTGGCTGGGCGCGTTTTGCGTGGGCGATGCGCTGCTCGCCAAGGCGTGATCGCCTTCACGCAACAATCGGCCAAGACCACCTTGCATCGTGGAATATAATATACCAGTCTCCGACCAAGCGACGCCTGCGGCAATACGCCACAACCTTAGCGACACCACGCCGCAAGGGAAAAAGCGCGCATCGGAGGAAACACCATGGCTCAGCCAGACTTCACCACCGCGTCCAACCCACCCGGCAGCTTCCGCTGGATTCAACTCGTGATGGGCATCGTCTGCATGGCGATGATCGCCAATCTGCAATACGGATGGACGCTGTTCGTCGATCCCATCGACGCCAAGTATCACTGGGGTCGCGCCGCGATCCAGCTCGCCTTCACGCTGTTCGTCGTCGTCGAAACCTGGCTGGTGCCGGTCGAAGCGTGGTTCGTCGACAAATACGGTCCCCGCGTCGTCATCATGTTCGGCGGAGCCATGATCAGCCTCGCCTGGGTGCTGAACTCCTATGCGGACTCACTGGTGATGCTTTACGCCGGCGCCGTCGTCGGCGGCATCGGCGCCGGTTCGGTCTACGGCACCTGCGTCGGCAATGCTCTGAAGTGGTTTCCCGATCGCCGCGGCCTCGCTGCGGGCGCCACGGCGGCAGGCTTCGGCGCTGGCGCTGCGATCACCGTCGTGCCGATTGCGCATATGATTGCCGAGAGCGGCTATCAGCACGCCTTCTTCACCTTCGGCATCGGCCAGGGCGTGATCGTGTTCATGCTCGCCTTCTTCATGCGTCCGCCTCTGCAGGCCATGCCGGTGACGAGGAAACAACTCAATCTGCCGCAGACAAAGACGGATTTCACGCCGCCGCAAGTGCTGCGCAGCCCGATCTTCTGGGTCATGTATCTGGTCTTCGTGATGGTCGCCGCCGGTGGCTTGATGACCGCAGCGCAGATCGCGCCGATCGCGCATGACTACAATATTGCGAATTCTCCGGTGACATTGGCCGGCTTCCAGATGGCAGCACTGACCTTCGCCATCTCGCTCGATCGCATCTTTGACGGGTTCGGCCGCCCGCTCTTCGGTTGGTTGTCGGATCAGATCGGTCGTGAACACACCATGTTCATCGCCTTCGGCACCGCCGCGCTGATGCTGCTGACGCTGTCGGCCTATGGCCACAATCCGCTCGTCTTCGTACTGGCGACGGCGGTCTATTTCGGTGTGTTCGGTGAGATCTACAGTCTGTTCCCGGCGACGTCAGGCGATACGTTCGGTGCCAAATATGCCGCGACGAATAACGGCATGCTCTACACCGCAAAGGGCACGGCGGCATTGTTGGTACCGCTCGCGAGCCTGATTGCAGCGAGCTATGGATGGCAGGCCGTGTTTGTGATCGCCGTTGCGCTCAATGCCACGGCTGCATTGCTCGCTTTGTTCGTCATCAAGCCGATGCGGCGCGCATTCATTCTGGGAAGCGAACCTGTGGTGACGGAAGCGGCACCGCAGAGCGCCAAAACCGCCTGATCGATCGGGCTATGCCGAGAAGGGTCGCACGCGAGTGCGCCCCTTCTTTCATGCCCAACTGGCATGCCAGACCTCCAACTGGATTCGCGGGTGCGATAGAAGCACGTCGAAAAACACACGCCACGCAGCAATAAACGTCAGAAATACTGACTTTCTTTCTTGACCACCGGGCTTCGATATCCTCGTTTCCGCGTTGACAACTGGCATACCGTATACCAATCTTGCGCCCACAAGATCGATCCTCAGCCGATCAGCCAAGGGAGGTTATTGCCATGCAAGTCGGAGATATCCTGCGTAGGAAGAGCACCCGTATCGCCACTGTCCGCATGAACGAGACCGTCGCCATCGCGGCGCAGTTGCTCCGGACGGGCAATATCAGCGCACTGGTCGTGAAGGACGTGTGCCGCACCGAGGGCAACACCGCGGTCGGCATGTTCTCGGAACGCGACGTGGTTCGCGCGATCGCCGAACACGGCGCCGCCGGCGTCAATCGCAAGGTCTCGGATATGATCTCGGTCCAGGAATTGATTTCCTGCCACTCGACCGACACGCTCGAACATGTACGCCACCTGATGAACAAGCATCACATTCGGCACGTCCCGGTCATCGACGATCACACGCTGATCGGTGTGATCAGCATCCGCGACATCAGCAGGGCGCTCGACCATGAGGATGCACCGCAAGCGCATGCAGCGGTCGCCTGAGGCCTAGCCTCAAGCTCACTTCGCGTTTCATGCCGGTATCGACACGGACCGCCAGCGGTCCGTGATGCCAGTTCTTTTGCCTTGTCCGCGCTGCGCGCGATCGAGATCCTTCAATCGCCGAGCAGCTTGTCCGGCGTCAGCGGCAGATCGCGGACGCGTTTTCCGGTCGCGTTGAACACCGCATTGGCGATGGCAGCGGCAACACCGGCGATGCCGATCTCGCCGATCCCGCGCGCCCCCATCGGCGTGCGAGGGTCCGGAATGTCGGTCCACAACACATCGATCTCCGGCACGTCGAGATGCACGGGCACGTGATAGTCCGTCATCGACGCACTCATGATCCGCCCGTTACGTTTGTCGAGTAGCGTCTCTTCGGTGAGCGCCATACCAAGCCCCATGATCATGCCGCCGCGAAACTGGCTGGTCGCCGTCTTGGGATTGAGGATGCGGCCGCAATCGAACGCTCCAACAAGACGGGTGACCCGGACTTCGCCGGTCACCTCGCTAACGCGGAGTTCACAAAAGATGGCCGATCGGCTGTGCATGGAGAATTTCAGGATTTCGAGCGGTGCCCCGCTCTCTCCCATCGCGCTGATCTCGCTGCGCGACGCGCGTTCGAGGATCGACGCGAAGCTCTCGTAGCGCGATGGCTCGCCGATCTTGCGGAGGCCGTGATTGGCGAATTCGATCTCGTTCGCCCGCAATCCCGCCAGCGGCGTGTCGTTACCAGCCAGCCGCAGCAGATCTCCGGCCAGTTTCACGCTGGCCGCGTTGATCGCAGCGCCGAGCGAAGCTGTCTGCGATGAGCCGCCCGCAAAGCTGCCGAAAGGCAGATCGGTGTCGCCGATCCGCACGGTGACGTGATCGAGCGGCAAACCGAGACGATCCGCAGCATGCTGTCGCTGCACCGTCGCAGTGCCCATGCCCATCTCATGCGCGGCACTCGACACCGTGGCGTGGCCATTGCTGTCGATCGTGATCCGCGCCGACATTCCGGGCATGCGCACATAGGGGAAAGAGCCGGTGGCACAGCCCATGCCGATCAGCCATTCGCCGTCCTGACGCGACTTTGGTGTCGCCGCGCGGCGATCCCAACCGAACTTTTTCGCGCCGAGCTCATAGGCCAGCGTCAGGTCACTTTGGGAATGCGGCGCACCGCTGACCGGATCGGTATCGCCGATATTGCGCAGCCTCAATGCGATCGGATCGATGCCGAGATCATGCGCGAGCTCGTCCATCGCGCTCTCGATGGCAAAGGTGCCGACCGCCTCGCCGGGCGCGCGCATGAATGTGTTGGCCAGCAGATCGAGATCGAGCGTGTGCTGCACGATATCGTAGCTCTCCGATTCATAAAGCGAGCGGCCTGACAGGGTGAAGGCCTCGTCGCAGACGCTATGCGGGGGTTTGACGGAGAAACCTTGATGCAACAGTGCCTTCAGCTTTCCGGTCGCATCGGCGGCCAGCGCCACGCGCTGCTCGGTCTGGCTCCGGCCGCCGATCAATCGATGCATGCTGGCACGCGACAATGCGATCCGCACCGGCCGGCCCGCGAGTTTCGATGCTGCAGCGCCCAGTATCTGGTGATCCCACAGCGCCTTGCCACCGAAAGCGCCGCCGACGAAGGGGGAGCTGACAAAGACCTGCGTATCCTTGATGCCGAACACTTTGGCGAGCGAACCCGCGGTGCCATTGAGCATCTGCGTCGCGTCATGCACGATCAGGCGGTCGCCTTGCCAGGTAATCGTCGCGGCATTGGGCTCGATCGGATTGTGATTATGCCAGGGCGTCCGATAAACCGCATCGACACTGCCCACGTCATTTCGAAATGCCGCGTCCGTATCGCCGCGCTTCAGCCGGTTGCGTTCGATCATCAGCGAGTCCGGCGTCGTCGCGTCAGCCTTGGCATCCTCGAACCGGGTGCGTGCGGCAGCTTGCTCGTAACGAACCACAATAAGCGACGCCGCATGGTTCGCCTGCTCCTGGGTCTCGGCCAGCACCAGAGCGACCGTCTGCCCGTTCCAGCGGATGTCTGCATCCTGCATGATCGGGAGAATGTTGTTTCCTGCGGCCTTGAGATTGGTCATGCCGATCGGCGGCGGCAGCGCCAGTTTCGGCGCATTGCGATGGGTCATCACCAACACCACGCCCGGTGCGGCTTCCGCGGCAGCAAGATCGAGTTCGGTGATCTTGCCGCGCGCGATGGTCGAATGCACGCAGGCTGCATAGACCAGCCCGTCCATTCGCACTTCCGCAGCAAAGCGTGCAACGCCCTGCACTTTGTCGGGACCATCGACCCGCGACTGCTGCGTGCCGAGGGTGACGCGCTTATCGATCAGCGGATCGCGCGTGCCGCCCGGCAGCCAGCTCGATGGCACATAGCCCATCGCCGTGCGAACACCACCGACGATCGCATTTTGCAGCTTACTCATGCGCCTGCTCCTGTCAGATCGCCGAGAACGGCGGCCATGGTTCGCTTTGCGAGTTCGATCTTGAAGGCGTTGGCTTCAGTGGGTTTAGCCGCAGCGAGTTCGACATCGGCGGCCCGCAGGAAGTTCTCCCGGGTCGGCGCCTCGTCGCGCAGGACGTCTTCGGCCTGCACAGCGCGCCATGGCTTTGCGGCGATACCGCCCAGAGCAAGCCGTACGTCCCTGATCCGGCCGTCGGCGACATCCAGCCCCGCGGCGACGGACACCAGCGCGAAAGCGTAGCTCGAACGATCGCGGACCTTGCGATAGCGCGAATTGGCTGCGGCAGCGCTGGGGGATATCGCGATTGCGGTGATGAGCTCGCCGGGCCGCAAAACGGTCTCGATGTGCGGCGTCGTCCCCGGCAGTTGATGGAAATCCAGCAGCGGCACGCTGCGTGGGCCCATTGGGCCATCAAGATGCACGATTGCATCCAGCGCCGCGAGCGCCACGCACATGTCCGACGGAAGCGTCGCGATACAATGCTCGGAAGTGCCGAGGATCGCATGATTGCGGCTGAGGCCGTCGATGGCATCGCAGCCGGCTCCGGGATCACGTTTATTGCATCGTGATCCCGCAGCGTCGTAAAAATACGAGCAGCGCGTTCGTTGCATCAGGTTGCCGCCGACGGTGGCCATGTTGCGGATTTGTGCCGACGCGCCGGCCAGCAGCGCGCGGGACAGCATCGGATAATGCGCACGCACGACGGGATGCGCGGCCAGCGCGCTGTTGCGAACGGCGGCGCCGATGATCAGGCCGCCTTCGGAGGTCACATCGATAGTAGCAGGCAATCGGCTGACATCGACCAGCGCCGCGGGCGCTTCGATATTCTGCCGCATCAGATCGACGAGATTGGTGCCACCGCCGAGAAAGCGGCAGTGGCCGGCTGCAGCGAGCGACAGGGCTTCAGTCTGGTCGGCGGCGCGCCTATAATCGAACGGCGTCATGCGGCGTCTCCAACCAGCTGTTCTTCGATCGCTTCGACAATGCCGTGATGGGCGCCACAGCGGCACAGATTGCCGCTCATGCGCTCGCGGATTTCTTCGCGGGTGGTGCTGCCCAGCCCCGCAACGAGATCGGCGGTGACATAACTGGGATCGCCGCGGCGCATCTCGCCAAGCATCGCGACCGCTGAGCAGATCTGCCCAGGCGTGCAATAGCCGCACTGCAAGCCATCGTGCTCGATGAATGCGCGCTGCAGGGGATGCAGGTCACCCTGCTTGCTCAGGCCTTCGATGGTGGTTACCGCGCTCCCGTCCGCCTGCACCGCAAGTGTCAGACAGGACAGCACCCGCTCGCCATCGAGAATGACAGTGCAGGCACCGCAGGCGCCCTGATTGCAGCCCAGCTTGGTGCCGGTCAGGCCGATCCGTTCACGCAGAAGGTCGAGCAGCGAAACCCGGGGATCGTCGGGCAACGAGTAGTCCGTACCATTGATGGCGATGGCCATGAGCGCCTCCGTCAGGAACCGGCTTACGGCCGGCGGCACGCTCAAGATAGTACGAACTTCGTAATGTTCAAGTTTCGTTGTCGGCGATTTTTTCCGTCAACCGGATCAATTCGTTACGCTCGATCGGGTCGAGTGACCGCAGCATCATCTGACAGGCCGCGCGATAGCCGGCAACCTGTTCTTCCACCACCTGCTTGCCCTTCTCGGTCGCGGTCAGTGCCACGGACCGGCGATTGTCTTCGGGTCGGCGACGCTCGACCAGGGCCTTTTTGACGAGCCGGTCGATGGCAGAGGACATGGTGGTCATAGCGACATTGAGATAGCGGGCGACGTCGCCTATCAGGCAGCCGGGATTGTCACCGACAAACACCAGCGTCTGCGCGTCGAGCGCATTGAGCGCGTTGTCGGCGGCAGCGGCTGCCTCCGCGACTTTGAATTTGCGCGTAAAACGTTCGAAGGCGCGCGTGAGTTGTTCGATCTGTTGCGGGGTCGGTTCGGTCATGCGCGGGAGAAAAGCATGTTCGCGCCGCGAGTTCCAGCGATCACGACGGCACGCCCCACGCATCAGACCTGCATCGGCGGCGCATAGGGCCGTATCCCGTGGCGGTAGACATTGCTGCGCCCCACCGGCATCCTTCGCCCCGAACAAGCAAGAACCATTCGGCGCCAAGCGCGTCTCCGGGGAAACAAGAGGACCAATCATGATCAAGACGCGCTTCACCGAGCTCGTGGGTGTCGAACACCCGATCGTCCAGGGCGGCATGCAGTGGGTCGGCCGCGCCGAGCTCGTCGCCGCAGTTGCCAATGCCGGCGCGCTCGGCCTGATCACCGCACTGACCCAGCCGACGCCGGAAGACCTCACCAAGGAAATCGCGCGCTGCCGCGACATGACCGACAAGCCGTTCGGCGTGAATCTCACGATCCTGCCGACCATTAAGCCACCACCCTATGCAGAATATCGCCAGGCCATCATCGAGGCCGGCATCAAGGTGGTCGAGACTGCCGGCAACAAGCCGCAGGAACACGTCACAGAATTCAAGAAGCACGGCATCAAGGTCATCCATAAATGCACCAGCGTGCGCCACGGCCTTTCCGCCGAGCGTATGGGCGTCGATGCGATCTCGATCGATGGCTTCGAATGCGCCGGTCATCCCGGCGAGGACGACACCCCCGGCCTGATCCTGATCCCGGCCGCGGCCGACAAGATCAAGATCCCGATGATCGCCTCGGGCGGCTTCGGCGACGGCCGCGGCCTTGTCGCCGCGCTGGCGCTCGGCGCCGAGGGCATCAACATGGGCACTCGCTTCATGTGCACCAAGGAAAGCCCGATCCATCAGCTGGTGAAGGAGCGCATCGTCGCCAATGACGAGCGCGAGACCGACCTGATCTTCCGCACCATGCGCAACACCTCGCGCGTCGCCAGGAACGCGGTGAGCAAGCAGGTGGTCGCCATGGAGAAGGAAGGCGCCACTTTCGAGCAGATCAAGGAACTCGTCGCCGGTGCGCGCGGCAAGCTGGTTTATTCGCACGGCGATGCCGAAGATGGCATCTGGTCGGCCGGCCAGGTCCAGGGCCTGATCCACGACATCCCGAGCTGCCAGGAACTTGTGTCGCGCATCATGCATGATGCCGAGACGATTATCCGCGCACGCTTCGAAGCCATGCTTGATGGCAGCCAGCGCCAGGCCGCTGAATAGACGGAACGGAAAGCAGAATCATGAAAGCCTATGTCTACGGCGCCAACGGCGCTGCGATCGGTGATGCCCCGAAGCCCTCGCCCACCGGCACGCAGGTGCTGGTCAAGGTGAAGGCCTGCGGCCTCAACCGCGCCGACCTCGGCATGACCAAAGGCCATGTCCACGGTGCTGCCGGCGGTGTCGGCACGGTGCTGGGAATGGAGTGGGCGGGCGAGATCGCCGAACTCGGCCCGGAGGCCAAGGGCGTCAAGGTCGGGGATCGCGTGATGGGTTCCGGCGGTGCGGCCTTTGCCGAATTCGCCGTCACGGATCACGGCCGGCTGTTCCACATGCCAGCCAGCATGAGCTTCGAGGATGCCTGCACCCTGCCCGTCGCCATCACCACGATGCACAATGCGCTGGTGACGAATGGCGGACTGCAGCCCGGCCAATCCGTCCTGATCCAGGGCGCCAGCTCCGGCGTCGGCCTGATGGCGCTGCAGATCGCCAAGCTCAAGGGCGCAAAGACGGTGATCGGTTCATCCACCGACGCCGCACGTCGCGCCCGACTAAAGGACTTCGGCGCCGACCTCGCCATCGATTCGAAAGATGCCGGCTGGGTCGATCAGGTGCTCAAAGCCACAGACGGCGACGGCGTCGATCTGATCGTCGACCAGATCTCGGGGCCCGTCGCCAATCAGAACCTGAAAGCCACGAAGGTGATGGGACGCATCGTCAATGTCGGCCGCCTCGGCGGCACGCATGGCGATTTCAATTTCGATCTCCATGCCGCCCGCCGCATCACCTATATCGGCGTGACCTTCCGCACGAGGTCACTGCAGGAGATTCGTGACATCTTCAGTGCGGTGCGTGTGGACATCTGGCCCGCTATCGAAGCCGGCCAACTGAAACTGCCGATCGACAAGGTCTACGCATTCGACGACATCGGAACGGCGTTCGACCACATGGAAGCAAACAAGCATCTCGGCAAGATCGTGGTCACGTTGTAACGCGCGTTCTGTGAGTCATTGATTTCAACGCCGCGCGTGATTCTCATGCGCGGCGTTCCTGTTTCGGACTCATGCAAGTACCGAACAGTGATGAAATTCTCCGGTGGATACGATTTATTTCACGTTAACGTTTCGTTGACTCTCGACAGCCCTGGCAAAGTGGATTCTTATTGGCCTTGCGATTCGAAGTGGCGGGGCAGTTGTTTCGAGCGACGCGGGCGAGATTCTTCGAGGGGGCTTAGGTATGGCGCGTGCGCATGCGGACAACGCATGCGTCCAATCCGATTCGATCAAAGGATTGGCGCAGTCTATCGCGAAACCGGCCTATCACAGGCTGCTAATCGCAGAGCCGGCACTTCGCCGGGCCGTCCCTACACTCATCATCGCTTTTCTCATCACGATCTTCTTCGGCGCCTTCGTGCAGGTGGTCGATCAGAGCCGGCAGAAGCAGGCATCGATGAAGCGTGATCTCGCAGCGCTCGCCGATCTGCTCGCCGAGCGTCTCGAACGCAACGGCACCATCCGTCAGGATCGTTCTGCGGCCGTCGAGCGCCTGCAGAGCCTGCTGCCCAGTCTGATTCCATCCTGGGGGATCGCCGGGGGACGCCACGTCATCGTGCTGGGTGCCGATCAAAGCATTCTCGCGCGCGTGCCGATCGACCTGCCACCCGGCGACGCCAATCGCATCCTCGACGTCCTCAGCGCAACGCAGACCATGGCTGCGCAGGGTCAACGCACCGACGTTGTCGATGTGAAGCTGCCCGACAACAGCCATGCATTGGCCACCCGTCGCATCGTCAAGGCCCTGCCGGGTCAGGTAGTTGTCATTCAGGAGAACAACGAGCCGATCTGGCGCTCGGACTCCGCGCTGTCGATCACGCTCTCGGCCACCACCGGCTTCGTGGTGCTGATCCTCGGCTTCGCCTTCCACTGGCAATCGACCCGCGCCCGCGAGGGCGACGCGATCAACGACGCCGTACGCGGCCGCATCGACACCGCCCTCAATCGCGGCCGCTGCGGACTGTGGGACTGGGATCTGTCGCGCGGTCGCATCTTCTGGTCGCAGTCGATGTTCACCATGCTGGGCCTCGACAGCCGCAGCGACCTGCTGACCTTCGGCGAAGTCAACGCGCTGGTACAGTCCGACGATATCAACCTGTTCGAGATCGCCGATCAGTTGATTTCGTTCAAGATCGATCACATCGACCAGACCTTCCGTATGCAGCACAGCAACGGCCACTGGATCTGGCTGCAGTTGCGCTGCGAACTCGCGCAGGGCCAGAACGATGGCAGCCAGCACCTGATCGGCATCGCCATCGACGTCACCGAACAGAAGAGCCTCGCCGAGAAAACCGTCGAGGCTGACGTCCGGCTGCGCGACGCCATCGAGACGATTCCCGAGGCCTTCGTGCTGTGGGACGCGGAAGACCGCCTGGTACTCTGCAACTCGCATTTCCAGCGCCTGCACAAGCTGCCGGACTCGGCGGTGTCGCCGGGGACGTCCTACGAGACCGTGCTCGAAGTCGGCAGCATGCCCGAGGTCCGCTCGCGTCTCGCGGAATCCGGTGCTGCGGCCCCTGGCGCCCGTACCTTCGAAGCGCAGATCGAGGACGGCAGCTGGCTGCATATCAGCGAGCGCCGCACCAAGGACGGCGGCTACGTCTCCGTCGGCACCGACATCACGCGTATCAAGGAGCACGAGCACAAGCTGGTCGACAACGATCTGCGCCTTCGCGCCAGCGTCATCGATCTCAAGCACTCCCAGGCTGCGCTGGAGAAACAGGCGCTCGAACTCGCCGACCTCGCGCAGAAATACTCCGACGAGAAGAACCGCGCCGAGGAAGCCAACCAGACCAAGTCGAAATTCCTGGCCAATATGAGTCACGAACTGCGCACGCCGCTGAACGCCATTATCGGCTTCTCGGAAATCATGGGCAGCGGCATGTTCGGCAATCTCGGCTCCGACAAATATGCCGAATACTGCCACGACATTCTTACCAGCGGTCACTACCTGCTCGAAGTCATCAATGACATTCTCGATATGTCGAAGATCGAGGCAGGTCGCATGCAGCTGGACCTTGAGCCGCTCGATCTCGGACAGACGCTATCCGAAGCGCTGCGTGTCGTCTCCGGCCGTGCCGACGACAAGAATCTGACACTCAGTGCCGACATCGCGGCCGATGCACCGGTGGTGGCCGACCGCCGCGCCATCAAGCAGATCCTGGTCAATCTGCTCTCGAATGCCGTGAAGTTCACACCCGATGGCGGCCGTGTCACCGTGCGCAGCCGCGTGCTGCGCGACTCCGTCGCTCTGATGATCGCCGATAGTGGCATCGGCATCGCCCCGCAGTCGCTGAAGCGTCTGGGACGCCCGTTCGAGCAGGTCGAGAGCCAGCTCGCCAAGACCTATCACGGCTCGGGCCTCGGCCTCGCTATCGCCAAATCGCTGACCAACCTGCATGGCGGATCGATGAAGCTGCGCTCCAAGCTCGGCACCGGCACCGTGGTCTGCGTCACCATCCCGCTCCGCGGCAGACACAGGCCAGCGGAAATCTCCGAGGCCGCCTAGGCGTCGATTGCTTACCGCTGACCCGGCCGAGCCAACTCCCATCGCATGACACTCAAGCGTCAAATGGCCGCTTGGGAGGCCCCCGCCCGCACCTATACTAAAGGTTGTAGGTCGCTATATTGGCGCGTCGATACGGGCGGTCTGGACTGGGACCGCGATTCTTTCTCGTGTGACCTATCAATTTTCAAAGCCACCATCTGCGAAGTATTTGCCAACAAGACTGCAGCAGTTGCTGATTGAAGGGAATTCCTGAACTCACGAACCACACTGCTCTTCAGCGCATGGAGGAGCCGTCCAGACAAGAGCGACACGGAGATTGTCGCCTGTTCAATAAACAAAAGCATTCCAGTGGAGGAAACGACGATGAAACTGAGCCATCTCGCCGCGGCGGCATTCTGTCTGACAATGCCGGGCATGGCAGTCGCGCAAGACTATCCATCGAAATCCGTCACGGTGATCGTGCCTTTCACCGCCGGCGGAGCAAGCGATACGACAGCGCGCATGACCACGCAGAAGATGCAGGAAGGCTTCGGGCAGTCCTTCATCATCGAGAACAAACCCGGCGCCAACGGCTCCATCGGCGCGACACAACTCGCTCGCTCAAAGCCGGATGGCTACACACTGATGGTGGGCTCGATCGGGGTCATCGCGATCAATCCGGTGCTTTACAAGGACCCGGGCTATCACCCGCTCCAGAATTTCGATCTGCTCAGTGTCGCTGTGCGCAATCCCAACGTGCTGATCACGCGCCCCGATTTCCCGGCCAATACCGTCCAGGAACTCATCGACTATCTCAAGAAGAATCCGGACAAGGTCACGTTCGCCTCATCGGGCGTGGGCTCGTCCGACCATCTGACGGCGGTGCTGTTCTGGCAGAAGACGGCGACCACCGGTATCCATACGCCGTACAAGGGCGGCTCGCAGGCCCATACGGACCTGATGGGCGGACATGTCGACGTCTCCTTCCAGAATCTCGGCGCAGTCGCCAACTACATCCGAGGTGGCAAGATGAAAATTCTGGCCGTTACCAGTGACACGCGCTCCGATTCATTCCCGCAGACCCCAACGATGAAGGAAGTCGGCGTCGACGATCTCAATATCTATTCGTGGCAGGCCTTCGTCGCGCCCAAGGGTCTTCCGGCCGATGTGAAGACCAAGCTCGAGACATCGATCACCACCGCCCTCACCTCGCCCGATCTCAAGAAGCGGCTGACCGATAGCGGCTTCGAGGTCGTCGCCAATACGAGCGCGGAATTTCAGAGCTTCCTGGAAAAAGAACTCGCCCGCTGGAAGACAGTTGTCGAGATCGGCAAGGTCAAGCCGGAGCAGCAATGACCGCATGGCGAAACGCCGCGCACATTTGAGCAGGTGAATGCGCGCTCACAAAAAGCAAAAGCTGCGGCCGCCATGATGACATCACAGCGGCCGCTCATCAGATAGATCTCACGGCAGACGATCGGCGGTATCAGAAGTTGAACGTCGTCGACACCATATAAGTGCGCGGCGCGCCGAGGATGATGTAACCCTCGTTGGTCGAGGCCTGCCAATAATTGGTATCGAGCAGGTTCTCCACCGAGAAGCGTACGACCACCGGCTTGGCATTCCAGGGCGATGCGAATGTGTAGCGGGCCCCAGCGTCATAGCGGGTCCAGCTCGGGCCATAGACCTTGTTGGCCTGATCCGTCCAGTATGAGCCTGTGTAGATCGCACGGCCTGTCAGCGTGAGTCCGGAAATGAACGGCACATCCCATTCGCCGCCCAGATTGAACTGAGTATCAGGAATATTGAAGGTGCGTTTGCCATCATAGGTGCCGTACTCAGTCCGTTGCTGGCGCGCATCGAGGAACATGATGCCGCCCAGCAAACGAACGCCCTCCGTGACCTCACCGAATGTGTTGATTTCGACTCCGCGATTTCGACTTTCGCCGCCCTGCGTCAAAGTGGAAGGCGTCGTCGAGCGGTCCACCAGCTGAATCGGTCGCACGATATCGAAGGCGCTGACGGTCGTCGTGATGCGTCCCCAATCGACCTTGACGCCCATTTCGTGCTGCTTCGTGCGATAGGGCGGCAACACCTGTCCGCCGTTCGCGTAGATATCGCTGACAATTATGCCCGCCTCCAGCGCCTCGATATAGTTCGCATAGACCGAGACATTCTCCAGCGGCTTGATCACGAGCGCATAGGCAGGCGTCGTCGCCGAAGCGTCGTAACCACCGGTCCTTGCGGCGGTGCGCATATCGAACGATTCCGATTCCACATATTGGTGCCGGGCGCCGACCGTCAGCTGGATACGTCCGTTCCAGACCGACATGGTATCGGCCACACCGAAGCTTGAGAGCTGAAATGTTCCGGTCGTATTGGGTGTACGCACCGGCACATTCGGCACGGGAGATGGACGAGGATTGTACAGGTTTGAGGTGAACGCCGTACCGGTATCGTTGTAGATGCCGGTGTCGGCGTCTGATGCCCCGAAGTTGAAATTAATGGCGTGGTTGATCGGACCGGTATCGACATTGGCGCGCAAGCCGGCCTGCGCGGCGATCCTCTCGTGTTCCTGATTGTTGCGCCTTGGCGAACCACTGAAATTACCGTTGAGGCTGGTGAGCCGGATATCGGAATAGAGATACCGCGTGTTGCTCTTCCCGATGCCCGCCTGCGCATAGGCTGTAAGATTCTCGGTGATATCGACTTCACCCTGAACCAGCGCATAGCGTGATTCCGAATTCCAGAATCCCCACGTTGGCATGTAGTTCGCGCGCGCGTCTGGCGGTGTCGGAACGGCCGGAAGATTACCGAGATCGACGAAACGCGTCATCGCCGTGGCATTGTTGTTCTCATAGCCGATATCGGCGGATAAGCGAACGCGCTCGCCGCGATAGTCCAGACCGAGGAACGCGTTGCCGACTTCCTGATTCTGATTGACGAGTTCGGTGCCGCCGTCCTTGTAGCTGCCGTTAAAGCGAACGCCGAATTCCTTGAACTCACCGAACCTCTGGCCGACATCCAGATGGGTGCCGAATTGCGAGCGCGACGAATAGGTGTTGGTGATCTGCGCGAACGGAACATCGCCTGCACGCTTGGTCACCAGATTGACGTTACCGCCAACGCCGCCGCCGCTCGGCGGCATACCATTGAGCAGCGCCGACGGCCCCTTCAGAACCTCGACACGTTCAATCGCGGCCAGCGACGACGTCGAGAATGCCGACGCAATGCCGTAGAGACCGTTTATGCCATATCCCGTGCTGGAGACGCTGAAGCCGCGAATGTTTATTTGGTCGAAGCCGCTGAGACGCGGCACGGTGACGCGCACCGACGGATCGTTCGCGAATACGTCGTCGAGCTTGCGCGCCTGCTGATCCTGGATCGTCTGCGCCGTGTAGCTCGTCTGGTTGAACGGCGTGTCCATCACGCCGCGATTACCTAGCAGCCCAACCTGGCTACCGGACGCAACTTGCCCGCCGGCATAAGCCGCCGGCAGCGAGCCGATCATGCCAGTCGGGGGCGTCGCGGGTGTGCGGCGCTCCACCGGCCGCGGCGTCGCCCGCGGCGTGACTGCGGCATTTCGGCGCGGCGCGACACGACGGATCGCACGCGGCGTCGGCGCATGCACTTCAACGGCGGGCAGCGCTTGCGAGGTCTGCGCAACAACCGTTACGTCGGCATCAAGCAATAACGCGAATGCGCTCACGGCAGCCAAAAGGGTTTTCTTGTGAAGTGTAGTTCTGCGCGTCATTGAATCAGTCGCCCCAAAAAACTTCGTCGACTTCTGTCGACTAACTCAATGGGGCCTACAGGATGACATGGTGCGGTCACAATGCGGCGCGTCTAGATTCTATCTAATGCTTCACTCCGCTTCATACGCGGAACTCCGTATGCAACTCGCTATCGTGCGCATGCGATTTGACACAGGCGATGAATTCTGCAGGACCTTATTTTACTCTGGAACCCTGCAGATTATCAGATTGGATAGCAACGCGCTCCCACGCTCTCGCGGCGCGCAATCACGATCATCACTGGCGCTTCGCCGTGATGTGAACGTGTCCGACCTGATTGGCCTGAGACGTGAACCAGACCACGCCGTTCGGCCCTTTCGTCATGCCGAAGGGCTGTGCGTTCTCCGTCTTGAGATCGAAGAACGAAACTTCACCTGTCGGCGTGATGCGGCCGATCTTGTGAGATTTGAAAGCGGTGAACCAGACATTGCCATCGGCTCCCGCGGCTATACCAATGGGGCGCGTCTCTGCCGGCAATGGAAATTCCTTGATCTCCCCAGCCATGGAAATTCTGCCGATGTGATCGGAGCCATTCATCGAAAACCAGAGATGACCATCCGGCCCGACCGTAATGTCGCGCGGGCGCGACTTCGGATTGCCGAGCGGAAATTCGGTGATCTTTCCTGTCTTGATGTCGAGTCGTCCGATCTTCCCGGCCCCGCTTTCCGTGAACCACAAATTCTGATCCGGACCTGTGACCACACCATAGGCTTCGGCATTTTCCGTCGGGATTGCGAACTCCGAAAACTCACCGGTCAGCGTCACGCGGCCGATCTTGTTCGCCGCCATTTCCGCAAACCAGATCTGGCCGTCCGGACCGACCGTAATGCCGCGCGGCCATGATCCCGTGTTGAATTTCGTGGGTGTCGTGGCCTGTGAGGGGATCGCAAATGTTCCGTTGAATTCCCCTTTGGTTGAAATCCGGCGAATGGCGTTCTCTTCGCGTGACGTGAACCAAAGATTGCCGTCAGGGCCAGACGTGATCCCCTGAATAACTCCGACGTGATCGCCCGGAACACGAAAGGAACTCATCTCACCGTTCGGCGTAACCCGAAAAATCTGATGCTTGATGACTTCCGTCACCCACAAATTTCCATCCGGCCCGACGACGATCGCCTGCGGGCGCTGCCCCTCTCCGGGAAGTGACTTCTCAATCAGGGAGATTTCATCCGCCTTGGTCCCGTTCGGAGCAAATGCAGCGATCAAGGCAAGAGCAACGGTAGCGGCGCGGAAGCCTAGAACCTGCATGTCGACTCCATTATCGGCGATTTCATTTCAGTGCTGATGCATGACGACATCGCCGATGCTGCGACATTCGGGCGCAGGCAACTGCAACATCTTAAGCCGCATGTCATCGGCAAACGAGATGCGGGCCTACAGGACGTCAGGGTGCGGTCACAATGCGGCGCGTTTAGAATCTATCCAGCCGTTCACGCGAGATCATGCGCAGCCGGTCATACACAACTCGCATGCCCGCCACACGGCGCGGCAGATACGTCTATGTCTGACCTTCGACAACCGCGCGGAACACCTGCCGCACGTCGGCTTGCACATCGCGCACCCGTGCTTGCAACGAAGAGAAGTCCGGCTCGTTGCTCACGCGTGCGAGTATGCGCAACAGATCCGTGCCTGCCGTCTCCGGCTTGAACTTGTCGCTCACACACAGCCGCAGCACCTGCGTGAGGTCGTGATAGAGCCGCACCGCCGGACGCAGCACATCCGCGGCGGCTGGCGACAGAATGCCCAGTCGCGCCGCATTCTCCAGCACCTGCTGCGTGCTGATGCTGAGGATCTCGGGCTTCTCTGCCGCATGTACCAGCTGCAGATATTGCGCGATGAATTCGATATCGACCATGCCACCCGCGGCATGTTTTAGGTCCCAGATATCGTCTTCGCCCTTCTCCTCGGCGATGGCCTGACGCATCTCGGCAACGTCGTTGGCGATGATCGTGGTTTCACGCGGACGCGTCAGCACGTCGCGGATGACCAATTCGATCTTCTCGCGGAACGCGGGCGTCGCCGAAATCACCCGCGCGCGCGTCAGCGCCATGTGCTCCCAGGTCCAGGCCTCGGTCTCCTGATATTCAGCGAAGGAATCGATGCGCGACGCCAGCGGTCCTGCCCGGCCCGACGGGCGAAGCCGCATATCGACCTCGTAGAGCACGCCATAATTAGTGCGCGTGGTGAAGGCGCTGATCAGGCGCTGCGTCAGCCGCGCGAAATATTGCGCACCGTGCAGCGGGCGCGGTCCATCTGAGTCCGGCGCGTCATGATCGAAGTCGTAAATCAAAATCAGATCGAGATCGGATGCCGCCGTCATCTCGCGGCTGCCGAGCTTGCCCATGGCTACGATTGCGGTCTGCTGATCCTTGATGCGACCGTGCTGGGTCACGAACTGATCGAGCACCAGTCCATGCAGCGTATGCGCGATGCCTTCGGCGACGTCGGCGAATGCGATCCCGGCCTGCTGCGCCGACACCGTGCCCGAGAGAATGCGCGTGCCGATCAGGAACAGGCTTTCCTGCCCGAACAGCCTGAGACGATCCAGAAACTCTTCATAGGAATTGGCGTCTTCGAGGGTCGCCGCCAGCCGCGTCGACAATTCGCGCTGGTCCGGCATGGCGCCGAAGAAGCGCGGATCGATGAGCCCATCCATGATCTGCGGCTGCCGCGCAAGCATGTCACCCAGACGCGGCGCCGCGCCGAGCACGAGCGCCACCAGCGCGACGAGATCGCGGTTCTGGCTGAGCAGCGAGATCAGCCGGCCGCCGCGCTGCAACGCCTGCAGGAAGCGATCGAACGCAACGACCGCAAGGTCGGGCTCTTCGGCATCGGCCAGCCCGACGATCAGCGAAGGCACGAATTCCATGAACGCCTGCCGCGTGCCCTCATATTTGAGCGCGCGATAATCATCCGTCATCCAGTGCTGCACCGTCTCCGCCACCATGGCCGGCTTGCGGAAACCGAGCTTGGTGAAATGTTCGAGCAGCCGCTGATCCGTTGCCCCCGCTTTATAGTCGACAGCCGGTAGATGGACGTTATCGGTGGGATCGCCCTCGAACAGGCGGCCATAATGCCCCTGCACGCAATTGAGATGCCCGAGCAGATCGCGGGCAAATGCCTCGCGGTTGTCATAACCGAAGAAGCGCGCAAAGCGCTCCATGGCGCCGACGTCATCGGGCAGCGAGTGAGTCTGTTCGTCGGCCACCATCTGCAGCCGATGCTCGACACGGCGCAGGAATTCATAGGCGAGCGTCAGTTCGTCGCGCGCCTCAAAGGTGATCCAGTTGCTGGCAGCGAGAATATTCAACGCCTCCAGCGTCGGCCGCACGCGCAATTCCGGATGGCGCCCGCCGGCAATCAACTGCTGGGTCTGGGCGAAGAACTCGATCTCGCGGATGCCGCCGCGCCCGACCTTGACATTGTGGCCCTCGACGGAGATTTCATTCTGCCCGCGAAACGTCTGCATCTGCCGTTTCATGTCATGAACATCGGCCAGTGCGGCGAAATCCAGATGCTTGCGCCAGACGAAAGGCGCGATCTCGGCCAGCAGCGCCTCACCGGCCTTGAAGTCACCGGCGCAAGGCAACGCCTTGATCATCGCCGCGCGCTCCCATGTGCGCCCTTCGCGCTCATAGTAATGCAGCGCTGATGCCGTCGAGACCGCTACCGGCGTCGAGGCGGGATCGGGTCGCAGCCGCAGATCGACGCGGAACACATAGCCGTCGCCGGTGCGCTGCTGCAGCAGCCGCGACACGCCCTGTGCGATGCGCACGAAGAATGAATTCGGCTCGATATCCTCGGCCAGCGTATGCGCTTCGAGATCGAAGAAAACGATTAGGTCTATGTCGCTGGAATAGTTCAGTTCGCCGGCGCCCATCTTGCCCATCGCCAGCACAATCAGGCCGCTGCCCTGCTCCGGATTCTCGGGATCCGGCGGCAGGATGCGCTTGCGTGCCATGTCCTGGCGCAGCAGATAACGCACCGTCGTCTGGACGGAGGACACAGCGAGATCGGTCAGCGCCCGCGTGACGCGCATCACCGGCCAGACGCCGCCGATATCGCACAGCGCAATCAACAAGGCTGCTTCGGATTTCATGCGTCGCAGCAGATGCATGACATCGGGATCGCCGCCGGCGGCAGCGACATTCGCCGAGGTCTCGGCGATCAGAGTGGTGAGCAGGCGCTCGGGGTCGCAATGCAGCAGACGCAAGGCACGCCCGGCATCGGCGCGGATCAGATCGAACAGATAGGGCGACGCCTCGGCAATGCCGAGCAGGATCGCCCTGGCATGCGGAAATTGGTCGGTGATCGCGCGAAATGCGGCAGCATCGTCCGGCGCGATATCGGCGAGCCATTCGCCGAAGCGCTGCTCGGCATCGGCGGGGGCGAACAACTGCGGTCCGCTGACGAATTGCGCGGCCAGCGGGAGCTGGCCCTCGCCTGTTGCGGCTGAGGTCATGCCGACTTCTGTGGCACATTCCCCGTTTGACCCGCAAGGCCTTCGGCTGCCACTGCGGGCAGCGCCAGCGTGACCCGCAACCCTGGATGATTGTCGCCCAGCTGCAATTCACCGCCGTGCAGCGTGGCCACCGCAGATGCAAGACTGAGACCGAGGCCGGAACCGGGCAATGTGCGGCTCGCTTCCAGCCGCACGAAGCGCTCCACCGCATGTTTCCGATCGGCTTCGGGAATGCCTGGACCATGATCGGACACGCTGAGCAGCACCTGATCGCCCTCGCGCCGCGCCTCGATCACGATGTCCTTGGCGGCCGCAGCGCCTGCGCTATCGGCATTCTCGTCCGTGATCGCAGGTTTGCCATATTTGATGGCGTTTTCGACGAGGTTGGCGAGCGCCTGGCTGATCAGTTCGCGATTGCCACGCAGCGGCGCAGCCGCGGTCTTGACGGTCAGCGTGAGGTCGCTGTCTTCAGCCAGCGGTTCATAGAGCTCGTGGATGCCCTCGGCCACTTCAGCAGCGTCGAAATTGTCCATATTGCCGCGCGCTTGCCCTGATTCAGCACGTGCGATCATCAGCAGCGCATTGAAGGTCCGGATCAGGCCATCGGATTCCTCGATGGTGCGTTCCAGCGCGGCACGATATTCGGCCTCGTTGCTGGATCGCGCCAGCGCCTCCTCGGCCCGATTGCGCAGCCGCGTGAGCGGCGTCTTGAGGTCATGGGCGATATTGTCCGAGACTTCCTTCAGTCCTGTCATCAGCGCTTCAATGCGTTCCAACATGGCATTGAGATTTTCCGCGAGACGGTCGAGCTCGTCGCCGCTGCGTCCGACCGGCAGACGGCCGGAGAGATCGCCCGCCATGATACGCTGGGTGGTGCCGGTCATGGCGTCGATCCGCCGCAGCACGCGGCTGGCGACGAAGATGCCGCCGCCGAGTCCAAGGACAACGACGATCAACACCGACCACTTCGCGGCATCGCCGACGATGTCGAACAAGCGCCGGCGTTCCTCGAGATCATGGCCGATCAGCAGCCGGAAGCCGCTGCTCAATTGCGTCACCTTCACCAGTGCGCGATGGTTGGACGAGTCGGGATCGTCGAGCCGGCGATAGGCGGTCTCGGACCAGCCCGTGGTCGCCATCACGCCGGGCGCCAGTGAGGACACGTTGCCGGCGATGGATTGACCCGCCGGTGTCGTGATCAGATAGAGGTTGGCGCCAGGACGCAGCGCCCGGTTCTCGATGGCGCCAACGATTCCCCGCAAGCCGCGCCGCCCGAACAGATCGCTCAGCTCGGTCATTTCGTCATCGACCGTGGTCGTGATCTGATCGTTGATCAGCCGGTGTGTATTCCAGGCGAAATAGCCGAGCAGCGATGCTGCAAACAGCGCGAACAGCAGCAGATAGGCCAACGTCAACCGGAAGGCCGTCGTGCGAAACAGTTTACCGATAGCCGTCACGGGTCACGCTCGGGACGTGCGGAAATGGAAGGTTCTGGAAGTCATCCCCTGTTCTAGCAGGCGCAAGCTGTAACAAACAGGGCGTGAATATGAGATGTTCGTAATGTCGCCGTGCTGTGGGAATTTTATCTTTCAGCCAGGTTCACTCCGGAAGGCCCGCTTTTCGCAGGCCCTCCGATGCAAGTGCGAAGTCCTGCGGTCGCCGCACCAGCAGCCAGTCGTCAATATTGCTGAGCCGTAGTGTGGGATCGAGCCGGCGCACATGGCCCATCGCCTCACGCGCCTCTTCCATTCGCCCCCCCAGAGCATGCGCAGCCGCCTGGAATGCAGCGACACGGAGAATGTTCGGCACCTCGCGCGACGCCTCCCGCAAGCAATCGAGCGCGGTATCAAAGCGTCGCGAATAGAGATGCGACATCGCGATTCCCGTATGCATCTGGAATGTCTCGGGATCGAGTGGACTGAGCCGCATGGCGCGTGAAAAATAGGCGATGGCCTCGTCGTGCTCGCCAAGCGAAACGCGTTGATAGCCCCCGAGATACCAGATCGTCGAGAGATTGGGATTGAGCACCAGCGCACGATCGACATAGGCGACGCAGGCATGCAGGTCGCCGCCGAAATGCGGCCAGGCATGGCCGCCGCGTGTCAGCGCTACCGCGTCGTTCTTCCCGAGGGTGACGGCGCGCTCGGCAAGCCGCGCCGCTTCGCGCCCGTCAGCCACACGATCGGAAAGCCAGCGATTCATCTTGCGCCAGTAGAAGCATCCCGCAGCCATCCCATAGGCCGCAGCGAAGTCGGGATCGAGCTCGATGGCTTTGTAGAAATTCGCCAATGCTGCATCGATTCCATCGCGCGTCGACACATGAAAATTCGCCAGTCCGCGCAGGTAGTAATCGTAGGCGTCGAGGCTTTCAGTCGGTTTCCGCTTGGCGCGTTCGATCTCGGCAAATTCAAGCTGCGGCGCGATGGCGCCCACGACGCTTTCCGTGACCTGGTCCTGCAGATCGAAGATGTCATCGACGACACTCTCGAAGCGCTCGCCCCACAGATGCATGCCCGTGGTGGTATCGACGAGCTGTCCGGTGATGCGCACGCGATTCGCCACACGGCGCACGCTGCCTTCCAGTACATAGCGCACGCCAAGTTCGCGCCCGACCTCGCGGACGTCCACGGCACGGCCTTTAAACGTGAAACTGGAATTGCGGGCGATGACGAACAGCCAGCGAAGCCGCGACAGTGCGAGGATGATGTCCTCGACCATGCCATCGACGAAATAGTCCTGCTGCGGATCGCCGCTCAGATTGAGGAACGGCAATACTGCGATCGACGGCCGATCGGGCAACGTCAGCGCGGCGTTCGGATTCGCCGTCGATGTGGCGTGATCGGCAACCGCCGCGTCAGACTGCGCCGGCATTGCCGTCTCGGTCACATCGCCGACGAAACGAAAGCCCTTGCGCGCCACCGTCTTCAGCAGCCGCTGTTCGTCGCCGCTATCGCCCAGCGCCTTGCGTACCGCATTGATGTGACTGGCCAGCGTCGATTCGGACACGATCCGTCCCGCCCACACGGCATCGAGAAGGGCATCCTTGCTGACGACGTGGTCGCGGTTCTTCACCAGATGCAGCAGCAGGTCGAACGCCTGCGGCGTGATAGCCACCTTGTCGCTGCCATGCGACAACTCTCTGCGGTCGGGATCGAGGACATAGCCTGCGAACAGATACGGCACTCGGCGCTCCATGACTGCCTGCGTTTTCGGCCGGCGGCAATGAACCGTCAAGACCTTCAGGAGGCAACAGAACCGACCCCACAACTGGCCTGTCGCGCGCCATCGGCGGTGACGTGCCAGCCGGCCCTTTCTGAACGAACATCCAAGCGAAACTCAAGAGAAAACGAAGATTGCGGCAAAGTCTTCCCGTGCGCCGCGGCGCATGGTCCGCCCACACGATCGTCACCGTGTGAAAGGGAGAAAATATCATGAAAATCGTCGTCATCGGAGGTAGCGGCCTCATCGGTACGCAGGTCGTGAGCGGCTTGAGGAAGCTGGGCCACAAGGTCCTCGCCGCCTCGCCGTCGACGGGCGTCAACACGCTGACGCGGGAAGGACTGGCCGAGGCCATGTCCGGGACAAACGTCGTCATCGACGTGGCGAATTCACCATCATTCGAGGACGGGCCGGTGATGGAATTCTTCCAGACATCCACCCGCAACCTGCTCGCGGCGGAAAAGGCCGCAGACGTCCAGCATCATCTGGCCCTGTCTGTGGTCGGGACCGAGCGCCTTCAAGCCAGCGGCTATTTCCGTGCCAAGCTGGCCCAGGAGGATCTCATCAAGGCGTCTGGAATGCCCTACACGATCCTGCGGGCGACGCAGTTCTTCGAATTCATCCCCGCCATCGTGCAAGGCGGCGTGGACGGCGACGTGATTCGCCTGGCGCCGGCCCTGATCCAGCCCATCGCATCTGCGGACGTGGCAGCCGCCATGGTGGACCTGGCCCTGGGCACCCCGGTGAACGGCGTAGTCGAGGTGGCCGGGCCCGAACCGCTCCCGCTCGACGCACTCGGGCGCAAATATCTGACGGCAAAGCGGGACCCACGCCAGGTCATCGCCGACATCCACGTGGGTTATTTCGGCACGCCGATCAATGATCGCTCCCTGACGCCCGATGCCGGCGCGCGCATCGGAGCGATCCATCTCGACGACTGGCTCAAGGGCTGATCGACGCAAGCTGCCTCTCCGCCAACCAAGGACCGACCATGACCGACGACGTTCCGCGCTCGACACCCTCCCGCCGCGATCTGCTCACAGCTGCCGCCGTCACCGCGATCACTGCCGGCTTGCCCTCGATCGCCGAGGGCAAGGCCGGCGACAAGCCAACCAAACCTCACGCTCACAAAGGACATCGTACCATGAGCACTATCACCACAAAGGACGGCACCGAAATCTATTACAAGGACTGGGGCAAGGGCCCGGTCGTTACCTTCTCCCATGGCTGGCCGCTCAACGCGGACGCGTGGGACGGCCAGATGCTGTTTCTCGCCCAGCATGGCTACCGTGTCATCGCCCATGACCGCCGCGGTCATGGCCGCTCCAGCCAGGCCTCGAACAACAATGACATGAACGGCTATGCCGACGATCTCGCCGCAGTCATCGAGACGCTCGATCTGAAGGACGCGACGCTGGTCGGCCATTCCACGGGCGGCGGCGAAGTCGCACGCTACATCGGCCGCCACGGCACCAAGCGCGTGAAGAAGGCGGTGCTGATCGCGGCGGTGCCACCGATCATGCTGAAGACACCAGCCAATCCGGAAGGTTTGCCGATCGAGGTGTTCGACGGCATCCGAGCCGGTGTGGCCGGAGACCGGTCGCAATACTACAAGGATCTGGCGATCGCCTTCTACGGCGCCAACCGGCCCGGCGCGAAAGTCTCCCAAGGTACGCTGGATCAGTTCTGGCTGTGGAGCATGCAGGCCGGCGCGAAGAATGCCTATGAGAGCGTGAAGGCATTCTCGGAGACGGATTTCACGGAAGACCTGAAGAAGTTCGACATCCCCACCCTCGTCCTGCATGGCGAGGACGATCAGATCGTGCCCGTGAAGGATTCCGCAGTGAAATCAGCCAAGCTGATCAAGGGTGCCAAGGATGTCTATTATCCCGGCGCACCGCACGGCATCACGGCGACCCATGCAGATCAGGTCAATGCCGAGCTGCTGAAATTCCTGAAGAGCTAGCACAAGCAACCTTCACGGTCCGGTAGAGCGAGGCGACGAACATGCAACAGATCAATGACAGGCAACTGGCGGGAGTGACCGTCCCCGATACGGCCATCATCGCCAGCGCGATCGACCACGCCCGGAACAGTTGCGAACCGTACCTGTTCAACCATGTCGTCAGGTCATGGTTGTTTGCGGTGCGGCTCGCTCAACTGCAGAACATCGAGCACGACGGCGAGGTTCTCGCCGTCGCAGCACTGCTGCATGACATCACGCTCAATGAACGCTTCGCCGGACCGCGTCGCTTCGAAGTGGAAGGCGCCGACCTCGCGCGTCTCTTTGCACGGGAGCATGGCTTCGACCGAAGCCGTGCACAGTTGATCTGGGATAGCGTTGCGCTCAATTCCACGCCGTCGATTGGGCTGTTCAAGGAAGCGGAAGTCGCGCTCTGCACCGCCGGCATCTGCTTCGATGTCGTCGGCTTGCAGTATGAGCTTATTCCACCGAGCGACGTTGCGTCAATTGTCGCGGAATTTCCACGTTTGGGAATGAAGCAGAAAATGACTCGCTGCTTCTGCCATATCGCCCGGACCCAACCCGGCACCACTTACGACAACTTCATTCGCGATTTCGGCGAACGTTTCGTGGCGGGCTACAAGGCAAGCTCCGTCGTCGAACTGGTGATCAACGCGCCGTTCGACGAAGAACAGCCATAGATGCGCGACGGGGCCGCCGCTGTATCTTCATTAGAATCAGGTTCCGGGAGAATGTCACGATTGTCGTAAGGCAACCTCGCCCGCTGCCATAGCCGGCGACCTGATGGAGCGCGAAAGTGTGGGAATCACGGATAAACCTGCCTAATCTCCTCAGTCGTGGGTGAGGATAAAGCTCCATGGGTCTTGCCAGATCCGCTCGGAGGCCGACGACAACCAGAATGACATCGGCAACTCGGCCGATTGATGCTACCAAATACCGCCATCGGGCAGTAGATGAAGTAGCTTGGGGGAGGAACTGAGGTTGATGCAGAAGCTTGCTCGACGGTTGGATAGCCGGCGGCTTTCTGTTTCCTTGATCGTGATCGGATGCGTTCTTCTAGGCTTCCTGCTCCGCTTCCTCGCTCGGGAGCATGCCACCACTGACGCCGTTCGATACCTGATCCCCTGGTACATATTCGCGCGCGACCGCGGTATCGACGGGCTTAGCGAGGCCTTCACCAACTACACGCCGTTCTACAGTTACCTGTTGTTGATCACGGCGCAATTCGATGGGCTGGGCCAGCCCCTCACTCTGGTGAAGGCGATCTCGTTCGTATTCGAGTTCGGCTGCGCGATCGTGGTAGCTCTGATCGTGTGGTCGGCGAATAAGGCGCCATCGCGCGCGTGCGTTGCCTTTTGCTGTGTCTGGCTTGCGCCGACAGTGATCTTCAACGGCGCGGTGTGGGGCCAGGCCGACTCGATCTGGACATTCTTCACGCTCGTTTCGATAGCGGCATTCATGCAGCATCGGAACGGCATTTTGCCATTCGCGGTCGCAGTCGCGGTGAAGGCCCAAGGCGTATTCCTGGGGCCGTTCGTCCTTGGCATGATGTTGCGTGACAAGATTCACTGGGCATGGCTCGCCGCCGTTCCCGTGGTCTATGCAGCCCTCGCCGTTCCTGTGGTTGTCGCCGGCAGACCCATCGCCTCGGTGTTCAGCATCTACATGGAGCAGGCTGAGACGTTCCACCGCCTCACCATGAACGCCGCGAATATCTGGGTGTTCGCAGGGAGTCTTCCCTACCAGATGGGTGTCGCCATCGGGCTCGCATTGGCGGCGCTCGGCGGGCTGGCTCTGGCAGCCTTGCTCGCGCGGTCCAAGCGAGAAGGCCCAGAGTTCATTTTGCTTGTCGCATGCGCATCTCTGATGATCATGCCCTACCTGCTTCCGAAGATGCACGATCGTTACTTCTTTGCATTCGAAGTCGCGTCCATCGGGCTCGCCTGTCTCAATGCGCGTTACCTGCCGTTCCCGGTGATCGCTCAAATCTCCGGCGTGCTGTCCTATCTCGGATTCGAACGCGAGATCGTGATGGGTCTGCTCCCCGCGGCGCTGTGCAACACATTGCTGGCCATATACCTGGTGCTCGACCTCTCGCGCGATGAGAGCGGCTTCCGCTTTCCGAAACTTGCATGGCTCGGCTACGCCGCATCGACTGCAGGACTGTTCGCTTACCTGCTGCTGGCAGATGCAGGGGAGAACATGTCTCTCACCTACCTGCTCTTCACGGGGCTCGTCGTGGCCACGGCGCTGATGGTCATTAAAGGCTCGCGCTGCGCGTCGGTTCCCGAACGGTCAGTCGCCGGGGCAGCCCCCGCGCACCCGCCCATCAATTGAGATCAATCACTTTCGCAGTCCGGGACGATTGACGCGATGATGATCGGCAACGACCGCGTAAAGCGTCAATCTTCTGACTGAACCTAGATTTGACTCACTTCATGCCGTCGCGAACCATATACCCTGCGCCGCGAATGGTGTGCAGTAGCGGACGCTCAAAACCTTTGTCGATCTTCGAGCGCAGGCGCGAGATATGGACATCGATCACGTTGGTTTGCGGATCGAAATGATAATCCCAGACGTTTTCCAGCAGCATGGTGCGGGTGACCACCTGCCCGGCATGTTTCATGAGATATTCGAGCAGCCGGAATTCGCGGGGCTGCAGGATCAGTTCCTGGCCACCGCGCGTCACGCCATGGGACAGCCGGTCGAGTTCGAGATCACCGACGCGATAGGTCGTTTCTTCGGCGGGACCGCCCTGGCGGCGCGACAGCACTTCGACGCGCGCGAGCAGCTCAGCGAATGAATAAGGCTTCGGCAGATAATCGTCGCCGCCGGCGCGCAGGCCCTTGATGCGGTCGTCGACCTGGCCCAGCGCCGACAGGATCAGCGCCGGCGTCCGGTTACCCTTGTCGCGCAGGCCGCCGATAACGGAGAGTCCATCGCGCTTCGGCAACATGCGATCGACCACCAGCACGTCGTAATCGCCGGAATCGGCGAGCGCGAAACCTTCCTCGCCATCGCTGGCGTGATCGGCCACATGGCCGACCTCACGGAAAGCCTTGACCAGATAGTCGGCGGATTCGCGGTCGTCTTCGATGATGAGCAGACGCATCTGGGGATCGGATTCGCTGTGGATCTTGTGAGTCTCGGTCACCATGGCGCGCACCGGGCTTTCATGCAAGGCGGCGGAATGCCCGCCGGTTATCCTTCGGGGCAGAAAGAAGAATAGGCGGTGAAGCTGGGGGAAACTTCACCGCCCATTGGCCTTTCAACGGAGGGGGGCGTTTTCCATCGAAAGGAAGCAGCGGGAGCGAGTTTGTGGCTCGCCCCCTGGAAAGAGCCGTCAGCGGGGGCGACTATGCCGGCGACACTCTCCGTTCATGTGCGGTGATCAGCTCTTCGCGAGGGGAACGGCCACGAACTTCGAGGAGCCGTTCGAGCGAACCCTGATCAGCACGCTGTTCTTGTTGTCGTTGTGCGCGGCGACAATCGCCTCGCGCACATCGCCGGGATTGGTCACGCTCTTGCCGGCGACTTCGAGAATGACGTCGCCTTCCTTGAAGCCACGCTCGGCAGCGGCACTCTTCGGATCGACGCCGGTCACGACCACGCCGTCCTTGCCGGCACCGGCGACACTGCTCGCGGGCGAGACCGTGAGGCCAAGCCGCGGCACGTCGCTGCCGCGCGATGACGATCCCTTGTCACCGCTATCGACATCGGCCTTCGCCTCTACCGTGTTCGGCAACTGGCCGAGGGTCATGGACAGAACCTTGTCCTCCCCCTTGTGCAGCACGTTGATCTTCACCGTGTTGCCCGGCGCGAAGCCGCCAATGGTGCGGGCGAGTTCGCGTGCATCCTTGACCGGCGTGCCATTCACCGCGGTGATGACGTCACCCGACTTGATGCCAGCCTTGGCTGCCGGACCATCGGCCTGGGGCTCGGCGACCAGCGCACCTTCCGCCTTCTTCAGGCCGAGACTGTCGGCGATATCCTGGGTCACCGGCTGAATCTGCACGCCGATCCAGCCACGCGAGACCGAACCCTTGTCCTTGAGCTGCGCCACCACCGTCTTCACGGTCGAGGCCGGGATCGAGAACGCGATACCGACGCTGCCGCCCGAGGGCGAATAGATCGCGGTGTTGACGCCCATCACTTCGCCCGACGTATCGAAAGCCGGACCACCCGAATTGCCCTTGTTCACGGGCGCATCGATCTGGATGAAATCGTCATACGGACCGCTGCCGATGTCACGGCCCGAGGCCGAGACGATGCCGGCGGTCACGGTGCCGCCGAGTCCGAACGGGTTGCCGACTGCCAGCACCCAGTCACCGATACGCGGCTTGCCGTCGGCGAGCTTGGCGAACGGGAAGTCGGTGCGGCCCTCGACCTTGATCAGCGCCAGATCGGTACGCGGATCGGTGCCGATCACCTTGGCCGAATAGGTCTTGCCGTCGTCGGTCGAGACCTCGACCTTGTCGGCGCCATCGACCACGTGATTGTTGGTTACGGCGAAACCGTCAGCCGAGATGAAGAAGCCCGAGCCCTGACCGCTCACGACGCCACGGCCGCCGCCGCGCGGACCACCGCGCATGCCCGGGGGCACGCCGTCCTGGCCGAAGCGCTTGAAGAAGCGCTCCATCGGGGAGCCCGGCTGGAACGGCGAGTCGCCGTTGTTGTCGTCATCCTTCGATGCGACCTTTTCCTTCATGTTGACCTTGACCGAGATCACCGACGGCTTCACGCGCTCGACGATATCGGCGAAGCCGACCGGCTGCGCGGCCTGCGACTTGACCTGCTTGTCGACCTGCGCATGCGCAGTGGTGGTGAAGATGTCGACCGGACCGTTGGAGGGCGACAGGCCATAAGCGGCAACACCAAGGCCCGCAACCACCGACGCCATCAGCGCGAATTTACGCGCAGAGAACAGCGAGCGGCGGGGTGCCTTGTAGGACGGCAATTCGGAAAAATCGGTGGGGCGGTCGGACATCGAGAAAATCTCCAGAGCAACGGCGCGGGGGGCAAGGCGCCTTGTGTGATCTGAAGATGGAGGTTTCCACCTTACCGCGGGCTGGCAGGGGAATTAAGGTTTGGTAATCTGGGAGATGCAGGTGTGGCGGGGTGACGCAGGGAAAACCGCGCCTGAATCACCCCGATATCGGCAGATGCAACGGCGGTATCAGCCGCCGGTCTTTTGAGCCGTCTCCGGGAACAGACCGGCCAGGATTTCGCCGGCCATGTTGAAGGCTGCAACGCCGCGGAACAGCGCAGCGATTCCGGCGCTTGCGTGCAGTTCCTCAAGCGTGGCGCCGGCCTTGATCGCAGCCTTTGCGTGATTGGCAGCAGCTTCGGACGTCTGGACCAGCAGGATCGCGAACGACATCAATTGCACGGTCTTCTGATCCAGTGCCGTCGGCGTCAGCGCCGCAATCCGCCAGTCCTCCAGCGCCGTGACCAGAGCGGGATCGACGCGCATGCCCAGTTCCAGTCGCTTCGCGATCTTCGGCGGCGTGAACCCAATCATCCCCTCGTAGCGGGATTTCAATTCGTCGAGCTCAGCAATTTTCTTCGTCATATGGTTCCCGTTTTCAAATCGATTACGTCCGAAGTCCTACTCGACCTTGGCGCCCGCTGTCTTGACCACTTGCCCCCACTTATCAGACTCCGTACGCAGAAACGCCGCGAACGCGTCGCCTGACAATGTGCCGGGCTCGGCGCCGACATCGGCGAGACGCTTCACCATATCGGGGTCCTTCAGCACCTTGGCCACGCCGTCGATCAGCACCTTCGTCACGTCCGGCGGCATCTTGGCCGGCGCGACGAGGCCAAACCATGACGACGCCTCGAAATTCGCGACACCCGCCTCCGCCATGGTCGGCAGCTCCGGGAACAGAGGCGAACGTGCTGCGCCGGCCACGGCAATCGCGCGGATCGTGCCGCCCTGAACCTGCGGACGAATGGCGGGCATGTTGTCGAACATCATCGGGATCTGACCGGCGATCAGGTCATTCATCGCCGGCGCCGCGCCGCGATACGGCACATGGACGATATCGATGCCGGCGCGCGCCTTCAGCAGCTCGCCGGCCAGATGATTGGTTGATCCCAGGCCGGACGAGCCGAAATTGAGTTTGCCCGGCGATGCCTTGGCGAGCGCGATCAGCTCCGCCACCGTCGTCGCCTTCACGCCCGGATTGACCGCCAGCACGATCGGAACCGACGCGATCAACGCTACCGGCGTGAAATCCTGCGCGGGATTGAAGGGGAGTTGCGCGTAGAGCGACTGATTGACCGCGAGCGGTCCGGGCGCCGTCAGCAGCAACGTATAGCCATCGGCGGGCGAGCGCACGACGGCATCCGCGCCAATGTTTCCGCCGCCGCCGGCACGGTTGTCGATCACCACCGGCTGTCCCCAGAGCTCCTGCAGCTTGGTGCCAAGCAAGCGGGCAACGACGTCGTTCGATCCGCCAGCGGGAAACGGCACCACGATCTTGATGCCGCGTTCGGGAAACCCTGCATGGGCAACCTGGCCGACCAGCGAAACCATGACCAGAGCCACCAGTGCAGAAACCACGTGCCGCATGCGAACCTCCAAATAATCGATTTTTCTTGCTTCGTCGATTTTATGTTGGCACTACTTAAGGCTGTCGTCAAATCGGCTGATTGCCACCGTTTATTTTCAGCGAACAAAGATCGCTTATTTGAAGGGAGTTGCCACGATGAGTGCGCATACGCCTGGCGCCCCACCGAAGCCCTGCCCCGGCCCCGATCGCCATCCGAAGCGGCCGGCATTCGTGATGCCGCGTGGTGCCTGCGATACCCATGTCCACGTCTTCGGCCCGCAGGTCGAATTTCCGTTCAGCGAACAGCGCAGCTACACGCCCGAAGACTGCACCTATGACGACCTGATGCAGCTCCACGAAACGCTCGGGATCGACCGCGCCGTCATCGTGCATGGCGGCGCTCATGGCACCGACAATAGTGCGACCCTCGCGGCCCTCGACCTCAATCCGCGACGGCTGCGCGGGGTGGCCGTGATCCCGTCGGGCCTGCCGCAACAGGAGCTCGAAGACATGCACCTCCGCGGCATGCGCGGCTGCCGGATGTCCACCGTCGTCAGCGGCGGCGCATCCTTTGCGCATCTAGCGGGTCTCGCGAACGAGACCTTCGATTTCGGCTGGCATCTCGTGCTGCATTTCAACAGAGCGAGCGAACTGGTCGATGTCGCGCCGCAACTGATGCAGGTCCGCAGTCCATTCGTGCTGGATCACCTCGCCCGGATCAGCGCTGCAGAAGGCGTCGACTCCGAACCGTTCCGAACCTTGCTGCGATTGCTCGACACCGACCGCTGCTGGATCAAGCTCGCCAGCCTGTACCGTCTCTCTGCAGAGCCCTATCCGCATCGCGACATGCTGCCGATGATCGCGCGCGTGGTCGAAGCACGTCCCGACCGTATCCTCTGGGGCAGCAACTGGCCACATCCGATCTGCCCGGTCGCGATGCCGAACGATGGCGACCTCGTCGATCTCATCCCGCTCTGGCTGCCGGATCCCAAAGCGCAGCAAATGGCACTGGTGGATAATCCGGCTTCGCTCTACGGTTTCGAGAGCATCGGATAAGCCATCATGAGCACCGCACGCACCACCACGGCCGGCGCGATCCCGACCACATTGTCCACCACGCTGGTCGCCCGTTTGCGGGACTCCATCATGCGCGGCGACCTACTGCCGGGCAGCAAACTCAATCTTGATCGCCTGCGCACCGCCTTCGGCGTCAGCCTCAGCCCGCTCCGCGAAGCGCTGTGTCGTCTGGAGAATGACGGACTCGTCGCGCTGATCGATCAGCGCGGCTATCGCGTCACGCCGGTCTCGGCGAGCAATCTCGCCGAGATCATCCGGCTACGCGTCGAGCTCGAAGGCCTCGCCGTCAAGGAAGCCATCGAACACGGCGATGTCGCCTGGGAAGGACGCGTGCTCGGCTCGCTGCATCAGCTCAGCCGCTGCAAGCGCGGCTCACGCTCGGCCGCTGAACAGGAAGCCTGGGAGATTGCGCATCGCGCCTTCCATGCCGAACTGATCTCGGCATGCCAGATGCCGCTGTTGCGGCAGTTCTGCGCGACGCTGCACGACCAGAGCGATCGCTATCGCCGCATCTTCCTGAAGAAACATCAGCCGGATCGCGATGTGCCTGCAGAACACACTGCCATGGCCCATGCGATGATCGAGCGCCGCACCCGCGATGCAACACGGATCCTGCGGGAGCATATCGAACGCACGGGTCGGAATATCCAGGCGGTGTTGCCCGCCGAATAGACGCCGGCCGCGGCAACAGCTGCACTAGTGGATTGACGCTTCTCCCGTTTGATAGCGACGAGGACGAGTTTGGGATTGGCCGTCCAGACAAAGGGCTTTGGATCGGCGTTGGTTTCGGTAACGAAGCGATCGATGGCGGCTTTGAGATCATCCACGGATCGGAACACGCCGCGTTTGAGGCGGCGTCTCGCAAGCTTTGCGAAGAAGCCTTCGACAGCGTTGAGCCATGATGCCGAGGTTGGTGTGAAGCGGAACGTCCAGCGGGATGCCGGGCCAACCATTCTTGCACCTTGGGATGTTTGCGGTTGGCGTAGTTGTCGATGATGGCGTGGATCGCCTTCGTGCCGGCACCTGGCCCTCGATGGTGTTGAGGAAGCGGATGAACTCCTGGTGCCGGTGGGGCTGCATATTGCGGCCGATAATGGTGCCGTCGAGGATATTCAGCGCCGCACACAGAGTGGTCGTGCCGTTTGTAGTCGTGGATCATCGTCCCGACGCGGCCCTTCTTCGTCGGCAAGCCGGGTTGGGTGCGGTCGAGCGCCTGGATTCAATGAGTCCTGAGCCTCAGCGACCATATGTAAAAATACGGCAACTCGCGTATTTTGTATTAAGATCATCAGGCAAATGAATACATGGATTCCAATCTTTGATTGGATCTGACTTATATCCTAGCGCCGTTGTAGCGGGGCGATGCATGAGCGGACTGCTGAGGACGATCATTGCTGACGATCATGCCTTCATTCGGGAAGGCCTGAAACAGCTTCTGTCGACCGTGGACAGGCTTACGGTCAGTGGAGAAGCGGCGGACGGTGAAGCCGTTCACCGGCTGCTGAACGAAAGCTCCGCCGATCTTCTCATACTCGATCTCGGCATGCCGGGTGTGAACGGGTTTCAATTCATAGCTAACCTGAGAACCGAATGGCCGGAGCTGCGAGTTCTTGTCGTGACCGCCAATGTTGAGCCACGTTCCATTCGGGCAGCGTTTTCTGCAGGCGCGAATGGCTATTTGACCAAGAGCGGCGATCCATCCGAACTCATCGCTGCAGTCGATGCCATCAGAAAAGGCAACGCCTATGTGGCGGAGGAGGTTCGTTTTGCGGTGGACCAGCATGACGGCCCGAACGACTCCCCGGAGCCCACGGCTGCGATCATATCTCCGGTCACGCTTACACGGCGCGAGCGGCAAATCCTGGGGATGATCCCTCACGGTGCCACCAGCCGCGACATCGCCAATCGGCTCGGCATTAGCCCGCTGACCGCCCGGAAACATCGCGAGAATCTGATGCGGAAGCTTGATCTGCACAGCGGTGCTGAATTGACAGCCTACGCAATTCGTCTCGGCCTTCCAGCGGGCTAGCGCAACGGCAACTCGCGAACGAAGCCGCCGCACCTACCGGCGCGCGAAGAGGTTTCGATGCAAGAAGACAAGATACGCGAGGCGCTCGTCGAGCTTTTGTATCGCAATTCCTACGGAGTGGTGGTCGCCAACATCCTCATCTCCCTGGCGGCAGCATACGTACTGAGGAGCGTCGTATCGGCGAGCTGGTTGATCGGATGGCTCGGCGCGTTGTATCTGCTCACTGCCATACGCGTTCTGGCGGCGCGCCGGTTCTTCAACCGAGATAGAGAGCCGACGTCCGCGTTGCGATGGGCCTGGCTCGCGGCTGCGTTTTCCTGCGTGTCAGGCCTGCTGTGGGGAATGCTCGGCTGGGTTGGGTTCCTTCCCGAGGCGCCCATTCCTTTTTCATTCACGGTCATCGTTTTGACCGGTCTGATCTGCGGCACCGTCCCGTCGCTCTCGGCCTTTCCGCCTGCTCTCGTCGGTTCGATCGTCGCAACGGTGCTGCCAATCACGGTACGCTCTATTACCAATGGAGGTGATATCTCCGGCGCATATCTCTCCCTGCTTGCGGGGCTTGTGGCCATCAATCTTTATTACTGCCGCACGACGTACCACATGCTGCGTGAGACCATCAGGTTGCGCCTGGAAAATGTCGAACTGGTGAGCCACCTGCAGGAAGAACGCGACCGCGCGCAAGCAGCCGATCGTGCGAAAACGCGTTTCCTTGCGGCCGCCAGTCATGACCTGCGCCAGCCGATCCATGCCTTGAGTCTACTGATCGCCACGCTCGCGGCGCTGGGTCACCGAGGCGCTGTTGCATCCGGCGATGCTCGCGATCTGGCCGGCAAGGCAAAATCCATTGTCGGCAATCTCAGCGCCCTCCTGAATGGACTGCTCGACATCTCCCGGCTCGATGCCGGCGTCGTCACTGTTGCGAAGGAGACGGTGAATTTGTCCCAACTTTTCAATCAACTCGGCAACGAATTCGCGCCCGTGGCGAAGGATCGCGGCCTTGATTGGCGTGTTGTTGAAAGCCGTCTGCTGGTGGACAGCGATCCCATGATGCTGAAACGGATTTTGGACAATCTGCTGTCGAACGCTTTTCGATACACGAGATCCGGCGGCGTTCTGCTCGGCTGCCGTAGGCGCGGCGCTTCGGTGGAAATCCAGATATGGGATACCGGCCCCGGCATCCCCGCAGATCAGCAAGCAATGGTGTTCGAGGAATTCGTACAATTGCAGAACCCGGCGAGGGATCGCGCGCTTGGCCTCGGCCTTGGCCTCGCCATCGTTCGCCGCACCGCCGTGCTGCTGCAACACCCGCTAAAGCTGGTCTCCGTCACCGGGCGCGGCTCGATGTTTTCCGTTACGGTTCCGATAGCCAGTGCGGTGGAAACTCCCTTGCCCGACAACAAGGCATCACCAGCCGGCATCGCCGTCGGCATCATGGTCGTGGAAGACGAGAGGGATGTTCTCGATATCATGGTCCAGTTGCTCACACTGCAGGGGCATCGCGTCTATGCCGGCCGATCTGCCGCCGAGGTGCAACAGATTCATGCAGAGGCGATCGAGGCCGGCAAGGCACCGGTCGATCTGATCATTGCCGACTACCGCCTCGGAGATGGAGCTACGGGCCTGGACGTAATCGAGGCTCTTTGCGCCCATTTCGGCCGCTCGGTCCCTGCCGTTATCGTGACCGGCGATACCTCGCCGTCGCGGATCAAGGAAGCCATCGCCAGCGGTCATCGTATTCTGCACAAGCCGATCACCGGCGAGGAATTGCACGAAGCGATCGTTACAGCCTGTGTTGACGGCAAGGAATCAATCGATAGCGGTCGCTAAAGGCATATGTAGCTGCCCCGGATTGGCGATCACCCGGCCACGGTTGAGATCGCGTCTCCGCGCTGATCTCCCACGGCGCCACCGTCTGCAGCGGCGCAAAGCCTTTCGACACCAGAGCGTTTTCCAGCGAAGTGGACCCGGTTCGCGTCAAGAAAACGTGTCAGAATAACGAATCTAGAGCCCCGTTTCGATTCTATCGAAACGGAAAAGGCTCTGGCCTCCTTACCGACGACGAAATACGGCATCTGCCGTATCGCTTGCGACTGAACACAACGATATCTTTCGTGCCGACTGGGCACGCTAGAACAGCGGCAGATTCTGAATTCGGCAGTTGAGAGCAGAAGTGTGCCATCAACGGAGCTATCAAGACGAGCAGCTTCGCTTCGGGAAGTCTCGCACGACGACGGCGGCCTTCGAGGATGAGTTCTCCAACGTGACGCGCAGCTACGCAGGCGAAAGTGTCGCGCGGTACCAGTGGTGAGCAGGGAATGTCGAGTGAATCTCACACAGGAGATATCTGACATGTTCATGAAACAAATTGCCGTAGTTGGTGCCGTCTTGGTGTTGGGCGGCTACTTGGCGGCCTCAGATGGCGCGCTGGCCGAAGGTCAAGGCGGGCTTGGCCATCGCCCCTCGCAGACGGTCAAAAACGGCACCCCAAATCTCGCCGGTCCGCAGACCAAATCGCCCTCAAACTCCTTGTCCGGTTCGACGATCCGCAACGGTAGCAGCGCTTCTGGCCCCTATAAACCTGTCTTGGGATACAAGTGGTGAGCGGCATGCAGGCGAGCGCGTTCCTCTAGCTATTATGAGGCAACGGCGACGTTTTGATTCCAAAGTCGGTCGCATGAGTGGCGAAGTGCACGTCAATCGATTGACCGCGAGGATGAGTGGATGTCACACAGGAGATATCTAACATGTTCATGAAACAAATTGCCGTAGTTGGCTCTGTCTTGGCGTCGGGTGGCTACTTGGCCGCCTCAGACGACGCGCTCGCCCAAAGTCAGGGCGGGCTTGGCCAGCGACCGTCATACACGATGAAAAACGGCGCGCTAAATCTCTCGCAGACCAAACCGCCCTCAAACTACTTTTCCGGTTCGCCTTCCTCCGGCTCGACGATCCGCAACGGTAACAATACCAACTTCGGCCTCAACGGCCCCTATGTCGGTCTGAAGTATATCGGAAAACAATAACCGACCAAACCGCGGCTACGACCTGGTCGTTTCGGGGGCGCCTCCAGGCGGCCTTTTCTATACTAGCAAACAAAATACGGGCCGCCCTCGCCGCGGCTAGTCCGTAACCGGTGCATCATTCCTCCACAGACCAGCCCTGTTTGGGGGAACATTACTGACTTTGAAATTTGTCCGTAATGCTGTGAAATGCGTTCTGGAATTTTGGGCGGCGGGGGTATTTTATGCGACTATTAATTCCCGGTGCGGTCGTGGTTGCGTGCGGAGGTGCTCCAGGTCAGGCGCTTGCAGCCGATATGCCGATAAAGGCCGTTGTGCAGTCGATCGATCAGTTGTGGAACATCAGCTACAACAGCGAAGTCCGCTATTTCAGTTGGCGGAATACCCGAGGCTTTCCGACCAATGCTGCCCCCCTGAACGGCGTCGGTCAGGGAACGCAACTTTACGCGCCGATGTCACTGTCGTTGACAGGCAATCCCAACCCCAATTGGAAATTCGAATTCGTGCTGCGGGGGGGCTTTGTCTCTTCGTCGCAATCAACATCCGGCGAACGCGGCTCGGTCGATACGCCGGTCGATACGCAGCTCTCGGGCACCGCCACTTACAATGGCTTCACCGGCTTCCAGCCCTTCGTCGCAATGCTGATCAACGCCCCGACCGGAACCTCCGCGCTTTACGGTAACTCGCGCTTCGCGCGCATGGACGGCGATCTCGTCGACCAGGGCACCTATGGCGAAGGCTGGAATTTCGGACCGACTGCGGGCGTCAACATTCCGCTGTCGCAGGCGCTGATTTTGACCCTGTCGAGTGGCTATACCCAGCGCAACCCCTTCAACAAGGAAGCCCTCAACCCGATTACGGGCCTGACCACCGATACCATCAGTATCAAGAACGGCGACGAGGCAACGGTGACCGCCGCGCTTGGATATTCCAATGGGCCGCTCTCGCTGCAGGGCTCCGGGTCCTATTCCTGGGACGGCATCTCGCAATCCGGCCAGTTCGGCATGCTAGGCTACGACAAGTACAGGGTCGGGCCGCGCACGACGATTTCCGGCAGTGCATCTTATGCCTTTGATCAAAGGTGGTCGATCTACAGCGATGGTTTCTGGACCCATACCGACAAGAATGAGATTCTTGATCCTGGCGGGTTGGCCTTGATTCCAGAAGGGTTCAATTCCAACAGCAACTTGTATAGGGTCAATGCCGGATTGAACTACAGGTTTGCCAACGGCTTCACCGTCGGCCCCACCGCGGGCTATCTCTATCGCGACCACGATGGTTATGATGCTGCGACGTTCAGCTTCGTGCCGGCCAAGACCCGCTGGGCGGTGGGCGGAGTCGCCAACTACAATGTCACCAACAAGATCAACATCAATGGCAGGGTCGAGCGAGTCTGGATTCGGGAGAACGAGACTCCGGGACCACCGGCCTTCGCGCCGTTAGTGCCATTCATGTCAGGCGACGCCTGGGTCGTCGCCAGCGGCGCAACCGTGAATTTTTGAGAGAGGCCGACATGTCAAAACGTTTCAACACCGGCCTTCTCGTCACCGTCGCTTTTGGAGCGAGCGTCCTTACCGGTTCGATTGCCGCGGCCCGGTTCGCATGCGCCCCCGGACTGGAGAATGTGGCGGGCACCTGTGTGACTGCCGGCCTTGCCGGATCGATGCGATTACGCAGTGTCCTGATGAACCAATTGAAGATCGGCTATAACCTTCCGATACCGCCACAGTTGGAAAACACCTATCCAAAGAATTTTGACGTCAACCGATTTGAATTTAGCCAGCGCGGCAACTTCAGAACCCGCGCGTCTCCCCTTTCGCCCTAGTGTTCAGTCCCGAGGTGAAGTGGAGTAGATCGAGCCGAAATTGGTCTGGCTCATTTGCCCAAGCCGTACAGATGGCTTCATCGGCTGTGAGGCCGCGCAGGGTCTTCAGCCGCCTGGCGAAGTTGTAGCTGTTCAGGAAAGCGGCGAGCCGATGCTCGATGCCATGACCTCGACAGGTCCGGTCGAAGGGATGGCCGCGCCAACTGGCGGTTGGCCCGCCCCTCACCAGCGACATCCGACAGGCGGCTGATCCCGTGGCGCTAAGGAATAAATCAATGGCGGTTGCTAGAAGGATGTGTAGCCGCCCACGGATTGGCGATCACCCGGCCACGGTTGAGATCGCGTCTCCGCGCTGATCTCCAACGGCGGCGCCACCTGCGGCGGCGCAGGGCCTTTCGACATTAGCCTCCTTGCCGACGACGAAATACGACATCTGCCGTATCGCTCGCGCATGAACCCAGCGATATCGTTCACCCCAACTGGACGCGCTTGAACAGCAGCCGATCTTGAATTCGGCAGTTGGAAGCAGGAGCGCGCTTTCAAAGTGACAGTCGAATTTTCCGAACGCGTGCAAGAAGGAAATTGGATATGGCAGTTACCAAGAGCTCCCACGTCCGTCGACCAACGCCTCCTCCGTCTCCTCTCAAAGCGTGGGCAATCGCTGTCCTGGCTGGCTTCGGCATTTTGCACGTTGTCGGAGGATACATGCTGAACCACGTGTCGAGTATCCAACCTATCGAAACGGCAACAACGGCGATCCACGGCGACTAGATGGATTTGTTATTGTCACTTGAGTGAGTTCGGACGCCCCACGCTGTCCCGCTATTGAAGACGATCACCGTTCCAAAGGAAGCGATGCCATGTCAGATATAGCGGCTTATTTGACGCTAAGCGGGGCGGTTTTTGCGGGCGCGTTCGTTTCCGGCCTTTCCGGGTTTGCGTTCTCGGCGGTCGCCGGTGCTGTCCTGCTACACGTTTTTCCGCCTATGGAAGCTGTGCCATTGATGATGGCTTGCAGCATCACTGTACAAGCGGCCACTCTGTTTGCGCTACGCAAGAACATGCAATGGAAAACCAGCCTCGTTTTCATCGCGGGTGGACTGCTAGGCATTCCGATCGCGATCTATCTCCTGCAGAATGTGGGTACTGAAACCTTCAGACTGGGTTTTGGAGCTCTCGTATCCCTTTACGCGACATATGCCTTGTTCCGGCCAACGCCTGCCTGCTCGCGTCAGATGGAGAGCCAGAGCAGAAACGCGCTGGTGGGGTTTGGTGGGGGACTGGTCGGCGGATTGACGGCGATGCCCGGCGCACTTCCTGCGATCTGGTGCGACATCCATGGTCTCCCGAAAAATCAGCAGCGCGGTCTGGTTCAACCCTACATCGGGGTGATGCAGCTTTTCGCCCTTGCTCTCATGCTTTCGCACCACAGCCTTTCGTTAAAGGTCTTGATCAACTTTGGCATGTCTCTACCCGCCTTGGCTGCTGGAACGGCTTTAGGCATCGTCCTGTTCGGACGGGTCAACGAAGCAGCCTTCAAACGAATTATCCTGGGCTTGTTGCTGTTTTCGGGACTTTGCCTTGTGATCTAGATGCGAGCTCTCAATAGTCGGCTGCTGGCCGGGGGCGGCGAACTAAACCGGCTTGTCCTGCACCGTTTCCTTGGCAATCAGCCGCTCGATCCGCGCTTCTTCCTCGGCGGTGAGCTGCATCACGGCATCATCATCGCCTGCAGGCCTGCCCCGTCGCCGGTTGTGCCACCACAAGGCGAAGCCGCCGCCGATCAGCACCAGCGGCGTCAGCAGCCACAGCAGCAGCGTGTGCAGGTTGAGCCGCGGCTTCAGCAGCACGAATTCGCCATAGCGCGCCACAAGAAAATCCAGCACCTGCTTGTCGCTTTCGCCAGTGGCGATACGCTCGCGCACCAAGAGGCGCAGGTCGCGCGCCAGCGGTGCATCGGAATCGTCGATGGACTGGTTCTGACAGACCATGCAGCGCAGCTCCTTCGACAGGTTGCGCGCGCGGCCTTCCTGGGCCGGGTCCTTCATGATCTCGTCGGGCTGCACCGCATGCGCGAGCGGCGCAGCGAGCAGGAACATGACGGCGATGAGGCTTGCGACAATGCGTGTCACGCCATCACTCCGCCGGCTGCAGTGCGCGCGATGCCTTGGCCGGCTTCGGCGCGCCGACGCGTAGCCGCCGGTCGGACAGTGACAGCAGCCCGCCGAAAGCCATCAGCACCGGCCCCCACCAGATCATCAGCACCAGCGGCTTGTGATACATCCGCACGGCAACCGCGCCGCCGGCGGCCTCCTCACCGAGCGAGATATAGAGCTGGCTGGCGCCGCGCGAGAGCAGCGCGGCTTCCGTGGTCGAGGACTGCCGCGCGGTGAAGTTGCGCTTCGACGGCGTCATCTCGCCGATCTCGTCGCCGCCGCGCGTCACCCTGAAACGCGCGAGGCTCTCGCGGAAATTCGGCCCCTGCCGCTGCGTCACATCCTTGAGCGTGAGCTCATAGCCGGCAAGCTTCGCCACATCATTCGGCTGCATGGTGCCGATATATTCGGTATTCCAGGTGCTCTCGCAGACGATACCGATCAGCGCGACGCCGATGCCGGCATGAGCAAAGGCCGTGCCCCAGGCCGCGCGCGGCAATCCGCGCGCACGGCGGAACGCCACACCGAACGGTAAACGAAACAGCATGGTGCGTTCGGCGATATCGACGATCGATCCGGAAATAACGAACACGCCGAGCCCGATCGCGAGCGGTGCCAGCGCCGCACCGCCCGTCGTCCATGCCCAGACCAGTGCCACCGCCAGAAGCGCGGCGATTCCGGCAGCCATCAGCCGTTGCGTCACGCCTCTGAGATCGCCGCGCTTCCACGCCAGCAACGGCCCGAACGGCATCGCCAGCAGCAACGGCACGAACAGCGGCCCGAAAGTGAGATTGAAGAACGGCGCGCCGACAGAGATTTTCTCACCGGTCAGCATTTCCAGCGCCAGTGGATACAGCGTGCCGATGAACACCGTCGCGCAGGCCGTGGTGAGGAACAGGTTGTTCAGCACAAGCGCGCCCTCGCGCGAGATCGGCGCGAACAGTCCGCCCTGCTTCAGCGACGATGCACGCCACATATACAGCGTCAGGCTGCCGCCGATGAACACGCACAGGATCAGCAGGATGAACACGCCGCGCGTCGGGTCGGTCGCAAAGGCATGAACCGAGGTGAGGACGCCGGAGCGCACCAGGAATGTGCCGAGCAGCGACAGCGAGAAGGTCAGGATCGCGAGAAGGATGGTCCAGACCTTCAGCGCGTTGCGTTTCTCCATCACCACCGCGGAGTGCAGCAACGCGGTGCCGGACAGCCATGGCATCAGCGAGGCGTTCTCGACGGGATCCCAGAACCACCAGCCACCCCAGCCGAGTTCATAATAGGCCCAATAGGAGCCCATCGCGATGCCGAGCGTGAGGAATATCCATGCCACCAGCGTCCATGGCCGCACCCAGCGCGCCCAGGCGGCATCGATGCGGCCCTCGATCAGCGCGGCGACAGCAAAGGAGAATGCGATAGAGAAGCCGACATAGCCGAGATAGAGCATCGGCGGATGCACCGCGAGGCCGATATCCTGCAGCACCGGATTGAGATCGCGGCCCTCGAGCGGCGGCTGCGCCAGCCGCAGGAACGGATTCGAGGTCATCAGGATGAACAGATAGAACGCCGCGGCGATCCAGCCCTGCACCGCCAGCACATGCGCGCGCAGCGACAGCGGCAGATTATTGCCGAAGGCAGCGACGAGCCCGCCGAACAGTGCGAGGATCGACACCCACAGCAGCATCGAGCCTTCGTGGTTCCCCCACACGCCGGTGATCTTGTAGAGCAGCGGTTTTGCGGAATGCGAATTCTCGAACACGTTGGCGACCGAGAAATCCGACGTGACATAGAGCGTCGTCAGCGCGAGAAACGACAGCCCCGCAAACAGCAACTGCGCCAGTGCCGTGGAGCGCGCGACATTGATCAATGCCGGATCGCGCAGGCGCGCACCGATGATCGGCACCGTCGACTGGATCAACGCCAGCGCCAGCGCCAGCACCAATGCATAGTGTCCCGCTTCGGCAATCACTGCAAAACACTCTGTTTTGCAGGCGTCACCACAGGCTTGGCGGCGCCCTGCGACATCACCGGCTTGCCACCCTCGCCTTCCTGCCAGCGCCCCTGTTTCTTGAGTGCGTCAGCGACTTCCTTCGGCATGTAGTTCTCGTCATGCTTCGCCAGGACCGTATCGGCCTTGAACACGCCCGACGCATCCATCGCGCCTTCGGCGACAACGCCCTGCCCCTCGCGAAACAGATCCGGCAGGATGCCCTTGTAGTTCACCGGCAAGGTTGCGCCGCCATCGGAGACCTTGAAGCTCACGGCGAGATTATCCCCGCGCACCAGCGAGCCCTGCTCGACCATGCCGCCGAGGCGAAAGCGCTTGCCGACCGGGATCTGCTTTTCGGCAACCATCTGCGGCGTCGAGAAGAACACGATGGAATCGCGCAGCGCGTTCAGCACCAGCCCGGCCGCGATGGCGAGCACCACCAGCGCTCCACCTATCATCGTCAATCGTCGCTGCTTGCGCGTCATTGGAAGTCACCCATCCAGCCCGGAGTCTTTCAGGCCATCGTTCAGCTTGTGCAGCCGCTCGGCATCCGTGCCGACCGCCTCCCGTGCATCTGCCAGCGCGCTCTTTGCCTTGTCGCGCTCACCGAGCACCATATAGGCACGCACCAGCCGCAACCATCCCTCGACGTCGCTGCCATCCTGCTTGAGCCGCGTGGCGAGCCGGTCGACCATGCCATGGATCATCGCATTGCGGTCGCCTGCATTCATGCCCTGTACCGACGCGATCGTGTCTTCCGACAGTGCCGGCAGGTTCGGGCCTGACTTCGGAGCGCTGCCGCCGACACGCGCCAGGGCCGCCGTGACCACCGGACGCCACGGCGCATCCGCAGGTCCCTTTGCCAGCATGTCGCGCCAGATCGCCGCCGCGTCGCTGCCACGCCCGTCCTGCTCAGCCGCGAGGCCCAGGAAGTAGCGTGCCTTCACCTCGCCGGCATCGAGCGCGACAGCGCGTTCGAATTCGGTCTTGGCATCCGCGGTGATGACACCATTGGCGGCCATCGCCATGGCCTCGCCGAGATCGGCGCGCCGCGCGGCCGTATCGCCGGCATAGGTGATCGCATTGCGGAACGCGCGCACCGCATCGTCGGTACGGCCGATCTTCGCCAGCACAGGCGCCAGCACGGTCCAGCCGCGGCCGTCGGTCGGGTTTTTCTCGAGATGCTGCTCGACCTGTGCGACGAGATTGTCCAGTGGCTGGGTGGGACTGGGCGACTGGTTGCGCGCGGCGAGCGGAAAGTCCGGCATGGCAGGCGAACCGAGCGGCAGATAGAAGCCGACGGCCAGCAGCGGCAGGCCGATCAGCGCCACCAGCGCCACCGCGCGGCGAAAGCCGGGACTGCTGCCCACGGACGCCGCGCCCTCGGCATCGACGGCCGCCAGCAGACGACGGCTGATCTCGACACGCGCCGCCTCCGCCTCCGTCGGCCCGATCAGGCCGGCGGCGGTATCGCGGGAGATTTCAGCGAGCTGATCGCGGTAGACAGTGGCCTCGGTGCCCCCGGCATCGGAGCGGGTCCGGCCAAGCGGCCACAACACGGCGAAAGTCGCTGCGGCGGTCATCAAGGCGAACACAAACCATAAGGCCATCAATGGGTTCCGGCGTAGTCTTGAGTCGATCTAAACGACGTCTTTGCCGGGTTACACCATGGCCGCCGACGCCGCGCAATTGACTTTTATGCCATCGCGACGTCCAGCCGCTTGTTCTGGATCAAGGATTGCGGCGGCTGCGAGCCCGCTTTCCGAGTAATGCCCCCTCCGCGACGTGGATGCCCTCCGGTAAGACCCATCGACGCGATTGATGAAACCGCTATCGGGCCTGTCGCGCGCCGACAAAGGCCGCGGTTATTTCATCCGGCGCAATGATGAAGTGCGCAGAGCGTGCATTCCCGCGCGCCGGATCATGAAGCAACTTGCATTCGCTGAACGGGAATGGACCCGACCACGAATTCAGGATCACAATCATGAAGCTCTATCACCATCCACTGTCCGGCCACTCTCATCGCGCGCATCTGTTCGCTTCGCTCCTTGGCCTGCCCCACGAACTCATCGAGGTTGACCTGAAGTCGGGCGCGCACAAGACGCCGGATTTCCTTGCGCTCAATCCGTTCGGTCAGGTGCCGGTCCTCGATGACAGTGGCACCATTGTCTCCGACTCGAACGCGATACTCGTTTATCTCGCCAAGACATCCGGCCGAACCGAGTGGCTGCCCGATGACGCGAAGGGAAGCGCGGCCATCCAGCGCTGGCTGTCTGTCGCTGCCGGCCAACTGGCCTATGGTCCTGCCGCTGCACGGCTGATCACCGTTTTCGGCAGGAACTTCAATCCAGAGGAAGTCATCGAGCGCGCGCACGCCTTGTTGGCACTGGTCGAAGCGCATCTCGCCGATCGCGACTGGCTTGTCGGCAATGGTCCGACCATCGCGGATGTGGCGCTCTACAGCTACATCGCAAGCGCGCCGGAAGGAAATGTCGATCTGTCCGGCTATCCCAAGGTGACCGCCTTCTTGCGCCGCATCGAAGCGCTGCCCGGCTTCGTGCCTTTCGCCAAGACACCCGTCGGCCTCGCCGCTGCGGCTTAACTGCGTGTCGGGCGTATCCAGGCATACGCCCGACACCGCCAACGAGAGCGGACCGATGACCGATACTATGTCGCTATCAAAACTGGACATCTGGCACGCCGGCGAGAAGGCGATCCAGGAAAAGGTCGGCGTTTCGGCTCACATGGATGAGCTCGGCAGGCGTATCGTGCGCGACTACATGCCGACGCAACACCGGGATTTCTACGCCCAGATTCCCTTCATAGCGCTCGGCAGCGTCGACGGCGCAGGTGACGCATGGGCCACATTTGTCACCGGCAAGCCCGGCTTCATCTCATCGCCAACAGCGCAATCGCTCGATATCGATGTCGTCAGGGAGCCAAGCGATCCCGCCAGCGAAGGGATGCACGAGGGCGATGCAATCGGCCTGCTCGGCATTGAACTTCACACGCGCCGGCGAAATCGGGTCAACGGCATCATCGGACCATCGGACCACAACGCGATCCATTTCGACGTCGATCAAAGCTTCGGCAACTGTCCGCGCTATATCCAGCTCCGCGACTATGAATTTGCCCGCGACCCACGCGATCAGTTTACGGGCGATATCGAAGAGAAAGCCGAAATCGACGCAACGGCACGCCGCATGATCGAAGCCGCCGACATGTTCTTTGTCGCGTCCTATGTCGAGCGAGAATCCCGTCGACAGGTCGACGTCTCGAGCCGCGGCGGCAATCCCGGTTTCGTTCGCATTGCCGACGACGGCACGCTGACAATCCCGGATTTCGCGGGCAATCTGTTCTTTGCCACGCTGGGCAACATCCTCATCAACGGCAACGCCGGACTCTTGTTTGTCGATTTCGAGACCGGCGACGTGCTGCAAATGACCGGCGACGCCCGGGTCATCCTGGACTCCCCGGAGATCGCCGCCTTTCAGGGCGCCGAGCGCCTCTGGCAATTCAAGGCGCGGCGTGTCGTTCTTCGACTCGGTGCTCTGTCCCTGCGCTGGGCGTTCCGGCCGGACGGATGGGCTCCGAGCACGCTCATGACAGGCAGTTGGGAGCAGGCAGCCGGTCGTCTGCGGGCTGCAGAACTTGCGACCAAATGGCGGCCGTTCAAGGTCATCAACATCGTCGATGAGAGCGCAACGGTCCGGTCGTTCCATCTGGAGCCGACTGACGGCGCCGGCCTCCTCCCTCATCGTGCCGGGCAGTATCTCCCGATCAGACTACCCATTGACGGAGCGGAGAAGACCGCCATCCGAACCTATACGCTGTCGGTCGCGCCTTCGGATCACGTCTACCGCATCAGCGTCAAACGCGACGGACTCGTGTCGCAGCGGCTGCACGACGGCGTCAATATTGGCGACGTGATCGAAGCAAGGGCGCCCGCCGGTGAATTCACGATCGACGCCACTCAGGCGCGGCCAGCGGTGCTGCTGGCGGGCGGCATCGGAATCACGCCGATGCTCGCGATGCTGCGGCATGTGATTTACGAGGGGCTGCGGACGCTCAAGATTCGACCCACCGTGCTTTTTCAGGCAGCCCGTTCGAAGAACGAGCGCCCCTTCGGCAACGAATTGGATGAACTTGCGGCGTCCGCTGGAGACGCAGTCCGGGTCATCCGAGTTCTCGGCGACATCACGGATGCCGAAGAAGGTCCCGACTACGACGCTGCGGGGCGTATCGACATGGCCCTGCTGTCACGGTTCATGCCGGTTGGCGACTACGATTACTATCTCTGCGGCCCTTCCGGATTCATGCAGTCGATCTATGACGGTCTTCGTGCACTGAACATCGCCGACAACCGTATCCACGCCGAAGCATTCGGCCCCGCGTCACTGGTACGAACCGTCGACAGCCCGGCGACAGCGCCGGCGCGCCAGCCATCGTCGTCGACATCGGTGCATGTGGTGTTCACAGAGTCATTGAAGGAAGCGCGCTGGACGCCCGAATCCGGCACGCTGCTCGACCTCGCCGAATCCCGAGGCCTGAGCCCCGATTTCAGTTGTCGGGAAGGACATTGCGGCACCTGCCGAACGAAGCTTCTGGCGGGAGCGGTGACCTACGTCAAAGAGCCAGCCGCTGCGGTGACCGACGATGACGTGCTGATCTGCTGCGCCGTCCCGGCCGCACATGACGGCAGCGAAACCAATCGCATTCAATTGGCGCTCTGATCTCGGGATCAGGCGATGCGGATGTCACATCGCCGACGAGCCATTTCGCATCGCCTAGCCGGCCCGCTTCGGCTTGCGCTCGACCACGACCATGGCCTGTTCGGCGGCGCGGCTCATCAGCGAGGCATATTCCTGGCCGAACAACACCTGGCAGAAGCGGATCGCGGCCTTGGCCTGCATCTGCCGGTAGCTGCGGACGCGGGCATCGCCGGCGCGCAGCGACTGCACCAGCGACTCCGTGGACTTCTCGACATATTGCTGCAGGTCGGAATAGGTCCGCAGCGTCACCTCGTTGATGGCGAGTTCGCTGGCATAGGTCCGGCACACCGCGACGAAATTGATCAGCGCCACGGTCTCCTCGACCTCGGCGAAATCGATCGTCGCCGTCGCGGCAATATCCTTGTCAGGGCGCTGGCGCAGCAGACGTCGCACCCTGCCCGGCACGCTCTCGATCTCCGACTGCAGCGTCGAGGAAATCTCCACCCGGATCGACGCCATCTGGCGGCCCCAAGTGGAATCGTTGCGCATGTCGAGTTCGGTGCGCAGGCCGCGCACGCCGTCATGGGCGATCTTGAGATGTTCGGGGGCGCTGTCGAACTTGCCGCGCCTGATATCGGAGCGCAGTTCGGCCGCGACGCGATTGAGATCGGACAGCGCCATGGTCACGGCGACACCATAGGGCGTGGCGGCCACGCGGATTTCATCGTCCGAGGCCGCGATCTTCACCGCCAGACGAATGATCTGCCATGGCGCCGCCAGCCGCTGCATCACCAGCGACAGTGCGAAAGGCAGCACCTGCGGCGTGGTCAGCGTCGGCACGTTCAGTGCGCTGTTCACCGAGGCGATCTGGCTATCGCCGAAGCTGCGCAGCACGCTCGGCAGCTTGCCCGCAAAGCCGTCGAGTTGCTCGCGCGCCTTCAGCACCGCGCCGATGGACGGCAGGTCTTCGACGGCATGGGTCGGCCCGATGCGGGCCGCGCCGCGATTGCCCGATGTGGCAGCGGTAATGGCGGCTGCTGCCGCCTGCTGGAATTTCTTGACCGCACGTTCGATGTCCGATGCGCCCGGCTCAGGCGACGCAGAGACGGCCGCCTCGAACTCGCGCACGGCGTCCGCGGCGTCGCGCTCCAGCCACTGCCAGATCGGCAGCAGCGAGGCGCGCCGGATCTGTCCGGGCCGGACATTGCCCACACCTTCGACAAGGAACGGCTCGAGCGATTTGAAAACCAGCCGGGTGGGATCCTCGACGCGCGGGCGCACTGCATTCTCGTGGCCGCGAACCACGCCGCGCAGCAGGTCGAGCACGAAATTGGCGACCACGACGTCTTCGCCGCGCTCGATCGCGCGCTCATATTCGCGCATCAGCAGCATCTGCGACTGCTCGGGCAGTTGCGCCAAATACTCCCGCAAGCGATCGATCGAGGTTTTGTTCATGCAGCCTAGGAATCCGTGCTTTCCGGTCGATCTACAACCGAAAATCGCCACCGATTTTTGTAGCAGGCGCCCCGTTAAGAAGGCGTTGAGGAACCGGGATCAGGCCGCCGCCCAGGTACCTTCAGGGCTGCGACAGGCGGTGCCGCGGGCGGTCTTGAGGTCACCATTGACGGTGACGGTGTGGGAAAAGCCGCGGCATTCCCGGCCTTTCTGGTTATAGGCCGGGCCAGCAACAATGTTGCCATAGCGTCCCGACGTGGCGTTGCGCCAGGGCACCGGAGCGCCGGGTGCACCGCGGTCGAGGGCGGCGATCTGGGCCTCGTAGGCCAGCCGGCGGTCCTCGTCGTTGAGCTGGGCGCCGAGTTTGGCGCCGATCAGCCCGCCAAAGGCGGCATTGGTCACCGCGACTGCTGCGTTTTCCTCGGACAGGCCCACGGCCGACTTGGTGCTGCTATAGGCCCGGGCGATCGTATCGGTGCCGAGGCCCAGCCCGCCGTCCGACGTCGTCACGTCGCAACCACCCAGCGTCAGCGCGACGGCGGCAACACAGAAGGCGTTGAACTTGACCATGGACCGCAGACCCCGAACGCAAACCGGAACACAGGAAACGTCAAAGACGTTACGAACGGGATAATTCGGGCGACAACGGGGCGCAAGAAGGCCGGAACTCAGACACCCGGCAACACCAGCTCCGCTCGCAGCCCGCCGATCGGCGCCTTGCCGAGCGTCAGGCTACCGCCATAGAGCGCGGCCAGATCCACCACGATGGACAGACCCAGACCGGACCCCGGCTTGGTCTCGTCGAGCCGCTGGCCGCGGCGCGCGACCTGGGCGCGCTCGGTATCGGACAGCCCGCGCCCGTCGTCATCGACGATGATCCGCAGCTTCGACGCCGGATCGGCACCGCCGGTGCGCTCGACCTGCACGCCGATGGTGACATGGGAGTCCGCCCATTTGCAGGCGTTGTCGACGAGGTTACCGACCATCTCCTCGATGTCCTGTTTTTCGCCACGGAATTTCGCCGCGGCATCGGCCTCAAGGTCGATGGTGATGCCGCGGTCCCGGTGAATCTTCTGCATCGTCCGGCACAGCGCCTCCAGCGCCGGCGCGACATCGGTGACGGTGCCGACGATGGTGACGCGCGCCGCGATCCGCGCACGCTCCAGATGATGCGTCACCTGATCGCGCATCACATCGGCCTGCTCCAGCACCTTGCTCGCAAAGGGGTCGATGCCACGGCTGTTCGCCTCGTTGACGATCACCGACAGCGGCGTCTTGATGGCATGGGCGAGATTGCCGACGTGCGTGCGTGCGCGCTCGACGATGGCGCGGTTAGCATCGAGCAGCGCGTTCATCTCGCCCGCCAGAGGTGAGATCTCGACAGGGAATGTGCCCTCCAGCCGCTCGGCACGGCCGGACCGGATATCGGCAATGGCATCCGACATGCGCTTCAGCGGCGCGAGGCCGAAGCGGACCTGGAAGATCGTGGTGAGCACGAGCACGATCGAGAGGGCAGCGAATGTGCCGCCAAGATAATAGTCGAAGGTGCGGGTTTCCTCGAAAATCTCGGTGGCGTCGCCGGCAACGCTGATGCGGAATTTGCCGTCGGCGCCGAGATCGACGGGACGCTCCACCATGCGCAGGCGCTGGTCTTCTGGCCCGTCCACATAGCCCTGGCGGATGCCCGACGCCGTGAGTTCGACGCCCTGGTCTTCGAGCTTGGGCAGCTTCTTGTCCCACAGCGAGCGCGAGGCCCGCATCTCGGTCTTCGCGCCTTCGGTGGGTGCGATTTCCCAGTACCAGCCCGACAGCGGCAGTTCGAACAACGGCTCGCCAAGCGATGGCGTATCGTGATCGGGCGCGTCCGGCGGATTGGCGACTTCGGCCACCAGGGTGCGGAGATAGAGATTGAGGCGGCGATCGAAGGCGCGCTCGGTGGCGCTGCGATAGACCGAGGACAGGACGATGCCGGTGATCAAGAGGATTACCACCACCCAGGCCGTCGCCGACAGAAACAGCCGCGTTGCGAGCGAGCTGTTGCGCATCAGCGCATGATCCCGGAGATGATCACGGCTGCGGCGGCGTGAGCAGATAGCCGAGGCCGCGCACGGTCTGGATGATATCGACGTCGAGCTTCTTGCGGATACGGCCGACGAACACCTCGATGGTATTACTGTCGCGATCGAAATCCTGATCGTAGAGATGCTCGACCAGTTCGGTGCGCGAGATCACGCGGCCGGTATGGTGCATCAGATAGGACAGCAGCCGGTATTCGTGTGATGTCATCTTGATCGGATTGCCGGAAACGCTGACGCGGCCGGTGCGGGTATCCAGCGATACGGGTCCGCAAGTGAGTTCGGACTGGGCGTGGCCGGTGGAGCGGCGCAATAGCGCGCGGATGCGGGCCAGCACCTCTTCGAGGTGGAACGGTTTAGCGACGTAATCGTCGGCGCCGGCATCGAAGCCCTGGACCTTATCGCTCCAGCGATCGCGCGCCGTCAGGATCAGTACCGGCATGATGCGGTTGTTGCGGCGCCAGGCTTCCAGCACCGAAATGCCGTCCATCTTCGGCAGGCCGATATCGAGCACCACGGCGTCGTAGGGCTCGCTGTCGCCGAGGAAGTGCCCCTCCTCGCCATCGAAGGCGCGATCGACGACATAGCCGGCATCGGTCAGCGCCGTGGTGAGCTGACGGTTGAGATCGGGATCATCTTCGACAACAAGCAGGCGCAAATGACTTCTCCGCGTTCACAATCCGAATTGATGCCCGGACGCGTGAACACTCCATGAATGGCGACGGCCGCCAACCTTACTTTTTCTTCACACCGTCTTTGACCAGAACCGCCTTGACCAGCTTCTCGACCATGCCGGGCGAATCCTGCCCGGTGAGCGCGCTGACCTTTTCGCGGGTGCGGCCGCTGATATAGACGCCTAGCACGCCGAAACGGAACCCCCAATAGGTCACCAGCAGCGCCGTGGCATTGACCAGCGCGTTGATGGTTTGGATATCCCCGGTCCAGAATTCATGCATCAGCACACACCACAGCGCGGCGCATTCTACCGTCAATTCCAGCGCATAGGCCGGCCGCCACCAGCGCTGCAGCGGATCGTCGCTGACGATCTCGGCCCGGATCGTCGCCTGGGTCTCTGATATCGCCGCGCGCTGGGTCTCCGCCTCGGCGCGGATCATGTCAGCCCAATGCGCCTCGGCTTCAGCCAGCCTGGTCGGATCGACCGCGGGGAGCGCCGCCTGCACCGCCGCCGGCGTCAGTGTCACCGAACCCACCGCCTTGGCGAGGATCTCGCCGGCCACACCGCCGAGCGGGCCGCCCAGGGCCGTCCCCAGCATCGGCGCGCCCAGCGCAATCACCTGTTTGGCAAGGTCACCCCAGTCCATGGTCATGTCCTCCGGAAGGCCGCGACAACCGCGGCAATGAAAGCGGAAAGATTGGTGGGCTTATTGGTGGGTTTGGCTGCCGGCAGTTCGGGCGCCAGCGGCGGCGATGCGATCACGGGCGGTAGCCCCACGGACGGCGCGGTCGCCAGCGATACATCGCGCAGCGCAGCCTTCCATTTCGCCAGCCACGCCTTGCGCTCGGCGAGACCCACGGCGCCGCCATTGAGCCGCCTTGTGACGCCGACGACGTCATCCGCTTTCGCAAACGGCAGGCAGCCGCAATTGATGAAATCTGACACGGCGCAAGTGAGGAAGTACCGCGGATCGATCAGGTAGTCGGGATGGCTGACCACATCGATGCCCGTGGCCTTCCTGACCCGCACATAGCCTTCGCGGCCCGTGGTCTGCGATCCGCCGCGCCCACGGAAATTCCAGCCGTCGTCGGAGCCGACGGCATTGCCCATGCGGCCGTTATAGACCTTGTTGGCGAGCGCCCGCGGATTGCCGGCATAAGGTGCGGCACTCGCCATGGTCGGAAAGCGCGACGGCCAGACCTGCATCATCCGCCCGGCGCTGTAGTTCAGATTTTCGACGACGTCGCGCCCTGCTCCGCATTCGTGCGAGATCTGCGCCATCACATGCGTGGCGAGCAACGGCGTGGTGATGCCGTAGCGCGCAAACACGGCCTCGGACGATTGCACCATACCCGACAGCAATCCGGGCACGCGGCTGTCGCCCTGCGGCCAGAGACGCCGCAAGGTTGTTTCATCGAGCTTCATGATGATGATCCTGTGGGGAGAGAGATCGTCGCCGTCGCGCAACTAGGCGATGCGGTGGCCGTAGAAGCCGTTCTGCGCGGCGGCGATATAGCCGTCGTTGGTCTCCATCGCGGCCCAGACCGAAATGGCATCGCCGGCGGCGAGCTTGAGCAGCGCATGGCCGCTCAGCATCGTCCGGTTGCTGATGAGCGCCGACGACGTCTGCACGCGCGTATCGTCGAGCAGCTCGACGCCGTTCTTGTACATGGCCGCCGTCAGCGTGGTTGGCACCGCCGCATTGGCCTTGAACATCACGCGGAAGCCGAGCGCATAGACGCCGGCGACCGGCGCGACGAACTGGTTGTTCGCGGCATCGAAAACGCTCTGGTCGTTATGCCGGCTATTGTTGAACTGCACCTTGGTGAAGGTGTTCGCCGCGCAATATTTGTCGAAGTTCAGATAGGCGAGAAACTTCGGGGACTGCTCGAAACTGACCTGCCCGCTGGTCTTGTCGACTGCCAGCGCGGTCCGATAGGTCACGCCATCGGCGGAGACCTTGATCGAGAGATCGTCGCTGCCGAGCAGGCCGATCAGCGCGCGCGGTGAATAGTTCGACTGCAATGTGAAGCCGACATCCTTCGTTGCATTCAGCTTGTTGAACGTCACCCGCAGGTCGCCGCTGCCGGGTGTTACGTCGTCATGCGACAACAAAACGGCATCGGACTTGACGCTGAAGCGGTTGCTGCTGTCCGCCGCTGTGTTGACGCCGAGATGGTCGATACTGTCGAGCGCAAGGTTGCGCAGATCGCGCCACAGCGCGCCGTCGAACACCATCATCACGTCATCGGCGATCGACCAGACGCACCAGCCGGCTTTCGGCACGAGGAAAGCCCAGGTACCGTCCTGCCATGTGGCGATGGCCAGCGCATGGCCGCTCCAGGCCCCTGACGCCCCGGCCGCCACGATATGCCGTGCGCCCTCGGCCGGCGATGCCGGCGGTACGGTTCGCGTCACATCGAGTACCGAGATCTGGATCGCCGCGTCGAGAATGCGCAGCGCCTCGTTGTGGGTGACGTGTTTCTGCGCCTGCCCGCCATCGATGAAGGGCAGTCCGAGATTCGGCGTGTCGGTCATGTCTACGGTCTCGCGCTCTCAGCCGTCATTGCGAGCGCAGCGAAGCAATCCAGAAAACCAAGAGCTGGATTGCTTCGTCGCTATGCTCCTCGCAATGACGATCACAATGAAATTATACCCTCGGTCGCATGCCCCGCTCCGACCGTGCCGGAGAGCTGCGCGACGCGCAGATGCAGGCTCGGCTGCGGCGCGCCGAAATCGGCGACCTCGTCGGCCACCGCATAAAGCGCCTGCAATGTCGTGCAGGCGATGCTGCGGATGACCGACGTGCCGGACAGAATCTCGAGCCGGTACGCCTCGCCGTCTTCGCCAAGGGGCACTTCGGCATTCCAGCCATCGCCATCGAGACGCGTGCGCCTGATCCATGAGATCTGGATGCCATCGGGCTTGCGCACGGCTTTTACATGCACGGGCGCGAGCGGCAGCAGCGCGCTGCGATCGGGCGTCAGCACCAGCGCGACGGCCGAGGCATCGTCATGGCTGCGGCCATTGCCGACGACGCGCAGCGACAATGGTCGTTCGAGTGCGTCGAGTCCCCGTGCGATCGGTACCAGGCTTCTGTCGAGCACCACGAACGGCGCACCAACCGGCAATAGCGCTGCCATCGCGGATTCCGACCCCGCCTGCCCGCGCAGCAGCCGCGACAGCTTGTAGGTGTTGGCCTCGACCAGTTCGGCATTGGCAAACTGGATGATCTCCCAATCGCCATCCGCATTCCGCAGTGCTGCGGAATTGCTGCCGCCGAGCACCCGCGCGTCGGACAATGACGCCAGCGCGCCGCCATGGAGCTTCACGCGGCATGTGCTGGCATTGTCCCATCGTGCGGTCGGTCCGGCCGGCAGCGCATCCAGTGTCTCGCCGATCACCGCAGGCGTCGCCGCGACCGCAGCGACCTGGAAACTCGCGCCGTCCTTCGATTGCCAGACCACCACCGAGCCCGGCCATGGATTGGCGAAGACAGCGAGCCGCGTCAGCACATCGGCATTGGCGCCGTCGATCACCGGCAGGTTCAGCGCAATCGCCTGCACCGGCCCGAGCGCCGCCGGCACCGGCGGCAGCTTGATCTCGGGCGCCAGCAGCGGCACGGCAAACACGTCGGGATCGATACTGCGCGCCGTCACCTGCCGCGCCTGCGTATCGACGAGCCCGCTGATCTCGAACAGCCGCCGCCGGTCATTCAGCGTCAGCGCAATCACGTCGCCCGGCGCCAATGCGAGCGCGCTCATACCCACGGCGAACTCCGCGCGCTCGCGCCCGGCCCACAGATCCTGCAGCCAGACTTCCGCGCGCTGTGTCGCTGCCGTATCGCTGGTGATGACGGCGAGGTCCGCATGCAGCATCCGGCTGGCGCCGCCGGTGAGTTTGCGCGAGGACACCGCCGAGCGCCGATAATCCGTCAGCGCATCGCTGAAACCGATGCTGACCTGACGGGGCAATTCGGTCTCCTGCGCGCGGACCAGTCGCGCCAGCGCGCCGTCATCCGGCGCCACCAGATCGTCTTCGGTGAATTCGGCCACCGGCAGCCCGCCGCGCGGGATGAAACGGAGCGTGCCATCCGCCGCCGTTGCATCGAAGGCATAGGCCACCGACAGCGGCTCGATCATCGCCCGCGGCGCCATCGGCCGGTCCACGACATAGCCATCGCAGCCGCCGGCCAGCGCCGAAGCATCGATCGCCGTCACACCGGCATCCGTTGCCAGCCTGTCGACCAGCGCATCCAGCGGCGCACCGCCGAGCCGGCCGTTCAGCCAGTGGCCGGTATGCCAGTTGGCGCCGTCGCCCCAGATGTCATCGGCGGCCGGAAAGATCGGATAAGGCCGCGAGTCCCAGGTCCAGACATGAATGGCCGATACATCGATCATCCGCCCGCCATAGACAGGCGACACCGGATTCTCCATGTCGCTTGCGCCGAAGGCCGGATCGAACGCAGAGATGAGCGCTTCCAGATGGCGCCGCTGCATCAGGTCGCCGCGCGCGCCGCTGGAGAAATACGGCGCAAAGTTCTCCGACGATTTCGGATCCGGAAACACGCTCGGCTGATTGGCGCCCTTGTCGACGGCGGGACAGCCGACCTCGGTCAGCCAGATCGGCTTGCTGCGCGGAACCCATGCCGTCGAACTACCGAGCTCCGCATGGCCGACGCGCTCGTGATGCGCATTGCCCCACCAGTTCCAGAGATCCTTGACGCGATGGATCCACGGCTTGCCGATGCCATCGGTGATCGCGACGCGCGCCTGCGCATCGCGCGCGTTATCATCCGGATAGTACCAGTCATAGGCTTCGCCGCCCGCAACATTGCTGCGCAGATAGGCGCGATCATAGATCGTGTCGGCGAGATCACGATCAAGATGATCGGCTTCATCGCGCCAGTCGGACAGCGGCGCATAGTAATCGATGCCGACCGCATCGATGGCGGCCGAGGCCCAGAGCGGATCGAGCGGAAACCGGATCTCCGACGCGTCACTGGTTGCGACATGCGCGCCGTATTCGGTCCAGTCCGCGCCATAGGTCACGGCCGTACCGCCCCCGACGATCGTCTTCACGTCGGTTGCGAGCGCAATCAGTTGAGCGACAGCGGGATAGACGCCGAGTGCCGAACGCACGCGCGTCAGCCCCGGCAGTTCCGAGCCGATCAGAAAGCCATCGACGCCGCCGGCAAGCGATACGAGCTGCGCATAATGCAGCACCATATGGCGATAGTTCCAGACACCTCCGGCGAAGAAGTTGTCGATCTTCGCGCCCGCGGTTGCAGTGCCGTCGGGCGAGCCAAGTTGTCCCGGCGCGGGATCGCAGGTGATGCGGCCGCGCCAGGGATAGGCCGGTTGCGCGCCCGCCCCGCTCCACGGATCTGGCAGGCCGTTGCCATCAGGCACATCCATCATCACGAACGGATAGAATGTGATCTTCAGCCCGCGCGCCTTCAGTTCGGCGATCAGATGCACGACGCTCTCATCGGACGGCGTACCGCCGAATGCCGCGCGGCCATCGATTTGCGACACCACATAGGCGGAGGGGCGCGTGACACCAGCCACCGACCACGTCAGCGGACTGGTCGTCTTGGCGGGGTTGTCGATGCCCGGCCGCACCACGCAGTAGTCGGCGCGCAGATCAGAACCGAACCACGCCACGACAATGGCGACGCGCTGCAGGTTCGGGCACAGGCCCTGCAGATCGTCCAGCGCCGCCACCACATCGGACCGCGCGGAGCCGTGATGGCGGTTCTCCGGGGCGGATTGTCCGGGGCCGAGCAGCTGCACCACCGTGGACGGTTCATAGCCGAATTCGGTGGTGCCGGGGATCAGCGTCACCGCGCGCACCATCGCTTCGAGCAGGCCGATCGGTCGGATGATCTCGAAGGACAGTTGCGGAATCCGGTTGCCGAAATTCGCCAGCGGCAAGCGCTCAAACACGACATAAGCCAGCCCGCGATAGGCCGGCGCGTTGCCCGCGCCCTCTTTCGCGACGATCAGCCCGTCCGGTATCTGGTCTTCGGTGCCGCGATAGACGCGAAAATTGATACCGTCGAGATCGAGTGGCTTGCCGTCAGCCCAGATCCGCCCGACGCGGCCGATCACGCCGTCGCAAAGCCCCACCGCGAAATTCGCGAAGTAACTATAGGTCGTCGTCGTTGTGGTCGGCCCGCCGCCGAGCCCCTTGCCGCCGTCGGTCGGCACCGTATCCGACGTTGCGACTTCCTCCAGCGGCGTCGCCCAGATCACCTGACCGCTCAGCCGCGCGCGGCCATAGATGCGCGGGATCGGCGCCCCCTCGGTGGACGCCATCACATCGAGATCGGCCAGTTGCGGCCCGCTTGTGGTCTGATCGCCGGAACCGAACAGCGCGCTATCGATCGCACCGCCGAGCGCCGCGCCGGCGAGCTGGCCCGCGATCGCGCCAAGCGGCCCGAACATTCCGCCGATGGCGCCGCCGGCCGTCGAGAGAACCAGTTGCGACATCAGCTCACTCCGGGAAAGCGAAACGCGTAAGCCAGACGACGACGCCACCAGGGTGTCAGCGCGACCTCGCAGACGGCCGCGCCGTCATGGGCGTGGATCATCGTGCCCTCGCCGCTGGCAATCGCCGCATGCTTGGCCACATAACCGTCGCGCCAGCGAAACAGCAACACGTCGCCGGCGCCGATCTCATCCACCGCGATAGGCACGAGATGACGCAGCGCCGCCTGCGCCAGCGCTTCCTCGCCCCGCGCCTCGGCCCAGTCCGGCGCATAAGGCGGCGGTGCTTCCGGCTCGTCGCCGATGCAGTTGCGCCAGACGCCGCGCACGAGGCCGAGGCAATCGCATCCGACGCCCTTGAGCGACGCCTGGTGCTGATAGCGCGTGCCGATCCAGCTCCGCGCCTCGGAAACGAGGACCATAGGCGTGAGCGTTTCGATCATCACGTGAACTCCATCGCGTCAGCGATTGCGCGACGCGCCACATCGTCATTCGGCACGCGTATTGCATCGACACATCTTGTGATGCTGGCTCATTCGATCGAATGACGCTTCGCCTCGCGCGCCGCTGCTAGCAGCATGCCCGGCGCGCCCGCTTCGCGGCGAGGCACGATGCACAAGCAAGAGGAAACGAGAGCAATGACACATGTTGGAAAGTGCTTCTGCGGCGCAGTCGAACTAGAAGTGGATGGTGCCCCGGAAGCGATGGGCTATTGCCACTGCAGTTCATGCCGTTCGTGGTCCGGCGGTCCGGTCAATGCCTTCAGCCTGTGGAAGCCGAACGCCGTGCGGATCACCGCGGGCGCCAAGCATGTTGCAAGCTTCCAGAAGACACCGCTCAGCCAGCGCCAGTATTGTAGCAAATGTGGTGGGCACCTGCTGACCAATCATCCGACGTTCGGCCTGGTCGATGTCTTTGCGGCGACCATCCCGACACTTCGTTTCGAACCCGGTGTCCACGTCAATTATGCCGAGACCGTGCTGCCGATGAAGGACGGCCTGCCGAAGTTGAAGGACTTTCCGGCGGAGCTCGGCGGCTCCGGCGAGGCCGTCGCTGAATAGACATCACGCGCGAGGTCCCATGAACGATCACATGACTTGCAAAGTGAAGTGCAGACTGTTCGGGGCGGCGCTCATCGCCGCCCTCGCCGCGTTGACGCATCCGGTCGCAGCTCAGGTGCCGTCCGAAATTGCCGAGCCGGATGCCACGATCGTCGCGATCTATCACGCGGAGGGCGCGCAGGTGTATGAGTGCATGGCGGCCTCCGACGGCAAGCTCTCCTGGAGCTTCCGCGAGCCGATCGCCACGCTGCTGTCCAACGGACTCACCGTCGGCCGCCACTATGCGGGCCCGCATTGGCAACTCACCGATGGCAGCACGCTGCGCGGCAAAGCGGTTGGCCGCGCACCAGGTAAAACCGCGAGCGATATCCCATGGCTCAAATTGACGGTGACTGACCGGCATGGCGACGGCAAGCTCGCAATGGTCGACGTGATCCAGCGCATCAACACCAAAGGCGGCGTTGCCGCCGGCCCCTGCGATGATGCCGGCCAGTTTCTCAGCGTGCCCTATTCGGCAGACTACGCATTCCTGCACAAGGATTGAGTGTTCCGCATCAATTGAATTTGGTTCAAATGACGGCGTCGCAAGCGCCGTCATTTTGCTATCAAAAACCGATCGGCGCACGTCCGCGATTTTCGATTTATTCCGCGTATCATCCGGAAAATATTTCGCGCGCTGAAACACAGCTTCTGCGCGTTCGGCAACGACATCGCCGCCGGAACCACATAGCTTTCCAATCACGCATCGTCGATGTGCCGGCACAGGCACGCATGCAAAGGTGCATGCTCACCTTCCCGAGAGATAGTTGCAAATGACGTCAGTGACTCCGCTCTGGCCGATGGCCGCCCGGCTTGCATCGCCTGACCTCGCAGAAGGCGCAGAACAGCTCAGCGACCTGATCGGCTGCATCTACGACACCGTCCTCGACTCGTCGTCCTGGACGAATGCGGTCGAGCGCACGATGCAATTCGTCGGCGGCGTCGGCGCCAGCCTCTATACCAAGAATGCAGCCATGCCGTCGGGGCATATTCTCCACGTGGTCGGCATTTCCGCGGACTATCAAAGCTCCTACTTCGACAAATATGTTGCGCTCGATCCCACCACGACCGTGCAGTTCTTCGCAGAGCTCGATGAACCGATCGGGATCGAGGACATCCTGCCTTACGCGGAGTTCAAGCAGACCCGCTTCTACAAGGAATGGGTGCAGCCGCAGGGACTGGCGGATTGCGTCAATTCGGTGCTCGACAAGTCCATCACCAATGTCGCCATGTTCGGCGTGTTCCGGCATGAGCGTGACGGCGTCGCGGATGAGCGCGCACGTCACCGGATGCGGCTGATCGCGCCGCATATCCGCCGCGCCGTGATGATCGGACGCATGTTCGATCTGAAAGCCGCCGAGGCCGCGACGCTGGCGGATACGCTGGACGGGCTGAGCGTCGGCCTGTTCCTCGTCGATTCGGCTGCGCGCATCGTCCATGCCAACTTTGCCGGCCATGCCATGCTCGATACAGCGGACGTCCTGCGCGCCTCCTCCGGCCGCCTCAGTGCTCGCGACAGCCAGGCCGATCGCGCCTTGCGGGAGGCCCTCGCCGTCGCCGGTGACGGCGACAGCGCGCTCGGCACCCGCGGAATCGCCATGCCGCTCGTCGGCAGCACTGGCGAACGATACGTCGCGCATCTCCTGCCGCTGACATCGGGCGCACGGCGACAGGCCGGTCTGGTCTATTCGGCCACCGCGGCTTTGTTCGTGCGCAAGGCGGATATCGACGCCACCTCGCCGCCCGAACTCATCGGCAAGACATTCCAGCTCACACCGTCAGAGCTTCGCGTCCTGCTGGCGATCGTCCAGGTCGGCGGCGTGCCGGAGGTCGCTGCAGCGCTCGGCGTCGCCGAAACGACGATCAAGACGCATCTCAGCCGTCTGTTCTACAAAACCGGCACCCGGCGGCAGGCGGATCTGGTCAAGCTGTTCGCCGGCTATGCGACGCGCGTGATCGGGTAGACGCCAGATAATTTGCCGCGAGTATGTCGTATCTCGTCGCTCACCAGACGATGCGGAAGCCGCCAGTGCCCTTGTAGCTGCGGTTCGCCGCCGCGTCCTCAAGGCTCGCGCTATAGGAGACCTCGCCGAAGACGGCGTAGCGACCGTTGGCCCAGCTATAGGTGCCGCCGCCGCCGATGCTGCCCCACAGCCGGTCTTGCGCGCTGGCGAAGCCGGTGCCGGCGACATCGACACGGGTGCCGTCGAGGAATTCGTAGCGCAGGTTGCCGATGCCGTAGATATCCGAGCGCACGATGCCTGCGCCGTCGTTCCAGGTCTTCTGGTGGTTGAGCGCAAGGCCGGCGCGGCCGAGCAGGCTGTCTCCGTCGCGCAGCGACACCGGGGCGCCGAACCGATCGGTGAAGCGATCGAACTCGGCCTTCGAATAGGACAGCTGCGCCTGCGGCGTCAGCGACCAGCCGTTGCCGACAAAGAACCGCTTGCCGGTTTCAGCGCTGAAGGCATAGCCCACCCCTTCGTTGCCGTGGGTCATGCTGCCGGCCAGCACCGAGGAGAGATCGCTGCGGTAGAACATCGATTGCGCCTGGCCGTCGACATAGAAGCCGTTGTCGCCGAACCATGTCAGCGTGCCGCCGACACCCGAACCTTCGACGCGGATCCGGCCATTGCCGAAGGCCGATGCGATATTGGCGGTTGTCAGGCCATATTGCCCGGTGAGACCGACGATCAGCCTTCCGCGCTCGTTCTCCATCAGCAGACCGTCGAGGCCCGCCTGCACTTTCAGCTGGTCGGCCTTGTAGGTGGAGCCTGTCGTGGTCGAGGGCTGCAAATCGGATTGGCCGCCTTCGATGCGGCCCCAGAACGCCGTGGGCGTCGGCGACGCCTCGCCTGGCGCCAGCGCGACACCGGCGCGCGCCATGGCATCGCTGCCGCCCCAATAGCGATTGCCGACGCGCTGCTGCATGGTCGGCAGCTCGTTCATGCCGAGCAGCACCTGCGCATAGTTTTCGTACAGCGGAACGCCGGGCTGATAGAGGGGACCAGCCGGAGCAGCCGGCGGAGGATTGATCAGACTGGAGCGCAGATACCAGTCGCCATCGGTCGGCGTGCTGAGGCCGTTCTTCTGCAGCGTATAGGCATAGGCGCCGCCGACCACCGCCTGCTGGCCCTGGATCACATAATCGCCGAGCAGTGAGAACGCGCCGTTCGACGCGCCGCCGACATCGACGATCTTGATGCCTTCGACGGTCTGCGCGCCGCCGCCGCCGACATTGTTGACGCGCAGCGACGATGAGCCCGACGTCGCTCCCTGCACCCGCAACAGGTCCGTCGGCGAGCTGTCGCCGCCGAACCGGGTGTTGAGCTGCACGGTGCCGCCATTGCCCACATAATTGCCGGCCACGGTCAGCGTGGTTCCCGGCGCGCCGCCGAGCATGACCACGCCCGCATTGTCGAGCGAGGTGAGCGTTTGATTGAAGCCGGCAAGATTGAACGTGCCGCCGGAGGCGACGTTAAAGGCCGACGTCGTGCCGAATATATTGGCGGCTCCGGCCCGCAGGGTGCCGCCGTTCACATTGGTCGCGCCGGTGTAACTATTGGCGCCCGACAATGTCTGCGTGCCACCGCTGACCGTCAGCGCGCCGGTGCCGGAGATGATGCCGGCGAACAGATCGTTCTTCGCGTTGGTGATGGCCAGGTTCTTGGTACCCAGCGCGACGGTCCCGCTTCCCGCGAGACTCTGGATGCTGGTGCCAGCCGCCGTGATACCCGTCACATTGAAGGCGCCGTCCGCGATGACCCGGCTGGAATTGGCGATGGCGCCGGCGCCTGACAGCGCAAGTCCGCTGCCGGCCACGATCCTCGTCTCGCCGGAATAGGTGCTGTTCGCCTGCAGGCCGAACACGGTGCCGCCGGTGATGGTCAACCCGCCGATGCCGCTGAAACCGGATGTCGCGTCGGTACCCACGGTGAAGCCGTTGGTATCGATGGTCAGCCCGCCCGCGAGAAGGTTGAGCTCTCCGGGATTGAAGCCGTTGATGAAGGTCGCATTATTGGCTCTGGCGCGCAGAATGCCATTGTCGAAATTGGCCTGGCTCGCACCGGCGCCGCCCCGTAAGAACTGAGTCTCCAGCGTGCCGCCCCCGCTGACGTTGACCGTGCCGGAAGACGAGGCGCCGTTGCCCACGGTTATGCCGGCTACTGCTACGACTTTCCCACCGTTTTCAATGTTCAGCGTTCCGCTGCCTAGAAAGCCGAGAGACACCAGTCCGTTGACCAACCATTGTGATCCGGGTCCGGTGACAGTGAGGATGCCGCCGCTTGTGGCGTTAAGTCCGAACCGCGCGATGCTGCTGGTGGTCAGGGTGCTGCCGTTCTGGATCGTCAGGTTGCCGAACGTTCCAAGCGTAGCGCTGCCGAGAACTAAAGTCCCCGTCACCCCGGTCGCCGGACCGCCGACGCCGAGGATAGTCGCATTTGGCGATGTCGTGTTCACGTTCGTGGTGCCAGCTCCGGCGGGAATGATTCCGGCTGTCCAGTTGGTAGCGAGCGTCCAGTCATTGCTGACGGCGCCGGTCCACTCTGAAAGTTGCGCTGTTGCTGGTGCGGCAAACAAGGCCGTGAGCGCCGTTGCCGAGGCGCTCGTCAGGAGCAAGCGAAGCAATCGGGCACGTTTGCGCGCGGAGGAAGGCCGAGTCCGGTTCGGACTCATGCGCCGCCTGTCATCTGGCTGTCGTCGGATTGCTACTTCAACCACGCATTCGCGCATGATGCTCGTTCCAGTTTCGCTCTCGGGTTCGCAAGGTTCGAGGATGCGAATCTTGAGGCGTGCAATCCGCGAAGAATAGTTGCGACGGTAAATGAGCTAACTCAATCCGACAATAAACTGGAGCGTGTTCTAACTAACAAACATGCGGCGTGTGTCGCTCGCGCAACGAAAGACGCTTAACAAAGTCTTTCGAGATCGGCGCGCGAAGCCGGTGATATCACCGACACATTGCATCATTCGCTGCGGGGCAGAGTTTCGTTACCACCGAAGCGCAGCGGACATTGGTTACGCCCGCACCGATCAAGTTCAATCTATGGATGCGCGCCATGGTTCGATGTCTCTCACGTCGCAACATGGCAACGCGCGCAACAGATGAATGTGAACGCGTATCCGTCATTCGTAGGACGCTTGATATCACGGCTCCATCGATGATGAGCCACGACAAGCGCGTCTCTCATTCGGATGGACCATCGATGGCATTACTCGAACGTCTGCTCTACGCCGCCGCAATCGCGTGCTTCGTGATCGTTCACTACGTCGCCCTGCAACGAATCGATGCCGTCGCATCACACGCGACCCACACGCCATCCGTCACCCTGCAGGGGACGGATTGATCGCGCTCATCCGCCGGATCCTGGCATCGGATGACTCATGACGAAATCCTTGCCGGGGATCTGCGGCAAGCCGCTGACATGATCGACATTGCCGATACACCAGGAAGCTGTTCGGGGCCGGAGAGCGACCGACGAGTACCCTGATCGGCGTCGCCGCTCGCGCCTTGCCCCAGCGGTTCATGGAAGCGACGGTGTTATCGACGCTAGCTCCGGACGAGATCGCGGCCTTGTTGCTCGAGCCAGTCGCAGAACACGGCGATATGTGGATCGGTCCGTCGCGCTTCCGGCAGATAGGCAAAGTAGCTTCGCGCCGAAAGACTGATGTCCGGAAACGGCGTCATCAATCGCCCGGCCGCGAGATCATCGGCGACCAATGCGGTCGGCCCCATCGCCACGCCGAGTCCGTCGATCGCGGCCTGTATGGTCAGATAGAAATGATCGAAGGTCAGGGATGCCTCTGGGCGAAGGGCGGGCTCTCCGGCCTCAGCCAGCCAGTCGCGCCATAGCCGCGCCATCGAGGAGACGTGAAGCAGCGTATGGTGCGACAGATCGCGGATATCGGTCAGCGGCGCCCGATCCAGGATGGTCGGACTACACACCGGCAGCCGCCGCTCCCCGAACAGGAAACGCGAGGTGTAACCGGGAAAAGCGTCCGGGCCACCTCTGATCACGACATCGAACGGCTCTGCCAGAGCGTCGATCGTCTCGTTCGACGTGCTCAAGCGTACCTCGATGTCGGGATGCTCCGCACGAAAAGCGCCCATGCGTCGCAACAGCCATCGCAGACTGAAAGTTGCGAGAGCGTTCACATGCAGCACGATGGATGGCGCGTCATGCCGTCTGGTTCGATGCTGCTGCACGGCAGCCGAAATACGATCGAGCGCCGGTCCGAATTCGGTGAGCAGCGCTGCGCCGGCAGGCGTCAGCACGACCCGTCGGACCGAACGCCGAAACAGCGCCGGAGCACCCAGCCAGTCTTCCAGTAGCCGGATCTGCTGACTGACGGCGCCGTGGGTCACGCTGAGTTCAACGGCCGCCTCCTTCAGACTGCCGAGGCGGGCGGCGGCTTCGAAGGCGCGGACCGCATTCAGCGGCGGCAAACTACGGCGCGGGACAAAGATGGACATGCTTGAGAATTTCTAACTCATGATCTGAGTATTACTGGTTTGTGACGGCCTGAAGTCTGGTTCAGAGTGACTTTATAGCGTTTTCGAGCGAAGTGGAGACCGGTTCGCGTCAAGAAAACGCGTCAAAACAAAAAGCTAGAGCCTGGTTCTGATTCAATCAGAACCAGGCTCTAGCAGCGCTTTGCACGCCAGACATCAGCTCTAGCGCACCAAACTTCAGATTTTCTGCGATTGCAGCGCGTGCGCCGGAAGACCCAAGAAACAGCACATGACCCACAATGAGACCACGGCATCCACCACTACGGCTCCTGCGAACCGGACACGCGCCGCACGAACGCTTGCGCTGACTGGGCTCAACCACGCTTTGCACGACGGCTTCACGGACGCGATCTATGTATTGCTGCCGATCTGGCAGACCGAGTTTGCGCTGAGCTATAGCGTCCTTGCGATCTTTCGCGGTCTTTATTCCGGCACCATGGCATGTCTGCAGATTCCGGCAGGGCGTCTGGCGGAGCGGATCGATGCCAAACTCATTCTCTGCTGCGGCACGGCGCTGTCGGCGTTGGGCTACGCTCTCGCGGGCATCTCCGGTGGCATCGTCGGACTGAGCTTTGCGCTCGCATTGGCAGGCGCAGGTTCGAGCACCCAACACCCTCTGGCGTCCGCCGCCGTTTCACGGGCTTATGGGCGCGCTGCGCGCAGGCCGCTCGGCATCTACAATTTCACAGGCGATCTCGGAAAGGCGGCCATCCCGGCGCTGATGTCTCTGCTGCTTGTCACCATCGCCTGGCGCCATGCCGTATTCGCGCTCGCTATCGCCGGCATCGCCGTGTCTGTCGCCATGGCGGTGTGGATGCCGGCCGTGGGCATCGGGCATGCAGCAGATGCGAAGGAACGGTCCAGCAAGACCGGTCGAGGTCGGGGCGGATTCTATTGGCTCCTGGCGATCGGAATGCTCGATAGCGCCGTCAGAATGGGCTTTCTCACCTTTCTGCCATTTCTCCTGATTGAAAAAGGAGCCTCGCTTCCCACCAGCGGTTTTGCTCTGGCACTTCTCTTCATCGGTGGAGCCGCCGGCAAATACGCTTGCGGCTGGCTCGGCGACAGGATCGGCACCCGGCGCACCGTCCTCTTCACCGAGGTTGCGACGGCGGTTCTGATTGTCGGCGTTCTGGTTCTGCCACTCATCCCGGTTATCGTCGTTCTGCCGGCGCTGGGGGTGATGCTCAACGGCACGTCGTCGGTGCTGTATGGAACGGTTCCCGAACTGACCCCGCCCCATCGCACCGCGCGTGCCTTCGCCCTGTTTTATACCGGCACCATCGGCGCGGGCGCCGGTGCCCCGGTTCTCTATGGTTTTCTGGGCGACGCGTTCGGACCCGCAACGGCAACGGCCGCGACCGCAATGACGGCGCTGGCGATCTGCCCGTTCATGATCGCACTCTCAAGGCATCTCAGCGATGACGTCGAAATCGGTCAGGCATCGCACGCGTCCTAGATTATCATTTCACCATCACATGAAGGTTCGTTAGATGGATACAGTCTCGCAGACGCCGCTCATTCTGATCACGGGTGGAAGTCGTGGCGTAGGCGCCGCGACTGCGCGGCTTGCTGCCACGCAAGGTTACGATGTCGCGATCAGCTTCGTCTCCAACGAAACTGCCGCCCTTGAGGTGGCGGCTGATGTCGAAGCTGCAGGGCGCAGGGCTTTGACGGTCCGCGCAGATAGTGCAGATCCAGAGCAGGTCGCTCAATTATTCGCCGCGATCGACCGAAAGTTCGGCCGGATCGATGTGCTGGTGAACAACGCCGCGATGCTCGCGCGGCAGTCCCGGCTGGAGGATCTTGGATTCGAGCGGATGCAGCGCATCTTCGCGGTCAACGCGATCGGTCCTATCCTTTGCGCTCAGCAAGCCGCGAAGCGGATGTCGTATCGCCACAACGGGCGGGGCGGTTCCGTGATCAACATCTCGTCGGCTTCGGCCCGGCTCGGCAGCCCCGGCGAATATGTCGACTACGCTGCGTCGAAGGGCGCCGTCGAGACATTCACGACCGGCTTCGCCAAGGAAGTCGCGCGGGACGGGATACGCGTCAACTGCATTCGCCCGGGGCACATCTACACTGACATGCATGCCAGCGGCGGAGAGCCGGGACGCGTGGATCGCGTCAAGGACTCGATCCCCATGGGCAGAGGCGGTCAGCCTGAAGAGGTTGCGCGGGCGATCCTGTGGCTGGCAAGCGCCGAGGCGTCCTTCGTGACCGGCACGTTCCTCGATGTCACCGGCGGCAAGTGAGTAATTCGCTCGAAAACGCTATAACCCACTCATCCCCCGCCCGTCCCCGGCGTCGGATAGCTCATAACGAAATCGTTGCCGGGAATCTGCGGGAAGCCGCGGAAATTATCGACATTGCCGAAGCGATCGCGGCAGGTCGCCAATGTCTTGTCGCAACCGGCGGTGACGGTGAACGCATCGCCGGCTGCGATCGGCTCCGCCATGGCCTGCCATAGCGACAGCCGCACATGGCCTGCGCTCACGCGATGCTGCTTCACTTCCATGGCGAGCCCGGCATTGCTGCCGCTCGTCCATGTCAGGCGCCCCGCAGTGAACAGATCATCTGCGAAGGCACCGAGGCCACGCGCGGAAAACATCGACACGCCCTCAAGCGCCTCGACCGTACCGGCGCCCCGCCAGCCTGCGAGATTGATGCGGCATTTGCCGTCGCCGAGATCGGCGCCGCAGCGCGCCGTATAGAGCCGCCCGCTTTCCTGCGACAGCAGCGCCGCGAGCCCGCGCAATTCGGCGATGAATGCAGTGCCTTCGCGCTTCACTTCGCCGAGCGTGCCGCGCGCCGTCAGCACGCGCAGCGAGATGTCGCTCCAGTCCACCAGCCAGGTCTCCACCTGCGCGGCATCGTAGCGCCCCGCCGCGAGATCGGCGTCGGTGAGGATGTCGTCGTCCAGCGCACCGGCGATATCGCCGCCGTCCACCGACAGGTCAAAACGACTCGTGGCTTCGGACGCCGCGAGCCCGGTGCCGGCGCGATAGGTGACACCATCGATGACGAGATCGCAGTCGTGATCGGTGAAGCCGGCGACGACGCCGTCGCGTCGCGTCAGCTTCCAGACCTGCGCCAGTGTGGTGACGCCGGAATCGAGTTTGGTCTGGAGCGCGGATGGCACGTTGCGCATGCGGCGATCCTCTCACTGGCCGTTGCGCAGAACCGACAGCAATCGCCCTGACGTCTGCCGTCAAGGACGATGGCCCTGGAGGCGAGGCATGTTGGCCGTCACCGAATTTGTGCCAGAGCGTTTTCGAGCGAAGTGGATACCGGTTCGCGTCAAGAAAACGCGTCAAAATAAAAAGCTGGAGCCTCGGTTCTGATTTGATCAGCGCCGAAAAGACTCTAGGCCCGGACCGCTCTTGCCTGAGATTGGTCAGACCGCTCAACCGCAAAAAACGTTGCGGCGAATTCGGATGCCGGCATCGGCTTGCCGAAGAAATAGCCCTGAGCTTCGGCGCACCCCAGCTTCGCCAGCATGTCTGCGGTGGTGCGGTCCTCGACGCCTTCGGCGACCACCGAGAGGCCGAGTTGCCTGGCGAGATCAATGGTCGAACCGACGATGGCGGCATCGGTTCGGCTCGATACCAGCTCGCTGACGAACGAACGGTCGATCTTCAGCCCGTTGAGCGGGAATTTGCGGAGATAACTCAGGCTGGCATAGCCGGTGCCAAAATCATCGAAGACCACGCGAACACCCTGGTCGAGCAGCCGGTGAAACATCGCCAGCGCCCGTGCAGCATCATCGAGCAGGATGTCTTCCGTGACTTCCAGCTCCAACTGCGCGGCCGGAAGGCCCGTGGCAGCGAGTGCCGTTACAACGTCATCGGCCAGATCACCCTCCGCGAATTGCGACGGGGACAGATTGACGCCCATGCGAATGCGATGGCCTGCCCCCGACCATGCAGCGCCCTGCCGGCAGGCCGTGTGCAAGACCCAGCGCGCCACCGCGTTGGAGATCGGAGACGTATGGACGATCGGCATGAACTGGAACGGCGGGATCAATCCGCGCTCCGGATGTCGCCAGCGGATCAGCGCTTCGGCGCCGATCACGCGGTGATCGGCGAGCGAGACCTGCGGCTGGTAGAATAATTCGAATTCGTGGTCCGCCAGAGCGCGCACCAGATCGGCCTCGGTCGATAGCCGGCTTTCCATATCCCGACGGAAGCTCGCCTCGTAAAACACCGCACCGTTGCGCTCGGCCTTGGCACGAACCAGCGCCAGATGCGCATTGCCAAAAGCCTCGTCAATGCTAGCAGCATGGTCGGGCAACATCACCACGCCGATACTGACGTCGACCTTGTGCGATCGTCCGCCGACCGGCAGCGGACGATCGAATGCGGCGCGGCATTGACGGCATAGCGCCATTGCGGCTTCGCCGTCCGCATGATCGGCGAGCACGGCAAACTCGTGCCCGGTCAGACGTGCCACGAACGCGCCGATGCCCAGTTCAAGTTTCAAATGTTCGCCGATGGTCCGCAGCATCAGATCGCCGAAACCTTGACCGAGCATGACATTGGTTTGCTGCAGGTTATCGACGCTGATCGCCAGCAGGCTGATCGGATGCGGATGGCATTGTGCCTCGGCCATCGCCGCTCTCAGCCGGACCTGCAGCGCGTCACGGTTCGGCAACCCGGTCAGGCTGTCGTGTTCGGCCAGGTAGCGGATCTTCTCTGCTTCCTGCTTGCGCAGCGAGATATCGCGCAGGCTTGCGCCGTAGTTAAATCCGTCGGTACCCTGCCATCCGGAAAAACAGGCCTCGATCGCAAAGGTTTCGCCGTTCTTCCGGCGGCCTTCGAATTCGACCACGCGGCCACCCGCGGCTTGCAGGCTTTGCTCGGGCAGGTCGCGGATTGAAAACGGCGCAAAGGTGTTGTCGCTGGCCGGATGCGCGCACAGTGTGTCGAAAGGTCGGCCGATCATCTCGTCCGCACGATAGCCGAAGATCGACTCGGCGCCGGGGTTCCACATCGTGATCGCAAAATCCGGACCGGCGCAAACCAGGCCGTCACCCAGCGACATCGTCACTCGTTCGAAACGCTTCTCTGCGATGCTGGACAGCAGGCCGCGAACATCAATTTCGTCAAGCGCGATGGCTGTGAGATATGCGACGATCGCGGTCTGAAACAGCGCAGTTTCCAGCACAATCGGCCAGCGGCTCTGCAGCAGATATCCGATTGCCTCGATAGCCACCCCGAGCGCGATCAGCAGCGCCACTCTGGGGCCGGCCGGAAATCGACGCCAGACCAGCATCATCAGCAGCGCAATCAGCGCGACGCCCGACCACGTCACGACGCCGGAGGTGGACGTCAGCGCACGCTGTTGCGCAATCGACTCCGCCGCAAGCACCTGTAACACCGGGCCGGCAATCACCGCGCCGTTCGGCACACTAAAGCGATCGCCCAGTTCGAGCGCGGTCCCTCCGATGACAGCCCTCTTGCCCTTGAGCTGTCGCAGCACCTCGGGTGTACCGTCCAGAACATCGGCATAGGACACCGTCGGCACCGTCACAGCACGAATGCCGTAGTCGATCATGAATGGCGGCCGTGACAAGTTTGACGCTCCGGCCAGCACACTGGCCATCGAAGGCAACGTCTGACCGCCGATGATTTCCGCAAACGGGGAGCGCCGAACGCGTCCATCCGCCTCGACCGTGACATTGACCACTGCGGACCAGGATTGCGCCGCGAATTCCGGCAATGGCCGATTGATATGCAGCAGCCCGGACTTGCCTGCATGAATCGGCTGCCGGAACGACGGCAGCACCACCGATCCGCCGGCTGCTTGCAGCGCTGCGGCGAACGCCGCATCCGCCGCAGGATCCGACGGCGTACTGAAATCGACGTCGAACGCGATGTCAGTGGCGCCGGCCTTCTCGAGCGTCTCGATGAGTCGGGCATGAATGCTGCGCGGCCATGGCCAGACGCCGATGCGCTCGATCGACTTCGGATCGATCGCCACCAAAACAATCTCACCGCTCGCAGCGCGCGGGGTCCAGCCGAAGCGCTGATCCGTCAGCATGTTCTGGATGCCGACGCTCAAGCCGCTGAGAACCACGATGGCCAGCGCAAAGACTACCAGCAGATGCGGCCGATGCTGTTTCACGCTTCCGGATTCCCGTTGGTCCGAACCTCAGCGATCACCGCGCGGGCTTGCGCCAGCGCACGAACAGCCTCAATTCTTTCCGTTTCCTCTGCCGTTGCCGTTATTGCCGTTGCCGTGATTACCGTTATTGCCGTTGTTGCCGTGGCTGTTGTCGTCACTGGCGTTTCCGGACCGTGCGCGAGCACCGTAAGCATTGCCGACGGCTCCGCTATTGCCGTTGTTGGAATTCCCGTTTGAAGTTGTCGAGGCGCCAGACGCGTCGCTGGACGAGGCATTGGCGTTCGCATTGCTCGCTGCCGGACCGACCACCGCCGCCACAGAGGCCGGCACGCCGTTGCTTTCGCTGACATTACCCTGACCGTTCAGTCCCGCGGTAGTTGCTTTGCCGTCGCGGGCATTCCAGATGGTGGTCTCGGCCGATACAGCACCATGTCCGGCCGGCGTCGCCGACGTTGTGCCGCGTGCCAGCCCATTGGTGACCTTGCTGAAGTTCAGCCGGACGTCGCCGATCGGATTGCCAATGCGCAACGCGTTGCCGGGATTGCCGGCGGCGCGGAGCGACGCGGCGGGTTTCGTCGCACTCGCCGACGTTGCCGCCCTGATCTCGCCCACAGTGCGCACCTGCATGCCGTTTGCCGCATTGCGCGGCGCGCCGAGTCCGTTCTTGGGCACCATCAGACGCTCGATCGACGGCGTGCGTGGCTGGCCTTGCTCGATAGGCGTGAACGTACCAGAACCTGACAATGCCAGACCGATCCTGCCGCTTGCGAAGGATGTCGCCGCCTGCCCCGGCAACACCTGTGCGATCTGCCCGGATTTGAAATCGGAGACCTGCACCTGACCGCGGGTCACGTTGACGCTGGTCCCGGTCGCGCTGACGGTGATACGGAACTGCGTGCCCTTCACGACCGCAGCGAGATATGGCGTTTCGACTTCGAAATGCTTGACGTTCTTTTTCTCGACATCGAGCAGGATCGAGCCAGCCTGCTGCAGGATGGTCGTCTGCACTCCCTCGCCGGCCTGTACCGGGATCGCGATTGCCGAGTTCGGCGCGATCAGGATGCTCTCTTCACCACGGGTCAGCAGCACGCGGCCATTGCGTCCGGTCCGGATCGTGTCGCCGGCCTTCAACTCGCTCTGCTGCGACAACGACGCGTGCTGTGCGCCAGACGTCACGGTCCAAACCTCGCCTGACGATTTGCTCACCGACCACGGCTGAACGTCAGCGGTATGCGCAATCCCCGACCACATGATGGACGCAAGAGCAACGGCGGCACGAGCGGCCCGTTTGGTCGATGACATCGTTATCCTCTTTTTTCAGGCCTGTCCCTCACCTACGTGAAAAGCGTCAAAAGACGATTGACGTGGGAAGTTATCTTCGGGGGCTCCGCGTTAAGGATTCGTTGACCATAAAAACTTACGAATTTTGAGGGGCTTGCGGACTTACCCGCGGGCGAGTCGGAATTTCTGCTGCATGACATCCGTGGTTTGCTCATCCGCTCGCGGCCGACGCGCCGCAAGGACGAGTGTTGTCGTCCATGGGCTGATCGTGCTGCTTGCGGCCTGGCGTCCGCAGACGGCGCTTGGACAAGCGGCCAATCCAGGCTTCGATCCCCTGCAACCGGAAAAGCATTTCGACGCTGCGCGCTCCGAACAGAATCGCGGCGGACCGCGTCCCTCGGTGCCGACGCCACGCGGCGGCGTCTCCGCCACGGGAGATACCAAGAAGCTGTTCGTGCTGCGCGGCGTGTCGATCTCCGGCGCCGACGCCATCGCTCCCGCCGCGCTCGCCGCGGCCTACCAGTCCTATCTCGGCAGGCGCGTATCGCAGGCCGATCTCGGCGCTATCGCCGCGTCGATCACGCAGCAATACCGCCAGTCCGGCTATCATCTCAGCCGCGCCATCGTGCCGCCGCAGGATATCGAGGGCGGACGGATCGCCATCAAGGTGATCGAAGGCCGCATTTCCGACCTGGTGATCGATGGCGATGCCGGCGACCGGTTTGGCGTCCGCGCGATGATGGCGCCTGTCATGGCCACCGGCCCGTCGCGTCAGGATCTGCTCGAGCGACAGCTGCTGCTGATCAATGCGACGCCGGGTATCCGTGTTGCGGACACCGCGCTCGAGGAAATCGGCACAGCGTCCGGGCGTTTCCGCCTCACCGTCTATGTCAAGACCTGGAACGTCTATACGTCGTTCGGTCTCGACAATTTTGGCTCCAGGGCGGTGGGACCGTGGCAGGGCTACGCCACCGGCGCGTTCAATTCCTATCTCGCTCCGGGCGACTCCATGGTGGTCAATCTCTCCACGACGCCCGGCGACCCGCGTCAGCTCGCATTCGGCCGCATCGGCTATGAAACGCCGATCGGCATCGACGGCGTCCGCATCGGCGGCTCCGCGCTGTACAGCGAGGTGCGGCCCGGCGACTGGCGGCTTACCTATGGCGACCTCACCAAAACTGAATCCTACGAAATCCACGGCAGCGTGGTGCCCCTGCAGTCGCTCAACCAGACACTGACGCTGACGCTCGGCGCCACCGTCAGCAATATTTCCGAGACTGACGTGTTCGGCACGCTCTACAACGACCACCTGCGCATCCTCAGCGGCACCATGGACTACCGGTTGAAGGACGACTTCGGCGGCGTCAACTATCTGACGCTCGGCTGGCGCCAGGGCCTCGACGTGATGGGCGCATCGAAGCGCGGCGATGACTTGATCTCCCGCGACAGCGGCACCGGTGCGTTCTCGACGATCAATCTCTACTTCACGCGTTATCAGACGTTGACCGATGCCTGGTCGCTGAAAGTCTCCGCTGCGGGCCAATACGCCTCGACCCAACTCCTCACCTCGCAGCAGTACTACCTCGGCGGCGGCGCGTTCGGACGCGGTTACGGCAATGCCGAAATCAGCGGCGACAACGCCATGGCCGGCGCGCTGGAGTTGCGCTACGACGGCACGCTCGGCCTGCCCTATACGCGCGGTTACCAGCTCTACGGTTTTGCCGAAACCGGCGCGGTCTGGAATGTCGGCTACAACTACACGGACGGATTGTCACTCAGTTCGGCCGGCGCCGGCATCAGGCTGTTTTTCGACGGCGACCTTCGCGCCGATATCGGCGTCGGCGTGCCGCTGAGCTATCGCTCGCCGGATAATTCCAGCCGCAGCGCCCGCTTCCTGTTCACGCTGTCGAACGCGTTCCGGCTCTGTCCAGAGCGCGCGCGCTTTACCTGTACGTAAACCCGCGGCTTAGACCCGGATCTCCACCAGCGGGATTTTGGGAATCGCGCCGGCTGCAAAGGCCGACAGATCGACTTCGAGATAATCCGTGTCGAACCGCACGGGCACATCGAACTGGAAGCCGGCGGTGATCGCAGCACCCATCGCGGGAATGTGCCCGCTGGCGAATGTCACGACACCACGCGTCACGTCACAACTGAATGCGCTGTTCGCGATCTCTTCACCGGCCACGGCAATCCGCACGCTTCCATCGACAGGCTTGATAATCGGCCGCTGATACGGCGCAAAAGCGCTGCCATAGGTCTTCATCAGTTGAAACGAGGCGGCGGCGCCGTCGCCGATGCCGATGCCCTGATCGAGTGGCGAGATCGCTCCGCCTGAGATGTTCGACGTCTGATCGAGCCGGTCGCGCCAGCGAAAGCCATGCAGCCGTCCCCGCCGTTCCTCGAAAAACGCCACCACGCTCTGCAGCGCCGCCAGCGTCCTGGTGCCGTAGCCTGCATCATAGCGGCGGCGCGAATGCGCCCAGCGCGCGTTGCGCTCCTCGCGGCCGGAGCCGAACGACACGATCTCCGTGCGTCGCTCCGGCCCGCCCGCGCTTTTCAGCGCAATATCGAGCGGAAACAGGATGTCGTGAAATTCTGTCATGCAAGTGATCCATCACAGACTGCGCTGCCCGCGTGCCACCGCCCGGGCGATCTGGCCGGTGACGTAGCTCTCCGAACGACGGAAGCCGTCGAGATCCGGCGTCGCGATCTGCACGTTAATCGTGTTGCCACCGCCCTGCGTGGCGACGCCGAGGCTGCCATCGGGGGCGCGTTGCAGCGGCATGATCGCTTCCGGTCCGGATTCGCCGGCCAGACCCGTGCCGCCGCCGGACATCGGGAAATAGCTGGGCGTGCCGATCACGCCGCCCGACGCGAACGCCTTCACCGGACTGCTGACGCCGGCCTTGCCCGCGCCGCCGAACAGGCTCGAGACCAGCGAGGAAATGCTCGATGACATCGCGCCCGCGCCGGCCTGCAGCGCGGACTTGGTTGCCAGATCCGACATCTTCAGCGCCAGCGACTTCAACACATCGTCGAACTTCTGGCCTGAGGCGACCGAGCTCGAAAATGCCTGGGTCATCACTTTCGAAAAGGTAGTGGCGGCTGACGTCAGGCCGGCGGTCTTCACCGTCATGCTGTCGAGCGTGCTCGACGCCGCGCTGAGGTCACTGGTGTCACTCATGGAGAAGCTCCCCGGAATCCGGAAACTGTGTCATCAGTGCGTCGAGCGCGCCGCGGTCCATCGGCATCGACACGGGTCCACGCACCGCCGCGATGGCATGCGCCAGTTCACGCGGCGTCATCCGCCAGAACGCATCGGGCGACAGCCGCAGCACGCCGAAACCGAACTGCATCGCCTCGGCCCAAGGAAACGGAGGCGGAAATGGCGCGCGTGATGTCATCGCGTGGCCTGCGGCGTCTCGGTGAAGGTCGCCGATATCAGTTCAGCGGCGATGCCGACAAAGCCTGCCGCACCGCCCGGCACGGTCATGGCCGCGACCTCGTCGTCGCTGGTCGCCTCGCCTGCCCCGCGCAATCCGGCGCCGATGATGCGGATGAGATCGCGCGCCGACATCCGCCCGGAGCCGAACCGTTCGGCGAGTGCCGCGAGGTCATCGGCGCCGAATGCGCTTTCGAGCTCCGCCAGCGCACCGAGCGTCAGCACCAGGTTGCGGCTGCGGCCGCCGAGTTCGGCGGCAATCTCGCCGCGCAATCTGTTGGGCATGGTGATCTCCTCACACCGCCGCGAAGGTCAGCGCGCCCGCAGACTCGAGCGCGAGATCGAAACTCACCTCGCCATTGTGTTCCCCGGCGAATTCCAGACTGGCGATCTGGAACAGGCCGGTAATGGTGCCGAAATCCGGCACCAGCACCTGGCAATTGTTGATGGTGCCGTCGAAGAACGCCTGCCGCACCAGCGCATCGGAAGCGCCGTCCTTGAACAGGCCGCGGCCGGAGATCGACGCACGGCGCACGCCCGCACCGGCGAGGAGTTCACGCCAGCGATCGACGGATTCCGCATGGGTGATATCGACGATCTCCGCATTGAAGGCGATCCGCCGGCTGCGCAGCCCCGCCACCGTGACGAAGGTGGTGCCGTTATGGATCTTGATCAGCAGATCCTTGCCCTTCTGTGCGCCCATCGCGTGCTCCCTTGGACAATAGCGTTTTCGAGCGAAGTGGATGCCGGTTCGCGTCAAGAAAACGCGTCAAGGCGAAAGTCACTCTGGCTCGGTGACGGCGCGAAACCGCACCACGGCGTGATAGGTGCGGCCATCGGCCTCGCGCCGGATATCGGCGATGGCGAATCTGAGATTGACCAGCCGGTGGCCATCAGGCGTCAACGGCGCGTCGTCCAGCGCCTGCAGCAGCGCGCCGGTGATGACATGCGCCTCCCTGTGGCCGCCCTGCCGCGACCAGGCATGCAGCGTGAGCTGATGCTCCTGCACCTGGCCGTCATCGGCGGAGACATCGACGATGCGCGCATCGCCAAGCGTGACATAGGGAAACGCGACATTGGCGGGCGGCTCGTCATAGACGCGGTGACCGCCGAGCGCGAAACCCAGCGCCGTATCGGCCTTGAGCGCATCAAAGATCGCCGCGCGCAAGGCGACGTGTGCTGCGGGCATGGGAGGCTCCGTGGGAGCAAAGCATTTTCGGGCGCAATGGATGCCGGTTCGCGTGAAGAAAACGCGTCAAGACAAACGTCAGTCGATGCGCCATTCGGCGTCGATCTCGATGAAGCGGCGGTCGTCGATCTCGCGCAGCGCGGTGATGCGATAGATCTTCGCGCCGTCGATGAAGCGATGCCGCAGGGTCAGCGCGAAACCGCTGCGCAGGATGATGCGCAGATGCACCCGCGCGCCATCGGCATCGGCCTCGACCTCGCTGTTCATGCGCGCCGGCAGCACGGCGGCCCAGACGGTGGCGACCGCACTGTAGCTGCGCGCGACGCCGCCCTGCCCGTCATCGACCTCGTCGGGCACCTCGATCACCAGCCGCGTTTTCAACCGTCCGGGATCGATCATAGCGACAGCCCCCGATACGGCGCGATCAGCGCGTGCAAGCCTGCGGGCCGCATCGCAGCGCCGCCGCCGATCGCCGCGAGGCCGCGATTGTCATACCAATGCGCCAGCAGGATCTTCAGCGCATGAACGAGATCCGCCGGCACATCGCTCGCAAGCGCGCCGAAGCCGCAGATCACATCGAGCTCGATGCCGGCGACAGCGCGGCCTGGCACCGGCAGCGCCCAGCACGGCGCGGCGATCGCATTGGCCGCCGCATCGACGACGAAACTCTCGAGTTCCAGCGCATGCGCCATGCCCGCCGCATCGAACACCCGCGCGGCGAGCAGCGTCTGCAGCGGCCCGATACGGGGCGCGATGCGTCCATTCGGCGGCCACGCGTCCAGCACGACGCGCCAGGTCTGCGTCAGCAGTGCGCGGCGTGTCAGCGCTTCCAGATGCGCGCGGGCGGCGGCGATCAGTGCGGTGATGACGGCGTCATCGTCGGCGTGCTCGACACGCAGAAATTGTCTGGCCTCGGCAAGCGACAGCGGTTCGCTTGCCGGCGGCACCAGCAGAATGGCGGACATGAGATTCTCCGGGAGGCTCGTGTGACCAATCAGGGAATTGACATCGCGGGTCCGCGGGGCTGACATCCCCGCCATGATTCAGACAGGTTCCCGCATGCCCCGTCGCGCCGGCGCGACGCTGCGCTCACGCGCCGTCATTCGCTCTCTCGCCATTGCCAGCATTGCGCTTGCATCGCTCATCTCAATTCCCGCTTCCGCCCTGGTCGGCGGCGCCAGCCTGCGCGATGACGAGATCGGCCGCGCGGTGATCACCATTGTCGGCTCGCGCGGCAATTTCTGTTCCGGCGCGCTGATCGCGCCGACCCTGGTGCTGTCGGCGGCGCATTGCGTGACGCCCGGCGCCAGCTATAAGATCGTGCTCTATGACGCGCAGAAGCAGCCGCAATTGCTCGCGGTGAAGCGCGTCGCCGATCACCCGCAATTCAACGCGGAAGGCATCAAGGCGCATCGCGCCAGCGCCGATGTGGCGCTGCTGCAGCTCGCAGATCCCTTGCCCGGCAAGACCGCGCTGCCGCTCGGGGTGCCTACCGAGCCCTTCGCCGCCGGGCAGAATTATCTGGTGGCCGGCATCGGCGTCGCCGCGCGCGGCGACGGCAAGAGCGGCGGCACCGTGCGCGCGGCGCAGCTCACCTCCACCAGCCATCCCGGCAAATTGCAGATAAGACTGGTCGATCCCGCGACCGACAACACGCGCGACGGCCTCGGCGCCTGCACCGGCGACAGCGGCGGGCCCGTGCTGCAGCAGCAGAATGGCCGCACCGTCGTGATCGGCGTGGTGTCGTGGTCCACCGGCGCGAAGAACGCCGCCGGCTGCGGCGGCCTCACCGGCGTGACGCCGCTGACGCTGTATCGCGACTGGATCCTGCAGACGGCACGCGCCTGGGGCACCCCGCTCTGATCGGTGCCCTTGATGCATTCGTCATTCCGGGTTCGTGTCCGGCTGGCGCCGGCCCCCGCCCCGGAATGACAGGGTCATCGCCGTCGTTAAGTTCCGTGAAAGGTTCTCCGCTATGATCCGCGAATCATGGGGATCTCCGACATGCTGCGCCTGCTCACTCTCACCGTCGTCGCGATGGCCCTGACCGCGGGCGCGCAGGCCGCCGACATGGCCGGCCAAGATCGCATCGGCCGCATCGGCCGCCTGTTCGACGAGCCGGTGGTGAAGAGCCGCCGCGTGGTGGTGGTCAAGGACGAAAAGCCGATGGAAGAGCCGATCGTGCAATATGCGCCGGAGGTGGATGTGTCTTCCATCGTGCACGGCTATTACGGCAAGCCGAATTCCTATTATTACCGCAACTATTACGGCACCAAATCCGAGACGATCTTCAGCCGCGCGCCCTATGGCTGCGGCTATTACGGCTATTGCTGAGCGCCGCGCGGAACAGGCGCGCCGGCCGCGGACGTCTCAGACTGCGACAGCGTTTTCATGCGACAGCATTGTCATGCGACAGCATTGCCTGCGACATTGTGATATTGGCGTCTCTCATTCTTGTGAACTGCATTTCCGAAACGCCTCCCTAGCTAGAGGGGGTGCTTCAGAGCATCACGGGAAGCCGGTTATGGGAAAAGAAGAAAAGACCGAAGCCGAACTCGAGGAAATGATCGCCCAGCGCATCGTTGTCGGCGGCGTCTATGTGTCGATCCGCAAGGACGCCCTGCTCGGCTGGCGGCCGATGGTGATCACCGCGCCGAAACACGCCACCTATGCCCAGCAGCTCGCCGACGAAGTGGCCGTGGAACTGCGCAAGAAGTTCGTGCTGAAGGATTGAACCTGTCCGCACCAGGAATTCCGGGCGCATGGTCCCATGCAGCAGCATTCCATGCGACAGTATTCCATGCGCCCGTATCGCTTAATCCTTCTTCTCGGTCACATTGCTGATCGTCTTGACGCCATTGCTCTCGGTATAGGTCACCGTGACGCGCTCGCCGGCATGCAGCGACTCCGGAACCGTGCGCAGCCTGAATTTCTCCACCGCGCCCGGCGTATTCGCGCCGACGGTCTCGCCGGCCGGCGCCTGCTTGATCACCACTTCGCTGGTGGTGCGATCGAGGATGGTGACGACCCCCGTGAAGGTCTGGTCAGCCTGGGCCGCCGAGCCCGCAAAGGATCCCAGCGCGGCCATCACGGCCGCACACGCGACGCGTTCGGTCAGTCTCATTGTCGTTCTCCCAAGCTTGCGTGAATGGAGGTAACGACGGCGGCGGGGGAATGGTTCCGCGAGATGGATCTCGAAAGATCGACGCAAATTCGTCCGATTGTCACAACAGCCTGATCCGAGGCCCACCGCTGATGAAATTGCTCATCAGCGAAGTGATCCCCCACACCATGGCGTCGAGTCTGTCAGGCGAACGCCCGCTCGATAATCCCTCGACTCCAAAGTCGCACATCTCGTCTTCGAGATCGGGGAAGCAGCCGACATGCTTCACCTTGCCTTGCTCATAGAGCGCCGCCACCGGCTCGGCGCGCAGATACTTGCCGCGCGTCGCATGGACTTCCTTCAGCGGCACCGTGTGATCGACCTCGCGCAGCACCGCGCGGACCATCTCGCCGCCCATATTCACTTCGGCGACGATATTGTTGGCATTGAGCCGGTGATACAGCGCAATGGCCTTGCTGGCCCAGGCCGATGGTGACAGCCCGGCGGCAGAAGCATCCTCCAGCACATAGAACCAGCCGCTCTCGGCGCGGCCGACCGCGACGATGCCGCAGGCGTCCGCGCCCTTGCGCGAGGTGCCCGGCGGATCGATCGCCACCACGATTTTCGACAGCGCCGGCGGCTCCACCACGCGGCACGCCTCGATCAGCGCGCGCGACCACAGCGCATCCGGCCGGTCCTCGATCAGCTCGCCGTCCAGCTCCTGCCGCCCCATCCGTGTGCCGGCATAGCGGCCGACCACGGCATCGAGGAAGACCGGCGACAGATAATCCTTGTTCGCCTGCGTCGGTGCCCGCGTCACCCGCGTGCGTGGATCGACCAGCAGTCGCTTGATGACGGGCAGCGGACGCGGCGTCGTGGTGATCAACTGTCGCGGGCGCGCGCCGAGCCGCAATCCGAATTGCAGCATGTCGAAGGTCGCTTCGGCATAGCGCCACTTCGCCAGTTCATCGCACCACGCGGCCTCGAATTGCGGCCCGCGTAATCCTTCCGGCTCATCGGCAGAGAACACTTGCCCGACCGCGCCGTTCGGCCAGTCCAGCCGCTTGCGGGATGCCGTCCAGGTCGGGCGCTCATGCAGCGGCGACGTCCGCAGCAGTCCGGACTCACCTTCCACCATCACCTCGCGAGCGTCGTGCCAAGTTTCTCCTATTAGCGCGATGCGTCCGTAAGCATGAGATGCGTAAGGCGATCTGCCGAACACCAGGGCACGTACCCATTCGGCTCCGGTGCGCGTCTTGCCGGCGCCACGACCGCCGAGCATCAGCCAGGTCGTCCATGGGCGTCCGTCATTGCCGAGAGCGCCATGCTCCTGATGCGGATGCGCAAAGACGGCGAAATCAGCCGCCAGTCTGTTCTGCGCCCGAAAGCTCTCCTGCTCCAGCCACGCATGTGTCAGCCCTGCTCCGGACAAATCGCTCAATGCGCTCCGCAAGCGCGACACGGAATCCGTCGGCATCATCTGGCAATTCATCGACGAGCCCTGCTTGTGCGATGTCAGGTGCGCGCAGGCGCTGCACCTTGAACAGTGTCTCGGTCAGGCTGCCCAGCGTCTGCGCGGTGCGCTGGCTATCGACCGGCGCGGCCGGCCGGGCACCGAGATGCACCCGCATTGCCTCCACAGCCGCTAGTTCTTTCTCGACAGCGGCTTCGAGCCGTTCTGCCAGCGATGGAAGCTTCGATGGATCACCTGTCTCGTCGGCTATGGAGGGCTCGTCCGTCGCAGCTTCCGCCTCAAGCGCGAGCTTCATGGCAGGCGAAAGATCGCGCGCCGCCCGATCCTTGCTGGCTTTCCAGCCCCAGCGCGCCGCAAGCCGCCGCATTGTGCCGGCGGAGACACCGACATCGATAGCGATTGAGTTGATCGGCTCTCTCGTGTCCTGCCAGCGGCGACGGACATTTTCCATTAGCTCAGGAGTCAGCGTGGTAGGAAGAACCATAGCGTAAACCAAAGTTATGAGGCCGTGGCGATTGACCCACAGCGACTAGCTCTCAGAGATGAGTAAGGACTGGCCGAATGCAAATTCGTCAAACTCGCCTTCCAACTGACTTCTTAGCTCTGACGAGAACGGCATAAACTCGTCGATGCCGTAAGAGCCAATATACACGTCCTCAGTCTCGTCAATTTCAGGCCTAGGAATCCAAAACTGAAAGCCAGAAAATTCAAATCGACTAAGCTCTCGGAGCAAGAGAAACTTGTTTTCCAGTGGCATATTTTCATGGATGGCGATTAACCACTTGGCCGGGACATCGGATGTGCTCTTCCCAAAAACCAGTGCGAGAGGGATCCTCGCCGATTTCAATGCATTCCTAATAGCACTGTACTGTGGGTGCTTTACGTTAATCGCGACTTTCCATTGCGCCCAGCTAACCGTCGCCGGCTTATTTAACGACGGGGTTCTCGAACCAAGCGTATCGAGCCTAACTTCAATGGACCGAAGCGAAGATTCAATTAGCGCCTCTACGGTATCCAATCGAGTGAGACTCACAGTCGAGTTAGATTTCTTGCTGATATAATCAGAGTAATGCATGTCATCCTGCAACTCTGCCCTGAACTTAGTTTGCAGAAATGCCCAAACCACAAGAAATAGAGGAAAGAACCCGACTCCGGCGCCCACAAGCAGAGAGCGTTCTAGGCTTCCGGGCTCCATAGATACGGCGGCCCGCAGAACGATCCCCTCACTCAATACAAGACCAACGATCCACGCTGCCAGCAATTGAAATGGCTTCGTGATGTTCTGCGGTTGAATACTATTCTCACTCATTCTTGCTCCACCGCGGTGCTGACTGACGTAAGTTATCACTCCCAATGTCTTGGGATGCCGTAGCGATCGACGTTCAGCTAGCCGCGCGAAAAACATCGAAAGCGGTGGAGGGTGAGTTTGCGGCGACCTCCAGCATGTCCTGAGTGTCGGCCGCACTGAAGCCCAAGGTCTTTTTGGAGAAAACCTCCTAAATCCTTGCCGTCACGTATTCGAACCATCAAGGACTCGTTGGACACCCCTTGAACTGTTCTAGGATCAGACGCGTTCTACTCGGCGTTTCGGCATTCGGACGAACGGCATTGACCAGAGCCTGCAGAAGCGGAACAGCACCTGTTACTTCATCGCTAACGCCTTTCGCGATAGCTTCTTGCCTTTGAACATTTGTAAAATTCGCAACATAAAAGACAAACGGTGTGCTGATCTCGCTCTTCCTCATAGAATCGAACAGCCCATAGCCGGCCGCCGGGTCGGAGTCTCTACGAAAATCCGATACGATGACTGAATATTTTTGTGGGTCATCGGTGAGTCGCCTCATCGCATCGAACGTGTTCTTTTCTAAAACAAAGCAGAAGCCCAACGTTCCCAAGATTCGGCGCTCTTGTACATTCCTGCGCGGCTCGTCATCAACCCAAAGACCGTAAGTTCGCTGCAGAGGCACGTTAAGTGCCTGCTGCATGGTAGCAAGAAGAGAACTGCTCGTGCCGGCTAATTCACCTTTACTCTTCATGATTTCAGCCAGGTCCACGACACTGGTTATTCGCTCCTTCGCCGCGTTGGCTTCGATATAGAGTGCTCCTACCCATATCAAGGCGGCAATGACTGGACTCAGAAGAAAAGCAAGCTTTATGGGTTCGAAATTATTAGATAGCCAAATGGTCAAACCGCGCCAAGGCGTAGGCGCATTGCGACGATCGAACGCCTCCACTGGGTCGCTTCCTAGCAGCAGAGGAACCCAGGCGCGCGACATATATTCGTCCGCGGGTTTTCCAGCATCGTCCGTGAAATATCCGCTATGGCCGAACAACGAATAACGGTTGCAAAACTCTGGCCCTGTCATGCCAACGAATCCAGTCCGTCCCGCCATACCTGTGAGCGGGACAAGGAATTGACTGGCAATTAACGCGACATCCGACGCGCCACAATCGTTTATGACCCGCGTGACACGCCCGGGCATGAGATCGGCCCAGTAAAAATCCGAGCGGAGGACGCTTCCAGCCAGAATAAGCGTATTAACTTGCAGCTTCAAATCCGCTGGAAGATCTCTGAGGGCCCACGAAACGAGATGCGTCCCGAAACTATGCGCGACAATATCAATGCGCGACGGCTTGGACCGCTTCACGAGATCGATTAATTCACGCTTGAATCGCCGTACCAGTAGCCATCTCGTGAAAGGAATAATGAAGCCCATCATCGAGAAATAGCCATAGACAAAATGGTGGACGGTAATTGGACTACGTGATTTCGCTAAAATCTCTTTCTCAAGACGCCCTTGCCAATCGCCAAAGGTTCTAATGCCGTGAACCGTAATTACTAAATGATCCATTTCCCCACCCGCTTAACCACACGGGAAATGTTGCACAGCTGTTGAGTTAATACTACTTATGATTTTATGAATATTTTCCGCAACCTTTAATGCGCGAGCTGAGGCTCTTTAAGTCATCGCAAACCTCAGCACCTTGATCGCATCAACGTCCTGTACGCCGCCCCCGACCCGCTTGGTCGTGTAGAACAGCACATGGGGCTTGGCGCTGGTGGGATCGCGCAGCACCCGCACGCCCTGGCGGTCCACGATCAGGTAGCCCCTGCGGAAACCGCCGAAGGCGATCGACAGCCCCCCGCCGCGCCATCCAGCATATCCGCGATACGCGCCGCGCACGTCAGATCAGCCTCACACAAGCCCTTTCTGGCAAACATGCATCGCACAACCGTCGCCATCGCTCTCGCGCAGCGACGCGCCGATCAGAAGGAATGCCCGTCGTGCTGCGCCAGCTCGCCTTCGCCTGCATCGCTGCTGCTGTGACGCTGCCGGCGGCAGCCGCCGATCTCTCGGGCACTCCGCGCTATGGCCAAGGTCAGGTGGTGGAGCCGGCACCGCTTGTTGGCGGCGGGCGTTTCCTTGCCGTCGAATCCCCGCCATTCGACAAGGTCACCACTTATTCGTCCCCGGGCGGAGCTCCAATTCAGGTTCACCGCTATTTCGGCCCGCCGCAAGTTTCCTACTACTACAGCCACTATGGTGTGCCCCCGGAGCTGCTTGTTGGCCGCCAGCAATTTGGCTGCAACTACCGCTATTGCTGAACCAGAGAGCATGATCCCGAAAAGTGGCTTCCGGTTTTCGGATCGGATCATGCTCCAACAAAAGAGAAAGCAGCGGGCGACGGCAAATCGCCCGCACCGATCGCCCGCCCCTCAGCTCACCGCAAACTTCAGCAGTTTGATCGCATCGAAGTCCTGCACCCCGCCGCCCACCCGCTTGGTGGTGTAGAACAACACATAGGGCTTGGCGCTGTAAGGGTCGCGCAGCACGCGCACACCCTGGCGGTCCACGATCAGATAGCCGCGGCGGAAATCGCCGAAGGCGATGGACAGCGAGCCCGCCGCGACATCCGGCATGTCCTCGGCCTCCAGCAGCGGAAAGCCGATCAGGCTCGATTTGCCGCCGGCCACCGCCGGAGGCTGCCACAGATAGACGCCGGTCGAATCCTTGAATTTGCGGACGGAGCTTTGCGTCTTCCGGTTCATCACGAAAGTCGCATTCTGGCGATAGCCCGAGCGAAGCGCGTAGATGAGATCCACCAATACATCCGATGGATTTTCATTGGGAAACGCGCCAGCCGCTCCGCTTGGCACATAACCGACATTGCCCCATGTCCATGAGGTGTTGGCAACCGTGGTGTAAGCCAGGAAACCCTTCGGCTTGTTATTGCCATCGCCGTTCACGAAGGCCGCGCCCTCCTGCATCGCGAAGACGAGTTCGACCTCGCCGGCCAGCCACTCGTCGATATTGACGGCGGAATCCTCAAGCAAGGTCGCAGTGGCCGCCGGCATGGCGTAAAGCTCCATCGCCGGGAATGCCAGTTCGTCGAGCACGGGCGACGTCGTCTGCGACCGTGCCGCCGTTTCACCGACCCAGCCGGTGGCCGGCCCCGCCGTCATGAACGGCTTCTTGTAGAGTCCGCTGGAAATCCGGCGGACACCTGCAATGCCGCGGATCGGCGAGATCATCGCGAGCCGTTCGGCGATCACGGTGTCCAGTTCGACCGGCACCAGATAGCCGCCATCGGTATTGGAGCCGACCGACATCGCCTTGGTCTCGATCTGCCGCAGCCCTTCGCTCTCGCCGGATCGCACATAGGCCTCGAAGGCCGACTTGTGTTCGGAAGGTTGGGGGCGCGCGGCGCTGTCCGCAGCAAGTGCGGGCCGCGCGCCCTTCAGGGACAACTGATCGAGCCGCCGATGCTGCGCATCGAGCGCCTGGTTGATGCGATCGACCTTCTCCTCCAGCAGCACATCGCTGCGCTTGTGCTCGATAACAGCCAGTCGCTCGTCATTGGCGGCCTTGAATTCCTCGAAGGTCTGTCGCAACTCGTCATAGTCGTCGCGCGCGCCGGTCGAGAAACCGGCTTTGTGTTCCGGGGCAGTATCAGTGATATCGAAATTCATGGGCAGATCTCCATTGGGGGTCATTGGGGTGATGGAACAGGGTCACGCGAAGAGAGCCGTGCCGGCGCGTTGACGGGCGCGGCGGGGGCTGCGAAACTTGCCCTGAGCGACGTCGAATTTGATCTGGAACAGTGAACCCGCGGGCGGGGTACGGTGTTATCGCCCGGTATGATGACAGGGCACGGAGCCGACGCGATGCAACACGCTCAACTACCGATGACGAAATACGAGCAGTTCCTGCAGCAGGCGCAGGAACAGATGCTCGCCTTCGAGCGGCGCGAAAGTGAATTCCGCAAGCGCGAGCGTGAGGAGCGCGCGGCGCAATTGCACCTGCCGATTTCGCGCGACGAGCTGCACTAGGTCCTCACACGGTTTTCAGATTTGCGGCGAAACGCGACACCGGCGCTCACGGCGCCGAGCGCCTGCTTGCGATCGGCGCTGCTGCGCATCGAGCGCCTGGTTGATGCGATCGACCTTCTCCTCCAGCAGCACGTCGCCGCGCCCGCGCTCGATCCGCGCGATGCGCTCGTCCTTAGGCGGACTTGAATTCCTCGAACGTGTTGCGCAGTTCGTCGTAATCCTCGCGCGGCAGCGCAAAGGCCGCCTTGTGCTCGGGCGCAGCGTCGGTGATGTCGTAGGTCATGGTGTGGTCTCCGTGGGGGTTCGTGAACGTTGGAGGAAATCGGGCACGCGAACGCGCCGCGCGCGGCGTTGATTGGCGATGATCGAGGTCACTTGTCTCGGACGCGACGGAACTGTGCGGAATGGCACAGACCCGCCTCCCCCGCTCTGCCTAGGCTGCTGCAAGCGGGGATTCGCCCCGCCGGGGGAACGACATGCGCAACATCACCATGACTGGAATGCTCGCCGGCCTGGTCGCGGCCGGAGCCGCGCAAGCGGCCGATGTGACCGTCAAGGCGCCGCGGCTGCCGCCGGCCGAGACCTCGTGGGTGCCGCACTCCGGCTTCTTCGTCGGCATCGGCGGCAGCGCCAATACGCTCGATTTCGGCACCCAGAATGTCTATGCGGTGGGGACGTCGAACGTCTTCACCAACGGCGTGCTGACCTCCTCGGGATCGGCCGCCGGCCCGGCGACGCTGTATCCGGACGACCGTGCGCAGATCGCCTTCTCGGCGCAGGGCGGCTACTTCTCCCGTTTCTCCGGCAGCGACTGGCTGTGGGGCGCCAAGTTCGGCTACAGCTATCTCGGCACCAGTTCCAACATCCGCGCGGCGCTGCTGCCGCAGGTGGGATCGTTCACGCCGACCGGCACGAGCACGGTGGTGCCGTTCACCGGCAACGCGCTGGTGCAGTCCTATCAGATCCATATCGATCACCAGATGACGTTCGTGCCCTTCATCGGCCATGCGTTCGACCGCGGCTTCGTCTATCTCGGCGCCGGCCCGACGCTGACCCGGGTCCGCACCGACCTCAACGGCCTGATCGGCTTCGCCGACCTCAACGGCAACCGCACCGACGTCTCCGGCGCGCCGATCAACCTGACCAGCAAGAGCTGGGTGCTCGGCGGCGCCGCCATGGTCGGCGCCACCTACTTCCTCGATCCGACCTGGTTCGTGGATGTGAACTACATGTTCGCCATGACCGAAAACAACACCGCGAACTATGCGAGCCCGTTCACCAATCCGAACGGCACCGGCGGCACCACCAACCAGGGCACCATGGTCGGCACCGCCGCCGCGCGGACCCAGACCCAGGCGATCACGGCGACGATCAACAAACTGTTCTGAGCGCGCATCGCGGCGCGGCGCGTTGTCCTCAGCGCCCGGCGAACCGGGCGTGGGCGGCGACGCCGTGCAGCGCGCGTTTGCGATCGGCGCGGGCGCGCAGCGAACAGGCCTGGACAGGTCCGCCCGCTTTGCGCCCACGCCGGATGACCAGCGCCGGTGCATCCGCGGCGCCGCTCAAATCGGTGCGATATGAGTCGATGACGTGTTGGCCGGTGAGCTGGGTCCAGTCGCGCTCGGCCTGATCGCGCGGGCGCGAGCGCGGCGCGTCCTTCACGGCGCTCACCCGCGCGCCGTGCAGCAGCGGGAATGTGACGATGGACACTTCCCAGAGATCGACCTGATAGAGTTTGCGCACCCGCGTCTTCGGCTCGATCTGGCCACGCTGGGTGCGATAGCCGATCCACAATCCGTCCACCGCGCCGGCCTGCAGCAGCGCCAGCAATTCGCGGGCGCGTGTCACATCCGGGATCAGCCGGCCCCGCGCCCATAATCCGCGCAGGTCTTCCTTCATCTCGAGCCAGACGCCCACGGGCTCCGAGGGATCGTGCTGGAACAGCATCGGGATTTTTCGCAAGCCCCGCTGCTTCAGCGTCTGCGTGAAGGCGCCGGGCATCACCATGTCGCGCGCTTGGTCGATCTCGCCGAACAGCGAGGCATAGCCCTCGATCACGCCGTCCGGCGTGAGTGCGAGGCGCGCGGGGGATGGCTGGGGTGATGGCCAGGGAGATGGCAACGGGGCATGCATCGGCGGCCTCGCAACATGCGGGGGAAGAAGAGCGACAATCGATGTCAGGAGTGTCCCCTCCCTCCAGCGCAGCGAAGCTGCGCGCAGTGGGGAGGGTCAGGGTGGGGTGTCACCACAGGTGACGGCGCCTGTGGAAGCACCCCACCCGTCTCGAACCGCTTCGCGGTTCGATCCACCCTCCCCACTGCGCACGGCTTCGCCGTGCTTGAGGGAGGGAAGAAAAACGAACTACACTTTCGCGCGCCGCGGCGGCTTGCGTCGCGCCGACGGTTTCACCCGCGTCTTCACAGCCTGCGCCTTGCGCTGCAACTGATCGAGATGGGCGAGAAATTCTCTGAAAACGCTGAGATGATCCTTGCCCGCTTTCGTCTCCGGGCGGATCGAACGCATCACGTCGTGCAGACTGTCCATGGATGATCCCTTTCAGATGTCGTCGGTGTCGTCGCGCATGCGGTGGCGGCGATGTGCACGGCGGTTGAAGCGCGCGAGCTGTCGCACGAATTCGTCGAAGCGGCGCGAGGCGCCGGCGAGTTCGCGCAGCGCGAACAGAGCCGCGGCGCTGGCCACGCTCGCCCACAGAAACAACGCGAGATGCGCGAGGTCGCCGCGCTCGGTAAAGATGCGGATCAGGTCATCCATGGCGATTGTACTTCCATCTTGCGCGCCCCCGCTGCCGCGTTCGCGCGCCGTCGAACCTTTCGGCTGACGCCGCCGACCAAGCAGCAACGCCGTCCCGGCTCCCTCGCCATCCGAGCACGACACATGCACCCGAACGCACGATCTGGCCGGTCCTTGCGCCTATCCTTGCGCCTGCCGTTTTGCAGCACGCTGATGGCAATGGCGCTGGCCGCCAGTGCCGCCGCGACGCCGACTTATGCCACCGCCGCCACACTGGCCGGCCCGGGCGGCGATTATGCCATTTGCCTGAAAGGCCGCGGCACGAAGGCGATGGCCGCCTGCGACCGCGCCATCGGGCTCGACTATTACCGCGGCGGCGATCTGGCGGCGCTGCATCGCAGCCGCTCGCTCTTGCATGAGACCTATAGCGAAACGGATGCAGCCATCGCCGACGCCGACACCGCCATCCGGCTCGAGCCGGACGACGCATCGGGCTACGCCATGCGTGGCCACCTCTGGCAGGTCATGAAAGTATATGACCGGGCCATCGCCGATTTCAGCGCCGCCATTCGGCTGCGGCCCGACGATGCAGACTTCTACAAGGACCGCGGCAGCATCTGGTTCGACACCGCCAAGCCGGACCAGGCCATTGCCGATTTCGATGCTGCGATCCGCCTCGCGCCGGACGACGCCTCCGCCCATGAAAGCCGCGCCCGGGCCTGGAAAGACAAGCACGATCTCGACCGGGCCATCGCCGATTACAGCGAAGCGATCCGTCTCGATCCCATCAATGCCGTGACAGTCTATTGGCGCGGCCGCACCTTTGACGACAAGGGCGACAGGGACCGCGCCATCGCCGATTTCGAGACAGCGATACGGATCAGCCCGGACTATCCCAGCGCCTATAACAGCCGCGGCGTCATCCACTACTTGCGGAACGATCTCGACCGCGCCATCGCCGATTTCAGCATGGCCATCAAGCTCGATCCCGAGTCCGAGCTCTATCTGTTCAACCGCGGCGCGGCCCTGATCGACAAGCAAGAGCCGCTGCGCGCCATCGCCGATTTCGATGCCGTGCTGACGCACACGCCCGACAATGCCAAGGCGCTGTATTACCGCGGCGTGCAGAAACGCGTCACCGGCGATGCCGAAGGCGCACTCAACGATATCGCCGAGGCCACCCGGATCGACCCCGACTGGGTCGCGGCACAAACCACACACTAGACGCCTTTGCGGGGAGCCGTAACGCGCAGCGCGATACGCACCGCCATCTGTCAGCGATCGCGGTGCACGTCCCAGTAATTGGTCACGCCTTCGTCGTGGTTCCTGCCGCTGGGCGGCGCCCGCGGTGTGTGCAGGAAGGCGCGATATAGAACGGCGAGGATTCCGATCAGCAGCAGCAGCGGCAAGATCCAGTCCGGCATCGGCATGTCCCTTCGTGTGTTACTAGGCCGCAAACAGCGGTTCCATCGGCTGGCCGTCGAGATCGCGCAGATCGTAAGCGGCGCCGAGCGTCACCAGCGCATGATGCAGCAGGCCGAACGGATCGGCGGGAATCCCGAGGCCGAGCTGTTGCTGCAGCAGCGGGCGATTGGTTTCGATGGCCGGATCGTTATCGATGGCGTCCGCGTCCAGGTCAGCGCCCTCGTCATCCAGCATTGCGCGCATCGCGGCCAGATCACCGTCGCAGCCCGATGCGATCTGTTCCCACCAGGGATGTTCGACAACGAGTTCGAGGAATTCCTGCAGGCTGGCGGCGACGATGCCGGCCTGCCCTTCGCTCGTCAGGTGCAATACATGCTTGATATCGCCGACCAGCGCGAAGACCCCGCCCGATCCGTTCTGCCCGACGACCTCGAATGGCTGCAGCGCGGTGACATCGATCCAGACCGGACCGTGGGATTGATTGTCCGTGACCGTGAATTCGAACGGCCACAACATGTCGCGCAGCGCTTGGCTGGCGCCGAGCATCGCCGGTGTCACAGTCATGGCGATCACTCCGTCCGCGTCGCCGCCGCGCGGCGCAGGCGCCAGAACCACACCAGCAGCAACCCACCAGCACCGATGCCGACAAGACCACCGATCACCAGTGCCTGCACGCGCTCAGTGCCGGATGACGACAGTGCCACGACCGCGCCGGCCACGAGGCAGGTCGCTCCTACGGCGTCCCCGACCCATGGCCATCGCGCTGTCACCCAGCCCCAGACGAGCTCGGCAAAAAATTCGACGACGGTTTCGATGATCGAGGACATGCCAGCGTGCCGGTTCAGTTGCGTTGCCGGTTAGGCGTCGCGGCGCGGTCTTTGGTTCAAGAGGTCATATCCGCCTCAAGGCGCCGGCGGCGCGGTGATCTCGATCAGCTCTACCGGCCCGCCCGGCAGCGCGTCATCGAACACGCCGATCACCAGACGGCCTGTCTTCCAGGCATAGGTGTCGAGATTGCTGCGGCCCTGTTTCAGCAGCGGCCCATCGGCATGGCGGTCATGGCCATGCACCACATGGCGCGCGCCCTCGCCTGCGTCATGGCCGGACGCGTCATCATCCGCATAGCGCTTGGTCATCAGCAATACCGGATCCTGCTGCGTCAGCGGCAGCGCGGGATCGACGCCGGCATGGACATAAATACGATGCGCATCCATGTGCCACAGCGGCCGGCCGTCGAGCCAGTCGATGTCATGCACCGGCACATCGGCGATGTCGCCGCCATAGGAGGCCAGCGCGGTATCGCCGCCTTTCGTCATCCAGTTTGCCATCGCCACATCGCCGCGCAGCGCAGCGACCATCAGCGCATCGTGATTGCCCTTGAGCATCGCCAGCCGCAGGCCAGGTGCCACCCCTGCCCGCAGCCGCGCAATGACGCGGCGCGAGTCCGGCCCCTTGTCGACATAGTCGCCGAGCACAATAAGCGTGGCGTCTTCACCAGCCCGATGCGTCTCGATCCGCAGCAGTGCCGCATCGAGCAAATCGCGTCGGCCGTGCAGATCAGGAATGACGTAGGTGCGGGGCATCGCGCAATCATATCCCAACCGGCGCGATCTCTCCACCGGCGCAACTGGGCAGCGGTGATACGTCCCGTTCTCTGTCATTCATGTGACATGAGCCGCATGCTCCGTGCATTGCCACAGAAAAAGCCCGGCACGAGGCCGGGCTCTTACGTTTTCGGGACAAGATCTCAGGTCATCAGTAGCGCGCAACCACCGGGCTGCCGAACTTGTAGTTCAAACCGACGCGCACGGTATGGAATGTGAAATCCTGCGAGATGTTCTCGCGGTAGTTGAAGCCCGGCGGAGCGAAGGTGCTGCCCGGAAGATAAGTCGAGTTATAGGAAATGCTGCCGAGGTCGGTGTAGAGATATTCGAGTTTCACCGTCCAGTTCGGCTGGAAGGCATGCTCGACGCCAGCGCCGACCGTCCAGCCGACCTTGGTTTCGCTGCCCGAGCCGGTCTTGTTGTAGCCATTGCTCGACAGCAGCGTCCAGCTGCCCTGCACATCGCCGACCGCCAGACCGCCAGTGGCGTACCACAGCGTATTGTTCACCGCGTAACCCAGGCGCGGACGCACAGTGGCGAACCAGTCGCTCTTGGTGGTCTCCGTGAAATTGCGGGTGATGAAGCCACCATTGAGGCCCGACAAGGCAATCGTCTTGCTCATGCCGGACGCGTTGATATCGGCCTCGAGGCCAAACACCCAGCTGCCGACCTGATAGTTGTAGCCGACCTGCCCACCGCCGACCACGCCCTGCGGGCTGTAGCGCTGGTTGCTGAGGCCGATCAGTTCGTTGCGGAAAGCAGGCGATTCAATGGCCCAGCTGCTGGTCGGATCGAGAACCGTATCGGCTCCGCTGCGACCGAAGCCGTAGCCGACATTGCCGCCGATATACCAGCCGGTCCAGCTGTAAACGGGATCGACCATCACCGGCGCTTTCGTGTATGGGCGCGGCGCCATATCAGCGGCCCATGCAGAGGTTGCGCTCAAGGCGAGAACCGAAGCTGCCAGAATGATCTTGTTCACGAGAATCTCCCAAGTCTGTCGTCTTATTATGTCAGCGATCCTAGGCCGCCCACGGCCCGAATGCTGTCACGCGACGGCAACACCCACGGTCAAACTCAACCCCTGATTGTGAACAAATGCGCAATACACTCCAGTACTGTTCGCGTCTGTCCATGACGTCGGGCGGGTCCGTCCGCACCGCTTGGGGAACGCGTTGCAGTCACCTACCCCAGCCGGTCCCCGCCCTCCACCGGCGCATAGCCCCCCGCTTCGCGCTTCTCGTTCAGCGTCAGGAAGTCCGCGCTGCTGACGCGCTCCCACAGCGCGGTGCGATCGGCGGCGAGCGCATCGACGCGGTCGGTGTCGATGTCGATGCGGATGCCGTCGCCGAATTCGGGCGCCAGCCATTGCGCCAGCGCGTTGCCGGTGCGCGCCGCCAGCGGCAGCACGGTCTGGCGGAAGAACACGCGGTTGGCTTCCTGGAAGTTCGCGAATGTGTTGTCGCCGGGGATCCCCAGCAGCATCGGCGGCACGCCGAAAGCCAGCGCGATCTCGCGCGCGGCATTGTGCTTGGCCTCGAGGAAATCCATGTCCTTCGGCGTCAGCGACATCGCCTTCCAGTCGAGCCCGCCTTCCAGCAGCAGCGGACGCCCGGCATTGGCGGCGCCCTGATAATTGCCCTCGAGTTCGCGCTTGAGGCGATCGAATTGCGGCTCGGACAGCACCGATCCCTCCGGTCCCGCATAGACCAGCGCCCCCGACGGCCGCGCCGCATTGTCGAGCAGCGCCTTGTTCCATTTCGACGAGGCGTTGTGGGTGTCGAGCGCGGTCGCGGCGGCGTCGATCGGCGCCAGACCATAGTGATCGTCGAGCGGATGAAAGAAGGTCAGATGCAGGATCGGCGGCACGCCGGACGCCTGCTGATCGAAGCGTACGCTGCGGCCGCCGACGCTGTAGTCATAGGCCTCGGCCCAGCCATCGCTGCCAGGCACGACTTTCATGCGATCCGGCCGCAGCGCGTAGAGTTCACGGACCTCATGCTGCCGCACCTGCGTGTCGAGCGTGACGGCTTCGACATAGGCATTGCCGGCGAGCAGCAGATGCGCATAGAGCGTCTCGAAGAACACCCCGCCATCCTGGCGCGGATTCGGCCGCGTCAGCAGCTGCGCCAACGGATGCGCCTCGCGTTCCTGCGCGCCGTCGAAGACGAGAAAGCTGCAGGCCGCCGCATTCTCGGCGATCAGCCGGACGGCGCGGTGCACGATGGCATTCGACAGATAGCCCTCACGGGCGAGCGCCGCAAAATCCTTCGGCGTCCATCGCGCCCGCCCGCCGCTCTCGAATGCGAGCACGCGCGCGGTGCGCGACGCCTTCACTTCCGGCGCCGCCAGATAGGCTTTCAAGCGATCGAACATGATATGATCCAATTCAACTGTGCACGGGACACGAGGTCACAACACCCTGATCCTTGGCCCATCCCCGCGCGGCACCAGCGCCAGCGAGGCAACCGCCCAGACCATGGCGTCGAGCCGATCCGGCGAGTGCCCCGACGACAGCCCCGAACTTGCGAAGTCGCACATCTCGTCTTCCAGCGCGGCAAAACTGCCGGCATGTTTGACGCGGCCCTGCTCGTACAGGGTCGCCACCGGCTCGGCGCGCAGCCATTTGCCGCGCAAGGCGCGGACCGGCGTCACCGGCACGGTGTGATCGACTTCGTTGATCACGCTGCGCACCATCTCACCGCCCTGGTTGACTTCCACCACCAGCGCGTCGGCCTCCAGCTTGCGCCACAGCGCGATGGCCTTGTTGGCCCAGGCGGTCGGCGTCACTGACGAGACGGTGTCATCGGCCATCACATAAACGATGCCGTCCTCGGCGATCCCCGCTGCGACGATGCCGCAGGCATCCGCACGTTTGCCGGACGACACCGGCGGATCAACCGCCACGACGATGCGCTGCAACGGCGGTGCCTCGCGCACGCGGCACTGTTCGAGCAGCCCCCGCGACCACAGCGCGTCAGGCCGATCCTCGATGATTTCGCCGTCGAGCTCCTGTCGGCCGAGCCGCGTGCCAGCATAGCGATCCATCACGCTCTGCAGAAACGTCGGCGCGAGGTTGAACGCATTCACTACGGTTGCGGCGCGCGTCGTCACCGTCGTCGGATCGCCCATCAGGCGTTTCAGCAGCGCCGTCGGCCGCGGCGTCGTGGTGATCATCTGCCGCGGCCGGTGGCCCAGCCGCAGCCCGAATTGCAGCATGTCGAACGTGGCTTCGGCATAGCGCCACTTCGCCATCTCGTCGGACCATGCGCAGGAGAATTGCGGGCCGCGCAGGCTCTCGGGGTCCTCCGCGGAAAACACCTCAGCGACCGCGCCGTTGCTCCATTCCAGCCGCTTGCGCGACGGCATCCAGACCGGGCGCTCGTGATCCGGATGCACACTGAGCAGCCCGGACACTCCCTCGATCATCACTTCACGCACGTCGTGTTCGGTTTCGCCAACAAGCGCAATGCGACGGGCTTTTTCGTGCGCCAGTGGCGCCTGACCGAGCGCCTGCGCACGCACCCATTCGGCACCGGCGCGTGTCTTGCCTGCGCCTCGTCCGCCAATCATGAGCCATGTCAGCCACGGCGCACCATTCGGCGCGATGTCAGGCGGCACCTGATGCCCATGCGCGAAGACATTCCAGCACTCACTCAGGAAGCCTCTCTCGCCCCGCGTCATTCCCGTCGACAGGAATTGGCGGTCGCCCGCCAGGCCGTCTTGCAAGACGTTCAGCAATGCGTCGACGGAGTTCGTCGAGGTCTCGGGGGCGGTCGTCATCTTCGGCGGGCCTCTGTTCGTTGCCGCCCTGCACTTTCTTCAGTTCGGTCAATGTGCGCGCCAGGGAAGCCAGCGTGCGGGCGCGGCGCTCGGCCTCTGTGCGCAACGCTTCATTCAAGCGCCGGCGGCCAACGATCTTCTGGATCGAATCGAGTTCGCGTTCGATGGCATGGGTAACACGATCGGTCAGCGGCGCATCAGGCGGCAAATCATTGAACCGATCGACGGCCGTTCGCCGTCTTGCACGCGGAGCGCTGGACCGCTTCTTGGCAACAGCTTTCATTGCGGCCGGTCGCTTCTTGATTTGAGTTGGAGGTATATCAACTTCAGCAGCAAATGCTGGTTTCGGCCTCCCCGGTCCGGCGAAGATTGTCGTTGCCGCAATCGTCCTCTTCCGGGCCGCCACACTGGCCCGGATTTTTTCAGCGGCTGCTTCCATGGTGGCCGGGTCAACGGCGCTCCATGTTTTCTGTGAATTCTTTACTTTCGAGTTCTTGGAGCTCTTCTTCGCCGCCCTTGGTTTCCGCGCGGCCTTCACAACGACAGCAGCCCGCGCCGGCTTTCTCGCCGGGCGGGCTATAGGCTTTCTGACCATGTTGGGAACTCGTTGCTGCTGTCAGTCGATGATGCCGGACTGACTGAAACTGATCGGCAGATCGCCGAAACCGATCACGTCCTGAAGAACACAAACCAGACCACGCCGAGGATCAACACAGCGAGGCCGAGGCTGATCGCCAAAAGCGCGAGGATCGACGGGCCCGGTTCGGCTTGGCGTACCTCCGTCGCGGATTCGACGATCTGCTCTTTTTGCTTGGTTGCCGAATTCCTGATTGTCATGGCACCCTCGTTTCGCTTGCTGTTGGATGCCGATGAGATTCCTTGCGGCACCGTATGGAAAGCAACGCGGGATTTGGATCGATGTTCCGAGCATTCACCGCCACACCGGGCTGAACAGCGACGGCGCAGATTCGCCGCCAATCAGCAGCGGCGTTTCCTGCGAACCCAATTGTGGAGCATGCCGTAAACCTACTTCGACAGCGCGACGCCGTCAAGGCTAAAAATCCTAGAATTTGAATTTAGTCCTTAAATTGGAATTTTGTCCGAGCGATCAACGCGCTGGCTATCGCGGCGGCTGCGACCACGCCGCTCCCGGCGCACCGGTGATCTTGCCGGGATAGTCGATATTGACCACGCAATTGCCGCGCAACGCAGCCGCGGCCTGCAGGCACTGCTGATAGTCGAAGAACCGGCAGATCTGCGGCACACTCCCCGGCCCGCGGGGGCCGCCGGTCAACACGCAGAACGGCGGAATACCGGAGCTGGCCGCGACCGATGGCCGCGCCTGCGCAGAATCCACAGCCGGCAACGACGCCGACGCGATTGCAATCGCGGCCACAGCCCATACGAGCCCGCGAATCCTTGTTGTCATCGATGTGTCCCTCACGAACCGGCGATCACTCAACGCGCGCGCCCGCGACGTTGGGGCGCGGGTTCCGTGGCAGCTCCGCCGCGATACTCGACATTGCCCACGCAGTTGCCTCGCGTACCGACGGCAGCATTGATACATTGCTGGTAGTCAGAAAAGATGCAGTTGCTGACATAGGAGGATTCGCCGTTGGCGCCACTCTGGGCGATGCAGAATTGCGCACCAGCCGCCGAGGCCGGCGTCGCTCCCGCGAGGACGAATGCCGCAAATCCCAAACCGGCCAATGCCGAAAGATTCAAACGCGAATTCAATGTCATGATGATCATCCATATGAAAATGCGCAGGCTCGAGGCCCGCGCACGATCATATAGGGTGCAGCCCCCCAATCGATAGGACATTCACGACATTGCGTTTCGACAAGACAGCCATGTCTTTTGTCGATTGCAATGGCGGCGCCCGGCACCGGCCGGTCTTCGCTGCCCTATTTCAGCGAGGTATTCACGGCGGCGTAGCGCCCGTTCAGCGTGGTACCAAGGCCCTGCACAGCCACGATGATCGCGAGGCTGATGCCAGCAGCGATCAGCGCATATTCGATGGCCGTCGCACCGGACTCATCGTCGATAAATTTCGAAATCAAACGCAACACGGAAATCTCCTCATACGGCCGCGGATTTCTTCCACGCCGTCCCCTGAAAACTGAGCTCAACCTAAGCGGCAGAGGTTGCAGGAAGGTTCACCAACAGGCTCAATTATGAATTAATCATGCGGTAACCATGTGTGCGCTCGCCCGGAGCAGCGGGACTTGGGAGTATCCTGGGGCCGGGTATCGTCTGCATTTCAGCTTGCACTTAACCAGAAGTGTCGAGGCTTGTCCCAATGGCATCTGAATCTGTCGCATGCAGCCAATCCGTCGCGGCGTTCATTCCCGAATTCGAGCATCTTGTCGTAGAGGTCATGAAGGAGTGGAAGGTCCCGGGCCTCGCCGTCGCTATCGTGCAGGACCTGGAGGTTGCGTTCGTCGGGACCTATGGCCTTCGCGATATCGAAGCCGGCCTGAACGTCACGACGGATACGCAGTTTCAAATCATGTCGGTCTCGAAGTCGTTCGCTGCTACGGGCCTGGCTCTGTTGGTCGACGAGCGACGCATGGATTGGAAGAAGCCGGTGCGGGAATACATCCCGGAATTCCGGCTCTATGACGCCGTTGCGAGTGACCGCGTCACGGTGCGCGACGTGCTATGCCACCATTCCGGATTGCCACGTCACGATTGGATCTGGCTGCCCGGCGATCTGTCACCCGCCCAAATGCTGGCAGCGCTGCCCTATCTCGAACCGAGCGCCGACATTCGCAGCGCCTTTCAGTATTCGAACCTCGGCTACCTCATTGCGAGCATGGTGGCCGAGCGCGTCAGCGGCCGGAATTGGGCCGACTTCACCCGCTCGCTGACCGACAAGCTGGACATGAAGGTGACGTTCACTGTGGAGGAGCTTGCCGCAGCTACCGACGCGGCCGTGCCCTACGGGATGATGGGAGACACTTGTCAGCGCACGAAACTCTGGCCCATCAGCGTGCCGGCTGCGGGCGGCATGAGCACGTCGATTACAAGCTTCGCGAACTGGCTTCGTTTTCATCTCGGCCAGGGCGCGTTTGAAGGACACCGTCTTCTGTCATCCGGCTTGATACAGGAGCTCCAGAAGCCGCGCGTGCATGTCGGGGCAACCGGCTTCGCCGAGTACAGCGATGTGCATTACGGTTTCGGCTTCCGCTCGCACTGGTATCGCGGAGAACGCGTGGTGTGGCACGGAGGCGGCTTCACCGGCACGAATGCGCTGATGATGATGTTGCCCGATCGCGGCGTCGGTGTCGCGGTGCTCGCCAACAACGGCATGACTCCGATACTCGCTCCGCACATCCTCGCGAATTATGTCTTCGACCGCGTCTGCGGCAAGGAACCAGTACCCTGCTTCGATCGCTTCCGCGAGCAACGCCGCAAATTCGTGACGCAATACGAGGCCTGGCTGCAGGCCGGGAAAGCCGCACCGACGTCGGCCACCGAGCCGCACCGTGACCTCGCGGATTATGCCGGTGACTACGAGCATCCTGGCTACGGCCGCATGACGATCACGCATAGCGAAGGCAAATTACATTGGGCGTTCCGCAGCATGTCCGAGCCACTCGCGCATCGGGGCTCGGACACGTTCGAGCTGCCCGAGGCACCCGATTCACCGGGCGGCCTGATGCCGAGCCGGCTTTCCCTCTCATTTTCCACCGGCGAAGACGGGAATATTGCGAGCGTGGCAGTCCCGCTCGAACCGCTGGTCAAGGACATCGCCTTCACACGCATTGCAGCGGGGCATGCCTGAAGTCGGATGACGGTTTCGCCCTACTCCGAAACCAGTGACGGCTTCGCCTTTGCCGGCCCCGCCAGCGGGCGTTCTTCCATCAGCAGCAGGAACAGTGTCGACAGCGCCAGCAGAGCTGCCGCGGCTTCGAACACATAGCGGAAGGCGCTGACCATATCACTGGCCGCGATCGGATGCGTGCTGGCGGCATGTTCGCCTGAGATCGAGATGTCCGTGCCCAGCGCCATCAACAGGATGGTGGTGAAAGCAGCGACGGTGAACGACGCCATCAGCGCGCGGAAGAAATTCATCGCACCGGTGGCGGTGCCGATCTGTGGTCGCGGCACGGCGTTCTGGATCGAGACGAGGCTGACGGGAAACACCGTGCCAAGCCCGATGGAGAACAGGCCGAGCATCGTCAGCAGCGCCCACAGCGGCAGCGGTGTCATCAGCGCCAGCAGCAGGCCCATCAGCGCCGACATGGCGGTGCCCGCGATCGCCACGCGCTTGTAGTGTTTCGCCTTGGTCATCATGTGCCCGGCAAAGGCGGCGCCGCCGACCGACACCGCCGCGATCGGGATCAGCGCGACGCCGGCCTCGCCTGCGGTCAGGCCGTAGACGACTTCGTAATAGAGCGGCATGTGCACGGTGAGCCCGAGCATCGCGCCCATCGCGCAGCCGCCGGCGGCCATGGCGAAAGGCACCACCGAGCCGGACATCAGCGGCAACGGCAGGAACGGCTCGTCGTGATGGATCGCATGCCAGATAAAGGCGAATGCCATCACCGCTGCTGCGCCGATCATCGCGACGATGGTCGGCGACGCCCACGAGAATTTGGTGCCGCCCCATGTCAGCACCAGCATGAAGACAACGGCGGAGGCCATCAGCAGCATGCCGCCGAGCCAGTCGACCTTGCGGCGGCGATGGAACACAGGAAGCTTCTTCATCTTCGGCAGCAGCAGCGCCAGCGATCCCACACCGAGCGGAATATTGATCCAGAAAATCATCGACCAGTGCAGATGTTCGGCGAACAGCCCGCCGATGATCGGGCCGCCGATGCCGGCCGCCACCCACACGCCGCTGAAATAAGCCTGGTACTGACCGCGCTCACGCGGCGACACCACGTCGGAAATCACCACCTGCACGATCGGCAAAATGCCGCCGCCGCCGAGGCCCTGCAGGGCACGTGCGACGATCAGCACGATCATGTTCGGTGCCAGGGCGCAGAGGATCGAGCCGACCATGAACAGCGCCATCGCGGTGATGATCATGGCGCGGCGGCCATAGATATCGCTGAGCGTGCCGAACACGGGCGCCACTGCGGTCGATGCCAGCAGATAGGCGGTGATCACCCAGGACAGATTGTTCACGTCGGCGAATTGCCGGCCGATGGTCGGCAGCGCGGTGGCGACGATGGTCTGGTCGAGCGCTGCCAGGAACATGGTCAGCAGCAGGCTCATCAGGATAGTGCGGACTTCGGCGGGGGTCAGCGGCACCTTCACGACAGCAGGCGCGTCGCCGGGTTCGATTACTTCTGTGGGAATCCGCGACAGTTCCTGCGCGATTTCGTCCGACAGGAGCTCATCCGACGGGATTTCCTCGGGCAATACCTGATCATCGGCCGCTGACCGGCTCTGTCGCTCGAACTTGTTCATGAAACTTCGGATTCAAAGGACTTGGGAGGTAACCGGAGAGCCAGATCGGCACGAACTCCCGCGCACAGACTCTCTTTGGAAGAAATCTATTCCCCTGCCCCGTACAGCAACAGTTGTTTCCTTGCATGGGAGCGTCCCGCGGCGATCATCTGACCGTCATATGCGCGTGATCGAACACCGCGCGCCGCAGATTCTACGCCGGCCGCTTCTTCAGCTTCGCCTTGCGCGGCAGCAGCGCCGGCCAGGTCACGATGTGATCCTGCAGTTCGTCGTCGGAGATCGTGTCCTCGCTGCCCTCGACCCGCCCGCGGACCGATACGCCGGCTTCATGGACGGTGTCGGGGCTGCCGGAAATCAGCGGATGCCACCAGTAGAGATCGCGCCCCTCGGCCGCGAGCTTGTAGCCACAGCTCGGCGGCAGCCAGCTCAGGGTGCGGACATTGTCGGGGGTCAGCCGCACGCAATCGGGAACATGGTCGGAGCGGTTCGGATAATCCTTGCAGGCGCAAAGACCCGCATCGAGCAATCGGCAGGACACATGGGTGTAATAGATCTTGCCGGTATCCTCGTCTTCCAGCTTTTCCAGACAGCAACGTCCGCAGCCGTCGCACAGGCTTTCCCACTCGGCGCCGGACATCTCTTCCAACGTCTTGGTTTTCCAGAACATTCCCTCCTGTGCGGAAGGACGCGGGGGACGCGCGGTCATGCGATTTGAATCGATCCAGGTTGCAGCGAAACGCCCTTCTAGGAGTTGCGGTGCAGGCTCTGCAAGCAACATCGTGTCGGCCGGCTCGCAAACAAGGGCAAAACCGGCAAGCTGTTAGCCCTGTCGTGCAAATGATAAGCAATGCCATTGGTTTATCCGCCCTGCTCGGCTAGAACTTGAACGACTCTCCGGCGGCCGCAAACCTGCCGCCGGGTTGCCGCATTATTTCAGCATGACGTCCGCGCGGTGCCGGTGGGTGCACGCGAGCGCTGCAACAAACCAAGGGCCCCTGTGCCTCAGATCGTGCCATCCCGTTGGAAGACCAAGTTCCGGCATTTCCTGCTGGATCTGGATGCGCGCATCGATTCCGGCCTGTTCTCGTCCGGCCGCGGCACCCGCGAACTCTGGGAACGCTACTCGACCTTCATGGACCGCTTCTATGTCGGTCGCTGGAAGCGCTGGGTGTTCATCGAGCCACTGTCGGAAATGGCCACCATCGGCCTCGGCGGTCTCATCCTCATGCTCGCTTTGGCGCAGCCGGCGTTTCGCGAAACCGCCGATGAAGACTGGCTGAAGAAATCCGACCTCGCGGTCACGTTCCTCGATCGCTACGGCAATCCCATCGGCAGCCGCGGCATCAAGCACAACGACTCGATCCCGCTGGAAGACTTCCCGGACAATTTGATCAAGGCCACCCTCGCCACAGAGGACCGCCGCTTCTACGATCACTTCGGCATCGACATCGCCGGCACCGCGCGCGCGCTGGTCACCAATGCGCAGGCCGGAGGCGTGCGCCAGGGTGGTTCGTCGCTGACGCAGCAGCTCGCGAAAAATCTGTTCCTGTCGAACGAGCGCACCATCGAGCGCAAAGTCAACGAAGCGTTCCTGGCCATCTGGCTGGAAACCCGCCTGACCAAGAACGAAATTCTGAAGCTCTATCTCGACCGCGCTTACATGGGCGGCGGCACGTTCGGCGTCGACGGCGCAGCGCATTTCTATTTCAACAAATCCGCGCGCGACGTGAACCTCGCGGAAGCCGCGATGCTCGCCGGCCTGTTCAAGGCCCCAACCAAATACGCGCCGCATATCAACCTGCCCGCCGCCCGCGCCCGCGCCAACGTGGTGCTCGACAACCTCGTCGATGCCGGCTTCATGACCGAAGGTCAGGTGTTCGGTGCGCGGCGTAATCCCGCCGTCGCCGTCGATCGTCGTCAGGAAATCTCACCGAACTACTATCTCGACTGGGCCTTCGACGAGATGCGCAAGCTCGTCGATACATTCCCGAAATCCTATGTCGAACGCGTTTTCGTGGTCCGCACCGCCATCGACATGAATGTGCAGCGCGCCGCCGAAGCCGCCGTGGAAAACCAGCTTCGCCAGTTCGGCCGCGACTATCACGCGACGCAGGCTGCCACCGTGGTGTCGGACCTCGAAGGCGGCGTCCGCGCCATGGTGGGTGGCCGCGACTACGGCGCAAGCCAGTTCAACCGCGCGGTGGACGCGATGCGCCAGCCCGGTTCATCGTTCAAGCCCTATGTCTACACGACGGCACTGCTCAACGGTTACAAGCCGACCTCGATCATCCTCGACGGCCCGGTCTGTATCGGCAACTGGTGCCCGCAGAACTATGGCCACTCCTATTCCGGCAACGTCACGCTGACGCAGGCCATCACCCGTTCGATCAACGTCGTGCCGGTGAAGATTTCGATTGCGCTCGGCAAGGGCGCGCAGAATCCGGCCAAGGCCGGCCGCGTCAAGATCGTCGAGACCGCGCGCCGCTTCGGCATCACGGCGCCGCTGCTCGATACGCCGTCGCTGCCGATCGGCTCCACCGAAGTCACCGTGCTCGAACACGCCGTCGCCTATGCGACTTTCCCGAACAAGGGGCGCTCGTCGAAGCCACATGCAGTGCTGGAAGTCCGTACCGGCGCGGGCGACCTCGTCTGGCGGTTCGACCGCGATGGTCCGAAACAGTTGCAGGCCATCCCCGCCTCCGTCGCCTCCGATATGGCCGGCATGATGAGCCACGTGGTCAGCGAAGGCACCGCGCGCCGCGCCGCACTGGACGGCATCCCGACAGCAGGCAAGACCGGCACCACCAATGCGTATCGCGACGCCTGGTTCGTCGGCTACACCGGCAACTTCAGCTGCGCAGTCTGGTACGGCAATGACGACTACTCGCCGACCAACCGCATGACAGGCGGATCGCTGCCGGCGCAGACATGGCACGACATCATGGTCGCCGCCCATCAGGGTATCGAGATCAAGGAAATCCCGGGTGTCGGCGCGGGTACCAAGAATCCTGCTGCAGCCGTCTCATCCGTGATGGCCGCCAACGCGCAGGACGCCAAGCCCGGCCCGCCGCCGGTGCTGACGCGCCGCGGCGCCGACGTCCTGCTGCGTGTCGAGAAGCTGCTCGACGACGCCGGCAAGACCGCCGGCCGCACATCATCCAACGAACCGTTGAAGCCCCGCGCCTCCTCCGCGTTGGCCTTCCCCGAGAGCTACGCGTCGGCGAATGATGCACCGGATGCCAAAACGACCACATCCGCAACCGCCCCCGCGTCGCGCAAGAACTGAAGCTGCTATCATGACGGTGCGCACGTGCGGCTGATCTTCCTCACGCTTCTGGCGCTCGCGATCGCCACTGCTGTCGGTCTCGGCCTGACCTGGACCACCGCGACCCGCGGCACAGACCTTGGCACACTCACCATCGGTGCATGGACGGCGCGCCCACGCACCGGCACCAGCGAGATCGATCCCTATGCGCGTGCGTCCATTGCACGATCGGGCGAATTGCCGATCGGCACGGGCGACGGCGTCACCTTCACTGCCACCGCCGACGACAAGAAAAAGCCGCTGGACGGTCGCTGCGATATCGTCGTGTCAGGAGTGACACCGGCTGCGCGTTTCTGGACGCTCTCGCTCTATGACACCAAGGGCCGTCTGGTGCCCAACACATTGCAGCGCTACGGCTTCACCAGCCAGGAAGTGGTGCGCAATGCTGATGGCGCGTTCGAGATCCGCATCGCTGCACGCTCGCGCGCCGGCAACTGGCTGCCGACATCAGCGCTGGAACGCTATGTGTTGATACTACGGCTGTACGATACACCGGTTGGCGTTGCCACCCGGACGCAGAAAGACGCACCGATGCCCGCCATCGCCACGGTGAGCTGCCCATGATCCGGCTGATGTTCGCGCTCATCGGTGGTGTCGTGCTTGGCGGCATCGTGCATCTTGTCAGCGTGCTGGCGTTGCCACGTATCGCGACGCAGGACGCCTATTCGCGCCTCGCTTCGGTGACGAAAGAAAATGCGGTGACAGCATTGCCGCAGACCGAGCCGGCCAATGCGCTGCTGCCATTCATGGACCCGGCCTTCGCCATGGCGGTCTGCCGCTACGACCTGGCCAAGGGACCGATCAAGCTCACCGTGCCGGTCAGCCAGTCCTACACCTCGGTGTCGTTCTACACCCGCAGCGACGTCGCTTACTACGCAATCAACGACCGCTCCGCCGGCCGCCGCGTCATCGAGCTCGATCTGATGACCGAGGCGCAGCACGAAGCGCTGCCCGAGGAAGAGGACGTTACGTCCGCCGACCGCCTCATCATCGACTCGCCGACCGCGACCGGCCTGATCGTACTGAAGGCGCTCGCCGCCGAACCCGGCCTGATGATCCAGGCCCAGGCATCCCTCGCCGCATCGAATTGTCGGGTGCAGACCGATCCGCCGGCTGCGCCGGTGAAAGGCAAGCGCTGATAAGCGATCGTCATCGTAGGATGGGTAGAGCGTCTTCGCGAAACCCATCATGTCGTCGTGTGTATTTGATGGGTTTCGCTGCGCTCTACCCATCCTACGTGCGCTATCCCGTAGCCAGCGGCGTGCCGATATCCGCCACGAGCTTCACGAGATCGGCCTGCCGTGACCTGCCGGTCTTGGCGTAGATCCGGTTGAGATGTGTCTTCAGCGTATTCTCCGAGATCCCGAGCGAAGTGGCCGTCTGGGACGGGTTGAGCCCCTTTCCGGCGCTCACGAGCACGCGCGCTTCGGCGGGCGTGAGCTCGAACAGCGTTGTCAACACGGCCTCCGGCATTGGAGAGGCCGAGGTCGTTGTCGAGACGAAGACGGCCGCACATGCGGGGCGAAAAGCGGCGCGCGCCGTACCAGCGGTCAAAGGCAGGACATAGGCGACCGCGGGCGGTTGTCCTGCCGCCGACACCGGCAAGCCAATGCCTTTGGCGCCGAGCGAGAGGTCCGAGGCAGCGCTTGCGATCGCCTGCAGCAAGGCGTCGCCCATCAATGCGTTCTGTGCCTGAATGGTTCGCCCCTGACGCAGGATCGGACCATCAGTTGCGAACATGCGTTCGGCACTTGCATTGGCATGGAGCACCGATCCGGCCGCGTCGGTCAACACGACGGGCACCGCGAGGTTCTCAAGCGATTCACGAAACAGCTGCGCGGTCACGCGCACGTCATCGAGCAGGTCGCTGATCATCGCGGCCCTGCGCAAATGCGGAGACAGCAAGGTCAGAAACCGTTGATCCTCGGCAGATACGGCAGCCTTGTCCGCCCAGGTGGTGCAGCCGAGCAGACCGATGCGGTCCGGCGTGTGGACGAATTTGACAATGCACCCTTCCCGCAATCCCTGCGGTCCGGCCCAATTACGAAAGAAAGCGGTCTGCTGCAATTCACTTTCGGGCATCAGCGAGAGCGTGGATACGGGCGTATCGATATCGCCGACCACTGCAGCCTTCAGGCCCGGAATATCATCGAAACTGTAGTCCTGCAGCGCGCGCATGCGCTCGGCATCCCAGGGCGATTGGGCAGCAAACCGGCCGTGATTGTCCGACGTGCCAGCGAGCGCAATCGTGGTGTAGGCCGCATCCATCGTCTGTGTGATGCGGGTGAGAACACGCGACCATCCCTCACGGTTCAGAACGCAGTCGTAGATATCTCCGATGATTGAAGAGAGTACGTCATTGTCGACAACGTCCATGAACATTCCAAATCCGTGATTGCGCGCGCTCTGGTGTGGCAGGGCGAGATCGAAGTCAATTTCCGGACGCGCACACGCAGCATATTTTACCACATCATACTTCAGGGTGACGACACGAAATCCCGCGGCGCTTAGCAGTAGCGATGGCGACTCTGGGCTGTTCGGAGGGCGCATATGGGGCCTGCTTGCCTGATCGCCCCCGCATGTCTGGAATTCTCGACTCGAAGTGCTGGAGAACTCAATGTCGAAATCCGCTAAGTTGGCCTGCGTAATCGGCTGCATTCTGCTTGCGTCAACGCCCGTGCTGGCCGCGGACAATCTCGCTCAACCGCACTACAAGGCGGCAGTGTCCCCACAAATCGTGACATGGACAGGCGCCTATATCGGCGCCACCTTGGGCTATGGCTGGACCGAAAGTGCGTCCACCATTACGGCCATCGACACGATCATCACGCCATTTTTCCTGTCGCAGGGCACGATGCCCCGGTCGCTCAATTCCCGCTTTGATGGATTCATCGGTGGCGCTGAGATCGGCTACAACTGGCAGATCGACCGTTGGGTAACAGGTCTGGAAACAGACTTGTCCTATTCGAAAATGGGCGCGGGCGTCACTTATTACGCCCCGGAGATTGGTGCCAATCCGGAAACCCTGACCAGCCATAACACCGAGCTGAGCTGGTTTGGTACCGCGCGTGCACGATTGGGCTATCTGGTGACACCGGAGACATTATTCTTCGCTACCGGCGGTCTGGCCTACGGCCACGTGAAAGTCTCGTCCACTCTTGTGCCGGAGCCGACATTTCCATGTGCCCGGAACGCTCTCTGCTCCGCAGGGTCTGCATCGGAGACACGGATCGGCTGGGCGATCGGCGGCGGCGTGGAATCGAAGATCGCATCGAACTGGACAGCGAAGGTCGAATATCTGCATTTCGATCTCGGAACGATCAGCGATACGACGTTAAGCAAGGCCACCTTCGCGGCCTGGCCAGGAAAGCCGATCATGGGCGTTAATTCGGACATCACAGGCAATATCGTCCGCATCGGCGTGAATTATCAGCTGTAAGACGACCTCGGCGTGACGTTTTTCCGCATAGAAAACGTCCAGAGAGCCCTCTGGCGTAATCTGCCTGCAATCTCCCGCAGCGAAGCTCCGCATCCATCGTCGACCCACGAATCGGCGCGAATGCGGAGCCTCCATGCAACACGACCAAGAGCCGGCCGATACGGCCGTCGGCCATTTCCTGTCCCTGATCTGGTGGCCGCTGCTGTATTTCGGCGCGCTGACGGGCGCATGGTTTGCCTTCGCGAGCACCGCACCGATCCTCTGGTTCAATGTCGTCTATGCAGCGCTGCTGCTGACGATTGTGCTGCTCGAACGCATGACGCCGCATCGCGCCGAATGGCTGGAGCATGATGGCGAAACGCTGAGTGACATCGGTCACACGCTGCTGACCAAGGGGGCGGCGCAACTGGCCGTCGCGGCCACTGCGATCGTACCGATGGCGGTGGCTACCGTGACGCGCGCGGACGATCATGCCTCGCATCTATGGCCCACGCACTGGCCGCTGATCGCGCAGATCGTGCTCGCGCTGGTGGTTGCCGAATTCGGCCTCTACTGGTCACACCGGATCGCGCATGAAAACCTGTTCTTCTGGCGCTTTCATGCGCTTCATCACAGCGTGGTCCGGCTCTGGGTGGTGAATACTGGACGCTTCCACGTGATCGACTCGCTGATCAAGATGGCGCTCAGCCAGGCGCCGCTCTATCTGCTAGATGCGCCGCTGCCAGTCTTCCTCTGGGTCGGCGCCGTGACGGCCATCACCGGCCTGCTCACCCATTGCAACGTGGAGACGCGCACGGCGCTGTTCGATCCGATCTTCGCGACGCCAAAACTGCATCGCTGGCATCATTCGAAGACGCTGACGGAAGGCAACAGCAACTATTGCGAGAACATCATGGTGTGGGACCATGTGTTCGGCACCTATCTCAATCCCGCCAAGGCGTCACCGGACCGGCTCGGCATCAGCGGCAAGGTTGCATCGGATTTTCTGGGACAGATCGTGCAGCCGTTTTCGCGCAAGGGCGCGCGGCAGATTCTTGGCCGTCAAACCGTGCCGGACGATCAGGTGAAGCCAGTGGAAAAGTCCGACGCCGTAGCGCGGATCAGCGAAGCGTAATCCGCCCTACACTTCCAGCCCTACACGTCCAGCTATCCGCCGACCTGGAGCACCTTGCCGGGGCGCACCGGCGTGAGGCTGCCGGCCATGGCCGTGGTCTGCGCCGCCAATTCGCCGATCAGCATATCGGCGCTGGACGCCATGCCATCGGGGGCGTGGATCACCATGCGTTCCAGCGCCCACTTATAGGACGACACCCGGCGCTGCAGGCATTGCTCGACCCACTGCACGATCAGCGCGTTCTCATCCATGCGTGCGATGGCGTCGGCGCGCTCCTTCGGCTCCAGCGCCGACACCAGCTTCAGGCTGGCATTACGTTTGCGATCGAGTTCGACGACCTTTGCAGCCGTCGCATAAAATCCCTCGAAACGCAGGATGTCGTCGCGCGCGTCGTCCATCAGCACGCTGTAGCGCGACGTATGCGAGCGATGTGGCTCGTCGATCAGCAGCCGACCATAGGCCGTGCGATCGAAGGTGACGTTCTGCCGCCATGGCGACGCGATCGGCTTGTAGTCGCCGAACACACTCTTCCACAGCGGGCGCGAATGCGGCGGCTCGATCAGCGGATAAGCGAGATCGCGCATCTGGCGCTCGAGATCGGTGAGCTGGAATTCCGACGACTTCAGGCCGACGCTGCCGGTTGCCTCGACGCCGATCCAGCGATGCATGTCGTCGGTCACCGCATTGTTGCGGGTACGGCCGAAATCGCCGCCGGCGCAGCCGCCGAGCGTGCTGCCGATCAAACTCGCAAGTATCAAACACGGCGCAAGAAACGACGTCTTGCGCCGAAGCCGTATCCGGTTCGGATGGGATATCGCCGACATCAGGATCAATCCGGAATCAGGAACGGGCGCGGCGCTTGCGGCGGCGTCCCGGCGCAGTGCCCTCTTCCGGGCCGCTGCCGCCATTGCTGTCGTCGATCTGACGCTCGATTCGGATCACCGGCAGGATCAGGATTTCGGCGGAGGTTTCGCGGGGCGATGGCGCCACATTCACGCCCAGCCTGCGCGCTGCCGCATCCGCCGGGAACTTGATGATGGTGCTCATTATCCAGTCTCTCCGCGCCGCTTCGCCCGTTTTGCCGACGCATGGTCATTAAGGACATTCATGGTTAACAGCATGTTAACGCCGCCGTGCCGCCATATGGTGGCCGCGTTGGGGAACATGATTGAGCGTCGCAGCATTGACCAAAAGTGGAACGGTATAGGGGCGCATTTTTTCATGAGCGACATCGTTGGAACCCTGATGGAATGCTCCCATTCTACGGACTGGAAATTCCGCATGCGCTGCCCGCGCTGCGGCTCGTCGATCTCCGACATCCAGACCAAGCCATCCTGCGTGAACTATAACTGTGATTACAGCGACGCCGGATTCCCGGTTGTCGATGGGCAGCCGGTACTCATTGACTTCGAGTCCAGCGTGTTCGACCGCCGCCGCTATCATCGCGACAATGGCTCGGTGATGCCGCGGGATGTCGCCGGCCAATCGATCGGTACGCGCCTGCATCGCTTCACGTTTGGTGAAAACCCTGTCGCGGCCAAGAACTGCGAGAAATTCCTCGACCTTCTCAAGCAGGAGACTGCGAGACCCGTCGTGCTCGTTGTCGGCGGCGGCACCGTCGGCTCCGGTGCGGACTGCCTCTATGATGATCCGGATGTCGAAGTCGTCGGAACCGACGTGTTCTCCACCGACAACACCGCGCTGGTCGCCGACGCGCACAGACTGCCATTCGAGGACGCGACCTTTGACGGCGTCTGGATTCAGGCTGTGCTCGAACACGTTCTGGAGCCGGCCACCGTCGCGGCCGAAATCCATCGGGTGCTGCGCCAGAACGGCATTGTCTATGCCGAGACGCCCTTCATGCAACAGGTGCACGAACGCGCCTATGACTTCTCGCGCTTCACCCAGAGCGGACATCGCTGGCTGTTCAAGAAATTCACCGAGATCGATGCCGGAGCCGTCAACGGCGCCGGTATCGGCCTGCTCTGGTCGATCCGGTATTTTTCACGCACGCTAGGCGCCGGCGACAAATTCTCGCGCCTCTTCACCCTGCCATTCTTCTGGCTGCGCTACTTCGATCGCCTCGGCCGCTCGCGTGCCCGCGCCGACGCGGCGTCAGGCGTGTATTTCATGGGCCGCCGGGCCGAACGGGCCATCAGGCCGCACGAGATGCCGCGCTATTACAACGCTCAGGCCTGAACCGACTCGTCGGAATCAGATCTGCCTCGGCCAACGGCCCATGGTTAAACACATATTAATGCGTCCGCGATAATTTGAGGCAAGGTTCCCTTAGTAAGCGTATGCCATGCCTGCCTCACCTCCAATGTTTCCGGGCTTTGACGGATTGCTGACGCTCTCGCGTCGCGAAGGTGTAGACGTGCGACCGACCTTGCTGCGCGTGCTGACGGATCTTTATGTCCAGGCACCGAACCATACGATCGACGAAGAGAAGCAGTTCGTCGAACTCACCGCGCGCCTGATCGATCAGGTCGACGACGCCACCCGCGCCACGGTGCGCGCTCGGCTGTCGATCTATCCGAACACCCCGCGCGCGATCCTCAACCGGCTCAATCTGCGCCCGACCGAACCCGGCCAATCGGTGCCGCTCGCGCAGCCCATTTCCGCAGCAGAATCTCCCGCGCCGACCGTGAAGCAGCCGAGCGAAGTACAGATGCGTGTCGCCGCCAATATGGCCATGGCACCCAGGGACGCGTCCGAGATCAGCACGCTGTTCTTTGCCGCATCGAGCAGCGAGCGTACGCAGATCCTACACAATCTCGCCGAAACGCCGCTGCGATCCTCCGCCCGGATTCCGCAAGCGCGCGCCGCACGCGCCATGCACATTCTTGAAATGGCCGCCTTCGCCGAAGACCGCGACAACTTTGCGCGCGAGCTGAGCGAAGCCCTGATGCTGCCTGCCAGCATTGCCGAGCAGGTCGTCAGTGATCCCGGCGGCGAGCCCCTCGCCTGCTGCGCCAAGGCGCTCGGCATGCGGAGCGACATCTTCCAGCGTGTCCTGCTGTTCCTCAATCCGGAATTCGGCACCTCGGTGACGAACGTCTACCGGATCGCGCGCATGTATGACGTGCTGCGCGAACGCTCGGCGCTGATCATGGTGGCCGCCTGGCGCGGCGCGCATATGGCCGCGACGCGCGCCAAATTCCGGCCTGCGCTCTATGACGACGAACGCCATCGCGCTCGGCCGAGCGCGCCGCAGGCACGGCCAAGCGTCCAGCCGGATGTGGATATCACGCGCGTGACGCGGAATTCGTCGGGGCGCTAGCCCTTCGCCAATTCGAGAAAATGCCGTCCGGCCTTGTCCTCGGTCTCGACGATCCAGACGTCGGGATCGAACGAGATCTCCTTCTGCAAGCGCTCTTCGATCTTGCGTTCTTCGACGGGCTGCGGCGGTGACGGCGCGAAGACGCGATCGACAGGGCGGCTCTCGTCATAGGCGCTTTGCGGCGCCGGCGTGTAGAGCATCGCGGTGCCATCCAGCAGCGCAACCTTTACGAACACAGCGCCCGCCTCCTCCGCACCACGACGGCGCACGGCGCCGAACACGCCTTCGGTCTGGCAGCGGCGCAGATATGCGGCCACCCATATTGCTGATTTCAATCTCATGGGGAGGACGATAGGCCAGCCGAAAGGCCGGCGCTAGTCGATCGCGCGTCCGGTGACGGTGGCGAGTTCGCGCACCATGCGGTCGGACACCTGGCCGGTGACCGGCAGCTTGCGTTCACGTTCGAAGCGCTGGATCGCGGCTGCTGTGTCCGAGCCGACATTGCCGGTCGGCTTGAGCTGACCGTAGCCGTATTCAGTGAGCGCACGCTGCACGGCGGCGACGCGGCGCGTATTGGTGATGAGATCGCCGAGCGGATCGGTGCGCGTCGCATTCGGGATCGCCGCCGGCGGGCGCGCCACAGCGCCCGTGGTCGCCGGTGAGGCCGATGGTGCCGGCGCCTTCAGGAGATTGCCGACCGGATCGGCCGCGCGCTGTTCGACGGGCTTGGCCGCGAGTGATGGCTTCGGCTCATTGGCGCTGTTGACCGGCTTGGAATCCAGCATGCGGGAATCGAGCTTGGTGTCCGGCGACGCAGCATCCAGCGGGCGCGGCTTGGGCAGCGGATTGGCGACCTGCGCCGGTGCCGGAAATGCAACGACGGTGCTGGAACCGAACATCGGCGACGGATGATGCCCCTTCTGCAGGAAAATGGCATTGGCGATGATAGCGCTGACCGCCGCGAATGCGATCAACCCGGCGACCATGTCCTTCGGGCTGTGCAGGAGCACGCGCAGGACGATGCCGCGCTCCGCGGGCTCGTCGACGATGGCGACGGCGCGGCCGCGTTTGGACTTGGTCGCTTTGGAACTGGCTTTAGGCACTCTTCTTCACCTGATGGGCTTGGTCGGACGGCGCGGTGCGCGCCGCGGGATTCAAGATCGCGATATTGCTGACGTGTTCAGCCTGCGGCGTAAACTCCAGCGGCAGCGCGATTGTGATGGTGGTGCCTTCGTCGATCCGGCTCTGCACCTGCATCTCGCCACCATGCATGCCGACGAGGCTCTTCACAATGGACAGGCCTAGGCCGGTGCCCTCATGGCGCCGCTGATAGGTCTTGCCGGCCTGGAAGAACGGATCGCCGATCCGTGCGAGATCGTCCGATGCAATGCCGACGCCGGTGTCGCTGACGCGCAGCATCAAGCGTGATCCTTCGACGCCCGCTGCCACGGTGACGCTGCCGCCGCGCTCGGTGAACTTGATGGCATTGGACACGAGGTTGAGCAATATCTGACGGAATGCGCGCGGATCGCCGTTGACCTCAGGCAGATCCTTCGGCGCATCGGTGATGAGATCGATGCCGTTCTCGCGCGCCTTCAGCGCCAGCAGATTGCAGCAATTGATCAGCGCCGGACGCGGGGCGAAGGGCTCGGGCGAAATCTCGAAATTGCCGGATTCCAGCTTCGACATGTCAAGGATACCGTTGACCACCGACAGCAGGTGCTGGCCGGAATCGTTGATCAGCTGGGCATATTCCTTGCGCTTGGTCGCATCGAGCATCATCAGCTCTTCCTGCACCAGCATATCCGAGAAGCCGATAATGGCATTCAGCGGCGTGCGCAGTTCGTGGCTCATGGTGGCGAGGAAGCGCGTCTTCGACGCATCGGCGCGCTCGGCCTCGATGCGGGCCTGTGCCAATGCCTCTTCCTGCAGCTTGCGGTCGGTGACATCGCGCAGCACCGCGACGACTTCCGCATCGGCATTAGGCGACGAGATATCAGCGCCCTGCTCCATTGGGCGGCAACGCATTTCAACCCAGATGAATTCGGCGCCAGACGGACGCATGCGATCATTGCCGCGCGCGACATCGCGGCGCAGGCGGAATTCGACGCTGCGGGCTTCGCCGCCGCGCGCGGCGTCGGACAGAGCCGTGAGATAGGCCGGGCGATCCGCGACATGGACGCGATCGAACAGGCCATGGCCGAGCAGTTGCTGTGCCGGAGCGCCGACCAGTGCTTCTGCCGCCGGCGAAATGAACTGCACGGCGCCATTGTGACGATGACGCGAGATCACGTCGCTCATATTGCGCGCCAGCAGGCGATAGCGGTCTTCCTCGACATAGAGCAGCGAGACGCTGGTGCGCGCCAGCGACTCCGCGCCGAAGGCCAGACCTGCTGCATAGATGGTGGCGGAGGCAATACCAAAGCCCATGAAGACGCCGTGGCCGGCGACACCAGCTTCGGATGCGGGCAACCAGTCAAGGCTGGTCAGCGCGATGAGAATGCCGACGCAGGACAGCGCCAGCGCCGATGCAAAGGCAACGATACGGCGCGAAGCCGAGAGTGCCGCCTCGATCGGTACCACCACAAGCCAGATCGCCGCGAACGAATTGATGCCACCGGTGGAGATCGCCATCATCATCACGAGGCCGGCGAGTGCGATGGACGACAATACCTGTGCGCTTTCGTAGCGACCGGTGCGCGACAGAAAATATGAGCAGAGGATCGGCGCCATCAACCAGGCAAAGGCCGCAACCTCGATCGCGTTTGGCGCGCCGCGTAGCGCGAGATAGACAGGAAAAGCCGCAAAGGCCGCAAGGCTGCCGAGCAGACGCGGCGCCATGAATGCGCGATGACGCGCACTCGTCAGCGCATCGTAGCGCACTGAAGGGTGCAGCATGGCATCAAGGCAGTCGCGGATGATGGTCGATACTGTCACTGGTCTCGCTTCGGCTTGATCGTCAATTCAGACGCGCCGAAACGCCTCCTTTTATCGTTGCGCCAACGTGTCAGAGCGACATTAAGCGAACACTAAAGTGACCGCCGCGTTCGCCATGCCTAACGTGTAAGTGCTGATTTAAGAGGAGTTTTCGCGTTTCCATTCGACAACGATGGTGAACGAGTAGTTTCCATCGCCGCGTCCATATGGTTTCGAAAGTGTGCATCCCCAACATCGTGTCGGAAAACGCACGAACAGCTCATCAATGGAAAATTTACGCCAAACCGAATGAAGCGAATTTTCGTCGATTTAACCGCATCGCAAATACTTGCAATTTATCGACTGCTGCTAACTTCGATCCCAATTGCGACAAATCGCAACGGTTCGAAGAGACTAACGGGGTTCGCGATGTTCTTCCTGCTTCGCATGGCATTCTGGCTCGGGCTCGTGCTCGTGCTGCTGCCGAGGGACAAGACGCCGGAATCGGACAAGCTGCCGCAGATCGGCGCGTCCGATGCGGTATCGGCTGCGAGTGCGGCGATGTCCGACATGGCTCAATTCTGCAAGCGCCAGCCGGCCACCTGCGAAGTCGGCGGCCATGCGGCCACCGTGATCGGCGAACGTGCCAAGGACGGCGCGAAGAAAATCTACCAGATCATCACCGAGAAGAAGCCGGATACCACCGGCTCGATCGGTGGCGAAGGTGAAAACCAGGGGACGATCGCCATGGTCAAACCTGACACGCTCACCCAGGACGACCTCGCCGCCGAGTGGCAGCCGCCCACCGTTGCTCCCTAAACGGCTGATTGCGGCGGATAAATACCGCAAACGGCGGTCGCTTTCGGCGCTGTTCGTCCCTATATAGGGCCTGACATTGCTTGCAGGCCCCGATGACCACAATTGACGATATCCGCGATAATTTCGAGCTACTCGAGGACTGGGACGACCGCTACCGGTACGTCATCGAACTCGGGCGCAGCCTCACGCCGATGCCGGATGAGGAACATTCCTCCGCCAACAAGGTCAACGGCTGCGCGAGCCAGGTCTGGCTGTCGCGCCAGGTCGCCCGCGACCACGGCACGCCGGTGCTCAGCTATCTCGGCGACAGCGACGCGCATATCGTTCGCGGGCTGATTGCGATCCTGCTGACGCTGTATTCGGGCCGCAAGGCCGAGGACATCCTGGCCACCGATGCCATCAAGGTGTTCGACGAGCTCGGCTTCAAGGAACACCTCACGCCGCAGCGCTCCAACGGCCTGCGCGCCATGGTCGAGCGCATCCGCCGGGACGCCACCGAGACCCTGGCAGATGCGAACCAGGGCGTGACCCCATAGGCTCGAGCGTCCGCGGGCGCTGCACCAGCGCTCCGCCAGGGATCCACTGATCGGAGCGCATCTGAGGCCCGTTTACCGGGCTTCAGCCCCAAGCGCGCCCGACCGAGCTCTCGCCTGCAGCCGGGACACCGCCTCGGCCAAAGGAACGTCGGCCTGTGAGCCGTCGCGCTCGCGCAGGCTCACCCGGCCGTCCCTCATCTCGCGCCCGCCGACGATCGCCATCACCGGCACCGCCATGTCATGCGCCGCTACGATGCGCCGTGAAAGCGTATCGGCGCCGTCATAGGCAACGGCCCTAATCCCCGCATCCTCGAACGCCGCCACGACGTCAGCGCCGTATCCGGCCTGGTCTTTCGAAATCGGCGCAACGGCGACCTGATCCGGCGACAACCAGAAAGGAAGCACGCCGCCGTGGTGCTCGAGCAGGATCGCGATCATGCGGCCAAGCGATCCGAAGATGGCATGGTGGATCATCAGGGGCCTCGCGCGGCTGCCGTCGGCGGCGATGTAGGACGCGTCGAGCCGCTGCGGGAGAACGCTGTCGAGCTGCACCGTGCCGCACTGCCAAGATCGTCCCAGCCGGTCGCGCAACGCGAATTCCAGCTTCGGTCCGTAGAACGCGCCTTCGCCAGGATTGATTTGAGGCGCGAGGCCGCATTGCCGCGCGGCATCGCCGAGCGTCGCCTCCGACCAGTCCCAAGCCGCGTCGTCGCCAGCGCGCATCGCCGGACGCGTCGACAGCGCCACTTCGTAGTCGGGGAAGCCAAGATCGCGATAGACCTCGTCTAGCAAAGCGATGAAGCGCGCGACTTCGTCCTCCACGTCCTGCTCGCGGCAAAACACATGCGCATCGTCCTGCTCGAAGGCGCGCGTTCGCATGATGCCGTGGAGCGAACCGGACGGCTCGTTGCGGTGGCAAGCGCCAAACTCGGCATAGCGGATTGGAAGCTCCCGCCACGAGCGCAGACCCTTGTTGAAGATCTGTACATGGCAAGGGCACGACATCGGCTTCAGCGCCATCGTCTGCTCGCCGTCATCGACCCGGAACATGTGCTCGCGGAATTTGTCCCAGTGGCCGCTGCGGCTCCAGAAGTCCTTTGGCAGCAGCTGTGGCGTTTGGACCTCGACATAGCCGGCTCTGCGCATCTTGCGCCGGAGATAGTCCTCCAGCACCCGGTAGATCGCGTAGCCGCGCGGATGCCAGAACACCATGCCCGGCGCATCGTCCTGCAGGTGCCAGAGTTTGAGTTGTACGCCGAGATTTCTGTGGTCGAGATCGTCCATGGCTGTGTTCCTTACGAGGGGAAAAAGCGCGGACGGGGATCATCAGAAACAGAAAAGGCCCCGTCCGTCGCCGGCGGGGCCTTTTCTGGGTGAAGTACGCTTGTCTCTAGCGCGCGCGACCAGAAGGCGATCCGCCGTGAGCGGTCGCCGTGGTGGTCAATGCAGCTGATCGAAGCTTGTTCATGCGCTGTATATGGCGGCAAAACGCGCAGGCGTCAACGAAAGCTGCTTGGCGTCGCGGCATCGATGATGCGCCTATGAGCGCCGCCACGACCTGGCCGTCGTCAAGCTCGCATCTATCCTCATCTGGCTGCGCGCTATCGACTCCGCAGCCTAGCTCTCGAACGCCGCATCGTCTGCGAGCCAGGTTCGCACTTTCGATGGCTGCCCCCTGACCTCACTGGCGAAGCCGTAGTGCCGCGCGAGGCGATCCAGCGCGAGTTGCAACACGACCTTGGCGGAACGCGCCGGCCAGTTGCGTTCGCGCTCGATGTCTTCGAGGCCACGCAGAAAACAGCACACATCCATCAGAACCCCTGAAAACTCGGGCCCGCAAGCCTCCAGCGCCTGACTGACGTGCTGGCGCGCTGTCATCATAATATCCGTCATCTCGCCGGGACTGCTGCCGGCCCCGCGTGGTCGGCCGCCGGTCGGCGCGGCCCAGTTCGCCGTCATGCGCGGCGCCATGTTGCCGCGCGTGAAATCGGCGCGCAGCTTTTCGCCGGCGATGAACTGATGCGGGCTGATCATGCAGCGACCATCGCGGCCCTTGCGCCGGGCCAGCCAGCCGAGCGGGCTTTCACTGTCATTGACGAGGACGCTGGCGACGCCGTCCTCGGTGAGGATCTGCCGCGTTTCCAGCGACAGATGCTGCGCGCGGTGGTGATCGACGCGGTCGGGATGCCTGGTGGTGGTGCTGCGGGATGTCTTCATCGGAACGACTCCATTTAGGATAATAAGCTCACATCCCGAATGGCCTCGCAAGCAGAATTTTAGACTTTATTCCTTTCTGGGCTTTTATTCAAAAGAACCAGTGCCTTCGCATGATCGCTCAAAGCCGCGGCATTAAGAAAGCGGGTTTCCGGCGGCGACTGCGACTGATCCGCGGCCGGCGCGCGCGAAGAGTTCATCGCAGTCCTCGGCCACGACCTGCGAGCAAAGCCCACCCCCCGTCGTCCGACAGATCACGTCCAAGATTTCGCGGTCGGGCATCGATGCGCGGGATGGCCTCAACGTCCGCTTGAAAGTCTCCCGTCATACCCGCCAAGTTCACGTATCGCCTGGCTGTGTTGTCACACACCAATTGCGCGTGGCCGGAGATGTATCCCGCATCCAGACGTAGAACTTTCTTCGTCTCCGATTTGTTCTATATTGGTTCCTGCGGATGGAACCTGACTTTATTGCTTAGCTTTACTTGTGCGGATTACTTACGGGATCACTCGCCCAGATCGCTTGCTCAAGTCACCTGTTCAGGTCACTTGCGCCGGCGGCGCTGCTGACCCAGCCCCATTTTCTTGGCGAGCTGCGAACGCGCCACCGCATAGTTCGGCGCGACCATCGGATAGTCGGCCGGCAGGCCCCATTTCTCGCGATACTGTTCCGGCGTCATCGCGTACTGCGTGCGCAGATGGCGCTTCAACGATTTGAAACGCTTGCCGTCCTCGAGACAAACCAGATATTCGGCGGTCATCGATTTCTTGACGGACACCGCCGGTTTGGCCGGCTCCGCTGCGACCTCCGGCCGGCCGTTCGACACCCGCACCAGGGCGGCGTGAACCTGACCGATCAGCGCCGGCAGTTCGGACGCCGGTGTCGGATTGTGACCGACATAGGCCGACACGATCGTCGCCGTGAGATCGATGAAGCTCTTGCCGGCGATGTCGTTCATGGTCCGTCGTCTTTCAAGGATTCGAGCCGCACTTTACTTGACAATCATGCGGGCATTACAGCCACGAGGGCAATAACAACGTATAGCGCGCCGGTTTCATTCTGCGTGCAAGATTAGTCGAGATCAGCTGAAAGTGACCGCCAACGGAAAATGGCTGAGCGGATGTCAGCCCCTGTTGTCGAGATGCTCACGCAACTCGTCGATCGAGGCGAAGCGCATCATGCCTTCGGGCATCTGCGCCTCGATGGAGCCGTCGGAATACAGCGAATAGGCCATGCCATCGACGACCCCCGATTTCAGCACGGTGACGTCCGGTGCTTGCGACGGCTCTTCAGCCGGCGTCGGCGGAACGTAGCGATCCGGGATCAGCGCGGCATCCGGCAGTTTGTCGCTTGGCGAGGACGAGGTACGGGCGGCGCGGCGGATCGCGTCGGAGCGCGACCGATCCGGCTGCGGCCAGGCATCCTCGAAACTCTTCGGCTGCTCGGCGGGCGCCTCCGGCGTTGGCATGGCCGCCTCGAATGCGGCAGCTGCCTCGGCCCTCTCCCGCTCCCGGCGCGATGATTGGAACAGCAGATTGCGACGCTTCGGCTCCTCAGGCACCGGTGCCTCGGCAGCAGCGGACGCGAGCCGCTCACGGTCGCGCAGCACTTCGTCCTGCCACGGAGGAACACCTGGCTCCGGAACGGCAGGCCGCGCGGCCGGCTGGTCACGGCTGAACAGCGGGGCCGGCGCGGGCGCGTCATCCGCCTCCTCTGCGTCCTCCCCCGGAACCGGCGGCAGTTTCAGTTCCCGGCGCGGCAGCCGGGGCGACGGAACCGGTTCATCGATCTCGCCCTGCGGCCCAAACTTCTTCAGTTCGCCGACGGCGAGCGCCATGCTCACCATGATCAGGCCGGTGCAGGCGCCGACCGTTCCAGTCAGGATCAGGGTATTGCCGAAGCCGAATTCCTTGACCGGAATGCCGAAGCCGATCGCGGCAAGGCCCGCCAGAATGACCCCGATCCCGGCAATCAGCAGCAATTTCATAGTCTTCGAACTCCTCGACGGACCACTCGCGAGTCTCGTCATGGGTGCCACGATAGCGTCATATTGCGTGCACCGCCAAACGGCATTTTGCGTTCATCCCTTGTACATCGGCCTGGTGGTAAGTTTTGGGAGAGTTTTCTTCCACCGGAGACAACAGGTTTGGGACAGCCGACGCCGATCTATCCCTAAACGGTAAAGCTTTTACCTTGTCCTGTTTGTTGCAACGCATTAAGAAACTTCAGCCACAATTCTCAATTACTTCAAAAGAGAAGTGCGCTATATCGATGCCGGGGAAACGAGGCTCAAAGAGCGCTAAAGCCGAGCCATTGGGGACACCGGGTTATCCATCGCCATGTCATCGATTACGACTGCGGCCATCGACACGCCAGTAAGGCGCTCGGTGGAACGGACGTGTGACGACCTCGCCATCCTGGCGCTTGTCGTTGTCAGTATCGTCGCAAGCTTCACGTTCCGGGACTATGGTCTCGGATGGGACGACTATACCCACGCTGAATATGCAGATCTTCTATTGAAGATGTACGGGTCGGGCTTCACCGACACCGGCGCTTTGTCTTTTGCAAACCTCTACATGTATGGCGGCGGCTTCGATATGGCGGCCGCGCTGCTGCACAAGATCATCCCGCTGGAGCTGTTCGAGACGCGACGCCTGCTCGGCGCGATCGTCGGCGTCATCGGCCTCGGCGTCACCTGGCGTCTCGGGCGCCGCGTCGCCGGCCCCGTGGGCGGCCTCGCCACGCTGTTGCTGCTGGCGCTGTGTCCGACCTTCTACGGTCATATGTTCATGAACCCGAAGGATGCGCCTTTCGCCGTGGCGATGGTCATCCTGATGCTCGGGCTGGTGCGCCTTGCGCAGGAATATCCGAACCCGTCGCCGCGCACGGTTCTGATCCTCGGCCTCGGTGCCGGCTGCGCGATCGGCTGCCGCATTCTCGCCGGCCTCACGCTGATCTACGCAGTGATCGGCTTCATGCCTCTGTGGATCGAGGATGTCCGCACCAATGGCGTGCGCGAGAGCGTGCACCGCTTGCTGCATGTGCTCTACGTGCTGCTGCCGGGCCTCGCTTTCGGCTATCTGATCATGGGCCTGATCTGGCCGTGGTCGATTCTCGAGCCCGCCAATCCGCTGCGCGCACTGGGCTACTTCTCTCACTTCTTCGAAAAGCCGTGGAAGGAGATGTTCGACGGCGCGATGATCTCGGTGCCGGACATGCCATGGTCCTATCTGCCAACGCTGTTCGCGCTGCAACTTCCGGAAGTGCTGCTCAGCCTCACCTTCGGCGGCATCGCGCTGACCATCATGTCGCTGTCGCGCGACACCGTGCCGGCGCGTCGCAAGACCATCCTGTTGATGCTGACCTTTGCCGCCACTCTGCCACTGGTGATCGCCATGGTGAAGCGCCCGGCGCTGTATAACGGCATCCGGCATTTCATCTTCGTGCTCCCACCGATGGCGGTGCTCGGCGGCGCGGCTTTCGCGGCGCTGATGGACTGGCTGCGCGTCAATCATCGCGGCGCGCAAGCGGCTGCCGTCGCCGTGTTCTCCTTCGGCCTGATGCTGCCGACGGCCGAGATGATCCGGCTGCATCCGTATCAGTACACCCACTTCAACTACATCGCCGGCACCGTTCGCCAGGCCGATGCGCTGTACATGCTGGACTATTGGGGCCTTGCGCTGAAGCAGGCCTCCGATGCGCTGCGCGAGCAGATCGTCGAGCGCCAGGAAAGCCCGCCGGTCGGCCGCAAGTGGAAGGTCGCCGTGTGCGGCCCGCAGCGTCCGGCACAGGTCGCGCTCGGTCCCGACTTCACCATCGGCTGGGACAGCCAGTCGGCCGACTTTGCGATGACGCTCGGCGAGTTCTACTGCAAGGGCCTCACCGCCCCCGTGATTGCCGAGATCAAGCGTGACGACGTCGTCTTCGCCAAGGTCTACGACATCCGCGGCAGCAGCATTTCGAGCCTGCTCGCGATCCCCGCGCCGTAAAATTCTGCGTTAGTACTAAGTTCCAAGTTTTCGTCATGCCGGCCTTGTGCCGGGCATCCACGTCTTGGCGACCATGAAAGGCGTGGATGGCCGACAAGCCCGGCCATGACGACTCTTGTTGTTCATGGCCTGTGTCGGCCCGCGTCGTTGACTAACGCGCCGCCTGAAACCTGATGTCGCCGTTGTTCAGAAAACACGTCTTGCTGAACAGGCCGAGATCGACAGGATTCGGCAACCGGACGTCGTCCAGATCAGGACATGGCTTCACAGCCGGATCGTAGGACCGGTGGATCTGCGAGATGAAGACGAAGATCAACCCGCGTTCCCTCGCGAATGACTGCAGCGCGCGCACCTGCACCATCAATGCCGGGTTCTCGCGTTTCTGATCGAGCAGTTGCAGATAGTCGATCACCACAAGCGTGCCGCGCGGCGCGTCCGCCAGTTTCCGGGCGACGTAGTCCGCGCAGATGTCGTCGGAATTGTCGAATGCGAACAGCGTATCGAAACGCGCCCGGTCCACGCCGATGGCACTGAAACGGTCCAGCACGTCCTTTTCAGCGTATTCCAGCGAGAAGAACACGCTGCGATGGCCGGATTGCATCGCCTCCACGGCGAGCTTCAGGCTCATCAGCGTCTTGCCATGGCCCGGGCGCGCGCCGACCAGCACGAGATCGCCAGGAGACAGTTGCTCGAACAGTTTCGCGGCAGGTGTCACCGAAGACATCCGCGCCACCAGCAGGCTCCAGGCAGCAAAGCCTTCTCGCACGGCGATCCGATCAAGTGCCTCGTGCAGCGGAATGTTATCGGCGCGGGAGAGAAGCCTGGCCTTGCGCTTCAATTGATAAACAGGCGCAGAAAGACGCATTGTGAGAACCTCCTGGTGCGAGCGTTGTCACAACCCCTCCTTATGCTTGATGCTCGAACAGTTGGTTCGGTGATCAGAGAGCCCGGTATGATCGATACTTTCCCGCTGGAGGGGGGAGGCGTGGGCCGCGCCAGAATCAGAGTGTAGCGCAATCCCCTTCCCCGCGAAATTGCGGACTTCCAATCGCCCGCCATCAATTCTCCCTCTTCGCCCGCGAATGACACGCCATGATGATCAATCGACGAACATTGCTGGCGGCTGCGCCAGCGCTCATGGCGTGGCCGGCCTTTGCCCAAGAAGCTGCAAAGGAAGCGGCAAAGGACGCACCGGCGGCGTTGCAAGCCTATGAACGCGACACCGGCGGGCGGATCGGCGTCTATGCCGAGAACCTGAAGACGGGCGCAAAGATCGCGTGGCGCGCCAATGAGCGCTTCGTGATGTGCAGCACGTTCAAGGCCTCGCTCGCCGCCTGCGTGCTCGCCCGCATCGACCGCGGCGAGGACAAGCCCGATCAGATGATTTCCTACGCCGCGGCGGACCTGCTCGACTACGCGCCGGTCGCGCGCGACAATCTTGCCAAGGGCGCGCTCTCGGTCGCCGACATGTGCAAGGCCATCGTCGAGCTCAGCGACAACACCTGCGCCAACAAGCTGCTGGCGCGCGTCGGCGGTCCGGCCGCCCTCACCGCCTTCTGGAACAGGACCGGCGACAGCGTCTCGCGCCTCGATCACAACGAGCCGCTATTGAACCGTTCGCGCCCCGGCAATCCGCAGGACACAACCACACCCGCCGCGATGGCCGGCAACGTCAAACGCTTCGTCACCGGCAATGTGCTGACGCCCACGTCGCGCGATCAGCTCACCGACTGGATGGTGAACTGCAAGACGGGCGACAAGCGCCTGCGCGCCGGACTCCCCAAGACATGGAAGATCGGCGACAAGACCGGCAATAACGGCAAGGACGCCGCCGGCGACATCGCCGTGACCTGGCCGAAGCCGGACCAGCCCGTCGTCATCGCCGCCTATACGCAGGGCGGCACGCCGACGGCTCCGCAATTGGAGACGGTGTTCAAGGCGATTGGCGAGATGGTCGAGCGGCAACTGGGATAGGTTGCGTCGTCGGCACAACATCTGGCTTCCGGCGCGACATCGTTCCGACGACAATCCCGCCAAGAATCATGGCCATCGAGGCGATCAGCGACAGCTCGATCGCCTCGCCCAGCACCAGTGCGGAGATCGCAACGCCCATCACCGGCGTCGCCAGTAGACCGAGGGACGTGATGGTCGCCGGCAGGCTGCGGTTGATGATCACCATCGCCCAATGCGCCAGCGCCGTGCCGAAGATCCCGCCGAACAGCAAAGCGCCGACGAGTTCGCGCGTCCAGGCGATAGCGGGGACGCCTTCGCGCATCAGCGCCAGTACTGTCAGCAGCACGCTCGCGAGCAGCGCCTGCCAGAACACGAGTTGAAACGGCTCGGAGATCCAGCGATGGCCGCGGACATAGACGATATTCGCTGCCCAGCACAAAGCCGCGAGCAACAGCAGCCCGCTGCCGATCAACGCATTGCCGTTGCTCCAGTCGAATGCCGACGGGTTGAACATGACAGCGATGCCGGCAAGCCCCAGCACGATGCCCGCGAGACGTTCTCGCGGAACGGGTTCGCGCAGCAGCAGCCAAGCGGCGGGCGCAACCCAGAGCGGCGTGGTGTAGCCGAGCACGATGGAGCGCCCGACCGGCACGAATTGCAGGCCAAAGGCAACCAGCACCGAGAATAGGCCCATATGCAGCACCGCGACACTGACGATCACCGGCATGTCGCCGCGCCGCGGCACGATGAATTGCCGGCGCGCCAGCGTAATCGCCGCAAGAGCGAGCGCTGCAATCACGGCGCGAATCGCCACCGACCACAGCGGCGAAATGTGCTGCACCAGAAATTTCGTCAGCGTCCAGTTCAGCCCCCACATGGTCACGACGACGGCAAACAAAAGCAGCGCCGTGCGGCGCGACAGGGGATATTCGGACATGGCTTCATCTCACGGCTTCGGTGCATGGCGCACTCGACAGACCGAGGACACTAGGTTTTACTGGCCCCAATCAAAGATCCATTCCAGTAAAAATGACTGAGCCAGTTTGATGGGCGACATTCTCGCAGGGCTGATCGATATCGCTCGCGGATCCGCGAGCGGCGAGACGTTGACGCGGCAGCTCTATGATCAGCTTCGCGCGGCGATCCTGAGCGGCGCGCTGCCGCCGGGCCATCGCCTGCCGTCGAGCCGCGACTGCGCGCAGCAGCTCGGCCTCGCGCGCAACACCGTCTCGACCGTCATCGATCAGTTGGCGATGGAGGGCTATCTCGACGTCACGCAGGGACGACGCCCCATGGTCGCCGCCGCCGAGCGCAAGGCGTTGCTCACCGGACGCAACATTGCCGGCAAGACGCCGAAGCCGCTCGGCCTGTCGCGCTGGGCCGAGCGCGTGCAGAAGTCGGATTGGCCGTTCATCAACAAAGGGCGGCCTCTGCTGTTGGCCCCGGCGCTGGCAGATGCGCGGCTGTTTCCCCACGACATCTGGGCGCGCTGCCTGCGCCGCGCGGCGCGACGCGGATCGACCGGCGATCCCGCCATCAATCGCGCCTCGTTGCGCAACGCCCTGCTCCGCCATCTCATCGCCTATCGCGGCGTGCGGGCCGAGGCACGACAGATTGTCCTGATGCCATCGGCGCAGTCTGCGCTTGAACTCATCGCGCGCGTGTTACTCGATGCCGGCGATCTCGCCTGGGTCGAAAGCCCCGGCTATGGCGGCGCATATGCGGCGCTCAATGCGGCCGGTGCGACCTTGCGCGGCATTTCGCTGGATGGCAGCGGCCTCTCCATCAAAGGCCGGCGCGATCGCCCGCGGCTGATCTTCGTGACCCCGTCGCATCAGCATCCCACCGGACGGCTGATGCCTGTGAGCCGGCGGCAGCAATTGCTTGCATTTGCCAATGACATCGGGGCTGCCATCGTCGAGGACGACTATGACAGCGAATTCCACTATGACGGCCGCCCCGTCGCCGCCCTGCAGGGCCTCGATGACAGCGGCCGCGTGTTCTATGTGGGCACGTTCTCGAAACCGATGTTCGCGGACGTGCGCAGCGGCTACGCCATCGTGCCGCCGGATCTTGCCGACCTGTTCGAAAAGGCGCAGCGCCACGGCAGCCATATCGTGCCGGCGCCGGTGCAGGATGCGCTGGCCGAATTCATCGACGACGGTCACTTCGCAGCGCATATCCGCAAGATGACGCGTGTCTATCGCAGCAGGCGCGATCACCTGCTCCAGGCACTGCAAATTCATGCCGGCGATCACCTGACGATCGAACCGCCGGCCGGCGGTATGCAGTTGCTCGCCCATCTCGATCTCGATCGCGACGACCGCGCCATTTCGGCACGACTTGCCGAGCTCGGCGTGACCGGCCGCCCGCTATCGATGTATTTCACCGGACCTGTGGCCGGCCAGGGATTGTTCATGGGCTTTTCCGCCTGGAACGAACAGGAGATCGACAAGGCCGCCGCCATCGTCGGACAGGTGCTGCGCGCCACCGCCACGCCGCGCGGCCGCTCCGGCAAGGCACCGAAGCGGCCGAAGGGCTGACGCGTTCCTATGCTGCCGCGAGCTTCCTCTCGACGGCCAGCGCCGCCGGCAGCGGTCGCCACAGCACCGTCATTTCCTGTATGAGGCCGGCGTCGTTCAGACGCCAGTAGTCGACGCCATCCAGCTGTTCCGTTCCGACGGTGATACCGAAGAAGGCGGACACGTGTTCGGGCCCCTGCAGCACTTCGCGGAAATCGAAACTGTCGACGACACCCAGCAGCGCCGTGACCACCGGACGGATTGCCGCCTTGCCCTTGAATGGCTCGGCGGCAAGCGGCGTCTTCAGCACGATGTCGTCGGCCATATGCGAGAGCATGGCATCGAGGTCTTTGCGCTGCATCGCTTGGGTAAATGCATGGATGTGCGTGAGGTTCATGGTCATGATCCTTTCGATCATATTAGAAGCGGCTTGCGCAACTCACTCCGCCGCTGTCGGCACGATGATGCCAAGCTTCGTCGCGATGCGTTGTGCGGTGGCCTCGCGTTGCGCGGTGATCTTCGCCACCGACTGACGGGTCTGCGCCAGCACCGTCGCCGGTGCGGTTTCGGGCGTGCCGCTGTTGAACGGCGGCTGTGGCGCATATTCCATGAACAGCTGAATTCCCTGCGCCACCTCGTCGCCGCGCAATTCTGCAGCCAGACGCAGCGCGCCATCGATGCCCGACGTCACGCCGGCGGCGAAGATCCAGTTGCCGTCGATCACCACGCGCTCCTTGACCGGCGTTGCGCCAAAATAGCGCAGCAGATGAAACGACGCCCAATGCGTGGTCGCGCGGCGGCCCATCAGCAATCCCGCAGCGCCGCAGATCAGCGCGCCGGTGCAGACCGAAAAGATTCGAGCGTGTCCGGCCTGCTGACGGAGCCAATCGAGCACAACCGTATCGTCCATCAGCGCTTCCTGGCCGAAGCCGCCGGGCACATGCAGCACGTCGAGCTGGGGCGCGTCGCCAATGGCTGCATCCGGCGTAATACGGAGCCCCCTGTAGTCGCGCACGGGATCGGTGGTCTTGCCATAGATTCGATAGGTCGAATTCGGGATCCGCGACAGCACTTCGAACGGGCCGGTGAGATCGATCTGGTCAAGCCCCTCAAACAACAGCGAGCCGATCTGGAGATGTTGGTCTGGCGGGATCATGGAATGCTCCAAGCATTTGTGAATGGACAAGCCGAACCTAGCCCGGCACAGTCTGGCGAATATGCCAAAGACCCCTCGTTCTCCGCCAAACTCTGTTGCGACGGTTCCGCGCGTTATCGACGTGCTGGCGTTCCCGTCGGTGCAACTGCTCGACGTGTCCGGCCCGCTGCAGGTCTTCGCCACGGTCAATGAGATCATGCAACGCAAGGGACAACCTGCGCCCTATAGGCTGCGCGTGATCGCGCGCGGCGGCCATAGTGTGACCGCCTCTGCCGGACTAGGCCTCGCCGTGAGCGATCTGCCGCGCCAGGCCGAACCGATCGACACGCTGTTGATTGCCGGCGGTCCTGGCGTCCATGCCGCCGCTTCCGATCCCGCTATGGTCGCCTGGGTGCGCAAGCGCGCGGCCAAGGCGCGGCGCACCGCCTCGGTCTGCACCGGCGCCTTCCTGCTCGCCTCAACCGGCCTACTGGACGGCCGCCGTGCCGCGACCCACTGGTCCTGGTGTTCCGAACTGGCGCAGCGCTTCCCCGACGTGCATGTGGAGTCCGATCCGATCTTCGTGCGCGACGGCGCGTTCTGGACGTCAGCTGGCGTGACCGCTGGGATCGATCTCGCGCTGGCATTGGTGGAGGAAGACCTCGGGCGCAGCGTCGCGCTCATGGTGGCGCGTCACCTCGTGGTGTTTCTCAAGCGCCCCGGCGGCCAGTCACAATTCAGCGCGGCATTGTCGCTGCAGACCGCGGACGACAAGTTCGGCGCGCTGCATGACTGGATCGGCAAGCATCTCGCCGACGACATTTCGCTTCCCATGCTGGCAGAACAGGCCGGCATGAGCGAACGCAGCTTCAGCCGGCACTATGCGGACGCCACCGGCATCACGCCCGCCCGCGCCGTCGAGCAGTTGCGCGTCGAAGCCGCACGGCGGCTGCTCTCGGAAACGAAACTGCCGGTGAAACGCATTTCGCAACGCTGCGGCTTCGGTTCCGAAGAAACCATGCGACGCAGCTTCCTGCGATTGCTTTCTGCCACGCCGCAGGACTATCGCGCGCGTTTCAGTTCCTGAATGTCGCGATCGGGCCTTCTGCCACCCTGGTAAGCATGTCTGCCGCGCAAACCGTCCGGCTTGCTGCCGCAACAGGGCGGGATTAGGCTGGCATCAGCCAAACGCCAAAACACTGCCAGTCAATCCGGGAGCACTCACCATGTCACCAGCCGAAGCCCGCCTCAAGGAAGTGCCGTCGCATATGAGTGAGGGCGAATGGGCCCAGCGCGTCAATCTCGCCGCTGCCTATCGCCTCGTTGCGCTCTACGGCTGGGACGATCTCATCGACACCCACATCTCCGCCCGCGTGCCCGGCCCCGACCATCACTTCCTGATCAATCCCTATGGCCTGATCTTCGAAGAGATCACCGCATCGTCGCTGGTCAAGGTCGATCTCGACGGCAACCAGCTCTCCGAAAGCGAATACAGCATCAACCCGGCCGGCTTCACCATCCATTCGGCAATCCACGAAGTCCGCGAAGACGCCGGCTGCGTGATGCATCTGCACACGCCGGACGGCACCGCAGTGGCCTCCTGCATGGAGGGCCTGCAGCCCCTGAACCAGACTGCTCAGCTCGTGATCCCCGAACTCGCCTATCACGACTATGAAGGCGTCGCGCTCGATCACGACGAGCGCCCGCGCCTGCAGAAGGATCTTGGCACCAAGAACGCCATGCTGCTGCGCAATCACGGCACGCTGACCGTCGGCCGCTCGGTCGCCTCGGCCTTCGAGCGCATGTATTATCTGGAACGCGCCTGCACCATGCAGGTCCGCACCCGGATGCTCGGCCCGACCGCCTATCCGGTCGACCAGATCGTCATCGACAAGAACGCCGCGCTGGTGGGCAACCCCGACAAGGCCGAATTGCGCTCCACCAAGCTGGTCTGGCCGCCGATGCTGCGCAAGCTCGACCGCCGCGATCCGTCTTACAAGACCTGAGATTTGGTGCTATAGAGAGGTCATAGACCTCTACATAGTGATTCAAAACGCCGTCCAATTCCGGACGGCGTTTTTTCTTTGTTTTGGTTTTCTCGTCATTCCGGGGCGCTCGCACTTGCGAGCGAACCCGGAATCCCGACCTGTTCATCACCACGAGATTCCGGGCTCAGCCCCATCGCCTTGGGCGTTGGTTCTGCCCCGGAATGACGGGATTAATCACGGCCGCATGAACGCAAAATCCGTGTCGGGATCGCAATTATCGGCAACGAAACGCAGCTCCGATTGAACGTCAGCCGTGGTCCTTGTCTCCAGATACTTCGAGACCACGAGATTCACGAGGGAGCGACAGACGCTGTCCTGATCGACCCCGGCGGTCTGAGCTGCCGCCATGGCGGCAGAGAAATGAGTATTGGCGATTTCGGCTGCGGACATTGCATCCTCCCTTTTTTTGTCTTTCGATCAGGAAAGCCTGACGCAAGCCTTGATGTGGGTCAACGCGCAGCCATACTCGTCATTCCGGGGCGGAACGGGCGCCGCAGGCGACAGGACCGAACCCGGAATCCCGCAGTGATGAACACGTCGAGATTCCGGGTTCGCGATCGCCAAGTGGCGCTCGCGCCCCGGAATGACGAATGTGTAGCTTACTTCTTCACATCCGCCAGCGCCGCAATGATCCGCGCCCACGACCGGATGCCCTTGTGGAAGCTCTTGAGGTCGTACTTCTCGTTCGGCGAATGGATATTGTCGTCATCGAGGCCGAAGCCGATCAGGAGCGAGTCCAGACCGAGTGTGCGCTTGAAATCCGCGACGATGGGAATCGACGCACCTGAGCCGATCAGCAGCGCCTGCTTGCCCCATTCGTCGGTCAGCGCATCGCGCGCAGCGGCGAGCGGCTTCATGTTCCAGTCGAGCGCGATAGCCGGCGCGTTGGAGTGATCGAGAAACTCCGCGGTGCAATCGCCCGGCAGTTGATCGGTGACGAATTTGCGGAACGCATCGCGGATCTTGCCGGGGTCCTGGCCCTCGACGATACGGAACGAGACTTTCGCCGAGGCATGCGAGGCGATCACGGTCTTGGAGCCCTCGCCCGTATAGCCGCCGACGATGCCATTGATGTCGCAGGTCGGGCGCGACGTGATCTGCTCGATCAGTTCGCGGCCCTTTTCGCCAGCGGGGATCGACAGGCCGATCGGCTTGAGGAAGCTCTCCGCGGTGAGACCGAGGCCCTTCCACTGCGCCAGAATATCGGCAGGCAAATCCTTTACGCCATCATAAAAGCCGGGAATGGTGATGCGGCCATTGTCGTCATGCAGCTTGCCGAGAATATTGGTCAGCACGCGGATCGGATTGCGCGCACCGCCGCCATAGATGCCGGAATGCAGATCGCGGTTGGCCGCGGTGATCTTCACCTCTTCATAGACGAGCCCGCGCAGCGACGTGGTGATCGCCGGGGTGCTCGGGTCCCACATGCCGGTGTCGCACACCACCGCGAAATCGGCGGCGAGATCTTTCTTGTTGGCTTCGAGGAACGGCACGAAATTCTTCGAGCCGACCTCCTCCTCGCCTTCGATGCAGATGGTGAGATCGATCGGCAGCGAGCCTGTGACATTCACCCAGGCCCGGCAGGCTTCCACGAAGGTCGAGAGCTGGCCCTTGTCGTCCTGCGCACCGCGCGCAACGATGATGTCGCGGCCATCGGCATGTTTGGTGACGACCGGCTCAAACGGCGGACGATGCCACAGGTTCAACGGATCGACCGGCTGAACGTCGTAATGACCATAGAACAGAACATGCGGCCGCTTGCCGGTGTTGCCCTTGGCAGTGGCGACGATAGCGGGATGGCCCGCCGTCGACCGTACCTCGGCGTTGAAGCCCAGGCCCTCGATCTCGCCGGCGAGATGCTTTGCCGCCGCCTTGCAGTCCTCGGCGTAAGCCGGATCGGCGGAAATCGACTTGATCCGCAACAGCGCGAACAACCGCTCCAGAGCCCTGTCGAAATCGGCATCGACGCGATCGAGAACGGATGCAAGCTGCGTATTGGACATGAGCGAATTTCCTTAAGCGTGATGGTCCGGAATTTCGGAGGAATCTAGCAGCACCGGCGGGTGGTGCATATGCCAGATCAATCCGCCTGCGAGGATGGCCGTTGCCAGCAGATTATTGCCCCAGGCCTGCAGCATGGCCGGGAATACCGGGATCGACAGCGCCATCAGCATGCCAATGATGCCAAGCAGCCACCATGTCCCGGTCCGTACATTCGGCCTGGGATCATCGGCGGCGCGATGCATCAACACCGTGAGCGGCAGGAACAGCCACATGAAGTAATATTGCCGCGCCAGCGGCGATGCCACCGTCATCAAGCAGAACAGGACGCCGAGTTCTTCGGCACGTGAGCGCGGCGTGAGTTTCGATCGCGGCAAAAGCGACCAGATGAAGCCGAGACCAATCAGACCGGAGACCGCGAGCACGATCAGGTTCGCGGTTTTATAGCTGACATCGATCACGTTCATCGTGGCCGATCCACGCTTGCGATCATCCTGGAAATAATCGATCGGCCGCACCAGACGATGCGTCATCGCGATGATCGACTGATTGACCCAGGACCAGTTCTGTTCGTCGCGCTGGCCGAACCCCTTCTCGGAGCTGGAGCCGACCATTTCGGTGTACCAGGTCTTCACCTCGGCCGCATTGCGCTCGAAGCCGCGAAACGGCGCCGGCACGACATAGAGCAACAGCAGCGTGCAGATGATCATGCTGGCCGAGGCCGCCCAGTGCCGCCGCCAGATCAGATAGGGTAGCACCGCCACCGGAAACACCTTGATAGCGGTTGCCAGCGCGAACATGCTGCCGCCGAGCCACGGCCGATCCTTCTGCATCCACCAGAAGCCGAGCAGCATCATCGCCAGCAGCACGAGATTGGGCTGGCCGAGATCGTACATGTCGAACACGAAGGTGATGGTCGCAAAGCCCGGCAGCGCCGCGAGCCACGCCGCCGGAATCTTCTTCGAGCCGGTCATCGCATTGGACAGCTGGCTGGTGATCGCCCAGGCCGCCGAATTCAGGATCGAGAGCAAGAGATAAAGCGGGACCTTGCCGAACCAGCTCGGGAGCGCCAGCAAAACCGCCGACAGCGGCGGATAGATGAAGTCCAGCGCGCCATTGGTCTTCGCTTCATAGAGCGGCGCACCGTGCAGCACCTGCCGCCCGGCCCAGAACCACAGCGCGTAGTCCTTGGTCTTGCCGTTGCCGAAGATTTCCGGAACGAGCACATCCGCCGTCAGCAGGACGCAGGTCAGAAGAAACAGTACGTCCAGCGGCTGCCGCAAGGACGGCCACCGCAAAACCGGCATTTCGCCGTCACTTTTCGTCACTTCGCAGTCCCGCTTAAAAGACCCGCCGGCACGGCGCGGTTCAGACCGCGGTGGGTAGCAGATGGCGCCGGGACCTGCAAAGCCGCGGGCGGGTGCATAATGGACAGTCTGGACGGTCCTTACCGCTTCAAAATCCCGCCAAGCGTCCCGCGCACGATCTCGCGGCCGATCGAGCTTCCCAGCGAGCCGCCCACCTGCTTGCCGATATTGGCGACGATGCCGCCGACGACCTTGTTGGTCACGCTGCGGGTGACGCTGCGCGCAATCACCTGGCCGGTGGAGAGCCTGTTGCGGCCGGTATTGGTGCCGAAGATGGTGCCGACGATCGCACCGAGCTGGCCCAAAAATCCACCACCACCGCCACCACCGCCCGCCGCGTCGCCAGCCTCGGCGGGCGTCGCCGCCGTCCCGGCGATGCGCTTCTGCAGCGTCTCGTAGGCGGATTCGGAATCGATCGCGGTGTCGTATTTGCCCTTCACCGGGCTCGCCGCGAGGATCGCCTTGCGCTCCTCAGGCGTGATCGGCCCGATACGTGCAGTCGGCGGACGCACCATGATGCGCTCAACCATGGCAGGCGTGCCGTTGCCTTCGAGGAAAGAGACCAGTGCCTCGCCCTTGCCGAGTTCGGTGATGACCGTGGCGGTATCGAGTTTCGGATTGGCACGGAAGGTCTGTGCTGCCGCCTGCACCGCCTTCTGGTCCCGCGGCGTGAAGGCGCGCAGAGCGTGCTGAACGCGATTGCCAAGCTGGGCGAGTACGCGATCGGGCACATCGATCGGGTTCTGGGTGACGAAATAGACGCCGACACCCTTGGAGCGGATCAAGCGCACCACCTGTTCGATCTTGTCGAGCAGCGCCTTCGGGGCATCGTTGAACAAGAGATGCGCTTCGTCGAAGAAGAACACCAGTTTGGGCTTCGGCAGATCGCCGACTTCGGGCAATTCCTCGAACAATTCCGAGAGCAGCCACAGCAGGAAGGTTGCGTAGAGCCGCGGGCTCGACATCAGCTTGTCGGCGACGAGGATATTGACCATGCCGCGACCGTCGCGGTCGGTCTTGAGAAAATCTTTCAGCTCCAGCGCCGGCTCGCCGAAGAATTTATCGGCGCCCTGGTTCTCCAGTACGAGCAATTGGCGCTGGATGGTGCCGATTGTCGCCTTCGTGACGTTTCCGAAGCTCAAGGCCGATTTGCGGACATCGGCGAGTGGATCGACCTCGTCCTTCTTGGCAGTCATCGGCACGATGGCGTCGAGCAACGCGCGCAGATCCTTCATGTCAAGCAGCGTCAGGCCGTTCTCGTCGGCGACGCGGAAGGCGACGTTGAGCACGCCTTCCTGCACATCGTTGAGATCGAGCAGCCGCGCCAGCAACAGTGGCCCCATCTCCGAGATGGTCGCGCGCACCGGATGGCCCTGCTCGCCGAACACGTCCCAGAACACGGTCGAGAACTGATCGGGCTGGAACGTCAGCGCCATCTCCTTGGCGCGCTGCAAAATGAAGTCCTTGCCCTCGCCGACTTCGGCTATCCCCGAGAGGTCACCCTTGATGTCCGCAGCGAAGACCGGCACACCGGCACGTGCAAAGCCCTCCGCCATCACCTGCAGCGATACGGTTTTACCTGTTCCCGTCGCGCCCGTGACGAGACCGTGGCGATTGCCGAGGGCCAGCGTCAGCCATGCCGGTTGGTCGCCCTTGCCGATGAAGATCTTGCCGTCGGTATCGCCTGACTTCAGTTCGGTGGTCGCCATCGGATCGCCTCTGTCGCGCGCATCAAGAAAAAGATTTCAAAAAAATTTGCGGCTCACCATGATCTTACCGCATCTTGGCGAGCGATTGAAACGCAAAGCGTTCCCGCCACACCTGAAACCCGTCCGTCGTTCCCACGGACGAAACACAAGCCGTATCTTTTTGCTCTTTCCCAAGTACGGCGCTGTCGCATCTGCGAACAATTGACCAAAATTTCACGTTTGCTCTTGCATTGGTGCAACACTCGATACGCGATCACACTGAATCGCACGTCGGGCGAGTTGGCGCGCTTGTAATTCGAATCACAGCGGCTCAAGATCACTTTTCAACATAAGGGCATCGGCACTCAACCGATGTGAGGCGGGGCATCATGGACGAATTGATCAAAGCGCTGACCGCAAAGGTCGGCATCGACGAAGCTGTAGCTGAAAAGGCTGTCGGCATTATCTTGGGGTTCCTGCGCAAGGAAGCACCGGCCGCGCCGGTCAATGCGCTCATCGAAAAAATTCCGGGTGCGGATGCAGCCATCGCATTGTCAGAGGGCGGTGGTGGATTGAGCAGCCTGATGGGCGGCGGCATCATGGCCCTGGGCAGCAAGCTGATGGGTCTTGGCCTCGGCATGGGCGAGATCCAGAGCGTCGCGCGCGAACTGTTCAAGTTCGGCCGCGAGAAGATCGGCGCGGATGCCATGGACGAGATCGTTGCCGGCACACCTGGCCTGAGCCAGTTCTCCTGACCGTCTGTTACGTCAGCAGCCGCGCGTAAGCGTCCAGCATCTTCATACGTCCGATCTTCATACGTCTGAGTACCATGACATATCCCATCTCCAAGATTGACGGTTTGACGGCCTTCGCCGCGACCAAACTGAAAAAGGCAGGCATCCGCACCATGGAAGGGCTGCTGGACGCCGCTCACTCCGCGAAGTGCCGCAAGGAACTCGCTGCCAAGACCGGGTTCAGCGAACAGCAGCTGCTCGAATGGGCGAACCTCGCCGACTACCTGCGCATCCCCGGCATGGGCAAGGCCAAGGCCGAACTGCTCCGCGCCTCCGGCGTCAACACGGTACGCGAATTGACCCACCGCAATCCCGCCCGCCTCGCTCAGGCGATGCGCGACGCCAACGACAAGCGCAAGCTGGTGCGGGTGATGCCCTCGGAGAAGTCGGTCGGCGACCTGATCGAGAAGGCCCGCCAGCTGCCGCTGAAGATTTCGTATTGAGGCTCTCGTCATTCCAGGGCACGCGCAGCGCTAGCGGAGCGTGAACCCGGAATCCCGAGATGGCTGAATCGCCGGATCGCTTCACACTGCAAGATTCCGGTTCGCCTGCGGCTCACGCCGCATGCGCCCCGGAATGACGTTTTGATCCACCTTGACTCCCTCCCCCCGACCGCGCAAAGCGACCTCATGATCGCGCGTCCGACCACGTCTGCTCCGACTGTCCACCCGGTGCTGGCCGCGCTGCTGGCATCGCCGGTGCCTGCCGTGATGGGCATCCTGAACGTCACCCCGGACTCCTTCTCCGATGGCGGCCAGTTCGACGCCCCCGAGCGTGCGCTGGCGCAGGCCAGGCGAATGATCGCCGAGGGCGCCGGGATCATCGACATCGGCGCCGAGTCCACGCGGCCCTATGGGTCCCGGCCAGTTACTGCCGATGAAGAATGGGCGCGGCTCGTGCCGGTGCTGGCCGACGTCGTCGCGCTCGGCACGCCGGTATCGATCGACAGCATGAAGGCGTCCGTCGTCGCCAAAGCGCTCGCCGCCGGCGTCGCCATCGCCAATGACATCTGGGGCCTGCAGCGCGATCCCGACATGGCACGCGTCATCGCCGAGCACAGCGCGCCTGTGGTCGTCATGCATAACCGCGACGAGGTCGATGGCAGCATCGATATCGTCGCCGACATGAAAGACTTTTTCGCGCGCTCGCTGGAGATCGCCGCCAGGGCCGGCATCCCTGCGGGCCACATCGTACTCGACCCCGGTATCGGCTTCGGCAAGACACCTGAGCAGAGCATGATTGCGCTGGCGCGGTTCGACGAACTGACCAGCTTCGGCCTGCCGGTGCTGATCGCCGCCTCGCGCAAGAAATTCATATCGACCGTCGTGCCGTCGGAGCCACAGCAGCGCATTGGCGGATCGCTCGCCGCGCATCTGCTGGCGGTGCGGCACGGCGCCAAAATCGTCCGCGCCCATGACGTCGCGGAAACCGTTCAGGCCCTGCGCGTCACCGCAGCCATCGAGGACTTAAGATGACCGACATGATCTTCATCAAGGGCGTATCCGTGCATGCCCATCACGGCGTGCTCGATTACGAAGGCGTCGTTGGGCAGCGCTTCGTCATCGATCTCGAACTCGATGCCGATATCGACCTAGCCTCGCGCACCGACCGCCTCGCTGATACCGTGTCCTATGCCAATGTCGTCGCCACCGCGATCGCCGCTTTCAAGGACACCAATTACAAGCTGCTGGAACGCGCCGCCGGTGCGGTGGCCGATGCGGTGCTCGCGGATTTTCCGCGCATCAGCTCCGTCAAGGTCACCGTGCACAAGCCGCACGCGCCGATCGCCGCGATCTTCGACGATGTCGGCGTGGTGCTGCGCAGATCGCGGGCGTAACCGATGGCCAGCGTCCTCATCGCGCTCGGCGGCAATGTCGGCGATGTCCGCATGACCTTCCGCAAGGCGATCGGCAATATCTGCGGCATGACGCAGGCCGCGTTGATCGAACGCTCGGCAGACTACAGCACGCCGCCGGTGGGAGATGTGCCGCAGGACCACTTCGTCAATGCGGCAATCGAGATCGAGACCGAACTCGATCCGCACGCGCTGTTGTTCACGCTGCACAAGATCGAACACAAATTCGGCCGCAACCGCGTTGCCGAGGGCCACTGGGGTCCGCGGCCGCTCGATCTCGACATGATCGCCTATGACGACGTGGTCATCGCCAAGCCGGAACTGCACCTCCCCCACCCGCGCGCCACCACCCGCGCCTTCGTCCTGGTGCCGCTGGCCGAGATCGCCGCGGACCGGATGATATCAGGCAAGACCGTTGCCGAGCATCTGAAGGCCCTCTCAACCGACGGCATCGAGAAGCTGCCCGACCTCGATTGAGCGCCAACACGCCGGAACTATCCTCACAAGATCACTCGCAGATCCCACGGCGCGATCCGCTCCGACCAGATTGGTTTGGCTCTGTGCCCCGCCCCTCACCCGTCGTCGCTGCGCGACGCCGCCCTCTCCCCGCATTGCGGGGAGAGGGAAGAAAGCGCCAATTCCGCGCATCCCCATGCTCGAACAGCCATTGGCAACCCCTTCTCGGCATGGCATTTTCCGGCTCAACCACGAAGCAATACCGGGAGTGAAGTTCCTCAATGTCGACTGCGACTGACGACCTGCGGCTGGCCGCCGATTTTGCGCCTGCGAGTTACGATGACTGGCGCAAGCTCGTCGATGGCGTGCTGAAAGGCGCGCCGTTCGAGAAGCTGATCAGCAAGACCTATGACGGCGTCAAGATCCAGCCGATCTATCCGCGCGCCCGGGATGCGGCGCCGATCGCCGGCCGCCCGGCCGCGGCGCCATGGCAGATCATGCAGCGGATCGATCACCCGGATGCCGGCAAGTCGAACAAGCAGGCGCTGCACGATCTGGAGAACGGCGCCACTGGTCTCACACTGGTGTTCGAAGGTGCCAATGGCGCGCGCGGCTTCGGCCTCGTCGCCTCGCCCGACACCATCGAGACGCTGTTCGACGGCATCTATCTCGATGCCGGCATCGGCATCGAACTCCATGCCGGCCCGCAGTCGCGCATGGCCGTGACGCATCTCGCCGATTACATCAAGACGAAGGGCATCGATCCCGCCACATGCGATATCCGCTTTGGCCTCGATCCCATCGGCGCCACCGCCGTATGGGGCACCAGCGCCTATAACTGGTGGGAGATGGCGCCCGCCGTCACCGACACCATCAAGAAGCTCGCCGCACAAGGCTTCAAGGGCCCGTTCGCCGTTGCCGACGGCCGCATCATCCACGATGCCGGCGGCTCCGAAGTGCAGGAACTGTCCTACGTCCTCGCGGTGATGGTGTCCTATCTGCGCGCGATGGAAGACCATAACATTCCGCTCGAGACGGCCCGCAGCATGGTCTATGCGCGTCTCGCGGCCGATGCAGATCAGTTTCTCACCATGGCGAAATTCCGCGCGCTGCGCCTGCTCTGGGCGCGCATCGAGGAAAGCTGTGGCCTCGCGCCGAAGCCGCTGTTCATCGCTGCCGATACCGCATGGCGCATGCTCACCCAGCGCGATCCCTATGTGAACATGCTGCGCGCCACCATGGCGACATTCGCCGCCGGCCTCGGCGGCGCCAACTCCATCTGCGTGCTACCGCATACGCTGGCGCTCGGCCTGCCCGATGGCTTTGCGCGCCGCGCTGCGCGCAACACCCAACTGGTCCTGCTGGAAGAGTCCAATCTCGCCAAGGTCACCGATCCCGCCGCCGGCGCCGGCGGCATCGAGGCGCTGACGCGCGAACTGTGCGACGCCGCATGGGCCCAGTTCCAGGACATCGAAAAAGCCGGCGGCGCCTTCCCGGCGCTTGGCAACAATGTGATCCAGCCGAAGGTCGCCGCCACCCGCGCTGCCCGTCAGGCCAGCGTCGCCAAGCGCCGCGAAGTGCTCACCGGCGCCAGCGAATTCCCGAACCTGCATGAGGCCCGCGCCAGTGTGCTGAAGGTCAAGCCGATCCCCGGCAAGCCCTATGGCAAGGACAAGATCAAATTCAACCCGCTGGAACCGATCCGGCTGGCCTCGCCCTTCGAGGCGCTGCGCGATAAATCGGATCACCTGCTGGCGCGCAAGGGTGCCCGTCCGAAAGTGTTTCTGGCCAATCTCGGCACGCCCGCCGATTTCACGGCCCGCGCGACCTTCGCCAAGAGCTTTTTTGAAACCGGCGGCATCGAAGCCCTCGACAGCGACGGTTTCTCCGATCCGGCCGTACTCGCCAAGGCCTGGAAGGCCTCCGGTGCCGCGCTGGTATGTATCTGCTCGTCCGACAAGCTCTATGCCGGCCAGGCCGCGCCCGCAGCAAAAGCGCTTCAGGCCGCCGGCGCGAAGCATATCTATCTGGCAGGCCGCCCCGGCGACCTCGAGGCGCCCTTGCGCGACGCAGGCGTTAGGGATTTTATCATTGCCGGCGGCGATGCGCTGGCGATGCTGGTGCAGGCCCATGATCTACTAAATTCGGCCTGATGGAGTAAGCCATGACGGCAACGGCGAGCAAACCCGCGCTGACCGGCGGCTGCCAATGCGGCGCGATCCGCTTTGCGCTGTCGGCTGCGCCGACCCGGGTCAGCATCTGCCATTGCCGGATGTGCCAGAAGGCCACCGGCGCGCCATTCGCCTCGCTCGCCGATATCCCGAACGAGAACTTTGCGTGGACCCGCGGCAAGCCGGCGGCGTTCAAGTCATCGTCGATTGCGGAACGCGACTTCTGCGCCAAATGCGGCACGCCGCTGAGCTATCGCGCGATCGGCGGCCCCAAGATCGAGATCATGACCGGCGCCTTCGACCGGCCGGACCGCGTGGTGCCGACGCAGCAATTCGGCACGGAGTCACGCCTGGGCTGGGTCGGCAACGTGTCGAACCTGCCGAGCAAGACGACGATGCAGAATTTCGGACCGGAGAAATGCGCGGAAGTGTTCAGCTATCAGCATCCGGATCATGATTGAGATAGCGTGTTTCAACAAGGATCGCGCGCATGGGCAGTTTGCTATTCGACTTGCTGATGTGGCCGATCGCCAAGGTGCTTGAAAAAGTGTTTGACGTGGTACTCTGGCGGAAAACTGAAACGCCCCCGTCAGACGACCCGACCTACAAGAAGAACGTTCAGAGACTCATCGAACGCAATCGAGAATTCGAGAAACGACCATGACCAAGATTCCTGACTTCACCAACATCGCTTTCTCGCCCATCGCCGCCGGTGCGCCATCGCAGGGCGAACCATGGTTGACGCCCGAAGGCATCCTGGTGAAGCCGGGTTACGGCGAGGATGACGTCAAGGGCATCGATTTCCTCGATACCTATCCCGGCATCGCGCCATTCCTGCGCGGCCCCTACCCGACCATGTATGTCAACCAGCCCTGGACGATCCGGCAATATGCCGGGTTCTCCACCGCGGAAGATTCCAACGCCTTCTATCGCCGCAACCTCGCCGCCGGCCAGAAGGGCCTCTCGGTCGCGTTCGATCTCGCCACCCATCGCGGCTATGACTCGGATCATCCGCGCGTGTCGGGCGACGTCGGCATGGCCGGCGTGGCGATCGACTCGATCTATGACATGCGCACGTTGTTCGCCGGTATTCCGCTCGACCAGATGAGCGTGTCGATGACCATGAACGGCGCGGTGCTGCCAATCCTCGCGCTCTATGTCGCCGCCGCCGAAGAACAGGGCGTGCCGCCGGAGAAGCTGACCGGAACGATTCAGAATGACATTCTGAAGGAGTTCATGGTGCGCAACACCTATATCTACCCGCCGACGCCCTCGATGCGGATCATCTCCGACATCTTCGCCTACACCTCACAGAAGATGCCCAAGTACAATTCGATTTCGATCTCCGGCTATCACATGCAGGAAGCCGGCGCGACGCAGGATCTCGAACTCGCCTATACGCTGGCCGACGGCGTCGAATATCTCCGTGCCGGTCTCGCCGCAGGTATCGACGTCGACCGCTTTGCGCCGCGGCTGTCGTTCTTCTGGGCGATCGGCATGAACTTCTTCATGGAAGTCGCCAAGATGCGCGCCGCGCGGCTGCTGTGGGCCAAGCTCCTGACGCAGTTCAATCCGAAGGACCCGAAATCGCTGTCGCTGCGCACCCATTGCCAGACCTCGGGCTGGTCGCTGACCGCGCAGGACGTCTACAACAACGTGATGCGCACCACCATCGAGGCGATGGCGGCGACACAGGGCCACACCCAGTCGCTGCACACCAACGCGCTCGACGAAGCATTGGCGCTGCCGACCGACTTCTCCGCGCGCATCGCCCGCAACACGCAGCTGTTCCTGCAGCAGGAAACCGGCACCAACCGCATCATCGATCCATGGGGCGGCTCCTATTACGTCGAACGTCTCACCCACGATCTCGCCACCAAGGCCTGGGCGCACATCCAGGAAGTGGAAGAACTCGGCGGCATGGCCAAGGCCATCGAGGCCGGCGTGCCGAAGCTGCGCATCGAGGAAGCCTCGGCCAAGACGCAGGCACGCATCGATGCCGGCCGTCAGGCGGTGATCGGCGTCAACAAGTACAAGCCGGAGAATGAAGAAGCGCTCGACGTGCTCAAGGTGGAAAACTCCACCGTGCGCCGGCTGCAGATCGACAAGCTGAAGCGCCTGCGTGGCGAGCGTAGCCAGGCCGACGTCGATGCCGCACTGGCCGCACTGACGCGCTCGGCCAAGGACGGCAACGGCAACCTGCTGGCGCTGGCCATCGATGCCGCACGCGCCAAGGCCACCGTCGGCGAAATTTCCGATGCGATGGAGAAAGTGTTCGGCCGTCACCGCGCCGAGATCAAATCCATCACCGGTGTCTACAAGCGCGAGGCGTCCACCATGAACGACAAGGTCCAGAAGGTTCAGGCGCTGATCGACGCCTTCGAGGACGCCGAGGGCCGCCGCCCGCGTATCCTCGTCGCCAAGATCGGCCAGGACGGCCATGACCGCGGCCAGAAGGTGATCGCTTCGGCCTTTGCCGATGTCGGCTTCGACGTCGATATCGGGCCGCTATTCGCGACCGCCGATGAAGCCGCGCGGCAGGCCGTCGAGAACGACGTGCACATTCTCGGCCTCTCCTCGCTGGCCGCCGCTCATCTCACCGCCGTGCCGGAGCTGAAGGCCGCGCTCAAGAAGCAGGGCCGCGAGGACATCATGATCATCATCGGCGGCGTCGTCCCCCCGCAGGATTATGACGAACTCTACAAGGCCGGCGCCGAGGCGATCTTCCCGCCCGGCACGGTGATCTCCGAGGCCGCCGAAGAGCTGATCCACAAGCTCAATGCACGGCTGGGCCATAGCGAGGCGGCGGCGTAGCTGCAGCGTCACGGCAAACGTGGTAGGATCGCGGGATGACCGACGTGATCGACATCCCGCTGGAGACGATCCTCGCAAAACTGCGAGCGATTGCGCCTGCCATCAAGGCAGAAGGCGTGACGCGGCTGGCCGTGTTCGGCTCTAGGGTTCGCGGTGACGCACGGCCGGACAGCGATCTGGATATTTTGATTGAGACGTTCGACAGAGCGTCTTCAGCGCGACGCTTCGATCTGTTCAAGGTCATGCATCTCATCGAGGATACGATTGGAATTTGGCCGCACGTCATGTTTCCAACCGAATTGACACCTCGCATCAGGGAACGCATGGCCGACGATCTGATCGAGGTGTTTTGATGCCTCCCACGTCCGAAGATCGTCTGAAAGACATTCTTGATCGCGTTCATCTCATCGAGCGCGTCACGAGCGGCATGGCGCCGGATCAGTTCGCCGAAGACGAAGTTGTTCGCGGTGCGGTAGAGCGCTTCCTTGCCATCATCTGCGAAGCGTCATTGCGGTTACCGGATAACGTCAAGATTCTCGCTCCGCATATCAATTGGCGAAGAATGAATGATTTCGGAAATCACCTCCGTCACGCTTATCATCTAACGGATGCGAACGAAGTCTGGCAGATCGTGCAGAATGACCTGCCTCCCCTCAAAGCCTTTGTTGAAAGCGTCATCCGCGAATGACTATACGTGCCTTTCATCAGTCGCTGCTTGCGGCTTTGCTCCTCGCACTGCCATGCATCGCGCCCGCCCTCGCTGCTGAGCTAAAGCCCGACATCCAGCTCAAGGCCAAATACACCGAGGTCGCCGTCTTCTTCGATGCCGCGATCAAGTCGGATGCCCCGCTGCTGAAATATCTCACATCCGCCAGCAATGGCTGGGCTGCGAAGACGCTCAAGGAGCTGGCCGAGCAGCGCAAGGAGATGAATGATCTCCCTGCCGACATCCGCAACCGGCCATGGGAATCCGAACGAACCTATGCGCAAAGCTCATTGGTCGCGGGTCGCTATGTCAGCATCATTCGCGCGGACTACAACTACACCGGCGGCGCGCATCCCAATCGTGCCAATGACACGCTGCTGTGGGACAGGCAGGTCGGCAAGATGATCAGCATTCGTCCTTTCTTCACCGAGCTCGCCGATAGCGGGCCGGCGATGACGGCGATCCGCGATGCGGTCGTCGCCGATCTGAAAATCGAGAAGAAAAAGCGCGACAACGACAATCCCGACATGAGCCTCGTCGATGCGCTGGAGCCAAAGCTGCTCAAGATCGGACCGGTATCGCTGGCGCCGTCGACATCGGCCGGCAAGAGCTCCGGCCTCAGCTTCCATTACGGCCCCTATGCGGTCGGCTCCTATGCCGAAGGCGATTACGACGCCTTCGTGCCGTGGGAGAAACTCAAGCCCTATCTGTCGGCCGAGGGCAGCGCGATCTTCGGCGGCGAGCGGCCGAAGGACGACGACAAGGGGCCGCAGTGACGAGAGCACCCATCGACATAGACGCCCTCGCGCGTGACGTCCGCGCCGGCAGCCGCGCCGCGCTGGCGCGGGCGATCACGCTGGTGGAAAGCCGCCGTGCCGATCATCAGGCCGCCGCGCGCGAACTCGTGCAGGCACTCCTGCCCGACACCGGCCGTGCGTTTCGCGTCGGCATCACCGGCTCGCCCGGCGTCGGCAAGTCGACCACCATCGATGTGCTCGGCATGTATCTGATCGAGCGCGGCCACAAGGTCGCGGTGCTGGCCGTCGATCCATCCTCGGCGCGCACCGGTGGTTCGATCCTCGGCGACAAGACGCGGATGAACGATCTGTCTGCCCATCCGAACGCCTTCATCCGTCCCTCGCCGTCCTCCGGCACGCTCGGCGGCGTCGCGGCGAAAACGCGCGAGGCCATGTTACTTTGTGAGGCGGCAGGTTTCGACGTGGTGCTGGTGGAGACCGTCGGCATCGGCCAGTCGGAAACCGCGGTCTGCGACATGACCGACTTCTTTCTGGCACTGATGTTGCCCGGCGGCGGCGACGAGTTGCAGGGCATCAAGAAAGGCCTGATCGAACTCGCCGACATGATCGCCATCAACAAGGCCGATGGCGACAACCTCAAACGCGCCAATATCACCGCTGGGGATTATCGCGGCGCGCTGCATATCCTGGCGCCACGCTCGGAGCACTGGCATCCGCCGGTGGTCACCTATTCGGCGCTGACCAAGACGGGTATCGCCGAGCTCTGGGACAAGGTCGTCGCGCATCGCACGGCGATGAATGCTTCCGGCGATTTCGCCGGCCGCCGCCGCGAGCAGCAGGTGAAATGGATGTGGACCATGCTGGAGGATCGGTTGAAGGCGCGGCTGCGCAGCGATCCCGGCATTCGCAGCAAGGTCAAACAGGTCGAACGCGACGTCGCCGATGGCACGATGACGCCTGCCGTCGCGGCGGAAGCGATCGTGGAGTTGTTGAGGTAGCGCGCCCTAACCTCTCCCCGCTTGCGGGGAGAGGTCGGCTGGCGGAGCGCAGCGAAGCCAGACGGGTGAGGGGGACTATCCACTCGCTCCTAGTTCGTGGAGAGTCCCCCTCACCCGCCTTCCACATGCTTCGCATGTTACAGGCGACCTCTCCCCGCTTGCGGGGAGAGGTTAGGGCGCCGTCGCGATCATGGAGGCGAATGTTGAACCGTCCCGGTACATCCCCCCGCATCCTCGTCACCGGCTTCGGCCCCTTCCCGGGCGCGCCGGTGAACCCGACGCAGGCGCTGGTGCGAAAACTCGCAACGCTGCGCCGCCCCGCTTTCGCTGACGTCACCCGCATCGCGCATATTTTCGACGTCACCTATGCCACCGTCGATCGCGAACTGCCGGAGCAGATCGCACGCCATCGCCCGGATGCGCTGCTGATGTTCGGCCTCGCCGCACGCACGCCCTATATCCGGATCGAGACGCGCGCCCGCAATGCGGTGTCGATGCTGTGGCCCGATGCCGGCCACACAACGGTGTGCCGCGCCAGCATTGTTCCGGGCGCTGACGCGCAGATGTTCGGCCCGCACACGGCGCGTCTGTTCCGGGCTGCCCTCGCCAGTGGCGCCGACGTGCGCCCCTCACGCGATGCCGGCCGCTATCTCTGCAATTACCTGTCCTGGCGCAGCATCGAGGCCACCCGCGCGCCGAACGGGCCACGCCTCGCGGCCTTCGTCCATGTGCCGCTGCTGGCACAAGACACCACCTCGCACCGCATGACCTCCGACGAGCTCACCGATACCGGTGAAGCGATCCTGCTGGAAATGATCCGCATGACCCGGGTCAAGTTGCGTGACGCAGCCCGGAATTCCGGGGTGTGAGGCCGTCGAGACGGCGCCCCCGGTTATTCTCTGAACATTAATTCATAAGTTGGGGAAATTCCGCCGGTTTCCGCGACGCAGCCATGCCGAAAGTCAACTTGTGCATCGCAACATGAAGACCCTAATGGCGGGAATGCTTTCAGGGACAGCTTTGTGACCGACATCAACGCCGACGCCCCCCTCGCGGTGTCATCGACCCATAGCCCAATGAAATTTGGCGAATTCGTCGTCGTGATCGCTTCGATCATGGCGCTGAATCCGCTTGCCATGGACATCATGCTGCCGGCGCTGCCGCATATCGGTGCGGCCTTCAAGGTCCCTGATGCCAACCACCTTCAGACCGTCCTCTCGGTCTTCCTGCTCGGCTTCGGCGTGGCCCAATTCGCCATGGGTCCGCTGTCGGACCGCTACGGTCGGCGCCCCATCCTGCTCGGCGGAATGGCCGTCTATTGCGCCGCGAGCGTGCTCGCGCTGTTCGCACCGTCGTTCGAAATCCTACTGCTTGCCCGCCTGCTGCAGGGCGTCGGCACCGCGGCGACGCGCGTGATCGCGGTGTCGATCGTCCGGGACTGCTATGCCGGCGGTCGCATGGCCAGCGTCATGTCACTGGCCATCATGGTTTTCATTTCCGTGCCGGTCATCGCCCCGTCTTTCGGGCAGGCCCTGATGGTGTTCACGGAATGGCGGGGCATCTTTGTCGTGCTGATGCTATACGGCCTTCTGACGCTGGCATGGAGTGCCTGGCGAATGCCGGAGACGCTGCCGGTCGCCAAACGCCGCTCGCTCGCCATTCGTGATGTGCTCTATGCCTATCGGCAAACCGTCAGCCATCGGCAGACGCTCGGTTACGGCCTCGCTGCCGGCATCCTGCAGGGCGCACTGTTCGCCTTCGTGTTTACGTCGCAGCAGGTGTTCACCGAGATTTTCCATCTCGGGCCATATTTCCCGCTTGCCTTTGCTTCCATCGCTTTCGGCGTCGCTGCGGCCAGCTTCTTCAACTCGCGCGTAGTCCATCGCCTTGGCATGCGCGCACTCTCCCACGGCGCCCTGCTCGGTTTCGTCACTGCTGGCGCGGCGATGTTATTGGCCGTGGCGATGGGTTTCATGCCGCTATGGTTGTTCATCGCGCTGTCGATGCTCATGATGTTTGCCTTCGGCCTGATGTTCTCGAATTTCACCGCACTGGCGATGGAGCCGCAGGGCCACATCGCCGGCACGGCCTCCTCTCTCTACGGGACGCTGACCACGCTGCTGGGTATCGCCATCGGCACGGTTATCGGCCAGCACTATGACGGCACTCTGCTGCCGTTCGCGACCGGCCTTTTTCTTTGCACCCTCACTGCATTCGCGGTGATCCTCGTGGTGGAAAAGGGCCGCCTGTTCAAGTCTCACAAGATGGTGAGCTGAACGCTCTCGCGACGCAGCCGAATGGCCGCCGCGCAATTTTGAAATGTCTGGGAATACGTCGGGGCGAACCCGACGCCGCCATGAACGTTATCAATTTTTACCGGAGCAATCCGATGCCCTATGCACTGTTCTGTGACGACGCGAAACTGAGTAAAGCCTATCCGACCGAAGCCGACGTGTGGAAACTTGCCGCCGAGAGCGGCCTTGTCACCGATGTCGAAGCCAAGAATTCGAAGCCGACACCGCGCCGCGTGCTCGACAACGACTACGAGATCCGTCCCTGCCAGGCGGAGCCCGGCGAATGCCCGGAAAAGAACGAACGCGACGCCCAGGCCGAGAAGGATTTCCAGCTCGCGCTGACGGGACGATAGCGCGCGGGGCCCTCGGGCGCCCCAGCGAAGCGACGTTCGACATTAAGCGCCTGCGCGCTCCGCCGTTGGCATTCTCCCCACCACACGTCGTCATTCCGGGGCGCGCGTCGCCGGCGAAGCCGGCAGAGCGAGAACCCGGAATCTCGAAGTGTTGCTGAACAGGTCGGGATTCCCCGCCACTCCAATTGGAGTGGCTGAGGTTCGCCTGCGCGAAGGCGCGCAGCCGCCCCGGAATGACAGCTTGGGGCGATACGGCACGGGAACATTTTTTCCTATTTTCTCTTGACAATATCCCTTTAAGGTTTATATTCCCCTTCGTCCTGCCCCACCGAGAGGGGCGATCGCGATCGTCACGTTCGCGGGGTGGGATGCGGTGGACGCCGGAGATGCGGCGTCACGCGGTTCATGGGGGACGTCTGTCTTCGGGCAGGACGGATCTGCGCCAGCACTGCCACTGGCAAGGAGACGGCCGACCTTGAGATGGACAACCCCCTGGACAGTGTGACGGACGACCAAATCGAAACGCGTTCGGCCAAGTGCTTTGCGGCTACCCTGTCCCTCCGCCCTGGGACATTAATTTTGGCGATGGGACCGTTCGCCATGGCAGATGTGCAAGCAACCGAAAAAACACCGCATGCGGAACGCCGGGCACTCGCTCGGCGCCTCCGAAAGTCCTGATGCACACTAACCTGCGGAAGACCGCATTCGCATCAGGCACCAAGGGTGCAACGGGCACCCGGCGTTCCGCACGCCCTCTCGCAAGGGGGCGGGAATGCGAAGCACGACGGCGCCCCCGCGCCGCAAACAATGGGGGTGATGACGCATGTCTGAAGAGCAGTGGCTGTTTGACAGTTGAATCTGCGACGGCGCGATGGAGGCGCCACACCCACAGGTGTCATCCCCGGGCTTGACCCGGGGATCCAGCTTGGCCCGCACGCCGTCGCACAAGACAAGGTGGATGGCCGGGTCAAGCCCGGCCATGACGTGGGGAGAAGCCTGGGATTATCACGAAGCTCGCTTCGCGCTGTCGGGCCATGACGACCGGGAGTGATGCACGCGCGTGCCGCCTGTCCAGCGCGCGCAGGTGAGCGCATCATTAACCCTACCCTGCACATTCATCGCGGCCACTCTCGCCTGGCAACGTCACACGCATCATCTTGCGTTACCTCATCAGCGGACATCCACCGGGACCTCGAACCATGGACCTGCATCGCCGCCATCTGCTGACTGCGTCCGGCGCGGGTCTCGCCGCCGGCGCATTCGCCGCATCGAGCGATGCGGCACGCGCCGCCCCGCTCACCTCGACGCTCGGACGCGACGCCGCGCAATATGGCGTGCGCGCCAATAGCCAGGACGACCAAACGCGCGCATTGCAACGTGCCATCGACGAGGCGGCACGTGCGCAGGCACCGCTCGCATTGCCGCCCGGCAACTATCGCACCGGCATGCTCAGGCTCGCGCGCGGCTCGCAGATCATCGGCATGCGCGGTGCAACGACCCTCACCTTCAGCGGCGGCGCGTCACTGCTGTCAGGCGAAGGCGCGGACTATGTCAGCCTCAGCGGCCTCACGCTGGACGGCAACTTTGCCAACCTGCCGCCGCGGCGCGGGCTGCTGCACATGGTGCAGGCGCGCGAACTCCGCATCAGCGATTGCACCGTGACCAATAGCGGCGGCGCGGGCATCTGGCTGGACAACACGGCGGGCGCGATCACCGGCAATACACTCACCAACATCGCCACCACGGCCATCGTCTCGTTCGATGCGCAGGGATTGATCGTCGCGCAAAACACCATTTCCGGCACCAGCAGCAACGGCATCGAGATCCTGCGCACCGCCATCGGCGATGACGGCACGCAAGTGATCGACAATCGTATCGAGGATATCAAGGCCGGCCCTGGCGGCTCCGGTCAATATGGCAACGCCATCAACGCCTATCGTGCGGGCAATGTCATCGTCTCCGGCAATCGCATCCGCAACTGCGATTACTCGGCGGTGCGCGGCAACTCAGCATCGAACATCCACATCACGGGCAACAGCGTGTCGAGCGTGCGCGAAGTCGCGCTCTATTCGGAATTTGCCTTCGAGGCTGCGGTGATCGCCAACAATACCGTCGATGGTGCGGCGCTCGGTGTCTCCGTCTGCAACTTCAACGAGGGCGGCCGCATCGCAGTGGTACAAGGCAACATCATCCGCAACCTGCTCCCGAAGCGGCCGATCGGTACGGCGCCCGACGACGATGCCGGCATCGGCATCTATATCGAGGCGGACGCCAGCGTCAGCGGCAATGTCGTCGAGAACGCGCCGTCCTTTGGCATGATCGCGGGCTGGGGCAAGTATCTGCGCGATGTCGCCATCACCGGCAACGTCGTGCGTAACAGCTTCATCGGCATTGGTGTATCGGTCGCACCGGGCGCCGGCACCGCGCTTGTCAGCAACAACATGATTTCAGGCGCGCCACGCGGCGCTGTCGTCGGCCTCGATCATGCAAAGCCGGTGACACCTGACCTCACCGCCGATGGCGCACAGCGCTATCAGCAGGTTGCGCTGTCCGGGAACACGGTGCGCTAAAGCGCTGTCCGCAGCATCGGATAGCGCGCGCTGATGACCAGAGGATCGAGCGCCTTCTGCCAATCCAGATCTGCCGGCGTCACCGTCGCCTGCCGAGGCGGTGCCTGCCGCAACAGGGTTTCGATCGGGATCAGGACGGGCGAAGCCGCTTCAGCGACCGGCTCGATGTCGGGCTGCAACGGCGCGACGGCGGGCGCAGCGATGGCAGGAGCCGCGACGGCAGCCGGCCGCGGTTCAGGGGCGCGCGGCGTCCGGTAGATCACGCCTTCCGAAGACAGAACGCGCCTCACGGCGGCTGTCTCGCCCTCGACCATCAGCCGCCAGCGTTCAACCGCGTCCTTGGCTTCCTGAATATTGTCGAGGAACTCGGCTTCACTGTGAAAACGGCGCCACCGCCCGCTCTCGAACAGTTCTGTCAGGTAATCCAGTCGGCTCTCGGCAAGAGCGCACCAACGCTGGGCCAGTGGCCGACCGATGCCGGCATGTGGGTAAGGAAAATTCAGGTGAGATGACATGGAAATGTCCGCAAGAGAAAAAACGGACGCAAAGCAACAAACGAATCACTCACCAATACTTGGAGAGTTTCTGTGGAAAAGTTTTCGGGGTCCAGCGCAATGTGGTCAAACTTGGACAATTGCGTTGGAAACACGTGAGAAAGCCCCGTCAAACCTGAGGTATTGCAGTCAAGCCTTGCTTGAGCCTTGCTCGACGCCCGGCCATGCACCGGCAATCTATGACCTGAAGGTTAAAATTTTTGGTTAACAAAAACGAAAGACCCGTCCGGGGGGACAACCGGACGGGTCAAGCTATACCGGCGCGAATGTTTGGGCGCATGCGCCGGATATGGCCTCGTTGGGGAGGGAATGCCGCTCCCACATCCATATGTCCGGTCCACCCGGCCAAACGTTCAACGATCAGGAGATTATTTTTGGACGTCTGACGCCATCGACGGCGACGATGCCTCGACGGCACGCGTCGTCGGCGCCGGCGCGGTGACGACAACAGGCGTGACAGGCGCAGGCGCTGTCGCCACGGGTTGCTGAGCGCCCTGCACTGCCGATACCGCACTATAGGCATCCGCCGCTCCGGCACCGAACAGGTCGTCACGGCCGGGCGCACCAAGATCACGCGCGGTTGTCATCAGGATGCTGCGGATTTCGTTCGGCCGCAGTTGCGGATTGCGCTCGATCATCAATGCGGCGAGCCCGCTGATATAGGCCGCCGAGAACGAGGTGCCGGACGTCATCTGGTACTTGTTGTCCGGCGCGGGCAGGAAGATATCGACGCCCGGCGCAGCCACTGCGATGTGGCTGCCACGGTTCGACGCGGAGAACAGCCTGTCATAGGCATCTGTGGCGCTGACTGCGATCACGCTGGGGCTTGCAGCAGGATAAAGCGGCGGCGATTTCGGTCCGGCATTGCCTGACGCTGCAATCATCACGATGCCCTTGCTGGCTGACGCCGCAATACCGCGCTCGATCAGTGGATCCTGCGGGCCGGCGAAGCTCATATTGATGACCTGGGCGCCATTCAATGCCGCGTGGTTGATGCCCTTAAGGATGATGAAAGACGAACTCTCGGCACCGCCCTGCGACACACCAAAAGCGCGAATGGCCAAGATGCGCGCGCGCGGCGCGCTTCCCATCAGTCGCGCATGCGATACGATCGCCCCCGCAATGCCAGTGCCGTGCACGTGCGCCCCTTCCTTGCTGCGAAGCGCATCGAACGAACCCACGATGGCATCAGCGAGTTCGGGATGCGCGACGTCGATGCCGGAGTCGATCACGGCAACTGTGACATTGGCACCGGCCGACAGCTTGTGCGCCTCAGGCAGACGAAGCTTCGCCAGCGCATATTGCGCAGGATCGCCCTCACCCGGTGCCGGCGTTGTCACCTGGTCCTGCAGCACATAGCGGAAATTGGGTTGCACAGCGCGCACGTCGGCCTCGGCGCGCATCTGGGATTCGACAGTCTCGACCGAACGGTTGTCGGTGATGCGGAACAGGCTGATATTGGCGCCGATCAGCGGAAAGTCCTGCGACGACAGACGCTCCAGGCGCAGACGGCGCGCCAGCGCATCTGCCTGGTCGGGCGTCAGCGCGCTGTCGAGTTCGGCGACGATCTGTCGGGGGACATAACGCGTGTTCAGCGCCGCCTGTGGGCCATTGCTGCGCGGTCCACCACCGGCATTCTGGCTGCGCGGCGTCGGGCCGCCGCCGAGATCAGCAACGAATGGCTTCTCGTTGCATTCGCCGGATGCCGCGCGATTGGCATAGGCGCAGCTCGGATAGGTGTTGGGGGAATAGCGCACATAAGGAATGGTTGGCAGCACTCCCACGATCTTCAGCGGCGGCGTACGCCCTGGCCGCGAGGATATGGGCGGTGCCCGGCCGGCTGTCGTGCCGATCGCCGCCCCGCGCGGGCCGACGCTGGTGATACCGACGCGACCAGCAATGGGTCCACGGCTCACGATATTCGGGCCACGGCCGGCGATGCGACCCGCGCCGGCAGCGATGTTCGGATTGATGCGCGGTGTTGTGCTGGGTGCGATCGTGGGAACGCGCGATCCGATATTGAGGCTCGGCGAGCGCATCATACTCTGCGCGCCCGCGACCGAAAGGCCGAACGGCCATGCGACAGCGAGCGAAAGCACAGCGGCCGTGCATTTCATCATTGGTCCGGAGGCACCACGATCATGTCTCATGGAACAGGCCTCGCACGCACAATGCGGATCGGATCAACCGACGGCGCCTACTGCGCCTGAACCGCCATGCTGACGATCTTCTCGTTCTCCAGCCGGCGGATCAGCCCGGCGATCTGGTCCTTGGTCATCACCCGATTGCCGAACTGCAGCCGGAACAGCCCGTCCTTGCCGTTGTCAACAATCGTACCCTGATAGCCATCGAGCAGCGCCGTGATGTCAGACACCCGCGCAGTCGGCGCAAAACGGACGAACAGGCGCGTCGGGGCTTCTACCGAGGCCGGTGCCGGCGCGAGCGACCGGGTGACAGTGGTCGGTGCACTCGTTGGCGACGGCGCGGCTTCATAGGACGCAGTCTGGAATGTGCGTGTATCGCGCTGCATCAGCACGGTGCCAATCACACCGGCCTGCAGCATGATGGCGAGCGCACCAACAGCGGCCGAAGCCGCCAGCGTCCGCGGCGAAAGCGATGCGAAAAATCCGGAAATCCGCGCCGACAGACCGACCGACGTCGATCCGCTGCGCACCGGCTCGGCGTCAATCGCAGCAAACAGCTTCTGCATTGCCCGTGAGGACGGCGCACCGAGGCTCTCATTGAGGCCAATGGTCTCCGCGTATTCTTCCTGGATCACGGCATATTGCTTCGCCAGTTCCGGATCCTTGGCCAGTGCATCATCGACGCGGCGAGCATCACGCGCGTTGAGCGTGCCCGCGGCGTGCCAAGGCAGCAATGCCTCGATCTCGCCTGGCTCCTGGGTCGGCACTTTGTTGCTCATCGCCATCATGGCCAGCCTCGTTCAATGCCGGCTGCCTTGAGCAGATCGGCTAATTTCTTGCGCGCATAAAACAGGCGCGTCTTGACGGTGTTCTCGGGAATTCCGACGATCTCGGCCACCTCTTCCACGGACTTCTCGTGGTAGTAGACGAGATCGACGATTTCCCGATGCTCGGGCGAAAGGGATGTCAGGCACTTTCGCAACGCGTCACTGGTATCCTTTTTCTGAACCGACACTTCGGGATTATCGGACGTATCCTCGATCGCGTTGGCCGTCTCGTCGTCCAGTTCGGCGTCCTTGCGCTTGCGCAGCGCGGACAGCGCCTTGAACCTCGTAATCGCCAGGAGCCAGGTCGAGACCGCGGAACGGCCCTCGAATTTGCCTGCCTGCCGCCACACATCCAGGAACACTTCGCTGATAAGATCCTCAGCAATCTGTTCGTTCCGCACCAGCCGAAGGCCGAAGCGAAACACCCGGACGTGGTGCCTGCCATAAAGCACCTGCATGGCAAGACGGTCGCCTTGCGCAATCCGGGCGATCAGAATCTCATCCGATGCCGCCTGTGTTGCACTCACTGCCCGTCTCGCAAGGTTGGTCTGAATGAGGATGTAAGAGGTTCGATTGACAAGATAAAATCTTCTCGAATGGGCAGGAATATACCGGTCGCGGCTGTTTTAACCGCGCCGAACGGGCTTTTACCGCCCTTTTCTTGGGCGGAACGGGTAACAGGTAGCATAATGCTGGGGCATTTCCGACCCGAACGCCAGCGATTCACACGGCAACCTTACCAAGTCGTGGCTTCCGGAACAGCCTTGAGACGGCGGAACCTGCATTTTGCAGCCATATCCCGAAACCCTCGTCAATGAATACCGTAACTTGTCCCGGCGGCTTGTCCGCCACATCAAGTCAACTCGCCCGGGCCCGTCATCGGTCCGGGCATTTTTACTTAAACAACAAAGCTATGCTTGAAACCTTCTGGCAGTCCCGCAGTAAGCGATCTGTCGACAGATGTCGCCGGGAGCAGCAAATGAGTAGCCCGTTACCAGATTTGACTTGCGGCAATAGATACCAAACCTAAAGGCTTTGAGCACTAGAGTTCCATCAGCAAAACCCATCGATGGGCTCAATGACCGCAGCCGCTTCATCAGTCTTGAATCCAGTCAACGGCGACTTCGAAGCCGTCGATGGAGAGTTGCGGTCTGATATGCTGGCACGTCGCCTGAAGCGGCGGCGCCAAATGCTCGCATTGGCGGCCGCCAGTCATGCCGTCAACGTCGTGCTGCTTTTCGTCTTCCTTGCAGCAGGCACTATCGATGGCACCATCGTCGCGGCCTATGCCGGCTGCGCTTTTACCTCTGTCCTGATCTTCCTCGCGATCTCCGAGAGCGGCCTGACGGATGACTGGCGCGATCACTTCTTCGCAGCGCCCTACACGGCTGTCACTTACGCACTTCTGCTCGCCTTCGTTTACACAGCACCCAATGTCGCCGTCGTGTTTCTCTGCGCATTGTTTCTTGTGGCCAATGTCATCGCCTTGCGTACCTCGCCACGTGAAGGTGTCGGCGCCTGGACCGTCATGACCGGCGGCCTCGCGCTGCTGTATTTCTTCGTCGATCTGCCCTTGACGCTCCCCTCCAGCAACTCGATCGAACGCTTCGGCACCTTGCTGACATTCTCGATGACCATCGCCCGCAGTATGTTCATTGGCATTTTCTCCAGCTCGCTACGCGACGCGCTGTTTCGGCGCCGCGTTGAACTCGAGGCCGCCTACAAGCGCATCGAAGAGCTCGCAGAACTCGATGAACTGACGGGGTCGTTCAATCGCCGCTGCATCATGCGGCTGCTTGACGATGAAATCATCCGCGCACAGCGCAGCAACACACCCTGCACCGCCGCGCTGATCGACCTCGACTGGTTCAAGCGGATTAACGACAATTTCGGACACCCAACCGGCGACGAAGTACTGCGGACCTTCGCCATCACCATTTTCGCCAATATCCGCAGCATCGACAAATTCGGCCGCTATGGCGGCGAGGAATTCCTGCTGGTGCTGCCGGACACGCCGCATGACAAGGCCGTGCAAATGCTCGACCGTTTGCGGGGGATTGTCGAAGCACTGGATTGGAGCGCATTTTCCGACGGCTTGACCGTGACGATTTCGGGCGGCGTTGCGACATTGGGTCCGAACGACACGCCAGACACCTTACTCGCACGCGCCGACAGCGCACTCTATGCCGCCAAAGAGCGCGGACGAAATCGAATTGCAAGCGCCTGAACGAATTTAACGAACCCTGGCCGCAACATATTAGCGGCAGGACACGATTAGAATTACGGGATTTGATTTATGTCTTCGAAGTCACCGTTATCGCCAAATTTACTCGACGAACTTGACGCCGCACTGGCCCACGGAACGGTCGCACGGCGCGTGGAAACGCTGCGCCGTGTCACGGATCTGTTCGTCAATAATGCCGTGGACTACTCCGATGCGCAGATCGCAGTGTTCGACGACGTCTTCGATTGCCTGCTGACGCATATGGAAGCGTCTGCAAAGGCCCTTCTGGCCGAGCGACTGGCACCCATCCCTGTCGCACCGCCCCGGGTCGTCCGGACCCTCGCATTCGACGATTTGATCGAGGTCGCCGCCCCCGTGCTCTCACAATCGGAGCAGCTCGATGACCATGCGCTGATCGAAAATGCACGCACCAAGAGCCAGGACCATCTGCTCGCGATTTCGACGCGCAAGGTCCTGAGCGGCGCCCTGACGGATGTTCTTGTCGAACGCGGCAACGACGCCGTCGTCACCAGCACCGTCAACAACCGCGGCGCCGACATTACAGAGCGCGGCTACAATACCCTGCTCTCCCGTGCCGAGGGCAACGACACGATTGCGACATGTGTTGGCCTGCGTCCCTCCATTCCGCGCCACCACTATCTGAAGCTCGTCGCCAAGGCGTCGGCCTCGGTCCGGGCGAAGCTGGAAGCCGCCCACGTCCACCACACCGCCGACATATCTCTGGTGGTTCAGCAGGTCGCCCGGCGGGCTCGCTCCGCACCAGGCAGCATCAGTCAGCAGACCGTCATCGCCCATGGTCTCGTACGCTCCCTGTTTGAAGACGGTCGGCTGGATGAAAACGAAGTGGCGAAATTCGCCGAAGCCGGCAAGTTCGACGAGGCTAACGCCGCGCTCGCGTGCCTGGCCAACGTGCCAATCTCCGTCGCGGAAACCATGATGGTCGAATCCCGCAGCGAGGGCATTTTCATTCTGTGCAAGGTCGCGAATTTTTCATGGAAGACCGTCAAGACCATCATCAACATGCGCGAGCAACTCGCTGGAACACAGCTGTCTGACAGCGCGACCGACCGCGAGACCTATGAACGTCTGCGCATCTCCGCGGCACAACAGGTCCTGCGCTTCCACCGTATGCAGCAGGCGACGTCCGACCTACCTGCCGCCTGACGTTTGTCAGTCGACATGTTCCACGCGAATGGCCGCAGTCTGGCCATTGAGACCGAGCGCCGCAACGCCAATTGCGCTGAGCAGCCATTCCGTCAGCAGGCATCGACTTGCCGGTGAAGGCGCTGATAGTGATGCCTCGATCACGGCGAATAACGCCGGAACGGGTTGGCATCAAGCAGGGCGGGATTCATGCGCGTCTTGATTACAGGCGCCGGTGGCTTCATCGGCAGAACACTCACTTCTGCGCTGCTTCAAGCAGGCGCGCTCACCAGTACTGCAGGCACAAGCGAAACAATCGAGGAGCTCCTCCTTCTCGACACACATCTGCCGCCAGCATCCGACCGATGTGTGAGGCACTTGCAAGCCGACATCGACGCACCCGATACGCTGAAGAAAATCGCTGCATGGAAACCCCATAGCGTGTTTCATCTCGCCGCTGTGCTGACCAGCGCCGCAGAACAGGACCCGGCGCGCGCGCTGGCGGTGAATGTTTCGGCACTGGCGGAATTGATCGACGCGATCGGCGCGAAAGATGCTCCGCCGCGCCTGATCTTTCCAAGTTCGATCGCGGTCTTCGGCGGCCTATTACCTGATCATGTCGATGACGATCATTTGCAGCGTCCACAAACCTCCTATGGCACGCACAAGGCCATCGCCGAATTGATGCTGGCGGACGCCACGCGTCACGGAATGGTCGATGCACGCGCCCTGCGCCTGCCGATCGTGCTGGTGCACCCCGGCCCGCCAACACAGTCGGTATCTGACCGTATCGCAGGCATCGTTCGTGATGGCGTCGCCGGAAAGCCGTCGATTTGCCCATTGCGCGCGGACACCAAAGTGCCGGTCGTTTCGGTGGAGACCGTTGCGCAGAATTTGATCACGCTTCACAATGCCGATCCAGCCAAGATGCGCGGGAAACGCGTGCTCAATCAGCCTGCTTTGACGATCAGCATGGAGGACATCATTGAATCGATTGCACGTGTCACCAACGCCACGCCGAACGTGACATATACCCTCGATCCCGATCTCAAGAAGATCGTCGATAGCTGGCCGAAAGGTTTCATTTCCACCCGTGCGCCATCCCTCGGCGTCGTCGCCGACAAGAGTTTCGAGGACATCGTGAGCCAGTATCGCCAGCGTCTTGCCGAAAAATCTGCTGCATGACCGAGCCTGCAGTCGACATCTGCATCATTGGCGCCGGCTCATCCGGTATTGCCGTTGCCAAGGCCCTGCACGACAAGGGGCTCAGTTTCGACATCTACGAGAAGGGCTCAAATATCGGCGGGATGTGGCGCTACGGCAATGACAATGGCCTGTCCTGCGCCTATCGCAGTCTGCATATCGACACCAGCCGCAACAATCTCGGCTACTCCGATTTTCCGATTCCAGCCGACAAGCCCGACTTCCTGTCGCACCAGCAGTTGCTGGAATATCTGGAAGCCTATGCGGATCGGTTTGGCGCACGATCTCGCACCCGCTTCAACTGCGAAGTGACCTCGGTCGAAAAGACCGATGACGGCTGGCGCGTCACGACGAAGGAAGGCACCCGCGAATACAAGACGGTGATTGTCGCCAACGGCCATCTCTGGGATCCGCGTTGGCCGACGTTCTCTGGCACATTCAACGGCACGGCGATTCATTCCAGCCAGTATCGCACCGCGCAGCCTTTCGAGGATAAGAAGGTGCTGGTCGTCGGCATCGGAAATTCGGCCGTCGATATCGCCATCGATCTCTGCAAGCGCGCCAGCAGCGTCGTGCTGTCCACGCGAACCGGCGCCCATATCATGCCGAAATACATGATGGGCATCCCGATCGATCGCTGGTCAGCCTTCTTCGCGCGCAAGCTGAAATTCCCGACACTGCTGACACGCATGATCATGGCACGGCTGATCTATCTCGCTGTCGGCGACCAGACCCGCTTCGGCGTGCCGAAGCCGAAACATCCCATGTGGCGCGAACATGCGACATTGAGCCAGGAGCTGCTGCCTTATATCGGCCATGGCTGGATCAGCATCAAGCCAAACGTCACCGCGCTGGAGGGGGACGCCATCGCCTTCGCCGATGGCACGCAGGAGAGCTTCGACGCGGTGATCTACGCAACCGGTTACAAGACCAGCTTCCCGTTCCTCGCGCCCGAGATCTTCTCGGTGCCGGAAGATGGCGGCATGGTCGATCTCTATCGGCGCATCACGCCGCCGAACCGACCCGGCCTGTTCTTTGCCGGATTGGTGCAGCCCATCGGGCCGACCATACCGCTGGTCGAAATCCAGGCCCGATGGATCGCATCTGTGCTGACCGGAAAGGTCGCCCTGCCCAGCCCTGGCGATATGGCGCTGGAGGTCCGCGACTTTCACCAGAGGAAGATCAGCACCTGGCTCAATTCAGCGCGCTACACGCTGGAAGTCGATTTCAAGGATTATGCCGGCGAGCTCAACGGCGACATCGCGAAGGCGGCGAGCGGCCGTCCTGCGGCCATGGCATCGGCTTGACCGGATTCATTTTTCGCGGAACGCGTGGCTCGCCCGCCGCTCAATAGCGCAGTACTTTCGAACCGATGGCTGCACCCAGCGCCGCCACGACGAGGGCTGCGAGCGTATACCAAGTCGCCACAAACAGCGGCGAGTCATCCGCGCAATGCGCGGCATAAAACGTCGCCCCTAGCCCGGCTGACATCAATCCCGCGAGCGCACCGGCAATGGCGGGGCGTGACGGCGCACCGTGGCGCAGCGCGATCATCGCGCCGCCGAGAATCGGCAGCGACAGCAACGTGATCGCCGCCGAACACAGCGACGAGTTTCTGCCGATAATGCGCACCATCATCGGCGCGCGCTGCGGCATCGTCATTTCGACGATCAACGCAACGATGAGAATGAACGGCGACAACAATAACAGCCAGATCCAGCGCCCCAACGACGCCTCGGGCCGGGACAGATGGACACTGATCACAATGGCTGGAATGGCGAGCGCCAAGGTCACCAGAAACTTCGTATCGAAGAACGGATTGCGCATCGCCGACATGAAGTCCGGGCGAATGCCAAGCGTCACCAGCAACATCGCTGCAACGACCGGCAGCGTGACCAACAGGGCCATCGCGAGCTGCGTGCTCACGGAACGCGGCCTCTGATCATTGTCGGCGGCGAGCGTCTGAATCAGGCGATCGGTATCCATGGTCAATCCTTTCGCAGCTTGGCTGCGAGGCTCGCGAGCCCACGATGCAACGCCACGCGCACGGCGCCTTCGGTCATCGACAATTTCGACGCCGTGGTCTTGATGGATGCGCTTTCCACCGCGATCGATCGCAACACGTCGCGCTGCCGCGGCGGAAGATCGGCGAGATGATTGGATATCTCGACGGTGGGCAATGTTTCAGCTGGCGGTTCGCTCGGAATCGTCTCGGCAAAATCGTCGATATTGACGAAGACGCGACGTCCGCGGCGACGCAGCGCATCGATCAGTTTGTTGCGGGCGATCGCAAACAGCCACGGCGCGAATGGCGCGTTCGCGTCCCAGGTCTGCCGCTTCAAATGCACCGCCAGCAAAATGTCCTGCACAATATCCTCGGCCTGATCGGGCGGCTGGCCAGCCCGTGACAGGCCCTGCCGCGCTCCGGCACGCAGCACGGGCGTAACCGACTTCAGCAGGCGATGATAAGCAACGCTATCCCCTGCATTGGCCGACCGCATCAGATCGGTCCATTCGTCGTCACGTCCGCGCACGCGCGCTCCTAAAGCCAATTCGGCGGATAGTTCAATTTGTTACGTCAGCCGAGAGAAAAATCACGGAACCGTGAAGCCCTCACCTGCGCCCCAACCCCGAACCGAAGATTTCAAAGACATCCGGCTCATAACATCGAACCGTCAGAGTGACATCCGTCGCCTTGATTTCAAAGGCAGATTTTTGCCGACGTCTGTGGAGACGATGGCTGCGGCGGTGTTCATGCCCCGTTTTTGCCGGACTCGTCCGAAGATTCCCTTTTTTTGCCCCGGTGTGAACACCTGCGCAGTTTCCCTTGCGGCCATTGGGGGCCGGTATTTTGGGGAGATTTCCATGAACATCAGAGCCAGCGGGCGTGCGGCATTGGTCATCGCAGCCGGATTGTGGATCTGCACATCGGCACCGCTTCACGCGACCGAAAACGATGCCCCGGCATCCGAGCCGGCCGCAGCGGTCGGCAGCGCCGCAGACACATCCGCCGAACCAGCAGCGAAGGCCACCAAGCACCGCAGTGCTAGGAAGAGCGAAACGAAATCGCGCAAGTCCGACCGGCAGGCCACCAAGGCGTCGAAAAAGCCCGCTGAGGAGGACGCCGCCAAGACGGAAGACGCGAAGCCGGGAAGCAGTGATACCGCCATCCCATCATTGGTTGCTAATGCCAATGCGCAATGGCCCTCCGAGACCGCAGCGACCAACACCTACAACATGTCATCGCAAGCCGGCGGCGCGCTTGGCCAAATCGGCGGCCAGCAGGAACAGCCCGCAACGACGTCACCGGATTCCGGCGCCAGCAACGCGCAGCTCGTTGCCGCTGACCAGCTCAACGACCTCGATCGTGCCATCAGCAACGACAAGCCGCCGCTGACGCTCGCAAAGGCCACCATCGATACGCCGGCACCGGAAGTCGCCACCGAGAGCAGCACGACCTGGGACAAGACCTCCCTTGTTGGCAAGATCTTCATCGCATTTGGCGGTTTGCTGACCATGGCCTCTGCGGCCCGTATGTTTATGGCTTGAACCCCATCCCCCGAGCGGGCAAATTGCGCGGGGCTGCCGATCCTGGCAGCTTCGGCAAAAATCCGCGGGATGGAACATGAGCAGCTACGAACACCTCATCGTTGAGCGCAAAGGCGCGGTCGGCATCATCACGCTGAATCGCCCGAAGATGCTCAATGCGCTTTCTTTCGGTGTGTTCAGCGAAATCAAGATCGCCATCGACGAGCTGGAAGCCGACACCGACGTGGGCTGTATCATCGTGACCGGCAGCGAGAAAGCATTTGCCGCCGGAGCAGATATCAAGGAGATGCAGCCAAAGAGCTTCATCGACATGTTCTCCAGCGACTTCACCGCGATCGGCGGCGACCGTGTCGCCACCTGTACCAAACCGACCATTGCTGCCGTCTCAGGCTATGCACTCGGCGGCGGCTGCGAACTCGCCATGATGTGCGACATCATGATCGCCGCAGACACCGCGAAGTTCGGCCAGCCGGAAATCACTCTTGGCACCATTCCCGGCATCGGTGGCACCCAACGCCTCACCCGCGCCATCGGCAAATCAAAGGCGATGGACCTCTGCCTGACGGGCCGCATGATGGATGCGGCGGAAGCCGAGCGCTCTGGCCTCGTCAGCCGCATTGTCCCAGCCGACAAGCTGATGGAAGAAGCCATCGCTATGGCGGAAAAGATCGCCGCCATGTCGCGCCCGGTGGCAACGATGGCAAAGAACGCCGTCAATCGCGCCTTCGAGACGCCGCTCACCGAAGGCCTCAAGGTTGAACGCGATCTGTTTCACGCGACATTCGCGCTGGAAGACCGTTCAGAAGGCATGGCCGCCTTCATCGAGAAGCGGAAGCCGGTCAACAAGAACCGCTAGGCTGAGCCGCTGCGCGCGAGCGCGGCGGACACCAGCACACGATAGGCACGTTCGGCCCATGTGGCCGGACGATCGAGCCCAAGCCGCGCAAGCGCCGCTTCATCTGACGCACTCGGTGCGTGTGTCATGCCCTGCCAGAACAGGCCTGCGAGTTGTTGTGGCGACACCGATGCGGCGCTCAGGACCTGCAGCGCAGGGATCAGGCGCTGTTCTACTTCGGTGAAGTCGCTACCAAACGGGAACATGGGCAGCAGACCAGCGTCCCGCGCCGGCTTAAGAGCAGCGGAGATTCGCTCGGGCACGTTGTCGCGATACCCGGCGGGAATGTCATAGCTCCTGGGAAGCTTTCCAGCATCCTTGGCCTGCTTCATCAGCTCCGACTGAAAGCGCGAGTCGGACACCTGCAGCATGGCCGCGATCACGTCGGCGTCCGATTTCCCGCGCAAATCGGCGACACCATACTCCGTCACGATGATATCGCGCAGGTGTCGCGGGATCGTGGTGTGACCGTAGCTCCAGCGAATATTGGAGGCTGGCTTCTTGCCGGCGCGCGTCGCTTCGAGAGTCAGGATCGAGCGTGCACCCTCCAGAGCAAAAGCCTGTGAGACGAAATTGTACTGTCCGCCGACGCCGCTCACGACCTGGCCGTTCTCGAGACCGTCGGAGATCGCGGCGCCCATCAGCGTCGCCATCATCGTATTGTTGACGAAGCGCGCATCGACACGCGCCTGCCGTTTCGCCTCTTCGTTGCCATAGAGTTCGTTGGTGAATGACACCGGCATCATCTGGATTTTCGCCAGACGCTCCGGCACCATGTCGCGCAGCGCCTGATAGAATGCCTTCGGCCCAAGAAAGAACGCGCCATGCACGATGGTGCCATCCACCTCGCGCTTGAGAATGCCCGCGTCGATCAAACCGAGAAATGCTTCGAACAGCATTTCGCTCACGCCATAGAGACCACGTTCGAACGTTGCGACTTCCTTCGGAGGCGCGTCGGGGGCAAGATGCTGCATCAGACTGCGGAACGCCGCATTGTCGCGGTGGCGAACGATCAGGCCCTGCGCCAGCGCATCACCCACTTGTCCAATGCCGATCTGCAGCGTGCCGCCATCGCGCACCAGGCCTGCAGCGTGTAATCCAATCGCATATTTGGTGTCGTTGACCGGTTCGGACGGTGGCGCAAACAGCGGAAATTCAGCCTCCGGACTTTCGAGCACCGCCTGAAACTCATCGCCGGTGAGATCACCCTGCCCCGGCATGAAGGGCAATTCCGAATTGACCTGACCGATCAACTTGAACGAGACGCGCCCTTCGTTGCGCGCCCGCATCAGATCGAGCGTGGTGTCCGTATTGCAGCTCAGACTGTAGCGCGCCGCGCCATCGACCACACGCTTCGACACCAATTGCGTGATCACGTTAAGCCCGCGCGTCAGAAGATAGGACGACGCATGAGTGTAGTTCGCCGAGATATAGTGCTGCTGCGCGTCGGCAACCCGCAGCCATTTTCCCGCAAGGAAGAAGAATTCGTTGACCTGAATGTTTGGCGGGAGCTCGCCTTTATGCAACGCGTTTGCATAAGCGAGATCGGGATAGCCCCCGAACAGCCGTTCGATCACCGGATTGATGAAGCGCTTCTCCAGCTCGCTGGATGGTCTCGGCTTCTCCAGTGTCAGGGCAGAGAAGAACGTCAGTCTGACATTGCGATCGGCCAGCGCGCGCTGATAGAGCGCATTGATGATATGGTTGGCCTTGCCAAGCCCGAGCGGCAGCCCGACCACGAGCGTCGTCCCAACGTCGCGAATGATGTCTTCAGCGATGGCGTCGGGATCAGTGAAGATCTTGGGCATAAGCATTCCGGATGGGCAGGATCGGCAGCTCCTCAGCGCAATCGCGCAGCAAAGCCGGACAGAGTTACCACTGCGTGCGGTTATTCAGAAATGTGCCCGACATGCAACACACGCGGCCATGTGAAGCGGGTTTATTCGTCGCATTCACGGAGCGCCCCATCCTCCCTAGAGTCCTGATCAATCAAGCAAATCGGGGCAGCCAAATGCCCTGTGGGGAAAGCGCAAAAGCCCGGAGGTTCTTCGCCGGATGGTTTGCCTGCAAAGGCAACGCCCTCTAAACATACCTAGACGTCAGCGGGGGCGGACGTCCGAAGATTGCTTTGGGATAATATGGTTCGTCACGGCATATTTGGCCTCGCCGCAAGGCGCGCGCTTCGGACAGGCATGGCCCTGAGCCTGATTGGCTATGGCATTTTTGCTGCGGTCGATGCCCGAGCCGAAACGGTGTCGGAAGCCCTTGCCAAAGCCTATCAGTCCAATCCGCAGCTGAACGGCGAACGGGCTCGCCAGCGTGCCACCGATGAGAACGTTCCGCAGGCGATGGCCGGCTACCGGCCCCAGGTGGCAGCCACACTGAGCTATGGCCTTCAGGCCGTACGCAACCTGCTCGTAGACAACACCATCCAGGGCGCAACGCTGAAGCCATGGACCATCGGCGTCACAGTCACCCAGACGCTTTATAACGGAAACAAGACAGCCAACAGTGTCCGCGTCGCGGAATTGCAGGTCCAGTCCGGCCGGGAAGCGCTGCGCAATGTCGGCCAGGGCGTGCTGCTCGATGCTGTCGTTGCCTATACCAATGTTCTCGCCAACCAATCGCTGGTCGAAGCCCAGCGCACCAACGTCACCTCCCTGCGCGAAACCCTCGGCATCGCCCAGAAGCGGCTCAACGCCGGGGACGTCACGCCCACCGACACGTCACAGGCCGAAGCGCGACTGGCGCGTGGCCAGGCCGATCTCAATGCCGCCGAGGTCAATCTCGCCATCAGCCAGGCAACTTATACGCAGGTGATTGGTGCTGCACCCTCGCGGCTCAGTCCGGCGGAACCGATGGATCGGCTGCTGCCGCGCAACCGCGACGATGCCGTCAATCAGGCTTTCAAGGCGCACCCCGCCGTGCTGGCAGCCGGCTACGATGTCGACGTGGCGACCACGACGATCAAAGTGGCCGAGAGCAGCCTGTTGCCCACTCTGACGCTGCAGGGCAGCGCCAGCAAATCCAGCCAATCGGATCCGACGCTTGGCACTTTTGGCACCGACCAGGCTTCGATCGTCGGCCAATTGACGGCGCCGATCTATGACGGCGGCCTCGGTGCTGCGCAGACGCGCCAGGCCAAGGAACTGTCATCGGTTAGCCGTCTGGTGCTCGAGCAGGTCCGCAATCAGGCCCGCACAGCAGTCGTCGGTGCATGGGTGTCAAATGAAGGCGCCAAGACGGCGGTGAGTGCCGCTGAAGCCGAAGTACGCGCTGCTGGCGTTGCACTGCAGGGCGTACAGCGCGAGGCCCAAGGCGGTCAGCGCACTACTGTCGACGTCCTGAACTCACAGCAGGATCTCGTACAGGCAAAGGCACGCCTGATTGGCGCGCAACGTGACCGGGTCATCGCATCCTATTCGCTGCTCAGCGCAATTGGCAGGCTGGATGTGAAGACGCTTGGGCTGAACACGCCAGACTATCTACCAGAAGTTCATTACCATCAGGTGCGCGATGCCTGGCACGGGCTGCGCACGCCCTCGGGGCAGTAAACTATCCGGCCGAGCTCTTCTTCGTCATCGCCGTGGTCATCGCGGCGACCAGCGATGCGAGGTCGTAGGGCTTGCGTACGATCGGCACGTCATCCATCGACGCCGGGATCAGGCTGGTTTCGCCATAACCTGTGGCGAAGACGAAGGGGATGCCTCGCTCGCACAATGCCTGGGCCACCGGCACCGAACTGCCATTGCCGAGATTGACGTCGAGGATGGCAACATCAGGCCTCATGATCGCCAGCGCGATCAATGCCTCCTTGACCGAAGATGCTGTCTCGACCGATGCCGCGCCCTCGTGGGTCAGCATGGTCTCGACGTCCATGGCAATCAGAAGCTGGTCCTCGACCATCAACACCTTCAAGCCGCGCATCGACGCCATCGGCCTGTCGTCCTCGCGTCGGGCGCGCACGTTGCGCGCCGCCGCCGGCGCGGGCCAGACAACGAAGCGCGCCGGGATGAGCAACCGCACGCGCGCGCCGGCCGGCTCATAATCGACATCACTTTCACCCCCGAGATCATAGGGAATGCTGCGGCTGATCAGCATCGATCCAAAGCCCGGCCGCAATGGCGGCGCGACAAGGGGGCCGTCGCGCTCAAGCCAGTGGATTTCGCAGTCGCCGATATCGGTGCGTTTCCACTGGAGCGACAAGCGCCCCGTGCTTACGGAAAGCGCACCATATTTGGCGGCATTGGTGGCCAGTTCGTGCAGCACCAATGCGAGTACCGAATAGGCCCGAGCGTCGAGCGAAACATCGGGGCCGGTCACCTCGATCGCTTTCACCGACTCGCGATACGGCGAAAATTCCGCATCGAGCAATCCCTTCAACGCACCGCCACCGGCGCCGCGGATGACCTGATCATGCGCAAGCGACAAGGCCTGAATACGTCCCTTCAGGGAGGCGACATAATCCTCGATGCTGCGGCCATCCTCGACCGGGTGGGAGACCAGCGATTTGATCAGTGCCAGGATATTCTTGACGCGATGATTGAGCTCTTCATTCAACATTTTCTGGCGCAGGTCAGCCTTGTGCCGCTCATCCGCCAGTAATTCGTTGTGGCGAAGCACCACTTCCACCAAAGCCGAGCGCACGGCCTCGGCGGTGTCGCGCTCGTTTTGCAACCATGGCTGGGACTGGCGCTGTACGGTCTCCTTCCAGATCGCGAAGCTCTTGCGCGGTGTCAGCCGATCGCCCAATGGGCCGATTTCGTACGTCTTGTTGGGATCACCCGCCCAGTTCAGGGTTTGCGCAACTTCGCTACGAAAGAACAGAAGATAATCGCGCGGCAGTTGCGACAAGGGCACGGCCAGTACGCCGGAAACGGCAACGGCATAGTCTTCAGCTGCAGGTAATCGATCTGACAATGCGCTCGTCGCCCACACCCTGCCCTCGGCCACTGAATTGATGAAGCCCATGAGCGCCGGCGCTGCGGCAGCCGGTGGCGCACTGCCATAAGACGTCCAGGTCTTGTTGAGATATAGGCCAATACCGTCACACGGCATCAGTACGCTAAAATCGCGAATGCTTTCCTTGAGCAGGTCTTCGATATCGCTGTGATGCGAAACATTGTGCAACAGCTGGTCGAGATAGCGCCGCGCGCTTTCGCTAGCAGCCAGTTTGCGCTTTTGAAGAAGCCCGGCCAGTTGCATGGAAAAGAACTCGCCAAACATTTCTGCAGCGACGCGCTTCTCCATGGAAAGCGCGCGCGGTGCATAGTGATGACAGGCGATCAGCCCCCAGAGCACGCCGTCATGGATAATGGAAATCGACATCGACGCACCGACGCCCATATTGCGGAGATACTCGCAGTGGATCGGCGAAACGCTGCGCAGATGTGCAAAGGACAGGTCGAGTGGTTCACCGGATGTGTCGAACTCCGGATCGATGGCCACCCGCTCACCGCTTGCATCCGAGACGATACGCACCGTGTTCTGGACGTAAAGTACCCTCGCCTGCTGCGGGATGTCGCCGGCCGGGAAGTGCTGCCCTAGAAAGCTCTCGAGATCGCCGCGGCGCGCCTCGCTGATCACCCGGCCGGAGCCATCATGAGCGAATTGATAGACCATCACCCGGTCGTAGCCGAGTGCGCCGCGCAGCAGCCGCGCCGCGTTGTCGAACAACACATCGAGATCGTTGCATTGGCCGATGCGGCCGATCAGCAAGCGCGACAACTCCAGAGGCGGTGTCGCCTCGCTGGCGTCCACAGGCTCGAATTCGATGATGTTGACGCCCTTGTGCCGATGCACAGCGACGTTGAACGCGGTCTGCGAATGCGCGACCTTGAAATCGATCAGCAATCCCGGGCGCTGCTGGTTGCCCCATTTGGCGATGGCGTTGCGAATGTCGTGCGCCGGCCCCTCGCCGATCAGATCGTCTAGCCTGCGGCCATTGATGTCGCCTGATCCCACACCAAGCATCGCGCCGGCATTGACCGAATGGCGCCGGACCATCCCGACAGAGCCATCGCAGGCGAGCAGACAACCATAGGGTTGAACACTGCCGGGGATGTGGATTGGCTCGCGGTCGCAATTGGTCAGGTCGACAGAGGCGGTCTTGGTGAGCATCAAAAAGTCTCTGAAAAGATGCGGCGCTCGAAACGACGGCCGCCAGCATGGCACGGCTGCATCTTTGAAAAAAGATCAGTAAATACAGCGTTCAAGAGCACCTACCGAAACGCCACGGGGGCTGGAATAGCCGGGTGGGGAACCGGTCAACGGGCAAGCGCCGGTTTCGATCCATGCCGAGGCCGGTTTTTTGGATATGGCCATTGGGCTGCCTCAGGGACAGCCCGAGCCGCTCCCGTCGCAAGCTGGTTTAACGCGCCCGGCTTGAGAAGAACGAGATCAGCACCGGCAGGGTGATCAGGATCACCAGCGGCGCCAGCATCATGCCAGTGACGACGACAACCGCGAGCGGCTTCTGGACCTGAGACCCGATTCCCTCCGACAGCGCCGCCGGCAGCAGGCCGACGCCCGCAACGATGCAGGTCATGAGCACCGGCCGCAGTTGCAACTCGCCGGTCCGGATCACAGCCTTGATGCGCTCATAGCCCTCGTCGATCAGCTGATTGTATTGTGACAGGATCAGGATGCCGTCCATGACAGCAATGCCGAAGAGCGCGATGAAGCCGATCGCCGCCGATACGCTGAACGGAATACCCGTGATCAGTAGACCGAGCACGCCGCCAAAGATCGCCATCGGGATCACACTCATGGCCAGCAGTGTGTCGGCCATCGAGCCAAAGTTGAACCAGAGCAGCACGCCGATCAGAGCGAGGCTGATCGGCACCACGATGGAAAGCCGTGCGATAGCGTCCTGAAGATTGCCGAACTCGCCGACCCATTCGGTCCGCGAGCCCGGCGGCAGCTGAACGAGCGCGGCGACCTTGTCCTGCGCTTCCTGAATGGCGCTGCCGAGATCGCGTTCGCGTACCGAGAACTTGATCGGCAGATAACGCTCCTGGTTCTCGCGATATATATAGGCCGCACCGGAGACGAGATTGATCGACGCCACTTCACTTAGCGGGATCTGCGCGATCGTGCCGTTCGGACCGGGTGCGCCGATGCGCAAATTCTGGATCGCCTCAGCGCTACGGCGATATTCCGGCGCTAACCGCACCATGATCGGGAAATGCCGATCGCTGCCGGGCTCATAGAGATCGCCCGCGGAGTCGCCGCCGATCGCGACCTTGATGGTGGCGTTGATATCGCCGGGCGACAATCCGTAGCGCGCAGCCTTGGCACGGTCGACGTCGATCTGGATGGTTGGCTGTCCCAACGATGTGAACACGGCGAGATCCGTCACGCCCTGCACCGTCGACAGTACGGCCTTGATCTCGTTAGCGGTCTTGGTCAGTGCATCCAGATCGTTGCCGTAGAGCTTGATCGAATTCTCGCCCTTCACGCCTGAGACGGCTTCAGAGACGTTGTCCTGCAGATATTGCGAGAAATTGAACTCGACGCCGGGAAATTTCGTCTGCAGTTCCTTGAGCAGGCGCGCCGTCAGCGCATCCTTGTCCTGCGGCGCCGGCCATTCGGAGGCAGGCTTCAGCGGGGCGAAGAATTCCGCGTTGAACAAGCCAGCCGCGTCGGTGCCGTCATCGGGACGGCCGTGCTGCGAGACGACGGATTCTACCTCGGGCTGCTGGCGGATCAGCCTGCGCATCTCGTTGACGTAAGTGTTGCCTTCCTGCAGCGAGATCGTCGGCGGCAGCGTGGCGCGGATCCAGAGATTGCCCTCTTCCAGCTTCGGCAGAAATTCCAGGCCGAGGAAACGCGCCATGAAGAAAGTCACCACGACGAGACCAATCGCAATGCCCAGTACGATCTTTCGGCTGGCGACCGCCCAGTGCAGCACCGGCATATAGAGGCGATGCAGCTGGCGCATGATCCAGGTTTCGGTCTCCTGGACATGCGCCGGCAGAATGATCGCGCTCAGCGCAGGCGTGACGGTGAATGTCGCGATCAGGCCACCGGCCAGCGCATAAGCATAGGTCCGCGCCATCGGCCCAAAGATATTGCCCTCGACGCCAGACAGCGTGAACAGCGGCAGGAACGCGGCGATGATGATAGCGGCGGCAAAGAAGATCGAGCGCGACACGTCAGCGGATGCGCTGAGGATACCATGCTTCTTCATGCCCATGATGGTCTCGGGCGAGATGTGGCTGCGCTCCGCTTCGGAAAGCTCTGTGGTCTGGGTCAGCCGTCTGAAGATAGCCTCTACCATGATGACCGTACCATCGACGATCAGGCCGAAATCGATGGCGCCCACCGATAGCAGGTTGGCGGATTCACCGCGCAGCACCAGAATGATGACAGCGAAAAACAACGCGAACGGAATAGTGGCGCCAACAATCAGCGCGCTGCGCAGGTTGCCGAGGAACATCCATTGCAGCAGCACGATCAGCAGGATGCCGACGACCATGTTGTGCAGCACCGTATGCGTGGTGGTATCGATCAGGTCCTTGCGGTCATAGATGCGTTCGATCCGCACGCCGGGCGGCAAGATGCCTCCGCGATTGATCTGCTGCACCAGCTGTTCGACACGCGCGATGGTCGGCGAACTCTTCTCGCCGCGGCGCATCAGCACGATGCCCTGGACGATATCGTCCTCCTGATTGAGACCGGCAATGCCGAGGCGCGGCTTCTCGCCGACCGACACCGTGGCGACATCCTTGACCAGAACCGGATTGCCGTTGGTCTGGGAGATCATCGTATTGGAAAGGTCGTCGATCGAGCGAATGAGGCCGACGCCGCGCACCACGGCCGATTGCGCGCCGATATTCACGGTGTTGCCGCCGACATTGATATTGGCGTTGCCGACGGCGGTCAGCAGTTGCGGCAGCGTCAAGCCATAGGCAACGAGCTTGCTGAAGTCGACCTGGATCTCATAGGTTTTTGTCTTGCCACCCCAACCAATGACGTCGATGACCCCTGGTACCGCACGGAAGCGGCGCTGCATGATCCAATCTTGCAGGGTCTTGAGATCGAGCACGCTATAGTTCGGCGGCCCCACCAGACGATAACGGAAGATTTCCCCTACCGCAGAGATCGGCGATATCGTCGGCTGTGCATTGCCCGGCAAGGTCCCGAGCTGCGACAACCGGTTCAGGACTTGCTGCAATGCTTCGTCATAGGTGTAGTCGAACGAAAACTGCAATTTGACGTCGGAGAGACCGTAGAGCGAGATAGTGCGGATCGTTTTGAGGTTCTTGATGCCCGCGACCTGCGCTTCGATCGGAATCGTGATGTAGCGTTCGATTTCCTCGGCAGAGAGACCGTTGCTCTGGGTCACAATATCGACCATCGGCGGGGTCGGATCGGGATAGGCCTCGATATTCAGCTGATTGAAAGCAAACAGACCACCGATGAAAACGACGGCGAACATCGCCACCATCAGGAAGCGACGGTCGACGGCCAGAGCAACAAGACGATCCATCCAGATCGGACCTTTCAGAAGAGCCGAAGCTGGGGGTTAGCTGGCGGAGGCCGCGCGATCGATAAACAAGCTGCCTTTGGTGACGATGCGTTCGCCGGCTTTCAGGTTGCCATGGACCTCGACGAGATTGCCATTGGTCATACCGGTCTTGATCGTGCGCAGCTCGATGGTCTTGTCGTCATGCGCGACCCAGACGCGGACCTGATCGCCTTCATAGATCAGCGCCGTTTTCGGCACGCCTATCGTCGGCTGGTCGCCAGGCGCGTAGATCGTCACGGTGGTGAACATTTCCGGCTTCAGCAGACCGTTGCTGTTGTCCAGCGTGGCACGTACCAGCAGACGACGCGTCGCGGGATCGAGCGCAGTCGCGACATAGCTGATGCGGCCAGTGAGCACACGGCCCGGCAGCGCGAGTGCGGTGAAACTCATTTCCTGACCGATCTGCACGGCAGCAGCTTCGGTCTCGCGCACGAAGGCCGTGAGCCACACCGATGAGAGATCGCCGATCACGAAGACCGGATCGGCAGCGCCGGCGCTGATGTACTGGCCCGGGCCGATCTTGCGCTGAACCACCGTGCCTGCAAGCGGCGCGTAGATCGTCGTTTCCGGATTGATACGGCCTTTCTCCTGAAACGCCGTGATGGCGTCTTCCGAGAGGCCAAGAATACGAAGGCGATTGCGTGCGGCTTCGAGTGCCGTGTCGGCGGTGCGCAGATCGTTCTGTGCCTGCAGCAGCGTGGCCTGGCTCTGCTGATAGTCTTTCAGCGGCACAGCCTTGCCTTCGAACAGGTCGCGGGCGCGCTTGTCCTGGATCTGTGCGAGGTCGACTTGCGACTTCGCCTTGTTGAGAGCCGTGGTCGCGGCAACGAAATCATTCTGCGCGCCGACGGTGTCGGCTGCTTCGATCACAAAGAGCGGCTGGCCCTTTTCGACGTGGTCGCCTGGCTTGGCGAGCAGCTTGGTGACGCGGCCGGCATAGGGTGAGAAGATCGGGGTCGAGCGGTCCTCATCGACGGCAATCTTGCCCTCGGTGACGTGTTCGGCGCGGAAGGCACGCACAGTGACCGGCTCGATGGTCAGGCTCGCCCATTCCGACGGCGACGTTGCATAACGCTGCGGGTTCTTTCGCGACTGGCTCGAAACGTCGGAATGCCCCTTCGACGGGGTGGACAGCCGCACGTAGCCGATGCCTGCGGCGACCAGCATAGCAGCAATGCAACCGCCCGCGATCAGGCGTTTTCCGCTAAACAGCTGAGATCGTTGATCTAAATTCGTCACTGTCCAGTCCTTGGTAGGAAACGCACTTATTCCGCGGCGATTTGTCCCATTCACGCGCTAATAGTGCGCATCTGGGCGTTCAGACAATCTAAAAACGCGTGTGCACTTACGAATCTTCGTTAAAATTTTGAAATCCTGCAAATGGGTTTCAATTGCCGGACGGCCATACCGCCGGATGGCTGCCGAGGGGCATGGCTGGACGCACCCACGATGCCGGGGTTCGCGATAACACGGCTGCATGACGGACCGCCGACAACTGGCCAAATCCGGACGGCATATCCTCAGTAAAGGCTTTGACCATCTCTCCCTTCAAGTCTTCGACCGCGAGACCATCCGCGATCCTTCCCATATCCCACAGCCATTGACCGGTGCGGGCAAGAGAGACCTGCACGTGCCAGCTACCGCCTTCACGCGCCTGACGTGCACGGGCGATCATGGCGCCGAACGCCATTAAGTAGCCGGTGGCGTGATCCAGCATCTGGGCCGGTAATTCTCTGGGCCCATCGACGCCGGCCGCCTGCCCTTCGGCATGGTTGAAGCCGGTCGCGCATTGCACGAGAGAATCGAAGCCGCGGCGCCCGGCCCACGGCCCGGAGCGGCCATAGGCGGAGAGCGAGACATAGACGATACCGGGACTGACACGGGCCGCCTCCTCCGGCGAGAAGCCGAGCGCCGCGAGCGATTGCGGGCGGTAGCCCTGCGAGAAGATATCCGCCTGCGCGAGCAATCCTCGCAAGGTGTCGCGCCCCTGCCCGCTCTGAAGATCCACGAAGCTCGAGAGCTTGCCGCGGCCGGTATCGATGCTGAGCCACGGGATCGCCGGCAGATCGGGGCTGGAGACCAGCATCACATCCGCGCCATGGGCCGCAAGCGTGCGACCAGCGACAGGACCGGCGATAACGCGTGAGAGATCGAGTACGCGCAAACCGGCAAGCGGCCGGGCGCCGATCGGCCACAGCTTCGGTTCGGCGTCGCCAATCCGGGTGATCTCGACGAGCGGCAGTTCAGCAACGGCTTTGGCCTGCGGCAACCCCATCCATTCGTCATGGGATCGCATCAGCGCTACGACACCGCCGGCTGCATAGGCCGCGGTCTCGAAGGCCTCGCCGTTCCATTGCATCAGAGCCGCCTGCACCGCCTCACGCGTCGGCGCACATGACAGCACCTGGCAGACAGCATCGCGATGATGCGGGAAATTGGTATGCAGCCGCACGAACTTGCCGTCACCGGTCTGGTAGACGCCGGCGATCGCATCCCAGGCGGGCGGCGGCGGATTGCCGTCGCAGCGCAGATAGCGCTCGCTGCGGCATTCGACGATGGCGTGGCGCATGTCGACGGAGACAGTCTGCGTCTGCCCGCTGCGTAGCCGCCAGATTTCGGCAGCCGCCATTCCGGCCGCAGCGATACTGACCTGAGCGGCTGCACCGACATGGAATGACGACGGCAATTGCGGCTCATTGCCGGTCAGCGCGACACGCTGGAGCGCCGCAATATCACCGCCAGCCTGCCTCCAGAGGTCGCCGAGCAGTTCACGAATGCCGTACATCAACGTCCTCCCCCTTTCCCACGCCACCGATTCAGCTCACGCTTCCAGGTGACCACATCCGTCATCGCATCATCTTGTACAAGCATGGAGGAGAGAGCATGGCCACCATCGATCCATTGACAGCCGGCGCCGTGGTGCTGGCCACGGCTGCCACCGACGCGGTCTATGTGATGTTCACCTCTGCGGTGGTGGCCCGTCGGCGCATCCCTGCGGCCACCTGGAGCAGCGTCTGGTATGTACTCTCGTCCTATGCCGTCATCAGCTATACCGAAAACTGGATGTATGTGGGGTTCGCCGCCGTCGGTTCATGGATCGGCGCCTATGCCACTATTACTTTCCTGCACCGGCCGCCCGGCGGACCGCCAGTCGGTGCATCACCTGAATAGGTAAGAACGGCTGAATGGTTTCTGAACGGCGCTTAATGGAAATCCCGCGAGCGCGGCAGGATCCGGACATTGCGCGGATGGCGAATGCGTTGTGCGGGATTGTCGGGATGCTCGCGGCGATCGTCATTGATCGGTTCCGGACCTGACAGCGCCTGCTGCGGTGTGCCGAGTGCATCATTGCCAAGGTGCTTCAGATCGTCCGAGCGATCGATCAGCCGTTCGGCGACGAGATGCACGACCTTGTCCGGGCTGCTCTGAATCGTACCCTCGACCAGAATGAGCCTGGAGCCCATGACCTCCCTGCGAAACTCCTCCATCACCTTCGGCCATACGACGATATTGGCGATACCGGTCTCGTCCTCCAGCGTCATGAAGACCACGCCATTGGCGCTGCCCGGCCGCTGCCGCACCAGCACGACGCCGGCACAACGCACGCGCCGTCTGTCATTGGCATCCACAATGCTCGCGCAGGTCACCACTTTTTCCCGCGTGAAATTCGCGCGCAGGAACTCCATCGGATGTCCCTTCAGTGACAGCCGGATAGTCTGATAATCGGCGACCACCTGTTCGGGCAAAGGCATCTGCGGCAGCGGTGCCGCATGTTCGTCCGGCTGTTCGCGGGCACTCGCAATCTGGAACAGTGGTAGCGGCACGTCATCCGGCAAGCGCCTTACCGCCCATAATGCTGCACGACGATCCAGGCCGATGGAGCGAAATGCATCGGCATCGGCGAGCATGATCAGCGCGCGTTTTGGCAAAGCGGTATCGCGGGCAAAATCTTCCAGCGAGGTGAAAGGCTGTAGCTCTCGCGCGGCAACGATGCGCTTGCCCCAATCTTCTCCCGGCGGCTTGCCAGCTTTTTCACGTTCGCGCTTCTCATCCGGATCCGCCCATTTGAATCCATCGATCTGGCGAAAGCCGAGGCGAACGGCGCAATAGTCTCCGCTCGGTTCTTCTAGCGTATTCTGCGAATGACTGAAGGACACATCGATCTCCCGCACATCGACGCCGTTGTCGCGCGCATCGCGCACGATCTGCGACGGCGCATAAAACCCCATCGGCTGTGAGTTCAACAGCCCGCAGCAGAATGCATCCGGATGATAATGTTTCAGCCATGACGAGACATAAACCAGCTGCGCAAAGCTGGCCGCATGGCTTTCCGGAAAACCGTAGCTGCCAAAACCTTTGATCTGATCGAAGCAGCTCTGGGAAAATACCGGATCGTAGCCGCGGTCGACCATCTTGCCGACCATCTTCGCTTCGAACGTATGCATGGTGCCGACATTGCGGAACGTCGCCATGGCGCGGCGCAGACCATTGGCCTCTTCTGAAGTAAAATGTGCCGCTTGGATGGCAATGCGCATCGCCTGTTCCTGAAACAGTGGCACGCCAAGGGTCTTGTGCAGGACATTCTTCAGTTCGTCCTTGTTGCCCCCCTTCGGAAATGGATATTCGATATCATCAGGGTTCATCGCCCGCCGCTTGAGATAGGGATGCACCATGTTGCCCTGGATCGGGCCCGGGCGAACAATCGCGACTTCGATGACGAGATCGTAGAAGGTGCGCGGTTTCAAGCGCGGCAACATGTTCATCTGGGCACGACTCTCGACCTGGAATACGCCGAGGGATTCTCCCCGCTGAAGCATCTGGTAGACCGGATCATCATCCTTGGATTTGATGTCCTTGAGTTCGTAACGCTGTCCTTTGTGATAAGCGACCAGATCCAAACATTTCCGGATGCAGGTCAGCATGCCCAGCGCGAGCACGTCGACCTTCATCATTTTCATCGTGTCGACATCGTCCTTGTCCCATTCGATGAAGGTGCGGTCGTCCATCGCCGCATTCCCGATCGGCACATAGGTATCGAGCCGGTCCTGCGTCAGCACATAGCCGCCCACATGCTGCGACAGATGGCGCGGAAATTCGATCAGCTCGGTGGCAAGCTCGACTGCGCGCATGATCATCGGATTAGACGGATCGAGACCGGCCTGCTTGACCTGCATCTCGTTGAGGCCCTTGCCCCAGCTGCCCCAGACAGTATCGGCCAGCGCCGAGGTGACGTCCTCGGTCAGCCCCAGCGCCTTGCCGACATCGCGGATTGCCGAGCGCGGCCGGTAGTGAATGACGGTGGCGATGATCGCCGCGCGATGACGGCCGTATCTTTTGTAGACATACTGCATCACCTCCTCGCGCCGGACGTGTTCAAAATCGACATCGATGTCCGGCGGCTCAAGCCGCTCCTTGGAGATGAAGCGCTCGAACAAAAGGTCGACCTCGGCGGGATTGACCGAGGTGATATCGAGCATGTAGCAGACCGCTGAGTTTGCCGCCGATCCCCGCCCCTGACACAGGATGTTCTGGCTGCGCGCATAACGCACAATGTCGTGGACGGTCAGGAAGTAATGCGCGTAACCGAGCTCGGCGATGAGCGCGAGCTCCTTGCGTAAGGTGGCTTCGAGCGTCTCATCGACACTATTCGGGAAATGCCGGGCATATCCCTCCCAGGTCAGATCCGCGAGATGCTGCTGCGCGGTCTTTCCCGGCGGCACCGGTTCGTCGGGATATTGGTATTGGAGTTGGTTCAATGAAAACGTGATGCGATCGGCAAAACGGATGGTCTCGCGGATCGCATCCGGATAATCGCGAAACAGCCGCGCCATTTCAGCAGCCGGCTTCAGATGCCGCTCGGCATTCATTTCCAGCACGCGGCCGGCCTGCTCGATGGTGGCCTTCTCGCGAATACAACTGACCACGTCCTGCAGGATGCGACGCTCCGGCATGTGATAGAGCACATCATTGGTAGCAATCAGGGGCACGCGCGCAGTGGCTGCGATGCGCTGCAACTTGGCCAGACGGCGTTTGTCATCACCCCGATGAAACGGACTGGCGCCGAGCCATACACCGCCTGTCGAAAATTGAGATAGTGCGTCGAACGTGCGAAGGACAAGGTTGCTGTCAATACGATAGGCCGGCATCAAAACAAGCAGCAGCCCTTCGCTAAAGTCAGCGAGATCGCCGAGCTGCAACAGGCATTCACCCTTGTTGCCGCGCAACTTGCCCATACTGAGCAACCGGCACAGTCGGCCATAGGCAGCGCGGTCGCACGGATAGGCAAGGATGTCAGGCGTACCGTCATTGAAGACCAGCCGTGTGCCGATCAGAAGCTTCGGTTTGTAGACAAGATCCTTGTGGTCCAGCTCGGCAAAGGCACGCGCCACTCCGGCCATGGTATTGTGATCAGCAATGCCGATGGCATAAAGCCGCTCGGCACTGGCCTGATGCACATAGTTCTGCGGATGCGACGCACCGCGCAGGAACGAGAAATTGCTGGTAACACCAATCTCGGCATAATCAGTCGCGCCGACGCCGCCCGTGCTCATGCGAACAGCCCATGCACGAACCATTGCGGCGAAACGGCTTGATCGTCCGCGTCTCTGATCTCACCATAAAGCCCGTCGCGGAAGAGCCAGAAACGTTGACCTGCCTCATCCTCGACGCGAAAGTAATCGCGCGTGGGCTTCGCCTCCTGCGAACGCCACCACTCCATCGACACACGCTCCGGACCTTCCACATGAATGACGTTGTGAGAAACGCGTCGCCAGGTGAACTTCTTCGGCGGCTTGTCTGGAAACTCCGCGAGCGGAACATCGATCAGTTCGGGCTGCTCGAACAACCGTAACGGCCGCAATGGCAGCTCGTCTTCACGCGCCGGCCATGCTGCCTGCATGGCGGCAGCCAGATGATGCTGTGCCGGCACACCCAGCATCGCGCGTTCGGGAATGTGGCTCTCGACGGGCAGATAAACCAGCACACGCCGCGACCCGATCCGCGCAGCAATACGGTCGATCAGGTCGGCCAGTTCGTCATTGGCGTGAACATTGGCATCGAGGTCGCGCTGCTGCTGCACGACGATTTCCGTGCGGCTGGCTGACAGGCGGATCATATCGAAACCGAAGCCCGGATCGAGTGGATCTGCAATCGCGTCCAGTCGCTCGCGGAACAACCGGTCGATCACCTCGCCCTTGGTCACCGGCAGGCCGGTTTCCGCGGTGATCACCCGCACCGCGCCGTCGGTGCGAAAGAACGCCGCTTCCAGCCGCCGCGCGCCCTTGCCCTGCCTGTCCATCGCATCGATCAGCGTGCGCGCCAGCTTGGCCAGTGTCAGCGTAATCACGCCATCGGTGGCAATCGGTTCGGCGAAACGTTGCTCGACGATATAATCCGGCAGCGGCTTGCGCGGCGAGATCGGTGCATCGCTTTGCCCCAGCGCCTGTTCCAGCAGCGTCGTGAATTCCGCGCCGAAGCGCGCAGTGATTTCAGGGCGCGACCGCGAGGCGACATCGCCGATGGTCTTCAAGCCGGCGCGGCGCAATCCGCGGATGATCGCCTCATCGGCGCCGAGCGTGAACAACGGCAGCGACGTCACTGCCTTGGCCTCCTCGCCCGCGGCGACGATCCGGCCATGTACATATCGACTGAGCGTGCGCGCGCATGTCGATGTCCCCGCAATCGCTGCACTGACAATAAAACCCTGCCGCGACAGCGCCGCGCAGAGCTGCTCCATCAGTGCGGCCTCGCCACCGAACAGATGGGCACAGCCGGTGATGTCGAGAAACAGACCATGCGGCAGATCCAGCGCCACCAGTGGCGTGAAGCGGTCGCACCAATCGGCGATGTCGGTCAGTACCTGCGTATCGGCGACAGGATCGGCATCGAACACCTGAATGTCCGGACAGACCGCACGGGCATTGGCAAGCGGCAGACCTGGTTCAAGGCCGAGCTTCGCCGCGGCATCGTCCAGCGCGGAAATCTGCAGCGCATTGCTTTGCTTGGCGACGACAATACTTGCTTGCAGATTAGCTGGCGCGCCGTTGCGCGCGAGCTGACGTTTGATGCGATCGGTTGGCAGGCGCGGCAGCCACAGGCTGAGGATGCGCCGATGTGTCACGGAAAACGCACTCATCACACTTCCATTCCATGATCCATTGCCCGTTCGGGCCGTGGCGATTTCGAACCAGTTGCACGTCGAGCATGGGCACGCCCCATGATTGCCAGGGCCTGAATGGCGGCGAATGCGCGGAGCGGATGATCCAGCGCGTCTCTGCCGTACTTGAGACCGGAACGCCTGCAGTCCGCAGCAACAGGCACGTGACGCCCGAGCCGCGCGCCGCCAGCGTGAGCTTGCGGCTGGCGACGAGGTCGAACTGCTTGCTGTCGCCCCAGGTTTCCAGCACGACGCTGCCCAGCGCATCGCAGGCCAGCGCATCAGCCGTGGTCCGCAATGCCGTCTCGACATCGGGCGCGCGCACGGTGACCAGCAGGCGCGGATCGAGGCCGAGCTCACGCCAGCCGCTCATGGCCAGCGCGCCGCATTCGCGTTCGGAGAAATCCTGCCGGATCCACAGCAGCGGCCGCTTTGCCGAGACACGGTGCGCGAGGCCGGCGACAAAGCCCGTGGCCGCCGCGCTGTGCCGGCCTTCGGCGAACACCTCATGCATGGTGCCACGTGCTAGCCCGCCTTGCAGCGCCGCGTCCGCCTCGGCATGACCGAGCGACACGCGATCCGGCGCATAGGTATCGCTGTGGGTCTCGATGCGTTCGATGCTGCCGCGCAATTGCGCGAGCGTGGTCATGCGTGCGCCGGTCATGCGCCGCTCCTCGAAATTGTTTTGCCATCACGGGTTTTTAGTGAACCCATTGCCGGCCCATTTGTTCATGATATGTTCTAATATAAAGCTAAGATGGCAAGCCGAGTCAATCGGGATCATCAGCCACTTTTTTAGCATTTGAAATCAAAGGGATTTTTGAACATGGACCTGAAGCGCAAGCTGGAGATCCTGGCAGATGCCGCGAAATACGACGCGTCCTGTGCGTCCAGCGGTACCGAGAAACGGGACTCCCGCGACGGCAAAGGCATCGGCTCGACCGATGCAGGCATGGGGATCTGTCATTCCTATGCGCCGGACGGCCGCTGCATCTCGCTGCTGAAGATCCTGCTCACCAATGCCTGCAATTACGATTGTCTTTATTGCGTCAACCGGGCCTCCAGCAATGTGACGCGCGCCCGCTTCACCGTCGACGAAGTGGTGCAATTGACGCTGGATTTCTACCGACGCAATTACATCGAGGGACTGTTTCTCTCGTCGGGCATCATTCGCAGCGCCGATTACACGATGGAACAGGTTGTCGCCGTCGCGCGAAAACTGCGCGAGGAGCATTATTTCCGCGGCTATATTCACCTCAAGACCATTCCGGAAGCCGACGATGCGCTGATCACCGAGGCCGGCACATATGCCGACCGGCTCTCGATCAATATCGAGGTGCCCGAGGAAGACAGCCTGGCAAAGCTGGCGCCGGAGAAAGACGTCCGCGCCATTCGTCGCACCATGGGTCGATTGCGGTTGAAGCTCGATGAAGCCCGCGAGGGTCGCAAGCCGACGCCGCGCGGCAAAGTCGGGCCGCGTTTTGCGCCGGCCGGCCAGAGCACGCAGATGATCGTCGGCGCCGACAGCGCCAATGATTCAACCATCATCCGGACCTCGGCCAATCTGTACGGGTCCTACAATCTGAAGCGCGTCTATTACTCCGCCTTCAGCCCGATCCCCGATGCGAGCCGTTCGCTGCCGCTGCGCGCGCCGCCGCTAATCCGCGAGCATCGGCTGTATCAGGCCGACTGGCTGATGCGCTTCTATGGCTTCGAGGCCGACGAGATCGTCGATGACGCCGACGGCATGCTGTCGCTGGACATGGACCCGAAACTCGCCTGGGCGCTGCGCCACCGCGACCGCTTCCCGCTCGACGTCAACCGCGCCAGCCGCGAAGACCTTTTGCGCGTGCCCGGTTTCGGCGCCAAGGCCGTGCAGCGGATCATCGAAACGCGCCGGATCTCGTCGATCCGCATCGGCGACCTCGCCCGGCTGCATATTCCGCGGAACAAGGCACTGCCTTTCATCGTTCTTCCGGATCATCGCCCGGCCGTGAATTTGCTGGACAGCGCGAAGCTGGTGGAGCGGTTCAAGCCGAAGGCGACGCAATTGGGATTTGGGTTTTAGAATTTCATTTCAGGAGAACCCGATGCACAGTATCGTGCTGGAGAGCGACACCGACTTTGAAGGCTGGCGCAAGGCGGCACGCAAACTGGCGCTCAACGACATTGCTCCCACTGACGTGACATGGACGGTTGCAGGCGCCGAGCCTGAATTGTTCTCCGCCTCGCCAGCAACGTCGCTATCCGACGCCGCAAAAGGCGCGTTCAACGTTCCCGCCAAATTCGTCGAGCTCGCCGAGACTGCGGTCCTGCATCGCGATCCCGAACGCTTCGCCCTGCTGTATCGTCTGCTGTGGCGGCTGCGCGACAATCCCGATCTGATCCACGTCGCGATCGATTCCGACATCGCTAAATTGCAGGCGATGGCCAAGGCCGTCCGGCGCGACGAACACAAGATGCATGCTTTCGTACGGTTTCGCGAAATCGGCCGCGAGCCAAAATCGCATTTCGTCGCCTGGTTCGAGCCCGAACATCACATCGTCGAACTTGTCGCGCCCTTCTTCGCGCGGCGCTTCGCCGACATGGCGTGGTCGATCCTGACGCCGGATCTCTGCGCGCATTGGGACGGCCACGCGATTTCCATCACGCCCGGCGTCAGCAAGGCCGATGCGCCGACCAAGGATCGGCTCGAAGAAGTGTGGCTGACCTATTACGCCAACATCTTCAATCCGGCACGGTTGAAGACCAAGGCGATGCAGAACGAGATGCCGAAGAAATACTGGCGCAACCTGCCCGAAGCCGCGCTGATCAAACCGCTGATCGCGGAAGCTGAACGCATCACAGGTGACATGATCGCGGCAGAAGCCAGCGCGCCCAAGAAACCGCAACGTCGGGAGGAGACGATGGTCAAGTCGCATACGACCAAAACGGCCGAACATACCGGGAAGGAAAGTCTTGCCGCATTGCGCGACGAAGCCGCCGATTGCCGTGCCTGCCATTTGTGGAAAGATGCGACGCAAACCGTGTTCGGCGAAGGCCCGCAGCATGCTTCTGTGATGATGGTCGGCGAACAGCCCGGCGACAAGGAAGATCTCGCCGGCAAGCCGTTCGTCGGACCGGCCGGACAGATGCTCGACAAGGCGCTGAAGGAAGCCGGCATTGTCAGGGACAAAGTCTATGTCACCAATGCGGTGAAGCACTTCAAATTCGTGCCGCGTGGAAAATTCCGTCTGCACCAGAAACCGGCAACACCTGAAATCAAGGCGTGCCGACCCTGGTATGAGCGTGAAAAGGCGTCCGTAAGACCCGAGCTTGTCGTCGCGATGGGTGCGACAGCCGCGCAAAGCGTGCTCGGCAAGATCACGCCGATCGGCAAGACGCGTGGCCGTATTATCGAGGCTGACGACGGCACACAGGTTCTCGTGACCGTGCATCCATCCTATCTGCTACGACTGCCCGACGAGGATGCCAAGGCGCGCGAATATGCGCATTTCGTCGAAGACCTGCGCATCGTCGCCGCGCATCTCTGCAAATCAGCGCGCGCTGCCTGACGGTCAGATCACGAATTCACGCATCACACGCCGCGTATCCATCTCGAATTCGAGATCGACCACCGGCGGCCGCGCAAAATGCCAGGTCATGCCCTGCCGCGACGCACCGCGCTTGACCAATTCATCGGCCACCACGGGATGGAAATCCTGTACCGTGTAAATCTGCGTCGCGGTGGTGTCCTTCCACGAGAAGCCGAAGGCGCCGAGGCGTTCTTCCATATTGCTCATGGTCATCCGCGTTTTCTCCCGGAATGCGTCCGGCGAGGTCTCGCGATAGCGCGTGATGCGCTCGGGATATGTTCCAGGACCGCCACGCGCTTCAGCACCACCCGCAATCACGAAAGTCGGCTTGGCACCGAGCGACGGCCGCGTGAACGAGAACGCGTAAAACGACGGTTCACTCGGCGGATCGATCTCGAGGCACACATTGCTGCGCGCGACGGGATTGTTCGTGCCGTCGAAGATGCCCCATTCAGCAAGCGTCTTGACATAGTGCTCGTTGAACTTCCGGAAGCCAGCTTCCGTCCACCACTACAGGCGAGCGCAACTCGCAGGCGCAGAACGATGTCAGCGGGCGATCCGCCGCGAGAATGTAATCGGCAATACGCGCAAACCCATCGGCCAATGGCAGCCACGTGTCGAAACGAACGCGCTCGATCTCGAAATCCGCATTGGCGGCAACGCCGCTGGAATACTGAAACACTGCGGGAAGATAGCGATAATTGCCGGCCGGAAAATCGCGCGTCATGGGATGGGTCCTGTGGAAGCCATGCGGGCCGCCAAAAGATAATGGCGGATCGCATGAAGCGATCCGCCATCCAACCTCAAACCATGTGTCCCCGCAAGCTCAGCTTCGCAAGGCCGCGTCCGTGCGATCAGGCCGTCCGCGTATGCTCCAGATCGAATTCCTCGATCTGCTTGGCGCGCTCCGTCTCTTTGCCGGCGCGGTGATCGGTGGCGATGGCCACGTAAACCGCGGGCAGCACGAACAACGTGAACAGCGTACCGATCATCATGCCGGAGACGACGACGAGGCCGATCGAGAAGCGGCTCGCTGCACCAGCACCCGCCGCGGTGAGCAACGGCAACAGGCCGGTGACCATCGCGGCCGTGGTCATCAGGATCGGACGCAGACGCACGCGGGCAGCCATCTCGATGGCCGAACGACGATCGAGACCTTCCTTGAGCTGCAGTTCGTTGGCGAACTCCACCATCAGGATGCCGTGCTTCGAGATCAGACCGACCAGCGTCAGCAAGCCGACCTGGGTGTAGATGTTGATCGTCGCCATGCCGAAGAACAGCGGGATCAACGCGCCCAGGATCGCCATCGGCACAGTAATCATGATCACGAGCGGATCGCGCAGACTTTCGAACTGCGCTGCCAGCACCAGGAAGATGATGATCAGCGCGAAGCCGAACGCCACTGCCAGCTGGTTGCCCTCCTGCACATACTGCCGGGAATCCGCGAGATAATCGTGGTTGAAACCCGACGGCAGTTGCTTGGCGGCACCCTCAAGGAAGTCGACCGCCTGCCCCACTGTCACGCCGGGCATCGGCACCGCCTGGAAGGTCGCCGAATTCAGCTGGTTGTAATGCGACAGCGCGTTCGGGTTGGTGCCCGTTTCGACCTTCACCAGCGTCGATAACGGCACCTGCTGACCCGTGACCGTCGGCACATAGTAGTTCGCCAGCGAATCCTGCGAGAGCCGCATGCCGCGCGGCACCTGCGGGATCACCTGATAGGAGCGCCCCTCGAGGTTGAAGCGGTTGGTGTAGTTGCCGCCGAGCAGCGTCGCCAGCGTATTGCCGATGCTCGACATCGTAATGCCGAGGTCGTTGGCCTTGGAGCGATCGATGGAGACGCGCACCACCGGCTGATTGAAATCGAGATCGCTGTCGCTGACGATGAACAGGCCGCTCTTGCGCGCGGTGTCCTTCAACTTGACCATCTCCTCATAGACCGACTGGAAACCGTTGGTCGAGCTGATCACCATCTGGATCGGCAGACCGCCGGGACCGCCCGGCAGCGCCGGAAGGTTGAATGCGAAGGCGTTGACACCCTCGATCTTGCTGAGTTCGGCCTGCACCAGCGGCTTCAGCTGCGTGGACGAACGCTTGCGCTCGTCCCACGGCTTCAGCAGCATGCCGGCGATACCGTTGCTCGGACCGTTGGTGCCGTTGATGATGAAGCGCAGATCGGTTTCCGGGAACTTCTTGAACGCCTCGTCCATGCGATCGCCATAGAAATCCGCGTAGTCGATGTTGGCGTATTTCGGTGCCTTGGTCACCGCAAACAGAATGCCCTGATCTTCCTCGGGCGCCAGCTCCTTCGACGTATTCATGTACATGAAGCCGACGAGACCGAGGATCACAACGGCGAACATGGCCGTGATGGGGCGATAGTCCAGCGAACGATCGAGCTGCCGGCCATACCAGCGCGTGGTTGCGCCGAACACCTTGTCCACCTTCTTGGCGAACCAGCCCGGCTCTTCCTGCTTTAACAGCACCGAGCACATCATCGGTGACAGCGTCAGCGCGATAACGCCGGATACGATCACCGAGCCCGCCAGGGTGAAGGCGAATTCGCGGAACAGCGCACCGGTCAAACCGCCGATGAAGCCGATCGGCGCATACACCGCCGCCAGCGTGATGGTCATGGAGATGACCGGACCAACGATCTCGCGCGCGCCTTCCAGCGACGCCTGCACCGGCGATTTGCCCTCCTCCAGATGGCGGTGGATGTTCTCCACCACCACGATGGCGTCGTCGACCACGAGGCCGATGGCGAGCACCATCGCCAGCAGGGTCAGCAGATTGATGCTGAAGCCCATGACGAGCATGAGGCTGCAGACGCCGACCAGCGACAGCGGAATCGTCACCACCGGAATGATGACCGAGCGGAACGAAGCCAGGAACAGGAAGATCACCACGATCACGATGCCGACGGCTTCGATCAGCGTGTTCTGAACTTCCTCGATCGACGACGTGATGAACTTGGTGGAGTCGTAGGCTACCTTCATCTTCAGCGATGGCGGCAGGTTACGCTCGAGTTCGGGGAACAGCGCGCGCACGCCCTTGACGATGTTGAGCGGATTGCCGAGCGGTGTCGCCTGCACGCCGATAAAGATCGCGCGCTCGCCACTAAACGCCACGCTCGCGTCCGTACTCTGCGCGGCAAGCTCGATGGTGGCGATATCCTCCATACGAACAAAGCCACCGTCCTTGGCTTTCACCGTCATGCGCTTGAATTGCTCGACGTTCTGCAGGTCGGTATTCGCCGTCACGTTGGAGACGATGTAATAGCCCTTGGTCTGACCGGCTGCCGCCTGGAAGTTGTTGGCGCGGATCGCCGCAGCGACATCGTCCGGAGATACACCGCGGCCCTGCATGCGCAGCGGATCGAGCCACAGGCGCATGGCGAAGGTCTGACCGCCGAGGATTTCGGCCGACGCCACGCCGTCCACCGTCGACAGGATCGGCTGCACCGCGCGCGTCAGGTAGTCGGAGATCGCCGAGCCAGACAGTTCCTCACTGGAGAAGCCGAGATACATCACCGCCGTCGTCGATCCCGTGGACTTCAGAATGACGGGGTCATTCGCTTCGCGCGGGATCAGATATTTGACCGAATTGACCTTCGACAGCACTTCGGTGAGCGCAGCATTGGGATCGACGTTGAGCTTGATATAGACCGAGATCAGGCTCTGGCCCTGCGTCGACGCCGACGTCATGTAGTCGATGCCTTCAGCAGCCGCGACGGCCTGCTCGATCGGCGTGGTGATAAAGCCCTGCATCAGGTCCGGCGACGCGCCGGGATACACCGTGGTGACGGTGATCACGGTGTTCGACAGTTTCGGATACTGACGGATCGGCAGGCTGGTTGCAGCCTTGAAACCGATCAGCAGGATCAGCAGGCTGACGACCAGCGCCAGCACCGGGCGCTTGATGAAGATATCCGTGAAGACCATTGCGGTCGCTCCGTCATCGGCACCATCTGCCGGCCATTACAGGCCGCGCGACGATGCGAGAAAATTCATTCAGATGAGCCGGGACGGACCGCATGTCGCGGCCCGTCCATCGGGTTTCAGTTCAGCGGCGGCTTCGCCGGAATTTGCGGCAATGGATCGGTCGAGATCGACACCAGCGCGCCGGACTGCAACTTGAGCTGTCCGACCGCCACGACGCGATCACCGGCTTTCAGGCCCTGCGTGATCACCGCACGGCCATCGATGCGGTCGCCAGTGCGCACGAAGGTGCGCACCGCCGAGAGCTCGGTCTTGCCATCGTCGGTCTTCTTCTCGGTGATCAGGTAAACCGAGTCACCATAGAGCGTGTAGTCGACTGCGGTCTCCGGCACGGTGATCACAGCCGGTTTGTCCGGCAGCACGACGGTCGTGGTCGCGAACATGCCCGGCTTCAGAATGCCTTCCGGATTCTGCAGCGTCGCCTGAACACGAATGTTGCGCGTATCCGCACTGATCTGCGGCTCGATCGTGGTGATCTTGCCCTCGAACTTGCGGCCCGGATAAGCGTCCACCGAAATGCGCACAGCCTGACCGACCTGCAGCTTGCCGGAGTCTTTTTCCGTGACCGTGAAGTTGTTGTAGACGGCGGACAGATCGGTGAGCGACACGATCTGCGTGCCGGCCGTCAGGTACTGGCCGACTTCGACCCGACGCGTGCCGAGCACGCCGTCGAACGGCGCGCGCACCTGCTTCTGCGAAATCACCGCTTCGGTCTTGGCGATATTGGCCTGCGCCTGATCATACGCCGCCTGCGTGGTGTCGACGGTGGCCTGCGGACCAACCTGACGCTCAGCGAGCTGTTTGGCGCGGTCGAGATTGATGCGCGCCACGGTGGCAGCCGCCTTGAAGTTGGCGAGGTCGCCCTGGTCCGGTCCGTCGAACAGTTGCACCAGCGGCTGGCCGGCCTTGACGGTCGCGCCCGCGGTGAACTGGATGTCGGTAATGCGACCATTGACGTCGGAGGTGACGTTGACCTGATGCACAGCGGCGAGATCGCCGACGGCGCTAATCAGGTTGGGCACGACTTCGGACTTGGCATCCGCAACACTCACCACAGTCGGCGGCGGCTTCATGGTGGCGAAGAACTGCTTGATCATGTGGGCGCGGAATGCGTTGAAGCCCACCAGGCCGCCCACCAGGATCGTCAGCAGGATGCCGACGATGATGAACCAACGCACCATCCGCGGACGCGGACGGGGCTTCTCGACAGTCGCGCGCGGCGCCGTAGTGCTGTTGGGTTCGGTCGTGAGTGTCATGTCATGCGCTTTCTGTCGTAGTCGCTGGCATCAGGTACGCCGGAAGTTCGCGATCGATATACGTCGCGATCGCCGTGTCTTTCAGTCCGATACCGCGGAGAATAAACTCACAAAGTTGCCGCTCGTTGTCGGCGGTGCTGGCATAAGGCAAACAGGGAACCGAGGGAAGGCGCGATAATGCCGCCATCATCGCGGTGTGGTGCGCGAACCAGAAAAGACCCATCGGCTCTTTTCCGATCCGGACCGCATCGTTTGTCCGGACAGCGTCTTCAAGTGACGCCGTAAAGGTCGGGCCGATCAGCTCGCCGATCTTGTCAAACAGCAGCCGGGCGAATTCGCCGTCCTGCAACTGGCTGATGACCATTAGCCGCAGGCGCTGTGCCTCTTCATGATCGGGATCGGGATCGCGCGGAATGTCGAGGAAGTGCCCGACCATGCCGCGAATCAAAATCACCAGCGTCTCGGTCGACGGCGGCAGACCGAGCAGCTTGTTCAGTCCGGGATCGGCTTCGCATTCCTCCGCCAGGATCTCCGCATAGAGCGCCGACTTGGTCGGGAAGTGCTTGAACAGCAAGCCTTCCGAAATCGACGCCGCAGCCGCCACGCTCTTGGTCGTGGTGCCGGCAAATCCATTGCGCGCAAAGCATCGCTTCGCCGCACTGAGGATCAGCTCGCGCCTGAGGTCATGGGTCATTCGAAGTGTGCTCATAGCGTCGTGAGTAAGCACTCACCTCTATTCGTGTCAAGAAAATGGTGCATCGCATCCGGAGAATGACTGCAGGTGGTATCTGGCCGCCACAGTGTTGCATTCTCGCGACGCCAATGCGCCCGAGTTATGCGGCCCCCTCAAGATGAGGGGTGGCAGCGCGCCATGAGGCACAAAGGGTGGTTTTTATCGCGATCCGCTCCGCCGGAACGCCGGTAATCCGCAACCGCGCAACGCCACCGCAGACAAGTTTACGCAGTCTGCGACTGCTATGGGCGATTTCTGTCCCCGGGACCGTGCTTCCTGGGACGTGGCGCCGGCCGGTTTCCCCGCTTTTGCCTGTCCCAGTCCAGCCGTTTCCATCAGAGCCTGTAGTGGGCCCGGACGGCTACCCAGGGCCTCCCGAGTGCGCGAGGTACGTCCCCTCGCCGCCCGCGGGCGCCACAATCCCAGCTCCACCTCAAGACGCCTCTAGAAGCGCGCCTCGCGAACCGGATGAGCGAAGGACAATCCTTCTAGGTATATTGTCAAGATATATAGGAAAAAATGTTTAAGCTCTACCCTCGTGCGTTTCGGCACTACACCGTGAGTTACACCACCGTCTTGTGACGCTCGATGCAGGTCGTCATCACCTCATCCATCGACTTGCTCCACCAGTTCTCCGAGAAGATCTCGATCTCGGAATAACCGTCGAAGCCCTGCGCCTCGACGGCGGCGCGGGCGGATTTGATATCGATGACACCGTCGCCCATCATGCCGCGGTCGTTGAGGATGTCCTTGGTCGGCACCAGCCAGTCGCAGACGTGAAATGCGAGCAGACGGTCCTGCCCTGCCCGCGCGATCTGGGCATGCAGTTCAGGATCCCACCAGATGTGATAGACGTCGAGGGCGACGCCGAGCATGCCGGTGCGGTTGGGATCGAGCCGGTCGCAGATATCAAGCGCCTGTTCGGTGGTGTTCACGCAGGCGCGGTCGGCGGCGTAAGCCGGATGCAGCGGCTCGATGGCCAGCGGCATCTTCGCCTGCCGGGCGTATTCCATCATCTCGGCGATGCCATCATCGACCTGCGCACGCGCATTGATGATGTTCTTCGAGGGCGTACTGCCTGGCCGCGAATATTGCGGCAACCCGCCGACGACCAGCACGATGCACGGTGAGCCCAATGCCACGGCCTCGTCGACGCAGCGCTTGTTGTCGTCGCGCTGCTGCTGGCGATGGGCTTCGTCGGAGACGAACATGCCGCCGCGGCAATAGCCGGACAGTTCGAGGTCGTGATCCCGCACCGCCTTCACGGCCTTGTCGAGGCCGACATGAGCGACCTGGTCACGCCATGGGCTGACGCCGCGGATCTTGTGACGGGCACAGGCTTCTGCGATGGCGACGAAGTCGCCCTGCTTGCGGACTGTCGCCGTGTTCAGCGACAGCCAGCGATGGTCATTCGAGAAGTCCCGCATCTCAGGCTTCGATCCCGCGCGTTGCCATGATCGCCTTCATACGCTGCGTCGCCAGTTCGGGATTGGCCAAAAGACCGGCCTTGTCGGCGAGACGGAACAGTTCGGCGAGATGCTGCGTCGAACGCGTGCTCTCCTGCCCGCCGATCATGGTGAAGTGATCCTGATGGCCGTTGAGATAGGCCATGAACACGATTCCCGTTTTGTAGAACCGCGTCGGCGCCTTGAAGATGTGACGCGACAGCGGCACCGTGGGACCAAGCACGTCGTGGAAACCGGCCTCGTCGCCTGCCGCCAGACGCGACAGCGCATAGGATGCCGCCGGCGCGATGGCATCGAAGATGCCGAGCAGTGCATGGGAGAAGCCCTTGTCGTCGCCGGCGATCAGTTCGGCATAGTTGAAGTCGTCGCCGGTATACATCTTCACTTCGGGCACAAGGCGGCGGCGCATGTCGATCTCGCGCTGCGCATCGAGCAGCGACACCTTCACGCCGTCGACCTTGGCGGCGTTGCGGTTGATGACGTCAACGGCGATATCCATCGCGGTGTCGAGGCTCGACGTGCCCCAGTAATTCGCCAGTGCCGGATCGAACATGTCGCCGAGCCAGTGGATGATCACCGGCTGCGCCGACTGCGACAGGATGCGGTCATAGACGCGGCCGTAATCCTCGGCGCTCTTGCCGAGCTTGGCCAGCGCACGCGACGCCATCAGGATGATGCGGCCGCCGACCTTCTCGATCGCTTCGAACTGCTGTTCATAGGCCTTGATCACGTCGTCGATCGACTTGGCATCTTCCACCGCGAGGTGATCGGTGCCGGCGCCGGAGAACACAAGCGCGCCGCGCGGCTTGGCCGCCGCGACGGAGCGCGTGATGAGTTCGAGCGAGGTCGGCCAGTCCATACCCATGCCGCGCTGAGCGGTGTCCATCGCTTCTGCGACGCCGAGACCGAGATCCCAGACGTGTTCACGAAATGCGATGGTGCGGTCCCAATCGATGGTCTGATTGAGCCACGGATCGCACTCCGCCAGCGGATCGGCGACGATATGCGCCGCCGAGAAGGCAATGCGGTTCAGCGTGCCTTCCAGCTTGGCCGGAAACGTGCGCGACGCTGCGAGACGATAGGTCTCGATCGAACGATCGGCCTTCGGCAGCTTCAGCGACAGAGACGACGCAGTCGACGTGGGCATGACTGGCTTGTTCATGGCGGACCTCAGACCTTGAGTGTGGGAACGTCGATCCAGCGGCGCTCCTTCCAGCTTTCCAGCGCGCATTCGACGAGCTGCACGCCCTTGGCACCTTCGAGCAGCGTGTACTTGTAGGGCGCATCCTCACAGACGTGACGGATGAACATTTCCCACTGTTCCTTGAAGCCGTTGTCATAGACGGCGTTGTCCGGAACCTTCTGCCAGTCGGCATAAAAATCGTGGGTGCGCTTCTCGTCGGGATTCCAGATCGGGCGCGGCGTCGCCTGACGCGCCTGGATCATGCACTCGGTGAGACCGGCAACGGCCGAACCGTGGGTGCCGTCGACCTGGAAGGTCACGAGATCATCGCGATAGACGCGCGTGGCCCAGGACATGTTCATGTGGGCGATGACGCCGCCCTTCAGCTTGAAGGTCGCATAGGCCGAGTCGTCGGCAGTGGCCGTGTACTTCTTGCCCTGCTCGTCCCAGCGCGCCGGGATGTCGGTGGTGCCAAGGCACGTCAGGCTCTCGACTTCGCCGAACAGGTTGTCGAGCACGTAACGCCAATGGCAGACCATATCGAGGATCATGCCGCCGCCGTCTTCGGCGCGGTAGTTCCAGGACGGGCGCTGGGCTTCCTGCCAGTCGCCTTCGAACACCCAGTAGCCGAACTCGCCGCGTACCGAGAGCATCTTGCCGAAGAAGCCAGAGTCACGGAGCATCGCAAGCTTCTTCAGACCGGGCAGGAACAGCTTGTCCTGCACGGTGCCGTGCTTGAGACCCTTTGCGTTGGCCTTCTTGATGACGTCGAGCGCGGCTTCGAGATTGGTCGCGATGGGCTTCTCGCAATAGATATGCTTGCCGGCCTCGATGGCGCGGTTGAGCAGACCCGGGCGTGCCTGGGTGGTCGCCGCGTCGAAGAAGATGCTGTCGTTCTTGTCGGCGAAAGCCTTGTCGAGATCAGTGGTCCAGCGCTCGATGCCGTACTTCTTGGCGAGGCCTTCGATCTTCTCGGCATTGCGACCGACCAGGATCGGATCCGGCATCATGCGGTCGCCGTTCTTCAGGGTCACGCCGCCCTGCGCACGGATCGCGACGATCGAGCGCACGAGATGCTGGTTGAGACCCATACGGCCGGTGATGCCGTTCATGATGATGCCGAGGCGGTGGACAGCCATAGTCAGGACTCCTGGAGAACTTTAGTTTGAGAATGATCGGATGAAGCGAGCTGGAGCGGCGACAGCACCGACCAGTCCGGATGTACGCCGGATGCAAATCCGGCAGAGGTCAGCGATCCCGTGAGGAGATCGCCGTCGTGAATCGACAAGCGGATGGTTTCGTCGCCATCGCGGCGGTAGAGATCGGGATGGGCATTCAGGAATGCCTCGGCCTCCTCCGCTGGCGCGGTGCCGAAACCATCGACGTAGTGATGGCCGTTGCGCTCGGCATGGGTGGCGCCGATCAGCGCGCCAAGCGCCAGATCCTGCTGCACAGCAAGGCCGGCTTGGCAGGTGAGATCCTCGCCGGTGATGAAATGGTTGACACCCTGCGCGCTCCACGCGGCAGCACGGGTCGCATTCGCAATCGACTTGTAGAAGCCCTTGCAGGATTTCGAGGAGATGCCGCGATAGCCCAGCGCCTTGGCGGCGGGGAATGCATCCCAATTGTCGTCAGCCTCATCAATGATGAAACTGCGCGAGGACAAATTGCCAAGCGGCGACTCGCGCGTGATGTCTCGCGGCATCGGCTGTTCGATGTAAAGTAGCCTGGATGCAATCGGCGCCAGTGCGCTGTCATTGTCGAGGCGATCGACCAGCGCGCCGAGCGCGTTGAGATCGGCATATTGCTCGTTGGCGTCGAGCGTCACCTGATAATCGTAAGGCAGCGTCGTCAGCGCGTTTCCGATCCGGGTCAAACGTGCGGCGTCTGCCGCGGGATCGCCGTTCATCTTGAGCTTGAAGTATCGTGCGCCGCTATTCTCACGGGGGTCGGCGACACCGCCCTCGCCTTCGATCACATCATCGAGGCCGACGGTGTGGCGCAGCGCGACGCGCTCAAGCCGGTGACGGCTGGCCAGGAACGTCGCGATGTCGTCGGCGCCGAGATCGGGAGCAAGACGCGCGGTAAGACCGGCGACGTTGGCCTTCATGCCCGTGAAGAAATCCGTGCCCAAGCCACGCAGCAGCGCGTCGAGCACAGCCTTGTCGATTTCCGCCGGTCCGAAGCTTGCAGCCAGCGGTGGAATGTCCGCATCGGCGCAGGCCTTCATCTGGTCGCCGATGCAGGCTGCATGCAGACCGAAGGCCGAAATGAAGCCCGATTGTGCGCGATAGAGCTCTTTCGCGATTGCGAGCGACTGCCGCAGTTCGTTCACGGTGTCGCCGATGGCCAGATGCGGCCGCTTGTCGAACCACTTCGGCACCATCAGCTCGGCCGAGGCGCCGACAAACACGCCCTTGCCTTCGACCTCCAGCTCGACCCGAACGAAAGCCTGCGGCGCGGCGTTGACCGTCACGGCGCCAAAGCGAAACGGCCGCACGAACGCCACGTGGCGTTCGAACAGCGTAATGTCTCGCAAGGCGATCCGTGGCGACATGGAAATGGGCCTTAGTCCAGCGTGCTGTTGGTCATGAAGTGCTTGCGGATGCGCGCGACCAGATCGGTGAAGATCGGGTTCGACATCGCATCGAGCGTGCGCTCGCGGCCGAGCGGCACATCATAGATCGCGGCAATGCCGCCGGGGCGCTCGGTCATGACCAGCACCTTGTCGGCAAGGAACACCGCTTCCGGAATCGAATGTGTGATCAACAGAATCGTCTTGCCGGTGGTGCGCTGGATGCGCGACAGCTCGACATTCATCTTCTCACGCGTCATGGCGTCGAGCGCGCCGAACGGCTCGTCCATCATCATGATCTTGGGATCGTGCACCAGCGCACGGCAGATCGAGGCGCGTTGCTGCATGCCGCCGGAGAGCTGCCACGGCAGCTTCTTCTCAAAGCCCTCGAGGCCGACCATTTTCAGCAGCTGCTTGGCGCGGTCCATATACTGCGCGCGCGGCAGATTCTTCATGTCGATGGGCATCAACACGTTGTTGATGATGTTCCGCCACGGCAGCAGCAGCGCATTCTGGAACACGATACCGACATCGCCATGAGGCTCGGTGACTTTCTTGCCGTCGACGTGGATTTCGCCTGATGTCGGCGCAAGAAGGCCCGAGATCAGTTTGAGCAGTGTGGACTTGCCGCAGCCGGATGGGCCGACCACGACGAAGAACTCACCGTCATTGATGTGGAAGTCCAGGGGACGCAGCGACTGCACCTGGCCGTCGCCGGTCCCATAGGTCTTGGAGACGCCGGAGAGATTGATCCCCGACGCCTTTGATGGTGCGGACTGCTCGGATACGACGCGAAGATGCGCACTCGGTTGATCGACGCTCATGGTCCTCATCGCTGCAGTCATTACGGCTAGTCCTGTTGATTTCGTCAGTTCAGTCGAGATAACCGGGCCGGTTACTTCGGCAGATATTCGTTGGTGTAGAAGGCCTTCGGATTGTCCTTGGCCTTGGCTTCCAGACCGCCGTATTCGACCATCAGCTCTACTGATTCCTTCATGTTCTGATCGGTGACCTGGAACGGGCGCTTACCCTTGGTTTCCGGCGTGGTGTAGAGCGGGATGGTGAGCTCGAAGCCCTGGGTCAGGGTCTCGATCTTGCCGCCCTTCGGATTGGCATCGAGGATTGACTGCGCGGCAGCCTTCGGCTCCTTCGACGCAGCTTCGACGGCCTTGGTGGTGGCCGACATGAAGCGCTTCACGAGATCCGGATTGGCCTTGGCATAGTCGGTATTGGTGACGATGCCCGACGACACCAGATGAATGCCGTAATCGGCAAACTTGATCGGATACACATCCTTGCCGGTGGCATCCTTGATCTTCATGGACTGGTCCATGACGTAGCCGAGCAGCAGGTCGGCCTGGCCGTTGATGACGGCGTTGAGCTTGGTCTGTCCGTCGCCGGCGACGGTCTTGAAATCGGATTCCTTGAGGCCCGCCTTCTTGAGGAACAGCGGCCAGATCTGGGTCATGGAATCCGCCGGCGTGATCGCCACGGTCTTGCCCTTGATGTCGTCCGGCTTCCTGATGTTCTTGTCGACGAAGCCCATCACCGACATGGCCGAGGTCTGCAGCAGCACGCCGGTGGCGATCACCGGGGCGCCCTTCACGGCTGCGCGCATCATGGTGGGAACGTCGACATAGCCGAAGTTCACGCTCTTGGCGGCAACGGCCTGCACGGTGGCCGCCGAACCGCGGCCTTCCTGGATGTCGAGATCGATGCCTTCGGCTTCATAGATGCCCTTGGCCTTGCCGTAATAGAACGGCGAATGCTCACCATAGACATACCAGTTGAGCATCAGCGTCACCTTGTCGGCCGCAGCGGCCGGCGTGGCGAGTGCGAGCGTGACGGTGATCGCGGCAGTCGAAACAGCAGTAACCCATTTCAGCATTTTTAGCCTCCCATTGAAGCAGGTGATCGCGGCCCGTTTCGCCGGACCGCTTGTTTGGAAATTGCAGGTCCCGATCAGGACCCGATGAAGACATCCGCGCGCTGGCTGACGTGCCAGGGAATCGCAAAGCGTTCGATACGATCGACCAGCCAGAACAGAATGACGCCGAGCAGCGCGAGGATGACGAGAGCCGCAAACATCGTCGGCAGATCGAAGGTGCCGATCGAGCGCTGCAGCACATAGCCGATGCCGGAATTGGAGCCGACGAATTCACCGACCACCGCGCCGACGACGGCGAGCGTGACGGACACCTTGAGACCGGAGAAAATCGCCGGCAGCGCGTGTGGCAGGTTTACGGCGCAGAACACACGCAAGCGGCTGCCCTTCATGGCGCGGGCAAGATCGACCATGTCGGGATCGACCGACTTGAAGCCCTGCACCGCCGACACGACGACGGGAAAGAAACCGAGCAGGAAGGCGGCGATGATCTTCGGCACGATGCCGAAGCCGAACCACACCACGAACAAGGGCGCGATGGCGACTTTGGGAATCGACTGCGAGAACACCAGCAGCGGATAGACATAGCTCTCGACGGTCCGCGAACCGGCGATCAGCATGGCAATCGGAATGCCGAACACGGCCGAGGCGAGAAAGCCGAGCAGCGTGGCGTAAGTCGTCGGCCCTGACTGCGCGAGCAGCTCGGGCCAATCGGTGTAGAGCACCTTCACGACGTCGCCGGGCGCAGGGATCTGATAGGCAGGAATGTTGAAGATGCGGATCGCCAGATCCCAGCCGACAACGATCATCACCAGCAACAGGAACGGGCGCAGCCATGAGGCGTTCAGCAGCTTCGATACACTGCCGGGTGCTTTCTTCTCACTCACGCGTCTCGTCTCCCAGATGCCGGCTTCGCGGTCGCATTTAACTCGTTGGATAAATACAGCGCATGGCTTCACCGTTGTCAATTGGGCGCTTAACTAGCGAAAATTACACAATGATTTCAGGCGCTTTGGCGGGCCGAGGTGTGGACAACCGTCGCCGGCGGGAGCTGGAATTCGGCCACGGATCGGCCGGTGAGCGCCGCCAGGACGAGTGCCACCATATGGGCCAGCCGCTCGTCCCTCGCCTCCTTCGCCAGGAGATCCCTGCCGAAAATCACGCTGAGCGTAGCGTTGTTGCCGATATAGAAAAAGCTCAGCGCGGCGATGGAAATGTAGAGCTGCACCGGATCCATCGCGACCTTGAAATCGCCTGACGCGACGCCGCGCAAAACCACCGTGCGGATCATCTCCACGAAGGGCGAATGCATCGACTTCACCTTCGTGGAGCGCTTGATGTGCTTCGCGCGCTCCAGATTCTCGGTGTTGAGCAGCGCGAGGAATTCCGGGTTGCGGATAAAATAGTTCCAGGTGAAGGCGATCAGGCTCTCGATGGCCTCGGGCGGATCGAGATGTTCGAGATCGAGCGTGCGTTCTTCGGCGCGGATCTGCTCATAGGCACCTTCGAGTACCGCAAGATAGAGCGCATCCTTGTTGCCGACGTGATAGTAGAGCATGCGCTTGTTGGCGCCGGCCTGCGCAGCGATGCGATCGACGCGCGCACCGGCGAGGCCCTTGCTCGCGAATTCCTTCTTGGCAGCCTCGAGAATGCGCAGACGCATCCCTTCCGGGTCACGCTGCCACTTCAATGCTTTCTTCGGCGCTTTTTTAGTTGTTTTTGCCAAACCCGGATCCCGTCGCTCAGCGGAATGACGCAACAGCCGCACGTCTATCGCGTGTAGCATGCGTTTGCCCGCTTGAGAACAAAGCATGTTCCGGGCCATATGCGCAAACGGGCATCGCCTTTTGCGGGTGTCGTCGCTATCACTGCCCTGCCCCAACCGGACCTGCTTGTGCCTGCCATCATCACAGACCCGTTCTTCTATGCCGTCGCCATTCCGGCGGTGATTTTCCTTGGCCTCTCCAAAGGCGGCTTCTCCGGCGTCGGCATTGCCGCCACGCCGCTACTGGCGCTGTATCTGCCGCCGCTCGAGGCGGCCGCATTGCTGCTGCCGGTGCTGATCACGCAGGACCTGATCTCGATCTATGTCTATCGCCGCGAATGGGACGCCTCGAATCTGAAGATCATGTTGCCGGGCGCCGTCGCCGGCATGACGCTGGCGTGGCTACTCGCCTCCTATATTTCCGACAATGCCGTGCGCATCACCGTTGGTTTGATCGGCCTCATCTTCGTGATCGATGTCTGGCGCAAGCGCGCCAGGATCGAACCAACGCGCATGGGCCCGGCCGGCGGCGTGTTCTGGGGCGCGGTATCTGGCTTCACATCCTTCATGACCCAGGCGGGCGGTCCACCGTTCCAGGTCTATGTGCTGCCGCAGCGGCTGCCGAAGCTGGTGCTGGTCGGGACCACCACGATCTTCTTCGCCGTCGTCAATGCGCTGAAGATCGTGCCCTATTTCGCGCTCGGCCAATTCCACGCCGGCAATTTCGCGACATCGCTGGCACTGCTGCCGATGGCCATCATCGCGAATTTCATGGGCATCTGGCTGGTGAAACACACGCCCACCAACCTGTTCTACAACATCGCCTATGCGCTGTTGCTGGTGATCTCGCTGGTGCTGCTGTGGCAGGGTTGTTCGATGTTGTGGCGGTAGGTAGCAACACGTAGGATGGGTAGAGCGCAGCGAAACCCATCGCTTTCATGCGTTTAAATGATGGGTTTCGCGAAGACGCTCTACCCATCCTACACCTCTACACATCCTTCCCCGTCCGCTCGATCAGCAGCGTCGGAATTCCGCAGGTGCCATCGCGGAGGCTGACAACACGGGTGCCCGGCTTGCGGCCACTACGCACCTCCGACACGTTGACATGCGCGGCGAGCAAGCGCTCGCGGACGGCATCCGCGTCAGCGACGCGCCAGGTCATGCCCCAGAGCTTGTCGCGATTCTTGTCGGCCTTGTCGTCGGGGCGATGCACGACCTCGACGATCAGATCGCCGCAGCGGAAGAACATCAGATGGCCCCACTCCGGATTGGAGCGATCCAGTGCCATGTCGAGGCCCAGTCGCGCGCCATAGAGCGCAGCGGCGCGCTCCGGATCCTGCGTGGCGACAACGATATGGTCGAGGCCAAGGAACGGCGTATCGCCCACCGGAGGCGACACCGGACGCTCGTCGGACAGTTCGAGAAAGAATTGCCGGACGCCGCGCGTCGCGTCCGTCGCCGCACGGGTACGCTTCCAGGTGAGTGTGGCGCCGGTCTCGGTATCCCTGCTCTCGACCTCGGCGATGGGATCAGGCTTCAGCGCCAGGCGATCGAGCCGGCGATGCATCCCAGCGATATCGCCAGTCCGGAAACAGATGCTGGCCAGCGTCGCACCCTGCTCCGGCAGCACGGCCCTGATGCGATCGGCGGCCGGGCCGTGACCGACAGGCGCCATCAGCTCGACCGACATGTTGGCCACCGTGAAGATCGCCATGGCCGCACCGTCGCTGGTGCTGCGCCAGGCGGGCGCGCGGGCGAACAGGGTCTGATAGGTGGCGATCCCCACCTCCAGGTCCTCCAGCAAAATGACGACGTGATCCAGCCCGGTGATCATCGCATCCCTCCCGTCTTCGTGGCGTTGTTGTGATCGAACTATGCCAGTTTTCGAGCCGCAATGCTGAAAACCGACTCCGCCCGGCTGCGGCATCCTGCGGCATCGCACAATTTCGGTGGTGACCTCGTCGCAACCGCTGTTAAGCTGACTGATGCGCCGTCTCCGGACGGGTGCAGCCATCCCTCAGGCGAGACGGACGGATTCATGAAGGCACTCTTTATCGGACAGACCTATATCGACGTCACGTTCATCACCGACCATATGCCGACCGGCGACGAGAAGCATGTCGCCTCCGACTATGCCGTGTCGTTCGGCGGCAACGCGGTCACCGCCGCCTTCTGCTGCGCCAAGCTGGGCATCGTGCCTGATCTGATCGCCACCGTCGCCAATGACTGGCTCGGCCGCATGTTCATGGACATGTCGGCGAAATACGCCATCGAGGTCCATCCGCGCAAAGTGGCGAGTTCGTCGCTGTCCTTCATCATGCCGAAAGACGGCAAGCGTGCCATCGTCCGCTGCCGTGACGACGAACACATCCATCCGTTCCCGCTGCTCAATCTCGGTGCCTGCCGCGCGCTCCATATCGACGGCCATCAGCCCGATGCCGCGATCCACTACGCGAAGCTCTGCCGCGAGGCCGGCATCCTCACCTCGCTCGACGGCGGCGGCTTGCGCACCAATACCCATGAGCTGCTTGAGTTCATCGACGTCGCCATCGTCGCCGAACGTCTCTGCGAGCAGATGGACCTGACGCCGGAGAAGATGCTCGATTATCTCAAGAACCGCGGCTGCCGCGTCGGCGGCGTCACGCTCGGCGAGAAGGGCCTGCTCTGGTATGACGAAGCCGGCACAGTGCACACACTGCCCGCGCTGCCGATCCCGCGCGAAAAGGTGATCGATACCAATGGCGCCGGCGATGTTTTCCACGGCGCTTACGTCTATTCGTACCTCGCCAATCCCGGCCATAGCTGGGCCGAGCATTTCAAATTCGCGCGGGCCGCATCGACCTTCAAGATCCAGCGGCTTGGCAATGAAGCGGGACTGCCGACATTGTCGGATATCGCGGCGGTGCGTGAGGAATATCGGGCGCAGGTGTGACAACCATGGGCCAGGTTGTCGTCGCCGGCAGCATCAATATGGACGTGGTCGCGACAGCCGACCGTCATCCGGCAATCGGTGAGACTGTAGCAGGCCGCGAAGTGTTGTATTTTCCCGGTGGCAAGGGCGCCAATCAGGCCGTGGCTGCGGCGAAACTTGGTGCAGCGACCATGCTGATCGGCTGTACCGGCGCGGATGCCTTTGGCCGCGACACCAGGGCATTTCTGGCCATGCAGGGCGTCGATCTCGCTTACGTGCGTGAGGTCGCTGGCGCCGGCACGGGAACAGCGATCATCACCGTTGCGAGAGCTGAGAACACCATCATTGTCATTCCCGGCGCCAATGCGTTGGTCAATGCGGCCGATGTCGCTGCGTCCGCATTCCGAAAAGGCGATATCGCCGTCAGCCAATTCGAGATTCCGCTGCCGGCCATCACGGCTTTCTTCACGCGGGCGCGCGCATCCGGTGCAACGACGATTCTCAACCCGGCACCGGCGATGCCGATTGACCGTGAGCTGATGGCTCTGGTGGATATTCTGATCCTCAATGAAAGCGAACTCGGCCTGCTTGCAAGTCTCGAACTGCACGACACCGATCCCGATGCGCGCTTCATCGCCGCCGCATCGACATTGCAAACCGATCATCGGCCGAACATCTGCATCACGCTGGGCAAGCGCGGCGCGATCGCGCTGATCGATGGCCGGGTCCACCTCGAAGCCGCCCGCATCGTGAAGGCCATTGACACCACCGGTGCCGGCGACTGTTTCGTGGGGGCTGTTGCCGCAAAGCTTGCGGATGGACATTCATTGCAGAGCGCCATTGGCTATGCTAATGTCGCCGCATCGCTTTGCATACAGCGGATGGGCGCCGGGCGTCGATGCCAACCGCGGAAGAAGTGTCAGCGGCTGCCGGCTAGCGTCAGCCCTTCCCCTTCGCCGTCATGAAGTCGAAATCGCAGCCGTCATCGGCCTGCAGGATCGTGGTGTGAAACAGATGCGCATAGCCGCGCTTCGCCCAGTCCGGCGTCTTCGCTGGCGGGAGCGCAGCCTGGCGCTTCGCAAGCTCGGCATCGTCGACCAACAGATCGATCGAGCGCTTCGCCACATCCAGACGGATCATGTCGCCATTCTTCACAAGCGCCAGCGGGCCACCCACGGCGCTCTCCGGCGTGATGTGCAGCACGATGGTGCCGAAGGCTGTACCGCTCATGCGCGCGTCTGAAATACGCACCATGTCCTTCACGCCGGCACGCGCCAGCTTCATGGGGATTGGCAGATAGCCGGCCTCCGGCATGCCCGGTGCGCCCTTGGGACCGGCATTGCGTAGCACCAGCACGTCGTCTGCAGTCACATCGAGATCGGAGTCGTCGACGCGGTTGGTCATGTCCTCGACGGACTCGAACACAACGGCACGGCCGGTGTGCTGCATCAGCTTGGGCGACGCGGCGGAATGCTTGATGACGGCGCTGCGCGGCGCCAGATTACCGTGCAGGATCGCCAGCCCGCCTTCGCGCTTGATCGGATTGTCCTTCGAGCGGATCACGTCCTGGCCCGGCACTTCTTCGGCATTCACCACGATCTCGCGCAGCGTCTCGCCGGTGACAGATTTCGCGTCGAGATCGATGAGATCCCCGAGCTGTTGCATCAACTTCGGCACGCCGCCGGCATGATGGAAGTGCTCCATATAGTGATCGCCGGACGGCTTCAGATCGACCAGCACCGGCACGTCGCGGCCGAGTTCGTCGAAAGCGGCGAGATCGATCCGGTTCGGCGTGCGGTTGGCCATCGCGGTGAGATGAATGAGGCCATTGGTGGAGCCGCCGATCGCCTGCAGCACCACCTGGGCATTGCGGAACGAACCCGGCGTCAGGAATTCGCTCGGCTTCGGCCCCTTGTTCTTGGCGAGCGTCGCGGCAACCTTGCCGCTGGCTTCGGCGGACCGGAAGCGCTCGGCATGCGGCGCGGGAATGGTCGCGCTCATCGGCAGCGACAGCCCCATGGCTTCGGTGATGCAGGCCATGGTGGAGGCCGTGCCCATCACCATGCAGGTGCCGACCGACGGCGCGAGGCGCGCATTGACGTCGTCGATTTCCTGCTGGTCGATCTCGCCGGCGCGGAACTTGCCCCACATGCGCCGGCAGTCGGTGCAGGCGCCGAGCACTTCTCCCTTGTGATGGCCGACCACCATTGGGCCGACCGGGATAACCACCGTCGGCAGGTCGACTGACAGCGCCGCCATGATCTGCGCCGGCAGCGTCTTGTCGCAGCCGCCGATCACCACCACCGCATCCATCGGCTGCGCCTTGATCATCTCCTCGGTATCCATCGCCATCAGATTGCGCAGATACATCGAGGTCGGATGGGCGAAGCTCTCGCCGATCGAGATGGTCGGAAACACCATCGGCAGTGCGCCGGCCAGCATCACGCCACGCTTCACTGCCTCGATGATCTGGGGCGAATTGCCGTGGCAAGGATTGTAATCGCTATGGGTGTTTGTGATCCCGACGATGGGCCGGTCCAGCGCATCGTCGGAATAACCCATGGCCTTGATGAAGGCCTTGCGCAGGAACAGTGAAAACCCGGCATCGCCGTAACTAGTCAGCCCCTTGCGCAATCCGTCGGCCATGTGCGTTCCCATTCCAAGCTTGTTTTGAATGCTTCTTATGAAGCCGCCAAAATTCTTGTCAATGCGCGGGACGGACTGGCTGGGCCCCTATTTCGGCTCCCACACCTTACTGAAATCACCAGCGAATTCGGCGCTGCAAAATGCCCCGCCCTGATAGAAATCACCGACCGGATCGGATTTCATCTTCGCCTGTTCCGCCATTGCGTGTTCGCGATGATCCTCGGCTTTGCCGACCGGGCGATAGCCGAGTTCATAGGCGCGGGAGTTATCCCACCAGGCACGCTCGTTATAGGAGGCGCCATACAGCACCTCGAAATGGATCGCGGGATGTTCGAGCCCGATCTGGCAGAGCTGCACCAGATCCTCGGGCTTGAGCCAAATCGACAGCCGACGTTGATCCAGCGGACGGTCACCGAAATTGCCGATGCGCAGACATGTCACCGACAGTCCATATTTGTCGGCGTAGAGCGAGCCCACCGCCTCGCCGAACACCTTACTGACACCGTAGCGGCTGTCCGGCCGTGCGGTGACATCGGGCGGAATTTTGCTGTGACGCGGATAAAAACCAACTGCATGGTTCGATGACGCGAAGATGATGCGCTTGACGCCCTTCTTGCGCGCGGCCTCGAACAGATTGTAGCCGCCGATGATATTGGCCTGCAGGATGGTGTCCCACGGACCCTCCACCGAGAAGCCGCCGAAATGCAGGATGCCGTCCACGCCCTCGCAGATCGCCTCCACGGCGGCGAGATCGGCGAGGTCGGCCTGTTTGAAATTCTCGGTCGGCTTGAGATTGGGCGGCGTGGTGAGATCGCTCAGCGCCAGGTCAGGATAGATCGGCGGCAGCAATTCGCGCAAGCGCGTGCCAATTCCGCCAGATGCGCCCGTCATCAAGATCTTCATTCCGTCCCTCGCAATGTTGTCAGTTGTCAGACAAGTATGGCGCGGCGCGGGCGCAACGGCAAGGCAGTGGAACCGGCATTGCTTGCCGCCTACCCTCGCCAATGTTAGCAAACGCATCCGAGGAAACGACAGAGAACGAGACGCCAATGTCCGACACATCATCGCGCGGCTGGCAGCCGGCGACCTATTATCCCGATCCCGCCATCCACGCCCTCGATCCCCGTTTCGAGAAATACTGGATCAAGCTCGGCGCCATCGAACGCATCGCCACCGGCATGCGCTGGGCCGAAGGACCGGTATGGTTCGGTGACGGCCGCTATCTGTTGTGTTCAGATATTCCCAACAACCGCATTATCAAATGGGAAGAGGAAACCGGCGCGATCAGCGATTTCCGCAGACCGTCGAATTACGGCAATGGCAACACGCGGGATCGCCAGGGACGCCTGATCACCTGCGAACACGGCCGCCGGATCACACGCACCGAATATGACGGCTCCATCACGGTGCTGATGGATAATTTCGAAGGCAAGAAGCTGAACTCGCCGAATGACGTCGTGGTGAAGTCCGACGGCTCGATCTGGTTCACCGATCCGCCGTTCGGTCTGATGAGCAACTATGAGGGCAACAAGGCGCCGTCCGAAATCGGGCAGAATATCTATCGCATCGATGGCGATACGTTGAAATCCACCATTGTCGCCGATGATGTGCTCGGCCCGAACGGACTGTGTTTTTCGCCCGACGAGAAGCTGCTCTATGTCGTGGAATCCCGCGGCGTGCCGAACCGCAAGATTCTCGCCTACGACGTTGCCGCCGACAGCAAGACGCTGAAGAATAAGCGCGTACTGATCGATGCGGGCCCGGGCACGCCCGACGGCATGCGCTGCGATATCGACGGCAATCTGTGGTGCGGCTGGGGCATGGGCAAGCCGGAGCTAGACGGTGTCTTCATCTTCGCGCCCGACGGCGAACAGATCGGCCGCATCGCGCTGCCCGAGCGCTGCGCCAATGTCTGTTTCGGCGGCGTGAAACGCAACCGGCTGTTCATGGCATCGAGCCAGTCGATCTATGCGGTCTATGTGAACACGCAGGGGGCGTTGGGAGGCTGAGGGCACGCCGCCCTCTCAACGTCATTGCGAGCGTAGCGAAGCAATCCAGTCTTTCCACGCTTGTGGCCTTCTGGATTGCCGCGTCGCTTCGCTCCTCGCAATGACGGCGGAGAGACCATCGTAGAAACAAAAACGCCGGCATGGATGGCTCCATGCCGGCGTTTTCAGTCACGAAGCTTGCGCTTCAACGACGCGGTCTTACGCCGCGGTGTAGCCTGCGATCGCCTTGACTTCGAGGAAGTCCTCGAGACCATGCTTGCCCCATTCGCGGCCGTTGCCGGACTGCTTGTAGCCGCCGAACGGCGCCGTGCGATCGTTCGGAGCGCCCTGCAGGTTGACGTTGCCCGCGCGGATGCGACGGCCGAACTTGCGGGCGTTCTCAACCGTGTCAGCCGAGACGTAGCCAGCGAGGCCATAGGGCGTGTCGTTGGCGATGCGGAGCGCATCGGCTTCGTCCTTGGACCCCATGATCACAAGCACCGGCCCGAAGATTTCCTCGCGCGCGATGGTCATGTTCTCGGTGACGTCGGCGAAGATCGTCGGACGCACATAGAAGCCCTTGTTGACGCCTTCCGGCAGGCCGGGGCCACCGGCGACCAGCGTGGCGCCTTCCTCGATGCCCTTCTGGATCAGGCCCTGGATCTTGTCCCACTGGCCGCGATTGACCACCGGACCGATGACGGTGCCATCAGCGCGCGGATCGCCGGCCTTAGTCTTGTCCGCCTGGGCCTTCGCGATGGCGGCGATTTCCTTCATCTTCGCCTGCGGCACGATCATGCGGCTCGGCGCGTTGCACGACTGTCCGGAATTGTTGAACATATGCGCGACGCCGCCGGTGACGGCCTTCACGAAGTCGGCGCCGTCAAGGATCACATTCGGCGACTTGCCACCGAGCTCCTGGCTGACGCGCTTCACGGTATTCGCGGCGCGCTTGGCAACGTCGATGCCGGCGCGGGTCGAACCGGTGAAGGAGATCATGTCGATATCGGGATGTTCGCTCATGGCGACGCCGACATCCGGGCCGAGACCGTTGACGAGGTTGAACACGCCCTTCGGCACGCCGGCTTCATGGAGGATTTCCGCGAAGATCAGCGCTGAGGTCGGGGTGTATTCCGACGGCTTCAAGAGCATGGTGCAGCCGGCGGCGAGCGCGGGTGCGACCTTGCAGGCGATCTGGTTCAGCGGCCAATTCCACGGGGTGATCATGCCGACGACGCCAATCGGCTCCTTCGTGATCATGGCGGCGTTGTGCGCCTCGTCGAACTTGTAGGTCTTCAGCACGTCGAGCGTGGCGACGAGATGACCGAGCCCGGCACCGGCCTGCAGCTTCTCGGCCATCGGCAGCGGAGCGCCCATCTCGTCGGAGACCGACGCACCGATATCCGACATACGGGTCTTGTAGACCGCGATGATCTTTTCGAGCAGCGCGATGCGCTCTTCACGGGTGGTCTGGGAGAACGTCTCGAAAGCGCGCTTGGCAGCGGCGACAGCCTTGTCGACGTCGGCCTTGGAGCCCAGCGCAATGTCGTACATCGCATCTTCAGTCGCCGGATTGACGACAGGGGTGGTCTTTTTGACGACGGGATCGACCCAGGCGCCATCGATGTAGAATTGCAGGCGGTTGACCATTGGTAACCTCTTTGATTGCGGGAACGTCTGTCGTCAGAAAATTCTGTGCAGCCGGGTCTATCTGGGAAGGAACGACACGTCCGGCAAGCACCCTTGCGCGGTCATTTCGCCTCATGAGCCCGTCATGCACGGGGTGCCGCGTGAAAGCAGCAAATGCATATAAATCCAGCCGCGTGGCAGGAGCAAGGCCCCGTGTTTTGCGCGCGTTCTAAAATCGAAATGGCACAGCTTGCCAGTGTGCATTGCAACAAATTGAACAAGAAATCACCGCGACTTTGCGCGGACAGCGATGGGCGCGTCCGGATCAGCTTCGTCATCGGCCATGGTAGAAATCGGCGACATCGGTGTGTCACGCAGCCGCTTCAGGCCAAGATGGCGTTCGCGCAGGATGACGAAGATGCCTGCGCCCGCGACGATTACCGCGCCGCCGACCACGTAAGGCGTCGGCACCTCGCCGAACATCCAGAAGCCGAGCAAGAAGGCCCACAGCATCGCCGTGTAGTCGAACGGCGCCAGGAAGGACGCCGGCGCATAGCGATAGCTCTCGGTGAACAGCATCTGCCCGAGCCCACCGGAAATGCCGATGCCGATCAGCAGCGCCAATTCGAAACTCGTCGGCCAGCGCCAGCCGAATGGCGCCGTGAGCAGCGACGCCGCCATCACAATCAGCGTCATGAAGATGACGATCGCGGATGAGGACTCCGTTGCGGTCAGCCGGCGGATCTGGATGGTCGCACCGCCCGACGAGAAGGCATTGAGCAGCGCCAGCGACAGACCGATGATCATCGACGTGGTCAGCGCCGCGTGGTCGTGGAAATACGGCGACAGCATCAGGATCACGCCGGAAAAACCGATTGCCACCGCTGACCAGCGATAGGCATGGACCTGCTCTTTCAGGAAGATCGCGGCGAACACCACGGTGATCAGCGGCGCGATGAAGGCAATGGCGGTCACGTCCGCGATCGGCAATCGCGCCAGCGCGCCGAAGGTGCAGAACGTCCCGATCACGCTGAACGAACCGCGCACCAGATGCGCGGAGACGCGGTTGGTGCGCAGCGCGCCGCGCAATTGGCCGCGCCAGCCGAAGAACAGCACGATCGGGATCAGCGCAAACAACCCGCGCGCAAACACGATCTCGCCGAGCGGCACTTCGCTGCCGAGATAGCGACCCTGCGCGCCCATGATGGCAAACGCCATGGTGCTGGCAATCTTCAGCGACACGGCTTTGAAGATGTTCATGAGTTCGGGGAAATGGAGATCAGGGGAATCGTGGGGGTCTTCATATTGCAGCACACAATCACGTGAGGCCGCTCACGAAAACCGCCGATGCGACATGGCTTGGCGGGTTTCCATGCAGGGCTGCACCTCGCCACAACCCAACCTTGCGCGGTCGGTTTTAGCCCTTTTTGGCGGGCCTGAGGGGCCCCTCCACCGCAGGGAGCGACTTCAGATAGAGCGCTATCGCCGAGCGGTCGTCTGCGCTCAACTGGGAGGTATTGCGGATCACGCGGGCCATTGAGCCACCGGCGGTGTCGCCGTCCGGCGTCTGCCCGGTTTCGAGAAAATACGCGATGTCCTTTTCGCTCCAGTCACCGAGACGCTTTTGGGTGATGTTGGGTACCCAACCCTCTCCGTCAGGATTAGGACCTCCGGCAAAGCGCTGTGCCGTCACGATGCCGCCCAGCGCATTGCGCGGGCTGTGGCACTCGGCACAGTGGCCCAGCGCATTCACCAGATAGCTGCCGCGATTCCACTGCGGCGACTTCGATGCATCCGCCTCGAAGGGTTTGCCATTAAGGAACAGCAATTTCCAGACACCGAGATTGCGGCGGATGTTGAACGGGAATGGCACGGTGTGATCTGGCGCCTTGCTCGTGACCGGCGCCAGCGTCTTCAGAAAAGCGAACAGGTCGCGCGCGTCCTCCACCTTTATCTGCTGGTAAGACGTGTAGGGAAAAGCCGGAAAGTAATGCGAGCCGTTCGGCGACGTGCCCTTCAGCAGCGCCGTCACAAAATCAGCCTCGCTCCAGCGGCCGATACCGGCCGTGGGATCGGGCGAGATGTTGGGCACATAGAACGTACCGAACGGCGATGTCAGCGGGAGCCCGCCCCCGAGCTTGAGCCGATCCTGCTGCGCCGGCGTCGCATGGCATGACGAGCAGCCACCGGCATTGAAGACCACTGCGCCATTGCCGGGATTGGGCGTGTGCGGCGGAAGCGTGCTCGCAGCCACCGTTACGGGAATCGTCAGCCACCAGAACACGCCGAGGCCGATGACAGCCGCGACAAATGCGAGAATGAAAAGCCGTTTCAGCACGTGCATGTCCAATTGGTATCCGGGTCAAACTTCAGCACATAAAGCGCGTCGAACAGCCGCTGCCGGAACGAAACCGTGATCCATCCCTTAGGCTCCCGGGGGAATGAATTGGCGTCTCGGATGTTTCCAGCCATGACGACCTCACCATCATCAGGGAGAAACCCATGTCACCTCGTTCGATCATGCTCGCGTCCCTCGCGCTCGGCACCAGCATCGCCCTCGCCGGCCCCGCTTGCGCCGACAAGATGAAGGCGACCCTCAACAGCGCTTCCGAAGTGCCCGCCAATACCAGCGCCGGCAAGGGCACCGCCGATATCGACTTCGATCCCGCTACCAAGAAGCTGACCTGGAAGCTGACCTATTCCGGCCTCACGGGTCCTGCGACCATGGCGCATTTCCACGGCCCCGCCGAAGCCGGCAAGAATGCCGGAGTGGCCGTACCGATCACACCAGCCACATCCGGCTCCGAAGGCAGCGCCACGCTGACCGACGCACAGGCCGCCGACCTGTTGGCCGGCAAGTACTATGTCAACATCCACACTGAGGCCAACAAAGGCGGCGAGATCCGCGGACAAGTCACGAAGTAACATTCGAATCGACGATGGTTGAACAAAAGGGCGAGCGCTGCGGCGTTCGCCCTTTCATTCAGAGTTCACAATCGAGCTCAGATCTTCAGTCTGAACGTCTCGTGGCAGCCGCCGCATGCCTTGCCAATGCCGCCGACATTCGCCTTGAGGCTGTCGAGATCCTTGATCTTGGCCTTGGCGTCGGTGACGGCCTTGGCGAAGGTGACGATGTGGGCATCGAAACCGGCCTTGTCTTCCCAGACCTTCGGCGACGTCGAATAGTCACCCTCGGCCTTCAGACCCTTGGTGCTGTCCGGAAACAGTGTCGGCAGCTTCTTGGCGGTTTCGTCCAGCACGGTCAGCGCGGCCTCGACCGCGGCCTGATCATACGGCTTGTCGCCCTTGGCCATCGCGCTGAGCGTGCCGCCAAGAGCGCGACCATTGGACTTCATCAGCGTCTGGCGTTCCTTGACGATCTCTTGCTGGGCCGAGACCGCCCCCACACCCAACAGCAAAGCTCCGACAACGAGAAGCGCACGTTTCATCAACCAATACCCCTGTTTGGAATTCAATTAGGACTAGTTCGCAACATGTAGATGAACCCCGCCGCCATCCGGCTATTCCCGGCGGCGGCGCCCTACAGCGTGTGGAGCCGTTCGTGCTCGCGGATCGCCATCCAGACCCGCTCCGGGGTTGCAGGCATGTCGATGTGCTCGATTTTGTATTCGCGATAGAGGCCATCGATGATGGCGTTCATCACGGCCGGACAAGAGCCGATGGCGCCAGCCTCGCCCGCCCCCTTCACCCCCAGCGGATTGGTCACGCAGGGGATGTTGTGGGTCTCGAACGAAATCGGCGCGCCGTCGGCCGCGCGCGGCAGCGCATAGTCCATGAAAGTGCCAGTGACGAGCTGGCCGTCCTCGGGATCATAGACCGCCTGCTCCATCAGCGCCTGGCCGATGCCCTGCATGGTGCCGCCATGCACCTGGCCGGCCAGCAGCAACGGATTCAGCGTGACGCCGAAATCGTCGACGATGACGTAATTGACAATGGCGATCTTGCCGGTCGCAGGATCGATCTCGACCTCGACCAGATGGGTGCCGTTCGGGAACGTGCCGTCGGCGCTGCTGAAGGTTTCCGACGCATTGAGCTTCGACGGATCGGCCTTCTTCGCGAGATCGGCGAATGACACAGAGCGGTCGGTGCCGGCGATCTTCACCACGCCGCCATCGATCTCGAGGTCGGCGGCGCTGGTTTCCAGCACATCCGCCGCCAGCTCCTTGAGGTTGATACCGAGCTGCCTGGTGGCGCGCTGCACGCTGACGCCACCGGTCGGGATCGATGCGGAGCCGCCGGTGCCGAGACCGGTCGCCACCTTCGCCGTGTCGCCCTGAATGATGTGCACGCGATCCGGCGTCACGCCGAACTGTTCGGCGACGATCTGCGCGTAGGCGGTGTGGTGGCCCTGTCCTGTGGATTGGGTGCCGATCAGGATCGTGATGTCACCATCGGCGCCAACAGCAACGTTGGCGGTCTCGTCGCCCATGGTGCCGCAGACTTCCACATAGGTGGCCATGCCGATACCGCGAACCAGGCCCTCCTTCTTCGCGGCCTTGGCCCGCTTTGGAAATTCCTTCCAGCCCGCAACATCCATCGCGCGTTTCATATGCGCGGTGAAATCGCCGGAGTCGTAAACCTTGCCGGTCGCGGTCTTGTAGGGCATCGCCTTCGGCGAAATGAAGTTCTTGCGGCGGATCGCATCCGGCGTCATGCCGAGCTTGCGCGCGCATTGATCGACGAGACGCTCGACGACATAGGCTGCCTCCGGACGGCCGGCGCCGCGATAGGCATCCACCGGCACAGAATTGGTGAACACCGTGCGCACGCGGCAATGGAATGTCTGGATGTCGTAGAGACCCGGCAACATGCCGGCGCCGCCATGCGGGATGTAAGGTCCAAAGGTCGACAGATACGCGCCCATGTCGGCCATCAGGTCGACATCCATGGCGAGAAACTTGCCATCCTCGCTCAGCGCCATGCGTGCATGGGTAACGTTGTCACGGCCCTGCGCGTCGCCGAGGAAGTGATCGGTACGGTCCGCCGCCCACTTCACATTCTTGCCGAGCTTCTTGGCGGCAAAGGCCACCAGCGCATATTCGCGATAGGGAAACAGCCGCGTGCCGAAACCACCGCCGACATCGGGACAGATCACGCGCATCTTGTCCTTGGGCATCTTCAGCACGTTATCGCAGAGGATGTCGCGCAGACGATGGCTGCCCTGGCTGCCGATGGTCAGCGTCATGTAATCGCGCTTGGCGTCGTATTCACAGATCGCCGCGCGGGTCTCCATATAGTTGATGATGACGCGCGGATTGACGATCTTCACCTCGGCGACAACTGGCGCCTTGGCGAACACCGCATCGACCGCCTTCTTGTCGCCGATCGGCACATCGAACAGGATGTTGCCGGGATGCTTGGCCCACACCTGCGGCGCGCCCTTGCCGACGGCATTGACCAGACCGTTCACGGACGGCAGCGGCTTCCAGTCGACCTCGATCGCCTCAATCGCATCACGCGCCTGCGCTACAGTCTCCGCAACGACGAAGGCCACGGCGTCGCCGACATGGCGGACTTCCCCGGCGGCGAGGATCGGATAATCCGGCCCGGTGAAAGGATGATCTTCGAGATTGAACAGGCAGGGCAGACCGCCGAGGTCCTTGGTGTCTTCCGCCGTCAGAATCGCAGCGACACCCGGAAGTGTGTGCGCCTTGCTGACATCGATGGTGAAATTGGCATGGGCATGCGGCGAGCGCAGCACGAGGGCATGCAGCGTGACGGGCGCATGATCGTCGGTATAGCGGCCACGGCCACGAATGAGGGCGTCGTCTTCTTTGCGCAGGACACTCTGTCCGACGCCGAATTTGATGGGGGCCATCGTTCCTCCGCATGCAGTTTAGACTCAATCTACACTGCGGGAGGACGGCGGCAAGTGGCACGGGGGCGCCGCCCTGCCCGACTTTGGGACACGATGAAGCGAGCTATCTGGCGCGGACCAGGCTGCGCAGCCAGCTTTTGCCGAACAACATCAGAACCAATGCCGAATAGACCAGGACGGTCACGATGATGAGAACTCCCAGCGTCGCTTCGTCGCGGAGGCTGGTGAGGCCCGCAAACTGCTCCGCCGCAAGACGCGCGGCCCCCCACAGCACCGCGGCAAGGACCACGCCGGTCAGCGCGAATTTGCCCAGCGCCAGCAGGAATGCGCGGTCGAATTCGAGATAGCCGGCCCGCATGGCAAAGAAGATGACCAGCAGCAGATTGATCCAGGCGCCCGCCGCGGTGCCAAGCGCAAGGCCGATCTGCGCCAGGGGCCCCATCAGCAAAATCTTCAGCGTGACGTTGACTGCGATGCCGGTGAGCGCGGCAATCATCGGCGTCGTGGTGTCCTTGCGGGCGTTGAAGGTTGCAACCGCGCTGCGGATCATCACGAAGGGGATGAGCGCAATGGCATAGGCGGCGAGCGTCGCCGCAGCGACGGCAGCATCCGCCTTGGTGAAGGCCCCGCGGGTAAACATTGCGCGCATGATGACGTCGGGCACCACGAGGAATGCGGCGACGAAGGGCAGCGAGAACAACAGCGTGAACAGGAAGGCGCGGCGCTGCGCGCCCATGGCGCCGACGTGATCGTCTGCCGCCATCCGCCGCGACATTTCCGGCAACAGTACCGTGCCGATGGCGATACCGATCACCCCGATCGGCAACTGGTTGAGACGGTCGGCATAATACAGCGCCGACAGCGCGCCGACCGGCAAGAAGGTCGCGATGATGGTATCGGCAAATAATGCGACTTGCGTGCCCATTGAGCCGAGCGTCGCCGGGCCGAGCGCGCGGAAGAATCCGCGCACATCCTCGTCGAGGCGCAGCGGCGCGAAACGCGGTAGCCCGCCATGGCGCTGCAAGTCTCCGGCGAGCAGGAAATATTGCAGAAAGCCCGAAATCAGCACACCCCAGGCCGCCGCGTGACCTGCACTCGGAAAGAACGCAGCCAGCGCCAGCGTCGCCATCATGGAGATATTGAGGAAGATCGAGGCCGCCGCGGCACTGGCAAAGCGCTGCATGACGTTCAGCATGCCGCCATAGAGCGTCACCAGCGTGATCAGCAGCAGATAGGGAAAAGTGATGCGTGTCAGCTCGATGGCGAGATGACGCTGCGCGGGATCATCGGTGAAGCCCGGCGCCAGGATGCTCATGGCCTGCGGCATGAACAGAATGGCCAAAATGAGCAGGACGACCTGCGACGCAAACAGCAGCGTGAAGATGCGATCGGCAAACAGATGTGCCGATGCCGGCCCGCCCTTTCCCGTCACATGGGCATAGGCCGGGACGAAAGCGGCATTGAACGCGCCTTCGGCGAAAATGGCGCGGAAATGATTGGGCAGTCGCAGCGCCACGAAGAAGGCGTCAGCCACCGGCCCGGCGCCAAGGATCGCCGCGAGCATGATGTCGCGCGCGAAACCGGTGATCCGCGAGAGCAGCGTATATCCGCCGACGGTGAAAATGCGTCCCAGCATCAGCCGCTTCTACAGCATGAAGCGGCTGCGCAAAACGGCCAAATCAGGCCGCCAGTGCGTCGCGCACAGCCTGAATGACACGATCCTGGGTGGCCTCGTCGAGATAGGCATGAACCGGCAAGCTGATGACATCGGCCGACAGCGCCTCGCAGACCGGCAGGCCGCCATCGACGACCGGATAGTCCTTATAGGCAGTCTGCATATGCATCGACTTCGCGTAATAGATCGCGGTCGGCACGCCCTGCGCCTTCAGCGCATTGGCAAAGGCGTCGCGGTCGGTGCCCTTCGGCAGACGGATTACGTAGCAGGCCCAGATCGACGTATTGCCTTCGGCGACTCGCGGCACGGTGACGAGGTTACCGAGGCTGCGGGCGTAGCGGTCGGCTACTTTGTTGCGGGCGGCGATTTCGTCGTCGAAGATCTTCAGCTTTTCCAGCAGCACCGCGGCCTGGATGGTGTCGAGGCGGCCGGTGATGCCCAACCGGACATTGTCGTATTTGTCCGAGCCCTGGCCGTGGATGCGAATGCTGCGCAGGTCCTCGGCGAGCTGGTCGTCATCGGTGAAGATCGCGCCGCCGTCGCCGAAACAGCCGAGCGGCTTGGCCGGGAAAAAGCTGGTGGTGGTGGCCAGCGCCGAGGTGCCGACGCACTTGCCCTTATAGGTCGCGCCGAAGGCCTGCGCGGCGTCCTCCAGCACGAACATGCCTTCGGCCTCAGCGATGGCGTTGATCGCATCGAGATCGGCGGGCTGGCCGAACAGATCGACCGGGATGATCGCCCGGGGCTTAAGACCGGCCTTCCTGGCGGTGGCAATGCCACGCTTCACGGACTCAGGGTTGATGTTGAAAGTGACTTCATCGACTTCGACAAATACGGGCGACGCGCCGACCAGTGCCACGGCCTCGCCGGTGGCGCAGAAGGTAAAGGACGGGCACAGCACGGCGTCGCCCGGGCCGATCTTCTTGGCCATCAGCACCATCATTAGCGCGTCGGTGCCGCTGGCGCAGCTGATCACATGCTTGGCGCCGCAATATTTGGCGAGTTCTGCTTCGAGCCTGGCGACTTCCGGACCATTGATGAACTGGCAGTGATTGAGCACGCGGGTAACCGCCTCGTCGATCGACGTGCCCAGCCGCTGACGCTGCGCATTGAGGTCGATGAAGGGAACGGGGTCGATGCGGGTGTGCTGGTTCATGATGCCTGGCCTGCAGAGTGTCGTGTTGAAGTCTGGATATTGGACGCCGGCGTATGCATGCGCCGGCCGCGCTTGCGTCAGCCAACCACCTTGCGGGGCGCCGGACGCGTCGCCGTAGCCGCGCGCTTCTTTGGCGCTTCCAGGCACTGGATCGCGATTTCGAGGGAGGCAACGCCCTCCTCGCCCGTCACCGCCGGCACGCCACCAGTCCGCACGGCATCGAGAAACGCCATCAATTCGGCACGCAACGGCTCGTCCTGCCCGACCGGCAGATGGCGCATCGAATAGCTGCCATCGGTCTTGAAGCCGAAACATTCGGTAACCTGCCGGGTCAGCAGATCGCCCATCACATATTTGCCGCGCGTTGCGACCGTGACGGTGCGCGCCTTGAACGGCGTCAGCCAGTTGGTGTTGATATGAGCGAGTACGCCGGATGCCGTGCGGAACTGCAGCAGCGCGATGTCTTCGCGCTCGGCGACGGCGGAAGCCAGCTGCGGCTGCACCTCGACGATGTCGCTCTCGGTGAACCAGCGGATCAGGTCGATGTCATGCACGGCGAGATCGATGACGACGCCAACATTGGACATGCGCGGCGGGAACGGGCCGACGCGCGTGATGCCGATCGACAGAATGTCCTCGCCCTCGATCGCCTTCTTGATGGTGGCGACGGCAGGGTTGAAACGCTCGACATGGCCGATCATCAGAGTCACGCCAGCCTTTTGCGCGGCCTCGACGATCTCGCGTCCCTCTTCCACGGTGGACGCAATCGGCTTCTCGACCAGGACATGGATGCCCTTGGCGATGCAGGCGAGCGCGACTTCGTGATGCAAGTGAGTGGGCGCTGCGATGGTCACGGCATCGACGCCAGCGGCCAGCAGCGTGTCCAGATCAGCAAAGGTCTTGCAGCCGATCAGTTTCTCGGCGCGGGTGCGATGTTCGAGCATGGGATCGACGATGCCGACCATTTCGATGCCGGGCAGCCCGGCCAGCACGCGGCCATGATTGGTGCCCATGACACCTGCGCCCACGACGCCGACACGCAGCGTGCGCACCGCATCCTTCGTTGCGGAAGTTTCTTTCGACACCATTCAACAAACCTCAGAATTCTTAAGAGCCGGCGCGGCGATTCACCATACTGGCGCCGTAGGTTCTCCTAGCATGTCCGCCACAGATGTGGCGATTGCCCCGCGGAGCTACCCAAACACGTTTTGATTCAAAGAATTACACCAAGTCGTGAGACCGGCCAACCGCCCCTCGTCGACCCGGCCCGCGGACCTGCGATCCATTGATATGACAGCACTTTTGCTGCATCCTTGGGATGTCGCGACGCGCTGTTATCACCTGCCAATCGAGAGAAATTCCATGTTTCGCAAGCCGGTTGTCGCGCTGAGTCTCGTCATAAGCACTCTGGCGGGAACCGGTGCCGGAACCGCCGTCTGGGCGCAGACGCCCTCGCCCACGCCGCCTGCCGCGACACCGTCTGTCGTCGAGCGGACCGCCAAGGGCCCGACCGCGCGTAATTTCCAGGTCGGCGTTTATCTCAACGTCCAGCCGGACTGCACCTCGGGCACCCTGCCCGCCTTGCGCATGGTCACCCCACCTGCGAACGGCACCGTCAGCATCAAGCGCGGCAAGGTGAGCGCCACCAATTACAAGCAGTGCCTCGCTTTGGAAGTGCCAGGGTTCATCGCCTTCTATCAATCGAAGGCCGATTTCGTCGGCAGCGACGAAGTCACCATCGAGGTGAAGTATCCGGCCGGGCGCACGGAGGTGCAGCGGATCAGGATCGATGTGGGCGGGAGTGGCGGAGGTGTGCCCGCGGGGCCGAAGGCTCCTGCGGGGCAGAAGATCTGACAGACAAGTCCGATCTCACTGGCTCGTGCGGCCATTCCTTCATTTATAACACCCATTAAATAAAATCGCCGGAGGTTATCCTCCGGCGATTTTTGTTGTGCCTTCCCGGCTGTCGCAAAAATCAGGCTGCGTTCGTCAATTGACGGGCCTGGCTTTCGAGCTGGACCAACACATGGTTGCTGGCATCGCTGCTGAGGTGGAAGTCTGCAGTCGAATACTGTCCGGCAAATGCGATGTTGGCCGTGTGAGCGCCATCCGTCACCGTCAGAACACCACCGGTGCCTTGAGCGTTTTCGGTGTAGTTCACCGAAGCCGTGCTCCCGAGGATGTCGGCGAGATCAATGGTGTCGTTGCCATCGAAGCCGGATACCAAGCCGCCGAAGTCGGCCGAATGATCGAGCACCAGCGTGCCTTCGGCCGTGCCATCGAACAGGATGTGCTCGTTGAACACACCGCCGAGTTCGATGCTGGCATGGCCTGACAACAGCGCTGAACCACTGCCGGTTACATTGCCATCGAAGTCCAGGTCGCCGCCGTTAGCCCACACCAGACCATTGTTGACGACATCACTGTGCACATTGAGCCCACCGGTGCCGGTCGCTTCCAGCGTGCCGGTGTTGATCACCGCGTTGTCGCCGGTGTCGATCACCAGCGCATTGCTGCCGTCGGCAACGATCGTGCCTTCGTTGACCAGTGTGAGATGGCCATCGCCGAGCTGGCCCGCGCCGGAGATAGTGTTGTCGACATTGGTCAGCGTGACATCGTCGGCGCTGCCGAAGATGACATTCGACGAACTATCGGACAGCGTTACCGTTCCGCCACCGAGCAGCGTGAGACCACGCTGCACAATCTCAAAGGCGGTTTCACCACCGGTCGAAGCGAGGTGGATGCTGCCGGTGTTGTCGAGCACACCGCTGAACGGCATCAGTGCACCATTGCTGAGTACGATATCGCCCGCATTGTGCGTGAGTGGGGTCTCGTTGAACAGGAAGTCGTCCGCGCTGAGCGACGCAGCACTGACGCCGTTCAAGGTGATCGTTTGACCATCGCCGAGCGTGATGATGGCGTTACCTGCCGCATCGGTGCCGAGATGCGCCTGAACGTCCGCGAAGCTCGAGAAGCCGGCGAAGCCGATCAGATCGATCTTGTCGTGCACCGTATCGAAGTGGTGCACAACGTCGGTGCCGATCTTGTTGGCGAACACCAGCGTATCGGCGCCGCTCGACGCGGTCAGCGTATCGTCGCCCGACCAGGCGAAGATCGGCGCACCCTTGGCATAGGCTTCGACATTGTCGGCGACATAGGCCGTGCCGGTCGAGCCGTCGGCGTTGGTCCAGGTTTCGGTGACGTGGAGAACCAGCGCGCCGGTGTAGCCGTCGGGCGATGTGACCGACAACGACGACGGATCGCTGGTCAGGATCGACCAGGTGCCGTCGGTGTTGAGCGTGCCCTCGCTCAGGGTCCAGCCGGCGGCGAGACCGGCGATGGTGAGCGAGACCAAGCCGACGTGATCGGTCGGAGCGGTCAGTGCGAGGTTGATGGCTTCGCCGGAGGTGCCGGCGGGAGCAACCGACGTTTTTGTTGCTGAGGTCGTATTGCCTGCAAGATCGGTCGCAACCACTGTTATGAGCTGACCGGTCGAGAAGTTGGTGCTCGAAATACTCCAGCTGCCTCCAGGGAAGGTCGTATCGCTTCCAAGGCTAGTGCCTCCACTATTCCTTGTGGCGACCACCGACGCCATTCCGGAACCGGAGTCGCTCACTGTACCCGACAGCAGATCCTGTGAATTATCTGCCGTCGTAAACGCTAACGTAGGCGCGGTCGTATCGACCTTGTAGTTGCTGTTATCCGTCACGCTTGCGGCAGTCAGCGTCGCGTCGTTGCCGGCCGCGTCGCGGATCGTGCCTCCGTTCAGGCTTAGCCCATTGGTATTGATGCTGATGCCGTTGCTGTCGTTCTGACCTGCCACGACCGTGTAGGTGAACACCAAAGTCGAGCTGCCGCTGCCCGATGCGTAGTTCGCCTGCACCGTGGTGCCGTTGATGTTCAGCCCCAGTTGTGGCGTGCCGGTCACCGTCACAACCTCACTCATGTTGACGGTGATGCTCACAACATCGCCGGCATTGAGATAGCCATTCTGGATACCGGTCGCGCTGGTGATGGCCTCGCCACTCACTGTCGGCTTGGTCGTATCGATCGTCACGTCATTGGCACCGCTGGCGGACAATGCCCCAACGTTACCTGCAACGTCCGTAGTTGCAGCCCTCAAGTTGTAGGACGACCCGTTGGTCAGCGTCGGCGTCGTGATATCGACGAAGCCAGCGGTGATATTGGCGCCCGTCAACGTCACCGCACTGCCCAGCGCGGTGGTGTTGCTCGAGAGCTGTACCGTGTCGCCCGCGACAGCCCCTGTACCCGTCAGGCTGACGTGCACCACAAGCTGCGTATCGTCGCTGAACGCGCCGTCTGCCAGGTTCGTGCTCTGGATATTACCGACATTGTCGATAACGCTAATGCTCGGCGCACTCGGCGCCGTGGTGTCTTCCGTCACTGTCAACGTGCCGCCCTGGGTACCGGTGTTACCGGCCTTGTCGACCAACTGCACAGTGAAGTTATGCGCACCATCATCAAGGGTCGTGAGGACGATGTCCTTAACGCCACCGACACCGCCGCCGGCGCTGTTCCATTGGCTGCTGCCATTCAGATCGCTTGCCTGGACGGTGTAGCTGCCCACCACGGCGTTACCGTGGTTGGTATCAATGATCTGGATGACGTCTCCAACTGACATTGGGATACCGTTAAGATGCCCCACCGTGATGGTCGGCGTCGTAATCTTGGTGATGTTGTCGCTGTTGCTGGCACCCGCGCTGTCGCTAGCGTCGGTCAGATCCAGCGTCGTTCCAGCCAGGCTGCTGGGGGCCAAGGTGTCGATCGTCAGTGTGTAGTTGGCGGAAGCAGCACTGACGTGTCCCGCGATATCGGTCGCGGTCGCGGTGATGGTGGTGTGCGTGGTCGACGACAACGCATGCCCCGCATCCGGCGTAAAGGTCCACGCGCCGTTGGCGTCTGCCGTGGTGGTGCCGAGGACCGTGGCGCCGTCCTTGACCGTGACGGTCGAGAACGCCTGCGCCGTGCCGACGAAGGACGGCGTCGTATCGTTGGTGATGTTGTCACCGATCGCACCGCTATCGCTGGCGGCCGTGATACCGGTGATGACGGGAGCTCCTGGCAAGCCGTTCACCGTGACAGTAACGTCCTTGGTGACGACGCCGCCATGATGATCGTCGAGCGTCAGCGTGTAGGTTTCGTTGACACTTTGGCCGACGGCGAGACCCGCAATCTCGGAATCCTTGACCACGAAGGTCCAATTCACCTGGTCGGTGGCCTCGTCGACTGTCGCGGTCATGTAGCCGTAGGGGTTCACGGTCTTGCTCGCCACCGACACCGTATGCGTGTTGTCGGTCAGATCGACGTCGCTGAAGCTGATCGACCCCTGCGCGACTTCGGCCCGCACCAGCGAGACGCTGTCGATGCGCAGGTCCTGGTTCTTCGCGTCGAAGGCAAAGGTCAGCGCGTCGGAGTTGCCATCACCCGTGACCAGATAGGTATAGGGCGAACCAACGCCGCTATCGGTGTTGGTATTCTGGATGCCGCTCAACGAGATGATCTGCGAGCCGGCCCACGAGACCTTCAGCGTCGAATCCGGGCTCAGCCCATAGGCTCCCGCATAGTCGAACGCCAGCAGATAGTGCTGACCGGCGACGGTGCTGATCGACTGCGAAATCGTCGCGATGCCTTCTCTGGTTGCAGGGTTGGTGCCATAGACGTCGAAATTCCAAGTGTTGCCGCTGGCAAAATTGAACGTGCTGTCAGCCTGCGCGTAAGTATTGGGCTGCGCCACCACCGTCCAGCCGCTGGTATTGCCGGTATCGAATCCGCCATTCGTCAGCAGATTGCCCGTCGGCAGGGTCGATTGCGCCACGACCCCCGTGGCGGTGCCCGATCCGAACACCGGGGCGTCGTTGACGCCGGTCAGCGTCACCGTGACTTCCTTGATGGACGTGTTGGCGTGGTCGTCGGTAACCGCGACTTCATAGGTCTGGGTTACCGTCTGTCCGGCCGCGAGGGACTGCAGGGCGCTGTTGCTGGCCGAGAAGTGCCAGCCGATCGAGTCGGTGCCACTCGTTTCCGTTACGCTATCGAGGCTGAACGTGCCGAGATAGGCCGTCCCTGCAGAGTTGAGCGCGCTGCCCTGCGTGAAGCTGGCCGTATGGGTGTCGGCAGCCTCGTCGGTGAAGTGCAGCACACCAGACGCGGTCTGCGTTGTGTTGGCGGTGAACTTCGTCACCGAAACGTCGTCGAGGCGCATCGACGTATAGTTGGGATCGTTGCCGATGAAGGTCAGCGTGTCGTTGCCGGTCCCGGTCACCGTGACCTTGTATTCCTTCCAGCCCCCGGTTCCATCGCTGGCAGCGGCGATCGTATTGCCGTTCCACTGCACGTAGAGCGTCGCAGTGGTCGAATATTCCAGGACCCAGAAGTCGAGGAGATAGCTTGTGCCGGCAGTGGTCGGGATCGCGGTCTGGCTGAAGCTTTCATTGCCGCCGTATTCGACCATCCCCAGGAAGCCCGAGCTTGTGTGGTTTGCATACCAAGCCGGGCTCCAGAAGCCGCCGGAACTGGATGGCGTCCAGTTCGCGGCAAAGGAGTTGGCATAGTCATAGTTTTCGAAGTTGCCGTTCTGGATAAGGGTCGCGCCCTGTGTTGTTCCGGCATCCTCAACCACGCCGCCTGCCACATCGCTGGTCGTAAAGGCCGGTGCGTTGTTGGCACTAATCACGGCCACCGTCTGCGCAGTGGTTGCCGTGGTGTCGTGGAAGCCCTGGCCATCAATATAGGTCGCATAGGCCGAGATTGCGTGCCCTGCGTCGCTTGACCCAAGCGTATAGGAAGAGGACGTCCCGCTCGACACCTCGGTGCCGTCACGGAGCCAATGGTAGACGATGCTGGATTCTGCACCGTCAGGATCGGCACCGAGCGTCGCATTCAACACATCACCAACCTTCGGAGCGGTGGCGGTCTGGGTCGTATCGGTGATCGAGATCGTGGCCACGCCGTCATTCACCGGTGTCACGGTGAAGGTGAAGGCCTGATTCACCGGCGTCGAGTTATCCTCGTTGCCGTCCTCAACCTTGATCTGGAAGCTTGCCGAACTGGCCTCGCCCCCATTGTGGAAGAACTTCACCTGACCCGCAGCAAGCTCGGTGCCCGTGAACGTCGTCGCCGTCACGCCGTTGACCTGGAGCGTACCGTTGACGAGTGACGACGCGGTGAAGGTCACGCCCGACGCAACGTCGTCCGGATCCGAGAAGCCGAGATCCGCGGCAACGATCGTGTAGGTGCCACCTTCGGCCACGGTCGCGGTGTGATCGCCGGTCAGCACCGGTGCATCGTTGGTGCCGGTAACCGTTACCGTCACCGTCTGGATTGCCGTTGCGCCGTGTTCATCCGTTACCGTCGCGGTGAAGAGCTCTGCGACGTTCTGCCCAGCAGCCAGAGCCTGGACTCCCGGCAGGCTGTTATTCAGCGTGTAGGTCCACTTGCCGGTCGCATCGATCGCGATCGTGCCATAGGCTGGCGTACCGGAAATCGTCCAGCTTTGCGTCGCATCATTGTCGATGTCGGTAGCGGTCAACTGGCCGCTGACGGCATTGACCGTGGCGTCTTCCACGACCGTTCCCTTGGCGTCGCTTGCGACGGACGTAATCACCGGCGCATCGTTGGTGCCAATGATGGTGAGATACCCGATCGCCGACGTCAGCGCGCCATGACCATCGTCGATCACATATGTGAAGCTGTCGGTATGGGTTTGCCCCACGGCAAGCTGCTGCAGAATTTTGATATAGATCGAATTCTGATCCGCCGGATCGTAGGTGGCGGGATCATAGGTGATCATGCCCGTTGCTTTATCCAGCGTGAGCTTGGCTCCGGCGCCGGACATCTCGCTGACATAGGTCACCTTGAGCGTGTCACCCTCGGCATCCGTATCATTGGCAAGCAGCAGGCTGGTCGAGAACGTCGTGATGGCATTCTGGGGCACGCCCGCGCCAAAGAGGTTGTCGTCATTTGCAACAGGCGCATCATTGGCGCCGTGGATGGTGACAGTCACCACCTGCGGCGTGCCATCCGTCGTCTTCACTGTGAAGGTGTCGGTCAGCGTCTGAGCGGCACTCAGCGCCTGAACGGTCACGTTGCTATTGTCGAGCGTGAAGGTCCACGCGCCACCCGAGGTCATCGTATAGGTACCGTAACCGTGGGCCGTGGCGGTTGCCGTCGTCACCGCCGTGAAGGTGTTAGCAGCATTGTCGACGTCCGCGTCGGTCAGCGTGCCGGTCGCCGTCGGCGTGCCAACTGTACCGTTATCGACGCCACCAGCCTCGATCACACCGCCGGTGGTCGTACCCGAGATCACCGCGGCGTCGTTGGCGCCGTTGATGGTGATTACCAGCTGCGCGGTGTCGGTCAGATTGCCTGTATCTTTCACAGTATAAGTGAAGGTTTCAGTCAGTGTGCCGCCGACATTCAGCGCCTGAACCGCCGGGAGGCCGTCATTGAGAACGTAACTGTAGGTACCATCGGCATTCAGCGTCAGCGTGCCATAAGTGCCTAGCAGCGACGAACCAACCGTGCCGGACGTGCCGCTGCCAGCCTCCGTGCCGGTGCGAATGGACGAAACGACCAGCGATGCGCTGGCAGTCTCCGCATCAGTGTCGTTGCTCAGCACATTGCCGGTAGCGTTGCTGCCGCTGGTGCCGTTGGCCACGCCGCCCTTTTCGGTCGCCGTGCCGGTGTCGTTCACCGCCAGCGGTGCGTCGTTGACGGCAATGACGTGGACGACAGCCGTTCCGGTGTTGGAATTGTCGTGTCCGTCATTGACGGTGATCTGGAACGAGCGATCCGTCGTGGATGGATTCTCGCTGGTGCTGGCGTATTTCACCGCCTCGATGGCCAGCTCATAGGCCGCCTTGGTCGCGGCCCCGCTGAAGGTAATGGTGATTGCGCCAGCGAATTCCGCCACCAGGTAGGACACACCGTTCACGGTGCCGGTCGAACCGTTCGACAGAGCCGTGCTGTTGATCCAGAGCTGATCACCGGCCTGCTTGTTGGTCAGGACAACCGTGGCCGACGCCATGTTTGCATCGTCGACGTCGGACAGCGTCGCGTTGCTGATAATCGCGACCGCCGAGCCGTTCTCGGTAAAAGTCGGCTCGTTGCTGTAGGAGATATTGACGTTATCGAGATAGACGTAATCGTTGTCGCCAAGCCCACCCGACGCCACAAAGCGAATCGTCGTTGTGCTCGAACGGTAGGCTGAGAGATCGATGCTGGCGCTCAAGAAGCCATTGTCATCGAAGTTTCCACCACCGATCACAGCAATCTGCGTGAAGTTCACGCCATCGGTCGAGACCTGCACGAAAACCTGGTCACTCGAACTATCGAGATCAACGCGCCGATAGTCGAAGGTCAGCGTGGCCGACGACGTCCCGCTGAGATCGACCGTGCGTTGCAAGGATGAATTTGAACCGTCGCTATCACCCAGTCGGACGTAAGAGTTACCGCCGCTGGATGAAATTCGGATGTCGCCGTTGCTTGATGAGTTGTTGTCACCGACTTCGGTCCAGTTGGTGGTCCACAGGTTCGGGCTGCCGGTCGAGCCGGTATAGCCGCCGCTCTGGAAGCCATCGCCGATATCGTCGCTGACACCATTGGTCACGGTCAGCACAGGCGCGTCATTGGTGCCGGCGATCTTGATCGTCACGCTGGTCTGCGTGCCGTCCGCTGCGCTCACCGTGAAGGTGTCGGTATAAGTCTGACCGACCTGGAACTCGTCATGGGCGTTGTTGGCGGTGTAGGTCCATGCACCTGCAGAGGTGATGGAGAACTTGCCATAGGTGCCCGAAACATTGTTCTGGGCAACAAAGGTCGCAGGATTGTCGACGTCAGTGATCGTCAGCGAGCCCGTGGCGCTGATGGACGCAGCCGAATTGGTCTCCGTGAGGTTCACCGTTGCGGAAGACACAACTGCAGCGTCGTTGGCGCCGTTGATGGTGACGTCGATCTGCTTGGAGGTGCCGTCCGCCGTTGTGACGGTGATCAGGTCGTGAAGCGTGCCGCCGTTGTTCAGGCCCTGAACCGTGCTGTTGGCGTTGTTCAGGTTATAGGTCCAGGCGCCGTCGGCATCGATCGAGAAGGTGCCGTAGCTGGTCGCGACATTGCTCTGCACCGTGAAAGTCGCAGCATTGTCCACATCGGTCGCGTTGAGATCGCCGGTCGCGGTCGGGATTCCGGGCGTAGCGTTGGCAACGCCGCTCGCTTCCGTCACCGAGCCTGTGACGTTACCGGTGATGACAGCTGCGTCGTTGGCGCCATTGATCGTGATCACGAGCTGGGCTGTGTCGGTAAGACCACCCGCATCGCGCACCGTATAGGTGAAGGTTTCGGTGACAGACTGACCGACGTTCAGAGCCTGGACCGTGCTGTTCGTTTCCGTGACCGTGTAGGTGTAGCTGCCGTCGGAATTCAGCTTGAGGCTGCCATACTGGCCAGCCAGTGACGAACCGACTGTACCTGCAGTACCCGTACCGGCTTCCCCGCCGGTGCGAACGGCGGAAATGACCAGCGAGGACGTCGTGTTGTCGACATCGCCGTCGTTGGTCCGCACATTGCCCGTCGCAGTGACACCGCCGCTGCCGTTGCTGACGCCGCCCTTTTCGGTGGCGCTGCCCGTATCGTCGGTCGCCACCGGTGCATCATTGGCACCGTTGATGGTGATCGTGAGCTGGGCGGTGTCGGTCGCACCGCTCGGATCCCGGACCGTATAGGTGAAAGTATCGGTGATGGTGCCATTGACGTTCAGTGCCTGCACCTGCGCATCGGTCTCGTCGATGACATAGGTGTAGGTACCGTTGGCATTGAGCACCAGCAAGCCATGCGCGCCGGTCAGAGTCGAACCGACGGTCCCGGTGCTGCCGGCGGTGCCGACGCGCACGCCGGAAACCACCAGCGAGGTCTGGAGATCATCGACATCGCTGTCGTTGCTCAGCACATTGCCGGTGGCATTGCTGCCGCCGGTGGCATTGGCAACGCCGCCCTTCTCCGTAGCCGAGCCCGTGTCGTTGATGGCCAGCGGTGCATCGTTCACCGGCGTGACATGGATGGTGACAGTCGACGTATCGGACAACGCCGGGCCACTGCCGTCATTGCCACCGTCGTTGAAGGTGACGGTCGCCGTGCGATCCGCACCCGTCGGGTTCTCAGAGGTCGACTGATAGGCGAGAGCCTTCAGCACCGTTTCGACATTGCCGTCGGTGGCGCCAGCCGCGAGGCTGATCGTCATGTTTGCAGTGCCGTAACCGCTCACGGTTCCGACCACGGTGAAACCAACCCAGATGACATTGCCGACCAACGAGACGCCGCTACTACCGGCGAATACCAGCTGGTCGCCGCTGACCGCGGTCGCACCGAGCGAGGCGGTGATCGAACCGCCCACGAAGCTCGACGGGCTATCCGGATCGGTGACCGACGCGTTCGGCATCAGCTTCAGCGCGTTGCCGTTCTCCGTATAGCTGATCGAATTCGTGTCCGGCGCCAGAACCGGCGCCTCGTTTACATTGGTGACGGTGACGTTGATGGTCTGAACGGCCGTACCGCCATTGCCGTCCGACACGCGGACGTCAACCTCATAGGTGTTGTTGCCGTTGGTGCCGCCAACATCGGTCGGATTTTCGTAATCGGGCGCTGCGTTGAAGCTGAGCGCTCCGGTGACCGGATTGATCGTGAACTTCGCCCAATCCGTACCTGACGTCTGCAAGATCGAGTAAGTCGGCGTGCCACCGTCAGGATCTGTGGACGTTACGGTGGTCACTCCTGTGGTGTTCTCCGCCACCGAAACCGAGCGCTCGGAACCGCCAGCGATCACCGGCACGTCGTTGACCGGAGTGACATGAATGGTCACCGTCGAGGTGTCGGACAATGGGCCGCCGCTTCCGTCATGGCCGCCATCGTTGAAGGTGACGGTCGCCGTGCGGTCTACGCCGGTCGGATTGTCGGAGCTCGAATAGAACGCCAGGCTGCGCACGACAGTCTGCACATCAGCCACATCAGCATTCGCATTGAGCGCGATCGTCACGGACGTACCGCCGAAGCCGCCGGCCGAAATCGTGCCGATCGTCGTCCAACCGCCGAAGCCGTTGGAGACCTGCACGTTATTACCTTGCAGGCGCACATTGCTGTTGTCAGCAATCTGCAGCTGGTCGCCGGCAACGGTGTTGCCGAGGGTAACGGAGATGAAGCCGCCATTGAGCGAGGTCGGGTTGTCCGGATCGGTGATCACTGCGTTCGACAGCAGCTTCAGATCGTTACCGTTCTCGATATACGAAACTTCACGCGTTTCCGGCGTGATCACGGGCGCATCGTTCACCGGGTTGATGGTAATGGCGATCGTGTCGGTGTCGCTCTTGGCACCGCCCACGCCATTGTTACCGTTGTCGTTGGTCACGATCGTTAGCGTATCAGCGCCGTTGTAGTTGTTGGACGGCAGATAGCTCAGGCCGTTCAGCGCGGAATTGATTGCCGCAACCGTGCCTGTGACGGTTACATTGCCCGTGCCATTTCCGGTCACGGTGAGACCGCTCAGACCCGACAACGTCAGATTGCCGTGCAGCACCGACAGCGTGACGGTTTCGTTGCCACCGTTGTGATCGGCATCCGCGATCGAGATCGCGTTGCTATTGCCGGAACTGAAAACGATCGCCGTGTCTTCATTCACCACGCGCGCGGTCGGAACGGTGTTGGTCGGCGCGTCGTTCACCGCGGTGACGCTGATGACCAGATTGGCGCCGGCGGTGTCCTTATCGCCATCGATCAATGTGTAGGAGAACGTTTCGGTCGTGTTGGTCACGAGCTGGGCCGGCGCGCTGTAGCTCCAGGCGCCGGTCGAGAAGTTGAAGTTCAGGTGACCGTTGATGCCTGTGTCGATCGACAACGCATTGCCGGGGATCGTACCGGTTTCCCCGCCGCTCTTGGTGATGGTCGACGCGCCATTCCAGGTATAGGTGACGCTGCCGATCGTGATGGACAGAATCCGCCCACCATCGGCGCCGAAGTGGTCATTGCTGAGAATATTGCCGGTAACCGAGGTCGGCAGCGTCGGCGTGATGGTGCCGAGCAGCGCCGGATCGTTGGCCGTTGTGATGATCAGCGGTGAGCCGGGATAGGCGACATCGTTGAGGTCGGGATCGTTGGCGCCGATGCCGTTACCCACGCCGACGGCGTAGGACGTCATGCTCTTGCTTTGCAGGAAGCTTTCCCATGCAGCACGTTCCGTGCTGTTGAGACCGCCGCTACCTGTCGGCTGGCCATCGGTGAAGAAGTAGACCGAGGTACCGCCAGACGGAATCGTGGCGCCCTGGATTGCGGCCGTGGCGTTGTCGTAGTCCGTGCCGCCGTTCGTTCCCGGGAACGAATTGCTGTTGATATACGCGATCGCCTGCGCCTTGGTCATCCAGGACGAGGACGTGGCGTTGTCCGAGAATGTCACAATCAGAACCTGATCAGCATTGCTCGTGTTCAAGAGATTGATGGCTGCAGCCTTCGCCAGCGCAAGCCGCGACGAGAAACCACCCGAGCCATCCGGATCGTCATTCATGCTTCCGGAGCGATCGAAAGCCAGAATGATATTGCCAGTGCCGAGCGCCGGCGAGGATTCAGCCACCGTAGCGGTTTCGCCAGCAGCGGTCGGTGCGTCGTCGTTGACGGTGACCTTGAAGGATGACGTGGCCGTATCGCCGTCGCTGTCCGTTGCGGTGAAGTTGAAGGTCAGGTCGATATTGTCTTCGGTTGTCGTATCCGGATGGTCGAGCTTGCCCTTGAGCGTAAAGATGTACGAACCGTCGTTCTGGTCGGACAGCGTGACGCTGAACACTTCCGCCGTACCCGCCATGCCCTTCAGCACCGTGCCGTTGTTGCTGATGACATAGGTCAGCTCAACGCCGCCCTGAGAGAGATGCTGCGAGGTCAGCGCAGCCGTCGTCGCGCTATCGAAGGTGACGGCGCGGTCGCCATTCACTGACGCGCCATTGATGCCGCCATTGACGGAGCTGTTGCCGTCATCAGCCCCCCACGAAATGCCGAGCTTGCCGCCCACGGTCAGTCGGCTGCTGTCGGTATCGACCGTCACATCGGTGATCGGCGCAAGGCCATCATGATTTCCGGCCGACAGATCGTCCTCATCGACTCGTGATGCAGCCGGGCTGCCGATGGTCGGAAGATCGTCGTTGACGGCGACCGCAAAGGTGGAGGTCGCCTTGTCGCCATCGCTGTCGGTGGCGATGAAACTGAAGGTCAGATTGAGATTATCTGCCGTGCCGTGGGTCGGATGATCGAGGCTGTCGACAAGCGTGAAGATGTATTTACCCGAACCGTCATCCGACAGCTGCACCGTGAACACGGTCGCGCCGTTGGCCTTCGCCGTCAGCAGCGAATTACCCGAGCTGTAGCTATAGACCAGAGACGTACCGTCATGGGTCAGATGAAGCGCGTTAAGTGCCGTATTGGTCGCGTTCACATCGAACGTCACAGCGCGATCGCCGTTGACCGAGGCAGCACCGGTAATGCCGACATTGCCGAGATTGTTGCCGTCGTCGGCACCCCAGGAGATATTGAGTTTGCCGCCAACGGTCTTGCTGCTGTTGTCGGTATCGACGCTCGAGTCGGTGATGATCGACAGACCCGCCACATTGCCGAGTGAACTATCGTCGGCCTGGGCCGAGGCCGGGGTGCCGATCACCGGGCTATCGTCGTTCACTTCGACGGTGAAATTGCCGGCCGTGACATCGCCGTCCGAGTCGGTCGCGTTGAACTTGAACGACAGAGGCAGATTGTCCTCGCCGGACCGGTCCGCATGATCCAGATTGCGCGTCAGTGTGAAAATATACGAGCCGCTGTCGACGTCAGACAGCTTGACGTTGAAAATCTCTTCGCCATTCGCCTTCGCGGTCAGGGTCTGGCCATCGGCACTGATCTGATAGCTCAGCGCAGCTCCGTTATGCGTCAGGTTCAGGCCAAGCAGCGTCGTGATATTCGACGCGTCGAATGTCACGGCGCGATCGCCGGCCACCGGAGCGCCGGTGATGCCGCCATTGACGACCGTATTGGAATCGTCACTGCCCCAGGAAATGTTGAGCTTTCCGCCGACGGTGCGGTTGTTGTTATCGGTGTCGATAGCACTGTCCGTGATCAGGCTGAGGCCCGCCGGATTGCCGAACGCGTCCTCATCCGCCCGAGCCGACTCGGGTGTCCCAACGGTCGCCTTGGTGTCCGCGACTGTGATCGTGAAGGTGCGATCAACCGTATCGCCATCGCCATCGATAGCATGCGCCGTGAAGGTGAGCGTCAGGCTGCTGTCGTTACCAGCGCCGACATGGTCGAGATTCTGGAACAGCGTGGCAGCGAAGGCCGGATTGACCAGACCATTCAGCGCGACGATGAACACCGGATGGTCCACAGTGTCGCCGACCTTGTAGGCGACGAGCTCTTCATCAACACCGTTGGCCGCGAGACGCACAATGTAGGCAAGCGCAACACCGTCCGAGGTCAACCCCTGCGGAACGATGGCCAGGCCGTTGGAATCCTTTGCGAATTCAAGATGGGCCGAACCACGATCATCGGCATTCCAGTCGATGCCAAGATTGCCAAACGTCGACGAGACAGCCGGCAGCCCCGTTTCCGTGAGCGCGCCGACGTCGGCATTACCGACCAGTAGCGGGACATTATCGGTGACGACAACGGTGAAATTCGAGATCGGAGTCGTATCGCCGTCGCTGTCGGTCGCGGTGAAACCGAACGAGAGATTGAGCGATGTCCCATCGCCCGTCTTGTGATCGAGATTGTCGTAGAGCTTGAACGTGTAGCTGCCGTTGCCGAGATCCGACAGTTGCACGCTGAACACGCGTGCAGCATCCGATGGCGAGGTACCGAGATTGCCGCCACCGACCCCGATATAATTGGTGCCGTCAAAACGATAGGCCGTCAGCCCGGTGCCGTCAGCCGACAGCACATAGATCAAGGCAACGCCGTTCGAAGTCAGACCGCTCGGTGCCGTACCGGCGAGCGCGGCATCGAAGGCGACAGAGCGGTTGAACGCGCCGGAATTGTTGTCGTCCGCGCCCCACGAGATATTCAACGAAACGTCAGACAGAGTCTGAGTCAGGAAGGTATTGGAGAACTCGGTGCTGGTGCTTTCTGCAATCGTCTGATCGCCGATCTTGCCGATCGAAGGGGCATCGTCGTTGACCAGAACGGCGAATGACGTGTGAATGCTGTCACCATCGCTGTCAGTCGCACGAACTGCGAAGTTCAGCGTCACATTGTCTTCGACCGAATGCAGCGGGTGATCGATGGCGCCGGTCAGCGTGAAAGTGTAGGAGCCGGTGTCAACGTCGGACAACGCGACGTGGAAGATCTCCTGCTCTCCTGCCGAGGCGATCAGCTTGGTGCCGTCGGCAGAGATTTGATAGGTGATCACGGTGCCGTTGTGGGTCAGGCCCAAGGCCGACAGCGCGCTCACATTCGACGCATCGAAAGTAACGGCGCGGTCACCATTCACCGGCAAGCCCGTGATGCCGCCATCAACGACGCTGTTGCCGTTATCGGAGCCCCAAGAAATATTCAGCGCATTGGTGACCACGGTCACCTGACCGGCGACATCGCCGACACCGCCTGCCACGCCGTTGGCCAAACCATCTTCATCGACGATACCGACCGCTGCCGCCGTCAGGCTGACATTAGCGAGGAAGGTGCCGCTGTTATCGATGGCGCCCGTTTCCTTGAACGACAGCGTGTTACTGGTGCCATCGGCAACGACAGTCAGATCAATGGTCTGCATCGCGCCGGTTTGCGGCGAATAACTGCCAACCAGGGTGCCGTTCCAATACACTTCCAGATGTGCACCATACGGCCCCGTCGCTTCGCCGATCGCGAAAGACAGATGATAGGTCTGGCCGGTGGTCATGCCGCCAACGGTCTGGGACAGGGTCAGGTCGCCGGGCGAGGCTTCCAGATCCACCATGTGACCGCCATTCGGCAAGGTCGCGCCGAGATAGCCACTATTGACGCGCTCGAGACGGTCGCCGGTGATGGTCCAGCCGGTGACATTGGTGCTGTAGTTGCCCCAGCTCGCGACGCCCGACCAGTCGCCGGCGGAGAAGTCACCATTGATGATCAGATTGACCGGCGTGGTGACTGGCACCACTGGCGCGTCGTCGTTGATCGTCACCGAGAAGCTCGACGAGATCGCGTCGCCGTCGCCGTCGCGCGCCGTGAAACTGAACACCGGCGTCAGATCGTCTTCAACGCCCGAAATCGGGTGATCGAGATGACCCAGCATCGTGAAATTGTAGGAACCGTTGCCCTGATCGGACAGCGTGACGGCGAACACCTTGTCGCCATCGAGACGGCCTGAACCCTGATAGGCCGTCAGCGTCGTACCATCGGTCGACAGGACATACTGCAGCGCGACGCCGTTCGACGTGAGATTCTGCCCCTGAAGCGAACTGACGGCATTGCTCGCAAAGACCACCGAACGGTCGCCAGCACTGCCCGTGAAGCCGCCATCGACCACGTTATTGGCGTCGTCCGCCCCCCACGCGATGTTCAGCGATGCGGTCGCGGTCTTGGCTTCGCCAGCGAGATCGCCGGACGCATAGGTGTCGCCCGCATTGCCCTCCTCATCGACAAACTGGGGCGCAACGCCTTCGGAGGTGAAGGACGGAGTTTCGTCGGTAATGTTGACCGTGAAACTCGCTGGAACCGTCGAGTCGCCATCGCTGTCGGTCGCAATGAAGCCAAATGTCAGCGCCTGGCTGCCTTCGGAGCTGCCCCGATGGTCCAGATTGTCCAGCAAGGTGAAGTCGTAGCTGCCATTTCCGCTGTCGGACAACTGCACAGTAAAGATGGTGCGCGCGCTATGGCCTTCGGTGGCAGCAGTCGTTGCCGTCAGCAAAGTGCCCCCCGCGGAGATCGTGTAGATGATCGTCGCGCCGTCGGAAGTCAGGCCGAGGTTTTCGAGAGCGGTTTGCGTCGCAGCGGTGAATGTGACCGAGCGATCATGCGCGCCGCCCGCAGCAGTCGGATTCTGATTATCCGAACGCCAATCGATGTGCAGCGATACGGCTCCCGTATCCTTCGGCGTAAATGAACCGCCGACCACCAGCAAGGAGGGCATGTCCCCGCCACCTTCGCTCGGCGGCGTTTCGCCGTTGCCTTCGCTCAGTGTGCTTGCGTCGGCCGGACCGGTCACAACCGGCACCGTATCCGCGATCACCGCATGCAGCGTGCCGTTCACCGTATCGCCATCGCTGTCCGTCGCAGTGAAGTTGAAGGCCAGATCGATGTTCTGGAACGTGGCTGAACCATTATCGTGATCCAGCGAACGATACTGGGTGACGACATAGCTGCCGCTATTGCTGGCGTCGGACAGGGTCACGACGAAGACGACGTTGTTGGCAATTCCACCTTCGCCACCCTCGCCTTCACCGCTCGGCGTGCCGCTCTGCTGCAGATCGGCGAGGCTGGTCGGCGCGGTCGCGCCTGTATAGGCAACCAGCACAGTGCCGTTTTCGAGCAGCACGTAGTGGACGGTCTCGCCATGCGACGTCAGCGTACCAATGGCCGTTGCGCCGTCGCCGGTGGCCGTCACCTGCGTGTTGGCAAACACGACCGAGCGGTCGCCCGTTGCGCCTGTGGTCGCGGATACGCCGCCATCGACATGATCGTTGTAGCGATCGGCACCCCAGGAGATTCCCAGCGAGCCCGTCTGCGTCGCCGGATTGCCGGACAGCGGATCCGTCAGCGCGGCATCGGCAGGCGTGCCGATCACTGGCGTATCGTCGTTGATGCCGATCGGAATCGTGACGGCCACAGTGTCGCCACTACCATCCGTCGCGATCACGTTGATCGAGAGATTGATCGTGTCTTCGGTGCCGCCGATCGGATGATCGAGCGGACGCAACAGCGTGAAGGTATAGTTGCCCTGCAGCGATGAAGCATCCAGGGACACCGTGAAGACCTGATTGGCGGCGGCATTGAAATCGCCACCGACATAGCCGATCAGCACGGGCTGGCCGTTCACGGTGGTGAAAGCGAGCTGAACGGTCTGACCATCCGAGGTCAGGCCGGCGAGCGTCGGCTGATTCAGCGAGAACGCGAAGCTGCGATTCGAACCATCGGTACCGAAATCGACATTGAGCGAACCGGTCACGGACGTCGCGGTGCCGCCCGTGTCACCGGTGCCGCCGAGATTGCCTTCCGCAAAACCGTCTTCGTTCAGCGTCACAGCCGTCACGCCGCCGGGAATCGGCGACGGGTTAGGCGTCCCATCGTCGAGATTATCGAAGCCGCCACCAGTGTCTTCGCCCGTCAGCAGCGCGAGACGCGCGCCGGAGGCAGCAAGCGCGCCGACGGTCGCATCACCGAAATTCGCGCCGCCCGTCGGGCCCGTTGCACCGCCGGCTGCGGGCAGAACGGACTGATCGGTGGTGATCGGAAATGTTTGCGCGAACTGCTCGCCTGTCAGCGTGCGATCGGAGCCCATGTCGAATGCGAGATCGGTGAGCGGCTTGCCCATCGAGTCGAACACCGGATCGACAGTCACCGTCGACTGATTGTCGAAGAGGATGATGAGCTTTTCACCGACCTTGACGAAGGTCAGCTTCTCGCTCGCGATATCAGCAAAATCGAGCTTGGTGTTGCCGTCGAGATGGACCGAAATCGCCTGCCCATTTTGCGGCTTCTCGAGCTTCAGGTTCTTCGGAGACGGCGGGGTCTGCGTGGTGGAACCGGCGAGCTGCGCGAGCAATACGGGAGCGTTCATGACTACAACCTCAAGCTGATCGGACCGAAAAACGTCCAAGTCCTGCGAGGGTTAAAATATTCTTAAGAACGTAGAGACGTCAATGAATACCTGTAAAATTTGAAGCGTTTTCGTTGCATTGGTTAAGTTCAAAAATGAAACAGCGTATTAATAAAGATGAACCATTCCACAGTAATACTTCTTCTAGACAGTCTATTTTTGGGAATGCCCGGAAAAATCCACAAATCGCGGCGTATCTATTGTAAAAATAAGAAAGTATTCGAAAAAACGACTTATTTTATACTTTGTAAGATGACTTCTCATATCGCACTGAACAACGAAATCAGCTCACAACCACAGGCACGTCCGCCAATATTGGACGGGCGCCTGAATTTGCTTTCGCGAGCCGATATCGACAGCGGCGCGAACCGCTGCGTGGTGATCGCCCTTCGCGAGTAAATTTCGAAATGGGACAGTTGCTTAAAGCGCATTCGTGTCACGGCCAGATGGCAGGGTCGCCATTTGCCGTGCGCATTCCGCGAATCTCTGGGATCGCGCACTTGTTCTCCGGACACAGACGTGAGTCAGCAAGCTGCGCAGATGCGCAACTCGCTATCGCAGGACTGCTATCGCAGGAGATAGTTGATAGGATAAAAGTCTAGACGCGGGTAACGACGCACGCGACCGGGCTATACTTGGCCCGATACAACAGCGCGTGCTCGCGAATGCCATCCAGCCATACGCCACGGCCTGCATAGCGATATCCCTCACCCATCGGGATCAGGCGAACAGGCATTGCACGGTGCGGGGTCAGGTACAGATGGCCGGTGACGATATCACCCGGAAAGGTCACACGGCCTGAGGTCAGCTTGTAGACCGCCCCATTCTGACAATCGACGGAGAAGGCAGCGCCTGGAAGCAGGCCTTCGGCATGCGAGACAGTTGCACCGGAAGCCATTCCGGCAGCCACCAACAAACCCAACAGCGTGTGCTTGAAGCGCATCTCAATCCCCTCGTCGACCTCACCCTGGCGCATTAAGAGCCCAAGATGCACGGAAGTACAAGATCGCGAAGCGCATAAAACGTCGATATCAGGCCGATTATCGACGTTGTGTTGTCGAACTATCTCAGAGCGCCAGCGGCAAGGAAGAGCCACCCCCGAAGCCGTCCACCTCGGCCGCGGGCAACATGTCGGTCTCACTCTCATGATGCGGACGCGCGGCATAGGGCGCGGCGAACAGGCTGACGCCTTTGTGGTCGATGGCGAAAAGCGGCATGAAATGCGGCAGATCGCGCGTTTCCGACAGTCGGGAGTAGCGATTGTCGAGCACCAGCCAGCGGCCATCGACACGGACGGTCAGCACCGCATGGTCCTGGCGCACCGCCATGTCACGCACCAGCATCATCTTGATATCGGCCTCCGGCACACCCGTTGCGACGAGCATGGCGAATTTGGCGATCGCATAATCTTCGCAATCGCCGATGCCCGCAGACAGCGTCTCAAGCGGCGAACTCCACAGATCGGCGACGCCGTGCTGCTGATAGTCTCCAACATAGCGGATTGCGTAGTTGACGTCGCGATTGATCGCCTCGACGCGTGTGCGCAGATCCAACTCGGCGGCGGAACGCGTGACGGCGACGAACTTGCGCGCGCCGGCGGCGCAGTTCTCGCTATCGGCCTTGCAATCCTCGATCGATTTCATGTCGGCGCGCATACGTGCTTCGACACCGCGCCACTTCGTCCACAACAGCCCTTCGGGCGCGCGGAAGGTGAACAGGCCGAACGGCTCCTCGCTGGTGGCAGGCAGGATCGCGGCCGGAGACGGCGCATCGCTGATCACCTTGGCATCTGATCCCTGCGACGCGTCCAAGGATGCGAGTTCGATATTGCCGGGCTTTGCACGGTTCTCGCTGTCACGCTTGGCCAGCACCTGGTTGATCGTGAAGAACCGAACCGGCGGCGCGGTCATGCCCGCGATCGCCGATTCCATCACGGGGCGCTCAAGCACCGTCTTCTTCGCGCGTGACTTTGCAAATGCTCCATCGCAAGCGCTGACGCTTACAACACCGGCGAGCACGAACCCCAGCGCACGCGGGAATGCCCGCGTCTGATCGATACGCAACATGACTGACGCCCCGTTGTCCGGAGCATCGGCCGACGTCATTGCGTCGATCCCCGTCCGGATCTTGTGGCATCAGGGATAAATCGGGGGCTGCTTCAGGCCGGTTAAAACGCGTCAACCTAGGCTTGTATGTCGTTAAACGCGCTCAATCGCCTACCAACGCATTCGCTCGAATTTTAGCGAAGCCTGCGTTTTAAGAGTTCGTTGACTCTGACGGGCTGGGAGCAAGGTAACATACGGAGCACCGGAGATGCTCCGTAGCGCTATCAGCGTTCGCGAAACGCCTCGTCACGCAGCATGCGCGCAGGCTTCACGAGATAATCCAGCACCGACTTCTTGCCGGTCAGGACTTCCACTGTCGCCACCATGCCGGGAATGATCGGCAGCGGCTGCTCGGCAGTGCCGAGGTGGTTCTTTTCGGTGCGCACCATGACGCGGTAGAACGTCTCGCCGCGCTCATTCTTGTCACCCTTCTCGTCGGTGATGGTATCGGCGCTGATACGTTCGACCCGGCCGTGAAGCGATCCATAGACCGAAGAGTCGTAGGCGCTGAGCTTCACCACCGCCTCATGGTCCGGACGGATGAAGGCGATGTCCTGCGGACGAATGCGCCCCTCGACCAGCAGCGTATCCTCAAGCGGCACGATCTCCATCACGCTGGCGCCTGGTGCAACGACCGCACCAATGGTGGTGACATTGAGTCTATTAACGATGCCGTAGACCGGTGACCGCAGTTCGGTGCGCCGAACGCGATCCTGCGCGGACTTGATGTTCTCGTCGAGCACCGCGAGATCACCGCGCGATTTCGCGAGATCATCTTCCGCCGTGGAACGAAATGCCGTGGTGATATTGAGAAGTCGCGACTGCGCTTCCTTCACGGCGGCCTCGGTCTTGACCATGGTTGCCTGCACCACCGCGAGCTGGCCGCGCATGTCGGTGGCCTGCCGGTCGGACCGCAGCATCTCGATCTCGGGAACGACCTTCTGCTCATAGAGCCGGCGCGTCAGCAAGGTTTCGCGGGTCAGCAGCGTCAGCGTCTCGGAGAAGCGGGTTTCCGACGCACGGAGCTCGTCGATTTCCTTTTTCTTCTGCCATTCCTGCTGGGCAATCACGTCGATGTCCTGCGCAAGCTTGCGCATATGAGCGTCGAACACGCTCCGTTCGGTCTGAACCGCACGAGGTGCAAGCTTCGTGAGATCTTCCGGAAACTCGACGCTGGTCTTGCCGAAGGTCTCTGCCTCCAGTCGGATCACGCGGGCAGCCATGGCACCGCGCCGCTCGCGGATTTCGCCAAATTGCGCCGCGAAGTTGGTATCTTCGATGCGCGCCAGCGGCTGATCCTTTCTGACGATAGCGCCTTCCTGAATCAGCAATTCGCTGATGATGCCGCCTTCGAGCGATTGCACCACCTGGGTCTGGCGCGACGGCACCACCTTGCCATTGCCGCGCTTCACTTCATCCAGCACGGCGAAGTGTGCCCACAGCAGGAACACGACGAGCAGACCGGTGACGGTCATCAACAACATCCGCGCCGTGCGCGGCGTGCGCATTTCCATGGCCGCACGAACGTCGTTCGAAAATGCGAAATCAGACTGCGACATTGACCGGCCTCCCCGCGGCTTGAGGAGCCTGCGGCTGCGGACGCAAGCGCGTCAGGATCTGATCGGCAGGACCGTCGGCGACGATCTTGCCGTTGTCGAACACCAGAATGCGATCGACCAGCGACAGGAGCGACGGACGATGCGTCGAGACGATGATCGACATCTCGCCCTTGGCGAGCGTCTTGAGGCGATCGAGGAATTCACCCTCACTGCGCACATCGAAATGCGCAGTGGGTTCGTCGAGAAACAACACACGTGGCTTGCGGATCAGCACACGGGCGAGGCCGATCGCCTGTTTCTGGCCGCCCGACAGGCTACGGCCGCCTTCGGCAACCATCATATCGTAGCCTTGCGGATGACCGGCGATGAAGGTCTCGACGCCGGACAGCCGTGCAGCCGCGAGCACTTCCTCATCGGTCGCATCGGGACGGCCAAGCGTGATGTTGTCGCGCAGCTTGCCATAGAACAGATCGGTGTCCTGCAGCACGAAACCGATGCCGGCGCGCAGGTCCGCCGGGTCGTATTGCCGGATATCGATGCCGTCGATCAGGATGCTGCCTTCGCTCGGCGGATAGAACGCCGTCGCCAGACGGCCGACTGTGGTCTTGCCTGAGCCGACCCGGCCGATGATGCCGATCTTCTCGCCAGGCTTCACATGGAAAGAGATGCCGTCGAGCGCTTTGGCCGGGCTGTTCGGATAGGAGAAGCTGACATTGCGGAATTCGATGCTGCCCTTGGTGATCTCACGGGCCACGAAGATCTTTTCCGGCGGCCGCTCGCGCTCCGTCGCCATCAGGCGATCGATCGACCGCAGGGCCGACATGGTCTGCGTCGCGCGCGTCATCACAGCCGCGATGCCGGCGATAGGACCGAGAATGCGGCCCGACAACATATTGGCCGCAACCAGCGCACCGACCGACAGTTTGCCGTCAAGAATGAGGAACACACCGACCACGACCAGCAACAGGCTGCACAGCTGCGTCGCCACGCTCGCACTGGTCATCGCCAGCGACGACCAGAACTGCACGCCTTCGCTTGAACGTGCCGTCGCTGCGACGGAACGTTCCCACACTGTCTGCACCCGGCTCTCGCCAGCAACTGCGCGAACGGTCTCGATGCCGTTCAGCGATTCGATGAGAATGCCGTGGCGCGCGGCCGATTCTGCCTGCAGGCGCTTCATCGCACGATCGAGCGGCCGCTGGATCAAGAGACCGACGAGGATCATCACAGGCAGCATCGCCAGCGGGATCCAGGCCAGCGGCCCGGCAATCACGAACAGCACCGCAATGAAGATGATCGCGAATATCATATCGGTCGCCGACACGACCGTGCCCGATGTGAAGAATTCGCGCACCGAGTCGAAGTCGCGCATCTGATTGGCGAGAATGCCGACCGAGGGCGGACGCTTGTCCATCTTCAGCGCCATCACATGTTCGAAGATGTTCGACGCCAGCACCACGTCGATCTTCTTGCCGGTCATGTCGATGATGCGGCTGCGGACCACCTTGAGCAGGAAGTCGAAAGCGATCGCCAGCGACAGGCCGATACCAAGTGCCACCAGCGACGGGATCGCGCCATTCGGGATGACGCGGTCATACACGCTCATGGTGAACAGCGGCGCGGCGAGCGCCAGCATGTTGACGATGAAAGCTGCAATGGCAACATGGCTGTAGTTCGAGCCGAACCGGCTAACGACCGACCAGAACCAGTGCGCCTTCGGCAGATCGCCGGCGGCGACAGCACGCGGATCGCTGACAGACGCCGGACGGACGAAATAGACGAAGCCGGCATATTTCTCTTCGACGGCTTCGATGCGCTCCATGGCGATCGCGCCGTCACCGACGGGGGTTGCCAGTGTCAGACGGCCACTCGCCAGATCGATGCCGCGCAGAATCCGCGTCGAACCGTCGTGAAACAGAAGCACAGCAGGCAGGACCAGCGCGGGGATATCCTTGAGCGGCCGCTCGTTCAGTTCGGCCTCGAGACCAGCCCGCTGCGCCGCGCGCTCATACAGAGCCGTTGTCAGCACGCCGCGCTCGACCGGGAGACCGGCAAGCAGCGCACTGCGGCTGACAGCTCTGCCGTGGTGAGCGGCGAGATAAAGCAGGCTGTCCGTTAACGGATCAGCATGCTGATGCTCGACCTCCGCTACGGGCGCAGCCGGCAGGTCCATTGCAATATCGAACTGGGGTGAGCGAATGTTCAATGCAGCCTCGGAAATTCCAGGCGCCTTGTATGACCCGTGCGCGGATCTACTGGCCTTACAAAATATGACTTGCCAGCTTTACAGGCGATCCTTACGGAGCGCCTGTACTATTTCGCGGTTCAGACGAATTGCTGAACTTACGGTAAACCCGACCGCGGATTATAAATCCGCGTGCTTAATTGGTTAACGGCGCCCCGCAGAAGCATCGGCCGACACGCTGCCCTGCCCGACCTGGCCCGATGTCACGAACAATGCGTTGGCGTTCGACAGATCTTGCGAGGCCCAGCGATCACCGAACAGCACGGCTTTCGGTTCCAGCGCCGGTGCGAAAGGCGAATTCCAGGTCTGGAAGGGCAAAACCGTATTAAGCGGTTCGGATCCCGGCTCCGGCGCCGTCAGCAGGATCGGGGGCAGGCGATACGGGATCAGGCCGGATGCACGGCTCTCGATCGGCTCAGACTCCGGCGGCTTGCCGGTCTTCAGATAGGACAGCAACTGTCCCATGGCCGCCAGCAACTGATAGTCGGCGAACACGGTGACGCCGCGTGCAGACACCAGCGAGACGTTGGCGTTGAAGTACTGGTTCTGCGAGTTCAGCAGATCGATCAGCGTGCGCTGGCCGAGCTCGTATTCCTTGTTGTAGGCCACGAAAGTACGGCGAGCCGCTTCAACTTCACGCACCAGCGCCGCTGCACGTTCCGTCGTGATCGTCCGCGCAGCCCACGCCTTGTCGAGCGACTCCAGCGCATCACGCTGCAGGCGTGCATGGCGCTGCTGCTGCTCAATCATGCGTTCGCCAGCTTCGGCGCGCTTCCACGCATCCTGACCGCCGCGGAAGATATCCCAGCTCACAACAACCTTGCCGCTGACTTCGTCGCGATTGCCCGGATAGGTGATTGAGTCCTTGCCGCGCAGCGCGCGGCCTTCCAGGGCGACGTTCGGAACGAATGCGCCGGCGGTCGAGTCGAAAGCACGCTTGGCCGCATCGACATCTGCGCCAGCGGCGCGGATCGTCGGATTGTACTTGAAGGCGACGTCAAGCGACTCGTTCTTGGTTGCCGGCATATCCGGCAAGCGACCGGGGAAACGCACATTGAACGGCTCAAGACCGACGGTCTTGCGATACTTGGCGCGCGCAAAATCGAGGCTGAGGCGGAAATCCGACAACACGGCTTCTGCTGCAGCCACCCGCTCTTCCGCCTGCTGGGTATCGCCCTCACCGGCGCGACCGCCAGCGAAACGCGCACGGACGTTGGCGCGCAGTTCGAGATGAACCTTGAGATTTTGTTCGGCCAACGCGACCAGACGCAAATAGCGCGTCACATCGACATAGGCTTCTGCCGCATCGAGCGCGATCAGTTCGGTCCGTTCAAGCACCCGGAACGCAGCAGCATCGACGCGCGCAGCCTGACGCCAGATGTCGTTGATCGACGCAAAGCCGTCGAACACCAGCTGGCGCACCGTTACCGACGCCTCGCTGCCGTTGACATAGGAGCCATTGCCGGCCGGCGCAGGAACGATTGCCCGGTTCAACATCTCGGGACCGGTATTCGCCTGCAGCCTGATCTGAGGCAGCAAAGTACCTTGGCTCTGGCGAAGTTCCGCTTCGGTGGCGCGGCGATTGGCAGACGCCTCGCCGACACCTGGGTTCGTCTTTACCGCCTGATTGATGGCGTCAAGAATGAAAAATGGTTCGGCTGCATGAGCGAACTTGCCGCTCGATCCCAGCAATACAACTACAAGGAAAATCTTTGCGATCTGCTTCATGGATTGAGCGCTAACAAGAAACGGAACTTGCCGCAATCCGAAAGCCACATTTTGGATCGAAAACTGACTCATTGTTGCAAGAATGCATTACCTCGTCCGGAGGCGGCACGGTCCGCTTATCCGTCACGGCGCTGTCATTTTCGTCTCTGATTTCAGGCATTTATCAATACCTAACAACAGGTTAATACGATTTCGTGAGTGGCAGAACCGGCCCCAGGACAACGAATGCGCGTTGGCCGGACCAGCGCGCGCCCAATTGTGGCAATCATCGCTATTTCGTAAAATGGAAAAAGATACGACATGAAGGGATCGTGGTAGCCCCTCACCGGCACCAATTCAGGCGAATGCACGCTGTGGGTGCATCGATTCGGGCGAGTATCGCCCGGCGCCCGCTAGCTCCGCTTGTAGTCATCCTCGATGCGAACGATGTCGTCCTCGCCAAGGTAGCTGCCCGTCTGCACCTCGATCAGCTCGAGCGGAATTTTACCAGGGTTTTCCAGACGGTGCGTGGCACCGAGCGGGATGTAGATCGACTCGTTCTCGTGGACGGTCTTGTTCTGATCGTTGATCGTCACCTTCGCGGTACCACGCACAACGATCCAGTGCTCGGAGCGATGGTGGTGCATTTGGAGTGACAGCCGCTCTCCGGCTTTCACCACAAGGCGCTTGACCTGATAGCGCTCGCCATCCTCAAGGGCCTGCACGGATCCCCATGGGCGATGCACCTTGAGATGATCCTCGGTGACCTGCGGCGCCGTGACCTTCAGCTTCGCCACAAGCCGTTTCAAGCCGTTGGCATCCTTCTGACGGGAGACCAGCACGGCGTCGTGCGTCGCCACCACCACGAGATCGTCGACGCCCTCCAGCGCCACCACCGGACCATCGCTGGCCACGTTGCAGTTGCGCGAGTCCTCGAACACCGCCACCCCCTGCGCGGCATTGCCCTGCGCATCCTTGTCAGACAGCTCCCACACTGCGAGCCACGAGCCGACATCCGACCAGCCGCAGGACACCGGCACCACGGCCGCCTTCCTCGTCTTCTCCATTACGGCATAGTCGACAGAGATCGATTTTGCCTTCCCGAAAGCGTCCGCATCGAGCGTAAAGAAGCCGAGATCGCGGCCGGCCTTCGCCACAGCGCTGGTGATGGTCTCGACACTATCGGCGTCGACACCACGATATTCATCGAGCAGCATCCCCGCCCGAAACATGAAGTTGCCGCTGTTCCAGAGATAGCCGGCCTCAATATAACCGGTTGCCGTCTGCAGGTCCGGCTTCTCGACGAATTTGGCGACACTCTTCACCTCGCCGGAAAGCACCTGGCCTGGTGAAATATAGCCGTATTCGGTGGCCGGACGCTCCGGTTGCACGCCGAACGTCACGATGTGCCCGGCATCGGCAACCACCAGACCAGCCCGGCACGCCGCCACGAAAGCCGGCACGTCGCGCACCACGTGATCAGCCGCAAGTGCAAGCACGACCGCATCCTCATCGCGGGTTTGGGCGAACGCGGCACCGGCGGCAATGGCCGGGCCTGAATCGCGCCGCGCCGGCTCGAGCAGAATGTCTGCATCGAGCCCGATCTCGGCGAGTTGTTCGCGCACCATGAACCGATAGGCGGCACTGGTGATGACAATGGGACGATCGAACAAGCCAGTATCGGATACACGAATCACGGTGTCCTGAAAGGTCGAGCGCGGTCCGAACAATGGCAGAAATTGCTTCGGGCGCCCCTCACGCGACGACGGCCACAGGCGCGTACCGGCACCGCCACACATGATCAGGGGAATAATGCGCTTGCTCATCAGTCGCTCTCAACCCTTCGCGTTCAGATTACCGTAGTGGCTGCGATACCACGTCACGAATTGCCGAATCCCCTCCTCGATCGAGGTATCCGGTTTGAAGCCGACGTCACGCATCAGATCGTCCACATCGGCAAAAGTCTCAGGCACATCGCCCGGCTGCATCGGCAGCATCGTCTTGATCGCCTCAAGCCCCAGTTCCTTCTCAAGAACCGAGACCACATGCAAAAGGTCCTCTGGCTTGTGGTTACCGACGTTGTAGATTCGCGCTGGCGCCTCGTCCTCGCTACCCGTCGGCACATGATCAATCAGCCGCCCGATAGCACCGACAACGTCGTCGACATAGGTGAAGTCGCGTCGCATGTTGCCGTGATTGAAGAGCTTGATCGGCTGCTTGTCGAGAATCGCCTTGGTAAACAGGAAGATCGCCATATCCGGCCGACCCCAAGGACCATAGACGGTGAAGAAACGCAGCCCGGTGGTCGGCAGGCGATAGAGATGGCTGTAGGAATGCGCCATCAACTCGTTGGCCTTCTTCGTCGCGGCATAAAGGCTGATCGGATTGTCTACCCTGTCGCTGACGGAAAACGGTTTCTTCTTGTTGGCGCCATAGACCGACGATGACGACGCATAAAGCAGATGTTCACAGCCATTGTGCCGGCATCCTTCGAGGATATTGAGAAAACCCTCGAGATTGGCATCGGCATAGGCGTGCGGCTGATCGATGGAATAGCGCACCCCCGCCTGCGCAGCGAGATGAATGACAACAGGGAATTTGTATTCGCCAAACAGCGCCGAGATCGCGGGACGATCTGCCAGATTCGCTCTCACAAAGGTAAAGCGAGGCTGGCCCTCCAGCAGCTTCAGCCGCGCCTCCTTCAGCGCCGGATCGTAATAGCTGTTGACGCTATCGAGACCAACGACCGTTCGGCCTTCGGCCAGCAACTGCCGCGTCACGTGGAAACCGATGAAGCCGGCAGCACCGGTGACAAGGATGGGTTGTTCAGACATCGTGTCCCCAGACATTCGCCAGAAATCGCCATGTTGCATGACGATCCGTGTCGCATTCCATTAGCCATCCAGGCGATGATGTTGCAACACTTCGGCATCGCAGCATCCGATTGCGTCAGAAGCGCGGCCTTCGCCGCTAGCTATGCCATGAAAACAGGGTAAGAAGAGCCGCCGTGCATAACTCAGAACTATTTGTCTCATTGCGACCCAAATCTTCCCCGCAACGCATGTCTTTCCTGCGATCAATGTCATCCCGATGTCGTCATTCGAATTGATTACAACCTTCGTCGCTCTGGTTGTAGCCGCCGTTCTGTCCGCGGTTTGCATCAACGCTATTCATCCGCTGCTCATCCGCTATGCAATGGCGCGACCGAATGCCCGATCGTCCCACAAAGTGCCGACGCCGCAAGGCGCCGGCATCGCGGTGATATCAGTCACACTGCTGGTGGCCGGGCTCTCCGTTGCAGTTCTTCCCGCCTCAGCGACACCGGCACTGTGGGTGCTGTTCGGTGCAACGATCCTGATCGCGACCATCGGCGCGATTGATGATCTGCGTCCGATTTCCGTGACGCCGCGACTGCTGCTGCAAGCCGTGAGTATCGCTGCGATCCTGTTTGCCCTGCCCCCGACACTGCAGATCACACCGGACCTGCCTCTCTGGATCGAACGCGGCTTGCTGCTGCTGGCCGCACTCTGGTTCGTCAATCTCGTGAATTTCATGGATGGGCTCGACTGGATCACAGTGGCCGAAGTGATTCCGATCACCGCAGCGCTGGTGCTGATCGGCTTCTCCGGGCAACTGCCGTTATCGACGGCGTTCATTGCCGCTGCGCTCTGCGGCGCCACACTCGGCTTCGCGCCGTTCAATCGGCCCGTTGCGAAGATGTTTCTGGGCGACGTCGGCAGCCTCCCCATCGGGCTGTTGCTGGCTTGGTGCTTCCTGCAACTCGCCTATGCGCACCATCTGGCTGCCGCCATCCTGCTGCCGCTGTATTACCTTGCCGATGCGACCATCACCCTGCTGCGGCGGTTGACAAAACGCGAACCGGTATGGCTGGCGCATCGCTCGCACTTCTATCAGCGCGCGACGGACAATGGCTTCACCGTGATCGAGGTGGTGCGAACGGTGTTCGTACTCAATATCGGGCTGGCGGCCCTGGCCGGGTTGTCGATCTATTTCCGCTCAGGCGTCGCCGACACAGCTCTGCTTGTCCTTGGCAGCGTCGCCGTCGCCACGGCATTGCGGGCATTCTCGACGCCGCGCCGCTGACGCAGACTCACTGTGCCGCCGCCCGATATTCCGGCACCGCATCCTTCAGCGTCGCCACAGCGACCTCGTGTTGATCCGCCTCAATGGCTTTCCGCAAGATCGCAAGCCAGCTGTTCAGCGTCTCCAACGGCAGTTCGTTCGGGCGGGCAGCGACGATGCCGGCAATACCGATCTCGCTGGTTGGCTCCTGCTCGGCGAACAATATCTCGTTGAGCCGCTCGCCCGGTCGGACACCGGTGAACACGATATCGATATCGTAGCCGGGCTGAAGACCGGACAGCCGGATCATGCGGTCGGCGAGATCGACGATCTTCACCGGTTGCCCCATGCTGAGCACATAGACCGATGCGTCGGCATGCTGCGCATTCATCGCATGGGTTGCAGCGGTGACGACTAGATCGCAGGCCTCGCGGATGGTCATGAAGTAGCGCACCATATCGGGATGCGTCACCGTCACCGGCCCACCGGCTTCGATCTGCGCCTTGAACTTCGGCACGACGGACCCATTCGACGCCAGAACATTACCGAACCGCACCGAGATTAGCCGCATGGGTGATTTGGCGTCACTGCCGCTGATGGCGTCGCCATCGAGCGCCTGGCAATACATCTCGGCAAAACGCTTGGTGAGGCCGAGCATCGACACCGGCTCGATTGCCTTGTCGGTCGAGATCATCACCATCGCATCAGCGCCCGATGCGAGCGCCGCATCGGCGACATTCACAGAACCGAAGATGTTGGTCTTGACACCCTCGCCCCAGTCACGCTCCAGGATCGGCACATGTTTCAGCGCGGCTGCGTGAAACACCGCATCCGGCTTGAAGGCGATCATCAGTTGATGAATGCGCTCGCGGTCCCTGACATCGGCGATGCGGCCCTCGATCGCTGCGCTGGTGACTTTGGCCGCCAGCTTTTCCATAGCCGCATGAAGCGCCGGCTCCGAATTCTCGATAATGAGCAGCCGTGCCGCGCCGAAGGTGATGACGCGGTCGCAGATCTCGTAGCCGATCGAGCCGCCACCGCCGGTCACGACGATCGCCTTGCCGCGCACGAAATTCTCCAGTCGGGCATAGTCGATCTTGACGCTCGGCCGCAGCAACAGATCCTCGACTGCCACCGGCGCCAATTGCGGCGTATCGCGGCTTTCCTCGAGCGACGGAATCCGGCTAACCGTCAGCCCGAGCTTGCGCGCACGCATCAATACCGACTCGGGCAACGCCTCTGCTTCAAACGCCGACGGCGTCATCACGATCCGTTCGATCGGGCGTTGCCGCGTGCTGAAGTCATCAACGACATTACCGAGATCATCGATGCCGCCCAGGACCGGCACACCTCGGATCGCCTGTCCGCGGTCGGACATCGCCGGCGACAAGATACCAACCGGCCACATGCGCTTGACGGCACCACTCTCAATGCCGCGCAAGAACACCTCGGCATCGGCCGCACGACCGATCAGCAGTGCCGGTGACGCATCCATCGCGCGCGCCTGATTGCGCGTACGTGTATAACGGAAATAGCGATAGGCCAGTCGCGATCCGCTCAGAAAGAAGATCTGGATGAACCAGTAGATAATGATCGTTGTCTTGCCGAGGAAGAACGTGCCGTACACGTTCGGCGCCAGGAAGATGTAGTCGAGCACCAGAAGTGCGCCCGTCAACACCGTGGATGTCTTGATGATATTCAGCAAATCGGGCAGCGAAATGAAGCGCCACTTCGTCGTCGTCAGATTGAACAGGTAACAGACGAAAAAGCTGAAGACGACGAAATACGGCAGGATCTTCAGGAGCAGCGGCAGCCGATCCCACAGATTTTCGCCATCGAAACGCAGCACGAAGCTGAGAACGACCGCGGCCGCCGTGACGATGGCGTCATGCGTCGCAATCAGCCAGTTACGGGCAGAAAACTGTGTGATGCGTGTCATGACTGTCCGCTGCGCGCGCGCTCGACCAGCGACGTCGTGCTGTGGCCTTGGAGGATATCGATCAGGATCACCTCTCCGCCGTTGGCGGCGACAACCTCATGGCCAACCACCTGCTCTCGCGTGTAATCGCCGCCTTTGACCAGCGTCGCCGGCGCGATCTGCGTAATCAGGTTCAGTGGGGTATCCTCTTCGAAAATCACGACCAGATCGACCGCCTCCAGCGCCGCAAGCACTTCTGCGCGAGCGCGTTCGTCCTGCACCGGGCGCCCCTCGCCCTTCAGACGCTTCACCGACGCGTCGCTGTTGAGGCCGACGATCAGGCGATCGCAAGTCGCGCGCGCAGCCGTCAGAACCTTTACATGACCGGGATGCAGGATATCGAAACAGCCATTGGTGAAACCGATCCGCAACTGCTGTTTGCGCCAGTCGGCCAGTTGCGCATTGAGCTCAGTCGATGCCACGATTTTCTCTTCAGCGGCCAGAAATGCATGCGGCAAAATCCGGCGACGCAGTTCGGACGGTGTGACCACCGCCGTCCCCTTCTTGCTGACAGCGACCGCTGCTGCGGCAGTTGCCGCGCGCAATGCCGCTTCCCAGTCAGCTCCGGCCGCGAGCGCTACAGCCAGCATCGCCGCCACCGTGTCGCCGGCACCCGAGACGTCGCGCACCTTGACCGGCAGCGCTGGCACATGGATGGGCTCGCCATCGCGCGGCACCAGCGTCATGCCATGCTCGCTCTGGGTCACCAGCATCGCGGCGCAGTCCGCCAGAATCATCGCTTCCTGCGCGGCGGTCGCGATGTTGATGTCGCTGTCTGCACGGCTACGCGTTGCCTCGGCGAATTCCTTGCGGTTCGGCGTCAGCAAGGTCGCGCCGCGATAAATCGCAAAATTTGCACTCTTGGGATCGACGATGACGCGCTTGCGGAGCTTCTTCGCCGCGTCGATGACGTTGCGGATCACCCGCGCGGTCAGCACGCCCTTGGCGTAGTCGGACAGCAGTACGATGTCGACACGCGCGAGTTGCGGCAAAATTGTATCGATCAATTGCTTCTCGATGGCGGCGGACGCGGGCGCAGCCAGTTCCCAGTCGGCGCGCAGCATATGCGTCGCGAAATGCTCGGACACGAAGCGCACCTTGCGCGTCGTCGGGCGCGATGAATCCGTGACCAGCAATGCTTCGATCAGAGGCTCCTGCGCGAGCGCATTCTTGAGCGTTGCACCGGCATCGTCCTCACCGACCAGACCGACAAAGATGCATTTCGCGCCGAGGGCTGCAATATTACGTGCGACATTGCCGGCGCCGCCAATATTGATCTCGCTGCGCTGGACCGCGATGACCGGCGCAGGCGCTTCCGGCGAAATCCGCGACACCTCGCCATAGACGAATTCGTCGATCATCAGATCGCCGACGCAGAGCACTGTCTGGTCGGCAATCGCGTGCGACAGGGCGTCGAAATCAAACATCACACCGGTACCTGTTGTGCCGTCAACGGAAGCGATCGGGCTGGTCGAGGAAGCCCCTCACATAATGCGAGACCGCATCTTCCAATGTTGTAAAACCGCCGTTGTAGCCGGCGCCGCGCAACCGATCGACTTCGCTCTGCGTGAAGTACTGATAGCTGCCGCGAATCTGCTCGGGCATGTCGATATAGTCGATGTTCGGCCTGGTGCCGAGTGCAGTGTAGGCAGCCAGCATCAGATCCTTGAAGCTGCGCGCGGTTCCCGTCCCGACATTGAAGATGCCGCTGACATTGGGTGACGCCAGCAGCCACATCATTACGCGGACGACGTCCTCGACATAGATGAAGTCGCGGCGCTGATCGCCATCGGCAATACCTTCGCGATGCGACTTGAACAGCTGGATGCCGCGGCCGGCCTTGATGTCGTCGAAGCGCCGCGCCAGCACGCTCATCATCGAGCCCTTGTGGTACTCGTTCGGCCCGAACACATTGAAGAACTTCAGGCCGGTCCATTGCGGCGGCATCTTCTCGCCCTTGGCGACGCGCTCGGCCACCGCGAGGTCGAACAGGTGCTTGCTCCAGCCGTAGAGATTCATCGGCCGCAGTTTTTTGAGTTCGGGAATGGTCTGCTCGTCGCGAAAACCGTGCGCACCATCGCCATAGGTCGAAGCGGACGATGCATAAATCAGCGGCGTCGCATTGGCCGTGCACCAGTCCAGCAGGCGCATCGAGAGGCGGAAATTCGTCTCGATCACAAGATCACCGTCGGTCGCGGTGGTTTCCGAAATCGCGCCGAGATGAATGACCGCATCGAGCTTGCGGCCCTTCAGCCAGTCCATCAGCTCGGCTGGCGGCACCACATCCGCAAGTTGCCGCTTGGCAAGATTACGCCATTTTCCATCATGACCGAGCACATCGCAGACGGCCACGTCCGCGCGGCCGGCGTCATTCAACGCGGCCACGACATTCGATCCGATAAAACCGGCTCCCCCGGTCACAAGCAGCATGAAGTCCCCGATCTCATGATTGACCCACCTTTGCCTCAACCCTGCCCCACAGGCAACTTGGGCGCAGGGATGTCATAAAGACCGTGGGGACATATTTGGAAGCAACCCAAATGGCTTTACCTGCCGGAACGGAGCGGGTACCGATTTGAGCCGGATGTTGCCTGCGGCAGAACAGCGAAGTCCTTGAAAGAATGAACGTAAATTCCCCATACCAGGGCGTGATGGTCGATCCGGACGATACCCGGCCGATCCTGATCGTGCCCTATATGTGGATCGGTGATTTCGTTCGGGGTCATACGGTCGTCCGGGTTCTGAAAGAGCGCTGGCCGAACCGGCCGGTCGATTTGCTGGTGACCAGACTGGTCGCCCCGCTGGTCGACTACATGCCGGGCGTGCGCGCAGGCATCGTCTGGGACCTGCCGCGCAGCCAGCTCGCGCTCGCCAAGCAATGGGAACTGGCGGCCACCCTGCGCGCTCGGAACTATGGCACCGCGCTGGTAATGCCGCGGACCTGGAAATCGGCCCTGGCACCCGCTCTGGCCGGCATCCCGGAGCGTATCGGCTTTGTTGGCGAGGCGCGCTTCGGCCTGATCAATCAGTGGCGCTGGGGCGAAAAGAAGCTGCCGCGCATGATCGACAAGAAATGCGCGCTGGCGCTGCCAGATGGTACGCCGCTGCCGCCGGAATGGCCGGTGCCCCAGTTCCGTGTACCCGCCGACGAGATCGCGCGCTGGCGGCAGGCCAATGGGCTGGGAACCGGTCCGGCGGTCGCGCTCGGTCCCGGCTCGGTCGGCTCCTCCAAGCGCTGGACCTGTTACGCCGAGGCGGCAAAACTGCTGGTCGAGCGCGGGCTGGACGTCTGGGTCATCGGCGGCCCTAGCGAGAAGGACCTCGCCAATGAGATCATTGCTGCCGCTGGTCCCCGCGCGCGCGATCTTACCACCAACGACCTGCGCAATGGCGTGATCGGCATGGCCGCCGCCAATGTCGCCGTGGCCAATGATTCCGGCCTGATGCATATCGCGGCGGCTGTCGGCACGCCGACCGTCGGCATTTTCGGACCGACCAGCCCACAGCTTTGGGGACCGCTCAATCCGCTGGCGGCAACCGTGCAGACCAAGACCATCGTTCCGTGCCAGCCGTGTCACAGACCGGTCTGCACCATGAACAACCATGCCTGCATGCGGGACATTCCGGCCGACGATGTCGCCGAGATTATCCAGAGCGTGATGGCCGAGGCGTCCAACAGAAGCGCGCAGATATGACGACCACGCAAGCAAAGCCCGCAGCGTTTCTCGATCGCGACGGCGTCATCAATTACGACGACGGCTATATGGGCACATCCGATCGCATCCGCTGGATGCCGAACGCGGCCAAGGCTATTCGCCGGCTCAATGATGCCGGTTACTTCGTCTTCCTGTTTTCTAACCAGTCCGGCGTCGCACGCGGTTATTTCACCGAAGACGAACTCAATACGCTGTTTAAGTGGATGCGCTCCGAACTCGCCGCACAAGGCGCCCGCATCGATGACGTCCGCTATTGCCCGCATCATCCGGCCGGATCAGTTGCTGGCTATCTGGAAGATCATCACTGGCGCAAGCCGAGCCCGGGCATGATCCTCGATCTGATGCAGCACTGGCCTGTGCAACGCAAAGGCAGTTTTGCCATCGGCGACCGCGATTCGGATATCGAAGCGGCCAAGGCTGCGCACCTGCCCGGCTTCCTGTTTGCAGGCGGAGACTTGGACGCGTTCGTTGCGGATATCCTGCAGGGTCAGAGCAGCCTGCGATAAACCTCAGCGATTCCTCGCGCTTCCGCATCGAGGCTGAATTTGTCGAGCACACGCTGGCGCGCATGTGTGCCCATGGTTGCAGCGGCATCGGGATTGCGCATCAGCGGCTCCAATGCCAGCGTGAGTGCCACTGCATCGCCGGTTGGCACGAGCTTGCCGGTCACGCCCTCCTCGACCACGATCTCCGCGGCGCCCGCACGCGTTGCGACCAACGCGGCTCCCGCCGACATCGCCTCGATCAGCGTCAGACCGAAGCCTTCATTGCGCGAAGTGAAAGCGTAGATCGTCAGGCGTTGATACCATCGCTCGACGTCTTCGATCGGCAACTCGCCGGTGATGACGATGCGCGACTGCAGACCGGCATCGGCGATCTTCTTCTTGAGCTCATTGGCGAAGCCGATCTGATCCGGCGTGATCGCGCCGACGATAACCGCCGTGAAATCCGGATAGCGCGGCAACAACTCGCACATCGCCTCGACAAACAGATCGGTGCCCTTCTGCGCGCGCACGCGGCCGAAGCAGCCGATTGCATAGCGCCCCGGTAGCTTCGCCTCGGCAAACGCCGCTCGGCGATCGATGGGCGGCGCGTAGCGGTCGGTATCCACACCATGCGTCACCACCGTCGCAGACCGTTTCAGATACGACGCGGAGATCTCGCTGGTGGCGATGATGGCGTCCATCCTGCCGATCAGCCAGCGCGTGATCCACGTATGATGGCGCTGCGCAGCCGAGGTAAAGAGCAGTTTCAGCGGCCACCCGAGCGCCTTGAGCAGAACGCCGGCAATCATCTCGTTGTTGCGCCGCGCGTGCCAGATCACCGGCTTGCGGCGCAGCCACAATTTCATGAGATCGCCGATGTCCATGCGCGCAATGCCGGCGGGCGCGTCGGATCCGAGCCAAGCCGCGTCGAACATGTCTGCGAGTTTCGGCGCCACCATGCGATTGGTCGCCGTCACACCGGAGTAGCGCCAGTGCAGATTCGTGACGATCAGCTGCAATTTATCGGCCGTTTTGCCCGCAATCGGCACAGGTGACTCCATTTCGCCCGATTTCCTATACGCAACATTAAGCATAGTGGCCAGTTGCCGGCCGTCGAAACCCACTCTTCATCCCGGGCGCGATAGCGTTCCCAAAACGGGAGAGTGAGTAAATCCAATGACCGTCCTTGTCACCGGCGGCGCCGGTTATATCGGAAGTCACATGGTCCATGCGCTGGTGGAAGCCGGCGAGAGCGTAGTCGTGATCGACAATTTGTCGACGGGCTTCTCAACATATCTCCCCGAGGGCGTTCCGCTGTTTATCGGCGATGTCGCTGACGAAAATCTTGTCGAGGGCGTGATCGCCGCCCATGGCATCGATGCCATCATCCATTTTGCAGGCTCTGTCGTCGTCCCGGAATCGATGCGCGACCCGCTCAGCTATTACCGCAACAACACGATGACGACACGCAACCTGCTCAGCGCAGCGGTGAAATGCGGCGTCAAGCGCTTCATTTTCTCGTCGACTGCTGCCGTTTACGGCAATCCCGATTTCACGCCAGTGGCAGAAGATGCCCCAACGCGTCCGCTATCACCTTACGGGTCATCGAAGCTGATGACCGAGATCATGCTGCACGACATCGCCCCGGCCTATGGCATGGAATTCGTCGTGCTGCGTTACTTCAACGTTGCCGGTGCCGATCCGCAGGGCCGCACTGGTCTGGCCACCATGGGCGCGACGCATCTCCTCAAGATCGCCGTCGAGGCCGCCACCGGCCAGCGCAGCAAGATCGACGTGTTCGGGACCGATTACCCGACGCCCGACGGAAGCTGCATCCGCGACTTCATCCATGTGAGCGATCTTGTGCAGGCCCACCGCGCCGCGCTGAGCTACCTGCGCGAAGGCGGAGCATCGACCACCCTGAATTGCGGCTATGGCCGCGGCTATTCGGTGCTGGAAACCATCGAGGCCGTGCGACACGCATCGGGCCGAAACTTCGCGGTTCAATACGCTCCGCGCCGCGACGGCGATATCATGACCATGATCGCCGATACGTCCCGGATCCGCGCCACGCTGAACTGGACACCGCAATACGACGATCTTGAAACGATCGCCCGGCACGCACTGGCCTGGGAAGAAAAGCTAGCCCGAGAGCGCTATGGGATCGAATTGATAGCGAAGTCGGCCTAAGCATCCGATCAGCGCCGGCACTGCGTCGGCGTCTCTCCGAAACGCCGTCGAAACCGCTGATTGAAGTATGAGATCTCGTTGAAGCCACTGGCCAGCGCGATCTCACTGATCTTCAGCCGATCGCCCTGCTCGCTCGTCAGCAAACGCATTGCATGTTGCAGACGGCACTCCAGAAGGCGTTCGGTGAAACTCGAGCCGGTATCTTGCAGAAGATCCTGGAGATAGCGCGGCGACAAATCCAACCGACGCGCGACCTGCCCCACTGAAAAATCCGGATCGGCGAAATGGCGGTCGATCTCAGCAATAATCTCCTGCGTCCGTGACGCGCGCAGACCGCGCATCGAAGCGAGTTGCGCGGCGTCACCGCGCGCGCCAAGCGCTAGCGCAGTCAGATCCAGGAGGGTCGTGCTGATATGGCTGTCGAGCTCCGCATCATGCGGATCGCGCAGGAGATCGACAGAGATTTCGATGTAGCGCCGCAAATGGGCCACGACTGCGCGCCGTTCGTCGAGCGGCTGGATAAGGAGATCGTCGACATTGCCAATGAGGGGCAACAGGCGCTCCCTACTGACAGTCAGCGTCGTCGACGAAAAATTCGCATCCGACCGCAAATCGGCCGGACGTCCGTTTGTACCAATAAATGCGCGGTCAGACGACAAGGCCGTCTCGCGCCCCACCTGATCGACAACCAGCGTCCCCTCGCCTCGATGAAACATCAAACAGAAATCATCGTCGGGTCCGCGCGAGATTGCCGTTCTGGATCGCCGGATTCGACTGAACGTGCCGCCGAACCGCGTGACCCGCACCTTCGAATAATCTGCCCAGTGCACGAAGGCCGAGAATGGCCGATCTTCAGCACGTGTGATGTCCACGCAGCAGGTGAGCGCTTCCATATTTTCGCACCACAGCGCGAATTTCTGGTGATCCAGCAATTCCGGATCAAATCCATCTGAGACGAAACTAGCCTGATGCATACGTCCAACTCATTTCCGGCGGATAGTGTAGCAACACAAAACAAACTCATCACGAAAAATATCGGCAGAGCGATGTTCTGCCACCGTATTTGTACAGTGCGCTTATGTGCTGTTGCGACAACGCCACATCGACGCGAAGTTTAGTGGCAGTGCGCGAGAACTAAAATCTGCTACGCGCGTGAACAAGACCTCTCCGCCGGCCCTGTCATTGTGCACGGGGAAGCCGCGAGTCCCGGCATCATTCGCAGATGCCTTGGCCCGACGACACTTCTCACATGCGATCGCTGATGACGGCGATGCATCGAAAATCACTTGCCGAGAGCAAGAAACTGAGGGGCCTAATCATGAAGAGAGTATTCGCTGGCGCAGCACTGTTTATCGGTGCAGCCGTTCCTGCCATTGCGGCCGACATGCCCTATCCGGTGAAGGCGCCCGTCGCGCCCATCCAGGTGTTCTCCTGGACCGGCTTCTATGTCGGCGCCAATGTTGGTTTCGGCGGCGACAAGTTCGACTATCCGTTTCAGGCTACACAGCGGCAGTTGCAGGCCGAGGCAGCCGCGCTCGTTGCCAACACCAACGGCAATTTCAGCCTGACCTCGAGCGGTTTCTTCGGTGGTGGACAGGCTGGCTACAACTATCAATACAACGGCGGCTTCGTTGTCGGCATCGAGACCGACTTCCAGTGGTCCGGCATCAAGGGCCGCTTCGAGGGCAATCAGACGCTGAACAATAACGGCGTGACCACGTCCGCGGCATTCGGCACCGGCTCCGAAGTCGAATGGTTCGGCACGATTCGCGGACGGCTCGGCTATGCATGGGACCGCGTGTTCCTGTACGGCACCGGCGGCGGCGCCTATGGCCGGGTCAACACCAACGGGAACTTTACTCTGACCGGCCCGAATGGTGTACTCGGCCAGATTGCGGCGGTGTCGGCCGGCCAGACACAGTGGGGCTGGACCGCCGGCGCGGGCCTCGAATACGCGTTCACCCCGCAGTGGTCATTCAAGACCGAGTATCTCTATGTGGATCTTGGCCGGAGCACGCTGTTCTCCACTGCCGTCAACGACGTCGCCAATGGCTTCTCCTCCAACTCCAGCATCGCGGTCGATACCACGTTCCACACCATGAAAGCAGGCGTAAATTACCGGTTCTGATCGGGTTGCATCCTGCCGACCGGAAGCACGGCGCGTGCCGGTCACGTGCCGTGCTTTCGAGCGATTCTGGGACAAAATCGGCCCGCCCCCCACAGCGGACGTCGCTGGGCCAATGGGTTAACAAAGTCTTGGCAAGCCCGATTTTGGCTTGAAAAACCGCGATTTAACGGGCAATCAGGCGGCTGTTTCGCAAGCTGACCGGGCGCCCTGGCAAATCCCTGCCCGGCGCCGTCGCTGGACCGCGGATGGCCAAGATTACTCGCAAAGTCACTGACGATCCTTACGGCGCTTGGGCGCTGATCCGCCGCTTGGTCGCCGAACAGGCGGTCACCTATTGGCGGCGCTACCTCCTGGCTTTCCTGCTGATGGCCGTCTCCGCCGCCACCACCGCGGGCGCCGCCTATATGCTCGGCGAGGTCATCAACCAGGCCTATGTGGACAAGAGCATCGAGCGGATTGCACTGTTCTCGGGCTTCGTGGTGGTGATCTTCCTGATCAAGGGCGCCTCAACCTACGGCCACACCGTCATTCTCTCGAAGATCTCCAACGCCATCGTTGCCAACAATCAGCGCCGGCTTTTTGCCAAGCTGATGAACGAGAGCATCGGCTTCTTCTCGGAGCGGCATTCGTCGGAATTCCTACAGCGGCTCACCGCCGGCGCCAATTCGGTGACCCAGGTGCTCAGCCTGCTGATCAACGCCGTCGGCCGTGATCTCTTGTCACTGATCGCGCTGGTCGGCGTAATGGTGATGCAGGACCCCTATATGGCGCTGTTCGGCTTCCTGGTGGCGCCGCCTGCGATGTTGGTGCTGCGCAAGCTGGTCCGCCGCATCAAGGGGCTCGCCCGCAACCAGTTCACCGGCACCACCGAGATTCTGGAAGTGATGCAGGAATCGCTGCAGGGCATCCGCACGGTGAAGGCCTTCACGCTCGAACAGACCATGCAGCAACGCATGGAAGCGAGCATCACGGCCGTCGAGCAGAACGCCAACAAGATGGCGCGTGTTTCCAGCCGCTCCAGCCCACTGATGGAAACCCTCGGCGGCTTCGCCATCGCGGCGTCGCTGATGTATGGCGGCTATCGCGTGGTGGCGATGGGCGCGACACCCGGGCAATTCTTTTCCTTCGTCACCGCCTTCCTGCTGGCCTATGAGCCGGCGAAGCGGCTGGCGCGGCTGAACATCGATCTCAACAGTCAGATCATTGGCGCGCATACACTGCTGGAAATCGTCGACAGCCCGGCTTCCGAGCCGAATGACGACCACAAGCCGGCGCTTAAGCTGACCGATGCGCGCGTCGAATTGCATGACGTGACGTTCCGCTATCGCCCCAACGAGGTCGTGCTCAACCGCATGAGCTTCGTCGCCGAGCCCGGCAAGGTGACCGCACTGGTCGGCCCGTCCGGGGGCGGTAAGTCCACCGTGCTCGCGCTGCTGCTGCGACTCTACGAAGTCAGCGAAGGCGATATCACCATCGACGGCCAGTCGATCGGCCAGGTTTCGCGGCGCTCGCTGCGCGGCCAGACCGCCTATGTCGGACAGGACGTCTATCTGTTCCGCGGCACCATCCGCGAGAACATCGCCTTCGGCAAACCGGGAGCTACGGAAGACGAGATCGTCGCGGCAGCCAAAGCCGCCTGCGCCCATGATTTCATCATGGGCTTCCCGCTCGGATACGAGACGCCGGTCGGCGAGCATGGCGCACAACTCTCCGGCGGCCAGCGCCAACGCATCGCTATTGCGCGCGCGCTGGTGAAGAACGCACCGGTCATCCTGCTGGACGAAGCTACCGCAGCACTGGATTCCGAATCCGAAAAATCGGTGCAGGAAGCCATCGAGCATCTCTGCCAGAATCGCACCACGATCGTCATTGCGCACCGCCTGCACACCATCATGCACGCCGACGCCATTCTTGTGGTCGAGGGCGGCGAGATCGTCGAGCGCGGCCGCCACGACGACCTGCTGCGCCGTGGCGGACGCTACGCGTCGTTCTTCCGCTTGCAACATCGTGATGCTTCGCCGCTGGCACCGCTTCATGCGTCGGCGTAAGACTTGCTTTTGTTTTCTGCCGCGCAAGCGCGGCATCCGTTTTTGATCCCAGCCTTCACAACCAGCCCGAGAGCCGTCCATGACCGCATCGTTCGTTATCGCCCCTCCGCCACAGGCCACCATCGCCGTTCAGGGCGAGACTTCGACATTCCCGGTGCGCCGTGTCTGGTGCGTGGGCCGCAACTATCTCGAGCACATCCGCGAACTCGGCAATGACGAGCGCAACCCTCCCTTCTTCTTCGCCAAGCACGCCGACATGATCGTGCCAGATGGCAGCGAGATCCCCTACCCGACCCTGACCAAGGACATGCAGCACGAGGTCGAACTCGTTGTCGCGCTGAAGAGCGGCGGCCTCAACATCTCGCCGGAAAAGGCACTCGATCACGTCTGGGGCTATGGCGTCAGCGTCGATCTCACCCGCCGCGACCTCCAGACCATCTCGCGCAAGAAAGAGCAGCCCTGGGAAATCGGCAAGTCGTTCGACATGTCGGCGCCCACCGGCGCGCTGGTGCCCGCTTCGAAGGTCGGCCATCCCTCCAAGGGTAAGATCTGGCTCTCGGTGAACGGTACCGAACGCCAGAAGGGCGACCTGTCCGAGATGATCTGGAACATCGCCGAGATCATCGCGAAGCTCTCGCTGCAGGTCGAACTCGGTGCCGGCGACGTCATCCTGACCGGTACCCCGGCCGGCGTTGCGGCGCTTCAGCCGGGCGACAAGGTCGAATGCGGCGTCGATGGCATCGGCACCTTGAAGTTCGAAATAACCAAACTCAAGTAAGGCCCGCACGCCTTTATTGCGAAAGGCCGCGCATGATGCGCGGCCTTTTTCGTTTCGGCTCCATCAGGGAAGCGATCCATGCCGCTCGAACTAGGTCTCGACACGTTCGGTGACGTCACACGTGGCGCCGGCGGCGAAATGCTGTCACATGCACAAGTCATCCGCAATGTCATCGACGAGGCCGTCCTCGCCGATCAGCTCGGCGTCGACTTCTTTGGCGTCGGCGAGCATCACCGCGCAGACTTTGCCGTATCGACGCCCGAAGTCGTGCTCGCGGCCATCGCCGCACGCACCAAGCGCATTCGCCTCGGTTCCGCCGTGACCGTGCTGAGCTCCGACGATCCGATCCGCGTTTTCCAGCGCTTTGCCACCGTGGATGCTGTCTCCAACGGCCGGGCCGAAGTCATCCTCGGCCGCGGCTCGTTCACAGAATCCTTCCCGCTGTTCGGCTTCAAGCTCGACCAGTACGAGACGCTGTTCGAGGACAAGCTGGATCTGTTCGCAGCGCTCGCGTCTGAGCCAGAAGTGACCTGGAGCGGCACGACCCGCCCGCCCCTCACCAATCAGCGTGTCTATCCGCCGATCGAAACCGGCAATCTGACAACATGGATCGGCGTCGGCGGCAGCCCTGAGTCGGTCGTCCGCGCCGTGCGCTACGACCTGCCCTTGATGCTGGCGATCATCGGCGGTGAGCCCGAGCGGTTCAAACCCTATGTCGATCTCTATCATCGCGCCTATGTGCAGATCGATCGGCCGGTGAAGCCGATCGGCGTGCATTCGCCAGGCTATGTCGCCGTCAGCGACGAGCAGGCGCGTGAGGAACTGTGGTCTGATTACAAAGCAATGCGCGATCGCATCGGCAAGGAGCGCGGCTGGCCGCCGATGCAACGCCGCGAATTCGATCAGGAAGCCGAACACGGATCGCTCTATGTGGGATCGCCAGAGACCGTGGCGAAGAAGATCGCGAAAACCGCGAAGGCGCTCGGCATTTCGCGCTTCGATCTGAAATACAGCGCGGGGCCATTGCCGCATGAGAAGCTGATGACGTGTATCGAGCTATACGGAACAAAGGTCATTCCGATGGTGCGGGATATTCTACGCTGAGCGGACCACGAACGCGGCAAGATACAAAGCTGGAGGACTGCTCGATACCCGGACGTTTCGTGCTATTATCTTGGCTAGGCCGGTTCGAGGTATCGAATGCCCGACAACAATGACCCAATCCTGACACTACGGATCGCTCTAGATTCCCCGAGCGCTGGGATCTCGACAACCGCGGGCAGCCAGCTTAATGCGGCAGGCTTTTCTATTGAGGCGGCTACGCCAAGGAGCCTCATGGTCGAAGGAAAGCAATCTTTAATTGAACAATTCTTTGAAACACGCATTGATTTTATCGAGAACTCACCTCAATTTAAAGGTGAGCCGACCTTTGGTCGGCTTCCGGGCGGGATGGGTTATCGGGCATATTTTCCGAGAAGGCCGACCCCGTTTCCGTAACTAACCATCGGTGGGGGTAATCATGGCGGATCAGGTCGTTGTACGGTTGGTGCCGAAATCGCGCAGCCGCGCACCTCGGCTCGATTTTGCTCTGGAATCCATTCAGATAAAACCGCAGGAATTCTCACCAGATCCGGCTCGGGCACGTTCGGCTCTCAACTACTTCGCTGCAAACAGATCGGTAGAGGTAAAACCGACCGAAAAGAATCGCGTCGAGCTTGCAATGGGCCGACAGGAGTTCAATGAGCTGTTCGGCGTGACGTTGCAGCCCGGCGAATATTCTGATCGCCACAAGAACCGGACGCCACAAGCCGAAACTTTCCTGGTGCCAGAGAAGGCCCTCAAAATACCCACTCCGCTTAAGGATACAATTGACTACGCCTACATTCCTCGTCCGATTGAATTTTACAGCGCCTCCTATCGCCCGCCATCGGAAGACGTTCCCCATCTCCATCTCGATGACGTCCGCGCTGCGCTGAACGCGCCGCGTGCCCATCGACAGGACTGGACCGGACGTGGCGTCAAAGTCGCTATGGTCGACAGCGGATTCTTCCCGCACCCGTTCTTCGCAGCGAACGGCTACAAACTCATCGCTTCCGCCGCGCCAGGAGCAGAGAATCCGCAGGATGATCCAACCGGACACGGCACTGGCGAGTGCGCCAATATATTCGCGATTGCGCCGGATTGCACGGTGTATGGCGTCAAGAGCAGCATCAGCGCGGCGTCTTCACTGGAAGCGGCGATCGGCCTCGGTCCTGATGTTATGTCGAATTCATGGGGGTATGATGTAGACGTCAGGTCGCGTGATCAGCTCAAGATCGCGGACCCAAATTTCTTCAACGAGATGGTCGATATCGAGACCATCCTGTCCGACGCCGTTCAAGCCGGCATTATCGTTGTGTTCTCTTCAGGCAACGGCCATCACGCGTTTCCAGGCTGTATGCCCCAAGTGATTTCGGCAGGTGGTGTGACCATCCTTGAGGACGGATCACTCGAAGCATCGAGCTATGCCAGCTCGTTCGAGAGCCAGTTCTATCCTGGGCGTAGAATTCCCGATCTGTGTGGGGTCGTAGGTGCGGCAGGCTCGAATCCGCAGAAAAATCATATCATGCTGCCGGTTCCCCCCACCTCCACATTGGATGGTCTGAACTTCTCGTCCAACCGAAAGGGCACGGGCTGGGGGATTTTCTCAGGCACATCGGCCGCCTGCCCTCAATTGGCGGGAGCCGTCGCCTTGCTAAAAGAGATTCGTAAAAACGTTAATAGCGAGCAGGCTCGAACAGCTCTGTCGAAGACAGCAACTGATGTTGCGTCCGGCACAACTGCGATGGGCACTCAAGCCGCAGTTGGCCCGGACCTTGCGACCGGTGCGGGTTTAGCAAGCGTCAGGTCAGCCTGCGAGTTTATCGCATCGATGACCTGACGCCCGTCATAGGCAAACCGAACTCAGTAGCGGTAGTGGTCTGCCTTGAACGGACCTTCCTGCTTCACGCCGATATAGTCGGCCTGGTCCTTGCGCAGCTTGGTGAGGTTCACGCCGATCTTGGCGAGATGCAGCATCGCCACCTTCTCGTCGAGCGACTTCGGCAGCACATAGACTTCCTTCTTGTACTTGCCGTCCTTGTTGTTGGCATAGAGTTCGATCTGCGCCAGCGTCTGGTTGGTGAAGGATGCCGACATCACGAAGGACGGGTGACCCATGGCATTGCCGAGGTTCACGAGGCGGCCTTCCGACAGCATGATGATGCGGTGACCGTCGGGGAACGTGATTTCGTCGACCTGCGGCTTGATGTTGTCCCACTTCAGGTTCTTCAGCGACGCGATCTGGATCTCGTTATCGAAGTGACCGATGTTACAGACGATGGCACGATCCTTCATCGCGCGCATGTGCTCGATGGTGATGATGTCCTTGTTGCCGGTCGCGGTGACGAAGATGTCGGCCTGAGGCGCGGCGTCTTCCATCGTGACGACCTGATAGCCTTCCATCGCCGCCTGCAGCGCGCAGATCGGATCGACTTCGGAGACCATCACGCGGCAGCCGGCCTGGCGCAACGAAGCGGCCGAGCCCTTGCCGACGTCGCCGAAGCCGGCGACCATCGCGACCTTACCCGACATCATCACGTCGGTGCCGCGGCGGATGCCGTCGACCAGCGATTCACGGCAGCCATAGAGGTTGTCGAACTTCGACTTGGTGACGGAGTCATTGACGTTGATCGCGGGCCACAGCAGCGTACCGGCCTTCTGCATGTCGTACAGACGATGCACGCCCGTGGTGGTCTCTTCCGAAACACCCTTGATGCTCTCGGCAATCGCCTTGAAATAGCCCTTCGGCTTTTCCTTGAGTTGCTTCTTGAGCAGCGCGAAGAACACTTCCTCTTCTTCCGAAGCGGGCTTGTCGAGGAACGCCGTGTCGCCGTTCTCTGCCTTGAGGCCGAGATGGACATACATGGTGGCGTCGCCGCCGTCATCGAGGATCATGTTGGGGTGACCGCCGCCGTGCCAGTCGAACAGCTTTGCGGTGTAGTCCCAGTATTCGGTCAGGGTTTCGCCCTTGATGGCAAATACCGGAATGCCGGCAGCGGCGATCGCGGCTGCGGCGTGATCCTGGGTCGAATAGATATTGCACGAGACCCAGCGGATGTCGGCGCCGAGTGCCTTCAGCGTCTCGATCAGCACGCCGGTCTGAATGGTCATGTGCAGCGAGCCGGCGATGCGGGCGCCTTTCAGTACCTGCTTCGGGCCGTATTCCTCGCGGGTGGCCATCAGGCCTGGCATCTCGGTCTCGGCGATCGAGAGCTCCTTGCGGCCGAAGGCGGCGAGGTTGATGTCTTTGACGATGTAGTCGGTGAAACCGTTGGGGGCGGTCATATTTGAATCCTTGTTCCTATAGTGCGAGAGGTTCTCGCGGACGCTCAAAATTGCGCCCTCTCCCCTCGCGGGAGAGGGCTGCACAGACGGTCACGACATACTCGGTTCGGAGAGGGGGCTGGTCGTAGGCCCTCTCCCGCCTTCGCTTCGCGAAGGCACCCTCTCCCACTGCGCAAAGCTTCGCCGGGGGAGAGGGGAAGTAAGATCAGACGTTGCGCTTCAGCGCATCGACGAGGTCGGTCTTCTCCCAGGAGAAGCCGCCGTCGGCATCCGGCGTGCGACCGAAATGACCGTAGGCCGACGTACGGGCGTAGATCGGCTTGTTGAGGTCGAGATGCTTGCGGATGCCGCGCGGTGTCAGATCCATCGCGGCAGCAACGGCCTTCTCGATGGCATCGTCAGCGACCTTGCCGGTGCCGTGGGTGTCGACATAGATCGACAGCGGGCGCGCCACACCGATGGCGTAAGCGAGCTGCAGCGTCGCCTTGTCGGCGAGGCCTGCGGCAACGATGTTCTTGGCGACGTAACGCGCAGCGTAAGCGGCCGAACGGTCCACCTTGGTGGAGTCCTTGCCCGAGAATGCACCGCCACCATGCGGGGCTGCGCCGCCGTAGGTATCGACGATGATCTTGCGGCCGGTGAGACCTGCGTCGCCATCGGGACCGCCGATGAAGAACTTGCCGGTTGGGTTGATGTGCCAGATCGTCTTGTCGCTGATCCAGCCATCCGGCAGCGCCTTGCGGACGTAGGGCTCGACGCGTTCGCGCACCTGGTTCGAGGTCATGTCCTCAACGAGATGCTGATGCGAGACGACGATTTCGCGCACGCCGACCGGCTTGCCGTTTTCGTACTGCACGGTGACCTGGCTCTTGGAGTCCGGACCGAGCACCTTTTCTGTACCGGCATGACGGGCTTCCGAGATCAGGCGCAGAATCTTGTGCGCGTAGAAGATCGGTGCCGGCATCAGCTCGGGCGTTTCGTTGGTGGCATAACCGAACATGATGCCCTGGTCGCCAGCGCCTTCTTCGGCATTGGTCGGCTGCTTGGCATCGACGCCCTGTGCGATATCGGCCGACTGCGGATGCAGCAGAATCTCGACGTCGGCGGTCTTCCAGTGGAAACCGTCCTGCTCGTAGCCGATGTCCTTGATGGCGGCGCGAACGACGGCTTCGATGTGGTCGTTGGTGACGGTGGATGGACCGCGGGTCTCGCCGGCGATCACAACCTTGTTGGTGGTGGCGAGGGTTTCGCAGGCAGCGCGAATATCCCAGGGATCAATGCCCGCCTTCGGGCCTTCGCGGAAGAACAGATCGACGATCTCGTCGGAGATACGGTCGCAGACCTTGTCGGGATGGCCTTCGGAAACCGATTCACTGGTGAAGAGATAAGACGCGCGCATCAACTGGTCCTCTAGGTTGCGCCGGAGCCCGGCAGCCTTTGTCACATTGTTCCAGAAATGTCAGTCGCGACGCCGCGAGATGACGTAGGATTCGTCGTAGAACCAGAGACCGTTGTGCTTGCGCAAAACTTCTCGGGTGGCATCCAGGTAACGGCCGCTCTCCGTCACTTCCGTCAAACGGTCATCCTCGATTTGAGCCACGTAAACCGCCGCGTTCCACGCTGCAAAAGCCGTCGAAGTTCCGATCGATCCGGTCACCTCGTTCGGCAGCGCCTCCATGGCGTAGCGAAAGATCGACCGCTGGTCGGAATAGGCATTGAAGTTCAGATCGCGGCCGGCTGAGCCCAGCTCGTATTTCACTGCGCGCAATAGCTCATGACGGCTCACGGCGAAAGGGTTTTCTTTGGGCCAGACGGCTTGGACGATCTCCATACCGGGGTCCTGCCCATGCGAGTGGATACCGATCAGTCGCCCACCTGCCCGCAGCGCCCGGGCCAGCGGCGCCATGATCCGTTTGGCCCGAAATTGCACCGAAGACTTCGCCCGATAGGGCTGGGAGGCGATAATCAGGTCAAAATTGGCCTCCGTGCGCCCTGCGCGGGGGATAATAGAATCCAGCAGGAACCGGTGATCCTCGCGATAAACCACCAGCGCCACGGGCCGTTCATAGGTCGGCATGCCTGATCGGGGGTTGATGCTGGCCCGCCAGTTGTCCTCAAGAAAAGCTCCAAGTCCGGCGATCTGGTCGGCGAATTCGCCGGACGAAGCCCCCCGCAGCGGAACTTCGTGCCAGATCATGGCGGCCGCGGCGGCCGGCGATGCCGGGGTCAGTGTGGGCGCCTCGGCATAATGCATGTTGGTCAGCACGAAGACCGTGGCCGGATGTTCGAACAACCGATCCGGCACCTTGTCGAGAGTCAGTCGCACATCCTCCAGGCTGAGCTCCTTGCCGGCGATATAGAACGGCATATGCGGAAAACGGCCGTGCATCGAGCGCATCACCCGCGCCAGCACCGTGCCGTCACCGACGCCCGCATCGAACACCCGCAGCGCTGGCGGGCGCGGATGGATGCTTGCCAATTCGAGGCCGACGCGATCGGCAATGACCCGCTTTTCCGAGCAGGTATGGACAAACAGCAGGTATTTCTGCCGGTTCTCGAAGAAGCGGAAATTGCTGCGCGGATCGCGACGCTCGATTGGCGGCTCCAGCCCGCGTGGCGGCGGCACGCCCTCCGGCATCGACTGGGCGATGAAGGCCTGAATCCGCTCCAGCGTGTCGATAGTGATGCGCTTTCCCTCACGCAGGCGATTCACCAGCTTGCCGTCGTTGACGGCCCGGCGACCGAAGGTCGACTCCGCCATCTCCGCCTGTCGGCAGAAATCGGAGATGATTCCGAGGATCTGATCGTTCTTCATGTGCGGGGATGTGACCGGATGTGCGGGGATGTGACCGGAAGTGGGCAGAATTATGCTCGGCCCACTCTTTAGCACAGTCTGCCCACAGATGAAATGCCCCCTTCGATCCGCCTGCCGTCGTGTGAAAGTCGCGCGCTTCTGCTAGGATGTGCCAAGTTCAAATTCTCGCCTCTCGATCACTCAAAACGGGCTTTCTCCATGCGCATTGCGATGATCGGCACCGGTTACGTCGGCCTTGTGTCCGGCGCCTGCTTCGCCGATTTCGGCCATAGCGTGATCTGCGTGGACAAGGACAGCAGCAAGATCGACGCCCTGCTCCGTGGCGAGATCCCGATCTTCGAGCCCGGCCTGGACGCGCTGGTGGCCAGCAATGTGAAAAGCGGCCGGCTCGGCTTCAGTCTCGACCTCAGTGAAGCCGTGAAGACGGCGGATGCCGTGTTCATCGCGGTCGGCACCCCGTCCCGCCGCGGCGATGGCCACGCTGATCTCAGCTACGTGCATGCCGCCGCGCGCGAGATCGCCGCCAACCTGCGCGATTTTACCGTGGTCATCACCAAGTCGACCGTGCCTGTCGGCACCGGCGACGATGTGGAACGCATCATCAAGGAAGCCAATCCCGACGCCGACGTCGCCGTGGCGTCAAACCCGGAATTCCTGCGCGAGGGCGCCGCGATCCGCGACTTCAAGCATCCGGACCGGATCGTTGTCGGCACCGACGACGAGCGCGCACGCACGGTGATCTCGGAGATCTATCGCCCGCTTTATCTCAATCAGGCGCCCATCATGTATACGGGTCGGCGCACGGCCGAGCTGATCAAATACGCCGCCAACGCGTTCCTCGCGACCAAGATCACCTTCATCAATGAAATCGCTGATCTGGCCGAGCGCACCGGCGCGGATGTCCAGGACGTCGCGCGTGGCATCGGCCTCGATAACCGCATCGGCGCGAAGTTCCTGCATGCGGGTCCCGGCTTCGGTGGCTCGTGTTTTCCGAAGGATACCCGCGCACTGGTCAAGACCGGTCAGGACTACGACGCGCCGCTGCGGATCGTCGAGGCCGTCCTCACCGTCAACGATAACCGCAAGCGCGCCATGGCCCGCAAGGTGTCTGCCGCGCTCGGCGGCAATCTGCGCGGCAAGACCGTCGGCGTGCTCGGACTGACATTCAAGCCCAACACCGACGACATGCGCGAGGCGCCGTCGATCCCCCTGATCACCGCGCTTCAGGATCTCGGCGCGACGGTGCAAGCCTACGATCCCGTCGGCATGGAACAGGCCAGGCACGAACTGCCGGATATCACCTATTGCGACGATGCCTATGCCTGCGCGACTGGCGCCGACGCGCTCGTGATCGTGACCGAATGGGAGCAGTTCCGCGCACTCGACCTCGCGCAAGTGAAGCAGAAGATGAAGCAGCCGGTCATCGTGGACCTGCGCAACATCTACCGCCCCGAGGAGATGGAGAAGGCCGGATTCACCTATGAAAGCGTGGGCCGCGGCAAGTCCTGAGAGCTCATCGTCAGGAGACTAAATGCAAATGCCCGGCAAAAGCCGGGCATTTTTGTTGGCGAGCCGCCGGTCAGGCGACAACGGGCTTACTTGCCCCACAACTCGTTCGCGACATCGACCGCGAGCTTGAGCTTGGCCCACTGCTCTTCCTCGCTGAGGATGTTGCCTTCCTCGGTGGAGGCGAAGCCACATTGCGGCGACACGGCCAGCTGCTCGAGCGGCGCGAACTTCGAAGCCTCTTGCAGGCGCGCCTTGATGTCTTCCTTCTTCTCGAGCTCGCCGAACTTCGAGGTGATGACACCAACCACGACGACCTTGTTGCCCTTCGGCAGGAAGCGCAGCGGTTCGAAGCCGCCTGCACGATCCGAATCGTATTCGAGGAAGTAGCCGTCGTAATTGGTACCAGCGAGCAGCGTTTCAGCCACTGGCTCGTAGCCGCCCGACGAAATCCAGGTGGAGCGGAAGTTGCCGCGGCAGACATGCGTGGTGATCACCATATCCGCAGGACGCTCGGCGATCGCGTAATTGATGATGCGCGAATAGATCTGCTGCAGATTGTCGGCATCCTCGCCGCGCGCACGGACCTTGTTCAGCTCGTCTTCCGAGCAGAGATAGGCCCAGACCGTGTCGTCGAACTGCAGGTAGCGGCAGCCGGCGTCATAGAACGCCTTCACCGCCTTGCGATAGGTCTTGGCGAGATCCTCGAAGAACACTTCGATATCCGGATAGACCTCCTTCGAGATCGCCTTGCGACCGCCGCGGAAATGCAGAACAGCCGGCGACGGAATGGTCATTTTCGCGGTGACGCCCGCCGTGTCGCAATGCTTCTTCAGGAACTTGAAGTGCGCCAGCATCGGATGATCGTCGGGGAAATCCACCTTGCCGATCACGCGCACCGAGTCATGACGGGTCTCGACGCCGGTGAACTGGATGCCGGTGTCGGGATGATAGAGTTCGCAGCCGGTCAGCTTGGCGAGGAAGTCGAAGTGCCACCACGAACGACGGAACTCGCCGTCGGTGGCTAGCTTGAGGCCGGTCGAGGCCTGGCGATGCACAACCTTCTCGATCTCGATGTCTTCGACCTTGCGCAGGTCGTCGGCCGAAATCTCGCCCTTCTCCAGCTTGGCGCGCGCTTCCTTGATCGATGCGGGCCGCAACAGGCTGCCGACTTCGTCGGCACGGAACGGGGCTTTGGTTCTCTGCATAGTCGTTACTCCAGAATGTTCGGTTTGCAGATCAGCCGGGTGTGCCGGCCGTGTGTTTATTCTTGCTGCCGGCAGCGCCGGCGACGCCGAGGAAATGCTCCAGCACGGCAGGATCGGATTTCAAAGCAGCACTCGTTGCATCATGCACGATGGTGCCGCGTTCCAATATCACGACACGATCGGCGAGCCCGAGTATTTTTTGTGCATTCTGTTCCACGATGATGGAGCAGATGCCGCCGGCGCGTGTGATCTTGCCAAGCGCTGCCAGCAATTCATCGACGATGATCGGCGCAAGGCCTTCGGTCGGTTCATCCAGCAGCAGCACCTGCGGATTGAGCGTCAGTGCCCGACCGATCGCCAGCATCTGCTGTTCGCCGCCGGAGAGTTGATTGCCGAAATTGTTCTTGCGCTCTTCGAGCCGCGGAAACATCTCGTAGATCTTCTTGACGTCCCATGGCCCGGGCTGCGCCACGGCGGTCATGTTTTCTTCCACGGTGAGCGAGCGGAAGATATTGCGCTCCTGCGGCACCCAGCCGATGCCGGCTCGCGCACGCTGGTCCGGCCGCAGCGACGTGATGTCCTTCCCGTCGAGCTTCAGCGTGCCGCTGAAGCGGCGGGTAACGCCGACGATGGAATTGATCAGCGTGGTCTTGCCGGTGCCGTTGCGCCCGAGCAGTGCCAGTACCTGGCTTTCGCCGAGTTGCAGCGTCATCTTGGGAATGACCACGGCTTCGCCATAGCCCGCGCGCAGGTCATTGATGTCGAGAAGGTCAGACATCGGCGCCCTCGCCCAGATACACGGCCTTTACGCGCGGATCGCGCGCCACTTCGTCCGGCGGGCCTTCCACGAGCATGGCGCCCGCGACCAGCACAGAGATCCGATCGGCAAAGGAGAATACCAGATCCATGTCGTGCTCGATCAGCAGCACCGTGACGTCGCGCGGCAGGCTGGCGACGGCCGAGAGAATATCGTGGCGCTCGCTTTCCGGTACACCCGCAGCCGGCTCGTCGAGCAGCAGCACACGCGGCTTGGTGGCGATGGCGACGGCGATCTCAAGAAGGCGCTGCTTGCCATAGGGCAATGTCGCCGTCGGCTCATTCATGACGTCGAGCAGATGAAAGCGCGCGAGGTTTTCCGCGATCGCGTCATTGACGTCACTGCGGGTGCCCATGCGACGCCACCAGTCGCTGCCATGGCCGAGATGTTCGGACGCAGCGAGACCGACCGTCTCCAGCGGCGTCATGTCAGGATAGAGCTGATTGATCTGGAACGTCCGCGACAGCCCGCGCAGCACGCGCTTGTGCACCGGCAGGCCGGTGATGTCGTTGCCTTCGAGCAGGATGCGGCCGGAATTCGGCTTGAGCACGCCGGTCAGAAGATTGATCACGGTGGTCTTGCCGGCACCGTTCGGGCCGATCAGCGCATGGCGCGCACCGGCCTCGATCTTCAGCGACAGGTCACGGGTGACCCGCAGCCCACCGAAGGACTTTTCGAGATTGACGGTTTCCAGCGCGATGGTCATGGCGCCTCACCTTCCGGCGCAACGACCGGCGTCTTGGCACGGCCGAACTTGCTCGCGATCAGCCGCGGCAGAAACAGCGCCCAGCGATGCATCCGGTCGCGGCCGATCAGCACGATGACTACCAGCACGGCACCAATCCAGAACTGCCAGTATTGCGGCGTGATCGTCGAGAACAGTTCCTGCAGCAATTTGAAGATCACGGCACCAATCAACCCGCCATAGAGATAGCCGGTGCCGCCAATGATCAGGACCAGCATCAGGTCGGCCGAGCGGTCGAAGGCAAAACCGTCGAGCGAGGCCAGCGCCGTCGTCTGCGTCGAGAGTGCACCGGCAACGCCCGCATAGAAGGCAGCAATGGTATAGATCGCGATCAGTCGGCGATTGACTGGAATGCCGATCGCCGCGGCGCGCAGCGGATTGTTGCGGATCGCTCGCAGCGACAGGCCGAATGGCGAATGCACGATGCGTCGCGCCAACAGGAACAAGACGAACAGCACGCAGAGACAATAGATGAAGCCGACCTTGCCGAAGATGTCGAACGAGAACTGGCCGAGAATCGGCGCCATCTCGATGCCTTGAAGGCCATCGGAGCCACCGGTGATATTTGAAAAGCGGTTGGCGAGTTCGCGCAGTAACAGCGCAATACCGAGCGTCACCATTAGCCGCGTCAGATCTGACCCGCGCATGACGAGGAAGCTCGTCACGAAACCGAGCGCCATTGCGGCGAGACCGGCAACAACCAATGCAATCACCGGCTCGGTGACGATGCCGTGCAGTGCCAACAAACCCGCCGCGTAGCCACCGAAGCCGAAGAATGCGGCGTGGCCGAGCGAGACGATGCCGGCATAGCCGAGGATGAGATCGAGCGAGAGCGCGAACAGCGCGAGCCAGGCGATTTCGGTCAGGATCAGGTAGCGGTTCGGGAACAGCAGGATGCAGCCTGCGGCGAGCAGCCAGAATACGACTTCGGGCCAGCGCCATTGCGCGCGCGCCATGGCGAATTGGCCTACTTCCGGATGGGCGGTGCTGTTTACTGTCATGATGCCCTCACCGCGCCGCGGTGCGGCCGAACAGGCCGTTCGGGCGCCAGATCAGGATCACGATCATCATGGTGTAGATCACGAAGGCGCCGAGCTTCGGCACGTAATATTTGCCGGCTACATCGCCGATGCCGAGCAGCAGCGAGGCGAGGAACGGCCCGGTGATGCTGGACGAGCCGCCGACCGTCACCACGATCAGGAAGTAGATCATGAATTTCAGCGGGAAATACGGATCGAGGCCGAGGATTTCGGCGCCAAGTGCGCCGCCCATGCCAGCCAATCCGCAGCCGAAGGCAAAGGTCAGTGCGAAGACTTGCGGGACATTGATGCCGAGACCCGACGCGGCGCGTGGATCATCGACCGCGGCGCGCAGCCGGCTGCCGAAGCGCGTCTTCGACAGGATCATCTGCAATGCGATGGTGAGCAATCCGCAGATCACGATGATCATCAGACGATAGCGACCGACGCCAAGGCCGAACAGATTGATCTGGCCCTGCAGATAATCCGGGAGATGGATGAAGGTCTGCGCCGAGCCCATGAAGTAGTCCATCGCCGTCACGGACATGAAGACGAGGCCGATGGTGAACAGCACCTGGTCGAGATGGCTGCGCGTATAGAGATGGCGATATAGCGATCGCTCAAGCACGGCGCCGATCGCCGCGCTCACCACGAAAGCAATCGGCAAAGCCGCAAAGAATGGCAGGCCGGCGCGATTGACCAGGATCGCGCAAGCATAGCCGCCCGCCATGGCGAAGGCACCGTGGGCGAGGTTGACGAAGTTCATCAGCCCCAGCGTCACCGCCAGCCCGCACGCCAGCACGAACAGCAACATGCCGTAGGCGACGCCGTCGAACAGAATGGTGAGAAGGGTCATGCAGTCTTTCGTACTTTCTTGTCCCTCCGCCCTTGCGGGGAGGGTGGCCGGCCGCAAGGCCGGTCGGGTGGGGGTGGCGCCACCTGGAGAGCGCCGCGTGTGGCGCCCCACCCTACCCCTCCCCACGCAAGCGCGGGGGAGGGAAATTGCCGATGGCGGAGCTTACTACACTTCCGAAAAAGTGTCGCTTACTTCTTCGTCTTGCCGGGATCCTTCACCGCCTCGAACGTCGCGAATTCGATGTTGTAGAGTTCGCCGTCCACCTTCTCGACTTTGCGGATATAGATGTTCTGCACGATGTCGCGGGTCTCCGGATCGATCGAGATCGGGCCGCGCGGGCTTTCCCACTTCATGCCCTTCATCGCCGCGATCAGGCTGTCGCCGTCGGCCTTGCCGCCGGTCTTCTTCAGTGCCTCGTAGACGAGATGGATGCCATCCCAGCCACCGACGGCCATGAAGCCCGGACGGGTGTTGTAGGCCTTCTTGTAGGCCGCAACGAACTCCTTGTTCATCGCGGAGGGATGCGCTGCCGAATACAGATGCGCTGTCACGGCGCCCAAGGCTGCATCGCCCATATTGTTCAGCAGGTCGTCGTCCATCACGTCGCCGGGTCCGATCACCTTGATGCCGGACTTGTCGAGGCCACGCTCGGCATACTGCTTCATGAAGTTACCGCCCTGCCCGGCGGGCACGAACACGAACACCGCGTCGGGCTTGCTGTCCTTCATGCGCTGCAGGAACGGCGCGAAATCCGGATTGGCGAGTGGCACCTTGACCTCTTCGACGATCTCTCCGCCGCCGGCGGTGAAGTGCTCCTTGAAGAATTGCAGCGCGTCGTTACCCGGTGCGTAGTCGGAGGTCAGCGTCGCGACCTTCTTGATGCCGTTCTTGGCAGCCCAGTCGCCGATGATGGTGGAGGACTGCGCCAGCGTGAAGGAGGTGCGCACGATATAGGGCGAGCGCTCGGTGATGATCGAGGTGCCCGCGGCCATCACGATTTCCGGCACCTTGGCCTGGGTCGCGAGCGGCGCGGCGGCCAACGCGGCCGGCGTCACGCCGAAGCCGGCGATGATGTTGACCTTCTCGTTGACGATCAGTTCCTGCGCGAGGCGCTTGGTGTTGTCAGGCAGCGCCGCGTCATCCTTGAGGATGATTTCGACCTTCTTGCCGGCAACGGTATCGCCGTTCTTCTGCTGATAGAGCTTGATGGCGTTGTTGATCTGCTGGCCGGTCGAAGCCTGGCCGCCGGTCATCGGCACGATCAGACCGATCTTGACGGTCTCCTGCGCCTGCGCGAGCCCGCCGATGGACAGCACGCTGACAGCGGTCACGGTCGCGGAAATCAAATTCCTCAGCATTAATTCCTCCTCTGTAGGTGATGCCGGCTCTTCAAGGCCGTGAAGTCATAGTCCCCATACGCTGTCGCCTGCGATGATGATCGCCCGCGATAACGGAGCCATGTTGACCTGTCAACGGCTGGGTTGACAACACAACGCGGTCTGTTGAACTGCGTAATTCCGACGCATCGTGGCATGCTGCTAAAGTCTAGCCAAGCATTCACGGGCCGCTCGATTTCCGTTCATTTCAGATTGCAGATCGTATCCAGATGACAAAGCCGGTGATCAACCATGGACGATATGTACCGGCGCTCATCAATTTCCTGGGCAACAAGCTCGCCGCGGGCGCCTCGAGTGCCTATCGGCGCGAATTCGGCGTCGGCGTCACGGAATGGCGAATCCTCTCGAAGCTCGCCAGCGAAGACGCGTGCACCGCACAACAGATTTGCCAGTATTTCGATCTCGACAAGGGTCTCGTCAGTCGCACCCTTAAATCTCTGGTCGATAACGGCAGCGTGACAGTGACCGATCTGGCCGGCGACAACAGGCGCGTCGTCATCCTGACCAAATCCGGCCGCGCGCTGCATGACCGGATCATCGAGCTGGCGCTGGACCGCGAACGGGTCCTGCTGGATTGCCTCGATGAGAAGGAAGTCGAAAAGCTGATCGACATGCTGGGCCGCCTGCTGGCACAGGCACCGGCGGTCAACGCGGTACAGGTTCGCAAACCCGCTGCATCGAAGCGCAAGACCACGGCGTGAGACGACATGGCTGAGTGCGGCCACGCGCCGTCCTTGCCCGCGCCTGTGCGCGTGCGTGGCGGTCCCGGTGGCCTCCCTCAAGAATGAGGGAGATGAAGCGCCGAAAGGCGCGACTTGGGTACAGTGCCGCAGCGTAGTGTCCGGATCGCCGGACAGCAGAGGCTGCGGAAACGCCTTTCGACGCTCCATCGTGGCGATTTCTGTCCCCGGGACCGTTCTTCCGGGCAAAGGCGCAGACCTCCGCACTCCGCTGATCCCGACGGTTTCCCGCCGTTCACCAATGCCACGTCCAGCCAGCATGAGTGGCAGACCCCCGTAGTGGGGCCGGACGGTGACCCAAGGCCTCCCGAGTGCGTGAGGGAACGTCTCCCTCCCGCCCGCAGGCGCCACATCCCGCCCCGCGCTAACAAGCGTCCCTGGCAACGCCCCTCAAAGTGGGACGGGATGCAGGGGAATATAATCTGCGCTGAAACGACGTCAAGGATTATTTTCAAATTCCTGCCGAACGAATGCGCTCGGCGCACCGCGCCCTCGGCACCTGCTACCACGTATAACGCGCAACGCCCTTGCCGGCATAGCTGCGCGTGACGTCCGAGAACTCGCCCTCGAATGTCGCTGCCAGCGAGAAGCCGCTGATGAAGCCCATCTCGGCCGAGGCCGTGGTCAGCGCCGCATCGCGTGCCGGCGCTGCGCCTGACACCGTGAACGAGGCGCCGGGCAGTGACTGGAACGTGGCTGCGATGCTGCGATCGCTGTTGAAATCATGCGCCCACGCGGCGCGGCCACGCAGCGTCAGGATTGCATCGTTGACGGCGAAGGACTTGTCGGTGCGCAGGCCGAGTTCGCTGCGGGTCGATGTCACTGTCTTGCCCGCGTAGTTCAGCGCAAAGGTGCTGGCGCCGCCATTGACGGTTTCCGCATAGGACGGCAGGTCGAATGCGATCACCTGCGCGGCGACATAGGGCGTCACGCCGACGCCGCCGAGCCATGAACTCACAGTGCGGTTGCCGCCTTCGACCCGCGCCGAATAGGAATTCGCATTGAATTGCGCATGCAGGCGATCGATACCGGCGACGGTGACGATGCGATCGGTGGTGATGTCCTGCCAGCCATAGGCGGCGGCGGCGGTGATATAGGCCGACGACACGCTGTGGCGCACGAAGGCGCCCATCTGAAACATGTCCGAATGACCGCTGCCGCCATTGGCCACGGAGAAATTCGTGCCGGCGCCCGCAAGCGAGAAGCCGGCCACCGTGTTCGGCGACAACAGCACGTCGGCACCAACGGCGGTGCCGCCGATGCTGCTGCGCGCGGTGTTCGATCCCGTCGCCGCATTGCCGTCGGAGGTCTGCGACCCGCCGAAGCCCGACGCCCACACGCTCCAGCGTGCCTCGAAGGACGGCGCGCGCGGCGGCGCCTTGGTCAACATCGCGAAGGCATCACGCGGCTTGCGCGCATCCGCGTAGCCCATCGCGCCCGGCGCATCGAATCCCCTGCCCGCGCTGAACGGATCGGTCATCATGCCCATGAACTGCGTCATGGCGTTGAAGGTCGTCTGCTGCGATCCCGTCGCGGTTTCCCCCGAGGTCTGCGTCAGCGCGTTGCGCAGTGCATCGCCGGTGAGCGCAAACAGCGCGTTGAACTGGCCCGGCATCGTGCCGCCGCTCGTCAGCGCATTGTCGATGGCGGTTGCGACGGCCTTCTGATTGCGGCCGGCACTGTCCGGCAGGTTCGGGCTGAGCAGGCCGGGATCGACGGTCAGCAACACGTCGTTGCCCACATAGCTCAGCCGCGCATTGCGCGCGAAGTTGTTGAGCAGGGTTGTCGTGTCGAAGCTGCCGCTGATCGTGCCGGCAGTCAGGATCGTATAGGTCGTCGTCGCGGCGATGCGCGCCAGCGGATCGACCGTGACCTTGCCAGCCAGCGTCGCGGTGCCGGTGACGATGGTCTTGTCGGATGATGCTCCGGAGATCTGCACCAGATAGGTCGATGCCGCCGTCATCGTCAGGCTGCCAGTGACATTGAGCGTGCCGATAGAATTGCCCGGCGCCAGCGTGCCGCCATTGACCAGCGTGTCGCCGACAAAGCCGTTGCCGCCGAGCGTGCCGCCTGAATTCACCGTAGTCAGCGACGACGATGCGATCGAACCGTTGACGCTGAGCGTGCCGACGTCGACCGTCGTCGTGCCGGTATAGGTGTTGATCCCGCTCAGCACGGTGTTGCCCGCACCGGTCTTCACCAGTTTGCCCTGGTCGGCGCCGCTGTCGGAAATGACTCCGTCGAAGCTGTAGAAGTTCGAGCGATTGAAGATCAGCGTGCCGCCGTTGGCGACATCGCCGACGATCGAACCGGTGGTGCCGCCATTGCCGATCTGCAGCGTCGAGCAGAAGCAGATCGCGGTGCCGCCGGTATAGGTGTTGGCGCCGGTCAGTGTCGTGACGCCGGTGCCGTCGATCCACAGCGACATCTTCGCCGCCGCGCCATCTCTGATCACGCCGGCAAAGGTCGTGCTGCTGTTGTTGAGGCCGACGACCAGAACCGCATCGGCGGCGTTGGCATTGGTCACGCTGCCGGCGCCGGCCAGCGAGCCGATGAACTGGAACGGGTTGTCGAGGGCCAGCGTGGCGCCGGCCGCGATCGTATAGGCGCTGTCCGGGCTGAGCGAGCCGCGCGCCAGCAGCGTGCCGGCAAGAATATTGGTGGCGCCGGTATAAATGCTGTTGCCGGTGAGCGACAATGTGCCGGCGCCGCTCTTGGTCAATGCGCCAGGCGTCCCGCCGCTGTCCGCGATATTGCCGGACAGTCCGAGGGTGCCGGTATCGACCTGCAGGGTGCCGCCGCCAGTGCCCAAAGCAATGTTGCGCGCCGATGAAAAGCCGGCAGTCGTCTGCAGCGTGCCGCCGGTGAAGGTCAGCGCCCCCGCTGCGCCGCCGAGATTGGCATCCTGCGCGACGCTAATCGTGCCGCCGGCAAAGGTCGTGCCGCCGGTGTAGGTGTTGATCCCGGACAGGATCATCGCGCCGGCGCCGGTCTTCACCAGCGAGCCGCCGGTGCCGCCGTCGGCGATGACGCCGGTGACGTTGGTGGAGAAGTTGTTGCCACCGACCGTCAACTCGTTTTGGCCCAGTCTGAAAGTGCCGCCGCCGTTGATCGAGCCGGCGCTGAGCTTGTTGTCGCCAAGGGGGCCGGTCGATCCGCCGAAATCCGTGGTGCCCGCCGCGCCATTGGTGATGGCCGCGTTGCCGGCCGTGCTGGTGTTGATGAATTGCAGTTGGAAGTTGTTGGCGATGGTGGCACTGCCGGCCGTGCTGGAGTTGGCGAAAGTCATTACGCTGTTGTTGGTAATGTCGACTGAACCGCCGTTGACGACGATGCCGGCGCCGGTGAAAAAGAGACTGCTGCCGACGGTGAAGCTGTAAGCCGAAGCACCGGCATTGAAGGTCCAGCCGCCGAGGGTCGTAGAGGCCGAAAATGACAGCGCGGCGACGCCGGACGTGCCGAAGAACGCGGTGCCGGTCGGCACCGCGGCCGGACCCCAGTTCGCTGCCGTGTTGAAGTCGCCGCTGCCGGGCGTGTTCAGCCAGGTGGCGTCCTGCGCCGCCGCCGGCAGCGCCGCCAAAAAGGGCGCGATGCACAGCGCCGACGAGGCCAGCAAAATGGCCCGTAACCGGCGCGCCGCGCCGAAACGATCGTTGAGAACCCGTATCGCCACCCGCTCACCCCGTTGCATTTCGACGCTCAAGGGCGCGGCGAAGCCGTGTATCGGAGCGGACCCTGCCACAATGGAACCGCGCCGTCGTCGCATTTTGCGCAAAGCGACGCGCGGCACCCCAAAATGGTCGGTTCGGCAGGTGATTTCCCGGCAATGTCGCCGGAAAGTCACAGCCCGTTGGCGCGTCCTTGCACGACGACCAAGCCGACGTCACCCATCAGACAGGCGCGATCACCATGTGTAGCGCGCAACGCCCTTTCCGGCGTAGCTGCGCGTGACATCCGAGAACTCACCCTCGAATGTCGCCGCCACCGAGAGGCCGCTGGTGAAGCTCATCTCGGCCGAGGCCGTGGTCAGCGCGGCGTCATGCGCCGCCGCTGCGCCGTTGACGACGAAGCTCGCGCCGGGCAGCGACATGAACGTCGCCGATGCGGCGCGGTCGGTGTTGAAATCATGCGCCCAAGCCGCGCGGCCGCGCAGCGTCAGGATCGCATCGTTGACAGCGAAGGACTTGTCGGTGCGCAGGCCAAGTTCGCTGCGGGTGTCGTTCACGGTCTTGGATGTGTAGCTGAGCGCGAAGGCGTTGCTGCCGGCGACAGCGGTTTCCGCATAGGCCGGCAACATGACGGCGGTGAACTGGACGGCGGCGTAAGGCGTGAGACCGAGGCCGCCCTGCCATGACGTGACGGTGCGATTGCCGACTTCAAAACGTCCCGAAAACGTATTGGGGCTGAAACGCGCCTGCAACTGATCCGTCATCACAGCGCGGTTGGTGGTGACGTCCTGCCAGCCATAGGCCAGTGCGCCGGACAGATAGGTCGAGCCGATCGCGTGGCGCACGAAGCCGCCGATCTGGAACAGGTCGGAGCGACCGGAGCCGCCGCCTGTCACGCTGAAGCTGGTGCCGCCGCCGGCCATCGCAAAACCGGCGACGGTGTTGGGCGAGATCAGATAGTCGGCGCCGACGGCGACGCCGCCGATGCGGCTGCTCGATGTATTCGAACCGGCGGCCGCATTGCCATCGGTGGTCTGCGTACCGCCGAAGCCCGACGCCCACACGCTCCAGCGCGGATCATAGGCTTGCGCCAGTGGTGCTTTCGTGAACATCGCATAGGCATCGCGCGCCGCACGGCTCTTCGCTGTCGATGTGTCAGCGTTGGTGTCGGCGAATCCCATCGCGCCCGGCGCCGTGCCGCCGCGACCTGCTGCAAAGACGTCGGTCATCGATCCCATGAACTGCGTCGTCGCCCCCATGGCGATCTGCTGAGATCCCGTTGCAGTCTCGCCGGAGGCCTGCGTCAGCCCGGTGGCGGTCAGTCCGCCATAGACCAGCGGAATGCCGCCATTGCGGTTGAAGTAATTGACCAGCGCGCTACCGACGCCGGACTGATTGCCGCTGAGGCCGGTGTTCGGCGGCGCGATGAAGGCAAGCGCCAGATCCAGATAGGCATTGTTGGCGTCGTAGCTCAGGCTGGTCCTGAAGCCTGACGGCAGATTGCTGTTAACGAGCGCGTTGAAGGTGGTGCCACCAAGACCGCCGGTAGCGTTGAGGATGGCGTATTGCCTGACAACGTAAGAGCCTGCCGCGAAGCTGGCATTGACAGTGCCGCCGTTCAGCGTAGCGCTGCCGGTGACATTGGTGCGGTCGGATGAATACGGCGAGACCTCGACATTGTAGTTCGACCCGGCGCCGAAGGTCAGGTTGCCATTGACGGTGATGGTGCCGATCGAGTTGCCCGGCGCCACTGTGCCGCCCGATGCAATCGTCGTGTTGCCGAGCGTGCCGGTGCCACCGAGCATGGCGCCATTGTTGACGGTGAGCATCAATGACGAGGCAATCGAGCCATTGACGATCAGCGCGCCGCCATTGACCGTGGTCGCACCGGTATAGGTGTTGGCGCCGGACAATGTCAGCGTGCCGGTGCCGGCTTTGACAAGCGACCCGCCGATGCCGCCGGCGCCATGGCCACCATCAGCAATGATTCCGGTGACATTGGTCGACAGATCATTGCCGCCGACGGTCAGTTGGTTGGCGCCGAGGGTGAACGAGCCGCCGCCGGCAATCGAACCGACGCCAAGCGCGCCGACATGAGCGCTGAAATCCGTGACGCCTGCCGCGCCATTGGTAATCGCAGCGGTGCCACCCGTACTCGTACTTATAAAGTTTAGCAAACCGCCGTTGGTTATCGCCGCACTGCCGGCCGTGGAGGCGTTGTAGAAATACATCAAGTTGACATTGAGAATGGACGCGTTTCCGGCGCTGCTTGTGTCAAGAAAACGCAGCAAGTTTGAATTGGTGATCGTGGCGCCGCCAGCCGTCGCACTATTACTGAAAAACAGGTCATTGGTACTGGTAATGGTCGCGCTGCCGGCTGTGCTGCTCGCGTTGAAAGCGAGATTGCCGGTATTCGTGATCCTCGCATTGCCCGCTGTCGTCGTTCCGTTGAACGACATCGAATTGCTGCTGTTGATGGTAGCGTTTGCGGCCGTGCTGTTATTATAAAACCCCAAAACGTAGGTGTTGACGATATTGGCGCTGCCGGCCGTGCTGGTTTGATTAAAAGACAAAATACCCGGGTTCGTCAGCGTGGCGCTGCCAGCGGTGCTGGCATTGTTGAAATTCAGCAGTCCGCCATTGATAAAATTGACGCTGCCGCCAAGGACGGAAATGCCGCCGCCGCTGAACTCAAGCGTTCTGAGATTGTCGCTTGAGAACGTGTAGGCCGGCGCCCCGGCGGAAAAAATCCAGCTGTCGAACACAATATCGGCAGTGATAACCACAGAGGCGGCGTTCGTGACTCCGAATGTCGCAGTGCCGGTCGGCACCCCCGCGCTCCAGTTACCAGCCAGGTTGTAGTTGTTAGAGCCGGGATTGAGCAGCCAGGTCGAATCCTGCGCCGCCGCCGGCAGCGCCGCCAAAACGGGCGCCAGGCCCAGTGCCGACGACGCCAGCAAAATGGCCCGCAGCCGGCGCGCCGGCCCAAGTCTCTGGTTGGCGAGTCTCTGGTTGAAAAGCCCTAGCGCCACCCGCCACCCCATTCCAGTTCGCCGTCGCTCGGGCATTTCGGCAACCGAAGGCCCGAGACGGCAGAATCAACGTCGCACGGGTGGCGCGCGGGCGTCCTGAAGCAGCGCGCGTATTTTCTGAAGTTTTTCTGATATCTTGCGATCAGACGCCCGCACGGCGCGTTTTCTGGTAATTGCTGGCCCCGGACGGTTTCGGGAAACCGCGGAGGCACGGTGTACCGTTTTGCTGGCTTTGAATTTGATCGGCTGCGCGCCGAGCTGCGCGGGCCAGACGGCAAAGCCATCAAGCTTCGGCCGAAAACCTTCGATATGCTGGCGCTGTTCGCAGCCAACGCCGGCCGCATCATCAGCAAACAGGAGCTGATGGAGGCGGTCTGGCCGAACGTCCATGTCGGCGAAGACAGCCTGTTTCAGTGCATCCGGGAGCTTCGTACCGCGCTGGGCGACGATCAGCGGCAGGTGATCAAGCTCGTGTCCGGCCGCGGCTATATGTTCGATGTCGAGATGTTGGCCGAACCGGCCGCCGTGGAGACGCCAGCCGCGTTGCCGCTGGCCGCCTTGAGCGGGGAGCCTGCCCGCGCCGTGGCCGCCGCTGAACCCGTCGAACGGCGGCGGTTGTTCGGCTTGCGCGGACCCGCGGCGCTCGCCGCAATGGCGGGGCTCGGCGCGATCGTTGGACTGGCCGTTGCCGCCCCGATCTTCGGTCCGGATGTCATCTTCGGGCGAGCGCCGCCGACCATCGCCGTGATGCCGATCGCCGGTGTGGGCAGCGACAGTCAGGTCGCCGAGACGGCAGCGAACGTGACCACGCGTCTCGTCGATGGCCTGGCGAAGATCGACAATATTCGCGTGATGACGCAAACCGCGCCGCAGCCGGCATCGCCACTTGCGACACAACCGGACTTCGTCGTGAATGGCGAACTGGCGAAAGGCGAGCGGTCGTGGGAGCTGCGTGCGCGCATGACTAGGACGGCGACCGGCGAAGTGGTGTGGACTGTGCCGGTGGCCGTCAGCTTCAAGGATTCAGACCTGGAAGAGCCAGACCTCGGGATGCAACGGTCCCGGCTGGCGGCGGGACTTGGACATCCGCTCGCGCTTCGCATCAACGCGCTTCTTGAGCCGGGTGCACGAACCGCTGCAACCGTCGGCCGTTCGCCCGGCAATGCCAGGGTTGCGATCGAGCAGGCCATCGCCTCAATCAACCAGACCACACGCGAGCGTTTCGCCACGGCGCAGGCGATGCTGGAAAAAGCGCTCGCCGAAGAGCCCAACAATGCCGACCTGCAAGTCGCGCTCGCGGCGCTGCAAATGCGCGGCATCCAGATGGTCTGGTACGGCCCGGACGACGCCGCCGCAGCGGAGAAAAATGCCAAGGCCATGCTGGAGCGCGCGGTGCGGACCAGACCCAGTTCTATTCCGGTGCTCGAAGCCTATTGCCGCTTTCTCAACGCGACCAATGAATTTGTCGAAAGCCTGGTGGTTTGCGCCAGAACATTGGCGTTCGATCCCTGGAACGGAATGGCGTTGTACCACATAGGCCTCGGGCAACTTCCGCTTGGCCGGTTCGAGGACGCGCTGGCAACGTTCAAGCAAGCCAACCGGTTTGATACGCCGCCGGTGTCGCGCTGGACCTGGCTGCTTGGCGCGGGAGTGAGCTACCTGATGATGGGCCGCGACGAAGAAGCATTGCCCTGGCTGCAACGGTCCATCGCCATCACGCCGGCCTCCGGGCGTCCGCTTGTGCTGCTGGCCGCGGCCTACCAGCGGTTGGGCCGCACGGACGAAGCACAGGCGGCTTTGACGCAAGGCTTGAAGCTGCGGCCCGGTTCGACAGTGAGCAACATCGGGATCCCGACCAAGAATGTCAGCGCCGCATATATGGAAGCGCGCGGCCGGATCGAACAGGCGCTCATCGCGGCCGGATTGCCGGAGCGCTGAGGCCGTCCAGCCACGCTCGGTAATATTTGACCATTGATTTGCCGTGAATTCTCGGCAAAACCCGTCGCAGATCTGCTATATTCCGCAGACCGCCTCAAATGATGTTGCCGCCATGCCAGTAGCCCGCCGCGTCCCCGTTTTTGTCTGTCTTGTGCTGTTGTCCTGCAGCCTTGGCGGTTGTGGCTCAATCAGTTCATTCATGGCCGGTGGCATGGCCGACCTGATCCCGGCATGGGCCGGCGGCCTGCCCGCAGACGCGCCGCCGCGTCCGGGCAGCCCGGAATACGAAGCCTATGCGAAGCGACATGAGCAGCAGCAATCCGGCGCCATGACGGGGCCGGACCCCGCCACATCGCCCTCGGCAGAGGCTGTTCGCTGATCGCGGTGTCACCGACGCCGCGACGGCGTCGGTCAGTTCATGAAAACGACGGTCTTCATGCCGTTGAGGATCACCCGATCCTCAAGGTGATAGCGCATGGCGCGCGCCAGCACGCGGCGCTCGATGTCGCGGCCCTTGGCCACGAGTTCTTCCGGCGTGTCGCGATGGCTGATGCGCTCGACGTCCTGGTCGATGATCGGACCTTCGTCGAGATCGCTGGTCACGTAATGCGCGGTGGCGCCGATCAGCTTGACGCCGCGGGCATGGGCCTGGTGATAGGGCCGTGCGCCCTTGAAGCCCGGCAGGAACGAATGATGGATGTTGATGCACTTGCCGGACAGTTTCGCCGACATCTCGTCGGACAGGATCTGCATGTAACGCGCCAGCACCACGAGCTCGGTCTCGGTCGTGCCGACCAGATCCCAGATCGCCTGCTCCTGCTCGCGCTTGGTCTCCTTGGTGATCGGCATGTGGTGGAACGGGATGTCGCCGAAATCGAGATCCTTGAAGGCTTCGCGCGGATGATTCGAGACGATCGCGGTCGGGATCATGTCGAGATCGCCGGTGCGCCAGCGATACAGGATATCAACGAGGCAGTGATCGGACTTCGACACCAGCAGCATGACGCGGCGACGGGTCGCCCGGTCCCGCATCTGCCAGTCCATCTTGAAGCGCTCGGCGATGGCCCCGAAGCCGGTCTTCAGCGCCGCCAGCTCGACATTCACATCCGCGGCGTTGAACACGACGCGCATGAAGAAGTGGCCGGTCTCGACATCGTTGAACTGCTGGGCATCGAGAATATTCTGGCCATTTTGGGCCAGGAAGGTCGATACAGCGGACACGATGCCGGGGCGATCTGGACAGGACAGGGTCAGAACATATTGATGGGACATGGGACGGGCTGATCTGCTTCAAGTGAACTGGAAATTGAGGCCCTGCTCTATCATCCGCGGCGGCCTTGCGCCAATCCAATTGCGCGCTGCAATATGGACGTCATTGCCAGCGAATTAACGTGCGAAAACAGGCAGAAAACAGAGATGGCTGACAAGCTCAACGGTTACCGCATCCTGATCCTGGAGACCCGCGAGGAAGCGCAATTCTCCCGCCTGCTGACCGAACAGGGCGCCAATGTGCTGCAATGTCCGATGTTCACCATCGAGGACGCGCCGGATTCCGCTCCGGTCGAGGCCTGGATCGGCCGGTTCATTGCTAACCCGTTCGACGACCTCGTTTTAATGACCGGCGAAGGGCTTCGCCGGATGATGAAAATCGTGCGTCAACGCGGCATCGAAAAAGAGTTCGTCGCCGCGGTCGGCAAATCCCGCAAATTCGCACGCGGACCGAAGCCCGGTCGCGCCTTGCGCGAGATCGGCCTCGAGGCTGACATCACCACCGAGAAGCCGACCTCCGAAGGCGTCGCCGAAATGCTGTCGCGGCTCGATCTCAAAGGCCATCGCCTCGGCCTGCAGCTCTATCCCGAGAAGGACCACACCGTTCTGATATCAGCGATCACCGCCTGCGGCGCCGAGGTCGATACGGTGCTGCCTTACGTCTACGACTCCAAGGCCGCTGAAACGAACATCCTCTCGGCCATCGACGAAATGGAAGCCGGCCGCGTCGATGCCATCGCGCTGACGAGTTCGGGTCAGGTGCGCCGTCTCGTCGATGCTGCGAAGGCGCATGGCCGCGAGGATCAATTGCGCAGTGCACTTGCAAAGACACCGATCGCATCGGTTGGTCCCGTCGTGTCTGATGAATTGAAATCGTACGGCCTCGAGGCCGACATCTATCCAGCCAATGATGCGTTCTTCATGAAGCCGCTGATCTCGGCGATGTCGATCGCGCTCGACAAGGCTGCAGCGCGCGCCGAATGACTTGACGCCCGCACACATCTCGACATGATGCCCCGACACATAAAAAAATGATCGGGCGGAAATGCCAAACTTGCCACTATCGGATTTGCGTGTCGCGGAAATCGGATCCGGCGATACGCTGGATTACTGCGGCAAACTGTTTTCCGATTTCGGCGCCGAGGTCATCAAGATCGAACCGCCGGGCGGCGATCATGCGCGGCAATACCCGCCGCTCGTCGATGCCGGCAATGGCCGCCGCGAGAGCGGATATTTCGCCTGGCTGAATACCAACAAGCGCAGTGTCATCGCCGATCTCAACAAGTCCGACGATGTCGCGCGTGTTCGTGCATTGCTTGCGACATGCGACCTGCTGATCGACGCGCGCGCGCCTTCGGAGATTCCGAACTCACTCCTGACGCATGATGATCTGCGCAACGAGCAACCCGGCCTCGCGATCACCGCGATCTCGTGGTTCGGCGAACACGGCCTCTACAGCAATTATCAGACGACGGACTCCGTCTGTCGCAGTCTCGCGGGCAGCGTGAAGCTGGTCGGTGCGCAGGAAGGCCCGCCGGTGCTGCCGCGCGACGGCCAGATCGCCGTCATGGCCGGCCTCACTGCGTTCATCCCGACGCTGGCTGGCATGTATGATCGCAACACCGGCGCACGACGCTTTGCCGTCAGCGCACATGAGGCGATGCTGCAGATCAGCGAGTTCGACACAGGACTCGCGCTGGAGGTCGGCTTCACGCGGCCACGCATGGCCATCAACCGGTTCGGCCGCGGCTATCCCGTCGGCAATTTTCCAACCAAAGACGGCTGGCTCGGCATCACCGTCGTGACACCGGCGCAATGGGCCGCATTCTGCGTGATGCTCGGCCTTCCCGAACTGGAGACAGAGCCGCAGTTCAACGACGGTCTCGCGCGCACCAACAATTCCAAAGCGCTGTTCGATATCTTCCAGCCCATCCTGATGCACAAGAGCGCCAACGAATGGTTCGAGATGGGCATCAAGCTGCGTCTTCCGCTCGCTGTCGTGCCCGACATGGAGACGCTGCTGAAGCAGCAATACTATCGCGATCGCGGCGCTTTCGCGAAAGTCGAGATTGGAACGGCATCATTCGATGCGCCGGTGCTGCCGCAGACACTCACCGGCTCGCGGCCGAAGCCCAATGGCCGCGCGCCATTTGCCGGCGATGACACGATCGACGCCCTGCCCACGCATCAGCGCGTAGCGACGCGGCAGGCAACACCTGATGATCCGCAGCCGCTGAAGGGGCTGCGCATTATCGATCTCACCATGGGATGGGCCGGGCCATCGGCAACACGGCAGATGGGCGATCTCGGCGCCGACGTCATCAAGGTCGAGTCCTGCCAGTATCCCGACTGGTTTCGTGGCACCGATCCACGCGGCCCGTATTTTCCCGAACGCACCTACGAGAAAATCTACTGGTTTCAGCAGATGAACCGCAACAAGCGCGGCATCACGCTGGATCTCACCAATCCCCGCGGCAAGGAGCTGCTGAAGCAATTGCTCGCCGGCGCCGATGCGGTGATCGACAATTATGCCGCCGACGTGCTGCCGCGCATGGGCCTTGATGCTGCAGCCATGCACAAGATCAATCCGCGTCTCGTCGTCGTGACCATGCCCGCCTTCGGCATGACCGGCCCATGGAGCGGCGTGCGTGCCTATGGTTCGACGCTGGAGCAAGCTTCCGGCCTGCCGTCAGTGACCGGGCGTGAGGGCGATCCGCCGACCATGCTGCATGCCGCGCTTGGTGATCCCTTCGGCGGCGTCAGTGCCGCGGCGGCATTGATGCTCGGCTTCATGCATCAGAAGAATACCGGCCTCGGCCAACACATCGATCTCAGTGCGACGGAAGCCCTGCTGCCTCTTGTCGCACCCTCGGTCATCGAGCAATCAGCCACCGGCAAATCCGGCCCGCGCATTGGCAACCGGCATCCGCGCTTCGTGCCGAACGGTTGCTTTCTCTGTCTCGGCGAAGATCAGTGGATCACCATTGCCGTGCGCAGCGACGACGAATGGCGGGCGCTGTGCAAGGTCATGCATCGCAACGACCTGGCCGATGACGCCGCACTTGCCACAGCCGAGGGACGCCGCGCCGAAGAGGACCGTATTGAGGTCGCGGTCCGGCATTGGACGACGACGGTGCGGCCGGATCTGGCCATGGTGACGCTGCAGGACGCCGGCGTGCCCGCGGGTACCGCGCGACTGCCGCTCGATCTGGCCGGGGATCCGCACCTGCTCGCAGTCGGACATTGGCAGCCTGTGACCAAGGTATTTATGGGCCCGCATCTACTGCCCTCCGTTGCCTATCGCGAAGGCAGTGCAAAACTGCCCTACCCGATCACCCGGCTGGCGCCGACGCTCGGCCAGCACAATGAGGAAGTCCTGCGCGATCTCCTGGGCCTCAGTGCCATCGAAATCGACCAATTGCGCGCCGCGGAAATCATTGGCGACGCTGCAATATCCAAGAAAGCGAAGGCCGCGCCTACGACCAAGTGAGGCTGCAAGTGAGGCTTGCAGCTTCTACCGCCATGGCTCACACTCCCGGCATAAGGCCAGCGACGGATGGATCAAAAGATTCGGCGTCGCGAAAACGGCCAGCACAAATGCTTCCAGGGAGAAACACCATGCGCAAACTAGCCCTCATTGCGTCCATTGCGCTGCCGATGCTCGGCGGCACGGTGATGGCGCAGGAGACCGTGAAGATCGGCTATATCGATCCACTGTCCGGCGGCGGCGCCAGCGTCGGCGAAGTCGGCCTCAAGACCTTCCAGTTTCTCGCCGACGAGCTGAACGCCAAGGGCGGCATTCTCGGCAAGAAGGTCGAGATCGTCCCACTCGACAACAAGACCAATCCGCAAGAGAGCCTGATCCAGGCACAGAAGGCGATCGATGGCGGCATTCGCTACATCACCCAGGGCAACGGCTCGTCGGTCGCCGGTGCGCTGTCGGATTTCGTCACCAAGTTCAACGACCGCAATCCCGGCAAGGAAGTCCTGTACTTCAACTATGCCGCCGTCGATCCGGTTCTGACCAACGAGAAATGCAGCTTCTGGCATTTCCGCTGGGATGCCAATTCAGACATCAAGATGGAAGCGCTCACCAACTACATCAAGACCGTGCCTGCGGTGAAGAACGTCTACCTGATCAATCAGGACTACTCGTTCGGTCAGTCGGTGCGCAGCCAGGCGCGCGCCATGCTCGGCGCCAAGCGACCCGACGTCAAGATCGTCGGCGACGAACTGCATCCGCTGCTGAAGATCACGGACTTCGCGCCCTATATTGCGAAGATCAAGGCCTCCGGCGCCGACAGCGTCATCACCGGCAACTGGGGTCAGGATTTTGCCCTCTTGCTGAAGGCTGCGGCTGACGCGGGCCTCAAGGTAAGCTGGTTCACCTATTATGCCGGCGGCACCGGTGGCCCGACCGCGATCAAACAGGCCGGCCTGAATCATCAGGTATTCCAGATCGCCGAAGGCATCCCGAATCTCGGCCATGCCTCGGCCGACGTGTTCGAAAAGGCACTGCGCGCCAAGTATGACTTCAGCCTGTTCTATCCGCGCGCCGTGAACGAGATGCGCATGTTCGCCGCGGCCGCCGAGAAAGCGAAGTCGCTCGATCCGGTGAAGGTGGCGGCGGCCCTCGAAGGCATGGAGTTCGAGGTGTTCGACGGCGGCAAGGGCAATATGCGCAAGGACGACCATCAGTTCTTCCAGCCGATGTATATCGCCTCGTTCGGCGAGCGCACCGACAAGGAGCCGTTCGACGAGGAAAAGACCGGCTGGGGCTGGAAGCTGGCCGCGAAGATCGACACGCCGCAGACGGTGCTGCCGACGACCTGCAAGATGGAACGGCCGTAAGCCCTGCCTTCTCCCCGCCTGCGGGGAGAAGGTGGACCGAACTTGCAGAGCAAGTTCGGGACGGATGAGGGGGACTCTCAGTTTCACTCACTGCCTCCCCCTCACCCGGATTGCTGCGCAATCCGACCTCTCCCCGCAAGCGGGGAGAGGTTAAGACGCCGCCGCACTCCGGCACACTCCTCACCCGAGAGGCAGATACTTCGTGCTTGAACTGATCGTCATCTCCACGCTCAACGGCGTCCTCTACGGCATGCTGCTGTTCCTGATGGCCTCAGGCCTGACGGTGATCTTCAGCATGCTTGGCGTGCTGAACTTCGCCCATGCCAGTTTCTATATGCTTGGCGCCTTCTTCGGCTTCCAGATCAGCCGCTGGTTCGGCTTCTGGCCGGCGCTGATCCTTGCGCCGCTGCTGGCCGGCGCGCTCGGCGCCGCCGTAGAACGCTATGGCCTGCGTCACGTCCACAAGAACGGCCACGTCGCCGAGCTGCTGTTCACCTTCGGGCTTGCTTTCGCCATCGAGGAGATCGTGCAGATCATCTGGGGCAAGAGCCCGGTCGATTTTCGCGTACCGCCGCTGCTCGACTTCCCGGCCTTCACACTGTTCTCCACCAACTACCCGGCCTTCAAGATCTTCATGCTGGTCGTCTCCATCGTGATCTTCATCGGATTGCTGGTGGTGCTGAAGCGCACGCGCATCGGCCTGATCGTACAGGCGGCGCTGACCCATCCGCACATGGTCGGCCATCTCGGGCACAATGTCGGACGCATCTTCATGCTGGTGTTCGGCGTCGGCACCGCGCTCGCCGCCGTCGCCGGCGTGATCGCAGGCCCGGCACTGGTCACGCAGTCCAACATGGCCGGCCTGCTTGGCCCGATCCTGTTCGTCGTCGTGGTGGTCGGCGGCCTTGGCTCGCTGCCTGGTGCCTTCATCGCATCATTGCTGATCGGCCTCGTGCAAACCTTCGCGGTGTCGATGAACGGCTCGCTGGCCGGCGCCTTCGGCCCGCTCAGCCCCGACTATGCCGCCACCTGGCTGTCCGACATCTGGAACGTCACCGTCGCCCAGATCGCACCAATCATGCCCTATCTGCTGCTGGTGCTGATCCTGATCTTCCGCCCGATGGGCCTGCTGGGAACACGCGACACATGAGCGACGCCACCGCCAAAATTCCGGCAACCATCGCCCCGCCCCGCCCCGCCGCCTCCGACCGGCTGAAGTTCTACGGCATCTGGATCGCCGCCGCGCTGGCGCTGCTGGTGCTGCCGAAACTGTTCTCGTCGGGCGGATCGCTGACCACCTTCAGCCTGATCGGCATCTCGATCATCTTCTCGCTGTCCTACAATATCCTGCTCGGCCAGACCGGCATGCTGTCGTTCGGCCATGCCGTCTATTACGGCCTCGGCGGCTTTCTCGCGATCCACGCCATCAACATCATCGCCAGGAACAAGTTCGCGATCCCGCTGCCGCTGGTGCCTTTGGTCGGCGGCGCGGCCGGCCTCGTCTTCGCCATGCTGCTCGGCTGGGTGTCGACGCGGCGCTCCGGTACGGCCTTTGCGATGATCTCGCTTGGCGTCGCAGAACTCGTCGCATCCTCGGCGCTAATCCTGCGCACCTTCTTCGGCGGCGAAGCGGGCGTCTCCGCCAACCGTACCAAGGTGCTTCGTCTGTTCGACTGGAGCTTCGGCCCGCAGATCCAGATCTACTATCTGGTCGCGGCCTGGACGTTGATCGCCGTCATCGCCATGTATGCCCTCACCCGCACGCCGCTGGGGCGCATGTGCAACGCCGTGCGCGACAATCCCGAGCGTGTGCAGTTCGTCGGCTACGATCCGCACATCATCCGTTACATCGCGTTCTGCTTCTCCGGCCTGTTCGCCGGAATTGCCGGCGCGCTAGCCGCGATCAATTTCGAGATCGCCAATTCGGCCTATCTCGGCGCCGTACAATCCGGCACCGTGTTGTTCGCCACCTATATCGGCGGCGTCGGCTTCTTCATCGGTCCAATCGTCGGCGCGATCTTCGTCACGCTGCTGTCGCTCGGCCTCTCCGATCTCACGCAGGTCTGGCAGCTCTATTTCGGCCTGATCTTCATCGCCGTGGTGATGTTCGCGCCCGGCGGCATTACAGGCCTGCTGATGATGCACCGGCCGCTGCTGAAAGGCGGCACGCTCAGCCGCGTGCTGCCGAGCTATCTCGTCGCCTTCGTACCGACGCTGGCGATGATCACCGGCCTGATGCTGGCGATCGAGACCACCGTCCACTTCACCGTCAATCCCGGCGAGGATTCACACATCAAGGCCTTCGGGATTCCATTCGATGCAGCGAACCCTGCGATCTGGGCCGTTGCCGCCGTGCTGCTGATCGGCGGCTTCATCATTGCGCGCAAGACCTGGGCGCGCGTCGCCGGCAGTTGGGACGACGCCCTCTCCGCCGCGCGCGAGAAGGGAGTGGCCGCATGAGCACCGCCATCGAACTGCGCGGCGTCGAAAAGACCTTCGGCATCACCTCCGTGATCCGCAACGTCAATCTCACGGTCGCCCAAGGCGAACGCCACGCGCTGATCGGTCCCAACGGCGCCGGCAAGTCGACGCTGTTCAATCTCATCAGCGGCTACATGAAGCCATCAGTCGGCAGCATCCTGCTGCGCGATCAGGTGATCTCCGGCCTGCCACCGTTCCAGATCAACCGGCGCGGATTGTCGCGCTCGTTCCAGGTCACCAACGTGTTCGCCAAGATGAGCGTGTGGGAGAACCTGCGCTGCGCCGTGCTATGGGCGACCGGGCATCGTTACGCGTTCTGGAAGAATGTCGACAACCTGCCCGAGGTGCGCGACCGCACCGCGCAGATCCTGCAGGATATCAACCTCGTATCGCGCCGCGACGTGCCCGCAGGTCTCTTGACCTATGCCGAACAGCGCGCGCTCGAAATCGGCATCACCATTGCGGGCGGCGCCGATGTCATCCTGCTGGACGAACCCACGGCCGGCATGAGCCATGCTGAGACCGAACGCGCCGTGGCGCTGATCCGGCGACTGACCGAGGGGCGCACGCTGCTGATCGTCGAGCACGACATGAGCGTGGTGTTCGGCCTCGCCGACCGCATCTCGGTTCTGGTCTATGGCCAGATCATCGCGTCGGGGACGCCGGAGGAAATCCGCGGCAATCCCAAGGTCAAGGAAGCCTATCTCGGCGAGGAAGTGGCGTGATGCTCCAAGTTCAGGACCTGCACGCCTATTACGGCAAGAGCCACATTCTGCAGGGCGTCGATCTGCATATCGATGCCGGCGAAGTGGTCTCGCTGCTCGGCCGCAACGGCGTCGGGCGCTCCACCACCGTGAAGGCCATCATGGGTGAAGTGCCGCCGCACGGCACGATCACCTTCAAGGGCGCCAATATCGCCGGCCTGCCGAGCTTCAGGATCGCGCATCTCGGCCTCGGCTACGTACCGGAGCATCGCGACATCTTTCCGGGCCTCACGGTGCGGCAGAACCTGATGCTGGGCATCAAGGATCCGCGTCAGCCCGGCAAGTGGAAACTCGACGACATGCTCGGCATGTTTCCGAACCTCGCCGCGCGCGCCGATACCGCAGCGGGCGTGCTGTCCGGCGGCGAGAAGCAGATGCTGACGATCTGCCGGACGCTGATGGGCGATCCTGAACTCGTGATGATCGACGAGCCCACCGAAGGCCTCGCACCGATCATCGTCCAGCAGGTCGGCGACCTCATCGCGGAGATCGCGCGCCGCGGCGTGGCGATCCTGCTGGTCGAGCAGAAGCTCTCCATCGCGCTGCGCATCTCGCACCGGGTCTATGTGATGGGCCACGGCAAGATCGTGTTCGAAGGCACGCCCGCCGAACTCAAGGCCAATGACGCCGTGCGCAGGGAATGGCTGGAGGTCTGAGCGCCGACTTCCTTACCTCGCCCCGCTTGCGGGGAGAGGGAATCCCTAATCGCCGTAGCTACCTAGCTTCTCCAGATCGACCACTGTCACGCCGCCATATTCCAGGCGCAGCAGACCCTCCTTCTCCAGCGTCTGCAGGCATTGGTTGGCCTTCTGCCGTGATATGCCGGTGATGGCACCGAGCTCTTCCTGGGTGATGTCCAGATGCCTAGTCGCGTCACGATAGAGGATCGGGTTGAAGAGCGAAGCTATGCAACGCGCGAGACGCCCGGTGGCATCGAGCCTGCGCCCGTACTCGGTCAACGCGATGAACTGACCGAGCCGTTCGTTCAACAGCGAGACCAGGAAGCGGTTAAAGCCGACACTGTTCTCGAACAGCCACATGAATGCCGGACGCTCCATGAATGCCAGCTTGGAGTCGCGTAGCGGCACAATGTCGTAACGTCGCGGTTCGTTCTTCAGCACGCTGCCCTCGCCAAACCACGCGCCCGCCGTGAGGCCGGTGATGCTCACCTCCTTGCCGCTGCGTGAGATGGTGCCGATCTTCGCCAGACCGCTGACAACGCCGGTCCAGTATTCGAACTGGTCACCGCGCATGCAGACGAATTCATTCGCCTTGAACGACTTCTCGACGATGCCGGCGCGCGCGACCTCGATCTCCTTCTCGTTCAGGTCCCGTGCCCAGGCCGCGATGCGCTTGAGATGATCTGCAGCAATCATGGGCCCGGCTTCACTTCGAATGTTGCAACGCAAAAGAACGCGTGCGCGACAAATTGGCAGGCAGATTGTCCGCCGCGAGACATTTCAGGATACCGATTTGACGTAGGGAAGACTACCGCGAAAGGTCATTAGTAGAATGGCTTAGCGTGACCGGGCGATATAGGCTCGGGACCATCCGAGGAACGTGGATAAAGAGCGCGACAAGCGCCGTATCTGGGAGGATTTGAGTGGCGGTTGCTCTGGACGTGCGCGGGGTGTCACTGCGCTTTGGTGGCGTTCGCGCGCTCACCGATGTGAGCTTCGCTGTCAATGACGGCGAGCTGTTCTCGATCATCGGGCCAAACGGCGCCGGCAAGACCTCCATCGTCAATTGCATCTCCGGCCGCTACCGTCCCACCGAAGGCGAGTTGTTCTACCACGGCAAGAACATCACCGGGCTCAATCCAAACGCCCGTCCCGGCCTCGGCATCGGCCGCACCTTTCAGAACCTCGCGCTGTTTCATCATATGAGCGTGCTCGACAACATCATGGTCGGGCGCCATCACCTCCTGAAGAACAACTTCCTCACCGGCTCGCTGTACTGGCTGACCGGCGCGCGCAAGGAAGAGCTCGAGCATCGCCGCAAGGTCGAGGAGATCATCGACTTCCTCGATCTGCAGAGCGTGCGCAAGGCGACCGCCGGCACCCTTCCCTATGGTCTGCGCAAACGCGTCGAACTCGCCCGCGCGATGGCGCTGGAGCCCAACCTCATCCTCCTCGACGAGCCAATGGCCGGCATGAATTTCGAGGAGAAGGAGGACATGGCGCGTTACATCGTCGATCTCAACGAAGAATACGGGATGACGGTGATGATGATCGAACACGACATGGGCGTCGTGATGGACATCTCCCATCGCGTGATGGTGCTGGATTTCGGCCGCAAGATCGCCGAGGGCGATCCGGCTGCAGTGCTCGCCGACCCGCACGTCAAGCGCGCCTATCTCGGTGAAGAAGACGAAACCCTCGTCGATCCCGACCATGCGCCTATCGCTGCGGAGAGTGCCGCATGATGGACTATGCCGGACGCGTCAAACAGGCCGATACCTATCCGAAGCTGCTGCGCCTCAACGCCAAAGAACATGGCAGTGAGATCGCGCTGCGCGAAAAGGACTTCGGCCTGTGGCGGGAGTTCACCTGGAACGACTACCACGCCCGGGTGAAGGACTTCACGCTCGGCATGGTCGAGCTCGGCATCGCCCGTGGCGACGTCATCGGCATCATCGGCGACAACCGGCCCGACTGGGTCGCTGCCGAGATCGCCGCGCATGCCATCGGCGGGATGAGCCTCGGTCTCTATCGCGACGTGCTCGACGAAGAAGCTGCCTATCTCCTCAACTATGGCGAAGCGAAGATAGTTTTCGCCGAAGATGAAGAACAGGTCGACAAGCTGCTGACCCTCGCCGACCGCGTGCCCGCGCTGAAGCACATCATCTACAGCGACCCGCGCGGGATGCGGAAATACGACGACCCACGGCTGCTGGAAGCCGACAGGCTTGCGCAGATGGGCCGCGACCGCGCGGCGCGCGAACCCGCACTCTATGACCAGCTCGTCGATGCGACCAAGGGCGAGGATGTCGCGATCCTCTGCACCACGTCAGGCACCACATCGAATCCAAAGCTCGCGATGCTCGCCGCGGGCCGCGTGCTCGGCCACTGCGCGGTGTATCTGTCGTTCGATCCGAAGGGGCCGGACGACGAATATGTTTCGGTACTGCCGCTGCCCTGGATCATGGAACAGGTCTACGCACTCGGCAAAGGTCTCCTGAGCCGGATGAAGGTCAACTTCGTCGAGCAGGCCGACACCATGATGAACGATTTTCGCGAGATCGCGCCGACCTTCGTGCTGTTCGCGCCGCGCGTCTGGGAAGGTATCGCAGCTGACGTGCGCGCACGGGTGATGGATTCGTCGCCGCTGAAGCAGAGCCTGTATGAGCTCGGCATGAAGTCCGGGCTATCCGCACTTGCCAACGGCAAGCGCTCGGCCGTGGCCGATACGTTGTTGTTCCGCGCGCTGCGCGATCGTCTCGGCTTCACACGCTTGCGCTCGGCCGCCACCGGCGGCGCGGCGCTCGGCCCGGATACGTTCAAATTCTTCCGCGCCATGGGCGTGCCGCTACGCACGCTCTATGGCCAGACCGAAACGCTGGGCGCCTTCACGCTGCATCCGCCAGACGCCGTCGATCCCGACACCACCGGCATTGCCATGGGCAGTGGCATCGAGATCGAAGTCCGCGATCCCGATGTGCAGGGCGTCGGCGAGATCGTGGTGAGACACCCCAATATGTTCCTCGGCTATTACAAATCGCCCGAGGCCTCCGCTGCCGATCTGCGCGATGGCTGGATGCATTCAGGCGATGCCGGCTATTTCAATGATAACAAGCAGCTCGTCGTTATCGACCGCATCAAGGATCTCGCGCAGACCGCGCGCGGTGAACGCTTCTCCCCGCAATATATCGAGAACAAGCTGAAGTTCTCGCCCTATATCGCCGAGACCGTGGTGCTTGGCGACAACCGCGATGCGCTCGCGGCGATGATCTGCATCCGCTTCTCGATCATCTCGAAATGGGCCGAGAAGAATCGCATCTCGTTTACGACCTATACGGACCTGTCGTCGCGCCCGGAGGTCTATGAGATGATCCGCAAGGAAGTCGAGACGGTCAATGCCACGCTGCCGCCGGCGCAGCGCATCGCCAAGTTCCTGCTGCTCTACAAGGAGCTCGACGCCGACGACGGCGAACTGACCCGCACTCGAAAGGTCCGCCGCAGCGTCATCAACGAGAAATATGCCGATATCATCGACGGCATCTATGGCGGCGCGCGGGATATCCCCGTCGACACAACGATCCGTTTCCAGGACGGCACCTCCCAGCGCATCCGCACGCGATTGGTCGTGGTGGACATGGCGCGGGATGGCGCGCGGATGGAGGCGGCGGAATGAAGAACCTGAGCTTTACCGATAGCCCCCCTCACCCGGCACGCGCGCTAACGCGCGCCTGCCGACCTCTCCCCGCAAGCGAGGGGAGGTTAAGAAACTGCGGCGTCTCGGTTCTAGCTAACCTCTCCCCGCTTGCGGGGAGAGGTCGGATCGCTCTTGCGATCCGGGTGAGGGGGAGCTTCCGCAAGCGCCGTCGCAATGACTTCGAGAACACCCTCGATATTGTCCAAGACATCATGGTTCCAGAATCTGAGCACCCGGTAATGATGCTCGACCAGCCACTGGTCACGGGCAACATCGCGCACATTGTCAGCGTGTTGCCCACCATCCACCTCAACGATCAGGCGCCGCTCCCGGCAGATCAGATCGACGATGTAGTTGCCGATCGACTCTTGTCGCACAAACTTGTGTCCGTCCAAGGAACGTGCGCGAAGGCGATACCAAAGCGCATTCTCGGCATCGGTCGAATCTCGCCGCAGCCTTCTGGCACGTGTGGTTCTGACCGCATTGGCCTTGCGCATGTGGAAGCTCCCCCTCACCCGGCGCTGTGCGCCGACCTCTCCCCGCAAGCGGGGAGAGGTTAGCACTCCGGCCATCGCATGAACACGCAGTTCCTCCTCCAGCTTCTGGTCAATGGCCTCGTGGTGGGCACGCTGTATGGCGTGGTCGCGATGTCGTTCGTGCTGATCTACAAGGCGACGCAGGTCGTGAACTTCGCGCAGGGCGAATTGCTGCTGATCGGCGCCTGGGTGTGCTGGACGCTGCTGACCAAATACCAGGTGCCGTTCTGGCTCGGCATGCCGATGACCCTGGTGTTCATGTTCGCCTTCGGCATCCTGATCCAGGTCGTGATCCTGCGGCCGCTGGTCGGCGAGCCGGTCATCTCGGTGATCATGGTGACCATCGCGCTGTCCGCCGTGTTTCAGGCGGCACTGAAATGGATCTATGGCGTCAACCCGCAGCCATTCCCGCGTGTCTTCACCAGCCAGTCGGTGACGATCGGTAGCCTACAGATCCAGACCGTCTACGTGATGAGCCTGGTTGTCTCCGTCGCGATGATGATCGGCATGGCGTGGTTCTTCAAAGTGTCCAAGTGGGGTCTGGCGATGCGCGCCACCGCGTTCAACCAGCAGGTGGCGCAATCGCTGGGCATTTCCGTCAAAACCGTATTCGCGATGGCCTGGGCGATCTCGGCCATGGTCTCCGCCGTCGCCGGCGTCGTCGTCGCCGTCGTCAACGGCGTGTCATCCGGCTTGTCGATCTACGGCATCAAGGTGTTTCCGGCGGTCATCCTCGGCGGTCTCGACAGTATCGGCGGCGCGGTGGTCGGCGGCATCATCATCGGGCTGCTAGAGAACTTCGCGCAATTCATCGACAGCGAATATCTGCATTGGGGCAATCTGTATGAAGTGGCGCCCTTCTATGTGCTCATCATCATCCTGATGATCAAGCCTTACGGCCTGTTCGGCACCAAAGACATCGAGCGGGTGTAAGGATCATGGCCAGTCCCTCCCTCATCCCGGCCGGCGACTTCCGCACCAGCTATGCGGTCGACACCACCATCTTCCCAACCACCACCAGCCGCAACGCGGCGATCCTCGGCGTGGTGCTGATCTGCTTCGCGCCGCAACTGCTCAGCGAATACTGGCTCAGCCAGCTGATCATGATCGGCATCTACGGCATCGCGGCGCTGGGGCTCAACATCCTGGTCGGCTTTACCGGCCAGATTTCCATCGGCCACGCCGCGTTCTTCCTGTTCGGCGCTTTCACCTCGGCCTATATCTCCAACAACTATCCGATCCCGGTGTTTTTCTCGATTCCCATCGCCGGCGTGGTCACGGCCATCGTGGGACTCATTTTCGGCCTGCCGGCGGCGCGGTTGAAGGGGCTGTACCTCGTTATCGCCACGCTGGCCGCGCAATACATTCTGCTCGACTTCTTCTCCCGCGCCGACTGGTTCAGCGGCGGCTCGGTGCCGGCGACGGCCAAAGCGTTCTCGATCTTCGACTATATGCTGCGCGGCGACCGGCAGTATTTCTATGTGGTGCTGGCCTATGTGGTGGCGAGCTATCTGCTGGTTACCAACCTGATGCGCTCGCGCGACGGCCGCGCGCTGGTGGCTGTGCGTGATCACTATCTCTCGGCCGAGATCATGGGCATCAATCTCACCAAATATCGCACGTTGTCCTTCGGCCTCGCGGCGTTCTTCGCCGGTATCGCCGGCGCGCTGTACGCGCATAACCAGCTCGTGGTCTCCAACGAGGGTTTCGGCATCGAGCGCTCGATCCTGTTCCTGGCAATGGTCATCATCGGCGGTACCGGCTCGATCATGGGCACGCTGATGGGCACGGCCTTCGTGGTGCTGGTGCCGGAAGCGATGGAATGGATCAGCATGGAGCTGAAGGGCGGCGTCATCGACAAGGCGCTGGCGCTCAACAACAATCTCACCTTCCTGCGCGAGATCGCCATCGGCCTCATCATCATCGCCTTCCTGGTGTTCGAACCCGACGGGCTCGCGCATCGCTGGCGGCAGATCAAGACCTACTGGAAACTCTACCCGTTCTCGCATTGAGAACGGGACGGACTGGACGAAACGACAAAATATAAAATCCAACGGGAGAATGCTCATGACGATGAAAACATTTCTAACGTCCGCATCCATTGCCCTTCTCATTACGGGCGCCTCCGCCAGTGCGCAGGCGCAGATCGCCGTCGGCCACCTCGCCGATTATTCCGGCGGCACCTCTGACGTCGGCACGCCATATGGCCAGGGAGTTGTCGATACCTATGCCTGGATCAACAAGAATGGCGGCGTCGGCGGCAAGCAGGTCAATCTCGATAGCAACGACTATGGCTATCAGGTGCCGCGCGCCATAGCCCTGTACAAGAAGTGGTCGGGCGCCGACAAGGTCGCGGCGATCATGGGCTGGGGCACGGCAGATACCGAAGCGCTCACCGGCTTCCTCGCACAGGACAAGATCCCGGATATCTCCGGCTCCTATTCGGCCGCGCTGACCGACCCGACCGGCGCCGGCGGCAAGGCGAAGCCTGCGCCGTATAACTTCTTCTACGGCCCGTCCTATTCGGACGCGCTGCGCGCCGAACTGACCTGGGCCGCAGAGGACTGGAAGTCCAAGGGCAAGTCGGGCAAGCCGAAATATGTCCATATGGGCGCCAACCATCCCTACCCCAACGCGCCTAAGGCCGCGGGTGAAGCGCTCGCCGCCGAACTCGGCTTTGACGTGCTGCCGCCGCTGGTCTTCGCACTCGCGCCCGGTGACTACAGCGCGCAGTGCCTCAGCCTGAAGAGCGCCGGCGCCAACTACGCTTATCTCGGCAACACCGCAGCTTCGAACATCTCGGTGATGAAGGCCTGCAAGGCCGCCGGCGTCGACGTGCAGTTCATGAGCAATGTGTGGGGCATGGACGAGAACGCCGCAAAGGCCGCAGGCGATGCTGCCGACGGCGTGATCTTCCCGCTGCGCACGGCGGTGAGCTGGGGCGGCAACGCGCCGGGCATGAAGACGGTGCAGGAGATTTCCAAGATCTCCGATCCTTCGGGCAAGATCTATCGCCCGGTGCACTACATCGCGGCGGTCTGCACCTCGCTCTACATGAAGGAAGCGCTGGACTGGGCCGCGAAGAACGGCGGCGCCACCGGCGAGAACGTCGCCAAGGGCTTCTATCAGAAGAAGGATTGGGTGCCGGCCGGCATGGAAGGTGTCTGCAATCCCTCGACCTGGACCGACAAGGATCACCGCCCGACCACCAAGGTCGATCTGTATCGCTCGAAGGTCTCCGGCGCGACCGATGGCGATCTGAACGACCTGATGGCCAAGGGCACGATCAAGCTCGAGAAGGTCAAGACCGTGGAACTGCCGCGCAAGCCGGAATGGCATGGGTGGTAGTCCTCCCTTCTCCCCGCCCGGCGAAGCGGAGCTTCGCTAGGCGGGGAGAAGGTGGCGCGGACCTAGTCCGCGTCGGATGAGGGGGAGCCTCAGCAGGCTCTGAGCTAGCGGAGAGTCCCCCTCACCCGGATTGCTCGCTATCGCTCGCGATCCGACCTCTCCCCGCAAGCGGGGAGAGGTCGGCTAGAACCGGAATTCGGAGTTCATCCTGTGCAGCCAACCATCGATACCAGCACCCGCCCGACAGCGACACAGGCCACCGCCCCCCTGCTCGACATCCGCAACATCGAGGTCGTCTATGACGACGTGATCCTTGTGCTGCGCGGCTTGAGCATGGAGGTGCCGAAGGGCGCCATCGTCGCGCTGCTCGGCGCCAATGGTGCCGGCAAGTCGACCACATTGAAGGCGATCTCCGGCCTCCTGAAAACGGAAGATGGCGAAGTCACGCGCGGCGAAATCCTGTTCGACAATGAACGGATCGACGGCATCGATCCCGACAAGATCGTCCGCCGCGGCATCTTCCAGGTGATGGAAGGCCGCCGCATCGTGTCCGACATGACGTCACTGGAAAACCTACGGCTCGGCGCCTTCACGCGCAGGGACAACGAGGTCTCCGCCGATATCGACATGGTCTACGATTACTTCCCGCGGCTGAAGGAAAGAACAGGCTTGGCCGGCTATCTCTCGGGCGGCGAGCAGCAGATGCTGGCGATCGGCCGAGCGCTGATGGCGCGGCCGAAGATGATCCTGATGGACGAACCCTCCATGGGCCTGTCGCCACTGCTTGTGAAAGAGGTGTTCGCGATCATCAAGAAGATCAACCGCGATCTCGGCGTTACCATTCTGCTGGTCGAACAGAACGCGCGCGCGGCACTCTCCGTCGCCAGCCACGGCTACATCATGGAACAGGGCAAGGTGGTGCTCGACGGCACCGCCGATGAGCTGCGCGACAATGAGGACGTGAAGGAATTCTATCTCGGCGGCGCCGGCGACCAGCGCAAGAGCTTCAAGAATCTGAAGAGCTTCAAGCGCAGGAAGCGATGGCTTTAGCTGCTCACGGTCCCGCAGGTCGCGATGCCGGTCTTGCGCGCAAGGATCGCGCGAATGCGGCGCGACACCAGCAACAGGATGACAAGCACAATGACCAGGGCCATGGCAATCAGCACGCGGTTGAGCGGCATTGGTCCATCATCGAGCAACAACGCCCGTCCGGACGCACCGAGATACACGTAAAGCACGATCTGCGGCAGCGTGAACACGAAAGTGACCAGGGCAAACGGGAGCAGTCCGATATTTGTCAAACCGAACAGATAATTTTGCACCGAATTGGGCAATGGTCCGCCGAACCGCATCAGTGCGACGATGCGCCAGCCCTCGTCATCGACGGCCTGGGCAATGAGGCGCCAGGCCGCGCGTTTTTCGGTCTGCCGTTCCACCCAACCGCGCAGGATGGAGCGCGCCAGCATGAAGGCCAGAGCGGATGCAGCCGCGGCGACTGGAACAATGACGACGAGAGAGCGCAAGCCGAACGCAGCACCGGCACCGAACACGATGAATGTTCGCGGGACCGGCAAAAACGAAGAGGCAACCACCAATGCGGCCAGCACGACGGCAGCAGGAAAATCAAGCTGGCCGAAGCTGTCGAGCCATTGGACGATACGTTCTGACAACATGATTTCCCACTAGCACGGCGCCACAGGCTACCGGAATAACCGCGACGACGCCAAACCACCAGGACACACCCAGATGCGCCACTTCGACACACTCGAAAATTGCGATCCGTCGCAGCGCCAGGCCAATCTGTTTTCGCGCCTGCCGGATGTGCTGCGCCACGCGATGCAGGCGCCCGCTTATGCGGAGCATCTCAAGGGCATCGATCCCGCTGCGATCGTCAGCCGCGCCGCGCTGGCGCAATTGCCGGTGCTGCGCAAATCCGACCTGCCGGCCCTGCACAAGGCCAGCCCACCGTTCGGCGGCTTCGTGTCAGGCGCGACCGGCTCGTTCGGCCGGTTGTTCACCTCGCCGGGGCCCATTTTCGAGCCGGAGTCGAAACAGGCCGATCCCTGGCGCGGCGCGCGGGCGCTCTATGCCGCCGGTTTCCGCGCGGGCGACGTGGTGCTGAATACTTTCAGCTATCACCTGACCCCCGGCGGCTTCATCTTCGACGGCGCCGCGCGGGCGCTCGGCTGCGCTGTGATTCCCGCCGGTCCCGGCAATACCGAACAACAACTCGAACTGATCGAGGCCTATCGTCCATCAGCCTATAGCGGCACGTCGGATTTTCTGAAGATCCTGCTCGATGCCGCGAAGGCGGCCAATCGCGACGTCTCGTCCATCAAGCGCGCCATGGTGTCTGGCGCAGCCTTCCCGCCCTCGCTGCAGGCCGAGATCGCATCGCGCGGTGTCGAGGCCTATCAGGCCTTCGCCACAGCCGATCTGGGCTTCATCGCCTATGAGAGCACCGCCCGCGATGGCCTGATCGTCAACGAGGACCTGATCCTGGAAATCGTGACCCCCGGGACCGGCGAACCCGTGGCCGAGGGCGATGTCGGCGAAATCGTGGTGACCTCACTGGACCCCCACCACCCCTGGATCCGGCTGGCTCTGGGCGACCTGACGGCCGCCCTGCCCGGCCCCAGCGCCTGCGGCCGCAGCAATATGCGCATCCGGGGCTGGATGGGCCGCGCCGATCAGGCCACCAAGGTCAAGGGCATGTTCGTGCGCCCCGAACAGGTCGCCGAAATCGGCAAGCGGCACCCGGAACTCGGCCGGCTACGGCTGGTCGTGTCCAGAGACGGTGAAAATGATGCCATGGTGCTGAAAGCCGAAGCGGCGGTCCAGGACAAGCCTAGCCTGCAGGATGCCGTCACAGCCACGCTCAGGGCCGTCAGCAAGCTCGGTGGCGCCGTGGAGCTGGTGGCGCCGGCCTCGCTGCCCAATGACGGCAAGATCATCGCGGACGAGCGCGGGAACTGACCGCGCAGGACTGCCGCGGCGCATCATAAAAAGCCGGACTTCCCTGGGCGATCCTGCTATGCAGCCGCCCAGATCGAGGATGCCTGCTGCCGTGAGACTGATTTTACCACAAATTGTCGAGACCTGGCTGTCGCGCCCCACGGTGTCGAAGATCATCAGCTTCGGCGTGATTGGCCTCGGCAACGCCCTCATCGATCTGGCCATCTTCACCCTCGCCTATCAGGTGCTGAAGCTGCCGCTGGTGCCCGCCAATGTCATAGCCTGGCTGGTGGCCGTATCGTGTTCCTACGTGATGAACACCATGATCACGTTCCGCGCCGAATCCGGCCGCGTGTTGCGACGGAAGGATTATCTCAGCTTCGTCGCCTCGGGTGTATTAGGCGTGATCGCGACCACCACCACGCTCGTGGTGCTGTCGCACTTCATGCCGGTCTATGCCGCCAAGCTTCTGGCCATTTTGGTCAGCTTCATCGTGAATTTCACGATGTCGCATTTCGTAGTGTTTCGGACCAAGCCGACGGATCCGAACGAAGTCATCCGCTAGATCGCACAGATAGTCAGGCGCCGAGCACCCGTTCGGCTTCGGCGACCGCGCATAGAATGTGATAGAAGGATGACGCCGGGATCGTATCGACCAGCGAGCGTCCCTCACCGTCAAACTGATCGTACCAGCCGCCTTTGACGGGATACTGCAGATAATATTTGTCCAGCCGCATCAGCGCCGCCCGTGCCTCGTCGGCCGCGCCCTCGACGCCTGACTCCGCCTGCGCGACGAAGGCCTTGATGATCTCGGTCTGCGGCCAGCAGCGCCGTGTTGCCTTCACGATATTGCCCTGGGCGTCGCCTTCGTCCACCAGACAGCCGGTGGCATCGCGATAGCGCAGCGCGGATTCAAGTAACGCGGCACGCTGCTTGCCGGTCGGACAGCCGGTGATGCGCTCAAAGCCCTTGAGCAGCCAGACCCATTCCGCCTGATGGCCGGGCTCAACGCTGACCGGCTCGATCCGCGACCAATCCTGTTCGAAATATTCGCCGAGCACGTCTTTCTTCGCATCGAACAGGTTCGACGTGAACAGACCGAACAGATTACCGGCCCGCGCCTGGAACGCCAGATCATGGGTCGCGTCAAAACCCGCGATGAAGGCCTCCAGCAGATGCATCTGCGGATTCTGGCGCCGCGGCATCGAAGCCGGCACGCCCTCGAGATAACCGCCGTCGGGCGAGCGCAGTTGAGTATCGATGAACTGCATCAATTCGTCGATCTCGGCGCGCATCTTTGCATCGCGATCCAGCTGATAGACCGTCGCCAGTGCCAGCAGGACGAAAGCGTGGTCATAGGTGTCGCGCAGCGGATTCAGCACCGAGCCATCTGGCGCGAGAATATGCACGAAGCCCGGCTTGCCATCCGGCGCCTTCGCCTTGGCCAACGTGTAATCGAGACCCTTGCGGGCAATCTCGGCGCCCTGCGGATACCAGCCAAGCTGCGCGGCCTTGGCGAAACAATAGATCTGGCGAGCCTGCACACGGACACGACGGGGGGCAGCGAGATCGGCCTTACCATCACAATCAAGACGCTCAATGAAGCCGCCTGACTGTAAATCCCAGCCCTTGCCTGACCAAAGCGGCAGGGCGTCAGTGATCAATTTGGATTTAAGAAGCGCAACGATGTCCGGTTTCTTGCCATTTGAGTGATTGGGCAATTCATTCATGTGCAGCGCCTCTTACGTTTACAGACTCCACTCGCACAGCCGCGAGCTACGTCGATATGACTGCAATACCAGTCAACCGACAAGGAGGCGAACGCCATCCGCGCGACCAGCGCTGCCCGGCAAAGCCGCGATCAACGCTGGCTCCGTTTTCAAGCAATTCCACTGAGCTTTAAGGACGCAAAGCACCCAGAGGCAAAAGCGTTGGAGATCGAACTATAACGAGCAGGTCCGAATCGAGCGGCCGCAACCGGCGTGGAAGCACCATTTCCCGCCTGCTCATTGGGCACCTCCGCTGCCAGCGCTCGTCCAACAGAACAACCCCTATATTTAGCTGATGGCCAACTCAACCCTGGATCGGCAGATTTTCCGGTGCGAATTCCAAGCTCTCCGAACCTCAACTGTCGAAACCGCTATCCTGCGCATAAAGCAACCTTGGCGGGGAACCCGAGGCGGACAGAAAATAAACATAAGCAATTGATTTATTTGAACAATAAAAAAATTCGTGATGGGCGCTACGGCTGCCGCTGGAGGCAGAACGAGAGTTGTCCGTTCTATTGAAGTTCTGCTATGAACGTCATTGTTAATAGCATCATCACCGACAGCGCTATTAACACGTCTGAGGGCAAATCACCGGCGATCTGTGTAACCGCAGCTTGGTCAATACCTAATGTCGCCGGCATCGGTATACGACCCGGCCTAATGACGGCGGTGCCCTGAGCAACCGGCCGTTCGGCTAGGGATAAGCTCGTTCATAACCACATCGAAATTGATCTGCTCGTTTCACACATCGGGCGAATGCTTGAGTATGGCGGACTAGACCAAGGCGTCGGAACTTAGTGCTGAAATGAAAAATTATCCGATCGGTCTGGCTCCAGCGGCGCGGTCCTTTTACGCGAATGGCGGGCTTTTGTGGGAACTGATGAAACGGGACTTCATCGGGCGCTATAAGGGGTCGATTTTTGGCATCGCCTGGTCGCTGTTTAACCCACTTCTGATGCTGGCCATCTACACCTTTGTCTTCAGCGTCGCATTCAAAGCTCGCTGGGGCGCACAGGACGAAAGCCGGGTCGATTTTGCCATCGTGCTTTTTTCCGGACTGATCGTACATGCGTTGTTCGCCGAGTGTCTGATCCGGGCCCCCACGCTCATTGTGGTCAACGCGAATTACGTCAAGAAGGTCGTGTTCCCGCTTGAAATTCTTCCACTCATGACGATTGGTTCGGCACTTGGAAATTTCCTCATCAGCTTTGCCGTGCTGACCGTTTTCTGCTTGCTATCGGGAACGTCATTGCACGCGACAGGATTGTTGGTGCCGATCCTGCTATTACCGATGTTGTTGATGATCCTCGGCTTTAGCTGGCTTCTCGCTTCTCTAGGGGTCTATCTGCGCGATTTTGCGCAAATCATTGGCATGCTGACTACCGTCGCGTTGTTTTTAGCGCCGGTCTTCTATCCGATCACTGCTCTCCCGAAGGTCTACCAGACTCTTCTCAACTTCAACCCCATCACCCTGCCAGTGATTCAGCTCCGGGACTCGTTGCTGTGGGGGAACACAATCGACTGGTTCGCCTGGGGGATTAGCTTCATCGCGGGTCTCGCAATTTTCTATCTCGGCTTTGCCTGGTTTCAGAAGACCCGAACGGGATTCGCCGATGTCCTCTGACAAAGCCGTCATTCAAGTTCGCGATTTGGCCAAGCGCTACGACATCTACGAGAATCCCCGTGATCGACTGAAGCAGTTGGTCATCCCACGCCTGTCGAAGATGGCCTCATATGCCGGACTGAAGAAAAGGGACGAGGCGCCGGTCTATCACCGCGCGTTCTGGGCGTTGCAGGGAATTTCGTTCGAGGTCCGCCCCGGCGAGACACTTGGCATCATCGGCCGTAACGGCAGCGGCAAGAGCACCCTGTTGCAGATTATCGCGGGCACATTGTCGCCGACCGCCGGCGAGGTGAACGTTACGGGACGGGTCGCGGCACTGCTCGAACTAGGAAGCGGCTTCAATCCCGAATTCAGCGGCCGCGAGAACGTCCTTTTGAACGCCAGAATCCTCGGACTAAATCGCGACCAGATCGAAGCTCGCTATGATCAGATCGCTGCGTTCGCGGATATTGGCGATTTCATCGATCAGCCAGTCAAGACCTATTCCAGCGGAATGTTCGTGCGGCTGGCGTTCGCGGTGCAGGCGCATATCGACGCATCCATCGTCATCATCGATGAAGCACTTGCAGTCGGCGACGTGTTTTTTCGCCAGAAGTGCTATGCGCGCCTCGAGGAAATTCGCGCCTCCGGCGCGGCGGTCCTGCTCGTGTCCCACGCGATGACAGACATTGAACAATTTTGCGACCGCGCCATTCTTCTGGATCACGGGAAGACCAGCTTTATCGGAGACGCGACCGAAGCTTCGAAGAAATATTACCATCTTCATCAGAAACGGCTCTTGAAAATCGAAATAGAGCCAGATGGCGCGCAGGTAGCAAAATCCGCCGTTGGCGCGCCACTCGTTTCAGGCTTGGATTTCTGGCCAGACGATCATAACTTCGTTGACGCAACGTCTCTTACACAGATCGGTGATGGCTGGGCGACTTGCCTGCGGTATACCGTTTGCGACGTCAATAACCATCAATGCGCAAGCTTCGGCCAAGGTGAGACAGCCGTCTTCTATTATGAATTCCTCATCGAAAGGCCAATTTCTGTTCCCCTTGCCGGGATCGTGCTCCAAAACGAACGCGGAATAAACGTCCACGGAAAAGGAGCACTTGAGCACTACGTCAACGCTCCGAGCCATCTGCCCAAGGGGACAGTCATTCGATGTCGTCAGACAATCGAGCTGAAGCTGGAGTTGGGCGAATACACCTTCGAAGTAGGGCTAGCAACAATAGACGGTGCAACGTATGACCGAGTGAGCGAACTCAACCATGAGGGAATTTTTTCGCACATCGAGCGCCTTTGTCATATGCCTAGAGCTGGCGTGCTCGCGATCGGGTGGCGTCCCGCGCATGACGGCCCTCCCCTCACTCATCATGGAATAGCCGATTTACCGGGAAGCTTTGAATATGCCTTCGACACCCCTGACGCAAAGTAATGTACCAACGAGGATTCTTCCTGCGGCGGAAATCCTCAAAGGTTATGATGCAGTCGCAAGCCTTTATCCATACATCCCACCGCTGAGTCATTGGCGAGCTTGGGAGTATGCGGCGTACAAACATCATCGCATCGATGGTCGCATTCTAGACGTCGGCTGTGGCGACGGCCGCTACTTCAAACTTATTTGGCCCCACGCCAACAATGTCGTTGGCGTTGACATGGACAAGGAAGCTGCCGAAAGGGGCCGTCAAAGTGGCGTATACAATACGGTCCATACGACAATTGCCGACAGAATCCCCGAGCCGGACGCTAGCTTTGACAATGCGTTTGCTAATTGCTCACTCGAACATATGGACAATCTCAACGGCGTACTGCTCGAAATTACTCGATGCTTAAAGCCCGGAGGGACACTCTCCTGCAGCATCGTGACAAATCGTTTCGTGGATTGGTCGCTTTTGCCCACGATGATATCGCAGGCCGGCTTTCAAAAGGCCGCCGACCATTTGCACGCCGACTTTCTGAAATACCATCACTTAGCAAATCCTCTCAAAGTCGAGATGTGGGTGGATAGTTTCAATAAGGCCGGCTTAACTGTCGAGAGCCACATTCCTATTCTGCCGCGCTACAATACAAGCATCTTTCTTCTCATGGACACTCTTTGGCACGTGAAGAAGGACAATGGCGAATTCGGAGAGCTGATATATCCAATTCTGTCTTCAAATCCGGGGTTTCCGCGCGCGTTTCGTAAGATTGTGGATGCACTACTCGAGATGGAACAAGATTGGCACGACTGCTCCGGAGCGGTCTTTAGCGTTAGAAAGGCAAAGTAATGGCCGACAGAGATTGTTGGTGCGGTAGTCACAACCTATGTGGATTCAGCCCCGAATATGCCCGGTGCTCGGTATGCGGTACGCTTGTCGCGCTTGCAGGACTTTCCGACGAGGCCCTTCAAGTTAAAAACGACGACACCGACTTTTATGGAAAGCAATACTGGCTCGAACATCAGAGTAAGGACCTGGGTCACCCGGACATTTTTGGTCGGGCGCGGGAAGATCTTATTGAACGAAATCTCCACTGGTTGAGGACGCTCAAAGCATACAAGTTGCCAGGATCCAAGGTCTTGGAGCTCGGCTGCTCGCATGGAAGCTTTGTCGCCATGCTAAGACAGGCAGGTTACGACGCTTCAGGCATGGAAATGAGCCCTTGGGTCGTTAATTTTGCCAAGGAAACTTTCGACATTCCGGTCTTCGTTGGTCCGGTGGAAACCACCGAACTTCCGAACGGCAGTTTCGACGTCGTTGCCCTTATGGATGTATTGGAACATCTTCCTGATCCGATCGGGACAATGCGGCACGCACTGAATTTGCTCAATCCGGATGGTATACTGTTGATACAAACACCTCGGTTTCGAGAGGAGATGAATTATGAAACCTTGATTAACACCAATGCCACGTTTCTGGCGCAGCTCAAGTCCGATGAGCACCTTTACCTGTTTACGGAAGACTCGGTATCGAACCTCTTTAAGCGGCTGGGCGCGGATTACATCCGTTTCGAGCAGCCTATTTTCCATCAGTACGACATGTTTTTCGTAGTAAGTCGCCAGCCCATCGAACCCATTACGGACCCAAAAGAAGGATCCCTTCTTACTCCAAAGGGTCGTTTCGTGCAGGGGTTGCTCGACCAGGATCGAAAGATCAAGGAGCTGGAAGAACATATCAAGGTGATTGACTCTGATCGGGCCGCGAGACTGGAGCAGATTCTCGAGCTGACCAAAATGATCAACGAGCAGCGTAGCTGAGCGGAGCACTAGAGCTGGATATGTCGTCAAAGATCCTGCCGAAAATCTCTATCGTGACTCCATCCCTTAACCAGGGACGGTTCTTGCAGGATGCTATCGATTCCATAGCCGCTCAGAATTGGCCGAATGTCGAGCATTTCATCATTGATGGTGGTTCGACCGACAACACACTCGACATTATCCAGCGGAACAAAGCCAGCTTGGCTGGCTATGTCAGCGAGGCCGATAAGGGAGCCGCCGATGCCATCAATAAAGGGCTAGCGAGATGCACGGGCGACATCGTCGCCTGGCTTAACGCTGACGACTTCTATCTGCCAGGCGCGTTCCAGATTGTAGCAGACGCTTATCATGCCAGCCCCAACGCCAGCTTCTGGTTCGGCAACGGCTTGCGCACCGACGTCAACGGCAAGGAAACCGGTATATTCAACCGCACGACGGTGGCTTACGACCATCGGGCTCTGATCGAAGGTCTGGACTATATCCTCCAGCCGTCGACATTCATTAATCCGGTAGCCCTCAAAGCAACGGGGGGGGACCTCGATGGAGGTCTTCGCTGGAGCTTCGATTGGGATCTTTGGATTCGTCTCGCAGAGATTGCCGAGCCATACGCGATCAATGCCAACCTCGCCGCATCTCGAGAATGGGGAGAAACGCTTACGGCAAATGGCGGCTTCCGCCGCGCCGAGGAATTGCGCCTTCTCGCCGAACGTCACAGTGGAGATCCGATGACACCAGGAGCACTATGCTACTGGATCGACAACATGTCATCGTTTCTGCGATCGTCTCCCGGCGTTTTCAGTCAGCATACGGAGACGGCCCTGCAGGCGTTCTGGCGGGAAGCCCAGAAAGATATGCAGCAGTTGGACGTTGATTCCGCGGGTAACCCGCTGCGAACATCGGGACAATGTGTAGGAAAACTGCCATGGAAAAAACGCGACCGCATAAACTCCAAAAACCTGGACATCGCAGTTGATCTTTTCCCTCTGGTCGCCGGGGTTTCAGGCGGCATCGTGCCTTGGGTGCAAGGCGTTCTCCGGGAAATGGCTAGGCTATATCCTGAAGACAGGCTGGTCATGTTTCATCGGCCGGGCACATCCGCGCTGCTGATTGAAGAGCCCAATGTGGCCTTCGTTGCGCTCGATGAGCACCCCACTACGTTCTACGCAAAAATGACGCGCCATTGCAGAAGCATGGGCATCGACGCGATAATTCGAACCTATCCTCAGGAGCAACATCCGGCGCTGCCTGTTAATCGACAGATCTTTGTCATTCCGGATATGCAGCACGAGTTTTTTCCGGAGTTTTTCTCGAAGCCAGTATTGGCAGCCCGTCGTCGGGCATTCGGTTATGCTCTGTCCTGCGGCGCTGCGATTGCCACGATGACCAGCCACGCGCGCAAGACAATGGTCAGCAACGGCTGGCTCATGACCGATGACGTCTTTCTGATGCCTGCCGCTCTCCCCGAAGAGCTGCGAGATACGCCACCTCAAACAGATTTGCCGGCAGCAGCTGCATCCTTCGACTGTTTCTTTTACATGCCGGCCAACCTTTGGGCGCACAAGAACCATCGCCGTCTTTTTGAAGCATTCAAGCTCGCCCTTCCCAAGTTGCCTCCTGGGACCGGACTTGTATTGTCTGGATCTCCGGAAGATTTGGACAAGGCCCTCAAAGGTTTTGAAAGCCTGCCTATCGTACATCTGGGCTTTGTGCCTCACCGACAGGTCGCTGCCCTTTTCCGCCACGCAACGGCGTTGGTCTATTTTTCGCTCTTCGAAGGCTTCGGAATGCCGCTCTTGGAAGCATTCCACCATGGGACTCCCGTTCTCTGCAGCAATACGACGGCGCTGCCGGAAGTAGGAGGCGATGCAGTTCTTTCGTGCGATCCGACCGACGTTCCCGCGATGGCGAACTTGCTTGTGCGGATAACGATGGAAGAAGGTTTAAGACAGAGCCTTTCCGAAAAAGCCAAGCTTCGGGTTGAAACTTACAATTGGTCATCCCCAGCGCACGAGTTGCGTGCCGCGCTGGCTCGCGTTTCAGCCAGTCGCCCGAACCGTCCAAAAAAGGAGCCGCTGGTCAGCATCGTCATGCCGACTCGCAACCAAGGTCGCTTCATCCGCGCATCCATCGATAGCGTCCTGAGCCAGGATTACGCCAATATAGAACTATTGGTGATGGACGGCGCTTCGACCGACAATACCGTCGAGATCCTGAAGTCGTATGGCGATCGCATCCGATGGATCTCGGAGCGCGACAAAGGCCAGACCGACGCGATCAACCGAGGAATGGGGCTCCTCAGTGGAGAGGTGCTCGCCTATCTGAACTCCGACGACATCTTGCTGCCAGATACGATAAAAAAAGTCGTCGGCTATTTCAACGATCATCCGGAATGTGACCTTGTGTATGGAGATGCCGACTATATCGATGTAGACGGCAAAATCACCGGGCCCTATGCGACGGCCGACTATTCGCTCGATCGCTTGATGAGCGATTGCTGCATCTGTCAACCAGCCGCGTTCTGGCGACGGCGCATCGCCGAACGCGTTGGTCCTTTCGATGCTTCGCTGCAGACTGCCATGGATTACGAATATTGGCTTCGGATAGCGACATCAGGTGGCGTCATCTATCATACGATCGACAAACTGGCGCAGTCTCGTCTACACGAGGATGCGAAAACCCTGGCGATGCGCGGCAAGATCTTCGAGGAAATATTCGAAATTTGCAGAAAGCATGGCGGCTATGTCAGCTTGAACTATTTTTTAGGACGATGGTCCTATAGGCTATACGAGAGCTGGTGGGGTGGCAGCCGACTTCGAGCTATCGCACCTCACACATATAAGTTGCCCGCGACTGTCCTGTTTACCAGCCAACTCTTTCGGATTGGGAGCAATAGACGTCAGGCGATGGAGCTTTTGCGCACCGCATTTGATACAATCGACCGCCGGTCGCCCTATCTGGGACGGCTTATTCGCAAAGCTCGCGCGAGCTCGTCTTTCTTGCGTGGGCGGCTGCGTTGAGAGAATCCGTAGTCCTAAAATGAGGAAGGGCGTATTATGAAGCGAGCGCTCATCACAGGTATTACCGGGCAGGATGGCTCATATCTCGCGGAACTGCTTGTCGATAAAGGCTACGAGGTCTTCGGCCTTGCGCGTCAAAAGAGCTGGTACAGCCCGAATTGCGCCAGCCACTTGGCCGGGAAAGTCGGAATTCTATTTGGCGATGTCACAGAGGGCGCCGACGTTGCCAACGCCGTTCGCGATGTCGGCCCGGACGAGATCTACAATCTCGCCTCTCAGTCCAGCCCGGGCGAATCATGGGCCCGCGCCCCGGAAACTCTTTTGGTCAATGGGCTCGCTGCGATCCGGCTGTTCGAGGCCGTGCGCCATAATCGCCCCGAAGCACGCGTATACCATGCGTCTTCCTCGGAAATGTTCGGAAGATCCCTCGCTGATCGTCAAAACGAGAGCACGTCTTTCAATCCGGTAAACCCCTACGCTGCGGCGAAAGTCTATGCCCATCATATGGCGGCCATTTACCGGGATAGCTACAATCTCTACATAACAAGCGGGATTCTGTTCAACCACGAGAGTGAGCGCCGACCATTGCACTTCGTCACACAGAAGGTCGCATACGGAGCAGCTTGCGCTTCGCTCGGGATTTCGAATTCGCCCGACCGTAATGAGCGAGGACGTCCCATTGTCGAGGACGGCAAGCTAGCGCTTGGAAATCTCGGCATCGCCAGAGACTGGGGTTATGCCCCAGATTTCGTGCGCGCGATGTGGATGATCCTGCAGCAGGAGAGACCGGCCGACTTCGTGATCGGGACGGGTAAATTGCACACGTTGAGCGAATTATGTGAAGTCGCCTATCGAAGCGTGGGCTGCGATTGGCAGCAATGTGTTTTCAGCGATCCCGCACTTGTGAGACCGCTTGAATCAGGACAAATCCTATCAGATCCTTCAAAAGCACGGGACGTGCTCGGCTGGCGCCCGACGCTCAATTTTGAGCAGATGGTAGCGCAAATGGTACAGGCGCAGGTGAAGCGCCTGAGTTCGCTTATCGATGGTCGCGACGGACAATGAATGGTCACTCGGCATCCGAGCTAACCCAGGACGACTGGATCTGCACATCTTCGAGAGCACAAAAACGGCGCCCCAGTTGTCAGCCATCGGCCGGCCGAACTGGTCGGAAATTGCTCCATGAACTATAGAAGACTCACATTTTGGCTTTTTGAACTCCTGTCGCTATCGTACCATTAGAACTCCCCCTCATACGTGTTCGTGCAGCCAGAAATCACGTTTGTAGAACCGCCTCCCGAAATGATACGGGAAGGCTCGAATTGAACAAAGTGCAACGCTCGTGAAAAAGTGCAGCTTTGCCGGACCCGGCCATCAAGAGTAAGTCATGGACAAGAGTGCAAAGATCTATGTTGCAGGCCATCGCGGGATGGTTGGCTCTGCTATTGTGCGGCAGCTCCAGAAGGCCGGTTATTCCAACGTGCTGTGGCGCTCGAGCGCTGAGCTCGATCTGACCAAACAGACTGCGGTCGAGGATTTCCTTGATCTGGAAAAACCAGACTACATCTTCATGGCTGCCGCCAAGGTGGGGGGCATTCATGCCAACAACACCTATCGCGCTGACTTCATCTACGAAAACCTAGCTATCGAGGCAAACGTCATTCATGCCGCGGCTGAAGCAGATGTTAAACGGATGCTTTTTCTCGGCTCAAGCTGCATCTACCCACGTGATTGTCCGCAGCCCATCAAGGAAGAGTATCTCCTCACCGGCCCCCTCGAAGCGACCAACGAACCCTACGCGATCGCCAAAATCGCTGGCATCAAGCTTTGCGAGAACTACAACCGACAATATCAGACCGAGTATGTGTCGGTCATGCCTACAAACCTGTTCGGGCCGAACGACAATTACGACCTTGCCAACAGCCATGTTCTACCCGCACTGATCCGAAAAGCTCATGAAGCCAAACAGCGGGGAGACAGCGCTTATGAGGTGTGGGGCTCTGGACGCCCGATGCGCGAATTTCTCTACGTCGACGACATGGCAGAAGCTTGCGTGTTTCTGATGGAAAATGACGCGATCCAGGGTGGCATGTTCAACGTCGGAACGGGCGTCGACGTCACCATTGGTGAATTGGCAAATACTGTCATGGAAGTCATCGGATTTGAAGGCAAGGTTGTTTTCGATGCCTCGAAGCCTGACGGGACCCCGCGCAAACTTCTTGATGTGGAGAGGATGCAGGGATTGGGCTGGCAGGCCAAGACGAACCTGCGGGACGGTATTGCGCTTGCCTATCGCGACTTTCTGTCCCGATATGCCAAGCCCTGAAGCAACGGAGCCGCTGGTCACGGTTGCCGTGCCTTCTTTCAACCAGGGGCCATTCCTCGACCAGGCTCTCACCTCCATTTTTTCCCAGGGCGTGCCGGTAGAAGTGTTCGTCCTCGATGGAGGCTCGACCGATCAATCGCTTGAGGTCATCTCACGCTGTAAGGACCATCTCTCTGGTTATCGCAGCCATCGTGATGCGGGACAGGCAGCGGCGATCAACGAAGGCATTCGCAACGGCCGGGCAAAATATGTCTGCTGGCTGAATAGCGACGACTGGTTTTTGCCCGGAGCGCTATCGCGCCTTGTCGAAGTAGCAGAAAGCACCCCGCAAGCGCCTATGGTTTACGGGCGGTGCTGGAATCATATTGAAAGCACCGGCGGACAAAGAGCAGTCTGGGTCGAACCGTTCAGCGAAAGACGCCTCGCACAGCGCTGCATCATCGCGCAGCCTGCGACCTTGATACGCCGCGCGGCATGGGAAGAGGTCGGCGGCGTTGATTCCAGCCTGCACATGACGATGGATTACGACCTTTGGTGGCGCCTCTACAAAGCTGGCGGCGCCCCCCACTTCGTCGACGACTTTGTTGCGGTCAACCGCGTCCATCAAGCCACAAAGACGCGAAATAACAGGCAACTTCACTATAAGGAGGCGATGAGCCTGGTGCGACGACATCACGGCAGCGTCCCGCTGAAATGGTGGCTGGCGCAGCCTTATGCCGTCTGGTTCAAGTCACTGTTTGGCTAGTCTTCGGGAGACAGATCTGCCCGGTAACGCGAAGGACGGGCCAACTAGCGTTTGAAAGCAAGCACGCCCGCCCGCCAACATGTCGCCCTGAACCGCGCCAGCTACCCAGTGCAGGCTACCTTGGCGTGTCATTTCAAGCGAAGGCACGATACATGCCACATTAGAGTCCATAGCAGCTCTCAGGAAAGCTTATCAGCATGCGCATCCTCCCCCCTTTAAGTGTCCTGGCCGGAGTCGCCGCAGCACTGCTTGTGGTCGCAAACGGATCGTTCCACGGAATAGCCAGTAACGCCAGCGCGGGATGGGCGGTGGCATCCGGAATAGTAGTATTCGGAACGCTTGTAGCACAATCGCCTCGCTCGATCGAGATCGCGCTGGTGCCAGTCGTGTTTGCCATCCCGGCGATCCATTACCTTTGGCCGCTACTCGGAACGACACATCAGCTCATCTTGGTCGACGCCGGCGATTTCAATCAATATCTTGGTCTTGGGAGCTGGCTCACGTCTCATCCATTCAGCGAAGCGCCACATCTGGGCGCAGATTATAACACCCTCCAGTTCAACCTTTGGGACCACGTATCAAATTTCCTGCGGCCCGGCGGGATCTTTCTGCTCTCCCTGTTTGGGTCACTGGCTTCGCGCGAGATCGGCGAAATCTACTCGCCGTTTCTGGCCTTCGGGCTCGGGCTGCAAGCGCTCGGCGTCTACCTCTTCGCTCTGGCGGCATTCGAGAAACTTCCTGCGCCGGCGTGTGCCCTGATCGCAGTTTTGTTCACGATCTCGCCCGCAGCGACTTGGCCGGCCTACGCATCCTTTCTTCCACAAACGATCGGCATGGCTTTCCTGCTAGCAACGACGGGCACGGTCGTTACTGTGACCCAACAGTGGCCCAACCTTAGCCGGCGAGACGCGACAGTACTCGGCGGCGCATTGGCATTGTCGACCTTTGCTACTTGGTCAATCTACCCAGAAAGTGCGCCGCTTGGGGCAGCAGTGTGCGCTCTATTCGTTCTCTTGAGCTATCGGGCCATCGTTATCACGGACATCGGCAGGTTAACTGTATATTTTTGCAGCGTGCTAGCGCTCGCAATTGTAATCTCGCCGGACAGTTTCACCTGGGCAGTTCGGGGCGTCTGGGTACAACTGGGTTCTTTCGCACATGGCGGCGAACAGGTTTCGACGGTATATACGCTTCTTTCCGCAACACTCGCCTCGATTCAACTTCCCCTGGTCGATGTGGTCCTTGAGCATGTTCCGCGAGTTTTTGTAGTTCTCTCCGTTGTAATGACGGCGCTTGGGGTTCTCGGACTCTTCGCAGTCGTTTTCCTGGAACGCCAACCGATAGGCTGCGCCGTCCTCGCAGCATCAATTTTGTTATTTGCGGCCGTCATTCTAAAATATAACGCGGAACACTTTAGAAGCTATGCTCTCTGGACGAGACTATTTAGCTGGAATCTCTTTAAGGCGGCGCAGTATACGGCACCGTTCGTGACGACGATCGCGCTCGGAGGACTGATAATATCGAGCTTAAGATTTTTTAGACGCTTTGCCTACATCGTCGCGTGCCCAATATTGATTTGTATCTCGCTCGCCATCGCGATCGGTCAGGATCTCCAAGCTTGGCCGCGTGGATACAAGACCGAACTCAGTCGGGGCACGGTCGACTTTCTCCGGCAGCTACCGAACGACGGAAGGCTGCTGGTGAGCTTGGAAGGTGAGCTTCATCCATTCCGGTACCTAATTTACGGAGTATTGAAAGAGCGACAATTTCTATCCACCGAAGACTGGCAAGCTCCCGAGTTCGATTCTTCACCATCAATACGCGCCCAGATTCTAAGCAAGCCCGTCGCATATGTGCTTGCAGATGACGCTGGAATGATCGACGGATTGCCCGTGTTACAGAGATCGGGGCGCTTCCGTGTACTGGACGCTCGCGATGCAACGTTCACGCACAAGATAAATGGCTTTAACATAAAGCCAATTGTTCTAAATTTCACCCCCCGAGGGCTGAGCGTTGCTTCCTTCTAAGCGGGCCAAAGAGGGCAGCGTAATCTTACGCACTGAATTCCGGCCTGCGGGTAGACGCGCTGCCCCTTGTCATGTCCGTTGCCCAAGCAAAAATGCTGGAGAGGTGCTCCCACCGAACTCTATTGGACAGGCCAAATCAGCCCGTAAGCAATATTGCGAGAATCATTCGGAAAATGTTGGTGCGGCTGATCGCTTACCAGCCTTAGATTCGCGAGACCGAGACTATCCGTAGCAGCGCAAATGCTGACTTCGGCTGGCGTGGCAAAGTCCGCCCCCCTCGCTATCGGTACTTCAACATTAGCTGTGCCCCCCTCGATTCTGACCCGCAGATCAACGCTGCTCCAAGCGTTGATAAATCGCAGCTTCGTGCAGAACACTTGGCCTGGGTTTCGCAGTCTGGTTATCGTCAGCGCAGACTGGGGGGATACCCAACGGAAGCTACCCTGCGTCCCCGCCTCGATATCGTAAGCACCTGCTATACTTACGATAGTCGGAGGCACCCCACCTAGATCCAGTTCTCCTTTTCCGTCATTCACGGCCTTAATCATGTAGGCGTCATCCGCAACTGCCTGAACGAATCCGCTCGATCTCTTGGTTTCGGTAACTCGCAGAACCAATGCCAGATCACGATTGTTTGCGAGAAACACCTGTTCTGATTCCGTGCTGACGACCAATGCATCAAAATAATCAAACTTTCTGGCTCCAAACATTTGGTACGAATAAAAGTCGCGCGCGAATGGCGACTCCTTCGAAACATAGACCGCACTGTTGCGCGCTTCCCGCCAAGTAAAATCCATTGCAGCTGCGCTCACCGGATTATCAAATCCACCTGACCGAGTAACTATCGGTTTACCTCGCAAGAGCTGGAGGTGCTCCTGGTAATTTAGAGAGGTTCCGATCACAAAAATGACCGTTGCTACGAGAACAGGCAGAGCGGGAATACTTCTAAAACGATCAGAACGCGCCTGCAGCCCAAGTATCGTAAGCAGGACGCCAAACACGCCAAGACACCATTGAACGGCGTCTCGGGTGATATCCCAAAGGTTAAAATGCGAAAGTAGCGAAATGTTGAACTTTACATTCAGCAAGGCGAAAAGCGTTGTCACCGGCAGAAAGCTGAAAAATGCCAGGAGGAACGGCGTCCTTAGCCGGGGAGATAAAATAGGCGAAATTGACGAAAGCAACACGATCGCTACAGCGAGCCATCGATTGTTCATGGGGTACATCCCCAACAAGAAGTAAGCAGCGGACATCTTGCCGTCGAGAGGAGCATAGGACTCCGTAATCGGAATGCCATTCTCGAAGCCGATGACGATCCTGCCGACAATCGGCATAACCAGCCAGATTCCGAAAAAGCACAGCAGCGGGATAAAGCCCAATACGATCCCAGTTTGCGTATTGATCTTGAAACTTCTGCCCCTTGTCCATCTCTCGAAAATCTTCATTCCCCACAGAATAAACACGCCCAATGCAAGCGCGGGAACAAGTCCATGCCGCGCGAAAGACGCTTGCATTCCAACCACGGATATCATGAGCGCTCCGATAGCCCAGGCTGCGAGCCTATATGACCGTTTGAGGATCGCTCCACCGGAGAATAGGAAATAAAGCGCCCAGAACATCATCAGGTAGGGCACGGAAATGGCACCTAGCAAGATAGCACTGGACATGTAGAGACCTGGCTCATTCTGCTCGTCAGCGGCGTTTAAAGAAGCCGCCATCGATGCCAGTGCCATCAACAGTGCGAAGATCGAATCTTTACCGGTCTCAAACAGCCCATAAAATCCAAACTTACTTAGGGCCATATTCGCGAATACAAGCGTTGCACCGAGCAATACGGGTTTTATGCGGAATTGGCGTACAGCATAAAGTGAAACGAAGGCCGCGAGCACAAACAGAAGAACCTTGTTGGCCGCGGCGACGGTGACAACAGGCATATCGACGCGAAGCAGCGACGGCACAAAGAGAAGCCCAGCAAAGCCGGATTGGCCGGGCACATCTATTCCGCCAAAAAAGAAGTGCCATAACTTGGTGACGGCAGAGCCATCCGCCACAAGTTGCCCGCCCGCTCGTCCCAATATCAGGTTTTGGACTTGCAAGACTTGGATAGAGTCCAGAGTACTTGGAAACCGATATGCGGCGAAGACCCCAATCACGCAACCCATTGCCAACATGACAACCGCCGCAGGGTCTCGCGATAAATGAACATCTTTTGCGGAGAACCAACCGGCAATCGTGACAGCAAGATTCAAGGTTATCAGGGCAGCGGCAACGCTAATGGGATGATCCAGAGGCGCAAAAGTCCAGGCCGCCAGAAATAGTATGGCATTGATGTGAACGCCGAGAGCGAAGGATGAAAGGATCGTGGAGAGCGTGTCACTGCGAAAATGCATTCCACGCGTCGAGAGGATCTGCTTCAATCCCCAGCCGGGCAAAACGACGCCAAATACGGCAAAGAGGATGCCGATAATCACAATGCTGATAGTCACCGTCGATCCTGGTTGGTTATGCGCAGTCGGCGAAAGCATTTTCACGTTTAGGTAAGTGACGACTTCGCCCGATTAATCGTGTTAGGGAGATGGTTCAATACTGAGGTTCATTACCCGCCAGGCAGCTAGCCTCATATCTGAAGCGCCAAGAGGAGTGGCCTTCCCGTCTGTTGTCATATCGAGCTGGCTAACGCTCGTTGGTCGGACGTCGAGCACCTCATCGAAGGTCCCAAGCTCGTTACTTGTCACCGCAAACGAACGAGAGATCGCGCCTTCGTCGCCGCTAAGCCTCAGGGTTATCGTTTGCGTGCTACGGGCTTGATATCTGAAAGTGATTCTAGTCCGCTGCAACTGCGTGGGCACGCGCAGCGATTGCAATTGAAGCACGATAGACTTGTCAGTCCATTGCCACCAATCCTTGCCGTCGCTCTCCGGCTCATGCGCGGCCACGGTTGCGAGCGTCCGAATATGCCCATTTTCGTTCAAACGGCCCACGACCAATGGCCCAATAGCGCGACCGCTTGCGACAACCTGATTTGCGGATCGTCGCTCTACGATACATTGATCGGCCGTGAGTTTCTCGTGCCTTTTGCTTTCTGGCAACCAAGCGCCAACATCTGGATCCCAGTCAGCCTGGACTTCGCGATCTGGCAAATAAAGTGCAGCGATCCGTCTAAACTTCTCATCCCGATCGGAGAGCGCTAGATATACAGGGGCGTCCAAACGACATGCATCGAGCACCGCCTCGCGAAAGTTGGTGTAAAATCGTGCGATGTCGCGCAGGCCGTCATAGCTTTGCACATATGGCCTGATCCGCCCCTTCGCGATCGCGCCGGCCCCTAGAAACCCGCAAATAAAAAGCGAGATGATGAGCCGTCGCGACAATGTCTTTCTCTTCGGCAGGATCGAAAGAAAAGCGAGCAGCGCAAAGGCCGAAACGAAGGGATGCGCCCAGTCGGATAACTTGAATTGGCTCCAGCTTTGCCCTCGACCAACATTGAACGGCGAGACTACCCCGTATCGGAAGTAAACAATGCCGAGTCCGAACACTGAAAGAATGACGGCGGCTGGCAACAGCACAGGCTCGCAGACCATCGTCCATGTCCTATAGGTAGTCAGCGAACTCATGAGGGCAACGAAGGCGACAAAGAGTGCGATGCCCCCAAGGTAAGTCGCCCAGCTCGCTTGCGGCGCCGTCCATTGAAAGCCGTCCCAGGCGGCGCCGTGCACGCCCATCGCGTGGGCAACGAACCCCAGTAAGCTCCAGGCGACGGGCGAGCCGACAACGGCACCGGACTGTAATTTTAGCGCATTGTATGCACGCAGAACTTCGCCGTTGAGAATGAGCAGAGATATGCCCACCACTATCAAGCCGAAAACGGTCACCGACGACCAGCTTCGATTTCGAACGACCAGAACGATAACAGAAATTACCAAGGCAAGACCAACAAATGGCACAAGCTCGGAATAGGCCATTGTCAGAGCGCTGATGAGTAGCGCGCCGACGAAGCCTGCTTTGACGAAAGCGCCATCGATCTTGCGCGCTCGCGAAACCCAATCGACGACCGGACCAAGCAAAAATAATGCAGCGCAAGCAAACGCCATTCCCAGGATTTGCGGCAGAAATCCGAAATTGGCCGCAAAAACCAGGCCACCGGCGCCGAACGCGGGTAAGGTCAAGACCAGAAATCGTAAAGGCCTGCTCAGTCGGCGGAGCGGACGGGCGATCGGAAATCCGATGGAGAGGCAGCACGCGGAAACGCTGGTAATAATCACGGCCGGGTAGACGTCGTATGTCCACTGCAGACCGGACAGAGCCTGGACAAAGCTGAGCACGAAGGACGCGCCCATCCGAAAACCAAGTTGCTGGTAGAGAAGAACCTGCGTCGTCAGCGGTGTAACAGCCTCCGGTGCAATCTTTTCGGAGAAGCTGTGGCTTTGCAGCCAACCGCTGTGAGCCAGATAGGTAAAGGCGTCGTTGTGCGCGTTGAACGCACCGTAAAAGAGAAGCGGCACGAGCAGACTAGATCCACAAGCCAAACCGAAAAGACCGACGCCGCTCGCATGCCGGAACATTCTGACTTTGCTCGGTTCGCAAAAGAACGCCCATGCGGCCCCCCCGAACGCGACGAGCGGCACTAATAGATTGTGGCCGACAGGCACGCACCGCCCGAGAATACTGGCCACGACAGTGAGAAATGCGAGTCCCAGGGAAGGCGCCAAGTAGAACTCTGCGATTGGGCGCAGCTTATTTGGAAGCAGAGCGCCAAATCGGCGTCCGACGATCGTCGACCAGAAGATCAGACCAAACGTTGTTGCCAGGGTAATCCAGAATATCGCCGGCACTGTTGGCAGATGGGTCATCCCCGCTCGCTTTCCAAAAGATCGGAGATGTGACGTGCCACATCACGACCTTCGCGGATAGCATAGTTGGTGCCACGATCCTCCGGATAGATCTGGGCCATCGTCGAAATGGAAGCGTTCCTGAATGGAGTTTCGCGACCGGGAACATATTGCGAGTAGTTCCGCTCGGTGATGGGCTGAGCGTAGTCGGCGCGCCAGACCTTGTAATCAACCACCCAAGAACGATCCAATGACGGGAACATGCGCTTCAGGTGTTCAAGCGCGAACTGGCAATACTGTTCATCGTCATAGCCCCAAACGGGGTCTTCCTTGGCCAAATAACGCGACAGAAACGCGATGTGCGTGCCTGCGTAGTTCTCTGGCGCGTCGAAATTGGTATGCTCGATCACGCCCACGAAGGGGAAGCCAGGATCGTTGACATTAAGCCAATAGGTGCTGGACAAGCTATGTTTCAGCCTCAACACCAGGCACATATTGGCGAGATAACGCACCCGCCGCAGCCTATCGATCCAATCTGGCGTTGTAGCCTGCTGCAGAATGTCAGCGATAATTGGAAATGCCGGCGTGAAGAGAAATTGTTTACCAGCGACGTCACCGCTGGTTGTGGTGAGATGTGTGATCTTATCTCCCTCGGTAACCACCCCTGTGGCACGCGTACTGAAACGCACCTCGCCGCCGTGCGATCTAATCGCCTCCACCATAGCGTCTGCGAGGCGACCAAAGCCGCCCTTGAAATAGGCTAGTTCCTCACCGCCCTTATCGTTGCGTGTGCTGCCGCGCAGCACCAGCTTCTTCCACATCCACACAGCGTTTACGGCGTCCGCATAGATCGAGAATTTCGATTCCACGAGCGGTTTCCAGACAACGTCGTAAACCCGCTTGCCTGCAAGTGACTCCAGCCATTCGCGAATGCTGAGATGCTCAATGCTGTGCCAATCCTTGATGCGGCGCACCTGCAATACGATCAAGCCAAGCCGGATCCGGTCGATCAACGGCAATGCTGTAAATTTCAACAGGTCGAGCGGGGTCGACAGCTTCCATAGTCGGCCGTTGAAATACATACCGGTATTAGTTGGCAACGTGACAACGTCGCCCTTAAGGCCCAACTCCTCAACCAGTTCCGGTACAAACACATCATTGTTGAACCAGTGGTGATAAAATCTCTCCAGACGCACACCGTCCGAAAACGTGAAAGTACCGGCCAACCCGCCAGCCGCGGTGTCCGCATCCAGGAGGAGCACCTTATAGCCCTTCTTCGCCAGAACATAGCCGCTGGCCAGCCCGGTAAAACCAGCACCCACAAGGACGACATCATGTAAGTCAGCACTCATTCAACCAATCCTATGATGTTCACCATGGAGGTTCATGGCGCTGCTTGCTACTTTTCCGTGGCTCGATCTCACTGCGGCGGTGCTGCAAGTGTTTCGTTCTGGTCTACCGCAATCGCGGCAGAGTTCGAAAGTATCTTCTTACGACCGGCGAAAAGGCTGGGATTGCTTAGAATCGCGACGGCGCCGACGAACGTCGTTGGCAGCCAAATGCCAGCATGCGCCAGCACCGCGAAGCTTGCGGAGATCTCTGGCGAACTTCCCAAGATCGTAGTCGCAGCATAGGCAGCAAGATGAAACGGCCCGATATAGCCAGGTGACGACGGCACCATGGTGGCAAGGGTAGCGATGGTCATCGCCAACCCGGCTGCAGCCGGGCTTGTGGAAATTCCAAATCCGGCAAGGAACGACCAGAAAAAAAGCGCCTCGCCGGTCCAGACGAGTGCCGAAAGAACGACTACAATGCTCAACGCGCGCGGCCTCGACATCGCGCGAAATCCGAGCAGCAGGGAGTGCAGCGCCAGCAGCACATTTCGCACCCGCGGTGTAAGTTTGCCGAAATCCCGTTTCGATCCATACAAGGCCAGATTAGCAAACAGCCCGCTGAATGCGACGACCGAGATCAAGCCTACGAATGTCAGCACCGCCAACAGCGAAGCAGAAAGCTTGATGCTTTCCGGCACCGTGGCAGTCGGAAATGCGAGCAGCGCCAGCGTCAGAAAACACAGCAGCGTCGCCAGATCGAGTAGACGCTCAAGCACGAGGCTTCCCGTCGAGGCCACCTTCGTAATGCCGAGAGCGGAAGGAAAAACGAAGGCACGGATAACGTCACCAAGCCGCGCTGGCAGCACATTATTGAGAGCGATCGATCCGAGAAACGGCGCTGCACAACGCGCAAACGACGTACGAGCTCCGGCAGCGTCCAACATGATCGACCAGCGCAAGATGCGGATAGAATAGTCGCATATCAGCGCAACCAGCCCGACCAGAAGATAGGGCCACTTGAAATTAGCGATGGCTACGCCAACTCTTTGAAAGTCGATCTGCCACGCCATGAAGGCAATACAGGCTACAGAAATCGTGAGGCCAACGATATTACGCACTTGGCTAAGCAACGCTGCGCGCACCCTTACTAAGAAAGTTGGATTGGCCGTTTGCCTCATCGCGCAGGCCAGGTGTGCCAGGGCGCATTGCCGCTATCCCAGAGCGCTTCCATTTCGCGCTTGTCGCGTAGCGTGTCACAGGGTTTCCAGAAGCCGGAATGTTCGAATGCCGACAGCTGCCCATCTCGCGCCAGACCAAAAAGCGGCTCTTGTTCCCACGACGTGGCATCGCCGGCGATATAGTCGACCGCCTTCGGCTCGAGCACAAAGTATCCACCGTTGATCCAACCGATCTCGTCAGCCGGCTTCTCGCGGAATGCCCGGACCACCCCAGAATCAGCAATATCTAAGACACCAAAGCGCCCGGGAGGCTGTACCGCAGCCACAGTAGCTAGCTTCCCACGCGATCGGTGAAAGGCGATTTCTTTGGTAATGTCGATATCCGATAGACCGTCACCGTAGGTCATGCAAAAGGTCTCGTTGGCGAGATAAGGCAGCACTCTCTTCAGTCGGCCGCCGGTCATGGTCTCGGCACCGGTGTCGACCAGCGTGATCTTCCAGTCTTCGGATTGCGAGCTCAGTACCTTGGCGGAACCATCACGAAGATCTATTTCAAGGTTTGACGTGTGGCGATAGTAATTAAAGAAGTACTCTTTAATGACGTAACCCTTGTAGCCGAGACACACGATGAACTCGTTGATGCCATGCCGGCTATAGGTCTTCATGATATGCCAGATCAACGGCCGCCCACCGACTTCGACCATTGGTTTCGGCTTGGTGTCGGTTTCCTCACTCATACGAGTGCCCAACCCACCGGCAAGAATAACTGCTTTCATAGGTGCGCTTTCCTTCGCTGCACGCTCTCGCTGGCCCCGCTTTTAATTGACGCAGGCGGACTGCGGCAAGCTAGAATCGGCCCCATTTTGGACCCCACACCAACTAAGATGCGAGGGGCGGCCTTCCCCAGGCTGCCGTCACAGCTTCAAATCGGCCTTGGAAAAATTCAAGACCTCATCCACGATTGCTACGGGCTCCGACCGCAAAATCAGATAAATTCGGAGCAGGTACTCGCCAATAATTCCAAGTAGGAATGATTGCAGCCCAATTCCGAACAGAACCAGCACGTGGATACTTGCGAGACCCTGTGGCAAGTCTGGATCCAGCAACTTGAGGATCACGAAATAGGCTGCTCCGACCGCACTCATGACCAGCATAGCACCACCGATCAACGAAGCGATCCGGAGCGGTATGGCGGAGTGATTGAAGATCGCGGTCAGGCCAAGACGGATTAGACGAGAAAGTCCAAATTTGCTGACACCAGCGAGGCGCGCCTCTCGATCATAGACAACCCCAACCTGGCTGAATCCCAACCCCGCAATGATGCCCCGCAAATATGGATTGGGCGACTTGAATTTGACGAGCGCATCAATCACCGCTCGATCCATCAGCCTGAAGTCGCCGACGTCGCGCGGAATGGGATACTCGCTGATACTGTCGATGAACCAATATCCGAATTGACGAAACTTATTGATAAAGAAGTTTTCGCGGCGGCCCCGGCGGATACCATAGACCACTCGATTTCCGCTTTGCCAGAGCCCGAAAAACTCCTCGAGCAATTCTGGCGGATCCTGGAGGTCTGCGTCGATCTGCATCACAGCATCGCCGCTCGTATGCATATAATTCGCAAGAATCGATCGCTGAAAACCGACGTTCTTGGAAAAACGTATCGCCCGCACGCGCGAATCCCGCGCCGCAAAATCGGACAACTTTCGCCAAGTCGCATCGTCGGAATGGTTGTCGGTGAAAACAAACTCCAGATCGCATTTCGGAGCCATGATCGCCGCAACACTGTTCAGGCGTTGATATAGCGCATCGAGGTTATCGGCCTCGTTGAGGACCGGGATCGAAATCGATACGAGCGTCCGTTTTCCTGAGTTCTCCAAGCAATCCATGGGGCAAAACTACATTATTTCTTGTCGAGTTGCGATTTTGAGATCCTCAACCACAGCAGCTAAAGTGTCCCGGAAGACGATATCGCCCAGATCTGCCGGGCGCTCGAATATCCGATCGAAGTTTTCACTTCCCGCCGCGTGAATTGCACCAACTGCTAAACGATCGAGGCAATCGAACTGCTCGCAGACATGGCGAGCTAAAGCGCATAGCTGAACGGGGGCGCCATGACTGAGATTAACTGGCCCGGTAGCGCCCGTAGATACTAGCTGTTCGATAGCGACGACATCATCCTCGACATGATGATACTCTCGCAATTGCGTGCCAGCAGACATCCGGAAAATCTCCTTTTTCCGGATAGCATCAAATAACTGACCAAGAAACATATGGGGCGCGGGTGCCCCGCCGCCATAAAGCGTATGAAGCCGGACATGCAGCACATTCTCCCCGCGAGATGCTGCGACAACGTAGTCATTGAGACGCTGCTTGCTACTAAAATACGGATTTGGGGTGTCGCGGCCGACAATCTCTTCCATGATCGTGCCAAACGTCACCACCCGTATTCCCTGCCGCGAAGCCCCCTCGATGATGTTTCTCGCCAAATCCAGATTGACCTGCAGATGATCCTCAAGCGATCGCTTTGGATCGGTCAGGCCGGCAGCGATATAGATGACATCGTCAGCGCCTGAATATTCCTTGAGGAAGTCGGCGACAGCTCCCGCCGCCTTTGAACGGGTCCAACCGGCATAAACCGATCGATCCAGCGCAACCGTTTTAGAAACGGGAAGATGGGAGATCAAACTCCTACCCAATCGACCACGTGCACCAACTACCAAGTTCATCGCAGCGCGGCCCGCCAGGCATTGATCTGATCGCGACTCATCGCCGCCGCCGATTCTGGCGCGGCGTAATAGCCACGGTACCACTTCGCCGTTTCCTCGATGACTTTCTCCGTGCTCCACGGAGGTATCCAGCCGAGGATGTTACGCGCATTGCTGCTGTCGAGCGCCAAAGCGCCGGCCTCATGAACTGGATTGTCCATGTAGTCGATCGCCGGACGCTGCCAGTGATTGGCCATCAACTCCAGAACATCTCTCACCGAGAACTGCCGTGGATCCAGTGGCCCTAAATTCCATGCCCGTGCGAACCGGGCCGGATCATCCGATACGAGACCAGCCAGTAGCATCAGATACCCCTGCACCAAGGCCAAAACATGCTGCCATGGCCTGGTGGCATCTGGGTAGCGCAATGTCAGCGTCTTATTGTCAATAACGGCCCGAACGAAATCAGGAACAAGTCGATCTTCGGACCAGTCGCCTCCGCCGACAATGTTCCCGCCTCGCGCTGTTGCGATCGCAGGCCCTTCGCCCTTATTCCAACTAAACGACGCGGCATAGCTCTGGATCACAATCTCGGCTGCCGACTTTGAGGCGCTGTAGGGATCCTTACCGCCAAGCTCATCATTTTCGCGGTACGGCCACGACCATTCTTGATTGCGGTAAACCTTGTCGGTCGTGATGCACAGCACGCCCCGAACACTCTTACATCGGCGGGCCACCTCGAGCACATTCCCCGTACCTTGGGCATTGACCTCGAACGTTCGGAGAGGCTCGCGATAAGATTTTCGCACCAAGGGTTGTGCTGCCAAGTGCAGCAGCAATTCCGGCTGAAATTCGTCAACGGCAGCGGTGAGCGCAGGCAGATCAGTAATATCGCCGAAAGTGGTCGGAACGGCCCCGAGCGCCAGCGCACCAAACAAATTTGGGCGGGTTTCCGGCGGCAACGAAAATCCCGCAACGCGTACACCGATGAGGTCGAGCCACAATGACGCCCACCCCCCGGTGAAGCCCGTCGTGCCCGTCACGAGGACTTTGCGCCCCGCTAGCGCGGCTTCGAACGGTAGCAAATCCATCGCTTTTCCTCACCTCAATCCTGCGGCCCCCCGCTCTCACCGAGCGAGGTAGTCCATTTAGCCGAAAAGCGGAAGCATAAACGGGCCTATCCGAGCTGCGGGCGCCGAGCTGTAGGCTTTATCAAGATGATTTTCGGGCGTGGGCGGCGAGCGCGTGCAATCTGAGATTCGACTGGCGGCCGATGACGATAATCAAAAGCACCGTCATCAGTGAGCCAAACGCCCACGAAATCTGGCTCTGAATAGGAATATAGTCCTCTGACAGAGCAGCCCGACTTGACGCGCCGAGATAGACAAACAGTGCCATCTGGGGGATCGTGAACAAAAACGTACATAAAATGAACGGCGTGACACCAATCTTTGTGACTGCAAAGAGGTAGTTCTGGACGGCACTCGGAACCGGAACACCAAGACGCATGATCGCCACCACTTGCCATCCGGCTGCATCAACGGCGGATGCCACGCCACTAAACCGAGGGCGCCTATGAATAAATTCAGAAACCCGTTCACGAAAAAGAATGCGCGCCAGCAAGAAGGCAAGCGAGGCCCCCAAAGCTGCGCTCGGGATGACCACGGCGAGCGCCTGCAAGCCAAAAATTGCCCCAGAAAGGATCAGCAATACCGTTCGCGGGAACGGCAGGAATGCGCCCAAAACAAACACAGCACCAAGTCCTGCTCCCGTTACGAAGGTCAGTTCATCGTAGCCACGAAGCCAATCCGCGAAAACGCCGACATCCATGATCGTCGCGAATGCCAGTAAGTTATGCATAACCCTACGAAACCCTTTCGGCCGTCTACCAGCCCGCATGCCAAACGCGACGGAACTCAACGGGGCTTACAGCTTTTCCCAGGCCACTTTTGCCGAACCAAGCTGCGATTACTGGAGCCTCCCTCTCTATCAAAGCACACAATTTCTGTAACCGGTTTCGCAGAAACCGAGACCTCAGGAGCATGCGCGACACTCGAGGTTGTCTGCCCCAATACCGCTGCTCATCGATTTGCACGAGTCCAAATCGATGAGGACGCTGCGGCATGCCAATTGCAGCCCAGAAGCCAAGTTCTCGTATGTGTTGCTACCTTGTAAGCGACGCGCTATCTGCCCTACGGCCATCGCGAGCAAACGTCGAGTTGAGCGCGAGGCCGCCCTGTCATTTTTGCCCGGGTAAATTACTACGCTTTGGTGACCGTGCGACCGGCCCACAATCGAGAGAGCTTGTTCGATGAAAAAGAAGACCGCATTGATCACAGGCGTTACTGGACAGGACGGTGCCTATCTGGCGGAGCTGCTGTTGACCAAGGGTTACTCGGTTCACGGCATCAAGCGCCGGACGTCGCTTATTAATACCGACCGCATCGACCATCTCTACCACGACCCTCACGAGAAGGGTCTGGACTTCACTCTACACCACGGCGATCTGACGGATTCTTCCAGTTTGATCCGAATCGTCGAGGAAGTGCAGCCAGACGAGGTCTACAATCTGGCAGCGCAGAGCCATGTCGCAGTGTCATTCGAGGAACCGGAATATACAGCGAATTCCGATGCCCTCGGCACGCTCCGCATTCTTGAAGCGCTGCGCATTCTCGGCCTGGAGAACAAATCTCGTTTCTATCAGGCCTCGACGTCCGAATTGTATGGGCTCGTACAGGAAACGCCGCAGAGGGAAACTACGCCATTCTACCCGCGGTCCCCCTATGCCGTCGCCAAGCTTTACGCCTATTGGATCACGGTGAATTACCGTGAAGCCTACGGCATGTACGCATGCAATGGCATTCTATTCAACCACGAGTCGCCACTACGCGGCGAGACATTCGTGACGCGCAAGATTACCCGTGCGCTGGCGCGCATTAAGTTGGGCCTGCAAGATCGTGTGCATCTTGGCAATCTCGACGCCAAGCGTGACTGGGGACACGCCCGCGACTATGTCGAAATGCAGTGGCTAATGTTGCAGCAGGAAAAGGCTGAGGACTACGTGATCGCCACCGGCGAACAGTATTCCGTCCGGGATTTCGTCAGCTATGCCGCGGAGGAAGTTGGCATCAAGGTGCGCTGGGCCGGTGAAGGCGTCGAGGAAAGAGGCTACGATGCAGAGACAGGGCAGTGCATCGTGGCAATCGACCCTCGCTATTTCCGCCCTGCTGAAGTCGAGACATTGCTGGGCGACGCCTCCAAGGCAAAGCGACAGCTCGGATGGTCGCCGAAGACACCGTTCCGCGAACTGGTGAGCGAAATGATGCGCGAGGATCTGAAGCTTGCCGAACGTGATGAGCTTGTGAAGAAGCACGGCTTTCGCTTTTTCAACCATCACGAATAGGTGCTGGCTGCTGTTGCAGCGGATGCGCTGCGCCTGCGGGTCACCAGCAGCCGATAACCTGCCAACGCGATACTCCCCACAGAGGGGATAGCTGTGGGACAGACAGTTGCGTATCTTACATTCCTACAAGATCTATCGGCCAGACATAGAAGGCGGAATACCGGCTGTCATCTCTCATCTGACAGCTGGCGCACGGTCGGGCGAGGAACATTCCATCCTTTGCGCACGGCGATCAGGTACAGCGCGTAGCTATACGATTGATGGCACTGCTGTCGAAGCAGTTGCCTCGCTTGGCACATTGTTCTCCATGCCCCTGGCACCGGCTTACATCCCGATCCTTATCGGCCACACGCGCACCGCCGACCTCGTCGTTCACCACGCCCCGTTCCCGCTCAACGATGCAGCAATCCTACTTGGCCTGCCGAAACACGTCGCTTTGGTCGTCTATTGGCACGCCGACATCGTAGGTTACTCGTTGCTCAAGAAGCTTGTGTCACCAATGCTGCGCTCTGTACTCGCGCGCGCCGATCGTATCGTCGTCTCCGGGCAACCGATCATCGACGGCTCCGAATTCCTTCGGCCCCATGCGGGCAAATGCGTGATTATGCCCTACGGCATGGATCTGGAATACTGGCGGAAAGCGTCTCCCGAGAACACGGCGATCGCCGGTGAACAGCAAGCCATGCCACGTCATATCGTCTGCCTTGGACGTTTGGTCGGTTACAAAGGTTACGACGTTCTCCTGCACGCCATGCGCCAAATCGATGGACACGCTACGATCATAGGAGAAGGCCCACTACTGTCCAATCTACAGAAACTGGCAATTGAACTTGGCGTGGCCGACCGAATACGTTTCGCCGGGCGACTAGAGAGAGACGAAATCCACCGGCTATTTCATGCAGCACAGGTATTTGCATTCCCTTCGGTTACGGACGCGGAAGCGTTCGGAATTGTTCAGGTCGAAGCCATGGCGGCCGGCTTGCCGGTGGTTAATACGATGCTGACGACCACCGTCCCCCTTGTCGCTCGGCATGGCAAAGAGGCTCTAACAGTCCCACCGCGCAACGCACAGGCACTCGCCTCGGCGCTGAATCGCATTTTAGACGATCCGGCATTTGCGCAACGACTGGGTTCAGCGGGTCAAGCGCGCGCATTCGAGGAATTCGATCAGAGGACATTTCGGCTAAGGATGGCATTGGTATATGCTGATGCCTTGCTGGCAAGGCGTTCAAGCCTCGCGGCAAAAAGCTAGATACTCCGGTCCTTACCTGAACACCGGTCGAAACGGTCGTGGACTCCAGTCAAAATCGGCGATGGCAGGCTTCGGGTCGAAGATCATGTCTTGGGACATTCGCATCCCCATTGCCACGTTTGCGTTGGGAACGAAGGGGCCAGCCAACGCAAATGCCGCGCGCCATAGGAATGGCGGGACGGAAACAATGCAACGCCGTTTGTGCAATCCGTCAAAAATACGTCCTATCATTTCGCGATAGCTGAGGATCTCGGTGCCGGGCACAGCGTAGATTTTGTTTTCTGCAGCCGGACTTCGAGCAGCTGCGATGGCGCCAATGGCCAGATCTTCTGCATGCACTGGCTGCCGCAGGCCAGCGCCCGTGCCCGCAAGCGGCATGAAACTGATCTTTTGAATCAATCGCGCAAGCCTGGTGATATTGGCATCGCGCCCCTCCGCATAGATGATGGTCGGCCGCAATACCGTCCAGACAATGCCAAGTCGCTCGCAAACTTCAATTACTCGTCGCTCCGCTTCTTCCCAATGACGGACGTGTGCTCGCTCCTCAGCGATTTCAGAGTTTCGCTTGGTCACTATGCTGGTCGAGGTGAAAGCTACCACCCGCTTGAGGTTCGGAATCACAAAGTGAGGAAGCGATTCCGCTAAAAGTCCGACGTGGGCCGTGCAATAGAGTGTGCTGACTTCAGTCAAGTCCAATGACGTCGGCACCGCCAGATCCGCGACTAGCCAATCGGCATCAACCGCCCGACGCTGTTTACGCGATACAGCAAGGGGCCGCTGGCCATCTGCGACAAGACGCTCGACGATATAGTGGCCCACGATACCACTCGCCCCTAGAACTATGCTCTTTGTCATTCTTCCCGCCATCTGTCGCCTTGATCCGGAGCGCCATCGTAGTTTCACCGAGCGGCATGATAAATGGCTCGAATGCAATTGCGCGTAGCCAGATTGATGCCGAGGCGTTAACGCCCCGTCGCGCCCAATCACTGACTGAGGCGGAATAAAAGCGAAGCTATTGTACAGCGATGGTGCGCCTAGCCACATTCTCACTGACAAGATAGGCACAGCGATAGCGCGGTATCTATCGGCTGCCGAGAGCTTTAGGCACACGCCAAATCAAAGCGCTTCCATCACAGCCAATCGGCTATGATGAGAATACTTCGCAAGCCTATTTCAGCGCGCATGCCATCTTAAGAGAGCACAATTCTCCGTACGGTGCCCCTCACTCGTTGCAGCGCGCCCGGCATGACAACGCTCCGGCTTCGCCAAAGGCACCACATATGTTTTCGTCGGGCCGGGCCCCTAACTACCGGCGCGTTACAGGCAATAATCCCTTCGGCAGATAGCTTGCTACGTGGCCAGAAGCGACGGCGCGGCCACGGCAATCCGCTCGTCCGTCTGAATAAACTCGCCATGCAAGTCCGCCCTGCCGGCCATGACCCGCATCGCCAGCGTGTAGCCGACCGCGAAAACGATAAGTCCCAAAAGAATACCCAAACATACGCAAAACTCCAAATAATACCTTAGCAATCAACCGGTTAGATCGAGGGGCAAGTTGTTGCGTGCGTTCGGAGCGCAATTGCAACCGGTTGTGACATCCCGGTTGCATGGACTTTACGCAGAGAGGGCATGGCTGTACGCCTCGCTGGCGGTTGCAGGGGCATGACAAGCCCGCCGGTTTGCGCGAAAGGTAATGTCTCGGCCCAACCTTACGTCATCCCGGAGCCTTCTGAATGCCCTTCCCGCGTGCCTCGCAGGCCCTCTCCCGCTTTACCGTTCTCGACCTCACCCGGATCCGCTCGGGCCCGACAGCGGTGCGGCAGTTCGCGGATTGGGGGGCCAATGTCATCAAGATCGATGCGCTGAGCGACGACGCCGCGGGAGAACAGCCCGGCGGCCCGCGGCAGGGCTCGGACTTCCAGAACCTGCACCGCAACAAGCGGGCCATGACCCTGAACCTGAAGGACCCGCGCGGTCTCGCGGTGTTCAAACGCCTGGTCGAGAAAGCCGATGTCGTGGTCGAGAATTTCCGACCGGATGTTAAGGCCCGGCTCGGCATCGATTATGAGAGCCTGAAGGCGATCAATCCCGGCATCGTCTACGGCAGTATCTCCGGCTTCGGCCAGGACGGCCCCTATCACAAGCGACCGGGCTTCGATCAGATCGCCCAGGGCATGGGCGGGTTGATGTCGATCACAGGCGCCCCCGGCGAAGGCCCGATGCGGGTCGGCATTCCCGTGGCTGATCTCACCGCCGGGCTGTTCTGCGCGCTGGGCGTCCTTACAGCGCTGCTGGAACGCGATGTGTCCGGCCAGGGCCAGTGGGTGCAGACTTCGCTGCTGCAGGCCCAGATCTTCATGCTGGATTTCCAGGCCGCCCGCTGGCTGATGGAACAGGACGTGCCCAAGCAGGCCGGCAACAACCACCCGACCAGCATTCCCACCGGCGTGTTCAAGACCTCCGACGGTTACATCAACATCGCCACCACCGGCGGCAAGATCTGGGAGCGCTGCGCCCAGGCGATCGGCGCCCCCGAACTGATCACCCATCCCGATTACGCCACCGGCCCCGCGCGCTCGAAGAACCGCGACGCGCTCAACGCCGCGATCAGCGCCTGCACCGAGAAGCGATCGACCGAGGAATGGGTCAACGACCTCAACGCCGCCGGCGTGCCCTGCGGTCCGATCTACTCCGTCGACCAGATATTCGCCGATGCGCAGGTCAAGCACCTCGGCCTAGCGCAGGACGTTCCCAACGACCAGAACCGCAAAATCAGGCTGGTCGGTCAGCCCTTCACGCTGTCACGCACGCCGAGCCACATGGCCGCGCGGCCGCCAGAAGTCGGCGAGCAGACGGAGGAGCTACTCGCCGAATTTGGCTTTGGCGCCGAAGAGATCGCCGAATTGCGACAAGGCAAGGTGGTCTGAGGCGGCGAGCTGTCAAATACTGTGAAAATTAACGCCATAGGCTGCATTAATCGGGAGCACATCTTCGTCCAGGCGCAGTCGATCGGAGATCGTGCTGCCCCTCGAACCCGCAGGAAGGCTCCATGACCGCACCGCCCCGCGTGGCTATCCTGATCCCCTGCTTCAATGAAGAGGTCGCAGTCGCGACGGTCGTGAACGATTTCCGCAGGGCGCTGCCGGCCGCCACGATTTATGTCTACGACAACAACTCGAGAGATCACACGCGCGAAGTAGCCTCGCAGGCGGGTGCGATTGTTCGCAGCGAGCCGCGTCAAGGCAAGGGTCATGTCGTCCGCCGCATGTTCGGTGACGTCGATGCCGATGTCTACGTTCTCGTCGATGGCGATGCGACCTACGACGCGACATCCGCACCAACCATGATCGAAGCGCTGTTAAACGATCGCCTCGACATGGTCGTCGGCCGCCGCATTGAGCAGCAGGTTGCCGCCTATCGCCTTGGCCACCGTACCGGTAACTCACTGCTCACCGGCTTTCTGTCAATGACGTTCGGTCAGAACTTCAAGGATGTGCTGTCAGGCTATCGCGTATTCTCGAGACGCTTCGTCAAATCCTTTCCGGTGCTGTCCGATGGTTTCGAGATCGAGACCGAACTGAGCGTTCATGCGCTGCAGCTCGCACTGCCGGTCGCTGAAATCGAGACGCCCTATTTCGCGCGACCGCAGGGCTCCATCAGCAAGCTCAACACGTGGAAGGATGGCTTCCGGATCCTCGGCACCATCATGAAGCTCTATCGTTCGGAAAAGCCGCTGCGCTTCTTCGGCACAATTGGCCTGTTTTTCGGCATCGTCTCCATCGGCCTCGCGATTCCCGTCACCGTCACCTATCTGGAAACAGGTTTGGTGCCTCGGCTGCCCACCGCCGTGCTCTCGACCGGCCTGATGATCGTCGGCGTGCTCTCATTTTCGTCGGGCCTCGTGCTCGACACCGTCACCCGCGGACGCCGCGAGATAAAGCTGCTGGCATATCTGGCGCAGCCGTCACTGCCGGATTAGGCCCCCATCCAGCCAGGCGCGAGCACGGCTTACGTCGTCACCGGCGTCGGCCGCCAGATGCGTGCAACGGCCGTAAAGGCACGATCGATCAGTGGCCAGAACAGTAGCGTAATCGCCAGCGTGGTGATGGTGCCGACCAGGCCATTGGACCAGAACACGCCCACGCTGCCGCCGGAGCCGATCATGGCAAGACGGAATGCATCCTCGGCGCGGCTGCCGAGCACCAGCGCCAGCGTGAATGGCGCGAGCGGAATGCCGATCTTCTTGAAGACATAGCCGACGACGCCGAAGCCGAGCATCAGCCAGATGTCGAACATGGCATTCTGGATCGCATAGGCGCCGATGGCACAGGACACCACGATCATTGGCGCCACGGCCGCAAATGGCACGCGCAGGATCGAGGCGAACACCGGAACGGTCGTCAGCACGATAACGAGACCGACCACGTTGCCGAGATACATCGAGGCAATCAGGCCCCAGACGAAATCCTTGTGCTCGACGAACAGCAGCGGCCCGGGATTGAGGCCCCACACCATCAGGCCGCCGAGCAGGATCGCCGCGGTGCCGGAACCTGGAATGCCGAGCGCCAGCATCGGCAGCAGCGCCGCGGTGCCGGACGCGTGCGCCGCGGTCTCCGGCGCGAACACGCCTTCGATGCGCCCCTTGCCGAAGCTTTCGGGATCCTTGGAGAAGCGCTTGGCGAGGTTGTAGCCCATGAAGGAGGCCGCAATGGCGCCGCCCGGCGTGATGCCGAGCCAGCAGCCGATCACCGACGAGCGCAGCAGCGTCACCCAGTATTTCGGAAGGTCCATCCAGACCTTGAGCACCGTGCGCAGGCTGATCTTGGCGGCGTGTCCGCGCAGCGCGAGGCGCTCTTCCATGGTCAGCAGGATTTCGCTGATGCCGAACAGGCCGATCACCGCGACGAGGAAGTTGATGCCGCGCAGGAGATTGTCCGAGCCGAAGGTCATGCGCAGATTGCCCGACACCGTGTCCATGCCGATGCCGGCGATCAGCAGACCCAGGGCCATCGAGATGACGGTCTTGTGCTTGGCCTCGCGGCCGAGACCGACGAAGGAGCAGAAGGTCAGAAGATAGACCGCAAAGAATTCCGGCGGGCCGAATTTCAGCGCGAAGGATGAAATCATCGGCGCCAGAAATGTGATCAGCATCACCGCCACCAGCGACCCGATGAAGGACGAGGTAAACGCCGCCGTCAGCGCTTCCGCAGCCTTGCCTTGCTGCGCCATCGGATAGCCGTCGAAGGTCGTGGCCACCGACCACGCCTCGCCGGGAATATTGAACAGGATCGAGGTGATGGCGCCGCCGAACAGCGCGCCCCAATAGATGCAGGACAACATCACGATGGCCGAGGTCGGATCCATGGTGAAGGTCAGCGGCAGCAGGATGGCAACGCCATTGGGGCCACCGAGGCCCGGCAGCACGCCGACAAAAATGCCAAGCACGAGACCGACGACCATCAGCGAGATGATCTTCCAGGTCATCAGCACGGCGAAGCCGTGCATCAACAGTCCAAAGGCTTCCATCGTTAAAGTCCTAGCGACCGAGAGCCGATTCGATCGGCCCCTTCGGCATGATGACGTCGAACGCGACATCGAAGGTGACGAACATGATCGCGGTGAACACGAAGGCGGTGAGCAGCGACTTCCACAGCGCGATCTTGCCGACCATGCGCATGAAGCCGGCGATCAGCACGAAACTCGCGACATAGATGCCGAGGAATTGCGTGGCGAGACAAAACAGTGCGGTGGGAATGAACACCAGCGCCACGCGCCGCAATTGTGCGCGGGTGACGAAAGTGTCGGAACCGCCACTTCGGGCGAAGAATGTCGCGATCAGTCCATAGAGGCTGGCACCACCGAGAATGACCGAGAGATAGAACGGGAAATAGCCGGGCTGAGGCCCCGTGGAATCCCAGGCGATGCCGGTGCGCCAGTTGTCGAAGCCAAGCACGATGGCCAGTGCCAGCAGGACCAGCGAGACGATGATCTCGATGGTGCGCGTACTGACGACAGAGGGCGAGTCGTCCTCTGGGGCGGTGGGATCTTCGACGATGATTTCGAGGTCGGTGTTGGACATAGTGTCTCGCAGATGGGAGCTGGCGGAATGATCTGGCGCTAACCTCTCCCCTCTCCCGCGCACAGCGAAGCTGTGCTAGGCGGGGAGAGGTCGAAGCCTGAGCGAAGCGACGGCTTCGGGTGAGGGGCTCTTCGATCCGCAGGCTCGGCGATTTGCTTTGCGTTCGTGCCTCGCCCCTCACCCGAAGCCGTCGCTTCGCAGTTACTTACTTCGCCACGAATCCCGCTTCGGTCATCAGCGACTTGTTGAGCGCATCGTCCTCTTCGAGGAACTTGAGCATCTCCGGCCCCTTCAGGAAGATCGGCTTCAGCGCCTGCTTCTCCATGTAGTCCTTGTATTCGGCCGTCTTGGTCACCTTCTCGAACAGGTCGACATAGAAAGCCTGCTGCTCGGGCGTCACCTTGCCGGGCAGGAACATGGCGCGCAGCATCAGATACTGCACGTCGAGGCCCTCTTCCTTGCAGGTCGGGATGTCGTTCCACGACTGCGTCTCGGTGACCTTGGTCTTGTAGGAGATGCGTTCCTTGTCGAACACGCAGAGCGCGCGCACCTGGCCGGCGCGCCAGACTTCGAGATTCTCGCTGGGGTTATTGACGTTGGCTTCGGTGTGATTGCCGACCAGCTGCGTCGCCGCCTCGCCGCCCGACTTGTAGGGCAGATAGGAAAACTTCGCGCCGGTCTGCTTTTCCATGAACACCGTCAGCACATGGTCTTCACGCTTGGATCCGGTGCCGCCCATCTTGAACGGCGACGATGCAGCCTTGGCCGCCGCGATGAATTCCTTCACCGTCTTGGCGCCACCCGCATTGTCCCACAGCACGAACTGGTCCATCGCGACGACGGACACCGGTGTGAGGTCGCGCCAGTTGAACGGAATCTTGGCGGACAGCGGCAGCATGTAGATCAGCGAATAGGCGATCAGCACCTTGTTGGCGTCGCCCTCGCTGGACTTCATGTAGATCAGCGCTTCCGCACCGGATGCGCCACCCTTGAGCGACACCACCACCGGCGCCTTCATCAGATTGTTCTTCTGGATCGCAGCCTGCATCATGCGCGCCATCTGGTCGGATGCGCCACCGGCGCCCGCTGCAACCACGATTTCGACGGGCTTCGTGGGCTCCCAGGCGATGGCCGGCGATGTGGCCGATGAGAGGATGGGCGCGCTGGCGAGCACGGCTGCAAGCGCAGCTGTGGCCCTGATCGACTTGGACATTGGTTTCTTCCCTGTAGAGATCGGCGGATATTGGATGCCCGCCATTTTTCATTGGTTCTATTGTGCGGGGTATTGACCGTGACTTCAAGCATGTCCCGCGCATGCGAAGGCCGACTTTGGTCAGGGGCCGGCACCCTGTTCAGCTGCCGGGCGGCGGAATGAGGTGATTGCCCGAGACCGCCGCCTGCCCGTTATTTACCCTGCCAGTTCGGCTTGCGCTTGTTCAGGAAGGCATCCATGCCCTCGCGGAAATCCTCGCTCATATAGGCCTTGAGCACGAGATCCTTGCCCTCCTCGCGGGTCAGGGTCGGGCGCAGCCGGCGGACGGCTTCCTTGGTCACTTCGAGGGTGATCGGCGCATGGCTGGCCACCAGTTGCGCGAGTTCCAGCGCGCGGCGCTGCAGCGTCTCGACATCGGGCACGATCTCGTTGATCAGACCCAGCGCCAGCGCCTCATCAGCCTCGATGAGGCGGGCAGTGAAGATCATGTCCTTGGTGCGGGCCGGTCCGACCAGCGCCATCACGCGGCTGATATTGGACATCGACAGGCAGTTGCCGAGGGTGCGGGCAATCGGGAAGCCCATGCGCGTGGCAGCCGTACCGATGCGCAGGTCGCAGCAGGCGGCAATGCCGGCGCCGCCGCCTGTGCAGGCGCCGGCGATCGCGGCGATGGTCGGCACCCGGCAGGTCTCCAGCGCGGTGAGCACACGGTCGATCCGCGCCTCGTAATCGAGCGCGTCCTGCGCCGTCTTGAACTCACGGAATTGCGAAATATCGGTGCCCGAGGCGAAGGCCTTGTCGCCGGCGCCGGTCAGGATGATCGCCTTGATCGAGTGGTCCTCATTGGCAGCCTGGCAGATCTCCGCCATCCGCTCATACATCGAGAACAGCATGGCATTGCGCGCCTGCGGACGGTTGAAGGTGATCTTGGCGATCCCGTTCTCGACGGAATACAGCAGGTCTTCAGTGGCGGGCGTTGGTGCGTTCATGTGATTCGTCCTCTGGTGCAGCATTTCACTGCAACATGTTGAAAAGGCTGGAGCGATTATGCTCCAGCCTCCAGTAGATTGTTAGGCCTCACAGACGGGAATTCGCTGGCCTCAGGCCACCGCCGCCTTGGTCATCGGCACCACGCTTTTGCCGGTCAGCACATCCATCGCTGCCATCACGCCGCCGGCGCGGTGCGGGACCTTGGCGAGTTCGAGACCCATCTCGACACCAGCCAGCGTGCCCATCAGCATCAGGTCGTTGAAGTGCCCGATATGGCCGATGCGGAAGATCTTGCCCTTCCACTTGTTGAGGCCGGTGCCGAGTGACATGTCGAAATTGTCCAGCACCACCTTGCGGAACTTGTCGGCGTCATGCCCTTCCGGCATCAGCACGGCGGTCAGTGCCGGCGAGTGATCGTGCGACTCGATGGAAACCGTCTCGAGGCCCCAGGCCTTGACGGCTGCACGGGCGGCGGCGCCATGGCGCTTGTGGCGCGCGAACACGTTGTCGAGCCCCTCCTCCTCCAGCATCGCCACGCCTTCCTTCAGCGCATAGAGCAGATTGGTCGCGGGCGTATAGGGCCAGGAGCCGAGCTTGTTGGCAGCGATGATCTCCTCCCAGTCCCAATAGGACCGGAACGAACTGTTGGCCTTGGAGGCCGCCAGCGCCTTGTCGGACACGGCGTTGAAGCCGAGACCCGGCGGTAGCATCAGGCCCTTCTGTGAACCGGCGACGGAGACGTCGATGCCCCAGGCGTCATGTTCGTATTCGAGCGAGCCGAGGCCGGAGACAGTGTCGACCATCAGCAGCGCTGGGTGCTTCACCCGGTCGAGCAGCTTGCGGACGTCCTGCGGATGGGTGACGCAACCGGTCGAGGTCTCGTTATGGACGATCATCACCGCCTTGATGTCGTGCGACTTGTCGGCAGCGAGACGCTTCTCGATCTCGGCGAGATCGGCGCCGTGGCGCCAGTCGCCCGGCACGAAATCGATGTCGAGCTTGAACTTCTCGGCGAGGCCGCGCCATAGGGTGGCGAACTGGCCGGTCTCGGCCATCAGCACCTTGTCGCCTGGCGACAGCGTATTGACGATGGCGGCTTCCCAGGCGCCGGTGCCCGAGGAGGGATAAATGATGACCGGCTGCTTGGTCCGGAATACACGCTGCATCGCAGCAATGACATGGAGACCGAGTTCGGCGAATTCGGGACCGCGATGGTCCAGCGTGGGCATATCCATCGCCCGCAGCACCCGGTCGGGTACGTTGGTCGGGCCAGGAATCTGCAGGAAATGCCTTCCGGTGTGCACGGTCATGTCTCGTCCTTCCCAGGGAGTCCATTTTTATTGAAACGCCCGGATAGCACCTTTCAAACGGCTTGTCCCGCGTCTGGTATACCAGAGCGCTGAAGAAAAACGTGGGGCAGCCATGAGGATTTCTTATCCCTCCCGTATCTCCTTGTTGCGACTGCCGGAGCGCGGCACCGCCGGGTTGCCAAGCCGGAATCCGGATGCAAGACAGGACGATAGAGGGACAAGGCGGGAATCCATGGCGAAGGCGGCAATCATTCGGAGCACGGCTGCAGACAGCGCGCTGGCGGCAAAGCTCGCGCGTGAAGTCTCCGGCGACGTGTTCTTCGACCCGTTCAATCGCGGCCGTTATGCCACCGATGCCTCGTTCTACCAGATCGTACCGTTCGGTGTGGTCGTTCCGCGCACCATCGACGAGGCGCTGCGCGCGCTGGCGATCTGCCGCGACGATGGCCGCATCGTTACGCCGCGCGGCGGCGGTACCTCGCAATGCGGCCAGACCGTCAATGACGGCATCGTTATCGACCTCTCCAAGCATCTCAACAAGCTCATCTCGCTCGACGTCGAGAACCGCACCTGCATCGTCGAGCCCGGCATCGTGCTGGACGATCTCAACCGGCAGCTCAAGAAACACGGGCTGTGGTTTCCGGTGGATGTCTCCACCGCGTCGCGCGCCACCATCGGCGGCATGGCCGGCAACAATTCCTGCGGTGGCCGTTCGCTGCGCTATGGCACCATGCGCGACAATACGATTGCAATGGATGCTGCGCTGGCCGATGGCAACCTGCTGCATTTCGGCGAAGTAAATTCCGGGGACGATGCGCCTGCTTTGTTTCGCGACATGCTGGCGCTCGGCGAGCGCGAAGCGACCGAGATCGCGGAACGCTTTCCGCAGGTGCAGCGCCGTGTCGGCGGATACAATCTCGATGCGCTGACGCCGCGCAACACCGCCAACAACCTGGCGCATCTCCTCGTGGGCTCCGAAGGCACCCTCGCCTTCACCACACAGGTCGAACTCAAGCTGTGGCCGCTCATCGGCAGTAAGGCGCTCGGTGTCTGCCACTTTGGCAGCTTTTACGAGGCTATGGATGCGACTCAGCATCTGGTCAAGCTCAAGCCCATCGCCGTCGAACTCGTCGACCGAACCATGATCGCACTCGGCCGCGACATCGCGATGTTCCAGCCGATCATCAAGAGTGCCGTGCGCGGCGATCCGGATGCACTCCTGATCGTCGAATTCGCCGAGGACGATCAAGCCGCCAATGCCGCCAAGCTGAAAGAGCTGGGTGCGTTGATGGGCGATCTCGGCTTTGGCTGGAACAACCCGGCGCGCAAATGGGGCGGCGTCGTCGACGTCACCGAGCCAGCGCTTCAGGCGGGTATTGCCGAGTTTCGCGCGGCCGGCCTCAATGTCATGATGTCGATGAAACAGGACGGCAAGCCGGTCTCCTTCATCGAGGACTGCGCGGTGCCGCTGCCGCATCTGGCCGACTATACCGAGCGCCTGTCCGCGATCTTCAGGAAGCACGACACCACCGGCACCATGTATGCACACGCTTCCGAAGGCTGCCTTCATGTTCGCCCGGTGTTGAACCTGAAGCTCGACAAGGACGTCAAGGCGATGCGCGCCATCGCCGAAGAAGCCTTCGCGATGGTCAGGGAATACAAGGGCTCGCACTCCGGCGAGCACGGCGACGGCCTCGTGCGTTCGGAATTCCACGCCGAAATGTTCGGCGAGCAGATCATCAGCGACTTTGCCGAAGTGAAGCATCGCTTCGATCCGCAGAATGTTCTCAATCCCGGCAAGATCGTCGATCCGCCCAAGATGGACGATCGTTCGCTGTTTCGTTACACGCCGGATTATCGCGTCGGCGAATTGAAGACCGCGCTCGACTGGTCCGGCTGGCCCGGCGCCGGCGGCGGTTTCCAGGGCGCCATCGAAATGTGCAACAACAATGGCACATGCCGGAAGTTAGAGGGCGGCGTGATGTGCCCGTCCTATCGCGCCACGCGCAACGAGAAGGACGTCACCCGCGGCCGCGCCAACACGCTGCGGCTGGCGATCTCCGGCCAGCTTGGTCCGGATGCGCTGACGTCGGATGCCATGGCCGACACGATGAAACTTTGCGTGTCGTGCAAGGCCTGCCGCCATGAATGCCCAACCGGCGTCGATATGGCCAAGATGAAGATCGAGGTTCTGGCCGCGCGCGTCACGAAGCACGGCCTCACGCTACGCGATCGCCTCGTCGGCTATCTGCCGCACTATGCCGCACTGGCCGCCCGAGCTGCGCCGCTGGCGAACTTGCGCAACAAGAGCCCGCTGCTGCGCAACCTGTTGGAACGCTATGCAGGGATCAGCGCCAAACGCAGCCTGCCGGAATGGCGCAGCGATGTATTTCACAGAGATGCCGACGCCGTCGGCCCGGCAGATGGCCGCGAAGTCGTGCTGTTCGCCGACACCTTCAACCGCGCTTATGAGCGCGAGAATCTCGACGACGCACTCCGCGTTCTCACCGCCGGCGGGTATCGTGTGCATCTGCCGAAGCCCGTGGATCGCAGCAGTCGCGCCTTGTGCTGCGGCCGTACATTCCTCTCGGCGGGCCTTGTCGATCAAGCGCGCGCCGAACTAGACCGCCTCGTCGCCACCTATGCACCCTTCGCGGCACGCGGCGTGCCGATTGTCGGCCTTGAGCCGAGCTGCCTGCTGACGCTACGCGATGAATTGCTGTCGCTACGTTCCGACGATACGGCCAGGAGCGTCAGCGCGCACGCTATGCTGTTCGAGGAATTCCTGGTCCGCGAGGCCGAGGCCGGCCGGCTGCAACTGCAGCTGAAGCCGATCGCGCCGAAGGCGATAGTACATGGCCATTGCCATCAAAAGTCATTCGGTGCGTTCAAGCCGGTCGAACAGGCCTTGCGCCTGATCCCGGATCTGAAGGTCGAGACCATCGAATCCAGTTGCTGCGGCATGGCGGGCGCGTTCGGCTATGGTGCCGACACCTATGACGTCTCGATCCAGATGGCCGAAGCGTCCTTGCTACCCGCCGTGCGCAAGGCCGACGCCGATACGCTGATCATCGCCGACGGCACATCCTGCCGGCACCAGATCGCTGACGGCGCCTCCCGTCACGCGTTGCATGTCGCGCGCGTGCTGGCCATGAGCCTCGACGGCGCGACAACAAACGTCCATTCTTCCACGCTCAACTAGGAAACAACCGATATGGCCGACCTCACCCTCGATACAGCCCGCAAGATCATCGATGGCGCTCTCGCCAAGGTGATCGAGATGAAGCTCAAGCCCATGGTCATCACGGTGCTCGACGCTCGCGGCTGCGTAAAGGCCACCATCGCGCAGGACGGCACCAGCCTGATGCGCGGCGAGGTCGCACACGGCAAAGCCTATGGCGCGCTGGCGATGGGTCTGGGTTCACGTGCGCTGTTCAAGCGTGCGGAAGAGCAGCCGTTCTTCATCGATGCCGTGAATACCATGGCGCGCGGCGCGCTGATCCCGGTGCCGGGTGGCGTTCTCATTCATGACGCATCGGGCAGCCTGCTCGGCGCTATCGGCATCTCCGGCGATACATCGGACAATGACGAGATCGCAGCCGTCGCGGGCATCGAGGCGGCCGGCCTCAAGGCCTCGACCGGCTAGATCGACGTTGACTCAGCCATCGCATCCCCCGATCGACGACAGCGCGCTACGCCCGCTGATCGACCGTATCGGGGATGCGCATGTGAAGGCTCGGCTGGAGATCGAGACCCATCGCGATCACCAGCTGTTCGGCCAGGGCCGCCTGTTCTTCAATCTGGAGAACTGGCTCACCGCGCCACCGATCGTCCGCACTGCGTTGCAACTCACCGGCCTCTATGGCCGCGCCCGCCGCGAGGCTAACCGCGTGTTGGTGCGCGAGAATATCGTCGCCTCACCGCGCCTGCCCGCCGCGTTCAACGGCTTCACGATCCTGCATATCAGCGATCTCCACGTCGATCTCAGCGAGGACGCACTGCGCCACCTGATCTCCTTCGTCGGCGATCTCGATTACGACATCTGTGTGCTGACCGGCGACTATCGCGGCAAGACCTATGGGCCTTATCAGCGCGCCACCGAAGGTGTCGGCGAACTGCGCGCGAGGCTGCGCGATCCCGTCTATGGCGTTCTCGGCAATCACGACAGTATCTGCATGACGCCGGCGCTGGAAGGCATGGGCATCCGCATGATGTTCAACGAATGCGACGTGATTACTCGCGGCGATGACAGCATCTACATTGCCGGCGTCGACGATCCGCATTTCTATCTCGCAGACGACATCCCGAAGGTTGCATCGCAAATTCCGACGGGCGCCTTCTCGATCCTGCTGTCGCACACGCCGGAGACCTATGCCGAGGCGGCCGAGCACAATTTCGACCTCATGCTGAGCGGCCACACCCATGGCGGCCAGCTCTGCCTGCCCGGCGGCTACGCCATCAAGCTGGAGGCCGTGCTGCCGCGCCATATGGGCAACGGCGCATGGCGCCATGAAGGCATGGCCGGCTATACATCCGTCGGCGTCGGCACCAGCCTGCTCCCGGTGCGACTGAACTGCCCTCCGGAAGTGACGCTGCACCGGCTGAAACGCGCGGCGTGAAGCACCCTATTTACCCGGCCACACCGGCTTGCGCTTCTCGCCAAAGGCCTTGAGGCCTTCTTTCGCATCCTCAGTCATCGACAGGAGCGCGATCTGGCTTTCGGTATAGGCGATGCTCTCGTCGAACGACATCGCGGCGATGGCGCGCATCGCATATTTTCCGCGGCGGATCGCGGTCGGCGACTTGTCGGTGATGCGCGCGATCAGCCAGTCGACCTTGCTGTCGAGCTCGGCCGCCGGCACCACGTGATTCAGCAGGCCAGCGCCAAGCGCGGTCTGCGCGTCGAACGGCTCGCCGGTGATGCACCATTCGTTGACCAGGCGACGCGGCGCAATGGACTGCAGCAGCGCCAGCACCTGCATGGGAAACACGCCGACCTTCACCTCGGGCAAACCGAAGATCACGTTGTCCGCGGCCACCGCCATGTCGGTCATGCAGAGCAAACCCATGCCACCGGCCATGCAGACGCCGTTAACGCGGGCGATGGCGGGTTTGGTGGCGTTTTGCGACAGCCGCATGAGATCGGCGAGATCACCATTGGGCTTGGAGAAATCCATCGAGAAGGCCGCACCCGCATTCGCCAGATCAGCGCCGGCGCAGAACGCCTTCTCGCCCGCGCCGGTCAGAACGATCACCCGTACGCCCGCATCCTCGTGGGCGGTGCGATAGCCGTTGGCGATGCCGGCGATGACATCGCCATTCATGGCATTGCGCTTCTCCGGCCGGTTGATGGTGATCCAGAGTGCGGCGCCCTTCTTCTCCAAGATTACTCTATCATCGGCCATCGGTCTGCTCGCTTGGTTGAAGTTGATGCGGCTGGTATAGCCGCTCAGAAGCGGCGCGCCAAACCCAGCGCGTCGCCGGCGCGGTTCTCGGACTCAACCGCACGCAGGTAGCCCTCGCGCTGCTGCAATCGCGCCCAATAGGCTGTGACGCTCGGCCCGAATTGCGATGCAAGCCCGAGACGATTGGCCAGCAACAGTGCATAGCCGACAGAAATGTCCGCGGCGGTGAAACGGCCGGCGCAGACATAGTCTTTGCCGGTGGTGATGGTCTCGATCATACGCAACCGTCCAAGAAAGAACTTCGAATAGTCCTCGACCACCTGCGGATGACGGCGCTCCTCCGGCTCGAGCTTCGAATAACGCAGCACCAGCGCCTGCGGGAAGGTCAGCGTGGCCTCGCCGAAATGCAGCCAGTTCAGGAACGCGCCGTAGTCCGGCTCGTCAATGCCGACGGCCAGCGGCGTCGGGCCATGTTTGGTGACGAGATATTGCGCGATCGCCGCCGATTCCGTCATCCGGGTCTCGCCATCGAGCATCAGCGGGATGGTGCCGAGCGGATTGATGCCGAGATATTCCTTCGCAAAGACACGCGGCGGGAACGGCAGCATCTTCAGCTCATAGGGCAGCCCGAGCTCTTCAAGCGTCCATAGCGGGCGGAACGAGCGCGCGCGGGCGCAGTGATAGAGCGTGATCATCGGGCGAGACCTCCAAGCAGGCATGGACTATCGCCGTGCTGCCAGCCAATGAGAAGCAGCCGCGACGCTTCGTCAAGTCTTGCCCTTCTTCGTCAAGACTTGCCCTTCGCTACATGGTCCCGGCAAACCGGCGTCGCCCTTCCCGATCCGACCACACCCATCACCACGCGCACGTCACCGAGGCCGATCACGACGCCTTCGCGCCTCGGTTGCAACTGATGCGGCCGGCGGAAACGCTCCTCCACCGACAATGACCAGGTGTGTTCCAGCGGGTTCGGCACCGCATGCAGTGGATGATAGAAATTGAACGTGTAGGTGAGAAGGCTCAGCGTATGCGCCGGACCCAATCTGAAGATGAAGTAGCAGACGAGCACCGCGAGGTAATAGACCGGGAAGATGCGCAGCGCCCGGCGCATATAGAAGTCCTTGAAGGAGATGCGGCCGGTCTTGGCCCGTTCGCGTAGCAGCAAACGCGTGATTGGGTAAACACCACCACGCCAATCCCCCGGAAGCCGTCGAACGCCGGAAATTTCTCCAGCCGCTTGGCGACGCCTGCATTCTCCGACATTGCGATCTCCCCGTTTGAACCGGGGATAGCAACGGCGCGAATGAGGGTGAAGGCGATTTACAGGCCTACCACCTCAGGCGAAATGTTCGAGCTTAACGTGAATGTCCGTTTCCGCGGGAGTATTAGGGTCGACGCCGCCGCGTTTACCACAATCAGGACAATCTTCACTGCGAATCCAGCGCCGCTTACGGTCCGTTAAGCATCAGGGGACAGGCTGGGAACGATCAAAATTGACTCAACTTGTATCAGCAAGTGTGAGGGCAACAGATGACCAGGGTTCAGTATCTCAGAGAACAAGCGATCCGTGCCGAACGGTTGGCAAAGACCATTATGGATGCCGTCACCGTCACGCGACTTGTCGAAGCATCGCACGCATACCGCCAGGAAGCCGATCGCCTTGAGCAACACGAGGCGAGCGATCAGGCGACAACGATGCGGATGCCTCACTAGGGCGTGAACCCATAAACTTGGAGCGGACGGCGGACGTCCGCTTAGGTGCCGATAACGGACTCAGGTCGGACATCGCCTCAGGTCCGAAAAGTCCCACAAGCGGAAGTCAACTCATCGAGATGTGCTCGGAAAGGTATCGATGCCGGCCGGCTCTCTCCGGTCGTCCTAGTCAGGCAACCCGAGCTTTCGGAGGTTTTCTGCCATACGGTTCAGAACAGCAGGCGAAAACACCATTGCCTGTTTGAATTTTGAAATCGTCAGATCGGGGTAAGTAAGCATCAACTCCTCGAATGCTTGTTTAGCTTCGCCGACCCGGCCGGCTCCCGACAGGACCGACGCCAAATTGCGATAAATCCAACTAGCGTTTGCCCGTTCTTCGAGGGCGCGCCTATAGAACGCGGCAGCCTTGTCGTATTCTTGCGCTACTTCATGCGCAGAGGCTATTCCTACATAGTTGTTGAAATTCATTGGATCAATCGGGCTCAGGCGCAGAGCGCGCTCGAAATTGTCAATCGCCTTCTGAGGCTGATCGGCATAGTTCTCTAGCCATCCGAGCCTACTCCAGGCCCATGCAGCGTTGGGGTCGAGGCTGACGGCTCGCTCAAGCAGTATACGCGCGGTTCCATGGTTGCGTACAAATGTGTGCACTGCGCCGAGTACCGCCAGAATGATAGGGTCATCGCCACTCATCTCTGCTGCCCGCTCGGCGAGCGATCGCGCCATTGCCTGGCTTCCAACGATGTCGTCCGCCCAGTTATAGACCGAGCGCTGGGCATGGCACCAACCAGCAAGCGACAAAGCTAGGGGATATTCGGGATCAATCGCGAGCGCCTTTTCGAGAAGTTCAATCGCTTTAGCGCTTTCTTCCTTCTCCAACGCCCAGACATGAGGCATCGCTCTCATAGTATAGTCATAGCTGCTCAGGTCTTGCGGCCGTTTGCGTCGCGACCGCTCAATCTCGGCAATGCGGATGGAAGGCTGTAGAGCGCCTGCCACCTGCTCCGTTATTCGGTCTTCGAGGTCAAAGAACTCGTCGACCGCGCCGTCAAAGCGTGAGCTCCAAACATGTGCCCCTCCCTCGGTTTCGATTAGCTGAACGATAATGCGGAGGCGATTGCCGACTTTCTGCACGCTACCCTCAAGCAAATAAGCAACGCCCAACTCCTTACCGACGTTGCGCGCATTTATCGCGCGGCCCTTATAGGTGAACGCTGAGCTACGGGCGATGACGAAAAAAGAGCGAATGCACGAAAGAGCTGCGGTAATTGCCTCGACGATACCATCAGCAAGGTAATCCTGCCCCGCCTCAGCGGACATGTTGTCGAACGGCAGGACGACGATGGACGGTTTGTCAGGTAGCGCTAGATCTCGAACTTGTTTCGCAGACGAATTTGACGGGATCGCAGGGGCGCTCTCGCGGGCAAGCCGTATGAGCCATACGCGCATTGGTTCGGCAATATTCTTTAAAGTCTGCTCGCCGATGTCGTCGAAGGCGACGTCGAGCTTGCCGCGAATTTGCCTGTGTGCATCATCGGAGATGCAGATGCCGCCTGGCTCGGCAATTCCCTCAAGACGGGCTGCGATGTTGACACCATCGCCGAAAATATCGTTGTCGTCGATGATGATGTCCCCAACGTGTATGCCGATGCGAAATTCAATCCTGAGTTCCGGCGGAACGGCGGCGTTTTGTTGAGCCATCTCTTGCTGGATTTCCACCGAACAGCGCGCTGCATCGACAGCACTGGCGAATTCGACCAGCATGCCATCGCCAGTGGTCTTGACGATGCGACCGCAGTGCGTGGCGATCCTGGGATCGACAAGCGTCTTTCGAAACGCCTTTAGCTCCGCAAGCGTGCGCTCCTCGGCATGACCCATCAACCGGCTATAGCCGGCGACATCCGCCGCCAGCACAGCCGCCAGTCGCCGTTCCACGCGCTCGCCGGGCAAAAAACGCTCCCTGGCTCGGTGAAAAACTATCTGCCTCTACCAAAGCATAGGCGGTGGCTGTTCCGCTAGGTACAATGTTCAAAACAGGTCCATTTGCCGCGCTACGATCAATCAGGACGGGCGGTGAAGTCGGGTACGCCCTGAAAGCTAACTCTTGCGCGCCCAATGATTGTCCCCAATAACCGAGGGCAGCTTCGACGCAATGCATGGCAATTGGAGCCGTCGCAAACAACGCAATGTCGGGAAATGCATCATGGGACGGAAATATCAAAGTATCGTCGAAACGATCGGTAATACGCCGGTAGTGCGGATCAATCGTCTGGCGCCGGAAGGCGTGAATCTCTTCGTAAAAATTGAAGCCTTCAACCCGCTTAGTTCAGTGAAGGACCGATTGGCTCTCGGAGTAATCGAGGCGGCCGAAAAATCCGGAGAGCTCAAGCCTGGTCAGACGGTCATAGAGGCGACAAGTGGAAATACGGGCATTGGTCTTGCCATGGTCTGCGCCGCCAAGGGATACCCGCTTGTGATCACCATGGCAGAGCCATTTAGCGTCGAGCGGCGTAAGCTCATGCGGTTCCTTGGAGCGAAGGTCATCGTAACTCCCGCGGCTGAGCGCGCCGTAGGCATGATCAACAAGACCATCGAGCTCGCCAGGGCGCATGGCTGGTACATGACTAGGCAGTTTGAGAATGAAGCCAATCCCGATATTCATTCGCGTACGACAGCGCGTGAGATACTCGACGATTTCTCCGGAGAACGGTTGGATTATTGGATCACGGGCTATGGAACGGGCGGAACGTTAAAGGGCGTCGCGCGGGTGCTCGCAGAGGAGCGTCCCGAAACGAAGATAGTGGTTTGCGAGCCAGAGGATGCGCAGTTGTTGGCCAGTGGCACCCCGCAGTCGCGAAACTCAGATGGAACTCCGGCCGCCCCGCATCCGACATTCAAGCCCCATCCGATGCAAGGCTGGACGCCGGATTTCATCCCAAAACTCACCGACGATGCCGTCGCAATGAAGGTCATCGATCGCATCTTAGCGGTCTCCGGTCCGGATGCCATTCGCTGCAGCAAGGACCTTGCTACCAAAGAGGGCATCTTTGTGGGTATTACCTCAGGCGCAACCTTTGCGGGCGCGCTCAAGGTTGCAGCCGAGGCAGAGAAAGGGGCAAATATTCTCTGCATGCTTCCCGATACCGGCGAGCGCTATTTGAGCACACCCCTTTTCGCTGATGTGTCGGCAGACATGAACGAGGAAGAGCTTGAGATCTCACGCTCTACGCCGAACGGACAGCTCAAGCCTGGCTCTTGATTTGCAAAGATCGAATAAAAAAACATCCGACGTTATGAGGCCCGGACCGGAACGCGATGCTCTGCGCGCAATCAGTTCGCCCGACAGACGTCTCGTTGCGCTTTGAAAGCAGCAATGAATAACTCGAGGCCGGCCGAGGTTAATCCGCTTTCGGTGATCAGACCGAGCCGCATGAGGTTGACTGTTTCTATCGGACCATCACCATAGGCTGATCCGCCGCCGAACAGCTTGTTCATAATTCGCTGTTCGCGGCGCGTTAGCTCGTTCCAGAGGATCAAATCATTCATCCCAAATGCCTCGCGAGAATCATTGCGTGACGTTGCGAGATTGGCCGATCGCTCGGAGGCGAAATCGTGGCGATTCAGTTGTCGCCATTGAAAGTAGATTCGACGCCAGCGACTTCGAAGCAGGACATGCAAAACGCGTGCAGCGGACACCTTGTTGATCACTGGTGATGGCCGTGGCCGACGATGCTCAGCCAAGGCCACCACGCAATAGCGGCAGTCGATCAACTTTCGCTTTCACAGCGAACGCGACGGTTTGCGAGAGTACTACCAGTTATTTCGCGGCGTCGCGGGTGACGTCCCTGTGCTCGCCGCGCTCCTGCGACCGCGCGCGCCGGTGCCCAGGAGATCGAAACAGCCCATGTCTGGTGTGGGTCATTCGGGTCGATTTTGACATGTCCGGATATGTCCGCTTACGGGGTAATCTCGCAAGTACGGTCTTCCGTTTTTTGCCGATTGAAGGCATCGGCTTAGACGTGATTCAGGCGTCCAAACCGAAGCATCGATGTGGTATCACGGACTTCGAATGGGCAGCCATTGTTCACATCGCACGAACATGGCCGAGTGCCAGGCCGATGGCGCGCGCCGCTTCCATCACGTGAACAGCGTATTCCTTGATCTGCTTTCGCTTGACCCGGATGTCCGGGCCAGACATGCCGATGGCTCCGACGAGTTCACCGGAGCGTCCAACGATGGCGCAAGCGCAGGCGGCTATACCTTCCCGCCATTCGCCATGCAGCACTGACGAGTAACCTTGTGCCCGTGCCGCATGGATGTCTTCGCGCAACTCCTCGATGGTCGTTCGCGTCGTATCCGTATAACGCCTGAGATGCGGGCGAAAGTTCTCCAGATATTCGTCCGGCATTTGCGCGAGCATCGCCTTCCCGGTTGCCATGGTGAATGCGGGCGCACGCATGCCAACGCTGGTATGCGCGCGGATATGATGCGCGCTTTCAATCTTGTCCACATAGACAACGTCGGTACCCTCGAGCACCGACAGATGAACGGTCTCTCCGGTGACTTCGGCCAGCGCCGTCATCGCTGGGCGTGCGATACGGATGAGATCCATGCGCTGAATGACGTGGTTGCCAAGCACCCATAGCTTGGTTGTGAGCTCGTAGGTGCTGTGCGGCGGAATCTGGCGAACGAAGCCCTGCGATTGCAGCGTCGCCAGTAGTCGATGCACATTGCTCTTGGTGAACTTCAGCTCATTGGCGAGATCGGTGACCCCGCGCGGCTGCTCGCTCATCGCGAGCGCCTCGAGGAGCCTCAGTCCCTTGATAAATGCCTTATCCATCCAAGCAGCCGATATGAGGTAGTTCTCTATTGCGAACAGACCGGCGGCGCTGGGCCGCCGCCGGTCTCATTGTTGTATGGCGCGATTTACTGGGCAAGCAGTGCGTTCAGCTTTTCCTGCGCATATTCTTCATTGGTCGAATTGCCCGCGGGCGATGGCGCGCCCCAGAAGTCCGGGCTCCATTCGATCGCTTTGGAGACGTTCTCTGGATTGTTCGCCCAATAGCGCGCGACGTTCTTGTCCGTCGCAGCATCGAACACGACCTTCGAAGGAAGCGCGACCGGGAACGTGGAGGTCAGCTGGGCGGCGCGCTTGGGGTCGAGACGCCAGGACAGCAGCTTGAGCGCGTTGTCATAGTTCGGCGCGCCCTTCGGAATCGAGAAGAAGTCGTAATAGACGAAGCCCTGATTGAAGGTGAGATCAATCGGAGCGCCTTCCAGCGCCAGTTTGCTCATCGACCCCGTATAGGCTTGGCACATGTCGGCTTCACCATCGAGGATCAGCTGCGGCGGCTGCGCGGCGGTGGTCCACCATTTGACGATGTGCGGCTTGATCTCCTTGATCTTCTTGAGCGCACGCTCCATGTCGATCGGATAAAGCTTGCTCTTGTCGACACCGTCGGCCATCAGCGCGGCCTCGAAGGTGAAGCGCGGCCACGCTGGCATGCAACGGCGCCCCGGAAACTTCTTCACGTCCCAGAAGTCGGCCCAGTTCTGCGGTGCCTTATCGCCCTTAAACTTGTCCTTGTTGTAGACGAGGCCGACGCCGATCACCTGCAGCGCGACGCCCTTCTTGCGCTTCAGATTGTCCGGCATCGCCGCCAGGGTCTTCTGCGCGGATTCCGACAGCTTGGAATAGTCGATGTCAGCCAGGCAGCAGTCGCCGAGCAGCTTGGTTTCCTGATCGAAGATGAAGGTCAGATCCCACTGCGCCTTGCCAGCTTCGGCCTGCGCCTTGATGCGCGGACCGCTGCGCGCTTCCTGCACGGTGACGACCTTGATGCCGGTTTCCTTCTCGAACGGATCGTACATCACCTTGCGCAGCGCATCGCCATAGCCGCCGCCCGGATCCTGCATGATGACGACGTTAGTCTGGGCCACGGCCAGACCCGTACCCATGGCGATGAACGCCGCCGAAGCCAAGGCCGGCAGCCTGAAACGTTTCATTCCCAGCATAGTGTGTTTCCTCCTGTTTGATCGTTTGTCATCAGGTCGCTTTTTGCGACGTTGCGAGCACCGGCCGCGCGAGGAACAGTCCTCCCACGACCAGCAGCACTTCGAGCGTGGACACGACAGCCAGTACCGGATTGAGCCGGTAATTGATGTCGCCCCATAGCATCAACGGAAGCGTCTTCAGCTGCGCGCTCGACAGGAACAGGGTCAGCACCAATTCGTCGAACGAATGCAGGAACGCAAAGAAGGTCGCAGCCGCAAGGCCCGGCGCAATCGCCGGCAACGTCACCAGCCGCAGCACCGTGAGTGACGACGCGCCATGGACCGAGGCGGCCTGTTCGAGCCGCGAGTCCACGCCCTGCAGCGCAGCAGACAGGATCACCACCACGATCGGCAAACCGCCGATGGCATGGGCCGCCGCAAGGCCGAACACCGAGCCGACCAGATCGAACTTCAAGAACAGCGTGTAGAGCGACAAGCCGAGCACGACCGGCGGCACGATGATCGGGCTGACCAGCAGTAGCATGATCGCGGATTTGCCGCGCACATTACCCCTGACGATGCCGAGCGCCGCGCATGTACCGAGACCGACCGCAATGAAGGCCGAGACTGCCGCGATCAGCGCGGATGTCCAGAACGCGCGCATCCAGTTGGTGTCGGAGAAGAACTGCTCATACCAGCGCAGCGAGAAGCCCGGTGGCGGGAAGGTCAGATAGCTGGCGCTGCTGAACGAGATGATCATGACCACGATGATGGGCAGGATCAGCAGCGCGACCACCACGCCACCCATCAGCCGGACCGTCCATGTGCCGCAACTGGCCGGCAGCATGCCGAACAGCCGGAGCAGCGGCCAGCCGATGGCGTCAGCGAATGCGCTGCCGAAGCTGCGACGTGCGGTGGCGGACGTCGCCGCTGACGCGGCCTTCCCTGCTGTCGTCTCGGTGAGCTTGCGGCCGCCCCAGATGAATTCCAGGCCAAGGAAACGTCCGGCGATAGCGACCACCAGCAGCGTGATCAACAACAGCACGACGCCCAGCGCCTGCAGGAAGCCTTCCGACGTCACCGAGTCCGCCTGCTGCGTGATATGCATGGCGAACATCTGGTCGCCCGGGCCACCGAGCAGCGTCGGCGTGATGAAGAAGCCGATCGCGGCCACGAAAACCAGCAGGAAGCCGGCGCCGATGCCGGGCAGCGTCAGCGGCAGCAGAACCCGCCAGAACACGGCGATAGGCCCGGCACCGCTGGCCAGCGCCGCGCGCGTCAGGCCGGGATCGAGCCGCGACACGCTTGAATAGATAGTCAGCACCATCAGCGGCAGCAGCACCGCCGTCATGCCCATTAACACGGTGCCCCGGTGAAACAAGAGCTGAACCGGCTCGCTCAGGATACCGATCGACACCAGGAACTTGTTGACCGGGCCGTTGCGGCCGAGCAGCACCATCCAGGCATAGGTGCGGATCAGGATCGCGATGAAGTATGGCAGCACGATCGCGGTGGCGATCAGCGCGCGGGTGATGCCGCGGGTGCGATGGATCAGCAATGCGGTGGGATAGCCGAACAACAGGCACAGGAATGCGACCGTGACCGAGATCTGCATGGTCCGGACCAGCGATTCCCAATATAGCGGCACCGCAAAGACGCGCTGGAAATAGGTCAGCCAGCTTGGCCCGCTGATGCTGATGCGAATGAGATCAATCAGCGGCAGCAGATATATGAACGACAGGAAAGCGACCGCGGGCAACAGCAGCAGCGCGGGGTTCTTGAGCTTCATGGCCAGGCTAGAGCTCGCCTGATGCCTCGGCTCATCGGACAGCGAGATCGTCGTCATGTCAGCACCCAGCAGTCTTCCGGACCCCAGCTCACATGCAGGCGATCGCCGACATCGGGCAGCCGCCGCCTTGCGGTATCGGTACAGCGGATCAGCAGGGTGTCGCCGCCGTCCATCTGCGCCTCGATGCGCAGGATCTCGCCGAGGAAGATCGCCGATATCACGGCCACCGGCGTCGAATTCGCCACAGGCTCATTGGCAATCGCGATGCGCTCGGGCCGCACCAGCACGGTGACGCGACCGACATCGATGGCGTCGCGGCTCTCGGCATCGAACACATAGCCGGCGCGGTTCTTCAGCGTCACTGTGGTGCCGCGCTTCTGCATGATCTCGGCTTCGATCAGATTGCTCTCGCCGACAAACGACGCCACAAAACGATTGGACGGGTGACGATAGATCTCGAGCGGGCGGCCGATCTGCACGATCCTGCCGGCATCCAGCACCGCAATGCGATCGCTCATGGTAAGCGCTTCGCCCTGATCATGCGTCACGAACAGGATCGTGCTGCCGATCGTCTGATGCAGATCGCGTATCTCGATCTGGATCGATTCGCGCAGCCGACGGTCGAGCGCGCTGAGCGGCTCGTCCATCAGCACGACCTTCGGCCGCATCACAATGGCGCGCGCAATCGCGACGCGTTGCTGCTGTCCGCCGGACATTTCCGACGGCGATTTGTTCGCATGATCCGACAGGCGCATGATTTCCAGCGTCTCGGCGACGCGCCGCTCGGTGGTGGCGCGATCAACGCCGGCCATGCGCAGCGGGAACGCGACATTCTGTGTCACCGTCATGTTGGGAAACAGCGCATAGCTCTGGAACACCATGCCGAATCCGCGCTTATGCGTGGGCACGTTGTGCACCGGCCTGTCGTCCACGAGAATCTCGCCGCCGTCGAGGCTCTGGAAACCGGCCAGTAGGTTCAGCAATGTGGTCTTGCCGCTGCCGGACGGGCCGAGCAGCGTGATGAATTCGCCGGGTTCGATATCGAGATTGATGCGATTGACCGCATGGAACTGGCCGTATCGTTTCTCGGCATCGCGAACTGCAATGCGCGAACCGATGACCTGACGCTCGCTTGCACCGCCCAACTGCGATGCCGGAACACCCACGCCGGAATATCCCACGCGCAGCGCCAATGGCTCAGCCATCATCAACCTCCCTGGTCGTTCTATATTATGAGACGTTATTCCAATTATTGTTGGCGCGACGCATCGTCTTGTCAAGTGAATGCGCGATGCGACGACGCGCCGATCGTCATCGACTTACCGACGGGTTTGCATTTTCCCCTACGGGCAAAGTGCTTCGCGACACAAACGGATTGACAGCCGCGGCGCCGCGCGACTAATTTTATTTAGAACTAAGTTCTACAATATAGAACACATAAATCGGGAGGCGAATTGTGGTAAGCGATCTTCGCGCGTTGGCGAAGTATGTGGAGCCGGGAGTCCGGCTGGCGCTGCCGGTGGATTATGCCGGCGTCTCGATGGCGATGACGCGCCCGATCATTGAACACAACACACGCAATCTCGATCTCGTCTGCGTGCCAACCGGTGGCCTTCAGGTGGACCAACTCGTCGGTGCCGGTCTGGTTCGTTCGGTTGAGACCAGCGCCGTATCGCTCGGCGAAGCCGGCGGCGCGCCGCGCTTCAACGCAGCCGTCAAGGACGGCGCGATCGCATTGAAGGACGCCACCTGCCCCGCTATCCATGCCGGCCTGATGGCCGCGCAGAAAGGCAGCCCGTTCATGCCGATGCGCGGACTGATCGGCAGTGACCTGCTGCGCCACCGCAGCGACTGGCGCGTCATCGACAATCCGCTGGCGGTTGGCGGCGATCCCATCGTGCTCATCCCCGCTATCAAACCCGACATCACGATCTTCCACGCACCGATGGCCGACCGATTCGGTAATGTGTGGATCGGGCGACGCCGCGAACTCGCCGCGATGGCCTATGCATCGGCCACCACGCTTGTCACTGTCGAGCGCATCGTGGACGAAAGCCTGCTCGCCAGCGAAATGAGCGCAGCGGGCGTGCTGCCGGCGCTCTATGTCACCGAAGTTGCCGTCGCGCCTAAGGGCGCGTGGCCCTACGGCCTGTGGGGCGAATATCCGACCGACACGGCCGAGATCCTGCGCTATGCGCGCGCCGCGCGCAGCGCCGAGGGTTTTGCCGACTACATGACAAACGCACAGATGGAGCCCGCATGATGAGCGAGGTTCACCCGCGCGAGATCCTGATCTGCACCATCGCCAAGCTGCTCGATGGCGTCCGGCATGTCGCTGTCGGTGCGTCCTCACCGATCCCCGCGGCCGGCGCCATGCTGCTGCGGGCGCTGAAGCAGCAGGCCGGCGAGAAAGGCCCGCGCATCTCGATCCTCGGATCGGTGGAGCATAATTTCTTCACCAACGGCTCGGCCGAACTGTTCGATTGCGCCGGCCAGGGCCGCATCGATGCCTTCTTCCTCGGAGGCGGCCAAATCGACGGTCGCGGCAATGTCAATCTGGTGGGCACCGGCGACTATCCGCAGACGCAAGTGCGATGGCCCGGCTCGTTCGGATCGGCCTATCTGTATTACGTCGTGCCGCGCGTGATCTTGTTTCGCGAGGAGCACACGCCACGCGCTCTGGTCGAGAAGGTGGATTTCATCAGCGCGCCCGGCGTCAGCGACGATGGCGTTTACCGCAGTGGCGGCCCGATCGCGCTGTTGACGAGCAAGGCGCTGTTCCGCTTCGACAAGACGCGTCCGGGCTTCGACCTGCAGAGTGTCCATCCCGGACACGACCTCGCAGGTATCAAGGACGCCACCGGCTTCCAGTTCACCCATGAAAGCCAGCCGGAACAGACCGGGCTGCCGGATCCGCAGACGCTGGCTTTGCTGCGCGGGCGTGTTTACGACGAGGTCGCCGAAACCTATCCGGACTTCGCCGCGCAGATGCGGCGCGAGATCGAACGGCCGCTGTCCCATGCATCCTGACAGGACCGGCGAGCAACGACACGGAGACGATGCGTGAGTGAGATCAAGCGGATCCCGCATTGCAGCCACTGGGGCGCCTATGCGATCCTCGTGCAGGACGAACAGATCGTCGGCATCGAGCCGTTCGCCCATGATCCTGCCCCCTCGCCCATCATCCATTCAGTGCCGGAATGGGCCAATCCCGAACGCCGCATTCTGCGTCCGATGGTGCGCTCCGGCTGGCTCGACAAGCGCGAGCACAGCGATCCGCGCAAGCGCGGCGCGGAGAAGTTCGTGCCCGTCAGCTGGGATGAGGCAACCACGCTGGTGGCCGACGAAATCCGCCGCGTCTCCAGCACCCATGGCAATGCGTCGATCTTCGCGGGCTCCTATGGCTGGACCAATTCGGGCCGCCTGCATCATGCGTCGTCATTGCTCAAGCGCATGCTCAATCTGGTCGGCGGCTTCACCCGGCATGTGGATACATATTCCATTGCTGCCGGCCCGGTGATCCTGCGCCATACGCTGGGAAGCTCTGATGCTTGCGACGGCCAGGCCAATACGCTCGACACCATAGCCGCCCACACCGAGACGCTGGTGGTGTTCGGCGCACTATCGCCACGCACCGCGCAGACCGAAGCCGGTGGCATCGGCGCCCACCGCCTCGAATCCTATCTCAGGAAAATCGCCGAGCGCGGCATCCGCATCGTTCACGTCTCGCCGCTGAAGGACGATATGCCGGATTGGGTCGATGCCGAATGGTGGCCGATCCGCCCGAACACTGATACCGCGCTGATGCTGGGCCTCGCCGGCGAGATCGTGAAGGCAGGCCGGCACGCTCGGGATTTCCTCGATCGCTGCACCAGCGGCGCCGAGCAACTGCTCGGCTATCTCGACGGCTCGTCCGATGGCATTCGCAAGGATGCAGCCTGGGCCGCGGAGATCTGTGGGCTCGATGCCGACGGCATCCGCCAGCTGGCGCGACGCCTCGTCGATACCCGCAGCATGCTTACCGTGAGCTGGAGCCTGCAGCGCGCGCATCATGGCGAGCAGCCGTTCTGGGCAGCGCTCGGCCTCGCCTCCATCATCGGCCAGATCGGGCTGCCGGGCGGCGGTGTCGGCTACGGCTATGCCTCGCTCGGCGGCGTCGGCTCGCCCATCAATCTCGGCAAGTCACCGGCCATCTCGCAACTCACGCGCCCGATCGACAGCTTCATCCCGGTGGCGCGCATCAGCGACATGTTGCTCAATCCCGGCGCGACCTTCACCTATGAGGGCGAGACGCGAACCTATCCGGACACAAGGCTGGTCTACTGGGCCGGCGGCAATCCCTATCATCACCATCAGGATCTCAACCGGCTGTCCGAAGCCTGGACGCGGCCCGAGACCATTATCGTCCAGGATCCGATGTTCACCGCGACGGCACAGCGCGCCGACATCGTGCTACCGGCGACCACATCGATCGAACGCAACGACCTTGCCGGCAACAGGCGCTCCGACTTCATCATTGCGATGAAACAGGCCATCAAGCCGGTCGGAGACTCGCTGCCCGACTTCGAGATTTTCGACCGCATCGCCGGCAAGCTCGGCGTTGCCGACCGCTTCAACGAAGGCCGCGACGAAATCGGCTGGGTCCGTCATCTTTATGAGGCGAGCCGGCAGGACGCCTCCGAGCGGCTCGGCTTCGACATGCCCGACTTCGAAACATTCTGGCACGACGGCTATGCGCGCTGCCCGGTGCGCGCCGACCACACTTTCCTCGCCGATTTCCGCATCGATCCCGAGGCGCATGCGCTCAAGACCGAAAGCGGCAAGATTGTGCTCGGCAGCAAGACCCTTGCCCGGCTCGGTTATGCCGATTGTCCGTCGCATCCGGCCTGGGTTGAGCCGGCGGAATGGCTCGGCAGCGGCAGCGATGCGTCCGACTTGCACATGATCTCGCATCAACCGGCCGGCCGGCTGCACAGCCAGATCGAAACCGGCGTCGCCAGCGTGGCCAACAAGCGCAACGGCCGCGAACAGGCACGGCTGCATCCCGACGACGCCGCGGCGCGCGGCATCAGCGACGGACAGACCATCCGCATCTGGAATGCACGCGGCGCCTGTCTTGCCACTGCTGACGTCACCGACAGCGTGCGCTCCGGCGTGCTGGTGCTGCCGACCGGCGCCTGGTTCACCCCGCGCGCCGAGACTGGTCTTGAAGTCGCCGGCAATCCGAACGTGCTGACGCTCGACATCGGCACCTCGCAATTCGGCCAGGGCTGCTCGGCGCATACATGCCTGGTCCGCGCCGAACCCCATATTGCAGATCAACGCGACGCTTTTGAAGAATACCAGGACAGACTGGTTGCACTCGCGACCGCCTGAGAGGAAACAGAAACCATGACCACGCCAGCCATCAGCCGCTTCCCCGTCCCCGAAATCTCCAGCCTGCCGGAGGACATCCGCACGCGCATCCTCGCGGTGCAGGAAAAGTCCGGCTTCGTGCCCAACGTGTTCCTGACGCTGGCGCACCGGCCCGACGAATTCCGCGCCTTCTTCGCCTATCATGATGCGCTGATGGACAAGCCAGGCCCAATCACCAAGGCCGAGCGCGAGATGATCGTGGTGGCCACCAGCAATGCCAACCAGTGCCAGTATTGCGTGGTGGCGCATGGCGCCATCCTGCGCATCCGCGCCAAGAACCCGCTGATTGCCGACCAGATCGCGGTGAACTATCGCAAGGCCGACATCACGCCGCGGCAGCGCGCGATGCTCGATTTCGCCATGAAGGTCTCGATGCAGGCTTACGAGGTCGGCGATGCCGATATCGAGGCGCTGAAGCGCCACGACTTCACGGAGGACGACGTCTGGGATATCGCTGCCATCGCCGCCTTCTTCGGCATGTCGAACCGGTTGGCGAATGTCACCAGCATGCGGCCGAACGACGAATTCTTCGCCATGGGGCGCTGACCCGCCTCGCACCGATATAACGATCGCCCGCAGCGGCCGGTAAGAGCCGCAGCGACGACTTTCGAGGAAACAAGCCATGACGCATCCAAGCGCCGCAGACGTCGCAACCCGACAGGCCATCATCGATGCCTGCCACGAAATGTCGGCTGCCGGTATCAATCAGGGCACGTCCGGCAATATCAGCGTCCGCACCGGGGACGGCATCCTGCTGACGCCGTCCGGTGTTCCCTATGACAGCATGCGGCCGGAAGACATCGTCGCGATGAAATGGGATGGCTCGTGGACGGCGCCGGCAGGCCGCGTGCCCTCGACGGAATGGCGTTTCCACCTCGACATACTCAAGGCCAAGCCCGAAACGAATGCCGTCGTGCACGCGCATCCGATCTTCTGCACGATCATCGCGATCATGAACCGCAGCATTCCCGCGATCCACTACATGATCGCGGCGGCCGGCGGCAACGACATCCCCTGCGCGCCCTATGCGCAATATGGCACCGCGGAACTGTCGCAAGCGGCACTGGAGGCGCTGCGCCATCGCCGCGCCTGCCTGCTCGCCCATCACGGGCTGATCGCCATCGGCCCCAATCTGCGCAAGGCGATGTGGCTTGCAGTGGAGGTCGAGGTGCTCGCCAAGCAGTATCACGGCTGCTTGCAACTCGGCACGCCGCCGCTGCTGCCGGATGCCGAGATCGACAGCATCCTGAAGCGATGGGGACAATACGGCCTGCGCGACAGCGACGGCACGCCGAAGACCTCGACCTAACAAACCAGCACCAACAATTGCGAGACTTGCCACATGGCCCATCCCCACGACGTCAGCGTCTGCGGCACCTACATCCTGGACATTCTCGGCGTCCCCATCACCGAAATCCCGGCCGGCGGCGGCCGCGCGCTGATCGATGAGATCCGGCTCACGGTCGCTGGCACCGCGGGCGGCACCGTGGTGCCCTGCGCGCGCCTCGGGCTGAAGGCGCTCGCCGTCGGCGCGGTTGGCGCCGACGAGAAGGCCGACTGGGTGCTGAATGCGATGGAACGCGAGGGCATCGATATTTCGGTGATGGAGCGGATGGCCGGCGTGCCGACCTCCGCCACCATCCTGCCGATCCGTCCGGATGGCTCGCGCCCGGTGCTACATGCGCGCGGCGCCTCCGCGCGCTGGAAGATTTCGCCCGAAGCGCAGAAAGCCGCCTGCCGCAGCAAGGTGCTGCATCTTGGCGGCGTCGGCTCGCTGCTGGCGATGGACGGCGAGCCGACGGTGGCGCTGCTGCGCGATGCCAAGGCGACCGGCTGCATCACCACCGTCGATCTCATCCAGGCACGCGGCGAGACGCTGGCACTGGTCGAACCGCTGATGCCCTATACGGACTTCTTCATGCCGAGCATCGACGAGACCCACGCGCTGGTCGGCACCGACGATCCCGCGGCCTGCGCGCAGTATTTCATCGGCAAGGGCGCCGGTGCCTGCGCGATCTCGCTCGGCGAACACGGCTCTTTCATCATGACGCGCGACGGGCGGCAGTTCACGGTACCGGCCTTCGAGGTGACGGTGCGCGACACCTCCGGCTGCGGCGATTCCTATACCGGCGGCTTCATCGCCGGCCTGGTCCGCGACTGGGACCTGCTTGACTGCGCAAAACTGGCGACAGCCACGGCCGCCATCGTCGCGACGGGGCTCGGTTCCGGCGCCAATCTCGTGTCCTTCGAGGAGACGGTCAAGGCGATGAACACGCTGCCCGTCCGCGGCGCACGCGCCTAATCCATCCATCGACAGCTTTCATAGAAGCAGGAACATCACATGACCAGACATGCCATCGTCACCGGCGCCAGCCGCGGAATCGGACGTGCCATCGCCCTTGGCCTCGCCAAGCGCGGCTACAATCTCGCTCTGACGGACATCGCGTCGCAGGAGAGCACGCTGCTGGAGACCGTCACGGATGTGAAGAAGCTCGGCGGCAAGTGTATTCCGGTGCTGGCAGATGTCAGCAAGCTCGAGGATTGCCAGCGCTCGGTTGCGGAAGCGGTCGCGGGTCTCGGCCATGTCGATGTTCTCGTCAACAATGCCGGCATCCTGCGTCTCGCGACCATCGAAGAAACCACGCCCGAACACTGGGACCAGACCTTCGCCGTGAACGTCCGCGGCGTGTTCCAGATGACCCAGGCGATGGTCGTCCACATGAAGGAGCGCAAATACGGGCGCATCGTCAACATCGCCTCGCTGGCCGCGCGCACCGGCGGCCCCGGCCAGTCGCATTATGCCGCGTCGAAATCCGCTGTGGTGGGCTTCACGCGGGTCTCGTCGATGGAATTCGGTGGCCATGGCATCACGGTGAATGCCGTATGCCCCGGCATCATCCTCACCGAGATGGGCCGCAACAACCTGCGCGATCCGGAGCGGGTCACCTATTTCGAGAAGATCACCGACCTGCATCGGCTCGGCGAGCCGGAAGACGTCGTCGGCCCCGTCGCATTCTTCGCCTCCGACGATTCCGCCTTCGTGACGGGCCAGGCACTCAACGTGGATGGCGGTATCTTCTACAGCTAATCGACCTCAATCCGAGATCGACGCCCGGCAACGAACGCACGACCCTGCCGGACTTCGCGGACGTGCGTATCCGGGACCGCGCAATGATACGGCGGCCCCTGCTCCATACTCACAAACGATAACGCAGCGCTTCGACCAGACGCGTGAAGGCGGCGGTCGAACGTCGAAGCGATCCTGAACGCGCCTATCTGGACGTTAGGCTTGGAATTTTGGCGCGGTCAGAATGAGGTGACGCCTGGGCCGGCAGCTTTTTTTGCCCCGCGCTGCAACCAACGGGGTTCACGGATGTTGCAGCATTTGCTGGGTGGCTGTCCATAGGAGCGCATCCATGTGTGATTACAGCCTGCACGCGGTCGCCAACCGTCCCGCAGAGGTGGCGGATAGGTTGGTATCGGCAAGATTTCCTTCGACGACGACCAAAGGGTTCGCAAGCTTCGACGATCCAAACGTTGCGGTATGCCTTCGCCCTGGCACCGAGATCGCTTTTGAAGAAAACGTCCGAGTCGATGGATGGGTGTTTCGCCGCAACGTCAACGATCGACTAGCCCGCTTTCGTCAAATTGACATGGGCCAGTATCACAATCACCACGACGCGCTGGAATTCTCAAATGGCAGGATTGTTCTCGTCACAGACCTGAAACCCGGGCAGAAGGCAATCGTGCTGCAATTACCGGTCAGCCAGGCAATCCAGAAAACCAGGACCACTGAGCCTGCAGCTACGCCGCGGGCCGCTCGGACCACTCCCTGACGAGCCGTATCGCCAGTAGGCAGAAGAAACCCGCCGGCGCAGCTCGGCGGGTTTTCATTTCATTGGTAGGGTCTTCGACGCCTGGCGGCATATCGCCGAACCGCAGACCGCCATAACCCGCTCGATACCCGCGGGCGTTTTTTCTTTGGCTCCCTTGAACCTTTCAGCCACGTCCATCGTACCAATTTGAACTGGGGATTTGAGGGCCCAGTGTTTAGCCAACGTCGCCGGGGCGATCATACTCCGCCCAGGGCGGCGTTGCGCGTACGATCCCCACCCGCCTCACCCGCGGGCTTTTGCAGAGCCGCACGCCATCGGCTAGAATGCCGGAATGACGAACACAAAAGCATGGCAGTCCAAGCTGCTCGACGAACCCAGGATCGGCTTTGTTGAAGAGCACGGTTCGCGCGCGGCCAATGCCGAGCGCGCCATGGTCGTCGAGCGCCGGCACAAACCGACGGCATCCCCTCGGACGACTCCGAAACACGATCCTCTAGCGAAGATCCTAAACGAACCGCGCGTGGGCTTTGAGACTATCCATCGATCCGCCCCCAGGTCGCCAAAATGAAAGAGCCGCCCACTGAGGCGGCCTTACTGCTTGGGAAGCCTAAAACCAGATTGGTGCCGAAAATGAAAATACAGGCCGGCGCCTATTCCCAACACCCAGCATATCGTTGCGATGCCATGGATCATGTACTTCACCACAGGATGATCGTTGGGTATTCCGAACTGACTGACGCCCAGCACGAGCGCTAGACACAAGATTACCGTCGCCAGAATCCCGGCCGCCGACCCCGCGCAAGACCACAAAAAGAGCTTCATCTGCAGATAGTGGCCCGTCTGCCTCTAACGTTTCTTAAATTCGGCCACCGCGGTTTTCAAACCAGGCCACTGAGGTCGGAAAGCGGCCAAGACGAATAGTCTAGAGCTTCGCCTGGACCGTCCAGAATGATGCATCTTTATCGGACAGGTCATTGTGGATGGTGCTGTCGCTCGGGGCGTGTGGACGCAGCCGCCAGGCCTCCGAATTGATCTCCAATTCGAGCTCGCTGTGCGAAGCTGAGATCACCTTACCTGACACCCGACTTTTGTTTGGGTATTCGAGCGCAAGCGTTTCTCCCGGCGCCACCGATTTGGCGACGACAGAAATCACGGTACCGGTTTTGATGTCTTTTCCGTTGATGAAGGCGCTAAGCATCGACAAACTCCCATTTGCTGCTTGGTGATTGGACTTGAATGCAAAGCGCGCCGCACGACGGCACTGGAATGCTGTTTCTCCAGATGTAGGAACGTGCGCGCATCCCGGCGGTTCCACCTGGCCACCTCCCACAGAGGATACGGCGGTCGGCGTTTTCGCTCGGGTTGGCAAAGATCTCCGGAAGGATCGCTACAGCGCGCCGAGGAGGCTCAAAGGGTTTTCGACGTTTTGGGCCTATGTGGCCTAGTCGTCCGGCTGACTGATGGCTCAGCGAAAGAACAAAAGCAGGTGCCGCGTCAGAATGACGGACGACGTCCGGTCGGAACGACTGACCACCGAAATTCTAACAATCTGATTTGTTGAGATTTTTTGGTGGGCGCACTAGGGCTCGAACCTAGGACCCGGTGATTAAGAGTCACCTGCTCTACCAACTGAGCTATGCGCCCGGATCCAGATCCGGATATCCCCGTGGGGACGGCGTCGTTTAGCAAAGCGATCCCGGGATGTCCAGCGACGCTGTCACAAAAATTGCACCGTTTTTCGCAATCGCAAAAATGCGAAAAAGCCGCTGGATTTCAGCGGCTTCTTCGTCATTGCGACAGTGGAAAACTGCTCCGGATCAGAGCCGTTCGGCGCCCGGTGCGGCGTCGTGGTCGAATCTGTCGCCCGGGCCACCGGGACCGCGATCGTCGTCATCGCCGAAACGCGGGTGATCGAAGCCGGGAGGGCCGAATCCCTCGCCTTCGAAGCTGCCGCGCTCGAAGCCGGGTCGCGGGCCGCGGTGACGCCAGCCGCCCTCCCCGCCGCCGAAGCCGCGGTCCATATGGGTCAGCACCGCCAGTCGCCGCTTCTGGCCGTCGTCGAGGGTCTTGTAGAGCGGGTCGGCAGCATCGGCGATTTTCTTCAGCGCGGCGGCCGTGGTGGCGATGTCGCCGGCGCGCTGCTGCAGGCGGGCGACCGGATTGTCCGGCGTGTCGGCCCGCTTCGCGTCGTCGTCGCGGTTCTTGCGCTCTTCCATGCGCGCATTGGCGCGGTCGATACGCAGCTTGGCGAAATCGCGCACTGCGCTCTCTACCGCCGGCCACATCTTCTCCTGGTCCGGCGTCAGCTTGAGCCCGGCCTTCACGGCAGCGATGCGCGCATCGGCGAAGGCAGCGCGGTCTTCCGGATTCATCCGGACGTGATGATGCATCCATGGACGGTGCTGGGCATAGACCGCGGTAGAACCGGCGATCACGGCAACAGCGGCACCGGCGAGCAAGATCTTCTTCATGGCAACCTCCTTTGGAAAGTTACCCGAAGATGATCCTGCGATGCCGGACCTTCAACTTACGCTTTGGCCATATGTTTTCCGGATGTGTTCGTTTTCTGAATATGTATTCACGATGGAACACACTTCAGAATTCTTTTGTCACAGCATCCCGAGCAATCGCGGCAGCCACAGCGAGAGTTCCGGAATGTAGGTGATGAGGCCGAGGAAGATCAGCAGCGTGATCAGCCACGGCAGCACGGCAATGGAGAGTTCGGTGATCCCCATCTTCGCGATACCGGAGGCGACGTAGAGATTGAGTCCCACCGGCGGATGACACATGCCGATTTCCATATTGACCACAATGATGATGCCGAAGTGCACCGGATGAATGCCGAGCTTGACGGCGATCGGATAAAGGATCGGCGCCATGATCAGAACGATCGAGGACGGCTCCATCACATTGCCGGCGAGCAGCAGCAGCAGGTTCACCACCAGCAGGAAGGTGATCCAGTTGATGCCGCTGTTCGTGATCCAGTTCGACATCGCCTGCGGGATCTGCTCGCTGGTCATCAGGAACGAGAACAGCACCGCGTTGGTAACGATGTAGAGGATCATCGCGCTCATGCTGGCCGAGATCAGAAGAACCTTGGGCACGTCCTTCCACTTCATGTCCTTGTAGATGAACATCTCGATCAGGAAGGCGTAGACGGCGCTCATGGCGGCGGCTTCCGTCGGCGTGAACCAGCCGAGATAGATGCCTCCCAGCACGATAACGATCAGCGAAATGCCCCAAGCTGATTCCCGAAAGGCGTGCCAGCTCTCGGCCCAGGTTGCCTTGGGTATGCGCGGATAGTTGTTCTTCCACGCGCGATACCAGGTGGTGGCGGAGAGCATAATGGCAAGGATCACACCCGGTACCATTCCGGCCATGAACAATTGTCCGACCGAGGCGGAAGAGACCTTCTCGCCGGCAGGGCCAAAGTAAACCGCGCCGCTGGTCGATACTGCGTAAATCACCATGATGATCGAAGGCGGAATCAGATTGCCGAGCGCGCCGCCGGTGACGATGACGCCCGCGGCAAAGCGCTTCGGGTAACCGACCGACAGCATGGCCGGCAGCATGATCGAGCCGATCGCCACCACAGTCGCCGGCGACGACCCCGACACCGCTGAAAACAGCGCAGCGGCCATCGTGGCTGCAATGCCCAGTCCGCCGGCCCAATGGCCGATCATTGTTCGTGCGAATTCGATCATTCGCCGCGCGACGCCGCCATGCGTGAGGAAGTTTCCGGCGAGGATGAAGAACGGGATCGCCATGATCTCGAACTTCTCGATGCCGGTAAACAGCTTCAGCGCGACGGATTCGATCGGCACGTTGGTCATGAAAAACAGGAACGTCAGCACCGTGAGACCGAGCGCGATCGAGATCGGCATGCCCGTCAGCATCAGCACAACGAGTAGTCCGAAAATAATGGCAGCGATCATCGGATGATCCTCGCGGCGCTGGCGGCGGCGGCTTCGGGATCGATCCCCTCCACGTCGGTCTCGTCATGATGTGGGAGTTCGCCGGTGCGCCAGAATTTGCGAGCAACCTGCAGGAAGCGGAAGCACATCAGATAGGAGCCGAGCGGAACACAGAGATAGATGATCCAACTCGGCAGTTCGAGATCGGGCGTCACCTGATCGGTGTACATCAGCCCGTAGACGAATTTCGCACCCATGCTGCCGACCACAAAGGTGAAGAGCGCGCCGCAGAGCAGACCGAACATCACCACCGTCTTGCGCCAGGGCGGGTCGAGTTGGTTCACCAACACATCGACGCCGACATGGATGCCGGTCCGCACGCCGTAGGCGGCGCCAAACTTCGCCATCCACACGAACATCAAGATGCACAGCTCCTGCGCCCACGACAGGTGGATCGGGAACAAAAATGGATAGAAGAACGGGATCCCGACGAGGTAGCGATGTGCCACTGCAATGAAAATGATCACGGTCGCGGCCGCGATCAATGTCATGATCAGCAGTTCCTCAAGCCGATCGAGGATGCGAAGAAACATTTAGTCCCCCAGTGCGGGTCAATCGGCAATTGATCTGATCGCGGCGTGACCTTGCGCTAACCCCATTCCGCAGTCAGGCAACTGCGGCCCCCGGGCGTCAGTGGCTTCCGCACCCGAGGGCGCGGAAGCTCACATCGTCAATCCTAGTTGGTGGCGCCGCGCGTTTCCTTGAGAAATTCGTCGATCAGTGGCTTGCCTACCCGGCCTGCCACATCGGTATAAACCGACTCCACCGCCTTGCGCATGCCGGCATCCTGCTCCGGCGTCAGTGTAACAAATTCGGTCTTGCCGCTCTTCTTCATCTCGGCGAGTGCGTCGTCGTTTTCCTTCGCCGACTGGCCGTTGCCATAGGCGGAGGCTTCCTTCATGGCCTTTTCCAGAAGGCCGCGAGTATCCGCCGGAATGCCATCCCAGAATTTCTTGTTCACCACCACAACGTAACCGATATAACCGTGGTTGGTCAGCGTAGTGTACTTCTGCACCTCATGCATTTTCTGCGTGTAGATGTTCGACGGCGTATTCTCCTGACCATCGACCACGCCCGTCTGCAGCGCCTGGTACACTTCCGAGAACGCCATCACCTGCGGAATCGCGCCAAGCGTACGGAATTGAGCTTCCAGCACCTTTGACGACTGAATGCGGAATTTCATGCCTTTGTAGTCCGCGGGAGTGAGCAACTTCTTGTTCGCGGTCATCTGCTTGAAGCCGTTGTCCCAATAGGCAAGGCCGGTCATGCCTTTGGAATCCAGCAGCTTGAGCAGCCGCGCGCCGAGCGGGCCGTCAGTCACCTTGCGCAGGGTGGCGAGGTCCGGAAGGATGTAGGGGAGATCGAAAACCTCGAACTCCTTGACGCCGATAGGCCCGAACTTCGAGTTCGACGGCGCCAGCATTTGCACCGCGCCGAGCTGCAAGGCTTCCAGCTCTTCCTTGTCCTTGTAGAGCTGCGAGTTCGGATAGACTTCGACCTTGACCTTGCCGTCGGTGTATTTCTCGGCGAGTTCCTTGAACTTCTCCGCAGCGAGGCCCTTCGGCGTGTTCGGCGCGACGACATGGCTGAATTTGATGATGATAGGCGCCTGCGCGGCGGCCGGTCCTATCAATGCAAGCGCGGCGACCGATGCTGCTGCGAAAATCAATTTGCGCATGTGTTTCTCCCGTATGACGTGGGAGCTCATTGAGCGGCTCCCGCTTGTATGCCAGTTGCAGCAATATAGAGATCAATGCGCAAACGCCATTGCCCCTTCGCAGGGGTACAACATGAAATCGATGCTGCAACGCAAAACGCGGAGCGCCTGCTCCCTCTCCCCGTTCTGCACGGGGAGAGGGGCGGGGTGAGGGGCGAGGCAATGGCCTAACAGCGTGGGGAATCGTGCGGGTGCGACCCGTCAGTAAGTGAGGGATGAGAGGACAACGAACCGCCCCTCACCCGCGCGTAAGACCGCGCGACCTCTCCCCGCGCAGAGCGGGGAGAGGTTATCCGAGATCAGCTCGCGGCTGCAACCGGCGCCGGCATGTCGCGTGCGCGCTTCATGACGATCTTGTTCAGCCCGCCGAGATAGGCCTTGGCCGAAGCGACCAGCGTATCCGGATCGGCGGCGCGCGAGGTCATGGAGCGGCCTTCATGGGCCAGACGCACCGACACTTCCGCCTGCGCGTCGGTGCCTTCGGTGACGGCGTGGACCTGATACAGTTCCAGCTTGGCCTCGTGCGGGACCAGCGCCTTGATGCAGTTGAACACCGCATCGACCGGACCATTGCCCTCGGCCTCCTCGATCTTCACCACGCCGTCGATGTTCAGCTTCATCGTCGCGCGCTGCGGACCGTGCGTGCCAGCGATCACCGTCAGCGACACCAGCTTGATGCGATCATGGGCGGCGGTCATTTCCTGATCGACCAGCGCTTCCAGATCTTCGTCGTAGATGTCCTTCTTGCGATCGGCCAGGGCCTTGAAGCGCACGAAGGCGTCTTCCAACTGGTTCTGGCCCAGCTTGTAGCCCATCTCCTCCAGCTTGTGGATGAAGGCATGACGGCCGGAATGCTTGCCCATCACCAGCGAGGTCTGCTTCACGCCCACCGTCTCCGGCAGCATGATCTCGTAGGTCTGCGCGTTCTTCAGCATGCCGTCCTGATGGATGCCGCTCTCATGGGCGAAGGCATTACGGCCGACGATCGCCTTGTTGTACTGCACCGGGAACGAGGTTGCGGCGGAGACTTCCTTCGACGCGCGCATCAGCATTGTGGTGTCGATGTTGTTCCAGTACGGCAATTTGTCATTGCGCACCTTCATCGCCATCACAATTTCTTCCAGCGCAGCATTGCCGGCACGCTCGCCGATGCCATTGATGGTGCATTCGATCTGCCGCGCACCGCCGCGGATGCCGGCCATCGAATTGGCGACGGCCATGCCGAGGTCGTTGTGGCAGTGAACCGAGAAGATCGCCTTGTCGGAATTCGGCACGTTCTCGCGCACGCGCTTGAACAGGTCGTAATATTCCTCGGGCACCGAATAGCCGACGGTGTCGGGGATGTTGATCGTGGTCGCACCGGCCTTGATCGCCGACTCGACGCAGCGGCACAGGAAGTCGAATTCGGTGCGGGTGCCGTCTTCCGACGACCACTCGACGTCATCGGTGTAGTTGCGTGCGCGTGTCACCGACGAGATCACCAGATCGTGGACGGCATCCGGCTCCATCTGCAGCTTGTACTTCATGTGCACCGGCGAGGTGGACAGGAAGGAATGGATGCGGCCGCGCTTGGCCGGGCGGATCGCCTCGGCGCAGCGGTCGATGTCCTTCTGGCCGGCGCGGGACAGGCCGCAGACCACGGCATTCTTGGTACGCTTGGCAATCTCGTTGACGGCTTCGAAGTCGCCGTCGGAGGCGATCGGGAAGCCGGCCTCGATGACGTCGACACCCATGGTGTCGAGCATCGCGGCGATCTCCAGCTTTTCCTCGAAGGTCATGGTGGCGCCGGGGCACTGCTCGCCGTCGCGCAAGGTGGTGTCGAAAATGATGACGCGGTCCTTGTCGGACTTGTCCTGAACGGACGGGGTGGTCGAAGTCATGAGATATTCCTTAGGTCGGGGCGCATCTGTCTGGGCGCCAGAGGGAGCTGATGGTTCTGAATGTCATGATCCCCTGAGTACCCAGGCCAAACGGCCCAGACGGCGCTCAGGGGCAGATAAGCAGAAGCAGCCCGCCAAGAAGGAGGTTCGAGCGCAGCGCAGCCGGAATCGCGTCGGGACCAGCGGCAACAGCCACTCCCCCGGAAACTCCAACCATGTCGCTGCGAATCAGCATTGCCACACCTTCAGGCCCAGATCCTCGGCCAAAACCAGTTTCAAGGAAAACCCTTGATGGTTCGTTGCCGACGAGGCCTAAGGTCGTTCTAGACGACAAATGCGGGGCCCTGCAACGGCTAAGAGGGTCAGGAAGACTGACCTAAATCCTCCTGGGAAGCGCTCGGGCGCGTGGCCGACTGGCCTAGCCAGAACATCGCCAACTGGACGTTTTCGCAGCCATCCTTTTGCCCTAAGACCGAACGGCAATTGCGAGGACAGGACGATGACTTTCGCCAGGGGATTATCCGCTTTCCCGATCACGCCGATGAATACAAATGGCAGGGTCGATACGCCCGCGCTACGGCGGCTGGTGGCGCCGCTGGCGACCGCCAAGGTCGATTCCATCGGGCTCCTGGGCAGCACCGGGTCGTATCCGTTTCTCAGCCGTGACGAGCGCCGGCGCGCCACTGAAGCCGCCGTTGCGGAGGTGAACGGCCGCGTCCCCGTGCTGGTCGGCATCGGCGCGCTCCGCACCGACGAGACGATCGAACTCGCCCGCGACGCCAAGGCGGCCGGCGCCGCCGCAGGCCTGCTCGCGCCGGTGTCCTACACACCGCTCACCGAGGATGAGGTGTTCGAGCACTTCAGGGTGGTTGCCGAGACAAGCAAACTGCCGATCGTGATCTACGACAATTTCGCCACCACGCATTTCAAGTTCACGCCCGACCTTGTCGGCCGCATCGCACGTATTCCCGGCGTCGTCGCCGTCAAGGGCACCTCGCCCGAAGCCAGCCTCGCCGCAGATCACCTGAAGCAGATGCGTGCCGCCGTGCCATCAGGCTTTTCGGTCGGCTACGCCGGTGACTGGAATTCGATGGAGACACTGCTGGCCGGCGGCGACGCCTGGTATTGCGTGGCGGCGGGCCTGTTTCCAAAGAGCTGTCTGGCCATCACCCGCGCAGCGCAGGCCGGCAATGCCGACGAAGCGCGCCGCCTCAACGGCGCGATGCAGCCGCTGTGGGATCTGTTCAAGCAGTTTTCCAGCCTGCGCGTAATGTATGCGGCCGCGGAGCAGATGGGGCTGACGGATGCGAAGCCACCGCGCCCGGTGCTGCCGCTGACGGATGCGGCGCAAGAGAAGGTGGCAAAGGTGCTGAAGGAATTGAAGCTGAGTTAAACTAGCCCGCCGTAGCTGTCCTCCCCGCGAAGGCGGGGACCCATAGCCACGGTCGAACCAATCAAAACGGCAAAATCGCGACGACAACGTACGAACGGCCTCTTCGGCGTGTATGGATCCCCGCCTTCGCGGGGATGACAGCCAGAAAATATCACGTTTTCTTCGCCGCTTTCTTCTTGGCCACCTTCTTCTTCGCGACCTTCTTCACCACAGGCTTGCCTTCCCGCGGCGGCCCTTCCTTCTCCAGCGCCTCGCGGATCAGCGTAAAGTCCTTCTTCGCCTCGCCGTCCACGGTGGGGAAGTGCAGGTCCAGCTTCTCCAATGCGTTGACGATGGCCGAGCCGATCACCACGCGCGAGAACCATTTGCGATCCGCCGGCACCACATGCCATGGCGCTTCCTCGCAGGACGTATGCTTGATCAGGTCCTCATAGGCCTCCTGATACTTGTCCCATAGCGCGCGCTCGGCGATATCGGCCGATGAGAACTTCCAGTTCTTCGCCGGTTGCTCGAGACGATCGAGGAAGCGCTCGCGCTGCTCTTCCTTGGAGACGTTGAGAAAGAACTTCAGCACCACGGTGCCGTTGCGCGCGAGATATTTCTCGAAGGCGGTGATATCCTCGAAGCGCTCGCGCCAGATATCTTTTGTCACCAGCTCGGCCGGAATTTTCTGCTTGGCGAGAATCTCCGGATGCACACGGACGACAAGACATTCCTCGTAGTAAGAGCGATTGAAGATGCCGATACGTCCGCGCTGTGGCAGCGCGATGGTGTGACGCCACATGAGATCGTGATCGAGTTCGTTCGACGACGGCGTCTTGAACGAATGCACCTCGCAGCCCTGCGGATTGATGCCGTCGAACACGCTCTCGATGGCGCTGTCCTTGCCGGCGGCGTCCATGCCCTGGAAGATCAGCAGCAGCGACCAGCGATCCTGTGCATAGAGCTTTTCCTGCAGCTCCTGCAGCCGGCGGCGGTTGGCCTCGATGATCTTCTTGCCGGTCTCCTTGTGCAGCCCGCCGCTGCCATTGGTGTCATGCGCCTTGAGATGGAAAGCTTTCGAACCGTCGACCCGATACGGCTCGATATAGGACTTCAACGCGGACACAACTGGCTTGGCAGACATGAGATCGGCAACTCCGGGACACGGGGATTGCAAGCGTAGCGTGCCGATCCCCGCAATACCAGCAGATCACGCCGCTGGCGTCAGTTGCGCTGTCATAAATGCTGTCACAAACAACGGCATCGTCGGGGTGAAGTCGGCTTCGCTGCGCACCAGATGAATTCCGCGCAGCTCAGGCGACGTCTGACCGGCAAGATTGGCTTCGATGGTGTTACGCAATACCTCGCCCGGCTGATCCGCATCGAGAAGACGCATCATCGCCACCGAGAAATCCGTCACGACGCAGGACCAGCCAGCGTCGGCGCGGTAATCGGCTTCCGTCAGACCGAGCTCTTCCTCGACTTCACGGGTCACACTGCCGGCAATATCGACCACGTCGCCGCGCAGGTCGTCCAGATCGGGCGTGCCCGCCGCAAAATAGATGCGTCCGGCATTGGATGTATGTTGCCCCATCTCGCCGAGCACGAAGGCGCCGTCACTGGCACGCAGCGCGCCCATGCCAAATCCGTTGAACACATCCGGATCGGGACAACGCCAATCCCGCCACGCCAAGAAGCTCGCAAAATCGGTCTCGAAATATTCCGCGCTAAACTGGTTGCCAGTGAACTGCGCATTGCGCGCCAACAACACGCGCCCATTGAACAGTTGCGGCTTCTCGGCGCGCTTCAGGGCAAAGTGAGCGTCGATCTCGTCCCGCCGCTCACGCGCGAATGGCCACTGCCAATCGCTGCGTGTGAGGTCGAGTTGCGTGACGCGGTGAATGACCGGCGTCATCATGCGCAGAACCTACTTCGCATTCGTCCCCATCGTCTTGGCGAACTGTTCGACATATTTATTGGTGTAAGTCTTGCTGACATCGATATTGGCCTTGGCTACCTCAGGCGAGCCTTCGCTGAACACGGCGAGCACGGCGGCTGCCCCCTTCGGATCCATCAAGCCGGTCTCCGAATACATCGGGAGCGTGTTCTTGAGCGCCGCGAGATAGAGCTCCTTGTCCTTGCCGACGATGCCTTCCGGCATCTTCGCCATGATCTCTTCCGGCGTATGACTGTGAATCCATTTCAGCGTATTCATGATCGCGTTGGTCAGCCCCTGCACTTCTTTCTCATGAGCCTTGACCCAGGCCGTCGTCGAATACAGCGCGCCACCTGGATATTCGCCGGAGAACACCGCCAGCGTGTCCTTCTGCGTGCGGGTATCGCTGAGAATCGTGAGGTCTTTGTGGCTGCCCTGCAGCACGGTGACGGCAGGATCGAGCATCACCGCGGCTTCGATCTGGCCCTGCTCCATCGCCGCCACCGCGGTCGCGCCAAGGCCGACGCCGATCACCGCCGTGCCGGCCGGATCGAGGCCGTTTTTCTTAAGCTGATACTTCAGGAAGAAGTCTGTCGACGAGCCCGGCGCACTGACGCCGACTTTCTTGCCGGCGAGATCCTTGATCGACGTGATCTTGCCGGTGTGCTTCGGCGACACCACCAGCACGAGACCGGGATAGCGGTCGTAGACGACGAAGGATTGCAGCTCCTGCTTCTTGGCGGCGAGATTGACGCAATGATCGAAATAGCCGGACACCACATCGGCGCTGCCGCCGAGCACGGCTTTCAACGCATCGGAGCCGCCCTTGAGATCGACCAGTTCGACGGCGAGACCCGCTTTCTCGTATTCGCCAAGCTGCTTGGCCAGCACGGTCGGCAGATAGCACAGGCACGCCCCGCCGCCGATGGCGATGGTCACCTTGGTTTGCGCTGCAGCGGGATGAACGAGAAACAGTGACAAAAGGCTCGCAAGGAAAAGACGTGCAAGGAATAAACGGCTCAAGCCGGTTTTTATGTTTGTTGTCATTATTTCCTCCGCTGCTATCAGGCGCGGAGGATAGAGGAGCCTCTGCCGGTTGGAAAGCCGGCACTGGTCAACCCACGTCCCGCGACATAGCATCCGCGCGGCAAATCATTGTCATCCAGGGGGAACGTTCATGAAGCGCATCACCGCAACACTCTCCATCACGGCCGCCTTCGCCGCCGGTTGTCTCATCACGCATCTCGTGCCCGAGGGCATCACGCCGGCACAGGCTGCGGAAAACATCACCGCCCAGGTCATCCACGTCCCCGAACTCGTCGGCGATGCACTCGGCCCGGCCTCGCTCACCGGCTTCCGCTCCAAGATGTTCATGCAGGCCGACGGCGCGACCATCTCGGTGCAGGACGGCAATGTGGTGAAGCACATGCATCCCAACACCAACGAGATCCAGTATATCCTGGAAGGTACCGGGACCGTGTGGCTGGGCGACAAGGAAGTTCAGGTCAAGGCCGGCGACCTCATCATCATCCCGAAGGGCACGCCCCATGGCGGCACCAAGCCGGACGGCAAGCCGTTCCGCGCCATCGCCATCAAGACCCCGCCGCAGGCGCCGGACGACACCAAGCCGCTGCCATAAGCCACGGGCTCTGCTTAACCTCGCCCCGCAAGCGGGGCGAGGGAATCGTCTCAGCTCCGCCCTTCGCTCGCCACCGGCTTCCACACCAGCAAGCGCTTCTCTACCACCGACACCAGCACATCGATGGCGATGACAAAGGCCGACAGCACGAACATGCCGGCAAACACGCCGGCCACATCGAACGTGCCCTCCGCCTGCTGGATGACGTAACCGAGCCCGGCCGCCGATCCGAGATATTCACCGACCACGGCGCCGACCACGGCAAAGCCCACCGCGGTGTGCAGCGACGAGAACATCCATGACAGTGCCGATGGCCAGAACACATGGCGCATCAATTGCCGCTCGCTCATGCCCAGCATGCGGCCATTGGCGAGCACCGTGGGCGAGACTTCCTTGACGCCCTGATAGACGTTGAAGAAGACGATGAAGAATACCAGCGTGATGCCGAGCGCCACCTTCGACCAGATGCCGAGCCCGAGCCAAAGCGCAAAAATGGGCGCCAGCACCACGCGCGGCAGCGCATTGGCCATCTTCACATAGGGATCGAAGATCGCGGCGAGCCGCGGCTGGCGCGCAAACCAGAAGCCGATCAGCACGCCCAGCGTCGAGCCGATGACAAAGGCTAATACCGACTCAAGCAGCGTGATTCCGAGATGCTTCCAGATAATGCCTGACGCAAACCAGCTAACAATCTGGCTGCCGACATCCCAAGGGTTGGAGAAGAAGAACGGCGGCAGCAGGATGCGGCCGAACACCGGCACGGTGGTGAACACATGCCACAGCCCGATGACGACCACGGCGACGAGCACTTGACACAGCAGCAGCACGGGACGCGTCATGACGCGGCTCCCATACCAGCCGACTGCGCATAGCCCTTCATCACCTCGTCCTTCAGCACGCTCCAGATCTCGCGATGAAGCGCGTGAAACTCCTTGTCGAGCCGCACCTCGAAAATATCGCGCGGCCGCGGCAACGGCACTTTCCAGTCGCCGATGATGCGCGAACCAGGCCCCGCCGACATGATGACGACGCGGTCCGCCAGCGCGATTGCCTCTTCGAGATCGTGGGTGACGAACAGCACCGCCTTGCGATCCCTGCTCCACAGATCCAGCAACAGGTTGCCCATCACCTGCCGGGTCTGTGCGTCAAGCGGCCCGAACGGCTCATCCATCAGCAGAATTTTCGGATTGCGGATCAGCACCTGCGCAAGACCGACGCGCTTGCGCTGGCCGCCCGACAGCATATGCGGATAGCGCCCGGCGAAGGCGCCGAGACCCACCGAGGTCAACCAGTCCTGCGCCCGCGTTAGCGCCTCGTCGCGTGCTATGCCGGCGATCTCCAGCCCGATGGCGACATTGTCCAGCGCGGTCTTCCAGGGAAACAAGGCGTCGGCCTGAAACAGATAGCCGGCCTGTGCGTTCAAGCCGTTCAACGGCTGATCGAATATCCGGACAGCACCGGAGGCTGGCGTCAGCAGCCCGGCAGCGACATTGAGCAATGTGGATTTGCCACAGCCGGTCGGTCCGACAATGGCAACGAACTCGCCATCCGCGACCCGGAGCGTCGCCTTCTCCACCGCCGTATAGATGCGATTGTCGGCAATACCGAACGCCACTGTCGCGTCATCAAGCGCCACCGCCATCGATGCCGCGGCCTCACCTGCCTGCACGCGCGTTCCCCAAGTGTTTTTGTTCCGGGACTGGCTTAGCGCTGCAGGGCTGATAATTCAACGTCTGGGCCGAGCTTGGTGGGTTGCCACGGCTGTGATAGTCCGGGACATGACCTCCGCTGCCCCCCTGATCGCCTTTCAGCATGTCAGCAAGAGCTTCGACGGCGGCCGCATTCACGCCGTCGACGGTGTCTCGCTCGATGTTGCCGAGGGAGAGTTCCTCGCGGTGGTCGGCGGCTCTGGCTCCGGCAAGACCACGCTGATGCGGCTGGCCAACCGGTTGATCGCGCCGGACGCGGGACACATCACCATCGCCGGCGAGGACGTGGCGCAGGCCGATCCGATCGAACTGCGCCGGCGCATCGGCTACGTGTTCCAGAGCGGCGGGTTGTTTCCGCATATGAGCATCAAAGACAATATCGGCATCACGCCCAGACTGCTGGGCACTCCCGCCAGAGATATCGCGGATCGTGTCGATGAACTGCTCGATCTCGTGCGCCTCGACCGCAAGCAGCACCGCGATCGCTTTCCGCACGAACTCTCCGGCGGCCAGCGCCAGCGCGTCGGCGTCGCGCGTGCCCTCGCCGCGAAGCCGCGCATCGTGCTGATGGATGAACCGTTCGGCGCGCTCGATCCGCTGACCCGCGATGCGCTTGGCGACGACTACCGCGCGCTGCATCGCAGCCTGGGCCTCACCACCATCATGATCACCCATGACATGACCGAGGCAATCCTGCTCGCGGACCGGATCGCGGTGATGCGCTCCGGCAAACTGCTCGCGGAGGGCACGCCCACTGAGTTGTCCGAAAGCACCGATCCCTATGTCGGCGAGTTGCTGGGCACACCGCGCCGGCAGGCGAAACGACTTCAGATACTGCTGCCGAGGGATGGCACGGCGCCCCAAGGCGGCGCGACATGAGCCTGTTCACCGATCCGCGCTGGAGCGACGCGCTCGGGCATCTGCCGGATTATCTCGGCAGCCACGTGCGCGTCAGTCTCGCCGCGCTGGCGCTTGGCCTCGTCATCAGCCTGCCGCTGGCCATCATGGCACGGCACCGGCCGGTGCTGCGCAGCGCGCTGCTCGGTGTGGCCAGCATCGTGCAGACAATCCCCGGATTGGCGCTGCTGGCACTATTTTATCCGCTGCTGCTGGCGCTCGCAGCGCTGTCGCTGCAATATCTCGGCGTCGGCTTCTCGGCCTTCGGCTTTCTGCCCGCGGTACTGGCGCTGGCGCTGTATTCGATGCTGCCGGTGCTGCGCAACACCATCACCGGATTGAACGGCGTCGATCCCGCATTGACCGAGGCCGCGCAAGGCGTCGGCATGACGCCGCGGCAATCGCTGACCATGGTCGAACTGCCGCTGGCATTGCCGGTCATGATGGCCGGCATCCGCACCTCGGCGGTGTGGGTGATCGGCACGGCAACGCTGTCGACGCCGATCGGCCAGACCAGTCTCGGCAATTACATCTTTGCGGGCCTGCAGACGCAGAACTGGGTGCTGGTGATCTTCGGCTGCGTCGCCGCGGCAATTCTTGCGCTGGCCGTCGATCAATTGCTGGCGCTGATCGAAACGGGCATCCGCCTGCGCAGCCGCATCCACACGACCATCGGCGTGCTCGGTATCGCGGCGCTGGTGATCGTCACACTCGCGCCGTCATTCGCCCGTTCCGGCACGCGTATCGTGGTCGGTGCCAAGACCTTTACCGAGCAATATGTGCTCGCCGCCCTGATGTTCCAGCGCCTGCAGGCCGCCGGCCTGCCCGCCACGACGCGGCAGGGTTTGGGCTCCAGCGTAATCTATGATGCGCTGGCCTCCGGCGATATCGATGTCTACATCGACTATTCCGGCACGCTTTGGGCCAACCAGTTTCACCGCAGCGAGATCCTGCCGCGCGAACAATTGCTGACCGAGCTGAAGACGACGTTAGCGAAAGCCAACATTACCCTGTTCGGTGAACTCGGCTTCGCCAATGCCTATGCACTGGTGATGCCGCGACAGAAGGCGCAGGCGCTGGGGGTCAGGACCGCTGCCGACCTCGCGGCGCTGAGCGGCAACATGACCATTGCCGGCGATTACGAATTCTTTTCGCGGCCGGAATGGGCGGGACTGAAAACGGCCTATGGCCTGTCGTTCAAGACCCAGCGCACGATGCAGCCCGATTTCATGTATGCCGCTGTTGCCTCCGGCGAGGTCGACGTCATCGCCGGCTATACCAGCGACGGACTGATCGCGAAATACGATCTCGTGGTGCTGGACGATCCCAAACACGCCATCCCGCCCTATGACGCGATCATGCTGCTGACGCCGAAGCGCGCGGGCGACGAGAGGTTGCGCAGCGCGTTGCAGCCGTTGCTCGGCAAGATCGATCTGCCGCTGATGCGCGAGGCAAACCTGCGCGCGGCAGGCAATGATGCGACGAGTTCGCCGGAGAGCGTGGCCAAATGGATGTGGGAGAAGATGGGGACGAAGTAGAGTGTTCTTCTTCCCCTCTCCCCTTGCGGGAGAGGGTGCCTGAGCGAAGCGAAGGCGGGAGAGGGGTAGCCGCAAGGTGCGCCGCGCGTGGCGCCCCCTCTCCCGTCTCGACCGCTTCGCGGTCGATCCACCCTCTCCCACCTTGCGAAGCTTCGCTTCGCGGGGGAGAGGGGAAGAAAGAGAGACTACAAATTCTTGATCATCCCCGCATCGATCAACAGGCGATTGAATCGCCGCGCTTCCGCGCCGTCCTTGCAGGCGTAAAACAGTCCCTTGCAGCGAAGCATGATCTTCTTTTGCTCCTCGAAGGACGGGTCCAGCGGAATGCCCGCGGCCTCCTGAATGACCAGCGGCAGATACGGCCCGTCGATCGTGTCCATCACCGTCGCGCTCTTCACCGGTTCGAAATTGATCGCGTCGATGGCGTAGTAGGTCGCGTAGTAGCGCGGGTCGTAACTCTGCAGCTTCTTGCCGAGGCCCGCTTCATCCATGTTGGGATCGAGAATGCCCGGAGCGAATTCCGGCTGATGATCGCCATAGCGTACGATCAGGAACGGCTGCGCTGGAAACTGCTTCTTCAGCTTCGCGACGAACGCACCATAGTGATCGACGCTCATCGCTTGCCGGCGCAGATATTCATCAACCACCGGCACGTTACCGGGCGCGCGCCAGCCGGGCGTCATGTCGGGGCGAAACTTGGTTTCCCACGGAAAGTGATTGGCGGCGAGATAGACGAACATGAACAGCGGATTGGTCGGCGGCTGCTCGGCCATCAGGCGCGCCGCTGAATCGTAGAAGAAGCTGTCGGGCTCGACGCCCTTGGCACCAAGATCCTTGGCGTCATAGAAGCGCTCGACGCCAGTGGTGGTCTGGAAGCTGCGCGCGCTCATGAAGGCGCCAAAGGCCGGATAGAGCGAGATGGTGCTATAGCCGCAGCGGCGCAGCGCCAGTGGTAATCCGCGCTCGACGCGGCCCGAAGCGATGCGCGTGACGAAATAGGAGAACGGCCCGAACGAGCGCGACGAGAGTCCGGCCAATACGTTGTATTCGGTGAACCAGCTCGGCCCACCATTGCTCTCGGCGAGAAATTTGCGCGCCTTGCCGTCCCATGAATCGAAGTGGCTGCCATAGCCTTTCGGCGTCTTCACGCCGGCGGCCTGACGGATGTCGAAGGACGACTCGTCATGCACCATGATGATGTGCGGACGACGTCCCGCCGGATGGCAGGAATCCTCCAGCGGCAACTTCAGCCGCTCGGTGATGACCGCGTCGGACTCCATGAAACCGTGGCTGCTGAAGTCCGACACCGCGGTAACGCCGGAGCGCGCGAATTTCGACAGATAGCCGTCATCGTAATAGCCGCGCCAGGCTTCATCCGGCCAGGCCAACGCATATCCCGTCAATGCGGCGAGGCAAGCCGTCAGCGCGGCGAGCGCCGGCAGCCGTCGAATGCGGAACGGATCGAGCCACCACAGCGCATACATCAGCGGCAGCACCACCACGGCAGCGCCGATGGCGGACCAGCGCAGGTTCGGAAAGATCGTGAACAGGAAGGCTGCGGTATCGCGGTCGATCACCATCAGGTCGACGAAGTTCGCGGTCATCTGCACCACGTCGTGCTTCAGCCGCGACAGCAGCACCAAGATGACGACCAGGGTCAGCGACAGCGCTCCCGAAAGCGCGGGACGGCGCAGCAGCGCAATCCAGAACAAGTTGAGAATGGCCCAGGCCAGCACGAAGCCCACCCGTCCCACCAGATCGGTCTCGGTCTGGAACATCACCAGCAGCGCGCCGAAATGCGGCGCTGCCACGGCCAGCAGCCGCCACACGCTGGTCGGTGCAGCGACAGCAGTTGTCGAGACGCTGGGTACTGGATTGAGCGGAGGCGCCATGGCGGCACACAACACCACCGGCGAGGCCTCGGGCCTGGGCTGGCGACGGCCAGAGGGCGCATGCCGCAGCCGGAAACTGCGATATGTCATTAATTTGTAATGTAATCGTCATGAACGGGCAATGACCTTGGCCTGAACGGGATGGACAGACACCCTGCCCTCACTGCTGCAGCCGGCCGGGTCAGAGATCCTTGATCAGCCCCGCATCGATCAGCCAGCGATTGAACCGGCTCGCTTCGTCGCCGCCCTTGCAGCCATAGAACACGCCCTTGCAGCGAAGCATGATCTTCTTCTGCTCGACAAAGGACGGATCGAGCGGCACGCGTGCGGCCTCCTGCACCATGAGCGGCAGATAGGCTGCATCCAGCACCGGCAACGCCGATGCCAGTTCGGGCCGGTAGTTCAGCGCGTCGATGGCGTAATAGGTCGTATAGTATCTGACATCATGCGTCATGATCCGGTCGGCGCGCTTCGGCTGCGGCAGTTCGGGCTCCAGCAGTTTTTGCGCGATCGCGGGCTGATGGTCGCCGAACCGCACCAGCAGGAACGGCTCGGTCGGATGGTCCTTCTGGAGCTGCGCGACGAAGGCCTTGTAGTCCGCAGCCGTCATCGCCTGGCGGCGGATATACTCATCCACCTCCGCCGTATTGCCCGGCGCCTGCCAGCCGGCCGGCGTCAGGTCGTCGCGATAGGTCGTGGTCCACGGGAAGTGATTGGCGGTGAGATAGACCAGCACGAAGACCGGCTGGTCGGTCTTGCTCTCGCGCGCGATGAGATCCCTGGCCTGATCGAAATAGAACCTGTCGGGCTGCATGTCCTCGCTGACGCCCATCGCCGCCATGTCGATGAAGCCATCGATGCCGGCGCCCTCCTGGAAGCTGCGCGCGCTGAGGAAATTGCCGTAGGTCGGATACAGCGAGAAGGTCTTGTAGCCGCAGCGCTGCAGCGCCTGCGGCAGGCCGCGCGAGATCTTTCCGGCGGCGATACGCGTCACATAGAACTTCAGCGCGCCGAAGGAGCGTGCCGACAGGCCGGTGAAGATGTTGAACTCGGTGTACCAGGTCGGCCCGCCGCTGGACTCGGTGATCAGCGCGCGCTGCTGGCCATCGGCAGACTTGAAGTAATCATGATAGCCCGCCGGCACCTTCACGCCGGGCGCCGCCGACACGTCGAATGACGACTCGTCCAGCACCATCACGATGTTCGGCCGCTTCACGCCGGGCTCGCAGGTGGTCATTGGCGAGGCCTGTGCTGAACTCACGAGGCTCTTGGAATCCGCCTCGATCCAGCCGGTCGCGGTCAGATGCGACACCGAAACGACGCCGGAGCGCGCCAGATTGGAAATGTGATTGACGCCCTGGAACGGCTCCCATGGCTTTTCGGGATTGGCTGCCGATAGGCCGACGATCCCCGCCAGGCAGACACCCGCACAGGCCAGCGCACTGCGGCGGCGCAGGCGGAACGGATCGGCGCGCCAGATCAGCCACAGGATCGGGAGCGCGACGGCAGCGGCGATAAGGAGCCAGGTCCGCAGCTGCGGGAAGATCGAATGCAGGAACGAGATCGTGTCGCGATCGATGATCAGGAAATCCAGGAAGGTCAGCGTGAGCTGCGTGATGCCGAACTTGAACTGCGACAGCACGATCAGCGTCGTGACCAGCAGCAGCGACAGCACCGCGCTGATCCCCGGCCGCTTGAACAGCGCGAGGAACAGGAAATTCAGCAAACCCCAGGTCAACAGCGCCAGCGTGGTGGCGAACGGGCCGTATTCGACCGAGGCGAGAACATAGAAGATCGCAAGCGTGTGGATCGCGGCGATCAGCGCCGTGCGCAGCGGCCACTGCCGAACATACTGCCAGACGACCACCAACCGCTCCTTGAAGCGGCGGCCGGCTTGCGCCGGAGAGACTGAGATCGGCGACGGCAGCATGACTTGCCTGCGAACACCCGGCAAGAAAACTACCCTGTCTGGCAACGGCCAGCCGGCTCACACCGCGACCGGACCCTGCGGAATGTCACAAAATCGTAATACAGGCGTCATGAACGGACAATGAACCTTTCGACGCAGGCGGTGCCGGTCCGGGCGCCGCCTGCCGTCGTCATCCCTCGCCTCTACCGCACTGCGGTCGGCGTCTCGCCCTTGATGATCTCGCCGAAGCGCTGCCAGCGCTCGCCCTTGAAGCTCATCATCTGGAACTGGTCGATGGGCGAGAAGTCGGTCGGGCTGGTATTGACGGTCACGCCTGGCAGCAGTCCGTCGAGCTGCACGTTCTTCAGGTTGGCGGCCTGCTTCATCAGGTTCTCATGGGTGAGATCGTCGCCGCACTGCTTCAGCGCCTCGACCATGGTCTGGGCGATGCTGTAGCCGGACAATACCGTGCTCTCCATCGCCTTGCCTTCGGGAATGTACTTCTCGACATAGGCGTAGAACTTCTGCATGCCCGGATCGTCCTTCCACTGCGGATCGGTCGGATCCTTGGCGAAGGTCGCGGACAAAACGTCCTGCGCATTCTCGAAGCCTGCCGGACGGATCACGCTGCCCACCGACGAACTCGCATTCGGCACGATGTGCAGCGGCTTCCAGCCGAGCTCGGCGACTTTCTTGATCGACTGTGCGGCGAATTTTCCGACAGCAAAGGAGAACAGCGTATCGACGCCAGCGGCCTTCAGCTTGACGATCTGCGAGTCGATGGTCGGCTCGGAAACCTCGTAGCTCGCTTCAGCCACGATCCTTGACGCCGCCTTGTCGCCGAAACCTTCCTTCAGTCCCTTCAGATAGTCCTTGCCGAAATCGTCATTCTGATAGAGCACGCCGATCTTGGCATCCGGCTTCTCCTTCAGAAGATACTTCGCATAGGCCGCAGCTTCGGCGTGGTAGCTCGGCAGCCAGCCCATGGTCCACGGGAACTGCTTCGGATCGTTCCAGCGGGTGGCGCCGGTTGCGAGGAAGAGTTGCGGCGTCTTCTTGGCATTGACGTATTTCTGGATTGCGGCATTCGCGGCGGTGCCGACATTGCCGACGATCGCCATCACCTCGTCACTCTCCACCAGCTTGCGGGTCTGCTCCACCGTCTTCGGCGGCGAATAGGCGTCGTCATAGGAGATGAAGACGATCTTGCGGCCGTTGATGCCGCCCTCATCATTGATCTTCTTGAAATAGGCGCCGTAGGCCTTGCCGAGAATGCCGTAGGCGGAGGCCGGGCCGCTATAGGGTACCGTGTTGCCGATCTTGATTTCGGTATCGCTGGCGCCGGGGCCATACTTCTTCTGCGCCAGCGCCGGGCTTGCGACCATCGCCACGGCGACCGCCCAAGCGGCCATCGAAGTTGCAGTCATGGCAGTTGTCTTCATACGCATCATACGTCCTTCTTTTGCGTTTCCAGTGCGTGCGGTGGTGCCGCTACGGCCGTTGCCGTATTCGATCCGAGCCTTCCCGTTGGTCGGGATTGTCGAGCGGCTCGTCAGGTGCGTGTGTTGTTCGTGAACCTCAGTCCTTGCGGTCGGTGTCGGAATGATCGAGGTCGGTCGCGGCCTGATCAGCCAGCGCCTGAATGTCGGCGGCAGCGATCTGCACATGGCTATGGACGAGCGCGGTGACAGCGACTTCGTCACGCGCCGCGATGGCGGCGACGAATGCGCGGTGATCGTCGAGCGAGCGCTGGCGTAGCGCCGCCGACTCGAAATAACGGCGACGCCCGCGCGTGCTCATCAGCATCAAAGGCGTAATCGTGCGCACGAGAATGCGGTTCTGGCTCGCGGCAGCCACGGCAAGATGAAACTCAACGTCTTCGTCGGCCATGTTGCGGCCGTTGGCGGCCAGCGCCGCATAGGTGTCCAGCAGTCCGTGCAGCTTTGAGAGATCGGCATCGGTGCGGCGCTGGCAAGCGAGCCGGAACGCCTGCTCCTCGCAGATGATCCGCGCCTCGATAGCATCGCGCGTCACCTGCGCATCGAACGTGACACCCAGATCGGCCTGCAGCACCAGTGCATCGAGGCCGCTGTCCTCCAGCGTGTTGCGCAGATAGATGCCGGATTTGGGCTTCCGCTCGGTGATGCGCATGGCATCGAGCACCGCCAGCGCCTCGCGAACCGAACTGCGCGTCACCCCGAACCGCTCAGACAGGTCCCGCTCGGACGGCAGCCGGTCGCCCTTCGACAGCCGGTGGTGCCGAACGAATTGGAGCGTTTTCCGAACGGCGTCGGACGTATCAGTGCTGACCGCAGCGAGCATGGGCTGACCCTACCAATCTGGTAGTACCAGTTAGCCAATTTTAGCCGCCCTGTCGAGGCGACAAATGGCCCCGCTATTTGGGCCGTAATCCCAACTGCTTCGCCATAATGCCGTCCAGCCAGCGCCGCGGCAGCCAACCGGCGATCCAAGTCTGAACCGGCTGCGGCGATGCCACCACGCGCACTTTCGGGTTGGGCTTGGTCAACGCCTGATGAACCAGCTCGCCGATCGTCTCCGGCGGCAGCCCGTTCTTCGCCAGCTTCATCAGCATCTCGCGCAGCTTCGTTAACGCCGGCAAAAACGGCGACGCATCGAAGCGCGCCATATCGATGGCGTCGGCCTTGTCCCAGATCGGCGTGCGCACGGCCCCCGGCGCGATCACCAGCACGTCGATGCCGAACAGCATGAATTCGCGCCGCAGGCTCTCGGCCAATCCTTCCAGCGCGAATTTCGACGCGCTATAGGGCGACAGCAGTGGATTGCCGAACTGTCCGGACACCGAACTCATCATCACGATGCGCCCGGGCGCGCCCGTCATTGCCGGATCGGCGCCGAGCAGCGGCGCGAAGGCCTTGGTGACGATCACCGGCCCCATCACATTGATCTCGATCTGCTGGCGAAACTCGTCGACCGCCAGATCGAGCAGCGCGCCCGGCACCGCAACGCCGGCATTGTTGACGAGCCCTGCAAGCGTCTCGCCGTTCAGCGCGGCACGGACCTGCGCAGCGGCGGCCAACACAGCGGCCTCGTCGGTGACATCGAACAGCAGCGGGATGAAGTTCGCGCCGAACTCGGCTTGCAACCGCTCTGTATCAACCTGCCTACGGACACTGCCGAATACGCGAAAACCGCGCGCGAGTAGAAGCTTCGCCGTGGCGTGGCCGATGCCCGTGGAGACGCCGGTGATAACAATAGCATTCATGCGGTGACCTGCTCGACATGGTGCGAAGGTTGTCTCAGTACCCAGAAAATGGAAGAAAGTGGGCGCAATATGATATCACTCATCTATTGGCTTCCGTCATCCAATCTCAAGGGCTCGACATGCTTCCTGTTTTTGCCTCACCCCCGGCCAACCACACGAAGCAGAGCAAAGGACTCAATATGACCATGCGGCGAGCAATCGGCGTCGCCGTGTTGCTCGCCGCAATGGCAACGAGTGCGGAAGCGCAGATTGCACCGACAACTGGCCCCGAAGCCATGACCGCGAGTCCGACCATGCGCGCATGGCGGCAGCACACAACCGCGCGGATCATGCGAACGGCAAAGCGGCTTGCCGAGGCGGGACTTCGCGGACGTGTGGTCATCTGTCTTGCGGTGAACCGCAGTGGTCGGGTGGTCGAGGCTACCGTCTTAAGGAGTTCTGGAAACACCGAACTTGACGGTGCAGCTCTCGCCGTTGTGCGGATGGCCGGCCCATTCGCGCCACTGCCATCGATATACCCTAAAGCGGTTCTGGCGGTCGGCGTGCCGATAGCCTATTCGGGCCCGTCCTCCCATGGCGGCAGAGCCGCGCGCCTGCATGGCACGTGAACTCCCGGATAGCATGTGGCAAATACCTGGCGCGGACTTTGCGGGCTGGCCATTTCGGTGAGCTCATCACGCATTGTACATTTCAAAAGAAACGGGACCGCGTTGCCGCGGTCCCATCATAGCTGCGCCTAAGCGAAGCGCTTAGTTCTTGGTCTTGTCGACCAGCGCCTTTTCCTTGATCCACGGCATCATGTCGCGGAGCTTGGCGCCCACTTCCTCGATCGGATGTGCGTTGTTGCGCTGGCGCGTCGCCTTGAACGAGGCCTGGTTGACCTTGTTTTCCAGCATCCAGTCGCGGGCGAACTTGCCGGACTGAATGTCGGTCAGCACGCGCTTCATCTCGGCCTTGGTTTCCGAGGTGACGATGCGCGGACCGGTGACGTATTCGCCGTACTCGGCCGTGTTGGAGATCGAGTAGTTCATGTTGGCGATGCCGCCTTCATAGATCAGGTCGACGATGAGCTTCAGCTCGTGCAGGCACTCGAAGTAGGCCATTTCCGGTGCGTAACCGGCTTCCACCAGCGTCTCGAAGCCCGCGCGGATCAGCTCGACGGTGCCGCCGCAGAGAACGGCCTGCTCGCCGAACAGATCGGTTTCGCACTCTTCCTTGAACGAGGTCTCGATGATGCCGGCGCGGCCGCCGCCCACTGCCGAAGCGTAGCTGAGGCCGAGGTCATGGGCATTGCCCGAGACGTCCTTGTGAACGGCGATCAGGCAGGGCACGCCGCCGCCGCGCTGATATTCCGAACGCACGGTGTGGCCGGGGCCCTTCGGCGCGATCATCAACACGTCCAAGTCTTCACGCGGATCGAGCAGGTTGAAGTGCACGTTGAGACCGTGTGCGAAGACGAGCGCTGCGCCCTTCTTCATGTTGTCGTGCATGTGGTCGCGATAGATGTCGCCCTGCAATTCGTCGGGGGTGAGCATCATCATCAGGTCGGCCCACTTGGCAGCCTCGGCGACTTCCATCACCTTGAAGCCGGCGGCTTCCGCCTTCTTCGCGGTGGCCGAGCCCTTGCGCAGCGCAATGACCACGTCCTTGACGCCGGAGTCCTTGAGGTTCAGCGCATGGGCATGGCCCTGGCTGCCGTAGCCGACGATGCAGACCTTCTTGCCCTTGATCAGGTTCAGGTCGGCGTCGCGATCGTAATAAACTCGCATGGGTATTTCCTCTCTTCAGCAACTATATTTCAAAGCTGCCCGTTCGAACCGGTCTCAAGCCGAATGGCCGAAGACCATGAATTGCCGCCGGTTTCTAGGGCGACGGGTGCCGCGAGACAAGCCCGCGACGGTGATTTTACGCTGCGCGTCGGGCTCATAGCTCCACCAGCACCGGATACAGGGAGGCCAGCAGCAGCAGCCCCATGACGATATTGAACGCCCTGACCGCGCCAGGCGATTTTACCAGCGATTGCAGCGAGGTGCCGCACAGCACCCAGGTGACGCAGGAGACGAACCCGAGCAGCAGCGACAGGGCGACCTGCAGCAGGATGTTCCAGGGATAGTTCGCAATCGCCGCATAGGCGGTGATGGTGCCGATCACCATCACCCAGCCCTTGACGTTGACCCATTGAAACAGCGCTGCGCCGAAAAACGTCATCGGCCGGCGCCGTTCGGCGTCACCCGGGTTGGGTGGACCGGACATCCCGATCGCAAAAGCGAGATAAACGAGATACGCCGCGCCGGCATATTTCAGGATGGTGTGCAGCACCGGATAGGAGGTGAAGACCGCCCCCAATCCGAGGCCCGTGACGGCGACCATGAAGGCAAAACCGACGGTGACGCCGAAGACATGCGGCAGCGTACGACGAAAGCCGAAATTGAGCCCCGACGCGAGCAGCATGATGTTGTTCGGGCCGGGCGTGAAGAACATCACGATGGCGAACACGATGAAGGCGAACAGGAGTTGCTGCGACATGACCTCAGACCACCTCGACAAGCGTGGGTGGGCGCTTCGACAGCAGCATCACGGCAATGCCGCAGACAACGACGATCATACCGGCGAGCCGCAGTGATCCAAACTGTTCGCCGAATGTGACGCTCGACGCAGCCGCCCCGATGAAGGGCACCAGCAGCGCGAACGGCACGACCTGCGCCGCGGAATAGTCTCGCAGCAGCCGGCCCCAGATCCAGTAGCCCAGCGTGGTGCCGACCAGCGCGAGGAACAGCACACAGGCGAAGGCCTTCAGCGAGACATGCGTGAGCGATTGCCACGTCGTGCTCGCGCCATCGACGGCGAACAGCACGACCAGCAGCGGCAGCAAAGCGACAAGGCTGATCCAGGCGAACAGGTCGAGCATCGGCACGCACTGCGCGCGGCGCAGCAGCAGATTGGAAAAGGCAAAGCTCACCGGCGCCGTCATCAGCACCATGAAGGGGAACACGCTGAAGTCATAGCCGACCGTGAAACAGATCATCAGCAGCCCGCCCATGGCGATGGCGATACCCGCGACCTGCTGCCGGGTCGGCAATTCGCGCAGGAACAGCGCTGCAGCCCCCACCGTGAACAGCGCCTGGCTCTGCACGATCACCGAGGTCAACCCCGCCGGCACGCCATGCGCCATGCCATAGGTCTGCGCCAGGAATTGCGCCACCAGCAGCCAGCTTGTCGCGACGATCAGCAGCCATGACAGTTTCGGCTTCGGCAGGAACAGGCACGGCAGCGCCGTGATGCCGAAGCGCAGCGTGGTGAGCAGCGTCGACGACATTTCGTCGACCGCCATCCGGGTCAGCACGAAGCCGACGCCCCAGATCACGGCCACTGCGACGGCCAACGCGATGTCGAGAGGTTTCATGACTGCGATGCGCGGAGGCTACATCCCCTCCGGTCCGCGGCTGATGGCGGCAACGCCGGTGCGCGAGATCTCGACGAGGCCAAGCGGCCGCATCAGGTCGATGAACTGGTTGATCTTGCCGGTGTTGCCGGTGATCTCGAACACGAAGCTCTCGATGGTGGCGTCGATGACGCGCGCGCGGAACGCTTCGGCGAGGCGTAGCGCCTCGACGCGATGCTCGCCGGTGCCGCGCAGCTTGACCATGGCAAGCTCACGCTCGATGGAGCGGCCGGTCAGCGTCATGTCAACGACGCGATGCACCGGGATCATGCGATCGAGCTGATGCTTGATCTGCGTGATCACCATCGGCGTGCCCGTGGTAACGATGGTGATGCGCGAGACGTGCTTGTGGCTCTCGGTCTCCGACACCGTGAGACTTTCGATGTTGTAACCGCGGCCCGAAAAAAGCCCGATGACGCGCGCGAGCACGCCCGGCTCATTGGCAACGAGCACCGTCAGCGTATGCGTCTCGTTGGGATCGTGACGCTCTTCCATGAAATAGGCGGAGGCAGGCTGTTCCATTGTCGTTCCCTGTCGAAGTCTCGTTTGGCTTTCGCCACGATGTTACATCCCTCATGGTGAGGAGCGCGGCTTCGCGCGTCTCGAACCATGAGCTTGGACACTCATCCTTCGAGACGCCGCACAAGAGTGCGGCTCCTCAGGATGAGGGCCTGTGTTATCTGCATCACACCAGCGCCTTGCCGCCCGCGAAGGCCGCCGCGGTGGCTTCATCATTGGCTTCCAGCGGCAGCAGCATTTCGTTATGCGCCTTGCCGGACGGGATCATCGGGAAGCAATTCTCCAGCGCCGCGACGCGGCAGTCGAACAGCACCGGCTTCTTCACCTTGATCATTTCCTGCAGTGCGCCGTCGAGATCGCCGGGCTTGCTGCACAGGAAGCCGACACCGCCATAGGCCTCAGCAAGCTTGACGAAATCGGGCAGCGCTTCCGAATAGGAATGGGACAGCCGGTTGCCATGCAGCAGCTGCTGCCACTGGCGCACCATGCCCATATACTGGTTGTTGAGGATGAAGATCTTGATCGGCAATTCGTGCTGAACCGCCGCCGACATTTCCTGCATCGTCATCTGCACCGAGGCATCGCCGCCGATATCGATGACCAGCGAGTCCGGATGCGCGACCTGCACGCCGAGCGCCGCCGGCAGGCCGTAGCCCATGGTGCCCAAACCACCGGACGTCATCCAGCGATGCGGCTCTTCGAAGCCGAAGAACTGCGCCGCCCACATCTGATGCTGGCCGACTTCGGTGGTGATGTAGGTGTCGTGACCGCGCGTCGCCTCGAACAGACGCTGGATCGCGAATTGCGGCAGGATCACATCGTTATTCGTCTTATAGGCCAGCGAATTGCGCGCGCGCCAGGTGGCGATGGTCTTCCACCAGTCCTTGGTGTCCGGCTTCTTCGCCTCGGATTTGAACACCTGCAGGATGTCGCCGAGCACATTGCCGCAATCGCCGATGATCGGGATATCGACACGGATGTTCTTGTTGATCGACGACGGATCGATGTCGATATGGATCTTCTTCGAATTCGGCGAGAACGCGTCCGTACGTCCGGTGATGCGGTCGTCGAAGCGCGCGCCGACGCACAGCATGACGTCGCAGTCATGCATTGCCATGTTGGCTTCGTAGGTGCCGTGCATGCCCAGCATGCCCAGCCAGTTCGGGCCGGATGCCGGATAGGCACCGAGGCCCATCAGCGTCGAGGTGATCGGGAAACCGGTGACTTCGACCAGCTCGCGCAGCAGCTTCGAGGCCGCGAGACCCGAATTGATGACGCCGCCGCCGGAATAGATGATCGGCTTCTTGGCACCCGCCAGCAGCGACACCGCCTTGCGGATCGCATTGGCATCACCCTTTACGCGCGGCGAATAGGAGATATGGACGTCCGACTTGCGCGGCGGATGATAGGTGCCGGTGGCGAACTGCACATCCTTCGGCACGTCGACGACGACCGGGCCCGGACGGCCGGTGGTCGCAACATAGAAGGCTTCATGCAGCACCTTGGCGAGATCGTTGACGTCACGGACCAGCCAGTTGTGCTTGGTGCAGGGCCGTGTGATGCCGACGGTGTCGCATTCCTGGAACGCGTCGTTACCAATGAGATGCGTCGGGACCTGTCCGGTGATGCAGACCAGCGGGATCGAATCCATCAGCGCGTCGGCCAGCGGCGTCACCATGTTGGTGGCGCCCGGACCGGACGTCACCAGCACGACGCCCGGCAGTCCGGTGGAGCGCGCATAGCCTTCGGCGGCATGGCCGGCGCCCTGCTCGTGGCGGACCAGAATGTGCTCGACCTCGGACTGCTGGTAGATCTCGTCATAGATCGGCAGCACCGCACCGCCGGGATAGCCGAAGATGTGCTTGACGCCATGATCAGCAAGCGCGCGCACGATCATCGCGGCGCCGGTCATCTGATTGGGATCGTGAGGCTTGCTGTCGCTCATGGTTCGCTCCGGATGCGCTCTGCGGCGCGGCTTGGTCTGGATGGTCGCTGGGTTCGGAAAGCTTGAAGTTCAGACAATAAAAAAGGGCCCGTTCAGGACCCTGTGCACACCGCTCGGTTCGTGGGTAGCCGTCAGCTACCCCCGGCGGTGCGCCAGGGTACCACGATAATAAGGAGATTTGTAACTTTGTTGCGCACAGGAACGGTCCGACTTTTCATAACTTGCGCGGAACATAGCCAGCAAACCGGGGATGTCAAGGGAAGTTGCTGTGATCGCGCTGATTTTGGAGCCTAGCCGGGTCTTTGGCATTCGGCGAGCGGAAAAAACGGGCGGGCAGATATGCGTGCCGACGTACGGGTCACCCGCCCCCTCCATCGTCATGCCCGGCGAATGCCGGGTATCCACACCTTTGGCCGCAAGCGAAGACATGGATGGCCGGGACATCTAGCGAAGCTCGCTTCGCTAGATGTCCCGGCCATGACGGAGTGTTGGTTTGCAGGCCTAAGCCGCCTTCACCAGAGGCGTCGCACGTTCGATCCGCGCCAGTTCCTGCGGCGAGTTCATCGCCTCCCACAAATCGCCGCGGCGCTGCACGTTCAGCCAGAAGTCCGGGCTGTTGCCGAAGACGCGTGCGAGAATGAGCGCGGTCGCCGCGGTCACGTTACGGCGATCGTTGCACAACTCGTTCACATGCTTGCGCTGGACACCCATCGCCTTTGCCAATGTCCCTTGTGTCAGGCCAAGCGGCTGCATGAATTCCTCGACCAGGATTTCACCGACAGTGGCCGGCTTGCGTTTGGTCATCAGCATGAGTCACCTCATCGATAGCTGTGATCGTCGAGATAAAGATCCGACGCTTCGCCGCGGCCGCTATCCCAGCGGAAGATCAGCCGCCACTGGTTGTTGACGCGGATCGAGTGCAAGCCGCCAAGTTTGCCGCGCAGCTTTTCGAAATGATTGCTCGGCGGTACGCGCAGATCCTGATCGGTGGTCGCATCGTCGATCATCTGAAGCTTGCGAAACAGCCGGCTTTCAAGGTCCGCCGGAATGTTGCGAGAATGGACGTCGTCCACGAAGAAGGCCCGCAACCAATCATCGCGAAACCCGACGATCATTCAGAGCCTCCCAGATGAGCCATTGTACCACCCTATGGGTCAACTGACAAGAGCTCTGGCCAAGCTCGTCCCCGCCTCCTCCACCGTCATCCACGCGAACTCCGGCAGTTGATGCCGAAACCACGTGAACTGCCGCTTGGCGTAGTGGCGCGTATCCGCCTGCCCGATCTCCGCGGCCTCCTCGCGCGAGATCTCGCCGCGGATATGCCGGATCAGTGCGGGCACGCCATGGGCCTTCATCGCCGGCAACAGCGGATCGAGACCGCGCGCCGCGAGGGCAGCGACTTCGTCCAGCGCGCCCTCGTCCAGCATGCGCCCGAACCGCGCATCGATCCGCGCATAAAGCTCGTCGCGCTCGGGCGCCAGAAACAGCGCGGTCACGCCCTCCGGCGGCAGCAGCGGCGGCAGGCCCTCGCTGTGCCAGTCGGTCAGCGAACGTCCCGTCGCCTCCACGACTTCCAGCGCGCGGGCGATGCGCGTGCGGTCGCGCAGATTGAGCCGCGCTGCGGAGACCGGATCAACCAAAGCGAGCTGCGCATGCAGCGCCTCCGGCCCATCCCTTTCCAGACGCGCGCGGACATCGTCGCGCACCTCGGCGGCGACGGGCGGTACGGCCGAGAGCCCGCGCGTCAGCGCCTTGAAGTATAGTCCGGAGCCGCCGATGAAGATCGGCAGTTTGCCTTGCGTCCGCACCTCGGCAAGCACCCGCGCCGCCTCCTCGACCCAGGCGCCGGCGGAGAAATTCACCGCGGCATCGACCGTGCCATAGAGCCGGTGCGGCGCCTGCACTTCTTCCTCGACTGTCGGCCGCGCCGTCAGCACGCGCAGGTCGCGATAGACCTGCATGCTGTCGGTATTGATGACCACGCCGTCCCGCGCGCGCGCCACGGCCAGCGCCAGCGCCGACTTGCCGCTGGCGGTCGGCCCTGCGATAAGCAGCGCTCTGTTGTCCGGACTGGAACTCACGTCATGTCTCTCGTTGCGACCCTGATCTGCAACCCCGCCAATCCCGCTCTCGATAGCACGGTGGTCGACGGTCTGCGCGCACTTCTGCCGGGCGACACCGAGGCGCACTGGCTGAGCGACGGCGTCGCCGCAGATATCCTGTTTGCCAGCGACCACAACATCCTCGCGCTCGGCGACCGCCTCCGCGCAGCCCGCGGCGACATGCCGATCGACGTTGTCGTGCAGCCTGTCAGCGACCGGCGCAAGAAGCTTTTTCTCGCCGACATGGATTCCACCATGATCGGCCAGGAATGTATCGACGAGCTCGCTGACTTCGCCGGCCTCAAGGCTCATGTGGCTGCGATTACCGAACGGGCCATGCGCGGCGAGATCGAATTCGAGCCGGCACTGCGCGAACGCGTGGCGCTGCTGAAAGACCTGAAAGTCGGCGTGGTCGATGAGGTGCTGGCCTCGCGCATCACGCTGACGCCGGGCGGCCGCGAGCTGGTGCAGACCATGCGCGCCAATGGCGCCTATACCTGCCTCGTCTCCGGCGGCTTCACGCTGTTCACAGCCAAGGTCGCCGAACTCGTCGGCTTCCAGGAAAACCGCGCCAACGTGTTGCATGTCGCTGATGGCAAGCTGACAGGCACCGTCGCCGAGCCCATCCTCGGCAAGGCCGCGAAACTCGCAACGCTGGTCGAGCTGCGCGAGTCCTTCGATCTCGACAATCTCGACACCATGGCCGTCGGCGACGGCGCCAACGATCTGGCGATGATCCAGGATGCAGGCCTCGGCGTCGCCTATCACGCCAAGCCGGCCGTGGCTGCATCGGCAGCAGCCCGGATCGACCACGGCGATCTCACCGCGCTACTGTATGCGCAGGGCTACAAGCGCAGCACGTTTGTGACCGCGTAGGCACGGCCAAAGTCTAAACGTAAATTGAACCACTGCGGCAGCCGCAGCGTCAAACGACCGGTCTTCAGTTACGAAAGCACCGGTCATCATGCCGCCGTTGGATTTATCGGGTCTCGTTCCGCTCTTCGCTTTGATTTGGATTCTCGTGCCCCTAATGGAATGCGTGCGGACGTTCCTGGCCGACAGGCCGCTTTCCGCACGCCAACTTCTCCATACCGGCTGGCGAAGCATCTATGCGGGCGCATGGCTGACGATGTTTCTCGTTCTCCAGCAAGCTTACAGGCAGCAGGCAATATCGCTTCGCACGCTGGTTCTGCTGCTACTTGCGACATTCGCGGTGCTGCTGACCGCCGACTGGTTGATCAAACAGCGCTATCCCGAGAAGGAACCGGTCACTGAGCCGCCCGCCTAAAAATAAGATTCCCGGAGTGTTCATCCCATGACGAGATTCCCCGCCACTCCAGTTGGAATGGCGGGGAATCTCGACGTGTTCTGGTGGCTTCAGCCGCAAACTCTAATTGTCGTCGCCCGACTTGATCGGGCGCCCCAGTAAACGCAGGCCATCGTGACGAAGCGCAACGCCGGCGTTTACTGGGCTCCCCGCTTTCGTGAGGGCAACAGGCCGACGCCAAACATTTTTTCCTATCTTCCGTTGACAACATCCCCATCAGGTTTATATTCCCCTTCGTCCTGCCCCACCGAGAGGGGCGATCGCGATCGTCACGTTCGCGGGGTGGGATGCGGTGGACGCCGGAGATGCGGCGTTACGCGGTTCACGGGGGACGTCTGTCTTCGGGCAGGACGGATCTGCGCCAGCACTGCCACTGGCAAGGAGACGGCCGACCTTGAGATGGAAAGAGCCCTGGACAGTGTGACGGACGACCAAATCGAAACGCGTCCGGCCAAGAGCTTGAGGCTACCCTGTCCCTCCGCCCTGGGACACTAATTTTGGTGATGGGACCGTTCGCCAAGGCAGATGTGCAGGCAACCGAAAAAAACACCGCAGGCGGAACGTCGGGCAATCGCTCGGCGCCTCCGAAAGTCCTGATGCACTCTCAATTGCGGAAGACCGCATCGCATCAGGCCCAAGGGTGCAACGGGCACCCGGCGTTCCGCACGCCCTCTCACAGGGGTGGGAATGCAAGCGACGACGGCGCCCCCGCGCCGCAAACAATGGGGGCGATGACGCATGTCTGAAGGGTAGTGGCTGTTTGACAGTTGAATCTGAAATAACGTGACACGCGAACGCCAAAACCAAACGCCGTCATGCCCGGCGCATGCCGGGTATCCACGTCTTGGCGACAAAGCAAGGCGTGGATGGCCGGAACAAGTCCGGCCATGACGTTTGGAGAGAACAGGGGCCCCCTCTCCGCTCGCTACGATCGGAGGAGGGAGAAGAAAGAGCCACCGTTACTCCTCAGCGTGCAACCTTACTGCACGCTCAGCGCCACAAAGCGCAGCTCGCCTTCGGCATTCGACACCAGCAGCAGCACCGACTTCTTGCCGTCCTTCTTCAAGGCATCGACGCGCTTCTTGACGTCGGCGGCGTTGGTGACCGCTTCCTGCGCGACCTCGACGATGACGTCGCCGGCGGCCAGGCGCTTCTCGGCGGCGTCGGAGCCGGCATCGACGCCGGTCACGATGACGCCCTTCACGCTGTCCTTGATCTTGTACTTGGTGCGCAGATCCTTGCTGAGACCGGTGAGGTCGAGGCCCAGCGCCTTCTGCGTCGCCGGCTTCTCGGCTTCCGGCGTGGCCTTGATCGAGGCCTGCACCGGCTTGTCATCCTCAAGACGGCCGAGGGTGACCTGCTTGGTCTCCTCCTTGCCCTTGCGGATGATCAGCACATTGACCGCCTTGCCGACGGCGGTGCCGGCAACGATGCGCGACAGGTCCTTCGGCTCCTTGACGTCACGGCCATCGAACTTGATCACCACATCGCCGGGCTCGAGGCCGGCAGGCTTGGCCGGGCCCTTGTCGTCGACGCCGGCGATCAGTGCGCCGCGCGCCGGCTTGATGTTCAGGCTCTCGGCAATCTCGTCCGTCACCGGCTGGATGCGTACGCCGAGCCAGCCGCGACGGACTTCCTTGTATTCGCGCAGCTGCTCGATGACGCCGACCACGGTCTTCGACGGCACGGCGAAGCCGAGGCCGATGGAGCCGCCGGTGGGCGAGATGATCAGCGTGTTCACGCCGACCACTTCGCCCTCGAGGTTGAACAGCGGGCCGCCCGAATTACCGCGATTGATCGAGGCGTCGGTCTGGATGTAGCTGTCATAGGGGCTGTTGTTGCTGATCTCGCGGTTACGCGCCGAGACGATGCCCGCAGTGACGCTGCCGCCGAGCGAGAACGGATTGCCGATCGCGATCACCCATTCGCCGAGCCGCAGTTTCTCGCTATCGCCGAACTTCACGGCGACCACAGGCTTCACCGGGGTAAACTTCAGCACTGCCAGATCGGTCTTCTTGTCGACGCCGACCAGCTCGGCCTTGATCTTGGTGCCGTCATTCATGATGACGGTGATCTCGTCGGCACCATCGATGACATGGTTGTTCGTGACCACGACGCCCGAGGTGTCGATGATGAAACCGGAGCCCAGCGAATTGGTCTTGCGCGGCTGCAGGCCGCCATTCTTGTCGCCGCCGGGGCGGCCGCCGCGGTTCTTGAAGAAGTCGTCGAAGAACTCCTCGAACGGCGAGCCTGGCGGCAGTTGCGGCATCGCCCCGCGGCCACCGCCCTCCCCCTTGTCGCTGTTCTTCGCCTCGACGGTCGAGGTGGTCGAGATATTGACCACGGAATCGATCACCTTCTCGGCGACGTCGGCGATGCCATCCGGTCCGCGGGCCGAGGCCGGCGCGGAAAACGTGGCGACCGCGGCGCCAAAACAAAGCGCCGTCAGCAGCGGACGCAGGCCGCTATACGGTGCACGGCGCGAAACGGAGCTCAGAGAGGGATGAGCGAAGGACATGTCGGAAACGTCTCCAAAAGAGAGTCGGCAAATTTGGCTGAGAGTGCGCCCGAACGGCGACATCGCGCAAGCCTTCGCGCGGGCCATCCGGCTGGCCCATCTGGGACGTGGATTGCGGCGGAATGCGGACGTAAACGTGCACGATCGCGTTGATCCGGAAGAGCTTTTTCGGACGCCCGGAGAGATTATGAGCCGCCGCTAGCGCCGGATCGCCCAGATCAGAATCAGGCCGCCGACGGCCGAGACCAGACCGGCGATGCGCAGGATGTTGTCAGGGCTTTGCAGCGCGCTCTTCATCGCGCGGCGCATCCATCCGGGAAATGCCAGGAACAGGATGCCTTCGAATACGAACAGGATTCCGATGCCGATGAGGAAGTCGGCAAACGCTATGGACCTCATCCGACTTCAACTCCCGAACGTTCGCACCCTGGCCGCAGTTTTCTTGGCAGTTTTCTTGGCGCTTTTCTGAAAACAAATGAGGCGCGCCACGATGGCGCGCCTCATCCTTTAGATCAGAGTGGCAGCGAACGCAAAACAGGTATCCGCGTAAGCTTAACCAGTGACGCCGTTACTGCGGCTTTGCTGCGGGGGGCTTGCCCGACGGATTGGCGAAGAAGCGGAAGAACTCCGAATCCGGCCGCAGCAGGAAGCGGGTGTCGTTGCTCTTCAACCCGTTCTCGTAAGCCGTCATCGAGCGATAGAACGCGAAGAACTCCGGATCCTGGCCGTAGGATTCGGCGAACAGACGGTTGCGCTCGCCGTCACCGGCACCGCGGGTCTGTTCAGCGGTCGAGTTGGCATCGGCGATGATCACCGTTGCTTCACGATCGGCCTTGGAGCGAATCTCCTGCGCCTTCTGGCCACCGCCGGCGCGGAATTCAGCAGCTTCCCGCTGACGCTCGGTCTGCATCCGCTGATACACCGCCTGGCTGTTCGCCTCCGGCAGATCGGCGCGGCGGATACGAACGTCCACGACGGAGATACCGTAACCGTCGGCTTCCTTGTCGAGCTGCTCGCGGATCTTGTTCATCAGGTTCTCGCGCTCGTCGCGCACGATCTGGATGAAGGTGACCTCGCCGAGCACACGGCGCATGGCCGCGTTGAGCAGCGTGGTGAGCTGGATGTTCGCCGCCTGGATCGACCCGATGCTCTGGTAGAAGCGCAACGCGTTCTTGATCTTGTAGCGAGCGAAGGCATCGACCACCAGACGACGCTGGTCGTTGGCAATGATTTCCTGAGCCGGGTTTTCCAGATCGAGGATACGCTTGTCGATCGAGATCACGCTGTCGATGAACGGGATCTTGAAGTTCAGACCGGGTTCGGTGACCACGCGGACGGGCTCGCCGAGTCGGACCACGAGGGCCTGTTCAGTCTGGCGCACCGTATAGATCGAGCCGAAGCCCACGATGACCAGCACCAGCACTACAATCAGTGCAACGATACCTGAGATGCCGGTTTTCATCGGGTGCTCCCGCTCTGCTGAGGCTGACCAGATGGCGCCGGAGGCTGACGCCGCGGCGTCAGTTCATTCAAGGGAAGGTAAGGCACGACGCCTTGCGAAGCACCGGCGCCCTGGCCGCCGTCATAGACCAGCTTCTCGGCACCGCCGAAGATCCGCTCCATGGTTTCGAGATAGATACGCTGACGGGTTACGTCAGGCGCCTTTTTGTACTCGTCGTAGACCTTCAGGAAGCGCGCGCTCTGGCCCTTGGCTTCGGCGATCGCCTGTTCGCGATAGCCTTCGGCGACCTGCAGGATCTGCGCGGCGCGACCGCGCGCATCTGGCACAACGCGGTTGGTATAGGTCTGGGCTTCGTTCTGCAGACGCTGCGCGTCGGCCTGTGCCGCCTGCACGTCACGGAATGCGTCGATCACCTGTGCCGGCGGATCGACCTTCTGCAGCTGGACCTGCTGGATCAGGACGCCGGCGCTATAGCCGTCGAGCGTCTTCTGCATCAGTTCCTGCACCTGGGTTTCGGTGGTGGTGCGTGCGCCGGTGAGGATCGGCTGAATGTTGGCGCGGCCAACCACTTCACGCATCACGCTTTCGGCGACCGCTTTCACGGTGCCTTCGGGGTTCTGGATGTTGAACAGGAAGTTGCCGACACCGTCGGGCTTGATACGCCACAGCACGGTGAAGTCGACATCGACGATGTTCTCGTCGCCGGTCAGCATCAGGCTTTCTTCCGGCACATCGCGGATAGTGCGGCCACGGCGACCGGTATCTTCCAGGATCGACATGCCGACCGACAAGGTCGATACGCGCAGCGCCTTCGGCAACAGCACGGTCTCGATCGGATAAGGCAGATGATAGTTCAGGCCGGGCTGCACGGTGCGGACATGCTTGCCAAACCGGAGGACAACACCGAGCTCTTCGGACTGCACGCGGAAGAAACCGGACAGACCCCAGATCACCAGCGCCACGGCGAGCACGAGCGCGATGCCCATGCCGCTGACGAAGCCGCCGGGCAACATCGACTGCAGGCGGTCCTGCCCCTTGCGCAGCAGATCCTCAAGATCAGGCGGCCTCGGTCCGGACGATTGCGGACCAGAACCCCAGGGTCCCTTCGGACCAGAGCCCCATGGGCCTCCGCCTTGATTCTTCCACGGCATTCAACACTCTCCTCTGCGCGGCCGGACATACCGGTCTCGCCACGTCTGCATGGCTTTATAGGGGACGACCCCAGCTCTTACAACGCGGGGTTCTTGATCGCTGGAGCTATGCCTGAGGCCGCGAAAGTCAATGTTAACGGGCGGAAAACGCGGTTAACGGGGCGCTCTCCGGCAATATGTCACATAGGAGAAATCGACGCTGTCCTCGCCCGCCGCGGCATTTCTGACGCGCGCCACTTCTTCCCACACAGTGAGATCGACCGGCGGCATAAAGGTATCGCCGGTCGGCTGCGCGTGAACTTCGGTCACTTCGAGACGGTCGGCGATCCCCATCCATTGGGCATAAATCTCGGCGCCGCCGATCACGGCAATCTCAGTGACCAAACGCCGCAGCGCATCGCCAGTCGCCACCGCGCGCGCATCGGCAAGCGACGTGGTGACTACGGCCCCCGCGGCCTGATAGTCGGCATTGCGCGTGATGACGATATTGGTGCGGCCCGGCAGCGGTCGCTTCGGAAACGACTCGAACGTCTTGCGCCCCATCACGATCGGCTTGCCGATGGTCAGCGCCTTGAGCCGCTGCATGTCCGACTTCAGCCGCCATGGCATAGCGTTGCCCTGCCCGATCACGCCGTTCTCGGCTACGGCGTAGATGAGGACGATCTGAGGAACGGGTGTCGTTGTGGTCAAACCGCAACCTCGGCCTTGATGTGCGGATGCGGATCGTAGCCTTCGAGGGTGAAGTCCTCATAGCGGAACGCGAAGATGTCCTTCACATCCGGATTGATCTTCATGACCGGCAGCGTACGTGTCGGCCGCGTCAGTTGCAGCCGCGCCTGCTCCAGATGGTTGGAATAGAGATGCGCATCGCCGAGCGTATGGATGAAGTCACCAGCCTTGAGGCCCGTGACCTGCGCGATCATCATCGTCAGCAGCGCGTAGGACGCGATGTTGAAGGGCACGCCAAGGAAAACGTCCGCAGAGCGCTGATAGAGCTGGCACGACAGCTTGCCGTTGGCGACGTAGAACTGGAACAGGCAATGGCACGGCGGCAGCGCCATCTTGTCGATCTCGGCGGGATTCCACGCCGTCACGATCAGCCGGCGCGAGTCCGGATTGCGCTTGATCATGTCGACCACATTGGCGATCTGGTCGATGCTGCGTCCGTCCGCCGTAGGCCACGAGCGCCACTGCGATCCATAGACCGGACCGAGATCGCCATTGGCGTCTGCCCATTCATCCCAGATCGAGACGCCGTGGTCCTTGAGATATTTGATATTGGTATCGCCTGCCAAAAACCACAGCAGCTCGTGGATGATCGCCTTCAGCGAAAGCTTCTTGGTGGTCAGCACGGGGAAACCATCACTGAGCTTGAAGCGCATCTGATGGCCGAACACCGACAGCGTGCCTGTGCCGGTGCGGTCGTGCTTCTCGGCACCGTCGCTCAGGATTCGCTCTAGCAGGTCGTGATACTGGTTCATGGTCGATCTTGCGGGCTTGTGAGCGGGCGAACTTATCGCCTCGTCCGGTGGTCGGACACGCCGATTCCCGGATTATACCCGAAAAAGTGTGTCCCTGCCCCGCAAACGGCAAGGGCTGGATCCGTGAGGACCCAGCCCTTGAAATCAATTGGTTAGCCGGTTCCCGATCACATTGCGGGCTTGAGCACCGCCGACCACTTCTCGACTTCGCTCTTCACCAGCGAACCGAGCGCAGCCTGGGTGCGGGCTTCCGGCTTCGGAATGTCCGAACCGAGATCGAGCAGACGCTTCTTGACGTTTTCGTCGTCGAGCGCCTTGGCGGCCGCGGCGTTCAGCTTGGCAGTGATCGCGGCAGGCGTGCCCTTGGGCGCGAAGATCGCGTTCCAGGCCGAGGCCTGATACTTCGGCAGCCCGGCTTCGGTGGTGGTCGGGACGTCCGGCAGCGACGGGTTACGATCGGGCGTCGCAATGGCATAGGCCTTGATAGTGCCGCCCTTGATCTGCGGAACCGCGTTGACGATCTGGTCGCACATATAATCGACCTGACCACCGACCAGCGCGTTCATCGCCGGACCGGTGCCATTGAACGGCACACCGGTCGGCTTGATATCCAGAACCGAGCTCAGCAATTCGCAGGACGAATACGACACAGAACCGACGCCGGCATGGGCCATGTTCAACTTGTCGCTGTTGGCCTTCACATAGGTGACGAATTCCTTGAGATCCTTCGGCGCGAAATCCTTCTTCGCCAGGATCAGAATTGGCGTGCCGGCCAGCAGCGCGACGGGCTCGAAATCCTTCTCGGGGTGATAAGCGAGCTTCGGATACAGCGGCACGGCCGCAGCATGGGTGCCCATGTGGCCGGTGATGATCGTGTAGCCGTCATTGGCCGCGCGCGCTGCACGCGTCGCGCCGGTCGTGCCACCAGCGCCGACGACGTTCTCGATGATGATCTGCTGGCCCAGCGTCTTCGACATATCGGCAGCGACGATGCGCGCGATGACGTCGGTGGGGCCACCGGCCGCGAACGGCACGATCATGGTGATGTTGCGCGTCGGGTATTCCTGCGCCTGAACAGTGGTTGCCAGTGCGCCGAAGCCGGCGACGGCCGCCAGGCCACTGATCGCAACTCTGCGATTGAACAGCTTCATTTGGTTTCCTCCGAAAATGTTTTTGCCGCGAAAATAACGACAGTCGCGGGACTGAATACAAGCAAAGGCCCGAAGTCTATTCGACTTCGGGCCGTGGCGTAACGACGCAGATGCGTTGAGAGATTCGTCAGCTCTCGGATTCGACGAAGACTTCGTCGCGCTTCTTTCGCAGTGCGGGAAGCACAGCGAGGATCAGCAGGAACGCCGAGATTGCCATCAGGGTGGCCGACAACGGACGGGTGAAAAACACAGTCGCATCGCCGCGCGAGATCAACAGCGCACGACGCAGGTTCTCTTCCATCAGCGGACCAAGCACCATGCCGAGCAGCAGCGGCGCCGGTTCGAAGTCATGCTTGATCAGCCAGTAGCCGAGCAAACCGAACACGCCTGCGAGCACCACGTCCATCGGTGCGTTGTTCACCGAATAGATACCGATGCTGCAGAACACCACGATCGACGGGAACATCAGGCGATACGGCACACGAAGCAGCCGAACCCAGATGCCGACCATCGGCAGGTTGATGACGAGCAGCATCAGGTTTCCGATCCACATCGAGGCGATCATGCCCCAGACGAGTTCCGGCTGCTTCTGCATCACCTGCGGGCCCGGCACGATGCCATGGATGGTCATCGCGCCGACCATCAGCGCCATCACCGCATTCGGCGGAATACCGAGGGTGAGCAGCGGGATGAACGAGGTTTGCGCTGCAGCGTTGTTGGCGCTTTCCGGCGCCGCAACGCCTTCGATCGCTCCACGGCCGAAACGCTTCGGATCCTTCGACAGCTTCTTCTCAAGCGTATAGGCCGCGAAGGATGCGATAACCGCGCCGCCGCCCGGCAGAATGCCGAGAATGGAGCCGAGCACGGTGCCGCGCAGAATTGCAGGTGCAGAGTCCTTCAAATCCTTCTTGGTCGGCATCAGGCCCGTGACCTTCTGCTGCACGAGCTGGCGATCTTCCTCGCCGCCCGCATCCAGGTTGCGGATGATTTCCGCAAAGCCGAACAGGCCCATGGCGACCGTGGCAAAGCCCAGGCCATCAGCGAGTTCAGGGATGTTGAACGACATGCGCGACGCGCCGGTTTCGATGTCGGAACCAACCATGGACAGCAGCAGACCGAATACGATCATCGCGATCGCCTTCAGCACCGAGCCCTTGGCAAGCACCACGGCGAAGATCAGGCCGAGCACCATCAGCGAGAAGTATTCTGCCGGACCGAACGCAAGCGCGAGCTTGGTCAGCGGCGCGCCGAGCACAGCGATAAGGACCGTCGCAACGCAACCCGCAAAGAACGAGCCGATTGCTGCAATCGCGAGCGCCGGACCGGCACGGCCCTGCTTCGCCATCTGGAAGCCGTCGAGCGCAGTTACGACCGAACCTGCTTCACCCGGAATATTGACCAGGATCGACGTGGTCGAACCGCCATATTGCGCACCGTAATAGATGCCGGCGAGCATGATCAGCGCGCCGACCGGCGGCAGACCGAACGTGATCGGCAGCAACATCGCCACGGTGGCAATGGTACCGATGCCCGGCAGAACGCCGACCAGCGTACCGACCAGCGCGCCGATCAGACAGAGCAGAATATTGATCGGAAGCGGGATCGACATTCCGCCGAGGAACGCCGGCGTCCACTGCACGAACTGGAAGACGGTGCTGAAGCCAAGACCGAGATTCGAAAAAAGATCACCCATGACGCCCTCGTTCTTAGCGGATCAGAAATGTCGGCCACATCTGCAACGGCAGACCAAGCGCATACGGGAACAGCAAGGCGCAGAAGCCCGTGAGGCAGGCGCCAACGATGATCGTTTCTTTCCAGCGCGTCTCGGGCGTGCCGAGCGCAGCAATCAGAAAACTCGACATCGCCGCGAAGATCATGCCCATCGGACGAATGCCGACCGCGAAAACCAGAATGGCCAGCGCCACAAAAAACGGACCGCGCCAGTGGAACTTGGAGAGCCCGGGGCCCTCTGTGAAAATGCCGACAACGGTTACGGCTGCACCAAGACCCAGCAGCAGAATGCCGAACATCCGCGGCGCGGTACCTGCTCCGAACGAAAAGCCATGCATGCCCTGCAGATCGCTGGATGCCCACAGAGCAAATGCAGCAATCGCCACCAAAGCAAGGCCGCCGATAAAGTCTTGAGGGCCTTTGACCCAGCTCGGTAAGATGGATTTCTCCGGCGCATGGCTCGGCGCATCACTCATTGGTACGTTCCCCTGTCACGAGCATTTAGCCCAAACAACATCGTTCGGAGACCGCCCAACGGCTCCGTGGTCAAGCTTGCTAGCGATTTTCGTCAGAGAACGCCAGCGAAACCAAGAAGGCCCCCAGCAACTAACAACCATAGCGGGTTAAGCCGCGTGGCAAACGCCAAAACGGCGGCGCTCCCCGTTACCAGAAACGCCGTCCAGGTGGTGTCAGAAGCGAACAGCAGAACCAACCCGCTCGCGCTCATGAGACCTATCGATAAGGGGACCAGCGCGGCCTGTACGATTCCCGGCCATTGCGCGTGGCCCGACCGCGCCAGCAATTGGCTGACAAAATAAGCAAACACGGCCGTCGGCCCGCACATGGCCAGTGTTGCAACCATCGCGCCCATGATGCCAGCGACCTGATAACCGATCAGCGTCACAATGAGAACATTCGGCCCCGGCGATAGCTGCGAGATCGCAAACACATCCGCGAACTGCTTGTCGGACATCCAGTGGTTGACATCGACCGCGAGCCGATGAATTTCGGGAATGGCCGAATTGGCGCCGCCCACGGCAAAAAGCGACATCAGCCCGAACGACCAGGCCAGCGTGACAAGCGATCCGGGGCTCGCGTCGTTCATACTGCCGCCCGCCGTCGCATCAACATGGTCAGGCCGATACTGACGGGAATCGACACCAGAAGAACGGTCGGCAATGGCCATCGCATCACGCCAACGGCGACGAAAACGGCGATCAGGAGCGTCAGGCTGACCGGCTCACGCTTCTTCAGAAGAGGCAGCATCATTCGGAAAATCACCGCGAACAGCAGTCCAACGGCAGCGCATGAGACGCCGGCCAGCGTGCGCCGCAGCGCTTCGATATCCCCAAAGCGTGCATACAGGATCGCCAGAATGGTCACGATGACCACGGGCGGCCCCAGCAATCCCGCAAAGGCTGCAATGGCGCCAGGCACACCGCGAAACCGCGCCCCGAACACCACCGACAGATTGACGATATTCGGCCCCGGCAAGAAATGGCAAAGTGCGAAAGTCTCATTGAATTCCTCGGGCGTCATCCAGCCGTGCTGCTCGACGATCGCCCGGCGCGCCCAAACCAGAACACCACCGAAACCGGCCAGGGACATCTTTGCAAAGGCAAGGAATAGCGTCAGCAGTCCCGGCGGCGATGCCGACGCGAGTTCCGCAATGGGGGCATCAGCCTGTGGTGAACTTGGACGCATGGTCCAGAACTAGGGCTATCCGCCCATCGGGCCAATCGATTTTTGCCTGTTTCCACGCCAATCGGCGGTTGAAATGACCGCCCGGCTGTATCGCGTCCAATTTGCGTCATATATAGAGGGCGCCAGCTTTTCCGGCTGCTGACCTCGGGTCAAGACCGGGATAGAATAGATAGAACAGTATGTGACGCGAGTCGGCCTCCGGCCTCGCCCTCACTCCATATATGGCCATGACCAAGACAAGCGACGGGACCGACCGATGGCAACCGATCATATTCGATACGATGTGCTGGCGCGCGACGCCCTTCGTGGCGTTCTGCGGCGCGTGCTGATCGACGCTGCCGAGCATGGCCTGCCGGGCGAGCACCACTTCTTTATCACCTTCGTTTCAACGGCCGACGGCGTCAAACTGTCGCCGCGCCTGCTGGCCCAGTATCCAGAGGAAATGACGGTGATCCTGCAGCATCAGTTCTGGGATCTCGTGGTCACCGAAGATCGCTTCGAGGTCGGCCTGTCCTTTAACGGCATCCCCGAGCGCCTGGTCGTGCCGTTCAACGCCATCAAGAGTTTCTACGATCCCTCGGTGCAGTTCGGCCTGCAGTTCGAGACCGAAACCGCTGTAGAGACCCCGGCTGCCGGTGAGTCGTCCGCAGCCACTGCGGCATCTGCTCTCGCCGCCCCTCCGGCTCCGCCCGCGCCTGCTTCAGAGGAAGAACCGCCAAAATCGGGCGAAGGTGCAGAAGTCGTCCGTTTAGACCGCTTCCGGAAAAAATAATCGCAAGACGTTGTAAGGTGCCGGGGCCGCGTTCGCGCGGCCCCATTCTTATGCGCCGCACCCGCCAGAAGTCTCTGCAGGGAGCGCGGCATCGCAAGGACCGTACCCATGGCCAAATCCTCGAAGACCTCCGCCACCACCCGCACCGAAACCGACAGCTTCGGTCCGATCGAGGTCGCAGCGGATCGTTATTGGGGAGCCCAAACGGAACGGTCGCGACAGAATTTCAAGATCGGTCACGATCGCATGCCGATGCCGATCATTCGCGCGCTCGGCATCGTCAAGCTGGCGGCGGCCGAAACCAATCGCGAACTCAAACTTCTCGAGCCCAAGCTTGCAAAAGCCATTGTGAGCGCAGCGCGCGAAGTCATCGATGGGAAGCTGGATGATCACTTCCCACTGGTCGTCTGGCAAACCGGCTCCGGCACGCAGACCAACATGAATCTCAACGAGGTCATTGCCAATCGTGCGAACGAGCTTCTTGGCGGTGAACGCGGCACCAAGAAGCCCGTGCATCCCAATGACCATGTCAACATGAGTCAATCGTCCAACGATTCGTTTCCGACTGCGATGCACATTGCGGCAACGCAGGGTATTGTTGAGTACCTCATCCCCGCACTAAGCGAACTACATGCTGCGTTGCGCAAGAAGGAAAAAGCCTTCGCAAAGATCGTGAAGATCGGACGTACGCATACACAAGACGCGACGCCGCTCACGCTCGGGCAGGAGTTTTCAGGTTATGCCGCACAGATCGAAAGCGGCATCAAACGCCTACGAAGCGTCGTGAAGGATCTCTACCCGCTCGCCCAAGGTGGAACTGCAGTCGGGACCGGCCTCAACTCCAAGCCTCGTTTTGCGAAGCTGTTCGCGAAGCACGCAGCAACAATTACCAAGCTGCCTTTCATCACTGCACCGAACAAATTCGAAGCACTAGCATCAAACGACGCCTATGTGTTTGCACACGGTGCGATCAACTCAGTTGCAACTAGTCTATTTAAGATTGCAAACGACATCCGATTGCTCGGATCTGGCCCGCGTTCCGGACTTGGCGAATTGATACTTCCGGAGAACGAGCCTGGCTCATCGATCATGCCTGGAAAGGTAAATCCGACACAATGTGAAGCAATGACAATGGTATGCTGTCAGGTATTCGGTAACCACACGGCAATTACGGTGGCCGGCAGTCAGGGTCACTTCGAGCTCAATGTCTACAAGCCGGTGATGGCCCATTGCATGATGCAGTCCATCCAATTGATGGCGGATGTTGCGCGATCCTTCACAGAGCACTGCATCGACGGAATTCGCGCCGATGAAAAACGAATTCATGAGCTGATGGAACGATCACTGATGCTCGTGACTGCACTCGCACCGAAAATCGGTTACGATAACGCGGCGAAAGTCGCTAAGGTTGCTCATGCAAACGGAACGACATTGAAGGAGGAAGCGCTGCGGCTCGGTTTTGTTAGTGCAGCAGAGTTCGATCTTCTTGTTCAGCCGGCCAAAATGATACATCCTGGGTAAGCAAGAATATTTGCTCACAGCTTGTTGAGAATAACTCCAGAAGGAAATAGTTATAATTCATATCTGCTAAATGGTTAGAATGGTCGCATATCAGACGCGTTTTTCCTTGTGATACAGCAGAAGGTGATCTGGTTACGCTTCGTAGATGACTTCATTTTTCTGCGGAGCTTGTTTGGAACTACGGAGAATATTTTAGGATGGATACCGAAACCGAATTCACCCTCGTCTCGTACAACTACTGGATGGTGAAGACGACGTTTCCCACCCCATCATTTTTTAAAGACAGGAGCGATCATGGGTGACCTGATCAATCTCAATCGCTTCAAGAAGCGCACTGCACGAGAGGAATCGGCAAAACAAGCCGATATAAACCGTGCGCGCTTCGGACGAACTAAGTCAGAACGAACATTGCAGGAGCAGCGCACAGTCCGTGCGAACAACGTGCTGGATCAGCATCACATCGATGGCGAGGACGCATCATGAAATCGCCCGTAGTTAAGAGATCGATCGTTGTTGCGGGTCACAAGACCAGCGTGAGTCTCGAAGAGGCGTTCTGGAACGGCATGAAGGAGATTTCGAATCTTCGCGACATGACGCTTTCCGAGCTGGTTGGTGAGATCGACACAAACCGTCAGCAGGGCAATTTGTCGTCCGCGATTCGGCTGTTCGTGCTCGATTACTTCCGTACACGTGCCGTTCCGCAACAGCGGATGCCGGAGCACAATCTCTCGGCGTAAACACAGCCGACCTTCAGCGAATCGCTTCGCCGTCGGTCGTGTTTGCTGAGTCATCGTCAGAACGTCGGCCGCGCTGAACTCGCGGTCGGCGGTGTCAGTACTAGCGGAGGCGCGGGCCTCGGCCTTGGTGCGCGCGCAGCACCGGGTGCCGGACGAACCTCAATGGGTGCTGGCAGCGGCGCAACCTGCTGACTTGCAACAGGCGGTGTCGCAGAACGAGGCGTAGCAGCCTTCGGTGCAAGACGGCGCGGATCGCGACCGGGAAGAAGCACATCGGAGGGCGCAGAGGCTGTCGGTGGATCGCTCGCAGGCGTCTGCGTGTCGACGGGCAGCGAGGCGGACGGCGGAGGAACGGCAACGGGCACAGCCGCCGGTGGCAACTCACCGCGTTCAAGCGAATCAAGCCGGCGCGTCTCGCGATCGATTGCGCGCACTGCGAGCCAGGATGATAACGCCGCCACATCTAGCGTGCGATCAAGCTTGTCTGGCGTTCCCACCGCGAAGATCTGAACTTCCGGTCGAACGCTCGAAGTCCCCGCGCTCGTGCCGGTCAATGTCGCGCGCATATCCACCTGGTCGGCAACGATATCGTAACCTCCTGACACGATGGCACGCCCTCCTTCGCCATCGAGCGTCGTCGCACCAACGCGCAGGCGGCTATCCTTGATACTGAACGGGACCTGCACCGAAGTTACGGACAATGCACCGCCGGTGATCGCTGTATCGACGATCTGACGCAACTTGACGTCATTCGTGGCCTGCCCGGAATCGCTGGCGCGAATGGCAATGTCGAAGGCACGTGGATCGAGGCCATTGATGCGCGCCCCGTCGATCGTTAGCAATCCACTGCCGGACAATGCGCCTTCCAGAGCCGAGACACTGCGCCCCTGACTGGCCAGCGTCATCCGCAGCGATGTTTTGCCCGCGGGCATTGTCAGGGAACGATAGCGCAAATCAGCGCCATCGATTCCGGCGAATTGCACGCGGGCGCCGAGCGCATATCCGCTGATCGATGGCTTCAGATCGACATCGGCCGTGATCTCGCCGCCACCGACAGACCCTTTGATCGTATCGATCGTCAGGGCCTGGCCATCACTCTTCACAGTGCCACTGATGGGACGCAATTCAACACCGCCAGGCAATGTCCCGCGCAGCGCCTGAAAGGCCAACTGCCCGCGCCATCCCTGCAGCACACCATGCCCGAGCGGATCCGTGGCGTCGCGACCTCTCGTGCCCACAGCGAGACCAAAGGCCGGTCCAAGTTCGATCGCATCCATGCCGATCTGACCATCGATGGCTTTCTCGGCACCGAGCGTCAGCGCAATACGGCCGCGCACGCGTGAGCCAGCCAGTGTGCTGTCGATATCCTCCAACGTAACTTTGTCGCCGTTCAATGTGAGCCGCGATGACAGGCTGACATTCTGCGCGGCCGCATCCGACGGCTTGAGAGCGACCAGCGGCGCCAGATTGGCGCGACGTATCGCAAGCGCGAGCGATGCTTTCGGCGATCCCGCCCAAGGTTCTGCACTACCCTGAACATCGGCATCGACATCCGCGCCGGACAGTTTTGCCGTGACGCGCAGCGGCGCGCGCCATTGTCCTTTTGCCGATCCTTCGAAATTCACAACGGCGTCGCTTGCGGCGATCACGTTACTCAGGCCCAACAATGCGAGAAGTTGCCCGCCCTGCCCGACCAATTTAGACTCGAGTGTCACATCGCTGCGCGACAGCTCATTGAGGTCGACGCCACGCATCGCCGCTAGGGGAGCAGATGCGGTCAACGTCGTCGTCCCCTTCACCTGCGCCGCATCGATATCGAATACGGCGCGCGCATTTGTGCGATCGGCGCGTTGTTGATCCTTTGCCAGATCGAGCGACAGTTTGACTCGAACCGCGCCGGGCGTCGCGGTCATGGCGCTGAGCCTCGCCGCAACAGACGGCGCCAGCGGCGTGAGCAAGTTGCTGATCTGACTCATCGATGCGGACGTGGCGTTGAGTGTCAGTCCGCCCGTGGCTTCCATGCGATCGAACGACGCGCGGCCGTCGAGCATGAGGCCGGTGGCTTCACCGACTTTGAAGCGATCGACCGAGATCGTCTTTGGGCTGTAGGCCAGTTGCGCCACGAACGGGCGCATCTCCTGCCCGGCTGACACAGCACGGCCGATATCGAGTGACACCTGCCCTGCATCTGGCCACTCGGCCTGCGGCTCGCCAAGCGATCGGATCAAAGCCACCGCTGCGTCGAGATCGAGCCGGTCGGCCTTCAGGTCGGCATCGAAGCGGGAGCCGCCAGCAGCCGAGGAATACGAATATGCAGCACGACCTTCGATCGTACCCCCGTCGATCTCCGCCTTCAGTGCCTCGATGGCCAAGCGATTGGACACCGAAGTGATGTTGCCACGAATGCGTAGCGGCTTCTGATTGCGCAAGCCGACGTCTGTTCGGCCCTTGAGCCATGCAGCAAGCGTATCCGGATCGGACGACTCGACCGCGATGGCCCCCTTGAAGCCACCTGATGCACCTGGCTGTGCTGCTCCGCCGCTCAACGTGACGCGGGTCGCGCCTGGCGCACGAAACTCAAGACGATCAATCGTCCATGTCGCTGGATCACCGCGCAGATCCGCCCCGATATTCTGCACAGGCTTTCCGCCGAGCATGATCTGCTCTACGCCGATCTCGATCTGTGTCGCCAAAGGCGCAGACGGAATGCTCACCAGCAGCCTGCGTAGCACCGGCAACGGTGTGACGGCATCGTTGGTCGTTTGATCCCTGGAGAGCAGGCGATCGGCATCGAGCTGCTTGGCCGACAGCACCGCATGCAGCAGTGGCGATGTGCCAAAGCGCATGTCAGCAAGACCAGCGAACCTGAAAGCGTTCTCTTCCGCGCCATAGCTGGCTTCAAGCGCTTCCATATGTGCAGCCGCCGGGTCGGCCTTGACCTTGGCGAAGACGCGCCACGGCGTTGACAGTTGATCGCCCGCGCCATTCGCCTTCAGGCCGGCCGGGCTTGCGAGAGTCAGTGCGCCGTCGAAGCGTGGCGTGCGATTGTCGAAGTTGAGCACGCCATCGAGATCGACGGACAAGGGCTTCTCGCCGGGGTCGACAGTAAAACGAACGCGCGTGCCATTGCCGTCACCGGTCGGCCCGGAGGACAAACGGAACGGATAGCGCGCGCCCGACAACAGGAAATTGCCATCACCGCGCATGGCGCCGGCCGCCAATGAGCGGACATCGCCGCTGAAGGCGACGTCGTAGAGTTCGAGCGTGCTCTTGCTCGCCACATCATGGAGCGCGACGCGACCGGTGATATTCAGCCGATCAATCGCCAGCGCGCCAAGATTGAATGGTCCGGTGGAAGCCGGAAGTTCGATACGCCCCTGCGCGTTGAGGCCGAGATCGACCGCAGCGCCGCCGATGGTGAGCTCTGTCGCGCGCCATTCGCCGCGCATCAACGAACTCAGGCTGAATTCCACATCGAGATTGTCTGCACGGATCCTGCCGAGATCGTTGGGACTGCCCACCGTGATCGACTGCAGCCGTAGCGACGGCGCCGGCAGCAGCCGCGCCTCCAGCCCGCCGCTGACGCGAACGGGCGCACCGACCACGCGCGTGGCTTCAGCTTCGAATTGCGGGCGGAACTGATTCCAGTCGACGAAATAGGGCCCGACCAGAGCAGCAACCAGCGCCAGGATAAATGCAATTGCCAGGCCGAGCAGTGTCGTCTGCACCGAATCTCCCCTCAAGCGCTCCGGCAGAATGTCCGCCTGCCTGCCAGGCAAAGTGCATTGCAGCACGTCACTGGGCAATACGCCTTACAGACGTTGCAGGGCCACTACAGACGTTGCAGGGCCACGCAGAAATACGCGGGAACGCATCTATTTATAGAACCAACTGTGGCGAAGTCACAGCACGCAATAGATGGCCAGATCAGCCATCCCTCGCCATCCGCTTGCGGCAAATCGCCCGGCTTCGATCAAGTCGAAGCACCCTGCTCCAGCGGTTTTGCGGCGCCATGGGCGCGGTGCAAACGTCCGGCCACCGCCCTCACCTTGCCCGGCGACGCCATCCAGACCGCAAAGGTCGCGAGGAAGCTGACTGCGATTCCAAGGGCAAATGCAGGCGTATAGGTGCCAAAGTGGTCGTGCAGGACACCCGTCACCAAGGGACCGGCGGCGCCGCCGGCCAACGCGGCCAGCATGAGCGTGCCGAAAATGCTGCCGAAATGCTCGCCCTGGAAAATCTCGGAAACCACGGCGCCCATGATGGACGTCACGCCATAGCCCAGCAGGCCCTGCGAGATCACCATGACATAGACGAGCGCCAGACTCGGCACGGACTCCAGCGCAATCAGGGACGCAAAGCAGATTGCGAAACCGACACCGCTGACGGTCCAGATCCATTCGCGGCCGATGCGATCGGACAAATGGCCCAGAAATATCTGGCCGGGCACACCGAACAGACTGACCATACCGAGCGCCCAGGCGGCGACACCCGGCGTGAAACCGATGTCGAGCAGATACTTGGTTTGATGGACCTGGACGGCATACCAGGCATACAGCCCACCGAACAGGCCGAGCGCCAGCCACCAGAACCGCGCCGTTCGTATGGCGCGTGCCAGCGTCCAGTCGATACTGGCCCAAACCGGGTCAACCACGTTGGATACATGCTTCGCCGACGAGGTCGGCGCCTGATCGCCATCCGGCAAGAGCCCCATGTCCTGCGGGCGTTTGCGCAGCAGCAAATTGATCGGCACGAGCACGACCAGCACCACGAGCCCGACCGCCGTGCAGGCGGTGCGCCAACCGGTCTGCTCGATCATCACCTGCACCCAGGGAAGCACGGTCACAGACCCGATGCCGACGCCGGCGAATGCGAGGCCGACCGCGAGGCCGCGCTTGCGGCTGAACCAATTCGGCAGAAACAGCGATTGTCCGGAATAGCCGAGGCAGACGCTGCCTGCGCCGACCAGAACGCCGATGGTCATGTACAAATGCCACGGTTGCGTCGTCAGCGGCGCCAGCAACAGGCCAGCAGCCATCAGCACGACGCCAAGTTCCATGACGGCTCGCGGGCCGCCGCGATCCATCAGTCTGCCCATCAGCGGGCTCATGATCGCGGAAATCAGGAAGCCGAATGAAAAGGCACCGGCGGTGACGCCACGGTCCCAGCCGAATTCCTGGAGAATTGGCGGGAAGAACAGCGAGAACGATGTCCGCGCATTGACCCCGATGGCCATGGAAACGAACGTGACGGCGACGATGACCCAACCATAGAAAAACGGTAGCCGCATCGGATGATGCCTTTTTTATTGGACGCATTCTGCGTCAAAGCTTTTTGATTGCACCTTCCGTAACCGAAAAGCGCAATCCATGCTGGTATATAATTATATCTACAACTTTAAACTTTTTAAGAATAGTTAAGCATTGCCGCTGCTGCCGAATTTTCCCGTCCGCATTCGGCCTGACCGGATGCGGCAATCTGGCGTCACGCCTGCGGCAGGATTTTCCCGGGATTGAAGATATTGTCGGGATCGAGTGCCTTCTTGAGCGCCCGCATGGCGTCGAGCGCCTCACTGCCCAGTTCGGCCTGCATATACTTTTGCTTGCCTTGCCCGATGCCATGTTCACCCGTGCAGGTGCCCCCCATCGCCTGCGCCCGTTGAGCGAGGCGATGCATGAAGTCCTCAGCGCGGGCGACCTCGTTGGCATCGTTGCGATCGCAGACCATCGAGCAATGAAAGTTGCCATCGCCGACGTGGCCGACGATGGGCGCCAACAGGCCGAGCCGTGCGAGATCCTCTTCCGTCGCAGCGACACATTCCGCGAGTTTGGAAATCGGCACGCAGACGTCGGTGGCCGCGACGTCGGAACCCGGCCGCATGCTCTTCACCGACCAGTAGGCATCGTGACGGGCCTGCCAGAGCTTGGTGCGATCTTCCGGCTTCGTCGTCCAGGAGAAATCGCCACCGCCGCATTCCAGTGCGATCTCGTGAAAATTTCGCGACTGCTCGGCCACTTCGGCCTCGCTACCATGAAATTCCAGCAGCAGCAGCGGCGTTTCCGGCAGCGTCAGCTTGGAATAGGAATTACAGGCACGCACCTGCGCCTCGTTCAACAGCTCAATCCGAGCAACGGGAATGCCGGTCTGAATCGCGAGAATCGTCGCCTGACAGGCGCCTGCCACCGTGGCGAACGAACATGATGCGGCAGCCATGGTTTCAGGAATGCCACGCAGCTTGACGGTCAGCTCGCTGATGATACCCAGTGTGCCTTCGGCGCCAACGAACAGATGCGTCAAGTCATAGCCGGCAGAAGATTTCTTCGCGCGGGTGCCCGTCTTGATGATCTCACCATCGGCGCGCACGACCTTGAGCGCGAGCACGTTGTCGCGCATCGTCCCGTAACGCACCGCGTTAGTGCCGGAGGCGCGCGTCGACGCCATGCCGCCAAGCGACGCATCGGCGCCGGGATCAATCGGGAAGAACAGGCCCTGATCGCGCAGATTTTCGTTGAGCGCCTTGCGGGTGACGCCGGGCTGAATCACGCAGTCGAGGTCTTCGCTGTGCACTTCGAGGATATTGTTCATGTCGCGCATGTCGATGCAGATGCCGCCTGCCGGCGCATTGACCTGACCTTCCAGCGACGTGCCGGTGCCGAATGCGATCACCGGAACTTTGTTCGCTGCACAAATCCGGACCACGTCCTGGATATCGGCGGTCTCCTGCGCGAACACGACGCCATCCGGCGGCTGGTTGGCAAGCCAGGTCGTGGTATGGCCATGCTGCTCGCGAACCGCCTGCGACGTCACCAGTCGATTGCCAAAACGCGCCGTCAGCGCTTCAAGCGCTGTGGCCAAGGCCTTTGGCTCCGGTCGTTTCAAATTGTTCGCAATGCTAGCCACAGCAGTCCCTCCGACGCGGCGGGACCGTGGCAAAGGTTGTATAACGGGTCAAGAGACGTGAGAGCGGGACAGGAATTACCGATGACTGAGCCAACCGACGATCTGCTGCTGCAACCCGTCCCTTTCCAGGCGCATGTCATGCAGATCGAACCGCAATGGATCGACTATAATGGCCATCTCAACATGGCCTATTACAACGTGCTGTTTGACCGGGCGATCGACGATCTATGGCTCAAGATCGGGATCGGTCCCGAATATATGAAGGCGCGCAACAACTCGACCTTCACGGCCGAGTGCCATGTCCGCTACGTCAGGGAAATCCATCTCCGTGATCCCGCGCAGGTGTCGATCCTGGTTGTCGCTGCAGACGACAAGCGCATTCACACCTTCAAGGAGTTACGCCACGCCACCGAGGGATGGCTGTCGGCGACCTCAGAGAACATGACGCTCCACATGGACATGGCCGCCCGGAAGGTTGCGCCGTTTCCGCCCGATATCAGCGCCCGCGTGCAGGCGCTGGCCAATGCGCACCGATCCGTAGATCGCCCCGAGGGCATCGGCCGATCGATCGGGATGCCCTCGAAGAAATAACCGTCAGACGCGCGTGCGGCCGCGGACGAGGCCCACAACGGCCGAAATCAGGAACAGGACGATGGCGATGAAGAAGATCGCCTTGGCGATTTCGATGGAGGCGCCGGCGACACCGCCAAAGCCGAGAATGCCGGCAATGAGAGCAATGACGAGGAAGGTAACGACCCAGCTGAACATGGCACAAACCTCAGTTTTTGGTTTTTGACGCGGCATTCGCCGTCGTGCTTGATGCTGAAACAAGCCTGAGCGAAAATGAAAGTTCCCGACCCACGTACCAGCCAACATCACTGAAACGAGAGCGCTCCTGCGTGCCAACGGGCGTCAGATGAGCCCCATGCGGGGATAAGTCTGTCGCCAGAAGCCTCTCGCTCCTATATGCCCTCCTATCCTGCTAAGAAGGCTCCCCTTTAAGGCCCCACGGTGCCAACGTGGGCGGAATACGATTCGCATGAGTGACGCACGCAAAATGCCCGCCAACGATCTCCCTGCCTACCAACCGGCGGCGGGCGGCATTGGCGCGCGTGCGCGCGCTGCTGCGGCGCCAGCGGCACAGTATCTGAGCGGGCTCAATCCGGAGCAGCGCGACGCCGTCGAGACGCTCGACGGCCCTGTCCTCGTGCTCGCGGGTGCCGGCACCGGCAAGACCAAGGTTCTGACCTCGCGGATCGCCCACATCCTCAGCATGGGCCGTGCGCGGCCCGGTGAAATCCTGTCGGTGACCTTCACCAACAAGGCCGCGCGCGAGATGAAGCACCGGCTCGGCATCATGCTCGGCCAAGCGGTCGAGGGCATGCCGTGGCTCGGCACCTTCCACTCGATCGGCGGCCGCATCCTGCGCACCCATGCCGAACTGGTGCAGTTGAAATCCAATTTCACGGTGCTCGACACCGACGACCAGATCCGACTGCTCAAGCAGCTCCTGCAGGCCGACAATATCGACGACAAGCGCTGGCCGGCGCGAATGCTGGCCAACCTGATCGACGGTTGGAAGAACCGCGGACTAACGCCATCGCAGGTGCCGTCAGGCGAAGCCGCCGTGTTCGGCAATGGCAAGGGCGGCAAGCTCTATGCCGCCTATCAGGATCGGTTGAAGACCCTCAACGCTGCTGACTTCGGCGACCTCCTGCTGGAATGTATCCGGCTGTTCCGCGAACATCCGGACGTGCTGAAGCAGTATCAGCAGCGCTTCAAATATATCCTCGTCGACGAATATCAGGACACCAACGTCGCGCAGTATCTTTGGCTGCGGCTGCTGTCGCAGGCGCCCGGTCAGCGCTTGCTGCCGGAAGCGGACGCGCCATCGGCAGACAGCAAACTGGCCGTGCCGCTCAAAAACATCTGTTGCGTCGGCGACGACGACCAGTCGATCTATGGCTGGCGCGGCGCCGAGGTCGATAACATCCTGCGCTTCGAACATGATTTTCCCGGCGCCAAGGTCGTTCGGCTGGAGCGCAACTATCGCTCGACCGGCCACATCCTCGCCGCCGCCTCGCATCTGATTGCGCATAACGAAGGCCGCCTCGGCAAGACGCTACGCACCGAGGACGTCGATGGCGAGAAGGTCACCGTCACCGGTTCGTGGGATTCCGAAGAAGAAGCGCGCGCCATCGGCGAAGAGATCGAACAGCTGCAGCGCGAGGGCAACAAGCTCAACGACATCGCCATTTTGGTGCGCGCCTCGTTCCAGATGCGCGAGTTTGAAGACCGCTTCGTCACGCTCGGCCTGCCCTATCGGGTCATCGGCGGCCCGCGCTTCTATGAGCGCGCGGAAATCCGTGACGCACTGGCCTATCTTCGGGTGATCAACTCACCCGCCGACGATCTCGCTTTCGAGCGCATCGTCAATGTGCCCAAGCGCGGCCTCGGCGATGCCACGGTGCAGATGCTGCACGATCATGCCCGCCGACGTCGCATTCCGCTGTCGGAGGCTGCACGTCAGGTTGTCGAAACTGACGAGATGAAGCCGAAGGCGCGCGGCAGCCTGCGCGACCTGATGATGAGCTTCGAACGCTGGCGCAAGCAAAGCGAAGTGATGCCACATACCGAGCTCGCCGAGATCGTGCTCGACGAAAGCGGTTACACCGACATGTGGCAGAAGGACCGCTCCGCCGACGCTGCTGGCCGTCTTGAAAACCTCAAGGAACTGGTGCGCTCGATGGAGGAGTTCGAGAACCTGCAGGGATTCCTCGAACACATCTCGCTGGTGATGGACCGCGAGGGCGGTGCAGACGAGGATGCCGTGTCGGTGATGACGCTGCATTCCGCCAAAGGCCTCGAATTCGACAACGTATTTTTACCCGGCTGGGAGGAAGGCCTGTTTCCGCATCAGCGCGCGCTCGACGATCAGGGCCGCGCCGGGCTTGAGGAAGAACGCCGCCTCGCCCATGTCGGCATCACCCGCGCACGCCGCCGCGCCAAGCTCTATTTCGCGACCAACCGGCGCATTCACGGCACCTGGAACACGACGATGCCGTCGCGCTTCCTCGATGAATTGCCGGCGGCCAATGTCGAGATCACGGAATCAAAGGGCGGTTCGGCCTGGGGCGGTGCAGGCAGCTACGGCGCATCGCGCTTCGACAATGTGGAGTCCTTCGGCTCAAGCTATTCGACACCGGGCTGGCAGCGCGCGCAGGCCAACCGTTCACGCGGCGGCGGACAAGGCGGCAGCGGCTTCAGCGAAGGCCAGTCGCCTTTCGGCGGCTCCTCTTCATCGCGAAACAAGCGGCCGATGACTATCGAGGGCGAGTTGATCGCGAAGTCCACCGGCACGGAGTCCGACTTCACGCTGCAGGATCGCGTCTTCCACCAGAAGTTCGGCTACGGCAATGTGACCAAGATCGACGGCAACAAGCTCACCATCGTGTTCGAGAAGGCCGGTGAGAAGAAGGTCGTCGACAGTTTCGTGGAACGCGTCTGACAATGCCGGTCTATATTGCGCTCATTCAGAAGGATGCCAGCGGCACCTTCAACGTTTCCTTTCCCGACCTGCCCGGCATCGTGACCGCCGGTGACACCCTCGATGAAGCCATCGAGGAAGCCGAGGAAACGCTCGAATACGCGGCCGGAGACTGGCGCAATCCGGACGGCTCGAGCGGCCTTCCTACGCCGCGCACCATCGAGCAATTAACCAGCGACCCTGCATTTGCCGATGCGGCCGACGGTGGCACGATTGTCGAGATCGACTACGAAGCCGCAGAATAGCCCTAAAATTGCCTGTTCCGCGATTGCGCCGGCGCATCTTCATTCCTATGTACGCACCCCGCGCCCGACAAAGCCGTTTCGGCTGCGCCGTTCGTGTGTCCCGGTATGACCGCCCGGTCCTCTGCCTTCCCCTTTTCGAACGATCATATCGCCGATGTCTCCCATCATTTCCGTTTCCAATCTGACCAAGAGCTATGCCTCGGGCTTTACGGCCCTGAAGGGTATCGACCTCGACATCAACCGCGGCGAGATCTTCGCGCTGCTGGGGCCGAACGGCGCCGGCAAGACGACGATGATCAGCATCATCTGTGGCATCGCCAATGCCACCTCCGGCAAGGTCATGGTCGATGGTCACGACATCGCCCGGGACTATCGCGCCGCGCGGTCGCTGATCGGGCTGGTGCCGCAGGAACTGCACACCGACGCCTTCGAATCGGTTTGGGCCACGGTCAGTTTCAGCCGCGGCCTATTCGGCAAACCGAAGAACCCGGGGCTGATCGAGAAAATCCTGAAAGACCTCTCGCTGTGGGACAAGAAAGATAACAAGATCATCACGCTGTCCGGCGGCATGAAGCGCCGCGTGATGATCGCCAAGGCGCTGTCGCACGAACCGCAGATCCTGTTCCTCGATGAGCCCACTGCCGGCGTCGACGTTGAATTGCGCAAGGGCATGTGGGAAGTCGTGCGCACGCTGCGCGCTGCCGGCGTCACCGTCATCCTCACCACGCATTACATTGAAGAAGCCGAGGAGATGGCCGACCGCATCGGCGTCATCAACAAAGGCGAGATCATCCTGATCGAGGAAAAGACCAAGCTGATGGAGCAGCTCGGCAAGAAGCAGCTCAAGCTGTATCTGCAAGGCAAGGTCACGGAGATTCCAGCCAGCCTGGCTCACTACAACCTCGAACTGGCAGCGGACGGCCATCAGTTGATCTACAGCTACGACACCAAGAGCGAGCGCACCGGGATCACCAGCCTGCTCGGCGATCTCCGCGAATCCGGCATCCGCTTCTCCGATCTCGACACCACGCAGAGCTCGCTCGAAGACATCTTCGTCAGCCTGGTGAGGAAGTAACATGAACTTCAGAGCTGTCCGCGCCATCTATCTATTCGAAATGGCGCGCACCTGGCGCACCGTGCTGCAGAGCATCGTTTCGCCGGTGATTTCCACCTCGCTGTATTTCGTGGTGTTTGGCGCTGCGATCGGCTCGCGCATCACCTCCATCGAGGGCGTCAGCTACGGCACCTTCATCGTGCCTGGTCTCGTGATGCTGTCGGTACTCACGCAGAGCATTTCCAACGCCTCGTTCGGCATCTATTTCCCGAAATTCACCGGCACGATCTATGAATTGCTGTCGGCGCCGGTGTCTTACGTCGAAGTCGTGCTCGGCTATGTCGGTGCTGCTGCGACCAAGTCGATCCTGCTGGGCCTGATCATTCTGGCCACCGCCGGACTGTTCGTGCCGCTGCACATCCTGCATCCGTGGTGGATGCTGACCTTCCTGGTGCTGACGGCGGTAACGTTCAGCCTGTTTGGCTTCATCATCGGAATCTGGGCCGACGGCTTCGAGAAACTGCAGGCGATCCCGCTGCTGGTGGTGACGCCGCTAACCTTCCTGGGCGGTAGCTTCTACTCCGTCAGCATGCTGCCGTCGGGTTGGCGGACCGTCACGCTGCTCAATCCGGTCGTGTATCTGATCAGCGGCTTCCGCTGGAGCTTCTACGAGATCTCCGACGTCAGCGTCGGCTGGAGCATCGGCGTCACCTGCATGTTCCTGGTGATTTGCATGTTCGTCGTCTGGTGGATTTTCAAGACCGGCTACAAACTGAAAAACTGAAATCGCTGATAACAAAAATGGCCCGGTTTGAACCGGGCCATTTTCATTTCAAATCAATATCCGCTTAGCGATAGCAGCGGAATTTGCCATGGCGGTTGTAATAGCCGCGGCACTGTGTCCGTCGACCCTCGGGAATACCGAGCACGCCCTTGACGCCGCCCACGGCCGCACCGACGCCAAGGCCAACTGCGCCACCGACCACGCCGCCGACCGGTCCGGCGGCGCGATTGCCGTCACGGTAACCTTGGTTGGCACCCTGCTCACCACCCCGGAATACGCCCTGCGCCTGCGCAAAATGCGGCATGGCGACCAGAGCCAGCACGCCCGCGGCGAATGCCAGGCGGGTCTTCATCGATGAACTGATCGGCAACACAGCGGTCTTAACGGTCATCTGGAGCTTCCCTCTGAGCGACGAGAATTCGCCGCTTGTGATTGTGGGAGGGCAACGCGCGACCTAGGAACCGGTTCCATCTGCCTTCATGAGAAGCTTCCTATCGCGCATCCTCGGGTCGGGCCGAGCCCTCTTTCGGCCCGGTCGCCGCCTTGGTGCCGCCTAGCCCAACATTAAGGATGCACGAAACTGTCACTGGCACGCGGGCCGCCCGATATGCATATTGGGTGCGGGACGGTAGGCGGTACAACAGGTTACGGCCCGGAGGCCAAGGTAAGATGCGTTCGTTTTATATGACCCTTGCGGGTCTCGCCGTTTTCGCCGCCACCAGCACTGCGCAGGCCAAGATTGCCATTACCGTCGACAAGGATGCCCAGCAGCTGACCGTCGTTCAGGACGGCGTCGAGAAATATCGCTGGCCGGTCTCGTCAGGCATTCCGTCCTACGAGACCCCGAATGGCAGCTTCCAGACATTTCGCATGGAGGAGGATCACTTCTCCAAGGAATTCGACGACGCGCCAATGCCCCATGCCATCTTCTTCACCAAGAAGGGCCACGCCATCCACGGCACCGATTCCGTGAACCGCCTGGGCTCGCCGGCCTCCCACGGCTGCGTGCGACTGTCGCGCGAGAATGCTGCAACCCTGTTCGCCATGGTCAAGGCTGACGGGGTGCTTAACGCCACCGTCACGCTGACGGGCTCCTCGCAGGTCGCCCTCGCCCGCAATCCGCGCCCGGCGAAGCCATCTGCCGTTGCCCGCCGCGACATCGCACCCGCCGCGCCGTCCTATGACGCCGCCGGCAATCCCATGGATCTCACGCCGCAGGCCGTGGCACCGAACCGCCGCGTTGCGCGTCAGGTGCAGCCGGCGGATGACGATCGTTACATCTATCCGGCCGACGGCAATGACGGTCAGCGTTATCCGGCCCCTCCCGGCTATCGCCGCATGACGGAAGCCGAGACCCAGCAGTACTACGCCAATCGCGGCTATTACAGCCGGCAATACCCGCCGCAGGCCTCCGCGCCGCGGCCGTATCAGCCGCGTGGCTTCTTCGGCGACTACTGAGGGAACATGTGTGACGCGTTTTGTTGACGCGAACCGACGTCCGCCTCGCTTGAAAACGCTTTAGTTGTCCCCGTCCCGCAGCCGGCGCCACACGGCGCCGAGCACGTTGGAATAATCGTCGGTCCAGACTCGCTGATCGTCGTTCGCCTCGGTCAAGGCCCATTGCGATGACGTCGCGATGGAGCCGACATCGGCGGCGTCATGGGCCGAGATGACCACATTGGTCGAGAAGATATATTCGTTGTCGCGGCCGGAATCCTCCGAATACACCCAGCTCTTCATGTCATTGGCATCGGCGATGCCGACCACGACGCTGGCGAGTTCAAGATGCCGGTTGGACACATGCATGACGACGGCGCCCTGCGGGGCGAGCTTTTCCTTGTAAATCTCCATCGCTTCCTCGGTCGCCAGATGGATCGGGATCGCGTCCGACGAATAGGCATCGACGATGATGAGGTCGTAGACGCCGTCAGGCTCTTTCGCAAAAGTCAGCCGTGCATCGCCGATCACCGGCTTGACGTCGGGTTCGCACTTCTGGATGTAGCTGAAATATTTAGGATCCCTGGCGGTATCGACCATCGACTGGTCGATCTCGAAGAACTTCCAGTCCTCGCCCGGCGCTGATGCACAGGTCAGTGACCCCGAACCAAGTCCGATCACTGCCACGCGAAGCGGTGCCCCCTTGCGGGCCCGTACCGCCGTGATCGCCTGCCCGATGCCGCCGTCCTTGTAATAATAGGAGATCGGCTCCGGCCGGCCGGTCACCGGCGTGCCATCGTCATTGAGATATTTCTCGGCGCCGTGGATCGTCGTGCCGTGCATCAGCACGTGATACTGGTTGTTCGGCGTCACCACGATCTTGTGCACGCCAAAGAAACTGCGCACGGTTTCAACCCGGCCGTCGTCTGCCGGGTAGAAACGGATCAGCGCCAGTGCGAGGACAGTGATGGCCACGAGCTTGAGCCGGTTGGCGCGCAGCAGGATCGCAACGATCATGCCGACGACAGCGACGGTGCTGACGACATAGACGCGCTGGGCTTCGATCCATGTAAACAGCTTGCCAGTCGTATAGCTCGGTGCAATCAGCACCACGGCGGCGATGACCAGTGCGATCCAGTACCAGCGCGCCCAGCCGGAATACCGCTCCGGCAAAGACGGCCTGCACAGCACGGCAAATGCGATCAGGATCGGGTATTCCGCGATCCATGAAAATGTGAATGGCGCGATCAGGCCAGCAAACAGACCACCCACCATGCCGCCGAATGAGAGTGCGACGTAGTAGCCCGTGAGATACCGGGCAGCCGGACGCTGCCGGGCCAATTCACCATGGCACGCCATGGCAATAATGAAGAAGCACAACAGATGACCACCGAGGGTCAGCAGCAGATTCTGTTCGCCGCCAACTGCGAGCAGGACAACCACGCCGGCAATTGCGAGAGGCTGCAACATCAGGACCCATGAGTGCGGCAGCAGCGGGCGCGACTGGAACACCAGCACCCAGGTCAGCAGATAAAGCGACAGCGGCAGCACCCAGAGCAGCGGTGCCGCAGCGACGTCCGTCGAGATATGCGCGGTGACCGCGATCAGCAGGCCGGATGGCACAGCGGCAAGGAAAATCCAGCGTGCACGCAGCGCCCAGCTCGGCGCCGGCGCGTCGATGGCATCCGCACCCGGTGCAACGACGGCAACCGGCGGCGACTTCAACAGCAACACGCCGCAGCCGGCGATCAGCAGGATCAGCAGGCCATAGCCGGACGTCCAGATCAGGTTCTGCGTGCGCAGCGAAAACATCGGCTCCAGCAGCACCGGATAGGTCAGCAGCGCGAGAAAGCTCCCGATATTCGACGACGCATAGAGAAAATACGGATCGTGGCCATTGGGATGGCCCGTGCGCACGAACCAGGCCTGCAGCAGCGGATTGTTCGCAGCGAGCGCGAAGAACGGCAGACCGATGGACACAGCGAACAGGCCGAGCAGCCAGAACGCATAGCCACTCTCCGGCGGCGTGCCCCAGCCCGATGCGATGGACAGCGGCAGCGTCAGCAGCGCAACAACCAGCAACAGGAGATGAACGACGATCGGCACCAGCCGGCTTCGCAGTTGCATCAGGTAATGGGCATAGGCATAGCCGCCGAGCAGCAGCGACTGGAAGAACACCATCGCCACCGACCACACCGCCGGCGACCCGCCGAGCCGCGGCAGCACCATCTTGGTGAACAGGGGCTGCACCGAGAACAACAGCAGCGCGCTGGTGAAGATCGCCGCGGTGTAAACCACCAGAAGAAGCCGATTGCGGGAAGCCGAGTTTGGGGCGGCGACGGGCTGCGACGAACTCATGAAGGCTCCAGCATATTGCGCGGCAGAAAAGCGAGAATCCGGCAGGGGACCGGCGGGCGGGAATGGAGCATATGGCACCGTTTCGGGCAATGTGCGCTAACTATGGAACCACAATCGTGATGGGCGGCCTTGTGCCGCGCGCGCACCTCTTCGATAAAGAGGGCCCCTAGCAGGCTTTGTTGAAGCGACATGTCAGACATCGACGTTTTGATCATCGGCGCCGGCCATAACGGCCTCACTTGCGCGGCCTATCTCGCCATGAGCGGGTTGTGCGTGAAGGTGGTCGAACGACGTTCCGTCGTGGGCGGCGCCGCGGTGACGCAGGAGTTTCACCCCGGCTTCCGCAATTCGGTCGCGGCCTACACCGTCAGCCTGCTCAACCCGCAGATCGCCTCCGATCTGAAGCTCGCCGAACACGGCCTGCGGATCGTCGAGCGCAAGGCGCAGAATTTCATTCCTGCGCCGGACGGCAGCTATCTCCTCACAGGCGAAGGTCGCACGCAACAGTCGGTTGCCAAGCTCAGCGCGCGCGATGCCGAGCGGATCGGCGCGTTCTCGCATGAGCTCGAAGTCATCGCCGACGTGCTCAGGGACTTCGTGCTGCGTTCACCGCCGAACGTCGTGCAAGGTTTCGGTCTCGGCGCGATCAGCGAAGCCATCAATGCGCTCGGCACCGCGAAGATTCTCAACGCACTGACCATCGAGCAGCAGCGCGTATTGCTCGATCTGTTCACCTGCTCCGCCGGCGAGATGCTGGACGATGTGTTCGAGCATGATCTGGTGAAGGCATTGTTCGGCTTCGATGCCGTGGTCGGCAACTATGCGAGCCCCTATGCCGCCGGTTCGGCCTATGTGATGCTGCACCATGCCTTCGGCGAGGTGAACGGCAAGAAAGGCGTCTGGGGCCACGCCATCGGCGGCATGGGCGCGATCACGCAGGCCATGGCCGCTGCTGCACGCTCGCACGGCGTGCAGATCGAACTCGACAACGGCGTGCGCGAAGTACTCGTGGAGAACGACAAGGTCGTCGGCGTCATCCTCGACAATGGCGAGAGCATCCGCGCGAAATATGTTGCCTCCAACGTCAATCCGAAGCTGCTCTATACACGGCTGATGCCGGCGGATGCGCTGCCCAAGCCGTTCCTCGATCGCATCCGCAACTGGCGCAACGGCTCCGGCACGTTCCGCATGAATGTCGCGCTGAACGCCCTGCCCTCATTCACCACATTGCCCGGCAACGGCGACCATCTCTCAGCGGGCATCATCATCGCGCCGAGTCTCGACTACATGGATCGTGCCTGGCTCGATGCGAAACAGCACGGCTGGAGCCGCCAGCCGATTGTCGAGGTGCTGATCCCCTCGACGCTCGACGACAGCCTCAGCCCGCTGGGCCAGCACGTCGCCAGCCTCTTTTGCCAGCATGTCGCGCCGACACTCCCGAACGGCGCATCGTGGGATGACCATCGTAACGAGGTCGCGGACCTGATGATCAAGACCGTCGATGACTACGCACCCGGCTTTGCCGCCAGCGTGATCGGCCGACAGGCGCTATCACCGCTCGATCTGGAGCGCGACTTCGGCCTGCTCGGCGGCGACATCTTCCACGGCGCGCTCAGCCTCAACCAGTTGTTCTCGGCGCGCCCGATGCTCGGCCATGCCGACTATCGCGGTCCGCTGAAGGGTCTCTATCATTGCGGCTCCGGTGCACATCCCGGCGGCGGCGTCACAGGTGCACCCGGCCACAATGCGGCCAAGGCGATCCTCAGGGACCACCGGGCGCTGTTCGGCTGAGGACATCCTGTGGATAAGCCTGTGCATAGGCAGTGGATGGGTCCTGAACAAGCCTGTGCGGAGCTCGGGAGTACAGCGGTATAATCAGCTTATAACCCTGTGCACAGCCGCTGTATCGCCCCTGTATCCCCGCCGGTATAAACCCTGTACCAAGCGCGCCTAAGCTGTGCAGACCCTGTTCACGACGCCACCCGGACCCGCGATGACCACGCCCCAAGGAACCAGCCGCGCCACCTTCGCCGTCGGCGACGAATTCAGCGCCAAGCGCATCGTTGATCTCCTCACCGAGAGTTTCGAGGAAGGACAGGCCGCGATTGCTGCATTCGAGAGCCCCGAGGGCCGCTGGGACGTCACCGTCCATTTCGCCGATCCCCCGGACGAGGCGTCGATCCGCGAGCTCGTCAGCCTTGCCTCAGATGACACCGTGGCGGCGAGCATCGTGTTCGACAGCATCGAGGCCAAGGACTGGGTCAAGGAGAGCCTCAAGGGTCTGGTGCCAGTGCGCGCCGGCCGCTTCATCGTCCATGGCCAGCATGACCGGGACCAAGTACGGCCCAATCAACTCGGGATCGAGATCGAAGCCGCACTCGCTTTCGGCACCGGCCATCACGGCACCACGCGCGGCTGCCTCATCTATCTCGATTATGTGCTGCGTGCGAAAGCGCCGAAACGGATGCTCGATCTGGGTACCGGCACAGGCGTGCTGGCCATCGCTGCTGCGAAGGCCACGAAACGCCGCGTGCTCGCGACCGATATCGACCCAATGTCTGTGAAGGTGGCGCGCGAGAACATGCGGCTCAACGGCGTCGGCAATCTCGTCGATACCGTTTGCGCAACGGGCTTCTCCTCGCCGGCGTTTGGCGATCGCGCGCCGTTCGATCTGATCCTCGCGAACATCCTCGCCAATCCTCTGCGGGCGATGTCGACCGATATGAGCCAGCACCTCACGCGCAATGGCATGGTGATCCTATCCGGCCTGTTGCCGCATCAGGCGATGAGCGTGATCGCCGCCTATCGCGCCCGCGGGCTGGTGCTCCGCAAGCATCAGATCGTTGAGGGCTGGAGCAGCCTGTTGATGCAGCGCGCAGGCTGACACGCCTTTCGCCATTTTCCGAACTCCGGAATAATGACGGGCGATCTGGCTAAAGCTGACGGCTGATTTTGCTACTTCGGTGGCGGCACGTCGCGGCGACGAAGCACTGCATTTTCCAGCCGCTCGACGCGCGTCACGCGGGCTTCGACGAAACGGCCCAGAATCTGGATGATACCGCTGCGTTGATTTGGCTGACTGGGCGGAGTTTGGGTGGACTGCACCTGGGTAGGCTGGGAATGGCCAAGCGTGGCGGGTGGCGAAATTTTCTCGAACGTAAAAGCAGGCATTGTGTATCCCCTCTTCGTTGAGTTGAGACACTCTGAATGGCCAAGCATCGCACCGACAACACGAGCCGGGGGACGTTGTTCCATCCGGTTGAACACAACCACCAGATTTCAAGCATAACTTGTGCCAAATCTGCGCAACCCTGCCCCTCGATTGCAGGCCGGACAGCGCACCCATAGGATGATCCCGCGATGTTCGAAGCCCATTTCCAGACGTTCGAAGAGCCCGAAAGCGGCGTGGCGCTGACTGCGCGGCTGGCCGCATTTCGCGAGGAATTGCTGCGCCGGAAACTGACAGGCTTCGTGATTCCCCGCGCCGATCAGCAGCAGAACGAATATGTGCCGCCCTCCGACGAGCGGCTGGCCTGGCTCACCGGCTTCACCGGATCGGCCGGCATGGCGATCGTGCTGTTGCAGGACGCCGCCGTGTTCGTGGATGGCCGGTATACGCTGCAGGCGGCCAAACAAGTCGATGTGAATGCGTGGAGCATCCAGTCGCTGGTCGAGCCGCCGCCGGAGAGCTGGCTCGCCGATCACCTGAAGCCCGAAGATCGCCTCGGATTTGATCCGTGGCTGCACACTTCTGCGGCAGCCGAACGGCTGGCTACCGCCTGCGCCAAGGCCGGCGCCGAACTGGTGGCGGTCGACAGCAATCCGCTCGATTCGGTGTGGGCCGAGCGCCCGGCGCCGCCGCTCGGCGCGGTATCGATTCACCCGCTCAACTATGCCGGCGTTACCGAAGCCGACAAGCTCGCCCAGATCCGCGGCGAGATGGAGCGCCTGCGCGTCGATGCACTCGTGCTGTCGGATTCCCATGCGGTCGCCTGGACCTTCAACATCCGCGGCGCCGATGTCTCGCATACACCGCTGCCGCTGTCCTATGCGCTGGTGCCGAAACACGGCCGCCCGCAGATCTTCATCGACCACCGCAAGCTCTCCAACAGCACGCGCAACCATCTGGAAGTCTCGGCCGATGTGCAGGAGCCAGATGCGCTGACATCGGCGCTCACAGAGCTCGCTGCCTCCGGCGCGTCCATTGCGCTCGACAATGCGACCGCCGCCGATGCGCTGAGCCGGTTGATCACGGCTGCCGGCGGCAAGCCCGTGCGCGGTGCCGATCCCGTTGCGCTGCTCAAGGCGGTGAAGAATCCCGTCGAGATCAAGGGCACGCAGACCGCGCATCGCCGCGATGCTGTGGCACTGGCGCGCTTTCTCGCCTGGATCGACCGCGAGGCGCCGAAGGGCAAGCTCACCGAAATCGATACCGTCGAGGTGCTGGAGACCTTCCGCCGCCAGACCGGCGCGCTGAAGGACGTGTCGTTTCCCACCATCGCCGGCACCGGCCCGAACGGCGCCATCGTGCATTACCGCGTCACCCGCAAGACCAATCGCCGTATCGCGCTGGGCGATCTCCTGCTGATCGATTCCGGCGCGCAATATGAAGACGGCACCACCGACGTCACCCGCACCATCGCCATCGGCGAACCCACCGACGAAATGCGCGATCGTTTTACGCGCGTGCTGCGCGGCCACATCGCTATCGCGCGCGCCGCATTTCCCGACGGCACCACCGGCGCACAGCTCGATACGCTGGCACGCCAGTTCCTCTGGCATGCCGGCCTCGACTTCGCGCACGGCACCGGCCACGGCGTCGGCAGCTATCTGTCGGTCCATGAAGGCCCGGCGCGGATCTCCAAGCTCGGCACCACGCCGCTCAAGCGCGGCATGATTCTTTCCAATGAGCCCGGCTACTACAAGACCGACGCCTTCGGCATTCGCATCGAGAATCTCGAACTGGTTGTCGAAGCCCATATCGAGGGCGCCGAGCAGCCGATGAATGAATTCGAGACGCTGACGCTGGCGCCGATCGACCGTCGGCTGATCAACACCCATCGCATCAGCAAGCGCGAACTGAAATGGATCAACGACTATCACGCCCGCGTTCACCGCGAGGTGATGCCGCTGCTCGACGATGAAGCGACGCGTGTCTGGCTGGAAGCGGCGACCGAGCCGCTGACGCAGCCGCAATAGCGAGAGAACAGCCACCACGTGAATTACAGCCCGCCTTTTCCCAAAGTCGACGCCGTCGACCTCTCCAAATCGCGGGTGATGCTGCTGTTGCTGGTGGTGATGACCGGCATTGCGCCGATCTCGCTCTATATGCTGGTGCCGGCGCTGCCCGAACTCGCCCGCACCTTCGACGCCGATATCTCCATCGCGCAGATGACGGTGTCGCTCTACATGGTCGGCCTTGCCTTCTCGCAACTGATCATGGGACCGCTGTCCGACAAGTTCGGCCGAAGGCCTGTGCTGCTTGCCGGTCTCGGCCTGATGGTGATCGCCGGCATCGGCAGCAGCTTTGCGCTCACATTGCCGCAACTCATTGCCGCCCGGTTCTTTCAGGCGCTCGGCGGCGCAACAGGCATGGTGATGAGCCGCGCCATCATCAGGGATCTCTATCCGCGCGAACGCGTCGGCGCGATGATCAGCCTCGTCATCGCGGTGATGATGATCGCGCAGATGCTGAGCCCGCTGGCCGGCGGTCTCTTGGAAACCGGCTTCGGATGGCGCGCGATCTTCTATGTCGTCACCGCTTCGTCGCTGGTCGTCACACTGGCCATCGCATTCTTCCTGCCCGAAACGAGACGGCGCGCAGCCAGTGACGTGAGCGGCGGCGGCTTCATCGCCGACTCCCGCGTCCTGCTGCGCAGCCGGACCTTCATCGGCTATCTCCTCTGTTACGTCGTGGCCTCCTGGATCATCTTCACCTTTGCCGGCGGCGGCCCTTATGTCGTTGTCACGCAGATGGGCCGTACCTCGGCCGAATATGGCGCATGGTTCGCGACATCGGGTCTGGCCTATCTCGTCGGCAATCTGTGTTGCGTGCGCTTCGCGCCGCGCCGGACCATCGAACAACTGATCTGGTTCGGCCTCGCGCTGCAATTCGGCGGCGCCATGCTCAACGTGGTCTGGGGTCTCACCGGCCTGAACCAGAATCCGGCCTGGCTGTTCCTCACCCATATGATCGTGATGTTCGGCAATGCCTTCGTGATGTCGAACGGCGCCGCGGGTGCGCTCAGCATTCGTCCGCAGGCCGCGGGCACGGCATCCGGCATGATGGGCTTCCTGCAGATGGGCCTGGGCTCGCTGTGCTCGCAATTCGGCGCCTGGCTCGGCGGCCATTTCGCAACGCCGGTGCCGCTCAATATCGCGCTCGTCGTGCTGTCCTGTGGCTGCGCAGCCGCGATGATCTTTCTGGTCCCCCGCCGCAAGGTGGTCGTGACGGAAGAGATGATCGAGAAGGCCGAAGGCGAAGAGAGCGGGTTGTTGTAGGCGCGCTTTTCTCTCGACGTCATGGCCGGACTGCGCGAAGCGAGCTTCGCTAGATGTTCCGGCCATCTACGCCTTGCTGTGGATGTCGCCAAGGCGTGGATACGCGGGACAAGCCCGCGCATGACGACTGAGTATGTCGTGGCCACGGAGCGCCACGTCTCTCCTGATTCAACTGTCAAACAGCCACTACCCTTCAGACATGCGTCATCGCCCCCATTGTTTGCGGCGCGGGGGGCGCCGTCGTTGCTTGCATTCCCGCCCCCTTGTGAGAGGGCGTGCGGAACGCCGGGTGCCCGTTGCACCCTTGGGCCTGATGCGAATGCGGTCTTCCGCAATCTAGAGTGCATCAGGACTTTCGGAGGCGTCAGGCAAGTGCCCGACGTTCCGCCTGCGGTGTTTTTTCGGTTGCCTGCACTTTGCCTCGACGAACGCTCCGATTGCGAATTAAAGTCCCAAGGCGATGGGAAGGGAGCCTCAAGCGAGTAAGCCGGACGCGTTTTGACTTGGTCGTCCGTCACACTGTCCAGGGGTTTGTCCATCCTAAGGCCGGCCGTCTCCTTGCCAGTGGCAGTGCTGGCGCAGATCCGTCCTGCCCGAAGACAGACGTTCCCCATGAACCGCGTGACGCCGCATCTCCGGCGTCCACCGCATCCCACCCCGCGAACGTGACGATCGCGATCGCCCCTCTCGGTGGGGCAGGACGAAAGGGAATATAAACCTGATGGAGATATTGTCAACGGGATATAGGAATAAATGTTTGGGTGCGCCAAACTGTCATTCAGGGGCGCGAGGAGACGCCGAAGGCGGCGTATCGCGACCCCGGAATCTCGGCATGTTCAGCGCAAAACACTCCGGGATTCCGGGTTCGCATTTCAGCGGCGTTGCCGCTTTCATGCGCCCCGGAATGACGAGCCAAGACAACACCCGAAATGGCGAGTGTGGGCAAGGCGCGCCGGAAAATGCCCGAACCCGACCGCCCCTACCCCCCGATCAGCGCCAGCCACTCGTCTTCCGTGAGCACCGCGACGCCGAGATCGCGTGCCTTGGTGAGTTTCGAACCGGCGTCCTCACCCGCGACGACATAGTCCGTCTTCTTCGACACCGAGCCTGCGACCTTGGCACCGAGACGCTCGGCACCCGCCTTCGCCTCATCACGCGTGAACTTGGTCAGTGAGCCCGTGAACACCACGGTCTTGCCGGCCACCGGCGTATCGGTCTTGGCCTGTGCAACATCGAGCACCTCGATCTCGCTCAGCAACTCGTCGAGCGCCTTCACGTTACGTTTCTCGGCGAAGAACTCGACCACCGCATCGGCGACGATTTCACCGACGCCATCGATGGCGTTGAGATCGGCATAGGCTTCAGACGTATTCTCCTCAGCGCCCTGCCCCGCAGCAGCCGCAAGCATCGCCTCGCGAAACGCAGCAAACGAACCGTAGTGTCGCGCCAGCAGCTTGGCATTGCCTTCGCCGATATGGCGGATGCCGAGCGCGAAGATCAGGCGATTGAGTTCGATCTTGCGGCGGTCATCGATGGCGGCGAACAGGTTGCGCACCGAGGTCTCGCCATAGCCTTCGCGGTCACGCAGTTTCTTGGTGTTGCGCTCGTCGCGTTTGGCCAGCGTGAAGATATCGACGGGATGCATGATGATGCCCTCGTCGTAGAATTCCTGGATCTGCTTGTCGCCGAGCCCGTCGATGTCGAAGGCGAGGCGCGAGACGAAATGCTTGAGCTTCTCGACCGCCTGCGCCGGACATACCAGCGCGCCGGTGCAGCGCGTGACGACTTCGTCATTCTCGCGGATGGCGTGACTGCCGCAGACCGGACACTTGGTGGGAAATTCATACGGCTTTGCGCTCTTCGGGCGCTTGTCGAGGACAACATTGACGACCTGCGGGATGACGTCGCCGGCGCGTTGCACGATCACCGTGTCGCCTTCGCGGATGTCGACGCCGTCGCGTAGCGGCTGGCCGTCATTGCCGATGCCCTTGATGTAATCCGCATTGTGCAGCGTCGCGTTCGACACCACGACGCCGCCAACGGTGATCGGCGTCAGCCGGGCCACCGGCGTCAGCGCGCCGGTGCGGCCGACCTGGATGTCGATCTTTTCCAGCACCGTGGTCGCCTGCTCGGCCGCGAATTTATGTGCGATGGCCCAGCGCGGCGCGCGGCCGGCGAATCCGAGACGCGCCTGCCAGTCGATGCGGTCGACCTTGTAGACGACGCCGTCGATATCATAGCCGAGCTTGGCCCTGATCTCGCCGATCCGGCGATAGAAAGCGAGCGCGTCATCGACGCTCTTGCACAAAGTGATCTCGGGATTGACCGTGAAGCCGGCCTTGTCCAGCCACGCGATCATGGCGTGCTGGGTGGGCTCCGCCATCGGATAGTCCGACATCTCGCCCCAGGCATAGGCGAAGAATTTCAATGGGCGTGACGCAGTGATCGCCACGTCCTTCTGGCGCAGCGAGCCGGCAGCGGAATTTCTGGGATTGGCAAAGACGGTGTCGCCAGCCTCTTCCTGCTTCTTGTTGAGCGCAAGGAAGTCGCTCTTGAGCATATAGACCTCGCCGCGCAGCTCGCAGGCGGCAGGGATGTGCTTGCCTTTCAGCTTCTCGGGAATGTCCTTGATGGTGCGGACATTCGCAGTGACGTCCTCGCCGGTGAATCCGTCACCCCGCGTGGCGGCGCGGATCAACTCACCGTTCTCGTAGCGCAGCGACAGCGACAGACCGTCGATCTTCGGCTCGGCGACGATGGCCGGGATTTCATCGAGCTTGAGGAAGCGCTGGATGCGCTCCACGAATTCGGTCACTTCCTCATCGCTGAACGCATTGCCCAGCGACAGCATCGGCACCACATGCTGCACCTTGGCAAAGCCGCGCGCGGGCGCTGCGCCGACCGTCTGTGTCGGTGAGGCGCCGGTGACGAGATCGGGGAATTTGGCTTCGATCGCCTCGACCCGGCGACGCAGCGCGTCGTAGTCCGCATCCGACACCGTCGGCGCGTCGTCCTGATAGTAGCGCTTGTTGTGCGCTTCCATCTCCAGCGACAGCCGCATCAGCTCGATCTTCGCTTTGGGCTTCGTGAGCGTGGAGATGTCGGGGGAAGTTTTTGCGGGTTTTGCCATACGCGGTCACCGATGTTCGTCATGGCCGGGCTTGTCCCGGCCATCCACGTCTTGAAGCGCTGTTGTAAAGACGTGGATGCCCGGCACAAGGCCGGGCATGACGGAGTACAATGGTGAAACAAGGCGCACGCCGCGGTTCCGGGTTCGCTCGCCAAGAGGCGAGCGCCCCGGAATGACAGTGTGAGGCCCAACTGCGCGCGTCTTACGCCGCACCCTTGAGCAACCGCTCCGCTGCGGCCCGCGCCTCGGCGGTGATCTCCGCACCCGCGAGCATCCGCGCGATTTCCTCGCGGCGGTGATCCTCCGCCAGCGTGTTGACGCGGGTCGCCACGCGCTTGCCCTTGTCGAGGGCGTCCTTGGAGATCAGCAGATGCTGGTCGGCCCTCGCCGCCACCTGCGGGGCGTGGGTGACGGCCATCACCTGGACCTTGCCGGCGAGCCGCGCCAGGCGCGCGCCGATGGCGTCGGCCACCGCGCCGCCGACACCGGTGTCGATTTCATCGAACACCAAAGTCGGTGCGGAGCCCTTGTCGGAGAGCACCACCTTCAGCGCCAGCAGGAAGCGCGAGAGTTCGCCGCCGGAGGCGACCTTCATCATCGGGCCGGGGCGGGTGCCGGGATTGGTCTGAACCCAGAATTCGACGCGGTCGATGCCGTGCGGACCCGGCGTCGCCGCATCGCTGTCGACTTGGGTGATGAACTTGGCACGTTCGAGCTTGAGCGGACCGAGTTCGGCGATGACGGCCTTGTTGAGCTTCTCGGCGGACTTGATGCGCGCCGCGGAAAGTTTTGCCGCTGCGGCGGCGTATTTCTTGTCGGCGTCAGAGGCCGCGGTCTCCAGCCCCTTGAGCTGGCCGGCGCCGGCATCGATGGTGGCGACATCGGCAAAATATTTTGCGGCCAGCGCGGCGAGCCCGTCGACCGGTGTCGAATATTTCCGCGCGGCGCCGCGCAGCGCGAACAGCCGTTCCTCGATACGCTCGAGTTCCGCAGGATCGAAATCGGCGGCGATGAGCGCGGCGGCAAGATGCTGGTCGGCTTCTTCCAGCGCGTTGATGGCGACGTCGATCGCCTTCACCGCGGGCTCGACCAGCGACGGCGATGAACCGGCGCGGCGCTCCAGCCGGCGCACGGCGGCGGCCAGCGACGAGATCGGCGAATGATGGCCGGACACGGCCTCCTGCGCCTCGCGCAGGTCGGCCGCGATCTTCTCGCCCTGCATCATGCCGGTGCGGCGCTCCGCAAGCTTGCTCTCCTCGCCGTCCTTCGGGTTGAGCTTCTTCAGCTCATCGGCGGCGTGGCGCAGATAATCGGCATCGCGCGCGGCACGCTCCATATTGGCGCGATGGCTTTCAAGGGCCGCATAAGCGGACTTGCGGGCCTCCCAGAGCGTCTCCAGCGCGGTGACGTCCTTCTCCAGCCCGGCGAAAGCATCAAGCAGCCGGCGATGCGTGGCGGCATCTACCAGGGCGCGCTCGTCGTGCTGGCCGTGGATCTCGACCAAAGCGGCGCCGACCGCCTTCATGGTCTGCACGGAGATCGCCTGATCGTTGATGAAGGCACGGGTGCGGCCGTCGGCGAGCTGCACGCGGCGCAGAATCATCTCGCCGGAATCGTCGTCGAAGCCGTTGTCCTTGAGAATCGCCAGCGCCGGATGGCCCTTGGCGAGATCGAACACGGCCGTGACCTGGCCCTGCTCGACGCCGTGGCGCACGAGCCCGGCATCGCCGCGGCCGCCGAGCGCCAGCGCAAACGCATCGAGAAGAATGGATTTGCCGGCGCCGGTTTCACCGGTCAGCACTGCAAGACCGCGGGAAAACTCGATATCGAGCCGTTCGATCAGGACGATGTCACGGATCGACAGACGGGCCAGCATGGGAGGTCAGTTCCTAACCGAGGCCAAATCTCTTGAAGGCCTTGCTCAGGTAAGACCCCTTGTTCTCGCTCGGCTCGAGACCGCCGGACTTTACAAGATTGTAGGCGTCTTTGTACCACTTGCTGTCAGGAAAGTTGTGGCCAAGCACGGCGGCAGCGGTCTGCGCCTCGTTGACCACGCCGATCGCCATATAGGCCTCGGTCAGGCGCATCAGCGCCTCCTCGACGTGACGCGTGGTCTGGTACTGTGTCACGACGGTCTTGAAGCGGTTGATGGCGCCGGTGTAGTTGCGCTTGTCGAGATTGTAGCGGCCGATTTCCATTTCCTTGCCGGCAATCTGGTCGCGTGCGCCTTCCAGCTTCTTCTTGGCCGAGGTCGCATATTCCGAGGTCGGATATTTGCGGACCACTTCCTCGAGCGCAGCCATTGCCTTTTCGGTGCGGCCTTGGTCGCGCGAGATGTCCGGGATCTGGTCGTAATGCGAGGCGGCGATCAGATACTGCGCATAGGCCGCATCCGGGCTACCGGGATGCAGCGTCACATAGCGCGTGGCCGAGCCGATGCAGGTGTCGTAGTCGGCGGATTCGTAGGCCGCATAGGCCGACATCAGCAGCGACTTGCGCGCCCATTCCGAATACGGATGCTGACGATCGACTTCCTCGAATTTCTTCGCGGCGGCCTTCGGATCCTTGTTCTGGTTCATGAGGTACAAGCCCTCATTGTAGAGCTTGTCGGCGGGCTCCTCGACGAAGGTGTCGTCCTTGGTGCCAAACTTGTCCCAGATCGCGCCGGTGCCGCAGCCGCTCAGCGGCACGGCCAGCACGATGAGGCCCGCGGCGAACCGCGCCTGGCGGCCGAAACGGGTGAGCAGTGAACCACTGGATTCAAGCGTAATGCGCTGTGCCGACATATATCTGAGACCTGACGCCTTCATGCGGTGTCTGCGCGGTACGCGCACAATCACGGACCAACCGGATACGCGCCCGCAGCTTCGCTTGACCGCGTGCTCTATCTACCCGAATGACATCCGTTAACCAACCGGATACGGAGCCATTTCGCCCGGATTAAGGCGAAGGATGTGGAGATACAGGCGGTTATGGTTACCGGGGATGTCCCGGTGCCCGCAAAGGTCCGCGCTCGCGCAAAAGCGCAATGCAAAATACCGGCAGCGGGTAGAAGGAGGCCAGAAAGCCCGATCTTTAGGACACGTCCGGGCCGAAGGCCGGGGCGATCATGCCGCCAAGCATGCCCGAGGTGACATCGGCGCTGGCGCGGCCGCGGCGGACAGGGACGGCATCGGCTTCGACGATCTTCCAGGCGGAACGATCGGCCATCAGGGCGCAGAGCACGGCATTGTTAAGCTTATGGCCGCCGCGCACCGAGCGGTAGGCGCCGAGGATCGGCAGACCGGCCAGTGCCAGATCGCCGACGGCGTCCAGCACCTTGTGGCGGGCGCATTCATCGCTGTAGCGCAGGCCTTCGGTGTTGAGCAGCTTGTCATCGTCGAACACGACGGAATTCTCGAAGGACGCGCCGAGCGCGAAACCGGCGCTCCAGAGGCGGGCCACGTCGTTCATGCAACCGAAGGTACGTGCACGGGCGATATCGCGGCGAAAGGATTCGGGATTGAGATCGAGCACGTAGCTCTGGCGGCCAATCACCGGATTGGCGAAGCTGATTTCGACTTCAGCGCGGAAGCCCGCAGCGTGAGGGCGGATTTCGCCGAACGAGTCACCGATGGCAACCTGCACGGGTTTGAGAACCTGAATGAAGCGGCGACGGGCGCCCTGCTCCACAACGCCGGCCTGATCGATGGCGGCGACGAAGGCGGCTGCGGAGCCGTCCATGATCGGCACTTCCGGTCCATCGACTTCGATGGTGGCGTTGTCGATGCCCATGCCGCGCAGCGCAGCAAGAACATGTTCGGCGGTGGAAACGATTGGGCCTTCACGATCGCCGAGCACGGTGGCAAACTCGGTGGCGATAACGGATTTGGCGTCGGCCTGGATTTCGCGATCAGCACCTTCAAGACCGGTGCGAACAAAAATATAACCTGCATCGACGGGCGCAGGTCCAAGCGTGAGACTGACAGGCTTTCCGGAATGGACGCCGACACCGGTAACGGTGGCTTGCGATCCAAGCGTTGTCTGTCGGCTGAAAGTCATAAGGTACCCACCCAAGTAGCCTCTCGTCATGAGAGGGACTCTCTCAGTCGAACCTTGCGGCCTCCTGAGTCCCCGAGTCGCAGTCACATTAACCCCTGCCACAAAGTGCGCCAACTCACGCTTTTTTACCGATTGTTACCCCACCTTTGCCGCAATCAGGCCAGGGGTTAACCAAAATTTCTGCCGGTTCCACGGCTCCTTCAAGCATTGGCAGAGCGCGTCGGTAAAGATTAATGACTTACTATCAATAGGTTAAGAAATCCTGCTGCCTTTTGGCGGCTGTCACAAACGAAAGCCCCGGCTGATCCAGCCGGGGCTTCTGTCGTCGACACGATTGTAACAAATGTCAGCTGGTCTGGCGGCGCAGGAAGGCCGGGATATCCAGATGATCGTCGCCCTGTGGCGCCGGCGCAACAGGTGCCGGGCGGCCATGAGAATCAAGACCCTGCGGTGCCGGACGTCGGGCGTATTCGGACACCGGCGGCTCGTTGCCCATCTGCTGGGCGACGCTGCGCTGTGGCTTACGCTCGGGCAGCGGCGGCATCGGAGCCATCGGCGGGGCCGACGGACGACCGGAGACCGGCGCTTCCGTTTCCTCGTCGCGGCGGCCGAGACCGACATTGGCCAGACGCTGCAGCAGCGACAGGCGAGCCTTCTGCGGTTCCTCTTCCGATTCGCCGCGTGCCTGACGGATCTCGTTCTGGGCCGGTATCGGCAGTTCTTCGAATTTCGGCATCCGCGGAGCGCGCAGCGGAGCACGTTCGGCCGATGGCGGAATGAACTGTTCGGGGATCGGCGCTTCGACAGGGGCTTCCTGACGCGGCGCTTCCGGGAACAGCGAGGGCTTCTGCGCGATCGGACGCACCATCACGTCGCCATACTGCTGCGGCGCAGCGGCTTCCGGAGCCACGGCAGCGGCGATGGCGGCGAGCGCGGCACGCTCATGGCTGGTCGCAGGTGCACGGGGCGCGGCAGCGGGCGCCGGAGCGCCGGTAGACTTGGCAGCCGCCGCGGCAGCGAGACGCTGGTTGTCAGCGCGGAGACGCGCGGTCAGATCGGCCAGGCGGGCATCCGGAGCGCCGTTGCCAGCGGGAGCCGCAACGGCGGAGGTCACTGTGGTGACCGGCGCCGAGGAATTGCGGGCCAGCATGGCCTGCTCGATGCCGGTGGCGACGACCGACACGCGGATCACGCCGTCGAGGCTCTCGTCGAAGGTGGCGCCGACAATGATGTTGGCGTCGGCATCGACTTCTTCGCGAATACGGGTCGCGGCTTCGTCGACTTCGAACAGGGTCAGATCCTTGCCGCCGGTGATCGAGATCAGCAGGCCGCGGGCCCCCTTCATCGAGCTATCGTCGATCAGCGGGTTGGCGATCGCAGCTTCCGCTGCGGTCAGCGCGCGCTTCTCACCGGTGGCTTCGCCGGTGCCCATCATCGCCTTGCCCATCTCCTTCATGACTGCGCGCACGTCGGCGAAGTCGAGGTTGATGAGGCCTTCCTTGACCATCAGGTCGGTGATGCAGGCAACGCCCGAGTAGAGCACCTGGTCGGCCATCGCGAAAGCGTCGGCGAAAGTGGTCTTCTCGTTGGCGACCCGGAACAGGTTCTGGTTCGGGATGATCAACAGCGTGTCGACCACCTTGTGCAGCTCGGCAATACCGGCTTCGGCGGTGCGCATGCGGCGCTGGCCTTCGAAGTGGAACGGCTTGGTGATCACGCCGACGGTGAGGATGCCCATGTCGCGCGCGGTCTTGGCGATGACGGGCGCTGCACCGGTGCCGGTGCCGCCGCCCATGCCGGCGGTGACGAACACCATGTTGGCGCCGGTCAGGTGATCACGGATTTCGTCGATGACTTCCTGCGCGGCAGCAGCGCCAACGTCGGGCTGCGAACCGGCGCCGAGGCCCTGGGTGACCTGCGTGCCCATCTGCACGATGCGCTGGGCCTTCGACATGGTCAGCGCCTGCGCATCGGTGTTGGCGACGACGAAATCGACGCCCTGCAGACCGGCGGTGATCATGTTGTTGACGGCGTTGCCGCCAGCGCCACCGACACCGAACACGGTAATGCGGGGCTTCAGCTCGCTGATATCAGGAACGTTGAGATTGATGGTCATGAGGTTGCCTCTCGATTACGCGCGCGTTGTGTGGTCATGCCATTGGCCGGTGGCCGATGGCGTCGGAGATGGAAAAAACATTGGCCGGAAAAATTTCATCAGAAGCCCTCTCGAAGCCATCGTCCGACCTTTCCGAAATAACCGTCACTGGTCCCTGTCTTGAGCTGCCGCGTATGCCGCGGTTCGACATGTTCAAGATGAGCGAATTGCGGATAGACCAAGAGGCCCGACGGCACCGCGAACGAAGCGCTCTTGGCTTCATTGGGCAGCCGGCCGAAGCCGAGTGGTCGTGCAATGCGAACGGACCGTCCGAGAATCTGGCTGCCGAGTTCGGCAAGGCCCGTGAGCTGCGACGCGCCGCCTGACAGCACCACGCGTGCGCGCGGTTCTGCAGCGAAGGGCGAATCCGCCAACCGGTCCCTGACCATTTCAAAAATCTCCTCGGCACGCTGACGCACGATGTTCGCGATCGTGGCGCGGGATACGACCTGCGGAAAATCGCGATCGTTATCACCAGCCGTCGGCACGTTCATGAGTTCGCGCGCATCGGAGCCACCCGTCAGCACCGTGCCATATAACGTCTTGATTCGCTCGGCATCCGCGATGCAAGCACCGAGTCCGCGCGCGAGATCCATGGTGATGTGTTGCCCGCCGACCGCAAATCCCGACGCGTGCACGAAGCGTCCGCCGGAATAGGTCGCGATCGTTGTCGTACCTGCGCCCATCTCGACGACCGCAGCGCCGAGATCGGTCTCGTCATCGGTGAGAACAGAGAGACCTGCGACATAGGGCGCCGCAGCCATGGCTTCGACATTGAGATGGCAGCGCTCGACGACCAGCATCAGGTTACGCGCGACCGTCGCGTCCGCAGTGACGACATTCATATCGACGCCGAACTGCGAGGCGACCATGCCCTTGGGATCGCGAATGCCCTTCACGCCATCGAGTGAATAGCCGACCGGCAATGCATGGAGCACGGTGCGGCCCGGCGGCGTCGCGTGGCGCATGCCGGTCGAGGTGACACGTGCGATATCGGACGCTGTGACGGCGCCGCCCTTGATATCGGCTGACGCTTCAATCAGTTGGCCCTGCAGGCGACCGGCCGACACAGACAGCAGCACGGATTCGACGCGAACCTTGGCCATACGTTCGGCCAGCGCCACCGCCTGACGGACGGCCTGCTCGGCCTCGCCCATATCGACGATCGCGCCAGATTTGACGCCGCGCGACTGGATCTGGCTGTAGCCGATCAGTTCAACCGCATGGCTGCGGCCGCGCAGGGCTTCGTTCGGCGCGGATGGCCGCAGACGCGCGATCATGCACGCGATCTTGCTGGTGCCGACGTCCAGCGACGCCACCAGCGCGGTGCGGTTGGCCGCCATCTGACGCGTTTTCGGCGCCTGGTTGCGATCGAGACCGGTCATGCCGCGCCAGCCTTCTTCTTGGACTTGTCTTGTGCCTTGAACAGATCTTCGCGCGCCTTCGCTGCGTCTTCCGACAGCCGCACGGTCAGCCGATCCGACAGCCGCATGTCGATGGCGACGATGTCGCGCGAGAACAGGCGATCTTCCTTGTCGAGCTTGCTGAGCATGGCCAGCGCGTTGCCGACGTCGATTTCCGGGAGGCGGATGTCGAGGCCATCCTTCAGGCGGAGATTCCAGCGGCGCTCGCCGACGAAGATCGCGGCCTTGGTGACCGAGCGGACCTGCGGGTAGCGATCCAGCAAAGCGAGGAAATCCCTGGCGTTGCTGTCGGCGCCCTTGCCCACCACCAGCGGCAGCGACATGAAGCGGCGCGACACGTAATTTTCGAGAACGGCACCGTCATCGGCGATCACCGAGAGACGACCGTCCTCCTGCCACAGCGCGAAAGCCGTGCGCTCGGTGACATCGATCTGCAGACGGTTCGGATACAGCTTCAGCACATTGGCGTCGGCGATCCACGGATTGGCCTTGAGCTTGTCGCGGACAGCTGCGGCATCGAGGAAGAACAGCGAGGAGCGACCATTGACGCCGCCGATGGCCAGGATCTCGTCCTGGGTCAGCTGCTTGCGGCCGTTGAGAATGACGGAGGCAATGCGGAAGCCGGCGGCATTGGCGGCGGCATTGCGCGCATCGCTGAAAGCTTCGACCATTTCGTCAACGTGATTGCCTTTCACCACGCCGAGCGCGAGGCTGCCCGTCAGCATCAGCACGGTGGCCGCAATGCCGACGCGGCGCGGCGCGTAACGCTCAAGCGTCGCGATGAAGCTATTGGAGCTCTGCTCGCGGACGGCAGGCTTGGCGGCACGAAAGCGGGCCCAGAAGCGGGCGAGCGGGCTCAGCTGCTCGCGCAGCAGAATGCCTGCCCCAAGGGCAGCCATTTTAAGATCAGCTTGGGGCCTCAAGGGTCGCACCGACCGAGAGAGGCGTCCTCCACCATCCATACCACGAGCTCGTCACAGGTTACGTCCGCATTGGCGCGGGACTTGAGGCGCGAGTGACGTCTCGGTCCTGCCGGGATGGATTCAAGCCTTTGAAAAAGGCCGGTTTTCCATCGATACGCGTCGTCACGGAATCCCCGCAAAGCTCACGCCTCGGCAGCCAAGCGCACACGCGCCGCCAGCGTTAACCTTCGGCCTTCCTGGTAAACAAAGTGTAAAGGGGATGGGCGCAGAGCGCGATTTGATGCGGCTGTGGAAGACTTTAGCCGAGGTGTGGCCGACGCGCCCGAGGGAACTGCGGCGGCTTCGTGGCCGGCATCACCGGGTTGCCGGAATTAACGCGGGGATCGGGTGGTGCGGCGGTGAATCGCTGGTGCGCTCCCTCGCCCCGCTCTTGCGGGGAGAGGGCTGGGGTGAGGGGCGCTTCGATCTGCAAACGCCAGCGATGAGGAGAGCACGGTGCGCTGCCCCTCACCCGCCGCGAAGACGCGGCGACCTCTCCCCGCACAGAGCGGGGAGAGGTTAAAAGCCGCCTGCCCGCTTCACCGCGAGCTCGATCTGTCCGTTCAGAAAATCCACGAAACTGATCCCCTGGGCATTCAGCGCCTTGGGATAGAGCGAGGCTTTGGTCAGACCCGGGAGCGTGTTGGTCTCCAGATAGACTGGGCCTTTGGCCGACACGATGAAGTCCGACCGCGAATAGCCGCGGCACGACATCGCGCGGTGCGCCTTCACCGCGAAATCCATGATCGCCGCTGAAACCTCCGGCGTGAAACGCCCGGGGCAGATCTCCTGCGTCGACTTCGCGAGATACTTCGCCTCATAGTCGAAACCGCCATCGGCCGGAATGATCTCGATCGGCGGCAATGCGATCAGCGAGCCGTCGGCCTGCTCCAGCACGGCGCAGGTCGCCTCAACGCCAGCGACGAACGGCTCAATCACATAGTCCTCGGTCCTGGCCGCATTGCGCACGGCAACGAGATCTTGCTTCGCATTGACGAACATCAGGCCGTAGCTCGATCCGTCACGCGCGGGCTTGGCGATCAGCTTGCCGTATTCGGCGAGCGCAGCTTCCATGTCGTTCAATGCGACACCCGCCGCGATGGGCACGCCTGCGATGGCTGCGAAGCGCTTTGCGCCGACCTTGTCGAAAGACAGATTGGATGACGCCGAACCGGAACCCGTGAACGGGATGCCGCGCATTTCGCACATCACCTGCAGCTCACCATTCTCCGCAGCGCCGCCATGCATGCCGAGCACCAGCACACGGTTCTCGGCTTGGGCCTTGTCGAGCGCCTGCGTCAGCACGCCGATGCTGCTGCCACCGGGCTTGAACGGATCCTCGAACGGACGATCATGGGAGAGCAGCGCCGTGCCCGACGTCTCGTAGACGCGGTCATCGGCATCCCAGAACCAGAGATCCGCATCGGGCAGCGCGCCATGCAGCGCCTGTGCGGAGGCCACCGACACCAGACGCTCCTTGTTCAGGCCACCAAACATGATGGTGATCCGCTGAGGTCTCGCCTGCTCCGTCATCGTGTCGTCTCCGAACCCATCCGCGAATCGCGCCGCTGCCGACAAGGCAATAGCATCGAGCTAGCCGAGTCATATAATGCCTTGTCGGGGGCGGTTTTGCGAGCCCGCCCCGCGGTGACATGGAAGCGACCTGATGATCAGAGCCTGGCTCGAACTCTCTACCTTCGGCATCTTCGCGACGCTGGGCACCATCTATTACGGAGTCGCACTGATCCTTGTGGGGCTGACCTCCAGCCGGCTGCTGTCGATGCGGCTGCGGTCCATCCACGGCATCGTGGCGCCTTTCTTTTCCTCGGTGGCCATCCTGTTCGGCCTGCTCACGGGCTTCCTTGCCAGCGATGTCGGCGACCGCAACCGCCAGGCCGTCCGCGCCGTTCAGATCGAGGCCGGCGAGCTGCGCAACATCCATACGCTGAGCGTGGCATCGGTCACCGACATGTCCAACATACGCGCCGCGCTGAAGGCCTATGTGACATCGGAAGTGACGGAGGAATGGCCGGCAATGCTCCTCGGCCTGAAGTCGCCGCGCACCGACGTAGCCTATGACAGCCTGCTGCGCGAAATCAGCGATCCCGCCATCACGCGCGACGCCAGCAACACGGTGCATGGGGCGCTGATGGGTGCCTCGATCCGCGCCGGGACCGCGCGCAATGACCGGCTCAGCCTGTCGACCGACCACACCAACGATCTGAAATGGACGTCGGTCCTGCTGCTCGGGTTGATCACGCAACTGGCGCTGGCGCTGGTGCATCTGGAACGGCCGCGGGCCATGCTCGCGGCGCTCACGGTGTTCGCCAGCGGCGCCATCGTCGCTCTCGGCATTATCGCGCTGCAGGAACATCCGTTCGACGGCGCCTTCCGCGTCGCCCCTGCGCCGCTGGAAAATTTGCTGAGCATCAGCGAGGCCGGACCGGCGTCGGCACTGCCGCGACCGCCGAAATAGCAGCCAAAGCGTTTCCGAGCGAAGTGGTGCCGGTTCGCATTAAGGAAACGCGTCAGACATATCGTGTTACGGCGCGACGCCGATCCGCTTGATTTCCCAGTGCAGGTCGATGCCCGACTGCGCTAGCACGCGCGCACGCACGGTCTCGCCGAGCGTTTCGATATCGCTCGCCGTGGCGTCGCCGGTGTTGATCAGGAAATTGCAGTGCATCTCCGACACCTGCGCGCCGCCGACGCGTAGCCCGCGGCAGCCTGCAGTATCGACCAGCTTCCAGGCGGAGTGACCGGGCGGGTTCTTGAATGTCGAGCCGCCGGTCTTCTCGCGGATCGGCTGCGCGGTCTCGCGATGCGCCTGCACCTCGTCCATGCGCGAGCGAATGGCTGCGGGCTCTGTAATCGTTCCACGGAATCTCGCCGAGGTGAAGATGATCGATGGATCGACACCGGAATTGCGATAGACGAATTGCATGCCGGCATTGTCGAAGACATGCTTCTTGCCATCGCGGCCGATGCCGGTCGCCTCGATCAGTACATCCTTGGTCTCGTCGCCATTGGCGCCAGCATTCATGCGCAGCGCGCCGCCGATGGAGCCGGGAATGCCGAAATAGAATTCCAGCCCGCCGACATTCGCCGCTGCCGCCGTTTCTGCCACGCGCTTGTCGAGCGCAGCCGTGCCGGCGCTGACAATGTCGCCATCGGCTGACGTTGCGCCGAAGCCACGCGGGCTCAGGCGAATGACGACGCCTTTAATGCCGCCATCGCGCACGATGAGATTGGAGCCGACGCCGACGACGGTGACCGGAATATCGCTCGGCAGCTTCGACAGAAAGTAAGCGAGATCGTCTTCATCGGCTGGCGTGAACAACACCTGCGCCGGACCGCCGACACGAAACCATGTCAGCGGCGCCAGGGACTCGTTCGCGAGCAGGCGCCCGCGCAGATCGGGCATCGCAGATTTGAGTGAGGGGGTGATGTCGGGGAAGGTCATGTTACTGCGCAGGAAGAAGGCATGGATGGCCGGGACAAGCCCGGCCATGACGAGAGAGAGTCGAGACTACTACTAAAAAGTGCGGAGCGCTCGCAAATGTGATAAGGCGAAAATGTAACTCCGTCATGGCCGGGCTTGTCCCGGCCATCCACGCCTTTCGAGCTATCAACATGGCAGGTGGTTACGTGTACTTCATGACCAATCGGCCGAATGGCATCCTGTATGTCGGGGTGACCAACGATCTCGTGCGCCGCGTCCACGAACACAGATCCGGCTTCGTCGATGGCTTTACCAAGCGGTACGATCTCAAGCTGCTCGTGTATTTCGAGCGCTTCGAGGACATCCGCGACGCCATTCAGCGCGAGCATAACATCAAGCACTGGCCGCGGGCGTGGAAGGTTCGGAAGATCATGATCGACAATCCGAACTGGGACGACCTGTATCCTCTCATTACGCAGTAAAGACGTGGATGGCCGGGACAAGCCCGGCCATGACGAACTCTTCTGCAGCGTATGCCCCATCAAGTCACCCCAGCGCCTTCAATTCGCCGGGCAATGCGTAAGCCCATTGCGTGATGTTGCCTGCACCCAGACACACCACCGTATCGCCGCTCTTCGCAACACCCGCGACAAGACCCGCAAGCGCCGCAGATTCCTGCAGCGGGATCACCTCGCGATGGCCGTGGGCGCGCAGGCCGAGCACGAAATTGTCGCGGTCGATGCCCTCGATCGGTGCTTCGCCGGCGGGATAGACGTCGGCGACGATCACGGTGTCGGCGTCGTTGAAGCAGGTGCAGAATTCCTCGAACAGCGACTGCAGGCGCGTGTAGCGATGCGGCTGCACCACGGCGATCACCTTGCCTGCGGTGCTTTCACGCGCGGCGCGCAGCACGGCGGAAATCTCCACGGGATGATGGCCGTAATCGTCGATAATGGTGACGCCGTTCCACTCGCCGGTCTTGGTGAAGCGGCGCTTGACACCGCCGAAGCCGGCGATGGCCTTGCGGATCGCCTCATCGGACATGCCGAGTTCATGCGCGACGGCAATCGCAGCTGTGGCATTGAGTGCGTTGTGACGACCGGGCATCGGCAACAACAGATTATCGATCTCGTGCGATGTGCCGGCCTTGCGATCGCGGAACGCGACCTTGAAGCTTGAGCCGCCATTGGCGGGTTTCAGATCGACCAGCCGCGCATCGGCCTGCGGGTTCTGTCCGTAGGTGATAATGCGGCGATCCTCGATCTTGCCGACGATGCTCTGCACCACGGGGTGATCGATGCACATCACGGCAAAACCGTAGAACGGCACGTTCTCGACAAAGTGGCGGAACGCATCCTGCACGGCATCGAAGGTCTTGAAGTGATCGAGATGTTCGGGATCCACATTGGTGACGATGGCGACATCCGCGGGCAGCTTCAGGAAGGTGCCATCGCTCTCGTCGGCTTCCACCACCATCCACTCGCCGGCGCCGAGGCGCGCATTGGTGCCATAGGCATTGATGATGCCGCCATTGATGACGGTCGGATCGAGTTCGCCGGCATCGAGCAGTGCCGCGACCATCGACGTCGTCGTGGTCTTGCCATGGGTGCCGGCGATGGCGACGCAGCTCTTGAGGCGCATCAATTCGGCGAGCATCTCGGCGCGGCGGACGACGGGAATGCGCTGGGCACGCGCAGCCATCAGTTCCGGATTGTCGCGCTTGATCGCCGTGGAGACCACGAGCACGTCGGCGCCCGACACGTTATCGGCCTTGTGGCCGACATGGATGGTGATGCCCTTCTCGCGCAGACGATTGACGTTGGCGCTTTCGGAGGCGTCCGAGCCCTGCACGGTGTAACCGAGATTGCACAGCACCTCGGCGATGCCGCTCATGCCGATGCCGCCGATACCGACAAAGTGAATAGGTCCGATTTCGCGCGGCAGTCTCATGGGGCGTCTCTATGTTCCATCATGCCCGGGCAGCGCGAAGCGAGCTTCGCTGGACGTCCGGGCATCCAAGGCTTGTCTAACAGATGACTCCTTCAAACAGACGTGGATGGCCGGGACAAGCCCGGCCATGACGAAAAAGACGGAAATTTGGCTTGCGGATCAGACGAATCCGCCACCTTCGCTGCTGCTGTGCCCTACTCTGCCGCCGCGGGAACCGCAGCCCGCCCCCGGTCGAAGCGGATTGCGCAAAGTGCCACAGCGAGCGCTGCCAGCGGCGCCAATGCAGCGACCCACGGCACCGAAGCGAGACCCCCGTGATCGATCACCGCACCGCCGAGCCAGGCGCCGACGGCGTTGCCGAGATTGAACGCCGCGATGTTGAAGCTCGAGGCGAGGCTCTGGCCAGCACCATGGGCCTTTTCCAGCACCCACATCTGCAACGGCGGCACGGTGGCGAAGCCCACGGCGCCGAGCAGCGCCACGAATGCCACCACGGCGATCTGGCTGTGAACAGCGAAAGTCATCAGGAACAGCACCACCGCCAGTGCAGCGAGGCTGCCCAGCACCGTCGGCAGCAGCCAGCGGTCGGCGAGCCGTCCGCCGACCAGATTGCCGACCACCAGCCCGCCGCCGAACACCAGCAGGATCGGCGACACCGCGGTCTCCGAAAAGCCGGCCAGCCGGGTCAGGATCGGCGCGATGTAGGTGAACAGCGCGAACACACCAATCCAGCTCAGCACCGTAGTGAGCAGGCCAAGCAGCACCTGCGGACGCGCGAGCACCGCGAGATCCTGTTTCAGATTCGACGGCGCGGGCTTTTCCTTATCTTGCGGCACGAACAGCGCGATGATTGCGAAGGCGGCGACGCCAACGGCGGTCACGGAGAAGAAGGTCGCGCGCCAGCCAAACCCCTGCCCCAGCCAGGTACCGAATGGCACGCCGAGAATATTCGCCACGGTCAGACCGGTGAACATGATGGCGATGGCCGAGGCCTTTTTGTCCGGCGCCACCAGCGTGGTCGCCACCACGGAACCAACGCCGAAGAAGGTGCCATGCGCAAAGGCCGTGAGCACCCGCGCCGCCATCAGGCTCCAGTAGTCCGGCGCCAGGGCGCAAGCGAGATTGCCCAGCGTGAAGATGCCCATCAGCACCAGCAGCACGGTTTTGCGCGGCCAGCGACTGGTGGCGATGGTCATGATCGGCGCGCCGAGCACGACACCCAGCGCATAGCCTGAGATCAGCAGACCCGCGGCCGGGATCGACACGCCGAGGTCGCCGCCGACCTCGATCAGGAGACCCATGATGACGAATTCGGTGACGCCGATTCCGAAGGCGCCGGCGGTAAGCGCGTAAAGTGCGAGAGGCATGATCGTGTCCCATGACTGGCCGGGCCGAATGCCCGATGACGGGAGATGTGGACCTCCTGACATTGATGAGATAGACGTGGCATAGGCACAATATTTGTGAATTGAATTCACTCAATAGATTGAAGCCAGATGTCACGACTGGACGTCAACCGCTCCGGCGAGATGGAAGTGTTCACCCGCGTGGTCGAGCTCGGCGGTTTTTCGACCGCGGCGCGGGCCTTCCGGATGACCCCCTCTGCCGTCAGCAAACTGGTGGCGCGGCTGGAGGCACGGCTCGGCGTGCGGCTCATCAACCGCTCGACGCGCAAGCTTCAGCTCACGCCGGAAGGCAGCGCTTTCTATGAGCGCGCCTTGCGCATTCTCGACGAGATCAGCGCGGCCGAGCGCGAAGCTGCCATCGGCGCAACACCGAGCGGTCTGCTGCGCGTCAATACCAGCGTGCCCTTCGGCCTGCGTCTCCTGTTGCCACTACTGCCGGATTTCGCGAAACGCTATCCCGAGATCAAGGTCGAGGTCGTGCTGACCGATCTCGTGGTGGATCTCCTCGAAGAGCGCGCCGATGTCGCCATTCGCGTTGGCTTGATGCGCGAGTCACGTTTGCTCGCGCGCAAACTCGGCGAGAGCCGGATGGTGGTGGTTGCCGCGCCCAGCTATCTCGCCGAGCGCGGCACGCCCAAGACGCCGGATGATCTTGCCGATCATAATCTGCTGCGCTTCGGCTTCGCCAAGTGGGAGAACGGCTGGCCTTTCAAGATCGGCGGCGAGACAATCGCCGTGATGCCGTCAGGCAATGCCCTGGTCAGCGACGGCGAAGCGATGCAGCACCTCGCCGTGGCCGGCATGGGCCTCGCGCGACTGGCGCGTTTTCATGTCAAGGCCGATATCAAAGCCGGACGTCTTGTGCCGGTGCTCGAAGCGTTCAATCCCGGCGACATCGAACCAATCCACGCCGTGTTCGTCGGCCATGGCGGCCAGTTGCCGGCGCGCGTGCGGGCGTTTCTGGATTATCTGGTGGAGACCGTGAGGCTGTAGCGTCCAGCATCTCGTCGTCATGCCTCCGCTGTGCCCATCACTTGAAAGGCACTGATCGGCGGAGGCAGCCCCGGCGGTTTCTCGCCCGTGAAAAATGCAGCGAGATACATCTTTCCAAGCAGATGCCTGGTCTCCAACGCGTCGGGCGCCAGCCGCCCATCGCGCAAGGCCTGCTGGAATTCCGCAAGTGTAGGAGCCGAGAGATCCGTGTCCGGCACCGAGCGCGACGCGGTCGCTACGGCGCTGAACTGGACGCCCGCATAAAACAGACGGGTGAGCGCGCGCATCAGTTCGAGGCGATCGCGCAGGCTGCGATCGGGCGGGTGACCAAGCCATGCCTGCAAAAGCACCTCTTCGAGTTCAGGTGACGGCGCAAAGTTATCGAGCATCGTCGCCATGTCGACGACAGGATCGTTGCAATAGGCCGACTCCCAATCGACCAGCCACAGACGCTCGCCATCGAACAGAAGGTTGCGCGGCAGGATATCGTTGTGGCTGGAAACCGCCTCGTCGCTATTCCAGGTATAGGCGCTACGGAGGTCTGCCAGACGCTGCGTGTGGGCATCGAGCACGCCGGGCGCAAACAGATTTGTGCGGCAGACATGGGCCCACAGCCGAGCTGTGATATCCGGATAGTCGACGAAGCGCCCGAACCTTGGCGTGCCCTGCAGGCGCCGCAGCATGTCTCCCAGCGCCTGCGCCAAAGCGTGAGGGCCGCCGGGATAGGTGTTCAATGGTTGCTCGACGATGAAGTCCATCACCGCCACACGGGCGACCTCGTCCACATGATAGAGCCGCGGCGCGATCCCTGCCTCTGCAGCGATGCGCATCGACGTATATTGATGCGGGTTGCGCAGCGGACTGGCGTCCCCCTCCATACGCAAGACGTAACGGCGGCCGCCGGCGGTGACCCGGTAGACCAATGCACCCGAGACGCCACCCGGAATCGGCCGAATGGAATCGATGGTTGCAGAACCGACGGTCGCCCTGAGCGCAGCCTGCGCGATCTCGCGGTGCGTCATCGGAATATCAGAAAGATGCTCTCCGCTCATTGTCCCCCCGGCGAACCGCGTAGGGACGACGTGTAGCAGAACCGATGACCTAAATCTTCGCGACCTTGGCAACCAGATCCGCCAGCCGCTCTGCTGCATCGAGCTTGCCGACCTTGCGCGCGCCTGCGGCCATCGCGGTCAACCGCAACGGCTCGCCGGCCAGCGCCGAGATTTCAGCAGCCAGACGATCCGGCGTGAAATCACTCTGCGCGATGCGAAGCGCGCCACCGGCGTCCGCAAGCACACCGGCATTGGCGAACTGATCCTGATCGAGCGCACCGGGCAGCGGCACCAGAATGGACGGCCGCCCGATGGCCCCGAGTTCAGCGACGGTGCCCGCACCGGAGCGCGAGATCACCAGTTGGGCTGACGCGAGACGCGCGGGGAGATCGCTGAAGAACGGCGCGAGTTCGGCCTTGATCTTGAGCTTGTCGTAAACGGCACGCACGCGGCTCATGTCTTCGTCGCGCACCTGTTGCGTCAGCACGAGGCGATTCCACAGCGCCGGTTCGAGACGCTCGATCGCCGGCGGCACGATATCGGCCATGATGCGCGCGCCCTGGCTGCCGCCGACGACGAGCAAGCGGAATGGCCCGGTGAGATCCGGCGCGGCATAGGGGACGGCAGCAGCGGCGAGGATCGCCGGGCGCATCGGCGTGCCCGTGGTGGTGGTCTTCTTCGACAATTCGGGATCGCGGTCGAGCACACCGGGCAACGACGTCGCGATCGCGCTGACCTTGCCGGACAGCATGCGGTTGGCGCGGCCCATGACGGCGTTAGAATCGTGAATGAGGGTGGGAATGCCGAACAGACGCGCGGCAAACAGTGGCGGCACAGTCGGATAGCCACCGAAGCCGATTACCGCTGCGGGCTTCAGGCTGCGCATCAGGTTCAGCGCCATCGCGGTGCCAGCAGCGAGCATGATCGCGGTGCGTGCCAGCGAGATGGGATTGCGGGAGCGCACCGTCTCGCTCGGCACCACATCGATCATCTCGCGCGAAAACAGCCCGCTATATTTCAGCGCCCGCGCATCGGTGACGAGCCGGACGCGCAGCCCGCGCTTCATCAGCGCAACGCCGAGCGCTTCCGCCGGAAACAGATGTCCGCCGGTGCCGCCCGCCGCAAGCAATATGAGGGGCGCGGTGCTCATCACGCGTAAGTGCGCGCGACGTGGGCGTCGATCGCCTCGACTTCGGTGCGCGGGCGCATCCGCGTCAAAGCGAGCAGCATGCCGACACTGTAGGCCAGCGAGATCATCGACGAGCCACCATAGGAGATGAAGGGCAGCGTCATGCCCTTGGCGGGGATCAGATGCAGATTGACCGCCATGTTGATCGCCGCCTGCACGCCGAACAGGATCGCGAGGCCCGAGGCAGCGAAGCGCGAGAACAGATCTTCGGTGGCATAGGCGCGCGACATCGCGCGGATCACGATGAAGGCAAACAGGCTGAGCACGGCGAGGCACAGCAGGATGCCGAACTCTTCGGCGCCGACGGCGAAGACGAAGTCGGTGTGGCTGTCCGGCAGGCTGCGCTTGGCGATGCCCTCGCCCGGCCCGAGACCAAACCAACCACCATTCGAGAAGGCCTCCATAGCGGTATCGACCTGGAACGTGTCACCCGAGGCGGGATCCATGAAGCGTTTGATACGGCCGGCGACGTGCGGCACCAGGAAGTAAGCCATCAATAGCCCGCCTGCCGCGGTGGCGCCGAGGCCGAACACCCAGACCATGCGCATGCCGGCGATGAAGAACAGCGAACCCCAGGCCATCAGGATCAGCATGGTCTGGCCGAAGTCAGGCTGCATCACCAGCAGCGACACCAGCATCATCAGCAGCACGATCGCCATGGATGTCGCCGGCATCTCCGGCTTGCGCGCGGATTCCGAAAACAGCCATGCGGCGATGACGACGAAAGCCGGCTTGGCGGATTCCGACGCCTGGATGTTGATGCCGAGGATGGTGATCCAGCGCTTGGCGCCTTTCACTTCCGGCCCGATCAGCAGGGTCGCCAGGATCAGGACGATGGAGATCGCAAACACCACCAGCGCCGAACGCCGGATCTGCCGCGGCGTCATGAAGGACACGCCGATCAGCACGATAATCGACGGCACCAGGAACAGGATATGCCGGTTGAAGAAGTGGAACGGATCGAGCCCGATGCGGGTCGCCACCGGCGGCGAGGCCGCCAGCGACAGGATCACCCCGGCCAGCATCAGCGCGATGATCGCCGCCAGCAGCAGGCGGTCCACGGTCCACCACCATTCGCTGAGCGGTGTGCGTTGTTCGCGAGAGATCATAAGCGCGTCCTGCGGGTCGATGAACTCCTATCGATGGGCCATCGTGGTTGCCAGACGGTTAATGGATTGTGAAAATTTGGCCCCATTCAGGGCGGCCAGCGGCGGGCTGTGACTGCAGGGTGCGTGAAATCGGAATAGTCGATGACGAGATTCGCGCGGTTTTGCGGGTCGTTCTCGTGCAGATACAGGCGCTGGCCTTCGATATAACGCCGGTTGGACGCGGCATCCACATCAGCCGATCCGTATCCGGGGCCGCGACCGGCGCCGCGCGGGATGGTGATGGCGAATGGCGCATCCAGAAAAATCGACAGGTTCCAGACATCCCTGAGTTCCGGTCGATGCAGGAAGATGCCGTCGAAGACGAGGACAGCATCGGGATCGGCAATCGACCAGCAAGCGGCGACCGGGGCGTTCACGGTGTGATCGAAGATGGCAGGGCAATAGACGCGCGAGCCGCCGGGTCCGAGAGGATCGAGCAGTACTTTCCGCAACTCAACATAATTGTAGGAGTCCGCGTAAAAGCCATGTGGAGAGGTTTTCCCCTGCCGGTATCGGATCTCGCGCGTGTTGTGAAAGCTGTCCACGGAGGCGCGGATAACGGGCCGTCCGAGCGTGCCGATTACACGCGCGAGCGTGTCCGCGAACACCGTCTTTCCTACACCGTCCACGCCATCGATGCCGACGCGGAGGATCGAGCCCGTCGCATGATGCCGAATAAATTCGGCGATCTCTGCGATCAGCGGCGACGTGTCGTTGCGATCATCCGATGGCTCAATCATCAACGCCCCCTGCACGGTGCGATCAAATGACCTCGATTGTTGGCTCCTAACAGCCGCGTGATATTCCCTCGGCTGAGCCAGAACACGTCGGCTGATACTGGATCGTGAAGATCGCGCCTTAAACCGCCCTCACCCCATCCAGCGCCAGCACCAGTTCCCGAAACCGGTCGCCACGGATTTCAAAGTTCCGGAACTGGTCGAATGACGCGCAGGCGGGCGACAGCAGCACGACCGGCTCTGTCAGCCCGGCTTCCGCGGCATCGCGGGCGGCATTGGCTACGGCGACGTCGAGACTGACGCTGATCTCGTACGGCACCTTGCCGTCCAGCGTCTGCGCAAAATCATTGGCCGCTTCGCCGATCAGATAGGCGTTCCGGATGCGCGGGAAGAATTCGGCCAGCGAAGTGATGCCGCCTTCCTTCTGCTTGCCACCGGCAATCCAGAAAATGTCGTTGAAGGACGACAGCGCTTTCGCCGCAGCGTCCGCATTGGTGCCCTTGGAGTCATTGACGAACAGCGTGCTACCCTGACGGCCAACCTGCTCCATGCGATGCGCAAGACCGGGAAAGCTGCGCAGACCTTTCTGCAGAACGGGCGGACTGACGCCCAGCGCCAGTGCTGCGGCGGACGCGCAGGCGGCGTTCTGCGCATTGTGCAGACCGCGCAACGAGCCGATGCCGGCGATATCGACCACATCGCTCTGCGCGCCGCCGGCATTGCGCACAATGGTGCTGCCACGAATGGTGAGGCCATCGGCGAGCGGATGTTCGACGGAGACGCGCACCACACGCTTGCCGGACTGCTCGATCCTATCGGCCGCCTTGCTGCACCAGTCGTCATCGACGCCGATGATCGCCGTGCCGCCCGCCTGCACGCCGGCGACGAGACGCTCTTTCACCGCAGCGTAGTGCGCCAGCGTGCCGTGACGATCGATATGATCGGGCGTGACATTCAGCAGGATGCCGACCGACGGATCGAGCGAGGGCGTGAGATCGATCTGATAGGACGACATCTCGATCACATGGACGCGGCCAGCGCGCGGTGGCTCGAGCGACAGGATCGCGGTACCGATATTGCCGCCCATCTGCGTATCGAAACCCGCCTCGCGCATCAGATGCGCAACGAGCGCTGTCGTCGTCGATTTGCCGTTGGTGCCAGTGATAGCAACGAAAGGCGCATCGGGCGCATGCAGCTTGCGCTCACGGCAGAATAATTCGATGTCGCCGATGACTTCGACGCCTGCTGCTTTCGCGGCGACGACTGTCCAATGCGGCGCCGGATGCGTCAGCGGCACACCGGGCGTCAGGATCAGAGCCGCAAAACTGCCCCATGCCACCGTGCGCAGATCGGCGGTGATGAAACCGGCCTGCGTCGCCTCGACCATCCGATCGATGCTGTCGTCACAGGCGATGACTTCGGCGCCGCCCGCCTGCAGCGCGTGGCAGGACGCGAGGCCGGAGCCGCCGAGCCCGAACACGGCGACGGTCTTGCCGGCGAAGGATGTGACCGGGATCACGATCTCACCGCAGCTTCAGCGTGGAGAGGCCGACCAGCGCCAGCATCACCGAGATGATCCAGAAGCGAATGACGATCTGCGGCTCGGTCCAGCCCTTCTGTTCGAAATGGTGATGGATCGGCGCCATGCGGAACACGCGCTTGCCGGTGAGCTTGAACGAGGTGACCTGCACGATGACCGACACGGCTTCCAGCACGAACAATCCGCCGATCACGGCGAGCACGATCTCGTGCTTCACGGCCACCGCGATGGAGCCGAGCATACCGCCCAGCGCCAGCGAGCCGGTATCGCCCATGAAGATCGAGGCCGGCGGCGCATTGAACCAGAGGAAGCCAAGCCCTGCCCCGAGCACCGCGCCGCACAGCACAGCGAGTTCGCCGGTGCCGGCGACGTAGTTGATCTGCAGGTAGTCGGAGAACACCGCGTTGCCGGCGAGATAGGCGATCATGCCGAACGAGGCCGACGCGATCATGACAGGCACGATGGCCAGACCATCGAGACCGTCAGTGAGGTTCACGGCATTGCCGGCGCCGACGACGATGAAGGCGCCGAACAGCACGAAGAACCAGCCGAAATTCACGATCACGTCCTTGAGGAACGGGATCACCAGCGAGGAGGACAGCGGATCGCGGCCGAGCTTGACGAAGGCGAAACAGGCGGCACCCGCGATGATGAATTCGATCAACAGGCGTGTGCGGCCGGCAAAGCCCTTGTGGCTCTGCTTGGTCACTTTGAGATAGTCGTCATAGAAACCGACGAAGCCGAAGCCGAGCGTCACGGCCAGCACGATCCAGACATAGGGATTGCGCGGATTGGCCCAGAGCAGCGTGGAGACCACGAGGCCGGACAGGATCATCAGCCCGCCCATGGTCGGCGTGCCCACCTTGACCAGATGCGACTGCGGGCCGTCAGTGCGGATCGGCTGGCCCTTGCCCTGGCGCAGACGCAGATTGTCGATGATCCAGGGTCCGAACAGGAACACGAACAGTGCGCCGGTGACCACTGCGCCGCCGGTGCGGAAAGTGATGTAGCGGAACACGTTGAACACCGGCACGGTGCCCGCGAAGTCGATCAGCCAGTAGAACATTCAGTCCGCCCTATACCGCGGCGTCGTCGAGCGCGGCGTTGCCGGGAAAGCGCTTTTCGAGCGCGGAGACAATCGGTTTCATCTTCGAGCCGAGCGAGCCCTTGACCATGATGGCGTCACCGGCGCGGATCGCGGCCAGCACCTGCGATTCGAGCGCCGCCGCATCCCCGGCATAGCCGCCCCGCTTGCCCGTGGAAAGGGCGTCCCAAAGATTGCGCATCAGGGGACCACAGCAAAATACCAGATCGATGCCATTGGACTGCACCGCATCCAGCAGCCCGGCATGAAGTTTCGCGCCATCGGCGCCGAGTTCGAGCATGTCGCCGAGCACTGCGATGCGGCGACCCTTCGGCCCGACAGCCGCAGCGCCCAGCACGTTGATAGCTGCTGCCATGGAGGCGGGATTGGCATTGTAGCTCTCGTCGATCAGCGTCGCCTCGCCGCCTGACACTTCGAGCACATGGCGAGCGCCGCGGCCCACAGCGGGCACGACCTGCGACAGCGTCAGCGCGGCATGAACGAGATCAGCGCCCATCAATTCGGCTGCCGCCAGCACCGCCAGCGAATTCATTGCCATGTGGCGGCCGGGCATACCGAGCTTGTAGGTGACGTCATGGCCGAGGATATTGGCATGCACCGCCGAGCAGGTTGGGTGCAACGAGACGTCGAGCAACCGCGCCTCAGCCTTCTGGTCGGCACCGAACGAGACGATGCGCGAGACGCCGGCCTTCTTGGCGTTCTTTTGCAACCGCGCGAATTGCGCATTGTCGCGATTGAGGATCGCGACGCCATCGGGTTCAAGCCCCAAAAAGATTTCGGCTTTCGCATCCGCGATCGCTTCGACACCGGCGAAGAATTCCAGATGCACCGGCTCGACGGTGGTGATGACGGCGTAATGCGGCCGGACCATCTTCACCAGCGTCTCGATTTCACCGGCATGGTTCATGCCGATTTCGAAGATCGCGAAGCGCACGTCCGCCGGGCAGCGCGCCAGCGTCAACGGCACGCCCCAGTGATTGTTGAACGACGCGACCGAGGCATGTGTCTTGCCCTGCGCTTCCAGCACACGGCGTAGCGCTTCCTTGGTCGAGGTCTTGCCGACCGAACCGGTGATTGCGATGATCGGCGCTTTCAGACGTGCACGCGAGGCCAGACCGAGTTCGACGAGACCTGCGAGCACGTCGTCGACCACCAGCAGACGCGCATCTGCCGAAAACTTGTCGCGCTGCGCCGCTTCGACGACGGCGAGACCAGCGCCGGCTTTCAACGCAGCCTCGACGAAAGCGTGGCCGTCATGCAGGTCGCCCTTGATCGCGAAATAGGCCTCGCCGGATTTGATGGTGCGGGTATCGATGGAGATGCCCGTGATACCCGCCGGCAGCGCGCCCTGCACCGTGGCGCGCATCGCGTCGGCCATCGCGGCCGATGTCCAAAGAAACTCGCTCATGCAGTCCTCTTGGCAAGCGCCGCTGCGGCGGCCTCGTGATCGCTGAAAGGCAATGTGCGGGTACCGACGATCTGTCCGGTCTCGTGGCCCTTGCCGGCGATCAATAGGGCATCGCCGGGCTGCAGACCCTCGACGGCCACGCGAATGGCTTCGGCGCGATCACCGATTTCGATGGCGCCTTTCGCAGCGGCCAGAATGGCTGCGCGGATAGTCGCTGGATTCTCGCTGCGTGGATTGTCGTCGGTGACAATCACACTGTCGGCATTTTCGGCGGCGATCTCGCCCATCAGCGGCCGCTTGCCGGCATCGCGGTCGCCGCCTGCGCCGAACACAACGACGAGCTTGCGCTTGGCATAGGGCCGCAGCGCCTGCAGCGCCTTCGCGAGCGCATCCGGCTTGTGGGCGTAATCGACGAACACCGGCGCGCCATTATGAGTGCCAACCTGCTCGAGCCGCCCCTTGGCGCCTTGGAGATGTTCGAGCGCGGCGAAGGTCGCATCGACATCACCGCCGGTGCCAATCACCAGACCTGCCGCGACCAGCGCGTTCTCGATCTGAAATTCGCCAACCAGTGGCAGCCTGATCGCGTAGGTCTTGCCGCGATGCTCAAGCGTGAGTTTCTGCGCGAAGCCTTCGACCGTGGCGTCCACAAGGCGAATACCTTCGCCCACGCCGTCGCCCTTGCGACCGACCTTCATCAGGCGCAAGTGGCGCGACTGCGCGGCATGGATCACTTGCGGCGAGTGCTCGTGATCGGCGGCGATCACGGCGACGCCGCCGTCCGCGACCAGATTGAGGAACAACCGCAGCTTGGCACTGAGATAGTGCGCGACGTCCGGATGGTAGTCCATGTGATCGCGCGACAGATTGGTGAAGCCGGCGGCAGAGACCCGCACGCCATCGAGCCTGAATTGATCAAGCCCGTGCGACGATGCTTCGAGCGCGAGATGCGTCACGCCCTCGCCGGTGATCTCGTCGATCTGCTTATGCAGCGAGATCGGATCCGGCGTGGTTAGCGAGCCATAGACGGTGCGCTTCGGCGAGACGAGACCGATGGTGCCGATGCTTGCGGAGGCATATCCGAGACGGCCCCAGATTTCGCGCGCAAAGGATGCAACCGACGTCTTGCCCGATGTCCCGGTGACGGCGGCAACGACCGCAGGCTGGCGCGGATAGAATTTGGCGGCGGCCAGAGCCAGCGCAAGGCGCGGATTGGGCGTGCGCACAAAAGGCACGGACAGATCGTCGGGTTTGTGGTCACTGGCGACAGCGACGGCACCTGACGCCAGTGCCTGTGCGATGAAACGCGAACCGTCGGTCTTCGCACCGGCGAGTGCAAAGAATAGATCGCCCTGTTTCACTGCGCGGCTGTCCACAGCCAGTCCGGTGACGGTGCCGTCCCTTACGGACTTCTCCATCACGGCATCAGGGTTGAACAAATCGCGTAGTTTCATGCTGCTCCGGGCAGGCCAGATCGAGTGACACATCGGGTTCCGCAACGCCACGCAAACCGCATTTTGCACCGGCTGTAAAGCGCAGATGCGGCGTTACTGAGTCACCTTGGATGTCGCAAGAATAAGGCGGTCGGACGGCGCCAGATCGAAGCGCGGCTCAAGCCCCAAAAGCGGCGCGATACGGGCGATCACATTGCCCCCCGTCGGCACCGCATTCCAGCCCGAGGTGATGAAACCATGGGTTTCCGGCAGCGCCTTCGGCTCGTCCAGCATCACCAGAACCTGGAATTGCGGATTGTCCATCGGCAGCACGGCGGTAAAGGAATTCAGCACCTGCTTCTTCGAATAGCGGCCGTTGACGACCTTCTCGGCCGTGCCAGTCTTGCCGCCGAGATAGTAACCCTTGGCCCTGGCTTCGGCCTGCCGCGCCGAACCGGTCTCGGCATTCAGGCGCATCATGTAACGCACCTTGTCGCTGGTCTCTTTCTTGATGACGCGCTTGCCGATCTCCCGCGCTTCCTCTTCGGTGCGCTTCAGGAAGGTCGGCGGGATCAGCAACCCGCCATTGATCATCGCATTGACGCCCATCACCGCCTGCAGCGGCGCCACGGCCATGCCATGACCGAATGCGATGGTGATGGTGTTCAGTTCACCCCAGCGTTTCGGCACGATCGGCATCGCGCTCTCAGGCAATTCCGTCCGCAAGCGATCGAGCTGGCCGACTTTCTTCAGGAACGCCTTGTGCGCTTCGACGCCCTGCCCGAGCGCGATCTTCGCAGCACCGACGTTTGACGAAAAAGTGAAGACTTCGGTGAGCGAGATCGGACGCGGCACCGGATGGGTGTCGTGGATCTTGAACTTGCCGTAGCTGAGCGGATAGCGCGCGTCATACATCGTATTGAGATTGGCCTTGCCGCTGTCGAGCGCCATCGCCAGTGTCAGCGTCTTGAAGGTCGAGCCCATTTCATAGACGCCGGTGGTCAGGCGATTGATGCGGTCCGGATCGTGCGCTTCCTTCGGATTGTTCGGATCGAAGTCGGGCAACGAGACCATGGCGACGATCTCGCCGGTCTTCACGTTGGAGACGAGCCCCGACGCCGCCTTGGCGCTGTACTTCGCCTTGGCCTTGAGCAGTTCGTCACGCAGCGCATGTTCAACGCGCAGGTCGACGGCGAGTTCGACCGGCTTCTGCAGACGGTCGGATGCGAAGCCCGCGCGATGCAGATCCGCGAGGCCATTGCTGTCGAGCCATTTCTCGATGCCGGCAATGCCCTGGTTGTCGATATTGGTCAGGCCAATCAGATGCGAGACCGCCGCGCCGCTCGGATAGACGCGCTTGTTCTCGCGCAGGAAGCCGATGCCGGGAATGCCGAGGCGATGAATGTCGCGCTGCTGCTGCGGCGTGATCTCGCGCTTCAGCCAGGCAAAGCCCTTCTTGCTCATGATCCGCTCGCGCACTTCGGCGCCGTCGAGATCGGGCAATGCGCCAGTGAGCAATTCGACCGCTTCGTCCTTGTCGATGATGCGGCGTGGCTCGGAGAACAGCGACGGCGACTTGACGTCGGTCGCCAGGATCGCGCCGTTGCGGTCGACGATATCGGGACGTGCGGTCGCGATAGCGTCACGCGTGGAGCGGCGCTCCGCATGGGTGTCGCCGTTGACGGCGAACATGATCAGGCGCACGGCAATGATGCCGTACACACCGCCGAACGCGATCATCGCAAGACCGACGCGCGCACGTGCCTTCGCCGCACGATCGACGTTGCGTCCGTAGAGCAGGCTGCGGATCAGACGCTGGCGCCAGGGCTCCGGCGGCCGGGTGATCGGTTTGTTCGGGTCGAGTTGCGGACCTGTCACTGCGGATCCTCCGGCGCCGGCAGCGAACCGGTCACGATATCCGGATCGATGGTGTGGATCATCGCGCCGATCGGATCGGGCTCACCGGGCTTGGCAAAGTTCGGCGGCCGATCCGGCAGATTCTTCATCGTGTCGAATTGCTGCGCCGTCACCGGCTGCAGCTTGAGATGACGTTCAGCCAGACCCTGCAGCCGCATCGGCGCATCCAGCTTGGCCCATTCGGCACGCAACGACGCGATCGCATCGCGCTGTTCGCGAATATCGGCATGCAGGCGCAGCACCTTCTCGGTGCGCACGGTGGATTCCATCTTGATGCGATAGACATAGGCGGCGGCGAAGACGAGAACGGCGATGACGAGAAGGTGGATGATCCGCATAGTCAGCCTCCCCTCATCACAGAGGCAAGCGTCGGCCAGCCCGGCAACGGGCCGGCATCCTGTGCCGGCGCATCGGTGCGCTCGGCGCCGCGCAGCTTCGCAGAGCGCGCGCGCGGATTGGCCTTGAGTTCGTCTTCGCCAGCAGTGATCGGGCGCTTGTTGACGAGCGAGAAGCGCGGACGGGATTGCGCGACCTCCGGCAGATGCCGCGATCCGCCGCCGGTCTTGCTGCGTTCGGTCATGAAATTCTTGACGATGCGGTCTTCCAGCGAATGGAACGAGACCACCGACAGCCGGCCGCGCGGCTTCAGCACGCGCTCGGCGGCGGCGAGCGCGGTGTGGAGTTCGTCGAGCTCTGCATTAACGAAGATGCGCAGCGCCTGGAATGTCCGCGTCGCCGGATGGATTTCGCCGGGCTTGGCCCACACGACCTTCTGCACGATATCGACGAGCTGTTTCGTCGTTTCGATCGACGCTTCCTTGCGCGCCGCGACGATCGCGCGCGCAACAGAGCGGGAGTGCCGTTCCTCGCCGAAGATATAGATGATATTGGCGAGATCAGCCTCGGAGGCCTTCGCCACCACATCGGCCGCGGTCGGCCCGTGCTGGCTCATGCGCATGTCGAGCGGGCCGTCGAAACGAAACGAGAAGCCGCGTTCGGCCTGATCGATCTGCATCGACGAGACGCCGACATCCATCACGACGCCATCGACGAGCGGCTCGCCCTGGGCGGCACACACATCGGTGAGATTGGAGAAGCGATCCTCGACCAGCGTGAGCCGGCCGTCTGACGCGTCGACCAGATCGAAACCACCGGCGATGGCCGTCCGGTCGCGATCAATGGCGATGACGCGGGTTCCCTCGGTCGCGAGAATGGCGCGGGAATAGCCGCCTGCGCCGAATGTGGCATCGACATAAATACCACCGGCGCGCGGGCTCAGCATGTCGACGGCTTCAACGCCGAGAACGGAGATATGTCTTGTATCAGGCGTGCTCATGCGCGCGCCGGCCGGAGGCGTGCAGACAGCGCGTTCCGTTCCTTCGCATCGAGGCGCAAAATCAAACTGGACACGAACAGGCCCATGTCGCCTCAACTGTCGGCGCGCCGCCTGGCTTTTCCTCCTGAAAAGCCCGGTCGCCGCGCGATTGCGGGTTCCATTCGACGCACCACCCGCGTTTGGCGCGGGAAAGGCCGGACGTCCGCATGGATTTGTCGGGATTGCCATGGGATTTGAACGTCAAAATGGAACTTTGGCCGCCCTTTTCAGGTTGGCTCTTCACCACTCAGTAACGGCACTTAGCGTTAAGAAAGCGTTGATGGGTTGGAGAGCAGTCGATCAATTGCAAGTGCCGGTTTCATCGTAGCGCTGATGCTTTAAGCCCACAGTGGATAAAAATGGGGCAAAACTGTCATGCAGTCGTTGCATAGCAAGGTGCCGGTCGAGGATAGTACGCGCCTGCGGCGCAACCGATATGTGTCGCTGTTCTCGTGACTGATTTGAGTTTTCTGATGGCTTCACCTACGTCCGCACCCGCTGGATCCGACTCCAAGCGTCAACGCGCCCTCCCGATTCCCAAGGGCGCCGCGGACATGCCGACCTTTACCCCGGATTCATCCGTCGTTTCCGACGTGATCCCGTCGCCGAATTTCGGTGACCGCAACAAGGGCCTCGTGCCCGATATGATCGTGCTGCACTATACCGGCATGCCCGATCCGGAAGGCGCGATCGCGCGGCTGTGCAGCGCGGGCACCGATGTCTCTGCGCATTACATCGTGCTCGAGGATGGCCGCATCGTGCAGACGGTGCCGGAAGCCAAGCGGGCCTGGCACGCCGGCGTCGGCTTCTGGGCCGGCGAAGAGGACATCAATTCCTGCTCGATCGGCATCGAGATCATCAATCGCGGCCATGACTGGGGCTATCCGGATTTTCCGAGCCGGCAGATCGCCGCCGTCACCGCGCTGTGCCGCGGCATCATGCTGCGTCATGACCTGCAGCCGCATCGCGTGCTCGGCCATTCCGACGTCTCGCCCTCGCGCAAGAAGGATCCCGGCGAAAAATTCCCGTGGCACTCGCTGGCCAATTCGGGCGTCGGACACTGGGTGATGCCGGCGCCGATCGTGCGCGGCGAAACTATGAAACTCGGCACTGCAGGCGACGACGTACTGGCGCTGCAGCATGCATTGGCGCGCTATGGCTACGGCATCGAGACCGATGGCCAGTACAATGCTCCGACCATGGAAGTGGTCACCGCCTTCCAGCGCCATTTCCGTCCCGAGCGCGTCGACGGTCTCGTGGACCACTCGACGCTGACCACGCTGCAGGCCCTGCTCGCCAGCCTGCCCAGCGAAGCGACAGCCTAGATCTCCGGATCGGTCATCTCGTCCAGCTCAGCCAATCGCCGCGCGTAAAGCCGGCGCAATGGCTCAAGTTGTGTGGCCGCACTGGCCCGATGATACGCATCGCGGGCGGCATCGCGCCGGCCAAGACGGCGCAACAGGTCGGCGCGCACCGCCGGCAGCAGATCGTAGCCGTCGAGTCCGCCCCTCGCCTGCAATGCGTCGACCAGATTCAGGGCACGCAGCGGACCATCGACCATCGCCACCGCGGCGGCATGGTTGAGCTCGATCACCGGCGATGGCCTGATCCGCAGCAGGACTTCGTAGAGCCCGGCGATCTGCGGCCAGTCGGTGGCTTGATAGCTCGGCGCCTGCGCATGCAACGCCGCGATCGCGGCCTGCACCACATAGTCATCGGGTCGGCCCGGAGCGTGCAACGCGTCCTCGACCAGCCGCACCCCCTCGGCAATCTGTTGGTGATCCCACAACGACCGATCCTGCGCTTCCAGCAGCACGATATCGCCATCTGCCGTCGCACGACCGGAGCGGCGCGCGTCGTGCAGCAGCATCAGCGCCAGCAGGCCTTTGATCTCGCGTCGCTGCGGCATCAGCGCATCAAGCAAACGAGCCAGCCGGATTGCTTCCCGCGCCAGGTCCGGCCGCATCAGATCGTCACCTGACGTGGCAACGTAGCCTTCGGTGAAAACCAGATAGATCACGGCCAACACGCCGCGCAGGCGTTGTTCGAGCGCATCTCGCACAGGCACTTCATAGGGAATTCCGGCGATGCGGATCTTCTGTTTGGCTCGGACCAGACGCTGAGCCATGGCGTCTTCGCCGATCAGAAACGCCCGTGCCACCTGAGCGGTGCTCAATCCACAGACGGTTCGCAGCGTCAGCATCACCTGCACCTCCACGGCGAAAGCCGGATGGCAACAGATGAAAATCAGCCGCAGCATGTCGTCGTCGAGAACGGCGTCGTCACAGCGATCGTCATCTGCGCCCGCATTCAGCAACAGCTCGTGCGTCACCTGTTGCTGCTTGTCGCGAAACGAGACCAGCCGCCTGACACGGTCGATCGCCTTGTTGCGGCCGACATTGACAAGCCACGCGCGCGGATTTGCCGGCGGCTCAGCCGTTGGCCATCTTTCAAGCGCAACCGCGAAAGCATCCTGCAACGCATCTTCAGCCAAATCGAAATCGCCGACGAGGCGGATCAGCGTCGCCAGCGCGCGACCCGCCTCGTTGCGAAAGATCCTGTCGATTTCGGCCAGCGTCATGGTGTCAGTTATAGACCCAGATCGGCCGCACCTCGATTGAACCGACCCGCGCACTGGGAATCCGCGCCGCAATCGCCAGTGCGGCATCGAGATCCTTCGCGTCAACCAGATAGTAACCAGCGAGCTGTTCGCGCGTCTCGGCGAACGGACCATCGGTGGTGAGCATCTTGCCGTCGCGCACCTGCACCGTGGTCGCTGTGGTCGTCGGTTGCAGCCGGTCACCGGCCTTAAAATTGCCGCTCTGGACGATGGACTGGGTGAACGCGCCATATTCCTCAAGCATCTTCCTGCCTGTGGCGGCGTCCATTTTCGCGTACTCGGCTTCGTTCTGGTAGATCATCAGCAGATACTGCATTGCGTTCTCTCCTCTTGAGCGGCGCCATTCGCCGTGACATGGGCATGATCGGGTCCGAAAATTGGTTGCCACTTTCCGGGATCATGCGGTCAGTCGAACGAACCGGCAGCAGAACGACATCTTCAGGATAATTTATTTTGGCAAAGACTGCGCGCGTTCCTGGCTTGACGGCACGGCCCTGAGCCTCCATGCCTGTGCCGTCAGTCGGCTGGACGGCCGCTCCCGCTATGGTCGAAAGGCTGCGGGAGAGGAAAGTCCGGGCTCCATCGACATACGGTGCCGGATAACGTCCGGCGGGGGTGACCCCAGGGAAAGTGCCACAGAGAACGAACCGCCTCGCCTCCCTCCGCAAGGAGTTGGTGCGGTAAGGGTGAAAAGGTGCGGTAAGAGCGCACCGCGTATCCGGCAACGGAAACGGCATGGCAAACCACACCGGGAGCAAAACCGAATAGGGACGGCAAAGCAGTCAGTTCGCTCACCTTGAGCGATAACACTGCGGGGCGATGTCTTGCTCGCTGTCCGGGTAGGTTGCTTGAGGCCATAGGCAACTATGGTCCCAGAGGAATGGCCGTCACGTATCGCCGGTGCAAATCGGCGATGCCCTACAGAACCCGGCTTACAGGCCGGCTGATAACTTTCTGAACAACGAAGGGCCCGGCGCAAAACGCCGGGCCCTTCGCCAGTTTTGGCGCCGATGACCGCACCGAAATCTGCTTCAGTCCCGTCCTGCCTGAATGATCGCCTCTGCGAGGCGTGCAGGATTGCTGAAGAACATTTCATGGCTACCCGGACATTCGACCAGCCGAAACAGACCAAGACGTTCGGATAGTCGGGGATGCCATGGCAGGCTGTGTGGCAGCGCAATGTCCTGCTGACAATTTACGTAGGATTTCCCGACCGCAAGTTCGGCGAGAGGCTTGCTCAGCGAAATCTTGTCGGTGAATGTCTTGTAGGGATGCGGATTGAGTTGCTCATAGGCTGACTTCGCCAGTCCGAAATCGGCATCGTTGATGAAAGCGTCGCGCCAGATTTCAAACGGCAGCATCACCGCGTTGTTGTTGGCGGCAGCGATGGAATCGAACAGGCCAAGGTAATGCGGCGGGACCATGTCATTGAGCGACTGTCCGTCCAGCGGAACGAAGGCGTTGACATAGACCAGCCGCTTGATGCGTTCTGCCATACGGTCCGCGACGCCTGAAATCACCATGCCGCCATAGCTGTGTCCGACAAGGCGTATGTCCCGCAGATTTTCTTTCTCGATGTAATCAGCGATCGAAGCGATAGCCTGCGCAAGCCCAACAGTGCTGCGGTCGTCATCCGCGTTGTTGCCCGCGACCGTCGGGCAATGAACCACATGCCCGCTCGCCCGCAGATGACCGGCGACCGCGTCCATCTCCTTCCCCGTGTGCCAGGCGCCGTGAACCAGGACGTATAGATCTGCCATGCAATCCTCCCGATGTTTCCCGGACATTCATAATCACTGACATGCCGGGCAGATGGCCGGATTGCGCCAGCCCAATCGACGATTTGCGTCACAGCCTATCGTCGGCGCCTGAACTCGCCGGGTGTCACACCCAGATATTTGCGGCACTGGCGGATAAAATGTGATGGATCTGTCAGACCGACCTTCTGCCCGATGCCACCGATACTCACACGGTCGAAGCGCGGCTCGGCCAGCATCTTGCGGGCCATTGACATGCGGCAGTCGGCAAGCAGCCCGCTAAAGGTCACGGACGCGCTGGCGAGACCGCGATGCAGCGTGCGCTCCGAGATTTGCAGTTGCGCGGCAATCGACGCTGCAGTGAGGCCGGGCTCGGCATAGCGTTCGCGCAGAGCGCGACGAATCCGATCAATTAGCGCGGCCGTGCCGGACGTCTCCGCCGGCGACTGCGTCACATCGCCTTCCAGTGTCAGAGCCAGCAGGGCTCCCAATTGATCGACGAGGAGAGACGCCGGCAGCGGACTGCGAACGGCCAGTTCCGGTGACCATTGCCGGACGAAGCCGCTCAGTGCCAGTCCCCAGCCAGACTGTCCATCAATCACCCGGCCAAGATGCTGCTCGGGCGCCGTAAGCCAGCGCTCGACCCATCCCATCGGCAGCTCCAGCGAAATCGTGTCCGACGTCACCGGAAAATGAAATTCATAGGGGCGCCGCGAATCCACCAGGAGAAGATCATGGGGGCGCAACATCGCCGTTCTCTCGCATTGCGTGGCCGACCAGTTCCGGTCGGTCTTGCAAAGCAGATAGTAAAAATTGGACTGGCCGCGCGCGATGGCGCGTCTGGTGCGATAGACATGCTGGGGATCGCCTCGAACTTGATTGACCCCAATCACATCGAGCTGCCCGCGCTGTAGTTCGGACGCAAAGCTCGCGGGCGCGAGGCTGGCGATATCCATCTCCAGAAAGCCTTCGCAAACAGCGGAAATCCAGTAATCCAGCCGTCGTTCCGGCTCGACGAGAGCAGTCGACCATGTCTGAATGTCCGGCGAGCAATCCATCGTCGACCCCCAATACGGTCTATACTGGTCGCAGGATCGACAGAGTGTTGCGCAAAGCAGGAACTGTCAACGACATCCGATTTTACGACGACGGGCGCCACCGTGCGAGCGTCGCCACGATCGGTTCGCCCCACGGGGGGGACGAACGCATTGACGACATGCGCCGAAATGCGAACGAGGGCCAACGGCGGCCCCCGTTCCCTCCTGATATCATTCCGCGGCGGCGGTGCGATCGAGATCCAGCACCTGCCGTTCGAATAGGCCGCGATAGATGCCACCCGGTCGCGCTGTGAGCGTGGCATGGGTGCCCTCTTCCGCGATGTGCCCGTGATCGAACACCAGAATGCGATCGAGGCTGCGCACCGTCGACAGGCGATGCGCGATCACGATCGACGTGCGGCCTTTCATCAGCCGCTCCATCGCCTCCTGGATCAGCGCCTCCGACTCTGAATCGAGGCTCGATGTCGCCTCGTCCAGAATCAGCACCGGTGCGTCCGCCAGGAATGCACGCGCCAGTGCAACACGCTGCCGCTCGCCGCCCGACAGTTTCACACCGCGCTCACCGACCAGCGTGCCGTAACCTTTCGGCAGCCGGGTGATGAAGTCATGCGCATTCGCCAGCCGCGCCGCCTGTTCAATCGCCGCCATGCTGGCGCCGGGCCGGCCATAGGCGATGTTGTCGGCCAGCGAGCGGTGAAACAGGATCGGATCCTGCTGCACGATCGCAATCCGGCTGCGCAGCGATTCCTGCGTGACATCGGCGATGTTCTGACCGTCGATCATGATCTGGCCACCCGACACATCATAGAGCCGCTGGATCAGCTTCACGAAGGTCGTCTTGCCGGAGCCCGAACGCCCGACCAGACCGACGCGTTCGCCGGCGCGAATGTCGACCGACAGCCCGTCATAGAGCGGCGTGGCATGACCGCCATAGTGGAACGTCACGTCGTCGAACAGGATGCGCCCGCCGGTGATCGCAATCGGCTGCGCATCCGGCGCGTCGGCGATGCCGAGCGCAACATCATGAATCGCAACAAGCTCCTCCATGTCGTTCACCGAACGCTGCAGATTGTTGATGTGCATGCCGACATCGCGCAGATAGCCGTGGATCACGACATAGCTCGTCAGCACATAGGTGACATCGCCGGCCGTGGCCTGTCCATTGAGCCACAGCCACAACGCGCCGCCGATCACCGCCGTGCGCACGCAGAGCAGCACCGCGAGCTGCACCGTGCTCGTCGTGTTGTAGCGATACCATGTGCGCGCCACGCGCACGCGCCAGCGGCCAACGACCTGCCCCAGCCGACCGTCCTCACGGCTTTCCGCGCCGAAGGATTTCACCACGGCGTTACAGGTCAGGGCATCCGCCAGCGTACCGCCGACCTTGGTGTCCCATGCATTCGACACGCGCGCAGCCGGCGCGATGTAACGCGTGGAGAACCACACGGTCATGGCGATATAGGCCACCGTGCCGACAGCGATCACACCGCCCAGCGCCGGCCAGTGCCAGCCGAGCAGCAGCATCGAGCCAAGCAACACCACCAGCGACGGCAGCAGCGCCATCAACAGCGTGTCATTGAGCAGATCGACCGCCCACATGCCGCGCGTGACCTTGCGCACCGTGGAGCCCGCGAAGCTGTTGGCGTGCCAGTCGGTCGAGAAGCGCTGCACGCGCGCGAAGGCCTCGCGCGACAGATCCGACATGATGCGCAGCGTAAACGGAACGATGGCGTGGATGCCGAGCAGCCGCAGCAACATCGACATCGCGCCAAGCGCCACGATGGCGCCAAAGGCTGTGAATGCCGCCTGCCGGGCCGCCGGATCGGCGCCGCCTTTGGTGACGGCATCGACAAGTTGCCCGGAGAAGAGCGGCATGAACAGATCGGCCACCGTTGCGCCGAGCAGACCGACAGCAACCGTCGCCGCCCGTCCGGGCTGGCGGAACCAATGCCGGATCACGAAAGGGATCACCACGCGGATGGCGGCGGCGCGGTCCTTCGATTTCAGAGTCATGACTTCATCCGGCAGCGCCCCTGCGCAGACCGGCTCCATGGTTTGACGCGCAACGGCCAGACCGAGCGCGAGCGTCCTAAGAGTACAGAAACGGGAAAGATCAGGATGATCGGGACATCAGGCCCGACCGGCAGAGGCGGAACCGGGGCTCAACGAGCCCGCATAAACCCGCATGCGTGCACCGAACCGAGAATTCCGGAGAGCAGATCAATCGACTTCATGCAGACTCTCCCTCGGGTTCGAGCAATGGAAGGTAGTTTTATAGATGTGCCGCCGACTTTTGGCAACATGATGGCCAGGACCAATCGCTGATTGGCGATAGAACCGCTCCAGCCGCTCTAGCTTTTTGTTTTGACGCGTTTTCTTGACGCGAACCGGCATCCACTTCGCTCGAAAACGCTCTAGTGCCCGCCGCCTGCAGCCGCGGGATTGCTGGGCTTGTTCAGCAGCATCACCATGAGGCTGAGACCGACATAGAACACCGACAGCGCGAAGAACGCGTCGCCAAAGCTCATCACGACGGCCTGACGATGCACGATCTGCGACAGCTGCTTCATGGCCATGCGCGACGCGTCGCCCATGCCCTGGAACTTCTGGGTGAACATGTTGAGCATCTCGACCGCCTGGGCATTGCCCCAAGTGACCTTGTCGTGCAGCCGGGTGATGTGGAAGTCGGTGCGATGATCGAGCACGGTATTGATCAGCGCGAGGCCGAGCGCGCCACCGAGATTGCGCGTCAGGTTGAACAGGCCGGAGGCGTTCTTCAGCATCTGCGGCGCCAGTGTGCCGAGCGCAATGTTATTGATCGGCACCATGGCCATCATCATGCCGATGCCGCGCAGGATTTGCGGCAGCAGCAATTCGTAGAAATCGAAATCGCGCGTCACCCATGTCATCTGCCAGGTGCCGGCAGCGAACAGCACCAATCCCGTCATGATGAGATAGCGCATGTCGATCTTCTGCATCAGACGCGCCACCAGCGGCGCCGTCAGGAACATCGCAACGCCCGAGACGAACATGGTCTCGCCGATCATCAGCGCGCTGTAGCCGCGGATCTCCGCGAGATAACGCGGATAGAGATAGGTCAGGCCGTAGAGCCCGATGCCGACGCAAAACGAGAACAGACAGCCCAGCGCGAAATTGCGATCGGTGAAGGCGCGGATGTCGACGATCGGCTCCTTCGCCGTCAGCACGCGCCAGAAAAATGCGATGGCCGACAGCAGGCAGATGACGGCGAAGATCGCAATCGAGGTATCCTGGAACCAGTCGTTACGCGGCCCCTCTTCCAGCACATATTCCAGCGAACCGAGGAAACCCGCCATGAAGCCGAGGCCCCACCAGTCGAAATGATCGAGCAGTTCGAAATGCGGCTCATCGAAATCCACCAGCGCGAGCACGCCGATGGTGATGCCGATGCCGGGCACCACATTGATGAAGAACAGCCAGTGCCATGACAGCGCATCGGTGATGTAGCCACCCACCGTCGGGCCGATGGTCGGCGCCAGCGTCGCGACGAGGCCGATGATCGGGCCGACGATGTGGAATTTGGAGCGCGGAAACACCGTATAGGCCGAGGCGAACACCGTCGGGATCATGCCGGCGCCAAGGAAGCCCTGGATCGCGCGCCACAGGATCATCTGCTCGATCGACGAGGTGAAACCGCACATCAGGCTGGCGAAAGTGAATCCGGCGGCCGAGATCGCAAACAACAGCCGCGTGCCGAGTGCGCGCGACAAAAAGCCGGACAGCGGAATCGCGATCACTTCCGCGATCAGATAGGCCGTCTGCACCCAGGAGACTTCGCTGGACGACGCGGACAATCCAGCCTGGATTTCAGACAGCGAGGCCGAGACGATCTGAATGTCCAGGATCGACATGAACATGCCGAACACCATGATCAGAAACGCGATCAGGCGTTTCGGCGCGACATAGTCCGCAGCCGGAGCGGTCGGCGGTGCGCCTGACACGGTAGTTGTCGTGGACATCTGCTTGTCCTGACTTAGCGCGCGGGTTCTGCACCCGGCTTGGTGTTGACGCGGACATAGACCGACATGCCGGCGCGCAGCAGGTTTTCCTTGGCGACGTCAGCCGGCACCCTGAGGCGCACAGGCACGCGCTGCACGATCTTGGTGAAGTTGCCGGTGGCGTTATCCGGCGGCAGCAGCGTGAATACCGAGCCGGCTGCCGGCGCGAGGCTTTCCACCGTGCCTTCGATGGCGCGGCTGCTATCGGCATCGAGCTCGATCGAGACCGGCTGGCCCGGCTTCAGGCGGCGCAGCTGCGTCTCCTTGAAGTTGGCATCGATATAGACGTCGTTGAGCGGCACGACATTGCCAAGACGCTGACCCATCGAAACGAAATCACCGGTCGAGATGAGGCGGTTCGAAAAGATGCCATCCACCGGCGACTTCACGGTGGTGAAATCGAGATCACGCACGGCCTTGTCCAGCGCGCTCTGCAATTCAGCGAGCTGCGCGCGGGCTTCGTTCTGCTGCGCCTTCGTCACTTCGACGCTGCTCTTGGCTGCATCGACGGAGGCCTTCGCGGCCTTGACGGCAGCCGAGGTCTGATCACGGTTCGACTGCGAGGTCTCGTAGACCGAGCGCGAGGCAAAACCCTGCTTGCTCAGCGTTTCCTGACGGTCGAATTCAAGCGAGGCGCGATTGGCAGCCGCATCGGCCGACGCAAGCTGGGCCTGCGCCTGCTCGACAGCGCTTTCCTGCGCGCCGACCTGACGGCCGATGCGCTCAATGGTGGCCTTCTGGGTGTCGATCTTGCGCTTCGCGGCATCGACGGCGATGCGATAGTCGCCGTCGTCGATCCTGAAGATCACCTCGCCGGCCTTCACCGCGACGTTGTCGCCCGGCAGGATCTGCGCAATGTGGCCCGATACGCGCGCACCCAGCGTGGTGTTGCTGGCGCGGACATAGGCGTCGTCGGTCGAGACGATGAAGCGGCCGACCAGATAATAGTTCACGCCATAATAGACGCCTGCGACGGCGAGCAGCGCGCCGACACCGAGCAGCACTTTTTTCTTCTTGGCGGATTTTGGAGCAGCGGTCTGCGCGGTCGCGGCCGGTGCTGCTGTGGCGGGTTGTTCAGATGCGGGTGCATCCGCAGGACCGCGGGCTGCGGGTTCATCCGCTGCGAGCGACACGACGCGTACCGGCGCGCTGTCAGCCTCACCTTCGGGGCGAATGATACGGGCAGCCTGGTCGCGTGGTCCGGCCATTCCGGCCTCCTCAAACGTGAGAATGCGGACACCATCGGACATGCCGGGTCCCGCTTGCTGCGGCAATATGTAAATTGACCGAACGGTTCGGTCAAGATAGAGTTTGGCCAGTTCATCACGATTTCGCGTTATTCCGGTTTCATCGCGGGCGATATCCCGCTGATTCATCGAACAGGCTGAACGAATGGTTGCCTCCCACCCTGCCCCCCTCTCGCCCGTAGGCGAGGAAGACAGCGCCAAGCGCCGCCAAATTCTCGACGGCGCGCGAAAAGTCTTCCTGGATCTGGGCTTCGACGGCGCCAGCATGGGCGAGATCGCGCGTGCCGCCGGCGTCTCCAAGGGCACGCTTTATGTCTATTTCACCGACAAGAGCGCGCTGTTCGAGTCGATCGTCGAGCAGGAGAAGCTCGAACAGGGCAAGGCCGTCTTCAACCTTGACCCGGAACGCGATGCGGTGACCACGCTCGGCGAGTTCGGCCGCGCCTATATTCAGTTGCTGTGCCGGCCCGGCGGCGGCTCGGCGATCCGCACCGTGATGGCGATTGCGGAACGCATGCCCGATGTCGGCAAACGCTTTTATGAAGCGGTGTTGGCACACGCGATCCGGCAGGTCGCGACCTATCTCGATGCCCGCGTCGCTGCGAAGGAACTGGAAATCAAGGATACCGAACTGGCCGCCGCGCAATTCATGATGTCCTGCCAGGCGACGCTGTTTCAGCCCTTCATCTTCCAGGCCAAGCCGACACCGACGCGCGCGGAGATCGACAAGGTCGTCGACAGTGCGGTGCGGATGTTCCTCGCGGCCTACCGCATCTGACGAGCCGGCCTATTCGTTCTCGTAGAAGTCCTCGTCGTCAGGCGATTTGCGCGTCGACTTCTTGGCCGTGCGCCCGATCGAGCCGGTCACGCCGCCGTAGTCATTGTTGTTGCGATCGGCATAGGGATTGCGACTTTGCGCGCGTGCGGCAATCTCCTCGCCCGACACGGCCGCCGGCTGGCAGATCACCGGGCGCTTGGGCCGGCGCATCAGATCCACGTGAATGTGATCGTAGTGATAGACGTTGGAGCCCGGCGCCAGCACGGTGTTGAAGACTTGGCACGCGCCGCCCTGGATGTCGCGCAGGAAGCCCTGCTCTTCCGGCATGCCCTTCCAGCCTGCCTTCACCGAGACACTGCGACCATCGGCGAGGACGAAGGCGGAGATATCGAGCGCATTGCCGAACGCATGCTCGGAAATATGCGCGCGCGAATTGCCGTTCATGCCGCGGCACGAATAAGCGGAGATCTGCTTGATCTCGGCGACGCGGACGCCGAACCAGCGCATCGCTGCCGGCTGCACGGACTCCGCGAGCCACTTGTCGAGTGCCGAGACGATCGGACAGGCCAGCGTCGCCGTCGGTTTCACGACGACGGGGCCGACCGAGCCCGTGACATTGCCCTGTCCCGGTCCAAGACGCTGTGGGGCATAGTCCTGCGGCGGCTGGCTCTGCTGCACACCTGAACTATAGCGGCCGTAAGGCGCGCGCGGCTGCTCTTGCTGCGGCGCGCGCATCGTCTGCGGCGAACCTTCCGGCGGCAATTCGATTTCGTCTTCATTGTCCGGCGGCACGCCCGGCGCGTTTAGCGAGATCGGTCCGTTATTGGGTGCGCCGCCGTAAGAGGAACCGCCATAAGATGGCTGCTGCGGCGCGGCAGCTTGCGGATAGGAATTCGGATAGCTGCTGGCGGGACGCGCCATGGTCTGTGGCTGCTGCTGCACCGGCCAACGTGGCTGGCTTGCACCGCTGATGCCGCCAGGCGGCCGCAAGGTTTCATCGGCAAAACCATAGCTGCTGCTGGCCTCGCCAAGAGCTGCGACCTTCAAGGGAAATTCTGCGCCGCAGACGCCGGGCCCGGAAATCGGGTTGATCCGAACGAGATCAGCGCCCTCTTTCACCGTGCCGGATTTGAGACATGCGACTTCTGCCTCGGCACGCCATGGTTCACGTTCCTGGGTCTGAAACAGACCGCGTCCGCAACCCGCAAGCGAAACAAGGACGACGGAGCCGACGAGATACAAACGAACTCTGCGCGTCATTCGCGCAAGGTGGTCGAAATGTTTTAAAGACTCTTCAACGCATTGAATTCACGTTTGATTTACCATGTTGCCGACGCTCGTACCGCTACGGCAGCAGTTGGTCGACTTCCTTCTCTTTTCTGCGGGAACGGACCGCCAGCTTTCGCGTTACTCCGCGCGACAACGTCAAAGGGAGGGTTCCCATGACTATGTTCGGCCAACTGAGCGTTGTGGCCGCCTATGCGGCAATCGCCTTCGTCGGCGCTATCGTATTTGGCGTGCTGTAGAGCCCTAATCCCATAAAGCTTTCTCACCTATGGCGTCCGCTCTCCCGAGCGGGCGCTTTTTGCTGTTGTGACCTGCCAATAGCCGATTGACAGTTTGACGCAGGCCGGGGCCTGATGCCCCCGTTGCGAGCGCTTGCGCGTGGACCGGGATGACCGCCCGCGCAGTAGACCAGCGCCAAATTCAGAAGTCAGGAAACGTCCATGCGCAAATTCTTTGCCGCAACCATTGCGGCTGTATCACTCGCCGCTGCACTTGCAGCCCCTGCTGCGGCGCAAACCCCGATCAAGATCATGGTTGGCGGTATCGACAAGCAGATCTATCTGCCGGCGAAACTCGCGGCGCAGCTCGGATTCTTCAAGGAACAGGGGCTCGACGTCGAGCTCTTCAACTCCACCTCCGGCTCGCAGGCAGCGACCGCCCTGCTCGCCCGCGAAGTGCAAGGCGTGGTCGGCTTCTACGATCACACCATCGACCTGCAATCCAAGGGCAAATTCATCACCTCAGTGGTGCAATTCGCGATCGCGCCTGGCGAAGTCGTGCTGGTGAAGGCCGCCGACGCCGACAAGCTGAAGGATCCCGCCAACTGGAAGGGTCAGGCGCTCGGCGTCACCGGCCTCGGCTCTGCCACCGACTTCCTGACCCGCGCGCTCGCCGCCAAAGCGGGGCTGAAGATGCAGGACTACACGCTGGTGCCAGTCGGCGCTGGCGATACGTTCCTGGCTTCCATGCAGCAGGGCAAGATCGTCTCCGGCATGACGACGGAGCCGACGGTGGCGCGTGCGGTGAAAAACGGCACGGCAAAAGTCGGCATCGATCTGCGGACCCCGGAAAGCACCCGCGCTGCACTTGGTGGCGATTATCCGGCTGCGTGTCTCTATATGGACCGCGCCTGGATGGAGGCGAACAAGGAGACCGCGCAGAAGGTCGTCAATGCCTTCGTGAAGACGTTGAAGTGGATGAATACCCACTCGCCCGAGGAAATCGCCGCCCAGATGCCGAAGGACTATTATGCCGGCGAACTCGATCTCTATGTGCAGGGCCTGCGCGAAGGCAAGCCGCAATATTCGGTCGACGGCATGATGCCTGCTGGTGCACCGGAGTCAGTGCTGAGTGTGCTGAACAGCTTCTCGCCCAACCTCAAGGGCAAGACCATCGACCTCGCCAAGACCTACACCACGGATTTCGTGGTCAAAGCCAACGCGACGAACTGAGGCCCTTCTCCCCTCCCCCTAGCGGGGAGGGGCCGGGGGTGGGGGTAGCCACAAGGGACGTCACTTGTGGACCCCCCTCCCCGACCCTCCCCCGCAAGGGGGGAGGGAGCAGAACGAACGCGCTTTACCCGCCGACTTCAACAACGACTCTGATGATAAAGCGAATGCAATCATGAATGCCCCCGCACCCTCTGCCGTCGCGCTGAAGAACGTCGCGCGCCGCTTCGTCACGCCTTCGGGTGACGTTCTCTCCGCGCTGGAGGATTTCGACCTCAGCATTGCGCCCGGTGAATTCATGGCCGTGGTGGGCCCGACCGGTTGCGGCAAGTCGACGACGCTCGGGCTGATCGCCGGCCTCGCCCGCCCGCAAGGCGGCGAAGTCACATTGTTCGATGCGCCGGTGACCGGTGTTGACCGGCGCGTTGGCTTTGTGTTCCAGCAGGATGCCGTGTTTCCGTGGCGCGACGTGCTCGGCAATGTCATGGCCGGGCCGCTGTTTCGCGGCGTCCCGAAAGACGAGGCAGAGGCTACCGCGCGTGACTGGATCATTCGTGTCGGCCTGAAGGGCTTCGAACATCACCATCCGCATCAGCTCTCCGGCGGTATGCGCAAGCGCGTGGCGCTGGCGCAGACCTTCATCAACAATCCGCAGGTCCTCTTGATGGACGAGCCGTTCTCCGCGCTCGACGTGCAGACCCGCGAACTGATGCAGGAGGAATTGCTGCAACTGTGGGCCCAGGCGAAATCCGCTGTGCTGTTCGTGACGCACGATCTCGACGAAGCCATCCTGCTCGCCGATCGCGTCGCCGTGCTGACCACACGACCGGCGCGCGTAAAGTCCGTCCACACCATCGATCTGCCGCGTCCACGCGATGTCGCGACGCTGCGCTACGACGAACGTTTCATCGCCATCGCGCGAAAGATCTCTGACGACCTGCGCGAGGAAGTATTGCGCGCACGGGCAGGACACTAGAATGACCGAGACAACAGTGACCGCCCCCCTCGCCACCGACGGCCGCATCGAAACCGCCGTCCAGCGCTTGCGCCGCCATCAGCGCCTGGTGCTGGCGCTGCGGCTTGCCGTCCTCGTATTCCTGATCGGCGGTTGGGAATTCGGCGTGCGCTTCGAGCTGATCGATCCGTTCTTCTTCGGCCAGCCCTCCGGCATCGTCCTGAAACTGATAGACTGGACCGAGAACGGCACCTCGATCGGCCCGCTCTGGAAACAGATCTGGGTCACGATCTACGAGGCCGGCGCCGGCTTCCTGATCGGCTCAGCCATGGGCATCCTGTGCGGCATCGCGCTGGGGCGTAACCAACTCCTGTCAGACGTATTCTCGATCTACATCAAGGTCGCGAATTCGATCCCGCGCGTCGTGCTCGGCTCGATCTTCATCGTGGCCCTCGGCCTTGGTGCGGCATCGAAGATCGCGCTGGCCGTCGTGATGGTGTTCTTCGTGGTGTTCGCCAACGCCTTCCAGGGCGTACGCGAGGCTGACAAGAACCTGATCGCCAATGCACGCATCCTCGGCGCCAGCAACTGGCAGATGACCCGCGCTGTGGTGCTGCCTTCGGCGCTGTCCTGGATTCTCGCAAGCCTGCATGTCTCGTTCGGCTTCGCGCTGGTCGGTGCCATCGTCGGAGAGTTTTTGGGCGCCCGCGAAGGCATGGGCCTGCTGATCGCGACCGCACAGGGCTCGTTCGATTCCAATGGCGTGTTCGCCGCGATGATCGTTATTGCGATCGTGGCGCTGTTGGCCGAATGGATCCTGACCATGATCGAAAACCGGCTGCTGACCTGGCGCCCGGATACCACCGTTAACGAGTGACCACCGAAGCCCGGCGCGCTTGATTCAAATCGGCGCGCCGGCGGTCATTCCCGGTGCAACAATGTTGTCCGCCTCCCCCCGCGACGACACATTTCCCCGCCGCGACGAAACCGTTTTGCAGAATTGACGCAAATCTCCTGAAACGACCGCTGGGTACATCTCCTGCCAACGAGGCGCCGAACGGGCGCTCATTCACAGGCGCTCAAACGGAGATTCCCATGATCACCCTCGCTTCTTTCGAACGAAAAATTCGCCGTGCTGCCGTCGCAATCGGCGCGCTCCTTGCCGGCGCATTCTCCTTTGCCCATCCGGCAGCCGCAACGCCGCTACCGCTGTTTCCGTTCTTCATGGCGCCGCCGGTCCAGAGCGAGCCTGCGCCCTATGTGCAGTCGCCGCAGATGGATGACGAGCGCTCTGCCATCGAACAGCCCGCGCGCTTCAGGCGGCAGATCGTCAACTATCCGACCCGCGAGGCCGCCGGCACGATCATCGTCGATACGCCGAACACCTATCTGTATTACGTGCTCGGCAACGGTCAGGCGCTCCGCTACGGCATCGGCGTTGGCCGCGATGGTTTCACATGGTCCGGTGTACAAACCGTGACTCGCAAGGCCGAATGGCCGGCATGGACCCCGCCCGCTGAAATGATCGCACGCCAGCCCTATCTGCCGCGCCACATGGCCGGCGGTCCCGGCAACCCGCTCGGCGCCCGCGCCATGTATCTCGGCGGCACCATCTATCGCATCCACGGCACCAATATGCCGGAGACCATCGGCACGCAGGTCTCGTCGGGCTGCATCCGCCTCACCAATCAGGACGTGTCTGATCTGTATTCCCGCGTCACAGTCGGCACCAAAGTCGTCGTGCTGCCGATGGATCGCCGTGCAGACAGCGCAAGCGGCAAGCGTGGCTAAAGCCGGGCACGGTTCATAACTGGCGCGCGTCACCACAGCATTGTAATGTCCCCGCGTTTTCGAGCGGGGACATCATGCGTCTGAAACCAATTCTCATCGGCGCGGTGCTGGTCGCCGTCTTTTTCGTGGTCGCACTCAAGGTGATGGACTATGTGGCTCCGCGCGGCACCGGATCGGCGCCGGTGCTGGTCGCATTGCCGCCACTGCCCCCCTCACCCGCACGCAGTTCAAGCATCATCGCGCCGGTCGCCATTGCACTCACCGCGATCCGCGATGCCGCCGATCGCGGCGCACCGCGCAGCTTCAACGGCACGGCTGACAATCCTGTACAGCAATTGCTGCAGGATGCCGATATCAAGTGGACCGCCGCACGCGGTCCGATCGCGGCGACTGGCGCGCAGGACACGCTGACCATGTCCACGCCACTGAGCGGCACGCTCAATGTCACCGGCGCGATCTCGACGAATGTGCGCGATGCGCTGGGCGGCGCGCTCGGCAACCTGCTCGGCGGCAATGTTGCCAAGCAGCTTGGCAACATCAACATCAAGAACGTCAATGCCAATGCGGAAATCCGCGGCAATGTGGTGGTCTCGGCGCAGCCCCGGCTGACGCCGAACTGGCGGATCGACCCGAACCTCGCCGCTCAGGTGACGCTCGGCGACACCAATGTCGCGGTCGCCGGTGCCCGCATCAATGTGCCCGCGCAGGTCAAGCCGATGATCGACAATGCGGTCAACGAGCAGATCATCGCCCTGCAGCAGCGCCTGCGCAACGATCCCGCTTTCGAACAGAATGCCCGGCGCGAATGGGCCAAACTCTGCCGGTCGATCCCGCTGCAAGGTGCGAGCGCATTGCAGAACCTGTTCATCGAACTGAAGCCGACGCGTGCCGTCGCCGCCCAGCCGCGCATCGATGCCAGCAATTTGACGCTGACACTCGGCGTCGAGGCCGAAACACGCGTGACCTCAACACAGACACAGCCAAATTGTCCGTTTCCTGCCACACTCGCCATCGTGCCGCCCGGCCCCGGCAAACTCAGCATCGGTGTGCCCGTGGACATGCCTTTCACTGAACTGAACAAGATCATCGAGGCGCAGCTCGTCGGCAAGACATTCCCGGAAGACAATTCCGGCGCGGTCGCAGTGACGGTGAAGAAGGCAACTGTCTCGGCATCCGGCGACCGCCTGCTCATCTCGTTGCTCGTGAATGCCAAGGAGAAGCAGAGCTGGTTCGGTCTTGGCGGCGAAGCAACCGTCCATGTCTGGGGCAAGCCTGCGCTCGATCAAGCGGCACAGACGCTGCGCTTTACCGATCTGGAACTTGCCGTTGAATCAGAAGCGGCCTTTGGCCTGCTCGGCGCGGCAGCACGTGCAGCCATGCCATTGCTACAGAAGACGCTGGCCGAACGAGCGACCATCGATCTGAAGCCCTTTGCCTCGAACGCGCAAAAGAAGATCGCCGCCGTCATCGCAGATTTCCAGAAGAACGAAAACGGCATCCGCGTCGGCGCCGAGATCAGCAGCCTCCGCCTGGGTGGCATCGCTTTCGATTCCAAGACACTCCGGGTGATCGCGGAGGCCGATGGCGCCATCAATGTAAATGTGACGGCGTTGCCGGGGCTGTAGATTTAGCGCGATGACGCGGTGAAGAGCGCACCCGCAAAACGGGCACGCTCTTATCGTCAGCCTACTGGTTCTTGGCTCGCGTTGTCACAACGTGACGCAAAAAGGCCTTACATCGCATACTTGAACTCAGGCATCGCCTTCAACTGATCCTTGCTGGCACCGCTTAGCACGGCATGATCGGGATACCAGGGATTCGCCTTGGCCGGCGCGACGGCTGCGGGAGCTGCACCCGTGGTGGCTGCACCCGTGGTCATGCCGCTAGGGGGCGAGGTCGACTTCATGCCCGACGAACCGCCAGTTGAAGACGCCATTGTTGCGACCGGCTCGTTCACGAATTTGATCTTGTCATAAGGCACGGCGATCAGGCGTTCGCCGACACCGAGGAAACCACCGACGCCGATCACCACCGCCTTGATGTTCCCCTGCTTGTCGGTCAGGAGATCGTTGATCGAGCCGAGGCTCTCATTGGCTTCGTTATATACGCTCAGACCGACCACCTTCGATGTACGCCAGTTGCCATTGAACGTCGTATCAGATGCGGTGACCGGCGCAGCTGCCGGGGCTGTGGTTGTCGTAGTTGCGCTCGGGCTCTGCGCAAAAGCTGCGGTTGCCAGCAACGCCGAACCAACGATACCAGCCGTCATGTATTTCTTGAACATATGTTCCTCCTGTCGTTGTGGGTCGTCCAAAACCAACGCGGAGGTACAATGACTGTTCCGGTTCCACCGAAATTGGTCGTTAGAATTCGCCCCAATAGGGTGCGACGCCGTAGTGGCGATGCAGCGCTTCTTCCTGCGACCTGTCGCCCCAGTCGAACTCGCGTTTCTCGGTGAATGACGGCGCGCTGCGCAATTCCTCTTCGCTGATATCAAGTTGATACGCGTCGAGCGTGCGATTGAAGGTCAGCCGCGCCCAAGGCAGCGGCAGCAGATTCGAGCCGAGACCGAGAAAGCCGCCGAAGCTCAGGATCGCGTAGGACACTTTGCCGCTGATCTTGTCGATCATCAGACGTTCGATATGACCGATGCGTTCGCCATTCGGACGTCGTACCGCCGTTCCCTCGATCCGGTCGCTCGCAATCAGGCTATGCGGCTTCGTCATGACGTCGGGAGTCATTGTCGCCTCCATAAATCAATTGAAGGGGTAACAATGCCCGGACGTGTTCCTTGTTCCGGCAATAGCGCGAAAGTGACCTGCACAAAAGAAACCACCACCTTATCCCTTGCGGGAAAGATGGTGGCGTCAGCCTGCTCGTAAGCGTCGCGGTCTTCGTATCAGGTCTGGTAGTCGATCAGCAGCGCGGTGAAGGACGCCTTGCTGCTGGATGCTGTAGCGCTGGTGCCGCTCGCGCTGTAAGAGCTTGAAGACGAGGCCTCCAGCGATTGCTTCAGCGAGTCCAGGAACTGCTTCATGATATCGGAGATACTGGTCGCACTGTCCGTATCATCGGTACTGTCGGTACTATCGGCGCTATCCGACGGCGGTGGGCCGCCGGGTCCACCGCCGGGAGGTGGACCACCGGCACCGCGAGCGCCGCCTGCTCCACCCGGACCGCCATCGGCGAAGGCCGACTGGAACACGCCCTGCAATTCGGTGGCCTGGTCCGAAGTCAGCTTGCCGCTGGACACCTGGGCACTGATGAGATCGTCGATCTTCGATTTCATCTCGTCCGGCGACGGCCGGCTGCCGCTGCTCTGGCTCGAACGGTCGGCCTGCAGCGACGAGTCGATATCGGTTAAAGCAGAGGACAGCGCATCCTGATCGCCGCTGCTGATCTTTCCGGAGGAAAGCTCGGCCTGCAGCTCCTGCTGCAGTTTCTGAAGGGGGGATTGGTAGGAACTGCTGGACGCAGCCGAGATAGAGGTCATGATCTGCTCCAAGGTGCTTGCTTAGTGCTCGCAACTTGCGGTTAACCTTCTTAACGAGGTCTTGTTATTGCCTTGCTGACATGTTGCGGTTTGTTGCGCCTCAGCCACCAGCAATAGTCCGAAACAAAAAACTTCTGCAGCCCGCGCCGATCCCGGCCAAAAGAGTTCGCATGGCAAACGTACCGAACATCCTGGTCGTAGAAGACGACCGCGAAACCCGTACGCTGATCGCGAAGTATCTGCGTACCAATTCCTGCAACGTCACCACCGCTGCCGACGGGCGCGAGATGGAAAAGGTGATGGCCGACACCCGTGTCGACCTGCTGATCCTCGACGTGATGCTACCCGGCGAAGACGGCCTCAGCCTGTGCCGCAAGGTCCGTGCCGAGTCGCAACTGCCGATCATCATGCTGACGGCGCGTGGCGAAGACGTGGACCGCATCCTCGGCCTCGAAATGGGCGCCGACGACTACCTGCCAAAGCCCTTCAATCCGCGCGAACTGCTCGCACGCATCAATGCGGTGCTGCGCCGACAGGCCACGGCGCTCAATGCCAGCGCCACGCCGAACGCCACGGCGCTGTCATTCGCCGGCTGGCAGATCGACCTGCGCCTGCGCGAATTGCGCAATCCCGAAGGCGCCCGCGTCGCCATGACCTCGGCCGAATTCGATCTGCTGCGCGCCTTTGTCGAGCGCTCCGGTCGAGTGCTGTCGCGCGACAGCCTGCTCGATCTCACGCAAGGCCGCAGCGCCGGCTCGTTCGAACGCAGCATCGACGTGCTGGTCAGCCGTATCCGCCGCAAGATCGAGATCGACCCGCAGGACGCGCAAATGATCAAGACGGTGCGTTCGGGCGGCTACATGTTCACGCCGACGGTGGAAGCGGTCGCGACGGCGACGACCAACTAGTTTCATCGAGATGTTCAGCGTCCTCAATCTGCGTCGGATCAGCGGCCAGATCACCGCCCTGGTGGTGATGTCGATCGTGGCGATCCACATCGTTCTCTCGCTGCTGTTCACGCTGATGAGACCGGACCCGAATGATCAGGAGCGGGATCGTGGCCACGGCGAGTTGATCGCGATCGTTCGCTTGCTGAAGACGACACCGATTGCCGATCGCCCGGAACTTCTGGTCAATCTGAAAAACGCCTTCCCCAAATTCGACATCCGGCCAGTCCCTCGGGATGCAACGGTCACAACCGACAATGGCCCCGACTATCCGCGTCACAGCTTACGCCGGCTGCTTGGTTCCGACGCGCGACTGCTGACGATCGGTGGCGCGCCGGACCGGATCGGGGTCACCCTCCCGGACGGCGACATGTTCTCCTTCAGTAGTCTGCCGGAGCGACGACCAGGCTTCTTTCTAGGCGGTCCCTGGGTTCTGACGTTTCTGTTCGTCGTGATCAGCCTGACGCTGCTGGGCCTGTGGGCGGCCCGCATGCTGTCCGCGCCGCTTTCGGCCTTTGCCAAGGCAGCGGAAGAGTTCAGCCTGAACGGCTCGGCTGAGCCTCTTCCGGAACGCGGTCCCGAAGAAATTCGCTCGGTGGCACGCGCGCTGAACCGGATGCGCGAGCGCATCGGCACCTTGATCGACGACCGCACCAAGATGCTGGCCGCGATCAGCCACGACCTGCGCACGCCGATCACCCGGCTGCGGCTGCGCTCGGAATTCATCGAGGACGACGGCCATCGCCGCCACATGCTGCGCGACCTCGACCAGATGCGATCGATGCTCGAAGCCGTGCTCTCGTTCCTGCGCAACGACCGCCGGCTGGAAGAGATGACGCTGACGGATATCGCCACAACCCTGCAGCTGATCGCCGACCAATTTGCCGACATCGGGCATATGGTCACCTATCAGGGTCCGTCCCATGCCATGGCGATGGCAAGACCTGACGATCTGCATCGCGCAGTGACCAACCTGGTCGAGAACGCCGTGAAGTTTGGCTCGGAAGCGAATATCTCTCTGACGATGTCCGAGGGCGGCGCCATCATCGACGTCGCCGATGACGGTCCTGGCATTTCGGACGCACAAAAGAGCGCGATGCTGCAGCCCTTCGTACGCGGCGACGACGCCCGCAACATGGATCATGAAGCTGCCGGCTTCGGCCTCGGCCTGTCGATCGCCCGCGCCGTAACGCTGGCCCATGGCGGCGAATTGACACTGCTGGATCGTCAGCCGCGTGGCCTGATCGTCCGCATCACGCTGCCGGCACGCGATACGGACAGAGCCGCAGCATAGCGCTCAGTTCGCCTTCACCGCTGGCGCAACGCTGTGGACCGCACCCGGCCTGCGCAGATGGATCGTAGCGATGTCGTCACTATAGACCTTCTCCCAACCATCGACGCGATCGAGCAGCTTGGTTGCTGCGCTCTGGGTTCGCAGCAACGTCGCCTCGATGTCGTAATCCTTCAGCAGCCGGAACAGGTTGTCGGGCTCGATCAGACCGCTGGCATTGTTGTGGTCGACCATCAGCTTCGTCCCGAACAATTCGGTACGGCCATCGATGAAGGTCGGCACCCCACGCGCGATCAGATAGCCGCCGAAGTCGTAATCGTTGAACACGCGACTGAGATTGAGCTTCTGGAGTTCAGTCACCGCCTTTGCGGGCGCAGCCGCCTCACGCGGCATGTAGCGCTGCACGGACGCCAACACGAATGTCCCGGCGATTAGACAGATCGCGATCCCCGCGAATAACAAGCTGCGCTGCGGCGATACATGATTGGCCTCTGGCATCTGAGGTCCACCGATTTGTCGACCAAGCGGCGTCGCCAAGACCGTCGGCGCCAGCAGCGCCAGCACTTCGGCGTTGCGCACGTGACTGAGCGCCATGAACACGAAGCCGATCACGAGCACAATGCGCATCGGCGGCAGCGTGACGCCGCGCCATAGCGCCAGCGCGAACGCTGCCAGCACGGTCAGTTCCAGAGGCCCGGCATGATTGAAATTCGCAGGCCGCCATTCGCCGATCAGCGCCAGCGCTTCACCGAGATTGAGAATGCGACGCGACGCCAGTAGCGAGTCCCAGCCATAAGGCGTCACGCAACTTGCTGCCAACGCGGCAATGCCGAACAGCGCCCAGCGCAGCAGCAGCGCGCGCTGCATCGTCTTCGGTGCATGCCAGATCGCATCGATGCCGATCGGACCGATCAGCGCCAATCCGAGAATGAAGCCGCCGTGCAGATTGGCCCATAGCACCATCAGTGGCAGCAGCCAGAAGGATGGCACGCTTTTGCGATCCATCGCATTCACGAGACCGGCGACCCATGCCACCATCACCGGCATCGCCAGCAGATGCGGCCGCGCAACAACATGCCCCGCCATCAGCGCGAGAGCCGTTGCAACCAGCACCAGTGTTGCCGTGGTCGGCAGACGCTTGTCGAGAAACCGCGTCAGCACCGCGATGGTGAGAGCGACCGCACCCGCGCCGAGTACGACAGGGCCGGTCCAACCGGCGACGCCATAGACCAGCGCGTAAAGGACCTGCGCCAGCCACTGCGTGGAGATCCACGGCTGGCCACGCATCGTAAAGGAATAGATGTCGGTCTGCGGAACTGCCTGATGATCGAGAATCCACTGCCCCACTGCGATCTGCCAATAGGTGTCGGGATCGTTGAGCAGTGCTTTGCCCGCCGCCAGCAGCAGCGCATAGACCGCGATTCCCGCCCAGAGCGGGAGCAGCCCGTGCATCGTCTTGCGGGCTTCGGCGGGATGGGTGGCGGACATCGTCATGCTCGGCATGCCCTTAGAAAGTCGCAAGAAAAGCGCAGGAATACCGCAAGAAAGCATGACAGGGCATAATTTGGGGTAAATACCGGGCGGAACTCGCGAATCTGGCCTACAGAAAGACGCAATTCGAGCCCTCATCTCGGATAATTGAATCGGATGGTTTAGGCCGTCTGAAAGACTGCCTCCGCTACTGGCGGGGGACCGAAGTTTTCGAGACCATTCATGAAACGTATTTCTCTGTCCCTGGCGACGATTCTGGCTGTTGCCGCTCTTCCGCAACTGGCATCCGCACAGCAGCGTGCCGACTACGACGCCATGGTTGCCACCCATGCCCAGGCCAATGGCGTGCCCGAGGCGCTGGTGCATCGTGTGATCGTGCGCGAAAGCAAGTATCACCCCAATCTGATCGGCCGCGGCGGCACCATCGGCCTGATGCAGATCAAGCTCGCGACCGCGCGCGGTGTTGGCTACACCGGCACCGCCGAAGGCCTCCGCGATCCCAACACCAATCTCACTTACGCGGTGAAGTATCTCGCCGGCGCCTACCGCGCTGCGAACGGCAATCACAACCGCGCAGTGTCGTATTATGCCGGCGGCTACTACTATGCTGCCAAGCGTCAGCGCCGTGAAGTTTCCGCGCCGCCGCATCAGCCACTCTTCGCCAAGGATGCCGAGCGCCTGCACCTGCAGAACACGGCCAATGCGAACGCGCAGGCTTCGAAGCCGTAATTGTGCGTGATCGGGTGGAATCCCAAGGGATTACACGTCAAGGGATTCCTGGGCCGCGTTGACACGCCCATCCATAGGTTTACATTAGAGTCGTTCCGAGGGGGGCTCCGACGAGGAGCTGAGATACCGCAAGCTTGCACTTTTCCTGTTCCGGAAGAGACGCGCGAGACCGCGGTGACCCTTTGAACCTGATCCGGGTCATGCCGGCGAAGGGACAGGGATGTTTCAGACTACGCAATCTCCGCGCGGGGACTATCCCGTGGCGGGTCAATCGATATCAGTCATTGGCGCTGGCATTGCCGGCGCTTGGCAGGCGTTGATGCTGGCCAAGGCCGGCCACGCCGTGACGCTGCATGAACGCAGTGACGCGAATATGCGCGACGCAACGAGCCACTGGGCCGGCGGCATGCTGGCGCCGTGGTGCGAAGCCGAAGTCTCCGAGCCTGTGGTTTCCCGCCTCGGCCTACGTGCACTCGATCTGTGGCGCGAGGAACTCCCCGACACACCGTTCAATGGCTCGCTGGTCGTTGCGCATGCGCGTGACCGCGCCGATTTCGAACGCTTCGCCAAGATGACCTCCGGCCATACGCGGCTGGATGCAGCAGGCGTCGCCGAGATCGAGCCCTCGCTCGAAGGCCGGTTTCGCGACGGGCTGTTCTATCCCGGCGAAGGCCATGTGGAGCCGCGCCGCGTGCTCCCGCAACTCCATGCGCGGATCACCGCCGCCGGCGGCATCATCAAATACAACAGCGAGCAGCAGCCAAAAGACCTCGACGGTCTGGTGATCGATTGCCGCGGGCTTGCGGCGCGTGACGATGCCAGCACGCCGAAGCTGCGCGGCGTCAAAGGCGAAATCATCATCGTCGAGACCGACGAGGTGCAGCTCTCGCGCCCGATCCGCCTGATGCATCCGCGCTGGCCGCTTTATGTGATTCCACGCGCGGACAACCGCTTCATGCTCGGCGCGACTTCCATCGAGGGCGAGGATACCGGCGTCAGCGTGCGCTCCGCACTCGAACTGCTCGGCGCTGCCTATGCAGTGCATCCCGCCTTTGCCGAAGCGCGCATTCTCGAATTCGGCTCGGGTTTGCGTCCGGCTTTTCCCGACAACCTGCCGCGCATCGCGATCGACAAGAACACGATTGCGGTGAACGGCCTCTATCGCCACGGCTTCCTGCTGGCGCCTGCGCTGGCGGAGCTGACGCTCTCTTATGTGCAGCGTGGCGAGATCGACAATGAGGTGATGCAATGCAAGTGACCGTCAATGGCGAGCACCGCGAGATCGAGGCGTCGCATGTCGGCGCGCTGCTGCAGGAACTGGACTACGAAGGCACGCACTGTGCCATTGCGCTGAATTTCGACGTGGTGCCACGCAGCGCATGGACGCAAACGCCGCTCAAGGCTGGCGACGAGATCGAGATCATCACGCCACGGCAGGGAGGCTGATTCCTGATGGTGAGTTTTTACGGCAAGGAATTCAAATCACGCCTGCTGATCGGCTCGGCGCTCTATCCGTCGCCCGCGATCATGCAGGACGCGATCCGCGCTTCCGGCGCCGGCATCGTCACCGTGTCGCTGCGGCGTGAATCCGCCGGCGGCAAGACCGGCGATGCGTTCTGGTCGCTGATCCGCGAACTCGACGTCACCGTGCTGCCCAACACCGCGGGTTGCCGCAGCGTGCGCGAAGCGGTGACGACGGCGAAGCTCGCACGCGAATTGTTCGGCACATCCTGGATCAAGCTCGAAGTGATCGCCGACAACGACACGCTGCAGCCCGACGTGGTCGGTCTGGTCGAAGCCGCCGATATCCTGATCAAGGACGGCTTCGAGGTGTTCCCCTATTGCACCGAGGATCTTAGCGTCGCGATGCGCCTGGTCGATACCGGCTGCAAGGTGGTGATGCCATGGGCGGCGCCGATCGGCAGCGCGCGCGGCATCATCAATGCCAACGCGCTGAAACTGATGCGCGACCGCCTGCCCGATATCACGCTGGTGGTTGATGCCGGCCTCGGCGCGCCATCGCATGCCGCCGAAGCGCTCGAACTCGGCTATGACGCCGTGCTGCTCAACACCGCCGTCGCCAAGGCGGCCGATCCCGTCGCCATGGCCAATGCCTTCCGCCTCGCCGTCGAGGCCGGCCGCACCGGCTTCGAGGCGGGCCTGATGGGCGCGCGCGACTTCGCTTCTCCTTCCACTCCAGTCATCGGGACACCGTTCTGGCATGCCGTATCCTGACCGTTTCTATCCCGTCGTCGACACCGTAGCCTGGGTGAAACGCCTCACGCAGCTGGGCGTCGGCACCGTGCAGCTTCGCGCCAAGGATCTCGACGACACAGCGGCGACGACGCTGTTTCGCGAGGCGCTGACCGTGACCAACGGCACCAAGACCAAGCTGGTGGTCAACGACTACTGGCGCGTCGCCATCGACCTCAAGGCGCAGCATCTGCATCTCGGCCAGGAAGATCTGGCCGAGGCCGATGTTGCCGCGATCCGCAAGGCCGGCATCACGCTGGGCCTCTCGACCCATGACGAGGACGAACTTGAAACCGCATTAAGCGCGAAGCCGGATTACGTCGCGCTCGGGCCGATCTTCTTCACCACGCTGAAATCGATGCGCTTCGCGCCGCAGGGCATTCCGAAAATCTCGGTCTGGAAGAAGCGCATCGGCACGCTGCCGCTGGTGGCGATCGGCGGCATCAAGTTCGAACAAGCCGCAGAGATCTTTGCCGCTGGCGCGGATTCCATCGCCGTCGTCAGCGACGTCACCCAACACGCAGACCCGGACGCTCGCGTCCATCAATGGCTTTGCGCATCCGCCAAAGCCGCCTGACATTTCAAGAACGACAACGGAGGATTAGTCCATGAACATCCGCTCCAATCCCGACACCACCCTGCCCGCCGTCACCACCGGCAACCTGCCCTCGTCGCGCAAGATCTACGCGATCCCGGAGAGCGCGCCGGACCTGCGCGTGCCGCTGCGCGAGATCATCCTGAGCGAAGGCGCCGGCGAGCCGAACCTGCCGGTCTATGACACGTCGGGTCCCTATACCGATCCGGACGTGCTGATCGACGTCAATAACGGCCTGTCCCGCGCGCGCCTCGATTGGGTCAAGGAACGCGGCGGCGTCGAGGAATATCAGGGCCGCGAGATCAAGCCGGAAGATAACGGCAATGTCGGCGCAGCCCATGCGGCAAAGTCGTTCAAGGCCTATCACAAGCCGCTGCGCGGCGTCGGCGATGCCATGATCACGCAATATGAGTTCGCCCGCGCCGGCATCATCACCAAGGAAATGATCTACGTCGCCGAGCGCGAAAACCTCGGCCGCAAGGTCCAGCTCGAGCGCGCCGAGGCCGCGCGCGCCGATGGTGAGAGCTTCGGCGCCGAAGTGCCGTTGTTCGTCACGCCGGAATTCGTGCGTTCGGAAATCGCGCGCGGCCGCGCCATCATTCCCTGCAACATCAACCACGCCGAACTGGAGCCGATGATCATCGGCCGCAACTTCCTCACCAAGATCAATGCCAATATCGGCAACTCCGCCGTGACATCGTCAGTTGAAGAAGAAGTCGACAAGATGGTGTGGGCGATCCGCTGGGGTGCCGACACCGTGATGGACCTCTCGACGGGCCGCAACATCCACACCACCCGTGAATGGATCCTGCGCAATGCGCCGATCCCGATCGGCACCGTACCGATCTATCAGGCGCTGGAGAAGTGCGACGGCGATCCGGTCAAGCTAACCTGGGAGCTCTACAAGGACACGCTGATCGAGCAGTGCGAACAGGGCGTCGATTACTTCACCATCCATGCCGGCGTGCGTCTTGCTTACATCCATCTCACCGCCAACCGTGTCACCGGCATCGTCTCGCGCGGCGGCTCGATCATGGCCAAGTGGTGCCTGGCGCATCACAAGGAGAGCTTCCTCTACACCCACTTCGACGAGATCTGCGACATCATGCGCAAGTATGACGTGTCGTTCTCGCTCGGCGACGGTCTGCGCCCCGGCTCGATCGCGGATGCCAATGACCGCGCGCAATTCGCCGAACTGGAGACGCTCGGTGAGCTCACCAAGGTGGCATGGGCGAAGGGCTGCCAGGTGATGATCGAAGGCCCCGGCCATGTGCCGCTGCACAAGATCAAGATCAACATGGACAAGCAGCTCAAGGAATGCGGCGAAGCGCCGTTCTACACCTTGGGGCCACTGACCACCGACATCGCGCCGGGCTACGACCACATCACTTCGGGCATCGGTGCCGCGATGATCGGCTGGTTCGGCTGTTCAATGCTCTGCTACGTGACACCGAAGGAGCATCTCGGCTTGCCCAATCGTGACGACGTCAAGGTCGGCGTCATCACCTACAAGATCTCCGCGCATGCCTCGGATCTCGCCAAGGGCCACCCCGCCGCGCAACTCCGCGACGACGCGCTGTCACGCGCCCGTTTCGACTTCCGCTGGCAGGACCAGTTCAATCTCGGCTTGGACCCGGAAACCGCCGTCGCCTATCACGACGAGACGCTGCCGAAGGACGCCCACAAGGTCGCGCATTTCTGCTCCATGTGCGGACCGAAATTCTGCTCGATGAAGATCACGCAGGACGTCCGCGACTATGCAGCGACCCTCGGCGACAACGAAAAGGCCGCACTGAACCTCGGCGGCACGGCGTCGATGGGCATGTCGATGAGTGGCGTGATCGAGGACGGCATGGCCAGCATGAGCCAGAAGTTCAAGGACATGGGCCAGCAGGTCTATGTCCAGGCGCAGGCGGTGAAGGACAGTAATAAGGCGCTGTAGGGAAGGGATCGGTAAGATAAAATCGCACGACGATTTCGCAACAGTTTTTGAAAAGCGGCCAAGCTGGAGCTTGGCCGCTTTTCAATTGAGATCTTAAGAGCCGATCGAACATTCTACCCCAGATTGATATTTTGTTGTATACATCCAACGCAACCAAGATTGACCAAGTACGATTGGAGCCCAGATGCCTGATCCACTTACAGTTGGGATTGCTCTTGGATATCTAAAGCAAGGTTCCGACCTGGTACTCGGTTGGAGCAAAGCAAAGAACGTAGATTTCACAAAAGAGCTTGAGAAACTTGAAGTTCTGCAGAGAGGCGTGGGGTTCGTAGTTAAAGAGATTGAAGAACTTCTATCAAAAACTTCTTCGCTCGATAGCGATGCTGCGCTCAAGTCAGCATTTCAGCATGATCTGGAAATGCATAAATTGTGCTTTCGAATTAGAAGCATCATTCAATCTTGCCGCCTTTTGTCGAACCAATCGCATTTCGCTCAGCTCCTAGATCATTACTTGAAACAAATCGAAGGCCTTGTCTCAGGCATGATGCCTACTTCGATCGGGAAGGACCAAAAGAATTGGAATGAAACCAAGCTTCTGCTGACGCTTTGTTTGTCAGTGCTCAATGGACAGTATCTCTTTCTTACCGCTATCTCAGGTGAGAAAAAAATGCCGGACCTTACTGAGGGGAAACCACAGGAAACGGCAAGGAAGCGCCACCGGATTCCGTCACCGCTGTAAGATGTCAATGAATGTCGAGAGCTTCCCTCCTCGGCCGCCGCGCGACTAGAACCAGCTGATCGAAACCGCGGTGCCAATATCTAGTGCGGATCCTGTGCGCTTATCGACATGCGGGTTCCAAGGCGCCAAGGGCAGACAAAGCGACTTTCTTTGTTGCAAAATCCCGGCGATACACCCAATGGTACCCATGAATTAACCTTTCGTTAACCAATCGCGCCCAACCTGCCGCAACGCAACGGCTGGGGGCTGTTCGTTCTCGATGTTGTTGCTTCGCGCAACGAAGCAGGCGTTGATCGGGAGATACCCATGATCCAGGAATCCCTTTACGAGTCCCTTCGCCGCCCGCGTGACGATTCGCCGGCTGAAATGGACATGTTCGCACCCTCGTCAGATCCCAGCGAGGTCGTGACGATGCTGATCGGCGCGACTGTCCATGAGGTCGAACGCGAACTGATGCTGCAGACGCTGGCGCGCTGCGACGGCAACCGCACCCATGCCGCCCGCGTGCTTGGCGTCTCCGTTCGCACCATGCGTAACAAGATCAAACAGTATTCAGCGGATGGGGCCGATGTGCCGGCACACGGCTAGCGCGGCGCTATTGCTGGAGCGCGCTGGTATCCAGCACCCATGTGGAGCCCTGCAGCCGGCCTTCGGTCTGCATCTCGACATCGACGAGATGCGCCTTCGGCTCAAAGCCGCGAATTCTGACAGTGAGCGGCCTGGTGAACTGCCATGCCTCGCGCGCCTGCAGCAGGCCATCCTGATACAACGCCAGAGCTTTTGAATCGCCGGCTTTCTTCAGTGCCTGCCATCGCGCCAGATTCGCGCGATCCCCGAACCAGATCGAATGCGGTTTTACCTGCATGGACGCCCCTAGGCGTATCTCGCCGGCATGCGTTGCGCTCGTGAGGGCCAACAAGGTCAGCAGCGCCAGATATGATTTCATATGTCGTCGCCCGTTGCCCTGATGAGAGCGTAAGTCGCCGCGGATCCCGTTCAGGTTCGACAGGGCTCGGCAATTCGCGGGCGCACCTTGCGTAGACCTGCTACGCTGGCCCGTCACACATGAGCGCGAGGCCTGATCATGCCCATCCAGCACTTCCCGCCCCCTCCCGGAATCAAGGCGCCGCCGCTGTCCTATGCGGCGCGGGTCGGCGATCTCCTGTTCGTCTCCGGCATTCCCGGTTTCGACGCTGATGGCCAATTGCCGGAACACTTCGAGGCGCAGTTCGGATTTGTGGTGCGCACGATCAAACGAGTGCTGAAGGATGCAGGCACCGACATCTCGCACCTCGTCAAGGTCAACGTGCTGCTGACGCGCGCGTCCGACGTGGCTCCCATGAATGCTCTGTATGCCGAAGCCTTCGGACCACCGCCCTATCCGGCGCGCACCACTTGCGTGGTTCAGGCGCTGCCCAATCCGGCAATGCTGATCGAGATCGAGTGTGTGGCTTCGCTACTGGATGCGTGATCGATAACCCGCAGGCTGCGCGACGCGTCCAGCGGCGCATTGAACGCGATCCTGCACGTTCTGACGACGCTCATCGGCCGGCCATCGCATCCTTCACCGTCTCGCTGACGAAATCGGCGGCGCGGCGGAACGCTGTGTCGGTATCGCCGCGGAAGGTGACGGCGCGACGCATCACCAGCTGCTCGCGCTCGACATCGAACAACTGCACCTCGCCCCATTGCACCAGCGTACTCATCTTGCGGATGCCGCCATAGACCAGGTAACGCGCGCCGTCGCGGCGTGCTGCGGCGACGAGATCGTCGGGCGCCATGCTGATGGCAGTGCAGGCGGGCTGCGGACAGGCCGGACGCACCACGCGGTAGTCGCGCTGCGCCAGCCCGTCGCGCAGCAGTGTAGCGAAGATGGTCATGCGGTCGCGATGCTGCGCGGACTGGTCGGCCTCCTCGCTCGAGGTGTCGCTATAGTCGAAATCGGCCACCGCGACAGCGAGCTGTCCGGCAGCCGCGGCCGGCGCAGGTGCCCCCAGCAGCGCCACAGCGCCGCACAGCAACCACAGAACCTGCCCTCTCCGCATGTTCTCCTCCCTGATCTTCTGTTCGCCGCCACGCCAACCTGGCGCGGGTGCCGGCAGGTCAAGCGACAGCCGATGCTAGTCCGCATGTGGTGAAGCGCAACCGGCAATGTCTGTGGTGGCATGGCGGCAGCAGCGAATTGAAGCCGTCATCCATCCCCTGTTAAAAGCGGCCGGACAGAATCAATACGGAGTGTGAGGCGTGGCAAAAGATACGATCAGCCAAACCGGATTACGCGGCCCCCGCGGCGAACCGGGACTTCCCGGACCGCAGGGCCATCCCGGACGGCCGGGGCCGGACGGCGCGCAGGGCAAGCCGGGCGTGGCCGGCAAAGCCGGCGCCAATGGCAAGCCGGGGCCGCAGGGCAAGCGCGGCGAAGCAGGCCCTCAGGGTAAGGCTGGCGTCAACGGTAAGGCTGGCGCCGACGGCAAGCCTGGTCAGATCGGACCGCAGGGCAAGGCCGGGCCGCAGGGACCACGGGGTGAACAGGGCCTTCAGGGCAAACCCGGTGTGCAGGGTGAAGCCGGGCCGCGCGGCGAGCAGGGTCCTCCCGGCACGCTGCCGAGCCTCGAGCAGATCATGCCGTGGCTGCACATGGTGTTCGACGCCTGGGAAGACCACCGCCAGATGCGCCTGCGCGAAGCCCAGGAGCGCGAAGAGGCGCTGCTGCGTGAGCAGCAGGAAGCCGTTGAACGTGTCGCCGCGATGATCGAGGCCGAAGCCGCCATCGCGGACGAGTCTGACGAAACCGACGACGGCAAGAAAAAGAAGAAGCGCAAGAAGAACAAGGACGACTAGCACTGCTGCGTCGTTCGATACGGACGCGTGACAACAGATCAGGCGACGCGCCGCAATGCCGGCCCGTCGCCTTTACTTTTTACATGGTCCGCTGCGGTGCGGTCTGCAGCAGCTCCTGAAGCTGTTGCTTATAGAATTTCGCACCGCCTGTCGTGAGATGACCACGGGTCTCGGTGCTCGCCGGGATCAGCAGCATCTTCGCATGTTTGATCCGCTTCAGCGCGGCATCCATCAACCCGGTCTCCGGCGGATTGCGCTCGTCATCGGCAGCGTTGATCGCGAGCACGACGGATGTGATCTTCTCCAGACCTGCTGATGGATTGTAGTCGCGCGACGATTCCCACTGATAGATGAAATCATTTGCATCGGCGACAAACGGCGCCTTGAGCCGGTCATCGACATTCTTGTCGGCGGCCTCGCCGGTCGGCGCCAGCATCTGATAGGCCAGCGTGCCGCCGGCTGTTGCGATGCCATACATCACGCTGGCAAATTTGATCATGCCAGGCTGCGATGTGTAGTTGCCGCCCTTGTAGTCGGGATCGGCGCGCACGGTCTCGATCATCATGCGCCGCATCATCCAGTTTCGCGCGCTCATCTCGGTCGGCTGCGAGGCCATCGGCACCAGGGCGTCCATCACATCAGGATATTTCGTGCCCCAGATCCACGCATGCATGCCGCCCATGGAATTTCCGATTACCATCCGCACATGCGTGATGCCGAGCCCTTCGATCAGCAGCCGGTGCTGGGCATCGACCATATCGTCGTAATTGTACTTCGGAAATGCGGTCTTCATCCCGTCAGAGGGTTTCGACGATTTGCCGTGGCCGAGCGCATCGGGAATGATGATGTAGTATTTTGCGGCATCGAGCGGCTGGCCCGCGCCGAATAATTCACCCGCAAAAGCAGGCGTCAACATGCTCTGCGCCGAACCGCCGGTGCCATGCAGCACCAGAACCGGCTGGCCGCTCGGCTCACCCACCGTCGTGTAATGCAGCTTCAACTCCGGCATCACATGGCCGGTATGAAATTTGAAATCCTTCGCTATCCAGTCGCCCTGCTTTGGCGCCGGATAATCAGCGGCGAACGCGGTCACGGCAGCAAGCGAAGCACATGTCACGACAGCAGCAGCGCACAACGCGCGCATAGAACCGCTGGGCATAGTCATCCTCCCCGGCGCAGCCATTTGATCGGACCGCTTGACACAGATGCTAGCACGGCAGCGCGAGCCAGGAGACCGACAGATTGATACTGCAGCGCAGCGATCCCCAGCTCGTCGCGCCGGGTATAATCTTTGGGCAGGCGTCGCCGCCATAGCTCAGGCTTAATCATCGCAAGAATCCGAGTCGTCCCGTGCGGCACCCGGCGTCCGCGCGTGATACAACACCGATGTGAGGTTCGCATGCGGGGATTGATTCAAGTGGTGCTGCTTGCAGTGTTCACCGTGATGACCGCGTCAGCACACGCCATCGATCGCGGCCAGTTCGGCGATGTGCCCGACGATATCCGGAACTGGTTCAAAAGCGTCATCAGCCCTAATGGCGTGCCGTGTTGCGATATCTCCGACGGCCATCGCACCGAATATGACGTCCGCAACGGTGCCTATTGGGTGCCGATCGAAGGCATATGGACGGAGGTGCCGAGGCGCGCCGTGATCCGCGATCGCGGCAACCCCGTTGGCGAAGCTGTCGTCTGGTATGTGCGCCATCGCGGCGAGATCATCATCAGCTGTTTCGTTCCGGCTGACGCCGCATGATGACAATCACGAAACGGTGCCAGGGTGCGGCCTTGCAATCCACAGGCAATCGGGCCCAATTTGAGGCTAATTCTGCGCGCGGCGCGTTAGGTCATTCCGGCCCCGCCGTCACCTCGCCGCGGGCACTACAGGATAAAGAGAGACTGATATGACGGAAGTGACCTATGTGATCGTCGAGCATGATGGCGGTTGGGCCTATAAGGTTGGCGCCGTCTTCTCCGAGCCGTATGCGACGCACGCACTCGCCACCGCAGCCGCCAAGCGCGCCGCGGCCGAGCAGAGGGTGCCGGGACGCACTGAGGTGATTGCCTATGAGGACGAGAAAGGGCAGTGGCACGAGGAAACGGCCTCGGGCAGTGATCGTCCCAACACCCACATCATCGACAAGGCCTGATCGCGAAGACAGGTGAATGACCCAACTGACGTCAACGCGCCCGATGGCGTCCGGCATTGCGTATCTCGCCATGCCGGAGAAGTTGTTGCTCATCACGCCCACCTGGTACCCTTCGCGCGCGAACTCATCATCGCCAGCGGCGTCATTGAAATCGCCGCATCGCTTGCACTTGTGACACGCACACGGTTGCGTTGGTGGGCCGGCGTCATCAATTGGCCCGGGCCACACAAAGACGCCACAGACTCATAGCGAACGGGCCAAATCGGCAAACAACATTCGTTATGGAGTCGCGTGGTGACTCCGGCGTCGGTTGCGGTGCTGTCTGCGCGACTTTTCCGCAAGGCGCCACCATGCTAGTTTAGCGTTATCAAATCATATCGGGAGAGCAGACGTGACCGACGTCGCAGCAGACGAACTCCGCACCATTTATCCAACGCCGCATCCGCGCGTGATCGCCAAGGCGCGACCGACGCTCGATATGCACTCCAGCAAGTTCATCTCGCTGTCGCCGTTCTGCGTGCTTGCTTCGTCGGGTCCCGACGGCACTGTCGATGCATCGCCGCGCGGTGGCGGCGTCGGCTTCGTGCGGATCGCCTCGCCGACCGAATTGCAGATGCCAGATCGTCCCGGCAACAACCGCATCGATACGTTCCAGAATCTGATGGCGGGCAGCGGCCATGTGCAGCTGATCTTCTTCGTTCCGGGCATCGACGACACCTTGCGTGTCAGTGGCGTCGCCAAGCTGATTAAAGACCCGGAACTGATGGCGTCGATGGAAGAGTTCGGCAAGCTCCCGCGCGCGGTGTTGAGCATCTCCGTCACCGAAGCCTATTTCCATTGCGGCAAGGCCCTGATGCGTTCGAAGCTGTGGTCGCCGGAAGTACAGGTGAAGCGCTCCGTGATGCCGAGCATCTCCGAAATGGTTCACGACCAGACCAAACTCGGTGAGCCGATGACCCAGGAACAGATCGACGTCGCCTATCGCCAGCAGTTGTAGCTCGTCGGCCTCGTCCGGATCCAAAGGAGCTCCGGTAGCCGCGGCCATCCACGCACAACCTCTATTTGAAATTATCACTTAAGGTTGTATAGTCACGACGCTTGGGGAGAGCGTTGTGCGTGGCGTTGCGTTGATCCAGTTGATGACGGTCGCGGGCCTCATCCTAGGCGGCTGCGTGCGTGATCCATTCGTGACAGAACGGGACGAAACCTATGCAGGCGAATGGCTGATCCCGCACCAGATCGACCGCATTACCGGAGCCGAACTACCGAGCGCCTATGTCTTTGCCGAAGCGTCAAACAGCAATGTGGATTTTCCACGCGTCTCATCATTGCTGCTGACATGCATCGACGGCGCGCCACTGATCCGCTTCGCCTTTGATTTCAAGATCGGCAGCAACCGCAACACGGTGCTCGGCTATCGCTTCGATGGAAAACCTGGTCACGACGACGTCGGCTCGCGGGTGGTGCGGGGAAACCAGATCATCGTCATCGAAGACAGGGCAGAGATCGCAACCTTTGTCAGCGAGCTTGCCGGTGCGAAGACGTTGTATGTCCGGATCAGGTCGATCAACGGGGGCCGAACGGCCGTCGAATATCCGCTGGAGGGATCGACTGCGGCGATCCGCGCGGCATTCGCGAAATGCGATATGCCGAAACCGCCCCTGCCGGAACAGGGGCGGACGACATTGTCCGGCGTCTATTGAGACGCCGCAGATGATCCTGGCTTAGAACTCGCTCTCAAGGCCACCCATGTGCTTCTGGGTGTAGAGATCGATGCCGATCCGCTCGATCAGATCGAGCTGGGTTTCGAGAAAGTCGATGTGACCTTCCTCGTCCTTCATCAGCTTCTCGAACAGGTCGCGCGAGACGTAATCCTTGACGCCGTGGCAGTAGGTGGCGGCTTCTTCATAAAGCGTGCGGGCACCGATTTCGGCGGCCAGATCGCATTCGATGATTTCCTTGACTGTCTGGCCAATGCGCAACGGATCGAGAACCTGCATGTTCGGGAAGCCGTCCAGAAAGAGAATGCGATCGGTAAAACGATCCGCGTGATTCATCTCTTCGATGGATTCCTTGCGCCACATCTTGGCCATGTCGACCAATCCCCAGTGATTCAGGAGCCGGAAGTGCAGCCAATACTGGCTGATCGCGGTGAGCTCGCTGCGCAGGCCCTTGTTGAGGAATTCGATGACCTTCGGGTCGCCCTTCATGATGTTCTCCTGTCTGCTGAACCCGTCCGAAACAGGCCCTCGTCTAAATTTAGAATGCTTCTAAATCAGATTCAACGACAGGACAACCCTTCTTTGCTCAATTCGGCAAAGGGCGTGGAAAAGCTGGAAAGCTGTTGAATTTATAAGCGCTTAGGCTGCCGCTTCGATCGAGGCAATATCTGCCAGTTCGATATGCGCATGAGTCTCGGTGTGAGACTGCCCGTGGGCCGCTGTATGCGGGCATCCGGCACAGCAGGACTTGGCGCAGGCGCCCAGCGCTTCGTCCATGATCTTCTTGATCGTCCGTACGCACCGTCCGCACTGGGCGCTGCAACCGAGGCATCCATAGACCTGCCCCGGCGTACGCGGCGGACGCGCTCCGGCAACGGCACTACGGACATCATGGTCGGAAAAGACGTTGCAGGAACAAACGATCATGAGATGAAGGCGAACTCGCAGGTCAGGACCCCTCTTGGATATGTAAGAGGCCGCCCCGATGCAAAAGGAAAACGCCGACTTTGAAGCTATTCCAAACTACTGATCGCATGGAAGAAATTGGAACGAATCTAAAATTCGTCTGAGCGCTCGCAAGCGCCATGATCGGAGACGGCTAGCCGACAGATGCCCCTATCCAGTAACCGCCTGCAGCGCGGCATGCCCTTGGGGAGGGTCGCGAACCTCCGTCCGGAATGGCTTTAATATCAAGATGTAACCTGGATCGCGCGGTCCCGTTCATTGATCATTCAAGTGAAGTATGAAACTTTTCGCGTCAGGCAGCGCTATGTGTGAGCGAAGCCCGATTGAGAAAGGGAATGCCATGAAGAAAACTCTGATGGCCATTGCCGCCGTTGCCACCCTGGCCGTTTCCGCCATGGCTCCGACATCGGCAAGCGCGCAGCACTGGCGTGGACATGGCGGCGGTGGCGCGGTGGCTGCAGGTCTGATTGGCGGCGCCCTGCTTGGCGGCGCGATCGCTGCCGGCTCGGGATACTATGGTCCCGGCTACGGCTATTACGGCCGTCCTGCCTATGTGGCCGGCCCGGGCTATTATGGCGATTGTTTCTGGCAACGTCAGCGTTTTTGGGACGGCTATGGCTGGCGCATTCGCCGCGTCCGCGTGTGCGGCTGAGATCGTACGATCTCCGGGATCATGTGATCTCTGAGATTACTGTGATCTCCTGTCACGCATCGGAAACCTACGACATTTCCAGTGCGTGATGCTTGCAATGGCCCGAAAAAACCGCTTTTTCGGATCACTGACTGGCTAACGTTTACATCGAATTGACGGTTGGGCGCTTCTAAGTGAGGCCGTCAGTTCGAATCGCAGCGTGAGTAGACCTTTAACCGTGCGTCGCTTGCGGCGCCCTTCTGGAGAGACTTGAGATGAAGAAGACGATTTCCGCCTTGCTCGCCGCCGCGACGGTTGCCGGTTCGCTGGTTGCTGTTGCGCCTGCCGCAAAGGCCGACGGTGGCCGCATCGCCGCTGGCGTTGCCGGTGGCCTGATCGGTGGCGCTCTCCTCGGTGGCGCCATTGCAGCCAGCCGTCCGGCTCCGGCCTATGGCTACGGCTACGCCCCCGCTCCGGTTTATGTCGAACCGGAATGCCGTGTCGTCCGCCAGCGCGTCTGGGACGAATATCGCGGTGTCTGGCGTTCGCGCCCGGTCGAAGTTTGCGATTGATCTGATCTGATGACCGCGCATTCGCGCGCACGATCCAAATTCAAAACCCGGCCGTTTACGCGGCCGGGTTTTTCGTTGGGCGATTGAAGGTGCGACTATCTTGCGTTCATCGCGCGCAACACCGTCTCGCTGGGCCAGCAATCGACCTTGAGGCCCGCTGACTTCTGATAGGCGCCGAGCGCGGCACGCGTCTTCATGCCGGCCTTGCCGTCCATCTTGTCGGCATAGAGACCAAGCTTCGTCAGGTGCCGCTGCATGGCCTCGACATCGGTGCTGCGCAACTGGTTCGATGCCGACCACGGCGTTGCAAAGGGCTGCGCATTAGCCATTCGATCACTGAGATGGCCGACGAACAACACATAGAGATCGGAGAAATTGTATTCCTTGATGACGAAATAGTTCTTCGTCGTCAGGAAGGCCGGGCCATAGATCCCTTCCGGCTGCAGCAGCGATGCCGGCTGCGCCTGCTCCGCCGCGCTGAGCTTCTCGCCATGGACCGGAATGAAGCCGGCACGAATCCACTCCCCAATCGGCCGGGTGACTTCTGGCACACCCATCGTACAGTCGGCATTGGCCGGCGCACGCACTTCATAGGCCCAGCGCAGACCGCGCTGCCAACCCTTGTTCGTGAGTTGCTGCGCCGCTGATGCCAGCGCATCCGGCACCGCCTTCCAGATATCGACACGGCCGTCGCCGTCGAAATCGACGCCGTGCTTATCCAGTTCCGACGGCAGGAATTGCGTGAGCCCCGTCGCGCCGCCCCAGGACACGCGCAGATCCTTGCGCGATACGTCGCCGCGCTCGATCAGCTTCAATGCTGCGATGAACTCGCCGCGATACTGGTCCTTGCGGCGGCCGACATAGGCCTGCGTCGCCAGCACGCGAATGCCGTCATAGGGCAACGCATACCGACCGTAATCGGTCTCGCGCCCCCAGATCGCCAGGATGATTGTCGCCGGCACGCCGAAGCGCTGCTCGATGGCAGCCAGTGTCGCGCGGTGCTTCTGCAACAGCCGCTGCCCCTCACCCGCCAGCCGGATGACGCTGGCCTCTTTCACATAGTCCGCGGGCACCTGCACGAATTCCGCCTGCGACGGCGCGCCAGTCGCAGGACGGCCGGGCAGAATGAGATCCGGAAGCTTGTAGTCCGGCTCCAGCCCGCGCGTGACCTCATCGAAGGTCTTGCGCGAGACGCCCGCCTGTTGGGCTTCAGGCCAGAGCGAAGCAATGAAGGTGGTGAAGCTGGCGTCAGGTGCAGCAAGCAACGGAACCGGCCCGATTATCAGGCACAGGATGACGACGACTGAGAGCGGTCGCAGTGTCGTCCACATGCCCGGCTTCAATTTCAATGCGCGTGGCCTCCATGGCCCTGCTTGCCGTGACCGTTTTCTGGCGAATGCGGAACAACTCCGTTCGAGAGCTTGTCGACATAGGCGATGCCAACGGCCGAGAGAATGAACACGATGTGGATGATGGTCTGCCACATCACACCCACCTCGGTGTAGTTTGTCGTGCGCGCGCTGGTGCTTCCGAGATTGCCGGCCTCGATGAAGGTGCGCAGCAGATGGATCGACGAGATGCCGATGATCGCCATCGCCAGCTTGATCTTCAGCACGCTGGCATTGACGTGGCTGAGCCATTCCGGCTCGTCCGGGTGGCCGTTCAGATTGAGCCGCGATACGAAGGTCTCGTAGCCACCGACAATCACCATCACCAGCAGGTTGGAAATCATCACAACGTCGATCAGACCCAGCACGACCAGCATGATCTGCTGTTCGCTGAAGTCGAACGAGTGCGCGATCAGATGCCAGAGTTCCTTGAGGAACAGCACGACATAGACGCACTGCGCCACGATCAGGCCGATATAGAGCGGCAGCTGCAGCCAGCGCGAGCCAAAGATCAGCGCCGGAATCGGTCGCATCGCCCCGCCTTTTCCTCTGGGCGGCAATGGCGTTTCGGGCGTCATGGACATGGGGGGCTCGCTATGGGTCGAATCGGAATGCAATGGAAGCGCCGATCTTATAGCGGCGCGTTCTGGACGCGATGATGTCGTGAATGCGCGGCAACTGGCCGCATCAGCTATTTGACAGCGACAATGAAGATCCGCGGAAATTTCAGCAGAACCTTGCCATCCGCCTGCGGCAGATAGCTGGCGGCGATGCGCGCGGTATACTCAGCGATGTAAGCCTTGCGCTCCGGCGGCTCCAGCGGATCGACGAACGGACGCAGCCCGGTGCCCTTCACCCATTCCACGATCGCGGCGGCATCGGCCAACGCATGATTGTAGACGGTGTGCCAGATCTCGACCCGCGAACACAGCGGCTGCAGCGCATCGTAATAGGCCCCGGGCTTCGGCAGCGAGTCGCGCAGCTCCGCAGCCTTCGAGAGCTGCGCGCGCCACGGCTCGAGATAGGCGACCTCGCGCATCAGGATGTGCGAGGGCTCGTCGAGATTATCCGGCATTTGCACGGCCAGCACGCCACCGTCAGGCAAGGCACCGACAAGACGCTTCAGCTGCTTGATGTGATCCGGCACCCACTGAAACACGGCATTGGCAAACAAGACATCGGAGCCGGCCGGCGCCACCCAATGGGCGATATTGGCCTCGATGAACGTCTGCGCGGGCAGCCGTTCCCGCGCCTGCCGCAGCATATCGGCCGACGTATCGACACCGATGACCGATGCTTGCGGCCAGCGATTGACCAGAAGCTCCGTCGAGTTGCCGGGTCCGCAGCCGATGTCGACGACCTTGCGGGCATCGAGAAGCGGAATCTGCGCGAGCAGATCCCGTGCCGGCCTGGTTCGCTCGTCCTCGAACTTCAGATACTGCTGCGCGCTCCAGTCGGCCATTTGAGAGTTCTCCTCAGCGCGTCAGTTTCTTGTATTTCACGCGATGCGGGATGATCGAATCCTGCCCGAGACGACGCATCTTGTCCTTCTCGTAGTCCTGGAAGTTGCCCTCAAACCATTCCACGTGGCTGTCACCTTCGAAAGCGAGCATATGGGTCGCGATACGGTCGAGGAACCAGCGGTCATGGCTGATGATCACGGCGCAACCGGCGAAGTCTTCCAGCGCCTCTTCCAGCGCGCGTAGCGTGTCGACGTCGAGGTCGTTGGTCGGTTCGTCGAGCAGCAGGACGTTGGCGCCGGACTTCAGCATCTTGGCGAGATGCACGCGGTTGCGTTCACCGCCCGACAATGCGCCGACCTTCTTCTGCTGATCGCCGCCCTTGAAGTTGAACGACGAGCAGTAGCCGCGCGAATTGACTTCCTTCTTGCCGAGCAGGATCAGTTCGTTATTGCCCGAGATTTCCTCCCACACGGTCTTCTTGCCGTCGAGCGCATCGCGCGACTGATCGACATAACCGAGATGAACGGTCTCGCCGACGGTGATCGTGCCGCTATCGGGCTTCTCCTGGCCGGTGATCATCTTGAACAGCGTCGTCTTGCCGGCACCGTTGGCGCCGATGACGCCGACGATACCGCCGGGCGGCAGCTTGAAGGTCAGATCGTCGATCAGCACGCGATCACCATAGGCCTTGGTGAGGCCTTCGAAGTCGACGACGTTGTCGCCGAGGCGCTCGGCCACCGGAATGGTGATCTGCGCACCCTGGGTCTGCTTCTCGCTGGCCTTCTTGAGCAGCTCGTCATAGCGCTGGTAGCGCGCCTTCGACTTGGCCTGACGGGCCTTGGGCGACGAGGCGATCCACTCCTGCTCGCGTTCCAGCGTCTTCTGATGGGCTGCGTCCTCGCGGCCTTCCTGTGCCAGACGCTTCTGCTTCTGCACCAGCCAGGACGAGTAGTTGCCCTCGTAGGGAATGCCGCGGCCGCGATCGAGTTCGAGAATCCAGGACGTCACGTTGTCGAGGAAGTAGCGATCGTGGGTCACGATCAGGATCGCGCCGGGATAGTTGCGCAGATGGCCTTCCAGCCATGAGACGGACTCGGCGTCGAGATGGTTGGTCGGTTCGTCGAGCAGCAGCAGTTCGGGTGCATCGAGCAGCAGCTTGCAGAGCGCGACGCGGCGGCGTTCACCACCGGAGAGCTTGGTGACGTCGGCATCGTCAGGCGGACAACGCAGCGCATCCATCGCCTGGTCGACCTTGCTGTCGAGATCCCAGAGGCCTTGCGCCTCGATCTCGTCCTGCAGCTTGGTCATCTCGTCAGCGGTCTCTTCCGAGTAGTTCATCGCCAGCTCGTTGTAGCGATCGAGAACAGCCTTCTGCTTGGCGACACCAAGCATGACGTTCTCGCGGACGTTCAAAGACGCATCGAGCTGCGGTTCCTGTTCGAGATAGCCGACGCGCGCGCCCTGCGCGACCCAGGCCTCGCCGGTGTATTCCTTGTCGAGGCCCGCCATGATCTTGAGCAGCGTCGACTTACCGGCGCCGTTGACACCGAGCACGCCGATCTTGGCGTCCGGGTAGAACGACAAATGGACGTTATCCAGCACCTTGCGGGTCGGATAGGCCTTGGTCAGACCCTGCATGAAGTAGACGAATTGGCGAGCCATCGTGATCCTTGAAAACCGTCGCGGGCGTGAAAAATGGGTTGTCGCTGATGTAGCGGCGTGGCCCCGAAAGGGCAACCGGGGGTCTTAAGGATTTGGTAACTCTGCACTTCTTCGAGGCAGCCATTATGACAATTAAAACCGCTTTTTAACGACTTCCGCCAAGAGTGCTCCCAGGGCGATCAATCATGCCCCTCGCGACTGAAGTCGCGGGCAGACAGGCGGAGCCTCGTCATGGCGATCACTACATCAGTCCCCTCTCCAGCCGCCGCCGAAACCCGCGCGGCGCGCCCAGGCCTACTCCACGAAATCCGGACGTTCTGGCAGCTGTTCTTCGTCGCCGCCTTCGATCCTTACCGGCCCGAGCAGCATTACATGCGCGGCCCGGGCCCCGCCTGTCGCGCCAAGGACCCGTCCGCGCCGGTCCCGCCCTCACATTAAGCTGATCGCACTGCCGCCGACGATGCAGACGCTTGCGCACGCCCGCGAGGCGCGCAATGTGTCCATCCCCTGACGGCTTCAACACCGTCATCACCACACCGGATGGACGATCCCATGACGCGGCTGCGCTGTGCAATTCTCGACGACTATCAGAACGTGGCCTTGAGACTCGGCGACTGGAGCGTGCTTGACGATCGCATCGAGGTCACGGTCTTCGACAAGCCATTCGCGTCGGCAGACGAGGCAGCCACGGCGCTGAAGGATTTCGAGATCATCTGCGCCATGCGCGAGCGGACGCCGTTTCCACGCGCGATGTTCGAAGCGCTGCCGAAACTCAAGCTGCTGATCACCTCAGGCATGCGCAATGCCGCGATCGATTTCGAGGCCGCGAAGGCTCGTGGCATAACGGTCTGCGGTACCGCGATGGTGGGCAATCCGACGGCCGGCCTGACCATCGGCCTAATGCTGGAACTGACCCGCAAGATCGGCTTTGAAAACGCACGCATGAAGGCCGGCAAGCCCTGGCAGGTGACGATCGGCGAGGACATCGAAGGCAAGACGCTCGGGATCATCGGCCTCGGCAAGCTCGGCAGTCAGGTTGCCGGCATTGCCCGCGCGCTTGGCATGAAGACGATTGCCTGGAGCACCAATCTGACGCCCGAGGCCTGCGAAAAAGCCGGCGTCACCTACGCCACCAAGGAAGAACTGTTCGCCCAGGCCGACATCATTACGATCCACCTCGTGCTGAGTGATCGCTCACGCGGATTGGTGTCACGTGCAGATCTCGCGCGGATGAAACCGACAGCCTATCTCATCAACACGGCACGCGGCCCGATCGTCGACGAAGCGGTGCTACTTGAGACGCTACAAGCCGGGAAAATTGCCGGTGCCGGCATCGACACGTATTCCCACGAACCGCTGCCGCTCGACAGTCCGCTGCGCAAACTCGACAACATCGTGATCACGCCGCATCTCGGTTATGTCACCGCCGAAAATTACAAGCGGATCTATGCGGAGATGATCGAGGGCATCGGCGGCTGGTTGAACAGCGCCCCCGTCCGCAAGCTCAACTGACGCAAGCGCTCACTGCGCAAAAGAAAACGGGCGCCGTGTGATTACACAGCGCCCGTTTTCTCGAAATCAGCTGAAAGAAATCAGCGAATGCTGACCGGAGCCGGTAGCGGCTGAACCGATGTCGGCTGGGTACCGGGCAGCGGCGCTGGAGCAGCGCTGGCGCTCGGGCCGGGCACGGGCTGCGCGGAGGCGGTCGTTGCCGGAGCCTTGCCCGGCATCACCACCACGCGGGTACCGACCTTGACGCGCTCGAACAGATCCGAGACGTCGTCGTTGAGCATGCCGAAGCAGCCCGACGACACCGACTTGCCGATGGTCGACGGCTGGTTGGTGCCGTGAATACGATAGACCGTCGATCCGAGATACATCGCGCGGGCACCGAGCGGATTGCCTTCGCCGCCGGCCATAAAGCGCGGCAGATAGGGCTGACGCTCGATCATCTCGGTCGGCGGATGCCAATCCGGCCACTCTGCCTTGCGAGTGATCTTCTGCACACCGTTCCAGGTGAAGCCGTCGCGGCCGACACGGACGCCATAGCGCATCGCGCGGTTGTTGCCGAGCACATAGTACAAATAGAAGTTCGGCGTATCGACGACGATGGTGCCCGCGGGCTCCTTCGTGACGAAATTGACTTCCTGCCGGCGGAACTGCGGCGGCAACTGCGCCGGACCGGTTTCCGGCTGATCTTCCGGAGGCAATGAAGCCACCATCACGGAGCTGCCATTGGCGCCCAGACCCTGCCCCTGCCCCTGCCCCTGCCCCTGAACGGAGCCTGTCACAGGAGCGCCTTGCCCGCCCATGCCTTCAGGCGGACGCACTGCGCCATCACCGTTGCCACGGTTCGAATAGACCACCGCCGGCGGCGCCATTGGGCGGCCATAGCGTGGATCGTCCGGCGACATCACCGGGCCCTGCGGCATGGCGCGATCGGAATAAACCGGGGCAGCACCAGCAGGGCGACCGTAGCGCGGATCATCCGGAGACATCACCGGGCTCTGGGGCGCAATTCCGGGCGCGGACAGCCCCGTCATCGGCCGGCCACCGCGAGAGGGCGGCGCGTCATCTTCGTCGAGCGCATCAAAATCCGGCATGGCGTCCAGCGCGCGATCGGCGCGTGAATTGGCCGGATAGCCGCCCGGGGGGTAGTTTGGGTCGGCCGGGATCGAATAGCCGCTTGGCGTGCCAACAGGATAGCCCTGCGCCACCGCGAGCGAATGACCCGCGACGCTACCGAGAGCCACGGTCGCCAATGTCGTCAAAACACGCTTGATCATCATTGCCCTTGTATAAGCTCAAGCAAAAACCGGAACATGCCGTCAGATCGCGCAGGATAGCGGCGCATTCAAGACAATTCCGGAAAAAAGCTTCCCATTTCGGTCATATTCGCGAGATCACACGCCGGCGTGGCTATCTTGCCTCACCCCCGCTGAAATCACTGCTCAGGAATGCGTCCTCAGTTGTGCATCTCACTTTTTAACAAACGGTTCCTGAGGCCGTGCGTTATCCTCAAATGGTCCTGATTCGCGACGCTTTGGCGGCAGCCGATTCTGCGGAACGGGCCGCTTCCAGTGTTGTCACCGCGTCCCCGTCGTTCGAAAGCCTTCCACGGTCTGTCCGAAGGCGGAACTGCCATTCATGCTTCCGGGTTTCCGATTTCTGTTCGCAGCCGTCCTGCTCACAGTCTCGTTGGTGGTCTTCGGCCTTGGCGCCGCAGCCCTGCTGCGCTCTGCCCATCAGGAATTCGCGACCATTCCGACCAGGCGCGCGGCGCCGACCGTCTTTGCGCAGCCGCCCGTCGAAGCTCCGCCGACATTGGCCATGCTGCGCGTCGAGGCACCAGCCCCCACCCCTGAGACTGTCGCGCCGCCAGTGGTCTCTGCGACATCGGCGGCAGAACCAGTGCCCCCCATCGCGGCTCCTGCGGAGCCGGAAAAGGTCGCCTTACCCGAGACCGCGGTGCCCCCGTCGACGCCGGCCGCACCGGCTATCGAGATGACTGCCCCGGTGGCGGCGACGCCGAAGCCTGAAGTTGCAACGAAGTCGGAAGCAACGAAGATCGAAGAACGGGAACCTCTAACGACGGTTGCCGTCGCACCAGCGACCTCCGTCGAACCAGTTGCTGCCCCTCCTCCCGAGCCTGCCGCCGTTCCGGCACCAGCCGCCGCAGTAGAGGTCGTAGCGGGGCCACAACAGACGGCCACGCTGACCGACGATGACGCAAAATTGTCTTCGACGAAAATTGCGATGCTGGGCGGACCGCCCATCGATACCGAGTCAGTTCCACTGCCGAAAGCGAAGCCTGCTGCAGAGCCCGCCAAGAAGATCGTGAAGAAGCGCATCGTCGTCAAAAAGCGGCGTGTGGCCGCCAAGCCTATCGCGGCCGCTGCGCCACAGCCAACTGACCCGTTCGGATTGCCGGTCGCGCGCTGACCTCGACCCCGGTTACGCCGGTCCGGTCGCGACGGGCGGACCGTCGGGCTGCCCCCATTCCGACCACGAGCCGTCATAGAGCGCTGAACCGCGCACGCCGAGACGATAGAGCGCCAGCGTCAACACCGCCGCAGATACGCCCGAGCCACATGTGGTGACGATGGGCTTGTCGAGATCGAGCCCCGTGCCGGTGAAGGCTGCGCGCAACTCTTCAAGCGACTTCATCGTGCCGGTCGCAGCATCGAACAGCAGGTTGTAAGGCAGGTTGCGGCTGGCGGGGATGTGACCGGAGCGAATGCCGGCGCGCGGTTCAGGGACACTTCCCTCAAAGCGATTGGCGGCACGCGCATCGATCAATTGCTCTTTGCGCGAATCCAGATTGGCAACGACCTGCGCCTTGCTGCGGATGTACGACTTGTCGAGCGCGGCGCTGAAAGCGCCAGGCTTCGGTGACGACTTTCCGGTTTCCGTCGCGCGACCTTCGGCCTTCCACTTCTTCAGCCCGCCATCGAGCACCTTCACATTGACGTGGCCGTAAGAGAGGAACATCCACCACGCCCGCGGCGCCGCGACCCAGCCACCCGCATCATAGGCGACGACCGTATCATCGGAGGAAATGCCGAGCGCACCGACATCGCGCGCAAACTGGTCGGCAGCCGGATACATGTGCGGCAGCGACACAGAGTGATCGGAGACCGCATCGACATCGAAGAACACCGCGCCGGGAATGTGTGCCGCCAGATAGTCATCGACCGGCAGCGGCAGCACGCCTGGCATCTTGAACGACGCATCGATGACCTTCACCTTGGGATCGCCGAGATGCGCGGCGAGCCATTCGGTCGAGACGAGAGGATCGGTGGATGTCATGCACAAGTGCCCTTTTATTTTGAAACACCGTCATGGCCGGGCTTGTCCCGGCCATCCACGTCTTCACTCGCAGCAAGACGTGGATACCCCGCATTCGCCGGGCATGACGGCCGAGAGTTACGATTACTTCGACGCCTTCGGCTCGACCTTCTCGACCGCGCCGCCCGCATTGCGCCAGGCGGTGAAGCCACCGCCCAGATGCGCCACCGGCTTCAGGCCCATATCGGCTGCAGTCTTGGCCGCCAGCGCCGAGCGCCAGCCACTGGCGCAATGGAAAATGAATTTCTTGTCTTCCTGGAAGATCGGCTTGCCATAGGGACTTTCCGGATCGATCCAGAATTCCAGCATGCCGCGGGTGCAGGAGAACGAGCCCGGGATCTTGCCTTCGCGCTCGATCTCGCGGGGATCGCGGATATCGACGATAACGACATCCGGGCTTTCCGCCGCTTTCATTACGTCCTCGACGCTCATGGTCTCGATCTGCGCGTTGGCTTCGTCGAGCAGCGCCTTGTAGCCGCGGGTAATCGTCTGCGTCATGCTTTTCGCACCAGTTCCTTCATTGCACCTTCGAGACCTTCAATCGTCAGCGGATACATCCGTTCCGAGAACAGCCGCCGAATGATGGTCGTGGACTCCGAGTAGTCCCAGTGCCGCTTGGCGACGGGATTGAGCCACACCGCATTCGGATAGGTCTGCGTGATGCGCTCCAGCCAGACCGAGCCGGACTCTTCGTTCACATGTTCGACCGAACCGCCGGGCACCATGATCTCGTAAGGCGACATCGAGGCGTCGCCGACGAACACTATCTTGTAGTCATGGGCATATTTGTGCAGCACGTCCCAGGTCGGCGTGCGGTCCGTGAAGCGGCGTCTGTTCTGCTTCCACACGCCTTCATAGAGGCAGTTGTGGAAGTAGAAATACTCCATGTGCTTGAATTCGCTCTTTGCCGCCGAGAACAGCTCCTCAACCTGCTCGATATGCGAATCCATGGATCCGCCGATATCGAAGAACACCAGCACCTTGACCGCGTTGCGCCGTTCCGGCCGCATATGGACGTCGAGATAGCCGTGATTGGCGGTCTCCCGAATCGTGGTGTCGAGATCGAGCTCATCGGGCGCGCCGGTGCGGGCAAACTTGCGCAGACGGCGTAGCGCCACCTTGATGTTGCGGATGCCAAGCTCGACATTGCCGTCGAGATCCTTGAACTCGCGTTTGTCCCAGACCTTCACCGCGCGCCGGTGGCGGCTCTTCTCCTGTCCGATGCGGATCCCTTCAGGATTGTAGCCTTCGGCGCCAAACGGTGAGGTCCCGGCGGTGCCGATCCATTTGTTGCCGCCCTGATGGCGTTCCTTCTGCTCCTCAAGGCGCTTCCGCAGGGTTTCCATGAGCTTGTCCCAGCCCATGGCCTCGATCTGCTTCTTCTCTTCCTCGGTGAGATATTTCTCGGCGAGCTTCTTCAGCCACTCGGCCGGAATCTCCGCCTTTTCCATAGCGTCGAGCAGGCTCTCAAGCCCCTTGAAGACCGTCCCGAACACCCGATCGAACTTGTCGAGATTGCGCTCGTCCTTCACCAGCGCTGCACGGGACAGATAGTAGAAATTCTCTACCGACTGATCCGCTAGGTCGGCGTCGAGAGCCTCCATCAGCGTGAGATATTCGCGCAGGGTCACGGGGACCTGCGCATCGCGCAGCGATGTGAAGAATTGCAAGAACATGATTGACAGATTGCCCGACCACCCGCGTCCGTCAAGGGCCGGATGCGGTAGAAGGTTACACGGCTCCGTGGTGCGCCATCGCGGCGCATATCCGGAATAAGCGAGATTTGTCAGTCAAACCGGGGCGAATTCCGCTCCGCGGCATGGTGAAGCAATCGTTGTCAGATTGCAGGTATTTGTTTCAACAATTCCGGCGTCAGTAACCACGCAGCGCGGTGTCCCGCCATCGGCGGGCATTCTTAGCTATCGTGAAAGCAACGACGGCCATGGTGATGGCCTGTTTTGCTGTCAACATTGAAACGAATGACCGTACCCACGACACTGACCAGCAGTTCGCCGAGCCGACTCTCCGCGCCGGGTGTGATCGTCACGCTGTTCGTGCTGGCGATGAGCGCGTGCGTGCTCGGGCTTGTCGTCTGGAAGGCGCTCGATGCCCGCCAGACCGTATTGGCGCAAAGCGAAACCGACAGTCGAAACCTCGCACATTCGCTGGTCGAACATGCTTCGCGCTCGATACAGGCCATCGACATCGCCATGAGCGGGATGGCGGATCTGCTGAAGTACCAAAACCCGCAGCCGGATCGCTTCAACACGTTTCTGGCCAACACGGCGAATGCACTGCCACAGCTGCGCGAAATCGGTGTATTCGATACGCTTGGGAACTGGCGCTATTCCTCGCTGCCGGAAACGCCAACGCACAATAATTCCGACCGCGACTATTTCATTTATCATCGCGACCACACCGACTCCAATATCAGGATCAACGCCCCCATCACGTCGCGGCTAACCGGCCGTACATCAATCATCCTGTCGAAGCGGATCGACGACGGCCCCGACGGCAGCTTCAAAGGTGTACTGACGGGCGCGATCGACAACCAGTACTTCAGCGATTTCTACAAAACATTCCAGATCGGCGAGAGCGGCGGCATCAGCCTGATCCGAAGCGACGGCATACTGCTGATTCACTGGCCATCGATGGAAATTGGGAAGGACCTCTCCGGAACTCAGCTCATTCAGACCCGTCTGAAACAGAGTCTGGCAGGCTTCTACAAGATCGATTCGCCGTTCGACGGCATCACCAAATATTTCAGCTACGAGCAAACCACGCAGTATCCGCTGATCGTCACAGTCGCGATTCCGGAAGATCAGGTGTTGGCGATATGGAAGAGCAATCTGCTCTCCGACGTTATCGTTGCTTCAGTCCTGCTCTGCACCGTGATCCTGCTCGCCGCCCTGCTATCGACCCAGTTTCGCTTCCGGCTCAACATGGAACACGCGCTCCGCGAGCGCGAGTCCCGCTATCGCCTGCTCGCCGACAACATCGCCGATGTTATTATCCTGCTCGATCGCTTTGGAAATATCGTCTTCGTCTCGCATTCGGTCGAATTCGTTTTGGGGCATAATCCGAAAGATCTGCTCGGGCGCTCCTGCTTCGAACTGGTGCACCCGGAGGATGTGGAAGCCGTGAAGGCGGCCAGCGCGCAATTGAAAGATCTCACAGCGAACCGCACCGTGATTTTTCGAACTTATCGTGACGACCATTCACTCGCTTGGGTGGAGGTTAACTTCAAACTGGCCACCCGCGAGATCGATCGCGACAAGGTCGAAATCGTAGGCGTGCTGCGCGACGTCACCCTTCGAAAAAGCATGCAGGACGAGTTGACGTCGTTGAATACAAAGCTCGCAGAACTCGCGACCACTGACGGGCTGACGGGGCTCGCCAACCGCCGCACACTCGACGGCTTTCTGCGCCGCGTCTTTGAGCAGCACGACGAGATGTCGGTGCTTTTGATCGATGTCGACAACTTCAAGGGCTATAATGACAGCAACGGCCACCAGGCCGGCGACGAATGCCTCAAACGCGTCGCGGCCGTCATTGCCGATGCCACGATCAATACGCCGGCATTGTCCGCACGTTATGGCGGCGAGGAGTTCGCCATCGTTTTGCCGGACGTATCCGAGGCCGATGCGATCACTATCGCGGAAGCCCTGCGTCTTCGAGTCAGGGCATTGGAGATTCCAAATATGGCATCAACCCGCGGCCACCTGTCGATCAGCGTCGGCGTCGCCAGCCGGAACAGCCTGACCTCGAACGAAGCCGTCCTGGTCGGCGAGGCCGATCTGGCGCTTTACGAGGCCAAACGACGTGGTCGAGATTGCGTTGTCGCCAATTCGGCGCTGCAACGCGAATATTTCAGCGCGGGCTTTTCGCACAACGGCTGATCCGCCAATTGCCGCCAGACCGTCTGGCTTTTCCCCGCCATGATATGTTCTTCGTCATCGCAAAAGGTCCCGCGAAGTGCCCGGAATGGTGGCTGGACCTGACCAATAATTCAATTAAACTTCGCCCGGAAACGTGCCGGCTGGCCAAATTGGCCGACGGCTGATGATCACAACAGGAATGGCGCGTCACTTGATGTCGCCCGCGAAGGATTGATCCATGGGAATTCTCGCAGCATTGCTGATCGGCGCCATTGCTGGCTGGCTGGCCGGGTTGATCGTTCGTGGCGCCGGCTTCGGCCTGCTCGGCAATATCGTCATCGGCATCATCGGCGCACTGGTCGCTGGCTGGCTGCTGCCGCGCCTGGGTGTGAGCCTTGGCGTTGGGGCGATCCGCGACATCATCAACGCCACCATCGGCGCGGTGATCGTGCTCGTCATCCTGTCGCTGATCCGGCGCTGACGTCGCATCTCCTCACTCTGCGATCGCCTACCGCGATTCCCATCATTTTCGGCGGCGCGCGTCCGCGCGACAAGAAGAACAAGGCAAAGTCTCCATGAAATTTACCGGCACCGAAAACTATGTCGCGACCGATGATCTCAAGGTCGCGGTCAATGCCGCTATCGTGCTCGAACGCCCGCTGCTGGTGAAGGGCGAGCCGGGCACTGGCAAGACCGTACTGGCCGAAGAAGTCGCCAAGGCGCTGGGCGCACCGCTGCTGACCTGGCACATCAAGTCGACCACAAAGGCGCAGCAGGGCCTCTACGAATACGATGCCGTCTCGCGCCTGCGCGACAGCCAGCTCGGCGATCCCCGCGTTTCAGATATCGGCAACTACATCAAGCGCGGCAAGCTGTGGGAAGCTTTCACCCATGCAGAGCGACCGGTGCTGCTGATCGACGAAATCGACAAGGCTGACATCGAATTCCCGAACGACCTTCTGCTTGAGCTCGACCGCATGGAATTCCATGTTTACGAGACCGGCGAGACCATCAAGGCGGCAAAGCGCCCGATCGTGATGATCACATCGAACAACGAGAAGGAATTGCCCGACGCGTTTCTGCGCCGTTGCTTCTTCCACTACATCAAGTTCCCCGACATCGACACCATGAACCAGATCGTCGAGGTCCACTTCCCCGGCATCAAGCATCGCCTCGTCGCCGAAGCGATGCGTATTTTCTTCGAGGTGCGCGACGTGCCCGGCCTCAAGAAGAAGCCATCGACGTCGGAACTGCTCGACTGGCTGAAGCTGCTGGTCAATGAGGACATGTCACCGGAGACGCTGCGGGAGCGCGACCCGCGCAAGCTGATCCCGCCGCTGCATGGTGCGCTGTTGAAGAACGAGCAGGACGTGCACCTGTTCGAGCGGCTGGCGTTTTTGAACAGACGGGAAGTCTGATCCACCATCGAGGTATACAGCCTTCACGGAAAACCGCCCTTAGGGGCGGTTTTTTAATACCTATTCTGCAAGTAATGGACAAATTCAGTATACATAAATCGGTTCTCATCTCCACTTTATTGGGATATCGTCCCTTCAAACGCCCGCTCTGTATACAGACAGGACTCAAGAACTGCGCCATGGAGGAATACGATGCCCGCTTCATTCCCGCTGAACGCCTGGTACGCCGCCGCCTGGGATGCCGACATCAAGCACCAGCTTTTCCCGCGCACGATCTGCGGCAAGCATGTGGTGATCTATCGACGCTCCGATGGCGGCGTCAGCGCGCTGGAGGATGCCTGCTGGCACCGGCTGGTGCCGCTGTCCAAGGGACGCCTCGAGGGCGACACTGTGGTCTGCGGCTATCACGGCCTGAAATACAACGCGCAGGGCCGCTGCACCTTCATGCCCTCGCAGGAGACCATCAATCCCTCCGCCTGCGTGCGCTCCTATCCCGTGGTCGAGCGGCATCGCTTCATCTGGCTGTGGATGGGCGACCCGGCGCTGGCAGATCCGGCACTAGTGCCGGACATGCACTGGAATGACGATCCGGAATGGGCCGGCGACGGCAAGACGATTCACGCGAAGTGCGACTACCGCCTCGTGGTCGACAATCTGATGGATCTCACCCACGAGACTTTCGTGCACGGCTCCAGCATCGGCCAGGACGACGTCGCTGAATCTCCTTTCGATGTCACCCACGGCGACAAGACCGTGACGGTGACGCGCTGGATGAAGGGCATCGAAGCGCCGCCATTCTGGGCCGCGCAGTTGCGCAAGCCCGGCCCCGTCGATCGCTGGCAGATCATCCACTTCCAGGCGCCGAGCACAGTGAATATCGACGTTGGCGTGGCTCCCGCCGGCACCGGCGCGCCGGAAGGCGATCGTTCGCAGGGCGTCAACGGCTTCGTGCTCAATACGATGACGCCCGAGACGGAGACCACGTGCCACTATTTCTGGGCCTTCGTCCGCAACCACCGCATCACCGAGCAGAAGATCACCACGGAAATTCGCGAAGGCGTCGCGGGTATTTTCCGCGAGGACGAGATCATTCTCGAAGCGCAGCAGAAGGCGATGAACGAGAATCCGGACCGCGTATTCTACAACCTCAATATCGATGCCGGTGCCATGTGGTGCCGGCGGGTGATCGACCGCATGGTGGCGAAGGAAACTACGCCCAAACTGCAGGCGGCAGAGTAAAATCATGAGCGAACGCGATACCGAACGCTCCGTCTCGCAGACCGTCCGTGCGCAGCTGGCACTGCGCGACATGATCCTGTCCGGGACGCTGCGCCCGGGCGAGCGCATCAGCGAATTGCAGGCTGTCGATATCACCGGCGTCTCGCGCACGCCGGTACGGCTGGCGCTAGTGCGACTGGAAGATGAGGGCCTGCTGCAGGCAATCCCGTCCGGCGGCTTCATGGTGAAGGCGTTTTCCGAGCGCGATATTCTCGACTCCATTGAGCTGCGCGGCACGCTGGAAGGCCTTGCGGCGCGCTTCGCAGCCGAGCGCGGCGCCAGCGCGCGCAATCTCGAACCGTTGAAGGAATGCCTGTCCGATCTGGATCAGTTGGTGCGCCAGGATCCGATCTCGGTCGAGGCCTTTTCAGCCTATGTGACGATGAACGCCCGTTTCCATGCGCTGCTGACTGACCTTTCCGGCAGCGCGCCGGTGATCCGACAGATAGATCGTGTTTCGGCGATGCCCTTTGCCTCGCCCAGCGCCTTCGTGATGGCGCAGTCAGCGCTGCCGGAAGCGCACAACATCCTGCTGATCGGCCAGGAACATCACCGCATCGTCGTCGACGCCATCGAGAATCGCGAAGGTGCGCGCGCCGAGGCGATCATGCGTGAGCACGCGCGGCTTGCCGTGCGCAATCTGCGGCTGGCACTGCGCAATCGCAATCATCTCGATCTGCTGCCTGCACTGGCATTGCTGACCTCGACACCGGCGGATTGACGGAGACCTTTCATGCGTTTTGCAGAACACTGGATGGGATGCCGCGTCGAGGCCACGCGCAATGTGGCGCCGAACATTCGCGAGATCACGCTGAAGCCGGATACACCGCTGCCGTCCTACCCTCTCGGCAGCCACATCAATGTCAGCCTCCTGATCGACGGCCAGCCACAGACGCGATCCTATTCGCTGGTGGGAGAACGCGTGACCGATGTGCTGCGCATTGCGGTGCGGCTGGCGCCGGATAGTCGCGGCGGCTCCAAAGCCATGTGGGCGCTGCAGGTCGGGGCGCGGCTGGAAATCTCCAGCCCGTCATCGCTCTACGATATCGACTGGAATCGTGGGACATACTGCCTGATCGCCGGCGGCATCGGCATCACGCCGATCACCGGCATTGCCGCGGCGCTCCACAGCAAAGCCATCGACCTGCAGCTGCATTATGCGGTGAAGGCTCGCAGCGAAGCCGCCTATCTCGATGAACTATCGACGCTGCTCGGCGACCGCCTGACGGTGCACGCCAGCCATGAAGGCGCACGACTGGATTTCGCCGCGACCTTTGCTGCCTTGCCTCACGATGCCATTGTCGTCCTCTGCGGCCCGATGCGGATGCTGGAAGCAGCCCGGCGCGAATGGAACGCTGCCGGGCGCGCGCCCGCTGATCTGCGCTATGAAACATTCGGCTCCAGCGGTCTCCTGCCAACTACGGAATTTCGCGTTCGGTTGAAAGGCAGCGGCGCGGAGATCGTAGTGCCGCAAAGCCGCTCGATGCTGGCAGCGCTCAACGAGGCCGGCTTCGAGGTGATGTCGGACTGCGAACGCGGCGAATGCGGGGTCTGCGCCATCGACGTTCTCGCCGTCGACGGCGAAATCGATCATCGCGACGTCTTCTTCAGCGATCACCAGAAGAGCGGCAATACGAAGATCTGTCCCTGCGTCTCGCGCGTCGTCGGCACGGTGACAGTGGATACGTTGTATCAGCCGGACGCAGTCTGACCGTCAGCGTTCACCGCGCAGCGACGCAATCATCGACATGATCGCGAGCAGGATGACCACGGCGCCATAGACGTAGGCCACGACGGCCAGTCCGGCATATGGCACAGCCACACCTGCAGCGAGTGCCGGCAGGCTGAAGGCCAGATAGGACAATACATAGAACGCCGCCAGCAAACCGGCGCGCTGATGCGCCTCGGCGGTCGGCAGCAGCGTGCTCAGCGAGCCGGCGAAGGACGCGCCAAAGCCGAAACCTGCGATCACCGAACCGGCAAACAGCATCGCAACGCTGTGCTGCCAGATGCCGAGCAGCGAGACGAGGACGCCCAGCGACAGTGCGGCCGTGCCAATCACCAGCAACCGCTGCGCCGGAAGCTGCCGAAGGGCGGCCACGGTCAGTGCTGCAGCGAGCATCAGGGTCGCGACCACGACGCCGCCGACCCAAGGCGCGGAGACGCCCATCGTTGTCGCGACCACCGTGGGCATCAAGGACAGACTGAAGCCGCCCAACGCCCATGTGGCGACGGTGGCCGGTGCAACGCGCAGCAGCGCGGCGCGCGATTGGCTGGGCACGCGCACATGCGGCCGCAGCGAGGCCAGCGCGCCCGATTTGCGCGACACGGTCTCGGGCATCACGAACAGCAGCACGATCATCACGGCCGTCAGCGCGAATAGAACCTCATAGACCAGATGCAGCGGATCGGGCGCGAAGGTGACGAGCGCCGCCGCGCCAAGCGCGCCGACCATCAGGCCAAGAAAGGCGGTCACGCTGTTGAGGAGCGGTCCGCGCTTGCGGTCAGTATCGAGGATCGCAGCGCCCAATGCCGTTGTCGCCGTGCCGACGCACAGGCCCTGCACGGCACGCGCGAGGATCAATTGCCCGACATCACTGGCATAGGAGAACAGCACCATCGCGATGGCATTGAGCAGCAGACCGCCGAGAATGACCGGACGGCGTCCGATATAATCGGACAGGCCGCCGACCGTCAGCAACGCCACCAGCAGGCTGATCGCATAGACCGCGAATACCAGCGTGATCATCAGCGGCGAGAGATGCATCGACTGCTGGTAGAGCCGGTACAGCGGCGTCACCGCGCTGCTGCTGGCCGCGACCAGCGCGGCCCCGGCAAAACTGAATGCCGTCATGGCCGATGGCTTCAACACCCAACCGGCTCTGGCGGGTGATGCTTGAGCATTGGAAACACACGTCTTTTCGGCGCTGCCTTGCATGGCTCGTTCCTAAAAGCTAAGTAATTGCATTAGGCATCTAGGTCGCCCGAGAGCTTAATGCAAATATTTTGCGTTAAGAATCTCAGTTTTTCGCACAGGTGCGACCGTGGGAGAACGATGTGACGGTGAAGGAACGGGTCCGGATCGGTGGACGCAGCGCGCGGATACAAAGCGCCGTGCATGATGCTGTCCGCAAATTGGGGGCTCTTTCCACCCGAAACCAGATCACCGTGCCACAGATCGCTGCCGAGGCTGGCGTGACGCCATCGACCATCTATCGGCGCTGGGGCGATCTCTCCGCGCTGCTCGCCGACGTCGCCGTGGCGCGGCTGCGGCCGATCGCGGATCCTGACGACACTGGCGCGGTCGAAACCGATCTGCGCGCCTTCATCGAGCAATATGCCGAAGAGATGTCATCTCCGGTCGGCCAGGCCTTGATGCGGGACGTGCTGTCGGCCCTCAAGGAGGGACTGCCCAGCGCCTGCGCAGGCTTCACCTGTGATCACCTCACCACCATCAACGCGCGTGCCAAAGCGCGCGGCGAGACGCCGTTCGATATCGACGAGGTGATCGACCATGTGGTGGCGCCGATCATCTATCGCGCGCTGTTCAGCGAACAAATACCGACATCCGATTATTGCAATCGCCTGATTGACCGGATTTATCCGCCTGCCCGCAAGCGACGTGCTGCCAGTTGATCGTCAGCGCGGCTTCTCGTCCAGCTGATAGGTCAGATGCGCCTTCACCGTCGACCATTCGCCGGGCAAGATACTATAGACAACCGTGTCGCGCAGCGTGCCGTTCGGCGCAATCTGGTGATTGCGCAGGATGCCGTCCTGCTTGGCGCCGAGCCGCTCGATGGCACGACGGGACTGGTGGTTGAAGAAATGCGTGCGGAATTCCACCGCGATGCAATCCAGCTTTTCGAAAGCATGCTGCAACAGCAGGAGCTTGCACTGGGTATTGAGCGCGGTGCGCTGCACCCACTTGCCATACCAGGTCGAGCCGATCTCGACCCGGCGGTTGGCGGCATCGACATTCATATAGGTCGTCATGCCAGCGATCTTGCCGTCGGCATCCTTCACCGTGAATGGCAGCATCGCGCCTGATGCCTGCAGAGCGAGCCGACGGTCAATCTCGGCGCTCATCTTTTCCGGCGTCGGGATCGCGGTGTACCAGATCTTCGAAAGGTCGCCTGACTTGGCGGCCTCAATCAGGCCATCGCAGTGATCTTTGGCAAGAGGTTCGAGCCGGGCGTGAGGGCCAGAGAGCGTAACGGGTTCAAGCCACGGCATCGGTCTTCCTTCGTTCTAGACGCGCGATCGGACGCAAAACCGGCTTCCACTTTTGCTGATCGCGCTCGGGCTACTTGTTCAAGAAATTGAGCGGCAAGCCACCGCGCGGCCAGTCCATCGCGATCAGCTCGCCCTTGCCTGACAGCGTGATATAGGCCGTCTTCAGCTCGGGGCCGCCGAATGCGATATTCGTGGTGACGCGGTCGCCAGTTTGTATCTGTTCCACCAATTTTCCATCCGGCGCAATCACCGAGATGCAGCCGCTGACCAGCGTTGCGACGCAGACGTTGCCGGAGGCTTCAACCGCGAGAGAATCGAACATCTGATAGCCGCCAAGGCCCGCGATGGGACGGCCGCGCTCGCCGCGATAGATCACCTCGCTCGGCTTCACTTCGCCCGGCGCGCCGACGTCGAAGGCCCACAACCGCGCCGTCGGCGTCTCGGCCACATAGACGGTCTTCTCGTCCGGCGACAGGCCGATGCCATTGGCCGGCAACATGCCGAAATGCCCTTCGACGACTTCGGTGGCACCCGGCTTCATATAATAGAACGCGCCGACATCCATATCGCGGTGCCGGCGTTTGCCGAGATCGGTGAACCAGAGCCCACCCTGCTTGTCGAACACCAGATCGTTCGGCCCCTTCAGCGGATGCGCACCGCATTTGTCGAACAGGGTTTCGACCTTGCCGTTAGAGAGGTCCACGCGCTGGATCGAGCCGCCGATATATTCATGCGGCTCCGGCGCACCGGGCATGATGGCGCCGCGCGATGCCGCCCAGCTGAAACCTCCATTGTTGCAGAGATACATCTTGCCGTCCGGACCGAGCGCAGCACCATTCGGGCCGCCGGGAATTTTCGCGACCACTTCCTTGCGGCCATCGGGCCAGACTCGCGTCAACTGCTGCGCACGGATTTCAACCAGAATGACGGACCCGTCCGGCATCACCACCGGGCCTTCGGGGAATGCGAGATCGGTGGCGAGGACGCGGATATTGGGGCTGGACATGGAAACTCCCTGACATTTTCTTGGTTTGTTATCGCACCTTCGGCGGGTGACGCAGCGTGGCCGAAGTAGAGCAAACATGTCCTGCGCTGCCAAGCCGCGCAAATGCATGGCCACTTGCGTGGAATTTCCATTCAGCTTTAGCTGCGGACAACGAAAACACAAAAATCCGAGGAAGCCCGATGCCGACCGACACCGCAGTTGCGCCTGAAGCCGATGACGAAGTGCTCTACTCTGTCGCCCATGGCATCGCGACCGTCACGCTCAATCGCCCGCAACGGTTGAACACGATCTCACGCGAGATGCTGTCGCAGCTCAGCGAACTGTTCCTGAAAGCGGACGCTGATCCCGAAGTCCGCGTGGTGATCCTGACGGCCACCGGCCGCGCCTTCTGCGCCGGGCTGGACATGGCTAGCGCCACCAAGGGCACCGGCATCGGCTCCACCAATGACGCCAACAACAGCCGCACCACGCTCGATCTCAAGACCGCGCCCCCGATCGTGATGTTCAACATGGAGAAGCCGACCATATGCGCCATGAATGGTGCCGCCGCCGGCTATGGCATGGACGTCGCGCTCGGCTGCGACATGCGCATCATGGCGGAGAGTGCCAAATTCGCCGCGGCCTTCGTGAAACGTGGCGTGGTGCCTGAATCCGGCGGCACCTGGTTTCTGCCGCGCATGATTGGCTGGGCCAAGGCAGCCGAGCTGATCTTCACAGGCCGCACACTGTCGGCGCGCGAAAGCCTCGAAATGGGCCTTGCCAACGAGGTGGTTGATGATGCGGAATTGATGACGCGCGCCAATGCAGTGGCGGCCGAGATTGCCGCCAATGCGCCGCTCGCAGTGCAGGCTGCCAAACGCATGATGCGCTCAGGTCTGTCCGAGAGCTTTGGCGACCACGTCCATCACGTGTTCCTGCAATTGCTGCCGCTGTTTCGCACAGCGGATTTCCGCGAAGGCATGGCGTCGTTTCTTGAAAAGCGCCCAGCCAAATTTACTGGCAAGTGAGCGCGACGCACAAACATATCGACGCGCTGTTGTGCGCCGCGTCATGCTTTGCTGATTAAGTCAGCTTTCCAACTTCAAGGCTTGGTGCATACTCCCGGCATTCGAGCCGCATCACAAAAACCTGCATAGACGGGCCGATGCGGTTGATCGAACCACAGGGAGGACACTTGACCATGCAGCATGACTGGAAAGTTCTGCGAGTGACTTTGCTCGCCGGCGTTGTCGTAGCACTTACGTCCACCGCAAGCCACGCGCAGAAGAAATACGATACTGGTGCCACCGATACCGAGATCAAGATCGGCAACATCATGCCGTATAGTGGCCCGGCGTCCTCCTACGCGACGATCGGAAAAACCGAGGCCGCCTATTTCAAGATGATCAACGAGAAGGGCGGCATCAATGGCCGCAAGATCACCTTCATCAGCTATGACGACGGCTACAGCCCGCCGAAGACGGTGGAGCAAGCGCGCAAGCTGGTCGAGAATGACGAAGTGCTGTTCATCATGAACCCGCTGGGCACGCCGGGAAATACGGCGATCCAGAAATACATGAACACCAAGAAGGTGCCGCAGCTATTCGTCTCGACGGGCGCCGCGAAATGGGCCGATCCGAAGAACTTCCCATGGACCATGGGCTGGCAGCCGAGCTACCAGGCCGAGGCGCGCATCTACGCGCAATACATCATGAAAAATCATCCCGGCAAGAAAGTCGGCGTGCTCTATGCCAATGACGACTTCGGCAAGGATTACATCATCGGACTGCACGAAGGCTTCGGCGACAAGGTCAAAGATTACATCGTCTCCGAGGTGCCTTACGAGACGGCGTCACCGACGGTGGATTCACAGATCGTGCAGATCAAGGCAGCCAATCCGGATGTCTTCATCAACATCGCCACGCCAAAATTCGCTGCACAGGCGATCAAGAAGGTCGGCGAGATGGGCTGGAAGCCCGTCCACATCGTCACCAATGTCTCGGCATCCGTCGGCAGCGTGATGAAGCCCGCGGGCTATGCCAACTCGCAGGACGTGCTCAGCGCGGCCTATATGAAGGATCCCAAGGATCCGACATGGAAGAACGATCCCGGCATGCTGGAATGGTCGGCCTTCATGGACAAGTACTATCCCGAAGGCGACAAGGAAGACGGCGCCACCGTGTTCGGCTACGGCGTCTCGCAGGGCATCGTCCAGGTGCTCAAGCAATGCGGCGACGATCTCACACGCGAAAACATCATGAAGCAGGCGGCGAGCCTGAACATGGAAATCGGCATTTACCTGCCGGGCACCAAGATCAAGACCAGCCCGACCGATTTCAGCCCGCTCGAACAGCTTCAGATGCAGAAGTTCAAGGGCGAAAGCTGGGAGCTGTTCGGACCGCTGATGTCCGGCGAGAAGAACTCGTAAGCGATACGCTGCGGCGTCCCCTCTCTCGAGTCAGAGGGGACGCACGCGTACTGAGCCACGCGCTCTCGTTGCTGGCCCCCTCTCCTCAATCGTGCATACTCGACGCAAGCCGCGGCGATCGACGGTCCACTCAGATGGACCGCACCGCGGACATACAAGACGTTAGAGGAAGCGATGCACAGGACACTGCCCCGCGGGATGACTCTCGCGCTTTCCGCGCTCATGTTCGGCGCGCTGGCCACGCCATCTCACGCGCAGAAGAAATACGATCCCGGCGCCAGCGACACCGAGATCAAGGTCGGCAACATCATGCCCTATAGCGGGCCGGCATCGTCCTATGCCTCGATCGGAAAATCGGAGGCCGCCTATTTCCGGATGATCAACGATCAGGGCGGCATCAACGGCCGCAAGATCAATTTCATCAGCTATGACGATGCCTACTCGCCGCCAAAGACGGTGGAACAGGCGCGCAAGCTGGTCGAGAGCGACGAAGTGCTGCTGCTGTTTAATCCCCTGGGCACCGCCACGAATTCCGCGATCCAGAAATACATGAACCTGAAGAGAGTGCCGCATCTGTTCGTGTCGTCCGGCGCCTCGAAATGGGCCGACCCAAAGCACTTCCCGTGGACCATGGGCTGGTCGCCCAGCTACCACAACGAGGGACGTATCTGGGCCGCGTGGATCCTGAAGAACCATCCCGACGCCAGGATCGGCGTGCTGTTCCAGAACGACGACATGGGGAAGGACTATTTCAGCGGCGTACGCGAAGGACTCGGCGACAAGGCCGACAAGATGATCACGGTACAGGCGAGCTTCGAGACCAGCTCACCGACAGTAGATTCGCAGATCGTCCAGATCAGGACCGCCAATCCCGATGTGTTCCTGAACATCGCCTCGCCCAAGTTCGCCGCGCAGGCGATCAAGAAGGTGGCCGAGCTGAACTGGAAGCCGGTGCAGATGCTGGTCAACGTGTCGCAATCGGTCGGCTCGGTGATCAAGCCCGCAGGCTTCGACAATGCGCAGGGCGTGATCAGCGCAGCCTATATGAAGGACCCCACCGATCCGCAGTGGAAAGAAGATCCGACCATCAAGGAATGGCTTGCCTTCATGGACAAGTATTATCCCGACGGCGACAAGAACGACATCTACACGCTGTACGGCTTCGGCATCGCGCGCACGCTGGCGCATATCCTGGAGCGATGCGGCGACACGCTTACGCGGGAGAATGTGATGAAGCAGGCCACGAACCTCGATTATGAGGTCGGCATCTTCCTGCCCGGTACCCGCGTCAAGACCAGTTCAACCGACTACAGCCCGCTGCAGCAGTTGCAGATGATGCGTTTCAAAGGCGAACGCTGGGAACTGTTCGGACCCGTGTTGAGCAGCGAGTAGGACGAGAGCGCCCTATTTCGCTGCATCCTTGGCAGGCGCTGGCGCATCCTTGGCCGCCGGCGCGTCTTTCGCGGCAGCCGGAGCTTCCTTCGCAGCCGGCGCCGGCTTCTTCTGCACCGCCTGCAGCTCCTCCACCGTCTTCTGCAGGACAACGACGGTAGCCTTCAGCGCTTCGACCTGCCGATTGGCCGCATCCAGCCGCTGTTGCTGATCAAGCCGCAGCTTGCCCAACGTCTGCTGCAGGAAATTGACGTTGCTTTGCAGGCAGCTGGTGCGGCGCTCCATGGTCTTTTCGACCGTGCAGATCTCGATTCCCGGCACATCCTGCGCCTGCGCCTTGGCGGCGCCCAAAATGGTCAGCAATGTCATCGCTAGGATTGTTCGGCCGCGCATCATTTTCCCCATCATGTCCGTCATGCCGCCAAGACCAAGCGGTGCTGGCGCCCGGCTGTCAACCAGGCGTGATGGAAACGAAGAAGATGTCCGCCCGTTCCTTGGACCGGAGCACCTCATGGCGACGCGTGAACGACGGCTGGCCGAATTCGATGGCCAGGGTGATCCTGAGCCTGATCAGGCGGTGCAAGTGTTGTGCGAGGACCACAGCGGCACCTATCAGCTGCCCTTCGCCTGCGTCTTCACAGATGGCGAATGGCGCAATGCCGAGACGGGCAGCATGGTCGAGGCACGCGTGGTCGGATGGCGGCTGCCACGTACAGCGTGAGGGCCGTGTGCCTGCTTTAGAGGGCGGCGGTGCACTGCGCCGACCGGCGCTTATGCGTATAGATAGCCGACAGGCTTGCCCTCGGTCCGCAGGGGGCGAATGTCCTTCTGTGTAATGATCTTGGCCGCCAGGCCGTCGATTTCATCGCGCTGGGTCGGCGTCCAGCTTCGAAGCTGCTCCATGCCTTTCAGCAGGCCGAGCCGGAGGACCTGCGTATTTTCGCCCATCCCGATGAGGCTGGCCGAATTTTTGCCTGCCGTCACGACATCACCAGCCGCAAGTTCGAACGTCTTTCCCGCACTATCCCTGAACTCAGCCGTGCCGCGAATGACGCGATAGATGACAACTTCACCTCTCGCGAAAGAGGCGGCATCCACGGCCGCCGCGGAGCTCTTCGGCAAGAGGGACTTGCCATGCGGATCGGTTGCGATGATGTGACCGGTGACAAGATGACCGCTCGGAGCCTCGATGCCAATATCGCGCACATAGACGGGCGCCGCCGACTTGATGGTGTCATCAGCCAGCAGCTTGAAGAGCGCGTCCAGTGCCAGCGGATCCTGAAGCCAGAAGCCTGCATCGTCCGGGCGATCATGCAGCGCATGGGTCCAGGCCATACGTGGCGTCTCGGCTTCGTTGATCTGATCCGGACCCACGATTGTCGGGTTCGGGAAGGTCGTCGGATCGGTTACGAAGGCTTCGAGAAACTTGCCGGAGTAGCCCATGGAGAGGGGATCGGGCACCACCGTCTGCGGCGTCTTCAGGTTCTCCTCGGTAGACAATCCCGACCAGGTGTAGAACAGCTGACGATGCACGATCGCGCTTTGCAGCATCACTGCGCCAGGGCCGACATTGTAGAAGCGCCCATCGTAATCGAAGGTGAACATGCCCGACGTAACCAGCACGAGCTGGAAGCCGCCTGGTGGCAGGTGGAGATGGAAATCGGTAGGGCCAGTATCTTCGCGATAGATCGGCAGATTGGTCGCGACCTCATGGAGCAGGAAAGTTTCGTTGTTGGCGTGAAAGCCCTCATTGGCGCGGCTATAAAGTGCCTGCGGGCGATAGGTCGCCTCGTATGTCGTGTCCTTGTGCCGATCGATCGCTACGAAATCCCCATGATTCAGGCGGAGAGGATCGCCGTTCGGGTGCTTAAGCCCAGGCCATTTGAGGTCGATCGCAGCATGTACATTCATGGGATCCTCCAACGTGTTTAAAAACACCCGGGGACCGAACTGTGATTGGCGTGCAATCGATCGGCAGCCAACGCAATGCGGCTCGCGAGAAATTGCTGCTATGCGAAAATCGCGCCAGCTTGCGTCAAAGGCGTTTTGATACCAATCGCGCGCGTTAGCAGGCGATCTGGCGGCCAAAACGCGCAAATCCCCGGGCAAGCGCTACAAACTCTGGATACAAGTTGAGCACGCCGTGCCCGATCCGTAAGCCGGCATGGCGTTGCCGAACTATCAATCAGTACTCAACCTCGAGCTCTTCGATATCGGTAGGCTCCTGCCTGGCCGCAGCAATCCATTCCTGCATTTCGGGCAGGTTCATCACCATGCTGGCATAGGCTGATAGCTGCGGATCGAGCTTGACGTCATAGGTCGCGAAGCGCGTCACCACCGGCGCATACATGGCGTCCGCCATGCTGCGGGTGCCGAACAGGAAAGGGCCGCCGGACTTCGACAGACACTCGCGCCAGATTGTGCAGATCCGGTCGATATCGGCTTGCGCGCGCGACCAGACCTTGAAGTTCGGAAAATGCCCCTTGATGTTGACCGGCAGCGACGCTCGCAATGTCGTGAAGCCCGAATGGATTTCACCCGAAATCGAGCGGCAATGCGCCCGCAGGATGCGGTCCGCCGGCAATAGCTTTGCTTCCGGCATGATCTCGTTGAGATATTCGGCGATTGCCAGCGTATCCCAGACCACCGCCCCTTCATGGCGCAGGCAGGGCACCAGGATCGATGAAGACAGCAACAGGATCTCGGCCTTGGCGGAGGCATCGTCCGGCGCCGTAACGACTTCGTCGAACTCAAGGCCTGAGAATTTTGTCAGCAGCCACCCTCGCAATGACCACGACGAGTAGTTCTTGCTGCTGATGGTGAGTGTCGCGTTGGCCATGACTTATCCCCCTTACGCCCGAACCCAGGCAGCCGGTCAGCCCTCGGGGTAACCGGTTCCCGGCTGCCCATTGCTTGTGCTGCTTTAATTTTATTCAGCAAACCACGTGCCAGTTTTCCAGACGAATTGACTCTTCTCTGGCTTCAATATTGCATAGCAACACAGCAGGGATAGCTCCGGATGATGTCAATGATGTATCAGGCCTACCAGAATCACATGGATCTGACAGCACCTTGGCGCACCGGTGCGTCTGCTGCATTGAAGTACCTCAATCTCGTCCCGGCCGGCACGTCCGAGAAACTGTTCGGCCGCCTCGCAGCAGCACTTGAGCTGATCTCACGCTCCGCCCTCACCTATCATCGGCCCGAATTCGATATCGGCAAGGTGATGGTCGGTAACAGCGAGCATGAGGTGACGGAAGAAGTCACCTTCAAGACGCCATTCGGATCGCTGCTACACTTCAAGAAAGAGAACGCGCCGGAGCAGCCGCGCATGCTGCTGGTGGCGCCGATGTCCGGCCACTTCGCGACGCTGCTGCGCGGCACCGTGAAGACCCTGCTGCAGGATCATGACGTCTATATCACAGACTGGCATAACCCGCGCGACATACCGCTCAATCAGGGCAAGTTCGGCCTCGACGAATATACCGAGCACCTGATCACATTCATGAATGAGCTCGGCCCGCGTTCCCACATGGTCGCGATTTGCCAACCGTCCGTGTCGGCGCTGGCTGCAGCAGCTATCATGTCGGAAGACAATCACCCCGCCCGCCCGGCAAGCCTGACATTAATGGCAGGCCCGATCGATACGCGCATTCAGCCGACCAAGGTCAACGAGTTCGCCAAGAGCAAGCCGTTGAAGTGGTTCGAAGAGAACATGATCAACTACGTGCCGTTCCAGTGCAAAGGCGCGTTCCGGCAGGTCTATCCCGGCTTCATTCAGTTGACTGCATTCGTCTCGATGAATCTCGAGCGGCACATCAAGTCACATGTCGATCTCGCCAATCATCTCGCCAAGGGCGAGACCGAGAAGGCAGAAGTCATCAAGACGTTCTATGACGAATATTTCGCCGTGATGGATCTGCCGGGAGAGTTCTATATCGACACCATCCGCGACGTGTTCCAGGAGCACCTGCTGCCGCAGGGCAAGTTGACCTACAAGGGCCGGACCGTGAACTGCGCATCGATCAAGCGCATGGGGCTGATGACCGTCGAGGGCGAGAAGGATGATATCTGCTCGATCGGCCAGACTTTGGCAGCCCAGGATCTCTGCACCGGCGTGCGAGCCTATCGCAAAGTCCATCACATGCAGGCCGGTGTCGGCCATTACGGTGTATTCAGCGGACGCCGTTGGAACAACGAGATCTACCCGCTGCTGCGTGATTTTGTTCACGTCAATTCGTGAAACCCTGCGTTGTATACAAATAGTCGGGCGCCTCACCCAAATTGGTGACGCGGATATCGCAGGAATGGCCTACGTCGATACCGGGGAATTGTTTCGCCGCTGCTTCAGCAGCATAGCAGCGGTTTCTTATTACCGCTTAGGCGGACCGTGTATTGACGACTGCACGATTTTTCACCGGACATACTTACGCATCAAGGCCGGCCATCGTGCCGGCCTTTTTCGTGGATTTTTCAGGCGTCCCGGTCAGGGATCAATTGAACTCGCTGCTGGCCCAGAAGCCGAACCAGGTCCACCTGCCGCTCGACGCCGGTTTTCAAGAAGACGGATTTCAGCTGGGTCCGCACGGTGTTCAGGCTGACGCTCTGCATTTTCGAGATGGCGGTGACTGAGTTGCCATCGATCAAAAGGCTGGTGATCCGCGCTTCAGCCGGCGTCAAATCGAACAAAGCCTGCAGAAGCTCCGGACCCGGGCTGCGCTGCTGGTGGGTGATCGGCGTCAGGAGCAGGATCGACATAGCGCCCGCAAAAACATCGAGGCCAGCCAGACGGAGGGGCAGCACATGCGCGATCAAGGGTGGGCTGTGCTCAGTCCCAGAAATTGGAATTGAACGGCCCGTTTTCGACAGAGACAAGGGCTTGCTTAGCGCCTCGATAAACATGGTCTGAGCGACCTGCGAGGCGAACTGCACCTGATCCTGCGCGCCAATGCCGACAATCGTCGTGCTGGAAATGAACCCAGGATTGGCCGCGATAACGCGCCCCTCCTGACTGACCGCACTCGCGGGAAGGCCAATCATCTGAAGTGTCGCAACCGCCGTGCGGGCACGTTCGAAGCCCAGACGACCAGACAACACCGCCGCGCGGGCCAAATGAGGCCGGAGGCCATCCAGTTGATCCGCCACAGCGCGTTCAACCGGCCCCTTGGCGTAAGCCTTCTCGACCGAAATCACGAGCGTATCACCGGAGGGAGACCGCACCGAGGTACCGGCGCACCAGCCGAGACCCGCCGGCCGGAGAATGTCCCGATAGAAGCTCTCATTGTCGAGTTCTTCCATCGTGAACCGGTCCAGGTCCGTCAGAAACCACGGCTCGTTTTCCGCGATTAGTCTGGCGCTTCGTGGATTCTTGGTCGCATAGGGACTCTTGGTCCAACGATCGATCCGCTCGCGAATTCTCTCAGATGACGTCCACCGCGGAATGCCAGGCGCGGATGCGAAAATCATCGCACCTTCGGCATCTGCCATCTCCGCCAGGCGATCGAACACCTGCGGCCAACGCTCCGGCAAAACTCCCGCTTCATAAATCTCGTCGACGAGCGTTTCAAAATTCACGGATGTATCCAGCAAAACGGTTTCCGGCGGCTCGCGTCTCGGTCATCACGGTCAGAAAGCAGCACCCATCATGCAACACCGCAGACATCGGACAATTCCCGAGACCATTCGGAAATCTGCGACCACGATGCTGATGTGCGCGAAATGCCACTTTCGCCAGCCGCCGTTCAGGAGGCGAATGGTATTCACCGCCTAACTAGACCGGTCTCGCGCTGCTCGCCAGTGTCAAGCGAGAGATTTTATGCCAGAGGCGCTTTTGCCGGCGGCAACTCCCGCGGCAAAATCAATGCAGCGACGATCACCAGCGCCGACAAGGCGGCAAAGGCGTGCAACATCATGATGAAGCCACCCTGCTCGTACAACCACGCGACAAGCCCGACCGAGGCTCCCGCTGCGGTAAAGCCAACGAAATAACGCACGGCGTAGGCGCGCGACCGCCACTCCTCGCTTGTATACTTGCCGACGATCGCCTCGTTGACGGTGATCTGCCCGAACAGACCAATGATAATGCCGATCGCGACGACAATCAGTGAGATGTTCGATTGCGACGCTGCGAAATACAGGAACGGCGCGAGCACCAGCGACAACGGAACGCTCACCGCCTTCAGCGAGTGCTTATCGATCAGTTTGCCAATGTTGTACTGGGTTGCCGCGCCGAAGACATAAACGCAGGCGGCAATGATGCCGAGCAATGCCGGGCTGTCGGTCATGTCGGACAAACGCTCGGCAAACAGTTTTGGCAGCGCGACGGTGATGGCGTTGAAGACGGTGGAGATCGCTACCACCGTGACCAACAATGCAAGGATCACACGCCACATGTCGGACTTCGCGACGCGCGCTTGCGCCGCCGCCTGTTTGAATCCCGAGCGATCTTCATGTGCGACCTCGCGCATGAAGACAACACCAGCTGCAACAGTGACGAGGCCGGGAATGATGAAGGCCCAGCGCCAGCCGAGGAACTGACCGAGTACGCCGGTGATCAGTGCGGAAGACGCCACGCCGAAATTGCCGAACACGCCGTTAATGCCCATCGCGCTGCCGAGCTTGTCGGCATAGGAGACGATCATCGCCGTGCCGACCGGATGATAGATCGACGCGAACAGGCCAACCGAGAACAGCGCCGCACCAAGCTGCAAAGGCGTCTGCACCAGGCCGACAGCCATCATCGACAGACCGATGCCGTAGAAGAAGATCACCATCATATGGCGACGGCTCCAGCGGTCCCCGAGCCAACCGGTCACCAACGAGCCGGCCCCAAACGCCATGAAGCCCGGCGTCGCATAGGGCAGCAGCTCGGTATAGGTCATATTCATGGCCGGACCCATCACGAGCACCGCTGCCGCAAAGATCAGCATCGCGTAGTGGTCGATGAAATGGGCGACATTAACGAGGGTGATGACCCGGCTGGGGACGTTCATGAATCGATTCCTTGGCAACCTTGGAATGCCGTTATATGAGCTTGCTCTAACGGGATGTTGCCAATGAATGTCGCAGAACCGCCAATCCTGGACTTATCGAAGCGCCGGCGCTCGGCGACCGACGGTGTCCACATCCTGGCGACGCGCTACCTCAAGGGTATCCGGCTGGACACTCATGCCCATCGCGAGGCGCAACTCGTGTTCGCCGCTGCGGGCACCATGCAGGTGACAACCCCGAAGGGCCGCTGGCTAGTGCCACCGGATCGCGCGGTCTGGGTGCCAGCCCACCTGCCCCACGCCATCGACGTTCTGGCCGACATCGAGATGCGCTCGCTGTATTTCAACGTCGACTGGCTGGCGCGGGATCGACGCAATGGCGATCTCGCCGCGGAGTTCGTGGTTCGCGTGTCGCGCCTGTTGCACGAGTCGATCCTGGCGCTGTTCGATGGGCGCGATGACGTCGCACGGAATCGGTTATTGATCGAGATTGCCATGCTCGAACTGCATCAGGCGGGCGATCCCACGACCTTCATGCCGCTGCCGCAAGAGCCGCGCTGCCGACGCGCCGCGGAGATGGTGCTGGCCGATCCGACGCAGGCTTACGAGATCGAAACTTTGGCGCGCGCTGTCGGCACGTCGGCACGTACACTATCGCGGCTTTTTTCGGCAGAGACGCAATTGAGCTTCAAGAGCTGGTGTCAACGCGCGCGGATCGCGGAGGCGATCGAACGCCTGTCGATGAACCGCAACGCCTCGGTGAAGCAGCTCGCTGCCGATCTCGGCTATGCCAGCTTCTCGGCGTTTTCGCACGCGTTCCGGCAAGTGACGGGCAAGAGCCCGACAGAGTTTATCGAGGCGAAGTAGCGCCGCTTAGCGCGGCACCACCGCAGTCGCCTCGATCTCGACGCGCGCGGCGAGTTCAACCAGACGCACGACCTGCACCAGCGCCATCGCAGGATAATGCGGTCCAAAGATCTCGCGATAGGCCTGACCGAGCGCTTTCAGATTGCCGAGATACTCTTCCATATCGACGACATACCAGGTCAACCGCACGAGATGCTCGGGCTTCGCGCCACCTTCCGCGAGAATGTCGGAAATGTTCTGCAGTGCCTGACGAACCTGCGACACGAAATCCGGCTTCAGCTTCTCCTCGGCATCCCAACCGATCACGCCGCCGGTCACGACGATGCGGCCATCGGCCGTCATGCCGTTGGCATAGCCCTTGGGCTTCGGCCAGCCACTCGGCTGCAATGCGCGCGAAACGGATGCTGCAACATCGCCCTTTGCGTTTGGCACCACGGTCAATGTCGGGCCTTTTGGTGCATTCACCGGGCAATCCTCCCTGAAAGAAACGTCTTCAAACTTATGCGGCAACGGTCGGTGACGCGCCCGCCGCAGCCTGCTGGCGAAGCGCAAAGCGCTTCAGCTTGCCGGTCTCGGTCTTGGGCAGTTGCGTCACAAACTCGATGGCGCGCGGATATTTGTAAGGCGCGATCTCGCGCTTCACGTGGTTCTGCAACTCGGTTGCCAGCGCGTCGCTCCCTGCCTGACCGGGAGCGAGAACGACATAAGCCTTTACGATCATGCCGCGGTCGGCATCGGGGCAACCGACAACGCCGCAATCGACCACGGCTTCATGGGTGAGCAACGCAGCTTCAACGTCGGGGCCAGCGATATTGTACCCCGCCGACACGATCATGTCGTCGGAGCGCGACTGATACCAGAAGTAACCATCCTCATCCATCAGGAAGGTATCGCCGGTGATATTCCAGCCGTTTTGCACGAATTTGAGCTGACGCGGATCAGCGAGATACTTGCAGCCCGTCGGGCCTTTGACTGCGAGGCGACCTAGCGTGCCCGGCGCCACTTCGTTGCCTTCGTCGTCGATAATCTTGGCGACATAGCCGGGCACCGGCTTACCCGTGGAGCCCGGGCGGATTTCTTCCTCAATGGCGCAGATGAAGATGTGCAGCATTTCGGTGCCGCCGATGCCATCCATCAGCTTGATGCCGGTCGCCTTCAGCCATGCATCATAGGTGCCCTTCGGCAACGTTTCGCCTGCCGACACGCATTTGCGGAGCGTCGAGAGATCGTACTGGTCGATCTTGCCGAGGATGGCCCGATAGGCGGTCGGCGCGGTGAAGCACACAGTGACCTTGTGCTTGGCAACGGCCACAGGCAGCTCGTCGGGACCAGCCTTCTCAAGCACCACGAAGGACGCGCCAATATGCAGCGGGAACAGTACGCCACCGAAACCGAACGTGAAGGCCAGCGGCGCCGAACCGATGAAGCGATCTTCCGGACTGGCGCGTAGCACATTGCGCGCAAAGCCGTCGCACACCGCAAGCATGTCGCGGTGGAAATGCATGGTGCCCTTCGGGTCGCCCGTCGTGCCCGAAGTGAAGGCGATCAGGCAGATATCATCCGAAGCCGTATCGACAGCGGTGAATTCCGGGCTCGCCTCGGCGATCATCTTGTCGAGTTCGGCTTCGCCGGTGCCCCAATAGACAACGCGCTTGAGTTCGGGCGAAACCGCCTTGGCCTTCTCCATCTCGTCCGACAGCTTGCTGTCGCATAACGCCAGCGAGATCTTCGCCTTCTGCAGCGGATAGGACAGTTCCTTGGCGCGCAGCAGCGGCATGGTCGACACGCAGACGCCGCCGGCCTTGATGATGGCGAGATAGGTCGCAACCATCATCGGATTGTTGGCCGAACGCAGCAGCACGCGACCGCCGGTAACCAGGCCAAGCTTGTTGACCAGAACGTTGCTGATCTTGTTCACGAGCTCATAGAGCTCGCGATAGGTGTAGCTCTCGTTCAGCCCGATCATGCACGGCGCATCGCCGCGCCCCTCGGCGACCCAGCGATCGAGAAATGGCACCACGCAATTGATGCGCGGCGGATAGTGAAATTCCGGCCGGGTGAACAGAAACTCCGGTAGCTGTTCCGGCGGGGGCATATTGTCCCGCGCGAACGTATCAACATGCGCCGTAAAAGGCTTTGTCAGCTGAGTATCAGCGGCCATTGCAATGCTCCCGTCACGTCAGATGCCCGGCAACGTCATCCAAATATCATTTTAGACTTAAAACAGTTTTCCGCAACTGCGGAGTCTTGGGGCACGCCGAAATTTTCGGCGGAGGATGCGAATTTGCGCAGTTTGTTTAGGCAACCGCGCCTAAAGCGTGGCCAGCGCCTTTAGCCGCAGCACCATGGCGGACTGCGGATCGGCCAGTGGTGCGACGGCGGTAAAATGATTTGCGCCGGGAAGCGCCTCAAGGCGCGCGGGAATATGGACACCCCAGGCGTCGACGATGCTTTGGCTCTGCCGCAAATATTCGACACCCTCGTCGCCACCAACCACCGCATCGAGAGACCCGTGCGAAGGCGCCGGCCAGAACAACGGACTGACCTCACGGGCGCCGGCATCGTTCAAATGCAATGCATTGTTGATCGACGTCGGCACCAGCGGCGCCAGATCGAACAACCCGGAGATCGCATAGGCACCGACAATCAGGTCCTGCGGCAGCGCGGAATCGAGCGCGCGCCAGTCCGTCGCCAGCATGCAGGCCGCGAGATGACCGCCCGCCGAATGGCCCGACACGACGAGCCGCCTGCCGAGCTTCGCCAGCTCGCGGGTCGCCGCACGCATCTGCGCGATGATATCACCGACCGAGACGTTCGGACACAAATCGTAGCTGGGGATCGCCACGCTGATGCCATGGCTGTTCAGCCCGCGCGCCAGATGGCTGAAGAACGAGGCATCCAGCGCCTGCCAGTAGCCACCGTGAATGAAGACGACAATCGGACCTTTGTCGCCGGCGGGAAAGTAGTCGATCGTGTGCCGTGCGCCTGAGCCATATGGAATGGCCCGCATCTGCACGCCGCTGTCGCGATAGGCTTTGGCGTCCTGTGCCCAGCCGGCGATCAGCGCAGAGCTTTCCGGGACTTTTGCGCGATTGTTGTATTCGGCTTCGAGATCGATCACTGCACTCACCGCGTCGCGTTTACGGCACCTTGCCGTTCGCTGCCTTTTGCGCCGCTTTCTGCGCAGAAGCCTTGGTCTTGGCCAGTAAACGCATCAGTTCGCGGACATCCTTCGGCGCCAGATCCGCGAAGATTTCAGCGATCCAGGTCTCGTGTTCTTCAGCCATCTTGCGGAACTCCGCACGGCCTAGTTTGGTAAGCCGTATCACCTGCACCCGACGATCGGTGTCGGAGGTGCGGCGATCAACGTGGCCGGATTCCACGAGACGCTCGACCAGGCCGGTCACGTTGCCGTTCGACACCATCATCCGCTTCGAGACATCCGACAGGGTCATACCGTCGGGCACCTTGTCGAGCTGGGCCATCAGGTCGAAGCGCGGCAGCGTGACATCGAAGCGCTCGCGCAAGCGGCTGCGGACTTCGCCCTCGATCAAGGTCGTACAGGTCAAGAGCCGGAGCCACAGGCGCAGCTCATCGCCGTGATCATCGGGAAGTTCGACGGCCTTGGTCTCGGAGTCGAGAATCATGATGCAATCTTACCTGCTTGAAGCTCCTGCGGCGGCCGAGAGACCGGCAATCCACAATCTCGTACCGCCCCATACCGATCCTTTGACCTTCAAGGAATTTCCGTCCGACCGCAAGCCAAAACGCCGCAGCCTTGACCGCCGTCGATTTTGAATATTTCTTTAAGGTTCAAATAAATTGGCCTACGGTTTGCATAGCGTATTCGGCTGATTTCTGACGCCTGGAAGTCATTTACATTGCTTGCGGCTGCGCCCGTCGTGAGCATAATCTAGGCAAAAGAACAGAATTCTGGGTTGGCACGTTTTTCGGCTGCCTGTCGCGGCCGAGTGGAGGAGAAGTTAATGAAGCAGTCTTTCAAACTGGCCGGTTTGGCCGCCCTGATGATGAGCGTTTCGGCCATCCCGGCCATGGCGCAGGAAAAGATCAAGGTCGGCGTGATCGTGTCGCTGTCGGGCGCCGGTGCCGTGCTCGGCCAGCAGGCGCGCGACGGCTTCAACCTCGCCGTCAAGGATCTCGGCGGCAAGATGGGCGGCAAGGACGTCGAAGTCATCGTCGTCGATGACGAACTCAAGCCGGACGTCGCCGTGACCAAGGTCAAGGGCCTTCTAGAGCGTGACAAGGTCGACTTCGTGGTCGGCCCGATCTTCTCAAACATCCTGGGCGCGATCCACAAGCCGGTCACCGAGAACAAGACCTTCCTGATCTCGCCGAATGCCGGTCCGTCGAGCTACGCGGGCAAGGAGTGCAATCCGTATTTCTATGTGACCTCGTATCAGAACGACCAGATCCACCAGATCCTCGGTAACGTCGCCCAGAAGCGCGGCTACAAGAAGATCTATCTAATGACCCCGAACTATCAGGCCGGCAAGGACTTCGTCGCCGGCGTGAAGATGGACTTCAAGGGCGAGATCCTTGAGGAATCCTTCATCCCGCTCGGCACGCTCGACTTCCAGGCCGAGCTCTCCAAGATCGCATCGATGAAGCCTGACGCCGTGCTCACCTTCATGCCGGGCGGCATGGGCGTGAACCTCGTCAAGCAGTACAAGCAGGCCGGCCTGCTCGACCGCATTCCGTTCCTGTCGACCTTCACCGTCGATGAATCGACGCTGCCGGCTCAGCAGGACGCGGCGATCGGCATGTTCGGCGGCTCGAACTGGGCACCGACCCTCGACACTCCGCAGAACAAGAAGTTCGTCGCGGAATACGAGAAGGCCTATAACAGCGTGCCGGCGACCTACGCCTTCCAGTCCTATGACGCGGCCATGCTGATCAACAGCGCCGTCGTTGCCGTGAAGGGCGACCTCTCGGACAAGGCCAAGGTGGCTGCAGCCATGAAGAAGGCAGACTTCCCGTCGATCCGCGGCGGCTTCAAGTTCAGCAACAACGGCTATCCCGTTCAGGACTTCTTCCTGACCAAGGTTGCCAAGCGCGCTGACGGCAAGTTCCAGACCGAGATCGTCGAGAAGGTGTTCTCGAACTACGGCGATCGCTACGCCAAGGACTGCGCTGCGCAGTAATCGCCCTGGCGATCACTCATCACCGGGCCGTTGCCGCGAAGGCGGGACGGCCCGGTGTTTTATCGGCCGTGTTTATCTCAGTATAGAAACCAAGTTATCTGATGACCCTCACGCTTGCCCTCGTCCAGATCCTGAACGGCTTGCAGTTCGGATTGATCCTATTCCTGATCGCCGCCGGCCTCACGCTGGTGTTCGGCGTCATGGACTTCATCAATCTTGCGCATGGTGTGCAATACATGGTCGGCGCCTATCTGGTCGCCGCCTTCACCGCCATGACCGGAAGTTTCGTCGCCGGCCTCGCACTGGCGCTACCAGCAGCCCTGATTTTCGGACTCCTGCTGGAGGTCCTGATCTTTCGACATTTGTATGATCGCGACCATCTCGATCAGGTGCTCGCCACCTTTGGGGTCATCATCTTCCTCAATCAGGCCGTGAAATACATCTGGGGCGCTGCGCCGCTAAATGTTGCAATTCCTGACGCCCTGTCGGGCGCGATCGAGATCACCGACGGCATGCTCTATCCGGTGTGGCGTCTCGTCATCATCGCCGTCGGTCTTGCTGTCGGCCTCGCGCTCTATCTCGTCGTCAACAAGACCAAGCTTGGCATGCTCGTGCGTGCCGGCGCCAGCAACGCCGCCATGGTCTCCGCGCTGGGCGTCAACATCCGCCTGCTGTTCACCATCGTGTTCGGCGTCGGCGCCATGCTCGCGGGCTTCGCCGGCGCCATGGTTGCACCGATCCTCTCGGTAGAGCCCGGCATGGGCGACAATGTGCTCATTCTTGCTTTCGTGGTGATCGTCATCGGCGGCATCGGCTCGATCCGCGGTGCCTTCATCGCGGCGCTGCTGATCGGTCTCGTCGATACGCTCGGACGTTTCTTCGCGCCCACGCTGCTCAAGCTGCTGCTTGATCCCTCGGCGGCCAGCCAGACCGGCCGCGCCATTGCGCCGATGCTGATCTATATCCTGATGGCTGCGGTGCTGTTCTTCCGGCCATCCGGCCTGTTCCCGTCCAAACAGTAACGGGAGCAGACCATGAACAATCTCGTCGACCTCGACACCCCCGCTTCGCCTGCCCTCGCAACGCCGCTGCGTACTAGCCGCGCCTATGTGCTGCCGCTGATCGTTTTCGCGATCTTCGCCCTGGTGCCGCTCTCGGTGCTGTGGGGATCGCAGAGCTTCATCCTGGCGTTGGTCACGCGCATCATGATCCTGGCGCTCGCCGCCATGTCGCTCGATCTGCTGATCGGCTACGGCGCGATGATCTCGTTCGGCCATGCCGCCTATGTCGGTCTCGGCGCCTACAGCGTCGCGATCCTTTCCAGCCACGGAATCACCGACGGCTTCATCCAGCTTGCGGTGGCGCTCGGTGTCTCGCTCATCTTCGCTCTCTTCACAGGCGCGATCTCGCTGCGGACCAAGGGCGTCTATTTCATCATGATCACGCTGGCTTTCGGCCAGATGCTGTTCTTCCTCGGCACGTCGCTGGCTGCCTATGGCGGCGACGACGGGCTAACGCTGGCATCGCGCAGCATGTTCTTCGGCTCGAAGTTCCTGAAGAACGATGTGGCGATGTATTACGTCGCCTTCGGCGTGCTGCTCGGCGCTTATCTGCTGCTCCGCGCCATCGTCGCGTCACGCTTCGGTCGGGTGCTACGCGGCATTCGCGAGAATCCCGTGCGCATGGAAGCGATCGGCTTTGCGCCCTATCGTTATCAGCTCACCGCCTACGTCATTGCGGGCATGATCGCCGGCGTGTCCGGGTTTCTGCTCGCCAACCAGACCGAATTCGTTAGCCCCGCCTATACGGCCTGGCAACGCTCCGGCGATCTGATTTTTGTGCTGGTCCTTGGTGGCCTCGGCTCACTGCATGGCGCAATCATCGGCGCGGCGGTGTTCAGCCTGCTGGCGGATATTCTGTCGCATTACACCGAGAACTGGGCGCTGATCTTCGGACCCATCTTGATCCTCGTCGTGCTGTACGCGCGCGGGGGCATCACCGGCCTGTTCGGGAGCAAATCATGAACAGCGCTCCGCTTCAGCTGCAGAACATCTGCAAGAATTACGGCGCGCTACGCGTCACCGACGATGTGTCGCTGAACATCGAAGCCGGCGAGTTGCACGCCATCATCGGCCCCAACGGTGCCGGCAAGACCACGCTGATCCACCAGATCTCCGGGCACGCACAATCGGACTCCGGCCGTATCATCTTCGATGGACAGGACGTTTCGCGTTTGCCGATGGCGGAGCGCGCGCGGATGGGCCTGGTGCGCTCGTTCCAGATCACCTCGATCCTGCCACGCTTCTCGGCGCTGGAGAATGTCGCCATCGCCGTTCAGGCACGCAGCGGCTCGAGCTTCAGTTTCTTCGGCAATGCATCCAAGGAGCCGGCGCTGAACGACACCGCCATGGCCCTGCTGTCGCGCTTCGGCCTCGCCGCTCGCGCAGGCGTGCCGGCTGGGCAGATGTCGCATGGCGAGAAACGCCAGCTCGAAATCGCCATTGCGCTGGCGGCGAAGCCGAAACTGCTGCTGCTCGACGAACCGCTCGCCGGCACCAGCCACGATGAATCGCAGCGGCTGATCAACACGTTGCAGGAACTGCGCAAGGAGCTTCCCATCGTGCTGATCGAGCACGATATGGACGCCGTGTTCGCACTGGCTGACCGCGTCTCGGTCCTCGTTTACGGCCGCATCATCGCCTCCGGTTCGCCGCAGAGCATTCGTGACAATGCGGAAGTCCGCGCTGCCTATCTCGGCGAGGAGGCCGCCTGATGCTCTCAGTCTCAAATCTCCAGGCGGCTTACGGCGCGGCCAAGGTCCTGTTCGATATCTCACTCACCATCAATGCCGGCGAGGTCGTCACCCTGCTCGGCCGCAACGGCATGGGCAAGACGACCACCATCAACGCCATCATGGGCCTGATCCATCCAACCGGCGGCACCGTCACATTCGACGACAAGCCGATGGCCGGGTTGCCGTCCTATCGCATCGCCCAGGCCGGCATCGGTCTCGTGCCCGAGGGCCGTCAGATCTTTCCGACGCTGACCGTCGAGGAAAACCTGGTCGCCACCGCCGCCGTGCGGCATCCGCCGGCGCGCTGGACGCTGGACAAGATCTACGAGCTCTTTCCACGCCTCAAGGAGCGTCGCAGCAATCTCGGGACGCAGCTCTCGGGCGGCGAGCAGCAGATGCTGGCCGTCGGCCGCGCGCTGATGACCAATCCGAAATTGCTCATTCTCGATGAGGCCACCGAAGGCCTTGCGCCGCTCATTCGTCTTGAGATCTGGGATTGCCTGAAGAAGCTCAAGGCCGAGCGTCAGTCCATTCTGGTGATCGACAAGAATGTCGATGCGCTGGCCGGCTTCGCCGATCGCCACGTGGTCATCGAAAAGGGCCGCGTCGTGTGGACCG